>NZ_JAPYZZ010000001.1:0-697500 GCF_027460065.1 Martinezella rhizogenes
AAGGCAAGAGCTTCATCGGTGGTGGCAGGGGCAAGGTCCGGGCGGTGCTGTTCATGGCAGCTCTCGTCGCCATCAGGCATAACCCGACCCTCAAAATCTTTCGTGATCGCCTCGTTCAGGCAGGAAAGCCTAAAATAGTCGCCGTCGTCGCAACCATGCGAAAGCTCCTGACAATCCTAAACGCCATCATCAGAGACAACAAACCATGGCAAAACGCTTGACATCAAAGACAGTCGCTCATTCCTGTGCTTGTCACAGGAATCCAGCCAGCCCAAGTCCTTGGGCTGAAAGGAGTCTCCCCGTCGCGCGGACGCGCGCCGGCCCTCATCCCTGTGACAAGCACAGGGATGAGGGCCGGCGGAATTTAGAACATCACAATTTCCGGCCCGACGGCCCATATTTGGGCCTGAGCATCGGATGGCTGGAAAGATATGTCTCATCTTTCGGCACCACCTGTAACGGCGCGCCGATTTTCACGCCGGCAAATCCGGAGGCCGCGATGCGGTCGCAAAGCCTGATCCACTGGCAGCCGCGACAGGCCTGCCTGATATCTCCGGCGGCAAAAGCCAAGCGCATCTTCGCGAGAAAATCCGGCGTTACCTTCAGCCTTTTGCCAGAGATCAGCGTTTCGCCCAAAAGCGCCGAAACCGACAGACGGGCCGTCTCGTCCCGCTGCACAATACCGTCGTTGAAACAGTGGGCGTGGCTTTCGCAGAGCAAGCCCTCGCAGATATCGTCCGCCCTTTCCACCAGTTCGATATCTTCGCCCGCATTCAGCCGGACGGCGACGCGGTCGTAATTTTCCACGAAGCCGGATGTGTAACCCTTGCCGATATAGGTCAGCATGCAGAGAAGGTGGTGGGGCCGCAGGCGGACGGTCACGGGCCCACCCTATCCAACAATGGCGAAGGCATCGCGCACCGAACCGGACGAGGTGCGGATTGCCTTGCGGCCGATCCATTGCACATGCCCATCGAGAATGCGCACCGCCTCCTCGGCGCGGCCGCCGCGCAGCGCATCGATGATGGCGCGGTGATCGGTATCGGTGCGGCGTTCCCAGCCGGCCCGCCAGGCGGAAAACAGGAAGCGGGCGCTTGCGGCATGCAGGCCGTCGATCGCCTCCATCAGGCGAGGCATGTTGCACGGCGCGGTGATGAGGCGATGAAAACGGCGATTGGCCTCCTCCCAATGCTGCACATCGACGGCGCTATCGCCTTCAAGGGTCGCCGCTTCCGCCTGATCGAGAATGGCTGGTGTCATATTGGGGATGGCGTGGCGTAGCGCCAGCACCTCGAGGGCAGCGCGCATTTCCGCGACTTCACGCACATCGTCGAGACCGAAATCCGCGACCCGCACACCCCGGCGCGGAATGCTGGCGGCCAGACCCTGCGCTTCCAGCCGGCGAAACGCCTCGCGCACGGGCACATGCGAGGCACCGAATTCGGCGGCGATATGATCCTGCCGCAGACGTTCGCCCGGCGACAGCTCACCGCGGACGATGCGCTCGGCCAGAGTGCGGCTGATGCGTGCGGCGATGGTGTCTTCGGGCGTGGTTTTTTCTGGCTTGGTTTTTTCTGGCTTGGGCATACTATCCCTTAACGCATATGGCGCAGCCCTGTGTAGCGGTTTTTAGGGATGTCAAACCGAATATTCGAAGCCCGACAGCCGCTTACCCATTCCTCGCCAAGCTATGAGCCTGATGGGACCGACCCTTGCGGGCGAACCGGTTGAGCTTGGCGCGGACATGGTCTAAAAGCCCGGCATCATTTTCTTCCGAGCAAATCCGATACAGGGAGCGCCCATGAGCGGCTTCGACCTCATTATTTTCGACTGTGACGGCGTTCTGGTCGATTCCGAAATCATCGCGGCGCAGGTGGAATCCCGCCTTTTGACCGAGGCCGGTTATCCGATCTCCGTCGAAGAAATGGGCGAGCGCTTCGCCGGCATGACCTGGAAGAACATTCTCCTGCAGGTGGAAAGCGAAGCCAGCATACCGCTGTCCGCATCTCTGCTCGACAAGTCGGAAAAACTGCTGGACATGCGGCTGGAACGCGATGTGAAGATCATCGAGGGCGTAAAGTTCGCGCTGTCGCGCCTGACGACACCGCGCTGCATCTGCTCGAATTCCTCGAGCCACCGCCTCGACATGATGCTGACGAAAGTGGGCCTAAAACCCTATTTCGCGCCGCATATCTATTCCGCCAAGGACCTCGGTGCCGACCGCGTGAAGCCGAAGCCGGATATCTTCCTGCATGGCGCGGCCCAATTCGGCGTCTCGCCTGATCGCGTGGTGGTGGTCGAAGATTCCGTGCACGGCATCCATGGCGCAAGAGCCGCCGGCATGCGCGTCATCGGCTTCACCGGCGCATCCCACACCTATTCGAGCCACGCCGACCGGCTGACGGATGCGGGTGCGGAAACGGTGATCTCGCGCATGCAGGACCTGCCGGCCGTGATCGCGGCGATGGCGGAATGGGAAGGCGCTTTTTAATCGCTGGCTTTCGCCCAAACGCCACTTCGTCATGCTCGGGCTTGTCCCGAGCATCTGCAACGGTTTGAATTTACGTGAGGTGTTTGGATCCTCGGGACAAGCCCGAGGATGACGTCGCGTATGAGGAATATTCCTCCGTAGTCCAACCGGAGCCTGCCAAGCAGCCTCCGGCCTCATTTTTCACCCGTCAAATCACCGGCGCTTGGTCTTCGCCTTCGCGCCCTGCTCGGCAAAACCGACATAGACGCTGACCGACCGCGGCGCGCCGCCCGGTCCGTTGGGGATGGCGACGTGGTCGTTGTTGAAGATGAACTGCGTGCCGGCCCCGCCTGCCGAGACATCGATGGCGAAATTGGTCGTTTCACCGTAAATCTCGCCGTCGCCATCCTTCACCGTCACGCGGATCGGTACGGTGACGCGGCCGGGCTTGGCCATCGGGCCGGGAACAAGACGGCCCTGGGCCAGCACGTTTACGGTGAGTGTCGATTCATTGGCCGTGCAGGAGCGCGTCGTATCCGACAGCGAGACCTGATAAACGAGCTTCTGCGGATCGTCCTTGGCGCCGCCGGCGTAAAGGCGGTGGACGGCATTGGCGTCGAGAATAGTGACCGTCGGGCAGTTGGCCTGCACGACGGGCGTAACGGCATTCGCCTGCGCGGCCGGCGGATTGACGGCAAGCGAGTCCGACGGGTTGGAGGAATTGCAACCGGCAACAACGGCCAGCAGCGACATCGCAGCGGACAAACGCAAGAAATTCCCTGACACTCTTCTAATTCCTCTCCATTGTCCCGGAACCGAACCGCAGACGCTGTTTATTGACCTTTCACGCAGGTTGGCGATGGTCTATAGCAGCGACGCCGGAAAAAATCGATTGGCATGTTCGGTTTTGCTTGAATTTTCAAAAAAGCCCTTCATTACCTCGCCAATCGCCTCATTTCGGTGAGACGCTGCTGGAAAACATGCCGGAGATCGGCGATGGACATACCGGTTAAGGACAAGGCCGGTTAGGGACAAGGGACTATCTCGTGAAATATGTATCGACCAGGGGTGCGGCCCCTTCGCTTGGTTTCTGCGACGCGCTTCTGGCGGGCCTTGGCCGTGACGGCGGGCTTTACGTGCCACGCGAATGGCCCTCCATGTCGAAGAAGGAAATCCGCAACCTGCGCGGAAAATCCTATCAGGATATCGCGTTTGAGGTTCTCTACCGTTTCACCGGCGGCGAAATTCCGGCCGACAAGTTCAAGGCGATGATCGACGACACCTATTCGACGTTCCGCCACCCCGCCGTCGCGCCGCTGACGCAGACCGGCCCTAACACCTTCGTACTGGAGCTTTTCCACGGCACCACGCTCGCCTTCAAGGATGTGGCGATGCAGCTCCTCGCCCGTCTGATGGATTATACGCTTTCCGAGCGCGGCGAACGCGCCACCATTGTCGGCGCCACCTCCGGCGACACCGGCGGCGCTGCTATCGATGCCTTTGCCGGGCGCGAGCGCACCGATATCTTCATCCTTTTCCCGAACGGCAAGGTCTCGCCGGTGCAGCAGCGCCAGATGACGACCTCCACGGCCTCCAACGTGCATGCGCTGGCGATCAACGGCAATTTCGACGATTGCCAGACGCTGGTGAAGGAGATGTTCAACGACGTGAAGTTCCGCGACGGCGTGAAGCTTTCCGGCGTCAACTCCATCAACTGGGCGCGCATCATGGCGCAGGTGGTTTATTACTTCACCGCATCGCTTTCCCTCGGCGGCCCGGACCGGAAGATTTCCTTCACCGTTCCAACCGGCAATTTCGGCGACATCTTCGCCGGTTACGTCGCCAAGAAGATGGGCCTGCCGATCGACAAGCTGGTCATCGCCACCAATGACAACGACATTCTGGCGCGCACGCTGAAGACCGGCCGTTACGAGATGCGCGGCGTCAAGCCCACCACCTCGCCTTCGATGGATATCCAGATTTCGTCCAACTTCGAGCGCCTGCTGTTTGAAGCCTATGACCGCGATTCCTCGGCGGTGAAGGCATCTATGGACGGTCTGAAGCAGTCCGGCGCGTTTGAAATTCCGCCGAAGGCACTGAAATTCATCAGACGCGATTTCCGCGCCGGCCGCGCCACTGAAAAGCAGGTGGCGGCGACCATTCGCGACACACTTGAAAAGACCGGATACCTGATCGACCCGCATACGGCGACCGGCGTTTTCGTGGCTGAGAAGCACGAAAAAGCGGGAAGCCCGATGGTGGTTCTGTCTACCGCCCACCCGGCTAAATTCCCGGCCGCTGTAAAATCCGCTTGCGCAATCGACCCGGCGCTTCCAGTATGGCTAGCTGACATTATGAACCGGGAGGAGCGTTTCGACATTCTGGACGCAGAGCTGAAAGCCGTGGAAACCTTCATCGGCCAACATGCACGCGCCGGCAAATAGAGACGCGGAAAGACGTTGAGTATGAGAGTTAATGTGACCCGGCTTTCGTCCGGGTTGACCGTTGTTACGGAAAGAATGCCACATCTCGAAAGCGTTGCTCTTGGGGTGTGGATCAAATCCGGGTCCCGCAACGAGACGACTGCCGAACACGGCATCGCCCATCTACTCGAACATATGGCTTTCAAAGGCACGGCGCGCCGCACCGCCCGGCAGATCGCCGAAGAGATCGAAAATGTCGGCGGCGAAGTCAACGCCGCGACATCGACGGAAACGACCTCCTATTATGCCCGCGTCCTGAAAGACCATGTTCCGCTCGCCGTCGATATCCTTGCCGATATTCTGACGGAATCGCTGTTTGACGAAGACGAGCTGGAGCGCGAGAAAAACGTCATTCTCCAGGAAATCGGCGCTGCGACCGACACACCTGACGACGTGATCTTCGACAATTTCTCCGGCGTCGCCTATCGCGATCAGACGATCGGCCGGCCGATCCTCGGTACGCCGGACACCGTGCAATCCTTCACCAGCGGTGAGATCAGGCATTATCTCGCCCGAAACTATACGACCGACCGCATCTTCGTCGTCGCCGCCGGCGCTGTCGATCACGAAAGCTTCGTGAAGCAGGTGGAGGAGCGTTTTGCCTCGCTGCCGCTCGTGCCCGCGGCAACGCCTGTCATGGAAAAGGCGATCTATACCGGCGGGGAAATCCGCGAGACGCGCGACCTCATGGACGCGCAGGTGCTGCTCGGTTTCGAAGGCAAGGCCTATCACGCCCGGGATTTCTATTGTTCGCAGATTCTCGCCAATATTCTCGGCGGTGGCATGTCATCGCGCCTCTTCCAGGAAGTGCGTGAGGCGCGTGGCCTGTGTTATTCCGTCTATGCCTTCCATTGGGGTTTTTCCGATACCGGCATTTTCGGCGTGCATGCGGCCACGGGCGGCAACGACCTGCCTGAACTGATGCCCGTCATCGTCGATGAGTTGCGCAAGTCTTCGCAGATCATCCATCAGGAAGAAATCAACCGCGCCCGCGCGCAGATCCGTGCGCAATTGCTGATGGGACAAGAAAGCCCGGCTGCCCGCGCCGGCCAGATTGCCCGGCAGATGATGCTTTACGGCCGCCCCATCCCCAATGAAGAAATGATGACACGCCTCGAGGACATCACCCGGGAGCGCCTGACCGATCTTGCAGGCCGGCTGTTTTTCGATACAGTTCCGACATTGTCTGCCATTGGCCCGCTGGAACAGTTGCCGCCGCTTTCAGACATCACTGCCGCGCTTTCCGCGCAGCAGCCTGCAAGGATAAAGGCGAACGGATAAACCACTATGAGAGCGGGACTTAAAGGCGAAGACCGCTCATCTTTTTCGCCATCCCGCTCGCGGATGGCGATGTCTGCCGCCCAGGGATCGTGAATGCTGCGTTTTCTTTCCCGACATAGCGACACGCCCGAACTGCGCAGCGCCGATCATCTTCTCAGACTGCCGCGCTACGGCGATTTCAAGCAATGGCATGTGCTGCGCTCCGAAAGCCGGCAGTTTCTTCAGCCCTGGGAGCCGACTTGGCGCCCGGACGAGCTGACCGAGGGCGCCTTCCGCATGCGGGTGGTGCGCAACGGCCAGGAATTTTCCTCCGGCACCGCCGTTTCATTCCTGCTGTTTCAGAAGGAAACGTTGCTCGTCGGTGGCATCACCATCGGCTACATCCGCCGCGGGGCCGCGCAGAGCTGCATGATCGGATATTGGACCGGCGAGCGCCACGCCGCGCAAGGCCATATGTCTGCCGCATTAAAATTGGTAATACCCTACATCTTTAACGGACTTCAGTTGCACCGTATCGAGGCAGCCTGTATTCCGGAAAACTTCAAAAGCATCCGGCTTCTCGAAAATGCCGGGTTCCAGCGGGAAGGCCTCTTGCGGGAATATCTGAAAATCAATGGCCAATGGCGGGATCATATGATGTTTTCCCTTCTTGCCGACAAGCAAAGCTCCGGCGGAACGAAGTACGATACATGACCTACAATAACCCTGCGCCGTGCCTGTCGAAACGTCTGGCGGCAATCGCACTGGCTGTGCCGTTTTTCCTGCTTTTCGTGCTTTTTGCCTCTCATTCCTACGCTTTCGAACCGGTGAAGATTTCCCGTGACGACACGGCTCTCGATCTTACCGCAACGACAGATATCTATGCCAATCAGGGCGAAGCCTTTCAGGTCTCAACCGCACCCGGCCCTGACGGTATCCGCCGCCGTATCGAAGTGCGCGCCAGTTCCGAAGACCATCAGGGTGACTGGGCGGTCTTTGCGCTTGCCAATGTCTCCGAAGAGCAGCTGGAGCGCGTGATCGTCGCGCCGCATTTCCGTCTGGTGAACTCCAAGCTGTTTTGGCCCGACCTCGGCTCGCAGCGCATCATCGCCATCACGCCGAGTGAGGGCTTTGCACTCGACCGGCAGCCAAGCCCTGATGCCGACGTGTTCCGCATCACGCTCAATCCCGGCTCCGTCATCACCTTTGTCGCCGAGCTTTCCACGCCGCAATTGCCGCAAATCTATCTCTGGGAACCGGAAGCCTACAAGGACACGATCAACGCGTTTACGCTCTATCGCGGCATCGTGCTCGGCATTGCCGGCCTACTGGCCGTGCTTTTGACCATCCTCTTCGTGGTCAAGGGCACTTCTGTTCTGCCGGCCTCCGCCGCACTCGCCTGGGCCGTTCTGGCCTATATCTGCGTCGATTTCGGCTTTCTTGAAAAGCTCATCACCGTCACCTCGAGCGATCAACGAATATGGAGGGCGGGCGCCGAAGTGGCGCTCGCCTCCAGCTTCGTGGTCTTCCTCTTCACCTATCTCAATCTCAACCGATGGCATGCGCATCTGGGTTATGCGACCTTTGCCTGGGTGGTGGGGCTGGCGCTGCTGTTCGGCGTGGCGATCTACGATCCGTCCGTTGCGTCAGGTATTGCCCGTGTCTCCTTTGCGCTGACGGCGACGGCCGGTATCGCGCTCATCATCTATCTCGGCTTCAACCGTTACGACCGGGCGATTTTGCTCGTGCCCTCCTGGGCACTCATTCTCGTCTGGCTGTTCGGCAGCTGGCTGACGGTGACGGGGCAACTGGACAATGACATCGTGCAGCCCGCGCTTGGCGGCGGGCTTGTGCTGATCGTGCTGCTGATCGGTTTCACCGTTATCCAGCATGCCTTTGCTGGCAGCGCCTATCAGCAGGGGCTGTTCTCCGATCTCGAGCGCCAATCGCTGGCGCTGACGGGCAGCGGCGATACCGTGTGGGACTGGGATGTGACGCGTGACCGCATCGTGACCACGCCCGACATTTCCAACCGGCTGGGGCTGGAACCCGGCACCATGCATGGTGCTGCGCGCAACTGGCTGCCACGTCTGCACCCGGACGACCGCGACCGGTTCAAGGCGACGCTCGACGTGCTGCTCGACCATCGCAAGGGCCGCCTCAACCACGAATTCCGCATTCGCGCCGAAGACGGACATTTCCACTGGCTGCAAATCCGCGCCCGTCCGGTTCTCGGCTCCAACGGCGAAATCATCCGCTGCGTCGGCACCATCACCGACATAACCGAGCAGAAAAATTCGGTCGAGCGGCTATTGCAGGATGCGATGAACGACAATCTGACCGGGCTTCCGAACCGGCAGGTCTTCCTCGACCGTCTGCAATCGATCCTCAACCTGTCTCCCGACAGCGAGGGTGTGCGGCCAACCGTGATGGCGATCGATATCGACCGTTACAAGCTGGTCAACGATACGCTCGGCATTGCCGCGGGCGACAATATCCTCATCGCGCTGACCCGGCGTCTGCGCCGCCTGCTGAAACCACAGGATACGCTGGCGCGTCTCGGCGGTGATGAATTCGGCCTCATCCTCACCTCGGAGCGCGATCCGCAGCGGGTTGCCGATTTCGCCGATGCGGTGAACAAGGCGATCATGGTGCCGATCAATTTCGCCAATCGCGAAATCATCCTCACCGCCTCCATCGGCCTCGTTTCTTGGATCGATCAGCAGGAAAGTGCCGCCGGTCTTTTGAGCGATGCGGAACTGGCCATGTACCGCGCCAAGCGCGCCGGCGGTAACCGCGTCGAGCCTTTCCGCCCCGCCTTCCGCACGTCCGGCACCGACCGGCTGCAGATGGAAAGCGATCTTCGTCGCGCCATCGAGCGCAAGGAGCTGTCGCTCGCCTATCAGCCGATCGTCAAGCTTGATGACGGCGAGTTGGCCGGTTTCGAGGCGCTGATGCGCTGGGAACATCCCAAGCGCGGCAATATTCCGCCGAGCGAGTTCATTCCGATAGCGGAGGCCTCCGGCCTGATCGAACCACTCGGCATGTTCGCACTGGAGCGCGCCGCGACCGACCTGATGGACTGGCAACATGCCATCGAGAAGATGCCGATCTTCATCTCCGTCAATATTTCCAGCGCGCAATTGCTGAACAACGAATTGTACAATGATGTGCGCGGCATGCTGACCCGCACCCGCTGCAATCCGCAGCAGTTGAAGCTGGAGCTGACGGAATCCGTCGTGATGGAAAATCCGGAACAGGCGCGGCTGGTGCTTTCCAAACTCAAGGAAACGGGCCTCAGCCTCGCCATGGACGATTTCGGCACCGGCTATTCGTCGCTCGCCTATCTCACCCGTTTCCCCTTCGACACCATCAAGCTCGACAAGGCGCTGGTGGCCAATACCAGCGACAAGCGCAATGTGCTGTTGCGCTCGGTCATCGCCATGGCGCGGGCGCTCGACATGCAGGTGGTGGCGGAAGGCATTGAAACGCCTGAGGATGCGGCGGAACTGGCACGCATGAACTGCCATTTCGGCCAAAGCTTCCTGTTCGGCACGCCTGTCTCCGGCGATGCGGCGCTGAAGCTTCTGCGGGAACGGTTCCAGCCGACGAAGCGGGCTTCATAAGAGAGAGTGCGTCCTCTTCGGACAAACGCGACGTCATCCTCGGGCTTGTCCCGAGGATCTAATCACGCATCCTAAAATGACCGTTGGCAGATCCTCGGGACAAGCCCACTGTTGTCCGGCTTAAATTTGCGGACAAGGCACAAGACTCTCATTCGAATAGGCTTTCCGGATTTTCGCCTTAACCGGACACCAAAGAAGAGCGGCGTCGTCCGATGGGAAGGAAAGTCGTGCCAATTGCGCCGACGTCATCCTCGGGCCTGTCCCGAGGATCTGCCAACGTATTGATTTTATTCGACGTGGTTAGATCCTCGGCACAAGGCCGAGGATGACGTTGAGTGAATGTTCACCCTTCATCACCGACTTCAAGGAGACTGCATTCTGCCCGGAAATTTAAACCGGACAGCAGTGGGACAAGCCCGAGGATGACGAAAGAGAGAATATTCCCTCTCCTCAAAAGTCCTAGATCTCGCGCCATCTTCACTGAACCATCGCCGCCTGCGGCGCATCCACCGCCACCTTCCCATGCAAGAGGTCGTGAACGAACTCCATCTTCGCCACCACCGGCGGCGTCAGCACGAAGGGATAAAGGTCCGCCTCCCCCATGCTGCGCTGGATGGAATTGATGGCGACGCTGAGCGGGATCCACGCCTTGACCAGTTGCGCGGCACTGCGGGCCCTATAAGGATCGAAGGTCACCTCGGCTGCCATTTCCTCATGTCCATCAGGATCGATCGCCACACCGAAGGCGCGCGCCGTCTCCAGCGTATCGACGATATGCAGATAATGGGCAAAACATTCGGCGAAATCCTCCCACGGGTGGACCGAGGCGTAGGAGCTGATGAAGTTCTCCTGCCAGTCTGGACGCGGCCCGCCGTCGTAATTGCGCTGCAGGGCAGAGCCATAATCCTCGCGCTCGTCGCCGAAGACGGCGCGGCAGGCTTCCAGCCGGTTCGCGTCGCGCACCAGCTTGTTCCAGATGAAATGCCCGACCTCGTGGCGGAAATGGCCGAGCATCGTGCGGTAGGGCTCATTCATATTGGCGCGCACCTGTTCGCGCGTCGCATCATCCGCTTCTGCGGCGCGGATGGCGATCAGGCCTTCGTCGTGGCCGGTCATGGCGGGAATGACGGAACCGTCCGGTGCCACCTCGTCCACCAGAAAGTCGAAGACGAGACCGCCGGCGGGATCAGCATCACGGTTGGGATGCGGCAGGCCAAGCCGCAGGATCGAATAAAAAAGATGTCGCTGCGCCTGGCTGATGCGGCGCCACTGCGCAATCCCCTGCTCCGTCGCTATGTCAGGCACGAGACGATTGTGGCTGCAGGCCGGACAAAAGGCGCTTTCGCTTTCCGCCGGCACCGACCAGTTGCAGATGTCGTTCACCTCATTGGCGCAGAACCGCACCTGTTTTTCCGGCTCCGCGACGATCTGCCAATTCGGTTCACCTGCCGGCGCCAGCGCTTCCATGGAAAGCCGTTCCGGCACGAAGGCCAGACGATGGCCGCAGGAGACGCAGAAACGATTGTCGAAATGAACAGGCTGGCCGCAGGATGTGCAGGAAAAAAGCTTCATGGATGAAACCCTCGCGATGGATCGGGAAGAAGGAAGACGTAAAATGCGAAGGCGACGACGTAGCGACCGGGTCGCCATGTTCCCTCACACGACAAGAGCGCATGTGCGAGAACACATGCGCTCCAAGCGCCGCATCGTCTGAGGCGCAGTCCCGTCAGGCGGGATTACATGCGGTCGACAGCGCCCTTGACGGCATCCTTTGCCTTACCAACGGAGGTCTGCACCTTGCCCTTGGTCTCCTGGGCCGCACCCTTGGCGCGCAATTCATTGTTGCCCGTCGCTTCACCGACGCTCTTCTTCACCTTGCCAGCAACTTCATTGGCTTTACCGGCGATCTTGTCAGATGTGCTACCCATATTACTGCTCCCTAGTTGAGCCGTACTGTCTGTTCGGCTTTCCGGGTTAGTAACGTCAGGGGTCCGGATTTGGTTCCAGCCAAAAACGACCGGGCACAGAAGTGGGCTCAGGCGTGCCCGGCATCCGTGGAGAGCATGCGCGCATCGACGCCCATCAGGGCCAGCGCCCGCTCATATTTATTGTCCAGGCCACGGTCGAAGATCAGGTCTTCCGAGGCCGGGCAATTCAGCCAGCCATTATTGGCGATCTCGTTTTCCAGCTGGCCCGGACCCCAGCCGGCATAACCGAGCATCATGGTCGCCTTTTGCGGGCCGCGGCCATTGGAAATGGCACGGACGATATCGAGCGTCGCCGTCAGGGAAATATCATCGCTGACCGGAATGGAGGATTCACTCAGATAATCATCCGAATGCAGCACGAAACCGCGGCCGGATTCGACCGGGCCGCCGCATTGGATCGGAAATTCACGGGTGCGGTTGGGCAGCATGATCGCGTCGTTGCTATCCACCAGTTTCAGATGCAGCAGAATGTCCGTGAAGGTGATCTGCTGCGGGCGGTTGATGATGAAACCCATGGCGCCGGCGTCCGAATGGGCGCAGATATAGATCACCGAACGGGCAAAATTGCCGTCGTCCAGCCCCGGCATCGCGATCAGGAACTGGCTGTCGAAAGAGCCACGTTCGCGTTTGTCCATCAGGGTTGAAAAGCTCACCGGCGCCTCCAGCAGACCGCATTTCGTCATTGAACGAAAAACGGTATTCGCACTTCGACAAGGGACAGGATGCGACATAGTATGCGATCAATCAACCGAAAATGATGAACCGCACGAATTCGTAACTGGTCCGCAGGGCGATGTTGGGTTAGACGGGAAGCATGAGCTCCAGTCTATTCTTTCGATTTTCACATCTTCGCCTCGCCGTCGTATTCGCCGCCCTTCTCGGTGGCGGGCAAGCCGCGCAGGCCGAAATTACCGATTGGGCAAGAAGCGAAGGCGGCCAGATGCGTGTGGCAAGCCTTGCCATGGATGCGGACGGCGTGGTGCGCGGCGTGCTGCAGATCGAGCCGAAGGACGGTTGGATAACCTATTGGCGCGAGCCTGGAGAAGCCGGCATACCGCCGCAGATCACCCCCGATCCGGCAAGCGGCGTCAGCCTGACCACCATGGCCTATCCCGTCCCGAAACTGATCGAGAACGGCGATATCACCGATATCGGTTATGACCACGCCGTCAGCCTTCCCTTTCAGCTAAAGGCCACCGACCCGGCGGCAAGCGGGACGATTGACCTCACCGCCTTCATCGGCGTGTGCCAGAATATCTGCATTCCCTTCGAGGCGAAATTTTCCATCAGCCGCGGCAATCCTACCGATGATGACAGCGAGGAACGCCGCCTTCTCGAAGAGGCGCGCGAGACCCTGCCCGAAGCGGCTTCCGACGATTTCAAGGTCATCGATTTTCACATCACGCCCGACAAGACCATGCTCGGCGTGCAGCTGCAATTGCCGGAAAATGCACCCAGGGAGACCGAAATCTTCATCGCCGGTCCTTCCGGTTTTGCCTATTACGAACCGCAGAACCTGGTGCGCGACAAGCGTAAGCTCTCCTTCTACATGAACATCAAAGGCTTGCCGAAAACCTATCAGGTACAGGGCAACAGCTGGCCCATCCTGGTCAAATCCGGCGACCGGGCGATGGAAACGGTTCTGAATTTTCCGAAGCCCTGAGCGGGCGGTTGGCAGTATTTGAATAGAAAACCGCATGACAGGTTTCATGTCCCTGCTCTATAGTCCGCCCGAACCGAACGGCCACAGGAGCACGGACATGACCATCAAGATCGGCGAAAAACTGCCTTCCGCAACCTTCAAGGAAAAGACGGCCGATGGCCCGGTGGAAACCACCACGGATGCGCTTTTCGGCGGCAAGAAGGTGGTTCTCTTTGCCGTTCCCGGTGCTTTCACCCCCACCTGCTCGCTGAACCATCTGCCGGGCTATCTCGAAAACCGGGACGCCATTCTCGCCAAGGGCGTGGATGATATCGCCGTCGTCTCCGTCAATGACTGGCACGTCATGGGCGCCTGGGCGCAATCGTCGGGCGGCCATGGCAAAATTCACTTCCTTGCCGACTGGGACGCTTCCTTCACCAAGGCGCTCGGCCTCGATGCCGATCTTTCCGGCGGCGGTCTTGGTGTGCGCTCCAAGCGTTATTCAATGCTGGTGGAAGACGGCGTGGTGAAGTCGCTTAACGTCGAAGAGAACCCCGGCCAGGCGACCGTTTCGGCCGCCGCGGCGATGATCGAGCAACTTTAAAAAGCTCGCCGAAGAATAAATATTTTCTCTTCGCTGAAAGCTAAGCAACCCGGTGGACAACCCGTCTGCCGGGATTGACGTTTTATACAAAGCCTCGCAAATTCGGCCTCACAATAACTCAAAACCTTTTCGACATTTCTTAAAAATACATTGCATAAGTTCATATATAAAAAATATTCTAATATTCTAAATATGAGATGCTTGTGCAGAGACACCCATTTCCCGTCGACATCGCATGGTCCGCACTTGACTTTCCTCTTGGTAAATTTTTTCCAGCCGGATGCGGAGCGCCGCAGACGGCACCGTTCAGCCTGAGACCGCTGCTCACCGTTCAGGCCACGCGCTTGCAAATCTATTTCAACCGTCACTTGGCTGGAGATTCGAGCCTGCCCTGCCGACGTGCAGGGTGGCTTCGCGCTTTCACAAAAACCGGAACCTCGTGCAGCCGTCTTTCTGTCCTATCGATTCTGGTGGCAATGATGGGATCGAACGATACGGCAAAAGCCGGAGACCCAACCGCTTCTTCATACGCCCGGACACTGAGCGACAGCCGCGCCGGTACCATCTTCCACGGAATCAGTGCCGATGGCTCCGTCGTTGTGGGATCTTCCGGCCTTAATTCCAATCAGCGCTCTTTCCGCTGGACCGTGGCAACCGGCACCTTTCAGTATCTTCGAAGCCGTTCCGCAGACACGGTTGCCTATGACGTCAGCGCCGATGGCTCCATCGTCGTCGGGCGGTACGATATCGGCAGCAATATGCGGGCAGTCCGATGGACTGCGGGCAACAGCGAGATGGACAATCTTGGCACGCTGCCCAACACGACGAGTTCCTTCGCCAGTGCCGTCAGCGCCGATGGCTCCGCCATCGTCGGTGGATCGGGCGATTACGAGACAGTGCAGGCGTTCCGATGGACTGCGACAAACGGGATGCAGAGTCTCGGCCCCTCTCCTCCCGGAGGGACAGACTCTGTCGCCTATGGCGTCAATGCCGATGGTTCCGTTATCGTCGGGGAATATTATGCCCCCGGCCCGCGGGCTTTCCGCTGGACTAAAGCAAACGGCGTCATGCAGGATATCGGCATGCTACCAGGCTCGACCGAGTCCACAGCCTGGGCTGTCAGCGATAATGGCTCCGTGGTCGTCGGGGATTCCAGATTCACCACCGGTCCTGACGCCCATGAGTGGCGCGCCTTCCGCTGGAGCGCGGCGACCGGTGCGATGGAGCCCCTCGGCGCGCTTGTCGGCGGAACCGCATCGGTTGCCTATGGCCTCAGCGCCGATGGCTCCGTTATCGTCGGGCAGGCAACATCCGGTAACGGGCAAAGGGGTTTCCGCTGGACGGAGGCCTCGGGTATGGTTTCCGTCGAGGATTGGCTACGCGGCAACGGCGTCACCGTCGCCAGCGATTTCACAGGCAACGCCTCGGGCGTCAGTGCCGACGGTAATATCATTGTCGGCCAGACCTCCAGCAACACGCCCTACATCGCCCGTGTCGTTCCGGCGAACCCCGCCACATCGGAGACACGCACCAATCTGGACGACGTGGACACGCCGACATCCACAGCACCCGACGGCGGGACGAGACGACCCCGGACAACTGAACCCGACTCTTCCACCTCTTCCGTACCCTCTACATCCTCGACACCCTCTACGCCTTCAACATATTCCGCAGATCCGGCATCTTCAAGACGACCGACGCCTACCACATATGCCGCTTCTTCCGGCCAGCCTGTTTCTTCTGTCACATCGACGCGCTCCATCGTACCGGAACGTTCCGGCATCATCGACCTCGATCAATATGCGCGCACGCTGGCCGCGAGGCCAAATGCAGGTGTCGGCCTCAACATTGCCAATATCGTCCTCGACGGCGCGCATGGCATGCCCATGCGCAGCCTGCTGGAACCGGGCCATCAATCTTTTTCGATCGTCAGCGATATCGGCCATAATGACGGCCACGACGCGGCTGGCGCTTTTGGTATTGCCGATATCGGCTATGGTATCGGGTTGGAAGGTGGCGCGACGGCGCGCATCGCCGTTGGTGGCCTTTACGATCAACGCGATATTAATACCGGCGGTGACTTCATTCACAGCGGTTTCTACATCTCTCCCGAGATCAGCCTGCCGCTCACTGACGGCCTATATGCCACCATTGGCGGTTATTATGCGCCCGGCAGGATGTCGATCGAGCGCGGTTATCTCAATGGCGGTGCGATCGATTATTCACGCGGCGAGGCCGATCTCGACGCATGGGCGGTGAAACTGCGCTTCGACTGGCTCGATGCCCTGACAATCTGCGAATGGAACCTGACACCCTATGCCGGCGTCACCTATACGAAAGCCAAGATGGGTGCTTACGCGGAAACCGGCGGGGCGTTTCCGGCCCGTTTCGATGCGAGCGGCGAACAATCCACCATCATTCGCGCAGGTCTCGATGGCATAACCGATCTCAGCTCCTCGGTCCGCCTGCTGGCAAGAGCAGAGGCGGCCTACCGGCTGGAAAAGAAGACGGCAGCGACCACGGGCGCCATTGACGGGCTGATGGGGTTTTCCTTTGCCGGGGGAGATATCGACCGCTTCTGGCTGCGCGGCGGCCTCGGCGCGGAATTCGATATGGCGGGCGGGACGGCATCACTGAACCTCAACGTCACCACCGAGGGCGACGATCCCGACCTATGGGTCCGGACCGGCTGGAAGATCACCTTCTGACCGGCCACCTGTCCTTATACATTCATGTCGAACACCAGAAGCCCGGCAAGGCCGCCATCGGTCAGCGAGACGAGGCGTTCCCCCGCCTCCAGGTGCTTGGGATGAGCAAGGTAATCATCGCGGGCTTCGGGGCTTTCCAGCGTGACGATAAAGCCGTCGACAAAACCGCCATTCAGGCCTTCGGGCGAGATGTTCTGGCCGTATTTAACATCGACGATCCCTGGTATCTCGTCCTTCAGGGCCGCAATCGCCTCGAAAACAGCATGTTTTTCAGAGGATGCCGTCGCAGCCTTGAACCTTAGAAATACACAATGCAGGATCATCCGAATGTCTCCTCCGCTGGAACGCCGCCCAAGCTGTTTGACGACAAGATAAGTCGGGTTTCCGTTTTCACAACCCCCAATCGGGCCCCAAATCGGGCCCCAAATCGGGATTGAGCGTCGCGCCGGCAAGAGAGCATACTTGCATTACCGGCGTTTGAAGGGCTCCATGCCCTTGCGCGCCAGTTCATCGGCACGCTCGTTTTCCGGGTGGCCGGCATGGCCCTTCACCCAATGCAGGGTAACCTTGTGGCGCTCCTGTGCCGCCTCCAGCGCCTGCCACAGTTCGACATTCTTGACCGGCTTGTTATCGGCGGTTTTCCAGCCCTTCTTTTTCCAGCCGTAAATCCACTTGGTGATGCCATCCTTCACATAGGCGCTGTCTGTATAAAGATCGACCTCGCAGGGGCTCTTCAGCGCATTAAGCGCCGAAATCGCCGCCAGCAGCTCCATGCGGTTATTGGTGGTCTCGGCTTCGCCGCCGGACAGTTCCTTCTCCACCTCGCCATAACGCAGCACGGCACCCCAGCCACCCGGCCCGGGATTGCCGGAGCAGGCGCCATCGGTGAAAATATCGACATGTTTCATTCGCTGGCCAGCCCATATTCGGCGACATTGGCGATCGTGCGGTGGAACCGCAGCTTGCGCAGATATTCCAGCGGGTCTTTTTTGACCACCAGCGCGCCGGCCGGCGTCGTCAGCCAATCGTAAAGTCGGGTCAGGAAGAAACGCAGCGCCGAACCGCGTGCCAGCAATGGCAGCGCTTCCAGCTCCGCTTCGCTCAGCGGCCGAACCGACTGATACCCTTCCAGCAGCGCCTTGCCCTTGGTGACGTTATAAGCGCCATCCTTTTCGAAGCACCAGGCGTTCAGGCAGATCGACACGTCATAAGCGAGCAGGTCGTTGCAGGCGAAATAAAAATCGATCAGGCCCGAGAGTTCATCACCGAGGAAGAAGACATTGTCCTGAAACAGATCTGCATGGATGACGCCTGCCGGCAGATCTTTCGGCCAATGGGCGGCGAGATAATCGATCTCCGGGCGAATCTCTTCCCTAAGCCCCTTCTCCACCTCATCGGCACGCTCTTCGGACTTGTCCCACAGCACCTTCCAGCCCTCGACGGAGAGTGCGTTCGGGCGCTTGATTTCGAACCCCTCGCCGGCCAGATGCATGGCGGCCAGCGCCTTGCCGACTTCCCGGCAATGTTTCGCTTCCGGCTTTCGCAGCCACATGCCTTCGAGGAAGGAAATAAGCGCGGCCGGACGGCCCGACAATTCGCCCAGCAACTCGCCATCCTTGCGCGGCAGGGGCAAGGGGCAGGACAGGCCCTTGGCAGCCAGGTGCTGCATGAGGCCGAGGAAGAAGGGCAGATCGTTTTTTTCCACGCGCTTTTCATAAAGCGTCAGGATCAGCGGATCCCTGGTGGTGTGCAGCAGGAAATTGGAGTTTTCGACACCCTCGGCAATGCCCTTATAGGAGGTAAGGCTGCCGACGTCATATTGCGTGAGGAAATTCCTCAGATCGTCTTCGGTGATATCAGTATAAACTGCCAACTTTAAATCTCTTGATGAAGGATGGAATGGAAATCTCGGAGGAGGATGGCACAGGTGGAGCGAAAACGGCCCTCACTCAGCTCCACCCGCTTCAGATGCCAGCGGCGGCTTTCGGCGGCAGCGCGTTGCTGGCATTACCGTTCACGAAAGCCATGTCATCCGTCGTCAGCTCGATGCTGCGCAGCTCGCGATTGACGAGGAAATGTTCCGTTTCCTCAACAGTCACGGCGAGATCGAGCGTGGTATCGAAACGTGCCTTGAAGGCCTCGATGATCTCATCAACGATGACTTCCGGGGCGGATGCTCCGGCGGACAAGCCCACCGTGCGGATGTCGCCGATCTCATTCCAGTCGATTTCCGACGCCCGCTGCACCAGCACGGAGTGTTTGGCGCCGGCGCGCAGCGCCACTTCCACCAGCCGTTTGGAATTGGAGGAATTGGGGGCACCAACGACGATGAAGAGATCGCATCCGGGGGCCGCCTGCTTCACCGCATCCTGACGGTTGGTGGTTGCGTAACAGATGCTGTCGGCAGCAGGCGCCTGAATGGCCGGGAACCGTTCCTGAAGCCTGGCGATGACGCCGGCGGTATCATCGACCGAAAGCGTCGTCTGGGTGACGAAACCGAGGTTTTCACGGTCGACCGGTTCGTAAACGCCCGCATCTTCCACCGTCTCAACCAGCGAGACCGTGCCTTCGGGCAGTTGGCCCATGGTGCCAATGACCTCCGGGTGACCGGCATGACCGATCAGCACCACATGACGGCCGAGGCGCTGGTGGCGCATGGCCTGCTTATGGACCTTGGAGACCAGCGGGCAAGTCGCGTCGAGATAAAACAGGTTACGTGCCTGCGCATCTTCAGGCACGGATTTTGGCACACCATGGGCGGAAAAAACCACCGGCTGCTCGCGATGCTCGGCCGGGATTTCATGCAATTCCTCGACGAAAATCGCGCCTTTGGCTTCCAGCCCTTCAACAACGTAACGATTGTGCACGATTTCGTGGCGAACATAGACCGGCGCGCCATAGGCTTTCAGCGCCAGCACGACGATCTGGATCGCCCGGTCCACGCCCGCGCAAAAGCCGCGCGGTCCGCACAGCCTTATCGTCAAAGGGGGTTTGGAAACGGCGATGTTCATTCGTGCTCCTTGGCGCGCTCCTTGGCCTCGCCCGGCAAGCTACCGGACGGCGCGCTCTTCATTCACCCTGCGCCTTACCGTTTCGGAAATAGGCAAAACCGGCGACGATGACAAGGGCCGCCGCCAGACCATACCACGTTATCGCATATTGGAGGTGATTGTTGGGTAAATCTATCAGCGTCACACCGCCCTGCGGCCAGCCGCCGGGATTGGGCGCATTGTCGGCATCCACGAAAAGTTTGACCAGCCGGTCGGGCGGCACCTCGGCGCTGGACGCCATCGCCGCCAGATCCTTCCAGTAGAAGATATTCTTGGCGATATCGTTGTCCGGCAACAGCGAGGATGGTTTTGCAACCAGCGGCGCGCGCGCCAGTCCCGTTATCGTCACCTCGCCGCTCACCTGGCCATCGGGCCGTTTGGCCGGGTCCTTCATCTCAAAGGGCACGAAGCCACGATTGACGAAAAGAATGCGGCCATCGGCGAGCGTCAGCGGCGTATAGATATAATAACCGGTCTGGCCCTGATGGGTGGCGAAGAAATGCCGCTCGCGCGTGTGATCGAAAGTGCCTGACAGCCTGACCTTGCGGTACTCTATCTCGCCGCCGCTTTTTACGATGGCCTCGATATCGGCGAGTGTCACCGGGCTTGCATTCCGCCGCTCCTCGATATCGGCCATCAGGGCCTCTTTCCAATAGAGCCGTTTCACCTGCCAGGTGCCGAGCCCGAGAAGAATGGCGAGCGCCAGCAGCACCAGCGGCGCGGCGAACCAGACCCGTCGTTGCGCCGGCTTCATGTGGGAAACGTCATTCACGATCAAGCCTGCCTTCGCTTGCATTGTTGCGGTATTGCAGCGCAATCATGATCCCTTTCAGCTTGCGCAGCAGCACGAGGGAGACAATCACCGTAAACGGCAACCAGAGCATGACATGCACCCAGACGGGCGGGCCAAAACGCTGATCGACCCAGAGCGCCAGCCCGATGACCAGAAAACCGACGATCAACATGACAAAAACGGCTGGGCCATCCCCCGCATCGGCAAAGCCGTAATCCAGCCCGCAGGCGCTGCAGGCGGGTTTCGGCGTCAAAAAGCCATCGAACAGCCGGCCATTGCCGCAACGGGGACAGCAGCCTTTCAAGCCCACCTTGATGGGATCGACAGGCGCGAAATTGCCGTTTGGTGTTTCAGACATGAGGACCTCCCGCTCCCGCTGGCAAAAACCTCAAAGAGTGCGTGGCGCTTCGGGTAGTCGCATATGACCCGGCATTGCGGCTGGTTTCTTCTCCCCGCCGGGGAGAAGGTGGCCCGAAGGGTCGGATGAGGGGGCAACGCCAGCGATATGCGGAGAGCGAGCCCCCTCATCCCGCTGCCGCGACCTTCTCCCCGGTGGGGAGAAGAAACGCGTGGCACCCGCTCACTCCACAAGATGCCTTGCTTCAGGTTTAGACTTTATCCGACACACTCAGCCGTGCAGCGGTGCGCCCCAGCCACCCCAGATATAGATGGCGAAGAACAGGAACAGCCAGACGACGTCAACGAAGTGCCAGTACCAGGCCGCCGCTTCGAAGCCGAAGTGCTGCTTCGGCGTGAAACCGCCGGCGATGGCGCGGAACAGGCAGACCAGCAGGAACACCGTGCCGACGAAGACATGGAAACCGTGGAAACCGGTGGCCATGAAGAAGGTCGCGCCGTAGATCGAATTCTTGAAGTCGAACGGTGCGTGAATGTACTCATAGACCTGCACGGTGGAGAACAGGACGCCGAGCGCGACGGTCAGTGCCAGACCCGAGATCAGGCCCTTGCGGTCATTATGCAGCAGTGCATGGTGCGCCCAGGTGACGCAGGTGCCTGAGAGAAGCAGGATGACGGTGTTGTAGAGCGGCAGATGCCAGGGATCGATGACCTCGATGCCCTTCGGTGGCCATTGACCGCCAGTATATTCGAGGCGCGACGCCTGAATGGCCTCATGCGGGAAAAGGCTGGCATCGAAATAGGCCCAGAACCAGGCGACAAAGAACATCACCTCGGAGGCGATGAACATGATCATGCCGTAACGCAGATGCAGCGAAACCACCCGGGTGTGGCTGCCCTCATTGGCTTCCTTGATCGTGTCCGCCCACCACGCATACATGGTATAAAGCACGATGACGAGACCGATATAGAACAGCCAGGGATTGGCGAGCTCATGGCCGAACAGCTTGAACGAGCCGCCCGACAGGTAACGCATGTAGCAGACGCCGCCGAAGGTCATGACGAAGGCGCCGATCGAGGCCAGAAGCGGCCACGGGCTCGGGTCTATGATGTGGTAGTCGTGGTTCTTCTGATGCGTGTCTGCCATTGCGACAATCCCCTGGTATCTCTTCCCTGATCCGGCCCCCTCAAAAGACCCGGATCTCCTCTTACAATTTGCTGTCGCCAGATTCTGTCTTTACCGGCAAGGACGCAACCGGTTTTTCGGTTTTGGCCGGATAAAACGTATAGGACAGCGTCAAAGTGTGAATGCTCTTTGTTTCGCGCGCCGTGGCAATGTCGGGATCGACAAAAAAAACCACCGGCATTTCCAGCGTTTCGCCCGGCTGCAGCGTCGTTTCGGTGAAGCAGAAACACTCCACCTTGTTGAAATAGGCGCCGGCTTCCATCGGCGTGACGTTGAACACCGCCGTGCCCGTGGTCGCCACGGGTGAACGGTTCGTGGCCTTGAAAGTGACCTGCACCGTTTCGCCGATCTTCGGCGTGACCTTCTTGTCGACCGGGCGGAAATCCCAGTTGAGACCGTTCGACGTATTGGCGTCGAAGGTGACGTTGATGGTCTTGTCGAGAATGACGTCGGAATATTGCTCCACACGCTGCGTCGTTCCGTTGTAACCGGTGACGCGGCAGAACAGGCTGTATAATGGCACGGCGGCATAGGCCATGCCGATCATGCCGCAGAAAAATACGAGACAGAGCACGAGGATCGAGCGATTGCTCACCCGCTGCGAGCCGGCCCGCGCTGTTTCTGCTTCCATATTCGCCATGTCCTCCCCTCCTCTCCTACGCTCAGACCGTCAATGCGAGCCGATCTTGATGATGGTGATGACGTAGAACAGCACCACCAGACCGGCGAGCAGGACGCCGAGCGCAATATTGCGCCCGCGTCTCGATTTTTTCTGCGCCGCGCTCAGTTCCACCGTTTCCATCACAGGACTCCCGAAATCACGGCCCTCAGGGCCGGCGCGAAATGATCGGCCAGAAGACCGGAGAAAATAGCGAAGAGATAAAGCACCGAATAGGCGAACATCTTCTTGGCGGGCAACATCTTTTCGTCGCCTTCAGGCATGCGCCGGACGTCGAACGAACAGTAGACGAAGATCGCGCTCAGCACGGCGGCGAAAATGCCATAACCGACACTCGCCAGACCCGTGAAATAGGGCGCAACAGCCGCCGCCGCGGTCAGTGCCGCGTAAACGATCATCTGGTTCTTGGTGGAGCGCTCGCCCGCCACATTCGGCATCATCGGAATGCCGACAGAGCCATAGTCGCGCATCTTGAACAGCGCCAGCGCCCAGAAATGCGCCGGTGTCCACAGGAAGATGATGAGGAACAGAATGATGCTATCAAGCGAAACGCCGCCTGTAACGCAGGCCCAGCCGAGCATGGGCGGGAAAGCGCCGGCAGCACCGCCGATGACGATGTTCTGCGGCGTCGAGCGCTTCAGCCACATCGTATAAACAACGGCATAAAAGAAGATGGTGAAGGCAAGGAGGCCGGCCGAGAACCAGTTGACCGCAAGGCCGAGGATGACCACCGAGAAGGCCGACAGCGTCAGGCCGAAGGCAAGCGCCTCGCGCGGCGTGATGCGGCCCGACGGGATCGGCCGCTTGGCGGTGCGGCTCATCACGGCATCGATATCGGCATCGTACCACATGTTGAGCGCACCGGACGCACCCGCGCCGACCGCGATGCAGAGAATGGCGATGATCCCAAGAATAGGGTTGATTTCACCCGGCGCCAGCACGAGGCCGGCAAAGGCCGTGAAGACGACGAGCGACATGACGCGCGGCTTCAGCAACTCGAAATAATCGCGTGCGCCGGCTTCCGAAAGTTCGGAGCTTTCTGCGCCCAGCATTTCGCGATCGTCGATAACGGTCATTTCCTGTCCTGTTTCCTTCAGATGCCGCCTGCCGCGACACCCCTTGCACCGGGCCGAAAAACGAATGGAATTTCCGGCGTGCGCGATGCGTCAATTCATGGGTCCCGAACGTTTTGGCAGGCGCGGCACCGGACAAAGCCGATACCGACATGTACCGGCCAATCACCGCGCCCCGCCGCCATTCGTCTGCGCATGCTTTTCATAAAGGCCAGATTTGGCATTTATCATGTCCGGGCATGTATCACGTCGGACGGCAAGCATCGCTTGGACAAAATGTCACGCGGCAGGAGACGCTGCCCGTTCGGGAAACGGCATGGACCGAACCACGCCGTCCCTCTTTTTCAACAGCCGGAATGCGCAAGCGGAGCCTGCGCCTTCCGGCCCGCGCATCAGCGAATGCGCGGAAGCTGTTCCCACTGGTGGTAAGGCGGCGGTGAAGACAGCTGCCATTCGAGCGTCGTTGCGCCCTCACCCCAGGGATTGTTGCCGGCGATCCGCTTCTTGGCGAAGGCTTCCCAGACGCCGAAGAGGAAGATGCCCACGGCAACGGCCGAGATATAGGAACCGTAAGACGATACCATGTTCCAGCCGGCATAGGCATCGGGATAATCGATGTAGCGGCGCGGCATGCCGGCGAGACCGAGGAAGTGCTGCGGGAAGAAGATCAGGTTCACGCCGATGAACATGATCCAGAAATGCAGCTTGCCGATGAACTCGCTGTACATGTAGCCGGTGATCTTCGGGAACCAGTAATACCAGCCGGCGAAGATCGCAAAGACGGCGCCGAGCGACAGCACGTAGTGGAAGTGAGCCACAACGTAGTAGGTGTCATGAAGCGAACGGTCGAGACCGGCATTGGCGAGCTGCACGCCGGTGACGCCACCGACCGTGAACAGGAAGATGAAACCGATCGCCCAGACCATCGGAGTCGAGAAGGTCAGCGAACCGCCCCACATCGTTGCAATCCACGAGAAGATCTTGATACCCGTCGGCACCGCGATGACCATGGTGGCGAAAACGAAGTAGCGCTGCGCTTCGAGCGACAGGCCAACCGTATACATGTGGTGAGCCCAGACGATGAAGCCGACGGCGCCGATAGCGACCATGGCGTAGGCCATGCCGAGATAACCGAAGACCGGCTTCTTGGAGAAGGTGGACACGATGTGGCTGATGATGCCGAAACCGGGCAGGATCAGAATGTACACTTCCGGGTGGCCGAAGAACCAGAACAGATGCTGGTAGAGGATCGGATCACCGCCGCCTTCCGGCGAGAAGAACGCCGTGCCGAAGTTACGGTCGGTCAGAAGCATGGTGATGCCACCCGCCAGAACCGGCAGGGACAACAGCAGCAGGAAGGCGGTGACGAGAACCGACCAAGCAAACAGCGGCATCTTGTGCAGCGTCATGCCCGGAGCGCGCATGTTGAGGATGGTGGTGATGAAGTTGATGGCGCCGAGGATCGAGGATGCACCGGCGACGTGCAACGAGAAGATCGCAAGATCCACCGCAGGTCCGGGCATGCCGCTGGTCGACAGAGGCGGATACATGGTCCAGCCGCCGCCCACACCATAAGCACCCGCCGGACCTTCGACGAAGAGCGACAGAAGCAGCAGGATGAAGGCCGGAACGATCAGCCAGAAGGAAATATTGTTGAGGCGCGGGAAAGCCATGTCAGGAGCGCCGATCATGATCGGGATCATCCAGTTGGCAAAACCACCGATCATCGCCGGCATGACCATGAAGAAGATCATGATCAGCGCATGCGCCGTGGTGAACACGTTGAACATGTGCTTGCCGCCGTCGATGGCAGCGTCGCCCTCGAAACCGTAGACCATGGAAGCCAGACCGTGGAAGATCTGGATGCCCGGCTCCTGCAGCTCCATACGCATGACCACCGAAAGGCCACCGCCGATGATGCCCGCCATGATCGCGAAGATCAGGTACAGCGTGCCGATGTCCTTGTGGTTCGTGGACAGGAACCAGCGGGCGAAAAAGCCCGGCTTGTGGGAATGATCATGCGAATGATCGTCATGCGCGTGCGTGTCTTGACCATGCGAGTGATGATCGTCGTGTGCGGAAGGTCCAGCCATTGTCGTCACTCCAGTCGTCAGTTGGTTTCGTTGGCGGCAACGTCAACCGTGCGCGGAGCGCCATCGACGGAGGCCATCAGTGCCCGGTTCGCGCCGTTCAGGTCAGAAGCGGCGGCGGCGTGCCAGGTGTTGTACTGCTGTTCGGAAACCACCCGAATGGCGATCGGCATGAAGGCGTGGTCCTTGCCGCAAAGCTCGGAACATTGGCCGTAATACAGGCCTTCCTTCTCCGGCTTGAACCATGTTTCGTTGAGACGGCCCGGAACGGCATCGATCTTGACGCCGAAAGCGGGCATGGCGAAAGCGTGGATGACATCCGTCGGAGCTGCCGTCACCAGAAGGCGAACGGTCTTACCGACGGGAACAACCATTTCATTGTCGACCGCGAGAAGACGCGGATAGCGGGCCTTGTCTTCCTTGCCGGCAGCGGCCCGATCCTGATCCTTCAGCAGATAGCTGTCGAAGGAGAGCGGCTCGGCACCTTCGGCGGCCTTGTATTCATAGCTCCACAGCCACTGCGTGGCGGTCGCCTTCAGCGTCAGGTCCGGGTTTTCCGGCTGCGTCAGCTGTGCGTTCAGCAGATTGAACGAGGGGAAAGCGAGAAACAGGAGAATGAGCACCGGCGCCAGCGTCCACACCACTTCGATCGCCGTGTTATGGCTGGTCTTGGAAGCCACCGGATTTTTCGCGGCGCGGAACTTGACGGCAACGATGATGAGCAGCGCAAGAACGAAAAGCGTAACCGGAACAATGAACCACAATGTATATTGTTCGAACCAGCGTATTTCGTGCATGATCGGCGTGGCGGCCTCCTGCATGCCCATTTGCCAATGCACCGGCTGATCGGCGTGGGCGCCGACAGCCGTGAGCAGACAGGTCATCCCCGCCAGTGCTGCGTAAATCCTATTCGTCACGGTACCCTCTCCCTCACGCGTCTGATCTAGATCAATCACAGACGCAGAATCCATGCTTATGGTACTAACTTAAAACCACAGTTTGCCCTCTGCCGCAATATGCGTCTGGACACGGATGCGCCCCAATTTTGCCATTGATCAATCCACGACCGACTTTCCCGCACCCTGTGCCAAGCTGAGCCACTGAGCGCGATTTCGAGCAGCCCAAATGCGACAAAGCCCCGTCTTCCAGCCGGTTTGATCGCCGGATAACGAATGACGCGCCGGGCAAATCAGACGCCCGTGCGGGCCAACAGGTCCTATTTCCGCCCAACTCCGCTGGAATTGAAGGCTCTAGGCTTTTTTTTCCGGATTATGGCGTCAAAATAGCCGCACTGATTCGAATCCCAGAGGTATCCATGCGTCTTTCCCCGCTCGCGCGCACTTTCCTTGCCGCCGCCGGTCTTGCCATCATCGCCCCCGCTGCCGCGGCGCTGGCGCAACAGCAGCCGCCCGGCACGCCGAAGTCGACGCATGGTGCATGGTCGGTCATCTGCGACAAGCCGGCGGGCGCATCCGAAGAACAATGCGCGCTGATGCAGAACGTGATTGCCGACGACCGCCCGGAAGTCGGGCTTTCGGTGGTCATCCTTAAAACCGCCGACCGCAAGTCGCGTATCCTGCGCATCCTCGCGCCGCTCGGCGTGCTTTTGAAGGATGGCATGGAGCTTTACATCGACAATAACAATATCGGCCGCGCCTATTTCACCCGCTGCTTCTCCGAAGGCTGCTATGTGGAAGTCGATATTGATGACGAGCTGCTGAAGGTGCTGCGTGCCGGCAAGAACGCCGTCTTTGCGCTGCGCGAATCCGTCGATCAGGACCGCGTCGGTATTCCGATCGAGCTTTCCGGCTTTGCCGAGGGCTACGACGCGCTTCCTTGAGGCATCGTCGTGACGGGCAGCCTTGCGTCTGCCCGCTCCAGTGCCTAAATCGGTCATGAACGATCATGACTGGAGCCTGAGATGACCGACGACCTTGTAAAACTCTTCGATTGCGATGAAACGCAATTGCGCAAGCTCGTTGGAGAGGCGCTTGCCGGCGCTGACGATGGCGAATTGTTCATCGAACATGCCCAGGCCGAATCGCTGACCTTCGACAATGGTCGCCTCAAGGGCGGCTCCTTCAACACCGATCAGGGTTTTGGCCTGCGCGCCGTTGCCGGCGAGACGGTGGGCTACGCCCATGCCGGCGAGCTTTCGGAAGGGGCGCTGAAGCGGGCTTCGGACGCGGTCGGCGCTGTCACCCGGGGTTATTCCGGCTCCTATGCCGCCGCTCCCCAGCGTACCAACAAGAAGCTATACGGCGACGAAAACCCGATCGGTAGCCCGAGCTTCGAAGAGAAGGTGAAGCTGCTCACCGATATCGACGCCTATCTGCGTGATAAGGACCCGAATGTTCGGCAGGTGACGGCGACGATTTCCGCCAGCTGGCAAGTGGTGGATATTCTGCGCGCGGACGGCCATCGCGTCAGCGACATCCGCCCCATGACCCGCATCAACATTTCCGTGGTGGCGGGCGAAGGCGACCGGCAGGAAAGCGGCTCCTATGGCATTGGCGGCCGCGTCGGTTTCGGCGATTTCATTACCACGGAAAACTGGCAGCGCGGCGCCGATGAAGCGTTGCGGCAGGCGCTCGTCAATCTCACCGCCATCGATGCACCGGCGGGCACCATGGATGTGGTGCTCGGCTCCGGCTGGCCCGGCGTCATGCTGCATGAGGCGGTCGGCCACGGTCTGGAAGGCGATTTCAACCGCAAGAAGACATCCGCCTTTGCCGGACTGATGGGCGAGATGGTCGCTGCACCCGGCGTGACCGTTGTGGATGACGGCACCATCGACAGCCGCCGCGGTTCGCTGACCATCGACGACGAGGGAACGCCCTCGGCCTATAATGTGCTGATCGAGAATGGCCGGCTCGTCGGTTATATGCAGGACCGCCAGAATGCGCGGCTGATGGGGGCGAAAGCGACCGGCAACGGCCGCCGCCAGGGTTATGCCTATGTGCCGATGCCGCGCATGACCAATACCTACATGCTCTCCGGCGACAAGACGCCGGAAGAGATCATCGCCTCCGTAAAGAAGGGCATCTATGCCGTTTCCTTCGGCGGTGGACAGGTCGACATCACCTCAGGCAAATTCGTATTCGGCTGCACCGAGGCCTACCTCATCGAGAACGGCAAGATCGGCGCACCGGTGAAGGGCGCGATGCTGATCGGCAACGGGCCGGATGCGATGAAGCGCGTCTCGATGATCGGCAATGATTCCAAACTCGATACCGGCATCGGCAATTGCGGCAAGGCCGGGCAATGGGTGCCGGTCGGCGTCGGCCAGCCGCATCTGCGCATGGACCAGATCACCGTGGGTGGCACGAAGGCGTAGTTCAGCGGCGCACGCGCGGTGACAATCCTCATCGGCAGTCACCTCCCACCAGCCCACAACCTCACACATGGCTGCCATGATGAGGTTTCCTCTGGCGTGCAGCCCGGAAGACGATAAGATCATCGTTTATGGCAGGCCATCCTCCCATCGCCGGGCCTGCGTGAAAAAGGAGACCCTGGCCATCATACGAAATGCCCTCGTTCCCGAGCTTGCCGTCAGCGACTGGCAGAGAAGCCGCGCTTTCTATTGCGATCTGATCGGTTTTCATGTGGTTTATGAGCGCCCCGAAGAGGGTTTCGCCTATCTGGCGCTGGGTGATGCACAGCTGATGATCGACCAGATCGGCGCGACCCGGACTTTCGTTGCAGGCAATGCCTCGCTCGATACGCCGTTTGGCCGCGGCATGAACCTGCAGCTCGCCGTTCCTTCCCTGCAGCCCATTCTTTTCCGGCTCGAACGGGCCTTGATCGGTCTCGTGCTGGCGCCGGAGGAAAAATGGTACAGGCGCGGCACCGTCGAAGTGGGCAACCGGCAATTCATCGTCGCCGATCCGGATGGGTATCTCATCCGCCCGTTCGAAAGTCTCGGCGAACGCCCCTTCCGGTTCGGTTGAGCGATCATGCTGCCTTTTCTGCCGCAGGCCGTGGTGTTCGACATGGACGGATTGCTGATCGAAAGCGAGACGCTCTATCGCGATTCGTTTCTGGCTGCTTCTGAGGAAGGCGGCCATGGCATGAAGGTCGAGACCTATCAAAAGGTTTGCGGCAGCCCGTGGGATGTCATCACAGGCACCATCCTTGCCGATTATGGCGCGGATTTTCCGATGGCGACATTCCGAGACGCCTGGCTCCGGCATCTCGGCCTGATGATGGCTGATGGAGTGGCGCTGAAACCCGGCGTCATCGAAATCCTCGATCTTCTCGACCGGCTTGATATCCGCCGCGCCATCGCCACCTCGTCGCGACACGATTCGGTGACGCGCCATCTCGGCCCTTACGATCTTCTCAGACGTTTCGACACCATCGTCGCGCGTGGCGATTATACCGAGCCGAAGCCTGCGCCCATGCCCTATCTCACGGCCGCAAAACGCCTCGGCTTCGATCCCGGCCGCTGCCTTGCGCTGGAAGATTCCTATTCCGGCGTCCGCTCCGCCTCCTCTGCCGGCATGATGACGATCATGGTGCCGGATGTGGCACCGCCAACCGAGGAAATGCGGGAGAAGTGCCTTGCCGTCGCAAGCGATCTTAACGCCGTGGCGGCCATGTTGGAAAAGCTGGAGCCTTCAGGGTTTTGACGGCCTGAAACGCCACTTACGCTCGATCGCTCCTTCAATATCGAGGCCGTTATAATGGGCCAGCAAAAGCGCATGGCCGAGGAGATCGGCTGTTTCATCGGCCAGATCCCGCTTCATCTCCTCTTTGCTCCTGCCCTTAATGCGCCCCCGCCCTGTCAGCCGGTTCCAGGCCTGTGTGACCTCGCCAACCTCCTCCTGAAGCTTCAGCATGTACCAGTCCGGGTCGCGGAATATTCCGTTTTCAGCGGCATATTTTTGCGAGGCCTCTTCAAACCGATGCATCATGTCAGCAAGCATTTGTTCATCCTTTGTTCGTGCATTACAACTCTAATCATGATTCTCTGACGGCGTCGACCCGTCAGGGCGTCACGCCGCCATGAACTGAAATTTCCGCGACATGCGCCTGCGAGCGAGATAGAGAAAAGGTATTCGAAACCGTGCCGTCACCCATGTCCCATCTCGATTTCGTCTCGTCGCTCATCACCGCGCATAGTCCCGTGCTGCTTGCCATGTTTGCGGGGGCTGCGTGTCTTGCCGGCCTTGCCCGCGGTTTTTCCGGTTTTGGTGCAGCGCTCATCTTCATTCCGCTTGCAAGCGCCATTGTCGGCCCGCGCATCGCCTCGGCGGTGCTGCTGGTCGTGGACGGCGTCCTGACGCTCGGCATGATACCGCCCGCCTTTCGCATGGCGGACCGGCGCGAGGTCTTCACCATGGCGGCCGGCGCATTTGTCGGCGTGCCGCTTGGAACCCTACTGCTTTCAAAGGGTGATCCGCTGACCCTGCGCTGGCTCATCTCCGGCGTGGTCGTGGTGCTACTGGTGTTTCTGGTGTCCGGCTGGCGTTACAGCGGCCGGCCGAAAACGCCGCTCACCCTCTTTACCGGGCTTCTGGCCGGGCTGTTTTCGGGGGCTGCGCAGCTGGGCGGGCCGCCCGTCGTCGCCTATTGGCTGGGCGGGGCGCTGAAGGGCGCTTTCGTGCGCGCCAATGTCATTCTTTATTTCGCGGTTTCAACGGTGTTTTCCATCGCCAGCTATTTTGTCAGTGGCCTGTTCACCGTCGATGTCTTCGTGTTTTTCCTGCTGGCCCTACCCTTTTATGCGGTGGGCCTTTATGCCGGCGCGCGATTGCATGGGCTTGCCGATGAAGCGGCGTTCCGGCGCATCTGCTATGGGCTGATCGCCATTTCCGCCGTGATCGGCCTGCCGCTGTTTGATTCGCTGCTGAAATAGGCAGGCCGCGATGGCCTGCCCTGATGGCGTTCAGGGATACATGCGGACCTTGGACCAGACACCGTCAGGCGTCTCGCGACGGAATTCGATGCGGTCGTGCAGGCGGAACTTGCGGTCGTGCCAGAATTCGATGCTGACGGGGCGGATGCGGAAACCGGACCAATGGGACGGGCGCGGAATATCGCCGATCGCATATCTGGCGGTATATTCGGCCACCGCCTTTTCCAGCGCGAAACGGCCTTCCAGCGGCCGCGACTGCTTGGAAGCCCAGGCGCCGATGCGGCTGCCGCGCGGACGCGAGGCGTAATAGGCATCCGCCTCCTCGTCGCTGACGATCTCCACCTCGCCGCGCAGACGCACCTGCCGGCGGAGGCTCTTCCAGTGGAAACACATGGCCGCTTTTTTCTGGCCAAGAATCTCCTGACCCTTCTGGCTTTCGAAATTCGTGTAGAAAACAAAGCCGCGGTCGTCGACGCCTTTCAGAAGTACCATGCGCACATTCGGCAGGCCATTTTCGTCCACGGTTGCAAGTGCCACCGCGTTCGGATCGTTGATTTCGGAAGCCGTTGCATCCTTCAGCCATTCGGCAAAAAGCGCAAAAGGTTCATTTTCTTCCGTGAAGTCACTGGATGTTAACCCCGTTTCCGACATATTGACTAAAATGCTCCCGAGCTGATTTGGACCCCAGAGATGATTTCTGGCGAAAGATGGTGACCGTCATAGCAAAGTCGAACAGTCGAACAAAGGGCCTCCTTTCGTCGGTGGCGGAAGTTTCCGCCGTCGTGTCAATGCTCGTGGTGCTGAGCGGTTGCGTCAGCCTCGACCTGTTCGGCGGCGACAAGGTCGACCGCTCGCTCTCCACGGCTTCCGTCCCAAACCAGCAGAACGGCGGCTCCCAGACCGATGACGCAACCATTCGCAATGCGGTAACCTCGGCCGATCTCACCAAGCTTGCCGACCAGCCACTGCCCTGGGCCAATGCCGCCACCGGCAGCGCCGGCGTCGTCACCACCATTCATGAAGACAAATCCAGCGGTTTCGTCTGCCGCGATTTCAAGACGACACGCCACTCCTTCGAGGGTGTTGCGAGCTATGCCGGACAGGCCTGCCTGTCGGAAACCGGCGAATGGTTGATGACCCGCTTCGAGCAGAAATAATCTGTTTACCCTTCCATATGGAATAAAACCGGCCCGGCTTCGGCGCACTCCCTCCGTAAAGGAGTGATTAGCAACTTATTGCAACAGTCGGCGTTGATTAAACCGAGGGCGTGCAGGCGAATGATCGCAGGTATCCCTTTTCGGAGGGGTTAGCTTCAGGATTGCGCCATGAGCGGCGGCAGACTGAGCCAACGTAACTGGTGTTTCGCATGCGCGATCCTTATTCTATCCTCGGTGTGAAACGTGACGCCCGTCACGAGGACATCAAGGCCGCCTGGCGCACGAAGGCGAAAACCGTCCATCCGGACGCCAATCGCGACGATCCCGATGCTTCGGCGCGATTCGCCGAGATCGGACAGGCTTACGATCTTCTGAAAGACCCGAAAAAGCGCGATCTTTACGATCAGGCCCGCAGGGCGGCCGAGAAGAAGCAGCGAGGCGAAACCATCATGCAGCAGCGGGAAGCAGCGCGTGAGGCCGCCGAGCGCGCCAAGGCCGCTGAAAAGCTGATGGAGGAACTGGCCCGCGCAGATGCCCGCAACCGGGCGCAGACCGGCCAGAAAACCGACGCAAAGCCGGAAAGTGCCGAAGATATCGTCGAGCGGATTTTTGGTGCGGACGCCCAGAACGACCCCAAGGTGCAGCAGGCCGCGGAAGCGGCGAAGGCTGCGGCAAGCGCCGTAAAGGGCGATATACCCGCCGCCAGCGACGCAGCCCAGTCCGCCGCTGGCGATGACAGGACCGCACCCGCCTCACTGGCCGTCAATATCTTCAACGCTCTCGTGCGTCGTTTCCGCCCTGCGCAGCTAGCTGCGGAAAAGGTGCCTGATATCACGGCGGAAGCCACCGTCACGGTCGCCGATCTTCTGGAACGCAAATGGGTCACCCTGCAGCTTGCCGACGACCGTGAAATCCGCTTCCAGCTTGAAGCCGGCATGGCGGATGGGCACGTCGTGCGGCTGAAAGGACAGGGGCTGAAGCTTCCCAACCTGGCGCGCGGCGATCTTGCCGTGACCTTGCTGGCCGCCCGGGATGACGCCTTTTCCCTTCGTGGCTTCGATATCCACACGACCTTGCCGATCTCGCTCAGCGACGCGGTTCTCGGCTGCGAAGCGAAAGTCGCGACACCGCTCGGCGAGGAAAATATCACCATTCCCGCCTGGTCCGGCTCGGACCGTGTGCTGAGGATTGCCGGCAAGGGCCTTGCCGATGGCAATGGCGGCGCCGGCGATCTCGTCATCGAATTGCGCATCGTCCTGCTCGAAAAGCCGGATGAGAAGGTAACCGACCTGATGCGGCACATGCGCGAAGGCCTGTATTTGTGAAAGTTTTGCGAATAGCCGGGACAAAGCACCCTTTGTTACGTTCCCTAACAGTTGATGATCTTTAGCAATCTTGAACAGGATTGCAGCCTATGCCATAGGCAGGACCGATCAAAAGTACTAGGGAGCACAAAATGGCTCAGGCATCCGGTCTCATGGCTGGCAAACGCGGCCTCATCATGGGCGTCGCCAATAACCGTTCAATCGCTTGGGGCATTGCAAAGGCCTGCGCGGATGCAGGTGCGGAACTCGCACTCACCTGGCAGGGTGACGCATTGAAGAAACGCGTCGAGCCCTTGGCGCAGGAACTCGGCGCCTTCATGGCCGGCCATTGCGACGTGACCGATCTCGAAACGATCGACGCCGTTTTTGCCTCGCTGGAACAGCACTGGGGCAAGATCGACTTCGTCGTGCATGCCATTGCCTTCTCCGACAAGGACGAGTTGACCGGCCGTTACCTCGATACCAGCCGCGACAACTTCAACCGCACCATGGATATTTCCGTGTTCTCGCTGGCCGCCGTTGCAAAGCGCGCAGAGCCTATCATGAATGACGGTGGCTCGATCATCACGCTCACCTATTACGGCGCCGAAAAGGTCATGCCGAATTACAACGTGATGGGCGTGGCCAAGGCCGCTCTTGAAGCCAGCGTGCGTTATCTCGCGGTCGACCTCGGCAATCGCGGCATCCGCGTCAACGCCGTTTCCGCCGGCCCGATCAAGACGCTCGCGGCTTCCGGCATCGGCGACTTCCGTTACATTCTGAAGTGGAACGAATATAATGCGCCGCTGAAGCGCACCGTTACCATCGAGGAAGTCGGCAAGTCGGCGCTCTACCTGCTGTCCGACCTTTCGACGGCCGTGACCGGTGAAATCCACCATGTCGATTCCGGTTATCACACCATCGGCATGAAGGCAGTGGATGCGCCTGACATTTCGGTCGTCAAGGACTGACATCTGAAACAGGGGTATCGCCTTGCTCGTCTATGTGATCCGACACGGACAAACGGACTGGAATGCGATACGCCGGCTTCAGGGCCAGAAAGACATTCCGCTCAATGATTTCGGCCGCCAGCAGGCGGTCGGCAATGGCGTGCTTCTCGCCCGCCTTTTGGGTGAACGGGCCACGGATTTCGACTATGTGGCAAGCCCGCTCGGGCGCACGCGCGAGACCATGGAACTGATGCGCGGCGCGATGGGCCTCGACCCCAAGGCCTACCGCACCGACGACCGCTTGATCGAAGTCTCCTTCGGCGACTGGGAGGGGCAGACCCTGCCCGACCTCAAGAAGGAATTCCCCGACCGGGTGAAGGCGCGCAAGGCCAATAAATGGGATTTCATTCCCCCCGGCCAGGATGCCGAAAGCTATGAAATCCTCTCCTGGCGCATCGGCGCATGGCTTTCCTCCGTGGAGGTGCCGACGATATGCGTCTGCCATGGCGGCGTCATCCGCTCGATCTTCCGGCTTGTTTCAGGCATGGACAAGGACGAGGCGTCGAGGACGCAAATCCCGCAGGATCGGATTTTGAAGGTCGAGATTGATCGGAATAGTGCGGAGTGGATTGCGTGATGGATCAGGCAGCATAAGCCTCGGCGTTATCATCCTTGAGACGCTTTTATTTGGCTGAACGCCGCCGCTTCTTTCTTCTCCCCGCCGGGGAGAAGGTGGCCCGAAGGGTCGGATGAGGGGGTAACGTTGCCGGATTTCGGAGAGCTTGCCCCCTCATCCCGCTGCCGCGGACTTCTCCCCGGCGGGGAGAAGAAAGCTAGATGCACCCGCTCGTTTCACAACGGAGGTTCGGCATAAGGGCTGAGTAAGAGGCTGGTCTTACTCAACGACCTGAAGATCGTCGACCACGCGTTTGCCATCCACTTCCGTGTAGAAAACCACGACCTTCACGCCCGCCTTCAAACCTTCGAAGTTGAACTCTTCCGGCACGCGATAGGTCTTGCCGTCGTTGAGCGTAATGCTCAGCCCGTTCGCATCGATCTTGCTGATCGTGCCTTCCACATCGACGCTCTGGGCGAAGCTGTTGATCGGCATCAGCAGGTTGGCGGTGGCCAGAAGGGCGGCAATCATCATACGCATCGATCTAGCTTTCGTGAATTTGCGTGAAAACCTTACATGCATGAAGAATTGCCTTTCGAATGTGGCGGAAATTGCCCGCAACCATGACATTTTCGGCCCAATTGATGAACGGATTTGGGATCGTGTTCAAGCCGTTAGTGATTTTTACACCGCATTTTCCGGCAATATTGGAAAACTCCGGTTTAAGGCGGAAAACCTCGACGTTTTTACAATTTCGTCATCTCGGATAACCCGTCGATACCATCGAATCGCTCTCCATCACCCATGGCCGAGACTGTCGTTTTTCGTTGTTTCCCAAGTCGTGAACGGTACGTCACCTTCTTATCCCGTTTGCGATGAAAGAAAGGCTTTTGCCTTGCCCGGATTTTCCACTAAGACAAATCCGCTTGTTTTAAATGGCGCCGTCCACAGGTGCCCTGTTTCCGGTCTTGAGAACTATGTCGCATAACAGTTTCGGTCATCTTTTTCGCGTTACCACCTGGGGTGAAAGCCACGGGCCGGCACTTGGCTGTGTGGTGGACGGTTGCCCGCCCGGCATCCGCTTTACCCTTGCCGAGGTGCAGCACTGGATGGACAAGCGCAAGCCCGGCCAGAGCCGCTTCGTGACCCAGCGCCGCGAGGATGACATCGTGAAGGTTCTTTCCGGCGTGATGCTGGATGAGGACGGCGAGACGATGATAACGACAGGCACGCCGATTTCCATGCTGATCGAAAATACCGACCAGCGCTCCAAGGATTACGGCGAGATTGCCAAAAGTTTCCGTCCCGGCCATGCGGATTTCACCTATGATCTGAAATACGGCATTCGCGACTATCGCGGCGGCGGGCGCTCCTCTGCACGCGAGACGGCGGCGCGTGTCGCCGCCGGCGCAATCGCCCGCAAGGTGGTGCCAAGCCTCAATGTGCGCGGCGCGCTGGTGCAGATCGGCAAGCACAAAATCAACCGCAACAATTGGGATTGGGATCAGGTCGACCAGAACCCGTTCTTCTGCCCTGATGCCGAGATGGTGCCGGTCTGGGAAGAGTATCTCGACGGTATCCGCAAGGCCGGCTCCTCCATCGGGGCCGTCGTCGAAGTGGTGGCGGAAGGGGTTCCGGCCGGCATCGGCGCGCCGATCTATGCCAAGCTCGATCAGGATATCGCCTCCAGCCTGATGTCGATCAACGCCGTCAAGGGCGTGGAGATCGGCGAAGGTTTCGCCTCGGCCGAGCTTTCCGGCGAGGAAAATGCCGATGAGATGCGCATGGGCAATGACGGCAAGCCGATTTTCCTCTCCAACCATGCCGGCGGCATTCTGGGCGGCATCGCGACCGGTGAGCCCGTTATCGCCCGCTTCGCCATCAAGCCCACCTCCTCCATTCTGACGGAGCGCCTGTCCATCGATACCGATGGCAACAATGTCGATGTGCGCACCAAGGGCCGCCACGACCCCTGCGTCGGCATCCGCGCCGTTCCGATCGGTGAAGCGATGATCGCCTGCACCGTTGCCGACCATTATCTGAGGGACCGCGGCCAGACCGGCCGGCTTTAGCGGACCGAAAAGTGTGAAGCGGTTTTCGGACAATCCGCTAAAGAAACAAAAAGAGCAACGAACCGTTGCTCTGAAATTAAGGGGGATATCGCCATGGCCTATGATCAGAAACGCGTTGTCGACGCTATCCGCGCTTTCGAAGCCGGCGAAATCGTTGTCGTGACCGATGATGACGACCGCGAGAACGAAGGCGATCTGATCATTTCAGCGGTTCATTGCACGCCTGAAAAAATGGCGCTGATCGTGCGTCATACCTCGGGCATCGTCTGCGCGCCCATGCCGCGCGAGGAGGCCAAGCGGCTGAACCTCAACGCCATGGTGGCGGAAAATGACAGCGCCCATACGACGGCCTTCACCGTCAGCGTCGATTTCAAGCACGGCACAACGACGGGCATTTCCGCCGATGACCGCACCCTGACGGTGCGCAATCTTGCCAATCCCAATGTCGGCGCTTCCGATTTCACCCGACCGGGCCATATCTTCCCGCTGATTTCCCGCGAGGGCGGCGTGTTGATGCGTTCCGGCCATACCGAAGCGGCGGTCGATCTCTGCCGACTCGCCGGCCTGCCGCCGATCGGCGTCATCAGCGAACTGGTGAATGACGATGGCACGGTGATGCGTGGCCCGCAGGTTTTGGACTTCGCCGAAAAACACGGCATGAAGCACGTCTCGGTCGCCGATCTCATCGCCTATCGCCAGCGCAAGGAAACGCTGGTAGAGATGGAATCCTCCTTCACCATCGAAACGCCGTTTGGGACGGCGAAAGCGCAGACCTATTCGCTGCCATGGGATCCGATGCAGCATATGGCGGTGATTTTCGGTGACATCAGGGACGGCATCGACATTCCCGTTCGCCTGCACCCGGAAAACGTCGCCGACGACGTGTTTGGCGACCGCCAGCCGGTTCGGCACTACATGCAGAAGATCGCCGAGGAAGGCCGCGGTGTCATCGTCTATCTGCGTGAAGGCTCCGTCGGCGTCGGCCAGGTGGCCGGACGACGCAAGGCGCGTGACCCGGACGAAGCGCATGCCCAAGCCCGTTCGCGCGAAAACGAATGGCTGGAAATCGGCCTCGGCGCGCAGATCCTCAAGGATCTCGGCATCAGCTCCATCAAGCTGCTGACCACCCGCGAACGGCATTATGTCGGGCTTGAAGGCTTCGGCATCCAGATTTCGGCGACGGATATCTGCTGATTTTGGGGTTTGCCTTTGGTTTTCCAGGGCAATTGTGAAGCGAGTGGGTGCCCCTTGTTTCTTCTCCCCGAGGGGGAGAAGTCCGCGGCAGCGGGATGAGGGGGCGCCCTTGCCGGATTTCGGAGAGCTTGCCCCCTCATCCGACCCTTCGGGCCACCTTCTCCCCGGCGGGGAGAAGAAACACGCGGCGACGCCGGGCTACCTCAGCTGCGAAGATGGCGTCGCGTGGTAGGATGTCACTCTCATAGTGTCCAGAGCGAAAAACTTCAGCTTTCCTCCCGCCAGCCCTCCAGATAATTCACGCTCTCAACACCCGTGAATTTAGCAAGTCGCGCCAGTTCGGCGTCGAGCTTCTCCAGCCGACCGGCGGAGGCGCGCACGCCGGGCTCCAGCCACAGGCGACGCACATCCAGCGTGCTGCGTTTGCGATCCGCCTTCATGTCGATGCGACCGATCACGCGGTCGCCCTCCAGAAGCGGGAAGACATAATAGCCATATTGCCTCTTCGGCTCCGGCACGAAGACCTCGATGCGATAATAGAAACCGAACAGCCGCTCCGTGCGGTTGCGGTCACGCAACAGCGGATCGAAGGGGCTGAGGACGCGGACGCGGGATGAGGGTTCCGGCACGTCGGTCAGGTCGGCGGTGAAATCGGCAAAGGCATAGGACGGACGGGCAGTGTCGCCGTCACTTGCAAGAAGCGAAACCTCACAGAGTTCATCGCGATGGCTTTTGACCCAGTCCCTCGCCTCCTGCGGGGTGACGAGATCGAAAAAGGCGGCGATTTCACCATGGGTGGCGAAACCCAGCCGCTTCAGCGCTTCGCGGCAGGCCCAGTCGACAAATTCCGCATGTTCCACCTCGGTTTCGTGATGCTCGCCGGGAATGACCCGTTCGGCAAGGTCATAGACCTTCTGGAAATTCACCCGGCCGGCAATCGCCAGCTTGCCGGTGTGCCAGAGATATTCGAGCGCGGTCTTGGACGGATGCCAGTTCCACCAGCCGCCGGACTGGTGCCCCTCCTCTTTCAACTCCCGCGCCAGAACCGGCCCGGTTGCCGCAATGCGCTCCAGCGTTTCACCGAAAGCAGCGTCGAAACCCTCGCCGTGCCATTTGCGCCAGCGCTCCTGAATGATCGGCTCGCGGCGGCGGAAGCGGTGCTTCCAATAGGGATAAAATTCCGTCGGCACGATGGAAGCGTCATGTGTCCAGTGCTCGAACAGCGCCCGGTCCTTTTCCAAAAGCGTGGTCAGATGGTCACGCCTGTAGGTCTGGTTACGGGAGAAGATAATCTGATGGTGGGCGCGCTCCACCGTGCCGATGCTGTCCACCTGCACAAAACCGATATCGGTTATCAGCTGCAGCAGGTCGCTCTTCGAAAGCGCCTTGCCGGGCGGCGAGGAAAGCCCCTGCCGCGCCAGAAAAATTCGTCTTGCCGCTTCGTTTGAAACCTTGATCACCATGGAGGAGAAGGTATGACGGCTTTTTCAGGATTGCAATGTTCTTTTTTTGTTCCTTGTTTCACTTCTGTTGATGACGGGGTATAGAACCGGAAAACGAGCGCGAGGATGTAAGCTTGGAAATCCGTTTCGATGCCGCCGGTGTCGCTTTCGAGGGTCGGCAGGCCCTGCAGCCCCTGTCTTTGACATTGACGGAACGGCGTATCGGCGTGATCGGCCTTAATGGTTCCGGCAAGACCACCTTTGCGCGGCTGATCAACGGGCTGAACAAGCCGAGCGAGGGCAAGGTTGCGGTGAACGGTCTCGACACCGTGAGGGACGCCAAGGCGGTCTTGCAGACGGTTGGTTTCATCTTCCAGAATCCGCAGAACCAGATCATCCTGCCGATCGTGCGCGACGATGTCGCCTTCGGGCTGAAGCGGCTCGGTCTCGGCAAGGCGGAAACCGAAGCCCGGGTGAAAGCCGTTCTTGAGCGGCTTGGCATTTCCCATCTCGAAGAACGGCGCGCGCATGAGCTTTCCGGCGGGGAGCTGCAGCTTGCGGCGCTGGCGGCGCTTCTGGTTACCGAACCGCACATCCTTATTCTCGACGAACCGACCAACCAGCTTGATCTCAAAAACCGGGCTGTCGTGGAAAAGACCATGGCGACGCTGTCGCAGTCGCTCATCGTCGTTACCCATGATCTGCCGCTGCTTGAAGGCTTCGACCGTGTGCTGGTTTTCCACGGCGGCGCGCTGATTGCAGACGCCGCGCCTGAAGAGGCCGTGGCGCAATATCTCGCTGCGGTGGCGCGATGAAATCGCTGCACGTTGAAGGCACGGGCTGGCTCTACCGCGTGTCGCCGCGCCTCAAGCTCCTGACGCTCATGGGCTTCAGCATCGCGCTGTTCCTTACCCGTGATCTGTTGTTGCTGGGATGCGCCGTGGTTCTCGCCGCCGCCATACTGCGCGAGACGCGGCTATCCTTGCGGGAGATCGGCCTGCGGCTGCGGCCCGTGATGCTGACCATTTTCCTCGTCGCGGCCTTCAGCTATCTGCTGCTGCCGGCTCAGGATGCGACAGTCAACCTTTTGCGGCTGACGGCGCTGGCGCTGCTTGCCACAGCCGTCACCATAACCGTCAGCATTTCGCAGTTCATGGATGAGATCACGCTTGCCGCCGCCCCTCTCGAAAGGCTGGGGCTGGTCAAGGCTGCCGATATCGGGCTTGCGGTCGGGCTCGTCGTGCGGTTCGTGCCTGAGATCGTCAACCGGTATCATGCGGTGCGTGACGCACACCGGGCGCGTGGCCTGCCCGTGCGCATGGCCACTATCATCGTGCCACTTGTCATTATGACGTTGAAGGATGCCGATGCCATTGCCGACGCCATTGACGCGCGCGGTTTCAGAGGCCAAAGCTGACGGCCAGATAACCATCCGGAGTTTTGAGCGCCATGACGACCCGCGACCTTGTGCTGATTTCGCTGTTTTCCGCCATCATCATCGCACTCGGGCTTCTGCCACCGATCACGCTCGGTTTCATCCCCGTGCCGATCACCGCGCAGTCGCTCGGCGTCATGCTGGCCGGCGTCGTGCTGGGTGCGAAGCGCGGCACGCTCGCGGTTCTGCTGACGATCCTGATTGCCGCCATCGGCTTGCCGGTCCTGTCGGGCGGACGCGGTGGTCTTTCGATCTTCACCACGCCGACGACGGGCTTCCTGATCGGCTGGATCGCGGCGGTCTTCGTCACCGGCACGCTCTCGGAAAAACTCGTCAATCGCAGCCAGTCCGCTCTGGCGCAGGGCATCGGTTTCTTCGTCGCCAGCCTGATCGGCGGCGTGGTGGTGCTTTATGCTTTCGGCATCACCTATCTGGCGCTGGTCGTCGGGCTTGGTTTCGAGAAGGCCTTTATGGGTTCACTCGCCTTCATTCCCGGCGATGCGCTGAAGGCCGTGCTTGCCGCACTGGCCGGCCGTGCCGTGATGGCCGGTTATCCGCTTCTGCCGCAGCGCGCCTGAACAGACTTTCTTCGGGAGGAAAAGCATGGCGACGCGTTTATACGAACACCCGATCTTCCTGGAGCACATCACGCCTCCCGGCCACCCCGAGCGGCCGGACCGCCTGCGGTCGCTGAACATCGCGCTCGAACATCCGAATTTCGAGCGGCTGGAACGGAAGGAAGCGCCGCAGGCCAATGAGGATGCGGTGCTGCTGGCGCATCCGGAAGAGCATCTGCTTTCTGTCATGCGGCAGGTGCCCGAAGAGGAAGGTGAGATTAACCGGATCGAATCCGATACCTATCTTTCGCCGAAAAGCCTGCAGGCGGCGCTGACCGGCATCGGTGCGGCAATGGCTGCGGTGGATGACGTGTTTACCGGTGCTGCCGACAATGTCTTCGTCGCCGCCCGCCCGCCCGGCCACCATGCGGAAACCGCCAAGGCCATGGGTTTCTGTCTTTTCAACAATGTGGCCATCGCCGCCCGCCATGCCCAGAAAAAACATGGCGCAGAGCGCATCGCCATCATCGACTGGGACGTGCATCACGGCAACGGCACGCAGGACATCTTCTGGAACGACACATCAGTGCTGTTCTGTTCCACCCACCAGATGCCGCTTTACCCGTGGAGCGGCGATAAAAACGAAACCGGCGCGAAGAACAATATCGTCAACGCCCCGCTTTCGCCCAATACCGGCAGCGATCATTTTCGCGAGGCCTTCAAATCCCGCGTGCTGCCGGCGATTGCCGATTTTTCGCCTGATCTCATCCTCATCTCCGCCGGTTTCGACGCGCATCACCGCGATCCGCTGGCGCAGATCAATCTGGTGGGCGAGGATTTCGACTGGGCCACGGGCCGACTTCTGGAAATGGCCGACAAATACGCATCGAACCGGGTCGTCAGCCTGCTTGAAGGTGGTTATGATCTGGAAGGGCTGGCGGAATCGGCAGCCATGCATATTTTGAGAATGATGAAGGGTTGAACATGACGGAAAATGCCAACACAGCCGATGTCAGCGGTTATTCCTTCGAAAAGGCCGTCGCCGAGCTGGAAAGCATTGTCGCACGCCTGGAACGCGGAGACGTGGCGCTGGACGAATCAATCGCCATCTATGAGCGCGGCGAAGCCCTGAAGAAGCACTGCGAGACGCTGTTAAACGCCGCCGAAAAGCGAATCGAGAAAATCCGCCTCGATCGTGCGGGCAAGCCGCAGGGTGTGGAGCCGCTCGACGGGGAGTGACTGCGTTTAGCGGGAGCGTTTGGACGTGATTCGATAAGGTAGCCACCTCCCGATTCAAACACTCGACGTCATCCTCGGGCTTGTCCCTGTTATCTGCAACCGATTGATTTTATTCGACGTGATTAGATCCTCGGCACAGGGCCGAGGATGACGGAGGAGAGGTTTGCAAATCTTTGTCAGCGGTGATCGCGTGAATTAAGCCTCTCACAATCTCGTGTTCCCTCGGGTCAGTTAACACTGCGTTCGATATCGCTATGCTCCCTAAACCTTCGGTTATGCTAAACTCCGGCCAGACGATACGAGGAGCAAGCGATGTCCTTCTTTCCCGGTAACGATCCCGTCGCGGGTGATGCCTTTGCCTGCGATGCCATCGAAAACCTGATCATTCCCCGCACCAGCGATATTGGCGGCTTTGCCGTACGCCGCGCCCTGCCGACCCGGCAGCGGCGGCTTGTGGGGCCATTCATTTTTTTCGACCGTATGGGCCCGGCGATCCTGAAGGCGGGCGAGGCGCTCGACGTCAAACCGCATCCGCATATCGGGCTTTCCACCGTTACCTATCTGTTCGACGGCGAAATCAAGCACCGAGACAGTCTCGGCACCGAGCTTGTCATCCGCCCCGGCGATATCAACCTGATGACGGCCGGGCGTGGCATCGTGCATTCGGAACGCACACCGGAAAATCTGCGTGGCCATCCGCTTTCCATGTCCGGCCTGCAGACCTGGCTTGCCCTGCCCGACCATATGGAAGAAATCGCCCCCGCCTTTGCCCACACGGCGAAGGAAGACATGCCGCTGATCGACCTGAAGGGCGCGACCGGCCGGGTGGTAATCGGCGAATTCGAAGGCCTCACCTCCCCGGTTTCGTCCTTTACCGATACGCTTTATGTCGACCTGTCGCTGGAGCCGGGCGTAAAATTCCCCTTCTCCGCCGATCATGAGGAGCGGGCGATCTATATTCTGTCCGGTTCGCTGGATGTGGCTGGCGATATTTTCGCCGCCGACCAGCTGCTCGTCTTCCGGCCCGGCGACGACATCACGTTGCAGGCCGGCAGCAATGGCTGTCACGTCATGATCTTCGGCGGCGCGGCGCTGAACGAGCGCCGTTACATCTGGTGGAACTTCGTTTCGTCATCAAAAGAACGCATAGAACAGGCCAAACAGGAGTGGAGAACCGGACGCTTCGACATCGTTCCCGGCGACGAAGAAGAGTTTGTCCCTTTGCCGGAAGGTTGAAATTCTATAGAAGTGTACGACATGCAGGGCTGCACCGTCGGCTTTCGACATGAAAGACGCTCTGGCACGCCCTGCTGACGATAAGAAAAGGCCGAACGATTGACCGGAATGCCACAGACACCATTGCTCGACCGGGTGAAATTTCCCTCCGATCTCAAGGAGATCGATGATCGCGACCTGCCGGAACTGGCAAGGGAACTGCGCGACGAGATGATTGACGCGGTGTCGAAAACCGGTGGCCATCTGGGTGCGGGCCTTGGCGTGGTGGAACTGACGATTGCCATTCACAAGGTCTTCAACACGCCAGAAGACCGGCTGATCTTCGATGTTGGCCATCAATGTTATCCGCACAAGATCCTGACCGGCCGGCGTGATCGCATCCGCACGCTGCGACAGGAAGACGGGCTTTCCGGTTTCACCCGGCGGGCCGAAAGCGAATATGATGATTTCGGCGCCGGCCATTCTTCCACCTCCATTTCCGCCGGTCTCGGCATGGCGGTGGCGGCGGGTCTTGATGGCAGCGACCGCAAGGTCGTAGCCATCATCGGCGACGGCTCGATGTCGGCGGGCATGGCGTTTGAGGCATTGAACAATGCCGGCGCGCTCGATGCGCGGCTGATCGTCATCCTCAACGACAACGATATGTCGATTGCGCCGCCGACGGGCGCGATGAGCGCTTATCTGGCACGCCTCGCCTCCGGCCGCACCTATATGGGCTTCCGCGATTTCGGCAAGAAACTCACCGCCTATCTCGGCAAGACCATCGACCGCGCCATTACCCGCGCCGTGACCCATGCGCGCGGTTATGTGACCGGCGGCACGCTGTTCGAGGAGCTTGGCTTTTATCATATTGGCCCGATCGACGGTCATTCCTTCGATCACCTTTTGCCGGTGCTGCGCAATGTGCGCGACAACCAGAAAGGCCCCGTCCTCATCCATGTGGTGACGCAGAAGGGCAAGGGTTATGCGCCGGCGGAAGCGGCAGCCGACAAATATCACGGCGTCAACAAGTTCGACGTCATCACCGGCGCGCAGGCGAAAGCCAAGCCGAATGCGCCGAGCTATACCAGTGTCTTCGCCGAAGCGCTGATCCAGGAAGCCACCCTCGACGAGAAGATCATCGGCGTCACCGCCGCCATGCCCAACGGCACCGGCCTCGACAAGATGGCCGAGCTTTTCCCGTCTCGCACCTTCGATGTCGGCATTGCCGAGCAGCATGCCGTCACCTTTGCGGCGGGACTTGCGGCTGATGGTTATAAGCCGTTCTGCGCGCTATATTCCACCTTCCTGCAACGCGGTTACGACCAGTTGGTGCATGATGTGGCGATCCAGAGCCTGCCCGTGCGTTTCCCCATCGACCGCGCCGGTTTTGTCGGCGCGGATGGGCCGACCCATGCCGGTTCGTTCGACACCACTTTCCTTGCCACCCTGCCGGGCATGGTAGTGATGGCAGCGTCCGACGAGGCGGAGCTGAAACATATGGTCCGCACGGCAGCGGCCTATGATGAAGGCCCGATTTCCTTCCGCTATCCGCGCGGCGAAGGTGTGGGCGTCGAGATGCCAGCGCGCGGTGAGATTCTGCAGATCGGCAAGGGCCGCATCATCAAGGAAGGCACCAAAGTCGCCCTCCTTTCCTTCGGCACGCGGCTGGCGGAATGCCTTGCGGCGGCTGAAGATCTCGATGCCGCCGGCCTTTCGACGACGGTTGCCGATGCGCGCTTCGCCAAGCCGCTCGATCTCGACCTTATCCGCCAGCTGGCCAGCCATCACGAGGTGCTGGTGACGATCGAAGAAGGGTCTGTCGGCGGTTTCGGTGCACATGTGCTGCATTTCATGGCCAGCGCGGGCCTGCTCGACCATGGCCCGAAGGTCCGGACGCTGACCCTGCCCGACCAGTGGGTGGAGCAGGCCAAGCCCGAGACCATGTATGCCAATGCCGGCCTCGATCGCGCCGGCATCGTTTCAACCGTGTTTAATGCGCTTGGCCAGCGTCAGGCCGGCGTGGGTTTTGCGGGCTGAAGCACGCTGCCCGAGGTGAAGGAGGCGGGTAGATGATCCCGCCCCTTGTCACTGTTTTTATGCCGCCGCGCCATCAAGAAAACCGACGACACTATCGATTCGGCCCTCGGCATCGCGGCTGACGACATCGGTACCGCCGGCAACGTCGTCGCCGTCAGGCGAAATCAGGCGCCATGAGAAACGGGTGAAATCGCCGTGTCCGTCAGGGGTGCCGGTCAGCACGAAGCGATATCCGGGAAATTTCTGCCGCGCCGCCTCGATCATTGCGGCTATCCCCTTCTGGCCCTCGCCCTGCATCAGGGGGTCAATATAACGGGCTGTTTCGGCCCATGCCTTGTTTACCATCTGCTTGCGGCGTTCGCCGTCTTCCTCATTCCAGACCGCGAGATAGGTTTCGGCGATTGCGAGATGCTGTGTCATGAGTGTGCTCCTTTGGGTTGACGGCCTTGATCATGCCGGGGTCCGGGAAGCGGAACAATTACCTGCGAGGTAATCGCATTGGCGATATCTTCTGCTAGGCTGCGGGGCATGACACATCATCGAGAACATGTCGGCCAGGTGCTGAAAGAATGGCGAGCCCGCCGCAGATTGAGCCAACTCGATCTGGCGCTAGAGGCGGACATATCCGCACGCCATCTGAGTTTTGTGGAAAGCGGGCGCTCATCTCCCAGCCGCGACATGCTGGTGCGGCTGGCGGATCAGCTTTCCATGCCGGCCCGCGCCGCCAACCGGCTGATGCTGGCGGCGGGTTATGCACCTGTTCATTCCGAACGGTCGCTGGATGCACCTGACATGACGGCAGCCCGGCAAGCCGCCGAAACCGTGGTGCATGGCCACATGCCCTTCCCCGCCCTTGCCGTCGACCGGCACTGGAACGTGGTTCTCGCCAATGATGCGATCACATCGCTGCTTGCCGGTGTCTCCGCCGACCTGCTTCACCCGCCGCTCAATGCCTTGCGGCTGAGCCTGCATCCCGACGGCTTAAGTTCCCGCATCGTCAACCTTGCCGAATGGCGGCACCACCTACTGGAACGGCTGAAACGTCAGGTGGAAGAGACGGGAGACGACGTGCTTTCCTGCCTGCATGCGGAGCTTGCGGCCTATCCCACACCGATGCTTTCGGCCCATGCCGCCGGGGCAGATCCGCTGGCGATACCGCTCCAGCTTCGTGATCCGTCTTCGGGCACTATTATGAGCTTCATTTCAACCACCACGGTTTTCGGCACCGCCACGGATGTGACGCTGTCCGAGCTGGTGCTGGAGTGTTTCTATCCCGCCGATGCGGCAACCCGCGCGGCACTGATGCAAGGCACCAAGGAGTAAGACCCGTGCACACCACCTATCTCATCGGCTTTCAGGTGCGCCCCGGCGAGCGAGGGCGTTTTCTCGAATTGCTGAACGCGCTGCTCGACGCCATGCGACACGAAAAGACCTTCGTAAACGCAACCCTGCACCGGGATGGTGAAAACGAGAACCGCTTCCTGCTGCACGAGACCTGGAGCGACCATCAGGACGTCATCGACGTTCAGATCCACCGCCCGTATAGGCAGGCATGGCACGATGCCCTGCCCGATCTTCTGGATGCGCCGCGGGATATTTCCGTCTGGCATCCCATGCGGGCCGACCACGCGGCATAACGAAACGAAACGTTAAGAAGTCCCGCGTACGAGGCGCGGGTCGTCTGCACAAGCTTAGGATTTTTGCGACACGATCCGCGGCTCGCCTATTTTGAACCACGCCTTGGCGATCCTGCCGTTTTCAACTTCATAGATGCAGGCAACGTCGATCTCTCCCTTTCCTTCCGGAAAGTTCCGCGTGACCGTTTCGTGGTCGATGACGACATTTCCGACAGTAATGCGCGTCAGCAGTTTCCCATGGAGATCCGGCTCCTTGAAGCGCTCGATGTGGCGTTCTCGTATCTCGGCCGCGTTTCCTGCCAGAAGCGTCGCCGGGAAGGCGTAATACTGACAATCATCCGCCCACCAGGCCATAAATGCATCGATGTCGCGGGCATTATAAGCCTCCAGCTGCTTTTGCACCGGAAGTTCGATTTCACTGTTCAAAACGCACCTCTTTTAGAAAAGCCGTCGCGGCAAAATGGATTTTTAAAGGAGTGAATGCCCTGCATTTGCCAGCAGGTCGACCGTTTTCTTCAGATCATTGGATTTCACCAGCAGGTGGTCGCCATCGAAAGTCGAAACCACGAATATTCCAATATCGTTGGTCGACAGCGGTTCAATCACCGAAAGCACGATGCCCGTCTCATCAAAGGCGAACGGGCCCTGAAGTTTGAGGCAGTTCCAGCCCGTATCGGCCTGAACATCATCAGGGATCCGTTCCTGACGGCAGACGACGGAAAGCTCGTCGTCAGTCCGGCTGATGCTGAGAAAACCTGCGCCATCGGCCCAGGCTGGAATGGATGCATCCGCACTGAGCCGGGCCACCCCATAGGCGCCATCCAGAAGTCTTAACTTAACACGAGAGGCCATCTGAAAACTGCCTTTCCGAAAGCCCGATGCGGCTTTCCTTGGGTTTAAGAAGACTGTCAAACGCTTCCCCTGATGAAATGCCATCAGTTTCAAAGCCTGATGGCCGTCTCTTCTTTCGCCGTCTTGATCACGACCATGGTGAAGAAGCGCGCGACATTGTGCTGGTCGCGGAAAAGCCGGTCGCACAGGGCGTCGAATTCCTCCATGTCGCGCAGCCGCAGCATCAGCACGACATCGGTTGCGCCGGTGACCGCATAGACGTGGGATACGGCCTCTTCCGCGATCGCAATGTCCAGAAAGCGGCGCATATGCTGCTCTCCATGCAATTTCAGCTCCACCGTCACCAGCGCCTTGAGAACGCGTCCCGCCTTGGCGGGGTGGAGGATCGCGACAATGCGGTCGATCACGCCCGATGTGCGCAGGCGCTGCAGGCGGCGCAGGCAGCTGGAAGGTGACAGTCCCACCTCATCGGCCATATCCACATTGGTGCGCGAGGCATCGCCCTGCAAAATATTCAGTAGTTTCCGGTCTATCCGATCCATGCCTGCAGCATAACTCCCTTCGGTACATTTGCAATAAAATTGCAAGATAATGCAATCTTTGACCACAAATGCGAAAGGCTTCAGCCTAGAGAAGAGAGACAAGTTTCAGGGAGCCTCAAATGCCATTTTTCGCAACCATCAGGCAGAAAACGCGGGAAACGCTCGGAATTTACTGGGTGCTCGTACGGATTACCGTTCCGATCGCCATATTGACCGAAGTTTTATCGAGAATGGGGGCAATCGAGGCGGTGGCGCCTGCCTTTGCACCCGTCATGAACCTCATCGGGCTTCCCCCGGAACTAGGTCTTGCCTGGCTGACGGCCATGCTGGTCGGCATATGGGGCGCGGTACCGCTCATCTTCACGCTCGTTCCCGCTTCGTCGTTGAGCGCCGCGGATATCACCGTTTTTTCCGCACTCATCCTCTTTGCGCATGCCCTGCCCATCGAGCAGAAGATCATCGCCAGGGCGGGTCCGGGCATGCTCGTTTCCACGGTGCTGCGTATCGCCGGCGGGCTGCTTTATGCGTTTCTCCTGCATCAGCTTCTGGAAGCGACGGGATGGTTGTCTGCACCGGTGAACCCTGCCTGGATTGCGATGAGCGCCACGCCTGAATGGACCGGCTATTTCCTTGGTCTCGGGGAAACCATGGTCTGGATGCTGGTCATTCTTCTCGCTTTGTCGTTCGGACTTGAAATCCTTCGCGTGACCGGCCTGCTGGCGCTGATGATGAAGGCGCTTTCACCGCTCCTGCGTCTTGCCGGCATTCGCGGCGAGGCGGAACATCTCACCGCCATCGGTCTGTTCCTGGGGATTTCCTATGGCGCCGGTTTCCTGATCCGCGAAGCGCAATCAGGAGCGATCTCACCGAGGCAGGTGTTTCTGTCCTGCGTGTTCATGGGTTTTGCCCATAGCGTGATTGAAGACACGCTGGTGGTGATGTCGCTGGGCGCCGATGTCTATGGTGTTCTCGTCGGGCGGCTTGTTTTCGCCGTTGCGGCGACCGCCGTCATTGCCGCCCTGCTTCACCGACTGTCCGATGAGCAGTTTTTCGCCCGGATGTTCCGGCTGCAGGGAACATGAACAGCACTACTGTCTCAAGCGCTGATGCAAAAACGGGGCCTTGCGGCCCCGTTTCCATTACTCAGTCTGAAAACCGGTCTCAGAATTCCGTCCAATCCTGATCCTTGGCAGCCGGCGCTTCGGCAGCGCCGCCGAAGGCGCGGGCGAGGCTCTGACCAAGCGCGCGGGCGGGAGAAGCGACCGGCCGTGCGGTTGCGGAAGCCGGCTTGACCGGAGCCTTGCGAACCGGTGCGGCGGGCGCGGGCTGGAAGGCGGGCTTGGCGGCAGACTGGCGGGGGGCGGAATATCCACCGGCGCCGGCGACGGCGGCGCGCGCACCGCCCATCCGGAACTGGCCAAGCAGACCGTTCAGCGCTTCCGCTTCGCGGGCGAGCGAATGGCTGGCGGCGGTCTGTTGTTCCACCATGGCGGCGTTCTGCTGCGTGCCCTGATCCATGGTGTTCACGGCCGTGTTGATTTCCTGCAGGCCGGTCGCCTGTTCGCGGGCGGCAACGACGATGGCGCTGACATGGGCGTTGATCTCTTCGACTTCCGACACGATGAGTTCCAGAGCCTTGCCGGTCTCATCGACCAGATTGACGCCGTTTTCCACCTGCTGGCTGGAAGCGCCGATCAAAGTCTTGATTTCCTTGGCGGCATTGGCGGAGCGCTGGGCGAGTTCGCGCACTTCCTGTGCGACAACAGCAAAACCCTTGCCGGCATCACCGGCGCGGGCCGCTTCCACACCGGCATTCAACGCCAGCAGGTTGGTCTGGAAGGCGATATCATCGATGACCCCGATGATATTGCCGATTTCACCCGAGGATTTCTCGATCTCGCGCATGGCGGCAACCGCCTTGCGGACCACGACGCCGGACTTCTCCGCACCGGCGCGGGCGCGCTGAACCAGATTGCCGGCATCTTCCGCGCCACGGGCGCTATCACGCACCGTGGTGGTGACTTCTTCCAGCGCCGCAGCGGTTTCCTCGATGGAGGCCGCCTGCTGTTCGGTGCGGCGCGACAGGTCGTCAGCGGCAGAGAGCATTTCCGAAGCGCCGGCATTGATGGCGGCGGCGTTTTCACCCACCGTGCGCAACGCCTGCTGCAGCTTTTCGACCGCGCTGTTGAAATTCACGCGAACCGGATCGATGGCGGGCACAAAAGGCGTTTCGATGCGGTAGGAAAGATCGCCGTCGGCGAGAGCGGCAAGGCCCTTGCCAAGCTCGGCGCTGGCGAAGGCGCTGGCGGCTTCGTCGCGCGCTTTTTCTTCCTCGTTGCGGCGGCGTTCGGCGTCCGTCGCGGAGCGCATGCGGTCAGTCTCGCCGGCAAGGCGGGATTTTTCGAGACCGGCTTCCTTGAAGACCAGAACGGCCTTGGCCATCTTGCCGACTTCGTCGCCACGATCCGTGGCGGGAACTTCCGTCGTCAGATCGCCATCGGCAAGCCGGCTCATGGCCGCCGTCATGCCGACGATCGGCGTGACGATGGAGCGCGACAGAGCCCAGATCAGGATAACGGCGAGCAGGCCGGCGACGGCACCACCGCCCAGAAGCGCGTATTCCAGATTGCGGGCAGCAGTCTGCTGTTCAGCGGCATAGACGGTGGACAGGCCGTTCAGCTGTTCCTTGATCTTGGCGGCGGAAGCGCGGAAGCCATCAAGCTGGCCCTTCGCCTGGTTGCGGCCGATCTCGATGATTTCGGAAATCGGCGCTTCCGTCGTCTTGCGGGCGGCGATCTGCGGCTCCGCCAGTTCCTTGAAGAAGACGGTGGCGGATTTTTCCATATCGTCGATGGACTTCAGGATATCAGGCTGGCCGGCGGCCAGAGCGCGGGCGTCGTTGAGCTTCTTCAGCATCAGCTCGCGCTGGGCGAAGACATCAGTATAGGTGCTGTCGCTGCGGAACAGCAGGAAACCGCGCTGGTTGACGGCCTGCTCGAGCATGGCGGCCGTCGCGCCATCCACGGCCTGAATGATGTCCTTGGTGCGGTTGTTTTCAATCGTGACACGCTCGCTCCCCAGTGTTTGCCAGAACACGACCGCAGAGGCGAGCAGACACACGCCCATCAAGGCACAGAAGGTGGCTATGAGCTTGAGGTTAATGGGGAGATTTTTCAGCGACATCGCAAACTCTCTCGGCGACCCGATGCCACGGAGCAAACGTCTGCGCTGCAACGGCCGCAATTTCTGGAAAATGGGGGAGACGCCGTCATGGCAGGTTCCGAGGGCCACACGGGCCTTGCGGACAAAGTGCCTCACAAGGCTTTATATTGGATTAATCTCATATGTCGTTTTCCTGCTACCCAAGGCGTATTTCTTCGCCCACCCGTATGGCCTGTCCGCGATAAATTGCTTGCATCTGCGGGGTTTGGCGGTCATTGACACGGGATCATGTCCAAAACATCTGAAAATGAACGGCTAGACCAGCTTCTTGTGTCGCTTGGCCACTTTGCCAGCCGCTCGCGTGCGCGCGACGCGGTTTCGCGCGGCACCGTGAGCGTGAACGGCAAAATCGTCACCAAACCGAGCCAGACCGTCGCTGCAAACGTCAAGATCGCCATTACCGATCCGGCGCAGGCTTACGTCTCGCGCGCCGCCTTGAAGCTCACAGCCGCGCTCGATCATTTCAAGCTCGATCCGAGGGGCCTTGACTGCCTCGACGTCGGCGCATCGACCGGCGGCTTCACCGAGGTGCTGCTGCATCGCGGCGCAAAACACGTCGTCGCTATTGATGTCGGCCACGGGCAGATCCATCCAAGGATCGAGAACGATCCGCGCGTGACCAGTCTGGAAGGGCTGAATGCGCGGTTCCTCACCACAGATGATATCGATGATCTACCCATCGGCTTCATCGTTTCCGACGTGTCCTTCATTTCGCTGAAGCTTGCGCTTGCCCCCGCACTTGAGCTTGCGGAACCGGGTGCTCTGGCGGTTCTGCTCGTCAAGCCGCAATTCGAGGCGGGGCGTGATGCCATCAGCAAGGCCGGGCTTCTGAAGGAGCCGGAAACCGCTCCTGCCGTGGCGGCCGAGCTGGAACGCTGGCTGACCGAGGACATGGGCTGGAAAAGCCTCGGCCTCATTCCCTCGCCGATTTCCGGCGGTGACGGCAATGTCGAATTTCTTCTCGGAGGCGAAAAGCCATGAGCACACAGACCGTCACCATCAAGAGCCTCGGCGCGCAGGGCGATGGCATCGCACACTGTCCCGACGGCCCGGTCTATGTGCCTTTCGCGCTGCCCGGCGAAACGGTCGCCATTGCCAAGGTCAAGGATCAGGGCACAGTCATGTCGATAACGGAAGCTTCGGCTGACCGCCGTGACCCCGTCTGTCGCCACTTTGGTCCAGAAGGCGTCAACGGCACCTGCGGCGGCTGTTCGTTGCAGCATATGGCTGATCAACCTTACCGCGCCTTCAAGCGGGAACTGGTGGTTTCGGCACTGAGATCGAAGGGTCTGACCCCGCCAGTGGACGATCTCGTCATCTGTCGTCCCGGCGAGCGCCGCCGTGCGGTGTTTGCCGCCCGCAAGACGGAAAAGGGCCTGCTGCTGGGCTTCAGCCAGGCCAACAGCCATCACATCGTCGCCATCGAGGAATGTCCCGTCACCTCGTCCGGCATCGTCTCGCGGCTCGATGCTATCAGAGCCATCGGGCTTTCCATGGTGGCGAATGCCGAGCCGTTCCGCATCACCGTTCTCGAAACGCTCTCCGGTCTCGATATTTCCGTCGAGGGCATCAAGTCGGTCAACGACAAGCAGCGGCGCACGCTCACGGAAACGGTGCTGGCCATGCGCGGCATCGCCCGCGTTTCGCTGTCGGGTGAAATCCTGATCGAACCGCAAAAGCCAATCATCGAATTCGGCGGCGTTGCGGTTTCGCCGCCGGCAGGCGGTTTCACGCAGGCGACGAAGCAGGCCGAAGACGCCATGGCGGAACTGGTGCTTGCCCATGTCGGCAAATCCAAGCGCATCGCCGATCTGTTCTGCGGTTCCGGTACATTTGCGCTCAGACTGGCGCGCATCGGCAAGGTGCATGCGGTGGAAGCCGAAGACAAGCCGCTGAAGGCACTGGATTTCGCCGCCCGCAATACGCAGGGCCTGAAGCCGGTCAGCGTCGAGAAGCGCGATCTCTTCCGCCGACCGCTGATGACAAGCGAACTCAAGAATTACGATGCCGTCGTGTTCGATCCGCCGCGTGCGGGTGCGGAATTCCAGTGCAAGGAACTTGCCCGCAGCACGGTGAAGAAGATCGTTGCGGTGAGCTGCAATCCGCTAACACTCGCACGCGATCTCGCTATCCTCACGGAAGGCGGCTACCGCGTCACCCGCGTCACGCCGGTCGACCAGTTCCTGTGGTCGCCGCATGTGGAAGCAGTGGCGGTGCTGGAGAAATAATCACCAGGCGGTATCGACCGTGCCGTTGCCGACGACGCCCGAGCAGCGGCAGGCGCCACCGACGCGACCCCGTTCCAGCGGGCAGATATAGGGCCGGCGGCGATTGGCGCTCTCCGGCGGGGTGATGACGCAGACGAAACGCGCGCGGCGCATGCGATCGCGATTGCTGCCGGAGTAATAGTCCTGGCTACCATCATCGTAAGACTGCGCCAGAATGATATCGTTGCCGGAAGCCACAGGCGGCGGCGTGATCGCTGCCGCTTCGCCAAGGGTTGTGGCGGAGAGGAAGACGGACAGGGCGAAAACGACGTGACGCATACGGGTGGCCTTCGGAAGCAGGGTTGCGATCCAACGTTGCGGGACCGGTTGGACGACCATACATAATCCGCATTCACAAGCACAGCGGCCTTGCTCGGCATCGCCGCGAGTTTCTTCTCCCCGCCGGGGAGAAGGTGGCCCGAAGGGTCGGATGAGGGGGAACCCTCACCGCACATCTCTGCCCTCGCCCCCTCATCCCGCTGCCGCGGACTTCTCCCCGACGGGGAGAAGAAACAAGCGGCACACTCTCTGACGGCAAGCAACGACCCCGTTTTCTTGAGCGCTCAGCGGCGCATGAAGGCCTCGAAGGCAGCGCGTGCTTCCGCACTCTGCAGCTGCGCGATGAAATGGCGGCCTTCCTCTTCGATGCGGGCAAGTATGTCCTGCGGGTTGCCGCGCACCAGATCGCGGGCGATCTTCAGCGCCTGCTGCGGTTTGGCGGCAAGACGGGTGGCGAGCGCCAGCGTTTCGGCCTCTACATGTTCTGGCGCGACGACTTTCCAGATCAGCCCGGCCTGCCACGCCTGTTCGGCGGAAAAACCCTCACCCATGGCAAGCAGCGCAAATGCGCGCTGGTGGCCAATGAGTTTCGGCACAAGCAGGCTGGAGGCCGCTTCCGGCACCAGTGCCAGATCCACGAAGGGTGTCTTGAACAGGCTGCGGCTGGAGGCGACCGTCAGGTCACAATGCAGGTTCAGCGTCGTGCCGATGCCGATGGCGAGCCCGTCCACGCCGGAAACCAATGGTTTTTCGAAGGCGACCAGCGCTTTCAGAAATTCGAGTGCCGCAAGCTTGCCCTTGCCGCCCGACATGGCGAAGGCCAGGAAATCGGCCATGTCATTGCCGGCGGAAAAGCAGCCTTCCGTGCCGAGAAAGGCGACGACCCGAATTTCGGGGTTCGCATTGGCGGCATACAGGGCCTCGGCCATGCGCAGATACATCGCATCGGTGATGGCGTTTTTCTTCTCCGGCCGGTTGAAGCGGATGGTCAGAACCTCAGGCGCATGGCCAACCGGCTCAACGAGAATATGATCGTCCGACATCTGAAACTCCTCAAGCCAACAGGGGGCGGGCGGCGGCAAGGCTTGCCGCGCCTAATATAACGCGATCCTTCAGCGCCGCCGTTTCCGCCAGCAGGTTTTCCGCCGCAAAACGGCAAAGTGCGGCGCGATGCCCGCCCCTGCCATCATCGACGGAGACCAATGCGCCCTTGGCGAGATAGGCACCTGTCAGAGCCAGGCCGAAGAGCCGCTGATAGGCCGTGGCACCGGCAAGCGCAGCTTCGGTTTCCCCAGCCTTGATGCGGGAGAGCAGCCAGTCGGTCGTCGTTTCCAGATCGTTGAGGCTGGCTTCAAGATAACGGGCGGTCTCGCCAAGGTCATCGCGGTTAGACGCGGCCGTCCGGGCGGCAATTTCACTCAATTCGCGAATGAAACCGCGCACCTGTGCACCCTCGGAGAGCGGCAGCTTGCGCAGCACCAGATCGATGGCCTGAATGCCGTTGGTGCCCTCGTAGATCGGCGCGATGCGGGCATCGCGCAGATAACGCGCAGCACCTGTCTCCTCGATGAAGCCCATGCCGCCATGCACCTGAATGCCCATGGAGGCGACATCCACACCGGCATCGGTGGAGAAGGATTTCGCAATCGGCGTGAGAAGAGCAGCGCGCTCCTGCCAGTGAGTGCGCTGGGTGGCGTCTTCGGTCGCATGCGCCATGTCGATGGCATGGGCGCAGCTGAAGGAAATCGCCCGCGACCCTTGAGTCAGCGCCTTCATCGTCAGAAGCGTTCTGGCGATGTCAGGGTGTTCGATGATCGGGCTCATGCCGGAGCCTTGCCAGCCGGGCGCCTTGCCCTGTGTACGCTCTTTCGCGTATTCGATCGCCTTCTGGGTCGCCGCCTCGCAGATCGCCACGCCCTGCATGCCGACCGCAAGGCGGGCGTTGTTCATCATGGTGAACATGCAGGCAAGGCCCTTGTTCTCCTCGCCGATCAGCCAGCCCAAAGCGCCCTTTTCGTCACCGAATTTGCCGTCGCCGAAGATCATCGTGCAGGTGGGTGAGCCGTGAATGCCGAGCTTGTGCTCCAGCGAATGGCAAAACAGGTCGTTGCGGTTGCCCGGTGCGCCCTTTTCATCGGGCAGGAATTTCGGCACGAGGAACAGCGAGATGCCGCGCGTGCCGGCCGGCGCATCCGGCAGACGGGCGAGAACGAGGTGGATGATATTATCCGCTGCATCGTGTTCGCCCCAGGTGATGAAAATCTTCTGGCCGAAGATGCGATAGGTGCCGTCACCATTGCGCTCCGCCCGGGTCTTCAGCACACCAAGGTCCGATCCTGCATGGGGTTCGGTGAGGTTCATGGTACCGGTCCACTCGCCGGATACGAGTTTCGGCAGATAGGTTCGCTTTAGATCGTTACTGCCATGGGTAACGATGGCTTCCACCGCGCCCATGGTGAGCGTCGGCGCCAGCGCAAAGGCCATGGAGCCGGAATTCCACATTTCCAGCGCTGCGACATTCAGCATATGCGGCAGGTTCTGGCCGCCGAATTCTTCCGGCGCCGTCAGACTGTTCCAGCCCGCTTCCGCCCAGCGGTGATAAAGATCGGCCCATCCGTCCGGCGTCGTCACCTTGCCATCTGCAAGCTTCGCGCCCTGACGGTCACCGATATCGGCGAGCGGGGCGATCTCTCCGGTGGCAAAACGGCCGGCTTCCTCAAGAATGGCATCGACGAGATCTTCGCTCAGCTCTCCCAGCACACCCTTTGAGAGCGCGTCTTCAAGACCCGCCACATGCTTGAGTGTAAAGGCGATATCATCCACCGGCGCGCTATACATGCTGCCTCCTCCCGAAGCTCTTGCATCTTGCTACTGCCCTCGGGCTAAATGATTTTTACGTAAACGTCAATTTGAAAATTCCCGCGATTTCGACAGGTTTGTTATAAAACTGTCATGTGAATTTGCTCAGCATGCGATGACATGCGCCTCGCCGCTGCCGCTCCCACCCCGGAACGACGGACGCCTCCCCTCCTCCCATCCCCGCCGGTCAGGACTGCCACGATGGATCTCATAACGCCCACCATTCCCGGCCTTGTCTGGGCCTATCACTTCCAGCCCGGGAAAGCCCCGTGCCGCCGGCTGGCGCCCGATGCCGGCTTCGACGAGATGACCGGATATGAGGGGTTCTACTGGCTGCATCTCAATCTCGCCGACCAGCGGGTTGCCGGCTTCCTCGAAACGATCGTCGGCCTCGACCCAGCGGCACGGGCGAGCCTCACCACCCATGAGACACACCCTTCCATCGTGGTCGATGAAAAATCGCTCTATGGCACGCTGGTCGATTTCCAGCGCGAGTTCGACAAGGAAACGCGCGATTTCGGCTGGCTGCATTTTGCGGTGAGTGATCGCTTCATCATCACCACCCGCCTGCAGCCGCTGCATTCGGTGGACCGGCTGAAAGCGGCGGTCGACAAGAATTCCAACCGCTACCTCACACCATCGCATGTTTTCGAAGGTCTCGTGGCCGAATTCCAGCGGTCGCTCATCAATCTGGTGATGGAGACAACGGAAGAGCTCAACGCCATCGAGGACATGGTCTATGACAGCGAGAACCGCGACGAGCGGCGGCGCCTTGCCCCGCTGCGCCGCACGGTCGTGCGCCTGCACCGGCATTTGCGCACCGTGCTCACCCTGATGCGGCGCGCTTCGGCCGCCGATGACGACGAGATGCCTGACGGTTTCGAGGATGTCGCTTCCCGCCTGATGGGACGGCTCGAGGCTGTCGATCACGACGTCTATGCGCTGCAGGAGCGTGCAAGGCTGCTGCATGAAGAAATCGATTCCAAACTCTCGTCTGAAACCAACCGGCACCTTTATATCCTGTCGCTGATGACGGCATTCCTGCTGCCGCCATCGCTGGTGACCGGTTTCTTCGGCATGAATACGGATGAGTTGCCGTTCACCGTTGGCACTGGCGGCACCATGGCAGCCAGCATCTTCATCGTGATTTCGGTGGCGCTCGCCTGGTTCGTCCTGAAACGGGCGCGGATTTTGTGACAGCAAAGGTGACCGGACGGCTCTGTCAACTTCAGCCTTAAATCTATCAGCTGTAAGGCGAATAGCAAGGCTGGCGCGGGCCATGGTAGGGCTGGAACGTGTTGCTATAGGCATCGTAGGAACGATAGCGGCCATAGCACCAGTTCACATGCGCCTGGCTCATGCCTCCCCGGCGGATCGGGCGATATTCACGATAGACCGGGCGCGGACGATATTCCGGAACCGGGCGGTAGACTTCTCGCGGCTGCGACAGGGCGCCACCGATGATCGCACCCGTCGCAAAGGCTGCGAGCGGGAACCAGTAACCGTCATGGTGACGATAGCCCGGGCGGTAATCGCGATAACCACGATGGCCGCCATACCAGCCGCGACGGTCACCCCAGTCGCCGCGACCATCGCGGTCGCGCCAATATTGGACATTCACGACATTGTTGCTGGCATCATTGCCTGCGGTCTCAACGCTCTTCGGCGCGGTCTGCAATGGCATCGCTGCTTCCGCCGGAACAATCGCTCCCGCAACCACAATCGCAGAAAGACCGACAGCCATGATATTCTTGATATAGCTTTTCATCTGACTTCCTCCATTCACGACGGTCAAAAGCCCGTTCTCCGTGAATAATAACACTTTTCTCTTCTCATTCGGCCAGTTTTTCGGTCTGGCTGGACATTCCAGGTTGCAGGCTAGGCGTTTTCGCCTGAACCCAGCATTAACGGTCTCATCACGCTTCGTTTACCCAATCGGGCAGCTGCAAAACAAAAGCCCGGATCAAGATCCGGGCTTTCGAAAACCTATCAGCGGCTGTAGGGCGATACGCATATGCGGCGCGGACCGCTGCTCGGCTGATAGCTGTTGTCGTAGGCTCGATACGACCGCCAGCGGTTCTGACACCACGAAACATGGCTGCCGCCATAGGTCGGGCGCGGCTGCTGCATGGCACCGCCGATGATCGCGCCTGCGGCGAAGGCTGCCAGCGGGAACCAGTAGCCGTTATGATAACGGTAGCCCGGACGACGATCGCGATAGCCGCGGTGGCCGTTGTAATAGCCGTCACGCGGCGGGCGCGGGCGATACATGCGGTCGCCATGCCTGCGGTCATAACGGCGGTCCCATTCGCGATACTGCACCGGCACCACATTATCAGTGGAAACCGCCGGCTTAGGCATCGGGACAGGCACCTGAAACGCCTGAGACGGCGTAAAGCTGGTGATGAACACGATCATCGCTGTAGCGATGCTCGTTGTCCGGAAATTCATCATGATCTTCCTCCGTTTGCTTCAGCGCGTTGGACCGCGCCTTTTCACCCACTCACTCTTGCCGGAGATAAGGGTCAGCCCCCGTTTCTACACCCGAGAAGAATTCGATGACGTGCAAACGAGTTTAGGGAAATTTAGTTCCATGACAACTATCCGGTGAAAGATGGGAAAGATGACACGCAGCCTGATCGCTTTGTCTTTTCCCGGAAAAGCCAAAGCGATCAGCTTATACATGTCTCCCAAAACCGATGACAGTTTTGGGAGATGCTGACGTCACGCCTCCACCTTCACATCGGTCAACGGCCGTGAGCAGCAGGCAAGAATATAGCCTTCCTCGATTTCATCATCGAGAATACCGCCATTGTGGTTCATCTCCACCTCGCCGGAGAGCTTCAGTACCCGGCAGGTGCCGCAGATGCCGGATTCGCAGGCGGCGCCGATACGAACACCGGCGGCACGCGCCGTCATCAGAACCGTCTGGCCGGGCTGGCAGGGCATCTCTTTTCCGGAAAGGGTGAAACCCACCATCGACAGCGCTTCGCCGTCGGCACCGGTGACAACTGTTTCACCCACGCTGACCGGAGCGGCCGGCGCAAAGCTTTCCTGATGATAGCGGCTCATATCGAAGCCGGATGCGTCGAGCATCGAGCGGACGGCGGCCATGAACGGCTCCGGACCGCAACAGAAGACGGTGCGATCCATGAAATCATGCGCCAGCAGCGCAATCTTGGCCTTGTCGACCATGCCCCTCAGGCCGGACCAGAGATCGGTGCGGCCGCATTTCTCGACAATGAAGCCGAGCGACAGGTTCGGCATGAAACGGGCGAGATATTCCAGCTCGTGACGGAAGACGATATCGCCGGGCGTGCGTGAACAGTTGATGAAGGTGATGTCGCTCTGCGGCGCGCGGTCGCTCATGTCGCGCACCATCGACATCATCGGCGTGACACCGGAGCCTGCCGAGATGAACAGATATTTGTCGCCGGGATGCTTGACGTAGGAAAAGTCGCCGAGCGGTCCGAGCGCCCGGATCTTCATGCCGGGCTTCAGATTATCGAACATCCAGCGCGTGCCGATGCTGGTGGCCTGCGCCTTCACCGTGACCGACAGCGCATAGGGCCGCGACGGGCTGGAGGACAATGTGTAGGTGCGGTAAACGGGCTCCGTACCCACGGGCAATTCCAGCGTGACGAACTGGCCCGGCAGATAACGGAACCAGTTCTGATCCTCGGAGCGGAACAGGAACGTCATCACGTCCGATGTCTCGGGCGTCACTGAAATGCATTCCAGCAGCTGGAGCTTGTCGCTCCACGGCTTCATCTCGTCTATGTGCTTGTAGGTCACAACCATATTCATCTTCGCATCACGCTACAGCCGAAAGCCGGGCCTTGTCGCCGGAGAGGCGATCGACCATGAAATCGGAATACCAGTTGACGAACTGCATCACGCCGCCCTCGTCTTCCATGGAATAGGGACCGGGCTGATAAGCGGGCGAGCGAATGCCGAAGGCATTTTCCTCGACGATGCGGCGATCCTGGTCGTTGGTCTCGTTCCAGACGTGGGTGAGGTCTTCGAGATCGTAATCCACCCCTTCGACGGCATCCTTGTGCACCAGCCATTTGGTGGTGACCATGGTCTCATTGGCGTTGAGCGGCAGCACCCGGAAAGAAATGGTGTGGTCGCCGAGGAAGTGGTTCCAGGTCGTCGGATAATGGAACAGCAACAGCGCGCCGATATGGCTGATACTGACATCCTCCGACAGCGGCCGGCGCACGGCGCGTTTGCCCGACATGGTGTAGCTTTCCGCCTCGCCGATCAGCGGCATGCGGGCAACACGGAACTGGCCCTTCGGATCGATCTTGAAGCGGCTCGGCAGGCCGGCGGCCTCGCAGCGCGCCCAGTGGCCGCCGATTTCGGGATCGCTGGCACCGCCATCCGTCCCCGTCACACTCGGGTTTTCAGGGTAGGTGCGGCAGAGTTCGGGGTGGTTGGCGGCGCAATGGTAGCACTCGCGGTTGTTTTCCCAGACCAGCTTCCAGTTGCCCTTTTCGATGATGGTGCTTTCATGCGCGACCTTGGCTTCCCAAATGCGGTGCGGGGCCATGTAGCTTTCGACCTCGGCGCGCATCGGCGCGAAATCGGCGGGCTGGTCGGCAAGGCAGATGAAGACGTAACCGGCAACGGTCTCGCAGGCGACGGGCTTCAGGCCGAATTCCGCCTTGTCGAATTCCTCGCCCATATGGCGTGCGAACAGCAGTTTGCCATCCAGATCATAGGTCCACTGGTGATAGGGACAGACGAGACGGGCGGCCTGACCCTTCTGCGCGCTGCAGACGCGCGAACCGCGATGGCGGCAGGAATTTTGCAGGGCGCGGATCTGCCCGTCGCGTCCGCGAACGATGACGACCGAGTATGCGCCGACCTGAACGGTCATGTAGTTGCCGGACTTGGGCACTTCGCAATCATGGCCTACGAACAGCCAGTCGCGATACCAGATCGTCTCCATATCCAGCTTGAAATAATCCGGGTCCGTGTAGAACGGCTGCTCCAGGCTGAAGCCTTCGCGGCGGTTTTTCAGCTGGCGCAATACGGTGTCACGCAATTCCATGGCCAAATCCTCGATCAAACCGCCCTGCCCGGCACCATTTGCGGGGTTGCGGAAGCATGTCCTCATCTAAACACCGGCGGTCATTTGCGGCAGCACAAACAGCGACATCGGCTTCCGCATTGGCGACAAATTGCGACATGCGCAATTCGCCGCCGTTGCCCATTCCGCTGGGAAATCCGACGTCTATTCAGCGCCGGAAACGACGTCGCAATATGACGCATGATAGCGCCTGCCCGCCTCTCCACCCATTAAAAAACGGGAGGTGCGGCGCAACGGAGTATTAATGCACCCTAAACTATATTGAAGGAACGACAGCAACGGAGGCGCTCCTGGTGGAGAAGGCGACACGCATACGCTATTTCGATGCGGCAAGGCATTCGGTCACGCCGATACGATCGAAGACCGCGCATTCCGACTTCCTGCGCACGGGTCGCATCAGCCGTTATGAAGAGCGCTGGCTGCCCAGGGAACGTGTCTATTACAGCCATGACGATGTGGCTGCGCTGACCGGGCGGAAGCTGGAAGCCGCCGCCGATGCCACCCACAGCCGTCTCAACACCTTTCACCAGTCCATCCGTTTCCCGAAGATGGTTTTTCACCATCTGCTCAACGATCGGCCGCATCTCGGCTATTGCCATGTCACGGCGGCGAAAACGAGCTTCGATGCCGAGCGCCATGTGCTCTGGTCCTTTTATTTCGCGAATTTCTTCGCCGAGCTGAGCGGGGCAGAAAACTTCTTCGAAAATATCGATGCGCGCTACTCGCGCATGTATTTCGCGGTCGCCATCAATGCGCTTCCCGATCACGAGATCGCCATCGACACCTCCTTCCATCGCGGCGGCCTGCTGTTCCAGACGCATGATCCGCGTGTGGCGCTGAAAAACGTGCTCATGCTGGGCGCGCGTTCGGAAGAGATGCGCAGGATCATCAGGGCGATATAAAGCGCGATAGCACTTTCCATCCCGGCCTGAAATACGCTATTGACCGCCCTGAAAGGCAGCATCATGGCGCGTCATATCAACATCGAAAACGAGCGGGAAACAGCACTGCGGGCATCCGTGGCCGAGCTTGCGGACGGCAGGCCCATCGCGCTGCCGACGGAAACCGTCTATGGCCTTGCCGCCGACGCCACCAATCCCGCTGCCATCACCCGTATTTACGAGACCAAGGGCCGCCCGCAGTTCAACCCGCTGATCTGCCATATGGCCGATATCGCCATGGCCGAGCGTTACGCGGTTTTCGACCCGATATCGCGGAAACTCGCAGAGGCCTTCTGGCCCGGCCCGCTGACATTAGTTCTGCCGCTGAAACCGGAGAGCGAAATTCATTCGCTGGCGACGGCCGGGCTGGATACGGTCGGCATTCGCGTGCCGCAGGGTTTTGCCGGCGATCTTATCCGCCGGTTCGGCAAACCGCTGGCCGCCCCCAGCGCCAATAGTTCCGGCAAGATCAGCCCGACAAGTGCGACCCATGTGGAGGCTGACCTTGGCAGCAAGATCAATCTCATTCTCGATGGCGGTGCCGCCGCCGTGGGTGTCGAATCCACCATCGTCAAGGTGGAGGAGGATGGCCGGGTGCGGCTGCTTCGCCCGGGCGGCATCGTCACCGAGGAAATCGAGCGCGTTGCCGGCGTCAGGCTCGAACGACCGAAAAAAGCCGCGGCCGCCATCGAGGCGCCGGGAATGCTGGCCTCGCATTATGCGCCGGGCGCCACTGTCCGCCTCGGCGCCACGTCGGTTCTGCCTGATGAAGCGCTGATCCGCTTCGGCGGCATCGCCATATCAGGAGAAGAGACCGCGCGCATCATTCTCGATCTCAGCCCCTCAGGCGATCTTGCCGAGGCCGCTGCCAACCTCTTCGATTATCTGAAAGCCGCCGATGCGAGCGGCGCGGACACCATCGCCATCACCGCCATTCCACCCCATGGTCTCGGAGAGGCGATCAACGACCGCCTTTCCCGCGCCGCCGCGCCGCGAGGCTGACGGTACTCAACCCTTTCGCCCATGTTTCAAAAGACAGCGAGACGTCCATGAACGCCATCCCCTCCTCCGATATCCTCGACCGCTTCACCGCCATTGTCGGCGAAAAAAATGCGGTGCGCGACCCGGCGGAAATGGCGCCGCGCCTGGTGGAAAATCGCGGACTTTATCGCGGTATTTCGCCGCTGCTCCTCAAGCCGGGTTCGGTTGAAGACGTTGCCGCCATCCTGAAACTCGCCAGCGAAACCGGCACGCCCATCGTGCCGCAAACCGGCAATACCGGCCTTGTGGGCGGCCAGACGCCGCGCGCTGACGGCACCGATATCATCCTGTCGCTGGAGCGCATGAACCGCATCCGCGACATCGACCCTGTCGCCAACACCATCGTCGCCGATGCCGGCTGCATTCTCGATGACATTCACAAGGCCGCCGATTCGGTGGATCGCATGTTCCCGCTATCGCTCGGTTCGCAGGGGTCCTGCCGCATCGGCGGCAATCTCGCCACCAATGCCGGCGGCACGGCGGTGCTGGCCTACGGCAATATGCGCCAGCTGTGCCTCGGGCTCGAAGTGGTTCTGCCAACGGGCGAAATCTGGAACGGGCTGCGCCGGCTGAAAAAGGACAATACGGGTTACGACCTGCGCGATCTCTTCATCGGCTCCGAGGGCACGCTGGGTGTCATCACCGGCGCGGTGCTCAAGCTTTTCCCCAAGCCGCTCGGCCATCAGGTCGCTTTTGCCGGCCTTGCCTCCACCGAAGATGCGCTGAAACTGTTCGAAATGGCCTCAAACCTCTGCGGCACAGCGCTGACCGGCTTTGAACTCATGCCACGAATCGGCGTCGAATTTACCGCCAGGCACATTCCCGGCGTGCGCGACCCTCTGGGACAGCCGCATGATTGGTACGCACTCATCGATATCTCCACCTCCGATTCTGCGGAGACGGCGGACACGATGATGCAATCGCTGCTGGAGCGTGGTTTTGAGGCCGGGTTGGTGGAGGATGCGGTGATCGCCGCATCGGAAGCGCAGCGTCAGGCGCTGTGGCACATGCGTGAAAGCATGTCGGATGCGCAGAAGCCGGAGGGCGGATCGATCAAGCACGACGTTTCCGTTCCGGTTTCGAAAATACCGGAATTCATGGCCAAGGCGGAAAAGGCCGTGCTCGCCGCCATTCCCGGCGCCCGCATCTGCGCCTTCGGCCATCTCGGCGACGGCAACATACACTACAACATCTCCCAGCCGGTCGGCGCCGACAAGGCCGAATTCCTGGGCCGCTGGCGGGACATGAACGAGATCGTGCACGGCATAGTCCTATCGCTCGGCGGCTCGATTTCGGCCGAACATGGCATTGGTCAGTTGAAGCGCGACGAACTCGCGGCTATCCGGCCCGGCATCGAAATGGAGTTGATGCATCGCATCAAACACGCCTTCGACCCCGCGGGCATCATGAACCCCGGCAAGGTTCTTGTGGGATAAGATAACCTCCCGGCCTCAGGCCGGTGTTCGCAAAGCCCAGGCCGGCACCATTTCCGCATTCAGGCGGCGCGGCTTCTGCCCGTCAACCAGTTCCGTCAGGCTCATGCCTGATTTGGCGATTGAAAGGGCCTGTGTCTTTGGCAGGAGGTATCCGTGTTCCAGCGGCGGTGCGCGGTGTAACATCCGGCTGAAGATATTCCGCCGGTGATAACGCGACGGCGAAAACCGTGCAGGGTCGCGGCAGATCGCGACATATTCGAGGATTTCGTCGATCCAGCCTGCCTGCGGGCGCGCACCGGGCTCGATCAACAACAGCCAGCCGCCACGCGCGGAATGCAGGATTTCCTGAATGTCCCATTGCCCATAAAAGCGGCAACCGGCGGCATCGGCCACGCGCGATGATCCATCGCGCGAACCGTGATCGAGGATCACCACATCGCTCACAAGCCCTTCCACAGCACCGGTGACAAGCGCGGACAGCGTGTGCGCCAGTTCCGGTTCCTGATCCCGGCATTCCATTAAGACTGTCAACATAGGCATAGCTCTAACGCATCGCACAATAAATTGCCACTGGCCTCTTTGCGATGGAGAATAGCCCGATCCGTGCGGCACATTGCACCGGCGTCGAGGAACCATCCGGCTTCCGCCATTTACGCTTCGGGCCATGTGGCCGGTCGTATTTTCACAATTTTGTTCTTGTATTGTTCTCATTCCTGATGTAGGAATTTAATCATTCGGACGGCGAGGAAACGCCTCTCCGGATGGAAACGGTTTAGGGCGTTGAGCGTGCCTTGATGGCGTGCAGCGCTCTGGGAGCATCCAGATGAGAAACCATACGCTTGACGGGCAGGCTGCCTTTCAGCCGAGCCATATGCCTGATATTGCCAATGCGCTTGCCGATGCATCCGGCCTGCGCATCGAGATCGACCGTCGTCGCGGCAGGGGCGCCGGGTTGAACCCGGACGGGCGCTTCGAGGCCTTGCAGCGGGAGGTTTTCGACGATGGCTGGCAGACGCTTGAGGATATGCCGGAATTCCGCACCGAAGTGCAGGTGGAGAAACCGCGCAGCATCATCACACGCAACGAATCTCCCGATATTCCGTTCGACCGTTCCATCAATCCCTATCGCGGTTGCGAACATGGCTGCATCTATTGTTTTGCAAGGCCCAGCCACAGCTATATGGGGCTTTCGGCCGGGCTCGATTTCGAGTCGAAGCTCTTCGCCAAGCCGGATGCGGCAAAGCTTCTGGAACGGGAATTGGCGAAACCGGGCTACAAGCCGCGGGTGATCGCCATTGGCACCAATACCGACCCCTATCAGCCGATCGAGCGCGAATGGCGCATCATGCGGCAGATACTGGAAGTACTGGCCGAGGCCGATCACCCTGTCGCCATCGTCACCAAATCGGCGCTGATCAGGCGGGATATCGGCATTCTGGCGCCGATGGCCAAGAAGGGCCTCGTCAAGGTTGGTATTTCCGTAACGACGCTGGATCGTAAGCTCGCACGCAACATGGAACCGCGCGCTGCCACGCCGGATAAACGGCTGGAGGCGGTCAAGGCACTGACGGAGGCCGGCATTCCGGTCGCCGTGATGATGGCGCCCGTCATTCCCGCCCTCAACGATCATGAGATCGAACGCATTCTCCAGGCCGGCAAGGCAGCGGGGGCGACCGAGGCTTCCTATGTGTTGCTGCGCCTGCCGCTGGAGGTGAGTCCGCTCTTTCGCGACTGGCTGCTGCGCAACTATCCGGACCGTTATCGCCACGTCATGTCGCTGGTGCGCTCCATGCGTGACGGCAAGGATTATGATGCGGAATTCGGCAAGCGTATGAAGGGTGAAGGCCCCTATGCCTGGCAGATCGGTCGGCGTTTCGAAATGGCGACGAAAAGGCTTGGTCTCATCCGCCGTGGCATTCACCTGCGCGACGATCTCTTCGTGCCGCCGGGTGGTGCCGGGGTGCAATTGTCACTGCTTTGAAACCGGCGCTGACGGCGCTGCCTGTTGGTCCAAGCCGTCTTGGCGACGTGCTGATATCAGGAAGAATATTATGAGCAGCGCCGGTCCTTCGTTTGACCGGCCATGCTCCTGACCAAATGCCCGGCGGGTTTTCCCTGGCCTGCCGGACATTGCCCCCGGAACCCGCCGCCTCGCGTGCGATCATTTTTCCTCCGCTGCCCCGTTGGAGGATCAAAGGTCATGATGACCTGAGGGGCACGGTGAGCCACGCCCCTTGACCCCGGCTCACCGCGCCTGTCATCGCCCGCTTCCGGGGGCTTGCAGGAGATCGGGTGTGTATGCGAGTTTCGCCGCATGAAACGCACCGCCACACCCGATTCTCCTGCTCTTTTCGACCTTGTCGATACCGGCCCGGACTTCTCGTTCGAACTGGAGGCCAAAAGGAAGGGCCTCTGGCCCGTGGCTGGCACGGATGAGGCAGGCCGGGGGCCACTTGCCGGCCCGGTGGTTGCGGCAGCCGTCATTCTCGATCCGGATAATATTCCCAAGGGCATGGACGATTCCAAGAAGCTGAGCAGGCAGAAGCGCGAAAGCCTTTTTGTGCAGATCATGGAAACCTCGATCGTGTCGGTCGCCTCCTCCGGCCCCGGCCTGATCGACAGCATGAACATTCTCCGCGCCAGCCTCGACGCCATGCGGCGCGCCGTGCTCGGCCTCGAAATTCCCCCCGCCCTCGTGCTGGCCGACGGCCGCGACAGGCCACCGGGTATCACCTGCGAAGCCAAGGCCGTCATCAAGGGCGACTCCCGCTCCCTCTCCATCGCCGCCGCCTCGATCATCGCCAAAGTGACCCGCGACCGCATGATGGAACGTGCCGGCGTGGTGCACACCTCTTACGGCTTCGAAGGCCATGCCGGTTACGGCACGCCGGCCCACCTGCGCGCCATCGAAAGCCACGGGCCTTGCGAACTGCATAGGATGAGTTTTCGGCCGCTGAAGCAGGGTTGATTGCGGCGGTGTAGGGGCGGCCTAACCATAACTTCCGCTATTGGGCCGAAGCTGCGGCTTGGCCCAGTTTATTGATTGACCGTACGCAAAGGCTGTGGCGGGAAGGGTGCGTTGTCCATCAGTTGCATCTCCTGTGCCTGCGCAAGGATAGCCATATGCGGAACTGCTTCATGGATAGCCAGATTGGCCAAATCGCGATTACCGCCAAATGCGAGGATCGGTCTGAACCCATAAATCTTTCCCACGTCGATCGTGCCCAGTTTCCCTTTCGCACGTTCGAATAGCTTTTTGGCGTCGGCATCGTATTCGTCGAACGTAGGATCATCGAGAAGCATCAAATCGCTCGTCACAGCGATATTGGGATCAAAGGTCTTCCCGCTGACAAGGGCTTGGCACGAAACTTTGCCATTCACGAGATCAACAGACAAATTTTGATGAACTTCATTCCAGGCAACTATTGTTCCGAATGCGCCGAAGCCCAACACATGCGTCTGTTCAGGCCTGATCTCCTGGTCGCTGTCGAAAATAAGCCTCATGATTGGAGCGTATGTGGAGGGATTGCAGAACTGGAAGTAGCCATCCATGATGGTCCCAGTGCCATTCTGCTCCCAGAAATCAATGACTGCCTCCGGTACCTTTCCTCGGTAGCGCTCCACGTCCACTACTTCCCCGCCCTCTGGAGCACCAAAATCCTCAACAATCGACGCAAGCCTTACCTTGTAATTTTCCACTGTGCCTCCGATCTGGGACTTACGTCTTTTTGATAAGTTGGGGATTCAACTACGCACTGCACCTCAAGAAGAATATGCTCCTAAGGAGATGATCACCGCAACTGGCACAAATCAGATGTTGGAGCGCAGGACATTCATCTCCCAACCCCGCCTGAGTGTGGCCATGTTGATACCAAGGCGCCTAGACAGGCCGAACCCCATAGGTCTCATAAGCGCTCTGCATTCTCTCGTTCTCGCTGCGTTCGGGAAACAGCTTGTAGCTCGGTGCCCATATGCGGGATACGCTTTCGATCTCAACCGCAATAATATTCCGTATCGGAAAATCCTTGCCCGCCATACGCAGGAGATCGGCACCAAACGCCTGAAAATCGGCGTCGCCGGGTGCCAATATTCTGGCATTGCCGGTAAGTTGGAACCCCTTCTGCCGAAATACATCAACGAAGCTGACACAGACTTTTGGGCGGGCTATCGCGTTGCGGACGCTATGCGACGAAGCAATGTCAGCGATGACAATATGTTCTTCGCCGTGGCTGGTGAATATCTCCTTCGGTGTCACACTGGGAGTGCCGTCATCATCGACAGTCGCCAGCCAGCAGAGTACCGAGTTTTCCATATCGGCTCTGATCGCGTCGTTGATCTTCATAATGTTCCTCCCTTTTAATCCAGCGCCGACGCGAGCCGATCTTTTGCAATTCAATCAATCGCTTCCGCCACCCGATACACCAACCTTCCGGCGAAGCTATCGCTGAACCTCAATATGTTGCAACCGTCATTGGCGGTGGAGAGATACTTGTCGGAAGTGGAAGAGAGCCATAAGGCGCTTGTTCAAAGGCGAAGGCGCCCTACAGGCAGAAAGAAAAAACCCCTCACAGCGGACTGGAGGGGTTTCAGATTACAAGACCACGGAAGGTCTGATGTAAATCTCAGTTCAGCTTAGACTTCACTTCGCCGATCGTGGCGGTGAAAAGCTTGGCCTTTGCGGCAGCCGTGGTCTTTTCGGCCAGCAGCTTCTCGGAAGCGGCGATGGCGATGTCGACGGCGGCGGCGCGGACGGCGCCGATGGCGTCTTCTTCGGCCTGCTTGATCTTCTGTTCCGAAAGAGCCGTGCGGCGGGCGACGAATTCTTCCGTCTTCTGCTTGGCTTCTTCGGTGAGTGCTGCGGCTTCGCGTTCGGCGGCGGCAACGATGCCGGCGGCTTCCGCTTCAGCTTCCTTGCGCTTGCGCTGATATTCGGCCAGCAGGTGCTGGGCCTCTTCGCGCAGACGCTTGGCTTCAGCCAGCTCGTCCTGAATGTTCTGTGCGCGCTCGTCCAGAGACTTGGAGAGCATGCCCGGAACCTTGAGATAGGCAATCAGGACAAAGAAAAGGACAAGACCGACGAGGGCGAAAAATGATGCATCAAATGCCATGTCAGGCTCCCTTCACGGCAGAAGCGGCGGCGATGGCGGCCTTGACGTCGGTATCCTTGACCTTGGCGCCAACCAGCTGGTCGACGATCGCGGTCGCGGTTTCCTCGGCAATGGCGCCGACATCGGCGAATGCCTGATCCCTGATGCCGGCAATACGCTTTTCGGCGGCGGTGAGCTTCTCAGCAAGACCGGCTTCGATCGCGGCGCGGTCGGCATCGGCCTTCGCTTTGGCGGCGTCGCGTGCTGAGGCGCCGATCGAGCTTGCCTTGGCGCGGGCTGCCGCGAGTTCTTTTTCATAGGTTTCGACGGCTGCGTCAGCCTCGGCTTTCAGCCGTGCCGCTTCGTCGAGATCCTGTGCGATGCGTCCGTGACGGTTTTCGAGAATGCCGCCGACGCGCGGAACGATGACCTTCTGCATCAGCAGATAGAAAAGGCCGAACGTGATCGCCAGCCACAGGACCTGCGATGCATAAGTAGACTGGTCGAACGGCGGGAAAACGCCGGAAGCACCGTGTTCGGCGCCGTGCGCTACACCGGTTTCCGTGTGCGTGGCTTCCGGTTGCGGCTGACCGACAGCCGGAGTTTCCGTATGCGTTTCACCTACGGTCGGTGCTGACTGGGCATAAGCCTCGGTCACGAACATGCTCACCTCCAGGGGGACTGCAAATGCGAAGGATCACGGCACGCCATTCGCGGGCCGTGATCCAGACCTGATGCCGTTATCAGACAGCGAACAGGAGAAGGAGAGCTACGAGCAGCGAGAAGATGCCCAGAGCTTCCGTAACGGCGAAGCCGAATACCAGACGGCCGAACTGGCTGTCGGCAGCAGAGGGGTTGCGCAGTGCGCCGGAGAGGTAATCACCGAAGATACGGCCGAGTGCGAGGGACGTACCAGCCATGCCGAGGCATGCGAGACCTGCGCCGATGTACTTTGCTGCTTCCGCTTCCATGTGAGACTCCTTGAGATATAGGTTGTTGCGGCTGTTTTTTGGCGCCCGTTGCCGGGGCCAGCGACTTTACTTCTCAGTGACCACCATGCACGGCGTCGTTCAGGTACATGCAAGTCAGTACCGCGAACACATAAGCCTGCAGGAAGGCAACGAGAAATTCGAGAGCGGTCATTGCGACCGTCATGATGAGAGGCAGGACAGCGCCGCCGACGCCGAGTGCGCCGAGCGCACCCATGGAGGCGACGAAGCCTGCGAAAACCTTGAGCGTGATGTGGCCGGCCAGCATGTTCGCAAAAAGACGAACCGAAAGGCTGATCGGGCGCGACAGGAACGAGATCATTTCAATTGACGCGACAAGCGGCAAAAGCGCCTTGGGCACGCCCGAGGGGGCGAAGATGCCGAAGAAGTGCAGGCCGTGCTTGTAAAAACCGTAAACAATGACCGTGCCGATGACGAGGCAGGCAAGCGCGAAAGTGACGATGATCTGGCTGGTGACCGTGAAGAAATACGGGAACATGCCAAGAAGGTTTGCCGTCAGCACGAACATGAACAGCGAGAAGACGAATGGGAAGAAAACCATGCCCTTCTTGCCGGCACCTTCGCGCAGCATGGAGGCGATGAATTCATAGGACATTTCTGCAACGGACTGCATGCGGGTCGGGATCAGACCGCGGTTCGACGTTGCGAAATAAAGGAAACCGGAAGCGGCAGCCACGGTCGCGACCATGAAAAGCGACGCATTGGTGAAGGAAAAATCGACGCCGCCAATTTCGATCGGAATGATCGGCTGCACCAGGAACTGATGGGTCGGATCGTTTGACACCGGCTGCCCTCTTTAACTTGTCGCCGCATGCCGCGGCACCACATCAACTGCCAGAAAAAACAGCTTAAACACCGCCTTTTCCACCCTCGTCTCGCTTGTCCGCCTTCTCAAGCAGCGGCGGCTTTGCCACCGCGCCCGTGGAGCGCAACACATTCAATACGCCTGCGCAGAAACCGAGAAGAAGAAGAACGATCATCCCCCACGGCGTCGTGCCGGCAAAATAGTCCAGAAGATAACCCAGCATAGCGCCGACCACGATGGCCGAAATGAACTCCGATGAGAGCTTAACCGCCATCGCAAAGCCCTTCCGGCTTTCCGCAGCGTTGGTCTCCGCCCTCACTTCCGCCTCATCCTCCGCCTTCACCTTTGCCAGTTCTTCGGCAAGGCGCTTGCGACGCTCGTCCAGACTATCGTCACGGTTGCCAGTCATCTTAGAATCCCACCCATTTTCTCCGTTCCAGCCATGCCAGAACCCTTTGGAGTTGTAAACGGTGACGGATTAAGCCTGTTCCAGCCCGCTCTGAAGTCGCGCGCAACATAGTTTTAGGGGCTTCGCTAGTCAAGGCACTGGCGCAGCTTGTTTCGACACAAATTTATCGTTTTATAACAACATCTTAATGCCAAATCACGGTTTGGCGGCGATGTTTCGCGAGGGAATCGGCATTTTTGACACGCAAAATGCGACAAATTGGCGGTGGTATCAGCTCCAGCCGCCACCATAGGTGCGGTAAAATACGTGCAGGCCGATCCGGCCGACCTTCTTCATGGATTTTCCCCAGGCGGGGCGAACATAGACGGCATGATAATGAGTCGCGGAGCCGACTTCCGTCAGCCAGATCTTGCCGGCTGTGGTGGCCATGGCCACTTCACGGGCCATCTTCCAATGGCGCTCGGAATTCACCCGGTCCTTTATATTGTCGCAGGCGAAGGAAAACTGGCAACGGTTACGCCAGTCCTTGTTCTGATAGACCACGCCACAGATGGTTTTCGGATAAGCGGGGTTGCGCACGCGGTTGAGGATGACCTGGGCAACGGCCGCCTGACCTTTGACCGATTCTCCGCGCGCCTCGAAATAGATGCCGGAGGCGAGGCATTGCTGCTCGGCTGCGGAGAAGACTTCGGCCGGCAGCGGGGTGGCCGCCCATGCATGATCGTCCGCGCTGATCTGCGGCACGAAACGACCGGCCTCCGGCTTTTTGAGGATGGCGTCGAAAGGCGATTCACGGGCGAAATCGGGCGCAGCCGGCGCGTAAGCCGTGGCGAGAATATCCGGGGTACGGTTGGTGACGAGTTCCGCCAGCATCGGCGAGACGCTCTTGTCCGCCTTCTTTTCGTCGCGGCGGAAATAGAAGGAGGCGAGTTCGACGTCCTTGCCGCGCTTCGGCTTGACGAAGGCCGTGCGGTCCTTGCGCTTCAGCGGCTCGATATCCAGCATCGAGGTCCGCTGCAGCACGGAGCCGGCAGTGAAGGCCTTGGGTGGCTGCATGATTTCGGTTGCGACGATGCGGCCTTTCTTGGCGGCGCGGTTGACGCGTTCGCTATCCGGTGTCGTTGCCTCACCCTTCTTGTTGGTGACGAAAGCGACCTTGCTGCCATTGGGCAGGGTCATGCCGCCGCCATGCAGCGCCGCATCGCCTGCCGCATCGTTGAAGGTGAGCGCGGCATTGTGCACCGAACCGGCCGGAGAGGCGGTCAGCACCATGCGCCATTGCTCACCGCCATTGTCCAGCCCCGCCAGAAGCGAGGCCAGATCCGCACGGGCGGCAAGAGAAGGAAAGACAAGCCAGGCGGCAAGGCCGAAGACGACGGGCGAGGTCCATCTGGAGGTCCATGCCTCACGGGACGCGGAGGACCGACGACGCATTACACTTTTCGAACGCAAAACCAGCACTCCGAACACCGACAACCATATTTGCTACAGGTGTTCGAGAATCTCTTATTAACCTTGATGCTTGGTTAACGCCGCGCGCGGATGCGGCTTCACGTTAATGTGTGATGATATTCTAATGGGCGTGGCGGTGTATCGAGCTTGCATGTGCCAGCTATAATTGTCCGACTGGGCATTTCCACATCCGTTATTCAGGCGTCGAGCCGACGCGCGTCTGCGCGGCGAGAAGACTCCCTTCAGCCCAAGGACTTGGGCTGGCTGGATACCAGCTCAAGGCCGGCATGACGGAGAAACAGGAGCCCCAGCGCCGCCGAAAGGCTCTGTCAGACGACGACGTGAGAACCGAGTTCCACCACGCGGTTGGCCGGCAGGCGGAAATAGTCCGAGGGATCGGCGGCGGTTTCGGCAAGCGCGATGAACAGACGGTTCTGCCAGCCCGGCATGCCGGATTTCGGATCCGGCACCAGCTTGCGGCGGCCGAGATAGAAAGAAGTCGACATGATGTCGAACTTGTAGCCGGTGCGTCGCAGATAGCCCAGCGCCTGGGTAACGTTCTGGGTTTCCATGAAGCCGAAATGCAGCTCGACCACGGCAAAACGATCACTCAGCTTCGTCAGTGTATAACGATCTTCGGGGTGAACGCGCGGCTGGTCCTCGGTACGGATCGTCAGGATGACGTTCTTGTCGTGCAGCACATGGTTATGCTTGAGATTGTGCAGCAATGCCGCCGGTGCTGCCTCCGGATCGCCAGTCAGGAAGATCGCGGTGCCCGGCACGCGCACCGGCGCATGGGCGCTTTCCTTTTCCACCGAAGCGACGAAGGCCTTCAACGGCACATCGCCGCGGCGGGTCTTGGCGAAAAGGATTCTCGATCCGCGCTGCCAGGTGGTCATGATGACGGTGAAGGCAATTGCCAGCAGCACCGGCACGTAACCGCCGTCATGGATCTTGAGCAGATTTGCACCGAGGAAGATCAGCTCCAGCAGCAGCAGCGGCGCCAGCACAGCAATTGCCAGCCAGACCGACCACTGCCAGCGTTTGCGCACGAATTCGAAGAACATCAGGCTGGTGACGACCATCGCGCCGGTAACCGAAATACCGTAGGCGGTGGCCAGCGCATCCGAACTCTTGAAGGTGAGCACCAGTGCGACGACGCCGAACAAAAGGATGGTGTTGACCGCCGGCAGGTAGATCTGCCCGGTATTGGTTTCTGAGGTGAAGAGGATTTCCATACGCGGCAGGTAACCAAGATGGATCGCCTGGCGCACCAGCGAAAACGCGCCCGTTATCACTGCCTGGCTGGCGATGATGGTGGCGGCGGTGGCCAGAATGACGGCCGGCAGGATCGCCCATTGCGGGAACATCAGGTAGAACGGATTGGACATGGCCGCCGGGTCTTTCAGCACCAGCGCGCCCTGCCCGAGATAGTTCAGCGTCAAGGCCGGGAAAACCAGACAGAACCATGCCCACTGGATGGGACGGCGACCGAAATGGCCAAGATCGGCATAAAGCGCTTCAGCACCTGTTATCGTCAGGAAGACCGCACCGAGCACGACGACGCCGTAAAAGCCTTCATTGGCCAGAAACTCCACCGCATGCCAGGGATTGAAGGCGAAGAGAATGCCGAAATCGTCTGCGATATGGATGAGACCGGCAAGCCCCATGACGAGGAACCAGACCGCTGTGATCGGTCCGAAGAACTTCGCAACCGTTCCCGTGCCATGCGACTGGATGGCGAAGAGGCCGATGAGGATGCAGACGGATATCGGAATGATGAAGTCGTCCATGGCAGGTGTGACGAGTTTCAGACCTTCCACCGCCGAAAGCACCGATAGCGCCGGCGTGATCATCGCATCACCCAGGAACAGGGCGGCGCCGATGAGACCGAGCACGATGAGAACGCCGCGATGCGTGCCCGCCGTCTTCATCAGCAGCGCCAGCAGCGACAGCGTACCACCCTCGCCGTCATTGTCCGCACGCAGCAGGAGCGTGATATATTTGAAGGTCACGATGATCGTCAGCGACCAGATCATCAGGGATGTCAGGCCAACGACCTCCTCCCGCGTCACGCCATCATAGGCGATCGGCTTCAGGGCTTCGCGGAAGGCATAAAGCGGGCTGGTGCCGATATCACCGTAAACGACGCCGATCGAACCAAGGATGGCAGCGTAAAGCCCCTTGTTCTTGTGCGAGTCATCGGCATCCGGTTTCTCGGCAACGTCCTTGTCGACGATTTGAGACATGATGATCCTGGCTCTTCAGAGCCAGCCCTTCCAACGAAAAAAGAGAAACGGGATGATTGCCGACATCAGCATGACGACCAGCGCAATTGGATAACCAAATGTCCAGTTCAACTCCGGCATGAGCTGAAAGTTCATTCCGTAAATCGAAGCCACGAGCGTGGGCGGTAGAAAGACCACCGAAGCGATCGAGAAAATCTTGATGATGCCGTTCTGCTCGATGTTGATGATGCCGAGCGAGGCATCGAGCAGGAAGGTCAGGTTGCCGGAAACGAAGGAGGCATGTTCGTTCAGCGACTGGATATCGCGCCCGATAGACTTGCCCTGTTCCTTTGCCCCCTTGTCCTCGCGCGCCTGGTCGCTGGTGGACAGGAAGGTCTGCAGCCGCGCCAGCGATGCGAGGCTGACGCGGAGCTTCGAGATCAGCCGGTGATAGGCGGCGATGTTGGTCAGGCGATCTTCGAGATAACGGGGTGCCTTGCGCTTGCTGCGCGCCTGGCTGCCGAGAATGTCGGCGGCGAGATTGTCGATGCCGGTGACCGAATTTTCGAGAATTTCCGCGGTGCGGTCAACGATGGTTTCCAGCAGTTTCAACAGCAGCGCCGTGCCGCTGCGCATCTCGTGCGGCGCGCGGGTGATGGCGGCGATGAAAAGATGGAATGATTTCGGCTCGGCGTAACGGATCGTCACCAGACGCTTGCCAATCAGAATGAAGGCGACATCGGTGAGGCGCGGATCGTCCGAATCCGCCTTCCACACCAGAGAAGCGGTCATGAAGACATTGCCGTCTTCCATATAGAGGCGGCTGGAAGGCTCGATATCCTTGAGGTCTTCGCGCGTTGGCAGTTCCACGCCCAGCAGGTTTTCAACACGCTGCTCTTCGGCTCTGTCCGGATTGACGAGATCGATCCAGACGATGTCGTCGGGAATCGATCCGGAGCCGTCGTGTGCCGACAGGCTGATCGCCTCGCAATTGGCGCGATAGGCATTTATCAATCCGTTTCTCCGCTCCACATCGCAGGCTCGCCGCAATGCTGCTTAACATATCCTGTTTGCGGTCGGCAAACCTTTGGACGACACTTCAGGGAACAACGAACCAGACGGGATATCACAATCGCGCCAGCCCGATGGACCAAGAGCCAAACGGCGCAGGCGTATGCGCCCAAAGCGAGATGCAATCAAGCCATATTTTTTCGCGACAGCATTGCAGGCGAAGCATCTCTGGAGTTCAAATCCCGAAAACATGCTCGATACTGGCAATTAATCTTCTGTTTTAAAAGGATTATTCAAAGCGCACCGGCGCATGTCCATTTGCGCCGGCGGGAAACCGCACTATTCGAAAACGATCTTCGGTGCGGCTTTTCTCTCGTCCGCACCCATCCGCGCCCAGACCTTTTCCGCGATATCGCGGTAGATCGCGGCCTGCGGGCCATCCGGCTCGGCAACCACGACCGGGGTTCCGGCATCCGACATTTCGCGGATGGAGATGGTGAGCGGCACTTCACCGAGGAACGGCACGCCGATCCTCTCCGCTTCCGCCTTCGCCCCGCCATGGCCGAAAATATCGTAGCGCGCACCCGTATCCGGCGCGATGAAATAGCTCATATTCTCGATGACGCCGAGCAGCGGCACCTCCACCTTGCGGAACATGGTAATACCCTTGCGCGCATCGAGCAGTGCCAGATCCTGCGGCGTGGAGACGATGACCGCGCCGGCAAGCGGCACCTGCTGGGCGATTGTGAGCTGCGCGTCGCCCGTGCCGGGCGGCATGTCGAGCACCAGCACGTCGAGTTCACCCCAGGCCACTTCGCGCAGCATCTGCATCAGAGCGGATTGCACCATCGGCCCGCGCCAGATCATCGCGGCTTCCTCATCCACCAGAAAGCCCATCGACATCACCTTCAGCCCGTAATTCTCCATGGGTAGGATGATGCGGTCTTCCTGCTGCTTCGGACGACCGGAGATTTTTAAGAGTCGCGGCAGCGAGGGGCCGTAAATATCCGCATCGAGCATGCCGACCTTGAGGCCGAGCGCCTGCAAACCAAGCGCAAGATTGACTGCGGTCGTCGATTTGCCGACGCCACCCTTGCCCGAGGCTACGGCGATGATGGCGCGGACACCCGGTACGCCCACTTTAGACGAGCCCGGCTGCGGTGTCGGCCGACCGGGCGCGGCGGCGGGCCGGCCGGTTGCAGCGGCGGGACGCGCGGGTGCCGGCTGCTGCTGGCCGGGCTTGCGATCGGCCGTCAGTGCGACGACCGCGCCGGCAATGCCGTCCACACTTTTGGCCGCCCGTTCGGCCGCAAGCCGTAGTGGTTCCATTTCGGAGGCCTTGTCGGCCGGAACGGTGATGGAGAAATAGGCCTTCGCGTCGGCGATGAAGATTTCCGAGACCATGCCGAGTGCGACGATGTTCTTGCCGCTGCCGGGATAGATCACCGTTTCCAGCGCCTTTTCGACCTGGTTCCTGCTGACCTCTGCCATGTTCTTCCTCCGCTACATCATCCCAGGGTATTGCGTGCCATCCATAGACAAGCCGGAGCGCTTCGCCAATGCCAAAGCGCAGGCGGCAGGCACTCGCGACGATTTAACGCTGCGGTTTCAGATTTCGTCATCCATATCGAGCGTTTCCGGGTCGAAGACACGGCCGTCGAAAAACCGGTCGGGGCCAAGGACGAGGCCCGTGCGCGAGGCACCAACATGCACCGGCTCCTTCAGCGTGCCTTCGAGCTTCAGATTGGCACCCGGCACGGGCACGAAAAGCGGTTTCATGGCCTTGCGGAAAATATCCGGCCGATAGGCATTGCGCGCCGCCTCCACCATCGCCGGTTCCGGCCGTCGCTCGGCGGGAACCTCACCCCAGCGCAACATCTGGCTGAAGAACCACAGGGCCTGGCTCTGCCATGGAAAATTGGCCGCCTTGGCGCTCGTCACGAAGAATTCCTGAAAACGCTGCATGTCCCGTTGCGAGGTGGAAATATAGCCCGTCAGCGCCGGCAGCAGGAATTCGCCGTTTTCATCGATATATTGAGGGGCGGCGAGAATGCCCGCCAGCTCCTCGATGTTGGCGTCGTTCGCACACCATTCGCCGGCACGGTACAGCGCCCGCAGCAGCCCTTCCAGCAGGGTGGCATTTTCCTCCGCCCAGCCTTTCTTCACGGCCAGTATCTTTTCCGGCGCATTATGCCAGATCAGCGCCCCGGTGGTGACGATCCGCCCGGCGCCGCCGAGCACCACGGCGCTGCCGGCCGGTTCGGCGGTACAGAGTGCGTCGACCTTGCCGCTTTCCAGAAGGGCCGGCATTGCCTTCGGCAGGGCCTCGACGATTTCCATGTCCCGGCCGAGCAGCACGCCGCAGCTTCCGAGCAGATAACGCAGGGTATAAAAGGGCGTGGAGACAATATCCTCCACCGCAAAGACCGGCGGATTTTTGCCCGCTGCGCGCCGCGCGGCGCAGACACGAGCCATGGCCCGCCCGAAGGCCGCCGGATCCGGCAGCTTCATCCCTTCGCGGTAAAGCTCGTCGTAAAATCCATGGGAAACCGTCGTTGCCGATCCGCCGAGGGAAAGCGTGAAAACGCCGACAATATCGGCTGGCAGATCATCGAGGCCGACAGAGGAGCCGACCGGAACCGGCGCGGGCAGATGCCCTATGTGAATGTCATCCCCGCCAAGTGCGGCAAGAACGGCGCGTGCCGACTGCTTTCGGAAAAGTTCCAGTTCTATGCCTTCATCGGCAGCAAAACCTTTTTCGGCGGCGGCTATCAACACGGCGCAATCGATAGTCGGAGAAAATCCCGCTTTAACCTTATGCCGTTCCGGCAAACGATTTCTCCTTTCCGGTGATTCGAAAGAAGGATCGCCCAGGAAGCGGTTTATCACAATGATAAAATTACGGTTTCGCTATTTTATCAGGCCGACGCGCAGCGCTTTCGCGACAGCCTGGGTGCGGTTGACCGTGTCGAGTTTTTTGGTCGCGCGATTCAGGTAGTGATTGATGGTATGTTCCGACAACATCATGATCTCGGCGATTTCGGCACTCGTCTTGCCGGCGGCGGTCCAGTTCAGACAGTCGATCTCCCGCTCACTCAAGGTTTCGGGAACCCTGAGGTCCAGGCGGCGGATTTCAGATAGCCGGGCAAAGACATGGCTGGAAATGTACAAAAGTTCGGCAAGCCGGTTGGCAGGCAGAACCGTTTTATTGCCGGAAAAGGATATGGCGCCCCGCCTCATGGTGACGTCATGAACGGGAAACCAGACTGAATTGATCATCTCGAAGCGCTCAAACAGACCGATCACCGTTTTTTTGGCGATATGCGCCTCGCCGTCGACCAGAAAATCCATGGAAACGGAAAAGGGTATGGTCGATTTTTTCAGCTGCGCCATCACCCTGCTGTTTTGCAGCATGCCCTCTTCATCATAACGCTGCAAAAGCTCGGCCGGCCAGCTGGTGATAACAGTATATTGCGACAACTCGCTCGCCAGTTCCGACGACAGGTCAAGCACCATGAAGGCGCGGAACTCCCAGGCCTCCGTCAGCCGTTTCAGGAAGCGGAATATATCGAACTGCGTGTTGAGACCGGCGATCTCGCGAACGCAATCCACACCAATCGACTGAACGGCGGCCGTTTCTGTTTTCTGCATCAAAGCTGTTCTTCGAGAATGAGAAAATGCCGCCGCAAAGGCCCAGCCCCTGCCCGGAAATTGTGGGGGATGTTACTCAGCAAATCGATTCCTGCAAACAAAAGTTGAAAGTTTAATTCCGAATAGTCGAAAATAATGTCTAACGCACATGTATGGGTGTCCTGCCAGCCGGTTTGGCGGGGAAAATCCGACAGGTGCGCGCCGTTTTCTCTCAATCATCCGCAACCGGGGATAATCTGCAGGCGAGTTCCGCAGAGATTTTATCCGCCGTTTCGCGCACCAGAGGCCCCCAGTTGCGCAGCTGCTCCGCATCCACCCGGTAGGCGGGGCCGGTGACCGAGATCGCCGCCAGAAAATTGCGGCCCGGCGCCCGGACCGGCGCGGCGACGCAATGAATTCCGATCTCGTGTTCCTGTAGGTCAAAACCATAACCATTGTCGCTGATGGCGGCGATATCGGCCATGAGGGCTTCCGGCGTTATCAGCGTCGCCTCCGTGAAACGGTGAAACTCCATTCCTGCAGCCAGTTCCGCCAGCTCATCGGCGGGCAGCAGCGACAGTGCCGCCTTGCCCACCCCCGTGCAATAGGCCGGCGAGGTTTTGCCGACCTGCGAATGCATGCGCAATGTATGGCGGCCTTCCATCTTGTCGAGGTAGGTGACCTGCCCGCCGTTCAGAACGGCGAGATGCACGGATTCCTGCGTCGCTTCCTGCAACGCCGAAAGATGGGGGGCCGCGACGCTGCGCAGATCATTGCCGCTCCAGGCTTTCGCCGCCAGTTGCAGGAGCCTCAGCCCAACCGCATAGGTCTGATCCGCCGTATGATCCACCAGGCCTTCGGCAACGAGATGGGCGAGCTGGCGGTGAACCGTGCCGCGCGGCTGGCCACAGGCCTCGACGACATCGGTAAAACGCATCGGCTTTTCAGCAAAGGCGATCAGTTCCAGCAGCGAGACGACCTTGCCGAGCGTACCTGTGGTATTTTCGGTTTTCTGTTGCGAGACCGGAACCGCATCGTGCTTTCCGCCATTGGCTTTTTTATCGTTGGGCATCGCACATCCACCGTCATCTGCCTTGACATAAGCGTAACGCCAAGAGAATAATTCCATTTAGTAAAATCTAGTTCCAAATAATGGAACAATCAAGCTTTCCGTGGACGAGATAAAGCCGATGATGCAAGCCCAATTTCCAGACCTCAAGGATGCGGGCGTGCTCGTCACGGGCGGCGGTTCGGGCATCGGGGCATCGCTGGTCGAAGCCTTCGCGATGCAGGGGGCGAGGGTTTCGTTCATCGACATCGCCGAAGAGCCGAGCGTAGCGCTTGTGGAACGGCTTGCGGCGACGGTGCCTCACCCGGTCCATTATTTCAGGGCCGATCTCAGGGATATCCAAGCCATCAAGCGCACGGTGGATATGGCTGCCTCCGCCACCGGCGGTATCAAGGTGCTGGTCAACAATGCCGCATGGGATGATCGTCACGACGTAGACAGCGTCACCGAAGCCTATTGGGACGCCAATCAGGCAGTCAATCTCAAGCAGATGTTCTTCACGGTTCAGGCGGCCCTTCCCCATCTGCGACAGGCGAAGAACGCGTCGATCGTCAATTTTTCGTCGATCTCGTTTCTGCTGAACATGGGCGAGTTGCCTTCCTATGCAGCGGCAAAAGCCGGCATTATCGGCCTCACAAAGAGCCTTGCCGGCAGGCTGGGGCCGGAGAATATCCGCGTCAATACGCTCCTGCCGGGCATGATCGTGACGGAGCGGCAGAAGGAACTTTGGCTGACGGATGAGGGCATCACGGCCACCACGGCGCGGCAGTGCCTGAAGCGGACGCTCGTCGCTGCCGATCTTTCCGGGCCGTGCCTGTTTCTCGCATCATCGGCATCGAGCGCCATCACGGCGCAATCCATTATCGTAGACGGAGGCCTTTTATAATGTCCGAACCCGCTTTTATCGCCGTTGACTGGGGCACGACCAGTTTCCGGCTCTGGCTTCTCAGCCGATCGGGCGCGGTGCTTGCCGAACGGCGCAGCGCGGAAGGCATGACGACCGCCATGCGGACAGGTTTTGCCGACGTGTTGCAAGCGCATCTCGACGCCATCGGCGCGCCGTCAGATTTGCCGGTTCTCGTCTGCGGCATGGCGGGTGCGCGGCAGGGCTGGGTCGAGGCGGGTTATATCGATGTGCCGGCCCCGCTTTCAGCAGTTCTGAAAGGTGCCGTTCGGGTGCCGGGTCAGGCACGGGACGTGCGCATCCTGCCGGGTCTCGCGCAGCGGGACAAAGAAGCGCCCGACGTGATGCGTGGTGAAGAAACGCAATTGCTCGGTGCTCTTTCTTCAGGAGATAGTGGAGAAAAACTCGTCTGCATGCCCGGCACCCATTCCAAATGGGTGACAGTCAAGGATGGCGGCGTGACCCACTTCGCCACCTTCATGACCGGCGAACTCTTCGAAGCCATCTCCAAACAGACAATTCTTTCGCACGCGGTGGCAGAGGCCGAAGCCTTCACCGGCGCGCATGAGGCTTTCACGGCGGCCGTTCGTAATATCTACGCCCATCCCGAGCTTGCCACCAATCGCCTGTTCACCCTGCGATCCGGCCAATTGCTGCACGGGTTGACCGCGACCGATGCCAAGGCAAGGCTTTCCGGCATCATGATCGGGCTGGAAATCGCTGGCGCTCATTCGCAGGCAAAGCGCGAGACGCCGGTGGTGCTGATCGGCTCCGGCGCACTCGGCGCGCTTTATCAAGGTGCCTTCACCGCCCTTGATATCCACTATACGGTCATTGATGCAGACGAAGCCGTGCGGCGCGGATTGCTGGCCGCTGCAAATGCCATCTGGCCATAAGAAGAAAGATCGACCATGCGTATTCCCTTCCCTTCCATCAAATATCCGCTGATCGCCATTCTGCGCGGCCTGAAACCCGAGGAAACCGAAGGCGTCGTCGGCGCGCTGATCGAGACCGGCTTTCGCGCCATCGAAATTCCGCTCAACTCGCCCGATCCGTTCCGCTCGATCGAGATCGCCGCTAGGATGGCGCCGGCCGATTGCCTGATCGGCGCCGGCACCGTGCTCAGCGTGGAAGACGTGGCATCGCTGGATGCGGCGGGCGGAAAGCTGATGGTGAGCCCGAATGCCGATGCCGAGGTCATTACTGCCGCGCGGGAAAAAGGCATGGTAACGATGCCGGGTGTTCTCACCCCCACCGAAGCGCTGGTGGCCGCAAAGGCCGGAGCAACCGGGCTGAAGTTCTTTCCCGCCAGCATCATCGGCCCGGCCGGCATCAATGCCATCAGGACGATCCTGCCGAAAGACCTGATCATCGCCGCAGTCGGCGGTGTCTCGGACAAGAATTTTTCCGACTATACCTCGGCCGGCATTCTGGCTTTCGGTCTTGGGACCAGCCTTTACAAGCCCGGCATGACAGCGGCGGAGGTGCGTGAACGCGCCATCGTCACACTTACGGCCTATGATGCAGCCATCGGAGGATAAGAGCTTGGCAACCGTTTTTCCCTTTGCAGGACGTGTTCTGGACGAAACGCCAATGCTGCTTGGCGAAGGCCCAACCTTCGACCCGGTCAGCGGCACCGCCTGGTGGTTCAATATTCTCGAGCGCGAGTTGCATGAGCTGCATCTTGCCTCCGGCCGTAAGACCGTGCACGCCCTGCCCTTCATGGGCAGCGCACTCGCCAAGATCAGCGACAGCAAGCAGCTGATCGCCTCCGATGATGGGCTTTTCCTGCGCGACACCGCCACCGGCGTGCTGACATTGCATGCGGAGCTGGAAAGCGACCTGCCCGGCAACCGCTCCAATGACGGGCGCATGCACCCATCCGGCGCGCTGTGGATCGGCACCATGGGCCGCAAGGCAGAGACCGGCGCCGGCAGCATCTATCATATTGCCAAGGGCACGGTGACGAAGCTTTTCGCGGATATCAGCATTCCGAATTCGATCTGCTTCTCCCCCGACGGCGCAACGGGATATTATGTCGATACCAAGGTGAACAGGCTGATGCGGGTGCCGCTTGATGCTGAGACCGGCGTTCCGACCGGCAAGGCTGACGTCTTCATCGATTCCACCGGCATCAAGGGCGGCGTGGACGGATCGGTCTGCGATGCCGAAGGGCATATCTGGAACGCCCGTTGGGGTGAAGGTGCGGTCGATCGTTACGATACGGATGGCAATCACATCGCCCGATACGAGGTGCCCGGCAAACAGACAACCTGCCCGGCCTTCATCGGCCCCGACGCTTCGCGCCTGCTTGTCACCTCCGCCCGCGAACATCTCGATGACGACGCCATTGCCGCAAATCCGCAGCATGGTCTGACGTTCGAACTCGGTATCGAGGTCAAAGGCCGGTTCGAGCCGCTTTACAGGCTCTGAGGCGCGGAAGGCTCCCCTGGACATTCGCGGCCGGTCCGCGAATGTCACTGAACCCGGAATGTCTCAGGAAATATCCGACAATATCTCGCGATAATTCTCGTGCAGGTAACGCTGGGTCGCGGCGGCGTCGGCGGGGCGGCCGTAGAAATAGCCCTGCCCCATGGCACAACCAAGCGCGCGCAGCTTTTCCTCCTCCACCCGCTCCTCGATCCCCTCGGCCACGACCTCGAGATCAAGTCCCTCGCACATGGCGACGATGGCCTTGATGATGTGTTCGGAGGGGCGGTCGCTGCTGATGCGGGAGACGAAGGCGCGGTCGATCTTCACCTTGTCGAAGGTGAAATCGCGCAGGCGGCCAAGGCTCGACTGGCCGGTGCCGAAATCGTCGAGCGAGATGCGGACGCCTGCACTCTGCAATTCGCTGATGATGCGCTGCGCGGTATCGGCGGATGTCATGACCGCCGTTTCGGTGATCTCCAGCTCCAGCCGATGCGGATCAAGCCCGACACGCGAGAGAATGGAGAGAATATTGTCCGATGTGCTCGGGTCCATCAATTGCGCGGAAGACAGGTTGAAGGACAGGAAAAGCTCACGTGGCCAAAACAGGGCCGCTTCCGCCGCTTTGCGCAGCAGGGCTTCCGACAGCGCATCGATGAAACCGCGCTCTTCGGCAAGCGGCACGAAGACCGCCGGCGACACGAAACCGAGATCGGGATCGTTCCAGCGGGCGAGCGCCTCGAAACCGATGACCTTCGCCTCCTCCAGCCGGACGATCGGCTGGAAATGCACGTCGATCGCATCGGTGATGATGGCGTTTCTAAGCGCCTGTTCCAGCTGCGTGGCGCGCTTCATCTCCTGCGCGATTTCCCGCGAATAGACGGTGATCTGGCCCCGGCCGCGTCGCTTCGAGCGGTAGAGCGCGGTCTCGGCGCTTTTCAGCAGATCCTCGTATTCATCGCCCGCGAAGGGATAAATGGCAAAACCGAAAGAGGAGGACAGGCGGACGTTGCGATCGCCGAGATCGTAAGGGGCCGACAGCACGTCCTTGATCATGTTGCCAATGCGCTCCGCGCCGGTGCGCTCGAAAACCAGCGGCAGCACGAAGGCGAATTCGTCACCGTCATGGCGCGTCACGATGGCGCCATCGGGAATGCAGGCCTTCAGCCGGTGCGCCACCTGGCACAGGATTTCGTCGCCCGCCTGGACGCCGAAAAGATCGTTGATGGGTTTGAAACCGTCGATATTGGCAATGCCGACCGTAAAGGGCGCCGGATCGCTGGATCGTTCACTGGCAAGCATGCGAATCTTGTCTCGCAGACGGTAGCGGTTGCCGAGCCCCGTCAGCGGATCACTGTAGGCCATCGCCTGCAGCTCGTTCTGGCTGACCTGCAACGATTGCGGCTCTGCCCGTTTCATTCCTGCATCTCGTGAATCCTGTGTCGACCGCGCTCACAATGCAGGGCAAGTATTAAAAAAGCCATAGCCTCCCGGCAATGGAAATTTCAGGCCTGCAGCCGCAGGACATCCTTGCCGATAAGCCGCAGGAAAACCGCCTCGACCATGTCAGGACTTACGGGTTTCAGCAGCATGTCGTCCATGCCGTGCGCCAGGCATTTGTCGAGATCGCCCTCGAAGGCATGGGTGATGACACCGACGATGGGAATATGTTTGTCGCCGGCCAGATCGCGCATGCGTTGCGCAACCTCGAAACCGTCGATATCACCGAGCGTGGTATCAAGAAGGACGACGGATGGCGACTGTTCGACAAAAAGGCGCAAGGCCTCCTCGCCCGAGGTGGCAAGCCGCCAGGAAAGTCCCAGCCCCTCGAGGATTTGCGAAAAGACGATCTGGTTGACCCTGTTGTCCTCAACGAGAAGAATGTCGCAGACGCTGCCGGTTCTGAGCATTTCCGGCAGGTCGTCGGTCATGATCTCCCAGTCCTCGTCCTCGGCTTTCTCCTTCGGTGATGATTTCAGCCCGACAGCGAGATAATGCATGAGCGATGCATCGATCTCATCTTCCTCGATGGTGACGACAGGCAGGTCATGCGCAGCGGCAATATCGAGGCATGCGACGCTCATCTGGGCGTCGACAACAACAACATCGATGCTCACGCCGGCGGAGGCAGCGACATCGATGAAGGCGCGCTGTTCGTCCTCGCTCGTCACCGCCGCATGGTCCATGCCGCCGGCAGTCAGCCGCCGGCCTGCGGCCTCCGCAAAGCGTGTGTTTTCGGAGACGATCAGCACCGCCTTGCTCTTCAAAAGCCCGCTGCGGCTGTCCGTTTCCTCGTCCTTGCCATAGGTGGAGGCAACGAAGGGAACATGTTCCAGCGAAGGGATGACAGGCATGCCGTTCGCATCGATGGTGGCGAGAGCGGTCACGTCCTCCATCGTTGTTACCAGAAAATAGCGGCCGGGCCTGCCCACACGCTGCTTGCGGGTGATCGTTAGTACCTCTTCGCCGTTGAGGCGTCTCACCCTTTCCGGAATGATGCTCGGCGTGCCGCTATCCAGCACCACGCGGTCCGCGGCATCGATCCGGCGGGCGACCTTGCGCGAATGCAGATCAAAAACGGTGCGGCCGAGAATGCTTTCGGCGCTGGTTTCAACCATGGTGCAGGCGGCTTTGTTGACGGCCGCATAAGCGAGGTTTCGATCCTTGACGAGGACCGGAAACGGCAGATTGTCGAGAATGTCCTCGATGAGCTGCACACGCTCCAGGTCGAGGCGCCACTGCTCTTCCCGTTTCTTCTGTTCGGAAATATCGGCAACCACGCTAATGCCGAGACCGGACGGCAGCCGGTTCATGACAAAGCGCAGGAAGCGCTCTCCCTTCAGCCGCTCGGTCTTTTCCGACCGTTCCTTCCAGTGCAGCGCCAGCCGCTCGCCGATCCATTCTTCCCGCCCGAGCTGGCGGGCATTGGTGGAGAGACTTTCCGTCTCCAGCAGATAACAATCGTAAAGCGCGCTCAGATAGTCGCGCAGGCGCGCGCCCGGACTGGCGACGGCCTCTTCCAGCGGAAAAAAGCTCAGGAGTTTCCGGCTTGCGAAAATAATGTGATCGTTCCGGTCGTAAACGACGATCGCCGCGCCAAGCGCGTCGCAAAGGGCATCAAGCATCACCGTATGAACGCCCGCGCCAGAGGACGCCAAATCACTCAACTGCAAACTCCCACCTGTTTTTCTGGATCAGGCTTATGTTTCTATTGGAATCGTCCAGGGCAAATGCCGGGATGAAACGACAAATTCCGAAAAAGAGACATCAGGGTTCGCCACTTGAAGCAGTCTTGAGGAGAAGATGACGCTCACCCATAGTCGACGTCACACACCACCCGGCAAAGGGGGCCTCGTTTCTGCGGTCATTTCAAGCCGCCCCACCATATTCGTGGCCGATTAAAGGCGGATTAACGCTTAACCCCCTCTTGAGCGAAATGATCAAATGCCCGGAAACCCGCAAAACATGTGCAAATGTCCGCCGCCCCGGTTTTTTGCTTTCGAAGCCGCCGCGAATCCGCGAAAATGACGATCATGGCCATCAAGCAGCTTTCAGAAACCCTCATCAACCAGATCGCCGCCGGCGAGGTCATCGAAAGACCCTCCAGCGCCACGAAGGAACTCGTCGAAAACGCCATCGACGCGGGCGCGACCCGCATCGAGATCGCCACGGCGGGCGGCGGCAAGGGGCTGGTGCGGATTACCGATAACGGCTCCGGCATGTCACCTGCCGATCTGGAACTTGCGGTTAGGCGTCATTGCACCTCGAAAATTTCCACGACGCTGGATGACATCCGCACGCTCGGATTTCGCGGCGAGGCCCTGCCCTCCATCGGCTCGGTCGCCAAGCTGACGATCACCAGCCGGCAACAGGGTGCCGAACAGGGTTCGGTTATTTCGGTCACCGGCGGCAAGGTGTCGGAGGTGCGGCCCGCCGCTTCGAATGCCGGCACCATCGTTGAGGTGCGCGACCTGTTTTTCGCCACCCCGGCGCGGCTGAAATTCCTGAAGACGGAACGGGCGGAGGCCGCCGCCATCACCGAGGTCGTCAAGCGCATGGCGATCGCCTTTCCGCATATCCGCTTCGTGCTCTCGGGCACTGACCGTTCGACGCTCGAAATTCCCTCGACCGGCGACGATCATCTCGCCCGCATGGCGCAGATCCTTGGTGCGGAGTTCAAGGATAACGCGATCGAAATCGATGCCGGGCGTGAGGATGTGACGCTGACCGGCTTTGCCGGCGTGCCGACCTTCAACCGTGGCAACTCGGCGCATCAATATGTCTTCGTTAATGGCCGGCCGGTGCAGGACAAGCTGCTTTTATCGGCCATTCGCGGCGCCTATGCCGAAACCGTGCCGCATGGGCGCTATCCCGTGGCGGTGCTGTCCATCACGCTCGACCCTGCCTTTGTGGATGTGAACGTGCATCCGGCGAAATCCGACGTTCGTTTTCGCGATCCCGGCCTCATTCGCGGGCTGATCGTCGGGGCGATCCGGCAGGCGCTGACGCGTGACGGCGACAGGGCGGCGACGACGGGCGCCAGCCAGGTGATGAACGCCTTCCGTCCCGGCTACAGCCCGTCCGGCCTGCGGCCCTCACCTTCCATGCCGGCTTCCGCGCCATGGTCCGCCGCGACCTCGCCGTCGCGGCCGCTCGCCGTTTCCGGAGACATGCAATTTGCCGAAGCGGTGCAATCGCGCTTTTCCGATATCACCATGCCGACAGCGCGGGCGGAGCCACGCGATGCTTATGAGGCTTCCGCAAGCCCTTCACCGGAGCCGGTGCTTTATCCACTTGGGGCGGCACGGGCGCAACTGCATGAGAACTACATCATCGCGCAGACGGAAAACGGCCTCGTCATCGTCGACCAACATGCCGCGCATGAGCGGCTGGTGTTCGAGGAAATGCGCAATGCCCTGCATTCGAGGCGGCCGCCCTCACAGGTGCTGCTCATCCCTGAAATCATCGACCTGCCCGAGGAAGATTGCGACCGGCTGATGGATCACGCGGCCGGTTTCGACGCGCTGGGGCTCGTCATCGAACGTTTCGGGCCGGGCGCAATCGCGGTGCGGGAAACGCCGGCCATGCTGGGCGAAGTCAACGTGCAGGGGCTGGTGCGCCAGCTAGCCGACGAGATCGCCGAATGGGACGCCGCTTCCACGCTAGCCAACAAGCTGGAATATGTCGCCGCGACAATGGCCTGCCACGGCTCGGTGCGCTCCGGCCGGCGCATGCGGCCGGAGGAGATGAACGCGCTTCTGCGGCAGATGGAAAACACGCCGGGTTCGGGCCAATGCAATCACGGCCGGCCGACCTATATCGAACTGAAACTTTCCGATATAGAACGGCTCTTCGGCCGCAGCTGACGCCTTCATTGAACGGCAGGCAGGCGGGGCTGGCCTTGCGCCGCGCCGAGCTATATAAATTTGGGACATTGGAGCATCCGGATTGTTCAGGAAAACGCTACGCCGTTTCGGACTGGGTGCCCTTGCAGGACAGAGCAGGAGACGAAAACGGATGAACAGATTTGAAGGAGGCGGCAACCGCCTCGCCGTCATCGAATATCTCGACGGGGACTTCCGCATCGTCCAGACCGGCTCGCATGTTCTCTGCGCGATGACAGGTAAAACCATTCCCCTCGACGAGTTACGCTACTGGAGCGTGGCGCGGCAGGAGGCTTACGTTGATGCGGCGGCTTCGCTGGAGGCGGAACGGAAGGCTGGCGGTTTGCCGGCCTGAACGCGCCCTGTAGCGCACTACGATTTGGTTTTCGGACACATCCCTCTTCCGTCATTCCGGCCTTGAGCCGGAATCCAGCCGATGCGCGTCTGCGCGTCGGGAGAGTTCTTTCAGTCCAAGGACTTGGGCTGACTGGATACCGGCTCAAGGCCGGTATGACGGAATATTGTTGCTCCACAATTACGGCCGCGCATTTTCCCGCAGCAGGCGGGCGCGGCAGTTATTCACCGCTGTCTCGATGATCGTCGAGGCCGCATTGGGGTCATCGAACACCATATCGATCTCGATAACCTGACTGTTCCAAAGCAGCTCTTCCGCCCGGCCGTGATGTCCGTTGAGCCGCACCGCATCCTTGGCGGTCGTCACCAGCTGCAAATTCTCCTTGCGGGCATCCTTGAGGAGATCGTCTATTTCGTCATCGCTGAAATGATGATGATCCGGGAAGGAGCGGCTCAGCACGATGTCGCCGCCAAGCGCCTCGACGGTGCGATAGAATTTCGCGGGATCGGCGATACCCGCGAAAGCCAGCACACGCTTCCCCCCGAAATCCTCCGGCTCCTGCGGTGTGATCGCGGCGACGAAGACGGGTTTGGCGGCCTTTGCCGCCTGCCTTACCAGCGGATCGGCCGCGTGGCCCTTGCCCACCTTCAGCAATCCGGTCATCTGCCGCATCTGCTCGGCCAGCGGCGCCCTCACCGGGCCGCCGGGCACGAGATGGCCATTGCCGATGCCGCGCACCGTATCGATGACAACCAGCGCGTAATCCAGCGTCAGGCGGGCGCTCTGGAACCCGTCATCCATGATGATGATATCGACGCCTTCCTTCACAAGCCGGTGCGCGCCCTCCACGCGCCGTCGCGAAATGACAGTAACTGCCTCGCGCGCAAGGAGAAGGGGCTCATCGCCGACATCGGCGGCGCGGTGGTGCTGCGCATCGACCAGAGTGGTGACGTCAAGCGTGCCGCCATAACCGCGACTGAGGAAACCGGGTTTAAGGCCTTTAGCGGTAGCAGCCCGGGCGATTGCCATCGCTGTCGGTGTCTTGCCCGCTCCGCCGACAGTGAAATTGCCGATGCAGATCACCGGAACGGACACGCTTGCCCGCTTTGCCGTCCGCATCCGCCGTCCGGCGATCTTGCCGTAGAGAAGCGAGAAAGGCGACAGGAGCCATGCCTGCCAGCCCGCTTTCTGCCACCAGAAGGGCGGCGCTTCAGAAACCATCTATTCCCGCTCCCGGCCGCATCGCCCACGGCATTGCGTTCGCCATTTCATATCTGGGAGGTTGTTTGCCAGAAAAAACCGTAAATTGCAAAATCGGAATAGACGGGTTTCACACATCGGTCCGACACGGGCTGCCGTACTTCAACACGGAGCCTCAAACCGTGCGCCGCGATATCCATTCTATCGTCATACCGGCCTCGAGCCGGTATCCAGCCAGACCAAGTCCTTGGGCTGAGAAAAGTCCTTTCGCCGGGCAGACGCCCGTCGGCTGGATACGGGCTCAGGGCCGGTATGACGGGACATAGAGAGTACCGCGACAATGAAAGGCGCGCGGAAAGCCGCGCGCGCTTACCGCTTCAAACAACCCGTTCCGGCAGCAGCGCCTCTAGCCCGGTAATGTCATCAAAGCAATAATGCGCATCCGCACCGAGGCTTTCGCGCGAGCCGGTTCCCGTCAGAACAGCGATGCGCAGACCGGCGCCGGCGTTTCTCGCCATATGCAGATCGTGGTTATTGTCGCCGACAACGGCCACACGTTCCGGCGGAAATCCGATCACCTCGCAGAAACCGAGAACCATGCCGGGCTGCGGTTTGGTGCCGTAACCGCTGTCATAACCTGCGACAAAATCGATATCTGCTTCAAAACCGAAACGGACGGCCGTCTGGCGGATTGAGTTTTCATTGTCGCTGGAGGCGATGCCGAGCTTGTAGCCGCGCGCCTTCAGCCGTGCGAAAAACGCCTTGAGGTCGGTGACGGGCACGGATTTATCCGCAGCCTCGGTAAACAGCCGGTCGAGGCGTTGCGTTAGTTCGACAACATCGCAGGGCGAACCGGCGGCGACCAGACCGGCGGCGATTTCCGCCGTGTTGCCGGCGGCGAGCAGGCTGTCGGGCACCACATGGCCGGTAACGGGGTCCATGCCGCAGGCGATGAGAAGCCGGTCGGCGAGTGCGGCGTCGCCCTTGGCGGCTATCGACGCAAGTTCGCGGTTCACAGGTCCCCAGCTCGCGTCATAACCTAAAAGGGTTCCGTCCTTGTCGAAAAGCACAGCGGCTATCGACGGCGTCGCATCAAGTTCGATATTCGCTACCATGAACCGATGGCGCTCCGCGGTTGCAGCTTGGCCGAAACGGTCAGCGGGTTGATATAGGGTTCCAGCGCCTTGACGGTGGAGGACAGCGCACCGCGCATATCCTGAATGACCCGGTTGCCGGCATCGATCATCTTGTAACGCTCATTGTCGTTAACCAGCAGATAATGCACCGCCTTGGCCAGCATCTCGACATCACGGATGATACGACCACCGCCGGCGCGGATCAGCTTCTGATAGGCCTCACGGAAATTCTGCACATGCGCGCCCGACAATACGGCACAGCCGAGCATGGCCGGCTCCAGCGGGTTCTGCCCGCCTTCCGCCGTCAAAGACCGGCCGACGAAGGCTAGCTCGGTCAACCGCAGGTAAAGTCCCATTTCGCCGATGGAATCGCCGAGGAAAATATCGGTTTCCGGGGTGATCACATCATTGCGGCTGCGGCGGGCGACGGAAAGGTTCATGCCCTTCAGCATGGCCTCCACATCATCGCCACGCTCGGGATGGCGCGGCACGATGATGGTCAGTTGTCCATTGCGCGACTTGATCGCTGCATGCACGGTCGCTGCGGCCTTTTCTTCGCCATCGAAGGTGGAGATCGCCGCCCATGTCTTGCGATTGCCGACCTGTTTGCGATAGCTCTCCAGAAGGGCCTCGTCACAGGGCGGCGGATCGGTGTCGCCCTTCAGATTGCCTGATATCACCACCGGCCAGGAGCCGAGATCACGGAAACGTTCGGCATCGAGATCGGACTGTGCAACCACCAGCGCCAGCTTGGAAAACAGCGATTCCGCAATGTCGTGGCGGGCCTTCCAGCGGTCGAAGGAACGATCGGAAAGGCGCGCATTGACCCTTATCTGCGGGATGTGCCGACGCTCCAGTTCCATCATCGTCACCGGCCAGATTTCCGATTCCGCTGTTATGGCGGCATCCGGCGCCCAATAGGTGAGGAAACGGTTGACCGCGATCTTGATGTCGAGCGGCACATATTGGTGGATCACGTCGTCGCCAAGCCGGGTGCGGGTCAGTTCAGCCGAGGTGACGGTGCCGGTGGTCAAAAGCACGAAGATATCGCGCTTGCGGATTTCGCGGATCAGCGGGATGAGGGCAAGAGTTTCGCCGACACTTGCGGCATGGAACCAGACGAGCGGCCCGCGCGGGCGCTCTGCGCTGGCGTAACCGAAACGTTCAAGCCGGCGGCGCTTGTCTTCCTTGCCCTTCGCCGCCCGATAGGAAAGATAGGGTCTGGCAAAGGGATAGGCGGCGATACCGGCAATCCGGTAACCCGAAAGAGCGAAACGTGCGATACGGCTGCTCATGACATTCTGCCCTTGATCATTCCGCGCAAAGCCTGCCCCTGTTCTTGTTGTTGTCGCCGCCTACTTCTTCTTAAATTGCGTCATTTTTTATCATCGGAAATGAAAGCGCGATCACATTTTCTCGTGCCGGAGCTATCGGCCTGCCGTTGAACGGCAGGAATCACGGAAAAGCTCGCCTTCACCCAATAGTATTACAACGCAAGGGCAAAAGGACTCAATTTTTGTCGTCGGGATTGAGAAGACGGTGCATATGCACGATAAAATAACGCATATGGGCGTTATCAACCGTCATCTGCGCCTTGGACTTCCATGCGGTCAGCGCAGAAGCGTAATCCGGATAGATGCCGACGATATCGAGTGCGTTCAAATCCCGGAACTGAACATCCTGAAGGTTTTCAAGTTCGCCGCCGAAGACGAGGTGCAGCAGCTGTTTCGGTTTGCCAGTTTCCGTCATGTCTTTATCTCTTTCTTAAACGCTGAGAGAGGCCTTCATCTGCGGGATTTCCCGGCAAACGTCAACTGTCAGACAGATGTGAAAACGCTTTCAAAAGTGCAGGCAGCGCATAATTTGCTGCGGCGCACAATGCGGGGTGGTTCACCTCGCAGCGATTATACATCAGAGGTTTTCCATCGAGACCGACAAGCTGCCCGCCTGCTCTTTCCAGAATGAGGTCGGCAGCGGCCAGATCCCATTCGTGGGAATTGGCCTTGACCAGCGTTCCGTCAATGCGGCCATCCGCCACCATGGCCAGCCGGTAGGCAAGCGAGGGGACGTGCGGAATACGCTCCACGGTGTTGCGCAAGGCTTCCGGCAGATGCGCGATCGCTTCTGCCGCTGCGGCAAGATGAAAGGTTCCGCCATTGTCACGGGTTGCCGAGATGGCGGCTCCGTTCTTCAACGCCACGCCGCCTTCCACCGCGGTGAACTCCTCCGCCAGCGCCGGCGCGACGAGCACGCCGACGACCGGCCGGCCCTCATGGACCACCGCAACGCTGACGCACCAGGTATCCCGACCGCCGATGAAGGCGCGGGTTCCGTCGATGGGATCGACGACAAAAACGGTGGAGCGGGATAGCCTGTCCGTATCGTCATCCGTCTCTTCGGAAAGCCAGCCATAATCCGGCCGGGCGGAGCGTAGAATGGTTTCGAGGATTTCGTTGGCGGCGTAGTCGGCCGCGCTGACCGGCGAAAGCCCGCCATTCTTCCACCAGACCTCGGGGTCCTTGCGGAAGAAACCCAGCGCCGTCTCGCCCGCCTTGCGGGCGGCCTCAAGCACCAGCCTCAAATCGGAGGCCCAGCGGGCCTCAGCCATATCGTTCATTTTGCCGTCTTTTCCGCGCGCCTCAAACGGCGCGCCCGTTTTTCTCTTCGCACTTGCACATAAAGTGCCGGCGAAAACAACCCGCAGGCCGCATCACTTGCCGGCGATCGTCATGCCTTCGATGGCGAGCGTCGGTGCCGCAACACCATATTTGCGGTCGATATCATTGGCAGGCGTCACCCGCATGAACATGTCCTTCAGGTTTGACGCGATGGTGACTTCGGACACGGGGAAGGATTTTTCGCCGTTCTCGATCCAGAACCCGCTGGCACCGCAGCTATACTCGCCTGTCAGCATGTTGGCGCCGTGGCCAATCAGTTCGGTGACGTAAAAACCTGACCCAACCTGCGCCAGCAATTCTTCGGGCGACAGCTCGCCCGGCTCCAGCACCAGGTTGGTGGAGGCCGGCGAGACCGAGGTGCCGCCGCGCACGCCGCGGCCGTTGGTTTCAAGGCCGAGTTCCCGCGCCGCCGAGGTGGAGAGGAACCAGTGTTTCAAAACACCATCCTCGATCATCGTCATCTTCTCACCCCGGACACCCTCGCCGTCAAACGGACGGGAGGACGGACCACGCACGATCTGCGGATCGTCGGTGAGATGAAGGCCCTTTTTCAGAATCTGCTGGCCCATCTTGTCGCGCAGGAAGCTGGTCTTGCGGGCAACCGAAGCACCATTGATCGCACCGGCAATGGCGCCGACGAAACCGCGGGCAATGCGTGGATCGAACACCACCGTGATGTTGCTGCCGGTATCGACCTGGCGTGGGCCAACGCGCCGCACGACTTTCTCACCGGCGCGGCGGCCGATTTCTTCGGCTGCATCCAGATCGGCATAATAAAGACGGCTGTCGTAATCGTAGTCGCGCTCCATCTTCGTGCCTTCGCCGGCGATGACGCTGACGGACCGGCCGAAGCGGCTGCCCATATAACTGCCGGAAAAGCCATGCGAGGTGACGAGGACGAGCCCGCCCATGCCACTTGATGCACCGGCACCGGAGGAATTGCTGACGCCCTTGACCGCAAGTGCGGCCTCTTCCGAGGCAAGTGCCGCTTCCCGCAGCTGATCCGCCGAAACTTCCGTCGCGTCGAAAAGCTGGAGATCGTCATAGGATGTCGCCAGCCGTTCCTTGTCCGCAAGGCAGGCAAAGGGGTCTTCGGGCGAAACCTTCGCCATGGCGACGGCCCGCTCGGCAAGGGTCTTCAGATCAAAGCCCGGATTGGCCGAAACACTCGCCACCCGGCGGCCGACGAAGACGCGCAGGGAAAAATCGTCGCTTTCGGAGGATTCAGTGCTTTCCACCTTGCCGAGCCGCACACCGACCGATTGCGAGCGGGAGCGGACGACAACGGCATCCGCCTCATCCGCACCGGCGGCACGGGCAAGATCGACAAGCTGGCTGGCGCGGTCGAGAAGTTTGGAAGAATCTATTTCTGAGGACATGAGTTGGCCTTTCATTCCTGTTCCATTTATTGTGCCAGCAACCCCGCATCAAGGGCGAAACGCCGCTTTCTCTCTTCAGACGGCTCCATCGCCACCCTATTTGAAAGTCCGCCCGCATGACCGAGCACGACGCTCTCTTTTCCGAACCCTTGCTGCTTCTGGCCGGCGCGGTCATTGCGGCCTCGGTTTTCCGCAAGCTCGGCCTTGGCACCGTGCTGGGTTATCTGGTGGCGGGCATCATCATCGGGCCGTTCCTGCATCTCGTCACGGATGCGAAGGACATTTTCAATGTCTCGGAACTGGGCGTCGTTTTTCTGCTCTTCATCATCGGGCTGGAACTGAAACCCTCGCGCATCTGGCAGATGCGGCGCGATATTTTAGGTCTCGGGCTGGCGCAGGTGCTGGTGACGGGCAGCGCGCTGGCGGTAATTGCCTGGTGGGCGGGGCTGATCGACGCGCGGGGAAGCGTGGTTGCAGGTTTCGGCCTTGCGCTTTCCTCCACCGCTTTTGCGCTGCAGATTCTGGAAGACGACGGCGACATGAATACGCGGCACGGCAACCGCTCCTTCTCGATCCTGCTGTTTCAGGATCTTGCCATCGTGCCGCTGCTGGCGCTCGTCACCATTCTCTCAAACCGGCCGGATGTGCCGACAGACTCCATGGCTTACGATCTCGTCGCCTCGGTCGTCGCGGTGGCCGGCATGGTGCTGGCGGGACGTTATCTTCTCACCCCCATGTTCCAGATCATTGCCCGCACGGGTGCGCGCGAAGTGATGATCGCGGCCGCCCTTTTTGTCGTCATCGGCGCGGCCGCCATCATGGAGATGGTGGGCCTGTCGATGGGCATGGGTGCGCTGCTGGCGGGGCTGATGCTGTCGGAATCCTCTTACCGGCACGAGCTGGAGGCCGATATAGAGCCGTTTCGCGGGTTGTTCCTGGCGCTGTTCTTCATGGCCGTCGGCATGTCGCTGCATATCAATATCGTCTACGAGCACATCGTCCTCATCCTCATCGCCGTGCCTGTCATGATGGCGGTGAAGGCGGCCCTGATCTATGGCCTTTGCCGTATTGCCGGTTCGTCGCGTTATGCGTCGAGCCGCATCGCGCTGCTTCTGGCGCAGGGCGGCGAGTTCGGTTTCGTGCTTTTCACCACGGCCGCCGCGTCCGGGCTGTTTCCGCAGGCCACGGCCTCGATCCTCGTCGCCGTCGTCACGCTCTCCATGGCGCTGACGCCGGTTCTGGCGGTGATTTCGCGACGGCTGACCGCGGAGGATGCGGAAGAGGACAAGCTTGAGGAGGATTTCGACGGGGCGGGCGCGGATGTGCTGATGATCGGCTTTTCCCGCTTCGGCCAGATCGCCTCGCAGATCCTGCTTGCCGGCGGCCGCGACGTGACTGTCATCGACAGTTCCGCCGACCGTGTGCGTCAGGCCGCCCGTTTCGGGTTCCGCATCTTTTTCGGCGATGGCACCCGCAAGGATGTGCTGATCGCAGCCGGTATCGAACGCGCCGATCTGGTGGCTGTCTGCACCCACAAGAAGGAGGTCACCGACCGTATCATCGACATGATCCAGTCGGAATTTCCAAGCGTGCGCATCTATGCCCGCTCCTATGACCGCATTCATTCCCTCGACCTCAGGAAAAAGGGCGTGGAATATGAAATCCGCGAGACGCTGGAATCCGGCCTTCTGTTCGGCAGGCGCATTCTGGAAGGGCTTGATATGGATAGTGAGCGGGCGCTCGCCATCTCCGACGATATCCGCGAACGGGACGAACAGCGGCTGGAGCTTCAGGCCGTGGAGGGACTCGCGGCTGGACGGCAGATGCTGCACAACAAGCCGGTACGCGAAGTGAAGCCGGAACCGCTGATGAAACCGAAGAACAAGGCTGAGAAGCGGGAGGAGGAAGAGGATATGGAGGACAACGAGACGGAAGTTTCGCTGTGAATTGAGTTCAGGGTCGTAGCTGGGAGCGCGCCACTTGTTTCTTCTCCCCGCCGGGGAGAAGGTGGCCCGAAGGGTCGGATGAGGGGGCAACGTTGCCGTAACTCTCTACCCTCGCCCCCTCATCCCGCTGCCGCGACCTTCTCCCCGACGGGGAGAAGAAACGCGCAGCACCCGCCCGTTCGTAGCGATTATTCAAGCCTCCACACCCTGCCCGCGATGAAACAGCTCCACCTGCATCTCGATCTGCCGTTTCAGATCATCCTTGATGCCGGCCGAAGCATTCAGTACCTCCTCCGACTTCAAAAAATCCAGCACGCCGAAGCGGTGCACCGGCGGGCGCAGGAAAATGTGTGGCGGGCGCAATCTGAGCTTGAGGGCAATCGCGGCCTGCATCATCAACTGGCTGGCGCCGAACAGGCTTTCCAATCGGCTGGGCATGGTGGTTCCATCCCCTTCCGGGCCACCGACGACATCAACGCCGATCACGATATCGGCGTGGTCAAGCAGATGCTCATAGGGGACCGGATTGAAGATGCCGCCATCGATCATGATGCGACCGTCGATACGAACCGGCATGAAAAGCGCCGGAATGGCGGCTGAGGCCGCCAGCGCCTCAATGATCTCACCGCTTTCGACCACCACTTCGGTCTGGGCATAATAATCGGTTGTTATGACTTTCAGCGGAATGGCGAGTTCGGAGAACTCCTTCGGCAACGCCTGTGGCATCAAGGCGTGAAGAATAAGTTCGAGATTGAACTGTCCGAAGCGAAAGCCATGGGCTGCGTGGCGCATCGAAGCGGGACCCAGGCTCCAGAGCCGGTTGGCGACGGAGCCCTTGCGGCCCATGAGTTCGAGCGTGTACTCGCGGATGTCGCGGCCTGACATGCCGGCAGCCATGCCCGCGCCGATGATGGACCCGATGGAGGAACCGGAGATTGCGACCGGCCGGATGCCGAGTTCGTCAAGCGCCTCGACGACATTGATATGGCAGATGCCGCGCGCACCGCCGCCGCCGAGCGCCAGTCCGAATGTCGGCTCATGGCCTTTTTGACCGTCGCGCCCGGGGACCTCTTCTCCGGCGCTGACGATCCTGATCCCCTCGTTGCCAGCCTGCTCCATGCAAAAGACCCCAGAAGTTTACCACGGTAAAGGCTCTGCCTATTGCGCAAACAAGACAAGACCGTGGCGTGGCGGGAAAGTCTCCCGTCAGGGCTCGTAGCGGTAGAAATGCATCTTCGTATCGCCAAAAATCCGGCTTTCAAGCAGCTTGAACGCAGGCTCGACCGTGACCGTCACATCGCCGCGCTCTTCCAGGATGGCGAGCGCGCCGGGGTTCAGCCAGCCGCCGCCATGGGCTGCCGCGAAAGCCTTCTCGCCATGGCCATGGCCATAGGGCGGATCGGCGAAGAGAAGATCGAAGGGCTCGATATTGTTGACGCCACCGAGCTTGGTGGCATCACGCCGCAGGATGCGGGCGCGGCCGTGCAGGCCGAGCGCATCAATATTTTCCCACAACAGCCCCCTGCCCTCGACGCCGTTTTCGACGAAGAGCGCCACCCGACAGCCGCGCGACAGGGCTTCCAGCCCCACCGCGCCGGTTCCGGCAAAAACGTCCAGCACGCGCGTACCGTCAAGACTTTCCGGATAGGCGTGGCTCAGGATGTTGAAGAGGCTTTCCCGCGTCCTGTCGATAGTCGGACGAATGGAATTCGATTTCGGCGCGGCCAGTGTCCGGCCGCGGAACTCACCGCCTACGATCCGCATTACGTGTCATTCCCCTGCCACCAGAAGGTTTGCCACCCGGGCCTTTGCCACCCGGCTTGCCGCCACCGGGGCCATTGCCGCCGGGGCCTTTACCCTTGCCCGAAAAACCGGAACGTTCGCCACGCTCGCCGGACTTGCCAAATGACGGCTTGCCCGATGCGGGCCTGCCGCCGGGTTTTGCACCTCTCGGCTTGTCTCCAAAAGGCCGGTCGCCGCGTGGACGGTCACTGCCGGGACGATCCCCCTCTTCGCGAGGCTTGTCACGGAACGGGCGTTCGCTGAATGGCTTTTCACCACGCGCGGTACGATCGCCAAAACTCTTCTCGCCACGCGGACGGTCGCTGCGCGGGCGATCGCCGTCTTCGCGGGGCCGGTCACGGAAGGGACGGTCGCCGAAGGGTTTGTCGCCGCGTGCAGGGCGATCACCGAAGCTCTTTGCGCCGCGTGCAGGGCGCTCGCCACGGGGGCGGTCGCCATCTTCACGCGGGCGATCCCGGAAAGGCCGGTCGCCAGAGGGTCTGTCGCCAGAAGGTTTACCACCGAAAGATTTTCCGCCGCGTCCACCGCGATCGCCAAAGCTCTTTTCGCCGCGGCCAGGACGGTCACCGCGTCCGCGGCCACCTTCTTCTTCACGGGGAGAGTCCGAACGAATCCACTCGCCTTCGGCGTCAGCATGCCGCACGACGTTACGGCGGGCTTCATCCTGGGCGGACGGCTTCTTGAACAGGCTCTCGGCTTCGGCGCGGGCAGAAGACTTGCGCTCCTTGCCGTCGCGGGTGGGCTTTGCGCCGGGCGCCATCCAGACATTGGCGGTGCGGCTGGTGCCGGCAGGCTGGCGGGGGCGACGATCATCGCCCTCTTCGTCATTGCGGCCCTTGCCACCGAATTTTCCGGCAGGCTTGTCGCCACGCTTTGTATCAAGGCGGCCAAGCGCCTTTTCACGGCGGTCTTCCGGCTTGCCGGCTGTCTTTTCAAAACGCGGCTTGCCTTCTGGCGCGTCGCTCTTTGCCCATTCGGACTTGGCGCGCTTGACCGGCGCCTCTTCCTCATCGTCGACAGATGTATTGTAGATCGGCGCGTCGAAATTGGCGCCGGCCTCTTCGATCAGGCGCGGGCCAAGCTGGTCACGCAGCATGCGGCCGCGCACTTCCAGCACCTTGCCCTCGGGCAGATCGCCCAGCTGGAACGGACCGTAGGAAATGCGGATCAGGCGGTTGACCTCAAGACCAAGTGCGCCGAGCACATTCTTGATTTCGCGGTTCTTGCCTTCGCGCAGACCCATGGTGATCCAGACATTGTGGCCCTGGGTGCGGTCGAGCGTCGCATCGATAGCGCCGTAAAGCACGCCATCGACGGCAATACCGTCCTTCAGCTTGTCGAGGGCTGCCTGATCCACCTCGCCATGGGCGCGCACGCGGTAACGGCGCAGCCAGCCGGTGGTCGGCAGTTCCAGCACGCGGGAAAGGCCACCATCATTGGTGAGCAGCAGCAGGCCTTCGGTGTTGATATCGAGGCGGCCGATGGAGAGCACGCGCGGCAGTTCACCCGGCAGATTGTCGAAAACGGTAGGACGGCCTTCCGGGTCGGAATTGGTCGTCACCAGGCCGGCGGGCTTGTGGTAGAGCCAGAGGCGGGTGCGCTCCGCACCGCGAATCGGCATGCCGTCCACTTCGATCTTGTCTGACAGCGTGGCGTTGACCACCGGCGTATCCAGCAAGACGCCGTTCAGCGACACGCGGCCTTCCATGATCATGCGCTCGACATCGCGGCGCGAGGCAACGCCGGCGCGCGCCATGATTTTCGAGATACGCTCGGGCTTGCCGGCACCAACCACCTCGGCCGTGGCGGCAGAAGCGGGCGCAGCCTTGGCTTGCGCCGGTTTCTTTTCACGCTCTGCAGCGGGTTTGCCGGGGCCTTTCGGCTTCCTGTCGCCGCCAAAAGTTTTGCCGCCGTCACGCTTCGGCTTGTCTTTAAAAGTCATTTGCTATTTGCCTGTTGTTTGGGCTGTCCTATCAGGTCCAAGCACAAGGGTTAAGAGGAAATTGAACCGCAATGGCCGAAAGGACGCATTTCATGGAACTGGCGCTTGTCGAAGCCCGTTCCGCCGGCGAGCGGGATGAGGTTCCGATCGGCGCCGTGCTTGTTCTGGATGGCCGCGTCATTGCCCGTTCCGGCAACCGCACCCGTGAATTGAACGATGTGACGGCGCATGCCGAAATCGCCGTGATCCGCATGGCCTGCGAGGCTCTGGGACAGGAGCGCCTGCCCGGTGCCGATCTTTACGTTACGCTGGAGCCCTGCACCATGTGCGCGGCGGCGATTTCATTCGCCCGTATCCGCAGGCTCTATTATGGCGCGCAAGACCCGAAGGGCGGCGCGGTGGAGAGTGGCGTGCGCTTCTTCAGCCAGCCGACCTGCCACCATGCGCCTGATGTCTATTCGGGACTGGCGGAAAGCGAAAGTGCTGAAATCCTGCGGCAATTCTTCCGCGAGAAACGTCTCGACGACTAAGCGGCCGGCGGGAGGCGCCAAGCTTTCCCGCAGGCCATCAGCCCGTCATTTTATCAGCCCGTCATTTTTGTCAGAAGGGGTTCCACCAGCTCTTGCCGGTGTTGGCGACAGCCGCTTCTTTCTTGCGGCGCTTTTCCTTTTTCTGCTCGGGCTCGCCGAGATCGGTCAGCTGATCCTGCGGAACGCTGCGATATTCAGCCGGCGGATCGGTCAGGAACTTGCGCTGGGCATTAACGACGGAGCCACCCTGGGCATCGGCCTTGGCCTTGCGGAAGGCTTCCCATTTCTGGCTTTCGGTCATCTGGCCGGCGGTGCCGTTGCCGGCGAGCAGCGGCGAGCGGTAATGCGGATTGTTCTTGTTGGCATCCGCCTCATCGCGCAGACGTTCGCGGGTCTCTTCCGGCGATTCGACCCATTGGGGGTTGTTTTCGCGGCTGGCCATGTTCTGCTGCGGCGTGGTGAGCTGTTCGGCACGGGCCTGGGCGGGAACGACGAGACCCGGGCGGGGGCCGTATTTCAGGTTGCGCTTGCTCTGGTCGCCGGTGATCGAGGTGGCGTTGCCGAGATCGTCGACAAGCTGCTCCGCCGCGGTCTTGCCCGTACCGTAGGTCGGGCTGGTGCAGGCGCCCAGCAGCACGCCCATCACTGTCACGCCAACAACCGTGCGAAACATGCCCAAACCCTGCGCATTACCCTGCATCGTCTTCATTGAAACCCTTCCAGCCGTCCGTCCCACTTCGCCAGACATCGTCTTTCGGCAGGCGGCAGCCCGCATTGCCGTGCAAATCCGGCCATTTTCAGGCAGGTGTACCGGATGAAGAGGCAAAGCGCAATTCATCCGGCCATTTTCATTACGAGAGTGCGGCAAGCTCACGCAGCGCTGCCGCATCGCGGGCCGATACGTCGGGATATTGCGGATCGGAGCCGACATCGGTGGTGATGCGCCACGAACGGGCGCATTTCACGCCTTCCGCCAGCTTCTGCTCAACCACGACCTTCGCCACTTCCGGCAGGCGGAAGCCATCGGCCGGGCCCTCATCGCCCACCACAGATATGGCCGAGGTGATGCAGATTTCGGCAAAGTCCTGTCCAGACAGCGCCGCCAGAAGATCGGCATCGGCAATGTGGACGACCGGAGCCGCCTCCAGCGAGGAGCCGATACGCTTTTCGCGGCGCTCGACTTCCAGCGCGCCCGTCACGACGGTGCGGACCTTGCGGATTTTTTCCCACTTGGCTTCCAGCGCGTCGTTCTTCCATTCCGCCGGGATTGCCGGGAACTGGGCGAGATGCACCGATTCCGATTCCGCATCCGGATAGCGCGACAGCCAGGCTTCTTCCGTGGTGAAGGGCAGCATGGGCGCGAGCCATGTGACGAGGCAATCGAACAGCTTGGCGATGACCGACAGCGATGCCCGGCGCTTCAGCGACGACGGCGCGTCGCAATACAGCGTGTCCTTGCGGATGTCGAAATAGAAAGCCGAAAGCTCGACATTGGCGAAATCGATCAGAGCGCGGGTGATCTTCTTGAAGTCGAAGGCGTCGTAGCCGTCGCGCACGACCTTATCCAGCTCGGACAGGCGGTGCAGCACCAGCTTTTCCAGCTCCGGCAGATCGGCATAGGCGATCTCCTCGCCCTTGTCGTGGGCGAGCGTGCCGAGCATCCACCGCATCGTGTTACGCAGCTTGCGATACGCATCGATGTTGGTCTGGATGATGGCCTTGCCCAGACGCTGGTCTTCCCAATAATCCGTCGTCATAACCCACAGACGCAGGATATCCGCGCCGGATTCCTTCATCACGTCCTGTGGTGCGACCACGTTGCCGAGAGACTTGGACTGCTTGCGGCCCTGCTCATCCATGGTGAAGCCATGGGTAACGACGGCATTGTAAGGCGCGCGGCCACGCGTCGCGCAGCTTTCAAGCAGCGACGAATGGAACCAGCCACGATGCTGGTCCGAGCCTTCGAGATAGACATCTGCCGGCCATTTCATGTCCGGGCGGTCTTCCAGCGTGAAGGTATGGGTGCAACCGCTGTCGAACCAGACGTCGAGGATATCCATGACCTGCTGCCACTTGGCATGGTCATGGTCCTTGCCGAGGAAACGTTCCTTGGCGCCTTCGGCAAACCAGGCATCGGCGCCTTCAGCCTCGAAAGCCTCGAGGATGCGGGCGTTGACGGCCTCGTCGACCAGAACCTCGCCCTGCTCGTCGGCGAAGACCGCGATCGGCACGCCCCAACTGCGCTGACGCGACAGAACCCAGTCGGGACGACCTTCGATCATGGCGCGCAGACGGTTCTGGCCGGAAGCCGGAACGAAGCGGGTCTGGTCGATGGCATCGAGCGAACGCGAACGCAGCGTCGTGCCGTCGCCGAGTTCCTTGTCCATATAGACGAACCACTGCGGCGTATTGCGGAAGATCACCGGCTTCTTGGAGCGCCAGCTATGCGGATAGCTGTGCTTCAGGCGGCCACGGGCAAACAGGTTATTGGCAGCGATCAGCGCCTTGATGACGCGCTCATTGGCATCGCCCTTCTTGCCGTTGTCGTCCATGACGCGAGCCGCTCCGCCTTCGGCCGACGGGCCGAAACCGGGGGCGTCTTCGGTGTAGAAACCATCGTCGCCGACCGGGAACGGGATGGCCGGCGAGACGCCGCGCGCTTCCAGCTCGCGCTGATGTGCGGTCCAGACGTCAAAGTCCTCGCGGCCATGGCTGGGCGCCGTGTGCACGAAACCCGTACCGGCATCGTCGGTGACGTGATCGCCATCGAGAAGCGGGACCGGGAAATCGTAACCGAGCGACGCCAAAGGATGGGCGCAGGTGATGGCCGCCAGTTCTTCGCTTTTCACATCGCGAACGAGCTTGAAGGTCAGCTTCGCCTTGGCTGCGGCCTCGTCAGCGAGCTTCTTGGCGAAGATCAGTTTTTCGCCCGGCTGCGGACCAAAATCATTCTGCGCGCTTTCGACTTCGAACAGGCCATATTCGACCCGCGAAGAAAACGCGATGGCGCGGTTGCCGGGGATGGTCCACGGTGTGGTCGTCCAGATGACGACGGAGACGCCGGAAAGAGCGGCAGCCGCGTCCTTGACCGGGAATTTCACCCAGATCATGTCGCTCTCGACGTCATGATACTCGACTTCGGCTTCCGCAAGCGCCGTGCGCTCGACGACCGACCACATGATCGGCTTGGAGCCGCGATAAAGCTGGCCGCTCCGGGCGATCTTCAGGAGTTCGCCGGCGATGCGGGCTTCGGCGTGGAAGTTCATCGTCGTATAGGGGTTTTCGAAGTCGCCCTCGATGCCGAGACGTTTGAACTCTTCCGACTGGACCTTGATCCAGCCGGCAGCGAACTCACGGCACTCCTTACGGAACTCGTTGACCGGAACCTCGTCCTTGTTCTTGCCCCGGGCGCGGTAGGCTTCCTCGATCTTCCATTCGATCGGCAGGCCGTGGCAATCCCAACCCGGTACGTAATTGGCGTCGTAACCGCGCATCTGGAACGAGCGGGTGATGACGTCCTTCAGGATTTTGTTCAGCGCATGGCCGATGTGGATGTTGCCGTTGGCATAGGGCGGGCCGTCATGCAGCACGAATTTCTCGCGGCCGGCGGCGGAAGCGCGGAGTTTTTTATACAGGCCCATGTCCTGCCAGCGCTTCACCGTTTCCGGTTCTTTCTGCGGCAGGCCGGCGCGCATCGGAAAATCCGTCTGCGGCAAGTAGAGGGTGGTGGAATAGTCCAGTTTTTCTGCGGTGTCGCTCATAATCGTACCGTTGTTGCGCGCCGTATCAGTCGCGCCATCTCAATTGCAAAGAGGGCAAATTCGGAAAGCGCCATGCCATATGTCACATGTCATGTAAGCGCCAAAATCCCGGACCTTCCGGCTCTCTCAGAGCGGGCGGAAGGCCGGGCCAATAATTCGGCCAATCTGAATTGCAAATTTCAACCGGTATTGGGACATGGACGGTTGTTTATGCGGTTTCCCACCAAAAAGGAAGAGAAAAGCGACGCCAAGTCGCAGCCGGCCGAAGACGATCAGAACGCGATCTTCACGTCCAGTTCGCTGAGCGGACGCACGCCCGACAGCATCGCCCTTGCCTCTTCCTCATCACGCCTGATCTGGGCGACAAGCGGATCGAGCCCGTCGAACTTCAGCTCGTCGCGCAGGTGGCCGAAGAAAGACACCGAACAGACTTCCCCATAAAGATCGCCCGAAAAATCAAAAACGAAGGTTTCGAGCAACGCCGCGCCGTTCTCCGTCACCGTCGGGCGGTAACCGAAGCTCGCGACGCCATCGTGGATCGAACCATCGGGGCGACGGAACCGCACGGCATAGATGCCCGCCTTCAGTTCTGTTTCCGGCGCCAGCGCCATATTGGCGGTGGGGTATCCCAATGTGCGGCCGAGCTTCTGGCCACCGATGACCTCGCTCTCCACGGTAAAGCGATAACCGAGCAGACCGGCGGCACCCGCCACATCGCCCTCGCACAGAAGCGAACGGATACGGCTTGAGGAAACAACATCCGCCCCCTCGTCGCGGAAGGCATCCACCAGCGTGACGTCGAAGCCGTGGCGTTTGCCCGCTGCCATCAGGAATGCCGGGCCGCCCTCGCGGCCCTTGCCGAAATGGAAATCGAAACCGGTGACGACGGCACTGGCACCCAGCCAATCGACCAGTATGGACTGGACGAATTCGTCCGCCGAACGCTGCGAAAACTCCCGGTCGAAGGGATATTCGATGACGGAACGGAAACCGATCGCCTCGAGAATACGGGCTTTCAACGGCGCGGGCGTCAGCCGAAAGACAGGTGTATCAGGACGGAAGACGGAGCGGGGATGCGGCTCGAAGGTCAGGACCAGGGCGGGAACACCGCGGGCTTCCGCCAGTTCCAGAGCACGGTCCAGCACGGCGCGGTGGCCACGATGTACGCCATCGAAATTGCCGATCGCGATGACGCCACCGCGAAGAGCTTCCGGCAACGGCTCTTTTTTTTCATTGCGATGAAAGACGGTCATGGCAGTCGATCCATTGTTTTCGCCAGCTTAAGCTGGATGCCCTTTAAGCAAGAAGACCTTTAGGCAAGACGGGGCATCCACCAGCCGGGAGCAGCACCCTGCCCCTTGAGATAGGCGTTCAGAAGCGCCTCATCCGTCTGGCCGTTCAGCGTATATTCGGCGGCATGAATGCCGCCACTGATGTAAAGAAGGTTGAGGCCACTCGCGATCGCGCCCTTCACATCCGTCGGCATGCCATCGCCGATGGCCAGCACACGATCCTTGGCGAAGGCGCCGCGCACGTCTTTGGCCGCTGCAAGACAGGCTTCATAGATCGGCGCATGCGGCTTGCCGGCAATGCGGACTTCGCCGCCCAGCTGTTCGTAATAGGCCGCCATGGCGCCGGCGCAGGGAATGATGCGCTCGCCGCGCTCCACCACCAGGTCGGGGTTGGCGCAGATCATCGGAGCTTTACGGGCAATGAAGCCCTTCAGCATTTCCGTATAATCCTCAGGCGTTTCCGTCTCATCATCAAAGAAGCCGGTGCAGACCACGGATTGCGCCTCTGCCTCGGCGACACATTCGACATCGAGACCTTCCAGCAGCGGCATGTCCCGCTCCGGGCCGAGCAGGAAGACTTTTTTCGGGCCTTCCGCGATCAGGCCACGGGTGACATCGCCCGAGGTGATGATGCGATCATAGGCCTCATCAGGCACGCCGAGCACACGCAGCTGGGCGATGACGCCGGGGGCCGGACGCGGCGAATTGGTGATGAGCACCACCGTCTTGCCGGCCTTGCGCGCTTCGTGCAGCGCAACAGCCGCATCCGGAAAGGCGCTGACGCCATTGTGCAGCACGCCCCAGACATCCGAAAGAATAACGTCGAACCCATCAGTGATTTCGCCGAGGGTGAGAATGCGATGGGCCATGAGATGCTTTCCGGCTGCGAGAAAAGGGTATGCGTGACATGGCAAAGCAGGACGCCGATGGCAAGGAAAAAAGCGCCCCGCGCCCGGCCTTCGGCCCACCTGACACAGCATCGACACAAATACCGCCGAGAACAGCGACGGCCATAAGCTGCGAAAAGAACCCTGTCGTGGCACTCAGCTCCGCGTGGGAAATTTCTGTCATGGAACGCTGATAACCATAAGCCACGAAATTTTTCCGACAGGCCGTTCTTGACTCAGGCAGAAGGGCTCCTTATCTCGGCTTCGCTGGCACTCCAACAAGGGGAGTGCTAACACCCATCACGGGAACCTCCAAAAGGTTCCTGAAGTCATTTGATCGAGGGATTAGGCAATGACAAGCACCAATTTCCGCCCGCTTCACGATCGCGTCGTCGTTCGTCGCGTTGAATCCGAAGCCAAGACCAAGGGCGGCATCATCATTCCCGATACCGCCAAGGAAAAGCCGCAGGAAGGCGAAATCGTCGCCGTCGGTTCCGGCGCACGCGATGAGTCCGGCAAGGTCGTCGCTCTCGACGTCAAGGCTGGCGACCGCGTTCTGTTCGGCAAGTGGTCGGGCACCGAAGTCAAGCTCAACGGCGAAGACCTTCTGATCATGAAGGAAGCCGACATCATGGGCATCATCGGCTGATCTGGCCGAACCCGTCCTTCCTTAAATTTCAAGCCGGACCCGTTCCGGCCATTCGAAACCAGGAGTTTTGAACATGGCAGCCAAAGAAGTAAAATTCGGCCGCACAGCGCGCGAAAAGATGCTCAAGGGCGTCGACGTTCTTGCTGATGCAGTGAAGGTAACCCTCGGCCCGAAGGGTCGTAACGTCGTTATCGACAAGTCCTTCGGCGCTCCGCGCATCACCAAGGACGGCGTTTCGGTCGCCAAGGAAATCGAACTGGAAGACAAGTTCGAGAACATGGGCGCACAGCTCGTTCGCGAAGTTGCCTCCAAGACCAACGACATCGCCGGTGACGGCACCACCACCGCAACGGTTCTGGCCCAGGCCATCGTTCGCGAAGGTGCAAAGGCAGTTGCCGCCGGCATGAACCCGATGGACCTGAAGCGCGGCATCGATCTCGCCGTTGCTGAAGTCGTCAAGGACCTTCAGGCTAAGGCCAAGAAGATCAACACGTCTGAAGAAGTTGCACAGGTCGGCACGATCTCTGCAAACGGCGAGCGTCAGATCGGTCTCGACATCGCTGAAGCAATGCAGAAGGTCGGCAACGAAGGCGTCATCACCGTTGAAGAAGCCAAGACCGCCGAAACCGAACTCGAAGTCGTCGAAGGCATGCAGTTCGACCGCGGCTACCTGTCGCCCTACTTCGTGACCAACCCGGAAAAGATGGTTGCGGACCTCGAAGACGCCTACATCCTCCTGCACGAAAAGAAGCTCTCGAACCTCCAGGCCATGCTGCCGGTTCTCGAAGCTGTCGTTCAGACCGGCAAGCCGCTCGTCATCATCGCTGAAGACGTCGAAGGCGAAGCTCTTGCAACGCTCGTCGTCAACAAGCTGCGTGGCGGCCTCAAGATCGCTGCCGTCAAGGCTCCTGGCTTCGGCGACCGCCGTAAGGCCATGCTGGAAGACATCGCCATCCTGACCGGTGGTACCGTCATTTCCGAAGACCTCGGCATCAAGCTCGAAAGCGTTACCCTCGACATGCTCGGCAAGTCGAAGAAGGTTTCGATCTCCAAGGAAAACACCACGATCGTTGACGGTGCCGGCCAGAAGTCCGACATCGAAGGCCGTGTTGCCCAGATCAAGGCCCAGATCGAAGAAACCACTTCCGACTACGACCGCGAAAAGCTGCAGGAACGTCTTGCCAAGCTCGCTGGCGGCGTTGCCGTTATCCGCGTAGGCGGTTCGACGGAAGTTGAAGTGAAGGAAAAGAAGGACCGCATCGACGACGCTCTCAACGCGACGCGCGCTGCTGTTCAGGAAGGTATCGTACCGGGCGGCGGCGTTGCCCTGCTGCGTTCCTCCACGAAGATCACCGCCAAGGGTGTGAACGACGACCAGGAAGCCGGCATCAACATCGTCCGCAAGGCTCTGCAGGCTCTGGTTCGCCAGATCGCAGAAAACGCCGGTGACGAAGCTTCCATCGTTGTCGGCAAGATCCTCGACAAGAACGAAGACAACTACGGCTACAACGCCCAGACCGGCGAATATGGCGACCTGATCCAGCTCGGCATCGTCGACCCGGTCAAGGTTGTCCGCACGGCTCTGCAGAACGCAGCTTCGGTTGCTTCGCTGCTGATCACCACCGAAGCCATGATCGCCGAACTTCCGAAGAAGGAAGCTGCGATGCCGGCAATGCCGGGCGGCGGCATGGGCGGCATGGACTTCTAATCAGTCCTGTCACCGGAATGAGGAAAGGGCGGTCTTCGGATCGCCCTTTTTCGTTGCCGCCCTGCCCTCATGGCGGCCCTGCACCTAACCAACGACCCGAATATTGTTTCTTTTTGGGACACCCATAACTTTACCCGGCTTATGCTGGGCAAACCGTGCAATAATGACATCACGATGGGCGAATCACAGCGCCGCGGGGCGCGTCGTTTCCCATTTTACCTTACTTATAAGTGCGCTATTTAGTTGTGCTTTTTCATATCTCTCGCGATTTTGAAGAAGGAATACATAATATTTTTGATTTTCTCTCTGACTGGTTGTTGTCGGTGGAGAAAAATAAACTATAAGTCAGCCCCCGTAAGGGTTCCGCGACGGGACGGCGAGCATTGAAGGGGTTCGATGCTGGGCAAGCACGTTCGACTGCGGGTGGCGGTAACGGTTAAACTTGGCAGTGTCGCTAGAAATGGTGACGCTGGCATGTGTTCATGCGGGGGCGCGATTTGTTTGAAATATCAAGACGCAACGATGCTCTGCCGGCGGCGGTGACGACCACGCCCGATCCCCGCACCCTGTCCCATTTTTTCATTTCGGAGGAGTGGAGCAGCGAACTTTCCAGCGGTGTCATCCGGCTCGGCGAACACACCTCCTTCATGCACGGCCTGCCGCCGGGCGAATGCGGACTGCTCAGCCTTGTGCGCTGTTACGACCGCGTTGACCATGCCCGCGTGCTGGAGCTTTTCGAGCAGGTTTCCACGGAACCCTCACGGTTTTGTTTCTCGACAAGTGTATCCATCTTGCCGGCGATGCGGCAACCGGTCATCTGCATGGGTGAATCGTCCGGTTTTGAAGAGGGGCAGCAGGGGCGCATATCAGGGCTTTTCCTGTTCCCGCGTTTCGAAGATATTCGCTTCGCCGCCTAAGGCTACGCGCCGACACTCGCCTATCGTTCACTAAATGAAGACAATTTGTCGTCTGCCGTTCATCTTTCTGGATGAGTGATTTTCAGCCATTAGTATCTCCAGACATTGCCATGCAGCACATCGGCGACATGCCGATCACTTACCGGAGATACTCCATGTCCAGCAGCCAGAACGCTCTCGTTCTCATCGCCCGCATTCTGCTTTCCTTCATCTTCATCTATTCCGGCTTCGGCAAGCTCACCGACCCGACCGGTACGGCCGGCATGATCACGGGCGCAGGCATGCCCGCCGCAACCGCCCTTGCCTATCTCGCAGGTCTCTTCGAGCTGGTGGCCGGTCTTGCCATTCTCGCCGGCTTCCAGACCAAAATTGCCGCCTGGGCGCTTGCTGTCTTCTGTGTCTTTACCGGTCTCGTTTTCCACAGCGGTACCGTTGCCGTTCCCGGCTGGCCGGACCCGGCTCTCGGCTGGATCAATGCACTGAACGGCATCATGCTGATGAAGAACATCACCCTCGCCGGCGCTTACATCCTGCTCGCAACCTTCGGCGCAGGTGCCTACTCGGTCGACGCCAAGCGCGGTGCGGCTTTGGCCCACGCGTAAGCCAACAAACAGACCAACAAAAAAGCCGCCCGGATCGCTCCGGCGGCTTTTTGTTTGATCAGACGGCCGCTTTGATACGCGACGCGATTTCCTGAACCGCTGCATCGCCTTCATGCTCCGGCTTGCGGGCACGGACGAAACAGGCTTCCGAGCGGACGATGATGCCGTCGGAGAGGATTTTCAGATGGTTGGCCTTCAGCGTCGAGCCGGTGGACGTGATATCGACGATGATATCCGCCTGCCCTGCCGCGGGCGCACCTTCGGTGGCGCCCAGGCTTTCGACGATGCGGTAAAGCTGGATGCCGTGCTGGCGCGAAAAGAACTGCTGCGTCAGCCGCCAATATTTGGTGGCGATGGCAAGCCTGCGGCCATGACGGGCGCGGAATTCGGATGCCACGTCGCCAAGATCGGCCATGCTGTCCACATCCAGCCAGATTTCCGGCACCGCGACGACCACATCCGCATGGCCGAAACCGAGGCGGGCGCAGAACTCCACCTGCGCATCGGCATTGGTCAGTCCCTCGCGCACCAGGTCTTCACCGGTCACACCGAAATCCACCGTGCCGGCGCCGATCTCCCGGGCGATCTCGGAGGCCGACAGATAGGCGATCTCGATATCGTCACGTCCTTCGATGCGGCCGCGATAGGAGCGATCGTTACCGACAGCCGCAACCTTCAGCCCGGCGCGTTCCAGAACGGCCGAGGCGTCTTCCTTCATCCGGCCCTTTGATGGCAATGCGATGGTGATCATGGTTTGTCGCTCCCACGCACCGCTTCGATGCGATCCAGCCAGAGCGAGAAGCCCACGGCCGGTATTTTTTCCTGTGCGCCGAGAAGCGTGAGCAGCCGGTCGTAACGGCCGCCGCCAGCCAGCACGCTGTCGCTGCCCGCCTCCACCACCTCGAAAACAAGGCCGGTATAATAATCGAGCGGACGGCCGAAGGCGGCGCCATAGGTGACGGTTTCAAGATCGACACCGGCATTGGCAAGGGCCGCAACGCGTTTATCGAAAGCGGAAAGTGCGCCGTCCAGCTTCAACTTCGCCTTGGCGGCGAAATCGCCGAGAACCTGCGAGGCCTGCGGCAAAGGCGCCTGCAAGGCCAGGAACTGCTTGAGCAGTTCGAAACTCTCATCCGGCAGGCGCGTCGCCGCGAGCGCGAGCTTCTCCCGCAGACGGCGGGCGATTTCGAGCGGCGAGCGGCTGGCATTGGTGGAATAGCCGGTTTCCTGCATCACCGTATCGAGATAATCGACCAGCACTGCCTCGTCGCCCGTCGCCAGCAGGCCGGCGACCCGGGCGTCTAGCCCCGTCATCGGCTTGGGGTGCACGAGGCTTTCCAGCAACGCGTCCAGCTGCGCCATGTCGCCAAAGGCCTGAACCAGCCTCTTCTGCCAGCCGAGCGGCAAACCGAGGGCGGCAACCACCGCCTCGAACACCTGCTGATCGCCCAGCGTCACCGCAAGCGAGCGGCCCGGCAGAAGGCGCTGTAGAATGGCGGTCGCGTCGATGACGACGCGGGCATCGGCGGCGGCAATATCGGTATCGCCAAGGTCTTCGATGCCAGCCTGATAAAACTCGCTCGCACCCTCGCGGCGCTGGCGAAAGACTTCAAGACGGGGATGGTGAATTCGGGGCGCAGGCAGAGGCTCTCACCCGTTTCGCTCTCCGTCATGAAGATACGACGGCGCAAATCCTCGCCGGCCATATCCAGAAACGGTTCGGCGGGCTGGATGACAGGCGTGTTCAGGCGACTTGTGCGGCGCGCGGCAAATTCTTCCAGTAGCTCTCCGGCAAATTCCGGCATGTCGATCAGGGGCATGGAATATTTCCTGTGCAAGCCGCGAGATACCCCCCTCTGCCCTGCCGGGCATCTCCCCCACAAGGGGGGAGATTAGCAAGAGGCGCTACTGCCACTCCTCTGCCTGATGCTCCAGAATCTCGCGGACCTTCGCGACCAGCTCGGCTTCCGGCACGCTGACCTGCGCCACACGCGCCTCGCGCCAGCTGGCATTGTCCTCGATTTCACCGGAGAGGCGCTTGCCTTCGATCAGATCCTTGATCTGCACGATGCCTTCGGCGCGCTCGTCACCGCCCTGGATGATGGCGATGGGAGAGCCGAGGCGATCGGCATATTTCAGCTGGTTGCCGAATTTCTTCCAGTTGCCCTGGTACATTTCGGCGCGGATGCCCTCGGCGCGCAGCGCCTGCGTGAAGCGCTGGTAACGGCCCATGCTCTCCACATCGCCATCCATTACGGTGATGAGCACCGGCGCGAGCGGCTTGACCTGACCAAGCTTGCCGAGGTTCTTCAGCGCGGTCATCAGGCGCGAGACGCCGATGGAAAAGCCTGTTGCCGGAACCGGCTGGCCCATGAAGCGCGAAACGAGGCCATCGTAACGCCCGCCGCCGCCGACCGAACCGAACACGACCTTTTCACCCTTTTCATTGGTGACGTCGAAGGTCAGTTCGGCCTCGTAGACCGGACCGGTGTAATATTCGAGACCGCGCACAACGGAGGGGTCGATCTTGATGCGCGTCGCATCATAACCCGCACTGGTGACCAGAGCGCCAATGATGTTCAGCTCATCAACGCCTTCCTCACCCTTCGATGTGCCCGCAACCAGTTTAGCGAGATCATCGGCGCTTTGCGCATAATCCTTGATGCCGACGAAAAACAGAACTTTTTCAATCTGCTCGTCGCCGAGACCCGCGCCCTTGGTGAAGTCGCCGGATTCATCCTTGCGGCCGGGGCCGAGCAACAGCTTCACCCCTTCCGGGCCGAACTTGTCGAGCTTGTCGATGGCGCGCAGCACGTTCAGACGGCGGCCGGCATTGTCCTCGCCGCCGAGCCCGATGGCTTCCATGACGCCATCGAGCACCTTGCGGTTGTTGACGCGGATCACATAGTCTCCGCGCGCGATGCCGAGCGCTTCCAGCGTATCGGCCATCATCATGCACATTTCCGCATCGGCCTGCACGCCGGCAGCACCGACTGTATCGGCATCGAACTGCATGAATTGCCGGAAGCGGCCGGGGCCTGGCTTTTCATTGCGGAACACGTAACCGGCGCGATAGGTGCGGAAGGGCAGCTGAATTTCGTTGAAGTTCTCAGCGACATGGCGGGCAAGCGGTGCCGTCAGATCATACCGCAGGCTCATCCATTGGTCGTCGTCGTCCTGCAGCGAAAACACGCCTTCGTTCGGGCGGTCGCTATCGGGCAGGAACTTGCCGAGTGCATCGGTATATTCGAACAGAGGGGTTTCCATCGGATCGAAGCCGTAAAGCTCGTATACCCTACGGATCTTGTCGACCATCTCATTGGTGGCATGGATATCGGCAGCCGAACGATCCACGAAGCCGCGCGGCAGGCGGGCTTTCAGTTTCTGTGGCTTTTTTGCTTTTTCGCTCATGATGCCGATCCGATATTTTCCTGAAATTATGCCGGTGTATTAGAGGATGAAGCCCGGTGCGGCAAGCCGCAAAGGCTTTGGTTTTGCTGGCAGCGCAGGGCAAGCCGTGCTATATGGGATGCATGTATCCCATTTTAGTCGGAAAGGACGCAAGCAATGAGCAAACAGACGGCCATTCGCCTGCCGGATGAGACCTATGAGCGGCTGAAAGCGCTTTCCGAACGCACCGGCCGCACCTCCGCCTATTACATTCGCGAGGCGATCGAGAAACATATCGAGGATATGGAAGACCTCTATCTTGCCGAAGAGGCGACGCGGCGCATTCAGCGCGGAGAATCGAAGATTATAAGCGCCGAGGAGTTCTGGCGTGATCTGGACAATTGAATATCACACGCTTGTCCAGAAAGAGATGCGCAAAATAAATCCGGAAGTGCGCCGGCGTATCCGCAGCTTTCTCCATGAAAGGCTGGCGGCGCTGGACGACCCGCGCCAAACCGGTGCTGCCCTACAGGGTTCCGAGCTCGGAAATTTCTGGCGTTACCGGGTGGGCGATTACCGCATCATCTGCGATATACAGGACCACAAGCTGGTCGTTCTGGTGGTCGAAATCGGCCATCGCCGTGAAATTTACCGTTAGGCATTCATGATCCTCGAAGCACTGCAATATGCCGCCACCCGTGCGGTCACGCCGAAAGAATTCCGGCCGCATGTCCGCTATTCCGTCAACCTCTGGGCGCGCGCCAATCGCTGCGCGAAAGCCTGGGCGGAGCATGAGAACAACAGCCGGCAATTCGTGTTGCAATCGGCGAAAAAGCTGAAGCAGCGACGGACGGCCGTCGTGCTGGGGTCCGGCCTGCTGCGGGATGTGCCCCATGATGCGCTGGTGGCGATGTTCGATACCGTCGTTCTTGTCGATCTGGTGCATCTTGCCAGTGTGCAGGCGAAGCTGCGGTTCAATGCCAAAAAGAACATCCGCATTGCCAATCGCGACCTTTCCGGCTTCGATGACCTCATTGCCGGACGGCCGGCGGAACCGCTCGATTTCCTGCGGCGGGTGCCTTATCTCGATTTCGTCGTCTCGGCTAACCTCCTGTCGCAGATCGGCACGGGCGCGCAGCATCGGCTGGAGCGGGAGAAAATCGCGACTGCGCCGGATGACCTCCTGCCAAAGCTCATCCATACGCATGTCGATGCACTGGCCGGCCTGCCCTGCAAGGTCTGTCTGATCACGGATACGGCCTTCGATGTCATCGGCAAGGATGGAAGCGTTCAGCAGCATGGAGACCTGCTGCATGGCATCGAGATTGCCTCACCTGCCGCCGCATGGGACTGGCCGCTCGCGCCCTTCGGGGAGGAAAGCCAGGATTATCGCATCGTGCATCGCGTCATTGCGCGGGAAATGACATGATCTTCACGCGCCTTGCATCTGCGTCCTACAACCCCGCAAGACCCGCCTTGTAGTCCTCGGAGGCCGCCCGGCTGAGGCGCTCCAGCTCCATCGCCGCGCGGCTGGTATGGCGCTCCTTGTGGCGCAACAGAGCGAAATTGCGTGCAGGCAGATCGATGCCGGCGCGGACCAGCAGGCCCTGCCGCAGAAAGAGTGACGCGACGGAAGCGGAGACTGCGGTGGCCGCACCGCCGGAGCGGGCAGCCATCACCACCGCCTCGTTGGATGGCAACTCCAGCATGACGGAAAGCTCAGCCGGATCCACCCCCATCTGCCGCACCGCCGCCTCGAAAGCGGAGCGGGTGCCGGAGCCCTGTTCTCGCAGAACCCACGAGGTGCCGTAAAGCATATCGAGCGCGGTCAGATAACGGCCGTCAGCGAAAGGGTGGGCCGAACCGGTGACGACTAGAAGCTTGTCCGACACGACGGGCTGCACCATCAGTGCCGGCTCGTCAATCTTGCCTTCGATGAAACCAACCTCCGCCAGACCATCCAGCACCGCCTGTGTCACCGTCTTGGTATTGCCTATATCCAGCCGGACCGTGACGCCGGGGTAGAGTTTCTTGAACTGCATCAGGATCGGCGGCAGCCAGTAGCTTGCAATCGTCTGGCTGGCGCAGACGGTGATTTCGCCGCGTGTCAGCCCGCCCATTTCGGAGAGAATCAATTCGGCATTGCGCACACGTGCCAGCGTCGCCTTGGCCTCGCCCAGAAATGCCCGACCGCTTTCGGTCAACTCAATGTTGCGGCCGACCCGATGGAACAGCTCGACATTATAAAAGGCCTCTAGATTCTTGATGGCGGAACTGACGGCGGAAGCCGTGAGGCCGATGGCTTCGGCGGCGCGGGTCAGATGTTCGCGTTCGGCGACGGCGATGAAGATACGGAGTTGTTCGAAGGTCATGGCGTTTCATTCGATTTTATCGAACGGTATATGCCATATTATTTGATAGAATAAAACAGGCGGCTGCGGCATTGTCTGTGCATGGCACAACATCGCACCCTCGCCCATCCCTTTCAGTTTTCGCTGCGCTGGCTCACCCCGCTTCTGCCGGGCATTCTCATCTGCGCGGCGGTCAGTTGCGCCGCCATTCTGGCAGAGCGTTTTCAGGTGCGGATTGCGGGTCACGCATGGCTTGGCGATCTCGTACTTGCCATCCTGATCGGTACGCTGCTGCGTTCGCTGGTGTCGCTGCCTTCAGTCGCTTCGGCGGGTATAAAGTTCAGTGCCAAGACCCTGCTCGAAATCGCCGTGGCGCTTCTCGGTGCATCCTTGAGCCTTTCCATTCTCAAAGGCGCCGGGGGCCTGCTGATCGGCGGCATCGCGCTGATCGTGGCGCTGTCGCTCGTCTTCAGCTACGCCGCCGGGCGGATGCTGGGGCTGCCACCCAAGCTTGCGACGCTGATCGCCTGCGGCAATTCCATCTGCGGCAATTCCGCCATCGCAGCAGCAGCACCCGCCATCGGCGCCAAGCCGGAAGATGTCGCCGCCTCGATCGCCTTCACCGCGGTTCTCGGCGTTGTCGCCGTGCTTTTGATGCCATTCCTGCCGCAGCTCCTCGGCCTCGATGCCACCCAATACGGCATCTTCGCCGGCCTGACGGTCTATGCCGTACCGCAGGTTCTGGCCGCCACCGCACCGCTTGGAGCCGTAGCCGTGCAGACGGGCACCATCGTCAAGCTCATCCGCGTGCTGATGCTGGGTCCGGTCATCGCCACCCTCTCCGTTATCCATGGCCAGTCCGGCAAGGGACGCCTGAAGCTGCAGCAGATGGTTCCGTGGTTCATCATCGGCTTCGTGCTGATGATCATGGCGCGCTCCTTCGGCCTCATCCCCGAGATGCTGCTTTCCCCGGTCGCCTCGCTCTCCAACATCCTCACCATCATGTCGATGGCGGCTCTCGGACTATCGGTCGATATTCGCAGCCTTCGCCATGCCGGTGGCAAGGTCATCATTGCCGCCAGCCTGTCGCTCGTGCTGCTGGGTGTTCTGAGTTTCAGCCTGATCGTGCTGACACAGGCGGCCTGAGGGCGCGCCGTTATGTCCCGGTGCTGACCGTCAACGTATAATGCGCGCCAAGGCCACGGCGCGGCGATCCCAGAATGAGTGTCGGGCGGATCAACCATTCGGTATCCGCCTTCGGTGTCAGCGTCGCGATCTTGCCCTGGGAATCGCTGAAGAAGATAGCGTCCTCATCCGGCGTCGAAAAATCGAAGACAGCCATCAGCACAAATTCGCTTGACGCGGCAAGCTCGATCTTCACCGTCTGCCCAGCCTTGACCTTCAGGCGATAGACGTCGCCACGCCCGCGCCGCGTCCAGCCATCCAGCGTCAGCGGTCCCACCGGCGGCAGGGCCACTTCCTTCAGCCTTTCACCGTCATCGAGCCAGATTCCATCGACATTGCGGCTTTCCGCAAAAGACGGATGCGGAACGGCGGCGGCCATGGTGAGCGCCAGAAGAAGGGAGGTTACCTTCATGGACGTACAAACTCCCGCCGCATGACCTCTATCGGCTGGCGGCAATGACAGCCTTCAATATGGTCGTTGACCATACCCATGGCCTGCATGAATGCATAGACGGTCGTCGGGCCGACGAAGGTCCAGCCCCGCTTTTTTAAATCCTTGGAAAGGCGGATGGAGGCGGCGCTGGTGGGGTTGGCCCTTAACGTCGCATAGTCCAGCCTTTGCGGCCTTTCTGCGGCGGCGGGTTCGAAACTCCAGAAATAACGCGCAAGCGAACCGAATTCATCGCGCAGCGCCATGGCACGGCGGGCATTGTTGATGGTCGAAACGATCTTGCCGCGATGGCGGATGATGCCCTTCTCGGCAAGGCAGCGCTCGATATCGGCATCACCGAACTCCGCCACTTTTTCGAATTCGAAATTGGCAAAGGCAAGCCGGAACGCCTCGCGCTTGCGCAGGACCGTGAGCCAGGAAAGTCCGGACTGGAAACCTTCCAGGCAGATCTTCTCGAACAGGCGGCGATCGTCAGTCACGGGATAACCCCATTCCTCGTCGTGATAACGGCTGTAATCCTCCAGCCCCTGCTGCCAGAAACACCGCACGCGGCCATCCGCACCCGTTTCAAGTCCCGCTTCGCTCATCCGCTGACAATCCCTTTTCGCTCCCACCCGCAGGTGGTGTGAACCTGCGCGCTTACCACTCATTCACCACGTTTCAAAACCGGGCGCTAACCTTAAATCCAGCTTTCCCTAATGAAGCGCTTTTTAATGAACAGCCATTTACGATTCGCTGGCGTCGAGGTGCGAACGTGTCCGGCAAAGCGGGTGAATGCTCCCGCGATTTCCATTGTTGCGACATCCCGCAGAGAGAGTCCACCCGATGCCGATGAAGTCCGTTTTTCTGGCGCTGAGCCTCGTTTCCACCCTCGCCGTCCCGGCCGCGATGGCCAATGAGCGGTATCGCGAGCGCCCGCCCGTCGTCGTCAGCCCGGACCTTTCCGCCCCCTGGGTTACCCAGCTTGGCGGCCGCGGCAATGTGCGCCCGGTCGTTTATCCGCGCGCACCTTCCGCACGCCAGCCGCTGTTCCAGCAGCGTCAGGTCGCCATGCCGCAACGCCCCAGTTCCGGCGTCACATCACAGCGTCCGGCGCGGGTGCAGAATGCCGCCGTGCGCCCCAACGCACCGGTGCGCACGCAGATCGCGCCGCAATTCCTGCCGCAGATCGTGAGTTATCAGACCGCCGAAAAACCCGGCACCATCGTCATCGATACGCCGAACCGCTTCCTCTATCTCGTCCTCGCCGATGGCAAGGCCCGCCGTTACGGTGTCGGCGTTGGCAAGCCCGGCTTTGAATGGGCCGGAACCCACAAGGTGACCCGCAAAGCGGAATGGCCGAGCTGGACCCCGCCGAAGGAAATGATCACCCGCGAGGCGGCCAAGGGACATTACCTGCCGGCCTTCATGGAAGGCGGCCCGGCCAACCCGATGGGTGCGCGCGCCATGTATCTCGGCTCGACGCTTTACCGCATCCACGGCACTAATCAGCCCTGGACGATCGGCAGCAACAATTCCTCCGGCTGCATCCGCATGCGCAACGAGGATGTCACCGATCTCTACGAGCGCGTCAACGTCGGAACCCGGGTCATAGTGATATGACAGCAACGGTTCGGCCATTCCGTACCTCGTAAGGCCGGCATAAGGGCTTATCCGCTTGAATTGCTGTCTCGCAGCGGTACAATCCTCACTTGAATTGAACGAACTTGGCGGGGGACGCCAGGCGCCGGACCTCTCCGAGGGGATGATGGAACGGCCTTAAGACGGGTGGTCAACTGACCGCCCGTTTTTCGTTTCTGTCATTCAAATGTTATCAAAAAGCGGTTTGGTGCATTTCTGATATCAATTCGGATTCTCTTAAATGTCGCGCCATACTTTACTTGTTTGCGCCCTGCTCTTCAGCGGCGTCTCCTTCTCTGCCGCAACCGCAGGCGAATTTGAAATTTCCGGTTATGGCGGCTGGCAAAGCGCGCCACACAGCGATGTGACGGTGTCTGACGGGCCGGATTTCCGCGCCGGATGGGAAGGCAAGTCCTTCTCCAACCCACCCTATTGGGGCGTGCGCGGCACCTACTGGTTCGATGAGGGCCAGCTCAAAAATTTCGGTATCTCGCTCGATTTCACCCATGACAAGGTCTATGCCGACGACGAGACGCTTGCCCGTTCCGGCTGGTCGCATTTCGAATTCACCGACGGCCTGAACCTTCTGACGCTGAATGCACTCTATCGCTTCCCGCTGGAATCCCTGCCGATCACCCCTTATGTGGGTGCCGGCGTCGGCATAAACGTGCCGCATGTGGAAGTGTACCGCCCGTCAGGCAAGACCTTCGAATACCAGTTCGGCGGTGCCACCCTGCAGGCGCAAGCCGGCCTCAGCTACCGCATCACCGACAGCTGGTCGACCTTCGTGGAATATAAGGGCACCTATTCCTTCGTCGACGTGGATATCGACAATGGCGGCTCGTTGAAGACTGACATCATCACCAATGCGGTGAATTTCGGCGTGGCTTATAAGTTCTAGTATTGGCGTGGCAAACGGGGGCTTTCCGGCAGGCGCGGGTGTCCCCTCAACCTCATTCCTGTGCTCGTCACAGGAATCCAGCCGACGTGCGTCTGCGCGGCGCAAAGACTCCTCTCAGCCCAAGGACTTGGGCTGGCTGGATCCCTGTGACGAGCACAGGGATGAGGAGAAGCCCGAGAAAGGCGCACCTGCCTCAACCTTGGCGCCACGACGCCGGATCACGGCCTTGTCGATGCACCACTTCCTAAACCAAAAGCCTCGCCGGCTTCGGCCCACCATAGGCCCAGTCCAGCAATTCGATCGTGTGCAGGATCGGCATATCCGTGCCGGTTTCGATCTGCGTGATGCAGCCGATATTGCCTGTCGCGATGACATCCGCCCGCGTGGCCTCGATATTTTTCACCTTGCGCGCCTTGAGCTTGCTGGAAATTTCCGGCTGCAGGATGTTGTAGGTTCCGGCCGAGCCGCAGCACAGATGCCCCTCTGCCGGATCGCGCACCGTGAAACCCGCCGCCTTCAACAATTGTTTTGGCGCGAGCGTGATCTTCTGGCCATGCTGCATGGAGCAGGCGGAATGATAGGCGACCGTCAGCCCCTGGCTCTGCCTTTGCGGCAGATCGAGAGTGGCGAGATATTCGGTGATGTCTTTCGCAAGCGCCGAGACCCGCGCGGCCTTTTCGGCATAGGCAGAATCGAGCCGGAGCATATGGCCATAATCCTTGATGGTGGTGCCGCAGCCAGACGCGGTGATGATGATGGCGTCCAGACCGCCCTCTTCCATCTCCCGTGTCCAGACATCGACGTTACGCCGGGCGGAGGTGAGCGCCTCTTCCTCGCGGCCCATGTGATGCACCAGCGAACCACAGCAGCCCTCACCTCTTGGCACCACGACCTCGATGCCGAGCCGGGCAAGCAGACGCAGCGTCGCCTCGTTAATTCCAGGATCGAGCACCGGCTGGGCGCAGCCGGTGAGGATGGCGACACGTCCGCGCTTTTCGCCTTCCGCCGGCCGTGCGCCCGGACGGGCAGATGCGGAGACCGGCGGCACCGCAGCGGGGGCAAGAGCGAGCATGGATTGCAGCGGCTTCAGCGCCGGAGACTTGGCAAGCAGACCAGAGAAGGGCCGCGCCAGCCTTGCCAGATGCAGAGCCAGCCGGAAGCGGCCGGGATGCGGCAGGACGGCAACCAGAAGATTGCGGATCAGCCGGTCCATGAAGGGGCGCTTGTAGGTCTGTTCGATGTGGGCGCGGGCGTGATCGACCAGATGCATGTAATCCACACCGGAGGGACAGGTGGTGGTGCAGGCGAGGCAGGAAAGACAGCGGTCGATATGGGTGACGACCTCGCGGTCGGCCGGGCGGCTGTTTTCCAGCATGTCCTTGATGAGGTAGATGCGGCCACGCGGGCTGTCCAGCTCGTTGCCAAGCGTGACATAGGTGGGACAGGTGGCGGTGCAGAAACCGCAATGCACACATTTGCGCAGGATTTTCTCGGATTCCGCCACATGCGGATCGGCCAGCTGCTCAGGCGTGAAGGATGTTTGCATGGTTCAGACGGCCCTTTCTAGCGCTGCGGCCATCTTGCCGGGATTGAAGATGCCTGCGGGATCGAGCTTTTCCCGGATGCGCGCCGAAAGCAGCGCTTCCGCCGAGGGGCGCGGTTCGAAGGCAGGCACCGTTGCGCGCACCGCGTCACTCGCCCTCAGCAAGGTGGCGTGGCCGCCGCCAAGCGCACGGATCGCGCCGCGCAGCAAATCGGCCTCCGGGTCCGCTTCCATCTGCATCCAGATGAGGCCGCCCTGCCAGTCGTAGAAGGCATCGATGCCCGCTTCCATGCGCAGCGCCGCGACCAGCCGGTGGCCTGCTGCAGGTGCGACCGAGACTTTCCAGAGCGGTTTTGCACCCTGCCCGGCATAGGGCGCGACATCACGCACATGCCGCCACAAAAGCCTGCTTTCCTCGCCCTCCAGCAAAGTCCATGGACCGACCCGATCCATGACGGAGAGAAGTTTGGCCGCGCGCGCCTCCACCGAGGCGGCGAGCCCCTCCAGCCGCAGAATGGTCGCCGGGCCTTCCGGCAGGGCGCCATCGATGAAGCGGGAGCGGACACTTTCCGGCAGATGCGCCGCGCCGGAAACCTCGACACTCATCGCCATCGCCGCCGCCATGATGCGCGTCGCTGCCTCGTCATCCAGCCCGGATACGACGACGGTTTTTTCCGCCGGCGGTTTCGGTAGCACGCGGAAGGTCACCTCTGTCAGGAAGCCGAGCGTGCCGAAAGAACCAGCCAGGAATTTAGACAGATCGAGGCCGGTGACATTCTTCATCACCCGGCCACCGGCCCTGATGATCTCTCCGCTGCCATTGACGAAACGGATGCCAAGCAGACTATCGCGCGCCGCACCCGCAACGTAACGGCGCGGGCCGGAAACATTGGCGGCAAAGACGCCACCGATGGTCGGTTCGCCTTCGGTGCCCATGATCGGACGATGGTCCATCGGCTCGAAGGCCATCATCTGCCGGTTTTGCGCAAGGGCGGCCTCGACGGTGGCAAGTGGCGTGCCGGTCTTTACGGTCATGACCATTTCGGCGGGGTTGTAGGCGACGATACCAGCCATTGCGCGGGAGGAGAGCGTTTCACCTGCCGCCACCGCATTGCCGAAACCGGCACGGGTGTTGCCGCCGATGATTTTCAGCGGGGTTTTTCGGGTCGCGTGGTCGCGGATGATGTCGGCGACCTGGGTTTCTGCGTAGGGGGTCAGCATGGGGCTGCGGGCTCCGGGCATGGGACAGCGAGGTTTGCGCGAGGGGCACCCCCCTCTGCCCTNTGACCATTTCGGCGGGGTTGTAGGCGACGATACCAGCCATTGCGCGGGAGGAGAGCGTTTCACCTGCCGCCACCGCATTGCCGAAACCGGCACGGGTGTTGCCGCCGATGATTTTCAGCGGGGTTTTTCGGGTCGCGTGGTCGCGGATGATGTCGGCGACCTGGGTTTCTGCGTAGGGGGTCAGCATGGGGCTGCGGGCTCCGGGCATGGGACAGCGAGGTTTGCGCGAGGGGCACCCCCCTCTGCCCTGCCGGGCATCTCCCCCTCAAGGGGGGAGATCGGCAAGCGGAGAACACCCAGCCCATGGAACGAGCGAGTGCGGCATATCGATCTCCCCCCTTGAGGGGGAGATGCCCGGCAGGGCAGAGGGGGGTAAGCCACACCCGCAAGCGTCACAAATCTCACACCCATCACCCTCTCCCCTCCAGCGGAAACACCTTGGAAGGGTTCATCAGCCAGCCCTCGTCGAAAGCCGCCCGCACCGCCATCTGCTGGGCAAGATCGGCCTCGCCATATTGGTGGCGCATCAGGTCGCGTTTTTCGATGCCGACACCGTGTTCACCGGTGAGACAGCCGCCCGCATCGACGCAAAGCTTCAATATTTCATTGCCCGCCTCTTCCGCGCGGGCCGCATCATCAGGGTCATTGGCGTTGAACAGGATGAGCGGGNCCCTCCAGCGGAAACACCTTGGAAGGGTTCATCAGCCAGCCCTCGTCGAAAGCCGCCCGCACCGCCATCTGCTGGGCAAGATCGGCCTCGCCATATTGGTGGCGCATCAGGTCGCGTTTTTCGATGCCGACACCGTGTTCACCGGTGAGACAGCCGCCCGCATCGACGCAAAGCTTCAATATTTCATTGCCCGCCTCTTCCGCGCGGGCCGCATCATCAGGGTCATTGGCGTTGAACAGGATGAGCGGGTGCATGTTGCCATCGCCGGCATGGAAGACATTGGCAACGCGCAGGCCGAGACGGTCGGTGATTTCGCTGGTCTTTTTCAGCACATAAGAAAGCTGGGAGAGCGGCACCGTGCCATCCATGCAGATATAATCGGCGATACGGCCGGTTGCGCCGAAAGCGGATTTACGGCCCTTCCAGATAGCCGCCGCCTCCATAGCCGACTGACATTCTTTCACCGTCTTCACGCCGTGTTTTCTGGCAATGGTGACGATATCGGCCAGCATGGCGTCCATTTCCGCCTCGGAGCCTTCGACCTCAACGATCAGAAGCGCACCGACGTCAAGCGGATAGCCTGCCTTGGCGAAAGCCTCGCAAATCTCGATGGCCGGTTTGTCCATGAATTCGATTGCAACAGGGATGATGCCCGCGCCGATGATATCGGCCACGCAGGAGCCCGCTTCTTCGGAGGTCTCGAAACCGAACAGCACGGGCCGCGCCCCTTCCGGCCTGGCGATCAACCGCACCGTCGCTTCCGTGACGATGCCGAGCTGGCCTTCCGAGCCGCAGACGAGTGCGAGAAGGTCGTAACCTGCCGCATCGAGGTGATTGCCGCCCAGTTCCAGCACCGTGCCATCCACCAGCACCATTTTCACGCCGAGCAGATTATTCGTGGTGACACCATATTTAAGACAATGCGCGCCACCGGAATTCATGCCGATATTGCCGCCAATGGTGCAGGCAAGCTGCGAGCTGGGATCGGGCGCATAAAAGAAACCCTCAGGCCCGGCCGCATCGGAAATGGAAAGATTGGTAACACCCGCCTGCACCCGCGCCGTGCGATTGTAAAAATCGAGATCGAGGATAGAGGCCATTTTCGAAAGACCTATCACTACCGCATCCTCCTGCGGAATGGCGCCGCCGGACAGAGAGGTGCCGGCGCCACGCGGCACGACGGAAATGCCGTAACGGTGGCAATATCTCATCACCGCCGCCACCTCTTCCGTCGTTTTCGGCAGTGCCACGGCCAGCGGCAGGCGGCGATAGGAGACGAAGGCATCGGTTTCGAAAGGCACGAGTTCGCGCGGCTCGTGCACAAGACAGTCCGCCGGCAGAATATCCTTGAGATCAGCGATGATGCGGTCGCGGCTCGCGACGACCTTGGCGCGCGGCTCCAGAAACTTGATCGGCTGAGTCACCGCCCCTCCTCCATGCACATCCCCCCAACTGGTATTCTTTCTTTACCACTTTGAAACGGCGCAATCAAATGCTAAGGATTTTTTCCATTCTGGAAACAATCGGGGTCAACTGTGACGAATCTGGGCGATCTGGAAGTCTTCGCAAGCGTTGCCACCTCCGGCAGCATGTCCCTGGCCGCCAAGGAGCTTGGTTATTCGCCCGCCGTGATTTCCAAACGCATCAAGCGGCTGGAAGAAAAGCTCGGCGCCAGGCTTTTCCAGCGCACGACGCGGCAAATCTCTTTGACCGAAGCCGGACAGGGATTTTACGAGCGGGTGCTGGCCGTGCTGGCGGGGCTTGAAGAGGCCGAGGATTTTGTGTCCGGCCGGGCCAACACCGTCAACGGCACGCTGAAGGTGTCCGCCCCCACCTCCTTCGGGCGCATGCATATCGCGCCGCATTTGAAGGGTTTCATGGAACGGCATCCTGATCTCTCAGTCAATCTGGTGCTCAGCGACGAGTTCATCGATATCATCGAAGGCGGTTACGATCTGGCGATCCGCATTGCCGACCTCAATTCCTCGAGCCTTGTCGCCCGAAGGCTGGCGCCGGTGCGGCGTGTGCTTTGCGCTTCGGCTGATTATGTGGCCGCGCACGGCATGCCGGCGACGATCGAGGACCTGAGGAAACACCGCTGCCTGCCGGCGCATAATAATGATATCTGGCGGCTGGAGGGACCGGGCGGCGCGTTAAGTATCCGGCCGGAAGGCATGCTGGTCACCAATTCGAGCGAGGTGATCCGCGAGGCGGTGATATCAGGGCTTGGTATCGCGCTGCGCTCCACCTGGGATATCGGCCATGAATTGCGCAGCGGAAAACTGGTGCAGGTGCTGCCCGGTTATGAGGGGTCGCGCAATGTGACGCTGTCTGCGGTCTATCCGAGCCGACAGTTTCTGCCCGCCAAGGTGCGGTTGTTCATAGATTATCTCGCTGGGCTTTACGGGCCCTCACCTTATTGGGAGCAGGGCTGAGGCGGTTAAGTCGCGCCATCACCACCAATCTTCCCTCATCCCTGTGCTCGTCAAAGGGATCCAGCCAGCCCAAGTCCTTGGGCTGAAAAGACTCTCCCGCCGCGCAGACGCGCGTCGACTGGATTCCTGTGACAAGCACAGGAATGAGGGAGGTGGGGTGTCGTTCAATGCCCGCCTTCCGCATGGGAGCGGCGGATGCGGCGCACGACCCACCAGACGCCAAGCACCGCGAAGGGAACGGAAATACCGGTGACGACGGCCGGATCGACCGGCAGCACGTCATGGCTGATCGCCTTGGTGAGATAACCGATGAGCCCGACGACATAATAGGAGATCGCGGCGACCGACAGCCCTTCCACCGTCTGTTGCAGGCGAAGCTGCATGGCGGCGCGTTTGTTCATGGTGTTGAGCAGCACGGTATTCTGCCGCTCCAGTTCCACGTCGATCCAGCTTCTGACCAGCGCGGTGGCGCGATAGAGCTTGCGCGACAGGTTGGCCTGACGCTCCTCCACCGACTGGCAGGTGCGCATGGCCGGCGCCATGCGCCGTTCCAGAAAGCTGCCCATGGTCTCATGGCCCTGAACGGGCGTTTCCGCGAGCGCCCGGATGCGTTCGCGCACGATGCCGTCATAGGCGCGGCTGGCGCCGAAACGATAAAGGCTGAGCGCGGCATTGGCCTCCAGCTCGGCGGCAAGCCGGGTCATTTCGGCCAGCAGCGCATCGGCCTCGTCGCGAGCGTCGCTTTTCATGCGTTGGGTTATGCCGGTGAGGCCATCTTCGATGCGGCGAATTTCCGGCGACAGCGTCTGCGCCATCGGCAGGCCGAGCATGGCGAGCGTGCGATAGGTCTCGATATCGAGCAGCCGCTGCACCAGCGCGCCACGGCTGTAATCACTCAAGCCCCGGTCGATCACCAATATCTGCGTCAACCCATCGCGATCCTGCCGGAAATCGGTGAGGATCGCCGCCTGCCCGTCGCGCACATCGCTATGACAGAGGCTGGTCGGCTCAAACATCGCCTGCGCCTGCGAGGTAACGCCGTTTTCCGGGCGGATTTCCAGCCGCACACCCGAGATCAGCGAACCGGGCGGCGAAAAGCTGTCGCCGAAAGGGTCGCCGGCAATCTCGCCGCCAAACTTTTCCGGCGCGGGACCGTCCCAGAACCACGTCGAGAATTCCGTGTGCCGCTCCCAGCGCAGCGTCCCCTGCCCCCAGGGCATGGCGTGGTGGCGGGCATCGCGCTCCGGCGGCGCGACACCGCGGCTGCGCGACATTTCCGCAATGACCGAATGGTGCACGGCGGAGCCGCCATCCATCATGAAGGCAAGCTGGACTATGATGCGCGACGGTGCAAGCAGCACGGTCGGCCGCGCATGAACCTCGCCCAGAGCCAGCGATCTCTCCGGCGCGCTCGCGAATGCAAATCTACCCTTGGCCATTGCGATACCGTCCCCTCTTTTGTCGCCGGATTTCTAAAACATCGATTGCAATGAAAATACTGCTATCGAAGCCGATGTAATTGTTTTGATCCACCTTGCAGAAAAATCCACCATCATCACCCTGTCCGACTGCTGCTTTAACAAAAGCCAATTCGAAAAGGCAGATGCCGCGTTGCCGCAGGCGCGGCACCATGCAAGGGGGAACTGGATAGAATAATTGACCAGTACGATGCTTCGCTGATAATTTACCGCTCATCACATAAGGGGCGGCATTTCGCCGGAGAGTTCTGCGATGGACGAAACGCTATTTGCGCGCATCGAACACAGCCGCACATCGCAGGAGGTAATCTTACGTTTCGAGGAACTGATCCTCGACGGCATATTGCGCGATGGCGACCGGCTGCCCGGCGAGCGGGAACTGGCGCAGAAGCTGGATGTATCACGCCCGATCCTTCGGGAAGCGCTGAAGGAACTCGAAACCCGCGGTCTTCTCACCAGCCGGCATGGCGGCGGCACCTATGTGGCCGATATTGTCGGACCGGTGTTTTCCGACCCCTTGAGCGCGCTGATTACCCGCCACAGCCGGGCGACGCGGGATTTTCTCGAATATCGCCGCACCATCGAAGGCATGGCCGCCGAACTTGCCGCGGAGCGCGCAACGGAGCCGGACAGGCAAAACCTTGCCGCCATCGTCGACAAAATGCGGGAGGCCCATGAGGCGGGCCGTTTCGAAGAGGAGCTCTCGGGCGATGTGGAATTCCACAACGCGATTGGCGAGGCGGCGCATAATATCGTGCTGATGCATACGCTACGATCCTGCTACAGGCTCCTGAGCGACGACATCTTCTATAACCGTCACCTCATCTTCACCATCGCCGGCGCCCATGACGAAGTGTTAAGGCAGCACATCGCCATTCATGACGCCATCGCTGCCGGCGACCCGGCAGCGGCAAGGGCGGCAGCGGAAGCCCATATCGACTTCATCGTGGAGACGACATCGAGAGCGCATCAGGCGCGCGAATGGGACCGGATTTCCCGCCTGCGACAGCAGCAGCGCAGCAGCTGAAAACGCCCTCCGGCGAAATCTGCCATCCATTTTATTCCGCTTTTGATGGAACCTTTTGTGCTCTTTGGTCTTTTTATCGGGTTAATTGGAAAAATTTACCAAGATGGGACCCATGACAACCACGAGCGAAACTGAACGCTATCCGCGGATAGCTCTCATATCGACGCATGGCTATGTCGCCGCGCACCCGCCACTGGGCGCTGCCGACACTGGTGGACAGGTGGTGTATGTGCTTGAGCTTGCACGCAAACTCGGCCAGCTCGGTTATACCGTCGATCTTTATACCCGCCGCTTCGAAGACCAGCCGGAATTCGACGAGGTTGACGAGCGCGTCCGTGTGGTGCGCATTCCCTGCGGCGGACGCGATTTCATTCCCAAGGAATATCTGCACCGGCACCTGATGGAATGGTGCGAGAACGCGCTGCGTTTCATCAAGAAAAACGACCTGAATTATTCTTTTATCAACAGCCATTACTGGGATGCAGGCGTCGCTGGGCAGCGGCTTTCCGAAGCTCTGAAAATCCCGCATCTGCACACGCCGCATTCGCTCGGCATCTGGAAGAAACGCCAGATGGAGACCGACTACCCGGAAAAATCCGATACGTTCGAGTTGGAGTTCAACTTCAGGGAACGCATCCAGCATGAGCTGATCATCTATCGCAGCTGTGACATGGTGATCGCCACCACGCCGGTGCAGCTCGATGTGCTGATCGAGGATTACGGGCAGAAGCGCAAACATATCCACATGATCCCGCCCGGCTATGACGACAACCGCTTCTTCCCGGTTTCGGATGCAACGCGGCAGATGATCCGGCAGCGTTTCGGCTTCGAGGGCAAAGTGGTGCTGGCGCTCGGGCGGCTTGCGACCAACAAGGGGTACGACCTGCTGATCGACGGCTTTTCCGTGCTTGCCGAGCGCGAGCCTGAAGCCCGTCTGCATCTGGCCGTCGGCGGCGAGAATATGGACGAGCAGGAAACCACCATCCTGAACCAGCTGAAGGAACGGGTGAAATCGCTCGGTCTGGAAGATAAGGTGGCTTTCTCCGGTTATGTCGCGGATGAGGACCTGCCGGATATCTATCGCGCTGCCGATCTTTTCGTGCTTTCCAGCCGCTATGAGCCCTTCGGCATGACTGCCATCGAGGCGATGGCGAGCGGCACGCCGACCGTCGTCACCATCCATGGCGGGCTGTTCCGCGCCATCAGCTATGGGCGACATGCGCTATTTGCCGATCCTTTCGACAAGGAAGATCTCGGCATCACCATGATGAAGCCGTTCAAGCATGAGCGGCTTTACGGACGGCTGTCGCGCATGGGCGCGCACAAGGCGCGCAGCCTGTTCACATGGACCGGTATTGCCCAGCAACTTCTCGCGCTCGTGGAAGGCAGGACCATGATGCCGGTTCTGGAAGAAGCCGACTGGGCCGAACCATGGAATGACGGCGATTGAAACCGCTTCGTCTTCTTTCCACCGATCTCGACGGGACCGTCGTTGGCGATAACGACGCTACACGGCGGTTCCGCGACTTCTGGCATTCGCTGCCGGAGGATATTCGCCCGATTCTGGTCTTCAACAGCGGCCGGTTGATCGACGATCAGCTTGCCCTTCTGGACGAGGTGCCGCTGCCGCAGCCGGACTACATCATCGGCGGCGTCGGCACTATGTTGCACGCAAAAAAGCGCAGCGAGCTGGAAACCGCCTATATACAGTCCCTCGGCACCGGCTTTGATCCACAGACGATTGCCGATGTCATGACCGGCATTGCGGGCGTGACGATGCAGGAGGAGCGTTACCAGCACGGACTGAAATCGAGCTGGTTCCTGCATGACGCCGATGCCGCTTCGCTTGTCGAGATTGAAGCAGCGCTTCGTGCGGCCGATATAGACGCCCGTATCGTTTATTCCAGCAACCGCGACCTCGACATATTGCCCAAGGCCGCCGACAAGGGCGCGGCACTTGCATGGTTATGTGGACAATTGCGCATCGGCCTCGACGAATCAGTGGTGTCAGGTGATACTGGCAATGATCGGGCGATGTTTGAGTTGAAGTCTATTCGCGGCGTGATCGTGGGCAATGCCCTGCCTGAGCTTGTCTCGCTGGCACATCAGGACAATCGCTTTTTTCATTCGACCGCGAAAGAAGCTGACGGTGTGATCGAAGGCCTCCGGCACTGGGGACTGAACCCCGGTCAAAGCAGTACCGGCCATAATTCATAGCGGGTTTGCATTTCGAATGGCTTGAAGGCAGGCAGAGACAGCGTTACCGCATCCGCTGTCTGACCGGAGAACCACCCGCTCGAAATTTGTTCGCAAATCGACCACATCCCGGTGCCCAAAGGCTTCATCAGCATGAAGACAGTAGTGGGTTATGGATAAAGGGGATTGGCGGAATTTGCAGCGTCTCTATATTAGCAATTATCACTACCCGACGAAGAGGATTTATTCGGATTGAAGATTTTGAATCGATTGGCGACAGATGTTGGCTTGATGTTGCGCAGACCGCCGCGACAGCAATATGCAGCGCTGTGCTATCGATTGTCCAAGAGCAATCCGGCGCCGGAAGTGCTGCTGCTGACCAGCCGTGACACCGGACGATGGGTCATTCCCAAGGGCTGGCCGATGGCCAACAAGAAGGCCCATGCGGTGGCCGAACAGGAAGCCTATGAAGAAGCCGGTGTCAAAGGCACGGTGGAAAAGGCGCCTTTCGGTTATTACGAATATGAGAAGAAGCTGAACAGCGGCATCAACGTGCCATGCAAGGTCCAGGTGCATCTGCTCGAAGTTTCGGAAATGCGGGACAGCTTTCCCGAAAAAGACTCACGACGGCTGGAATGGGTCAGCCCCGGGGAAGCCGGCAAACGCGTCAACGAGCCGGAACTGAAGGCGCTTATGCTCGCTTTCGACAAGCGGATGGCGCATTCGAAATAGCGCCAGCACCCGAAGAGTGGCAATGTGGAGTTTGGTTCTCCGACATCTGCTCTTCCCGTCTTTTCTTTTGGAACGATGTGCGCGATGTAACAGTCTTTCTGTAAATTGCCTTCAACCTGCGACGCTGCCGGACGAAAGGGAATGCTGGCAAACGAGGTGTGAATGGCAACGAAGCCGCCATCGAACATGAAGCCGACGCTCGACAAGGATCTCGACAAGATTACCCGTGTCGAAGAAGCGACGCTGCACGTCACGCAGCAGCTTGCCGGCCTTGGCGCGGGGTTCATGTTCGTTGTGCTCGCGGCCGTCTTCGCAGGCGCTTTCGTCACCGGCACCGCCGGCGCCGTCATCATCATCGCGGCCGTTGCCATCGGCGCCTATATGGCCATCAATATCGGCGCAAACGACGTGACGAACAATGTCGGCCCGGCGGTCGGCGCCAAGGCGATGCCGCTTGCCGTCGCGCTCATTGTCGCCGCCATCTGTGAGATCGCGGGCGCGCTGATCACCGGCGGCAATGTCGTCGAGACCATTTCAAGCGGCATCATCAACGTTGAGACCATTCCCGACAGGACTGCATTTTCCTGGGCGATGCTCTCGGCGCTTCTTGCCGCCGGCCTTCTCGTCAACATATCGACCTGGACCAGAGCACCGATTTCCACCACCCACACAGTGGTCGGCGGGGTTGCCGGCGCTGGTATGGCCGCCTATGGGGCGAAAGCGGTCGAGTGGGTGTCACTCGGCAGCATCGCGTTTGCCTGGGTGCTGGCGCCTTTCATCAGTGCCGCCATCGCCATTGCCATCCTTGCTTTCATCAAGGAATTCATCATTTACCGCGAGGACAAGATCGATGCGGCGCGACGGTGGGTTCCGGTTCTCATCGGCCTGATGGCAGGCGTTTTCATGGCCTATCTTATCTGGGTCGGATTGCGCCAGCTCATGCATGTCTCGCTTGGCCATGCCAGTGTCATAGGGCTGGTGACGGGCCTTCTCGCCTGGCGGCTCTGCGTGCCGATCATCCGCAAACAGTCGGAAGGGTTGGAAAACCGCAACCAGTCGCTGCGGATATTGTTCCAGTGGCCGCTCGTTCTCGCTGCAGGCCTGATGTCCTTTGCCCATGGGGCAAATGACGTATCGAACGCCATCGGTCCTGTCGTCGCCATCGTGCGGGCCCTGCATGATGAAGCGGTGCAGACATCCGCGCGTGCGCCACTGTGGGTGATGCTGGTCGGTGCTTTCGGGCTGTCCTGCGGTATTCTTCTCTACGGCCCACGCCTCATCCGCCTTGTCGGTGAACAGATCACCAAGCTCAATCCGATGCGCGCCTTCTGCGTTTCCGTGGCCACGGCGCTGACCGTTCTCGTCGCCTCACGCTTTGGGCTGCCTGTCAGCACCACCCATACGGCAATCGGCGCGGTGTTCGGCGTCGGCTTCTTTCGCGAATGGTACACACAGGCGTCACGACGGCGGCAGGAACTCGTCCAGTCGGGCACGGGCGAACCCCGCCGCACCCCTAGATATCTGGACAATCCTTCCGAGGTGCGCCGCCGTTATCTTGTCCGGCGCTCGCATTTCATGACGATCATCGCCGCCTGGGTGGTCACCGTTCCCGCAAGCGCAACACTTGCGGCGCTGCTCTACTGGCTCCTGTCCTTCCTTTTCCTCTGACGCTGAAACCGAAATCCCATGCGCGCAAATTTCCGGATGCAACGCCTGTTCATCGAAGCCTCCCTCACCGAGGGCGTGGCGCAGGAGGCGACGGCCGAACAGTTCAACTATCTGGCCAATGTGCTGCGCATGACCGACGGCGCGGAAATCCTGCTGTTCAACGGCCGCGACGGCGAATGGAAGGCGAAACTCGCCTTCCCGAGCCGCAAGAAAATCGTCCTCGTTCCGCTCGAACAGACGCGGCCGCAGCCGGAGACGGCGAACCTGCACTATCTCTTCGCGCCGCTGAAAATCGGGCGCATGGATTATCTGGTGCAGAAGGCAGTGGAAATGGGTGCCGGCCTGCTGCAACCGGTGATGACGCAGCATGTTCAGGGCAAGATCCACAATACCGAAAAACTGCGTGCCAATGCCATCGAGGCCGCCGAACAATGCGGCATTCTGTCCCTGCCCGAAGTGGCAGAGCCGGTGAAGCTGAAAGACATGCTGGAGACCTGGCCTAGTGATCGTCGCATCATCTATTGCGACGAAGGCGATGAAGGCCAAAATCCGCTGCCGATCCTGCAGGCCGTCAAGGAACGCAAGATCGCGCTGCTGGTCGGCCCGGAAGGCGGTTTTTCCGAGGAGGAACGGGAGTTGCTGCGCAGCCTTGCCTTCGTCACCCCCATCCCGCTCGGGCCGCGTATATTGCGGGCCGATACGGCCGCCGTCGCCGCGCTCGCCGTCATTCAGGCTGTTATCGGCGACTGGAACTGAGGGGCACCATTGCACTGCATGCATCTTTAAAAGAAATTCATTTGCCACCGGATACGATCCGGCCCTATCTGCCAATCATATGCCTCGCCGCAACATTGACGTCATAACAAGGTAAGCCATGGCACGCGACACGACCGACCAGACACCCCTCTCCTCCGTCACGGAGCTTACAGATTATCTGGCGGGCGGTTGCAGGGCTGAAGCCGATTTCCGCATCGGCACCGAACATGAAAAATTCGCCTTTTTCCGCGAGGATAACAGCCCGGTTCCCTATTTCGGCGAGGCCAGCATTTCAGCGCTCCTGAAGGGCATGCAGGAAAAGCTCGGCTGGGAGCCGATCATGGACGGTGACAACATCATCGGCCTTGGCGAACAGCACGGCATGGGCGCCATCTCCATCGAGCCGGGCGGCCAGTTTGAACTGTCGGGCGCGCCGCTCGAAAACCTGCACCAGACCTGCAAGGAATCCAACCAGCATCTGGCGACCCTGCGCGAAGTGGCCGAACCGATGGGCATCCGTTTCCTTGGCATTGGCGGCAGCCCGCTCTGGAGCTATGACGAGACGCCGCGCATGCCGAAATCGCGCTACGCGATCATGACGCGCTATATGCCGAAGGTCGGGACCAAGGGTCTCGACATGATGTACCGCACCTGCACCATCCAGGTTAACCTCGACTTCTCCTCCGAAGCGGATATGCGCCAGAAGATGCGCGTTTCCATGAAGCTGCAATCGCTGGCGACGGCGCTCTTCGCCTCTTCGCCCTTTACCGAAGGCAAGCCGAACGGTCTCCTCTCCTGGCGCGGCGATATCTGGCGCGATACCGACAATCGCCGCTCCGGCGTGCTACCCTTCACCTTCAACGACGATTTCGGCTTCAAGGACTATGTCGAATGGGCTCTCGACGTGCCGATGTATTTCATCGTGCGCGACGGCAAATATCACGATTGCACCCATGTCACCTTCCGCCAGTTCATGAACGGGGCGCTGAAGGGCGAAATCGCCGCATGGGAACCGACCATGGGCGACTGGACAAACCATCTCTCCACCCTCTTCCCCGATGTGCGCCTGAAGCGTTTCCTCGAAATGCGCGGCGCCGATGGTGGCCCCTGGCGGCGCATCTGCGCCCTGCCCGCCTTCTGGGTCGGCCTTCTCTATAATCAGGAGGCCCTCGACGCTGCCGATGCGCTGACCGCCAATTGGAGCTTCGATGAGGTGATCGCGCTTCGTAACGCCGTGCCCGCCAAGGGGCTGGCGGCCGAGATTGCCGGCAAGCCGCTTCTCGGCATCGCCCGCGAGGTCCTCGACATTTCCCGTACCGGCCTGAAAAACCGCAAGCGGCTGAATGGCGAAGGCCAGGACGAGACCGTGTTCCTGTCATCGCTGGACGAGGTTCTGGCCAAGAAGACCACGCTCGCCGAAGACCTGCTCGCGCTTTATAACGGCCGCTGGGGCGGTTCGGTGCTGCCGGTGTTCGAGGAATATCAGTATTGAGGCATTGCCGGTAAGCTGCGCCGGTGAGGTAAAGCCGGGCCATAAAAAAGCCCGGCGCGGCCGAGGGGCCTGACACCGGGCAAAGGCAGGGTTATTGGCAAATCACCCTGCGGGGAAAACCTTGCGGCTGGAAGCCACGTCCGGCAGCTGGAGGTCTGCCGGAGGCGGAATTTCAAAGCGTCTTGAAACGCGTGACCGCGCGTTTGCGCGCAGCACGGGTGAGATGGGCCGTCGGATCTTCCAACAGGCCGGTATTGAGAGCATCACTGACATCCGACCGCACCAGACCGATATCGGCAAGAAGGCGGTCATCAAGTTCCGTGAGACCATTGGCCACGATACGATTGTAGATGCGCTTGACGAAGGTTTTAACGCCGGAAACACCGAGGACAGCGGCGCGACGCCAGGCGTCCCCCGGCCGTGCGGTTGCGAGTTCCAGTTCCATTCTCCGTTCTGCCGTGCGCATGATACTTATCCTTTCGTAACGGCACGATGCGGCACCGCCCCCGACGCACCACGCGCGAGAAGCTGCCTTGGGTTGGGGGCCCGACATCCCGTCGGCCCTTGTTGATACTGATTTGCTTGGTGTCAAAATGTCGCAAGACTATTGATCAGTCCAACGAATGTTTCTAATGTGAGACATCAATCATTCTGATGGATGACCATCCATGTCCGCACCTCTCGACATAGACCAGCTGCATACCTTCATCGCCATCGTCGATACGGGCAGCTTTACCAAAGCCGCTGACCGCGTTTTCAAGACGCAATCCGCCGTCTCCATGCAGATGCGGCGGCTGGAAGAGCGCATCGGCAAACAGCTTTTCGCCAAGGACGGACGTGGCAACCGCCTGACGGCGGAGGGCGAAAAGCTGATGAATTACGCCCGCCGCATCATCCGCCTCAACAATGAGGCGATCGCGGCCTTCGACGACAACCGGCTGGAAGGCACGCTGCGCATCGGCACCCCTGACGATTACGCCGACCGCTACATGCCTGAAATCATCGGGCGCTTCGCCAAGACCCACCCGAATGTCGAGCTTTATATCGTCTGCGAACCCTCGGTCAGCCTTGCCGAAAAAATGGCGCGCGGTGAACTGGATATCGCGCTCGTCACCCATAATCCCCGTGCCCGCTCCTCCGACGTGGTGCGAACCGAACCGCTCTGCTGGGTCGCCTCCGCCAACCACCCGCTGAAGGACGATGCGCCGGTGCCGCTCGCCGTCGGGCGACGCGATTGCCACTGGCGTCAGCTTGCCTGTTCGGCGCTCGATGCCGACGGGCGGGATTATCAGGTGCTGTTCACAAGCTGGTCTTCCACCGTGGTCGCCGCCGCGGTGCTGGCGGGCATGGCCGTTTCGGTACTGCCGGAATCGGCCTTGCGCACCGGCATGAAGGTTCTGACCGCCGCCGATGGTTTCCCGCCTCTGCCGCCGGTGCAGATCGGCCTGATGAAGCGCCCCGGCCTCTCGCCTTCGCTGGTGAACGCGATTACCGACCACATCACCGCCTGCCTCGACAATATCTCGCCGATGAGTGTTGTCGATGAGATGGATAATGATGTGAAGACCTACCCCAAGATGCCGCGGCTGCGTGCCGGGCATATGCTGCCGGGGTGGTGAATATGCCTAAGGCCGGATAGCCCGGCCTTTCTCTTTTCGGCTTATCGTGCCCGCAACGTTGCGACCGCCAGCAGCGTATCACCGCTGATACCCGCCGAGCCGCTGCCATTAAACAGCGTCATGATCGGATCGGCGACGTTCTGCTTGTTGTCATACATGATGGTGAAACGGGCAATCAGCTTCTTGACCTTGTCCGGGTCCTGAAAATCCTTGATGTCGAAGTACTTCTTCATCATCGCCACCTGCGTATCAACACCGGCATTGCCGAGTTCATCGGGGATGCCGAAGGTGGTCTTGATGAAGTTCTGGATCGCGGTATCGGCGAGGATAGAATAATAAGAGGTCGTCCCGGCCGCCATGCGCTTGAAATAAAGCGCCAGTCGCACGCCGGCGTTTTCTTCGCCTGCCTGCGATTCCAGGGTCTGGGTCAGATAATTGTCGAGCGTTTCATAGAGGCCGCGCCGGGTCTGGATCGCACTGCGGTCTTCATGAAGCAGCTTGCCTTCCGTATCGAAATTAAAGGCGGTGACGAGGCGGCGGAAGACCGGGTCCATCTCCTTGTTGACGTAGCTGTTCTTGTCATCGAGGTTCGAGGTGAAGATTTTCTGCAGCTGTTCCTTCGTGACGCTCTTGGGGTCGATACCGAGCGATTCCATCGCGAATTTGGTCAGGCGGTCATTGGCCAGGAATTCACTCAGCGTCTTGATCTTCTGCATCTCGCCCGAGAAATATTTCGCCTCGGTCTTGGCGGCTTCCTTGTCCTTGTCGGTACCGAAAGCCGATTTCTTCTTGATGTAGTCGGCCGACATGGTCTGCAACTCGATTTCCGACTGCGCCAGAATGGGTGAACCGATGGAACCGTCCTTGGTGAAATTGAAGAGTTCGGCAAGCTTCACATACCGGTCGTCCTTCAGCGTATAAACATAGCTCTTCTTATCCTGCAGGTCGCTGGTCAGCACCTTCTGGATATCGGAGATGTTCACCTTGGCGGGATCGAGACCGACAGCTCTCAACGCATAGGTATAGACGGCATTGGTGCCGAGGAAATCATTGACGGTCTTGACCTTGCTTATGCTGCTCTTGAACAGCGAAAGCGCCTTTGCGTCAGCCGCGTCGTCCGCATCGTTGTAATGGGTCATGTAACCGCTGGTGGTCGTCGCGGTCTGGGTCGTCGTCTGGGGCGTCGTGCCGGCCGCGAGCGTCCCATCCGGGAGAAAATTGAATGCGTTTTTCAGGGCGAGGTAACGCTTGTCGTTCTTGCCCATGGTCGCGATGTAATTGTTCGGGTCGCTGAGATCGCTGGTGAGGATGTTCTTGATCGTTGCCGGCACGATGGTCAGGTCGTTAAGGTCGAAGGCCGTTCTGACGTAACTCAGAAGCCGCGCATCCGACATCAGTTCCTCTACCGTCGTGACGGAACCAATCTTCGATTCGAAATAATCGCGATTCAGCGTCGCGACGGTCGGCGTCACACGCGGCGCGCTGCCAATATAGGAGTCCGTGATGGCCTTCAGCTTGTCCGCCGTCTGCGCCCCGCCGGCATCCACCGTACCGTCATTCTTGAACTCGAAGGCGTTGGCGATCTGCGCCATCTTGTTATATTGCGTGACGGTGTTCGACAGCGTCGTCTGCTCCGCCTTGATGGCGGTGAGTTTCGCGTCCCATTGATCCTTTGGCGGCAGAACCGCTTCGAGCTGGGTCAGCTGGTCCTGGCGGGTCACCTTCTCCGCCTCGAGCTTCGTGCGCTCCTCGGCCGTCAGACCGGTGCCGGCAAGGTCGGCATCAATCGCCGTAATGCGGTCCGTGACCTGTGCATGTAGCTCGATATTGCCCTTCATCGTCAGCTTTTCGACCGCGTCATTATAGGCCGCGCCGTATTTCTGGTTGATGTAGCTATCGGGATCATTGACGTCACTCGTCATCAATCCCTTGATATGGGCGTAGGAATAGGTCTTCTCATCGATGCCGAAGACCTGGAAGATATAGGCGCGGGTGCGGTCATTGCGCAGCAGCTGGTCGGCATTCGTCACCGTGCCGATGATCGCCTTGTAATAACGCGTCTCTTCCGCAAGGCTGCCGTTCAAATCGGTGATCGACGCATCATAAAGCCCGATCATCTTGTCGAGCTGTGCATCCGTCTGGACGGTCTTCGTCGACGCCGTGAAGTTGAAGGAGGCGGCAAATTCCCGATACCGTTCGTCAGTCAGCTTGTTGGCGAAGCTGTTCTGGTCGTTCAGATCGCTTTCCAGCACCTTTTTCATGAAGGCCTTGGCATAGGTCATCTCGCCGAGACCGAAGGCATCCATGGCATAGGAATAGAGTTGGTAGTTACCGAGGAACTCATCGACGCTTTTCACATTGCCGATGTTCTCCTTGTAATATTTCGTCTGCCGCTCCACGAGCCCCTGCTGCGACACGCGCGAAATGCTTGACTTCATATCGCGGTTGATGAGGTCGTAGCTGAGAAAAGTCGATACCATCCGAATGCCCCCTGGAGCGCCGCGCATCCCTCGGGACACCAGAAGCTCCGGTTTTTAAATCCACCCCTCGCGCACCCATCCGGGCGCACGGCAAGCCTTGGCATCACTATGCATGACGCGCCTTGCCCGTAGCTTGAAAGAGCACAGTTTTGACCGCGATAAAAATCGCATTGTCTCGATCTGCTTTACCGAAGCGAAACCATGCCACAGTGGGTTTTGCTAACCATTTGGGAATGCAAAGTTTTCTTAACCGCGATTTTTAAGCAGTCTCGAACAGGCGGCGGATAATCTCCTGACATCAGAGGACGAAAAGTCCCGATGAGAAGACCGGAAACCGGCTCTCAGGTAAAACAAGGGTAGATTAAACATGACCAAGACCGTTCTGAAGCCCGACTGGGCCGTCGCCACACTCAGGTTAGACCCGGCACGTTTTCCGCAACAGGTCACCTATGGAAAAGGCAATGGCGCGACCGATGTCGCCGTCACTCTCGATGAACGGGGCGCCGTTCTGAGAAAGGTTCTCACCTCTTCCGGCCTGCCTTTATCCTTCGCTTTGCCAGCCCGCGCCTTCAAGGGTGTCGCCGCCCGCGCCATCGACCATGGCGACGGTCAGGTCACCGTAACGCTGGAGCTGCACCATGACGATCCGGATCTCTGCGTTCCGCTGCTGGTCGCCCATGATCTCTGCGATATCGCTGCCGACTGGCGCAGCTGGTCCGAGGCCTACCGCATTCCGATGCTGATGGTGGAAGCCGATGGCGTTGCCCGTCCGCTGGAAGAACATCTCGGCAAGGTGCGCACCCAGAATACCCGCCCGCGCCGTCGCCATTCCTATTTCGCGGATCGCCGTCCGCGCTTCCTCGTTCGCCGCTCCACCGGTTCGCTCGGCATGAGCATGAAGATCGAGGGCAAGGAAATCATCGCCCGCAACTGATCTTCTTCAGTCCAGAACACAAAAGCCCGGTGCGGATGTCGCGACCGGGCTTTTTCGTATTCCCTGTTCCCGCAGCTTACGCCAGCAGCAGCGGCAGGATGAGGCCGGCAAAAATCAGCACGCCGACACGGTTGTTGGATTTGAACAGGACAAGGCATTGGTCGACGTCATCGATATCCAGCACCCAGACCTGCCGGAACAGCATGATGGCGGCAACGGCAAGGCCGCTATAGGCAATGATGTTAACGCCCGCCGTCCAGAACGACAGGAAAATCATGACAAGGGCTGTGCCATAAAGGAAAACCAGCCAGCGATGTGTGTTTTCTCCAAACAGCAGGGCGGTCGAGCCGATGCCCACGGCCGTGTCGTCTTCCTTGTCCTGATGGGCGTAAATTGTATCATAACCGATCGTCCAGGCGATGGAGCCGACATAAAGCAGGACAGCTGGCCAGGCGAGAGAACCGAACTGCCCGGCCCAGCCCATCAGCGCACCCCAGGAAAATGCGAGCCCAAGGAAAAATTGCGGCCAGTTGGTGAAGCGTTTGGCAAAGGGATAGATCGCAACAAACACGAGCGACGCTATGCCGGTGATAACAGCAAAACCGTTGAACTGTAAAAGCACGGCCAGCCCGGCAAGAGCCTGCAGCACGATGAAAATCTTGGCCTGCCTGCGGCTCACCCGGCCCGATGGCAGCGGCCGCGAGCGGGTGCGCGCTACGGCCATGTCGATCTTGTGGTCGGCGAGATCATTGTAGGTGCAGCCCGCGCCGCGCATCGCCACCGATCCGATGAAGAACAACACGAGATGCCAGATCAGCGTAACCCAGGAAAAGCCGCCCGTCGCCACCGCTGCATTGGCCGCGAGGGCTGCGGCCCAGAAACACGGCCACATCAGCAATTGCCAGCCAATGGGACGATCCCACCGCGCCAGTTGCGCATAGGGCCAGAGGGGCCTCGGCAAAATCCGATAGACCCAGTTGTTGGATGGCGCGTCGGAAACGCGGTCTGACAAATCGCTGTGGTGAACCATGGGATGGTTCTACAGCATCGGGGAAAAAAGCGGAATGGATTTCAGCACGCCACCGCGCATGCAAAAAGCCCCGCTGCGGCTTCGCAACGGGGCTTCACATGTGCCTATCGGCTGTTCACTCAGGGCAGCGAGAAATTGAACTTGTAGCTCGCCTGAACACCGACGATGAACTGGTTCTTCGAACCACGTTCGCGCACCAGCGAACTATCGGCGGCATCGCCCATCAGGCGGCGATATTCCGCGAACGAGCCCACTTCCGCGTTTTCGGTGACCTTCCAGGTGATGGCTGCGCCGACGCCGGCGGAATGCAGGCCGCCGCCCGCGCTATAGGGCGATGGCGCGCCGGCGGCCGTCTGGGCTGCGCTGACACCATAATAGCGCTCGTTATATTTACTGCTCACCCAGGTCGCACGCGGACCGGCCGAAATCTGGATACCGGGGGCGATATCGGTGAAGACATCGGCGTTGAGATCCGCCACCACGCCGCTGTGGCTGCGGATACCCTGACGGGCTTCGCCGCGAATGCGCAGCCAGTCGGTCGGATAGGCCTCGGCGAAACCGCCGAGTTCACCGCCGCGCTTGATGCGGGTCATGCCCTTCAGATCGTCGGAATCTTTCTGGTCACGGGGGGAAACCAGCTTGCCGGCGAGACCCATGCTGATCGGGCCATTGTCCAGAAGCGAGATCGAAGCGCTGTCGTTGCGCGAGGTGAAACGCGCACCCTGCCCCTGACGGCCAAGCGAAATGATGGGCGAGAAACCGAATTCATTCTTGTTGTCGCCCTGGTACTTCGGCGCGCTGAAACCGGCGCCGCCGAGCTTCAGATACCAGTCGCCGGAAAACCAGCCTTCCGCATGGGCATTGCCCACGGCAAAAAGCGACAGGACACAGGCGGCGACGGCCGCTGATGGCTTGAACATGAAACAACCCCAGAAACGCAATACAGACAGGTGCCCGTAGAATTAGAGGGATTGTCTTTCCATTCCATTAACCAGCGTGGGGAGAAGCAGAACACCACTGCAAGGCTCGCGACAGGGCGCCAAACCTATCCTCCGTCATGCTCGGGCTTGTCCCGAGCATCTGCGAGGGCCCTATCTTCTGCAACGTGGATAGATCCTCGGGACAGGCCCGAGGATGACGTCGCATGTGCGGAAACGGTCGTCCGCCGTCTTCAGAACGTCACCTTCTCCAGTGGCGGGCGCGTCTTTTCGAACTCCAGCAGCTTCGCCTCGTTCTGCGCGATATAATCGCGATTATGCGGCACGGCATCGCGGTCCTTGGCGAGCTGAATCTGGAAAATATGGAAGTTTTCGTGGGTGAAGGCCATTTCCGACCCCGCCAGGTAAAACTCCCACATGCGGAAGAAACGCTCGTCATAAAGCGCCACCGCTTCCGCCTTGCGCGCCACGAAACGTTCCCGCCAGTGCCGGAGCGTATGCGCGTAATGCATCGGCAGGATTTCGATATCCTTCACCAGCAGCCCGGACTTCTGGATTGCCGGCAGCACCTCGGCGAGCGAAGGAATATAGCCGCCGGGGAAAATATATTTTTCGATGAAGGGATTGGTCGCCAGCGCCGGGCTGGGCTGACCGATGGAATGCAACACCATCACGCCCTTGTCGTCCAGCACCTCCGCCACCTTGTCGAAATAATCGCGATAATGCGTCGGTCCGACATGTTCGAACATGCCGACGGAGACGATGCGGTCATATTTCTTCGAAGCCGGCAGATAACGGTAGTCCTGCAATTCAAAGCGGACATTGCCGGCAAGCCCGCGCTTTGTCGCGCGGTCGCGCGAAACGCGGAGCTGTTCTTCGCTGAGCGTGATGCCGGTCACGTCGGCACCGGCGCTTTCGGCAATATACATCGCCATGCCGCCCCAGCCGGAACCGATTTCCAGAACGCTCTGGCCCGGCTCGGTCATCAACTTGGCAGTAATGTGCCGCTTTTTCGCAACCTGCGCCTCATAGAGACTGATGCCGGGCGGATTGAAATAGGCACAGGAATATTGCCAGTCCTCGTCAAGGAAGAGATCGAACAGCTTGGCGCTCAGATCGTAGTGATGGGCGACATTGCTCTTGTTGTGATTGACCGGCAGACGCATCTTGATGCGGGCGGCGATGATGCGGGCCATGCCGCGCCAGACCATGCCGAAGGACAGCGCCTCGCTCAGAGTGTTACCCTTCACCAGCGCCAGGAAATCGTAGATGTCGCCTTCCGCGACCTTCACACGGCCTTCCATGTACATTTCAGCGAGCTTGAGCGCCGGATCGGCGGCAATCTCCTGCATGGCGGCTTCGTCCGTGAAATTCAGAACCACCTTTTTTCCCGTGCCGTTGCCGAATGTACGGCTGCCGCCCGGGCTGTTGACGGTGAGATCACCGATCTTGATTATCTTTTCGAGAAGAACATGCAGAGACGACGCCATGGCACCCCCAATTGCTAAGTCTCACTTATCAATTTTGCTGACCGTATTCCTTTCAGCACAAGTTGCAAGATAGTCTTATTTCAAAAAAATTGAACGATTTCATCAAGCAAAAAGCCCCGCCGGCGTATCCGGCAGGGCTTTTTTGTCAAAAAACATTTCAACCAGAGGTCAGCGTCGCTTCATGGCTTCGGCCAAAGCAGCGGCGAGGGCACCGCCGGATTGCGACCCTTCGTTGCGTTCTTTCGGCTTGGCTGTGGCGTGGCGCATGGCGCCCGCATTGTTCTTTTCACGCATCGGCTGCGGCGCCGCCTCGCCGCCATCCTTGCGCATGGTGAGACCGATGCGCTTGCGCTTCACATCCACTTCCACGACTCGCACCTTGACGACATCACCCGCCTTGACGACCTCATGCGGGTCCTTCACGAAACGGTCGGCGAGTTGCGAGACATGCACCAGGCCATCCTGATGCACGCCGATATCCACGAAAGCACCGAAGGCCGCGACATTGGTGACGGTGCCTTCCAGAAGCATGCCCGGCTTAAGATCGGTAATCTCATCCACACCATCGGCAAAGGTCGCGGTCTTGAAGCTCGGGCGCGGGTCGCGGCCGGGTTTTTCCAGTTCGGCGATGATGTCTTTGACGGTCGGCAGGCCGAACTGCTCGTCGATGAAGCGCTTGGGGTCAAGCGCTTTCAGCGCCGCGCTGTCCCCCATCAGCGAGCGCAGATCACGGCCGCAGGCGGCGACGATCTTCTTTGCCACACCATAGGCCTCCGGGTGCACCGAAGAGGAATCCAGCGGTTCCTTGCCATTGGGAATACGCAGGAAGCCGGCGCATTGTTCGAAGGTGCGCTGGCCAAGGCGCGGCACTTTCAGCAATTCCTTGCGGCTGGCGAAAGGACCGGTCTGGTCACGATGGGCAACAATGGCATCGGCAATCGAGCTACCAAGACCGGAGACCCGCGCCAGAAGCGGCGACGAGGCCGTGTTGAGATCGACGCCGACGGCATTCACCGCATCTTCCACCACGGCATCGAGCGAACGGCTGAGGCGGCCCTGATCGACATCGTGCTGGTACTGACCGACGCCGATGGACTTCGGCTCGATCTTCACCAGTTCTGCCAGCGGGTCCTGAAGACGCCGGGCGATCGAGACCGCACCGCGCAGCGACACGTCGAGATTGGGGAATTCGGCGGCCGCCCGTTCGGAGGCGGAATAGACCGATGCACCCGCTTCCGAAACGATGACCTTGGTGGGCTTTGCGCCGGAAGCGGAAGCCGGCAGCTGCGCCAGAAGATCGGTCACCAGCTTTTCGGTTTCACGGCTGCCCGTACCGTTGCCGATGGCGATCAGCTCGACATTGTGTTTGCGAATAAGCGAGGCGAGCTCAGCCTGTGTACCGCGCACGTCGTTCTTTGGCTGGAAGGGGTAAACCGTGCTGGTATCCAGCAGCTTTCCGGTACCATCCACGATCGCAACCTTAACCCCGGTGCGGATGCCGGGATCGAGACCCATGGTAGCGCGGGAACCGGCAGGCGCAGCCAGCAACAGATCCTTCAGATTGCGGGCAAAGACATTGATCGCCTCTTCTTCCGCCCGCTCGCGCAATTCGCGCATCAGATCAAGCGACAGCGACATGGAAAGCTTCACGCGCCAGGTCCAGCCCGCCACTTCCATGAGCCATTGATCGGCAGGTCCGGCACTGCGGATATCGAAGGCGGCAGCAATGGTGCGCTGCGACGGCTTCACCGGCGAGGGATCATCCGCATCGACATCGATCGTCAGTGTCAGTATTTCCTCGTTCCAGCCGCGCAGCATGGCGAGCGCGCGGTGGCCCGGCAAGGTTGCCCAGCGTTCGGAATGGTCGAAATAATCGGAGAACTTCTCGCCCGCCGCCTGTTTGCCATCCACCACCCTGGCGCGGAAGGTGGCGTTCTGGCGCATGTAATCACGCAGGCGGCCGAGAAGATCGGCATTTTCCGTCATTGTTTCGGCAACGATATCGCGCGCGCCCTCAAGCGCCGCCTTCACATCGGCCACCTCACCCTGGATATAGGCCTCCGCAAGTTTCGCCGGATCGGCAGCGCGGTTTTCCCAGATGGTTTCGGCGAGCGGGCCGAGACCACGTTCACGGGCGATTTCCGCGCGGGTACGGCGCTTCGGCTTATAGGGCAGATAGAGGTCTTCCAGCTCAGCCTTGGTGCCCGCCTGCATGATCTTCACCATCAGCTCATCGGACATCTTGCCCTGGCCGGTGATGGAATCGACGATGGAGGCGCGGCGCGCATTGAGTTCGCGCAGATAGACAAGGCGTTCCGCCAGCGTTCGAAGCTGGGTGTCATCGAGACCGCCGGTCACTTCCTTGCGGTAGCGGGCGATGAAGGGCACGGTCGCGCCCTCGTCCAGCAATGCCACCGCCGCCTTGACCTGATCGGGGCGGGCATTGATTTCGGAGGCTATGAGCGAGGCGAGGCGGGCATTGTCTGCGGTCATGGGGTTCTCTGCTGTCAGGTCTGGAGCGGCGAACATAATGTCTGATTGTGGCGTGACAACAAGAGGTATCCACGATTCCACAGGAAAGGCTGAGTTCAAGGGAAAGACAGGCATTTACGGCGCTTTCTCCTTGACCTTTCGCCCCCCTGCCCTTAACGCCCGTGCCACAAGGTTACTGGCGAATTTGCAGGGGTATTGACCATGAAAGTTCTGTTGATCGGTTCCGGCGGACGCGAACATGCGCTGGCGTGGAAAATCGCCCAGTCTCCCCTCATCGACGCGCTTTATGCCGCACCCGGCAATCCCGGCATCGCTGACCACGCAACACTTGTTTCGCTTAACGTGGAAGATCACGCTGCCGTCATCGCTTTTGCGAAGGAAAAGGCAATCGACTTCATCGTCATCGGCCCGGAAGCACCGCTGGTCGCGGGTTTGGCGGACGATCTGCGCGCCGCCGGCATCGCCACTTTCGGACCTTCGAAAGCCGCCGCCCAGCTCGAGGGCTCCAAGGGTTTCACCAAGGACCTCTGCGCCCGTTACGATATCCCGACCGGCGCTTACCAGCGTTTCAAATCCGCTGAACCTGCCAAGGACTATGTCCGTGCACAGGGCGCGCCGATCGTCATCAAGGCGGATGGGCTTGCCGCCGGCAAGGGTGTGACCGTGGCCATGACGGAAGCCGAAGCGCTTGCCGCCATCGATGACTGTTTCGACGGCGCGTTTGGTGCAGCCGGTGCCGAGGTGGTGGTGGAAGCCTTCCTCGACGGCGAGGAAGCGAGCTTCTTCTGCCTTTCCGATGGCAAGACGGCGCTGGCGCTCGCGACCGCGCAGGATCACAAGCGTGTCGGCGATGGCGATACCGGTCCGAATACCGGCGGCATGGGCGCTTACTCCCCCGCCCCTGTCATGACCCCAGCCATGGTGGAGCGCACCATGAAGGAGATCATCGAGCCGACGATCTCAGGCATGGCCAAGGATGGGAACCCTTTCTCCGGCGTATTTTTCGCCGGCCTGATGATCACCGCCAAGGGCCCGGAACTGATCGAATACAATGTTCGCTTTGGCGATCCCGAATGCCAGGTGCTGATGATGCGCCTCAAGAGTGACCTTTTGCCGATCCTCTACGCCACAGCCACCGGCACGCTGGACAAGGTGCAGGCGGAATGGCGCGATGATGCGGCGCTGACCGTGGTTCTCGCTTCCAAGGGTTATCCCGGCGCTTACGACAAGAACACGCCGATCGCCCATATTCCCGAGGCCAGCGAAGAAGCCAAGGTGTTTCATGCCGGGACTGCGTTGAAGGACGGCAAACTGGTTGCGACCGGCGGCCGTGTACTTAATGTCACGGCCTTTGGCAGAAACGTGACGGAAGCGCAGGCGCGCGCCTATGCGCTGGCCGACAAGGTTGAATGGGAAAACGGCTTTTGCCGCCGCGATATCGGCTGGCAGGCCATTGCCCGCGAAAAGGCCTGATCCTTAAAGCAGATGGGCTCGGCAGCGACTATTTCGTTCAATTTTTACCAAGTTTGCTGACCCGATGGAAACGAAAGACCGGTAATACTTGCCCCACTATTGCATGGCGCATTGTGTCTCGATTGCGAGGCCGCGCCGTCTTTTCGGGGGTTTTCGATGCAGCGTCTTTTTCTGACAGCGATTGTCGTGCTGACCAGCGGGTCAGCGATGGCATCCTCCATCGAATATATCAATGGCGTGCACGTCACCAATGGCAGCTTCGTTCGCCTGAATTGCGCCGGCTGCCAGCCGTTGAAAAACAAACCCGCGGCAGAGAGTTATGCCGTTCCCTCCATCGAGCCGGGCACGCAGCACACGGAAATGCACGAAGTCGACGGCAAACGCACACTGGTGCGCACCGAAGCCTGGCTTGGCGGTGCGCCCGTCACCTTCGTCAGCACCAATCCGGCATGGATGACGGCCCCCTCCAGCACAGCAATCGCCACCTATGACGAGGCGGCACCCGAAGCACATCCCGCTGAAACGGTTTCAACGCCCGCCGGCATCGACGTGACGACGACCACGGCAGCCGTCAAGACAATCTCCAGCGACAATGCATCCAAGCCGGCCAACGCCGCGGTGATCGGCACGCCCCAGTTCCCGGATTTGCAATTGCGCGGCAATTGATCCGCCTGCGGCGCTTTTGATGACAAACGTCAAATAATCGCGCTTTCGCTGCATTCTCCAAGCAATACCGCAACCATCAGGGGAATATTACTTTCTCCGCCGCTTATTCTCCCAGTCCGACCTGATAAAGCTTTCACTAATTAAATATTTATTCAAATTTTTCCCCGCTAAGTGGGTCTATAGTGCAATGCAGCACAGAAAGAGGCCATAGCGCGGGCAGGCGCTTCGGCCCTTTCATCGCGCATCATGCGCGTCTCCCCTCTCCGAAACATCGGTACCGCGCGGCGTTTTTGCGACGCGCGATCCCAAACGCTTGTGAGCGCCCATGAAGAACCTTTCCATTTCCCGTCAACTGATCGTTCTCGTGGTGGCCCTGATGGCCGCCTTCGCCGCGGCGACCTTCTACCAGCTGAAATCCGCCACCGATGCGATCTATGAGGAACGCTACGGCATGCTGCGGACACAGGTGCAATCGGCGATCTCCATCCTGCAATCCTTCCATGACAAGGAAAAGGCCGGAACGCTTTCGCGCGACGAGGCCATGAAACAGGCTTATGCGACCGTCAGCGCCATGCGCTTCACCCCTGACGGCTATCTCTTCGGTTACGACTACGACGTGACGATGAAATTCCATCCCGATGCGAAGCGGGTCGGGGAAAACTACAAGGGCAAGCCTGACAGCAAGGGCTTTGCCTATCGTGACGAGCTGGTGCGGCTTGGCCGCAATGGCGGTGGGCAGACGGATTTCTACGGTCCGAAGCCCGGCATGGAAGGCAATGACTACGCCAAGAGCTCCTACGCCCTTGCCTTCGAGCCATGGCAGGTGGTTGTCGTGACCGGTGTTTACATCGACGATCTGAATGCGCAGGTTCGCGGCGAGGTGATGAAGGCGCTGTCGATCGGCGCGCTCATCTTCGTGCTGGCGCTTGCCGCCGCTTTCTACGTCATCCGTGGCATTTCGAAGCCGCTTGGCGACATTCACCGTGCACTCGGCGAAGTGGCCAATGAGAACGTCTCGCTCTCCATTCCCCACACCGGCCTCACCAATGAGGTGGGCATGATGGCGAAGGCTACAGCCTCGCTTCAGGACAAGGTGCGTGAACGCCATGCCATGCAGCGCCGTGAGGAGGAACAGCAGCGGCAGCTCAATGCCGAGCGCCAGAACAATCTCGACATGCAACGCGACGAAGCCGAGTTGCAGGCGCGTGTCGTCACGACCATCGGCGAGGCACTGGAAAAGCTGGCCGGTGGTGATCTGACCGTGCGCTGCGGCGATCTCGGCAACCGTTATGCGGCGCTTCGCGACAATTTCAACGAGGCGCTGACGCATCTTGACGCCGCCATGGCCAAGGTGAATTCCAAGAGCATCGATATTGGCGGCTCCAAGGAGGAAATCCGCAAGGCCTCCAACGAGCTTTCGCAGCGCACCGAGCGGCAGGCTGCCAATCTCGAAGAGACCTCCGCAGCACTCGACGAACTGACGGTCGCGGTGCGCCAGACGGCGGAAGGTGCAGCTGACGCCGCCAAGCGGGTCACCACCGTCAGCTCGGAAGCGACGCGCAGCGACCAGGTTGTGGAAGAGGCGATCACTGCGATGAGCGGCATCGAACAGTCTTCCGATCAGATTTCCAACATCATCGGCGTGATCGACGACATCGCCTTCCAGACCAACCTTCTGGCACTGAATGCCGGCGTGGAAGCAGCGCGTGCCGGTGAGGCTGGTAAGGGCTTTGCCGTGGTGGCGCAGGAAGTGCGTGAACTGGCGCAGAAATCCGCCGCAGCCGCCAAGCAGATCAAGGAACAGATTGCCCGTTCTTCCGCCCAGGTGGAAAACGGCGTGCGGCTTGTCGGCGAGGCCGGTGACGCGCTGAAACGCATCTCCGACCAGATCAAATCCGCCAACGAGATCGTCAGCAAGATCGCCCATTCGGCAGCCGAACAGGATACGACCCTGCGTTCGATCTCCACGTCGCTCAACCAGCTTGATGTCGCCACCCAGCACAATGCGGCCATGGCGGAAGAAACCACGGCTTCGGCGGAAGCGCTGGCCGTGGACACCGAAGAGCTGCTGAACCTCATCCGCGGCTTCCGCGTCTCTTCCGGCCACCAACTGCATGGCATGGCGCGCGAGATGCGCATGGCGGGGTGATACGCTCCGAAGCTATCGACGAAAACGGCGCCGGGGGTAACTCCGGCGCTTTTGTTTCAAGCATTTCCAGGAAAAGTGGAACCCGGTTTTCCGTCCGGAAATGCTCCAAAACACTCTAACGGGTCAGCGCATCCAGTCGGTCGATATCGGCTGGCGAAAAGACCTCGATACCGGCTTTTTCGAGCAGCGCCGCCGTCACGCCATTACCTGCGTGTTTGATCCCGGAGAACGAACCGTCATAGATCGCGACTGATCCGCAGGACGGACTGCCGTCGATCAGCAGTGCGTGCGTGCAGCCACTGGCCATGGCGACGGCCAGCGCCTTTTCCGCACCGGCAATAAACTCCGCCGTGACATCGCCGCCGGTTACCTCCAGCACGCGGGCGCGACCGTCCAGTACATCGAGACCGGAAGCCCCCTTCTCGATTTCCGCCGGTGGGCGCGGCACGGGCATGCCACCGGCCATTTCCGGACAGATGGTCACCAGCCTGCCCTCGCTTCGCCAGCGCTCTATTGTTGGGTGGGATAGGGGTTTGCCCTTGCCATCGTAGCGGACGGGCTGGCCTAGGAGGCAGGCGCTGATGAGTATCTTGGGATGTGTGTGGGTCAATGGGAACTCATCCTGCGGCAGTCGAGACCGTGGCTTACCCCCCCTCTGCCCTGCCGGGCATCTCCCCCTCAAGGGGGGAGATCGGCGAGAGGCATGCTCCCCGCTCTTCCCGAAACGTTCAATGTGGCTAAGAGGTCGCGACTGGTCGATCTCCCCCCTTGAGGGGGAGATGCCCGGCAGGGCAGAGGGGGGTGAACCGCACACGCTGACATGCCCGGTCACAACGATCCCTTACCCGGTGATCTTCGAGAAATCCGCAACCGTACCGGTTGCCTCGCGGATGGCCTTCAGCAGCGCCAGACGGTTGGCGCGGATGGCCGCATCCTCGTCATTAACGAGCACATCCTCAAAGAACTTGTCGACGGGCGCACGAAGCGTCGAAAGCGCCTGCATGGCCGAGCGGAAATCCTCGCCTTCGACGGCCTTGGCGGCATCGGCAGAGGCTGTCTTGATCGCCGCGTAGAGCGCCTTTTCGGCGTCGAGCTTCAAGAGCTCTTCCGAGACGCCATCGGCCACCACGGTGCCCTTCTTTTCCTCGGCGGCCAGAAGCTGGGTGGCGCGCTTGGCGCCCGCCAGAAGATTCCTGCCATCCTCGCCTGTGATGAACGCGGTGAGCGCCTCGACGCGGCGGGCGATCATTAGCAGGTCGTCCGATTCTGGCGTAAGGACCGCGTCAATCAGATCGTAACGGGCGCCGAGATCGCGGAGATAGACCTTCAGGCGGTCGTGGAAGAAGGAGAGAAGGTCGCTGGGGCGCTCAGCCACATTCCTAAGGAATTCTCCTCCGTCATCGGGTGCATCTGTAAACTTCACATAATCAGCATACACCCGAGAAACTTCTTCCGCGCGCTCAGCGTCGGTCCATTCACGTCGTTTTGCAAACGCGATATCAAAGTACTGCTGTATCGGGAATCGAGCTTCACGATCTTTATTCTCGATTTCCATCATGATCAAAATCATTGGAATTCGAATTGCTTCACTTAGCGGCAGACGTACATTCCGCTCCAGCAAAACGCGCACCACACCCAGCGCCGCACGGCGCAGCGCAAAGGGGTCCTTCGAACCGGTCGGCTTCTCATCGATGGCCCAGAAACCGACGAGCGTATCGAGCTTGTCGGCGAGAGCAACCGTGATCGCCACCTTGCCGGCTGGCAGGCGATCCGAGGGGCCTTGCGGCTTGTAGTGGTCTTCGATGGCGGCGGCGACGCTTTCGTTTTCGCCCTGAAGCGTCGCGTATTTGCGGCCCATCAGGCCCTGAAGCTCGGGGAACTCTCCCACGGCTTCCGTGCGCAGGTCGGCTTTCGCCAGTACCACGGCGCGGTCTACCAGCGCTTCATCGGCACCAACGACGGGGGCCAGCGCTTTTGCAAGTTCGCGAATACGGGTAACGCGCTCGCCCTGAGAGCCGAGCTTGGCATGGAACGTCACGTTCAGCGCATCCAGCTTCGCCATACGCTGGTCGAGCGGCTTTTTAAGGTCGAGGCCGAATTTCGCAGCCGAATCTTTGAGCGTTTCCAGATCGGGCAGATCGCCCTGGTCACGGTTCCAGAAATGGCGGGCGTCCGACAGGCGGGCGCGTACGACCTTACCATTGCCGTGGATGATTTCCTTGCCGCCGTCGCTTGCCTCGATGTTCGAGATCAGGATGAAGCGGTTGGAAAGGCCCTCTTCCGCACCCTGATTGCGGGTGACGAAACACTTCTGGTTGGTCTTGATGGTGAGGCGGATGATTTCTGCGGGGATCTGCAGGTAATCTTCCTCGAAGGTGCCCATCAGCACCTGCGGCCATTCGACGAGGCCGGAGACTTCTTCGAGAAGACCCTCGTCTTCCACGAGGTCGAGACCGTTGGCGAAGGCCAGATCCTTGGCGTCGTGCAGAATGATGTCCTTGCGGCGCTCGGCATCGAGAATGACCTTCGCCTTTTCGAGGCTTGAGACATAATCCTCGAAACGACGAACGGTAATCGGGCCCGGCGCGTGGAAACGGTGGCCATAGGTGACATTGCCGGCGACGATGCCGTCGATCACGAAAGGAATGACCTGCGTTTCGTCATGTTCGGGGCCGAACAGGCAGACGATGGATTGCAGCGGGCGCACCCAGCGCAGGCTTTCGGAGCCCTTGCCTTCGATGCCGGCATAGCTGGAACCCTTCGGCATGGAGGCCGGGCCGGAGCGCATGGATTTCGGCCAGGGGAAGGAGCGGATGATGCCGGGCATCACCTCGGCGATGATCTCTTCCGCCGGGCGGCCGGGCTTGTTGATGATGGCGATGTAAAAATCGCCCTTCTTCGGATCGGAAACAACCTGCGCTTCCGAGATATCGTTGAGGCCGGCGCCGCGCAGAAAGCCCTCGATGGCCTTTTCATTGGCGTCGGTGCGCGGGCCCTTCTTCTCCTCACGCACATCGGCGGAGCGGGCGTTGAGGCCGCGAATATCCAGCGTCAGGCGGCGCGGCGTCCAATATTCGCGTGCGCCCTCATAGGTCAGCCCTCTCTCCACCAAGGCATCGGTGACGAGTTTCTTCAGATCGCCCGCCGCCTTGCGCTGCATGCGGGCGGGGATTTCCTCGGAGCGAAGTTCAAGCAGAAGATCGGGCATGGGATAAGGACTTTAATCTGTTGCAAAAGAGTGTCGCGGACTTAGCAAGACCAGCGGCAAAAGTCACCAGCTATCGGTTAAATTACCGCCAGCGCGCATCACCAGCCGCCGCCGCCACCACCGCCGCCGCCAGAGCCGGAAAAACCACCGCCGCCACCGCCCGAAAAGCTGGAGCCGGAAGAGCTGACGGGCTGGGGAATGGTGGAGGCAATGGTATTGGCCATGGAGGTGGAAAAGCCGCCGATCCTGTCGCCAAAGCTGCCGTAATGACTGCCCGCATACCAGCCGGGCGCATAAGTTGCAGCAGCGGCACCGGCGGCAGCCGTTGCAAGCCAGGCCTCGAAGGTGCGGCTCCACGGTTTTTCGACGCCCAGCGCCACGGCATAGGGCAGCAATGTCTCGAAATGCTGTGGCGACATGGCAGGAGCGCCGGCCATGTTCATCCGGTCCTTTTCCGCCAGCGTCAGATAGGTTCGGAGGCCTTCGATGCCATCCATCAGCTTGCGGCCGAGCGGGGTCGGCGCGCCCATCAGGAACAGGAACAGTGCATTGGTGAGCACGATGCCGCCGATGGCGGCCAGCGCCAGCGACTTTGTATCGTGCGTCACATCCAGCAGGATTTGCGTGGCGATGCCGCCAATGGCCGAAAAGGCCACGAAACCGGCAAAGGCCAGCATGACGATGCCACCGATGCGCTTGCGCAGCGGTGCGCCGCGCGAGAACTGCCTGCCGATGCCAATCGACAGGATGCTGAAGAAGAAGGCGAAAAAGCCGAAGACGAGGACGGCGGCAATGGCGCTTTCATCGAGATCGCCGAACACCAGCGTCGCGATGATGATGGCGATGCTGAAAAGAATGCCGAAGACGGTGTAACCGGCATTGCTGCGGTAATATTTGCCGCGATGTTCTTTTTCTATCGCCGCGCGGAACTGCTTGCCGACCTTCTCAACCTCCGCGCCATGGGCCTTGTCGATGGTCAGCGTCTCGCCCGAGCCGCCGATGGAGGAAAGCAGCGTCTTCTGGCCGGTCGGCAGATCGGCAGCGGTTGCCTTTTCCGTGCGGCGAATGACGATGGAATTCTTCAGGTCTTCCAGAACGACGAAACCCTTTACCGCAAGGTCAAGGGCCGAGGCAGAGAGCGCCGTCCAGCCCGCGCCGGAAAAACCGCGATTATCGACATAATTGACCAGAGCCGGGGAAAGCCCTTCCGGCGCATCCCAGCGCGGCACGATCACGCCTCTGGCCGGATCGCGGCCCACCGCGAACCACGCCCGCAGGTAATAAAGCAGCACGGCGAAAAGCCCGCCGCCCGAAAGCAGGATGGCGAGATTGTCGCGCAGCCACCAGCCCGCCTCCTGCGAGCTATCAGGCGCGGCGATGGCCCCCTTGGCCAGCTTGACGGCGACCGTCATGCCTTCACCCACCGAAAATGGACGGGTGGAGGCGAAAAAGACTTCATTGCCTTCGCTGAGGATGCGGGCATCCTTGCCTTTCGCGCCCAGCGGACCGGTGAAGACGGCCGTATCGGTGGCCTTGACGCCCTGCGGCAGAGTGATGGTCGCGGAAATCTCGCCCATCGGGAATTGCCAGCCATTGCCGGTGACGTTCCAGGTCAGTTCGTCATAATCGCTGAAATAACGGATTTGCCGGGCGGTGGTGTAGGTGATCTGGAAGATGTGTTCGCCGGTCGGCAGAAAGCGGTCGGCGCTGCCGGTATAGATACGGATGCCGCCATCGATCGTTTCGGTGCGCCAGTTTTCCGGCGCGCCATCGCGCTCCACCGAAACGACGTTGAAATCCACCTTGGTGCGGCGGTTATTCGCATCCAGCGCATAAAGCGGGAAATCGCGGAAGATGCCGCGCTTGATGTTTTGGCCTTCAGCGCGGGCGGTGATGGTTTCCGTCACCGTCAGCTTGCCATCCGCCGCCACCTCGACGACGGAATGGTAGGAGCGGATAAATTCCTCCGCAAAGGCCGGGAAGGCGGCGCCCAGCAAGACGAACAGCGCGAGAAGTCTTGCGGCGATGGTCTTCACGGGCGATCCCTCCTTGATGGCTTCAGTGCTGCGGTTCGGCAGCGCTTTCCTTTTCCGTATAGTTGACGCCGAGCGAGGCGAGCGCCTTCCAGTAGCCCGGATAGGTCTTGCCGACGCAGGCCGGGTTCTGGATCGCAATGCCGCCGATCTTCAGGGCCGCCAGCGCAAAGCTCATGGCGATGCGGTGGTCGGCAAAGGTATCGATGGAAGCCTTGACCGTCTGGCCGGCCAGAGCCGGATCGGAATGCACGATCAGGTCGTCGCCTTCCTCATGCGCCAGACCATCGCGGATTTCGTTGAGGCCGAGCGAGACGGCGCGGATGCGGTCGCATTCCTTGACGCGCAGATTGGCGATGCCGACGAAACGCACCGGCGTCTCGTTGAAGGCGGCCAGAACCGCAATGGTCGGAATGGCGTCCTGCATCTGCGAACCGTCGATTTCGGCGGGCAGGTGCGGAAACTTTGCCATGACGCCGTAGGCCTTGGCATCCGGCTGGGTGAATTTGTCGGCCGGCGTGCCGATATCGATCACGCCGCCGGTCAGAAGCTCCGCGCCCCAGAGATAGGTGGCGGCGGAGGCATCCGGCTCGATGTGGAAATCGGTTGCCGTGTAACCGGTTGGGTGCACGCGCCAAATGGCGTTGCTGACCCTTTCCACCTTCGCGCCGAAGGCTTCCATGGCCGAGGTGGTGAGATCGATATAGCCTTTCGCACCGATTTCCTCGCCCTTGAGGATGATATCGACCGGCTTGTCGCCGCAGGCGGCGGCCATCAGAAGCGCTGACACATATTGGCTGGAGAGGTTGGCATCGATGGTGACGCTGCCTTTCGGGAAACCCGTGCCCTTGCCGCAAACGGTGACGGGCGGGCAGCCGGTCGGCGCCTCCGCTTCGACACCGAGGGAGCGCAGCGCCTCCACCAGCGGCAGGATCGGGCGTTTACGCATGTGCTCGTCACCATCGATGATGACGGCACCGTCGACAAGTGCGGCAGCGGCGGTGAGGAACCGCGTGGCGGTGCCGGCATTGCCAAGGAAAAGCGGCTTTTCCGGCTGCTGCAAAACGCCCGTGCCTTCCACCACGAAAGTGGTGGCATCAGGCTCGGTCACCTTCACGCCCATCTCGCGCAGGGCTTCGGCCATATAAAGCGTGTCGTCACTCTTCAGTGCACCGGTCAGGCGGCTTTTGCCCTTGGCGAGGCCGGCGAGCAGCAGCGCGCGGTTGGTGATGGATTTGGAGCCGGGCGGCTCGACCTTGCCGGAAAGCGGGTGGCCGGGCGGGGTGATGGTCAGTTCGATCATGATCGTCGTCTTGTCAAAGAATGCGGCACGGAGCCGGATTATCGGAATTTGAGCAGGAGGTTTTTAAACCGTCAGAGGAAGGGCGTCCTCAGAATTTTACCGTCGGCACGGCACGGTCGGCCGGATTGTCGATCTCGAAATAGGGCGCCTTGGTAAAGCCGAACTGGCCGGCGACCAGATTGGACGGGAAGCTCTCCACCTTGACGTTGAGATCGCGCGCGGCACCATTGTAATAACGGCGCGACATCTGGAGTTCGCCTTCGATGGTTTCAAGCGACCGCTGCAATTCCAGAAAGTTCGTGTTGGCTTTCAGATCGGGATAGGCTTCGGCGAGTGCAAAGAGCTTGCCGAGCGCCTGCGACAGCAGGCCTTCCGCCTGGGCCCGGCCTTCAACATCGCCAGCCGGCACGGCCTGCGCCCGGTTGCGCATGGCAATCACCTCCTCGAAGGTGCTTTTTTCATGCGCCGCATAACCTTTTACGGTCTCGATGAGGTTGGGGATGAGATCGGTGCGGCGTTTCAGCTGCACATCGATGCCCGACCACGCCTCTTCCTTCATCTGCCGCGCCTTGACGAGGCCGTTATAGATGAAGACGACGTAAAGCGCGATTGCCGCGATGATTGCCAGCGTGATGAACATTCCCGACCCCTCCTCAAGAGGCGCGGACGCCATGAGCGGCATCCGCACGTTAGACTGTTGCCCGCCTTAGATAGATCGTCAGGCGGCCCTGTTCCAGTTCAACCCGCCGGCATCCGTCAGCAGGAAGGCTTCGCCGCAGGCTTTCGCCAGCGTGCGCACGCGCAGGATATAGCTCTGGCGTTCCGTGACCGAAATTACGCCGCGCGCATCCAGAAGGTTGAAGACGTGGCTCGCCTTGATGCACTGGTCATAGGCCGGGAACACGCATTTGTGCAGGCGCTGATTGTCGTTGTCACCGGGCGCACCGGCGGCGAGAAGCGCCAGGCATTCCTTTTCCGCATCGATGAAATGGCGGTGCAGCATGGCCGTATCGGCAAATTCGAAGTTGTGACGGGAATATTCCTGTTCGGCCTGCAAAAAGACGTCGCCATAGGAAATCTTCTCTTCGCCCTCGCGGCCGTTGAAGTTTAGGTCGTAGACATTGTCGACACCCTGAACATACATGGCCAGACGCTCCAGACCATAGGTCAGCTCACCCGCGACCGGCGAGCATTCAATGCCGCAAACCTGCTGGAAATAGGTGAACTGTGACACTTCCATGCCGTCGCACCAGCATTCCCAGCCAAGACCCCAGGCGCCGAGTGTCGGGCTTTCCCAGTCGTCTTCGACGAAGCGCACATCGTGCAGCAGCGGATCGAGACCGATGGCCTTCAGCGAACCGAGATACAGCTCCTGAAGATTAGAGGGGTTGGGCTTCAGGATGACCTGATACTGGTAATAATGCTGCAACCGGTTGGGGTTTTCCCCGTAACGACCGTCCGACGGACGGCGCGACGGCTGCACATAGGCGGCCCTCCACGGCTTCGGGCCGAGTGCGCGCAGTGTCGTCGCCGGATGAAACGTACCCGCGCCCACTTCCATATCGTAGGGCTGCAGCACCGCGCAGCCCTTGTCGGCCCAGTAATTGTGCAGCGTCAGGATCAGTGCCTGAAAGGAACGCTTCGGGTTCATATGGTCGGGAATATCGGTCATTGCAGTCATCGCGGCGTTAGGAGGATAAGTAAGCAGTGACTTACTTCGGATGCGGACTGGTGCCACGGCAGGGCGTGGGGGTCAAGGTTTTATGCGTAAAGCCGCAGCCTTACGCCTCATCCTCGCGCTTCACCCGGTATTCGCCGGTTTCGGGGTCCTTGATCAGCGTGCCGATGGCGCCGGTCTGGCGTTCCTTTTCGCGCTGTTTCGATTTCGCCGACAGCTTTTCCGCGTCGCGAACAAAGCGGCGATAGAGGATGATGGACCCCACCACCAGAAGAAGAATTGTAATGAGCTGCGCCATAAGGCCTTATTCCTGCGACATCATAGACCGAAACGCGACCACAATGCCTTTTCTTCGGCAACCTCCGCAAGACCCGAGACGGCGCCTGCCGCGAGCCTTTCTGCATTGAGGCCGAGCGCCGCATTCACGCCAGGCACTTTTTTGCCGAACAGCGAGCGCCCGCCGCTGACGAGCTGAAGCTTGACCTTTGTCCCGTAACGGCGGCGCAGAACCTCCCGCATGTCGCCCAGCCCGTCGATCAGGCCGAGGTCGAGGCCGCGCATGCCGGTCCAGAACAAGCCGGAGAAGATCGCCTCGTCGCCCTTCAGCTTCGAGCCGCGGCGCATCTTGACCATATCAATGAAGACATTGTGGATTTCGACCTGCAACGACTTGAGGTAATCGATATCGCCTTCCTTTTCCGGCTGGAACGGATCGAGGATGACCTTGTTTTCGCCGGCCGTATAGACGCGGCGCTCCACGCCGATCTTCCGCAGCATTTCCGGAAAACCGAAGCCGCCGGATACGACACCGATCGAACCGACGATGGAGGTGGGGTCGGCGATGATCTCGTCGCCGGCAAGTGCGATCATATAACCGCCGGAGGCCGCCACGTCTTCCACGAAGATCAGGACCTTCTTGTCCTTTTCCTCGGCAAGCTGGCGGATACGGTTATAGATCATCCGCGCCTGCACCGGCGAACCGCCGGGAGAATTCAGAGAGATGGCGACGGCCGGGGCGTCCTTGACGGCAAAGGCCTTTTCAAGCAACGGCGCATAGGAGGCGAGATTGAGGGCGGGGCGGAACTGGTTGCCGCCGGCCATGATCGCGCCCTGCATGCGCACGACGGGGATGACGAGCTCTTTTTTGCGAAAGCGTTTCGGCACCAGATACTTCAGAAAACCCACCAATCAATCCTCGCAGCAATTGCTCTATCGTCATCGATGTATGTATCGCCCGGCAAAACACAATGGTTTGCCGATGGCATCACCCGATATTTATGACGCCGTCCGGATTGCCCTTACATTGCGCGAATAGGCGGCGCGGCCATTATTGAGGTCATCCACGAAGGGCGTGAAGGCATGACTGCCGGTCTCGTGCATGATGAGCGGCGTGCGGAAAGTGAGCCGTGCGCGCGATCCCTTTATCGCGGTGACGAGCATGCGCACCGCATCCTCGCCGGGGCGGGGATGGATGAGGGTGATCTCGATGCCGCCGAAGCGGCTGCCGCAGGCGGCGATGATCTCCGCCACCGATTGCGGCCGTGAAATCAGGGAAAGCTGCCCACCCGAAACCATGATCGCGCTCGCGGTCCTGATCCAGTCCTCGAACAGGCCCTCCGTCATGGCATGCGCCTCGGCCTTCAGGGCATCCGGCGTGCGGCGGTCGCCCGCGTCATTATAGGGCGGGTTCATGATGACGTGATGGAAATGCTCATCAGGCAATCCGGCTTCGACACGCGCTTTCGCCCGCAGTGTCACATCGGCTTCGAGAACCTCGACGCGGGCCGAAAAAGCGGCATTCTCAGGCAATTCGAGACCGCGGCGGGCAAATTCAGCCATTTCCGGGGAACGTTCATAGAGTGTCACCTCGGCCTTTTCGAGCCGCGCCGCCACCGCCATGCCGGCGGCACCGGCGCCAGCGCCGAGATCGGCGATCCGGCAGGCGCGGTTATCCGCCACCAATGACGCCAGAAGCATGGCGTCCATGCCCGCCCGGTGCCCCCTGCCCTTCGGCTGGATGATGTGAAACCGACCCCGGTGAAACGCGTCGATCGTTTCGGAAATGCCGTCGCCCACCGCCGCTCAAGCCTCTTCGTTGCGCAACTCGTCCCCCAGCCCGGCATCCATGAGAATGCGGCGGGCCTGGTCGGCGCGATCTTCTTCCACCAGGAACCTTCGCGGCAGAAGGCCGAGCGATCCCTCCAGAATGCTCATCGCCTGATCGGCTATGAGGCAATGGATGCCGGCGTCCTTCATCAGGCTTTCAGCGAAGGAAAGAAGCACGGCATCGTTGGTACGGATCAGTTCACGCATGGATAAGCCCTAAATTCCCATCTTTTTGAATGGCTAGCGGCAATTCGCCCCTTGCCGCACAAGGCATCAGTTTTTATTGTCGAGTTCAAATTCGAACTGGAGTCCTGTCCCTTGGGCGTCGTCATACCGCTTGAAGAAAGCAAAAACAAACTCGCATCCGTCAAGCCGCTTGTCGACCTGACCCGTCCCGACATGGAACGGGTGAACCAGCTTATCCTTTCCAGGGCCGGTTCCGATGTCCAGATGATACCCGAGGTGGCCAACCATCTTATCTCCTCCGGCGGCAAACGCCTGCGGCCGATGCTGACGCTCGCCTCGGCCTCGATGTTCGGTTACGAGGGCGATAACCACATCAAGCTTGCCACCAGCGTGGAATTCATGCACACGGCGACACTTCTGCACGACGATGTGGTGGATGAAAGCGATCTGCGCCGCGGCAAATCCACCGCCCGCACCATCTGGGGCAACCAGGCGAGCGTTCTCGTCGGGGACTTCCTGCTCGGCCAGGCTTTCCGCATGATGGTGGATGTCGGTTCGCTGGACGCGCTCGACGTACTCTCCACCGCCGCTTCCGTCATCGCTGAGGGCGAAGTGCTGCAGCTTTCGGTCGCCAAGAACATGGAAACGACCGAGGACGATTACCTGCAGGTGATTCGCGCCAAGACGGCTGCCCTCTTTGCCGCCGCAGCCGAAGTCGGCCCCATCGTCGCCAAAACGGACAAGGCCAGCCGCAGCGCACTGAAATCCTATGGCATGAATCTCGGCCTCGCTTTCCAGCTGGTTGACGACGTGCTGGATTATGGCGGCAAGTCCGCCGATCTCGGCAAGAACACCGGTGACGATTTCCGCGAAGGCAAGATCACGCTGCCGGTCATCCTGTCCTATCGACGCGGCACGCAGGATGAGCGCGCCTTCTGGCGCAACGCCATCGAGAAGGGCGAAAGCAGCGACGAGAACCTGGAAAAGGCGCTCGGTCTGATTACCAAATATAACGGCTTGGGCGACACGATCGGTCGCGCCACGCATTACGGCACGATCGCCCGTGACGCGCTTGCGCCGTTGCCGCAGAGCCCATGGAAAAATGCGCTTCTCGAGGTCATCGACTTCTGCATCGAGCGTCTCAACTGACGCTCAAGCCCTCAGCAAAAGGCGGATGGACAGGTCCATCCGCCCGACGTTCCGGGCCGGTTTCCCCGCAAGGCGTGATTGTGGCACAGGCCATAATTTCTTGCGGGGTTGCTTCAAAAAAGCCATTCTATCGTGACCAAACAATGGAAACTGATTTTTCCGTGCATTCGCACAAAGGCAAAGGTTCCCTCATGCGGCGTAAACCAGCACTTCGTCTTCTCTGCAGCGCGGCTCTTGCCGCCGCTCTCGCAATCGGCGCGGGTGCCAGCCCCGGCTTTGCGGAGACAAAGGCGAAACCGGAAGATCAAGCCGTTACCTTCGATCCCGGCAAGGTCAACACCTTCTCCGGCGCTTTCCTCGCCGGACGCAATGCCGATGTCGATCAGGACTATCCTACCGCGATTTCGCTCTACAAGAAGGCGCTGGAATATGATCCGGCAAATTCGGAAATCCGCCAGCGGCTGATGATCGCCGAACTTCTGAGCGGTAATTTCGAGGCCGGCGCCAAGATCGCCGATTCGATGAAGGACGATACCTCGGTGGAGCGCGTCACGACCATCGTGCGCGGTCTCGATGCCATCAAGGACAAGGAATTCACCAAGGCCGAGAAAATCCTGAAATATACCGGTCCGAACGATCTTGACCGCATGGTCAACACGCTTTTGACCGCCTGGGCGCGTGCCGGTTCCGGCAAGCCGAAGGAAGCGCTGGCGCTCGTCAACAATATGAAGGGCCCGGGCTGGATTTCGATCTTCCAGAAATACAATGCCGCGGCCATCGCCCTGGTTTCCGGCAATGTCGAAGCCGCCCGCAAGAGCCTGAACGAAGCCGTGACGGACCGCGAAGGCGGGGCCACCGCCTCCGATACCTATATGCGCGCGGTCATGGCGCTTGCGCGGCTGGAGGCTTCCGCCGGCAACAAGCAGAAGGCACTGGATGCGATCGCCGTCGGCGACACTTTCGCGCCGAATTACGCGCCGCTGAAAGCGCTTCGCGAAGCGATCGAAAAGGGTGAAAAGCCGGAGCAGCAGATTACCAATGCGGTGGAGGGTGCGGCCAGCGTTATGTTCTCGATTGCCGGCGCGTTGAACCGCGAGGGCGCCGAAGAGATTGTGACCCTTTATCTACAGACCTCGCGTGCCCTTGATCCAAAGAGCCCGGATACGCTCATACTTCTCGGCGGTCTTGCCGAAGCTATGAAGCAGCCTGAGCGTGCCATCACCTTCTATCGCGAAGTGCCGAAGGATTCACCGATGCACCGCATCTCCGAGCTGCAGCTCGGATTGACGCTGGCACAGACCGGCAAGGTGGAAGAGTCGCGCAAGCATCTTCTGTCGCTGCTTGAATCCGATCCGAAGGACATCCGTTCCTACCTCGCTTATGGCAGCGTTCTTTCCGACGCCAAGGACTACAAGGCGATGGCCGAGAACTACGACAAGGCTATCGAGGTGATCGGTGCCGTGCCGCAGAAGTCGGATTGGTCGGTGTTCTTCCAGCGCGGCATCGCCTATGAGCGGCTGAAGCAATGGGACAAGGCCGAACCGAATTTCAAGCGGGCGCTGGAGCTTAACCCCGATCAGCCGCAGGTTCTGAACTATCTGGGTTATTCCTGGGTGGATAAGGGCATCAATCTCGATGACGCCATGAAGATGATCGGCCGCGCGGTCGAGCTTCGGCCGAATGACGGTTATATCGTCGATTCGCTCGGCTGGGCGCATTATCGCCTCGGCGATTTCGATCAGGCCGTGACGGAACTAGAGCGCGCTATCGAGCTCAAGGCCGGTGACCCCACCATCAACGACCATCTGGGCGATGCCTATTGGCGCGTGGGCCGCAAGATCGAGGCCGTTTATCAGTGGAACCGCGCGCTCATCGGCGACAATGACGATGTGGACAAGGCCAAGGTGAAGGAAAAAATCGCCAACGGCCTGCCGCCTGTCGAAAAGGACGCTGAAAACACCGCCAAGAAGGACGTGGCGCCGCAACCACCGGCCCCTCCGGCACCGGCGACCCCAACGCCGGACAAGAAATCCTGACGCCGCATGCGCCTGCATGAGGTTTCCGGGGCCACCGAAACAATCGAGGCGGCCCCGGCCAAGATCAATCTGGCGCTGCATGTCACCGGTCAGCGGGCAGATGGCTACCATCTGCTTGAAACGCTGGTGACATTCACCGCAGCCGGCGATGTGATCCGCATTCGCGACGCCACAACTGACGCTTTCTCCATTTCCGGCCCTTTCGGCGATGTTCTAAGCGCCGGCGATGGTGGCGATAACCTCGTCACCCGCGCCCGAGACATGTTGCGCGACGCTCTCGCGTCAACAGGCCAGCCCGCCCGCCCGGTCGACATTCACCTTGAAAAAAACCTGCCGGTTGCTTCGGGCATCGGTGGCGGTTCGGCGGATGCCGCCGCAACGCTGCGGGGGCTTTTGCGGCACTGGGATGCCGAGATCGCACCGGAAAAACTCGCCTCTCTCGCATTGAAACTCGGTGCGGATGTCCCGATGTGCCTTGCAAGCCGGCCGCTGATTGCGCGCGGTATCGGCGAGGACATCGAAGCCCTCACCGACCTGCCGGAACTCTCCGTGGTTCTGGCCAATCCCATGAAGGCCGTCTCGACACCGGAGATTTTCCGGCGATTGCAGAACAAGGCCAATCCGCACCTGCCCACACCTGCGACGATTGGCTGGGCGACAACTGGCTGGATGGATTTTCTCGCCCAAAGCCGCAACGATCTGCAGCCGCCGGCTCAGGCGATGCTGCCTGATATCGGGGAGATTACCGGGCTGCTGTCTGCGGAAGGGGCAGCCCTTGTCCGCATGTCCGGTTCCGGGGCAACCTGTTTCGGGATTTTTCATTCCTTCGATGCCGCCCAAAACGCGGAAACATCGCTTCGGAAGAAACGCCCCGGCTGGTATTTTCAGGCAACGCGGACCATTTGAGGGCCGGATATTTCGAGGATAAGGCCATGGCAGGCGATAGACCCTTCATTCCCCTTGGCATTGCGGTTCTGACCGTTTCGGACAGCCGCACGCTGGAGAACGACAAGTCCGGCGACACGCTCGTCGCAAGGCTGGAAGAAGCGGGCCACAGGCTCGCCGCTCGCGCCATCGTGCCGGATGACAAGGCAGCGATTGCAGACACCGTGCGCGAATGGACGCGGTCTGAAGGCGTGGATGTGGTCATCACGACAGGCGGCACCGGCTTTACCGGCCGCGACGTGACGCCCGAGGCACTGGAGCCGTTGTTCGAAAAACGCATGGACGGGTTTTCCGCGCTTTTCCATCGCATTTCCTATGAGAAGATCGGCACCGCCACCATCCAGTCACGCGCGACCGGCGGCGTGGCCAATGCCACCTTCATCTTCGTGCTGCCCGGCTCTCCCGGCGCCTGCAAGGATGCCTGGGACGGCATCCTCAAGGCCCAGCTCGATTACCGCCATATGCCCTGCAATTTCGTGGAAATCATGCCGCGGCTCGATGAGCATTTGAAGCGTGGGGCTGGGGGCGTTTAGAGCCGGATTCAGGGTTGTTGGGCCGAAGGTGCGTGGGGCTCACCCCCCTCTGCCCTGCCGGGCATCTCCCCCTCAAGGGGGGAGATCAGCAGGAGGGGCTACCGCCATTTCACTCTCAAACGTTGAGATCATCGAGACTTAGCCGCTTGCCGATCTCCCCCCTTGAGGGGGAGATGCCCGGCAGGGCAGAGGGGGTAAGCCCCACACGCCTTCGATCCACGATCAAGGGCAGCATCCAGCCCCTTTCGTCAACGAAAAGAAGAGCCGAGTGGACGTTGAACCCCATCACCCCAGATATCTCTTGAAAAACTCCGTCGTCCGCCCCCAGGCGAGATCTGCGGCCGCCTTGTCGTAGCGCGCCGAGGACGTATCGTTGTTGAAAGCATGGTTGACGCCGTCATAAACGAAGATTTCGAAGGTCTTGCCGTTTTCCTCCAGCGCCTTTTTATAGGCGTCGATACCGGCATTGATGCGCTCGTCGAGACCCGCATATTGCAAAAGCAGCGGCGCCTTGATGGCTGGCACATCGGCCGCCGGCGGTTGCTGGCCGTAATAGGCGACGCCGGCATTGAGGCCCGTCGATTTGGTGGCGAAACGATTGACCAGCCCGCCGCCCCAGCAGAAGCCGACCGCACCCACCTTGCCATTCGCCCCCTGCCTTGCCGCGAGCCACACCCTGCCCGCTTCGGCATTGGCGACGGTTGCCTCCATGTCGAGACCGCTGAACATTTCCCGCGCCTTATCCTCGTCCGCCGGCGTTCCGCCCTGCGGCGAGAGAAAATCAACCGCTAGCGCCCGGAAACCGGCGAGCGCCACACGTCTTGCCACATCGCGGATATGGTCGTTCAGACCACGGTTTTCATGGATGACGATGACGGAACCAATGGGGCCGGACACCGACTTCGGTGTGACGAGATAACCCTTCATCTCGCCGCCGGGCGCTGGATAGGTCACGTCTTCCGCAACAATTCCCGCATCGTCAGGCGCAACGATGGCTGCGCGGGCGCTATTGGCAGAAAGCAGCGGGGCGATTGCAGCAGCAGCCGCACCCGAGCCGGCCAATATGGAGAGCTTTTCCATGAATTTGCGGCGGTCGAGGCTGAGATGGGTATATTCATCGTAAGCGTCGATCATCGCCTGCGTAATCTTGGGCTTGTCGATCGCTCTATCCTCCTTGAACGCGCGGATGCGGAAGGATAACGCAGATCGCCCTGCGGGGAACAAGGCGGGCGGAAGCGGCGCCACACATTTGCGTGAGCGCCGCTTCCGGGTTTGACGTCAGGCGGCGAGATCCACGACGATGCGGCCGTCGATCTTGCCCTCTTCCATGCGGTGGAAGATGTCATTGATGTTTTCGAGCTTGTCCCAGGAGAAGTGGGCAGCCACCTTGCCTTCACCGGCAAAGGTCAGCGCCTCCTCCAGATCCTGCCTTGTGCCGACGATGGAGCCACGCACCGTGATACGTTTCAGCACCGTGTCAAACACCGGAATGGAGATGAAGCCCGGCGGCAGGCCGACAAGCGCCATGGTGCCCTTAGAGCGCAGGAAGCCATAGGCCTGCTCCATGGCTTTCGGCGAAACCGCCGTCACCAGCGCGCCATGGACGCCGCCGGTTGCCTTTTGAACCTGCTCCACCGCGTCAGGAGCGCGGCCGTTGACGACGACGTCTGCTCCGAGTTTTTTGGCAAGCGCCAGCTTGTCGTCGAAAATATCGGCGGCAACGACATGCATGCCCATGGCTTTCGCATATTGCACGGCCATGTGGCCAAGCCCGCCAATGCCTGAAATGACCACCCATTCACCGGGCCTGACTTCTGTTTCTTTTAGGCCCTTATAGACCGTGACACCGGCGCAGAGCACGGGTGCGGCCGGACCGAAATCGAGATTATCAGGCAGGCGGCCGACGAATTTCGGATCGGCAAGGCCATATTCGGCAAAGCTGCCGTTGACGGAATAGCCTGAGTTCTTCTGGCTTGGGCACAGCGTCTCCCAGCCGGTGCGGCAGGGAATGCAGCAGCCGCAGGCGGTGTAGAGCCAGGGTGTGCCGGCGCGGTCACCTTCCTTGATGCCGGTGACGCCAGCGCCGATCTTGGCGACATAACCTGCACCTTCATGTCCGGGAATGAAGGGCGGGTTGGGCTTGACCGGCCAGTCACCCGTTGCGGCGTGCAGGTCGGTGTGGCAAACGCCCGTCGCCTTGTAGTTGATGAGAATTTCACCGGGACCGGGATCCGGTATCGCCACTTCCTCGATGGTCAGCGGTTTTCCAAATGCGCGGACGACCGCCGCCTTCATTGTTTTAGCCATGACATACTCCCTAATCTCTGCTCGCCTGAAATCCTCGACGGCGGGCAGAGATTAACGGGGATGGGGCGTCATGGAATTGACCCATCGCAAGCCGGAGCATTTTGCGCGGCGGGATTGTCTCACTTATGAAGCAACCTGATGGTGCTGATTTACTCCAGCGCCAACCATATGGCGAGCCATCCCCAGAGGCAGACAACGAGCGCAAAGCCGATGCCGAACAATGCTCCGCGCTGACGCAGGCGGTTGCTGGTGACATGGACATAGGAATGGGCGCAGCGCGAGAGCACGAACAGCCATGCCAGAACGACGGTGACGATATTGTCCGCATCCGTGATGTAAAGCAGCAGGCAGGCGATGTGGAACAGGACCGGCAGTTCGAACTGGTTGGCGATGTTGCGATTCACCAGATAGCTTTCCCGCGCTTCCTCGCCCCGGTCGCGCAGCTTGATCGCGGATTCGCGATCCTTGAAGGTGTATTTATTGCGCCGGATAATCAGGAGTGCGTAAAGGCAAAAGACCAGAAAGACATGGGCGATCATCGGCCAGAACATTGCGGTCGTCGGTGACATGCTTTCCCCCAATCATGAAAACGCTCCCCGATCCGGCTGGAATCGGGGAGCGCCAAATATCTAGCCTATCTTTTTACGGATTCGGCTCGAAAGATCAAACCGCGCCGGGATAGTTCGGGCTTTCGCGGGTGATCGTCACGTCATGGGCGTGGCTTTCACGCAGGCCGGCGCTGGAGATGCGCACGAAGGTGGCGCGTTCCTGGAATTCCTTGATGTTGCTGCCGCCGACATAACCCATCGCGGCCTTCAGGCCGCCGGCCAGCTGATGCAGCACGCCGGAGACCGGACCCTTGTAGGGCACCTGACCTTCGATGCCTTCAGGCACGAGCTTTAGCGTATCGCGCACTTCCGCCTGGAAGTAACGGTCTGCCGAACCGCGGGCCATGGCGCCGACGGAGCCCATGCCACGATAGGCCTTGAAGGAACGGCCCTGATAGAGGAACACTTCGCCCGGGCTTTCATCGGTGCCGGCGAGCAGCGAGCCGATCATGACGGCGGAAGCGCCGGCGGCGATGGCCTTGGCCAGGTCGCCCGAGAACTTGATGCCGCCATCGGCGATGACGGGAATATCAGCGGCATTGGCCGCTTCAACAGAAGCCATGACGGCCGCCAGCTGCGGAACGCCGACGCCGGCAACGATGCGCGTCGTGCAGATGGAGCCGGGGCCGATACCGACCTTGACAGCGTCAGCACCGGCATCGATCAGCGCCTTGGTGCCGTCGGCGGTGGCGACATTGCCGGCGATGATGCGAACCGAGTTCGACATCTTCTTGACCTGCGCCACGGCATCGAGAACGCGCTGCGAATGGCCATGGGCGGTATCCACGACCAGAAGGTCAACGCCGGCATCGATGAGGCGCTCGGCACGCTCGATGGCATCTGCACCAACGCTAATGGCGGCGGCGGCGCGAAGGCGGCCCTGCGCATCCTTGGTGGCGTTGGGGTTCAGCTGCGACTTTTCGATATCCTTGACGGTGATGAGGCCGACGCAGTTACCTTTCGCATCCACCACCAGCAGCTTTTCAATGCGGTGCTTGTGCAGGAGCCGGCGGGCCTCCTGCTGATCGACGCTGCTTTCCTTGACCGTGACCAGATTTTCGCGGGTCATCAGTTCGTAGATCTTCTGCTGCGGATCAGAGGCGAAGCGCACGTCGCGGTTGGTCAGGATGCCGACGAGGCGGCCGTTCTTGTGGCCGCCGGCACCGCCATTTTCAACCACCGGAATGCCGGAAATGCCGTGCGCCTTCATCAGCGCCTGGGCTTCTGCAAGCGTCGCGTCGGGGCCGATGGTGACGGGGTTCACGACCATGCCGCTTTCGAACTTCTTCACCTGCCGCACTTCTTCGGCCTGTTCGATGGGGGTGAGGTTGCGATGGATGACGCCGATGCCGCCGGCCTGGGCCATGGCGATGGCGAGACGGCCTTCGGTGACCGTATCCATGGCGGAAGAGAGGATCGGAAGGTTGAGATCGATATCGCGGGCAATGCGGGTGGCTATATTCGTCTGTCCCGGCATGACTTCGGAATGTCCGGGTTGCAGCAACACATCGTCAAATGTGAGAGCGTCCAAACCAGTGGGTGTTTGAATGATGCGTGCCATGACCAAATTCCTTCATAATGAAAATGCGTGGCCGTTCCGGAACGAAAAGTTCACTCCGGCGCCCTGCAAGGATTGCTTGGAAGTTGGCGAGGGCTGGTAACACGTTCATGACAGGAAGGGAATAGAAAAAACCCGGAACGACCTTCCGGGCTTCTTCTGTTGCTGCATTGCAGCAGACGTTAAAGCGCGTCGTGTGGATCCTTGTTCCACACGACGCGCTTTAACTGCTTGTTTCTATGCATGTCGTTATCGCAAAACCGCTTAACACTTCTGCGCGACATGCATCATATGTCGAACTGGTAGGATTTCGGCACGAAACGATAACCCGTATCCAGCTTCTCCGCGTAACCGACGGACGGGAAAGGCATGTGATACCCGAGGAATGGCAGCCGGTCGGTGGCGATCATGTCATAAACCTTCTTGCGGGTCGAAGCCGCAGCCGCCTTGTCCATGTCGAACTTCACCTCCCAGTCCGGCCGCTGCAGCGACAGGACGAAATGGTTGGCGGTATCCGCCGTCAGGATAAGTTGCTTACCTTCCGATTCTACGCGGAAGATCATATGTCCCGGCGAATGGCCGAAAGCGGCAATACCAGTGATGCCTGAGACCACACTGGCACCGTCGCCGATGAAGGTTGCCTTTTCGGCCAGCGGCTTGACGTTGGCAAGAACGCCCTTCTGCCCACCTTCGGCAGGGGTGCCGGCGCGTTTCTCATCGGCCCAGAAATCATATTCCGCCTGGCCGAAGACATAACGCGCCTTTGAAAAAGCCGGCGCACCCTTTTCCATCAACCCGCCAATGTGGTCACCATGCATATGGGTCAGCACCACCACGGTCACATCTTCAGGCGTATAACCGGCCGCAGCCATGCCTTCGGTCAGGCGGCCATTGCCAGCACCGCGGCCAGCCTCACCGAAACCCGTGTCGAACAGCACGAGATCGCTGCCGGTATTGACGAGGACCGGCGAGAAGGAATTAACGAACTGATCCTTGGGCAGAAAATTGTCTTCCAGCAATTTGCCCACGGTCTCCGCCGACTGGTCCGTGCCGAAGGTCTCTCCCGGATTGGGTGCAGCGCGCGAGCCATCCTTGACGACCAGCACCTCGAAATTGCCGAGCTTGAAGCGGTTGGTTTCCGGTGGCATGGCGTGTTTTATCTCCATGGAGGTCTGCGGCTGGTTGGTCTGGGCGTTTGCGCCGCGCGCCATCAACAGCGGCGCGCCGAGAACGCTGGCGCCGGCAGCACCGATGAGGCCACGTCTGCTCATGCTCAAGGATTGGGTCATCATCTTGTCTCCGATATCGCCAACTGGCCGTGATCGCCAACTGATCCCACCCAACGGACAATAGAGCGAGAAAGTTGCAAGAAAACCGGCCTCACGCAGGTTTGATCGGAACTTGAGAAATTGATAATTAACGTGTTGGCAAGCCCGCCTATCAGGCGTAGGAGGAACGGCGATATCCCTTGTCGCAGCGGAAAGCCGCAGGCAGTCCCATGAATCGCATCATTCCCCTGATCCTCGCAGTCGCTCTCTTCATGGAGCAGATGGACTCCACCGTCATCGCCACCTCGCTCCCGGCGATTGCAAAAGACCTCCATGTCGGCCCGATCACGCTGAAGCTGGCGTTGACGGCCTATATGGTGGCGCTGGCGATCTTCATTCCCATCAGCGGCTGGATGGCCGACAAATACGGCGCGAAGAAAATCTTCCGTTTCGCTATCGGCGTTTTCGTGGTCGGGTCAATCTGCTGCGCGGTTTCGTCGTCGGTGTTCGAATTCGTGCTGTCGCGTTTCCTGCAGGGCATGGGCGGGGCAATGATGACGCCGGTTGGCCGTCTCGTGCTGCTGCGCACGACCAAGCGTAGTGAACTCGTCTCCGCCATGGCGCTGCTGACGATACCGGGGCTTGTCGGGCCGCTCACCGGCCCGCCGATCGGCGGCTTCATCACCACCTATTTTTCATGGCACTGGATTTTCCTGATCAACGTGCCCATCGGCATCATCGGCATCTGGCTGTCGACGATCTTCCTGCCGGAAATCGAAACCACCAACCCACCGCCGATGGACGGCAAGGGGTTCGTTCTGTCAGGCATCGCCGCCTCCGGCGTTGTCTTCGGCGTGTCGGTGGTCAGCCTTCCGGCCCTGCCGCCCGCCATCGGCATCGCCTCGACGATCATCGGGTTTATCTGTGGTTTTCTTTACATGCGCCACGCCGCGCGCCACCCTGCCCCCATTCTGGATTTCCGGATTTTCCAAAACGCGACCTTCCGGGCGGCCTCCGTCGGCGGCACCGTTTTCCGCATTTCCACGGGCGCCATCCCCTTCCTGATGCCGCTGATGTTGCAGATCGGTTTCGGGCTCAACCCGTTCCAGTCGGGCATGATCACCTTTGCCGGCGCCATCGGGGCGATCACCACGAAATTCATGGCCAAGCGGGTGTTTGCGGCAACGGGGTTCCGCTCGACGCTGATCGGGGCCGGCATTGTCGGCGCCTGCACGACGCTCGCCAACAGCTTCTTCACGCCTGAAACACCATATCCGCTGATCATGATCTTCCTGGTCACGGCGGGATTTGCTCGATCCTTCTTCTTCACCGGATCGAACGCGCTGAGCTATTCCGATATCGAAGACAGCCAGGCCAGCCAGGCGACCTCGATGGCCTCGGTGCTGCAACAGATCAGCCTGGCGCTGGGCGTGGCTTTCGCCGCTTCCATTCTGGAAGTCAGCAGCATGATGTCAGGCACGCATCTTCAGCTTGCCGATTTCCACATCGCCTTCACCATCGTCGCGCTGGTTTCGTTGTTCGCGATCGTGCCGATCATCCGCATGGACGCGCAGGCCGGGGCGGCCGTTTCCGGCCACCGCGGCAAGGTTTCGCAACCGGCAGAGTGATCAGTCCTCAGTCGACTCTTCAGCGTCGGCATCGATAGCCGGTTCGTTTCTGCGGCCCTTGAAGTGCTTGGCAAGCAGGAACATCTCGACCGATTCCGAACGTGACGACGCCGGCTTGATGTGCAGAACCTGCTTGAAGTTCTTCTTCAGCATATCAAGCAATGCCTTTTCCGTGCCGCCCTGGAAGGTCTTGGCAAGGAAATGGCCGCCTTCCGCCAGCACCTGAACCGCGAAATCGGCTGCGACCTCGCACAGATGCATGGTGCGGATGTGGTCGGTCTTCTGGTGGCCCGTGGTGGGCGCGGCCATATCCGACAAGACAAGATCGGGCGTGCCGCCGACGGCTTCCATCAGCTGATCGGGTGCGGTCGGGTCGAGGAAGTCGAGTTGCAGGATCTTCACGCCGGGGATCGGATCGATTTCGAGGAAATCGATGGCCGCGACGCGGATATCGTCTTCGGTGGAATCCGTCACCTTAGAGGCGATCTGCGACCAGCTTCCGGGAGCGGCACCAAGGTCGATGATGCGGGTCGCACCCTTCAAAATCTGGTGCTTGTCGTTGATTTCCAGAAGCTTGAAGGCGGCGCGGGCGCGATAGCCTTCCAGCTTGGCGCGCTGCACATAGGGGTCATTGATATGACGCTCCAGCCAGCGGCGCGACGAGGCCTTGAGCTTGGTCTTCTTGACCTTCTGGCCGATCTTGCGGCCGGTGCGATTGGTGCTTGTCGGCGCCTTGCTCATGTCAAACCTTCCGTTCTATCCTGCCGTACCATCTGCATGCGCCTTATGCGGTTGCGCCGCCATGCGCCGTCATCCGCCATCATATCCGTCAAGAGGCCTTCGCGCAGGCCACGATCGGCCACCCGCATGCGGCGTGCCGGCCAGCGGCGGCGAATGGCCTCAAGAATAGCGCAGCCGGCCAGAACCAGATCGGCCCGGTCAGGCCCAATGCAGGCATTGGCGGCGCGGCCGGCGAAATCCCATGCCAGAAGCTTGTCCTGCATGGCCGTCACCTCGACATCGGAAAGCCAGAGGCCATCCACCTTGCGGCGATCATAGCGTGGCAGATCGAGATGGACGCCCGCAAGCGTCGTCACCGTGCCCGAGGTTCCGATCAGATGAAAATCCTCATGATGCAATTGCGGTGCGAGCGGCGGGCAATGGAATGCATCGAGCAGGCCTTCGACTTCCCGCACCATGGCGGCAAAAACATCCGGCGTCACATCGCGGCCGCCATGACGTTCCGACAAAGTGACGACGCCGACCGGCAAAGAGGTCCAGTGGGTGATGTGGTTGGCGAGCCGGTTCGAGCGGTTTTCACCGACCTTGATGACCGCTATTTCCGACGATCCACCGCCAATATCGAACAGCACGACGGAGCGCGCTTCACGCCCGACAAGCGAGGCGCAGCCGGAGACCGCAAGCCGGGCTTCCGTCTCGCGGCTGATGATTTCGAGCTTCAGCCCCGTTTCCCGCGTGACGCGCTCCAGAAATTCCTCGCCATTGGAGGCTGCGCGGCAGGCCTCGGTGGCGATCAGCCGCATGCGCCTGATCGGGCGTCCGGCAAGTTTCGAGGAGCAGACCTTGAGCGCTTCCACGGCGCGATCCATCGCATCATCGGAAAGCCGACCGCTCGATATCAGCCCCTCGCCCAGCCGGACGATGCGTGAAAAGGCATCGACCACCCGGAACTGGCCCGGCCGTGTCGGCTGCGCGATCAGCAGGCGGCAATTATTGGTGCCGAGATCGAGCGCCGCATACATATCCGCCAGCGGCTCCTGACCATGCTCATGCTGGCGGCCTGCGTGGCGGGCGGAGATTTCAGACTGCGACCGGTGCTGCTCCTGTGCCGAGCCATTGGCACGGCCGTTCTGCTTACCGCTATGTTTCGGTGCGTGGCTGGGAACCAGCGGACGGCCCTGCGGGTCACGACCGCGGGGATCGCGGTGGCCGCGTTTGCGGTTACGCGATTTTCGCGGGCCAATAGGCGGCACGGAGGATGAATTTGCGCTATCGGGTGCGGCTGGAGCCTGCACCTCTCCGTTGACAGCGGCTGCAGCCTGCTGAGACGTGCCTTTGCCACGAGAACGCCTGCGGCGCTTTCTCTTGCGCGGCTCGGCGTCCGGCTCGAGAGCCGATACGTAGGAGGAACCGGCCGGAACATCCGCGGCAACATCATGCGACAACACAACAGCGTCACGGGGCTTACCGTCACGCTTGTGTTTCTTGCCACGACGGGATCGCTTCGCTTTCCCTTTGTTCGCCACCGACGCCCCTTGTTCCGACGGCTTTGGGCCGTTTCCGGGGTCGATCACTGTCTTGTCCATTTCGCCGCGCACAAGCGTAGACGCTATGCTGCTGGCTTTCATAAGGTTTCGTTGGGTGGACAATACCAGCGCAGGCGATTTTAGCCAAATGGTTTTTGGCAGGCCATCCATGGGATGGCCTGACGCCTGGCCAGGGCTGGATACGGATCGTCACGATCGCGGCAATGATGTCAGGGGATTTTCGAAGTCGGCAGGCAGATCAGCTCGGCGCCGAGACCTGCGCGAACCTCAGCAACTCATGAACAGGCGCCAATGAGGAAAGAAATTCCCCTCTCCCTGTAAGTCCTTGTGACATATAAACTTACTGGGAGAGGGGAATGGTACGGTTGAGTGGGGTCGAACCACCGACCTCAGGTGCCACAAACCTGCGCTCTAACCAACTGAGCTACAACCGCACATGAAACGCCGAAGCGGCGCTACGGGGGGTGACATAAAAGGTGTTTCCCCCATTTGCAAGTGCCTCTTCGAATTTTGCGAAAAAAGGCTGCGAAAGGCAAGTGCTTTTCGATAGGGTGACTAGGAACCCGAAGCGGGAATGGGCCTGTTGATGTTAACTCTATTTGGCGATTCATCCACCGGGCGGTGGACCCGGCGGCGCTGTGAAGTTATTTAAAATTCTGTTAACGTGATGCCTGGCGGGTTTACGTTTTGCGCTTCATGAGGAAGCCAAGAAGCCCGCAAGGTCCGGTAGTGCCAGAATAGGTTTCGACATGCCCGCCGTCCAATATCCCTTTATCGATATAGCAGTGCATGAACGGGTGCGTGAAGGTTTCGGGCGCGGTGAGGCCATGGCGCTGTTTTCGCTCGATCTTCAAAATGTTCTCTGGGCCAATGGGCGTGGTGCTTCGCTGTTCGGCACGCCGATGGTTTACGATTTTCTGGAGCAAGGCCCCAAACGCCAGGATGTGACCTTCCGGCAATTGGCGGCCACGGCGGCCCGGCTTTCGACAGCCGGCGACGGTCTGCCATTTACCATTCGTATCACTTCGGGTTTCCGCAGCCTTGCCGTCACCGCCCGCGCGGAGATCATCGAGGCGGAACCCGGCCATCCGGCCATCCTGTTTGCCGCCCTCACCGATCAGGCCGCGCCCGACGTGGCCGAATGCGCCCGGCGCATGATCGAAGGGTTTGACGATCCAGATATTCATATGGCGGTGCTGAATGGCGACAATGAGATCATCGCCGCCTCCTCGGGCTTTTCGTCGCTCGGCATCACGCCGCACACCGCCCGCACGCTCATCAAAATGGCCGCCGGCCAGTCCGGTCACCTCGTCAAACGCCCTGTGCCAACAGGAAAGGGCTATCTGCCTGCCGCCACCGGCCAGATCACGACATCGCCCGAACTGAACCTGATGTTCGTGGTGGAAACTGCGCTCGGAACGCTCGATCCCGTCAATGGGTTTGCAGAAGACAAGCCGCAGGAAACCCTGGCCGCCGCCGAGCCCGTCCTGCCGGTTGAAGAGACGGCACCTGTTATCGCGGCAACCGCCTCTTTCGATTCCGTTCTCGACGCCGTTGCCGGCATCGAGGAGGTGGAAGAGGTGCAGGAACTGCCGTCCGATTCCGAAGAGAACGTGGCAGCGGAACCGGCTGAAAACAGCGTTCCGTCTATGCCGGAAAGCCTTGCGGAAGTATCGGCAGAGCTTCCTGCGCGGGATGCGGATGCCGCCGCCGATATGGCGATGACCGACGACATTGAGGACCTCTTCGAACTCGACGCCGATGAAACGGTGGCTCCCTCGATCGAGCGAACGGTCGCAGAGGATCATGCCGGTGAGGCGCAGGCCGAAGAAAACACAGTCGCGGACGATGAAATCGCCGAAACCGGGGCGGCAGAAGCTGCTACTGCGGCGGACGAAGAGCTAACGACGGAGACGGAAACGGCAGAGATCGGCACTGGCGAAGAAGCACGGCCTTTCGTCTTTAATGCCGGTGCGCGCGCCTCCCGCTTCGTCTGGAAAATCGATGCTGAAGGGCGTTTCAGCTCGATTTCGCACGAATTTGCAGAAGCCGTGGGCGCCAAGGCGGCTGCCGTGGAAGGCATGGGCTTTGCCGATGTCGCGGCCCTGTTCAATCTCGATCCAGACGGCAAGATCCGCGAGCTTCTCGGCCGACGCGACACCTGGTCGGGCAAGACGATCTACTGGCCGGTGGAAGGCACTTCGCTGATGGTGCCGATCGATCTCGCCGCCCTGCCGACCTATACCCGTGCCCGCGAATTTGACGGTTTCCGCGGTTTCGGCATCGTGCGCCTCGCCGATACTACCGAAGACCCACATGCCACCGGGCTGACCTTCCTGAATAGTGAAGAGACGGATCCGGCAGAGGTTTTGCCGCAGCCGGCCGTGGAAGATGAGAGCCATGAATTGCTGGCTTTTGTCGATGAGGACGAGCAAACGGACGACAATCCTCACTCGGCGCTGCCTGATGAACCGGCGGTAGGCTTCGATGAGGCCGACGACGCTACCGACGAGGTTTTGGCGGAAGAACAGCTTGATGATGAGACCTCGCCGGAAGTCGAAGCGCCAATAGAAACGCCTGCGCCCGAACCATCCTATTCCGACAAGGTCGTCCATCTGGAGGAGCGCCGTTCGCGCTCCCGCGAAGGACTGACCGCAGGCGAGCAAGCCGCCTTCCGCGAAATTGGCCGGACGCTCGCGCCATCGGATACGGCGTCGGAGGAAAAACGCGAAGCGGATGCGGAAGGGATTTCGGCAGAGCCGGTCGTTGAGGATATCCAGCAAGACATCGTTGCGGAGACCATCGAAAGCGCTCCTTCCGAGATGGGCGACGACGCAGAGACAACGGAACCGGCAGAAGAAGACGATCTTTTTGCCGATTATGTTCGGGGTGAACAGCCTGCGCTCGTTCGTACACGCACGGATGAAACCGCTTCTGAAGAAAAACAGGTGACGACCACCGACGAGCAGCCGGTTGCCGATATTGCCACCTCCATGGTGAGCCCGCCCATTCGTGCCGCCAGTGCGCTGACGGCCGAGACGCTGGATCAGATGCCGGTGGCGCTTCTGGTGCATGCCGGTGACAGGCTGATCCACGCCAATCCCGACTTCCTGCGGCTGACGGGCTACACCTCCCTGACTGAGCTGGAAGAGGTCGGCGGGTTGGAAGCCTTGCTGCAGCGGCAGGAACTGGAGAACATGCCTGACAATGAGGGCGGCATGGTCGTCGTCAGCGCCGAAAACGACATCATTCCGGTCAAGGCGCGGCTGCAGTCCATCCGCTGGGAAGAGACGAAGGCACTGATGCTGTCGCTGGTTCCGCAGGAAGAAAAACCGGCGGCGGTTATGGCGGCCAATGAAAACACCGCGGACAATGCGGAGGTGGGCAGCCTCTCCCTGTTGCAGGGCGAAATGGAAGAGCTGCATTCCATTCTGGAAACCGCCACCGATGGCGTGGTGCTTCTGGGCGACGACGGCGAAATCCGCTCGCTCAACCGTTCCGCCAGCGCGCTGTTCAACTATGATAATGGCGAAATCGCCGGCAAGCCCTTCGTGACGCTCTTTGCCCATGAGAGCCAGCGGGCCGTGCTCGACTATCTCTCCGGCCTTGCCAATAACGGTGTTGCCAGCGTGCTGAATGACGGCCGGGAAGTGATCGGTCGCGAGGCCTCCGGCGGTTTCCTGCCGCTGTTCATGACCATCGGGCGGCTGAAATCCTCGCATGGCTATTGCGCCGTGATCCGCGACATCACTCAGTGGAAGCGCACCGAAGAAGAGCTGCGCAACGCCAAGCGCGCGGCGGAAACCGCCAATGCGCACAAAACGGACTTTCTGGCACGCGTCAGTCATGAAATCCGCACGCCGCTCAACGCCATCATCGGCTTCTCCGACATGATGGCGACCGAACGTTTCGGGCCGATCGGCAATCCGCGTTATGTGGAATATGCCAATGATATCGGCCGTTCCGGCCGGCATGTGCTCGATATCGTCAATGATCTCCTCGATATTTCCAAGATCGAGGCCGGGCAGATGGATGTGGATTTCATCGCCGTGCCGCTGAACGAGACGGTGGCCGAGGCGGTCTCGCTGGTGCAGCCGCAGGCCAACAATCAGCGCGTCATCATTCGCACCGCGCTGGCACAATCCGTGCCCCAGATCGTCGCCGACCTGCGCTCGATCAAGCAGATCGTGCTGAACATCCTGTCGAACGCCATCCGCTTCACCCCATCCGGCGGCCAGATTGTCGTCTCCACCGCCTATGAAGCCAATGGCAGCGTGTCGCTGCGCATCCGCGACACCGGCATCGGCATGACGCGGGCGGAACTGGAACAGGCGATGAAGCCGTTCCGGCAGGTGGCATCGTCAGGCAAGCGCGTGCGCGGCGACGGCACCGGGCTTGGCCTGCCGCTGACGAAAGCCATGGTGGATGCCAACCGCGCGAATTTCTCCATCACCTCCACGCCGAATGAAGGCACGCTGGTGGAAATCACCTTTCCATCGCAGCGGGTTCTTGCCAACTGAGGCCATGCGGGCGTAGCAATGCGGAAGCCGCCGACTGAAAGATCAGCCGGTAAAGGCTTTCGCAAGACAGCAGGCCCGCATGCCCATGACCATTTCCCCTCCAGCGACAAGGCGCGTTTCAGTGCTGCCGATCACGGCGGTCGTGATCGCGGCCGTTGCCGCCATGCCCATTCTGGCGATCTTCTGGCTGGCGCTGACCGGCAGCACGGAGGGATGGCAGCATCTTCTTGCCAATGTTCTTCCACGCGCCGGGTTCCGCACCTTCATGTTGCTGGGACTGACGGCCGCGACAACGGCCTTCTTCGGGATCGCCTGCGCCTGGCTCGTCACCACCTTCGAATTTCCGTTGCGGCGGATATTGTCCGCGGCTCTTGTGTTGCCACTCGCCATCCCGTCCTATCTGGCGGCCTATGCGTTCGGCGAATTCCTCGATTTCACCGGGCCGGTGCAGAGTGCCGTTCGCGCCGCCTTCGGTTACCACAGCATCCGTGACTACTGGTTTCCCGATATCCGCTCGCTCGGCGGTGCGGTGATCGTCCTCAGTTCGGTGCTTTACCCTTATGTCTATCTCTCCGCTCGCGCCGCTTTTTCCATGCAAGGGCGGTTTGCGGCTGAAGCGGCCCGCACGCTCGGTGCAAAGCCGTTGAATGTGTTCTTCTCCGTGCAATTGCCGATGGCGCGGCCGGCGATTGCCATCGGGCTGTCGCTGGTGCTGATGGAGACGCTGAACGATATTGGCGCCGTCGAATATCTCGGCGTCCAGACGCTTACCTTCACCATCTACGAGACCTGGCTCAATCGCGGCAATCTCGCCAATGCGACCCAGATCGCCGCCGTCATCCTCATCATTGTCGGTGCGCTGATCGTCATTGAGCGCAATGCTCGGGAAAAACAGCGCTTTGGCGCGCCGAAGGCGACGAGCATGGCCCAGCGTCACCGGCTGAAGGCGCTCGCCGGCTGGCGGCGCTGGTCAGCGAGCCTGTTCTGCTTCCTGCCTGTGGCGAGCGGCTTTTTCATTCCGGTCATCGTGCTGGGCGGTTACGCCGTGAAAAGGCTGGATGCACTTGTGGCCCCGAAGCTTTTGAAAGCACTCGGGCACAGCCTCGAAGTTTCGCTGACCGCTGCTTTCGTAACACTGATTGCCGCTTTCGTGTTTTCCTATGCCATTCGCACGGAGCGTTCGCGCATTTCAAAAGTGGCGGCGCGTTTCGGCTCCATGGGTTATGGCGTGCCGGGCACCGTGCTTGCCATCGGCGTGCTCATTCCGCTGGCAAGTTTCGACAATGGCGTTGACGGGTTCATCCGTTCCCATTTCGGCTTTTCCAGTGGGTTGCTGCTTTCCGGCACCGCGTTTGCCATCATCTATGCCCATGCCGTGCGTTTCATGACCATGGCGGAAGGCACGCTTGATGCCGGTTTCCAGAAGCTCTCGCCGCATATCGACATGGCCTCGCGGACGCTGGGCCGCAACCGGGCGCAGACGCTATTCAAGGTGCTTTTGCCGAATATGCGGCCGGCGGCACTGACCGCCTTCCTTCTGGTCCTGATCGAATCCATGAAGGAACTGCCGGCCACAATCCTGCTCCGGCCTTTCGGTTTCAACACACTCGCCACGCTGGTTTATGAGGATGCGTCCCGCTCCAGGGTGCAGGATGCCGCCGTGCCGGCGATCATCATCATCATGGCCGGGCTTATTCCCGTGCTGCTCGTCTCGAAATCGATGGATCATCCGGAACATCACCGAGATGCATCGGCAACGCCAGCAAAAAGAAAGGCGGCCTTGCGGCCGCCTGTATGAGTTGTGCTTTTCAACGAGAGAAAGGGGGACAATCTCGCCATTTGGAAATTACCAATCCCGACCATCAAACATATGACGGCCCTGCGTTGGATTTACTTTCCGCCAACTCCCATTAACAAGGGGTTAAAACCAAAATCGATCAATTACCGACGAAAATTCCTATTCTGAGACCGTAAAGTGCCAAAACTAAATTACAGGTTCCTGATTTTATCGCGATTTCAACAGTAACGCGAATAAATCGTGGAGTTCCGTTTGATCAGTTCCGGGCGGCCGCATGCTCATCGCGCATCCGCTGCAATTCGGTGCGCTTGGAGGCGACGGAAGCGACGATGACGCCGATGGTCACAAGTCCGATCAGGATGGTGCAGATGGCGTTGATTTCCGGCGTCACGCCCAAACGAACCTGCGAATAAATCTTGATCGGTAGCGTCGTCGCGCCCGGGCCGGTTGCAAAGCTGGCGATCACGAGATCGTCGAGCGACAGGGTGAAGGCGAGCATCCAGCCGGCGATGACGGCCGGGAAAATCAACGGCAGAGTGATGCGGAAGAAGGTCTTGACCGGCGGGCAGCCGAGATCGAGCGCCGCCTCCTCAAGACTGCGGTCGAAGGTCAGCAGACGTGACTGCACGACGATTGCCACATAACACATGGTGAAGGTGGTGTGGGCGATGACGACAGTCCAGAACCCGCGATCCACCCCGACAGCCACGAACAGAAGCAGCAGCGACAGGCCGGTAATGACCTCCGGCATGACGAGCGGCGCATAGATCATGCCGGAAAACAGCACGCGCCCTGGAAAACGGGCAAAGCGGGTGAGAGACAGCGCCGCCAGCGTTCCAAGAATGGTGCCGATGGTGGCGCTGAGGATGCCGACACGCAACGTCACCCAGGCGGCATCCATCAGCCCCTGATTCGACCACATGGACTTATACCATTGCAGCGAAAAGCCGCCCCAGACGGTGACGAGCTTGGAGGCATTGAAGGAATAGATGATCAGGATGATGATCGGGATATAGAGAAAGGCAAAACCGAGCGTCAGGACGGTGATGTCGAATTTTCCGCGCTTCATGGCCTCACCCCACCTTCTTCTGCTGGTTCTGGAAGATGGCGATGGGCACCACCAGCAGGATCAGCAACAGCACGGCGACAGCGGATGCTAGGGGCCAGTCGCGATTGCCGAAGAACTCCGTCCATAGCGTCTTGCCGATCATCAGCGTCTGGGCACCGCCCAGCAGATCGGGAATGACGAACTCGCCTGTTATCGGGATGAAGCAGATCATCGCCCCGGCGACCACGCCCGGCAGGGACAGTGGAAAGGTGATCTTCCAGAAGGCTTTCCACGGCGGGCAACCGAGATCGGCGGCCGCCTCGAGCAGCGTATTGTCGAGTTTTTCCAGCGCCGAATAAAGCGGCAGCACCATGAAGGGCAGATAGGAATAAACGATGCCGATGAAGATCGCCGTCTCGGTGCGGAAGATATTGACCTGCTGGTCAGGACCCAGAAACCCAAGCCACTGGAACAGCACCGTCAGCAGGCCTTCCGGCTTAAGAATGCCGATCCAGGCGTAAACGCGGATCAGGAAAGAGGTCCAGAACGGCAGGATCACCAGCATCACCAGCGTCGGACGGACGGAAGACGGCGCACGCGCCATGGCGAGCGCCATGGGATAACCGATCAGCAGAAGCAGGAAAGTGGAGATGAAGGCGATGCGCAGCGACGACAGATAGGCTTCGACATAAAGCGGGTCTTCCGTCAGGAAGAAATAGTTCTCGAAATCCAGCTGCGATAAAAATTCGCCGAGCTTCGAAAACCCTTCAAAAACAGGCGTATAGGGCGGCATGGAGATCGCCGTATCCGACAGCGAAATCTTGACGATGATGAGAAAGGGTGCGGCGAAAAACAGCAGCAGCCAGAAATAGGGAACCGCAACGACCAGCCAGCGCCAGGGGCTTTGCCGGTTTTCGGGAGTGGTGATCGCCATGAAAGCCTCCCTCAGCGTGTCAGGACAAGACCTGAATCCGGTTTCCAATTAAGCCACACCATATCCCCGAAAGTGATCGGGCGATCGACGAGACGAGAGACATTCGCCTGCGCGGCGCGAAGGACGCGGCCATCGGCAAGCTTGACGATGAATACCGAAAAATCGCCGAGATAACCGATGTCCCAGACTTCGCCATAGGCGGAATTGATGCTGCTGTCGGCGGGCTGGTCGAGCGAGATGCGGACCTTTTCCGGGCGAATGGCATAGGCCACCTGGCTGCCGGTGGCCGCCGCGCATTCCTGCTCCACCGAAACCTTCAGCCCGTCGCAATCCAGCGTCACCAGACCGGGTTTGCCGATATCGGAGGCATTGGCGACGACGTTCGCGTCGAAAATATTGATGTCGCCGATGAAGTCGGCCACGTAGCGGGTGTTCGGCGCTTCATAGATCTCGGCCGGCGTCGCCACCTGCACGACGATGCCCTTGTCCATGACAGCGATGCGGTCCGACACCGTCATCGCCTCTTCCTGGTCATGGGTGACGATGAGGAAGGTAAGACCAAGATTGGTCTGGATATCCATCAGTTCGAACTGTGTTTCCTCACGCAGCTTCTTGTCGAGCGCGCCGAGCGGTTCATCCAGCAGCAACACCTTCGGCCGCTTGGCGAGCGACCGGGCGAGCGCCACGCGCTGGCGCTGACCGCCGGAAAGCTGGCTCGGCTTGCGCTTGGCAAATTCCGTGAGCTTGACGAGCCGCAGCATTTCCTCGACGCGGGCGGCGATGTCCGCCTTGGGCAGGCCGTCCTGCTCCAGGCCGAAAGCAACGTTCTTTTCCACCGACATATGCGGGAAAAGCGCGTAGGACTGGAACATCATGTTGGTGGGGCGCTTATAGGGTGGCACGCCGGAAATATCCTTGCCCTGCAGCAGGATACGACCCTCGGTCGGCTCCTCGAAACCGGCCAGCATGCGCATCAGCGTGGTCTTGCCGCAACCGGAAGGACCGAGCAGCGAGAAGAATTCGCGCTCGTAAATATCAAGCGTCAGATTGTTGACGGCGACAAAATCGCCAAAACGCTTGGTGACGTTTTCAAATCGGATGAAAGGCACCGCATCGGGATTGTCCCAAGGGCTGAATTTGCGTTTGACCGGTCCGAGTGTCTTTGCCATGCCCGCCCCATTTCACCCAATAATCCATCGACGACGTAAAGGAGAAAGAGGGTGGACAGCGCCACCCTCTCCCAAGCCCGATCAGGTGCCGGTCTTTATCTGCGTCCAGACGCGGTTCAACACACGCTGTTCCTTCGGTCCGTAGGGCGAAATGGTGAAGAGCTTCTTCATCGTTTCCGGATCGGGATAGACCCCCGGGTTCTTCGCGACCGACGGATCCATCAGCGTCTGCGAGGGAAGGTTGCCGTTGGCGTATTGCACGTAATTGGAAGCCTTGGCGGCGACTTCAGGCTTCATCATGTAGTTGATGAAGGCGTGGGCCTCTTCGACATTCTTGGCATCAGCCGGAATGGCGAAGCTATCCATCCAGATATAAGTGCCTTCCTTGGGGATGACATAATTCACCTCGACGCCGTTCTTGGCTTCCTCGGCGCGCGTTTTCGCCTGAAGGATATCGCCGGACCAGCCGATGGAGATGCAAATGTCACCATTGGCGAGATCATTGATATAAGGCGACGAATTGAAGGTCTTCACAGAGGAGCGAATCTTCGAATAGACCTCGCCGCCCGCTTCCAGGTCGGCCGTCTCCTTGCTGTCGGGATTCTTGCCGATATAGTTCATCGCAATCGCGAAAGTCTCGTCCGACGCGTCGAGAACGTTGATACCGCAGGATTTCAGCTTCTCGGCATTTTCCGGCTTGAACAACACGTCCCAGCTGTCGACAGGCACATCGCCGAGCGCGGCCTTCACCTTGGCGACATTGTAGCCGATGCCGGTGGTGCCCCACATGTAGTTGACGGCATATTCGTTGCCGGGGTCATATTTCGCCAGGCGTTCGGTAATTTCCGGCCACGCATTCTTGAGGTTCGGCAGCTTGGACTTGTCCAGTTTCTGGTAGACACCGGCCTTGATCTGCCGTGCCAGGAAAGGCGATGTCGGCGCCACGACGTCATAACCCGAGCTGCCGGCCAATAGCTTGGTCTCCAGCACCTCGTTACCGTCATAGACGTCGTAAACCACCTTGATCCCGGTTTCCTTGGTAAAATCTTCAAGGATGACGGGATCGATATAATCCGACCAGTTATAGACGTGGACGACCTTCTCCTGGGCCATTGCCGAGCCTGCTGCAACGAGCACGGTGGTGAGAGCCAAGGTCAGACGGAGAGAACGGTTTTTCATGATGTCTCCTGTTAACGCATCCTCACGACGGAAGCGTGATCCCCTTTTTTAGCGAGACTAGAAAGGAAAACAAAAGGGAGCAAGCGGGAAATGTGCAGCACAGCATTTTCAACCAAATGTGTTCCGGCCAGAAAAAATTGCATCGAAACGCCTACTGGAAGTCGAAAACACTGAGGCCGGTGACCATTTCATCCAACCCGAGCGGGCGCGTGAGCGGTGCTTCGGCCCGTGACAGGCAACCCTGCCTTTCGCACAGCCGGCACGAGGGGCCGATGGCCACGGGTGCCGCACCCGACGCGGCGGGGCCATAGACCGTCTCCCCCGCCTGGCCGAGATCGCAGCCCAGAAGCACGGCGGTGCGCCTCACCCTTTCGCCGAAACCAGCCTGTGGGCCCTCCAGTGTGCGCGAAACAGTCAGGAAAGCATCACCGTCAGGCATCTCCACCGATTCCACCAGCACCTGCCCCGGCTGCGCGAAGGCGGCATGGATATTGAGCCGCGGACAGAGGCCGCCGAATCGCGCCCTCGGGAAACCGCCCGCCCCGGCGAGCCGGAAACGGTTGCCGGCATTGTCGATCTCCATCAGGAAAAACGGGATCGTCGCGGCTGTCGCCCGTTGCAGGCTGACGAGCCGGTTGGCGGCCTGTTCGAACGAGACGTTGAAGCGCGGCCGCAGGACATCGAGGTCATATTTGGCGCGCTGGGCGGCGGAAAGGAACGCACCATAGGGCATCATCAGCGCATGGGCGGCATAACGCGCCAGTTCGAAACGGGCGATACGCCGCGCCTCCTCGCCTTTCAGGCCCAGCGCCTCCAGTTCCGTCCCTATCTCTTCGCGAAGCGCCAGAAGACAGGTCTCCATCGCCATTTCCCGGAGCTGATCCGGCTGTGACAGGCGCTCGGACAAAAACAGCCGCATGGAATGACGGTCATACCGCCGCCGGAGATTGGGCATGGCGTGCACCGGCAGGGTCCTGACGACAATGCCGTGGTTTTTCTGCAGCCATGCGCGCAGACCGGAAGTGAGATCATCACCCGCCGACAATTGTTTATGGAGTTCTTCCGCCGCCGCGTCGATGGCATGGAAATAGGCCGGGCGGTTTTCGAAAACGTGCCTCACTTCGTCGATCGGCAGGCGGGTGGAGGAGAGCGCCGTCTCATGCCCTTCCCGCGCCAGAAGATCGGAGAGGTCGGAAAGGCGCTGCGCCTGTTCCCGATAGGCCCGGTAAAGCTTGAGGACACCGCTTGCCGCGTTGGGCGCGGCATCGGCCACCTCGATCAGTTCCTGCGGTGATGGCACCTCACCCACCAGCAGCGGATCGGCGAAGACCTCACGCAACTGCCCGGCGGAACCGGCGCTTTCGCCCTGCAAGTCGTCCAGATCGACCTTGTAGACCGAGGCGAGCTTCAACAGCAGCTGCACGGTCAGCGGCCGCTGGTTGCGCTCGATGAGATTGAGGTAAGACGGCGAGATCGCCAGCGCCTCGGCCATGGCCGTCTGCGTCAATGCGAGACCATTGCGAATGCGGCGCACCCGTGGTCCGGCAAAGATCTTGTTTTCCGACACGTCCTAACCTCCCCAACCCGTCACTCATACAAGTCTGTTACAAACTCGTCGAGCCAAAGGTTTTTACAAAATTTACAATTTTACAGCTCCACCCTGTCACGCATCCTACAGGATAACCTCTTTCAAGTCACTGTTTTTATGTTTGTTCTGGCGCTCAAATCTCCAAAAATGTAAATGTAGTCACATCGAACAGCGCCACACGAAGTTCACGGCGGCCCGTTTCAGAAACCGTATTTATCATGGGAGAGAGAAGTATGACGGATTTTTACAAGCTTGTTCCGGGTGCTGCGCAGGGACGTTTTGACGGCATCGAACGCACCTACACCGCCGCCGATGTGGAGCGGCTGCGCGGCTCCGTCGACATCCGCCATTCGCTGGCCGAAATGGGTGCCAACCGGCTGTGGAAGCTGATCAACGAGGAGAATTTCGTCAATGCGCTCGGCGCGCTTTCCGGCAACCAGGCCATGCAGATGGTTCGCGCCGGGCTGAAGGCGATCTATCTTTCTGGCTGGCAGGTTGCGGCGGATGCCAACACCGCCTCGGCCATGTATCCAGACCAGTCGCTTTATCCCGCCAATGCGGCACCGGAGCTTGCAAAGCGCATCAACCGCACCTTGCAGCGCGCCGATCAGATCGAGACAGCAGAGGGCAAGGGCCTTTCGGTCGACACCTGGTTCGCGCCGATCGTTGCCGATGCGGAGGCCGGGTTCGGCGGGCCGCTCAACGCCTTCGAGATCATGAAGGCCTTTATCGAAGCGGGTGCGGCGGGTGTTCATTATGAAGACCAGCTGGCATCGGAAAAGAAGTGCGGCCATCTTGGCGGCAAGGTTCTGATCCCGACGGCGGCGCATATCCGCAATCTCACGGCGGCGCGGCTTGCGGCTGATGTCATGGGTGTGCCGACGCTGGTTATCGCCCGCACGGATGCGGAGGCCGCCAAGCTTCTGACCTCAGACATCGACGAGCGCGACCAGCCTTTCGTGGATTACGATGCCGGCCGCACCGTTGAGGGCTTCTATCAGGTCAAGAACGGTCTTGAGCCCTGCATTGCCCGCGCGGTGGCCTATGCGCCCTATTGCGATCTGATCTGGTGCGAGACATCAAAGCCGGATCTCGAACAGGCGCGCAGGTTTGCTGAAGGAGTGCACAAGGTGCATCCCGGCAAGAAGCTGGCTTACAATTGCTCACCGTCGTTCAACTGGAAAAAGAACCTCGACGACGCGACGATTGCCAAGTTCCAGCGGGAGCTCGGCGCGATGGGCTACAAGTTCCAGTTCATCACGCTTGCCGGTTTCCACCAGCTGAATTTCGGCATGTTCGAACTGGCGCGTGGTTACAAGGACCGGCAGATGGCGGCCTATTCCGAGCTTCAGGAAGCGGAATTCGCGGCGGAAGTAAACGGTTACACCGCCACCAAGCACCAGCGCGAAGTCGGCACCGGCTATTTCGACGCCGTGTCCCTGGCGATCTCGGGCGGCACGTCGTCCACGACAGCCATGAAGGAATCCACCGAGCACGACCAGTTCCGCCCGGCGGCCGAATAAATCGAGAAAACCGCCCTTCCCATTACAGGGAAGGGCTTGCAAACCGGATCAAAAACCCCTGACAATAATGAGAGGAGAAATGCCATGAATGCCCACAATCCCATCAAGACCCACGTCAAGGAACGCGCCGAGGAACAATCCTCCGCCATGACGCAGGATCAGCAGGCCGCCATCCGCATGCTGGCCAATGATCTGCACCGCCTCAATCAGGCCGTCATGAAAGCCGTCGAGGCCGGCGTTTCCGTCGAGCTCGTTCGCTCGGCCCGCCACCACGGTGGCGGCGGCAACTGGGGCGATCTGCTGATCCCCGTCATCGTCGCGCAGGGAAGTGCCGCTGCCTGACCGGCCGCCATTCTTTCATGCTGGCTTTCATGCCGGACGGCTCTTGCGTCCGGCATAAAGATCGGAATGGCCCTTGATGAGACGGGTCATCCGATCCGCCACCGTCCTGATATCACGGCGGTGGCGATCGTCATTGTTCATGACGATCCATTGATTGTGGCGGAGTGGTTCGATTTCGCCGCCTTCACGAAGAAGCCGCGCATCCGCATCGCCCACGAAACAGGGAAGTACGGCGATCCCGGCCCCGGCCAACACCAGATCGAGCAGCGCCACCGGCCGGTTAACCGTCACCGCGATATCGCTGCGGCGGTTCTCATGCGGCCAGCGCAGATAGGTGGAAATGGCGCCATCTTCCGCCACCGCCAGCCAACGGTCGGCAACGGCTGCGGCGGCGTTGCGCAGCCTGTAGGGCGCATAGGCCACCTCCCCCGTTTTTATGGCGGCAAGGTTCTTTTCCTGCGGCTCGAAAGCGCGAATCCCGATGTCGTTTTCACGATGCGCGAGAGACGCCCTCTGTTCGGCAATGAAAAGATCGATGCGGAAATCATCCCGGTCGGTGCAGATGGCGGAGAAGTTGCCGGTCAGCAGCCAGGCATTCCAGGTGCCGACGGCAATGCGCACGGTCGAAGATGCCGAGGACGCCTTCTGCCATCCCTCGATATCCTTGGCCGCATTTTCCATTGCCTGAAGCCGGTCGAACAGTGCCCGCCCGTCCGCCGTCAGGGCGTATCCGGTCTGGCTGCGCAGGAAGAGGACCTTGCCGATGCGCTCCTCCAGCTCGACCATGCGCCGCCCCACGGTCGCGGGGCTCAAACCGGTCAGCGCGGCAGCACCCGTCAGGCCGCCGCTGCGTGACACATCGAGGAAAAGCTGATAGGAATCCCAGGTGACGTTTTTCATCGGTGAAAAACGTAGCGCATTTTCTTGCGCAGATAAATCAAAAACCGGCGTGCATCATGGCCCTCCGCAGTTAGAAGGAGAGCGAACATGCATGCCATTTTTGCAGCACGGGTCATTATCGAAAACCAGCAGCCGCGCACACGGCGCGAAGCCATTCTGCAGGAAGAGAAGTTCTATGCTGACATGGCCCAAGCGTCCCGGGCATGGCGGCTTTTCAGCGCGCTTGCCGGTTTGATAAACGTGACGAGCCGCCGATCAGTGAAAGAGAGTGATCAAGGCTGCGACGGCACCAGCTGCGATGATGCTGAGGCGAAAGGCCAGCTGCCGGCTCTCGCTTTCGGCGCGGGCGATGGCAATGGCGCGAGGGCGGCGATGTGCAGATCTGTTCATGCGCGGGCTCCTGACGAAAAACTCAACCGACCCATGCCCTGTTAAGAGCCTCCAGCAGGACATCATGTGCAGCGGGATCGTGGAGCGATCCGGCTTTGCTGGCATTCGGTCAGGATGACTCCTCGCCTGTTAACAGAATGTTAAAGAGGGCGAAAACGGGCCACAAACTGACGGCGAGCCACACCACTCGCGCCGCCGTCATCCTCGGGCTTGTCCCGAGGATCTGCTACCGATTGGTTTTATTCGAGGTGATTAGATCCTCGGCACAGGGCCGAGGATGACGCCGATGGAATGCTTTAACAGTCTGAGCCCATCTCACGCGAATTCGCCTGCCGCCTGTCCGGACGCCCAGGCCCACTGGAAATTATAGCCGCCGAGCCAGCCGGTGACGTCAACGCATTCGCCGATGAAGAACAGGCCCGGCACCGCTTTCACCGCCATGTTGCGGGAATCGAGAGCCATCGTGTCCACGCCACCGAGCGTGACTTCCGCCGTGCGGTAGCCTTCGGAACCGGCGGGCTTGATCTGCCAGTCCTGCACCTGCGCCGCCAGCTTTGCGAGAACCTTGTCGGACATATCGGCGAGATTGCCGGTGATGCCGGTTTGTTCGACCACATGTTGGGCAAGCCGCTTCGGCAGGATTTCGGAAAGAGCCGTCTGGGCCGACTGGCGGCCGTTCTTCTGTTTTGCTTGCCTCAGCAGCGCGACGATATCCCGGCCCGGTTCGAGCTTCAGGCGGATCACATCACCCTCGCGCCAATAGGACGAGATTTGCAGAATGGAAGGACCACTCAAACCGCGATGGGTGAACAGCAGCGCTTCCTCGAACGAGGTCTTGCCATGGGAAACCTCAGCCGGAACCGCGACGCCGGCAAGCGGGCTCAGCCTTTCCAGCAAAGCGGGATCGAGCGTCAGCGGCACGAGGCCGGGGCGCGGCTCGATGAGCTTGAGACCGAATTGTTCGGCGATCTGATAGGCAAAACCGGTCGCGCCCATTTTCGGGATGGACTTGCCGCCCGTTGCCACGACAAGGCTTTCCGCCTCGATGACGCCGCCTGAGGTCGTCACGCGAAAACGGCCACCATCATGGGCGACGGCAGAGACTGACGTTTCGAGCCGCAGTTTCGCATTCACCGCCTGCATTTCACCAAGCAGCATGCGGATGATGTCCTTGGCGCTGTCATCGCAAAACAGCTGCCCGAGCGTCTTTTCGTGCCAGGCGATACGGTGTTTTTCGACGAGAGCGATGAAATCGCGCGGCGAATAGCGGGCGAGCGCGGATTTGGCGAAATGCGGGTTGGCGGAGAGATAGTTCTTCGGCCCGGCATGGATATTGGTGAAGTTGCAGCGGCCGCCGCCGGAGATACGGATCTTTTCGCCCGGCGCCCTGGCATGGTCGAGAATGACGACGGAGCGACCGCGCTTTCCGGCGCGGATGGCGCACATCATGCCTGCGGCGCCCGCCCCCAAAATCAGCACGTCACATTTCTCTGTCATCATTCCATCCGATCCGTTTCCTTTCCTCTTTTCCAAGTACCGCCGCTTGTCAATGGCGCTTTCCCCCTCGCCAATTGTCAAACTACGGTTATGATGGCTCCACCAGAAACACAGACCCGGTGATACATGCCCGCCAAAAAAACCATGCTCCGCCCGAAGAAACAGGCAACCATGGCAAAAAAGTCTCCTCCCCTCGATCTCTCCTCCACCCGTGGCGTTTCCTCCTGGCGCGAAGCCGCGCAATGGCTGCGCGCGCGCGGGATCGAAGACATAGAATGCATCACGCCAGACCTTGCGGGTGTTCCGCGCGGCAAGATGATGCCGACGGCGAAATTCACGGGCGATACCTCGCTCGCCCTGCCGTCCGCGCTCTACCGCCACACGATATCAGGCGAATACCCTGATGAGACCGCGAACTTCCGTTATGAGCCGCGCGATAGCGACCTGAAGCTGGTGCCCGATCTTTCGACGCTGTCCGTCGTGCCCTGGGAAAGCGATCCGACTGCGCAGGTGATCTGCGACGTCGTGGATGCCGAGGGCAATTTCGTTCCCTACACGCCGCGCAACGTCCTGAAGAACGTGCTTTCGCTCTATACCGAAAAAGGCTGGAAGCCGGTCGTAGCACCCGAAATCGAATTTTATCTCGTCGCCATGAATGACGACCCCGATTATCCGCTGCATCCGCCGAAGGGCCGGTCCGGCCGCTCCATCGTTGGCGGTCAAAGCTATTCCATCGCCGGCATCAACGAATTCGACGAGTTGATCGACGACATCTATCATTTCTCGGAAAAACAGGGCCTTGAGATCGATACGCTGATCCACGAGGAAGGCCCGGCGCAGCTGGAAATCAACCTGCGCCATGGCGATCCGATCGAGCTTGCCGACCAGGTGTTCCTGTTCAAGCGCACCATTCGCGAGGCAGCGCTGAAACACGGCATCTATGCCACCTTCATGGCAAAACCGATGCAGGGTCAGCCGGGTTCGGCCATGCATATCCACCAGTCGGTGGTGGAGATCGATAGCGGCCGCAACATCTTCTCCAATGCGGATGGCAGTCCCTCGAAGGAATTCTTCGCCTTTGTCGGCGGCATGCAGCGTTACGTTCCGAACGCGCTCGTCATGCTGGCGCCCTATGTGAATTCCTATCGCCGCCTGACGCCCGACATGGCCTGCCCAGTCAACAATGCCTGGGGTTACGATAACCGCACCACGGCTTTCCGGGTGCCGATTTCCGGGCCGCAGGCGCGTCGCGTCGAAAACCGGCTGCCGAGTTCGGACGCCAACCCCTATCTGGCGCTTGCCGCTTCGCTCGGCTGCGGTTGGCTTGGCATCGTCAACAATATCGAGCCGACCGAACCCACCGCCGATACGGCCAATGAAGGCTCCATCGAACTGCCGCGTGGTCTCCTGGAGGCCGTGGCGCTGCTGGAAGGCGAGGAACAGTTCGACCGTGTGTTCGGCCATGAATTCGTGGGCCTTTATGCCGGCCTGAAACGCGGGGAATTCGAGACCTTCATGCAGGTCATCAGCCCCTGGGAGCGCGAGTTCCTGCTTCTCAACGTGTGAGGAACCACGAGCATGACATGGCAAAGCCCGATTGCGCCGGGACTATCCTGGTATCAGGCAACCGTCGGCGAGCGGCCGGACTATCCCGCTCTCGACGGGTCGAAGCAGGTTGATGTCGCGATCATCGGCGGTGGTTATACCGGCCTTCAGGCCGCCTGTAACCTTGCCGAAAACGGCCTCTCGGTTGCCCTCATCGAAGCGCACCGCTTTGGCGATGGCGCCTCCGGCCGCAATGGCGGCCAGTTCGGCACAGGCCAGCGCTCCTTCCCCGACGAGATGGAAGGCGAGATCGGCTTCGAGCAATCCAAGCTGCTGTTCGACATTGCCGAGGACGCCAAGAACTACGTGCGCGACTTCGCCAGCAGCCGCGGCATCGACATGGACTACCTGCAGGGGCAGCTTTATGTGGCGCACAAGGCGGCCTACGAGGATGATTATCGCAGAAGCGTCGATGCGATGAACAACCGCTATGGCTATCCGCATATTTCCTACATGGAACGTGGAGAGGCGCGCAAACGTGTCGGCTCCACCCATTATTTCGGCGGTACGCGCGATACCGGCACCGGCCATATCCACCCGCTGAAACTGCTGGTCGGGCTAGCGAAAGCGGCGAAGGCCGCAGGCGCTGACATTTATGAAATGACGCCGGCGAAATCCATCCGGCAAGTCGGCGGCAAGACGATCATCGAAACCCCCTTCGGCACGATCACCGCGCCGCGGGTGCTGATCGCCACCAATGCCTATATCGGCAATCTGGAACCGGTGACGGCGGCCCATATCATGCCGATCCGTTCCTTCATCGGTGCCACCGCACCGCTCGACGCCTATCCGGACATCATCCCCGGCAAGGAAGCGGTGGCCGACTCCCGTTTCGTGGTGCGTTATTTCCGCAAGACGGCCGACAACCGGCTGCTGTTTGGTGGGCGCGAGGCCTATACGGCCGATGCGCCGCGCGATATTTCCAGCCATATCCGCCGGCAGATTGCGGAAATCTATCCCGAGCTGAAGGCCGTCGACATCACCCATTCCTGGGGCGGGTCCGTCGGCATTACCCTGCCACGCAAGGTCTTCGTGCGCGAGGTCATGCCCGGCGTCACTTCCATCGGCGGTTATTCCGGCCACGGGGTGATGCTGTCGAATTATTGCGGCAAGCTTTATGCCGATCTCGTTCTCGGCAAAAAGGACATGCTGGCGCCCTTCGCGCGGCTGAAGGTGCCCGCCTTCCCCGGCGGGGCATCACTGCGCGCGCCGCTGCTTTTCATGGCGCTCTCATGGTTCGCGTTGCGAGACAGGTTTTGATCCTTCAGGACGCATAGGGGGGTTTCGATGGAAAAACCGGATGACAGGCTTGTTACAATCGCGACGGGCTATGGTCTCGTTGACACGGCGGTGACATCCTCGTTTCTGCAGGCCTATGGAATCCCGACAACCGCCATTCCCTCCCAATGCGCCTCGATATTCTGGCACTATACGGTGGCTTTTGGTGGGATAGAGATCCGCATCGCGGCACGGCAGCGTGAAGAAGCGGAGATGCTGCTGGACAGCATCGAGCAAAGCAGCGAAATCACGGATGCCAAAAAGAGCCTACAACTCTGGCATGGGATTGCCGCTGTCCTTGTGTTTTTCTTATTTTCCGTTCCACCACCTGCCAAAGGCATCTTCAGAACCAGCGTTTTGCCGGTGCATGGCAGAATGGCTGAGATAACCGTATGAGCGTTGCAAAGCCCTGCAAAAGCAAAATTCATAATTTCACATAACTGAGTCTGGCATTTTTAAATCGATTAGATTATTGATGCCCCAACCTTTGAAGATCGAGAGAATCGATATGAGCAGTCAGATCATTCCTGTTGAACCTTTTGATTGTGTCGTTTTCGGCGGCACGGGCGATCTTGCCGAGCGCAAGCTTCTGCCGGCCCTTTATCACCGCCAGGTCGAAGGCCAGTTCACGGAGCCGACCCGCATTATCGGCGCGTCGCGTTCGGTCATGACCCATGAGGAATATCGCAAATTCGCGCAGGACGCCCTGAAGGAGCACCTGAAGGCCGGCGAATATGACGATGCGCAGGTTGCCGTGTTCCTGAACAGGCTTTTTTATGTGCCCGTTGATGCGAAGGGCAGCAATGGCTGGGACGTGCTGAAGAAGCTGCTCGATGAGGGCAAAGAGCGCGTGCGCGCCTTTTATCTGGCCGTCGCGCCCGGCATTTTCGGCGATATCGCCGACAAGATCCGTGAGCACAAGCTGATCACCCGCTCGACCCGCATCGTCGTCGAAAAGCCGATCGGCCGCGATCTCGCCTCCGCGCAGGAACTCAATGACACCATCGGCCACGTCTTCAAGGAAGAGCAGATATTCCGCATCGACCACTATCTCGGCAAGGAGACGGTGCAGAACCTGATGGCGCTGCGCTTCGCCAATGCGCTTTACGAGCCGCTGTGGAATTCCGCCCATATCGACCACGTACAGATCACCGTTGCCGAAGCGGTCGGTCTTGAAGGCCGCGCCGGTTATTACGACAAGGCCGGGGCGCTGCGCGACATGGTGCAGAACCATATCCTCCAGCTTCTTTGCCTCGTGGCCATGGAGCCACCCGCTTCGATGAAATCGGAAGCCGTGCGCGACGAAAAGCTCAAGGTCCTGCGGTCGCTGAAGCCGATCGATACCAGCAATGTCGAAAAGCTGACGGTACGCGGCCAGTACCGCGCCGGCGCTTCCGCCGGTGGTCCGGTCAAGGGCTATCTGGAAGAGCTGGAAGGCGGCGTTTCCAACACTGAAACCTTCGTCGCCATCAAGGCCGAAATCGCCAACTGGCGCTGGGCGGGCGTTCCCTTCTACATCCGTACCGGCAAACGCCTCGCGACCCGCGTTTCGGAAATCGTCGTCACCTTCAAGCAGATTCCGCACTCGATCTTCGACGATGCGGCCGGCAAGATCGAAGCCAACAAGCTGGTCATTCGCCTGCAGCCGGATGAAGGCGTCAAGCAGTCGCTCCTCATCAAGGACCCCGGCCCGGGCGGCATGCGCCTGCGTCAGGTCTCGCTGGACATGAGCTTTGCCGAAGCTTTCAACGTGCGCAGCCCCGATGCCTATGAACGGCTGTTGATGGACACCATCCGTTCCAACCAGACGCTGTTCATGCGCCGCGACGAGGTCGAGGCCGCCTGGGACTGGATCGACCCCATCTTGAAGAGCTGGGAAGATCTGGGACAGGGCGTACAGGGTTACACTGCCGGCACCTGGGGCCCGAGCGGTTCGATCGCACTGATCGAGCGCGACGGCCGCACCTGGCACGATGCCGACTGAGGGCCTGGCGATGAGCGAAACGATCCACGTCTTCGACACCGCCGCCGAACTGGCCACCGCTCTGGCGGCGGAGGTTGCCAAGCGCCTTGATGCGGCGACCAAGGAACGGGGGGCCGCAAGTATTGCGGTCTCCGGCGGCTCGACACCGAAACTGTTCTTTCAGGCGCTTTCCCGGCACGATCTCGACTGGCCCAATATCAGCGTGACGCTGGTGGACGAGCGTTTCGTGCCACCGGAAAGCGACCGTTCGAACCATCGCCTCGTTGCCGAAAATCTTCTGCAGGACAAGGCGAAGGCGGCCTATTTCGTGCCGCTGTTCCAGCCGGCGGCCTCGCCGGAGGATGCGGCCACACTTGCCACCGTCAAGACCGAAGCGATCTGCGATCCTTTCGACGTCGTCATTCTCGGCATGGGAACGGATGGCCACACGGCATCGTTCTTCCCGGGCGGCGACAATCTCTACGAAGCGCTTGATCTCGACGAGCCGCGTGGCGTTTTGACCATGGCGGCGGAAAATGCCGGAGAGGAGCGGTTGACCTTCAACTTCTCCAGCCTGCACGATGCCGATTTTCTGGTGCTGCATATCGAAGGCGCCGCCAAGAAGGCGACGCTGGAGAAAGCGCAATCGGGCGAGGATGAGGACGAAATGCCTGTTCGCGCCGTGCTGAACCGGGCAGAAACGCCCGTGGATATATACTGGGCGCCATAAGCCACGCGGCCGCCGCACCTGCGGCCCGCGAAAACGCCCAACGACATGAAGACTGAAACACGACAACCGGCCGCTCACCTCCCGGAACGCCGGTTGCCGACCAACGAACAGGATGAACGCCCATGTCCGCCGATTCCCGCATTCAGGCCATTACCGCCCGCATCGTCGAACGTTCCAAGCCCTACCGCGAGACCTATCTCGAGCGGCTGCGGCTGCAGGTCTCAAAAGGCGTTCACCGTTCCGTGCTTTCCTGCGGCAACCTTGCGCACGGGTTTGCGGTCTGTTCCCCCGCCGACAAGGATATCCTTGCCGGCGACCGGGTTCCCAATCTCGGCATCATCACCGCCTATAACGACATGCTTTCGGCGCACCAGCCTTACGAGACCTTTCCGGCGATCATCCGTGATGCGGCAAAGGAAGCGGGCGGCATAGCGCAGGTGGCTGGCGCGGTTCCCGCCATGTGCGACGGCGTGACCCAGGGCCAGCCCGGCATGGAGCTCTCGCTGTTCTCCCGCGATGCCATCGCCATGGCGGCCGGCATCGGCCTCTCGCACAACATGTTCGACGCCGCCGTCTATCTCGGCGTCTGTGACAAGATCGTGCCCGGCCTCGTCATCGCCGCGCTCGCCTTCGGCCACCTGCCCGCCGTCTTCGTCCCCGCCGGCCCGATGACATCGGGTCTGCCGAATGACGAGAAATCACGCATTCGCCAGCTTTATGCCGAAGGCAAGGTCGGCCGCGAGGAGCTTCTCGAAGCGGAATCGAAATCCTATCATGGCCCCGGCACCTGCACCTTCTACGGTACGGCCAATTCGAACCAGATGCTGATGGAGATCATGGGTTTCCACATGCCCGGTTCGTCCTTCATCAATCCCGGCACGCCGCTGCGTGATGCACTAACGCGTGAAGCAGCCAAGCGCGCGCTCGCCATCACCGCGCAGGGCAATGAGTTCACGCCGGCGGGCGAGATGATTGATGAGAGATCCGTCGTCAACGGCGTCGTCGGCCTGCATGCAACCGGTGGCTCCACCAACCACACCATGCATCTGATCGCCATGGCGCGTGCCGCTGGCATCATCCTCACTTGGCAGGATATTTCCGATCTTTCCGACATCGTGCCGCTGCTCGCCCGCGTTTACCCCAACGGCCTTGCGGATGTGAACCATTTCCACGCCGCCGGCGGCATGGGCTTCCTCATCAAGCAGCTGCTGAAACAGGGCTTCGTACACGATGACGTGCGCACCGTCTTCGGACAGGGGCTTGCGGCCTACACCGTCGATGCCATGCTTGACGAGAAGGGCGCTGTCACCCGCCAGCCCTCCCCCGAACAGAGCCATGACCCGAAGGTTCTTTCCAGCATCGAAACGCCGTTCCAGCCGACTGGCGGCCTGAAGATGCTGACCGGCAATCTCGGCAAATCGGTCATCAAGATTTCCGCCGTCAAGCCGGAACGCCATATCATCGAGGCACCGGCGATCGTCTTCCATGACCAGCAGGAGCTTCAGGACGCGTTCAAGGACGGCAAGCTCAACCGCGACTTCATTGCCGTCGTGCGCTTCCAGGGACCGAAGGCGAACGGCATGCCGGAACTGCACCGCCTGACGCCGCCGCTCGGCGTGTTGCAGGATCGCGGCTTCAAGGTGGCGCTGGTGACGGATGGGCGCATGTCCGGCGCATCCGGCAAGGTGCCGGCCGCTATCCACGTCACGCCCGAAGCCTCCGATTGCGGCCCGATCTCGCTCATCCGCGATGGCGACATCATCCGTCTCGACGCCATTTCTGGCTCGCTCGAGGTGCTGGTTTCTGCCGCCGAGCTGGCGAAACGCGAACCGGCGCGCGCCGATCTCTCCGGCAATGAATGGGGCATGGGCCGCGAACTTTTCGCCCCCTTCCGCCGCAATGCCGGCCCGGCCGATCAGGGCGCCAGCGTTCTGTTCCATTGATCGTCCGAAAGGCGAAAACTGATGCGGTTTTCGCCTTTCAACCCTGCTTTGCAGCATCGCCCAACTGCACTTTCTCGCCCCTGACGGTCCGGTGCAGAAACCGCTTTATTTCCCATTTCTGAAACGCCAAACTTGTCATGCGGCTGTGATGATTGCCCTTTAGGGCCTTCTCAACAGCCGGGGGACGGTGTTGCAGTTTCGGATGATGGGGCCAGGACATGACGATTTTCTCGAGCAAACGCCGCGATGTGCTGAAGCTTATGGCAGGCACCGCCATGCTGCCGCTGTTGGTGGCGGCGACGCCTGTTATGGCGCAGGATGTGGCGCTGCGTGCGATCATCATCTCCGACCTGCATTCGGCCTATGAGCGTATCGGCCAGCTTCTCGCGGCAATAGAAACCCGCATTGCCGCCGACAAGGTACCCCATATCATTCTCCTGAACGGTGACCTGTTCGAGATCGGCAATGCGGTGGCGGCACGGTCCGCCGGTGAAATCGAGTGGACATTCCTCGCGGCGCTCGCCAGGCTCGCTCCCACCGTCATCAATATCGGCAATCACGAGCCTGATATCGACAATGACCTCGCCAATTTCGTTACCCGCGCCCAGGCGCTCGGCATCACTGTGTTTTCCAACATCATCGACAAGCGCAGTGGAAAACCCTATGCGCCTGACAGGGCCGAGGTGAAGGTCGGCGATCGGAAGGCCATCCTCGCGGGCCTCGCCACCAATGCGATCAACACCTATCCCAAGGCCACGCGCGAGATGCTCGACATTCCGCAGCCGGTCGAATGGGCGAAGGCCAATCTGCCCGAAATCGTCAAAGCGGACGCGATCAATATCGTTCTGAGCCACGCCGGTGTCGTCGCCGACCGCGATATCCTGCCGCTGCTGCCTGATGGCACGCTGCTGGTCGGCGGCCATGATCACCTGAACTTCGTGCATGAACAGGGCGCGACGCGTTATGTCCATACCGGCTCCTGGTGCACCTCCATGACGGTGGCGACGATCGCCGCTCCCGGCAAGGCTGCCGCCATCGAGACTGTCACCATCGATCGTGATGCTCCCGCATCCCCTGCCCTCAAGACCCTGATCGAGCAGACCCTTCAAAAGCACCTGACCGCGGAAGAGCGGGAAATCGTCGGCAAGTCTGCCAAGGCGATGACCGTCGATGAGGCCGGCCGCCATGTGGCGCAGCTTATCGCTGCAAAAACCGGCGCCGATGTCGGCTTCGTCGGCCACACCTCCTTCGGTGCTGGTCTGCCGGAGGGCGACATTCGCCGCTACGACTTCAACGCCTCGCTGCGTTTCGACGGCAAACTGATGGTGACGGAGGTGGATGGCGAGGCGCTTGCTGGAATCCTCAAGCGATGCAATCAGGATGGCGACATTCCGCTCGCCGCCCGCACCGGCGACTATCTCTACGCCATGCCGGAAAAGCCGGAAAAGAAAGACCGCTACAAGCTCGTCTGCAACGACTGGTCAGCCACCAACCAGAAATCCTATTTCGGCCGTGGCGACCTGACCTTTACCGAGGTGATGGATGTGAAGCTGAAGCAGACGGTTCTGGGCGGACTTTCTTAAAGCTGCAGATCATCCGGGCCTCAGAACGAGCGGATATCCAGCTTCCGGTCCCTATGGGCCGGATGGGTGCTGAACACGAAAATACGGTCCAGTTCCTTCTGTGTCAGCATGCGCAGGAAGCGGACGTGGATGGTGTTGTTGGCGTTGACGCGCAACATGACGCAGCCGATCTTACTGATGCGGGCGTCGGGAATATCGAGATAGAACTGGTTGGGCAGGTTATATTTCGTCAGCAGTGCCAGCACCGCTTCGGTCTGGGAGATGCGGATGACGTCGCAGCGGCGCGCCGCCATGTGCATCACGGCCTTTTCAGTATATTCGATGCGTGCCGCATTCATGGTATCTTCCATGCGAAACCGGCTTTCGCGGTCATACATGAAGGATTCTTCCTTGCTCAGGAAATGGTTCCTGATGACACCCGCCCCGCTCTGCACGCCCAGACTCCCATGCTCATTCAATGGCTCGAGACTAGGCCATAGTCTTTAACAATTCATATCAGGGCCCTCTTAAACAGAGCCGGAAGCGGGACATTTCCGGTGTTTTTCCACAAGGGCAAAAAAGCCATGAAAGACCCCGGAACGGCAGTGTTCCGGGGTGAACTTTTCAGATCGCGGTCCCTTATGGGCGGTAGGTCTTGCCGGCGGCGTCAAAGAGGTGGAGCTTTTCCTGTGGCGCCGCAAACCGCAGCGTTTCACCCTTGCTGACGGAAACTATGCTCGGCACCTTGACGATAATCGGCTCCTGGCCTTTCGGCGCTTCAAGATAGAGCAGTGTCACTTCACCCAAAGCCTCGACAATCGTGACCTTGCCTTCGAAAAGGTAATCATCGCCGGTGACGATGCTGAGATCTTCGGGCCGAACCCCGAAGCTCGCAGCCTTACCTTGCTCGGTGGCAGGGGTCGGAACGCTGACGGCAAGCGTCTTGCCACCGGCCAGTTCGATTGACGTGCGTTCGCCGGTTCCGACGATCTTCGCGGCGATGATGTTCATGGCGGGCGAGCCGATGAACTTCGCCACGAAAAGATTGGCCGGCCTTTCGTAAAGTTCGAGCGGCGGGCCGACCTGTTCGACACGGCCGGCATTCAAAACGACGATGCGGTCCGCCAGAGTCATTGCCTCGACCTGGTCGTGGGTGACGTAGATCATCGTCGTATCGGCCATCTGCTCGTTGAGCTTGGCGATCTCGATACGGGTGGCGACACGCAGGGCAGCGTCAAGGTTCGACAGCGGCTCATCGAACAGGAAGACCTTGGGATTGCGGCAGATGGCGCGGCCGATGGCGACGCGCTGGCGTTGGCCGCCGGACAGAGCCTTGGGCAGACGTTCCAGATATTGCGTGAGCTGCAGAATTTCGGCGGCGGCGCGAACGCGGCGGTCGATCTCCTGCCTGTTTTCCTTGGCGATCTTCATGCCGAAGGCCATGTTGTCATAGACAGTCATATGCGGATAAAGCGCATAGGACTGGAACACCATGGCGATGCCCCGGCGCGAGGGCGGGATTTCATTGACCAGCTGGCCGTCGATGAACATCTCGCCGCCGGTGATTTCCTCCAGACCGGCGATCATGCGCAGAAGCGTCGATTTTCCGCAGCCGGACGGGCCGACAAAAACGATGAATTCGCCCTGCTCGATCGAAAGATCGATGCCGTGCAGGACCTTCACCTGCCCGTATGATTTGCGGATATCCTTGAGAACGAGACTTGTCATGGGTGGTCCTCCCTGTTCTGTCAGGCGTAACGGGCGAAGAAAGCGCCCCATGCCGGAAGTTCTACGCTTCTGCCTTCAAGGCCGCTTGCAAAGCCGTGACCTTCGAGAACCTCCCAGTTCCCTTCCGGCAGCGTGGCTTTTGCCGGCGTTGCGGACAGGTTGAAGAGGCAAAGAACGGTTTCGTTGCCCAGCTTGCGGGTATAGCTCAGCACCTCGCCCTCAACCGGCTGGAATTCGATACCACCCTTTGCGAAGGCCGGGTGCTGCCTGCGGAAAGCGAGGAAGCGGCGGTAATGTTCCAGCACCGAAGCTTCATTGCCCTGCTGGGCGCTGACGGCGCGCTGCTTGTGTTCGGCCGGAATGGGCAGCCATGTCTTGTCCGACGTCGAGAAACCAGCCTGTGCGTGGCCGGCATCCCACACCATCGGCGTGCGGCAACCGTCGCGGCCCTTGAATTCCGGCCAGAACTGGATGCCGTATGGATCCTGCAAATCCTCAAAGGCGATATCGGCTTCGGTGAGACCGAGTTCCTCACCCTCATAGATGCAGACGGAGCCGCGCTGCGTCATCAGCAGCGCCGAGAGAACCTTGGCGAAAGCGTCCTTATCCTCGACATGCTCGCCCCAGCGGCTGACATGGCGAACCACATCATGGTTGGAGAACGCCCAGCAGGCCCAGCCTTCCGGTGCGGCTCTGGCGAAATCCGCCTGCACATCGGCAACACGCTGCGGGGTGAGCGCATCCGGCGCCAGGAATTCGAAGGCGTAGCACATCTGCATCTTATCGTCGCCGGACGTATATTCGCCGACGATTTCGAGGCCACGCTGACTATCGCCGACTTCACCGACGGCGGCAATGTCGGGGAATTCGTCCAGCACGGCGCGGAAACGCTTCAGGAAGGCGATGTTTTCCGGGCGGTTCTTGTCGTAGAGGTGTTCCTGGAAGTTATAGGGATTGACCGCAGGTGCCGTGGAGGCATTGCGGCGCTCCGGCGCCAGCGCCGGATTGTCGCGCAGCTCAAGGTCATGGAAATAGAAGTTGATGGTGTCGAGGCGGAAACCATCGACGCCGCGCTTCAGCCAGAAACGGGTGATGTTTAGCAGCTCTTCCTGCACTTCAGGGTTATGCAGGTTGAGGTCCGGCTGCGAGGTCAGGAAGTTGTGCATGTAATATTGCATGCGGGTCGGGTCCCACTGCCAGCCCGGACCGCCGAAGATCGACAGCCAGTTGTTGGGCGGCGTGCCATCCGGCTTGCCGTCCGACCAGACATACCAATCCGATTTCGCATTATTGCGGCTGGCGCGGCTTTCCACGAACCATGGGTGCTGGTCCGAGGTATGCGACATGACGAGGTCGATCATGACGCGGATGCCCAGGCGATGGGCCTCGGTGATCAGCCCGTCGAAATCGGCAAGCGTGCCGAACATCGGATCGACATCGACATAATTCGACACGTCGTAGCCGAAATCCTTCATCGGCGAGGTGAAGAAGGGCGAAATCCAGATGGCATCTGCACCGAGGCCGGCAATATGCGCCAGCCGGTCGGTGATGCCCTTGAGGTCACCGATACCGTCGCCATTGGAGTCCTGATAGGAGCGCGGATAGATCTGATAGATAACAGCGCCGCGCCACCAATCCTTGTTGGGAGTCAAAGCGGAAGTCACCGAAGCGGTCATGGAAGTGTCCTGTCTGGTATGGGCGTTCATGGAATGTCAGCCTCCCTTGACGGAGCCTGCAAGCAGGCCACGCACGAGATAACGTTGAAGAGCAAAGAAGACGCAAAGCGGCACGATGATGGTGACAAAGGCCGAAGCGGTGAGGATTTCCCAGTTGCCGCCGCGCGAGCCGAGCAACGCGTTGAGCGCACCGGTCAATACCAGTTCGTCCTTCTGCGTGCCGAGGAACACCATGGCGACGAGCAGGTCGTTCCAGGTCCACAGGAACTGGAAGATGGCGAAGGAGGCGAGCGCCGGGAAAGAGAGCGGCAGGATGATCTTGACGAAGATTTCGAAGTCACTTGCACCATCCACGCGGGCGCTTTCGATGATCTCTTTAGGCAGGCCGGAAATATAATTGCGCAGCAGATAGATGGCGAGCGGCAGGCCGAAGGCGGTGTGCGCCAGCCAGATGCCGGCATAGGTCTTGGATGGCACGCCGAAGATGGTGCCGATTTCATTATAGAGCCTGAGAAGCGGGATCAGCGACATCTGCAGCGGCACGACGATCAGGCCCACCACCATGGCAATCAGCAGATTGCGGCCGGAAAAGCTCATCCATGACAGCGCATAGGCGGCGAAGGCGGCAATCAGGATCGGGATGACGGTTGCCGGCACGGCCACGGTGAGTGAGTTGACGAAGGACTGGCCGATGCCTTCCGAGGTCAGAACCGTGCGGTAATTGTCGAGCGTGAAGACGGGCGGCGTCGCGACGGAGATGTAGACGCGCTTTCCACGCGCGCCCTCGAAGCTCGAAGCCTTGCTATATTCGTAGGTGCCGTCCGTATTGATGAGCAGAGTTTCGCCATCGCCGATATCGGCCGGTTCACCGGCATTGAATGCTCTCGGCTCCTGAACGCGCACGCCGAAGGCGGAGACTTTTCCGCCGGCACCGTTTTCGAAGACATTGCCTGATATCACATAGCGGCTGCCGTCCTGCTTCTGCACGGAAGCATCGGCGAGGCGCACTGCCGAGGTCTGTTCGGAACTGGAGAAGGCCGTCCACCAGCCGGACACGGTAATCTGGTCCTTGTCGCGCAGTGAGCTGACGAGAATGCCGAGCGTGGGCAAGAGCCAGAGAAGCACGACGACGAGGACGCTGGCATGGACGATGAGGCGCGGCAGGCCGACGCGGCGCAGGCGTTTGACGATATTCATCTCAGCGGCCCTCCATCTCGCGGTTTGCCTGGCGGATGTTCCAGACCATGATCGGGGTGACGGCCGCCATGATGATGAGCGCGATCACAGCACTTCGGCCGCTGTCACCGCCACCGCGGAACATCCAGTCGAACATCAGGTTGGCGAGAACCATGGTGTTCCACTGGCCATTGGTCATGGTCAGCACGATGTCGAAGACCTTGAGCACGAGAATGGTGATCGTCGTCCAGACGACGGCGATGGTGCCCCAGATCTGCGGCACCATGATCTTCCAGAAAATCTGCCAGCCATTGGCGCCGTCGATGACGGCCGCCTCGATGGTTTCTTCCGGGATGCCGCGCAGCGCCGCTGACAGGATGACCATGGCGAAACCGGTCTGAATCCAGATGAGGATGACCATCAGGAAGAAGTTGTTCCAGAAAGGCATGGAAATCCACACCTCGGGGCTGCCGCCGAAAAATTCGACGACGGCGTTGAGGAGGCCGATCTGCACCTGACCCTCAGCGCGGTATTCATAGATGAACTTCCAGATGACCGACGCGCCGACGAAGGAGATCGCCATCGGCATGAAGACGATGGATTTGGCGATATTGCCCCACCAGATTCGGTCGGTCATGACGGCGATGACGAGGCCGAAGAAGGTGCAGGCGGCCGGCACGACGGCCAGCCACAGAATATTGTTGAAGATCGACTGGCGGAAACCGGCATCGAAGAAGGCCCAGCGATAATTGGCAAGGCCGACGAATTCAGCGCCTGTCCGGTCATAGAAGGACAGGATCAGCGTGGCGACGACGGGATAGACCAGATAAACGAGCAGCAAGATCAGCGCCGGGCCGATGAACAGCCAGGGCCGGACGGCGGCGCGGCGGTTGAGGTTGCGGGATGCGTGAATGACGTCGCCCGAGCGGACGGGAAAGATCACCTGCAGCGCCTTGTCGGATAGCCAGTAATAGGCAGCGCAGGCAAAAACGCCGGCTACCATGACGCCGATGGCGGACACGAGTTGTTGAGCCATGTTCCCTCCCTTGATCCTCTCCGCGCCGCGCTGATTTATGCGGTCGTCGGGGCAGTTCTTTCGGTGAGGCCCGGCAGCAAGCCGCCGGGCCTTTTTATCGCAGATTCTGATCGGAAAACCGCAGAACAGTTTTCCGGAATCTGCCTGGCCGATGGTTACTTCAGGCCGTCCCAGGCCTTCTGGATATCGGCAGCGACCTGATCGGCGGATTTGCCACCGACGAAATCGATCATGCCGGTCCAGAATGCGCCAGCGCCGATCTTGCCGGGCATCAGGTCGGAACCATCAAAGCCGAAGGTCGTCGCCGTGGTCAGGATTTCACCCTGACGCTTCATCTGCTCATTGGCATAGGTGTCGACATTCACACCCTTATACGGCGTCAGGAAGCTGGACTGCGCCATCCATACTTCATGAGCGATCGGCGTCTGCAGGAATTCGACGAATGCCTTGGCCGCGGGTGCTTCCTTGGTGACCGTGACGAGCGTGCCGGCGCCGAGAACCGGCTTGCCGAGTTCAGGCTTGGACGCATAGGTCGGCATGTAGAAGAAATCCGCATCCGTTCCGACCTTGGTGCCTTCGGGGAAGAAGGACGGGATGAACGATGCCTGATGGTGCAGGTAGCACTTCGGCGGAATGTCGAAGAGGCCCTTCGGGCTGTCGCGGAAGTCGGTGGAGGCCACGGCCGCAACGCCGCCGCTCACATATTTTTCGTTCTTGGCGAATTTGCCGAATTCGTTGATCGCCGCAACCACGGCCGGATCGGTGAACTTGACCTCGTTGGTCGTCCATTTCTGGTAGACGTCGAGCGGCTGCGTACGCAACATCAGGTCTTCCACCCAGTCCGTTGCCGGCCAACCGGTCGCGCCGCCGGAGCCAAGACCGATGCACCACGGCGTGCCGCCATCGGCGACGATCTGGTCCGTCAGCTTGAGCAGGTCTTCCATGCTCTCGGGGACCTTGTAGCCCGCTTCTTCGAAGTTCTCAGGCACGTACCAGACGAGCGACTTCACGTCGGCCTTGAAGGGGAATGCAAAATAGGCCTTGTTGCCGTCCTTGCCCTTGTAGCTGCCGAGATCGACCCAGGACTTGCCAGCGCCGTAATTTTCCTCAACCCATTTGGCAGTGTCATCGCCGAGCGGCACAAGGAAACCCTTGGCGGCAAGGTCGGCCAGAAGGCCGGGCTGCGGCAGGATGGCGATATTGGGCGGCGAACCCGCCTGCGTATCGATAACGATCTGCTGTTCGTAATTTTCCGACGAGGAATAACGGACATTCACGCCGGTCGCATCGGAGAAATAGGCAAGCACCGACTGAAACAGCGCCTCATCCTCACCACGCCAGGGGCCGAAAATCGTCAGCGTCTGACCTTTCAGGTCGGCATGGGCCGCCTTGAAGTCCTCGTAGCTTTTCCAGTTGAACTTGGCATCTGCGCCGGGTGCGAATTTCAGATCGGCAGCAAAGGCCGAACCCGACAGCAGCACTATCGAAGCCGCCGTCGCCAAAAGAGTCTTCCGCATGTGATTTACCTCCCATCACATAAAAGGCTCAAAGCGTCCTCTTCCAATCAAAGCGCTTTGGCTGCCTATTCATCTCATTGTCATTGAGACCGAGTCAAGAGGCTCTTTCTGCGGAAACGTTGCAGCACCTTGGGAATAGTCATATTTATTTCGGAAGGCGGCTATCATTTTCGATTGAGAAAAGCGGATGGGGCTGTTAAAAATCTAAAGCGCTTTGGGAATGTGAGGAGCGGCTTTTAGCCTTTTCCTGAGCGCGCGCATGGAGGAAATGACAGACATGAACCTGAAACAGTTGTCGCAACTGCTGGGGATTTCGCAGACGACCATCAGCCGGGCGCTCAACGGCTATCCCGAGGTGAGCGCGGAAACCCGCCGCCGTGTCATGGAAGCCGCAGAGAAGACAGGATATCGCCCGAATGCCGCGGCGCAGCGGTTGGCCACGGGCAAGGTCGGCTCCATCGGTCTTGTCATGCCGATTGGTGAACACCATCGCTCCGACGTGCATTTCGGTGAGTTTCTGAGCGGGCTGGGTGAAGAAGCCTCGCGCAGTGGCTTTCATCTCGTCATCATGCCGACCGAACCGGAAAATGAACGGGACGCGCTTCGGGGACTGGCGGCGAGCGGCAGCGTCGATGGCATCTATCTCGCCTACATGAAAAATAACGACCCACGCATCGCCATGATGCAGTCGCTCTCCCTGCCCTTCCTTGTGCATGGCCGCTCCGTCGGCGTGGAGGAGGATTATCCCTATCTCGACGTGGACAATGAAGGCGCCTTTCGCGACGCGACCCAGCTTCTCCTGCAGCTTGGCCATACGCGCATCGGCCTGCTAAATGGCCCGGAAGGTTATGATTTCACCTACCGGCGCTGTCTCGGGGTGGAAAAGGCGCTGGCGGCCAATGGCCTTTCCCTGCATCCGGATAATAAACGGCACAGCAGCATGACGGATGAAGAAGGTTATCTCGGCATGGAGGCGCTGCTGTCACGTCCGGAAAAACCGACCGCCATTCTCTGCGCCAGTACGGCGCTGGCGCTCGGGGCAATCCGTTCGCTCAATCAGCGGGGGTTAAAGCCCGGCAGGGATATTTCGCTGATCGCCCATGACGACGTGTTGCCGCTTTTGAAGCCCGATAATTTTTCGGTGCCGCTGACCACCACGCGCTCGTCGCTAAGGGCAGCCGGGGTGCGCGTGGGTCAGCGCCTGATCAATCGCATCAAGCTCAACCAGACGGAACCGCATCAGGAACTCTGGAAGGCGGAACTCGTGGTGCGCGCTTCGACGGGGCCGGCTCCGAAAGCGTAAGGCCGATGGTCTCATCCTAAAGCCATGCGGCTGAAACCGGATAGATCGCTGGCACAAGGCGTTTTCTCGCTTGCGCACCCCTCCACCCTCATTCCCGTGCTTGTCACAGGAATCCAATCGACGCACGTTTGCGCGGCGGGAGAATCCTTTCAGCCCAAGGACTTGGGCTGGCTGGATTCCTGTGACAAGCACAGGAATGAGGCGAAGTATCCCCTTTTGCTCTCCGCGATTCTTAGAACTTCGGCGCCTTCAGCCCCTGAGCACGATAGGCAGCGATGACGGTGTTGGCCATCAGCATGGCGATCGTCATCGGGCCGACACCGCCTGGAACCGGCGTGATGGCGGCGGCCACAGCGCTTACCTCGTCAAAGGCGACATCGCCCACCAGCTTCGATTTGCCTTCGCCCTTTTCCGGTGCGGCAATGCGGTTGATGCCGACATCGATGACGGTCGCGCCGGGCTTTACCCAGTCGCCCTTCACCATCGCCGCGCGACCGACCGCAGCCACGAGAATATCGGCCGTCTTGCAGACGGTGGCGAGGTCTTTGGTGCGCGAATGCGCCATGGTCACCGTGGCGTTGGCATTCAGCAGCAGTTGGCCCATGGGCTTGCCGAACAGGTTGGAGCGGCCGATGACAACGGCGTTGAGGCCGGAAAGGTCGTCGCCGTGAATGCCGCGCACGAGCAGCATGGCGCCGGCGGGCGTGCAGGAGATGAGACCGGTGGCGAGATCGCCGGTCGCGAGCTTGCCGGCATTCAGCACGCTGAGGCCATCAACATCCTTCTCGGGCAGGATCGACTGGATGATCTCATCCGAATTGAAATGTTTCGGCAGGGGCAGCTGCACCAGAATGCCGTGGATCGACGCATCGGCGTTCAGTTCGCCGACCAGCTTCAGAAGCTCAGCTTGAGTGGTTTCTTCCGGCAGCGTGTGCTGGACGGAGTTGAAACCGCACTGCTTGGCCATCTTGCTCTTGGAGTTCACGTAAGCGTGGCTGGCCGGATCATTTCCGACGATGACAACCGCGAGGCCGGGCTTCACGCCCTTTTCCGCCTCAAGCGCTTCTGCCGATTTGCGGACCGCCTCCGTTACCGAAGCCGCCTTCGCCTTCCCGTCAATCACAACTGCCATGCGTCCTGCTCCTGCTGGGTTACGTAGGCTCCGTATGGTGCCCCCGTCGCAGGAATGCAAGCTAAAATGCGGCGTTTTCAGGCTGTTTTGCGGTCGTCTTCACGGTGATCGGCGTAATCGGCAAGACGCTCTCTCAGGAACGCCAATTCCCGTCGCAATTCCATCAGCTCCTCGGCTTCGGCCTGCGCATGATCGAAGCGTCCGGCAAGGGCTTCTGCCAGCAACGGCGGCAGCCCTGCTGATGCGGGATCGGCCGTCCTGACGGTACGATTGCCCATCAGCACCTGCCGCACCCGCTCGTCCAGCGGCATATCGTCGGCATCATTGGCGGCCTCGCCGTAATAGTCGGCAAAGCTGTCCTCCTCCGCCTCGACAATCGTTTCCGCAGCGACGGGCTGCAGGTCGCCGAATACGGCCGGTTCGATTGGCTCGAATTCTGAAAATTGTGGCGCGGCGACGGAGGGCACCGGTTCCTCGCCGGTTTCGGCGGCCGAAACGGCCTCCTCTTCCTCGTCATGGCGGCGATAGCTGAGGAGATAGAGGCTGCCCAGCAGGCCAACCAGCGCGCCGCCGCCGGCCAGCATGGCGGCCTGGGTCAGGTCCCGGGACAATTCACCCGCTGCGGCCTTTTTTGCCAGACGGGTTTCGATGGCAGGTGTTGCCGAGGCGGTCAGGTCGCGGCGTTCGCTTGCCTCCAGATAGGTATTTCGCGCCGTTTCCAGCTCACCCTGCAATCTGGAGAATTCACCGGGCGCGACGCCGAGAGCATTCAGGCGGTCGAGATATGTCTTCTGCTCGCCAGTGGCGGTGGCAATTTCCTGATTGAGACGCTTTTCATCCGCCCGCAGCCCGTCGAGCAACTGGCGTAATGCTGGGGCGGCAAGTGCCTGCGCGGCATCGACGGCATTCTGGGCGGCAATGCGGCGAGGGTGTTTCGGACCATAATCAACGGAAACACCGGCAAGCGCCATGCTGGCACTCGCCTGTTTCTGCCTGACATCCTCAAGCGCCGAAAATGCCGTGCCGGCCGGCAGCGGTTTGGAATAGACGTCATTCGGTTTCAGGGCCAAAGCCGATGCCAGATCAGCCTCAAGAGATTGCTGCTGCCGGGTAGCCCGCGCCAGACTGTCGTTGACGTCACGCAATTGCTGCTCGAGCTGCTGCGCTTCGGTCATCACGGCATCGCCATGGCGCATCTGGAAACCGTTTAGAGCCGCTTCCGCCTCGTCCAGCTTCTTCCGTGCCCTTTCCATCTCGCGCATCGCCGGTGTCATGGTGCCGGCCTTGCCGTCCGCCATCACACGCATCGAAAGATAGTCCGTCAGCCGCATGGCCATGTCAGGCGTCGCTGCCTTGGCGGTCACAACAAGCATATTTTCATCCGGGGTCAGTTCCAGCCGTATCGCTTCCCCCACCGCGCCATTCAGCGCCTCACGCGGGGAGACCACGCGCGCATGTCCGCCCGTCAGAAGATCGAGAAGCAGGCCAAACTCGCCCTGATTGCGAACACCGATCATATCGGCCGGTTTAAGCTTCAGATCGGCGGTTATGCGTTCAAGCCCGGAGGGCGAAAGCAAGGTCCGCCGCGCCATTGCCAGAAAACGGGACGCATCCGGGGCATCGTATCCAGTCTGGGTAACCTCGATCCGGGCCTGCGAAACATAACCGCGAAAACCGGAATCAATAAGTAGCAGCGGAATGGCCGCGCCCACAAGCGTTGCGGCCGTAACGCAGCCTGCCGTGAGCAGCCGCAGACAATGCCTGCGCCACTGCGACACAGGCGCGGAGACTTCATCCCCCTCGGGGCGGATCGCGATCATATCCGGATTGTCATCAACCATTTGAAGCCGTCTGCCGCCCTCGGTGCCGCCCGCAACGGGCGACTGTCAAAACCTTACGAGAGGTTAAAGGATCGTGGCAAACAAATGGTTAACACGCCGCTTCACGGCCTGATATCAGCTCTTGCCGAGCGCGATGTGCCAGGGTTCGGCACAAAGGCTGTAAAGCCAGCTCATATGCAGCTTGCGGAAAATATCCGGCATGCCGGCCACTTCTGAAGACAGGACCTTGAACAGGGGGCCGACTGCAATGGTGACACGCGCATCGTCACGGCTGACGTTGCGGTGCAGCCATGTCTCCTGATTTTCCTTGAGCATTCCCGCCAGGAGCACATCCACCTTAACGCCGGCCGCATCCCGGTTCAGCATGACGAAATCGTGCCAGGGCGCATGCGCGCGCAGCCGGGCAAGCACTTCGCCGATCTGCGCTGCATCGTCTCCCGCCACGCCGATGCGTTTCGGCACAGCCATGTAGGTCAGAAGCGCCATGGTGAAGGCAACGCCATCGATGGTGGCGGGCAGAGGCTCGCCATGTTCGGCCCGCGCGGCGGCTTTCATGCCCTTGCCCTGCGGCAGAAGCAGGCAGCTTTCCAGAATTTGCCGGTAGGCTTTATCCTTGAGTGACAGCTTTGCCTTCTCGATGGTGAGGAAGGAGAGCATCGTATGCCCTTCACAGCCCGAAGCATTGCCGCTGACCAGCTCCAGCGCGCTGTTCCAGTCGAGATCACAGACGCGCAGCCCGTGGATATTCCGTTGCAATCCCCGGCGCGCAAAACCTGACGCGAAACTCATGCCGACCCCCAAATGCCAAACCGATCGCCACCGGCCCGGCGCATGGCCTGCGGGGCGGTGGTTCATGGGTTTGTTATACAGGTGCAGGTTGAATTTAACTTGAAAGCAATCTCTCGAATGCTCATGAACAAAGCAAGGGATGATTAACCGGGAAAGCGACGCGATCCGAGCCGAAAAAGCCCCCCCGCCGTCAATGGCTCGGCGCTGCCGCAGCCCCTTCCGCTTTCTCGCCCTCGACGAGCTTGACCGAGCGGGGCGTACCATTGCCGTTCTGCTCGCGAATGTCGGCTTTCGACAGGTAGTCGAGCTGTTCGATCAGCACGTCCTCGACCACCTCGTCGTCGAGCCTCTTGTTCAACCCCTCGCGGATGCGTTGCTTGAAGGCGTCGGGATCGAAGGTGGAAATGTTGGCAATGTTGACCATCGAAGAACCCGCCAGCAGCGTGAACAGTTCATCGGTCATCAGCTGGGTTGCCGGCAGCTCGATCTTGGCCATCTTGGCCTTGTCGACACGCAGCGAGATCCGGCTGAGGAAATAGCCGTTTACTCCACCATCATTGATGACGGGGATCGTAATGCTTTCGCCCTTGACCAGTTGCAGGTCGGCTTTTTTTGCGCCCGCCTCATCCGGCGTCGGCGCCGTCGCCATCTGGACGGAGAAATACACCGCGCCGAGCGTGACGGCGCAAACCCAGACGCCGGTGAGAAGAAGCTTCAACATCAGGAGGCTGCGCCGTAAAGGAATTGTTCCTGGGAATAGGTGCCGTCCGTATCGGCTTCCTGGATAGCGTTCTTCAGCAGATCCGCGACAGCGCGAACCGCGTTCAAATGCGCCTCGACACGGCTGGCATTGGTGGCGAGCTTGGACTTGATGCCCTTCACCTGCTCCATATAACCGGCGGCGATATCTTCATGCGGCGTATCCCGGACCAGCATCGTCAGTTCATAAAGGCAACGGCTTTTATGGGCATTGGAGACCTTGAAGTCGAACTGCGGGTCCTTACCGATATTATCGTTCTCGTGATCGATGATCATCTCAAGGCGGCCGAGAACGGATTGGATACGGTGGTCGTTCGACATAAGGTCCATGCTTGTCTCCTCGTTAGGGTTTTTCATTCTCAAGCCTCGTCCGTTTTATCATTGGAAACGCCGAGGACCTGCCGCTCGAACTCCGCCACCATCCGAATTGCAGCATTGTGGTCTTTGTCATTCATCGATACGTCGGTAATGCCTTTGCTTTCGGCTTTCCGCAGCGCATCCTTGTAGGCCTGCTCCGCAATGCCGACGCCGCCATTTCTGGAGATCGTGTCGGCAAACTGTTCCGCCATCATGCTTTTCCAGATTTCGCCGGCATTACCCTTGCCGTAAACTTCCTCGCTGTCTTTCGGCAGCATGTTGGCAACGAAGGTCTGGAGAACCGAGGCTTCATATTTGCGGTATGTTTCGGGAACCTCAGTGCGTGCCGAGCGAATATTGGTATCGCCAAGGCCGGCCTTCGAGGAAGCACCGTCAAGCATATCGACGGCGGCACCAAAACCCTTGCCGGCATCTGCCAGGCTGGTTGCCGCAAAAGCCGCCTTGTTTGCCTTCAGTTTTTCCTGGGCAACCTGCACTTCCTGAGGGTCCGCCGCACGAACCACATCCATCACCAGATCGCTTATAACCGATATCGCCACGTCCCGAACTCCCGAGCTGACGAACATGCCGGAGGAAGCCGACGCGTTCACTCAATCAAGAAACATCGCGAACGGTGTATTAAGACGCCCGCGATGCAACAACGGGAAGACTATGGATCGCCAACCTTGCTGGAGGCTGGTGTGTGGGAAACATTCGTAATTTCTAACAAATCGTAGATTGCATTATCATCCGCCTCGCGATCCTCGAGATCGCGGGCAATATGCATCCTGTCCTCCAGCCTGTCGGCCTTGGTTTTTTCCTTTAAAACCTTATTTTCCTGAAATTGCTGAACGCCTTCGAGCTGGCGGTCCTGAACGACCAGGCGGCCGTAGCGATCGGAATAATGCTTTGAGAAGGTCTGGTGCACCGGGTCCATGGAACTCATGGCCTCAAACGTGCTCTCCATGGATTGTGCCACTTCGCTGCGCACGCGGGTGGTATCGGCCAGTTCTACCTCGGCCATTTTTTCCATATGCCGCTGGACCGTTACCAGACGCTTGAGCTTTTCCGAGCGCTTGTCCGAAGCCATGGCGTTTCCTCCCGATCAAAAGCCGATAAAGACCGGGCCGAAACCATCCACGAATTGCCGGATGAGGGCCGCGACCGACAGATAGAGCATGAAAAGACCGCCCGCCAGAACGAAGGGGGTCGATATGAAGAAGACCGGAATTTGCGGCGCCAGCTTGTTGATGAGACCGACCGCGACGTTGAACATCAGGCCATAAATCACGAAGGGGCTCGCCAGCCGCAGCATGATCGAAAAGGACGCCCTGAGCGTATCCGTCAGCGTGATCAGCATCTTCTGCCCGCTGATAAGCGCACCGACCGGTGTAGCGCTATAGGAATCCACCAGCGCCTTCAGGACGATGTGATGAAAATCCATCATGAACAGCACCAGCAGGCCACCGAAGGTGATGAAGTTGGCGATCTGGTTTTCCTGCACGTCTTCGATGGGATCGGCACCGCCGGGCGCACTGAGGCCGATGGAAGCGCCGATGAGCGCCCCGGTGAACTGGAAGCCGAGCGTGTAGAAACGGGCGATCAGCCCATACATCGCGCCGATGAGGACCTCGGAGAAAATGAGGCCGACGACCGTGCCCTGGCTGGCACCCGAAACCTTTGGGTAGATCGTGTCCCAAAGCACCGGAAGAAGCGCCATGGACACGGCCACACAGAGAAGCATGCGAATCTGCGGCGAAATGCGCGAGCTTGAAAAGCCCGGCATGGTCATGAAGCAGGCGCCTATGCGGCAGATGGCAAGGAACAATGCAACGATTGTCCCCTGCGGGTCGGTTATCATGAAATGGCGCCCAGAATCTTGATCTCCAGACCCTTGGCCAGTTCCACATGCGAAAGAACCGGCAGGGTCGCAAAGAGTCGCTCGATAATCATGCGCACATAGGACCGCGTTTCCGGCGAGGTTACAAGAACAAAGGGCAGGCCGCGATCCATGAATTCACGGATAACTTTCGACGCCTGCTCCGAAAACTCCTCGAGATGGCGGGGATCGATGTCGAATTCGACGATTTCGCCCTTCTGGTCGCGCTTGAGCGCCTGATGGAAGACCATGTCCCACTTGTTGCCGAGGCGCAGGACGCGCAGCACGCCATTGTCGGCAAGGTCGCCGCAGAGCTGTTGCGACATGCGCACCCGCACATGTTCGACGATCTGTTCCGTCTTGCGCACATGCGGTGCGAGTTCTGCGACGGCTTCCAAAATGAGATGCAGGTTGCGGATCGATACGCGCTCGGCAAGCAGCAGCTTCAAGACCGCCTGCAGGCCCGAATAGGACATGTGCGATGAGCAGATTTCATCGGCCAGCTTCTTGTATTCGGGATCGAGCCTGTCGATGAGGATCTTGACGTCCTTATAGGAGAGAAGCTGCGGCAGGTTGTTGCGGATAACTTCGCTCAGATGCGTCAACACGACGGAGACGTTGTCGATCGGGTGGAAGCCTTCGCGCTTCAGGTCCTCGGTGAAGGTTTCGAGGATCGAGACCGCGGGCATGCCGAAAGCGGGTTCGCGGATTTCATCGCCCGGGATGCTTGGCTTACGCCCTGCCCCGGTCACGACAAGCACATCACCAACGCGAAGATTGCTGGACGCGATGGTCGTGCCGTGGACACGGATCTGGTAAGCCTTTTCAGGGATCATGATATCGTCGGAGACCTTTATCTCCGGCACCACAAAGCCATATTGCGTGGCAAACTTTTTGCGCATCTTGCCAACGCGGAAGGCCAGTTCCTGATGCGCGCCGAGAAGGCGGGTGGACACCTGCTTGCCGAGCGCGAGCTCGATCTCGGCGGTCTTCAGCACCTGTTTGACGGAATCCTTTTCCGCCTCGGTTGTCTGGAGAACCTTGTTCTCCTCTTCCTGGCGGCGGAGCGCGCTTTCGGCTTCGGCCTGGCGCGGAATATACCAGCTGCCGAAGGCCATGATGCCGCCGAGGAACATGAAGGGCACGAAGGGAAGGCCCGGAATAATGGCGAGCAGACCCATCAGCATGGCCGAGACCATGAGCGCGCGCGGATAACCGCTCAGCTGATTGACGACCGCCTGATCGGTCGACCCGGCCGTGCCGCCGCGCGACACCAGAAGGCCGGCGGCAAGCGATACGATCAGGGCCGGAATCTGCGAAACGATACCGTCACCAACCGAAAGCTTGACGAAAACGTCGGCCGCTTCGCCAATCGGCATGCCATGGCGGAAGTAACCGATGATGATGCCGCCGAAAATATTGATCGCGGTGATGATGAGGCCGGCGATCGCGTCGCCGCGGACGAATTTCGAAGCACCGTCCATCGAACCGAAGAAGGAGCTTTCCTCTTCCAGTTCCCGGCGGCGGCGCTGCGCTTCTTTTTCATCGATGATGCCGGCGGACAGATCCGCGTCGATCGACATCTGCTTGCCGGGGATGGCATCGAGGGTGAAGCGCGCGCCGACTTCGGCGATACGCGTCGCACCCTTGGTGATGACGATGAAGTTGACCGTGATCAGGATCAGGAAGACGATCAGACCGATGACGAAGTCACCGGACATGACGAGGCTGGAGAAACCCGCGATCACGCCACCTGCCGCCGTCGGCCCCTCGTTGCCATGCGAAAGGATGACACGCGTCGTCGCAATGTTCAGCGACAGACGGATCATCGTGGCAATCAGCAGCACGGTCGGGAATGACGAGAAGTCCAGCGGGCGCTGGATCCAGAGCGCCACCATGAGGATGAGGACCGAAAGCGCAATCGAGAACGCCAGACCGATATCCACCAGCATGACCGGAATTGGCAAAAACAGAACGCAAAGGATCGAAATGATGCCCAATGCGAACCCGATATCCCGCATGCTCGGACTGACCTTGGGCAAGGAGATGACTGGTGGCTGCGCCATGAATTCGTCCTGTCTCTTCATGAGAAGGGCGACGGAAAAGCCGTCGCACGGTTCCGGGCATCGGTTTTCGAAAAGCGAACGCAATTCGGGCCGATGCTTTCAGCCTATCCCTAGCCGCTGAAGCTTGCGCGAGGATGGCATCCGAAGAAAACGGGGGTCAGAAGCCCGACTGGATACGGGAAAAGACGAGGTTGGAAAAAAGCACGATCTGCGCGCCCACGAAGGGGGCGGCGACACCGAGGACGATCATGATCGTCACGATCTTCGGAACGAAGGTCAGGGTCATTTCCTGAACCTGGGTCAGGGCCTGAATGAAAGCGATGGCGACACCGACGATCATGGCGGCGAGAACCGCCGGACCGGCCGCGACGAGAACAGTCCAGACTGCCGCCTGCATGATATCAAGCGCATCGGCCTCGTTCATCGTCGCATCCTTGTTTTATAGAGGCGGCATCATGCCGCCTCACTATCAGGAACCGGCCGAGTTGCTCGAATCAGCCGTCGTTTCGTCAGATTTAGTCGTGATTGGGCCGTTCGAGAAGACCACACCGGCCTGCAGCAGCACTTTATCACCTGCTTCCGTGACGGCGACGATGCCGTCGGAGAAGACCTGCACTTCCTTCACCACGCCGGTGACCTTGTCATCGGCGCTCATGACGGTCTTGCCGACAAGATCGGACGCGCGCGTCAGGGCTTCCGCCTGCAGCATGCTCTTCAGGTGGGTGTTGGTCTTGATCGTCTGCTCGACCTGCGAGAAGCTTGCCAGCTGCGACATCTGCTGGCCGGCATCCATCGGGCTGGTCGGATCCTGGTTCTTCATCTGGGCGATGAGGAGCTTGAGGAAGCTGTCATAGTTCAGCGAGGCCGCATTCTTGTCACTGCTGCTCGCCCCGGCATTGGCCCAGGGGTTAGCGGCCGCCGAGTTGACTGCATCTACCGCCATGGTGCGATCTCCTTGCGAATCTGTTCGATCGTTGCCGGGGTCATTTCCTGATTGCTGAGGATTTTTTCTTCGATCGTGTAGAGACCGCGAATGGCCTTCAGCGCTTCGAAAGCCTTGCCGGAGGCAACCAGCCCGTCGATGCGCTTCAGTTCCGCCAGAATCTCGTCATGCTGGAAGCAGTTCAACAGCATGCTCACGGACTTGCGGAACATGTTGGTGGATTGCTCGCGCCCTTCCGGGTTGATGAGGATCATCTGCGCGATGAAATAAAGCTGCCGGAGCGGGGTCGTCGCCTGGTCGGGCTGCAGAACGTGGTTTTCAAGCAGGAACGTGACATCGTTCAGGAACTCCAGCGCCACCTTGCGATCCACACGCAGAACCGCGCCGTTGATGAAAATCTTTTCGCCCGATTTCAGCGAAATCCGAAGTGTACTTTTCATTTCAGTCCATCCCTGATGATGGTTGTCACGTCAATTATGCCCTGGAAATTCGTCGACTGACGTTTCCGGATCAGTTCGCACTCTTTCAAAATCCAGATCGCGATGGAAATCAGATTGGCTCTTAGTTCCATGGCCAGCTGGTTGTCGGGTTGCTTGAGATCCTCAATGAAGCGAATCCAGACCCGTCGAGTGTAAAAAAGTGCTTCGATCGAGTGGCGCTGCGAAGAGGAGTCCCTTGCCTCCACCAGAAGGTCGATCGATTTTGTCAACGCCTGCCGCTCGCGATCTTTCGCGTTCGCGACACCATCCTCCATGATTTCGGCGTAGGAAAACTGGTACATTCATGTATCCTTTATCTGCCGCCACCTCTGATCATCAGAGGTAGTTTACCAGACTCATTTTTTGCAGACGCGACGTGAGGCTGTATGCGATTTCAATCTGCTGCTGCAGCAGGTCGAGACGGGTTTTCGCCTCGTAGGTATCGATCCCCTCAATATCCAGCAGATGCGTTTCGATGATCTTTTTCTGGGCCTCCAGTGATTCGTTTGCTTTCGAAACACGGCTTTCGGAAAGACCGAGCTGGCTCTGCTGCTGGTTCAGACCATTGATGGCGGTGCCGATATTGGTCACCGACTTCATCGCCACCATTTCGCGAATGCCGCTATCGACCTTGGGATCAAGGAAGGTCATTGATGTCATCGCGGTCAGTGCGAAGTAGCGCATGCCCTGCGAATTGCTGTTGCTGGACGTTTCCACGACCTCGTTCTGGCTGATGCGGCTCGTCATATTGGTGTCGCTCGCCTTCGAACCGAAGCTCGTCCAGAAATCGTAGTTCTGGCCGGCCGTCAGGCTGCTGTGCGGCGGGTTCGTGACCGTGGTCGTGCCGTTGAACACGCCCTCGATATGGGTCATGAAGGCTTCGACCTGCGGTTTCGACAGGCTGGCGAAGTCACCCACCGGCGGCGTCTGCGCCGCCATGAATGCATTGAGCTCCGTCTCATAGGCCGCTTTCAGCGGAGATCCATCCGCGAAATAGTCATCGACGGGCTTCACATCCGTATTGATGCCGGAAAACAGATACTCGCCATTGACCGCCGTATTGGCGAAGCTTGTGAAATTGTTGAACGCATTCGAGATGGTCTGGGAGACCGTCGTCAGCGTCGGCGCTTCACTGCTGGTATTGGGAACGAGCACCTTCTGGATTTCCTGCGCCGCCTTTGCCATGCCGTCCAGTGCCGTCTGCGAGGACTTGAGGCGTTGCGTCGCAATCGAATTGACGCTGACCAGCGAGGAAATGCGGTCGACATCGCGATTGAGATCAAGGCTGCGGGCGGTATTGGCGGCCAGCGTCAGGCCGAGATCGGCATGTTTGCCCGTCGTCAGCTCGGTGTTGAGATTGGTCATCTCAAGCTGAGCCTTCAGGATGGTGCTGCGCATGCTGTTCTGCATTGCCAGCGATGAAATGAAGGACGTTTTCATCGTTTACCTCACCATGTCCATCAGCGACTTGAGCATCTCGTCGACGGTGGTCACAAGTTTCGTGGCGGCCTTGTAGGATTGCTCGATATCCATGAGCAATGAGAGCTCCTCGTCCAGGCTGACCGCCGTATTATTCGAATAGGAGGTGGCGGAGCGCTCATAAAGCGCGCTTTTCGCTTCATTTGCCGAAGTCGCACCGGAACGTTCCTGTTCGAGCCACCCCATCGAGTTGGTGCCGTATTTCAGGATGCTGGTATTCGTATCGATACGTGTCGACGCGGCAAAATTCATGGGCGCGTCAAAAGCAGTGACATAGCTTCGGATCAGGGTGGAAAAACCGGTTCCCCCCGAAGTTGCGGTATTGATGACGTAATCGGTACCGTTGATACCGCCGTCACGCAACAATTCCGGATTGCCACCTTTGGAAATAATTAACGCCGGGTTGACGGTAATGCTGGCTGCGAGCCCGGGAGAGACAACTCCATCTGGCGGAATGGTGGTCGCGGCTGGCGAGCCGTAGGTGAACAGGCCCGGCATATCAGGCAGGCCACTGGTCGGGTCCGCCGGCTTTTCCGCAAACATGGTGATGAGACCGCGCGCAATTTCGTCGAGCTGGCTCTGCATCGTCGGCGCCAGATCGTCACGAACCTGCATCAGGCCCTGCAGCGAACCCGCGGCCGTGGTATTGGTGCCATTACCGGCCTTCAGCGCCACGCCATCGATGTAAATTGCGTTACCCGTGGTCGTCGCGTCGTAACCCGGCTGCGTCTTGAAGGTTACGCTGCGCGGCACGATCTCGAACAGCGTCGCGCCGTCAGTCGTATAGAGCGCGACATCGTTATTGGGGCGATTGACGACATTGATGCCGACGATGGAGGAAATGTCCTTCAGAAGCGTCTCGCGCTGATCAAGCGCGTCGCTCGCATCACCGCCGATCGCGGTCTGCGCCTTGACCTCGTTATTGGCTTCCTCGAACTTTGCGAGCAATCCGTTCAGCTTGTCGACCTGGAGAGACATCTCCTTGTCGGCGCGCAGGCGCATTCCCTGCAGTTCGGACGAAGCCCTGTTGAGGGAACTGGCGACATCCGAAGCCGCAGTAACGGCCGTCGCTGCAAGGGCGGCGTCGCTCGGCTTTGCCGCGTAGCCATCCAGGCTCTTGAGCAGTTCCTTCATATAGTTGGCTGGCGAACTCTCATAATTGTTGCCGCCAAAAATGCTCTTCATTTCCTCGAGACCGCTCAGAACGGAGCTCTGGCCGGAAGCAAGAGACGAGCTGGAAATCGTCTGTCGGAGAAGACTTTCATTCTGGGCACGGCCATTGGAGACGATACTCGCTCCGGCCATGGTCGTGCCGAGAATGGCGGTTCGCTTGACGTAGTTCGCATTGCCGACATTGGCAATGTTTTTCGAGGTAACGTCCGTCTGCTTACCTGTGTTATTGAAAATCGACTGCGCAGTATTCATTGCTGACGTGAGCGACATTCATCTGTCCCCGTAGGAATTACTATCTCTTCAGATTGATCAGAACGTCCATCAAATCCGATCCAGTCTGGAAGACCTTCGAATTCGCTGTGTAGATACGCTGTGATTCAATCATGTCGGTGAGTTCGCTGGCGATATCGACGTTCGAGCCTTCCAGCGCACCCTTCTGGATGTAACCGAAGCTGCCCGACTGGGCGAAACCGATTGTGACGACACCGGACTCGTTGCTCGGCAGATAGACGTTGCCGTTCTGCGGGCTCAGATTGTCGACGCTCGGTACCGTTGCCAGCGCCAGCTGGTAGATGTTGCGGCGACCGCCATCCTGATAGACCGCCGTCACCAGACCGTCCTTGCCGATCTCGACATCCTTGATCTGGCTCGGGCCGTTGCCGTTCAGAACAGCCGTGCCGGGGGTGAACTTGGACGAAAACTGCGTCATCTGCGAGAGATCGATATCGATCGCCTGCGCGACGCCGCTATTATCGTCATTGATCGTGAGCGATTTTGGCGAAGCAGTCGTGAGCTTGTTTGTGGCCGGATCGAAAGTCAGCGTGACCGTTTCCTTGACAAGCGTGGCTGGCGCCGTCGCCGTATAGGGGAAACCGCCATTCGTGGACTGATCCTGACGATAGACCGACACTTCCCACTGCGGATTGCCGGCTGCGTCATTGTCGATGCGCGTGTAATAGAAGTCGTAAAGAACCTTGGCGCCGCCGCTGTCGAAGGCGGTCAACGATGTCTTCGCCCCAACCGTCGAGGTCGCAACGTTGTCGCTCGGACGCGATCCGGCAGCAACGATAGCCTCATCGCGATTGAGGTTCGCCGGGAAGCTACCCTGTGTCGAAGGCGATGCCGTCAAGCCGAAATCATTGATGTTGATAGCTTCGAGGCCGGTGAAACCGTTGACAACGGCTGCCGGCGGGTTAGCACCGTAGGGATAACCCATCAGCTTGAAGCCGGCCGCGTTCTCCAGAAAACCTTCCGAATTCTTCTGGAAGGAGCCGGCGCGGGTAAGGTAAGGCGTGCCCGCACCATCCTGAACCACGAAGAAACCGTTGCCCTGAATGGCAAGGTCCGTGCTCGAGGTGGTGTAGGAGAGGTTGCCCTGCTCCGAAATGCTGTAGCGAACGTTGGACTGCACGCCGCCGGAAGCGTAACTGCCCGACGAGGAGGGCAGAACGAGCGAGGAGAACGACGTCGAAGCGCGCTTGTAGCCGGTGGTGCTTGCGTTGGCGATGTTGTCGCCCACGGTGCCCAGCTTGTTCGCCTGCGCATTCATGCCGGACACACCGGTTCGCATAGTGCCGAAAATACTCATTCAAAAACCCTCGTGGTCATCTTTCAAGGAGAAGGTAAAGCGTTTGGCTTGCGTGAAGCTGTCTGAAATACCGCGTTTGAAAAAGACCACGCGGGTCAATGAAAATCATTGCCAATCAATGCTGTAGCCGAGGAACCGCTTGGAATCGACCGGATCGTAGCCAAGCTTTTTGCGCAGCTTCTTGCGCAGCTTGCTGATGTGGCTTTCAACGACGTTTTCTTCGACGTCGTCATCGAAGATGCCGTAGATGGCATTGAAAATCTGCGACTTGGAAACGCGACGTCCGCGATTGGCAATCAGATATTCAAGAATGCGACGCTCGCGACGTGGCAAGGCAAATACTTCGCCGCACACTTCGGGATCGCGACCGTCGGAGAAAACCCGGATCGGTCCGGCATCGGTGAAGTTCGAGATGACCTGCAGCCGGCGGCGGATGGCCGCCGCACGCGCGAGGATTTCACGGGGGTGAACCGGCTTGCGTACGACATCGTCGACGCCGCTGTCGAACAGCGCGAGCGTCGCTTCCAGCGAGGGCTGGTCGCTGACCGCGATGACAGGTGCCGTCGTGCGATCCCTGATCGCCTTCGGCAAAGAGAAACTCCGGTCGCCCTGGCCGATCAAAAAGGCCTCCACGGCCGCCAGATCGCTTTCCGCTGCCGTCGAGACCCACTCCCCGAATTCGACCGGATCGAACCCGGTCGAGGGGATGCCCTCACGCCCAAATAGAGATGTATAGCCGTCTTTAACGAGCTCGCGCTCATCAACCACTACGATCATTCGTCCGCCTCCGAATCAGTGTGGTGTTTTCCAATGAGGCATTGGTACGAATCGGGGGATTCACGGACAACTGTAGGAAATCATCGATAGTTATTAATAATTGATTAACCATTTTGTGCCGATTTGATCTATATATAGTGGATGTTAACCATATATGGCACAAAATTTTTGTGTAAAAATTTTAAAATCCTGAAAAAACAGCTTGCAGCGCCTTTTTTCGATCAATCTATCGCCACATTTCAAATTACGAGTCCTGCGATCCCTAAAGACAATTTAAGGTTGCTATCCGTCGCAGAAGTTTTTCGCGTTGGGAGTCCATTTGCCGTAGCCCGTCGCCACGAGATTGGCGATGACACGGCAGACGTATTTCTTCTGCGCCGGGTCATTATTCGGGCCGGCGTGATAACGTGCGACCGCCATGGTCCAGGTTTCATGCCTGTTATGGAGATTACGCAGGAACATGGCGGCATATTCGACATTGCGGCGCGGATCGAACATTTCCCGCGCGGATGTGAAGTTTTCGCCGTGGAAATAATGATTTATCTGCATGCATCCGAGGTCGATCAGCTTGGCGCCGTTGCGTTTCGCCGCCTCGAAAGTCACCATCGCCTCCTCCGTGGAGGCCGCAAATACCGGTTTTCCTTCAATATTCATCGCGTTGGGGTCAAGCCGCCCCTTGCGGCCCGTCTCGGTCAGGCCAACGGAATAGAGAATTCCTTCCGGCACGCCATATTTGCGGGCGGCCGACTGGATCTCTCTTTCACAGACACCCGATGTTGCCGAAGCCGACGCGATTTCAGAGGTAGACGCCATTGTCAGCAGAAGAGCGGCCAGAGCCGAGAGCGCCATCCATGCCTTCATTATGCACCCCCAAATTATCGCCATTGCCCTGCCGGCCATCTCGTGCGCCGGACTCGTCACGGTTGCGCCCGGCGGCGGCCTGCTGGCCCTGATGCTGCGCCTGCTGATTTTGCTGATTGTTGCCCTGTGTGCCCGTTTGGTCACTCTTGTCGGAAGAAGCGATGCTGATCGTGATGTTGTCGACCGTCAGACCCTGCGCCTTGAGACCTTCAAGAATGCTCTTGCTGTCGTCCTGGAGCTTTTTATAGGCCGCTACGCTCTCCACCGTCATGTGAACGGCGAGCTCATCACCCGCAAGGCGCAGCGACATCGTCACCGATCCGAGCTCGATCGGCGTCATATGCAGCTTCAGCGTATGCACGACCTTGCCCGTGCTGCTCTGGGCCGCTGCGTTGGACAACGACGAACCCGGCTGCATGGCGCTCACCCATTCCGGATCATTGACGATGAGGCCGGTCAGCGCCGAAGCATTGGTCGAGGGCGCGAGGCCAATGAACCGTCGTGAATCGACAACAGTGACGTTATCGGCCACTTTGCCGGTGCTTTCCCGGACATCGAACTCGACGCGGCCTTCACGCTGAACCGTGCCCATATCAAGCGCGCGGGCCGTGCCTGAGCGTGAGGAGGAGAAACGGAAGGCCGAGGCATCGTTGCCGCCTTCCGAGCCGGCGTCCGGCTCGTTTTTGGCGAGTCCCATCTTCGTTGGCATGTCCTTCAGCGAAGGCTCCGCCTTGCCGCGCACGGGCTCGGCCCTGTCGGATTTAACCAGGTCCGCCTTGCCGGCAAGTGCCTGCGCAATTTCCTCAAGCGGCGACTTGGCTGTCGCAATATCGCCGGCACCGATCATGACCGTCTTGAGTTCCGCAAGCTTCGGATCGATCGTATCCGCCGCCGTCTCGGCATCCTTATCCGTCTCATCCTTGAGCTTCTTGCCGGTCTTGCCGTTATCAGCCGAAGTGCGCACCGTTTTCAAAGCGTTCTGAAACTCGGCCACCGTCTCATGGTTACGAGCTTCGCCGACATGGTCGTGGGCGATCGCACTCAGAAAAGTCGGGGGGCGTTTGACCGGAGCATCCATCTTTTCAGCCTCGCCATCGGGTTTTGCGTGCTCGTCCCTGGCCGAACCCGCGTCCTGCTGCTGATGCCGTGATTGCGGCGTGCGTTCGTCCCGGATCGTGGAAAGCGCATCGCCGAAACTGCCGCCCTTGGCGTCGTCCCTTGCATTTGCATTGCCGGCGCGGGCGTCGGGTGGTGGCGCGTTCACTATCGCGTTGATGGTTGCGTCGATCATGGTGCCCCCTCGCCTTTCTTCAACAGGCTGTCGATTTCATCGAGCTTGCTGCGGCCACTCGTCACGAGTTGCCGGACGTTCTCGCCCGCATCGTCCGCCTTCTGGGTTTCAACCCGCCATATGCTTTTTGTCTCGGCAGCGACCGCCGGCTCTTTTGCAGGTCCTGTGCCCCCGGACTGGTTCGTCGCCGCAGCCTTGGCCTCGACGCCGCTCTCTGCGGAAGGGGGGCGCACCACCTGGTCGGCAATCGCCCTTGCCGCATCGCGCAGCGCCCTGTCGCGATCCGACAGCTGCGCTTCGGGAATTTGCCCGATCGTCTCTATCGCGCTCACCACATCGGGCGTGCCGATGTTGGAGAGACTTTCATAAAGATTGGCCTGCACTTCCGGTGTGCCCGGCAAAGCCGGAGAAAGCGTCTTCGCCTTCAGCGCCGCCATACGCGCCAGCGAATCCTTGCCGCTGATCGCTGCGAGGCGGGAAAGGCGCAGATAGGCTTCCTTCTGCCTCTCCGTATCCATCATGGCGAAGGTTTCCTGTATCGCCTCTTCACCGATGGAATCGGCGCGCTTGACCACCAGCGAGACCAGAAGATCCGCGAACTGGCTGGCATAGGGCGAATGCAGGAACCGCCGCGCATAACGCTGCGCATATTCGACACCGCGCGTCGCATCGCCGTCTTCCACGGCAATGGCGAGCGAGCGGCGCAGCGCCGCCTCCTCCACGATGGTACCGGGCGCTTCGAGCCGAGCGATGTCGTAAAAGGTGAGTGCCGCCAGCGGATCGCGCGGGATCGTCACATTGCCGCCAATCAGCGCCAGATAGGCACCAATCCGCGTGCCGCGATATTCCGGCACCATGGCAGCGATGCTTTGTGCCACCAGCGTTCCCTTGCCGGACAGGTATTTCCGCAAGATATCGGCGACACGGCTGTCGAAATTGCCGTCCACATCGCGCGCCACCAGCAATTCCAGAGTGGCCGGGTTGCCACCGCTCATCGCATAGATCAGCGCCGCATCGACATTGCGCGGGTCCTTGAAGATAGCCGAAGGCGCGCTCTTCAGCCGCTCATCGATCGTCTGCAGCAGAAAGCGCTGCATTTCGGAAGCGGAATGATCTCCCATGGCTACCGAATCCTGCACGAATTGCAGGGAGCGCAGCATGGCATAGGGCATGAGATTGTCTTGCGACTGCGAAAACGCCTTGCTCGGCTCGGAGCCGAGACCGCAAAGCGTCGCCACAAGAAGAAGCCAGCGTTTCGAGGTTTTCGTCACACTCACCCCCGATCAGCCTCAAGCAGGATTTCGATACGGCGGTTGGCATCTGCGAGAGGGTTCGACGGCACCTGCAATCTGCGGTCCGCGAACCCCGACACCTGTTTCACTCGCTCTTCCGAGAGGCCGCCACGCACCAGCATGTAATAGGCGCTGTGGGCACGATCCATGGAGAGACGCCAGTTGTCATTGGCCTCACCCTTGAACTGCCGGCCGTCGGTATGGCCGCGGATCACCACGCTGCCGCCGCGCTCCTGCAGCAGTTTGCCGATCTTTTCCATGGCCAGAACCAGCTCACCCCGGGGAACGGCCGATCCGATATTGAACATCGGCGTTTCAGCCTGGTCGGAAATGGTCAGCAGCAATCCACCTTCGGCCGGCGTCACCACCAGTCCCTCGGAAAGCTTGCCGGTGATGCCAGATATCTGCTTCTCGATTTCTTCGCGCAGTTTATCGGCCTTTTCCCATTCGGCATCGCTGGCTTTGCTTGCCTCATCCGGATTGGGCTTGGCGAGCGCGGCCTGCTCGGCGGCGTCCGGGCGCTGCTGCGGCACCACTGCCGCGATTTCCATCGGCTTGCCATCTTCCGCCTTGTCTGCGGGCTTACCGGCCTGCACGAGGGTAACCGCCTCGGCGCTCTTGTCGGCCTCCTTGGCCGCCACATCCTGCTGTTTGCCATCGGCAGCTTGCGCGGACTCCATCGGAACCTGCTTCTGGTCGGCACGGGTGATTTTCACCTGCTGCGTCCAGAAATCCGGATCGAAGGGATCACGATAGGCTTCGCCGCCGCTTGCGCCGGTCGCCGGGCCGGAATCGGCCGCACCGCCCTCACCCTTGGCGCTGACATTGGCCTGCTGCCCGACCTGCTGGGCGATTTCCGCCAGCACGGAGTAAGGATTTTCGAAAAAGTCGGCCTCGGAGAAATTCGACTGTTCCCCGGTCTGCGATGTCAGGTCCTCGCCCGTCGCCGCGGCAGATCCCTTGGTCACCTTTTCGGCCTGGATGTTGGACTGGTCCTTCTTCTGGACCCCCTCTTCCTTATCGACGGGCTTTTCCAGCCCCTTGGACGAGGGTTTCTCGTCGGACAGTTTTATCGGGTTGAAATAGCTGGCGACCGAGGCCTTGGTCTCCTCATTGGCGGCATTGACCAGCCACATGACGAGGAAGAACGCCATCATCGCCGTCATGAAGTCCGCATAAGCGATCTTCCACGCGCCGCCATGGGCGCCATCGTGCCCGCCCTTGTGGCGTTTGACGATGATGATCTCGTTCTTGCCGTGGTGGTGATTTTCGCCTTCACTCATTTCATCACCTTGCGAAGACTGGATGCCCAGGCGGACATGCGCGTCACGAACACGCTTTCACCCAACTCGATCGAAAGATCGATATCGGTGGTCTCAGTAAATTTCATTTTCTCTTCTTCAAAGCCCGGCTGGGTCTTCAACTGCTCGAACAGATTTTTCGGGCCCTTCACGACAAGCGTGACTTCCTCGCCATCCGGCATGGATGCGCGCACCACATCGGCAAGCGCCGAGACCGCCTTGAGCGACAGCTTTTCCGTCAGAACCGGCGCAAGAATATTCGCGGTCTGTTCGCTGAGATTGGTAGCAATTGCATCGATACCTTCACGCAGACGGCGCGACAGAAAACCGGCTGTCTCCTCAAGATAGACAGTGCGCAGTTCTTCCAGTTCGGCGGCGTGGGCGGCGATCAGCTCTTCCCGCTCGGCCTGCATCTTTTCGGTGATCTCTCTGGTCGCATCCTCGTGGCCACGGGCATAGGCCGCCTGTTTTTCGCCTTCCGCATCGACGGGTGTCAAATCGTCGAAACCGGACGTGATATCGGCAAATCCGGAGGCGAAATCGGTATCGGCATCCGCCAACGGGTCGCCGAAGGCCGGCGACGCCGGTTGAGGCTCACCGAAATCCTTGAGAAATCGTGCAATCGACGCGCTCATGCCTGCCCCCGGCAAAACTGGCCAACAGGGCGAGAAAGCCGCATTTCCAGACGGAAAATCGGGGTCCACTCTTCCTCGAAATGCTCTAAGCCGTTTGGCGGCACCACCGTCATCCTTGCTACCCTGCCCGTCTCTTCCATGATTCCCGGCCGGATCGCGCCATGCGATCCACCCGATCCTGCCCCGACGTTAGGTGTTCAAACTTGTGCGAGGATGAAGGCGGGCCTGATCAGACAGCCTGCGCCATTCATCCGCGCGCCCGCGCCGGGCGAAACCCATTATTTGAAGAGCTGGAGGATATTTTGCGCGTTGGCATTGGCGATGGAGAGCGCCTGGATGCCGAGCTGCTGCTGCGTCTGCAGTGCTTTCAGCCTGGTCGATTCTTCGTTCATGTCAGCATCAACGAGACGGCCGACACCCTTGTCGATCACATCCATCAAGCTCGAAACGAAGTTTTCCTGCATGCTGATGCGGCTCTGCAGCGAACCGAGGCTGGAGGCCGTGCTGGTCATCGCCTCAAGCTGCTTGTCGACGAAGGACATCATCATGTCGATGGCATCGGCGTCGGTATAGGTCGTGCCGCCGCCGGCAAAACCGCCCATGGCTGCCGCGACGACATCGAGATTGCCGAGATTGAGGGTGGATACGGAAAAACCGAGCGAACGATCAGCAGAAGCCGTACCGGCGCTCACATCATAAAACCAGTCGGTGCTGCCGGTGTCGCGATAGGCAGGGGAAACGGTCGTGCCGCCGCTCGACGGGTTTGTCGTCGTGGCTTTGACCCAGACGTTTTCCGCAAGGCGAAGATAATTATCCGTACCATTGCTGTAGAGATTAGGATCCGTATTCGTATCCGGCGTTGTGGCATTCAGCGCGCCGATCTGTGCGTCGCTCAGCTTCTCAACGACATAACCCGTTTGCGACTCTTTACCGGCCGTCGTCGAGGTCTGCTTGACCTCCGTCTCCGTCTTGCTGACGAAAACAGCATCTTTATCGAGAATCCCAAGCTTTCCGCCACTCAGGTCAAAAAGCACGGTGCTGCCGTCGAGCGTATAGTCGACGGTGGTGACGCCCACATTACCGGCGCCTGTACGGGTGAAGGATGCGACCACCTTTTTCGTGATCGATTCTGCGACCGGCGGCGTGCCATTGTTGCTGATGCTGGCCTGCAGCCAGTTCTCACCGGAGAATGAAGCCGATTCGGAGATGCTTTTCAGCTGCTCCTGAAGTTGCTTGATTTCATCCTGGATCTTACCGCGATCAGCACCCACGCCATAGGCAGCGACAAGCTTGGCCTTGATCTGCTTGACGACGTCGATCGTGCTTGCAAGGGCGTCATAGGCGGTGTCCACCTTGGCGGCGCCCAGGCCCAATGCATCCTGCACGGCAGAAAGCGCATTGTTATCGGAGCGCATCGTTGTTGCGATGGACCAGTAGGCCGCATTATCCGCGGCGGTTTCGACACGAAAACCTGATGACACGCGCGCCTGCGTCGTCTCGAGGTTCTTGTCGATCATACGCAGGGTTTGCAGCGCGGCCATCGCTGCCGCATTGGTCAAAATGCTTGTCATGGGGTCCACCCAACTCAAAATTTCAGAAAAAATCCGGCGCGGTGCCGATAACGAGCAGGAGCATCATGCGTATCGGCAATGGCTTGAAGCAGCCACCGCGACCTGCCGTTCGTTAACAAATCGTTAATGCGATAGGTAACAAACAACGCGACTGATTTGCAAGGCGTTCCTGACTTTCGCGACCGGGTTTCGCATAAACAGGCAGGCTTCAGGCAAGCCCAGATCAAAAAGCACCGGAAAAAGGCCGTTGCGCCGGTGATTTCGACGGGCGCAACGGACATGATGGAAATAGGTGGCGGCTGATCCGGTTAAGCCGCTTCGCCCTGACGGGTGGCTATGAATCGAGCGGCGGCCAGGCTGTGGCGGAGAAACTCGGTATTTTCGTCCGGGTTTTCGGAAGGGTTTTGAAACGAGACGTGATTGATCTCGATCGCCGCATGCTTGTCTGCGAGAATCAATCGTGCATAGACCGTGGCGCCCTTCGGCTTCAACTCCAGATCGAGGACGACCTCCGGCACGCCTTCCCATTCGAGCTTGTATTCGCCGCCGGCGCCGAAATTGATCGTGCCGGGATGATAATAAAGCTCCGCCGCCGATGAAACGAGATCGGCGATACTGCCATAGCACTCGAATCGGAGCAGTGAAATCAGGTCGGCCGGGTCTAACAAGCGTAGTTCGGTGGCGATCGGGTTGATCGCCTCTGCGACGATCATTTCCCGCTGTTCGGAATAGGCGGATTTTTTCATTGGTTTTATTGAACCCGTATTTTCGATGACGTCCTGGCGTAAACCCGATGAACGAGCTCCGCCACAGCCTTGTAAAAGACTGGTGGAATCACACTATCTACCGAGACTTGCGCAAACATGGAGCGTGCAAGCGGAGGGTCCTCAAAAACGGGGATATTGTTTTCTTCCGCAATCTCGCGGATTTTCAATGCGATAAGGTCCTGGCCCTTGGCGACGACGACAGGTGCGTCTCCCTCTTCGCGCACATAACGCAGCGCTACCGCAAAGTGTGTCGGGTTGGCGATGACGAGTGTGGCGCGCGGCACGTTGTTGATCATGCGGCGGCGGGCACGGTCACGGGCAATCGAGCGCTGGCGGGACTTGACCACCGGGTCACCCTGCGATTGTTTGTATTCTTCCTTCACCTCATGCTTCGTCATTTTCAGCTGGCTGAACCAGTGATGGCGTGTCCACAAGACGTCCACGGCGGCGAGCAGCGCGGTCGAGAGCAGGATGACGACCATCATCTTTTTGACGATTTCGACCACGCGCACGAAAATCACCTGCGGATCGGAAAACATCAGATCGATGAGGCTGTAGAAATCACCGCGAAGCGCGAAGAACATGATGATCGAAACGATCATGATCTTGAACACCGATTTGGCGAATTCCACAAAGCCCTGCTTGCTATAGATACGGGTGAAGCCCTTTGCCGGTGAAATGCGCGACCATTGCGGACGTACCCGTTCAAGCACCGGCGACGGCAGGTTCTGCAAGAAAGATGAGGCAAGGCCGAAGACGATGAACATGATCATGGCCGGCATGAGCAGGTAAGCGACGGATGTGCCGAGAAAATAGAGCAGCGCCAGGGCATCCGGCCGGGTGCTGAGGTTCCACTGTTCGGGCTGGCCAAACAGGTCCTTCAAGGTGACACCGAGACGGCCGGCACCATCAGGCAGGAAAAAAACCAGGTAACAATAAAAGGCGAGCGACGACGCAAAGATCGGCACTTCGCGAGAAAAGGGAAGATTGCCCTTTTCGGCCGCATCACGGAGTTTTTTCTCCGTGGGGTCTTCTGTTTTACTGTCCTTGTCCTGATCGTCTGCCAAGGCACGTCCCCGGAATCAAAAAAAGGCCCGCCGATCCCGGCAGGCCGTCATTTCGAAACTAGCGTCCGTGGCCGGCCATCGCAATGGCCGGCTCCGCCCTGGGGGCGGGTTATCAACCGGCTTCCGCTTAAGCGGCGGCCGACTGTTCGTCCGAAGCAGCTTCCTTCAGCTGGATCTGGCCGGAATTGGCGAGGCGGATCGCTTCCTGCGCCACCGCGCGGCGGGCGATTGCCACTTCGCGGGTGTTGAGCGAGGCCTGCGGCACCGCAAGGTCCGATTCGATCATGCGACGCTGGCGCGGGCTGATGCTGGAGAGCACACATTCCTTGATTTCCACCGTGGCGCCACGCAGCGCCATGGTCAGAACATCCGCCGAAACATCGTTGAGCAGCAGGACGCGACTGCGCTGCGGCATGAACATGAGGTCGTCGAAGAGGAAGATCTTCGGCTTGACCTTGTTGGCGGCTTCCTTGCTGAGCGTTTCGAGCGAGCTCAGCAACGTGTCGACCTGCGGCTTGTCCAGTTCGTTCATCAGATCGGCAACCTTTGTGGAACCGCCGGCATTGCGCTCGGCCTCGATCTCGTTGATGAGGTTGACCACGCGCTTCTCGATGATCTGCGCGGCAGTCGGGCTGACTTCCTTCATGTTCACCGTGCGGTTCATGATATCCGCGCGCTGTTCCTCCGGAATGGTCAGGAGAACCTTGGCGCCGAAGGAGGAAGGCAGCATGGAGAGAATATAAGCGATGGTCTGCGGATGCTCGCGCAGCAGGAACTTGCCGACGAATTCCGGCTCGGCTTCCTGCAGACGGTCCCAGATCGACGCTTCATAGGCCTGGAAGGCCGCGCGGCGACCGAGAAGGCTGTCGACCTCTTCAGGCGTCAACCCTTCTTCGAGAATGCTTTCGATTGCCTTGGCATTGTCCATCAGACCCGTTCCTTCGGTGAACAGGTCTTCGAATTCCGCCACGATCTGCGCAAGTTCATCCGGAGGAATGACACGCAGCGTCTGAGCCGAGGAAATGATCATCTGCAATTCGTGCTGCGTGAAAAACTTCAGCAGCTTGCCGGCGACGCCCTTGCCCATGGCAAGAAGCACCGCGGCCGCCTTGTCGGCCTGAGACAACGGCTTGCCCGCAAGGGGGTTACCGAAATCCTCGAAGTCCATCATGGTCTTTCCTCTCCGTCCCCACAGGGATCAGGCTTTCTTCGTACTCAGTACTTCAATCAATTTTACGCCGAAGCGCGTATCGTCGTCTTCCAGAACCGTTATTTCACCGCGCGCAATACGGCGGCCATTCACCATGATTTCGACCGGCTCGCCAATCTTGCGATCAAGCGCGATCGTCGCACCCTCTTCGAGGCTCATCAGCCCCGAAACGAGCATTCTGCTGGTGCCGAGAACGATCTGGACATCAATCGGGATGTCCATGATCATTTCCATGTTTTCGGACAAGCCGCTGCCAAGCGGTGCCTTCACACCCGCGACCTGCGGGGCCGCAGTGAAATCGTCCATCGCAAAATCGGCCGCTCCGCCACCGAAGGCGGAAAGGTCGTTGTCTGTCGAAGCCTCGTCCGTGCTTCCGAAATCGCCGAAGTCGCCAAAATCGGACAGCGAACCTTCCGCATCCGTCTTGAGGACGCCACGCAGATCGCCGATAGCCTGGTCGAGGTCGGCGCCGTCTTCAAACGACGGCAACGCCGCATCATCGGTCACAGGTGTTTTCTTCGTAGCCATGCGCTGATTATTCCCTTTGAAACTTGCGTCAGCCTGCCCAGAGCCGCAAAGGCCGGGCAGGATTTAACCCATCAAATGTCGTAAGATCTCGTCGTCCGTGCTGACATTGTTCTTCACCCGAACCATGTAGCGGTCGCCTGACTTGCCGAATTCGCAATTATAGAGCTTGGAACCGTTGGCGCTGACCTCGACGCCGATATCGTCCTGCTTCAGATCCTGAAACGGAATGACATCGCCAGCCACCAGCCTGGAAATCGTCCGCAGCGTCAGCGTTTCGAGCTTGATGCGCGCCTCAAGCGTGACCTGCGATCTCTTCACCTGCTGCGAGATCATCTCCATCCATTCCTCCTGCTTCTTCAGCGCCTGGGCTGAAGCCTTGGGGGCGACGATGGAGGTCTTGAGCAGCGGCCGCTGCGGCACGATGAGAGAAAATTCCGAGGATACCTTGCCGATATCGATCTTCATGCGGATGGTCACGCCGTAAAGACCGGCGATCATCTCGTCGAAGGCGCTTTTTCCATTGGCATTGAACGGCGGATCGATCGTCGCCTCGAAGCCGCCCGGCGCATTGACACCGGAGCGCAGGACACCGGCGATACGGCCGAGAACCATCGCCGCGAGATCGAGCTCAATATGGGACAGGCCGCGTTCGTCCGGGTCGCCAATGCTCTCGGGTGCCGCACCGAGCATACGCTCCATCAAAGCGATGACGAAGCCATTGCCGACCGTCATCATGAAATTGGGGCACCAGTTGCGCAGCGAACAATCGGCAACCGAGACATTCTGCCCGACATTGGCGATGAGATCGGTCATCAGCCCCGCTTCGGACCCGATATATTCAACGTCGATCCCAATGCCGGTCTCGCTGTGAAAGATATCAGGCAGGAATTCGCTGTAGAGATGGCCGATATCGGAACCGATCCTGGCGATCGTCTTGCGGTCGGTGAGCCCTCCCGTGAGTTTCGCGAGCAGGGCCGTGTCGATGGTAGGGGCGGAGGCTTTTTGCGCTGCAGCTTTTGCCATGATCATGCCGCCTTGTTTTCGCCGCCGGGATTCATCATCTCCTGCTCGACGGCATCAATGGACGGCCGTTCATAGTTGGAGATGGTCTTGCGGCCATATTCGAGCGCGACCTGCGGCACCGAGCCGTTCATGTAGGCGATCAGCGTCTGCTTGACGATGATGTAGAGGCGGTGCTGCTTGGTGCGGACGATCTTGACCTGCGAAGCGAGCGGGTTGCAGATCGAATAGGACAGGATGATGCCGAGCATGGTGCCGACGAGTGCGGCGCCGATCAGGCCGCCGAGCACCTCAGGCGATTCGTTGATCTTGCCCATGGCCTTGATGACGCCGAGAACGGCCGCGACGATACCGATGGCGGGGAAGGAATCGCCCATGGTGGTGATCGCGTGGTAGGGCTTCAGCTTGTCATGCAGGATGGTCTCGATTTCCTCATCCATCAGCGCCTCGATTTCGTGGCTGCGGGCATTGCCGATGATGATGAGGCGGACATAATCACAGATGAACGAGGTCAGTTCCTTGTTCTTCAGAACCGACGGCGCGCTCTGGAAGATCGAGGATTCCTCGGGATTGTCGATATGGGCTTCGATCTCGTTGCGCGATTTCGTGCGCAGGTCGCGCATCAGCGAATACAGCACGCCGAGCACGTCGAGATAGTTGCGCTCCTTCGGAACCGAATGCTTGAAGGCCTCGCCGAGCGCCTTGCCCGAATCCTTCACGACCTTCATCGGGTTCGCCATGATGAAGCCGCCGAGGCCGGCGCCACCGATGATCATCAATTCGAACGGCTGAACCAGCACGTTGAGATGACCGCCCATCGCCATATAGCCGCCGATGATGCAGCCGAAGGTGATTATAAGTCCAATTACAATATTCATTGATCGACCACGCCCGAACAGTGTTCCATGGCGCCATGTCTAGAAAATGTGGCTTGCGTGAACCTGTCCGCAATGCCTCCTGCACCGACCTCGCCTCAGCCAGTTTCGCACAAGCAAGCCGCGACATTATGCCGACAAGGGCGGACGTGCGCCCAAAAATCGGGATCAAACGAGAGCGGCGGTTCAGTGACTTCCACCTATACCAGCTACAGACTGATCAGTCAGGATATCGGCAAGTCGCTCGAGCGGGTCTCGAAGCAGCCAGACGTGGCGCGCGAGACCGAATATTACCGTGAAAAGATCGGCAACGTGAAATCCATCGACGATTTCATGGCCGATACACGTCTTTACAATTACGCGCTGAAAGCCCACGGCCTGGAAGACATGGCCTATGCAAAAGCCTTCATCCGCAAGGTGCTGACGGAAGGGGCGAGCGACAAGAACGCCTTCGCCAACAAGCTCTCCGACAATCGTTATGCCGAGCTTGCAAAGTCGCTGGATTTCGCGGGCCTGGGTGCGGCGGCAACCGCCACCGACGCGGCCAAATCCGGTGTCATCGACAAATACACGCGCCAGACGCTGGAACAGGAAGCGGGCGATGACAATAACGGCGTCCGGCTCGCCCTCTATTTCGAGCGCAAGGCGCCGACAATCAAATCCGGCCTCGATTTTCTGGCCGACGACGCGCTTTCGGAGGTGTTCCGCACAACCTTCAACCTGCCTGACGCATTTGCTGCCGCTGATGTCGACAAGCAGGCCGCCCTCATCGAAAAGAGCATCAATATCAAGGATCTGCAGGATCCTGAAAAGGTCGGTAAGTTGCTCGAGCGTTTCACCATCATGTGGGAAATGCAAAATCCTTCGACGACCTACGATCCACTGGCCGTTTTCGGCTCCTCCAGCGGCTACGGCATTTCCCCCGACCTGCTGATTTCCATCAACTCCCTGAAACTCGGAGGCAAATGATATGCAATCCGGACTATACGTCGCCCTGTCCTCGCAGATCGCGCTGGAGCGCCGTCTCACCACCATTTCCGACAATATGGCGAATGTGAACACGGTCGGCTTCCGCGGCTCCGAGGTAAAATTCGACGAAATGGTCGCCAAGAACCATAACAGCATGAACGCCAAGGTGGCCTTCGTGTCGCAGGGCAACGACTATCTCTCCACCCGCCAGGGCGCTTTCGAGCAGACCGGCAATTCCTTCGATTTCGCCATCAAGGGCGACGCCTGGTTCGCGCTGGATACGCCGGATGGCCAGATCCTGACGCGCGACGGCCGTTTCACCATGCGCCCGGACGGCGCATTGATCTCGTCCAGCGGTTATCCTGTCCTCGACGCCGGCGGCGGCCCGATCAGGCTCAATCCGAATGGCGGCCCGATCACCGTCGGCCTCGACGGCGCCATCAGGCAGAACGACAATATCGCCGCCTCGCTCGGCATCTTCCAGGCGGATTTTTCTCAAGGGTTCCTGCGTCACCCCAATAGCGGCGTGAAGCCCGTGGCCCAGCCCGTTCCGGTCGTCAACAATCATGAGGTCGGCGTCGTTCAGGGTTATCTCGAACAGTCGAACGTCAACGGCATTTCCCAGATGACGCAGCTCATCCAGGTCAACCGCGCCTTTGAGAGCATTTCGTCGATGATGCGCGATACCGAATCGACCTTCGGCGAGGGCATCAAGACACTCGGCGGCGCACGTTGAGGAACTGACGGATGACAATGCCGGAATCCATGCTCTCAGGCTGGGCCATTTCACCGAAGCTCGCCCAGCTTGCCAGCCTTGCCGGGCACTATGCCGATCCGGAATTTTCGGTGGCGCATGGCGGCCATGTCCGCACCATCGCCGCCGGGCACTACACGGTGTCCGGCCTGTCGCGGCACGTCAGGCTCGGCGAATTCGTTGCCCATCGCAGCGCGACCGGCATTCATCTCGGCGAAGTCGTGCGCGTGGAGCCGGATATCTGCTATGTCTGCCCCATCGAGCCAGGCGAGCCGATCGGCATCCACGACACCGTCATCCGCAAGGGCGCCTTCCGCGTCTCGCCCGACGATAGCTGGTGCGGGCGCACCATCAATGCGCTTGGCGAGCCGATTGACGGCCAGGGGCCGCTTGCTTCCGGCATCGTGCGCCGTTCGATTTCCAACAATGCGCCGCCCTCGATGACCCGTAAAAGGGTGGAGACGCCGTTCAAGACGGGCGTCCGGGCTATCGATATCTTCTCGCCGCTTTGCCTCGGGCAGCGTCTCGGTATTTTCGCCGGTTCGGGGGTGGGCAAATCCACGCTGCTGTCGATGCTCGCCAAGGCCGATGCCTTCGACAAGGTGGTGATCGCACTTGTCGGCGAACGCGGCCGCGAAGTGCGTGAATTCATCGAAGACACGATGGGCGATAATATGAGCAAGTCCGTCGCCGTCGTCGCGACGAGCGACGAGAGCCCGATGCTGCGCAAGATGGCGCCGCTTTCCGCCGTAACGATCGCCGAACATTTTCGCGATCAGGGCGACAATGTTCTTCTCATCATCGACAGCGTGACGCGATTTGCCCATGCGATCCGCGAAGTGGCGGTCGCTTCGGGCGAACCGCCCGTCGCACGTGGTTATCCCGCCTCGGTCTTCACCGAACTGCCGCGGTTGCTGGAACGAGCAGGGCCGGGCGCGGAAGGCACCGGCACCATCACCGCCATCGTCTCAATCCTCGTGGATGGCGACAATCACAACGATCCGATTGCCGATTCGACCCGTGGTATTCTCGACGGCCATATCGTGCTGGACCGCAGCCTTGCCGAAGAGGGTCGTTATCCGCCGATCAATCCGCTCGCCTCGATCTCGCGTCTTGCCAAGAAGGCGTGGACGCCGGATCAGGAAAAGCTGGTCTCGCGCCTGAAGGCGTTGGTGCATCGCTTCGAGGAGACGCGAGATCTTCGCCTCATCGGCGGTTACCGCCCCGGAACCGACCCCGATCTCGACATGGCGGTGAAGCAGGTTCCGATCATCTATGAAACGCTGAAACAGCTGCCGGACGAACCGGCGGCACAGGATGCCTATGCCGATCTGGCAACCGCCTTGCGCGGTGGAGCGCAGAATGGCCAGCCCCAGGTCAATCCGAGAATGAGAGGCTGACCCCGTGAACAACAAGCGGAACGACAATAGCCAAGACGAAGACGTGCTGCCGAAGCCGATTTTCTTTACGCCCGACCGTATTCTCGCATGGACGGGCATCGGGCTTGCCGCGGCAGCAGCCTTTTTCCCCTGGTATGTCTTCTTCAACGAGGAGAAATTCGGCATGAAGGTGGCGGGCGGCGATCGCACCCGCGATCTGCCCCATACCGGCCCGCGGGAAGTCTTCAGCGTCTCACCCATGGCCATGACCAACCGCAACAAAGAAGATACCCCGCCACCGGCGGAGCTGCCCGACATGCTGACGACGGCGACCGTGAACGCTGGCGGCAAGGAAAAACAGAACAATCTGGCCGCCGGGGTCGAAGACCAGCCCTTCCCCGGCCAGACGTCCTTCCGTCTGCTGCATGTCTCCAATGGCCGCGCCCTGATCGAGGACGGTTCGGGCATGTATATGGTGCGTGTCGGCTCGACCCTGCCGGACAATGCATTGCTGACGAAGATCGAGCAACGCAACGGCGAATGGCTGATCGAGACGTCATCCGGAAAAACCTATCATCCGGAAAAATAGTCCGGCCGCCCTTGAGCGGAAGGCCGCGCTGCGCATCCCGGTGACAACAAGAACCCACAGCAAACCTCTCGGTGACCGTCGCAAAGACCTCTTCGCGGCGGCATTTTAGCGGCAACGCCGCTCCGAGCCGTGCCCAACGCAGCCGTCAGGGACGGCTCTTGGGTAAGTCGTTCGGTTTATTTCCTCTGGTTGCCGGCAAGAGCTGCTGTCACACCGAGGCCGATATAAACGAAACCGCTGACCCAGCGTTCGGCTTTCAGATAAACGGGGCTGCGCTTCAGCCAGCTGCCGGCCGTGCCGGCCACAAGCGCATAGGTCCCATCCGTCAAGACACCGATAACAGTGTAGAGAATGCCAAGGAAAGCGATCTGCATCGCCACATTGCCCCGGCCAACCTCGACGAACTGCGGCAGGAACGCCAGAAAGAACAGGGCTGTCTTCGGATTGAGGAGGTTGACGATGAAACCCTCGCGGAAGATACGCATGCGGCTGCGCGTCGGGAGGCCGCCCTCGATGCCGGGAATGTCCGACGAGCCGAAGAGCTTCTTGAGGCCAAGCCAGATCAGATAGGCCGCGCCGGCATATTTCACCACGCTGAAGGCAAGCGCAGATGAGGCGAGGAGCGCCGACAATCCCACGGCGGCAGCGACAACGTGAACAAGCGTCGCCGAATGGATGCCAAGGATCGATACGAGACCGGCGGAACGGCCCTGCTCTACCGAGCGCGCGAAAATGTAAAGAACCGCGGGGCCGGGTACGAGAAGCAGCACCAGCGTGGCACTGACAAACAGGCTGAGATTGGCTGCACTGGGAATTACCAGATCCATGATTGTCTTCCTCCGTTTCCAACTACTATAGCGATAAGATTGGGTTAGGTTCAAGCGACTGGAACCCGCGTCCGAAAGCCCCCCCGGCCGGGCAGTTGCAGGATCACATCCGGTCCGGCGTGACAGCAAATTTTCGCACGCGATCATTCAGGGCGAAGGCGCGTCGCAGCGGATGCCTGCCCTTTTATTCTCCGCAAGGCCCTCTTCCACGACGCTTCCCGTCATTGGCCAGCGCCTTCCGCCCTTTCCGCAAGTCTGACGCAAGATTAGCCCCGTAGGTTCGGGCCATACGAGATGGAGAAGTCTATGCAACCGATTCAACTGTTCGATCTGGCATCCCGCCAAGCGGAATGGCTGAGCGTGCGGCAGGAAGTCGTGGCGACCAACATCGCCAACGCCAACACACCCAAGTTCCATGCCAAGGACGTCAGCCCCTTCGAAGCGGTCATGCAGGCCACCAGCCAGCAGGTCGGCATGGCTAGGACCAATCCTGCCCACTTCGGTGAAAGCACCCTCAGCGACCATATCGCGGTGCGCGATAACCCGGTCAACAACGAGATCGGCATGCAGGAATCGGGCAATTCGGTCGGGCTTGCGGAAGAAATGACCAAGACCGGCGAGATCAAGCGGCAGTACGACCTGAACGCCAGTCTCGTCAAATCCTTCCATCGCATGATGCTGATGACGGTTAAGAGGTAAGCCATGGATCCCTTGAGTGCGGCAAGCAAGATAGCCGGCAGCGGCCTGGAGGTGCAGTCCACACGATTGCGCATCGTCTCCGAAAACATCGCCAACGCCCGATCGACCGGCGATACGCCCGGCGCCGATCCCTATCGTCGCAAGACCGTCACCTTTGGCTCCGAGCTGGACCGCGTCAGCGGCGTCGAGCGTGTGAAGGTGAAGAAGCTCGGTGTCGACCGCGGCGATTTCGTCCACGAATACGACCCCGGCAATCCGGCCGCCGATACCAATGGCATGGTCAAGATGCCGAACGTCAACGTCCTGATCGAAATGGCCGACATGCGCGAAGCAAACCGCAGCTATGACGCCAATCTTCAGGTCATCCGCCAGACACGCGACCTCGTCGCCTCCACAATCGACCTTCTGAAGGCATCGCAATGATCGACGGTATCAAGCAAGTCAGTTCCCTCTCGCTCACCCGCGGCGCAAGCGGCGTCTCCTCGCTGACGGAAAGCCTCTTCGGCGGCGAGCAGCAGACGACGCCCGCCCAGCAGACGGGTCAAAGCTTCGCCAGCGTTCTCGGCAACGTATCGATGGATGCGATGAACAATCTTAAGAAGGCGGAAGTTGCCTCCTTCGAAGGCATTCAGGGCAAGGCGAATACCCGCGAAGTGGTCGATGCCGTGCTTTCGGCCGAACAGTCGCTGCAAACCGCCATCGCGCTGCGCGACAAGATCGTGTCGGCCTATCTCGACATTACCAAGATGCAGATCTAGCCCAGCAGGAATATTGACATGAGAGCTCTTGCCATCGCTGCCACCGGTATGGACGCCCAGCAGACCAATCTGGAAGTCATCGCCAACAACATCGCCAACATCAACACCACCGGCTACAAGCGCGCGCGTGCGGAGTTCACCGATCTTCTCTACCAGACCGAGCGCATGCAGGGCGTGCCGAACCGCGCCAACCAGGCCATCGTGCCTGAGGGCGCCAATATCGGTCTCGGTGTGCAGACATCCGCCGTGCGCAACATCCACACCCAGGGCAACCTGATCGAAACCGGCAACAAGCTCGATGTCGCGATCATCGGTCAGGGCTGGTTCCAGATCGAGGCCGCCGACGGTTCGACGCTCTACAGCCGCGCCGGCGCGTTCAACAAGAATGCCGACGGCAATCTGGTGACCGTCGATGGCTACAATGTCATTCCGAACATCAATATCCCGACCGACGCGCAGGACATCACCATTACCCGCACGGGTCAGGTGACTGCGCGTATCGGCAACGCTGCGGATTTCACGCAGCTCGGCCAGTTGACCATCGCCAACTTCGCCAACGAAGCGGGTCTGAAGCCGCTCGGCGACAATCTCTTTGCACAGACGCCCGCCTCCGGCGCCGCCGTTGTCGGCGTGCCTGATGATCCGAGCTATGGCTACGTCAAACAATCCTACCTCGAAGGCTCGAACGTCGATGCCGTCAAGGAAATCACCGACCTCATCACGGCGCAGCGCGCCTATGAGATGAATTCCAAAGTCATCACCACCGCTGACGAAATGGCTTCGATTGTCAGCAAGAACCTGAAGTAAGAACGGAAAGGCAGGCGAACATGAGGTTTGGCCGGAACAATAGCAGCTGCAGAACGGCGTTCGTCCGTATGTGTCTCGCGTCTGCCTTTTCACTGGGCGCCCTGGCGCCCGCTCTTGCGCAGGCACCGATGGCGCTGGTTCCCGTGCGCACGATCTATCCGGGGGAGACGATTTCACCCGAGCAGGTGAAGCCGGTGGAAGTGACCAACCCCAATATTTCCGCTGGTTATGCAAGCGATATCAGCGAAGTGGAAGGCATGATCTCCAAGCAGACGCTGCTTCCCGGCCGCACGATCCCCATTGCGGCGCTGCGCGAACCGTCTCTGGTGGTGCGCGGTACAAGCGTCAAACTCGTTTTCCACATCGGCAACATGACGCTAATGGCTTCCGGAACGCCAATGAGCGACGGCTCGCTCGGCGAGGTCGTCAGGGTACGCAATATCGATTCCGGCGTGATGGTCAGCGGCACGGTCATGAAGGACGGAACCATTCAGGTGATGGCGAAATGAGAGTGCTTCGTATCATAGCCGCGGCTTTGGTCTGTTCGGCCCTGCCCTTCCTCTCGACGCCGCCCGCCCAGGCCGACACGTCCCGTATCAAGGATATCGCGTCCCTGCAGGCAGGACGCGACAACCAGCTGATCGGCTACGGTCTCGTCGTGGGACTGCAGGGCACGGGCGACAGCCTGCGCTCCTCGCCTTTCACCGAACAGTCCATGCGCGCGATGCTGCAGAACCTCGGCATCACCACGCAGGGCGGCCAGTCCAACGCCAAGAACATCGCCGCCGTGATGGTGACGGCCAATCTGCCGCCCTTCGCCAGCCCCGGCAGCCGCGTCGACGTCACCGTCAGCTCGCTTGGCGACGCCACCTCGCTTCGTGGCGGCAACCTCATCATGACTTCGCTTTCCGGTGCGGACGGGCAGATTTACGCCGTCGCGCAGGGGGCACTGATCGTCAACGGTTTCTCGGCCCAGGGCGATGCCGCGACACTGACGCAGGGCGTCACCACGTCGGCGCGCGTGCCGAACGGCGCGATCATCGAGCGGGAACTGCCATCGAAGTTCAAGGATTCAGTCAATCTGGTGCTTCAGCTGCGTAACCCGGATTTTTCAACGGCCGTGCGTGTGGCTGATGTCGTCAACGCTTTTGCCCGCGCCCGTTATGGCGACCCGATCGCCGAGCCGCGCGATTCGCAGGAAATTGCGGTGCAGAAACCCCGCGTCGCAGACCTCACCCGGCTGATGGCGGAAATCGAAAACCTGACGGTCGAGACGGATACGCCCGCCAAGGTCGTGATCAACGAGCGTACCGGCACGATTGTCATCGGTGCGGATGTGCGCATTTCCCGTGTCGCCGTCAGCTATGGAACGCTGACCGTGCAGGTAACGGAATCGCCGCAGGTCATCCAGCCCGAACCCTTCTCGCGCGGCCAGACGGCGGTGCAGCCGCAGACGGACATCATGGCCATGCGGGAAGGCAGCAAGGTCGCCATCGTCGAAGGCCCGGACCTTCGCACGCTGGTTGCCGGTCTCAACAGCATCGGGCTCAAGGCTGATGGTATCATCGCCATCCTGCAAGGCATCAAATCTGCCGGCGCCCTTCAGGCGGAGCTCGTGCTGCAATGATGGAACCTCAGACCAAAAATCCGATCTCGAATGGCCTCGTCCGCTTCGCGGCCGTCGCGTCGCTGCTGTTCCTGCTGCCTGTTGCCGGCGCCGAGAGCCAGCAGAACGTGGTATCGGAACTCAGCACGCAGGACGAAATCCAGAAATTCTGCACCAATATTGCCGATGCCGCCCGCGACCAGCGTTACCTCATGCAGAAGCAGGAGCTTGAAAAGCTTCAGGCCGACGTCAATGAGCGTATTTCCGTGCTGGAAAACCGCAAGGCGGAATATGAGGACTGGCTGGCACGCCGCGAGCATTTCCTCAATCAGGCCAAAAGCAACCTCGTCGACATCTACAAGACGATGAAGGCGGATGCCGCAGCTCCCCAGCTCGAAAAGATGCATGTGGAAATTGCGGCAGCCATCATCATGCAGCTGCCGCCGCGCCAGTCGGGGCTCATTCTCAGCGAGATGGATGCCCAGAAAGCCGCTCTCGTCGCCGGCATCATGTCGCAGGCAACGAACAAAAACACTTCGAAGGATCCTTCATGAGCACGCGTCGTCTTCCGGCCCTCCTCCTGCCGCTCGCTCTGCTGGCCGGCTGCCAGAACAACCAGACCCTGAAGGAAATCGGCAACGCCCCCGCGATGAGCCCGATCGGCAGCGGCCTGCAATTCAGCCAGACACCGCAGATGGGCATGTATCCCAAGCAGCCGAAGCATATGGCCAGCGGCTATTCGCTGTGGAGCGACAGCCAGGGGGCGCTGTTCAAGGACCTGCGCGCGCTGAACATCGGCGACATCCTGACCGTCAACATCCAGATCAACGACAAGGCCGATTTCGACAACGAAACCGAGCGCAACCGCACCAATGCCAGCGGCCTGAACTGGAAGGCCAAAGCCCAGATCCTGGGCTGGACGCCGGATGCGGATTCCAGCATCAAATACGGCTCCGACACCGACACCCAGGCCAAGGGCAAGACCAAGCGCTCCGAAAAGCTGACGCTGCTCGTGGCCGCCGTCGTGACCGGCATTCTGGAAAACGGCAACCTCATCATCAGCGGCTCGCAGGAAGTGCGTGTGAACCACGAGATCCGCATCCTCAACGTCGGCGGTATCGTCCGGCCGCAGGATGTCGATGCCCAGAACATGATCTCATACGAGCGCATCGCCGAAGCACGCATCTCCTATGGCGGTCGTGGCCGCCTCACGGAAGTGCAACAGCCCCCGGTCGGGCAGCAGGTCGTCGACCTGTTCTCGCCGCTCTGACGCACACGGGAACGGACTGACCCATGGAAAACGAACAGGCAGAGGGCAAGAAAAAATCCTCCCCTCTGGTCATGACCATCGCAGGCGTTGTGATCCTCACCCTGCTCGGTGCGGGCGGCGGCTGGCTCGTGGGTGGCATGATCGCCCCGAAGGTTGCTGCAACGGAGGCCCATGCCACCGCTGCGGCCGGCGGCCATGGCGAGAAGAAGGGCGAAGGCCTCGAGAAAATCTCGGCCGAAGCGAACGGCATCGTCCAGCTTGATCCCATCACCACCAATCTCGCCTACCCTTCGACCAATTGGGTGCGCCTGGAAGTGGCGCTGATGTTCAAGGGGCCGGTGGAAGTCGGGCTGGCGGAGGATATCCACCAGGATATCATGGCCTATGTCCGGACCGTTTCCCTTCAGCAGCTGGAAGGCCCACGCGGCTTTCAATATCTTAAGGATGACATTCAGGAACGAGTTGACCTGCGCTCTCAAGGGCGCGTATCCAAGGTCATGTTCCGGACCTTTGTCATCGAATGATTCGATTTCTTGTAACCATCGCCGTCCTCCTCGCTTTGCCGGGCCTTGCCAATGCCCAGCAATTTCCGTCCGATCTGTTCAACACGCAGATAGACGGCTCCGTCGCGGCATGGATCATCCGCACCTTTGGCCTGTTGACGGTTCTTTCCGTCGCGCCCGGCATCCTGATCATGGTCACGAGCTTTCCGCGCTTCGTGATCGCCTTTTCGATCCTCAGATCCGGCATGGGACTGGCCTCGACGCCGTCGAACATGATCCTGCTGTCGATGGCGATGTTCATGACCTTCTACGTCATGTCGCCCACCTTCGACAAAGCCTGGACCGATGGCGTGCAGCCGTTGCTGCAGAACCAGATCAACGAACAGCAGGCCGTACAGCGCATTGCCGAGCCCTTCCGCACCTTCATGAACGCCAATACGCGTGACAAGGACCTGAAGCTGTTCGTCGATATCGCCCGCGAGCGCGGACAGGAAGTGATGACCGACAATGTCGTCGACTATCGTGTGCTCGTTCCGGCCTTCATGCTGTCGGAAATCCGGCGCGGTTTCGAGATCGGTTTCCTCATCATCCTGCCGTTCCTGGTCATCGATCTGATCGTCGCCACCATCACCATGGCGATGGGCATGATGATGCTGCCGCCCACCTCGATTTCGCTACCGTTCAAGATCCTGTTTTTCGTGCTGATCGACGGATGGAACCTGCTTGTGGGCAGCCTCGTCAGATCGTTCAACTGACGGCCATTCATTCCCGCTGATACAGATTAACTTTGTTTTTTAACCTCGCGCGCCGAAAGCCGCGGGGTTTTCGCTTTTTGGTGCTTTGTTTACCATTTTCACTAGCAAACCGGTAACTATATTCATCAATAAAAAAGTCACCATTTAAATAAATCAAAAAGTAACCATAAGTATTTTCCAGTATTTCTTGATGCTCGAATTAATAATTGTGCAATTATTCGCTGCGAAATTCTTCCCACACGCAGCGGGTTTGGTTTCTGGAACTAAGCGTTTCTGAACCGAGTGGCATGAAGCCGAAACGTTGCGACCGGTAATATCCAACCCGGTATGTCCCCACTCCAGTATCTCGTAAAAACAAGGGACACATTTATTATGGCAAGCATTCTGACCAACAACAACGCAATGGCCGCTCTCTCGACCCTGCGTTCCATCGCTTCCGATCTGTCGACCACGCAGGACCGTATTTCTTCCGGTCTGAAGGTTGGCTCGGCTTCGGACAACGCTGCTTACTGGTCGATCGCGACCACCATGCGCTCCGACAACAAGGCTCTCGGCGCAGTATCCGACGCGCTGGGCATGGGCGCTGCCAAGGTGGATACCGCCTCTGCCGGTATGGACGCCGCCATCAAGGTCGTTACCGACATCAAGGCAAAGGTCGTAGCCGCCAAGGAACAGGGCGTAGACAAGGCCAAGGTTCAGGAAGAAGTTTCCCAGCTTCTCGACCAATTGAAGTCGATCGGCACGAGCGCATCCTTCAACGGCGAAAACTGGCTCGTTTCCAGCGCCAACGCTACCAAGACGGTCGTTTCCGGCTTTGTTCGTGACTCCGGCGGCACTGTCAGCGTCAAGACCACGGACTACGCACTCGATGCCAACTCCATGCTCTACACGGAAGGCACCCCGGGCACGATCGACGCAAACTCCGGTATCCTGAACGCTACCGGTGCAACGACCACTGTCGGCGCCAAGACCTACACCCAGATCTCCGTGCTCGACCTGAACGTCAGCTCCGACGATCTCGACAATGCTCTCTACTCTGTTGAAACCGCTCTGACGAAGATGACCAGCGCCGGCGCCAAGCTCGGTTCGCTGTCTGCACGTATCGACCTGCAGAGCAACTTCGCCGACAAGCTGTCCGACACCATCGAAAAGGGCGTTGGCCGTCTCGTCGATGCCGACATGAACGAAGAGTCCACCAAGCTGAAGGCTCTGCAGACGCAGCAGCAGCTGGCAATCCAGGCTCTGTCGATCGCCAACAGCGACTCGCAGAACATCCTGTCGCTCTTCCGCTAAGAGCTGAGCTTCTCATAGCCCTTCGGGGCTGGGGGACCCATTTCTTCCCACAAGCAATCGGGGGCTGACCGAACGCAGACCGGGATAGAAGGCATAAAGGTTCGAAAGGCTGAATCGGACTGAATGCATCAATGAGGCCGCATCCGGAAACGGGTGCGGCCTTATCTTTTTTTTAAACTTTTGGAGATACGCGCGCGTGCGCGCGAAGGTTGCATATTTAATTTTGACCACGCTGAATTTCTTTCTGCGCTTATCAATTCATTAACCAAACCCGCGTTACCTAATGCTCATCGAAACGGCGAGCTAACGTTAAAAATCAGCCAGTTAGCAGGCATGATGCTGTGCGCCGTTCCCGGTGAAACCGGAATGTCCCTTCTTTAATCAGCCATTCAAGGGGCACACTACTATGACGAGCATTATCACGAATGTCGCAGCAATGTCTGCGCTCCAGACCCTGCGCTCTATCGGCCAGAACATGGAATCCACTCAGGCACGCGTTTCCTCCGGCCTTCGCGTCGGCGATGCCTCTGACAACGCTGCTTACTGGTCGATCGCAACCACCATGCGCTCCGACAACATGGCACTTTCCTCCGTTTCCGACGCTCTCGGCCTCGGCGCCGCAAAGGTGGACACTGCTTCCGCCGGTATGAGCTCGGCAATTGACGTCGTCAAGGAAATCAAGGCAAAGCTGGTCACGGCAACTGAAGAAGGCGTCGACCGCACCAAGGTTCAGGAAGAAATCGGCCAGCTGCAGAAGCAGCTCGCATCGATCGCCCAGGGCGCTTCCTTCTACGGCGAAAACTGGCTCGTTGGCGCTTCGACGCTCGGCGCAACGACGCCTGGCACGGACCCGGACAAGTCTGTCGTTGCCGGCTTCGTTCGCTCCACCGGTGGCGCCGTTAGCGTCACGACCACGAAATACGCTCTCGACAACACCGCAACCGGCAACACACTGTTCGGCTCGGTCGACCCGGCGACAGGCGTTCCCGACACGACCGGCATTCTCGGCACGGTTGGAACGTTCACAACCGTTACCGCCCAGTCCGTCTACACGCTTGACATCACCCAGTATGCAGCTGCGGACCGCGCCACCAACATGGCAGAAGCCCTGACGCTGGTTGAAAACTCGCTCAAGGCAATGACCAGCGCGGCTGCAAAGCTCGGCTCGCTCTCCATGCGTATCGGCCTGCAGGAAGACTTCGCTTCCAAGCTGTCCGACTCCGTCGAAAAGGGTATCGGCCGCCTCGTGGACGCTGACATGAACGAAGAGTCCACCCGCCTCAAGGCTCTGCAGACCCAGCAGCAGCTCGGCGTTCAGGCTCTCTCGATTGCCAACAGCAACTCCGAAAGCATCCTGTCGCTCTTCCGTTAATCGGAAGCTTCAGCCGAAAACATCAACCGCGCCGAAAGGCGCGGTTTTTGTTTGTGCACTCGCCTGCGAAATTCACGCGATTTTTTGATTAAGAGTTCATTAACCAAATCACGGCTAAATCAGCGCATCGAAACGACTCGTTAACCAAGACGAAAAAGAGGTTAACAGGCATCACGCCGCTCAGTCGTTTCCGGCGATCCCGGAATGTCCCTTCCCATTTAGCCAGCTCAGAGGGGCAATTATGACAAGTATTATCACAAATGTCGCCGCCATGTCGGCGCTTCAGACGTTGCGCGCCATCAGCGGACAGCTTGAAGAAACCCAATCCAGAGTGTCTTCGGGTCTGCGGGTCAAGTCCGCATCCGATAACGCCGCCTACTGGTCGATCGCGACGACCATGCGTTCCGACAACATGGCTCTCTCCGCCGTTCAGGATGCGCTGGGGCTTGGCGCGGCCAAGGTTGACGTCGCTTATTCCGCGATGGAAAGCACCGTCGAAGTCGTCAAGGAAATCAAGTCGAAAATCGTCGCGGCAACCGAAGAGGGTGTCGACAAGACGAAAATCCAGGAAGAAATCGACCAGCTGAAAAAACAGCTCGAATCGATTGCACAGGGTGCATCTTTCAGTGGCGAAAACTGGCTGCTGGGCACCGGCGCAAAGACCGTCGTTTCCGGTTTTGTCCGCGATGGCGGCGGCACCGTCAGCGTTACGAAAACGGACTATACGCTTGTCGACACCACCGCCGGCACAACAACCGCCAATGTGCTTTTCGGCCTGACAGGCTCGCCCGCAACGCTTGACACAACAAAGGGCATCATCGGCCAGCCCGGCACGGCTTCCGGCATTTCCGTATGGGATATCGATCTCAAGCTGTTCAATTCTGCAACGCCGCCGGCCTACACCATCGGTAACCTGCTCACAGATGTCGAAACGGCATTTCAGTCGATCAGCAGCGCATCCGCAGCTCTCGGTTCGATCAAGATGCGCATCGGCCTGCAGGAAGACTTCGTCTCGAAACTCACCGACTCCATCGACAAGGGCATCGGCCGTCTCGTCGATGCGGACATGAACGAAGAATCCACCAAGCTCAAGGCTCTTCAGACACAGCAGCAGCTGGGCATCCAGTCGCTCTCCATCGCCAATACCAGTTCCGAAAATATCCTGTCGCTATTCCGCCAGTAAGCGGCGCCCGTTGGCTACGGGCGGTTTCGTCCCGCTCTGGCAGCAACAGAATATTCGGATATGGAGACCGCGCTTCGCAAGAGGCGCGGTTTTCCATTTAGCGAGGCTCGCGCAACGCGTGCGGACTGAAGTGATGGCGACGCTGCGGCGTGCGCGATTACCTAAGCATCTGTTTTATGGGATAAAATGGTGCTGCTAGAGAGATTTGAACTCTCGGCCTCTCCCTTACCAAGGGAGTGCTCTACCCCTGAGCTATAGCAGCATCCGGTGCCGAAGCGTCTGCTTCAGCATCAAGCGTGGCGGCCTATTGCCATAGGTTTTTGACGAGCGCAAGTCGCAAAACGATATTCTTCATCCAGTGGCGCAAAAAAGCGTGCCCCCTGTTGAAAAACGCATTTTTCAGATATTGCTGAATCTATGAACGAACATCATGACAAACAGGCGAAGGCGGCGGTTTCCGCCAACGTTTCGACGGAACCGTCGGCCGTAGCGGCAAACGGAAACACGCAGGCCGGCCCCGGTGAAAAGGCGCGCCAGCGCGAGGCGGAGCGCAAGGCGCGGGCGGCGAAGAAGCTTCGCGAAAATCTTCTGAAGCGCAAACAGCAGGTTCGTGCGCGCCGCGCAGGCGAAGAAGACGAGACGATTGGCCTGCCTGCCGCAAAAACGGACGAATCATCCTCATAGACAATTCACCAGCATAAAATTGAAACGCCGCGGAAATTCGTCTAAGGACACGCCTTTCCGAAGGCATGATAAGAAAGGCGGGCACAGGCCCGTAGGGACGCATGGATCGCATCAGAATTACGGGTGGCAACAAGCTCAACGGCATCATTCCCATCTCCGGCGCAAAAAACGCCGCCCTGCCGTTGATGATCGCATCACTTCTGACCAGCGACACGCTGACGCTCGAAAACGTGCCGCATCTGGCTGACGTAGAGCAGCTCATCCGCATTCTCGGCAATCATGGCGTCGATATTTCCGTCAATGGCCGCCGCGAAAGCCAGGGCGAGGCCTATTCCCGCACCGTGCATTTCACCTGCCGCACCATCGTCGATACGACGGCTCCCTATGAGCTGGTTTCGAAGATGCGCGCCAGCTTCTGGGTCATCGGCCCGCTTCTGGCGCGTGAGGGCCGCGCCCGCGTTTCCCTGCCCGGCGGCTGCGCCATCGGTACGCGCCCGGTCGACCTGTTCATCGAGGGCCTGCAGGCGCTGGGTGCGACGATGGAGATCGATGGCGGTTACATCAATGCCACCGCCCCCAAGGGTGGCCTGATCGGCGCTGTCTACACCTTCCCGAAAGTGTCCGTTGGCGCGACGCATGTGATGCTGATGGCCGCCAGCCTTGCCCGCGGCACCACCGTCATCCACAACGCTGCCCGCGAGCCGGAAGTGGTCGATCTCGCGCATTGCCTGATCGCCATGGGCGCGAAGATCGAAGGCGCCGGCACCTCCACCATCACCATTGAGGGCGTGACTTCGCTTTCCGGCGCGCGCCACCGGGTTCTTCCCGATCGTATCGAAACCGGCACCTATGCCATGGCAGTCGCCATGGCAGGCGGTGACGTGGTGCTGGAAGGCACGCGCGCATCGCTGCTCGATAATGCGCTCGACACGCTGCGGCTGGCAGGGGTCACGATCAGTGACACCGAGACCGGCCTGCGCGTCGTGCGCAACGGCAACGGCATTCAGCCGGTCGATATAGTCACCGAGCCCTTCCCCGGCTTCCCGACCGATCTGCAGGCGCAGTTCATGGCGCTGATGACCCGTTCGCAGGGCGTCTCGCATATCACCGAGACCATCTTCGAAAACCGCTTCATGCATGTGCAGGAACTGGCCCGTTTGGGCGCCAAGATTTCGCTCTCCGGCCAGATGGCCCGCATCGAAGGCGTTTCCCGCCTGAAGGGTGCACCGGTCATGGCGACCGATCTGCGCGCTTCCGTGTCGCTGGTCATTGCGGGCCTCGTGGCAGAAGGCGAGACCATGGTTTCGCGCGTCTATCACCTCGACCGCGGTTTCGAGCGCCTCGAAGAAAAGCTCACCCGCTGTGGTGCTCTGGTCGAACGCGTCAGCGATTGATAGTAAGCCTGTGGACTAATGGTTGAAAAACGCCACCCGGTTGTCAGCATAGTCGGATGGGGTTCATGATAATCGACGCGAGGCGGCGAAGGGAGAATTCTTCGTGAAACCATTTGCCGCCCTGCAAATCGAAAACGCGCCGCCAGACGCGCACGATGTCTCCATCCTGTCAATTACACAGGCGACGGCCGCGACATTCTCCGATCTTTTCATCAGCCTGACCTTTCTCTGCTTTGTCCACACAGGCTCAAAAAGAGTCATTTGCCCCGTCAATGGCGAGCTGGTGGCCAAAGAAGGGGATTTGCTGGTTTTTCCTCCGGGGTCTCTGGTAACTCTGGAGAACCGGCCATTGCTGCATGCACATTACCGGGCAGATGGTGTGTATTTCAGCCATGACCTGATCAATTCGGTCTTCACGGATCAACGGCATCAGCCGGGCATACAGATCATCCGGACACTCGCGAATACAGCGGATATTCTGGAACGTATTCACGATACCCTCCATGACAGCAGCCTTCCCCCGCCCATACGCAGGCACCGGCTGCGGGAGCCCCTGATCTGGCTGCAACATCAGGGAATCCATCTCTCGGCGAGGCCGGATGAACAACCTTCGAGCAAATTACGGCGCTTGATCGAAAGCGACCCGGGCCGTGACTGGCGCGTGTCGGATGTCGCCAGGAGCTTTGCGATGAGCGAGGCAACGTTTCGCCGCTCTCTTGCCAGATCAGGTCTGGGTTTCTCGCGGATCTTACAAAATACCCGGCTGGAGAAAGGTCTTGCCTTGCTGCAGAGCACTGACACTCCCATCTCGCAGATCGCGCTGGAATGTGGCTTCAAAACGCCATCGCATTTTTCTGATTCTTTCAAAAAACGATTCGGGATCAAACCGAAGGCGATAAGATCGGCCGGCGATTGATCGTTTTTCGATAGTCGTTGCATCTCTGCCGGAAGCGCGTGCCGTTTGCAGGCAATATTCTTCAGGTGTTCTCAACCTCCCTGAAGGAAACAATATGTCCAGGCTTCAAAAGCTATTTCTCACCGGTTTGACCATTGCGGCCGCAATATCGGCACCCGCGCTTGCGGACGATTTCCGCTTGTCCAGCTCCTCCGTTTCGGAGGGACATCAACTTGCGGCCGCTCAGGTCTTCAAAGGCTTTGGTTGTGACGGCGGTAATCTCTCCCCACAATTGGCGTGGTCCGGCGCACCGAAGGAAGCCAAGAGCTTCGCCATCACCGCCTATGATCCCGATGCACCGACCGGTTCAGGCTGGTGGCATTGGAATGTCGTGAATATTCCGGCCGACGTCACGCAGCTTGACGCTAGCGCGAGCGGAAACAACGCCATGCCGAAAGGGTCGCTGGAACTGAAGAACGACTATGGCGTCGCAGGATTTGGCGGCGCCTGCCCGCCCCCCGGCGAAGTGCATCGATACATCTTTACCGTCTATGCGCTTGGCGTCGAAAAGCTTGAATTACCCGAAGGCGCAAGCAACGCCCTCGCCGGCTTCATGGTCCGCGCCAATACGATCAGCCAGGCGCGCCTTACCGCCGTCTATAACAGGTAATATCGGGATGAAATTGTAAGCCCTGAGGGCGAAACTCCCGTTCGCTGCGTCGCCTGCGCGCCTTAACCGCCGCTCATCGATTTTCCACCTGTTGCAGAGCGGGCCGCGACTGCCTATTTCCAGTACAAGAAATAGACATTGCGGCCCGTGGCCCAAAGAAAAGGAAAAACCGATGAGCGGCCTGAAATTGCTGGCGCTGGATACTGAAGATCTCTCGATCATTTCAACACATATGCAGGACAGCGTCTTCAAGCTGAAGGATGTTGCCTTCGAGCCGAAGCACGGGCAGTTCACGCTGTCCGCCAACCGTTTCGTTTGGGAAAGCACCACCAAAAAGAACCTGCCGCCAGAGCGCTGCCGCACAGTTGTTTTCCTGAAGCGCGTGTCCGGCGTGCGCTCTCAATCCATCAACTTGGCCGACAGGGAGCAGGTGCTTTCACTTCTGGCGATACGCTTCACCCCGAACGGCGAAGGCCCTGATGGCCTTGTGGAACTGGCGCTTTCGGGTGGCGGCACCATCGCGCTTGATGTCGAATGCATCGAGGCGCAGCTGACCGATGTGAGCGGCGCCTGGGAAACCGCCGCCAAACCGCATCATCCCGACAGCGAATAAACGTCGCGAGCCTTCGCAACGGTTGCCTTTCCTTGCCGTTTCGATTTATGCCACTTACCAGAGCCGTGATTATTGCACGGCAAGTTCGTGCACCTCGCGGGATCGCCCGCGGGGACAATGAAAGGGTAATGGCGTGGCAATCTGGCTGGAGCGGGCATCGGCTGATTTCGAACAGAAATTCGCTGCCTTCCTGACAACCAAGAGAGAAGTTTCCGAAGACGTCAACGCGACCGTTCGCGACATCATCAACGATGTCCGCCATCGCGGCGATGCGGCCCTTGCCCATTATTCCCAGAAATTCGACGGCATCGATTTTACCAAGGTTTCGATGCGGGTGACGGCGGATGAAATCGACGCCGCATTCTCTGCGGTCGACAGAAACGTCATTGAAGCGCTCGAACTCGCGGCCCGGCGTATCGAAAAACACCATGCGCGGCAGATGCCGAAGGATGACATCTATGAGGACGATATCGGCGTGGGGCTCGGCTCGCGCTGGACGGCCATCGAGGCTGTCGGCCTTTATGTGCCAGGCGGCACCGCGAGCTATCCGAGCTCCGTGCTGATGAACGCCGTGCCGGCCAAGGTTGCCGGCGTGGAGCGCATCGTCATGGTCGTACCCGCCAATGGAGGCGTGATAAATCCCGCCGTTCTTGCCGCCGCGCGTATTGCCGGTGTGGAGGAAATCTATCGCATCGGCGGCGCGCAGGCCGTCGCCGCGCTTGCCTACGGGACGGAAACAATCGCGCCGGTCGCCAAGATCGTTGGCCCCGGCAATGCCTATGTGGCGGCCGCCAAGCGGCAGGTCTTCGGCACCGTCGGCATCGACATGATCGCCGGGCCTTCCGAGGTGCTTGTCATCGCCGACAAGGATAACGACCCTGACTGGCTGGCTGCCGATCTTCTGGCGCAGGCGGAGCATGATCGCGGTGCCCAATCCATTCTCATCACCGACAATGCCGACCTCGGCAAGGCGGTGGAAGCCGCCGTCGAGCGGCAGCTGAAGCGCCTGTCGCGCGCCGAGACGGCGACGGCGAGCTGGGCGGATTTCGGCGCGATCATTCTGGTCGAAAAACTCGACGATGCCATTCCGCTTGCCAACCGCATTGCGGCCGAGCATCTGGAGCTTGCCGTCGACGACCCGGATGCGCTGATGGCCCACATCCGCAATGCCGGGGCGATTTTCGTCGGGCGCCACACCCCGGAAGTGATCGGTGATTATGTCGGCGGTTCCAACCACGTTCTGCCGACGGCGCGCTCGGCGCGCTTCTCCTCCGGCCTTTCCGTGCTGGATTTCGTCAAGCGCACCTCGATCCTGCGGCTTGGGCCCGAGCAGTTGCGCCAGCTTGCGCCGGCGGCGATCACCCTTGCCCATTCTGAAGGGCTGGACGCGCATGCGCGCTCGGTCTCCATTCGTCTCAACCCGGAAAGTTAAGCGATGGCTTCAGGCGATTTCCGGCTCTGCGACGTGGTACTGGACGACAGCATCGGCCGGTCCACGCCTGATGTGGAGCATGAACGCGCCGTCGCCATTTTCGACCTGATCGAAGAAAACACCTTTGAGCCTGCCGGGCATGAGGGCGGGCCGTACCGGCTGCATATATCGCTCGTCGATGCCAAGCTGGTCTTCGCGATCAAGACCGAGGACGACAAGGATGTTTCGACGCATATCCTGTCGCTGACGCCGTTCCGCCGCATCATCAAGGACTATTTCCTGATCTGCGAAAGCTATTACGAGGCGATCCGCTCCTCGACGCCAAGCCAGATCGAAGCGATCGACATGGGCCGGCGGGGTATCCACAATGACGGTTCACAGACCCTGATGGATCGGCTGTCCGGCAAGATAAAAGTGGATTTCGATACGGCGCGCCGCCTCTTCACCCTTGTCTGCGTATTATATTGGCGGGGTTAGAGATGAGCGATCCTGCCGCAGTGCCAAACGAGGGACGAGCGCCCAAATCGGTCCTCTTCATGTGCGGCATGAATTCCATCCGCTCCCCGATGGCGGAGGTCATCGCCAAACGGCTGGTGGCGCCCGGCATCTATATCCAGTCGGCCGGCGTGCGTGCGGGCGAACGCGATCCCTTCGTGGATGCGGTACTGGAAGAGCAGGGATTTTCGCTCGGCAAGCATAAACCGCGCACTCTTGACGAGATCGAGGATGATTTTTTCGATCTGATCATTACATTAACACCCGAAGCCCATCACGCCGCACTGGAATTGACGCGCTCGAATTCACTCCACGTGGTCTATTGGCCGACCATGGATCCGACGGTGATAACGGGCACGCGCGAGCAAATCCTCGACGCCTATCGCGACGTGCGAGACCATCTGGCGAAGCTGATCTCGGAACGCCTGCCGGGACGGCAGCAACCGGTGGCGGATACGCTTTCAAAAGAGTGAAAATAGCCCCCGCCTCGCGAAAATCGGTACTGATTTTCAAGCTGATGCTTTAGAGGTTCACAAATGTGCCGGGATTGTGTAGTTTCCGCGCAATTTTCCCGGACAGGACACGTCCGGCACTATCAACAGGAAGAAAACCCTTACATGACAAAAGAAGAAGTCCTTGAATTCCCGGGCATCGTAACCGAATTGCTGCCGAACGCAACGTTCCGCGTGAAGCTTGAGAACGAACACGAGATCATCGCCCACACGGCGGGCCGCATGCGCAAGAACCGTATCCGCGTTCTGGCGGGCGACAAGGTGCTGGTCGAAATGACGCCTTACGACCTGACCAAGGGCCGCATCACCTACCGCTTCAAGTAATCCACCTTTCGCATCGGACGCCCGGGCCGCGCAATGACCAATTCAAAACAAAAGCTCGTTCTGGCATCCGGTTCGCCGCGGCGTCTGGAGTTGCTGCATCAGATCGGTATCGAACCGGCACGTCTGATGCCGATGGATATTGACGAGACACCCGCAAAGCTTGAGCATCCGCGTACGCTCTGCCGTCGCCTGTCGCAGCAGAAGGCAGAAGCCGCGCAGGCGACGCTGAAAAACGAGCAGGCGTGGAAAGACGCCTATGTTCTGGGCTCCGATACGGTGGTCGCCGTTGGTCGCCGCATCGTCGGCAAGGCAGAATATACGGAAGAGGCCTCTGCGGCGCTGCACCTTCTCTCGGGGCGCAGCCATTGGGTCTATACCGGCATCTGCCTCGTGACGCCCGACGGAAAAACCCGCCAGAAGGTGGCTGAGACCAAGGTGCGTTTCAAGCGCCTCTCCACGCGCGAGATCGACGCCTACATCGCGTCGGGCCAATGGCGCGGCAAGGCGGGAGCCTATGGCATTCAGGGTATTGCCGGTGCATTCGTGCAGAAGCTGACCGGTTCCTACACCAATGTCGTGGGATTGCCGCTTTATGAGACCATGTCGCTCTTGTCCGGTGAAGGGTTCGAGGTGACCTCGGGCTGGCTCGAAGGATAGACCCCATGACAAATTCTCCCGAAGGCGCCGGAAAGGTCACGCCGCTTCGCAAAACCCAGCCCTGCCCGGAATGCCGCCGGCCGTCGACGCGGGAAAACTATCCTTTCTGTTCGGATCGCTGCCGCTCGCTCGATCTCGCCCGTTGGCTGAACGGCTCCTACGCCATTCCCGTTGCGGACGACGAAAGTAGCGCCGGTGGACAGGACGGCGGTAAAAACAACTCCGAATAAAGACCTGCACTGCCGGAAATCTCGGCGGTGAATTGCAAAAAATTTTCAGAGCCTTCGCTCACACCTTATATTCACCGGCTGCCCACAGCCCGAAAAGCCATATCAGAACCGGCTGAGGTCTTTCTCCCAGCCCCTTAAGGTCTTGCGATGGACGCAGGCTCGCAGAAGAGAGTGAGTTCTGGCGCGCTGCTGTTTGCGGTGCTGGCCGTCTGTTTTGCCATAGGGGCGACGGTGCTGCTTGCCAATGATAAGAAGCATCTCAAGAGCTTGCTGACCTATCTCAATCTGGCGCCCGCCACACGCTTTGCCGAACCGCCGCCGAAGATGAAGCCCGTCAAGCGACAGAAGCTTGCCGCCAGAACGGTTTACCTGCCACCGCACCTGCTGAAATTCGAATCGTCGGGCGATAGGGCATCCTTCGCACGGGACTTCGTTCTTTCCGGCAGGGACCTTTGCGAGCGCTTCACCACCGCCGGTTTTTCCACTCCGCAGGGCTGGCACGTCAGCCCGGTCAACATCCGCAACTTCGAATGCATGGCAGACTTTACGGCAGGAAAAGCCGAAGACCCGGCGCAGCCCGCATCGCTCTTCCTTGAAATCAGGGGCGGGGCTTCCGGCGACATCCGCTCCATCAGGATGAAGGCTGTTGCGCCAGAGACACCTGACGGCACCGCCATTTTGACGAAGCTTGAGGAAATGCTCACCTTGGTCATCGCGCAAACACACTGGGCCGACCTAGCCGGCATGCTTGAACCGGCCCGCAGGATGCAGCCTTATCAGGCGCAGCACTTCGGTATTTCAGTTTCCATAAAACCGGAACCAACCGCACCGCATCGCCTGAACGTGATTTTGCTGGCGAGCGAGGAACCGCCGGGGGTCAAGCTGACACGCGCGTTTTTTGACACGGACCGTTGGCTTCGCCCGGCCGTCCTTTCGGATCGGCCGATACCCCATCTTTCCGTCATGAAAAGCCACGCCCCGTGAGGTAAAGGTGGCTCAGCCTATCGCTGCCAGCTTGCGCCGCATCGGCGGTATTCTGCCGCTTTGCTGGGCCTGACGCTTGGCTTCCCATTGAAGCGCGGTGCGAACGATGGTCGTCAGATCGTTGAAGCGAGGGCGCCAGCCCAGTTCCGACTGGATGCGCGACGAATCCGCCACCATGGCCGCAATGTCGCCCGGACGGCGCGGGCAATGAATGATCGGGAATTCACATGCGGATTCCCGCTGTACGGCCTGCAGGACGTCCAGAACCGAATAACCGACACCATAACCGCAGTTCAGGGTCCGTGTACCGCCGCCGGCACGTAGATGCGCCATGGCCAGCATATGCGCATCGATCAGATCGCTGACGTGAATATAATCACGAACGCCGGTTCCATCGGCGGTCGGGTAATCCGTGCCATAAACCTCCACCCGGTCGCGGCGGCCGGTCGCGGCTTCGCATGCGACCTTGATGAGGTTTGCAACGCCGGTCGGCGAAGGCCCGGCACGGCCCTGCGGGTCGGCTCCGGCAACGTTGAAATAACGCAGCGCTACATAGTTGAAATCATGCGCCTGCACGACATCACGTAGCATGATCTCGGAAGCGAGTTTCGACAGGCCGTAGGGGTTTTCCGGGCTCAGGACCGCCGTTTCAGGAACGGGACCGTCAAAGGGCTGGTTTCCATAGACGGCGGCTGTCGAGGAGAAGATGAAATTACGGATGCCGTTGCGAACCGCCGCTGCAACAAGGGCGCGGGTCGTGCCGGTATTGTTTTCGTAATATTCGAGCGGCTGGCTGATCGACTCGGGAACGCTGACGGACCCGGCGAAGTGGAAGATGGTCTCGATGTGGTTTTCTTCGAAAACCTGATCGAGCAAGGCACGGTCCGCCACATCGCCCAGATAAAAACGCGCCGCCGGCGCGACGGCCCAGCGCGACCCCGTGGAAAGCCGGTCGACGACAACGACCTCTTCCCCGGCATCGAGCAAAGCCCACACCATGTGGCTTCCTATATAACCGGCCCCACCCGTGACCAGAACAGCCATGACAATACTTCCCTGTTTGCTTTTCTTGAGCCTATCAAAGCCAATAATTCTTCATCATTGATTACTTGCACAGCGAATACACAACCGAGCGCCCACCCCATTAAAAAGGTGGCTTACGATTGGTTAGCGCAATGAGTTTCTTTTTAGTGATTAGATGAAAATGTTCTCATGTATGGAACAAGAAGCGCATATCACAGAAAATCCCCCACGTCGATGGTTACGCCGTGGGGTTGCAGTTTCCGGTCTCTACTGTGATTTTGTTGCCGATCTTCCTACCGCAGCGCGATGCCCTGTCCAGTAGGGGAAGACCGTTGAAGGGAAGATCGAGGCTTACCTGCCGAGAATGTAAGATGCCAGCCGATCGGCCGCATCTTCTATCTGCCTGGGGTTGCGCAGGAAGCAGGCGCGCAGGAACAGCTCTCCGCCCGGGCCGAAGGCCGTGCCGGGCGCAAGGCCGACGCCGGTCTTGTCCACGATATCGAGCGCCGTGGCGCGACTGTCCGTGACGCCGTCAATCTTGAGGAAAGCATAAAGCGCGCCGTCCGGTTTCAGGGTTTCCACACGGTTAGTGGCGATCAGCGCGTCGCAGAGAATGTCGCGGGAGGTCAAAGCGCGTTCGTAATTCTCGCGGACGAAACCATCACCGTGATCAAGGGCGGCAACGGCACCGCGCTGCATGAACTGCGCCACGCCTGATGTGGAATATTGAATGAGGTTTTCGATCACCTGACCGATGGCCGGCGGAGCAACGAGCCAGCCGACGCGCCAGCCGGTCATCGACCAGTTCTTCGAGAAGGAGTTGGCAAAGACGATCTTGTCGTCCGGCTCCATCACGTCGAGGAAGGACGGCGCGCGACTGCCTGCATAGTGATAAAGCGCATAGATTTCGTCGGCGACGATCCACAGATCGTGTTTGCGGGCGAGCGCCAGAACGTCACGGAGATTGTCGCGTGTTGCCGTCCATCCGGTAGGGTTGGAAGGCGTGTTGATGAAAAGCGCCTTCGTCTTGCCGGTGATTGCACTTTCCAGCCTGTTGATATCGAGATCCCAGCGGCCATCGCGGAAATCGATGCCGACCGGAACCGCCTTTGCGCCAGCAACGCCGATAGCAGCGACGATATTGGGCCAGGTGGGCGAGAGATACACCATCTCGTCGCCCGGTGAGGTCAGCGCCTGTACGGCAAGCACGATCGCCTGCATGCCGGAACCGGTGGCGTAAAAATGCTCCGGCGGCAATGATGCCGCGAAATGCCGCTCGTAATAACGGCTCAGCGCCTGCCGCAGTTCTGGTATGCCGCGCTGCCAGGTATAGAAGGTTTCGCCATTGTTCAGTCCATCGATGGCGGCCTGATTGATGAAGTCGGGGCTCGGCAGATCGCCTTCACCAACCCAGAGCGGCAGGAGATTGTCCCGCCCCCGGGCATAATTCACGACTTCGACAATGCCGCTCTCGGGAGCTGCCAGAGAGCGCGCACTCAGACTGTTTAAAATGGACATTAAAGACACTCCGTTTGGTGCCTTCTTATCGCATCGGATCAGCCATGTGCATGATATTCCGTGAGACGATCATGGATTTTCTTTATGGATCATCCCCGGCAGGAACGAGCCGGCCGGGGATTGGTCCGAGTTTCAACGCGTCTTGAGCAGATCGCGGATTTCGGTGAGGAGCCTGACGTCTTCCGGCGGCGGGGCGGCTGCCGGCTTTTCTTCGACCTTTTTGCGGTCAACAGAATCACGAAGCTTGTTGACGCCCTTGACCATCAGGAAAATGATCCAGGCCAGGATGAGGAAGTTGATGAGAACCGTCAAAAAGTTGCCGTAGGCGAAGACGGCGCCCTGTTCGCGGGCGGCAGCGAGCGAGGTGGCGTTGACGTTTGCGCTCAGCGGCAGGAAGTAATTCGAGAAGTCGAACCCGCCGAAGATTGCGCCGACGATCGGCATGATGAGATCGTTGACGACGGAATCGACGATCTTGCTGAAAGCCGCGCCGATAATCACACCCACGGCCAAATCCATGACATTGCCGCGGGCAATGAAGGTTTTAAATTCGTTAAGCATTCAGATTGTCCCTCTCTCCTGCTTCGCGAGCTGAAGCTTTGTGACTGTCCCTACGCATTCAACCATACAGATTTCCTTACACTTTTGGAATTCGTCAAGATTGCATTTATTGGCTTTTTTGCACGCTAGATGTGAGCTTTCAGGAGGCTGTTAATAGGCAACAGATCGAGGGTGCGTGGGGCTTACCCCCCCTCTGCCCTGCCGGGCATCTCCCCCTCAAGGGGGGAGATCGAACTGCGGCAAGGTCTCACCCATCTCAACTTCGGCGAATGAAGTGGTGGAAGCGCCGCTTGCCGATCTCCCCCCTTGAGGGGGAGATGCCCGGCAGGGCAGAGGGGGGTAAGCCCCACGCACCCTCGACCCATTGCCAATGGACAACTTCCTGAAAGCTCACACCCAGAGCATGTCCAATGAAAGCGGAAACGGCGGACGTGCTCCGGCACTCCCTTTCTACGCATTTTCCGGGCGTAGAACCGCTACGTACTTTTGACGGAAATGCTGTCATCTTGAACTTTATGATCAGACCGCGCTCATTCTCAACGGTGCGGAATTCGCCTATGCTCATTTAAGGGAATTCCTGCATGGGGAGGATGCGTGCTTCCTGGGTGGATCATATTCGGCTCGGCCTTCGCTTATATCCTGCTGTTGTTCGCCGTCGCGAGCTACGGGGACAGGAAAAGCCGTGACAGACACGCGCCGAAAAAGGGGCGGCCGTTCGTCTATGCGCTCAGCCTGGCGATATATTGCACCTCCTGGACCTATTTCGGCGGTGTGGGGCTTGCGGCCGACAAAGGTCTTGAGTTCCTCGGCATCTATACCGGCCCTATCCTTGCCTTCACCCTTGGCATGCCGATCATCCGCCGCATCGTTGATCTCGCCAAGACTGAAAAACTGACCTCGGTTGCGGATTTCATCGCCGCCCGTTACGGCAAGAACTCCACCGTGGCGATGATCGTCGCCATCATCGCGCTGGTCGGCGCCATCCCCTATATCGCGCTGCAGCTGAAAGCGGTTTCCAGCTCCGTGGCGACGATGGTCGATCCCGGCGATTACGGTATCGGCAGCGGAAATCTCTATTTCCTGGATCTGCCGCTTGTCGTCACCCTCGTCATGGCCGGCTTCGCCGTCATGTTCGGTACCCGCCACACGGATGCCACCGAACATCAGGACGGGCTCATTCTGGCGATTTCGATGGAATCGCTGGTCAAGCTGGTCGCCATGTGCACGGTCGGTTTTTACGTGCTCTTTGTGCTTTTCGATGGCCCCGCGCATCTTTGGCAGCTGGCGACTGATAATGAGCAAGCCATGCGGGCCATCTCCTATCACACGCCCATCAGCCGCTGGATCGTGATGACGCTGCTCTCCGGTTTCGCCATCATCCTGCTGCCGCGCCAGTTCCACGTCACCGTGGTGGAAAACCGCACGCCGGAAGAGCTGCGCATGGCGGGGTTCCTGCTGCCGCTCTATCTCATCGCCATCAACATCTTCGTGCTACCAATCGCGCTCGCGGGCATTCTGACGCTGGGTGCCAATGGCGATGCCGATCTCTACGTGCTGCAACTGCCGCTCAATCATCAAATGCCTGTTGTCTCACTGATCACCTTCATCGGCGGTTTTTCAGCGGCGACGGCAATGGTGATCGTCGCTTCGGTGGCGCTGTCGATCATGATTTCCAACGACATCGTCATGCCGATCTTCCTGCGGCAGAAGCTACTCAACCGCTCGCCGCACCGGGACGACTTCGCCAAGACGCTGCTCAATATCCGCAGGACAGCGATCTTTGCTGTGATGCTTTTGGGTTACGGCTATTACCGCGCCGCCGACAGCGCCACGGGCCTCGCCTCCATCGGCCTTCTGGCTTTCGCCGCCATCGCCCAGATGGCCCCTGCCCTGTTCGGCGGCCTGTTCTGGCGTCGTGCCAATGCGCGCGGTGCAATCGCGGGTCTCAGTTCGGGCTTCTTCGTCTGGGCCTATCTGCTGTTCCTGCCGAGTTTCGGCGGGCCGGACAATTCCGAAGTCGCGGCGACTATTCTCGGCTTCCTGTTTTCCGGCAGCACGGTATTTAACGGTCCCGAAGCCGATCCTTTCGTGAATGCGGTCATCCTCAGCCTGCTCGTCAACAGCCTCGCCTTTGTGCTGGGTTCGCTCTCGCGCAATCCGCGGCCGGTGGAGCGCATCCAGTCCGGTATCTTCGTCAAGCGCCATTCGAAATCGCAATTCGCCACCCGCGGCTGGAAAACCCGTGTCAGCGTCGGCGATCTCAAAAGCGCGATTGCGCGTTATCTCGGCGAAGAGCGCATGCTGCGCTCGCTTGCGACCTATGAGAAGACGGCGGGCAGGAAACTGAATGACGACCAGCCGGCGGATATGGCGCTGATCCATTTCTCCGAACAATTGCTGGGCAGCGCCATCGGCTCTTCCTCCGCCCGCCTCGTGCTCTCGATCATTCTGCAGAAGGCGGAAGATACCAGCGCCGATACGGCCTGGCTGCTCGATCAGGCGAGCGAGGCGCTACAGTATAATCAGGACATGCTGCAGACGGCACTGGCGCAGATGGATCAGGGCATTGCCGTTTTCGACAGTTCGCAGCAGCTTACCATCTGGAACCGGCGGTTCCGCACCCTGCTGGACCTACCGGAACAATTCGGCCAGGTGGGCGTGCCGTTGACCGAAATCGTGACCATGCTGCAGGAGCGCGGCGACATGCCGCCCGGCGATACGGATGAGCTGATCACCAGCTTCCTGACCATGGACCTGCCCTTCTCACTGGTGCTGGCGGGCGGCGAGCGCATCATCGAGGTGCGCTCCAACACCATGCCGGACAAGGGCATCGTCGCCACCTTCACCGATATCACCCAGCGTGTGGCGAGCGACCAGGCGCTGAAACAGGCGAATGAAACGCTGGAGCAGCGCGTGGAGGAACGCACCGTGGAGCTGACCCGCGTCAACCGCGCGCTGGCAGAGGCGAGAGCGTCGGCCGACGAGGCCAACATCGGCAAGACGCGCTTTTTTGCTGCCGCCGGTCACGATATTCTTCAGCCGTTGAATGCCGCCCGCCTCTATTCCTCCTCGCTGGTCGAACGGCTTGGTGCTTCTGGCGAAAGCGATCTCGTTCACAATATCGATTCTGCGCTGGAATCGGTGGAAACCATTCTCGGCGCGGTTCTCGATATTTCCCGCCTGGACACCGGCTCGATGAAGGCGCGCATGACATCCGTGCCGCTCAACGAGCTATTGAAACGCATCGAGACCGATTTCGCGCCGATGGCACAGGAGAAAAACCTCGATCTTGTCGTCATGCCCACGTCGCTCACGGTGCGCTCCGACCCCAATCTGCTGCGGCGGCTGATACAGAACCTCGTCTCCAACGCCATCAAATATACGCTTGAGGGCAAGGTGGTCGTCGGCGCGCGCCGCCGGGGCGGCGAAGTCGTCATTCAGGTAACGGATTCCGGCATCGGCATACCCGCCTCCAAATTCCGCACGGTCTTCAAGGAATTCGCCCGGCTGGACGAAGGGGCAAAAACGGCGTCCGGCCTCGGGCTCGGCCTTTCCATCGTCGACCGGCTGTCGCGCATGCTGCACCATCCGGTTCAGCTCATTTCCACTCCCGGCAAAGGCACGACCTTCCGCATCCATCTGCCGCGCGAGGCGGACCGTCTTGCTCCTGTCAAGATGGAGGGCGGGATAACCAGTCCCGCAGCAAGCGACCGCCTTCAGGGCATCCGGGTGCTGTGCATCGACAACGAGCCGAAAATCCTCGAGGGCATGACGCTGCTTTTGACGGGATGGGGTTGTGAGGTCTTGCCGGCAGGTTCCGTAGCGGCGCTGGAAGAACCCTTCCTTACTCTGGCTGCGGCCCCGGATGTCATCATCGCCGACTATCATCTTGATGATGGCGACGGCATCAGCGCCATCCGCCTCATCCGGACGTTCTACGGCAAGACGATCCCTGCCCTCTTGGTGACGGCAGATCGCAGCCCGGAAGTGCGCAGCGATGCCGAAAAATACGGGATTTCCGTGCAACACAAACCGGTCAAGCCGGCGGCGCTGCGCGCCTATATCAACCAGATATCCAGCACGGTCCGGGCAGCGGCCGAATAAAAACTCCCGGACCTTACGATCCGGGAGCCGGATTGAGCTTCAAAAATAGAGATGTCAGGCCGCCTGGTTGTAGCGATCCCTGCCGGTCGCCGAACCCTGCTCCATCTGGAACCGCTGTACAAGTTCGAGAAGTGCCTTGACCTCGCCTGACAGGATCATGCTGGCCGCGCTCGACTGTTCGGCAAGCGCTGCGTTTTGCTGCGTCATCTGGTCCATCTGGTTGACGGAGCTGTTGACGTTGTGAAGCGCGGAGGACTGGTCCTGCGTTGCCGTCGCGATGGTTTCGACATGCTGGCTGACGGTGACGATCTGCTGGCTGATGGCGGAGAGAACGGTGCCCGCCTCCTGCACCAGCTTCGAACCGGAGCTGACCTCTTGCGTCGACTGGTTGATGAGCTGCTTGATTTCGCGGGCCGCATCGGCGGAGCGCTGGGCAAGTTCGCGCACTTCCTGCGCCACGACGGCAAAACCCTTGCCTGCTTCACCCGCGCGCGCTGCCTCGATGCCGGCATTGAGCGCCAGAAGATTGGTCTGGAAGGCGATGTCGTCGATGACCTCGATGATCTGCTCGATCTTGCGCGAGGCGCCTTCGATGCGGCTCATGGCGTCGACGGCATTGCTGACGACCGAGCCGGAACTGTCGGCGCTCTGCTTGGTGACGCGCACGGCCTCATTGGCCTCCCGCGCCCGCTCAGCCGACGATCTGACGGTTGCGGTGATTTCCTCGACGGCGGCGGCGGTCTCTTCCAGCGAGGCGGCCTGATTTTCCGTACGCTTCGACAGATCGACCGACGATTGTTCGATTTCGAAGCCGCTATGCTGGATGACGAGCGTGCGCTCGCGAATCTGCCCCAGCGCATCACGCAGGTTGAGGAGAGATTCGTTGAAATCCGTGCGCAGCCGGTCGAGGCGGCCTGCGAAGGGCGTCTCGATCGTACGGGTCAGATCGCCGCGCGAAAGCCTGCCGAGGCCGGAGGCAATCTCGCCCACCGCAAACTCGATCTGGCTGTCCAGTTCCTGCTTCTCGGTATCGTTGCGGTGACGCTCGGACTCGGCCGCGGAGCGTTCCTCCGCACTTTTGCCCTCGATCACCAGCTTCTCAACCGCATTCTCGCGGAAAATCACCAAAGCGCGGGCGATATTGCCGAATTCATTGGCGTTGGTCGCATAAGGGATCGGCGTTTCGAGATTACCGTCCGAAAGAGATTTCACGGCATCGGTCAGCTTGCTGAGCGGTTGAAGCGTGCGCTTGATGACGAAATAGGCCAGCAGTCCGACGCCAAGCATCGCAAGCGAACCGCATAGCAGCATCATATCGCGCAGGCTGTAAATCTGTGCATCATAGACATCCATGGGAATACCCACGAACAGGATGCCGACGGGTGCGCCGGTCTTGTTCGTGACCGGCATGTAACCGGTCATGTAGCTGGTGCCGAACAGCGTGGCAGTGCCGAAATAAGCCTCACCCTTGGAAACTTTTTCGAAAGCCGGATGATCGGTGGCAAGCTTGGTGCCTGCCGCTCTCTCACCCTTCTCGTTCTTCAGGTTGGTGGTCAGTCGAATAAACTCGCCAGCCTTGGCTTCAAAAACCGTGGAGATACCACCGTTGCCAGCTGCCGTACGGTCCACGAGATCGTTGTCGCGCATCGTTCCGATGCTGGCGCGGCCCACACTTTTCAGGTCACCATCCACCATTTCGAGGGCAACCCCGCCGACTTTCATCTCGTAAAGGATAGCCATGCCCCGCATCGCGCTGTGCGTATCACGCAGCGCAGTGGTGATGATGTTATCCTTCAAGCGAATGTAGGTGGAAAAACCAACTGCCGCCACGCTGAGCGTGATGAGGCCGATCGTCAGCACGACGACCTTACCCGCAACGGACTTAAAGAGCCGGTTGTGCATGAAACAGTTCCCCAAAGCCAAACTTATAAAAGTTCTAGTTGCCAACTGTTAAAAAAACGCGAAGTGCCGATGGCGCCTTTTAGGGGAGCGTAACAGCCCAGCCGGTATTCTGCCGGCTTATGGGGACGGAAGAACCCCGTCCACCATCAATGGATGTAACCGAGCCTGATGGCCTTGGCGATCGCCTGGATACGGTTGACGGAATCGAGCTTGATCGTTGCCGAACCGAGATAGGCATTAACGGTGTGCACGGAAAGGCCGAGCTTGACCGCGATCTCTTCGCTGATACGACCATCCCCCGCCAGCTGCAGGCAGGCAATTTCCCTCTCGCTCAGGGCTTCCGAGGGGGCGACCTTGCGCTCGTCGAGCGCCAGCATGTCCACCATGATTTCGCAGCACTTGATATGCTGTTCGATCACGACCTCATTGTCGAGAATGAGATTGGTGCCGCAGAACACGATGTAGCCATTGCCGATGGTGCCGAGCCGCACCGGCAGAGCCAGTCCGGCATAGGGCAATGTATCGTTCTCGATGCGGCGCAGAAGCGCCGGAACATCGGGAAGATCGGCAAAGCCGCCGGCATTCTTATTGCGCCAGATGACCGGCAAAAGCGACGTCTCGATATGGTCGAGAAGAATATCGCCGACGGCGCGGATGAACTGCGCGCTCTGTTCTGCGGCATTCATGCCCCAGTTTTCCAGCTCGCAGGTCATCTTCTTCTTGTTGGGGAAGCCGGACGCGGCGGCCTTCGTGACCACAAAGTTGCGCGCGCCGACCAGCTTCTGCATGGCAACAAGCTTCGGAAACAGATCCGACCGGCTCGTCACGACAGGGCTGCGGTAAAACATGCCCATTCGACCTGTACCCTCATTGTCTTTCGTCTGTACCATCCGTCCGACCATTATACGAGGTTGTTGCGCACGGCGTAGGCAATTGCCTCCGAGCGGGTTTTTGTCGCGGTTTTACGCATCACGCTTGTGATGTAATTATTGATCGTATTGCGTGAAATGCCAAGGATCATCGCAATTTCATCGCTTGTCTTGCCTTCCGCGATCCAGAACAGGCACTCGAGCTCACGCTCGGTGAGATCGATATCGCGCACTGTCTTTGCTTCGCTGGCGATGCCGAAGCTGACGCAATAGCCCGTCAACAGGGCGATTTCGCGCAGACGTTCCGGTGAGGGAACCGCTTCTTCCGGAAACAGCAGCAGAAGCGAAAGGCGGATGCGGCCCACGCAGAAGGAGAGTGCCGAATATTGCCTGTCGATGCCATAGGGCACGGAAACATCGTCGGGAAGGAGAAGCAGTCGCGGCTGCAGAAGCGAAAGGCATTTCTCCATTTCGCTTGACCGGTTCTGGCTGTTGGCCAGTTCAATGCCAAGCCTGCGGACCAGATCGAAAGGCCAGTCGGATGTGACGATGAATTTCAGCCCGGTTTCTTCGAGAAGATCATCTCGCGCCAGCAGATAATGCGAGGCGCCAGCATAGGTTACGAGCAGATCCAATGCGCCTGCAACGTTACCGGCAGCAGCCGTGGCTGCGACGTTTTTAGCAAGCTGATCGCGCGGCAAGGGCTTACCCATGCCCTCCAGAGGCTTGGCAGACAGCCTGCGGGTATCAACATCGACTTTCAATCGCCTACGCCCTCTTGCTCCCAGCGGGAGATTATACCTCGGGATGGAATCATTCCATTCGAGAAGCTTACCAAAACGGAATGGCGCGCCCCCGGAGACCGAATCACTTCATTTTATGGAACCGACCGGAGTTTGCCATTACCTGGCAACAGCCTTTCCACGTATTTCCCAGTTCGTCTATTGCTAAAAAAACATACTGAAAAGCTGTTCAATCCATAAACGGCATTCTCAGCCAATTCCCAGCAAACTGTATCGTTGCTGAATTTTTTGTAAACACTGTCCCGAAACGAGATTGCCACGATGTGCCCGCCAAGCATAGCAAAAACCCCAGAAACGGAAAAAAGGCCGGGTAAAACCGGCCTTTTTGTCATTATGCTGCTTTTTCGATCGCCCATTTGCGCAGGATCTTGGCGGCTCTCTCCTCACTGATTTCCACCATGCGGGAGAGCCTGCGTTCGGGCCCTTCGCGAACCCGGCGGTTGAATGTACCTTCGCCATCGCCGCCCGCCAGAAGATCGTCGGTGCTGTCGAAGCCGAAATCCGCCCCGAAACCTTCCATGAGACCGCCCGCACCCGCCTCCATGCCCGGAGAGAAGTCCGGCAATTCGAGACCGGCTGACTCCTGGCTGAGTTGAGCAGCAGCCGAACCGTTGGCAGTGACCGTGCGGACCAGAGGGCGTACACCCAGCCAGACGACGAGGAAGGCGACGGCGACAAAGGCGAGCGAGTTGATGATGCCGGCGGAATTGCGGCTCAGCACTTCCATGACACCCGGGCCACTTGCAGCCTCGTCAAGCAACTGCGTTTCGAGGAAGTCCATCGCCGTCAGGGTAACCATGTCGCCACGATCGGAAGAAATGCCCGCGGCCGAGGTGACGATCTTCTGCATTTCCGCAAGATAGGCGTCGATCTTCGCCTGATCGGCCGGTTCGCCGACCATCTTGGCGATACGGCCCTTGTTGACGACCACGGCAACCGAAATCTTCTCGAGGGTATAGCCGTTCTTGACCGTGGCAACCGTCTTGGAATTGATCTCGTAGTTGGTCTGTTCTTCCTTCTTGGCCGACTGATCGGAAGACTGCGGGCCGCCGCCGCCGCCCTGGGGCGCGGCCTGCGGCACGTTCTGCTCCACGGTCGCGGCCGTGTCGGGCTGCGTTTCCTGGGATTTCTGGTCTTCCTTCACCGTGCGAACAGAGCGTTCCACGCGCGATTCCGGATCGTAAACGGTCTCCTGGACCTGCCGGCTGTCGGTATTGATCTGGGCCGTCACGCTTGAGCGGAAATTGTCCATGCCGAGGAAAGGCGCCAGCGCCTTGTCGATATTGGTCGAGATTTCCTGCTGAACATTCTGGGCCAGCGTCAGAGACCGGTTCATCGCGGCGTTGGTGACATCGTCGCCGGAGGCCAGAAGCTGGCCGGTCGAATCGAGCAGTGTCACGTCATCGACTTCGAGGCCGGGAACGGCCGAGGCGACGAGGTGGCGAATGGAGGCGGAGGCCTTGCGGCCTGCGGATGCGCTCGCGCGGATCATGACCGATGCCGTGGGTTTCTGTTCGCCACGGCGGAAATTGCCGACGTCAGGCAGGACGATATGAACGCGGGCAGCGGAAACGCCATCGATCTGCTGGATGGAGCGGCCGATCTCGCCCTCAAGGGCACGAACGCGCGTCACTTCCTGCATGAAGGACGTCAGGCCGAGGGAGCCGACATTGTCAAAAAGCTCATAACCGGCATTGGCACTATCGGGCAGGCCGCGTTCAGCCAGAAGCAGCCGTGCCTTGCTGGTGAGCCCGACCGGAACCTGAAGGCTGGAACCGTCGGTCCCGACCTGAAAGTCCAGACCCGATTCGGCGAGTGCAATGCTGATCTTGTTGAGGTCACTTTTTTCAAGACCCACATAGAGGGTCTCGTAAGCAGGACGGTTCACATAAAGCGCAGCAGCGAGGATGATGGCCATGGACAATACGCCCACGCCGCCCAGCATCAGCAGCCGCGTCTGGCCCAGCGCCGCGACATTCTTCAAGACCTGAGGGATTTGATTTAACAGATTCATTCTGTTCCGCACCGTCATTCATAGAGTCCGAGACCTTTTGGCCCCGTCGTGACAATAGGGTGCGAAGCTTGCGCGAGCGTTGCCTTTCTCCGCATTCAGCGAAGGAAGGAACGGCCGGAATATGTTCTAGAACAGGTCGAAGTCGCCGGAAGCCTTATCGAGCGGCTGGGAATGGCCGTGGCGCAAGGCCGCGCCGAGCGCCTTTTGCATTTCGGCAAGCTTGACGAGGCTGAGCGCGGTGGAGACGTCCACGAACCAGTCGGCGGGGATGGAGCCGGTGATGGTATCGATGAATTCGGCAAGGCCGCGGGTTTTCTGGACGGCAAGGTCGATGCCCTGCAAAAGCTTGACGCCTTCGGCGGACAATTGACCGCTGGTCACTTCAAGCAATTGCGGCTCGATGCGCTCGATGAGATAGGCGACGTCGTGCAGTTCCGATACCACCCGCATCAGAACATCCGGCAGGGCTTCTTCGAACGGAGTGGTGGCGGTGTGCTCTGCAAGCTGCATTGGAAACTCCGTGACTAGAAAAATTCGATGTCGTTGGCGACGGGTTTGGGTGCCGGCACCGGACGCGTTTCCATGGCAACCGTCTTCTGGGTTTCCGCACCGCTGAGCGGATGTTGACGCGCACGCCCGGAGACCGGCCAGAACTCGATCTTGCGGCCATGATCCCCGCCCGTGGAGGAGCTGATGACCGGAATGCCTTCGTCCTTCAGAAACTGCATGGCGAAGATGGCGTTCTGCTCGCCGACATTCGAGAAGCTGGCGATCGTCTTGGCGCCGCCGAAAACCTTTGCTTCCAGCCGGTCGCGCCGGGCGCCCTGCTTCAAGAGGCCGTTGATCAGCAGCTCCATGAGATGCACGCCATAACGCGTCGCATCTCCGCCGGTCACATTGCCCGTTCCGGGCAGCAGGAAGTGGTTCATTCCTCCCAGCCCGGCAACGGGGTCTCTCAAACAGGCGGCCACGCACGAACCAAGTATCGTCGTCATGACCACGTCGGGATCGCTGACAACCTTATACTCGCCCTGAATGATATGTACGCGCTTGGCCGCAGCTTCCATCATTTCAGCGATCCGAAAACCGCTTCGATGGCCGCGCGCATCTTGTCGATGGTGAAGGGCTTGGCCAGCACGTTGTTGGCACCGAGCTGGGCTGCCTTCTGCACCAGCGCGCGGTCACCCTGCGCGGTGAGAATGATGAAGGCGGCCTTCTTGGTGGTCGGGTTGGCCCGCACCGCGTGCAGGAAACCGAGGCCGTCCATCTTGGGCATGTTGAAGTCGGAGATGACGAGATGATGGGGCTGCTGCTCCATGATCTTCAATCCCTGCTCGCCGTCGCCAGCGGAGGTGATCTGCTTGAAGCCGAGCTGTGTCAGCGCATCGCTGAGGAGCAGCCGGCTGGTCACCTGATCGTCAACGATCAGAACTTTGATCTTTTCTGCGAGAGACATTAGTCAGCACCTTCTTTGCGGGCAGTGGTTAGTTTCAGGATTTCTTCGCCGATGGAGGCCAGCGGCAATTGTTGTTCCACCGCGCCAAGCTCATAGGCCACGCGGGGCATGCCATACACGACACATGTTTTTTCGTTCTGGCCGACGGTGCGCGCACCGGCATGGCGCATTTTCAAAAGCCCGGCCGCGCCATCGCGGCCCATGCCGGTCAAGATGACACCGACGGCATTGCGTCCGGCAAGCTCGGCCACCGAATCGAACAGCACATCGACGGAGGGGCGATGGCCGTTGACGGGATCGCGGTCCAGAAGCCGGCAGCAGGGTGCGGACCGGTTGGCGATCTGCAAATGACGCTCACCGCCCGGCGCGAGGTAGATCTTGCCGGTCTGCAGGCGCGCGCCGTCCGTCGCCTCTTCCACCACGGGCGCGCAGATGCGGTTCAGCCTCTCCGCGAAACTCTTGGTGAAGGTCGGCGGCATGTGCTGGGTAATCACGGTCGGCGGGCAATTGGCCGGGAACTTCTGCAGCACCGCGATCAGCGCTTCGACGCCGCCGGTGGAAGAGCCGATGGCCACGACCTTGCGACCCGCCCGATATTCGCTCATCGGAACCGGCTGCGGCGGCGCAGCGGTTTCCGGCCGGGCTGCGCGGTAGGCGGCATGTTGCGAGCGGGCAGCGGCCTTCACCTTGTCGGCCAGATCGCCGAAGGGGCGCGCATCACCGGGAGCCGGCTTGCCGACACAGTCGAAAGCACCGATTTCAAGCGCAGCAAGCGAAGCATCCGCACCGCGATGGGTCAGCGATGAGACCATGATGACCGGCATGGGACGCAGACGCATGATTTTTTCGAGAAATTCGAGGCCATTCATTTCCGGCATCTCGATGTCGAGCGTCACGACATCGGGATTGAGCTGCTTGATGGCGGCGCGTGCTTCCATGGCGTTGCCGGCCTGGCCGACCACCTCGACTTCCGGATCAGCCTTGAGGACAGCCGAAATCAGGCCGCGCATGGTGGGAGAGTCGTCAACGACGAGGACCCGTGCGAGTGCGCTCATGCCTTCCTCCCGGGTGCGTGACCGATAAAGCGATAGGTGGTGATGCCGGTATTGTCGAACAGGTTCTTGGCGTCACCGGACACACGTTCGGAATGGCCGATATAGAGGTGGCCGCCTTCCGGCAGCAGGCCTGCGAAACGCGACCAGATGCGCGTCTGCGTCGGCTCGTCGAAATAGATGACGACGTTGCGGCAGAAGATGACGTCGAAATTGCCCTTGAAGGGCCATTGCGTCATCAGGTTCAGCTCGTTGAAGGTGATAAGGCGCTTGACCTTGTCGTCGATGCGGAACTTGCGGCGACCGCCGGCATCGACCTCCGTGAACCATTGCTTGCGCATGGCGGGAGACACGGTTTCGAGCGCGTTGTCGTCGTAAACGCCGGCACGGGCCTGCGCCAAAATCTTCGGATCGATATCGGTGGCCAGAATCTTGAAATCGTAATCGGCCGCATTCGGGAACATGGCGAGCACGGTGAGCGCTATCGAATAGGGTTCCTGCCCGTCGGAGCAGGCGGCCGACCAGATGCGGACACGCCCGCCGCTCTTGGCACGAGCGATGAGGCCCGGCAGGACCTCGTCACGCAGATGTTCGAAATGATGGTTCTCGCGGAAGAAGCGGGTGAAATTTGTCGTCAGGTGCGACAGCATTTCCCGGCGTGGCTGCGCGCCCTCGGGCGAGGACACCAGTGCGCAATATTCACGGAAACCCGACAGGCCAAGATTGCGGATATGCTTCGACAGGCGGGAATAGACCAGCGACGCCTTGGTGTCGTTGAGATAGATGCCCGCATCGGCATAGATCATCGCCGCGATTTCCGAGAGGTCTCGTCTCGTCAGCGGGTATTCGCCGCTGGCAAGAACCTCGTCGGGAGACTGGCGCTGGTCGCTGAAATTAAGTGCTGCCATGGATGATCCGCTTTCAACCTGTCGCCGCGAGCGACATTTCCTGCTTCAGTGGCTGTCCGCGCGAGGCGCTGACGATGGCATCGACATCCAGAATGAGAGCGACGCGCCCGTCGCCGAGGATAGTGGCGGCGGCAATGCCTGGAACATGGGTATAGTTGGCCTCCAACGATTTGATGACGACCTGGCGCTGGCCCTGGATCGCATCGACCATCAGCGCACGCTGGCCGCCGCCTTCCGATTCCACCAGAAGAGCGACGCCCTCGACCGGATCGGCCTGGGTCGGGCGGAAGTTCAGGACGCGACCGACATCGACGAGCGGGCAGAAAGAGTTGCGGATGGAGATCAGCCGCTGATTGGAGCCGAAGGAGTGAATATTCTTCGCTTCCGGTTGCAGGGTCTCCACAATCGCGGTCAAAGGAACGACGAGCGTCTGGCCAGCAACGGTCACTACCATGCCGTCGAGAACGGCAAGCGTCAGCGGCAGGCTCATGGTGAAGGTCGAACCGAGACCGGGACGCGACGAGATGCTGATGCGACCGCCGAGCGCCTGAATGGAACGCTTGACCACATCCATGCCAACACCGCGACCGGAAATGTCGGAAATCTTGTCTGCCGTCGAGAAGCCCGGCGCGAAGATCAGATTATCGATCTCCTCGTCGGTCAGGTTCGCATCGGCGGCGATCAGATCGTTGTCGATCGCCTTCTGGCGAACGCGCTCGCGGTTGATGCCGGCGCCATCGTCCTGCAGCTCGATCAGGATGCGACCCGAGCGGTGCTTGGCCGAAAGCTTGATGGTGCCTTCCGGGTTCTTGCCCGCGGCTTCGCGCTTTTCCGGCGTCTCGATGCCGTGGTCGACGGCATTGCGGATCATGTGCGTCAGGGGTTCGGCCAGCTTGTCGATGACCGTCTTGTCGACTTCGGTGTTCTCACCTTCGGTGACGAGGCGGATCTGCTTGCCGATCATGTCGGCGACTTCGCGGACGATACGCGACATACGCTGGAAGACCGGCTTCACCGGCTGCGCGCGGATCGCCATGACGCTGTCCTGGATTTCGCGCGTCAGCTGCTGCAGCTCGTCGAGGCCCATATTAACGGCAGACGTGCCGCTCGCATCGTTTTCGATGACGCTCTGCGACAGCATGGCCTGATTGATGACGAGTTCGCCGACGAGGTTGATCAGGCGGTCAACGCGATCGAGGTCGACACGGATGGTCTGGCCGGCGCTGGCATTAGCGGCGGCATTGGCATTCGCCTGCGCTGCTGCAGGCGCTGCCGCCGCTTCGCGTTTTTCGATGGCGGCATTGACGCTCTGGGCGATCTGCGTCGTCGCGACGGCTGCCTCGACGGTTGCGGCAACGTAAGTCTCTTCCACCGCCGGGGCCGCGACGGCGGGTTCGTCCTGCGCATCACCGTCGAGAGCAGACAGATCGAACGGAACCGGGATCATCGGCAGTTCTTCTTCGTCCGCTACCGCATCCGAAACAACTGCGGTGATTTCGAGATCGCAATCCCATTCGGCGAATTCGAAGACGCTGCGGATTCCTTCCTCACCCTTTTCGGTGGCTATGGAAACCGTCCAGGAGAGGTAAGATGCTTCAGGATCGAGCTTGTCGAGCGAGGGCAGCTCCGACAGGTCGCAATTGGTGCTCATCTCACCAATGCGCGAGAGATCGCGCAGCAGAAGCGCTGCTTCGTTGCCCTTGGAATAGAGCGAGGCGTGCGGCTTGAACGTGATCTGGAAGGTCGGCGCCTCCATCAGCGGCGTCGTCTCGTCGGCAAAATCGGAGAAGGAGAACGGAATCGGCTCGAAGCCGCTTTCATCCGTCGGCTTTGGTGCTGCGGGCGCCTTGACGGGTTCCGGCGCCTTAACAGCGACGGGAGCCGGCGCGGATGCCGGAACGGCTTCGCCATTGGCCAGCGCTTCCAGTTCCTTGACGAGGCCACGAGTGCGGCTTTCATCGACGCTGCCACCGTCTCTTGCGGCGTTGGTCAGATCCGCCAACACGTCGGCGGAGCGCAGCATGACTTTGAGAACGTCCTGTGACGGCTCCAGCTTGTTGGAACGAACGCAGTCAAGGGTCGTTTCAAAAACGTGGGCGAAGGCCACGAGATCATCGAGACCGAAGGCACCGGCCCCGCCCTTGATGGAATGAACGGCACGGAAAACGGCGTTGACGGTTTCCGGATCACGGTCGCCGTCATTCAATTTAAGAAGCCCCGATTCCAGTTCAGCGAGTTGCTCCTCGCACTCCTGGAAAAAGATTTCCTTGATTTCGTTCATATCCATCGTGAAATGTCCCGTATCAGGCGGTTACGCGCTCAATGGCATCGATGAGTTTTGCAGGGTCGAACGGCTTGACGATCCAGCCGGTCGCACCGGCCTGGCGGGCGCGGTTCTTCTTTTCCGCATCGCTTTCGGTCGTCAGAACGAGGATCGGTATGGCGCGGTATTTTTCGTTGCGCCGCACGCCCTCGATGAAGCCGAAACCGTCGAGGCGTGGCATATTGATGTCAGTTACGATGACATCCGGGTTGCTCTGTTCCAGCACTTCGAGGCCCTCGATGCCGTCTTCGGCCTGAATGGTCTCGAAACCGGCATTGTTGAGCGTGACCAGGAGCATGTTCCTGATCGTTCTGGAATCATCCACGGTAAGAACTTTTTTCTTCACTTTTGCATCTCCTTAGGGAGCAAATGGTCGATATCGACGCCTATCAGTTTCATGGTCTTGTCGAATGCATCGGAAACCCTGGCGAAACCAAAGGGCTTGCCATCCTCTTCCCAGGATTTCGCGCCGGCCATGAGGACTTGGGCGCACAGCGCGCCGATGCGCTCCACCTCGGACGCATCCACCGACAAAGGTGCTCCTCTCAGCGTCATCAGCTTGCCGTGCAGGGCCGATGCTTCGTTGAGATCCAGCACCGGTGACAGTTTCAGCGTCGCCTCAGCTGCTTTTCTGGCTGCCATTACATGACTCCCTGGCGCTTGAATTGTTGGTAATTCTGGCTGTTATCCGTGCGGCTATCCCCACGGGCCATAAATGATGAGTGCTGCCGATCCGCACCGGCGGCAGCAGCGAAATGTTCCTGGCGGGCAATACGGAATTCGCGCACGGTGCGGCCGAGTTCCAGAATGACGGTATGAAGGGCGTCGGCCTCGGAGGCGCAGGCATTGCTATCGGCCGCATTTCGACCGGCATGCTTTTGCTGCTCAACGATATCGGCAGTGACCGATTGCAGTTCGCCGGCATGATCGGCGGTGCGGCGTGCGACCTCAACGATCATGTCGTTGATGCCCGATACCTGCTTGACGACCCCGCCAATCGCCTCCTGCGTGCGATTGACCATGCGCACGCCGCCCTCGACCTGGGTCTTCGTGGTGCCGACAAGGCTCTTGATCTCTCTCGCGGCATCGGCGGAACGCTGGGCGAGTGCCCTGACTTCCTGCGCAACGACAGCGAAACCACGACCGCTTTCACCCGCGCGGGCCGCCTCAATGCCAGCATTGAGGGCGAGGAGGTTGGTCTGGAAGGCGATCTCGTCGATGGTGCCGATGATCCGACCGATCTGTTCGGCGGATTGTTCGATGTCAGACATGGCGTCGATCGCCTCGCCGATCGCCCTGCCGCTTTCGACGGCCGCGTCGCGGGCGCTGGACACTGCCTTTTCCGTCGCCGAAATGCGCGCACCGTTTTCAGCCACGCTCGCAATCATCGTCTGAAGTGCCCGGGACGTCTCGGCAAGCGCTTCGGCCTGCTGTTGCGAGCGCTCGGCGATGGAACGACCGAGATCGGCAAAACGTGCGCTCAACGCCTCGGCCTCGCCCACACCGTTCTGGGCTGATACCAGCGACGCGCCTATGGTCGCGAGCGCCGTGTTGAAGGTTGCCGCAACATCCCGATAGGCGTCGGGGATGTCACCGTTGATACGGGCCTGCAAATCGCCCGCCGCAAAGGCCGTCAGCGCCGCGCCGAGCAGACTTGCCGCCTCCGAGCGGTCATTGTCGCGCTGTTCCTGAAGTTCCCGGCCATGGCGCAGGCGCAGTTCGTTGAAGCGCAGCGATACGGCAATCTCGGTATCGACCATCACCAGCCGGACGACGTTCTTCACGGCTTCCGTCAGTTCACGGCTTTTCCGGCGGTTGCCGGGTAGGATGGAGCGGGGCGCATGTTCCGCCACCAGCCCGCCAAGCAGATGCTCCAGAACGACGGCATGGCTGGCGATCTGCCAGCGCGGATCGAGACCCATGCGACCGGCATTGTCTGAAAGAACCTTTACCCGTTCGGCATAAAGCGCATCGAAACGCGCATCCGTCAGCACGCTCCAGTGCGAGGATTGCAGATCATGCAGGCGGTCGAGCTGGTTTTCGCTTTCGAAAGACGGGGAACAGTCCGGCATGGACTGGAAACGGGTCATCACGTCGCGCAGGCCGGCCTTGACGTAAGGCTCGAGCATGCTGCGATAATTGCGCAGGAAATCGGATTGCGTCTCATCGAGGCCGGCAAAACGCAGCCGTCCCGCCAGGCTTCCGCCTGCCGATCTGCGCGCTTGATCTGATGGCAAGTCCTGCCCCAACCGACGTCCCCAACAACATGACGGCCGGTAAAACCCGGCCAAATTGGCCAAGGTTCAAAACGCCAGCACCCTCCAGGGATTTTTGAACGAACATACCCATCGCGGACGATGCGGCATCGACGCCTGCCTGACCTTCTTGAACCAAGAAACGAAAATACCGGATCGGGCCCGGTACGGCAGTGCGGCGTCATGCCTGGAAGGGGAGGAACCCCATTCCGCCGTGGAAATACTACCAATCTTTATGGTTAATTCCTTGCTTGAAAGTTAAGAAACATAAGTACCGGCGTCAAACGGTAAAATTTGTAAAAGCTTTTAGCCATTGTCGCCCTTACTTTGCCGCAAACAGGCAAAAACGAAAAGGAATCGGACGCTCCTCCCGGTTTTTCCGGCCTGTGCGCTGGACAAGCGCGTGCGGCTTCCCCTAAAACAAATCAACGGGATATTCGCTCAGCGGTGATGCTTTAAAGAGACCTTTTCGACCAGGGAGATGCCAACTTGCCACGGATGGAGAAAGGCCGCAGTTCAAGGCGCCATCCGCAAGTGCTCATCGGTCTCGTGGTCGCGAGCTTGCTTGTCATGATCGGCTTTCAGGCGCCCGCAGGCGTCAAGGCGCTTTCCAAGGCCAGCCGCCTCGAGCGGTTGCAGACCGTCGATCTCAGCCGTTCGCTTTCTCTTCGCGACAAGGATTGCGATCGCGGCAATGATTACGATTGCCGAAGCGGCGATGCGGGCCGTGGGTTCCGGCACGGAGAGTTCCCCTCACACGCGCTCAGCATCACCGACAATGCCAAGGCCCCGCTCGTTGCTGTTGCCATCGTGCCACAAGCTTTCCGAGACTTTGCCAGCGTGGTTCCACGCGCGCCTCCGCATATTATGTATTAGTCATCCGGCGGTCATCATCATTGGGTTCATAACGAACCTTGAGGGATCGGAGTCGTCGGAAACCCGCCGTAGGCTCCCATTCCAGAGAGAAAACCGCCGCCGCATATGACACTTGCAACCCTTCTTCCATTTATTGTCGCATTGCCCTTCGTCGGCGCACTCCTGACGGCCTTCATGCCGCGCGACGGCGCGGCCGCTGGCCCGGCCTCCGTCGCGGGCGGCGTCGCCCTCTTCGGCCTAGTCAGCAGCATGTTTTTATATTCCACCATCAGTGGCGGTGGTGTGCTGAAATATGATGTGGAATGGCTACCGCAGCTCGGGCTCAATTTTACCCTGCGGCTGGACGGATTTGCCTGGATTTTCGCGATCCTCATTACCGGCATAGGCCTGCTCGTCGTCCTTTACGCCCGGTATTACATGTCGGCGCAAGACCCGATCCCCCGGTTTTTTGCCTTCTTTCTCGCCTTCATGGGCTCGATGCTCGGCGTTGTCCTGTCCGGCAACGTCATCCTGCTGTCGATCTTCTGGGAAATGACCAGCATATTCTCTTTCCTGCTTATCGGCTACTGGCACCAGAATGCCGGCGCGCGTGACGGCGCCCGCATGGCGCTGACCGTGACCGGCATTGGCGGCTTCAGCCTTTTGGCTGGACTTCTGATCCTCGGCCATATGGCGGGAAGCTACGATCTCGACAAGATCATCGAGGCCGGCGCCGCCATCCGCGCCCATTCTCTCTATCTGCCGGCGCTTATCCTCATTCTCGGTGGCGCGCTGACCAAGAGCGCGCAGTTCCCGTTTCATTTCTGGCTGCCGAATGCCATGGCGGCACCCACCCCCGTTTCCGCCTATCTGCATTCCGCAACCATGGTGAAAGCCGGGGTTTTCCTGCTTGCGCGGTTCTGGCCTGTTCTGGCAGGCACCCCGGAATGGTTCTGGCTGGTGGGCGTGGCTGGCATCATTACCCTGCTGCTCGGCGCCTATTTCGCGATGTTCCAGCAGGATCTGAAGGGGCTTCTGGCCTATTCGACGATCAGCCATCTCGGCCTCATCACCACGCTGCTCAGCCTCGGCAGCCCGCTGGCGGCGGTGGCAGCCATCTTCCACATGGTCAACCACGCCACCTTCAAGGCGTCGCTGTTCATGGCGGCCGGCATCATCGACCATGAAACCGGCACGCGCGACATGCGGCGCTTAAGCGGGCTTTATACCTATATGCCGGCGACCGCGACGCTTGCCATGGCGGCGAGTGCGGCAATGGCCGGTGTACCGCTGTTCAACGGCTTCCTCTCCAAGGAAATGTTCTTTGCCGAGGCGGTCGAGACCCACGCGGATTCTCTTTTGGACCGGGCGCTGCCCTATGTCGCGACGCTGTCCGGCGCCTTTGCCGTCGCCTATTCGCTGCGCTTCATCCACACGGTGTTCTTCGGGCCCAAGCCCGTCGATTTGCCGAACCCCCATCCGCACGAGCCGCCGCGCTGGATGCGTTTTCCGATCGAGTTCCTGGTTTTCGCCTGCCTGATCGTCGGCATCGTTCCGAGCCTGTCGATCGGCCCGTTCCTGCATTCGGCCGTGCTGTCCGTGCTCGGCGCGCAGACACCCGTCTATAGCCTGTCGATCTGGCACGGTTTCAACCTGCCGCTGATCATGAGTATCGCGGCGCTGATCGGCGGTGTGACGATCTACGCCCTGCTTGGCGGCTATTTCTCACGCTGCGATGATGGTCCGCCCGTCTTCCGGCATCTGCGGGGCCAGCGCATCTTCGAGCGCATTCTCGTCACCGTGTCCTGGAAATGGGCGCGGTGGCTGGAAAGCACGCTCGGCACGCGGCGTCTGCAGCCGCAGCTGAGGCTTCTCATCCTCGTGGCGCTTCTCGCCGGTTTCTCGCCTCTGTTCCTTTCGGAATTTTCCCTGTCGCTGCCGCGCGTGACGACCTTCGATCCGATCTTCGCCATCCTGTGGCTGATCGGGATGATTGCGGCCATGGGCGCCGCGTGGCAGGCGAAATATCACCGGCTTGCCGCCCTCGTCATGCTCGGCGTGTCCGGGCTTGTCACTTGTCTCACCTTCGTCTGGCTTTCCGCGCCGGATCTCGCCATCACCCAGCTGCTGGTGGAAATCGTCACCACGGTTCTCATCCTGCTTGGTCTCCGCTGGCTGCCGAAACGCTTCGAGAAAGTGGACAGCAGCGACGAATTACCGGCGCAGCTTCGCCGCGCCCGGGACTTCCTGCTGGCCGCCGCCAGCGGTATAGGCATGTCCGTCATCGCCTATGCCGTGATGACGCTGCCGGTGCCGAATGCGATTGCGACCTATTTCCTGGAACGCGCCTACACCGAAGGCGGCGGCACCAATGTCGTCAACGTCATTCTGGTCGACTTCCGCGGCTTCGACACCTTCGGCGAAATCGCGGTGCTGGCCATCGTTGCGCTCACCGTCTTCGCCCTTCTCCGCCGTTTCCGTCCCGCCCATGAAAGCATCGGCGTGCCGGAACAGCAGCAGATGCAGAACGCCTTCGATGCGGAGCGTCCGGACCGCAGCAAGGGCGATACGGTGCGCGACTATCTCTACGTGCCATCCATCGTGATGCAGTGGATGTTCCCTGTTATCGTCACCTTCTCGATCTTCCTGTTCATACGCGGTCACGACCTGCCCGGCGGTGGTTTTGCAGCCGGCATCACCATGGCAATAGCGTTCCTGCTGCAATATCTCGCCGGCGGCGCACGCTGGGCGGAAGACCGTATCCGCATCCTGCCGCTGCGCTGGATGGGCTTCGGCCTGTTGATGGCGGCGGCAACGGGTATCGGTTCGTGGTACTTCGGCTACCCGTTCCTGACCACCTATTTCCAATATACTGACATACCCTATATCGGCAAAATGCCGACGGCTTCCGCCCTGCTGTTCGACCTCGGCGTCTTTGCGACGGTCGTCGGCTCCACCGTTCTTATTTTGATAGCACTGGCACACCAATCGTTGCGTAACTACCGCGTTCGCACGCCTGAAGCCGCAAAAGCGGAGGACGTGTAATGGAACTCATTCTTGCAATCGGCATCGGTATCATGACGGGCTCCGGCGTCTGGCTCGTCCTGCGCCCGCGCACCTATCAGGTCATCGTCGGGCTCTCGTTGCTATCCTATGCCGTCAACCTCTTCATCTTCGGCGTGGGCGGCATCAAGACCAACGCGCCGCCGGTGCTGGTGAACGGTGTTGACAGCTCGACGCTGGCTGACCCCGTGCCGCAGGCGCTGGTGCTGACGGCAATCGTCATCGGTTTTGCCACGACAGCACTTTTCCTCGTGGTGCTGCTGGCCGCCCGCGGCCTCACCGGTACCGACCATGTAGACGGGAGGGAGTCGAAATGATGTCGTTCCCCTTCCACATCGTCATTGCGCCAATTCTGCTGCCGCTTATCACCGCCGCCCTGCTGCTCTTCTTCGATGAGCGCCAGCGTGTTGCAAAGGCCGCCATCAGCCTCACGTCAACCGTGCTGTTACTGGTCGTCGCGATCCTGCTGTTCCGTGAGGTGAATTCGACTGTCAACACCGAGATCGCGGCCGTAGTCTCAAGCGGTGTCTACCTGCTCGGCAACTGGCCGGCCCCTTTCGGCATCGTGCTGGTGGCCGACCGCCTGTCCGGCCTGATGGTGCTTTTGACCGCGTTGCTCGCCATCCCCTCACTGATCTATTCGATGGCGAAATGGCACAAAGCCGGTGCGCATTTCCATTCGCTGTTCCAGATGATGCTGATGGGCGTCAATGGCGCGTTCCTGACCGGTGACCTCTTCAATCTCTTCGTGTTCTTCGAAGTCATGCTGGCGGCTTCCTACGGTCTGCTGCTGCATGGTTCCGGCCAGCAGCGCGTGAAGGCGGGGCTGCACTACATCGCCATCAACCTCGTTGCCGCGCTGTTCTTCCTGATCGGCGTCAGCCTCATCTATGGCGTGACGGGCACGCTGAACATGGGTGATCTTGCGCATCGCATCGAGGGCCTCAACCCCGACCAGCGCATGCTGCTGGAAACCGGCTCGGCCATCCTTGGCATTGCATTTCTGGTGAAAGCAGGCATGTGGCCGCTGAATTTCTGGCTGCCTTCCGCCTATGGCGCGGCTTCTGCCCCGGTTGGCGGGCTGTTCGCCATCATGAGCAAGGTCGGCATTTATGTCATCGCCCGCCTGTCCTTCCTGCTCTTCGGGCAGACGGCCGGTGAATCCGCGGGCTTCGGCCATGATGCCCTGCTGGTCGGCGGCATCGCCACCATCATCTTCGGAGCCATTGGAGTGCTGGCGTCGCAGGCGCTCGGGCGGCTGGCCGGTTTTTCGGTCCTGATATCGTCGGGAACGCTTCTCGCCGCCATGGGCACCGGCAATCCGACGGTCGCGGCCGGTGCGCTCTATTACATGGTCAGCTCCACGCTCACCATCAGCGCCTTCTTCATGCTGATCGAACTCGTCGAGCGCGGGCAGGATGCGGGTGCGAACGTTCTGGCCGTGACCATGGAAGCCTATGGCGAGGGCGAGGAGGAAGATGAGGAAGAGGAAGTCGGCGTGACCATGCCCGCCACCATGGCGGTGCTCGGCGCCTGTTTTGCCGCCTGCGGCATTCTTCTTGCCGGTCTGCCGCCGCTTTCGGGCTTCATCGCCAAATTCTCCATGCTGACCGCCATTCTCAACCCTTCCGGGCTTGGCGCCAATGACAGCGTTTCCACGCTGTCCTGGTGGCTGGTTTTCCTGATCGTCTTTGCTGGTTTCGCTTCGCTGATCTCCATGACCCGCGCCGGCATCCGCACCTTCTGGGCCTCCATTGAAGGGACGGTGCCGCGTGTTCTCGTCATCGAAATTGCGCCGATCATGCTGCTGCTCGGACTGACGCTTGTCATGACCATACAAGCGGGACCGGTGATGCGTTACATGCAGGAGACGGCGCGTATTCTCGACCTGCCCGCCAGCTATATTCAGGGCGTCATTTCCGCGCCGCGAGCGGGCAGCAACCCGGAGGCAGAGCCATGATGAGCCGTCTCCTCCCCTACCCGCTGCTGACCGTTTCGCTGATCTTCTTCTGGCTGACGATTAACAGCTTTTCGGCGGGGCACCTGCTGCTCGGCACCGGCGTCGCGCTCATCGCCTCCTGGGCGATGGCGTCGCTGAGGCCCGCCAAGCCGCGCATCTGCAACTGGCACAGGCTCGTGCAGCTGATCCTGATCGTACTTTACGATATCGTCAGGTCCAATCTCTCGGTGGCGAAGATCATCCTGTTCCAGCGCGAAAGGGACCGCAAATCCGGCTTCCTGGCCGTGCCGCTCGAGATCCGCGACCCCATGGCGCTCGCCGTTCTGGCAACGATCCTCACCTCGACACCGGGCAGCGCCTGGCTTGAATATAATTCCAGCCAGGGCACGCTTCTCCTCCACGTTCTCGATGATGTGGATGAGGCAGCGTGGATAAGCCTCATCAAGAACCGTTATGAAAAACTGCTGATGGAGATATTCGAATGAGTTCGATTATCCTTTTCTGGTCCTTTTCGCTGGCGCAGCTGATGCTGGCCATCGCCATGACGATATCAGTCTATCGCATCGCCATCGGCCCGCGCGCCCAGGACCGCGTGCTTGGCATGGATACGCTCTATGTCAACGCCATGCTGCTTCTCTTGACCTTCGGTCTGCGCACCGGCAACGACATCTATTTCGAGGCATCGCTGCTGATCGCCATCCTCGGCTTCGTCTCCACCGTTGCCCTTTCCAAATTCATGATGCGCGGCGAGGTGATCGAATGAACAATGCTGCAGAATTTCCGCTCTGGGCCGCCATTCTCGTGGCTTTCTTCGTGCTGCTGGGCGCTTCGCTGACGCTGATCGGCACAATCGGCTTTGCCAGGCTGAACAGCTTCTATGAACGCCTGCATGCCCCCACACTCGGCACCAGCTGGGGCACCGGCGGCATCGTCATGGCCTCGATCATCTATTTCTCCGTCTCCGGCGACCGCTTCGCCTTCCACGAAATCTTCATCGGCATCTTCATGACGGTGACGACACCGGTGTCGCTGATGCTGCTCGGCCGGGCCGCGCTTTATCGGGACCGGGCGGAGCAGAATTCGGATAATCGGGAGCATTTGTGATCGCTCAGATCAGGGCCGTTTCAAAGCCAGAACCTTGCGGAAAGTGAGGGAAATCCTTCTGCTTCGGGCGCTCTTCACCCCGTTAACAATTTCGGATTTGCGAGCTGGGATTTCATGAGTCCAATCGTAACGGCCGGAGCCACTGAGCAGTACGCCTGAACGAGGATGAAGCAGAACGCTGCGTATACCCGGTCCGCGCAAATCACGGAAAACCATCTCGCATGCGGATAAAAGGCTTATCGATACGATCGTATCGTCAAAACAGGGGACACAGTCCACATGCGCGCTGATGCCCTGCCCCGCAAGATACTCGTTCGCAATAACTTGATCCGGCACTGTCCGGCGGTAGCCATCCGCCACTAATCGTTCGGCGAACACGCCCAGCCAGGGCGGCAAAGGCCCGAGATAGGCATCTGGCGTAACAGCGCGCACTTTATAGTCATAACGATAACCGAAATGCTGCACACGACGCTTCAGCTCCGTGCTCCACTCGCCAGCATCCAATCTGTCCGTAATGGAAATTTCTTCCTCTGAAGAGAGGAAGCCATCAAAATAGAGGACTCCGGGCGGTAGAAGAGTTGGACTAGCGACACGATCCACTTGCGGTTTGCTCTCCATCGCCGCTGTCAAAAGCACATTGATAAGGCCATTGATCGGAATTCGCGCGCCGCTAATAACGGCATAGAAACTAAGCGACCAATTTATCAAGAAGAGAACTTGAAATAAATGGTGCCCGGAGGCGGATTTGAACCACCGACACGCGGATTTTCAATCCGCTGCTCTACCAACTGAGCTATCCGGGCACTTCAGGTCCTTGAAGAACCTCCGCTTTTGGCGGTCAGGGCTGTTTTGGTGCCCCGAAAGTGAGCGGGGTTATAACATCTTGTTCGGACATGGCAAGCGCCATCGCGAAGTTTTTTGACAGTTTTTTCACGGTGCCTGTGGATGGCTGAAATGTGTCCCCTGCGAAAGCCGGATTACAAGGGAATCCGCCCTTGAGCATCCACCGGAGCTTACGCATCCGCCCGCCGCCGGGCTCCCGCAAGGCCGCTCCGAGCGAAACCGGCGCGCCCGCATCGGCGCGGCTATGCCCCTTCGCTGCGCCGTGCGGCAAGGCCTAGTGCGAACGGTACCACGGCCACCAGTGCCGCCATGACGGGCGAAGACGCAAAGATGCGGCTGGCGAGCGAGGTAACGGCAACGGAGCGCACCACGGTCATCAGGCGGGAATTCTCGCGGTCACGCTCATGGTGCGGCTGTGCGGGCCTGTGGCGGTGGTGCTGCGCGGCCTCCAGCCGTTTGACGTCGCGGCGGATCTTGTCGAGCTGTTTGCGAAGCTCCTCCAGTTCGGCGCGCAGCGACGGATCGATGGCATGGGAAGCGCGCGTCCTCTTGGTCGCGGTTTTTTCCGTCTTTGCTTCCGCAGCTATCGCCTCGGCCTCTTCGTCCAGTTCGGCCAGATGGTCATCGAGGTCCGAGGGCTTGTCGAAACCGTGGGATCGCAGTGGTGCTTTCATCGCTGTCTCCTGAGGCGTGCTGATTGTGTGGCGGCGGGCGTTTTGCCCGGTCACGCTTTTCAACGCCTCAGCCCGGCAAAGGATGCACGAAAAGCGATGGCATCCGCATAATAAAACAGGCCCCGAAGGGCCTGTTCGATTATCTGGCTTGGTGCCTTATGCCGCTTTCGCGGCGCTGGCATAGGGGTCGAAACGGCCGTAGAAGGTCTCGCCCTTGGCCGCCATGTCCTTCAGGAGCGGCGTCGGCTGGAAGCGCGGGCCATAGGCTTCGCTGAGCTTCTCGGCCAGAGCGACGAAATTCTTCACGCCCATGCCGTCAATGTAGGACAGCGCACCGCCGGTATAGGGCGCGAAGCCGAAACCGAGGATGGAGCCGACATCCGCCTCACGCGGATCGGTTACGATGCCCTCTTCCACCGTGCGGGCGGCTTCCAGCGCCACGGTGACGAGGAAGCGCTGTTTCAGCACCTCCATATCCACGTCTTCAGGCTTCTGCTGCGGATAGAGATCCTTCAGGCCGGGCCAGAGGGATTTCTTGGCGGGCTTTGGCGGGTAGTCGTAAAAGCCCTTGGTGTTCTTGCGGCCGAAGCGACCTTGGCTTTCCACCAGCTTCTTCACCAGTTCCATATGACGCGGATCGACGGCCTTTTCACCGAGATCAGCGACGGTGGCTTTCAGGATCTTGTAGGAAAGATCGATTGCCACCTCGTCATTCAGCGCCAGTGGACCGACCGGCATGCCGGCGAACTTCGCGGCATTTTCGATCATCGCGGCCGGCACGCCTTCGATCAGCATATCGTAGCTTTCCGCCATGTAGCGCAGCACGCAGCGATTGACGAAGAAGCCGCGCGTATCGTTCACCACAATCGGCGTCTTCTTGATCTTGGCCACATAATCCAGCGCGACGGCGAGCGCCTTGTCGCCGGTTTCCTTGCCGAGGATCACTTCCGTCAGCATCATCTTCTCGACCGGTGAGAAGAAATGGATGCCGATGAAATCGATCGGGCGCTTCGAGTTCTTCGCAAGCCCGGTGATCGGCAAGGTGGAGGTGTTGGAGGCGAAGATCGCGCCTTGCGGCAACACGGCTTCCACGGCCTCGATGACGGCCTTCTTCACATCGCGGTCTTCGAAGACGGCCTCGATGACGAGATTGGCATCAGAGAGCGCGGCGTAATCGGATGTTGGGGTGACGAGGTCGAGCAGGGCCTTGCCCTCCTCCTGCGTCAGCCTGCCCTTGCCGATGGCGGCCTTGACGCTTTCTTCGCAATGGCCCTTGCCCTTGTCGGCGGCTTCCTGGTCACGATCCACCAGCGCAACGGGAATGCCGGCTGCGGCGGTGACATAAGCGACGGCAGCACCCATGAAGCCCGCGCCGACGACGCCGACCTTCTTGAACTCCGTCTTCGGCTGGCCTGCCGGGCGGCGCGCGCCCTTGCCCAGTTCCTGCATGGAAATGAACAGCGAGCGGATCATGCCGAAGGCTTCCTTCGAGCGCAGTATCTCGGTGAAATAGCGTTGCTCCACCTTCAGCGCCGTATCGAAGGGCAATTGCAGGCCTTCATAAACGCATTTGAGGATGGCGAGGGCGGCCGGATAGTTGCCGGCGCTTTCGCGGCGCAGGATGGCCGGTGCGGCGGGCCAGAGCTGGGCCGCGGCCGGCGTCCAGATGCCGCCGCCGGGGGCCTTGAAGCCTTTCTCATCCCAGGGGGCGACCGGTTTCAGGCCGTCCTTGATCATCTGCTTTGCGGTTGCGACCAGCTGATCCGGCTCGACCACCTGATGAACCAGCCCCATGGCCTTGGCGCGCGCGCCGGTCAGCGACTGGCCGGTCGTCATCATCTGCAGCGCGGATTGTGCGTCCGTCAGGCGCGGTACGCGCTGGGTGCCGCCGGCACCGGGGAAGATGCCGACCTTGACTTCCGGCAGGGCGATCTTGAGGCTCTTGGCATTCGATGCCACACGGCCATGGCAGGCGAGCGACAGCTCGAACGCGCCACCCATGCAAGTGCCGTTGATGGCCGAGACCCATGGCTTGCCGTTGGTTTCCAGCTTGCGGAACAGGCCGGTCATGCGGCCCACAAGTTCGAACAGCTTTGCCGCCGCTTCATCCGGGTTCTTTACCTTCTCGTCATTGTAGAAGGAGAACATCGACTTGATCATCGAAAGATCGGCGCCGCCGGAAAAGGTGCTCTTGCCTGATGTGAAGACGACGCCCTTGACGGCGCCATCTGCGACAGTCGCGTCAAGAATGGCGTTCAGCTCGTCCATCACTTCAGAGGTGAAGACGTTCATGGATTTTTCCGGCATGTCCCAGGTGACGAGGGCAATGCCGTCTGCGTCCGTCTCGATGGTGAAATTGGTGTAAGTGCTCATTTGGGATTCCTCTTCCCTCAAATTTCCCTGCGGTTACGACAGTCCGATCGCGAGGCCGATACAACCGACCACAAAAACGAGAAACACGATCAAGCCCCAAAGCTCTGCCCGGAGTCGTCGGATGTGGACAGGGGAAACAGGGCGGATGGACGCCCGATGATCCTGTGCCATATCCTTTTCCAGATTGTGCCGAGCCAACTGCTGTTCGATCTCGTTCTTGGGTTGGTCGTAAACCTCGCGCCTCATGGCCTGCCTCAAACGCGCTCGATAACGGTCGCCGTGCCCATGCCCGCGCCGATGCAGAGCGTGACGAGCGCGGTGTTCAGATCGCGCCGCTCCAGCTCATCCAGCACCGTGCCGAGGATCATCGCGCCGGTTGCGCCCAGCGGATGGCCCATGGCGATGGCGCCACCATTGACGTTCATCCGGTCATGGCTGATGTCGAAAGCCTGCATGTAACGCAGCACCACGGCTGCGAAGGCTTCGTTGAGTTCGAAAAGATCGATATCGGCAAGCGACATACCGGTCTTTTTCAGAAGCTTCTCGGTCACATCCACCGGGCCGGTCAGCATCAGCGCCGGATCGGAGCCGATATTGGCGAAAGCCCTGATGCGGGCGCGCGGTTTCACGCCCATTGCCTCACCGCCCGCCTTGGAGCCGACCAGCACGGCGGCAGCGCCATCGACGATGCCGGACGAGTTGCCCGCATGGTGCACGTAGTTGATCCGCTCCACTTCCGGGTGCGCCATGATGCCAACGGCTTCGAAGCCGCCCATTTCACCCGGCATCTGGAATGACGGATTGAGAGAGGCCAGCGCCTGCATGTCGGTGCCGGGGCGCATATGCTCGTCACGGTCGAGGATCGTCAGGCCGTTTGAATCCTTCACCGGAATGACCGACTTGTTGAAATAGCCTTTTTCCCACGCATGCGCCGCACGCTTCTGGCTTTCCACGGCATAGGCATCGACATCGTCACGGGAGAAGCCGTACTTGGTGGCGATGAGATCGGCCGACACGCCCTGCGGCATGAAGAAGGCCGGGAAGTTGACCGAGGGGTCCATGTACCAGGCGCCGCCGGACATGCCCATGCCGACGCGTGACATGCTTTCGACGCCACCGGCAATGACGATATCGTCCGAACCCGCCTTGACCTTGCCGGCCGCGAAGTTGATCGCGTCGAGACCCGAGGCGCAGAAGCGCGAGATCTGCATGCCCGGGGCCTTGTTGGAGTAACCGGCCTCGAAGGCGGCAGCCTTCGGGATCACCGCGCCGGCATCCATGACAGGATCGACGCAGCCCATGATGATGTCATCGACAGCAGAGGTGTCGAGCCCATTGCGGTCGCGGATGGCTTCCAGCGTTTTGGCGGCAAGGCGAACGGAGGGCACCTCATGCAGGCTGCCATCCTTCTTGCCGCGTCCGCGCGGGGTGCGGACATGGTCGTAAATGTAAACGTCGGTCATAAACTCTCTCCCTGCGGCGTGTTTACCGCCAACCTTCTCAGAATGCTTCCGCAGCCAGTTCCATCATGGTGTCCGCGCCGGTTTCGATGCGGGCCTTGCGCAGCGCCGTTTCCGGCATGATGCGCTCCATGTAAAACTTCGCCGTGACAAGCTTGGTCTTGAGGTAATCCTCGTCCGAAGCGCTGCCTGTCGCAAGCGCTTCGCTGGCGGCTTTCGCCATGCGCGCCTGCATGTAGCCCAGCACCACGATGCCGAAGAGATGCATGTAGTCGGTCGAGCCGGCACCGGCATTGTCGGGCTTGGCCATGGCGTTCTGCATAAACCACATGGTTGCGGCCTGCAGGTCGTTCAAGCCCTTCTTCAGGCCCTTGGTGTAAAGGGCAAGCTTTTCATCGGCACGGTTTTCCTCGCAGAAATCGCCGATTTCCTTGAACAGCGCCATGACGGCGCGGCCGCCATTCATGCCGAGCTTGCGGCCGACCAGATCGAGCGCCTGAATGCCGTTGGCACCTTCGTAGATCATGGTGATACGTGCATCGCGGACATATTGACTCATGCCATGTTCTTCGATGTAGCCATGGCCGCCGAAGACCTGCTGCGCCATCACGGCGTGGTCGAAGCCCTTGTCCGTCAACACGCCTTTCAGGATCGGCGTGACGAGACCGAGCAGGTCATCCGCCGCCTGGCGCTGCTTCTCGTCGGCGGCGCGGTGAGCGATGTCGGATTGCAGCGCGGTCCACAGAAGGAAAGCGCGGCCGGCCTCGTTATAGGCCTTGATGGTCATCAGCGTGCGGCGGATATCGGGATGCACGATGATCGGATCAGCCCTCTTGTCGGGGAATTTGGCACCGGAAAGCGAGCGGCCCTGAATACGATCGCGCGCATATTCGACGGCGTTCTGATAGGCGATCTCACCGACCGAAAGGCCTTGCAGGCCAACGCCGAGGCGGGCCTCATTCATCATCACGAACATGGCCGAGAGGCCCTTGTTCTCCGCGCCGAGCAGATAACCCGTCGCATCGTCGTAGTTCATGACGCAGGTGGCATTGCCGTGAATGCCCATCTTGTGTTCGATGGCGCCACAGGTGACGCCATTGCGCTCGCCGAGCGTCCCGTCTTCCTTGACGAGGAACTTCGGCACGATGAACAGCGAAATGCCCTTGGTGCCTTCTGGCGCGCCTTCGATGCGGGCAATCACCAGATGCACGATATTGTCAGTCATGGAATGTTCGCCGGCGGAGATGAAGATCTTCTGGCCGGATATTTTATAGCTGCCGTCGCCCTGCGGTACGGCCTTGGTGCGTAGAAGGCCGAGGTCAGTGCCGCAATGGGGTTCGGTGAGGTTCATGGTGCCGGACCATGTGCCGTCCACCATCTTCGGCAGATAGGTTTCCTTCTGCTCCTGCGTACCGTGCACGAGGACTGCGGCAATCGCGCCCTGCGTCAGGCCGGGATACATCATCAGCGACAGGTTGGCCGACGACATATATTCGCCGATCGCCGCATGCAGCGTATAGGGCAGGCCCTGCCCGCCAAATTCCTGGGGAACGGCAAGGCCGATCCAGCCGCCTTCGCAATAGGCGTCATAGGCAGCCTTGAAACCGTCAGGCACGGAAACCGAACCATCATCGGCGCGCTTGCAGCCCTGCTGGTCACCGGAAAGGTTGAGCGGGAAAAGCCGTTCCTCGGCCAGCTTTGCGGCTTCGCCGGTGATCGCTTCGATCATGTCGGGGGTTGCATCCTCGAAGCCGGGCAGGTTGTTATACCGCTCGAGGCCAAGAACGTCGTTCAGGATAAAAAGCGTGTCTTTGACTGGGGCCTTGTAAACAGGCATTACCGATGTTCCTCCGCATCGTGGGCGCCGGAGCCAGTCCGGCCGATATGCCATGACAATATTTGACGTGCGCGTAAACGTCAAACAAATTTCCGCTGAATATCGCCCTCCTTTTTCGGCCAAACCGACATCTGGCCCGGCGCCAGCTCGCCCTCCGCCACAAAAGTTAAAAAATTCCAACCGTAGTTAACCACTTCTTTACCACGTTTCGTGAATTCTCCCGACAGAGGTAACTGCTTCGTTCATCGGCGCATTTTCCTCCAAGGGGGCAAATACCGGCTCTGGCATTGCTGCATGTTGCGGCGACGGCGTGGTGAGACAGGCAACGTCGCGACAGACAACCGGGCACGGCGGGCGGAAGCGAAGCGAGCGAAAAGATGAACGGATTGCGATCGAAAACCCAACAGCCAAGCGACAGATCGTCTCTTGATGCTCTCAATCGCACCATTGAAGGCCTTGAAGCCCGTATCGAAGGGCTGATGAGCCAGAAGTTCCCGCGCGACCCGCGGGCCGCGAGTGCTCAGCCAGCACCGAAAAACGAGGCCTATGCCGCGCCGCGGGAACCCCGCGCCGCCGTCACGCCGCCGCAGCTCGACCCCGTCAACGAAATCCGCCAGCGCCAGCGTCTCCTCGAAGCGAGCTTCCAGCGCCCGCAGGAGCCCACCGCCCGCCCGGAACGGACGATTACCCGGCCGCTAGCACCGGAATATGGCTCGAGGGACACGCAACAAACGGCCGCTCCCGCGCCGCGTGCCCGCGCCATTCCGCCCTATCAGGAACAGCAGCGCAATGACGCAGCCCTGCAGGAGATCGCGCAGGCGCTGGTCAATCTTCGCCATGAGCTGAAGCACGATATTGCCGAGGGCGTTGCCCGCGAAGCGCAGGGGCTGCGCACCGAAATCCGCAATATCCGCGCGGTGGCGGAAGACCAGCAATTCATCGGTGATCTGCGCGACGATATCGCGCGGCTGGCCGGCAGCATCGACCAGCTCGGCAATCTGGCATCTCCTGACGCCTATGGGCTGCGCAACGAATTCGAGGACCTGCGCCTCACCATCGACCAGCTTGCGCGCGAAGACAGCGTGCACCGGATGGAAAGCCGCTGGAACAATGTTGAAGACACACTGCGCGGTTTCGATGCGGCCTCGCTGCAGGATGAGATCGTTTCGCTCGCCTATCGTCTCGATGACATCAAGACGCAGCTCGGCGGCATGAGCAACAATCCCGCCGTGCGCGTGCTCGAGGAAAAGCTCATCACCATTGCCAGCGCCGTGGAGCAGCTCGGCAAGCACATGCAGCCCAACGAGGCTGCCTTTACCGAACAGTTTTCCGGTCTCGACCAGCGGCTGGACGAAATCAGCCGCGCCATAGCCGCAACCGGCACACGCGCCAATGCGCAGGCAACGGACAACGCGCTGGCGCAGCGGCTGGAAACCCGGCTGAACGGCCTTGCCGAACAGCTCGGCGACATCAACCGCCTTGCCGCCGCCAAGCCGGAACCGGCGTCCGACCTCACCGCCCGCCTCGAAGCGCTCTCCGGCAAGATCGATGAGCTCAGCACCGCGCGCGACGCCGCGCAACTGCATGACCGGCTGGACCAGCTGTCGTTGCTGCTGGAGCGGTCACAGCGCCCCACCCAGCAGGCGGAACTGACGTCTTTCCTCAGCGATATCTCCCGCAAGATCGATGCGCTGGATCACGGCGCTATCAATGACGGCCTCGCCGAGCGGCTCGACCTGCTCTCCCGGCGGATCGAGGACCTCGATTATCGCTATAGCCAGCCGCAACCGGCTTCGGGTCTCAGCGACAGTGCCTTCTCCCGTCTGGAAGAGCGGCTCGGCACGATTGCCGCCCGCTTGGACGAGACCGCCCATGCCGCCCCTGCCGATAGCCGCGCGCTGACAAGCCTCGAAAACCAGATCGCCCATCTGTCGACGCTGATCAGCCAGCCGGTGCCGGTGCAGGCAGCTGGAATATCCCCGGAACTCGACGTCCGCATGGCGGCGATCGAAGACTACATGGCGTCGAACGACGAATACATCATCGAAGCGGCACGGCAGGCAGCCGAGGCCGTTCTTGACGCCTATACCCGCAACAATCTCTCGGCCGGTGCAAACCTTGCCGATATGACGATGCTGACCGATCTTGCGACCGATCTGCGCAGCCTCGAAGCCTTGAGCCGCAATACCGAAGAACGCACGCACCGCACCTTCGAGGCGCTGCATGAGACGCTGGTGCAGATTGCCGGCCGCCTGGACAATCTCGACAGTGCGCCCGCCTATCGCCAGGACGCTCCCCGTAACGTCGCGCAGCACATGGTTAGTAGCGGGCGCGAAGACGTGGCCATGCCGGCCGCCATTTTCCCGGAAGAAGGTTATATCGCCGAAGAGCAGGCCATTCTCGACGATGTCAGCGAAAACGACGAGACCGCGATCGTACCGCCTGCTGCCGCCAAGCCCGCAAAAGCGGAACGGAAGAGCCTGCTCGCCGGCCTGACGAAGCGTTTCAAGACAAGCACGGCGAAGCCCGCAAAGGCCAAGGAAGAACCCGTATCGGCTTCCTCCGCCCGCACGCAGGTTGAGCCCGCGCCGTCGCTCGATCCGATCGACGTTCTGCCGGCTGGCCAGGAGAATGAACTTCTGGAGCCGGGCTCGGGTGCGCCCGATATCAAGAAAATCCTCGAACGTGTGCGTGCCAGCCAGGTCGCAGGCGCGGGCAAGGCCGCCGATGCGGAAGGACGGACGGATTTCATCGCCGCCGCCCGCCGCGCCGCCCAGGCCGCCGCCATGGAAACATCGCCGGAGAAGTTGGACACCGGTAAGAAGAGCCGCAAGGCCGATACTTCGGCACTTTCCCGTTATCGTCGGCCGCTGCTGCTCGGCATCGGCGCCATTCTTCTGGCGATGATGGCCATGCCGCTCGTCAAGACGCTGATCGGCGGCGCGGAAGCGCCGGCACCGGTCATCGAACACAAGATGGAGAATGGCCCGGTTTCCGCGCTTCCCGAAACCGGCGACAAGGCCGTGACCATTCCATCAGGTCTTGCCATCGATCCCGAGCAGGCGGCATCGGCCGACAGTATCGAAAACGCTGCACCCGCGCAGAACATCATCGATAACCGCACCATCGGCGGCGCGCCGCTGCCGGATGAGCCGCCGGTTGCCGATGTTCCCGCCGTGGACCCCGCAAAGTCCGATACAGTCGCGCAGACTGAACTACCGAAACCGGCTGCGGTTGCGACCACGACTATCCCCGCTCAGGATGCCATTTCGGTTCCGGCCGGCATCGAGCCCACATCGCTTGCCGAAGCGGCCGCCAAGGGCGACACGCAGGCGCTGTTCGAGATCGCGGTGCGCTACACTGACGGCCGCGGCGTTGCCGCCGACCGTACGGAAGCAGCAAAGTGGTACAAGATGGCGGCCGATCGTGGCCTTGCCCCCGCGCAATATCGTCTCGCCAATCTTTACGAGAAGGCCAATGGCGTCGAGCGCAATCTTTCCGAGGCCAAGCGCTACTACACGCTGGCCGCTGAGCAGGGCAATGCCGGCGCCATGCACAATCTCGCGGTCCTGCTCGCCTCAGACGCGGCCGGACAGCCGGATTTCACCGCCTCTGCACAATGGTTCATCAAGGCGTCCGAACTCGGCGTTCGTGACAGCCAGTTCAACCTCGCTATTCTCTACGCCCGCGGCAGCGGCGTGAAGCAGGACATCGAGGAATCCTACAAGTGGTTCGCCATCGCCGCCAAGGATGGTGATGCTGACGCCGCCCAGAAGCGCGACGAGGTTGCCGGAGCGATGAGCCCGCAGCAGCTTCAGAGCGCCAAGGCCAAGGTGGATGCCTGGAAGGTGAAGCCGCTTTCGGACGACGCCAACAGCGTCAACCCGCCTGAGGAATGGGCCGGCAAGGAGGGTGTGAAGACTGCCTCCGTGGACATGGAAAAGGCGATCCGCAACATTCAGGCGATCCTGAACAAGAACGGTTTCGATGCCGGCCAGCCGGATGGCAAGCTTGGCAAGAACACCGTGACGGCCATCAGGGACTTCCAGAAATCCGTCGGCCAGACGCCGGACGGGCGCATTACCAACGAGCTTGTCACCGCGTTGCTCGCCCGCAATAAATAAGCCTTGAAGAACCGGTGAAGCGGCCCCCTGGCCGCTTTCGCCCAACCCGGTGCAGGAATGTTGCCGGTTGCCGACACACGGCCGCTATCTTTCCAAATTATCAACGTATTTACCGTTGAATGTTGACAGGTCAGGCCCTCGCGGGCATGACGGATGAAGGCTGGGCATGCCCGGTCTTTTCAGACAGAAAGTGTAAATCGCGGCGCGGCCCCCTCACCCGGACAGGCCCTGCCGCCCGGAACCATTTGCCGAGGTCCGAGCCGTGACTGTCTATCTGCCGATCGCAGAACTGTCGGTGAATATTTTCATCATTCTCGGCATGGGCGCGGCCGTCGGTTTTCTGTCCGGAATGTTCGGCGTCGGTGGCGGCTTTCTGATCACCCCGCTGTTGATTTTCTACAACATTCCGCCCGTAGTCGCCGTGGCGACCGGCGCAAACCAGGTGGTTGCCTCCTCCGTCTCAGGCTCGATCACGCATTTCCGGCGTGGAACGCTGGACGTGAAGCTTGGCACCGTGCTGCTCGTGGGTGGTCTCGTGGGCGCCACGGTGGGCGTGTGGATATTCTCCTTCCTGCGCAGCATCGGCCAGCTCGATCTCATCGTTTCGCTGCTCTATGTCATCCTGCTTGGCACCGTTGGCGGGCTGATGCTGAAAGAAAGCATTTCGGCGCTGCGCCGTGCCGCCCGCAATGAAACCGTGACGCTGCGCCGGCCGGGCCATCACAATTGGGTTCATCGCCTGCCGCTGAAAATGCGGTTCAAGAAATCGAAGATCTACCTCAGCATCATTCCCATCGTTGCGCTTGGCTTCGGCATCGGCATCCTCACCTCGATCATGGGTGTCGGCGGCGGTTTCATCATGGTGCCGGCGATGATCTATCTGCTGCGCATTCCCACCAGCGTGGTTGTCGGCACCTCGCTGTTCCAGATCATTTTCGTGACCGCCTATACTACCGTCGTTCAGGCCGCGACCAACTATTCCGTCGATGTGGTGCTTGCCTTCATCCTGATGGTGGCTGGCGTCATCGGCGCGCAATATGGCGTGCGCGTCGGCCAGAAACTGCGCGGCGAACAGCTGCGCGCGCTGCTTGCCCTTCTCGTCCTTGCCGTCGCGCTCCGCCTTGCCGTATCGCTTGTGGTGCGGCCGGAAGACCTGTTTTCGGTGGCCGTAGGGGGGCTCGGCTATTGACCTTCCGCCCGGTGCTCGTCGCTCTTCTTCTCTTGCCCTTCCTTGCCTTTGGCGAAACGGCCTCGGCGCAGACGCCGCCGCTTGCCCTGCCGCCCGGTCCGCAACAACGGCCGTTGCAGGAAAACATTGAAATCGGCGCATCGACGACCGAAATTCCCATCGCATCTGATTTTCGCGGGGCGGATTTCACCCTCTTCGGCGCGCTCAACAATACCGACCAGCTGCTGCTGGCCATCGGGCAATATGATATCGTCGTGACGCTGGAAGGGCCGAGCGACTATATGACCGTGCGCAAGAAACAGCGTGTGGCGGGCATCTGGATCAATACCAGCGCCATCACCTTCACGCCGCTGCCGGAATCCTACTCCATGGCCAGCACGCGCAATATCAGCGACGTCGCCTCGCCCGGAACGCTGCGCGCCATGGGGCTCGGCGTCGACCATCTGTCGCTTAAAAGCGCTGTCTTCTCCGGCGTGCCCGATAACGTCTTCGATTTCCAGGAGGCCTATCGCCGGCTCAAGCTCTCAAGCGGCATCTATCGCAATGACACGACCGGGGTGCGGCTCGAACGCACCGGCCTGTTCTGGGCGACGCTGCGCCTGCCCGCCAACGTGCCGAACGGCGTGCATACGGCGCGCGCCTATCTTTTCAAGAGCGGCAAATTCATCGCCCAGCGCGAATTGAAGCTGCGTGTCGTCAAGACCGGCATGGAGCAGGCGATCACCGATGCGGCACATCAGACTCCGCTTGCCTATGGCGCGCTCTGCGTTCTCCTGGCCGTCGTGACGGGCTGGGGCGCCAGCATCATCTTCCGCAAGGACTAAGCGTTTCAATCGCGCAAAAGAGAGCCTCCGCCGCCTGCACGGGCAAAGATAGCATTCGCTTCCGTCATCGGTTTGCTGTAAAATTCAATGCGTTACAACCACGCACACAGCTCTTGGCGGCCAGTGTGGCTGTAATCGGGATGAAAAGGAGAAATGTCATGTTCAAGCACATTCTCATTCCCACCGATGGCTCGCCGCTGGCGCAGATCGCAATCGACCAAGGGTTCGCTCTCGCCAGGGAAGCAGGCGCAAAGGTGACCGTCGTGACGGTATCGGAACCCTTTCATGTGATTGCGAGCGACGTCGAGGACATTGCCGCCATTGCCGAAGAAGAATTCCACCGCTGCGAAGAGGCAGAGCATCTCCTGCGGGATACGCAGGCGCATGCCACGGCCATGGGGCTGGATTGCGAGGCCCTGCTGGCACGGGCCGGACGGCCGGATGAGGCGATCATCGAAATCGCCGACCGGACCGGCTGCGACCTCATCGCCATGGCTTCACATAGGCGCAGGAGTTTCATCGAGATGCTGCTCGGCAGCGTCACGGCCAAGGTGCTGAAGAATTCGAAGATACCGGTGCTGGTCTATCGCCAATAGGCGGGGCTGGACGAGATGCGCTCAGCCGAGCAGATTTGAAAACCGCACCGAATAGATGCGGTCCCTCCCCATCAGATGCGCGACGAGAGCGGTATGATCGAAGAGGCCGCGCATGGCCTTATGCCGCAAATCCAGCCCGCCGCTCATGACCCCGAATGCCGGCATCAAAAGCCTCGAACCATCCGTGGCGAAACAAGGGCGCCGCACCGTCTTTTCTCGGCGACGCACGGTGGCGGAGGGATGCAGGTGACCGGCGATTTCACCGGCGGCATCCCCCAGTTTCGGCTCATGGCGGAAGACGAGATTGCCGTAAAACATCTCATCCACCGACGAGCCCGGCAGGTCGACCGTACCATCGGGATCGTGATTGCCGTTGATCCATATCCATTCGCGGCTGCGGGCCATCTCCCGGATGAGTTCGCGCAGCGGCAGCGGTAGATGCTGCGAGCCGACGCGATCGTGGAAATTATCGCCGAGGCTGACGACGATCTTCGGGTCATAACGGCTGACGAGCGAGGACAGGATTTTTAGCGTCGTAATGGTGTCGTAGGGCGGCAGCATGCGGCCACGCCGGGCGAAAGCAGCCCCCTTCTCCAGATGCAGGTCGGAGACGACGAGCAGTGACAGATCCGGCAGGTAGAGCCCACCCAAAGGATCGCACCAGGCTGCGACGCCATGGATGGCGGTTTCGCTGCCGAGGCACTCGAAGCCATTTGAAAACCTGTCGCTCAATGTCAGCCGGCTCAGCACTTTTGTGGTCGTTCCTTCATTCCAATTTCATGCTTCAGGACATGGCTTCCGCGATCAGCTCGTCGGCAGCTTCCGCCAGCACATCGTCCATCGCCTCGCCCGCCACCGTCTCGCGGCCGATTTCCAGCATCACCGGAACGGCAAGCGGCGAGACATGCTCAAGCGCGCGGTGGGTGGTGTGGCCCTTGATTCGTTTCAGCATATCGCCAAGACGGCCAATGTCCAAAAGTCCCGCCGCCGCATCGCGTCGCGTGGCCTCGAGCAGAATATGGTCCGGCTCATGGCTGCGAAGAACGTCATAAATAAGATCGGCGGAGACCGTGACCTGCCGGCCGGTCTTTTCCTTTCCCGGATGACGGCGTTCAATCAGCCCGGAAATGACGGCGCAGTTGCGAAAAGTGCGCTTCAGCATGAAGGATTCGTCGAGCCACGATTCCAGATCGTCGCCCAGCATGTCCTCATCGAGAAGCTCCGCCAGCGACAGGCGGCGGGATTTCAGCCGCATGCCGATATCCTCCATCGCCCAGATGGCGAGTGAATAGTCGGTGGCGACGAAACCCATGGGTTTTGCGCCCGCTCGTTCCAGCCGCCGTGTCAGAAGCATACCGAGTGTCTGGTGCGCCAGCCGTCCTTCGAAGGGATACATGACCATGAAGAAGCGTTTGCGGAAGGGAAAGGTCTCGACCAGCAACTCGTTGCGCTTGGGAATGATCGACTTTTCCTTCTGGATCGCCAGCCAGTCACGGACCTGATCCGGCAAAGCGTGCCAGCGCATCGGGTCCGAGAGCATGGAGCGCACCTGATCCGCAAGGTAGGTGGAAAGCGGAAACTTGCCACCGGCATAGGAGGGGATTTTCGGGTCCATGGAAAAAGCCTGGGACACCAGGCATTCATTCTCTCTGATACCCTCGAAGCGCAGCACCTTGCCGGCAAAGAGGAACGTATCGCCCTGCACCAGTTGCTCGAGGAAATACTCCTCGACCTTGCCGAGCGACATGCCGCCACGCCCGACCGTGCCCTTGGCATTACGTTTGACCATGCGGACATTGAGTTCCGCCGCCTCAACGATGGTGCCGAGATTGAGCCTATATTGCTGCGCGACCGCCGGATTGGAGACACGCCAGCGGCCATCCTTCATCTGGCGGATGCGGGCATAACGCTCATAGGTGCGCAGCGCATAACCGCCTGTCGCGGTAAAATCCACCACCCGATCGAAGGTCGTGCGCGGCAGGTCTGCATAGGGCGAGGCGCTCGTTACTTCACGATAGAGCTCATCGGCATCGAAAGGTTCGGCACAGGCCATGCCGAGCACATGCTGGGCGAGAACATCGAGCGCACCTTCGGCAATCGGCGGCGTATCCTGCGCGCCGATGTAATTGGCGTCCAGCGCGGCACGGCACTCCATCACCTCGAAACGGTTGGCGGGAACGAGGATCGCCTTTGACGGCTCGTCCATGCGGTGGTTGGCGCGGCCGATACGCTGGGCAAGGCGGCTCGCCCCTTTTGGGGCACCGACATGCGCGACCAGATCGACATCGCCCCAGTCTATGCCGAGATCGAGCGTGGAGGTGGCGACGACGGCGCGCAGCCGGTTTTCGGCCATGGCCGCTTCGACCCGGCGGCGCTGGGTCGTATCCAGCGAGCCGTGATGCAGCGCGATCGGCAGATTGTCGTCGTTGATGGTCCAGAGTTCCTGAAAGATCAGCTCCGCCTGGGAGCGGGTGTTGACGAAGATCAGCGTTGTCTGATGCTCCTTCAACGCCGCGTATAAATCCTTCATGGCGTAACGCGCCGAATGACCGGACCATGGAATGCGTTCTTCCGTGTGCAGGATGGAAATATCCGGCTTTGCCCCGCCTTCGACGGTGATGAGACCGGCGGGCGGCTCACCCTGCCCCTGCGGCGCGAGGTAACGGCGCAAATCCATCGGCTCCGCCACCGTGGCCGAAAGGCCGATGAAGCGCACATTCGGAGCGTGCCGGCGCACCCGGGCAAGCGCCAGCGACAGCAGATGGCCGCGCTTGGAGGTGACGAGCGAATGCAATTCGTCGAGCACCACATATTTCAGGTCACGGAAAAACCGTTCGGCCTCCTTGTTGGCAAGCAGCAGCGATACCTGCTCCGGCGTCGTCAGGAGAATATCCGGCGGCTTGATCTTCTGGCGCTGGCGTTTGCCCTGCGGCGTATCGCCCGTGCGGGTCTCTATGGAAATAGGCAGGCCCATTTCGGAAACGGGTCTGGTGAGGTTGCGTTCAATATCCACCGCAAGCGCCTTCAGCGGCGAGATATAGAGCGTATGCACACCCACAAAGCCGGAGCCCGCTGGCACCTTGCCGCGCTCCGCCAGATCGGTGAGCGAAGCCATGAAGCCGCCCAACGTCTTGCCGGCGCCCGTAGGCGCAATCAGCAGCATGTTTTCCCCGCCCCGCGCCCGCGCCATCAGTTCCAGCTGATGGGCGCGCGGAGACCATCCCTTTTCTGCAAACCATTTCTGGAATGGACGGGGCAAAGTGCCGACATGCGTGCCGGACGTGGGGGGCTCGATATGGTTCACCGCTTCAAGGTAGTGAAAAACCAGCGAAAAAGAAGAGCGCAATGCTTCCGCTTGACAGGAAAACAATATCGTGGATAAATAATATCCACGATATTGAAGCAACGGGACATGGGAAAGACCGATGAAACTCGGAGACGGCGTTGAACAGGCCATTCACAGTGTGGGCATGCTGGCGGGACTTTCCGAAGGCGGCTTGCTGTCGGCGGCGGCGCTCGCGGAATTCCACGGCGTTTCCACGAGCTATCTGCTGAAACACCTGCAATCGCTGTCAAACGCCGGCATAGTCGCCACCGTGCCGGGGCCGAAGGGCGGTTACCGTCTGGCCCGGGCGACCGACAAGATCACCCTGCTTGATATTGTGCTGGCGGTCGAGGGGCCTCAACCTGCCTTCCGTTGCGCGGAAATTCGCCAGCGCGGTCCGAACCCCTTGCCGGGGCGTTATTTCACGAAGCCCTGCGGCATCAATGCCGCGATGCTGAAGGCGGAGAAGGTGTACCGGGCGGAACTTGCCAAAACCACAATCGCCGACATTCTGGGTGATCTTGCCGCCAACGACGATGGTGGAATTGCCGCGCGCGGCTGCGCCTTTCTTGACATGAACGAGCGCAAGACGACGACGCGCTGAACTCTAAACAGGACCCCGAATACCCACCAATCACCTTCCCGGACAGCCTTACCGCTTTCCGGACCGATGACGCATGACTTCAACCTATCCCAACCAATGGAGAAACCCATGAAAACCCGTCTCAACTATGCCAAGGCGTCCCCCGAAGCCTTCAAGGCCGTCATGGCGCTTGAAAACTATGTTCAGGGCAGCGGCCTTGAGCGCCGCTTCATTCACCTCATCAAGCTGCGCGCCTCGATCATCAACGGCTGCGCTTTCTGCGTGGACATGCATGTGAAGGAAAGCCGCCATGACGGGCTTTCCGAACAGTGGATCAACCTGATGAGTGTGTGGCGCGAATCCCCCGTTTATACCGAGCAGGAACGGGCGCTGCTCGGCTGGGTGGATGCGGTGACGAAGATTGCCGAAACCGGTGCGCCGGATGACGTCTTCGAAACGCTGAAGGCGCATTTTTCCGACGAGGATATCGTGAAGATCACGGTTGCGATCGGCGCGATCAACACCTGGAACCGCATCGCTGTCGGCTTCCGTTCGCAGCATCCGGTCGAAGCCGCCGCAAAGGCAGCCTGAATCACCTTGACGGCATCGAACGACCGCTACATGGCAATGTAGCGGTCGTTCCGGTGATTGACGGCAAGTGTGAGGTTCATGACCAGCGCGCCAAGAATGGAGCAGAGGATGACAAAAGGTGTGGCGACGAAGAAGGAGCACGCCAGCACCATGCCATCAAAGGCAAGCTGGACGAGGCCGGCGCGCCAGCCGAAACGATCCTGAAGATAAAGCGCCAATATGCCGAAGCCACCGAGGCTGGTGCGGTGGCGAAACAGAGCCAGCATGCCTGCGGCAACTGTCAGTCCGCCGAAGAGTGCAGCAGCAATCGGATTGATGCTCTCAAAAGCAAAAAAGCCCGGCATGTATTCGGACAACAGCGCCGTCATGGCGATGGCGCAGAAGGTCTTGATGGTAAAGGCGAGGCCGAGACGGCGGAAGGCCAGATAATAAAACGGCAGGTTGGCGAGAAAAAATACCACGCCGAAGCTGAAGCCACTGGCGTAATGCGCCAGAAATGCGAGCCCCACCACGCCGCCGGTGAGAAGGCCTGCGGCGGAAAACAGCGTGACGCCGAGTGAAATCAGCATGCTGCCCGCCAGAATAGCCTGTGCATCTTCCAGCAGCGAATGGCGATCGGGCGCCGACGTCCAAAGGTTCAATCGCCTGCGCGCACTGGTATCGTCCATGCATCTTCCCCTGACTGACTTGCCCGATCTGGCCCGATCCTGGTCAGCTATTGCGCCCAAGCCCGACAAATTTCAAGCGCTCAGGCTTAACGCACGACGATGTATCTGTCCGAGCGGTGGTTGATGGCGAGGAATATGTTGAGAACGAAAGCACCGATAATCGAATAGACAACGGTTGCGGGATCGATGACGAGAAACGCACAGAGCATGACAAAGGCATCGAAGGCCAGTTGGATAAGACCGGCGCGGATGCCGAAGCGGTCCTGAATATAGATGGCGAGAATGCCGATGCCGCCGAGGCTGGCGCGGTGGCGATAAAGCGCCAGCAATCCGTAACCCAGAAGCAGGCCGCCGAGCAGCGCCGCCCAGAGCGGGTTGATGCTGTCGATGACCATCCAGCGCGCTTCCACTTCCGTCAGGACGGACACAAGGCCGATGGCGATGAAGGTCTTGAACGAAAAGGCGAGACCGAGGCGGCGGAAGGACAGGTAATAGAAGGGCAGATTGACGAGGAAAAACAGCAGGCCAAAGCTGATGCCAAAGGCATAATGAAGGAGAAACGCGACGCCGGCGGTTCCGCCGGTCAAAAGACCGACCTTGGCCAAGAGATAAAAGCCGAGCGCCGACACGATGGCACCCGTAACGATACCCTGTACGTCCTCCACCGGCGCATGTCTGGCCGGATCGGAACTCCACATGCCGTAAACGCTTCTCGTTGTGCTCACGCTTTTTCCCTCAGGTTTCCGGCATATTTTGCACTGCAAAAAACGCGGGATCAAGATGGATACGTAAGCAAGCCTGACCTATCGTGAAAAAGGCAAGAAACGGAATGTTCAGGCTTTGGCGCAGGCAAGAAAGAGAATGCCGGAAAGGGGTTTTCCGGCATCCTTGCGAATGGTGGTTTTGCGGATTTCGATGGGGCAAAAGCCCGACCGCTCAAGGAGATCGATCACGTAGCTCTTGGAGTGCGCGTAACGAAGGGATTCCCGCAGGACGAAACCTTGCTCATCTCCCGCATCCTCCACCGAGAAGGCGAAAAAGCCTGATGGTTTGAGTAGGGCGGAAACGAGCGGCATGACGGTTTCAAGACTGCCGAGATACATCATCACATCGGCGGCGGCGACGAGATCGGCGCGGTGCTGCGTGAGCGTCGGGGTAAAGAGCCCCGATGCCTCTGCTTCCAGCGAAAGATCGGCCTGGCCGAGATGGTCGTAGAGACCCTTTTCCTCGGCCTTGGCGAGCATGTTCTGGGAGATATCAAAACCCTCGAGCCGTTTTGCGAGGGAGCGGATTTCGATGCCAAGGAGACCGGTGCCGCAACCAATATCGACGATGGTGTCAAAGGCGCCGCCTGTCGCCGCTTTGCCGATCAGCTCTGCCAGTTTTTGCGGCACGCTGTAATCCAGCTTCTCGACAAGCGAGGTTTCAAAACGGTCGGCGTAGTCGTCGAACAACCCTTCCACATAACGGCTCGGCGGTTGTTCGGGTGTTTCCGCGGCGCCGAGCACCGCGAGCTTCAGTTCGGCTGCAAACAGCCCTTCCCTATCTAGCCCGGCGACTTTCTCGTAAGCCGCCACCGCCTTTGCGGTCTCCCCCGCCTTTTCGTGATATTCCCCGAAGCGAAACCAGCCCGCCGTCCACCGTGGCGCAAGCTCAAGCGCCTGTTCCATAAGTTCGGCGGCGGCGGGATAATCACCGCTCTCCGCCAACATGCGGGCATAGTCCGCCCGGCGGTCGGCAATGACGTCACCGGAAGAAAACTGGTTTGGGGCCATCAATTATTTCCTGAGAAGATGCCGGCTGTCATTTATCAAGCCATAAAAAAACTCAAGTCCTATTTCATGGCCCCTGCGTGGAATTGGCTGATATGGCGCGATATAGTGCGTGAAAACTTGCATCGAAGCGGTGCGCCCCATATGTCAGGACAAAACAGGAGACTTGCTGATGGCCGGTGAGGTCAACAAAATGCTGGGTGATACGGTGGCCCGCACCGTGGTGAAGCTGCTGGTGGTTTCATTGCTCGTCGGCTTTCTGATGGCAATCTTCGGATTGACGCCATGGAACATTATCTACAGCGCACGCGATTTCGTGGTCGATCTGTGGCGTAGCGGTTTCCATGCGTTGGGCGCCATCGGCGACTATCTGATCCTCGGGGCCACGATCGTCATTCCCGTTTTCATCATCCTGCGCCTTCTGAGCTATCGCCGCTGACATGACCGATACATCACTTCAGACGCTCACCCGGCGCGGCTTCGTGCTGATTTCCGCCGGCTCCGTTCTTTCCGCCTGCGTTTCAATGCCCACTAACAAGGGTCTGCCTTCGGGCACCCGCGACGAGACGGCGGCGGCGCTTCCGATGGTCAACGATCTGCGCCGCTCGAAGGGGCTTTCGCCACTCGCCATCAATGGTGCGGCAAGCGGTGCTGCCGCCTATCAGGCCGGCCGCATGGTCAAGGCGCAGAAGATGGCGCATCTGATCGGCCTTACCGACAGTTTCCTCATTCGCATGAAGGACGGCAAGGTGCCGCTTCCGGCAGCGGAAAACGTCGCAGCCGGACAGGACAGCGTGGAACGCGTGGTGAAGGCCTGGATCGGCTCGCAGCACCATCTCGAAAACATGCTCGGGCCTTATAATGGTCTCGGCGTCGCGGTTGCCTATGATGCCGCCAGCCGCAACCGGCCCTATTGGGCGATGGTGCTCTGCGCCTGAATTCAGGCGCAACGGATCACCCCGCCTCTTAGCTTCTCAGCCGAGCGCGCGGTCAGCCCAGCGGCCCACCGCGCTGTCGCGCAGGTCACGGATCGACTCTACCCCCTCGCGGGCGACCAGCTTCGACAGGCCCTTGACGATGGCCGAGGGCAGGCCCGGGCCTTCATAGACCATGCAGGAATAGAGCTGTACGAGATCGGCCCCTGCCCTCACCTTTTCCAAAGCCGTTTCCGCAGATGAAACGCCACCAACGCCGATGATCGGTAGATCGGCGCCGACGCGACGGCGCATCTTGGCGAGAACCGTGGTGGAAAGCTCAAAGAGCGGCTTGCCCGACAACCCGCCAGCCTCGCCCTTGTGCGGACCGGGCCGCAGGCCTTCGCGAGAGAGCGTGGTGTTGGAGACGATCAGGCCATCAAGATCATGGGCGAGCGCTTCTTCGGCAACATCGTCCAGTCCTTCCTCGGTCAGATCGGGCGCGATCTTGAGGAAGATCGGGATGCGTTTACCGAGGCGCTCCGCTTCCGCCTTGCGGCGTTCCAGCACGGCCGTAAGAAGGGCCGCAAGGCTCTCACGCGCCTGCAGGTCGCGCAGACCCGGCGTGTTGGGCGAAGAAATATTGACGGTGAAATAGGACGCAACCGAATAAAACGCCTCGATGCCCTGCACATAATCGGCGATGCGGTCTTCGCTATCCTTGTTGGCGCCGATATTGACACCAACGATGCCGCGCAGATGCACCTGTTTCAGGCGCTCCAGCGCTGCGGCATGGCCTTCATTGTTGAAACCAAGGCGGTTGATGACGCCTTCATCCTCGACCAGGCGGAAAATGCGCGGCCTGGGATTTCCCGATTGCGCTTTCGGCGTAACGGTGCCGATTTCGGTGAAACCGAAACCGAGCCTCAAAAGCGGTCCCGGTACTTCGGCATTCTTATCATAACCCGCCGCCATGCCGAGCGGATTGGGGAACACAAGGCCCGCGACCGTCTGCTGCAGGCGCGGATCATGCGGCACCATGCAGGTGGGGAGGAAGCCGCTTTTCAGCGCCGCAACGGAGAGCCCGTGCGCCTTCTCCGGATCGATGAGAAACAGGCCCTTGCGGCCGACAGAGGAAAATAATCCGCTCATCACAAAATCTCCGGAAACTGGTGCTGGCCATCATGATCAAGTGAGAGCGGCGTTTCCCAAAGGACCGCGCTTAGGGGAAGCGGGCTGTAGAGATGCGGGAAAAGATCGCCGCCCCTGGAGGGTTCATAGACCAGCTTGTCGCCAAGCGCTGTACCGTCGACCGCGATCAGAAGCAGGTCGACCTGGCCGGAAAAATGCCGCGCGGCGGTCTCTGCCACCTGTTTCGCCGTCGAAAAATGAATGAAGCCATCGGTGAGGTCGATGGCCGCCCCTTCGAAAACGCCCTTCGCCCTGGCCGTATTCCACAACGTCTCCGGCACGATTTTATAGATGATCGCGGGCGTTTCCTGCATGGGGCTCTCCAAGGCTTTCCAGCGCTTTCCTGTCCGGGCGGTTTGCCGCAAAGCATGAAGATTGTCCACAGTTTCCACGGCATTTTTATTACGGAAGCCCTGAAAGACCGCCTGTCCACAAGCTTTTCCTTGTAATGCCGGAGTGATTGGCGCAACCTTTGGCGGAGGAGCCGGACGTGTTTCGACCACCGGCAAAGGGAGTAAGCAAACAGCTGCGAAAGAACCGCATAACGCCCTTGGGAGGGGGCCAGAATGTCGGAACTCGTCATTATCATTGCAGATGACCACCCGCTTTTTCGCGGTGCCCTGAAACAGGCCGTAGCCGGTCTCGACGGGCAACAGACCATCATCGAGGCCGGGGATTTCGAGGCTGCCCGACATGCAGCCGCAGCGCGCAACGACGCCGATCTCATGCTTCTCGATCTCGCCATGCCGGGGGTCAGCGGGTTTTCAGGCCTGATGGCCCTGAGAGCGGAATTCTCCAGCCTGCCGATCGTCATCGTTTCGGCAACGGATGATGCGACCACCGTTCGCCGGTCGATCGAACTCGGCGCTTCCGGTTTCATTTCCAAATCCTCGGGCATTGACGACATCAGGGACGGCATCCGCGCGGTTCTGGAAGGTGATGTCTGGATACCGTCGGGTCATCACGGCGAGAAGGAGCAGGATCCTGACGTGGCTGATCTGATCGGCCGGCTCAGAACGCTGACGCCACAGCAAAGCCGGGTTCTGGGCATGCTGGCCGAAGGACTGCTGAACAAGCAGATTGCCTATGAGCTCAATGTTTCCGAAGCCACCATCAAGGCACATGTCTCGGCTATTCTGCTGAAGCTCAAGGTCGACAGCCGCACGCAGGCGGTCATCCAGCTCGCCAAGATAAATACATCGGCAATGGTGGCGTAGGGCAAGGATTTTATTCCTTTCCTTTCTTTACTCCTGACCGGATTTGGTCTAGATTCCGGTCAGTAAACGACAGGAGCTTTCCGCTATCGGCTCCACTTGCGGGCTTTCTATCATGCTGTCACACGAGACGATCTGGAGCGCCATCGACACGCTTGCCGAACGCCATCAGCTGACGCCTTCGGCATTGGCGAAGCGCGCCGGCCTCGATCCCACATCGTTCAATAAATCGAAACGCTTCGGGCCGGATGGCCGCAAACGCTGGCCCTCGACGGAATCCGTCTCCAAGGTGCTGGAGGCGACGGGCGCAAGTGTCGACCAGTTTTTCGGTTATGCTTTCGGCAGGGCGCAGACAATACAGCCTTCCGGTGCCGACAATGCCATTCCCCTGCTCGGTTTTGCGCAGGCCGGTTCCGGCGGTTTTTTCGATGATGGCGGTTTTCCGGCGGGTCAGGGCTGGGATGTGGTGGAGTTTCCCTCGTCTCCCGAGCGCAAACAGGGAGTTTACGCCCTGGAAGTGCAGGGCGAAAGCATGATGCCGCTCTACCGCGATGGCGACATTCTCATCGTGGAGCCGGGCGCCCAGGTACGGCGCGGCGACCGCGTGGTGCTGAAAAGCCGCGATGGCGAAGTGATGGCCAAGGTGCTGGCGCGGCAAAGCCCCAAAAACATCGAGCTTCTTTCGCTCAACCCCGAACATCCCAATCGCAGCTTCGACATGGCCGATGTGGAGTGGATCGCCCGCATCATCTGGGCCAGCCAATAGGTTCGCAGTATCGCCCCGTTGCGCGCGCTGAGACTATTCCTTTACAGGCCGAGTGTCCTTGCCGCGGCATCGACCGTCATGATCTTTGCACCGCCGGACGCTGCCCTGCGGACGAGGCCCTGAAATCTGTCTTCCGGGCAGCCGTAAAAGCTTGGTGTCTGTGAAACATCATGGGTGAAGATGATGAGCCAGCCACCTTTTTGCAAAACATCCTCAAGCCAGCGGTCGGCAGCATCGAGGTAATTTTGATCCGCACGCAACTCGACTGCGGAGAGATTGTGCGGGTCGACGCGGCCTCGGTTGATGCCAGGCATAATGCCGCGTGTGGTCCTGAATCGACGCCGGAGAACGGGCTGCATGAGAGGCGACGCCATACCGAAAGGAACGGAGAAATTCCGCCCATTGCCGTGTTCATCCAATGAGCCAAGCACGCTGTCATTGCGGTCGAGATCCACCTCAAGACTCTGTCTTGAAAAGCCCGAAAGCTTACGATGAGAAAAAGTGTGGCAACCAAGCTCATGGCCGGCGGCGGCCAACGCAGCGCAGCCTTTCGCTGTAATCATCTGCTGCTTGCCATCGTATTTGTCGATGAACACACCGGCGATGTAAAACGTGCCGCAAACGCCCTCACTTTCGAGGATGCGCGCGCCATTCGTCCAGGCGGTTGCCGGCACATCGTCGAATGTGAAGGACACGATCGGTTCGGATGTTTCGATCCGCACCGTCGGTCCCGGAAAATACCGCACCAGCCGGTTATTGATCCGGTCTGCAAAAGTCCCGATTTTTTGCGTCATACAAAGCCCCCCGGCCTGTCTGCAAATTACTGCCCCTGTTCAAGTATGTCGTGAGCCTGATGCCTCAAACAATAGACCGCGATCAGCAGAGAAGACCAAATAGGCCCGGTTCCGGTAAAGAAATTACTCTCAAGACACGAAGAAAGCAGCGCATACACCCAAATTCGTGCAAAAAGTCGGGTCAGTCCCGGGTCCGTACCCTTGTCTACCGCCGTGTGGAAATCATTTGCGGGTATGATGACCAGCCATATGATGGTGAGAATGAACGCCGGCAGGCCGCCATTCAGTAGGCTTTCCACATAACCATTATGGGCATGGAAGGCCGTGACCGCCCAGGTGCCGGCAATATCGGCCTGCGACAGCAGACGGTCGCTCGTCCAGAATGCCTGGAACCCCTGCCCGAAGATCGGCGACTGCGCGAAGGTATCAAAGGACAGGCGCCAAATGTCCGTCCGGCCGGTGAACGTGGAATCGATCCCCAGGCTTTCGACAAAATTCTGTATGCTCGGGAAATAGGTGGAGCCAACCGCGACGATATTGAGAAAGGCCAGAAGACCGCCGATCATCAGCAAGGTGCGGTGGGCATGCCTTTCCATGATCCAGACCAGCGCCAGGGTGACGGGCAAAAGCATGGCCGCCGTTTTTCCATTGGTCTTCCAGAGAAAGAACCCGGCCAGCAGCGTAATCGCGATGCCGCCCAGCGTCGACCAGGCGTTGCGCAGGTAAAGCCCGATCATGAAAAGAATGATCATGGCCGGGGCGGCGGCGTTCTTGTGATTGAAGATGCCGCGCCAGTCACCCGCGAGCGCCTTTTCATCAAGGTCAAAGGGCTGATGGACCGAACGCGACCGCAGGAAGATCACTCCCAGATAACAGAGCGCCAAGAGAATGAGGGCAAAGATGGCCATCATCCGGTCGAACTGCCGCCGGTCCCGTGGCATGACGACGAGAACGCTGGTGATGAAACATAAAAGTGCGGTGAAGACCAGGCGCTGCAGCGAGGTGCCGGGTTGGGTGCCGAGCACCGAGCAGATCGCCAGCCAGAAAAACAATAGCAGGATGGGCAGGCGCGGCCTCAGCAAAAGCCCCGTCAGCCGATGGCGCAGTGCGAAAACAGCCAGGATCAGCGCAATCACGAGGCCGGTCAGCTGGTTTGCGGCGGCGCGCGGCACGGGCGGCGCCGCGAGATTCTCGAAGGGAGCCACGGAAATCCAGATATAAAGCATGGTGGCGACGAAAAAAATCGCGTCGCGCCGGCCGCCGGCAAGAGATATGGCGCTGCCTTGCGCAGCGATGGGCTGTGTATCAGCCAAACGCGGCATGGTCGCGTGCACCGGAACTGGACAATCGGATCATGGGCCTGCCTTGTGACGAACAACGAAACCCTTCTGAAACAGGGCCATGTCCAAATAACCATAAACAGTCATTATTATGTAATTGCTTTAACCCTCTCTTACCTCAAGAAGGATAAGACAGGATAAACTGCAATCCATTCGGGTTGCGGGCTTTTACAGTATTGGCCGGTTGCGGCTTTTTCAGTTCGCGGATTTTTTGGAAAACAAGCGTAGTCATTGTTGGATTTGTCCGGCAATGCCGGAAACATGGAGAATGAGGTGTCGTTCAACACGCCGCGATTCGGCCATCTAGTCAGACTGGGATTGACCTATATGGCGTCCGGCGGGGCGCTTCTGATGTCCAGCGCCGCCCAGCTCCTGACCTTCGCGCTGCTTGCCCGCCATCTCGGCGTCGAACAATTCGCGCTTTACGCCTCGATCACGGCCGTCACCAATCTTGGCGTGCAGATCTGCGGCATCGGCTCGCAGGAATCGCTGATCCGCCGCGTCGCGCAGGATCGCAGCATGTTCCCCGTCATGCTCGGCCACAGTTATCTCCTGAGTGCTGCGACCGGCGTGGTGCTGACAATCATCGGCATGGTGACGATCCCGGTGTTTTTCCCGACCTCGGAAACATTGCTGCACACGCTGATCACTACCTTCCTGATCCTGTTCACCAATCTCGTCCTCTTGAAGGTCATCTCGCTTTCCACGCAGAGTTTTATCGCCCATTCCAACTTCGCCTCGGCCAACAAGCTGGAAGTGATGTTCGCCGTCGCCCGTACCATTGCCGCGGTGGTGGCCTGCCTCATCTTCAAGGTGGAAACGGTTGAGGCCTGGGCGATCTGGAACCTCGCCGCGCACACCGTTGCAGCCGTGATTTCCGTCAAGGCGATCAACAGGCTCGGCCGCCCGGTGTTCCGGATCGTGCGCGAGGAAATCCGCATCGGCATCCTGTTTTCCACCCAGTTCCTGTTCAAGGCCGTGCGCGGCAATGCCGATATTCTCGTTCTCGGCGCCATTGCCAGCGCCGAGGTGCTAGGCAGCTATTCCATCGCCCGGCGTATTCTCGACAGTTCCTATCTTTCCGTCGAGGCGCTCAACCGGCTGATCTATCCAGGCTCGGCGTCAGCTGCCCTGCAGGGCATCACCAAGACCATAGAGCGCGCCTATAATGTTCTGAAGGCAGCGCTTTTTATCGCAACCGGCAGTGCGCTGGTGATCTTCATCATCGCCCCCTTCCTGCCGCTGCTGTTCGGCGACGAATATGTTTCTCTGCCGATCATCACCCGCGTGCTGTGCTGGGTGGTTCTGCCGATGGCCGTTGCCGCCACCGCACTCGAGGCGCTCGGCGCCTCCGGGCGTCAGGATATTCGCGCGAAGATATGGAACAGCGGCAATCTCATCGGCTCCGTCGTCGTCGCCTTGTTCACCTGGTCCTTCAGCATTTCGGGAACGATCGGCAGCTATTTCCTGGTGGAGACCGCGATCGCCGCCGCCGTGTGGATCGCGCTTCTGCGCCTGCGGCGCCATGAAGCGGTTTTCGCGCCAGCCAAATAAAGGCTGTCGCGACGGTCGATCAGGATTTCTAATAAAGCCCGTAAGGGAAATAACGCCGGTAAATCTCTTCCAGCCGGCCATTTCGCGAAAGGGCGGCCAGCGCCTGATCGAAAGCCGGCACCAGTACATTATCCGGATCGACCGCCATGATGGACAGGCCTTCACCGAGAAACCGGTCGGACATATAAGGACCGCCGAAGAGCGCACAGCAGCTTTCGGAAGCACCTCCCGAAACCCAGAAAGGCAGGCGCAGGCCATCGGCGAAGATGGCGTCCACCTTGCCTGTCTTCAACGCCTCATACATGGGCTCATAGCCATCGAAAACGTCGACCCTGGCTTTTGGAAAAAACGCTTTCAGCATCTGTTCGTGCCGCGAATTGCCAACCACACCCACCTTCTTTCCCGAAAGCGCATCCGCGCCGGAGCCGGTGAATTTCCCCGCCTTGTTTACCGCAAGCCGGGCGGGCAACAGCAGATAGGGCCGCGAGAAGGTGAAGCTCTTGCGCAGATCGGCCGTGGTGGCGAGACCGGAAATCACCGCTTCGCCCTCTCCCATTTCGAGCGCCGCTTCCAGCTCGTCAAAGGGCAGCGCCTGCACCTGGCACTTGCTTTCCACCTTCAGCTGGGCACAGATTTCCCGCACCAGATCGACATGGAAGCCCGCAAGGCGACCCTCCTGATCGGTGAAATTGAAGGGCGGGAAATCCACCGACATCAGAAACCTGATGCGGGGAACGGAGGAAAGATCGCCACCCGGAAACCGCTCCTGCGCATCAAACAGTACCGGCATGCGGTTTCCGTCCGAGAGACCTTCGGCCTGAGTTTCACTAAAGTAACCAACAAATTGTAAAGCGAAAGCTAAAGTAAAATAAATACCTATATTTCGCGTTACATTCGTTATTCTCATCTATACTATCCGTGACAGGAAGTGGGCGTTACCATGATGGCGGCGGCGATGCATGGATTATTTCAGGCAATATACACGAGATTCGTTTCGCACGACGCCGGCAGAGCGAAAAATTGCATTTTCCCATACCGATGAAAATCCGCTTAGGGTCCCTCCTGAACAGGGCCGGACCGGACAGGTCCGTTTTCTCCGTTCACTGGGATTGGACACGTCGCATATCACAGCATTCGAACAGCGCGCGCTGAAAAACGGCTCAACGCTGGAAGACGAATTGCTGGCAAGCGGCCTCGTCACGGCGGAAGTTTATTTCAGCGCCTTCGCTGGATATCTGAGATTGCCGTTTCTCCCGGAAATCGCGTCGGAACAGGTGGCGGATTTAGATAATCTCGATCTTCAGCTCACAGAACCGAGGTTTCTGCGGCTGATGCCACAGGACGGTAAAACGGTGCTGCTGATCGTGCCGGAACTGGGGCGGATGGATTTGCTGAAAACCATATTGGATGAGCGTCCGCATCTTTTTGACGAACTTGCCTTGACCACGCCACAGGCCATGCGCGGCGCGATCTGGAAAGCAGGTGAGGCCCGCCGCCTGGCGGAAACCCGGCAGCGGCTTTTCAGCGCCGCGCCCCAGCATTCCGCCAGGATCATACTGCACGGCCAGCAGGGTTTTTATGGCGGCGTTGTCGCCACCCTGCTTGTCCTTTCGCTGCTGACTTATACTGAAATAGCCTTGGTCTGGCTTCACGCCACCCTGTCCATGCTCTACCTCAATACCCTGCTGTTCCGGCTCTTTGCGCTCATCCATACGCCCCGGGAAACCGACATGGAAACGGCCCTGTCTCTTCGGCACGAAAACGAACTGCCGGTTTATACAATTCTGGTGGCGCTCTACCGCGAAGAGGCTGTCATCGAGCAGCTCGTCAGTGCTTTGGAGCGTCTGGACTGGCCCCGCTCGCGGCTCGATATCAAGCTTGTCTGCGAGGCCGACGACGGCACGACGATCGAGGCCATCCGGCGGACAAATCCCGGTCCGCACATGGAGATCGTCAAGGTGCCGCCTTCCGAGCCGCGCACCAAACCCAAAGCCCTCACCTACGCGCTTTCCGGCGCGCGCGGCACATTCGTTGTCGTCTATGATGCCGAAGACCGGCCCCATCCGCAGCAATTGCGCGAAGCCTATGCCGCCTTCCGCGAGCAGCCGGAGGATGTCGCCTGCCTGCAGGCGCCGCTTATCATCAGCAACGCCTCATCCTCCTGGCTGAGCGCCTGTTTCGCACTGGAATATTCCGGCCTGTTCCGCTGCATGCTGCCAGCGCTTGCCGCCCATGGACTGCCGCTGCCACTTGGCGGCACCTCCAATCATTTCCGGACTGCCGCGTTGCGGCGGGTCGGTGCGTGGGACCCCTACAATGTCACGGAAGACGCCGATCTTGGCCTCAGACTGCACAGGCTCGGCTATCGCTGCGGCGTCATCCGGCGCCAGACGCTGGAGGATGCACCGACATCGATGTCCGTATGGCTGAACCAGCGAACGCGCTGGTTCAAGGGCTGGCTGCAAAGCTGGCTGGTGATGACCCGTACGCCCTTTGCAACCGCACAAACCATGGGATGGTTTGCCTATATGACCTTCCAGCTGCTGATCGGCGGCATGATTCTGTCGTCGCTGATGCATCCCTTGCTCTTCGTTTCCCTGGCATTCATGGCCATGGCCATCCGGGAAAACGGTGTTGGCCTGCTCTTCACATGGCAAGGTGTGCTGTTTTTAATCGATGCGCTGAATATCGTCGGAAGTTACACGATCTTCGTGCTGATGGGTCGAAGCAGAATGATAGCTTATGAAAGACGACAGGTCGGAAAGCGATGGCTGTCGATGCCTTTATATTGGCTGATGCTATCCGTCGCGGCCTGGCGAGCTGTGGTGGAGCTTAAAACCAGACCTTTCGTCTGGAACAAGACGCCGCATGCGCCGGTCGCCAAAGACAAGACCTGACGCAGTCCTCGCGACAGCAGCCAAACGGCATAACGCATCTTTCGGTCAGCGAAAAAGGCATCCCGCCGTTTCAGCCGATTACGAAGCCCGTTCGGACTTCGCGCCACCACTGCCATCAATGCGTGTAACATCAACCCGCCTTGCCGAATGAAGATCTTCCTCCGGCAAGGTCCGTCATTTTATCTGAAGGCGGCTCAATGGCCTATTTGGCCACGAGCTTGTTCTTGATCAGGCCGACGATGATCTGCACGATCAGACCGCCGACACCGCCACCAACGAGCTGGCCGGCAAGAGCGCCGATATCCACGCCGCCGGCGGCCGCAGTGCCCGCGGTGCCGAGCAGCGATCCGAGTACGGTTCCGCCGCCGATCCCGCCAATGGCGCCGGCAATCAGATTACCGAGCGAGCCAAGATCGGAATCCTTCAGTATCTTTCCACCAGCCGTGCCGCCCACCGCACCGCCGACGATCTGGGCCAATATCGAAGTAAGATCCATGCCATCCTCCTCAGTCGTTTCCCCGACCATTCGGGGAAACAAAGCCTCTTATTCACGTCTTCGCAGGCTGAACCGAGCCGGCATGGCCGGCCTTTTCTTCCTCGCCGAAAATTTTCCAGACCACGGCGCCAATGGCACCGCCAACAATTGGGGCAAGCCAGAACAGCCAGAGCTGCTGCAGCGCCCATCCGCCGACGAACAAAGCTTGTCCGGTCGAGCGGGCCGGATTGACGGATGTGTTGGTGACCGGAATGGAAATCAGATGAATAAGGGTGAGCGCAAGACCGATGGCGACAGGCGCGAAACCGACCGGAACCCTGCCATGCGTCGACCCCAGAATGACGATCAGGAAAAATGCCGTCAGAATGATCTCGATCAGCAGCGCAGATAGCAGAGAATATCCACCCGGCGAATGCTCACCATAGCCATTGGCGGCAAAACCGCCGATTTCGGCGCCCGCCTTGCCGGTGAGAATGACATAAAGCGCCGCAGCCGCGACGACCGCCCCCAGAACCTGCGCCACGATGTAAGGCACGAGGTTCGCCGCCGGGAATTTGCCGGCAACGGTGAGGCCGACGGAAACCGCCGGATTGAAGTGACCGCCGGAAATGCCGCCAACCGCATAGGCCATGGTCAGAACCGTCAAGCCAAAAGCGAAAGCAACACCCAGGAAGCCGATGCCGAGTTCAGGAAAAGCGGCGGCAAAAACCGCACTGCCGCAACCTCCGAATACGAGCCAAAAAGTACCAAAAAATTCCGAGAGAAACTTGCGACTCATAACACTTCCCCATTCATGTTACGACCGCATCAACTATTACGTGCAATTTAATCGTAGTCAAGCTAAATTGCATATTATCCCTTGCCAAGCGCTTCGATGACAAACTTGGCCCAGCGCCGGGCGCTTTCATCCCCACGCCGTTCGACGTCCGGAAAATAACGGTTTCAGCCTGCTGTGGCTTCTTCCGATACGTCCAGAAGAAAGCTCGGCCCTATTCCATTCGTGAGCCAGACCCCATTTTGAGCCCGGAAGAACTGTTGGCCTGCCTGATGCAATTGAAGGGTCGGGATCACCAAAATGACGGGTTTCCCATGCCTTTCTCCAACCTTCTTCGCTGTTTGCCTGTCAGCGGAGAGGTGGACATATTGCCGGTTCTGCGGAAGCAACCCTTTTTCCCGGATGCTGTCGAGAAAGCGGATCGCGGTGCCGTGATAGAGTAAAGCGGGCGGCTCGACAGGCTCGAGACCCAGATCCACCACCACAGAATGACCCTGATTGGCCCGGATGAACTCCCCATCGGCAGAAATGGCAAAGCGCTTCTTGTCGCAAGTATCAACAATTTCGAGCAGCAACCCGCGCATCAGGGGAACATCAGCCTTTGCGATCAAGTCCTCGATATTCGCCCATCCTTCAGGGTCGAGTTCGATGCCGATCGCATCCGGCTTGTGACGCAGGACATAGCTTAGAAACTTACTGATGTCGCTGAGAGACTGTGCCATCGGGATGCTGATTTCTCTTATGGCTCTTGAATATCCAGCATATGGATTTGCGGCATCGCTGGAGCGGGTGAAGGGAATCGAACCCTCGTATTCAGCTTGGGAAGCTGCTGCTCTGCCATTGAGCTACACCCGCGCAGGCTAAGACATCGGACAGTTCGTGGCGGGTGTCAAGCGCCCCGCCGCGGTTCATTATTCGGCGCGGAAATGTTTGGACAGCTTCAGCCCCTGCGCCTGATAATTGGAGCCGAGGCCGGTGCCGTAGAGGCCTTCCGGTTTTTCCAGCATGTGCTCGTAAACAAGCCGTCCGACGATCTGGCCGTGTTCCAGGATGAAGGGCACCTCATGGCTGCGGACTTCAAGCACGGCGCGGCTGCCGGTGCCGCCCGCCTGCGCATGGCCGAAGCCGGGATCGAAGAAGCCGGCGTAATGCACGCGGAATTCGCCCACCAGCGGGTCGAAGGGCGTCATTTCGGCCGCATAAAGCGGTGGCACATGCACGGCTTCGCGTGAAACGAGAATATAGAACTCATCTGGATCAAGGATCAGTTCCGCACGGCCACGGGCGAAGAGCGGTTCCCAGAAATCGAGGACATCGTGCTGGGCCTTCTTGTCGACATCCACCACCGCCGTGTGATGCTTGCCGCGATAGCCGATCAGCCCGTTCTCACCGAAACCCTTGAGGTCGATTGAAAGCGCGATACCGCCGCCGGTCACATTCGGGTTCTCGCTCGCTACCAGCGTTTCCGTCTCGTGCAGCTTCAGCACTTCACTTTCATTGAGAAGCGCGTGGCCGATGCGGAAGCGAATCTGCGACAGGCGCGAGCCACGGCGCACCACGATGGGGAAAGTGCGCGGGCTGATTTCCAGATAAAGCGGGCCAGTATAGCCAGCCGGGATCTTGTCGAATTCCTGCGCATTGTCGGTCATCACGCGGGTGAAGATATCGAGACGGCCGGTCGAGCTTTTCGGATTGGCCGAGGCCGACATGTCCGCCGGCAGATCAAGGCTTTCCATCAAGGGAACGATATAGACACAACCGGTTTCCAGCACCGCGCCCTGGCTGAGATCGACCTCGTGCAGACTGAAGCGGTTGAGCTTGTCGATGACGCGGGTTCCGGGACCGGGCATGAAGCTGGCGCGGACGCGGTAAGCTTTCGAGCCTAGCCGCAGATCGAGGCTGGCGGGCTGCACCTGGTCGACATCGAGATCGGCCTCGCTTTTCAGCTTGCCGCCCGCAAACAGCGCCCGGATTGCGCCATCCGCCAAAATGCCCGTGGTTCTCGTCCCCGTGGTTCTCGTCATGGTCATCATTCCTTTTTACGGCGACAAAACCAAAAGGAAAGCATTGACGCAAGCCGGTAACGGCAGTATGGCAAGCTTATCCCGTGGTGATTTGGCCGGTCGGCTTGCAGCCACGTTAAACAAGTGGCTAAAAAGACCGGGTGCTAGGAACCGGTCTGCTTTTGCGGCCGGTTTTTTTGTTTTGAAGGTGATCACATGAGCAATAAATGGCGCCCGGCAACCCAGCTCGTTCACGGCGGTACGCTACGCTCACCCTATGGTGAAACGTCGGAAGCGATCTATCTGACCCAGGGTTTCGTCTACGAGAACTCCGAAGCCGCCGAAGCGCGCTTCAAGGGTGAGACGGACGGTTTTATCTATGCCCGTTATGCGAGCCCCACCAATGACATGTTCGAGAAGCGCATGTGCCTGCTGGAAGGCGCGGAAGACGCCCGCGCGCTTGCCTCCGGCATGGCCGCCGTCACCGCCGCCATCATGTGCCAGCTGCGCGCCGGTGATCACATCGTCGCCGCCCGCGCCCTTTTTGGCTCCTGCCGTTGGGTGGTGGAAACGCTCGCACCGAAATACGGCATCGAATGCACGCTGATCGACGGACGTGATCTCGACAATTGGGAAAAGGCAATCCGGCCGAACACCAAGCTGTTCTTCCTCGAAAGCCCGACCAACCCGACGCTCGAAGTGGTGGATATTGCCGGTGTGGCAAAGCTCGCCAACCAAATCGGTGCCAAGGTGGTGGTCGATAACGTCTTTGCGACGCCGCTCTTCCAGAAGCCGCTCGAACTCGGCGCCCATATCGTGGTTTATTCGGCCACCAAACATATTGATGGCCAGGGCCGCTGCCTGGGTGGCGTAATCCTGTCCGACAAGAAGTGGATCGAAGAAGAGCTGCAGGATTATTTCCGCCACACGGGCCCGGCCATGTCGCCGTTCAACGCGTGGACGCTTCTGAAGGGCATCGAGACCCTGCCGCTGCGTGTAAAACAACAGACGGCCAATGCCGGCAAGATCGCCGATTTCCTCGCCGATAGCGGCAAGGTCGCCAAGGTCATCTATCCCGGCCGCGCCGATCATCCGCAGGCGGATATCATCGCACGGCAAATGTCCGGCGGCTCCACCCTGGTGGCCTTCGAACTGAAGGGCGGTAAGGAAGCGGCCTTCAAGCTGCAGAATGCGCTTGAGATCGTGAAGATTTCCAACAATCTCGGCGATGCCAAGAGCCTCATCACCCATCCCGGCACGACGACGCACAAGAACCTCACAGACGAGGCGCGTGCCGAACTCGGCATTTCCGGTGGCACTTTGCGCCTTTCCTGCGGCATCGAGGATACCGACGATCTGCTGGAAGATCTGGCAAAGGGTCTTGCGGCCATTTCGGCCTGAGAATTTAATCGGAAACTCCCATGGCCTGACCGCGCGTCGGGCCATGGTTTGCTAAAGCGGCCGGAAAAGACCGCATCAGGCAACCAATATTTACCTTTACCGTTATCCCTAACGGTAAAAACCAGCGCAACAGGAGATGCCTCCTGCCCGTCAAGTCATTCATTTTCTTGACGATAGCCAGAGCCTATAGTGTAGGATGTGGCGGCAGGCATAATATCGAGGTGTGGCGCGTATGTATCGTGCTCTGACAAGGGATATCGAGGTGACGGTCGATCCGTATTATCTCGAGGAACAATCCGACCCGGATGACGATCGTTACGTCTGGGGCTACAAGGTCGTGATCGCGAACAATTCCGATGTCCCCGTGAAACTCGTCAACCGTTATTGGCATATCACCGATCAGAACGGACAGGTGGACGAGGTCTACGGGCCAGGCGTCGTGGGTGAACAGCCGCAGCTCAAACCAGGCGACAGCTATGAATATTCCTCGGGCTGCCCGCTGGATACGCCGTCAGGCCTGATGTTTGGCCATTATGAAATGGAAACGGAAAATGGCGAGGTGTTCAATGTCACCATACCCGCCTTTTCGCTGGATTCACCCGGCCTGATGCGGGTTCTGAACTGACGACTGCGACCCGGTGAAGGAAAAGCCGCGCTTTTTAGAGCGCGGCTTTCGATTCAGGCATTCTCAAAAGATTCAGGCATTCTCAAATTCGCTGACATCGTAGCGATAGGTGGTGGAGCAGAACTCGCAGGTGACCGCAATGGCGCCGTCTTCCTCGCTCGCCTTGATCTCCTCGGCGGTGAAGCCTGACAGTACACCCTTGATCTTGTCCCGCGAGCAGCTGCAGCGGTCGAAAATGGCCTGCGGATCATAGATGCGCACGCCGCTTTCGTGGAAAAGCCTGTAGAGCAGGCGCTCCACCGGCACCTGCGGATCGATCAGTTCATCCGTATCGATCGTGTTCAGCAGGGTTACGGCTTCGGTCCAGGCATCGTCCTCCTGCACCTCATGGCCGCCCTCATCACCATCGCCACCATGCAGGTCGCGCATGCGCAGCCGCTCAGGAGCCTGCGGCAGGAACTGCGCGATCAAGCCACCTGCACGCCAGCCGTGGCGCGGCTTGCCTTCGCCGTCGCGGTCGAAGAACTCGGCGACGCCGAGGCGCACGCGGGTTGGAAGCTGTTCCGACTGACGGAAATAGACCCCGGCAATGTCTTCCAGCGAAGAGCCATCGAGCGGCACAATGCCCTGATAGGGCTGCATACCCGCGCCCTGATCGATGGTGAAGGCGAGAATACCCTTGCCCAGCAATTGCTCCGGCGATGTCGCACCGGCCGCAACCGCTTCCGCCAACCGCTCCTCATCAAAACGGGCGTAAGCGCGCATGCTGTCCGGCGCGGAGAAATCCGCGACCAGCAGGTCAACCGGGCCGTCGCCCTTGGTCTGGACGGTGAGCTTGCCGGAAAACTTGAGCGAGGTGCCGATCAGCGCTGTCAGGACCGTCGCTTCCGCCAGCAGGCGGGCAACCGCGGCGGGATAATCGTGCCGTTCGAGGATGGCGTTCAGCAGCGGCCCCACCTGCACGGCGCGGCCGCGCACATCCAGACCTTCGACCTGAAAAGGCACAACCTTGTCGTCGCCAGCAAAATCGAGATCGTCCAGTTCAACCGTTACATCTGCCATGTTGATACTCCCTGGCGCAGCCGTGGCGCCGCTACCGTCCAAAAGTCCGGCTTTCAAATGTGGTTTTTTGCTTGTCGCACAGAGACCCGGGAAGCGAAACCGCTTCCGGAGAAAAACGTGCAATTGTGATGATGGCCCGCCAGCAAGCCGACGAGCCTCTTCGAAGTCCCACAGATGGTAATCGATGCGTATAAGTTCAAGCACCCGGCCCGAAGACGATCAGGACGGGTGAATTCCTCAGATCACGCCCATGCACCACGCGATAACGGATTTCTGCGCGTGGAGACGGTTTTCCGCCTCATCGAAGACCACCGATTGCGGGCCGTCGATCACGGCATCCGTCACTTCTTCACCGCGATGCGCCGGCAGGCAATGCATGAACAGCGCGTCCTTTTCCGCCTTGGCCATCAGGGCTTCATTGACCTGATAGGGCTGGAAGATGTTGTGGCCGCGCGCCTTGTGCTCCTGGTTCATGGAGACCCAGGTATCGGTGACGACGCAGTCCGCACCCTCAACCGCCTTGTCCGCATCGTGATACAGCGCGATCTCGCCGCCATTGTTGCGGGCCCAGTTCAGGAACTTGTCATGCGGCTCAGAACCCATCGGCACCGCCATCGTCATGCGATAACCGAAACGTGCCGAACCCTCTACGAAGGAGTGCAGCACGTTGTTGCCGTCACCCGTCCAGGCAATGGTCTTGCCTTTGACCGGGCCACGATGTTCCTCGAACGTCATGATGTCAGCCATGATCTGGCAGGGATGGGTATCATCCGTCAGGCCATTGATAACAGGCACCGTTGCGTGTTCAGCAAGCTCGAGCAGGCGCGAATGGTCCGTGGTGCGGATCATGATGGCGTCCACGTAACGCGACAGCACCTTGGCGGTATCGCCGATCGTTTCCGCGCGACCGAGCTGCATTTCAGTGCCGGACAGGAAAAGGGTCTCGCCGCCGAGCTGGCGCATGCCGACATCAAAGGAAACGCGGGTGCGGGTGGACGGCTTTTCGAAGATCATCGCCAGCATCTTGCCGGCAAGCGGCTTGTCCGCCGTTCCGGCCTTCGTGGCGACCTTGCGCGCGCGCGCATCGTCAAGAATTGTCCGCAGGTCCTGCGGGCCAACGGCCGACAGGTCGAGAAAATGTTTAGGTGAAGCCATTTCAAACTGTCCCATGCTCGCGAGCCTCCGGGAAGAGGCCCGCTTTTATTGTTTCCTCAGGCGATTTTTGCCTGCTTCGCGGTCAGGGATGCGGCTGCCGCTTCCACGCGTGCCAGCCCTTCGCGGGCCTCTTCCGCCGTGGTGACGAGCGGTGGCAGAAGGCGGATGACGTTGTCGCCAGCCGGTACGCCGAGCAGATGTTCCGCACGCATGGCCTGCAACAATTCTCCCGAGGGAACTCGGGCCTTGATGCCAAGCAGCAGGCCTTCGCCACGAATTTCCTCGATCACATCAGGATAACGATCCTTCAGCGAGGCAAGCCCCTGGCGGAAGACCAGCGCAACATCACGGACCTTTTCTAGAAAACCGTCCGCGAGAACAACCTCGAGCACGGCATTGCCGACCGCCATCGCCAGCGGATTGCCGCCATAGGTGGTGCCGTGCACGCCCGCCGTCATGCCGGAAGCGGCATCAGCCGTTGCAAGGCATGCGCCGAGCGGGAAACCGCCGCCGATACCCTTGGCAACTGCCATGATGTCAGGCGCAACACCCGTCTGTTCATAGGCAAACAGCTTGCCCGTGCGGCCAACGCCGGTCTGGACCTCATCGAAGATCAGCAGCATGCCATGCTCGTCGCAGAGCGACCGCAGCAGCTGCAGGAATTCCTTGCTCGGCGCGCGGATACCGCCCTCACCCTGAATGGGCTCGATCAGAAGCGCGGCCGTCTCGGGCGTGATGGCAGCCTTCAGCGCATCGACATCACCGAACGGCACCTGGTCAAAACCTTCGACCTTGGGACCGAAACCTTCGAGATATTTCTGCTGGCCACCGGCGGCAATCGTCGCGAGCGTCCGGCCGTGGAAAGCGCCTTCGAAGGTGACGATGCGGAACTTTTCCGGATGGCCCTTGGAATAATGGTAACGGCGCGCGGTCTTGATCGCACATTCCAGCGCTTCCGCACCGGAATTGGTGAAGAAGACCTTGTCCGCGAATGTCGCTTCCGTCAGTCGCTTTGCGAGTTTTTCCTGTCCGGGCACTTCATAGAGGTTGGAGACGTGCCAGACCTTCTCGGCCTGAGTCTTGATCGCCTCCACGAGATGCGGGTGGGCATGGCCGAGCGAGTTGACGGCAACGCCGGCCGCAAAATCCAGATATCGCTCGCCGCTTTCCGTGAACAGCCAGACGCCCTCGCCTCGCTCAAAGCGCAGGGGGGCTCTTGCAAACGTATCGAACAATGGCGCGGCGGCTTCGGCCATGGCTGTATCACTCCTTGCGCGGATGCGCTGTCAGACAGTTGTCAATAGGCTCTGAGGGTTATCCCTCGCCTGAAAATCAAAAATGCCGCCTTGCGGCGGCACCGGCACTATTGTCAGTTCGCCTGCCGATGTCAACAAAAGTCCGCGTTTACCGGGCGTCTCAAGCATTAGTAGATGGAAGCGGGCGAGGCCCAAGGTGTTGCCTTTCAGACTCAACTCGCCAGCAAGTTGGGGAAAACCGGAAAATCGATTCCAGATGATTCCCCCGACTCTTGCCACGGAGTCAGGCTGGCACTAGGTTAATCGCTAATTACTAGACTGCATTGCGGCGGAACTAGTCACCGAAAATCTGGCGGAAACCACGCTTGCGGCACGCCCGCGGGGCGGAGAGGGATTCTGCCGAAAATACACGCGAAAAGCGGAGAAGCGGCATGAACTGGACAGACGAGCGAGTCGAGAAACTCAAGAAATTGTGGGCCGAGGGACTTAGCGCCAGCCAGATAGCAGCGCAACTTGGCGGTGTCAGCCGCAATGCCGTCATCGGCAAGGTCCACCGTCTCAATCTGCCGGGACGAGTCAAGGCTGGCGGTCCGGTCACTTCGGCGCGTTCCGCGCCCAAGCGCGCTGCCGCCCCTGCCCCACGCGCGGCGAATTTCGCAGGCCGTGTCGGCACGGCACCAGCCCGGGTCCTGACGCGTTCCAACGCGGCAACGGCTCTTCAGGAAGAGATCGGTATCGAGACTGCCGAAGTTCTCGATTACGTTCCTTCTAGAAACGTCGTCACCCCGATTTCCCGTCGCCTGACGCTGACGGAACTGACGGAGCGCACCTGCAAGTGGCCGGTCGGCGATCCCCTGAAAGACGATTTCCATTTCTGCGGTTGTGAAGCGCTGGAATCTTCGCCCTATTGCAAGTTCCATGCGAAGCTCGCCTACCAGCCGGTCAGCGAGCGCCGTAAGGCTTGAGTGTTGCGGCACGCATTTGACACTCAAAAACTACGGGCCTTCGGGCCCGTTTTTTTTGTGACAAAACGTAGCGCGCTTCCCGGTCAGCGACAGCAGAGCGTCAAGGCTTTCCTCATCGCCGTCGGGTTTCACCCGGCAATCCGGATTTCTGCGAGCCATCGGCACCTTGGCAAAGTGACGACGCTGTCGTCTTTGCGGAAGATTCAAAATGAAAAGGCCCGACACCATTCCGGTTTCGGGCCTTTCGATTTTGGAGAATATCGCGCTGAGGGGAACTGTCAGTTCGGTTCCGCTCAGGCTTCCATCGAATATCCGGCACCACGTACGGTGCGGATGACATCCTGCATATGGGAGAAATTCAGCGCCTTGCGCAGGCGTCCGACATGCACGTCGACAGTGCGCTCGTCGACATAGATATCATGGCCCCAGACACCATCCAGCAATTGCGAACGGGAGAACACCCGGCCCGGAGAGGTCATCAGGAACTCCAGCAGGCGGAATTCCGTTGGCCCGAGGCGCACTTCGCGGCTTTTGCGGTGAACGCGATGGGTCTCGCGATCCAGTTCGATATCACCGCATTTCAGCACCGAAGACAGAACCTCGGGACGGGCCCGGCGCAGCATGGCCTTGACGCGGGCCATGAGTTCCGGTGTCGAGAACGGCTTGACGACATAATCGTCGGCGCCGGTGGCCAGGCCACGAACGCGCTCGCTCTCTTCGCCACGCGCCGTCAGCATGATGATGGGCAGGCGTTCGGTTTCCGGCCGCATTCTGAGCCTCCGGCACAGTTCGATGCCGGAAACGCCAGGCAGCATCCAGTCCAGGATGAGAAGATCCGGAATACGCTCCTGCAGCCTGATTTCCGCCTCGTCGCCACGAGGGATCGTGTCGACGTCGTATCCCTCAGCCTCGAGATTGTAACGAAGCAGGACGCTTAGAGCTTCCTCATCTTCCACAACTGCAATCTTGGGCACCATATGCTAACTCCGCAAGCCTCTGCTTGTCTGTTACTCGGTCACCGAACCGAGCGTGTTGGAACTGTCGTCCTTCGGACGCTCGCCCTCCGGCTGGCTGCCGGTGGTCATGTAGTAGATCGTCTCGGCGATATTGGTGGCGTGGTCGCCGATACGCTCGATGTTCTTGGCGCAGAACAGAAGATGCGTGCAGGTGGTGATATTGCGCGGATCTTCCATCATGTAGGTCAGAAGCTCACGGAAGAGCGACGTATACATGGCGTCGATTTCCTCGTCGCGCTCGCGGATGGCATTGGCCTTCTCGGCGGAACGGGTGGAATAGACGTCAAGCACTTCCTTGAGCTGCACCAGCGCCAGTTCCGACAGGTGCTCGATGCCACGGGCGAGCTTGCGCGGCACGCCGGTTCCGGCAACCGCGATGACGCGCTTGGCGGTGTTCTTGCCGAGATCGCCGACGCGCTCGAGGTCGGCGGCAATGCGCAGCGTGCCGATGATCTCGCGAAGGTCAGCAGCCATCGGCTGGCGTCTGGCGATAGTGACGATGGCCTTGTCGCCGATTTCGCGTTCAGCGTGGTCAAGAATGGTATCGTCCGAAATGACTTTCTGCGCGAGCGCAGCATCGGAATTCACGAGCGCACGCACGGCGTCGCCACACATCTGCTCGGCAAGACCGCCCATTTCGGCGATGCGGCGCGTCAGAAACTTGAGTTCATCATCATAGGCGGAAAGAATATGCGAATGGGTCGTTGTCTGTGTCATGGTCTAGTCCTCCGGCTTGGCCCGCATGCGCGTGCCCGGAAGCGGGCACGGCAGAGGCACCAGTCTTGTTCGGTTTCGAGAAAGCGCCGGCCAGGATCAGCCGAAGCGGCCCATGATGTAGTCCTGCGTGCGCTGGTCGTCCGGATTGGTGAACATCTTGTCGGTTTCGTTTTCTTCGACGAGATGACCAAGGTGGAACATGGCCGTGCGCTGGGAAACACGCGCCGCCTGCTGCATGGAGTGCGTGACGATGACGATCGTGTAATTGGTGCGCAGCTCGTGGATCAGTTCCTCGACCTTTGCGGTTGCGATCGGGTCCAGGGCCGAGCACGGCTCGTCCATCAGGATCACTTCCGGGCTGACGGCAACTGCGCGGGCGATGCACAGACGCTGCTGCTGACCGCCGGAGAGGCCGGTGCCGGATTCCAGCAGACGATCCTTCACCTCGTTCCACAGACCAGCCTTCTGCAGGCTATGTTCGACGATCTGGTCCATGTCCGCCTTGTTGCGGGCGAGACCGTGGATACGAGGGCCGTAGGCGATGTTTTCGTAAATCGTCTTCGGGAAAGGATTGGGCTTCTGGAACACCATGCCGACGCGGGCGCGCAGCTCCACAACGTCAATCTGCTGATCGTAGATATCGTCGGTGTCGAGCGTGATCTTGCCGGTGACCCGGCAGCCGTCGATCGTGTCGTTCATACGGTTCAGGGTACGCAGGAATGTGGACTTGCCGCAGCCCGAAGGGCCGATCAGCGCGGTCACCGTATTTTCCCGAACGTTGAGGTTCACGTCGTAAAGCGCACGCTTTTCGCCGTAAAAAACCGAAACGTCCTTGCCGATCATCTTGTATGAGACTTCATTCATTTTCTTGTCCAGCGCCTTTTCAACTGCTGCTTCCGACAACATGTTCATTGCTCAATCTCCCTCTACCAGCGCCGTTCGAAGCGGCGACGCAACAGGATTGCGCCAACATTCATGACGATGAGGAACAGAAGCAGGATGATGATAGCGCCAGATGTCCTTTCGACAAAGGCGCGCTCGGCTTCGTTCGCCCACATGTAAATCTGCACCGGCAGGGCCGTGGACGGATCCATCGGCGTTGTCGGGTAATTCGCAACGAATGCCACCATGCCGATCAGGAGCAGCGGCGCCGTTTCACCCAGCGCGTGGGCGAGACCGATGATGGTACCCGTCAGGATGCCGGGCATGGCGAGCGGCAGCACGTGGTGGAAGATCGTCTGCATCTTGGAAGCCCCGAGCCCAAGGGCTGCGGCGCGGATCGACGGAGGCACGGCTTTCAGGGCAGCACGCGTCGCGATGATGATCGTCGGCAGGGTCATCAACGTCAGGACGAGACCGCCGACCAGCGAGGCCGAGCGCGGAAAGCCCATGAAGTTGATGAAGACCGAAAGGCCGAGCAGACCATAAACAATCGAGGGAACGGCCGCGAGATTGTTGATGTTCACCTCGATGAGATCCGTCAGGCGGTTCTTCGGGGCGAATTCCTCAAGATAGATCGAGGCCGCGACCCCGATCGGCAAAGACAGCACCAACACGATCAACATCATGTAGAAGGAGCCGATCAGCGCCACGCCGACACCCGCCGCTTCCGGACGGCTTGAAGCGCCGTTGATGAAGATGCCGGTGTTGAAATGTTTGCCGAGCTGCCCGCTTTCGGCGAGCTGGTTCATCCAGTCGAGCTGCTGGTTCGAGATACGGCGATTGGCTTCATCAGCCGTCAGATCGACCTGACCCTTGAAGGCACTGTCGACATCACCCGATGCCAGAAGCGTGACGGTGCGCGTGGAACCGATGACGGCAGGATCGGCGACCACGATATCGCGAAGCTGCGTGCGCACGCTGTCGGAGATCAGCAGGTTGACGGCACGAAGGCCGGCACGGTCCGTCGGCGCAATGCCGAGAACCTTGGCGACCGCATCGCGGGCAACGACGGGATAATTGGCCGTCATCAGCTTCGCCGGGTTCGTGGCGCGCTCATTCTTCGGATCGATGATCTGCTCGGAAAACTCGACCGGAACCGTGATCATCGTCTGCTGAAAAGCGGTGTAACCCTTGGAAACAACCGAAAAAAGCAGCAGGAAGAGGAAGAGGAGGCCGAAGGAAATCGCTGCCATTCCGTAGGCACGGAAGCGACGCTCAGCGGCATAGCGGCGCTTGATGCCGATATCACGGCGCGTGGCCTTGTTTACGGCGCTACCGCCGGCTGCGGGAGAGACGATGTCGGTCATTCATATTGCTCCCGGTATTTGCGCACAATGTATAGCGCGTAGATATTCAGGCAAAGCGTGATGGCGAAAAGCGTGATGCCGAGCGCGAAGGCGACCAGCGTCTGCGGCGAGGTGAATTCAAGGTCACCGGTCAGCTGGCTGACGATCTTCACCGTCACCGTGGTCATGGGCTCGAAAGGATTGAGCTGCAGGCGGGCGGCAACGCCGGCCGCCAGAACCACGATCATGGTTTCGCCGATGGCGCGCGAGGCCGTCATCAGCACGGCACCGACGATGCCGGGAAGAGCGGCGGGAACGATGACTTTCTTGATGGTTTCGGACCGTGTGGCGCCGAGACCGAGCGAACCGTCACGCAGCGAACGCGGAACGGCAGTGATGATGTCATCCGACAGCGACGAGACATAGGGGATCAGCATGATGCCCATGACGAAGCCGGCGGTGATGACGCTCTGTGCCTGGATGAAATTGGCGTAATTGCCCGTCGCCAGACCGTTGATCTGCGTGGAAATGTCTCTGAGGAAAGGACCGACCGTCGTCAGCGCGAAGAAGCCGTAGACGATGGTGGGGATGCCCGCGAGCACCTCGAGCAGCGGCTTTACCACGGAGCGAAGGCGCGGCGTTGCATATTCCGACATGTAGATCGCCGAAAACAGACCCACGGGAACCGCAACCAGCATCGCAACGAAGCCGATATAGAGCGTGCCGGCGAGCAGCGGGATCAGGCCGAACTGGCCGGAGGAGTCCGTCGCACCGGCTGCGGCAAAACGCGGATCCCACACGGTTCCGAAGAAGAACTGGTGCGCCGGCACCATGGTGAAGAACTGGATCGCCTCTGTCAGCATCGACAGGACGATGCCGATGGTCGTGAGGATGGCGATGGACGAGGCGATGAGCAGCGCCGCGAGAATGACCTTTTCGACCTGGTTGCGCGCCCGGAAACGCGGGGCGATCGCCCGCAGCGCATAAGCGGCACCGCCGAGCGCGACCAGCAGCACCGTCGCGATCATCGCGATACGGCTGGTGGAGGTCATGGCGTTCAGCGTCTGGGCGGCATCGACCATGAAACGCTCGGGATCACCGGCGATCGCGACACCCTTCGATGCCAGCAGCGGCCGGACCGAAGCCGTGTCCGCCTGAACCTGCGCGGTTTCCTCCGCCGTCAGCCGCTGAAGGCCACGGGCGATAGAGGTCACCATGCCATAGGTAAGGCTCTGCTGTGCCTCGGATTGCGCACGGACATTCTCCGGGAAATCGCCGCGCACCGCCGAGGTGACGAGCAACGGGCTTATCACCAGCCAGGCACAAAGAATGAAGGCCGCGGGCAAAACCGCCCAGACGACCGCGTAAGAGCCGTGATAGCCGGCACGGGAATGCATGCTGGAGGGGCGACCACCAGACAGGACAACAGCGCGGCGGCTGCCGAGCAGATAACTGCCGATGCCGATGAGCGCCAGTATCAGCAAAAGGATCGATGTGTTCATTAGAGTTCCCTCGGCGTGCCTCAAGAGCACGGTGCGATATCGGGCAAATCAAAAAGTCATCAAAACGAGACCGCTGGACCATCCGGAGATGCTTGCCGCCTGACTGTAATAAAGTCTGGCAAGCGTCAAGGTTGATACATCCTATCCATCTGTAATTCATCAATAATCATGTGGATGGCGATGGATGGGAAGTGTCAACCGGAGCCAATCACCGAGACGAATGGCACCGAGACGGAATGTCACCGAAGCGGAACGAGGGGTGCGGCAGGCCGCACCCCTCTTTCTTTTTTACATCGAAGCGCCGGCAGCGAACTTGGCGCGGATTTCTTCGCGCTCTTTGTCCGGAGCGGCAACGAGGCCGTAGTTTGCGAGCGGGGAGTCGGGGCCGATCATTTCGTCAGAAACGAAGAACTCGACATATTCCTTGAGGCCCGGGATAACGCCCAGGTGAGCCTTCTTCACGTAGAAGAACAGCGGGCGGGAAACCGGGTACTTACCGCTGGCAACGGTTTCGGTGGACGGAACGACGCCAGAAACAGTCGCGACCTTCAGACGGTCAGCGTTGTTTTCATAGAAAGCGAGGCCGAAAACGCCGAGGCCGGTCTTGTTGGCATCGATACGAGCAAGCGTCTCGGTGTAGTCGCCGTCGATGTCGACTGCAGCGCCGTCCTTACGGACTGCAACGCACTTGGCAGCAGCCTGCTTGGCGTCGGTGATGAGCGTCTTGATGACGTCGGTCGCCTTGGCTTCCTTGCAGCCGTCAGCCATGATCTTCTCTTCGAAGACTTCGCGCGTGCCGTGCTTGGAACCCGGGATGTAAGCAGCGATTGCTACATCAGGCAGCTCCTTGTTGATTTCCGACCACTTCTTGTAAGGGTTGGCAACGAGCTTGCCGTCCTTGACGACTTCAGCGGCGAGCGCAAGGTACAGATCCTTCGGCTCGAGCTTGATGTCCTTGTTGGACGAGTCCATTGCGAAGACGATACCGTCGTAACCGATCTTCACTTCCTGAACGTCGGCAACGCCAGCAGCCTTACAGGCGGCCAGTTCGTCGCTCTTGATCGGACGCGAAGCGTTGGCGATGTCGATGGTGCCTTCGCCGACGCCGGAGCAGAATGCCTTCAGACCGCCGCCCGTACCGCCGGACTCAACAACCGGAGCCTTGAAGTTCGGGAAAGTCTCGGCAAAAGTCTCAGCAACGATCTTGGCGTAAGGCAGAACCGTGGAGGAACCAGCAACCTGGATCTGGTCGCGAGCAGCGGCGGCGCCAGCGAAGGCGACAGAAGCCACCAAGGCTGCTGCGGAAAATTTAACGAAGTTCATTTGTCTCTCCCGTCGTGGGCTTGTTTGTGGACGCAGCCGATAGCGGCACTCGCTCTAAGCATGCGCTCGGCGACCTTTTCTTAACCACCGTAGCCACATCCTTTTATGTCACTTTGACGAAAGATTTGTGACAGACTAAGCTATTGATTTAATTTAAATATTTCTGCAATTTCTAAAAACAGCCAATCTTTCATGTCAAAATCTGACGGTGAAGTCCGTGCCGCTGCCCATTTCCGATTTAATAATGAGCCTGGCGCGGTGGCGGGTGAGGATGTGCTTGACGATGGCAAGCCCAAGACCCGTGCCCTTTTTCGAACGGCTGTCGGCCACGCTGACGCGATAAAAACGCTCTGTCAGCCGCGGCACGTGTTCGGCGGGAATGCCCGGTCCCTTGTCGATGATGCTGACCTCCACCGGCTTGCCGGGTTCGGCGCGCAGCCAGACATCCACGACCTTGCCCTCCTGCCCATATTTGCAAGCGTTTTCAACGAGATTCTGGAACACCTGCACTAGCTCGTCCCGGTCTCCCTGCACCTCCGCAGGTCGGTCGGGCAGATGCAGCGTGATGGTCACATCCAGCTCATCGGCAAGCGGCAACAACGCATCACGCACATGGCCGATGACGGGCACGAGATCGACCCTCTGGTCCGGCGCGATGTTGGCCCGCAGTTCCAGCCGTGAAAGGGACATGAGATCGTCCACCAGCCTGCTCATGCGGGTTGCCTGATCCAGCATGATGGCAAGGAAGCGCTCCTGCGCCTTGGGGTCGTTGCGCGCCGGCCCCTGCATGGTTTCGATGAAACCGCGCAGGGAGGCGAGCGGCGTGCGCAATTCATGGCTGGCATTGGCGACGAAATCGCTGCGCATACGGTCGATGCGGCGAAGCTCCGAGACGTCGCGGAAGGACAGGATGTAGAATGGCGGGCCGGCCCCCTCGCCCACATCCGCACGGGCGATGCGAACGATGAATACCCGTTCGGAAGGGAAACGCTCGGAATGTTCGACCTGATTGGGCTGGCCGGTGGTGATGGTTTCGCGAATGACATCAAGCAAGCCGGGCGAGCGCAGTCTTGCGGAAATATGCGCACCGGCGGGAAGCTGGCCGAAGGCGCGCTCAGCTGCGCCGTTCTGAAACAGCACGCTGGCATTTTTGTCGAGAATGAAGACGGGCGTATCCAGTACCGCAAGGCCCGCCCTTACACCGGAAATGACGCTTTCACCCGGCACATCCGGCTCATCCACATCCGCGGCCGTGTCTTTATCTTTCGCGGACTCTGGCGGTTTTTCCCGAACGGCAAGAATGGCGATGATCGCGCAGAGCCAAAGGGCAGCGGGCATATAAGGTGTGTGCAGCTCGGCAACGGCCACCACGGCAAGCATGCTGACGATGAGAACGGGCAACCAGTTCCGGCCGAGCTTCTTCCCCAAAAGCCTTAATCCACCATTGCCTTCCCTGACTGCCATTTCAGCCTGCTCTCCATTCTCATCTGACAGCGCATCGAAATCTCATAGGCCAGCTTCATGACAGAGATTCATCATCGCGCATTTTCCACAGCGTATATGCGCGAAATCCACGCCGCAATCGTCAGCGCCGCCGCAGCCCGGCCCGCCGGTCCTGTTTCACTTGAATTCCGGCAACGGATGTGAACTCATTGGCGGCGAGTTGCCTTTACACAACAGCATCAGGAGGAAACCATGGTCGAAGAAAAAAAGAAGCGGACGGTCGAGATCACCATTGGCGGCAAGTTGCGCAGCTTCGACATCGACGACCCGGTTCTTCCCGACTGGGTGGAGGAGAAGAAACTCTCCGCCGGCGATTTCCCCTATGACAAGAAGATGAAGCGCGAGGATTACGACGCCACTCTGGAAGCGCTGCAGGTGGAGCTGGTCAAGGTGCAGTTCTGGCTGCAGGCCACCGGCAAAAGGGTCATGGCGGTTTTTGAAGGCCGTGACGCGGCGGGCAAGGGCGGCGCGATCTTTGCAGCCCGGGCCTATCTCAACCCCCGTTATGCCCGCGTGGTGGCACTGACCAAACCTACGGAAACCGAGCACGGCCAATGGTATTTCCAGCGCTACATCTCACATTTTCCGACTGCCGGCGAATTCGTTCTGTTCGACCGTTCCTGGTATAACCGCGCCGGCGTGGAGCCGGTCATGGGTTTCTGCACCCCGGACGAACACAAGCGCTTCCTCAAGGAAACACCGCGTCTGGAAAAGATGCTCGTTCACGAGGACATTCACCTCTTCAAGTTCTGGCTCGACATCGGCCGCGAAACGCAGATCGAGCGCTTTCATGACCGTCGCCACAGCCAGCTTAAATGCTGGAAGCTTTCGGATATGGATATCGCCGCGCTGACAAAATGGGACGATTACACGCAAAAGCGCGACGAGATGCTGGAAAAAACCCACACCGATGCCGCCCCCTGGACGGTGGTGCGCGCCAATGACAAGCGCCGCGCACGGGTGAACCTCATTCGCCATATTCTCCTTGCGCTCGATTATGAAGGCAAGGACAAACAAGCCATCGGCGAGATCGACGACAAGATATTGGGATCGGGACCGGATTTTCTCAAATAAGACCCGGAAACCATGACAAGCGCCCCATCCGAGGCGCTTGTGCCTTCCTTTACTGGCCCGGCAGAATGCGCACCGAATAAAGATTGATCGGCCGGCCGCTGCCATCAATATCGCTGTTGATGAAGACCTTGCCCGGCGCATTGGGAGCGAGGGACCGCTCAAATGTCGTGTTCAGCAGCATATCCGCACGCTCGGCCGTCGCGGTGAAGCGGTGGCGGGAGCAATCACCCAGCGTAGCAAAATCGCAGGAGACGGACACCTGTGTCTGGCGATCGCTGGAGGATTGCAGCGTGATTGATATGGTCGAGGACTTGCCCGCCATGTCCCGCATCACCTCCACCGGAACCTCGACGCTGACGGCACCATCCTGCGCCACACTTTTCGAGGTCACCCGTATTGCCTTGCCGGCGGGCGTGGCGACGTTTTCAACACTGGCGCGCGGGCCGGCCGAAACGCCGGAACTGCCGCGCTCGGCATTAAAGACCTCGACCCAGTCATCGGAAAAACCGCGGCCGGCCGAAAGGCTGGGCGCAGGCTCCGTACCGTTGAAATCCTCCGCCTGCACCTGTGCGGGCGGATTGGGCACGCTGGTATCGCGCTGTTCCGGCGACAGCAGCAGGCCGGATGAATAGACCCACCAAGCGCCGAAACCGATAAAGGCCAGAAGCGTAACATAAATGAAAAGCCGGGCGAACAGCCCGCGGCGTTTGCGGCGGCCAACCGCGCCTTCAGGGCGGAAAGCAAGCGACGCATCGGCAGCACTGGAGCCTCGCTTTGAAGGCTTTCCATTGCGCCGCCCCGCGCTCTGTGCCGGCGGAGTAACGGCTGCCGCCCCCGGCCGCACATCGCGCGTTTCCCCGCGCAGTTCCGGCTCGACGGCCATATGGTCGTGATGGGCGGGTTGCGAAACAGGATCAACCCCGTGATCGTGCTCCACCGGACTTTCCGGCGCGGGCGGGCGCAATTGCTGCTCCACCCTGTCCAGGAGACGGTTGCGCTCTTCATTTTCAATGAGATGGATAAGGCTCTCGAGCCGCTGGCGCTGCTGGGCAACGACCTGTGGATCGTCTATGCCCTGCTTGCGCAGGCCCGCTTCCAGTGCCTGACGGGAGGATTGGTAAATCCTTGCACGAACTTCGGCGTTCGATCTGTCCGATTTTTCCAGAGCATTTCTGATTGCCGTTTCCAGTCCGCTCACGACCGATCCTTGTTCTATTGCGCTGTGCAAAAATATGCGGCGCTGCGCCATGTCTTTACGATTCGGTAACGGCTATGCCGCCCCTCCGCAAGCGTCGTTTATGATAAAGACCGGATTGCCTTGAGGAAAATCGATCCATTGTGGCGTTACGAACGCAGATTCGGCAGGTCCGCGGCGCGCTGTTTTCGCTTTCAATCCGTCGCCGAACACGATATTGACTTACGTGCGCGTAAACGTAATCCGTGGGAGGAGACATGCTGCCGTCCGTGCTGAAAGACAATCTGCGTCTTCCGGTCATAGCATCACCGCTATTCATCATTTCGCATCCGCAACTGACGCTGGCGCAATGCAAGGCCGGCGTCATCGGCGCTTTCCCGGCATTGAACGCGCGGCCTGAAAGCCAGCTCGACGAATGGCTGGCGATGATCACCGAAGAGCTTGCCGCGCATAACAGGGCCAATCCCGAGCGTCCGGCGGCACCCTTCGCGGTCAACCAGATCGTGCATATGTCCAATCGCCGGCTGGAACACGATCTCGGCCTTTGCGTAAAATACAAGGTGCCGGTGGTGATTTCGTCGCTGGGCGCCGTGCCGGAGGTCAATGCAGCCGTGCATTCCTATGGCGGTATCGTGCTGCACGACGTCATCAACGATCGCCACGCCCGCTCCGCCATCCGCAAGGGCGCCGACGGGCTGATCGCGGTGGCGGCAGGTGCGGGCGGACATGCGGGCACGCTTTCGCCCTTCGCCCTCGTTCAGGAGATCCGCGAATGGTTCGACGGCCCGCTGCTTCTGGCCGGGGCCATCGCCAATGGCGGCTCCATCCTCGCGGCGCAGGCCATGGGTGCTGACATGGCCTATATCGGCTCCCCCTTCATCGCCACCGAAGAGGCGCGCGCCTCCGACGGTTATAAACAGGCGCTCGTCGATGCACAGGCGAAGGACATCGTCTATTCGAACTATTTCACCGGCGTGCACGGCAACTATCTGAAAAGCTCAATCGTCGCCTCCGGCATGGACCCCGACAACCTGCCCGAAGCCGACCCTTCAAAAATGGATTTTGAGACCGCCACCGGCGGTGCCAAGGCCTGGAAGGACATATGGGGCGCGGGCCAGGGCATCGGCGCTATCAAAGCGGTGGAACCGGTGGCCGCACTCGTCGATCGACTGGCAGGCGAATATGAAGCAGCGAAAGGCCGGATCTGCACAAAGGCCTGACGCCTTGTAAACAATGGACAGGCAAAGCTTTTTGCGGAAATTTCAAAACCAGTACATTCAAGGCTTGAAATCCGTCAGCATTGCCTGTATCAGCCCGCCATGAAGCTGATCCGCAACAAGCGGGTCACAATCGGGCCGCTTTAGCTCAGTTGGTAGAGCACGTCATTCGTAATGACGGGGTCACGTGTTCGAGTCACGTAAGCGGCACCATTTTTTCTAGTTAAAACTAGGCACTCTTATACTATTACTCGTTGCCGTCCATATCCAAGCTGAGAATCGACACCTGTCATCCGAAAGCGCCATGTCAGCATTTCTTTGCTAGCTTGGAATTTGGCCATAGCGGCCGCTTCACTCAGTCCTTCTCTTCTAATCTTGAGCAGTGCGGGACGGGGCAAAAGTAAAGTCCCTCCTAGCCAATCGGCTTCGTCTTCTTGATCTTGGCTATAATTCGAAGGCACTAAATGGCCATCATCCGACAAACTCGCAGAGTGTAGTTCATGACCAAGAGCTATATGAGCCAACTCATGCATGATAACGCTGTTTATTCGCGGCGCGCTCTGCGACGAGTTAAAAAGGATAAGGTGATATTGGTTGATCCGAAGTGTGAAAGCTGACCAACTCTGCGCATCGTTGACAGTGAGTTGTTTTAAATCGATATCTGGCAATCCTAAGATATCACGTTCATCCCATACAGTTGCATTAAACTGACGCGCCAAATCAATGCCACGTAGCGGTTCGTCAGGAGCAAGACCTAGAGATTTTCTAATCTCTGCAGCCCTGCGCTCACACTGTGACTTGAACCCACGTCGCAGCACCTAATGCCCTTCCACTTCTATCTTCTTGGCAAATTGCGTACTCGCAAGTTCAATTAGAACCGCCAAGGACTTTGCAGTTTCAGGAGATATTGCCTGATTCTTCTTAAATGCTATCTGTAATCCACCGATACCGGTGAATTTTTCCATATCTTCTTCAAGCCAAGCACATATTTTTTCCAAGGTCCCCATATCGGGGATATGTCCGCGTTCGATTCTTGAGAGCGTTGTAGGGCTGATTCCAATTTCTGTAGCTGTCGCCCGGACACCCATACTGCCTTTCTTCTTTTGGACGAGACCGGCGAGGTCTTCGATCTTCATTTAGCTCCCCTTGTGTTTCAGATTCTGGAATTAGTGTTTCTCGCACTGGACAGAAGGCGATCGAATCGATAGCTTGTACCAGTCTGAGACACACTTAATGAATCACTCCTGATTCGGTCGGTCAAGGACTAAAGGCGCCCTGCAATAATTTAGAGAGGGCGCCGCGTGCGAAGCAAACTGAAAAGCCAATTTAGAAAACACGGAACGGAGTGAAAAAGATGGCAAATAAGGAAGTCACAAGTGCAAAAGCAGCTTCGGCAGCTGCGAAAGTGCTCAGCAACCCCAATTCGAGCAAAGCTGCCAAATCCGCTGCAGCTTCGGCTCTCACGCAGCGTCCCAATAAAAAATGAGGTACGCGTCGTGGCGGGCCGCAAACCTTCGGCCCGCCACTCTTAAGCTCAATCAGCTCAGGAGACCAACAGTGATTTATGCAATCAACTACGACCTGAAGCATCCTGGTCAGAATTACGACGCACTACATGATGCCATCAAGAAATGTGGGGATTGGTGGCACTATCTTGGATCAACTTGGCTCGTCGACACGAACCTAAATGCACGAGGTGTCTGGAGCAGGCTTGAGCCACACGTCGACAAGAACGACTTCTTCCTCGTAGTCGGCGTAACTTGCGATTATGAAGGGTGGCTGCCGCAGGAAGCTTGGGACTGGATTAATAGTCGCAGTCTCAAAATGGCCGCATAAAATGGGGGCGAGGATGAGAATTCAAGGAGCAGTTATTCGCGAGCAAGGCCAGACCTTTGCAGTCGTAGTTGTTAAACCATATGTGGTACAAAACCGCTCTGAAGCCGCAAGTGCTATCGAAGGTTTTATGCCCGTATTCGGTGTCCCTGTCGTTCTTATGGCCCAAGACAGCCGTGGTCGGCCGACTTATTATGGACGCCCCGACATTGCCAAGTTTATGTCTTCGGTTCCAATCCATAGGATTCCTTGGCGTGAATATACAATCAATTAAAATAGAGTTGCGTCTGCCGCACGTCTGTTAGAGGTCGGCGCAACCAAACTGCCCCTCCAACGTTGGTCCCAGAGCTATCGCAAACTGGAAAGCCAATCATCGTGGACGTCATTCGTATTCTCATCGCCATCATCCTTCCACCCGTTGGCGTGTTTCTTCAGGTCGGCCTCGGGCTGCATTTCTGGCTGAATATTCTTCTGACGCTGTGCGGCTATGTCCCCGGCATCATTCACGCCATCTGGGTGATCCTGCGCAGGTGACATCTGCCTTTCATCCGGGATGGGACGTCCGCAACATTTTAGTACGTGACTAAATTCTCAATAGCTTCTGGAACCTCACCTTCTCCTTCACGTTATGGTGATGACATAGCCAAGGAGAAAATCATGAACCAGATCATCTACATCGTCGGCCTCGTCGTCATCGTTCTCGCGATCCTGTCGTTTTTCGGCTTTCGTTGATCCCCGTTGTCAATTCGATTGCTTGCGCATATCCTAAGCAACAGTGACACACGACTGCATTCATGGGTTGCTTCGCTGTCGGGTGTATTTCGGGATCGCGTTGCTCTGGGAGGTGCACGATGAAGAACGAGAGATGGACAGAACCTGTCGAGGTCAATCTTGAGGCGAATGGCAAGAGTGTCATCGCCGGCCCCTTTGAAGCGCTGACATTGTTGACCGAAGGCTGGCCCAAGATTGGCGGATTGAGCTTCGTGAAAGCCAGAAGCGCCTGCCGCGCCGCCCTTGACGGACGCAAGTCGCCCGAGGAAGCGCGCAAATGCTTCACCGACGCGGTTTCCGAGATGCAGAAAAACCCGCACTGACAGGTCTAAAAGAAAACGGCTCCCAAAAGGGAGCCGTTCTTTTACGGTTGGCGCTTCCGATGATCGAATGGCCGGACGCGCCTGTCCAGACCTTTACATCCAATAGGGTGCAACGCCGTAATAGTCGTAGACCTTGCGGTCCTTGGCGTAGAGCAGGTCGTCATCATCGAGATTGGTGAAGTGCGGCGCGTTTTCGATCTGTTGCTTGGTCAGATCGATACGATAACCGTCGACTTCCTCGTCATAGTGAAGCTTTTCCCAGGGCAGCGGGTAATAGTCGTCACCTATACCCAGGAAGCCGCCGAAGCTCAGCACGGCATAAGCGACACGACCGCCGCGTTTTTCCAGAATGATGCGCTGGATCGAACCGATATGCTTGCCATCGGCACCATAAACGCGGGTGCCTTCCACCTTGTCGCTGGCGATGAGGCTCGGTGTGTCCTTGACATAGGGATCCTGTCCGGCGCGGGGTTCCTGATGCAACATGATAGTTTCCTCCATCAATTTCTTCGTTGGTGTCACAGCTGGTAAACCCCGGCACCCAACAAATCGTTCCGAAGGGTTTCCGGCTCCACGCCCGGAATTTTTTTGAAGCAGGATGGAACGAAACGACGCCTATTGGCGGATTTTCTGCCAGACGGAAGGGGAAACGCCGACCATTTTGCGGAAGACGCGGGAAAAATGCGCCTGATCCGAAAAACCGGCGGCGATGGCGATATCGGTCAGTGCCATGTCCGGCCGCATCATCAGTTCCTTGACGCGATCGATGCGTGCCTGCATCTGCCATTGGTGCGGCGGCACACCGGTTGACGCCTTGAAGGCGTGGCTGAAATGGGATTGCGACAGGTTGGTGAGTTCCGCCAGCTCCTCCAGCCGGATCGACCGCAGGCAATGTTGACGGATGTAATCGGTCGCCGCCCGCAATTGCCAGGCGGCAAGCTTGCTGCGTTTCCTCACCGGTTCCCGTTTCACCTTGAGGAAATCCGTCAACAGCGCCAGCACGAGGCTTTCGCCGTAGAGGTCATGCAGCGGATCGGGATTATCGCATTCCGCAGCGATCAGCCGCGCGAGCGCCAGCAGGCGTTCATCCTCGAACATCAGATGCGGATCGAGAAGCGCGTGCGGATCGAAGCCCTGCACCAGCCGCGCACCCAGCAACCCCGCATCGAAATGCAGATCGAGATGGCGCACGAAGGAGACATTGCTGAGTTCGGCATGCACTTTGATATCGGCGGGCACGAAGGAAATCCGGTTCGCCTTGGACGAACCGCAATTGTCGCGGCGGCAGCGGTTCATCATGAACCGGCCGTCATCCTTCCCATCCATATCGAGCAGGAAAACGAAACGCGGATCCTTGCCGACATAACGGCCACCCGCCTTTGGCGCGCAGCGCACATCCCAGAGATCGGCAACGATGCCGTTCCACACCCTTGAGCGCGGGCCGCCGGTAACGGCGAAACCCTCGATCTCATTTTCCATCCGCACGCGGAAAGCCATGGCCTCTCAATCCCGCAAAGCGCCACGGCGCTACTATAAACATGATAAATCTATTCATGTTTATAGTGGTAAACCTCATTTTCCGCAACTGGTCGGCCGTTGGCCCTGCCTCACCACTTCTTGGAAAGCTTGAGGGTGATGGTGCGACTATCGCCCCAGCCGCAGACGGAGACGCCGGCGCAGCTCTTGACATATTCCTTGTCGAAGACATTCGCGACGTTGACTGAGGCCGTCCAGTCGTTCTTCTGGTAGCGGATCGCGGCATCGAAGACCGCAGCGTCTGGAACACGCAGCGTGTTTGCCGCATCCGCCCAGGACTTGCCCTGATAACGCACGCCGCCGCCAATGCTGAGGCCTTCAAATGTCTGATCGGTGAAAGCGTAGTCTACCCATAGCGACGCGGTGTGAGCGGGCACGATCCACGGCGATTTGCCGATCAGGTTGGGATTGGCATCCTTGGTGATATCGAGATCAGTATAGGAATAGGAGGCGAGCGCCTTCCAGTTCTCATCGAGATTGGCCTTGGCTTCCAGCTCGAAACCGGTGGACTCCATCTGCCCGAACTGACCGCTCGTGGTCACGCCGCCCGCCGTATAGGAAACGATGGCATTGTCCTTGACCAGCTTGAAGACGGAAGCCGTGATGCTGCCGTCGAAGAAGCTCGGCTCGTATTTGATACCGGCCTCGAACTGGTGCCCTTCCTCCGGGGAGGCAGGGGTGCCGTCGGCGAGCGTATCGATCAGCGGATTGAAGAAGGTGGCGGCCGAAACATAAGGGGTCAGGCCATTGTCGAACTCATAAGCCAGACCGGCGCGGCCGCTCAGCGCGTCATCATTGGAGCGGCGGGAAACACCCGCCGGCAGCCGGTTGTTCAGTTCGGTATCGACATAGTCATAACGGCCATTCAGCGTGACCAGCCAGCCATCACCAAACCGCAGCTGATCCTGGGCATAGATACCGATCTGCTGCTGGGTGACGATATTGTCGGCATAAACGAAGTTCGTTCCCTGCGTCGAGCCATAGACCGGCTTCAGCGCGCCGATCGCATTCGATCCGCAGCAGGCCTGCACCTGATCCAGCCGGTAATATTTGTAGTCGAGGCCGAACAGCAGTGAATGGCTCACCGCGCCTGTATCGAACTGGCCTTCGACGCGGTTGTCGACGCCGAAGTTGTCGACCTTCGACACACCGTCATAACCGAAGCGGGTCAACATATAGTCGTTGGTGGTGGGATCGAGGATCGGCTGGCCGTTGGCATCAGCATTCGCCCAGCCGCCCGGATAGGGCCCGGTCTCGTGCTTGTAGAGATGGCCGTAACGGGCATTCTGGCTGATCTTCCAGCCATTGTCGAATTCGTGGCTGACGTCGTAGCCCACCATCGACTGATAGACACGGCCATTATCGATGTCCGGTTCGCCATAAAAGGCCTTGCGGTCAAGCTTGCCGAAGGGTGCGTCGACCACGGTGCCGACATAGGGCAGGAAACCGTTGCCGACATGGACCTGATCGAGTGCCGAGAAATAACCGTAGAGCGTGGCGCTCGTCTGCGCATCCGGCTCGAAGGTGATCTGCGGCATGATGAAACCGCGCAGATCCTCGGAATAGTCGGTGTAATTGTCGCCGCCCGAGACCTTGCCGGTGACGCGATATTTCCACACGCCCTGCTCATCAACCTTGTCGCCGAGATCGAAACCGAAGAAGGCATTGCCGAAATTGTTGATGCCGATTTCCGTTTCGCGGACCGGTTCATCCTGCGTGTGTTTGCGGACCATCTGCACGATGCCGCCGGGATTGGCTCCGCCATAGAGCACCGAGGCGGGCCCTTTGAGAATCTCCACCCGCTCCAGACCATAGGCATCCATCTGGAAACCGCCGAAACCATAGCTGAACAGGTTCAGCCCATCCAGGAACACGCCAGTCTGGGTTGCCTGGAAACCACGGATGTAAAACCAGTCCGTATCCGGGTCTGTGCCGAAGGGTTCCGCCGTCACGCCGGGCGTATAACGCAGCACCTCGTCGATTTTGGTCACCGCACCGCGGTCGTCCATTTCCTTGCGGCCGACGACCGATACGGACTGGGGAATGTCTTTCGTTTCCGTCTCGGTTTTCGAACCCGTCGCACTTTTCTTGGCGACATAACCCCGGACCGGTCCTGTCGCGTTTTCCGCGCCCTGTCCTTCAACGGTAATCTGCTTCAGAACGGTCGTTTCCTGTGCGTGGCCCATCACAGGCCCCATCAGAACAACGACAGCCGTTCCCAAAGCCAGACGGCTCAAAAACATCCCATGCAAATTTTTCAAGATATGCCCCGAAACAGATCGCGGCCAATGTCCATATCCGACAGGCCGCAGCGCCTCAATTAAGATGAGTGTTTACATCAGGATTAAGGCGGGATGCTTGTCGTTTTCGGCGTGGATTTGAAGCTTATTGGCTTCTCGCACAGTTTCAGACCCGTCATTTGTGAGGCAGGGCGCGGATATCAGCCCTTGCGCCGGCCGATCCTCGCAAGCAGCACCACGGGAAGCATGCCGATGACGACGATCGCCAGTGCTGCGATAGACGCCTCCTCATAGGTGCCGCGCGCCGCTTCGCCATAAAGATGGGTGGCGAAGGTTTCGAAATTGAGCGGGCGAAGGAGAAGTGTCGCAGGAAGTTCCTTGACGCAATCGACGAAGATCAGCAGCGCCGCCGCCGCAAGCGACGCCTTGGAAAGCGGCAGGTGAATCTGACGGAAGGTCTGTGTCGCGGATCGCCCCAGCGTGCGCGATGCATGATCGAAGGATTGCGGGATGCGGCTGAGCCCCGCATCGACACCGCCCGCGGCAATGGTGAGGAAACGGGCGGAATAGGCATAGATGAGGGCCGCGCCACTGCCGATGAAGATGAGGCCGGTGGAAATGCCGAACCAGTCACGCATGGTCTGATCGACAAAACGATCGAAACCGCCAAGCGCGATCAGCACGCCGATGGCGATGACCGTTCCGGGGGCCGCATAACCGACCGTCGAGAGGCGGTAAGACCAGAGCGACAGACGCCCCGGCGCAAGGCGCATGGCATAAGCGACCGCAAGGCCGAGGATCAGGGTGATCAGCGTCGCCAGACCGGCAAAGACGATGGTGTTCACGGCCTCATCGGCAAAACGGGCCGACAGACCACTGAAACGGAACCGCTTCCATGCCTCGATGACGAGATAACTCGCAGGCGCCACGAAGCCGATCAGGACCGGCAGGCTGCCGAGCGTAAAGGCGATCCAGCCCTTGAGGCCTGTCAGCCGCAGCGGCTCCAGCTCCCTGCTTTTCTGCGCGGAAACCGAATAACGCTGCTTGCGCCGCGCCCAGCGCTCCAGCGCCACGAGGGCGACGACGATGAACAGCATGGAAAGCGCGATCTGCGCCGCACCCGGCAGGTCCGATTTCGTGACCCAGGTGGTGTAGACCGAAACCGTGAGGGTGCGCACGCCCAAAAATTCCGAAGCGCCGATATCGTTCAGCGCCTCCATCAGCGCGAGACTGACGCCGACGGCGATTGCCGGACGCGCCAAGGGCACCGCCACCTTGAAAAAAGCCGCACGCCGGGAAACGCCGAGCGTGCGGGCCACTTCCAGCAGGTTGCCCGCCTGCGTCAGGAACATGGCGCGCACGGGAATATAGACATAGGGGAACAACACGAAGCCGAGAAGGACAATGCAGCCTGCGGTCGATCTTATGTCCGGCAGCCGGAATTCGCGCGGGCTGGAATAACCGAGCAGCCACCGTATCGCACCCTGCACCGGCCCGATCGGATGCAGAATATCGAGATAGGCGTAAGCGACGATATAGGTGGGCATGGCCAGCGGTAGCAGCAGCGCCCATTCAAGCACTCTGCGCCCGGGAAAATCATAGGCGGTGACCAGCCACGCGGCCGAGGTTCCGACCACACCGGCCAGCAGCCCGACGCCGGCAAGAAGGATGGCCGTATCCGGCAGAGCCGTCCAGAGCACGGTCGCGCCGAGATGATCCCACAGGCCTTCCGAGCCCTGCACCGCCTGCGAAACAAGCGCCAGAACCGGCACCATGGCACCACAGACCGCCAGCAAAGAAAGGCCCAGCCACCAGAAGGTGGAGGAAAACCTGGCTCTCGCCGGATGGGTCAATGGCTGGATGGTGTCTGGGTTCATGTGCTTCTGGAAAATACGCGGAAAGGCGTCCGCGTGTGCGAACGCCTTCCACCTTGTTATCGTCGACTGGCCTTACTTGTCGAAACCGACCTTGTCGACCAGTTCGCTCGCCTGCTTGCGATGCGACACGATTTCCGTGAGCGGCTTGTTGTCGATCTTCAGTGTGCCGAAGGAAGCGACGATCTCGTTGAGAGCCGCACCCTGCTTGACCGGATATTCGTAGTTGGCTTCGGCATAGATCTTCTGGGCTTCGTCAGAGACGAGATATTCCAGAAGCTTGACGGCTTCCGCCTTGTTCGGCGCATTCTTGGCCACGGCCGCACCGCTGATATTGACCTGGGTGCCGCCATTCTTGAAGGTCGGTAGAACCACCTTGATAGCATCGCCCCACTTCACCTGCTCCTCGCCGCCCTTGCCCGAACGCATCAGGCCGACATAATAGGAGTTGGCAATGCCGATATCGCAAATGCCGCCAAGAATATCCTTGGCAACGTCACGGTCGCCGCCGCCGGCCTTGCGGGCAAGGTTTTCCTTGACGCCGGCAAGCCACTTTTCGGTGTCAGCCGCGCCGTAATGGGCAATGTAGTCGGCAAACAGCGCCGTGTTATAGGGATGCTGGCCGGCGCGAATGCAGACCTTGCCCTTCCACTTCGCATCCGCCAGATCCTCATAATTGAAGGAAGCGAGATCGACGTCCTTCGCCGCATAAAGAACGCGGGCGCGCATCGAGAGCGCAAACCAGTGGCCCTTTGCATCGCGAAGCTCAGCGGGAACAGCCTTGGTCAGGGTCTCGGATTCGACCGCCTGGGTTACACCCTTTTCGGCGAGATCAACGAGATTACCAGCATCGACAGTCATCAGAACGTCGGCAGGGGAACTGGCGCCCTCGCTCAGAACGCGCTCAGCCAGACCGTCCTTGAGGAACACGGTGTTGACCTTGACGCCGCTCGAAGCGGTGAAGGATTCCAGCAGCGGCTGGATCAGGCCCGGCTCGCGGGTTGTGTAGATGTTGAGCTCAGCGGCGCTCACCGTTCCGGCGGCAAAGGTAACCGTGCTGGCAAGCAGGGCAAATCGAGTAAATTTCGTCATAGAGTATCTCCCTCTCCGATAGCGGCAATAGGGGAGCAAACATCATACATGACGGTGTAAATCAAGTTTTATTTCTTCGATTTTCGTACGTATTTGGTCACCAAGAGTTGAAAACAGGGCCGAAATAAACATGCAAATACCCTTATTCAACTTCAGGTAAATATCAGCACCCCCTTGGGATCGATGCCGAACCGCACGGCTTTGGTTTTGGCCGTGCGCTGCATCGTCCTGACACGGAGGTCGGCGGGCAGTCCCGGCACGGCAATGCCAAGCTGCTCGATCTCGCCGAGAAAGACCCGGCTCGATATTTCGCCGGCAATGCCTTCTCTGGCGGTGCCATCCTCGATGATCGAAATCGCATTCGGACGAACATAGGCGATCGCGGCGAGACCGTCAGGCAGATCGGATGCATCGCCCAGCAGCCCAAGCGGCGTTTCGACACGGCCCTGTTTCACCCGGCCTTCGATCTTGTTGAAGGCGCAGAAAAAATCGGCGGCATAGCGGGTTTTGGGATTGTCGTGGATTTCGTAACCCGTGCCGCTCTGGACGATGCGCCCACGCTGCATCAGCACCACACGGTCACCTGCCGATAGTGCCTCTTCCGGGTCATGGGTGACCATGATCGCGGTAGTGCCCAGTTGCCGCAGAAGGCCGAGCGTTTCCTCACGCACATTGTCGCGCAATCCACGGTCCAGATTGGAAAAGGGTTCATCCATCAGCAGCAGGCCGGGCTGTGGGGCGAGTGCGCGGGCAAGTGCCACGCGCTGCTGCTCCCCGCCCGAAAGCGTATGCGGATAACGTTTGGCCAGCTCCTGCAGATGGACATGCTCGATCATTTCCACGGCACGGCGACGCGCCTCCGCCTTCGGCAGTGACCGGAGACCGAACAGGACATTCTGCTCCACGGTCAGATGCGGGAACAGCGCATAATCCTGAAAAACGAAACCGATATTGCGCTTTTCCGGTTCGACAAAGGCAGCCGGCCCGGCAACAACATTGCCATTGAGGGACACGCTGCCGCGATCCGGCGTTTCCACGCCGGCCACAATGCGCAGCAAAGTCGATTTTCCACAGCCGGAGCGTCCCACCAGACAAATAATTTCGCCACGTTCAACGGCAAGATCGATATCGGACAGAACATCCGTATGGCCGAATCTTTTTCCAACCGATTTCAGTTCAAGCGCTGCGCTGCCTGCCATTTCCAATCCTGCCCTGCTTTGCGAATTATGTTGATCGCTCAAATCAGGATTAAAGTCAAAAAACTGCGCCGGATACGGTTTCCATTCACGACGTTGCGAGATGTGCGGCAGCAATATTGACGTTTACGTTAGAGTTAAATAGGCTTTGCCGATGTGATGGACGTCAAGGAATTACGCGTCTATCATTCGTTACCGGGGAGCGAGAGGAGCGGTCGATCCGGTGACGCCACATGAGGTTCCCTCAACCCCGGTCGCATATGCCGGTTGATGCTGGAGCCTCGTGACTATCAGGCAGCACAAAGCGCCTCTTCGCGTTTCATGGAACGCGCGGCGCGACAAAGACTCTGGGAGGAGCAGCATGAGTGAATTGTCCCTGGGACATCCGGAAAATGTCGGTGTTGCCAAGCGTTGGCTGGCATCCTATCCGCCGGGCGTGCCTTCAGAGATCCCCGCCTCGGCAAACGCCTCCCTCGTCCACCTTCTCGAAAAGAGCTGCAAGCAATTTGCCGACCGCAAGGCTTTTTCCAGCATGGGAAAATCCCTGACCTACCGGGAACTCGACGCTGACACCCGCGCGGTCGCCGCCTGGCTGCAATCCAGAGGACTGGAAAAAGGCGACCGGGTTGCGGTGATGATGCCGAACATCCTGCAAAATCCCGTCGCGGTTTATGGAATTCTGCGGGCGGGCATGGTCGTGGTCAACGTCAACCCGCTCTATACCCCGCGCGAACTCGAGCATCAGCTCAAGGACTCCGGCGCGAAAGCACTATTCGTTCTGGAGAACTTCGCCCATGTGGCGCAGCAGGCTGTACCGAAAACCGCCGTCCGGCATGTGGTGGTCGCGGCGATGGGCGATCTTCTCGGCCTCAAGGGGCATATCGTCAATCTGGTGGTTCGCAAGGTCAAGAAGCTGGTGCCGGCCTATGCCATTCCCGGCTCGATCAGCTTCAAGTCCATGCTGAAGGAAGGCCAGGGGGTTTCCCTGAAGCCCGCCGGCCTCACGGCGCAGGACATCGCCTTCCTGCAATATACCGGTGGGACGACGGGCGTATCCAAGGGCGCGATCCTCACCCATGCCAATCTTCTCGCCAACAAGGCGCAGATCAGCCTGTGGCTGGACGCTGCCTTCAGCGGCCGCAAGGACCACCCCGAGGTTCTCAACTTCATCTGCGCGCTGCCGCTCTACCATATCTTCGCACTGACGGTGAATTCACTGATGGGCATTGCGCTCGGCGGCCATAATCTGCTGATCGCCAATCCGCGCGACATTCCCGGCTTCGTAAAAGAGCTTTCGCATTATCAGCCGCATATCTTCCCTGGCCTCACCACGCTTTTCAATGCGTTGATGAACAATGAAGAGTTCCGCAAACTTGACCTGTCGTCGCTCATCTTCGTACTCGGCGGTGGCATGGCAGTGCAAAGGCCGGTGGCCGAACGCTGGCTTTCCGTGGTCGGCTGCCCTATCACCGAAGGTTACGGGCTGTCGGAAACTTCGCCCGTCGCCACCGTCAACCGGCTCGATGCTGCGGAATTCAGCGGCACCATCGGTCTGCCCATCTCCTCGACGGAAATCGATATTCGCGATGAGGACGGCAACAGCCTGCCAACAGGCGAAGTCGGCGAGATTTGCATTCGCGGGCCGCAGGTCATGGCCGGTTACTGGCAGCGGCCCGATGAAACCGCAAAGGCAATGACGACAGACGGCTTCTTCCGCTCGGGCGACATGGGGTTCATGGATGAACGCGGTTACACCAAGATCGTTGATCGCAAGAAGGACATGATCCTCGTTTCCGGATTCAACGTCTATCCGAACGAGGTGGAAGAAGTGGCCGCCAGCCATCCGGGCGTGCTGGAATGCGCCGCAATCGGCGTTCCGGACGAACATTCCGGCGAAACGGTCAAGCTTTTCGTCGTCAAGAAGGACCAGTCCCTGACGGAAGCGGACCTCAAAGCCTTCTGCGCCAAGAACCTGACGAACTACAAGCGGCCGAAGATCATCGAGTTCCGCACCGAACTGCCGAAATCGAATGTCGGCAAGATTTTGCGGCGCGAATTGCGCAATCTGAACTGAACGAAGAGAGAGCCGGGCGACCGGCTCTTTTCTTATCGAAGTCGCCTTGATTTGGTCGCCTGAAAAAGAATAGTTTCCTCATCCTTCCACGGAAGCCGAGGAGCACATGATGCAGGCCACCATCGAAAAACTCAAAGCAACGGCAAGCAGCACAGCCGCAACCGATCTTCGCGCCGCTTTTGCGGCCGATGACAAGAGATTCAGCCGTTTCAGCGTAAAATTCGATGACCTGCTGATGGATTACTCCAAATGCGCCGTCAACGAGGAGATCGTCACGCTTCTCGAACAGCTCGCACGCGAAGGCGGTGTCGAGGCCAAGCGCGAGGAGATGTTCTCCGGCAAGGCGATTAACTTCACCGAAGACCGCGCCGTGCTGCATACTGCGCTGCGCAATCGTTCCAACACGCCTGTACTCGTGGATGGCAAGGATGTGATGCCCGATGTGAACGCCGTGCTGGCGGCCATGGGCAAGTTTGCCGACGCCATCCGCTCCGGTTCGCTCAAGGGCGCGACCGGCAAAAAGATCACCGACGTCGTCAATATCGGCATTGGCGGTTCCGATCTCGGCCCGGTCATGGCGACGCTGGCGCTCGCGCCTTTCCATGACGGCCCGCGTGCCCATTTCGTCTCGAATATCGACGGCGCGCATATTGCCGATACGCTGAAACTTCTCGATCCGGAAACTTCGCTCTTTATCATCGCATCGAAGACCTTCACCACCATCGAGACGATGACGAATGCCGCCACCGCGCGCCGTTTCATCGCCGAAAAGCTGGGCGAAGGCGCCGTCAAGCACCACTTCGCCGCCGTTTCCACCGCGCTGGACAAGGTCGCCGCCTTCGGTATCGAAAGCGACCGCATCTTCGGTTTCTGGGACTGGGTGGGCGGACGTTATTCGATCTGGTCGGCCATCGGCCTGCCACTGATGATCGCCATCGGACCGGACAATTTCGGTAAATTCCTGGATGGCGCGCATGCCATGGATCGCCACTTCCGCGAAGCGCCGATCCGCGAAAACCTGCCGATGCTGCTCGGCCTCATCGGTTTTTATAACCGTAACGTGCTGAACTATCCGACACGCGCGATCCTGCCCTATGACCAGCGTCTTTCGCGCTTCCCGGCCTATCTGCAGCAGCTCGACATGGAATCGAACGGCAAGGGTGTGACCATCGACGGCACCCCGGTCGAAGGCCAGTCCGGCCCGGTTGTCTGGGGCGAGCCCGGCACCAACGGCCAGCACGCCTTCTACCAGCTGATCCACCAGGGCACGAGCGTCATCCCGGCGGAATTCATGATCGCCGCCAATGGCTTCGAGCCGGAACTGCGCCATCAGCACCAGCTTCTCATCGCCAATTGCCTGGCGCAGTCGGAAGCGCTGATGAAGGGACGCACGCTTGCCGAGGCGAAAGCCCAGCTCACCTCCAAGGGCATGGAAGACAAACTCGCCGACTTTATCGCGCCGCACCGCGTCTTCACCGGCAATCGCCCGTCCATCACCTTCGTCTATGACAAGCTGACGCCTTTTGCACTTGGCCGGCTGATCGCGCTCTATGAACACCGCGTTTTCGTGGAAGGCGTGCTGTTCCGCATCAACTCCTTTGATCAGTGGGGCGTGGAGCTTGGCAAGGAACTGGCAACCGGCCTGCTTCCCGTCGTCGAAGGCAAGGAAAGTGCTGCTGGCCATGACAGCTCGACGCAGGGGCTGGTGAAGGCGCTGGCGGGTCTGGCCGGATAAACCCAGCCATCACGATCTTGCGAAAGCCGGAAGGAAACTTCCGGCTTTTTCAATACAGCATGGATGAGATGTCGTTTTGCAGGTGGCTATGCCGTTCCGGCCGGGAAAGGATTTCCTGGAGTTTCATGATCTGCCCTCGGATGCCGTCCTATCGATCGTGGACCGTGCCGGCAGTCTGGCCGGGCACTGGTCGACGGCCACCATGCCACAAACTCTCAAGGGAAAGCGCGTCGGGCTGATCGTTGATGACACCGGCTGGCGCAATACCGCAGCCTTCGATCTTGGTATACAGGCGATGGGCGGCATTTGCGTCACCGTTCCAATCAACTTTAATGGCCGCGAAGACATTGTCGATCTGGCGGGCTATCTCGACAATTGGTTCGACCTGCTGATTGTCCGCACGAAAGAACTCTCGACGCTGCGAGTACTTGCAGCCGAGATGAGTGCACCCGTCATTAACGCGCGGACCAGGTCCAATCATCCATGCGAAACGCTTGGCGATTTGGCCTACGTCAAAAGTGTAAGGGGCCGTATGGATGACCTCAAAATTGTGGGTGTGGCACCGGATGCCAATATTCTACGCTCATGGGTAGAGGCCTCGATATCCCTGCCCATTCAGGTCACGCAGGTCTATCCCAATCAATGGCATGTCTCCGATCCCGCGCTCACCAATTCAAACTTCAGGACAAGCTCCGACATTACGGAATTGCTCGATGCGGATGTGATCATTACCGATTCCTGGCCTGCTGGATCGGATCACGATCTTGCAGATTTTAGCATATCCGCATCCCTTCTCGACAGTATGAGGCCTGGCACGATCTTTTTGCCCTGCCCGCCGGTCACCCGTGGACAGGAAGTAACGGCAGACGCCATGCTGCACCCGGCCTGCCAAAGCCGGGCCGCCAAGGCCTATCTTCTGCACGCGCAGAACGCCCTGATGGAATTTCTTTTGACCTGAGACGGCGCTGCGTCTTCAAATATAAAGTGCTGCCATCTTCCGCCACGCACCGGCACGATGGGCACGCCCTTCCCAGACATGCAGCTGATGCCCCACCTGCTTGTCTGAAAGCAGGCGGCTCAGATGATGGTTGTTGTCCAGAAACGGGTCGGCATCGCCGATGGTGAAGACCATATCGATGCGGCGCAGCTGTTCCAGCCGGAAGGGGCAGGCAAGGCCGGGCAGAAAGTGGCTCGGCATGTGGAAATAGACGTCGTCGTCATAATAGCCGTCGAACAGATCGCCGAAGGATTCCACCTTCATCGTCAGATCATAACGGCCGGAAAAGGCGACGAGCTTGGTGAAGAGATGCGGGTGGCGGAAGACGAGGCTGGCGGCCTGAAAGGCACCGAGGCTGCAGCCCTGCACAATGGTGCTGCCATCAGGATTTTTCTCGGCCATCAACGGCAGTACTTCGTTGAGAATATAGGCCTCAAGTGCGGCGTGGCGGCGCACACGGTCGGCGGGATGGTGATGGCCCGCGTAAAAACTTTCCCGTGCCAGACCCTCGATACAATAAAGCTGGAGGTGGCCGGCCTCCAGCTTGTCGGACAGGCTCGCGACGATGCCCAATTCCTCATATTCGAAAAATCGCCCGTCGCGTGTCGGGAACATCAGCACCTTCGCACCGGCATGACCGAATATCAGGAGCTCCATGTCACGATGGAGCCTGTGACTATACCAGCGGAGATATTCGCGTTTCATGGCACCTTGAAAAACCGTCTGACCTTGTCCTTATGGACCGCATCTTGCGATGCGCTGTCAGCGTATTCGAAATGGCCCGCGTCTAGGATGAAGATTTCATTAAATTTTGATTGCGGCAAAGCATTGGCCACCGCGAACTGGCAGGGCGGCGCCACGGCTGGATCGAAAAGCGCCGGCGCGACCAGCATCGGCACTTTTATACGGGCTGCGGCACAGGCTGCATCGAACAGACGCAACGTCTCGAGCACATGGGCGTGGGTCTTCTGATAGGTCTGAACCGCATCCGCACTGCCAACGGTGGGCAACGTCAACCAGAATGGCCGATGGCCGAAGGTCGGCACGACAAGATGACCGCGGTCGATGCGCGCGTCGAAAGGAATGGCCAGGGCACCGATGCCGCCGCCGAAGCTGATGCCGCTATACCCCACCTTCCCCTCCAGCCAGGGATAAAGGCTGACGAGCGTCGATACGGCGACCCACAGATCATCGACGCAACCGCCGATGATGTAGTCATCCTTCCGGTCGATATTATAGAGGACATGCAGGGCCGGATCGGACGAAATCGGCGGGCAGGCGCTGAGCGAAAGCCCACGAAAACAGGGAAACAGCACGGCTGTCTCTTCCATCGGCACATCGAAATCGGGCTCTCCGCGTCCGCCATAACCATGGCCGACGACGAGGCCGCGCCGCACCTGTCCCTCACGCGGCAAAAGCAGCCACCCGCCGATACGGAAACCGTCGGTGGATGTGTAGGAAAGATCGAGGACCTGCCAGCGGGGATGGGTTAACTTGCTCCTGCGCAACACCGGTCGCGGATCTGTTGCGAGCGCACGGCGATAGCGTTTTTTCCAGAAATCATCAAACCCCGGAGGCGCTTCCGGCGGGGTAATGGCGAGCAACTGCTCGCGCTGCATGCCATAAGTGGGGTCGAAATCGAAAGGATGGGTTTTGGGAACGCTCATGCGATGCATGTTTCGTGAAAAACCGGCGGAGACAAGCTTGAGAATCGCGAAATAACGGTTTTTTACGGCTTTAGCGCCGGGAAGAGTGTTGAACCACCTTTTCAAAATGGTTCAACCGTGCCCTTCATAAACCGATTTCATGCGCGAAAGGCGGATTTGCGCCAGCGCGCGAGACAGTAACCGCAGCCGCTTTCGCACCGAGCGACAGGGCTTTCCTGATCTGCTCTTCGGTCAGCGACGCAACCTGCGCCTTGGTCAGCAGGCCCTGCATTTTCAGTGATGCGAGAATGCCGGCGTCGAAGGTATCGCCCGCACCGACCGTATCGACCACCTCCACGCGTTCAGATGCAACTTCGACCTTCAGACCGGAAGTGTAACCCACGGCACCCTTGGCGCCACGGGTGACGACGACCAGTTTCGCACCATGGTGCAGCCAATGGCGGGCAAGCGTATCCTCGTCGCCCTCCAGACCGAACCACGCCAGGTCCTCATCCGAGAACTTGACGATGTCAGACATGGCCGCCATGCGACGGATGCGGGCCATATGCGACTGCTTGTCCTTGATGAAGCCGGGACGAATATTCGGATCGAGCGAGATGACGCGGCTTTGGTGCTCGCGCGTCATCAGCGCCTCATAGGTGCTGCCGCAGGGCTCGGGAATGAGGCTGATAGCGCCGAAATGCAGCGCTTCGCAATCGGCACCGAGTGCCGGAAGCTCGGCCTCGCTGATCATCCGGCCGGCGGTGTTTTCATCGTAAAAGGCATAGGTCGCGTGGCCATCCACCAGCTTGACGAAGGCGATGGTGGTGGGGCGCGAAAGGGTGGCGCAATAGCTGAAGTCCACCTTGCTGGCGCGCAGGGTCTCCCGCAGGATATCGCCCATCATGTCATCGGAAAGACCGGTGAAAAACGCCGAGGGAACGCCGAGACGCCCCAGCGCAATTGCCGTGTTGAAGACCGCTCCGCCTGCATAGGGGGCAAAACCCGCCTCACCCAGCGTCGTCTGCCGGGGCAGCATGTCGATCAGGGCTTCACCACAACACAGGATCATTACGGTCCTCCTCAAAACAGCAAAATCAAATGAACTTAAATCGATTTAGACGAAGATCGATCGGAAGGCCAGCCACAAGCTGGACTGGCCACATCCGAAATCACGATTGCGGCAATTCGCTGACACCGCCGTGCTTTGCCGACCAGGGCAGCGGGTTATCGAGGAAGGCCTCGACCTCCGAAAGGGTCTTTTCGTCGAACAGTTTTTCAGCACGGGCGACCGCCAGAACATCGCGCCAGGTCGTCAGGTAATGCAGCTTGACATTGCCGTTGGCGAAACGCGCTTCAGCCTCCTCGAAGATGCCGTAATAGAAGAGCGCAATGCCGTGATCGACAATACCGCCCGCCGCACGGATGGCGTCGATGAAGGTGAACATCGAGCCGCCGGCCGTCGTCAGATCCTCGATGACCAGAACGCGGGCGCCTTCAGGCATATGGCCTTCGATCTGGGCGTTGCGGCCGTGGCCTTTTGGCTTCTTGCGGCAATAGATCATCGGCAGGCCAAGGCGCTCGGCAAGGAAAGCGGCGAAGGGAATGCCCGCTGTCTCACCACCGGCCACACAGTCGAATTTCTCGAAACCGGCCTCGCGCATCACTGCTGCTGCCGCGAAATCCATCGCCGCCGAGCGGACGCGCGGGAAGGAGATGAGCTTGCGCATATCGATGTAGACGGGGCTCTTCATGCCCGAAGCGAAGGTATAGGGGCTTTCGGAATTAAAATGGACCGCCTTGATTTCCCACAACATCTTCGCAACCAGTTCCGCGACGACTGTGCGGTCGGTGAATGTGAAATGGTTCATAGGCGTTCTCCTTTTTCGGCCTTGGTTTATCGCTCCGAAAACCCGCATCGGTGTTCGGAAAGCACGACGTCTTTGTTCGGTATTTCGTACCCCCGCAGGCGAATGCCTGTGGACCATAACAAAACCGCCGGCAGTGCCGGCGGTCATAAAAATCAGCTTACATCCCAATGAAGCGGGAACATCGGATCGAATACGGTCACCGGTCCGGCGCCCGTTTCAATCTTTTCGGGAAACGCCACCGCTTCCTCGCGCTTGACCAGGATGATGGTTTCTTCGTTCGGCGCAAGACCATACCACGCCGGGCCGTTGAGCGAGGCGAAGGCCTCCAGCTTATCGAGGGCATTCTCATCCTCGAAGACATGGGCAAGGCAGCTCATGGTATTGATGGAGGTATAGATGCCGGCGCAGCCGCAGGCGCATTCCTTCAGCGGGTCCACATGCGGGGCGGAATCCGTGCCGAGGAAGAAACGGGCATCACCCGAAGTCGCGGCAGCCCGCAGTGCCAGCCGATGCTCTTCGCGCTTGGCGACGGGCAGGCAATAATAATGCGGCTTGATACCGCCGACCAGAATGGCGTTACGATTGATGATGAGGTGGTGGGTGGTAATGGAACCGGCCAGATTGGCCTTGGACGATTTGATGTAGTCGACACCATCGCGGGTAGTGATGTGCTCCATCGTCACCTTCAGTTCCGGCAGGCGCTGGCGCAGCGGCTTCAGAACCGTCTCGATGAAGGCTTTCTCCCGGTCGAAAATATCGACCTCTGGCGTCGTCACCTCGCCATGCACGCAGAGCGGCAGGCCAATCTTCGCCATGCGCTCCAGCACCGGCATCGCCTTATTGAAGTCGCGCACGCCGCCGTGGGAATTGGTTGTCGCACCCGCAGGATAGAGCTTCACGGCGGTGATGAGGCCACTTTTTTTGCCCTCTTCCACATCGTCGGCCTGCGTATCCTCGGTCAGGTAGAGGGTCATCAGCGGCTCGAAGCGGTCACCCGCCGGGATGGCCTTGACGATGCGTTCGCGATAGGCGCGGGCATCGTCGGTGGTGACGACCGGCGGCACGAGGTTCGGCATGATGATGGCGCGGGCGAAATGTCGGCTCGTATCCCCGATCACCCCTTCCAGCATGGCGCCATCACGAAGATGCAGGTGCCAGTCATCAGGGCGGCGCAGGGTGAGCGACTTCATCGGGATACCTCGGAGCATGATGGAATTGCGCTCGCTTAGCATCTTTTGTCGCGGGAAAACAGCCGCCAGAGACCATCGGGCAGCTGTAAACGTCATTTTTTTGAAGCGTGCTTCAGATGTTGCCCGCTTCCGGACCCCAGACATCGGTCATGGCGAAACCATCGGCCAGCGGGTCGAAGGGATCGAGGCCAACCTGGTGCAGGCCGAAGGTGAAGCCGCGCCCGGCAATGGTGGGAATGACGGCAGGACGACCCGCCACCTCGGTGACGGCGGAAAGGCCGACATCGAATTCCGAACCGATGATCGAGCGGGATTTATATTCGTCGCCCACCTTGACCTTGCCGCGCGCATAAAGCGTGGCGAGATTGGCGGAATTGCCGGTGCCGCAGGGCGAGCGATCCGCCCGGCCCGGCCACATGGTGGTGCAAGTGCGAATGGAGCCATCCGCATCGACATCGCGGAACATCACATAGGCCACGCCTGATATGGCGGGAATTTCCGGATGAACGACCGTCATTTCACGGTTGACGAGGTCCTTTAGAGTCATGCCGGCGGCAACGAGTTTCGCGGCATTGGCCTTCTCGATGGTGAGACCGATCTGGCGAACATCAACGAGTGCATAAAAAATGCCGCCATAGGAAATGTCCATCGTCACCCTGCCCCATTCGGGCGTGTCGATGCTGACATCCAGCTCATGCACGAAGGACGGCACCATGGTCAGCTTGACCTTTTCGCAGCGCCCGTCACGGCAAGTGGCGGTGGCCTTCACCAGACCGGCGGCCGTTTCGAGAATGATAACAGTTTCAGGCTCTTGCATCTCCACCATGCCGCTCTCCAGAAGCGCGGTCGTCGCGCAGATGGAATTCGAACCCGAACTGGCGTGCGCCTGATCCGGCTGGAGAATGACGAAAGCGGCATGCGCATCCGGATGCTTCGGCGGCAGGAGGAGATTGACCGACCCCATGGGCGTGCCGCGCGGCTCCAGCGTCAGGAAGCGGCGCAAGGCTTCCCCTTGCGGATCGGTGTTCATCCAGTGAAGCTGCTCGGCCACCGTGTTGCCGGGAATTTTCGGCGCGCCGCCGGTGACGACACGGCCGATTTCGCCTTCGCAATGGACATCGAGAAGCTGGAGGGTGCGTTTCCAACGCATAGGAATCTACTCCGGAAGTTGGGTTGTTGGCCCGACCATACAGATAAAAATACAAGCTGTATACAAATCTGCTGGGAGTGCAGTGACAAAAACACCTGACGTTTCCACCACCCCCGCCACATCGTGGCTTAGCGGCTACGGCACTCCGCCCGCTTTCGATTGGCGGCGGCATCGCAGTTGACCCTTGACGACTGAAGCGCCTGATCGTCCACCACGGAACCGGCCGTATCGCCCACCGACCCGACGGTGTTTTCGACGGAACGGCCAAGCCGCTCCACCTGCCTGCCATAATTCTCCCGCGTGCGCGGATCGAAGACCGCGATCGGCGCGCTGACCACGACGCTGGCGGCCGTTCCGACTGTTTGCGCAGCACCGATACTGACAGCACCCAACGCTTCGCCCAGACCGACGTCGGAATCCGTCACCGTCTGGCCGGCGATAAGGCGGTCGCCAATCAGGCGGACGACCTCGGGGCTCTCGGCAAATTTGCCGTGGTTCAGGCGGTCACCGGATTGCAGCTTGGTGAGATCGAGAACCGTGATGCCCGCCTTTTCCAGCTGGCTGCGATAGGGTTCCACGGAAGGATCGATCTGGCCGAGACGATCGACATTGCCGGAAATGCGGCGCGACAGGCTGAGAGCCCGGTCGTCCTGCGAGACGAAGAGCGTGAATTTGGGCGGCGTCTTGCCGAGGCTGGTGAACTGTCGGCTGAACACATCCACATCGAGATCCGGCGCGGCCAGAATGACATTGCTGATCTTCGGATCAACGCGGCCGTTGCGGATGGCCATCTGACGCAGCGCCTCCACCGCAAGCCAGGTGCCCATGGAATGCGCCATGACGGTAACCTCGCCGATGGACTTGTCCTTGGCCAGACGCGTCAGCATCTCCTCAAGCGCATCACGCGAGTAGTTGGTGCTTTCCTTGTCGTAATTATAGTCGAAGATGCTTGCCCGCGACGGCCAGGTGAACACGACAGGCACAACATCCGTACCGGAATCATGGACGATCTGAGCGAAACGATAGACGGATTCTTCGTAACGATTGTTGAAACCATGTACGAAGACCAGCACGCGGCGGTCTTTCGCTATGTGTTTACCGATCCAGCTTCTAGTTTCGGCTTCGGAGCGAATAGGCTCCACCGCCACCGTGGTGAAATCCTTCAGCGGATTTGGCGGCAGCTTCTTTGGCCATTGCACCTGCCCTACCTTGCGGCTGGCGTTTGGCGGAATGGAGATCGTGACGGCATCGACCTTCAGGCCTGTTCCGCGTTCACCGCCAAAAAGCACGGCGGCATTTTCCGATGGCGCACGCGTGGTGGCAACCAGAAGATTGATCGGCGTCGTGCCCGCCACGGTCTGCCCCGTTGGCGTCATGACACCGATGGGACGCCCACCGCAGCCTGCGAGCAGGGCGACAATCGCAATTACGGCCACCAAGCGAATGGGCATCACATCACTCTCCTACAACCCAGAGGCAGCCGGATAGCAGCCAGGGGAGAGGATTTTCTACCGGAGGCGGAACTGCCGCGCCAGCAACCAACGCGGAACAGCGGGCACTTTCCGCACGGGTGTGTCCAAACGGACCCAATTGCCGGGCGATTGCACCGGCAAATCGGCTGCTGGCAAAAGTGCAGGGCCTATCGCTGCGGCAGCATAGTGCCCCTCTCCCGAAGCGCGTTATGCCAGGACAGCGCCTCTTCGATGAGATGTGGCGTGTGCCCGCCCCGCGCCACCGCCCGCTGGTAATAATCCTTCAGCGCGTCGCGATAGCCGGGATGCACGCAGTTTGCGATGATGACTGCCGCCCGTTCGCGGGGCGCGAGACCACGCAGATCGGCAAGGCCCGTTTCGGTGACGAGAATATCAACATCGTGTTCGGTATGGTCGACATGGCTGACCATGGGCACGACGCTGGAAATGGCGCCGCCCTTGGCAATCGATTTGGTGACGAAGATCGACATATAGGCATTGCGGGCGAAATCTCCCGAGCCGCCAATGCCGTTCATCATGTGGGTTCCGCCGACATGGGTGGAATTGACGTTTCCGTAAATATCGAATTCCAGCGCCGTGTTGATACCGATGATGCCGAGCCGGCGGATAACTTCCGGATGGTTGCTGACTTCCTGCGGGCGCAGGATCAGCCTGCTCTTGTACTCGGCCAATCTCGGCATCACCTGCGCATTCATGGCGGAAGAGAGCGTGATCGACGAACCGGAGGCGAAGGTCAGCTTACCCGCATCGAAAAGTTCGAAGGTCGAATCCTGCAGGACCTCCGAATACATTTTGAGATCGTGAAACGGCGTATCGATGAACCCGTGCATCACGGCATTGGCGATGGTGCCGATGCCAGCCTGGAGTGGCTGGAGTTCATGGGTCATGCGGCCGTGGCGCACTTCGTTCAGCAGGAATTCGGTGAGATAGCCGGCAATCGCCTTGGTCTCGTCATCGGGCGGCAGCACCGTTGAAAAACTGTCGCTCTTGTCGCTCAGCACGATTGCGGCGATTTTTTCCGGCGGCACCGGAATGAATGGCAGGCCGACACGGCTATCCGTCGCAACCACGGGGATGGGCATGCGGGTCGGGCGCTTGGCGGGAATGAAGATGTCGTGCAGCCCCTCCAGCACTTCGGGCTGCGACAGGTTGATCTCGACGATGACCTTGTCGGCCAGAATAGCGAAGCTCGCGGAATTGCCGACCGAGGTGGTGGGCACAATACCGCCCTCCGCCGTAATCGCTACCGCCTCAACGATGGCGATATCGACTCCATGGATCTGACCGCCGCGCAGTTGCTCCACCGTTTCGGACAGATGCTGATCGATGAACATCACCTTGCCGTCATTGATTGCTTTGCGCAAAGCCGGATCGGACTGGAACGGCATGCGGCGTGCCAGCATGCCGGCCTCGACCATGGTTTTATCGAGATCGTTGCCGAGGGAAGCGCCGGTCATCAGGGTAATTTTCATGGGGTTCGTCTTGGCGCGCTCGGCCAGCGCCAGCGGCACGGCCTTGGCTTCGCCGGCGCGCGTAAAACCGCTCATGCCCACCGTCATGCCATCCTGAATGAGACTGGCGGCCTCTTCGGCGCTGACGATCCTGTTCAAGAGGGACGCGTTGCGGATACGCTTTTCAAGCATGCACTTCTCCATGATCTGTCATCACGATGGCACGGCATTTGGTTGGCCACCTCTGGGGCGACTATGGCGTGCAGTTTCATCGATGAAACTGACATAGATCAAGGGTGTGAACGCAACCATGGCTTTCGCACCTCAAATCCCGTTCACAAATCGCAAGTGACGCATCGGCGCGACAGGCTGTGAGGTCTTCAGACCATCGCAGCCTCCTGATCGGCACAAGGCTTCCGCCAAGCCTCTCCGTCGCCGGCGAGCGACGAGGCGGAGGCGCCTCATCGCAGCCCAAAAAATCGCCCTGCGTCAGGGGCCTTCGCAGATCGGTGCCTGGCCCAGAACGGGCTGCCCAACTTCCGCGTCATAGGCACGCAGGCCGAATGCACCGAGGCTTATGACCCGGTAACAGGGATTGCCGCCCGTCCAGAGTGGATCAACAACATCGATATCGGTGATGAAACGATGCGCGCAGGCCTGACCGGAACTATAGGCAATGCCCTCCGCCGTCGTACCTGCCATCGGCACATGGATATGGCCAAAAATAATATGGCGTATGCCAGCCGGATGGGCAGCAAGACGACGCATGACAGCGCCGTCATCATGCATGCCGATATGTTCGAAATGCCGGATGCCACAATCCATCGGGGAATGATGAACGAACACCGTTACCGGCAGATCGCCAGCGCTTTCCAGCGCACTCTCCAGCCATGCCAGACGATCCGCGCCATAGATACCGCCGATGACATCGGCTTCATGGCTGTCGAGAAACAGCAGGCGGCCGAAATCTGTATCGATGAAGGACTGGATATAGCCATTATCGTCGCGCGGCTGCTCCGGAAAGGCCGCCACGAATTCAGGGCGACGATCATGATTGCCGAGCATCAACCGCACGGGCATGGCGACCGGCGCAAGGATATCGCGCAGCAGCTCATAGGCTTCCGGCTCGCCGTAATTGCAGAGATCGCCCGTCATGACAAGAAGATCGGCGTCGGCATGTTTTTCGACGATATCGGCCACTGCCGCGCGCAGCTGCTTTTCCGGGTCGACGCCGTTTATCGCGATACCGGGCGGCAGAAGATGGGTGTCGGTGATCTGGATGATCTTCATTATCATTTTCCTGCGCAAAATGGCTGCGGGAACGGATTTCCCCGCAGCCTCTTTTATGGCTCTGCTTATTTCAGCAGGGCGTTGGTCTGCTCGACGATCTGCTTGAGACCGGCTTCCGGCGTGACTTCACCGCGCATGACCGTGCCGATGATGTCGCGCTGGGTGCGCCAGATGCGGACGGAATCGCCGCCCGGATAACCGGCCCAGGGCAGAGAACGATCGGCCTGAAGCGAAGCGGTCTTCACATTCGGGTTCTCGACATAATAAGGGGCAAGGAAGTCCGGGCCGGTTGCCAGCTTGTTGGTCGGCAGATAGCCGGTGATGCGAACGATGGTGTTCTGCGCTTCCGGACCGGTGATCCACTTCAGGTATTTCCAGGCAGCATCCTGCTTGGCCTTTTCCTGCGTCAGGATGACGGCGGAGTTGCCGCCGGTCGGCACACCGCCCTTTTCCTTGTTGTCGAGCGGGAAGGTTGCCGTCTTCAGCTTGAAGCGGTCGCCGACCAGACCCTGGATCGTCTGAACGTGAGCGGGCGTCGAGAAGATGAAGCCCGTGAGGCCTGCGCCGAACTGCTGGCGCGACTGGTCCCAGTCGAGCAGGTTCTGGCCACCTTCGGTGACGAACTGGCGGGTCATCTTCAGGGCGTTGAGGCCGATCTCGTTGTCGAAGGCAACGGTCTTGGTCTTGTCGTCGACGAGCTTGCCGCCCTGTTCGACGACGAGCGCCTGCCACAACCAGTCATCCGGCCAGCCGTTGATATCGTAGCTCATGCCGGCGAATTTCGGGTCGAGAGCCTTGATCTTCTTGGCGAGAGCAATGAGCTCCGGGAAGGTCGTCGGCATCTTGTCCGGGTCGCCGCCAGCCTTGGTGACGAGGTCGGAGTTGATGTAGATGATCGGCGAGGAAGCATTGACGGGCAGGCCGTATTGCTTGCCATCGATCTGGCCGAGTGCGGCCATCTTCGGGCTGTAGTTCTTGTCGAGGAAGGCCTGACCGCCTTCAGCCTGAATGAACGGGCCGAGATCGGTGATCTGGTTGCGCGGTGCAAGCGTGTGAACCAGTTCCGCCGTCAGATTGTAGCCGGAGAAATAAACGTCCGGCAGATTACCCGTGACGGCAGAGCGCAGAACCTGCTGCTGGCCTTCGTTATAACCGGCGGCCGGAGCGAGGAAGTTGATCTTCACATCAGGGTTCTTCTTCATGAATTCATCGGCCAGCGGCTGATGGAATTTCGTGAAACCCGGCAGGTTGTAAAGAACGTTGAGCGTGATTTCGTTGGCCAGAACCGGCTGTGCGAGGCCAGCAAAAGCCATGCCAAGAGCCAGACCGCCCATCACGGCGCGTCGGTTGAGTTTCATGTCAGTCTCCAGAAAGGTTGGGAGGAGGAAGTCTGAACGGCATCACTTGACGCCGGTCATGGTAATACCGGCGATGAAGTGCCGCCGTGCGAGGAGGAAGCACAGCACCATCGGCGCGGTAATCAGTGTGGCGCCCGCCATCAGCGCACCGTAGTTCGCGCCGGATTCGACATCGGCGAAAAGCATCATGCCAAGCGGCGGCGGGGCGAGATTGGTGTCGGAGATGACGATCATCGGCCAATAGAGATCGTTCCAGTGGGCAACGAGTGAAAAGATCGAGAAAGCCGCAAGCGACGGCAGCGAACCGCGAAGCACCAGCCCCCAGCAGATCTCCATTTCCGAAAAACCGTCCATGCGGGCAGCCTCGATGATTTCATCCGGGTAGCTGCGGAAGGACTGGTTGAACAGGAAGATGGCGAAAACCGACAGGAAGAACGGCATCATCATCGCGAAATAGGTGTTCAAAAGTTGCGTCTTGGCCAGCCCGACAAAGAGCGGCAGCGCGAGCGCCTGGATGGGTACGCAGAGTGCCGCGATGACGAGACCCAGCAGCAGCTTGCGTCCGGGAAAGCGGAGTTTTGCCAGAGCATAGGCCGCCGGAACCGATGTGAGTATTTGCACGACGAGAATACCGACACAGACGATGACGCCGTTCAGCATGAAACGGCCCATCGGCACCTGTCCCGCCGCCCGGGCATAATTATCGGCCGCGTCGAATTTCTGCGGGATGGGCCAGAGCGAGACGTCGAATATTTCCGCCGGCGAGCGGATCGACGTCAGGGCCATCCAGTAGAATGGCAGGAGCATCACGAAAGCGCCGAGCGCTAGGACGAGATGGGGGAAATATTTGCGGAATACGACCATCAGTAGTGCACCTTCCGGTCCATATGCAGCGTCTGGCCAATCGACAGGATCAGCACAATCACGAGGAAGATGATCGTCAGCGCGGCGGCATAACCGGTGTTGGAATATTCGAAACCTTCGAGATAAAGATCGAACAGCAGGGTTTCCGAACCGGAGCGGCCCTTGGTCAGCACGGCAACCGTCTCAAACACCTTGAAGGCGGAGATGGAGGTGGTGACCACCACGAACATGGTCGTCGGCCCCAGCATCGGCCATGTCACTGTCAGGAACCGGTCGACCGGGTTCTTCGCGCCATCCAGCCGCGCCGCCTCGTGCAGATCCTTCGAAATGGCGGTGAGGCCGGCGAGGAAGAGCACCATATTGAAGCCCAGAACCTGCCAGATGCCGATCAGCGCCATGGTGGGAATGAGGAGAACGGGGTTGGAGAGAAAGGCGACAGGCTCGAAACCCAGCCATTTGATCGCCGCGTTCACCGGACCGAGCGAAGGGTGCAACAGGAATTGCCACACCGTCGCCATGGCGACGAGGGTTGCGGTGACGGGAAGGAAATAGGCCACTTCCCAGAAGGCGCGGCTGCGTTTGCGGTTATAGACCAGCAGAGCCACCCCGAGCGCGAGGAACACGCCAAAGGGAATGACGATGATCGCATAGATGGCGGTATTCGCCAGCGCGCGCAGGAAAACCGTATCCTGAAACGCCTTCACGAAATTGCCGAGGCCAACGAAGCGGGTGGAGAGTGCTCCAAGCTGGTAATCAGTGACGGAAAAACCGGCAAGAACGAGCATCGGAACGATATAGATGGCCAGCAGCAGCAGGCCAGCGGGCGCCGCGAACATCAGGCCGCGCCACATCATCCGCCGGTCCGCCTTCGGCAGGCGCGGGCGGGACCTGGCACGCAGGGGCGTGGAAATATCGACAGCCGTCATGCCGGCACCCGTTCACGCACCGTCACCTTGCGGCGCAGGCCATCAGCCGCGAAAAGATGCGCGCGATCCGGCGCGAAACCCAGATTCATCATGCCATTTGCATCGGCGCCCAGCACCTCACCCGCGCCCTGGCGAAGGGTGATGGCGACTGTCTCGTCGCTGAGCAGGCGGCAGCTCACGAAACGGTCGGCGCCGTGGGTTTCGCTGCGCACCACGCGGACAGTGAAACCTTCTTCGCCCGGACGCAGATCCTCGGCGCGAAGGCCGAGCGTCGCCGGGCCGGCATCGCAGCCCGCACCATCGATGCCAAGATCGCGTCCAAAGGCCGTGACCTTACCCTGCGCATCGATTTCGACCGGCAGGAGGTTGATCGATGGCGTGCCGATAAACCGTGCGACGGTCAGTGTCGCGGGTTTGCGGTAAAGCTCGTCAGGCGTACCGAGCTGTTCGATGCGCCCTTCCGACATCAGCGCGATGCGGTCAGACATGGTCATGGCTTCGATCTGATCATGGGTGACATAGATGAAGGTCGCGCCGAGCCGGCGGTGCAGGCCCGCCAGTTCCTCGCGCATATGGGCGCGGAGCTTGGCATCGAGGTTGGAAAGCGGCTCATCCATCAGGAAGGCTGCGGGCGAACGCACCAGCGCCCGCGCAAGCGCCACACGCTGGCGCTGGCCGCCGGAAAGCTGCGCCGGCTTGCGATCCAGCAGATGCGCGATCTGCAGCGTCTCGGCCGCCTGTTCTACGGCGGCATCGATCTGCTTCAATGTTTCCGCGGGCGCTGCAAAACGCCCGATCAACGGCAGGCGGGCGGCGAAAGGCAGGCGCCGCATGCGCAGCGGTGTCGCGATGTTCTGGCGCACGCTCATATGCGGATAAAGCGCATAGGACTGGAACACCATCGCCAGATTGCGATCACTCGGATCGATCTCCGTCACATCCTGCCCGCCGATCGAGACCGAACCGCGGTCCGGCGATTCCAGGCCCGCGATGATGCGCAGCAGCGTGGACTTGCCGCAGCCCGACATGCCAACGAGGGAGAGGAATTCGCCCGGACGAATGGAAAGATCGATCTCTTTCAGAACATCGTCAGCCCCGAAGCCCTTGCCGATTCCTGAAAGTTCAAGTGATTGTGGCGTCATTCTGCGCTCCTTTTCTGAAGCGCATATGCTTATATTGTATGACAATATGACGAAGGTTTGCGGAAACTTCGATGACACTCGAAAACCCGTAAATCCGGGGCAAGCGAAAAACGTTACGGTATAGACCTCCACCTAAAACCACTAATATTTAGGGGCTGTTCCGACGTGTTTCAGCACGCTTCCATCGGCTGGAAAACCGGGTTGGCGGCTCCGATCTATACGACGGCGAGAATGACATGCGCCTGAATCTTGGCTGCCACCTCGCCATCGCCATGCCGGGCTTCAATGGCGGCAGCGGCATAATCGGTCGCGGCTTCGAGCTTACCCGGTGCCCTCGCCTCTATTTCCGTCCGCAGAACCGTTCCCTGACAATAGGCGACGGCCGGAATGCGCGGTGACGGTGCGCGGCTCTGCGCCGCCACCGTCTCGATCGTCACGCGGGAAAAACCGGCATTCTCCAACTCGCTGCGTATCAACGCCGTATCATGGTAACCATGCGGGGTGCGGGCCATGAAGCGCGGGGGATCATCGGGAAAAAGGCCGGCAAGGGCGTTCGTCACATCATCCGCGAAGTGATTTTCCTCGATGCGATCCCAGACGTTGAATAAATAGTGCCCGCCGGGCTTCAACACCCGCTTTGCCTCGCGATAAGCGGCCAAGCGATCGTTAAAGAACATCGCACCGAACTGGCAGAAAACCAGATCGAAAACAGCATTTTCAAAAGGCAGAAGCTGAGCATCCGCCTGTCGCCATTTTATACGGCTGTCGGCTGCATGTTGAGCCGCCGCAAAATCGAGCATCGGCTGATTAAGGTCGGTCACCACATAATTTGCTGCGGGCAATAATCGGGGAACCATTTCCCGCGTCACGGCCCCGGTACCCGCGGCGATTTCCAGAACATCAATCGGCATCAAGGCCGCCGCGCGCCGCGCCAGATCAGCAGCGAACGGCGCAAAGATCAGCGGCACCATATAGCGGTCGTAATTTTCCGGAATCGAACCCGCAAACACCTTGTCCGCTTCCAACATGGCTTTCACTCCGGGCCATCTGATGAACGGAGGACTTTAACATATATTCGGGATGTTCGGAATTCATTCAGCCTTGCGAGGCTTCGACATCAACGCGGGCGGACCAGCATTTGAATACACCGGCGGGCGCTTGCGACAAGCAATGGCACGTCTCGGAAACTACTTTTAAGGGAAAAGAAATGGCGCACCCGAAGAGATTCGAACTCCTGACCCCCAGATTCGTAGTCTGGTGCTCTATCCAGCTGAGCTACGGGTGCGTGCCGTTCCGGTCGTTTCCGGTGGCGTGGCGATCCTCTAAAACGTCCTCATTCCGAATGCAAGCGATTTCGTTTCGAAATTGTCATTTTTCCGCAGCAATTCGCGTATCATATTGATTATATTGTAAATTCCATGCAGGTCATTTTTCGTGTGCCTGATGGGACCTCGATTCCGCCGGAGATAACGGCTTTCCGAACCTGCCGCCGGGCGGGTTTTTCAGGCGGTTCTGGCTGCCTGTACGGAGGCGGCGCGGTCGGTGATTTCGATACGGAACTGCGTGCCGGGGCCGGGCTTTTCAACAAGCGCGATCGTACCGCCATGGGCGAGCACAAGCTCGCGGGCAATGACCAGCCCGAGGCCCGTGCCGCCGGAGCGGGCCGATCCCCTGAACGCGGAGAACAGGTTCTCCTTGGCCTTGCGCGGCATTCCCGGCCCATTGTCGTCTATGACGATACTGACAACGCTGCCGGCCCTCTGAGCCGAAATGGAGAGATGCCGTGGTGCCGCATTTGCCGCGTCGGATTGCAGCGCCTGGACGGCATTGCGACAGAGATTGTGGATCACCCGGAAAAGCTGCTCGGAGTCCGCATCCACCGTCAAATCGGGGGGAACGCTGTCCTGAAACTCGATGCCGCTGTCCGGATCAAGGGCCAGAATATCGCGCACATCCCGCACCAGCAGGCTCAACGGCACAATCTTGCGTTTCGGCGCTCCCTCCGTCGTCTGACCATAGGCCAGAACCTCACCCGTATAGGCCACGGCACGGTCGATGGTGCGCAGCAATTTCGGCGCGAAACTCCTGACCATCGGGTCCTTGGCATCGACCAGGCGGTCCGACATGAGCTGCGCGGAGGAGAGGATATTGCGCATGTCGTGGTTGATCTTTGACACGGCAAGGCCGAGATCCACGAGGTTCTTCTGCTGCCGCAGCGTTTTCTGCAGTTCCGTCTGCATGTCGGCGAGGTGGCGGCCCGCTACGGCGAGTTCGTCGGTGCCCTCTTCCGGCACGAAAATCCGCTCGGGATTGCCTGGATCTTCCGAGAAATTCTGCATGCCTAGCGTCAGCCGGCGTATCGGCCGGATCATGATGCGGTTGATGGAGATGAAGATCAGGCCCGCGGTGACCAGCGACAGGACGATGGAAATCAGGAAAACGTTGCGAGCATAGGCAAGCATCGCCGCCCGCAGCTTGTTTTCGCCCAGCACCAACTCGATGATCGTGTCGCTGTCTCCCACCACATCGAAGACGCGGATGACGCGGTTGCCGCCGAACAGCAGGGTGGAAAAGGCGTCCCGCACCGCCGCCACCTGCGAAACATCGGAAAGATCATATTGCTCGTCAACGCCGGGCGGTGTTTCCGCCACGGCCAGCAGACGCGACGTGCCGTCCTTGCGCAGGGCGATAAGCTTCGCTCCGGTTGCCATCAGCGTGTCGTTCTGCACGCTTCGTGGCAGTTCGGCCTGCAAGCCATCGATGACAGCGCCGGCGGCGGCGGCCGTGTTCAGACGGTCACGCAGCCAGGAAAGACGCATATTGGCAACTGATGGCACGAAGATCAGCACTTCAGCGATCATCACGAAAATCACGGTGAGCAGCAGCAGCCGCCCGGAAAGACCGGCGGTCAATCCCGGCATGCAATGCACCGGATCGTCTTGCGTGCGGTCCAAGCTGTCTACGCCTTTAGAAAACACCGGGCCATGATCCTGTATGCGCGCCGCTGCTTGCGTGGAACGGCTCGGTTTATATGCAGCAACGATAATAGGACCTAATGGATATTTTTCCAATGCGCTGCAAAACAAACGTTTTCAGTGCCGGAAAAACGAACGCCGCCCAAAAGGGGCGGCGCTTGTGGGTGAGCCGGTTGAGGCGAACGGCAGGACCTCTAGAATTCCTGCCAGTCGCCATGCGCCGGAGCCGCGGCGGGCTGGGCATTGAGCGCACGGCTGACGCTGTTCATCAACTTGCGGGCCGGGGAAGCGACGGCCGGTGTCCTGCCGGAGACTGCAACCGGTCCGGCGGATGCCGTCATCGGCCGCAAAGGCTGCTCGATACGGTGGCTGCGCTGCGCCGTCTCGGCGCCTACATTGAAGCGCGTCACCAGCGTCACGAGATGGTCCGCCTCACTGCTCAGCTTGTGGGTCGCGGCCGAGGTTTCCTCCACCATGGCTGCATTGCGCTGCGTCACCTGGTCCATCTGGTTGATGGCGGTATTCACCTCGTGCAGGCCGGTGGACTGCTCTCTGGCGGCCGTGGCGATCGAATGGATATGCTCGTTGATGGCGAGGACGCGGGTCTCGATCTCGCTCAACGCACTGCCCGTTCTCTGCACCAGCGACACACCGCGGCCGACTTCCTCGCCGGATTTGGTGATCAGCGCCTTGATGTCCTTCGCGGCGGTTGCGGAACGCTGCGCCAATTCGCGTACTTCCTGGGCAACGACAGCAAAGCCCTTGCCGGCCTCGCCTGCACGCGCCGCTTCCACCCCGGCATTCAATGCCAGCAGGTTGGTCTGGAAGGCTATCTCATCGATGACGTTGATGATCTGGCTGATTTCGCGCGAGGCGTGCTCGATGCGATCCATGGCGGAGACGGCGTCGCGCACGACATTGGCGGATTCTTCCGTCTTCTGCTTGGTTTCGGCGACCATGGCGCTGGCTTCCTGCGCACGATCGGTGGAATTGCGCACGACGGCGGTGATTTCGTCCAGCGCGGCGGAGGTTTCCTCCAGTGCGGCTGCCTGCTGTTCCGTCCGCTTCGACAGGTCGTCGGCGGCCGAGCGCAACTCGTTGGCGTTGCCGCTGATGCCTTCCGTGCTGCTGCGCACCTCGCGCATCGTGTCCCGCAGCTTGGTCAGCGTCTGGTTGACGTTTTCCTTGAGTTCGGCGAAGACGCCGCGGAAGTCGCCGTCCATCTTTTCCGTCAGGTCGCCGCGTGCCAGACCTTCGATGACGCGACTGGTCTCGGAGACGCCATTGTCTACCCCGATGAGCAATGCATTGATCGTTGCGGCGAAACGGTTGAGGTTTTCGTCGCCGTAATCCTTGTTGATGCGGCGGCTGAAATCCCCCCCTGCCGCAGCATCGACGACAACAGCCATGCCGGCCTGAAGATCGTCGCTCTTGGCGCGCATGGCGGTTTCCTGAGCGTTCATGCGGCGCACTTCGCGGCCGTTCTTCTTGAAGACCTCAACGGCCGCCGCCATCTCACCGATTTCGTCGTTCTGGCCGAGATAGGGTACATCCGCGTCCAGATTTCCGTCGGCCACGGCGTTCATCACTTCCGAAACCCTGCGGATGGGCGCGCTCAGCTGCCGCGCACCGATATAAAGACCGAAGGCCGCGCCGGCCAATATGCCACTGCCGGTGACGGTGATGACCAGCCAGAATGTTGTCGTTACAAAATCGTCGATGCCGGCCTTGACGGCCTCGAGTTCGGCAATGTCGTTCTTCACGACTGCGTCGATTTCCGCCTGATAGGCTTTGCGGTTGGCCCGGTTCGCCTCGTTGTTGCCCTGCTGATTGGCCGCCTGCGGGCCGGCTTCACGGGCAAGCCGCGCGGTCTCCAGACGGAAGGTCTTGAACTCCTTGAAGCGGCTGGAGAGATTATCGAATGTCGCCTTCTGTTCCGCCGGAACGAGAGGGGTCCATGTGGCGATCAGCTTTTCCATGGCGTCGAGGTTCTTGACGATACCATCCGCGAAGGGTGCCGCCTTTTCGATATCGGCGGCGGCATAGACCCCGCGCGCCTCCATCACGACCGCGGTGACCAGCCGGTTGAGCGCCTCGCCCTTATAGGCGCGCTCCGCCGCCTTTTCATATTCCACCGTGCGGACCCGGAATTCGCTGACCGCATAGATGGATAGTCCACCGATGGTACAGGCCACAAGGCTCATCAGCCCGACAAGTAGATTGATACGACCGCGAATTCTCAATTTCGTTCCCCCAACAAAGACCAGCACCAGGATGAAAATGGGAAGCTGGCATAACTTTTCGCGTCACAAGATTTATCAATGTCGCGTTAAGAAAGAATTTCGGATTTTAGCAATCGCGCGCGGGAATCAGCCTTTGCCGACGAACGGCAAAGGACAGGGCGGTGTGTTTTCAGTAAAAGGTGAAGTGCTAAAACCCCTTCGGCAATTGACTTTGCTCGGCCTATGCCCTTATAAGCCGCGCACGCTCGGCCATAGAAAGCTCGCCCAGGCGGGGTTAGCCGTGCAAAAAACGAAACGCTCTTGCAAATAATTGCAAATTCAAGAAGGGCCGCACACCGCGGTATTAAATAAATGTCGAAGCGTACCTACCAACCGTCCAAGCTTGTTCGCAAGCGTCGTCATGGTTTCCGTGCCCGCATGGCTACTGCCGGCGGCCGCAAGGTTCTCGCAGCCCGCCGTGCGCGCGGCCGCGCACGTCTGTCGGCTTAATTGCCGAGCCTGTGGCCCGATGAAAGTCGCGGGCACATGAGCGAGACTAAAAAACAACCCGGCCGGCTTAAAAACCGGTCGGAGTTTCTTGCCGTTCAGGCGGGGGAAAAACGGCGGGGAAGCACCTTTCTTGTGGAAGTGCTTGACCGAAAGGCCCCTGAAACCGAGCCTCGCGTCGGTTTTACCGTAACGAAAAGACAAGGCAACGCGGTCGAGCGAAATCGCATGCGCCGCCGTCTCAAGGAAGCCGTCAGGCTTTCTGCCGGGGTCGCAATGAAGCCCGGTCATGACTATGTGATTGTCGCCCGCAGGGACGTACTCGATACGGCCTTCCCGAAACTTCAGTCTCTCCTTGCCGAGCGCATTGAAGGAACGGCGAAACCGAAACGGTCCCAGGAGACCCGCTCCAGGAAAGAATGATGGAAAAGAACCGTAATTACTTCATCGCGATAGCCCTTTCGGTTGTCATCGTCCTCGCCTGGCAATTCCTTTACATGAATCCGCGCATCGAGCAGCAGCGCCGCGCCGAAGAGGCCCGCCAGGCGCAGCAGCAAACGACGCAGCAGCCGGCACCGGGTGCAGCACCCGGCACGACCGTCGAAGGCGCGCCGCCCGCATCCTCCACGCAAGCCGCCGCCACGGCGACCCGGGAAGAAGCGATCGCCAAGACCCAGCGCGTCACCATCGACACCAACGCCATCGCCGGCTCGATCAACCTGACCGGCGCCCGTTTCGATGACATCCGGCTCAAGGGCTACCATGAGACTGTCGATGACTCGAGCCCGATCATCACGCTGTTTTCGCCTGCCGATACCAAGGACGGTTACTTCACCGAACTCGGTTACGTTGCAGCACAGGACGTCGGCGGCGTTCCCGGTCCGACGACCGTCTGGACGCTTGCAAGCGGCGACAAGCTGACGGAAACCACCCCGGTCACCCTGACCTACACCAATTCCAAGGGCGTCGTTTTCTCGCGTACGGTTTCGATCGACGAGCATTACATGATCTCGGTCACCGACAAGGTCGAGAACCCCGGACAGGCTGCGATCTCGCTTGCCACTTACGGCCGCGTGACGCGCAACAACAAGCCGGCAATTCCCCCTGTCTTCGTCATCCACGAGGGCTTTCTCGGTGTCTCGGGCAAAGACGGCAGCCTGACGGAAAAGAAATACAAAGACGTCGAAGAGGAGCCCGTAACGGTTGCCAAGGCAACCGGCGGCTGGCTCGGCATTACCGATAAATATTGGGCCGCGGCCATCGTTCCCCCGCAGATGACGCCGTTCGAGACGCGCTACTCCCACATTACAGGCAATCAGCCGAGCTATCAGGCCGACTTCAAGAGCGACACGATGACGGTCGAAGCCGGCCAGTCTATCGAGCTGAAGAGCCTCGTCTTCGCCGGTGCCAAGGAAGTGCCGCTGGTCGATCGTTACGAGACCGCTTATTCCATTCCGAAGTTCGACCTTCTGATCGACTGGGGCTGGTTCTACTTCATCACCAAGCCGATGTTCAAAATGATGGATTTCTTCTTCCGTTATTTTGGCAATTTCGGCGTGGCCATCCTGCTCACCACCATCGTCGTCAAGGCGCTCTTCTTCCCGCTCGCCAGCAAGCAATACGCTTCCATGGCGAACATGAAGCGCGTGCAGCCGAAGATGGAAGAGCTGAAAGCCAAGCATGGCGATGACCGCATGGCCATGCAGCAGGCGATGATGCAGCTCTACAAGGAAGAGAAGATCAACCCGGTTGCCGGCTGCTGGCCGATGCTTCTGCAGATTCCGGTGTTCTTCGCGCTCTACAAGGTCATCTACGTCACCATCGAAATGCGGCATGCACCGTTCTTCGGCTGGATTCACGACCTTTCCGCGCCCGATCCGACGTCGCTGTTCAACCTGTTCGGCCTTCTGCCGTACGACGTGCCGCATTTCCTGATGATCGGCGTCTGGCCGCTCGTCATGGGCATCACGATGTTCCTGCAGATGCGCATGAACCCGACGCCGCCCGATCCGACACAGGCGATGATCTTCACCTGGATGCCGCTGATCTTCACCTTCATGCTGGCCTCGTTCCCGGCTGGTCTGGTCATCTACTGGGCGTGGAACAACACGCTCTCCATCAGCCAGCAGGCCCTCATCATGAAGCGTCACGGCGCCAAGATCGAACTGTTCGATAATATAAAAGGGCTGTTCAAGCGAAAGCCGGTGCAATCGAAATGAGTGAGACCGGCACGGCAACCGAAAAGCCCCTGTTCGGGCGACCCTGGATTTTCATTCGTGGCGTTCCCGCGATGAAATTCCTGCCGCCCGAGGGCCCGCCGGAAATTGCATTTGCCGGTCGCTCGAATGTCGGCAAGTCCTCGCTCATCAATGCATTGGTGGGTCACAAGGGGCTTGCCCGCACCTCCAACACGCCCGGACGCACGCAGGAACTGAACTATTTCGTTCCTGAAGGTTATTCCGGCGAGCCGGGCGACCTGCCGCCGATGGCGCTGGTTGACATGCCCGGTTACGGCTACGCGCAGGCTCCCAAGGACCATGTCGATGCCTGGACGAAGCTTGTCTTCGATTATCTGCGTGGCCGCGCAACGCTGAAGCGCGTTTATGTGCTGATCGATTCCCGCCATGGCATTAAGAAGAACGACGAAGAGGTCCTGAGCCTGCTCGACAAGGCCGCCGTTTCCTATCAGGTCGTGCTGACGAAGACGGATAAGATCAAGGACGTTGGCGTTCCCCGCCTGATTGGCGAAACGCTGGAGAAAATCCGCAAGCGTCCGGCTGCCTATCCCGAAGTCCTTGCCACGTCGTCGGAAAAATCGTTCGGGCTGGACGATCTGCGCGCTGAGATCGTCAGAACCGTTTCGCTCTAGCGCGTTTTCACGTCAGGCGATGGTGAAAAGCAGAACGGCGGTCCAGAGCATCGCCGTCAACGCCAGAAGCCGCCAGAAGCGCACCGAATGCCAGACTTCCGAAAGCATGGCGGCGAACACGCTGCCGCTGCGTAGCGGCTGGCTTCGAAAAGGCAGGCTGGACCTCAACGGATCCCTTTCAAGCAAGGCGGCCATCGTCGCTTTTTCCCGATATTCCGTTTCGGCGAGATTTTCCCGCCAGCGCCTGACCATGGCGGCAAATTGACGATCGCGCTTCACGCGCTTTGCAAGCTCCGCCATGCTTTCCGGCGGCAGGGCACCCAGCACATATTCGCCGGCGAGCACTTCGTCCCGCAACCCGCTCTGCTTGTCTCGATCCGGTGCCGTCATGGGTCTGCAAACTCCTCGGTCGTTCAGGCCAGCATCGTTTCACGACGCGCGACATGTCCCGTCGCCCTGCTGAATAACCCCTCCCCTGCTTCCAACAAAGCTGGTCCGATTGGTGCTTTATGTCAATCATATTACGCAGCTGAAGCCGCCCAAAAACAGAATTTTACTATGGGCCGACACAATAAGGCCCGCAGGTTATTTCATTCGTCAAAAGCGGAGATTCACCTGTCCTTGCAAACGCGGCGATATGTCGAATCCATGCATCCTGCACTGCAAAAATCGATTCCGATTTTTGCGCCGATGCTGTAGAGCGATGAAAGGCTCTTGCGGCCGCCACCATAGACCGAGGTTTTTCCATGACTTCTTCCGAAAGCGAAATTCAGGCACGGCTGCTCGCGCAGGCCCTGCCCTTCATGCAGAAATACGAGAACAAGACAATCGTGGTGAAATATGGTGGCCACGCCATGGGCGACTCCACGCTCGGCAAGGCTTTCGCGGAAGACATCGCCCTGTTGAAGCAGTCCGGCATCAACCCCATCGTCGTCCATGGCGGCGGCCCGCAGATCGGTGCGATGCTGTCGAAGATGGGCATTGAATCGAAGTTCGAGGGCGGCCTGCGCGTCACCGACGCCAAGACCGTCGAAATTGTTGAAATGGTTCTGGCCGGCTCGATCAACAAGGAAATCGTTGCCCTCATCAACCAGACGGGCGAATGGGCCATTGGCCTGTGCGGCAAGGATGGCAACATGGTCTTCGCCGAAAAGGCGAAAAAGACCGTCATCGATCCCGACAGCAATATAGAGCGCGTGCTCGATCTCGGTTTCGTCGGTGAAGTCGTGGAAGTCGATCGCACCCTGCTCGATCTGCTTGCAAAATCGGAGATGATCCCGGTTATCGCCCCCGTCGCCCCCGGCCGTGACGGGGCTACTTACAATATCAATGCCGATACCTTCGCTGGCGCCATTGCGGGAGCGCTTCACGCCTCACGCCTTCTGTTCCTCACGGATGTGCCCGGTGTCCTCGACAAGAACAAGGAACTCATCAAGGAACTGACGGTCTCGCAGGCGCGCGCGCTTATCAAGGACGGCACGATTTCCGGCGGCATGATCCCGAAGGTCGAGACCTGCATCGATGCCATCAAGGCCGGCGTGCAAGGCGTGGTGATCCTCAACGGCAAGACGCCGCATTCCGTCCTTCTGGAAATCTTCACCGAAGGCGCCGGTACGCTCATCGTGCCCTGATGCATGTCAGTGGCGGATGGCAAGCCTGTCCGCCATATCTGGCATTCAGCCGAATGCCAGAAGCGACAGCACGCCAACGACAATCAGCAGGCAGCCGGACAGTTCGAGCCGGTTGATCTTCTCCTTGAAGAAAAGCACGGTCGAGGCGAAGGCGAACAGCATTTCCACCTGCGCCAGCGCCTTCACGACGGCGGCCTGCTGCAGGGTCATTGCCGTGAACCAGCCGAATGAGGCCGTGGCGCCCACGAAACCGACGGCCAGCGACGGTTTCCAGACCTTAACGATGCGCCGCAATTCTTCCCTCTCGCGCCAGATGATCCAGAGGAACATCGACACCGTCTGCATGACAATGACGACGACGAGGGTAAAGCCCGCCTGCATCATCGCATCCGGGGCAGGCAGGCTCGGCGCAAGCGCCAGCGACGCCGACCGATAGGCAACCGAGGACAGGCCGAAGAATGCACCCGAAGCAAGGCCGATACCCGCCGTCCGGCTGAAGATCGCGGTCAGAAAGGACGCGGGCGTCACTTGTGTTCGCGCCACGGAAATCAGCATGACGCCGGCGACCGAGATCGCAATGGCCGCCAATGTACCGCCAGTGACGCTTTCACCGATGAAGATGAGGGCAAACAGCGCCGCCTGCGCCGGCTCGGTGCGGGAATAGGCCGTACCGACAGCGAAATTGCGGAAAGAGAACAGGTGCACCAGCAGGAACGTGGCGGCGATCTGCGCCATGGCCCCGACAGTTGCCCATACGGCGAAGGATATATTCGGCACCGGCAGTGGCCGGCCAAGCCCGAAATGCAGGAATGCAAGATAAGCGAGAGCGAAGGGCATGCCGAACACGAAGCGCACAAAGGTTGCACCTGTCGTGCCCATCATGCCCTTGAGGTGCTTTTGCAACGTCGAGCGCAGGTTCTGCAGGAACGCGCTTGCGAAAGTAATGCCTAACCAGAGTTCCATGGCCTTGGCGGTATCATGCGCGCGAGGCCACAGCCAAGCTCGATTTTCTGGTCAATCGTCGTCTTTTCGATTTTCTTCGCCGTTCGAAACGGGCATAAAGCAGCCCATGGACACAAAGCCGAAAAACCTGCCCGACGCCGCCGATTTCGCCCATGTCAGCGAATGGGTCTTCGATCTCGACAACACGCTCTATCCGCATCACGTCAATCTGTTTTCCCAGATCGACCGTAACATGACGGCCTATGTGGCGGAGCTTCTGAAGCTCGACCCCGAAGAGGCGCGTGTGCTGCAGAAGCGCTATTATCACGACCATGGCACCACGCTGCAGGGCTTGATGATCAATTACGGCATCAGCCCAGACGAGTTTCTGGAACGTGCCCATGCCATCGACTATTCGGCGCTGAAGCCGCATCCGGAACTCGGCGAAGCTATCAAGGCTTTGCCGGGCCGCAAGTTCATCCTCACCAATGGCAGCGTCAAACATGCCCAGGCCGCGGCCAGCGCGCTCGGTATTCTCGATCATTTCGAGGACATTTTCGATATCGTCGCCGCCGGTTACCTGCCGAAGCCGGCCAGCGCGACCTATGAGAAGTTCGCAGCCCTCGCGAAACTCGATACGAAAAACGCCGCCATGTTCGAGGACCTGCCGCGCAATCTAGCAGCTCCCAAGGCGCTTGGCATGAAGACCGTGCTGCTGGTTCCTTCAAACCTTGAGGGCGTGATCATGGAACGCTGGGAAATCCCTGATGTGACGGATGAGCATATCGACTACATCACCGACGACCTGACCGGGTTTCTGACGAAAACCATCAGGAACTGACCGGCCAAGCACTGACGGACAAGATTACCGAAGCTTCATCCACCTTACGGATGTTTAAGTAGTGGGCTGGCGCTTGCGTCACTATCTTCTTCCCCAGGGACAACCAACGGAAGGTAATGACGATGTCTACACGAAAAATCGCACTCTCTGCTCTTGGCGCAGCCCTTTTGCTCGGCTCGGCCGCGACGGCAAGTTTCGCTGCCCCGCCCCCGCACGGCAAAGGCCACGGCGATCGCATGCCGTTCCGCCCGGAACTGATGTACGTTCACCTTCTGAAGGTGGCCGACACCAACAAGGACGGCAAGATTACGAAGGAAGAGTTCGCCGCACGTCAGGACGCGCTTTTTGCCGAGATCGACAAGGACAAGGACGGTTCGATCACGCCGAAGGAAATACGTGAATACCGCCAGGCAAAAATGGAGGCATTCCGCGCCGCCCACCCGCGCCCCGAGGGTGATGAAGCCAAGGGTCCCGAAGGCAAGCGCGCCGAACGTGAACATGGCGACCGTCAGGGTTGGGGCAAACATGGCGGCAAGGGTGCAGCCTACGCGATGTTCCGCATGGCCGATACGGATGAGAACGGCCAGATCAGCAAGGCCGAATTCACTGCCGCCGGCGAAAAAATGTTCGAGCGGCTGGACAGGAACAAGGACGGCGTCATCTCCATCGATGACATGCCGGACCGCCCGTTCCTCTGATCCCGGAAATATAAAGCCCGCTTAATCGGCGGGCTTTTTCTTTCAATGGAGACTGACGGTTTTTAGATCGTCTTCCGCCGCCTTGAAAAAGGTGCTGGAACGATTGTCTGTCAGGAGGATAGGCGTACCATCCGCACCGAACAGCGCCCACAGATCCAGCTGCGGATCGAGATCAGGCGCTTCCGGGAAACAGCGGCTAACGTCTTCCGCACGGATCTTGCGGATATATCCCACTTCTCCCTCACCGATATGGGCGAGCTGGGACTGGGTGAGACGCGCATGCGCTTCTTTTAAGAGCATATTTCAGCCTCCTTCTTCACGCCGAGCGATTCATGTCCGATTCCGGCGTTCACGTTCTACTCTGAGACGGAAATATTAATTTTCTTTACCACGTTTGAAATTTCGGGCCGGACCAAATCGATGGAAAGAAGGCCGTTGCGCAGGCGGGCTTCCCGCACCTGCATGCCATCGGCAAGCACGAAGACCCGCTGGAATTGTCGCGCGGCGATGCCGCGATAGAGAAAATCCCTTTTTTCCTGTTCCTGCTGGCGGCCGCGGATGACGAGCTGATTGTCAGCGGTCGTCACATCCAGATCGTCCTGTGAAAAACCGGCAACCGCGATGGTGATGCGCAGACGCTCCGGCACATTCTCGCTGCCAGGCAGGCGCTCGATATTATAGGGAGGATAGCCGTCATTGGCCTTCGCCATGCGCTCCAGCGTTTTTTCCATGGCATCAAAACCCAGCAAAAGCGGGTGGGTGAATGGCGTCATGCGGCTCATATCTTCTCTGTCCTTGCAACCAAGCGACGTTTCGCGGTCCCGCTTCCGGCGACCTTGCCGGTCAATCGCACCGGCTCAAGCAATATGGGAAGCCGACCCACGATGCGCAAGGCGAAACACGGGCAAAGGCGAGAGGGAGGAATGAGGCTTGACAAGTGAGTATCCGCCGCTCGAAAAAAGCGCTCATCTCAACGGCGGGCAAGACATGGCAGAACGCAGAAAAATCATCATCGACACCGATCCGGGCCAGGACGATGCGGCGGCAATCATGCTCGCTTTTGGAAGCCCCGACGAAATCGACATCCTTGGACTGTGCGCCGTTGCCGGCAACGTTCCGCTGAAACTGACCAGCCGCAACATCCGCATCATCTGCGAATTGTGTGGCCGCACCGATATTCCCGTCTATGAGGGCGCCGAGAAGCCGCTGGTGCGCAAGCCCATCACCGCCGAACATGTTCACGGCAGCACCGGCCTTAACGGCCCGGTTCTCGATGAGCCGACCATGGAGGCGCAAAAGCAGCATGCGGTCGATTTCATCATCGAGACGCTGATACGGGAACCCGCCGGCACGGTCACGCTCTGCACGCTCGGCGCGCTGACCAATGTGGCGCTGGCTCTCCTGAAGGCACCTGAGATCGCCGATCGCGTCAAGGAACTGGTGATGATGGGCGGCGGCTTCTTCGAGGGTGGCAACATCACGCCGGCGGCGGAATTCAACATCTATGTCGATCCGCAGGCTGCCGATATCGTTTTCCGCTCCGGCATGCCTATTGTCATGATGCCGCTCGACGTCACCCACAAGCTGCTGACCACCAAGGCACGCGTCAACCGCATTCGCGACCTCGGCACGCGCCCTGCCATCGCCATGGCGGAAATGCTGGAATTCTTCGAGCGTTTCGACATCGAGAAATACGGCTCTGATGGCGGCCCGTTGCATGATCCGAGCGTCATTGCCTATCTCCTCAAGCCCGAACTTTTCGAGGGCCGCGAGTGCAATGTCGAAATCGAGGTCATTTCCGAGCTGACCATGGGCATGACTGTCGTGGACTGGTGGCGAGTGACGGACCGTCCGGCCAATGCCCGCGTGATGCGCAATGTGGATGCGGATGGTTTCTTTGAGTTGCTGACCGAACGTTTCGCCCGGCTCTGATCCGGACAGGGACAAAAAAGGCCGCTGGAAAAACCAGCGGCCTTTTTATTTTCAGCGGGAATGGCGGATCAGAATTCCGTCCAGTCATCCTGCGCCAGCGCGTTTGCGCCGCTGGTTCTCGGACGGGCACGCGGAGCCGAAGCGGGAGCCCTTGCCGGAGCGGCCGGCGCACGCATTGTCGCCGCCGCGGCGCGCAATTGCTGGCTGGAATGGCCGCCGGAGACCGCGAAACCGGCAACGAGCGATTTCAGGGTTTCGGCTTCGCTGTTCAGCGTCACGCTGGCCGCCGTGGTTTCCTCCACCATCGCCGCGTTCTGCTGGGTGACCTGATCCATCTGGGTAACGGCGGAGTTGATTTCCTTCAGGCCTACCGCCTGCTCGCTGGCCGAGGCGGAAATCTGCCGTATCAGCTGGTTGATCTGCAGAACCTGATCGGCGATCTTTTTCATAGTCTCACCGGCCTTGCCGACCAGCTGCACACCCTCGCCCACCTGCGTGGCCGACGTGTTGATCAGGCCCTTGATCTCCTTGGCGGCGGTGGCGGAGCGTTGAGCAAGTTCACGCACTTCCTGCGCGACGACGGCAAAACCCTTGCCCGCATCGCCCGCGCGGGCCGCTTCGACGCCGGCATTCAGTGCCAGCAGATTGGTCTGGAAGGCGATCTCGTCGATCACCCCGATGATACGGGAGATTTCCGCCGAGGACTGCGCGATGCCCTGCATGGAGTTCACGGCCTGCTGGACGACCTCGCCCGACTTGCCAGCGTCATCGCAGGCATGGCTGACGGCGCCGGCCGCCTCTGCAGCGTTTTCCGCACTGGAATTGACCTGCGCGGTCAACTCGTTGAGGGCCGCAGCGGTTTCTTCGAGGCTGGCGGCCTGCTGTTCCGTGCGATGCGAGAGATCGCTGGCGGCGCGGGTGATCTCGCCGGTACCGTTGCCTATGCTGACGACAGTGGCATTGACGGTGGACACCGTTTCCTCAAGGCTTTCAAGCGCGGAGTTGAAGTCAGCGCGCAGCTTGGCGTATTCGCCGGGGAATTCATCCTCGATACGGTAGGTCAGATTGCCCTGTGAAAGAGCATTGAGGCCGGCACCAAGCGCGCCGACAATGTGCTGTTGCAGGCGGCTATTCTCGTTACGCTCGAACTCCGACCGCTGGCGCTCCGTCTCCGCGTGGCCGCGCTGGGCCTGGGCTTCCGCCTCCACCTCGCGGATACCGGCGAGCTTCGCCCGGAAGCCTTCGAGCGCAGTTGCAACGGCACCGGTCTCGTCCCGGCGGTCCTGGCCGGATACCGGCACGTCATAGCGTCCATCGCTGAGCGTACGGACATCGGAGACCAGCGAGGCGAGCGGGTTGCCGACGAAATGCCGAACGGCGAAATAAAGCGCGGCGATGACAGCGGCGAGAATGACGATTGCACCGATGATCATCAGATAGGTCTGCTCCTGAACCGGTGCGTTCAGGGCCTTGTGCGGAATATCCACTAGCACCACCCAGGTCGCATTGAGGCCCGGAACGGCGAAAGGATAAACAAGACGGTTATAGGGTGCGTCGGTATCGAGACCAAGATTTTCGATGAGGCCCTGCTTGCTGGACGTAATCGCCGCCTGAACGGTGCTTGAGCCATCTCCGTCATAGGCCTTCATGTTCTGCTCAGGCGTCGGCGGCACCAGCCACTGGCCACCCTGGGAAACAAGCGTGACGCGACCGGTTTCGAAAGGATGCAGCGCCTGCAGCTTCTGCGACAGCGAGGCCAGCGAAATATCGACACCCGCCACACCGATCATCTTGCCGTCCGACATGACCGGGTAGGCAAGCGAGGTCATGGTGGTGGGCACTTCCGTGCCCTGGGCGAGATAGGGCTGGGTTATGGCGCCCTTGCCCGTCTTGGCGGCAAGCGCCCACCATTCAGCGGCGTAATCATTATCGAAAGTCGAGAACTGGATATCGCCCTTCTGGGTCTTCGACCAGTAGGGGGCGAAGACGCCATTTTTATTGGTGCCGAGATCGAGCCTGTCGGCAATCTCCGTGCTCTGTCCATCGAAAAGACCCAGCTGCTCACAGAACCAGCTTCCGAAAGCGAAGGCATTCTGCTCGACATTGGCCTTCAGGATATTGACGATACCCGGCCGGTCCATCGATTTCGCCTGATGCGCACGACCGATGACACCGGCCATGGAGCGCGCGGCGCTGCCGAGTTCGCCGACATCGGCGGCAATGACGTTGGCGATGGCGCGCGCCTCGGTATTGGCCTGCTCCATGGTCAGCGCGTGAACGCGCTCGCTGGTCTGGGAAATGAGGAAGGAATTCGATGCGACAAGAACCGTGGTGATGGCGCAGCCAGTCACGAGGATCAGCTTCGTCGCAAGCGACTTCACTTTGAAATTGAACATCTTGGCCTCGATCAAATCGCCGGCTCGAAAAAGCTGGCGGAAACGGATGAAAATCTCCGTCATGGAGGCCCGTCCACAGTAGGACAGTGTGCTGCAGCGCGACGAGGTAAAAATAGGTTATGTTTGCTAATTAAGCCCTAAAATTACTTCGCCGCGCCAAGCAAAAAATCAGTGTTCGTAATAGGTGGATATGATGTTCCATGCATCGTCGGCCGTTTCGGCGAAATGCAGCAGCTCCATATCTTCCGGCGCAATGGTTCCGAAGTCCGCTAGGAACTCGAAGTTGACGACGGAGCGCCAGAATTTCTCCCCGAACAGGATGAGCGGAATCGGCGCCATGCGTTTCGTCTGGATCAGCGTCAGCGTCTCGAACAATTCATCGAGCGTGCCGAAACCGCCGGGGAAGATTACCACGGCCTTCGCCCGCATCAGGAAATGCATCTTGCGGATGGCGAAATAGTGGAAATTGAAGCTCAGCTCCGGTGTGACATAGGGGTTGGGCGCCTGCTCGTGCGGTAGAACGATGTTGAGGCCGATCGACGGTCCTCCCACATCGGCAGCGCCGCGATTGCCCGCCTCCATGACGCCGGGGCCGCCGCCGGTGACCACGACATATTCCAGATGACCGGATTTCGCGCCATAGTCGGTGCAAAGGCGGGCGAATTTGCGCGCCTCCTCGTAATAAATCGAGGATTGCTCCAGATTGCGCTTCTGCGTTTCGTTGCGCGCCGCCCAGGCCTCGCCGCCCGGTTCGGGAATGCGGGCACCGCCGAACATGACGACGGTGGAATTGATCCCGCGCTCGGTAAGCGCCATTTCCGTCTTCAGAAGTTCCAGCTGAAGCCTGACCGGGCGCAGTTCCTCACGGCAGAGAAAGTCCGTATCCACATAGGCCAGCCGGTAGGACGGGGAATCCGACTGCGGCGTTTTGACAACGACCTCGGCCTGCTGCTTGTCCACAGCACTGCGCTTCAACGGGTCCCATGCCCCGTCCTTGCGCCGCAATTTGCCATTTTTCAGTCGTGTCATTTCCATGCCTTTCGTCTGACGCGCCAAATCACCCAAATCACATTGACGCCTTTCCAACACTCCCTTAGATCAAATGGCCAGAGCCTTCCAGCGGCGCGGGACCATCCGTGACCAGACCACACGCGACTTTAAGGAATTTTCCATGAGCCTTACGGATCTCACCTCCCTCGAAACCATCATCGAAACCGCCTTCGACAACCGCGATGGTGTGAACGTATCGACGAAGGGCGAGGTTCGCGACGCGGTGGACACATCTCTTCAACTTCTCGATAGCGGCAAGGTCCGCGTTGCCGAAAAGCAGGCGGATGGCAATTGGAAGGTGAACCAGTGGCTGAAAAAGGCCGTGCTCCTTTCCTTCCGTCTGAATGACATGGAGATTGTGACCGGCGGACCGGGCGAATCCACCTGGTGGGACAAGGTGCCGTCGAAATTCGAGAACTGGGGCGAAAACCAGTTCCGTGCCGCCGGTTTCCGCGCCGTGCCGAATGCCGTCGTGCGGCGTTCGGCTTACGTGGCCAAGAACGTCGTTCTGATGCCCTCCTTCGTCAATCTCGGTGCCTATGTCGATGAAGGCACGATGGTCGATACCTGGGCGACCGTCGGATCCTGCGCGCAGATCGGCAAGAACGTGCATCTTTCGGGCGGCGTCGGAATCGGCGGTGTTCTGGAGCCGCTTCAGGCCGGCCCGACCATCATCGAGGATAATTGCTTCATCGGCGCTCGTTCGGAAGTCGTGGAAGGCTGCATCGTGCGCGAAGGCGCCGTTCTCGGCATGGGCGTGTTCATCGGCAAGTCTACCAAGATCGTCGATCGCGCCACCGGCGAGATCACCTATGGCGAAGTGCCGCCCTATTCCGTCGTCGTTGCCGGCACCATGCCGGGCAAGTCTTTCCCGAACGGCGAGCCGGGCCCGAACCTCTATTGCGCCGTGATCGTCAAGCGCGTCGATGAGAAGACCCGCTCCAAGACTGGCATCAACGAGCTTCTGCGCGACTGATAAAAGCTGATACCATGACCACGACCGATCCTGTTGCCAATCTCGCCGCCCTCATCCGTTGCCCCTCGGTGACGCCTGCGGAAGGCGGCGCGCTTTCTCTACTCGACACCCTGCTCTCACCGCTTGGCTTCCAGGTGGACAGGATGGTGGCGAGCGAGGCGGGAACGCCTGACGTGGAAAACCTCTATGCCCGGCTCGGCACCGAGGGTCCGCATCTGATGTTTGCGGGCCATACGGATGTCGTGCCTGTGGGTGACGAGGCCGCATGGAGCCATCCACCCTTCTCGGCGGAGATTGCCGGCGGGGAAATGTACGGCCGCGGCGCGGTGGACATGAAGGGCGGTATCGCCTGTTTCGTGGCCGCCATTGCCCGCCATATCGAAAAACACGGCAAACCGCAGGGTTCCGTCTCGTTCCTGATCACCGGTGATGAGGAAGGCCCGTCGATCAACGGCACCTCCAAGCTGCTGGAATGGGCAGCCGCCAGAGGCGAGACATGGGACGCCTGTGTCGTGGGCGAGCCGACCAATCCCGGCCAGCTGGGCGACATGATCAAGATCGGCCGCCGGGGATCCCTTTCCGGCCGGATCACGGTCCATGGCGTGCAGGGACACGCGGCCTATCCGCATCTGGCCGACAACCCCATTCGCGGGCTGCTGCAGCTCACCCATGCGCTGATGCATCCGCCCTTCGATCACGGCACGGATGATTTCCAGCCATCCAATCTGGAAGTGACGACCGTCGACACCGGCAATGCCGCGACCAATGTCATTCCGGCGCGGGCGACGGCAGCCTTCAACATCCGTTTCAACGACACCTGGACAGCAGAGAGCCTGCGGGCGGAGATCATCCGCCGCCTCGATGCCGCAGCGGCCGAAGGCGAGCTTCGCCCAGACCGGGCGCCGGTCAAATATGAGATCGTCTGGGCTGACCGTCCGAGCCATGTATTCCTGACCCGCAACAATGCGCTCATCTCGTCACTGTCAGGCGCGGTTGAAGCCGTAACCGGCAAGGAGCCGAAGCTTTCGACCACCGGCGGCACCTCGGATGCACGCTTCATCAAGGATTATTGCCCTGTCGTGGAATTCGGTCTCGTCGGGCAAACCATGCATATGGTCGATGAACGCGTGGCCGTTGCCGATCTCGAGACGCTGACACGCATTTACGAGACCTTTATCGAACGCTGGTTCGCCCATGCCGACGGCAAGTGAAGTCAGGCTCTATCTGACAGGCCTGTGGCTTCTGCTGCTCGGCGATCACAATGGCGCGCGATATCTCGATCTCTCCGAGCGCGGCATGTGGCGATCTTTCTATTCGGCGCTGTGGTGCCTGCCGGCCATGCTGGTTTCCTGGCTGTGGCTGCGCGCCGCCTTTCTCGCCAGCTATCCGCCCGGAACAGGAACGGGCTTCATCTTCTTCTTCCGCCTGGCCATGGTCGAGGCCATCTGCTGGATCGTGCCGCTGCTGTTGATCGGCATGCTGCTCTACGCCTTTGGCGCCCGGGAAAAATTCGCGCCGCTCGTCACCACAATGAACTGGCTGTCGCTGCCCTTTTCCTATGCCTATGCGGTCCTGATCCTGATCGCATTCTTTCTGCCGCCGCTGCAGGGGCTGATCGCCATTTTGTGGCTGGCACTGCTTCTGTCGCTGGTCTTCGCCTTTTCGCGGATCGTCAGATTTTTCATCCGCGACCAGTCGCTGCTCGTCTCGGCAGTGGTCATGACGCTGCTGGTGCCCGCCATGTTGCTGTCGGAGGCATTGCAGCGTTTTCTCGGCGTCTATCCCGCCTGAGAGGCGGCGGGGCCATCGGTCAGTCCGTGTCTTCCGTCATTTCGATTTCGGGGCGGCGGCGCGGCGGAATGACATCGGGATAATCGACCTGCATGAAATAAAGACCGTCCGGCGGCGCGACGGGGCCGCAGGCCTTGCGATCCCGCGCCTCCAGTGCGGCGCGCACATCGTCCGGGGTCATCGTACCTTCGCCCGCCAGCTTCAACGTGCCGGCGAAAGAGCGTATCTGATTGTGCAGGAAACTCTGTGCCGTCGCGCGAATCTCGATGAGATCGCCATTGCGCGTCACGTCCAGCCGGTCGAGCGTTCGAACCGGGCTGTTCGCCTGACAATGGACAGATCGGAAGGTCGTGAAATCATGCCGGCCGACGAGCATCTGCGCGGCCTCATGCATGCGCTCGTGGTTCATATCCTTCGATACCCACCACGCACGCTTATGCTCCAGCGCCAGCCGGGATTTTCGGCAAATGATGCGGTAAAGATAATGGCGGCGCAGCGCGGAAAAACGGGCGTCAAAGTCCTCGGTCACGGCGGCAGCATCGAGAACAGCCACGGCCTCACCGGCCATAGCCAGGTGCGCGTTCAAGGCATTGCGGAGCTTGTAGGGTTCCCAGTCCCGGGAAAGATCGAGATGGGCGACCTGTCCAACGGCATGCACACCGGAATCGGTCCGGCCTGCGCCGCGAATGGAAACGCTTTCCCCAGTCAGCGACCGGACGGCAGCCTCCAGCGCGCCCTGAACGGAGGGGCCGTTTTCCTGTCTCTGCCAGCCGTAATAGGGCGTGCCGTCATATTCGACCGTCATGCGGAAACGTGGCATCAGCCGAGCCTCGTTGTCGCCGGAACCGGCGTACCACGCACGAAATCGGCCGCCGACATCGGCTTGCCGCCCGCCTTCTGCAAACGGGTGAGTCGCACGGCATCGCTGCCGCAGGCAATGGTGAGCGCGTCATCCAGTGCTGCGCCCGCTTCGCCCATGCCGCTGGCCAGTTCGGAGGCGAGAACCTTCACGCGCTCGGGCTTGCCGCCGATATCCATCTCCAGCCATGCGCCGGGAAACGGCGAAAGACCACGGATGTGGTCATGGACATCCTGTGCAGGCCTTGAAAAATCGATACGGGTCTCGCCCTTGTCGATCTTCGCAGCGTAGAGCACACCCTCTTCCGCCTGCGTGACGAGGGGCAGGTCGCCGGCTTCCAGCTTGTCCATCGCCTGTCGCATCAGCCGCGCACCTGCCAGCATCAGGCTGTCGTGCAATTCGCCAGCCGTCATATTCTCGTCGATCGCAACCTTCGCGGTGAGCGCGACGGGGCCAGTATCGAGCCCCTTTTCCATTTTCATGACCATCATGCCGGTTTCGGCGTCACCGGCCATGATCGCCCGCTGGATGGGGGCAGCGCCGCGCCAGCGCGGTAGCAACGAGGCGTGACCATTGTAACAGCCAAGACGCGTGCCGGAGAGGATCGCTTCAGGCAGCAGCAGCCCATAAGCCACGACGACAGCCACATCGGCGTTGAAATCCCGGAACTGCTGGCGATCTTCCTCGGTCTTGAAATTCACCGGTGTCAGCACCGGCAACCCCAGCAATTCGGCTGCCTGATGGACCGGCGACTTCTGCAGATCGAGACCACGGCGGCCGCCGGGACGCGGCGGCTGGGTGTAGACGGCAACGATCTCGTGGCCCGCCTCCACCAATGCACGCAATGTGGGAACGGAAAAATCCGGCGTGCCCATAAAAATGATGCGAAGAGACATCGTCGCCCCCTGCCCTGTCGTCCATTCCGGCCCGAAGAGGACGGATCAGATCTTTGCGCGGGCCGCTTTCGTGAATTTCTTGATGACCATGTCGCGCTTCAGCCGCGAAATATGGTCGATGAAGAGAACGCCGTTGAGGTGGTCGATCTCATGCTGCAAACAAGTCGCGAGCAGACCATCCGCCTCGACCGTCTGCTGCTTGCCGTCACGGCCGACATATTGCACCGTGAGCGACGCGGGACGCTCCACTTCGGCATAATAGTCGGGAATGGAGAGGCAGCCTTCCTCATAGGTCGAGATATCGTCCGACACTTTGAGGATTTCTGGATTGATGAAAACGATCGGGGTCTTTTCTTCGCCTTCGCGTGCCACGTCGATCACCAGCATGCGGCGCGGCACGCCGATCTGAATGGCGGCGAGGCCGATACCGGGCGCATCATACATGGTTTCGAGCATGTCGTCGGCAAGGCGCAGCACTTCGGCGTCCACCTGTTCGATGGGCTTCGATTGTTGACGCAGCACGGGATCGGGCAAAATGATAAGCGGTTTGATGGTCATGGCTTCCCATAACGTATCTCTCGCGCGGAGGAAATAAAAAACACGAGGGTGAAAACTGCCTGCGGCGTCCACCGCATTCGACTCATTTCCGCCGCAGGAATGTTCTTGTTTTGATCTTCCGAATCACTGGAAATCTGCTAGATTTAATCATGAACATAGATTTCTCCGTTCTCCTTGATCCCGCGCTGCGGGCCGGCTCCATCGATATCAGCTTCGGCGCGTTGCTTGCGGCTCTGGTTTTCGGTCTGGTCATCACATGGCTGGTCACGGCAAACCGCGCAAAAAAAGCGGGAGCCGATGGTGAAATCTCCGATCTCCTGAAAACGCAGTCGGAATTGCACGGCCGGATTGCGGCCATGGCGGAAACACTTGGCACGCGCCAGACCGAGATGAGCCAGACGCTGAACCAGCGACTTGACGGCATGTCGCAGCGCCTTGGCGAAACGCTCACCGAGCAGACCCGGTCGACCCATGAGAATCTGAGCCGCCTGCAGGAGCGCCTGGCTGTCATCGATGCCGCACAGGGCAATATTCAGGATCTGGCGAAGGACGTGGTGGGACTGCAGGCGATCCTTTCCAACAAGCAGACTCGCGGCGCTTTCGGACAGGCGCGCATGGAAACGCTGATCGCCGATGCCCTTCCTGCCGGGGCCTTTCAGCTTCAGCCGACGCTTTCCAACGGCTATCGGCCCGACTGCATCATCAAGATGCCAAACAATGCGCCAGCGCTGGTCATCGATGCCAAGTTTCCGCTGGAGGCGTGGAACGCGATCAAGGCGGATGAGACGCCCGAAACCAAACGCGCTGCGGTTCAGCAGTTCCGCCGCGATATGGAGGTGCATATTCGCGACGTGGCCGAGAAATATCTCATTCGCGGCGAAACGCAGGATACCGCCTTCATCTTCGTGCCATCCGAATCGATCTTCGCCGACATTCACCAGCATTTCGAATATCTGGTACAGCGTGCCCACCGCGCCCGAGTCGTTATCGTATCACCCTCGCTTCTGATGCTGTCGGTTCAGGTCATCCAGTCTGTTTTGAAAGACCAGCGCATGCGCGAGCAGGCGCATCTCATTCAGGGCGAGGTCGCCCTTCTCATGGACGATGTGCGACGGCTGGACGACAGGACGCGCAAGCTGCAGGCTCATTTCGGGCTGGCGCAGAAGGATGTCGACATGATGCTGATCTCCTCCGACAAGGTGCTGGCGCGTGGCCAGAAGATCGAAGGTCTTGATTTTTCGCCGACGGAAAAAGAGGCTTCGCATGGAGAAATCGAGCAGGCCCGTCGCTTTGCGGAAAACCGAGCCGGCGCGGCCAAATTGCGGGTAGTTGACGACGAGTGATCGTCTCGGGCAAAGTCGCCGCCTTGCTCAAATTTCATACGGACCCAGCGCCCCATGATTACTGTTTTCGGCTCCATCAACATGGACCTCGTCGCCACTGCCAAACGCCTGCCCAAGCCCGGTGAAACCGTGACCGGAGACACCTTCTCCACGGCCGCCGGCGGCAAGGGAGCCAATCAGGCGCTGGCCGCACGACGTGCAGGCGCCACGGTCAAGATGGCAGGCGCTGCGGGCGATGATACCTTTGCCGCACCGGCGCTGACCTTGCTGCGCGACGCAGGCACCGATCTGTCTCTCGTCAAGACGGCACCCGGCCCGACGGGAACGGCGGTGATCCTGATCGGTGAAGGCGGGGAGAACATGATCTCGGTCATTCCCGCCGCCAATGGCGAAGTCTCCGCATCCGACGCTGCAAAGACCATATCGGAAATGTCTGCGGGCGATATTCTGATGCTGCAATTCGAGATACCGGCACCCGCCATCGAAGCGGCGCTGACGGCCGCAAAAACAAAGCGGATCACCACCGTCATCAATACCGCACCGCTGACCGCCGACGGACCGCGTCTCGCCGGCCTTGCCGATATCGTCATCGCCAACGAAACCGAGTTTGAGTTGCTGATCGGCAAGAACGGACTCTCCAGTGCTGAACGAGAGAGCGAACTCAAGGTCCTGCATGACAGGACCGGCCAGACATTGATCGTCACGCTTGGTGCAGATGGCGTGATCGCCATGCGCAACGGCAAAGTTTTCAGGGCTTCCGGCCTGAAGATCGAGCCTGTCGATACGGTCGGCGCGGGCGATACCTTCTGTGGTTATCTTGCCGCCAGCCTCGATCAGGGAATGGATTTCGAAAAGGCGCTGAAGCGCGCCGCCGTTGCAGGTTCACTGGCCTGCACGCGCGCCGGCGCACAGCCTTCCATTCCGCTGGCGGCGGAAGTGGATGCGGCGCTCTAAGGGATCAGGCCGTTAGCGCATTTTTACTGGAAATGCTTTAGCGACGGATGAAGGTGAGATAGGCCGAGCTGCGGCCTTCTCGTTTCGCCTTGTTCTCGTAACGCGTGCCCGGCCAGTTGGCGTAGGGCGTGCGCCAGTCGTCTGCGCTCGTCGCAGTCCATTCAAAACCGCCGTGACGGGCACAATGCTGCAGCGTCCAGTTGACGTAGGTATCGATATCCGACGCAAAGCAGAATTTGCCGCCCGGCTTCAACACACGATGAAAACGGGCGAGGTTGACGTCGGAAACAAAACGGCGCTTCCAGTGCTTCTTCTTCGGCCACGGATCGGGATAAAGCAGATCGATCTGATCGATCGATCCCTCGGGCAGCCAGTCGAGCAGCTGCGTCGCATCATCATCGTAAAGGCGGATATTCATCAGCTCGCGTTCGCGCACCGTGGCGAGCAGCTTGGCCATGGAATTCACGAAGGGCTCGACGCCGATGAAGCCCGTCTCAGGGTTTTCGACCGCGCGGTGGGCGAGATGCTCGCCACCGCCGAAACCGATCTCCAGACGGATCGATCGCACATCCGCCGGAAAGAGAGCGACGAGATTTTGCGGGGGCACGCTTTCCAGATCGATCTTCAGCAGAGGCAGCAGGTTTTCGATCGTATCGACCTGCTGATTGCGCAGGGGCTTGCCCTTGCGTCTGCCAAAAAACGCTTCCGTTGCTCGCGAACGCCGTTCTTCCGTCATCTCATACTCTCAAGAACAAATAGACTTAACCCGCACAGCGCCACGTTGGGCACTGTGCGGGTTACAAAAGTTGGTGACGGTATCTCTCAATCGCCGTCAAATGACAAGGGTTAGGCGCTCAAAGCTTCCTTGAGCGGCTTCACCAGATCGAGCTTCTCCCAGGAGAAGGAGCCGTCACGGCCAGCCTTGCGGCCGAAATGGCCGTAGGAAGACGTCTTGGCGTAGATCGGCTTGTTGAGATCGAGATGACGGCGGATACCCGACGGCGACAGGTCCATGACCTTGCGGATCGCGTCTTCGACCTGATCTTCGCTGACCTTGCCCGTGCCGTGCAGATCGACATAGATCGACAGCGGCTGGGCGATGCCGATCGCGTAGGAGATCTGGATCGTGCAGCGCTCGGCAAGGCCGGCAGCCACGACGTTCTTGGCGAGGTAGCGCGCGGCATAAGCGGCGGAACGGTCGACCTTGGTCGTATCCTTGCCGGAGAATGCGCCACCGCCATGGGGAGCGGCACCGCCATAGGTGTCGACGATGATCTTGCGGCCGGTCAGACCGGCATCGCCGTCGGGACCGCCGATGACGAACTTGCCTGTCGGGTTGATATACCACTGGCAATCGTCTGCGATCTTCAACTCGCCCAGAGCCTCGCGGATATAGGGTTCGACGACCTGACGGACCTTCTTCGAATCCCAGCTGGCATCGAGGTGCTGCGTGGACAGAACGATGGATACGGCTTCAGCCGCCTTGCCGTCGACGTAACGAACCGTCACCTGGCTCTTGGCATCGGGGCCGAGCTTTGCCGCTTCGCCTTCGCCGCTCTTGCGGGCGGTGGCAAGCAGCTGCAGGATGCGGTGGGAATAATAGATCGGCGCCGGCATGAGGTCCGGCGTTTCCTTGCAGGCGTAACCGAACATGATGCCCTGGTCGCCGGCACCCTCGTCGCCCTGCTTGTCGGAAGCGCTATCAACGCCCTGTGCGATATCGGCCGACTGCGGATGCAAGAGAACGTCGATCTTGGCGGTCTTCCAGTGGAAACCATCCTGTTCGTAGCCGATGTCACGGATCGCCTTGCGGGCGGCGGACTTGAACTTGGAAGGATTGATGACCGGGTGGCCGGCAGCGTCCTTGACGACCTTGCCGTCCTTGTCCTTCTTCAGAAGCGTGTCGGGAACGCGAACCTCACCGGCGATAACGACGCGGTTGGTCGTCGCAAGCGTTTCGCATGCGATGCGCACGGTCCAGGGGTCAACGCCCGTCTTGGCCGCTTCACGGTAGATAAGATCCACGATTTCGTCGGAAATACGATCACAAACCTTGTCCGGATGACCCTCGGCCACGGACTCGCTGGTGAACAGGTAATTGGCACGCATGCGGGATTCCCCTCAAAGAATGGTCTTGGAGTTTGTTAGTCATTTCGGCCGCGAAAAACAAGGACACAACCACATAAATATATCTTTATGTGAGAATTCCTTTCTAACCAGACACAAAAAAACGGTCCTTGCGGACCGTTGAGTGCCCGGCATCCCGTGCCGGAAATTTTGCGCTGGAGAGGCTTCGCTTACTCGGCGTCGCCTTCGGCGGCGAGCGCCTTGACGAGATCGACCAGACGACGGCGAACCTTCGGGTCGGCGATCTTCACGAAAGCCCGGTTCAGTTGCAAACCTTCAGCCGAGGAAAGAAAATCGACCACATAATTTGAGCTTGAGGCTTCGGCCATGCCGGGGGTGCCGCCGACCTGATCACCGGGCGCATCCTCGAAGAAAAAGGAAACGGGCACATTGAGGATCGCGGAAATATTCTGGAGGCGGCTGGCGCCAACGCGGTTTGTGCCTTTTTCATATTTCTGGATTTGCTGAAAGGTAATTCCGAGACTTTCCCCCAGCTTCTCCTGGCTCATTCCGAGCATGGTTCTACGAAGGCGAATTCGGCTTCCGACATGAATGTCGATGGGGTTAGGCTTTTTCTTATTCTCGGTCATCATGCGGTCCTGACACTCGGAAAGGGTTGATATCTCGTTTCACTACTATTCGAAGAAATGAGTCGGCAATTCGACAGCGTCTAAACTTGTTTTACGACTGACGTATTCACTATGCAATTACAGGGGTGCCCGGTCAATTCTGGCGCCGAGCGAAACTCAAGGCGGGAAATACCGCAACGATCATCAAGGTAGAAAAAATCAACCAGAAATACGTCCGATGTGTGTCGTAAGTAAATGCGTCGTTAGACCCACCACTCAAAGTGGCGTCAACAATTCCCACCCGACCATAGTCCAGCCCGGCAATAATGCGGCCATAGGGGTCTATGACGGCGGAAATTCCCGTATTGGCGCCGCGAATCACTGGCACGCCCGTCTCAACGGCGCGTACTCTTGCCTGCAGAAAATGCTGGTAGGGACCGGGCGTATCACCAAACCAGCCATCATTCGTCACATTGAGGATCGCCGCCGATCCCTGAAGACCCGGTGTCATCTCTCCGGGGAAAATGATCTCGTAACAGATCAAGGGATAGAAGGTCTTGCCCGAAGGAAGCGTGAGCGGCGTGCGCGACGAAGCGGCGGAAAAGCCGCCCGGCAAGGCGATGACATTGTCGATGCCGAATTCCCGCAGTATGCCTTCAAAGGGAACATATTCGCCAAAGGGCGTCAGATGCACCTTGTCGGTTGCGCCGATGATCTCGCCCTGGCTGTCGATCGCATAGACCGAATTATAATAACGCGGCGGTCGGCCGGCCCCCTGATCTTCCATCCTGACGGCGCCGGTGAACAGCACCTGGCCGTCCTCGAGTGTTCTGGCGATTTCCGCGAGCGCATCCGGATTTTGCGTCAGGATGAACGGCACGGAGGTTTCCGGCCAGACGATGATATCGGGGCGTTTTTTCCCTTCACCCGGCGGCAGGGCCGACAACCGCAGATGCTCTGCGAAAATCTCTGCACGGTCGGCATTCAGCATCTTGCGGGATTGATCGATGGACGGCTGCACGATGCGGACGGTCAGGGCGTCCGCCGGCGTCTCTGCCGGCGTCTGCAGGCGGTAAAAGCCATAACCGAAGTGGGCCGCAAGCAGCAGGCCTGCCAGCGCCAGTCCCGGTCCCACGCCTTTTTTCGTAGCGATCAGCGCCGGTGAAGCGAAAATGAAAACCGCCAGCGCGGTGATGCTGAAAAGACCGAGCAGGTGCGCGGACTGCATCATGACCGGGATGGGCATGATGCCGTAGCCGATGGCGTTCCAGGGAAAGCCGGTTGCAAGGAAACTGCGCAGCCATTCCGAAAACCCGAAGGCGGCGGCAAGCGCCGCAATGCGTCCAAGGCCATCCGACCAGAGGAGATTGGCGGCCGCGACGGCAAAACCGTAAAACAGCGCCAGCAATGCCGGCAGACCCAGGATGGCGAGCGGCAGCGCCCAGGCGAATTCATCGGCTTCCAGCAGCAGAGCGTTGCCCAGCCACCACAGGCCGGCCACGAAATAACCAAGCCCGAAACACCAGCCTATGCCGAAAGCCGGCAGGATGCGGCTGAAGAGACCACCGCCCGGCTTGCCGGTGCAGCCGTCCACGAGCCAGACAAGCAGGGTGAAAGAGAAAAAAAGCGCCGCGAAAAAGCCGAATGGAGGCAAAGCGAGCGCCCCGACCGCACCTGCGGCAATCGCCATTACTGCGCGGCTCATGCCGCCGGCCAGCATTACCCTGCCTGCAAGACGCTCCATGCCATCTCCGTTTATGCGCGTCTGGAAAAGCCCGCTCGCGACGAGGCCGCGCCACGGAGTTTCCCCTCAGACCTGACGTAAAGTAAAAAAGATTCGCAGTCCACAGGAGGGATGATGGCCGCAGACTCCTGCGGCCTTTTGCTCGTTCCAACCCGCCGAATCCCTGTCTTGAGAGATAAAAGTGACGGGGGCTTCCCGTCACCTTTTCTAGTCGGCGTTGTGCTGGTGCGTGATCAGGCGAACATCCGGCGCTGGTAGCGCGATAACCCCGTCGGCTTCGCCGGGAGCCCGATCGTCCTGCCCTTCCGAGCCATGATCACGGACGATACGGACGCCTTTGATACGCCGGCTATCCGCATCGAGAATTTGAAACTCGAAACCGGGCACGGCCCGAACCACCTCGCCCTTGGCCGGAATGCGGCCGAGCGCGAAAAAGATGAGGCCGCCGAGCGTATCGATTTCCTCCAGATGTTCGCGCACGTCGAATTCCGGTCCGATCACTTCTGCAAGTTCGGTAAGTTCCGCGCGCGCATCCGCAACCAGCACATCGGCGGAGAGCCGCGAAAACATCGCCTCGTCCTTGTCATGCTCGTCATCGATGTCGCCCACGACCATCTCGACGATATCCTCATGGCTGACGAGGCCGTCCGTGCCGCCATATTCGTCGATCACGAGGGCCAGCTGGGTTCTCTGCGCCTGCATCGTCTTCAACAGATCGGAGGCGAGCATCGAGGGTGGTGCGAATAGAATTTTGCGCACGAGACCGGCATCGGCGACCGTCTGCTCGAGATCGACCCGCGCCAGATCGAAATTCGGGCGTGGGGAGCGCGGCGCTTTCGCCTCACCATAAGCGACGCTGCGCGATCCCGCCCGGCGTTTGTTGCGGGCCTGCTTGGCGACATAGGCCAGCAGATCGCGGATATGGATCATGCCTTTGGGATTATCCAGCGTCTCGTCATAAACCGGCATACGGGAGCGTCCGGTCTCCTCGAAGAGGATCAGCGCGTCGCCGATCGTCATGTTCTGGTCGAGACCGTCGATATCGACGCGCGGGATCATGATATCTTCGACCCTGATCTCGCGGAAACGGAGGATATTGTTCAACATCGCCCGTTCTTCAGGCGAAAAGGCAGCACCGATTTCGGTGTCGGCCATCAGCGCGTCGGTCAGATCCTCGCGAAGACGCTCGCCCTGTGACGGTTTCAGCAACCGCCCTATGCGCGACCAGATCGTCGATCTCGGCTTTGCACTGGTGTCGTTCCGTAAGTGACTACTGCCCTCCTCCGAAGAGGACTGCTCGCCGTTTTCTCTGCCCTCATTGGCAGGTCGTGCAGAATGTTCGTTCATGGCTCCAGACAATATTTAAAGCGGTTCCTGACCCGCGTAGGGATCAGATAGGCCAAGCACCGCCAAAATGCGAGTCTCAAGCGACTCCATTTCTTCCGCTTCTTCCTCGTCCATGTGGTCATAACCGAACAAATGCAGGAACCCGTGGACGAGAAGATGGGTCAGATGATCCTCGAAACTCTTCTCAAGTTCAAGGGCCTCGCGTTCAACCGTCTCGCGGGCGATGACGATATCGCCCAGCATCGGGCCGGGCATTCCGCCCGGCTCCAGCGGAAAAGCGGGGAAAGACAAGACGTTGGTCGCCTTGTCCTTGTCGCGCCATTCGGCGTTGATTTCCCGGATATTTTCGTCATCAGTAAAGACCAGCGACAGTTCGACCGGCGTTTTCGGAAAGGGTTGTTCCTCTTCCCGCTTCAGAAAATCGACGGCGGCATCCAGAACCCTGGTGGAGAATGTGACCAAGTCTTCTTCCGAGGGCCAACCTTCGGCCTCGACGCTGATTTGAATATCCAGAACTGTCATTGTCTTTAGGTCAGCTGCCCTTCACGAGGCTTTCATCCGGCACGGCCGTGTGGGATTCATAAGCCCGGACAATGCGTGCCACCATGGGATGGCGGACGACATCGACATCCTTGAAGCGGACGACGGACACGCCTTCGACATCAGGGAGGATTTGCAGGGCCTCGACAAGACCGGATTTCACGCCGCGCGGCAAATCCACCTGGCTCGGGTCACCGGTCACGATCATGCGGCCGTTCTCACCAAGACGTGTGAGGAACATCTTCATCTGCATGGTCGTGGTGTTCTGGGCTTCATCCAGAATGACGGCAGCATTGGCAAGGGTACGGCCGCGCATGAAAGCCAGCGGCGCAATTTCGATGACGCCCGCCTGGATGGCACGCTCCACCTTGTCACCCGGCATCATGTCATAAAGCGCGTCGTAAAGCGGGCGGAGATAGGGATCGACCTTTTCCTTCATGTCGCCCGGCAGGAAGCCCAGGCGTTCGCCCGCTTCCACCGCAGGACGCGACAGGATGATGCGGTCGACCGCGCCACGCTCCAGAAGCTGTGCGGCATGGGCCACGGCCAGATAGGTCTTGCCGGTGCCGGCGGGGCCGACGCCGAAAACCAGTTCGGACTGCTCCAGCGCCCGCATGTAGACATCCTGCGTCGGCGTGCGGGCAGCGATGGTCTTCTTGCGGGTGGAAATCTGCGCCATGGAAATCTTCGCCTTGCGCTCCATCGTCGGCAAGGTCAGCTGGTCGTCTGCGGCCATGGCCATGCGGATCGCACCTTCCACGTCGGAGACCTCGGCGGTTCCGCCCTTCAGCAGGCGCTCATAAAGGAAATCCAGCGCGCGGCGGGCCTGATTGGTAGCCACGACATCGCCGGTGATGGCGACGGAGTTGCCACGCGGGCGGGCGTCGATATTAAGGCGCTGCTCCAGTAGCTTCAGGTTCTGATCGAACTGACCGAATAGCTCTCCCGCTATCCTGTTATTCTCGAACGTGAGGACGAAGTGATTGGCGTCGGTCGCGGCTTGGCGTGGCTGGCGCGATGAATTTGATACCAATTCGTGTGCGTTCAAGCGGTCAGGCTCCTGTCCCAATCAGTTTCGGCTCCTCACTCTAACTCCCTGCCACCTCGGCAAACAAGCTGTTTGGACCCGTTGCGGTGATTCGTACATTAACAATGTCACCGATTTTCAACGTCTTTGCATCAAGATTCACGGATTGCAGCCACGGAGAGCGACCTATCAACTGCTCAGGCATGCGGCCTGGCTTTTCCAGCAGCACATCCATGGTCTTTCCGACCAGCGATTCCGCAAATTCCTTCTGCTGCCGCAGCAACAGGGCCTGCAATCGTTCCAGCCGCTCGGCCTTCACATCTTCCTCCACCTGATTGGTCAGGTCGGCGCCCGGCGTGCCGGGACGGGTGGAATATTTGAACGAGAAGGCCTGTGCATATTTCACCGTCTCGACCATCGCCATCGTATCTTCGAAATCGCGATCGGTCTCACCGGGGAAGCCGACAATAAAGTCCCCCGACATGGCGATATCAGGGCGGGCGGCGCGGATTTTTTCGATGAGCTGGATATATTCCTCACCCGTATGGCGACGGTTCATCGCCTTCAGAATGCGGTCCGAGCCGGACTGCACCGGCAGGTGCAGATAGGGCATAAGAATGCGCAGATCGCGATGGGCGCCGATCAGGCGGTCGTCCATGTCGCGCGGGTGGCTGGTGGTGTAGCGAAGCCGCGCAAGGCCCGGAATTTCCGCCAGCCTGTAGAGCAGTTCGGCCAGACCCCATTTTTCGCCCTTCGGACCTTCGCCCTGCCAGGCATTGACGTTCTGGCCAAGCAGCGTGATCTCGCGCACGCCGGCATCCACCAGTTTCATCGCCTCATCGACGATCTGGCGCACGGGGCGCGACACTTCAGAACCGCGCGTATAGGGCACGACACAGAAGGTGCAGAACTTGTCGCAACCTTCCTGCACCGTCAAAAACGCCGTGACACCGCGCGAACGCAGTGTCGCTTTCTCCGCGACCGGCAGGTGCTCGAACTTGTCTTCTACCGCATATTCGGTCTCGATGACGCGCTCGCCGCCGCGCACGCGCTTCAGCGCATCCGGCAGGCGATGATAGGTCTGCGGGCCGATGACGACATCGACGGCGGGCGCACGGCGCAGGATTTCCTCGCCTTCCGCCTGCGCAACGCAGCCGGCAACGCCGATCATGAATTCACGGCCCTGCTCTTCGCGTGACTTCTTCATATCCCGCAGGCGGCCAAGCGCGGAGTAAACCTTTTCCGCCGCCTTCTCGCGGATGTGACAGGTGTTCAGCAGAACCAGATCGGCTTCGCCCATATCCTCGGTCTGAACGTAACCATCCTTCGCCAACGCATCGCTCATGCGCACGGAATCATAAACGTTCATTTGACAGCCGTAGGTCTTGATAAAAACCTTACGGCTGTTTGCGCCCTCGCGGGCGTTCATGGATGGGGCGTCAAGGCCAAGTGTTTCCTGGGTCATGGCGGCTATCTAGTGTTTTTCCCCGCCAGATTAAACAGAAAAATGCCGGAAAAGCGAGGATGCCAGAGCAACGGAGTAATTCCGTTGCTCTAGATTTTAGCTTACGCTTCGGATTTCCTGAAAACCGCGCACAGTTTTCGGTCCGATGCTCTATTTCCGCCAGCCGCCGCGCAGGCTGAAGGCCAGCATCGAGCGGATGGCAGCGGCAATATCAGTCGCAAGACGCTTGCGGTTATCGGCGCTGTGAAATGGAACGCTTTCCCCAAATGTGACGTCGACATCGATGGCGCCCGCCTTGATGACGCCGAGCAGATGCGGCACGAGCGTGATGCTGCCGGGCCAGGCGGCAATGATCCGGTGGTAACGGCCCATGGCCATGCCCTGCACCCGTGTATAGGCGATGGCGACTGGCTGCACGTAGACCAGCTTGCCCGGAACCTGCTCAGCGGCGGTGGAGGCGGCACCGAACAGGGAGGATTTGACGGCCAGCATGCGGTTGCCATCCGAAGTCGTGCCTTCGGGGAAAAGGACGACGATCTCGCCGTCGGCTATGCGGCTGGCGATCTCACCCACCTGCTGGCCAGTGCTGCGCTTCTGCTCCCGCTGGACGAAGATGCTTTTCTGCAGGCGGGCGAGCCAGCCAAAAACCGGCCAGTCACGCACCTCGGTCTTGGCGATGAACACCACGTCGGCAATGCTGCCAAGAACAAGGATATCCTTCCACGAGGCATGATTGACCGCCAGCATCAGCGGTTTTGCCTGTTCCACATTCCCGTGCACATGCACGCGGATGCCGAGAACGTGGCAGGCAATGCGATGCCAGATGCGCGGAATGCGACGGCGCAGCCGCCAGTCGAAGGCGAGACCCAGGAGTTGCAGCGGCAGCAATATGAGCGTCACGATCAGAAGAACGATCGCGATATAGGCTATCCGAAGCCACATCATGATGGGAACGCCCGCTTGTTCACCGGCGTCTCAGCGCTCGTCGGGTTTCAGCGGCACACCGTAGAGTTCCAGCCGATGATCCACGAGCTTGAAGCCATGCTCACGGGCGATCTTTTCCTGAAGCGCCTCGATCTCCGCCGAGTGGAATTCGATAACCACGCCGTTCTTCAAATCGATCAGGTGATCGTGATGTTCTTCGGGAACCGTCTCATAACGCGAGCGGCCATCGCGAAAATCATGACGCTCGATGATGCCGGCATCCTCGAACAGCTTCACCGTCCTATAGACGGTGGAGATCGAGATGCGCGGATCCACGGCGGAGGAACGACGATAAAGCTCCTCGACATCTGGATGATCAGCGGACTCCTGCAGGACGCGGGCGATAACACGGCGCTGGTCCGTCATCCGCATGCCGCGTTCGGCACAAAGCTCCTCCAGCGTTTTCGAAAGGTCTATCACGTCTTCTGGCCTTTTGAGTATTCCGGTTGAATTTTGCGGCTTTCGCCGAAAAAATGCCTGTCGCAGGGAACTAGCGAAGATCGCGACGCATGACAAGCGCCGTCGACTTTGTTCCATTCTTGGCCGTGTAATAAGCCTTGCGCTCCGCAACCGTCTTGAAGCCGAGCTTTTTATAAAGCCCCAGCGCAGAGGCATTGTTATTGTCCACCTCAAGGAACATGGTTTCGGCGCCGCGCATCATCGCCTCGCGAATGGCCGACTGCATCAGACGCCAGCCGAGACCGGCGCGCGAGAATTTGTCGGCCACGGCGACGGTGAGGATTTCCGCCTCGCCGGCCACTTCACGCGCCAGCACGAAACCGCCGAGCGGCTTGCTGAAAAATGCGTTTGTCTGGCGGGCGACGGCGCCGAAAACCGCTCCTTGGGTGAGCAGGCCTGAAAACTCCCCGTCATTCCACGGACGTGGGAAGCGCAAGGCATGCAAGTCCGCCACCGCGGCGCAATCCTCATGCTGCATCGGCACGATCTCGAAATAGGGTTTCCAGCTCAGGTAGTCGTCAAACATCGCAGGTATCGGGCATCACAAATATCGGGCATAACGGGAATCAGTATCGGCCACTCATGCATGCCGTATCAGGCAACGTCCTGGCGTGCCAGCGCAAAACCGGTCTGTGGCCGGGCATCCGGCCCGCGCAGATAAAGCGGCGCCGGTTTCGGCTGGCCTACCGGCTTGCGCGCTCCAGCACGCGCGACGGAGGCAATCGGGAAATGGTCCGGCCCTGAGCCGGTTTCCTCTCCCGCAAACAGCGGTGCGGCAGAGCCGATGACGGCACCATCGAAACCGGAGAGGGCATCTTTGACGTCATCAAGAGACAGAAGCGCCGCCTCGTTGAGTGGAAATCCATCCGCGCCGAATGTCTGGAGATAGGTTTCACCGCGTTTCGCATCGAGCCCTACGGCCACAGGCCGGTCGGGGTTTCCGAGCAGATGATGCAAAGCGACAGTCTCCAGCGTCGTGACGCCAACGGCCTCAACGCCGAGCGACAGAGCAAAACCACGCGCAGCGGCAACGCCGACCCGAATGCCCGTAAAGGACCCCGGACCGATGGTCACCGCAATGCGCTCGACCTTCTGGAGCGGCAATTGCGCCTGCTGCAGGGCGCCGTCGATCACGGCCATCAGCCTTTCGGCATGGCCCTTACCGATCGTTTCGCAGACCTCACCGAGCACCCTGTCAGAGGCGCTGTCATAGATACAGGCGGAACAATCCACACCTGACGTGTCGAGTGCGAGAACAATCATGGCCTGGCTTACAGCATCATACCGCTTCGACTTCGCGCACTTCCGGCACGAAATGGCGAAGCAGATTCTGAACGCCGTGTTTCAGCGTGGCGGTGGAGGACGGGCAGCCCGAGCAGGCACCCTTCATGTTCAGGAACACCGTACCATCGCGGAAGCCGCGGAAGGTGATGTCCCCGCCATCCTGCGCCACGGCCGGGCGAACGCGGGTATCCAGCAGTTCCTTGATGGTGGCGACGATGGTTTCGTCACCCTCCTCGAAGAATTCGCCTTCCTCGTCCGAGACTTCGGCGGCAATCGCCGTGCCCATGATCGGCCGGCCGGACATGAAGTGTTCCATGATCGAGCCGAGGATGGCAGGCTTCAAATGCTGCCATTCCGCATCATCCTTGGTGACGGTGATGAAATCAAAACCGAAATAGACGCCAGTGACGCCCGGAATCGTGAAGAGGCGTTCCGCCAGGGGCGAAGCCTGCGCCTGCGACGCGTTAAGGAACTCCGCTGTGCCGCTTTCCAGCACCACCTTGCCCGGCAGGAACTTCAACGTGGCGGGGTTGGGCGTTGCTTCCGTCTGAATGAACATCGTCGTCTCCTTCGAGGCCGCGGTTCACGCCCCGTAATTTAGAATTCTTCCAAAAATACGCCCGGCGAAGCCACACTTCAAGCCCTGACATGATAATTACATTCAAGAAATCGTCAGCCCTCAAAACCCGTCCGAAACCGGATCAGCAGAGCGCGTCGATTTCCTCATCCGTCAGTGTATCCGGCAAGACGGTAACCGGGATCGGGAAGGCCGCGCCGCGTCCGGCGATGGAGGAAACCAGCGGTCCCGGCCCTTCTTTCGTCGATCCGGCAGCCAGCACGAGAATGGCGATATCGCGGTCTTCCTCGATCAACCCGTGAATCTGCTCGGTGGCGCTGCCTTCCCGAATGACGGATTCCGGCTCGATGCCGATTGTTTCGCGCACCTTCTGGGCGACCTTGGCAAGCGTGGCTTCCGCCTCCTCACGCGCCTCGGCCCGCATGATCTGCTCCACACCCAGCCATTGCTGGAAATCGCCTTCCGGGATCATGTAAAGCAACACCAGTCCGCCATTGGAGTTTTTGGCGCGACGACCGGCATAATGCACGGCCCTTTCGCATTCCGGTGTGTCATCGATAACGGCGAGAAACTTGCGACGATGCCCTTCCAGACGCGACAGCCGTGTTGAAACCATTCCGCACTCCCTTAGGTCCGCCGTGATCCGAGAACCGCCCGACGGTTCGGGCGGAGATTATATCAAATCACGGCAGGCGCAAACCGCCCGCCGCATGCACAAGGCAGCGACCTGTCAGCGCAGGAAGCCGATGATATCACGCACCTCGTTCATCGTCTTTTCGGCAATAGCGCGTGCCCGCTCGCCACCCTGCTTAAGGATGGCGTCGATATGGGTCGGATCATCGAGAAGACGGCGCATCTCGTTGTTGACCGGCGCAAGGACATTGACGGCAAGCTCGACGAGGGCCGGCTTGAAGGTGGAGAACTGCTGGCCGCCGAATTCGGCAAGAACATCCGCCTTGGTCTTGTCCGAGAGCGCAGCATAGATACCGACGAGGTTTTCGGCCTCCGGGCGGCCCTTCAGGCCTTCCACTTCGCTCGGCAGCGCGTCCGGATCGGTCTTTGCCTTCTTGATCTTCTTCGAGATCGCATCGACATCATCCATCAGGTTGATGCGCGACAGATCGGAAGGATCGGACTTCGACATTTTCTTGGTGCCGTCCTTGAGCGACATGACGCGCGGCGCCGGGCCGCCGATCAGCGGCTCCACCATCGGGAAATAGGCATGCACCGGCTCGTCGCCAACCATGATATCAACGCCGAGACCAGCGTTGCGGATATGGCCGCCGAAATCGATGTTGAATTTCTGGGCAATGTCACGGGCGAGTTCGAGGTGCTGTTTCTGGTCATCGCCGACGGGAACATGCGTGGCGCGATAGACGAGAATGTCGGCAGCCATGAGGCTCGGATAGGCGAGCAGGCCGAGCGAGACCTGTTCGGCATTCTTGCCGGACTTGTCCTTGAACTGGGTCATTCGCTCCATCCAGCCGATGCGCGCCACACAGTTGAAAACCCATGCCAGTTCCGCATGCTGCGGCACGGCCGACTGGTTGAAGACGATATGCTTCACGGGATCGATGCCGGCTGCGATGAAGGCGGCCGCGATAGAGCGGGTCTGCGCCTTCAGGTCCGAGTGAACGAGCTGGGCGGTGATGGCATGCATGTCGACGACGCAATAGATGCAGTCGTTATCTTCCTGCAGCGCCACGAATTTGCGGATCGCGCCGAGATAATTGCCGAGATGCAGATTGCCGGTCGGCTGGACGCCCGAGAAAACCAGCGGCTTGAATGCGTTCATTGTCGTCCTCGAAAAGGCTTGTGGAGGGCCCCGCCCCGTATTTGCAATTGCACGCGCGCTTATGCACCCACAGCCCCTCGCAATCAAGCGGTTTCAGGGCCTGTCAGCCGCGCGGTTGAAGAAGATCCCAGCGATTTCCATAGGGGTCGGCAAAGACCGCGACGGAACCATAAACCTCATGGCGCGGCTCTTCCAGAAAGCACACGCCGCGCTCAATCATGGTTTCATAGTCGCGGGCAAAATCGTCGGTATGCAGGAAAAATCCGACACGGCCGCCGGTCTGGTTGCCGACGGCAAGCCGTTGCGCTTCGCCATCCGCCTCGGCAAGCAAAAGGGCACCACCCTCGGCGCATTGCGGCTTGACCACAAGCCACCTTTTGCCGTCGTCAAGCGGCTGATCGGAGAGGCACTCGAAGCCGAGAACATCGCAATAAAATGCCTTTGCCCGGTCGTAGTCATCCACGACAAGCGTGACCAGTGCGATGCGGCGGTTTGCAGCAAAGGACATCAGCCCGCCTCCGTTTCGGCGGTCTTTTTACCGCGCTTGCGGATGGCTCTCTTGACCATGCCGATATCGGCACCGCCCGAAACGAAAGCCAGCACGAAATAGACCAGCATGGCCGCAAAGACGAGGCCCATGATGGTGCCGGCCCGGACGAAGATGGATGAGGCGGAGGAGAGCTCGAAACTCAGCCAGGTCAGCGCATAATGCACAAAAACGGCCATCAAAGCTGCGGCCAGAAGCAACCGCGGAATGCGAGTCAGAAGCGGAATATCCACCTGCCAGTGACCGCGCCACAAAAGCATGCCGAATAGCAGGGCGGCATTCACCCAGCCGGCAGTGATCTCGGCAATGGCGATACCCGGGCCGCCGAGACGCGGAAACAGCGTCAGCGCCAGAGAGACATTCACCACCACGGAAATCGCAGCAAAAATCATCGGCGTGCGGGTATCCTCGCGGGCGAAAAAGCCGGGAATGAAGGCCTTTATCAGCACGAAGGCCGGCAGGCCCAAGCCATAGATGCCGAGTATCTGCGCAACGGTGATGGTGGCCGAAGGTGAGAAGTTGCCTCGCTCATAAAGAAAACGGACGATCGGTTCCGCCATGACAAGAAGGGCTGCTGCCGCAGGCAAGGTCAGGAACAATACGAATTCGACCGAACGGTTCTGCAGGCTTCCCGCCTCCACCATGTGCCCACCGCGCAAAGCGCGTGCAAGTTCCGGCAGAAGTACGGTGGCCACGGCAATGCCCACAACGCCGAGCGGCAACTGGTAAATCCGGTCGGCATAGGCAAGCGAGGAGATCACGCCCTCACCGGCCGAGGCGATATTGGTGTTGATCAGAAGATTGATCTGGGTGATGCCGCCGGTGATTGCCGCCGGCAGGGCAAGGACCAGAAGCCTCTGCACATTCTTGGTCATCCTCGGCCTGCGGAAACCGATCCGCATGCCTGCATTGCGCACGGCGATCCAGACGATGGCGAGCTGCACCAGACCCGCCGCCATCACTCCCCACGAGAGCGCATAACCCACCTGCAAAGGATCGTAATTCTTCCACCACGCCAAGGCGAGCACGCCGATGAGGATGATGTTGAGGAAGACAGGTGCGATCGCGGCTGCGAAATAACGATGCAGCGAGTTCAGCATCCCGCCCATCATCGCCGCCAGCGACATGCAGGCGAGATACGGAAACATGATGGTGGCGAGATGAACGGTGTTATCGAATTTCACCGGGTCTTCCAGAAAACCCGGCGCAATCACCGTGCGCACGATGAACGGCATCGACAATTCCATCAGGATTGTCAGTGCCAGAAGCACGGTGAAGAGAACGCCGAAGACCTCTTCGGAAAAACGCCTTGCACCCTCCATGCCGTTCGCCTCGATCTCCTTGGCGAAAAGCGGCACGAAAGCCGAATTGAAGGCACCTTCGGCAAAGAGTCGCCGGAAGGTGTTGGGAAATCGGAACGCGGCATTGAAGGCGTCTGCCACCGGACCGGTTCCGACGGCCGCGGCCATCAGGGTCTCGCGCAGAAAGCCGAAAATGCGGCTGCCGAGCGTGGCGGTGCCGACGGTGGCGAACTTGCCGATGAGACTCATGGGGATATCAAGCCTTTGCCGTGCGCGCGGCCGGCAGCGCCGCCACGTCTGGGTGGGCGATGATGCCGTTCGGCATGCGGTCACGCAATTCGTCTTCCTGCTCGCTCATCACAGCCTTCAGGCGTTGCGCAATGCTGGCCTGCCGGTTGTCATTCGTCACCTTCTGGCCGAACAGATCTGTCACGTAGAAGGTGTCGATGACCTTCTCGCCGAAGGTGGTGATGCGGGCGGAGTGAATGTCGAGCGACAGGTCGGCGATGACAGCCGTCATATCCGCCAGCAGCCCCGGCCGGTCGAGGCACTCGACTTCGATGACGGTGAACTTGTTCGACAGCCCGTTGGAAATGATGACCGAGGGCGGAATGGTGAAGGCGCTCTTTTTCTTGCGGCTCTTGGTCCGCGTGGCGATCATTTCCGGAAGGCGCTGCTTGCCGGAGAGAACCTCCTCGATGAGCTTGCCGACATTGTTGCCGCGCCGCGTCTCATCTTCGTCAATCGGGAATTCGCGGTTGATGAGGATCGTATCCAGCGCCCGCCCGTCAGAGGTGGTGAAGATTTGCGCATCCGCAATATTCGCGCCGGCCGCTGCACAGGCGCCGGTGATGATCGACAACAGGCGCGGATGGTCGGGCGCGAGCACCGTAATTTCAGTAATCGCGTGGAAGGAATGGGTGCGCACCATGGTCGACAGCGCCTTTTCCTGCTTGTCCGCCTCGCGCATGAAGCGGGTATGGCGCACCTGGTCTTCCAGCGCCACCGTCAGCAGATAGGGCTCATAATGCAGCTTGGTGTATTTGCGCCGCGCCTTCTGGCCCCAGTCATCAAGGGCATCGTATAGCGCCTGCCGGGCGATCTGTGCCCGCTCCTTGCGCGAGACTTCCGAGAAGCCGCCCGACAGAAGCAGTTCCGTCTCGTAATAAAGCGAGCGCAGCAACTGCCCCTTCCAGCCGTTCCACACGCCGGGGCCAACCGCACGGATATCGCAGACCGTCAGGATGAGCAGCATTTTCAGCCGCTCCATGGATTGCACCTTGTCGGCGAAATCGGTGATGGTCTTGCGGTCATGCAGGTCACGCGTCTGGGCGACCATGGACATCAAAAGATGCTGCTCGATCAGCCAAACGACCGTTTCGGTCTGCTTGCCGGTGAGGCGGAAACGCTGGCAGAGCTTGCGGGCAACACGGGCACCGGCAATCGAATGGTCCTCCTGCCGACCCTTCGCCACATCATGCAACAGAACGGCGACATAAAGCGCCTCGCGTTCCTCAACGCTGGGCATCAGCTGGTTGGCAAGCGGATGAGCATCCACCGCGGTTCCCTTGTCCACTTCCGACAGCACGCCAACGGAGCGGATCAGATGCTCGTCGACCGTATAGTGATGATACATGTTGAACTGCATCATCGCGACGATCTTGCCGAATTCGGGAATGAATTTGCCGAGCACCCCGGCCTCATTCATGCGCCTCAGCGTCAGCGCCGGATCGCGCCGCGAAGTCAGGATCGACAGGAAAAGCCGGTTTGCCTCGTCATTTTCGCGAAGCCCCTCATTGATGAGCGACAGCGAGCGGGTGACGACACGCAGCGCGTCCGGGTGCAGTTCGAGATTGTTGATATCGGCAATGTGAAAGAGCCGGATCAGATTGACCGGATCGTTCTTGAAGACATCGGGTTTGGCCAGCGCGATGCGCCCCCGGTCTTCCACAAATTCCACCGAACCCGGGATTTTGCGGACACGGTGGGCGAAGCGGCTGAGAACGCCTGACAGGCCCGGCACATCCTTCGCCTGCCGATCTTCCAGTGCGGCGCAAACGATGCGGGTCAGGTCGCCGACATCCTTCGCCACGAGGAAATAATGCTTCATGAAACGCTCGACGGCGGAAAGACCCGGACGCGGCTGGTAACCCAGCGCATCTGCGATCTCTCGCTGAATATCGAAGGACAGGCGCTCTTCCGCCTTGTTGGTGATGAAATGCATCTGGCAGCGGACGGCCCAGAGAAAATCGTCGGCCTTTTCAAACAGCCTGAGTTCGCGCCGCGACAGGACGCCAAGCTTGACGAGATCGGCCGTGTCGCGGACATGGTAATAATATTTGGCGATCCAGAACAGCGTGTGCAGGTCACGCAGCCCGCCCTTGCCTTCCTTGACATTCGGCTCCACCAGATAACGCGTATCGCCAGCCTTGCGGTGGCGCTGGTCGCGCTCGGCGAGCTTGGCGGCGATGAATTCCGGGCCGGTTCCGGTGACGACTTCCGACTCGAAGCGTTTTTCGAGATCGTCAGTCAGGGATTTTTTGCCGCAGATCGCCCGCACTTCCAGAATGGCGGTGCGGATGGTCATGTCGGATTTGGAGAGGCGAATACACTCATCCACGGTGCGGGTGGCGTGGCCAACCTTGAATCCGAGGTCCCACAGCAGATAAAGCACGAATTCCACGGCCTTGTGCATATCAGGCGTGTTCTTGGCCGGCAGAAGGAACAGGAGGTCGATATCCGATCCCGGCGCCAGCGTGCCGCGGCCGTAACCGCCGACCGCCGCAACCGCGATCTGCGGCGCATCCTTCGGATAGACATATTGGCAGGTGAGATCATAAAGCGTCTCGATCAGCCGGTCCTGAAGCCAGGAGATGCGCCGGGCGCAATCAATGCCGCTGCCATCGGTTTTCAGCAGTTCCCGCGCCTTTTCCCGGCCTTCCGTGCTGGCCTTGCGAAAGAGCGGCAACAGATCGGACCTGATATCGGCGGTACGCTTGCCGTCTTCCTTGAAGATGACGTCACAGTCACGCTTCAGCGCCGAGACATCGAGAATGTCGGAAAAATCCAGGTCCTTGATGGCCATCTATGCCGGTATCCATGTCCTGTGGGAGATCCCACCGCTTGCGATGGGAGTGTCCTATAGCGAGTTTTAAAGGCGATGGACAGGCACTCTATCTCTTCACGCCTTGCCAAGTTCTTTCTTCAAGGCATAGAGCGCGTCCAACGCCTCACGCGGTGTCATTTCGTCCGGGTTGAAGCTCTTCAAAGCTTCCTCCACCTTCGATGGCCCGGCTTTACGGGTTTCCTCGCGGCGCACGGCAATCTGGAACAGCGGCAGGTCGTCGATCAACTGGCTCGCCGGATTCTTGCGGTCGGCATCCTCCAGCTTTGTCAGTACCTCACGGGCGCGTTCCACCACCGATGCCGGCAGGCCCGCAAGCCGCGCGACCTGAATACCGTAAGAACGATCCGCAGCGCCCGGTCCGACTTCGTGCAGGAAGATGACGTCACCTTCCCACTCCTTCACCCGCATCGTGGCATTGGAAAGGCGGCCGAGTTTTTCCGAGAGCACCGTCAGCTCATGGAAATGCGTCGCAAAGAGGCCGCGGCAGCGATTGACCTCGTGCAGATGCTCCACCGCCGCCCAGGCGATTGAAAGCCCGTCGAAGGTCGCCGTGCCACGGCCGATCTCGTCCAGAATGACCAGCGAGCGATCCGTCGCCTGATTGAGGATGGCGGCGGTTTCCACCATCTCCACCATGAAGGTCGAGCGGCCGCGCGCCAGATCGTCGGATGCGCCAACGCGGGAAAACAGCCGGTCAACGACGCCGATATGGGCGGCCTCCGCGGGAACGAAGGAGCCGATCTGCGCAAGAATGGCGATCAGCGCATTCTGGCGCAAGAAGGTCGATTTACCGCCCATGTTGGGGCCGGTCAGCAGCCAGATCGCACCGTTTTTGCCACCGTCGATTGCCGACAGATCGCAATTATTGGCGATGAACGGCCCCGCCGATTGCCGCCGCAAAGCCTGTTCGACCACCGGGTGGCGCCCGCCCGTGATCGCGAAGGTCATGGAGGCGTCGACGATCGGGCGGCAATAGGCCTGTTCGGTGGCGAGATAGGCAAGGCTCGAGGCGACGTCGACAATGGCTAGCGCGAAAGCACCGGCCTTAATCGCCTCCGCCTGCTGCACCACGGCCTTGACCATGCGCTCGAAGGCCTCCAGCTCCATGGTCAGAGCCTCGGCCGCGGCATTGGCGATGCGGCTTTCGAGATCGGCAAGCTCGGTGGTGGTGAAGCGCATCGCGCCCGCCATGGTCTGGCGGTGGATGAAGCGCGCCTTGGCCTCATCCGTTGCCATCATCACATCGGCATTCCCGGCCGTCACCTCGATGAAATAACCCAGCACGTTGTTATGCTTGATCTTGAGCGACTTGATGCCGGTCTCGTCGGCATATTGCAGCTGCAGCCCGGCAATCACCCGGCGCGACTGGTCGCGCAGCGCCCGCACCTCGTCGAGTTCGGGATTGGCACCCTCACGCAGGAAACCGCCATCGCGTTTCAGAAGCGGCAGATCGTCGGCGAGCATCGAGCCGAGCATCGCCTCGAGAGCGCCGGGCAGGGCGTTCAAATCCCTGAGAGCGTTTGCCAGCTCATCCGGCAGCAGCCCGCCATCGAGAATGATTGCAATTTTTTCGGCCGAAACCAGACCCTGCCGGATGGCGCCAAGATCGCGCGGGCCGCCGCGTTCCAGCGCAAGGCGGGAAAGCGCGCGCGGCATATCCGCGACATGTTTCAGCGCGTCGCGAAGGCCATCGCAGAGGGCGACGTCATCGATGAGATAGGCCACGGCATCGAGACGGGCATTGATCCTTTCCGGATCGGTCAAGGGCGACATCAGCCGCTCGGCCAGAAGCCGCGCACCGCCGCCCGTGACCGTGCGGTTCAGCGCGTGCAGCAGCGATCCGTCCCTTTCGCCTGACAGCGTCTTCACCAGTTCCAGATTGGCGCGGGTGGCGGGATCGATAAAGAGCGTGGAAGCCGCACTTTCACGTTCCGGTGCACCGAGCGGCGGGCGCTCGGCAATCTGGGTCTTTTCGACATAGGCCACGGCCGCAGCCGCAGCGGCCATTTCCACCCGCGAAAACGTGCCAAAACCATCCAGCGTCGAGACGTTGAAATACCGCGCAATACGGCCTTCTGCCACGGCGCTGTCAAAAAGAATGGCCGGCTGCGGCACGGCGACGCGGCCCAGCACATCGAAAACCGGCCGCAATTCCTCGTCGTGGAACAGGCTGTCGGCAACGATCAGCTCTCGCGGATCGATACGCCAGATATCGGCGAGAAGCCGCGTCAGCGTGGTTTCCGCCAGACGGAAGACGCCGGTGGAAATATCGATCCAGGCCAGCGCGAACTGCGCTTCCCCGCTGCCACGAATACGGGCGAGCGCCATCAGATAATTGGATTCCGTCGGCGATAGCAGCTTTTCTTCGGTCAGCGTGCCGGGCGTGACGAGCCGCACCACATCACGCTTGACCACGGATTTCGATCCGCGCTTCTTCGCTTCCGCCGGGTCTTCGATCTGCTCGCAGACCGCGACGCGGTAGCCGCGCAGGATGAGCTTTTGAAGGTAGTCATCCGCCGCGTGAACGGGAACGCCGCACATGGGAATATCGTGCCCCATATGCTGGCCGCGTTTCGTCAACGTGATACCGAGAGCGCGGGAGGCTTCGACCGCATCGTCAAAGAACAATTCGTAAAAATCGCCCATGCGGTAAAACAGCAGCGAACCGGGATTGTTCGCCTTGATCTCGATATATTGCTCCATCATCGGAGTGGCCGTCGCGCGGCTCTCTTCCGAGATCAGGGAAGCGGTTGTCAGAACGTCCGTCAATGGCCTGCCGATGTCATATCGTGTTGCGGAAAAGGAGCGCCGACACTAGCGGCATTGCCCGCCCCAACACAACACACACGGCACCGCTGCCCACAGGAACATCCTGATGGCCTCGATCAAAACCGGTCAGCCGTTGATGCGTTCGGCCTCGCCGCCATAATAGCTGATATAGCGGCCGGCGATGGACGATACCGGCAAGACCACCAGGACGTCGGTGGTGTTGAAAGCATGATCAACGACCGCGCCGGAGCCGAACATGGCGCCAAGACGCATATAACCCTTGATCAGCGGCGGCATGGCATTCAACGCCTTGCGGGCATTCAGCGCCTCGACGGGCACGAGGTCCATTTCATGATAGAGCTCGGGCAGAGCGACCGCTTCCCACTCTCCCTTTGCAAGGCAATTATGGTGCAGGAAGGACAGAGCCAGCGCATGCGCTTCCGGCTGCACGCCGGGGAAGGAAGCACAGCCGATCATGGCGTCCATGCGATGTTTCACGGCATAGGACCAATTGCCCTGCCACAGAAGCTCGACGGTACGCTTGGTACGATATTCCGGCAGCACGCAGGAGCGGCCGAGCTCCATGAAACGCTTGCCCGGATGGCGCGCGACGAGCCCGGCGATATCGAACTCGCTGGCGGAATAAAAGCCGTTATTGGCCAAGGCGACTTCCTGACGCAGCAGGCGATAGGTGCCGACGATCTGGTCCTCGCTGTCGCCCTCGATCGACTTGTCGAGGACGAGCAGATGATCGCAAACACTGTCCCAGGCATCAACGTCGCGTTTACGGCGCATCGCTTCCGCGGGAAGGCGCGCCTTCATTTCCTCGACAAAGACCCGGTAGCGCACGGATTGCGCTGCATCGATTTCGCGTTCATTTCTGGCAAGCCGTGTTTCCAGCGTGCCGATACGGCCGAAAAGGCCCTCATTGTCCTGAGCTGTCTCGGAACGAGGACTAATGACAACATTGTTTTCACAAATGTCGTGATTGAAGATTTCGGCAACCATGGGGAATCGCTCCGCCACCAAAGAGTTTTCCTGTCATAAATCACTAATTGACGACAGAATAGTGACAAAATGCCGCCAACGCGAGTCTGTCAAGTTATGATGACAACAGGCGTTTCGCCTCCAGCAGGCGACGGATTTCCTCAACCAGCCGGCGCGGGTCGGCGGGCTTGGCCAAAACAGCGCCTGCACCGGCCTTCAGCAATATCTCGGCGGTCCCGGCACCGGCGTCCCCGCTGAGAATGATGACGGGAATATTTCTTTCATCTTTCAGCGAACCGAGGAGGTCCGGCAACACATCGAGGCCCTCACCGCCCGGCATGTTGAGATCGGAGACGATGAGATTTGGCAGGCGGGACTCGCCCGACGCCACCGATTGCAGCAGGGCCTGAAAATTGTCGACTGTGCGGACGATATAGCCGCTTTTTTCCAGGACAGCGCGGATGATGCGCGCATTGACCGCATCGTCTTCGGCCACGAGTATCTCGATGCCGCTCGCGCCTTCCACCACCCGCGATGAAAACCCCACATCCGGGTGGTTATCGTTGATCGCGTCGCGTCGCTCTATGCCGCGCAGGCGGCCACACAGCACGTCGATCAGGGATTTTTCGCGCAGGGGCCGGATAAGCCAGGCGTCGAAGGATGCATGGGTGGTCGAAGCCCGCTCTTCGGGACTGACAAGCAGCGTGCGGCGGATCGTCTGCTGCGGCCAATCCCGCAGGGCATCCCTGAACAGTGCCGAAATACGCAGATCGACGATGATGTCGGTGAGATCGGCGGTCCCGCTGGCAGGTCCATTGCGCAGCCTGTCCAGATCCTCCGGCTGATGGACGAGAATACATTGGCCGCCGAAAGCTTCGATGGCTTCCACCGTCACCGTCGCCGCCACACCCTCCGGCGCAATCAGCAGGACATTGGTGTGCTGCAGGCAATGGCTCCGGCCGGAATCCGGCGTCTCGGCGGGGGGCGTGCCAGGGCGGAACGCCAGCTTGAAGGTGCTGCCCTCACCCCTGCGGCTCGAAACCGTGAGGTTGCCGCCGAACTCCCGCACGATGCGGGCGGAGATTGCAAGGCCGAGACCCGTGCCGGCGCTTCGTTGCGACAGCGGACCGGCCTGCTCGAACTCCCCGAAAATACGCGCCTGCTCCGCCTCACTCATGCCGGGGCCGGTATCTTCGACGGTGATCTGCAATTCGCCGTCGGCCATGCGCGCCCGGATGACGACCCCGCCCACCTGCGTGAATTTCACGGCATTGCCGATGAGATTGAACAGAACCTGACGCAGTCTTGCCGGATCAAAATCGAGATAATCTGGCACGTCAGGCGTGACGAAGGAGGCGATTTCGATACCCTTTTCATGGGCGCGATGGGCCAGCATCTCCACGATGCTCTCGATCAGCCGCCGCAGGTTTTCCGCGCGCGGATTGAGCCTGAAGCGGCCAGCCTCCATGGTCGAATAATCCAGCAGATCCTCGACAAGCTGTACCAGCGATTGGCCGGACTGTTTCATGCCGTCGAGATAATTGCGCTGTTCCTGATTGAGCTTCGTCTGCGAGAGAAGGTGGTTCATGCCAAGCATGCCTGAAAGCGGCAGGCGGATTTCATGGCTGACCGTGGCAAGCAGCCGCGCCTTTTCGGCATCTGCCTTTTCGGCGCGCAGGCGGGCATCTTCCCGTTCGGCCAGCGCAAGCCGCTCTTCGGTCACGTCTCTCGCGATGCTGCTGATCATGAGACGGCTGCTTGCGAGATCGCGGGTTACCACATCATGCCAGGAGAAGATGCGCTGACCGAACGGGGTTGCAATCTCCACATCATAAGCATGGACCTTGTCACCCGGGCGGAAAGCAATGCCGATCTCCTCGCAGCTCATGCCTTCAGGCGACGTGCAGCCGGTCATTTCACGAAAAACGCGGTTCGCCTCGACGATGCGCCGGTTCATGTTGCGGATCACGACGATATCGCCCATGGACTCCTGCATTTCGGCAATCAGCGACCGGTTTTGCGTTTGCCGCAGCCGGACATCCGAAGAATCCGCGGGCAGCGTGCCGGGAAGCGGGAAAGATTTGCCGAAGAGCGCATAAGACAGGACGCCGACGAGCATCGCGCCAAAAAAACAGGCGAGCGCGGCGGTGACGGCATAGGGTACCGCCAGTGCGATCAGGGCGGCAGTGAAGGCCCCCACCGATAGCGAAATGGCGACATAGAGCGCAACCGCCCGGGCATCGCTGACATGTTCCTCGTCCGCAAGGCGCGTTGTCTTGTCGGCAATATCCGCCGCTGGGGCGGCCAGGCCGAGACCATCTGAAACTTTTTGCCGAAGTCGTGCCAGTTCGCTCATACACAACCGCTACCACGGCAGCGGTTTTGATATGTTTGGCTGAAACGCTAAAATTTTACTTTTTGGCCGCCCGGGCGTGCAGAAACTCGTCGAGTATGACGCAAGCTGCACCAATGGTTATGAAACTGTCAGCCAGATTGAACACCGCGAACGACCATGTCTGCGTGTGGAACAGGATATAGTCGATGACATGACCGTAAAAAAAGCGGTCGAGAAGATTGCCGGCAGCACCCGCGATGATGAAGGCAAAACCGAGATGGGCGAAGGTGCGATCGACAGCCGTCTTGCGCCAGAGCCACAGAACGAAGACCACGATGACGAGGCGCATGCTGACGATGAACCAGCCGTGCATGTCCTCCAGCATCGAAAAGGCGACACCGAGATTATAGGTGCGGTAAAGCGCCAGAAACGGCATTACCGGAACCATCTCCTGCAGCGGCAGATAGGCCTCGACCAGCTGCTTGACGATCTGGTCCAGCACCAGTGCGGCGGCGATCAGCGCAAAGGCCGGGCCGAATTTCGAGAACAACGCCGCTTTGGCCATTACGTCACCGGTGCAAGTTCGAGGAGATGTCGCCGTGCTTCAAACAGCATGACGGCGGTGGCGATGGCGAGGTTGAGACTATCGGCACGGCCCTGCTGGGGAATGCGCGCCAGCTGGTCCGCCTTGCCGGCCAGTTCCGGCGGCAGGCCTGATTGCTCGTTGCCCATCAAGATCACCACCGGTTTGCTGGCATAGTCGATCTTCCGATAATCCACGGAACCGGCAAGATGCGTGGCGACGACGCTGACATGAGCCGATTTTTTCCAGGAAAGGAATTCCTCGACCGAAGCGCGGGCCACGGGCGTGGCAAAGACCGAGCCCATGGTGGCGCGCACCGTTTCCAGCGAGAAAGGATCGGTGCAATCGCCCACCAGAATGACGCCCGAGGCGCCGGCCGCATCCGCCGTGCGGATGATGGTGCCGAGATTGCCGGGATCGCGCACGCGGTCGAGCGCGATATAGGTCTCGCCCTTTTCCGGCCGGATATCCTTCAGCGGCTTCCATTTCTGTTCGAAAATACCGACGACCATCTGCGGATTGTCGCGGCGTGTGATCGAGGCGATGACCTTTTCGCTGACTTCGAGCACCAGACCGCCCGATGCGACGGTCCTTACCGCCGCCTGCTCCACCAGCGGCTTGCCCTTGGCGGCCTTGGCGTAAACCAGCGTCTTGATCGTCCAGCCGAGTTCGAGCGCGTCGATGACCAGCTTCAGGCCCTCAGCCATGAAGGTGCCGGTCTCTTCCCTGCCCTTTTTTTGGGTGAGCGCCTTGATGTCCTTGATGATCGGATTGGCAAGACTCGTCACTTCCTTGACCTGGCCAACCCGGCGCGTGGTGTTTTCGCGCATGTCCTTTGTCATTTCGGCTCCCAGCGGCTGAACAGCGATGTTGAAAGCACCCGGCCCGGCGTCTTGCCGTCAAGCCCGGCCTCGCGAATGACCAGTTCGCCGGATGCGACGACACCGCCGGCGCCGCGCATGGTTTCGCGCATCAATTCATGCATCGAATAGAAGCTGGCCCGGATGGAATAGGCCGTCAGCACCAGGCCGAGCGCCTTTGGCGACAGGATTTCCCGGCAGATATCAAGCATCAGCGGCAGATGGTCGAACAATTGCCAGACCTCGCCATGGGTGCCGCGGCCGAATTTCGGCGGGTCGGTGAGAATGATATCGTAGGTGCTGCCACGGCGTTCTTCCCGCTGAATGAACTTCATGGCGTCCTCGCAAATCCAGCGGATCGGTGCCTGTTCGAGCCCGGCGAGCGCCTGATTTTCCTTCGCCCAGCCGATCGCCTTCTTGGAGGCGTCGACATGGGTGACTTCGGCACCGGCCGCCGCCGCGACCAGCGAGGCGACGCCGGTATAACCGAAGAGGTTCAGCACTTTCAGCGGCCGATCGGCGGTCTTCACGGCATTTTTCAGCCATTCCCAATGCACGATCTGCTCCGGAAAGACGCCGACATGCCGGAACGCCGTGAAACGACCGAGAAATTCAACCCCCAGCAGGGAGAGAGGCCAGGTTTCGCCAAGCGTTTCCTTCGGAAAACGCCAGCGGCCCATGCCGTCCTCATCCGTATCGCCGGAAAAAATGGCGTCGGCATTCTGCCATACGCGGTCGGGAACCGACGGCTGCCAGAGCGCCTGCGCCTCGGGACGGACGACGCGGTAATCGCCATATTGTTCGAGCTTCAGGCCGTTGCCGCTATCGATCAGATGAAAATCGCCCGCGCCACTCGATTCCAGAATGACCGGAACCTGTTCTGCGGGACGTTCGCCGGTGCGATGCTTGAGGGGCCGCGCGGGCGCCTGTTCAACGGCCGCCACCGGAACGATTTTTTCCTTTGACGCAGGTTTCGGCACGCTGCGGACTGCATCCGGCTCGCGCTTCTTCGGCGCGGTATCCGTGCGCCGTGCCGGCTTTGCGGCATGGACCTGTTTTTTCTCGCTCCCGGCACGCGCACGATTGCCCGGCCGGCTGTCTTTTTTCTTCAATGGAAATCTTTCCGCTTTTGCCCGCGTCTTATTGCGCCAGCAAATAGCATTCCGCACGCCGCTCGACTAGAGCCGGAACGACTCTCGGCACCATCACTTTGCCGGGAGTTGTCCCGCATTCGGCAGCTGCCCGGTGGCGGCCGCCTTCTGGCGGTTCGCCTCGTCGTGCCAGCGAACGGCCTCTTTCGCTTCGATACGGGCACGTTTGCGATGTTTGCCCTGGGCGAACCATGTGGCCGCCGAGCCCAAGAGAACGCCAAAAATAACCGCCAGAAACAGGAAAACAAAAAACGGTGCGGTGAAGGACAGAACGCCGTCCTCCGGCCGAAACGGATTGAGCGCCAGCGTCACGGACTGACGATTGGCCACGCACAGGATGACGAGGATGATCGCCAGCGGAAGCAGGATGATGAGGTTGATGATTTTTTTCGACATCCGACAATACTCCATCGCTGCAGGCATTCCGCCGACTTCTTTTCAGTTGCCAGGCGTCAAGAACGATCAATCGTCCTCTTCGTCACCCATACCCGGGTTCAGGCGTTCGCGCAGTTCCTTGCCCGTCTTGAAGAAGGGCACCCATTTTTCCTCAACGAAAACCGACTCACCCGTGCGCGGGTTCCGGCCCGATCGGGACGGACGGTTCTTCACCGAAAATGCGCCGAAACCGCGAAGCTCGACACGATTTCCCGCCGCCAGGGCATCGGTGATTTCATCCAGCACCGCATTGACGATGTTTTCCACGTCGCGGTGATAAAGGTGCGGGTTACGCGCAGCAACGATCTGCACCAGTTCAGACTTGATCACGGTTGCCCCCTGAAAGAATTGGATTTTTAACGCGGCTCAACCTGCCAAACGGAAACAAGACCGTCAAGAAACAACTTGTCCGCACCGAGCTGGCTGGGGCCTGCGAAGGGAATTAAATCGTCATATCCCAGAAACTTCGCTATTTGCGCAACACTGAAAAGCGCAAAAGGCGAACGGGACGACGGCGCACGCCATTCGACGATCGGCAAATCCTTGGCAACGCCACGGGTTTCGAAATAGGTGCGAACTTCCTTTTCGCCGCCAAGCGTATCGACCAGCTTGTTGGCAAGCGCCTGCCGGCCGGTGTAAATTGATCCGTCCGCCAGTTTCAGCACATCCTCGCGCGGCAGTTTGCGGCGATCGGCGACGAGATCGACGAACCAGCCGTAGCTATCCATCACCATGGCACGGATCATCGTCTTTGCTTCTTCCGGCGCCTCGTGGAACGGAGACGGCTCGGCCTTCATCGGCGACGACTTGATTTCCTGCAGCGAGACACCGAGCTTGTCCATCAGCTGGCCGATCTGGGGATATTGAAAGATCACGCCGATCGAGCCGGTGATCGAGGTTTCACCGGCAATGATGACATCACCGGCCGACGCGATCATATAGCCGGCGGAAGCGGCAAGCGTGCGGACATCGGAAACCACCGGCTTCTTTTCGGCAACGCCTCTGATAGCCTTGAAGATGCGCTCCCCGCCATAGGTGGTGCCGCCGGGCGAGGAAATCGAAACGATCAGCCCTTTGACGTTGTCGCTCTTGGCGATCCTGTCGAGCCGCTCAAGAAGTTCGGTATTGTCGGTGATCAGGCCGGAGACCTCGATGCGGGCAATATGGGGTTTGGCGCTTTGCTGCGGGCCTTCCCAGAAAAACCGGTAAAGACCAAAGGCGCCGGCGACGAGCAGGAGAACGGCGGCAATCCGCCAGAAAGTCAGCTTGCGGCGCAAACGCCTGCGATCAGCTATCGCCATATTATCCATAGAAACCTCTGTCATCCGCTTTTGCGCTTCAGGCCATATGGTTCTTCTAACGCGAAGCCGCAAGGAAACAATAAGGAAACCAGAATTACGATAAAATTCGCATTTCCCTTGCACCTCTCCAGACAAAAACCATATTGGCAGGACAAAGCACTCGTGCCAAACACATTTAGATAGATACACAAGCTTCGATTGCGCGCCAGGATGGCGCCGGGGAAGCATTTCGGACCCACTTCTATGCTCGAACGACTCCGCGAACCCGCGCCAGCATTTTCGCTGCCCAATGACCAGAACGGTGCCTATGACACCGCGCTGCGGCATTCCGCGCGTGTAAAGCGGCTGAAAATCATTCTACCGCTCAGCGCGGCCATCATTTCGCTGGCCTTCATCGCCGTTTCGGTCATCCGCACCTGGGCGCCCGAAAATGTCTCGTTGGAAAGCGCGCGGATAGAAGACGGCAAAATCGTGATGGAAAAACCTGCCGTTGCGGGCCGTAATGAAAAGGGAATAGATTATTCCATGAACGCCGACCGCGCGTTGCAGGATATCGCCAACCCCAACCTCATGACGCTCGAAAAGGTGCTGGCCGCCGTGCCTGTCAATGACAGCGTCGCGCAGGTTATCGCCCAGGAAGGCATTTTCGACCGCGCCACCAACACGCTGAAGATGACTGCCCCTTTTGACATCAATCTCAGCAATGGCATACAAGCGAAGTTCCAGTCTGCGGATGTCGATCTGAAGGCCGGAAAAATGAGCAGCAAAGAGCCGGTTTCAATCAAAACAAACGACGGCTCCATTGTTGCGCAATCGATTGACATCGCAGATAATGGCAAGACAATTACATTTTCGGGGCAGGTACGCGCACGTATCGCTGCATCCAATATCAAGAATGAAGGCAAGTGAGAGCCCGGTCCAGATGATGCAAATTTCCCGTCCCGTTTCCCTCGGCAGAACCGCAGGCCTTACGGCCGCAGGTCTTGTTTTTTCGTGTCTTGCAACTGTGGCTTTTGCCCAGAACACCACCAGCAACATGCAGGGCGTCAAGCTCTCCGGCGACCAGCCGATCGCGATCGAAAGCGATCAGCTCGAAGTCCGGGATCAGGAGCGCAAGGCCTATTTCACCGGCAATGTGAAGGTTGTGCAGGGAACGACCACGCTTCAGGCAGGCAAGATGACCGTTAATTACAAGGGTCAGGGCTCTTCGCTCACCAGCGGTGATGCCAAAATCGACAAGATTTTCGTCGACAACAATGTCTATCTGACATCCGAGACCCAGAAGGCCACAGCCGACCACGGCGAATTCGACATGGCGGCGCAGACGTTCATTCTGACCGGCAAGCAGGTGGTCCTGTCCGAAGGCACCAACGTCTTTACGGGCTGCAAGCTCACCGTTCTCATGAATACGGGGCAGGCAAAGCTCGAAAGCTGCGGCGGCCCTGTTCGGATCATGCTTGATCCGAAATCCCAGAAAAAACAGTAGTCTTTCCTCGTGAAGATACCTTCGATCTCAAAAATTTTCGGCGGCGAACGTAACCGTTCGGCAGACGCCGCCTCACCGGCCGACAAGACCCCTTATCAGGGCACCTTGATCGCGCATGGCCTGACGAAGACCTATAATACCCGCCGTGTCGTCAACGGTGTTTCACTGGTCGTGCGCCGTGGAGAGGCCGTTGGGCTGCTTGGCCCGAACGGCGCCGGCAAGACCACCTGTTTTTACATGATTACCGGCCTCGTGCCCGTCGATAGCGGCAAGATCGCCATCAATGGCAACGATGTGACCGGCATGCCGATGTACAGGCGTGCTCGTCTCGGTGTCGGTTATCTGCCGCAGGAAGCCTCGATTTTCCGTGGCCTGACGGTCGAGGAGAACATCCGCGCCGTGCTGGAAGTGCATGAACCGGATGCCGCCAAGCGCAATCGCAAACTCGACGAGCTCCTGGAAGAGTTTCATATTGCGCAACTGCGCAAATCGCCGGCCGTGGCGCTTTCGGGCGGTGAGCGGCGTCGTCTGGAAATTGCGCGCGCACTGGCGACCGATCCGACTTTCATGCTGCTGGATGAGCCCTTCGCGGGTGTCGATCCGATTTCGGTCAGCGATATCCAGAATCTGGTCAGGCATCTGACGGCGCGCGGCATCGGCGTTCTCGTAACGGACCATAATGTCCGTGAAACGCTCGGCCTCATCGACCGCGCCTATATCATCCATGCCGGCGAAGTGCTGACGCATGGACGTCCTGACGACATCGTCAACAATCCGGACGTACGCCGTCTCTATCTCGGCAATAATTTCAGCCTTTAAACTACAGGGCGCGAAAGATTCTTCATCGCGCCCCACCCTGACGCTTGACCAAACAAGATAAAAAAGCAATTTTTGGGCCAAGTTCCATCGCCTCCGCAAAATTTATGAAAACTGTGGCTATGGAGAAGCTGTAAGGGGAGTTTCGCGTCCACCATGGCATTGTCTGCCAGCCTTTTGCTGCGTCAAAACCAGTCTCTCGTGATGACACCGCAACTGATGCAGTCCATCCAGCTGCTTCAGATGACGCATTTCGAGCTGACGCAGTTCATCGCGCAGGAGGTGGAGCGCAATCCGCTGCTGGAAATTGCAGCAAACGATGGCGATTTGGGCAGCGATACACCTGTGGATGTCGATAATTTCGGCGACGGTGAAGCTTCGGATGCGACCGCCAGCGTAACGCCCGACAGCGATGACTGGTACGGGGAGCGCGCCGCAAATCTTGGCGAGCAGCTGGACACCAGCTTCGAAAACGTCTTTCCCGACGATGGCGAGCCGAGAAAAGCCGATGCGCCCGAACTAGCGAGCCAGTGGAAATCCATGCCCGGGCAGGAGTCGGGAGAAAGCTACGACCTCGACGACTTCGTGGCCGCCCGACAAAGCCTCAGTGACCACCTCAATCAACAACTGCCGCTCGCCATCTCCGCCGCAGAGGACAGGATGATCGCCGATGCGCTGATCGGCCAGCTCGATGAGACCGGTTATATCGCCGCAGATGCCGTCGACGACGTCGCCGAACGGCTGGGTGCCGTCCCATCGGCGGTCGAGCACGTTCTGAAGACGCTTCAGGGCTTTGATCCGCCGGGCATCTTTTCCCGTTCCTTGAGCGAATGTCTGGCGATCCAGCTCGCACAGAAGGACCGGCTCGACCCGGCCATGCGGGCTTTTGTCGATAATCTCGAGCTTCTGGCGAAACGCGATTTCGCCTCCTTGAAAAAACTCTGCGGCGTCGATGAGGAGGACCTTCTCGACATGCTGGCGGAAATCCGCACGCTCAATCCTCGCCCCGGTGCTGGTTACGATTCGATGGTTTCGGAGACCATCGTCCCTGATATCATTGTCCGCCCCTCCTCTTCAGGTGGCTGGCTGGTGGAGATCAATCCCGACACCCTGCCGCGGGTGCTCATCAACCAGAGCTACTTTGCGGAGGTTTCAAAACATAAGGCGCGCGCAGGAGAGGATCAGGATTTTCTGTCCGAATGCATGCAGACGGCCCATTGGCTGACCCGCAGCCTCGATCAGCGCGCCCGGACGATCATGAAGGTGGCGAGCGAAATCGTGCGCCAACAGGATGCCTTCCTCGTCAACGGTGTCGACCAACTACGCCCGCTGAACCTCAAGACGGTGGCCGACGCCATCAAGATGCATGAATCCACCGTCAGCCGGGTGACGTCGAAGAAATACATGCTGACGCCGCGCGGGCTGTTCGAGCTCAAATATTTTTTCAGCGTATCGATCAGCGCGGTGGAAGGCGGCGACAGCCATTCGGCGGAAGCGGTGCGTCACCGCATCAAGGCCATGATCGCGCAGGAAGCCGCTGAAGCCGTGCTTTCGGACGACGATATCGTCGACAATCTGAAAAAGAGCGGAATCGATATCGCCCGCCGTACAGTCGCCAAATATCGCGAGGCGATGAACATCCCCTCCTCCGTTCAGAGGCGCCGGGAAAAGAAGGCGCTGGCCAAGCTTTCCACCTTCTGATCAATGAAGACGATCACGTTTATCGCGGTTTTTTGCCGCACCATTGACTCTTGCCACGGCAAGGGCTAGAAGCCCGCCGCACACGTAAGCAAGGTCATTTGTAACGGATTCACCTCCACCGTCCATGGGCGTAAAATTCGAATGAGGGCTTTTTAAGGTCTTCGAAACGCTTGGATGCGCGCTCGGCTTGACGTAAGCTGGTACTCGCAAATCACTACAAAAAGGAAAATTTCCATGAGTGTGCGTGTATCTGGTAAACATATGGAGATCGGTGAATCTTTCCGTCAGCGGATCGAGGACAATATAGGTCTGGCAGTTACCAAATACTTCGATGGGGGGTATTCAGGCCAGGTGACCGTGGAGAAGTCCGGATCGCGCTTTGCCGCCGACTGCAAGCTGCATCTCGATACAGGAATCGTATTGCATGCGGCGGGTCAGGCAAATGATCCGCAAGCCAGCTTCGACGCTGCCGCAGAGCGGATCGAGAAGCGCCTGCGCCGTTACAAGCGCAAGCTCAAGGACCACCACAATGGTTCGAACGGCGTGTCGCAGGAAATCGCTTATACGGTGATGGATGCTATTCCCGATGAGGACCACGAGGTCCCCGAGGACTACGCACCCACCATTGTGGCGGAGAGTTCGAAACAGATTAAAACCATGTCAGTCGCCAGCGCCGTGATGGCGCTCGACATGACCGACGAGCCGGTTCTGCTGTTCCGCAGCCCCGGCAAGGAATATCTCAACATCGTTTACCGACGTCATGACGGCAATATTGGCTGGATCGACGCGGAAACGATCAAGAGCTGAACAGTCTGACAAGACGTGGGAGGCAGAGCGCAAAAGCGCATCTGCCTCCTGCATCGTCTCGATGGCATGAAGGAAAAAGAGAATGGCGTTGGCAGATTTGCTGCAACAAGATGCGATTATTCCCGCCCTCAAGGTGAATTCCAAAAAGCAGTTGCTTCAGGAGCTGGCCGCAAAGGCAGCCAGAATTACCGGAGTCTCGGAACGGGAAGTTTTCGACGTCATCCTCCAGCGTGAGAAACTCGGCTCCACCGGTGTGGGCCATGGCATTGCCATTCCGCATGGCAAGCTCAACAGCATCCATCAGATCACCGGCGTCTTCGCACGTCTTGAAACACCGATCGATTTCGAAGCCCTGGACGACCAGCCGGTCGATCTGGTTTTCCTGCTGCTTGCGCCAGAAGGCGCCGGCGCGGATCACCTGAAGGCGCTGTCGCGCATTGCCCGCGCGCTGCGCGACCCTGAGCTGGTGGCCAAGTTGCGCGCCACCGATTCCGACACGGCAATCTACGCCTTCCTCAATCAGGAACAGGCAACGGCGGCTTGATCGCAGGCCAATTCTCTCAGTTTAATGACAATAAAAAACGCGCCATGAAGGCGCGTTTTTTATGACGTAAGGATAAATGCCTCACGCGTCCTTTTCATTCAGAGAGGACGTGCCCGGCTCGGCCGAGGCAGCGGTCTCCACCTTCGGGCCGCCCTTGGCGACACCCACCATGGCGGGACGCAGCACGCGGTCACCAATGGTGAAACCGGCCTGAATCACCTGCAGCACGGTATTGTTGGGAACCGAGGTATTCGGAATTTCGAACATGGCCTGGTGGAAATTCGGGTCGAATTTCTGGCCCTCGGCATCGATCTTCTTCACGCCGTGGCGTTCCAGCGTCGACAGCATCGAGCGCTCGGTCATCTCGACGCCTTCGATCAGGCCGTTGAGACCGGCTTCGCAATTGGTCTTGAGTTCATCTGGAATGGCTTCCAGCGCGCGGCGAAGATTATCGGAAACGGCGAGCATGTCGCGTGCAAAACCCGCCAGCGAATAGGCCTTGGCATCCTTGACGTCACGCTCAGTACGACGGCGAAGATTGTCCATTTCGGCCGCGAGGCGCAGGAACTTGTCGCGCAGATCGGCATTCTCAGCCTTCAGAAGTTCCACCGGATCGGCTTCGGCAGCATCAGCCAGCTCTTCCCCGGCAATCGCGGGTTCGACAAACTCTTCGGCGACGTCCGCGTCAGGTCCGGGCTTTTTTGTATCGTCGGTCATGACGTTCTCCAGATTTGAATGTTGTTGGTTGCGCCCGATATCGAGCTTTGACGGGCAAAAATCAAGGCTTGCGGCGAAAAGCTTGCCGCATTCTCTGACCTTGCTGACGTGTTCTATCTCTGCTTGCGGGAAAGACGCGCCATGATCTGCGCGGTATAGTCTACCATCGGCACGATACGGGCATAGTTCAGCCTGGTGGGCCCGATGACACCGACGGCACCCACGACACGATTATCCTCATCGCGATAGGGCGCGACGATGAGAGAGGAACCCGAGAGCGAAAAGAGCTTGTTTTCCGAGCCGATGAAAATCCTGACCCCCGAGCCGGTTTCGGCCAGATTGAGGATCTCGATCAGATTTTCCTTGCGCTCAAGATCGTCGAACAGCATGCGTACGCGATCGATATCCTCCTCACCGGCCAGGCCCTCGAGCAGGTTGGAGCGGCCGCGAACGATAAGCCGGCCGAGCTTGCCCTCCTCATTATCGCCCGCCCATACCGCGAGACCACGTTCCACGAGATCCTGCGCCAGCATGCCGAGTTCCGATTGCAACTCAGTTCGCTGGGTCTGAAACTGACCGCGCAGCTCCTGCAGCGTCTGTCCGGACAGGTGGGCGTTGATGAAATTTGCAGCCTCGGTCAATTGCGAGGAGGAAATGCCTGAAGGCAATTCGATGATGCGGTTTTCGACCTGATTGTGATCGCCGACCAGCACGGCAAGCGCCTTGGTGGGCTCCAGCCTGATGAATTCGACATGTTTCAGGATGACATCATTCTTGGCCGTCAGCACCAGGCCAGCGCCGCGCGACATGCCTGACAGCATGCGGCTCGCTTCCGTCAACAAGCCTTCCAGCGATTGTTCGTGGCCGGCAACCGGCCCGATCTGCCGGTCGATATTCGCCCGCTCGTCGGCAGGCAGATCGCCCACCTGCATGAAGGCATCGACAAAGAAACGCAGCCCCGTCTGCGTGGGCAGGCGTCCGGCGCTGATATGCGGCGAATAGATGAGGCCCAGTTCCTCAAGATCGCTCATGACATTGCGGACGGAGGCAGGGGAAAGCGACATGGGCAGAAGCCGCGACAGGCTGCGCGATCCGAGCGGCTCACCCGTATCGAGATAACCTTCGACGATGCGCCGGAAAATTTCCCGCGACCGTTCATCCAGCAGCGATGCCTGATCTCTTGAAAGCGGTGCTGAAAAACCCATCTCGTCCGTTCTTTGTCGTCCAAATCTACTCTGCACCAATATAATGCGTCATGCGGCCACGGCAAAATGGAAATTGGCTTTGCAAAAGCCCGGAGCGCACCTTAGAAGGCAGGAACCAACATGGAGAGTGGATCATATGCGGCCTTCAGGCAGAAAAACCGACCAGATGCGCAAGGTTTCCTTCGAGCGCAATTTCTCGAAACATGCCGAAGGCTCCTGTCTCGTGAAATTTGGCGATACGCATGTGCTCGTCACCGCAAGCCTTGAAGAAAAGACGCCACCCTGGCTGCGCAACAGCGGCAAGGGCTGGGTCACCGCCGAATACGGCATGCTGCCGCGCTCCACGAATGAACGCATGAAGCGCGAAGCCGCCGCTGGAAAGCAGGGCGGCCGCACGCAGGAAATCCAGCGCCTCATCGGCCGCTCGCTGCGCGCCGTTGTTGATCTGCAGGCACTCGGCGAACGCCAGATCAGCATCGACTGCGATGTCATCCAGGCCGATGGCGGCACCCGCACTGCCTCCATCACCGGCGCATGGATTGCCTTGCATGACTGCCTGAAATGGATGGAAACCCGCAATATGATCAAGGTCGAGAAGGTGCTGAAAGACCATATCGCCGCGATCTCCTGCGGCATCTTCGCCAAGCAGCCGGTGATCGATCTCGATTATCTGGAAGACTCTTCCGCCGAAACCGACGCGAATTTCGTCATCACCGGTTCCGGCGGCATCGTCGAAGTTCAGGGAACGGCGGAAGGCGCGCCCTTCTCCGAGGAAGAGTTCCTGACGCTGCTCGGTCTTGCCAAGGCCGGTTGCAGCGAACTGGTTGCCCTTCAGAAACAGGCGATTGCCTGAGCCGACAGGAAAGTACCATGCGCAAGCTCGAGACCAGAACGATCGTCGTCGCCAGCCATAACAAGGGCAAGATCGCCGAAATCGCCGATCTGATCGGGCCTTTCGGTTTCTCCGCCAAATCGGCGGCGGATCTGAACTTCTCAGAGCCGGATGAGACGGGCACCACCTTCGAGGAAAATGCGGCCATCAAGGCGCTCGCCTCCGCGAAGGCATCCGGCCTACCGGCTTTATCAGACGATTCCGGTCTGGTGATTGACGCGCTTGACGGCGCGCCTGGTGTCTATACCGCCAATTGGGCGGAGACGGCCGATGGTACGCGCGATTTCGCCATGGCGATGCAGAAGGTCGAGGATGCGCTGGCCGAGCGTGGCGCATCGAAGCCCGAAGATCGCACCGGCCGCTTCGTCAGCGTGCTGTGCCTGGCCTGGCCGGACGGGCATGTCGAATATTTCCGTGGCGAGGTGGAAGGCACTGTCGTCTGGCCGCCGCGCGGAGCGAGCGGTTTCGGTTATGATCCCGTCTTTAAACCCGAGGGATACGACACCACATTCGGCGAAATGAGCGCGGATGAAAAACACGGTTGGAAACATGGCGACGCTTTCGCGCTTTCTCACCGTGCCCGTGCATTCAAAAAATTCGTAGAAACCTGCCTGGAGGCATGAACCCGATGGTCGGGGAGCACCAACTTTCTGCCCCCGGCGCATCGCTTCTGCCGGATACGGGCGATCCCGGCTTCGGGATCTATCTGCACTGGCCCTTCTGCGCGGCCAAATGCCCCTATTGCGATTTCAACAGCCATGTCCGCCACCGGCCGGTGGATCAGGAACGGTTTACCGCGGCCTTTCTCCGTGAAATGGAACACATGCGGACGCTCAGCGGCCCGCGCGTGGTGACCAGCATCTTCATGGGTGGTGGTACGCCGTCGCTGATGGACCCGCAGACGGTTGGCGCGCTTCTTGATGGCATCGCGCGCTTCTGGCATGTGCCTGACGGTATCGAGATTACCATGGAAGCCAATCCTTCCAGCGTCGAGGCGGAACGGTTTCGCGGTTACCGGGCGGCGGGCGTCAATCGTGTCTCGCTCGGCGTGCAGGCGCTGAACGACCGGGACCTGAAATTCCTCGGCCGCCTGCATGATGTGGCCGATGCTTTGAAAGCCATCCGGCTGGCGCGGGAGATTTTTCCGCGCATGTCCTTCGATCTCATCTATGCCCGCCCGAACCAGACGGTGGCCGAATGGGACGCCGAACTGAAGGAGGCCGTCTCTTATGCCGTCGACCATCTGTCGCTCTACCAGCTGACGATCGAGGAAGGCACGCCCTTTTATGGCCTGCACAAGGCCGGCAAGCTCATCGTTCCGGATGGCGAACATTCGGCCGTGCTTTATGAAGCGACGCAGGAAATCACCGAGCGTTACGGCATGCCGGCCTATGAGGTTTCCAATCACGCCCGGCCCGGCGCCGAAAGCCGCCATAACCTCACCTACTGGCGGTATGGCGATTATGCCGGCATCGGCCCCGGCGCGCATGGACGTCTGACGCGTGGCGCTTCCAAGCTCGCCACCGCCACCGAGCGCCACCCCGAGACCTGGCTAGAAACAGTCGAGCGGGAAGGCCATGGCATGGTCGATCAGGAATTGCTCGGTGTCGATGAACAGGCTGATGAATTGCTGCTGATGGGCCTTCGCCTGCGCGAGGGCATCGATCTCGCCCGCTGGAGCGATCTTTCCGGCCGCGACCTCGATCCGGAAAAGGAGGATTTTCTTCTCCAGCACGGTTTCGTGGAAAGGCTCGGCAATTCCCGCCTGCGCTGCACGCCTTCAGGCATGCTTATTCTGGATGCCGTGGTGGCCGATCTCGCCTGCTGAGGCCTGCGCCACCCGGCTTAAACCGATAAATGAGAAACCAATAAAAAAGCGGCCCGAAGGCCGCTTCTTTTTATGCGTTGTTTTCGTTGATCAGGCGTTTCAGCAGCTCAACCTCGTGGCCGAGCTTGGTATCGCCGGAAATCAGTTCCTCGATCTTGCGCACGGCATGCAGAACCGTGGTGTGGTCGCGACCGCCGAAACGGCGACCGATCTCAGGAAAGGAACGCGGCGTCAGCATCTTCGCCAGATACATGGCGATCTGGCGCGGCTTGACGATAACCCGGGTGCGGCGGTTGGACACCAGTTCCTGCCGCGACACATTATAGTGCCTGGCAACAATGCGCTGAATGTCCTCGATGCGCACACGCTTGGCCTCACCGGTTCCGACGAGATGCGACAGCAGCTCATCGACACGGTCGACCGAGAGGTTCGGCTCAAAAGAGCGCCGGAACATCAGCTGGTTGAAGGCACCTTCAAGTTCGCGACCGCTCGCCGTCACGCTCTTGGCCACATGGGTCAGAATTTCGTCCGAGATTTCGAACGACGGATCGTCCTGACGCGCCGAACCCATGCGACGGTTGAGCATTTCGTAGCGCATGTCGTAATCAGGGCCTTCGATCTCGATCGCCATGCCGCCCTGAAGACGGGAACGGACGCGCGGATCAAGCGACTCCAGCTCCCAGGGCGCACGGTCAGCCGCAACCACGACCTGCTTGGCGCTGTCGAGCAGCATGTTCAGCAGGTGGCAGAATTCATGCTGGATCATCTTGCCCTGCAGGAACTGCATGTCGTCGATGACGAGCAGGTCGATATTGCGCAGCGTGTCCTTCAGCGTCAGCGCGTCATTGTCGCGGATAGCAGTCGCAAAACGCCACATGAAATATTCAGCCGTCAGATAGACCACGCGCGGATTGCGCGGGCTGTCGATGGCCGCATTGGCAATGGCCTGCAGAAGATGTGTCTTGCCGAGGCCGACACCCGCATGAATGAACAGCGGGTTGAAGCGCACGGCGCCAGCGCCGGCTTCGGCGATGGTTTTTGCGGCCGCAAGGGCGACACGGTTGGACGAGCCTTCGACAAAGGTATCGAAGGTAAAGCGCGTATCAAGCGGCGAGCCGAACAGCGGCCCGGAACCACCCTGACGCAGGGTCGCCTGCGCCGCCATAGGCTGCGCGGCAGGCGCTGCCGCGGGCTGCGACGGAATGAAGGACTTGTTACGCGGAGCCGCACCAACCTCCTGAGCGGGCTGTGCCCGTTCTTCAGCCTGCGCCGGGCGAACCGGACGGCTGGCCGAGCGGACAAGAATCTCCACCTTCAGCACATCCGGATCCTCGCTCTGGACGAGGCTGGTGATCAGATCCATGTAACGGTTGTTGATCCAGGACTTCAGAAAGGTCGTCGGAACGGTGAAGCGGACGACGCTTTTCGAAACGGTATGGAGTTTGAGCCGTGCAAACCAGCTTGCATAGACCTCGGGACCAACCTGTGCCTTGAGCCGCGCGCTAAAACGTTCAAACAGCGCATCATGCATCATTGCCGATTTATCCCCTGCCGCCTCTGAGCAAGCTGCATCACATGCCTTTGGTGCGCGGTCCCCATCAGCCACCGCACCCATCGCCAAATTCAATTGCATATTGCCGCCTTTCAAATTGCCAATCATAGCCTGACGATCAAAAATCGACCGCCAGGGATCCCCCTCGTTTATTTTTGCCCCCAGCGTTCCCCTCGAAAGAACGTCAAAGGCGACTACCCGTTTGCGAGTCGGTTATCCCATTTCACTCCCCCTCATGGAGAGACCTGCGACACGCTAAAAACGCTCCTTTCGTTACAACCTTAAGGCGCATTCTTGAGGACAAAAAGCCCCCGCCCGTTCCGAGACCGAAACGGCACAAAAAGCTCGATGACCTGAAAAAACGGACCTCGAAAGACCCGCCAGCAAGAAGGTATATATCGTCGATATGATGATCGAGATAATCTGTGGACTGAGATCCGCACCCCTTGTTGAAATGCATTTAGGCAGGATCGTGGGGAGAGATCAATGGCGTTTTTTCTGCAAAAACGTAGATCGGCCATTGACTCACAAAGGCCGTTTTGCATCACCGACGAGGTGCGAAGCAGAATCGCTTATGAATCAATGAGATTCAATTTTGGCAATTTTTGAGAGCCGATTTTACCAAAAAAATAAAAATCTTCTTGACTCAAAACTGGCCGCGACTTCCGTAGAGAAAGCTTCCCATTTTCCGAGAGACCTCCAGCAAGCCTTTGTTTTTATTGTAATTTTCCTGTCGTCCATCTGACACGCATTTGTCACGTTACGGCAGCAATGGTTAACGGGCAGTTAGAATCACAAAAAGCCCGGTCAAAAGACCAGGCTTTTTGAATAGTTATTTGTGATTAGCCGGATTAGGCGGAAAGAGCCTTAACGCGCTGGGCGAGACGCGACACCTTGCGGGATGCGGTGTTGCCGTGCAGAACGCCACGCGTTGCTGCGCGCTGGATCTCAGGCTGAGCTGCCTTCAGAGCTTCGGTGGCGACTGCGAGATCACCGGTAGCGATTGCTTCCTCGACCTTGCGGATGAAGCCGCGAACGCGCGAACGGCGAGCCTTGTTGACTGCGGTACGGCGAGCGATCTTGCGGGTCGCCTTTTTCGCCGAAGTTGTATTGGCCATGTATGCCTCTCTTCGAATTCAAACCAAATTCCGCAACCAGAGGATCGGGTCGTTCGACGACCTCACGTAACCCAAGAATGCGGGAGTAATTTCGGACAAGCCGGATGGCTTTCCTTAACCGTGGGCGGGCATATACCGCTAAAGCTTGAGCCCGTCAACGCGCAAAACGCTTAAAAGCGCCGATATTCCGAATCCTTAGCGATTCCGGAAAGCGGGTTTGCGCTTTTCGACGAAGGCCGCCATGCCCTCCTTCTGATCCACTGTCGCAAAGAGCGACTGGAAGGCACGTCGTTCATATCTCAGCCCCTCGGCGAGCGGCACCTCGAAGGAGCGGTTGACGCTTTCCTTGGCCATCAGAACGGAAGCACGCGACAACGAGGCAATGCGGGTCGCGGCTTCCACCGCCACCTCCATGAGATCTGCAGCCGGCACGATACGCGACACGAGGCCGGCGCGCTCAGCTTCCGCCGCATCCATCATGCGACCAGTCAGAACCAGATCCATGGCCTTCGCCTTGCCCACAGCCCGCGTCAACCGCTGCGATCCACCCATGCCGGGAATGACACCGAGGGTGATTTCCGGCTGGCCGAACTTCGCCGTATCAGAAGCGATGATGAAATCGCACATCATCGCCAGCTCACAGCCGCCGCCGAGCGCAAAACCGGAAACGGCGGCAATAACGGGCTTGCGGGTGGCCGCGACCTCATCCCAGCCGCCGAGGAAATCGCCGACATAAGCATCGACGAAATCCAGCCCCTGCATTTCCTTGATGTCGGCGCCGGCCGCAAATGCCTTTTCCGAGCCGGTGATAATGATGGCGCCGATAGAGTCATCGGCTGAGAACGAAGAGAGAATGTGTCGCAGCTCTTTCAGAAGCACCGAATTGAGGGCGTTGAGCGCCTTGGGGCGGTTGAGCGTGATGATGCCCACCTCATCGCGTTTCTCGACCAGTATCGTTTCATAGTCCACGGCAAATCTCCCCTTCTCCGTAGTCCAACATTGTTACTTCTGGCAGGCGGCACAATAGAATGTGGAACGGCCGGCCTGCACAATCCTTTCGACCGTACCCCCGCAGCCGGGTGTCCGGCAAGGCTGGCCGTCCTGATCGTAGACCGAAAAGGAGTGCTGGAAATATCCGAGCGTTCCGTCCGTCTGTATATGGTCGCGCAGGGAGGAGCCGCCGGCGGTAATCGCATCGGCGATCACGTCGCGGATTTTCTCCGTCAGATCGGTGAGCTGCGATTTCGGTTTGCCATTTTTCGTCACCAGCGTTCCCGCCGCCCGCAGGGGAGAAAGATGCGCGCGCCAGAGCGCCTCGCAGACATAGATATTGCCGAGACCCGCAATGACCTTCTGGTCCAGCAGCGTGCTTTTCAGGGGCTGGCTTTTGCCCTCAAACCGGCATGCCAGATAATCCGCGCTCAGCGCATTGCCTGTCGGCTCGGGGCCAAGCCCGGCGAAGGCAGGATAGAGGTCAAGCTTGTTGCGCTCCACCAGATGCATGAAGCCGAAGCGGCGCGGATCATTATAGATGACGCAGACACGCTCCTCTCCTTTATCCAGATGAAAGACGACATGGTCATGCTTGCCGTCTTTCGAGCGGGCATGATGAAACGCGCCGGGCGCTTCAGCCCCCTCGCCCTTTTCCGCCTCGATGCGGAACGAGCCCGACATGCCGAGATGGGACACGATCGTCAGCCCGCCCTCCAGCTCGATGAGAAGATATTTCGCCCTGCGTCCAAGCGAGATGATCGTCTTTCCTTCGATCAGCTCCGCGAAATCCTCTGGAAACGGAAACCGCAGATCGGGGCGGCCGAGATGGAGCTTGCGGACCCTTGCACCTTCCATGGCGGGTGCGAGGCCACGTCTGACGGTTTCGACTTCTGGCAATTCTGGCATCTGGCTTATCCGGCAGTTTATCGTTAGGACCATGTGGTCTATACAGTGCACGCGAAATGTCGCGCCCAGGCGATGCGGCAACAGATAGCGTTGCCATGGCGTTTCCGCTATGGTCCGCCACGCAATAAATATGGAGACAGATGATGACCGACGCCCGTACGACCGCAGAAGGTGGCATGGAAACGTCCTATGGCTTTCACAAGGTGGATGAAGGCAAGAAGCAGGGGCTGGTCAACGAAGTCTTCCACAAGGTGGCCAAGCGCTACGACATCATGAATGACGTGATGTCGGCCGGCCTGCACCGGCTGTGGAAGGACGCCATGGTCTCCTCGCTTTCGCCGCGCAAGGATCCTTCCTACAAGATTCTGGATGTCGCGGGCGGTACAGGCGACATCGCCTTCCGCATCATCGAAGCCTCCAACCGTCTGGCGCATGCCACCGTTCTCGATATTAACGGCTCGATGCTGGTCGTGGGCGAGGAACGGGCGGCGAAAAAGAAGCTCTCCGACAATCTGACCTTCGTCGAGGCCAATGCCGAAGAGCTGCCCTTCGAGGCGAATACATTCGACGCCTATACGGTCGCCTTCGGCATTCGCAACGTGCCACGCATCGATGTCGCGCTGAAGGAGGCCCACCGCGTGCTGAAACGTGGCGGTCGGCTTCTGGTGCTGGAATTTTCCGAAGTCGACATGCCGCTGCTCGACCGCGTCTATGACGCCTGGTCGTTCAACGCCATTCCGCAATTCGGCAAGATGATCACCGGCGATGCCGAGCCCTATCAGTATCTGGTCGAGTCGATCCGCAAATTCCCCAACCAGGAGGATTTTGCGACGATGATCCGCACCGCGGGCTTCTCCCGCGTCACCTATACCAATTACACCGGCGGCATCGCCGCCCTGCATTCCGGCTGGAAACTTTGAGACCCATGGCCGGCAGACGCAGGAGACAAGCATAAGCATGAGCACTTTGGGCGCATATTTCCGCCTCGCAAGGGTTGGCTGGGTTCTCGTGCGCGAAGGCGTCGTGCTGGCTTTGCCGTCCGACGACCTGCCTGCCCCGGCGCAATTGTTGAAAGCCCTGCTGAAGCCCTTCGCCCGCAGCAAGGCGAAACGGGCGCAGCGCAGCGACCGGCTGGCCGTGGCCGTCGAACGGCTCGGACCTTCTTATGTGAAGATGGGCCAGTTTCTCGCCACCCGGCCGGATGTGGTGGGCGCCGATTTCGCCGACGATCTTGCAAGCCTTCAGGACCGCATGGCCTTTTTCCCGGCCGCCGCGGCAAAGGCCAATATCGAAGGTTCGCTCGGACGGTCGATTTCGGACCTCTACAGGGAGTTCGGCGACCCGATCGCGGCCGCCTCCATCGCTCAGGTGCACCCGGCCATGGTGGATACGCCAAAGGGACCGCGCAAGGTGGCCGTCAAGGTCATTCGCCCCGGCGTGCGCCAGCGTTTCCAGAATGATCTCGAGGCGATGTATCTGATCGCCGACCTGCAGCAGCGTTTTGTTCGCTCCGCCCGTCGCCTGCGCCCGGTGGAAGTGACGCGCACGCTGGAGCAGACGACCAAGATCGAGATGGATTTACGGCTCGAAGCCGCCGCGCTTTCCGAACTTGCGGAAAATACCAGGCAAGATCCCGGCTTCCGTGTTCCGGAAGTGGATTGGGAACGTACCGGCCGCGACGTCGTCACCATGGAATGGATCGACGGCGTCAAGATGTCTGACATCGAGGGTTTGAAGGCGGCCGGCCACGACCTGAACAAGCTGGCCGATACGCTGATCCAGTCTTTCCTGCGGCATACGCTGCGTGACGGTTTTTTCCATGCCGACATGCATCCCGGCAACCTCTTCGTTGATGCGAAGGGCGAGATCGTCGCCGTGGATATGGGCATTGCCGGACGGCTCGGCAAAAAGGAACGCCGCTTCCTGGCCGAAATCCTCTATGGCTTCATCACGCGTGATTACATGCGGGTGGCGGAAGTGCATTTCGAGGCCGGTTACGTGCCGGGCCATCACGATAAAGCGAGCTTCGCCCAGGCGATCCGCGCCATTGGCGAGCCGATCCACGGCCAGCCGGCCGAGACGATCTCCATGGGCAAGCTCCTGACGCTGCTGTTTGAAGTGACCGAGCTTTTCGACATGGAAACGCGGCCCGAACTGGTGATGCTGCAAAAGACCATGGTGGTGGTGGAAGGCGTGTCGCGCATGCTCAATCCGCGCTTTAATATGTGGAAGGCGGCCGATCCGGTCGTCGGCGGATGGATTCGCGACAATCTCGGTCCCAAACGCATCGCCACCGATCTGAAGGATGGCGTGAAGGCGGCGCTCAAGCTCGCCGAAGCGGTGCCCGAGATCGCCGCCAAGACCGAGAAGCTGCATTCCGAACTGATGTATATGAGCGAGAACGGCCTGCGTTTTGACGCGCAGACGGCGGAAGCCATCGGCAAGGCGGAAGCGCGCCATACCAAATGGGGGCGCGTCGCGCTGTGGGTGATTGCGCTGACACTTGTTTACATTGCAATCAGGGTCAGTTGACCCTGTGAAGATTGGCATGTGCCATGTTGATGTAACGTAGTGGAGCGATAAGGACCTGATCTTCAAGCGAGACAGGTAATCGATGCGGGTAAGGGCTGCCTTGATTCCTGCGCGGAATTGCGCGGGTCGTAGAGAGCCGAAAGATGCCGGACGGGATTTGAGTTTCATGGCAAAAGCGCAGGTAATAAAACAGGCCCTCTCCTATTCTTCGTGGCCGCTCGTCTTCATCGGCGGCCTCTTGGGATCCTATTTCGCTTTCGCAGGCAGCCATCCGATCACTGCCTTTCTGGCTGTTTATGCGGGCGCGGTTCTGAGCCTGTTTCTTCTTGAGCGCTATATTCCCTATGAAGTCGAATGGCTTGAGGGTGACGGCGAGACCATGACCAGCATCGGCCACACGCTTTTGACCAAGGGGCTTGTGCAGCTCGCTGCAGCCGCATCGGCAATCTTCCCGATGCTGGCCGCCAATGTGCTGCAGCCGCTGGCGGCAATGCGTTTCGACCTGTGGCCATCGCATCTGCCAATGGTGGTTCAGGTCGCGCTTGCGGTGACGATTGCCGAATTCGGTCTCTACTGGGCCCATCGCATCGCGCATGAAACCGTGTTCTTCTGGCGCTTCCATGCGCTGCATCACAGTGTCGTGCGGCTCTGGGTCGTGAATACCGGTCGGTTCCATGTGGCCGATTCCCTGTTCAAGATCGCGCTCAGCCAGATTCCGCTCTATTTCATGGGTGCGCCGCTTCAGGTCTTCTGGTGGCTGGGTGCCGTGACCGCATTCATCGGTATCTTGACCCATTGCAACGTCGATATGAAAACGGGGCTGCTCGACTACGTCTTCAGCACCCCGCGCCTGCACCGCTGGCACCATTCAAAGCAGCTTCCGGAAGGCAATACCAATTACGGCGAGAATCTCGTCATCTTCGATATCCTCTTCGGGTCCTACCATAACCCCGACCGGCCCTCTTCCACCGATATCGGCATCAAGGGTGAGATCGCGAAGGGTTTTGTGCCGCAGCTGCTGCAACCCTTCACCAAAGAGGGCGTCCGCCAGATCATCGGCAAAGACAAGAAGGTAAACTGACGGAAATCACAGGCGAGGCGCGGTATCGATCTCGATGCCCAGTTCGCCCCGCAGTTTTTTGGTCAAGCCGGCTGCGACAAGCTCGTAGGAACGGCGCACATAGTGCTGCAACTCTTCCTGTTCGAGCGGCGAATGATCGCCAATCGACACCCATTTGCGTTTGGCGAAATAGGGTGCCTGAGCGATGCCTTCGAGCGAGGTGAGGATTTCAAAGCTCTCTTCCGAGCATTTCACCACCAGCCGCCAGTCGTCCCGTTCGCCCAGCACGGCAAAAACCTTGTCGCCCACCTTGGCGACATGGGAATCCCATTGATCGACAAAACGCACGCCCGGCCATTCGCCAAGCACCCTATCGAATGTCTTGCGATCGAAAAGGGTCATGCGAGTTTCTCCGCGATAAGGGCTGCCAGACGTTTTGCGACTTCCGCCTTGTCGAGATCCGGCCATGCCTCGACACCATCAGCCGAAATGATCTTCACACTGTTGCGGTCTCCGCCCATGATGCCGGTTTCCGCCGACACGTCATTGGCGACGATATAATCTGCGCCCTTGCGTTCCAGCTTGGCGCGGCCGTTTTTCTCGACATCCTGCGTTTCGGCAGCAAAACCCACCACCAGCCTGGGGCGCTTTTCATGGTGGCCGACGGTCTTGAGAATATCCGGATTTTCCGTCAGCTGCAGGGACGGCGGCGCGTCACCCGGCTGCTTCTTGATCTTTTGTTGCGAGGAACCTGCCACGCGCCAGTCGGCGACCGCGGCGACCATGACGGCGATATCGGCCGGAAGCCTCGAGATCACCGCATCGCGCATCTCCTCGGCACGCTCGACATGGATCGTCGTCACCCCGGCGGGATCGGCTATGGTCACGGGGCCGGAAACCAGCGTAACCTCTGCCCCCAATGCCGCGAGAGCCGCTGCGATGGCATGGCCCTGCTTGCCGGAGGAGCGGTTGGCAATATACCGCACGGGATCGATCGGCTCGTGCGTAGGCCCTGATGTGATGATCGCCGTTTTGCCTTTGAGCGGCTTCGGCCTGCCATCCAGCAGCGACTCGACGGCTTCTACGATCTGCAAAGGCTCCGCCATGCGGCCAAGGCCGCCCTCGCCCTTCTCCGCCATTTCGCCGGCCATGGGCCCGATGAAAAACACGCCATCCTTCTTCAGCGTTTCGACATTGCGTATCGTTGGTTTTGCCGACCACATTTTTGGATTCATGGCCGGCGCAGCCAGCACCTTGCGATCCGTCGCGAGAAGGATCGTGGAAGCGAGATCGTCGGCGAGGCCATTCGCCATCTTCGCCATCAGATCGGCGGTAGCGGGTGCCACCAGCACGAGATCGCAATCGCGCGCCAGCCTGATATGGCCGACATCCTGCTCGTCCTGCCTGGAAAACAGCTCGGTGAAGACATGGGTGGCAGACAATGCGCCAACAGCGAGCGGGGTGATAAATTCCTGCGCGCCCTTTGTCATGACAGGCGTGACCTTGGCGCCGCGCTCCTTCAGGCGGCGGATGAGATCAAGGCTCTTATAGGCCGCGATGCCGCCGGAGATGATGAGGAGAATATGTTTGCCTGAAAGCGTCATGATGCCGGACCAGTTTCCCGTTTCACCGGGAAACTAAGCCCTTGGCATACAAAGTGCAATCCGGCTGATGTCACGCCGCCTTGGCGACGTGATATTCCTTGATCGCGACCATCTTGATCGCCGGAAAACGCTCTGCTTCGTAACGCAGCGAGAAGGCGTCCTGTGCCAGAAATACCGGATCGCCATCCAGATCGCGGGCGATATCGCCGCGCTTGACGTTGAGGAACTTGTCCATTTCCGCCGGCTGATCGGATGAAATCCAGCGGCAGACGGAAAAGCGCGACATTTCGAAGGAAACCGGCAGGCCGTATTCACCCATCAACCGTTCCTTCAATACGTCCAGCTGCAGCGCGCCAACGACGCCGACGATGGCCGGCGAACCGTCTTCGGGCGAAAAGAGCTGCACGACGCCTTCTTCCGCCATCTGCTGCAGGGCTTCCTTCAGCTTCTTCGCCTTCATCGCATCCTCCAGTCGCACGCGGCGCAGGATTTCCGGCGAGAAGTTCGGAACGCCCTGGAAGACAAGGTTTTCGCCTTCGGTCAGCGTATCACCGATGCGCAGCGTGCCGTGGTTGGGAATGCCAACCACATCGCCCGCAAAGGCGGTATCGGCCAGCTGACGCTGCGAGGCGAAGAAGAATTGCGGCGCGGTGAGCCCCATCAGCTTGCCGGTGCGTGCCAGTCGCGCCTTCATGCCGCGCTCCAGCTTGCCGGAGCAGATGCGGGCAAAGGCAATGCGGTCTCGGTGGTTCGGGTCCATATTGGCCTGAATCTTGAAAACAAATGCCGTCATCTTGTCTTCGGCCGCATGCACGGTGCGGGTATCCGCCACCTGATCGCGCGGCGGCGGCGCAAAATCGCCAAGCGCATTGATTAGGTCACGCACACCGAAATTGCGCAGTGCCGAACCGAAGAAGACCGGCGTCATGTGACCTTCGAGAAAGGCCTGGCGGTCGAAAGGACGGCAGGCTTCCAGCGCCAGTTCCGTTTCTTCGATAAAGACCTTGCGTTCGTTTTCCGGCAGACGGTCTGCGACCGCCTGCGGGCCGTTCACGGGCAATCCATCCACCTGGGTATCGTTGCCACGGAACGTATTCTCGGCGAGATTATAGGCGCCGCAGAAGCTCTTCGCGCGTCCGACCGGCCAGGTGATCGGCGCAGTATCAAGCGCCAGCTTCTCCTCGACCTCGTCCAATATCTCGAAGGGGTCGCGGCTTTCGCGGTCCATCTTGTTGATGAAAGTGATGATCGGGATATCGCGCATGCGGCAGACTTCGAAGAGCTTCAGCGTGCGCGGCTCAATACCCTTGGCGGCATCGATGACCATGATCGCCGCATCCACCGCCGTCAGCGTGCGGTAGGTATCGTCAGCAAAGTCTTCGTGGCCGGGCGTATCGAGAATGTTGAAGACGCGGTCGTTATATTCAAAGGTCATGACCGAGGTGACGACCGAAATGCCGCGCTCGCGCTCGATCTTCATCCAGTCCGAACGGGTCTGGATACGATCCTTCTTCGCCTTCACCTCGCCGGCAAGCTGGATCGCTCCGCCGAACAGCAGCAGTTTTTCGGTAAGCGTGGTCTTACCCGCATCCGGGTGCGCGATAATAGCAAAGGTGCGGCGGCGGGAGACCGCCTCGGCAAGTGTTTCGGCCATCTGACAAATCCTGTGAATTGCGGGCTATCTAGCGTTTCAGGCCCGCATTTGCAATTGACCTCGCCGCGATCTCGGCAAACTAATGCCGCATGACCGTTCAAAACGACAATCGCCCCCCTCTTCGCCTCGTCCGTCTCCCCCATGGCGTTGGCCTCGATTTGCCGTCCTATGAAACTGGCGGCGCCGCCGGCATGGATCTACGCGCTGCGGTGCCCGCAGGTGAACCTCTTACCTTGAAACCCGGCGAACGGGCGCTGGTGCCGACAGGCTTCGTTTTCGAGGTTCCTCAAGGGTATGAGGCGCAAATCCGCCCCCGCTCCGGTCTCGCGATCAAGAACGGCATCACCTGCCTCAATTCTCCCGGCACGGTGGACAGCGATTATCGCGGCGAGGTGAAGGTCATTCTCGCCAATCTGGGGCAGGATGATTTCACCATTGAGCGCGGCATGCGCATCGCGCAGATGGTGATCGCGCCGGTGACGCAGGTGACCGTTCTCGAGGTCACGACGACTTCCGAAACGGCACGCGGCACCGGTGGTTTCGGTTCGACGGGGCTTTAATCCGCAAGCTCGCATGATCCGATTGTTTTGACCCGGCAATTTCGCTATGGATTCAGCAAATTTCCTGGGAACACGATCATGACGATGACCACCATTCTTGCCTATGCCACCGCCCTTTTTATCGCCGCGGCCATTCCCGGCCCCGGCATGACGGCAATCGTGGCGCGGGCGTTGGGGTCGGGCTTCCGTGAAACCTTCTTCATGGGCCTCGGTTTGATACTGGGCGACATGATCTACCTCACCGCCGTGATATTGGGGCTCGCCTTTGTGGCGCAGACCTTTCAGGAAGCCTTCATGGTCCTGAAATTTGCAGGCGCAGCCTATCTGCTCTATATCGCCTGGAAGCTCTGGACCGCCGGCCTGCTGCCGCAGGATCTGAAGGCTAAAAAAAGTTCCAGCATGTCCATGTCGTTTCTGTCCGGCCTGCTAGTCACGCTCGGCAACCCAAAAACCATGCTGTTTTATGTGGCGCTGGTACCAACGCTGATCGATATCCGCATGATCGGACCATCGGAATATGCGACACTTCTTGGCCTCACCTTCGTCGTGCTGATGGCCGTTCTCCTGCCTTACATCCTGCTTGCCGCCAAGGCGCGCAACCTGTTGAAACGGCCGAGCGCCTTAACGATCCTCAACCGTACGGCGGCCGGCATTCTGGCCGGAACGGCGACCATGATCGCAATCCGCAGCACCTGAAATAGATTCGTGCGCCTGCCCCATTTGCCGTAAAATTATTCCGGTCATTCCGCGATATTAGGACGAACGTTCGCTAGCCTGAGAGGGCTATTGCTCCTATTCTGCCGCTCAAACTTGCGGTCTTCATACAGGAGAACATCATGCCCGAAGCCAGAAAGCCCGGACGCGGACGCGTCTATTCCTCGATCACGGAAACAATCGGCGACACCCCGATCGTGCGGCTCGACAAGCTGGCAAAGGAAAAGGGCGTGAAGGCCAATCTGCTCGCCAAGCTGGAGTTCTTCAACCCTATCGCCTCCGTGAAGGACCGCATCGGCGTTGCCATGATCGAAGCGCTTGAGGCGCAGGGAAAGATCACCGCCGGCAAGACCACGCTGGTGGAGCCTACCTCGGGCAATACGGGCATCGCGCTCGCCTTCGCTGCCGCCGCCAAGGGTTACAAGCTGATCCTCACCATGCCGGAAACCATGTCGGTGGAACGCAGAAAGATGCTGGCGCTGCTGGGTGCCGAACTGGTGCTGACCGAAGGCCCGAAGGGCATGAAGGGCGCTATCGCCAAGGCGCAGGAACTGGCCGAGACCCTGCCCGACGCCATCATTCCCCAACAATTTGAAAACCCCGCCAATCCGGATATTCACCGCAGGACCACGGCGGAGGAAATCTGGAACGACACCGACGGCACGGTCGATATCCTCGTTTCCGGCATCGGCACCGGCGGCACGATTACTGGCACCGGTCAGGTTCTGAAATCGCGCAAGCCTGAAGTGAAGGTGATCGCGGTCGAGCCCGCCGACAGCCCGGTTCTTTCCGGCGGCAATCCCGGCCCGCACAAGATTCAGGGCATCGGCGCCGGCTTTGCACCCGCCATTCTCGACACGGGTGTGTATGATGAAATCGTCACCGTGACCAATGACGAGGCGTTTGAAATTGCGCGTCTGGCGGCACGGCTCGAAGGTGTGCCGGTCGGCATCTCCTCGGGTGCGGCACTGGCCGCGGCCATCAAGGTTGGCGCGCGTGAGGAAAATGCCGGCAAGAACATCGTCGTCATCATTCCTTCCTTCGCAGAACGTTATCTTTCGACCGCGCTTTTCGAAGGCCTTGGGCTTTAAATTACGTTTTCGAGCGCGGCACGGTTGCGCCTGATTAACTGATATCCCGATGTGCCGCCCGCCCCGCTGGCGGCACACCGTTTTTGCGGTTAAGGCCCGAAGATCAATTTTCTAAGCCGCGACCGTCAGCCTCTCCCCCGCGATGCGGTAGGACACGGCTTCCGCCACATGGATGCGACCGACGGTCTGCTTGCCATCCAGATCCGCAAGCGTGCGGGCAACCTTGAGAATGCGATGATAACCGCGCGCGGAAAACTTCATCCGCTCGGCGGCGTCGCGCAGCAATTGCAGCCCCGATGCATCCGGTTCGGCATATTTTTCGATCAGCGTCGTCGTGCAGCGAGCATTGGTGCGGATGGACGGGAACCCCGCCGCCGCATAACGCTCCTGCTGCGCAAGCCGCGCCTGGGCCACCCGGGCGGCGACCACAGCACTTGGCTCGGACGCGACGGGGCGGATGAGATCGGTCGCAGAAACGGCGGGAACGTCGATGCGAATATCGATACGATCCAGCAGAGGGCCGGAAATTCGGGCCTGATAATCGGTCACACAACGCGCACCTCTGGCACAGGTGAAGCCCGGCTCTCCCGCCATGCCGCAGCGACACGGGTTCATGGCAGCCACGAGCTGGATTTCGGCGGGATAGCTGACGCGATGATTGGCCCTTGCGATGATGCATTCGCCGGTTTCCAGCGGCTGGCGTAACGCATCCAGCACCTGCGGCGAAAATTCCGGGAATTCATCCAGAAACAGGACGCCGTGATGGGCGAGCGAAGCCTCACCCGGTCTGGCACGCAACCCGCCGCCGATCAGCGCCGCCATGGTAGCGGAATGGTGCGGCGTGCGGAACGGTCTGCGGTCCGAGAGCTTGCCGCCTGATAATTGGCCGGCAATGGAATGAACCATCGACACTTCCAGCAGTTCCGCTACCTCCAGCGGCGGCAGGATGGAAGGCAGCCGAGCGGCGAGCATGGACTTGCCCGAACCGGGCGGCCCCACCATCAACAGATTATGGCCGCCGGCAGCCGCCACCTCCAAAGCGCGCCGGGCGCTTTCCTGTCCCTTGATATCGGCGAGATCCGGCAGATTGACCGGATTGGCGCGGATGGCGGGTGTGGGGCGCGACAGAAGCTGGGTGCCGCGAAAATGATTGGCAAGCGCAATGAGGCTGCGCGGGGCGAGAATATCAATGCCGGCGCCCGCCCAGGCCGCTTCCGGCCCGCTTTCAGCCGGGCAGATCAGCCCCCTGCCGAGCGCATTGGCGCCGATGGCCGCCGGCAGCGCACCCGAAACCATGCCGATCGTGCCATCGAGATTGAGTTCGCCGAGAACCACATACTGGCTGAGCGCTTCCGCCGGTATGGCGCCCAGTGCGGCCATGAGGCCGAGAGCGATGGGAAGATCGAAATGCGATCCTTCCTTCGGCAGATCGGCAGGCGCCAGATTGACGGTGACTTTTTTTGCCGGCAAGGCCAGACCCGAGGCGTGCAGCGCGGCCTGCACCCGCTCGCGGCTTTCGGCCACCGCCTTGTCCGGCAGGCCGACAATCTGGATGCCGATCTTGCCGGGTGCGACCATGACCTGCACCTCGACGGGCACGCCCTCTATGCCCTGAAATGCAACCGTATTGACCCGTGCCACCATGGCCTGCCCCCGCAAACCGGCCGCGTCATCGGAACTTCATGTTCCATGGCGGCCACCCGCAAGCAACGTGCCACAGAGCAAAGAATAAAACAAGAACACCTAGAGAACAATTTCTCGCAGGCGATGTATTTTAGTTGTATCGAGTTGTACGCATGGAACAAACCGGGAGCGATCGAGATCGCTTCAGAACTCCTGGGCGTCGCGTTTTTTCTCGATCGCATCCCACAGCAGGCTCGCCACATCGGCGCCGCCGAATTTGCGCACCTCGCGGATGCCGGTCGGTGAGGTGACGTTGATTTCCGTCATATAATCACCGATCACATCGATACCGACGAAGAGGAAACCGCGCTCGCGTAGGGCAGGACCGATGCGGCGGCAGATTTCCTGTTCCCGCGCCGTCAGTTCCGTCGGCTCAGGCCGGCCACCGGCATGCATGTTGGAGCGGGCGTCGTTTTCCGCCGGCACGCGGTTGATCGCGCCCACCGGCTCGCCATCCACCAGCAGGATGCGCTTGTCGCCCTTGCGGACATCAGGCAGGTATTCCTGGGCGATATAGGGCTCGCGGAACATCTGGCCGAACATTTCCAGCAGGGAAGAGAAATTGCGGTCGTCACGCGCCGAATGGAAGACACCTGCGCCGCCATTGCCGTAAAGCGGCTTGAGGATGATATCGCCCATCTCATTGCGGAAGCGGGCGATCTCGCTCACGTCCTTGGTGATCAGCGTCTTCGGCATCAGGTCGGCAAACTCGGTGACGAAAATCTTCTCCGGCGAATTGCGCACCCAGGCGGGATCATTGACCACAAGCGTTTTAGGATGAATGCGCTCGAGCAAGTGGGTCGATGTGATATAGGCCATGTCGAATGGCGGGTCCTGACGCAGATGGATGACATCCATGGTCGAAAGATCGACCCGCTCCGGCTCAGACAGGGAGAAATGATCGCCCTTGATGTCGCGCAGTTCCATCTGCTCGACGGTGGCGTAAATCTTGCCGTCGCGCATGGAAAGGCGCTCGGGCGTATAATGAAACAGCCGGTATCCGCGCGCCTGCGCCTCAAGGCTGATGGCGAAGGTGGAGTCGCCGGCAATATTGATACCGGAGACATGATCCATCTGGATCGCGACGTTCTTGATCTTCGCCATGCACATCTTCCTCTTGCAGCATGCGGACGCTTCGCCGGTCCGCCCTGCCATTGCTCGCTTTTCAAGCCTCCCGGCAGGACCGGAAGAGACCCCGGAAATGCTTCAGAAAACCCTGAAGATGTAGGGCAGCGACCATTCAAACGCAACTGCTGCAAGCGATGGTTTGTGTGAGTTTTATTGAACCTTCACAATTGCGCCGGCGGAGCAGCACAGACCCGCCGGCCGGAGGTGAAACGGGTTTATGCCGCCAGCTTATAGGAACGGCCGGCGAACAGCTTGTTCTTGACGCGATAGGCCAAAGCCAGTGCCGTGGGAAACGGGCGGCGCATGAACGCGACCTTGCGGACATAATCGTCCACCCGCCAGGTGGCCCATGTTCCAGCCCGGAAATAGGCGACATCCCCGACCCTGAGGATGCTGACCGAACCGTCTTCGGCCGTCACATGCACTTCGCCTTCGAGAATATAGACGGTTTCATCCCAGCCGAAGAACCAGCGGAATTCGCCCGCCGTGCAATCCCACATGGCGGTGCTGGAAGCACGGTCGCCACTGCGGGAGTGATCCGCCGCGCGTGCCTGAGGGTCGCCGGAGATGATCCATTCCGGATTGATGGGGGCCGGCTGAAGCCGCAGATCGGTGCAGGAAGCGCTGACGACCGCTTCGTCTTTTCGTTTGCGCAGATAGGCCGGCAATATCGGCACCGTGCGGATTGCCATGGTTGCGGCTGCCGCGAACATCATTTTGAACGACATATGAGAAAACCCCCGTGAAATATTGGAGGTCTTCTATCATTGGGATCGTAACAAAGCGGTTTTGACAATCGGCGCAATTTTAGTCATCGCGCCGATTTCTGCGCTGCGCTCAGGCCGTCGCCAGCTGAGCGGACTGCACACCGAGCTGCTCCGCTTTGCCGGCAATGCGCTTGCCGGTTTCGCTGGAGAAGAAATGCAGCTTTTCCGGCGCGATCGTCACCGAAAGCGCAGCGGGAACATCGACGTCAGGCGGGAAAGCGATTGTCAGATTCTGGTCGCCGATCATGCCGTGGATAAGGCGCTGCGAACCTAGCTCCTCAATGTAATCAACCCTGAATGCAAAGCCCTGCTCGCCTGCCGCAGCGAGGCGAAAATCCTCTGCCCGCATGCCCACCGTCACCGGCCCGGAGGTGGGCGCGAAACCATTAAGCGCAAACAGCGACGGACCGATGGCGAGACTATCACCATGCAGTTCGGCATTCAGCAGGTTCATAGCGGGAGAGCCTATGAAGCTCGCAACGAAGGTCGAGGCGGGGGTGTGATAGACATCGAGCGGCGCGCCGATCTGTTCGATGCGACCGCCATTCAGCACGACCAGACGGTCGGCCAGCGTCATGGCCTCCAGCTGGTCGTGGGTAACGTATATGGATGTGGTGCCGAGACGTTTCTGAAGACGCTTGATTTCACCGCGCATGGACACGCGCAGCTTGGCATCGAGGTTGGACAGGGGCTCATCGAACAGGAAGGCCGCAGGCTTGCGCACGATGGCGCGCCCCATGGCGACACGCTGCCGCTGACCGCCGGAAAGAGCGCGCGGCTTGCGGTCCAGATAGGGTTCGAGCTGGAGCATACGTGCGGCTTCGGCCACACGCGCATCGATTTCCGTCTTTGCTGTCTTGCGGTTCTTCAACCCGTATTCGAGGTTCTCGCGCACCGACATATGCGGGTAAAGCGCGTAGTTCTGGAAAACCATGGCGATATCGCGATCGGCCGGATCGGTCTGGTTGACGACGCGGTCACCGATCTTCACCGTACCCTCTGAAATATCCTCGAGGCCGGCGACCATGCGCAGAAGCGTGGACTTGCCGCAGCCGGAGGGGCCAACGAGAACGATGAACTCGCCATCCCGGATATCGATATCGACGTGATGCACGGCGCGAACGCCGCCATTGTAATCCTTGCAGACCTGACTGATTTCTATCGCGGCCATTTCGGTCTCCTTATTTATCGCTTTCGGTCAGGCCCTTGATGAACCAGCGCTGGAAGATGACGACGATCAGCACCGGCGGCAGCATGGCCAGGACGGCGAGCGCGAAAGCTTCGTTGTAATCGGGAATTTGCGAACCGACCCAGACCTGCAGGATCGACTTGATGCCACGCATCAGCGTGAAGAACTTCTCGTCCGTCGTCATCAGCATGGGCCAGAGATACTGGTTCCAGCCGTACACGAACATGATGATGAAGATCGCCGACATCATCGTGCGGGACAGGGGGATGAGTATGTCGATGAAGAACTTGACCGGCCCCGCCCCGTCGATGCGCGCGGCTTCCAGCAACTCTTCCGGAACGGATTTGAAGAATTGCCGGAAATAGAAGGTGCCCGTCGCGGACGCCAGAAGCGGCACGATAAGGCCGGTATAGGAATTCAGGAGGCCGAGTTTGCTCATCACCTCATAGGACGGCATGATGCGCACTTCGAGCGGCAAGAGCAGCGTCGTGAAAATGATCCAGAAGGCGAGCGTCGCAAACCGGAACCTGAAATAGACGATCGCGTAAGCTGCCGTCATCGACAGGACGATCTTGCCGACGGCAAAACCGATGCCGAGGATCAGCGAATTGAGCACCATGTTGAGCCCGGTGACCTGACCCGTGAACCCGCCCTTCTGCGTCAGGACCTTTTCATAGGTCCCGACGAAGTTGTCGCCCGGCACGATCGTCAGACCGCTGCGGTGGATTTCCGCCGCCGTGTGGGTGGATGTCATGAAGGCCACGACGACGGGCAATATCAGAAACAGCGCGCCTGCTATCAGCACCAGATGATCGAGGGGCTTTGTCTTGTACATGGTATTCTCCCTCAATTGTAGTGGACGCGCTTTTCGATGAAGCGGAACTGGATGATGGTGAGAACGAAGACGACCAGCATCAGAATGACTGACTGGGCAGAGGAACCGCCAATGTCATTGCCGCGGAAACCATCGAGAAACACCTTGTAGACCAGCGTGATAGGATTATCCGCCGCCTTGTCCTTCACCATCACGTCGATGACGCCGAAAGTATCGAACAGCGCATAGGTGATGTTGATGATGAGCAGGAAGAAAGCCGTGGGCGCAAGAAGCGGCATAATGACGGTCCAGAACCGTCGGAAACCGGAGCGGCAATCGATGGCCGCGGCTTCGCGCACGGAAACCGACACGCCCTGAAGGCCGGACAGGAAAAAGATGAAATTATATGGGATCTGCTTCCAGACCGCGACGACGATCATGGCTGTAGCGGTATCGAAGTAGTTGAGACCCACCTTCATGTCCCAGCCAAAGACCGCGGCCAATTTGACGAAAGGCCCGATATGCTGGTCGAAAAGCATCATGCCGATAAGACCCGCGACCGGCGGTGCGATGGCATAGACGGAAATCAGCAGCGTCTTGTATGTCGAACTGCCGCGAATGACCGCATCGGCCTTGACGGCAAGCAACAGGCCGAGCGCCAGCGAAAATAAGGTCACCAGCACGGTGAAGACCACAGTGAATTTGGCGATGTTGAGATATTCCGGATTGAATATCGCATCCGAATAATTGGCGAAGCCCACGAATGAGGCACCGAAGCCGAAAGGGTCTTCGAGATAGAAAGATGATTGCACGGCCTGAACGGATGGCCAGTAGAAGAAGATGAAGATCACCGCGAGCTGTGGTGCCAGAAACAGATAGGGCACGTAGGACGAGGAGAACTGCACGCGCTTCATGCCGGCTTCAGCGGGCTTGGCGGGTTTTCCAGCCTTTGCGGACCAGCCGGACAAAAACCGGCGCGGTTGAGACGATGTATAGGCCACGCTTGCGCCTCCTTATCCAGAAGCGAGCCTCCCTTCCGTCGGAAAGGAGGCTCGACAACGATCATTGATTTCGAAAAGATCGATCAGCCGGCCGTCTTGGCGAAACGGGCCAGAAGGTCGTTGCCTTCCTTCTCGATAATCTCGAAGGCAGCCTTCGGCGTCACTTCGCCTGAGAAGATGCGGTTATATTCACGTTCCATGACGGCGCGGATCTGCGGGTAGAAACCGAGGCGATAACCCTTGGACCACTCGCCACCCGGCAGCGACAGCTGCTGGATACCAACTTCCGCGACCGGCTTTTCCTTGTAGTAGCCTTCAGCCTTGGCCTTTTCGTAAGCGGCCTTGGTGATGGCGACGTAACCGGTTGCCTTGTGGTAGAAGACTTGGATTTCCGGCGAGGTCAGGAACTGGAAGAAGTCGGCCACGCACTTGTTTTCGGCTTCAGACTTGCCCGACATTGCGAAAAGAGCAGCGCCACCGATGAAGGAGTTGGTGCCGGCACCCTTGATGGAGCCCCAGTAGGGAAGGAAGGTTGCCGAGAACGGCATGGTCGCCGTCTTCTGCAGACCACCGAAGGAACCCGAAGAACCGATCCAGAGTGCAACCTTGCCTTCTTCGAAGGGCTTCTGGTTGTCATTCCAGCCGGCGCCATAATAGGCGAACAGGCCCTTGTCCTTCCAGTCTTTCAGCTTTTCGAACATCATGACGAGGTTCGGGTCGGTGACCTTGAGCTTGGTGTCGGTGACGCTGTCGTAACCGTTATTGTTGGTGGCGAACTGGATGTTGTTGCGGGAGAAGAAGTTCTCCGTGAACTGCCAGGTCAGCTGCGACTGGACGAGCGGGATGTAACCGGCTTCCTTCAGCTTCGGCGCAACCTTTTCGAACTCTTCCCAGGTCTTCGGTGCCTCGACGCCGGCCTTCTTCAGGGCTTCGTCGTTGATGTACATGATCGGAGCGGAGGAGTTGAACGGCATGCCGACGAACTTGCCGTCAGCGGCAGCGTAGAAATAACGCACGCCGTTGATGAAGGCGTCACGGTCGAACTTGTAACCGGCCTTGTTGATGAGGTCTTCAGCAGGAATGACCGCGCCCTTGGCGTTGATGATGGTGGCGGCGCCGGCATCAAAAACCTGGAGAATGTTCGGCTGTTCGCCCGAACGGAAAGCAGCGATGCCGCTTGCCAGCGCTTCTTCGTAGGAGCCCTTGGAAACCGGCGTCAGAGCGCATTCCTTCTGGGCTTCGTTGAACTTCTGGGAAACTTCGTTGATGACTTCGCCGTTACGGCCACCCATGCCGTGCCACCAGGTGATGTTGGTCGCAGCCATGGAAGACGTTGCCGAAATGCTGACCGCCACTGCGGCCATGGAAATCTTCTTCAACATTACTAATTCCTCTCCACCATTTATTGGGATGAGGATGCGAATAGAGGGGTTCCATGACGCCTCTTTAACAGTTTCATGTCAGATTTGTTACAGCACCCGCTAATAGACCGCGTTTCCTCAAAAACGCATGCCTCAGGCGTCACTGCGTCTTATCGGACGGGCCGGATTTCCCACGACCGTCGCGCCCTGAGGCACGTCGCGCGTCACCACCGAACCGGCACCGACAATCGCACCGTCACCAATGGTTATGCCCGCCAGAATGATCGCTCCCCCGCCAATCCAGACATCACGGCCGATCGTCACAGGCTTTGCGATTTCAATGCCTTGCGCGCGCGGGGCGGGGTCCAGATGGTGTTCCGCACAATAGATCTGCACAGCGGGACCAAGCATCGCGCCATTGCCTATCACGACCTTCGCAGAATCGAGAATGGTGCAGCCGGCATTGAGATAGACATTCCTGCCCAGCGTGATGTTGAGGCCATAAGCGCAATGAAACGGTGCCTCGATAAATGCCCCTTCACCAACAGAAGCAAAAAGTGCCCGCAGCAGCGGCCCGATAGTGCCGCGCTCATCCGGCGGCAGGGTGTTGTGCTGGTGAACCGCCCAGCGCGCGCGCCAGCGCAGCACATCCAGCTCGGCATCCATGCAGCTGTACCATTCGCCCGCAGCCATCTTTTCCCGCTCGGTAGACATCGTCTTCCCCTTCGCCCTCAAAAAGCGTCGATAAAGTGCTGCGGCAGGCGTCGTGGCAGAACGGCGACAATATCGAAGCGCAGCGAAAAACGGCCGGCATCCTTGCGGCGGGAGAGCCAGAGATCGGCAGCCGCCCGGATGCGCTGCTGCGAATGGAAACCGACGGCATCCACCGCGCTGCCACCGGAAGCGCGCGCCTTGACCTCAATGATGGCGACGAGATCCTTCTTGCGGGCGATGAGATCGATTTCCCCCAACCGGGTGCGATACCGAATGGCGAGGATGCGATATCCCTTCAGCAACAGATAAAGCGCGGCCCAATATTCGGCAGCATGACCGCGCCGCTCGGCTTTCCGCCTTTTATCGCTCTGCCCGTCAGTGGCCATCCGTGTCCTTCATATCCAGCAGCCTCTGATAAAGCTCCTTGCGCGGCAGGCCCGTCAGCTTCGCCGCTTCGCCGGCAGCCTTGGCAGCGGACATGGTCGAGACAAGATCCTTCAGGAGCTTCTCGACATCCTCGATATCGGGAATTTCATCATAGGAGGGCGGCTCCAACAGCAGCACGATCTCGCCCTTCACCACACGGTCGCCATCGTAATAATCCGCAAGCTCGCCCAGCGTCCCGCGCCGGAACTCCTCGAAGGTCTTGGTCAGTTCACGGCAGACCACTGCCCGGCGATCGCGGCCGAGCACCTCCGATGCCACCGTGAGGGACGCGCCGATGCGGCGTGGCGATTCAAAGAAGATCAGGGTCGCGGGGATTTTCGCCAACTCGGCAAAACGGTCGCGCTTGCCGCGATCCTTCACCGGCAGAAAACCCGCAAACAGGAAAGCGTCGCTCGGCATGCCCGAGCCGACGAGAGCGGCGAGCGGCGCAGAGGCACCCGGCACCGGCACAACGCGGTGTCCGGCCTCAAGTGCCAGCTGGCCGAGGCGATAACCCGGGTCGGAAACCAGCGGCGTTCCGGCATCCGATACCAGCGCCACGGATTTTCCGGCCTCCAGCGCGGCGATGAGCTTCGGCCCCGCTTCATTGGCATTGTGTTCGTGATAGGCAAGCGGGCGCGTGCGAATACCATAACGTTCAAGCAGGATGCGGGTGACGCGGGTATCCTCGCAGGCGAGAACGTCGGCCGAGGCCAGCGTTTCCAGCGCGCGGATGGTGATATCGCCGAGATTGCCGATGGGGGTGGCGACGAGATAAAGCGCCGGCTCCAGCGGCCGGGCCGGAATGGTGGCCGTGCCGATCCTGAATTCCTTCGCTGCCTGTCTGGCATCGCTGCTCGATATTTCCTGCGTCACACGGCTTCCAATCATTCTGGCCGATCCCTGTCGGCCGGTCGCTCCGGTTTTTCCCTTTATGGGCAATAGAAAACCGGCGAACAAGCTCCATCGACGGTCGCAACCTGTGGATCATGTTGTATAGCAGCAAAATGAGCCGCAGCAGATGAACTCCGCTCTTGCATTTTCTCCAATAACTCTGCCATTTTGCCCGTCCACATTGTCCGGCTTTGGCCGGTGAAGACTCTTCTTGCCGATCCGGCGGTGGCCGGTTCGCAACGGTTGAAAGCGGTAGCGTCCATGCGTATTACTCTTGAGCGGTCGAACCTTCTGAAATCGCTGAACCACGTCCACCGGGTCGTCGAGCGTCGCAACACGATCCCGATCCTGTCCAACGTCCTCCTGCGCGCCTCCGGCGCCAATCTGGACATGAAGGCGACCGACCTCGATCTCGAAATTACCGAAGCGACCCCGGCAATGGTGGAGCAGGCGGGCGCCACCACCGTACCCGCACATCTGCTTTATGAAATCGTGCGCAAGCTGCCGGATGGATCCGAAGTGCTTCTGGCGACCAACCCGGACGGTTCCTCCATGACCGTTGCCTCCGGCCGCTCGAAATTCTCGCTGCAATGCCTGCCGGAAGCGGATTTCCCTGACCTGACCGCCGGCACCTTCAGCCACACCTTCAAACTGAAGGCGACCGATCTGAAGATGCTGATCGACCGGACGCAGTTTGCGATTTCGACCGAAGAGACGCGTTATTACCTGAACGGCATTTTTTTCCACACCATCGAAAGCAATGGCGAGCTGAAGCTGCGCGCTGTCGCCACCGACGGTCACCGCCTGGCGCGCGCTGACGTGGATGCGCCCTCCGGCTCCGAAGGCATGCCGGGCATTATCATTCCGCGCAAGACCGTCGGTGAACTGCAAAAGCTGATGGACAATCCGGAACTGGAAGTTACGGTCGAAGTCTCCGATGCGAAGATCCGCCTGGCCATCGGCTCGGTAGTCCTGACCTCGAAGCTGATCGATGGCACCTTCCCGGACTACCAGCGCGTGATCCCCACCGGCAACGACAAGGAAATGCGCGTCGATTGCCAGACCTTCGCCCGGGCCGTGGACCGTGTTTCGACGATTTCTTCCGAGCGCGGCCGCGCCGTGAAGCTGGCGCTAACTGACGGCCAGTTGACGCTGACCGTCAACAATCCCGACTCGGGAAGTGCTACCGAGGAAGTGGCCGTTGGTTACGACAATGATTCGATGGAGATCGGCTTCAACGCCAAATATCTCCTCGACATCACGTCGCAACTCTCCGGCGAAGATGCGATTTTTCTGCTGGCAGATGCAGGCTCGCCGACGCTGGTTCGCGACACCGCCGGCGACGATGCACTCTATGTTCTGATGCCGATGCGCGTTTAAAACCGACCGTTTTCTTCAATTTTTCCAGAAACGCCGGTGGATCACTTCATCGGCGTTTTTTGATTCGGCGGACAGGTGGTTCGACCCGTAACTGAATTTTCTCAGTTACGACATTTTGCCTTGTTTTTGCGCCAAATGGGATCAACATTGCGGTAACAGTTTTTTGACAATGACTAAATTTATCTGAGGGGAATTATGGCACTTAACCTGAAGCGACGCTTTGAACAGAAATTCGAGGAAGAGATCCGCTTTTTCAAAGGCATGGTCAGCCAGCCGAAAAAAGTGGGCGCTATCGTCCCGACATCGTCCATCACTGCGAAAAAGATGGCAAGCGTCATCAATCCCCATTCCGGCCTGCCGGTTCTGGAACTCGGTCCCGGCACCGGCGTCATCACCAAGGCCATTCTGGCGCGCGGCATCAAGCCGGAGAGCCTGACGGCCATCGAATATTCGACTGATTTCTACAATCAGTTGCTCCGGAGCTATCCAGGCGTCAATTTCGTCAATGGTGACGCCTTCGATCTCGATGCGACCCTCGGTGAACACAAGGGCCAGATGTTCGACAGCGTCATTTCCGCCGTGCCGATGCTGAATTTCCCGATGGCCGCCCGTATCAAGTTGCTCGACGAATTGCTGAAGCGCGTGCCGCACGGCCGCCCTGTCATCCAGATATCCTACGGCCCCATTTCCCCCATTGTTGCCCAGCCGCATCTCTACCACATCCGCCATTTCGATTTCATCGTGCGCAATATTCCGCCGGCGCAATTGTGGACCTATACGCGGGCCTGATCGTCCAGCCAGAATGGACAAGGCCGTCATTTCCCGGTCGTGACGCATGGTTAGGGTGTCGATTTGCCCTTTCCATCGCCCTTGAGGACCGATTGCCATGCATGCGCTCTACATCACCCACCCCCAGGTCAAGATCGATCCGGCTGTTCCCGTTCCCGAATGGGGGCTTTCGGAAAGGGGTGCTGAGCGGGCGCGCGAGGCAAGCCGCCTTCCCTGGGCGAAGGCATTGCGGCGCATCGTTTCCAGCGCGGAAACCAAGGCGATCGAAACCGCCCATATCCTCGCGGAAACCTCCGGTGCGGCGATAGAGATCGTCGAGGCGATGCATGAAAACGACCGATCCGCCACCGGTTTCCTGCCACCGCCGGAATTCGAGAAAGCGGCGGATTGGTTCTTCGCCCATCCTGAAGAGAGCTTTCACGGCTGGGAGCGGGCAATCGATGCGCAGGTGCGGATCGTCGGGGTCGTCAAAGCCATTCTCGACCGACACGACCCACAGCAGCCTATCGCCTTTGTCGGCCATGGCGGCGTGGGCACACTTCTGAAATGCCATATCGAGGGCCGCGGCATCAGCCGCAGCAAGGACCAGTCCGCTGGCGGCGGCAATCTCTTCCGCTTTTCCATCGCCGAGTTTTCACTTGCAGCCGCGTCCCCCACATGCGACTGGACGGCAATGGAAACATGGCAGGGATAAGACAATGACCGCGCGCGAAAAACTCATCGTCGGGCTGGATGTTCCGACTGTGCAGCAGGCCGAAGACATCGTGTCGAAAATCGGCGACGAGGTCCTGTTCTACAAGATCGGTTATCAGCTGGTATTTGCCGGCGGTCTCGAATTCGCGCGGGATCTTGTCCAGAGCGGCAAGAAGGTCTTTCTCGACATGAAGCTGCTCGATATCGACAATACCGTCGCCTCGGGCGTCGAGAACATCGCCCGCATGGGCATGTCGATGCTGACGCTGCACGCCTATCCCAAAGCCATGCGCGCTGCCGTCAAGGCGGCGGAAGGCTCCGGCCTTTGCCTATTGGGCGTCACCGTGCTGACCTCCATGGATGACGGCGATCTCGCCGAAGCCGGTTACGCCTCCGACGCCCGCTCGCTGGTGCTGCGCCGGGCGGAACAGGCGCGCGAGGCGGGCATGGGCGGCATTGTCTGTTCGGCGGAAGAATCCACCGCCGTGCGCGAAATCCTCGGCCCCGATCTTGCCGTGGTCACCCCCGGCATCCGCCCCGCCGGTGCCGATCTTGGCGATCAGAAGCGTGTGATGACGCCTTATGATGCCATCAAGGCCGGTTCGAGCCATCTGGTTGTCGCCCGCCCCATCGTCAGGGCAGAGGACCCGAAAGCGGCGGCCCGTGCCATTCTGGACGATATGCTGCGCGCCAGCTTCCCGGCCAATCAATAACGGTAGATGGAGGAGACGACATGCCCAAGGGATATTGGATCGCCCGCGTCGATGTGCGCGACGGCGAGCGCTACAAGGACTATGTCACCACGGCAAAGCCTGCTTTCGAGCGGTTCGGCGCCAATTTTCTGGCTCGCGGCGGTGCTTTTACCGAGCTGGAAGGCAAGGCGCGTGCACGGAACGTGATTATCGAATTTCCTTCGGTACAGCACGCCATCGATTGCTATAATTCTCCTGAATACCAGGCAGCCGCCAAAATCCGCCAGGAAGTCGCTGATGCGGAGATGATGATCGTCGAAGGAATTTGACGCCCGTCAACCGCATTTCCCAAACTAGCCTCAGGCCTTGCGACAACCTCTCTTCACGCGCGCGCGGCTTTGGGCTAAGAGACTGAAAAACGCTTTATCGACAGCTTCTGAGGAGCCTCCCATGACCTTGGCCAACCTTCCACCCCTCGTCACCGTTTTCGGCGGTTCGGGTTTTGTCGGGCGGCATGTCGTGAGAATGCTCGCCAAGCGCGGTTATCGCATCCGCGTTGCCGTGCGTCGCCCCGATCTTGCCGGCTTTCTGCAGCCGCTCGGCAATGTCGGCCAGATTTCCTTCGCGCAGGCTAACCTGCGTTATCGCGACTCCATTATCAAAGCCGTCGAAGACGCGGATCATGTCGTCAATTGTGTCGGCATCCTGGCGGAAAGCGGCCGTAACACTTTTGACGCCGTGCAGGAATTCGGCGCGAAAGCCATTGCCGAAGCGGCCCGCGACGCCGGCGCCACGCTGACGCATATCTCTGCCATCGGTGCTGACGCCAATTCGCAGACCGGTTATGGCCGCACCAAGGGCCGCGCCGAAGCCGCCATCCATTCCGTGCTGCCCGGCGCCGTGATCCTGCGTCCGTCGATCATTTTCGGACCGGAAGACGATTTCTTCAATAAATTCGCCAAGATGGCCCGCAACCTGCCGTTCCTGCCGTTGATCGGCGGCGGAAAAACCAAATTCCAGCCTGTTTATGTCGAGGACGTGTCGGAAGCCGTCGCGCGCAGCGTCGATGGCAAGCTGAAGCCCGGCGCAATTTATGAATTCGGCGGCCCTGATGTGATGACCTTCCGGGACTGTCTCGAGGCCGTTCTTGCCGCGACCTATCGCGAGCGCTCTTTCGTCAACCTGCCCTTCGGCGTGGCCTCGATGATCGGCAAGCTCGCATCGCTGGTGCCGCTGATTACGCCGCCCCTGACGCCCGATCAGGTGACCATGCTGAAAAAAGATAATGTCGTTTCCACCGAGGCGGAAAAGAACGGCCTGACGCTGGAAGGCATCGGCATCACCCCCGTTCGCGTCGCTTCGGTTCTACCGTCTTATATGGTGCAGTATCGTCCGCACGGCCAGTTCTCGAATGCGGGCAAGGCCGCCTGACGGCAGCTCTTTAGCGCCAATGATTTAAACGAAAGCGGGAGCCATTCCCGCTTTTTGTTTTGGGTGCAATTCAATTGCAACCAAACCGCTATTCGTGCATTTTCCCCTCAACTGCGGGGGAGGTGCAGAATGGGCGAAAGCGGACCTGGAAAGCCGGGTAAAAGTTAATGGCCGTGCGGTCTCGACATGCAAGCGTGGCACAAGCGCAACGGTGGAAAAGACTTCGCATTAACCCGGTATTCAACAAGCTGCTTTATTGATATTCGCCACATTCCAAACATATCCCGGACCCTCAATTCACACACGGCGGCACGATCCGCGCGAACGAACGTCTGAAAGGCAATCATAAAATGGGCAGATCTATCGCACTCTTTTTTGCGTGTGCGGCTTTGGTGGTTCTGGCGGGTTCTTTCATGGCGCCGGGAACGGTTGCAGCGGGCAAGAGCGGTTGCGCTCCGGCCTACGGCGTCGATCCCTGCGCAACGGCTTCGATCAGCGCCAACTGATCGGCCTTTAGAGGTTTCAAAGAAAAAGCGCCGCCGGTTCTCCGGGGGCGCTTTTTCTTTGTCGGTCCTATATGAAACTGCGGCTCAGCCAATAACCAGAAGCGCGACGAGACCCAGCGCACCAATGACGATACGCCACCAGGCAAACGGCGCAAACCCACGTCGCGATACGAAATCCAGCAGCGAGCGCACGACGAAGAGGCCGGAGACGAAGGCAGCGATGAAGCCCACGGCAATCAGCGCGCTGTCATCAAAACTCAGCGCATCGCGATTCTTGTAGAGGTCGAGCACAAACGCGCCGAGCATGGTCGGCATCGCCAGGAAAAACGAGAATTCAGCGGCGGAACGCTTGTCCGTACCCATCAGCAGCGCGCCGACAATGGTGGCGCCGGACCGCGAGGTGCCGGGAATCATCGCAAGGCACTGGAAAAGGCCGATCTTGAAGGCCAGCGACGGCGGATAGTCCATGATGTCGGTATATTTCGGCTTTAATGGCATGCGGTCGACCGCGAGCAAAATGAAGCCACCGATAATCAGCACGACACAAATGAGCATCGGCGTTTCGAACAGCACCGTCTTGATGAAGTCATGCGCGAGAGCGCCGATCACCGCCGCCGGCAGGAAGGCGACGAGAACCGCCAGCACGAAACGGCGCGCCTTGGCACTTGTCGGCATCGCCGTGGCGATCGATACAAGCTTTTGAAAATAAACAAGAAGGATTGCGAGGATCGCACCGAGCTGGATGAGAACGGCAAAGGTGTTACCCGGTGATTTGAAGCCAAGGAAATGCCCGGCCAGCAGCACATGCGCCGTGGAGGAAACGGGAATGAACTCCGTCAGACCCTCGATAATGCCCAGCAGAAGCGCGCTGATGATCGATTGGTCACCCATGAGGTATCCTTCTTTTCAGGGGGAAAGCGTGAATGGAAAGCAATTGCGTTAAACTTGTTTTAAAGTAGCCAAGCTCTTATAGCGTCTTGATGAAGCGAAACTGAAAAAGTTTTCCGGCAAATGCCGATCATGACAACCAATTGTAAAAATTGAGTACCGATGCCAACTCTCTATCACTCCCCGATGTCGACCGCATCCCGGTTCGTTCGTCTGATCCTTGCGGAATACGGCTTCCAGACCGATCTCGTGGAGGAGCAGCCGTGGGAAAGACGGCGGGAGTTTCTGGCGCTCAATCCGGCCGGCACCCTGCCGGTCTATCTCGATGACAATATGCGCTCGCTGAGCGGGCCTTATGTGCTGGCGGAATTTCTGGACGAAACGCATGGGGTTTTGAAGCGCGACAGGCGGCTTCTGGCGGAAGACCCGTTTCAGCGCGCGGAAATCCGCCGCCTGACGGAATGGTTTCTGCAGAAGATGGAAAATGACGTGACCCGGCCGCTGGTGCGCGAAAGGGTCTATAAATTGCAGATGACCGCGGCGCAGGGTGGCGGGCCACCGGATTCCAAGCTGCTGCGCACCGCCCGTAACAATATCCGCCAGCACATCAAATATCTGGAGTGGCTGGCCGGTTCGCGCACATGGCTGGCCGGCGATCGGCTGAGCTACGCCGATCTTGCTGCAGCTGCCGGTGTTTCGGTGCTGGATTATCTCGGTGAGATCAACTGGCTCGAAGCGCCGATTGCCAAGGAATGGTATCAGCGGGTGAAATCCCGTCCGTCCTTCCGGCCATTCCTCAGCGAGCGAATTCCGCGCCTTGCCCCCTCCTCCCACTACGCCGATCTGGATTTCTGAGGTCAGACCTGCCGGTTATTTGCTGCGGCCTGCGGCTCAGCCTATATATTTCACAGAATAACCCGCAGGAGGCACCATCATCGACGTTGCCAGCGACAAGCAGCGGATACGCGCACGCAAACTGACGGATTTCGTTCGTCAGGAGGCGCTTTCGCTCGGCTTCGATCTGTGTCGCATCACGGCACCCGACAGCATTCCGCTCGCACCGGAGCGGCTGCGGCAGTTTCTCGACAATGGCTACCACGGCACCATGGCGTGGATGGAGGAAACCGAAGCCCGCCGGGCGGAACCGAAAACACTCTGGGGCGATGTACGCTCCATCGTCATGTTCGGCCTCAATTACGGTCCAGAGGAAGATCCGCGCGACCTGCTTTCGAAACCGGACAGGGCGGCCATTTCGGTCTATGCCCGCAACCGCGATTACCATGACATCATCAAGGGGCGGCTGAAGGAGATCGCCACGCGCTTTGCCGCCCGCGCCGGTGAGGATGTGAAGGTCTTCGTCGACACCGCACCGGTGATGGAAAAGCCGCTTGCCGCCGCTGCCGGTCTCGGCTGGCAGGGCAAGCACACCAATCTCGTCAGCCGCACCCATGGCTCCTGGCTGTTTCTAGGCAGCATGTTCACCACGGCCGAGCTGTGTCTTGATGAGGCGGAGAAGGATCATTGCGGCTCCTGCCGCGCCTGCCTCGACGCCTGCCCCACGGCGGCCTTTCCCGCTCCCTATCAGCTGGATGCGCGCCGCTGCATCTCCTATCTCACCATCGAGCACAAAGGACCGATCCCGCACGAATTCCGGCCGATGATCGGCAACCGCATCTATGGCTGCGACGATTGCCTTGCCGCCTGTCCGTGGAACAAGTTCGCGGCCAGCGCCTCCGAAATGAAGCTGCAGGCGCGCGAGGATCTGAAGGAACCATCCATCGCCTTTCTGCTGACGCTTGACGATGCCGCCTTTCGCAGCTTTTTCAGCGGCTCCCCCGTCAAGCGCATCGGCCGCAATCGCTTCATCCGCAATGTGCTTATTGCGGCCGGAAACTCTGCGGACCGGCAATTTGTGGAACAATGCAAGGCGCTGGCGGAGGCCGACCCTTCCGCGGAAGTGCGCGGGATGGCCGCATGGGCTTTGTCGCGGCTTATGGACAGGGACGAATTCCGTACATACTCTGCCGGTCGCGCGCTGGAGACTGATCCGGTAGCGGCAATGGAATGGCAACTAGCAGAGGCATGAAGCATGCATGTGATGATTTTCGGCGCGGGATATTCAGGGAAAGCCATTGCCAACGCGCTGAAAACCAAGGCCGCAAGTGTTCGCGGCACCACACGCAGCGAGGATAAGTTCGCAAATCTCGCCGCCGCAGGCATGACGCCGCTGCTCTTCGACGGCGCCCATCTCGATGACGATCTCATCGCTGCGATGGGCAATGTTACCCATCTCGTGCAATCCATCGCTCCAGGCAAGGACGGCGACCCCCTGCTTACGCTTCTGGGCGGCGATCTGAAAAAGCGGCTGCCCAATCTGAAATGGGCGGCCTATCTTTCCACCGTCGGCGTTTATGGCGACCATGACGGCGCCTGGGTGGACGAGACGACACCCTGCCGCCCGGTCTCCGCACGCTCCGTGGAACGGGTAGCCGCCGAGGCCGCCTGGACGGAGGCAGCCCAAAAGGCAGATGTGCCGCTTTCCATCCTGCGCCTATCCGGAATTTATGGCCCGGGACGCAATACCTTCATGAATTTCGAGAAGGGAACGGCACGCCGTCTGGTGAAGAAGGATCAGGTGTTTAATCGCATCCGTGTCGAGGATATCGGCGCCGCGCTTGCCTTTCTGACGCAGAAAAATGAGCGTGGCATCTTCAACGTGACCGACGACGAACCCTGCCCACCGCAGGATGTGGTGAGCTTCGCGGCCGACCTAATGGGTGTCGTCCCCCCTGCTGAACAGGATTTCGAAACCGCCGATCTGACACCGATGGCGCGCTCTTTTTACGGCGAGAACAAGCGCGTTTCCAATGCCAAAATAAGGGAACTCGGCTTTGATTTCCGCTTTCCGGAGTATCGACAATCGCTGAGGCAATTATGGGAAAACGACTCTGGCGCGGTTGAAAACAACTCCGCCAAAAACGACGAAAAATCCATCCAATACCGTTTTGGCGGATAGTTTTCGTTGTATTTAAGAGAATTAAGACTTAATTAACTACGGCAAATCGCTAAAACCCTAGTCATTGGAAAAATATTTCACTCACATTTCGTGAAGTGGATTCACGAAGCCGTGACTTGCAATAGCATTTCCTTTGATCGTTGATTCTGCATTATTTTTTCCGAGCATGGGCTGGAACGGCCTTGCGGCGCCTCTCCGGCTAATGATCACGAATATTACAGTCTGTAACAGTTCGTGATTTGAGATCAGCTTTTTTTCGCCATTTTTCCCTCGCCCTACAATCTCGCATCAAAAGGCGTTCAGGCCAGTCCATGGCCGTTTAGCAAGGGCACAATCAATCGGCGCGGGGCCGATTTTCAGGGAAGCACAGTTTGTTGAATATCCGTCGTATAACTTTCACCGCTGCAACTATAGCCGCCTGTTCCATCATCGCGCCTCTTCAGGCGAATGCGGCAAATGGTTGTGGAGGCGCATCGTGGTATGCGTTGTCCTCCAAGACTGCTTCGGGCGAGCGTATGAATGCCGCCAACCTGACCGCTGCACACCGTTCGCTGCGGTTCGGCACCAAGGTCAAGGTAACCAATGCCCGCAACGGCAAAGCCGTCGTGGTGCGCATCAATGATCGCGGGCCGTTCATCAAGGGTCGCGTTCTCGATCTTTCAAAGGCTGCCGCCAAGAACATCGGCATGATCAGCTCCGGCACTGCCAAGGTCTGCTACGAGGTCGTCAAGGCCGATTGAGCCTTGCCCTCGCCGCCATTCGCGTCTACCAACCGGGCTTATCAGCAAGAAGAGGTAGACAATGCGTTTGGGCGGGCGTTTGGCCGGAGCAATCGAAGTATTGGCGGATATTGAGGGACGCAGGCGTCCCGTCGCCGATGCGCTGAAGGATTGGGGTCTCGCCCATCGTTTTGCCGGCTCCGGCGACAGAGCCGCCATCGGCAACATCGTTTATGACGCGCTGCGCATGAAACTGTCGCACGCCTGGCTGATGGATGACGACAGTGCCGCCTCGCTTGCCTATGCTGTCCTGCTGCGGCAATGGGGCAAAAGCTTTGCGGAACTGGCGTCGGAATTCGACGGCGATAAATTCGCCCCCGCTGCACCCGACGCGGAAAGGCAGCAGGCCTTTCTTTCCCGTTCACTTTCCGACGCACCGGCCTATATCCAGGGCGATATTCCCGAATGGGTTCAATCCTCCTTCGAAACGGCTTTCGGGGAGCGTTGGCTCGCCGAGGCACAGGCGCTCAACGAGCGACCGACCCTCGACCTGCGCGCCAACACGCTGAAGGCAACGCGGGACAAGGTTCTGAAGGCGCTTGAGGAAAGCGGCGCGGAAGCCACTCGGATTGCCCGGCAGGGTGTGCGTATTCCCGCCGGTGAAGGCCCTTCCCGCCTGCCGAATGTCACCGCCGAACTCTCCTTCCAGAAGGGTTGGTTCGAGGTGCAGGATGAAGGCTCACAGATCGTCGCCGATCTTGCCGGTGCTCGCGAAGGTGAACAGGTCCTCGATTATTGCGCCGGTGGTGGCGGCAAGACGTTGGCCATGGCCGCCAGCATGAACAATAAAGGTCAGGTCCACGCTTTCGATGCCGACCGCAAGCGGCTCGCGCCAATCATCGAGCGGCTGAAGCGGGCCGGTACGCGCAATGTGCAGGTGCATGACCGCGCAGCGGGCCTTGTTCCATTCCATGAAAAATTCGACCGCGTTCTGGTGGACGCGCCCTGCACCGGCACCGGAACATGGCGTCGCCGCCCCGACACCAAATGGCGGCTGACGGCGCGCAATCTGGAAGAGCGCGTGCAGCAGCAGGGCGAGGCGCTTTCGCAAGCCAAGGGTTTCGTGCGCCCCGGCGGCGAGTTGCTTTATGTCACCTGTTCGGTTCTACCCGAGGAAAACGAGCAGCAGGTCAAGCGCTTCTCCGAGGAAAATCCCGATTTCTCCATTGGCTCCGCACTGGAGCGGTGGCAGACGACGTTTGGCGATGATGCGAACAAACCGCATTCCTCTGATGGAAAGACAGTCACGCTGACGCCTGCAACCACAGATACGGACGGTTTCTTCTTCTGCTTGATGAAACGCAAAGCATAAAAGCCTATTTGCACGCAGCGATTTTACTTGAGAAATACCGCGCGTGCTTGTTTCAAAACATTCTAAACTAGAATGTTTGACACAAGTTTGTGATTGGGTCAGAACTCGCTGGCCGCAGCCTGACGTCTTTTCATGGCTGCACAAGGAGAGGGATCATGATCCGCAAAACCATTCTTAGCGCGTCTTTCGTGCTTCTGGCCGCATCGGCGGCCTTCACCGCGCTTCCCGCGCAGGCTGCCACCGACGCTGCCGCCGTCATCAAGCATTATGCCGATGTCGCGCATGCCAAATACGAGGATTCGCTGACCACGGCGAAGACGCTGGACAAGGCCATCGACGCGCTGATCGCAACGCCGAGCGAAGAGACCCTCAAAGCCGCGCGCGAAGCCTGGATCAAGGCGCGTGTTCCCTACCAGCAGTCGGAAGTCTACCGCTTCGGCAATCCGCTTGTCGATGCATGGGAAGGCAAGGTGAATGCCTGGCCGCTGGATGAAGGCCTGATCGATTATGTCGACGCCTCCTACGGTACGGAAAGCGACGAGAACGAACTTTACGTCGCAAACATCATCGCCAATCCGAAGATCAAGATCAGCGGCGAAGAGGTCGATGCCTCCAAGATCACCCCGGAACTGATCGAGAGCCTGCACGAGGCGGGCGATGTCGAAGCCAATGTGACGACCGGTTATCACGCCATCGAATTCCTGCTCTGGGGCCAGGATCTGAACGGCACCGGGCCGGGCGCGGGCAACCGCCCCTATACCGACTATGACAAGGCAAAATGCACGAACGGCCATTGCGACCGCCGCGCCGATTACCTGAAATCCGCCTCCACCCTGCTGGTGAAGGACTTGCAGGAGATGGTGGATGCGTGGGCTCCTGATGGTGAAGCGACGAAGACGGTGGAAGCCGATCCGAAAGCGGGCCTCACCGCCATTCTCACCGGCATGGGCTCACTCTCCTACGGCGAACTGGCTGGCGAGCGGATGAAGCTCGGCCTTTTGCTGCACGATCCGGAAGAGGAGCATGATTGCTTCTCCGACAACACCTATAATTCGCATCTGAACGACGCCATCGGCATCGCTTCGGCCTATACCGGCGACTATACCCGCGTGGACGGCACGAAGATGACCGGCGCCTCGCTGGCGGAACTCGTTGGCGCCAAGGACAAGGCGCTGAACGACGAAATGACGGCGAAGCTGAACAAGACGCTCGACGCCATGCACGCAATGGAAAAGCGCGGCCAGACGGTTGAAGCCTATGACCAGATGATCGGCGAAGGCAACAAGGAAGGCAATGCCGTGGTTCAGGCGGCCATCGACGGTCTCATTGACCAGACGAAGACCGTTGAACGCGTCATCGCGGCGCTCGATCTCGGTAAGATCGAGCTTGAAGGCTCCGCAAGCCTCGACAACCCGAACGCCGTCTTCAAATAAGCGGCAAGGCGGGCCGCAATCCACTGCGGCCCGCCACCAAATGTGCCTTCCGACCTCCATGGAATTGTCGCTGTCTCCGATCCGCAAGCCGTTTTTCTTCGCCGGGGCAGCCTGCCTTGTGGCCTCAGTGACGCTTGCCGCCCCGTTGCGTGACGACCTGACGGAGAAAGACCGAAGCCGCGTTCTGGCCGTCACTGCGCCAACAACCGATTTTACGAGACCGGAGCCCTTCGAGGCCATGTCCGGCGGCGCAACCACCAGCACCGGCAAGGCCGATGGCAACGCATTTTCTCAGCCTTCCGCCACCATGCCTTTCGAGCGGAAGCAGGATTTCAAGCTCGGCAACGCGCTGTTCCAGAAGCTCTGGGTCTCCTCCCCCTCCTCCACGCAGGCTTCGGATGGGCTCGGCCCTTTCTATAACGCCCGATCCTGCCAGACTTGCCATGTGAAGGATGGCAGGGGCCGCCCGCCACTTGCCGGCGAAGACGCCGTTTCCCTGTTTCTGCGGTTGGCGCGACCGGCCCGGGACGAGACGGAACGGGCCGCGATTGCGCGCCGTGAGGTGCTGAATTTTCCCGACGAGACCTATGGCCGGCAGCTGCAGAATCTCGCCATCCCCGGCCTCGCCGCCGAGGGCAGGCCGGTCATCACCTACACTGAAAAGCCCGTGCGCCTATCGGATAGCGAAGTGGTGTCGCTGCGCAAGCCCACTTATGCCGCTACGGACCTGAGATATGGCCCGCTCGGTACGGACACGACAGTTTCGGCCCGCATTGCCATGCCGACGCTCGGCCTAGGCCTGATCGAGGCCATTGCCGATGCAGATATTCTCGCCGGCGCAGACCCCGATGACAAAAATGGCGATGGCATTGCCGGGCACCCGGCCTGGGTCAAGGATCATCGCACCGGCGAGATAAAACTCGGGCGGTTCGGCTGGAAAGCGCAAAATGCAAGCGTGCGCGACCAGAGCGCCAGCGCCTTTTCCCACGATATCGGCATTTCCACACCGGATGCGCCGAATGCCTATGGCGATTGCACCGAGGCCCAGAGGGACTGTCTGGCCATGCCAACAGGCGTGCAGCCGCGGCTGGGGCCGGTGGAAGCGCCGGACCCGGTTCTTGATCTCGTGACCTTTTACACCGAAAACCTCGCCGTGCCACAGCGACGCAATGCCGAGGATCGGACCGTTCTTGAGGGCAAGCAGCTTTTCTATACATCCGGCTGCACGGCCTGCCATACACCAAAATTCGTCACCCGCCGCGATGCCGCGGACCCTATGCATTCCTTCCAGCTGATCTGGCCCTATTCGGACTTCCTCCTGCATGACATGGGAGAGGAGCTTGCTGATGGCCAGCAGGTGGGGGAAGCCAGCGGTCGGCACTGGCGCACGCAGCCGCTCTGGGGCCTAGGTCTGACGCAAAGAGTGAATGGCAACGGCTTTTACCTGCATGACGGGCGGGCGCGCAGCCTGACGGAAGCCATATTGTGGCATGGCGGCGAAGGGCAAAAAGCGCGCGACGCCTTTGCCGCCTTGCAAAAATCCGACCGGCAGGCTTTGCTGGCTTTTCTGGAGTCTCTCTAATGAACTTTGCCATGCGAAAAATTTCCGGCGTCATCTCCGTGCTGCTGCTTCTCACCACGCCGCCGGCAAAAGCGCAGGATGTGGAACTTTTGCCGCCGCCGCCACTCGACCCCGCGCAGGTGCGGGGCGTGATGGAAAAGGCGGTGAACGGCTTCATCCGTCCCGGTTATGACCACTTCCGGCAGTCTGCGGAGACGCTGGAAGGCGGCATGAAGGCATTCTGCGCAGCACCCTCCAAAACGACGGAGGCGGCAGCACAGGCGGCTTTTACTGAAACGGTCTTGAACTGGTCGACAATCGAGATCGTGCGTATCGGCCCTGTGATTGAGAAGAACCGCTTCGAACGCGTGCTTTATTACCCCGACAAAAAGGGTCTCGGACTGAAGCAGGTGCAGCGTTACCTTGCAGACAAGGATGAAAGCGTTACCACCGCCGACGGCCTGAAAGGCAAGAGCGTCGCGGCACAGGGGCTTGGCGCGCTGGAGTTCGTGCTTTACGGCACCGGCGCGGATGAACTTCTCGACAAGAAGGGTGATTTCCGCTGCCGTTTCGGCGCCGCCATCGCCGGCAATATCGCCAATGTGGCGGCAGAGCTTTCCGACAGCTGGAACGCACCTGACGGTGCTCGGAAAAACTGGACGCAGCCGGGACCGGACAACCCCGTCTTTCGCGATGAACGCGAGGCGCTGGTCGCCCTGCTCGGTATTCTCGTGCACGGCGCAGAGGCGATCCGCGACCAGCGGATCGAGACCTTCTACAAGGGGCCGGACAAGGCGAGATTTCCCCGCACCGCCATTTACTGGCGCTCAGGCCTGACCTGGAAGAGCGTCTCCACCAATATCAAGGCTGTGCAGACGCTCCTGCATACCGCCGACATGGTCGAACTCGTGCCGCCCGATCAGCGCTCCATCGTCAACTCCATCGACTTCATCGCCAAATCGATGATCCGCGTTGCTGCAACGATCGATACGGATGTGGAAAAGGCACTGGACAAGGACGACCAGCGCGCCAAGGTGGATTACCTGCTGCTCAACGGCAAGGACCTGATCTACCGTCTCAACGATCAGTATGGCGGCGCTATCGGCCTCAGCTCCGGCTTTTCCTTTGCTGACGGAGACTGAGTGATGACCTCCGGCAGCAAGCGCATGCTGATCGACCGGCGCAGCTTCATCAAGGCGGCAGGTATTCCCTTCCTTGCCGCTCTCGCCCCGCAGTCGCTCCATGCGCTGGAACGCACCGACGCCGTCTTTGCCTCTGCCTTTCGCGCCCGTGATGGATCCTACGGCATTGCGACGGTGAGCGAGCGTGGCGAGATCATCGACCGCGTTGCGCTTCCCGCCCGCGCCCATGGAATGGCGACTAGCCATGCGACCGGTAGGACGGTGGCCTTCGCGCGCCGTCCCGGCACTTTCTTCATGGCGTTTGACCCCATGCGGCGTCAGGAGCCTGTCGTGATGCACGCGCCGGAGAACCGGCACTTTTATGGCCACGGTCAATTCTCACCCGATGGCGCAATCCTTTATGCCAGCGAAAACGACTTCGACGGCAATCGCGGCGTCATCGGCCTTTACGACGCCCGGAGCGGTTTTGCCCGCATCGGTGAATATGACGCGCATGGCGTCGGCACCCATGACATGACGGTGAGCGATGACGGAGGGCTGATCGTGATCGCCAATGGCGGCATCGAGACCCACCCGGATTTCGGCCGCACAAAGCTCAATATCGACAGCATGGAGCCGTCCCTCGTGCTTCTGGACGCCGCCACCGGCCAGCTGATCCAGAAACATGTGATGCCGGACCGGCTGCGACAGCTCTCCACCCGCCATGTCGATCTCGGCGATAACGGCCGCATCTGGTTCGCCTGCCAATATGAAGGACCGCGCAACGATCTTCCGCCGCTTGTCGGCCATTTCTCGAAGGGCGAGGATGTTGCCTTCGTCGATTTTCCGAAGGAAACGACGGTGCGGCTTGCCAACTACGTCGGGGCCATCGCCGTCAACCGGCGCGAAGGGCTGGTGGGTCTGACCTCGCCGAACGGCAACGCTGCCGTGACGCTCGATGCAAAGACGGGAAGTGTGGTCTCCGAGGTCAGCGTGCGGGAGGCGGCGGGCGTTGCGACGGCTACCGGCGGCATTGCGGTTTCCTCCTATGACGGATTTTTCGAGGCCGTTCGCAGCGACGTGGCCTGGGACCAGCATATCGTGCGCCTGTCCGGCTAAAATACTGAAAAGGCAGGGAACAAAAGCGTGGTCCGCGCATTGGATGCGTCATGAAGAATCTGGCCGTGTATATTGTTTTTGTGGTTGTCGTTGTCGCCATCGGGGCGTTGATCGGCGTCAACAATGTGCCGGGCGAATGGTATCAATCGCTGCAGAAACCATTCTTCAATCCCCCCAACTGGATTTTCGCGCCAGTCTGGACTGCGCTTTATGTGCTGATCGGCATCGCCGGCGCGCGGACGTGGATCAGGAAACCGATGGGGACGCGCATGCGCCTCTGGTTCACGCAGATGGTGCTGAATTTCCTGTGGTCGCCGATCTTTTTCGGCATGCAGAGCCCGGCCGGCGCGCTCGTCATCATCATCCCCATGCTGATCTGCATCATCGCCTTCATCGCGCTGGCCTACCGTCGCGACCGCATATCCATGTGGCTTTTCGCGCCCTATGCCCTGTGGGTCGCCTTTGCCACGGTGCTCAACGCAAGCATCGGCTTGCTGAACTAATTCGCCTTACGCCCTTGCCTTGCCCGACGCCACGCGCCATGTCTGTCTGCGACAGGGCAGAAGCAGGCAGGTAGGCCATGGAGATCACGGATCCCGGCGATTTTCGCCAGCGGATAGAAAGAAGCTTCGCGCGGCAGGGCGTGGTGCAGGCCATCAATGCCGAGATAAGCCGCATCGAACACCGGCTGGTGGAAATAGAGCTGCCCTTCCATGAAAAGCTGACACAGCAGCATGGCATATTGCATGCGGGCGTCATCGCCGCCGGTCTCGACACCGCCTGCACTTACGCCGCCTATACGATCATCGAACCGGAAGCATCGCTGCTGACAATCGAATTCAAGGTCAACCTCATGTCGCCGGGACGTGGTGAACGGTTTTTGTTTCGCGGCGAGATCATCAAGCCCGGCAACAATCTGATCGTGGCGGATGGTCGCGCCTATGCGCTTTCGGATGGGCCGGCAAAGCTGATCGCCTCCATGACGGGCACGATGATGGTGGTCAAGGGGCGCGAGGATATTAGCGGATGAGCTACCAGCTTTCGCATGTTGCGGATAAATCCGTTCTTTTCGTCATGGCGGCTTCCGCAGAATACGGCCCCCATCTGCAGGCGCGCATCACGCCACTCATGACCGGGGTCGGCCCGGTCGAGGCGGCTATTTCGGTGACGGCCATACTTGCCGGTCTCGATGCGGCCGACCATCTGCCTGACCTCGTCGTTTCGCTCGGCTCTGCCGGTTCGCGGACATTGGAACAGACGGGCATCTATCAGGCGCTTTCGGTTTCCTATCGCGATATGGATGCATCCGCCTTCGGTTTCGAAAAAGGGCGCACGCCGTTTCTCGATCTGCCCGCCGAAGTGGCACTGCCTTTGCGGATACCCGATCTTGCCGAGGCGAGGCTTTCCACCGGCGGCAACGTCGTTTCGGGAGATGGCTATGGGTCGATCGATGCCGATATGGTGGAAATGGAGACCTTTGCGGTCCTGCGGGCCTGCCAGCGCTTCGGAGTGCCCCTCATCGGCCTGCGCGGTATTTCCGACGGCAAGGCCGATGTGAACCATGTGGATGACTGGACGGAGTATCTCGATATCATCGATGAAAAGCTCGCCGATGCCGTCGACCGGCTCTGCCGCGCCATCGAAGATGGTGTGATTGCCCTTTGAAACCTCGCGATTTTCGCAAATTTCCGCCGTTTGACACCCGCTTCCGGGTTGCCTAAAGCCCCGCTTTTCTTTAAAGGCTCGCCATGACCCAGATAGCCCATCCCGACAGCATTCTCATCATCGATTTCGGCAGCCAGGTGACGCAGCTGATTGCGCGCCGCATCCGCGAAGCCGGGGTCTATTGCGAAATCCATCCGTTTCAGAATGCCGCAGAGGCTTTCGAGAAGCTTCAGCCCAAGGGCGTGATCTTCTCCGGCGGCCCCGCATCCGTGACGGCCGAGGGCAGCCCGCGCGCGCCGCAGGCGGTGTTCGACAGCAAGGTTCCGATCCTCGGCATCTGCTACGGCCAGCAGACGCTCTGCACGCAGCTCGGCGGCGTGGTCGAAGGTGGCCATGCGGCGGAATTCGGCCGTGCCGATATCGACATCAAAAAGGCTAGCCCGCTATTCGAAGGTTTCTGGGAACAGGGCAAGAGCTATCCGGTGTGGATGAGCCATGGCGACCGCGTAACAAAGCTGCCGGAAGGTTTCGAGGTCATCGCGACCTCCGAGAACGCTCCCTTCGCCATCGCGGCTGACGAGAAGCGCCATTATTACACCACCATGTTCCACCCGGAAGTGGTGCACACGCCTGACGGCGGCAAGCTGCTCTCCAATTTCGTGCACAAGATCGTCGGCCTCAAATCCGACTGGACGATGGCGGCCTATCGCGCCGAGATGATCCGCAAGATCCGCGAGCAGGTCGGTACCGGCCGCGTGCTCTGCGCACTTTCCGGCGGCGTCGATTCCTCGGTTGCAGCCATCCTCATTCATGAGGCGATCGGCGATCAGCTCACCTGCGTTTATGTCGACCACGGCCTGATGCGGCTTGGTGAGAGCGAGCAGGTCGTCGGCATGTTCCGCGACCACTACAATATTCCGCTTGTTCATGTGGACGCCGCCGATCTGTTCCTCGGCGAACTATCGGGCGTTTCCGACCCCGAGGCGAAGCGCAAGACCATCGGCCGCCTGTTCATCGAGGTTTTCGAGGCCGAAGCCGCCAAGATCGCCGCCGATGGCAAAGGTGCGCCCAAGTTCCTTGCGCAGGGCACGCTTTACCCTGACGTCATCGAAAGCGTTTCCTTCTCCGGTGGCCCCTCCGTCACCATCAAGAGCCACCACAATGTCGGCGGTCTTCCCGAGCGCATGAACATGCAGCTCGTCGAGCCGCTGCGTGAGCTCTTCAAGGATGAAGTACGCGCGCTTGGCCGCGAACTCGGCCTGCCGGAAAGCTTCATCGGCCGCCATCCCTTCCCCGGTCCGGGTCTGGCGATCCGTTGCCCCGGCGCAATCACCCGCGAGAAGCTCGATATCCTGCGCAAGGCGGATGCGATCTATCTCGACGAAATCCGCAAGGCCGGTCTTTACGACACCATCTGGCAGGCCTTTGCCGTGCTGCTACCGGTGCAGACCGTCGGTGTGATGGGCGATTACCGTACCTATGACTTCGTCTGCGCGCTGCGCGCCGTGACATCAGTGGATGGCATGACGGCGGATTTCTATCCCTACGACATGAACTTCCTCGGCCGTGCGGCAACCCGCATCATCAACGAAGTGCGCGGCATCAACCGTGTCGTCTACGACGTGACGAGCAAGCCGCCCGGCACCATCGAGTGGGAATAAAACGAAGGCGGAGCAATTCCGCCCTCTGTTCATCTTTTGTTCTTTATTTTATTACCGCATAATGATAGGTTTCCGGCCTTGGTATAAGGCTGTGGAGCATCGTCATGGAGTGCGAGTTGGCGGACGAAAGAGCCTTAAGGCAGCTTTGCTTTGATGGGCTGGAGCCGAAAAAAATACGGCGCGTCAATCCACGCTTTCGAAACAAGCTCCTGCTAATGCTCAAGCCGCCACGGCAATTGGCGGAAAAAATGTTTGTCGATGCGTCGCACCATGCCCTAGGTCGGACAACCCGTGAGGCATATCCCGCCGAGCTTCTGCACATAACCCTGCTGTGTTTGGGATGTTTCGAGACGATCCCTCACGGACTGACAAGCAGACTGAAGGCGGCAATGGATGCGGTGAGCGCGCGGCCTGTTCCGGTCACCCTTGACGGAAGCGCGCTTTTTGGCAATCGCAACAGTTTGGTTCTACGAAACGGTGGGGATCAGCCGGAGATCCATGCCTTGGTCAGGCTGCTGCAACGGGCGCTTCGACAGGCGAACCTTCCCTATATCCCTGCACCATCTTTTACGCCGCATGTCACGATGATTTATGGCTGCGGGAAGATAGAGCCGATGCCGGCCGGAAAGCCATATAGTTGGCTTGCGAGTAATTTCGAGCTTGTTTTCAGCCATAATGGCGAAACGCGACATGAGTCCCTTGGACGCTTCGCACTCTCCGCAAAAGCGGATCGGTATGAGCCGCTCGAAAACCAGCTGCATTTACCGGATAAACTGATCGGTCCGAGAAAACGGCCGAACCGAAAATAGGCGAAACGCTAAGGCCCACCAAAATATACCCATGAGCGAGGCGAAGTCGCCTCGCTACAAACGATAACCAGCTTAGAGCTGGACCTTGTCGAAAGCCTTGCCGTCGATGCCGAGAGCTTCGAGATCGGCGCGGGCAGGCTTGCGATGTGCGCGAACAGCGGCCGAAACCGAGAGCGCTGCACCGAGAACGGCGAAAGTTTCACCGAAGAAGTTACGCGATGTCTTTGCAACCTGACGCATTTTTCTCTCCATCTTTGATGCCCAGATAATGGGGATTTACGCCCTGTTCTACAACTCATGATGTAGCAGGGAAGCCATGCAGCTTTGCTCGCGCTCGTTCGGATATCAGCCACTTCGATTTTGCATGGCTCAGACATCATGCTTTTAAAAATGGCGCAAGGCACCTCAGGCGGCGGCTTGAATAAGATGGATATTTTGTTATGCCGGAAGGCTTAAAGACGAAGAGGCGGTAGCATGGCGGTCACGATTTACGGCATCAAGAATTGCGACACGATGAAGAAGGCCAGAAGCTGGCTCGAGTTGAACAGCGTCGATTATTCCTTCCACGACTACAAGGCGGCCGGCATCGACCGCGCCCATCTGGAAACATGGTGTGATGCCGCCGGCTGGGAAGCGGTTCTCAACCGGGCCGGCACGACCTTCAAGAAACTCGACGACAGCCAGAAGGCCGATCTTACCCGCGAAAAGGCCATCGGGCTGATGCTCGCGCAGCCCTCGATGATCAAGCGTCCGGTGCTGGAGGCGAAGGGCAAGATAACCGTCGGCTTCAAGCCGGAAATCTACCAGACCCTTTTTGCCTGAACGCAGTCCACCATGTCCAAAACGACCCGCGCCACACAGATGCTGACGAAGGCCGGCATTGCCTTTGCTACCGTCACTTATGATTACGACCCGAATGCCGACCGCATCGGCCTGCAGGCGGCCGAAGCGATCGGCGAGCCACCGCATCTGGTGCTGAAGACGCTGATGGCGGAGCTGGACGGCAAACCGGTTTGCGTTGTCGTCCCCTCCGACCGCGAGGTGAGCATGAAGAAGCTTGCCGCTGCCTTCGGCGGCAAATCCGCCAACATGATGAAACCCGCCGATGCGGAGCGGGCGACCGGCTACCATGTCGGCGGCATCAGTCCGTTCGGGCAGAAGAAACAGGTGCCGACAGCCATTGAAGCCGATGCCATGGTGCATGATTGCGTCTACATGAATGGCGGGCAACGGGGTTTGCAGGTGCGGCTTTCGCCCCGCGATGCCCAAAAAGCGCTGAATGCCATTATCGCCCCTCTGGTAGCAGAATGAGGCGCAACGGGCGCTCCTGAAAGCATTTGGCTTTCGGAAGGAATGGGCTATGGTCGGCGCCTCCAATTGAAATAGACGAAGGCAGATCATGACCGTTTCCCCCATCGATCCCGTCAAACTCGAAAAACTCGCGGAAGTCGCCGTCAAGGTCGGCCTGCAATTACAGAAGGATCAGGATCTGGTGATCACCGCACCGCTGGCGGCCCTGCCGCTGGTGCGGTTTCTGACCAAACACGCATATATGGCGGGCGGCGGGCTGGTCACCACTTTCTACTCCGACGAGGAAACCACCCTTTCGCGCTACCGCCATGCCAGCGACGCGAATTTCGACCGGGCCTCCGGCTGGCTCTATGAGGGCATGGCGAAGGCCTATGCCAATGGCGCGGCGCGGCTGGCGATTGCCGGCGACAACCCGATGCTGCTTGCCGAAGAGGACCCCGCCAAGGTCGCGCGCGCCAACAAGGCCAATTCCACGGCCTATAAGCCGGCGCTGGAGAAGATTTCCAATTTCGATATCAACTGGAACATCATTTCTTATCCCAACCCCTCCTGGGCAAAGCAGGTCTTCCCCGGCCTCACCGAGGATGAAGCGGTGCGCAAGCTCGCGGATGCCATCTTCGCGGCCTCGCGAGTGGATGTGGCCGATCCCGTCGCCGCATGGGCGCAGCACAATGCCAATCTTGCCAAGCGCTCCGCATGGCTGAATGGCCAGCGTTTCTCTGCGCTGCATTTCACCGGCCCGGGCACCGACGTAAAGATCGGTCTGGCGGATGGCCACGAATGGCATGGCGGCGCCTCCACGGCCAAGAACGGCGTGACCTGCAACCCGAATATTCCGACCGAAGAGGTCTTCACCACGCCGCATGCGCTGCGCGTCGACGGTTATGTCTCCAGCACCAAGCCACTGTCGCATCAGGGAACGCTGATCGACGATATCCAGGTGAAGTTCGAAGCCGGTCGCATCGTTGAAGCCAAGGCTTCCAAGGGCGAAGCCGTGCTGAACAAGGTGCTCGACACCGATGAGGGCGCAAGGCGTCTCGGCGAAGTGGCACTTGTGCCGCATTCCTCACCGATTTCGGCAAGCGGCATCCTGTTTTATAACACGCTGTTCGATGAAAACGCCTCGTGCCACATCGCGCTCGGCCAGTGCTATTCGAAATGCTTCCTCGACGGCGCCTCGCTGTCGCAGGATCAGATCAAGGCGCAGGGCGGCAATTCCAGCCTGATCCACATCGACTGGATGATCGGTTCCAATAAGGTGGATATCGATGGCGTGAAGCCGGATGGCTCCACGGTTCCTGTCATGCGCAAGGGCGAATGGGCCTGACGGCCCCCCTACCTCGGCAACTGACTGCGCTGACTGAGCCAGATGCTGAAAAGCACAGCAACAAACCCGGCGATCTGCGCTGGCGCGAGGCTTTGGCCAAGCGCCAGCCAGCCCAGCAGGGTAGCCACGACTGGGCTTAGGAAACCGAGCGATGCGGCCGCGGAAGGTTCGATGCGGGCGAGCCCACGAAACCATAGAAGATAAGTGAGCGCCGCGCCTATGAGGCCGAGATACGCCATGCCCATGACATTGGCCGCCGTTGGCGCCGGCAGGGCCGGCTCCAGAACATAAGCGACCGGCAAAAGAAGAATGCCACCCGCCGTCAATTGCCACGCGGTGAAGGTGAGATTGGAGACCGGCGGGCGCCATTTGCGGGTCAGAACCGTTCCGAAGGCCATTGAGACGGCACCGGCAAGACCCGCGGCAACACCGATACCATCCAGTGCCGCACCGGGCGTCAGCACCAGGAGCGCAACACCGGCAATGCCGAGAAAACCGGCGCCGATGGCGAGCGGCCGCACCGGCGTCGCGAGAAACAGCCGCGACAGACCGATGACGATGAGTGGTTGCACCGCGCCCACCGTTGCCGCAACACCGCCAGGCAACCGATAGGCCGACACGAAAAGCATCGCCCAGAAAAACGAGAAATTCAGTGCGCCGAGAATGAAGCTGCGCGGCCACCAGATACCCTGCGGCAGCCTTCGGACGAGAAGCAGCAACAGGATACCGGCCGGCAAGGCGCGCAGCATGGCAACATGCAACGGATATCCCTGCGGCAAAAATTCCGTCGTGACGAAATATGTGGTCCCCCAGATGGCGGGAGCAAGCGCTGTGACCATCACGTCGGTGGCATAGGTCGTATTTTTCTTCATTTCAAGAATCTCTATATCAAGATAAATTTAGCTTAGTCGATTTTATCTTGACGTCAAGATATCAATTGTTATGCCTTGGTGATGAGCAAGGAACCCATGGACCACGTCGACCATATTCTCGCGCAATGGCGCAAGGAACGACCCGATCTCGATGTCGGCCCCATGGGGCTGCTCGGGCGTCTGCACAGGCTTGGCACACATCTTGGCCGCGAGGTGGAGGCGGTGCTCTTGAAACACGGCCTCTCCTCCTCCGCTTTCGATGTGCTGGCGACATTGCGACGCGCGGGCTCACCCTACCAGCTTTCTCCCGGCGATCTACTGGCTATGACCATGGTCAGTTCCGGCACCATGACAAACCGGATCGACCAGCTGGAAAAAGCCGGGCTAGTGGAGCGCATTCACAATCCACAGGACAGGCGCAGCGTCTTGATATCGCTGACGGAGCGTGGCTTTGCCATCGTCGAGGAGGCGGTGGGTGCGCATGTGGAGAACCAGCATCGCCTTGTCGCCCATCTCAGTGAAGGGGAGCGCGCGGCGCTTGACGGGCTGCTGAAGCGGTTCCTGCAGGACTTCGAGGAATAGATTGACGACACGAATGGAACCAGCGATCGCCAAGACAAGGGCGCTTGTCTCAGCAGGAAAAATCCTGTAAGCAATTTTCCATAAACCTGTACTACAGGTTGGAGGAAAAATGTTAAACGCCATTTCGCATGAATCCGGTCTCGTCAGCAGCACGATCGGCGCGATCACCCGCCATATCCGCGAAAACGAGCTGGCCCCCGGCGCGAAGCTGCCGAGTGAACTTTCGCTCTCGCAACAGCTCGGCGTCTCGCGCACCGTCGTTCGCGAGGCTTTCCGGTCTCTGTCGGCCATGCGGCTGATCGATGTCAGCGCGGGCAAGCGCGCAACCGTGGCGACGCTGGACCATGGTGCGATGTCGCTGATGTTCGAACATGGCATTCACACCGAGCAGATCAATATCCAGCAGATTTACGATGTGCGCCGCACCATCGAAGTCAGGACCGTGACGCTCGCGGCACTGAGGCGCACGGATGCGGAAGCGCTCACCATCCTCGACCACGCCAACAATATGGAGCGGGACTTCAGCGACAATGACAGGGTGATGGAGCACGACCTTGCCTTTCATCTTGCTGTTGCCAGAGCCTCCAAAAACCCGGTTTTCGAACTCATTCTCGGCGCTTTCCAGAATGTGACACGCCAGACGTGGCCGATCGGCTGGAAAAGCCGCACCTCGGATGCGCAGCGCCTTGCCGCGTGCGAACTTCACATCGCCATCGGACAGGCCATTGCCGCAGGCGATCCGCAAACCGCCTCAACGCTGATGGCACGGCACTTCGATGAAAGCGTGCATGCACTCCTGGCAGCCGGCATCGCCTGATTTTTCAACGCAGTCCCAGATGGAAACCGACTGCCTCTGGAGGAGACACCATGAAAATCACGAAACTCGAGACCGTCCGTGTGGCGGAACGGACGAACCTGCTCTGGGTTCTGGTCCATACGGATGAGGGCATTACCGGGCTCGGCGAAACCTTCTTCGGAGCGGAGACGGTGGAGACCTATGTGCATGAATATATCGCCCCCCGCGTGATCGGCCGCGACCCGCTGCAGATCGATCTTCTGGCGCAGGACCTCGTCGGTTATCTCGGCTTCCGTTCATCGGGAGCGGAAGTGCGCGGCAATTCCGCCTTCGACATCGCGCTGTGGGATATTTTCGGCAAGGCCACCAACCAGCCCATCGCCCAGCTTCTCGGCGGCTTCAGCCGCAAGGAAATCCGCACCTACAATACCTGCGCCGGCACCGAATATATCAAGAAGGCGACCGGTCAGCAGACGGCCAATTACGGCCTCTCCGACGGCAAGGATTATGACGATCTGAACGGCTTCCTGCATAACGCCGACGAGCTTGCCCATTCGCTGCTGGAAGACGGCATCACCGCCATGAAGATCTGGCCCTTCGATGCGGCGGCGGAGAAGACGCGCGGGCAATATATCTCTATGCCGGACCTCAAAAGCGCGCTCGAACCTTTCGAAAAAATCCGCAAGGCGGTGGGCGACAAGATGGATATCATGGTGGAGTTTCACTCCATGTGGCAGCTTCTCCCCGCCATGCAGATCGCCAAGGCGCTCACCCCCTATCAGACCTTCTGGCATGAAGATCCGATCAAGATGGACAGCCTTTCCAGCCTGACGCGGTATGCCGCCGTGTCGCCCGCACCGATTTCCGCGTCCGAAACACTCGGTTCCCGCTGGGCCTTCCGCGATCTCCTGGAAACGGGCGCGGCCGGTGTTGTCATGCTTGATATCAGCTGGTGCGGCGGCCTTTCGGAAGCACGCAAGATCGCCTCCATGGCGGAAGCCTGGCACTTGCCGGTTGCGCCGCATGATTGCACAGGCCCGGTGGTGCTGTGCGCCTCCACCCATCTTTCGCTCAACGCGCCAAATGCGCTGGTGCAGGAAAGCGTGCGCGCCTTCTACAAGACCTGGTATCGCGATCTCGTGACCGCTTTGCCTGAGGTGAAAAACGGCATGATCACCGTACCGCCGGGTGCAGGCCTTGGTATGGAGCTGCATCCCGATATTGAAAAGACCTTCACCGTCAGCCGCCGCATTTCGGATGTGGCGTCGATCTGATCAGAACAGGCTGCCTTGATTGCCAGGGCCGGAGGAAGCCGGTTTCGCCGGCTTCTTTTTTGGTGAGGCGGCAGTATCCGGGGCGGGTGTCCCCTCTCCCGTCGTGATGGCGGAAACGCGGCCATCGGCAAATTCCATCGAGACCACAGCGCCTGAGGCAATGGCGGCGGCACGGGTCAATGGCCGGTTCTCTTCGTCACGGATCACGGCATAACCGCGATTCAGCACGTTTTTGTAGGACAGGGATTGCAGGATACGGTCATGAGCGGCGAGACCGGAACGGTTCTGCGCCATGCGGTGCAGCACTGCTGTATCGGCCCGGCGCGCTGCGGTGACGACCCGTTCCTTCTGCCGTTCCAGCTGGCCAAGCAGGCGGGCAGGAAGCGAACGCAGCGCGGAATCGAATGAATCAACCCGGCCTTTGCCCTGCAACAGACGGCGCTCCACCAGGGTCTCGGCCCGTTGCATGCGCTCGGTGATCCGCTGCCTGTGATGTTTGAGACCGTTCAGCAAGGTTTCCGGTCTCAGTTCCGAGGCGGAACGTTCAAAGGCGCGGCGCTTGTTCAGCGTCGTCAATTCCAATCCACGGCCAAGACCGCTCGCAGCCTCATCGAAACGGCGGCGCGGCAGGGCGAGAAGTTGATCGAGGGACGGCAAAGCGCGCACGAGCGCCCGCACGCCCTGACGTCGATTATCCATCTGCCGCGAAACCGAACCGGAGAGGCGGGCAGCAAGACCGGAAAGCTGCGCTTCGAGTTCCGCCCGCACCGGCACCGCCATTTCAGCAGCGCCTGTCGGCGTCGGCGCCCGCACATCGGCGGCATAATCGATCAATGTCGTATCGGTCTCGTGCCCGACGGCGGAAATCAGCGGGATTTCGCTCTCGGCCGCCGCCCGCACGACGATTTCGTCGTTGAAGCTCCAGAGGTCTTCAAGGCTGCCGCCACCGCGCGCGACGATCAGCACATCGGGACGGGCAATGTCGCCACCGGGCTTCAGCGCATTGAAGCCACGAATGGCGTTCGCCACCTCCTCGCCCGAGCCTTCGCCCTGCACCTTGACCGGCCAGACGACGACATGGACCGGAAACCGATCCGAGATACGGTGAAGAATATCGCGAATAACCGCACCCGTGGGCGAGGTGACGACGCCGATGACACGCGGCATGAATGGCAGGGGACGCTTGCGGGTCGCATCAAAAAGTCCCTCTGCCGCCAGCCGCCGACGGCGATCCTCCAGAAGCGCCATCAGCGCGCCGGCACCGGCTGGCTCCAGGTTTTCGATGACGATCTGGTATTTGGACGAACCGGGAAAGGTGGTGATCTTGCCCGTCGCGATCACTTCCATCCCCTCTTCCGGGCGAAACTTCAGCCGAGAAAACGTGCCCTTCCAGATCACCGCGTCGATACGGGCGCGATCATCCTTCAGCGAGAAATAGGCGTGGCCGGAAGAATGCGGACCCCGATAGCCGGAGATTTCGCCGCGCACCCGCACTTGTTCGAAAGCCGTCTCCACCGTGCGCTTGATGGAACCTGACAGTTCGGACACCGAAAATTCGGCAAGATTGCTCAATGCGGCGTGGGAGAAGATATCGCTCATGACCGTTTGTAACCAAAAGCCGTCGATTCGGAAATGCCGACATCGGCTCGCCGATTTTAACGACGATGAAACCATATCCTCAACTAACGAGTTAGGAAAACAGGGATTGGAGGAGAAAACAAGGGTTCGTTAGGGAAGGAGACGCTACGTCTTGTTCCAGACCCGGCAACCAAAGAGGAGGCGGCATCCATGATTTTTCTTACCGCCACAGTGCTTGGCGTAACCGCAGTTGCGTTGCGTTCTGTCTTCAGCATCGTTTTCATCTGCATGATGATTATCGGCGCCTACGGTGTCGCGATGGTGCTTTCTTCCACGGCCGTGCCGCTGATGTCGCTGCTTCTGGCGCTTGCCGGTTATAATTTCGGCGTCGTGGGTGTCGTGATCGGCCTTCTGGTGCTGCAGCGCCCGCGCTCCACGCAGCCGACGCTTTAAAAGCCCACCCCGTTGAGACTTCCGCACTTCGCGCTGACCGAAATTTGCGGATTGGCGGTCGATCTTGCCGTTACCAGTCTGCTTGTTTTCTATCTCCGCGTCGATCCGCTGGCAGCCCGTTTGCCGGGTGCGGCGGCGGGGCTTGCGACGAGCTGGCGGCTGAACCGTTCGAACGGCAGCGAACTGAACGGCTTTCTGAGGAATGCGGTCACGCTTACCTCCCGCATCGTCGGCGTCGGCCTGTTTGCCCTGCTGTTGTGGCGCAACCCGCTGCTGCAGCCGCTCATCCCGCTCGCACTTTCAGCGATCGCAGCACTGATCCTGGCGCTTTACGGATATGTTCGGCTGCAAAAACGGCGGCGGGATCCGGATTAAACCGTTTCCCAACCGTCGTTTTCCGCCGCCCGGTAGATGGCGTCGATAAAAAGCTGGTTGTTCCTTGAATTTTCCAGCGTGACGACTTCGCCCTCGCCTCTCACCGCGCGGGCGAAGGCCTCCGCCTCGAGCTTGTACTGGCGGCTATCCTGATACCGGAAGACCTGCGACTGGTTATGGGCCTGATTGGTCAGTTCGATTTCTTCCGCACCCCAGCGATTGGCGTTGAACGGGGATTTGACCTCGATGTAGCCATCGGTGCCGTGGAAGACCATGAGTTGACGGGAGGCAAGCTGGGTTGCCAGATAGAAGCTCAGCTCGAAAGTGCCGAAATCGGCCCGGACGCTGGAATAAATATCGGTGCCGAATTCCCTGTCACGCTCCACCGTGGCCTGCACGCGCCTGGGCTCGGCGCCGGTGGCAAAACGGGTCACGATGGTTGGGTAAACGCCGATATCAGGCAGCGCCCCGCCACCCAATTCGGGAATATTGCGCATATTGCCGGGATCGCGATTGAAATAGCTGAAAGCGCCCTGCACATGTTTCAGCGTGCCGATGGCGCCCGACGCCAGCAATTCCTTCACCTTCGCCCAAACAGGGGAATAGGTGACCATAAAAGCCTCGGATACGAGGACGCCATTGCGGTCTCTCGCAGCGATGAGCGTATCGATCTCTTCCGCTTTTAATGCAATCGGCTTTTCGCAGAGAACATGTTTGCCAGCATCGGCGGCCTTGATGGTCCACTCCACATGCTGCGCGGTGGGAAGCGGAATATAGACCGCGTCGATCACATCCGATGCCAGCATCTCCTCATAGGAGCCGAAGGCATGGGGCACGGAAAAACGCTCGGCTACTGCACGCGCTTTGGCGTGATCTCGGCTGGTAATGGCGCTGACCACACAGTTTTGCGCATCCTGTATTGCCGGAATGACGTGATCCTGAGCGATCTTCGCCGTTGAGATTATTCCGAAGCGCAGCATTCCCGTTCTCCCACTCTGCCATTTATTCGGAAACTTACCATCCCGGCACCATGTGGCAAGCCGGCAAAGTCCAATCAGTATAAATTATGGCTGGATATGTCCTGCCTTTGTCGGCCTGGTTGCTTTTATCGAGATCGTTAAAGGGAAACTATGCTATCAGTAACCCCAATGGAGAAACATGAAATGTCCTCTTCTCACACCGCACTGCTCGTCATCGACGTTCAGGAATCGTTTCGGCACACCCCTTATTTCGAGGAAAGCGGGCTCGCCGCCTATCTGGAGAAACAGCAGGCATTGATCGACGGCGCCAAGGCCGCGGGAATTCCCGTTGTTCAAATCTTCCATGTCGATGGCGACAAGGCCTTCTCGAAAGACAGCGGCTATGTCCGTGCGCTGGAGGGTGTGGAAATCGCACCCGACATGACCTTTCACAAGAACCGCCATTCGGCCTTTGCCGGCACCGGCCTTGAAATCTGGCTGACGCAGAAGGGCATCAACCGGTTGATCGTCTCCGGCATCCGCACCGAACAATGCTGCGAAACGACCACCCGGCACGCCTCCGACCTCGGCTACAGTGTCGACTACGTTACCGAGGCGACGCTGACCTTTCCGATGACGCACGCCTCCGGCACGGTGTTCAGCGCGGAAGACATCCGTAAGCGGACCGAGCTGGTGCTGGCCGGCCGCTTCGCGCGCATCGCCACTGTGAGCGACGCGCTTGCACCCCTGAAGGCAGCAGCCTGATGGATAAGGGCGGCACACGCGTCATTCCTTTTTATACGCTTGTGCCGCCGCACGCGCTGTTGCTCGATATTGCCGGTCCCCTGCAGGTGATCCGTTATGCCAATGAGGAGCAGAACAATATTTTTTTCGATTGCCGCTACATCGCGGCACAGGACAGGCAACAATCCTCGATCGGCCTTGGCATTTGCGGGCTGGAGACCCTGCCTGTCACACTGCCGGAGAATGCCTTTCTGCTGATCTCCGGCAGCACCTCGCGCTCCGAGAGCGAACCGGAAACTCGGCGGGAGCGGCAGGCACTGGCAGCATGGCTGCGCCGCGCCGTGCGTGTCGACACGACAGTCATTTCCATCTGCTCCGGCGCATTGCTGGCGGGTGACGCCGGCCTTTTCGACGGGCGGAACTGCACCACGCACAGCGACTGCATCGCGGCGCTCCGCCGTGTCGCGCCTTTGTCCCAGGTGGCCGAAAACCGCCTGTTTGTCGAGGATGGCAACCGCTTTTCCAGCGCAGGCATCTCCACCGGCATCGACCTTATGCTGCATGTGGTTTCGCGGCTGACATCCCCCGCCGTCGCGGCGCGCATTGCCCAAACCATGGTCGTTTATCTCAGGCGTAACGGCAGCGATCCGCAGATTTCCCCCTGGCTTACCGGCCGTAACCACATGCACCCCGCCATTCACCGGGTGCAGGACCGGGTGATGACTGAGCCGGCACAGGATTGGTCGCTGGAGCGGCTGGCCGATATCGCAGCACTCAGCGAAAGACATCTGTCGCGCCTGTTTCGCGAGCATACCGGCATCAGCGTCATCGATTACGTCAATCTGATGCGGATCAATCTCGCCCGTGACATTCTTGAAAATAGCCGCCTCGATATGGAAGCCATCGCCGAGCGGGCGGGTTTTGCCTCCGCCCGGCATTTGCGGCGCGTCTGGCAACAGCATAATCGTTATCCGCCCAGCCACTATCGCGGCTTTCAGTCCTGATTTTCCCGACCGTGCCCGCCGGCTGATGGGTGCCATCAAAGGAATTGAATGGTTATGCCGGCGGGCAGTTGCTAACCTGCGGCAAGTCAGCAACAGGAGCATTCCCGTGGAAAAACGAAGCCTTGGCCGGACTGGCCTCTCCATCGCGCCGATCGTCTTCGGTGGCAACGTGTTCGGCTGGACGGCGGATGAGAAGACTTCCTTTGCCCTGCTCAATGCATTTTTCGATGCCGGGTTCAACGCCATCGACACCGCGGATGTCTATTCCGCCTGGGTGGACGGGCATGTAGGCGGCGAATCCGAGGCGATCATCGGCAAATGGTTGAAGCAATCGAGCGTGAAGCGCGAGGAGACGGTTATCGTCACCAAGGTCGGTTTCGACAATCGCGGCCAGAAGACCGGCCTCGGCGCCAAGTGGATCGCGGAGGCTGTCGAAGCCTCGCTGAAACGGCTGCAAACCGACTATATCGACCTCTATCTCGCCCACAAGCCGGATGCGGACGTCCCGCTGGAAGAGACGCTTGCCGCCTTCGCAAAACTGAAGGAACAGGGAAAAATCCGCGCCATCGGCTGCTCCAACTATTCCGCGAGCCAGCTTCAAGAGGCACTGGATGTGGCTCGGAAGAATGATCTCCCGCGTTATGATGTGCTGCAGCCGGAATACAACCTTTACAACCGCGCAGATTTTGAAGGTCCTCTTGCCGACCTTTGCGTCAAGGAGGATATCGGCGTCATCAACTATTACAGCCTCGCAGCCGGTTTCCTGACCGGGAAATATCGCGCCAAGGCGGATACGGAGGGTGTTGCTCGCAGCTATCGCGTCGGCGAATATGTCAACACGCGTGGCCTTGCCGTTCTCGGCGCCATGGATGCGGTGGCGGTGCAGACCGGGGCCAAGCTCGCGGATATCGCGCTGGCGTGGCTGCTGCGGAAAAAGACGATAACCGCACCGATTGCCAGCGCCACCAGCCTGTCGCAGCTTGAAAGCTTCAAACGTGCTGTCGAGCTGAAGCTGACCGATGAGATGATGACCCTTCTCGACAAGGCAGGCGCTTAAGATGGAACTTACAATTCGTAACGTGCAGCCGGCTGACCGGGCGGAATGGCTGCGTCTCTGGAACGATTACCTCGCCTTTTATGACGTCGATCTTGCCGATGATGTGACGGAACACACATGGACGCGTATCCTCGATCCCGCATCCCGCGTTTCCATGCGCGTGGCTATGCTCGGCGACCGAATGGCTGGTTTCGCCATCCACCATTTCCATGATTCCACCTGGGTGAAGACACCTGACTGCTATCTGGAGGATTTGTTCGTCGATGGAGAAATCCGCGGCAAGGGAACGGGCCGGGCGCTGATGGACGATCTGATCACCATCTGCAAGGACAAGGGCTGGTCGCGGCTTTACTGGAATACCGGCGAAGACAATCACCGCGCCCAGAAGCTCTATGACAGCTACGTGAAGAGCGACGGCCATATCCGCTATCGCATAACGTTCTGATCATCCCCGGAAACGGAAGAAATCCACAAACGCCCTCAGCGCCGGGCGCATCTGCCGGCGCGAGGGATAATAGATGTAAAAGCCGTCGAAGGGCGCGCACCAGTCCTCCAGCACCCGGATGAGCCGGCCTTCCCTGATATCGTCCTCAACGCGCTGCTCGAAAACGAAGGCGAGCCCTGCCCCGTCGATCGCCGCCCGGCGAATGAGGCTCTGGTCCGACAGGATCAAAGGTCCCTGGACATCGACCACCAGCGGCTTGCCGTTTTTCTCCAGTTCCCAGCGATAGATAAGGCCGCTGGCGAAACGGCGGCGAATGCAGCGATGCCGGATGAGATCCCTGGGATCGCGTGGCGGTGGATTTTCTGCAAAATAGGACGGAGAACCAACAATTGCGCCGCGCCATGCGCCGCTCGCCTTCACCGCAATCATATCCGCATCGAGATGTTCTCCGAGCCGCAGACCGGCATCGAAGCCCTTTGCGACAATGTCTTCGAAGCGGTCATCCGTTGAGATTTCGAGGGAAATATCGGGATAGAGCCGCAGGAACTCGCCCAGCCGGGGCACGATGAGATCTTCGGCAGCCAGTCTTGGTAAGGTGATCCGCAGGGGGCCAGCCGGTCGTCCGCCATGCTCGGCAAGGGTTTCGATGACCGCATCGATATCGGCGAGCGCCGGGCCCAGCGTCTCGAGAAGCAACCGGCCCTCTTCCGTCGGCGAAACGCTGCGGGTGGTACGATGCAACAGGCGCAGCCCAAGGCTCGCCTCCAGCGACGATACCGCATGGCTGACGGCGGAGGGCGCTATGGCGAGTTCAGCCGCAGCCTTGCGGAAGCTGCGGCCTTCGGCGACGGCGGCAAGAACGGCCAGCTGGGAGAGTTGCACACGGTTCATTGTTCTAAATGATAGAACAACCCGCGCGGATTTGCAGCGATTATTTTTACCGCCATGAGACGCTATTTTCTGATCACGCCCTGATGACGGGCGGTTCCTTATGGAAGGACGAACAGATGAAACAAAGAACCCTTGGAAACAACCTATCCGTTTCGGCGCTTGGCCTCGGCTGCATGGGAATGACTCATGCCTATAGCCCGACCGGCGATGAAAGCAGCGCAATAGCGACGCTGCACCGCGCCGTCGAACTCGGCGTCACCTTTTTTGATACGGCAGAGGTTTATGGGCCTTACAATAACGAGATTCTCGTCGGCAAGGGTTTGAAGCCCTATCGCGACAAGGTGGTCATCGCCACCAAATTCGGTTTCAGGATCGACCCCAGCAAACCCGCAGGCCAGATGATGGTGGGCACCGACAGCCGGCCGGAAAATGTGCGCGCCGTCGCCGAAGCCTCGCTCAAACGTCTTGGCGTCGATGCCATCGACTTGTTTTACCAGCATCGCGTCGATCCCAATGTGCCTATCGAAGAGACGGTCGGGGCCATGGCGGAGTTGGTCCGACAAGGAAAGGTGAAACATCTCGGCCTGTCGGAGGCGAGCGCCGAAACGCTTCGCAAAGCGCACGCCACCCATCCAATTGCCGCCATTCAGAGCGAATATTCGCTGTGGACCCGCGATGTGGAGGAGAACGGCGTGCTGGAAACCTGCCGTGAGCTCGGCATTGGTTTTGTCCCCTTCAGCCCGCTTGGGCGCGGGGCTCTGACGGGCGCGCTGAAGTCACTCGACGGCCTCGCTGCCGATGATTTCCGTCGCGGCCTGCCGCGCTTCCAAAGCGAAAACTTCGACGCCAATCTGGCACTCATCCAGCTTCTGGAAGACATGGCGGCTGAAAAGGGCGTTACCGCCGGACGACTGGCGCTGGCCTGGGTGCTGGCACAGGGCGACTTCATCGTTCCTATCCCCGGCACCACAAAAACCGCCAATCTGGAGAAAAACGTCGCTGCAGCGGATGTTTCGCTGACGGCGGAGGAAGTTGCGAGCCTCGGTGCCCTCCTCTCCCCGGCAAAGGTTGCGGGAGAACGATATCCCGCGCGCATGTCCCAGATGGCCAACCGCTAGAAACAAAAAAGCCGCGGCAACCGCCGCGGCTTTTTTCATTCAGCCATAGGCTTTCAAGCGCGCAGAACGCCACCTGTCGACTTCTCGACATTGCCAACGATCTTGGCCGTCAGCGCTTCGAAATCCTCATCCGTCAGGGTCTTGTCGACCGGCTGGATCTGCACTTCGATGGCAACCGACTTGCGATTTTCGCCAAGTGACGCACCCTCGAAGATATCGAAGACATTGACGCCGGTGATCAGCTTGCGATCGGCGCTCGTTGCGGCCTTGATGATGGCACCCGCCTCGACCGACTTGTCGACCACGAAGGCGAAGTCGCGCTTGACTGCCTGGAAGGGCGAAAGCTCAAGTGCGGGCTTGGTACGGGTCGCCTTCTTCTTCGGCTCCTGCATGGCATCGAGATAAATCTCGAAACCGCAATAGGCGCCGGAAACATCGAGTTCGGACAGCGTCTTCGGATGGAATTCACCGAAATAACCGAGCACGACCTTCGGGCCCATCTTGATGGTGCCGGAACGGCCGGGGTGATACCAGGAAGGCGCACCGGCTTCGATCTGCACATTGGCCATGGGCAGGCCGCAGGCCTCGAGTACCGAGAGCGCATCGGCCTTGGCGTCATAGACATCCACCGGCTTGCCGCCGCCCTTGGCAGCATTGGACCACATGCGGCCGCTGCCCGCGAGCGAGGCCGTGCCACGGCGAACACCGCCGGCAACCCGGCGCTGCTTATCAGGCTTATCACCCTCATAGGTGCCGGAAACCTCGAAGATCGCCACGTCGCCATGGCCCTTGTCGGCATTGCGCTGGGCGGCGGTGAGAAGCCCCGGCAGCAGCGAGGGCCGCATATCCGACATGTCGGCCGCGATGGGATTGGCCAATTTCAGCGCGGGCGAACCGCCGCCGAAAAGCTTCGCCTGCGCTTCCGGAATGAAGGACCACGTGACGGCCTCCAGCATGCCACGGCTTGCCAGGGCACGGCGCGCGGTACGCGTGCGGATCTGCAGCGTGGTCAGGATACGGCCGTTGACGGCACCGAAGTTTTCCAGCGGTTCCGGCTTGATATTGTCGACGCCGTGGATGCGCATGACTTCTTCCACCAGATCAGCCTTGCCGTCGACATCAGGACGCCAGGACGGGACGGTGACGGAAACGCGCTCGCCCGTTCCCTCGACACCGAAACCGAGGCCCTTGAGAATCGTGAGGCTCTCTTCTGCCGAAACTTCCAGACCCGTCAGGCGTTTCACTTCCGCGAGCGGGAAATCCACGACCTTGGGCTGATGGCCCTTATAACCCACGACCCGGGCTTCGCCAGCGACGCCGCCGCAGAGTTCCAGAACCAGTTCGGTGGTGCGCTCCAGACCCGGAACCATGTACTCCGGATCAACGCCGCGCTCGAAACGATAACGCGCATCGGTGATGATGCCGAGCGAACGGCCGGTCTTGGCGATGTTGATCGGATCCCAGAGAGCGGATTCGATCAGCACATCGACGGTATTGTCATCGCAGCCGGAATGTTCGCCGCCCATCACGCCGCCGATGGACTCTAGGCCCTTTTCATCGGCAATGACGACATTGTTCGGGCCGAGCTTATATTCCCGCTGGTCGAGTGCGAGGATGGTCTCACCCTCTTTCGCACGACGAACCGTAAGATCGCCCTTGACCTTGGCGGCGTCGAAGACGTGCATCGGCCGGCCCTGGTCGAAGGTCATGTAGTTGGTGATGTCGACAAGCGCGTTGATGGGGCGCAGGCCGATTGCCATCAGGCGCTGCTGCATCCATTTCGGGCTCGGGCCGTTCTTCACGCCGCGCACGATGCGCAGCGAAAAGCCGGGGCAGAGCGCCGCATCGTCCAGTTCCAGCTTCACATCGACGGGCGTTGCGCCTTCCGCCTTGAAGGACGGTGCAGGCCTCGTCTTCAGCTTGCCGAGACCGGAAGCCGCGAGATCACGGGCAATGCCGTAGATCGAGGTGCAATCCGGACGGTTCGGCGTCAGGTTGATTTCGATCATCGGATCGTCGAGGCCGGCATAGGTGGCGAAGGACGTGCCGACGGGGGCATCCTGCGGCAGATCGATGATGCCGTCATGATCGTCGGAAATGTTGAGCTCCTTTTCGGAGCACATCATGCCGTGGCTTTCGACGCCGCGAATTTTGCCGACAGCAAGGGTGACATCGATACCCGGGACATACACGCCCGGACGCGCCAGCGCACCGACAAGGCCGGCGCGTGCATTGGGCGCACCGCAGACGATCTGCACCGGCTTGCCATCACCGGCATCGACCATCAGCACCTTGAGGCGGTCGGCCTCAGGATGTTTTTCAGCGGAAACCACCTTGGCAATGACGAAAGGCTTATAAGCCGCCTTGTCGTCAACCTCTTCGACCTCGAGGCCGATTGCCGTCAGCCGCTCGCAAATCTCGTCCAGCGTCGCATCGGTATCCAGATGCTCTTTCAGCCAGGAAAGAGTGAATTTCATGTCTTTGCTCCTTGGCTAACCGGATTAAACGCTCAAACCGCCGAACAGCGTCGGCATGTCGAGCGGGCGGAAGCCGTAATGGTTCATCCAGCGGACATCGGCGTTGAAGAAATCGCGCAGATCAGGCATGCCGTATTTCAGCATGGCGATGCGGTCGAGGCCCATGCCCCAGGCAAAGCCCTGATATTCGTCCGGGTCCAGCCCACCAGCACGCAGCACGTTCGGGTGCACCATGCCGCAGCCGAGAATTTCCATCCAGTCATTGCCTTCGCCGAACTTGACGATCGGGCCAGAACGGTCGCACTGAATATCCACCTCGAAGCTCGGCTCCGTGAAGGGGAAGAAGGACGGGCGGAAACGCATGACGACGCTGTCGACCTCGAAGAAGGTCTTGCAGAACTCTTCCAGCACCCAGCGCAGATTGCCGACATGCGCTTTCTTGTCGATGACAAGACCTTCGACCTGATGGAACATCGGCGAATGGGTGGCGTCGGAATCCTGACGGTAGGTCTTGCCGGGAATGACGATGCGGATTGGCGGCTTCTGGCTTTCCATGGTGCGGATCTGCACCGGCGAGGTGTGCGTGCGCAGCACCTTACGCTCACCGTTTTCATCCGGCTGGAAGAAGAAGGTGTCGTGCATTTCGCGGGCCGGGTGGCCTTCGGGGAAATTCAGCGCCGTAAAGTTGTAATAATCGGTCTCGATATCGGGACCTTCGGCGATCGAGAAACCCATATCCGCGAAGATGGCGGTGATTTCATCGACGATCTGGCTGATGGGATGAATGCGGCCACGCTCGGCCGGGGACTGGCGGACCGGCAGGCTGACATCCACCGTTTCTGCCTTCAACCGGGCGGCGATGGCAGCATCCTTCAGCGCATTCTTGCGTTCGCCGATAAGATCGGTGATCTCAGTCTTAAGCTGGTTGATGGCAGCACCGCGGGTCTGGCGCTCTTCCGGCGTCATGCTGCCCAGCGTCTTCAGAAGCTCCGAAACCGAGCCCTTCTTGCCCAGCGCGGAAACGCGCACGGCTTCGATGGCCGGCTCATCGGCAGCAGCGGCGATCTCCGACATCAATTGCGATTTCAAGGTATCAAGTTCAGTCATCTTTTCCTGCCTTGCCGGTCTTTTTAACAGCGGCTTCGGGGTTCACAGCATTCATCAGATAGTCGGTCGCCATGATAAAGCGTCGCAGATCACTACCCATCCGCACGCGCCCGATCAACCGGGCAAGCGGTAAAAATCGCCCCAGAATGCCGGTCAGGCGGCACAATTCTTCCAGCGCCTGGGGCGGGGCGTTTTCGCGCCAGCAGGCGAAGGCCGCATCGCAGGTCCCCGGCGCATCGCAGGCGCGGGTGGCGACCTGTAAAAACAGCAGCCATATATCGCGGGCCTGCGCCGTTTCCAGCGGCATGACCTCCTGAGGACGCTCCTCGAAATCCATGAAACCGACACGGCCGTCCTGAAGAAAGAAGTCACGCACATGCGGACGACCATGGCAGAGACCCGCCGCATGCAACTCGCCAAGCGCTTCTGCGGATTTTACAAGCAGCGCATCGTGCTCCACCGCTGTCGTGGCCTTTATCGCATCCATGCGCTCCATGATGGTGGGGCCGACATCGCCAAGCACAACGGCCGTCAGCGAGGAATAGATGACGGGGGGCACGGGGAAACCACGGGCCTTGAAGGCCTCCAGCGTTTCGAGTTCGCGGCGCATGAGACCGGCGCCATCAAGCGGCGGCGAAGGACGCATAAAGGTATAGGGAAGCAGCTTTGCGAGAAAAGTCTGCAGCTTTATCCACCAGGACGGCGTTTCCGTGCCCTGGCGTTTTATCCAGACGGTCGTTGTGGAAAGCTCGAGTTTCTGCACGCGGCGCTCGCTTTTAAGCAGAACCCGCATCAAGGCTGCGATATCGCCATCTTCGAGATGGACGTGGAAACCCTTCGCCTTTTCCGTCTCACTTGCGGCAACCAGCATTCTTGCCCCCCAATGGAACATTCCGACCGAAAGCCGGATGCCCCACCCTTCTGGCAACCCCGGTGCAAAACGCTCTACGCCTTTGCCGAAACTGCCGTGAATTCCAAAAAATCGAAAACCCGCGCCGGAGGACCGGCGCGGGTTTCAAATGAACAACAGATTGTCCGCGCCGTAATTACTTTACAGCGGTTTCAAACTCGTTGGTCGTACCAGCATCCTTGAGGTACTCAAGAGCCTTCTTCGCTGCTTCAACGAGCGCGCCGAATGCTGCCGGCTCATGGATAGCCATGTCGGACAGAACCTTGCGGTCGACTTCGATGCCAGCCTTGTTCAGGCCGTCGATGAAGCGGCCGTAGGTCAGGCCGAATTCGCGAACAGCAGCGTTGATACGCTGGATCCACAGAGCGCGGAAGTTGCGCTTGTTGACCTTGCGGTCGCGGTAAGCGTACTGCTTGGAACGATCCACGGCAGCCTTTGCTGCGCGGATGGTGTTCTTGCGGCGGCCGTAGAAGCCCTTGGCTGCCTTGAGTGTCTTGGTGTGCTTGGCGCGGGAAGTTACGCCACGTTTTACGCGTGCCATGTCATGATCTCCTTAAAGTGTCCAAAAGTGCGGAAAAGTCTCAGAGACCGTTCGGCAGGTAGTTCTTGACGACTTTCTTGCCGTCAGCTTCGGCGAGAACCATGGTTCCACGCGCGTCGCGAATGAACTTGTTGGTACGCTTGATCATGCCGTGGCGCTTACCGGCGGCGGCTGCAACAACCTTACCGGTAGCGGTGATCTTGAACCGCTTTTTTGCAGCGGACTTCGTCTTCATCTTGGGCATTTTGCTACTCCGTGTTTTTGTATCGAAACAGGCAGACGAGGCCTATTTCAAGCTATTCAGGAACGGCCTCGGCATGCCCTGCCGGACCGTTCGGACGCGCGCTTATAACCGCAGTCGGCTAAAAGCGCAACGGGGAATGAAAATTTCCCCTTGCGGCGGTGATTTACGCAGCTTTCAGGACTGGCGCAAAATTATTTCGGGGCGAGAACCATCATCATCTGACGGCCTTCCAGCTTCGGCTCGGCTTCAACCTTGGCAATCGCCTGGGTATCTTCCTTCACTTGGAGGAGAAGTTTCATGCCAAGTTCCTGGTGGGCCATTTCACGGCCACGGAACTTCAGCGTCACCTTCACCTTGTCACCCTCGTCAAAGAAGCGGTTCATCGCCTTCATCTTCACGTCATAGTCATGCGTGTCGATGTTGGGGCGCATCTTGATTTCTTTGACCTCGACGATCTTCTGTTTCTTGCGCGCCTCAGCGGCTTTCTTCTGGGTCGAGTATTTAAGCTTGCCGAGATCGAGGATCTTGCATACCGGCGGCTCTGCGTTCGGCGAAATCTCGACGAGATCGAGACCGGCCTCTTCCGCCATTTTCAAAGCCTGATCCGTCGGCATGCTACCGAGGTTCTGGCCCTCTTCATCAATAAGCTGAACTCTGGGAACCCGAATTTCCCGGTTGGAGCGCGGGCCCTCCTTGACGGGGGCATCGGCTTTGAAAGGTCTGCGAATGGTCGTATTCTCCTGATCTGTTTCTGGATCACGTCAGCAAAAAACAGCTTGTTTGGTACAAGCGGCGGAAATGTCGTTATTGCCGTGGCGAAGTCAATAGCATATCTGCCCGAAAAGATCACCTCTTGCCACGGTTTTTGCAAATACGCCGCCGATATTGCACGAAAATCAGGAGAATTGCATATACATGACCGAACAAGCCGCTGAATTCCTGCATATGGGAGCGGGTGACGACGCCCGCAACATCGCTTTTCTCCATCGCCGCGCAGCATCACAGCCGGACGCACCCCTGCTCGTCTGGCTCGGTGGCTATCGTTCCGACATGACGGGAACCAAGGCGGTGGAGCTCGATCGCTTCGCAGCGGAAAATGGTCTTGCCTGCCTGCGGCTCGATTATTCCGGCCACGGAGCTTCCGGTGGCGATTTCAAAAGAGGCACGATTTCGCGGTGGCTGGAAGAAGCACTCGCCGTGCTACGCGCCAAGGCACCGGCGCGTGTCATCCTCGTTGGCTCGTCCATGGGTGGGTGGATTGCGTTGCGCATGGTCGAGGAGCTGCGCAAGGCAGGCGGTGCGCCCTCCGTCGCGGGTCTGGTTCTTATTGCCCCCGCTCCCGATTTCACTGCGGAGTTGATAGAGCCCAGCCTGACGGAAGCGGAAAAGACGTCGCTGGTGGAAAGAGGCTATTTCGAGGAACATTCGGAATATAGCCCTGAACCCAACATCTTTACCCGGGCGCTGATGGAGGACGGCAAGCAGAACCGCGTGCTTACGGGCATCATCACCACCGGCTGCCCCGTTCACATCCTGCAGGGCATGCGTGATCCCGATGTCCCCTATCAACACGCACTCAAGCTCCTCGAGCACCTTCCCGCCGACGATGTCGTGTTGACGCTGATCCGCGACGGCGACCACCGGCTTTCCCGGCCGCAGGATATCGACAGGATGCTCGCAGCCGTCAAAGCCCTTGCGATATAGGCATTTGCGCAACGCTCTTAACCATATTCAACGAGTCTTGCGCGCCACCGATTGCTAATGATTGACTCCTACCCCCCATCCCTCTTAACTTTTCATTAAGAATTAAGGGACGGGTTTCATGATGAACGCACCGCTGGCGCGTGCGCTGCTGTTTGCAGTTGCCGCCGGGCTAATGACTGCTGCTTCCGCCATGGCGGAAATCAAGGGAAGCCCTTCCATGGTGACGGGCGGGATTACCTCCCAGCCGATCGGCCATTACGAGTTCTGTCAGAAATATGCGGATGAATGCAACATTCGCAACAAGCTGACGCCGCCGCCCCGCGTTACCGAATATGGCTGGGGCGTCATTCGCGAGATCAATACGTCCGTCAACACCACCATCGTAGCGATGACCGACCAGGAAATCTACGGCAAGGACGAGGTCTGGGAATATCCGACGACCGCCGGCGACTGCGAAGATTTCGTGCTGCTGAAGCGCAAGAAGCTGATCGAGCGCGGTTTTTCCGTGGCCGATCTGCTGATCACCGTCGTGCGCAAGCCTGACGGCGAAGGCCATGCCGTGCTGACGCTTCGCACCACGGATGGCGATTATATTCTCGACAACCTCACCGACGACGTGAAGCTCTGGACCGACACGAATTACACCTATCTGAAACGGCAGGCGTCCTTCAATACGGGCCGCTGGGTTTCCATCGAGGATGGTCGTGACGTTCTGGTCGGCGCGTTGCGCTAAGGTTCAAATTTCACGTCTGATAGATTGGAGCCCGCCGTCGCGGGCTCTTTCTTTTTTCACGCGTTGCCGATGATAATACCGGCAGCCAGCACCAGCGAACCGCCCAGCACCACCTGAAACACCGCCCGCAGGAACGGCGTTTCCATGAAACGGTTCTGAATGAAGGCGATGGCCCAGAGTTCCACAAAAACGACGATGGCGGCAATGGCCGTCGCTGTCCAGAAATGCGGGATGAGATAGGGCAGCGCGTGGCCGAGACCGCCGATGGCCGTCATGATGCCTGAGGCCAGGCCGCGCTTCAGCGGTGATCCACGGCCGGAAAGCTTGCCGTCGTCATGAGCAGCCTCCGTAAAACCCATGGAGATACCCGCACCGACGGAGGCGGAAAGACCGATCAGGAAGGTCTGCCATGTATCCTGTGTGGCAAAGGCGGCCGCGAAGATCGGAGCCAGCGTCGAGACCGAGCCGTCCATAAGGCCGGCAAGGCCCGGCTGCACATAGGTCAGAAGGAACTGCCGCTTGGCGGTTTCCTCCTCTTCGGTCCGGTCGCCGTCATCAAGATGCTTTTCCTCCAGCATTCGGGCAATATCTTCGTGGCCCCGTTCCGCCTCGGCCAGATCACCCAGGAGCTTGCGGGTGGACGCATCGGTGGTGCGCTTGATGGCTTCATCGTAAAAGCGGATCGCCTGGGCTTCCATCAGTTCGGCCTGGGCGCGGATTTTCTCGAGCGACAGGTTTTTCACCAGCCAGTCCGGCGTGCGTTCGTAAAAACCGCGCACATGTTCGCGGCGGATCAGTGGAATGGTTTCGCCGAAACGACGGCGATGCATGTCGATCAGGATATTGCTATGCTGCTGCTCGACCTCGGCCATATCGTCGAACACTTTGGCCGATTGCGGATATTGCGCGCGCAGATGGTCGGCATAGGAGCGGTAGATACGGGAATCGTCCTCTTCGGACGAGATGGCGAGAGCGAGAATTTCCTGTTCACCAAGTGAGGAAAAGGGGCGTTTGGACAGGGAAAAAAGACTACGAAACATGGCTGAAACCTTTTTTAGAATAATTCTAAATACATCCGCGCCCTATCGGGATCAAGCCATTTTAGAATTATTCCAATAAGGCAAAGGGTCGCATTGCAGCCGGCAGCGCTGCGGGGTAAATTTGCCAAAAAGGAAAGACGATGCAGGATCAAATTGCAGGGCGAGCCGCCCACAATGCGGAAATTCAGGACAGGGCGGAAAAGGCCATGGCCGAGATCGGCGTCGATGCCGCTTTCATCGACCTGCTGGTGGAAACCTTTTACGGCCGTGTTCTTGAACACCCGACGCTTGGCCCTGTTTTTGATGCACGGCTTGCCGGGCGCTGGCCGGAACATATGGCAAGGATGAAACAGTTCTGGACCGCTATCGCCCTCAAGAATGGTGGCTATGGTGGCAAACCCGTGCAGGCGCATATGGGAGTGAAAGGCATGTCGGCGGAGCTTTTTCCGCAATGGCTCTCGCTCTTTTCAGCAGCACTGGATGACATCGCACCAAGCATGAAGGCGCATGACTGGTTCATGGAAACGGCAGAACGCATCGCCAGAAGCCTGACGCTTTCGCTGTTTTATAATCCTGCAATGGATGACCCGGCGTTAAAACGCAGCCTGCCCTAGGGCAGAGAAAGACCCGCAAGCAACAATCGGCAAGCACAGCGGAACTTCACGCAAGTTTCAAACATTCCCACTTGATGGCCGCAGGGATAAATGTTTAGTAGCCGGCGGGAGGCGTACCGTGCGGTTCGCCCGTCATACGCAGACATAGCAGGGCTTATCGACATGGATCGCAGATCATTTATCCGCAAGGCAGGCGCTGTCGGCGCCGGTGTCACCGCAACGGCACTTGCCGCTCCGGCCATCGCACAGGAAAACCCCAAGATCACCTGGCGCATGACGTCGTCCTTCACCAAGGGCCTCGACATTTTGTTCGGCGCAGGCCAGATCGTTGCCGACCATGTCAAGGAAGCCTCCGGCGGCAATTTCGTCATCCAGCATTTTGCCGGTGGCGAAATCGTGCCGGCGTTGCAGGCGGCGGATGCGGTGACGGCTGGAACCGTCGAAATGGCGCATACCTGCTCGTATTATTATGTCGGCAAGGACCCGACCTTCGCGCTTGGAACCTCCGTCCCCTTCGGTCTCAACGCACGCCAGACCAATGCCTGGTTCAACCAGGCCGGCGGCAACGAGCTGCTCAATGAATTCCTTGCCCAGCACAATATCTACTCGATCCTGCTCGGCAATACCGGCGCCCAGATGGGCGGCTGGTTCCGCAAGGAAATCAACACCATCGACGACCTCAAGGGCCTGAAGATGCGCATTGCCGGCCTGACCGGCCAGGTGATGCAGAAGGTTGGCGTGACACCGCAGCAGATCGCCGGCGGTGATGTCTATGCCGCGCTGGAAAAGGGCACGATCGACGCCACCGAATTCGTCGGCCCCTATGACGACCAGAAGCTCGGTTTCTACAAGGTCGCGAAGTACTACTACTATCCGGCATGGTGGGAAGGCGGCCCGGCCGTGCATGCTTTCGTGAACCTGCAGAAATTCAACGATCTGCCCGACAACTACAAGCGCATCCTGAAAGATGCCTGCGCCGCCGGCAGCGCCAGCATGCTGGAGCGTTACGATGCCCGCAATCCGAAGGCGCTGAAGGAACTGGTGGCGCAGGGCGCCATTCTGCGCCCGTTCAGCCAGGAAATTCTCGACGTCTGCCACAAGGCGGCGCTGGAGACCTATGCGGAGATTTCGGCCAAGAATGAAAACTTCAAGACGATCTATGAAAGCCAGCAGGCCTTCAAGAAAGACGCCTATCTCTGGGCCCAGATCGCCGAATACACCTATGATACATACATGATGATCCAGCAGCGTAACGGCACGCTCTGATCGACAATCATTTCCCGACGATCTTCAAACGGTCATCCGGCATATGCCGGGTGGCCGTTTTGTTTGGCGAGACCAGCTTCCACACCTCCCTTTCGCGCCAGTCGACCGGGCTCATGCCGGTGACACGGCGAAATTCCCGGTTGAAGTTGGACTTGGTCTGAAAGCCGGCGGACAACATGATCGCCGTCACCGATTGCTCCGTTTCCTCCAGCAGCCGGCAGGCTTCGCGGATGCGGAGCTGATTGACATATTGCGAGACATTGACGCCAAGAGAGCGATTAATCGCACCTGAGATTTGCCGACTTGGCAGGCCGAGGCGTCTTGCAAGCCGGGACAGGTTGAGATTCTCGTCGCGGTAAAGCGCCTGCATATCCATCAGCCGGTCGATCCTTGCGACGATGTCCCTGTCCTGTTCGGATGGTTCTGCCGGCGGCGACAAGTCCGGAACCGGCTCCGCGGCCGTTTGCGGCGCTTTGCTTTTACCGGCGAGAGCAGCCATGAGGCCGATCAACAACAACCCGAAAAGATTGGCATTGCTGACGAGGGCGGCAACATTCTGCCCCTCCGCCCATTCGAAATCAAAAAACACCAGCAGATCGAAAAGGGCAGAAATACAAAGAGCAACCGCGGCGATGATGAGCGCCCGGTGGGCCGAAGCGACGCTAGCGAATTGTGCCTCATCCAGCCCATCCGGCCCCTTTCTTCCCAGAAGAAGCAGGGCGACGGCATGGCCGACAAAAATGATGATCAGCGCGATGTCGATCGCCGCCGGAAATGCAAATTCCAGCACGACGATCAACAGCGGCGACAAGGCGAGACTGGCGAGCATCGCCCTGCGGCTCTCCGTGCCCGCGCCCATCAATCCGCGAAAGGCAATGTAGATAAGGGGCGGCAGGCAGGCGGCAAGGATCGGCAGAGAATAACGCATTTCGCTGATGCCATAACCCCAACGCAACCCGACGAGGACGGATTGCACGGCGCAAAGGGCGATGGACGCCAGAAAGGCCCGATTGGTCCGCACATCGTCTCCGCTTCGCAGGAAGACGATGAACATGACGACCAGCAGAAGCGCCACGACAAAAGGCAGCGGAATGAACAGCACGAACGATATCCCCTGAGCGAGACCCTGTATTGCCCAGTCATGGACCAGATCGCGTTTCGGTACGACCTCAAACGCGATCAAGGACGCAAAAAACCGATGACGACGCAGACTGCATCTCGTTCTTTTCACCGCACGAGGTTTTCATGCGCACCTTCACCACCATCACGACCTTACTGTTTTCCGCTCTCGCCATCCAGCCGCTTTTCGCGGGCGAGGCCGTCGGCGTCAGCGACATGACCATCCATTCGCCCGAACGGAGCAAGGATCTTGTCGTGACGATCTGGTATCCATCCGACGGCAAGGGCACACAGGTGCTTTCCGGGGAGGATCGGATTTTTCAGGGCACACCCGCCTTCAAGGGCGCTGCGGTGCAGTCTGGCCGTCGTCCGCTGGTACTTCTCTCCCATGGCTCGGGTTCAAGAGTGAGCGGCATGGCCTGGATCGCTGTAAAACTCGCGAGTGAGGGGTTCATCGTCGCCGGCACCAACCATCCCGGCACGACAAGCGGCGATTCCACGCCGGCCGATACCCCGAAAATCTGGGAGCGGACCGGCGATCTTTCCGCGATCGTCACGGCGCTCACCACACAAGGCAAATGGTCCGCCTCGGTCGACGCGGGCAGGATCGGCGTCCTCGGCTTTTCGCTGGGCGGCAGCGCCGCAATGGAGATATCCGGCGCACGCGCCGATCTCGAAGCCTATGCGCGTTATTGCGAAAAGGAGGCAGCGATGATGGATTGCCAATGGTTCAGCGGCGGGCAGGCCTATGTCAATAACGAGCCGGTCAGCGTACCGAAGCTCGATCTCAGAACCATCGACAAGGCCCGTTTCGAACAACAGAACCGCGATCCCCGTATCCGTTCCGCCGTGCTGGTCGATCCCGGTCTTGCACTCGCCTTCCATCCGGAGAGCTTGAGAAAGATCAACATTCCGCTCACCTTCATCAATCTCGGCAGCGAGGGAAAAATTCCACCGGCCGTGCTGGCTCAAAAACTAGCAGCCGAGGTGCCCGGCGCAACCTATCAGCAGGTCGATGAGGCCGACCATTTCAGCTTCCTGCCCCTCTGCAAGGAAGGCGCCAGCGCGTTTCTCAAATCCGTTGGCGAGCGGGATCCGATCTGCGAACCGGCCGGGCCGCGTGATCGTTCTGATATTCATGCCGAACTGGAAAAGATGATCGTTGCCGCCTTCAACCGAACGCTGAAGCCCGGACAATAAGCCCCAGCAATGTTCTAGCCGATCCGCTTGTAAAACAGGGTCGTGCCGCAATAACGCCCATCGGGAAACAGGGCGTAATCGGGAATGACCCCGACCCGCTCCCAGCCGAGACGGGGATAGATCGCTTCGGCATCACTGCCGGTGGCCGTATCCAGCACCAGAAGGGTGCGGCCACGGGAAGCAGCTTCCTGCTCCACCTTTTCCATAAGCTTGCGGGCGAGACCAAGGCCGCGCGCCGAGGGATGCACGAGAAGCTTCATCAGATCGCCGCGATGCGGCTGGTTGGGTTTGGAAGCAAGTCCGACCTGTACGGTGCCCACCACCCTGCCATCCACTTCGGCCACCACATGGATGGTACCGCCCTCGCCCACATTTTCCGCCACGGCTTGCCAGAATTGTTCGGCATCCTGTGGAGAGAAGGGCAGCATAAAACCGACGGATGCGCCGCCATTCACACATTCGGCAAGGACATCGCAGAGTTCGGGCAGGACGTCGATGGTTTCCTGCCCATTTAATACGCGGATGGCGGTCATATGAACTCCTATGGGAAATCAGCGCTGTCTTTGATCCAGCACGACGGCATAACGGGCGGGTTTTTTGGAAGGATTGTGAAAGACATGCCCTTCGCCCACCGGCATGAAAAGGCAATCTCCAGGCTCCATCAGGTGCACGACACCGCCACTCGTCATTTCCAGAGCACCTTCGAAAAGCCAGATATATTGCGTCATGCCCCGGCTTGCCGCGTGCGGCGGAAAACCGACACGCGCGCCTGCTGGAAATTCGACTTCAACGATATCAACGTCAGACCCCACGCGTGGTGGGGAGATGGCGCGGCGGACATAGCCGGTCTCCGGGTCTTTCCAGAGTTGCTGATCGCGCTTCTTCACCAGCGGGGAAACCACCTCTTGATCTTCAGCGAAGAAACCGGAGAGTGACAGGCCGAGTGCTGCGCAGATGCGGGCGAGCAGCGATGCGGTGGGGCTCGCTTCGCCACGCTCGATACGCGAGATCATGGCGCGGCTGACGCCGGATTCGGAGGCGAGCCGGTCCAGCGTCAGACCGTTTTCAGCCCGCAGGGTTTTGATCCGCTCGCCGATGGAGCGTTCGAGAATTTGATCTTTATTTTCCATCATATGAGACTACAATTCTCATATGATGGAGTCAATATCCATGATAATGGAAATTATGGCTGCCTGTTGCGGCGGTCCCGCATGGCAGATGACGGCTCAGGCGCCGACCTGGGCGATCCAGTCATTCAGATTATAGTAATTTGTTACTCGGCTAACTTTCCCATCCTTCAGGTCGAAGAATGCCCCGGCCGGCAGCACATATTTCTGACCATCTGCCTCCGGAAGCCCCTCATCGGTCTTGAGATATTCGCCGTTGACGATGAATTCGGCGGAGGCGCGTTTGCCGTCTTCGCTCGCCATGATCACCATCTCGGTGAGGTTTTCCCTGTAGCAGCGGTTCATGTGATCCATGAAGGAGGCAAAGGCGGCCTTGCCGGTCTGGCGCTCACCCTGATTAATGTCATGCACCACCTCATCGTGAAGCAGCGCCAGGAAAGCGTCCATGTCCTGACGGTTGAAGGCATCGTAATAGGCGCGGATGGTCTCGGCAGCGGTCATCGTCTTCTCCGTTCATGCTTGCGCAGGTGTTCCATGACGGTATAACCAGTGCGACCGAGAGTGAAAATGCCCATGACCGTCGAAATCAAGTCTCTTTCCGGCATTGACGCCGCGCCCCATTTCGATGACCTCGCGCGCCTGCGGATCGAGGTGTTTCGCGCTTTTCCTTACCTCTATGACGGCTCGCTGGATTATGAACGCAAATATCTCGCGACCTACGCCAATACTGACGGCGCAGTGTTCGTGCTGGCGCTCGATGACGGGCGCGTTGTCGGTATGTCTACGGGCATGCCGATGATGGCGGAAACCGATGAGGTGAAGGCGCCCTTTGTCAAGGCGGGTTACGACCCGGACCGGATATTTTATTTCGGAGAAAGCGTGCTCCTGCCCGACTATCGCGGCCATGGCCTCGGCGTCCGGTTTTTCGAGGAACGGGAAGCGCATGCAAAACGCCTTGGTTTTGATCGCTGCACCTTCTGCGCTGTCGAGCGTTCCGCCGATCATCCGCGTCGCCCGGCGGACTATGTGCCGCTGAATGCATTCTGGGAAAAGCGGGGCTATCGCCATCATCCCGAATTGCGCACCAGCTTCACATGGCAGGACCTAGACGAGAGTAGCGAAAGCGCAAAACCGCTATCCTTCTGGATGAAGACCATTGCCGGAGAAGCAAACGAATGACGCGGTTAGCTGCCAGCCAATATGCCATCGAACTGATCGAGACATGGGAGGCCTATGCCGCGCATCTTTCCGCCATCGTCCGCGAGGCCAAGGAAAAGGGCGCGGAACTGCTGCTGCTTCCGGAATATTCGGCGATGGCGCTGACCGGGCAATTGCCATCCGATGCGCGCTCCGATCTGCACCGTTCCATCGAAGAGATACAGCCGCTCATCCCCTCCTGGGTGGAGCTTTGCGAAGAGCTGGCGCGGCAACATCAGATTCTGTTCCAGCCCGGCAGCGCGCCGGTGAAGGACCCGGACGGCAGGTTCCGCAACCGTGCTTGGCTCTTTGGCCCTGACGGCCTGGTCGGTTATCAGGACAAGCAGATCATGACCCGCTTTGAGCGGGAGCAATGGAACATTCATGCCGGGGTCGAGGGTCTGAAAGCCTTCGAGACAAGCATCGGCAGGCTCGGGATTTTGATCTGTTACGACAATGAGTTTCCGATGCTCGGCCGCAAGCTGGCGGAACTCGGTGTGGAACTGGTGCTCGCGCCCAGTTGCACCGACACATTGGCCGGCGCTTACCGGGTGCGCATCGGCGCACAGGCCCGGGCGCTGGAAAATCAATATGCCGTTCTTTCCTCCCCGACCGCTGGCGAAGCTCCATGGTCTCCCGCCGTCGATGAAAATCGCGGGCGGGCAGCGCTTTACGTGCCGTCTGACTACGGCATGCCGCCATCTGGCATCCTCGCGGAAAGCGAAAGCGATGCGGTGACGGAGAGCACGCTGCTGATCGCCGATATCGATCTTGCCGCTGTGGCAAGGCTGCGTACCGAGGGACAGGTCGCCACCCGCCGCGACTGGCCGGAGCAATTTGCGGTCTGAAAGCCCATTTTAAAGGGCTTTTAACCAAATTCCCGCTTTGCGGCATGACAAGCCCCTGCTATAGCGCGGAACATGAGCACAAATTCGACCCGCACGCCCCTGGACCATATCCGCAACTTCTCGATCGTTGCCCACATCGATCACGGCAAATCGACCCTGGCCGACCGGCTGATCCAGTCGACGGGCGGCCTTGCCGAACGCGACATGTCGGAACAGGTTCTCGATTCGATGGATATCGAGCGCGAGCGCGGCATCACCATCAAGGCCCAGACCGTGCGCCTGCACTACAAGGCGAATAACGGCGAGACCTATGTGCTGAACCTTATCGACACGCCCGGCCATGTCGACTTTGCCTATGAGGTGTCCCGCTCGCTTTCGGCCTGCGAAGGCTCGCTGCTGGTGGTCGATGCATCGCAGGGTGTGGAAGCCCAGACGCTTGCCAACGTCTATCAGGCAATCGACAATAATCACGAGCTCGTCACGGTTCTCAACAAGATCGACCTGCCGGCGGCCGAACCCGACCGCATCAAGGAACAGATCGAGGAAGTGATCGGCATCGACGCCTCCGACGCCGTGTTGATCTCGGCCAAGACCGGTCTTGGCATTCCCGACGTTCTGGAAGCCATCGTCAACCGCCTGCCGCCGCCGAAGAGCGATGTCGGCGAAAACGGACCGCTGAAGGCGCTGCTGGTCGACAGCTGGTACGACACCTATCTCGGCGTCATGGTTCTGGTGCGCGTCATTGACGGTGTGCTGAGCAAGGGCCAGCAGATCCGCATGATGGGCTCGGGTGCGAAGTACGGAATCGAGCGCGTCGGCGTGCTGACCCCGAAGATGGTCAATGTCGATAGCCTCGGCCCCGGCGAAATCGGCTTCATCACCGCCTCGATCAAGGAAGTGGCCGATACCCGCGTCGGCGATACGATTACCGACGACAAGCGCCCGACGGCGCAGGCCCTGCCCGGCTTCAAGCCCGCGCAGCCCGTGGTGTTCTGCGGTCTCTTCCCGGTCGATGCGGCTGACTTCGAAGACCTGCGCGCGGCTGTCGGCAAGCTTCGCCTCAACGACGCCTCCTTCTCCTTCGAAATGGAATCGTCAGCCGCCCTGGGCTTCGGTTTCCGTTGCGGCTTCCTCGGCCTGCTGCATCTCGAAATCATCCAGGAACGGCTTGAGCGCGAGTTCAATCTCGATCTCGTCGCTACCGCCCCTTCGGTCGTCTATGAAATGACGCTGACCGATGGCACGGAGAAGGAACTTCACAACCCGGCGGACATGCCCGACGTGGTGAAGATCAAGGAAATCCGCGAACCGTGGATCAGGGCAACGATCCTGACGCCGGACGAATATCTCGGCGGCATCCTCAAGCTGTGTCAGGACCGGCGCGGCCTGCAGACGGAACTGACCTATGTCGGCAACCGCGCGATGATCACCTATGAACTGCCGCTCAACGAAGTGGTGTTCGATTTCTACGACCGGCTGAAATCCATCTCCAAGGGTTACGCCTCGTTCGATTACAACATCATCGATTATCGCGAAGGCGATCTCGTCAAGATGTCGATCCTCGTCAACGGCGATCCCGTCGATGCTCTCTCCATGCTGGTGCACCGCTCTGCGGCCGACAGGCGCGGACGCGGCATGTGCGAAAAGCTGAAGGAACTCATTCCGCCGCATATGTTCCAGATCCCGATCCAGGCCGCCATCGGCGGCAAGGTCATCGCCCGCGAAACCGTGCGCGCGCTGCGCAAGGACGTGACGGCGAAGTGTTACGGCGGCGACGCAACGCGTAAACGCAAGCTTCTGGACAAGCAGAAGGAAGGCAAAAAGCGCATGCGCCAGTTCGGCAAGGTAGAAATTCCGCAGGAAGCCTTTATCGCCGCTCTGAAGATGAACGACGAATAAGCGGCAATCATCTGTCATTGCTATTGGAGGGAGGCTCACAGCCTCCCCTTTGTGTTTGAAGGCCCGTCCTCAAGCGTGCAGCTTCGCACCCTTGGTGATCTTGTCGACGATCTTCCTGTCGGCCCTCAGCGCCATGCCGACGACCTTGGCAGTTTCGGGAGAAAACTCCGAAAACACCTGGCGGTTGGCGGCATCGTGGCCAGTCGCGAACATTTCCTCGATGTAGAGCGATGTCGTGACGTCACGCTCGAGGGAACGCTGGTGGATTTTGCGCAACGCCTCCTGATCCGTGGCCATAACGACGATCGGCTGGATGGACAGGGGATTGTAGACGTTGCCTGCGCCATCGCGGTATGGTTCCCCGATGATCTCTCCGGTCTGGGCGACAATGCCGGACATGAGAAATGCGGTGACGTTCAGTTTTTGCCACACGGCAAGGTCATCACGAAGAATGACGGCGATCTTGGTATCAAACATGCGAACTCAATCTGGCTGTGGTTACGAAAGAGAAGCGATCCTAGCACCTCGGGGCAGCAACGATCTTGAACGTTCGTGCAAATTCGAAGGGATCGTGCAGGCCCGCTCCAGCGAGGGCATAGAGCGTATAGACGCCCGCTTTCACGGCAACGCCTATGCGCCGCATCGCCACGATACCTATGCGCTCGGCGTCACGCTTTCCGGCATCCAGACCTTTTCCTATCGCGGCACATCACATTTCAGTATGCCGGGAAATGTCATCGTTCTGCATCCCGATGAAGTTCACGATGGTGGCGCGGGCACGGATGAAGGCCTGCACTATCGCATGCTCTACCTTCCACCGGAGAAAACGACGGAGGCGGGATATAACACGCTGCCCTTTACCCGACGTGCCGTCATCGAGGACGACGAGTTTCGCCAATGCCTGACCGAGGCACTCGGCAATCTCGACGGCGAACCGGACAGTCTGCTTCTCACCGACTGGCAATCGCGGCTTTCGGATCTGCTCTGGAAACATTCGAACGGAAGCGCCAGACCCATCAAGTGGATCGACCGCGCCGCCGTTCTGCGATGTCGGGACTATCTGCTGGAGAACAGTGCCGACACGGTTGGGTCGCAGGAGCTGGAACAGATAAGCGGATTAGACCGCTTCACACTCTTCCGGCACTTTCGTTGCCTGTTCGGCACCAGCCCACACCGTTATCTCATCATGCGCCGGCTGCAAAAATGCAAGGACATGATGCGCGCGGGTGCGAGCCTTGCCGAAACGGCATCTGCCTGCGGTTTCGCGGATCAAGCCCATTTCACCCGGCATTTCAAAAATGCCTTCGGCATGCCCCCGGGCCGCTGGCTGAACCTCGTCTCTCACTAGTGCATTTCCGGGAACAGGATGGACCGGTGAGCCGCAGCGCCCGCCATGGCACCGTCTCCCACCGCAAGCGCGACCGAGCCGGCCGGTCTTGCAACATCACCGCAGGCGAAGATGCCGGGGACGGTGGTCTGTTTCATCGGGTCTGTCACGATGGTCGATCCCATCGGCCCCTCCTCCATCGCGCAGCCGAGTTTTTCGATCCAATCCGCAGTGATCCGCAATTTCGGCTGGGTGAAAAGGCCGGCCAGTGCGATGCTACGGCCATCCGCCAGAACGACATCCGCATGCCCGGCAATCTCCATGATGCGGGTTGTTTCCACCCGGACCCCGCGCGCTGCCAGCAGCGCATGCTGATCCGCATCCGGCTCGACTATGCCATTGGTGAAAAAGGTCGTCTCGCCCCAGTCGGGAAGCATCAACGCGTGGTGGATGGCCATAGGTGAAGCGGCGATGACGCCGATTTTTCCCTGATCGAGTTCATAACCATGGCAATAGGGGCAATGGAAAACCGCAGTACCCCAGCGCTCCCTCAGCCCGCCAATCTCAGGAAGTTCGTCGGTCACACCCATGGCGAGGATAAGCCGGCCCGCCGTCTCCCGGCGGCGGCCGTCGATCTCAACGATGAAATCGCCAAAAGACCCATCGGCATCGGTCACCCTGCCCTCGACCCAATGTATTGTCGGGTAACGTTCGATCTGCCGGCGTGCCTCGGCGACAATTTCGCCCGGCGCTTTGCCATCCTGTCCGAGGAAACCGTGTGAATGGCTGGCGAAACGGTTTCTGCGTTCGCCGGCATCCACGATCAGGATATTTTTTCTGGCGCGGCCAAGCTGAAGGGCTGCGGAAAGGCCGGCATAGCTGCCGCCGATAATGATGACGTCGAATTTCATGATGCACCCATTGTTCAGGGAATGAGGCGGAAGCGCCGTTCATTTTCATGAAACTTATATTGTTACATGAATTTTGAAGTCAATAGTCACGCAACTTATATTGTTACGTCATATCGAAACTGATAGCGTCCAGAAAAATGGATGGGCTGAGCAATGAGACACGACACGCGCCTTTCTCGGGTGCTGCATATTCTGATCCATATGGAAAAACATGAGGGCGCTGCGACCTCCGAAAACATCGCGGCAATGCTGCAGACCAACCCCGTGGTGGTGCGCCGCACGATGGCCGGCTTGCGGGAGCATGGTTACGTATCATCGGAAAAAGGCCATGGCGGCGGGTGGGTGCTGGCGCGGCCGCTCAGCGAAATCACGCTGCTCGATATTTACCGGGCGCTTGGCGCACCGGATCTGTTCTCGATTGGGCTGGCTGGTGACAATCCGAATTGCGTTATCGAACAGGCGGTTAATGCAGCACTTTTCTACGCCATGAACGAGGCGGAAAACATCCTGTTATCCCGCTTCGGAAGCATAACGCTTTCGACGCTCGCAGAGGAGTCGATCAATCGTTGGTCGAAGCTTTCCAACTGCCCCTCCGCCATGGAGCAGCTTTAAGCGCGGCTTGCTTTCCACAAAGAAAAACCGCCTGCTGAAAAGCAGGCGGTCTATAATATCAATCAACCCGTTAAGGCTGGGTCTGCGTGCCACCCGTATTCGGGCTTGCCGGTGCCGTGTTGTTCACGGGCGGCGTTGCCGGGGTAGTCGGAGCCATCGGCGCCGGTGCCTGATCCGTTGCCGCAGGCGGCGTGGTGGAGGACGTCGTTGCCGGATCGGTGGTCGGGCCGCTCATTTGCGACCAGGCGAAAACGCCGACCAGAACGACAACGATGATCGCCAACCACGGTACCCAGGACGACGACGTGCGGGCACGCGGTTCATTGCTGATATTCAGTTCCGGACGCAGATCGCGGTCCGGACGCGGGTTGTTGGGATCGAATGTCATGGTGTTTCCTCCTCTTCATTCTGCGGAGAAAACGATGTTCACGGGATTTTGTTCCGATTTCCTTCAAATGCCGATAAATGCGGAAGGCCATTCACTCATCGAAGGGCATCCGCGAGCACCGTCATGACCTGCGGGCCGGCCATTTGCGACACGTTGAAACGCATGAAACCGGAGGCGTTCTGCGACGAACTGAACACATTGCCGGGGGCCAGCACCACCTGCCGTGCAAGCGCCCGCTGCGCCACACCGGCGGCATCTATCCCTTCCGGCAGGCGGCACCACAGGAACATGCCCGCCTGCGGCTCGATCCACGGCGCACATCCGATCGATCTCAGACGGGTTGCCGCCTCCGGCACCGCCGCCGCAAGACGCTGCCGGAGGGCCTCGACATGCTTGCGGTAACTTCCATCCGTCAGAAGCGACAGGACAAGCGCCGCCGAAAAATGCGTTCCGCCGAAAGCCGTGGCTATCTTAAGGTCGGTCAGGGCTTCCACCCATGCCTGGGGTGCCGCGATGAAACCGCATCGCACGGAGGCGGACAGCGTCTTGGAAAAGCTGCCGATCTGGACAACGCGGTTCAGACCATCAAAAGCCGCCAGCCGCGGAGCCGCCTGCGTTTCGAAATCGGCAAAAATATCATCCTCAATGATGGTCAGGCCCGCCTGTTCGGCCAGCATCAGCAGGCGATGGGCGCAAACGGCGGACAATCTTGCGCCGGTCGGATTATGGATCGCGGAATTGGTAATATAAAGCCGCGGCTGGTGTTCTTTCAACGCCTGCTCGAAAAGCGGCAGGTCGGGACCAGCAGGCGTATAGGGCACCCCGACGATCTTCACCCGATGCGCCCGCAACAGGGCGTGGAAATTAAAGTAACAGGGGTCGTCGACAACAACCGTATCCCCCGGCTGCAGCAGGAAACGGCAGAGAAGATCGATTGCCTGCGTGCCGGAATCGGTGAGCATGATCTGGCTGGCACCCGCCTGCACACCGTGTTCGGCCAGCCGGCGTGACAGAAGCTGGCGTAACGGCAACAGCCCCATCGGGCTGCCGTAATCCGTCAGCAAGGCGTCATCGGCACGGGCCAGCCCTCGCATCGCCCGCCGCAATGCCTCCTGTGGCATCCACGATGCCGGAAGCCAGCCGCAGCCGGGCTTGGCGAGAGCGGAACCGTCATCCAGCGCTTGCCGTGAAACCCATAAGGGGTCCACCGCCCTGTCGAGCCGTGGTTCGATATCGGCAAGCGAGAGCGGCGCAAGCGGACCAGCGACGAAAAAGCCGGATCCGGGGCGCGAGCTTATCGTACCATCCGCCACAAGCCGGTCATAAGCCTCGACAATGGTGGACGTGGAAAGCTGCATGGTCTTTGCCAGTGCCCGCACGGATGGCAGGCGCGCGCCCGGAACAAGGCTGCGCGAGGCGATGCGCTGGCGGATATTCGTCATCACCTTTTCTATGCGTGTGCCTGCCGTGACCTTCCCGTCCACATCAACCCCTAACCGTACCGCTTTCAATACCATAACAGTTTATCGATATTGTATCTTATTGTCGCTGTTCCTGCCAACCATTCCGGATCAAGAAAGGCAAAACGCAGGAGATGATCATGGACAAGACGACAAGCGGCTGGTTGAACGGGCTGACGGGTGTGGTGATATTCAGTGGGTCTCTACCCGCGACACGCCTTGCGGTAACCGGTTTCGACCCGGTGTTCCTGACCGTCGCCCGCGCCAGCATCGCCGGCCTGCTGGCGCTCGCGCTGCTGTTTCTGTTCAGGCAGAAGCGCCCGGCGCGCGGTGATCTGACATCGCTTTTTATTGTCTCCCTCGGCGTCGTGGTGGGATTTCCGCTCTTGACCGCGCTCGCCCTACGACACATCACCTCCGCACATTCCGTTGTTTTTGTCGGGCTGCTGCCGCTCGCAACGGCGATTTTTGCCGTATTGCGTGGCGGGGAACGCCCGCGCCCCGTCTTCTGGCTGTTCTCCTGTCTCGGCAGCGCACTGGTTGCGGGTTTTTCCCTGTCGAATTCGTTCGCCGCCGGGATCGAGGCCTCGCTTGCCGGCGATCTTCTCATGCTCGGCGCAATCGTCGTCTGCGGGCTTGGCTATGCGGAGGGCGCTGCCCTTTCCCGCAAGCTGGGCGGCTGGCAGGTCATCTCCTGGGCGCTGGTGCTTTCCCTGCCCGTGATGCTGCCGCTTGCCTTTTTTACCGGGCCGGAAACGCTTGGCGGCATAGACCCGCGGGCCTGGGGCGGCCTAGCCTATGTGTCGCTGTTCAGCATGCTGATCGGTTTCATCTTCTGGTATCGCGGGCTGGCGCTCGGCGGCATCGCTGCGGTCGGGCAGCTACAATTGCTCCAGCCCTTCTTCGGGCTCGCGCTCGCCGCAACCCTGCTGCACGAGGAGGTGAGCCCGGCCATGATCGGCGTGACGCTGGTGGTGGTACTGTGTGTTGCGGGCGCGCGAAAATTCGCGCGCTGATCATCAGCTCGAACGACGATCCACCCAGCGATGCCAGGATTCCTCGCTGCCGTTGAAGACATTGAGATCGATGCGGCCATCGACACCATGCGACAGGCCGGAGCCGGAATATTGCCAGAACAGCCACTTGCGGCCGGGATAGACCACCGACGGGTGCTGGGCGACGGCGCGCAGCCAGAAGGGATAATCCTGGAATTCGCCCTGGAGGTTGTCCTTGTAGAAATCAGGCGCGGTATAGATGATCGGCCGCTGGCCATAATGGCGCTCGAGCTTGTCCATGAAAACGCGCATCTTTTCCAGAACGCGTTCGCGGGAATGACGCATCTTGCAGCTCGATTCGCCATTATATTCCACGTCGATGACCGGCGGCAGCGCATCCGGATCGCGCGGGACGTTGCGAATGAACCAATCCGCCTGTTCGCTGGCGTTGCGGCACCAATAGAAGAAGTGGTAGGCGCCGCGGCGGATGCCCGCCTCCTTCGCGCGCTGCCAATTGGTGCGGAACATCGGATCGAGATGATCACCGCCATCCGTCGCCTTGATGAAGGCGAAATTCGCGCCGCGGGTGCGCAGCTGCGGCCAGTCTATATTCGCCTGCCAGCGGGACACATCCACGCCATGGACCTGGAAATGGCGCGGCTGAACCCGGCCAAAATTGATGGGCTTGGCGTCGCTGAAGCTGGAGCGGAAGATGCGGGAGCGGATCTGCGCACCGGCGCTCGCCGCCGGAGCGGCAGCCATGGCCAATTGCACCGGGCGTTCCATCGGCCGTTCTGCCGGTCGCACCATTCCGGTCTGCGAAGGAACCGGCAGACGGATTTCAGGCGCATTCTGCGGCATGGACGCCCTCGGCGTGACGGCGGAAAAGGCCTTTGGCTCATCCGGTACCGGCCCGCCCCACGCCAGGACTTCCTGCCGTGGCTGAGCCGAAATCGACTGCGTGCCGACGCTTGCCTGCGGCACCGGCGCGGATGGCTTGACCGAACTCGTCGTCTCCTTCGACGGCAAGCCGGCCATCAGGCTTTCCGGCCCGGAACTGGACGTGCAGCCTCCAAGCAGAAGGCAACCGAAAAGAAGTGCTGGCACAGCCGATGAACGCATGAGAACCCGTACGCAAAACAAAATCGGGGGGCACTCAGACGCCACCCGCAGACCTCGAAAAGACAAATGCTAACGGAAGATTATCAAAAAAGACTGAATCTTATCTTTACGCCTGCACCTGCCGATGCGCCTGTCATTTATGACAGGCGAAACGCTTCGAGTTCTCGCGCAGGGGCGGCGCTCATGCCGTCATTGTGGTGAGATCAACGGTATCGGCACCGGCAGAGTTTCTCTTGATCGATTCGATCGCGTGGATAGCCGATGCCTTCGCCTTGTACCCTTCCGACGAAAACATCGTCTCGCCATTGGATGCCTTGAAGCGGAAGCGATATTCGCCGGCTCTGTCCTGGTAGATTTCGAATTTGTACATGATCTTTGCGCCTCTGTTGCAAATCGGGGTGAACCCGCGGCGATCTTGAGCAGAGCCCGTTTCATTCGCAACCGAAAATCGCGGCGGTCAGATCAGCCGGATCCAGGCGCGGGCTATTTCCAGACCGGCCATGTCGGCCATCTGCGCCCGCGTGCCACGGTGGTCACTGTAATTTTCCAGCCAACCCGGTGACATTTTTTCGACGGAACCCGGGAATGTCCGGCACCATTCGTCGACAACCTCGATGGAAGCCTCGAAATGAAACTGGGTGCCATAGGCCGCGCGGCCGATACGAAAGGCCTGGTTTCGTGTCGCGGCATTGGTCGCAAGGCGCGTGGCGTCGGGCGGCAGCGTAAAAGTATCGCAATGCCACTGAAAGATCGGGAAGGTCTGCTGCTGTCCGGCCAATAGCGGATCGGAAGCGCCCTCCTGCGTCAGGGACACATCCTGCCAGCCGAATTCCGGCGGGCCGGAAAGAATATTCTCTCCGCCATAGGCGCGCGCCAGCAACTGGCTACCGAGGCAAACGCCCAGGACCGCCTTGCCCGCATCACCGAAGGTTTTCATCAGAAGCGCCAGGTCCGGAAGATAGGGATAAAGCACATCGTCAACGGCGTTCTGTTCCCCGCCCAGAACAACAAGTGCATTATGGTCGTCCGCATCTTCAGGAAGAGGATCACCCGCATAGGCGCGGATGACGTGGATGTCCGCTGCCGCCTCCCGCAGGGCGACGCCGATTTGTCCATGCGGCGTGCCCGCCATGTTTTCTATGATTGCAACGCGCATAAGACCTCTTGGCGATGACGATGGACTCAATCGGCGAAGATTGCCGACCGAATCCAGCTTCACCACGGGAAAAAACGATTTTCAAGAGCGCGGCATCGTCTTTGCGGCGATAGCGGACGGCGTGGCGTTTTAAGCCTCAGAATTCACGCGCCAGCTTGGCATCGACCGAATGCCTGTTCCCACCGCGCACGGCGAAGAACAGGAAAATCGCAGCCCAGAGAATTGATTTTTCCGCGCCGCCCAGACCTTCCGCCTTTACGATGCCGTGAAAATAGACCGTGACCAAGAGCACAATCATGGCCGCGAAAGATGCTGGCCGCGTGAACAGGCCGATCGCAACCAGAATGCCGCCGAAAAATTCCGTGGCGGCAAGCAGCGGCGACCAGAAGACGCCAGGGTAGAAGCCAAGGCTCTCGACCATGCCGACGGCGCCGAAAGGATTGGCGATCTTGCCAAACCCATGAGTAACGAGAAGAATTCCGGCCGCGACGCGCAGAACAGTCTCCACCAGATCATGGGTCGAATTATAAAGCGGCGCGACCGCCGGAACGAAAAGACGCTGACGATTATTCTCGAACTGGGCCATAGGATCTCCACGTTTCAGCCTTCGACAGCTTCTCTGTTCGCAAAGCCACATGATAAGAACAAGCACGCGCCCGGTAAAAACATGAGTGTTATAGTTGACATTATCGTGAGCATTATTGCGCTGAAGGAGACTTAAGGGATGTCCGAGACCAAACCCCGCATAACCATTCGCTACTGCACGCAATGCAACTGGCTGCTTCGCGCAGGCTGGATGGCACAGGAAATCCTGCAAACCTTCGCTTCTGACATCGGCGAAGTCAGTCTCGTGCCGTCGACCGGCGGCCTGTTTGAGATCACCGTCGATGAGACGATCATATGGGAACGCAAACGCGATGGCGGTTTTCCCGGTCCAAAGGAACTCAAACAGAGAATCCGTGACATCATCGATCCGGAGCGTGACCTCGGCCATGTCGACAGAACGAAGCACCAGGGCCTCGACACCTGACCCGGCGACATGTTTCAACAGCCCGGATTAAGTTTTTTCCCTTTAAAATCAATGATCGTCATAAAAGTTCAAAAAGTCTGTTGACACCGGGCGGCTGCCCTCGTACATCGCTCTCCGTCGCCCAGATGGCGGAATTGGTAGACGCGCCAGCTTCAGGTGCTGGTACTCGAAAGGGTGTGGAGGTTCGAGTCCTCTTCTGGGCACCATTCCATTTTTGATCTTAGCCAGATCAAATACTTATCCGAAAAAAAGCAACATATAGCCGACCGGCAAACGCCGGGAAGCATGTTGCTTTTTCGTCTTTTTCACGTTCAAAAAAAGTTCAATACGTGCGGCTTCCGTTTTCAACGGAAGGCCTGCTGCCTGTCAGAATTGTGCAATGAGGTGCCCTGTTAGGGCTGAGCGTCCTTGTCGCCGCTATTTTGCGAATGCTGTTCGCAATTTGGCGTACAGGATAGCACGGTGCGCTCCGTCTGACGGAACACACGAACCGTGTTGCCCTCGTCGATGGAGACGAGAATGCGTTCATCCACGATCGGATTGCCTTCTGCATCAAGAAGCACAAGGTTGGTCGTGCCGAAACTGCGACCCGTAAGAACGATGGTCGTTGAATCGGCAACCGTGGCATCGGCGACCTTGGAGTTGCCGACGATAACCTTGCTCACTGGACGGTCGAGGCGGAGAACGCGGGCGTGATTCATCGAAACACGCAATATGTCGTCCTGAGCTAAAACCGGCTGCGCCGCAGCGCCGAGGAAGACGGACAAGCCGACCATGATTTTCGCCAGTTTTCCGGATGACACGCGTTTGGCCCTTGCTCACTATCAGCACAGTTTACTGCGCGACAGAATGCGCGGTTTTAGTGAATGAAGCGTTAAACGGCACGAATCCGCGACGCCGATGATAACCATGTGTAACAAGATGATAGTTTCATCACTCTTCACCCGCCTCAAAACTGAACATGTGCGTCTGCGTGAAACGGTACTTCTAAAAAAGAGAAAAGTGATAAGGCTCAAAATACACTTATTTATCTGCAAATATAAAAATGCAGAAAATACTTTTCACTTTTATTTACCAAGAGAAACTCATCCTGCCGTTTACTTTGAGTTAATCGTTTTTTTTAAGCGCTTGGAAATCGCTCCGCTGTAGTTTGAACGCAACCGAACAACGGAGAACAGTTGTCGGCGTGCTGAACCAAACAAGATTTAGGAGAGACCTCATGACCAAGATTTTCGCTCGTTTCCTCAAGGACGAATCCGGCGCGACCGCCATTGAATACGGCCTGATTGCTGCCCTCATTTCTGTCGCCATCATCGGCGGTGCCAAGACCCTGGGTACAAGCCTCAGCACCCAGTTCACGAACCTGGGCAGCTACATGAACGTGAAAACCAATCCGACGCCGTAATTTCCATGTCAAAATGGATTTAATCGTGTTGCCCCGTCATCGCGGGGCAACATAGTTTCTAGTTATAGGTATTAAAACCATGACAGTTGCGGCGATATTCCTCATTCTTCCTCTTTGTCTCAGCTTCGCCGCGCTGAACGACCTCTTCACCATGACGATCCCGAACAGGATACCGCTCATCCTGTTATTTTCCTTTATGATCGTCGCGCCCCTTTCTGGCATGGACTGGCAAACTTTTGCCCTGAGTCTGGCCGCTGGCGCTGCAGTCTTTTTCGCCTGTTTTGCGCTCTTCGCCGCCAACGTCATGGGCGGGGGGGATGCGAAGCTCTTGACCGCCGCAGCGGTCTGGTATGGCTTCAATATTTCCGTCATCGAATTTCTGCTCGCCGTGACCTTCACCGGCGGCGTGCTGACGATCGGCATCCTTCTTTTGCGAACGCGCTCACGCGAAATCATGGCGGCCGGAATTCCGGTACCCGATTCCCTGCTTGTGGCAAAAAAAATCCCTTACGGTATCGGCATAGCGATCGCCGGCCTTTTAACCTACGGGGAAACCCCACTGGTTAAAGCCGCCATAGCAAGCCTGTCTTGAGTAAGCTTGCGCATTAAGCATCGGTTAACCACAAACCCAAGCACAATATTAACCATAATTATACCAATCGCGCGCCATCCTGACGGGAGCAGAATCTGATTCCCTCAAGGATCGAGCATGAAACCGTCGCGTATCGTCATTCTTTCCGTTGCCTTGGTGGCCGCCGGTCTTGCCGGCCTTGTCGCCATGCAGATTTCCGGCGCGAAGCAGGTCATCGAAAAAGCGGAAACGATCATCCAGAAAGAACCGACGGTCAACGTTCTCGTCTCTTCGGTCAATCTGCCTGTCGGCAGCCGTCTGAACGACAGTTCGGTGCGCTGGACCCCCTGGCCACAGGGCAATGTGGTCGACAATTTCATAACGGAAGCGAAAAGGCCCGACGCCATCGCCGAACTTGCGGGCACGGTCGTGCGATTGCCCCTGTTCGAAGGCGAGCCGATCCGGCCGGAGAAAGTGGTCGATTCCAGCACCCGCATCATGTCTTCGCTTTTGCCGGCCGGCAAACGCGCCGTCGCGACCGAGATTTCCGTCTCGACCGGCGCGGGCGGCTTCGTGCTGCCGAACGACCGGGTTGATGTCATCATGGTCCGCAAAGGCGACAGTGGTAATTTCCTCACCGAAAATGTTTTGAACAATGTTCGTGTTCTGGCGATCGACCAGCAGATCAAGGAAGGCGAAGACGGCATATCGGCCGTGGTTGGCGCCACCGCCACGCTGGAACTGACCCCGGAACAGGCCAAGATCATAACCGTGGCACAACAGATGGCGGACCGTCTCACGCTTGCCTTGCGTTCAGTCGCGGATGCGCAGGAAAACGATACGCTGTCCGCCGGCCATCTTCTCAGCGGAAATTCCGGCCAGCCGGAAATTCAGGTGATCAAATCCGGCTCGATCGTGAAGAACGGTCAAGGAGCCTCACAATGACCGGGGGGCTCATGACAAAACGCTTCAAACACCATCTGCGTTCGTCAATGGCGGGTGGCATCGCATTTTGCCTGGCTTTTTCAGGCGTCCCCGGCCAACACTCCCTCCAGTTTCTGCGCACCAGCGAGGCGGAGGCGCAAAGCGCAAACATCGTTCGGATCACCGAAAGTGGAGCAGGCATTCGCAAGCGTCTAAAACTAGGACTGAACAAGGCGCTGGTCATCGATCTGCCGGAAGATGCCCATGACATTCTTGTCGCCGACCCGAACCTTGCCGATGCAGTGACCCGGACGTCGAGACGCATCTATCTCTTCGGCAAAGTGGTGGGGCAGACCAACATCTTCATTTTTGGTGATGGTGGCCGGGAAATCGTCAGCCTCGATCTCGAGGTAGAGCGCGACATTTCCGGGCTCGAGGCCAATATCCGCCGCTTTATTCCCGAGTCGGACATCAAGGTAGAAATCGTTTCGGACAACATCGTTCTGACGGGATCGGTGCGCACACCGCAGGATTCCGCACGCGCCGTCCAACTTGCCGATGCCTTTCTAAAGGGCGGTGAGGCCACCACCCGCAACATATCGCTGACGGGCGGCAACAATGGCGGCGATGCTGCAATTTTTGCCGAGCGACGGCAGGTGTCGCAAATCGTCAACATGCTGACGATCGAGGGTGAAGATCAGGTGACGCTTAAGGTTACCGTCGCCGAAGTCAGCAGGCAGGTACTGAAACAGCTCGGCTTCAATGGCTCTATTGGCGTCGGCGGCAATCAAGCTAAAGGCGGCGTTTCTTTCTCTAACCCGGCGACTCTCGGCAATGCCATGGCCCTCGGGGCGACAGGAAACGTCGTCGGCGCCATTGGTGAGATCACACTTGGAAGCTATTTCAACGCCATGGAGCAGGCAGGCGTCATGCGTACGCTTGCCGAACCCAGCCTTACCGCAATTTCCGGTGAGCAGGCGAAGTTCTATGTCGGCGGTGAATTCCGTCTGGCGGGAACGCAGGAGGTCGATATCAATGAGACTACCGGGCGTCCGACGGTTACACGTTCGACAGATACAGTAAACTACGGAATAGAGTTGAACTTTCGCCCCGTCGTTCTATCCCCCGGACGTATCAGCCTCAAAATCGAAACCAATGTTTCCGAGCCGACATACGAAGGCAACGTTGTAACTGGCAACGGTTCGAGCCTCAACATACCCGGAAGCACCTATATGTCGATCCGCAAACGTGAGGCGTCGACGAGCGTTGAGCTTCCTTCCGGCGGCTCCATCGTTATCGCCGGTCTGGTTCAGGACAACATCCGTCAGGCAATGTCCGGCTTGCCGGGCATTTCAAAGGTCCCAATCTTTGGCACGCTTTTCCGCAGCAGGGACTTCATCCGCAACGAAACGGAACTGGTCATCATCGCGACGCCCTATCTGGTGCGGCCCGTTGCCCGCAACCAGATCGCCCGGCCGGATGACAACTTCAACCCGGAAAACGATGCCGCGATGTATTTCATGAACCGCGTCAACAAGGTCTATGGCCGCAAGGACCAGGTTCAGGCAGCTCCCTATCAGGGATCAGTGGGGTTCATCTACAAATGACGACGCGCGTATCTAGTCCCCTCTCCCCAGCGAGCCCGATCCGGGCAGGAAACGTCATGCAGGAAAACTCTTCCGCCTTTTCCCTCCATTTGCCCGGAAGAAGGGCTGGTCTCATCGCCGTGGCCGCGCTTGCCGCCGGCCTGCTGCAGGGCTGCGCACGCGACCCGATGACCACCAATGCCATTCCCGATGATTATCGCACGCGCCACCCGATTACCCTGTCGGAAGCCGAACATTCGCTCGATATTCCGGTTTCAACAGGCGACAGCCGGTTAACCACGGCCATGGCTGACAATGTCCGTGGTTTTGCCCAGAATTATGCGTCGATGTCGACGGGTATCATCAACATTCAGATGCCTTCGGGATCGCCCAATTCGGCAACGGCAGCGAGAATGGCGAAACAGATCCGTTCCACGCTTTCCGGCGCGGGTGTGGCCCAAGGCAAGATCATGGAAACGCGCTATGCTGCTTCTGCGAATGGCGACGCCGCGCCCATCCGCCTGAGTTATGTCGCCGTTACCGCAATGACCGGCCAATGTGGCCAGTGGCCCGAGGATCTTTCGGATAACACCTTCGCCAACAAGAACTGGTACAATTTCGGATGCGCCTCCCAGAGCAATCTCGCGGCGCAGATCGCCAATCCCATGGATCTGGTCGGCCCGCGCGGCATGAGCCCGATCGATGCCGAGCGTCGCGCGGTCGTCATCGATACCTATCGCGGCAAGACTTCGACGGCACCGACGAACTGATGCAGGTCCACCATTTCTCACGGCAGGAAAAACGATGAGCGCTGTAGAATACGACATCAAGCCAAGCGGTGGCGCGGAAACTGAACCCCCGCTGCGCGCTTCGGATATGGATCGCCTGCGGCCCCTGCCCCGCATTTCCATCCACGCCTTCTGCGTCAGCGATAATATGCAGGCCGTCATGGAAGCTCTCTCCCGCGACAGGCGCATGAGCAAGGTTACTCTGCGGGTGACCAAGGGCGATATCAATGCGGCGGCGACAATGTTTTCCGCATCGCCAACGCCTAATCTCATCATTCTCGAAGCGGCAAGCTCGACTGCCTCGCTGCTGGACGATCTCGCGCCGCTGGCAGAGGTTTGTGATCCTTCCACCCGGGTCATCATTATCGGCCGGCATAACGACATCACGCTTTATCGGGATCTCATCCGCAACGGCATTTCCGAATATCTCGTCGCGCCGGTCAACATGGCCGATCTGCTTGGTTCGATCGCCGCGATTTTCGTCGATCCGGAAGCCGAACCGCTCGGCCGCAACATCGCCTTCATCGGCGCCAAGGGCGGTGTGGGCTCCTCCACCATCGCGCATAATTGCGCCTTCGGTATTTCGAGCCTCTTCTCCACGGAAACCATTCTGGCGGATATGGATCTTGCCTATGGCACGGCCAATATCGATTTCGATCAGGACCCCGCCCAGGGCATGGCTGAAGCGGTCTTTTCACCCGAACGACTGGACGAGGTGTTTCTCGACCGTCTTCTGACGAAATGTTCCGACCACCTGTCGCTTCTTGCGGCACCGTCTCTTCTCGACAGGACCTATGATCTCGATCGTCAGGCCTTTCTGCCGATCCTCGAGGTCTTGCAGCGCAGCGCCCCCGTTGCGGTTCTCGATCTTCCCCATCAATGGTGCGATTGGACCCGGGCCGTCCTTGCGGAAGCCGACGAGGTGGTCATTACAGCGGTTCCCGATCTCGCCAATCTGCGCAACACGAAGAACCTTTTTGATGCGCTGATCAAGCTCAGACCCAACGACAAGTTACCGCATCTCGTTCTCAATCAGGTCGGCATGCCGAAACGCCCTGAAATCGCGCCGGCGGATTTTCTTGAGCCCTTGGAAATCGAGCCCATCGCGATCATCCCCTTCGACGCTCAATTGTTCGGAAATGCCGCCAATAGCGGCCGTATGATCAGCGAGATGGATGAAAAATCCCAGACTGCGGAAACCTTCTCGCAGATCGCACATACCATCACAGGCCGCTCCGTGCTGCGCAAAAGCAGGCGCGGCGGTCTGGAAAAACTGAAGAATATTCTCAAGCGCAAGTAGGTTTTCTGCCTGCGCCCTTAGACGGAAAAGCCGATGTTCGGAAAACGCGGGCCTGAAGGCCCAGCCAGAAGCACGAAGCCGGAACCTGTTGCACCAGTATCCATGCAGGTGGCGACAGCGCCTGAGCCTCGCTCTCCTGCGATTGACACGCTCGAGCCCGGCCAATCACCCGTCACGCGTCAGGTGACGACGGGCACACCACTCGCGCAGAAAAAACGCGCCCGCACGGAAGACTACTACAATACCAAGAGCCAGGTATTTTCCGCCCTTATCGATACGATCGACCTCTCGCAGCTCGCCAAGCTCGACGCAGAAAGCGCGCGCGAGGAAATCCGTGATATCGTCAACGATATCATCACGATCAAAAATTTCGCCATGTCGATTGCCGAGCAGGAAGAGCTGCTCGAGGACATCTGCAACGACGTCCTGGGCTACGGACCGCTGGAGCCGCTTCTCGCGCGCGACGACATTGCCGATATCATGGTCAATGGTTCCGGCCAGACCTTCATCGAAGTCGGCGGCAAGACCATCGAATCCGATATCCGCTTTCGGGACAATGCGCAGTTGCTCTCCATCTGCCAGCGCATCGTCAGCCAGGTCGGCCGACGTGTGGATGAATCGAGCCCGATATGCGACGCGCGCCTGCCGGACGGATCGCGCGTCAACGTCATCGCACCTCCGCTTGCCATCGACGGACCCGCGCTGACGATCCGAAAATTCAAGAGGGACAAGCTGACGCTCGACCAGCTCGTGCGTTTCGGAGCGATCACGCCCGAAGGTGCGACGTTGCTCAAGATCATCGGTCGCGTGCGTTGCAATGTCGTCATCTCTGGAGGCACCGGCTCGGGCAAGACCACGCTCCTCAATTGCCTGACGAGCTTCATCGACAGGGACGAACGCGTCATCACCTGCGAAGACACCGCCGAACTGCAGCTTCAGCAACCGCATGTGGTGAGGCTTGAAACGCGTCCGCCGAATATCGAGGGCGAAGGTGAGATCACCATGCGCGATCTCGTCAAGAACTGCCTTCGCATGCGACCTGAGCGCATCGTCGTCGGCGAAGTGCGTGGACCAGAGGTTTTTGACCTGCTCCAGGCCATGAACACTGGCCATGACGGCTCGATGGGAACACTGCACGCCAATACGCCGCGTGAATGCCTCAGCCGTATCGAATCGATGATCGCCATGGGCGGGTTCACGCTGCCGGCCAAGACGGTGCGCGAAATCATCTCAGGCTCGATCGATGTCGTCATTCAGGCGGCCCGCCTGCGCGACGGTTCGCGGCGGATAACGCAGATTACCGAAGTGATCGGCATGGAAGGCGATGTCATCGTCACCCAGGATCTGATGCGATACGAGATCGAAGGCGAAGATGCACAGGGCAGGCTGATCGGCAGGCATGTATCGACCGGTATCAGCAAACCGCATTTCTGGGATCGTGCACGTTATTACGGCGAAGATAAGCGTCTGGCGGCCGCGCTTGATGAGATGGAAAAGTCATCCTAAGGGAAAGCGACCGCCATGGACCCGACAATAGTGTTACTGGCCGTACTCGTAGCCATCTCGGCAGGAGCGCTCGCCTATGCCTTTCTTTTTCAGCAGATAGAGGTCGAAAAAAAGACCACCAGCCGCTTCAAGCGGGTACAGGCAGCAGAGACCGATCATGTGAATATCAAGGCTGCGCGCGACAGGGTTCAGGAACTTAGCAAGCGCCGCAAATCCATGCAGGACAGCCTGCGGGATATGGAAAAGAAACAGAGTGAGAAGGCAAAAAAAGCAAAGAATGTCAGCTTGCGCGATAAACTGGTGCAGGCTGGGCTGGCAATTTCCGTTCGGCAGTTCCACCTTCTGAGCGTCGGCGCGGCGGCTTGTGCCGCTTTCATCTCACTTATCTATGGTCTGTCCTTATTGACCGCTCTCCCTATAGCCGTCGTCGCGGCTTTGGGACTGCCGCGCTGGGTCTTGGCATTTCTCCTCAAGCGCCGGCAGAAAAAATTTCTCGAGGAGTTTCCCAATGCGCTTGATGTCATGTGCCGCTCGATCAAATCAGGTTTGCCGTTGAACGACGCAGTACGACTGATCGCCTCGGACGGTCAGGAACCGGTGAAAACCGAGTTTCAGCGGGTTGTCGATGCGCAGCAGGTCGGGATCGGCATTCCCCAGGGGATCGAGCGCATGATGCTGACCATGCCGCTTTTCGAAGTCAGCTTCTTCAGCATCGTCATCAACATCCAGGCACAGGCAGGCGGCAATCTTTCGGAAGCCCTGTCCAACCTGTCCAAGGTGTTGCGTGACCGTAGAAAGATGCGCGCCAAGGTGAATGCCCTGTCCATGGAGGCGAAAGCATCCGCCGTCATCATCGGCGCATTGCCTTTCATCGTGATGCTACTCGTGCATTTCACGTCGCCGGACTACCTCTCGATACTTTTCACGGATACGCGCGGACACCTCATTCTCGGTGCGTCCGCAATATGGATGCTCATCGGGATTTTCATCATGCGTCAAATGATCAATTTCGATATTTGAGGGGCGACCATGACAGGAAATCTCTTTTCCCGCCTGACTGATCCGCAAACGATCATTGCCATTCTCGTGACGCTGGCGGTTTTCGCGACCCTCTACACGCTGATCATGCCTTTCCTGGAGCGCAAAGACCTCGCCAAGCGCATGAAAGCCGTCTCGTCGGAACGGGAACTCATTCGCAGCCGCGAGCGCGAGCGTCTGGCGACAGCGACCAGAGAAGGCAAGACCTCCCTGCGCAACAACAACAATAAATCCGCCCGGCGCATCGTCGAAAAATTCAACCTACGGGAAGCGCTTGTCGACAAGAACACGATGAACAAGCTGCGCGCAGCCGGTTTCCGTTCACAGAATGCGCTTAATACATTTCTTGCCGCCCGGTTCGTCCTGCCGTTCATTTTCCTGGCGGTGGCATTTTTCTGGGTTTTCATTTTGGGAAACCTGGTCGATCAGGCTTTTGTCGTTCGGCTAATGGCCGTGCTTCTTTTCGGCTATATCGGTTTCTACGCCCCCAATATCTACGTCTCGAACCGCATGACCAAGCGACAGGCCTCAATCAAGCGGGCATGGCCCGATGCACTTGACCTGATGCTGATCTGCATCGAATCCGGCGTATCGATGGAGGCAGCCATGCGTCGTGTGGCTGAAGAAATGGCGGAACAGTCGCCTGAGCTGGCGGAGGAAATGATTCTGACGACAGCGGAACTGTCCTTCCTTCAGGACAGGCGCATGGCGCTTGAGAATTTCGGTATGCGCACCCAGTTGGATGGCGTTAAAAGCGTGGTGCAGGCCCTTATCCAGGCGGAACGATACGGAACCCCGCTCGCTCAGGCGCTGCGCGTTCTTGCGCAGGAAGGTCGTGACGAGCGCATGAATGAGGCCGAGAAAAAGGCCTCTGCGCTGCCACCGAAACTGACCGTTCCGATGATCTTGTTTTTCCTGCCGGTTCTGATCGCCGTCATTCTTGGACCGGCCGGTCTTCGTGTCATGGATACTTTCTGACAAAGAAAAGCGCCGGCAAATTGAGCGGAGCAGAAATCAAGATGCCTGCGGGATCGCACTGATCCGTGCATCCGAAAACGCATTAACCAGCCGGCTTGCTGTCTTTCTTCGCCAGTTGCTGCCAGGAATTCTGCTGCGAAAGCATTGCACGCAGATAATTCAGGTTAGCCTGCGACTGCTGTGCAGAGAGCTCCTGAACCGCAATGCGTTCGGCTTCTGCAAAACGACCCTGCAGTCCAACCACGAGCGCAAGGTTCTGGCGGACGCGGCTATCGGCGCCCGGCTGGGAAATGGCCGATTGCAGATAGGTTTCGGCGGTGCGCGGGTCGCTCGACAGGACATAGGACATGCCGAGATTGGACAGGACGCTCGGATCGTTCGGCTTGAGGTCAAGCGCCTGACGATATCTGGAACGTGCCTCGTTAGACCGTCCAAGCTGGTCGAGCACCGCACCCTCGGCGGAGTAGAGCCGCCAGTCGGGACGATCAGGCGTCTGCGCCCGCTGGATCGTCGAAAGCGCCTGCTCCAGCTGGCCGGCAGCCGCCTGCGACTTGCCATAGGCTGCGAGCACTTCACGGTCGGCGGGATTGGCGATGGCGATCTGCTGCATGACGGCGAGAGCCTGCGTATTCTTGCCGGTCATCATCAGCACGCTTGCATAGTTCATGCCGACGGACTTGTCCTTGGGGTTGCGTTCATAGGCTTTTCCGGCGGTCTCTTCCGCCTGCCGAAGCTGCTCCATGTTCAAGTGGTCATAAGAACGCGTGGTGACGGGAATGGAGCCGGTGGACATGCGATCCGGCTTGTTGGTGCTTGCACATCCGGAAACGGCCAAAACCAGCGCTGCAAGACATACGCCCCGCAACAATCCTGTCCGGCCTGTCTCACCCAAAGAAAATGCAGTCATGGCAGCGCCCCCGCCCGAGAATGATCGATCTTGCGCCCGACACACGACAGACTCACATGACGCAACTTTCGCTTAAGCAATAATCTGTTAACCCTAACAGAGCGTTAATCGCACCGATTCTCGATATTTACGGAAGCATACCATGGCGCCCTATCAGTTCATCGAACGCCCCACCCCTTTCAGCTCAAAGGCCGGCAGCACATTGCCGGTTTTCGCCGTCACGCCAGCCCATATCGAACAGGGTGCCATAGACCCGGTCGCTCTGGACTGGGCGAAAAAGGCGGGGTTCAAGGCGGAAGCCGGCGCCGTCCTGCTCGTTCCTTCCTCCGATGGATCGCTGGGAGGTGTGCTTCTCGGTCTTGGTGGCAATCCTTCCGAAATTCCCTTCATCACCGGGAAACTCGCCCGTGAGCTGCCAGAGGGCGAATGGCACATCGAAACCGCGCCCCTGACGGCCAACCGCCTCGCTCTTGGATTCGGTCTCGGCAGCTACCGCTTCGACAAATACAAGACCACCAAGACCAGCGGGGCAAAGCTTCTCATCCCGCAGGACGCCGAAGACGGCGAGATCAAGCGCATCCTGGCAGGCGTCTTCCTTGCCCGTGACCTCATCAATGTTCCGGCCAACGACATGGGCCCGGACGAGCTCGAGATCGCCTTCCGAGCGCTTGCCGCCCACTACAAGGCGAAGGTGAATGTTACGACCGGCGATGATCTGCTCAAAGAAAACTTCCCGCTGATCCATGCCGTTGGCCGCGCCAGTGAAAGCGCACCGCGCCTTCTGGAGATGAACTGGGGCAAGAAGGGCAATCCGCGGCTGACACTGGTGGGCAAGGGTGTGTGCTTCGATACCGGCGGTCTCGACATCAAGCCTGCGGCCTCGATGGCGTTGATGAAGAAGGATATGGGTGGGGCCGCCAATGTTCTCGGCCTTGCGCTGATGATCATGGATGCGAAGCTGCCGGTCGATCTGCGCGTTCTCGTGCCGGCGGTCGAGAACTCCATTTCCGCCAATGCCTTCCGTCCCGGCGATATCTACAAGAGCCGCAAGGGGCTGACGGTTCAGATCGACAATACCGATGCGGAGGGGCGTCTCGTTCTGGCGGATGCGCTTGCTTATGCGGACGAGGATGCGCCGGACCTGATGATCGACATGGCGACGCTGACGGGCGCGGCGCGTGTGGCGCTGGGTTCCGATCTGCCACCCTTCTACACCGACGACGAGGATCTGGCGCATGATATCGCGGAAGCCAGCATCGATACGGATGACCCGCTGTGGCGCATGCCGCTTTACATGGGCTACGACAAGGATATCCGCTCGCGCGCAGCCGATATCACCAATGCGCCTTCGGGCGGCATGGGTGGATCGATCACCGCTGCCCTGTTCCTGAAGCGCTTTGTCACCAATACGAAACGCTGGGCGCATTTCGACATTTACGGTTGGTCGCTCAGCGAGCGTCACCATTCATCGATAGGCGGGGAAGCGCAGGGGATTCGCGCGCTGTTCCATTACATCGCCCATCAATTCGCGAAATAATTTGCTGAACCCTGATGGGGTTCGACGGGGCGCTTCCTTAACGGAGCGCCCGGTTCCGTTAAACCAGAACCTTCTGTTCCTTGTGGTCTTCCTCGCCGAAGAACTTCAGGTAACGCTCCACTTCAGCCGGATCGCCGGTGGCTTTTTGCGGATTGTCCGAGAGCTTCACCGCCGGGCGGCCGTTGGCGTCGCTGACCTTGCAGACGATGGAAATCGGCTTGAGGCTGGCAATGGTCTTCGGCGCGCAGCCGGCAAAATCATTGGTGAGGTTGGTGCCCCAGCCGAAGCTCATGCGGACACGGCCTTCAAAATGCCTGTAGGTATCGACGATGGCATCGACATCGAGACCATCGGAAAAGATCAGCATCTTCTTGCGCGGGTCGCGGCCCATCTTCTGCCACCACTCGATGATCTTTTCCCCACCTTCGATCGGCGGTGCGCTGTCCGGGCGGAAGCCGGTCCAGTCAGCCACCCATTCCGGCGCGTTGCGCAGAAACGCCGCCGTGCCGAAGGCGTCGGGCAGCACGATCAACAGATTACCACCATAAAGCCGGTTCCAGTCCTTCAGAACCTGATAGGGGGCGGCGGCCAGTTCCTCGTTCGTCTGCGCCAGCGCCGCAACTACCATCGGCAATTCATGCGCGTTGGTGCCGACGGCTTCGAGGTCGGAATCCATGGCGAGCAGGACATTGCTCGTGCCAGTAAAGGCAGGACCGATGCCTTCCTTCAGCGCCTCGACACACCAGCGCTGCCACAGAAAGCTATGGCGGCGGCGGGTACCGAAATCGGAGATGCGCAGGCCCGGCAGTTCCCGTAACCGCTCGACCTTTTCCCACATCTTGGCCTTGGCGCGGGCATAAAGCACATCCAGCGTGAAGTAACCGAGCGAACGCATGGCGCTGCGCGAGCGCAGCTCGTTGATGATAGCGAGCGCCGGGATTTCCCAGAGTGTCGTATCCATCCAGCGGCCATGGAAATTCAGCTCATATTGCCCGTCGCGCTTGAAAAGCTCGTATTCCGGCAATTGATAGCTCGAAAGCCAGGAGAGAAACTCCGGTTCGAAAATCTGCGAGCGGCCGTAAAACGTGTTACCCGCAAGCCAGATGTTCTCTTTTTTGGAAAGACGCAGGGTGCGCGCATGATCGAGCTGCTCGCGCAGTTCCATCTCGTCGATCTCTTCCGCCAGCCGCACCGTCTTGGTGCGATTGATCAAGGAAAATGTCGCGTCGACTTCCGGATAGAGCTTCCAGATCATCTGCAACATCAACAGCTTGTAGAAATCCGTATCGATCAGGCTGCGGACGATCGGGTCTAGCTTCCAGGTATGATTGTGGACACGGGTGGCTATATCGGTCTTCGTCATACTTGCATTCCCCAATATCGGCCAAAGATCGAAAAAATAGCCGATGTCACTCCGCACCCCGGCAGGTATCAACCTGTCACGCGGAAGATTTATCTGAAAAAGCGACAACAAGTCCAGTGCGTCGGCGGCGGCAAATGCCTATCACACCCGCTCGCGCGTCGATTTCCCGAAAAGCGTCTTGTCGTTTTTGACCTGGTGCTTGGGCCACACCGCTTCAGAAGGTCGGGTCCACGGGATTGATGCCGGGATACCAGTCCTTGGAGATGGGATTTTTACCACCGAAACTGGAAATGCCGTTCTCATCGGTGCAGCGATACCCCTGAACAGGAAGCCCGCGGCTACCGAAAACATCCCGGTAGGGGCCTCGGGAGTATCCGGTCACGCCGAGTTCGCTGTGACAGTTATAACGAACCTTTGGCTGCAGCGTTCGCGGGTCCTTGACGCCGGGCAGGTTTGCATAGGCATCCGGCGCGGGAGCAAAACCATTCTGAAAAACGGTCTGCGCCTCGGCAGACGCGCTCAGCAAAGTCGCGGTGAGGATCGCTGCCAGTCGTGTTGCCGTTCTCGTCTTCATCGTTGCCAGTCCCGTACCATCATCCACCCGATGTAGGCGTCGTCGGCTCTCCCACAAAGGGCCAGGCAGGCACAATTTCGTGAAAGCCGCTGACTTAGCCTTCCAGGCGGCGGAAAGCCGTCGGCTTTTCATAAAGCCAGCCGATGCGCTCGATGGCCGCATCGAGATTTTCGCGTGCGACATTCATCGTATGGCCATTGGCATGCAGCAAGGTTTCCTCGTTTTCCATGAGGCCGACATGGCCCTTCCAGAAGACCAGATCGCCGCGGCGCAATTCATCACGCTCGATTTCTACGCCCAGCGACTTTACCTGCATATCCGTGTCGCGCAGAACCCGGCGGCCGGTCATCGCCATGGAAAGCTGCACGAGGCCGGAACAATCGATACCAAAGCCGGAGCGCCCGCCCCAGAGATAGGGTGTTTCGATAAAACGCAGAGCCACCGCCACATAGTCTTCTTCAAGCGCCGCATCCACGACCCGGCAATGGGCGGCAATGATGCCCTCGCCTTTTTCGGTCATCAGGTAGCGGGTGCCGCGCGTTTCCGCCTCACCGACGATGCGGATCAGGCTGCCCATGGACAGCGCCGCGACCGGCGGTTTGCGCAATTCGGCCGAAGGATAGAGGAATGTGCGCGGCACGACGATCTGATGCGTGGCGGCGGCGGCAACATCGCCAATAGCCGTTTCCGGCACATAACCGGTATAACCATCCACATCCGCCTGCACCCAGGCCCAGCCATTCGACCTGTCGAAAACGCGTACCGTTTCACCACAGAGCAGCTCCGTGTCTATACCGCTAGCAAGGTCAGGCGTTGGCCGCAGACCGATGACCGGTGCGGTGACCTGTGCGGGCGCCCCGCTGACGAAACGTTCGGCCTCTACCACACCCTGCAGTTTCGCATCGGCGAGATCGGGGCGGAAGGCATTCAGGCGGCGGTCGAGCATCATGGTTTCACATCCAGGGGTTAGATCTTGCGTGCCTGATCAATAATCAGATCGCCGAATTTTTCCAGATAAAGCGCGCCGGCCACGGTGCGTTTTATCACGACATTGCGCCTGTCCCGCTCATCCCGAACCCGGTCGACCAGTCCCAACGCCCCGAGACTGTCGAGTGCGCGGGTGATGACCGGTTTGGTGACCCCCAGCATCGCGGCGAGACCCCGAACGGTATGCGGCGGTGGCACGAGATAAATCTGCAGCAGGATGGCCGTCTGGCGCAAGGTCAAATCCGGCTGATCGTCAATGACCTGCGCCGTGGATACACGGTGCCAGAGCCCCAAAGCCTCCGTGGGTGACAATTGTGCAGGCAAGCAGGCGACCCTTCCCGTCGTTGTTCCACTGTTTTCATTCAACACAATGGAAAACTCAAGAACCATCAGCACAAACAAAACCGCCGCGCGGCGAATATCCCGGAAGATCGCGCGGCGCGGCGGCGTTATAGACCCGTTTCCCGGGTTTTTACGTCCCCTCTGGACTTGCCAGATGAGATGCAGGAAGCGTGCCAGTTTTATTGCGACGCACAAAATAAAATGAAAACAGCACCTTGGAACGAATATCCCCCTTTATGGCCAAATTTTCCTCAAGGAGAAAACAGCAACAAAAACAGGCAGCAGGAGCTATGATGCTTAAAAACTGCCTTCCGCCACAACAGCGGAAGGCGAGGATGAACACGGATCAGATTTCCGCACCGCGCGCCGCATCTGCGGCACCGGCACTTTGCTGCCGGTTATGCCGGATCGACGACCAGAGCGAAATGCCGATCAGGGTCGCGCCACCAAGACCTGTAATGACCTCCGGTATATGGAACATGGTCTGCACATACATGATGACCGACAGGATCAGGATCGCATAGAAGGCGCCGTGTTCCAGATAGCGGTATTCGGCCAGCGTTCCCTTCTCCACCAGCATGATGGTCATCGAGCGCACATACATGGCGCCGATGCCGAGGCCGATGGCGATGATGAAGAGGTTCTGCGTCAGTGCGAAAGCACCGATCACGCCATCGAAAGAGAAGCTGGCATCCAGCACTTCAAGGTAAAGAAACGCACCGAAGCCGCCTTTGGCTGCACCTTCCAGCATTTCCTGGCTGCGGTCGAGAATGCCGCCGACAACTTCCACCAGAAGGAAGGTCAAAAGACCCCAGATCGCCGAATGGAAGAAGGTATTGGCCGCGACCGGACCGAGTTCAGGATTATCGCTGGCACCGATGATGCGGGAGAAGATCAGCATGACGACCAGCACGAAGGCGATCTCGATGCCCTTGACGGAGGAATAGGTCGCCGCCTTTTCCTCGATCCAGCGCACCCAGTGCACGTCCTTTTCATGGTCGAAGAAGAAGTTGAGGCCGACCATCATCAGGAAGGTGCCGCCGAAAGCCGCGATCGGCAGATGGGCGTCACGCATGATTTCCGCATAACGCTCCGGCTGTGTCGCCGCCATGACCAGCGCCGTCCAAGGCCCGACATTGGCGGCAACGACGACGATGAGCAGCGGGAAGACGATACGCATGCCGAAAACGGCGATGAGAATACCCCAGGTCAGGAAGCGATGCTGCCAGACCGGTGTCATGTCCTTGAGCTTGTTGGCATTAACGATGGCATTGTCGAAGGACAGCGAGATTTCAAGCACGGCAAGCACCGCGCAGATGAAGAAGATCGTCGCTGTGCCGCCAATCGTACCGGTCATTTCCCAGCCGAGGTAACCGCCGAGGATCAGACCGACGACGGTGACGATAAATGCCCACTTGAAGTAGGAAAGCGTGGTTTTCTGAGCGGCGCTCATGTCCGGTCGCCTCCGATAACGAGGACGTTCACGGACCGACGCGGGGCGTCAGGCCGCACGCAGAAAGCACGCGCGCGAAGCACATTCAGGTATTTCATAGTTTTTAATCCGCCGGCCAATTTTGCAGGCGGTACCGACATCACGAGAGCGCCGTAAAACTCTCGCCAGAGGGGCCCGGCACCTTTGTTTCCTCTGCCCTTGCGAGACAAATCATCGCAGGACCCCTTCTTACTTCCTGAAGATCACGCCTTCGTCAAGTCCCGTGATTGTGACCAGGACGAACAATAAAGATCAAACCTGCTCCGCAGCCAGTCTGTCGGCGGTTTCGCGGCGTCGCTTGAGTGTATTTTCGCGGAAGAAAATATAAAGTCCGGAAATAACAATCAGGCCTGCGCCGACAACGATACTGGTCTGCGGCACGTCGTTGAAGAACAGCCAACCGAAGATCACCGCCCAGAGTAGCAACGTATATTGCAGCGGCGCGACGGTGGCGGCGTCGGCAAGCTTCAAGGCACGGTTGACCAGCACATGCGCCGCCATGGCGACCACGCCGAGCAGGCTGAGAAATGCCAGATCGAAGCTGGACTGGACCGGTAGCCAGCCGGAGGGAGTCATGAACACAGCGACGATGCCCGCAAGCCCTGCGCCGATGATCTGCCAGAAGGCAAGCACGGTATCCGGCGTGTTGCGCAGCTGGCGGCCGGACAACATCATGAAGGCGAAGGCGGCACTACCGAGAATGGAAAAGAGCGCCGCGGAGGTGAGGCTTGCCGAGCTGGGCTTGAGCGCGATGAGAACGCCGACGAAACCAATGGCGATGGCTGTCCAGCGGCGCCAGCCGACTTTCTCCCCGAGCAGAAACGGCGCCAAAGCGGCCACATAAATGGGGGCCGCCAGCCAGTAGGTCATGACATCCGCCAGCGGCAGGCTTGCGACTGCGAAGTAGAAACAGAAAAGTTCGGCCGTGGAGAAGAATACACGCGCCACCTGAAGGCCGGGTCGCTCGACATTCACGAGGCCGGAAAGGCCAGCCCTCCAGACGATCGGAACGAGAATGACAAGCGCCGCCGCACTTCTGATCAGGATGACCTGACCTTGGCTATAGGTCGATACCAGCCATTTGCCCATGGCGTCGTTCAATGCAAAAAGCAGCATTCCAAGCAGCATGACGGCCACGCCGAGGCCGGTCGGCGAAAGCTTTCTTATCATAGTCGACATGTCAGATTCCGATTTCTCCCAATGGCTGCATTGGTCGTCCAGCCGAGAGCCCTTTGTCAAGCCCGGAACGACCTGCCATCAGCAATTAATAGTACTAATAGATCGGCAGGCGGATGTCAGATGAAGATTCGCCGCTCTTCCGCGACCAGTTCCTGGAGAAAATCGACGACTGTGCGGACACGGACCAGCTGGCGGGCGGATTCGTGATAGGCCGTCCAATAGGAACGGCTGATACCGAGATGCGGCATGATCCGCATAAGTTCCGGATATTGCCCGGCGATGTAATTGTGCAGGATGCCGATCCCCGCCCCCGACCGCACCGCCTCCGTCTGGCCGGTGGCGCTGGAGATTTCAAAGGCCGCGTCCCAGTCACGCATGATCTCGCCGGTATAGTTGAGCGAGGGTGAAAAGATCAAATCCTCCACATATCCGATCCGCCGGTGACGCTTCAGCGCTTCGACATCCGCGGGCGTTCCGTAGTCGGCCAGATAATCCGCCGAGGCATAAAGGCCCAGCGAATAATCCGTCAGTTTCGAAAACATCAGCCTGCCCTGCTCCGGCCGTTCGATGGTGATGGCGATATCGGCCTCGCGCTGCGACAGGGAGAAGGACCGCGGCACCGGCACGAGCTGGATTTTCAGGTCGGGATAACGGGCCGTCAGTCGGCCAAGCCTTGGCGCGAGGAAGGAGACGCCGAGACCATCAGGCGCGCCGATGCGCACCGTTCCCGCCACCGCCGTATCGACGCGGCCGAGATTTGCCTGGGCATTCAGCATTTCGGTTTCCATGCGCTCGGCTCCGGCAAGAAGGCGCTGGCCTTCCTCCGTCAGCTCGCAACCGTTGGTGCTTCGCAGGAAAAGCTGCGTGCCGATGGCCATTTCCAGCGCGGAAATACGCCGGCTGAGGGTGGCGTGGTTCACACCAAGCTTTCTGGCCGCCGAAAGAAACTGGCCACTTCGCGCCACGCTTAGAAACAAACGCACATCATCCCAGTTCACGACACCCTCCTTATGTCTATTTTTGCACAATGGATGCTTATTTCAGGCGATTGATTTGTGCAAATCGAAAGGTAATGCTGCACCATCATATTCTGGAGGAACACCCATGAAGGAAATCGGTCATTTCATTAATGGCAAGCATGTGCCTGGCATCAGCGGCCGCACATCGAATGTCTACAACCCGGCAACCGGCGAAGTGCAGGCGACTGTCGCACTTGCAAGCGACGCCGAGCTGCGCGCCGCCGTGGAAAGCGCCAAGGCGGCACAGCCGAAATGGGCTGCCACCAACCCGCAGCGCCGCGCCCGCGTCTTTTTCAAATTCGTCGAACTTCTGAACCGTGACATCAACGAGCTTGCGGTTCTTCTCTCCAGCGAACACGGCAAGACCGTCGAGGATTCCAAGGGCGATATCATTCGTGGTCTCGAAGTCTGCGAATTCGTCTGTGGCATTCCGCATCTGCAGAAGGGTGAGTTCACCGAAGGTGCCGGTCCTGCCATCGACATGTATTCGATCCGCCAGCCGGTCGGCATCGGCGCGGGCATCACGCCGTTCAACTTCCCCGGCATGATCCCGATGTGGATGTTCGCGCCGGCGATCGCCTGCGGCAACGCCTTCATCCTCAAGCCTTCCGAGCGCGACCCGTCGCTGCCGATCCGCCTTGCTGAACTGATGATCGAAGCCGGTCTTCCGGCTGGCATCCTCAACGTCGTCAACGGCGACAAGGGCGCTGTCGATGCCATCCTGACCGATCCCGATATCGGCGCGGTCTCGTTCGTCGGCTCGACGCCGATCGCACGCTACGTCTACGGCACTGCCGCCATGAACGGCAAGCGCGCGCAGTGCTTCGGCGGCGCGAAGAACCACATGATCATCATGCCGGATGCCGATCTCGATCAGGCGGTGAACGCGCTGATGGGCGCAGGTTACGGCTCGGCCGGCGAGCGCTGCATGGCTGTCTCCGTTGCGGTTCCGGTTGGCGAAGAGACGGCCAACCGTCTCGTTGAAAAGCTCATCCCCCAGATCGAAGCGCTGAAGATTGGTCCTTACACAGACGACAAGGCCGATATGGGCCCGCTCGTCACCAAGGAAGCGCAGACGCGCGTCAAGGGCCTGATCAACAGCGGTGTCGAACAGGGTGCGAAGCTCTTGGTCGATGGCCGCGACTTCAAGCTCCAGGGTTATGAAGACGGCTATTTCGTCGGCGGCTGCCTGTTCGACCACGTCACCCCTGACATGGACATCTACAAGACCGAAATCTTCGGACCGGTTCTCTCCGTCGTTCGTGCCAAGAACTACGAAGACGCGCTGGAACTGCCGATGAAGCACGAATACGGTAACGGCGTCGCGATCTACACCCGTGACGGCGATGCTGCCCGTGACTTCGCAAGCCGCATCAATATCGGCATGATCGGCATCAACGTTCCGATCCCGGTTCCGCTCGCTTATCACTCCTTCGGCGGCTGGAAGGCTTCGAGCTTCGGCGACCTCAACCAGCATGGCACGGATTCGATCAAGTTCTGGACGAAGACCAAGACGATCACCTCGCGCTGGCCCTCCGGCATCAAGTCGGGTGCCGAATTCGTCATGCCGACGATGAGATAAGCCAAAAAAACCCTTAGACAGGATAAAAAGCCCCGCTGCAAAACAGCGGGGCTTTTTTGATCAATAAACTAAACCGTAAAAATCATGTTTTCACTTCAAAATATTTCCACTTAAAGCTGTTATATCGTAAGAGAACGTTGCGGCGTGGGGACGCTGCCAAACCGCTGATAACGGGGAAGTTCGCAAACTCAATCTGCCCGGAGAGGGGCATGTCATGAGGGACTATAATGAGTGATATTTCTGTGAGCGCGGATCAGCGCGCACTTGAACGCGGTTCGTTCAGTGGAAATGCCAAGGAATATTTTGGAATCTGGATCGTCAACATTCTCCTGACGATTATCACAATCGGCATCTATTCCGCCTGGGCCAAGGTGCGCCGCAAGCGTTATTTCAACGGCAATACCGTGCTCGCCGGCCGCGCCTTCGGGTATCACGCAACCGGCGGGCAAATCTTCAAAGGCCGACTGATCGCCTTTGCCTTCATCGTCGTTTCGCAGCTTGTCGGCTTGATCCATCCGTTCCTGGTCTTCGTGCCGGCCATCCTGCTGATGATCTTCTTTCCATGGCTGATCACGCGCAGCATCCGTTTCAATGCGCGGGTGACGAGTTATCGCAACGTGCGTTTCGATTTCGTCGGCACAGCATGGGGCGCTTTTGTCTCCATCCTGCTTGGCAGCCTTGTCGCGTTCTTCTCCTTGGGCATTCTGGCGCCACTGTCCAGCCGCTGGGCGAACCGCTATATTTTCGGCAACCTGCGTTATGGCGACCGCCCCTTCAGCGCCGACCCCAAGATCGGTGCGCTTTACCGGGTCTGGATCATTCCTGCGATCATGGTGGTGATCGGCGGCATCGTGGTCGGCTTCTTCGGCCTTGCAGCCTTTGCGGCAAACAGTGCGATGCTCGAGGACGAGACTACCGCCATAGCCACGGCGCTGGCATCACTCTATGTGGGCGTTTTCGGCGCATTTCTGGTCTATGGCCTTGCCAGCGTCGTCTATCGCACCGGCGTTCGCAATGTCGTCATTTCCTCCATGCTGCTTGATGGGAAGCACGATCTGCACAGCGACGTGCATCGCGGCCGTTATCTCTGGATTGTCATCTCCAACCTCTTCGTCACCGTTTTCACGTTTGGCCTGATGCGGCCATGGGCGGCGGTGCGAGAGGCGCGCTACACCGTGGAACGCACGGGAATCCGCTTTAATGGCGATGTCGGCAAGGTCCTTTCCTCGATGGAAGCCACCGGTGCCGCCATCAGCGCCGAATATATGGATATGGAAGGTTTCGAATTTGGTTTCTGATACCGGAGAAACCGTTTCGGGCGAGTGGTATGCCGCTCGCTCCAACCTTTCCAGCGCCGCCAGGCTGAGGCTTGGCGGCACGGTCCTTCTCGTACTCGACGCGAAGGACAATCACGTCAGAACCCAGGCCAAGATAAAAGCGGTGGAGATCAGCCACCGGGTGGGTGCCATCCCCCGGGAGTTGCATTTTCCGGATGGGTCGTTGTTCGAAACACGCGACAATGATGGCGTGGACCGCCTGCTCGGTCAGCACATCACCAGACGCGCTGGCTTCGTGCACTGGCTGGAGCAGTTCCGCCCGCGGTTGATCGGCATCACCGCTGCAGCCGTTCTTCTGGCTTATGGCACCTACAAGCTGGCGCTTCCGGCTCTGGTGGAACTGGCGGTCACTATCACCCCGCAAATCGTTCCGCAAATAATGTCGGCCAGTACCATGCAGGCCTTCGATAAGACGGTCTTCTCCCCCAGCGAGTTGCCGCAGGCGGAGCAGGACGCCATCCGCTCGGAATTTTCCCGGATTGCCTCCCACGCGGAAGGTTCGCCCGAGGACTACAAGCTGAATTTCCGCAAAGGCGGTTATATCGGCCCCAATGCCTTCGCGCTGCCGGATGGAACGCTGGTCCTGACGGATGAGCTGGTGGAGCTGGCAGGCGGCGACAGGCAGATGATCACCGGGGTTCTCGCGCATGAAATCGGCCATGTGGAATATGAACACAGCCTGCGGCAGCTTTACCGCGCCGCCGGTGTAGCCGGTCTCGTCATGCTCATTGCCGGCGATGTCGGTTCGGCCATGGAAGATATTCTCACCCAGGGCGGCGGTCTTCTGGCGCTGTCGCATTCACGCGATGCCGAGCGGCAGGCGGATCAGCGCTCAGTCGAGCTGATGCGCAAGGCCGGCCTCGACCCCACTGCCATCGAACGTTTCTTCGCGCTGCTGGAGGAAAAACTGGGCGACAAGGGTGGCACCAGCATGATCTCTACCCATCCCGGAACACCGGAAAGGCGCAAGGCTATCCTTGATTACAATGCGTCACTGGATAACAAGCCGGCGGGCAACTGACCCGCCGGTATGTGAAAATGGCGTCAATTGGTCGGGCCGTCGTTGAAGCCCACTTCGTCCACCAGTTCTGATGCCTCCTTGCGATGGGCGGCAATATCCGTCAGTGGCAGCTTGTCCGGATGGATGGGGCCGAACCCTTTAACGACATCGGACGGCTCCGCACCCGGCAGCACCGGATATTCGAAGACCTGCTTGGCATAGATTTCCTGCGCCTCCCGCGAGGCGAGGAATTCCATCAGCTTCAGCGCATTGTCCCTGTTGGGGGCATATTTCGTCAGCGCCATGCCGGAAATATTCACATGGGTGCCGCGGTCGCCAGCATTGGGGAAGATCACCCGCACCGATCCCGCCCATATTTTTTCGTCCGGTTCCTGATCATTGGTCAGCATCAGGCCGACATAATAGGTATTGCCGAGCGCGATATCGCATTCGCCGGAAAAGATCGATTTCGCCTGGCTGCGGTCGGTTCCATCAGGTTTGCGAGCGAGGTTGTTCTTCAGGCCCGTCAGCCATGTGCGTGTATAATCGACGCCGTGGTGGGCGATCATCGAGGCAATCAGCGCGATATTGTAAGAGTGCTGACCATCGCGGATGCAGATCTTGCCCTTCCATTTCGGGTCGGCAAGCTCTTCATAGGTAATATCCTTCTGGGTCACCCGCTCCTTCGAAGCATAGACAACCCGGCCGCGGGTCGTGAGACCGAACCATTCACCCTCGGGATCACGCAGGTTGGCAGGAATATCCTTTTCGATGACGGGATCACCCAGAACCGGCTGCGTGACCTTGCCCTCTTTCGCCTCGACGAGACGGGCGATATCAACCGTCAACAGCAGATCCGCAGGTGAATTGACACCCTCTGCCTGAATACGTTCCACCAGACCCTTGTCGAGAAACAGGACGTTCGTCTCGATCCCGGTTTCCTTGGTGAAGGCATCGAGCAGCGGCTGGATCAATTCAGGTTGGCGATAGGAATAGACGTTAACTTCCCCCTCTGCCAGAGCGGCGGGCGCGAAGGAAAGGATCGTCAGCCCTGAAAAAACGGCAGCGGAAAAGCATGATTTCAAGCTTGCCATTATGAATGCCTCCATTACATTCCGATTCTTGACTTGTTTGTTCATGAATCATCAGGGCGGTCAACAAGGCTGTTCGAGAAATATCGGATGGATGCCAGTTTTTTCAGTTTCTGGAATTGTTCTAAACTGAAAAAGAGACTATATAACTCCACATTGAGAGTTAGGAGACCAGCATGCGTTTGACCAAACAGACCAACTATGCCGTTCGCATGTTGATGTATTGCGCTGCGAATGAAGGCAAGTTGAGCCGCATTCCGGAGATCGCCAGGGCTTACGGCGTGTCTGAGCTGTTCCTTTTCAAGATCCTGCAGCCGCTCAACAAGGCGGGCCTCGTGGAAACCGTGCGTGGCCGCAATGGCGGCGTGCGCCTTGGCAAACCTGCCGAAAAAATCAGCCTGTTTGACGTCGTGCGGGTAACCGAAGACAGCTTTGCCATGGCTGAGTGCTTTGAGGACGGCGCCGTGGAATGTCCGCTCGTGGACAGCTGCGGTCTGAACTCGGCGCTGCGCAAGGCGCTGAATGCCTTCTTCGATGTACTGGCGGAATATTCGATCGATGATCTCGTCAAGGCGCGCCCGCAGATCAACTTCCTGCTCGGGCTCGATACGGAGATGCCGAAGATTGCCGCACTTCCGGCAGCCTGATCGTTCCATAGCCTATCCGGCAATCGCGCATGAAATGTAATATTTTTTGTCCCGCGTGTTGACGTGACGGAAGGAAGCGGCGCATTTGGTCGCGAGCTTTTTCAAGCAACCAACCAGCGTCGCAATGATCATCAAGCCTGAATTCCACACATTTGCGCTTACCGCCCTCGTCGGCAGCATGGGCGCACTGCTTGCCAGCCTGCTGCACATTCCCGCCCCCTTTCTTTCGGGACCGGCGCTCGCGGTCACCATCACCGGACTGGCGGGCGTAAAGCTCGGAATTCCCGCCTTCATCCGCAATGCCTGTTTCGTCGTCGTCGGCATTTCCATGGGAACGAGCGTCACACCCTCGGTCATCGATGCCGCAAAGACCTGGCCGTTGAGCTTCGTCGTCGTGCTCGTCGCCGTCGTGATCATGCTCTACGTCGCTTACTGGATCCTGCATTACGGTTTCGGTTACGACCGGACAACGGCGATGCTCGGCGCTTCCCCGGGCCACCTCAGCTACATCATCAGCCTCGGCGCCGAGACGAAAAGCGACCTTGCGACCGTCAGCATCGTGCAAAGCGTGCGCGTGCTGGCGCTGACGCTTTCCGTGCCGCTGATCGTCGAATATTTCGATCTGGTCAGCACGGAACCCTTGATAACCAACCCGCCAATGGGCCTTTTTACGCTGGCGCTCACCATCGCCGCCTCGCTTCTGACCGGATGGCTTTTCCTGCGCTGGAAATTTCCCGCCGCCCTGCTGCTTGGTGGCGTTGCGATCTCCATCGGCACACATATTACCGGCCTCACCGAAGGTGGCGTGCCCAGCTGGCTCAGCCTGCCGGTCTATGTACTGATCGGCTGCCTTATTGGCACGCGCTTTTCGAATGTCTCGCTGATGGAAGTGCGCAAGGGCTTTCTGGCCGGCTTCGTGGTCACCATTGCCGTGATGGTGATTGCCGGAAGCATTGCCTGGCTGATCTCAAGCGTGACAGGTGTTCCACTCAATGCCGTCATGATCGCCTATTCGCCGGGCGGTCTCGAAACCATGGCAGCCATGGCGGTAATGATGCATGCCGATACCGCCTATGTCGGTTCGCATCATGTCATCCGGCTTCTCTTCCTGTCCGTGCTGATGCCGCTCGTCATGGGCAAGGATGCGCGCAAACGGGATGGCGACGCCTGACGAGCGCTGGCCATTCGTGCCGACAAGAGCCATCGACGCGAAAATGCGGATGGCGTGCAACCTTTTTTCCTTCCAGCCGTTGATACTCCGCCGCAATTGCGGCGGCGATCTTTCGCCTGTTCCGCAGGCTGACCCACCGGAGGACTATTCATGAACCGCTTGATGACGTTGACGGGCGCTGGACTTGCGCTTGCCTTTTCTGTTTCCATCGCGCAGGCGCAGGTGGTGGTATCGTCGAAGATCGACACGGAGGGCGGCGTTCTCGGCAACATCATCCTCGCGGTTCTTAACCAGAACAAGATCGAGACAACGGATCGCATCCAGCTCGGCGCTACCCCGGTCGTCAGAAAAGCGATCACCGCTGGTGAGATCGACATCTATCCGGAATATACCGGCAATGCCGCCTTCTTTTTCTCCAAGGCGGATGACCCGCTCTGGAAGGATGCAGCCAAAGGCTATGAAGAGGCAAAAACGCTAGACTATGACGCCAACAAGATCGTCTGGCTTGCGCCGTCGCCTGCCAACAACACCTGGGCGATCGCGCTGCGCAAGGATGTCGCCGACAAGAACAATCTGAAGACGCTTTCCGACTTCGGCAAATATGTCGCCGGTGGCGGTACGGTGGTGCTCGCCGCTTCCTCCGAATTCGTCAATTCCGCCGCCGCCCTGCCGGCGTTTCAGACGACCTATGGTTTCACCATGAAGTCGGATCAGCTGATCACGCTTTCCGGCGGTGACACCGCAGCCACGATCGCCGCCGCCGCCAACCAGACCAACAATGCCAATGCCGCCATGGTCTATGGCACGGATGGCGGCATTGCCCCTTCCGGCCTTGTGGTTCTGGAAGACGACAAGCATGTGCAGCCGGTCTATCAGCCCGCGCCGATCATTCGTGAGGAGGTTCTGAAAAAGCACCCCAATATCGAGGAACTGCTGAAACCCGTGTTCGAAAAGCTTGATCTCGCGACCCTGCAGGATCTGAATGCCCGCGTTCAGGTGGGTGGCGAGCAGGCAAAAACCGTGGCGTTGGACTTCCTGACAAAGAATGGTTTCGTCAAGTAGGGGCTAATGGCGCGGGAAGAGGATCATGAAAATGGAAGCGCTTTCATGATCCGATCCCAACCCAGACTACAGGGGAGCAGGATTTGACGAAATGGCCTGACAAGGTGGGTGTGCTGATTTCGTGCCTGCTTCTTTATGCGCTTTTTGCATCACCGTTCATGACGTTTCGTGCCAACCGGATCGTTCAGGGGGAAACGCGAACGATCTTCGAAGCACTTCCATCGGCCACCGCGACACTCCTTGCGGCCATCGTTCTTCTTGTGGCCTTCATCGCCTTTTTCCGTTTTCCCGCATGGTGGAAACTCGCAGCGGCGCTGGCCGGTCTCGCGGCGCTCGCCGTTTTCGTCGGACGTGCGGCCTCCTTTCTCACGCCGGAGGCAAACAGTTTCGCCCGCGTCTCGCCGTCGAGCGGTTTCTGGCTGCTCTTTGCCGGGTTGGCTTTGCTCGCGACGGACTGTATCGCACGTCTTCAGCCGAAACCCGCCGTCCGGATCTTGCTGTTGCTGCTGGCGATCGCCGCACTTTCCGCAGTGCTGGCAAGTGGCCTCTGGAACGATCTCTCCATCATCAAGGAATATACCGGCCGGGCCGACATATTCTGGACCGAGGCGGTGCGGCATGTGGAGCTCGCCATCGGGTCGCTGATCGCCGCGACCATCGCGGGTATTCCACTCGGCATCCTCTGTTACAAGGTCGAGCGGCTGCGGGCAGGCGTTCTGAACAGTCTCAACATCGTCCAGACCATCCCCTCCATTGCCCTGTTCGGCCTTCTGATCGCGCCGCTCGGATGGATTGCGGCCACCGTACCGAGTGCGGCGAAAATCGGCATCGCCGGCATCGGCATGGCGCCGGCCTTCGTGGCGCTGTTTCTCTATTCGCTGCTGCCGGTCGTTTCCAACACGGTGGTCGGTCTTGCCGGCGTTTCGCAGGCGGTCCGGGAAGCGGCGCGCGGGCTCGGCATGACGCCGGTGCAGCGGTTGCTGCGGGTGGAATTTCCGCTCGCCATGCCGGTCATTCTCACCGGCATCCGAATCGTGCTGGTGCAGAATATCGGGCTCGCGACAATTGCTGCCCTGATCGGCGGCGGTGGTTTTGGCGTTTTTGTGTTTCAGGGCATCGGGCAGACGGCCATGGACCTCGTTCTGCTCGGCACCGTGCCGACCGTTCTCCTCGGCTTTGCCGCCGCGATCACGCTCGACGCCCTCATAGACAGCAATCTCTTCAGCGCAGGCGGAAGGCAGAAGCCATGATCGAGATCGACACCATCACGAAACGATACGGCGATGTGCCCGTCGTGGACCAGGTATCGCTGACCGTCGCGCCGCGCACCGTGACCGTCATTGTCGGCACATCGGGATCGGGGAAAACCACCCTGCTGCGCATGATCAACCGGCTGGTGGAACCGACCTCCGGCACGATCCGCATCGACGGCGAAGACATCAGCGCCATTCCGGGTTTCAAACTGCGCCGTCAGATCGGCTACGCCATTCAGGGCCATGGACTTTTTCCACATCGAACCGTGGCGGAAAATATCGCAACCGTGCCGCAGTTGATCGGCTGGGACCGCCAGCGCATCAAGGCCAAGATCGATGCCCTCATGCACCTCTTCCAGCTTGATCCCGGGCTTTATGCGGATCGTTTTCCGCATGAGCTTTCCGGCGGCCAGCAGCAGCGTGTCGGTGTGGCCCGCGCACTGGCGGCAGAACCGAACATTCTCCTGATGGACGAACCCTTCGGCGCGCTCGACCCGGTGATCCGCGCCAAGGCCCAGAACGACCTTCTCGATATCCAGAAGAAACTCGGCGTCACCATCGTCCTCGTCACGCACGACATGGATGAGGCTTTCCATCTGGCGGATCGCATTGCCGTGATGGACAATGGCCGCATCGTGCAGGATTGCCCACCGGCGGAGCTGGTGCTGAAACCGGCAACGGATTTCGTCCGCACGATGATCGGCGAAAACGAACGCGCGCTCAAACTGCTTTCGGTTCTCTCCGTCGCCGATATCGTAGAGCCGGGAAGTGCCGAAGGTGCCCCGCTCACCGAAGGCACCAGCCAACGCGATGCCCTTTCGGCCATGTTATGGGCGGGCTGCGATGTCTTGCCTGTCATAAAAGACGATGGGCGACCCATCGGCCTGGTGCGGCGTGACGTTCTCCTCCAGCGTGCCACTGGCGCCCGATGAAAAACGCCTTTTCTTTTTTCTCTCTTGGCCTTCTGGTGCTGGCGCTGATCATCTTTCTCGCCGCGCCGCAAATCTTCGCACCGATCTTCCGCCCTTTCGTCCAGGCCAATGCGCCGGCCATCTACACGCAGGCCAATCTCTTTTCCCTGACGCTCTCGCATCTGACCACCGTTGCGATCGCGACCGGACTGGCCACGCTCACGGCAGGGGCGCTCGCGGCGCTTGTCACCCGGCCCTTTGGGGCGGATTTCCTGCCGCTGTCGCGCAGCATCGTCAATATCGGCCAGACCTTTCCGCCGGTGGCGGTGCTGGCGCTGGCCGTGCCGATGATCGGATTCGGCGAAAAACCCACGCTCATCGCCCTGTTTCTCTACGCGCTTCTGCCCGTGTTCGAAAATACGCTGACGGGACTAACCACCCTGCCCGCCACGGTGATGGATGCCGCCAGAGGCAGCGGCATGACCGGCTGGCAGCGGCTGGTCAAAGTAGAACTGCCACTTGCCCTTCCGGCCATTCTCGCCGGTATCCGGCTCTCCGCAGTCATCAGCCTTTCCACCGCCACCATCGGTTCGACCGTTGCCGCACGCACGCTCGGCGAAGTCATCATCGCCGGCCTGCAATCCAACAATCTCGCCTTCATTCTCCAGGGCGGTCTGATCGTTGCGGCACTGGCGATCCTGATCCACGCTGGCTTTTCCGCATTGGAAAGGTCCGCAGCCCGCAAAACCGGGCACTGACATGCGGAGCCGCCCAAATTTAAGGTTCCCGCCATCGGCCGCGCATGGTAGGGGCTGACCGTCGAAACAGAAACATCAGAGGTTCGGGTGACACAGGCAATCGTCGTGATGGGAGTGAGCGGCTCTGGCAAGTCCACGGTCGCGGAAGCGGTGGCTGAGAAACTGGGCGTTGCCTTTATAGAGGGCGACAAGCTGCACCCCAAATCCAATGTCGATAAGATGTCCGAGGGCATTCCGCTGACTGACGAAGATCGCTGGCCATGGCTCGATCTGATCGGTGCGGAACTGCGCAAGGGCAGCGAAGGCAATGGTATCGTGGTTTCCTGCTCCGCCCTCAAGAAAATCTATCGCGACCGTCTTCGTAAGGCGACCGGTGGCCCACTCGCCTTCGTTTACCTCGATGGCAGCCTGGAGCTTCTCAGCAAACGCATGGGTGAACGCAAGGGCCATTTCATGCCGCTCTCGCTGCTTCAGACCCAGCTTGCCACGCTGGAAGTGCCGACCGGCGAACCAGGGGTCGTAACCGTCAGCATTGACACCACACCCGAAGAGATCACCATAAACGCACTCGCCGGCCTGAAGACGGTAACGTTCTAGAGCACGTCCGGAAATGCTCTAAAGACCGAGCTTGTCTCTTAAACCGTACCACCATGCACCAAGCACGGTCAGCGGCACGCGGAACGTCTTGCCACCGGGGAACGGATAATTCGGCAGGGAACTCCAGATATCGAAACGTTCGGCGTGGCCGGCAACGGCCTCGCCCAATATCTTGCCGAGCAGATGGGTGGTCGTCACGCCATGGCCGCTGTCGCCGTGTGAGAAGTAGATATTGTCCGAGAGCTTGCCCATATGCGGGATGCGCGTGAGCGTCAGCGCGAAATTACCACTCCAGGCGAATTCGATCCTGGTCTTTTCCAGTTGTGGAAAGGTCTTCAGCATGTTCGGCCGGATCACGCCCGTCAGATCGGCCGGATCGCTCCCGCCATAACCGATGCCGCCGCCGTAAAGCAGGCGGTTATCCGACGTGCGGCGGTAATAATCGAGAATGTAATTGGCATCCTCGACGCAATAATTGGCGGGCAGAAGGGTCTCGATCAGATTGGCATCAAGCGGCTCCGTCGCCATGACCTGGCTTGAGACCGGCATCATCCGCTCGCCGATTTCCGGCAGCAAGGTGCCGAGATAGGCATTGCCGCAGACAAGAACGTATTTCGCCTTCACGCTGCCCGTTGCCGTGCACACAATGGGATTGACGCCCTGCTCCACCGCAATGACACGCGAATTTTCGAATATGCGGGCTCCAAGGCTTTCGGCCGCCGCCGCTTCGCCCTGCACCAGATTAAGCGGGTGGATGTGACCGCCGAAGCGGTCGATCATGCCGCCGGCATAACGGTCCGTCTTCACATAATGACCGACATCCGCCCCGGAGACCATTTCGAGGCCACCATGGCCGTGTTTTTCCCAATGGGCTTTGTGAGCTTCCATTTCGCGAATCTGCTTCGACGTAAAGGCGGCGAAGAAGCCACCATCGACGAGATCGCAGTCGATGCCGTATTTGGCGACGCGACTACGGATGATCGCGCCACCTTCCAACGACATTTCTCCGAGCTTCACCGCCTTTTCGTGGCCGTAACGTCGGGCGATGGTTTCAAGATCACGGCTGTAGCCATTGACGATCTGGCCGCCATTGCGGCCCGAAGCGCCGAAGCCGACCCGCACGCCTTCCAGAACGATGGCGGCATAACCACGTTCACTGAGTTCAAGTGCTGCGGAAATGCCAGTGAAACCGCCACCGATGATGCAGACATCGGCTTCCAGCGCGCCCTCAAGCGTCGGCCGCACGGATTTGACATTGGCGGAGGCCGCATACCACGATGATGTGTGGCCGGGATTGGGAATGTTCGTTACCTCAGCCATCTCACACCGTCCTGATATAGGCGTCATATTCGACGTCGGTTACACGCAGGGAAAATTCGGAAAGCTCCTGCTGCTTGCAGGCGGAAAACAGCGTGCGGTACTTCTGGCCAAGCGTTGCATAGGCAAAACTCGAACGCGTGAAGCGCTGCAACGCATAATCCCAGTTGGTAGGAAGCGGTTCGTGATTGATCGCGTGGCTATCACCGGCGATCGCGCCGCCGGGCTGGCGCTTCTCCTTCATGCCGGCAAGTGCGGCGCTGAGGATCATCGCGAGGACCAGATAGGGATTGGTATCCGCGCCGGCGACGCGGTGTTCGATACGGGTTGCCGTCTTGCTGGCAACGATGACGCGCACCGCCGCCGAGCGGTTGTCGATGCCCCACGAGGCGTAGGTCGGTGCGTGTTCGCTGGGTGTCAGGCGGCGATAGGAATTGGCATGGGGAGCGAAGATCGCCATGCTTTCCCCCATGTTTTCCAACAGGCCGCCGACCGAATGCATCAACGCATCCGAAGGACCGTCTTCCCCGGCATAGATATTCCTGCCCTCCCTGTCGAGAACGGAAAAATGCACGTGCATGCCGTTGCCGGCCTGCAGCCCATAGGGCTTGGCCATGAAGGTGGCGTCGAGTTCATGCCGCCGCGCCACGCCCTTGACGATACGTTTCAGGAAAACGGCGAAATCGGCCGCTTGCAGGGCATCCGGCACATGATTGAGGTTGATCTCATATTGGCCGGGCCCATTTTCCCGCAGCGTCGTATCCGCAAGCACGCCCTGGGCGCGGCAGGCTGTCGAGATATCATGGAAGACATCCTCGAAATCCTGCAATTCGGAAATCGACAGGACCTGCGTCTGGCCGGTGTGCCAGCGTCCCTCGCGGCTGTGCGGGGGGCGCACCGGGTCAAGCGCCGAGCGGACGGGATCGATCAGGTAAAATTCAAGCTCAGTGGCCACGACCGGCGTGAGGCCAGCTTTTTTATAGGCGTTCAGAACCTGAGACAGAACATGGCGTGGATCGCCATAAAAGCCTGATCCATCCGGGTTTTTCATCGCCAGCAGAACCTGTGCCGTCGGGCGGCCAAGCCATGTCACCCGCGACAGCGTGCCGGGAACGGGGAAACAAAAACCATCAGGGTCACCCGTGCCTTCGGCGAGACCTGCGGCGTGCACATCCCGGCCCCAGATATCCAGCGCATAAACGGATCGCGGGATCGCCATTCCCTTTTCAAGCACGTCGATTGCCCGTTCGCGCGGAATCCATTTGCCGCGCGGAACGCCATTCGCGTCTATGACGAAAGCTTCGAGAATTTCGATATCGGGGTTATCGGCGAAAAATTTCTTTGCGTTTTCAATATCATCCATCATGCACCAGCAAGCCGTTTCCATCTCGTTTCATGCGCAGCGAGTTTCGCTAACGAAAGTCGTCCTGCTGCTGATAGATGAGAAACCTCGCCACCATGATGACGTTTGACCCTTTTCCCCTTTGCATGGACCATGTTACGTGGCCTGTCACAGGAAGGCCAGCGGATTCGGCCATCAGGGATTGAACCTTTCCGGACGATAGGCATCGATGGCAATAACAGGCGCTTCTCCCAGCATGGTTTCCGCCAGAACACGGCCGGTAATTGGCCCCAGCGTCAGTCCGTGATGGGCATGCCCGAAGGCGAACCACAGGGTCTTGTGGCGCGGCGCCTTACCGATGATCGGCATCATGTCGGGCGTGCAGGGGCGTGCGCCCATCCACGGTTCCGCATCCAGCCGGCCGCCGAGGGGAAAGACTGTGCGGGCAACCCGTTCCGCCCGGTCGATCTGCACGGGGGATTTCGGTGCATCGCGTTCGGCAAATTCGGCACCGGTCGTCAGGCGGATGCCCTTGCGCATCGGCGCCAGGAAGTATCCCCGCTCGGCATCGATCAGCCAGTTGTTGAGCCTTGTGCCTTCCTGCGGCGCATAATGCATGTGATAGCCGCGCTTCACGCCGAGCGGGAAGCGATAGCCCAGCCGTTCCGTGACAGTATCCGCCCAGGGGCCAAGTGCTACGATGGCATGTTCGGCCTCCACCGCGCCGGTTTCGGTGCGCACCGTCCAGCCGGTCGTTGTCTGACTAAGGGTGGAGGCATCACCCCGGACAAAGGTTCCACCGAGGCTTTCAAACAGTTTGACATAAGCAAGCGTCAGCGCGTGCGGATCGCGTACTGACCAGGGATCATTCCATTTCAGGCCGCCGACGAAATCACGACTGAGATGCGGTTCTGCCGTAGCCAGCTCTTCAGAGTCAAGTTTGGTGTGGGAAATGCCGTGCTCGCGCGAAAGACGCTCGGCGAAGGCATAATCAGCGTCCCGCCTTTCGGAAGTTCTATAGGCCTCCATCCAGCCATTCTTCACGATCAGATCGGCGGCCTTTGCTTCATCGATGAGGATATTGTGCTCGGACACGGAGTGCTCGATCAGCGGCGCATAGGCGCGCGCGATCGCGGCATGCCTGATGGCTGCGGAATTATACCAGTAGCGACCGAGGAAAGATGCAATCTTCGGCAGGGCCGAGAAGCGATAACGGACATCGATCCTGTTGTTAAGCGAATAGCGCAGCAGCAGCGCAAGGTCCTGCGGAAAGCCGTAAGGCACCACGCCCTCTCTCTGGATCAGGCCGGCATTGCCGAAAGAGGTCTCTTCGCCCGGTCCGCGCCGGTCCACCAGCACCACCGATTTGCCCCTGCGGGCCAGTTGCAAAGCGACAGAGACCCCGACGATCCCCGCTCCCAAAACGACCACATCCGCTGCCATCGCAATCAATCCGTTTCCGTGTCACGTGCATCGCAACATGGGTCGGCATTTTTCGCAAAGCAACAGAAAAATCATTGCCTTAATGGAAAATGTGATGCGGCCTACTGGCTGACCACTTTCGTTTTCACCGCCTCGATGTTGAAGGCGGCTGCCAGCAGCGCCTTGGTGTAGTCCTGCTGCGGATTGGCGAAAATCTCTGCCGCCGGACCGCTCTCCACCACCTTGCCATGGCGCATGACAATCAGGTCGTTGGCGAGCGCCTTCACCACCTTCAGGTCGTGGCTGATGAAGAGGTAAGCCAGTTCATGCTTTGCCTGGAGATCGCGCAGCAGGTCGACCACCTGCGCCTGCACGCTCATGTCGAGTGCCGATGTCGGTTCGTCCAGCATGACGAAACGGGGTTTCAGCACCATGGCGCGGGCAATGGCGATGCGCTGGCGCTGGCCACCGGAAAATTCATGCGGATATCGCCAGCGGGTGGCCGGATCCAGGCCCACCTCTTCCAGTGCCGTCGCAACCCGCGTATCGCGCTCGTCGGCGGAGAGAGACCGCTCATGGACTTTCAGGCCCTCCGCAATGATTTCGCCCACCGACATGCGCGGGCTCAGAGAACCGTAGGGATCCTGAAAAACGACCTGCAGCCGGTTCCTCAGCGGCTTCATCATCTCATAGGAATAGCCGTCGATCGACTGGCCGATAAAGCTGATGCGGCCCTTAGAGGCAATCAGCCGCGAGAGCGCAAGACCAAGTGTCGTCTTGCCGGAGCCGGATTCACCCACCACGCCCACGGTCTGGCCAGCGCGCAGGGTAATATCGATACCATCAACTGCCTTCACATGATCGACCACCCGGCGCATCAGTCCCGCCTTGATCGGGAACCAGACCTTGATATCGTCGCCCTGCATGACCACCGGTTTGCCGGCATCGGAATGCGGCGGCTCGCCCTTCGGCTCGGCTGCCAGCAGATGGCGCGTATAGTGGTGCTGCGGATCGGTAAATACCTGCTCCACCGTACCGGTCTCGACGATCTTGCCCTTGGTCATGACGCAGACGCGGTCGGCAAATTTGCGGACGATGCCGAGATCGTGGGTGATGAACAGCATGGACATGCCGTGCTGCGTTTTCAGATCACCGAGCAGCTCCAGGATCTGCGCCTGCACCGTCACGTCGAGCGCGGTGGTCGGTTCGTCGGCGATCAGCAGTTTTGGCCGGTTGGCAAGCGCCATAGCAATCATCACGCGTTGTCGCTGGCCACCGGACAATTCATGCGGATAGGCCTTCAGACGCTTTTCCGGTTCGCGAATGCCCACCTGCAGCAATAGTTCCAGCGTGCGCGCCCGCGCCTCTGCCCCGGTGATCGCCTGATGCAGCTCCAGAATCTCACCGATCTGCCGCTCGATGGTGTGGAGCGGGTTGAGCGAGGTCATAGGCTCCTGGAAGATCATGGTGATGTCGTTGCCGCGCACGGCACGCAGTGCCCGTTCCGGCAGGGTCAGCATGTCCTTGCCGTCGAACAGTATTTTGCCCGACGGGTGGCTTGCCGCCGGATAGGGCAGCAATTTGAGAATGGAATTTGCGGTGACCGACTTGCCGGAACCGGATTCCCCGACGAGGGCGACGACTTCGCCCGGCATCAGGTCAAAGGAGACGTGATCGACGGCGACACTGGTCGCGCCACCCTGATGGAAGGCAACGGAGAGATCACGGACGGAGAGCAGCGGTTGGATATTTGTTTCCGTCATAGCGATCACCGGAACGTCTTGCGTGGATCGAAGGCGTCGCGCACCGCTTCACCCACGAAGATCAATAACGAGAGCATGATGGACATGGTGAAGAAGGCGGTGAGGCCGAGCCAGGGCGCCTGAAGGTTGTTCTTGCCCTGCGCAATCATCTCACCCAGCGACGGCGATCCCGGCGGCATGCCGAAGCCGAGGAAATCGAGCGAGGTGAGCGTGGTGATCGAGCCGGAGAGGATGAACGGCAGGAAGGTCAGCGTCGCCACCATGGCATTGGGCAGAAGATGGCGGAACATGATCGTCCAGTTACCGACGCCAAGCGCCCGGGCAGCGCGGACATATTCAAAGTTTCTGGCCCGCAGGAATTCGGCGCGGACAATGCCAACGAAGCCGACCCATGAAAACAGCAGCATGATGCCGAGCAGCACGAAGAAGCCCGGCGGCAGAATGGCCGCGATGATCAGCAGGATGTAGAGCACCGGCATGGACGACCAGATTTCAATGAAACGCTGCAGAAGCAGGTCGGTCCAGCCGCCGAAATAACCCTGAATGGCGCCGGCGGTGACGCCGACGAGGGCCGATGCGATAGTCAGCGTCAGGCCGAACAGCACGGAGATGCGAAAGCCGTAGATCATTCGTGCCGTAACATCGCGCGCCTGATTGTCGGTTCCGAGCCAGTTGAGATTGCCAAGCGTGCAGCCCGGATCGGCATTGCCTTGCGGGTAGGCCGAGCAACGCTCCTTTTCATCCATCAGCCAGAAGGGCGCGGTGGGCGCTGAGTGCGGAATATTGGAATTGACCGTCTGGTAGGAATAACGGATCGGTGGCCAGATCATCCAGCCATTGGCGTTGATCTCGTCCTGAATGAAGGAGGACTTGTAATCGGTCTGGGCGAGGAAGCCACCGAATTTCTCCTCCGGATAATCCACCAGGACCGGCACCAGAAACTCGCCCTTGTAGGAAGCGAGAATGGGTTTGTCATTGGCGATGAATTCCGCCATCAGGCTCAGGAAAAACAGGATCAGGAACAGCCAGAAGGACCAGTATCCGCGGCGGTTTGCCTTGAAATTCTGCCAGCGGCGCTTGGTCGTCGGCGAAAACCACGGGCGCTTAGGCTTTACCAGCGTTTCGGTTCCGGCGGGTTGGACAAGCGACATCACACGTCCCTCCGCTCGAAATCGATGCGCGGATCGATCCATGTGTAGATCAGGTCGGATAGCAGGCCAACGACGAGGCCCATCAGCGAGAAGATGAAGAGCGTGCCGAAGACGATCGGATAATCCCGGTTGACCACCGAAAGATAACCGAGACGGCCGAGACCATCCAGCGAGAAGATGTTCTCGATCAGCAGCGAGCCGGTGAAGAAGGCCGAGATGAAAGCCCCCGGAAAACCGGCGATCACAATCAGCATCGCGTTGCGGAAGACATGGCCATAGAGAACCCTGCGTTCGGTAAGACCCTTGGCGCGGGCGGTGACGACATATTGTTTCTTGATCTCGTCAATGAAGGAATTCTTGGTCAGAAGCGTCGTCGTCGCGAAGGCCGAAAGCGAGAGCGCGATCAACGGCAGGGTCAGGTGCCAGAAATAGTCAATGATCTTCTGCCACCAGTTCAGCTGGTCGAAATTATCCGAGACCAGCCCGCGCAGCGGAAACCAGTCGAAAAACGAACCGCCGGCGAAAAGCACGATGAGCAGGATACCGAACAGGAAGCTCGGCACCGCATATCCGATAATGATGATGCCCGATGTCCAGACATCGAAGGTCGAGCCATCGGAAACGGCCTTCTTGATGCCGAGTGGAATGGAAATCACATAGGAAATGATCAGTATCCAGAAGCCGAGCGAGGCCGAGACCGGCAACTTGTCGATGATGAGATCGATCACCGACGAATTGCGGAAGAAGCTGTCGCCGAAATCGAAGCGGATGTAGTTCCACATCATTTCAAGAAAACGGGTGAGCGGTGGCTTGTCGAAGCCGAACTGTTTTTCGAGCTTCTTGATCAGCTCCGGGTCAAGGCCCTGGGCGCCGCGATATTTCGAGCCGCTTTCATCGAAACCACCGGACTGGCCCATGAGATCGCCGCCGCCCGAGAGCCGGTCGGAGGCGCTGTCGCCCTGTCCGGTCAGCTGCGCCACGACCTGTTCCACCGGCCCGCCCGGCGCGAACTGGATGACGAGAAACGAAATGCCCATGATGCCGACAATCGTCGGGATCATCAGTGCCAGACGTCTGAGGATATAGGCGCCCATCAGCCTCTGCTCCCGGGCGTCAGAACGCTTCCGCATTTCTTCGAATTGCGAAAACGCTCTAACTTTTTATTTTGGCGCATTTCCGGACGGAAAACCGGGGTCCACTTTTCCTGGAAATGCTGTAAGTCAGCGGTTTTCGTTTCAGTCAAACCCAGTCCTTTCGTGAAAGCGCCTTGCGTGCGCTCCAAGCGATTCGTCTCGCCCTATGTGAATCAAGCCTTCGCCGCGAAAGCAAGGCCGACCTCAGTTCCCGGCCTGGCCGGACCACCACGCGTCCGGAAAACCGACGCCATATTCGGGCAGGCTTTCAGGGCGGACGAGGGTGTTCCAGTATGCGATGAACATCTCGCCACGGTAAAATTGCGGAATGACATAGCTGTTTGCGAGAAGCACCCGGTCGAGCGCGCGGGCGGCGGCCACCTGTTCATCCCGGTTGGGCGCAAATATGACCTTCCTGACCAGGGCATCGACGGCCGGGTTCTTGATGCCGGCAACGTTGTTGGAACCCTGCCGGTCAGCGGCTGCCGAACCCCAGAAATCCGCCTGCTCGTTTCCGGGATTGGCCGACGTCGCCCAGAGCTTGATGGTGACGTCAAAATCGAAGCTGCGGGTACGGTTGGTATATTGCGAGGCGTCGACGGTGCGGATGGTGGCGTTGATGCCGATCTTCTTCAGGTTCTGAACATAGGGAAGGATGGTTCTCTCCATGCCGGAGGAATCGATCAGAAACTCCATATCCAGCTGCTGACCGGTTGCCGCATTGACCATGCGGTTGCCGCGCAGCTCGTAACCGGCCTCCTTCATCAGCTTCACCGCTTCACGCAGATTGTCGCGCTGCTTGGTGGGGTCACCGGCCACCGGGTTGCGATATTCCGTCGTGAAGACTTCCGGCGGGACCTGATCCTTCAGCTCCTGAAGAAGTTCCAGTTCGCGGCCTGTCGGCAGGCCGGAGGAGGCAAGTTCGCTGCCCATGAAGAAGCTGTTGATGCGCTGGAACTGGCCGTAAGCCAGCGTGCGGTTCAACTCCTCGAAATCGAAGGCGTAGTTGAGTGCCTTGCGCAATTTCGGGTTCTGGAACTTTTCGCGGCGCATATTCGGCACGAAGGCCTGCATGATGCCGACGGAGCGATAGATATTCGGCAGCTCTTCCTTCTTGACGCGACCTTCCTTGACGGCCGGGAAATCATAACCCGTGACCCAGCGGCTGGATGAGGGTTCCTGCCGGAAATCGACGGTGCCGGACTTGAAAGCCTGGAATTCCACGTCCTGATCGGCAAAGAAGGTGTAGGCGATGGTTTTGAAATTGTTCATCCCCACATTCACATTGACGTCCTTGCCCCAGTAGTCGTCACGGCGCTCATAGGTGACGGACGAGCCGGGAGAGACGGCCGCAATCTTGTAAGGGCCGGAACCCATGACCGGCTCCAGCGTACCGCGGGATATGTCGCGCGGTTTGCCATCCGGGCCGGTGCCTTCCCACCAGTGCTTGGGAACGATCAGCAATTGCCCGACGATCTGCGGCAATTCGCGATTGTTCTTTTCATCGAAGGTAAAGGTAATGTCCCTTTCGCCGCTCACCTCCGCCTTGGTGACGTGGGTGTAGTAGGTCGAGAGTTGCGGGCTCAGGTCCTTTGCTTTTTCGAAGCTGAAGACGACATCATCCGGCGTCACCGGTTTACCATCGGCCCATTTGGCGTCCTGCCGCAGCCGGAACGTCGCCTTCGCAATATCGTCGGGATAACTCACGCCCTCGGCCAGCAAACCATAGGAGGCCGACAGCTCCTCTTCCGTCGATTTCATCAGCGTATCGTAAACCAGCGAAAGGCCCGTTGCCCTCTCGCCCTTGGCGAGCAGCGGGTTGAGCGTATCGAAAGTGCCTGATGTCGACAGGCGCAAAGTGCCGCCCTTCGGGGCCTTGGTATTCACATAGTCGAAATGGTCGAAGCCATCAGGGTGTTTCAGCTCGCCGACCGTCGAAATCCCCTTTCGCCACACATCCGCAGACTGGGCGGAAGCAGCCGCCGGTATCAGCAGGGCGGATGCGGCGAGAGCGATAAGGAAACGGGATTTCAGTGGTGCCAATATCATCGGGTGGATGTCCCTGTTTTTGTGCTTGCTGGAGAGAGCATAAAAGAAACATTGGCAAAAAACAGATGTGCTGACTCACAAGCTCTTTATCGGCGTCGTTATCCCCGCTTTGCGAGGGCCAGGCGAAACATGGTTTCAACAAAATCCAGTTCCAGTTTATTCTGGGGGCAAGAGAATCACCTGATCGGACGGGCACGGCTATATGACGGCGGGATCATCGAGAATTTTCAAAGCGACCATGCTGGCGATGTCGGTCGTCTCGGCGCTGCAATTGCAGATCGAGACCGCGTCGGCCGAAGACCGGCCCGCGAAAGAGGTGTTTGGCCACATGGCCCTGCCTTCCGCCGCAGCGTCCCAGCCGATCGGCTCCTATGCCAAGGGCTGCCAATCCGGCGCCATCGCCATGCCTACCGATGGTCCCGGCTGGCAGGCCATGCGGCTTTCGCGCAACCGGCGCTGGGGGCAGCCGCAGCTGATTTCCTTCCTGGAGCGATTTTCGCAGGATGCGCAGAAGATCGGCTGGCCGGGATTGCTGCTCGGCGATATTTCCCAGCCGCGCGGCGGCCCGATGCTGACCGGCCATGCCTCACACCAGATCGGCCTCGATGTCGATGTCTGGTGGCGACCGATGCCCACCCCCCGGCTGACCGTGGAGCAGCGCGAAACGGTGCCCTTCATCTCGATGCTGGACAAGAGCAAGTTCCTGACGGTCGATGACCGTAAATGGTCGCCGCTGAATGCCCGGCTGGTGATGATGGCGGCAAGTTATCCGCAGGTGGAGCGGGTCTTCGTCAACCCGGCCATCAAGCAGAAGCTCTGCCAGACATGGACCGGCGACCGCACCTTCATGGGCAAGATCAGGCCGATCTACGGCCATGACGAACATTTCCACATCCGTCTCGAATGCCCGCCCGGCGCTCCCAACTGCAAACCACAAGCGGAGGTCGGCAAAGGCGACGGCTGCGACAAGTCGCTTGCCTGGTGGTTCACCAAGGAACCATGGGCGCCGCCGAAAAAGGACCCGAATGCCAAGCCGGTGAAACCTCGCCAGGTCATGGTCTCGGATTTGCCGGCGGCCTGCGCTGCTGTTGCGGCAGCTCCTTCCGCCAATCCTGAGGGCATTGCGGCTCAGGCCTACTCCTCCTCCCCTGCCCAGGCCATGCGCCAGCAGAATGTGGAACAGGTTATTCAAAACGCCCCGGCGATTCAGCCGCCGTCCGATATTCCGCTTCCGAGCCAGCGTCCGACATTGAACTGAAACAGAAATGAGGCATTCAACGGCTTCCCTTTTCAAATGGCGGCAAGCTGTTATAGAAGGCTTCAAATCGATTTAATTCTTTGAGGACAGGCTGGGACCATGGAAGGGCAACGCTGTATCGCGCTCATCGCTCACGACGAGAAAAAGGACGATATGGCGGATTTCGCCCGTCACCATCAGAAGGCGCTTGCCGGTTTCAGGATCGTCGCCACCGGCACCACCGGCGGGCGCGTGCAGGAAGCATGTCCGGGCCTTGAGGTCATTCGCCTCAAAAGCGGTCCCCTCGGCGGCGACCAGCAGATCGGCGCGATGATCGCCACTGGCGAAGTGGACATGCTGATCTTCTTTACCGATCCGCTGACGGCCATGCCGCATGATGTCGATGTGAAGGCGCTGACGCGTCTTGCCACGGTCTATGACATTCCCATGGCGCTCAACCGCGCCACCGCAGAAAACCTGATCGACTTCAATTCCGCCGACTGACCCGCACCCACCAATATGGAACAGGCAATGCCGAAGACGTCCGATACCGAATATCTGTCCTTTCCGATCCTTCTTGGCGACATCGGCGGCACCAATGCCCGCTTTTCCATCCTGATCGATTCCTTTGCGGAACCGGTGCACCTCACCACGGTAAAGACTGCGGAATATCCGACGATCGACGACGCTATCCAGCAGGCGGTTCTGGACAAGACCTCGCTTCAGCCGGTCTCCACCATTCTGGCCATTGCCGGCCCGATCGAAGGCGACGAGATTCCGCTCACCAATTGCCACTGGGTCGTCAAGCCGAAGGACATGCTGGCCAAGCTCGGCCTGAAGGACGTCATCGTCATCAACGATTTTGAGGCGCAGGCTCTGGCGATTGCGGCTCTTGACGATGACAACCGCGACGCCATCGGCTCCGGCCGCAAGGATGTGCTGGCGTCGCGCGTCGTTCTTGGACCGGGTACGGGGCTTGGCGTTGCCGGGCTGGTCTATGCCCGCCACATGTGGTTCCCGGTGCCTGGCGAAGGTGGCCATATCGACATCGGCCCGAGAAGCGCACGGGACTATGCGGTTTTCCCCCATATCGAAACCATCGAAGGCCGCGTCGCGGGCGAACAGATCCTGTGCGGACGCGGGCTGGTCAATCTTTATCGGGCCATCTGCAAAGCCGATGGCATCGAGCCTGTCTTTTCCGATCCGGCCGACATCACCTCGCAGGGGCTTTCCGGCCAGAACGCGCAGGCAAAAGAAACGCTGTCGCTGTTCAGCACCTATCTCGGCCGCGTGGCGGGCGACCTTGCGCTGATATTCATGGCCAAGGGCGGCGTCTATCTGGCCGGCGGTATTTCGCAGAAGATCATCCCTGCGCTGAAAAGCCCGGAATTCCGGGCCGCTTTCGAAGATAAAGCGCCGCATAAAGCCCTGATGCGGACCATTCCGACATTCGTCGTTACCCATCCGCAGGCGGCCCTTTCCGGGCTTGCCACCTATGCGAGAACGCCGGCCGATTTCGGTCTGGCGCTGGACGGGCGGCGCTGGAGAGCTTGATCGCTATCCCCTCAAAGGGGCTACTCTTCCCATGTGATGCTTGCGAAGCGGGCGGGCGATCTTTAACGTCGCTGCTGCAAACATCAATCGACCGATACCGGCGGGTTCCGATCCGCCCGACATGAAAAGTGAGTGAAAACATGGGCAGCAGCGGCATGAAACTGGTGGTGGTCGGCGCGGCGGGCCGCATGGGGCAGGCACTGATCCGCCTCATTCACCAGACACCCGGCGTTCAGCTGCATGCCGCAGTGGCGCGTGAAGGTTCAGCTTTTGTTGGCCGCGATGCCGGTGAGATCTCCGGTCTCGGCCCCATCGGCGTCGAAATCACCAGCGATCCCTTACAGGCATTCCTGCATGCCGAAGGGGTGATCGATTTCACCTCACCGGCAACCAGCGTCACCTTTGCCGGCCTCGCCGCGCAGGCCCGCATCGTGCACGTCATCGGCACGACCGGCTGCTCGCCGCAAGACGAGGAAAAGTTCAAGGCGGCGTCGCGCCATGCCCGCATCGTCAAGTCAGGCAATATGAGCCTCGGCGTCAACCTGCTCAGCGTTCTCACCCAGCAGGCGGCGCAGGCGCTGGATGCGCAGAACTGGGATATCGAAATTCTGGAAATGCACCACAAGCACAAGGTCGATGCGCCCTCAGGCACCGCGCTGCTGCTGGGCGAAGCGGCCGCCGCCGGCCGCAAGGTCGATCTCACCGCCTCCTCCGTGCGCGTGCGCGACGGACACACGGGCGCGCGTGAGGCCGGCACCATCGGTTTTGCCACGCTACGTGGCGGCTCGGTCATCGGCGAACATTCGGTGATCTTCGCCGGCGAAGGTGAGCGCGTCGAGCTTTCCCATTATGCCGGCGACCGCTCCATCTTCGCACGCGGCGCAATCACGGCGGCCATGTGGGCTTTCGACAAGAAGCCCGGCTTCTACTCCATGCTGGATGTGCTCGGCCTTTCGCAGCCGGAGTAAGCCGTACTCTAATTTTCCACCGTGAATTCGACCGTGTCGGCAGAAAATCGGCTGACGGCATATTGCACCGGCACGCCGTCCATATCCGCATTTAACGCCTGGGTGACAAGCAGGATGGCCCCCGGCGATAGTTCGAGATCGGCGAGATCCTGCGTATCCGCGTGGATAGCGGAAATGACGGTGGAAATGCGCACATAATCCGCCACGCCAAGCATCTTAAAAGCGGCCGTGATCGAGCCGCTTTTCTGATATGCCTCGCCTATTCCGGCAAAACGATCCGCGGGGAACCATGTGGTCGAACGCGACACAGGGCGGGTATCCGCCTTCCGCAGGGTTTCCAGACGGGTGAGCGGCGCGCCGGCCGGCAGTTGCAGCCGTGCTGCGAGATCGGCGCTTGCCGGCTCGGTCGTATGGGAAAGAAGCAGCGCTTCCATTTCCTTCACCTGATCGCCGATGCCAGCCGTAAACCGCGTGCGCAGCGAAATCGGAAAGCTCAGGCGCTCCTTGCGGGCGATCATCGTGCCGCGCCCCTGCATCGGCTCGAGAATGCCTTCGCTCGCCAGTGCGGCGATCGCACTTCTGACGGTATGGCGGTTGACGCCAAATTTTTCGGCCAGCGTCATCTCCGGCGGCAACATGCCGGTTTCGTCGTGATCGCCTGCCGCAATCTCGCCTCTGATCCGGTCGGCAATCTGCCGCCAGAGCGCCACACCGTTCTTTCTTTTCATCGCTGCTGCAGGGCTCATGTCACACGCTTGTCATTCATCGACGTTAATTGTAGCTTATATTGTATAGTTGTCTATATCAATAGACATTAGAGGTCAAGCGATGAATAACGAAGCTGCGAATATACATGCAGAGAGGAAGCGAGTGGCGGCGCTTCTTGCCCGCGCCACCTTTCAGGAACTTGAAACGGTCTGGAACCGGCAGGATGCCAGCCCGCAGACGGAAAACGTGCGGGGGCCGGAAACCGGCCTCGTCATGGTCAAGGGCCGTATTGGCGGCGGCGGTGCGCCCTTTAATCTCGGCGAGACCACGGTTACCCGCGCGACCGTCAAGCTGGCCTCGGGAACCGTCGGTCATGCGCATGTTCTCGGCACCGGCCGCAAGAAGGCCTGGTACGCCGCCGTGTTCGACGCGCTCTGGCAGGAAAATCCGACCCGGGACTTCATCGAGACCGAGCTTCTTTCACCGGTCGAAAAGAGACTGAGCGAAGAGAAGGACCGGAAAACAAAGGAAACCGCCGCCACGCGGGTCGATTTCTTCACCATGGTTCGAGGAGAAGATTGATGGGTGTCAAAGCCGAAACATTGACGGGCGGCTTTTCCAGCGCCGTCTTCGATTCCCAGCGTATTTTCAAGAAGCTGATGGACGGCATGGCCCGTCCCGGCACACCGCACACAATCGAAACGGCGGTTGCCCCGCCGCTGCCGCTTGCCGCCGCCACCGGTGCGGTTCTGCTGGCGCTTTGCGACCACGATACACCGGTCTGGCTGAGTGGCACATTGCGCAAGACCGCGGTGCCGGGCTGGATCGGATTTCACACCGGCGCACCGGCAACGGAAGAAAAAGCGGCCGCGCATTTCGCCGTCATCGAAGCGGGCAGCGCCATCGCGTCCTTCGGCCTCTTCGCCCAGGGCAGCCAGGAATATCCCGACCGCTCCACGACGCTCATCATCGAATTGTCCGATCTGGACGGTGGGCGGGAATTGCTGCTTTCCGGGCCTGGCATCCGCCACGTCAACATCATCAGCCCATCCGGCCTGCCGGATATATTCCCGAGGCTTTGGGCAGAGAACAACGCCACCTTCCCGCGTGGCATCGATGTCATCCTGACGGCTGGCGATAAATTCGTCTGCCTGCCGCGTACGACGCGCATCAAACCCGTGGAGGCATAAGATGTATGTTGCTGTCAAAGGCGGGGAGACCGCCATCGCCAACGCCCACCGGCTGCTGGCCGACCAGCGGCGCGGAGACCGCGACCTGCCCGCCATGAGCGTGGCGCAGATTGTTTCGCAGCTATCGCTCGCCGTAGACCGCGTGATGGCGGAAGCCTCACTCTACGATCAGTCGCTTGCAGCCCTTGCCGTCAAGCAGGCGCGCGGCGACATGATCGAAGCCATCTTCCTGCTGCGCGCCTATCGCACCACGCTGCCGCGCTTCGGCTATTCGGTCCCGGTGGATACCGCCGACATGGCGGTGCAGCGGCGTGTTTCCGCCACCTACAAGGATCTGCCCGGCGGGCAATTGCTGGGGCCGACCTTCGACTACACCCACCGGCTGCTCGATCCCTCCCTCCTCGAAGACGAGGTCGTCGAAACCGCTACCCAGCGGGAAGGCGAGCCTGAATATGTCATGCGCGTTTCCGATATCCTCGCTGAGGAGGGGCTGATCGAAAGCGACGGCGACATGCCGGACGATCATATTGCCGGCGACCTGACACGGGAACCGATGGAGTTTCCGATGCCGCGCGACCTGCGCCTGCAATCGCTGGCGCGCGGCGACGAAGGTTTCCTCCTGGCGCTCGCCTATTCGACCCAGCGCGGTTACGGCCGCACCCACCCCTTCGTCGGCGAAATCCGCATCGGTGAAGTGGAAGTCGAACTTGATGTGCCGGAACTCGGCTTTTCCGTCTCGCTCGGGGACATCAAGGTCACCGAATGCCAGATGGTCAACCAATTCAAGGGTTCGGCCAAGGCACCGCCGCAATTTACCCGCGGTTACGGTCTGGTGTTTGGCCAGAGCGAACGCAAGGCGATGGCTATGTCTCTGGTCGACCGGGCGCTGCGCGCCGGAGAATTCGGCGAGGATGTCGTTGCCCCGGCACAGGATGAGGAATTCGTCATCTCACACGCCGACAATGTGCAGGCGACGGGTTTCGTCGAGCATCTGAAACTGCCGCATTATGTGGATTTCCAGGCCGAACTCGGTCTGGTCAGAAAGATGCGCGCCGATTTCGAGGCCATCAATACAAATGGCGCGGAGTGGATGAGCGATGCGGCCGAATAGCTTAGCGGCCGTGCTGCTCGCCAAACCAGTAGGCGCAAAAGACGGTCGATGCTGCAAAGACAGCAAAGAACACGGCTGCAAGAATTCCAATCTCCATGAGCTTGTACTCCTTTTTTCACAAGGCTAACGCGCAATGCTTAAAGAAGTTTCATTTGACGACGGGCTGGCTGCCTACAACTTCGCCTATCTGGACGAACAGACCAAGCGGATGATCCGCCGGGCGATCCTGAAAGCCATCGCCATTCCCGGTTACCAGGTCCCCTTCGCTTCCCGCGAAATGCCCATGCCCTATGGCTGGGGCACCGGCGGCGTGCAGTTGACGGCCTCCATCCTCGGCCCGGATGATGTGCTGAAGGTTATCGACCAAGGCGCCGACGATACGACCAATGCCGTTTCGATCCGCGCATTTTTCCAGAAGGTGGCTGATGTGGCCGTCACCACCCGCACGAAGGACGCAACGATCATCCAGACGCGGCACCGCATTCCGGAAGAGGAACTGCATTCGGGACAGGTTTTGGTCTATCAGGTTCCGATTCCCGAGCCCCTGCGCTTCCTCGAACCGCGCGAGACCGAGACCCGCGTCATGCACGCGCTCGAAGAATACGGCCTGATGCACGTCAAGCTCTACGAGGACATCGCCCGCAACGGCCGCATCTCCACCACCTATGCCTATCCGGTGAAGGTGGCCGGGCGCTACGTGATGGACCCCTCGCCGACGCCGAAATTCGACAATCCGAAAATGCATATGTCGGACGCCCTGCAATTGTTCGGCGCCGGGCGCGAAAAGCGCATCTACGCCGTGCCGCCCTATACCGACGTCGTCAGCCTCGATTTCGAAGATCACCCCTTCGAAATCCAGCGCTTCGACAAGCCCTGCGCGCTCTGCGGCGGGGAGAATGTCTATCTCGACGAGGTGGTGCTGGATGACAAGGGCGGGCGGATGTTCGTCTGCTCCGATACCGACCATTGCGAAGACCGCCGTGCCCATGGCCACAAGGGCCACCTGCTGGCGGATGTGAAGGAGGCCGCAGAATGAGCGACGCACCGCTTTTGAAAGTCCGGGACGTTTCCAAATATTACGGCGACCGCGCCGGTTGCCGCAACGTCTCCTTCGAGCTTTATCCGGGCGAAGTGCTGGCGATCGTCGGCGAATCCGGTTCCGGCAAGACGACGCTGCTCAACTGCATTTCCACCCGGCTGATGCCGACGGCTGGCAGCGTGGAATATCGCATGCGTGATGGCTCCATGCGCGACCTCTATCATATGGGTGAGGCTGAACGGCGTTTCCTGATGCGCACCGACTGGGGTTTCGTGCACCAGAACCCGGCCGACGGACTGCGCATGGCGGTGTCTGCCGGCGCCAATGTCGGCGAGCGGCTGATGGCGGTTGGCAACCGGCATTACGGTAATATCCGGCAATCGGCCAGCGAATGGCTGGAGCGGGTGGAAATCGGCACCGACCGTATCGACGACCAGCCGCGCGCCTTTTCCGGCGGCATGCGCCAGCGCCTGCAGATCGCCCGCAACCTCGTCACCTCGCCGCGTCTCGTTTTCATGGATGAGCCGACCGGTGGTCTCGATGTCTCGGTGCAGGCGCGCCTGCTCGATCTGGTTCGCGGCCTCGTCAACGATCTCGGTCTTGCGGTCGTCGTCGTCACCCATGATCTCGCGGTGGCGCGGCTGCTTTCCCACCGGATGATGGTGATGAAGGGCGGCGACGTCATCGAACATGGCCTCACCGACCGGGTGCTGGACGATCCGCGCGAGCCCTACACGCAATTGCTTGTTTCCTCCATCTTGCAGGTTTGATGCCATGACGACGCCACTCATTGTTTCGGAAGTCTTCAAAAGCTTCACCATGCATCTTCGCGACGGCATTGAGTTGCCTGTCGTCCGTGATGTCAATTTCTCCGTTTCCGGCGGCGAATGCGTCGTGCTCGGCGGCCCGTCGGGCATCGGCAAAAGCTCGATCCTGAAAATGCTCTATGGCAATTACGCCATAGATAGCGGGCAGATCCTCATCCGCCATCAGGGTGAGGTCATCGATATGGGCAATGCCTCGCCGCGCACGATCCTCGATATCCGCCACCGCACCATCGGTTATGTCAGCCAGTTCCTGCGCACGGTGCCGCGTGTCGCGGCCATCGACGTCGTTGCCGAGCCGCTTCTGGCGCGCAAGGTTACGGCCGAAGATGCGCGCGAGCAGGCGGCCATGCTGCTTTCGAAACTCAACCTGCCACGGGAGTTGTGGTCCCTGCCACCAGCGACCTTTTCGGGCGGTGAGCAGCAGCGCGTCAATATCGCCCGCGGTTTCATCACCGATCATGCGATCCTGCTCCTCGACGAGCCGACTGCCTCGCTCGACGCCACCAACCGGCGTGTGGTGGTCGACATGATCAGGGGGAAAAAAGAGAACGGCACGGCTCTGCTCGGCATCTTCCACGACGAGGAGGTGCGCGAAGCCGTGGCTGACCGCATTCTCGACGTTTCGCAATTCTCGCCCCGAAAGGCAGCGGCATGAGTGTCAAGGTCGGTCTCGAACCCGTCATCCACGAAAGTGCCCGCGTCACCAATTCCTCGATCGGCCGCTATACCGAAATTTCGGAGCACTGCCGCCTCGAAGAGGTCGAGATGGGCGACTACTCCTACGTCATGCAGGATGGCGCCATCTGGTGTGCCACCATCGGCAAATTCGTCAACATCGCCGCTTCCGTCCGCATCAATGCCACCAACCATCCGATGCAGCGGGCGACATTGCACCATTTTACCTATCGCGCCCGCAGTTACTGGGACGATGCGGAAGATGAAACGGACTTCTTCGCCGCCCGCCGTGCCAAACGCGTGGTGATCGGCCACGATGTCTGGATCGGCCACGGCGCAACCATCCTGCCCGGCGTAACCGTTGGAAATGGCGCGGTGATTGGCGCAGGTGCGGTCGTTTCGAAAGACGTGGCCCCTTATACCATCGTCGGCGGCGTACCCGCCAAGCTGATCCGGGAACGTTTCCCGGCTGAACTGGGCCGGCAAATGGATGATCTGAAATGGTGGGACTGGGACCATACAAAATTGCGCGGCGCTCTGGACGACTTCCGCAACCTGGCGGCAGAGGATTTCGTCGCGAAATATGGCGGATGAACTTCCCACTTCTGAAACAGTTAAAAATCCCGGAGCAAAACTCCGGGATTTTTGTTTCTGCACCATTAACGGACGCGCGGATTTCAGCGCGCCGAAATACTTCCCCAAAGCTTTGTCGGCGAACAGGCACCGGTCGTGCCTCCGGAATCTGTAATATTTTATTCATCAAACTGACACTCACGCTTCACGCACCGCTGTTACGTCGAACCCCGTCAAAAGAAGATTGGACGGGGAAATGAGCTTTCACCTGAAGCAAGTCACGCGCCGTTTCGGCAACCACACTGCGGTCGATTCCGTTGATGTCGAGATACCGCAGGGTCAGATGGTCGGCGTGATCGGGCGCTCCGGTGCGGGAAAATCGACGCTGCTGCGCATGATCAACCGCCTCGTCGATCCCTCCTCGGGTTCCATTCATTTCAACGATACGGAAGTCTCGTCGCTGAAGGGTGCGGCGCTGCGCAACTGGCAGCGCGACTGCGCCATGATCTTCCAGCAGTTCAATCTGGTGCCCCGCCTCGACGTGCTCACCAACGTCATGCTCGGCCGCCTCAACCATCGTTCGACGGCGCTCAGCCTCTTCAACATCTTCACCCATGAAGAGCGGCTGATGGCGATTGCCGCGCTCGAGCGGCTCGGCATCGAGCATGTGGCCATGCAGGCGGCGGGCACGCTGTCCGGCGGCCAGCAGCAGCGCGTCGCCATTGCGCGTGCGCTGATGCAGTCCCCGGAGATGGTGCTGGCCGATGAGCCGATCGCCTCGCTCGATCCCCTCAATGCCAAGATCGTGATGGACGCGTTGCGCGACATCAACGAGCGCGAAGGCATCACCGTCATCACCAACCTGCACACACTGGATACGGCACGCAATTATTGCGAACGCATCATCGGCATGTCCAAGGGCCGCGTCGTCTTCGACGGGACGCCCGCCGAGTTGACGGCTGCCGCCGTCACCGAGATTTACGGAACCGATTCACAAGGCTCCGGCATCGACGAGACCATGACCTCGACCAGCATCAATATTCCCGGCGCGCAGCTTGCCGCGCGTCCGGTGCAACAATCTGCCGGCCCCGAACCGCTCGCTCTCGCCGGGCTCTGAGGAACCGCTCAGCATCGTTTGCGCCCGCGTCAAGGGCCAACACTTCACAACAAACTCCGGCTCGCCGGGAAACAGGAGAAAGTCCATGTTGAAGAAAGTCCTTCTTTCGGCAGTCGCCCTTGGCGTTCTGGCCGGTTCCGCCATGGCTCAGGACGTCAAGGTTCTGCGCATCGGTCTCGACGGTTCCGAAAACGAAGCCGACCAGATCCGCAACACCAAGTGCGTTGCCGATGGCCTCAAGGCTGCAACCGGCGTTTCCGAAGTTCAGGTTTTCCCGTCGCCGGACTATAACGGCGTCATCCAGGGCCTGCTCGGCGGCACCATCGACATCGCTTCCATGGGCGCATCCTCCTACGCCAAGATCGCTCTGGCCGACCCGAAGGCCGTCGACCCGATCCTGACCACGGCTGGCGCCGATGGTTCGACCGGTTATTACACGATCATGGTTGCCCGCAAGGACAGCGGCATCAAGACGCTGGCTGACGCCAAGGGCAAGAAGATCGGCTTCGCCGACCCTGACTCCACCTCGGGCTTCCTCGTTCCGAACGTGGCTATTCCGAAGGAAACCGGCGTTCCGGTCAAGGAATACTTCTCCGAAACCGGCTTCGGCGGCGGCCATGAGAACCTCGTTCTCGCCGTCCTCGACAAGAAGTTCGACGTTGGCACCACCTTCGGTTCGGGCGTTGGCAAGTGGGAAGAAGGCTACACCGCCGGCAACCTCTACCAGATGGTCAAGAAGGGCAACCTCGACATGGACGATATCGTCGAAGTCTGGAAGTCGCCGCTGATCCCGAACGGTCCGCTGATGGTCACCAACAAGCTCGGCGACGCGATGAAGCAGAAGGTCGAAAACTTCTTCATGGAACTGCCGAAGAAGGACCTCGCATGCTTCCAGGGCTTCACCCAGGGCAAGAACACCGCCTACATCAAGGTCGACCCGTCCTTCTACCAGACGATCATCGACGCCCGTAAGTCCGTTATCGGCGGCTGATCCTCAGATCATATCCGGAAGCGGCGGTGCCCCACGGCGCCGCCGCTTTTGCCAATAAAGGAAAAGCGGCATGGCGACCACACTGCACAATGGTACCCTCTCATCCGAGGGGTTGAGCGCATCGTCCCGGACGGTCATGCGCCATTATCAACAGCAGCTTGCGACACGGCGGATCTATACCGTCATTTCGCTCGTGATCTTTCTCGTCATCCTCGTCGCCTCCCTGAATTTCGCCAATGCGGCCAATTCGGGCAAATTCTTCGAGCGCCTGCCCTATTTCTTCGATTTCATGAAGACCTTCGTGCCGGATAGTCCGCTGGAAATCTTCCGGGCGATGTTCGACCTGCCGTCGCCTTATGCGGATGGTTCGCTGAAATATAATTATGTCGCGGATCGCGTTTACATCACCGACGGATTCTACATCCCGCATTTCATCTACCAGCTGATCATCACACTCAATATCGCGCTGGTCTCGACAATCATCGGCACGAGTTTCGCCTTCGTGCTCTGCTTCTTTGCCTCCACCAATCTCGTCGGCGCCGGCCTCGTGCGCTGGGTGGTGCGCCGGGTGATGGAAGTGCTGCGCGCCTTTCCGGAAATCGTCGTCGCCGGGTTGCTGACCGCCATCCTGTCGATCGGTCCGATCGCCGCGATCATCGCGATTTCGGTCCATACGATCGGTGCGCTGGGCAAGCTGTTCTTCGAAGTCGTGGAAAATGCCGACATGAAGCCGGATGAAGGCCTGCGTGCCGCCGGTGCCAACTGGCTGGAGCGGGTGCGCTTCGCCATCGTGCCGCAGGTCCTGCCCAATTTCGTCTCCTACGCACTGCTGCGCGCCGAAATCAATGTGCGCGCTTCCACGATCATCGGCGCCGTCGGCGGCGGCGGCATTGGCGAGGTCTTCCGTCTGTCGATCGGAAACGATCACGCCTCGAAGACCTATGCCATCATCATCCTTCTGCTGATCACCATCATCGCCGTCGACCAGTTCTCCAGCTGGCTGCGCCGCAGGCTGATCGGCCAACAATCCTTCGAATTCGGACGGGGAGCGGCCTGATGTCGTCCAGCTTCATTCTCAACACCGCCGAGCGCGAGAAGCTGACGGCTGCACATCCGCAGGTGTTCAACCGCAGTTTCATGCAGCGATATGGTCTGCTCGTCGGCCTTCTCGTCGCCACCGCCTATCTCATCGGCTGCTTTTTCTTCTTCAATGTCGGCCCGGCTTTCATGCAGGGCCGGTGGGATCGCGCATCCAGCTATATTCAGGACTGGTATTCCTGGCGTGCCCAACCGCGCCTGCGTTTCGAAGACGGCAAGGTCGAGCCGCAATGGTCGAGCCGCAGACAATATCCTGCCGACGCCAGGATCGACTGGCTGCAGCCCTTGCCGGATGGCGGTTACAGCGTTTTTTATGCGGGCTCGGACAACCGCCTCGATGTGACGCCGACCCGGGTCGATGTCTATGTCGATGGCAGGAGTTATCCCGTCGTTATCAATGGTGATCAGGCTTCAGCGCCGCAAAACGCACCGGAGGAAATCCGGCAAGACGGCAACAAGGTGCTCGTTCACTACGGCTTTGCAGGTCAGGCCGAGATCCGCACCAGCCAGGTCTATGTGCAGCGCCGCTTTCTCGGATGGGCGAACTTCTTCTTTGACACCCGTTCAGAATTCTGGGGCAAGAGCTACGGCCAACTGGCAGCACTGGCTCTGTGGGGAGAGAGGCTCGATCCCGCACGGTCCAATATCGGTCACATGGTGGATGATTTCCTCGATAACAGCGTCTGGCAACATGCCGATATCCTGTCCAAGCTGATGCAGACGCTGGTGATGGCATTTGTTGGAACGCTGTTCGGCACGCTTGTCGCCCTGCCGCTCGCCTTCATCGCAGCGCGCAACATCACCGCCAACAGGGCGGCAAACTGGGGCATGAAGCGCCTGTTCGATTTCCTGCGTTCCATCGACATGCTGATCTGGGCGCTGTTCTTCACCCGCAGTTTCGGCCCGGGACCGATCCCGGGAATTGCCGCGATCTTCTTCACCGATACCGGCGCACTCGGCAAGGTCTATGCCGAGGCACTGGAGAATGTCGACGACAAGCAGCGCGAAGGCGTCAAATCAGTCGGTGCATCGCCGATTGCGGTCAATCGCTTCGGCGTGTTGCCGCAGGTCCTGCCGGTCTTCATTTCCCAATCCCTTTATTTCTGGGAAAGCAACACTCGCTCCGCCACCATCATCGGTGCGGTGGGCGCCGGCGGCATTGGCCTGAAGCTGCTGGAAGCGATGGGTACCAACGCCGACTGGGACAAGGTCGCCTATATGGTCGTGCTTATCCTCTTCGTCGTTTTCCTGTTCGACCATATTTCCAATTCGCTGCGTTCGCGACTGATTGGTAAAACACAGCATTAGGTCTAAACGGGCAGGATAACGAAACTCGCAGCGATTTTCGTTATCCCTCGTCCCGAACGTTCACGCAGTCCCGATTTGCTCAGGCCATATTTCTCCACCATCTCCGTCTACGCCTTCATCGCGGTGGGAGTATCTGTGGCGTTTTGATTACGCTTTTTTCCATCTGCATCATCATTCTGTCACGGAAAGCGATTACTCGCACTCCTGACCTTGCGGGAAGCGGGCGAGTCACGCCAAATAGCTTCTCATCCCTGGTTTTCCATGACACCGAAGAGTGCTTGCCGTGCGCTACGCCATCTATTTTTCTCCGGCTAAAGATCATCCGCTGACTGAAACGGCGTCGCGCTGGCTGGGCCGCAATGCGTTTTCCGGCACGTTGCACGACGACCACCACGACTATGCCGATTTAACGGAGGAACCCCGTCGTTACGGTTTCCACGCGACCCTGAAGGCCCCCTTTGAGCTTGCCGAAAAATACAGCGAAGCGGAGCTTCTCGCGACCGTCGAAGACTTTGCGGCTAATCAGTCCGCCTTCGAGATACCGCGCATCGTCGTCGGGGCGCTTGGGCCGTTTTTCGCGCTGGTTCCAGACCGTATTTACCAGCCGCTACAGGATTTTGCCGCCGAGGTTGTTGATCACTTCGATCGGTTCCGCGCGCCCCTGTCTGAGACCGATATTGCCCGCCGACGACCGCAGATGCTGACGGAAAGCCAGCGACAAAATCTCTCTCTCTGGGGTTATCCGCATGTCATGGATGACTTCCGTTTTCATATGACGCTGACCGGCCGTATCGATGAAGATGAGCAGCCCGCCATGCAAGAGGTTCTCTCCACCCGGTTTGCCGAATTCACCGACCGGCCTCTCACCATTTCCGGCCTCGCCTTGTTCATTGAAGAAACGCGCGGCGCGCCCTTTACCGTTCATAGCTGGCACCCCCTTGCCCAGCCACCAAAGAAAGATGCGAACCCATGACCGAGCACGCCCTTTCCAATGCCCGTATCGTTCTGGAAGACGATATTATTCTCGGATCCGTTCTGATCCGTGACGGCAAGATTGCCGATATCAGCGAAGGCGCTTCCAAAACCGGAGAAGACCTCGAAGGCGACTTCCTGATCCCCGGCCTGGTGGAACTCCACACTGACCACCTTGAGCAGCATTATTCGCCGCGTCCCGGTGTGATCTGGGACAAGATCGCCGCCATTCAGGCGCATGACGCACAGGTCGCCGCTTCCGGCATCACCACGGTGTTCGATTGCCTGCGGCTCGGCTCGGATGAGGATGGCGGTTTCAAAAAGGGCGAAATGCGCGAAATGGCTGACGCCATCGAGGCGGCGGCGGATCAGAACCGCCTGCGCGCGGACCACCTGCTGCATCTGCGCTGTGAAGTGGCTTCCGCCGATGTGCTTGAGCATTTCGAAGACTTCGAAACCGATCCGCGCGTGCGGCTGATTTCGCTGATGGATCACTCCCCGGGTCAGCGCCAGTTCCAGTCGATGGACCAGTATATCTTCTATTATCAGAAGAAACGCGGCTTGAGCGACGAGGCTTTTGCCGAATTCGTGCGCCGGCGACAGGCCGCATCAGCCGAATATTCCACCAAGCATCGCGACTATCTGGCCGCTCGTTGCGCTGAGCGTGGCATCACCGTTGCGAGCCATGACGACGCGACCGAAGCGCATGTCGGCGAAGCCATCGGCCACGGCGTGAAACTGGCGGAATTCCCCACCAGCGTCGAGGCGGCAAAGGCGTCGCACAGCGCCGGCATGAGCGTGTTGATGGGTGCGCCGAATATCGTCCGCGGCAAGTCTCATTCCGGCAATATCGCCGCCCGCGATTTGGCCGAGATCGGCGTGTTGGATGTTCTTTCTTCCGACTACGTGCCGTTCAGCCTGCTCTTCGCGCCGTTCCTGCTCGCCGATCAGGTGGAGGCCATCAGCCTGCCGGAAGCGCTGCGCATGGTCACCGCCACGCCGGCACGCACGGTCGGCCTCGTTGACCGGGGCCGTATCGCAACCGGATTGCGGGCCGATCTAGTACGGGTCCACCGCGAAGATGGCGTGCCGGTCGCCCGTTCGGTCTGGCGCCAGGGCAAGCGCGTGGCATGACCACCGATGGAGAAGATAGCCGGCGCACATTGTCGCCCGGCACGATGATCGTGATTGTCGGCCCGAGCGGGGCCGGCAAGGACACGTTGATGGACTATGCGGCGGCACAACTCTCCGGCCGCCCGGGTTTCCATTTCACGCGCCGCGTCATTACCCGCAGCTGCGATGCGGGCGGTGAAAATCACGATGCCGTTTCGTTGCACGAGTTCAACCAGCTGGAAGACGCAGGTGCCTTCGCGGTCTCTTGGCAGGCGCACGGTCTGAAATACGGCATTCCGGCCGCCGTCTATAGCCATCTCGAAGCGGGAGACGTTGTCATCGCCAATGGTTCACGCTCGGCGCTTCCGCATTTTGGCACTGCATTTTCCCGTCTGAAGGTCGTGAACATCGTTGCGCGGCCGGATGTGCTGGCGAGGCGACTGGAACAGCGCGGACGGGAAAGCCAGGACGACATTCTCCGCCGGCTGGAACGAAGCTCGCTGGCCGTCGCCGGGGACTTCGATGTCACGACCGTCGATAATAGCGGCGCAATCGAAGATGCCGGCAAGACCATCATGCAGGTGCTGCAGCAAAGCGCCGGTTCCAGCCACCCTTAAAATGCCGCAGCCGGGCTGCTCGACAAACACGCTTTCAAGGCTTACCATCAGGCGACAATTTCCAAACATGGTACGCCAAGGCGAGGGATGCCCGAAAAAAGGGTCAGTGACGAGATATCTGTGGTCGCCGGTCTGGCCGCCGGCGTCAGTAATTACGCCCGGTCACGGGGCATCGATATCGTTCCCATCTGCAAAGCACTGGATATTGATCCCGCCACATTCAGCAGCCTGACGGAACGCATCAGCCTCGACAGATTTTCCCGTCTGCTGGAAACCTGCGCCTTGATTTCCGGCGACGACGCCTTTGGCCTGCAATGCGCCGCCACCTTTCCAGCCGGTGCATCCGGTGCGTTCGGATATGGGCTGATCAGCGCCCCCACTGTTCGGTCGTTCCTGCGTTTTCTTCAGGATCATGTTTATTACGCCACCAATAACAGCAATTTCACCATGGTGACGGATGCCGCGCAGGTAACGCTGTCATGGTCCTTCGCGCCCGGGATCGCCAAACGCGATCAATATGTGGATTTGTCACTTGCCGTTCTGATGCAGCGTCTGCGCGATATTCTCGGAGAGCGCGTGAACCAGATCGAGATCGGTCTGGAGCGACAGAAACCCAATAATATTCAGCTGTTTAAAGACAGACTGACCAGACGGCTCAGTTTTTCCCAGGCCATCCACACGATGCGACTTCCGGCATCGCTTCTGGATGTGGCCAATCCGAATGCGGATGAGCGCCTGTTCGAATTGATGAACTTGCAATGCCGGATGTTGCGGCCTGAAACATCGGCGGACCCGACCCATTTCATCGATCAGGTGAAACGCTATATGCAGATGCGGCTGTCGGACGCAGAACTTTCACTCGCAGAGATCGCGCCCTACTTCAACCTTTCGGAACGGAGTTTCCAAAGGCGGCTCGCCGAGCTTGGCACCAATCTCAACGAGATAAAGGACGCCATTCGCAAAAACGCCGGTTTCAAACTCCTTGTCGAAAGCGATCTTCCGGTATCTGACATCAGTTACAGGCTTGGTTATTCCACACCCGGTGCCTTTTCGCGTTCCGTTTCGCGCTGGTTCGGGGCGACACCCACGGATATTCGAAGGAAACACGCGCATCATTCCGCCAGCTGACGGATGTCATGGGCATCAATATTTCGAAAATACACATAAAACTTGAGAAATATGTCGGCACATCTAAGAAGATGTGCCGAAACATAACAATAGAAATGCAAAACTTGGCGCGCGATGTTATTTTATCGGCGCATCACATCGCTTAATAGAGCGCCGCATATCCCCGGGGTATGACGAAAAACATTCCAGAGCTTTGAAACTGCATTCTGCGCCAGACCCGAGATTGCGGTCTCGAAAATTGGCGCGGCAGTTCTCTCAATGCCCCGGAATAATGTCCCCTCCGGGATCGGCTGGCTGCGAAAGTGGCTTTTACTGCATAATTCCTGATGCGACATGAAACCTATTGGCGAAATTGACGTTTCTGTTCGCGTTTAGGCAGAGCGGTTAACGAGCCAGTTTCGGGGCGAGATCACCAGATGGTCACGCATTCGGGGCAGGTCAATCTCTTTTGAGGCTGAAAGAAAATGTCTGCAAAAACGCCGCATGAACATCATCAGACGCGCGACATTGTCCTTTCGGATCGTGAGCGACATTATCTGGGGCTTGTCGCACGGGGTAAACATCCTTCCCACGTCGCCCTGATAACCGGCGCGGACGAAACGGAAGTAAAGGATACTCTGGACCGGGTGCGGAACAGGCTGGGTGCGGCCAATCTGCTGAACGCCGTCAGCATTGCCCTGCTACGCGGCCTGATCGAACAGGATGCATGATCACCGTGTGCTTTATCCAAGCTTACGCGAAACGTCCCCTTCCGTAAGCTAAAAACCGAATGAGCGGCTTTCTGCGTCAAATCCTTCCACGTCAATGGCGGGATGGCGGACCAAAAGCGGGCTGGACATGATGTCCGGCCCAATCGACGCAAATGCGAAGCAGCCATATCGGGTTTGCCCGGCGGATCATATTCGATCCGCCGGGTTTTTCCTGTCGCTTCAGAGCGATTGAATTTCGGCGAGAATATCGCTTTCGATCACGATGCCGCTTTCCAGCGCCTGTTTGCGGATACCCTGGCTGCGACGACCGGGCAAACGCACATTTTCCTGCTTTTCGATCTCACCCGCGATGAGGGCCAGCCGCTCTGTAAAGGCCGCGCCGCCAGAGGATACCGGGTCGATGGCAATGATCGTATGGCCGAGGGAGGGTGGCACGCCCTTGTCGTCCAGAAGGGAAGACGCCTGGAATGCGAAATTTCCACCGGTCACCGCAGCCGCCATGATCTCCACCATCAGCGCCAAAGCAGCGCCCTTGGCTTCACCCGCAGGCACCATGGTTCCGGCAATCGCCTCTTCTGGATCGGTCGTCGGCCGGCCGTTTCTGTCGAGCGCCCAATCGCCGGGAATGGTTTCGCCCTTCTGTCGTGCCGCCATGATCTTACCGCGTGCGACCTTGGACAGAGCCAGATCGATGACCAGCGGATCGGCACCGCCGATGGGCGCCGCAAAGGCGATGGGGTTGGTGCCATAAAGCGGTGTGTGGCCGCCCCAGGGAGCCATGGAGGCTGGCGCATTGGCGAACATGAGCGCGACAAGGCCCATTTCCGCAAAGCGCTCGACCGTCAGTGCCATGACACCTGCATGATGGGAGCGATGGATCGCTGCCAGCGCAATGCCCTGCTGTCGGGCCATTTCAGGCAATTCCTCAAGAGCGCAGTCGATCGCCGGATAGGCATAACCATGATTGGCATCAATCGAAAGAACACCCGGCTTCACGCGCCTCATTACCGGACGCGCCTGGCCGTCCACCTTTCCAACCCGCGCCTGGCGGACATAAACGGGGATACGGCGAAAACCATGGCCGCCCTGGCCAGCCGCTTCGGAAGCGACCAGCGCCTTTGCCACAGAACGGGCATTTTGCGGCAGAACGCCATTGCGCTCAAAGATAGAGGATACGAGTTCCTCCGCCTCTGCGATTGAGAATTTCATGATTTTCGTGATTCCTGTTGGCTCGCATGCGATGGGATATATGAGCCCACTTTGCGGTATAGGGTCGCTGCAAATCAACATGGAAAATGAACCGGCCATCCCGTCCTCTTCAGAGTCGGAATGGCCTCATGCCGTTCCAGCCCTACTTGAAAAGAACCGGAAGGGTAAAACTGGTATTTGCGCCCGCTGGCGGCGGTGAAACGGACGCTTTTTGTATGACGGCCAGAAGCTTCTGATCCATCGCAGAGTCACCGGTGGACGAAAGGATTCTCGCACCGCCTACGGATCCGCCGCTATCTATCTTGAATGATACCGTAATGGCCATGCCGGATTTTCCAGCCGCCCGGGCCAGTCGCCTTTGCATCGCCGAGCGTACTTTTGCGTCCCAGTCAGCTTTTGACATGGACGATGACGAGAAGAAGCCGGCATTGCTGCGCGATGCCGCCGTCCGGTCGGATTGCTGGGCTTCCGCCTTCGCCGTTTCGCGCAATTCCGATGCCTGCTGCGGTTTGGGACGCTGTCGCTCGACCTTCTTTTTCTCTTCCGGCTCTTTCTTTTCCACCTTCTTTTCGACGGGCGGCGGCGGCGGCCGCATGACGGGCAAGGGCACCTCGACATTTTCGAGTTCCGCCATCATCTGTTCCTGCACGGGATCGATCGGCTCCACCGGCTCGGGAATTTCCTGCGGTTCGACGATCTCTTCGACCGGTGGTTCGGGTGGCTGGATGGGCTCGGGCGGCGGCGTTTCCGCAACCGGTTCCGGTGGGGGCGGCTCTTCCGGAGCAGCTTCCTCCACCGGTTCGCTGCTGTCGCTCTTCACCTCCTGGGTGTCTTCGACATCCTGCGCCTGCGTCGTTTCCTCGGTTTTAACGGCTTCCGGTATCGCCGCCATTTCAATCATGATCGCGGCAGGCGGCTGTCCGCCGGCATCCTGTTCCTCGGGCTCCTGCATCAGATAATAGGCAAAACCGGCATGAACGCTCAGCATGAGCAGCGCCGCGGCAGACCACAGCGTCACTTCCCAAAGACGGGAATGGCGGGCCTGCGGGTAGCCGTTTTCAGTCATGGCACCGTTCCCTGCCCTGCCGGCGCGGCGGGCTGGCCAAAGGGTTGGGCCGTCGTGGAACTGGCAGGCTGAGACGCCGCAGCCGCGTTTTCCAGCCCGACAAGGGCGATCTTCAGATAACCGGCATCCCTGAGAAGGTTCATGATTTCCATGAAGTGACCGTAATCAACGGCTTTGTCAGCCCGCAGGAAGATACGCGTATCCTTCTTGCCACCCGTCTGGCGGTCGATCGCTGCCGCCAGGGCCTCGCGGGCAACCGCATCATTGCCGAGATTGAGCGAGAGATCGTCCTTGACCGTCAGATAAAGCGGCTCCTCCGGCCGCTCCGCTGGCTTGGCGGTGGATGCGGGCAGATCGACATTTACGTCGACGGTCGCCAGCGGTGCGGCCACCATGAAGATGATGAGCAGAACCAGCATCACGTCGATAAAGGGTGTGACGTTGATTTCGTGGTTCTCGGAGAGATCGTCTCCGCTATTTTCGCGAATACCGCCAGCCATGACCGATCACCGTCCAACCAGCGACACGGCCGGCTTGCTGGTGCTGCCGGGCGGAATGCGGCGAAAATCGAGGTCGCGGCTGACGAGGCGCTCCACGCCGGCTGCGGCATCCGCCAGCAGATGACGGTATCCGGTAATCGAGCGGGCGAAGACGTTGTAGATCACCACCGCCGGAATTGCCGCGACAAGGCCGATGGCGGTGGCGAGAAGCGCCTCGGCAATGCCGGGCGCCACGACGGCGAGATTGGTGGTCTGCGATTCCGAAATGCTGATGAAGGAATTCATGATGCCCCAGACCGTGCCGAAAAGGCCAACAAAGGGCGCGGTGGAACCGATGGTTGCCAGAGCACCCGTTCCGCGTGACATACGGCGACCCGCATGGGTTTCAATCCGCGACAGCGCCGAGGAAACGCGCTCCTTGATGCCGCCGCCATCGGTGTGTTCGACCACCGCATCGGAAAGCTGCATTTCGTGGGTTGCCATACGCAGCATCAGCGCGGCAGGTCCACCCTTGTTTTCGACAGCATCGGTGGCCTCGGCAAGTGTTTTTGCCCGGCGAATGACCTTCAGCGTCGAGCCGGCACGCACGCGTGCGCCTGCGAGCTCGATCGACTTCGCCACCCAGACCGTCCAGGTGACGAGTGAGGCGAAGGCGAGACCGATCATGACGCCCTTGACGACCCAGTCCGCCGCCATGAACATGCCCCAAGGCGACAGGTTGTGCGGGATGTCCGTGCGACGTTCGGCACTGCCCGGCTCGGCGCTGATGGTTTCTACCGGGGTGGAGGTTTCACTCGGCACGGGCGTCTGGTTCGTCTGGGCGGGTTGCTCGGTCTGCGCCGGCTGCGGCGCACTGCCTTGAGACGCCGGCGCGGGATCGGTCGCGGATTGAGCAGGCGCAGGCTCGGGCGATGAGGGCTGCGCGGTTGCGGAAGGCTCGGCGGTTGGTGCGCTCGGCGTTGCGGGAGCTGCCGGCGCCTGTGAAGGCTGAACCGTTTCCGTCTGTGGCGCGGATTGAATCTGGGTTTCAGGGGTCTGCTGAGCAAACACCGCACCGGCACTCAGGCCCGTCAGCAAGGTGACAGCCATGGCAAGAGAGGCATGCCGTGTTGTGTTTGCCTTGGTGAAGGACGCGGAAGAAGTGAAGGTCTCAGCTGACATAATTTTTATCCCGGATTTCCGTCGATGAACTCATCCGCAGATTGACCGGTCCTGAAAACCGGGGCCATCAACGGACGCCGTCGTGTAAGCTTGACGTTCCGATAATAAACCTGAGTTCTTTTGACAACTATTATATTGTCAAAAGACGACCCGTAAACTCTTCTTTGCAAAAAATTGATCGCCCCAAGCAGTTTCAGCTGTTTTGTGAAGGTGAAAACTGCGCAACCAGCGCATGCCGGTCTCCGGGATAGGTGACCCGGACGCGGGTAATGTAATCCGCCCCATGCCAGGTGCGGCGATCGATGACCAGACAGGCCGCACCGGAGGCAATACCCAGTGCCGCGGCGTTTTTGCGATCTGCGGAAACAGCGCTAATGCGATGTTCGGCAGCGCTCCAGGGTACCATCTTCAGCAGCCAAGTTCCCGGCCCGACATTTGAAAAATCAGTGTGTTCCGCCTCGGGAACGGCGGTGACATTGATAGTACGTTCCTCAAGGCAAAAGGGAACGCCGCCGGCAAAATGCGTGCAGGTGAGTTCCAGAACCGGCGCATCGGCGGCAAGCGCCATGGCCGCGCCATCTTCCTTGCCCGCAGGGCGCAGCCGTCGTTTATCAAGACTGTAGCCATAAACGAGACCGAGCGCCTGCACCTCCCGCTCGATATCGTGGATTTCCAACACGGCGGATTGCGCGTGGGGCTGGCGAACAAAGGTGCCGAGACGCCGGCGTCTTTCAATCAAGCCGCGTTGTACCAGTTCGCCGAGTGCCTTGTTCACCGTCATACGCGAACAGGCATATTGCCGGGTCATCTCGTGTTCGAAGGGGATACGATATCCCGGCGGCCATTCGCCCGACATGATGTGGCGCTCGACATCGTTACGGATGCGCTCGTGCAGCGATTTTTCCTGAAGATCGGCGCCTGTGCTCCTCATCCCGATACGTCTCTCCTCCCCTTTGCCGGATCAGCTAGCCATGGGCAGCGGCGGCGATCGCCTCGCTGCGTATTTCCTCCGTGAGTTTCGCCCGCAGCTCGGAAAACTCCGGGCTGGCCTTGATGGTGTAGTGCCGCGGATGCGGCAGGTCGACCGGCGTGATCGACTTGATGCGGCCCGGCCTTGCGGACATGGTCACGACGCGCGAGGCCATGAAGACCGCCTCCTCGATATCGTGAGTGACGAAAATGACCGTCTTCTGCTCACGTTCCCATATGCCGAGCAGCAATTCCTGCATCAGGCCGCGCGTCTGGTTGTCGAGGGCGCCGAAAGGCTCGTCCAGCAACAGGATTTTCGGGCCATTCGCCAAGGCGCGGGCAATCGCCGTTCTCTGCTGCATGCCGCCGGACAGTTGTTTCGGCCAATGGTTTTCGAAACCGCGCAGGCCGACCTTATCGATATAGCTGTCGACGATCTCCCATTTTTCCTTCTCGGCCACGCCGCGTTCGCGCAGGCCGAAGGCGACGTTTTCACGGATCGTCAGCCAGGGAAACAGGGTGTAGGACTGGAACACCATGCCGCGATCCGCGCCCGGACTGGTCACCGCCTTGCCCGACAACAGGACTTCGCCCGTCGTCGGACGGTCGAGGCCAGCGATAATGCGCAGCAAGGTCGATTTTCCGCATCCCGACGGACCAAGGATGGTGACGAAATCATTGCGTGGGATTTCCAGATCGGTCGGCTGCAGGGCCAGCGTCGGCTGGCCGCCCTGCACGCCCGGAAAAGTGCGGCTGACGCCCTTGATAACGAGTTCGCTCATCAGGCAAGCCTCCAGGCGAAAAGCTTCCGGTTCAGCGATTTGAACGCGAAATCCGAGATTAGGCCGATGACACCGATGACGATGATGCCGAAAATGATCTGCCCGGTCGCCATCAGCGCCTGGCTGTTGATGATCATGTAACCGATGCCAGAGGAAGCTCCGATCAGTTCAGCAACGATGACATAGGTCCAGGCCCAGCCAAGAACGAGGCGGAGGATTTCAGCAATGTCAGGCGCATTGGCGGGAATGAGAACACGGCGCACCACACCACGGTCCTTCGCGCCCAGCGTATAAGCGGCTTCCACCAGATCACGCCTCGTGCCGGCAACCGCCACGGCAACCATCAGGATGATCTGGAAGACGGCACCGATGAAGATCACCAGCAGCTTCTGCATTTCGCCGATGCCGGCCCAGAGAATGAGCAACGGCACAAAGGCGGAGGCCGGAAGATAACGCGCAAAGGACACGAAGGGCTCAAGCAGCGCCTCGATCGGCTTATAAGCCCCCATGGCGATACCAACAGGCACGGCGACCACCGATGCCAGCACGAAACCGCCCACAACGCGCCAGATGGTCATGCCGATATCACCGGCAAAACCCTGATCGGTCAGCAGATAGATGCCGTCCTTGAGCATGGTGATCGGGTCAGCCAGAAAGGTTGGCGACACGAAACCGCCGAGCGTGGCAAAGCCCCAGGCGGATAAAAACAGCACAAAGAACAGAATGCCGAGGATGATCCTCGTGCTGTTCTTGATGGGTTGAAGAGGTTGCATTCTATCGCCTGTCCGGAAAACCGGCGCGGCACTTTCGCCGCGCCATCAGAGCACTGCATGCCTTTCAGGGCACACAATCGACGCTCTCAAATTATCACTGACCGTGCATTCCCCGCAGGGCTGCCGCCGCCTTTTCTCTCACTTGATGAAAGATGTATCCGCGAGCGTCGAAAGATCGGGCTTCGACTTTATCACGCCGATTTCAAGAAGCAGATCCGCCGACTTTTCGGAGAACGTTTTGAACTCACCCTCGAAGAATTTCTGGTTGGAGGCTTTGTCCTGCCATTCGAGGAATTTTGCCGAAGCGGCAAAGGCCTCGCCCGACTGCTTCACATCAGCACCCATCGTGGCATAGGATTTCTCCGGGTCGGCCTTGATGAGTTCCAGCGCCTGGAAATAGCTGTCCGCCAGGGCCTTGGCCGCCTGCGGATTGGCCTTCAGGAAGTCCGGCGTGCAGCCGAAAGTATCCATGACCGCGGGATAATCCAGCGTCGTGGCGAGAATCTTGCCTTTGTCAGGCGCGGCGCGCACGGTGGAGAGATAGGGCTCATAGGTCATGGCCGCTTCATTCTGGCCGGCGACGAAGGCCTGCGCGGCCGGTCCCGGCTCAAGGTTGACGACCTTCACATCCTTCAGCGTCAGGCCATTTTCCTTGAGGATCCAGGCAAGGAAGAAATAGGGCGAGGTGCCCGGCGCGGACGCGGCGACAGTCTTGCCCTTGAGGTCCGCGACCTTCGAGACATCGCTGCGCACCGCGATGCCATCGGCACCGTGCGATTTGTCCATCTGGAAAATCTGGGTGGATTTCACGCCATTGGCGTTCCAGGCGATCCATGTTTCCACCGTGGTGGCCGCGCACTGGATGTCACCGGAAGCAAGAGCGAGATGGCGGCTGGCCTGCGGTATCTTCTTGATATCGACCTTCAGGCCATTCTTTTCGAAAATGCCGGCCTGCTTGGCAAGCGTCAGCGGTGCAAAACCCGTCCAGCCGGACATGCCGATCGTCACCGACGTTTCGGCATAGGCGGAAGCGGATGAGGCAAGTGCTGCAATAGTGGCGAGAACCCACGTTCTTTTCATGATCCGGACCCCTTTTGACTTATTTTTGTGCGATGTTATTTTTCGCCTTATTTGAGGCATGGTAGGCAGGGATTCTATATTTGTCTAGACAAAATAGAAGCGCTTGAACACCTCCGGAAAGATTGCAAACCGACCCTCCGGCATTCTAGACATAGGATAACACGGCCTAGCTGTCGGGCAGCTGTTTTTCGATATCGAGCGTTCCCATGACCAGACAAAGACGTCGTAATATCATCAGGGCGAGGCGCACCGGAACCGGAATTGCGCTGGTGGCCGCCATCTCCTTCATAGCGGGCATGACGGATGCGGTGGGCCTGCATATTTCAGGCGACTTCGTATCGTTCATGACCGGCAACACCACCCGCGCCGCCGTCTCGGCGCAGGCGGGTCTCTATTCCCACGCCGCGAAACTGCTTTTCGCCATCGTTGCTTTCGTGGCCGGCAATGCCGGCGGCATCGTGGTAGCGCACAAGTTCGAGCGGCGCATCTTTGCCGTTCTCATGGCGGTGGGAGCTCTGGTGGTGATTGCCGCATTGCTGCCCGGCGAGGCTACCGCGCTTGCGCAGTTTTACCTCGTGGTCTTCGCCATGGGCATGGTCAACGCCGCCGTGGAGCATATAGAGGGGTTACCGATCGGGCTTACCTATGTGACGGGCGCTCTTTCCCGCTTCGGCCGCGGCATCGGCCGTTTTCTTCTCGGTGACCGGAGCTTCGACTGGGGCATCCAGATCGTTCCGTGGCTCGGCATGCTGAGCGGCGCGATCTGCGGCGCCGTTCTCGGCGCCACTCTCCAGTCCGATGCTCTGTGGGTAGTTGCGGGCGCGGTTTTCGCCGTCGCCATCACCACGCTCATCATTCCGCGCTCATTGCGCCAGCGCTATAATCAGCGGGTCAAAATCCGGCGGATTGCACCTTGATCATCGCCCCCCATCACTTTCGCGAAATCGTCACGAATTTCGTGCCGCGAACCCGCACCGTCATCAGGCAGGGCTCCTTGTCGGTACGCTCGCAATAACGCGGATGCATCCTCAGCACAAAAACCATGTTGCCGAACCGCTTGATGAAATCATAGCTGTAGATCCGGGCGGTGGCGATCATCAGATAGCCGCCCTCTTTCACCTGGACGTAGAAATTATAGGGGCATCCTTCGTCGTCGCAGCTGCGGCCCTTTTCACCGTCGCAATCCAGAACGCCGTGATTGACGACGGCATCCATCAGGCCGTCATTGTTGATATCCAGCCGCGTGACGAAATCATCGCCGAAGGCCGCCACCTTGCACTCATTGCGGAAATGATCCTTCTCGTAAATCTCCGGGTCGCTCACCAGCTGCTGCTGCGCCGAGAGCGCTACCGGAAACATCAAGAGGACCAGCGCCTGAAGAGCGGCAACGAGAGCGATTCGCACGGCATTTTCCTTTGCATCCGTTTCGGTTATGGATGTTGCGATCATCCGGGCGGTCAGCCTAGAGTTTAGTGCTTGCGCGACACTGACGTGTTCGCGGCCCGTGTTTCCAGGGGGAACCTTTTCATGACACTTCTGGGTTTTCTCGATTATGCCGGTGTCGCCGTCTTTGCCGCAACCGGCGCTCTGGCCGCCTCACGCAAGCAGCTCGACCTGATCGGCTTCCTGTTTTTCGCGGCGGCGACCGGCATTGGCGGCGGCACGGTTCGCGATCTTGTGCTGGGCAGAACGCCGGTCTTCTGGGTGATAAACCCCACCTATATTCTCGTCTGTGTCTCGGTCGCGGTTCTGCTGTTTTTCACCGCGCATCTTTTCGAATCCCGTTATCGGGTATTGATCTGGCTCGATGCGCTCGGCCTTTCCGCCTATTGCGTCATGGGAGCAGCCAAAGGTCTCGCTGCAAGCGGCTCGGCAACCGTCGCCATCGTCACAGGTGTTCTGACGGCGACGTTCGGTGGTGTTTTGCGCGATATTATGGCCGGAGAGCCATCGGTTCTGCTGCGCCCGGAAATCTACATCACCTGCGCGCTTTTGGGCTCCTCCACCTTCATTGTCGTCTATTTCCTCGGCGCACCGCTTTATGCCGCATCAGCGGCGGGTTTCCTGACCGCCTTCTGCGTGCGATCAGGCGCGCTGATCTTCGGCTGGACCTTCCCGCCCTATAAGGCCAAGCCCGGCAGGCGACCGGAAGACGTCATGAAGTGACATGTGGAAATGATCACTGAAAACAGAAATGGCGCCCATGGGCGCCATTTTCATATTCACTATCGGACAAAAACGTCAGCCGCGCTTGCGGCGAAGGCGGATGACCACATCCACATGGGCGATTTCCATGCCCTCGGGTGCTTCCGGCAGGTTGTCGATCTGGAGATTATTGATGGGAATATCGAGAACCTCGTTCTCACCTTCCACGAAGAAGTGGTGGTGATCCGAGACGTTCGTATCGAAATAGGTGCGAGCGCCTTCCACGGCAAGAACGCGGATCAGGCCGGCTTCAGTGAACTGATGCAGCGTATTGTAAACCGTGGCGAGAGAAACGGGCACGCCGGCGGTGACCGCCTCGTCATGCAGCTCCTCGACCGTCAGGTGCCGATCGCCCTTTGCGAAAAGAAGATCGCCCAAAGCAACGCGCTGGCGCGTGGGCCGCAGCCCCGAGCGCCGCAGCCTCGTTCCGATATCCAATGTGGCGTCAAATGCCATGCAATCCCATTCCAAACAGAGGTATGAAACCCGTCAATTGCAATAGCATATATCTTTTGCAGGGAATGCTTTCAATAGTTTCAGCGCCGTCGAGTGTCGCAAATGGCTGTAAACCGGCCATTCCTGCAAATTTCCTCTGGTTCCAGCCTGATGGTTCCTGTATGCGGACGGCATATTGAGGTAATGACTTCTGCAAAGAAGGTTCTGAAGACAAAGATTGGGGCCGGAGCGGCCTCTGCCCTTGCAGCGCTTCATTTTGAACCTAACTTGCTCTAGTGAAGTCGTTCAACACCAGTGATTGGGGAAGTGAAAGCGGTATGGCAACCAGGCAATCAAGTTACAATTACGAGGAGATTCTTTCCTGCGGTCGCGGCGAATTGTTCGGCCCTGGAAATGCCCAGCTCCCATTGCCCCCCATGCTCATGGTTCACCGGATCACCGAAATTTCCGAAACCGGCGGCGCCTTCGACAAGGGTTTCATCCGCGCCGAATACGATGTCAGCCCCGACGACTGGTATTTCCCCTGCCACTTCCAGGGCAACCCGATCATGCCGGGCTGCCTCGGACTTGACGGCATGTGGCAGCTGACCGGTTTCTTCCTCGGCTGGCTGGGCGAAGAAGGCCGCGGCATGGCGCTTTCCACCGGCGAAGTGAAGTTCAAAGGCATGGTACGCCCTAACACCAAGCTGCTGCAGTATGGTATTGATTTCAAGCGCGTGATGCGCGGCCGTCTGGTTCTCGGAACCGCCGATGGCTGGCTGAAGGCGGACGGCGAGACCATTTATCAGGCGACGGACCTGCGGGTCGGCCTGTCCAAGGAAAAGACCGCCTGACACAGACGGAATAGTTCAGACAAACGCCGGGCGGCTTTGGTCGTCCAGCCGAAATCTTAAGAAAAGGTCCCTTTCATGAGACGAGTTGTTGTCACCGGCCTCGGTATTGTTTCCTCCATCGGCGGTGATGCCGCTGAGGTCACGGCGTCGCTGCGCCAGGCCAAGTCCGGCATTTCATTTTCGCCGGATTTTGCCGAGCACGGTTTCAAATGCCAGGTCTGGGGCAAACCCTCTCTCGACCCAACCGATCTGGTCGACCGCCGCGCCATGCGCTTCCTGTCGCAGGGCGGTGCGTGGAACCATGTAGCCATGAAGCAGGCGATCGCCGATTCCGGTCTGGAAGAGAGCGACATCAGCGGCAATGAGCGCACCGGCATCATCATGGGTTCGGGCGGTCCGTCCACCCGCACCATCGTTGAAGCTGCCGATATCACGCTCAAGAACAATAGCCCGAAGCGCATCGGCCCCTTCGCCGTGCCGAAGGCCATGTCCTCCACCGCCTCGGCCACGCTCGCGACCTGGTTCAAGATTCACGGCGTCAACTATTCGATCTCGTCGGCCTGCTCCACCTCGGCGCATTGCATCGGCAACGCCGCCGAGATGATCCAGTGGGGCAAGCAGGATGTGATGTTTGCAGGCGGCCACGAGGATCTCGACTGGTCGATGTCGAACCTCTTCGACGCCATGGGCGCAATGTCGTCCAAATACAATGAAACGCCCAGCCTCGCGTCGCGCGCCTATGACGTCAACCGCGACGGTTTCGTGATCGCTGGTGGTGCAGGCGTGCTGGTTCTGGAAGAGCTGGAACATGCCAAGGCGCGCGGCGCGAAGATTTACGCCGAGATCGTCGGTTATGGCGCAACCTCTGATGGTTACGACATGGTGGCTCCGTCAGGCGAAGGCGCGATCCGCTGCATGCGGCAGGCGCTTGCCACCGTCAAGGGTGACATCGACTACATCAACACCCACGGCACCTCCACACCGGTTGGCGACAGCAAGGAAATCGGTGCGATCCGCGAAGTCTTTGGCGACAAGATTCCGCATATTCAGTCGACCAAGTCGCTCACCGGCCATTCGCTGGGTGCGGCCGGCGTGCAGGAATCGATCTACGGCCTGCTGATGATGCAGGAACGTTTCATCGGCGAAAGCGCGCATATTTCCGAACTCGATCCGGAATTTGCGGGCGTTCCGATCGTTCGCAGCCGCATCGACAACGCCAAGATCGACACCATCCTTTCCAATTCTTTCGGCTTCGGCGGCACCAACGCCACGCTGGTCTTCCAGCGTCATAACGGATAATTGCCCATGAACGGCATCATGCAAGGTAAGCGCGGCCTCATCATGGGCGTCGCGAACAATCACTCGATCGCCTGGGGCATTTCCAAGGCACTTGCGGCACAGGGCGCGGAACTGGCCTTCACCTATCAGGGTGAAGCGCTTGGCAAGCGCGTGAAGCCGCTCGCCGCGGAACTGGGCTCCGACTTCATCGTACCTTGCGATGTCGAGGATATCGCTTCGGTGGATGCGCTGTTTGCAGCGATCCGCGAAAAATGGGGCTCGCTGGATTTCGTCGTGCACGCCATCGGCTTTTCCGACAAGAACGAACTGAAAGGTCTCTACGCCGACACGACGCGCGAGAATTTCAGCCGTACCATGGTCATTTCCTGTTTCTCCTTCACGGAAATCGCCAAGCGCGCCGCAGAACTGATGACCAATGGCGGATCCATGCTGACGCTGACCTATAATGGTTCGCAACGCGTCATTCCGAACTACAACGTCATGGGCGTCGCCAAGGCGGCTCTCGAGGCGTCAGTCCGTTATCTCGCCGCTGATTACGGCCCGCGCGATATCCGGGTCAACGCCATCTCGGCCGGTCCGGTCCGCACGCTGGCGGGTGCGGGCATTTCGGATGCGCGCGCGATCTACGCTTGGAACCAGAAAAACGCACCGCTGCGGCGGACGGCTGACATCGACGACATTGGCGGCTCCGCACTCTACCTGCTGTCCAGCCTGTCGCGCGGCGTGACCGGCGAATGTCACTACGTGGATTGCGGTTACAATATCACCTCGACACCCACGCTCGAGGTTCTCTCCAAGGCAGACGCGGAATAAGCCTACCTCTCGCAATCAACAAAGCCCGGCCCTGCGCCGGGCTTTTTTATGCGCCGTATCAATTTTGGAAATCACTAAAGTATAGTTTATCGAAGTAACTGATTTTAAACATGGGGTGGTTATGGTCCGCAACAAATTCAACGGTTGCGCTTGCCGCATATTCTTAGAGATCGACACCACCTCATGCGACTGGCCAGACTGAAGCCATTGCTGGAAAAATTCGGGTTGTCCCGCGACGGGACGGCAGCCATAGAATTCGCGATCCTTGCCATCCCTTATTTTCTTGTGGTTTTCGCGATCATCGAGACCTTCATCGCCCTGATGGCGGAACAGGTCGTTGCCAACGCCACCGAGACCATGTCGCGACGTTTGCGCACCGGGCAGATCAGCAGCTCGATTTCCAAAGAAGATTTTCGCAAGAGTTTCTGCAACGAAATTTCTGTGATGATCACCTGCTCGGCAGACGAGATCAAAAAAGAAGAGAAACTGTATGTCGACCTTCGCTCTTTTACCGCCTTCAAGGATATTCCGACCACGATACCCCTGAAAGCCTATGGCGAATATTACGATCTCGATACGGCCCAGTTCGGTTTCAAGCCAGGCGGACCGGAAACCATCAACATGTTGCGCGTCTATTATCGCTGGCGGGTCGTCGCCGATATTATCCGCCCCTATCTCACCAAAATACGCCCGGCCGATGGATCGATGCCCTCGCATTTCCTTATCGTCGCGACAAGTGCGTTCATGAACGAGAAATACGTCACGGGCGGGGGGTCATGATGAAAAAGCTTGTCTTGGTCGCGGCAAGCGGCAAGCGGGGTCTGATCGCGCTCGTTTCACGCTTCGTCAGGGATCGCCGGGGTGTGGGCGCCGTGGAATTCGCCATCGTCTTCCCGATATTGCTCGCGCTTTATCTGACCTCTTTCGAGTTGACGATAGGCTATAATACCTACAAGCGGGCAAGCAGCGCGGCCGCCACAATCAACGACCTGATATCGAAAACAGGTTCCGTCGATAAAACCTACCTCACAGGCATGCAGGATGTCGCAGCCGCGGTTTTTGCACCTTACAGTACCAAGGGTCTTAAGCTGAAGATCAGCGGCATCAAGATCGATACGCAAAAACAGGCAAAGATCACCTGGTCCTGGGATGAGAAGAATCTGAGACCCTATGCGGTAGGATCCGTGGTCACCGTTCCAACGCGCCTGCTTGTGCAAGACAGCTTCCTCATTCATGTGGAACTTTCCATCCCACATGAGTTGCTGATGTTCATGCCTGATGTCACCTCATCCGGCACAAAGTCGATCACGATCGGCAGAGACTATTTCTTCAAGCAACGCGACGCAGAGACCGCCTGCACCAATTGCTGAGCCAATCGGTGCCACGGCGGCCCCTTTTTCGGCCGGGCCTAATAGACGTCGCGCAGATAGCGTTTTTCGCGCTTTAGCCGGTTGATGTAGTCGCTTGCGGCCTCGGCGGAGATGCCTGCCTCGTCGCTTATGATGCCGTGCAGGGCATCATCGACATCCTTTGCCATACGGGTCGCATCGCCGCAGACGTAGAAATAGCCGCCCTCCTCAAGCCACTGATAGAGCGCCTTGCCGTTCTGCCGCATGCGGGTCTGGACATAGATTTTCTCCGCCTGATCCCGTGAGAAAGCGAGATCTAGACGGGTCAGCACGCCATCGCGGCTCATATCGCCAAGTTCGTTTTCATAGATGAAATCCGATTGCCGGTGCTGGTCGCCGAAAAACAGCCAGTTCTTGCCCCTGGCGCCGCGCGCCTGCCGTTCCTGCAAAAAGGCCCGGAAAGGTGCTATGCCCGTGCCCGGTCCCACCATGATAACAGGCGCATTGTCGTCCTGCGGGACACGGAATGCCTTGTTTGGTGAGACGAAAATACCGGCGCTCTGCCCTGCCTCCACCCGGTCCGCGAGATAGGTGGAGCATACGCCGCCACGCTCCCGGCCCTCGGCGCGATACCGTACGCTCGCGATCGTCAGATGCACGCTGTCTTTCGCAACCAGAGGGCTGGAGGAGATGGAATAGGCGCGGTGCTGCAAGGGTTTCAGGAAGTTCACGAATTCGGCAAGCTCGAACAGTGGCTTTCTGCCAAGATTGAGCAGGTCGAGAATATCCTTGCTCCAGAGAAAGGCGGCAAGCTGCTCCTTGTCGCCATTCGCAAGGATATGGGAAAGTTCTTCATGCCCCGCGCGCTTGCCGATTTCAGCCACCAGTTCGCGTGAGGGCGTTAAAATCTCGTACATTTTGAGAAGCGCATCGCCAACCGGCCGGTCCATCCCGGCGACTTGGCTGTCTGCGCCCGCTCCGAAATGGCCGAGCAGCGCGCCGGCCAGTTTCGGATCGTTAAGCGGAACAACACCAAGCGCGTCACCCGCCTCATAATCGAGCCCGCTTTCGCGGAGATCGAATTCGTAGTGACGAATTTCCTTGGACGAGCCGGGACCGGACAGCCGGCGATTAACGCTAATCTTTGCCGAATAGGGGTTCTTGCGATTCCAGCCCGATTTTGCCCTTGCGGGCTGCCCAGCAATGTCGGGCATGGTGACAGCGGCTTCCTTGCCGCCATCGACGGCCAGCGCGAGCGGCAGCGTCTCCCCGATCCACGCGGCAGCCGCATCCTCAAAGTCGATATCGCAATCGATACGCGCTTTCATGCGCCTGCCGCCAAGCTGTTCAAAGCGTGTATCGATAAGTTTGCCCGCCTGGCAGAAGCCGTCATAGCCGGTATCGCCCAAGGCGAGCACCGCAAAACTCATCTCGTCCAGCCGCGGTGCGCTGTCAGCGGCGAGCGCTTCCCAGAACAGCTGGGCATTATCAGGCATCTCACCTTCGCCATATGTAGAAGTAACAACGATGACCCGCTTCATGGTGCCGAGACTGTCCATTGAGACGTCGTCCAGCGCCGTCACAACCGGCTGCATACCCTGGGTGCGGGCAGCAGCGGCGATATCCATCGCCAACGCCTCGGCGTTGCCGGTCTGGGTGCCGACAAGGATGTTCAGCAGGCTGGCTGTCGCCTTGGGGGCAGCAGCGGCCACCGATGTCTCGAGGCCGATGGCAGCGCGGGAATGGAGCCCGGCCAGAAAGCCGGCGAGCCAAGCGCGTTGGTCGCCGTTAAAGGGCGCATCCTGTGGAATGTAAGGTATCTTCATCATGCTGCCCTGTTCTGGCTGGATGCGGTGGCTAGGTCCGGGATGGCACGAGCGGCGAAAAGCTCCTCGAAGCCCGGCAGACGACCGATCTTCTCGATGTTTTTCCGGTTCTGCTGAATGATCCAGCCATAGGTGCCGGGGCTGTCCACCGACCAGATGTTCCGGCGCGTCAGCGCCTGCTTGTAGTCGTCAAGCCGCTTGGCCGCGATCATCACCGCGAGCTGCGCGTCGCTATGGTCGGACAACGCCTCGCGGGCATATTTCAGCAGGCGCTGCATTAGCGCATAGTCTTCCGTGAGAATAAGATTGCGCACAGCCTTTTCGATGGCGGGATCAGAAGGACCGGATGCCATCGGCAACCGTTGCAGGGCGATGGCCTGCGCCATGCTCAACACGGTGTAGTTATTGAGAAGCGCATACATGTCTTCCGTATCCGTCTCGCCATAACCCGGCACCGTTCCGTTCAAGACAGCCTTACGGTCGCGATAAGCGAGCTTGAACTTGCGCAACTGATGGGCGGCAAGTGCCGAGGCCAGCTCCTCCAGCAGCTCCTTGCGGGGCTTGGCTTTGAGGATCTCATCGCTGTCCTGATAAAGCAGCAGGGCGCGCGGCATGCCATAGACGAAATTATGCTGCTCACTCTCCCAGTTTTCCAGAAGCCATGCCGCCTTGGCCGAGCCGGTCTCTGCGACATGCAGGCTCAGAAGCTGGTGGACTGCCTGATTGTGGATTGCTGCCTGTTCATCCTCACCGGTGATCGAGCCGAGCAGGATGGAGTCATGGCTGACCTTCTTCGGCAGATCGCCATAGGGATCATACTGATAGACGAAGCCGCCGCTCATGCCGTTGCCAAAACCCTTGCCGAAACTGCCAAGGTTGAGAACAGCACCATTGGTCATATATTCGCAGGCGAAATCGCCAACGCCTTCGACCACGGCGGTGGCGCCAGAATTACGCACCGCGAAACGGTCGCCCGCCTGCCCTTCCACGAAGGTGCGGCCGCCGGTGGCGCCGAACAGCGCGAAATTACCGACCAGCACATTGCCGCCCGCCTCTTGCGAACCGCCGCCGGGCGAGCGCACGACGATGGTGCCGCCGCAGGCGCTTTTGCCAACACCGTCATTGCAGGTGCCGGTATGCACCATGACCATGCCGTCATTGCAGAAAGCGCCGAAGGACTGACCAGCCGAACCTGAAGTATCGATGCGCACCGAACCCGCTTCCAGAAAACGGCGGCCACGGCCATCCCGCTTGACGGCCGGAAGCGCGTCCAGCTGCTCATCCGAAAGTTCGTGGTTTAACATGCGTTCGATATCGACGGCGAGCTGGCCGCCGACGCTCTTGTTGCAATTGTTTAGGAAACGATTGCCGCCAAGCTCGATGTTCTCGCGCTTGCTGTCGACCAGCGCCGAACGCACGAGATCGATGAAGGCATCGTCGAGTGCGAAGTCCTTTTCCATATAGACCGGGCTGTCGATCTTCACCTCTTCGACCACGGCAAGCATTGCCCGGAGGTCAAGCTGACCGACGCTTGCCGGATGATCGAGGAGGTGAAGAAGGTCGGAACGACCACGGGCTTCCCGCAGCGAGGTAACCCCAAGCCCTGCCAGAATCTCGCGCGTTTCATGGGCGATGTTCATGAGATACTGCGCCAGCGCCCGCGGATCGCCGTTGAAGGCTTCCTGATTGGTGGTGAGACCGGCCGGGCACTTGATGTTGCAGTTCTTCGCCATGACGCATTTCAGCATCATCAGCGCCGTGGTGCCGAATTCGAAGCTGTCGCCGCCGAGAAGGGCTGATTTCACCACGTCGCTCGCCGTCTGGTGCGCGCCGGAACAACGCAGCAGCACCTTGGCGCGCAGACCGGTGGCGCACAGCGCCTGATGCACCTCGGCTATGCCGATTTCCGCCGCACGGCCGGTATATTTGAGGCTGGTAACGGCCGCAGCACCCGTGCCGCCGGTATTGCCGGCAACGTTGATGACATCCGCACCCGCCTTGGCGACGCCGACTGCAATCGTGCCGATGCCTTCCGACGATACGAGCTTGACGATGACGCGCACGCGTGCCGCCTTGGCGTCGTGGATAAGCTGGGCCAGGTCCTCGATCGAATAGGTATCATGATGCGGCGGCGGCGAGACCAGCTCGACGCCCGGCGTGCCACCGCGCGCCGCAGCGATCTCCACCGTCACCTTGGGAGACGGCAGCTGCCCGCCCTCGCCCGGCTTTGCGCCCTGGCCAATCTTGATCTCGATCTCTTCCAGCATCGGATCGGCAAGATAACCGGCCCAGACACCGAAGCGGCCGGAGGCGAACTGCTTGATGCGCGAGGCACGGATGGTGCCGTAACGGGAGATATGCTCGCCGCCCTCGCCCGAATTGGACATGCCACCAACCATGTTGGTGCCGTGGGCCACCGCCTCATGGGCAGCCGCAACCAGCGCGCCGTGGCTCATGGCACCCGATGCGAGGGTCTTGGTGATCTCGCTTGCCTTTTGCACGGTCTCAAGCGGAATACTCTCCGGTGCGGTGCGGATAAGCGATAGATAGGCGGAGGCCTCACCCTTTGCCTGAACCATGAGCGCGCCACCTTCCAGCCAATGGCCGGTGATGTCGTCGCCAAAACGGTCGAGCAGCGACTGGCCGAGGGCGGCGAGGCGGGCAAGTTCATGACCGTGCGGGCCGATCAGCTGCAGCCGGAACGCGCCGTCTCCTGCCTCTTCGCAGCGCAATCCGCGCACCATGAAGCTGTTATTGCCATGCCTGGAAAAACGGCCCATTTCCCGGCGGAATTCTTCGGCCGAACCGGCAAAGGTCACATCGGCCGGCAGTTCCAGAACATCACGCAGGGCGGCCGGGCGGCCCGCTCTTTCTTCCGCCATCATGCGCGCAAAGGAGCGGTAACCGGGCGTTACCTCAAATGCATCGATGGCCTCCGGGGTCAGCCGGTCGAAGCTGTTGTGATAATAGGCAGCATCGTTGAGACCGAAGGCATCTTCCAGCCGGTTGAGCGGCAGGAGGCGCAGCGCCTCCTCGTTTTCAGTTCCCTTGTCGAAACCGATCTTTTCCTCCGTCATATCCACGAAGCCGCGAACGGCCGTCGTGCCATAAGAATGGCCGGCACCTTCGGCACGTTCCTTGAAGAGACCGAGCAGCGGAATATCGTTTTCACCCTTCACCGACAATGCTTTTCGATGCCAGTCGGCCACCGCCTGCGCGATAACGGCGAAGGTGACGCCGCCGACCGGGGTCTTCACATTGGGGAAATAACGCTTCAGAACGGGATCGTTGGTATCGAGGAAATTCGGCTCGAAGAATTCGCCACCGATGTAGCTTTCCGCCGTGCACAGGCCGACTTTGCCCATGGTCTTCATCAGCGACTTTTCAGCCGCCTTGGCGAAGCGCTTGAACGCCTTGTCGGCCTCGGCACCGAATTTCTCTTCCGCACGGAACTGCACGCCGAGCGGATAGACCGCCGAAGCACCGAAACCGAGTCCGGCTGCGATATGATGGGAGGACGAAAACTGCCCGCTTTCGACGATCAGGGAAACGCGCAACCGCAGGCCTTCCTCAATCAGCCGCTGGTTGATGGCGGAAACGACCATGATCATCGGTAAGGCCGCGCGGCCCGCCGAGACATGGCGGTCGGTGATGACGGCAATCCCGCCCTGCTCGGCTGCGAAAGCCGCAACCTCATCGCAGAGGCCGTCGATCGCCTGCCGGAGGGCAGCCTCATTGAGGTCAGCAGCATCGAAGACCGGCGTAAAGAGCATTTCGAAACGACGAACGGGTGTCTCGGGCTGCTCGCGAATACGCAGCATATCGAGATGGGTGAGGATCGGGGAGCGAACGACGATCTGGCGGGCCTTGGCCGCACCGCTGTTCGGCTTTGCGCCCAACGCCACACGCAGCGTCATACCGTCGGCCTCACGAATGCTGTCGAGCGGCGGATTGGTGACCTGCGCGAAACGCTGTGAGAAATACTTCGCGACGCCGCCTTCCTGATCGGAAAGCGCATTGATGGCATTGCCATAACCCATGGCCGAGATTTTTTCCGCACCGGAGGCCAGCATCGGGTCCATCAGGAACTTGAAGCTTTCCTGATTGTGCGAATAGGCGACATAACGCTGATGCCGCTCCAGATCGCCATTATAGCGAAGCGGTGAGCCCTGCTTGTCGGCCGGCACCTCCGGCAGATCACCAAGCATGACGCGCGCTTCAGACAGCAGCGACGAATAGTCCCGCTGCGAGGCCAGAAGCTCCAGCGCCTCGACGGTTGAAAACGCACGACGCTCGGCGTGATTGTAATAAAGCATGCCGCCCGCTTCGATGCGGCCACGGCGGATGACGCTTTCCGCCGGGAAGGCAATCTGCCCCGCCTCAGACATGACACAGAGATAGTCCTCCGTCTCGACAGTGCGCAGCGGGCGCAGGCCAAGGCGGTCGAGGCGTGCACCAATGATCGTGCCGTCGCCGAAGATCAGCGCGGCTGGGCCGTCGTTCTTTTCCTCATAGAGCGAGAAATATTCCAGCATCGACTTCACACCGGGCGAGAGCGTGTCGTCGTTTTCCCAGGCTGGCGGCATCATCGAGACCACGGCGGTGACGAGGTCGAGACCATCCTCCATCACCCGTGCCTGCAATGTCTGGTCCAGACGGCAGCTATCCGACTGGCCCTTGGGCCTGACGATGCTGGCATTCTTCGCCAGCGCCACGGCCGCTTCCGATAGCCGGTTTTTCTTGTCGGTGTTGAGTTCGCCATTATGCGCCATCAGGCGGAAGGGCTGCGCCATGGAGGGATGCGGATCGGTATTGGTGGAGAACCGAGTGTGGAAATACATCGTATGCACTTCATGGCGCGGATCTGTCAGATCGCAGAAATAGGGCATGACCTCCTGGGAGTTCAGACGGCCCTTGAGCACCTGCGTGCGCGCGCTGAGCGACAGCGGGTAAAAACCGGCAAGCTCCGGCACGGTGTAAGCGAGCGCCTCGATGGCGAGCAGCGCCTTGTGGATGCGCCAGTCGAATTCGGCAAGCGTCGCGCATTCCGCTGGTGCCGAAAAGACCCATTGGCGGATCGGTAACTGATAGGGGATTGCGGCGGGACGGATGGCCGCATCATTCACTGGCACATCGCGCACCAGCAGAACCGAAAAGCCCTGCTCTTTCAGAGCGGTGCCGATGATACCGACCGCCTCATCGTGGAAAGCCGGGTTCTGCGGCAGGAAAAAATTGCCGACGCCGAACCGGCCGGCCTTGAGGGAACCTTGTCCCGTCAGCTCACGAAAAAAGGAGAGCGACAGATCCAGCGACACGCCCGCGCCATCACCAACACCTTCCGCCGACATGCCGCCGCGATGCGGCACGGCACAGAGTGCCTCATGGCCGCGCTTCAGCACATCATGCGTCTGCACGCCATCCTTGCGGGTGATGAAACCGACGCCACAGCTGCTTTTTTCAAAAGCCGCATCATAAAGGCCGAATTTTTGCTCCGTCACACTCAAGGCACTCTCCTCTCGTTGCGCATTTCGCGCGGCATCACCCTCTTTTCCCGAAACCCGGCGCGTCAGCCGGCACTCTGCGGGCGGAGCCGCAGGCGACCTGGCTGCTCCTCTTTTTTTGGCTATCGGCGTTTAATGGCGCGAACGGTCGTTTTGCGGCCGGCAAACGGCGTGACGGCAATGGCCGCTTTTTCGCAAATAATGATCGTCGTCGTTCGCATCGCGTTCCCTGGTGGCCGGTATTTCCGGCAATGAGGCACACTGAATTACGTCAGTATTGCTTACATAATATTTCATGATGGGCCGAGTCAAGATTAAAATCTGCCTCGCGCAATAAAAAAACAAAAACGCCGCGAAATCCGACAGGATTCCGCGGCGTGATGGCTGCAGCGATTGTTAAATTGCCCAGATCAGTCCGAAGGCATTTCCAGCGTTCGGCTGAACCAGAGGGCAACCAGCGTACAGACGGCACCCGACATCAGGTAAATTCCGACCGCGAACAGTCCGAATTTGGACGAAAATCCAAGTGCGACAAGCGGTGCGAAACCGGCACCGATCAGCCAGGAAATATCCGAGGTGAGCGACGCACCGGTATAGCGGTATTCACGGCTGAAACGGGATGCGAGCGCGCCGCCCGCCTGACCGAAAGACAAGCCAAGCAGCGAGAAGCCGATCAGAACGAAGAGATAGCGGCCAATATCGCCCGAGCTCAGCAGCACGGGTGCCACGAGGCTGAAGAGACCAATGAGAGCTGCGGCGATGGCCAGAAGCTTCCGCCGGCCGATCCTGTCGGCCAGAATGCCTGAAACCACGATCATACCGCCGCAGATGATGGCACTGACGAATTGCACGAACAGGAAGTCCGAAACACGCTGACTGGTATTAAGGGAAACCCAGCTCAGCGGGAATACCGTGACGAGGTGGAAGAGTGCAAAACTTGCCAGCGGGACGAAGGCGCCGGTGACGACGACCGGGAACTGTGAGCGCAGCATCTTGAACATCGGGCGCGGTTCCAGCTCATGCTGCTCCAGCATGGCCTGGAATTCCGGCGTGACGATCATGCGCAGGCGGGCAAAGAGCGCGAGAACATTGAGCGCCAGCGCCACGAAGAAGGGGAAACGCCAGCCCCAGGCGAGGAATTCCGCATTGGAAAGCTGCGTGACGAAAACGATAAAAAAGGCACTGGCGAGGCCGAAGCCCATGGCCGCACCGATCTGCGGCATCATGGCGTACCAGCCGCGCTGTTTCTGCGGTGCATTCATGGCAAGCAGCGAAACCAGACCATCCCAGGCGCCCCCAAGGCCAAGGCCCTGACCGATACGGAAGACAGCCAGAAGGATCGGAGCGAGCATGCCCGCTTCCGCATAAGACGGAAGGAAGCTGATCGCCATGGTGGAACCACAGAGCGTGAAAAGCGCCGCCATCAGCTTGACGGCACGGCCGAACTTACGGTCGATCTGGAGGAAGATCAGCGAACCGATCGGCCTTGCGATAAAGGCAAGCGAGAATACCGCGAAGGAATAAAGTGTGGCCGTCAGCGGATCGACGAAGGAAAAAAAGACGTGGGGGAAAACGAGCGCAGAGGCGATGGCATAGATAAAAAAGTCAAAGAATTCAGTCATTCTCGCAAGAATGACCGCGATCGTGATGCGATCCGGATCGACGCTCGTGGGACCAGCCCCGTTTGCCTCCGGCGCCTGCCCAAAGGATGGAGCAGCATTGGTATAACTCATAATATCCCTCCTGCGTCATGGACGAACCATTCCCTGTAACGCGCAGGCTCCTCTTCCGTTGCGTTACGATGCGACGGATTGTCACACGCACCCTACGTAACGTCAATTGAAGTTTGACAATAAAGGGTTGCCCAGCCGGCCGACCGTGCGATAATGCAGCCGCTCGCCTTTAAACGCAGTACTGCCCGGCATATGGTGCATCGCGAAGGCTTCGCTGCACCGCGACAATATACCTCATTTCAAAAATGACCTTCGGCAATTATTCGCGGCCTAATCCAAACTGTACGAGTTCAAAGAACGTGCGCATGATCAAAAAACTCCCATCCGCCCTTCTGGCAATCCCGGCCCTGCTGTTGCTCAGCGGCTGCAATCTGGTCGTCATGAACCCTTCGGGCGACGTGGCCATCCAGCAGCGCGATCTTATCATCACGTCCACGGTCCTGATGTTGCTGATCATCGTCCCGGTCATCGTGCTGACGCTGTTCTTCGCCTGGAAGTACCGCGAGTCGGCGAAGGCTGAAGATTACGATCCCGAGTGGCACCACTCCACCCGCCTTGAAATGGTGATCTGGTCGGCCCCCGTCGCCATCATCCTGATGCTTGGCACGGTGACCTGGATTTCCACGCACCGTCTCGACCCTTACCGCCCGCTGGAACGGATCGACGAGAACCGTCAGGTTACCGCCGATATTAAGCCGATCACGGTCGAAGTGGTGGCCATGGACTGGAAGTGGCTGTTCTTCTATCCCGAACTCGGCATCGGCAGCGTCAACGAATTCGCCGCGCCGGTCGATGTTCCGATCAACTTCAAGATCACCGGCACGACTGCGATGAACTCCTTCTTCGTTCCAGCACTTGCCGGCCAGATTTACGCCATGGGTGGCATGCAGACCAAGCTGCACGCGGTCATCAACAAGGAAGGTGTCTATGACGGCATCTCGGCCAACTTCTCCGGCCCCGGCTTCTCGCACATGCGCTTCAAGTTCCATGGCCTCAGCCAGCAGGGCTTCGAGCAATGGGTGGCCAAGGTGAAAGAAGGCGGCAAGGGCTTCGGCCGGCAGGAATATCTGGAATTCGCCAAGCCTTCCGAGCGTGAGCCGGTGCAATATTTCGCTTCGGTCGATCCGGAACTGTACAGCGCCATCCTCAACCGCTGCGTGGAGCCCAACAAGCTCTGCATGCGCGATATGATGCATATCGACGCCAATGGCGGCGGCGGCAAGGAAGGCATCGACATCGCCAAGGCGCTGAACTCCGTCGTCTGCACGCCGCTTGCGCCTTACGGTGTCGCCAGCGGACCCCAATCCACTCCGGCTGCGATCAAAGGTCAGACTTTTGAACCCGCAGCGCTGCCGGAAACGAAACAAGTCGCTGGCTGACGGTGACGTCCCGGCATTCTGCGGCGCGGCCAATGGCTGCGCCGATCTTACGTCTTAGAATCGCAAGAGGCTGAAAATGATCGTCAATTCCGATCAAACGTCGTTCCTGTTCGGGAAGCTGACATGGGAATCCATCCCGCTTCACGAGCCCATTCTTGTCGCCACCTTCGCGGCCGTGGCGCTCGGCGGCATCGCCGTCGTTGGCGCCCTCACCTATTTCCGGCTTTGGGGTTATCTCTGGAATGAATGGTTCACGAGCATCGATCACAAGAAGATCGGTATCATGTACATCATTCTGGCGCTGGTCATGCTGTTGCGCGGCTTTGCCGACGCCATCATGATGCGCGTGCAGCAGGCGATCGCCTCCGGCGGCTCGGAAGGTTATCTTCCGCCACACCACTACGACCAGATTTTCACGGCCCATGGCGTCATCATGATCTTTTTCATGGCCATGCCGATGATCACGGGTCTGATGAACTTCGTCGTGCCGCTGCAGATCGGCGCCCGCGACGTTTCGTTCCCCTTTCTCAACAACTTCTCCTTCTGGATGACCACGGCCGGCGCCGTCATCACCATGATCTCGCTGTTTGTGGGTGAATATGCGCAGACCGGCTGGCTCGCCTATCCGCCGCTTTCCGGCATCGATGGCAGCCCGGGCGTCGGGGTCGATTATTACATCTGGGGTCTGCAGATCGCCGGTGTGGGCACGACGCTATCGGGCATCAACCTGATCGTGACCATCATCAAAATGCGCGCACCCGGCATGACCATGATGCGCATGCCGATTTTCGTCTGGACGTCGCTGTGTTCGAACATCCTGATCGTGGCCTCCTTCCCGATCCTGACCGGCACGCTCGCGCTCCTGACACTGGACCGTTACGTTGGTACGAATTTCTTCACCAACGATCTCGGCGGCAACCCGATGATGTATGTCAACCTCATCTGGATCTGGGGCCATCCTGAAGTTTACATTCTGGTGCTGCCGGCATTCGGCGTCTTCTCGGAAATCGTTGCGACGTTCTCCCGCAAGCGCCTCTTCGGTTATGCCTCGATGGTTTATGCGACGGGCGTCATCACCATCCTTGCCTATATCGTGTGGCTGCACCACTTCTTCACCATGGGCTCCGGCGCGAGCGTCAACGCTTTCTTCGGCATCACCACGATGATTATCTCGATCCCGACGGGCGCGAAAATCTTCAACTGGCTCTTCACCATGTATAAGGGCCGCATCAATTTCGACGTTCCGATGCTTTGGACGATCGGTTTCATGATCACCTTCGTCATCGGCGGCATGACCGGCGTTCTTCTTGCTGTTCCGCCTGCGGATTTCGTGCTCCACAACTCGCTGTTCCTCATCGCTCACTTCCACAACGTCATCATCGGCGGCGTGGTGTTCGGTGTACTTGCGGGTATAGTCTACTGGTTCCCGAAAGCGTTCGGTTACCGCCTCGATCCGTTCTGGGGCAAGCTGTCCTTCTGGTTCTGGTTCATCGGCTTCTATTTCGCCTTCATGCCGCTTTACGTGCTCGGCCTGATGGGGATTACCCGCCGTGTCAGCCAGTTCGAGGACAATTCGCTACAGATCTGGTTCGTGATCGCCGCCTTCGGCGCCTTCCTGATTGCGCTCGGCATCGCCGCCTTCGTCATCCAGCTCATCGTCAGCTACCTGAAGCGCGATCAGCTGCGCGACGTGACCGGCGATCCCTACAACGCCCGTACGCTGGAATGGTCGACCTCGTCGCCGCCGCCCGCCTACAACTTCGCCTTCACGCCGGTCATTCATGACGTGGACGCATGGGCGGACATGAAGAAGCGCGGTTACAGCCGTCCTCTGGAAGGTTACATTCCGATCCATATGCCGAAGAATACCGGCACGGGCGTCATCATCAGCGCCATCAGCGTTGTCCTCGGCTTCGCTTTGGTGTGGCACATCTGGTGGCTTGCGGCTCTTTCGATGCTCGCCATCATAGCAGTCTCGATTGCCCACACCTTCAACTACAATCGCGATTACTACATTCCCGCGTCCGACGTTTCGACCGTCGAGGCGGAGCGTACGAAGCTGCTCGCGAAACAGGCGTAACGGAACATGGCTCATACACCTGCACAAAGCGTCGACGGCGCAGAACCACCGGTCTTCTACCTGAAAGAAGACCACCACCCTGAAAACGGCACTTCGATCGGCTTCTGGCTCTATCTGATGAGCGACTGCCTGATCTTTGCCGTGCTCTTCGCCACCTATGCCGTTCTCGGCCGCAGCTACGCGGCCGGTCCTTCGGGCGCGGATCTGTTCGATCTCAAGCTCGTGGCCATCAATACCGGCTTCCTGCTTCTCTCCTCCATTACCTATGGCTTCGCCATGCTGGAAATGGAAAAACAGAAGGTGAAGTCGACGCTGATATGGCTCGGCATCACCGGCCTCTTCGGCCTCGCCTTCCTCGCCGTGGAACTTTATGAGTTCCACCACCTGATCGAAGAAGGCGCTGGCCCGCAACGTTCGGCATTCCTGTCGGCTTTCTTCGCTCTGGTCGGTACCCACGGTCTGCACGTCACCTTCGGCACCATCTGGCTTGTCACGCTGATGGTACAGGTGGCAAAACATGGCCTGATCGCCGCCAACAAGCGCCGCCTGATGTGCCTTTCGATGTTCTGGCACTTCCTTGACGTCATCTGGATCGGCGTCTTCTCCTTCGTTTACCTCATGGGAGTTCTTTGATGAGTTCCGAAGCACACGCACATCACGACGCGCATGGTGACGACCATCACCATGATGGCGCCAGCCACGGCACCTTCAAAAGCTACATGATCGGCTTCGTCCTGTCGGTCATTCTGACGGCCATTCCGTTCTGGCTGGTCATGGGCGACGTTCTTGAGAACAAGACCCTGCTCGTCATCGCCATCATGGGTCTCGGCGTCATCCAGATCTTCGTGCACATGATCTACTTCCTGCACATGGACACCAGGTCCGAAGGCGGCTGGACCTTCATGGCGCTGATCTTCACCGTCGTGGTGCTCTTGATCACGCTCTCCGGCTCGCTCTGGGTCATGTACAACATGAACAAGAACATGATGCCGCTGCACATCGAGGATGTGAAGAACCTACCCTGAGCAGCATAGATCAACGGCCTGCCGGACCCCGGCGGGCCGTCTTCCGCGCCAACACATAACCCCATGAATCCCAGCGAGATTTATGGGGTTATTTGCTGGAGGAAGCGCATGCGGGTGCAACGAGGCCCGCCGGAGCAGATGATCTTTCTGCCGGTGGCGCTTCGCAAGGACCGTGACATGAGCGAAATCGCACCCCAAAACCGGCGCATCCGCCCTGCGGCAATCGTCGTCCTGTTTTTGACCATTGCCCTGACGGGCTGCCTGCTGGCGCTTGGAACATGGCAGGTCCAGCGCCTTTTCTGGAAACTCGACCTGATCCAACGCGTTAACGCCCGCGCCCATGCCGAGCCCATCGATGCCCCTGCCGCCAGCGAATGGCCGGCTCTCGGCAATCCCTCGGACTATGAATATCGTCGTGTGAAACTGACCGGCACCCTCCTCAACGACAGGGAAGTTCAGGTCTACACGGTCACCGATCTCGGGCCCGGTTACTGGGTCATGACGCCGCTGCGGCGGGACGATGGCTCAAGCGTGATCGTCAATCGCGGCTTCGTGCCGTCCGACCGGCGCAACCCGTCCTCGCGCGCGGAAGGTGAACCGACCGGAAACGTCGAGATTGTCGGGCTGATGCGCGCGCCGGAAACAGGCGGGCTTTTCCTCAGAACCAATGATCCGGCAAACGGCCGCTGGTATTCCCGCAATATTCCACAGATTATACGGGCCTCCGGCCTTTCAGACGTCGCGCCCTTTTATGTCGATGCGGATGCGACACCCAATCCGGGTGGCCTGCCGGTTGGCGGCAAGACCATGCTGACTTTCCCCAACAACCACCTCTCTTACGCCGTGACATGGTACATTCTGGCGGCCATGGTGGTTGCGGCCGGCTGGTATGTTCTGCGCAATCTCAATGCGCCGAAATCGAAACGGGATGCGGAGTGAACGGCCGGTTTTACCGGATGGTTCATAAAAGCACTTCCTTCTTCACGTTTTGCTGATCTATAACGACAGTTCGGCCTGACATTGCCCGTCGGCGCAATTTTGTTTCGGTGAGTTATGGCAAGAGCATTTCTTCTCGTTCTGGATTCCTTCGGTGTCGGCGGCGCGCCTGACGCGGAGCGTTATGGCGACCTTGGTGCCAATACGCTCGGTCATATCGCGGAATTCTGCGCGGCAGGTGCGGCGGACAGAGCCGGGCTTCGGGCCGGCCCGCTGAAGCTGCCGAATATGTGTTCGCTCGGCCTCATGGAGATCGCAAGGCAGGCAAGCGGCGATATTCCCGCCGGCATGGAGCTGCCGGAGCGGATTTTCGGTCTGCACGGCTCCGCCAGCGAAATCTCCAAGGGCAAGGACACGCCTTCAGGCCATTGGGAGATCGCCGGCACGCCCGTGACGTTCGACTGGGGATATTTCCCGACGGAGGGCGACGCCTTTTCCCCGGAGCTGGTTGAGGCCATCTGCAGGCAAGCCGATATTCCCGGCATTCTTGGCAATTGCCATGCTTCCGGTACCGAAATCATCGCTGCGCTCGGCGAAGAGCATATCCGGAGCGGCAAGCCGATCTGCTACACCTCTTCCGATTCCGTGTTCCAGATTGCCGCGCATGAAACCCATTTCGGCCTCACGCGGCTTATCGCTCTCTGCGAGACTGTGCGTAAGCTGGTCGATCCGCTGAATATCGGCCGCGTCATCGCACGCCCCTTCATCGGCGAGACAGTCGTAACCTTCGAACGCACAGGCAACCGCCGCGACTTCTCCGTTCCGCCACCGGAACCGACCCTGCTCGACCGGTTGGTGGAGGCAGACCGCAAGGTACATGCCATCGGCAAGATCGGCGATATCTATGCCCATCAGGGTGTCTCGCGCGTCATCAAGGCAAATGGCAACGCCGCCTTGATGGATGCGACGCTGCAGGCCATCGACGAGGCACAAAACGGCGATCTCGTCTTCACCAATTTCGTCGATTTCGACATGCTTTACGGCCACCGCCGAGACGTCGCCGGTTATGCGGCGGCGCTTGAGGCCTTCGATGCGCGTATTCCGGAAATCCACCGCAAGATGGCGCCTGGCGATATAGCGCTTCTCACCGCAGACCATGGTTGCGATCCCACATGGCGAGGCACGGATCATACACGCGAAAGAGTGCCGATCATGGCGTTCGGTCCGGGCATCCGTTCCCGCGATGTCGGCATTCGTTCAAGCTACGCCGATATCGGCGAAAGTATCGCCCACCATCTTGGCATTGACGCCGGTTCACACGGCAGGAGCTTCATTTGACATCGCATTTGCTGAAAGCGGAAATTCACTGCCACCTCGAAGGTGCGGCACCGCCTGCCCTCGTTGCGAAACAGGCGGAGAAATACGGCATAGACACCAGCGGCTTTCTGCGCGACGGCCAATATGTATGGTCGGATTTTGCGCAATTCATCCAGTGCTACGATGCGGTCGCGCAGGTGTTCAAGACCGATGAAGACTATGCTGTCCTGACGGAAACCTATCTGACAGAACTGGCCGAAGCCAGTACAATCTATAGCGAGCTGATCATCTCGCCCGATCATGGTGACCGCATCGGGCTTGGCGCCGACGCCTATCTCGCGGGCATTGCCGAGGGTATCCGTATCGCCAAAGAAAAGACCGGCATCGAAACCCGCATCATCGTCACCGGCGAGCGGCATTTCGGCCCGGAGCGGGTGATCGCGGCGGCCGAATATGCGGCACGCGCCCGGCATCCGCTGGTAACCGGCTTCAACATGGCGGGCGAAGAGCGCATGGGCCGGGTTGCCGACTACGCCCGCGCCTTCGATATCGCCCGCGATGCGGGTCTTGGGCTGACGATCCATGCGGGTGAGGTTTGCGGGCCGGAAAGCGTTGCCGACGCGCTCGATCTCGTCAAACCGTCACGTATCGGCCACGGCGTGCGCGCCATCGAAGATGCCGCTCTCATCTCCCGGCTGGTCGAGACGGGAACGGTTCTCGAAGTCTGCCCCGGCTCGAATATCGCGCTCAGCGTCTATCCCGATTTTGCCAGCCACCCGCTGAAAGCCCTGAGCGATGCCGGGGTGCGCGTCTGCATCAGTTCCGACGACCCGCCGTTTTTCTTCACCTCGCTTGCGCGGGAATATGCGCTGGCTGCAGACGCATTCGGTTTCAGCGATACCGAGATTAACCGCATGACCCGCACCGCACTGGAATGCGCCTTCGTGGACGAGGCAACACGCGAGCGGCTGCTTGCTAGACTGGATGATGCCTGAGACGGTTGTTGGCAGGGTAAAACCGCGAAGAAGGCTTGCGAAAAACGTGCTTTCGGTGAATTACAGGGCATAAGATAAAAAGGAAGGCCAGTTTCATGGACGGCGTCACAGTCATCGAACATCCGCTGGTGCGGCACAAACTTACCATCATGCGCAAGAAGGAAACTTCCACGGCCGGCTTCCGCCGTCTGCTCAGGGAAATTTCGACGCTGCTCTGCTATGAAGTGACGCGTGATCTCGAAATGACGATGGAAACCATCGATACGCCGCTCGAGACCATTCAGGCACCCGTTCTGGAAGGCAAGAAGCTGGTTTTTGCCTCCATCCTGCGCGCCGGCAATGGCCTTCTGGAAGGCATGCTCGAACTGGTGCCTTCGGCGCGTGTTGCCCATGTCGGCGTCTATCGTGACCACGATACGCTCGAGGCCGTCGAATATTATTTCAAGGCGCCCGAAAGCCTCGATGCCCGCTTGGTCATCGTTGTCGACCCTATGCTGGCGACCGGCAATTCCTCCATTGCCGCCGTGGAAAAGCTGAAGGAGCGCGGTGCGAAGAACATCCGCTTCCTGTGTCTGCTGGCAGCACCCGAAGGCATCAAGAATTTCCGTGAAGCGCATCCCGATGTGCCGATTTACACCGCCGCAATCGACAGGCACCTGAATGAAAAAGGCTATATCGTTCCCGGCCTCGGTGATGCCGGCGACCGCATGTACGGCACCAAATAACACCGTTCATCATTGCTTAACCGTTTGAGCCATTCGCCGCGCGCAACGCGGCGGATGGCTTTTTCTTTTAAGATTTCAGCATGTTTTGCGCCTATGCTGCGCATGGATAACCCTTGCCCATGAGGAGCAATCACTTGCTGGCGCGTGCGATTTTTTTGCTTGTCGGTCTTTCGGTCAGCGCCACGCAGCTTCCGGCGCTGATGGAGAAATTTCAGCCGCGCCCGGAAACCAGCGCGGCAAAATCCGGCGACACCGCCGAAGTTCCCAGAACGCAGCCGGTTTCACTGGGTAGTGTCAGTCTGAAAGCGGATACGCGCGGTCACTTCAATGCCACCTTCCGCATCAATGGCAAATCCTTCGACGGGCTTGTCGATACCGGCGCTTCCATGGTGGCCATCAACGAGACGATTGCGCGCCGGTTGGGTTACGGCGTCAACAGCCTCGATTTCAAATATGCGATCTCGACCGCCAATGGCCAGACCATGGCGGCCCATGTGAAACTCGACCGGGTGGAGATCGGCGCGATCCGCGTTCAGAATGTCGATGCCATGGTGCTGAAGGACAATGCGCTGAGCAGCATGCTGGTCGGCATGAGCTTTTTGAAGCAACTATCGTCCTTCAAGGTATCGGGCGGCGAAATGCGGCTGGTCAGGTGATCCGCTCAAGAATAGGTGGCGCGATTTCCGGGGCGCTGTCCGCAATGCCGTAACAGCCCTCTATTCTTCTGATTGCACGTTCCACGTCTTCGCTGGACGCTGCGTGAACGACAGCGATCGGTTCGCCTTTCTCCACCCTTACGCCGAGCGGCAGGATATCCGAAATACCGACCGCCGGGTTGATGGTGTCCGAGGGCCTTGTTCTGCCACCACCGAGTTCAACGACAGCCATGCCGAGATCGCGCGTTGCGCAGGATGCGAGCCAGCCGCTTCGTGCAGCGGGAACCGGGAGGATGACCGGCGCAGAGGCCAGGTAACGGGATGGATTGTCGATAAAATCCGACGGGCCGCCCAGTGCCGAAACCATCCGCGCGAACACCTCCATGGCGCGGCCGGAGGAGAGAGCCGCCGACGCCAGCGCCTCGCCTTCCTCCAATGTCGCGGCTTTACGAGCCTGCACCAGCATTTCTGCGGCGAAGGACAGGACCACCTTCTCCAGACGGGTGCCGGCCTTGCGACCGGCCAGAAACTCCAGACAATTGACGATTTCGACGGCATTGCCCGTGGCATCGCCGAGCGGCTGGTTCATGTCGGTGATCAGCGCGCTCGTCGGCAGGCCCGCGCCAACAGCCACATCGACCAGTGCGCGGGCGAGAATGCGGGCATCCTCCAGGCTTTGCATGAAGGCGCCATTGCCGACCTTCACGTCGAGAACAAGCGTCTCAAGCCCGGCCGCGAGTTTCTTAGAGAGAATGGAAGCCGTGATCAGCGGGATGGAATCGACCGTCGCGGTCACATCCCTGATAGCGTAGAGGCGTTTGTCGGCGGGTGCGAGATCGCCGGTCTGGCCGATGATGGCGCAGCCGACCGACTGCACCGTCCGACGAAACAGAGCCTCATCCGGCATCACATCATAACCGGGGATGGCTTCCAGCTTGTCGAGCGTGCCGCCGGTGTGGCCAAGGCCCCTGCCTGATATCATCGGCACGGCAAGACCGCAGGCGGCAACGATAGGAGCCAGCATCAGGGAGACGTTGTCACCGACGCCGCCGGTCGAGTGCTTGTCCGCCACCGGTCTGCCAATGTCGCTCCATGAGAGAACATCGCCGCTGTCGCGCATCGCAAGCGTCAGCGCCACCATTTCGTCGCGGTTCATGCCACGGAAAAACACCGCCATGGCAAAGGCGGCCGCCTGCCCTTCCGATATGCCATCTTTCGACAGAGCGTCGATGAAAGCGCCAATCTCCTGCGGCTCAAGAGACAGGCCATCGCGTTTGCGGCGGATGATTTCCTGCGGGATCAAGCTCAATACCCGCTGGCGGCCTTGGCCGGTTCACCGCCGGCCAGCACGTTCAGCACATCGTCGAGAATACCCGAAGCACCGAAGCGGAAAGTGGACGGCATGGCCCAGTTGGGCGCCATGATGGTTTCCGCCAGCCGCAGGTAAAGCGTCGCATCCTCCACCGTGCCGATGCCACCGGCAGGTTTGAAACCAACTTTCTGCCGGCTGTCGCGGATCGCCTGCAACATGATGTCTGCCGCCTCCAGCGTGGCATTGATGGCGACCTTGCCTGTGGAGGTCTTGATGAAGTCAGCGCCTTCGGCGATCGCGAGTTCGGAGGCGCGGCGGATCAGAGCCTTGTCCTTCAGTTCGCCGGTTTCGAGAATGACCTTGAGCAGCACGGGTGCGACACAAGCCTTGCGCACGGCCGCTACCATTTCGCTAACCGCCGCTTCATCGCCTGCCATGAATTTACGGTAGGGGATGACCAGATCGATTTCGTCGGCACCATCGCCAATCGCGGCTTCCGTTTCCGCAACCACGGTCTCGATATCGAGATCGCCCGAGGGAAAATTGACGACGGTGGCGATGCGGATCACATGCTCTTTGCCGAAAGCCGCACGCGCCTGCGCCACGAAACGCGGCCAGATACAGATGGCGGCAGTGTTGCCATAATTCGTATGCGCCCGCTGGCACAAAGCGGCGATCTGCTGCGGCGTGCAGTCTTCCCTAAGATTGGTCAGGTCCAGCAAGGACAGAGTGAGGGCAGCCGCTTCGCGCGGACGCTGGAGTTCCATGGTCACGCTCCTCCTGCGATCATTTCCTTCAGAATAGCGGCAAGTCTTTTGCCGCCCACGGGAGCCATGTCCTTGGTTTCTTCATGGCTCAGTTCCGCGCCGGTCATGCCGGCACCGTAATTGGTAATAACCGATGCGGCGGCAACACGCATCCCGAAAAAGCGCGCAAGGATGACTTCCGGCACGGTGGACATGCCGACGGCATCCGCACCCAGCACCCGCGCCATGCGAATTTCCGCCGGCGTTTCGAAGCTTGGCCCGGAAAACCACATATAAACGCCGCCGAACAGCGGCACCGTCGCGCGGATCGCGGCGTTGCGCATTGCCAGCATCAGGTCCGGATCATAAGCAGTCGTCATGCCAACGAAACGGCGGTCGCTTTCTTCGCCGATCAGCGGGTTCATGCCGGAATAATTGATGTGATCGGTAATCTGCATAACCGAGCCGGGCGGCATGTCCTGCCTGACCGAACCTGCCGAATTGGTGAGGATGAGCGACTGCACGCCAAGACCGGCGAGTGCCTCGATGACCGCGCGCATGGCGGCCGGATCACCCTTTTCGTAATAATGCACTCGCCCGGACAGCATCATGACGGGCTCGCCGCCGAGATAACCGGCCACCAGCTCACCCGCATGGCCGGAAACGCCGCTGGCGGGAAACCCGGGAAGATCGGCATAGGGCACACGGATCGGATCGCTGACTTCCTCCACCAGCGAACCCAGCCCGGAGCCAAGGACGATGGCGACGCGCGGCATCAGGCCGTTCAGGCGCTCCACCAGAATATCAATCAAACCATCCGTCATCAGAGCAGCTCGGTCTTGAAGACGGAGGGCAAAAGCTCTTCCATGGTCATGACCTTCTGGACGCCGGTTTCGTCGCACAGATAAATCTTCGTTTCCGGCGTGGCGAATTCCGCGATCTTTTGCCGGCAGCCGCCGCAGGGAGAGCAGAGCGGCAGCTTTTCAGCGATGACGGCCACTTCGCTGATCTTTTTCGCTCCGCCCATGATCATGGCGCTGATGGCCGATGGCTCCGCGCACCAGCCCTGCGGGAAGGAGATATTCTCGATATTGGCGCCCTTGTAGATTTTTCCATCTTCGGCGCGGATCGCTGCGCCGACCGGAAATTTCGAATAGGGCGCATAAGCGAAGGCCATGGCCTCCACCGCCGCCTCGAACAGGGCATGAGATTTGGGATCAAAGGACATGGCTTAACGCTCCTTCGCATAGGCAACGCCACCGGCCTTGGGGGGCTTGGCGACGCCGATGAAACCAGCAAGCAGGATACAGGTCAGGATATAGGGCATTGCCTGGAAGATCTGCACCGGCACCTCGCCGATGCCAGGCACGGATTTGCCCTGCATGAAATTGGCGAAAGCATCAAGAAAACCGAACAGCAGGCAGGCAAACATGACCGGCACCGGCTTCCATTTCGCGAAGATCAGCGCGGCAAGCGCAATATAACCCTTGCCGGCCGACATGTTGGCGATGAAGGCCGCCGACTGCGCGACGGCGAGATAGGCACCGGAGAAACCGCAGAGGAAACCGGCGACGATGACCGCGCGATAACGCATCCACGTCACCGAAATGCCCGCCGTATCGACGGCACCCGGATTTTCACCGACGGCGCGCAGGCGCAGGCCAAAACGGGTGCGGTAAAGCACCCACCAGGAGAGCGGTACCGCAAGAAATGCGAGATAGGTGAGAATATTGTTGCCGGAAATGACATTGGCGTAGAGCGGGCCGATGAAGGGCACTTCGCGCATCGCATCCGCGCCGGGCAGGATGATCGGCGCAAAACGGCCCTCCCCCGGTAATTGTGGTGTGCGGCCGCCCTGCCCGAACCAGGCCTGCCCCAGAACCACCGTCAGACCAGCGGCGATGAAGTTCAGCGCCACACCTGACACGATCTGGTTGCCGCGATTGGTGATGACGGCAAAACCATGGATCAGCGAGAACGCAATGGAGACGCCAATGCCGGCCAGAAGACCGGCCCACGGGTTTGCGGTCAGATAGGCGACGCAGGCGGAAGCAAAGGCTGCCGCCAGCATCTTGCCTTCAAGCCCGATATCGAACACGCCGGCGCGTTCGGAAAACAGCCCGGCAAGTGCGGTGAAGAGCAGCGGAATGGTGAGGCGGACGGTCGAGCCGAGAATGCTGACCAGCATATCGAAAAAATCCATGTCAGCTCACCCTTTTGCCAGACGCTGGTAGATGTGGACGATCGTCGGCCGGTACATATATTCCAGCGCGCCAGCGAACAGGATCACCAGACCCTGGATGACCACGATCATCTCGCGGGTAATGTTGGGCATCTCGAAGGAAAGGTCTGCGCCGCCCTGATAGAGAATGCCGAACAGCAATGCCGAGAAGATGATGCCGAGCGGATGACTCCGCCCCATCAACGACACAGCGATGCCGACAAAGCCCGCACCGCCGACAAATTCCACCTGCAGGCGGGCGGACGCGCCCATGACCGGGTTCAGCGCCATCATGCCCGCCAGACCGCCGGAAATGAGCATGGCGATGATGACGGTGCGTGAATAGGGAATGCCGGCATAGATGGCTGCCGACGGGCTGACGCCCAGCGTGCGCATCTCATAACCGAGCTTGGTGCGCCAGATCAGCACCCAGACGAGAAAACACATGACCAGAGCGATAAGGAAGGAGACGTTGAACGGCGCCGGCCCGAGCTTGAGGCCGAACCATGCCATCAGCCAGTCCAGCTTCGGCAGCTGGCCACCGGGCAGGAAGGTGCGCGTTTCCGGCGCCATCTTGCCAGGCACGATCAGCACGTTCACCAGCAGGTAAACCATCAGCGCCGCGGCGATGAAGTTGAACATGATGGTGGTGATGACGACGTGGCTGCCGCGTTTCGCCTGCAGCCAGGCCGGAATGAAGGCCCAGGCCGCGCCGAAGAGGGCCGCGCCGATGACGGCGAAGGGCATCGTCACGTACCATGGCACGTAACGGTCAAGTGCCAGCGCCACCAGCGCCGCACCCAGCCCGCCAATATAGGCCTGACCTTCGGAGCCGATATTGAACAAGCCGGCATGAAAAGCCACGGCGACGGAGAGGCCGGTGAAGATGAAGCTCGTCGTATAAAACAGCGTGAAGCCGATGGCGTCGCCACGGCCGAGCGCGCCTTCAATCAGCAGGCGAAGTGCTGCCAGCGGATTTTCGCCGATGGACCAGACGACAAGCCCGGAAATCAGAAAGGCGGTGATGACATTCAGCAATGGCAACAGGCCGTAGCTGATCCAGTTTGGTAGGGGGGCGGAAGCGGTGCTCATTCATGCCTCATGCGGCGATGCCGGCCATCATCAGGCCCAGCGTCTGTTCTTCGGCTTCCGCCGTTTTTTCTCCAACGACACGGCCCGCGAACATGACCATGATCCGGTCCGAAAGGGAACGGATTTCATCGAGCTCAACCGAAACCAGCAAAATCGCCTTTCCGGCATCGCGCATTTCGATGATGCGGCGATGAATGAACTCGATCGCACCGATATCCACGCCGCGTGTCGGCTGGCCGATGATCAGCATCTTGGGGTCCCGTTCGATTTCGCGGGCAACGACGATCTTCTGCTGATTGCCGCCGGAAAAATTGGCGGTCTTCAGCTGCGGGTTCGGCGGGCGGATATCGTATTTCTCGATCTTCTCGACCGCATCCTTACGGATGGCCTCCGGGTTGAGGAAGGGTCCTTTGCCGTAACGCTCGTCATGGTGATAACCGAGGATGGAGTTTTCATATTCCTCGAATTTCAGCACCAGCCCCATATGGTGACGGTCTTCCGGGATGTGAGCCAGGCCAAGCTTGCGCAGGATGGCCGGATCGGGGCGATCTACCTTCTGTCCATCCACCCAGATTTCGCCGGAATGGGGCTTGCGGATGCCGGCGATGGCCTCCAGCAGTTCCGATTGACCATTGCCGGCGACCCCGGCGATGCCGACGATTTCACCGGCGCGGACATCCAGCGAGACATCGTCGACCATGGTGACACCGCGGCTGTCCTTGACGGTGAGATTGCGGATGGAGAGGAGAACCTCGCCCGGCGTCGTCTCGCCCTTTTCCACCCGCAGCAGCACGCGGCGGCCGACCATCAGTTCGGCCAGTTCCTCAACGCTGGTTTGCGAGGTCTTGCGGGTCGCCACCATTTCGCCGCGACGCATGACGGAGACGGAATCCGTGATTGCCATGATTTCGCGCAGCTTGTGTGTGATAAGGATGATGGTCTTGCCCTGCTCACGTAGAACGCCGAGGATCTTGAACAGGTGATCGGCCTCAGCCGGCGTCAGAACGCCGGTCGGCTCGTCGAGGATCAGGATTTCGGCGCCACGATACATCGCTTTGAGGATTTCAACGCGCTGCTGCAGGCCGACGGGCAATTCCTCGATCACCGCATCGGGATCGACTTCCAGCCCGTAATCGTCTTCCAGACGCTTCAATTCCCTGCGCGCTCCTGCACGGCCATTGGCCAGCAATGCGCCGCCTTCTGCGCCCAGCATGACATTTTCCAGCACGGTGAAGTTTTCCACCAGCATGAAGTGCTGATGCACCATGCCGATACCCGCATTGATGGCCGTCTGGCTGTCACGGATCGTAACGGGCTTACCATTCACGCGGATTTCACCCGCGTCCGCCTGGTAAAAACCGTAGAGGATCGACATCAGGGTCGATTTTCCGGCACCGTTTTCCCCGATGATGCCGTGGATCGTGCCCTTGGCAACGCTCAGATTGATATTTTTATTGGCGTGAACGGCACCGAATTTTTTATCGATGCCCACAAGTTCGATTGCAGGGTCCATACTCAAACCGAAACCTCTCCGAAGGCTGGATATGAAAAGGGCGCAAGATGAAAATCATCATGCGCCCCAAGCTTTTATCATATCATTTCGGGCAGGACTTGTCCGCCATGTAGTCATGGACCTTGACGGCGCCAGAGATGATGTCGGCCTTCGCCTTGTCCACGGCAGCAGTCATTTCCGGTGTGATCAGAGCCTTGTTGTTGTCGTCAACCGCGTAAGCGACGCCATCCTCCTTCACACCGAGCGCCACGACGCCAGCTGTGAACTTGTCGTCTTTGGCATCCTTGAACGCGTTATAAACTGCGAGATCGACCCGCTTGACCATGGACGTCAGAACCGAGCCGGGATGCAGGTGGTTCTGGTTGGAATCGACGCCGATCGAAAGCTTCTTATTGTCTGCGGCTGTCTGCAGAACACCGAGACCGGTCGCACCGGCTGCCGCATAGATCACGTCGGCGCCTTGGTCGATCTGGTTCTTGGTGAGTTCACCGCCGCGGACGGGATCGTTCCAGGCTGCACCCGTCGTCCCCGTCATGTTTTGGAAGACTTCGATTTTGTCGTTGGCGGCCTTGGCGCCCTGTGCATAACCACAGGCGAATTTACGGATCAAGGGGACATCCATTCCGCCGACGAAGCCAACCTTGCCGGTCTTGGAGGCCATGCCCGCCAAAAGACCTACGAGGTAAGAGCCCTCATGTTCCTTATAAACAACAGAACGCACGTTAGGCGCATCTACAACGGTATCAACGATCACGAACTTGGTATCGGGATATTCCGCCGCAACCTTGGCCATCGGCGCTTCCCAGATGAAGGAAATCGCAACGACCGGGTTGAAGCCCTTGCTGGCGAAGTTGCGGATGGCCTGCTCGCCCTGCGTGTCGCTGGTCGGTTCAAAATCGCGGAACTCGATGCCCGTTTCCGCCTTGAACTTCTCAGCGCCGGCCGCAGCGGCCTCGTTGAACGACTTATCGAACTTGCCGCCCGTGCCATAGACCAGCGCCGGCTTGATATCCGCGGCGAGCGCGGAAGCCGACATGGCGGCAAGCGCAAAAAGTGTCAGAAGGGATTTTTTCATTGTGCAGCCCTGTTGTTGCAATTGATATTTTAGGGTCCTCCCGCAATCCCGTTAACCGGGAATGTCTGCGGAACCGCCAGCCGTTATCCCGGCTGTGCTTGCCTGATATCCTTGCATGGCTCAATGAAAAATTCATCCGGTTTTTTTGACCCGGTGGAAAAACTTTGATCTGGCGTTTTTTTAGTCTTTCCACCGGGATTACCTGCAAAAAATCTAGCCTATAGTGCAGCTTACGCCGGTTCCCCTTAAGCCGCAGTAGCCACCCGGGTTCTTGGCAAGATATTGCTGATGATAGTCCTCGGCATAATAAAATGTTTCAAGCGGGCCGATTTCGGTGGTGATGTCGCGGCCGTGGCCGGCCTCATCCAGATCTTGCTGAAAAGCATCACGCGCCTTCTGCGCCTGCTGCAACTGGCCTTCCGTCGTCGCATAAATGGCGGAACGATAGGTCGTGCCGACATCGTTGCCCTGCCGCATGCCCTGTGTCGGGTCGTGCTCTTCGAAGAATATCTTGAGCAGGCCTGACAGTGAGATCACGGCCGGATCGTAGACCACCTTTACCACCTCAGCGTGGCCGGTCTGGCCGGTCGTCGTTTCCTGATAGGTCGGATTGCGGGTGAAGCCACCGGCATATCCGACAGCCGTTACCCACACGCCCGGCGTTTTCCAGAACAGGCGCTCTGCGCCCCAGAAGCAGCCCATGCCGAGATAGATGATTTCCAAACCATCCGGATAAGGCCCTTTTAAAGGCCGGCCGTTCACGAAATGGGTTTCCGGCACCGCAAGTGCCTCTTCACGGCCGGGCAGAGCCGTTTCCTCGGTCGGCATCGTCGTCTTTTTTGAAAGCGTATCAAACAGGAACATTCGGTCCTCCGTGCGGCCGATTCCGCCGCGTCTTAAGGGTTCACATCTGCGGGGCGCAGGCTTTCAGCCTGTCAGACTGACGAGCGTCTCATCACTTTGCGCTTCCGGTATCCCGCCATCCAGCAGAGCAGGGATAACGCCAGTAAAAAGGCAAATGCAGGCACTCCCGACAGGGCATTTTCAACGAAGCGCCACGCTTCTGGGTGAATATAGTGAGCCAAGGCCGCTTCCACCATGGTGCGCGAGGCAGGAAGAAGATAGTTCCAGACCGACAGGATGCCGGTGATGTTGACCGAGGATGTGGAAACCGAGCGGATCGAATCCAACACGCCCAGAAAAATCGCCGCGATGAGGAGAAGAAAGCTCAAAAACCGCAAGAAAGCTTTCATCAGGCACACCTCGGCTACGGCCCATCGTTTCGACAGCCACGTTTTAAAACATATATTGCATCGATAAAGCCGGGAAAACCTGTTTGCAACCGCATCGAAAGGCAGGAAATTGCCGACATTTCAAAAAACTGTCAGATTCGTGTTGATCCCTGCGAATTCATCGGTATATATCGCGCCGTTCCAGTGATTTGCATTTCTTCAAAACATGCAGATTTGAAAAAAGGACAGGTGGCCGAGTGGTTTAAGGCGCACGCCTGGAACGCGTGTGTGCGTGAAAGCGTACCGTGGGTTCGAATCCCACCCTGTCCGCCATTTCACCCATCCTCAACGATACAACCAATCTTTGCCATCGCCATGACAACGCATCGTCAGAGTCGCGTTTTTCGGCCTCCGCATGCCTTGATGGCCAAGCTTCCGCAAAGAAAGGGTTTCTTGCGCTTTTTTGCTGCGCTTCCCCCTCTCTTGCGCCTTGCAGCAGGAAAAATCGCTCCTTATATACGCCGCATAACAGCAGCGAAGGCTGCAAATCCAAGTCAAGGAGCTGCTACAAGAATGCCTCACGGGGTTCCGGCAGCTCGCTTCAAGGAGAGAAGAGCATGGCAAAAGTAATCGGTATCGACCTTGGCACGACCAACTCCTGCGTTGCAGTGATGGACGGCAAGGACACGAAAGTCATTGAAAACGCAGAAGGCGCGCGTACCACGCCGTCCATGGTGGCATTTTCCGACGATGGCGAACGCCTTGTCGGCCAGCCGGCCAAGCGTCAGGCGGTCACCAACCCGACCAATACCCTGTTTGCGGTCAAGCGCCTTATCGGCCGTCGTTATGAAGACCCGACCGTTGAAAAGGACAAGGCCCTCGTCCCCTTCGAAATCGTCAAGGGTGACAATGGCGATGCCTGGGTGAAAGCTCAGGACAAGAATTATTCCCCTTCGCAGATTTCCGCGATGATCCTTCAGAAGATGAAGGAAACGGCTGAATCTTATCTCGGCGAAAAGGTCGAGAAGGCCGTCATCACCGTTCCGGCCTACTTCAACGACGCGCAGCGCCAGGCAACCAAGGATGCCGGCCGCATCGCCGGTCTTGATGTTCTGCGTATCATCAACGAGCCGACTGCAGCTGCACTCGCTTACGGCCTCGACAAGAAGGACGGCAAGACGATCGCCGTTTACGACCTTGGCGGCGGTACCTTCGATATTTCCGTTCTGGAAATCGGCGACGGCGTCTTCGAAGTGAAGTCGACCAACGGCGATACCTTCCTCGGTGGTGAAGACTTCGACATGCGTCTGGTCGAATATCTGGCTGGCGAGTTCAAGAAGGATCAGGGCATCGACCTGAAGAACGACAAGCTCGCTCTGCAGCGCCTCAAGGAAGCTGCCGAAAAGGCAAAGATCGAACTTTCGTCTTCGCAGCAGACCGAAATCAACCTTCCCTTCATTACGGCTGACGCTTCCGGTCCGAAGCATCTGACGCTGAAGCTCACCCGCGCCAAGTTCGAAAGCCTGGTTGACGATCTGGTGCAGCGCACCGTCGCACCTTGCAAGGCGGCGCTGAAGGATGCCGGCGTTACCGCTGCCGAGATCGACGAAGTCGTTCTCGTTGGTGGCATGAGCCGCATGCCTAAGGTGCAGGAAGTCGTCAAGCAGCTGTTCGGCAAGGAGCCGCATAAGGGCGTGAACCCGGATGAAGTGGTTGCCATGGGCGCCGCCATCCAGGCCGGCGTTCTGCAGGGCGACGTCAAGGACGTTCTGCTGCTCGACGTGACCCCGCTGTCGCTCGGCATCGAAACGCTGGGTGGCGTCTTCACCCGTCTGATCGATCGCAACACGACGATCCCGACGAAGAAGAGCCAGACCTTCTCGACCGCAGAAGACAACCAGTCGGCCGTGACCATCCGCGTTTCGCAGGGCGAGCGTGAAATGGCGCAGGACAACAAGCTGCTCGGCCAGTTCGACCTCGTTGGTCTGCCGCCGTCGCCGCGTGGCGTTCCGCAGATCGAAGTTACCTTCGATATCGACGCCAACGGCATCGTGCAGGTATCCGCCAAGGACAAGGGCACCGGCAAGGAACAACAGATCCGCATCCAGGCCTCCGGTGGTCTGTCCGACGCCGACATCGAAAAGATGGTCAAGGACGCCGAGGCCAATGCCGAAGCCGACAAGAAGCGTCGTGCGGGTGTCGAAGCCAAGAACCAGGCAGAAAGCCTCATTCACTCCACCGAAAAGTCGGTGAAGGAATATGGCGACAAGGTTTCCGAGACCGACCGCAAGGCGATCGAAGATGCCATTGCCAGCCTGAAGACAGCGGTTGAAGCTTCCGAGCCTGACGCCGACGACATTCAGGCGAAGACTCAGACCCTCATGGAAGTCTCCATGAAGCTCGGTCAGGCCATCTATGAAGCACAGCAGGCCGAGGCCGGCGATGCTTCTGAAGGCGGCAAGGATGACGTCGTCGATGCCGATTATGAAGAAATCAAGGACGACAAGAAGTCCGCATAATCGCGTGACTTCCCTACTCCTCACACCATATGCAAGACATCCGGCTGCCGACGTGCAGCCGGAAATCCATTTGCGGGGCTTGTTAACTTAATGGCGAAAGCAGACTTTTACGAAACACTCGGCGTCAGCAAGACCGCGGACGAAAAAGAGCTGAAAAGCGCCTTCCGCAAACTCGCGATGAAATATCATCCGGACAAGAACCCGGATAACGCCGAATCCGAGCAGAAATTCAAGGAAATCAACGAAGCATACGAAACGCTGAAGGACCCGCAGAAGCGTGCGGCCTATGACCGTTTCGGCCACGCCGCGTTTGAAAATGGCGGCATGGGTGGTGGCGGCATGGGCGGCGGCGGTTTCGCCAATGGCGGCTTCTCCGACATCTTCGAAGACATCTTCGGTGAGATGATGGGTGGTGGTCGTGCGCGCCGCTCTTCCGGTGGGCGCGAGCGCGGGGCCGATCTTCGCTACAATATGGAAATCACGCTGGAGGAAGCCTTCGCCGGAAAGACGGCGCAGATCAGGGTTCCGACCTCGATTACCTGCGACGTCTGTTCCGGCTCTGGCGCCAAACCCGGCACGCAGCCCAAGACCTGCGCCACCTGTCAGGGTTCCGGCCGCGTGCGCGCGGCACAGGGCTTCTTCTCGGTGGAGCGCACCTGCCCGACCTGCCATGGTCGCGGCCAGACGATTTCCGATCCGTGCGGCAAGTGCCACGGTCAGGGTCGTGTGACGGAAGAGCGTTCGCTCTCGGTCAACATTCCCTCGGGCATTGAGGATGGCACGCGCATTCGTCTACAGGGCGAAGGCGAAGCCGGCATGCGTGGCGGCCCGGCGGGTGATCTTTATATCTTCCTGTCCGTGCGACCGCATGAGTTCTTCCAGCGCGACGGTGCCGACCTTTATTGCACGGTGCCGATTTCGATGACGACGGCAGCGCTTGGCGGCACCTTCGATGTCACGACGCTCGATGGTACCAAGTCGCGCGTCACGGTTCCGGAAGGCACCCAACCGGGCAAGCAGTTCCGTCTGAAGGGCAAGGGCATGCCGGTGCTGCGTTCGGCGCAGACTGGTGATCTCTACATCCAGATTCAGATCGAGACGCCGCAGAAGCTCAGCAAGCGTCAGCGCGAGCTGTTGCAGGAATTCGAACAGCTCTCCTCCAAGGAGAACAATCCGGAATCGACCGGCTTCTTTGCCCGGATGAAGGAATTCTTCGACGGCTGATTGCCGACGGCTACGTTCATTCATAACGCCGCCATCCTTTCGGACTGGCGGCGTTTTCATTTCAGGCTCAGCCGGAAAAGCCGCCCTCATCAAGATACTGCCGTTCCTCCGGCGTCGTTTCCCGCAGCAATATGTCGTTGCGATGCGGAAAGCGGCCGAAACGCTCGACGATATCACGATGTTCTTCGGCATGGTGCAGATAAAGCCCGCCAAGGGGCTGGTTCAGGTCACAGGCGCGCTGCTGGGCCGCAATATCCTCGGCATGGGAAAAGGGCAGATAGAAGAAAACGCACAGATCCTCGCTCACTGCCTGATCGTGACCACGGCGTATGGCCTCATCGGCAAACAGGCGTGCCAGTGGATCGGTGGCGTACATATGGGCAGTGCCACGAAAGCAGTTGCGCGGGAACTGGTCGAGAAGAAGCATCAGGGCAAGACTGCTTTCCGCACCGGCCAGCCAGCCATCCAGTTCACGCCGTGCAGCAGCGAAATGAGCATCGCGGAAGCGGTCGTGAAAGTGATTGTCGAAGGCGGCATCCTTGTCGAACCATTTGTCCGGCCCGGCCTTTTTCCAGAAATTGGTGATTTCGGCGGCAAGCGCGGCTGTGTCGTTTTTCATCGGGTGCTCCCTGTCAGTAATGCGGTGGCCGGGTGATGGCTGGCGCGTCCAGCGATTGCTCCTCAAGGCTCAGGAACCGTTCCGTCAAGCGGTCGAGCTTGGCGCGGGTCTGCTCCACCACCTTCCACTGTTCCGTCAGCTGGTCGGACAGTTCCTCAATGGTCTTTGCCTGATGCGCGATCGTTTCCTCGAGCACAATGATCCGTTTTTCGGTTTCCGACGTCATATCGACCTCTCTTTCCCGCCCTTCCTTGGGCTTAAAAGCGCGGGAGTCAACCATATGTCGCTTTCGTGAAGCGAATTCGTCACAACCGGTCCAGACACAAAAAAGCCGGCGATGCTTCCATCGCCGGCGTCTCACGGTTTGATATTGCTCAGTCTTCTTCCACGAAAACCTCTTCGCGTTTCTTCTTCACGCTGGGCAGGAAGACGATGATCAGGACGGCCAGAGCGATGAAAAGCAGGGTGGCGCTGATCGGGCGGGTGACGAAGGTCGTCGGATCACCACGCGACAGGATCATGGCGCGACGCAGGTTTTCCTCCAGCAGCGGCCCGAGCACGAAGCCCAAAAGCAGTGGGGCAGGCTCGCAGCGCAGTTTTACCAGCACGTAACCGATGAAACCGAAGAAGGCGACGGCATAGAGATCGAAGACATTGGAATTGACGCTGTAGACCCCGATGGCGCAGAAGGCCATGATGATGGGGAACAGCACGTAATAAGGCACCGTCAGGAGCTTCACCCACAGCCCGATCAGCGGCAGGTTGAGGATGACGAGCATCAGATTACCGATCCACATGGAGGCGATGATGCCCCAGAACAGCGCCGGCTGTTCGGTTGCAACGTTCGGACCCGGCACGATGCCCTGAATGATCATCGCACCAATCATCAACGCCATGACTGGGTTGGCTGGAATGCCAAGCGTCAGCAGCGGGATGAAGGAGGTCTGCGCGCCGGCATTGTTGGCCGATTCCGGACCGGCAACACCGGCAACCGCGCCATGCCCGAATTCTTCCGGGTTCTTGGAGACGCGTTTTTCCACCGTGTAGGAGGCAAAGGCCGCAAGAATTGCCCCACCGCCCGGCAGGATGCCGAGAGCCGAGCCGATAACCGTGCCGCGCAGCACCGGGCCGATCATGGCCTTGAAATCTTCCTTCGACGGCATCAGGCTACTGACCTTGGCGATCAGCACCGACCGGGTGCGTTCATTCTCGAGATTGCGCAGGATTTCCGCAATACCGAAGACGCCCACGGCGACCGCAACGAAGTTCAGACCATCGGCATATTCGCGGATGCCGAGGGTGAAGCGCGGCGTACCGCTATAGATATCCGTACCCACCAGACCAAGCAGCAGACCGAGCACGACCATGGCCAGCGCCTTGACGATGGAGCCATGGGCAAGTGCGATGGACGAGACAAGGCCGACGACCATCAGCGAGAAATATTCAGCGGCACCGAATTCCAGCGCGATTGCCGTCAGAGGTGGTGCGAAGATTGCCACGAGGAAGGTGGAAACCGTACCCGCGAAAAACGAGCCGATGGCGGCGATTGCAAGTGCAGCACCCGCCTTGCCCTTGCGTGCCATCTGGTAACCATCAATGGCGGTCACGGCGGAGGAAGACTCCCCCGGCATGTTGATGAGGATGGCCGTAGTGGAACCGCCATATTGCGCACCATAATAAATGCCGGCGAGCATGATGAGTGACGAGACGGGCTCCAGCTGGAAGGTGATCGGCAGCAGCATGGCGATGGTCGCCGTTGCGCCGATACCCGGCAACACGCCGATGAGGGTGCCGAGCAGTACGCCGATCAGGCAGAAAAACAGGTTTGCCAGCGACGAAGCGGTGACGAAACCGAGAGCGAGATTATTGAGCAAATCCATCGGGGCGCCTCAAAATTTAAGCCAGGGGCCAAAGCGCTGGAATGGCAGGCCGAGACCATAATTGAATACAGCGACGGAGAAGACCGTGATGGCGGCGGAAATAACGACGGCCATCAGCGGGCTCATCTTGTGCGAGGCGAAGGCTGCGATAAGCGCGCTGAAAAACAGGGCTGGTACGAAACCCAATCCGCGGACCGTGAAGCCGAAAAAGATCGGCGCGGGCAGGATGAAAAAAATCCCCCGCCAGGCGATGGCGCCGATGACATCACCCTGCACGCGGGTGGCGCGGAAGAATATGACGCTGCCGAGCAGGATCAGCACGATTGCCAGAACAAGCGGGAAATAACCCGGCCCCATGCGAAAGGCGGTTCCGATTTCCAGCCCGAAGGATTGCAAGGCGAAAAAAGCGCCAAAACCGATGAATATGGCCCCGCAGGCTGCTTCGGCAGGGTCAATGAAAAACGACTTCATGAAAGATGCCCCTCCACTGCGGCCGGCAATACACCGTTCCGCGCGTTAAAAATGACGGCAGAAAACCGGCGGCGAGACGCCGCCGGTCACTTCCTGATCATCAATCGGCATATTGGCCGGCGGACTCGATAACCGGCTTCCAGCGAGTGATTTCGCTTTCAAGCTTGGCTTTGAGTGCCGCAGGCGTCGCATCGCTTTCAGGGGAAGGCGTGGTGCCGAGTTCGGCAAAACGAGCCGCGACATTCTTGTCCTTCAGCGCGACCTGCAGCGACTTGGAGAGCTTTTCATTGATTTCGGCAGGCGTGCCCTTCGGCGTATAGATGCCGTGCCAGATACCCACTTCAAGCTTCGGCAGACCCGCTTCAACGACCGTCGGTACATCCGGCAGCACGTCAAGCCGTTTGGCCGTGGTCACGGCGTAAGCTTTGACGGTTCCGCCCTGGATCTGCTTGGTGGTGTTGGTTGTCTGGTCACACATTATATCGACCTGGCCGCCGAGCAGGTCGGTCATGGCAGGGCCGGTGCCCTTGTAGGGAACGGTGACGAGCGGCGTCTCGATGGCGCTCATGAACAACATGCCGCACAGATGCGATGCGGCACCGATGCCGGCATTGGCGACGGTGACCTTGTCCTTGTTCGCCTTGGCGTAGTCGATCAGGCCCTTGAGGTCCTTGGTCTCGAGGTTCTTGCGCGACAGGATGGTCATCGGCACTTCGGTGACCAGACCGACATATTCGAAGGCGTTCGTCGTATCGTAGGCGAGCTTGCGGTAAAGCGTGGCGCTGGTCGCCATGCCGATGTGGTGCAGAAGCACCGTATAGCCGTCCGGATCAGCTGCGGCCACGCGGCCAGCACCCAGCGTGCCGCCTGCGCCGCCGACATTTTCAACGATGATCTGCTGGCCGAGATCCTTCGACATGGATTCTGCGACAAGGCGCGCGACAGTATCCGTCGGGCCACCGGCAGCAAAAGGCACCACCATGGTGATGTTACGCTCGGGATAATTCTGAGCGGATGCGGACAGCGCAAAAAGGGAAACGGCAGCGGCGGCAGCAAGGCCGGTAACTGTCTTCAGTATTTTCATCGATTCCTCCCGGATGAAAATGATCGCCACTTCAGCCGCGCATGCTCCTCCATGGCGGCCGGGGTGACGGTATTTGCGATCCGGGATCGCCGTTCAGCAACGGTGCTCTCATCGCGGCGTCGACTTTTATCGCTATCGTGGCTGGCAATGGGTGGATTTCAACCCATAGGGCTTTATGCGTGGGTGGAAATCCACCCATCAGACCTCGGTCATGTGCCGATGCAGCCCGTATTTCTGCATTTTTTCGTAAAGCGTTTTGCGTGAAATGCCGAGGCTCTCATAGACGGATTTCAGATTTCCGCCATGCACGGCGATGGCATGCGCGATCAGGCTTTTTTCATAAGCGGCAACCCGCGGCGCCAGCGTCGAGGTGCCGTCATCATGAAACGCCACCGACGCCTCAGACACATCACTTTCCAGACCGAGCACGAAACGATCCGCGGCATTGCGCAACTCCCGCACATTACCCGGCCATTCCCGCAGCGAAACGGCGGAAAGCAGATGCTGCGGCACGTCCATATCCTCCCGCCCGTAACGCGCGGCAGCTTCCCGCACCAGATGCAGGAAGAGCAACGGTATGTCCACACTCCGCTGCGAAAGCGAAGGCACGAGAAGCGTCGCCACATTCAGGCGATAAAGAAGATCGGCGCGGAACCGGCCGGCCGCGACTTCCTGCTCCAGATCGACCTTGCTGGTGGCGATGAAGCGGACATCGAGTTCGACCGTCTCATTGGAGCCCAGACGGGTAATCACCCGCTCCTGCAACACCCGCAGGAAGCGCCCCTGCAATTCGAAGGGCATGGAGCCGATCTCATCCAGCAGGATGGTGCCGCCCCGGGCATGTTCGAACTTGCCATAACGGGAGCGCAGTGCGCCCGGAAACGCACCGGCCTCATGGCCGAAGAGTTCGCTTTCGATCAGCGTCTGCGGAAGGGCGGCGCAATTGATCGCGACGAAGGGCCGGTTGGCTCTGGCGCTGATATCGTGCAGCGCCCGCGCCACCACCTCCTTGCCTGCACCGGTATCGCCGACGATCAGCGTATCGGCGTCCGTCGCGCCGATGGCGCGGATGCGGTAGCGCAGATCAACCATGACCTGGGTTCTGCCGGGCAAGCGTGTTTCGAGATCGTCATGCTTGCCGGCCACCGCCTTCAGGCGGCGATTTTCCAGCACCAGCGCCCGCCGGTCATTTGCCCTCTTGATGATGCCGGCAAGATATTGCGGGGTGAAGGGTTTCTCGATGAAATCATAGGCGCCGTTGCGCATAGCATTGACCGCAAGCTGCACATCACCATGACCTGTCATGAGGATAACGGGTATTTCCGGGTCCAACTCCCGCACCTTCTGTAGCAGAGTCATGCCATCCATGCCGGGCATGCGGATATCGCTGACCACGACGCCATCGAAGCTGTAGCCTATCAGTTCGAGCGCGTGTTCGGCGCTTGCTAGCATGGTGACGGCAAAACCGGAAAGCTCCAGTGCCTGGGCGGTGGAAAAGCGCAGCTCCTCCTCGTCATCGATCAACAGAACGCGCGATGTTGTCATTCCGCAGCTGCCTCCACGCGCCAGGTGGCGGCTGGCAATTCGATCTCGAACTCCGCCCCGCCCTCTTCATGGTTCTTAACCCGCAGCTGACCGCCGAAATCCTTGATGATGTTATAGGAGATGGAAAGACCGAGGCCGAGGCCACGGCCTACACCCTTGGTGGTGAAGAAGGGATCGAAGATGCGCTCCGAAATCGCCGCCGGCACGCCAGGGCCATGGTCGCGGATGAAAATCGATACCGCCTGACCGTGCTGCACGGCCTGTAGCGAGATGCGGCGATCTTCCCGCCCTTCCACGGCATCGGCAGCATTGGAGATGATGTTGACGAGTACCTGCTGCAGCCGCACCGGACCGGCTTTCACGGCAAGCGGCACCGGACCAAGATCGACATCCAGCATTGCATCGGCGGCCTTCAGCCGCGGACCGACGATTTCAAGCGTATCGCGAAGGACGGTTTCCAGACCCACCGCTGCCGTTTTCTCGTTGGGTTTGCGGGCAAAGTTTCTGAGATGCTTGCTGATCGACGCCATACGGTCGATCAGGCCGGAAATACGCCTGAGGTTTTCCGTCACCTCTTCCAGCCGCCCGCGCTCCACCAGAAGCGAGGCGTTTTCGGCATAGTTCTTGGCAGCGGCAAGCGGCTGGTTGAATTCGTGAGACAGCGCCGCCGACATCTGCCCCAGTGCCGCGAGTTTGCCCGCCTGCACCAGATCGTTCTGCATCTTGCGCAACTGCTTTTCGGTCTGGCGTCGCTCGGCGACTTCGTGTTCGATTTCCTGATTGACCCGTGCCAGATCGGCCGTGCGCTCCTCCACCCGGCGCTCCAGTTCCGCCTGTGCCTCCGCCTGGTGGGTCAGGCGTTCGCGCAGACGCCGCCGTCTTTGCAGCATGGCGGCAATCAGCGCAGCGGCAAGACACAGGCAGAGGATGATCGCAATCATCGCCGTCTTGACCTGCGTGCGGAGCGAGCCCGTATCCATCAGCACGCTGACGGTCCAGCCGGCATCCGGCATGGGCTGCGACAGGACCATATATTCCCTCTCACCATCACTCTGGGCGATCGTCATCAGCTGGTGCGCGCCGAAATTGCCGTTTTTAAGCGGCAGTTCCGTGAGGGTCGCATTAGCATAACGACGGGAGGCTTCGGTGCGCGCCAGCCGCTCCGGTGTCAGCGGCATCAGGCCGGAATAAAGCCATTGCGGCGTGCCGGTCATGAAGATGATGCCTTCCGGGTCCGAAACCAGAATCCGGTTTTCGCCATCCCCAAAGGATGCCTCTATGCCTTCAATATCCACCTTGAAGACGATGACGCCCTTGATTTGTTCGTTGAAGAGAATCGGCGCGGAGAAATAATAACCGCGCTTGTGGGAGGTGGTGCCGAGCGCAAAAAAGCGGGACTTGAAGCCCTTGGCGGCATCCTGAAAATACGGCCGGTAACTGAAATTCTCACCGACGAAGCTCGTCGGCCCATCATAATTGCTGGCCGCGATCGTCTCCCCATCCAGCGTGATGATGTAGATATCGGAGGATTCCAGCAGGGTGTTGATGGATTTGAGGTAGACATTGGCGCGCTGGCGCAGGGTTGCATCCTTGGGATGCGCGACCAGTTCCTCGATGTCGTCATGATCGGCAATCAGCGCAGGAAGTGGCTCATAGCGGCTCAGGAGCCCACCGAGTGCCGAGACGGCGAGCCGGAGCGTCGTGCGGCCCTGATCGGACATTTCGCCGAAATAGCTTTCCGCGATGATGCCGCCACCTCTCGTCACGGCGCCATAACCGAGACCCAGGCCGAGAAACATCAACAAAATCCAGCGATATTTCACCGAAACTCCCCTCCTGCTGCAGGCCTCAAACCCGCTCTCCACGAAAGAGTGTAGGAGGAGTGGCGGAATTTTCCAAGTGAGCGGAAAAGTCAGCCGGGCAGTGCTGAAAACAAAAAACCGGCCACAAGGACCGGTTTTTTGCAAAATAGGATTTCAGAAAAGCTTATGCGCTTTCCTTCGGCGTCAGAACCTGACGGCCGCGATACATACCGGTCTTCAGATCGATATGGTGCGGACGGCGCAGTTCGCCGGAGTTCTTGTCTTCAACGTAGGTTGCAGACTTGAGACCGTCAGCCGAGCGGCGCATGCCACGCTTGGACGGGCTTGTTTTTCTTTTTGGTACAGCCATTTTTGTTACTCCACTTAAGCGGCGAAACAACGGAACCGGCCAGAACCAAAGGCCGAATGTCGGATGTCTCGATATCGGAAATTTGGCGCGCTTATACATGTCCAAACGGGCTTTGACCAGCCCTGATGCGCATTTTTTCCGATTCAGCGGAAACAGCGCGACGCACCACCCTCAGGCAGCGCAAATCGTGCCCGACCTCCTATCGAAAACAACGCGCTCAATGAAGTCATCCATATTCTGAATTCACAGAAGGCTGGCTTCCACGGTCAATGCGCCTCGTCCCAATTGTCGGCCGCGCGCGCATCCACTTTCAGCGGCACCCTCATGGAAATTGCCGGCATGGCCGCATCTTCCATGACAGAGACGACGACAGGCAGGGTCTTTTCGATTTCCGCTTCCTCGACTTCGAAGATGAGTTCGTCATGCACCTGTAACAGCATGCGTGCGGAGAGCTTTTCCGCCTCCAGCGCCGGCTCGATGCGGACCATGGCGCGGCGGATGATATCGGCGGCCGAGCCCTGGATCGGCGCATTGATGGCCGCGCGTTCGTTGAAGGCTTTCACGGATGGGTTGGACGAGCGGATTTCCGGATAGTGGGCGCGGCGGCCGAAGATCGTCTCGACATAACCATTCTCGCGGGCGAACGCCTTGGTCGCTTCCATGTAGTCCCGAATGCCGGGAAAACGTTCGAAGTATTTCTTGATATATTCGCCCGCCTCTGAGCGGGCGATGCTGAGCTGGTTGGCGAGGCCGAAAGCGGAAATGCCGTAAATGATGCCGAAGTTGATGGCCTTGGCGCGGCGGCGCACTTCCGACGGCATGCCTTCAACCGGCACGCCGAACATTTCCGATGCCGTCATCGCATGAATGTCGATGCCGTTTTCGAAGGCGTTTCTAAGCTGCGGGATATCGGCGACATGGGCAAGCACGCGCAGTTCGATCTGGCTGTAGTCTGCCGACAGAAGCTTGTGTCCTGGCGTGGAGATGAAGGCCGTGCGAATCTTGCGGCCTTCGGCGGTGCGGACCGGGATGTTCTGGAGGTTCGGCTCCGATGAGGACAGGCGCCCCGTGGTGGTGGAGGCGAGCGCGTAGGAGGTGTGCACCCGTTTCGTTTCGGGATGGATGTAGCCGGGCAGCGCATCCGTATAGGTGGATTTCAGCTTGGTGAGCTGCCGCCAGTCGACGATCTTGCGCGGCAATTCCGCACCTTCCGCCGCGAGGTCTTCCAGAACCTGTGCCGATGTCGACCATTGGCCCGTCTTGGTTTTCGAGCCGCCGGGCAGACCCATCCTGCCGAACAGGATATCGCCGAGCTGCTTCGGCGAGCCAATGTTGAAACGCTCTCCCGCCAGTTCGTAGATTTCCTCTTCGAAGCTCGCAGCCTTCTGCGCAAGTTCGCCGGAAAGGCGCGACAGGATTTGACGGTCGACGGTGATACCGCGCTCTTCCATATGCGCCAGTACCGGCACAAGGGGGCGTTCCAGCCGCTCATAAACCTTGGTCAGCCGCTCCGAGACGAGCCGGGGCTTAAGCGCCATCCACAGCCGCAGGGTGACGTCAGCATCCTCAGCCGCATAGGCGGTTGCCTTGTCGATGTCGACAAAATCGAAGGTGATGCTCGACTTACCCGATCCCGTCACGTCCTTATAGGCGATCGGCGTGTGACCAAGCCAGCGTTCGGAGAGCGTATCCATGCCATGCGTCGTCTTGCCAGCTTCGAGAACATAGGAAATCAGCATCGTGTCATCGAAGCTCTGCATAACGACGCCGTGGCGTTTCATCAGCAGGTAATCATATTTGAGGTTCTGCGCGATTTTCAGAACAGCTTCATCTTCAAGCAGGTCCTTCAGGCGCGCCAGAGCTTCGGCAAAGGGCACCTGCCCTTCGGCGAGCTTGATGCCATCACTGAAGAGATCACCACCTGAGCCGGTCTTGTGGGTCAAGGGAACATAGGCGGCGCGGATATCCGTGCCCGAGGCATCCTTGCCATTATCGGCAATGGCCAGCGAAAAACCGACAAGTTCGGCCTGCATCGGGTCAAGCGAGGTCGTTTCCGTATCGAAGGCGACGACGCCTGTCTCCCGGGCGGCGGCGATCCAGCGATCCAGCGTCGCGAGATTCCTGATCGTCGTATAGGCGGTCGTATCGATCTTGGCGGCGGCAAAAAGCGCCTGTCGCGCCGTGGCGAGATCGGCGGGCGCGCTGCCTTCGCCAACCAGCTTTTTTGCGGGAGCGGCGTCCGAAGCCGGCGTATTGGTTGCCTCAGCGGACACATCACCAGCCATAGCGGCGGCCGGCGCATCGAGATCGGGGCCATGGGCATCGGCGCCCCATTGAACCGGCACATTGGCGGGGCCGATGGCAGAGGCATCGCTGTCAGTCGCTTCAGCGACGCGGCGTGTCAGCGTCGTGAATTCCATTGCCTTCAGGAAGGCAATGAGCTTCGGGCCGTTCTGCGGTTCCAGCACCAGTTCTTCGAGGGTCTGATCCAGCGGCACATCGGTCCTGAGCGCCACAAGCTGCCTGGAAAGGCGGGCAAGCTCCGCATTGGCGATGATGTTTTCCCGGCGTTTCTGCTGCTTGATTTCGCCTGCCCGCGCCAGAAGCGTATCGAGATCGCCATATTCCTCCAGCAATTGCGCCGCCGTCTTCGGCCCGATGCCGGGAATGCCTGGGACATTGTCGGTGGAATCGCCGGTCATCGCCTGCAGGTCGATCATCTTTTCGGGGCCGACGCCCCATTTTTCGATGACATCGGGAACGCCGATCTGCTTGTCCTTCATGGCGTCGTACATATGTACATTGGCTGTCACGAGCTGCATCAGATCCTTGTCGGACGAGATAATGGTGACATCGGCGCCGATCGCCTCGGCCTGTCGGGCATAGGTTGCAATGATGTCGTCCGCTTCGAAGCCTTCCGTCTCGATGCAGGGAAGGTTGAAGGCGCGTGTCGCCTCGCGGATCAGACCGAATTGCGGCACCAGATCTTCCGGCGGCGCCGAGCGGTTGGCCTTGTAGAGATCGTAAAGCTCGTTGCGGAAGGTTTTCGACGAATAGTCGAAAATCACCGCAAAATGGGTCGGTGTGACGCCGACATCGGTATTGCGCGCATCCTTCAGGAGCTTCCACAACATGTTGCAAAAGCCGGAGACGGCGTTGACCGGCAGCCCGTCCGACTTGCGGTTCAACGGCGGGATGGCATGGAAGGCCCGGAAAATGAAACCGGACCCGTCAACGAGGAAAAGATGATCGCCTTTTTTCATGGGTAGCATGGATAACGCGGGGCCGTTTTTACGTCCACTGAAACTTCACACAACACACTGTAAAGCGCGGGGAATGATACGGCCGGAGAGGCCCACAAAATTCACCGGAACGTTACCGATTTGTAATCCGCCCTTCCCTTGAAAAGCCGCATTTGCAGACACATTTGTTAGAGGACGGCGCCTGATCACGCCGTAGTCTGATAGCTGGCTCGTCCCCCGCCGCGTCAGACCGGACAAAGGCCTTTCCCCCTCTCCGGGCCTTTGTCCTCCAATATGACCGCCATGGCCGACCCCTCCCGGCCATGGCGGTTTTATTTTGCGCCCCGTTTGGGCTGGCCTAAACATATCATGCGATATATATCGCGCTATTGAAGTTGCCGGCTTTCCGCTGGCGGCGATGTGGTATGGACAGAAGAATGGGTTTTTCCCGGGACGAATCGGCAATCTATCTCGCCGCGAAGATGGCGCGGGAATTTACCATGGCGCTGCAGAAAAGAGCCGCGGCGCTCGGTTTTTCTCCCGGCCAATTTCCCATCCTCATCGAGCTCTGGCATGAAGAAGGCCTGACCCAGCGGCAATTGCTCGATAGAATCGATGTTGAACAGGCGACGCTTGCCAACACGCTTTCACGCATGGAACGTGACGGGCTGATTGTCCGCAAAGCCCACCCTAGTGACCGTCGCGCACAGATCATCGAACTGACCCAGCGAGGCAGGGATCTGGAGGCGAATGCCATTGCCGCTTCCGAGGCTACCGAAGACACATTGCTTGCGGATTTCCGGCGCTTCGAGAAACAGCTTTTGCTGGAATATATGCGCAGGGCGATCGAAAGCGCCAAAAAAGCAAAATAACCTCCGCGCTCCAAAACCGCTTCGCAGTTTTCGTGAACTGCTCTATCGTTCCGGCGGCCGCGCGCTTGCCGATTCACGGCACGCCCGCCCTTGTTTCCCGCGATATGCGATGCCCGGATATTTCGTCTTTTCGCCGGGTCACGACAGACATGACAGGATCAGCGATGACAGACGTTTCCCCTATTCTTTCCAACGCCGACGACAATCTGACTTCCAGCCTTGAGCGGCTGTTCGAACTCGTGCGCATTCCGTCGATTTCCACGGATCCGGCCTATAAGGCAGAATGCCGCAAGGCGGCGGAGTGGCTGGTGAGGACGCTTTCCGCGCTCGGCTTTACGGCTTCCGTCCGCGATACGGCGGGTCATCCCATGGTGGTTGCGCATCACGATGCGGCGACCAAGGATGCACCGCATGTGCTTTTTTACGGCCATTATGACGTTCAGCCGGTCGATCCGCTTGATCTCTGGGAAAATGATCCGTTCGAGCCTGCCATCAAGGATATCGGCGCCGGCCGCAAGGTGATTACAGGACGCGGCACGGCTGACGACAAGGGCCAACTGATGACCTTCGTGGAGGCCTGCCGGGCCTATAAGGCGGTCAATGGCGGCCTGCCGGTGCGTGTTACCATTCTGTTTGAAGGCGAAGAGGAATCCGGCTCGCCGTCGCTGAAGCCGTTCCTCGACGCCAACGCGCAGGAGCTGAAGGCCGATTATGCGCTGGTCTGCGATACCGGCATGTGGGACCGGGATACTCCCGCCATCGCAGCTGCCCTGCGCGGGCTGGTTGGCGAAGAGATCGTCATCACGGCGGCCGATCGCGACCTGCATTCCGGCCTTTTTGGCGGTGCCGCCGCAAACCCGATCCATATCCTCACCGAGATCCTTGCCGGACTGCATGACGAAACGGGCCGCGTGACGCTTGCAGGCTTTTATGACGGTGTGGAAGAAACCCCTGCCAACATCAAGGCCTCCTGGGAAACGCTCGGGCGCACGGCGGAAGCCTTCCTCGGTGAAGTCGGCCTTTCGGTTCCCTCGGGCGAAAAGGGCCGCTCCGTGCTGGAGCAGACCTGGGCGCGGCCGACAGCGGAAGTTAACGGCATTATCGGCGGCTATACCGGCGATGGTTTCAAGACCGTGATCGCGGCGAAAGCCTCCGCCAAGGTGTCGTTCCGCCTCGTCGGCGAGCAGAACCCCGCGGCCATTCGCGACAGCTTCCGCGCCTATGTGCGCTCCAGAATTCCGGCCGATTGCTCCGTGGAATTCCACGAGCATGGCGCATCGCCGGCCATCCAGCTGTCTTACGACTCGCCCGTGCTTACCAAGGCCAAAAACGCGCTTTCGGAAGAGTGGCCAAAACCCGCCGTTGTCATCGGCATGGGCGGCTCGATCCCCATCGTCGGTGATTTCCAGAAGATGCTGGGCATGGATTCGCTTCTCGTCGGCTTCGGCCTGACGGACGACCGCATTCATTCGCCGAATGAAAAATACGAGCTGCAGTCCTTCCACAAGGGCATCCGCTCCTGGGTCCGCATTCTCGACGCACTCGCGGCGAAATGACAAAAAAAGAGGAAGCACCGGGTGCCCGGCGCTTCCTCCTTTCCGTTTGCTCATCGCAAAAACAAAAAGGCCGGGCGAGCCCGACCTTTCCATCCGTTTTTCGTCAGTGCCAGTACATCCGTGGTCAAAGCGTTCAACGGTCTGATGTTCCAGAGCGCGTCCACTTCCATGGCCGCTGCCTTTCACCATCAGGATCAGCTGCTTCGGTTAATCTTTGGTTAACGCGATAAAAGCGGCACTTTCAAAATGCCCGCCTGACAGTTTTCATCCGAAACACTGCTGAACCCTATATTGGTATGCACTCCCGCCTTTTCAAGGCCTGCCTGTTCGGCACGTCTTTCCAAAGAAAAAGGCCGGAAAAATCCGGCCTTTCCATTCATACGAATGACCCTTTCGGGCCAAAGCGCTTATCAGGAAGCGACGAGCTCACCTGCGGACATCTTGCCCGAGCGGCGGTCCTGCATCAGCTCGTAGGAGAGCTTCTGACCGTCGTTGAGGGCGGTCAGACCAGCACGCTCAACAGCGGAGATGTGAACGAATACGTCCTGCGAACCGTCGTCCGGCTGAATGAAGCCGTAGCCCTTGGTTGCGTTGAACCACTTTACTGTACCAGTCGCCATAACGATTTCCTTCCGTTGGCAATTGTATTTGCACTGCAAGCAGTGCGGACTTGGGTCGAATTTGAAGGAAAAGATCGTCGTGAGCGTCTGGAAAGACGCCGAAGCTCTGGTCGTCAAACAAATATCGATGGCGAAGTACGTAGGTTGGAAGGGGCTCAAAGTCAAGTTTCTTTGAACACCGCAGCCTCTCAGAGGGGAGGGATAAAAATACAACCAGATCGCCAAAATGCAAAAACCCGGCGCGGGAGGAGGTGCGCCGGGTTCTTGAAACTGACTGACAATTGGGAGGAGGAGTATTGTCAGTCCAATCGGGCGACGCTGGGAGGAGGAGTGCGTCGCTTCGATGATTTGAAGATACAGGATATCAGCTCAAAAAACAGACGTTTCATCGCAGCGCAGCATTGCAAAAAACGCATAGCTATTTCAGTGCGGCTTGCAGCCGGTCCGCGTAGCGCCTAATAAATACGCATGTCTATCGAATCCGTCAGAACCTTTTTCATTGAGAAGTCACCCGAAGTGACCGTGATTGAAACGGAAGCCAGTTCGGCGACGGTTGCACTGGCCGCTGAAGCGCATGGTGTCGACCCCGACCAGATCGCCAAAACCATCTGCCTGAAGGCTGGCGATACCATTCTTCTCGTCGTTGCCGCCGGCACGAAACGCCTCGACAACCGCAAATTCCGCAATCATTTCGGTGCGAAGCCACGCATGCTCGGCCCGGAAGAGGTCGTTGCGGTGACCAGCCATCCCATCGGCGGCGTGTGTCCTTTCGGCCTTCCTTCGGCCCTGCCGGTGTTTTGCGACATATCGCTGAAAAACTATCAAGAGGTGGTTCCGGCGGCCGGCGCCACCAATGCGGCGGTGAAGATTTCGCCTGATGTCATGGTTGAATTGACGGGAGCAGAATGGGTCGACGTCTGTCAATGACGCCGATTTGATCCGGTCAGGACTTAACCCAGCCTTAAATCGCCGCATTTACACTCTTCATCCTGGATTAAGGATCGCGCAGGCATAGAGACGCGAATAGGAGCGACTTCGGCTGGATGGCAGGCAAGGGTAAATCACGCGAACGGGTAGAACCCTCCTTTGGGGATTTCCACGAGTCCGGTGATGATCTGCGTCTTGACGCCAGCGAACGCATCAGCGGAACCACAAAACAGCAGGCCAAGAAACCTAATCCTTCATCCGGCCGCACCAAATCCCGGAAGAAAGAAAAGCGTAGCCGCAATTCGGGCCGGGGCGTGACGGGCTTCATCCGCTCCCTCTTCTACTGGTGCATCGTACTCGGCATCTGGGGCGGTATCGGCATTGCCGGGCTTGTCCTCTATTATGGCGCGCGCATGCCGAGCGCCAGCAGCTGGTCCATTCCCGAACGGCCGCCGAATGTGAAGATCGTATCGGTCAATGGCAGCGTGCTTGCCAATCGCGGCACGACCGGTGGCGAGGCGCTCGCGCTGGAAGACATGTCGCCTTATATTCCGCAGGCTGTCATGGCGATTGAAGACCGCCGGTTTTATTCGCATTTCGGCGTCGATCCGCTCGGTCTCGGACGCGCCATCGTCACCAACCTGCTGACGGGACGAACCGTGCAGGGCGGCTCGACGCTGACGCAGCAGCTGGCGAAAAACCTGTTCCTCTCGCCCGACCGGACGCTGGAACGCAAGGTGCAGGAAGTGCTTCTGTCTTTCTGGCTGGAGCACGAGTTCACCAAGGACCAGATCCTAGCGATGTATCTCAATCGCGTCTATTTCGGCTCCAATGCCTATGGTGTCGAAGCGGCCTCGCGGCGCTACTTCAATAAATCCGCGCGTGACGTCAATCTGGGCGAAGCGGCGATGCTGGCCGGGCTTCTCAAAGCGCCCTCACGCCTTTCACCGGCGCGCGATCCGCAGGCGGCGGAAGAGCGGGCACAGGTCGTGCTGCAATCCATGCGCGATGTCGGCTTCATCACCGATGACGAAATCAAGACCGCCATGTCGCAGCCGCCGACCAAGGCGAAACGGTTCTGGTCGGGTGCCGAACACTATGCCGCCGATATGGTACTCGAGGAAGTCCGCGGCCTGGTTGGCGATGTCAAGCAGGACATCGTCGTCGATACGACCATCGACCCCAATCTCGAGCGCGACGCCGAAAAGGCGCTGACCCATGTGCTGCAGGGTGACGGCAAAAAACAGGGCGCCTCGCAGGCGGCGCTGGTTTCCATCGACGGTACGGGCGCGATCCGGGCCGTCGTCGGCGGGGCGGATTATGCGCAAAGCCAGTTCAACCGCGCCATGAAGGCAAAACGGCAACCGGGCTCTGCCTTCAAGCCCTTCGTTTACGTCGCCGCACTCGAATCTGGGCTTACCCCCTACACGATCCGCAATGACGGGCCGGTGCGCATCGGAAACTGGACACCGGAAAACTACGAGAAGAAATATCGCGGCGAAGTCACGCTCGCCACCGCGCTTGCCAATTCGCTGAATACGATCGCCGCACAGCTGGTGATGGAAGTCGGCCCGGAACGCGTGACGCAGGTGGCACATCGCATGGGCATCGAATCGGAGCTGCAGAACAATGCCTCCATCGCGCTTGGCACCTCGGAAGTGTCGCTGATGGAGTTGACCGCCTCCTATGCTCCCTTCATGAATGGCGGCTACAAGGCGACGCCGCACATCGTCAAGCGTATCACCGATGCCGACGGCAAGGTTCTTTACGAAAACAAATACGATAATCCGCCGCGCGTGCTGAGCGAGGAGATTGCCGCGACCATGAACGGCATGTTGTCCCGCGTCATCACCGAAGGCACCGGCAAGGCCGCGCGCCTGCAAGGCTGGCAGGCGGCAGGAAAATCCGGCACGACCCAGTCCTTCCGCGACGCACTGTTTGTCGGCTACACAAGCAACCTCACCACCGGCGTCTGGTTCGGCAATGACGACGGCACCTCCATGAAAAAGGTGACCGGCGGCGGACTGCCGGCACGGGCATGGAAGGATTTCATGACCGCTGCCCATTCCGGGCTCTCGCCTTCGCCGCTTTTCGGGTTGGGTGCAGGTGGCGTACCGCCGCTCGGGGACATGCAGCAGCCGGCACCGGAAGCCGCCCCCTCATCCATCGGCGACATCATTTCCAATGCGCTGGGTGGCGGAACGACGGACACCCGGACCTATCCCGACGCGCCGGTTTCACCCAACCAGCCGGGCATGGCTATGCCACCGGCGAATATTCCCTCCCGCGATATCGAACCCGGCTACCAGGCGGGTAACGGACCCGTGCCGCCCGCCGATATAGGCGGCCAGGCCCCCGCACAATCGGGGCCGAAGCAGACGACGCTGCTTGACATTCTGATGGGAAATTAAGCGGCATCGAAGTAAAGCGCCAGCGGATTTCACCACGAATGACGAGATGACGGCGGCCCACTCGCCTCCCGCAAAATCCCGCTTCTCCGAAGGCTTTGCCCTTCGCATCCGCAGCCATGAGCGGAGACGGTGCGCCGCCGCAACATATGCGTGTTCGTCGATTAACCCTAGATTGCCATTTGCACAAATATGGCTACATTTCGGGTGACTTTTTAGGGTGAATGAATTATTAATCGTTCATATAAATTAATTTTCTTGTTTCATAATAACTTTTCAGGGTTCCATATTATGCTGGGTACTAAAAGCTCATCGCATGCCGTTTTTTACGGCGCTCCCTATCCTGCCGTCCCGTTTGAAGCGGCGGAAATACAATCTCCCATCTCGGATAAGAAACCATCGTCATTACAGCGCAGCCAGTTTGCGCTCAAAAGAACCATCGACATTGCAGGGGCGTCCATCGCCCTTGTCGCACTTGCCCCCGTTTTGGCGACCGTCGCATTGCTGGTAAAGCTCGACAGCAAGGGTCCGGTCCTGTTCTCGCAGATGCGCTGGGGCATGAATGGAAGAAAAATCCGCGTCTATAAATTTCGCTCGATGCGGACGGAACTGGGTGATGCCACCGGGGTGGCGCAAACGGTGAAGAACGATCCGCGGATAACCCGTATCGGCGCCATTCTCCGCCGCACGAATATCGACGAACTGCCGCAGCTGATCAACGTATTGAAAGGAGACATGTCGCTGGTGGGGCCACGCTGCCACGCCATTGGCATGCTGGCGGCCGGTCGTCTTTATGAGGAGCTGGTTCCCCATTATCACATGCGGCACCGGATGCGGCCCGGCATTACCGGCCTCGCTCAGATGCGAGGACTACGCGGCCCGACGGATCGCAGCGACAAGGCCCGTGCCCGGATCGTCTCCGATCTCTATTATGTCGAGAATTTTTCGGTCTGGCTGGATATCAAGATCATGGTCGGAACGGTGATTTCGGAATTGCGCGGCGGCAAGGGCTTCTGATTTTTCAGGCGCCATTCCCGTATTTGCAATCCGCCCGCACAAAAATAAAAGCCCGGCAGCGATGCCGGGCTTTTATCATGAACCCTCATGATCATCAGTTCATCGGTGCGGGAGCCGCATTAGGATCCGGAAGCGGAGCCGGGTTTGCCGAAAGTGAGCGCAGATAAGCGATGAGATCGGCTCTTTCCGTTTCCTTCTTCACACCCGCAAATCCCATGGCCGTGCCGGGAACGTGTTTCTTGGGGGCTTCGAGGAAGTAGTTGAGATGATCGTAATCCCAATGCACGGTAGCGCCCTTGGAGAAATCCTTCATCCCAGCGGAGTAGCTGAAACCTTCGTGGCTGGCGATCGGCCTGTTGACGACATCGAAGAGATTGGGACCGACCTTGTTTGCACCACCACTCTCTCCGGTATGACAGCTCGTACACTTCTTGAAGACCGTTTCGCCCTTGGCGGCATCGGCGCTCGCAAGCAATTTTGCGATTGGCGTCGCGGCGGCTGCGGCTTCTCCGCCACCGGCTTCACCGCCGCCGCTTTCTGCCGCGACAATGGTGTAACCTTCCTTTTCGGGCGCAGGCGCATGGAAAATGCCCTCAGACGCAATCGACACCGACATCAGGACGAAAACCGTGCCCAGCAACGCCCCAACGCCCATATTAACATAAGAATTCATCTATATGCGCTCCCTCGCATCCGCTCCATATAACCGGGCATCTTGAAATTACTCGAAAGCTATGGCTTTTGCACAGCCTGCGCAACTTGAATGATGGTCCCCACTCCGTGACGTTTTGACACTTTTCGGACGGGATTTGAAGGGTGTCGGATGAAGAATCGGGATTTCGAGAAAGCAGTCGTCCTCATACCGGCACGGATGGCATCGACACGCCTTCCAGGCAAGCCGCTCGCGGATATTTGCGGCAAGCCGATGATCGTGCAGGTGGCATTGCGCGCGCGCGAGGCCGGTGCGGAGCGAATCGTCGTCGCAGTCGATGACGAACAGGTGTTTTCGGCCGTTCAAAATGCCGGTTTCGACGTGATGATGACCCGCGACGACCACCAGTCCGGCTCGGACCGCATTTTCGAGGCGCTGCAAAAGGCCGATCCTCACGGCAACGCCGAATATGTCATCAACGTCCAGGGTGACCTTCCGACCATCGAGGCTGAAACCATCCGCGCCTCAATGCGCCCGCTGGAGAATGCCGCCGTCGACATTGCGACGTTGACGGTCGAAATCACCGACGAAGAGGAAAAAACTAATCCGAATGTGGTGAAAGTGGTGGGCAGCCCGCTTTCCGCAACACGGTTGCGCGCGCTTTATTTCACCCGCACCACCGCGCCCTATGGCGATGGGCCGCTTTATCATCACATCGGACTTTACACCTATCGCCGCGCCGCACTTGAAACATTCGTGCGCCTGCCGCCCTCACCTCTGGAATTGCGCGAACGGCTGGAACAGCTGCGTGCGCTGGAGGCGGGCATGCGCATCGACGCGGAAATCGTCCGCTCCGTACCGCTTGGCGTCGACACACCACACGATCTCGAAAAAGCCCGCAAGATTCTTGCAAGCAGAACCCTCTAACGGACAGACCCATGAGCTTGATTACAAATCGCATTGCCTTTCAGGGCGAGTTCGGCGCGAATTCGGACATGGCCTGCCGCGACATGTTTCCGGACATGGAGCCTTTGCCGTGCCCGACATTCGAGGATGCCTTCAACGCCATTGAAAACGGCGAAGCCGATCTCGGCATGATCCCGATCGAAAACACGCTGGCCGGTCGCGTCGCAGATATTCACCATCTGCTGCCCGAATCACGCCTGCACATCATCGGCGAATATTTCATGCCGATCCGTTTCCAGCTGATGGTGGTGCCGGGCGTGACAAAAGACGAAATCCGTACCGTCCACAGTCATATCCATGCGCTGGGCCAGTGCCGCAAGATCATCCGTTCGAACGGCTGGAAACCGGTCATTGCCGGCGATACGGCGGGCTCCGCAAGGCTGGTTTCCGAAAAGGGCGACCGCAGTATGGCAGCACTGGCTCCACGCCTTGCCGCGGATCTCTACGGTCTCGATATTCTGGCTGAAAATGTCGAGGATTCGGAAAACAACGTCACGCGCTTCGTGGTGCTTTCCCGCGATGAAAACTGGGCCAAGCGTCAGTCGAGCGACGAAATCGTCGTAACGACCTTCGTCTTCAATGTTCGCAACATTCCGGCCGCACTCTACAAGGCCATGGGCGGTTTTGCCACCAACGGCATCAACATGACGAAGCTCGAAAGCTACCAGCTCGGCGGCAAATTCGTGGCGACGCAGTTTTATGCCGATATTGAAGGCCACCCTGATGACGAACCGGTGCGGCACGCGCTGGACGAGCTGCGCTTCTTCTCCGAAAAAGTCCGCATTCTCGGCGTCTACAAAGGCCATGCAATGCGCGGCAAGCTCAACCAGAGCTGAGCCTGCCGTAGGGTTTCATTTTGACCATTCTACCCAGTCGCGCATCAAACGATGCGCGATGGCGCCGCCGGGCGGCGCGGAAAAACCTTCACCCGCTGCCGTCTCCAGCATTTTTGCGACTTCCGCTCGCGTGAACCAGCGGCAATCCTCCAGTTCGATCTCGTCGCGGGCAATATCGGAGGAGAGCGCCTCGGCATAACAGCCGATCATCAGCGTATGCGGCATCGGCCAGGGCTGGGAAGCATGATACCGCACCCGGCCGATTTCGACGCCGGATTCCTCATGCGTTTCACGGCGCACAGCCTGTTCGATCGTCTCGCCCGGCTCCACGAAACCGGCAAGGCAGGAATACATGCCCGGTGCAAAATGCGCGCCGCGACCAAGCAGGCAGAGATCACGCTCGATATCGATCGTCATCATGATGACTACGGGATCGGTGCGCGGAAAAATGGTGTGGTTGCAGGCGGCGCAGATACGCTTGTAGCCGCCGATCCGCAGCTCCATGGTCCCACCGCACTTCCCGCAAAAGCGATTATCGGCGTTCCAGTGCGTGAGGCTGACGGCCTGGGCGACCTCGCTCAGCAATTCCTCATCGAGCAGATGATCACGATAAAGCGTGCGGGCGTCGGCAAGCTTGTAGTGGCTCGCCAGTTGATCTTCGGCCACCGCGACCGGCACGGCGATTCTTGGTTCGCCGGTTTCGCGATATCCCAGCAGCACGGCATTGTCGAAATCCGGCTGCAATTCGGCCAGCTCATAGGCGGAAAACAGGGGATCGATGACCTGCTCGTCATGTTTCAGGACAAGCCGGTTGCCGGAAAAGGCAAAAATATGAGTGCCATCGACTTTCAGCGCGTCGGCAACACATTCCTCCGTCCGCTTTTCAGCGAAACGGTCGAGAGCATTTTTGGAAAAGGCCGTCAGCAGACTTGCTTCGGGATGGGGAGCAGTGGTTTCAAAAATTTTCATTGAGATCATCAGAGCGCGCCGGAGATTTTTTTCATCAAACTTTCCTTCTCGCCCGCCGCATAGGGCACCGCCGTTCCGTGACCCCAGATGGGACCGGGCCAGCAGGTGTCGCCTTCATTGCGGGCGATAATATGGACATGCAGCTGCCGGACGATATTGCCCAAAGCACCGACATTGATCTTGGTGGCTCCGGTGATTTCCTTCAAGGCGGATGCGACGAGATTGGTCTCGAATGTCAGCACCGCCTGATCAAGCGGGGTGAGATCGAACAATTCGCTGACGCCGTCTCGCTGCGGCACCAGCACCAGCCAGGGCCAGCGACTGTCGTTTTGCAAGCGCAACTCGCAAAGACCCAAACGTGTCACCAGCACGCTGTCGCGGGTCAGTCTTTCGTCCAGCTGGAATGTCTCCAAGGCGTCCTCCATGTTTGTTTTCATTGTGATAGCAGTTTTTTGAAGGCTTGGCTTGCATTTGCTGTCGATATTGCCGATATGTGGCCCCGGGAGGTTGGTGGTGGACGAGCCACTCGCCAACCGGGTCAGGTCCGGAAGGAAGCAGCCCTAACGAGCCCGGCACGGGTCGCCGTGCCAGCCTCCCACCTTTTTTAAAAGACGTGCTCAGCTTTCGCCGGGCCAGTTCCGCGCCCCAAGACAACTGCGCCCCGAGACAACTGGCAAAACAAACTGGCGAGGCAATGAGCGATACCGTACCCACTACATCAAGCGAATCCCAGGTCGGGACCGGCTACCGGGTACTGGCGCGCAAATATCGCCCGAAGGATTTTTCCGATCTGATGGTCGGCCAGGAGCCGATGGTCCGCACGTTGACCAACGCGTTTGAGACCGGACGTATTGCGCAGGCCTATATGCTGACCGGCGTTCGCGGCGTGGGCAAAACCACCACGGCCCGCATTCTCGCCCGCGCACTGAATTACAAGACCGACACCATCGACAAGCCGACCATCGACCTTCGCATTCCCGGCGAACATTGCCAGGCGATCATGGAAGGCCGGCATGTCGATGTCATCGAGATGGACGCCGCCTCCCATACCGGAATCGACGATATTCGCGAGATCATCGAGCAGGTGCGTTATCGCCCGGTCTCGGCGCGTTACAAGGTCTATATCATCGACGAAGTGCACATGCTGTCGACGCAGGCTTTCAACGGTCTTCTAAAGACCCTGGAAGAGCCGCCGGAGCATGTGAAATTCATCTTCGCCACCACCGAAATTCGCAAGGTCCCGATCACCGTTCTATCGCGCTGCCAGCGCTTCGACCTGCGCCGCATCAGCGCTGCCGATCTCGTCGGCCTGTTCACCGCCATTGCCGGCAAGGAAGGTTTTGAGGCTGAGCCGCAGGCACTGTCGATGATCGCCCGTGCAGCCGAGGGTTCGGCGCGTGACGGCCTTTCCCTGCTCGATCAGGCGATTGCCCATGGCGGCGGCCGTGTGGAGGCCGAAGCGGTGCGCGGCATGCTTGGCCTTGCCGACCGTGCGCGCATTGTCGATCTCTTCCAGCACGTCGTCAAAGGCGACGTGGCGGCTGCCCTTTCGGAATTCAACGGGCAATATGAGGCCGGCGCGAACCCGGTTGTCGTTCTGAACGACCTCGCCGATTTCACCCATCTCGTCACCCGCATGAAATATGTGCCTGACGCAGCGGAAGACCCCTCGCTTTCCGAGATCGAGCGCGTGCGTGGTGCGGAGTTTGCCGAAACCATCGCGGTGACGGCGCTGTCACGCATCTGGCAGATGCTTCTGAAGGGCATTCCGGAAACGGAAAATGCCTCACGCCCTGCGGGTGCGGCCGAAATGGTGCTGATCCGGCTTTCGCATGCCGCCAACCTGCCGGCACCGGAAGATGCGGCGCGACGCCTGCTTGAGCTTTCCAGCGGCGACGGCGGTTACGCCAATGGTGGTCCGTCAGGCGGCGGCAATGGCGGCGGCGCGCGTGCCTATTCGTCGGCGCAGACCGTGGCAGCGGGAAGACCTGCAGAATTTGCCGCCCCGAGGCAGGCCGGTCCACAGCCCTCCACCATGCTGCGCGCTGTTCCGGATAGCCGACCGCAGGAGATGCAGGTCGCGCCCCGGAAAACCGAGGAGCGGCCGGAGCCGAAGGTTCCCGTCAATTCGGTGCAGGATATTGCCGATCTCTGCCAGAAAAATCGCGATCCCGTCATGCGAGCGAAGGTACGCAACTTCGTGCGGCTGGTGCGGCTGGAGCCCGGCCGCCTTGATATGCGCCTCGGCGAAGGCGCTCCCGGCTCCCTGCCCGGCGAGCTTGGCGTCAAGCTGAAGGAATGGACCGGTATCCACTGGATCGTCAGCCTCAGCAAGGAACAGGGCGAGCCGACCTTGGTCGAGACGGAAGGCAATGCCCGCGATGCCCGCCTGGTCGATGCGCGTCAGGATCCTGATGTTGCCGCGATCCTGGCGCAGTTTCCCGGCGCAAAAATCACCGACGTGCGTATTCGCGCGGCGATACAGGATGAGGCGGAGGATATCACCCCGCCATCGGTTGCCGAATCGAGCGAAGGCGACATCCTTCCCGGCGACGACATCGAGTTTTAAACAAGAAGAACAGGAGATTGGCACATGCGTGACATCATGGGCATGATGGGCAAGGTCAAGGAAATGCAGTCCAAGATGGAGAAGGTGCAGCAGGAAATTGCCGCCCTCGAAATCGAAGGCCGGGCCGGTGGCGGTCTGGTGACCGTCATTCTCACCGGCAAGGGCGAAATGCGCGGCCTGAAAATCGATCCTTCGCTCTTCAAGGAAGACGAGGCGGAAATCCTTGAGGACCTGATCGTTGCCGCCCACAAGGACGCCAAGGAAAAGGGTGAAGCGCAGGCCCAGGAAAAGATGGCCGACCTGACCGCCGGTCTGCCCCTACCGCCCGGCATGAAGCTGCCTTTCTGATATCATCCGGCTGAAGAGGATGGCGTGAGCATTCGCCGTCCTCGCTTCAAGACACGGCTTTAAGCTTCCAGCATCGCGCGGAACCGGCTTGCCAGCGGTGTTTCGAGATAGGCCATTCGTTCGGCCTCGTTGAGTTGCATGGGACGAAAGCGTTGTAGAATGGTGGGTATCGGCAGTTTCGTTCCCGGATAGGGTTCGAACATCACCTCCTCACCGGCCGCAAGCATTCCACCTTTCAGCACCCGGCAATAAAAACCCGGCTGGCCCGCCCGCCTGAAACGCGGGGCAAAATCGGGATCGCCGATGCGGGCCGACAGCGTGGCGCAGGGGATGCGGGCAGCGGTCACCTCCAGCACGATGTCGTTGGCCGTAAACCTGTCGCCCACATGCAGTTTCGCGCTGTCGACACCATCAAGCACGAGGTTCTCGCCGAAAAATCCGGGTTCGACCGTGAAGCCCAGGGCGCTGGACCAGAAGTCGAGATCGACCGAGCCCATCACGTAAATCGCCTGATCTGGCCCGCCATGGTGTTTGCGATTGCAGACGGCATCGCTGACAATGCCTTCCGCGTCGACCATGACCGGGCCGTTCACCGCGTGTTTGAATATGCCGGTCTTCATCGCCTTTCCCGGCAGGCTTTTTGCCTCGCCCCGGCACACCGCCCTGATTTTCATCGACTGCCCTTCAAGCTTCATGATTCCCGTTTCCCGATTTATGCAGTAGAAAGCGCTCATGGCAAAACGAGTCACCGGTCCCGAAATTGAAAAACTGATCCAGCTTCTGGCAAAAGTGCCGGGGCTTGGGCCCCGCTCGGCGCGGCGGGCGGCTTTGCATCTCATCAAGAAGAAGGAACAGCTTCTCGGGCCGCTGGGCCATGCCATGGGCGAAGCCTATGACAAGGTGAAGATCTGCTCCTGCTGCGGCAATGTCGATACGATCGATCCCTGCACCGTCTGCGCCGATGACCGGCGTGACCAGTCCGTCATCATCGTGGTGGAAGACGTGTCGGATCTCTGGGCACTGGAGCGGGCGGGCGCGATGAACACCGCCTACCACGTTCTGGGTGGCACGCTGTCGCCGCTCGACGGCGTCGGACCGGAGGACCTGAACATCAAGGGCCTGATCGACCGCGTCAGCGCTGGCGGCATTCGTGAGCTTATCATCGCCGTCAATGCGACGGTGGAAGGACAGGCGACGGCCCATTACATCACCGACCGCCTCTCCGATCTCGGCATCAAGATCACGAGGCTCGCACACGGCGTGCCTGTTGGCGGCGAGCTTGATTATCTCGACGAGGGCACATTGACGGCAGCGCTTCGCGCGCGCACGACGATCTGAAGCCTTCCCTCCCCACCATCCAAGAGGAGACCGAATGCGACACCGATTTGCTACCAGGGCATTGGCCGCCATTCTTTCCGTTTTTTCGGCAACGACAGTTCTTGCACAATCGGCCCCAACAGGTGCGGCTGCCGCCAAATATGACGCAGACTTCAATGCCTGGCTGAAAAAGGAAATCTGGCCGGAAGCCCGCAAAGCCGGTATTTCGCAAAAGACGCTGGAGGCCACGCTCAGCGGTCTTTCCATCAGCTGGAACCTGCCCGATCTCGTCATTCCCGGCCAGAAACCGCCGAAGGAACAGAGCCAAAGCCAGGCGGAATTCTCATCTCCGGGCGCCTATTTCTCCGAAAAGCGGTTGCAGGGGCTTGCCGGCACCGGCCGCTCGCTTGCGGCCACGCATGCGGCGACGCTGCGCAGGATCGAGGCAAAATATGGTGTGCCCGGAGATATCGTCGTTGCGATCTGGGGCCGTGAATCCGGTTTCGGCCGAGCGAAACTGCCGCATTCGGTGGTCGATGTGCTGGCCACGAAAGCCTATATGTCGACCCGCAAGGAGATGTTCAGAACGGAGCTGATCGATGCGCTGAAGATCGTCGAGAGCGGCGATATAGCGGCTTCACGCATGATGGGCTCCTGGGCCGGCGCGCTTGGCCAGCCGCAATTCATGCCGTCAAGCTATCTGAAATACGCCGTGGATTTCGATGGCGATGGCCACCGCGATATATGGAATTCCGTGCCGGATGCATTGGCATCCATAGCGAACTATCTTTCTCAGCGCGGCTGGCAGCGCAATCGCGACTGGGGCTTCGAAGTCTCCATCCCCGCCAATGTTTCCTGCGCGCAGGAAGGCCCTGATCTGGCCCGGCCGGTGGCCGACTGGGCAAAGATGGGCATCACCCGCATCTCTGGAAAAGCCTTTCCTGCCAATGACCTGACTACCGACGGCATGATGCTGGTGCCGGCCGGACGGCACGGACCGGAATTCGTGGTGACGCCGAATTTCTACGTCATCAAGGAATATAATAATTCCGATCTCTACGCGCTCTTCATCGGCAATCTCGCCGACCGCATCGCCCATGGGGCGGGACCCTTCAAGGGGGAATGGGGCAATGTCGGGTCGATGTTGCGATCCGACGTGCTGGCCATGCAGAAGGCACTGGTCGCCAAGGGTTACGATGTCGGCAAGGCGGATGGGCTTGCCGGCTTCAAGACGCGCCGCTCACTCGGCGACTGGCAGTCGAAAAACGGCCTCGCGCCGACATGTTTTCCCGATGCCACGCTGAAGGCGAAGCTTAAATAATCCGCCGCCAACCCATCGTCTCTCAATGCTGGTCGGTATGGGGCTTGTGAAAGATGTCGTCGGTCGGCGGAATGGTCTGCCGCTCGATCATCCGATGCACCCGCGGTCGCGTCTTGCCGCGGTGAAGCTCCAGCAGCCGGTCCCAGGCTTCCGCATCCGCCTGGGTGCGGCGGTGGTTGTGACGGACATATTCCACCCATGTCGGCACATGGTAACTTTCCGTCCAGATGTCGGGGTTTTCGAGATCGCGCATCAGGTTCCAGTTGCGTGCGCCATCGCGCAGACGGATTCGGCGCCGTTCCGCCATCAGCGGCAGGAATTCGCCGAGATCTTCATCATGAATTTCATAATCAATGAGAATGGCGATGGGTCCACTACGCGGCTTGACGTCCAGTCTCAGCGGCGGCTCCACAAAACGGTTGAGCGGATCGAGATTGAGCGAGGCGAAGGCCGGCATGGCGAGCTTGAGGCCGACGACAACGCCGAGCAGCATCAGCACGCACGAACAGAGAAGTGAATAGGAAATGCCGTAATCTTCCGCCAGCTCACCCCACAGCCAGCTGCCGACCGCAATGCCGCCGAAGGTGAGCGTCTGATAAAGCGACAGCGCCCGGCCGACCACCCAGCGCGGGGTGGAGAGTTGAACGATGGTGTTGAAAAGCGAAAGCGCCAGCACCCAGCAGGCACCGGCGATGGTCAGCACAAACGACGTAATGATCGCACTCGTGCTCACCGCAGTTACGCCGGAGCTGAAAGCGAAGCCTAGAAAGGCGACGCGTACGATCCATTCGCTGGACATGACTTCCCGCAGCCGGGCGCTGATGAGCGCACCGCCAATGGCGCCGACACCGAAGGCGCCGAGCATGACGCCGTAGGTGAGCGGGCCGCCCTCGACCAGATCGCGGGCGACAATGGGCATCAGGGCGAGGATGGCGCTGGCAGAAAGGCCGAAAAGGAAGCCGCGCACCAGCACCTTGCCAATATTAGGCGACATCGCCACATAACGCATGCCGGCGGATATGGCGGCCAGAAGCTGCTCGCGCGGCAGGGTCGAGGCATATTTGGGCGGCTGCCAGCGAAACAGCGCGTAGATCAGGGTGAAATAGCTCAGCGCATTCACGAAAAACGCAGCCGCAGCACCGGCGGCGGCAACGATGATACCGCCGATGGCCGGGCCAACGCTGCGGGTGATGTTGAAGCCTACGCTGTTCAGCGTCACGGCGGCGGGCAAATCCTCACGCGGCACCATTTCGCCGACCGAGGCCTGCCAGGAGGGATTGTTGAGCGCCGTGCCGCAGCCTATCATGAAGGTGAAGAACAAAAGCAGCCAGGGTGTGAGCCAGCCCGACCAGGCAAAGACGGTGAGCAGTACCGAGGCCGTCAGCATCAGCAGCTGCGCCGAAATCATGATACGGCGGCGGTCGAAACTGTCGGCCAGCGCACCTGAAATCAGCGAGAACATCATGATCGGCAAGGAGGTGGAAGCTTGCACCAGCGCGATCATGTTTTCCGAACTCGAAAGCGAGGTCATCATCCATGCGGCGCCCACCGCCTGGATCAATCCGCCGAAATTCGAGGCAAGGCTCGCGATCCAGATTCGTCTGTAAGTCAAATGCCTTAAAGGCGCGAGTGGCGATTTACGGTCAGGCACGCTCTGTCCACTTGATGCAACTGCGATTTGTCAAACGGCAACTATAGACAGTGCCGACGATCATGCCAGCCTTTCCGACACGGTAAGGGTGAAAATGTGGCGGAGGCGACACCCAAAGCGGAAGAGCCCGCTAAAACCTTGCAATCCTGCCCCGATGGGTCTATATGACCCCTGAAATTCTTGATCGCTTGATGAAGAGTGGGGCCGCAAGGCTCCGCTCTTTTTCGTTAGGCGAACCGGAAACCACGGGCTGAGTGCCCGGTGAAAATCTAAAGACCGGAAGGCCAGATGGCAGACACCGCACAAGAACCGCGACTGATAACCGAAACGGGCATCGACCAGCGCATTGCCGAGATCATCGAGCCTGTTCTGACGGGCATGGGGTATCTCCTGGTGCGCGTGCGGCTCTCCAACCAGAACGGCATGACGCTGCAGGTGATGGCCGAGCGGGAAGACGGAACGATGACCGTTCAGGACTGCGAAGCCATCTCGATGGCGATTTCACCGGTTCTTGATGTGGAAGATCCGGTCGAGAAAGCGTATCATCTCGAAGTTTCCTCGCCCGGCATCGACCGGCCGATGGTTCGCAAATCGGATTTCACCCGCTGGCAGGGTCATCTGGTGAAGGTCGAGACCTCCATTCTGGTCGAGAACCGCAAGCGGTTTCGCGGCAAGATCGTTGAGGTCGATGCTGATGGTTTCAAGCTGGAACGCGATCAGATTGCCTATGGCGAAGAGCCGACGGTCGTCGTTCCGTTCAATGCGCTTTCCGATGCGAAGCTCATTCTGACGGATGACCTTATTCGTGATGCATTGCGGGCAGACAAGGCGGCAAAGGCCGCCGCCGCAAATCAGAACGACGAAAACGAAGCAGACGAAGACTAATTCCAACGTAAAGCCCGGAAAACGGGCGATCCCCGCAATTATGCGACTTACGGAGATAAAAAAATGGCAGTGAGTGCTAACCGGCTTGAGCTTCTGCAGATCGCCGATGCTGTGGCGCGCGAAAAGGTCATCGACCGCGAAATCGTGCTTGCCGCAATGGCCGACGCTATCCAGAAAGCCGCCCGCTCGCGCTATGGTTCGGAAACCAACATCCGCGCCGACATCAACTCCAAGACCGGCGAAATTCGCCTGCAGCGTCTTCTGGAAGTGGTCGAAGCCGCTGAGGACTATTCGACCCAGATCCCGCTGGAGCTCGCCCGCGACCGCAACCCCGACGCCAAGCTCGGCGACTTCATCGCCGATCCGCTGCCGCCAATGGATTTCGGCCGTATCGCCGCCCAGTCCGCCAAGCAGGTGATCGTGCAGAAGGTTCGTGAAGCCGAGCGTGACCGTCAGTATGATGAATTCAAGGACCGTATCGGCGAAATCGTCAACGGCACCGTCAAGCGCGTCGAATATGGCAATGTCATTGTCGATCTCGGCCGTGGCGAAGGCATCATCCGTCGCGATGAGATGATCCCGCGCGAAAACATGCGTTATGGCGACCGCGTTCGCGCCTATGTCTACGACGTTCGCCGCGAACAGCGTGGCCCGCAGATTTTCCTGTCGCGTACCCATCCGCAGTTCATGGTGAAGCTCTTCACCATGGAAGTGCCCGAGATCTACGACGGCATCATCCAGATCAAGTCGGTTGCCCGTGACCCCGGTTCGCGCGCCAAAATCGCCGTCATCTCGAACGATAGCTCGATCGATCCGGTCGGTGCCTGCGTCGGTATGCGCGGTTCGCGCGTTCAGGCGGTTGTCGGCGAACTCCAGGGCGAGAAGATCGACATCATTCCGTGGAGCCAGGAACCGGCTTCCTTCATCGTCAACGCCCTGCAGCCGGCGGAAGTCGCCAAGGTCGTTCTGGATGAGGAATCCGAGCGTATCGAAGTGGTTGTTCCCGACGAGCAGCTGTCGCTCGCCATCGGCCGCCGCGGTCAGAACGTGCGTCTGGCATCGCAGCTGACCGGCTGGGATATCGACATCATGACCGAGCAGGAAGAATCCGAGCGTCGGCAGAAGGAATTCAACGAGCGCACGGCACTCTTCATGGAAGCGCTGGATGTCGACGAAATGGTCGGCCAGGTTTTGGCTTCGGAAGGCTTCGCGCAGGTTGAAGAACTGGCCTATGTCGATCTCGACGAAATTACCTCGATCGACGGCTTCGACGAAGATACTGCCGATGAAATCCAGACCCGCGCCCGCGAATATCTGGAACGCCTGGAAGCCGAAATGGACGCCAAGCGCAAGGAACTCGGCGTTACCGACGAACTGCGCCAGATCGACGGCCTGACCTCGCAGATGATGGTCGCGCTCGGTGAAGACGGCATCAAGACCATCGAGGACTTTGCCGGCTGTGCAGCGGACGATCTGGTCGGCTGGAGCGAGCGCAAGGACGGCGAGACGAAGAAGTTCGAAGGCATCTTCTCCAAGCTCGATGTTTCGCGCGTCGAAGCCGAAAACATGGTGGTACAGGCCCGTCTTCTGGCAGGCTGGATCACCGCCGAAGAGCTCGCTTCCGAACAGGAAGCCGATGCGGAAGCTGCCGAGGAGGCGGATACCGCCGAACAGGAATGACATCGCAGGCGCATGAGCCGGACGATCTGCCCGAAACTGACGATGACGGGCGGATCAAGGGCGACGTCAATGGACGTATGTGCATTGTGACACGGCAGAGCGGATCGCCGGATGAGTTGATCCGCTTCGTCGCGGGCCCGGACGGCAACGTCGTTCCGGACCTGAAACGCCAATTGCCGGGGCGCGGTTGCTGGGTGACACCCGAGCGTGCCCTGATCGAGAAGGCCATCGCGAAGAAACTCTTCGCGCGGGCTCTCAAACGCGACGTCAAGGCCGGGCCGGAGCTTCTCGCTCTTCTCGACCGGCTGATGGCGCAGCAGCTTGCAGGAATGATGAACATGGCGCGCAAGGCGGGCCAATTCATCAGTGGCGCGACGAAGGTCGATGCCGCCGTCCGGTCCGGGAACGCGATCGCCGTGTTCCACGCGACCGATGCTGCGGCCGACGGCGTGAGAAAACTGGATCAGGCCCGCAAGGCCTGGGCGCTCGGCAGCGATGCCGGCAATGAAATTCCGTCCTTCCGGCTCTCCAGCGAAGCCGAAATGGACGAGTTGATGGGCCAGAATGCTTTTATCCATGCCTGCGCGCTTGCAGGGCAGGCGGGTGAGGGTGTAGTGAAGCGCGCAACGATGCTTGAGCAGTACCGCCTTGGCGGTCGATCTCAGGTGGAACGCGACGCTGCCCGGACAGAACAATGACGCGGTTAACCGACATCAACGGTCGCCGCGTTCCGATGCAGCAATTGAACGACGAGACCTGATGGACGTCATCCGGTTCTCGTCCGAAGGAACGGGAACGGAATGACCGACAACAACGACGACAAGACACTCAATGCGCCGGCCAAGAAGACTCTTACCCTGAAACCGGGCGGGATGAATCAGGGCACCGTGCGGCAGGATATGGGTCGAGGTCGCACCAACGCGGTTGTCGTGGAAACACGCAAGCGTCGCCCCCATCGACCCGAAGACGAGAAGCCGGTTCAGCCTGTCGCGGCAGCACCGAAGCCTGCCGCCCCTGCCCCGGTAGCGGCGGTGCGTCCGCAGGCTCCCCAGCCCCGTATTCACCAGCCAGGTGGCCAGCAGCAGCGTCCGGGTTCCTCCCAGTCGCAGCAACGTCCCGGCTCGTCCGCGCCTCAGCAGCGCCAGGCCGACCGTCCGCGTGGCAATGTTCTGCATGATCTTTCCGCAGGCGAAATGGAAGCCCGTCGCCGCGCACTGATGGAAGCGCAGGCTCGCGACGTGGTTGAAGCCAAGCAGCGCGCCGAAGATGAAGCCCGCCGCAAGGTCGAGGAAGAACAGCGTATCGCGGCCGAAAAGGTAGAAGCAGCAAACCGCGCCGCCGAAGAGGCAGCGGCCGCCAAGGCAGCGGCAAGCCAGCCTTCCGCTGAAGTAAGAACCGAGCCGGCAAGCGAAAGGCCTGCTGCGGCCGCCGCACCGGCGCCCCGCACTGACACCCGCCCGCAGTCTGCGGCCGCCGCTCCCCGCTCCGCTCCCGCCACACCAGACGCTGCCGCCCCGCGCGGACGCCGTACCGGTGGTGACGATGAGGACGATCGTGGTGCGCGTCGCGGCAGCAGCCTTCCGGCCCGCGGCAAGGTCGCGGCTCCGGCTCCGGCCAAGCCTGCCGCCCGCCTGAAGACGGAAGAAGAACGCCGTCGCGGCAAGCTTACCGTTACCTCGTCCAATCTGGATGAAGACGGCACGCCGCGTGGTCGCTCCATGGCATCCATGCGCCGCCGGCAGGAGAAATTCCGCCGCAGCCAGATGCAGGAAACCCGCGAAAAGGTCATGCGCGAAGTCATCCTGCCGGAAACCATCACCATTCAGGAACTGTCGCAGCGTATGTCCGAGCGCGCCGTCGACGTCATCAAGTTCCTGATGAAGGAAGGCCAGATGATGAAGCCGGGCGACGTGATCGACGCCGATCTGGCGGAACTGATCGCGGTCGAATTCGGCCATACCGTCAAGCGCGTTTCCGAATCCGACGTGGAAGAAGGCATCTTCAACCAGACGGATGATGAAGGCGAAATGGTTTCCCGCCCGCCGGTCGTCACCATCATGGGTCACGTCGATCACGGCAAGACCTCGCTGCTCGACGCCATCCGTCAGGCAAATGTTGTCGCTGGCGAAGCCGGTGGTATCACCCAGCATATCGGCGCCTATCAGGTCGAAAAGAACGGTCAGAAGATCACCTTCATCGACACCCCCGGCCACGCCGCCTTCACGGCCATGCGTGCCCGTGGTGCCCAGGCGACGGATATTGCCGTTCTGGTGGTTGCCGCAGATGACAGCGTGATGCCGCAGACGATCGAGTCCATCAACCATGCCAAGGCGGCCGGTGTTCCGATCGTTGTTGCGATCAACAAGATCGACAAGCACGAGGCAAACCCGGACAAGGTTCGCCAGCAGCTGCTGCAGCACGAAGTTTTCGTGGAATCGATGGGCGGTGAAGTTCTTGACGTCGAAGTGTCGGCCAAGAAACAGCTTGGTCTCGACAAACTGCTTGAAGCGATCCTGCTGCAGGCTGAAATTCTCGACCTCAAGGCAGATCCGAACCGTACCGCGGAAGGTACTGTCATCGAAGCGGAACTCGACCGCGGCCGTGGTGCCGTCGCTACAGTTCTCGTGCAGAAGGGTACGCTGAAGCCTGGTCAGATCATCGTGGCCGGCGACCAATGGGGCCGCGTTCGCGCCCTCGTCAACGACAAGGGTGAACACGTCAAGGAAGCCGGTCCGGCTATGCCCGTCGAGATTCTCGGTCTTTCCGGCACGCCATCTGCCGGTGACCGTTTCGCGGTTGTCGAAAACGAAAGCCGTGCTCGCGAGATTTCCGAGTACCGCCAGCGTCTGGCACGCGACAAGGCTGTCGCCCGTCAGACGGGCCAGCGCGGTTCGCTGGAACAGATGATGAGCCAGTTGCAGACTTCGGGAATGAAGGAATTCCCGCTGGTCATCAAGGCAGACGTGCAGGGTTCGGTCGAAGCCATTATCGCTTCGCTCGACAAGCTCGGCACCGACGAAGTCCGCGCTCGTATCGTTCACTCGGGCGCTGGTGCCATCACGGAATCGGATATCTCGCTTGCCGAGGCCTCCAACGCCGCGATTATCGGCTTCAACGTTCGCGCCAACGCACAGGCACGTACGGCTTCCGAACGCGCCGGTATCGAAATCCGCTACTACAACATCATCTACGATCTGGTGGATGACGTGAAGGCGGCGATGTCGGGCCTGCTTTCGCCGGAACGTCGCGAGACTTTCCTCGGCAATGCCGAAATCCTCGAGGTGTTCAACATCACCAAGGTCGGCAAGGTCGCAGGTTGCCGCGTCGTCGAGGGCAAGGTGGAACGTGGTGCGGGTGTCCGTCTGGTTCGCGACAACGTTGTCATCCACGAAGGCAAGCTCAAGACCCTCAAGCGCTTCAAGGACGAAGTCAACGAAGTACCTGTTGGTCAGGAATGCGGTATGGCCTTCGAAAACTACGAAGACATCCGCGCCGGCGACACCATCGAGTGCTTCCGCGTCGAACACATCACGAGAACGCTCTAAAGCATTTCCAGGAAAAGTGGACCCCCGGTTTTCCGTCCGGAAATGCGATAGAACAAAGAGCGTTCTCGCCGCAAAACAGGAATTTACTGTCGGGCGCCGGCTTACCGGCGCTCGCTCCGTTTGAGGCATTACCCATGGCAAAAGCTACATCATCGGCCCCTTCGCAACGCATGCTGCGCGTTGGCGAACAGGTGCGAGCCGCCCTGACCCAGATTCTCCAGCGCGGTGAAGTCCGCGACGATCTGATCGAAAGCACCGTCATTTCCATCTCGGAAGTACGCATGTCGCCCGATCTCAAGATCGCAACTGCTTACGTGACGCCGCTTGGCGTTGCCGATCACACCAACATCATCAGCGCGCTGAACCGCCACGCCAAGTTCATGCGCGGTCGCCTCGGCCCGCAGCTTCGGCAGATGAAATACATGCCGGAACTGCGTTTCCGCGACGATACGAGTTTCGACAATTACCAGAAGATCGACGCGCTCCTGCGCTCGCCTGAAGTGCAGCGCGATCTCGGGCCTTCAAACGAAAAAGACGACGAACAGAACTGAAGCATGTCCAAACCACGTAAACAGCAGAACCGCAAACCCAAGGGCCGTCCGATTTCGGGCTGGCTCATCCTCGACAAGCCGCTCGATTTCGGCTCCACCGAAGCCGTTTCCAAGATCAAATGGCTATTCAACGCCCAGAAGGCGGGCCACGCCGGAACGCTCGATCCGCTGGCTTCCGGCATGCTGCCGATTGCGCTGGGCGACGCCACAAAGACCGTGCCTTACGTCATGGACGGCCGGAAAATCTACGAATTTACCGTCACCTGGGGCGAACAGCGCTCGACCGACGATCTGGAAGGCGAGGTCGTCAATTCCTCCGACCAGCGCCCGGACGAACAGGCAATCCGCGATCTTCTGCCCAATTATACCGGTGTGATCCTGCAGACACCGCCGCAATTCTCCGCCATCAAGATTGCCGGCGAGCGCGCCTATGATCTGGCGCGCGACGGCGAGACGGTCGAAATCCCGGCACGGGAGGTGGAAATTCACCGCCTGACGCTGCTCGCCTGCCCCGATGCCGATACCGCGCATTTCGAAGTGGAATGCGGCAAGGGCACCTATGTGCGGGCGCTGGCGCGCGATATGGGCCGCGACCTCGGCTGTTTCGGTCATATTTCGCAATTGCGCCGCACCATGGTCGCCCCCTTTGGCGAAGACATGATGGTGCCGCTTGAAACATTGACGGCGCTGGAAGCCATCGAGGACCGTGACGAGCGGCTCGAGGCACTGGATGCCTATCTGATCGACACGGCAGAGGCGCTTTCCTCGCTTCCTCATTTGATCATCAACGACGATCAGGCGCACCGGCTGAAGATGGGCAACCCCATCCTGCTGCGGGGGCGTGACGCGCCGGCCAATCATCCGGAAGCCTATGCAACCGTGCAGGGCAAGCTCGTCGCCATTGGCGAGATCGGCGAAGGAGAGTTTCGGCCAAAGCGGGTTTTTGGCTGAAACGGGCTGTCTTGACGCATTTCCGGACAGAAGACCGCTTTCATTTTTCCTGGAAGTGCTCCGCGAGGTGCAGTCAATCGCCTCTTTCAATTGTACCCGGAATAGTTTATAGGCAGCGCCAGCTTGGGCTTTGCCTATGCTGCCGAATGGCCAGAGCTGGACGACATCCCGGCTCTTGGCGTCCCATTTTTTCCTTAAAATAGAAAGGATCGTCCGATGTCGATTACTGTAGAGCGCAAAGCCGCCCTCATCAAGGAATATGCAACGAACGAAGGCGACACCGGTTCTCCGGAAGTTCAGGTCGCTATTCTGACCGAGCGGATCAACAACCTGACCGGTCACTTCAAGGACCACAAGAAGGACAACCACTCCCGTCGTGGTCTTCTGACGCTGGTTTCGACCCGCCGTTCGCTTCTCGACTATCTGAAGAAGAAGGACGAAGCCCGTTACACCAAGCTGATCGGTGCTCTCGGCATTCGCCGCTAAAACTTGTATCCGGCGGGTTTCACAACGATACCCGCCGGTTTTTATATCGGGCCTTTTGAAGGCCACATGAGTTTCCGGGCGTTTGCCGCAGATGTGGCCCCCGGACGGATAAGGTAGAACCGGATGGGCCGGTGCCGCCTTTTCAACCGCAGACCTGTCATGGGGCAGGATTGCCGGATGCTTGCACCTGAAAAGCCTCCCGCTGTCTTGCCCGTGATTGCGTCGTTCTTTGCTCCCATAAGGCGGGCAAGTACAAACAAGGACAAGATATGTTCAATAAACACTCCGTGGAAATCGAATGGGCAGGCCGCCCGCTGAAGCTCGAGACCGGCAAGGTTGCCCGTCAGGCTGACGGCGCCGTCATCGCAACCTACGGCGAGACGATGGTTCTCGCGACCGTGGTTTCCGCAAAGTCTCCGAAGCCCGGCCAGGACTTCTTCCCGCTCACCGTCAACTACCAGGAAAAGACCTACGCAGCCGGCAAGATCCCCGGTGGCTATTTCAAGCGCGAAGGTCGTCCTTCCGAAAAGGAAACACTGGTTTCCCGCCTGATCGACCGTCCGATCCGCCCGCTTTTCCCTGAAGGCTACAAGAACGACACGCAGGTTGTCGTCACGGTCATTCAGCACGATCTGGAAAATGATCCGGACGTCCTGTCGATGGTTGCCGCATCCGCAGCACTCACCCTGTCCGGCATTCCTTTCATGGGTCCGGTCGGCGGCGCGCGCGTTGGCTACATCAACGGCGAATACGTTCTGAACCCGCATCTCGATGAAATGGATGAATCGGTTCTGGACCTGGTTGTTGCCGGCACGCAGGACGCCGTTCTGATGGTGGAATCGGAAGCCAAGGAACTCAACGAAGACGTCATGCTCGGCGCCGTCATGTTCGGCCACAAGGGCTTCCAGCCGGTTATCGACGCGATCATCAAGCTCGCCGAAGTTGCCGCCAAGGAACCCCGCGAATTTGAACCGGAAGATTTCTCCGCGCTCGAAAACGAAATGCTGGCTCTGGCCGAAACCGAACTGCGCGCCGCCTACAAGATCACCGAAAAGGCTGCCCGTTACGCCGCCGTCGACGCCGTGAAGGCGAAGGTCAAGGCGCACTTCCTGCCGGAAGAAGGCGAAGCAAAGTACAGCCCCGAAGAAATCGGCGCCGTTTTCAAGCATCTTCAGGCGAAAATCGTTCGCTGGAACGTTCTCGACACCAAGAGCCGCATCGATGGCCGCGACCTGTCGACCGTTCGCCCGATCGTTTCGGAAGTCGGCCTGCTGCCGCGCACGCACGGTTCGGCGCTCTTCACCCGCGGTGAGACCCAGGCGATCGTTGTTGCGACGCTCGGCACCGGCGAAGACGAACAGTATGTCGATAGCCTCACCGGCATGTACAAGGAACGCTTCCTGCTGCATTACAACTTCCCGCCCTACTCGGTCGGTGAAACAGGCCGCATGGGCTCCCCGGGCCGTCGCGAAATCGGTCACGGCAAGCTCGCATGGCGCGCTATCCGTCCGATGCTGCCGACTGCGGAACAGTTCCCCTACACGCTGCGCGTCGTTTCCGAAATCACCGAATCCAACGGCTCCTCGTCGATGGCAACGGTTTGCGGCACCTCGCTTGCACTGATGGATGCCGGCGTTCCGCTGGCAAAGCCGGTTGCCGGTATCGCCATGGGCCTTATCCTTGAAGGTGAACGCTTTGCGGTTCTCTCCGACATCCTCGGTGACGAAGACCACCTCGGCGACATGGACTTCAAGGTCGCCGGCACCGCCGACGGCATCACCTCGCTGCAGATGGACATCAAGATCGCCGGTATCACCGAAGAGATCATGAAGATCGCTCTGGAGCAGGCACAGGGTGGTCGCAAGCACATCCTCGGCGAAATGGCCAACGCCATCACCGAAAGCCGTGGCCAGCTCGGCGAATTTGCACCGCGCATCGAAGTCATGAACATTCCGGTCGACAAGATCCGTGAAGTCATCGGTTCGGGCGGCAAGGTCATTCGCGAAATCGTCGAAAAGACCGGCGCCAAGATCAACATCGAAGACGACGGCACCGTCAAGATCGCTTCGTCTTCCGGCAAGGAAATCGAAGCGGCCCGCAAGTGGATCCACTCGATCGTTGCGGAACCGGAAGTCGGCCAGATCTACGAAGGTACGGTCGTCAAGACCGCTGACTTCGGCGCTTTCGTCAACTTCTTCGGTGCCCGTGACGGCCTCGTCCACATCTCGCAGCTCGCTTCCGAGCGTGTCGCCAAGACCTCCGACGTCGTCAAGGAAGGCGACAAGGTCTGGGTCAAGCTGATGGGCTTCGATGAGCGCGGCAAGGTTCGCCTGTCCATGAAGGTTGTCGACCAGGCAACCGGCAAGGAAGTCGCTGCCGACAAGAAAGACGGCGAAGCCGCTGCCGAATAAGGCCGCGTCGCCAGACCCTATCGAGGCGCGGGTTCTGCCCGCGCCTTTTTTTCGTTTTGTTATCGTTTGCCTTTTCGGGAAAACCGGTTTCCACTTTTCCCTGACAAACGCCATCCTACCTTGAGGACGCTCCAATGAGCCGTGACGCCGTGAAAACCCTTTTCCATCCCTTCGCCTCGGACATGCTTGCCATGCCGAAAGAAGGCGAACGCGTTCTGTTTCTGGGAGCGGAAGCCGGTCCGCGGCTGGATGGCTTCGACGCGGAGATCGTCGCGGTTCAGCATCTTCGCCCGCTCTATCGCGCTCTTGAGGCTCAGGGCACAGAGGTCGCCCCAGACCTTTCTGGGGAAGATTACGATGCGGCGCTGCTGCTGTGCGGCAAACACCGTGGCGAGAACGAAAACCGTGTCGCTGAAGCGCTTTCGCGCGTTAAGGCTGGCGGCTTGATCGTCGCTGCCGGATCGAAGGAAGATGGCATTGTGACGCTGCGCAAGACGCTGGCGAAGCTCGGCATCGAGTCGGAATCGACACCGAAATATCACGGCGTCGCAATCTGGTTCAAACGGCCGGAGGATGTCTCAGCCGCAGTCTCCAAGCTTGCCCAGAAGCCTGCGACGGTCGAGGGCCGCTTTACCGCCCTGCCCGGCATGTTCTCCCATGATCGCGTGGATGACGGTTCGGAGCTTCTCGCATCGCGCCTGCCGACCGACTTTGACGGCAATGCCGCCGATTTTGGTGCGGGCTGGGGTTATCTCTCCATCATGCTGGCGGAAAAATCACCGCGCACGGCCCGTATCGATCTTTTCGAAGCGGACTGGAATGCGCTTGAGTTCGCCAAGACCAATCTCCTCGAAAACAATCCGCGGCTGACGGCGCGCTTCTTCTGGCAGGATTTGGCGAACGAGCCGCCGAAGGAAAAATACGACCTCATCATCATGAATCCGCCTTTTCATGCAGCCGGGCAGGCGGCGGAACCGGCGCTTGGCCAGGCCTTCATCAAGGCTGCGGCGGGCGCGTTGCGCAGTGGCGGCAAGCTGCTGATGGTGGCCAATCGTGGCCTGCCCTATGAACCGGTTCTGGCTGCGGAATTCCGCACGACCGCCGAAGTGTGCCGCAACGCCCGCTTCAAGATTCTGAGCGCCCAGAAGTAATCAAATCAGCTGAGCAGCCAGGCCCATAGCGACACGGACAAAACGCCGGTCGCTGTGGAAATGCTGATGGTGGAGGCCGCGACACTGTGGCCGATACCGAAGCGGTTGGCGATCAACCAGGCATTCACGCCGGTCGGCACCGACGAGGTGAGCACGAGCGCCGCCGTCCATTCGCGGCTGAGGCCGAGCACGTGGCCCATGGCCCAGACGCAGGCGGGCAGAAGCAGCAGCTTGAACACGGTCATGGTGACGGCAATGCCCATATTGCCGCGAATGGTGTATTTCGTCAGCGCCATGCCGAGTGAGATAAGAGCCGCCGGCCCCGCCATTGAGGCGATCTGGTCGACCACGGTTTTCAAAATGGGTGTCAGCGCCACGCCGGAAACATTGGTCGAAAGCCCGATGGCAAGTCCGATCACCAGCGGATTGGTGACGAGATTACGGCCCACCTGTTTAAAGACCGAAGCCATGCCACGCTTTTCGCCACCGACCGCCTTGTGTGTGGCATTTTCCATCAGGATGGTGCCGGCGATCATCATGACCGGCAAATGGATGGCGAGCAGGATGGCGAGAGCGACCAGCCCCTCATCCCCCACCGAACGCCCGACCAGCGGCAGACCGATGAAGATATTATTCGCGAAAGCCGAGGAAATGCCGGCGATGACGGCGATGCGCACATCCTGCTTGAAGACATAACGGGTGACGATATGCCCGACCGTCCAGGTGACGGCCACGCCGGCGAAATAGGTGATCCAAAGGCGAAAGGGCGATGCGCCATGAAAATTCGCCTCCGCTAGCGTGCGGAAGATCAATGTCGGCACCGCGATCTTGAACACGAAGTCGCTCAGGATATCGCCGGCATCCGCCCTGAACAGGCCGGCCTTGACGGTCAACCAGCCGATCAGGATGAGAATGAAAATCGGGGCGACGTTCGCGGCAACGGCAGACATGGAGGAAAAGCTTTCGCGGCTTTTGCGGGAGATACTCCGCTTTAGAGCCTTTTGCGCGGGAATGGAATCGCGAATACGCTTTCACTCTTTGTTTTCATCAAATGAGGCGTGCCGGAGGGAAGGAACTTTGAGAGCCATGGGCAGAACCGCCGCTCACCGCCCACGCGATGCCGCAAGCTGGAACGTCCCCCCCCAAAAAAAAGAAAAAGCGGGGTCACCCCCGCCTTTTATGTCCGTTAAATGCCGCCAGTACATCCGTGGCGGAGATAACGGTTGAGCCAGAAGACCTCATGTCTTCTATTTCGGTACGCATACACACACCTTTTGCTCTGATCGGAGTAATAGCTTAACCACATTACAGACAAATGACGCGCTTGCGCCTGTCGTTGAGAACCGCATATTTTCTCTTTGGGCTTTTCTTGCGGCCAGAAATGTTTAAGACCATTCGAAAAAAAGCACACCCCGTGCGAACCGGATAGGGCCTATGACGAAATTCGACGTACTGACTGTCGGCAACGCCATCGTCGACATCATCTCCCGCTGCGACGACCGCTTTCTCAGCGACAATGCCATTACCAAAGGTGCGATGAACCTGATCGACGCGGAACGCGCCGAACTGCTTTATTCGCTGATGGGACCGGCGCTCGAAGCCTCCGGCGGCAGCGCGGGCAACACGGCGGCGGGCGTTGCGAATTTCGGCGGCAAAGCCGCTTACTTCGGCAAGGTGGCCGAAGACCAGCTCGGTGAAATCTTCCAGCACGATATCCGGGCCCAGGGCGTCTATTTCGAAACCAAGCCGGAAGGCACATTCCCGCCGACCGCGCGTTCGATGATCTTCGTGACCGAAGACGGCGAACGCTCGATGAATACCTATCTCGGCGCCTGCGTCGATCTCGGCCCGGAAGATGTGGAAGACGACGTCGTGGCTGAGACCAAGGTCACCTATTTCGAAGGTTACCTGTGGGATCCGCCGCGCGCCAAGGATGCCATTCGCGAATGTGCCCGCATTGCCCATGAAAACGGCCGCGAAGTCTCCATGACGCTCTCCGACAGCTTCTGCGTCGGCCGCTATCGCGACGAGTTTCTGGACCTGATGCGGTCCGGCACGGTGGACATCGTCTTCGCTAACAAGCAGGAAGCGCTTTCGCTTTACGAAACCGACGATTTCGAACTGGCGTTGACCAAAATCGCCGCCGATTGCAAGATCGCCGCGGTGACGATGAGCGAAGAAGGCGCCGTCATCCTGCGCGGCACTGAGCGCGTGAAGGTAGAAGCCTATCCCGTACATGACGTGGTCGATACGACGGGTGCGGGCGATCTTTTCGCCGCAGGGTTCCTGTTCGGTTATACGCAGGACCGTTCGCTTGAAGATTGCGGCAAACTCGGCTGCCTTGCAGCAGCTGCCGTCATTCAGCAGGTCGGGCCACGCCCCATGTCATCGCTGAAGGCGCTGGGCAAAAAACACGGCCTTATTTAAAGGCTTCGCCGGGGTAAGCGCCCCAGATTTCCCCTTGGGATACCCAACCCGAGGCCTGACCGGCCTCGGCACGGCACCAGTCTCCGTTGCATTCGCCGATCCGGAAGACGACGCCCGGCTCCAGCCGAGCGGTAACGGCAGCGCCAGACTGTGCCTCACGGCGCATGTTCACATAGACTTCCTTGCCCTTGCCGCGCATCCACGGGGCGGCGACAGCTGTGCGCTCGCCTGAGAGCAGGGCCTGATTGACCCAGCCTTCCGTGCCGTCGGCATCGCGGATGCGCCGCCAGTTTTCATATTCCTGGATGATTTCCACCGGCATTCCCGATTTCAGATACATCCAAGACACGGCATAATCCGTGCTGGGGCCGATGCGCATGTTGACGCGCTTGGATTTCAGACTGACGAAACGCGGCAGCGGCAGGCCGCTTGCGCCCTTGGCCGCACCCTGCGCCATGGCTTCTCCCGCCGCACCGAGGAGGCAGAGAGACAATGCAATGCAAACGATAGAAACCACACTGCGCATGCCCATTTCCGTTTCCCGCCTTCTGCAAACCGGATGATATTTAAGGAGGCGCGTTTCCACATGCCTCAAGCCGCGGCGAGTTTTATTTGTCTTCGCCGGTGGGTCTGGTAGAAACGCCCTGATTGAAAGAAATTATCGCTCTTTCTGGTTAATGACTTCTGAACAAGGCAGCGGCAAACGATGACCCACAAGAAGAGACCGACAGTCTATATCACCCGCAAATTGCCTGACGTCGTCGAGACCAGAATGCGCGAGCTCTTCGATGCGGAACTGAATATCGATGACAGCCCGCGCAGCGAGGAAGAGCTTGTCGCCGCCATGCAACGGGTGGACGTGCTGGTGCCGACCGTGACCGACCGCATCACCGCCGCCATGATAGAGAAGGCGGGGCCGCAGCTGAAGCTGATCGCCAGCTTTTCCAACGGCATCGACCATGTGGATGTCGATGCGGCAGCGCGGAAGGGCATCACCGTCACCAACACGCCGAATGTACTGACCGAGGACAGCGCCGATATCACCATGGCGCTGGTGCTGGCCGTACCGCGCCGCATGATCGAGGGCACGCGCGTGCTCGCCAATGGCGCCGATGAGTGGCTGGGCTGGTCTCCGACCTGGATGCTCGGACGCCGCATTTCCGGCAAGCGTATCGGCATTGTCGGCATGGGCCGCATCGGAACGGCGGTTGCGCGGCGCGCCAAGGCTTTCGGCCTTTCCATTCATTATCACAACCGCAAACGCGTCAATCCGGCGACGGAGGCGGAGCTTGAGGCAACCTATTGGGACAGCCTCGACCAGATGCTGGCGCGTGTGGATATCGTATCCGTCAATTGCCCTTCGACACCGGCGACCTATCACCTGATCTCGGCACGGCGGCTGGCGCTGATGCAGCCGACCAGCTACATCGTCAACACGGCGCGCGGTGATATCATCGACGAGGCGGCCATGATCCAGTGCCTGCGCGAGGGCAGGATCGCCGGCGCGGGACTCGATGTCTATGAAAATGAGCCTGCCGTAAACCCCAAGCTCATCAAACTCGCCAAGGAAGGCAAGGTCGTGCTGCTGCCGCATATGGGCTCGGCAACGATTGAAGGCCGCATCGAAATGGGTGACAAGGTCATCATCAATATTCGCACGCTGTTCGACGGGCACCGCCCACCGAACCGGGTGCTTCCGGGGCGGAACTGAGCGGTTTCAGCCGAGGAATTTGGTCATTTCGATTGAGGTCGTGCGATCATAGCCCGCATGGGCGTTTTCCGCGGTCTTGACGAAACCCCAGGCGGCGAACGTCGCATGGTTGGCGAGAAGCTCGATGCGCGTTTCCAGCCTGAGCGCCGGCAGCGCCAGTTCCCGAGCCAGCGCTTCGGCCTGCAGAAGAAGCAGCTTGCCGATGCCCTTTCCCTGCGCTTTCGGGGAAACGCAGAGCTTGCCGACATAAAGCGAAGCCGGCGGTTCGGGCCGGCAAAACAGGCAACCCAGCAGTTCATCGCCATCTTGCACCACGAAAGCGACCTCCACCCTTGCCTTTTCGGCGAGATTTTCGAGAGTAAGGCGATGGGCCGAAGATGGTGGGTCGATGACACCATCCATATAAGCGAAGGACGCCATGATGAGCGCCAGCAAATCCTGCCAGCGGTCGAATTCCTCGCCGATCTTCACGATCTCGATCATGGTTTCCTGCCCGCCGCCCGACGTTTGTATCGCACCGTTTCGAAACGCGCTGCCAGCGCATTATAGAGGAGCAGGCGTCCAACGAGCGGCTCACCGGCACCGGTGATCACCTTGATTGCTTCCATCGCCATCAGCGTACCGATCACGCCGGTCAGCGCGCCGACAATGCCCGTTTCCGCGCAATTCGGTATCAGCCCCTGCGGCGGCGGCTCCGGAAACAGATCGCGATAACCGGGAAAAAAATTGCCGTCAGGCCCAGTTTCATAGGGTTTCAGGACCGTGACCGAACCATCGAAACGGCCGACGGCGCCCGTGACCAGCGGTCTTTTTGCGGCCTCTGAGGCGTCCGCCGCGGCGTAACGTGTATCGAAGTTGTCCGAACCATCGATTAGCAGATCGAAGGATGGCAGATGGTCATGCGCCCAGACCTGCGAGAAGCGTTCTTCATACACAAGCGTGCGGACATGCGGATTGAGCCGGGCAATGGTCTTGCGGGCACTTTCCGTTTTCAACTCGCCAATGGTGCCGGTATCGTGGATCACCTGCCGCTGGAGATTGGACAGGGAGACCACATCATCATCGATCATGCCGAGCGTGCCGACACCGGCGGCGGCGAGATATTGAAGAACGGGCGCACCGAGACCGCCGGCACCTATCACCAGCACCCGCGCCGCTTTCAGCCGTTGCTGGCCGGTGCCACCGATTTCCGGTAGCAGGATGTGACGCTTATAACGCTCTATTTCTTCCGGGCTCAGCGGGTCCATGCCGTACTCCGTTTCTCTGCCGTCATGCCATGATGCTCCCGTGCGAAACATTGAAGAACTGCGCCCGCTCGCCAAGGGCGGAGAACATGGCTGCATCCGTTCCGGTCATGAAACTCTGACCGCCCAGCGCGTGGATAAGATCGAACAGGGCGGCCCGCCTGCCCTCGTCCAGATGTGCGGCAATTTCATCCAGCAGCAGAACCGGCGCATAACCGGTCATATTGGCGGTGAGCTGCGCATGGGCAAGCACCAGCCCGACCAGCAACGCCTTCTGCTCCCCGGTCGAACAGCGTTCGGCCTCCATATCCTTTTCCGCGTGGCGCACGAAAAGATCGACCCGATGCGGCCCATCCAGCGTGCGGCCTGCGGCCGCGTCCCGATACCTGCCCTCCCGCAGCATGAGACCATATTCGTCTTCCAGATCGACGGCCGGGCGGTTGAGCCTGTCATCCATGAAGCCGGCGAGCGACAGCGCCGCGGATGGGAAGGCCGCATTGCCGGCCCTGCCTTCGATCAGAGTCTTCAACAGGCCGAGCATTTCATAACGGGCAACCGCCATGCAAATGCCGAGTTCGGCCATCTGTTTTTCAATGCCATCCAGCCAGACCGGATCAAAGCGGCCTTCCGAAAGCAGGCGGTTGCGGCCACGCATCGCCTTTTCGAAATCGCTTGCCCGTCGGCCATGACCGGGATCGAGCGACAGCACCAGCCGGTCGAGAAAACGCCGGCGGTCCGATGATGAACCGGTAAAGAGGCCATCCATGGCGGGCGTCAGCCACAGAACCCGCAGATGGTCGGTCAATTCATCAACGGATTTCACCGGCGTACCGTTCAGCCTCAGCCGACGCGACACCACCTCGCCATCACCCTCGATCCCGGTGCCGATGGCGACCTCGCCATCCATGCCATCAACATCGGCGAAGATCGAAAAACCGGTGGCCTCCGCACCCACGCGCGTCACGTCGGACAGGACGGCACGGCGCAGGCCACGTCCTGGAGAAAGAAACGAAACCGCCTCCAGAAGGTTGGTCTTGCCGGAACCGTTGTCACCGGTCAGCACCACATGGCGCTCATCAAGCACAAGTGCGGCCGCCGCATAGTTGCGAAAGTGCGTGAGTTTAAGTCGGGAAAGCGACACCTTGTTCGTCATCTTTACGGCCTAAAACGAAGCTGGCCGGATGGCAAGGTGGCGAATGCCCAAGCCCATCGACGAGCGCCAAAACCACGCGAATTATTCAGTAGTGGCAACTTTTTTAGCGGGCAGCTATTTATGGACTTTCGTTGTCACCGGTAACCCGTCCATGCGCCTCCTCCTTTCTGTCGTTCTTATGATCAGCCTTCTATCGTCCTGCGCCGGACGACCGGGAGCGGACGTGCTGCAAGCCGTCAATACAAGGGCGAAGGACGCTAAAATCGTTACCGCCTATGTGGCGAGCACGCGCGAAAAAAGCGAAGAGGAAAAAAAGGGGTTCAGCACTCTTCGCGCAGCTGAACCGAACTATGCCCGCTTCGATATTTCGATACCACCGAGCCATAAGAGCGGAAAAATCGAATGGTCGACCGGCAAACCGGATGCGAAGAAGGATTTCGTCGTCACGCAGGCGCAGATGCTGAGCAAGGTGAATTTCAACACCGATCTCGGCGATATTTCCCGCTCCGGCAAACAGATCGCGCTTTTTGTGCATGGTTATAATTACAGCTATCAGGAAGCACTCTTCCGCGCGGCGCAGATGGCTGCTGATGCCAATATGGATGGTGTACCGCTGGTCTTTTCCTGGCCGTCGCAGGCCAATGTCACGGGCTATGTGGCGGACAAGGAATCGGCGACCTATTCGCGCGATGCCCTCGCCAATCTGATGACCGATCTTACGCGCCAGTCTCCGCACAAGAATATCGTCGTCTTCGGACATAGCATGGGTGGGTGGCTCGTCATGGAGGCGTTGCGACAGCTGCGCTTTGAAGGCAGAAATGATGTCATGGCCAAGCTGCAGGTGGTGCTGGCCGCACCCGATATCGATGCCGACGTCTTCCGCAAGCAGATCGAGGTGGTCGGCAGGCTGAACCCACCGCTCACAGTCCTAGTGTCCAAGGATGACCGCGCCCTTAAGGCTTCTTCCATATTGGGCGCAGACGTGACGCGGATCGGTGCGCTGGACGTCACCGATCCGAAGGTGCAGGAAGCCGCCTTGAAGGAAGGCGTTCAGTTCGTGGATATCTCCAAGCTGAAAGCCTCGGACCCACTCAATCACGACCGCTATGCGGCGCTGGCATCCATGGTGCCGCAGCTGGAGGCAAGCAGGCGTGGGGGTGGCATCAACAGTGCGGGCGCCTTCGTGTTCGATGCGATCGGCGCAACCGTCTCCAGCCCCTTCCGGCTTGCGAGCCAGGTGGTGAACCCGCAATAGTTTGCGGGTTCCTGCCTATATTCCCGGCTTCAGAAATCCCAGTCTTCATCCTCGGTGGCGACCGCCTTGCCAATGACATAGGACGAGCCGGAACCTGAGAAGAAGTCGTGATTTTCATCGGCATTGGGCGAGAGCGCGGAAAGGATCGCCGGATTGACCCGGCAGGCCTCGGCGGGAAACAGCGCTTCATAACCCAGATTCATCAGGGCCTTGTTAGCGTTGTAATGCAGGAACTGCTTGACGTCTTCCGTCAGGCCGACACCGTCATAGAGGTCCTCGGTATATTTCGCCTCGTTGTCGTAAAGCTCGAGCAGCAGATCAAAAGCGAAGTCCTTGATCTCCTGTCTTTGTGTCTCGCCAAGGCGGTCCAGCGCCCGCTGGAATTTGTAGCCGATATAATAGCCGTGCACGGCCTCATCGCGGATGATGAGGCGGATGAGGTCTGCCGTGTTGGTGAGCTTGGCGCGGCTTGACCAGAACATCGGCAGGTAGAAGCCGGAATAGAACAGGAAGCTTTCCAGAAACACGCTGGCAATCTTCTTCTTCAGCGGATCACCGCTGTCATATTCCCGCATGATGATCGCGGATTTGCGTTGCAGAAACTCGTTTTCCTCCGACCAACGATAGGCGTCGTCGACATCGGGCGTGGAGCACAGCGTCGAGAAGATCGAGGAGTAGGAGCGGGCGTGCACAGCCTCCATGAAGGAGATGTTGGAAAGCACGGCCTCCTCATGCGGCGTCGCCGAATCCGGCATCAGGCGCACGGCGCCGACGCCGTTCTGGATGGTGTCGAGCAATGTCAGCCCGGTGAAGACCCGGATCGTCAGCTTCTGCTCTTCCGGCTTCAGGGTTCCCCAGGAGGGGATGTCGTTGGAAAGCGGCACCTTTTCCGGCAGCCAGAAATTCGAGGTCAGGCGGTTCCAGACTTCGAGATCCTTGTCGTCCTCGATCCGGTTCCAGTTGACCGCGCGGATGCGGGACGCAGGTTTTACGGCGATATTCATTCTCTTGTCCCTCAAATCAGAGCGTGCAGGAAACGCAGCCCTGAACCTGCGTGCCTTCCAGCGCCATCTGGCGCAAACGAATATAGTAAATGGTCTTGATGCCCTTCTTCCAGGCGTAGATCTGCGCCCGGTTGATATCGCGCGTCGTCGCCGTATCGCGGAAGAACAGTGTCAGCGACAGACCCTGATCGACATGCTGAGTGGCCGCCGCATAGGTGTCGATGATCTTCTCGGGACCGATCTCATAGGCATCCTGATAATATTCGAGATTATCGTTCGAGAGATAGGAAGCCGGGTAATAAACGCGGCCGATCTTACCCTCTTTACGGATCTCGATTTTCGAAACAATCGGATGAATGGAGGAGGTGGAGTGGTTGATATAGGAGATCGAACCCGTTGGCGGCACGGCCTGCAGGTTCTGGTTATAGAGACCTGATGCCATGACGTCATGCCTCAAGGTCGTCCAGTCTTCCTGTGTCGGAATGGCAATGCCGGCCTTTTCGAACAACTCGCGGACCTTTTCCGTCGCGGGCAACCATTCCCTGTCGGTATATTTGTCGAAATAGTCGCCCGAGGCATATTTGGAGTTCTCAAAGCCCTTGAAGCTCTGGCCCCTTTCCACCGCCAGCCGGTTGCTGGCGCGGATGGCATGATAGGTCACCGTGTAGAAATAGATATTGGTGAAATCGACGCCTTCTTCGGAACCATAAAAGATGCGTTCGCGCGCCAGATAACCGTGCAGGTTCATCTGGCCAAGCCCGATGGCGTGGCTGGCGTCATTGCCCTTTTCCACCGAGGGAACGGAGGAAATATGGCTCATGTCCGACACCGCGGTCAGCGCCCGGATCGAGGTCTCGATGGTCTTGCCGAAATCGGCCGAATCCATCGCCGAAGCAATGTTGAGCGAACCGAGATTGCAGGAAATATCCTTGCCCATATGGCTATAGGACAAATCTGCGTTGAATTCGCTCGCCTCGCTGACCTGCAGGATTTCCGAGCACAGATTGCTCATGCTGATTCGGCCGGCGACCGGGTTGGCGCGGTTCACCGTATCCTCGAACATGATGTAGGGGTAACCGCTCTCGAACTGGATTTCGGCGATCACCTGGAAGAATTCGCGCGCCTTGATCTTCTTCTTGCGGATGCGGCTGTCGGCGACCATTTCGTGATATTTTTCGCTGACCGAAATCTCTGTCAACGGCACACCATAGACCCGCTCCACATCATAGGGCGAAAACAGGTACATATCCTCATTGTTGCGGGCGAGTTCGAAGGTGATGTCCGGGATCACCACGCCGAGCGACAGGGTCTTGATGCGGATCTTTTCGTCGGCATTTTCACGCTTCGTATCGAGGAAGCGCATGATGTCAGGGTGGTGGGCGTGCAGATAGACCGCGCCGGCACCCTGGCGTGCACCCAGCTGGTTGGCGTAAGAAAACGAATCTTCCAGCAACTTCATGACAGGAATGACGCCGGACGACTGGTTTTCGATCTGCTTGATCGGTGCTCCGAATTCGCGAATATTGGTCAAGGACAGCGCCACGCCGCCGCCGCGCTTGGAAAGCTGCAGCGCCGAATTGATGGAGCGGCCGATGCTTTCCATATTGTCTTCCACGCGCAGCAGAAAACACGAGACCAGCTCGCCGCGGCTCTTCTTACCGGCGTTGAGAAATGTCGGTGTTGCCGGCTGGAAGCGGCCGGAAATGATCTCATCGACCAGATCGCGGGCAAGCTGTTCATCACCACGCGCGAGAGCCAGCGCCACCATGCAGACGCGATCCTCATAACGCTCGAGATAACGTTTTCCGTCGAAGGTCTTCAGCGTGTAGGAGGTGTAATATTTGAAGGCGCCGAGAAAGGTCGGGAAGCGGAATTTCCGGGCATAAGCCTCGTCATAGAGGTCGCGGACGAAATTGAAGGAGTACTGATCCAGCACCTCCTGCTCGTAATATCCCTCCGTCACCAGATAATCGAGTTTTTCCCTGAGGTTATGGAAAAACACGGTATTCTGGTTGACGTGCTGGAGGAAATATTGCCGGGCGGCGAGGCGATCCTTGTCGAGTTGGATCTTCCCGTTCTCGTCATAAAGGTTCAGCATCGCGTTCAGTGCGTGGTAGTCCAGAGCCGCATCGAGCGGTTTCTGGCTTGCGGCTACCGGCTGTTTGGCGTCCTTGCGCAGCGCGCTCGAGGTCAGCGTGTCCAAAATCGTTCCAATCCATGTTTGACGTTGGCGACATCTTCCTCCGTGCCGAGAAGCTCGAAGCGATAGAGAAACGGCACTGCGCACTTGCGCGAGACGATATCTCCGGCGGATGCGAAAGCTGCGCCAAAATTCGTGTTGCCCGCCGCGATGACGCCGCGAATGAGATTTCTGTTGGAGGGCTCGTTCAAGAACCGGATAACCGGTTTCGGCACGGCCCCTTTCGTGCCGCCACCCCCATAGGTGGGGGTAACGAGCACATAGGGCTCCGACACCTGAGGCACGTCATCCTCGGCGCCGAGCGGCAGGCGAAACAAACGCCGTCCCAGTTTCAGAAGGAAACGATGGGTGTTTTCAGAGCGGCTGGAATAATAGACGATCAGGCCCATCGCCCCACCGCCTCAGCTGATCGAGCCGATCATGTCAGGCCGGAAACCCGCCCAATGGCGTTCGCCGGCGACGACCACGGGAACCTGCATATAACCAAGGCCACGGACGTGATCGAGCGCATCAGCATCCTCGGAAATATCGACAATCTCATAGGGAACGCCGATGCGATCGAGGGCGCGGTACGTGGCGGTGCATTGGACGCAGGCGGGTTTGCTGTAAACGGTGACGGTCATAATTTCCCTTTCGAAGCCGATTTAGGACACGGCTCAACATTGCCGATTGCACTCGCAATCGGGTGGCGATGGATCTGTCATTCAGGCAAAACGTGCAGCTTGGAGAGTTCGTCGCATTCCAGGCGGAAACCGGGTTCCCTTTTCCTGGCGATCTTCAAGCCGCAGAAAATCACTCTCTACGCCGACGAGCGTAGCAACTCAAAAAAATGCACTGGCATGACTTCACCCCGAAGCTTGTTCTGGAGGGGGCAGAAAAGGGCGAACGCAAATCATTTGCGTCATACACCTTCCTCCGGACACCCCGCCCGTGGACGTTTGCGCTCAAGGCAGGTCTCCTGACTTGCGGGTCACAACATCTGTCCCGGCCTTCCCGGAGCTTTCAGCCCCAGTGACCCAAATCGGAACGATGCTCACCGCTTACAGTTGCGGGGGCAGTTTCGGCCTTGCTCCGCCTGGATGGCGTTACGCACCGAATTCCCGTCTTAGCTCCCAATCCTTGCGAATCGGAAGAACCTCGAACACCACATATAGTATATGAGGAAATTTTCGCGTCAATGAATAGACACACAAAAGCCCCACCCTGTGGATCAAAAAGATTCAACACATGGTCAACAAAGGCTTAACGGCAAATGCGCTTTGCGGCTGAAGAACGGAAAAGCGTTAATCTATTCCCAGATATCGATGCGAATATCGGCTGGACGGGCGTTTTCGATCACCCTTTTTCCGTTGGGAAGATCGTTCTCGAATAGTTTGGCGTGGATTTGAGCGGCATCGAGACCATAGCCCAACCATCTGTTGCGCAGCCTCTCTTCCAGCACCGCGACGGAGGGACCCACAAGGATGGTGAGGTCGAAGCTCCCGGAAAGCGTCGTCCACGGCGCTTCGTTCAGCAGCAGGTAGTTGCCTTCGGCAAGGACGAAACGTGTTTCCGGTACGATAGCGCGGGCGGACGCAATGGCGATTTCGCGGGAACGGTCGAAAATCGGGACGAGGACTTCCTGCCCACCTTTACGAACGGCCGAAACTATATCGAGGAAACCGCGCACATCGAAAGTTTCGGGCGCGCCCTTTCGCGACAGCAGCCCCCGCTCCTCAAGAATACCGTTATCCATATGGAAGCCGTCCATCGGCAGAACGGCGGCCGTCTCGCCGCGCGTGAGCAAAGCATCACAAAGGGCGTTCGCCAGCGTGGATTTGCCGGCCCCAGGGGGACCGGCAATGGCAACGATAAAACGGGATTTACCTTCTGCCCGCCGAAGAACATCCTCGACGATCGTTTCAAGCTTCAGCGTCATGCGGCAAGCGTTTCCTTCGGCGCTTCCTTGGCGCCCGTCATGAAGGCGACGGCATCCGACATCGAATAGTCCTTCGGATTGATGACGCACAGGCGCTTGCCCAGGCGGTGAATATGGATGCGATCCGCAACCTCGAAGACATGCGGCATGTTATGCGAGATCAGGACGATCGGCAGGCCGCGGGACCGTACATCGAGAATAAGCTCCAGAACACGCCGGCTTTCCTTGACGCCGAGTGCTGCCGTCGGCTCGTCGAGGATGACGACCTTGGAACCGAAGGCCGCCGCACGCGCCACGGCCACACCCTGACGCTGGCCACCGGAGAGGGTTTCCACCGCCTGATTGATGTTCTGGATCGTCATCAGGCCGAGTTCCGACAGCTTCTCGCGAGCGAATTTTTCCATGGCCGGGCGGTCCAGCGCCCGGAACAGGCTGCCCTGAATGCCGGGTTTGCGGATTTCCCGGCCCAGAAACATATTGTCAGCTATGGAAAGCGCCGGCGAGAGCGCCAGGTTCTGATAGACCGTCTCGATGCCCGCCTTGCGCGCCTCGATCGGCGAGCGGAACTGCACAGGCTGTCCTTCCAGCCGGATTTCCCCTTCATCGGGTGTCACCGCGCCGGAAATCGCCTTGATGAGCGAGGACTTTCCGGCGCCGTTGTCGCCGATCACGGCCAGGATTTCGCCCGGATAGAGGTCGAAATCTGCATGATCGAGGGCGGTCACGCGACCATAGCGCTTGACGAGATTGCGTGCTGTGAGAATGGGTTCCTTTGCCATCAGCCTGCTACCTTTCTGATCCACTGGTCGATTGCGACAGCCATGATGATGAGGACGCCGATCAAGAGATAGGTCCATTGCGGGTCGGTGCCGATGAGTCTCAGACCGAGCGAGAACACGCCGACGATGAGGGCACCGAAGATCATGCCCATGATGGAGCCGCGTCCGCCGAACAGCGACAGGCCGCCGATAACCACCGCAGTAATGGATTCAATGTTGGCGAATTGACCGGCAGTCGGCGAAACCGAGCCGATACGGCCGATCAAGGCCCAGCCAGCGAAGGCGCAGATGAGGCCAGACAGCGTGTAGACGGTGGTCAGCATGCGCTTGACGTTGACACCGGCAAGTTCGGCGGCGTCCGGATCATCACCCACCGCATAAAGATGGCGGCCCCAGGCGGTGCGGTTCAGCACATACCAGAGCAAAGCGACGAGCAGAACCATGGCGATGACGCCATAGGTAAAGACCGCGTTGCCAAAACGGATATTGGCGCCGAAGAACTGCAGGATCGGCGCCTGCTGGGCGATATCCTGGGCGCGGATCGTCTCGTTCGCAGAATAAAGGAAGTTGGTCGCTAGCACGATCTGCCACATGCCGAGTGTAACGATGAAGGGCGGCAGGCGCATACGCGAGACCAGAACGCCATTGATGAAACCGCAGAATGCGCCAACGGCGAGGCCACAGAGAATGGAAAGCTCTGCCGGCAAACCGTAGCGGAAGGTGAACTGCCCCATGATGACGGAGGAGAGAACCATGATTGCGCCGACCGACAGATCGATGCCCGCCGTCAGGATGACCAGCGACTGCGCCGCGCCGACGATGCCGACGATCGCGACCTGCTGCAGGATGAGGGTCAGCGAGAAGGCGGAGAAAAACTTGCCGCCGAGGAGCAGGCCGAAAATGATCAGCGACAGCACCAGAACGATAAGCGGCACGGCCGCCGGGCTGGAATGGAGAAAGTGCTGGAATTTTTCCAGCGCGCTCTTGTCGTGCGTATCGAAAGCAGCGACTTGCGTCGAACTTCCCGAAAGCACTTTTTCAAATTCATTATGCGGCTGAGCCCGCACCGGCTGATCGCTCATGGATTTTCCTCCCGATCGCTCTATCGCATCAGCCCCGAAACCGGGGCCAGCCTCCAAAGAGTATGATGCGCAGATTCAAAGTGTTGTGAAGCGGCGTCTTTATCCCCCACAGGGCATGCGACACGCTCGTTTGTTCCTTTGTCCGATCCCCCGGATCGAGCCTGAAATCATTCTGGTCCAAGGGCGGGGGCAAAAACTGCCCCCGCGGGTTTCAACGGTGAAGCATCAGCCCCAGCACTTGTTGAGACCTTCCTTGGTGTCGATCGAGTCGAGGCCCTTGACCGGCTTGTCGGTCACGAGCGTCACACCGGTATCGACAAAGCTCTTGCCTGCGGTCGGCTTCGGCTTCTCACCGGTATCGGCGAACTTCTTGACGGCTTCCACGCCGAGCGCCGCCATCAACAGCGGATATTGCTGCGATGTCGCGCCAATCACGCCTTCCGCCACGTTCTTGACGCCCGGGCAACCACCGTCAACGGAAACGATCAGCACGTCCTTTTCACGGCCAACCGCCTTCAGCGCCTCATAAGCACCGGCAGCTGCAGGCTCATTGATGGTGTGGACGACGTTGATGGTCGGATCCTTCTGCAGCAGATTTTCCATCGCCGAGCGGCCACCTTCTTCATTACCGTTGGTCACGTCATGGCCAACAATGCGCTTGTCGTCTTCATCGCCGATCTTGTTGATGTCCTTCACGTCGATGCCGAAGCCCTTCATGAAGCCCTGGTTACGCAGCACGTCAACCGTCGGCTGGGAGGGGGTGAGGTTTAGGAAGGCGATTTTTGCGTCCTTGGCCTTGTCGCCAAGCGTGCCGGCGGCCCATTTGCCGATCAGTTCGCCGGCCAGAAGATTATCGGTGGCGAAAGTGGAATCGGCGGCGTCGACGGGCTCCAGAGGCGTATCGAGGGCGATGACCAGAAGGCCGGCGTCACGCGCCTTCTGTACGGCCGGAACGATGCCCTTGGTGTCCGATGCGGTGATCAGGATACCCTTGGCACCATCGGCGATGCAGGTCTCGATCGCGGCGACCTGGCTTTCGGAATCACCGTCGATCTTGCCGGCGTAGGACTTCAGCGTCACGCCGAGTTCTTTCGCCTTGGCGGTCGCGCCTTCTTTCATCTTCACGAAGAAGGGATTGGTGTCGGTCTTGGTAATCAGGCAAACCGACGTATCGGCGGCAGATGCAACGGAAGCGAAAGAAACGCCAAGCGCGAGCGCGCCCAGAAGAGCGGAAACAGTGGTCTTCATGAGATCCTCCCAATGGATATTTGAGCACCGTGACGGTTACCCGACGATCCCGTCTCCTCCGAGATCGACGACCGTTGATGCAGATGGAACCACCAAAGGAAACGGCTGTCAATAAATAAATCCGATTGAATTATTAATTCCGTATGGCATTCTAACAAGCGGCAAGGAGGAATATCGCCGCGTCGTTTAACGTTGCGATAGCAAGATTGCCATAAAGCCTCCTATATCGGTCGCGGCGGATATGGCGGGCGGGAGGATGACATTATGAGACAATCTGTCGAGACGGCGCCGCCAGCGCCGCCCACTACCATGGATATGAGCGGTGGCGCCAACCAGATCGGGGTGCGCGCTTATAATGAGCGGCTTGTGCTCTCCCTCGTTCGTCGCCATGGCGGGCTGTCAAAAGCCGAAATATCAAGACTTTGCGGCCTTTCGGCACAGACGGTTTCCGTCATTATGCGTTCGCTTGAGAAAGATGGGCTTCTCATTCGCGGAGAAAGACTGCGCGGCAAGGTGGGGCAGCCATCAACACCGATGCGCCTCAATCCCGATGCTGTATTTTCTTTTGGCGTCAAGATCGGCCGGCGCAGCGTCGATCTCGTGCTGATGGATTTCGTCGGTCGCATCAGGCTCAAGCTCCGCAAGACCTACCCCTACCCGATGCCGGAATGGATATTGCCCTTTGTCATAGAGGGCATATCCGAGCTCGAATCAAAACTCTCTGCAGCCGAGCGGCAAAAAATTGCCGGTGTCGGCATCGCCGCCCCGTTCGAATTGTGGAACTGGGCCCAGGAAGTGGGTGCGCCGCAAATCGAGATGGAGCGGTGGCGGGACGTCGATATCCGCTCGGAGATTGCCGACGGCATCAGCTATCCGGTTTTTCTGCAGAATGACGCCACAAGCGCGTGCGGTGCCGAACTGGTCTTCGGCGCGGGCCAGAACTATGCGGATTTTCTCTACGTCTTCATCGGCTCCTTTATTGGCGGTGGTGTCGTCTTGAATTCGGCGCTGTTTTCCGGAAAGACGGGCACCGCCGGCGCAATCGGCCCGTTGCCGGTGCAGGGACAGGACGGCAACACGGTTCAGCTGCTGAAAATCGCGTCGATCTTCGTTCTGGAAAACATGCTGCGCGAAAGGGGGATCGATCCACGTCCTCTATGGTTCTCCCCGGACGAGTGGATCGATTTCGGCGAACCGCTTGAAAACTGGATCCGAAAAACCGCCGCCGCGCTGGCGCAGGCCGTTATCGCCGCCGCCTCCATCATCGATTTTTCCAGCGTCATCATCGATGGTGGTTTTCCCGACTGGGTCAGAACGAGAATCGTTTCCGCCACCCGGCTTGCCCTGAAGCATCACGATCTTCAGGGTGTCATACTGCCGGAAATCATCGAAGGTGCGGTCGGCAGCCAGGCCCGGGCAATCGGCGGAGCAAGCCTTCCGCTGTTTTCGCGTTATCTCATCGATCAGAACGTTCTGTTCAAGGACACGACGGGCTGAGCCTTTACCGGAATTTCCTTACCCGGCTCTTCATTCTCTCACCTGGCGGTCATTCGCCAGCAGCGTGCTGTATTATCGTGTCCAGAAAGGCGGGGCCGTACCGCTCCAGCTTTGTCTCACCAACGCCGGCGATCTGCGCCATCTCCTTCGCAGTGGCCGGTCTAGCCGCCGCGAGCTCAATGAGGGTTCTGTCGTGGAAGATCACATAGGGCGGAACGTTCTGCGCGCGGGCAATTTCCATGCGCTTGGCACGCAGCGCCTCAAAGAGGCCACGGTTAGCCTCCGGCAGAGCCGTCGATGTTGCATTTCGTGGCGCATCCCGTCGTGTCGCCCGCGGCGCGGACGGTATTCTCAGCATCAGGGAAGGCTTTTCGCGCAGGAACCGCCTGCCTTCCTCTGAAATGGACAATCCGCCATGCCCGGACAGATCCACCTCTATCAGGCGCAACGCCACCAGTTGGCGCAAAATGGCCCGCCAGGTGCGATTGTCGTGTTCCTTGCCGATACCGTAAGTGGTGATGCGATCGTGCCCGAACTTTGTAATCCGCTCATCCTGCGCGCCCAGCAATACGCTGATGACATAGGCCTGTCCGAAACGCTCTCCCGTGCGGTAAATGCAGGAAAGCAGCTTCTGTGCGGCAATGGCGCCCTCGAATAGATCGGGCGGCGAAGAGCAGGTATCGCAATTTCCACATGGCTCGCACCGGTCACCGAAGTAGGAGAGCAGAACCTGCCTCCGGCAACCCGCGGTTTCCGCAAGGCCAAGCAGCGCATCGAGCTTCTGTCGTTCCATGTATTTCCGCTGGTCCGCAGCATCCGACTCCTCGATGAAACGGTTGCGCAGGGCGATATCTTCGTAACCATAGAGCATCAGCACATCGGACGGCAGGCCATCGCGCCCGGCTCGACCGGTTTCCTGATAATAGGCCTCGATGCTTCCGGGCAGATCGATATGGACGACGAAGCGCACATCCGGCTTGTCGATCCCCATACCGAAGGCAACTGTCGCGACGATGATGACTGCCTCACCATGCTGGAAACGGGTCTGGTTCTCTTCTCGGGCGGCCTTATCCATGCCAGCGTGATACGGCAACGCGTCACGACCCTCGTCCCGCAGCCATGCCGCCGTTTCGTCCACTTTGCGTTTCGACAGGCAATAAACGATGCCGCTTTCATTCTCCCGGCCATTGAGAAAACGTTTCAGCTGCGCGCGGGGATTGTCCTTCTCCATGATCGCATAGCGGATGTTGGGACGGTCGAAGCCGGCAATGAAGGCATCACCTTCATCAATGGCAAGGTGGCCGAGAATCTCGGCACGGGTGGGTTCGTCAGCCGTCGCCGTCAGCGCCATCCTCGGTGTATTTGGAAAACGCTCGATCAACATGTCGAGCTGGCGATAGGGCGGCCGGAAATCATGCCCCCATTGCGACAGGCAATGGGCCTCATCGACGGCGATCAGCGATAGGTCAATGGATTGAAGCGCATCAAGGACATCAGGCTTCAGAAGGGTTTCCGGCGCAGCGTAGAGAATATCGACATTGCCGGCTCGCATATCCCGCCATAGCGTGCGGCGCTCTTCCGGAGAAAGGTCGGAATTGAGAGCTTCAGCCCTGACACCGGCCTGACGCAGCGCGGCAACCTGATCAACCATCAGCGCGATCAGCGGCGAGACGATCAGCCCCATGCCACCTCTGGCAAGTGCAGGGATCTGGTAACAAAGCGACTTTCCGCCACCCGTCGGCATCAGAACGAACGCATTGTTGCCCGCCACCACATGCTGAATGATTTCGCCCTGCCGTCCGCGAAACGCATCATAACCATAGACGGCCTTGAGGATATTTAAGGGATCGGCATTCACGTCGTTGTTCCACGCTGGACTTGATGGCGCATCATGTCCATTTCAGGCATCCTGGCAATGCCGGAGATGGCTTTTCTGATGGTTGTTATCGTTCCTGGAGGAACGCAAAAACCCCGCAGCTTTGGCTACGGGGTTTTTTGTATTTTGGTTGCGGGGGCAGGATTTGAACCTGCGGCCTTCAGGTTATGAGCCTGACGAGCTACCGGGCTGCTCCACCCCGCGTTACCAGCGTAAATCCCTATGGGATTTATCGCGATAGCATCACAGGGACGCTGTGATGCATACTGCTGGGTGCAGCCGCCCCGCGATAACCACCAGGTCGGCAAAACGCAACAACATACGTTGTTTTCGAGAAACTGGAGAGCCAAGGCTCTATTTAATTTAACACGTCTCACTTGACCCATCCGTATTCCACCTTTGCTCAACAGTGAGCGGGGCAGCCATACAGACCAGAGGTCGTCGCGCCTTTTGGCGCGGCCCGTCCGGAGCCCTTCGGGCGTCAGGACAGAACAATGATGTCATCAAGCTTTGCTTGATGAACATATTCAATGGGAACGAAGAAGTCGATCGAGCTATTAGTAACGGTAAGCTTCACACATTGCTGTGCTTCCACACCCGTCCTATCAACGTGGTCGTCTTCCACGGCTCTGATAGGGAACACTCGTTTTCAGGTTGGTTTCCCGCTTAGATGCCTTCAGCGGTTATCCATTCCGTATATAGCTACTCTGCTATGCCCTTGGCAGGACAACAGATCCACCAGAGATACGTCCATCCCGGTCCTCTCGTACTAGGGACAGATCCTGTCAATATTCCTACACCCACGGCAGATAGGGACCGAACTGTCTCACGACGTTCTGAACCCAACTCACGTACCGCTTTAAATGGCGAACAGCCATACCCTTGGGACCTGCTCCAGCCCCAGGATGCGATGAGTCGACATCGAGGTGCCAAACAACCCCGTCGATATGGACTCTTGGGGGTCATCAGCCTGTTATCCCCGGCGTACCTTTTATCCGTTGAGCGATGGCCCTTCCACACGGGACCACCGGATCACTATGACCGACTTTCGTCTCTGCTCGACTTGTCAGTCTCGCAGTCAGGCGGGCTTATGCCATTGCACTCGACGACCGATTTCCGACCGGTCTGAGCCCACCATCGCGCGCCTCCGTTACTCTTTCGGAGGCGACCGCCCCAGTCAAACTACCCACCATACACTGTCCCGGATCCGGATAACGGACCGCGGTTAGACATCCACGAAGATAAGGGTGGTATTTCAAGGATGGCTCCACAAAGACTGGCGTCCCTGCTTCAAAGCCTACCACCTATCCTACACATGCCTTGGCGAATGCCAGTGTAAAGCTATAGTAAAGGTGCACGGGGTCTTTCCGTCTGACCGCAGGAACCCCGCATCTTCACGGGGAATTCAATTTCACTGAGTCTATGTTGGAGACAGCGGGGAAGTCGTTACGCCATTCGTGCAGGTCGGAACTTACCCGACAAGGAATTTCGCTACCTTAGGACCGTTATAGTTACGGCCGCCGTTTACTGGGGCTTCAGTTCAGAGCTTGCACCCCTCCCTTTAACCTTCCAGCACCGGGCAGGCGTCAGACCCTATACGTCGTATTGCTACTTCGCAGAGCCCTGTGTTTTTGATAAACAGTCGCTACCCCCTGGTCTGTGCCACCCCATCATACTTGCGTACAAAAGGGTCACGCTTCTTCCGAAGTTACGCGTGCAATTTGCCGAGTTCCTTCAACATAGTTCTCTCAAGCGCCTTGGTATACTCTACCTGACCACCTGTGTCGGTTTCGGGTACGGTCTATACGGTGGAGCTATTTCCTGGAACCTCTTCGCCGCCCAACCAATCCAGTAAGGTTGAACAACACACGAGATCCGTCACTACCACCAGGCCCACGAATATTAACGTGGTTCCCATCGACTACGCGTGTCCGCCTCGTCTTAGGGGCCGGCTAACCCTGCTCAGATTAACTTTAAGCAGGAACCCTTGGTCTTTCGGCGAGGGAGTCTCTCACTCCCTTTATCGTTACTCATGTCAACATTCGCACTTCCGATATCTCCAGCAGCCCTCACGGGTCCGCCTTCACAGACTTACGGAACGCTCCGCTACCACATGCCTTACGGCATATCCTCAGCTTCGGTGCATGGCTTTAGCCCCGTTACATTTTCGGCGCAAAGACCCTTATTTAGACCAGTGAGCTGTTACGCTTTCTTTAAATGATGGCTGCTTCTAAGCCAACATCCTGGTTGTTTTGGGATCCTCACATCCTTTCCCACTTAGCCATGACTTGGGGACCTTAGCTGGAGGTCAGGGTTGTTGCCCTTTTCACGACGGACGTTAGCACCCGCCGTGTGTCTGCCGACTAGTACTCCTCGGTATTCGGAGTTTGGTTAGGATCAGTAAGACGGTGAGTCCCCATAGCCCATCCAGTGCTCTACCCCCGAGGGTATTCGGTCGACGCTCTACCTAAATAGATTTCGCGGAGAACCAGCTATTTCCGAGTTTGATTGGCCTTTCACCCCTAGCCACAAGTCATCCCAATCTATTGCAACAGATACGGGTTCGGCCCTCCAGTTGGTGTTACCCAACCTTCAGCCTGCTCATGGCTAGATCACTCGGTTTCGGGTCTAATGCAACTAACTCAATCGCCCTATTCAGACTCGCTTTCGCTGCGCCTACACCTACCGGCTTAAGCTTGCTAGTTACACTAAGTCGTTGACCCATTATACAAAAGGTACGCCGTCACCCTTGCGGGCTCCGACTGTTTGTAGGCATCCGGTTTCAGGTTCTATTTCACTCCCCTCGTCGGGGTGCTTTTCACCTTTCCCTCACGGTACTTGTTCGCTATCGGTCATGCACGAGTACTTAGGCTTGGAGAGTGGTCTCCCCATGTTCAGACAGGATTTCACGTGTCCCGCCCTACTCAAGGACAATGACTGTTCTACGCGTAAGGGGCTATCACCCTCTATGGCCGACCTTTCCAAATCGTTCCGCTTTATTCATCATTGCCACTGGCCTGGTCCGCGTTCGCTCGCCACTACTTGCGGAGTCTCGGTTGATGTCCTTTCCTGCAGGTACTTAGATGTTTCAGTTCCCTGCGTTCGCTTCTTACCCCTATGTATTCGAAAGTAAGATACCTTATCACAATGCTTGGAAACCCAGGCCGTTCATAAAACAGACTGGATTTTCCAAGCATTTAAGGTGGGTTGCCCCATTCGGAGATCCATGGATCAAAGCTTATTCGCAGC
>NZ_JAPYZZ010000001.1:702500-1006972 GCF_027460065.1 Martinezella rhizogenes
GGGCGATCATTCTCGACGAGACACCCCTGCCCCGACCAGAAGGCGAAAAGGCGGCGCGGGCACTTGCCAATGGCGTCAGGGAATTCGGCCTCGACATTCTTCCGTTTTCGAAAGAAACCCTGCAGCTGCGCGACAGGATCGGCTTTCTGAATGCCAGCATCGGCGAACCCTGGCCTGACGTCAGCAATGCGGCGCTGCTTGCACGGCTGGAGGAATGGTTCGTTCCTTTCCAGAACGGTGCCCGCAGCCTTCAGGACATCCGGCCCGGCAGCCTCTCCGAGGGAATCCAGTCTCTGGTGCCGCATGAGGTGGCACGAGATCTCGGCCGACTGGCGCCGACTCATTTCGAGGCGCCGACGGGCCAGCGGCACCCCATTCGTTACGACGCCAGCGAACCGACGCTTTCCATTCGCGTACAGGAGCTTTTTGGACTGAAGGCCCACCCCGCCATTGCGCAGGGGCGCTTGCCGCTGCTCTTGGAATTGACCTCGCCGGCGCACAGGCCGATACAGACGACACGCGATCTTCCCGGTTTCTGGGCGGGTTCGTGGAAGGATGTGCGGGCGGATATGCGCGGGCGATATCCGCGCCATCCCTGGCCGGAGGATCCGGCCTCGGCCTTGCCGACCAGCCGTGCCAAACCGCGCGGGACGTGACGATGATGAAAAGGATGAAGGAGAAGACGGTGGCTGGCCATCCGATCGAAACCACGAGGCTTGGCCGCGCCAGCCGCAGGATAAGGTTGCAGACCATCATCTGGCTACGCTGGCTGGCGGTGGCCGGACAGACGGCAACGATCCTGTTCGTTGCCTTCGGGCTGAATTTCCCCCTGCCGCTTCTCGCCTGCGGACTTCTCATCGCGGCGCTGGCGCTTGCCAATCTGTTTCTCACCGCCCGTTTTCCCTCCACCTATCGTCTGGAGCCCTGGGAAGCGACATTGCTGCTGGCCTTCGACCTGCTGCAACTGACGGCGCTGATCTATATTACCGGTGGTCTTTCCAATCCCTTCGCGCCGCTGATCTGCGTGCAGGTCATTATCGCCTTTGCCTCGCAGCCGCTTCGGCACTCGCTCATCCTGCTCGGCTTTGCCGTCATCTGCTCGACGGCGATCGCCTTTTCGCCCTTTCCTGTTCCCTGGTATCCGGACGAGGTTTTGCCGATCCAGCTTCTGCTGCATGTCGGCACCTGGGTCGCGATCATCGCCACAACCTCTTTCGCAGCCTTCTACGCTTATCGCGTTTCGCATGAGGCCAATCAGCTGGCTGATGCGCTAGCGGCAACCGAGCTGGTGTTGGAGCGGGAAAAACATCTTTCCCAGCTCGACGGGCTGGCGGCGGCGGCGGCGCATGAGCTGGGCACGCCGCTTGCGACAATCAGCGTCGTCGCCAAGGAAATGGAGCGGGAACTTGGGCATGATGAGAAATATGGCGAAGACATAGCGCTGCTGCGCAGCCAGAGTGAGAGATGCCGCGATATTCTGCGCCGGCTCACCTCGCTTTCCACTGATGATGAGGAGCATATGAGCCGCCTGCCGCTCTCCTCCCTGATCGAAGAGGTGATGGCGCCGCATCGGGAATTCGGCATTCGTCTGGAACTGGTGGAAAAGACTGGCCGCGCCGAGGAACCGGTCGGTATCCGCAACGCCGGCATTATCTACGGGCTGGGCAACCTCATCGAAAATGCCGTGGATTATGCGCGTGAGAAGGTGACCGTGACGGTGGATCACGATGCCCAGAACGTCGCCGTCATCATGGAGGATGACGGGCCTGGTTATGCCCATGACGTTCTTGCCCGTATCGGCGAGCCCTATGTGACCGAACGTCACAATGATACGCGCGCCGGCGGGCTCGGCCTCGGGCTTTTCATCGCCAAGACCTTGCTGGAGCGTTCCGGCGCGGCTGTTACCTTTGAAAATCGCGCATCAGGCAAAAGCGGGGCGCGGGTCACAATCGTCTGGCCTCGGGCGCTGATGGACGATAAAAGAAGCCGTTGACTTTACCATCCACGTTGAAGCGGCGATAAGAAGAAGAAAATCAAGCCGATGAAGTTGCCGGAAGGCCGGAAACATGAAGATTGAAGACCAGACCCCAGCCACTAGCGAACCGGTGGACGATATCGATCCGATCGGACCCGACAGATCGCTGCTGATCGTCGATGATGACGGCCCGTTCCTGCGCCGGCTTGCCCGGGCGATGGAAACGCGCGGCTTTGCCGTCGATACTGCCGAGACGGTGAGCGAAGGCATTGCCCGCTCCAAGGCCGCGCCGCCGAAATATGCGGTCGTCGATTTGAGACTTGCTGACGGCAACGGGCTGGAGGTGATCGAAGCCATCAGGCAGAACCGGGACGACACGCAGATCGTCGTTTTGACCGGCTACGGCAATATCGCCACCGCCGTGACTGCCGTGAAGCTTGGGGCGCTGGATTATCTCGCCAAACCCGCCGATGCGGACGATGTCTTTAATGCCCTGACGCAGCGCAAGGGCGAAAAGACCGAGGTTCCGGAAAACCCGATGTCGGCAGACAGGGTGCGCTGGGAGCATATTCAGCGGGTTTATGAAATGTGCGAGCGCAATGTTTCGGAAACGGCGCGTCGGCTCAACATGCATCGGCGCACCCTTCAGCGCATTCTCGCGAAACGCGCTCCGAAATGAAGCATTTCCAGTAAAAGTGCGCAGCGTTTTTACGTCCCGACAATGTGCTGAAACGGAACGCTATTCCCCGAAGCTGCGCCCGGTCGTCCATTCGGCTAACATCAGCCGGGTTGCAGCGGTTCTCGAAAAATCCAGCATCACCGATTTGCGGGTCGCCGGCAGCAATTTGTGCTCCGGCGCATCGCGCAGCATGTGGGCACCATATCCGTCCGACAGGATGAGCCCGCATTCCTCCGGGAATATGTCGGTCGGAACTTCCGGATGAGTGGCGAAAAACAGCCGGTCGCAATGCAGGCGATAATCCGGCCATTTACGATCGACGCGGAAATCCTCAATCGAGGATTTGATTTCGATGATCCAGATTTCACCCTTGGCCGACAGGCTGATGAGATCGGCTCTGCGTCCGCTCGCAAGCGGCAGTTCCGGCAGAACCGAATGGCGCATCTCATGCAACAGCACCTGTACGCCGCGACGTACCAGCATCGCCTTGTCCGACTGGCGGCCGTCAATTAACGGATTATTGTTGGTAACGGAAAGAATAGTCATGGATAAAGGCTGCTGAAGCGTTTGGCCTATTGTTGCAAAAAGGCAATCAACCGGCAATTTTAAAGGCGCTGCCGTTTCGCGGCTGCACAATGGCTTGCCAAGTGCGGCTGAATGGAAAATAACCGATTTATCCAATTAAGCCTACTCCTTCGCACAATTTGGCGAATTTTCCGCGAGAACGACATGCGCATCCGCACCCCATTGACCCTACTCGGTCTGACGGCAGCACTGGCACTGGCCGGCTGCGCCGAGACGACTTCCCAATCCTCCGCTCCGACCTCCGGCAAGATCGCCGCATCTGTACCGGTTGCTGACCCCGTTCCGGCGAAGGTCGAAACGGTTCAGATTTTCAACGATGTCTACGGTCCTGTGACCGATGCGGGTTATGCGCTGCCGGCCATTCCGATCAATCGCGTGAATGAGAAATACCGTCGCCAGATCGTCGAGTTCCAGACATCCGAGCGTCCCGGCACCATCATCGTCAATACGCGCGATCGTTACCTCTATTATATCATGTCCGGTAACCGCGCTGTGCGTTACGGCATCGGCGTCGGCAAGGCGGGTTTTGCCTGGGCCGGTGAAGCCTATGTGGCCTGGAAGCAGGAATGGCCGATGTGGCATCCGCCGAAGGAAATGGCAGACCGCAAGCCGGAAGTGGCAAAATATGTCGAGGCGGGCATGGGCCCGGGCCTTTCCAACCCACTCGGCGCGCGTGCCATGTATCTCTTCAACGACAAGGGACAGGACACGCTGTTCCGCATTCATGGTTCGCCCGAATGGGCTTCGATCGGCACCGCCGCCTCTTCCGGCTGCATCCGCATGATCAACCAGGATGTGATCGATCTCTATAGCCGCGTCCGCCCCGGCCGCAGCACCAAGGTCGTCGTGATCCAGTAAGGGTTACACCAGATCAAGAAAAAGCCGCCGAGGATTTTCCCGGCGGCTTTTTTGTTATGGAAGCACTGGTTGGCGGCTTCACGCCGCCTGCTTCGCCTTCAACTCCAGACGGCGGCGATGCAGAACCGGCTCGGTATAGCCGTTCGGCTGTTCACGGCCCTTCAGCACCAGCTCGACAGCAGCCTGGAAAGCCACCGATCCGTCGAAATCCGATGCCATCGGCAGATAGGCCGGATCGCCGGCATTCTGCGTGTCCACCACCGCGGCCATGCGCTTCATGGTTTCGATGATCTGGGTCTCCGTCACTACGCCATGACGCAGCCAGTTGGCCATGTGCTGGGCGGAAATGCGAAGCGTCGCGCGATCCTCCATCAGGCCGACATTGTTGATGTCAGGAACCTTGGAGCAGCCGACGCCCTGATCGACCCAGCGAACGACATAGCCGAGAATACCCTGCGCATTGTTATCAAGTTCCCGCTGGATTTCTTCCGGCGTCCAATTGGGACGCGGCGCGACCGGCACTGAAAGAATGTCGGAAAGCTTGGCGCGACCGCGGCTTTTCAGGCCTTCCTGAACCGCGGCAACATCGACCTTGTGATAGTGCGTCGCATGTAGCGTCGCCGCCGTCGGCGACGGTACCCAGGCAGTGTTTGCGCCCGCCCTCGGATGCGCAATCTTCTGCTCCAGCATCGCCGCCATCAGGTCAGGCATCGCCCACATGCCTTTGCCGATCTGCGCGTGGCCGGAAAGACCGCATTCGAGGCCGATATCGACGTTCCAGTTTTCATAAGCAGCGATCCAAGCCGCCTGCTTCATGTCGCCCTTGCGGATCATCGGGCCTGCTTCCATCGAGGTGTGGATTTCATCGCCGGTACGATCGAGGAAGCCGGTATTGATGAAGACAACACGATCCTTCGCCGCGCGAATGCTTTCCTTGAGGTTAACAGTGGTGCGGCGCTCCTCATCCATGATGCCCATTTTCATGGTGTTCGGCGCCATGCCGACAAGCTTTTCGACATGGCTGAAGATTTCGTTGGCGAAGGCCACTTCCTCCGGTCCGTGCATCTTCGGCTTGACGACATACATCGAGCCAGCACGGGAATTCTGGCGTCGTCCGGAAGGGCCGACATCGTAAAGCGCGATCAGCGCCGTGACGACGGCGTCCATGATGCCTTCCGGCACCTCGCGGCCATCCCTGTCGAGGATGGCCGGATTGGTCATGAGATGACCGACATTGCGCACCAGCATCAGGGAACGGCCCGGCAGCGTGAGCGCGGAACCATTGGGACCGGTATAATAACGATCCGGGTTGAGGCGGCGGGTGAAGGTGTTGCCGCCCTTGGAGACGGCTTCCGTCAGATCGCCGCGCATCAGGCCAAGCCAGTTACCATAGACCAGCACCTTGTCTTCGGCATCGACGGCAGCGACCGAATCTTCGCAATCCATGATGGTCGTCAGTGCCGATTCGAGAATGACGTCGGAAATGCCCGCTTTGTCACCTTTGCCGATTTCGGTCGAGGGATCGATGACGATCTCGGTGTGCAGACCATTCTTGCCGAGCAGGATCGTGGCGGGCTTTGCCGCTTCACCGCTGAAACCCTTGAATTGGGCTGCATCCTTGAGGCCAGTCGTGGCAGCACCGATGGCAAGCCGCAACAGGCCGTCAACGATATTGAAGCCTGTGACGTCGGACCAGCTTCCTGTCTCGAGCGGTGCGGATTCATCGAGGAAATTGCGCGCCCAGGCGATGACCTTGTCGCCACGCTTCGGATTGTAACCCCTGCCCTTTTCCGCACCGTCGGCATCGGAAATGGCATCCGTGCCGTAAAGCGCGTCATAAAGCGAGCCCCAGCGGGCATTGGCGGCATTCAGCGCATAACGCGCATTCATGACGGGAACAACGAGCTGCGGTCCGGCGACGACGGCAATTTCCGGGTCGACATTATTGCTTTCCACCTTGAAGCCGGGACCTTCGGGCAGCAGGTAGCCGATCTCCTTCAGGAAGGCCTCGTAGGCGTCGAAATCCGAGGGAGCGCCGTTATCACGGTACCAGCCGTCGATTTTTTCCTGCAGCGCATCGCGCTTGGCGAGCAGCTCACGGTTCTTCGGGGAAAGCTCATGGACGATGGCCGAGAAACCTTCAAAGAAGGTCTCGCTGTCCAGACCTGTGCCCGGAAGCACCTCGTCCGTCAAAAAGGCATATAGCCGGTCGTCAATGGAAAGACCGAATTTATCCGTGCGGCTCACATGCGCCTCCTTATATTCTGAAGGCACAGATTGGACGCTGAGGCGGCCGCTCGTCAATTGCAGCAGGCAGCCAAATATTATTTCCGTTTTGGAAACAATATGGCGGATAATCGTCTTTTTCTACAAAAGCGCCTGCAGATCCTTGATGCGGTCATTCACCAGCCAGCCGTAATAATTTTCTTCCGGCAACAGGGGCTGCTCGCCGCCTCCAGCGCGCTGGCGGTTCTTCTGGGCAAGGGCGGCAGCGCGCTGCTGCGAGCCGCCGACATTATAAAGCGTGGAGGTCACACCCGGATTTTTGGAAATATCCATGTCGGCAATCGATCGGTAGTCATCGATCGACTTGCGGATGGAGGCTGCCATGAAGGCGAGCGAACGGTCCGGATCCATGATCGCCGTATAAACGGCAGTGGCATCGTTTTCATCCAGCTTTTCGTAACCGGAGGTTCTCGACACCATGTCGGACAACATCAGCGCCGTCAGCGGGTTGATCTGGCCGAGGCCGAAGGTCTGGCCGGCATAAAAGGGCTGGAAGAAAACGGCGCTGAAACGGTTGTTCGGATAGGCCACGCCGTCGACAGTCTTACCACGGAAGCTGTCGTCCCAGACATCTTCGCGGCAGTTCCAGAGGCTGTAGGAATCCTTCTTCGCCTGGCATTTGGAAAATTGCGCATGCGTCAGAAACTGCGCAATCGTTTCGTCCTTGTAGCCGAAACGGAAGCTGCTGCCGGCATAAGAGGCCGCCTTGACATAATAGGACTGCAACCGGTCGTAAGCATCGACATTATAGGTGTGTTCGCCGACGATCGCGCCGATCATATGGATAGGATCGATGCCGTAGCGTCCTGCCGTCGACTTGATCTTGGCGATCAGCGCCTTGTCGGAGGACAAAAGGTCGATCACCTTCTGATATTTGCGTTCGAAAGAGCTGTTGGACGCCTTGGTTCTGCGGGCGGAAGCGCCGGGAACACCCGGCTGTTCGGCATTGCGATTGCCCGGTGGAACAACCGTCGCGGCCTCGACATAAGAAGACGAAACGGCGGAAACCGCCAGAGCCACGGCAAATGCCAGAAGAGTTTTGCGCACGAGCGACTGCCTTTTCTCGAACCGGCCATTACCGGCATGACAAGCGGGAAAACCGGATCATTCCACGAAAGCGGTTCCAACCGGAATGCAGCCCTTCCCATAAACAAAATGCGGGCTGAATGCGAGATGAGGCAGATAAAATAAAAGAGTGCGGCAAATATGGCCGCACTCTTCTTTCGTTGTCCCCGAAGTCTTCAGAGAATGTAACGCGACAAATCCGTATCGGCGGCGAGATCGCCGACATGTTTTTTGACGTATTCCTGATCGATCTTGACGGCAGAGCCACCCCGATCCGGTGCGTTGAACGAAATCTCGTCGAGAACGCGCTCCATCACGGTCTGCAAGCGGCGCGCACCGATGTTTTCGACCGACGAGTTGAGATGAACAGCCACATCGGCCAGTGCATCGATGGCATCATCGGTGAAATCGAGATCGAGTTCTTCCGTTGCCATCAGCGCCTTATACTGGCGGATGAGGCTTGCTTCCGTCTCCGTCAGGATGCGGCGGAAATCCTCCTTGGTCAGCGGCTTCAGCTCGACGCGGATCGGCAGACGGCCCTGAAGCTCCGGCAGGAGATCCGACGGCTTTGCCACATGGAAGGCGCCCGATGCGATAAAGAGGACATGGTCCGTCTTCACCGGCCCGTACTTCGTCGAAACGGTCGTGCCTTCAACCAGCGGCAAGAGATCGCGCTGTACGCCTTCGCGGGAGACGCCGGCGCCCATGCCGCCGTCGCGGGCGGCAATCTTGTCGATCTCGTCAAGGAAGACGATGCCGTCATTTTCAACGGACTTCACCGCCTCGCGCTGGATCATTTCATTGTCCAGCAGCTTGTCGGATTCGTCGCGGATGAGATCGGCATAGGATTTCGACACCGTGGTGCGCACCTTCTTGGTGCGCCCGCCCATGGCCTTGCCGAACATTTCCGACAGGTTCAGAACGCCGATATTGGCGCCCGGCATGCCGGGAATTTCGAAACCGGGCATGCCCGATCCGCTATCCGCCACTTCGATATCGATTTCCTTGTCGTCCAGCTCGCCGTCGCGCAGCTTCTTGCGGAAGCTTTCGCGCGTGCCCGGTGACGCGGTTGTGCCAACCAGCGCATCCAGCACCCGTTCCTCGGCGCTCTGATGCGCCTTGGCCTGCACCTCGGCGCGTTTCTTTTCACGCACGAGGCCGATGCCGATTTCCACGAGATCGCGGACGATCTGCTCGACATCGCGGCCGACATAACCGACTTCGGTGAATTTGGTCGCCTCGACCTTGATGAAGGGCGCACCGGCCAGCTTGGCGAGGCGGCGGGAAATCTCCGTCTTGCCGACACCGGTTGGCCCGATCATGAGAATGTTTTTCGGCATGACCTCGTCGCGCAGGCTCTCATCGAGCTGCTGGCGGCGCCAGCGGTTGCGCAGCGCAATCGCGACCGCACGTTTTGCATCATGCTGGCCGATGATGTGGCGGTCGAGTTCCGAGACGATCTCCCGGGGAGAAAAAGTGGTCATTCTATCCTCTCGGCTTTCCTGCTCCGGCCGGCCATTCCGGCCCGGCCCACAGGACCCATTGGTGAGAAAATCGGGTGAGAAACAGGCTTATTCGGCGTCAAGCGTTTCGACGACGAGATTGTGGTTGGTATAAACGCAGATATCGGCGGCGATATCGAGTGACTGGCGCGCCACGTCTTCGGCCGACTTGTCCGTGTCCATCATGGCGCGGGCGGCAGCAAAAGCATAATTGCCGCCGGAGCCGATGGCGATTGCGCCGTGTTCCGGTTCCAGCACATCACCATTGCCGGTAATGGCGAGCGTGGTCGATTTATCGGCCACCAGCATCATCGCTTCGAGATTGCGCAGATATTTATCGGTGCGCCAGTCCTTCGCAAGCTCGACCGCGGCGCGCATAAGCTGGCCGGGATATTGCTCAAGCTTCTTTTCGAGACGGTCGAGCAACGTGAAGGCATCCGCCGTCGCACCGGCAAAACCGGCAATCACCTCACCCTTGCCGATGCGGCGAACCTTGCGGGCATTGCCTTTCATGACGGTCTGGCCAAGGCTTACCTGCCCGTCGCCAGCCATGACGACCTTGCCGCCCTTCCTGACTGTAATAATTGTTGTCATCAAACACCTGTCTGCCCTCGCGGGCCTGGGGTTAACGGGCCGGGATACGGCCCTCTGCGGTTCTATGTAAGTTTGCTTTTCACGATTGCAATCTTCGGGGCGACGCACCGTTTTCGGCGCATCAGGCAAGACGATGGAACAACTGGATATTTGTGTCCCGTGCTGATAAGGAACGGCAACATTTTCACGGAGCGGCCAAAATGGCAGAACGTAAAGGCGAGATTATCCGCAAGACCAACGAAACCTCGGTTTCGGTGCGCGTGGATATCGACGGCACCGGCAAATCAAAAATTTCCACCGGCGTGGGATTTTTCGACCATATGCTGGACCAGCTCAGCCGCCATTCGCTGATCGACATGGACATCGAAGTTCAGGGCGACCTGCATATCGATGACCACCACACCGTGGAAGATACCGGCATCGCCATCGGCCAGGCAATTGCCAAGGCACTGGGCGACCGGCGTGGCATTACCCGTTACGCCTCGCTCGATCTGGCCATGGACGAGACGATGACCAAGGCTGCCGTCGATATTTCCGGCCGGCCCTTCCTTGTGTGGAACGTCAATTTCTCCGCGCCAAAGATCGGGACTTTCGATACCGAGCTGGTGCGCGAGTTCTTTCAGGCGCTCGCCCAGAATGCCGGCATTACGCTGCATATCCTGAACCATTACGGCGCCAACAACCATCATATCGCCGAAACATGCTTCAAGGCCGTTGCCCGCGTTCTTCGCACGGCAACCGAGATCGACCCCCGGCAGGCAGGCCGCGTTCCCTCCACAAAGGGCATGCTGGCCTGACGCCAAAGCTGTCAGGAAGCCCATGACAAGCTATCTCGTTCTGGAAGCCCCCAACGGGCCGGACAGGGACCATAAGACGACCCGCTTCATTGCAGACCGTTTCGTCTGGCTGGCACTGCTTGCGCCTTGGTTATGGCTTGCCGTGAACCGGCTGTGGTTGGCGACCACCATCGTTGTCATCGCGCTCGTTCTTGCCGGGCAGGCCTCGATATTAGCCGGATTCGAACCTGTCGGCATTCTCTGCAATTTCGCCATCGGGCTTATCACGGCGCTGGAGGGACGCGATTTTCTCGTCCGGCACCTGATCCGCAAAGGCTGGACCCTGACCTCAGTCGTTTCCGCCCCTGATCTTTCGAGCGCGGAAGACATATATTTCTCCAGTCTCTCCGAAAACGCCGACAAGGCGGAACAGTTGTCCCAGCCGGTCTGGACCACTTCGCCGCAAAAAAGCGGCGGCAAAAACTTCGTCGACGATCCCGCCGGATCGTTTCTTTTCGACTTGAATGGAAGGCGCTGACATGCGTGTCGCGATTATCGACTACGGTTCGGGCAATTTGCGTTCGGCCACCAAAGCTTTCGAGCGTGCCGCCCGCGAGGCTGGCATCGACGCAACCATCGATCTGACGGACAGGCCGGATCATGTTGCGTCCGCAGACCGCATCGTGCTGCCTGGCGTCGGCGCCTATGCGGATTGCCGCGCCGGTCTAGATGCCGTCCCCGGCATGCATGAGGCGCTTGTCGAAGCCGTGGAGAAAAAAGCGCACCCCTTTCTCGGCATCTGCGTCGGCATGCAGCTCATGTCCTCGCGCGGGCTGGAAAAGACCGTCAGTACCGGGCTCGGCTGGATCGAAGGTGACGTTGTTGAAATGACGCCATCCGATCCCAGCCTCAAGATCCCGCAGATCGGCTGGAACACGCTTGAAATTCGCCACGCCCACCCGCTGTTCGACGGCATCAAGACCGGCGCGGATGGGCTGCATGCTTATTTCGTGCATTCCTATCATCTGGCGGCCAAGCACTCGACTGACGTCATCGCCACCACCAATTACGGTGGCGCCATGACGGCTTTCGTCGGCCGTGACAACATTGCGGGCGCACAGTTCCATCCGGAAAAGAGCCAGACACTCGGCCTCGCCCTGATTTCCAATTTCCTGCGCTGGAAGCCCTGACATGATTCTTTTTCCCGCAATCGATCTCAAGGACGGTGAGTGCGTTCGCCTGAAACTCGGCGATATGGACCAGGCCACCGTATACAACACCGACCCCGGCGCGCAGGCGAAGGCCTTCGAGGACCAAGGGTTTGAATGGCTGCATGTGGTTGATCTCAACGGCGCCTTTGCCGGAGAAACGGTCAATGGCGCGGCGGTCGATGCCATTCTCAAAGCCACGAAAAACCCGGTGCAGCTGGGCGGTGGCATTCGCACGCTCGATCATATCGAGGCCTGGCTGAGCCGCGGGCTTGCCCGTGTCATTCTCGGCACCGTGGCAGTGCGCGATCCGGTTCTGGTCATCGAAGCCTGCAAGCGTTTTCCCGGCCAGGTCGCCGTCGGCATCGATGCCAAGGGCGGCAAGGTTGCCGTGGAAGGCTGGGCGGAAGCCTCCGAACTCGGCGTCATCGAACTCGCCGGGCGCTTTGAAGGTGCCGGCGTTGCCGCCATCATCTATACCGATATCGATCGTGACGGCATTCTGGCCGGCATCAACTGGGCCTCGACGCTGGAACTGGCCGAAGCCGTGTCGATCCCTGTCATCGCTTCCGGCGGCCTTGCCTCTATCGATGACATCAAGCGCATGCTCCAGCCAGATGCCGCAAAGCTAGAGGGTGCGATTTCAGGCCGCGCGCTTTATGACGGCCGCATCGACCCCGCCGAGGCGCTCGCCCTCATCAAGGCCGCGAAGGAGGTACGCGCATGACCCTCAAAGCCCGCATTATTCCCTGCCTCGATGTGAAAGACGGACGTGTCGTCAAGGGCGTGAACTTCGTCGACCTGATCGATGCCGGTGACCCGGTCGAGGCGGCGAAAGCCTATGATGCGGCGGGAGCGGATGAACTCTGCTTTCTCGACATCACAGCCTCCTCGGACAATCGCGACACCATTTTCGATGTCGTCTCGCGCACTGCCGATCATTGCTTCATGCCGGTGACGGTCGGTGGCGGGGTTCGGAGCGTTGCGGATATTCGCAAGCTGCTTCTTTGCGGTGCGGACAAGGTCTCGATCAACTCCGCAGCTGTCAAGGATCCCGATTTCGTTGCGCAGGCGGCCGACAAGTTCGGCAACCAGTGCATCGTCGTTTCCATCGACGCCAAGCGGGTTTCGAAAGATGGCGAAGCCGGCCGTTGGGAAATCTTCACCCATGGCGGACGCCAGCCGACCGGCATCGATGCCGTGGAATTCGCCATCAAGATGGTCGAGCGCGGTGCCGGTGAATTGCTCGTCACCTCGATGGATCGTGACGGCACCAAAAGCGGATATGATATCGGCCTGACGCGCAGCATTGCCGATCAGGTTCGCGTGCCCGTCATCGCCTCGGGCGGTGTCGGCACGCTTGATGATCTGGTGGCAGGCGTTCGTGATGGCCATGCGACGGCGGTGCTTGCCGCTTCCATCTTCCACTTCGGCACCTATTCGATCGGCGAAGCCAAGAGCTATATGGCCGAACATGGCATCGCCATGCGTCTCGACTGATTGCAGGAACATCTCATGAGCGCATTTTCCCTTTCCGATCTGGAATGCATCGTCGCGAAGCGTGCCGCTGCATCGCCTGATGAATCCTGGACGGCCAAGCTGGTTGCTGCCGGCCAAGAGCGCGCAGCAAAGAAGCTGGGTGAAGAAGCGGTTGAAGCTGTCATCGCTGCCATCGCGCAGGATCATGACGGACTTAAAAATGAAGCGGCCGACCTGCTTTACCATTTGTTGGTGGTGCTGAAGATCGCCGACATTCCCTTGAGCGACGTTTTTGCCGAACTGGAGCGCCGCACAGGTCAGACCGGCCTTGCGGAAAAGGCGGCGAGGCCGACAGCATGAAGATCGAGGCAGGCAGCGGGGAGAGAGGCATGCCAGGCACACTCGATCATTTCCGACCGGATGAATATTCGCCCTACCACTTCTTCAGCTCAGAAGAATGGGCGAAGTTTCGCGCCGATACGCCACTGACGCTGTCCGCAGACGAGGTCAAAAGGCTACGTTCGCTGGACGACCCGATCGATCTCGACGAGGTGCGGCGCATCTACCTGTCGTTGTCGCGCCTCCTGTCATCGCATGTGGAAGCGTCGCAACTGCTGTTCGAACAGCGCAACCGCTTTCTGAATATGGGGGATGTCAACAAGACGCCTTTCGTCATCGGCATTGCCGGATCGGTTGCCGTTGGCAAATCGACGACAGCGCGTATCCTGAAAGAGCTTCTGGCCCGCTGGCCATCCAGCCCGAAGGTCGATCTCATCACGACAGACGGATTTCTTTATCCGAACGAAGTGCTGCGGCGCGAAAACCTGATGGAGCGAAAGGGCTTTCCCGAAAGCTACGATATCGGCGCGTTGCTGCGTTTTCTTTCGGCGATCAAGGCGGGCCAGCCGAATGTGAAGGCGCCGCGTTATTCGCACCTGACCTATGACGTGCTGCCGAACGAATTCACCGTCATCGACCAGCCGGATATCCTGATCTTCGAAGGCATCAACGTGCTGCAATCCCGTGACCTTCCGGCGGGCGGGCGCATCGTGCCGATCGTTTCCGACTTCTTCGATTTCTCGATCTATATCGATGCCGATGAGGACTTCATTCACAACTGGTATGTGAACCGGTTCATGAATCTGCGGCAAACCGCCTTCCGCGACCCGAATTCATTCTTCAACCGTTATGCGTCTATCAGTGAAGAGGCGGCGCTCAGCATTGCCGAAGGGCTCTGGCAGAACATTAACCTGAAAAACCTGCGCCAAAACATTGTGCCAACACGCCCGCGTGCGGATCTTATTCTGCGCAAGGGGGAGAACCACCTGATCGATACGGTGGCGCTCCGCAAATTATAAGAGACGCCGCGCAAACGGCGTCTCATCGAACCGGTGAAGTCTGTTATTGGGCAAGCTCAGGAATGCGCAGCACCTGGCCGGGATAGATTTTATCGGGATGGGTCAGCATCGGCTTGTTGGCTTCGAAGATAATATTGTTCTTCGCGCCATTGGCCTTGCCATATTGGGCTTCCGCAATCTTCCAGAGGTTGTCGCCCTTCTTGACGGTGTAAAGGACGGGTTCCTTTGCCGGCGCTTCGGCCACTGTCAACTCGCCGGCCTCGACCTTGGAAATGCCCAGCGTATTGCCGACCGCAATCACCGCCTTTTCGAAAATCGACTGATCGGCCACTTCGCCCTTCAGGACGACCTTGTCGTCCACCACCTCGACCTGAACCTTGTCCGTGCCGAGATCGTGGGAAGCGAGTTCCTTCTTCACCGCTTCGACATCAGGGGTATCGTCCCCGCCGATACCAAGCTTCTTTCCCGCTTCCTTGATGAAATTGAACAGACCCATAGCACCCTCCTTGGTTGTAGGGAGAATTACCAGACGATATTTGAAGCTCTATGACAAGGGCGAAACATTTCTCGCCAAGCCGGGGCCTAATCGCCCGAGGGCTTGCCACGCATTTTCTTGATATCGGAACGACCGGATTTTGCCTTGAGGCGGCGTTCGACGGATCCCTTGGTGGGTTTGGTGGCCTTTCGCATCGGCGGCGGCGGGGCGGCAGCTTCCAGGATCAGCTCCTTCAGCCGCTCGCGCGCATCCTCGCGATTGCGCTCCTGACTTCGAAACCGGCTGGCCTCGATCATCAGCACGCCCTCTTTCGAAACGCGCCGACCGCCAAGCCTGATAGCATTGACCTTTACCCGATCCGAGAGGGACGGTGAATTGGCGATGTCGAAAAACAGCTGAACCGCCGTCGAGACCTTGTTGACGTTCTGGCCGCCCGGTCCTCCGGCCAGCACGAATTGCTCCGTCAGCTCCCAGCCGGCGATGGTGATACGGTTGCTGATGTAAAGCGGGTCGCTGGCCATGATCTTTCTCCGCGCCGGTGATGCCACAGAACGCGAAAAATGAAAACAGCGGACAAAATGAAAGAACCCGACAAAAAGAAACCCGGCACTGGGCCGGGTCCCCTCCTCCTCACGAATGAGGCTTTAATCATTCAGCCGCGAGCAGAAGTCCCGGGGCTGCGTCGCGAACCTTGCTGTCGACGTGATCTTCGAACTTGGTGAAGTTCGAAACGAACATCGATACCAGCTTCTTCGCCTGCGCGTCGTAAGCTGCGCCATCGGCCCAGGTGGAACGCGGATCGAGGATCGCACCATCGACACCGTCGAGCGACAGCGGCACGGCGAAACCGAAATTCGCGTCGGTGCGGAATTGCGCATTCTTCAGATCGCCGGTCAGTGCAGCGGTCAGAAGCGCGCGTGTCGCCTTGATGGGCATGCGCTTGCCGATGCCATAGGCACCACCGGTCCAGCCGGTATTGACCAGCCAGCAGTCAACGCCGCGCTTGCCGATCAGCTCGCGCAGCAGGTTGCCGTATTCCGCCGGGTGGCGCGGCATGAAGGGTGCGCCGAAGCAGGTGGAGAAGGTGGCTTCCGGCTCGGTCACGCCCTTTTCCGTGCCGGCAACCTTTGCGGTGTAGCCGGAGAGGAAGTGGTACATGGCCTGTTCCGGCGTCAGACGCGCGATCGGCGGCAGCACGCCGAAGGCATCCGCCGTCAGCATGATGATCGTCTTCGGATGGCCGGCAATGCCCGTTTCCGACGCATTCGGAATGAAGTGCAGCGGATAGGCGCTACGGGTGTTTTCCGTCAGCGAATTGTCGTTGAAATCAGGGACGCGGCTTTCATCCAGCACGACGTTTTCGAGAACCGTGCCGAAACGATTGGTCGCGGCGTAAATTTCCGGCTCGGCCTCGGACGAAAGCTTGATCGCCTTGGCATAACAGCCGCCTTCGAAATTGAAGATGCCGTGTTCGCCCCAGCCATGTTCGTCATCGCCGATCAGCGTGCGTGCCGGGTCGGCGGAGAGCGTGGTCTTGCCGGTGCCGGAGAGGCCGAAGAACACGGCGGAATCACCTTCAGGACCGACATTGGCGGAGCAATGCATCGGCATCACGCCTTTGGCCGGCAGCAGGTAGTTCAGCACCGTGAAGACCGACTTCTTGTTTTCGCCGGCATAGGACGTGCCGCCGATGAGCACGAGGCCGTTAGTCAGATCGCAGGCAATGACGGTTTCCGAACGCACGCCGTGACGGGCCGGATCGGCCTTGAAGCTTGGCAGGTTGATGATGGTGAGCTTCTGGCTGAAGCCCGAAAGCGTCTCCCGCTTCGGCCGGATCAGCAGATTGCGGATGAACAGCGAATGCCAGGCAAGCTCGGTGACGACGCGGGTCGGCAGCGCATTTTCCTCATCGGCGCCGCCGATCAGGTCCTGCACGTAAAGCGTCTTGCCGGCGGCATGGGCCAGCATGTCCTGCCGCAGCAGCTCGAAATTTTCCGGCGACAGCGGCTTGTTGTTGTCCCACCAGATTGTGTTCTCGGTGGAAGCATCACGAACGACGAATTTGTCCTTCGGCGAGCGGCCCGTATGCTGGCCGGTGACGGCACGCAGCGCACCATCGATGGTCAGTTCGGCTTCACCGTTGCGGATAGCGTGTTCGTATAATTCGCTCTCGTTGAGGTTATAAAAGACGCGGGAGGCCTCGCCCAGTCCGAGTTCCGCAACTCCATTGGCAGGATTATGAACCCCAAGCTCGTTCATGACGCGTTCCTTGTTAATGACGATAAGGCCGTTGAAATTTTCACGGAAAATACGTGGCAGCTTTTGGAAACGCAAGAGCCTGACCTTAAAAAACTTAGTGATTTCAATATATTAATCGATTTAAAAGATTTTATTTCTTTTTAAATCGGTTGAAGACGCATTAAAATCCATCCGCGGCCTTTTTACGAAATCCTCTCGCCACACCCCCGCGATTTCGGGGCGAGTTTTCCTTTGCCACAATTTGTTCCACCTTTATACTCAAGAGAGTGGCTCGCGGCGCACAACCTGGCTGGGTGAATGTCGGGAGTTACGAGAAAATGACGATGGAGACCAACTACATGCAGACGATCGCGCTTGTCGACGATGACCGGAATATTCTCACTTCGGTATCGATCGCGCTCGAAGCCGAAGGCTACCGGGTCGAAACGTATACGGACGGCGCCTCCGCGCTTGACGGGTTGATCGCCCGTCCGCCGCAGCTCGCCATTTTCGATATTAAGATGCCCCGCATGGACGGCATGGAGCTTTTGCGGCGCCTTCGCCAGAAGTCGGATATTCCCGTTATCTTCCTCACCTCGAAGGATGAGGAGATCGACGAATTGTTCGGCCTGAAGATGGGTGCCGACGATTTCATCACAAAACCCTTTTCGCAGCGCCTTCTGGTGGAGCGCGTCAAGGCCATCCTGCGCCGCGCCAGCAGCCGTGACGCCTCCCCTGTGGCCGGCGGCGGCACGCTGAAACCGACCGCGGACCAGCAGGCGCGCACGCTGGAGCGCGGGCAACTGGCCATGGACCAGGAACGCCACACCTGCACCTGGAAGGGCGAACCGGTCACGCTCACCGTCACCGAATTCCTCATCCTGCATTCGCTTGCACAGAGGCCGGGCGTGGTGAAAAGCCGCGACGCGCTGATGGACGCCGCCTATGACGAACAGGTCTATGTGGACGATCGCACCATCGACAGCCACATCAAGCGTCTTCGCAAGAAGTTCAAACTGGTCGATGGCGACTTCGATATGATTGAAACGCTTTATGGCGTAGGATATCGCTTCCGCGAAGCGGCTTGAAGAAGCCGACTCAAGCAGAAGGGACCGCCCGAACCGGGCGGTGAGGAATTTAATACGTGTTGAAGAAAACGCCGGAAACCGTCTCGGACAGTGACGATGCCGAAGAACGCGGCAGCGAACGCCGCCATCGTATCCATCCGTTGACGATCATCCGGCGTATTTTCGGCAATGCGGTGTTTTCCAGCCTCACGCGCCGTATCCTCTTCTTCAATGTCGCCGCAACCGTGGTTCTGGTCGGCGGCATTCTCTACCTCAACCAGTTCCGTGAAGGGCTGATCGACGCGCGCGTGGAAAGCCTGTTGACGCAGGGCGAAATCATCGCCGGCGCGGTCTCCGCTTCCGCGTCGGTCGATACCAACTCGATCACCATCAATCCGGAAAAGCTGCTCGAATTGCAGGCGGGGCAGAGCATCACCCCTGCCCCCAACGACGAGGATCTGAGTTTTCCGATTAATCCGGAGCGGGTGGCACCCGTGCTGCGGCGTCTGATTTCGCCGACACGCACCCGCGCGCGGCTGTTCGATGCCGATGCAAACCTGCTCCTCGATTCCCGCCACCTTTATTCGCGCGGACAGGTTCTGCGCTTTGATCTGCCGCCGGTAACGCCGGAAACACAGACCTGGGGCGACTGGTTCACCAGCATGTTCAACCGCATGCTGCAGCCGAGCAGCCTGCCGCAATACAAGGAAGCGCCCGGTGGTGACGGATCGATCTATCCGGAAGTGATGAATGCGCTGACGGGTGTTCGCGGTGCAGTCGTGCGCGTGACCGAAAAGGGTGAGTTGATCGTATCGGTCGCCGTGCCTGTCCAGCGCTTCCGCGCGGTGCTTGGCGTATTGCTGCTCTCCACGCAGGCAGGCGACATCGACAAAATCGTGCATGCGGAGCGCCTTGCCATCATGCGCGTCTTCGGCATCGCCACGCTGGTCAATATCGTACTGTCACTGCTCTTGTCCTCCACCATCGCCACGCCGCTAAGACGCCTTTCGGCGGCCGCGATCCGCGTGCGCCGCGGGGCGAGAACGCGTGAGGAAATTCCGGATTTCTCGGCCCGCCAGGATGAGATCGGCAACCTCTCGATTGCGCTTCGTGAAATGACGACGGCGCTTTACGACCGTATCGACGCCATCGAAAGTTTTGCCGCCGACGTCAGCCATGAACTCAAGAACCCGCTGACCTCGCTGCGCAGCGCCGTGGAAACCCTGCCCCGCGCCAAGACCGAAGAGTCCAAACAGCGGCTGACCGAGATCATCTTCCATGACGTTCGGCGCCTCGACCGCCTGATCAGCGATATTTCGGACGCGTCGCGCCTCGATGCCGAGCTGGCGCGCGCCGATGCTTCGCCGCTCGACCTCGATGTGTTGATGAAGGGTCTGGTGGACATATCCCGCCAGATCAGCACCAAGAAAAAGAGCGTAGCGATCGATTACGTTGCCGACCGGAAGGCCGGAGCCAAAACCTCTTTCGTGGTGAACGGTCACGATCTTCGTATCGGGCAGATCGTCACCAACCTCATCGAGAATGCACGTTCTTTCGTGTCAGAAGAAAGCGGCCGCATCACCGTGCGCCTTTCCCGCCACAAGGACCGCTGCATCGTGCAGGTGGAAGACAACGGGCCCGGCATTCAGGCGGAAGATATAGACCGGATTTTCGAGCGGTTTTATACCGACCGGCCGGCGAGCGAAGGTTTCGGCCAGAATTCCGGCCTTGGCCTTTCCATCAGCCGCCAGATCGCCGAGGCCCATGGCGGCAGCCTCCGGGCGGAAAACGTGGTCGATAAATATGGCGTGATATCAGGCGCGCGCTTCACCCTGTCGCTGCCGGCGGCCGAAACCCATGAACGCTAAACGCTTCAATCTGCATGCGACCGCCATCGTCGTCGACAACACCGGTATCCTGTTCACGGGTCCGTCAGGGAGCGGCAAGAGCGAGCTCGCCTTCAGCTTCCTGACGGAGGCGAAACGGTGCGGATTGCCGGCGGCGCTGATCGCGGACGATCAGATTTTCGTGTATCGCGACGGCAAAAGCATCATCGCCGAACGGCCAGGAGCAATCGCCGGACTACTGGAATTGCGCGGCAGCGGCATTGTTTCTGTCAAGAGCATTGCGCGCGCACCACTAGATTTCGCCGTCACGACAGTTCTTTCCGCGGAAAATCCAAGACTTCCCGACGATGATGAAATGTTTTTTCTGCCCTGCGGCGGGCATCTCCCACTTCTGCGCGTTCCGCTTGCAAGTCTTACGCCCTATGGAAAATTTGCTGCACTTGCTCAGAATCTTTTTAAAACGAATGTGAAGTGACCATGATTCAGGCGATTTTAGGCTTGCGATTCGCATTTTCCTCATCAAGATGAAATCCCACCGATGGACAGGATTGCCGCGTTGCGATAGTCGGCAATGAGAGTGCGTGTGCAAGGGAGCATTTCATGATCGGACTAGTGCTTGTCACCCATGGCAAGCTGGCTGAGGAGTTTCGCCATGCGTTGGAGCATGTCGTCGGTCCCCAGAAATTGATCGAGACGGTCTGTATCGGTCCCGAAGACGACATGGATCAGCGCCGGCAGGATATCATCGACGCGGTCGCACGCGCCAATGACGGCAATGGCGTTATTATTCTCACTGATATGTTCGGTGGCACGCCGTCCAATCTCGCGATCTCCGTCATGAATAACGGCAATGTCGAAGTCATCGCCGGAGTAAATCTTCCCATGCTGATCAAGCTTGCAGGCGTTCGCAGCGAAGATAACATGGACAAGGCCCTTCAGGATGCTTCTGATGCCGGCCGCAAATATATCAACGTCGCCAGCCGCGTTTTGAGCGGCAAATAAGAAGTCAGCCCATGTCGCCTCACTCCCGGGAATTGCCGATCATCAACAAGCGCGGTCTTCACGCCCGGGCATCCGCGAAGTTCGTGCAGATGGTCGAGGGGTTCGACGCGACGATCACAGTTTCCAAGGACGGCATGACCGTTGGCGGCACATCCATCATGGGCCTGATGATGCTGGCAGCTAGCCCCGGCTGCAGCGTCTATGTCGAAGCAAGCGGCAACCAGGCGGAAGAAGCGCTCGCTGCACTTGAGGCGCTGGTGGCCGACCGCTTCGGTGAAGAGGCCTGAGACAGCGCCATATAAAGACATAAAGACTTCTTTATATCATTATTGCCAGATCGTTCGTGGCCTGCTAAACCGCTGCTACGTTTAAGAGCCGGGCCGTCAGGCGTGGCGTTTCTGATCTGGAGAACCTTATGAGCCTTGAGAAGGACTACATCGTCGCCGACATCAACCTTGCCGCATTCGGCCGCAAGGAACTGGACATCGCCGAAACCGAAATGCCGGGCCTGATGTCCTGCCGTAGTGAGTTCGGTGCAAGCAAGCCGCTGAAGGGCGCACGTATCACCGGTTCTCTTCACATGACGATCCAGACCGGCGTCCTCATCGAAACGCTCAAGGAATTGGGCGCGGAAATCCGCTGGGCGTCCTGCAACATCTTCTCGACCCAGGATCATGCGGCAGCAGCCATCGCAGCAGCCGGCATTCCGGTCTTCGCCGTCAAGGGTGAAAGCCTGACGGAATATTGGGAATATACCGACAGGATCTTCCAGTGGACCGATGGCGGCCTCTCCAACATGATCCTCGACGATGGCGGTGATGCCACCATGTACATCCTGCTCGGCGCGCGCGCCGAAGCTGGTGAGGATGTGCTTTCCAATCCGGGTTCGGAAGAAGAGGAAATCCTCTTCGCGCAGATCAATAAGCGCCTCAAGGCTTCGCCCGGCTGGTTCACCAAGCAGCGTGACGCACTGAAGGGCGTGACGGAAGAAACGACGACAGGCGTTCATCGTCTTTACGACCTCAGCAAGAAGGGCCTGCTGCCCTTCCCTGCCATCAACGTCAACGACAGCGTCACCAAGTCGAAGTTCGACAACAAATACGGCTGCAAGGAATCGCTCGTCGACGGCATTCGCCGCGCAACCGACGTGATGATGGCCGGCAAGGTTGCCGTCGTTTGCGGTTACGGTGACGTGGGCAAGGGTTCCGCGGCCTCGCTGCAGGGCGCCGGCGCCCGCGTGAAGGTCACAGAGATCGACCCGATTTGCGCGCTTCAGGCCGCGATGGACGGTTTTGAGGTCGTTCGCCTGGAGGATGTGGTTTCCTCTGCCGATATCTTCATCACCACGACAGGCAACAAGGACGTGATCCGCATCGAGCATATGCGCGAGATGAAGGACATGGCCATCGTCGGCAATATCGGTCACTTCGACAATGAAATTCAGGTCGCATCGCTGCGTAACCTCAAGTGGACGAACATCAAGCCGCAGGTGGACATGATCGAGTTCCCGAAGGGCAACCGCATCATCCTGCTTTCCGAAGGCCGCCTGCTGAACCTCGGCAATGCCACGGGCCACCCGTCCTTCGTCATGTCGGCGTCCTTCACCAACCAGGTGCTTGGCCAGATCGAGCTCTTCACCAAGCAGGGCGAATACAAGAACGAAGTTTACGTGCTGCCGAAGCACCTCGACGAGAAGGTCGCGCGCCTTCACCTTGAGAAGCTCGGTGTGCGGCTAACCGAACTTTCCGACTTGCAGGCAGATTATATCGGCATCTCCAAGGAAGGTCCATTCAAGGCTGAACACTACAGATATTAATATCATAGTTAATATCCACCAAAATTACACAATATCTAGATGCCGTGCGCTTGACAAAGCGCGCGGCATCTTTTTTGCGCGCTCCCTTTCCGCAGATTTATGAAGACGGTATTGTCATCAGACTTGATTCGGACACGCCAAAGGGCGGCGCGGACGAAATGGGATGTCTTGTCGAAGATGCGGCACATAGGACGGAGACAGACCGGGGATGACGGTTCACAATTCAGCTCTGCGCAAGCAGACAGTTCAGCGCGTTGAAAACACGCATGCGGGCGTGGCATTGAGCGCGCAGGTGTTGGAGCGTTACCGGCTGGCAATCCGTGCGATCCGGACCGGCTTTTCGCGGGCGCATGTCCTGCTTTCGGGTACGGTTCTCACCGGCTCGACGACCGTTGCGATGGCCCAGGATGGCCTTGTGGCAAAGACCAGCGCGCGGCTCTTCTCGTCCGGAGAAACCATCACCTATTCGCTTTTCGTCGGCATGCTCTCAGCAACGCTGTTTTCCGTCGTCTGGCTGGTGCGCCAGCGCGGCAATATCGAGGCGGAAAGTAGCGAATACCGTCAGGCGCTTGCGCAATCCCACCACAAGATCGCGAAATACGAGGCGCTGATTTCGGACAGGAGTCGCCGCATCGTCATCTGGGACGGCGCGGACAAACGCCCGGAATTTCTGGGACAGCTGCCGGCCGAGACCGGCGTGCCGCAGGCGGACCAGGATTTTCTGGCATTCGGCCGCTGGCTTAAACCGGCATCCGCGAGCCAGCTTGAAAAATCCATCGAAAAACTGCGCAGCCACGCCCAGAGCTTCGATCTGACCATCGAGACGCAGCGCGGTGAAGTCATTGAAGTTCAGGGACGCGTTTCCGGCGGCAATGCCTTTGCGCGCTTCATCGCGCTCAACAATCTGCGTGCCGAACTCGCCGAATTGCAGGTGGAGCGTGAGCGTCTGCTTGCCTCCGTATCGACATTTCAGGAACTTCTCGATTCCATCGAACAGCCCGTCTGGCGTCGCAATGGCGAAGGCGAACTCATCTGGGTCAACCACGCTTATGCCCATGCGGTGGATGCGCGCAATGCCGAGCAGGCCGTTCAGGAGAAGCGCGAACTTCTGAACACCGTCACGCGACAAAAGATACGCGCGGCCGCCACGCCGGAATCGCCCTATCATGATCGCATTTCGACAGTCGTTTCCGGCAATCGCAGCTTCTTTGACGTCGTTGATATCAAGACGGCAGGCGGGTCTGCCGGGATCGCCATCGATGCTACCGAAGCCGAAACCATCAGCGAGGAACTCAAGCGAGTTCTGAAAAGCCACGCCGAAACGCTCGATCATCTGGCAACGCCCGTTGCCATTTTCGATGGCCGGCAGCGGCTGCAATTCTACAATCAGGCTTTTGCCAGCCTGTGGGGTTTCGATCTGGTTTTCCTGGAATCCGGCCCTGACAATTCCGAGCTTCTGGACAGGCTGCGCAGTGCCGGCAAATTGCCCGAGCAACTGAACTGGAAGAACTGGAAGGAGACGGCGCTTTCCGTCTACCGTTCGCTCGATACCAAGACGGATCTGTGGCATCTGCCCAACGGCCAGACCCTGCGGGTCATCGCCACGGCCCATCCGCAAGGTGGCGCGACCTGGGTTTTCGAGAACCTGACCGAGCAGGTCGACCTGCAGATGCGCTACAACACCTTGGTGAAGGTGCAGGGCGAAACCATCGACCATTTGGCCGAAGGTGTCGCCGTGTTCGGCGCAGACGGGCGCATTCGCCTGTCGAACCCGGCATTCCGGGCGCTCTGGGGTGTGACCGCCGAACAGGCGGAAACGGGCACGCATATTCGCGCCATCGAAACCGCCTGCGCTCAATCCTATGACGGGTCGGATGGCTGGCGCGCCTTCAGCCAGTTCATTACCAGCTTCGATGACGAACGGCCGTCGCGACAGGGCACTCTGGAGCTGCTTTCCGGTCTCGTACTTGATTATGCGATCATTCCGCTGCCCGACGCGCAGACCATGCTGACCTTCGTCAACATGACGGACAGCGTGCGCGCCGAGCGGGCGCTCAAGGAAAAGAACGACGCGCTCCTGAAGGCCGATGAGCTGAAGAACGATTTCGTGCAGCATGTGTCCTACGAACTGCGCTCGCCGCTTACCAATATCATCGGCTTCACCGATCTCCTGAAGACGCCCGGCATCGGCCAATTGACGGAACGGCAGGCGGAATATCTCGACCATATCTCCACCTCCTCTTCGGTTCTCCTGACCATCGTCAACGACATTCTCGATCTCGCTACCGTCGATGCCGGTATCATGCAGCTTAATTATTCGGATAATGATCTAAACGAGCTGCTTGACGACGTTTCGGTGCAGATCGCCGACCGGCTGCAGGAAAGCGGCATTTCGCTGGAGATCGTCGCGCCTGCCCATCTCGGCAGTCTCGTCGCTGACCACCAGCGGCTGAAGCAGATCCTTATCAAGCTCCTGACCAATGCCATCAACTTCGCACCCGAAGGTTCCTCCGTGCAGCTCTCCTGTCAGCGCAGCGAGGGTGACTTTGTGTTCTCCGTTGCGGACAAGGGACCGGGCATTCCCGAAGACATGCTGAAATCGGTGTTCGACCGCTTTGCGACGCGTGGCAATGGCGGGCGGCGGACCGGTGCGGGGCTTGGCCTTTCCATTGTCGAAAGCTTCGTCAGCCTCCATCACGGCACCGTCAGCATCGACAGCCGGCCCGGCAACGGCACCATCGTCACCTGCCGCATTCCTTCCGGCTCACGGCCGCACTCCATCGCCGCAGAATGAGCGAAGACATCTTGCCGATCACCATTTCGCTCTCGGGAGAAAAGGACACCATAAGGCTCGGTGAAGACCTTGCCCTGGCCGTGAAACCCGGCGATTGCCTGGCTCTGATCGGCGATCTCGGCGCGGGCAAATCAACGCTCGCCCGCGCCTTCATCCGGGCGATGGCGGATGAGCCAGATCTTGAGGTTCCAAGCCCCACCTTCACCATCATCCAGACCTATGCCACCCGTATCCCCGTCGCTCATCTCGATCTCTACCGGCTTTCGGATGTTTCGGAGCTGGACGAACTCGGCATTGACGAGATGCTGGAGGACGGCATCTGCCTGATCGAATGGCCCGACATCGCCGCCGAGGTTCTGCCGGCGGAACAGACGATTACCCTGCGGCTGGCGCATTCGGGTGAAGGTCGCGTGGCTACGATAGAGGCTCCCCCACAACAGAAAGCACGGCTTGACCGTGTTTTCGCCATTCGTGAATTCCTGGCGAAAAACGGCAGAGGCGATGCGACCCGCCGTTTCCTGAGCGGCGATGCCTCCACACGCGCCTATGAAACGGTTTCCACCGATGGCCCAGAGCTTATTCTGATGGACTGGCGGCGTCCCATGAAGGGAGCAATCGTTGCGGATGGCAAGACCTATGCGGAGATCGTCCATCTTGCCCAGGATGCGCGCTCCTTCGTGGCGATCGGCGACTACCTGCGAGACAGCGGCTTCTGCGCGCCGGAGATTTTGGCTGCGGATATCGACCAGGGCATTCTCCTGTTGGAGGACCTTGGCAACGAAGGCGTTCTCCAGCCAGATGGCGCACCGATTGATGAACGCTACCTGCGGAGCGTCGCCACCCTCGCTGCACTCCACCAGACACCGCGCCCCGCATCGCTGCCGATGCGCGATGGCGGCACCTATGAACTCCCCTCATTCGACCGGCAGGCGATGAAGATCGAAGTCTCGCTGCTGGTGGAATGGTATCTGCCCCATAAACGCGGCGCACCGCTCACCGATGGCGAGAAACGGGATTTTTTCGCCATCTGGGACGGCCTGATCGATGCGCTCGCCGGCTGCGAAACAGGGCTTCTGCTGCGCGATTTCCATTCGCCAAACATTCTCTGGCAGGCGCAGAACAGCGGCATCGGCCAAGTCGGCCTGATTGATTTTCAGGACGCGATGATTGGCCCCACGGCCTATGATCTCGCTTCCATCGTGCAGGATGCGCGGGTTACCATCTCCCCCGAATTGCAGACACGCCTGCTTTCGCATTATCTCGACAGCAGAAAAACCACCCCTGCCTTCGATGAGGCCACATTCCTCAAGGCTTTCGCCATCATGTCGGCGCAGCGCAACTGCAAGCTTGCCGGTATCTGGGTGAGGCTGTTGGAACGGGACAAGAAACCCGGTTATATGAAACATATGCCGAGGACGTTCCGTTATCTCGCTGACGCGCTTTCGCATCCCGAACTCGCGCCACTCCGAGAATGGTGTGTCCGCATGGGCATGGACTTTAACGACTAACACGGTTGACCATAATGACGATCAAAAACGCGATGGTGCTGGCCGCCGGGCTTGGCACGCGGATGCGCCCGATCACCGACACGATCCCGAAGCCGCTCGTCAAGATCGCCGGCAAGCCGATGATCGATTACGCACTCGACGCCCTTGTCGAAGCCGGGGCTGAGACCATCGTCGTCAATGTGCATCACCATGCCGAACAGATGATCGCGCACCTTGGACATCGCACCGATGCGGAAATTCTGATCTCCGATGAACGTACGCAACTGATGAATTCCGGTGGCGGGCTCGCCAAAGGCCTGAAGCTTCTGGAGCCCGGCCCGGTCTTCGTCATGAATGCCGATCTTTTCTGGATCGGTGAACAATCGAACGCCGTCAGCAATCTGCGCAAGCTTGCGCATTTTTTCGATCCGGCCCGCATGGACATGGCGCTGCTCTGCGTCGACATGGATCGCACCACCGGCCACAATGGCAAGAGGGATTTCAACCTCGGGGGTGACGGAAAGTTGGCGCGGTATCGCGACGGTGACGCAAACCCCGTGGTTTATGCCGGCGCCATCGCCATGGATTCGCGGCTGCTTCGTGATGCGCCGGCAGACGCTTTCAACCTCAATATCTATTTCGACCGCGCCATTGAAAAAGAACGGCTTTTCGGGCTGTCGCTGGATGGCCACTGGATCACCGTGGGGACACCTGACGCGATTGACGATGCGGAAAGCATCATCCGGCAATTCAGGGAAAAACATTTCGCATGACGCTCACCCACCACGCAAAGCGCGTCCTGACGATCGCTGCGGGAACACCGTTCCTCAAAACGCTCGCGGAAACGTTGTGTGACGGGCGGCTGACAGCCGGCTATAGATATGATCCGACCGATCCTCTTTCGCTTGCGAGCGTGACGATCTATGTTCCGACGCGGCGCTCCGCCCGTGTGCTGCGCTCCGAATTCGTCGATCTTCTGGGCGGCCGATCCGCCATTCTGCCGCTGATCCGGCCTCTCGGTGAAACGGATGGCGATAGCGGTTTCTTCGATATCGAAAATCCTGAGATCATGGATCTGGCGCCGCCGATTTCCGGCACCGGCCGGCAGATCGAACTGGCGCGCCTCATCCTCGCCTGGCGCAACAGCCTGCCCGACGCCATCCGGGCGATCCATTCGGATTCGCCGCTTGTCGCCCCTGCCAGCCCCGCGGATGCCATCTGGCTCGCGCGTGCGCTCGGCGAGGTGATCGACGCGATGGATACGGAAGAAAAGGACTGGGAAGCGCTTCAGCATCTCGATACCGGCGAACATGCGCAATGGTGGCAGCTGACGGCGGATTTCCTGAAAATCGCCAGTGTCTTCTGGCCGGCGCGACTTGTCGAACTCAACCGTTCCTCCGCGGGCCGGCATCGCAACGCCATCCTGCGGGCGGAGGCGGACCGGCTTGCCAACCTGCCGGATACGGGGCCGATCATCGTGGCAGGTTCGACCGGCTCCATTCCGGCCGCCGCCGATCTCATCGCCGCCGTTGCCGCCCTGCCGCAGGGTACTGTGGTGCTTCCTGGGCTCGATCTTGCCATGCCGGAAGAACAATGGCAGGCGATTGCCGAGGACCCCACCGATCCTTCGAGCCGCACCCATTCGCAATATGGGCTTTATATGCTGCTGCAGAAGCTCGGCATGTTCCGGGACGAGGTGGTTCAGATCGGTGCTCTCGATACTGATCTGGAAAAACGGGCGGCCGTATTTTCGGCCGCACTCGCACCTGCCAAGTCCACAAGCGACTGGAACCGTTGGCGCGAAGACAGGGATCCCGGCTTTTTCGAAGAGGCTTTCGCGGCGGCTACGTTGATCGAGTCCGCGAACGAGCGTGAAGAGGCGACCGCCATCGCGGTAGCGCTCCGGCTGGCACTGGAGGCTCCTGGTCCTGGTCGGCCGTCTCAGGCGGCGCTGATAACACCCGACCGCGGATTGGCGCGGCGGGTGGCGACAGAGTTGCAACGTTTTGGCATCGAAGCAGACGACTCGGCCGGTACGCCGCTTTCCGCCACGCCGCAGGCAGGGCTGACGCAACTGGCGCTGGAAGCCATTCTCAGGCCCGGAGACCCGGTGCCAATCATTTCGCTTCTGAAGCATCCCCTCGCCCGCTTCGGGCTTTCCGACGATGCTTTTACCAAGGCCTCGAAAGCACTGGAGCTGATTGCCCTGCGCGGCGGCCGCGTCGAAACCGAAATAAGCAATCTCGAAGCGGTTCTCGATACGCAGCTTCTGGCCCAGCGCAATGACAGGCACCCGCCCGCCTGGCGGGTGGCGCTGCCGGAGGGAAGCGTTGATGCGGCCCGCGATCTCGCGCGGCGGATCGCCATTGCCACGGAGCCGCTCGGTTCCGCCTTCATCCGTCGTGACCGTTCAGGCCGCGCCTTCACCGATAAATTGCCGCTTTCCGATTGGGCGGGGCGGACAGGCCGAGTGATCGAGGCCATCTGCGCCGACGACAGCAATGATCTGGCGGCATTATGGTCCGGCGAGGCGGGAGACAAACTCTCAAGCCTCTTTGCCGAACTGATGGAGAGCGGCGAGATCCTCGACGCGGACGGGCCGCAATGGATCGATATTTTTGCAGCGCTGGTGGCAGGCGAATCGATCAAGCCGCGCTCCATGCGTCATCCGCGCATTTTCATCTTCGGCGCGCTCGAGGCGCGACTGCAAAGCGTCGACACCGTCGTCATCGGCGGTCTCAATGAAGGGCTCTGGCCGGGCCAGACGGCGAATAATCCGTTTCTGTCCCGCAGCATGAAGACTGCCATCGGGCTGGAGCCGCCGGAACGGCGCATAGGCCAGCTGGCGCATGATTTCGAGATGGCGAACGGCACCCGGCAGATCTTTTACACCCGGGCGCTGAGGCAGGGCTCTACCCCCGCCGTCGCCTCCCGGTGGCTGCAAAGGCTCCTGGCTCTGGGTGGCGAGAATTTCGCCGAACAACTGAGGAGACGCGGCGAGACCTATCGCCATTGGGCAGGTCTTATGGATGAAAGCATCGATCAGGAGACGGCAAAGCGCCCTGCCCCCAAACCGCCCGCTGATCTGCAGCCGAAGAGCTACTCCTTCAGTGAAGTGGGGCGGCTGCGGCGGGATCCCTATGCGATCTATGCCCGGCGCATCCTCAAGCTCGACCCGCTCGACCCGTTCAACCGCGACCCGAACGCTGCCGATCGCGGTACGCTCTATCACAGGATTATCGAGCGCTATTCCCGTGAGGGGCATATTCCCGGCACACCGGCCTCGCTTGAGGCGATGCAACGCATTCTCGACGACTGTTTCGACGCGGAAAACCTGCCTGTGCATGTGGATGTCATCTGGCGTCCGCGTTTTGCGGCGGTGGCCCGCGCCTTCATCGATTGGGAGAAGGAACGGCAACCCTCCATCCGCCGCAGCTTTTTCGAAGCACGGGCCGGGCAGGAGATCGCCGAGGCGGGCATACGGCTGACCGGCGTCGCCGACCGTATCGACATCAAGACAGGCGGCCAGGCGGATATTATCGACTACAAGACCGGTCTTGCACCATCAGTCAATCAGGCGCGGGCGTTGCTCGACCCGCAGCTGGCGCTGGAAGCAGCGGCACTGATGCGCGGCGCCTTCCGCGAAACGGGTTCACCCACGCCTGACAATCTCATCTATGTGCGCCTGCGGCCCGGCGAGCGTTTTTTTGCCGATCAGGTGAATAACGAACATTCCAGTCGAAGCGGCAAAAGATCGCCGAAATCCGCCATTGAACTGGCGACGGAATCGATCGACCAGCTTGCCAAATTCGTGCGCTCGCTGCGCGAAGGTGAAAACGGTTTCGCCTCACGGCTGGTGCCTGAAGAACAGCAGTCCTATGGGGGCGAATATGACCACCTCGCCCGAGTTTCGGAATGGTCGACAGCGGAACCGGGAGACGGCGATGACGATTGATGCCTTCGACGCCGGACCTGTCGCCGATACGCCTGAAAGCTGGATCGACTGGACCAGCGCCCGGCAGCGGCTTGCCTCCGATCCCGCAAGTTCCGCCTGGGTGTCGGCCAATGCCGGCTCCGGCAAGACCCATGTGCTGACCCAGCGCGTCATTCGCCTGCTTCTGGCCGGGTGCCGCCCCTCGGCGATCCTCTGCCTCACCTATACCAAGGCCGCAGCATCGGAAATGTCGAGCCGCGTGTTCGACCGGCTGGCGGAATGGGCAACTTTGCCGGATTCCGATCTCAAGGATCGCATCACCGCCATCGAAGGCAAGGTGCCGGATCGCATCAAGCTCGCCGAAGCACGGCGGCTATTCGCCAAGGCGCTGGAAACCCCGGGCGGGCTGAAAATCCAGACCATTCACGCTTTCTGCGAAGCCCTGCTGCACCAATTTCCGTTAGAGGCCAATGTCGCCGGCCATTTCTCGGTTCTCGACGATCGCGCCGCCACTACTCTTCTGGCCGAGGCGCGCCGTTCGCTTCTGACGGCGGTTTCCACCGAGGGCGACACGGAATTGGCGCAGGCGCTTGCCTATGTGCTCGATCTTGCCGACGAAAGCGGGCTGGAAGCGCTGCTTTCCGCCATCATCGCCAATCGCAGCGCGCTTCGCACCTTCCTGCACGAGGCAAAACAGTCGGGCGGCCTCGATGTTCGTTTGCGGCAGGAGATGCAGATTGCCGCCGGGGAGACCGAGGAAACAGCGGCTGAGACCTTCTGGCCCCTGCCCGGTCTTTCCGGGCTTGCGCTAGACACCTACCTCACGCTTGCCGATGAGGTGGGTGGATCACGTGTCATCGAGGTCGCTTATGCGCTCCGGGAAGCAAAGCGGCAGGTGGACCCGGTGCGGCGGATGGAATTCATCGAGGCCGCGTTGCTGACGGCCAAGGGTGAGAAAAAATCGGACGCCTATGTCATCAACAAGGGCATGCAGAAATCCGCACCTGATCTCGTTGATGCGCTGACGCTGGCGCGGGACCATGTCGTGGCCTGCCGCAATCGCTATCGTCTGGTGCGCATGCTGGCGGCAACAAAAAGTGCCCTTGTGCTGGCCGAGCGGTTAATCGGCGATTTCGAAGACCTGAAAAAGCAACGTAGCCAGCTTGATTTCGAAGACCTGATCGAACGCGCCGCCAATCTGCTCAATCGCGATACGGCAGGCGCTTGGGTGCACTACAAGCTGGATCAGGGCATCGACCATATTCTGGTCGACGAGGCGCAGGATACCAGCCCGGTGCAATGGTCGATCATCCAGTCGCTGGCGGCGGATTTCTTCAACGGTGAAAGCGCCCGCATGGGGCGACGCACCCTGTTTGCCGTGGGTGACGAAAAACAGTCGATCTATTCCTTTCAGGGTGCGCGGCCGGAACGGTTCTCGCAGGAGCGCGATGAGACAAAAAGGCGTGTCGATCAGGTGGAGCAAGCCTTCCACCGCATCCGCCTGCCACTCTCCTTCCGTTCTACCGAAGATGTGCTGGCTGCCGTCGACCAGGTCTTTTCGGACCCGAAAAATGCGAGCGGCCTCAGCGCCGACAATGAGCCCGTAGAACACCGCTCCAACCGCGCCGGCCATCCCGGCACCGTGGAAGTGTGGGATATGGTGGCACCGGAAACAACCGAAGATGAAGAGGACTGGACGGCCCCCTTCGATGCGCTGCGGGAAAGCGCGCCGGCCACCATCGTCGCCCGGCGTATCGCCGCACGCATTGCCGATATGATCGGCAATGAAACCATCATTGAAAAGGGCGTGGAGCGCGCCGTCGAGCCCGGCGATATTCTCGTGCTTGTCAGAAAACGCGCTGCCTTCGTCAACGCGCTGACCCGGGAGTTGAAGCGGCGCAAGAACATTCCCGTCGCCGGTGCCGACCGCCTCCGCCTGACCGATCACATTGCCGTACAGGACCTTCTGGCGCTCGGTCGGTTCGTGGTGCTGCCGGAGGATGATCTTTCGCTGGCGGCCCTGCTGAAGAGCCCGCTCTTCAACCTGACGGAAGACGATGTCTTCGAGATTGCAGCGACGCGATCCGAGACGGAGAGTGTATGGCAGAGGCTGCAAGTCCTTTCGGGCGAAGAAACCAGCCGTCTATCCATCGTTACCGACAAACTTCGGCATTTCATTTCACTGTCGAAAACCGCCACGGTGCATGATTTTTTCGCGGCGGTTCTAACCCTGCACGACGGTCGCAAAAAATTCCTTGGCCGGCTTGGCAACGAGGCGAGCGACGTTCTCGACGAGTTCCTGTCCTTTGCGCTGGATCACGAAAGAACCGGCCTGCCGGGTCTTCAGGCTTTTCTCTCGGTTCTGGAGACCGATTCACCGGAAGTGAAGCGCGAGCAGGACAAGGATCGCGGCGAAGTGCGCATCATGACCGTGCATGCCTCCAAGGGGCTGGAAGCACCGGTGGTATTTGTCGTCGATGGCGGCTCGAAAGCCTTCAACCACAGCCATGTGCCGAAACTGCGCTTCATCGAAGCGGACGGCGATGCCTTTCCGGTCTGGTTGCCCGGCAGTGGTTTTTCCAATCATCTTATCCGCACCGATGAGGAACGTCTGAAGACGGCGGCGGAAGATGAATATCGCCGGCTGCTTTATGTGGCGATGACGCGTGCCGCCGATCATCTGGTCGTTTGCGGTTATCGTGGCCAGAAAGAAAACCCCGAATGCTGGCATGCTATCGTAAAGGCCGCGCTTACGGATAATCAGGATCATTGCCAGCCGCAGCTGTTCAGCGCTGATGGCGAGGAATGGCAGGGGCTTGTCTGGCGTAAGTCCGAAGCACGCTCAGCACCTGCACCGCACAAGCCCGCAGAACCCCAGCAGGAAGAAGACCACACGCTTCCGCCCGGCCTCCTCACGCCGCTGCCTGCCCTGCCCTCCCTGCCGAGGCCACTCAGCCCTTCGGGCGCCGGCACCATCATTGATGACGGCGCGGATGATTTGGCCGTGCGCTCACCGCTGTTCGGGGAAAAGGCCGAGGTTTCCAGCCTTGCCCTGCAACGGGGCCGGCTGGTGCATCGCATGCTGCAAGCCCTGCCAGATTTTGCGGAAAGCGAGCGGGAAGAGGCGGCCCGGCGTTATGCCGAGCGCGCAGCGCGTTTCTGGCCCACAACTGAGCGGGAACATTTGATCCACGCGGTTTTGCGGGTCCTCTCCGAACCGGCGGTACAGCCAGCCTTTTCCGCCAATAGCCGTGCAGAAGTGTCGATCATGGGCACGATGACCCTCGGCCGGCAGCACTATGCTGTCTCCGGGCGCATCGACCGGCTGGCGGTGGAGGGTGATCGGGTCATCCTGATCGACTACAAAACGAACCGCGTGCCGCCGCGCGAGGCACGCGAGATTCCCTTCTCGCACGTCGCGCAGCTTGCGATCTATCGCGAAATTCTGGCACCACTTTATCCAGGCAAGGAATTTGTCTGCGCGCTGATCTATACGGAAAATGCCGCTTTTGTGCGGGTTGGCGACGATGCCATGGCAGAGGCCCTTGCCGCAATAAAGACAAAGTGAGATACCGGGGCATTGAAATTTCGACGCGCCCGCATCACATCGATAGCGGAAAAGATTTACTGAAAGGAGAGCCAGATATGGCTACCGTAAAAGTCGATGCCGCCAACTTCCAGTCTGAAGTCCTCGAATCTGCCGAACCCGTCGTGGTGGATTTTTGGGCCGAATGGTGCGGTCCGTGCAAGATGATCGCGCCGAGCCTTGAGGAAATTTCCTCCGAGCTCGCCGGCAAGGTCAAGGTTGCGAAGCTCAACATCGACGAAAACCCGGAGCTGGCCGCCCAGTTTGGCGTTCGCTCGATCCCGACGCTCGCCATTTTCAAGGGCGGCGAAGTGGCTGATATCAAGGTTGGCGCTGCTCCCAAGACAGCGCTTTCCGCCTGGATTTCCAGCGCCGCCTAAAGATCATATGATGGAATGAAAAACCCGGCATCATCGCCGGGTTTTTTTATTGGGGAACCGTGCCGTTGAAGGCAAGGGCGTTTCCGGCAAGATAAAGCGATCCGCCGATCAGGATGCGCGGCGGTGGTCCTTCGGGATCCACACGGCGCGACAGCTCCTCCAGCGCATGGGTCAGCGACGATGTGGGCGCTGCCACCAGACCGGCGTCAAAGGCGGCATGGGCAAGCACGACAGGGTCGATCGCCGCATCTGTGCCGCCGATCGGCACTGTGAAGACATATTCGCCGATATCGGCGAATGCCTTGAAATAACCCACCGGATCCTTGGTATTGATCATGCCCGCGATGATGAAGAGCGGGCGCGGCGTCTTTTCCTCAAAACCTGCCATGGCCTCGGCAATCACTTCGCCCGCGCCGGGGTTGTGACCACCATCGATCCATATCTCCGCACCCTTCGGGGCGATCTCAGCGATTTTGCCGGTCAGGATGCGCTGAAGACGGCCGGGCCACTCCACTGAGGTCATGGCCTTTTCGATCATCCGTTCCGTCACCTCAAAACCGGCTGCTTTCACGGCACGGATCGCTGCGGCAGCATTAGCGAGCTGATGGCGGCCGGGAAGACGCGGCAAAGGCGCATCTGCCAGGCCGAACTCATCCTGATAGACCATGCGGCCGAATTCTTCATGGGCGGAAAAATCCTGCCCGTAGACGGAGACCGGGCAACCAAGCCGCTCGGCCGTGGCGACGAGCGTTTCGCGCGCCGCATCATATTCCTGATGGCCGATGACGACGGGCGAACCCTTTTTCATGATGCCAGCCTTTTCGGCGGCGATCAGCTCCACGCGGTCGCCGAGATAGGCTTCATGGTCGAGCGAAATCGGCATGATAATGGAAACGGCAGGGTTATTGATCACATTGGTCGCATCGAAGCGGCCGCCCAATCCAACCTCAACGATCGCGGCATCAGCGGGATGCTCCGAAAAAAGCAGGAACATGACAGCCGTCAAAATTTCAAAAACGGTGATCTTCTGCCCATCGTTCGCAACTTCGATGCGACGCAGAGCGTCCGCGAAGACAGCGTCTTCAACAAAGCGGCCCCTCTCGCCGGCAACGCCGAGACGATAGCGCTCATGCCAGTTGACGAGATGCGGCTTGGTATGGACATGAACAGGAAGTCCGGCCGCTTCCAGCAAAGCCCGGCAAAAGGCACTGACCGAACCCTTGCCATTGGTGCCTGCCACATGGATCACCGGCGGCATTCTGTTTTGCGGATTGCCGAGTTTTTCGAGAAGACGGGAAATTCTGTCGAGTGAAAGATCAAACCCCTTGGGGTGAAGCTGCATCAGCTCTTCAATGATCTTTTCGGCCTCACCGATCGCGGGCTTCGTCATGTCTTCCGTTCGCCTTTCAGGCGTTTTGCTTGCCATCTGTCCGCCACCCCCACAATTGGATCAGGCAACGTATAGCATCATCCCGAAGGCAGTTTATGCCTCCGGGCGACATATTTTTTTCCTCAGGCCGAAGCGGCGAGCGGAATGACGGCGTTTGCATTGTCAGCAGGCGCTTTGGTCATGATCTTGAGCATATTGGCCAGCGTGTCTGGGATTTCGCGGCGATCGATGACCATATCCACCATGCCGTGTTCCAGCAGGTATTCCGAGGTCTGGAAGCCTTCTGGCAGCTTTTCGCGAATGGTCTGCTCGATGACGCGCTTGCCGGCAAAGCAGATTTCCGCGCCCGGTTCGGCAATATGCACGTCGCCCAGCATGGCGTAGGAAGCCGTGACACCGCCCGTGGTCGGGTTGGTCAGAACCACGATATAGGGCATGCCTGCCTCTTTCAGCATATTCACCGCAACCGTGGTGCGCGGCAGCTGCATCAGCGACAGAATACCTTCCTGCATACGGGCGCCGCCCGATGCAGGGAACATGACGAGCGGGCAACGCTCGGAAATGGCGCGCTCGAAAGCCTTGACGATGGCTTCGCCGGCGGCAATGCCGAGCGAGCCGCCCATGAACTGGAATTCATGCACGACGGCGACGATCTTCAGGCCTTTCAGAAGACCAACGCCGGCAAGGATCGTATCTTCCTGCTCGGTCTTTGCGCGGCTGTCGCGCAGGCGATCGGTGTATTTCTTGGAATCGCGGAATTTCAGCGGGTCCTGCGCCACTTTCGGCTGCGGCAGTGCCTCATAGACGCCGCCATCAAAAAGATCGGCAAGGCGTGCCTTGGCCGGCATCTTCATGTGGTAACCGGAAGCCGGGATGACCCACTTGTTGTCTTCCAGATCCTTGTGGAAGACCATCTCGCCCGTTTCCGGGCACTTGATCCACAGGTTCTCCGGAACCTCCGGGCGGCGGCCAAGCATGGAATTGATCCGCGGCCGAACGTAATTGGTGATCCAGTTCAACTGTCTACTCCTGACTGGGCCGCGCGCTTATTCCGCAGCGGCGAGGCGCGATGCACGCACGCCCGTTGAAAGTCCTTTTACCAGCGTCGTAACGGCCGGCACAGTGTCGGCGGTCGCCTGCCCGTCTTTGGTCAGGCTGCCCGCAATCTGGTTGACGATGGCGGAACCCACCACCACGCCATCCGCCACGGCGCCGATCGCCTTCGCATGATCGGCCGTCTTGACGCCAAAACCGACACAGACCGGCAGTTCCGTATGCGCCTTGATACGACCGACAGCGCCGGAGATCAACGAGGGATCGGGAAGCGCTGAACCGGTGATACCGTTCATCGAGACGTAATACACGAAACCTGAGGTATTTTTAAGGACGGCAGGCAGGCGCTTGCCATCCGTGGTCGGTGTGGCGAGACGGATGAAATTGACGCCGCGCGCAAGCGCCGGAATGCAGAGTTCATCGTCCATTTCCGGCGGCAGGTCGACCACGATCAAGCCATCGATGCCACAGGCAAGCGCGTCGTCCAGGAACTTTTCGACGCCATATATATAGATCGGATTATAATAGCCCATCAGCACGATCGGCGTTGCATTATCTTGCCTGCGGAACTCGCGTGCGAGATCGAGTGTTGTCTTCAGCGTCTGTCCGCCCTTCAGCGCGCGCTGGCCGGCCAGCTGAATGGCCGGGCCATCCGCCATGGGGTCGGAAAACGGCATGCCCAGTTCGATAACGTCGGCGCCTGCTTCCGGCAATGCCTTCATGATGCCAAGCGAGGTTTCGAAATCCGGGTCGCCGCCCATGAAATAGGTGATCAGGGCCGGGCGATTTTCAGCGCGCAGATCGGCAAAGCGCTTGTCCATACGTGCAGTCATGATCTTATACATCCATTCCTAGGAACTTGCTGACGGTGTGGACATCCTTGTCGCCGCGACCGGAGAGGTTCATAAGGATAATTTCATCCTTGCCCATCTTCGGCGCGCGCTTGATGACTTCGGCCAGAGCATGGCTTGGCTCCAGCGCCGGAATGATACCTTCGAGGCGGGTCAACATCTGGAAGGCATCCAGCGCCTCATGGTCCATGATCGGCACATATTCCACGCGGCCGATATCGTTCAGCCAGGAATGCTCAGGCCCGATGCCGGGATAGTCGAGGCCTGCGGAGATCGAATGGCCTTCCTTGATCTGGCCATCCTCATCCTGCAGCAGATAGGTGCGGTTGCCATGCAGCACGCCCGGCGAACCGGCGGTGATCGAGGCGCAATGCTCGTCTCCCGAAAGACCCTTGCCGCCGGCTTCGACGCCAACGATGCGGACATTCTTGTCGTCGAGGAAAGGATGGAAGATGCCGATGGCGTTGGAGCCACCGCCAACAGCGGCAACGACCAGATCCGGCAGGCGACCTTCCGCCTCCAGCATCTGCGCCTTGGCTTCCTCGCCGATGACCGCCTGGAAATCGCGGACCATTTCCGGATAGGGATGCGGGCCGGCTGCGGTACCGATCAGGTAATAGGTATCCTCGACATTGGTGACCCAGTCGCGCAGCGCCTCGTTCATCGCGTCCTTGAGCGTGCCATGACCAGCCGTGACCGGCTTTACCTCGGCGCCCAGAAGCTTCATGCGGAATACGTTCGGTGCCTGACGCGCAACGTCTGTCGCGCCCATATAAACGACGCAAGGCAGGCCGAAGCGCGCAGCAACGGTTGCCGAGGCAACCCCGTGCTGGCCGGCACCGGTCTCGGCGATGATGCGGGTCTTGCCCATGCGCTTGGCAAGCAGGATCTGGCCGAGGCAATTGTTGATTTTGTGCGAGCCGGTATGGTTCAGCTCTTCGCGCTTGAAATAAATCTTCGCGCCGCCGAGTTCCGCGGTGAGACGCTCCGCGAAATAAAGCGGGCTCGGGCGGCCGGTGTAGTGCGCGCCGAGATATTTCAGTTCGGCCTGAAACTCGGGATCGCTCTTGGCCTTGTCCCATTCCGCCTGCAAATCCAGAATAAGCGGCATTAGCGTTTCGGCAACGAAGCGTCCTCCGTAAATGCCGAAGCGGCCGTCCTCATCGGGACCAGCACGAAAAGAATTGGGTGTTGGCGCGTCGTTCACTTCAAGCTCCCTTTGGGCCTTTCGACCAATCATTCACCACATCGAAAAAAGCATCGATCTTGGACAAATCCTTGACGCCCGGCGCGCTTTCCACACCGGACGACAAATCCAGCCCGCTTGCTCTAGTTTCCGCCAAGGCCTCGGTGACATTATCCTTGTTCAATCCCCCGGAAAGCATGTAATCCACGCTGCCGTCAAGTGAGCGCAGGATGGTCCAGTCGAACGAGACGCCGTTGCCACCCGGCAGGTCGGAACCGGCTGGCGCCTTGGCATCCAGCAGGAAACGGTCGGCTATGCCAATGTAGGGATCGATTTTGGCAAGATCAGCGGCATCGCGAATAGAAATCGCCTTCATCACAGGTAGGCCGTAAAGCGCCTTGATGTTCAGCAGCCGCTCCGGGCTTTCGCTGCCATGCAGTTGCAGAATATTCGGCCTTAGGAGATCGACGATTTCATCAAGATAATCATTGTCGGCATCGACGGTGACGGCGACCACCTTGGCAGCACCGCGGGCGGCTTCCGCCAGCCTGCCGGCGATATCGGGCTCGATGTTGCGCGGGCTTTTCTCAAAGAAAATAAAACCGACATGGGACGCGCCACGCCGGACGGCGCGCTCCAGCGCTTCCGGTGTCTTCAATCCGCAAATCTTGATATCCGGTTTCATACCCGCGACCTGACATGAAATGCGACAAGAGTCGAGCCAAATCGCATCCCTTTTTGATGGAATGTTTCACGTGAATCCAGATGGCGATGCACGCCGCCGGTTTCAATCGAAATCGATAGCGTGAAGTTTGGAGCCATGGCGTTTCAGCCATTCCTTGACTTCATTGGTGTGCGGGCAGAGCTTTTCACACAGTGCCCAGAATTTCGGGCCGTGGTTCATTTCGCTGAGATGCGCGACCTCATGAGCGGCGAGATAATCAATGACCCTTTCCGGGGCCATGACGATACGCCAGCAGAAACTCAGGTTTCCATCATGGGAACAGGAGCCCCAGCGGCTGCGCGTATCCTTCATGCTGATGGACCGCACGGGCCGTCCGGCAGCGTGGGCATGAATGGCAACCAGCCGTTCCAGATCGGCCTTCGCTTCCTTTTTCAGGAAGGTCGCAATCCGCCGCCTCAGATGCTCCGGCGCACCGCTGACTTTCAGAACAGCCACGCCATCAGCGTCTTTCGCGATGTGGGTCAGGCCCCTCAGGCTGCCGGTGTGTTCGATGCGGTGGGCGATGCCTCTGATATCGATGGTCGCACCGGGACGCAAACCGTCATCAGGGCTGAACTTCAAAAGTTTGCCTTCCAGCCAGCCCTGGTGCCTTTCGAGAAAATCATCCACCTGACGGTGATGCAAGCCCGTCGGGATCGTCAGCTTCAGCGCCCGGCCGCCCGGCTCGATGCGCAAGGTGATGCGCGTGGCCCGCGGGTTTTCCCTGACCGTGATCGGCACCTGTCGGCCCGCAACGGCGACGGTGCGCTGGCTCGGCGCGACCTTTTTGGGCGCCGGCGACTTCAGGGATTTTCTGAGGAGCGAAAACATGAAGCCTTCATAACCGATTCGTCCATCCCTTGGCCACGCAAATGCGCGGCCTCACCTGCCGTTTCACCCTTAGGCCATCCGGTGTTTACCGATGAAATCCAGCATGCGCGGCACGATTTCCTTGCGGAAGCGCGAACCGTTGAAAACGCCATAGTGCCCCACATCCGGCTGCATGTAATGAGCGCGTTTGTCTTCGGGGATATTCCGGCAGAGATCATGGGCCGCCTTTGTCTGGCCGACGCCAGAAATATCGTCATTCTCGCCTTCGACCGTGAACAATGCGACACTGCGGATCGCTGCGGGATCAACCGCCCTGCCCCGGTGCAGCATGTTTCCCTTCGGAAGCGCATGGTCGATGAAGACGGTTTCCACTGTCTGGAGATAGAATTCCGCTGTCAGATCCATCACAGCCAGATATTCATCGTAAAACTCACGATGTTTTTCAGCGGAATCGCCGTCATTCTTGACGAGGTTTAGGTAAAAATCCTTGTGCGCCGTCATGTGCTTGTCGAGGTTCATGGACATGAAACCCGACAGCTGCAGGAAACCCGGATAGACATTACGGCCGAAAGCCGGCTGCGGCCACGGCACCTGCATGACGACATTGTCGCGAAACCATTCGATCGGCTTGGCCTTGGCAAGTCCGTTGACGGCAGTGGGATTGATACGCGTATCGATCGGCCCACCCATCAGCGTCATGGAGGCCGGCGCAAACTCATCGCGATCTGCCTCCATCAGGGAAACGGCAGCCAGAACCGGCACGGATGGTTGACAGACGGCAACCACATGGGCGCCGGGGCCGATATGCCGCAACATCTCGATGACATAGTCGATATAATCATCGAGATCGAAGGTTCCTTCCGTTGCCGGCACCATACGGGCATCGGCCCAATCGGTGATGTAAATATCGGCCGAGGGCAACAATGCTTCCACGGTGCCGCGCAGCAGGGTTGCATAGTGGCCGGACATCGGCGCTACCAGCAGCACTTTCGGGTCGGACTGGCGGGCCGGATCGAGTTCCTTTTTGAAATGAACGAGGTTGCAGAACGGGCGCGACCAGACGGTCTCCTCCGTGACAGCAACAGCCTGGCCATCAACGACCGTGGAGCCGAGGCCAAATTCCGGCTTGATGTAACGGCGCGTCAGGCGTTCGAAAACCTCGAAGCCTGCGTCGAGACTTCTGCCGAAAGCCGTGCTGGACAACGGATTGAGAGGATTGTTGCAGGCCTGGCGCATCATATCGGCGCCGGCACGCAGCGGCGCCATGGCCGCATGGTTCATTTCATAGAGGTGGTAGAACACTGATGACGCCTCCCTCGCGATCACGCTCTTTTTTTGACCATAGCAGCTTTTCGCAGGTGCACAAAATTTAAGGCGCCAGCGGTCTCCCGCCAGCGCCTCACTTTTCGTTGAATGCCTGCTGGCGATCAGATGTCGGCGACGAAAGTCTGTTTCTGGGAACCGAGGCCCTCGATGCCGAGTTCCACGACGTCACCAGCCTTCAGGTAACGCGGCGGCTTCTGACCCATGCCGACGCCGGGAGGGGTGCCGGTGGAGATGACATCGCCGGGGTGCAGCGACATGAACTGGCTGAGGTAGGAGACAACGTGGGCGACGCCGTAAACCATGGTTTTGCTGGAACCGTCCTGCATGGTCTGGCCATTGACCTTCAGCCACATGCCGAGGTTCTGCGGATCGGCGATTTCTTCCTTCGTCACCAGCCAGGGGCCGATGGGGCCGAAAGTGTCGCAGGACTTGCCCTTTGTCCACTGACCGGCACGTTCCGTCTGGAAGGCGCGTTCGGAAACGTCGTGCGAAACGCAATAACCGGCGACATAATCGAGCGCGTCCGCTTCGGAGACATATTTCGCGGTCTTGCCAATAACGACGCCAAGCTCGACTTCCCAGTCGGTCTTTTCCGAGCTGCGCGGAATGGTGACGTTATCGTTCGGACCGACGATGGCCGAGGTCGCCTTCATGAAAATGACCGGTTCCGGCGGTACGGTGGCACCCGTTTCGGCGGCATGGTCGGAGAAGTTGAGGCCGATGCAGATGAATTTTCCGGTACCGGCAACGCAGGCACCGATGCGCTCTTCGCTCAACACCGGCAGGGTGGCGGGGTCGATCGCGGCGACCTTCTTGAGACCCTCGGGAGAAATCGCGTCACCGCCGATATCTTTCACATGGGCGGACAGATCGCGGATTTTTCCTTCCGCGTCGAGGATTGCTGGTTTTTCCTGGCCGGGTTGGCCAACACGCATCAACTTCATGGAACTCTCTCCCGGTTGTCAGACAAGGTGATGCATATATGAACGATGCATTCATACTTGTCACCCCTTGACTGCGCCAAGTTTCGAAAAATACCTTTTCCTTCCCGGCAATCAAAAGGACATGGCCCGTGACGAACAGCAATTCCCGGCAATCAGAATATCCCGTCGATCCCCTCTTTCTGGATCGCTGGTCTCCGCGTGCCTTTGATGGCAGTGCCATATCGCAGGAACATCTGCTGACCATTCTGGATGCGGCCCACTGGGCGCCTTCGGCATCCAACCTGCAGCCATGGCGATTTGTCTATGCCCATAAGGACAGCGAAGACTGGCCACTCTTCGTGGAGCTGCTGATGGAGGGAAACCAGCGTTGGGCAAAAAATGCCTCGGTGCTGCTGTTCGTCGTTTCCCGGGGCTACAATATCTCCCGCGAAGGCGAGAAAAAACCTTCCGCGACCCATTCATTCGACGCCGGAGCCGCCTGGTTTTCACTCGCGATGCAGGCGCATCTGCTCGGGTATCACGCCCACGGCATGGGCGGCATCCTGAAGGACAGGATCGTTGAAGCGCTGGATATTCCTGAAGGCTACAAGGTAGAAGCCGGCATCGCTATCGGCACGCTGACCGACAAGTCGGTTCTTCCCGACGATCTGGCGGAACGGGAAGTGCCAAGCAAGCGCCTGCCGCTTGCGGAAGTGGTTTTCGAAGGTCGCTTTACCGGCAAGGTCGATTGATCTCAGGCAATCAAGATACACAAAAGGCCCGGCGATCAATAATCGCCGGGCCTTTTGTTAAAGTTTCGTTTCACGTGAATCGTTACGTGTGGCACCCCACAGATTAAATATCGAGGTTGGCGACGCTCAGCGCGTTTTCCTGAATGAAATCGCGGCGCGGTTCCACCTCGTCACCCATCAGGCGTGCGAACAGGCCATCGGCATCGGTCGCGTCGTTCACCCTCACCTGCAGCAGGGAGCGGACATTGGCGTCGAGCGTGGTTTCCCACAGCTGCTCTGCATTCATCTCGCCGAGGCCCTTATAACGCTGCATGGAAAGGCCCTTGCGGCCGGCGGCGAAAATTGCATCCAGAAGCGCGCGTGGTCCGGCCAGCTCCATGCTGCCATCCTTGCGCTGAAGAACCGGCGGCGTCGCATAGATGTCCCGGGTGCGGGCCACGAGCTGATCGATATGGCGGGCATCGGCTGAACCGAGCAGGCCCATATCCAGCGTCGAGACTTCCTTGACGCCGCGCACCATGCGCTCGAAGCGCAGGCCGCCATCCTCGAGAACGGTGCCCGACCAGCCGCGTTCGGTTTCTTCCGCGATCATATCCAGACGCCGGGCCACTTCGGCCACGGTTTCCGCAGCACGGGCGGCATCGGCCGAAAGCTCCGGGTTCAGCGCGCCGGCAATGGCCGCCTGTTCAACGATCGAGCGGCTGTAGCGCGAATGCAGGCCATCTATCAGCGAGCGCATGCGCACCGCATCGAGAATGACTTCGCGCAGATCGGCGCCGACGCGGACTTCACCGGTGCCGAGCGTCAGTGACGCTTCCTCTATACCCATGGAGATCAGGTAATCTTCCAGCGCCTTTTCGTCCTTCAGGTACTGCACGGATTTACCGCGTGTCACCTTATAAAGCGGCGGCTGGGCGATATAAAGGTGGCCGCGCTCGATCAGTTCCGGCATCTGGCGGAAGAAGAAAGTCAGCAGCAGCGTACGAATGTGAGCGCCGTCGACGTCAGCATCCGTCATGATGATGATCTTGTGGTAACGCAGCTTGTCCGCGTTAAATTCGTCCTTGCCGATGGAGGTGCCGAGCGCGGTAATCAGGGTACCGATTTCCTGGCTGGACAGCATCTTGTCGAAACGGGCGCGTTCCACATTCAGGATTTTGCCGCGCAATGGCAGGATCGCCTGAGTTTCGCGCGAACGGCCCTGCTTGGCAGAACCGCCAGCGGAATCGCCCTCGACGAGGAAGAGTTCGGATTTCGCCGGATCGCGCTCTGAGCAGTCGGCGAGCTTGCCGGGCAGAGAAGCGATATCCAGAGCACCCTTACGGCGCGTCAATTCGCGCGCCTTGCGGGCGGCTTCACGGGCGACGGCGGCTTCCACCACCTTGCCGACAAGGATCTTCGCATCAGAAGGATGTTCTTCGAGCCAGGTGGACAGAGCCTCGTTGACGAGGCTTTCTACGACCGGTCGCACTTCCGACGAAACGAGCTTGTCCTTTGTCTGCGAGGAAAACTTGGGATCGGGAACCTTGACGGAAAGAATTGCCGTCAGACCTTCGCGGCAATCCTCGCCCTGCAGGCTTATCTTTTCCCTTTTCATAATGCCTGATGTCTCGGCATATGAGGTCACCTGGCGGGTGAGCGCCGCGCGGAACCCGGCCATATGTGTGCCGCCGTCGCGCTGGGGAATGTTGTTGGTGAAGCAGAGCACGTTTTCATGGTAGCTGTCGTTCCACCACAGCGCGACCTCGACGGTGATACCGTCCTTCTCGCCGTGAATGGCGACGGGCTTGTCTACCAGCGGTTTCTTGGCGCGGTCCAGATAACGGACGAAGGCTTCAAGGCCGCCGTCATACAGCAATTCCTGCTGCTTGACGTCCGAGTGGCGCTTGTCGGTGAGCAGGATACGGACGCCGGAATTCAGGAACGCGAGCTCGCGCAGGCGATGCTCCAGCGTGCCGTAATCATATTCCGTCATGGTGAAGGTTTGCGGACTGGCCAGGAAGGTGACTTCCGTACCGGACCGGCCCTCATATTCGCCAATCACCGACAGCGGCGCATCGGCGACGCCATGGGTAAAGCCGATTTCGTGCAGCTTGCCATTGCGGCGGATTCTGAGCTTCAGCCAGACGGAGAGCGCGTTCACCACCGAGACGCCGACACCGTGCAGACCACCGGAAACCTTATAGGAGTTCTGGTCGAATTTGCCGCCCGCGTGAAGCTGGGTCATGATGACCTCGGCAGCGGAAACGCCTTCGGAAGAATGGATGTCGGTCGGAATGCCGCGTCCGTTATCGGTCACCGTCACGGAGCCGTCGGCATTCAGTGTCACCGTCACCAGATCGGCATGGCCGGCGAGCGCCTCATCGATGGCGTTATCGACGACTTCGTAGACCATGTGATGCAGGCCGGAACCGTCGTCGGTATCGCCGATATACATGCCGGGCCGTTTGCGCACGGCATCAAGGCCCTTGAGGACCTTGATCGAATCGGCTCCATATTCCGCGTTCGCGCCGACTTCGCTTGACGATGTTTCGGTCATAAGTACTCTTTCCAAAGTTTTCTCGGGCCAGGCGTTTCAGTGAGAAGGCCTGAAGCCAGCGAATCACTCAAATCCGACATGCGACTATAGAAATTCTACACCCAATCCCAAAGGCCGCATGCTTCGGGATGCTGAATAAAGCAGGGGATAGAGGGGTTTCAATCGCAAGAACGGCTTTTTTGCAGCACGGCTGACAGTTCCTCTACCACACTCGGCGACAGCTTGCGAATATCCCGTGCGAGACGGTTAGCGAAAGCCGTATATTGCGGCGGCAGGCCCACCGTATCGATCACCACCTTCGGGTCTGACGAACCGGCCAGAAAGAACAATTCTTCCGCCTCGTCCCAGATGATGTTGAAATAGCCGGCAATGCGCTGCAGCAGATCGAAGCTCGGCTTGCCGCGCTTGCCATGCTCCAGCGCCGAAAGATAGGCCGGCGATACACCGATTGCCGCAGCCATTTCCTTCTGCGTCACGCCTTTGCGTTCACGAAGCTGCCGCACGGCTTCCGCAAAAGGCGTCATGATTTTTCACCGCGCCGCCGCGAAAGCCGCACATAAAGCGCGCCGTCACCGCCATGATTGGCCGAGGCGTCTTCATAGGACGAGATCAGGTAGCGATATTCCGGTTTGGAGAACCACATAGGAACCGCTCTTTTTAAAGCACCATCGCTACCGATCGAGCGCCCCTTGCCGGTGATAACCAGCACATGGCGAAGGCCTCGTTCATGCGCCCGCAGCAGGAAATCCAGGAGCACCGCATGGGCTTCGCTCTGGAACATGCCGTGCAGATCGATCCGCCCTTCCAGCGGCAGCCGACCACGGGTGAGCTTGCGCTTGACCGGTTTTTCCATCGGCTGATGGGTTTTCGGCTTTTTATCCGGTGTCGCAGCAGGCGGTGCTTCCGCCGCCTCTACAAGCATGCGCGGAAATGCACTTTTGCCGGTTTGCGGAACGGTAGGTTCCAGTGCGGGTTCTTCTATGTCGTCGAAAGCCAGCAAATCTTCCAGCCTGCCGGAAATCGGCCGCGTGGTTTTTGCGACCCTTCCCCACAATATGCGTTCTTCCTTGCCGAGCTTACGACTGCCTTTCATCGCCGATACCTCTCCGCAGCAACCCGCGGCAGCAATATATAAAAATCGGCCTCGTTGCGCACCGTGCCGGCGAGCTCTCCCGCTTCGAAACCGGAGCCGGTGAAAATATCGCCGCGTGCCGGGCCGATGATGGCCGAGCCCGTATCCAGCGCCAGCATCAGCCGGGCGAAGGGCTTCCCATCGTCCAGATGGGTCAGTGTGGGCGCGTGGATGAAGAACGGCAGGCCGAAGGTGTGGATCAGCCTATCCACCGCAAGCGCACGGCCCGCAACCAGCGGCACCTTGGCAGCGGCAATCGGCCCCATATCCAGACCGGCGACATCCGCCTCCCGGAAAAAAATATAGGAGCGGTTGTGCCACAGCACCCCGTCCACCTCATCCGGATGATCGGCGAGCCACTTGCGGATCGTCTGCATCGAGATTGTTTTCGGATCGAGCTCGCCGCGATCGAGAAGCAGCCGGCCAATCGGCGAAAAGGCTTGCCCAGCCTTGGCTGCGTAGGTGATGCGCTTTATCGCGCCATCCGGAAACACCAGACGCGCCGCACCCTGCACATGGACGAAGAAGAGGTCGACCTTCGATCTTGCCCAAGCGATCTCGAGACCCCTGCCCTGCAGACACCCCTCATCGATGGCGCGGCGATCGGGAAAATAGGAAATGCCGTTTTCATCCGCCTTGCCGAAAGCATAGGACGGATCGAAACCATCAGGCCGGTTGGCGTCGTCAATATCCACCAGCTCGGGCGGCCGACGGTAGATCGGGTAACGCCAGACATCGTCAGGCGCTACGGAGACTTCCAGCTCGGGCTCGTAAAAAGCAGTTACGAAACCGCTTTTTCCCTGGGCCGGGGAAATCCTGAAAGGCACACAATGGCTTTCGAAAAACTGGCGCGCCTGTTCCGGGCTGTTAACCTGGCTGCTCTCGGCGAACTCCAGCAGCGAAACGAGTTCCGCGGCCGTTATACCGAGTGCACCGGTCCTGTAGGGTTTAGCATTGCGAAGATGCAACAGGATCGTTGCCATCGCCGGAAAAAGCTTACTGGGATCGTCTTCCCGCCATCCGGGTAGATCGCCGAACGAGACTTCATCGATCGAAAAGGGCGTATTCATTGCTCGGATTCGGTGGCGATCAGCTTCCAGTTCGGGTCACGCGAGCGGATGTCGCGCGAGAAGGTCCAGATGTCATCCACCTCCGCAACCGCTTCCGGATCTCCATCCACCAGCTTGCCGTCCTTGTCATAGGTTGCCGAAATCAGCTGGCTGACAATCCTCAGCGTCACCTGCACTTCGGAATCGCGCACGCCGGCCTGGGTGATGTCAGCTTTCTCGATACCAACAAAGGTGGATTTTACCACTTCGCCACGGCTTTCACGCTCGGAAATCGCCGCCTCGAAACCGTCGAAGACCTCTTTCGACAGAAGGTTCTTCAGCGTCTTGCGATCGCCATCGGCAAAACCCATGACGATCATTTCGTAAGCCATGCGGGCGCCGTTCAGGAATTCCTTGGGCCTGAAGGACGGATCCTTGGTCATCACATCGCGCAGCGATGCATTTAGCGGGGTATCGGCAGGCGCGAGCGCATCTGCCTCTGCAAAACGGTTCTCGTCTTCCGCCTCACTGCGCTTCGGCAAGGTCACGACCTTGTTATCGTCAGCGGCGGGGCCCTTTGCCACATCACGGGGGCTATAGGGGTCGAATGGTGGCTTTTCATTGCCTGTGCGACGGCCGAGGACACTGCGCAGCTGAAAGAAGATCAGCACCGCTGCAACGAGAAAAAACAATGTGATAAAGTCGCTAAAGCCCATGTTTTACCAAAACCGCCATTTAAAATCAAAAACCACACCATCATATAGTCTGCATCTTATCATCATTCAAATGTGCAGATTCAATCATCGGTGTCCCGGGAACCGGCAATCTGCCAGAGATGCACACGCAAGGCTAGAAGATGCGTTTTTCCTTTCTCCCCATCGTCATCCTGATGATGCCCATTCTCGAAATTGCCGGCTTTATCATCGTCGGCAAGGCGATCGGTCTGTGGCTGACATTGGCGCTCGTCCTGTTCACGTCATTCCTGGGGTTGCTCATATTGCGCCTCGGCGGCATCGGCATGGTGCGAAATCTTCAGGCCGCGGGCCGCACTGGCGCGCAGCCGGCGGATGAGCTCGTCAATGGGGCCATGCGCGTCGTGGCAGGCATCCTGCTCATCATTCCCGGTTTCATCACTGACATTCTCGGCCTCCTGCTTCTGTCGCCGACCATTCGCCAGTTTTTCTGGAAAGCCTTCGGCCCGCGCGTCGTCGTTTCTGGCTCATTCAGGCAGTCCGGGCCCCAGCAGGATGATTATTCCGGATTTCGCAATGGCCCGGGACCCGCGGGCAATTCGAAGGTGGTGGATCTGGACGAAGAAGAGTTTCACCGCGAGGGCCCGAAGGACTCTCCCTGGTCGAACAGGCCTGGTGATCGCGACCTGCCCAAACCCTGACCGCCACATGGAATCGATGGCGATGACGCGATCACGAAGGGTTGTAAGCCCCGGGTCGAAATGATAGACCGCCTTCCACGAATTCACGCCGCGAGGAACCGTAATGACCGCTGAAAATGGCGCACAGGGCGCAGTTAGCCCTTCTCTCAATATTCTTGCCCAGTACATCAAGGATCTCTCTTTCGAAAATCCGGGTGCTCCTCGTTCGCTGCAGGGCCGTGAGAATGCGCCGGCGATCAACATCAACGTCAATGTCAACGCAAACCCGATCTCCGGTTCGGATTTCGACGTTGTTCTGACGCTGAACGCGGAAGCCAAGGACGGCGACAAGATCCTGTTCGCGGCCGAGCTGGTTTATGGCGGCGTGTTCCGCATTGCCGGCTTCCCGCAGGAACACATGCTGCCGGTCCTCTTCATCGAGTGCCCGCGCCTGCTCTTCCCCTTCGCCCGCCAGATCATTGCCGATGTCACGCGTAATGGCGGTTTCCCGCCGCTGATGATCGACCCGATCGATTTCTCGCAGATGTTTGCGCAGCGCGTTGCCGAGGAACAGGCCAAGGCCCAGGTTCAGGCTGTCCCGAACTAAACGGCACGCACCGCTTTTCATTGCAGACAAAACAAAACCCGGGTTCTTCGCCCGGGTTTTTCTTTGGCCGATTTGCCATTTCAAAGTCTGGGCGGGCTTTAGTTCTGGTAGCGGTTCCAGATCGCCTTGTCGCCCATGCCGAGAACGAGTTTGCCGTGGGCCGCGACCGTTTCCGCATCCAGCCTCGAGGGCAGAGCGCTTGGCCGTTGCAATGGCTCAAGGGGCACTTCTTCTTCAACGACAATCGTTTCCTGCCTGGCGGCAGAGCCAAAACCGAGCGCCGTCTGGCGACCACCGATCATTTCAATATAGACTTCGGCCAGAAGCTCGGAATCGAGCAGCGCGCCGTGTTTGGTGCGGTGGGAATTGTCGATACCGTAACGGCGGCAAAGAGCATCCAGCGAATTCGGCCCCATCGGGTTCTTGCGACGGGCGAGTGAAAGCGTGTCCGTCACCAGCTCGGCGGAAACCGGCTCGATGCCAAGACGCGCGAATTCCGCATTGATGAAGCCCATGTCGAAGGTCGCATTATGCGCCACCCAGCGCGCGCCATCGAAGAAGTCACGGATCTGGTCGACGACTTCTGCAAATTTCGGTTTGTCCTTCAGAAATTCATCGGTGATGCCGTGAACGGCAAGCGCGTCCGGATGAACCTTGCGATCCTCCGGGCTGATATAAAGATGCAGCGTGCGGCCAGTGGGAAAATGATTGATCAGTTCGATGCCGCCGATTTCGATCACGCGGTCCAGCTTCGATTCGAGGCCCGTAGTTTCCGTATCGAAAATGATCTCACGCATTCATCTCTCCGCGGCGCGACTCAAGCGCCCAGTTTCTCCAGGATTGCTTTTACCTGATCCCGTGCCGCTTCGACACCATTTCCCGAATCGACGACAAAATCGGCACGCCGGCGCTTTTCCACATCCGGCATCTGCCGGGCAAGGATCATTTCAAATTTCTCTTCCGTCATGCCGGGCCGGGATAAAACCCGCTCGCGCTGGATCTCCGGCGCGCAGCTCACCACCACGACTTTATCGACGCGGCCTTCCGCCCCCGTTTCGAACAGCAAGGGTATGTCGAGCAGAGCAAAAGGCAGATCCTCTTTCTCTGCTTCAGCCAGAAAGGCCTGCTGCCTTTTACGGACCAGCGGATGAACGATCTCTTCCAGCCTCGTGAAATTAGCCGGATTCTGCCGCAACATATCGCCAAGCTTCTGCCGGTCTACCATGCCGGAGATGGTAGTGCCGGGAAAGTCGGCCTCGATCAAGGGAACAGCTTCCGCACGATAAAGCCCGTGGACGACCTCATCGGAATCGAGAACCGGAACACCCTCTTCGGCGAAGAGCTTCGCCGTCGTGGTTTTTCCCATTCCAATCGAGCCGGTGAGACCGATGACGATCATCAATGTTTCTCCATATCCGCGATGATCAGGGAACGAAGGGTTTCATCCACCTCAGGCATCCCGCCAAACCATCGCTTGAAACCCGGTTTTGCCTGATGAAGCAACATGCCGAGCCCGTCGACGGTTGCCATGCCCTGCTCTTGCGCCATGGTGAGGATCGGCGTTTTCAACGGCACGTAGACGATATCGGTCACGACCGCATTGGCAGCGAGCTGTGAAAAATCGAGATACGGCGCTTCGGTTCCATCCATTCCGAGCGATGTCGTATTCACGAACAGCCCGGCACCCTGCATGACCTCCTGAAGCGCCGCCTGGGGATGGGAAAAGACCCGTGGGCCAAAACGGTCCGCCAGTTCGCGGGCACGCTCGACCGTGCGGTTCAGGACGTGGATTTCCGCAATACCCCGGTCACGTAGCGACTGAATGACGGCCCGGCTTGCGCCGCCGGCACCGAAAACTACCGCCCGGTCGGTCTTATCCCAGCCGGGATGCCGCTCATCCAGGTTCGAGACGAAACCGTAACCATCCGTATTGGTAGCGTGGAGTTTACCCTCCTCCATCCAGATGGTGTTGGCCGCACCGAGTTCTTCCGCCAGGGCATCGGGACGATCCGCCAGCCGGTAAGCCGCTTCCTTGTGCGGAATGGTGACGTTGCCGCCCACCGCCACACCCGGCTTGCCTTCCTTCAGCGTTGCAATGAAATTCGAGAAATTGTCCGGAGAGACCTCAACGGACTTATAGGAACCGGCGATACCAAATTTTTTGAGCCAATAGGAATGGATGATCGGCGACCGGGAATGCTTGATCGGGTAACCGACAACGAAGGCATTTATAGTTAATGTTTCACGTGAATCAGCCATCGATGACATCCATGTCTCGCAATTTCGATAAAAGAGGCAGAAGCGGCAGGCCGAGGATCGTGAAATAATCACCCTCGATGGAAGTGAATAGCTGGATTCCTTCGCCCTCAAGCTGGTAAGCACCGACGCTGCTAAGGGCCTTTTCCCCCACTCGCTGCAGGTGGCGGGAGACAAACTCAGCACTCAGAGTCCGAACGGCAAGCTCGGCGCTGGAAACGGTTTGCCATACCACCTTACCCTTCCGAACAAGGACGGCCGCGCTATTCAGGCGGTGGACCTTATCTGACAATGACAGCAGATGCGCTTGCGCCTCCGCCATGGTTTTTGGCTTGTGATAAACGCGTGTGCCGAGCGCCATGGTCTGGTCGCAGCCGAGAACCAGTGCTTCCGGATGGAGCGCACTGACAGAAATAGCCTTGGCGCGGGCGAGTTCCAATGCAACCTCTTCTGGGCTGGCGCCGTCTCGTTCCAGTTGCTCGTCAAGCGCACGCTCGTCAATATCAGCGGGTATTGCCGAAAATGTCAGCCCCGCATTGCGCATCAGCATCTGTCGGGATGCACTGGACGAGGCGAGGATAAAGTCTTGTTTCATCGACTGTCTGCTCCTGATGGTACGACCGGGATTATCGTGTCCTCGGGCGAAGGGCAAGGATCGCCGCCGCCGTTTCCTCGATAGAACGGTGTGTGACATCTATCAGAGGCCAGTTGTTGCGGGCGCAGAGAGCGCGCGCATATTTAAGCTCTTCCATGATCGTGGCTCGATCCGTGTAACGGCCACTGTCAAATCCGCCGGTTGCGCCTAGCTCCCTGTTTTCACGGACCTGCGATATTCGATCCGAAGTCGCAACGAGACCGACGATCAGAGGCCGGGTAGCGGCATAGAGGCTGTCGGGCAAAGGCACATTGGGAACAACCGGAATGTTCGCGGTCTTTATGCCCCTGTTGGCGAGATAGATGCTGGTGGGTGTTTTCGACGTGCGGCTGATGCCGATGATGACGACATCGGCTTCATCGTAGGTCTCCGGCATCTGCCCGTCATCATGGTCCATGGCGAAATTGAGGGCTTCGATCCGCGCAAAATAATCGGCATTCAGGGCGTGTTGCGCGCCGACCCGCCTTCTCGACGGCGCACCGAGATAGGTCTGGAAGATGCCGATAATGGGTTCGAGAACGTTGACGCAGGGCACACCGATTGCATGGCAGCGCAGATCCAGGAATTCGGCCAGTTGCTGATCAACGATCGTATAAAGAACAATGCCGGGTTCCTTGTCGATGAGATCAATGACCTGCGCGAGCTGTTTCTGGTTGCGGATCAGAGGATACACATGTTCCACCGGCATGGAGGCATGGAACTGCGCCGAAACGGCGCGGCCGGCCGACATCAGAGTCTCTCCCGTCGAGTCCGAAATCAGGTGCAGATGGAAGAAGCTTTTTTTGTTCTCCACGCTGTTTTTCTCCCCCTGTTGATAAACTTGGACAACTTTCTGAATTGCCCGACGGACGGAACCGCGAGGTGAATAAAGTGGTGTTTTTCCACAATCCGCAAGTGGCGCATCTCGCATTCACGGCGCCTGTGAATTAGTGGAATAGTGCGGAACTGTTCAGAATTTTCCCCAGATTATCCACAGAGATGAGATTCATTGCCATGGAAACAAGTATTTGAAATTATTTAAATAATTCCAGTTTTCCCAATTACCTCTAAACACTCACACGATCAATATCCGCAGGCACTGTTGAGATTTCGCTGCTGCGGCATTTCGACTGGACTGATTTTAATCCTTGCTACCCACAGACTCTAAGAAATAGAAAATCTTTTAAATCTCTTTGTTTTTATTTTTTAGAAGCTGGGTGCCATGAGCGAACGCAAGGTTATGACTGTTTTGAGTGGGAAGACGGTTACGCCGCCGCCCATATGGCTTATGCGTCAGGCTGGCCGTTATCTTCCGGAGTATCGGGAAACGCGTAAGAGTGCCGGAAGTTTCCTGGATCTCTGTTATAATCCCGAGCTGGCGAGCGAAGTGACCCTTCAGCCCATTCGCCGGTTCGGGCTGGATGCAGCCATTCTTTTTTCCGACATTCTGGTGATACCCGATGCGCTTCATCGCAACGTATCCTTCAGCGAAGGCAAGGGTCCGGCCATGGATCCGATCGATGTGAGCGGTATCGAGAAGCTCGATGCGTCCGATGTCATGGCGCATCTTTCGCCCGTTTTCGAAACGGTGTCGCGTCTGCGCACCTCATTGCCGGGTGAAACGACGCTTCTCGGCTTTTGCGGCGCGCCCTGGACGGTTGCGACCTATATGATCGCTGGGCACGGAACGCCGGATCAAGCGCCGGCGCGGCTGTTCGGTTATCAGGAGCCGGCCGCCATGGAAAAGCTGCTGGCTTTCCTCGCCGACGTCTCCGCCGATTATCTGGTGGCGCAGATCGATGCCGGGGCCGATGCGGTTCAGATCTTCGATTCCTGGGCCGGCGTGCTCGGCGAAAAGGAATTTGAGGAATATGCGATCAAGCCGGTCGCTCGCATTATTGCCTCGGTACGCGCCCGCCGGCCTTCGGCAAAGATCATCGCTTTCGCCAAGGGCGCCGGTTATCTGCTGAAGGATTATCGTCGCAAGACGGGTGCTGACGCCATTGGCCTCGATTGGTCCGTGCCGTTGAGTTTCGCCCGGGATTTGCAGAAGGAGGGCGCGGTGCAGGGCAATCTCGACCCGATGCTGATGGTGGCCGGTGGCAAGGCCTTGCAGGATGGCATCGATGCCGTGCTGCAGGCGCTTGGGCAGGGTCCGCTGATCTTCAATCTCGGCCACGGCATCACCCCGCAGGCGGATCCCGAAAACGTCACCCGGCTGGTGCAGCGGGTTCGCTCGGTTGGGGGTGCTGGATGAGTAACGAAAAACAGACCTCGGGGCGCTCCGGAAACAAAGCGGCTTTGCGCGCCGGCGTCGCGCTCGGTGTCTTTGCCGCCTTCATTGCGCTAGTTTTTTACGCCGATCCAGCCGATCTCTATCTCTGGATCAAGGCACTGCATATCATCGCCGTGATCTCGTGGATGGCGGCGATTTTCTACCTGCCGCGGCTTTTTATCTATCACACCGATGCACCTGCCGGTTCGCAGCAATCTGAAACCTTCAAGGTGATGGAACAGCGGCTGATCAGGGTGATCATGAACCCGGCGATGATGATATCCTGGGTATTGGGGCTTTATCTCGCATGGTCGGTTTATGGTTTTTCCGGTGGCTGGCTGCATGCGAAGATCGGGCTGGTCGTGCTTCTGACCGCCACCCATGTTTATTTCAGCCGCAGCGCGAAACGTTTTGCGCGGGATGAAAATACAAGACCGGCCCGTCACTGGCGGTTGATGAACGAAGTTCCGACCGTTCTGATGATCCTGATTGTCATACTTGTGGTTGTGAAACCCTTTGGTTAAGACGGTGCGACGATAAATTTCGCGGAATTCGTGCTTTCCTCTTGCAGCGGCCGTGTTCAATCGCTATTTTCAATCCACTCATCTTCGTGGCATGTGAATTATTCAGTCATCTGCGGTATCTCCCACAGCATCTGATTCGCGAACACGCCCTCCCCCGACATTACATTATCAAACGGTCTTCCCTTCATGGCTGAAATGAAGCTTCAGGAACTTAAGAGCAAATCGCCTACCGACTTGCTGACTTTTGCCGAATCCCTGGAAGTTGAAAATGCGAGCACCATGCGCAAGCAGGAGCTTATGTTCGCAATCCTCAAGGTTCTCGCGAGCCAGGACATCGAAATCATCGGCGAAGGCGTCGTTGAAGTCCTGCAGGACGGGTTCGGGTTCCTGCGTTCTGCAAACGCAAACTACCTGCCCGGTCCAGACGACATCTATATTTCGCCCTCGCAGATCCGCCGTTTCTCGCTGAAGACCGGTGACACTGTTGAAGGGCCGATCCGTGGTCCAAAGGAAGGCGAACGGTATTTCGCGCTGCTCAAGGTCAATACGATCAATTTTGACGACCCGGAAAAGATTCGTCACAAGGTTCACTTCGATAATCTGACGCCGCTTTACCCGAATGAGCGCTTCAAGATGGAACTGGAAGTTCCAACATCGAAGGATCTGTCGTCGCGCGTCATCGATCTCGTCGCGCCGCTCGGCAAGGGCCAGCGCGGATTGATCGTGGCGCCGCCGCGCACCGGTAAAACGGTTCTGCTGCAGAACATCGCCCATTCCATCACGGCAAACCATCCGGAATGTTATCTGATTGTTCTTCTGATCGACGAGCGTCCGGAAGAAGTGACCGACATGCAGCGTTCGGTAAAGGGTGAGGTTGTGTCCTCTACCTTTGACGAACCGGCTGTGCGCCACGTGCAGGTCGCCGAAATGGTCATCGAAAAAGCGAAGCGCCTGGTCGAGCATGGACGTGACGTCGTCATCCTGCTTGACTCCATCACGCGTCTTGGCCGCGCCTACAACACCGTTGTTCCCTCCTCCGGCAAGGTTCTGACCGGTGGTGTGGATGCCAACGCGCTGCAGCGGCCGAAGCGTTTCTTTGGAGCTGCGCGTAACATCGAAGAGGGCGGTTCGCTGACGATCATTGCGACTGCGCTTATCGATACGGGCAGCCGCATGGATGAAGTCATCTTCGAAGAGTTCAAGGGTACTGGCAACTCGGAAATCGTGCTTGATCGCAAGGTTGCCGACAAGCGTATCTTCCCTGCACTGGATATTCTTAAATCCGGTACGCGCAAGGAAGACTTGCTGGTGCCACGTCAGGACCTGCAGAAGATCTTCGTTCTGCGCCGTATTCTCGCACCGATGGGAACGATGGACGCCATCGAATTCTTGATCGACAAGCTGAAGCAGACCAAGACCAATTCGGATTTCTTCGAATCAATGAATACCTGATCCGAACTTTAGCCGGATTCATCATAAGAGCTTTAAAGCCGTATCCGTTCATTCGGGTGCGGCTTGACTGTTTTAGACCGAGGTGAACGATGTCAGCTTCCGCCGATACGATTTATGCGCTGTCCAGCGGTGCCCTGCCGGCAGGCGTCGCTGTTCTCAGAATCAGCGGTGTGAGGGCTTTTGATGCCTTGAAGATGCTCACAGGCCGGGACCTTCCTTCACCGCGAAGAACAAGCCTTTGTTCGATTCGGAATCGAAACAATGAGATCATCGACCAGGCCCTGGTGATTGTCTTTCCGGCCCCGAATTCCTTTACGGGTGAAAATTGTGTTGAAATTCACAGCCACGGCAGCCGTGCGGTCATGGCTTCCATTTTTACCGAGCTCGAAAGCCTTGAAGGACTGCGGCCCGCAGAGGCCGGTGAGTTTTCTCGCAGAGCTTTTGAGAACGGCAAGATGGACCTGCTCGAGGTCGAAGGTCTCGCCGATCTCTTACAGGCGGAAACGGAGATGCAACGGCGTCTGGCGGTCGAGCAAAGCAGTGGGCAATTATCGGCTCTCTATGATGGCTGGGCCAATCGCCTGACCCGCGCCCGCGCCCTGATCGAGGCGGAACTGGATTTTGCCGATGAAGAGGATGTGCCTGACTCTGTTGCTGCTCGAGTTTGGGAAGCGATGGTGGAGCTGAAGGGTGAAATCAGCAATCACCTTCGGGCGGGCGGAAGCGGCGAAATCATTCGTGATGGTTTTAAAGTAGCGCTTGTGGGCGAACCGAATGCGGGTAAATCAACACTACTTAACGCGTTGAGCGGTCGTGATGTGGCGATTGTCACTGACATTGCAGGTACGACCAGAGACGTTTTAAGCGTCGACATCAATCTGGACGGATATCTGGTGCGGGTATTCGATACGGCAGGAATTCGGGAAACACAGGATGTGGTGGAACAGGAAGGTGTGCGGCGCGCAGTTCTGACCGCGAAAACCGCAGATCTCATTCTACTGCTGCAGGACAATGATTCGACCCCGAAACAATCTATCGATTCATTCGATAACCAGAGCTTCTTGCGTGTAAGAACAAAAACCGCGCTTCGCGTGCGCGTGCCTGATGATGAGTTTGATTTGTCGGTCTCTGCAAAAGAAGGGTTGGGCCTTGATGAATTGCGCTCAGCGCTCAAGCGAGAGATAGAAAAGCGGGTCGGTTCGGGCCAGACCCTGGTTCCCGCTCGTGCCCGTCATAAAAAACGGCTTGAAGAGACGCTGAACTATGTTAGTGATGCGCTCGATTCCGAGACCCTGGACCTTGCTATAAGGTCAGAATATCTAAGGCTCGCCGCAACATCGCTCGGACGGATCACCGGCCGTGTTGATGTGGAAGATTTGCTGGGCGTGATCTTCTCGGAATTCTGCATAGGAAAATGATTCACGTGAAACATCGGCACCCTCCATGGTGAGGTCGATGAATTAGAACAGGGCGCAGGGATATGCACCAGTCATTCGATGTCATTATTATAGGTGGTGGTCATGCCGGCAGTGAAGCTGCTGCAGCTGCCGCAAGGCATGGTGCAAAAACCGCTCTTGTTACCCATAAGCGCGAAACGATCGGGGTCATGTCCTGTAACCCTGCTATCGGTGGCCTGGGAAAGGGTCATCTCGTCCGTGAGATCGATGCGCTGGACGGATTGATGGGCAGGGTTGCGGACGCCGCGGGCATTCAGTTCCGCATGCTCAACCGTAAGAAGGGTCCGGCGGTTCGTGGTCCGCGCACGCAAGCTGATCGCCGGCTTTATCGTGAGGCGATGCAGCGGGAAATCAATGCAATCGACAATCTGACAATTATCGAAGACGATGCTTTCGATATTGAAATGGACAATGATCGGGTTACCGCCGTTACCATGAAAAACGGTAGCCGGATTCCCTGTGGCGCCGTGGTGCTCACCAGCGGGACTTTTCTGCGTGGCCTTATCCATATCGGCTCCGAAAAGATTCCGGCGGGTCGCGTTGGCGAAATGCCCTCTCTCGGCCTTTCCGACACGCTGTTGCGGCTTGGTCTCGCCATGGGCCGGCTCAAAACCGGCACGCCCGCCCGTTTGGATGGCCGTACCATCGACTGGAATGCGGTGGATCGGCAGGCTGCTGATGAGGATCCTGTCCCGTTCTCATTTATGACTGACCACATCCTCAATCCGCAAATCGAATGTGGTGTGACCCGCACGACCCCAGCAGGCCACAAAATCATCCAGGACAATATTCACCTCTCTGCCATGTATTCCGGGCAGATCGAAGGGGTTGGCCCGCGTTATTGCCCATCTATCGAGGACAAGATTACTCGTTTCGGCGAACGAGACGGCCACCAGATATTTCTGGAGCCGGAGGGTCTCGATGATCATACCATTTATCCCAATGGTATTTCTACCTCCCTGCCCGCCTCCGTACAGGAGCAATTTATCCGGACGATACCAGGCCTTGAACGGGTTACGATTCTTCAGCCGGGTTATGCGATCGAATATGATTATGTCGATCCCCGGGAACTGAAACCCTCTCTCGAGTGCCGCAAAATACCGGGGCTGTTTCTGGCTGGCCAGATCAACGGCACGACGGGTTATGAAGAAGCTGGCGCTCAGGGTCTTGTTGCTGGTCTGAATGCCTCGCTTTACGCCCGCAACGCCCATCCGCTTCATTTTAGCCGGACGGAATCTTATATTGGCGTGATGATCGACGACCTGACATCCAAGGGTGTCAGCGAACCCTATCGCATGTTTACGTCGAGGGCGGAGTATCGTCTTTCACTGCGTGTGGATAATGCGGATCTCCGGCTTACACCCGTGGCCCAGGCGACGGGTATTCTCGGTCGAGAGCGTCAACAGCGCTTTACAAATTTTATTTCGGATATTGATCGCGGCCGTGCGCTGATGAAGGAGCTCTCCATCAGCCCTTCGCAGGCGGCCAAGCAAGGCCTCAAACTCAATCAGGATGGTCAGCGTCGATCCGTCTATGAGCTGCTTGCTTATCCTGACATGACGTTACAAACGCTGGCAGAACACTGGCCCGAACTCAACATGCTTAATTCTAAGGTCGCTGAGGTCCTGCAGATTGAAGCGAGTTACGCCGTCTATATGCAACGGCAGAGCGCTGATATCGTCGATATTAAACGGGATGAGGACAGGAAAATCCCTGACGATTTCGATTTTCAGAGTTTGTCAGGTCTCTCCAACGAACTTAAACAAAAACTGGAAAAAGCCCGTCCGGAGAATATTGCACAGGCCGCTCGTGTTGACGGCATGACGCCGGCTGCGATATCGCTGCTGCTCGCACTTCTGCGGAAAAGTACCGCCACGCGAAGTGAACAATTGCTCATGCACTAATAGCGAGTCGGATTATGAAGATAAACGGCCAGAGTGTTTCACGTGAAACACAGGAGAGGCTCGAGCATTTTGTCGAGCTTTTCAAGAAGTGGAACAAGACCACGAATCTGGTAGCGCCTTCCACGCTCACGGAGCTTTGGAGCCGGCACGTTGCCGATAGTGCCCAAATCTTCCAGCTTTTTCCTCAGCCAAAAAAATGGATCGATCTTGGCAGCGGTGGTGGTTTCCCCGGTGTCGTCACGGCGATTTTTCTGGCGGAACTTGGCGACGGCTGGGTGGATTTGGTCGAAAGCAATAATAAAAAGGCCGCCTTTCTGCGAATCGCGCTGAAGGAAACCGGCGCCAGAGGTGCAGTTCACCCGGTCAGGATCGAGACAGCCTCTGAAATCGTAAAAACTTGTGATGCTGTTTCCGCTCGTGCCCTTGCCGAGTTGGATTTGCTTTTTGAATACATTCATCCCTGGGCGCAGAATAATCCCGATCTCAAGGCCTATTTTAATAAAGGCCGGGATTATGATTCCGAAGTGCAGAAAGCACATGGTCGCTGGCAGTTTGATCTGGTAAAACATCGGAGTGCCATTGAGGCAGATTCCGTTGTTCTTGAAATCAGCAACCTCGTTTTGAGGCGCTGATAAGCTGGCCAGGTGCGGCATGACCTTTGAAAAAAACCGAATTATCGCAGTTGCGAACCAGAAAGGCGGCGTTGGCAAGACAACAACCGCCATCAATCTGGCGACCGCGCTGGCGGCTATTGGTGAGCGTGTGCTGATCGTGGACCTGGACCCGCAGGGTAACGCGAGTACTGGGCTTGGTATTGACCGCAAAGAGCGCAAGCTTTCGTCTTATGATCTTCTGGTAGGAGAACATGGGGTTGCGGAAGTTGCTGTTCCCACCGCGGTCCCCAATCTCGATATCGTCCCTTCAACAATGGATTTGTTGGGTTTTGAGATGCAGGTCGCGAATGTTGCAAACCGCGTTTTCCTGTTGCGTGCGGCAATGGAAACGCAGGAAGCCAAGGGCTACTCCTACATTCTCGTTGATTGCCCGCCCTCCTTCAATCTTTTGACGATGAATGCGATGACGGCGGCTCATTCGGTGTTGGTGCCGCTGCAATGCGAATTCTTCGCCCTGGAAGGGCTCAGCCAGTTGCTGGATACGGTCAGCCAGATTCGTGGGTCGGTTAACCCGCAGCTTGATATACAGGGCATCGTTTTGACGATGTTTGATGCGCGTAACAATCTTGCGCAACAGGTTGTGTCGGACGTGCGTAGCCATCTTGGTGAGAAGGTTTACCATACCCTCATCCCGCGCAATGTTCGTGTTTCGGAAGCGCCGTCCTATGGTAAACCGGCAATCCTTTACGATTTGAAATGCGCTGGCAGTCAGGCCTATTTGCAGCTGGCATCCGAAGTGATCCAGAGAGAGCGCCTGCGCAAAGCTGCCTGACATTTGCGGACTGTATGGAGTAATATCTTATGAGTGATGATCTTTCCAAGCGTCGATTGGGGCGCGGTCTTGCCGCATTGATCGGTGAAATGGATCAGCCCGTACCGGTCGGCGAGCCTCAGCGCGCGGTTAACGCCGATCGCACCATTCCGATTGAATTCATCGCTCGCAGCCAGAGAAACCCGCGGCGCCATTTTGATGAAAACGAGCTGCAGGACCTTGCTGCCTCCATCCGTCAGCATGGAATTGTTCAGCCAGTGGTGGTGAGAACGGTAGGAGTCAACCGCTACGAGATTATCGCCGGTGAGCGCCGCTGGCGCGCGGCGCAGCTGGCCGGCTTTACCGATGTGCCCGTTATCGTTCGCGATGTGGATGACCGCACAGCGCTGGAACTCGCCATCGTTGAAAACGTGCAGCGTTCCGATCTCAATCCGCTTGAAGAGGCGATGGGGTATGAACAGCTGATCGCCGAACACGGCTATACGCAGAACGACCTCGGCGAAATCATCGGAAAAAGCCGAAGCCATGTTGCCAATAGTCTGCGCCTTCTCAAGCTGCCCGATCCGGTGCGGGATATGCTGGCGGATGGTTCGCTTTCCGCCGGCCACGCACGCGCGCTGGTCTCCACTTCCGATCCGGCGACCTTGGCGCGTACGATTGTGTCCAAGGGGCTTTCGGTGCGCGATGCCGAGCGTCTGGCGCAAAACGATATCAAATCCCAGGGCGAGATTGCTGAAAAGCGTCCGGTTGGGGAAAAGGATTCGGATACGGTCGCGCTCGAACGCAGCCTTTCCGATGCTCTCGGCCTAGATGTGAAAATCAGCCATAAGGGTGGATCGGGGCAAATTCGTATCGGTTACCGCACGCTTGAACAGCTTGAGGCCGTCTGCCGGTTGCTAGAGCAGAAATAATTAAATATCTGTTTTAATTAATGAATACCCGCCGTTGGCGGGTATTCTCGTTTTGTGACTCTCAAAAATCGATAGCGCGGCCTTTTATTTCGTAGTCACCGAAACGAACGGGTTCCGCGCCGCCGCGACCGCCTGTCTCCGGCGGCAATTGTAGTTCCGCCTGCTGCCGGCGCCGTTCTTCCGCTTCATTCAGTGCCCGCTGCGCTGCGGGTGAAAGTCGCTTCACCCGTTCGGTGCCCTCTTCCGCACCATTGTCATTATCCGCATTCTGCATGAAATCCTCCCAATGACGGGATATTGAAATATGTTTGCTGCTTCCCAGATTATATAATCGAACGGGCTTTATAAACCCCACAATATTTCCGGCGAGTGAGAAGGAGAGTTCAACGGATGAACATGATGCGCACGGCAATGCTTCTGGCCTTCATGACCGCATTGTTCATGGGTGTCGGTTTTCTGATTGGTGGCAAGGGCGGCATGATGATTGCGCTGCTCATCGCTGCCGGTATGAACCTGTTTTCCTACTGGAACTCGGACAAGATGGTGCTGTCAGCCTATCGCGCCCGGGAGATCGACGAGGCGAATGCGCCCGAGTTCTTCCACATGATCCGGGATCTGTCACAGAATGCCGGTTTGCCCATGCCGAAGGTCTACATTTACGACAGTCCGCAGCCAAACGCATTCGCGACGGGTCGAAATCCAGAGAATGCGGCTGTCGCCGCTTCGACTGGACTTCTGGAGCGCCTGACGCCCGAGGAAGTTGCCGGCGTCATGGCGCATGAACTCGCGCATGTGCAAAACCGCGATACCCTGACCATGACAATCACCGCCACGCTCGCGGGCGCGATCTCCATGCTCGGTAATTTTGCCTTCTTCTTCGGCGGTAACAGGGAAAATAATAACAATCCCCTGGGCTTCATCGGCGTGCTGGTGGCGATGATCGTGGCGCCGCTGGCGGCAATGCTGGTGCAGATGGCGATCAGCCGGACCAGGGAATATTCCGCCGACCGGCGCGGCGCGGAAATCTGTGGCAACCCGCTCTGGCTTGCCTCTGCCCTGCAGAAAATCTCAGGCATGGCGCAGCAAATTCACAATGATGATGCCGAGCGCAATCCGGCGACGGCGCATATGTTCATCATCAATCCGCTCTCCGGCGAGCGTATGGACAATCTCTTTTCCACCCATCCAAACACGGAGAACCGCGTGGCGGCGCTGCATGCGATGGTGCAGGAGTTTTCCCCGCGAGGATCGACGCCGCCGCCATCGGGTGATAGACCGTTGCGCAAATCAGGTTCCGTTCCCAAAACGGGCTGGGGACGAGGCAATGAAAACGAGCGCAAGGGGCCGTGGTCTTGACATCCGATAATCAGAATAAGCCGGCACGGTCCAGAAAACCGAAGCCAGCGCATGGAAGGGGCCGCGAAGACGGCCCCTCGTCTTTCGAGGACAAGCCGGGTCTTGCAGCGCGCATTGCCGCCACCCGCATTCTCGCGGCCGTTCTGGAAAAGAAGACCTCCATGGATGGGATGCTCGACAGCGAAAACGGCAATCCCGTCTATCGAGCTTTGTCGCTTGCCGATCGGGCACTGGTGAGGGCCATCGTCAATAGTGCGCTTCGTCACCTTCCCCGCATCGAGACGGCATTGTCGATGTTGTTGGATGGGCCATTGCCGCAAGGCGCACGATCGCTGCATCACGTCCTGGTCGTCGGTGGTGCGCAGATGCTTTACCTCGATGTACCGGATCATTCCGCTGTCGATCTCGCCGTGGAGCAGGCGCATCGCGATCCGCGCAACCGGCGTTTCGTCAAGCTGGTCAATGCCGTGCTCCGAAGGCTCGGCAGGGAAAAAGCGGAGATCGAAAAGGCCATCGCCGATGTTCCGGTCCTGCCGGACTGGTTCTATGCGCGGCTTGTTTCGGCTTATGGCGATGAGGTGGCTCAAAGGATTTCGGAGGCGCAGCTGACGCCGTCCTCCATCGACCTGACGGTGAAGGCCGATCCGGCTCTCTGGGCGGAGAAACTGGGCGGCACGCTTCTGCCGAATGGCAGCGTGCGTCTGGGTGAATTCGAAGGCCAGATCCCCTCGCTCGATGGTTTCGCGGAGGGCGCGTGGTGGGTGCAGGATCTCGCAGCCAGCATGCCGGTGAAGCTTCTCGGCGATATCTCCGGCAAGCGCGTCGCCGATCTTTGCGCTGCCCCCGGTGGCAAAACAGCCCAGCTTGCGCTGGCGGGCGCCAAGGTGACGGCGCTGGATCAGTCCGGCAACCGTCTTCGCCGCCTGCGGAAGAATCTCGACCGGCTTGGCCTCCATGCCGAAACGGTGGAGACCAACATGTTGAAATATCAGCCGGAACAGCTTTTTGACGCCGTGTTGCTTGATGCACCCTGTTCGTCTACCGGGACTTTGCGCAAGCATCCCGATGTCTGCTGGACGAAAGACGAGAACGATATTGCCAAACTTGCAGCACTTCAGGGCCAGATGCTGCGACATGCGCTGACTCTTGTCGGGCCGGGCGGCCTCGTGGTCTTTTCCAATTGCTCGCTCGATCCCTCCGAAGGGGAAGAGATGATTGCCGAGGTTCTGGCGGAAAATCCTGATGTGGAGCGCGTTGCCGTTCACAGGGAAGACTGGCCAGGAATGGAAGCGGCCATCAGTGCAGTGGGGGATCTGCGCACGACGCCCGATATGTTCGGTGGCGTCGATGGGTTCTTTAGCAGCGTCTTGCGTAAGAAGTAGAAAAAAGCCAAGCTTTCGCGAATCATTAGATATTTATCGAAAACGTTCCGATCATCGCGGTTCACTGATAAAAACAAAACATGTGAAACGGGAAACACAGCTTGTTAGGGTCCTTCGCAGGCAGCATGAATGCCGCCGGTCTTCTTTCGCGGATGGCTTATCGTCATCTGTGTGTCGGCCTTACCCCGTTACGCCTGCATCTATCGCGATTCGCCAACCGCGTGCCCGCTGGTCTGGTGGCTGCACCCACCGATCTGAGAGCGATCGATCCCTATTTTGCCGAGGAGTTGTTGCGCGGTCGCATAGCGCTTGCCGGACGCGTCGTTGAAACCGGCGGTGCCTCGCCGTTTCAGGTAGATTACCCTTCAGCGGTTTTTGAAGAACGGCTGCATGCATTCAGCTGGCTGCGGCACATTCGTTCCGATAAATCGAGCGAGGCCTGCAAACGCGCGCGCCGCATCGTCGCCGAGTGGATGGTGTTGCATGGCAAGCGCATTACGGGCACGGCCTGGTCGCCTGAAATTGCGGCGCAGAGGCTGATCGCCTGGCTCTCGCACTCTCCCGTGGTTCTCTACGAGGCAGATGCCGGTTTTTATCGCCGTTTCCTGAAAAGCCTCGCCTTTCATGTGCGTTACCTCGAGCGTATCGTCAAACATGCGCCGGATGGTGAAGCGCGGCTGAGGATCAGGATAGCGCTTGCCATGGCCTCCATCGCCATGCCCATGCGGCTATCACGGATCAACCGGAACGGAACGAAGCTGGCCCAGGAAATGGAACGCCAGATTCTCCCCGATGGCGGGCATGTTTCCCGTAATCCCCGGGTCATGCTGGATTTACTGCTCGATCTCCTGCCGCTGCGGCAAAGCTATATCAATCTTGGCCACGACCTGCCCTCCGGACTGGTGCCGGCGATAGACCGCATGTTTCCGGCGATCCGGTTCTTCAGGCATCAGGGCGGCGATCTTGCGCTGTTCAACGGCGCCACGGCGACGCTCGCCAACGAGCTTGTTTCCGTGCTGCGTTATGATGAAACCGCCGGCCGGCCTTCCAAAGTCCTGCCGGATGTGAATTACCATCGGCTAGCGACCGATGAGACCGTTATCATCGTGGATACCGGTTATCCCGGCTCGGCGGAACTGTCGCGCAGCGCCCATTCCGGGTGCCTCTCTTTCGAAATGTCCTGCGGCAAGAACCGGTTCATCGTTAATTCCGGGTTTCCGCGTAATGCCGCACCGGAATACCAGCGCGCCAGCCGTTCCACTGCGGCGCATTCCACGGTGACACTTGCCGATACCTCGTCGTGCAGATTGTCGCGCTCGAGGCTGCTTGGCCCGATCATGGTCTCGGGCGTCAGCGAGGTTGATAGCCGACGTGGAACGGATGCAAATGGCAATGATGTCCTTTGGGCGTCCCATGATGGTTATTTACAGAATTTCGGCTGTTACCACGAGCGGGAAATAGAATTGAATGCGGCGGGCACCAAGATAAAGGGCCGCGACCTGCTTCGCACCGACGACGCGGTGGTGAAGGTGCAATTGCAATCGATATCGGCGGTTTCCCGTTTCCACATCCATCCCCATATCCAGCTTCATCAGCGGGATGAGGAGTCGGTTTATCTGGAGGCCGCGGATGGCACCACCTGGCTGTTTTCGGCGCCCGGACTGGAGCTTTTCGTGACCGATGATGTTTTCATGGCGGATGCATCCGGCATGCGTCCGTCACAGCAGATCGAATTGCCCTTCAATCTCGCCACTACACGGGAAATCCGCTGGCTCATCGAACGCATGGGCTGAGGGCTTTCAGGCCAGGCAGGGCAAAAACGGCCTTAGTTTTTGCCGTTCGGCATCCTCGCTGTTTATTAATGCGGTAAGCTGTGTTAACGCGGCGGCAATCGCTGGATCATTCCCCTTCCAGCCTGTCCTCCCTGTTAAACGGAGTATGCCCGATGGCCGTGGTGTCCAAGAAAATTCCCGCCCCCGATAAGGTCAAGATTCGCACGGCGCTTCTTTCCGTGTCCGACAAGGCCGATATTATCGAGCTGGCAACGGTGCTCTCCAAGCTCGGCGTCAAGCTCCTGTCGACCGGCGGTACGGCAAAGGCGATTGCCGAAGCGGGTCTTGCGGTAACGGATGTCTCCGATGTCACCAATTTTCCTGAAATCATGGACGGCCGCGTCAAGACCCTGCATCCCAACGTGCATGGCGGGCTTCTGGCTATCAGGGATGATGCGGACCATGTGGAGGCGATGAAGGCGCACGGCATCGAGGCGATCGATCTTTCCGTGATCAATCTTTATCCTTTCGAGGAAGTCCGCGCCAAGGGCGGCGATTATCCGACGACGGTCGAAAACATCGATATTGGCGGCCCGGCGATGATCCGCGCTTCCGCCAAGAACCATGCCTATGTCACTGTTGTCACCGATCCTTCCGATTACCCTGCACTGGTCGAAGCCCTGCAGGCCGACGACGGACAGACTTCCTATGCGCTGCGCCAGCGTTTTGCCGCCAAGGCCTATGCCCGCACGGCTGCCTACGACGCCGTGATTTCCAACTGGTTTGCCGAAGCATTGGCAATCGAGACGCCTGATTACCGCGCCATCGGCGGCGTGCTGAAGGAAAAGATGCGTTATGGTGAAAACCCGCATCAGAGCGCCGGCTTTTACCTGACCGGTGAAAAGCGTCCAGGCGTCGCGACCGCGACGCTTCTTCAGGGCAAACAGCTCTCCTACAACAATATTAATGATACGGATGCGGCTTACGAGCTGGTGGCGGAGTTCCTGCCGGAAAATGCGCCGGCCGTTGCCATCATCAAACATGCCAATCCCTGTGGCGTTGCGACCGGCCCAACCCTTGCTGAAGCCTATCGACGCGCACTTGCGTGCGATTCCGTTTCCGCCTTTGGTGGTGTCATTGCGCTCAACCGCACGCTCGATGCTGAAACGGCGGAAGAGATCGTCAAACTCTTCACCGAAGTTATCATCGCGCCTGATGTTACCGAAGAAGCCAAGTCCATCATCGCCCGCAAGCCGAACCTGCGCCTCCTGACGGCTGGAGGCCTGCCAGACCCGCGCGCCGCTGGCCTCACGGCGAAGACCGTTTCCGGCGGCCTACTGGTGCAGAGCCGTGACAATGGCATGGTCGAAGATCTCGAACTCAAGGTCGTCACCAAGCGTGTGCCGACGGCGCAGGAGCTTGAGGACATGAAGTTCGCCTTCAAGATCGCCAAGCATGTGAAATCCAATGCCGTAATCTATGCCAAGGATGGCCAGACGGCGGGCATTGGCGCTGGCCAGATGAGCCGCGTGGACTCTGCCCGCATTGCTGCCCAGAAGGCGGTAGATGCAGCCAAGGCTCTCGGTCTCACTGAACCTTTGACACGCGGTTCTGCCGTTGCGTCGGAAGCATTTTATCCCTTTGCCGATGGTTTGCTTGCTGCAATCGCTGCGGGCGCCACCGCTGTCATCCAGCCGGGCGGCTCCATGCGCGATCAGGACGTGATCGACGCTGCAAACGAGCATAATGTGGCAATGGTCTTCACCGGCATGCGCCACTTCCGCCACTAAGCGCTGATATAGACGGAAATAACGAAGGCCCGGAAAGTGATTTCCGGGCCTTTTGTTTCACGTGGGACAGTCGTTGGTGCTGCGGTTTCAGGTCACCGCGCCGACCTGCCACGGCACAAATTCATTGTCGCCGTAGTCATAAATTTCGCTCACCGTCTTGTCGCCGGAAGCGACCGCAAGAATATGCTCGAAAATTCGTTTGCCGGATTCTTCGATGGTCTCCGTTCCCGTGACGATCTCGCCGCAATTGATATCCATGTCTTCCTTCATGTGTTCATACATTTCGGAATTGGTGGCGATCTTGATGCAGGGCGAGGGCTTGAAACCTGAAACCGAACCACGGCCGGTGGTGAAACAAATGACGTTGCAGCCGCCGGCGACCTGGCCGGTAACGGCAACCGGATCGTAGCCGGGCGTATCCATGAAGACGAAACCCTGCTCCGTCACCGTCTCGGCAAATTCATACACCGCCTTCAACGGCATGGAGCCACCCTTGGCGACGGCACCCAGCGATTTCTCCAGAATGGTGGTCAAGCCGCCGAGCTTGTTGCCGTGGGAAGGATTGTTGTTGAGTTCGTCGCCATTGCGGGCAGTATAGTCCCGCCACCAGTCGATGCGCTGCAGCAGTTTTTCGGCGACCGCAGGCGTGACGGCGCGTTTGGTCAGCAGGTGCTCGGCGCCGTAGATTTCCGGCGTTTCGGAAAGCACGGTCGTGCCGCCATTGCGGACAATAAGGTCGGACGCATAACCCAGAGCCGGATTGGCGGAGATGCCGGAATATCCATCCGAGCCGCCACATTCCAGTGCGACCTTCAGCTTGGAAAGCGGTTGTTCCGTGCGGCGGGCGGCGTTCACCATCGGCAGCATCGCCTTGATCTCGGTGATTGCCGCATCGATGGTCTTACGGGTGCCGCCATGCTGCTGGATGGTCATGGTGCGCAGCCGTTCGCCTTCTTCCATCTTGTAATGTTCGAGGATGGGGGCGATCTGGTTGGTTTCGCATCCGAGGCCGATCAGCAGAATGCCGCCGAAATTCGGATGGCGGGCATAACCCTGGATGGTGCGGATCAAAAGGCGGTAACCTTCCGACTTGGTATTCAGCGCACAGCCGCCGCCATGGGTCAGCGCCACGACTCCATCGACATTGTCGAAGCCGTCCAAACCGCCCTGTTTGTTGAAGTAGTCGGCGATGTAGCGCGACACGGTGGCGGAACAGTTTACCGAGGCGATGACGCCGATATAGTTGCGTGTACCAACGCCGCCGATACCACGGTCGTAGCCCATGAAGGTCCGGCGCTCGGCTTCCGGCACCATGCCCTTTTCCTCGATGTCAACGCTGAACTGATGCGCGTGTTCGGAAGGCACCATGGCGAGATTGTGCAGGTGCACATGCCGGCCGGCTTCGATGTCCTGGGTCGCGATGCCGATAACCTGCCCGTATTTCAGCACCTCGTCTCCGGATTTGATGAAGTTGAGGGCTACCTTATGCCCGCGCCCGATAAGCTCGAGCGCTGCCAGATCGCCCCTGCCCGTCGCACCGCCGGCCGGAATGGACCGACGTGCCACTGCGACATTGTCGTTGGCGTTCAGCAAAATGGTTGCCTCGGAATTCTCACTCACGGGTTTTCCTCCTCCCGATATATTGCCTGCTATGTTTGTCATTCAGCTATCTACCCAGCGGCGTTTCGAGCCTTCCAGATGGGTATGCATGGCGGCCTGCGCCAGCAGCGGATCCTTGAGTTCCAGTGCCGCCAGAATGGCTTCGTGCTCTTGCAGGGCGCGGGTCCAGGTGTCTCGATCTTCGAATTTGACCCGAAGCTGGGCCGAAATGGGGCTGTGGCGCTCATCGAAGAGGTTGGCCACCAGTCTCGCCAGAACGCTGTTGCCAGATTGTTCGGCAATGGTGACGTGAAACAGCCGATCCTGATCGAGGGGTTTGCGGCCAGCCTCGATCTCCTTTTGCATGGTGTTGAGAATCTGGCGGAGGGCCGCGATCGTCTCATCGGTCATTCGGCTTGCTGCCAGCACGATGGTCGCCCCCTCCAGCGCTGCCCGCGCCTGCATCAGTTCGGAAGGGCTGTCTCCCAGCGACTTGGTGTGATGGGTGGTCTGAAGCGCTTCGGTAGATACATAGACGCCGGAACCCATGCGAATTTCGACGGTGTTGTCGATTTCAAGCGCAATCAGCGCCTCTCGCAACGAGGGTCTCGACACGCCGAGTTTCTGTGCCAGTTCCCGTTCGGCGGGAAGCCGCGTTCCGGGCAGGAATTCACCCACGTCGATGAGTTCGCGTATCTGATCCGCAATCTGCTGATAAAGCCTGCGCGGTTCCGCTATTTTGGCCTGACCACTCATGTGTTTTTCGCTGAAGCCTTCGTGCTGCCTATATTTGGCCTTACCGTAGCGCCAAGCGTATCAATACGCAAGAAGTTACTTAAATTATTGAAAATACGATGATATTTTGAATTTTCTTATGATGGCTTTCCATCTCTTCCAAAGCGTCCTTTCAATTTTTGACCTAATTGGCTTGACCATTATAAAAAACCGGCCTAACCATTTGCCCTGTTCATGACCCCGGTGGAGCGGGGAACGGGTGGAGGTTTCCAGATGTCGCAGGGCGCATCGACAATTCGGGGCGATTTTTCGCCTGAGGAGATGGCGCGTGCGGAGCGTTCGGTCCTTCTGCGTCTCGAGAACATCAGCAAGGAATTTCCAGGCGTAAAGGCGCTGTCCAACGTTCATTTCGATCTGCGCAGCGGCGAAGTACATGCCGTCTGCGGCGAGAATGGCGCGGGAAAATCGACACTGATGAAAATCATCAGCGGTGTGTACCAGCCAAGCGAAGGGACGATCCTGCATAAGGGCGTGAAGGTGCAATATGCATCGCCGCTGCAATCCGAAGCCGCCGGCATCGCCATCATTCATCAGGAACTCAATCTCGTTCCGCATCTTTCCGTAGCCGAGAACATCTATCTGGCGCGTGAGCCGCGCCGGGGTTTTCTCGTGGACCGCAAGAAGCTGCGGCTGGACGCCAAACGCTGTCTCGACCGGCTGGGCGTCGATATCAACCCAGACCAGATGGTCCGCGGTCTTTCCGTCGCGCAATGTCAGATGGTGGAGATCGCCAAGGCGCTCTCTCTTGACGCCGAAGTTCTCATCATGGATGAGCCGACCTCCTCGCTAACTGAGCAGGAAACCCGGCTTCTGTTCAAGGTCATCCGCGATCTCAAGGCTTCCGGCGTGGGCATCGTCTATATTTCCCACCGTCTCGATGAGATGGCCGAGATCGTCGACCGCGTGACGGTGCTGCGCGACGGACGTTATATTTCGACAGACGATTTTGCCTCGATCACCGTTGATGACATTGTCACACGCATGGTTGGGCGTTCGCTGGAAGACAAATTCCCCGAGCGCACCTCGCGCCCGGCGGACGACATTCTCTTCTCCGTCGAAGGACTAACGCGCAATGGCGTGTTCAGCGACGTCAGTTTCTCCCTGCGGCGCGGCGAAATCCTCGGTTTTGCCGGACTTATGGGCGCGGGACGAACGGAAGTCGCGCGGGCAATCTTCGGGGCTGATCCGATCGATGCGGGCAAGATCGTTTTCAACGGGCGCGAACTTTCGATCGGCTCGCCGCAGGACGCCATCGAGGAAGGCATTGCCTATCTCTCGGAAGATCGCAAAAGCGATGGCCTCGCCATCAAGATGTCGGTGGCGGCCAATACGACGCTCGCCAATCTCGGCGAGGTTTCCAACCGTTTCGGGCTGATCGATTTCAAGAAGCATGACGATGTGGCGAAGCGCTACGTCGATCTCTTGAACATCCGCACCCCCTCGATCGATCAGACGGTGCGGCTGCTTTCGGGTGGCAACCAGCAGAAAATCATCATCGGCAAATGGCTGTTCCGGCAGTCACGCGTGCTGTTCTTCGACGAGCCGACGCGCGGCATCGATGTCGGCGCGAAGTTCGCGATCTACAAGATCATGGATGAACTGGCCGCACAGGGCATCGGCGTCATTCTCATCAGCTCGGAACTGCCGGAAATTCTCGGACTGACGGATCGCATCGCGGTGTTTCATCAGGGCCGTATCACGGGCGTGCTCGAAACCGCCAAGACCAATCAAGAAGAAATCATGCGGTATGCGTCCGGTTACGGCCGGGCCGCGCAGTGAGGAACGACATGGCCAATATTGCAGAACCCAAGAAGGGCTTCGCCGTCAGCGATCGCCAGAAGGACATCATCCAGAAATTTGCGGCGCTCGGCAGCCTCTTTGCGCTGGTCGCGGTCTTCTCCGCGACCAGCAACGCCTTCTTCACCGTCAATAATGGCATGACGATCGCGTTGCAGGTGACTTCCATTGCGCTGCTCGGCATTGGTGCCACCTGTGTCATCATCACCGGCGGCATCGATCTTTCCGTCGGTTCGGTGCTCGCGCTTGCCGGCGTCGTTGCCGCCCTTGCGGTGAAGGAACTCGGCATGCCGGTGCCCATCGGCATGTTGCTCGGCATTCTAACGGGGTCGCTTTGTGGTCTCATCAACGGTCTTCTGGTAACGCGCTTCAAGCTGCCGCCCTTCATCGCCACGCTCGGCATGATGTTGATTGCCCGCGGTGTGGCCCTGCAGATCACCGGTGCGCGCGCCGTATCCGGCCTGGGCGAGTCCTTCGGCGAACTCGGCAATGGCGCACTCTTCCGCATCGTCACTATCGGTGATGACGGTTTTCCGAATGTCGTGTTTCCCGGCATTCCCTATCCGGTCATCCTGATGGTGGTGATTGCGCTTGCGGTTTCCTTCATGCTCAACCGCTCCATCCTCGGCCGCCACATCTATGCCGTGGGTTCCAATGCGGATGCTGCCCGCCTCTCCGGCGTCAACGTCGCCCGCGTTACCAATTTCACCTACATCCTGTCCGGCACGCTTGCTGGGCTGACGGGCTGCGTGCTGATGTCGCGCCTCGTCACCGCCCAGCCGAACGAAGGTGTGATGTATGAGCTGGATGCCATTGCCAGCGCGGTCATCGGCGGCACGTCGCTGATCGGCGGCGTGGGCACGATTTCCGGCACGGCGATCGGCGCCTTTGTCATCGGCATTTTGCGTAACGGCCTCAATATGAACGGCGTTTCCGCCTTCACGCAACAGATCATCATCGGCCTCGTCATTCTGGTCACCGTCTGGATCGACCAGCTGCGCAACCGCCGCTGATCAAACGGGCTGCGGACCCTTTCCGCAAACAAGATCGGCAGGGGAGGCCCGGTATGCCGACATCACGGAGGAAGAAATGAAGAAAATTGCGACTGCCCTTCTGACATCCGCAATTGCGCTGTGGAGCGTTTCCACCGTGCAGGCCGGTGAAATCGCCGTCATCGTCAAGACCGTCAACTCCACTTTCTGGCAAAACGTCCAGAAGGGCGCTGACGCGGCGATGAAGAACTCTGCCGGCAACACCATGACCTTCCAGGGCCCGGCTGCCGAATCTGCGATTGCCGACCAGGTCAACATGGTCGAAAACGCCATCAACCGTAAGGTTGCCGGCATTGTTCTCGCACCTTCCGATCCGGACGCACTGGTGCCGGCCGTCAAGAAGGCCTGGGAAGCCCGTATCCCGGTGGTTCTGATCGACTCTCAGCTCGCCAAGGGCTCGGAGCAATATTACCAGTCGTTCCTGGCGACCGATAATAAGAAAGCCGGCGAACTGGCAGCAAAGGCGCTGATCGACAAGGTGGGCAAGGAAGGCAAGATTGCCGTCATGTCCTATGTCGCGGGTGCCGGTTCCGAAATCGGTCGTGTCGGCGGTTTTACCGACTACATCCAGATGAATTCCAACCTGAAGATCGTTGGTCCGTTCTATTCGCAATCGCAGATGGCGACGGCGCTGAACCAGACCACCGACGTTCTGGCCGCCAATTCCGACCTGAAGGGCATTTTCGGCGCCAATGAGCCGACCGCCATCGGTGTTGGCCGTGCGCTTGCCCAGTCCGGCAAGGCCGGTAAGGTCGTTGCCATCGGCTTCGACGGTAACCAGGACCTGCAGAGCTTCGTCAAGGACGGCACGCTTGCCGGTATCGTCGTTCAGGGCTCCTACCAGATGGGCGAAAAGGGCGTGGAAACCGTGACCAAGCTCATCAACAAGGAAAAGGTTGAGAAGTTCGTCGATACCGGCGTCGTTGTTGTCACCAAGGACAATATCGAGAAGCCTGAAGCCAAGAACGTGCTTTACTGATGCCGACGGCGCGCCGCCAGGTGGCGGCGCGCCTCACCCTTTGAGAAGCGGTTTTCACCATCCCGCTCCATGCTTAAGAATTCAGGAAGTCCCTGCGATGAAAGTCTCCGATACACGTAAACTGCCGCGTCGCACTGTCGACGTCACCGTCATGGGCCTCGGTTGCGCCCAGATGGGCAATCTCTACCGCGTCACGCCTTATGAAGAGTCCAAAGGTGCGTTCGACAAGGCATGGGAAAGCGGGATGCGTTATTTCGATACTGCGCCGTTTTATGGTTATACGCGGTCGGAGCGTCGTCTGGGTACCATGGTAACTGAGCACGGCCGCAGCGACTATACGCTCAGCACCAAGGTCGGCCGTGTGATGGTGCCGGATGAGACCGTGGGTCCGGAGGAGGATGCCTATATTGCGCCCCTGCCGTTCCGCCCGGTCTATGATTATTCCTATGACGGTATTCTGAGGTCCTTCGAGGCAAGCCAGCAGCGGTTGGGCATCCTGAAGCCGGATATTCTTTATGTGCACGATATCGGTTCCCATACCCATGGCGAAAAGCACCAACACTATTGGGAGCAGCTGACCACCGGCGGCGGGTTCCGCGCGCTCGGCAAGCTGCGCGAAGAGGGATCGACCGGGGCTGTTGGCCTCGGTGTCAACGAGTGGGAAATCATCAACGACGCCATGGATGTCTTCGACATCGACGTCGCCATGCTGGCCGGCCGTTATACCCTGCTCGAACAGCAAAGCCTTGCTTTCATGAACCGCTGCGCTGAAAGCGGCGTCGCGATCGTCGCCGCTGGCGCTTTCAATTCGGGCATTCTGGCTGGCAACCGCAAATTCAATTATGCCGATGCGCCTGCCGATATCCTCAAGCGCGTGGACGCGTTGCACAGCGTCTGTGAGGAGCTGGGTGTTTCGTTGCAGGCCGCCGCACTTCAGTTTCCGCTCGCCCATCCGGCGGCGGTCACGGTTGTTTCAGGTGCGCGCAATGCACAGCAGCTCACTTCCAATATCGAATGGTTCGAGCAGTCTATCCCGGATGAATTCTGGTCTGAGCTGCACAAGCGCGGCCTGATTGCCGAAGGTGCGCCCGTGCCGGGCGGAAAGGCCTGAGGCAATGCTGATCGACGCCCACCAGCATTTCTGGCTGATGAAGGATCGCGCCGGGCAATGGCCGCCGCCATCGCTGGCCGCCATTTACCGGGATTTTCTTCCGTCCGATCTGTCGTCCTTGCTTGATGCTGCCGGGGTTTCCGGCACGGTGCTGGTTCAGACGATGGAGACTGCGGCCGATACGGATTTCATGCTGGAACTGGCGGAAAAGACTGATTTCATCAGGGGTGTGGTCGGCTGGGTGGACATGAAGTCTGCTGAAGCGGTGGCGGAAATCGCCCGCCGGGCGCAACATCCTGCCTTCAAGGGTGTGCGCCCCATGTTGCAGGGCATGGAAGATGTCGCCTGGATAGACGATCCCGCGCTGGATGCTGCCGTGGAGGCGCTGGTGAAGCACGATCTGGTGTTTGATGCGCTGGTCCTGCCACCCAATCTGCCGCATCTTCTCTCCTTTGCCATTAAGCATCCGGAGTTGCCTGTTGTTATCGATCATGGTGCGAAGCCTCTGATTGCCACCGGTCACTATGGTGACTGGCGGCGTGATATGGCGGCTCTGGCAGCCCTTCCTAATGTGCATTGCAAGCTATCCGGCCTGCTGACCGAGCGCGGCGAGCAGCGCATGGAAGCGGTGCGGCCCTATGCCGAGACCATTCTGGAACTGTTCGGTGGTGATCGCGTGATTTTCGGCAGTGACTGGCCGGTGCTGCGCCTTGCGGGCGACTATCAGGGCTGGCTGGATTTCTGCCGCGATATCGTGCCGGCGAAGGACCATGCGGCAGTCTTCGGCGGCAACGCCATTCGTTTTTACTCCCTTACTGACAGGTGATGCATGCTGGCGATTTTCTGTGACACTCCCGGTCAATTAACCGCCAAGGATTTGCCGAAACCCATGCGCGGCGAAGGTGAAGTCCTCGTGCGTATTCGCCGGATTGGCGTTTGCGGCACGGATCTGCATATCTTCACCGGCAACCAGCCATATCTCTCCTATCCGCGTATCATGGGCCACGAACTTTCCGGCACGGTTGATGAGGCACCCGAAGGCAGCCACCTTTCCGCCGGCGATGTTGTGACCATCATTCCCTATATGTCCTGCGGGAAATGCAATGCCTGCCTGAAGGGCAAAAGCAATTGCTGCCGCAATATCGGTGTGCTCGGCGTCCATCGCGATGGCGGCATGGTGGAATATCTGAGCGTGCCGCAGCAATTCGTGCTGAAGGCGGAGGGGCTGAGCCTCGACCAGGCAGCCATGACGGAATTTCTGGCGATCGGTGCCCATGCGGTGCGTCGCGGTGCCGTCGAAAAAGGGCAGAAGGTCCTGATCGTCGGTGCCGGCCCGATCGGCATGGCGGTTGCTGTCTTCGCCGTTCTCGATGGCGGTGAAGTGACGATGATCGACGGTCGCACCGACCGGCTGGATTTCTGCAAGGACCACCTCGGTGTCGCTCATACCGTCGTCCTCGGGGAAGGCGACAAGGACCGTCTGTCCGAGATCACCGCTGGCGATTTCTTCGATGCGGTCTTTGATGCGACCGGCAATCCGAAAGCCATGGAGCGGGGTTTCTCCTTCGTCGGTCACGGCGGCTCCTATGTTCTGGTGTCCATCGTCGCCAGCGATATCAGCTTCAACGACCCGGAATTTCACAAGCGTGAGACGACGCTGCTCGGCAGCCGCAACGCAACGCCGGAGGATTTCGAGCGCGTGCTTCGCGCTTTGCGCGAAGGGAAAGTGCCGGAGGCGCTGATCACCCATCGCATGATACTTGCCGATGTTCCCTCGAAGTTCGCCGGCCTGACCGATCCGAAAGCCGGAGTCATCAAGGGCATGGTGGAGGTCGCATGACGCCCGATACGCCCATCCTGCAATTTGGCACCAGCCGCTTTCTTCTCGCCCATGCGGATCTGTTCGTTTCGCAGGCGCTGGATCGTGGCGAGGCGCTCGGGCGCATTGCAATCGTTCAGACAACCGGCAACGCGGAGAGCCTGAAGCGCGTTGCGGCGCTGAACAGCGGCGCACTCTACCCCGTGCGCATTCGCGGCATTCGAGACGGGCAGGAAGTGGACGAGGAAATTCAGGGCAAGGCCGTCGCGCGGGCGCTGACGGCTGCGACCGACTGGGCCGAGATACGCCGTCTCGCCTGTGTCGCCGAAGTCATTCTGTCCAACACGGGCGATCGCGGTTATGAGCTGGATTCTGGCGACGGACCCGGGCTTGCCGCCGATTTCACGATCGTGCCGAAAAGCTTTCCGGCGAAACTCTGCATGCTGCTGCTGGAGCGTTTTCAGCGCAATCCGGAAGTGCCCGTCTCGATCTTCCCCTGCGAGCTCGTGCCGCGCAACGGCGAGAAGCTGAGCCAAGTCATTCGCCGGCTTGCGGATGAATGGCAATTGCCGGCGGGTTTTGCCTTCTATCTGAATGAGAAGTGCCGTTTCGCCAATAGTCTGGTGGATCGCATCGTCTCCGAGCCGATCGATCCGGTCGGCGCCGTGGCGGAACCCTACGCACTCTGGGCAATCGAGAAGCAGGAAGGTCTCGTCCTCCCCTGCACCCACCCGGCCGTGGTGCTGGCCGACGATCTCGACCACTATGAAAAGCTCAAGCTGTTCCTGCTCAATCTCGGCCATTCCTATCTGGCGGAGCGCTGGATGCAGGATGCGCGCGCGAAGGACGAGACGGTGCGGCAGGCCATGGCCGACGACGCTCTGGTCGCGGATCTGGAAGTGCTCTGGCGCGACGAGGTTCTGCCGGTCTTTGCGGCTGAAGGCATGGGAGAAGAGGCGCAAACCTATATTGGTGTGTTGCGGGAGCGTTTGCGCAATCCTTTTCTCGCGCATCGCCTTGCCGATATCGCCGGCAACCATGACGAAAAGAAGCGCCGCCGCTTTGCGCCGGTCATTGCTGCGGCCGAAAGGCTGGAATTGAAGTTGCCGCAATCGAAGCTGCGGGCGGCGCTTGCCACCATCGAGCAATAACGGAGTTTTTCATGCAGCGCATGGGTATGGTCATCGGCGTCAAGCCTGAGATGATCGCGGAATATAAAAGGCTGCACGCCGCTGTCTGGCCGGAGGTTCTGGCATTGATCAGCGAAAGCAACATTCGCAACTATACGATCTTCCTGCGCGAGCCGGAAAATCTGCTGTTCGGCTATTGGGAATATCACGGCAGCGATTTCAGCGCCGATATGGCGAAGATAGCTGCGAGCCCGAAGAACCAGGAGTGGTGGTCTTTCACCATTCCCTGCCAGCAACCACTCGAAAGCCGCAAGGAAGGCGAGTGGTGGGCGATGATGGAAGAGACCTTCCACCTCGATTGAACGATTTTCTTTGACACTGACCGCGAGTAACCGGCCATGACCAAAATTACAGATCTGCGTGTTTTCGACCTGCGTTTCCCGACCTCTCAAAGCCTCGACGGTTCGGATGCGATGAACCCCGACCCCGATTATTCGGCGGCTTACGTCATTCTCGATACCGACGAGCCGGGCCTGAAGGGCCATGGTCTGACCTTCACCATCGGCCGTGGCAATGACATTTGCTGCATGGCCATCGAAGCGATGCGCCATCTGGTCGTCGGCACCGATCTTGCCACCGTCACCGAAAATCCCGGCAAATATTGGCGGCATCTGACGAGTGACAGCCAGCTGCGCTGGATCGGCCCTGATAAGGGCGCAATGCATCTCGCTACCGGTGCCGTGGTCAACGCGGTGTGGGATTTGCTGGCCAAGAAGGCAGGCAAGCCGGTGTGGCAGCTTGTCGCCGATATGAGCCCGGAAGAAATCGCGGATATCGTCGATTATCGTTACCTCACCGACGTGCTGACACGCGATGATGCGCTGGCGATCCTCAGAAAGGCAGAAGCCGGCAAGAAGGAGCGCATCGAGACGCTGAAGAACGAAGGTTATGCCTGCTATACGACGTCGGCCGGCTGGCTGGGTTACGACGATGCCAAGCTTCGCCGTCTTTGCCAGGAGGCGATCGATGCAGGTTTCAACCATGTGAAGATGAAGGTCGGTCGCGATCTGGAGGACGATATCCGCCGTCTCACCATTGCCCGTGAAGTGATTGGCCCCGACCGTTATCTGATGATCGACGCCAACCAGGTATGGGAAGTGGATCAGGCAATCGAGTGGGTGAATAAGCTCGCCTTTTCCAAGCCTTTCTTCATCGAAGAGCCGACGAGCCCGGATGATGTCGCCGGCCATCGCAAGATCCGTGCCGCTATCGGCTCGGTGAAGGTGGCGACTGGTGAAATGTGCCAGAACCGCATCATGTTCAAGCAGTTCATCGCCGAAGGCGCAATTGATGTCGTACAGATCGACAGCTGCCGTATGGGCGGCCTGAACGAGGTGCTGGCGGTTCTGCTGATTGCTGCCAAATACAATCTGCCGGTCTGGCCGCATGCCGGCGGCGTCGGCCTTTGCGAATATGTGCAGCACCTGTCGATGATCGACTATCTCGTGGTGTCAGGCACCAAGGAAGGCCGCGTGATCGAATATGTCGACCATCTGCATGAGCACTTCATTGAGCCCTGCGATATCCGCAACGCCGCCTATATGCCGCCGAAGCTGCCTGGCTTCTCCATCGAAATGAAGCCGGAATCGATCGAGACTTACACTTTCGAGGCATGATCAAAGGATGACAGCGCTCCCTTGAGGCGCTGCCATTCCGTTTCGCTCCCGGGAAGGCCGAAACGCATGTCGTTCGGCCTCTCATCGAAAATGCGGACCAGAATGCCGTGTTGGCCGAGATGGTCAAACAGTGCCTTGGCACGCACGTCCCGCACCAGCGTGAACAGGGACGTGCCTCCGGCGATTTTCAGTTCTGCCTTTTTCAGCAGCTCGTTGAGGTGCCGTGCTTCCTCCGCGAGCTGCAGGCGCATGGATGATTGCCATTCCCTGTCCGCCAGGGCTTCGGTTGCGATGTGCAGTGCCGGGCCGGAAACCGCCCAGGGGCCAAGCCTTGCTTCCAGTTCGGCAGCGATGTCGGGATGCGCAATTGCAAAGCCCAGGCGCACGCCCGCCATGCCGTAAAACTTACCGAAAGATCGCAGGACCACCAGCCCGTCGCCATTGGTTGCATCCGCAAGGCTTTCGCTACCGCCCGTTTCGATGAAGGCTTCGTCCACAACGACCAGACCGCCTTTTCGGTCTGTCGCCCGGGCCAGGGTGAGTAACGTTTCGCTATCGGTGATGCGACCGTCGGGGTTGTTGGGATTGACCACCACCACATAGCCGTAGGCCGACAGGTCGCTGGTGTTTTCCACTTCCGTGACGGTAAGTCCCGCCATGCGGGCGGTGCGGGCATGTTCCGCATAAGCGGGCGAAAGCACGGCACCGCTTTGGGCGCCACGATTGATGGCGATCTGCGCCAGCAGAGGCATCAGCATCTGGGTGCCGGGAGAGAGCGTGACATGCTGCGCGGAAGGTGCGCCGAAATGGGCTGCCGCCAGCTGTTTCAGTTCCTCGGCAGCGCCGGGTTCCGGCAGGCGGGCGAATGCGCTGGCAGGAATGGGCGAATGCGGATAGGAGTGCGGGTTGATCCCGGTCGAAAGGTCGATCCACGGTTCAGGTGCTTCCGGAAACATCAGGCGTGCCTTGCCGAGATTGCCGCCGTGACGGATCGCTCCTTGAGCCTTTTCTGGTACTGTCTCGCCCATGTTTTTTGCTCTCGCTTTCCTGTCGCTCGTGATCGACCGCCTGACCGGCTATCCGGACTGGCTGTTCAAATGCATCGGCCACCCCGTCACCTGGATCGGTTCGCTTATCGCGCTCATGGACAAAAAATGGAACCGGGAGAGCGCGTCATTTTTTCAGCGTAAGGCCGCAGGTGTTGCGGCGCTGGTTGTTTTTGTCGGGCTGACGGTGATCCTTGCGTGGTTTATGCAATCGGTTCTGCTTCTCCTGCCCTTCGGTCTGCTGGCCGTGGCGATACTCGGCGCTTCGCTTCCGGCGCAAAAAAGTCTGGAACAGCATGTGGAGGCAGTCGCCACTGCTCTGGAGCGCGAGGGGGTGGAAGGCGGTCGCAAGGCGGTGTCAATGATCGTCGGACGTGACCCGCAAAAGCTTGATGAGGCGGCGATCTGCCGGGCAGCGATCGAAAGTCTTGCCGAGAATTTTTCCGATGGCATCGTCGCTCCTGCCTTCTGGCTGGGGCTTCTGGGCCTGCCGGGCGGTGCGGCTTATAAGGCGATCAATACGGCCGACAGCATGATCGGCCATCGTTCGCCGCGCTATGAGGCCTTCGGCTGGGCCTCGGCCCGGCTGGATGATCTCGTCAATCTGCCGGCTTCAAGGCTGAGCGGCAGTCTGTTTGTGGTCGCCGCATTTTTTGTCGAGGGCGCGTCGCCCAAAGCGGCCATTGCCGCAATCCACCGTGATGCGCGCCACCACCGCTCCCCCAATGCCGGCTGGCCGGAGGCGGCGTTGGCCGGTGCGCTGGGTTTTGCGCTTGCCGGGCCACGTTCCTATGGCGGACAGATGATCGAGGCGCGTTTCATGGGCGAAGGCGGAAGGTCGGCGCTGGTTGCCGGTGATATTCGCAAAGCATTGCGGCTGGCGCGGATCGCGGATCTGTTGCTGATCGGCCTGTTCGGACTTCTGGCGATCCCTATCGCGCTATAGCAAGCAGCCTGTCGAGATCGAGGTGCTGTTCCATATGCGCAGCCAGACGGTCGAGAACCGCATCCACCTGCGCATCATAGTTCAGATCCGTGCCTTGCCCGCCGAGACGCTCCAGCCATGCGCTGCGCTGGCGGTCATCCGCAAAAAGACCGTGAATATAGGTGCCGAAGACGCGGCCGTCGGGCGAGATGGTCCCATCGGCATGTCCGTCGATAGTCGAAAACACCAGACTACCCGCTATTCCCGTGGTTTCACCGACATGCATTTCGTAGCCGGATAAACTAACACCATCAAAACTTGCGCCTTGAACGGAAACGAGCCGCTTGTCGCCCGTCAAAACCGTTTCGACATCCAGCAGGCCAAGCCCCTCGACAGTCGCGGGCAGTCCCTCGATGCCCTCAGGATCGGCAACGGTCTTTCCAAGCATCTGGTAGCCGCCGCAAAGGCCGAGAACGTAGCCGCCGCGTCTCACATGCGCCTTTATATCGATGTCCAGGCCCGCATCTTTCAGCACGGCGAGATCGGCAATGGTGGATTTCGAGCCGCACAACAAAACCAGACGGCAATCGGCGGGGATCGTCTCACCCGGCCGAACGCGGATCAGTTCCACATCCGGCTCCATGTCGAGGGGATCTAGATCGTCGAAATTGGAAATATGCGGCAGGATCGGCACGGCGATACGGATTTTTGCGCCGGGCTTCCGTTGGGCCGGGCCGGAAAGACCCAGCGCATCTTCCGCCGGCAGTTTCGCGGCATCGGAAAAATGCGGCAGAAGCCCTATGGACGACCAGCCTGTCTTTTCGGCGATCATCCGCATACCATCGGAAAACAGCGCCGGATCGCCGCGAAATCGGTTGACGATAAAACCTTCGATCATCGCTGCGTCATAGGCGTCGAGCACTGCCCTGGTGCCGACAAGGCTGGCGATGACGCCGCCGCGGTCGATATCGCCGATCAGGATCACCGGCGCATCGGCTGCCCGGGCAAAACCCATATTGGCGATGTCGTTGGCGCGCAGGTTGATTTCCGATGCGCTGCCCGCCCCTTCCACCAGCACCAGATCGGCCCGCTGTTTCAGGTGTTCGAAACTCTCAAGCACGTGCGGCATCAGCCCGGCCTTCATGTGCTGATAGTCAGCCGCCTTGGCATTGCCGACGATCTTGCCCTGCACCACCACCTGTGCGCCGGTTTCACTCTGCGGCTTCAGGAGCACCGGGTTCATGTGCACGGAAAGCGGCACGCCCGCTGCCCGCGCCTGCAGCGCCTGCGCGCGGCCGATCTCGCCACCATCGGCGGTGACAGCGGCATTGTTCGACATGTTCTGCGGCTTGAACGGCATGACGGAGAGGCCGCGCCGGGTGAATGCGCGGGCAAGGCCGGTCACCATCAGCGATTTGCCGACATCGGAGCCGGTTCCCTGAAACATCAGCACTCGTGCCGCCATGTCAGAACTCTATCCCGGCCTGAGCCTTCACGCCTGCCTTGAAATGATGTTTCACCAGCGTCATTTCCGTCACCATGTCGGCGGCGTCGATCAGTGGCTGCTTGGCGTTGCGACCGGTCACGATAACATGCAGATCGGGCCTGCGGTTGGAAAGCGTTTCGACAACCTCTTCCAGCGGCAGGTAATCGTAACGCAGCGCGATGTTCAGCTCGTCGAGGATCAGCAAGCCGATCGTTGGGTCTGCCATCAGGGTCTTGGCCTCTTGCCAGGCCTTTGCCGCTGCCGCGACATCGCGTTTGAGGTCCTGCGTGTCCCATGTGAAACCTTCACCCATGGTGCGCCACACGACCTTATCGCCAAACAGTGTCAGGGCCTGCTGCTCGCCCGTCGACCATGCACCCTTGATGAATTGCACGACGCCCACCCGCCGCCCGGTGCCGAGCATGCGCAAGGCGAGGCCGAAAGCGGCCGTGGACTTGCCCTTGCCGGGGCCGGTATTGATCATCAGCAGGCCTTTTTCGATGGTCTTTTCCGCAACTTCGGCATCCTGCACCGTCTTGCGGTTGACCATTTTCTGCCGGTGGCGTTCGGCTTCGCTGTCGCTGATGTCGCGGGTCATCGCTTGTTCCTTCTTTTCCAGCGGCGCGGGACCTTATGCGCCCCGCCATTCGGAGCGGCGACTATACTCAATTTGCCGCACCCGGCAATGCGTCGGTCACGGGCGCACGGCATTGACCCTCACACCCGTTCAGCCTAAGGGTAAGGGACTGACGGTCTTTTCCCGGCAACGGGAAAAGCTAAGAGGGAACACGGTTCCGCCCTGAGAAAGGGCCATTCCGTGGCTGCCCCCGCAACTGTAAGCGGTAAGCCCGCACCGTAAAGCCACTGAACCTTTATGATCGGTTCGGGAAGGCGGTGACAGGGTGTTGATAGCCGCAAGCCAGGAGACCTGCCGTTTCAGGAAAAAACGTCTGCCGGGCGGGGTGCTCCGGTCAGTCGGTCAGATCGAACAGCCGGTTTGCACCTGTCGCACACCGTTTTCGATAGCCGCACCCCGATGAATTTTAACGTGGCGCGGGAACGGGACGGTTTGGATATTTCAGCGACATCTTCATGTGCAAACGGGAACCCGCAGGACGAAACCGCGCCGGGCGTTACCGTCTTTGTATGCCGCAGTTGTCGCGACGATGTCGATCCCAATGCCGAACCGCGTCCCGGTTCGCGTCTTGCCGATGCCGTTATTGAAAAGGCGCAGGAGAGCGGCATTGTCGTTCGCTCCGTCAATTGCCTTGCCAATTGCAAGCGTGGTCTCAGCGCCGTTCTGCGCAGCGCCGATGGCTGGTCTTATGTGTTTGGCGGGCTGACGCCCGGTGATGCGGAAGACCTGCTGACCGGCGCGCGGCTGCTTTCCGTCGCCCCCGATGGCCTGATGCCATGGCGCGGGCGGCCCGAACCCCTAAAGCGCGGCATGGTGGCGCGCATTCCCCCATTCGATTTTACTGAGGAGAGATCATGAGCACCCTTCTGGACCGCGTTCCCTGCACCATCGTCACCGGCTTTCTGGGCGCCGGAAAAACCACGCTGCTGCGCGGCCTTCTCGAAAAGCTTGATGGTAAGCGGCTCGCTATCATCGTCAATGAATTCGGCGATATCGGCATAGACGGTGAAATTCTGAAAGGCTGCGGCATTGAAAGCTGCCCTGAGGAAAACATCGTCGAGCTGGCCAATGGCTGTATCTGCTGCACGGTGGCGGATGATTTCCAGCCCGCCATCGAACAAATTCTCAGCCGCCAGCCGAAGGTGGAGCATATCCTCATCGAGACCTCCGGCCTTGCCCTGCCGAAGCCCCTGGTGCAGGCCTTCCAGTGGCCGGCCATCAAGAGCCGCGTGACTGTCGATGCCGTGGTCGCCGTGGTGGATGGTGCGGCTCTGGCTGAGGGTCAGGTCGCCCACGACATGGAGGCGCTTGCTGCCCAGCGCGCCAATGATGAGGCACTTGATCATGACGATCCGGTCGAAGAGGTCTTCGAGGATCAGGTCGCCTGCGCCGATCTCATCGTGCTAACCAAGGCCGATCTTCTCGACGATGCCGGCCTCGATAGGGCGAAGGCGCATATCCTCGAACATCTGCCGAAGGCGGCGAAGATCGTTGTCGCTTCGAATGGCGCCATCGATCCGGCGGTGCTGATCGGCCTCGGCCTTGCGGTGGAGGAGGATATTGAAAACCGCCGCACCCATCATGATGGCGAACTCGACCATGAACATGATGATTTCGACAGCTTTGTCATCGACCTGCCGGCCATTACCGATCCGGAAGCGCTGGCGGCCCGTATCGCCGAGACGGCCGCTGCCGAAAATGTGCTGCGCATCAAGGGTTTTATCGAAGTTGCCGCCAAGCCTATGCGTCTGCAGGTGCAGGCTGTCGGCAGCCGCGTCAACCACTATTACGATCGCCCCTGGGCGGCGGGTGAGGAGCGCCGCAGCCGCCTCGTCGTCATCGGCGAAAAGGGCATCAACCGCGAAAAGATCGAACAGATGCTGGCCGCCTGACATAAGCCATTTGCGCATTGTCCGGACGCACAACCGCTGCGCATTTTTACTGGAAATGCTTTAGATGCATATTCTCGCCACCACATCCTCGTCTCTGGACGACCTGATCGAGCCGGTTGATCTCAACCAGCCGCGCTCGGATGTGGTGGTGCTGTCTTTTTCAGCAAGCGATCTTGCCGGGCTTGAGCGGGCGTGGGGAAAGGCGGGAGAGACCCTCCTCTCCCTCTCTGCCGCGAACCTCTCCGAGCTTCGGCACCCGATGTCGGTCGATCTCTGGATCGAAAAAACGGCGGAACATGCACGCGTTATTCTTATCCGGATTCTCGGAGGCGCGGAGCGCTGGCGCTATGGGGTTGATCAGCTGGCTATTCTGGCGCGCAGGCGGGGCATCAAGCTTCTGCTTTTGCCGGGGGAGTGCAGTGAAAGGGATGAAAAGCTCGAGGCGGCCTCTACCGTCGATAAGCCGATGCTTGCCTCCGTTCTCTCTTTCTTCCGCGAAGGTGGAGGGGAGAATATGGGCCGCCTTGCCGCTGGTCTTGCTGTTCTAGCGGGCGGAGGAGAATGGCCGGATATAAAGGCTGACCCCCTGCCAAAGGCCGGCTTCTATCGGCCGGATCTGGGTGTCTTGGGGCAGGAGGAGGCTTGTGCCGGGTTTCCTGCCGGTGCGTCCGTTCTGCCAATCCTCTTTTACCGCTCCATGCTTCTGGCGGAAGATGCTGCACCCGTCGATGCGCTGTTTCAGGCGCTCTCTGCGCGCGGGTTTGCACCCCTGCCGATTTTCGTCAGCGGGTTGAAGGATGGGGAAGCGATCCGTTTTCTCGAAACGGTGCTGCCCGCTGTTCAGCCTGCCGCCATCATTGCCGCCACGGCCTTTGCCAGCCAGACGGATGATAGAGGCGAAACACTGTTCGACCGTCTCGGCGTTCCCGTTTTTCAGGTGGTGATGGCAACCACCCGGCGCGACGGCTGGGCGGAAAACGCGCGCGGTCTCAATCCGTCCGATCTTGCCATGCATGTTGTTTTGCCCGAGTTGGACGGGCGGATTCTCGCAGGAGCGATTTCGTTCAAACAGGCGAGGACGGATGGTGGTGTCAGCCTTCTGAATGTGCCGGAGGCGGATCGCGGCGAGCAGGTTGCGAACCGCATCGCGGCTTTTCTGCGAATGAAATCTGCGGCACCTCGGGATCGCCGTATCGTCATCCTGATGCCGGATTATCCCGGTGCCGCGCCGGGGCGCACCGGTTATGCCGTTGGTCTTGATGTGCCGCAAAGCGTGCTCGAAATGCTGCGTGATCTCGCCGATGCGGGTTATGCGGTGGAGGAGATTCCTGAGACAGCGCGGGCGTTGCTCGATCGCATCGAGAGCCAGGAAGCGACGGTCGATCTTTCCACCTATCGGGATTTTTTTGCGGGTTTGACTGAGACCGCCTCCAGCTCGGTGAATGCGACGTGGGGAGCTGCGGAACAGGACGACGCTTTCGCCGACGGCACTTTCCATTTTCGCGTTGCCCGCTTCGGCCAGGTCTTCGTAGCGCTTGCCCCGGATCGGGGGCGGAACGAGGATCGGCGGGTGGATTATCACGACCCTGCCCTGCCGCCGCGCCACGCGCTCGTCGCCTTCGGCGCATGGATGCAGCGTGTGGCAGCGGCGCATGCCATCGTCCATGTGGGCGCGCATGGCACGCTGGAATGGTTGCCCGGCAAGACGGTTGCGCTTTCCCGCGATTGTTTCCCGGAAATCGTCACCGGCCCGCTGCCGGTGGTCTATCCGTTCATTGTCTCCAATCCCGGTGAGGCGGCGGTTGCCAAGCGGCGCATCGCGGCGGTTACCATCGGCCATGTGCCACCGGTGCTTGTCAATGCCGGGCTTTCGCCGGAACAGTTGGCGCTGGAACAACTGGTCGATGAATATGCGCAGGCGGACGGCCTTGATCGCCGCCGCCGCGACCGGCTGGCGAAGTTGATCGTCGAAAAGGCGCTGGAAACCGGGCTGGCGGCCGAGGCCGGCGTTGGCGCGAAGGATGATGCCGATACGGCCCTGTCACGTATCGATGCCTTTCTCTGCGACCTCAAGGATTTTGCCATCAAGGACGGCCAGCATGTTTTCGGCCGTTCCCCCGAAGGTGAGGCCGATCCTCTCCGGCTTCAGAGCGGGAAGGCTGAGAAAGCCGCGCTGCTTGCAGCGCTCGATGGCCGACACATCGCCCCCGGCCCTTCCGGCGCGCCAGCGCGAGGGCGTCTCGATGTGCTGCCCACCGGCCGCAACCTTTATGCCGCCGATCCCCGCACCATGCCGACGCCGACAGCTTTCGAGCTCGGCCGCATGGCGGGCGAAGAGGTGCTGCGCCATCATCTGCAGTCCCATGGTGATTGGCCGAAACATCTGGTGTTCGATCTTTGGGGCAGCGCCAGCCTTCGCAATGGCGGCGAGGATGTGGCGCAGGCGCTGCATCTGATGGGGGCAAGGCCGATCCATGATCCTGCCACCGGCCGGGTCACCGGCATCGAGGTTCTGCCGCCGGCGAGCCTCGGACGGCCGCGGATCGATGTGACCTTTCGCATTTCAGGCCTGTTCCGCGACATGTTTCCGGCGCTCATCGCGCTTCTCGATGCCGCCGCCGGGGCGGTTGCGCGGCGGGACGAAGCGCCGGGCGACAATCCGCTGGCGGAAGAGGCGGCAGCGCTTGGGCATATCCCTGCCCGCATCTTCGGTTCTGCGCCGGGTACCTATGGCGCGGGTATCGAGGAAAAGCTTGCCAGCGGTACATGGGATGAGCGCGAGGAGCTGGGGCAGGCCTATCTCGATGCGGCGAACCATGCCTTTGGTGGTGCGGATGGGCTCGAGATCTTCGAGGATGCCGGCTTTACGGAACTGGTGCGCCGGGCCGATCTTCTGGTTCATACCGGCGACGATCCCGGTCGCGATCTTCTCGACGGCTCTTCGGATGTCGCCTTTATCGGCGGTTTTTCCGCCGCGAAGGCAGTACTTGGCGGTATCGCGGATATCGTCGCACTGGATACGACCGATCCGGCGCGCCCGCGTGCGAGATCGATGACACAGGCGCTGACGCGGGTGGTGCGCGCACGTGCCGTCAATCCGCGTTTCATTGCAGGCCAGATGCGGCACGGCCCACGCGGGGCAGCGGAATTTGCAGAAACGGTGGACCGGCTGGTCGGCTTTGCCGAAACCACCCATACGGTATCCTCCTCGCTGATCGAGGCGCTTTACGATGCCTATTTTGGCAATGAGGATGTGCGCGATTTCATCCTGCGGGAAAATCCGAAGGCGGCCGAGGTGATGGCCGCGCGCTTTTTATCCGCCCGCCGCCGTGGCCTCTGGCACAGCCGCCGCAATGCGGTGGATGCGGAGCTGGAAATGCTGATCCTGCCCCGATCTGAAAAGGTGGGTGCATGATGGCCGCCGCTGCCGATCCCGTTCAGCCATTTGGCCGCCGTGGTCTGTGCCCGGCCTTGTCCGCCCCCATGCAAACCGGCGACGGTTTTTTGTCGCGGGTCGCGTTCGAGGCGGATATTTCGCCGCATGTGATGGTGACGCTTTGCGGTCTCGCCGAGCGCTACGGTAACGGGTTAATCGACATTACCGCGCGCGGAAGCCTGCAGTTTCGTGGCTTGACACCGCAAAGCGCCTGCGCCCTGGAAAAAGATGTTCTGGCGCTCGATCTGCCACTACGCGAAGGTTTGGCGGTCGAGACTTCACCTCTTGCCGGCCGGGATGATGCGGAAATCGCGGATGGCCGTTTTCTCGCCGAGGAGATTCGAAAAGGGGGTGAGGCCCTTGCGATTTCTGACAAACTCGCGGCCAAAACCTCTGTTGTCATTGATGGCGGCGGACGCCTCTCCATGGGCGATTTGCTGGCCGATATTCGTTTGAAAGCAATCCGGCTGGAAGGTCGGACCTTCTGGCAACTGCTTGTCGGCGGGCCGGAACGCACGGCGTTGAATGCGGGACTTGTTGAGCCGGTTAAGGCGGCCGGTGTGGTTCTGTCACTTCTTGTTTTTCTGGCTGAAAAGGGACCGTTTGCCCGCGGTCGCGATCTGGATCGGCAGACCGTGAAGGCGGTTTGCGGTGAGCGTTTGCTGGATCGGGAAAGCGGGGGCGAAGCCCGGACACCTTCGTTGCCGCTGGGTTTGATGAGGGCTGGAGATAGCCGTTTCGCCGTTGGTATAGCAGCCGCTTTCGGACAGGTTCGAGGTGCCGACTTGGCGCATCTGTGCGAGCGGGCCGAGACGCTCGGTATCAAGGCCCTGCAGCCAGCGCCAAACCATAGCCTGCTATTTTTTGGGTCGTCGTCTGCCTGTGATACGTTGCTTGAGGCTGCGGCGGCATCCGGCTTCGTCACGACTTCAGGCGATGCGCGGTGCTCCATCGCCGTCTGTCCCGGCGCGCCGGGCTGTGCCTCGGCTTTTCTTGCCACGCACGACCTGGCGGCTTTTGCTGCCAAAGAATGTGCCGGGTTGCTGGACGGTTCGTTCACGCTGCATGTTTCCGGCTGCGGCAAGGGCTGTGCACGTCCCACGCCCTCGCTCTTGACCCTCTCGGGCACTTCGGATGGCCTGGCATTCTCGATTTCCGGCCGCGCCGGTGACCCGCCAGACGGGATTTTGCCCTTAGGCCATCAGAAGACGGCGCTTTCGCGGCTTGCCCGTCTTTACGAAAAAGAACATAAGCCCGGTGAAAACGCCGCCGACCTTCTTGCCCGTCTGGGCCGGGAGGAAATCGGTGCGGCGCTTCGACAGGATAACCAATGACCGACTATGATTATATTCGCGACGGCAATGCGATTTATGAGCGCTCTTTCGCCATCATTCGCGAAGAAGCGGATTTATCCGCCTTTACCGCAGAGCAGGCGGATATCGCCATTCGCATGATCCATGCCTGCGGGCAGGTGGAGGCGGCAGGCCATTTCCGCTTCTCGCCGGATTTCGTTTCGGCCGCGCGCGGCGCGTTGCTCGCCGGCAAACCCGTTCTGTGTGATGCGCAAATGGTTGCCCATGGCGTGACGCACGCAAGGCTTCCGGCTGACAACGCCGTCATCTGCACGCTTCGCGATCCACGCACGCCGGAACTTGCGAAAAACATCGGCAACACCCGATCCGCTGCCGCACTCGATCTCTGGGCGGACCACCTTGAAGGTGCTCTGGTCGCTATCGGCAACGCGCCGACAGCGCTGTTTTATCTTCTGGAAATGCTGGAAAAAGGCGGGCCGCGTCCGGCTGCCATCATCGGCATGCCGGTCGGTTTTGTTGGTGCGGCGGAATCGAAAGATGCGCTGGAGGCAAGTGCGCTTGGCATACCCTATGCTATCGTCAAGGGACGTTTGGGCGGCTCGGCCATGACGGCCGCCGCCATCAACGCGGTTGCGAGGGCGGGCCTGTGAGTGCTGCTCTTTTTGAACATGCCAAGGGTAAACTCGTCGGCGTCGGCACTGGTCCGGGTGATCCTGAGCTGCTGACGCTGAAAGCCGTGCGCGCCATTGAAAATGCCGACGTTCTCGCCTTCTTCTGCAAGAAGGGCAGCGCCGGCAATGGCCGAGGTATCGTCGAAGCCTTTATTCGTCCCGGCACGCTGGAAATGCCGCTGGTCTATCCCGTCACCGTCGAAAGCGACAAGAACGGTGAGGATTATCGCGGCGCGATTGCTGCTTTCTTTGATCAGTCGGCAAAGGACATTGCCGTGCATCTCGATGCCGGGCGCAATGTGGCCGTGCTCTCTGAAGGCGATCCGCTGTTTTACGGCTCCTATATGCATCTGCATTTGCGGCTTGCGCCGTCCTATGAGGCTGAAGTCGTTGCCGGCATCACCGCCATGTCCGGTTGCTGGTCCATGGCCGGTTTGCCGCTGGTGCAGGGCGACGATATTCTGAGCGTGCTTCCCGGCACGCTGGCAGAAGAGGTGCTCGCGGAGCGACTTTCCGGCACGGATGGCGCCGTGATCATGAAGGTCGGCCGCAATCTGCCGAAAATCCGCCGCGCGCTGGAAGCGGCCGGCAAGCTCGAAGAGGCGCTGTATGTAGAGCGCGGCACCATGGTAAACAGCCACGCGGTGCGGCTCATCGAACGGGATGCCTCGCCAGCGCCCTACTTCTCGCTTGTCCTGGTGCCGGGCTGGAAAACCAGGCCAGCCGGGAGCGAAGGGTCATGACCGGCAAACTCGTTGTTGTCGGCCTCGGTCCCGGCAATGTGGATCAGGTAACGCCCGAGGCGCTAACCGCTGTCGAGGCTTCGGAAGATTTTTTCGGGTACATCCCCTATCTCGACCGCCTGTCGCTTGGCCCTCACCAGCGACGCCATGCTTCCGACAATCGTGAGGAAATCTCCCGCGCCGAACGGGCGCTCACGCTTGCGGCCCAAGGTGGCAAGGTCTGCGTGGTGTCAGGCGGTGATCCCGGTGTTTTCGCCATGGCGGCGGCGATTTGCGAGGCGATTGAAAACGGACCCTCCGAATGGCGTGAGATCGATTTTTCCGTCGTTCCGGGTGTGACCGCCATGCTGGCCGTCGCCGCTAAAGCCGGTGCGCCGCTCGGCCATGATTTCTGCGCCATTTCGCTTTCAGATAACCTCAAGCCCTGGAGCATCATCGAAAAACGGCTGATTGCGGCGGCCGAAGCCGGATTTGTGATGGCCTTCTACAATCCCGTCAGCAAGGCGCGGCCGCACCAGCTTTCCACCGCCTTCGACCTGTTGCGCAAACATTTGCCCGGCTCGGTGCCGGTGATCTTCGGTCGCGCCGCAGGCCGGGCGGATGAGCGCATTCGGGTGGTGCCGCTTTCGGAGGCGTCGAGCGACATGGCTGACATGGCCACCTGCATCATCGTCGGTTCGGTGGAAACCCGTCTGATCGTGCGTTCCGGAAAGGAACCGATCGTTTATTCGCCACGGTTTTCGAAAAGGGAAAGCTGATGGCGTATAGCGGTGAGCGCAATGGCGATATCCGGCACGGTCACATTATTCCCGTGCGTATCGTTCAATTGTTGCGGCCTTTCGATCATGATGACCGGCAGGCCAAGTCGTCTCGCCGCTTCGATCTTGCCGTAACTGGCGCTGCCGCCCGAGTTTTTAGATATCACCACCTCGATGCGGTTTACCTCCAGCATACGGATTTCATCTTCCGTCACGAAAGGACCGCGTGCTGTGATATAACGCGCATTCGGCGCCTTCAGCGGCGGTTCCACCGGGTCGACGCTGCGGATGAGGTAGCTGTGCTGAGGTGCGGCTTCGAAAGGAAGAAGCTCCTGACGGCCGAGCGCCAGAAACACTCGTCTACCCACGGTACCAAGCGCTGTGACGGCCTGTCCGACGGTATGGACGCTCCGCCATGTATCACCCGGCTGACGCGGCCAGACGGGGCGCGAGAGCACGACCAGTGGAACATCGGCAAGCCTTGCCGCCTCGACGGCATTGGCGGAAATCATGGCCGCATAGGGATGGGTGGCGTCTACGAGAATATCGAAACCCTCTGTGCGAATGAAATCCGTCAGCCCTGCCGCGCCGCCAAACCCACCACTGCGCATCGGCACGGGCTGTTCCACCGGCGAGAGCGTGCGCCCGGCCATCGACAGCAAAATTCGGTAGCCGGAGTCTTCCGCCAGCCGGCCGGCCAGAATGCGGGCATCCGCCGTGCCGCCAAGGATGAGTATGGAGCGTGTCATGACATCTGAATATTCCGGAACGGCGAGGGCTTCCACTGAAAAGAACGAGAAGCCGTGGCTTTCCATCGTCGGTATCGGCGAGGACGGGCTTCAGGGGCTGGGTGAAAATGCGCGTCAGGCGATAGAGGCAGCCGAGGTGGTTTTCGGCGGCAAACGCCATCTGGAACTGGCTGCAACGGCCATTCGCGGCGAAGCGCATGCCTGGCCGGTGCCGTTCGACGTAGAAATGAGCGATGTTCTCGCATTGCGCGGCCGCCGGGTGTGTGTGCTGGCCTCCGGCGATCCGTTCTTCTATGGTGTCGGCGTCACGCTTCTGCGGCGGATTCCGGCGGAGGAAACGGCCTGTTATCCCTCGCCTTCCGCCTTTTCGCTGGCCGCCTCGCGGCTTGGCTGGGCCCTGCAATCGGCCGAATGCGTTTCGCTGCATGGGCGTTCCATCGATCTGGTGCGGCCACATCTGCATCATGGCGCGCGGATCATCGCGCTGACGTCCGATGAGCGCGACCCGGCCTTGGTTGCGCGGCTGCTGTCCGATGCCGGATTCGGCCGTTCGGAATTCATACTGCTTGAAGCATTGGGCGGAGACCGTGAAAAGCGCCGGCAAATCCCGGCGGCTGATTTTGACTTCGAAGATATTGACCCGCTGAACGTCGTGGCGATCGAAGTCGTGGCGGATGAGGGTGCACGTGTCCTGCCGTTTGCAAATGGTCTTGATGACGGCCTTTTCGAACATGACGGGCAGATTACCAAGCGCGAAATCCGCGCGGTGACGCTTTCCTCACTCGCCCCCCGCCGGGGAGAACTGCTTTGGGATATCGGTGCGGGGTCCGGTTCTATTGGCATCGAATGGATGTTGTCGCATCCCTCGCTGCGCGCCATCGCCATCGAGCAGCATCCGGAAAGGGCAGAGCGGATTGCCCGCAATGCCGATGCTTTTGGCGTTCCGGGGCTCGAGGTCATGATCGGCACGGCTCCGGCGGCTTTTGAAGGCTTGTCTTTGCCGGATGCGATTTTTATCGGCGGTGGCGGCAGTGAGACAGGCGTACTGGAGGCCGCCATGGACGCCCTGAAACAGGGCGGGCGGCTGGTGGCCAATGCGGTGACGCTGGAAATGGAAGCGGTATTACTGGCTGCCCAAGCGAAATTCGGCGGTTCGATGATCCGTCTGGAAGTCTCGCGGGCTGCTGCTGTCGGTTCCATGTCCGGTTGGCGTTCGGCCATGCCGGTGACACAATGGAGCTGGGTCAAGCCATGGTGACCGTGGCTGGCATAGGCTGTCGCAAAGGTGCCAAGTCGGACGCGATCATTGCGGCTGTGCGGGCGGCCGAGCGTGCTTTTGGCGTGACAGTTGACTATCTGGCGACTGCGCCGCTCAAGGCGGAGGAGGCCGGCCTCGCCGAGGCGGTGAAGTGTCTGTCTCTGTCGCTTGAAATAGTGGCGCAGGAACGTCTTGAAGCGGTTGCCGTCGAGACGATGACATTTTCACAGGCCAGCCTCGATCACGCTGGTTCGCCAAGCGTGAGTGAAGCAGCAGCACTTGCGGCGGCAGGTGCGGGTGCAAGGCTGGTCGCACCACGCCTCGTGGTCGGTCACGTCACTGTGGCTATCGCAATGACGAGTGACGCGCCGCATGGTAGCCGCAGCGCCATTGAATACGGAGAACAAGAATGACGGTTCATTTCATCGGCGCCGGTCCGGGCGCCGCCGATCTCATCACGGTGCGCGGGCGCGATCTTATCGCCGCCTGCCCGGTCTGCCTTTACGCCGGTTCGCTGGTTCCGAAGGCCCTCATCGATTATTGCCCGCCGGGTGCACGCATTGTCGATACCGCAGCACTTTCGCTTGACGAGATCGAGGCGGAGTTCGTGGCGGCCGCCAAGGACGGCAAGGATGTGGCGCGCCTGCATTCCGGCGATCTTTCGGTCTGGAGCGCCATGGGCGAGCAGATTCGCCGGCTGGAGCGCCTGGGTCTCGATTATACCGTCACCCCCGGCGTCCCCTCCTTCGCCGCCGCCGCTGCCACCCTGCAGCGAGAGCTGACGGTGCCGGAAGTGGCGCAGAGCCTGGTGCTGACCCGTATCTCCGGCCGCGCCTCGAAGATGCCTGATGGTGAGACGCTGAAGGCTTTCGGCGCGACGGGTGCGACACTCGCCATTCATCTCGCCATCCATGCGATCGGCAAGGTGGTGGAGGAGCTGACGCCGCTTTATGGCTCCGATTGCCCGGTTGCCATTGTCGTTCGGGCCTCGTGGCCGGATGAGCGGGTTATTAGAGGCACGCTTTTCGATATTGAGGGCAAGCTTGCAGCCGAGCCGGTGGAGCGAACGGCGCTGATCTTTATTGGGCGTGGTCTGGCCTCAACGGATTTCCGCGAAAGTGCGCTTTATAGCGCCGACTATGTACGCCGGTTCCGGTCCCCGAAGGAGGATGCGGCAGGCTGATGCGACGGCGTGGAGGCGGTGCGCCCCTTGAGTGCACCCTGACGGTCAAACACCAGAATATCGAGCGCGATCGCCGGCGACTTCAGCGCCGCGGCGGCGGTCACCCAGGCTTTTTCCGCAACGATCGCGCCAAGGTCTACGCCTGCGCTTTCGGCCAGCTGAAAGGCGTGCGCGACCATGTTGGCCTCGCGGATGGCAATGGCGAGATTGTCATCGCCTCCCGCCTCCGTGGCCAATGCCGCCAGTGCTTCAAGGTCGGCAAGGCCTTTCTTGGAATGCACGTCGAGCATGCCCTGGGCGAGCTTGGTCATCTTGGCAACGCCGCCAGCGATCGTTACCCGCTCGACCGGGTGGCTGCGCAGATATTTCAGCATGCCGCCGATGAAGTCACCCATGTCGATCAGCGCGGTTTCCGGCAGGTCGTAAAGCGCTTGGCCGGCCTTTTCGGATGTATTGCCGGTGGCGCCCAGAACATGGGTGCAGCCGGTCGCGCGAGCCACATCGATGCCGCGCCAGATGGAGTGAATCCAGGCAGAGCAGGAAAAGGGAATGACGACGCCCGTGGTGCCGAGAATGGAAATGCCGCCAAGGATGCCGAGCCTGCCATTCAGGGTTTTTTCTGCCAGCTTCTCGCCGTCGCGGACGGAAATCTCGACCTCGAAATCGGCATTCTCCCCCGCCACTTCGCGAATGGCGGTCTCGATCATCCTGCGCGGAACGGGGTTTATTGCGGCTTCTCCCGGTGGCAGGGGCAGGCCCGGCCTCGTGATCGTGCCGACGCCCTTACCCGCCCTGAAAGTGATGCCGCTTCCCGGTTCGCCCCGTCTGACCGTGCTTTCGATCAGCGCGCCGTGGGTGACGTCAGGATCGTCGCCGGCATCCTTGACGACGCCGGCGCGGGCGAAGTTTTCACCTTTTTCCTCGGTGGCGAGGGAAAATGCCGGCCTCGCGCCGCTTGGAAGTTCCACTTCGACAGGGTAAGGAAACTCGCCGGTCAGAAGGGCCGCGCAAGCCGCCTTCGTGGCGGCTGCCGCGCAGGTGCCCGTGGTCCAGCCGCGGCGAAGGGTCTTTCCATCCGTTTCCATATGCATTCCTATAGCCGGGACGGCTTTTTCCGTCATCGTTAAAAAGCAGCCAAGAACAATGTCGATACCGCAGATTTTGAACAGCATCGCCGCAAAGGGTCCGGTCTTCGAAGCCGGCCACGTCTGGCTCGCGGGCGCGGGGCCGGGTGATGTGCGTTATCTGACGCTCGAAGTGGCGCTCGCGCTGTCGCACGCCGATATCATCGTGCGCGATGCGCTGGTAAGCGATGATGTCGTGGCGCTCGGTCCGCAGGCGGAAGTCGTCTTTGCCGGCAAGCGTGGCGGCAAGCCCTCCGCGACGCAGGATGACATTACCGCTTCGCTGATCGATTTCGCCGGTCAAGGCAAAAAGGTGCTGCGGCTGAAGGGCGGCGATCCCTTTATTTTCGGGCGTGGCGGCGAAGAGGCGGAGGCGCTTGTCGATGCCGGCATTCCGTTTCGGATATTGCCGGGCATGACCTCGTCGTTTACCGCGCTTGCTTCAGCGCGCATACCCGCCACCATGCGTGGAATCAGCCGCGCAGTGACACTCGCTACGGGCCATGCGGCGGGCACCGAAGAGGATCTCGATTGGCTGGCATTGGCGAAAACGCGAGAACCCATCGTCGTTTATATGGGGTTGAAGAATATCGGCACGATTGCCAGTCTTCTGATGCAGGGTGGGCGTTCGGGAAAAACGCCCGTCGCTGTCATCATGTCGGCAACCACCGCGCAGGAGCGAATTTTCATCGGTACATTGGAAAGCATAGCTGACGATGCAATGCGGGAAAATTTCGAAGCGCCGGCTTTGATCGTTATCGGCGAGATTGTTTCGATGCGGGATCGTCTCGGAGTGTCCGGGTTATGACGGCGCGGGCAATCATCGTCGGCGCGCCGCGCTCGGGCTCCGGCAAGACCAGTGTGACCATCGGCCTGCTCCGGGCCTTTGCGCGCCGCGGGGTGAAGGTGCGCGGCATCAAGACGGGGCCGGATTACATCGATCCCGGTTTCCATGCCTTCGCCACGGGCACATCAGGTCTCAATCTGGACAGCTGGGCCATGCAGCCGAACCTGCTGCGACATCTGTTTTCGCAGCAGACCGAAGGTGCGGAACTCATACTCATCGAAAGTGCAATGGGCCTGTTCGATGGTATTCCCGTCGTGGAAAACCGCACCGGCTCGGCGGCGGATCTGGCGCGGCTGTTCGGCATTCCGGTTCTGCTGGTGCTGGATGTCTCCGGTCAGTCCCAGACGGCGGCTGCGGTAGCGCATGGTTTTGCCCACTACGATCCTGATGTCACCATGGGGGCGGTGGTGCTGAATCGTGCTGGCAGCGAAAGGCACCGGACGCTGTGCACGGAAGCCATCGAAAAAATCGGCCTGCCCGTCGTCGGCTGCGTTCTGCGTGATCCTTCCCTTATCCTGCCGGAACGGCACCTGGGGCTGGTGCAGGCGAGCGAACATCCGGAAATTGACGCCCATATAGACCGGCTTGCGGATGCGATGGAAAAATCCATCGATCTCGACGCCTTGTTTTCGCTCGCCGCGCCGGTGGAAATGCCCTGCGGTTCGGTGGAGGCGGCGATTGCGCCGCCAGGTCAGCGCATCTCGCTGGCGGAAGATGCGGCCTTCACCTTCCTTTATCCGCATCTCAGGAAGCATTGGCGTGCGGCCGGGGCAGAGATCGTGCCGTTTTCGCCGCTCGCCGATGAGGCACCCGATGAGAGCTGTGATATCTGCTGGCTGCCGGGTGGCTATCCCGAGCTTTTTGCCGGAAAACTTGCCGCTGCCGTCGGCTTCAAGGCGGGTATTGCCCGTTTTGCAGAGACAAAGCCGGTGCATGGCGAGTGCGGCGGTTACATGGTGCTCGGTGAGGGGCTGGAGGATGCGGAGGGCGTGACCCATGCCATGACTGGTCTCCTGTCGCACGCCACGAGCTTTGCGACACGCAAGATGAATCTCGGTTATCGGCAGGCCACGATTGCGGCAGACAGCCCGCTCGGCATGGTGGGGGACGTTCTGCGCGGCCATGAATTTCATTATGCCCGGGTCACCGATCCCGGCCGTGATGAGCCCTTCGCTCATATGGCTGACGGGCAGGGTCGCCCGCTCGGGCCATCCGGCGGCAGGAGAGGTTTTGTCTCGGGCACGTTCTTCCACGCCATCGCCAGAGGCGGTTGATCGTTTGCGATTTTGGCCGGGGAACCTGCGGCAAAGTGGAGCAAGCTGCGAAAGTTTCTAGGCTCCGATCACGGGAAAGTGCTATAGCTCCCTTTATGGGATTTGGAAAAGCGGGGTTAGCTCCGATTGTCCATATGCGGTGAAGCGAGACGGGACCTCAAGCTGCTTCATATTTCCCGGTCCGAAGCTGTTATCGCGCATTTTATGTCGAGCGTGCCTACCGATGATGAAACCCGGATTTTTTCTCTCTGCCGCTCTCGCTGCAGCCATTCTGCTGGTTCCTTTAGGCACCGGGCTCGACAGCATCGCCGCCCATGGCGGTGAAGATTATGCGACGCTGGAAAAGCTTGGTGCGGTCCTCTTCGATGATCCCAATCTCTCGATGAACCGCACCATGGCCTGTTCCACCTGCCATATGCAGGCGGCCGGGTTTTCCGATGCAAGGGAGAACGAAAAGGTCGGGCGGGATGTATCGCTTGGCGATGACGGGATTTCTCTTGGCGACCGCAACGCGCCAACCGCGGCTTATGCGAAGTTCACGCCGCCTTTCGGCAGGAACGCCGCGGGAGAGTATGTCGGCGGGCAATTCTGGGATGGCCGCGCGTCCCTGCTGGAAGATCAGGCGGGCGGACCACCGCTCAACCCCGTCGAAATGGGCATGCCGGACAAGGCGGCTGTCGTTAAAAGGCTGAAAGAGAACCCCGAATACGTTGCGGCGTTCGGCACGCAGTTCGGCAAGGATGTGTTCCAGAGCGACGAAACCGCCTATGCCGCGATGACCAAGGCGCTGGCGAGTTTCGAGCGTTCGGACGAGTTTTCCACCTTCGATTCCAAATATGACCGCTTCCTGCGCGGTGAAGAAAAGCTGACCGATCAGGAAGAGCTGGGCCGCGTTCTGATTTCTTCGACGCAATTCACCAATTGCAATACCTGCCACGAAATCCGTGGAGCCAAGGGTCTGGAAGATGGCCTCTTTACCAACCACAAATATTTCAACATCGGCGTTCCCGCCAATACGGCGGTCAGGGCGGTGAATGGCTCGAAGCCGGATGCTATCGATCTGGGTCTGGCGCAGAATCCGGCCGTCGCCGGTGATCCTGCCCAGCGCGGCAAGTTCAAGGTGCCGACGTTGCGCAACGTCGCCGTGACCGGTCCTTATATGCACAATGGCGTATTCAAGGACCTGCGAACGGTGGTGCTGTTCTACGTGAAATATAAGAGCAAGAAGCCCAGCCGTCAGATCAATCCGGAAACCGGCAAGACTTGGGATGCGCCCGAGGTGCCCGAAAATATCGCCATGACGGAACTGACATCCGCGCCGGCGCTGGATGACAAGCGGGTGGATGCCATCGTGGCTTTTCTGAAGACGCTGACCGACCGGCGTTACGAGCATCTTCTGCCAAAAGAGGACGGGCAGACGGCGGTGCCGCCTGCCCAGCCCGTTTCAAGCGTTACGCCGAAAGCGCCTTAAATTCGGCGATAACCGCATCCCCCATCTCAGAGGTGCCGACCTGACGGCAACCGTCGGCCATGATGTCGGCGGTGCGGATGCCCTTGTCCAATACGTTGGCGATTGCCGCCTCGAGCTTGGTGGCTTCATCCACCATGTTGAACGAGTAGCGCAGGCACATGGCGAAGGACGCGATCATGGCGATCGGGTTGGCAATGCCCTTGCCGGCGATATCAGGGGCCGAACCGTGCACCGGCTCATACATGGCCTTGCGTTTGCCGGTCTTGGCATCAGGTGCGCCAAGCGAGGCGGAAGGCAACATGCCGAGCGAGCCGGTGAGCATGGCGGCGACGTCAGACAGCATATCGCCGAACAGATTGTCGGTCACGATGACGTCGAACTGCTTGGGTTTGCGCACAAGCTGCATGCCGCCGGCATCCGCCAGCATATGTTCCAGCTGAACATCCTTGTATTTCGCAGCGTGGGTTTCGGTGACCACCTGGTTCCACAACACGCCCGATTTCATGACGTTGCGCTTTTCCATCGAGCAGACGCGGTTATCGCGGGTGCGGGCCAGTTCGAAAGCGACGCTGGCGATACGTTCGATCTCGAAAGTGTCGTAGATCTGCGTGTCGATGCCACGCTTCTGGCCGTTGCCGAGATCGATGATCTGCTTCGGTTCACCGAAATAAACGCCGCCGGTCAGTTCGCGAACGATGAGGATATCCAAGCCTTCGACCAGTTCTGGCTTCAGCGAGGAGGCGGCGGCAAGTGCTGGATAGCAGATGGCCGGGCGCAGATTGGCGAAAAGTTCGAGGTCCTTGCGCAGGCGCAGCAGACCCGCTTCCGGGCGATGCTCGTAGGGAACGCCATCCCATTTCGGACCGCCGACGGCGCCGAACAGGATAGCATCGGCGGCAAGCGCCTTTTCCATGTCCGCATCGGAAATCGCGACTCCGTGGGCGTCATAGGCGGAACCGCCAACGAGGCCTTCCGAAACGGTGAAGCCGGCATTTTGCGCGCTGTTCATATAATCGATCAGCTTGCGGACCTCAGTCATGGCTTCGGGGCCGATACCGTCACCGGGCAGCAGGAAAAGCGAACGGACTGTCATGAGAACCCTCCTTGGGCGGCGCGCCGGAAAACATCACGAAGGGTTTTCGATGGCGGCGAGCGCGGCGTCAAACTCGTTCCGTCCTGCGCATGCCAAGTCGTATCGCAGCCGGACGGGATCGAGGGCTTCTTATCTCCGCCTCAGGGGCTTTTCAAGCAAAGCAAAAGCCGATCCGGTACGGTTTGGTACAGGATCGGCTTTTTTGAAGAGCAGAAATGTGGTCAGGCCCAGGGGCGGACCGAGGCGTTCGCCTTTTCAAACGTATCGATGGCACCGGAATGTTCCAGCGTCAGGCCGATATCGTCGAGACCGTTCAGCATGCAATGCCGCTTGAATTCGTCGATCTCGAAAGTGATCGTGCCGCCATCGGGGCCGCTGATTTCCTGGCGCTCCAGATCGATGGAGAGAACGGCGTTCGAGCCGCGCGAGGCGTCGTCCAGCAGCTTTTCGAGATTCTCGGGGCTGACGACGACCGGCAGGATGCCGTTCTTGAAACAGTTATTGTAGAAGATATCGGCGAAGCTGGTGGAGATGACGCAGCGGATGCCGAAATCGAGCAGTGCCCATGGTGCATGTTCGCGCGAGGAGCCGCAGCCGAAATTGTCGCCGGCGACGAGAATCTGGGCATTCTGGTAGGCTGGCTTGTTCAGCACGAAGTCGGGATTGGGCGAACCGTCTTCGAGATAACGGGATTCGGCGAAAAGACCCTTGCCGAGACCGGTGCGCTTGATGGTTTTCAGATAATCTTTCGGAATGATCATATCGGTGTCGATATTGACGACCGGCATGGGCGCGGCGACGCCCGTCAGCTTGGTGAATTTTTCCATCTGTCGCTTCCCGTGTTTCCCTTGAACAAAATCCGGCACTGACAAAAGCCTGCCGGATGTTCTCTCTCGGGAAATACTGCAAAACTCGGCGCTTTAGAAGCGCAAACCCACGTTCTTCGGTACGCCTCCTCGGGCGTTCTCGCATCCTGACCGGATTAAGCGATCTCAGAGATCGATAATCGTGCCCTTGCCGTCGTTCCAGACGCGCATATCGCGCTGGTTACGGGGCTTGACCGGAATCGGGGCCGGCTTCAGACGCGCGGAAAGCAGGCGGGCAGCACTTAGGACCGCGAGCACGCCGATGAAAGCCACCGTAAGCGACGCGGTAAAAAGAGCGACGATCGCCAGAATTGCAATGCCAGATGCGGCGATGAAAAACGAACGTATGCCTTGCATGATCCAAACCTTTCTATCCAGACGAATGTGGGCCTTCTTCTTCCGGCTTGCAAGAGGATTCAGTGGATTGTCGGCTTGCAGATGTCACAAAAGCTTGACACAAGTGCGGCATCGTCAATTTTTCCGAAAATATTTCCGTGAGACCACGTCGTTCCTTGCTGTCAGTTCCGGCCATCAATGTCCGGGCACTCGAAAAAATCCGGGAGCTCGACTGTGATGGCGTGATCCTCGATCTCGAGGATTCGGTTGCGCCCGATATGAAGGGCAAGGCGCGGGACAATCTGGAAAAGCTGTTCTCAGGCCCGTCTTTCGATGGACGGGAAACTATTATCCGCATCAATCCGCTTTCGACACCGGATGGAAAAGCGGATCTCCAGCTTGTGCTTTCCTGCCGGCCGGATGCGGTTTTATTGCCGAAGGTGGAACAACCTTCCGATATTCATGAGTTGGCCGATCTTCTGGCTGAAACTGATGCGCCCGAGCACCTGAAAATCTGGGCGATGATCGAAACGCCGTTCGGCGTCCTGAATGCCGCCTCGATTGCCGACGCGGCCCATACGCCGAATGCCCGGCTTGCCGCCTTCGTCATCGGACTCAACGATCTGCGCAAGGAAACCCGTGTTCCGCGCCTTCCCGGCCGCACCTATCTCGTGCCGTGGATGATGCAGGTGGTTCTTGCCGCGCGGGCCTACGGGCTCGACGTTATCGACAGCGTCTCGAATGATTTTCGCGACATCGAGGCTTTCGAAGCCGAATGCGAACAGGCGCGCGCGATGGGCTTCGATGGCAAGATGCTGATCCATCCGGCCCAGATCGAAGCGACCAACCGCCACTTCGGCCCGGATGAGGCGGCAGTTGCGGAAGCGCGCGAGATTATTGCGGCTTTCGCAAAACCGGAATCTGTGGAATTGAACGTCATCAACATGAACGGTCGGATGATCGAACGACTGCATGTAGGGCAGGCCGAAAGGCTGGTCGCCATGGCCGATATCATCGCACAAAGAAAGGCAAAAAAGACGTGAAGGTCTATCGTTTCATAACCGGTCCTGATGACTCGAAATTCTGTCACCGGGTCACCGAAGCGTTGAACAAGGGCTGGGAACTTGCGGGTTCACCGAGCTATGCCTTCAACGCCGCAAGCGGCGTCATGCATTGTGGTCAGGCCGTGACCAAAGTGGTCGAAGGCAAGGAATACCATCCGGACATGAAGCTCGGCGAGCAATAAGACGCACCGCCGGCGGGGCTATCGCTCCGCTGCGGCTTCGTCGGCGCTTTCCTCGATTCGCTCCATGTCGTCATCCGACAGGCCGAAATGGTGGCCGATTTCGTGGATGAGGACGTGGGTGATGATGTCGCCAAGCGTTTCCTCGTTCTCGGCCCAATAGTCGAGAATGGGACGGCGATAGAGCGTGATGCGGTTTATCATTTCGCCCGTTTCCATGGTGAAACGTTCGGAAATGCCGCGCCCTTCAAAGAGGCCGAGAAGATCGAAGGGTGTTTCGAGCGCCATGTCTTCGAAGACGTCATCGGTCGGAAAATCGGCGATCTCGATGATGAGATCCTTGGTCAGTGCGCGAAATTCTTCCGGCAGGTGGCCATATGCCTCGATCGCAAGCGACTCGAAGGCGGAAAGTGTCGGCGCGTGGCGGTCCCGCCAATCGTCGGTCTGGTCTATGCGGGCCATTTCTGCTCCTTGTTGGAAGGCCCATATAAACACTTGCGGGGCAAATTTCGAGACCCGTCTGCTTCACCCGCCGAAAAAGCATGAAATTCTTGGCGTTACAGTTACTTTTCAAGCCGTCGTCATCTTGACATAAACAGGCGTCTCGCGTAATCGGCACCCAAATTGATGGCGTAGTGCGCCTTCCGTTTATTCCGCCCTTTAAAAGGCGGCTTCACCGGCAGATATTCAAAGGGACATTCGGTCCCGACGGGTTTCTACCAAATTCCGACTGATAAAAAGACGGCCAGCTTGCATTTGCGGGCAGAGCCGGAACGAACATGAAAGGATAAACAATGTTCGCAGTCATCAAGACCGGCGGTAAGCAGTACCGCGTAGCGGCCGACGCCGTGCTGACCATCGAAAAGCTGGAAGCAGAGGCAGGCGCAACTGTAGAATTCACCGAAGTTCTCGTTGTTGGCGAAGGCGCTGACGCCAAGTTCGGTGCACCCTTCGTCAAGGGCGCCATCGTCAAGGCTGAAGTTGTCGAGCACAATCGCGGCAAGAAGGTCATCGCCTTCAAGAAGCGTCGTCGTCAGAACTCCAAGCGTTCGCGCGGCCATCGTCAGCATCACACTGTCGTCCGCATCACGGACATCGTTGCTGCCTGATCGGCGCGACACCGGAAACAAGGTTTAAAGGAGAACTCCAATGGCACACAAAAAAGCTGGCGGTTCCTCGCGTAACGGTCGCGATTCCGAATCCAAGCGCCTTGGCGTAAAGAAGTTCGGCGGCGAAGCTGTCATTCCAGGCAACATTATTCTGCGTCAGCGCGGCACGCAGTGGCATCCGGGCGCCAATGTTGGCATCGGCAAGGACCACACGATTTTCGCACTGACCGCAGGTAACGTGAACTTCCGTACGAAGGCCAATGGCCGCGTATTCGTATCCGTGGCTCCGAAAGCGGAAGCCGCAGAATAAGCCGGTAAGCGTCATATGCAGCCGGTGTCCCATCGACCCGGCTGAGACGTATCAGGTTCAGTCAAGAAAACAGGGGAGATGGGGCACCACCCAACTCCCCTTTTTCTTTAACCTCATGGAGGGACTGAACCATGCAAGCTGAATTGTTAAGGGTCGACCAATCACGGTCACCCGAAGAGCGGCCGAGGCCCGATCGGTCGAGGAGCGATTGCCCCGTTTTACTGTCGCAGAGGCTGGTTTTACGCAAGCCTCACGAAGAAGACATCGACGCCCTTGCCCATCTTGCCAACAATGCCAATATCGCGACCATGGTGTCGCGTATGCCGCACCCGTACACGGCGAAAGACGCCGCGGATTTTGTGCGACGCTCTAAAGCTGGCGAGATTGGCAAGTGCGTCTATGCGATTACCCGCATGGACAATGGCGAGTTTTTAGGCTGCTGCGCGCTCGAACCCCAGGAAGACGAAAAGACGCTTGAGATCGGTTACTGGCTGGGGGAACCCTACTGGAACCGCGGCTACATGACGGAAGCGGCGCATGCGCTGATCGATATGGCCTTCCGCACGCGTGAAATCGACCAGATCGATGCCCGTTGCCGGGTTACCAACATCGCGTCGCGCCGCGTCATCCAGAAATGCGGTTTCCAGTTCCAGGGCTCCGGAATGGTCGGTTCGCTGGCGCTTGGCGGTATGGTGCCGGTGGAATGGTACAGGCTGGACCGCAAGACCTGGGTTTCGCTGAAGAGCTGGGGGGACATGGGATGAGTGCGCTCGAACTGACCCGTCGCCGGACTGGCGCTACGACAGCGCCGCCCGGCCCCTGCCCCGTCATCGAGACACGGCGCCTGGTGTTGCGGCCGCAGCGACTTTCCGATGCCGGCAGCATTGCGGAATCGCTTGGCGATTTCGCCGTGACGAAGATGCTGGCCCGCGTTCCCGCCCCCTATCACAAGCAGGATGCGCTGGAATGGCTGGTCTTGCGTACATCCGGCACCCTGCCCGACTGGGATTTCGCCATCACCAGCGGTGACGATACCCTAATCGGTGTGGTTTCGGTGGAATTGCGGCATGGCGAGTGGCATCTCGGCTACTGGCTGAACCGCTTCTATTGGGGCAAGGGTTACATGACCGAGGCAGTGGCCGGCGTGGTGGAGCGGTTCTTCCGCCGCATGCCGGGGGTGACCCTTCATTCCGGTGTGTTTGCGGATAACCCCGCTTCGCTGCGTGTGCAGGAGAAACTCGGCTTCCGGGTGACCGGTTGCCACCAGATCTACGCCACGGCGCGGGCCGCCATGGTGGCGCATATCGATACGGTGATCGCGGCTCAGGATTTCATCTGGCCGCACCGCTGACACTGAGGAGCATCGGGCCGAAAACAGAGGGAGTTTTCGGCCCGAAGCGTTAAACGAAGCCGGTTTGAAGCAAACCGGCCTTGTTCCGCGCAGGGGCTTGCCGCACGATAGTCTTTGACGTTGCGGAGAAGCGCTTGTATTCGAAACGACGATATTTTTGTTTGGCGCGGCACGATTGGTTGGTGCGCCCGCAAACCGATAGAACGGCAGTCCGATGAAATTTCTCGATGAAGCAAAAGTCTATATCAAGTCCGGTGATGGCGGCGCGGGCGCCGTGTCGTTCCGGCGTGAAAAATTCATCGAGTTCGGCGGCCCTGACGGTGGCGACGGCGGACGCGGCGGCGATGTCTGGGTCGAAGTGGTCAATGGTCTCAACACGCTAATCGACTTCCGTTTCCAGCAACATTTCAAGGCCTCGATCGGACAGCACGGCATGGGCAAGACCCGCACCGGTGCCAAGGGCTCGGACGTGGTGCTGAAAGTGCCTGTCGGCACCCAGATTTTCGAAGAAGACAACGAAACGCTGATCATAGACCTCACCAAGGAAGGTCAGCGTTTTCGTCTTGCCGCCGGCGGCAATGGCGGTTTCGGCAATGCCTACTTCAAGTCGTCTACCAATCAGGCGCCCACCCACGCCAATCCGGGTCTGGCTGGCGAAGAAAAGACGATCTGGCTGCGGCTCAAGCTGATTGCCGATGCCGGTCTCGTCGGTCTGCCGAATGCGGGTAAATCAACATTTCTTGCGACGGTGACGCGCGCGCGGCCGAAGATCGCCAATTATCCCTTTACCACCCTTCATCCCAACCTCGGCGTTGCGACCATCGACGGCCGTGAATTCGTGCTGGCCGACATTCCCGGTCTTATCGAAGGCGCGCATGAGGGTGTCGGCATCGGCGACCGCTTCCTCGGCCACGTGGAGCGCACGCGTGTGCTGCTGCACCTCGTCTCCGCCCAGGAAGAAAAAGTCGGCAAGGCCTATAAGACCGTCAAGGCCGAGCTGGATGCCTATGGTGGTGGGTTGACCGACAAGCCGGAAATCGTGGCGCTGTCACAGATCGACGTGCTGGACGAGAAAGAACTGAAGAAAAAAGCCAAGGAACTGGAAAAGGCCTGCGGCCGTCCTCCGCTCCTGCTATCCGCTGCCGCCCATATCGGCATGACGGAAGCACTGCGCGCCCTTCGTGACATCATCGTTTCGGCAAGCAATGGCGGCGATACCGCCCTTCCAGATCGGTCGATGCCGCATGAGAGCGAGGTCGAGGAAGAGGACGACCGCCTATGAGCCTGACGCGCAAGCCGCTGGCGAGCCACCACCGGATCGTCATCAAGATCGGTTCGGCGCTTCTGGTGGACCGGAAAAGCGGCCTGAAGAAAGACTGGCTAGATGCCATCTGCGAGGATATCGCGGCGCTCAAGAAAAACGGCGCGGATGTCCAGGTCGTGTCTTCGGGCGCCATTGCGCTTGGCCGCACCGTGCTCGGCCTGCCTTCCGGCGCCTTGAAGCTGGAGGAAAGCCAGGCGGCGGCGGCTGTCGGCCAGATCGCGCTGGCGCGGGCCTGGTCGGAAAGCCTGTCGCGGCATGAGATCGTTGCCGGTCAGATTCTGCTGACGCTCTCCGATACTGAAGAGCGCCGCCGTTATCTCAATGCGCGCGCCACCATCAATCAGCTTCTGAAGATCGGCGCCATTCCGATCATCAATGAAAACGACACGGTCGCGACCACCGAAATCCGTTATGGCGACAATGACCGTCTGGCAGCGCGCGTGGCCACCATGACGGGTGCCGATCTCCTGGTACTATTGTCGGATATTGATGGGCTTTATACCGCCCCGCCGCACCTCGATCCGGATGCGAAATTTCTCGAGACGATTGCCGATATCACACCAGAGATCGAAGCCATGGCGGGTGGCGCAGCCTCCGAGCTTTCGCGCGGCGGCATGCGCACCAAGATCGATGCGGGTAAGATCGCGACCGCTGCCGGATGCGGCATGATCATCGCTTCGGGCAAGACGCTCAATCCGCTGAAGGCCATCGAAAACGGCGCGCGCTCCTCATGGTTCGCGCCATCGGGAACGCCGGTGACGGCGCGCAAGACCTGGATTGCCGGGCAATTGCAACCGGCCGGTGAAATCCATGTGGATGCCGGGGCCGAAAAGGCGCTTTATGCCGGTAAAAGCCTGCTTCCTGCCGGCGTGCGGCAGGTGAAGGGTAATTTCGGACGCGGCGATGCTGTTGCCATTATCGGTTCGGAAGGCCGTGAGGTCGCGCGTGGTCTTGCGGGTTACGACGCCGAAGAGGCGCGTCTCATCATCGGCCACAAGTCCAATGAGATCGAGGCGATCCTGGGTTATGTCGGACGGGCGGCGATGATCCATCGCGACGATCTTGTCATGACCGGTGCTGCCGTCAAAGTTAAGAATGCAAAGAAGGATGAGGTCCATGCCTGAACAGGCCGTGAAGCAGAGCCATGATATCGATGCGCTGATGATGACCATCGGCGCTCAGGCGAAAGCTGCTTCGCGACCGTTGTCCATCGCCGGCACGGACCAGAAGAACCGTGCGCTGCTTGCCATGGCCTCTGCCATCGAGGCTTCGAAGGAGGTGATCCTTGCCGCCAACCGCAAGGATCTGGCGGCTGCGGAAAGCGCGGGCCTTGCCGCTTCGTTCGTCGACAGGCTGACGCTTAACGATGCGCGCATCGCCGGCATTGCCGAAGGCATCCGCTCGGTTGCCGCGCTGCCCGATCCGGTCGGTGAAGTCATCGCGGCGTGGGATCGGCCCAATGGGCTGAAAATCGAGCGTGTCCGCACGCCGCTCGGTGTTATCGGCGTGATCTACGAAAGCCGCCCGAATGTGACGGCGGATGCCGGCGCACTGTGCCTCAAGGCCGGCAATGCCGTGATCCTGCGCGGCGGTTCGGATTCACAACATTCATCGCGTGCTATCCATGCCTGCCTCGTGGAGGGTCTGAAGATCGCCGGTCTTCCGGAGCATGCCATTCAACTCGTGCCGGTAACCGACCGCGCGGCTGTCGGTGCGCTTCTCAGCGGCTTGAACGGCACGGTTGACGTGATCGTGCCGCGGGGCGGCAAGAGCCTAGTGGCGCGGGTCCAGTCGGAAGCCCGTGTGCCAGTCTTTGCGCATCTGGAAGGTATCTGCCATATCTATGTCGACAAATCCGCCGATCTCGACATGGCAAAGCGCATCGTCGTGAATGCAAAGATGCGCCGCACCGGCGTTTGCGGGGCGGCCGAAACCTTGCTAGTGGATATCGCTGCCGTTTCCACGCATCTGGAGCCAGTCGTCAAAACCCTGCTTGACGCGGGTTGTGAAGTACGCGGTTCGCAGGCGGTTCTTAATGTGGTTGAGGGGCTGAAGGCCGCTACGGAGGAGGACTGGCGCACCGAATATCTCGATGCGATCATTTCGGTGGCCGTGGTGGATGGCATTTCCGGTGCGATCGATCATATCGGCACCTATTCGTCCAACCACACAGAGGCGGTGATCGCCGAGGACCCATCCGTGGTCGAGCGATTCTTCAACGAACTGGATTCAGCCATTCTGCTGCACAATGCCTCGACACAATTTGCCGACGGCGGCGAATTCGGCATGGGTGCGGAAATCGGCATCGCCACCGGCAAGATGCATGCGCGCGGCCCTGTTGGCGTCGAGCAGCTCACTTCGTTCAAATACCGTGTGCATGGCACCGGCCAGACACGGACGTGATATTTGCCGGCCGATAAGCGCCTCGACAGACGTTATCTCACCATGCCGCATGTGGAGCGCGGCATGGTCGTCGGGCTTTTCGGCGGCTCCTTCAATCCACCGCATGCAGGTCATGCGCTCGTCGCTGAAATCGCTCTGCGCAGGCTGGGTCTCGACCAGCTCTGGTGGATGGTCACGCCGGGCAACCCGTTGAAAAGCCGCTCCGAACTGGCGTCCCTTGAGGACCGCATTGCCGCTTGCGAAAAGCTTGTCCATGATCCCCGCATCAAGGTGACGGCTTTCGAAAAATCGCTGGGCATAAGCTATACGGCCAATACGCTCGCCAAGGTGAAGGCAAAAAATCCGCATGTGCGCTTCATCTGGATCATGGGGGCGGACAATCTGAAGAGTTTTCACCACTGGCAGAAATGGCGCACCATCGCGGAGACTTTCCCGATTGCGGTGATCGACCGGCCGGGCTCGACGCTCTCCTATCTTTCCTCCACCATGGCGCAGGCCTTCAGCCAGGCGCGGATCGATGAGGACGATGCCGGTGTCTTGTGGAAAAAACCAGCGCCCGCATGGGTTTTCATCCACGGACCGCGTTCGACGCTCAGCTCCACGGCGCTGCGTAACGGCCGGAAATAACACGGTCGATCACAAATGATGTATGGGGTAGCCGTCGAAGGCTCCATATCTTGAAAAGTTAATACTTTGATGCCACCTTCATAGGGTAACGCAGAGAATCGCGTTGCTCAGTATCTGTTTTGTCATTCTTGGAAAGGGAAAACCTCTGACAACAGTACACACCAAGGGAAAAGCATTTGTTGCTATCCCGAAGGGTCAGGACAGTGGCGACGATGCCGCCGATCATGCCCTCGAAACCGTCCTCGCGAGCCTCGAGGACTCCAAGGCTGAAGATATCGTATCTCTCGACATTGCCGGAAAATCGGCGCTTGCGGACTACATGGTTGTGGTCTCCGGGCGGTCGAACAGGCATGTCTCGGCGATCTGCGAGCATCTCCTGAAAGATATGAAGGATGAAGGGTTCGGAAACGCCCGCATCGAAGGCCTAGAGGCCGGAGACTGGGTGGTTATCGATGCCGGCGATATCATCGTTCATGTGTTCCGTCCGGAAATCCGCGTCTTCTACAACATTGAAAAAATGTGGGCGACGCCGGAAATGCCGGAAGAAACGCTGCATTGATGCGGTGAGCCTTTGAGCGAGTGCATCGTGTTTGCCGAAGATCGTGACTGACTTCGGAAACGGTGTCTCTGGCCGGAAATCAGACCTGCCGCATAGGAATCCGCAGGTTATGCTGTTAAAGCGGGACCTTGTTGGGTCACGACGAATGCAGGTTTGCGATGCGGATTTCAATTTTTGCGGTGGGACGGCTGAAATCCGGCCCTGAAAAGGATCTTGCGGCCCGTTATATCGAGCGTCTGGCCAAGACCGGCCCGGCGATCGGGCTGGAGTTTTCCCGGGTGATCGAGGTGGGCGAAAGCCGTGCTTCCAATGCCGAGACCCGCAAGCGCGAAGAAGCGGCGATGCTGGAAAAACATCTGGCTGACAGCGCAGTCCTCGTCTTGCTGGACGAGCGCGGAAAAGCCCTTGATAGTCCTGCCTTCGCTTCGTTTTTTGGCGATCTGCGCGATAGCGGCAAGCGTGACCTCGTGATCGCCATAGGCGGTGCAGATGGGCTCGATCCCGCGCTTTACGACAAGGCGACGGCCGTTCTCAATCTCGGCAAGCTGACATGGCCGCATCAGATCGTTCGTATCCTGATTGCCGAACAGCTTTACCGTGCCGTTACAATCCTTTCCGGCCATCCCTATCACCGTGTTTGAACGGGTTTCGGTTCCAGTAATCGTCTCAATTTCAACATGAAACTCCGCGACATCGATGGATGTCGAACGGCTTTGAGGCCGACCTCTTTCAGGCCTCTTGGAAGATGGCGGCAAAATCCCTAATATCGGCGCTTCCGCTTCGGCAGCAAAGAAAGTTCAAATGGACACCAGGCCTCAACGAAAACGGCACGCTGCCCTTGCGGGCGCGGTTATTGCTGCTTTCGTCATGGGCGTTGGTCCGACCTATTCGCGGGATGATGCGGGCGCTCTCCCTGTGACAGGCGATGATTCATCGCCGGCTGCGCTGCAGACGCTGGAGAAGCGCCGTGACCAGAACCGGCAGGATCTCGAGGAACTGGTCGACAGCATCGGCCTGTCGGAAGACAAGACAAGGACGCTCGAGGAAAGCATCGCTTCCCTCAATCAGGACAGCGCGCGCATCCGCGAAGAACTGATCGCATCGGCTGCCCGGCGCAAGGCGCTGGAAACCAAGATCAGTGACGGCGAAGATCGTCTGGCCAAGCTCTCGGTGCGTGAAGACGACGTCAAGGCATCGCTACGGGAAAGACGCGGCGTGCTGGCGGAGGTTCTGGCCGCGCTGCAGCGTATGGGCCGAAACCCGCCCCCTGCCCTTCTTGTTTCGCCGGAAGATGCGTTGGCTTCGGTGCGCAGCGCCATCCTTCTCGGCGCAGTCGTGCCCGGCATTCGCGGTGAAACCGACAAGCTGGTCGCCGCTCTCAAAGAATTGACCGATGTCAGGCAGGCAATCGCTCGCGAAAAGGATGATCTTACGGGTATGATGACGGCAAGTCTGGAGGAGGAAAAACGCCTCGACCTGCTGATTGCCGAAAACGACCGCAAGAACACCCAGACGGCGGCGGAGCTGGAGGTGGAACGCAAGCGATCTGAAGAGCTTGCGAGCAAGGCGACGAGCCTTGAGGGGCTGGTCAGCTCGCTTGAAGGCGAGATTACCTCGGTGCGTGAGGCGATGGAAAAGGCGCGGGCGGAAGAGCAGCGCCTGGCCCGTCTTTCGGAAGCGGAACGCGAGAAGGAGCGCGCCGCGGCCGAGGCCGGAATGCCCGATAAAAACCGCATTGCGCCCGCATATCCCTTCGCGAGTTTGAAGGGAAAGCTGGAGCTGCCGGTTGCCGGCGAGGTGTTGCGGCGCTTCGGCGATGCGGATGGTACGGGTCACTTTTCCAAGGGAATTGTTGTGGCGAGCGGACCGGAAGCCATCGTGACAGCGCCTGCGGATGGCTTCGTGGTGTTTGCCGGAGATTTTCGCAGTTACGGCCGGATGATCATCCTCAATACGGGTAATGGATATCATGTGGTGATGACGGGCATGGACAATGTGAGGACACGACAGGGCATGTTTGTGTTCTCCGGAGAGCCCATCGCCTCCATGGGTGCAAAAAGAGTAGCGAGTGCAGCAGCATTGGCGCTGGAAACCGACCGGCCAACGCTCTACATTGAGTTCAGGAAAGATGGTGTGCCGGTTGATTCCCAACCATGGTGGACCGCAAAAAATACCGGAAGGGCGCACAATGATTCGTAAGGTTTCGCTTCTCCTTATCGGTGGGCTTATGGGCGCCACGGCGATGAGTGTGATTTATTCGGCGAGCATGCCGGCACAGGCGGCCGGGCCTTCGACCTATAAAGAACTGTCGATTTTTGGCGACGTGTTCGAACGCGTGCGCGCACAATATGTGACGCCGCCCGATGACGAGAAGCTGGTTGAAAATGCCATCAACGGCATGCTCAGCTCGCTCGATCCGCATTCCAGCTTCATGAATGCCAAAGATGCCAACGATATGCGCACCCAGACCAAGGGTGAGTTCGGTGGTCTCGGCATCGAAGTGACCATGGAGAACGAGCTGGTCAAGGTCATCTCGCCGATGGACGACACACCGGCTTCGCGTGCAGGCATTCTCGCCGGTGATTATATTTCGGAAATCGACGGCACGCCGGTTCGTGGCCTGAAGCTGGAACAGGCCGTCGAAAAGATGCGTGGCGCGGTCAAGACGCCGATCAAGCTGACGGTGATCCGCAAGGGTGCCGACAAGCCGCTCGAATTCACCGTCGTGCGTGACGTGATTGCCGTGCGGGCCGTCAAGTCCCGCGTCGAAGGCGACAATGTCGGTTATCTGCGCGTCATCTCCTTCACCGAGAAGACCTATGACGATCTCGAAAAGGCGATCAAGAAGATCAAGGCGGACGTGCCGGCCGACAAGCTGAAGGGCTATGTTCTCGACCTGCGCCTCAACCCGGGCGGCCTGCTCGATCAAGCGATCAATGTCTCCGATGCGTTCCTTGAGCGCGGCGAAGTCGTTTCGACCCGTGGCCGTAATCCCGATGAGACGCGTCGCTTCAATGCGACGGCTGGCGATCTGACCGATGGCAAGCCGGTGATCGTGCTCGTCAACGGTGGTTCGGCTTCGGCTTCGGAAATCGTCGCGGGCGCGTTGCAGGATCTGCGTCGTGCGACCGTGGTCGGCACGCGCTCCTTCGGCAAGGGTTCGGTCCAGACGATCATTCCGCTCGGTGAAGCGGGCGCGCTGCGCCTGACCACGGCGCTTTATTACACGCCGTCGGGCAAATCGATCCAGGGCACGGGCATTACGCCTGACATCAAGGTTGAACAGCCTTTGCCGCCGGAATTGCAAGGTCGCGTCACCACCGAAGGCGAATCCAGCCTGACCGGCCATATCAAGGGCCAGAGCGAAACGGACGAAGGTTCGGGTTCCTCCGCCTACGTGCCGCCGGAAGCAAAGGACGACATCCAGCTTAACTACGCGCTGGACCTGTTGCGCGGCGTCAAGACGGATCCGTCTTTCCCGCCGAACCCGGACAAGGCTGTGGTCAACAAGCAGTAAGATGATGCGCCGGTTCGCCGGCGCATTGTCTCTATTGCCTAACCATTTGGACGGATCGTTCATTGTCTTCGGACCTGCGAAAACCGCTTCTGGGTCGTCAGAAAAAAAGCGTCGGCATCAACCGGCGCTTTTCCGTCATTATGCTTCTGTCGGTGCTTGCCGTTCTGTCGATCGGTGGCTTGTCCATCTATACGGCGCTGTCGCCCGGTAATCTGCAGAAAACAGCGGCGGGACAGGATGGACAGCCGAAGCTTGCCGAAAAGACGGCTGAAAAGGCACCGGCCGATGTGCCTGCTGCGGGTGACACCGCCGGGCTGCAGCCGCAAAGCGGTCGCTCCGGCGCCAATATCAATCGGGCGACCCTGCCTGATGGCAATGTCGTGTCGGTTTATTCTCCCCGACCCCGTGACAATGACGGCCCGGTGCTGATGAGTGGCCAGACCTACGGTCAGGATCCGCGCATGGCGACGCGGCCCAATGAGGAGTTGCTGGAGGAAACCGCCTTCGGTCAATTGCCCGTTGTCGGCACGGATGGCCTGCGGCCGATGGAGCAATATGCGCGGCCATGGTCCGGCGCACGCGGCACCCGTGTAGCAATTGTGGTCGGCGGCCTAGGTCTCAGCCAGGCGGGTTCACAAAAGGCGATCCGGGAGCTGCCGCCGGAGGTAACACTCGGTTTTGCCGCCAGCGGCAACAGCCTGCAGCGCTGGATGCAGGACGCGCGCCGGCAAGGGCATGAGATTCTTCTGCAGATACCGCTGGAACCTTTCGGTTATCCCGGCACCAATCCCGGTCCAGACACGCTACTGGCGGGCGACCCCGCCAAGGTCAATATTGACCGGCTGCATCGCTCCATGGCGAAAATCACCAATTATACCGGTATCATGAATTATCTCGGTGGGCGTTTCCTGGCCGAGCAGTCCGCGCTGGAGCCGGTCATGCGCGATATCGGCAAACGTGGACTGCTGTTTCTGGATGATGGCTCCTCGGCGCAGTCGCTGAGCGGTGGGATTGCGAAAGCCATTTCCGCACCGCAGGGTTTCGCGGATGTTCTGCTCGACGGAGAGGTGACCGAAGATTCCATTCTGCGCAAGCTGGACGATCTGGAGCGTATTGCGCGCCGCAACGGCCAGGCGATCGGCGTGGCCTCGGCATTCGATGAAAGCATTGCGGCGATCTCGAAATGGTCACGCGAGGCCGGCGGGCGCGGCATCGAGATTGTCGGCGTTTCTGCGCTTGTTTCCGGGCAGGCGGGGCAGTAAACCTTGCCTACGCCCATTTCCGGCGCTTAGACAATGCGGGTTTCCCATGACAATCAAAGCAGAAGATTTGCCTTACCGTCCCTGTGCGGGAATAATGGTTCTGAACGCTCAGGGCCTCGTCTGGGCCGGCCGGCGCATCAAGGAGGGCAACTCCGAATATGATGGCTCACCGCAATTGTGGCAGATGCCGCAGGGCGGCATCGATGATGGCGAACGGCCTCTGACGGCTGCCATTCGTGAACTCTACGAAGAGACGGGTATGAAGACAGTGACCCTGCTTGCGGAGGCGAGCGACTGGATTCACTATGATCTGCCGCACGAACTGATTGGTATAGGCCTCAAGGGCAAATATCGCGGCCAGGCGCAACGCTGGTTCGCGTTCCGCTTCGAGGGGGACGAGCGCGAGATCCAGATCGATCCGCCGCCTACCGGGCATTCGGCCGAATTCGACGCCTGGGACTGGAAGCCGATGGAAAGTCTTCCGGAACTGATCGTGCCCTTCAAGCGCGCGGTCTATGAACAGGTCGTGGCGGAGTTCCAGCACCTTTCCGGCAAATAAAAAAGGCGGCCAAGGCCGCCTTTTCCGTTCTGTCAACCAGTGCTTATTCCGCTTCGTTGGCGGAATCGGCGTTGAGCTGGCCGTATTTTTCCGCGCCGATCTTGCCGAGAAGTTCGAGCTGGGTTTCGAGGAAGTCGATATGGCCTTCCTCGTCGATCAGCAGGGCTTCGAACAGCTTCATGGAGACGTAGTCTCCAGCCTCGGAACAGATATCACGCGATTTCTTGTAGGAAGTCCGTGCGTCGTATTCACCAGCGAGGTCGGCTTCCAGCACTTCCTTGACGTTCTGGCCGATGCGCAGCGGGGCCAGAGTCTGGAGGTTGGGATGACCTTCCAGGAAGATGATACGATCGATGATCTTGTCGGCGTGCTGCATCTCTTCGATGGATTCTGCACGCTCCTTCTTTGCGAGCTTGGTGAAACCCCAATCGTTCAGAAGCCGGTAGTGAAGCCAATACTGGTTTACTGCACCGAGTTCTAGAAAAAGGGCTTCGTTAAGCCGCTCGATGACTTTTTTGTCGCCTTTCAATGTCCGCTCTCCTGTTCTCTTCATGGAATCGCTTCAGGCGGGACATAAAATCAAAAACATCGGCCTCCGTCGAGTGGCGACGGGCGTGATATTCTTCCGTGGTCTTGATGATCAGGTCGACAACGGTCGGAAAACAGCCGCAGCAGCGACCGCGTTTTTCCATGGCGTGATACACTTTTGCAGGAACGATAAGCTGCCAACAGTCCTCATCGAGGAGTTCGTTGATGACGTCCCGGATATCGTGATCGGTAATGTAATTGCAGCTGCAAACCAGCATGATGGACTGCCTGTATGACGCAACACGTTGTTTTCATTCTTAAACCAAAACAGGACAGCAAATGTCAAGAAAAACCTCTGATAGCATGGGGATCGGTTTTCTAGATTCATTCTAAACTATACGAAAACTGTCGTATTTTCATTGGTTTAGCAGTTGGTGTATTGCGGTATTTTGCATTCAAGTTTTTGTGCGCGGCAAATTATCCAGTGCAATTATCACGAAAAGTTTACTGCATCCGTCGGCCGAAAGTGAGGATGGCCTGTCTCAGGCGAAATATTGCCCGCCATTGGCCGTCATCGTGGAGCCGGTGATGAAACCCGCCTCGTCCGACACCAGAAACAGGACACAGCGCGCGATTTCCTCCGGCTCGCCCAGCCGTCCGACGGGAATTTGCGGCACGATCCGTTCCGCCAGAACCTTTTCCGGTATCGCCCGCACCATCTCCGTGCCGATATAGCCGGGGCAGATGGCATTGACGGTGATGTTGCGGCTGGCGCCTTCCTGGGCAAGCGCCTTGGTGAAGCCGATATCACCCGCTTTCGAGGCGGAATAATTGACCTGTCCCGCCTGTCCCTTCTGGCCGTTGATGGAAGAGATGTTGACGATCCGGCCGAAGCCGCGCTCGCGCATGCCCGGCCAGACGGGGTGCGTCATGTTAAAGACGCCGGTGAGGTTGGTGTCGATCACCTCTCGCCATTGCTGCGGCGACATTTTGTGGAACATGGCGTCGCGGGTGATGCCCGCATTGTTGACGAGCACTTCGACCGGTCCGAGGGTTTCTTCCACCTTCGTTATGCCATTGACGCAGGCGTCGTAATCGCGAACATCCCACTGAAATGCGGGAATGCCGGTTTCGTTCTGGAATGCTTCCGCCCTGTCGGTCGTGAAGGCGTAGTTGACGGCCACGCGGTAGCCGGCTGACTGCAGGGCGCGGGCGATTGCAGCACCTATGCCGCTCGTCCCGCCGGAAATCAAAGCAACCCGGCTCATATCGGCCTCCATGACCTGTCAATGAAGCGCCTCGATATGCGAGTGCTCCTAACTATTGCGGAACTTGTTCGTCGTGCTCAACGGCCATAGAAATGCGGCCAATGGGAGGCCGCTTCTACCCTATTGTCTGCCGAACCGGAATTGCTTTTTGGTAAGCCGTAAGCGGGTTTTCAGAGCGCCTCGATGCACATGGCGACACCCATGCCGCCGCCGATGCAGAGCGTTGCGAGACCCTTCGACACGTTGCGGCGACGCATTTCGAAAATCAGCGTATTCAGGACGCGTGCGCCGGAAGCGCCGATCGGATGGCCGATGGCAATCGCCCCGCCATTGACGTTGACGATAGCAGGATCGAGGCCCAGTTCGCGCACGACCGCACAGGACTGGGCGGCAAAAGCCTCGTTGGCCTCGACAAGGCCAATATCGTTTATCGACCAGCCGGCCTTGGCCAGCGCCTTGCGGGAGGCGGGGATGGGACCGGTGCCCATGATCTGCGGATCAACACCGGCCGTTGCCCAGGAGGCGATACGCGCCAGCGGCTTGATGCCGCGCTTTGCCGCTTGCTGTTCCGACATCAGAAGCGTGGCGGCTGCGCCGTCATTCAGGCCGGAGGCGTTACCGGCCGTGACCGTGCCTTCCTTGTCGAAGGCGGGACGCAGCTTGGCCATGGTTTCGATCGATGCGCCATGACGGATATGTTCGTCCGCATCGATGACGATATCGGCCTTGCGGCCCTTTACCGTGAAAGCCACGATCTCGTCAGTGAAGCGACCGGCGTTCTGCGCGGCTTCGGCCTTGTTCTGCGATGCTACTGCGAACTGGTCCTGCTCATCGCGGGAAAGCTGCCATTGGCGAGCGATGTTTTCGGCAGTGATGCCCATCGGGTATCCGTAAAAGGCGTCGGTCAGACCGTCCTTCATCATGGTATCGATCATCTTTAAGTCGCCCATCTTCACGCCGCCGCGCAGATGGGCGCAATGGGGCGCCATGGACATGGATTCCTGGCCGCCGGCAATGATGATGGCCGCATCCCCCGTCACGATCTGCTGCATGCCCAGCGCCACGGCGCGCAGGCCCGAACCGCAGAGCTGATTGATGCCGAAGGCGGTTGCCTCCTGCGGAATGCCGGCCTTCATCGCTGCCTGCCGCGCCGGGTTCTGCCCCTCGCCTGCCGTGAGCACCTGGCCGAGAATGACCTCATCCACTTCATTGGCCGCGACGCCGGCACGTTCCAGCACCGCACTAATGACGGTGGCACCAAGTTCGTGGGCGGGCGTGTTGGCGAAGTGGCCGTTGAAAGAGCCGACGGCGGTGCGCGCGGCGCTGGCAATCACGATTGAAGGCAGGGTCATTTCTCATCTCCTCACATGCGGGCGGAGACTGGCAAAGCTTTTAATACAAGTCAAATGGCGAAAGTTGCTTTAAAAGATGTTGCTAAATCATGCCGGAATCTTGCGGAAAATTGCTGCGCAAAAAACAAACTGTTGCGATGCACAAAACATTTGTCAGACGGCTCATTTTGCGCATACACTTCGCGCCGGGAAGAGCAAGAAAAGCAAAAAACAAGAAAATACCATCATCGCGAGGAGGCGGGCATGGCGAAACACGACGGCGAAACAATCATTAAAAAATATGCCAACCGGCGGCTCTACAATACCGGCACGAGCACCTATGTGACGCTCGATGACCTCGCGCAGATGGTCAAGCGCGGCGAGGACTTCAAGGTTCAGGACGCCAAGTCGTCTGAGGATATCACCCACGCGGTGCTGACGCAGATCATCGTCGAACAGGAGGCAAAAACCGGCAATACGCTGCTGCCGACGGCGTTTCTGCGGCAATTGATCTCCTATTACGGCGACCAGATGCAGATGGTCGTGCCGACATTTCTCGAACATTCGATGAAGACCTTCTCCGATCAGCAGAGCCAGATGCAGGAGCATATGGCCAAAGCTTTTGGCGACGGTTCGCTTGCCCGCAATTTTCAGGCGCCGCTGCAGATGATGGAAGAGCAGATTCGCCGCAACACGGAACTCTTCCGGCAGGCGATGCAGGGTTTCACGCCTTTCGCAATGCCGCAGGCGCCGAAGGAAACCCGCAAGCCGAATGCGTCTGAAATCGATGAGCTGAAGGCGCAGCTGCGCGCATTGCAGCAAAAACTCGATCAGCTCTGATCCTGTTATGTGCGGGCCGATGCCGGGTTTGATCAACCGCATCGGCTGCTGCGTCGAACTTTCAGCCTGCCGCTCTTTCCGGAACGCGCAACAGCAGCAGGAAACCCGCCCCCAGGAATACGATGAGCGTGGCCATGCCGATATGGGCGGAACCGCTTATGTAGGTTGCTATGGAAAATGACAGCGTCGCCATGAAACTCGTGGCGCGTCCGGAAAGTGCATAGATGCCGAAATAACGGCCCGCTTCCGCCACGGTGATATTGCGGGCGAGATAAGAGCGCGACGAGGCTTGAACCGGCCCGAAAGCGAGGCCGATCAGCACACCATAGAGCAGATAGGCCTTTTCCGCGCCTGTCGCGAAGATGCCGCCATTATCCGTGGTCGATAATTGCACCCAGCCGAACAGGGTGGAGCCCTTTTCCGTCGAGACGATGCCGATTGTGGCCAGCAGCAGCAGCGCCAGACTGATGAGGATAGTGATGCGCGAGCCGAGTTTCTGATCGAGCCGTCCGGCAGCAAAGCAGCCTGCGATGGCGACGACATTGAGGAGGATGCCGAAGAGACCGATTTCCATCGTCGCCCAGCCGAACATGCCGGCGGCGAAGGCACCGCCCAGAATGAGAACGCCATTGACGCCATCCTGATAGAGCATGCGCGCAATCAGAAACCGCAACAGCACGGGGCGGTAGCGAAGTTCGCGGAGCGTAATCTTCAGTTCACCAAGTCCAGCGCGGATTGCTGCTGCAAAGGGCAGACCCTTTTCGGCATCCGGGGTCAACAGGAACATCGGCAGAATGAAGACGAGATACCAGGCGGCAGCAAGCGGTCCGGTTATTCTGGCGTCCTCGCCAGTGGCCGGGTCGAGGCCGAACAGCGGTTTGATACCGGCAATCGTCAGCCCCGTCTGAGGGTTGGCGGCGAGAAGCGTCACCACCGCAATCAGCACCACCATGCCACCGAGATAACCGAGCCCCCAGGCGAGATTGGAGATGCGTCCGACGTTTTGCGGATTGGTCAGCCGCGGCATCATGGAATCGTTGAAGACAATCGAAAATTCCGCCGCGATGGAAGCGAGGATCATGCAGATGATCGGCAGGATGATCGGCGAGCCGGGCGCCGCAAACCAGAGGAAAAACAGGCTGACGATCTTGATGACGGCAAAAAAGGCGATCCACGGTTTGCGGGCGCCGGATTGATCGGCGATGGAGCCGAGGATGGGGGAGAAGAGGGCGATGATGATCGAGGAGACCGTCGCCATGTTGCTCCATGTCGCCTGCGCCGAAATCGGATCCTCGGTGAGGCGGGCGACGAAATAGGGGCCAAAAATGAAGGTGGTGACAACAGTGAAGAAGGGCTGCGCCGCCCAGTCGAACATGACCCAACCCCAGATGCCGCGTTTGGCAACCACTGTTTCCGCGTTCTGGGAGGGGACAGTCATTCATCGTCCTATCGGATTATCGGGAAGGATAGAGTGCGGGATGCCGGCCATCCGCTTCGTTTGTCGCCACCCGGGCCGGTGACCCGGATGGCATTTTTCGGATGGTCGCTCAGCGTGCCTGAACGATATCGGAAAGCAGCCCGGCTGCCACGGTCAGGCGGGCGAGGTTGGTGTCGCCGCTTTCGCTGAGAGCGCCCAGTTCGGAGACGATACGGTTGACGCGCACGCGGTCGGCCGCATACCAGGCCTGAACCGGGTCTTTTTCCTTCGCATAGTCGGTCAGCGCCGAGATGACGATGCGGCGTCTCGATGAGGAAATCTGGTCCTGACTGCGCAGTAGAGCCAGACTCTCATAGTGATCCGCCGGCGTGATGCGCTGGCTGGCATCCAGCAGACGCGCAACACGGAAGGTCGAGGACACGGTGGCGTAACTTTCCGCGGCGCGGGCAAGCGTTGTGCCGGCACTTTCTGCAATGCGCATGATTTCAGGCACGTAGACCAGCAAGGAAAGCGTATCCAGCTCTTCCAGAAGGCCGGAGGGAACGCCATCGATTTCGGTCACGCCGAGCTCGCGGCTATATTTCGCCGCTGCCGGCGATAGCGTCTTGATCGCGGTCTTCAGACGCTCGATCTCGGTCGCCATGTCGCCTGCCGACGCACCTGCGCTGCCGGTTTGCAGGTAAAGCCTGCTCGCATCGGAAAAGATGCGGGTGATGGTGGCATAAAGTCCATTCTGGACCTCACCACCGATCTTGCCGTCAAGCGCATCGATCTCGCTCCACAGACGTTTGAGGCCGAAACCATCTTCAACGATCACCGCCGCCTTGACGACATCGGCGGCAAGCAGACCACTTGCATCGCCAAGTTTCTGCACGAAGCCGGGACCGCCGCGATTGACCACCGCATTGGCAAGCGCGGTCGCGACGATTTCGCGGTGCAGGCGATGCGCCTTGATATCGTCAGCATAGTTCTTCTGCATCTTGGCCGGGAAATAGTCGAGCAGCAGATGCTGGAGATAGGGTTCATCCGGAAGCGGGCTCGCCACCAGCGCATCGAACAGGGTGAGCTTGGCATAGGAGAGAAGCACACCGATTTCCGGCCGGGTTAAAGGCTTACCAGAGGCGTATCTTTCACTGAACTCGGCATTGTTTGGCAGGGTTTCCACCTTGCGATTCAACTGTCCTGTTGCCTCCAGCGCCCCCATCAGGCGGCCGAGCTCCTCGCGGTTCGCAAGCCCCAGCCGCTCCGTCAGCGAGATCGCCAGCGATTGCAGGTAGTTGTTGCGCAGCACCAGCTGCGCCACATCAGGCGTCATGGAAGCGAGAAGCTGATTGCGTTTCGGCATCGTCAGGCGGCCGCTGTTGACGGCGGAAGCAAGCGCGATCTTGATATTGACCTCGACGTCGGAGGAGTTGACGCCTGCCGAATTGTCGATGGCGTCGGAGTTGCAACGCCCGCCCGCAAGCGCATAGGCGATGCGGCCCTTCTGGGTGATGCCGAGATTGGCGCCTTCGCCAATTACCTTGGCGCATAGCTCCGTGGCATTGACGCGGATCGGGTCGTTTGCCCTGTCACCCACCTCGGCATTGGTTTCCACCGCCGCCTTGATGTAGGTGCCGATGCCGCCGAACCAGAGGAGATCGGTCGGCGCCTTTAGAATGGCGGTCATGATCTCGAAGGGTGTGGCGACAGACTTGTCGAGGCCGATGGCAGCCACGGCTTCCGGCGTCAGCGTCACCGATTTTTCGGAACGCGATATGATCATCGCGCCGGCCGAAAGGGTCGAGCGGTCATAGTCCTGCCAGCTGGAGCGCGGCAGTTCGAAAAGCCGCTTGCGCTCAGTAAAGGATCTGTCGGTATCCGGGTCCGGATCGATGAAGATATCGCGGTGATCGAAGGCCGCGATCAGCCTGATCTTTTCCGACAGCAGCATGCCGTTGCCGAAAACGTCACCGGACATGTCGCCCACGCCGGCCACGGTGAATGGCGTGGTCTGGATATCGGTATCCATTTCACGGAAATGGCGTTTTACCGTTTCCCATGCGCCGCGGGCGGTGATGCCCATCTTCTTGTGGTCATAACCGGCGGAACCACCCGATGCGAAGGCATCGTCCAGCCAGAAACCGGCTTCATGGGCAAGACCGTTCGCCGTATCGGAGAAGGTGGCCGTTCCCTTGTCGGCGGCAACGACGAAATAGGGGTCGTCGCCATCCAGCCGCAACGTATCGGCCGGCGGCACTATGGCGTCGTCGACGATATTGTCTGTGATCGAGAGCAGGGTGCGGATATAGGTCTTGTAGGCTTCCCGGCCCGCATTAAAGACCTCGTCGCGGGAGCCACCGACGGGCAGGCTCTTCGGGAAGAAACCGCCCTTGGCACCGACAGGCACGATGACCGCGTTCTTGACCTGCTGCGCCTTGACAAGGCCGAGCACTTCGGTGCGGTAATCCTGGCCGCGATCCGACCAGCGCAGACCGCCGCGCGCCACCTTACCGAAGCGCAGATGCACGCCTTCGACCTCGGTGCCGTAAACGAAGATTTCGCGGAAGGGGCGGGGGTCGGGCAGGCCATCCAAGTGTTTCGGATCGAACTTGAATGCCAGGAGATCACGCGGGGTGCCGTCGGCATTCTTCTGGAAGTAGTTGGTGCGAAGCGTCGCATCGATGGCGTTGACATAACGTCGGAGCGTCCGGTCCTCATCGAGATTGGGAACGCCGCTCAGCGCCGCTTCGATCGCCTTGTGAATCTCCGCGAGTTTCTTCACCCGCTTCTTTTCTTCGACGGACGGATCGAAACCAGCCTTGAACAGTGCGAAAATATTCCTGGAAATATCAGGATATTTATAGAGCGTTTCGGAAATATGCTCCTGCGAATAGACAATGCCGGTCTGGCGCAGATAACGGGCATAGGCACGCAGCACGGAGACTTCGCGCACATTCAGGCCGCAGGCGAGGATCAGGCGGTTGAAGTTGTCATTGTCCACCTTGCCGGAGAAGGCGGCAAGGAAGGCCTCCTCGAGTTTCGGTCCGTAATGCGGCAGATCGAGCGTCGTGCCGGCTGCGACTGAGAGTTCCATGTCATGCAGCACGATGTCGCGCTTTTCGCCTTCCGAAACGACACCGATATCGAAGGTCCGTTCGCTGATGACGTTGAAGCCCAGATTTTCGAGCAGAGGCACACGGCGTGAAAGCGGCAGGTGGCCGTCGCGGTGGAAAATCTTCAGCGACAGCGTGTCGGCCGACTGGCCTTCCTGCTGATAAAACTCAATGCGGACCGGATCACCATTGGCGGCCGCCAGAATGTCCGGCATGTCGCCGATCGCTTCTTCGGGTGTAAAGGCTTCCTGATAGGCCTGATCGACGTCCAGCACGGGTGCACCGGGCTCCGACAGGGTGACGAAGTGGTCTATCCAGCGCGCCGCAATATCACTGACAGCATCTTCAAGCTTGTCCTGGGCGATGCGCGGCGTCTTGCCTTCCGTGCGGCCGACGATGAAGTGCACGCGGGCGACCGCCCCTTCGGGGAAGGCGGGATAATAAGCGGAAATATGCCCGTCATAGACCCGGCTCAGATAATCGCCGATCTTCTCACGCACATAGGAGTTATATTCCTCGCGCGGCACGAAGATGATGGCGGAGACGAAGCGGTCGAAACGGTCGATACGCGCGAGCACCCGCACGCGCGGACGGTCGCTCAGTTCCATGATCTGTTCGATGAAGCGGATCAGAAGGTCGGTCTCGATCTGGAAGAGATCGTCACGCGGATAGGCTTCCAGCGTGTTTTGCAGGATGCGGCCGGAATGGCTGTTGGGATCGAAGCCGAAATGGCGCTCGACATCCGCGACCTTGGCGCGCAGCAGCGGTATCTGCTTGACCGAGTGCGTATAGGCAGTGGCGGTGAAAAGGCCGACGATGCGCAATTCGCCGACGACGTTGCCGTCCTCGTCAAAACGCTTGATGCCGATATAGTCCATATAGGCGCGGCGGTGCACGATGGATTTCACATTCGCCTTGGTGACGATGAGGAAATCCGGGCCGTCGAGGAAGGCAAGGATTTCTGGCGTCGTCGTCACCGCATTCTTGCCGAGACGCAGCACGCGCACATCCGGATCGCTGAGGCTGCCGAGGCCAACGCCGTCGCCGCGTTCGATCTTGGCGTTCTTTCCCTTGCCGGAATAGGTGTAGTCACGCATGCCGAGGAAGGTGAAATTGTCGTTGCGAAGCCAGTTGAGGAATTCGACGGCTTCCGTGCGTTCGGTCTTGCGCCGCGACGAGCCGCGCTTCGACAATTCATCCAGCGCTTCATCGAGCTTTGTCAGCATCGGCCGCCAGTCGCGATAGGCGGATTGCACCTGCGTCAGCACGAAGCGCAGCCGTTCTTCCAGCACTGAGGCTGCCTGCTGTGTCAGCGGCGCGATATGCAACTGGATAAGGCTGATATTTTCGGCTGGATCGTCCTCCGGCTCAGCAAGGCGGTAACCGGCCTGCGCATCGTCATCGCGAACGAGGATGGGGTGCACGGCGAGGTAAAGGCCGCGATAGCTGCTGGTGACTTCGCCCATCACGGAATCGTAAAGGAAGGGCATGTTGCGGCCGATAATCGTCAGAACCGTGACCGGAATATCCCGCGGCGAAACGCCTTCCACTGTGGTGATGCTGATGTGGGGTGTCTCTCCGGTCCAGTGCGAAAGGGCCTCGAAGCTGTGCGCTGCGCTGGCTGCCAGCATCTCTGCGGAATAATATTCTATATCGTCGGCACTTGCCCTTCCATAAAGAATACCGGGATCAAGAAATTGGACATTTTCGGCAATTGCCTGCTGACGCGCTTTTTCGATCTGTTTTTCGCGTTTTGGATTGTTTCTGTAGCCCATTTGACGTGGATTCCTCCAAAAATCACACTTTAATATAAAAAAGCACCGCCAATTTACGGATTTTGCCTTTTCAGTCGAATCGGATATTGGCGTGGAATTACGAAGAGTTTAAGAGGCTTTCGTGTTTCTTCAGTCGGTAAGTGAAATTTTTTTGCTTCTTTTGCCATGAGGGTCTGTCGCGAAGCATTTGACAGTATTTTAGCGGCTAAATTTTAGGCGGTTCTAGAGCTGCCATGTGATGTTGCGGCCACGGTCGAAGCAAATTATTGATTTGCGCCTATTTTTGTGGTACACCAACGACACTGATCCACAGCGTGGCATTTGTGTGCCCAAAAACACCACGAAAGCAACACCTCTTTTGCACGCGGTTTCCGTGACATATCGAGCGTTTACGTTATCGAACCCCGTAAGACGGGTAGGTGTGTTTTTGCGTGCACGGCTGGACCAGTGCGGAGTCACCTGACGGTTCCCCCGTCTCATCAGGGCCTGACCGACCCAACCCCGGCATCCCCGGGTATGTAACAGGGAGTTTTTAGAACGAATGACGACCCAGCAGAAGAAATCTCCAGCACATCACGGCTTTAAAACCGGTGAAGCGATTGTGTATCCCGCTCATGGTGTCGGTACCATTTCTGCCATCGAGGAACAAGAAGTCGCCGGCATGAAGCTTGAGCTTTTTGTCATTGATTTCGAAAAAGACAAGATGCGTCTTAAAGTTCCCGTCGCCAAAGCCGTCAGCATCGGCATGCGCAAGCTTTCCGAAGGCGATTTTGTCGAGCGGGCGCTGAAAGTGGTGCAGGGCAAGGCGCGTGTGAAGCGGACCATGTGGTCGCGCCGCGCGCAGGAATATGATGCGAAGATCAATTCCGGCGATCTCATCGCGATTGCGGAAGTCGTACGCGATCTCTATCGTGCGGAAAACCAGCCGGAGCAGTCCTATTCCGAGCGTCAGCTTTACGAAGCTGCTCTCGACCGCATGGCGCGCGAAATCGCCGCCGTCAACAAGATGTCCGAAACCGAGGCTGTCCGCCTGGTGGAAGTCAACCTTGCCAAGGGCCCCAAGCGTGGCAAGACTGTTGAAGAGGACGATTCTCAGGACGAAGCCGCTTAATCACGGCTTTTTCCTTCTAAAAAAACCCGCCTTGATGGCGGGTTTTTTGTTGTTTGCCTGGCTGTATGTCCATCACAGGATACGGATTTTCGTACCCTTGCGCATATGGGGCAGGATGCGCCTGATGTCGCGAGGGTGGAGGGCAACGCAGCCTGCGGTCGGCTCGTATCCCGGCCGGATCATGTGCATGAAGATCGCCGAGCCGCGGTTGCGGCTTCTTGAGGTGATGTTCCAGTTCAGCACGAGACAGACATCGTAGAGGCTGTCCTTACGCATCATTTCTTCATGGCTTGGTGTGAAGGGTGCTTTGACCAGCCTGTTGTAATTGGGATTGCGAGGCTCGTCGCACCACAGCATGGACTTTAACGTCCGTTGCATTGGCAACGCCGTTGCTGTCGCGGAAATGCGATCACCGCGATAAAATCCATGCAGCAGGCGGGTAACGGAAATCGGTGATTTTCCGTCTCCCTCCCGTTTCAGCACGGTGCGACCGTTACGCCCGATGGCGGCGGGAAAGGTGAGATGCCCAAGTTGCACGATCGCCCGGCTGATTTTCATGGGAGCCGGCCGAACCATGAGCGTCGATACGCGTTTACGTTGTTCTGGGGGACGTTTGCTCATGTTTTTCACGAGATTTTGCTTTGCAGGTTATTTAACGTGAAGTCATAGCACTTCATCATATGATGGCAATGGGTTGACCTTTTACCGGCAAATCGCTGAATTGGCTGACGATTAAAGTAAGAAAGGCTGAGAATCCGAATGACGGCTCGCACTATCCTTCTGGTGGACGATGACGACGATCTTCGGGAGACGCTGACCGAGCAATTGTCTCCTTATGAGGAATTCTCGCTGTTGAGCGGCGCAAACGCCGCGCAGGCGATGCAGACTGCCAAAACCGCCCAGGTCGATCTTCTGATCATGGATGTAGGCCTTCCTGATATGGACGGCCGCGAAGCGGTGAAGCTGTTGCGCAAGGGCGGCTTCAAGGCACCGATCATCATGCTCACCGGGCACGACACCGATTCCGATACGATCCTCGGGCTGGAGGCCGGCGCAAACGACTACGTGACGAAGCCGTTCCGCTTTGCCGTGCTTCTTGCGCGCATCCGGGCGCAACTGCGCCAGTATGAACAGAGCGAGGACGCGGTTTTCACCGTCGGTCCCTACCAGTTTAAGCCCAGCCAGAAGCTGCTGACCACCGAAGACGGCAAGAAAATCCGTCTGACGGAAAAGGAAGCGGCGATCATCCGTTATCTCTACCGCGCAGGCAGCGCGGTGGTGACGCGCGATGTTCTGCTGGAAGAGGTCTGGGGTTACAATTCCGGCGTCACCACGCACACGCTCGAAACGCATGTCTATCGTCTGCGCCAGAAGATCGAACGGGATCCCTCCAACGCCGAAATCCTGGTGACCGAGAACGGTGGTTACAAGATCGTTCCCTGAGCCACGTTTTTGATTATGTCATATTTGATAGCTCACGCCGCGCGTCGACAAAGATGCGCGGCGTTCTAACATCTTGTATTTTGAGGGCCGATATTGGAAAACCGCTATAGTGATGCAGGCGGCTTTCCGGAGTAGTGATCGACATGGCCTTGACGGACGATATTATTCTGCTGGGGCAAGTGCCGTTATTTGCGGGATTCAGCGACGATCAGTTGCGGCTTATCGCCTTCGGTGCGGAACGCCGCCGTGTATCGGCCGGGCAGACATTGTTCCGGGAACATTCGCCGGCTGAATGCGCCTTTGCCGTGACATCGGGGCATTTCGAACTGTTCACCGCCGGGCGGGATGGAAAACCCCTGTTGCAGGCGACGCCCGGCAAGGGTGCGCTGCTTTCGGAGCTCGCGCTTTTTACCCTCTGCGAAAGGAAGTTCACCGCCATTGCAGTGGAAGATTCCGAAGTCATCCGGATCACGCGCATCCTCTTTCACCGGCTGGTGGAGGAGTTTCCGGAGGTTGCCGATATCGTGTCGGCGCGTATTCGCGACAATATTGCGGCGCTGGCGGCGGGTGCGGCCCGTTTGCAGAATCGCTTCGTCTGACGTCAGTTCCGTTATTCAGAAGCGGAAATGAGCCGTGACGGGGACGTGGTCCGATGGCCGGTTCCAGCCGCGGGCTTCACGCAATATCTCGATCTTTTCAAGCGAGGAACCGAGATCCTGTGAGGACCAGATATGGTCAAGACGGCGGCCGCGATTAGCCGCTTCCCAATCTTTGGCGCGATAGCTCCACCACGTATAGATCTTTTCCGTCTCCGGCACGTTCAGGCGCATCAGATCGAGCCAGTTGCCCTTCTTCATAATATCAAGCATGCCTTCGGTTTCGACGGGCGTATGGCTGACGATCTTCAAAAGCTGCTTGTGCGACCAGACGTCATTTTCGAGCGGTGCGATGTTGAGATCGCCAACGAGAATGGATGAGGTGCCGGGCATGCCATCGGCGCGTAGTGCCTTCATTTCCTCGATGAAATCGAGCTTATGGCCGAATTTCGGATTGATCGACCGATCCGGCTCGTCGCCGCCGGCTGGAACATAGAAATTATGCAGCCGCACGCGGCGCGATCCGACCTGGAAAATCGCGGAAATATGCCGCGCATCGCCGATGCCGCAATAATCCTGCCTGTGGTCTTCGGTCAGCGGGATTTTCGAAGCGATCGCCACACCATGATAGCCTTTCTGGCCATGGATGATGACGTGCTCGTAACCGAGCGCTTTTAGCGGTTTCATCGGAAACTCGCCATTCGGGCATTTCGTTTCCTGCAGGCAGAGAATGTCGGGTTTGTAACGCACCAGAAACTGCTCGACGATCGGCATTCTGAGCCTGACCGAGTTGATGTTCCAGGTGGTTATCGAAAACGACATGCATGGGCTCCGCTTCTATCGCCTCGAAGCAGAGCTGCGAGGTATGGTTCCGGGGCGCAGGCTTATAACATCGCGACGAAAACGGGAATGTATTTTAGCGGCAAAATAAAAAAGGCGACCTGAGGGCCGCCTTTCGAAGAGCTTGTATTGGCAAACAGCGTCAGCCGCGCTTGCGCACTTCCTCATAATTGATGTTAAAGACCCGCTCATCGAGGTTCACGCCGGTCTGGACGTTGAAGATCATGACTGTCGTGTCCTTGTTCTGGGCGTCGGTCGTCGTCCATTGCCTCAGATCGAAGGTTTTCGGATCGAACATCAGGGTGATGGTCGAATCGCCGAACACGCTCTTGTCGCCCAGCACAATTGTGGTCAGGTCGGATTCTTCCTTCACATCCCGGACCTTCTGGTTGCCGAGATCGATCTTGTCAGAGAGAAGCAGGCTGAGCGGGGTTTTCGACAGCGGATAAAGATCCCATGTCTTCAGCTTCATGTTGCCGATGACGACATTCTTGCCATCGGAGATGACGCGCATGGGCGAGGGGTCTTCATAATTGAAGCGAAGCTTGCCGGGCCGTTCGATGTAGAACTTGCCGCCGGTCTGTTCGCCGCGCGGGCCGAACTGCACGAATTCGCCCATCATGGTTTTGACCGAAGAGAAGTGATTGGCGATTTTCTGCGCCGTCCCGCTATTGCCGGCTGCCTGGGCAAATGCGTTGAACGGCGACAGGCCGGCGATGGCTGCAGCCATGGAAAATGCCGTCAGCACCCCACGCCGCGTCACGCCATTTTGCGCGGTACTTGCATTGGCCGTTTCGCCGGTGGTAAGGTCGTTCATTCTGTTCTCCTTCATCGCAGCGATTGTCCGCATAAAACGCGGCGGCTTCATGACGTGAAAGCGTGTAATAACGCTTCGTGGCCCCGCTTGGTTGCGGATTTATCGCTCGATGATGTCTGCTTCCGTCGGTACGAGGATTTCGCGTTTTCCGGCGTGGTTTGCGGGGCCGATAATGCCTTCCTGCTCCATGCGTTCGATCAGCGAGGCGGCACGGTTGTAACCGATGCCGAGACGGCGCTGCACATAGGAAGTGGAGGCTTTTCCATCCCGAAGAACGACGGCGACAGCCTGGTCATAGGGGTCTTCGGAATCGGAGAAGCTGCCGCCACCAGCCGGGCTCGCGCCGGCGCCGTCTTCATCTTCTTCTTCGGTGATCGCTTCCAGGTACTCCGGCGACCCTTGCGTCTTCAGATAGGCGACGATTTCTTCGACTTCATTGTCGGAGACGAAGGGACCGTGTACGCGCTGGATGCGTCCACCGCCTGCCATATAGAGCATATCGCCCATGCCGAGCAGCTGTTCGGCGCCCTGCTCGCCAAGGATCGTGCGGCTGTCGATCTTCGAGGTGACCTGGAATGAGATACGGGTCGGGAAGTTGGCCTTGATCGTGCCGGTGATGACGTCGACGGACGGGCGCTGGGTGGCCATGATGACGTGGATGCCGGCGGCACGCGCCATCTGCGCCAGGCGCTGCACCGCGCCCTCGATGTCCTTGCCGGCCACCATCATCAGGTCGGCCATTTCGTCGATGATCACGACGATATAGGGCAGGGGCTTCAGATCGAATTCTTCCGTCTCGTACATCGCCTCGCCGGTCTGGCGGTCGAAGCCGGTCTGCACCGTGCGGGTGAGGATTTCACCCTTGTCGAGTGCCTGTTGCACGCGGCTGTTAAAGCCGTCAATGTTGCGCACGCCGATCTTTGACATCTTCTTGTAGCGCTCTTCCATCTCCCGCACCGTCCATTTCAGGGCCACAACGGCCTTTTTCGGATCGGTGACAACGGGGGAAAGCAGATGCGGAATACCGTCATAGATCGACAGTTCCAGCATTTTCGGGTCAATCATGATCAGACGGCACTGTTCCGGCGACATGCGGTAAATAAGCGACAGGATCATGGTGTTGATGGCGACGGACTTGCCCGAACCGGTGGTACCGGCAACGAGAAGATGCGGCATCTTGGCGAGATCGGCGATAACGGGTTCGCCGCCGATCGTCTTGCCGAGCGCCATGGCGAGCTTGGCCTTGCTGTTTTCGAAATCACGGCTGCCGACCAGCTCTCGCAGGAACACGGTCTCACGCGTCTGGTTCGGCAGTTCGATGCCGATGGCATTGCGGCCGGGAACGACGGCGACGCGGGCGGCGATCGCGCTCATGGAGCGGGCGATGTCATCCGCAAGGCCGATGACGCGTGAAGATTTGATGCCGGGCGCTGGCTCCAGTTCGTAAAGTGTCACCACCGGGCCGGGGCGGACATGAATGATTTCGCCCTTGACGCCGAAATCCTCGAGAACGCCTTCCAGAAGGCGGGCATTCTGCTCAAGTACTTCCTCGCTCAGCATGGCGTCGCGCACGACATTCTTCGGTTCGGCCAGAAGATGGACGGAGGGCAGCTGGAAACCGTCGGCGGCGATGAAAGACGACTGCGCCTCTCTTGCCACACGCTCGCTTGGCTTGGGACGTGCGGAAGGTGCGGTTATTCTGGGCTGCCCACGTCCCGGCGCTTGTCGGGCAGTGAATTTCCCGTCGGATTCGTCATCGGAAAGAATGCCGTTCGGCAGGCGTCGTCCGTCCGCGTCGAAAGGCGGCTCGTCATCCATGTCGTCGTCATGATCGAGCGCGATGGAGGGAGGCGACATTTGCCGGCGCGATGCGGCACGTTCTTCGAAAGACGGTTCTGCGCGCTGGTCGATGCGATTGATCGCGGTCTTCAGGCGAGAGGGTTCGTTCAGCGTACCGAATTCATATTCGTTGAAATCGTAGGGATGTTCGAATTCGGCGTGCAGGGATTTCGACTTCAGGCCGAACAGGCGGCGGAAACGCGCCTGGGTGATGTACCAGTAATGCGCAATAGCGCCAAAGGCGAGCATGTTGGCGAAGAAGCCTTCGCCGTCGTCCTCATCATCCTCTTCGGCTTCACGGGCAGCGCGGGCCTTGCTGGTGGCGACCGGGACAGCTTCCTCCCGCTCCAGCTCATCGTCCAGACCGCCGACGATACCGGCGGCAAACAGCATCAGCCAGGCGGCGGGCGCTGCGAATATGACGCCGAGCACCGTGGCGATGGTGCCGGTCGGGTAAGCGCCGATGAAAAGCGCGGGGAAGCGCAGGATCATGTCACCAATGACGCCGCCAATGCCGTTCGGCAGGGGCCACGTGACGGGTGCCGGAAAACAGCCGAGCGAGGCGGCGCAGACGATGGCGCCCGCAACCCATGCGACGAGGCGAGCGGGTATGCGATTGAACTTGCGGCCGGCGATGAGCGTGATCGCCCAGGCGATGATGGGCAGGAATGCAATGATTGCGGAAAGCCCGAGGAACTGCATCACGATATCGGCAAAGATCGCGCCGCTGTAACCCAGAAGATTGGTGGGCTGGTTTCCCGTGGCATAGGAGAGGCTCGGATCAGCCACATTCCATGTGGCGAGTGCGGCAATGCCGAGCGCAATCGTCGCCAAAAGAGCAAAACCGGCGAGAGCCATGATCTGACGCACGAAAAACGCCGTCAACACGAAGCGCGTGTGACGACCATCGAATGTCGGAGAATGCATTCTGCCCATGTCCCTGAACCCGTTGTTTTGTGGTTTCGGCAAGATCCGGCAGGGTGACCTGATCCCGGATTGACAGGGAAAACTAACCGCTCGCTGGTTAATGTCGTGTTAACCATGCGGCTTTTTGAGGCCGAGCGCGGATTTGCGGCAAAGAAAAGGCCCGCCGGAGCGGGCCTTCTTGTGGGAGAGGGGATGGAGAACCCCTTTTCCCTGATATCAGGAGTGGTAAGCGGCTTCGCCGTGGGTCGCGAGGTCGAGACCTTCGCGTTCGGCTTCAACCGGAACCCGAAGACCAACGATCACGTCAACGATCTTGTAGAGGATAACCGAGACGACGGCGCACCAGACGATGGTGATGGCAACGGCAACGAACTGGGTCCAGACCTGCGAGGCGATGGAGAAATCGGCCTTGCCGGTGCCGCCAAGCAGCGGCGAAGTGAAGATGCCGGTGCCGAGCGCGCCGATGATGCCACCGATGCCGTGGACGCCGAAGACGTCGGCAGTGTCGTCATAACCGAACTTGTTCTTCACCACGGAGACGAAGAAGTAGCAGATCGGCGAAACGATGAGGCCGAGAACAATCGCACCCATCGGGCCGACGGAGCCGGCAGCAGGCGTGACGGCAACGAGGCCGGCGATCATGCCCGAAGCGGCACCCAGCATGGAGGCCTTGCCGCGGGTGAAGCTTTCAACCAGCGACCAGGAAACGATGGCAGCAGCAGTGGCGAGGAAGGTGTTCATGGTTGCGAGAACCGCACCGCCCGATGCTTCGAGGTTGGAACCGGCGTTGAAGCCGAACCAGCCGAACCACAGCATGGCTGCGCCAACCAGCGTCAGCGTCATGGAGTGGGGAGCCATCATGTCCTTGCCGAAGCCGGTGCGCTTGCCAACCATGATCGCGCCGATCAGGCCAGCGATACCGGCATTGATGTGAACGACGGTGCCGCCGGCGAAGTCGAGAGCGCCCATGCCGAAGATCAGGCCGTTCGCATCCCAGACCATGTGCGCGATCGGGAAGTAGACGAAGGTGGCCCAGAGGATGGTGAACAGGATGACAGCGGAGAACTTCACGCGTTCCGCAAAAGCACCGATAATCAGCGCCGGTGTGATGGCCGCAAAGGTCATCTGGAAGGCGATGAAGGTATATTCGTAGATCACGACACCCTGCGAGAAGGTGGCAGAGGTGCTGTCAAGCGAAACGCCCGACAGGAACAGCTTGCCGAAACCGCCGAAATAAGGGCCGGTGCCGCCGCCGAAGGCGAAGGAGTAACCGTAGATGACCCAGACCAGCATCATGACTGCGCCGATGACTGTGCACTGCATGAGAACGGAGAGCATGTTCTTGGTACGGACCAGGCCGCCGTAAAACAGCGCCAGACCGGGAATGATCATGAACAGCACGAGGATCGTTGCGACATACATGAAGGCGGTATCGGCTTTTTCCGGAACAGGAGCCGCTGCCGCTACTGCCGGCGCTGCATCCTGGGCAAAGGCAATGGCCGGGGCCATCAGGGCCGTCGCTGCGGCGCCCAGCGTGCCGAGCGTCAAAAACTTGTTGAGTTGCATAGTTGGAAAACTCCCCTGTCAGCCGTGCTTTAAAGCGCTTCTGTGTTGGTTTCGCCGGTACGGATGCGCACGGCCTGTTCGATAGAGTAGACAAAGATCTTGCCGTCACCGATCTGCCCGGTCTTTGCCGCAGACGCGATCGCCTCGACGGCCTTGTCGACGACGTCGGATGGAACTGCGATCTCGATCTTCAGCTTGGGAAGGAAGCTCACCGCGTATTCCGTGCCGCGATAAATCTCGGTATGCCCCTTCTGGCGTCCGTAACCCTTCACTTCGGTCACGGTCAGGCCCTGGATGCCGACGCCGGTGAGAGCTTCGCGCACCTCATCCAGCTTGAACGGCTTGATAATGGCCATCACAATTTTCATCTGGTTTCCCATCCTTTGTTTGTCCTCGGCATGGAGCCGACTCTCCTTGCCGCTGGCAGATCAGTAACAGCGACTGCGGACATACATTCAAAGGGCGTGCCAGTTTTGATACAGGGGCGTAATTTATTGAAATATAAAGATTATATGACGGACGTCTGAAAAAGGGGCATTTGTCGCCCAAAAAAGCGTCTATAAAATGTGCGATTTTTTAAAAAAGCGCATTATTTAATCATTTGCCCTTTTGCGGATCAAACCCTCCTGCGCGACGGAGGCGACGAGTTCACCCTGCCTGGTGAAAATATTGCCACGGGTCAGCCCCCGAGCACCGGACGCGCTGGGGCTGTCCTGAGTGTAGAGCAGCCAGTCATCCAGCCGGCAGGGACGGTGGAACCACATGGCATGGTCGAGACTCGCCACCTGAATGGACGGATCGAAGATGGTTGTTCCATGGGCGTAGAGCGAGGTGTCGAGCAGCGTCATGTCCGAGAGATAGGCGAGAATGGCCGATTGCAGGCGCGGATCAGCGGGCACGTCGCCGACGGCGCGGACCCAGATATCCTGCTGCGGCTCCAGCTTTTCCTTCGAGATATAATGGGTCAGCGAAACCGGCCTTATCTCGATCGGCCGCTTATTGCTCCAGTATTTGCGGATCGAGGCGGGCGCGTTGGCAAGGAAGGCCGCCTGCATCTGCTCTTCGCTCATCAGTTTTTCAGGCGGCATCACATCAGGCATCTTGATCTGATGGTCGAAGCCGTCCTCGAAGATCTGAAACGATGCCGACATGGAAAAAATTGCCTTTCCGTGCTGGATGGCGACCACGCGGCGGGTGCAGAAGCTTGCGCCGTCACGGATGCGCTCCACCTGGTAGACGATAGGCACCAGCGGGTCGCCGGGACGCATGAAATAGGCATGCAGCGAATGCACGAGGCGGTCGTCATCCACGGTTCTTTGCGCGGCGATCAGGGCCTGCGCGATGACCTGGCCGCCAAAAACCCGCTGCCAGCCGATCTGCGGGCTTTCGCCCCGATAAAGGTTCTCTTCCAGCTTCTCGAGATCGAGCGTGGCGATGAGATTGACCATCGGGTCTGACGTTTGCGAGGGATGCGACATTTTTTCGGCCTGCTCCGGCTGTAGGAAGACGTCACATGGTCTATAGTGCGCCGATGATGCGTGCACAAGATTTGAGGAGAAGCGCGATGCTGGACGTGGTAGTTGCAGGTGGCGGATATGTCGGTCTTTCCGCTGCTGTCGCCATCAAGCAGGCTGCACCGCACCTCGATGTACAGGTGATTGAAGCCGCCCCTGATGATGTCTGGAAGAAGGATGTCCGCGCCTCCGCCGTCATTTCGGCGGCCACGCGCATGCTCGATGTTTTCGGCATATGGAACGAGATCGAGCCTGAGGCGCAGCCGATCCACAGGATGATCGTCACCGATTCGAAGACCGCCGATCCCGTCCGCCCGGTCTTTCTGACCTTTGACGGCGCCGTGGAGGAGGGCAGGCCTTTTGCCCATATGGTTCCGAATGTCGCCATGGTGGGAGCGCTGCGTGGCCTTTGCGAGCGTCTAGGCATTGAAATCCGCCACGGTTTCAGTGTTTCCGGTTTTACTGCGGGACCGCAATCGACAGCCATCACCCTTTCCGACGGTTCATCGCTGGAAGCGCGATTGCTCATTGCCTGCGACGGTGTTCGCTCGGCTTTGCGGGATATGGCCGGCATCAAGACAGTGCATTGGGCCTATGACCAGTCTGGTATCGTCACGACCGTAGAGCACGAACGGCCGCATGAGGGCTGCGCGGAGGAGCATTTCCTGCCTTCCGGCCCCTTTGCCGTCCTGCCGTTGAAAGGAAACCGTTCCTCGCTTGTCTGGACCGAGCGCACGGCCGATGCCGACAGGCTGGTCGCCTCTGACGATCTTGTCTTCGAGGAAGAGCTGGAGCGCCGGTTCGGCCACAAACTCGGGCCCGTCCGTCCAGTCGGTCCACGACGTGCCTTTCCGCTGGGCCTCACACTGGCGCGCTCCTTCGTCGCGTCACGGTTTGCTCTTGCGGGTGACGCGGCGCACGGCATTCACCCGATTTCCGGACAGGGCCTCAATCTAGGTTTCAAGGATGTGGCAGCCCTTGCCGAAACCGTGGTAGAGGCCGATCGCCTCGGTCTTGATATCGGCTCTCTCAACGTTCTCGAGCGGTATCAATCCTGGCGGCGTTTCGACACGTTGCGCATGGGTGTGACGACGGATGTGCTGAACCGGCTTTTCTCCAACGATGTCGGTCCCATCCGCATCATGCGCGATTTCGGTCTGGGTGTTGTCGATCGTTTGCCGGGTCTCAAGTCCTATTTCATCGGTCAGGCCGCCGGTACGACGGATGCGAATGCGCCGCGCCTTCTTGCCGGCGAGGCGCTTTGATCGGGACCCTTCGCCAAGGGGTTAACAGCGCTCTCCGCAATTGTCGCTTGACAGGCCATTACGGTATTTTCCGGGAATGGAAAGCTGAATCCGGGCAAGGACTTACCCGGATTCACAATCTGGTATGGGGCAGGAATTTTCCAACCAGATATTGCGGAGAACAAAAACGGAATCAGGGCGAGTCAGCGATTCGTATTCGATTCGTTCGCAGACTGTTCCGCAGCCGAATCGATTCCATTTTCGCCGGATTCTTTTTGAACCATCAAGCCGCTGAATCTGAATGGAAAATTTACCTGATAGGCCCTCCTCCGCCACTTTACGGATGAGGGCTATTGCCTTTGTCGGCGCGCATTGCCATGTGTGGTGCGTGCGGCCTGCATCCGGTGATAGCGGGCGGCACGGCAAGCAGATGAAGTCGATTCGCGGATACTACGTTGAATTTTCGCCCCATGATCCTGAGCGGCCGCGGTGTCACGGCCGTTCTCGGCCCCACCAATACCGGCAAGACCCATTACGCGATCGAGCGTATGGTCGCGCATGGCAGCGGTGTCATTGGCCTGCCGCTGCGCCTTCTGGCGCGGGAGGTCTATACCCGTCTGGTTGAAAAGGTGGGGGCGCCGAATGTGGCGCTGATAACCGGCGAAGAAAAAATAGCGCCACCAAAAGCCAAATATTCCGTCTGCACCGTGGAAGCCATGCCGCGCGAGACGACCGCCGCCTTCGTCGCCGTCGACGAGGTGCAGCTGGCTGGCGATCTTGAACGTGGCCATATCTTCACCGACAGGGTGCTGCATCTGCGCGGGCGGGAAGAGACGCTGCTTCTGGGTGCCGGCACGATGCGCCCGATCCTTGAAAAGCTGCTGCCGGGAATAACCGTGGTCGAGCGGCCGCGCCTGTCGCAGCTTTTTTATGCCGGCCAGAAGAAGATCACCCGCCTGCCGCAGCGCACCGCGATCGTCGCCTTTTCGGCGGAAGAGGTCTACGCCATTGCCGAGCTGGTGCGTCGCCAGCGCGGTGGCGCTGCCGTGGTGATGGGCGCGCTTTCGCCGCGCACCCGCAATGCGCAGGTGGGGCTCTACCAGTCGGGCGATGTGGAATATCTTGTCGCGACGGATGCGATCGGCATGGGTCTCAACCTCGACGTCGATCACGTCGCCTTCGCGCAGGACCGCAAATTCGACGGTTACCAGTTCCGCAACCTCAATCCGGGTGAAATCGGCCAGATTGCCGGCCGCGCCGGCCGTCATCTTCGCGACGGCACATTCGGTGTGACGGGGCGTGTCGATCCATTCGACGACGAGCTGGTGAAGCGGATCGAGACCCATCAGTTCGATGCGGTGAAGGTGCTGCAATGGCGGACGAAAAATTTCGATTTTTCCTCCATTGCCAATCTGCGCACGAGCCTTGATGCCGCGCCGGCGATCCAGGGGCTTTCGCGTGCTCTGCCGGCCATCGACCAACAGGCGCTGGAATATCTGTCGCGTTATCCTGAGATTATCGACGTGACCACGACGGATGCGCGGGTGGAAAAACTCTGGGAGGCCTGCGCGCTGCCCGATTATCGCCGTATCGCCCCTGCACAGCATGCCGACCTGATCTCCACGCTCTATTTCGACCTGGTCAAGCGCGGCGCGGTGAATGAGGATTTCATGGCCGAGCAGGTGCGCCGTGCCGACCGGACGGATGGAGAGATCGATACATTGTCTGCGAGGATTGCGCAGATCAGAACATGGACTTATGTATCGAACCGCCCAGGATGGCTTGCCGATCCGACACACTGGCAAGAAAAGACGCGGGAAATCGAGGATCGATTGTCCGATGCGCTACATGAAAGGTTGACGAAACGCTTTGTTGATCGCAGGACATCTGTGCTCATGAGGCGCCTGAGAGAGAATGCGATGCTTGAAGCTGAAATCAGTGTAAATGGTGATGTCTTCGTAGAAGGACATCACGTCGGCCAATTGGCCGGATTCCGGTTCACGCCGGTGTCGGGAATGGAAGGGCCGGATCAGAAGGCCGTGCAGGCTGCGTCGCAGAAGGCGCTGGCGCTCGAGTATGAGGCGCGCGCTGCGCGTCTGCATGCCAGCGGCAACGGCGATCTCGCTTTGAGTTCCGATGGTCTGGTTCGCTGGCTTGGCGAGCCGGTTGCCCGCCTCGCGGCAGGCGATAACATCATGAAGCCGCGGGTGATCCTGCTGGCCGACGAGCAGTTGAGCGGCAATGCTCGCGATCATGCGCTGGCGCGCGTCGAACGTTTCGTCAATCATCAGATTGCGACCGTGTTGAAGCCGCTGGACGATATTTCGCGCGCCGAGGATCTTCAGGGTCTGGCTAAGGGTCTGGCATTCCAGCTGGTCGAAAATCTGGGCGTTTTGTTCCGCCGCGACGTCACCGAAGACGTGAAGTCGCTGGATCAGGATGCGCGCGCCTCCATGCGCCGCTACGGCGTGCGTTTTGGCGCTTATCACGTCTTCCTGCCCGCGCTTCTGAAGCCGGCCCCGGCCGAGCTTGTCACGCTGCTCTGGGCGCTTAAGAATGATGGCCTCGGCAAGCCGGGTTATGGCGATCTCATTCCGGTGCTGGCCGCCGGCCGCACCTCGGTCGTGACAGATGCGAGCTTCGAGCGGATGTTCTACAAGCTCGCCGGTTTCCGTTTCCTCGGAAAGCGCGCCGTGCGTATCGACATTCTCGAGCGCCTGGCCGATCTCATCCGTCCGCTGCTGCAGTGGAAACCCGGCCAGCACCCGCGCCCGGAAGGCGCTTATGACGGCCGCCGTTTTACAACGACGACCGCCATGCTTTCCATTCTCGGCGCAACGCTCGATGACATGGAAGAAATCCTCAAGGGCCTCGGTTACCGTGCCGATCAGGTTACGGCAGAAGAGGCGCAGGCCTTCCTCGCCAGCCATGTTGGCGCCGCCGTTCCTGTTGCCGCAGAAACGGTGACGGGCGTAGAGGAAAGCGCTGAGATCGAGCAGGACGAGCCGGCCTCCGAAGAACAGGAAACCGAAACGGCGGCTGTTGCTGAAGGCGACGCTTCCGAGGCGCCGGTCGCGGAAGCCGTCGGTGAAGAGGTTGCCGCAGTTGAGGCGGTGTCTGTCGAAGGTGCGGAGCCTTCCGAGCCGAAGCCCGTTCTTCTGTGGCGTCCGGGTGGTCGCAATGAAAATCAGCGCGGCGAAAACCGTCGTCCCGGCCATCGCGGTCAGGGTCGTGACGGCGCACGTGAGCAGGGTGAGCGTCGCGGCGAAGGCCGTCGCGACAATCGTGACAATCCAAATCGCGACGGCGCAAATCGCGAAGCAGCCAATCGCAATGGAGATGGCGAGCGCAAGCGTGACGGCGGTCGCCCCGATCGCGGCAACAACCGCAATAATGATCGCGGGGAGCGCAAGGACCGGCCGGAGCGCAACGACCGTGGCGGAAAGCCACAGGGTCAGCAGCGCTTCGAAGCCAAGCCACCACGCAAGGAGAAGCCGATGGATCCGGATTCGCCCTTTGCAAAGCTCGCTGCGCTCAAGGAGCAGCTGAAGAAGTAAGCCTATGGGAAACAACGAACAGCCACTGGAAAGCACGCGTCAGCGTCTGGACAAGTGGCTGTTCTTTGCTCGCATGGCCAAGTCCCGATCGCTGGCCCAGAGTTACATCCAGTCGGGCCATGTAAAGGTCAACGGCGCTGCCGTCCGCCAGCCCAGCCACATGATGAAGGTGGGGGACAGGCTGGAAATCGGCTTTGAGCGAATGGACAAGGTGCTCATCGTCAAATCCGGCGGGGTGCGACGCGGGCCTTATGAGGAAGCCAGGCTTCTTTACGACGACCAGACGCCGCCGCGGGAGCCGTCCGACAGGCTGACCCCTCTGGAGCAGGCGATGCGTGAGCCCGGCAGCGGGCGTCCGACGAAAAAAGAGCGCAGGGCGCTCGACAGGTTTCTGTCTGACAGTGACGGAAGCAAAGATTAGAATAAACCTCCAGGTCGGCCCCGTTTTTCAGAATTGTTATCCTTGCTATCTGCAGGCAAAGGCATTACGTCACTTGCGAAATTGCCCTGTCTGAATTCCGGGCGACGGCTTGTGTTCCGAAGCCCAAAGACCCGGCCTGCATATTCTGGAGTTCATCATGACATATGTCGTGACCGACAATTGCATCCGCTGCAAATATACCGATTGCGTTGAGGTCTGCCCCGTCGACTGCTTTTACGAGGGCGAAAATTTCCTCGCCATCAATCCCGATGAGTGCATCGATTGCGGTGTGTGCGAACCGGAATGTCCCGCTGAGGCCATCAAGCCCGATACGGAGCCGGGTCTCGACAAGTGGTTGAAGCTCAATACGGAATATGCGGCGATCTGGCCGAACATCACGATCAAGCGTGATCCGATGCCGGAAGCCAAGGAAATGGACGGGGTCGAAGGCAAGCTGGAGCTTTATTTCTCCGCTGAGCCCGGCAAGGGCGACTGAACCAGACGTTTCTGGATCAACATTTGAAAAGCCCTCGTTGCACCAGCATGAGGGCTTTTGTTTATCCACCGCGGCCGGACTGAAGCGTTGTCGACAGCAATGTCAGAAGAGCCACGCTTTCCTCCAGGCTTTGCCGCTGGCGGCTTTGCAGGATGGCTGTCTGCAAACGGTTCATCTCGCGGGCAATCGCCGCTGGTTGCCATGTCCGCAGCGCTCTTTCGATGATCGGTTTCCGTCGAAAATGAATATGGCGTCCGAGCGTCTGCATGACCTGGCCGGCCTGCTGCTTTTTCTCATCCATTTCGGCCCGCATTTGGTCGAGCAGCTGGAATTGCTTGAGGCATCCCTGGAGGACGAGGAAGATCGGGGTTTTCGATGAAATGATCTTCTGGGTGGCGTGGAAAAAGGCGTTCCTGTCGCCTTTCAGGATGGCGTCGACGGTATCGTCGGCGGACACCGTACTGGCATCGCCGATGATGGCCAGAATGTCATCTTCCTCGATCACGTCGGAGCCGAGGCAATAGAGTGCGAGCTTGCGGATTTCGTTACGCGAGGCGATACGGTCGCCGCCGAGCTGCTCGATCAGCCTTTGCCGTGCAGCCGGTGCAATGCGCAGATTATTCGCGGAGAGCTCCTGATCGATCAACGCATTCAGGGAGCGCGCATCGTCCGCATAACAGGGGATTGCGGCGATGGAGCGCGCTGGCTCCGCGATTTTGCGCAGCCCCGTGCCCTTTTTGACATCGCCCGCTTCGATGATCAGGAAGCTTGCTTCCGGTGGTGCGTCCGCCAGAATCTGAAGCGCATCCACCAACGGCTTTTCAGCGGCGGCGCCTTTGACCCAGACGAGTTTTTCGCCGCCGAAAAGGCCGATGGCGTTGACTTCATCAAGCAGGCGGCCAGGGTCGCCCTGTAGGTCGGATGCGGTCAGTTTCAGCGATGCGAAAGCGTCATCGGGGTCGATGCCGGTCTTCTTCGCGATGACGCCTGCCCGCTCCGATACCAGACCACGATCCGGTCCATAGAGCACAAAAATGCGAAAACGCTCCGCCGGATTTTCGGCGAAGCGCTCGAACTCATGGGACTTTATCTCCGTCACGGCCGCCGCTCTCAGCGGCCGAGGGTGGCGGCGATATCGGTGCGAATGATTTCAGCCAGCTCGCGGGCCGCACGGTTCTCGGCGTCGCGGGTCGCCCGGATCTTGGCGAATTCCTGCTGCGGCAGATCCACCTGCGCCGTCACGCTGCGGCGTGCGGAGCGCAGGATCTGACCGTCGGAAACGCGCGTCAGGACATATTGACCGCTCATCACGACACGGCCGGGATAGGGGCCGTCGTAATTATTGTTCGCGCGGGTCGTCAGATCGTAGTTCTGCACCTCTGTGGTCGTGGCGCTCGAGCTTACGGCAATCTTGACGTTATATTGCGCCGTAGCCGGTTCGCCGGCACCGCCGGAAAGGAGGAAGATCAGCTGGTTGCGCACTTCCAGCCCAGCTCTGCCGCCGATCTGGGAGACGCTGACGGCCGCCAGCCTTTCCTTGGTTCCGGAAGCTTCGCCATAAAGCGGGCGCACCTGGCAGCCCGCCAGAAGACCAGCCACCATCACGACGGAAATTGCTGCCGCAACGCGGCTCCATCTCGAAAAAACGTCAGACAACAATGTTCACAATCCTCTGCGGAACCACGATGACTTTTTTGGGCTCGCCACCGGCAAGAATCGATTTGACGGCATCCAGCGCAAGGGCAGCCGTGCGGACCGCATCTTGATCCGCATCGCGCGCGATTGTCAATTCACCGCGCTTCTTGCCATTCACCTGTACTGGCATGACCACATCGTTTTCTTCGACCAGCGAAGCCACGAAGGTCGGCCATGGCGTCTCAGCCACCAAGCCTTCATTGCCCAGCGCCGACCAGCATTCTTCCGCGAGATGCGGTGTCATGGGTGCGATGATGCGGATCAGGATTTCGACGGCATCACGCGCGGCCGCCTTGACGTCATCAGGCTTGCCGCCTGCAGCGACATCCGCAAGCGGACCGGCGAGGGCATTGACCAGTTCATAGATGCGGGCGATGGCCTTGTTGAAGGCGAGCTTGTCCAGATCTTCCTGAACAGCCTTCAGTGTCTTGTGGGCCGCCTTGGAGGCTGCCAGCCCTTCGCCTTCGGTCGCCGGCTTCGGTTTCACGCCCTTCAACTGTTCGGCGGCTTCACCGATGATGCGCCAGACACGCTGGACGAATCGGTTTGCACCTTCCACCCCGGCTTCGGACCAGATGACGTCGCGATCGGGTGGAGAATCCGAAAGGACGAAGAAGCGTGCGGTATCGGCGCCATAGGATGCGATGATATCGTCAGGGTCGACCACGTTCTTTTTCGACTTCGACATTTTTTCGATGGAGCCGATCTTAACCTCTTCGCCGGAAGAGAGCAGGAACGCCCGGCGCGCGCCGTCGTTTTCCTCGATCCTCAGTTCCGCAGGCGGCACCCATTCGCGCGTCAGGCCTTCACCGCGGCTATAGGTCTCGTGAACCACCATGCCCTGTGTGAACAGGCCCTTGAAGGGTTCCTTGACACCCACATGGCCGGTCTCGCGCATCGCGCGGGTGAAGAAGCGCGAATAGAGCAGGTGCAGGATGGCATGCTCGATGCCGCCGATATATTGATCCACCGGCAGCCAGTGATTGGCGACCTTCGGGTCGGTCGGTGCGTCTTCCCACGGCGCGGTGAAGCGCGTGTAATACCAGCTGGAATCGACGAAGGTGTCCATCGTGTCGGTTTCGCGCCGCGCGTCATGGCCGCATTGCGGGCAGGAAACATGGCGCCATGTGGGGTGGCGATCCAACGGATTACCGGGCACGTCGAAAGTCACGTCGTCGGGCAGCTTGACCGGCAGGTCCTTTTTCGGAACCGGTACAACGCCGCACACTTCGCAGTGAATGACCGGGATCGGGCAGCCCCAGTAGCGTTGACGGGAAATGCCCCAGTCGCGCAGGCGGAAATTGACCTTGCGTTCGGCCTGCGGTGCGTTGCCCAGCATCTCGGCGGACAGCTTCTGCACAACGGCTTCGAAGGCGTCAGCCGTCTTCATGCCGTTCAGGAAGCCGGAATTGATCATCACGCCATCATCGGTGAAGGCGGTGTCTTCAACGGTGAAGCTTGCGGCGTCGGGACCTTCGGGTGCGACGACGGCCACGACCGGCAGGCCGTATTTGCGGGCGAAATCCAGATCGCGCTGGTCACCTGACGGGCAGCCGAAGATTGCGCCGGTGCCGTAGTCCATCAAGACGAAATTGGCGACATAGACGGGCAGTTCCCAGCTGGGGTCCAGCGGGTGCACGACCTTGACGCCGGTATCGATGCCCTTCTTTTCGGCAGTTTCCAGCGCTGCCAGGGAGGTGCCATGGCGGCGGCATTCGTCGCAGAATTCGGCAATATCAGGGTTGGTCGCCGACAGTTCCTTTGCCAGCGGATGATCGGCGGCGATTGCCAGGAAGGAGGCACCGAACAGCGTGTCGGGACGCGTCGTATAGACGGTGATGTCGGAGAAACCTTGCGGCGCCGTGTCAGCAACGGTCTGCCAGCGCAGCGACAGGCCTTCGGAGCGGCCGATCCAGTTCTTCTGCATCAGGCGCACTTTTTCCGGCCACTGATCCAGTTCATCCAGTTCGTCCAGCAGGTCCTGGCTGAAATCGGTGATGCGGAAGAACCATTGCGTCAGTTCACGCTGTTCCACCAGCGCGCCGGAGCGCCAGCCGCGGCCGTCGATCACCTGTTCATTGGCCAGAACCGTGTGGTCGACCGGATCCCAGTTGACCTTGGACTGCTTGCGGTAGACCAGACCCTTTTCCATGAAGTCGACGAACAGCGCCTGCTGACGATGGTAATATTCCACATCGCAGGTAGCGAATTCGCGGGTCCAGTCCAGCGACAGGCCCATGGATTTCAGCTGGCCGCGCATGGTGGCGATGTTCTGGTAGGTCCAGTCCTTGGGGTGAACCTTGTTCTGCATGGCTGCGTTTTCCGCAGGCATGCCGAAGGCATCCCAGCCCATCGGGTGCAGAACGTTGAAGCCACGCGCGCGCTTGTAACGCGCAACCACATCACCCATCGCGTAGTTGCGGACATGGCCCATATGGATGCGTCCCGAGGGATAGGGAAACATCTCCAGAACGTAATATTTCTCGCGCGGATCGCTGTTGTCGGTGACGAAAACCTTGTCTTCGTTCCATTTCTGCTGCCAGCGCGGCTCGGCGTCGCGAGGATTGTAACGTTCGATGGCCATTGTCTAAAATTCCGGGTATCGAGGGGAAAAATTTGCGCTGACCTTCACCATGAAACGACCGGGGCGTCAAGTTTGGCGGGGCATTCGGGCGTTCAATCTTGGCCAGCGTGCCTCAAATGGTGCTAAACCCGCTTGGCATCAAGGCAATCGGCGTCTAGTTAGCGGTTCGAACGGTTTAAAAAAGGTCTTGTGATGGAAATCGAAGCACGTCTTGAAGATGTCAGGCAGCGCATTGCGGATGTTGCGGAAAAATCCGGCCGCAAGGCAGGCGAGGTCACGCTCGTCGCCGTTTCGAAGACATTCGACGCCGAAGCGATCCAGCCGGTCATCGACAGTGGTCAGCGCGTGTTCGGCGAGAACCGCGTTCAGGAGGCGCAGGGCAAGTGGCCCGCTCTTAAAGAAAAGACACCTGATATCGAACTGCATCTGATCGGCCCGCTGCAATCCAACAAGGCGGCGGATGCCGTCGCGCTGTTTGACGTCGTGCAGAGTATCGATCGGGAAAAGATCGCCCGCGCGCTTTCCGAGGAATGCGGCAAGCAGGGTCGCAGCCTCCGTTTTTATGTGCAGGTCAATACTGGGCTCGAGCCGCAGAAGGCCGGCATCGATCCGCGCGAGACGGTCGCCTTCGTGGCTTTGTGCCGGGATGAGCTTAAGCTGCCGGTCGAGGGACTGATGTGCATTCCGCCGGCGGAGGAAAATCCCGGACCGCATTTCGCTCTTCTAGCGAAGCTTGCCAAGGAATGCGGCCTCGAGAAGCTTTCCATGGGCATGTCCGGCGATTTCGAAACCGCAGTCGAATTCGGTGCCACCAGCGTGCGGGTCGGTTCGGCGATCTTCGGCGCGCGATAAATCATCCAACAAAAAACCCGGCACTGCGGCCGGGTTTTCAAACGATGTAAGACTTTCGATCAGTATTGATCGTCCTCGTCTTCGTCCTTCGGTGCAGACTTCAGCGAGGAGAGCTTCTTGAACACGGCATCGGCGTCGATCTGCTCTTCTTCCTCGCGCTGGAAGTTGTAATCCAGACCTTCCGTCACCGTTGCCGGCTGCAGCGTGTTGCCAAGCTCTTCAGCTGTTGGCAGCGGGCGGCCGCGCGAAGCGCGTTCGACTTCAAGGTCAAGATCGATCTGGCTGCAGAGGCCAAGCGTTACCGGGTCCATCGGCGTCAGATTGGCCGAGTTCCAATGGGTGCGGTCGCGAATCTGCTCGATGGTGGATTTGGTGGTGCCGACGAGGCGCGAAATCTGCGCGTCCTTCAGTTCCGGATGGTTGCGCACCAGCCAGAGAATGGCGTTCGGGCGGTCCTGGCGCTTGGAAACCGGCGTATAACGCGGGCCGCGGCGCTTGGATTCCGGCACGCGCACCTTCGGCTCGGAAAGCTTGAGCTTGTGGTTGGGATTGCCTTCGGCACGGGCGATCTCGTCGCGGGAAAGCTGTCCAGTCGCGATCGGGTCGAGGCCCTTGATGCCCTGCGCGGCTTCGCCGTCGGCAATCGCCTTGACTTCCAGCGGATGCAATTTGCAGAACGTGGCTATCTGGTCGAACGACAGCGCGGTGTTGTCAACCAGCCATACAGCAGTTGCCTTTGGCATGAGCAATTGTTGAGCCATAGATACAGTCCTTCTGTCCGTCCGCGCCGGGGTCGCGGGCGTGGTATCAACCACTGATTTCCGGGATATTGGCGCTCTATAACCGGATTGCATCATAATTGCAATTCTTTGCGAAACAAATGCCTTTGTCTAATTGCCGTCAGTCATTGACCTGCTATGAATTCACCACATGCCTGAGGTGGGAGTCTCAAGGCGAGCAACAAGACATATTTGGTTCAGGAGGAGTTCATGTCTGCCAAAATCTACCCGGTGCTCAAATCGGCGAAAGCCCGCACGCTCATCGACAATGAGCGTTACCAGAAATGGTATCAGGAGAGCGTCGAGGATCCGGAAAAATTCTGGGACAAGCACGGCCGGCGGATCGACTGGTTCAAGCCCTATACCAAGGTCAAGAACACCTCATTCAAGGGGCGTGTGCCGATCAAGTGGTTCGAGGATGGCCTGACGAACGTCTCCTACAACTGTATCGACAGGCATCTGAAGACGCATGGCGAGCGCACGGCGATCATCTGGGAAGGCGATAATCCCTATATCGACAAGAAGATCACCTATAACCAGCTCTATGACTATGTCTGCCGCCTGGCGAATGTGCTGAAGAAGCACGGCGTCAAGAAGGGCGACCGCGTCACCATCTACATGCCGATGATCCCCGAGGCGGCTTATGCGATGCTCGCCTGCGCCCGCATCGGCGCCGTGCATTCCGTCGTCTTTGGCGGCTTCTCGCCCGAAGCGCTGGCCGGCCGTATCGTCGACTGCGAATCGACCTTTGTCATCACCTGCGATGAAGGCGTGCGCGGCGGCAAGCCGATCCCGCTTAAAGAAAACACCGACAAGGCGATCGATATTGCCGCCAAGCAATATGTCATCGTCAACAAGGTTCTGGTCGTGCGCCGCACCGGCGGCAAGACCGGCTGGGCGCCCGGCCGCGACATCTGGTATCATCAGGAAATCGCCACGGTGAAACCGGATTGCCCGCCGGCGAAGATGCGGGCGGAAGATCCGCTGTTTATCCTCTATACGTCAGGTTCCACCGGCAAGCCGAAGGGCGTGCTGCACACGACGGGCGGTTACCTCGTCTATACGTCGATGACGCATGAATATGTGTTCGACTACAAGGATGGCGAGGTCTTCTGGTGTACGGCCGATGTCGGCTGGGTTACCGGCCATTCCTACATCGTCTACGGGCCGCTTGCGAATTGCGCGACGACGCTGATGTTCGAAGGCGTTCCCAACTTCCCGGATCAGGGCCGTTTCTGGGAAGTCATCGACAAGCACAAGGTCAATATCTTCTATACCGCACCGACGGCGCTCCGGTCGCTGATGGGGGCGGGCGACCAGTTCGTCACACGGTCGTCGCGCGACAGCCTGCGGCTGCTTGGAACGGTCGGCGAGCCCATCAATCCGGAGGCATGGGAGTGGTATTACCATGTGGTCGGTGAGGACAAGAGCCCGATCGTCGACACCTGGTGGCAGACGGAAACAGGCGGCATTCTGATATCCCCGTTGCCGGGCGCGACCGATCTGAAACCGGGTTCGGCGACGCGGCCATTCTTCGGCGTGCAGCCGCAGCTTGTCGATGCTGAAGGCAATGTGCTGGAAGGGCCGGCCGACGGCAATCTCTGCATCACCGACAGCTGGCCGGGCCAGTCACGCTCGGTCTATGGCGATCACCAGCGTTTCGTCGATACATACTTCTCCACCTATAAGGGCAAGTATTTCACCGGTGACGGCTGCCGGCGTGACGAGGACGGTTATTACTGGATCACCGGTCGTGTCGATGACGTGCTGAACGTCTCTGGTCACCGTCTCGGAACGGCCGAAGTCGAATCTGCGCTGGTGTCGCATCATCTCGTTTCGGAAGCGGCCGTGGTCGGTTATCCGCACCCCATCAAGGGACAGGGCATTTATTGCTATGTCACGCTGATGGCGGGGCAGAATGGCGATTATGCGCTGCGCGAGGAGCTGGTAAAGCATGTGCGCAACGAGATCGGGCCGGTTGCAACGCCGGACAAGATCCAGTTCGCGCCGGGCCTGCCCAAGACCCGCTCCGGCAAGATCATGCGTCGTATTCTGCGCAAGATCGCCGAGGACGATTTTGGTGCGCTCGGGGATACATCGACGCTTGCCGATCCGGCGGTGGTGGAAGACCTCATCGCCAACCGCCAGAACCGCACGGCGTCCTGACTTTCTGGAAAGGCTGCTTCGGCAGCCTTTTTCTTTCCGCAAACGAAAACACCCGGAAGCGAACTTCCGGGTGTTTTTTATTCAATACAGACAGGCTTACTGGCCGCGGATCTTCTTCAGGTCGGCCAGAACGGCGTCAACGACATCAGCGCCGATTTCAGCCTTGTGCTTTTCGTAAACGACCATCGATTTTTCGCGGATACGGGTCTGCTCTTCCGGAGACAGCGTGTTCACTTCGAGGCCGGCAGCCTTGATCTTTTCCAGCGACTTCTGGTTCAGTTCGCGGATGACCTTGCGCTCTTCGTCGCGGCCGACGACTGCGCATTCACGCAGGGCCGTCTGTTCTTCGGGCGTGTAGCTGTCGAAGATCGGCTTGGAGAAGAGGAAGAGGAACGGCGTGTAGGCGTGGTTCGTCTCGGTGATGTACTTCTGCACCTCGTAGAACTTGGAGGTGTCGATCGTCACATAGGGGTTTTCCTGCGCGTCGATCGCGTTGGTTTCAAGCGCCGAGAAGACTTCGCCGAAAGCCATCGGCGTCGCGTTGGCGCCGAGGTTCTGGAAGGTGTCGAGGAAGATGTTGTTCTGCATCACGCGGACCTTGAGGCCCGAGAAATCTTCCCACTTGTTCACGGCATGCTTGGAGTTCGACAGGTTGCGGAAGCCGTTTTCCCAGTAGGCCAGGTTTACGAGGCCCTGTTCTTCCAGCTTCTTGTTCATCATGTCGCCGAAAGCGCCGTCCATGACCGCGTCAGCTTCCTTGTCGTTCGCAAAGAGGAACGGCAGGTCAAAGACGCCGAGTGACGGGATGAGGCCGACGAGCGGCGACGAGGAGGTCACGACGGCTTCCTGAACGCCGGAGCGCAGGGCCTGCGTTGCCTGAAGGTCACCGCCGAGAGCGCCGCCCCAGAATGCCGTCAGCTTAAGCTTGCCGCCCGACTTGTCGTCGAGGCAGGCCTGCATGGCCTTGATGCCGTTGCCGACCGGGTGATCCTGGTTGATGCCGTTCGAAACGCGGATATTGCGGCTGTTGAATTCGGCCATTGCGGGTGCAGCGGCGCCAACGGCGAAAGCGATGGCCGTGGTGGTCAGAAGAAGCTTTCTCATAATATCCTCCCTTGGATTGTGTTTGAGAAACAGGTTGCGGATTAACGGAGATACTGCAGCGGTACGAGGACGATGTCCGGGAAAATCACCAGCAGTGCCAGAACGATGGTTTCGGCAACGAGGAACGGCCAGACACCGATCGTGACCTTGCCGAGCGGAATGCGTCCGACACCGCTGACGACGTTCAGCACGACGCCAACCGGAGGCGTAATCAGGCCGATGGCGTTGTTGATGATGAAGAGAACGCCGAAATAGACCGGGTCGATGCCCGCCTGCTTGATGATCGGCATCAGGACAGGCGTCAGGATCAGGATGGTCGGCGTCAGGTCGAGCGCGGTGCCGACGATGAAGACCAGCACCATGATGACGGCCATCAAGAGCATCGGACGGTCGATCAGCGGCTCGATATAACCGGCGACTTCGTTCGGAATGTTTGCAGCCGTTATGAGCCATGCGGAGACGAGCGCGGCGCAGACCAGGAACATGATGATCGAGGTGCTCTTGGCAGCGCGCAGAAGGACGTGGAACAGGTCCGCCGGCTTCAGTTCGCGGTAGATCACCATGCCGACGAAAAGCGCGTAGGCGGCGGCGACGACGGCAGCTTCCGTCGGCGTCATGATGCCGGCCTTGATGCCGCCCAGGATGATGACCGGCATGCCGAGCGCCCAGCCGGCGCGGGCAGTCGCCGTCAGGCGTTCCCTGGCCGTGGTTCTCGGCAGCGGCTTGACGTTGTCCTTGCGCACCACGATCAGCCAGGCGACGATCAGCGAAATGCCCATCAGGATGCCGGGTACGATGCCGGCAAGGAAAAGCTGCGTGATCGAGACGTTGGCCGCGACACCGAAGACGATGAAAGCCATGGACGGCGGAATAACGGGGGCGATGATGCCGCCTGCGGCGATGAGGCCGCCGGAGCGGGGAATATTGTAACCGGCCTTCGCCATCATCGGGATGAGGATTGCGGCAAGGGCCGCGGTGTCGGCTGCAGCCGAACCGGAGATGCTGGCCATGATGATGGCCGCGACGATGGCCACGATGCCGAGGCCGCCGCGGATGTGGCCGACGAGAGCGATCGCAAAGTCGATGATGCGGCGGGACAGGCCACCGGAATTCATCAGTTCGCCGGCCAGAATGAAGAAGGGAATGGCGAGCAGCGTGAAGGTGTCCGCGCCCGAAATCATGTTCTGGGCAATGATGGCGGTGTTGAACATGCCCATGTACCACATGAGCACTACGCCGCAGAACATCAGCGAGAAAGCGACGGGAACGCCAATCGCCATGGCTCCCAAGAGAGAGCCGACAAAAACGAGAAGTGTCATGGTATCAGCGCTCCGAAAGCTGTTCGATCGTCAGGTTCTCGCCCGCGAACTGGGCGATTTCATCTTCCGTGACGCGGCCCGTCAAAAGACGGTACAGGCGTTCCAGCGCGATGACGAACATCAGTCCGCCGGTGAACATGCCGATGCCGTAGACCCAGATCATCGACAGCTTGGTGACGGGCGCATGCATGCTGGCATTGATGCCGGACTGCTTCCAGGTTCCCCAGAAGAAGATGGCGGAACAGGCCAGGATGATGATGTTCGACGCGATCATGCAAAAGACGCGGGCGCGCCGCGATAGGAACATCACGAGCGTTTCAATGCCCATGTGGCTGTTTTCGCGAAAGGTCAGCACGGCGCCGAGGAAGGTCAGCCATACGAAGAAATAACGCGACAGTTCTTCCGAGACGTTGATGCCGGAATTCATCGTATAACGCATGACGACGTTGACGAAGACCATGATCGACATGCCGGCGAGCAGCGCGACGAGGATGATTTCGAGAATCCGGTAAAAGAGATTGATGGTCTTTTGCATTTTCCCCTCCCGAAGAAATGTTTAGAGCAATCCTCGTTTCGCGAGGTTGCGCATCAGGGCCACGGTGCCGAATGTCCATTCAGGGCATTCATCCGTCGTCGTGACCCAGTTGATCAACTTGCCGAGCTTGGGCGTGGAGATTTCGACGCGGTCGCCCTTGGCGTGGGTGAAGCCGAGACCCGGGCCATGGCGGTCCTTGACCGGCGCGAACATCGTCCCAAGGAAAAAGACGGCGCCATCTGGATATTGATGGTTACGGTTCAAGAGCTGGGACGCGAGGTTTTCCGGCGTGCGGCTGATTGCCTGCATCGCACTGACGCCCGTCATGGTGAAACCGTCCTCGCCTTCGACCAGAAGCGAGATCTGCGACTGCTTCACGTCTTCAATTGTGAAGTTGCCGTCGAACAGGCGGATGAAAGGCCCAATCGCGCAGGAAGCGTTGTTGTCCTTCGCCTTGCTGAGGAGCAGGGCGGAGCGGCCTTCGAAATCGCGCAGGTTGACGTCGTTGCCGAGGGTTGCGCCGACAATGCGGCCGTCGGAGGCGATGGCGAGCACCACTTCCGGCTCAGGGTTGTTCCATTGCGATTTCGGGTGAACACCGATCAGCGCGCCGCAGCCGACCGAGGCCATGGCCTGCGCCTTGGAGAATATTTCCGCATCCGGGCCGATGCCCACTTCCAGATATTGCGACCAGAGGCCCATTTCCTGGAGCAGTTTCTTGACTTCCGCGGCCTTTTCGGAGCCGGCCTCAAGTCCCCGCAGATTGTCGCCGAGAACCGGCGCCAGCCGTCCGCGGATTTCCTGCGCGCGAAGCGGATCACCCTTGGCCTGCTCTTCGATCACGCGTTCCAGCATGCTGTCGGCGAAGGTGACGCCGGCGGCCTTGACGGCCTGAATGTCGTTGGGCGCAAGAAGTTCGCCAGCGGAGCCGTCCAGAAAGGCTTCGAACGCGCCGAGCGCCACGAACGTCCGGGTGTCGGCAAGCCGCTCCACCAGATCGGTCTTTTCCAGAAGTTCCGACATGGTAGGGGAGATAGAGGTTAGGTCATAAAGTACGCCACCCTTGAGTAGCACGGGGCAGGGACCGCCTTCACTTTTCGACCAGACGCGGCCGACGAGCAGCGCGTTTTCGAAGTCTTCAGGCAAAATTGCGGTAGCGTCGATGGACCTCTTGCCGGTCATGTAGTCCTCCCCTTCAACACCCGACAGGCCGCCTCCTGCGGTCTTATTGTCTGGATGTCTGACAACCAAATCTCACTCTTCTTAGTATGACTTTTGCGGCGAGTCTAGCGGTGCATCCGACAAAAATTCGCCATATTCGCCATCGCCATCCAACAAATGCGGTGAAGCTGTCTTATAGCTTCAATACCAACGGCGTCCAAAGATCAGAAGATGTCGAGATCGATGTTCAGTCGTCGGGCAGCGCCTAAAATGTGCTGGCGCATGGCATCTCGCGCCAGCGCAACATTTCGCGATGCAATTGCTTCCCGCAGCACGACATGCTCGTTTATGGTGATTTCCAGGATTTCGCCGTAAACGGCCCGCGAAAAAGCGGTATTGATTGCCGAGCTGATGCGTTGGGCAATGAAGCCAAGAAAAATCAGGAAATATTCATTACCGGTGGCTTGCGCCATGGTGCGATGGAAATCGAGATCAGCTTCGACCCCGTCCTTGGACCATTCGATAGCATTGCGCATGCCGTAAATGGCCTTGTCGAACTTTTCCAGATGTTCGGGTTTGTGATGCAATGCCGCAAGGCCTGCGGCATCGATCTCCAGCGACATCCGAAGTTGCATCAGGTCTCGGAAGTTTTCGGGATCGTTCAGGGTGGATTGCTCGATCCGGATCGACAATCGTTGCCGCGGATCTGTTACAAAAGCGCCTACCCCTTGCCGGGTTTCAACGAAACCTTCGTTGCGCAATTGCGCGATCGCCTCGCGAATGACCGAACGGCTGACGCCGAAGGTTTTTGCAAGCACATGTTCCGTCGGCAGCCTGTCACCCGGCCCGAGCTGCGAATCATTGATCTCGCGAGCGATCTCCGTGGCGATACGGCCGGGCAGATGATCGTTGCGATGTATCTGATTGAACTCCAGCGTCATGATTGCTCCCGTTCCACAGAAACGATTGGTTCGTTTTCCCCATGGCAGCGACTTCCTCCTTCGCCGTCAGCGGGGTTTTCAGAGGCGGCGTGTTCGGCCGCCCTCTGCTTCTCGATTAGCTATCCGGTTGCAGGGTTATCTGGCAACCGGGATTCATCCGCAAATCGGGATCGAAGGCATTTTTCAAACCCGTGATCATCCGACGCTGCACATCCGATAGCCGGCTTTCGAAATCGGAGCGTTTCAGTCGGCCAATGCCGTGTTCGGCACTGATGCTGCCGACGTAACGGTCGAGGACTTCGTTCACGAGTGTCTTGGACTTGTAGATAAAGGCCTCTCGCTCTTCCGGCGTTGCGCCGTTGGGCGGCAGCACGTTGAGGTGGACGTTGCCGTCTCCCACATGGCCGTAGGAAACCGCAAGGCATTCCGGCAGTTTTTCCGCCAGTTCCGCTTCCGCCTCGGCTACGAAAGCCGCGAGTTTGGAGAGTGGCACCGAGATATCGGTGCGCATATGACTGCCGCGCAGAGCCTGACCTTCGTTCATGCCCTCGCGGAACAGCCAGAGCGACTGCGCCTGTGCGCGGGAGGAGGCGATGACGCCGTCCAGCACCAGGCCATCTTCCATCACGCCCTCGAGGAAACGCCCCATCAGATCGGCTGTATCCACCAGGCCCGATCCGGAAATCTCCATCAGCACATAGGCCGGGTAGTCGCCGGCGATCGGCATCTTCAGATCGGGGATAGCCTCGATCGCGAGCGTGAAGGCGACGGGCGGCATGAATTCGAATGCGGACATCAGATCACAGCATTCGCGGCGAGCGCGGCGGTAAAGCTTGATGGCGTCGTCAAGTGAATTGAGGCCGAGCAGCGCCGTCTCGACATGTTCGGGGTTGGGGTAAAGTTTGACGGCAACGGCGGTGATGATGCCGAGTGTTCCTTCCGCGCCGATGAAAAGCTGCTTCAGGTCGATGCCGCGATTGTCCTTGCGCAGGGTCGACAGGCCGTTCCAGATGGTGCCATCCGGCAATACCACTTCAAGACCCAAAACCAGTTCGCGGGTCATGCCATAACGCAGGACATTGATGCCGCCGGCATTGGTGGAGACGTTGCCGCCGATGCGGCAGCTGCCCTGCGCGCCGAGCGACAGCGGGAAGAACATGCTCTTGTCCTGCACCGCATCCTTGAATTCCGAGAGGATGCAGCCGGCTTCGACCACGGCCGAAAAATCGTCGCTGTCTATGGTGCGAATGGCGTTCATGCGCTCTAGGCTCATCACCACCTGATGTTTGGGTGCATCGGGAATGCCGCCGAGCACCAGTCCGGTATTGCCGCCCTGGGGGATGATGGCGAGGCCGAGTTCGGCGCAGGCGAGCACGGTATCGGACACTTCCTTGGTCGAGCGAGGGCGGATGACGGCCACGGCCGAACTGGTGACGTCGCCGTGCCAGTCACGGCAATAACGCAGCATGTCTTCCTGAGACGTCAGCAGCAGGGCCTCCCCCAGCCTGTTCTTCAGCGAGAAACGCAATTCCTCGATATTGTGTTCGCTCAATTCCACCCTCTCCGTCCAATCCGCCCTAAAATATCCGGGCAAGAGTCTTTCGCCCTTGCTTTTACCGGTTTGTGAAAAATACTATTTTCAATCGGATCATATAAGGTTATCAGACAACCTTACAAGTTAATTTATCGGTCGCCAGGCCGATGGTGATTTTCGGTCCCGGGAGAATGGCCGGGACATAGAGGAGGAAGACATGCATATCGCAATCATCGGCGCCGCAGGCATGGTTGGCCGCAAGCTGACGCAGCGTCTCGTCAAGGATGGATCGCTCGGCGGCAAGCCGGTCGAGAAGTTCACGCTCATCGACGTGTTCCAGCCTGAAGCTCCCGCCGGTTTTTCCGGCGCGGTCGATGCGCGCGCGGCCGATCTCTCGGCGCCCGGCGAAGCCGAAAAGCTGGTCGAAGCCCGTCCCGATGTCATCTTCCACCTTGCCGCCATCGTTTCCGGCGAAGCTGAGCTGGATTTCGACAAGGGTTACCGCATCAATCTTGATGGCACGCGTTATCTCTTCGACGCCATCCGCCTTGCCAATGGCAAGGATGGCTACAAGCCGCGCGTGGTGTTCACCTCGTCGATCGCCGTTTTCGGTGCGCCGCTTCCCTATCCGATCCCGGATGAATTCCACACCACGCCGCTGACCAGCTACGGCACGCAGAAGGCGATCTGCGAGTTGCTGCTCTCCGATTACAGCCGCCGCGGGTTCTTCGACGGTATCGGCATCCGCCTTCCCACCATCTGCATTCGTCCCGGCAAGCCGAACGCGGCTGCTTCCGGCTTCTTCTCCAATATCCTGCGTGAGCCGCTGGTTGGCCAGGAAGCGGTTCTGCCGGTGCCGGAAAGCATTCGCCACTGGCACGCCTCGCCGCGTTCCGCCGTCGGTTTTCTTCTCCATGGTGCAACGATCGACGTGGAAAAGGTCGGCCCGCGCCGCAACCTGTCGATGCCCGGCCTCAGCGCCACCGTTGGCGAACAGATCGAGGCGCTGCGCAAGGTGGCCGGTGAAAAGGCCGTTGCCCTCATCCGCTGCGAGCCGAACGAGATGATCATGCGCATGTGCGAAGGCTGGGCGCCCGGTTTCGAAGCCAAGCGCGCCCGGGAACTGGGCTTTACGGCCGAGAGTTCGTTTGAAGAAATCATTCAGGTTCATATCGAGGACGAGCTGGGAGGTTCACTGAAATGAGTGTTGGCGGGGAGGAGAAGAAGCGGTCTGTCGCCTTTATCGGCACGGGCCTGATGGGTGGGCCGATGGCCCGGCGTCTGCTGGGTGCCGGCTTTTCGGTAAAGGTCTGGAACCGCAGCGTCGATAAGGCGCAGGCGCTGGTTGCCGATGGTGCTGTTCTGGCGACCTCTCCGGTGGAAGCCGCCAAGGGTGCCGATATCGTCATCACCATGCTGAGCGACGGCAATGCCGTGGGCGAAGTGCTGTTTGAGGCGGGCGTGGCCGAAGCGCTGGCAAAGGGTGCTGTCGTGATCGACAGCAGCTCGATTGCACCGCCGATTGCGCGCGACCATTCCTCGCGGCTTGAAGCGCTCGGCATTCATCATGTTGATGCGCCGGTTTCCGGCGGTGTGCCCGGCGCAACGGCCGGCACGCTCGCCATCATGGCGGGTGGGGACGAGGCACTGATTGCGGGTCTCGCAGATGTCTTCGCGCCGATGGGCAGGCTGACCTACGTTGGCCCTTCGGGCGCGGGCCAGCTCTGCAAGCTCGCCAACCAGCAGATCGTCGCCATCACCATCGGTGCGGTTGCCGAGGCAATGATGCTGGTGGAAGCGGGCGGCGCCTCCCGTGAAGGGTTCCGCAATGCCATACGCGGCGGTTTTGCCGAAAGCCGGATCCTGGAACTGCATGGCGAGCGCATGGTGAAGCGCAATTTCGTGCCGGGCGGTCCGTCCAAGTTCCAGCTCAAGGATTTGAATGGTGTATTGGCGACGGCCAGGGATCTTGCTCTCACCCTGCCGCTCACCCAGCAGGTCACGCGGGAATTTGATGATTTCGTCGGTGATGGCGGGGCCGATATCGATCATAGCGGCATCCTGCTTTACCTCGAAAAACTCAACAATCGTGAACAGGGCTGAGGCGGGCCGATGAGCGACGACAAGACACCCATGCGCCGCCTGCGATCGCAGGACTGGTTCGATAACCCCGATCATCTCGACATGACGGCGCTCTATCTGGAGCGCTTCATGAATTACGGCGTGACGCCGGAAGAGCTGCGTTCCGGCAAGCCGGTGATCGGCATTGCGCAGAGCGGCAGCGATCTCACGCCCTGCAACCGGGTCCATGTGGAACTGGTCAAGCGGGTGCGGGACGGCATCCGCGATGCGGGCGGCATACCGATCGAGTTTCCGACCCATCCTATGTTCGAAAACTGCAAGCGCCCGACTGCGGCGCTGGACCGTAATCTCGCTTATCTCAGCCTCGTGGAAGTGCTTTACGGCTATCCGCTCGATGGTGTCGTTCTGACAACCGGCTGCGACAAGACCACGCCTTCGGCGCTGATGGCGGCGAGTACGGTCGATATTCCCGCTATCGTGCTTTCCGGCGGGCCAATGCTCGACGGGTATCATGACGGTGATCTGGTCGGTTCCGGCACCGTCATCTGGCGCATGCGCCGCAAATATGGTGCAGGCGAAATCACCCGCGAGGAGTTTTTGCAGGCGGCGCTGGAATCGGCTCCGTCGGTCGGCCATTGCAACACCATGGGTACGGCCTCTACCATGAATGCCATGGCGGAAGCGCTCGGCATGTCGCTGACCGGTTGCGGAGCGATCCCCGCCGCCTATCGCGAGCGCGGCCAGATGGCCTATCGCACCGGCCGTCGTGCCGTCGAACTGGTTGTCGAGAATATCAAGCCTTCCGACATCATGACACGCGAGGCGTTTTTGAACGCGATCCGCGTCAACTCGGCGATTGGCGGTTCCACCAACGCGCAGCCGCATCTGGCGGCGATGGCGAAACATGCCGGTGTCGAGCTTCGCGAAGAGGATTGGCAGGTCCACGGCTATGACATTCCGCTGCTGGCCAATGTGCAGCCGGCGGGAAAATGGCTGGGCGAAAAATATCACCGCGCCGGCGGCACGCCTGCCATCATGTGGGAACTTCTGAAGGCCGGGAAACTCGACGGAAGCTGTCCGACCGTGACCGGCAAGACCATGGCGGAAAATCTGGACGGGCGTGAATCGACCGACCGCGACGTGATCCTGCCCTATGACAGTCCGCTCAAGGAGCGGGCAGGTTTCCTTGTTCTCAAGGGTAATCTTTTCGATTTCGCCATCATGAAGACAAGCGTGATCTCTGCGGAGTTTCGCCAGCGTTATCTGAGCGAGTCGGGTCGCGAGGGGATATTTGAGGGCAAGTGCGTCGTATTCGATGGTTCGGAGGATTATCACGCCCGTATCAACGATCCCTTACTTGATATTGACGAGCGCACCATCCTCGTCATTCGTGGCGCAGGGCCGCTTGGCTGGCCGGGTTCGGCAGAGGTCGTCAACATGCAGCCGCCGGATGCGCTTCTGAAAAAAGGCATTACCAGCCTGCCGACGATCGGCGACGGTCGGCAGTCGGGAACGGCGGATAGCCCGTCGATCCTCAATGCTTCCCCGGAAAGTGCGGCGGGTGGCGGGCTGGCATGGCTGCGCACCGGCGATGTGATCCGCATCGACTTCAACAATGGTGAGTGCAACGCGCTGGTGCCGCAAGCGGAGCTTGATGCCCGCAAGGCCGACGGCATTCCCGCCGTGCCCGCGGATGCAACGCCCTGGCAACGCATCTATCGTCAATCGGTGACCCAGCTTTCCGATGGCGCCGTGTTGGAAGGGGCTGCAGATTTCCGCCGGATTGCCGAAAAAATGCCCCGGCACAATCATTGACCGAAGAGGACAAAATCCCCGGCCAAGGCCGGGGATTTTTCTTTTGGAGGCAGTTTCGCATTTGATCACGACCTCCTAATGTAACGCAAGATTCCGCATTATATCCGCTTACCGGGGGGCAGGGCATGACAGATATTTCGATGATCGAGGCGGCGCGTGTGCGCATCGGCAACCATGCGGTGCGAACACCGCTGCTCGCATCGCCTTTTCTGGACGAGATTGCCGGGCGAAAGCTGTTCGTGAAGGCGGAATGCCTGCAAAGGACGGGATCCTTCAAGTTTCGTGGCGGCTGGTCGGCGGTATCCGGCCTGCCGGCGGATGTGCGTGCCAAGGGTGTGATCGCCTTTTCCTCCGGCAACCATGCACAGGGCGTGGCGCTCGCCGCCCGCCTGCACGGTATTCCCGCCGTCATCATCATGCCTTCGGATGCGCCGAAGATCAAAATCGACAATACCCGCTCCTATGGCGCCGAGGTGGTGCTTTATGACCGGGCGAATGAAGACCGTGACGCCATTGGCAACCGGTTGTCGAGCGACCGCGGTCTGACCCTGATCAGGCCTTACGATGAACCGCTGGTGATTGCGGGGCAGGGGACTGTCGGGCTGGAAATCGCTGAGCAGGGCGCCGAACTCGGTATCGGTACTGCCGAGGTTCTGGTGCCTTGCGGCGGTGGCGGGCTTACCTCCGGCATCTCTCTTGCACTCGATGCGAAGGCGCAAAATTATAGGGTCAGGACGTCAGAACCGGAGCGTTTCGATGATGTGGCGCGCTCCCTTGCGGCGGGCAAGATCGAGCGGAATGCGACGACATCGGGTTCGATCTGTGATGCAATCGTCACGCCGCAGCCTGGCAATATCACCTTTCCCATCATGGCAGGGCTTTGTGGGAAAGGTATCGCCGTCAGCGACGAGGAAGCGCTGCGGGCGATGGTTCTCGCCTTCAACAGGCTGAAGGTCGTTATCGAGCCGGGTGGTGCTGTTGCGCTTGCCGCAGCGCTGTTTCATGGCAAGGAACTGGAAAGCGAAACCGTGATTGCGGTTGCCTCCGGCGGCAATGTCGATCCCGGGATCATGGCCGACGCTCTGTCACGCTTCGGCTGACATCAGGCCTCTAACTGTGCGGCGATGTCGCCGGCAATCGCCAGCGAGGCGGTCAAACCGGGGCTTTCGATGCCGAACAGATTGACGAGGCCGGGAAGACCATGGGTTTCCGGTCCATCGATGCGAAAATCCATGGCCGGTTCGTCCGGTCCGGAAATCTTCGGGCGGATACCGGAATAGGCCGGGGTCAGCGCGTGTTCCGGCAGGCCCGGCCAATAACGCCTTATGGCGTCGCCGAAACCCTCCATGCGGCGGGGATCAACGGCATAGTCGATGGTATCAACCCATTCCACATCCGGCCCGAACCGGGCCTGACCGGCGAGATCCAGCGTCAGGTGCACACCGAGGCCGTGGGTGTGCGGTGCAGGATAGATCAACCGCGAAAAAGGCGATTTACCTGTCAGCGAGAAATAGCTGCCTTTGGCGAAACGCGCCTGCGGGATCGCCTCTGACGGCAGTCCCTCTATCATGGCCGCCACCATCGGCGCGACGAGCCCGGCGGAATTGACGAGCAGCCGGCATGTAAGGCTGACAGGTTCTTTTCCGCCGACATGAACCCGGAAACCGTCGCCGATCGCTTCCGCCCGTTCGAACGGCGCGTTGAGGGCAAGTGCCGCGCCATGGTCTTGCGCTTCGCCAAGCAGCGACAGCATGTATCCGTGGCTGTCGATAATGCCCGTCGAGGGTGAGAGCAGGGCTGAGCTGCAGGCAAGGGCAGGCTCGAGTGAAAGCGCGTATCGTTGGTCGATCAGCTCCAGATCGTCGCAGCCATTGGCTTCGCCCTTTGCGCTGAGGGCAGCGAGCAGGGGCGTTTCATCCTCGCTGGTGGCGACGATGAGTTTGCCGCAACGGCGGTGCGCAACGCCGTGGCTCTCGCAAAAGGCATAGAGCCGCTCCTTACCCTCGACACAGAGCCTCGCCTTGAGGCTGCCGGCTGGGTAATAGAGGCCCGCATGGATGACCTCGCTATTGCGGGACGAGGTGGCCGAACCGAATTCCTTCTCACTTTCCAGAATGATGACGGAGAAGCCGCGCATCGACAATTCGCGGGCTGTCGCAAGCCCGATCACGCCCGCTCCGATGATGATGGCGTCGATGTCAGTCATATCTTCCTGTCCACGGAAGAGCCGTTTGAACCAACTCCCTCCCGCCGCGTTAATCGTCCGCGATGGGTAGATTGATGCTTGTTGGGAGGCAAGTGGCGACCCCTATTTTTCCCAATTGGCACTTCTTATGGAATTTTATCTCTACTGAAACAGTGGGGAATAAAGCTATTCTCTAGCCTAGATGAGCAATGCCCGTTTGAAGGGCCGAGCAGGAAGGGAGTGTACAATGTCTTATTCCAAGGCAGGAAAAGTAAAAGACTTTGTTTCGCAGCCCCAGTCGCCGCGCAACTGGAGAGATTCGCTTCATGCGGCTCTTGTCGGCGTGTGCGTGGCTTTTGTCGCCGCCGTCATATTCGGTCTCGTTCCCTGATCCTCCCGAATTTTCAGGTAACTTGAGAATAAAGGCCGGTCGCTCCTCCGACCGGCCTTTTCATATTTATCGCGCCTTCAGATAATCCTCTGCCAGATCCACCCAGAAGGTGGTTCCGATCGGCAGAATCTCGTCGTTGAAATCGAATTTCGGATGGTGCAGCGGCGGATCGTTATCGGTGCGCGCAGTACCGAGGAAGAAATAGCAACCCGGCCGCTTCTCCAGCATATAGGCGAAGTCTTCCGCGCCCATCGACGGGCGCTGCATCTCGGCCACCTTTTCCGGCCCGGCAAAACGGCGGGCGAGATCGGTGACATAATCCGTTTCCGCCTTGTGATTGACGGTTGCGTTATAACCGCGCTCATAATCGATGGTGACGCTCATGCCGTAGCTTGCGGCCTGGCCTTCGGCGATGGCCCGGATACGCTTTTCCAGCTCGTCGCGCACGCCCGGATCGAAGGAGCGGATGGTCAGCAGCATCTCGGCCGTTTCTGGAATGACGTTGCTGGCTACGCCGGCATGGAATGCACCCACGGTGACGACGGCTGACAGTTGCGGATGGATGTTGCGGGATACCACCGTCTGCAACGCCATTATGATGCTCGCGCCGGCAACGATGGGATCGGCCGCATCCTGCGGTTCGGCGCCGTGGCCGCCATAACCCTTGACGGTGATCCTGCATTCGTCGACGGCGGCAAGGATCGGCCCGTCGCGCAGCACGAATTGTCCGAAAGGCAGGCCGGGATCATTATGCAGGGCAAAGACCGCATCGCAGGGAAAACGCTCGAACAGGCCGTCCTCGATCATGATGCGGGCGCCGCCGAAATTTTCCTCGGCCGGCTGGAAGATCAGATGCAGGGTGCCGTCGAAATTCCTGCGCTCTGCGATGATCGTCGCCGCTCCCAACAACATGGCCGTGTGGCCATCATGACCACACGCGTGCATGACGCCCTGATGGGTGCTGGCATAGTCAGCCCCGGTTTCCTCGTGGATCGGCAGTGCGTCGATGTCGGCTCGAATGCCGAGCGTGCGTGTGCTGTCACCATTTCGGAGCGTTGCGACGATGCCGGTTCCGGCGAGCCCGCGCGTCACCTCGTAGCCCATTTTCACGAGCTGTTCGGCAATGAAATCCGACGTCTTGAATTCCGAAAGACCGATCTCGGGGTGACGGTGCAGATGGCGGCGGATCGCCACCACGTCAGGCATATGGTTGGCAAAGGAGGCAATGTTTGCGGTCTGTCTGGTCATTTTCGAAGTCCCTGGTTACGCCGCTTTTTTCCAGCGTCTTTTGCAAATGGCATAGCAGCATAAGGGCGTGCATGTAAGAGGTGTTGCCGGAGCCGGAAGCCCTTGAAATTCAGCGCTTGCATCGCATCGCCACAGGTGGCATGGAACTATTGATGTCCTGGGGCATTAGCTCCTTTCGGATGTAGCGCAGGCTCTATCGGCCTCGCGTTGCCCTTCAGGTGTCAAAGGGGGACTATCGGACGTTGCGCCAACAATTTTCGCCGTGGGGGAAGGTGAGAAATCCGGTGGGAACGGCTTTGCCGGGCCGAAGGACAAAATTTTCCTGTCGTCGAAACCCCGTTGTTCGCACCAATCCCCGGCTTTGCAGGGATATGCGACGGACTGCGCCGCCAAATGCCATGCCGGAGGATATTCACCGTTTGACGATCCGCTTCCTGCGGCGGCTCTGCCGGTTCACCGAAGGTTCAGGATAAGTCATAAATATAGCGTGGCCCGATTTCGTGCGCGTTCCCGCCGTGAACGAAATGCCGGTCAAGTCGAACAAGTTTCCATACAGTTCAGAATACGAGCCCGATGTCATTTCATATCACCCCGACCGCCGCCGCCCGTGATTCCGAGACGAAGCAGATCGATCACAACGATTCGATCCGTGCGTCCTATATGACGATCGAGGAACTGCATGATGCCGGTGCCGCGCTTTCCCGCGACGGTGCCGACAGTCTTCCCGGCTTCATGGAATTCGATTTCTTCGAGCGTCACCGCGAGAACGAAAAGGAAATCCTGCGGGTTTACCGCACGACGGCCGTCGACGCCGAAAACGGTGCAACGATCACGCCGGCGGCGGAATGGCTGCTCGACAACCACTACGTCATCGAAGAGGCGATCCAGGAAGTGCGGCGCGATTTTCCGCGCAAATTCTATCGCCAGCTGCCAACGATGACGGTGGGCGGGGTGACCATTCCGCGCGTCATGGCGCTCGGCTGGCTTTATGTCGCCCATACCCACAGCACGGTTTCGCGCGAAAACATGACGGCGCTGGTGGATGGCTACCAGACCTCGAAGACACTGCAGATCGGCGAATTGTGGGCGCTGCCGTCGATCATCCGTTTTGTCCTCATCGAAAATCTCCGCCGCATCTCCATTCGCGTCGAGCGTTCGCGCCGCATGCGCCAGAAGGCGAACGAGGTCGTTGACGAGATCATCCGGTTGAACGATGCCGAAGCGTCGGCGGCACTTCTGAAACAGGTCGATTCGCTAGTCGATGATCCGACCTTTGCGACGCAGTTCCTCTATCGTCTGCGCAATGGCTCGCAGACATCGGGTTTTGCCGTTGCCTGGCTCGAAGAGCGTCTGCATGCCGCGGGCACCGACGCCGAAAACGTCATGATGGCGGAACATAACCGCCTGGCATCCGGCAATGTGACGATGGGCAACATCGTCAAGAGCCTGCGTGAAATTGACGATACCGAATGGTCGGTGTGGTTCGAGGAAGTCAGCCATATCGACAAGGTCCTGCGCGAGGAGACCGACTACGAGATTCTCGATTTCGGTTCGCGCAACACCTATCGCAATACGATCGAGCTTCTGGCGCGCCGCTCGCCCAAGACCGAAGTGGAGGTGGCGCGTGCCGCCGTCGAAATGGCGCGGTCCGATCTGCCTGCGGGCGCTGACGAAAACCATCGCGTCAATGTCGGCTCGGTGCTCGTCGGTCAGCGCCGCTTCGAGCTTGAAAAGATGCTTGGCTATCGGCCGCTCGTATCGCAGCATATCGTCCGCTCGATGCGCAAGTTCAACTGGCTCGCAATCGCGGCGCCGGTGCTCCTTATTACGGCGGTCGCCATGCTCGCGGTCGGCTGGTTCCTGGCAAAAGCGGGCATGCCCTGGTATGTCGTGACCGCGTTCCTGCTGATGTTTGCATTGCCGGCCTCCGAGGGCGCGACCGGGCTTTTCAACACGCTCGTAACCTTCTTCGTGAAGCCGTTCCGGCTCGTCGGATACGAATTCAAGAACGGCATTCCTGAGGATGCCCGCACCCTGGTCGCCGTGCCCTGCATGCTGACCAGCCGCGACAGCGTCGATGAGATGATGCGCAATATCGAGGTGCATTATCTCGCTAACCCGCATGGCGAGATTTATTTCTCGCTGGTGAGCGACTGGCGTGATGCGCAATATGAGCAATCCGATGACGACATCGAGATTCTCGACTATGCCAAGCGCGAGCTTGCGGCGCTGAACAGCCGTTATGCGTTTGACGGCAAGACACGTTTCTACCTGCTGCATCGCCGCCGCATCTATAATTCGGCCGAAGGCTGCTGGATGGGCTGGGAGCGTAAGCGCGGCAAGCTGCATGAGTTGAACATGCTGCTGCGCGGCGACAAGGACACGACTTTCCTCGGCGGCGCGAATATCGTGCCGGCCGATGTCAAATATGTCATGACGCTCGATGCCGATACACGCCTGATGCGCGACGCGGTGACCAAGCTTGTCGGCAAGATGCACCACCCGATCAACCGCCCCAAGATCGATCCGGTTTCCGGTCGTGTCGTGGAAGGTTACGGCCTGTTGCAGCCGCGTGTTACGCCTTCGCTGACGACCGGTAAGGACGCCTCCGTCTTCCAGCGCGTCTTCTCGATCAATCGCGGCATCGATCCTTATGTCTTCACCGTCTCCGATGTCTATCAAGACCTGACCTCCGAAGGCACCTTCACCGGCAAGGGGCTTTATGACGTGGACGCCTTCGAAGCGGCGCTGAAGGGTCGGATCGAAGAAAACTCCATCCTCAGCCACGATCTGCTCGAAGGCTCCTTCGCGCGCTGCGCGCTGGTGACCGATGTGGAACTGGTCGAGGATTTCCCGACCCGCTACGAGGTGGAAGTCTCGCGCCAGCACCGCTGGGCGCGTGGCGACTGGCAGCTGCTTCCCTTCATCCTTGACCGTGCCCGTGGTGTTACCGCCATCGGCCGCTGGAAGATGGTCGACAATCTTCGTCGCTCGCTGACGCCTATCGCCTGGTTCTTCGCTTCGATCCTCGGCTGGTATTTCATGGATCCGCTCGGTGCGCTGATCTGGCAGATCCTGCTGATCTTCTCGCTGTTTGTCGCGCCTACGCTCTCGTTGCTCTCCGGTCTCGTGCCGCGCTCCACCGATATCGTGCCGCAGGCGCATTTCCACACCATTTGGTCGGAAATCCGTGCCACCAATGCGCAGGTTGCGCTGCGTATCGTCTTCATTGCCGATGCCGCCTGCATGATGACGGATGCGATCGTCCGTTCGCTTTACCGTCTGCTCGTCAGCCACAAGCTGATGCTGGAATGGCGCACCGCCGCCAGCATGCAGTCCAGCGCGCAGGGCAGCATCGTCGATTATTACCGCCAGATGTGGCATGCGCCCGTGGTGGCCATGCTCGGCCTGTTGTTTGCGGCGCTGCCGGGCGACAATGCCTTCCTGATCGGCATTCCCTTCACGCTGCTCTGGGTTCTGTCTCCCGCCGTTGCATGGTATGTCAGCCAGTCTGCGGAAACCGAAGACCGGCTGTTCGTTTCCGAGCACGTCTCCTTCGAACTGCGCAAGATCGCGCGCCGCACCTGGCGTTATTACGAGGCTTTCGTGACGCCGCAGGAAAACCACCTGCCGCCGGACAATTTCCAGGAGACGCCGGAGCCGATCGTTGCTTCGCGCACCTCGCCCACCAATATCGGCGTCTATCTGCTCTCCGTCATCTCGGCGCGCCAGTTCGGCTGGATCAGCTTTGCCGATACGCTGGAGAGGATCGAAAACACGATCCAGACCGTCGAGAAGATGGAAAAATATCGTGGCCATCTCTACAACTGGTATCACACTGATACATTGCAGACGCTTGGACCGCGCTATGTTTCGGCCGTGGACAGCGGCAACCTCGCTGGTCACCTGATTGCGGTTTCGTCCGCCTGCCGCGACTGGGCGGAAGCCCCTTCCGCCCATCTTCAGGGCAATCTGGATGGTATTGGCGACGTTGCTGGCATCCTGCGCGAAACGCTGAAGGCGCTGCCCGACAACCGCAAGAACCTGCGTCCGCTGCACCGCCGTCTCGAAGAGCGTATCATCGGCTTCTCGAACGCGCTCGCCTCCGTCAAGCGCGAGCATGAATTTGCGTCGATCCGCGTCATCAATCTGGCGGTGCTCGCACGCGACATTCAGAAGCTCGCCACCAATGTTGATCACGAGGTGAAGTCCGCGCAGAGTGCGGAAGTGACCCGCTGGGCGCAATTGCTGGTGGAATCCTGTGAAGCGCATATTTCCGACAGCGCCATCGACCTCACCAATATGGAGCCGCTGCGCCAGCGTCTCGCATCATTGCGCGATCGCAGCCGCAACCTCGCCTTCTCGATGGATTTCACCTTCCTTTACCGCAAGGATCGTCGTCTTCTGTCGATCGGTTATCGTGTTGAAAGCAAGGAGCTGGACGAGGCCTGCTACGACCTTCTGGCCTCCGAATGCCGCCTGACCAGCCTGTTTGCCATCGCCAAGGGCGATCTGCCGACTGAACACTGGTACCGTCTCGGCCGCCAGGTCGTGCCGATCGGTGCGCAGGGCGCGTTGGTGTCGTGGTCGGGCTCGATGTTCGAATATCTGATGCCGCCGCTTGTCATGCAGGAGCGTCAGGGTGGCATCCTCAACCAGACCAACAATCTGATCGTCAAGGAACAGATGAACCATGGACGCCGTCTCGGCACGCCATGGGGCATTTCCGAAGCGGCTTTCAACGCCCGCGATCACAACATGAACTACCAGTACACCAACTTCGGTGTGCCGACGCTTGGCCTTAAGCGCGGCCTTGGCCAGAATGCGGTGATTGCGCCTTACGCATCGATCCTCGCCAGCCAGTATGATCCGGATGGTGCGCTTGAGAACCTCGACAAACTGCGAAAGCTTGGCGCACTTGGCCAGTATGGTTTCCACGATGCGGTGGATTTCACGCCGACACGTGTGCCTGACGGTAAGGTCTGCGCGGTCGTCTACAACTATTATGCTCACCATCACGGCATGTCGATTGCGGCCGTCGCCAACGTCGCCTTCGATGGCGTGTTGCGCGAACTCTTCCATTCCGATCCGGTGATCGAAGCGGCCGAATTGCTGCTCCAGGAAAAGGCGCCGCGCGAAGTACCGGTCATGAGCGCCAAATACGAGCCAGAAACACCCGGCAAGGAACAGGCCGACCTGCTGCGTGCGGAAGTGCGCTCCATTGCCGATCCGGCGGTGCGAGATCGCGAGGTGGTGTTCCTCTCGAATGGCCACTATTCCACCATGCTCACCTCGACGGGCGCGGGTTATTCGAAGTGGAACGGGCAGGCAATTTCCCGCTGGAAGGCCGATCCGACCGATGACCGCTGGGGCACCTTCATCTTCCTGCGTGACACCACCAATGGACAGTGGTGGAGTGCGACAGCGGAGCCGCGTGTCTTCGAGGGTGAAAAGACCAAGACGGTCTTCACCGATGACAAGGCCGAATTCCACAAGACAACAGGCGATCTGCAGAGCGTGGTCGAATGCATCGTCGCCACCGAGCACGATGCCGAAGGCCGTCGCGTCACCCTGCTTAATGTCGGTTCTGAGGATCGCTATATCGAAGTGACCTCCTATATGGAGCCTGTCATCGCGTCTGAAGATGACGACAACGCCCATCCGCTGTTCTCGCGCATGTTCGTGCAGACGGAGATCGGCCGCCGCGGCGACGTCATCCGTGCGTGGCGCAACCGTCGCAGCCCGAACGAGCCGGGCACCGTCATTGCGCATCTGGCGGCCGACAATGCCGGCCCGTCGCGCCCGACGGAGTTCGAGACCGATCGCGCCAAGTTCATTGGTCGCGGACGGTCGCTGCGCGAAGCGGCGGCATTCGATGCCGGCGCGACGCTCTCCAGCACCGATGGTTTCACGCTGGATCCGATCCTGTCACTACGGCGTACCGTGCGCGTGCCGGCGGGCAAGAAGGTGAGTGTGATCTTCTGGACGATTGCTGCGCCAAGCCGTGAAGAAGTCGACAAGGCAATCGACCGTTATCGTCATCCGGATGCCTTCGCGCATGAACTTGTGCATGCCTGGACGCGTACGCAGGTACAGATGCGCCATGTGGGCGTTACCTCGCAGCAGGCGGCCGCCTTCCAGCATCTCGGTCGTTACCTGACCTACCCGGACATGCATCTGCGTGCGGATTCGGAAACGCTGAAAACGGGCCTCGCCTCGCAGCGCGCCTTGTGGCCGCTTGCCATTTCGGGCGATTTCCCGATTTTCAGCCTGCGCATCAATGACGACATGGACATGGATATCGCCCGCGAGGCGCTGAGCGCCCACGAATATTTGCGTTCGCGCGGCGTGATCTTCGATCTTGTCATCGTCAACGAACGGGCTGCGTCCTATGCGCAGGACATGCAGCATGCGCTCGATCATATTTCCGAGACGCAGCGCCGCATCAATCCTGCCGATGGCGGTCGCCCGCACGTCTTCTCCGTTCGCCGCGACCTGATGGACGAAGAGACCTGGAGCGCGCTTCTCGCCGCTTCCCGTGTCGTGCTGCATGTGCGCAACGGCAAGATTGTCGATCAGATCAACCGCGCGGTCTCGCTGTTTGCGGCCAATCGTGGTCCTGACGGCACCTCCGATGTTGCACAGGCCCGTCTGCCCGTGCCGGCCTTCCCGGTTGCGGAGGCGGTCGAGGATGCGGGCGATCTCGATTTCTGGAACGGTTTCGGCGGCTTTGCCAAGAACGGCCAGGAATATGTTGTGCGCCTGAATGGCGGGCAGTCCACGCCGCATCCATGGATCAACGTTATCTCGAACGAGAATTTCGGTTTCCATATTTCGGCCGAAGGCGCCGGTTTCAGCTGGAGCCGCAATTCGCGCGATTATCAGCTGACGCCCTGGACCAATGATCCCGTCATCAACCGGCCGGGTGAGGCCTTCTATGTCGCCGACGTGGAAACAGGAAAGCTCTATACGCCCTGTGCCGCGCTGTCGCGTGATCCAGAAGCCATGTTCGAAACCCGCCATGGTCTTGGTTACTCCATCCTGACCGGCGTGGCGGACACGCTCGAAGTCGAGCTGACGCAAACAGTTGACCGCGAAAAGCCGGTCAAGTTCTCGCAGGTCATCGTGCGCAACAAGGGTTCGAAAAGCCGTCGTCTCAAGGTCTATGCCTATGTGGAGTGGGTGCTTGGCAATAATGGCCAGAAATCCGCGCCGTTTATCCTGAGCAGGCATGATGCGGGCAACAACGCGATCTTCGCATCCAACCCCTACAGCATCGACTATAGCGCCCGCACCTCGTTCCTGACACTCGATAGTGAGGCCAGCGGCTTCACCACAAGCCGCCGGGAATTCATCGGCCGCTTCGGTTCGGCGCAGGCGCCGCAGGGCATCGTGTCCGGTGCCGCACTCAGCGGCAGCACCGAGGTTGACGGAGATCCCTGTGCCGCGCTGATGCAGGAAATCCACCTGAAGCCCGGCGAAGAACGCCACATGACCTTCATTCTCGGCGATGCCGACAATGCGGAAGAGGCCGAAGCGCTGGTGAAGGATGTTCGCCAGGCGGACTTCCTGTCTGTGTTGGAAGAAAGCAAGGCATTCTGGACGGGTTTTACCGGCCAGTTGCAGGTCTCCACGCCCGATGCCGGCTTCAACCATATGGTCAATAGCTGGCTGCCCTATCAGGCGCTGGCCTGCCGCATTCTGGCGCGTACCGCCTTTTACCAGTCGAGCGGCGCCTTCGGCTTCCGTGACCAGTTGCAGGATACGCTGGCCTTCCTGCTCTACCAGCCGGATCTCGCCCGCAAGCAAATCCTGCGCGCGGCAGGCCGCCAGTTCCCGGAAGGCGACGTACAGCATTGGTGGCTGCCGCTGACGGGCGCCGGTGTTCGCACGACCATCTCGGACGACGTCGTCTGGCTCGCTTATGCGATCAACCAGTATGTTTCGGCGACTGGCGACGCCGCCATCCTTGATGAGAGCATTCCTTTCCTGAAGGGACCGGCATTGATGCCCGGTCAGCACGATGCTTTCTTCCAGCCGGAAACGAGTGACAGATCCGCCACGCTTTACGAACATGCGGCGCTGGCGCTCGATCTTGCCATTCACCGCACGGGGGAGAACGGCCTGCCGCTGATCCTCGGCGGCGACTGGAACGACGGCATGAACCGTGTGGGTGTTGGCGGCAAGGGCACGAGCGTCTGGCTCGGCTGGTTCCTGGCCGGTGCGCTTCGCGATTTCATCGGTATCGCCGAGAAGCGCGGTGATACCGACCGGGTCGGGAAATGGGCCTCGCACCGTGAAAAACTGCGCCAGACGCTGGAAACGGCGGGCTGGGATGGCAGCTATTATCGTCGCGGCTATTTCGATGACGGCACGCCGCTCGGTTCGGCCAGCAGCGAGGAATGCCAGATCGATTCGCTCGGCCAGAGCTGGAGCGTTCTCTCCGGTGAGGGTGAGGAAGGCCGGTCACGCCAGGCGATGGACGCCGTCATGGAGCATCTGGTCGACGAAAAGACTGGTATCATCCGGCTGTTCACACCGCCCTTCTCGCGTGCCCCGCATGATCCGGGCTACATAAAGGGATATCCGCCGGGTGTGCGCGAAAACGGCGGACAATATACCCATGCGGTGACCTGGGTGGTTCTTGCGCTTGCCAAGCAGGGCCGCGCGCAGGAGGCCTGGAACTGCTTCAAGCTGCTTAACCCGGTCAACCACGCGCTGGATGCGGCGTCGTCGGAAACCTATCGGGTCGAACCCTATGTGGTGACCGCCGATGTTTATGGTGAAGGCGCCTATGCCGGCCGTGGCGGCTGGAGCTGGTACACCGGCTCCGCCGGCTGGCTCTACCGTGCCGCTGTCGAGGGTATTCTCGGTGTCACCCGCACCGACGGAAAGCTGCATATTTCGCCGTCGCTGCCGGAAGACTGGAGCGGTTTCTCGATCAAGATAACGCTCGACGGCAAGGTCAAGGACATCGTCGTTAGCCGCAAGGCCGGCGCGACGGACGTCTCCGTGTCCGTCGACGGTAAGGACCTGGCGGCCGGTGATGGGGTTATCCCCTTCGACTGATATGACATGCTCCTGTGCGCCTTTAAACCCAGGCCCCTGCGGTGACGCAGGGGCCTGGGTTTTTGTGGGGCAAGCTTTCTCCTCTGGTTCGCTATGCTCAGCCCCCTTCGAAATCATCGACCGAAGATCGGCGGTAATCGAACAGGGTATCCACGAGAGCCACGATCAGCGGGGCCGGATTGTCAGGTCATGAAGGCCGCGATCCCTTCAGGCCGAGAAGGCAGTCGCGAGAGAGCCATTTCCCAAAGATGTTCCATGGCAGGGAATCGGCATGTATGGTCCGTTTCAGAAAACGACCGTAACGCAGGAGTCTTCGTCGATTTCTCTGTGAACTAGGCGGATCGGGAAGGAGGGGCTTTGCAGTTCAGCGCATCTTCTACGGAAACCGCCCTGCTGGCATCGTTTACCATTCTTTCCCTGGCCTTGTCGTGCTGGTTGGCACGCTATCCTCGGAAAACGAGCGTCGGAATCATGCTCGGCGTGTTTCTCGGAATTTTAGCATTCAACGTCGTCGCAGGTTTTGTTGCCTTCCTGGGGAATGTTCTGCCCTTCGGGCAGATAGATTTTTGGCTGTCAAATTCTCTGGCCGGAATTTTCCGATAGGCGATCCATGGTTCGCCCGGTCTCGGGAAAGCGGGCAAAGAAAAAGGGCGGACAACGCTGTCCGCCCTTGCTTTACTTGTCTCGGCCAAGGCCTCAGGAGGCTATGGCTTTCGGTCGCGGCTGCTGGCCTTCGTCTTCCGTCAGCAGGCCGCTGGTGCGCAGCAGCGAGGTGAAGCGACCGCCGCGCTGGGTCAGTTCATCGAAAGTGCCCTTCTCGATGATCCGGCCCTGATCGAGGAACAGGACGAGATCGGCATCGCGAACCGTGGAAAGGCGGTGAGCGATGATAAAGGTCGTGCGGTTCTTTCGCAGCGCGTCCACGGCGGCCTTCACGCGGGCCTCGGTTTCCACGTCCAGCGCACTGGTCGCCTCGTCGAGAACCAGAATGGGTGCGTTCTTCAGGATCGCACGGGCAATGGCGATACGCTGGCGCTCGCCGCCGGAAAGTCGGTTGCCGCGCTCGCCCACCTGGGTCAGATAGCCATTGATGCGGCTGTCGATGAAATCCGTTGCCGCCGCCGCTGCTGCTGCTTCCACCACTTCCGCATCGGTGGCCGATTCACGGCCAAGGCGGATGTTTTCGCGGATGGAGCGGTTCAGCAGGCCGGCGTCCTGGAACACGGTCGCGATGGAATTGCGCAGCGAGTTTTTAGTGACCGTTGAAATATCGGTACCGTCGATCAGGATCTGGCCGGAATCGGGGTCGTAGACACGCTGCAGAAGGTTGATCAGCGTGGTCTTGCCCGCACCGGTCGGCCCGACGATCGCGATGGTCTCGCCGGCCTTGGCTGTAAACGAGACGTCGTGAACGCCTTGCTTGGTGTTGGCGAAACCGAAATTGATATTGCGGAACTCCACGGTGCCAGAGACATTCGACAATTCGCGGGCATCGCCAGGCTCTTCCCGTTCCTTGACGGAATCCTCCAGCACGAAGAAATCCTCGAGCTTGGCGCGGGCTTCGAAAATCTGTGTCACGAACTGGCGCATCTGGTCCAGACGGCCGATCAGGAGATTGGCGAAACCGATAAAAGCGATGACGTCACCCACGCGCAATTCGCCGTTCTTGACGAGCACGGTGCCGATGACGAGGATGATCATCATAGAAACGGTGGAGGCGGTGCGGTTCAGGGCACTGGCGAAGGCCCACCAGTCGAGCACCGGATATTGGGCGCTCAGCAGTTTTTCGGTGAAGGATTTCAGCGCCTTGGTTTCAGCTTCGATGCGGTTGTAGCTGTGCAGCACCGACACGTTGCTGATGGAATCGCTGACATGGGCAAAAACGCTGTGATAATGCTCCTCTACCGAAGCCTGGCCGTCCTTGGTGCGGCCCATCACCCATTTGCCGATGAACCAGTAGACGATGCCGAGACCGATCAGGACGAAACTCAGGCGCAGGTCCATGGCCATGGCGGTCGGGATGAGCAGCACCAGCGCCACGAAGGTAGCGAGATGCGTGCGCATGAATTCCAGCCAGAGGCCGAACAGCGTTTCACTGGCGCGCAGCAGCGTGTGCAGGGCATTGGATGTGCCGCGCAGATGATGCCAGGAGAGCGGCATGGAAATGATGCGCCCGAAAGCTTCCGTCAGGAGCGTTGCGCGCCGGCCATGGGCCAGACGGTCGGCCTCGCGGGCGACCGCGACATAAGCGACGGTGTTGAAGACGCCGAAACCCGCCCACAGAATGAGAATGGGCGTGACATTGGTGCCGGATGAGATGGCGTCGATGATCCGGCCGAACAGCACGGGTTCGGCGATGGTGATCGCTGCAAGAATGACGTTGGCGATGACGACCACCGTCACACGCCATTTATGAACGGTCAGATAGCGCAGAGCGCGTGTGTAAACCTGAAACAAGGTCAAATTTTCAATCCAGTCCGGGCGTCTTTTCGAGCGGTTGATTGTTCGGCCTCAACGCAATGCTACTTTAGCAAGGTTGCATGAGACGGCGAATTTTGTGTAATTATCGCTCTTCCTGTCTGAATGGCGGCTTAACAGATTGACCGCGCGTGCGAACCGAAAAAACCGAACCCGATGTTTCCCGGGGGCCTGCCACCACAAGATTTCGCATCTTCGTTTCAGGGATTGCTAACGACGATATGTTCAATCTGAACCGACCGGCGCCCGAGTAACATGACGTCATTGCGGGACCTTGTCCTCGTGTCATCCCTTCAAGCCAAGCCCGGACCCCGTGTCTTTATGCATGATATTCTTCACTTCATCTCTGCGTGTTCTCAGGCAGGAAGCGCCGACCGCGTTCGCTCCGAATTTGCCAAGCTCATTCGCGAATATGGCTTCGAATATTTTCTCGTCAGCAGACGGATGACAGGCGAACTCGCCTCTGCCGGCCAGATTCTCGCAGAGCATCTTCCCGACGGCTGGCTGGAAGTTTACAGGGCCAAAAAATACAATCTCGTTGATCCCGTGCGCAAGGTGATCGGCATGGTGCACAAGCCGTTTCAGTGGAAAGAAGCGCTTGAGGGCCTGCCGCGCGCGATGCATCGCAAAAGGGCAAGCGTGTTTTTTAACGATGCCGGCCGATATGGCCTGCAGGGCGGTTATGCCTTTCCCGTGCACGGCCGTGCGGGATTTATCGGTGCTGTCTTCATTGGTGGCCCGGACCGGCAATTGCCCTCCCTGCACGTCGAACTCCTCGATGCAGCTACCCGCACCGTCTTCTGGCGGCTGCTCGATCTTTCCGGCCAGGCCCATGGCTTAAGCAATGCCCCCGAGGTTTCAGCTCTCGAGCTGACACGGCGCGAAATGGAGGTGCTGGCGCTGATGGCGGATGGCATGACTTCCACCGAAATCGGACGCCAGCTATCGATCTCCAACCACACGGTTGACTGGTACATCAACGGAATTCAGCGCCGTTTCAGCGCCAAGAACCGGCAGCACACCGTAGCGCTTGCTTTTCGCCACGGTCTGTTAAGCTAGCGCAAACAGGACAGTTCTCGCCGGAATTGCCCTTTCCAAGACTTGGTTTTGCTGCTTTATTCCGCAGTGCAGCAGAATTCTGTTTTGGCGTGTGGGGAGACCGTCTTGAAGATATCGAAAATACTTGTTGCCAACCGATCCGAAATTGCGATCCGCGTTTTCCGGGCAGCGAACGAGCTTGGGATCAAAACCGTTGCGATTTGGGCGGAAGAGGACAAGCTGTCTTTGCACCGCTTCAAGGCGGACGAATCCTATCAGGTCGGCAGGGGTCCGCATCTCGCCAAGGATATGGGGCCGATCGAGAGCTATCTTTCGATCGAGGAGGTTATCCGCGTGGCCAAGCTCTCCGGAGCGGATGCGATTCATCCCGGTTATGGTCTTCTGTCCGAAAGTCCAGAATTTGTGGAGGCCTGCAAAAAGGCAGGCATCACCTTCATCGGGCCGACGCCGGATACGATGCGCCAGCTCGGCAACAAGGTCGCTGCCCGCAATCTGGCGATTTCGGTTGATGTCCCCGTTGTTCCCGCTACCAATCCGCTGCCGGACGATATAGCGGAAGTGGAGCGCATGGCCGAGGAAATCGGCTATCCCGTTATGCTGAAGGCCTCCTGGGGCGGTGGTGGCCGCGGCATGCGCGCCATTCGCAAAAAGGAAGATCTTGCCCGTGAGGTGACGGAAGCCAAGCGCGAGGCGAAGGCCGCCTTCGGCAAGGATGAGGTCTATCTGGAAAAGCTCGTCGAGCGCGCCCGCCATGTCGAGAGCCAGATTCTCGGTGATACGCATGGCAATGTCGTGCATCTGTTCGAGCGCGATTGTTCTATCCAGCGGCGCAATCAAAAGGTCGTCGAGCGGGCGCCTGCTCCCTATTTGTCAGAAGCGCAGCGCCAGGAACTGGCCGCCTATTCCCTGAAGATCGCGGCTGCGACCAACTATATCGGTGCCGGCACTGTCGAATATCTGATGGATGCAGATACCGGAAAATTCTACTTCATCGAGGTCAATCCGCGCATCCAGGTGGAGCATACCGTCACCGAAGTCGTGACCGGCATCGATATCGTCAAGGCGCAGATCCATATTCTCGAAGGCGCTGCCATAGGCACGGCGGAATCCGGCGTTCCGCGCCAGGAGGATATCCGCCTCAACGGTCACGCGCTTCAGTGCCGCATCACGACGGAAGACCCGGAACATAACTTCATTCCTGACTACGGCCGCATCACCGCCTATCGCTCCGCTTCTGGCTTCGGCATCCGTCTGGATGGCGGCACGTCCTATACCGGTGCTGTCATCACCCGTTATTACGATCCGCTGCTCGTCAAGGTCACTGCCTGGGCACCGCAGCCGGATGAGGCGATCAACCGTATGGATCGCGCGCTGCGCGAATTCCGTATCCGCGGCGTTGCGACCAACCTCACTTTTCTTGAAGCCATCATTGGTCATGACAGCTTCCGCAACAACACCTACACGACGCGCTTCATCGATTCGACGCCGGAGCTGTTCGCGCAGGTCAAGCGTCAGGACCGCGCTACCAAGCTTCTGACCTATCTGGCAGATGTGACCGTCAATGGTCACCCCGAAACCAAGGGTCGTGCGAAGCCTGCGGACAAGGCGGCAAAGCCCATCGTGCCTTATATCGATGCGCCGACGCCCGAGGGCACCAAGCAATTGCTGGACAAGCTGGGCCCGAAGGGCTTTGCGGACTGGATGCGCAATGAAAAGCGCGTGCTGGTCACGGATACAACCATGCGCGACGGACACCAGTCGCTGCTGGCCACCCGCGTCCGTACCCATGATATCGCCCGTGTCGCCAGCGTTTACTCCAAGGCGCTGCCGCAGCTTCTGTCGCTGGAATGCTGGGGTGGTGCGACCTTCGACGTTTCCATGCGCTTCCTGACCGAAGATCCGTGGGAGCGCCTGTCGCTCATCCGCGAAGGTGCGCCGAACCTGCTGTTGCAGATGCTTCTGCGTGGTGCCAACGGCGTCGGTTATAAGAACTATCCCGATAATGTCGTGAAGTATTTTGTCCGTCAGGCCGCAAGGGGCGGCGTCGATCTTTTCCGCGTGTTCGACTGCCTGAACTGGGTGGAGAACATGCGGGTGTCGATGGATGCGATTGCCGAGGAGAACAAGCTCTGCGAGGCAACCATCTGCTACACCGGCGATCTCTTGAATTCGGCACGTCCGAAATATGATCTCAAATATTATACCAACCTCGCCGTCGAGCTGGAAAAGGCCGGCGCCCATATCATCGCCGTCAAGGATATGGCGGGCCTGCTGAAACCGGCTGCCGCCAAGGTTCTGTTCAAGGCGCTGCGCGAGGCGACCGGTCTGCCGATCCACTTCCACACCCATGATACATCGGGCATTTCCGCTGCGACCGTTCTTGCGGCTGTGGATGCGGGCGTCGATGCCGTCGATGCTGCAATGGATGCCTTCTCCGGCAATACATCGCAGCCTTGCCTCGGCTCGATCGTGGAGGCACTCGCCGGATCGGAACGCGATACGGGTCTCGATACCGAATGGATCCGCCGCATTTCCTTCTATTGGGAAGCCGTGCGCAATCAATATGCGGCGTTCGAGAGCGACCTCAAAGGGCCTGCCTCAGAAGTCTATCTGCATGAAATGCCGGGCGGCCAGTTCACCAATCTCAAGGAACAGGCCCGTTCGCTGGGGCTCGAAAGCCGCTGGCACGAGGTGGCGCAGGCCTATGCCGATGCCAACAGGATGTTCGGTGATATCGTCAAGGTGACGCCGTCCTCCAAGGTAGTCGGCGACATGGCGCTGATGATGGTCAGCCAGGACCTGACGGTGGCCGATGTCGAAAACCCGGATAAGGAGGTTTCCTTCCCGGACTCTGTCGTCTCCATGCTGAAGGGCGATCTTGGCCAATCGCCGGGTGGCTGGCCGGAAGCGCTGCAGAAGAAGGCGCTGAAGGGTGAAAAGCCTTACACGGTTCGTCCGGGTTCGCTTCTGGAAGATGCCGATCTCGATGCCGAACGGAAGGTGATCGAGACCAAGCTGGAGCGCAAGGTCGATGACTTCGAGTTTGCCTCCTATCTGATGTATCCGAAGGTGTTCACCGATTTCGCGCTGACCGCCGAGACATACGGCCCGGTCTCCGTGTTGCCCACCCATGCCTATTTCTACGGCATGGAGGATGGCGAAGAACTGTTTGCCGATATCGAACGCGGCAAGACGCTCGTCATCGTCAATCAGGCTTCGTCCGGCATTGACGATAAGGGCATGGTGACGGTGTTCTTCGAGATCAACGGCCAGCCGCGCCGCATCAAGGTGCCGGATCGCGCCCATGGTGCCTCCGGCTCCGCGGTGCGTCGCAAGGCAGAACCCGGCAATGCATCCCATATCGGTGCGCCGATGCCGGGCGTTATCAGCCGCGTCTTCATCAACCAGGGTCAGGAGGTCAAGGCCGGCGACGTGCTGCTCTCGATCGAGGCCATGAAGATGGAAACCGCATTGCATGCCGAACGGGACGGTAAGATTGCTGAAGTTCTTGTAAAGCCCGGTGACCAGATCGATGCCAAGGATCTGTTGATCTCCTACGCTGAATAACGGCGTACCTCATCGGCAATAGAGTTAGAGACGCCCGCCTTCCCGGCGGGCGTTTTTTATTGCGCTCCGGCAAAAACTTGATTATGCATGTTCGTGCACGTTTATTCTTGTTTATGCATGAGTCCCGATGAGTGATCATTTCGTCAGTGAGCGGCAGGCGCTCATCCTAGCGCAGTTGCGGCAGAGCGGCCGCGTGCTCGCGCAGGATCTGGCCCAGAATTTCGGCGTTTCCGAAGACACGGTGCGCCGCGACCTGCGCGAGATGGCGGCACGGGGGGAATGCCTGCGCGTCTATGGCGGGGCGCTGCTTTCCGACAGCACGACGGTGCCACTGAAAACCCGGATTGCAGAGGATGCCGACCGCAAGGCCATGCTGGCCCGCGCCGTCGTTCCGCTTATTGAACCGGGCATGGTGGTTTTCATCGATGCCGGGTCGACCAATCTTGCCATTGCAAGAGCGATACCGGCCGGGCTCAATCTGACCGTGGTGACGAATACGCCCGCCATAGCTGCCGAGCTGACGGGGCGGGCCGATATCGATCTGGTGCTGATTGGCGGCAAGGTCGATCCGGCCGTTGGTGCGGCGATCGATGCCATGGCGCTCCGGCAGCTTGAGCTGATGCGGCCAGATCTATGCGTCCTCGGTGTTTGCGGCGTTGCTGCGGAGACGGGCCTTTCGGCGGACGTTTTCGAGGATGCGGTGTTCAAGCGGCTTGCCTGTAGTGCCAGCCAGCGGGTGATCGCCGCGATTACCACGGAAAAGCTCGGCCATAAGGCTGCTTTCCACGTCCATGATTTTTCCCCACCGCTTTGCCTCGTGCTGGAACGGGATGCCGACCGAGCATTGGTCGAGTCGCTTTCGGCACAAGGCGTAGACGTTTATTGCGGCGAAGACGACGCTGCCCCGTTTTCTCATGGTCAAGTCTGAAGGATATTGCCGATGAATGGCCCCACGACATTTTCGCCGACAGGCACACGCTCCTCCTATCTGACGCGGCACAGGCTTGGCGTTTCGCTGCTGTTTTTGATGAACGGCTTCATGATGGGGTCATGGGCGCCCAAGATTCCGGAATTTGCCGCACGCCTGTCCCTCAGCGAAAGTGCGCTCGGCCTGATCATTCTCGTTTTCGGTATCGGTTCACTGGTTTTCATGCCGATTGCCGGGTCGCAGATCGCCCGTTTCGGCTCGCGTACGGTGAGCCTCGTCACCGCCGCGATCTTTCTGCCGACATTGCTTTTCATTTCCTGGGCCGGCACCGTCTGGGCAGGGGTGATTGCGGTGTTCCTGTTTGGCGGGCTGACGGGGGCGATGGATGTCGCCATGAACGCCAATGCCGTGGCGGTGGAGCGCGATATGCGTCGGGCGATCATGTCGTCCTGTCATGCTTTCTGGAGCCTCGGCGGCCTCATCGGGGCCGGTCTCGGCGGTTACCTCATCACCGCCATCGGTGTGCAGGGCCACGCCATTGCACTTACCGTCATCGCGCTCGTGCTTCTGGTCATTGCGTGGCCGCGGGTTCTGGCGGACCGTCCGCACCCTGAGGAGGAGCGCCCGAAAGGTGGCCTGCCGCTGACGCCGCTACCGTGGATCATCGGCCTGATGGCGCTGTTCTCGATGATCCCGGAAGGGGCCATCCTCGATTGGGGTGCCCTTTATCTGCGCAATGAGCTCGGCGCTTCCGTATCGCAGTCCGGTTTTGCCTTCGCGGCCTTTTCCATGACCATGGCAGTGATGCGTTTTGCCGGCGACTTGGTGCGTGACCGCTTTGGCGCCGTGACGACCTTGCGCTTCTGCTCGGCCATGTCGATCATCGGTCTCGTCATTGCCGGTCTCGCGGGTAATTCCACCATCGCCATCATCGGCTTCGCGATTGCCGGCATCGGTATTTCCAACATGGTGCCCATCGCTTTTTCGGCCGCAGGCAATATGCCGGGGCTGGCGCCGGGAATTGGCCTTTCGGTCGTTACCACCATGGGTTACTCCGGTATTCTGGTGGCGCCCTCCGCCATTGGCTTCATTGCAGAACATACCGGCCTTGCCAGTGTCTTCATCGCGCTTCCCTTGCTGCATGTGGTGGTTTTTCTGCTTTCGCGGCTCGCCCGCCATGCGGATGGTGCGGGCAAGGAATAGGCGTCTCGAATTTTGCCATGATTGCGGTAAAGTAGAAGCTCCAGCGCGTTGGGTGTTGACAAGCAGGCTTGCCTGTTTCACCTCAATTGCTAGACCTTGCCGCAAGCTCCAGAGACCGCCATGACGTCACATGCCGATTACGACCCGAAGCCCCGCCGTGCATCCGTCGCCGTAGACGTAGGCGGTGTGATCGTGGGGGGCGGTGCGCCCGTCGTCGTGCAGTCGATGACCAATACCGATACCGCCGACATCGATGCCACCGTACAACAGGTGGCGGCGCTCTTTCGGGCCGGTTCGGAAATGGTGCGTATTACCGTCGATCGCGATGAGAGTGCGGCCGCTGTGCCGAAAATCCGCGAGCGGCTGCTCCGTCTCGGCATGGATGTGCCGCTGATCGGCGATTTCCATTATATCGGCCACAAGCTTCTGGCCGATCACCCGGCCTGTGCCGAGGCATTGGCGAAATACCGCATCAATCCCGGCAATGTCGGTTTCAAGGACAAGAAGGACAAGCAGTTCGGCGAAATCGTCGAAATGGCGATCCGTTACGACAAGCCCGTCCGCATCGGTGTCAACTGGGGCTCGCTCGATCAGGAATTGCTGACGACGCTGATGGACAGGAACAAGGAACAGGGTTTTCCGCTCTCCGCCCGTCAGGTCACGCGTGAGGCCATCGTACAATCGGCACTGATTTCCGCCGAGCTTGCCGAAGAGATCGGCTTGCCGCGCAACCGCATCATCCTGTCTGCCAAAGTCAGCCAGGTGCAGGATCTGATCGCCGTTTATTCGATGCTTTCGGAACGATCCAACCACGCCCTGCATCTGGGTTTGACGGAGGCGGGCATGGGTTCGAAGGGCATCGTCGCTTCGTCCGCTGCCATGGGTTACGTGCTTCAGCATGGCATTGGCGATACGATCCGCGTTTCACTGACGCCGGAGCCGAATGGTGACCGCACCCGCGAGGTGCAGGTAGCGCAGGAACTGCTGCAGGTCATGGGCTTTCGGCAATTCATTCCTGTTGTGGCGGCATGTCCCGGCTGCGGGCGGACCACGTCCACCGTGTTTCAGGAACTGGCGCAGAACATCCAGAACGATATTCGCAAGAACATGCCGATCTGGCGTGAGAAATATCCCGGTGTCGAGGCGCTCAACGTCGCCGTCATGGGCTGCATCGTCAACGGTCCCGGCGAAAGCAAACATGCCGATATTGGCATTTCGCTGCCCGGAACCGGCGAAAGCCCGGCTGCACCGGTTTTCATCGATGGCGAAAAGGCACTCACCCTGCGTGGTCCCAACATCGCCGCCGATTTCGAAGCGCTTGTGATCGATTACATCGAAAAGCGTTTTGGCCAGAAAGATGCGGCGGAGTAAAAACGACCGTGAAAAGGCCGGAATTCCACTGTCCTACCTCCTGAACCTCTCGGAGCATCAAAACACATGATCAAAAAATTCGCGATCGTCGCCCTTTGCGGCACCTATCTTTCCGCCTGCACTACCACCGACCCCTATACGGGCGAGCAGAAGATGTCGAACACGGCGGGCGGTGCCGGCATCGGCGCTGTTGTTGGTGCTCTCGGTGGTCTGGCTGTCGGTGGTTCGCCGGTTGGTCGCCGTAACGCGGCGCTTATCGGTGCGGGCATCGGTGCTCTCGCGGGCGGTGCTATCGGCAACTACATGGACGGACAGGAAGCCGAGCTTCGCGCCCAGCTTCAGGGAACCGGTGTTTCGGTGACCCGCCGCGGCGACAGCATCGTGCTCAACATGCCGTCCAACATCACCTTTGCCACGGATCAGGACCAGGTCATTCCGCCGTTCTACCAGACGCTCGATTCCGTCGCGATCGTGCTGAACAAGTTCAACCGCACGCTCATCGACATCAACGGCCATACCGATTCCACCGGCAGCCTGCAGCATAACCAGGCGCTTTCCGAGCGTCGCGCGGCCTCTGTTGCCAATTATCTCGGTGCACGCGGCGTCGACCAGCGCCGTATTTCGACGCTCGGCTTCGGCCCGTCTCAGCCGATCGCCTCGAATGCCACGTCGGACGGCCGTGCCCAAAACCGCCGTGTCGAAGTGCTGATTTCGCCGCTCAAGGGCTGATTGGATGATGAAAAGCTGAGAGGTATCCGCTCAGCTTTTCCGTTCGGCTATGAATCTTGCGGCCGCGATGAGAATCGCGGCCTTTTCGCCATAGGGGGCCAGGAGTTCGCTGGCTTCCGCCACCTGTTCCTGAAGCTTTTCGCGCGCCCATACTTCACCACGCAAGGCTACCAGCGTGCCCTTGCCGCGTGCGGCATCCTTGCCGGTCGCCTTGCCCATGGTGGCGGCGTCGGCGGTCAGATCCAGAAGATCGTCTGCAAGCTGGAAGGCGAGGCCGATCATTTCGCCGAAGAGGCGTAGTCTTTGCCGCTCGGACGGGTCGCTGCCAGCAATGATCGCGCCGGCCTCGCAGGCGAAACGCAGCAAGGCACCGGTCTTCATAGCCTGCAATGTAATGATGCCGTCCTCATCAGGCGCTTTCTTTTCGGCAGCGAGATCAAGGGCCTGCCCGCCTGCCATGCCACCAATACCGGCGGCGCGGGCGAGCGAGAGAACGAGGGCGGCCTTGCGCTCGGCCGCCAGCGGATTGTCATCCGAGGCGATGATGTCGAAAGCAAGCGTCAGCAGGCTGTCGCCGGCGAGGATGGCGGTTGCCTCGTCGAATTTGCGGTGCACGGTCGGCTGGCCACGGCGCAGGTCGTCGTCGTCCATAGCCGGTAGATCGTCATGGACAAGCGAATAACAATGCAGGCATTCGAGTGCTGCGCCGACATAACGGGCGGCCTCAGCATCTCCGTCCAGAAGCGCGACGCTTTCGATGACGAGAAAAGGCCGCAGGCGTTTGCCGCCGTTCAGCACGCCATGGCGCATGGCCTCTAGCAGCTTTTGCGGGCGTGTGATCTCCTCCGCGCGTGCCTCGCCGGAAAGCAGGTGGCCAAGCAGCGCTTCGGTTTTCGCCGCGTTTTCGCGTAGCCGCGTTTCGAAATTCGTCATCTGAGCGTCCATGCGGGCTCTTTGGCATGCCGGACGAAAGCAGGCAAACCTTTTCGTGATTCCTGAGCTGCAACGGTGTGACCGGACTCGCCTTGAAGACGGCAATGGACTATGAAAGGCTTCAATTGGCGTGGGCGCGGGGACGGATATTGAGCAGTACGCCTGAAAGCGACGCAGAATACGCCGTGCTGGCGGAAGACCGGAGCAGTCCGAAGGTGGATTTTCGCACGTTGGCAAAGCGCATCATCATGACCTTGCTGGCTTTGCTGATCCTGCCCTATCTGCTGATCCCGGTTTATGCGTTGCCGTTCATCAGGCCTGTTTCGACGCTGATGCTTGCCGATCTCGTAACCCTGCAGGGTTATGACAGGCGCTGGGTGCCACTCGAGGATATTTCGCCGCGCCTGGTGCAATCCGTGATGATGTCAGAGGATGGGCAGTTCTGTTTCCACGGCGGTGTGGACTGGAACCAGATGCAGTCCGTGGTCAGCAATGCACTGGATGGGGCCTCCACCCGCGGTGCCAGCACCATTCCGATGCAGACGGCCAAAAACCTGTTTTTGTGGAACGGACGCTCATTCCTGCGCAAGGGGCTGGAATTGCCGCTGGCAATCGCGGCTGATTTCGTCTGGTCGAAAAAGCGGATGATGGAGATTTATCTCAACGTCGCCGAATGGGGACCGGGCATTTACGGCATCGAGGCGGCAGCCCAGCATCATTTCAAGATACCTGCCGCCAAGCTCAGCTCCCGTCAGGCGGCGCTGCTGGCCGTCTCCCTGCCCAATCCCATCGACCGGGTTGCGAGCAAACCCGGTCGCGGCCTGCAGCGGCTGGCAGGCCTTATCGAGCGTCGTGCCCGCGCCTCGGGTGGCTATGTCGGCTGTGTGCTGGACTGATTCCGGCCCTCTGCCTCAGCCCTTCCTAAAAATATAATCCGTTTCCTGACGCAGCGTTTCGCCGGGTCGCAGGATGGCGTGCGGAAAATCCGGGTGATTGACGGCGTCAGGCCAAATCTGCGTTTCAAGGCAGAAACCGGCGAAGGGGCCATAGCGGCGACCATCGAGGCCCGGAACGGGTACGTCCAGTTTGAAGGCTGAATAGAGCTGCACGCCTGGCTCTGTCGTATGAACCTCAAGGGCGATATCCGAGGCGGGCGAATAGGCACGGGCGACCTTGCGCTTGGCGCGACGCTCGGGCGAGAGGCAGAAATTGTGGTCGTAAAGGACCTGTTCGCCATTCTCCTTGCGCCGCATCGGCGTCGTGTGGCGCAGGTCAAAGACGGTGCCTTCGACGGAGCGGATTTCGCCTGTCGGTATCTGCTGTTCGTTGGTCGGAAGGTAAAAGTCAGCGGCGATGCTGATCTCATGGCCGAGTGCGGTATCCGCGCCGTCGAGATTGAAATAGGAGTGCTGGCAGACATTGGCGATGGTCGGCTGGTCGGTCACCGTTTCATAAACCACCGAAAGCACACCGCCATCGCGGATCGTATAGGTGGCCGTGACCGTGCAGTTGCCGGGATAACCGGCGCGGCCATCGGGATCGATGATCTGCAGGACAGCATGGCTTTCGCCATGTTCCATCAGCATCCAGTTGCGCTTGCCCATGCCGTCGCTGCCGCCATGCAGATGGGTCACGCCCTTTTCGTTCAGTTCCAGCTGATAGTCGTGCCCATCGATTGCGAACTTGCCATTGCCGATGCGATTGGCGTTGCGGCCGGGCGTGGCGCCGAAATAGGAGGAGTATTTGTAATCCTCGAATTTTTCGAAGCCGAGCACCAGCGGGGCCTGGTGGCCGTCAAGCCGCAGATCCTGGATGACCGCGCCCCAGGTGATGACTTTCGCCGTCAAACCGTCTTTCGAGATGGTGACGCGTTCGACCTTTTCGCCGGTCGCCGTGAAACCGAAATCTTCCCGTGCCGCAGCGTCGCTCATCTCGTCATTCTCCCTGGTGTTGCGAATTGCCGGGCAGACGTTGCGTCATTTTCCGGCAATTCGCAATGCCGCAGTTACGCGGCCAGTTTGCCTATGGCTTGGAGATCATAGGGCGTCGTCTGGTATATTTCATTGATCCAGTTTCCGAAAAACAGATGGGCATGGCTGCGCCAGCGGTTGAGCGGGGCGAGCTCCGGGTCGTTATGCGGAAAATAATCATGCGGCAGCTTTATGGGCACGCCGGAGTTCACGTCTCGGAAATATTCGTCGGACAGAGAGGTGGAATCATATTCGACATGATTGAACATGTAGAGCCGGTTGCCTGCCTTCTCATGCACCAGACACACGCCCATTTCCTCTGACTCCATCAGGATTTCGAGTTCGGGGTTTTTCTCGATATCGGCGCGACGCACTTCCGTCCAGCGTGAGACCGGGACCTGAAAATCATCCGAAAAGCCGTTGAGGTAAATCGATGAGGGGCAAAGATTGCGGTGACGATAAACGCCGAAAGCCTTTTCCTTCAACTCGTATTTTGGCACCCCGTGGAAATGGTAGATGGCGGCCATTGCGCCCCAGCAGACATTCAGGGTCGAATGGACGTTGGTCTGCGTCCATTCGAAAATCTGCTGCATCTCGTTCCAGTAGGTCACGTCTTCATAATCGAGCAGTTCGATCGGTGCGCCGGTGATGATGAAGCCGTCGAACTTGCGGTGACGCACTTCCTCCCACGTTTCATAGAAGGAGAGGAGATGCTCTTCCGGCGTGTTCTTGGCGCGGTGACCGCCGATGCGGATGAGCGACAATTCCACCTGCAGCGGCGAGGCGCCAACGAGGCGCGCCATCTGGATTTCCGTCTTGATCTTGTTCGGCATGAGGTTCAGAAGCCCGATCTGGAGCGGGCGGATATCCTGCCGGATGGCCGCCGTTTCGGTCATGACCCGCACACCCTCATGAACGAGGGTCTCAAAGGCGGGAAGCGTATCGGGAATCTTGATCGGCATGTCGAACTCTCTTTTCCGGATCACGTAAAGAACGTTGCGAAAACAAAAAACCGGCAGCGAAATCGCGGCCGGTCCCAGGAAATTGCCCTTTTCCTCGACCCTTTAGCGACTTCTTTAAAGTGGCTGCAAGCCGGTCGGCAAATCACCACTGAGGCGTTTCATAATCCCGAAGCCGGCGAAAATCAATATAGGCTGATTTCATCGGGGTTTCGGCTTTCCATTTTCGACCGAGGTGCGGTAAGGCAGGACATGAACAAAGAGCGCTTCACCATTCTGCTTGGCGGCGATGTCGCGGTGACCGATCGTCTGAAACAGGCGGTCGTCAATAGCCGCGTGATCGCGGCTGACGGCGGCATGCGTCATGCCGTGCCGCTTGGTCTCACGCCCGAACTGTGGGTCGGAGATTTCGATTCCGCCAGCCAAGAGCTGCTCGAGGCCTGGCCCGATGTGACGCGGCAACCCTATCCGGCCGCAAAGGCCGTTACGGATGGTGAGATCGCGGTGTCCGAGGCGCTGTCGCGTGGCGCGCATTCGCTGCTGCTGGTGGGTGCGCTCGGCGGCGCGCGAAGCGACCATGCGCTTCAGCACCTTCTTTATGCGGTGGCGCTTGCGGAGCGTGGTTTCGAGGTGACGCTGACCTCCGGTGAAGAAGAGGCGAGGCCGCTGCTTGCCGGGTCGCTCACCATTGATCTGCCGGCTGGATCGCTGTTCTCGGTTGCCGGATTCACCGCCCTGGAGGGGCTCGATATCGGCAATGTGCGTTATCCGCTCAATGATTTCGCGCTTGCTTTCGGTTCCTCCCGCACTATTTCCAATGTCGCGAATGGCGGCCTTGTGCATTTCTCGCTGAAAAGCGGCAAAGCCATCGTGCTCGCCCGCCCTTATGATCTGACCGGAGCCTGACGCCTTGGCACCCCCAATTCTGAAACTCGACGATATCAAGCTGACCTTCGGCGTGACCCCGCTGCTCGACGGCGCCAACCTCCAGGTGGAGCCCGGTGACCGCATCTGCCTTGTCGGACGCAATGGCTCGGGCAAATCCACGCTGATGAAGATCGCCGCCGGCCTGGTTGAAGCGCAGTCGGGTGAAGTTTTCCGGCATCCCGCCGCCACCATTCGTTATCTGGAACAGGCGCCGGATTTTGCCGGTTACGACACTATTCAGGCCTATGCGGAATCGGGGCTCGGGCCGGGTGACGATCCCTATCGCGTGACCTATCTTCTCGAGCATCTGGGTCTTACCGGGCAGGAAAATCCGGAAAGCCTTTCAGGCGGCGAAGCGCGCCGCGCGGCACTTGCCCGCGTCATGGCGCCGGAACCCGATATTCTGATGCTGGACGAGCCCACCAACCACCTGGACCTTCCCACCATCGAATGGCTGGAAAGCGAGCTGCAGCAGACGCGCAGTGCGCTGGTGCTGATCTCCCACGACCGGCGCTTTCTGGAGAAGGTCTCGACCTCCACGGTGTGGCTCGATCGCGGCCAGTCGCGCCGCCTCAATCGTGGATTTGCCCATTTCGAGGAGTGGCGCGACAAGGTGCTGGAAGAGGAAGAGCTTGAACAGCATAAGCTCGGCAAGGCCATCGAGCGCGAAGAACACTGGATGCGCTACGGCGTGACCGCAAGGCGCAAGCGCAATATGCGCCGCGTCGGCGAGCTTCAGGCCATGCGCGCGGAATATCGCGGCCACAAGGGACCGCAGGGTTCCGTACAGGCAACCGTCACCGAAGGGCGAGAATCCGGCAAGCTGGTCATCGAGGCAGATGCCATCACCAAGGCTTATGGTGAGCGAGTGATCGTGGCACCGTTTTCGCTCAGGGTTCATCGTGGCGATTGCATTGGTCTCGTCGGGCCGAACGGTGCAGGCAAAACCACGCTTCTGAAGATGCTGACGGGCCAGCTTGAGCCCGATAGCGGCACGGTGAAGCTCGGCACCAATCTGGAGATCGCCACGCTCGACCAGAAGCGTGAGGATCTCAATCCCGCCGAAACGCTCGCGCATTATCTGACCGACGGGCGTGGTGACAATCTTCTCGTCAAGGGCGAAGTGAAGCATGTCACCGGTTACATGAAGGATTTCCTGTTCCAGCCGGAGCAGGCGCGCACACCCATCCGCAATCTCTCCGGCGGGGAGCGCGCCCGTCTTATTCTGGCGCGCATTCTGGCCAGGCCGACCAATCTTCTGATCCTCGACGAACCAACCAACGATCTCGATATCGAAACGCTCGATCTGCTGCAGGAGATCGTCGCCGGTTTTTCCGGCACGGTCATTCTCGTCAGCCATGATCGTGATTTTCTCGACCGCACCGTCACCTCCACCATCGCACCCGCCAACCCCGATCAGCCGGATGGGCGCTGGATCGAATATGCGGGCGGCTATTCGGACATGATGGCGCAGCGCAAGGGTGTGGCGGAAGAAAAACGCAAGGCCGAAAGGCAGGAAAAGGCCAAGGCGGTATCTTCAGCCTCACCATCGCAGGAGCCTGCAAAGGCCAAGGGCAAACTTTCCTTCAAGCAGAAATTCGCTCTCGAAAATCTACCGAAGGAGATGGAAAAGGCCCAGGAAGAGATCGCAAAACGCGAACAGCGCATGGCTGATCCGCAACTCTTCGCCAAGGATCAGGCCACTTTCAATAAGCTGGCGCAGGAAATGGAAAAGTTGCGCGAAAAGCTGGAGACTATGGAAGAGGAATGGCTGGAACTGGAAATGCTACGCGAGGAACTGGAGAGCTGAAGCCAGGCGGGGCCCGTTCGAGCAGTCCTTCTTCGGCCTTTGACAGGCAAGCGGAATTACCGTTCTATGACCGCGTTTGTTTGGAGGAGGTCTGAAAATGCGCATGATTTTCGTCAATCTGCCGGTCAAGAATATCGAGGCATCGAGAAGTTTCTTCACGGCCCTCGGTTTCAGTTTCAATCCGGAATATTCCGACGACCGCACGCTCTGCATGATCGTGGAGGAGAACATCTTCGTGATGCTCCTTCAGGAGGAGCGGTTTCGCGATTTCATCAATGGCGATATCGCCGATGCCAAGCAAAGCACCGAGGTTCTGACCTGCCTTTCCGCCGGGAGCCGCGAGGAGATCGACGGCATGATCGCAACAGCGCTTGCCTCCGGGGGCAGCAGCTGGAAACCGGTTCAGGATCACGGCTTCATGTATGCCGGCAGCTTTCAGGATCCCGACGGTCATGTCTGGGAGCTGGTGCATATGACGGGACAGGGCTGATCTCGCCCATCTTGCCAATCACGGACGACGGGACTAAACCATCATCTTGATCTAACGGGGTGTCTTCTGTGCTTTTGTGCAGAAGGCTGAGAGGCTTGCCAACCCGAAGAACCTGATCCGGTTCATACCGGCGGAGGGATTAGACGGCTTAAAGGCAAGCGGCTATTCCTTCTCGTTTTTGAGGAGATACCCGTGCGCCGTCGTCTTTTCCTGAATTCCGTCATTGCCGCCTCGCTGCTTCTGCCCGGTTTCGTCGCGGCGCAGGACAAGCCGGAACTGACCGTCTACACCTATGAAAGCTTCGTTTCCGAATGGGGTCCCGGCCCCAAGGTGAAGGAAGCCTTCGAGAAGGTCTGCGGCTGCACGGTCAATTTTGTCGGTGTCGCGGATGGCGTGGCGCTGCTTAACCGTCTGAAACTTGAGGGCAGCGGTTCCAAGGCGGACGTCGTGGTCGGGCTCGATACCAATCTTGTCGCGGAAGCCAAACAGACCGGGCTTTTTGACGCCAGCGGCATCGATGCATCGGCGGCCAAGGTACCGGGCGGTTACAAGGACGATGTTTTCGTACCGTATGATTATGGGCATTTCGCTGTCATCTATGACACGCAGACGGTGAAAAACCCGCCGGCGAGCCTTAAAGAACTGGTGGAAGGCGATCCAGCGCAGAAGATCGCCATTCAGGACCCGCGTACCTCCACGCCTGGGCTTGGCCTGCTTTTGTGGGTAAAGTCAGTTTATGGCGACAAGGCGCCGGAGGCCTGGGCGAAGCTCAGAAAGCGCATTCTCACCGTCACGCCGGGCTGGTCGGAATCCTATGGCCTCTTCACCAAGGGAGAGGTGCCGATGGTGCTCTCCTACACCACCTCGCCCGCCTATCATATGGTCGCCGAAAAGTCGGACCGTTATCAGGCTGCGGCCTTTTCCGAAGGGCATTACATCCAGATCGAAGTGGCCGGACTTCTCAAAAACGCGCCGCACAAGGAGTTGGCAAAGCAGTTTCTCGCTTTCACGCTGACATCAGGTTTTCAGGATGCCATTCCCGAAAACAACTGGATGATGATCGTCGCGGCAACCTCGGCACCCTTGCCCGAGGCATTTTCCAAACTTGTTGTGCCGCAGAAGACCTTCCTGATGGATCCGGAAGAAGTGGCGAAGAACCGCAAGGCCTGGATCGACGAATGGCTTGCCGCCATGAGCATGAACTGAGGAAGAGGCGCGCCCGCGCATGATGCTGCGTCGTGATTATCGGCGGTCGATCATTTTCGGGACGGCGGCTTTTGCCGCCGTTTTCCTGTTCATGGCGCTCGCGGTTTTTGCGCTATTGTCCTTTGATGCCGGCGCATCCGCCGTCGGTATCATGGATGCCTATACGTTGCGTATCCTGCGCTTCACGCTGTACCAGGCGACGCTGTCCACCCTGTTGTCCATCGTTCTTGGCCTGCCGGTCGCTCTGGCGCTCGCCCGGCGGAAAGAGTTTCTCGGAAGAATCTGGATTATCCGGCTGATGGCGGTGCCGATGGGGCTGCCGGTGATCGTCGGCGCCTTCGGCATCATCACCATCTGGGGCAGGCAGGGTCTTTTGAACAGTGCCCTTGTTTTTGCCGGGGCGGATGAGCCTTTCAGTATCTACGGCCTTTCCGGCATTCTCATTGCTCACGTCTTTTTCAATCTGCCGCTTTGCGTGCGGCTGATGCTGGCTGGGCTGGAGCGTATTCCGGGGGAATATTGGCGCATGGCGGCAAGTCTCGGCATGGAGCCGGCTTCGGTTTTCCGCTTCATCGAATGGCCGGTGGTCTCGCGGCTCATTCCCGGCATTGCCGGGCTGGTTTTCATGCTGTGCGCCACCAGTTTCACGCTCGTGCTTCTTCTCGGCGGCGGGCCGGCGGCGACAACGCTGGAGGTGGCGATCTATCAGGCGCTGCGGTTCGATTTCGATCCGCAGCGGGCAATCGCGCTTTCGGTTTTGCAGATCGTCCTCACGGCAGTCCTGCTTGGCCTCCTCGCCTTTTTGCCATCGCCGGAAGCGGAAATCTCCTCGCTCGGTCGTAACATCCGCCGTTTCGACGGCAGAACGACAGGCGCGCGGCTGTGGGATGGTGCGGCAATCGTTTTTGCCGTCTTCCTGGTCGGGCTGCCGCTTGTCGCAATAGCCGTCTCTGGGCTGCAGGCCGATCTGTCACGTCTGCTCATCGCGCCGGTCTTCCTGCGTGCTGCGGCGACCAGTGTTTTAATCGCCATGCTGTCGGCAATTCTCGTCGTCCTCTGCTGCATGGCGATCATTGGCGCACGTCAGGCCATCGGCTCCAGACGCCAGGTGGCGTGGCCTCTCGGCCTGCTTTCCGCCCTGCTTGGGGTGGGGTCGTCGCTGGTGCTGCTTGTTCCGCCCGTCGTGCTGGGAAGCGGATGGTTCCTGCTGCTGCGGGTGTTCGGTGATGTCAGCTTTTATGCGCCCGTTCTCGTGGCGCTCATCAATATGCTTATGGCCCTGCCGCTGGCCATGCGGGTGATGGAGCCGGCCTTCACCAGCCACTTCCTGCGCACTGGCCGTCTTTCCGCCAGTCTCGGGCTTCAGGGCTATTCGCGGCTGCGGTTTGCCGATCTGCCGGTTCTGTGGCGGCCCATGCTGATGGCACTTTCTTTTGCCATGGCGCTGTCGCTCGGCGATCTCGGGGCAGTTGCACTGTTCGGATCGGAAAATTTCGTCACCTTGCCCTGGCTGGTTTATAGCAATATGGGCAGCTATCGCACCAATGATGCCGCCGGTTATGCCTTCCTCCTCGGTGTCGTTTGCCTGCTGCTTGCCGCAGGCGGCATTTCCAGGCAATCCCAATCAGCAAGGGCTGGCATATGACAGGCGATGATTTTGCCGTTGAGCTGGATAAGGTCAGGCTGCGGCTTGGAACGCAGGATTTCGAACTTGATTGTACCTTTCCGCAAGGTCAGGTGACTGCCGTCGTGGGTGCTTCCGGTTCGGGCAAGTCGACACTTCTCAATCTCATTGCCGGTTTTGAGGCGCCGGATTCCGGCCGTGTGGTGATCGACGGACAGGACATGATAGCACGGGACCCTTCGGAAAGGCCGGTTTCATCTATCTTTCAGGACAATAATCTGTTCGCCCATCTCGATATTTTCACCAATGTCGCTCTTGGCGTCAGCCCCGGCCTGAAATTGCGGGCACAAGACCGGCAGAGGATCGAGGTGGCGCTGGCGCGCGTCGGTCTTGCGGGTTTCGACAAGCGCCTGCCGGGCACGCTTTCCGGCGGGGAAAGGCAAAGGGCGGCACTGGCGCGTGCGCTGGTGCGGCAAAAACCGGTCATGCTGCTCGACGAGCCCTTCGCCGCGCTCGATCCGGGATTGCGGGCGGGGATGACGTCTTTGCTTCTCGACTTGCACGCCGAAACAAAAAATACGGTGATTATTGTCACTCATCACCCCGACGACATAAAAAAACTGGCGCGGCGGGTGGTTTTTCTCGATCGCGGCCGTGTTGTCTATGCAGGCTCGACCGCAGATTTCTTCACCACACAAAATGTGAAGGCGGTCGATAGTTTTCTGAATGGCTGATCGCCTTATTTTCGACGCGTGCCGCTGGCAATCGCTTTAGATAACTTCAATGGCGCTAATTTGCACTTGCCAGTTTCAAGTTGTTGCCCGAGAAAAGATGGGAATTATTGCGTTCTTCAGGAATATTCCGGACTTGATGGATCGTTTTTACCGCTTTGGCATTCATCGCCCTTTGGGGCGAATCTGTTATTCTGGTCTGCAATTAACGGATGATCAGGAACGTTAGGGGCAGGCATAGAGAATGAAAAATAGCATGACTGCACAGCGGAGGCTTTTCTCCGGTTCAGGCCTTCGCCGTTCCGGCAGGCTTGCTGCGGCATGGTCCGCGCTGACGGCGTCCGCCGTGCTGCTGTCATCATGCCAGTCCCTGTTCAGCCCGGCCTACCAGTCGACATTGCGTCCCTCTGACAATCCGCAGACTGTGGAAGAGGTGCAGAAGAATGATCCGCGTGCCCAGATGGGCGCGCGCGAACATCCGCGCATCGTGGCAAGTTATGGCGGCGAATATCGCGATGCGAAGACGGAACGGCTGGTCGCCCGCATTGCGGGTGCGCTGACGGCCGTCTCGGAAAATCCGCAGCAATCCTACCGCATCACCATTCTCAATTCGCCCGCCATCAATGCTTTCGCCTTGCCCGGCGGCTATCTTTACGTGACACGCGGGCTTCTGGCGCTTGCCAATGATGCCTCGGAAGTGGCGGCCGTGCTGTCGCACGAGATGGGCCATGTGACCGCAAACCACGGCATCGAACGCCAGCGCCGCGAAGAGGCGGAGGTGATTGCCAGCCGCGTGGTTGCGGAAGTTCTATCGAGCGATCTCGCCGGCAAACAGGCGCTGGCACGCGGTAAACTGCGGCTTGCTGCCTTCTCCCGTCAGCAGGAGTTGCAGGCAGACGTCATCGGCGTTCGCATGCTGGGCGAGGCCGGTTACGACCCTTATGCATCGCCGCGTTTTCTGGATTCCATGGCAGCCTATGCGCGGTTCTCCTCGGCCGATCCTGAAAACGACCAGAGCCTCGACTTCCTTTCCAGCCACCCCAACACGCCACAGCGCATCGAGCTGGCGCGCCGTCACGCCCGTGCCTTCGGACAGGAAGGGCAGGTCGGGGATCGTGGCCGCGACTGGTTTCTGGATGGCATAGACGGCCTGCTTTATGGGGACAGCCCGCAGGAGGGTTATGTGCGCGGCCAGACATTCCTGCATGGAACGCTGGGCATCCGTTTCGACGTGCCGGAAGGTTTCGTCATCGACAACAAGGTGGAGGCCGTTCTGGCGACGGGACCGGGCGATATGGCGATCCGTTTCGACGGCGTCGCCGATCCGAAACAGACGAGCCTTGCCAATTACCTGACCAGCGGGTGGGTTGCCGGCCTGTTGCCGGAAACCGTCAAGGAAACCCAGATCAATGGTCTGGAGGCCGCGACAGCCCGCGCCAGCGCCGATAAATGGGATTTCGACGTGACCGTCATTCGTGTCGGCCAGCAGATATTCCGTTTCCTGACCGCCGTGCCGAAGGGCAATACACAGCTCGATTCCATCGCCAATACATTGCGCACCAGCTTCCGCAAGATGACACCGCAGGAGATTGCCTCCCTGAAGCCGCTCAGAGTACGCGTGGTGACGGTGAAGCCCGGTGAAACGGTGGCGACGATGGCGGCCCGGATGATGGGAACTGACCGGAAGCTCGACATGTTCCGCATGATCAATGCGATGAGCGCCACGGCCACGATTCAGCCGGGGCAGCGGGTGAAGATCATTTCGGAATAGAGCCAAAGAAAAACCCCGGATCACTCCGGGGTTTTTGTTTTCTGGCATCGGCAAGAATTATTGCCACTCACGCACGTCGACGAAATGGCCGGCGATTGCCGCGGCCGCAGCCATGGCCGGCGAGACGAGGTGGGTGCGGCTCTTATAGCCCTGACGGCCCTCGAAGTTGCGGTTCGAGGTCGAGGCACAGCGTTCGCCGGGCTTCAGGCGGTCGTCATTCATGGCAAGGCACATGGAGCAGCCCGGTTCGCGCCATTCGAAACCGGCGTCGAGGAAAATCTTGTCCAGACCTTCCTTTTCCGCCTGTTCCTTGACGAGGCCGGAGCCGGGCACGATCATGGCCGAGACGGTGGAAGCCACCTTGCGGCCATCGACGATCTTTGCCGCCGCCCGCAGATCCTCGATGCGGCCATTGGTGCAGGAGCCGATGAAGACGCGGTCTATGGCGATATCGGTGATGCGCGTGCCGGGTTTCAGGCCCATATAGTCAAGCGCGCGCCATTTGGAGGTGCGTTTGTTTTCTTCCTCGATATCATCGGGATTGGGAACGATGCCTTCAACGGAGGTCACATCCTCCGGAGATGAACCCCAGGAGACAATTGGCGGCAGGTTGGCTGCATCGAGGATGACAACCTTGTCATAATGGGCGCCCTCGTCGGTTTTCAGCGTCTTCCAGTAGCCGATGGCCTGTTCCAGCGTTTCACCCTTCGGCGCACGCGGCTTGTCCTTGATGTAATCGAAAGTCGTTTCATCGGGTGCGATAAGACCGGCGCGGGCGCCGCCCTCGATGGTCATGTTGCAGACCGTCATGCGCCCTTCCATGGAGAGCGAGCGGATCGCCTCGCCGGCAAATTCGATCACATGGCCGGTGCCGCCAGCCGTGCCGATCTCGCCGATGATGGCAAGGATGATATCCTTGGCCGTCACGCCTTCCGGAATCTTGCCATCGACACGCACCAGCATGTTCTTGGCCTTTTTCTGGATCAGCGTCTGGGTGGCCAGAACATGCTCCACTTCCGACGTGCCGATACCGTGCGCCAAAGCGCCGAAAGCGCCGTGGGTGGAGGTGTGGCTGTCGCCGCAGACGATCGTCATGCCCGGCAGGGTGAAACCCTGCTCGGGGCCGACGATGTGGACGATGCCCTGGCGCTTGTCGCGCTCGGAATAATATTCGACACCGAACTCCTTGGCGTTCTGCGCAAGCGCTTCCACCTGAATGCGGCTCTCCTCGTTCTTGATGCCTTCCAGCCGGTCGGCTGTGGTCGGAACGTTATGGTCGACCACGGCGAGCGTGCGGGTTGGCGAATGCACCGGCCGGCCGGCCATGCGCAGGCCTTCGAAGGCCTGCGGGCTCGTCACCTCATGCACGAGGTGACGGTCGATGTAGAGAAGACAGGTTCCGTCCGGGTCACGATTGACGACGTGGTCGTCCCAGATCTTGTCATATAAGGTGCGGGGTGCGCTCATGGCTCTGTGCCTTGTCATAGAAAAGGGTAATCAGGGTTCAGAAAGACGGTGGACAGCGGATGCTGTCAGGCGAGCCTAAGTCGGCTGTTGAGCGCCCCGGAAATGCGCGCAAAGAACCGTGCCGGCAGACGCTTGTGGTCCTGCAGCACATAAACATTCTGAGCGAGACATCCGAATTTAGATCCCATGGCAACTTTCATAGCAGATCGATGGTTTTACGGCAATATGAATGCTTGGGAGACACGCCGAAGGGTGGAGTAGTTTCACTCATATGCGTTGCACCACGGTTGGATCGCCTGCGTTGCAATGCTTTGCGATTGATATGGTGCGGCGCAACTTGCCTATTTTGCGGCGCACATATAGATGGGTTCCCTTATCATTTGCATTCGACGAGAAATCGAAGGGAGGAAAGCACATGGTATCCGAAAAGGCCCTCATATCGAAGATCACCTGGCGGCTGATGCCGTTTCTTGGCCTTCTCTACCTCATCGCTTATATTGACCGCCAGAATGTCAGCTATGCGAAGCTGCAGATGGTCGATGCGCTGAGTCTGAGCGAATATGCCTACGGTCTTGGCGCTTCGCTGTTTTTCATCGGTTATTTCCTCTTCGAAGTGCCGAGCAACCTGTTCCTCAACCGTTTCGGCGCCAGCAAATGGTTTGCCCGCATTCTGGTTTCCTGGGGCGCAGTCACCATAGCGCTTGCCTATACGCAGAATGCCACGATGTTTTACATCCTGCGTTTCCTGCTCGGACTTTGCGAAGCTGGCTTCTTCCCCGGCGTGCTGTTCCTCATGACGCTCTGGTTCCCGCGTGATTATCGCGGCCGCATGATCGGCCTCTTCATGATTTTCAGCGCGCTTGCCAATGCGGTCGGTGCGCCGCTCGGCGGCATGCTGCTCGATCTCGATGGTTTCCTCGGTTACGCCGGATGGGAATGGGTGTTTCTGGCAACGGGTATTCCCGCCGTCATCGCTGGCGTCGTCACCTTCTTTTATCTGGATGATACGCCTGACAAGGCGAAGTTTCTCACTCAGGATGAGAAGGACTGGCTGAAGAACCGGCTGGCCGAAGAAAACAAGGGCATGGAAGAGCATGCGGAAGACGGGTTCAAGGCCCTCGTCAACCCGCGCGTTCTGTTCATGGCGCTTTGCTATGTCGGCTTTCCGCTGGCCGCTTATGGTCTCAGCTACTGGCTTCCGACGATCGTGAAGAGCTTCGGTGTTTCCAACACCACCAACGGCTTCATCAATATCATACCGTGGATTATCGTCGCCATCGCCCTGTTCGTCGTGCCTTCGGCAGCCGATAAGGCGAAGAACAAGACGCCCTATATCGTCGGCCCGGCTTTCGTTGGCGCTTTCTGCCTGCTGATGTCGGCATTGCTCAGCGATCCGGTGCTGCAGTTCGCCTTTCTCTGCGTCGCTGCCGCAGGCATCTTTGCCGGCCAGCCGGTGTTCTGGAGCCTGCCCGGGCGTTTCCTCAAGGGAGCGGGTGCGGCTGCGGGTATCGCCGCGATCAATTCCGTCGGTAATCTCGGTGGCTTCGTGGCACAGAATGTCGTGCCCTGGATCAAGGACCAGACCGGCAGCACCATCGCGCCGATGTTCTTCCTTGCCTTCTGCCTGGCGCTCGCAGGGGTGCTGGTCATCATCGCAACGCGTAAAATGGGCACTCAGGTCAAGGCTGCCTGATTTTGGAAGATTGCGACGGTTGAGGCGATTGCCGAGCGTCGCATACGTAAAAAATTGTGGCCCGGATGTTTCCGGGCCACAATCATTCTAAGCGATAATAGATGAAATTCTCTTTGAGAGAATTATGCGGTGAACCAATCGCTACCGGTCAGGTGGACACCGGCAACAATGATCTTCTCACCCTTGTGCTCGCCAGAAACGTTGTAGCTGAGGATAGTGTCGTTATCGATCGTCGACACCGCCCAGTTATCGATTACCGTGCCGACCAGCTTGAGCTTGTCCATGGAGGCGTTGAAGCCTTCGATGGTATCGGTCGCGAAGCTCTTGGCCATGTCGCCGAGATTGAAGACGAAGGTATCGGCGCCACCGCTTGCAATGATGTGGTCGATGCCCTTGCCACCGGTCACCAGCGACGAAGCAAGCTTTACGCCGCTCAGGTCGATAAAGTCGTTACCTGCACCGGCGTCGATCTTGACGGAGGTGAAGCTGCCATCGGTGATGCCGGCGCCACCATTCACAGCGCCGGTATTGGCAGCGAGGCCACCCGTGCCAGCTGCAGACGTATCATTGAATGCAGCGCCAGCCTTGACGACGATCGTGTCGTTGCCTGCGCCGGTGTCGATGTTGAAATTGTTCACCCAGGTCTTTTCATTCGAAACGACAGAGACGGTGACCGTGTCATTGCCTGCGCCGGTCGAGATGTTGCCGCGCTTGGCATTGAGAACCTCAACGGTGGACGAACCGGTGCCGCCGAGATGTACGTCGACCTGGACGAAATCCTTGAAAGTAAGGTTTTCAGAGGTGTCGGACTGGGCGAGAGCGTTCTTTACCGAGTTCCATGCCGAGGACACGTCGAATTTGAAGCCGTTCGCGGCGGCATCATAACCAACATCGACCGTACCGCCAGCGCCAGTGCCGGCGACAGCGACGGAGCCGACGTTGACACTGCCGGATTCCATCGAGGAACCGTTCTTAACCTGAGCGGTCGATTCCGTGAGGAGCTTATAAGCTTCCTGATCAATGAGGCTGGTGAGCGAGGAAACCGAAGCGGCGCCACCATTACCGAACGTTACTTTTAACGCCATTTTAAACTCCTATAAATTTTTGAGAAATGGATGAATTGAAATTAAGTTTCTGTTAATTATTGCGGGTGATATTTAATACATAAAAAACCATAATACAATATAAGAAAATCGTTTTTTCAAAAAAATCGCGTATTTGGTGTGTTGAAAATTATTCTTGGTTTTGCTGCAGGAGCAAGAAATTATTCCTGAACGAAGGTCTTTCTGAGTCTATCCTGGAATGGTTTCACAAAATAGGAGAGCACACTCCTCTCGCTGGTCTGGATAAATACTTCCGCCGGCATGCCAGGATACAACTTCCCGCCAGGTAGATGCCCCATGCCAGCCTTGTCGGGTCTGATGCGCAGGACATAATAGGATGTGCCAGTTCGGGAATCTGTTTGCAGATCAGGCGCGACGACAGCAACTTCCGCGCTCAAGTCCGGTGTCGTGCTTTGATTGAACGCCGTGAAGCGAACGGTAACCGGCTGCCCGACATATATCTGATCGATGTCTCGCGGGGTTATATTGGCTTCGATTGCCAGTTCATCCTTGTCAGGAACCACCAGCATCAGCACCTCACCGGGTTGAATGACGCCGTTTATGTTGTGCACTGAAAGCTGATAGATGCGACCGGCAATCGGCGAGCGGATGTCGAGACGATCGAGCTGGTCGCGTGTTGCCGCCAGCCGCTCTTCATATTCTGCCACGGTTGCTTCGATCGATGTCAGATCTTTCGTGACTTCCGATTTGCGGTCTTCGTCGAGCTGAAGCAATTGCAGGTCCAGTTCGCTCAGCTTGCCCACGGTCTGTGCACGAGCCGCAATATATTGGCCCTGCTGACCTTCAAGATTGGAAAGCTGACGCTTGAGGAGATTGAGACGCTGGAGCGTGACTAGGCCTTTTTTCAAGAGCTCATCTGTCTTGAACACGTCTTCCTTCACAATGGCGAGTTCATTTTCCGTGGCTTCGACTTGTACGTCGAGGCCGCGTGCCTCATCGGTCAGCTGGTCCTTGCGTGTGGCAAGCTGCTTTTTCATGCCGATCAACGCGTTGCGACGACTGTTGAAAAGGCTCTGTTCGCTATCGATGAAGGTTTTGGCCGCCTTCGAACTCGTCAGTGCCGTCAGATCTTCGATCACGGCGAAAGAGGGTTCTTCGGCGATCTCCGCCCGCAAACGGGCACGGCGCGCATAGAGTTGTGCAAGCGTATTCTCAACGATGGAGAGGTTTGCCTGAACGACGGTGGAGCTCAGCCGCAACAGGATCTGACCGGCGGCGACCCTGTCGCCCTCGACGACATTGATCTCACTGACGATACCGCCAGAAAGATGCTGGATTTTTTTGGAATTGCCTTCAACGACCACCCGGCCCGTGGCCACCACGGCGCCGGCAAGCTTCGCGAAAGCCGCCCAGCCGCCCATTCCGACGAGAAGGCCGAGGCCGAGAACGACCACGGCGGCCGAGTGCCTGAGAATGGATGAATTCGTCGTGCCGGCTTTTTCTGTTTCAGCCATTTTCGCTCACCCGGTTTTCAATCTTGCGCGTTTCTTCCCCCTCGGGCACCTGGCGGATATTCTGCCGCAGGATTTGCGCAAGCACCTCTTCCTTGGTGCCGAAGCGCAGCATCCGGCCATTGCTCATCACCATCACCATATTGATGCTTTCGAGGGCGCTGGGGCGGTGGGCAATGACGACGACAATGCCGCCGCGCGCCCTGATGTCGCCAATGGCATTGCGCAGGGCAGCCTCCCCTTCGCTGTCCAGATTGGAATTCGGTTCATCGAGAAGGACGAAGAAGGGCTCGCCGAACAGCGCGCGGGCAAGGCCGATGCGCTGCTTCTGCCCGCCCGACAAAGCCTCGCCGCGATCGCCTATTGGGGTATCGTAGCCATTCGGCAGGTTCAGGATCAGCTCATGCACCTGAGCGGCCTTGGCGGCGGCAACGATCGATTCCGCGGTCGCGTTGCGGTCGAACCGCGCGATATTCTGCGCGACCGTACCCGGCATCAGTTCCACCTGCTGGGGCATATAGCCGATGGATTTGCCGAGGAACTCGAAGTCCCACTGGTTGAGTGCTGCCCCATCGAAGCGGACGGAGCCGCGCTCATAGGGCCAGATGCCGGTCATCAAACGCGCCAGGGTGGATTTTCCCGATGCGCTTGGGCCGATGATGCCCAGCCCATCGCCCGCATTCAGCGTGAAGGAAATGTCGGCGACCGTATCGCGTGCACCACTGGGCGGGCCACCGGTGACACGATCGACGGCAACGGTAAATTGCGGACGCGGCAGGGAGAGCGGCGGTGCTGGCTCCGGCACCAGTTCCAAAAACTCGTTGACCCGTTTCCAGCCCTGCCGGGCGGTCATGAAGCTGCGCCAGTTCGCAATCGCATGTTCGACCGGGCCGAGCGCCTTTGCAGAAAGGATCGATCCTGCGATGATGCTGCCCGCCGAGGCATGGCCGTCGATGACAAGCACGGCGCCGATGGCCATGACGCCGGATTGCAGCAACAGGCGGAATGTTCGCGACATGGCGCCGAGCATGCCGGCCGTGTCTGACGTCGACAGGGTCACGGAGCGATACTTGGAGTGCAATTCGTCCCACATCGACGTCACCGCACCCATCATGCCCATGGTCCTGATGGATTCGATGTTGCGCTGGCTGCTGCCGACAAGCACGTTTCTCTGGCCCCTTGCGGTGTAAGCCTGCTTTGTCGCCCTTTCGGTTAGCCAATTGGTCAGAAGCGTCAGCACGACGAGAACCACGGCGCCGCCGAGCACCGCAAAACCGATCCAGGGATGCAGGGCAAAACAGATCAGAAGATAGATGGGCAGCCAGGGAATATCGAAAAAGGCTGCTGGTCCGGGCCCAGAGAGAAACTGGCGGATCTGATCGAGATCACCGACGATCTGCAGTCCGTCGATCTTGCTGGAGGCAAGAAGCGGTGCGCTGATCGATGCCCTGAAAAGCTTCTGATTGAGCGCATCATCCATATTGTCGGAGATGCGCGCCAAAATGCGGCCTCGCAATGCGTCGAAGCCCATCAGAAACGCGTAGAGAACAATCAGGAGAACGACCAAAGCCACAAGAGATGGAATGCTCTTGCTGGGCAAAATGCGGTCGTAAACTTCCAGCATGAAAAGCGAGCCGGAAAGATTAAGGATGTTCATCAACGCGCTGGCGAGGCCAACCGCGAAGAAAGCGGACTTATTTTTTGTTAAAAAAGAATTAAATAAAAACATAATAACACCTAAAACAGCAAGAAAATTGCACAATAAAAGGGATTAGGCAATGCTATTCGAGGATGGGCTAAAACACCCGCCTGAAAAAACTAAGTAAATATCCGTTATCTGTTTGGAATCTGTTGGTTTATCCAGAAAAAACCTGAAGTGGGACCAGCAGACGGGAAGAAGCGACGGTGTTTCTTAAGGTTTCTAGCCCACCGCCCGTAATTCGGGCCAGGTATCGAATTGGCAGTTTGGCCTGCGGTTTTCGATTGGCGGCCTGAGATCACAAAAAAGGCGACCCGAAGGTCGCCTTTCGTGCATCCATCGAAATGGAAATCTTATTCCGCGGTGGCTTCTGCAGCCTTTGCTGCTTCTTCCGCTGCCTTGGCTTCGGCGGCTTCGGCTGCTGCCTTTTCGGCGGCGAGAGCCTGTGCTGCTGCTACCTTTTCAGCTTCCAGACGTGCCTTTTCTTCGGCAGCTGCCTGGCGCTCGGATTCGTTCAGCTTGCGGGCGCGCGTACCGGTGTTTTCAACGATACGGGCAGCCTTGCCGCGACGGTCGCGCAGGTAGTAGAGCTTCGCACGGCGAACCTTACCGCGGCGAACGATTTCAACGCCTTCGACCAGCGGGGAGTAGATCGGGAATACGCGCTCGACGCCTTCGCCGTAGGAGATTTTGCGAACGGTGAAGCTTTCGGAAAGGCCGCCGCCGGAACGGGCGATGCAAACGCCTTCGTAAGCCTGAACGCGGGTACGGTTACCTTCCGTCACGCGAACGTTGACGCGCAGCGTATCGCCCGGAGAAAACTCAGGCAGGGTACGCTTTGCTTCGATCTTGGCAGCCTGTTCGGCTTCCAGCTGCTGAATGATATTGGTCATGTTAACCTCTGATTTCTTCTGAAACAGCCAGAGCGCTCAACGGTTCGCCTGTCGGTCAATGCCTTCAGACCATGCCTTGCGGCAGGAGCGGGTTCGCCATTCTTTGCTTGCGGTTAAAGGGGCAAACCCCAATTCCACGCGGGCACATACACGAGGATGCGCCATTTGTCATCCCTTTCATGACAATTTTTTATCAATTATGCGCCGTGCTCCGGCAGTTGCGAAGCGGCTTGCTGCCGGATATGGCATGAGAACCTTGGGAGGGGCCATGTCAATTTTCATCGTTCTCATACTGTTTGCGACCGGTTTTCTGTCTGGTGTCGTTAATGCGATCGCCGGTGGCGGCACCTTCCTGACCTTCGGGGCGATGACGCTTGCCGGCCTGCCGCCCATCGTCGCCAACGCCACCTCGGCGATCGTGCAGTTTCCGGGCTATATCACTTCCGTTATCGCCTATGGGCCGGAAATCCGTACACATTGGCGCGAAGCGGTCTCGCTGTCTGTCGTCTCTGTCGTCGGTGGGCTCGCAGGGGCGCTGCTTCTGCTGTCGCTCGACAACCCCTCCTTCCGCCAGCTTGTACCCTGGCTGCTACTGGCCGCCACGGCGGTTTTTGCTGCGGGCCCGTGGCTAAGGCCGAGGGCGAGTGCGGAGCGCTCTCCCGGCAATCTGCCGAGCCTCGTCTTTCAGGGGCTCGCTTCCATCTATGGTGGCTTTTTTGGGGCCGGCATGGGCATTATGATGCTCGCCATTCTCGGGGTAACCTCGGGCGGCAGCTATCACCATCTGAACGCCCTGAAGAACCTGCTATCGGTGGTGATTGCCGTCATCGCCATTACGATCTTCGTCAGCGGCGGCGTCGTGTCCTGGTGGGCGGCGCTCATCATGTTCCCGGCGGCGGCACTTGGCGGTTATGTGGGCGTGCACACGGCAAGACGGGTGCCGCAATGGATCATCCGCTGGCTTGTCATTGCCGTCGGGCTGGTGCTGACGGCCTATTATTTCGTCTCGGCCTGAGTTTTTTTGAGCAGATCCGGCCGTCTTTCCTTCGTCAACGCCAGAGCCTGCTCGTGTCGCCACTTGTCGATGGCGGCGTGATTGCCTGAGGTGAGGATGGCGGGAATATCGCGGCCTTCCCAGAGCTGAGGGCGGGTATAATGCGGATGCTCCAGCAACCCGCCCTCGAAGCTTTCATGCACGCCCGAGAGATCGTTGCCCATGACGCCCGGCAGGATGCGGACGACAGCATCCAGAAGCGTCAGCGCTGCGGGTTCGCCGCCGGAGAGAATGTAGTCGCCGATCGATACTTCCTCCAGCCCGCGTGCCTCGATGACGCGCTGGTCCACGCCCTCGAAGCGGCCGCAGACGATGATCGCGCCTTCGCCGGCCGCCAGTTCGCGCACGCGGTTCTGGGACAGGGGTTTGCCGCGCGGGCTCATCAGCAGCCGTGGCCGCGTATCGCCATTGGAAACATGATCGATGGCCGCGGCCAATACGTCGGGCTTCAGCACCATGCCAGCGCCACCACCTGCCGGTGTATCATCGACGCTTCTGTGCCTGTCGGCGGCAAATTCGCGGATTTGTACGGCATCCAGCGACCATTGCCCTCGCTCCAGCGCCTTGCCTGCCAGCGAATATTGGAGATGTCCCGGAAACATTTCCGGGTAGAGCGTCAGAACGGTGGCCTTGAAGGTCATTGGATTTATTTCTTACCGAACGGCGGCATGCCGTTTTGGTCCTTGTCGTCAGGATTGTCGATAAGGCCGGCGGCCATCGGATCGATGAGAATGCGCCCGGCCTCCAGATCGATCTCGAGCACGGCGGCCTCGGAAAAAGGAATGAGGGCTGGCCGGCGACCCGCGCCTTTCAGTTCCAGCAGATCGCCTGCACCGAAATCATAGACGGCGCTGACGGCGCCATAACTTTTGCCCTCGGCATCGACGGCTTCCAACCCTTCGAGATCGGCATAATAAAACTCGTCATCGTCCAGTTCGTCATCCGGCAGATTGTCGCGTTCAATGAAGAGTTCCAGCCCGTTCAGGCTTTCGGCCGCATTGCGGTCGTTAATGCCACGGAAACGGACGACGACGACATTCTTGCCCTCGCGAACTTCCAGAATTTCAAAGACGCGGCCATCGGCGGTGACCAGATTGCCGTAGTCGCCCAACGCCATCGGGTCGTCGGTATAGGTGCTCACACGGACTTCGCCGCGAAGGCCTTGCGCGCCGCCGATTTTTGCCATGAGTATCGGGTTTTCCAGCTTTGCCATCGGGCCGTCCGTCTTCTGGTGTTGGTTGCGTCAGCTTTAAGGTTTGTTGACGCCAAAATAAACAAAAAACGGGTGGCATGGAAAACCACGCCACCCGTTCTTCAAAAGTTTCCGTGCAGATTATTCTGCAGCAGAGGCTTCCGCAGCAGCAGCGGCTGCATCTTCAGCCTTCTGCTTCTTTTCAGCAACGCGTTCCAGAGCGCGCTTGCCTGGCAGTGCCTTTTCCGGGTTGCTGCGAGCGGCGCGCTCGGCAAGGCCTGCCTCTGCGAGGAAGCGCAGAACGCGGTCGGTCGGCTGTGCGCCCTTGGCGATCCATTCCTTGATGAGGTCAGCCTTCAGCTCAACGCGCAGCGGGTTGTCCTTGGCAAGCATCGGGTTCCAGGAACCGACCTTCTCGAGGAAACGGCCGTCGCGGGGCGAACGGGCGTCAGCAACGACGATCTGGTAATACGGGCGCTTCTTGGAACCACCGCGTGCGAGACGAATTTTCAGTGCCATGTGATTTACTCCTTAAGATGGCTTGTCCGCCGGTCAGGCGGTCTTTTCATGACCGCCATGTTCGGCGGCTATTGCTTCATGATGCCGGATGACTTCCTTGATGACGAAGTTCAAGAACTTCTCGGCGAAATCCGGGTCCAGATTGGCGTCCTTCGCAAGACGGCGAAGGCGTTCGATCTGGTATTCCTCGCGCGCCGGGTCGGCCGGCGGCAAACTGTATGTTGCCTTCAACACGCCCACTGCCTTGGTGCAGCGGAAGCGTTCGGCAAGAATGTGAACCAGTGCGGCATCGATATTGTCGATCGACTGGCGGTATTCGGAAAGCTGGGCCTTAACCTCTACATCGTTCACCGGTGTGCCTCACTTCTTCTTCGGAAAACCGGGAAGCCCCGGCATGCCGCCGAGACCCGGAAGCTTTGCGCCGCCAAGACCTGGCAATCCACCCGGCAGACCGCCAAGACCGGGCATTGCCCCCGGCTTGCCGAGACCGGCCGCTTCAGCCTGTTTCTGAAGCGCTTCAAGCTGCTTCGGATCGATGTTCGACAGATCAGGCATGCCGCCGCCCATCATGCCACCGAGGCCCATCTTGCCGGCAATGCCGCCCATCATCTGTTTCATGATGCCGCCTTTGCCCTTGCCGCCCATGGCCTTCATCATGTCGGCCATGCCGCGATGCATCTTCAGGAGCTTGTTGATTTCGGCGGCATCCGTGCCGGAACCGGCGGCGATGCGCTTCTTGCGGCTGTGTTTCAGAATGTCCGGATTGGCGCGCTCGGCCTTGGTCATGGACGAGATGATAGCGATCTGGCGGTCGAACATCTTGTCGTTCATACCGGCTGACGCCATCTTGTCCTTCATGCCGGCCATGCCGGGCATCAGCCCCATGATACCGCCCATGCCGCCCATCTTCTTCATCTGACCAAGCTGGTCGGCCAGATCGTTGAGGTCGAACTTGCCCTTGGCCATCTTCTCGGCCATGGAGCGGGCTTTTTCCGCATCGATGTTTTCGGCGGCCTTTTCGACCAGCGAGACGATGTCGCCCATGCCGAGAATACGGTCGGCGATACGGCGTGGATGGAACTCGTCGAGTTCGTTCATGCGCTCGCCGATACCGATCAGCTTGATCGGCTTGCCGGTGACGGCGCGCATGGAGAGGGCCGCACCACCGCGCCCGTCGCCGTCCATACGGGTAAGCACGAGACCGGTGATGCCGACACGCTCATCGAAATTGCGTGCCAGATTGACGGCGTCCTGACCGGTCAGCGAATCCGCGACCAGCAGGATTTCATGCGGGTTGGACTTCTTCTTGATGTCGGCCATTTCCAGCATCAAGGGTTCGTCGATGTGCGTGCGGCCGGCGGTATCGAGAATGACGACGTCGTGGCCGCCGAGCTTGGCAGCCTGTACGGCACGCGCGGCGATATCGGTCGGCGACTGGCCGGCGATGACCGGCAGCGTATCGACGCCGGTCTGGACGCCAAGCTGGCGCAGCTGTTCCTGTGCGGCCGGACGACGCGTGTCGAGAGATGCCATCAGCACCTTCTTCTTGTCGCGGTCGGTCAGGCGCTTGGCGATTTTGCCGGTCGTGGTGGTTTTACCCGAGCCCTGCAGACCCACCATCATGATGACGACGGGGGCGGCCGCGTGCAGGTCGATCGAGACGCCTTCGGTGCCGAGCATTTCGACAAGCTCGTCATGCACGATCTTGACGACCATCTGGCCGGGCTTGATGGATTTCAGAACGGCTGCGCCGACAGCCTTTTCACGCACCTTGTCGGTGAAGGAACGCACCACTTCCAGCGCCACGTCCGCTTCCAGAAGCGCACGGCGAACCTCGCGCAGGGCGGCGGCAACATCGGCTTCCGTCAGCGCGCCACGGCCGGTCAGTCCATTCAGAATGGAACCAAGGCGGTCCTGGAGGTTTTCAAACATCGTTTCTTCCTTCTTCGTTCCGGGGTTTCCGAAACGTCGGTGCTTTCGCTGGCAAAAACAAGACGCAAAGCCAAAAAGCACCCGAGGGCGCGTCGCGCTGTCGGGTGTTGACCTCCGGGATCTCTTTATACCTTTTCGGGTCCCGGTCGGCGGCTTGGAGTCGTGAAACTGCCAGCTGATGGGCGGGATAAACAGGAAAGTGCGGGAAAAGTCAAGGCGGCGCCGGTTTCTGGCCGACAAAGCCCGCAAGTCATCTTTGCGTGATCGGCTGCAAGCCGCTATTGGCAGCGCTTGAACGGCGCCATTGCGCTTCCTATACCTTTGTCATGAAACGTCGAAACTTTTTTCGTTTTTCCGCACTTGGCCTGCTCGCTCTGGCGGGCGGCGGCCTTTATGCACGCCGTTCGAGCGCCAGCGCCTATTACAGCGGCCCGATCTCCGATCACTTCGACGGAGTGCGCTTTTTCAATCCCGGCGGGACACCGCCCGGCAATTTCATGGGCCTTTTGAAATGGCGCTTTAATGGCGAGCGCGCCACATGGCCGGAAAGCTATCCGAGCCCTTTTCCCTTCGCGAAACCGGAGACCCGGATCGAAGGCAGGGATATGCGTGTCACCTTCGTCGGCCATGCCTCCTTTCTCATACAGACGGCGGGGCTGAATATTCTCGTTGATCCGGTGTGGTCGCAGCGCACCAGCCCGTTCAGCTTTGCCGGCCCCAAGCGGGTTAATCCGCCCGGCATCCGTTTCGAAGACCTGCCGCCCATCGATCTGGTGCTGGTGACGCATAATCACTACGACCATCTGGATATGGAAACGCTGAAGCGCCTGCATGTGGCGCACAAGCCGCTTTTCATCACTCCGCTTGGCAATGACGCCGTCATCCGTACGGGCGTCGAGGCGGCGCGCATCAAGGTGGGGGACTGGGGCGATGTGGTGGAGACGGGTTCGGTGAAAATTCACTTCGAGCCCTGCCATCACTGGTCGGCGCGCGGTTTGAACGATCGGCGCATGGCTCTCTGGGCTGCCTTCGTCATCGAAACGCCCGGCGGCAAAATCTACCATATTGGCGATACCGGCTTCCACGAGGGTCTCAATTACGCTGCTGCTCGCAAGAAGCATGGTGAGTTCCGCCTCGCCAACCTGCCTTTCGGCGCCTACGAACCGCGCTGGTTCATGAAGGGCCAGCACCAGAACCCGGCAGAAGCCGTGGAGGGTATGAAGCTTTGTGGTGCGGCGCATGTCTGCGGCCACCATTGGGGTACGGTGCAGCTTACCGATGAGGCGGTGGATGCGCCGCTTGCGGCCCTCAAGGCAGCACTGACGGAGCAGGGGGTGGAGGAGAGCCGTTTTCGGCCGATGCGCCCGGGTGAGGTTTTCGACGTGCCTTCCGCCTGACGGCCGCCCCGTTTGCGCTGCAACAGTCTGGTAATTTGTCGACCTTTCCGCCATATAGGGCGAAAGCGCGGGAAAATCCCGCATGCAAACCGGTTTCAGGCAGTTTTTTAGGTTTAAGGCGATGGCGGACACGGTCGAATTTGCGAAGATGAACGGGCTTGGCAACAAGATCCTCGTTGTCGATATGCGCGGCCGCAAAGATATGGTCACGCCTGATGCCGCGATTGCCCTTAATACCGATCCTGCTACCCAGTTCGACCAGATCATGGCGATCCACGATCCGCGTGTCAGCGGCACGGATGCCTTCATCGATATCCTCAATTGCGATGGCACCAAGGCGCAGGCTTGCGGCAACGGTACGCGCTGCGTGGTGCAGGCGCTGTCTTCCGAAACCGGCAAGACCAGCTTCACCTTCCAGACGGTCGCTGGCATTCTGAACGCCGTCGAGCATGAAGACGGCATGATATCGGTTGATATGGGCCTGCCGCGTTTCCGCTGGAGCGACATTCCGCTGTCTGAAGAATTCCACGATACGAGCCGCATCGAATTGCAGATCGGGCCGATCGATGCGCCAATCCTGCATTCGCCTGCGGTCATGTCCATGGGCAACCCGCATGCGATTTTCTGGGTTGATCGCGATCCGATGACGTTTGATCTCGAACGTTTCGGGCCGCTTCTCGAAAATCATCCGATGTTTCCGGAAAAGGCCAATATCACGCTGGCGCAGGTGATTTCCGACAGCGCGCTTCGCACCCGCACCTGGGAGCGCGGCGCGGGGTTGACGCTTGCCTGCGGTTCCGCCGCCTGTTCGGCGGCCGTTTCCGCAGCTCGCACCGGCCGCACCGGCCGAAAGGTCACCATCGATGTTGCCTCCAGCCCCATCCGCGTGCCGCTGACGATTGACTGGCGTGAGGATAATCACGTCATCATGACCGGCCCGGCCGAATGGGAATGGTCGGGTTCCGTCGATCCCGTCACGGGCGTCTGGGCGCGGGATGCGGTCGAGCGGGGGGCTGTATGAGTGGCGTCGAGGTCATAACCTTCGGCTGCCGTCTCAACACCTATGAATCGGAAGTGATGCGGGCGGAGGCCGAAAAGGCGGGGCTCAACAATGCCGTGCTGGTCAATACCTGCGCCGTGACGGGCGAAGCTGTGCGGCAGGCGCGCCAGGCCATACGCCGCGCACGACGGGACAATCCGCATGCGCGTATCATCGTCACCGGCTGCGCCGCCCAGACCGAAAAGCAGACCTTTGCCGAAATGCCCGAGGTGGATGCGGTGCTGGGCAATGAGGAAAAGCTGAAAAGCGCTTCCTATCGTGCGCTGCCGGATTTTGGCGTCTCGGCGGAAGAAAAGCTGCGCGTCAACGATATCATGAGCATCAAGGCGACCGCGCCGCAAATGGTCAAGCACATAGACGGGCATGTGCGCGCCTTCATTCAGGTGCAGAACGGCTGCGATCATCGTTGTACCTTCTGCATCATTCCCTATGGGCGCGGCAATTCCCGCTCCGTGCCGATGGGTGCGGTGGTGGATCAGGCGCGCAGGCTGACGGAAAGCGGCTATTGCGAAATCGTGCTGACCGGGGTGGATGCCACGAGTTATGGTGCCGACCTGCCCGGCGAGCCGTCGCTCGGTTACCTTGCCAAGGCATTGCTGAAGCAGGTTCCTGACATCCTGCGCCTGCGGCTTTCTTCCATCGACAGTATCGAGGCCGACCATCATCTGATGGATCTGATTGCCGATGAGCCGCGTTTCATGCCGCATCTGCACCTGTCCCTTCAGCATGGCGACGACATGATCCTGAAACGCATGAAACGTCGTCATTTGCGGGCTGATGCCATTCGCTTCTGTCACGAGGTGCGATCGCTGAGGCCCGATATCGCCTTTGGTGCGGATATGATTGCCGGTTTCCCGACCGAGACGGAAGAGATGCTGGAAAACGCCGCGACGCTGGCGGAAGAATGCGGTATTTCCAGCCTGCATGTCTTCCCTTACAGCCCGCGTGCGGGCACGCCGGCGGCGCGCATGCCGCAGCTGGATCGGGCGCTGGTGAAGGAGCGGGCGGGACGGCTTCGGGCGCGCGGCGAGGCGCTGAGACAGGCGCATTTGCAAAACATGGTCGGTTCAGTGCAGACGATCCTCGTCGAAAACAACGGTTTTGCCCATACCGACAATTTCACGCTGGTGGCAGCGCCTGATCTTGCCCCGCGCACTCTTGCGCAGGTTGCGATTACCGGCCACAACGGCAAACATCTGAACATGAAGCTTCTGGCGGCGGATGCGGCCTGAGGCGACCAAAGAGAAAAGACACGGGAACAACCATGGCCCTCGGCTTCATCAAAAAAGTCTTTTCGTTCGGCAAGGACAAGGCCGAAACGGAAGAGCGGCCGCAAGACGAGGCTGCGCTTGGGCGCGGCAATGAAAATGCCTCCTTCGAAGCCGCGCTGAGCGACGCTGAAGCGCATGACCCTGTCGACAAGGACCCGGTTTCCGAATTGGAAATGGAGACGGCCGGGGGGCCGGTTGCCGACGAGGCCGTCGATGTTGCCCCGGCTGAAGACGATGAGGAAGAGGACGCGCCACTTCTGCCAGGCGCCGAGCTTTCCGGCGATATGGGTTTGGTGCCCTTATCCCTGCTGCAGGCGGAAGCCGCTGCCGAAGAGCAGCGGGAACCTGTGTCGAAACCCCTGGATGCCGGGCTCGATGCGGATGCTATGGATGCATTGCTCGATGAGGCGGAAGCCGCGAGTGCGGTCGAATCGTCTGCCATTCCTCCGGTCTTGCCCAAGGGCTTTTCATCGGCAAGCGAACGGCAGGAACCTGTTCCTGCCGCACCCCAGGTAAAATTGACCTGGTTTCAGCGCCTGCGGGCCGGTCTTGCCCGCACCTCGTCGCAGCTGACCATGCAGATTTCTGCACTCTTCACCAGACGCAAGCTGGATGAGGATACGCTCGACGAGCTGGAAGATCTTCTCATCCAGTCGGACCTCGGCGTCGAGACCGCCATGCGCATCACCGGCGCCCTGTCTTCGGAACGCTACGGCAAGGATGTCAGCGGCGAGGATGTGGCGCGCATCATGGCGGGCGAGATTACCAAGGTCCTGAAGCCTGTGGCCAAGCCGCTGGAACTCGATCTTTCGCACAAGCCGCATGTCATTCTCGTTGTCGGTGTGAATGGCACCGGCAAGACGACGACCATCGGCAAGCTTGCCGCCAAGCTTTCCGGCTCGGGCTTGAAGGTTATGCTTGCGGCTGGCGACACGTTTCGTGCGGCGGCAATCGAGCAGCTGAAAATCTGGGCGGACCGCACCGGCTCGGAATTCATCGGCACCAAGCTCGGTGCCGATGCCGCCGGTCTTGCTTATGACGCCTATGAACAGGCGCGGGCGCAGAAAAGCGATGTGCTCATCATCGATACAGCCGGCCGTCTGCAGAACAAGACGGAATTGATGGCGGAGCTGGAAAAGATCGTGCGCGTGCTCGGCAAGCTCGATCCGGATGCGCCGCATACCGTGCTCCAGACGCTGGATGCGACGACGGGGCAGAACGCCATGAACCAGGTGGAGATATTCCGCAATGTTGCGGGTGTTTCGGGCCTGATTATGACAAAATTGGATGGCACGGCGCGGGGCGGGATCCTCGTCGCCATTGCTGCCAAACATAAGCTGCCGGTCTATTTCATCGGTGTGGGTGAAGGTGTTGATGATCTGGAGCCCTTCGAGGCGGAAGATTTCGCCAAGGCCATTGCGGGAGTTTGAGTATGGATATTGAAAGCAATTCCAAGGAAAGCGAAAAGATGGTGGCGGAAATCAGCCCGCTCTTGAAGTTCGTGCTCGAGCTTGGTCCGCTCATGGTATTCTTTTTCGCCAATTCTCGCGGCGAATGGCTCGCTTCCACCTTTCCGGTGCTGACGGAATTCGGCGGTCCGATCTTCATCGCCACCGGCCTTTTCATGATTGCGACGGCCACCGCCTTGACCGTGTCCTGGATTTTGACGCGGAAGCTGCCGATCATGCCGCTGATATCGGGCATCGTGGTGTTCGTATTCGGCGCACTGACGCTGTGGTTGCAGAACGACACCTTCATCAAGATGAAGCCGACCATCGTCAATACGCTGTTCGGTGTCATTCTGCTGGGCGGCCTGTTCTTCGGCCAGTCGCTGCTGGGTTACGTTTTCAATTCGGCCTTCAGGTTGACGGATGAGGGCTGGCGCAAGCTGACGCTGCGCTGGGGCGTGTTTTTCCTGTTTCTCGCGGTGTTGAACGAGGTGGTGTGGCGCATGTTCACCACCGATACCTGGGTGGCCTTCAAGGTGTGGGGCACGATGCCGATCACCATCATTTTTACCATGGCGCAGATGCCGCTCGTCATGCGCCATTCTGTCGAACCTCTCGGCAAGGACGAAAAATGACAATTGCGGAGATGTCGGCTTCCCGTTCGCGTTCGCTTAGATGGTTCGGCGTGGCCGCCGGGCTGCTTCTCCTCCAGATCGTCATTCTCTATGCCATGGGCCGTATTCCCATCTGCGAATGCGGTTATGTGAAGCTGTTCGAGCCCGGTGTGAACACGCCGGGCAATTCCCAGCATCTTGCCGACTGGTATACGCCTTCGCATATCATTCACGGCTTCCTGTTCTACTGGTTCGCCTGGCTGCTGTTCCGCAACAAACCGCTTTCCTTGCGTCTTTCTTTCGCGGTTCTGATCGAGGCGGCGTGGGAGCTTCTCGAAAACTCGCCTATCATCATCGATCGTTATCGCACGGCGACCATGGCACTGGGGTACACCGGCGACAGCATCCTGAATTCGGCGATGGACACAGTTTTCATGGCGCTGGGTTTCCTCTTTGCCGCCCGCGTACCGGTATGGCTGACGGTCGTGATCGCCATCTTCTTCGAAATCTTCACCGGCTGGCTTATCCGCGATAATCTGACGCTGAATGTGGTGATGCTGGTCTGGCCCGTCGAAGCGATCAAGGAATGGCAGAACGCGCTCCCGCAAATGTGAACGGGTTCGCCGAGATTTTGGCCGGAAAGGCCCAGAAACCACGCGTTATATGCAGGCTTTCTTAAGGGCATTACGGTAACGTCAGGCTTCAAAGGCCCGTTTCTCCCTGGCAGATTCCGTTGCAAGATAATTTCGCCTATCTTCTCCCCTTCATCATGCTGACCTTCGGCGTGGTGTTCCTGTTCCTGCAGAGGATCGGCCACGCTTCGGCGCGCTATTGGGGCATCGGTTATCTCTCGGCGGCTCTTGGTTTTGCCACGCCTTTGGTGCTTGGCAGCCTGCCTTTCGAAGTCCAGGCGATCCTTTCGAACCTGCTGTTCTTCTCCGCCTTCTTCTTTTTTGGCCACGCGCTGCTCACCCATTTTGAGCGGCCGCTTTATACCAAGGCACGGCTGTCGATTGTGGCGGTGGCGATATTGCTGGTCGCCTTCCATGTTTTCGTCACGCCGGATCTGAAACGCGAACTCGTCATCGGCGATCTCGTCTGTGCCCTTTTGCTTACTATCCCGGTCTGGATCGTGCGGAAGCGGCCGGTGGCGCTTGCCGACAGGCTGATGGTGGGAATTGCCTGTCTTGTGGTGCTGGAAACGCTGGTGCGCATAGGCATGCTGCTGGTGATGACGCCGGGTGGCTCGATGATCGAGCTCAGCGAATTTTTCGAATCCGACTATGCCTTCTACATGCAGCTTGCCGCGAGCATCTTCGGCTTCCTGCTCGCCCTTTCCGTGCTGGCGAGCCAGATTTCCGTAACTGTCGACCGGCATCTGCATGCGGCGGAGCACGATCCACTGACGGATGTGCTGAACCGCCGTGGTTTCGACCGGCGCGTTCCCGATTTTCGCAACGATACGCCTGACGGTGCGATCATCGCCTGTGACATAGACCATTTCAAGCGCATCAACGACGTCTACGGTCATGCGGCCGGCGATATCGTGCTCATCGGCCTTTCCGATCTCCTCAGGCGAAACGCGCCCGAGGATGCGCTGGTGGCGCGTTTCGGTGGCGAGGAATTCGTGGTCTTCCTGCCCGGGCAGACGGCTGCTGCGGCCGGCCAGCTTGCCAATGGCTTGCGCACGGGTCTTTCGTCTCTCGATTGGCGCAACCGCGGCGTTACCAGCCAGATCACCGCAAGTTTCGGTGTCTCGGCCGTCGCGAGGGGAGATCATTCCATCCACGACGCTATCAAGCGGGCCGATGACAGCCTTTATGCCGCAAAGCGCGGTGGTCGCGATCAGGTCGTGCTGGAAGGCATACGTTTGCCTGCGGAAGGGCCTGCGCTCAGGGTCGTTACCAAGGCGTGACGCCCTTCTGGCGCGGCGGCTACTGTCCTGTCGCCGCCGCAATGGCTGGCAGCAGGTCTCGCTCTATGCTGCGGGCATCGAAGGGCCCGACCTTTTTATAAAGGATAGTGCCATCAGCACCGACGAGATAACTTTCGGGAATGCCATAAACGCCCCAGTCAATTGCTGCCTTGCCGTTCGGATCGATGCCTATCGCGGCAAATGGATTACCGAGTTCGCCGAGGAAGCGCAGCGCATTGTCCGATTTGTCCTTGTAATTGATGCCGACGACGGTGATGCGGCTGTCCTTTGACAATTCCTGAAGCAGCGGGTGCTCCTGCCGGCAGGGAATGCACCAGGAAGCGAAGACATTGATCAGCGTCAGCTTGCCCTTGATAGCGGCGTCGGTGAGCGCCGGCAGGTTGGAACCCTCCAGTGGCGGCAGCGACAAGGCGGGGGCCTTGGTACCGATGAGTGCTGAAGGGATAGCGCTGATATCCAGCCCGTTCACGTCCTGATCGTAGAGCATTTTGCCGGCAATGAAGGCAAAACCGCCAAACAGCAGAAGCGGCAGCAGTGCCAGCGCATAACGGGCACGGCCTGTTGTTTTGGGCTTGGTGTCGTGGTCGGCCTGCGTCATTGCGCATCACCTGCGGAAGCGGCTCTCGCCCTGCGGCGAACGCCGGATGCTTCGAGTTCCTTCAGTTCCCGTTTACGTGCCTGACCGTCCATGACGACCCAGGCGATGAGACAGAGAACGACAAGGCCGGTCGCCGCGTAGGACATGCCGATATAAAAAGCGTGTGTCATCACCTCAGCCCTCCCGGTTGGCCATGCGCGCGGCAAGCCGCCGCTGCGCGGCCACGCGCCGGCGCCAGATTTCATTGCGCATGGCGGCGATGTGCAAGGTGAAGAACAGCAGCGTGAAACCGATCGCCATGGTCAGAAGCGGCCAGAGAAACTCCGCATCGATGGCGGAACCGCCCATGCGGATGACGCTTGCCGGCTGGTGGAGCGTGTTCCACCATTCGACCGAAAACTTGATGATCGGAATATTCACGAAACCGACGAGGATCAGCACGGCGCTGACGCGGGCTGCTCTCGACGGGTCATCCATGGCGCGGTTGAGCGCTATCAGCCCGAGATACATCAGGAAAAGCACAAAAACGGAGGTGAGCCGTGCATCCCACACCCACCAGGTTCCCCACATGGGCTTGCCCCAGAGCGAGCCGGTGATGAGCGCAATCAGCGTGAAGGCAGCACCGATGGGGGCTGCGGCCTTGTGGCTGACATCCGCCAGCGGATGACGCCAGACGAGCGTGCCGATGGCAGAGACCGCCATGACCGAATAACACATCATCGCCAGCCAGGCGGAGGGCACATGCACATACATGATGCGCACGGTGTAACCCTGCTGGTAGTCACCGTCAGTGGTGAAGGAGAGATAAAGACCAGCGGCCAGCACCAGCGCCGTGAGCCCGGCGAGCCAGGGCAGAATGCGCGCCGCCAGGGCCAGAAACCGGGTGGGGTTGGCGAGATCGCTGAATTTGGTGATGGTGAAGGTCTGCTCGTTCATGCCGTTTGTGTAACCCGAGAATGGCCGCCCCGCAATTGATCCCTGTCAATCGGGGATCATCCATCACGGTTTCGTCAATCCATAACATTGCGCAGCGCCAAAGCGGCGAAGAAAGGGCCGGTCACGGCTGAAAATAACGTGATCGCGCCGAGAATGAGAAATGGCGGCATGAAGGGCGCCGGGTCCTGCACCGCCGCATAGGAAGCGCTGACGCCGAAGATCAGCACCGGAATGGCGAGCGGCAGGACGAGGATGGAAACCAGAAGGCCACCACGCGGCAGGGCAACGGCAACCGCCGCGCCCACCGCGCCGATGAAGGTGATGGCCGGTGAGCCGACAAGAAGCGTGAGCATCACGGCACCGATCGCCACCTCGTCCATGTTCATGAACAGGCCGAGCAATGGTGATGCCAGCACCAGCGGCAGGCCTGTCGTGACCCAATGCGCCAGGCATTTGACGAAGACGGTCAGCACCAGCGGGGTTTCCTGCATCAGGATGAGATCGAGGGAGCCGTCATCCCGTTCGGCCTGAAACAGCCGGTCGAGGCCGAGAAGGGCGGACAGAAGCGCACCGATCCAGACGATGGCCGGGCCGATGCGGGCGAGCAGATTGAGATCGGGGCCGACACCGAAGGGGATGACGGCAACCACGGTCATGAAGAATAGCACGCCGATTAGCGCGCCACCGCCGGCGCGGATCGAGAGTTTGATGTCGCGGAGGAAGAGGGCGGTCATTGGGGTTGCTCCGCGTTCGGGGCTTTACCCCCCTCTGCCCTGCCGGGCATCTCCCCCTCAAGGGGGGAGATCGGCAAGATGCCCTTCCACCACTCCATTCTCGAGCGTTGAGATTGTCGAGGCCTAGCCGCGAGTCGATCTCCCCCCTTGAGGGGGAGATGCCCGGTAGGGCAGAGGGGGGTAAGCCGCGAGCACATCGCCGTCATGCCCAAGCCTCCACACCCGCAAACCCCGTCATCTGCAATTCCTGCGCTTTCTCCAGTCCCAAAGGCTGATGGGTCGCAGCCAGGACGATGCCGCCTTTTCCGAGGTGGCTTTTCACGAGATCGGTAAACATGGCGTCCGCAGCCCTGTCGAGCGCCGCCGTTGGCTCGTCAAGAATCCACACCGGCCGCGAGGCGACCAGGAGTTTCGCCATGGCAAAACGTCGCTGCTGGCCGGCCGAGAGATAACCAAATGGCAGGTGTATGATGCCGGCGAGACCAACGATCTCCGCTGCCTCATCGATCGCCACGCCCGTGCTGCCGGGGAAATCGCCGAGGAAGTCCTTCCAGAAGCGCAGATTTTCCGCAACGGTCAGTTCGGTTTTCATCGCATTGCGATGGCCAAGATAATGGCATGCCTCCGACGGCCGCATCTCGGCGTCTATTCCTTCGCCGGCTATCTTCACCCGCCCCTTTTCGGGACGCAGCAGGCCGGCCACCGTGCGCAGGAGCGTGGATTTTCCCGAGCCGTTGCGTCCGGTCAGCACCCGCGCCTCTCCGTCGCTTAACTTGAAGGAAATGTTCATGAATATGAAATCTTCGCCGCGTCGCACGCCAAGATTTTCCGCCGTCAAATCCATGCTGCGGTTCCGTTTAAGATTTCGTCGTTTCGATAAAAAAATCGATTAGCTTCGTGGAATGGTCTGGCACGTTTCTCCGAAATTATCTATATGGGTGTCAACCACGCCAGCGGCCGGCGTGAACATCATCTTGCGCCGGACTTGACGATTGCGAGGAGCAATTTTCACGTGCGGACAGCGGAAATGGTCGTACCCGCATCCTGATGTGCATGAGTGCATAGGTGTCCGCACGAACGTGTTGGCTATCAGTGTAAGCGGGGTTTTAATCCATGCCCAAATCACTCGACAGTTTTCAATGTCGTTCCGTCCTTACCGTTGATGGTAAGGACTATGTCTATTTCAGCCTTCCCAAGGCTGAAGCCAATGGCCTGAAGGGCGTTTCCAAGCTGCCCTATTCCATGAAGGTTCTTCTGGAAAACCTGCTGCGTTTCGAGGATGGCCAGTCTGTTACCAAGGAGCACATTCTGGCGGTTTCCGAATGGCTTGGTAACAAGGGCCTGACCGAAACCGAAATCGCCTACCGCCCCGCCCGCGTTCTGATGCAGGACTTTACCGGCGTTCCCGCCGTGGTCGACCTTGCCGCCATGCGTGACGGTATCAAAGCTCTTGGGGGCGATCCGGAAAAGATCAATCCGCTCGTCCCCGTCGATCTGGTCATCGACCACTCTGTTATCGTTGATGAATTCGGTACGCCTAACGCTTTTGCGCGCAACGTGGAACTTGAATATGAGCGCAACGGCGAGCGTTACCGCTTCCTGAAGTGGGGCCAGCAGGCGTTCAAGAACTTCCGCGTGGTTCCGCCCGGCACGGGCATCTGTCACCAGGTCAATCTCGAATATCTCGGCCAAACCGTGTGGACGAAAGAAGAGGAAGGCGAGACGATCGCTTATCCGGATACCTGCGTCGGCACCGACAGCCACACGACCATGATCAATGGCCTCGGCGTTCTCGGCTGGGGTGTTGGTGGTATCGAGGCTGAAGCAGCCATGCTCGGCCAGCCCGTCTCCATGCTTCTGCCCGAGGTCATCGGCTTCAAGCTGACCGGCAAGGTGAAGGAAGGCGTCACCGCGACCGACCTCGTGCTGACCGTCGTTCAGATGTTGCGCAAGAAGGGCGTGGTTTCGAAATTTGTCGAATTCTTCGGTCCCGGCCTTGATTCGATGTCTCTCGCCGACCGTGCGACCATTGGCAATATGGGCCCGGAATATGGCGCGACCTGCGGCTTCTTCCCGGTTGACGGCGAAACCATCAATTACCTGACGATGTCCGGCCGCGCCAAGGACCGTATCGCGCTCGTCGAGGCCTATTCGAAGGCACAGGACATGTGGCGCACCGGCGATGGTTCCGACCTGGTCTTCACCGACACGCTGGAACTCGATCTTGGTGACGTCGTGCCTTCCATGGCTGGCCCAAAGCGTCCGGAAGGCCGCCTGCCGCTTGAAACCATCGCGCCGAATTTCGCGACGGCGCTTGAAAATGACTACAAGAAGCCGGCCCAGCTTTCGAGCCGCTATGCCGTTGAAGGCGAAGCTTTCGATCTCGGCCACGGCGATGTGGCAATTGCCGCCATCACCTCCTGCACCAACACCTCCAACCCTTCGGTTCTCATCGCCGCCGGCCTTCTCGCCCGCAATGCGGTCGCCAAGGGGCTGAAGTCCAAGCCATGGGTGAAAACCTCGCTTGCCCCGGGATCACAGGTGGTCGCCGAATATCTCGACAAGTCAGGTCTGCAGAAGGATCTCGATGCGATCGGTTTCAACCTCGTCGGTTTTGGCTGCACCACCTGCATCGGCAATTCCGGTCCGTTGCCGCCTGCGATCTCCAAGACGATCAATGACAAGGGCCTGATCACCGCTGGCGTTCTCTCTGGCAACCGCAACTTCGAAGGCCGCATTTCGCCGGACGTTCAGGCGAACTATCTGGCCTCGCCGCCGCTCGTCGTGGCCTACGCCCTTGCCGGCACGGTCCAGAAGGACCTGACGAAGGAGCCGATCGGCGACGACCAGAACGGCAATCCTGTCTATCTCAAGGATATCTGGCCGACCTCCAAGGAAATCCAGGAATTCATCCTGAAATACGTCACCCGCGAGCTTTATGAAACGAAGTATGCCGACGTGTTCAAGGGCGATGCGAACTGGCAGGCCGTTCAGGTTCCGCCGGGCCAGACCTATGCCTGGGACGACCAATCGACCTACGTTCAGAACCCGCCTTATTTCGTCGGCATGGGCAAAAAAGGCACCGGTCTCAAGAACATCAAGGGCGCACGCGTCCTCGGTCTCTTCGGCGACAAGATCACCACCGACCATATTTCTCCGGCCGGTTCGATCAAGGCTGCATCGCCTGCCGGCGCCTATCTGACGGAGCATGGTGTTGCCGTGGCCGACTTCAACCAGTACGGCACGCGGCGTGGCAACCATGAAGTGATGATGCGCGGCACCTTCGCCAATATCCGCATCCGCAACCACATGCTCGGCCCGAACGGCAAGGAAGGTGGCTACACCATCCATTATCCGTCCAAGGAAGAGATGTCGATCTACGACGCTGCCATGAAATACAAGGCGGAGGGCGTCCCGCTCGTCATCTTTGCCGGTGTCGAATATGGTAACGGCTCGTCCCGCGACTGGGCGGCGAAGGGCACGAACCTGCTCGGCGTCAAGGCTGTCATCGCGCAATCCTTCGAGCGTATCCACCGCTCCAACCTCGTCGGCATGGGTGTCGTTCCCTTCGTCTTCGAAGAAGGCACGACCTGGGCGAGCCTTGATCTCAAGGGTGACGAAGTCGTCGAGATCGATGGTCTCGAAGGCGAAATCAAGCCGCGTGAAAAGAAGATCGCCAAGATCACCTATAGCGACGGTTCGGTGAAGGAAGTGCCGCTTCTCTGCCGCATCGATACGCTGGACGAGGTGATCTACATGAACAATGGCGGCATTCTGCAGACCGTTCTTCGCGATTTGGCCGCCTAAAACTTCAACAATCGAGGGCGCCGGGAGAAATCCCGGCGCCTTTCCATTTCCTGGTCTCTTTTTTTGTGATTGTCGCTCACCCCTTCGTGACTTTCTATTGAAGGGCAATAGACGTTATTTTCCGGTTTGCATCCCGGCAGGATTGATCGCATCAATTCGTCTGGATCTTTTCCGGACAAAGGTTTTTGTAATGCCGCTGAAATTCCCCCTGTCGATATGTCTTCTCGGCACGTTCCTCGTCACCTCCGCGCAGGCGCAGGAGGCCGTGAAGGGCGTCGTCGAATTGTTCACATCGCAGGGATGTGCGTCCTGCCCGCCGGCGGATGAGGCGTTGCGCAAGATGATCCAGAAGGGCGATGTCGTCGGTCTTTCTTACCATGTCGACTACTGGAATTATCTCGGCTGGACCGATTCGCTGGCATCGAAGGAAAATACCGAACGGCAATATGGTTACATGCGCGCACTCGGTCGCAACGGGGTCTATACGCCGCAGGCCATTCTGAACGGCCGCGACCACGTCAAGGGTGCCGATGTCCGCGGTATCTATGACAGGCTGGACGCCTTCAAGCAGGAGGGCAAGGGGCTGAACGTGCCTGTTTCGTCGAAGTTTGCCGGAAACGAGGTGGAAATCGATATCGGTGCCGGCAGCGGCAGGGCGGATGTGGTGGTCGCCTATTTTACCCGCGAACAAACGGTGGATGTGCAGAAGGGCGATAACCAGGGCAAAAAAATGTCCTACTGGCACAGCGTCTACGATGTGCAGACCGTCGGCATGTGGGATGGTTCACCGATGACGGTGAAGCTTCCGGCAAGCGTGGTGGCAAAGGTGAAAAAGGGTGGCTGCGCCGTGCTGTTGCAGACGGCAAATGCCAGCGGCGATCCGGCGGCTATCGTCGGCGCAAGTATTCTGCTGGGGAATGAAACACAGTAATCGCCACTCTGGCGATGGAAGATCCGATCCGGGCATTGGGGGCTGGGGGTAAAGGGTCAATGCACCGGACCGGGTCATCTTGGTGCCTAGGCATCAATTGACAATAGGACTATTCCACCCAATTCGGGCCATGGTTTGACCGAAATACGGCAGCCCCGCCTAAAATGGGTGCCTAAATGGTTACCAATTTTTACCTCTGCTTTTATGGCGTCAGCCCCTCAGCGGAGCTTTGGCAGCAGGTGCGGTCACGCCTCCTGCTTGCCCATTGCTGCCTGAAGCGTGTCAAACTCTCCTGATGGCGCAAGGCTTGCAATTTTGATGCCTCAGGCTCACATTGATCTAATGATTTGGGTGGATTCGGAGGTATTGGATGACCGATCAACCGGATGTGCAGCAGGTGCAGACCGCTTCACGCGACAATTCCACCGTTATCGATCTCCGTGAATATAAGACGAACAAGGACCCTTTGCCGGTCACCTTTCACCGCCGCGAGCTGGATGCGATTCTGCGAATCTATGGCCGTATGGTTGGCGAGGGGGAATGGCGTGACTACGCCATCGACCATCTAAAGGAGAAGGCGGTGTTTTCCGTCTTCAAACGTTCGGGTGAAATGCCGCTTTACAGGATCGAGAAGAACCCCAAGCTGGCGACGAAACAGGGCGCCTATAGCGTAGTGAATGTCGATGGCCGCATTCTCAAGCGCGGCCATGATCTGCCGCAGGTTCTCAAGGTTTTCGACAAGGTTCTAAAGCTTATCGAGTGACTTTTAACTGGCTGGTCTACCTCCAAGGGAGCGCAGGCTGATGTGGATAGTCCCAAATAAAAAGGCGGCCGAAGGGCCGCCTTTTGTATGTTTGTCTCAAAGCCTCTCAGCCTTAGTCGTTGCGGTTACCGAGGAACTGCAGCAGGAAGGTGAAGAGGTTGATGAAGTCGAGATAGAGCGTCAGCGCGCCCATGATGGCCTTGCGGCCAGCCACGGCAACATCGTCGGCATCGAAATACATTTCCTTGATCTTCTGGGTGTCGTAGGCGGTCAGGCCTGCGAAGATCAGCACGCCGATCGCGGAGATCGCGAACTGCAGGGCGCCGGAACCAAGGAAAATATTGACGATCGAGGCGATGATGAGGCCGAACAGACCCATGATCAGGAACGACCCCATGCCGGAGAGGTCCTTCTTCGTCGTATAACCGTAAAGCGAGAGTGCGCCGAACGAAGCAGCGGTCACGAAGAACGTCTGTACGATGCTTCCTTCAGTATATCTGAGGAAGATCGAGGACAGCGACACGCCCATAAGAGCGGCATAAACCCAGAAGGTCGACTGAGCCGCGGAAACGCTCATGTTCTGGATACGGAAGCTAAGGAAGAAGACCAGTCCGAGCGGTGCCAGCATGACGACCCAGCGCAGCGGTGACGCATAAACAAGGGCGCCCAGGGAGGTCAGCATCTTGCCATTCGGCAACGTTGCAACCGCGGCGGCGGGATCGGTTGTCGTAGCAAGCATGGCGAAGCCAAAGGCCGCGACGCCGGTGATGACCAGAGCCAGCGCCATCAGGTTATAAACCTTCAGCATATAGGCGCGAAGACCTTCATCGATCATCGCACCAGACTGTGCACGCGTCTGCGCCATGCGGTTCTGGTAGTTATTGAAATCAGCCATTGTTTCCTCTTTTGAGCTCCGTAATTGCTACGGTGTCGGGATACCTCCCGGGCGCCGCTGCGGAGCTTCAGCAAGCCTACTGACGAATATGATGGCAGAACGTGTCCGATACAAGGCCTTTTGCTGCCGAAAAGACACCATATGCGCGAAAAGCACTCACATTTTGGCGATCATTACAAAGAATTAATCGTTAAAGTTAAGCGGCGCACAACCGATGATCATTCCCCCGCCTGCCGCAGAACCGGTGCCGCCTTCTGCCCGAGAATCCGCCAGGTGCCGATGAGACCAATGCCAACGGTCATGACCAGGGCAATGACAAGCGTGCCGATCGCCACATCCGGCAGGAAGCTGGACGGCAGTTTCATGATGCGGGCGACCACGAACCATGCGGAAACGCCGCCGGCAAAAAGCGCGAAGACGGCTGTGGCGAGGCCGAGCATCATATATTCATATGAGAAAGCGCGGATGAGCAGGTTTCGCGTGCCGCCCAGCGTTTTGAGGATCACCGCGTCATGGGTGCGGGCGCGGTTGCCCGCGGCGAGGGCGCCGGCAAGCACCAGAACGGACGCGATGAGCGCCACGGCCGCAGCCGCGCGGATGGCGGTGGCAAGCTGTCCGACCAGCCGGTTGACGACATCAAGCGCATCCTTCACGCGCACGCTGGTGATCGTCGGATAGCTGTTGGTGACGGCACGCAATATGCGGCCTTCGTCGCTGGCGGTTGCGGAAGGGTCGGCAAGGGTCGCAAGCCAGGCATGCGGCGCGCCGCGGAAGGTATTGGGCGAAAACACCATCACGAAATTGATCGAGAGGGATTCCCACTCGACATTGCGCAGATTGGCGATCTTGGCCGTGATGCTGCGGCCGAGCACATTGACCGTGACTTTGTCACCGATCTTGAGGCCCAGATCCCCCGCCTCTTTCGCCGCGAAGGAAACCAGCGGTTCGCCGCTATAATCCGGCTCCCACCATGTTCCCTCCGTCAGCGTCGCATTTTCGGGCCTATTCTCAGAATAGGTTATGCCCCGGTCGCCGCGCAGCAGCCAGCGTCCTCCCGGCGGCACCTCCATTTTCGTTACGTCCGTGCCGTTCAGAGCCATGATACGGCCGCGCAGCATCGGTACTTCGGTCAGGGTTCCCTCGGGCGCTTCCCGTTTCAGGAGGTCGCGGAAACCCTGAACTTCGCTGCCCTGAATATCCACGAAGAAGAAATTCGGTGCCTTTTCCGGCAGACTGTCCGTCAGTTCACGGCGCAGATTGCCATCGATCAGCGTCAGCGTCACGAGCAGGGTGAGCCCGAGGCCGAGGGAAAGAACGACCGAGGGGGTAAGTGCGCCGGGGCGGTGAATATTGCCGATCGCCAGCCGAAGGGCGGCTGAATGAACGCGCGGGCTGCGTTTGGCGATGGCCTTGACGCCCGAAGCGACCAGCCGCAGCACCACGAAGGCAAAGGCGATGGCTGCAAGAAACACGGAAGCGATGAAACGGTCTTCCGCCGAAAAGATGGCGAGTGCGGCCAGCGCCGCCAGAAGCAGGCCGGTTGCGGCGAGATAAGGCCAGGAGGGCCAGGTACCCTCCTCGAAACCCTGTTCGCGGAACAGTGCCGTTGCCGGAACCTCACGCGCCTGTCCGAGTGGCACGATGGCGAAGGCGAGCGTCGTCAACAGGCCGAACAGGGCGGCAAGACCCAACGCGCTGGGATAAAAGGCAAGCCCTTCCGGCACCGGCAGCACGCCTTCCAGAAACCGCATGGCGACAAGCGGCGCGACAGCGCCGACCACAAGGCCGATCACGATACCGACGGCAGCAATGAAGGCGATCTGGAAGAGATAGGTCATGGTGACCACCGATGCCGGTGCACCCAGGCATTTCAGCGAGGCGATCGTCGTCCGCTTGGAATCGAGAAAAGCGCGAACGGCGTTGGCGACGCCGACCCCGCCGACGATGAGGGCGGTGAGGCCCACCAGCGTGAGGAATTGCGAAAAGCGGTTGACGTTTTCGGTGAGCGAGGGCGCTGCCCGGTCGCTGGTGCGGATGGACCAGCCGGCCTGGGGGAAGGCCTTGTTGGCTGCGTCGGTCATGGTTGCCCGCGTCGCCGGGTCGTTCAGTTTGATCTTGTAGGCGTGTTCGACGAGGCTGCCGGTCTGGATGAGGCCTGAAGCGAAGAGGGCGTCGCGGCTGACGACAAGCCTCGGGGCAAAACCGAAGCCATCGGACAGCGCATCCGGCTCGTCGACCACGGTGCCGGTCAATCTCAGCTTGGTATTGCCGAGCAGGATTTCATCACCGACTTTGATGCCAAGCCGTTCCAGCAGAAGCGGCGCTGCGACGGCGCCATAGGTATCGCCGCTGCCAGCCAGAAGCTCGCCCAGCGGTCGATTGGGGTCAGCGACGAAGGAGCCATAGAGCGGATAGACGCCGTCAATGGCTTTCACCTCCGTCAGGGTCTGTTCGGAGCCGTCGGCAAGACGGGCCATGGATCGCAACCCTGTGGAAACCGCGACGGTGCCGAGGCTGTCGAGATAGGAGCGCTCTTCTGCCGTCGCCTCCCTGTTGCGCAGTTCGAAGCGCACATCCCCGGCCAGGATGGACTGACCTTCGGTAGCAATGGCGCTGGTGACCGCGCGGGACACGGAATTGACGGCGGCGATCGCACCGGTTCCCAGCGCAATACAGGCGAGAAAAATATAAAAGCCGCGCAGACCGCCGCGGATTTCACGCCGGGCCAGCCTTGCGGCGTTTCTGATGTTGGCGAAAGATGGGAAAATCGAGCCGATCATGCCGATACTGCCCGTGCCATCTGGGGGCGGGCGCTGTCGCCCTCGATCTCGCCGGAGCGCACCTTGATCTGGCGCGAGCAGCGGGCGGCGAGCGACGGATCATGGGTGACGAGCACCATGGTCATGCCGCGTTCAGCCTGTTTGGCAAACAGAAGGTCGGCGATCTGTTTTCCGGTATCGGTATCGAGATTGCCGGTCGGTTCGTCGGCGATCAGCACGGCTGGTGAGGGGGCAAGCGCGCGGGCGATGGCGACACGCTGTTGCTCGCCGCCGGAAAGCTGACCGGGATAGTGGTTGAGACGTTCACCGAGACCGACGGCAATGAGTTCGCGCCTAGCGATCTCGAAGGGATTGGGGGCGTTGGCCAATTCCAGCGGAACCGCCACATTCTCCAGCGCCGTCATATTGACGATGAGATGGAAGGACTGGAACACAATGCCGATATTCCGGCCGCGAAAATCCGCCAGTGCATCTTCGCCGAGCTTGTGCAGTTGCGTATCCGCAATGACGATTTCGCCGCTGTCGAGCCGCTCCAGACCGGCAAGCACCATCAGCAAAGTCGATTTTCCCGAACCGGAGGGGCCGACGATACCGACCGCTTCACTTTCGTCGATGGAAAGATCGATGTTCTTGAGAACGTGGACGGAGGCGGCGGCGTTACCGAGGGTGAGGTCGGCCTTCTTCAGCTCTATGATGCTTTTCGTCACAATTCGCGTTCCTATATAGGGTGATGAAGCGTTCTGGCGGTCAATGCGGTCGGTGTTTCAGACAATGTGAACCAAGTTAGGAAAGCCGTGATGAGATTTAAAGCTGCCCTGTTTCACTTCATCGTCATCCTCGCGGGTGCCTTTTCCGTCGTTTCCGCAACGGCGCAGGAGCGGACATTGCAACTGGTCGGCCTCGGCGACAGCCTCATGGCCGGGTATCAGCTTCCCCCCACCGACAGCTACACGGCACAGCTTGAAGCTGCATTGAAGGCGAAGGGCATCAATGTCGCCATCACTAACGCCGGTGTCTCCGGCGATACCTCCTCCGGCGGTCTGGCCCGGGCGGAATGGTCGGTTCCGGATGGAACCGAGGGGGTCATTCTGGAGCTCGGTGCCAATGACGCGCTGCGCGGCATTGCGCCGGAACAGACGGAAAAGAACCTCGATGCCATCATTTCCAGTTTCCAGAAACGCAATATAGCCGTGCTGCTGGTCGGCATTATGGCGCCGCCGAATATGGGTGAAGATTACGCCAAGCGGTTCAACCCGATCTTTCCAAGGCTGGCTGAAAAATACAACCTGCCGCTTTATCCCTTCTTTCTGGATGGCGTCGTGACGGATGATGCCTTGAAGCTCGAGGACAAGATGCACCCCAATACCAAGGGGGTGGCGGTGATGGTGGAGAAATCTTTGCCGGCTGTTGAAAGCTTCATCAACACAATCGGTGCGCAAAAAAAATAAGCACTTGCGCCCATCTGCATTGCGTGATTCGCTATGCTTGTTCTGCCAAGAGATTCGGGGAGCTCGCCATGCCGAGACTGTTTACCGCCCTCGAAATTCCGCGCAATGCGGCGATGAGCCTCTCATTGTTGCGCGGTGGTCTGCCGGGAGCCCGGTGGATTGATGTGGAGAATTATCACATAACCCTGCGTTTTATCGGTGACATCGACGGGCGGACCGCCGATGAGGTCGTTGACAGGCTGGACCGGATCGAAAGGCCGGAGTTCCAGCTCAATCTCACCGGCATGGGTTCCTTCGGCTCCAAGAAACCGCATTCCATCTGGGCGGGGGTTTCTCCCTCACCGGAAATGCATGCGCTTCAAGCGGAAGTCGAGCGAATTTGTCAGCGGATCGGCCTCCCGCCCGATCCGCGCAAGTTCATGCCGCATGTCACACTGGCGCGGCTGCGTTCCTCGCGTGTGGATGATGTGGTGCATTATCTTTCCGGACGCGGCAACTTCCGCACCTCGCCCTTCACGGTCGGCCGTTTCGTGCTGATGTCGTCGAAGGAATCTGTGGGCGGTGGGCCTTATGTCGTCGAAGAGGCCTTCCCGCTTCACGAGGCGCGGTCCAGCTCGATCTTTTCGAGCAGCGACCTGCATCCCGCCAAGAGCATGTTGTAGACATCAAGAAACCCGTCCTCGGCCCCGTAATAGGGATCGGGGACGTTCTCCCGGCGGCCCGTGGCATAATCCATGAAGAGATGGATTTTGTGCCGATGTCTTTCCGGGCTGAGTTGAAGCAGGTTCGCCAGATTGTTTTCGTCCATAGCGAGGATGAGGTCGAAGGCCTCGAAATCAGCCCGCGTTACCTGTCTTGCCCGCTGCCGGGAAATATCGATGCCGTGTCGCCGCGCCATGGCGACAGATCGCGGATCGGGCGCGTCGCCCGCATGCCAGCCGCCGGTGCCGGCGGAATCGACGGTGATTTGGTCGGACAGACCTTCACCATCGGCGATGTCTTTCAAAACCCCTTCGGCAAGCGGCGAGCGGCAGATATTGCCCATGCAGACGAAAAGAACGGTGATATGTTTCATGAACGATGCGTCGATCCGGTCGTTGAGACGTTAGTGGTTATCAAGCGGAGGCAAGATTCATGAAATATCCCAGACTTGAACCGGACGCCATCCGGCAGGCATTGTCGAAACTCGAGGGCTGGTCGCTGCGTGAAGACGGGGCGGCGATCGTTCGCTCCTTTAAGTTTTCGAATTTTGCCGAAGCCTTCGGTTTCATGGCCGAGTCTGCTCTTGCGGCGGAAAAGCTCAATCATCACCCCGAATGGTCAAACGTCTATTCGCGGGTCAAGGTCTGCCTCACCACCCATGATTCGCAGGGTGTGACCGAGCGGGATTTTCTTCTGGCCGAAGCCATGCAGAAGGCGGCTGCGGGCCGGGGGAATTGAACGGCGGGCGCTCAGTCCCATATAATAGTCATGACCGGAGGACCGTCGATCATGGATGATGTGAAAATCGGTGAAATTCTTCTGCCGGGTGAAACCGACAAGCAGCAGGAGCGTGAGAATGTCGTGCGCGCCAAATTCTGGCCCAAGCTGAAGCGGGTGATGACCAAGGTTCCCTTCGCGCGCGACGCGGCTGCGGCGTATTATTGCGCGATCGACCGCGACACGCCATTGCGCGCCAAGGGTATTATTCTGGCCGCCCTTGCCTATTTCATCATGCCCATCGATGCGGTGCCGGACATGCTGGCGGTCGTCGGTTTTACCGATGATATCGCGGTCATTACTGCCGCACTCGCGATGATCCGCGCCCATATCAAGATGGAACATTACGAGGCGGCTGACGCCATGCTGAAGCGACAGCAGGAAGCCGGGTAACGTCTCTGTGATGTGTCCGCCCGGCAGAGCCTCGCGAGTGACAAATTCTTGCCTGAATTTATGTGTTTTACACACGAGGGAAGGGCGTGCCACGCCGTTCTCCTCAAAGCGTCGGGAAGTCGCCAATCTGTAACACCGCAAGACGTTTCCGGCATTTTATGCGTGTTGTTGACGGTTTGGTAACCGCTTTCCGACCACAATGAGAAAAGACGATCCGCACCTGAACGTGGCCGATCCAGAAAATGGAGCCCGCCGCTGCTTCGGGCCAATGGAAGACAATAACCCGGCAGGAAATTCTATGTTTGTAAGAAGTGTAGCAACCGCAGCGGCCATTTTGCTGACCAGCGTCGGCGTAGCATCTGCACAGTCGCCCACGCGCATCCAGCAGTTCAATGCCTGGGGTGCCTATTCGTACAAATCGGGCAACAGCACCGTCTGCTACGTTCTTTCCATTCCCACATCCAAGGAACCGGCAAGCGTTGACCATGGTGATATTTTCTTCATCGTCTCGCAGCGTCCCGGCCAGAACATCTCCTACGAGCCGCAGGCCATGGTGGGCTATCCGCTGAAGCAGGGCTCCAAGGTCAATGTGACGATCGATAACAAGAACTTCGTCATGTTTACCAAGGACAAGGCCGCCTGGGTTGAAAACGCCGCTGAAGAGCCGGCGCTCGTCGCCGCCATGAAGGGTGGCAAGTCGATGACGGTCAAGGCGGTTTCCGGCCGCGGTACCGCGACGTCCTATTCCTATTCGCTGTCGGGCATTTCGGCTGCTTTCAAACAGATCGAGAGCTGCAAGTAATCCTGACGCTTTGTCAGATTTGTGAATGGCCGGTCCTCGACCGGCCATTTGCGTTTTTGCCAGTTTGATGCTAAAGGCGCGGCAACATTGACAGGCGGATGCGCGAAAAGTGCTCCGCCTTTGATTTTCTCGACATGCAGACGATTTTCCGCCTTTCCGACAGGCCGGTCGTGCGATGCATGGAACGATGGGATAACGTGATGTCCGTAATGCAAGCTCCTGCCGGCCTGGCAGTCAAAGCCCCGTTGATCGCCAATAGCGATCTCATGTCCGGCAAGCCGTCGCTGATCGGCCTGACGCGTGAGGAAATGGGCGAGGCGCTGGCCGAGATCGGTGTGCCGCAGAAGCAGGTGAAAATGCGCGTCAGCCAGTTGTGGAACTGGCTTTATGTGCGCGGCGTCTCCGATTTCGACAATATGACCAATGTCGCCAAGGAACTTCGCGAGAAGCTGAAGGCGGCCTTCACCATCGCCCGCCCGGAAATCGTCGAGGAGCAGATTTCCAATGACGGCACCCGCAAATGGCTGATGCGCTTTCCGCCGCGCGGCGCTGGCCGTCCCGTTGAGATCGAGATGGTCTATATTCCCGAAGAAGGGCGCGGCACCCTGTGCATATCGAGCCAGGTGGGCTGTTCGCTGACCTGTTCCTTCTGTCACACCGGCACGCAGCGCCTGGTGCGCAACCTGACGGCCGAGGAAATTCTTGCCCAGCTGCTGCTGGCGCGTGACCGGCTCGGCGATTTTCCGGATGGTTCGACACCGGTTGGCGCTTATGTGCCAAGCGAAGGCCGCAAGGTGTCCAACATCGTGATGATGGGCATGGGCGAGCCGCTCTATAATTTCGAGCATGTGAAGACCGCGCTTCTGATTGCAACCGACGGTGACGGCCTGTCGCTTTCCAAGCGTCGTGTTACCCTGTCTACCTCCGGTGTCGTGCCGGAAATCTTCCGCACGGGTGATGAGATCGGCGTGATGCTGGCGATTTCGCTGCATGCTGTGCGCGACGATCTGCGCGACATGCTGGTGCCCATCAACAAGAAATATCCGCTGAAGGAACTGATCGAGGCTTGCCGCAACTATCCGGGTCTTTCCAATGCCCGCCGCATCACCTTCGAATATGTGATGCTGAAGGATGTCAATGACAGCCTGGAAGACGCAAAGATGCTGGTGCAGCTTCTGAAGGGCGTTCCCGCCAAGATCAATCTCATTCCGTTCAATCCCTGGCCGGGCACGAACTACCAGTGCTCCGACTGGGCGCAGATCGAAAAATTCGCCGACTTCATCAATCAGGCGGGTTATGCGTCGCCGATCCGCACGCCGCGCGGCCGCGACATTCTTGCCGCCTGTGGCCAGTTGAAGTCGGAATCGGAACGCATGCGCAAGACCGAAAGACTGGCTTTTGAGGCGATGATGATCGCCAACCACGGCGCAGACGACTGAATAAGCCGCATTTGCGCCATAAAGCTGGTTTTCCGGCGGTTCTCCGATTGATTTCGGTCTGTCTTGTTCCTAGAAAGACGAAAACAGGGAACCAACAGGAGGATATCCATGCGCGCATTCATTCTGGCTCTCGCTGCCGCGAGCGCCATCGTTCTGCCGGCCAAGGCTGAAAACGTCACCGTTGCCGTCACCGCCATCGTCGAACATCCGGCGCTCGACGCCGCCCGTGACGGCGTCAAGGCAGCTCTTGCCGCAGCTGGATACAAGGAAGGCGAGAACCTCAAGTTCCTTTACGAGTCCGCACAGGGTAATCCCGGCACCGCAGCGCAGATTGCGCGCCAGTTCGTGGGCGATGCTCCTTCGGTCATCGTGCCGATCTCCACGCCGTCGGCTCAGGCTGTCGTCGCGGCCACGCGCGACATTCCGGTCGTCTTCACGGCGGTTTCCGATCCGGTCGGCGCACAGCTTATCAAGAGCATGGAAAAGCCCGGCGGCAATGTGACCGGCCTTTCCGACATGCTGCCGGTTGGCGAGCACCTGGCGCTCATCAAGGAAATCTCCCCGAACGCCAAGTCCATCGGCTTCATCTACAACTCCGCCGAAGCCAACTCCGCCTCGACGCTCGCCCTGCTGAAGGCCGAAGCTGACAAGGCCGGCCTGAAGGTCATCGAATCCGTCGCCACCAAGTCCGCAGAAGTGCAGGGCGCAACCCGCGCACTGGTCGGCAAGGCCGACGTGATCTACGTTCCGACCGACAACACCATCGTTTCCGCTTTCGAGGCGGTAGCCGGTGTTGCCTCTGAGGCGAAGATCCCGCTTTATGCCGCTGATACGGATTCCGTTGCCCGTGGCGCGGTTGCAGCCCTCGGCTTCAACTATTTCGACGTTGGCAAGCAGACCGGCGCCGTTGTTGTCCGCATCCTCAAGGGTGAAAAGCCCGGTGAAATTCCGGCAACCGTGGCTGTCGGCACCGATCTCGTCATCAACAAGAAGGTTGCCGAAAAAGTTGGCGTCACCTTCCCTGAAAGCGTGACGAAGCGCGCCACCAAGGTCATCGACTGAACTGCAACCTGACTGAATTGCGGGCGGCGGCATTTCGCCGCCCGTTTTACGTGGCACGAGACGGTGCCCGTATCCGCCTGATGGCGGCAATAACAAGGACATTACCGTGAGCCAAATCGCCTTCTGGGGTGCCGTGGAGCTGGGACTGGTCTTCGCTTTCGTGGCGATCGGCGTCTATCTCGCTTTCCGCGTACTTGATTTTCCTGACCTGACCGTGGACGGTTCGTTTCCGCTTGGCGCCGCCGTGGCTGCCGTGCTGATCATCGCCGGTCTGAATGCCTGGGTCGCGACGGCGATTGCCATGGTTGCTGGCGCTGCCGCCGGCATTGTGACCGCCACGCTCAACGTTCGTTTCAAGATATTGAACCTGCTTGCCTCGATCCTGACGATGATCGCGCTGTTTTCCGTCAATCTTAGGGTGATGGGAAAGCCGAATGTGGCGCTGCTCAATCAGGACACGATGATTTCGCCGTTTTACGGTCTCGGCCTTTCCGAATATCTGGTGCGGCCGCTCTTTGTTGGTGCGCTGGTGCTGATCGCGGTCATTCTCGTCTGGCGTTTTCTTGAAAGCGATGCGGGCCTTGCCATGCGAGCGACGGGTGCCAATGCGCGGATGGCGCGGGCGCAGGGCGTGAAGACCGGGAACCAGATCTATCTCGGCATGGCGCTTTCGAATGCGCTGGTGGCTCTTGGCGGCGCATTGTTTGCGCAGACCAATGGTTTTGCGGATGTGACCTCCGGTGTCGGCACCATCGTTGTCGGGCTTGCGGCCGTCATCATCGGTGAGACTTTGTTCGGCGCGCGCGGCATCCTGATCGCGCTGATCGGCTGTGTCTTCGGCTCCATCGCCTATCGTCTCGCCATTCAGCTGGCTTTGTCGAGTGATGTGCTGGGTCTCAAGGCGTCCGATCTCAATTTCGTAACGGCGGTATTGGTGGCCATCGCATTGATCCTGCCGCGACTGCGCCGTGGGGGAGCAACATCGTGATTTCGCTTTCCGATATCCAGGTCGTCTTCGGGCGTGGTACGCCGCTGCAAAAGCAGGCGCTGGCCAAGATCGATCTCACCATCGAGGATGGTTCCTTCGTCACCGTCATCGGCTCCAATGGTGCGGGCAAATCCACACTTCTCGGTGTTCTGGCCGGCGATGTCCTGCCAACGGCGGGCAAGGTGATGATCGGCGGCGCCGATGTCACCCGCAAGCCGACCGCGAGCCGGGCGGGACGGGTGGCGCGCGTGTTTCAGGACCCGTTGGCGGGCAGCTGCGGTGCGCTCACGATCGAGGAGAACCTGGCGCTAGCGGCATCTCGCGGCGAGCGTCGCGGGTTGTCGTCGGCGCTTGGACGCGGTAGGCGGGATTTCTTCGGGGAACGTATCGCTTCGCTCAATCTCGGTCTCGAAAATCGTCTGAAGGACCGTATGGATCTTCTGTCGGGTGGGCAGAGGCAGGCGGTTTCGCTTGTCATGGCGACGCTATCCGGCTCGGACGTGCTGCTCTTGGATGAACATACGGCGGCACTCGATCCCGGCATGGCGGAATTCGTGATGGAACTGACCCGCAAGGTGGTGTCGGAGCGCAAGCTGACGACCCTCATGGTCACCCATTCCATGCGTCAGGCGCTAGATTATGGCACCCGGACGATCATGCTGCACGCCGGTGAAATCGTGCTCGACGTCTCCGGTGACAGCCGCAAGGATCTCGAGGTCGAAGACCTGATCGAGATGTTCCGCAAGATACGCGGCCAGACGCTTGACGATGACGAGCTGTTGATCGGCTGATTGCAAAAAGGCGCCTTCCGGCGCCTTTTTATTTACCCTCAGCGCGTTTGCGTGAAGAAAATCTTGACCGCGAAAAGCGAGAAGACACCGGCGATCGTGTAATCGAGCCCGCGCAGAACTTTCCGGTTGCGCTGCAGCCAAGCGGAGAGAACATCGGCGGCGACAACGATGCCGATACCGATCGGCAGCGCCACGATGATGGACCAGATGCCGAGGAAGATCAGTTTGCCGGTGACGTGCGGATCGGTTGCGCTGACGAATTGCGGCAGGAAGGTCATGAAAAAGATGATGACCTTGGGGTTCAGCAGATTGACCCAGATGCCGTTCAGCAAGGCTGATTTCAGGGAGGCCTGTGCTTTCTCACCGGTGCTTTTCACCATCACGAAATCCGAACCCTTGCGGATCGCCTGAATGGCGAGCCAGACCAGATAGGCCGCACCACCGGTTTTCAGGATCATGAAGGCGGTCGGCGAGGCGACGATGAGGGCTGCGACACCGAAGGCGACCAGCATCGTATGCACGGTGATGCCGATATTGGTCCCCACCAGCGTCATGAATCCTGCTGCCCGGCCTTCGCGCAGCGAGCGGCTGATCCAGAGCGTCATGTCAGGCCCCGGCGTTACCGCCAGAAGCAGAATGGCAATGGTGAAGGCGATCAATGTTGGCAGGCTCGGAACGAAATCCATCGCGGCACCCGTAAAATCTGGAGATTGCGGTTGCTTAACGCGGTTTCGTGTTTCTGCCAATGTTTTTGAGTGATGACGCGCCTGCGGGGGAGGAGAGTAGCCGCCGTACCCTTGTGAGTACGGCGGCTGGAACTTCAGTTTTTCAGGAAGCTGGTGAAGGCGGCGGAATATTCCGTATGCCAGCGTGAGAGCGGCGGGCGGTTTTGGACGATGTCCTGGGCCGCCCAGAGAATGCGCTTCTCATCCGTTGGACGATCCACTTCGCCATCAGGGCAGAGGATGTAGAAATCGCCGCGGCCGATGCTCTCGATCATGAAATCGATGGTCTGCTCGCCGGTCCAGGCGCCCTGCGGCTTTTCAGTCCTGCCATGGGCAGTCAGGCCGGTGAAGACGAAACCGGGGATCAGCAGGTGGGTGGAAACAGCGCCGTTCGGGATATTACGCAATTCGTGCTGAAGCGCTTCCGTGAAGGTTTTCACACCGGACTTCGAGACGTTATAGGCCGGATCACCCGGAGGCGTGGTGATGCCCTGTTTCGAGCCGGTATTGATGATCAGCGACGGTTCGCCATGGGTGATCATGCCCTGGCCGAAGACGCGGCTGCCATTCACGACGCCCATCAGATTGACGCCGATAATCTTTTCCCAGTTGGCCTGGGGTCCGAAGATGGCGCTGCCCGGCTGGATGCCGGCATTGTTCATGAGGACGTGGACACGCCCGAAACGCTGGATCACGGCGCGCTCCAATGCTTCCAGCTCATCGAGTTTCGAGACGTCGGTCGGAATGGCGACGATCTGCGCTTCCCCGCCCTTGGTGACGGTCAGAATATCCGCATGGGCTGCGGCGAGCTTTTCGCCATCGAGATCGACGAGCACGACGCTCATGCCGAAACCGGCGAATTTACGGGCGGCGGCAAGTCCGATGCCGGATGCCGCACCTGTTATGACAGCGACATTATCTTCCTTGAATGCAGGGTGGATGGTCGTCATAGGTTTCTCCTTCGCGTCGTTTCTGCTGTTTCCAGCGGTTTGCAACGTTGCCTGAACCTGAGTGGCTTCATTCACGGTCTTCAAGTCGATCGCGCCGCTTTATGATAAAGCGCGAATTTTCTAAATGCATGTGACAATTGCTTCGTTCCCATCCGCGCGGCCGTTCGCCATCCGTCATCATGCGCGCCCATCAATTGTTTTGTCGCTTATCTCACGGAAAAGCGCTTCACACATTTCGGGTTGCACTGTAAAAGTGCCGAAATCCCAAGGAAATGGCGGTGCCCAGATGCCGTCATCATGCAGATGGACATCACTATGGCACTTCCGAAAGACGTTAAGAAAGTCGTTCTCGCCTATTCCGGCGGCCTCGACACCTCGATCATCCTGAAATGGCTTCAGACGGAACTCGGTGCTGAAGTCGTAACCTTCACCGCCGATCTCGGCCAGGGCGAAGAGCTTGAGCCGGCACGCAAGAAGGCCGAGATGCTGGGCATCAAGGAAATCTTCGTCGAGGACGTCCGCGAAGAATTTGTGCGTGATTTCGTGTTCCCGATGTTTCGCGCCAACGCCGTTTATGAAGGCGTCTATCTGCTCGGCACTTCGATTGCCCGTCCGCTGATTTCCAAGCACCTGATCGAGATTGCCAAGAAGACCGGCGCTGACGCCATCGCCCATGGCGCCACCGGCAAGGGCAACGATCAGGTCCGTTTCGAGCTTTCGGCCTATGCGCTGAACCCTGATATCAAGATCATTGCTCCGTGGCGTGACTGGACGTTCAAGAGCCGTACCGACCTCCTGAATTTCGCCGAACAGCACCAGATTCCGGTCGCCAAGGACAAGAAGGGCGAGGCGCCATTCTCCGTCGACGCCAACCTGCTGCACTCCTCTTCCGAGGGCAAGGTTCTGGAAGACCCGGCACAGGAAGCGCCTGAATATGTGCATATGCGCACAATCTCGCCGGAAGCGGCTCCCGACAAGGCAACCGTCATCAAGGTCGGTTTCCGCAAGGGTGATGCCTGCTCCATCAACGGCGTTGAAATGTCGCCGGCGACGCTTCTCGCCACGCTCAACAATTACGGCCGTGAAAACGGCATCGGCCGCCTTGATCTGGTCGAGAACCGTTTCGTCGGCATGAAGTCGCGCGGCGTTTACGAGACGCCCGGCGGCACCATCCTGCTTGCCGCACATCGCGCCATCGAATCCATCACGCTCGACCGGGGTGCAGCGCATCTCAAGGATGAGCTGATGCCGCGTTACGCAGAACTGATCTATTACGGCTTCTGGTTCTCGCCGGAGCGCGAAATGCTGCAGGCGCTGATCGACAAGAGCCAGGAGCATGTGGAAGGCGAAGTGACGCTGAAGCTCTACAAGGGCAATGTCATGGTCACTGGCCGCGAGAGCGCCAAGTCGCTTTATTCCGACGCGCTGGTGACCTTTGAGGATGACCACGGCGCTTACGACCAGAAGGATGCTGCTGGCTTCATCAAGCTCAATGCGCTGCGTCTTCGCACGCTGGCCAAGCGTAACCTCAGCAAGTAATTCTGCTGATGTGAAGATTATGAAACCCGCGGGCAGTGACGCCGGCGGGTTTTTTCATGTCTCTCTTCTGGAGACGATGCGGAAGCCGATATAGCTGGCAACTGCGGTGAATTCCATCACCGGGATGATGATGCCGAAACCGATCAAGGGTGAACCGATGAGCGATGCTGCAGCGCCGCCCGCAAAACCCGATCCCATCTGGATGAAGCCCATCATCGCCGAGGCAGAGCCGGCAATATGCGGGAAGGGTGCAAGTGCCGCCGTTACCATCGAGGGTGTCAGCAAGGCGATACCGATCGTTGCAACCGCCACAGGCCCCATGATGGAGAAGAACGACGGCGGTATCAGAAAGACCGACAGGAGGATGAGCACGCCGCCTGTTCCCGAAAAGCAGAGGCCCAGCATGACGGAACGGCGATCACCCAGTCGCGGTGCGATGTATCGCAGGGCGATGGAACCGAAGAAATAGGCGCCGGTCTGCATCAGCATGCCGATGCCGAAGGCGGTGGGTGTCATGCCGACCGTGTTGATAAGGATGAAGGTCAGCATGGTGGCCTGCGCATAAAGCGCGCCGATGGAACCGCCAAGCACGAGGGCGGCCAGAAGAAAGCGTGGTTCTGTCAGCAAGGTGCCGTATGCCGACAGGAGGCGAGGGGGACGGATCAGGCTTTTGTCCGGGACCGTCGTTTCGCGCAGGAAAACCACGACGGACAAGATGGCGACGGCGCCGAGACCGGCCATGAGGAAAAACACCGATTTCCAGCCGAAAGCCGCAAGTGAAAGCCCGCCGATCGTTGGTCCGAGGGCGGGGCCGACGGCCAGCATGATGCCGATCAGGTTCATGATGTTGGAGGCTTCCGCGCCGGTAAACTGGTCGCGGACGATGGCGCGCGCCACCGTCATGCCGACGGAGGCGCCGATGCCCTGAATGAGCCGGGCGAGGAGCAGCACTTCTATCGTCGGGGCAAAAATCGCCAGCAGCCCGCCGCCCAGAAAGACCGACAGGAAAACGAGGCTCGCCCTACGCCTGCCAAAGGCATCGGAAGCAGGTCCGGCGAGCAGTTGCGCCAGGGCGAAACCGGCAAAATAAAGCGAGAGGCTGAATTTTATCGCGGCTTCATTCGTGGCGAAAACCTGCGTCAGTTCCGGCATGGCAGGCGTATAGATCGCCATGGAAATCGGCGCCAGCGCCGTCAGCAACGCGCCGAGCAGGGCTGTGCGTTTTGTCGACATGATCGGTTCTGGCGGCATTGTATTCAGCAGCTCTGGCCCGGCTGTTCCGGCTGGAGATTGTCGCGAAGCGTCTGCAGGAAGCTGCGGAAAAGCGCGACTTCTTCTTCGTTCAAACCACGTGTGGCGTGACGGACGAGTTCATCAATTTCCTGGCGCACGGCTTCCAGCATCTCGGTGGAGTTTTTTGTCAATACGATGCGTTTGGAGCGTCTGTCCTGGGGGTCCTGCTGGCGCTCGATGAGATCGAGGGATTGCAGCTTGTCGAGATAGGCGCAGATCGTCATGGGCTCGATGCCGAGACGGGCGGCAATGTCCGACTGCTTACTGCCATCAACCACGGCAACCGTCAGCAACGCGCGTGCTTCGCCGGGGGTCAGGCCCAGTCCGGCTTCAGAAATTCGGCGCTCAAAAGCACTGTTCAGCAGGCGTGCGCCGCTGTTCAGCAGAAATGCCAGTGAATCTTTTTCGCGTTTCGTGCCCATGCTTCGCCTTTTCGTAAGTCAGCCTTACTAAATTCCGGGCGATAATCAATGGTGCACAAATCATATTGTCGAAAATCGAGTAAAACATGCGTCAGTTCAATTGCTGGATATTCGGCAATATAGTCGACGATTGTTACGCCGAAGCAAAAAAGACAGGGCCTTCGGCTCTTTTTCGACTTCGCCCACCCTGCCGATGAAGAGGATAATTTAAGTCGGTTCAGGAAATGGCTAACAAGCACGAAATCCGCATCGTCGGTCATCACCATCCGCATATTGAATTGGCGGTAGAGGCATGCCCATATGGGTTTGAAACGGAATTGCACAAGGAAGATGAAATGCCATTGAAGACCGCGCTTTATCCCGCACTCGTTCACTGGAACGGTCATAATGGTCTGCCAAAATTCGATGCGGTCAAGGATGAGGATTTCGCGCCGGCCTTCGATGCCGCCCTTCCGTCCCACGAACATGAAATCGATGCGATTGCGGGCAATGCGCAGGCGCCGAGTTTTGAAAATACAGTGACCGCACTCGAAATCGCCGGTGACGATCTCTCGCGTATCTCGTCACTTTTCTGGAACAGGGCCGGCGCCAACACAAATGGTGTGATTCAGGCTTTGGAGCGGGAAATCGCACCGAAAATGTCACGGCATTATTCCAAGATCGGCATGAACGAGGCGCTGTTCAAGCGCATCGACACATTGTGGGAAAAGCGTGAGGCGCTTGGGCTGACGGGCGAAGAGAGCCGTGTTCTCGAACGGCACTGGAAGGGTTTCGTGCGCTCCGGTGCCAAATTGCCCAGGGATCGGCAGGAGCGGCTGGCTGCGATTAATGAGGAACTTGCCGGTCTCGGCGCGAAATTCGGGCAGAATGTGCTGGCGGATGAAAAGAACTGGAAGCTTCTGCTCTCTACGGAGGAAGAGCTTGCGGGCATTCCCGGTTTTCTGCGCGATGCGATGGCAGGGGCTGCCCGCGAACATGGCGAGGACGGAAAATTTGCCGTTACCCTTTCCCGCTCGATCATCGAGCCTTTTTTGACCTTTTCCGAACGGCGTGACCTGCGCGAACAGGCCTTCAAGGCCTGGGTTGCGCGGGGCGAAAATGGCGGCGAGACCGACAATCGCGAGATTGTCCGCCGCACGCTCGAACTGCGCGAGGAAAAGGCAAAGCTTCTCGGTTATGCGAATTTCGCTGCCTATAAGCTGGATGATACGATGGCGAAGACACCGGATGCAGTGAATGGTCTTCTCGGTCAGGTCTGGGAAAAAGCCGTTCAACGTGCGGGCGAGGAAGAGGCTGAACTTGCCGCCATCATCGCCGAGGAAGGCAAGAACCATGAGGTACTGCCCTGGGACTGGCGGCATTATGCCGAAAAGCTCCGGGCACAGAAGTTTAATTTCTCCGAGGCGGAATTGAAGCCCTATCTGCAGCTGGAAAAGATCATCGAAGCCTGTTTCGATGTGGCAGGGCGGCTGTTTGCGATTCATGCGGTCGAAGTGAAGGGCGTTGCCGGCTATCACCCCGATGTGCGGATTTTCGAAATCCGCGACGACAAGGGCGATCTGAAGGCCATGTTCCTCGGCGACTATTTCGCCCGCCCCTCCAAACGATCAGGCGCATGGATGAGTTCCTTCCAGTCGCAGCACAAGCTGCCGCTGAAGAACGGCACCGTCGGTGAAATCCCCATCATCTACAATGTCTGCAATTTCGCGAAGCCAGCCGAAGGAAAACCGGCGCTGCTTTCGCTCGACGATGCGCGCACGCTGTTCCATGAATTCGGCCATGCCTTGCATGGTATGCTCTCCGATGTAACCTACCCCTCGGTATCCGGAACCGGTGTCTCGCGCGATTTCGTCGAATTGCCGTCGCAGCTTTACGAACATTGGCTGACGGTGCCGGAAATTCTGGAAAAATACGCGCTGCATTATGAGACTGGCGCGCCGATGCCGAAGACGTTGCTGGACAAGGTTCTGGCCGCCCAGACCTTCAATGCCGGTTTCAGCACGGTGGAATTCACCTCCTCGGCGATCGTCGACATGGCGTTCCACACCCGCGACAGCGTCGCCGATCCGATGGCGGTTCAGGGTGAGGTACTGTCTGGCCTCAATATGCCGAAATCCATCGTCATGCGGCACGCGACGCCGCATTTCCAGCATGTGTTCTCTGGCGATGGCTATTCCGCCGGTTATTATTCCTACATGTGGTCGGAAGTTCTCGATGCCGATGCCTTTGCTGCCTTTGAGGAAACCGGCAATGCCTTTGACGGTGAGATTGCGCGCCGGCTGAAGGACAATATCTATTCCGTCGGTGGTTCGATCGATCCGGAGGAGGCCTATCTCGCCTTCCGGGGCAAGATGCCGAGCCCGGATGCGATGCTTTCGAAGCGCGGTCTTCTATAAGAGACTGTCATAATTCTCAGCTAGAAACTGAGCGCAGGGGGCTTATGACATGAGCCCCCCTTTCGCATTTGCAAAAAAAAGGTTATGAGCGCGCCAAACTAAATTGGCGTATCTCATCAATATAGCGCCCAACCTCAGAGATTTTGAACAATGGCACTTCGCAACATCGCGATCATCGCGCACGTTGACCATGGAAAAACGACGCTCGTGGACGAGCTTCTGAAGCAATCCGGTTCGTTCCGCGACAACCAGCGCGTTGCAGAGCGCGTGATGGACAGCAACGACCTCGAAAAGGAACGCGGCATCACCATTCTCGCCAAGGCGACCTCGGTGGAGTGGAAGGGTGTTCGCATCAACATCGTCGATACCCCCGGCCACGCCGATTTCGGCGGTGAAGTCGAGCGTATCCTGTCGATGGTGGATGGCGCGATCGTTCTGGTCGACAGCTCCGAAGGCCCGATGCCGCAGACCAAATTCGTGGTCAGCAAGGCGCTGAAGGTTGGTCTTCGTCCCATCGTTGCGATCAACAAGATCGACCGTCCGGATGGCCGTCATGAAGAAGTCATCAACGAAGTCTTCGACCTCTTCGCAAACCTCGACGCGACCGACGAGCAGCTCGACTTCCCGATCCTCTACGGTTCTGGCCGCGACGGCTGGATGAACGTCAACCCGGAAGGTCCGAAGGATCAGGGTCTTGCACCGTTGCTCGATCTGGTTCTCGAACATGTTCCGGAGCCCAAGGTCGAAGAAGGTCCGTTCCGTCTGATCGGCACGATCCTCGAAGCCAACCCCTTCCTCGGTCGTATCATCACCGGCCGCATCGCTTCCGGTTCGATCAAGCCGAACCAGGCCGTGAAGGTTCTGGGCCAGGATGGCAAGACGATCGAAACCGGTCGTATTTCCAAGATCCTTGCCTTCCGCGGTATCGAGCGCACTGCAATCGAAGAAGCCCATGCGGGCGACATCGTTGCCATTGCCGGTCTCTCCAAGGGTACGGTCGCCGATACCTTCTGTGATCCGTCCGTGACCGAGGCGATGACCGCGCAGCCGATTGATCCGCCGACCGTCACCATGTCGTTCATCGTCAACGATAGCCCGCTTGCCGGCACCGAAGGCGACAAGGTTACCAGCCGCGTTATCCGCGACCGTCTGTTCAAGGAAGCCGAAGGCAACGTTGCGCTGAAGATCGAAGAAGCCGAAGGCAAGGATTCGTTCTTCGTTTCCGGTCGTGGCGAATTGCAGCTGGCGGTTCTGATCGAAACCATGCGCCGCGAAGGCTTCGAACTTGCTGTATCGCGTCCGCGCGTTGTGATGCACAAGGATGAGAACGGCACCCTGCTGGAGCCGATCGAAGAAGTCGTGATCGACGTCGATGAAGAGCATTCCGGCGTCGTCGTTCAGAAGATGTCCGAGCGCAAGGCTGAAATGGCTGAGCTCCGTCCTTCCGGTGGCAATCGCGTTCGTCTGAAGTTCTATGCTCCGACCCGTGGCCTGATCGGCTACCAGTCGGAACTGCTGACCGACACGCGCGGTACGGCCATCATGAACCGTCTGTTCCACGACTATCAGCCCTTCAAGGGCCAGATTGCCGGTCGCGTCAACGGTGTTCTCCTGTCCAACGGTTCGGGCGAGGCTGTTGCTTACGCCATGTTCAACCTGGAAGATCGCGGCCCGATGATCATCGAGCCGGGTGAGAAGGTTTATGCCGGCATGATCATCGGTATTCACACGCGCGACAACGATCTCGAAGTGAACGTGCTGAAGGGCAAGCAGCTGACCAACATCCGCGCCGCCGGCAAGGATGAAGCTGTCAAGCTGACGCCGCCGATCCGCATGACGCTCGACCGCGCTCTTTCGTGGATCCAGGAAGACGAGCTTATGGAAGTGACGCCGAAGTCGATCCGTCTGCGCAAGATGTTCCTCGACGCAAACGACCGCAAGCGTTTCGAAAAGGCCAAGCTCGCAATCTGATTGCGGTTAGTCGTTATGAATTTTAAAAACCCGGCCCTGAGCCGGGTTTTTTTATGCATTCGTTTTTATGTGTGCATGAGTCGAAAGGTGCTTGTGCGAAAGGTTAAGGATGCGTTAATTTTTCCTGGTCGTCCACATGAATAGGCTGTGGGTAAGCCTGCCGGCGTTAACCTTTATGACTGGCAAGTTTCCGTGGCCGGGGCCAGAATCGCGTTATGAAAACGTTATCCATCGATGTTCGCCGTGCCGAGCCGCATGATGCGCGCGCCATCTCCGAAGCGCACCGTCTGTCGTGGCAACAGGCCTATGCGGGGCTTATTCCGCACCGGCCGTTGACGCAGATGCTGGAGCGCCGCGGAGAGATCTGGTGGAAGAAGGCGACGAGAGGCTCTGCCACCATGCTGGTGGTGGAAGTGGCCGGTGTGGTTGCCGGATATGCGACGCTCGGTCTTAGCCGTGCACGCGGGCTGCCGCATGACGGCGAGATTTACGAACTTTATCTGCGGCCGGAATATCAGGGCATCGGGCTCGGCTCACTGCTGTTCACGGAGGCCCGCAGGCTGCTGACATCGCTTGGCTGCAATGGCATCGTCGTTTGGTGCCTCGAAGACAGTGACGTCGCCAATCGGTTCTTCCGTTCGCATGGCGGCCGCGACATTGCCGAAGGCATGGAAGATTTCGGCGGCAAGTCGTTGCGGAAGGTCGGTTTCGTCTGGAACTGACAAGAGCTGCGGATGGATTACGCGATGGTGTGTTTTTTTGCGGCCGCCATGCGTAATCGCGATAACCTCAAATCCGGCATTCTGTCTTATCCGCTCAAAGCCATGTTGCAATGCGGCGACTTTCCCAGTATCGAAAACCAAATCCAACCCGTCGAATTGAGGGAAGCGAATGCGTATTGATGCAATTTCCATAGGCAAGAACCCGCCGAATGACGTGAATGTCATCGTTGAAGTGCCGGTGGGTGGACACCCGATCAAGTACGAGATGGACAAGGATGCCGGTGCGCTGATCGTCGATCGCTTCCTCTACACGCCGATGACCTATCCGGGTAACTATGGCTTCGTGCCGCACACCCTGTCCGACGACGGCGACCCGATCGACGTTCTCATCTGCAACACCCGTCCGCTGGTTCCCGGCTGCGTGATCAATGTCCGCCCCATCGGCGTGATGATCATGGAAGATGATGGTGGCAAGGACGAGAAGATCCTCGCCGTGCCGGCTCCGAAGCTGACGCGCCGTTACGACAAGGTCCACAATTACACCGACCTGCCGGAAATCACGCTGAAGCAGATCGAGCATTTCTTTGAGCACTACAAGGATCTGGAGCCCGGCAAGTGGGTGAAGATGGGTGGCTGGCAGGATGTCGACGTTGCCAAGAAGCTGATCGTCGAAGCCATCGAGCGCTACAAGGCGCAGGGCTGACAGGCCTAAACCGCCAGCTTTTTAAAAAGCTTTTCGAAATCCTCCGGGTCGGTATCGATCCGGAGGATTTTTTTACGCGCTGTTTCGCCTGAAATGAAGGTGATGGAAGATTTGGGCAGGCCGAGTTTTTTTGCCAGCAAAACAATGAGGGCTTTGTTCCCCTTGCCGCCTTCCGGCACGGCGCTGACGCGGGCTTTCAGATGCGCGTTCCCGTCGGCATCCTGCTCCACGCCGTCGATCATATCCCGCCCGCCGTTCGGCGTCAGGCGAACGGACAGGCGGACATGATCATCGTGTTTTCGCCAGAACCCGCTCAAACGGTCATCGGATAAAGCGTGTTCCACATGAAGGAGCGAATGAAGAAGATGATCAGCAGCAGGATGATCGGCGAAATGTCGATGCCGCCGAGATTGGGCAGAATGCGGCGGATGGGGCGCAGGGCCGGTTCCGTGACATTGACCAGGAAACTCCCGATGGCGTTCACGAACTGGTTGCGGGAATTGATGACGTTGAAGGCGTAAAGCCAGGAAAAAATAGCGCTGGCGATCAGCACCCACGTATAGAGGTTCAAGGCCAGATCGATGGTCTGAAACAGGGCAAGCATCAATATCTCCGTATCTTGGTTGCAAGACATTTAGACATTGACGCGTGAACCGGCAAGTGTTCCGCCAGATCGTAATGATCTTTGGTCTGAGCGACCGGCGATCATCACAATCTGATTCACGGCTTTGCGCGGGATTCCAGACGAAAACCGCTCACACTTTTCGTCATCCCGCTGTTGAGGGCTGGCGATTCCTATCATATCGCTCTATTGCAAAGCTCTCATATTGTCTCGCGAGCACAGCCGATGTCCCTGCCTTCTGCCGAAAACCGCTTTGGCGCATTCCGGCATAGTTCCTATCGCCGCTTTTTCAGCGCTCGGTTTTTTTCGGCCTTCGCCATCCAGATCGTCAGCGTTTCTGTCGGCTGGCAGATGTATGAGGTGACAGGCAACGCCTTTTATCTTGGCCTGATCGGTCTTTTCCAGTTTCTGCCGTCGCTGCTTCTGATCCTTGTCACGGGAACGGTCGCCGACCGGCACAATCGCCGGCGCATCATGGCGATATGTCTGCTGATGGCGGCGCTCTGTGCTTTGGCGCTCCTCGGTCTCACGCTGACGCACAGCTTTTCCCCCTGGCCGGTCTTCGCCATTCTCGTCGTCTTCGGCATTGAGCGGGCCTTCATGGGGCCGGCGGTCCAGTCGCTGGCGCCCAATCTCGTGCCCGTCGAAGATCTGCCGAACGCAATCGCCTGGAATTCGTCCTCCTGGCAGATGGCATCGATCCTCGGCCCGGTTGCCGGTGGTCTGCTTTATGGCCTCGGTGCGTCTACCGCTTATAGCGTGGCGTTCGTGCTGTTCATCGTGTCCGCAACGCTTGCCCTGGCGATCCGCAAGCCGGAACAACGTGGGCCGGCAAAAGCCATCAGCCTGGAAACCATGCTGGCCGGGTTCAAATTCATCTCGCAGGAGAAGATCGTCCTCGGCGCGATCTCGCTCGACCTTTTCGCTGTGCTGCTGGGCGGTGCTGTCGCTTTGATGCCGATCTTTGCCAAGGAAGTGCTGACACTCGGGCCCTGGGGTCTCGGGCTTTTGCGCGCGGCCCCCGGAATCGGCGCGATCACGGTTGCGGTCATTCTGGCCTTCAGGCCCATCCGTCACCGCGCCGGTCTGCTGATGTTTGTCGGTGTTGGCCTCTTCGGCGTTTCCACCGTGGTCTTCGGGCTCTCGCAAACCGCGTGGCTGTCCATCGCCGCGCTGGTGGTCATGGGTGCATCGGACATGGTGTCGGTTTATGTCCGCGAGACCCTGATCGCGCTCTGGACGCCGGATGAGGTGCGCGGGCGCGTGAATGCCGTGAACATGGTATTTGTCGGCGCATCGAACGAGCTGGGTGAGTTCCGCGCCGGCACCATGGCCCATGTCGTGGGTGCTGTGCCGGCCGTCGTTATCGGCGGGGCAGGGACGCTTGCGGTGGCGGTCATCTGGGCGCTTGGTTTTTCCAAGCTGCGCAAGATCGACAATCTGGATGCGCCGCAATGACCCCGTAAGGTCTTAGCGCTGCGCCTTGCCTTCAAAAACCAGATCGAGAAAATTGCCGAGCCATGCCCTGAGCGGCGTGTCGAACAGCATGCGGCCTTCCAGATGCTGGCTGCCGACCTGCGCATTGGGCATGCCGAAACGCTGCGCGCCACGCACCACCCAGCTATGCATCATGGCGCGGGTGAGTTCGGCGTGAAACTGCAGGCCCCAGGCATTTTTTCCATAACGATAGGCCTGGTTGGGATAGGTCTCGCCTGAAGCCAGAAGCTCGGCGCCGCGCGGCAGTTCGAACCCTTCCTTGTGGAAGTGATAGACCATCGTCGGCCAATGCGGCATCAAAAGCCGCCCGTGTTCGGTGGCGTGAAGCGGATACCAGCCGATTTCCACCTTGCCGTCCCTGTCGGCCTCCACCTTGCCGCCCAGATGTTTGGACAGCATCTGCGCGCCGAGACAGATGCCGAGAAAGGGTTTGTTTTCCTTCAGCGGCACCTTCAGCCAGTCGATTTCGGCTTTGATATAATCATGTGGGTCATTCGCGCTCATCGGGCCGCCGAAGATGATGGCGCCGGCATGGCGTTCCAGCGTCTGTGGCAAGTCATCACCCAGTGCGGGGCGTCGTATGTCGAGGCGGTACCCTTTTTCCACCAGTATCTGGCCGACGCGGCCGGGCGTGGAACGTTCCTGATGCAGGACGACTAGCAGCGAAGGTTGTTCTCTCTGTTGCCTTGAGGGGTCAAACAGCATCGTCTTCGTTTTCGCTTTCTTCAGCGGGCCCGGACCTCGTGGCGGCCTGCTGACGTTGCAGAACCCTGTCGCGCACGGAAACACCAAGCAGATCGGCCACCCGCCAGATCACATGATCTTCCATTTCGCTTCGTTCGCCGTCAGCGTAAACAATATCCCATAATATTCCAATAAGCTCCACGCGCTGATCTTCATCGAGATGGCGGCGGATATCGGCGGTGAAGCGGTAATAATCGACCGCTTCTTTGCCCGCCTCCTGACCGGCGGTAAGAAGGGCATCGAGCTTGCCGCCATCGAGGTGGTAATATTCGTGCAGAATCTCGCGCAGGCGGTCACGCTCGCTTTTCGAGACGGTGCCATCCGCTTCCATCACCTGGAAACAGAGGGCGGCTACCGCCACCCTCAGATCATCAGGGCTGAAGTCACCCGCATTCGGGCCGACGAGGTTCTGAATAAACGACTGTATTTGCTGGAACATCGATAGCCTGCTGGTCAGAAGAGTTTGAGCCGGGTCTTGGGTTCGGCTTCCGCGCCTGACTTCTTGACGCCCGGATCATCCGGGGCGCCGCCGAAAAACGGCAAAGCTTCCCTCTTTTCAGCCGATACATCACTTGGCTTTGGCGGGTCGATTGTGGCTGGCTTTGTCTCTTTCTGCGGCGGCACGACCGCCTTTGTCTTGGCTTCAGCCTCCACGCCCGACTTCTTGACACCCGGATCATCAGGAGCACCGCCAAAAAAGGGCACGGCTTCCGCTTTTTCGGCCGACGCCTCTGTTTGCGGTGGGATGGCGATCGTGATGGGCTTTTTCTCTTTTTGCGATGGGACGACAGGCTTCATCTCGGCCCTCTGGGCCGGAGCAGGCTTCGCCTCAACTCTTGTTTCGGGTGGGGTTTCAACAATGATTGTCTTTGCCACTGGTTCAGCTTTGGCCGGTGCTGCCGCAATAGCGTTTTCGATCGTCAAATCTTCAACGGGTCCTTCAAGCTGACCAAACGGCGCTTTCCATTCGAAGGCGTCGAGACGACCGGTGACGGGAGACACCGGCAGCCATTTCTCAGAGACGATGCCATCGGCCACCCAGGCAGGATCACGCGGCGCGCGTAGCGCCTGTGCCATCCAATAGCGCACCCGGCCCTGATCACCGGTTTCGGCCTCTTCAATATCGGCCATCAGCAGGAAAATGCTTTCGCGCGGCTCGATCCGCGCGGCGGCTTCGGCTTTGGCCCGTGCCTTGGCGAATTCCTTGGCGTCGAGCGCTGCCTGCGCCACGGCGAACAGCGACTCGATATTGTTAGGTTTCAGGCTTTCCAGCCGCTCTGCGCGTTTCAGCCGGTCTATGGCGGTATCGCCGCTGCGGGCGCGGACATAAAGCTGGGCGATCTGCGGATGCGGATCGTTCTTCCACACGGGTTCCAGAACCGTTGCCGCCTTGCGCAGATTGTCTTCGCGCAGATAGGATTTTGCCGCGATCAGTGCTGCCGGAACGAGGCTCTTGGCAAGCTTGAGCGCGTGTTTGGCATCCTCGCGGGCACCCACGGGGTCGCTTTCCAGCTTTTCGCCGGCCTTGGCGGTAAGAAGCACCGCTCTTAGCCGCTCCGCCTCGCCGCGTTCGATGACGCTGGCCGCTCTCTGCTGGTCGAGCAGGCGGATGGCATCGTCCCATTGTCCGTTGCGACAACGGTTTTCCAGCGTCGCCTGTGCCGCCCAGGGCAGATAGGGTGCTTTTTCCGCCGCATCCTCGGCATATTGCTGGGCGGCTTCGTAGGCGCCCTGACGGCGCGCCTCGATATAAAGGCCGCGAAGGCCAAGTTCACGGGTCTCGGGATCGCGGGCCATGGCTTCGAATTTGCGCCGCGCCTCGTCATATTTGCCTTCGATCAGATCGGCCTGTGCATCGAGCAGATGGATCAGTGGTTCCTGATCGGCACTCAGCAGTCCCTGTGTACGGGCCGTCATCTTGCGGGCAAGAATGGCGTTGCCAGCACCGGCGGCAATGAGGCCGGTGGAGAGAGCCTGATAACCCCGGTCGCGCTTGCGGGCACGGAAATAACGGCGGGCGGCGTTGGGCGATGTCCAGATGGCGTTGACGACCCACCAGACCAGCATGACGGCGGCGACCAGCGCCGCAATGATGGAGGCGGCGACCATCAGGCTCATTTCGATCAGCTGGCCCTGCCAGACGATGGAAAGCACGCCCGGCCTGTCCGCCAGCCAGGAGAAACCGAAACCAAGCGCCAGAACGATAACGGCGAAAGTCAGAATTCTGGTCATGCGCTTACCCCTGCCTGCCGGTGCTGGTGATGGCACGGTTCAACGTGCCGCCCACGAGGTTTTCGACCTCGATACGCGCATCCAGAGATTTCTTGTAGTCCGCGGATGCCGTCTTGGCCGCCTCGGGAAGCCCGTTCCATTCAAGAGCCGCGCCCTGCAGATCGCCGTTGCGCAGCTTGTTCTCCATGCGTGCGATCATCGCGTCGGCTGTCTCACCCTCGATATTTCCGACCGGACGAACTTTCACCAGCGAGAAGGCGCTTTCGGTCAGGCGTTCCATGATGCCCTGATTGGGGTCGGGCTGGTTGATGGCCGACAGCATCGCATTGGCGATATCGGGGAATTTGTGGATCAGCTCTGAACGGGATGGCACACCGGTTGAGGCAAAGGATCGCAGCGATGCGATGGCCGGATCGTCAGGCGTGACCTTGGAGAGCGTGTCGAGTTCGGTGAGGAACGGTCCGCCGCGATCGATCGCTGCCTTCAGTGCGGCCGATGCAATCGCACGGGCGACTTCGATATCGTCGCGCGGCTCGTTGATCTTGGCTTCCGCATCCGCAAGGCGGCGCGTCAGTTCTGATGTGGCGGAGGCCTGCGCGGATCGCTCCGATTGCAGGGCAGCTTCCAGCGCAGTGATTTTTTCCGAAAGTCCATCCACCTGCGGCGCTTCACCCTTTGCCCCTTCCAGCCTAGCGATGCGCTGTTCCAGGGCCGATGTGTCTGCCGCCGGAGCATTGGCGAGCTGCTGCCGCAGACCGCCGAGATCGGATTTCAGCGCGGCGATTTCATCGCTTCCGGTTTTGCCCGCGTTAAAGGAAGGCAGGATACCCGCATATTGCATGCTGCCAGCGGCGGCCAGCGCCACGAGGCCGCCAACGATGCCGGCAGCGATCAGGCCCGAGGTTGCTGCCTGTTTACGCTCCGCCTCTTGCGGCGTGGAGGGTTTGGCCGGTCCAGATGAGGCGGTGGCTGCTGAGGGCTTTGCCGTGGCAGCGGCGCTGCCGGATGCGCTAGTGGAGGCTGTGGAGCCAAAGGTCGGCTTTGAGGAGGCTGCGGCAGCGGCAGCGGCGCTCGCCCCGTTGGCGCTCGTTGCCGGTTTGGCATCGGCTTTTGGCGGTGCTGCAGCTGGTGAAGCCGGCTCTTTTGGCTTGTCCACAGAGCTTTCTGCCTTCGGCGCGGAAGGTTCTACCTCCGTCTTGCCGACGTTGGGCTCAGGCTCGATAGGGGTTTTGTGCGGCTGATCCCAGACTGGCGGGGGATTGCCAGCTGTTGCTGCGGGCTTTGTTTCTGCAACGCTCGGCTCCGCCGTTGCGGCCGGCGTTTGGTCACCGGGCTTTTCCTCCGTCCTTGCAGCGTCCTCATCGGCGGAAATTGCTTTCACGTCTTTTGCGTCCAGGTCGATTGTGACCGGTTCGGCTTTGGACTTGGAGTGGCGTGGCGGCTTTCCCGATACCATGACAACCTCATTTCTGCCTGCAGTACTCTAAACCTAGTCAGTGACGGCGGCAAAGGAAAGAGGCGAGGTCGAATTAGGTTCCAGAGTTATGGTGCAGAAGTTCGAACATCGCGGCCTCGCTCGGCTCTTCGGCGGCCTTGGCATTTGAGCTGAAGATTTCCGGAACCAGAGAAAGCACATTGCGGCTGATGCAGATGAATTTTGTCGCGGTCAGCGCCGTCGCGTATTTATCCGTCGATGCATGACGGAAAAAAGCCCGCGCCGCTTCCGAGGAGTAAAGCAGGACTATATCGGCGGTCGTTTCGAGAAGCGTCGTTTCGAGCGTGTTTTCGGAAATATCCGAGGGCAGCATCTCGTAACAGTCGACCGTTCTGAAGGGAATGCCGGCAGCGGCAAGGCCTTCCTCGAAAACCGAGCCGCGTGGTCTGCCGGCGAGATAGAGCAAGGGTTCTTCCTCAGTCAAAAAAGCGCGGTGCTGTTTAACCAACGCGGTCAGACCCAGAGCATCTCCGGAGGCGGTGAATATTTGCTCGAAGCCGGTTTTTCTCGCCGCTTCCGCGGTTGCCCCGCCGACGGCGAAAAGCGGTTTTGACAGATAGGGGGCGAGTTGCTCTCCGGACGTTGCCATCGCCCGCAGGGCTTCCGCGCTGGTCACCGCGATGGCTCCAGCCGGATCGGACAGCGCCACCATGGCGCGTTCGCCATGATTGGAGGGGTAAAACAGCGGCAGAAGCACCGGCTCATGGCCGAGCGCTTCAAGCTTTGCGGCCGTCCTTTCGCCCGAACGCTGCGGCCGGGTGACGACGATGCGCATCGGCTCAGCTCCAGCCTTCGAAGAAATTGCTGCCCGCTTTGGCGCGCACCTCTTCGCCGGCCTTTTTCCCCAGTATCAACGCGTCCTTGCGGTTGCCGGAGATTTCGATGCCATGGCTTGTCTGGCCATCGGGGGTGAGGATCAGGCCGGAAAAATGCAAGTTATCGCCCTCGCAGGTGGCGTAACCGGCAATGGGGGTACGACAGGAACCGTCAAGCGCTGCCAGAAAGGCGCGCTCACAGGTCACGGCGTCATAAGTGGGCCTGTCGTTTATGGGAGCCAACAATTCATCCATGCGGGCGTCACCGATGCGGCTCTCGACCCCGATCGCGCCCTGGGCCGGAGCGGGGGGAAACTCTTTCGGATCGAGAATTTCCGTTGGCACATTGTCCTTGCCGAGCCGCTTCAGGCCCGCAAAGGCAAGAAGCGTCGCATCCGCCTGGCCTTCCTCCAGCTTGCGCAGACGAGTGTCGACCAGCCCGCGGAAAACGATGACGCGGAGATCCGGTCGCAGGCGGCGGATCAGTGCCTGGCGGCGCAGAGAGGCGGAGCCGACAACCGCGCCCTGCGGCAGCTCCAGAAGCTTCGGTGCCGTGCGGCCGATGAAGGCGTCGCGCATGTCTTCACGCGGCAGGAAGGCGGAGAGATGCAGGCCTTCGGGCAAAACCGTCGGCATGTCCTTGGAGGAGTGCACGGCAATATCGAGTTCGCCGGACAGAAGCTGGTTTTCCAGTTCCTCCGTGAACAGGCCCTTGCCGCCGATTTCCGACAAGGCGCGGTCGGTAATCCGGTCGCCCTTGGTGGACAGCACGACGATCTCGAACATCTCTTCCGGCAGACCATGCGCCGCCATCAACCGGCTGCGGGTCTCATAAGCCTGTGCGAGCGCCAGCGGGCTGCCGCGCGTGCCGATTCGGAAAGGTTTTGTTTGCATCCGCGTCTATCCATTGTTACCGGAGTTGTCTTAGACCAACTCCGCGCATGATCGCAATGAACGAACAGATTTGATGACCCCCTTTCTTCGTATCCTCGGCATAGAGACAAGCTGTGACGAAACCGCTGCATCCATTGTGGTTCGGCATGCGGACGGGCGTGGCGAGATCGTCTCCGACGTCGTTTTGTCGCAGCTTGAGGAACACAGTGCCTATGGCGGCGTGGTGCCGGAAATTGCTGCGCGCGCCCATGTCGAGGCGCTGGACACGCTGGTGGAAGAAGCGCTGGAACAGGCGGGCGTCACCCTTGCCGATGTCGATGCCATTGCCGCCACCTCCGGCCCCGGTCTCATTGGCGGCCTGCTGGTGGGCCTGATGACCGGGAAGGCCATCGCCAAGGCGGCCGGCAAACCGCTTTACGCCATCAACCATCTGGAGGGCCATGCGCTGACGGCGCGGCTGACCGATGGCCTGTCTTTCCCCTATCTAATGCTGCTGGTTTCCGGCGGTCATACCCAGCTGGTGCTGGTGCGCGGCGTCGGCGACTATGAGCGCTGGGGCACCACGATCGATGACGCTTTGGGTGAAGCTTTCGACAAGACCGCGAAACTTCTGGGTCTGCCCTATCCCGGCGGGCCAGCGGTCGAGAAGGCGGCAGCGAAGGGTGACCCGAACCGGTTTCCACTGCCGCGTCCGATGGTCGGCGAAACCCGTTTGGATTTTTCCTTCTCCGGCCTGAAGACGGCGGTGCGGCAGGCGGCGACCGCCATCGCGCCGCTTTCGGAGCAGGATATTGCCGATATCTGCGCCTCCTTCCAGAAGGCGGTGTCGCGCACTCTGAAAGACCGGATCGGCCGTGGCCTTGCGCGTTTCAAAGAAGAATTTCCGCATCTCAATGGAGAACCGGCTCTTGTCGTGGCCGGTGGCGTAGCCGCCAACCAGGAAATCCGCCAGACCCTGCAGGCACTTTGCGATACACACGGCTTCCGCTTCGTCGCGCCGCCGCACCGGCTTTGCACCGATAATGCTGCGATGATCGCCTGGGCGGGGCTGGAGCGCATGGCGGAGGGCAGGCAAGCCGATGCGCTTGAGGTCGCGCCACGCTCTCGCTGGCCGCTTGACGGTAGCGCGGAGACGTTGATCGGTTTCGGCAAAAGGGGAGCGAAGGCCTGATGCAGCGGGAAAAAATCGTCGTTATCGGCGCCGGTGCCTTCGGAACCGCGCTTGCCGTCGTCATCGCGCTGGAAAACCGGCATGACGTGACCCTGCTTGGCCGCGATCCATCACTGATGGCCGATCTGCGGAGCGACCGCGTGCACGAGGCCGCCCTGCCGGGTGTGGAGCTGCCGGATGCACTTGAATTCTCGGCCGAGCCGGACGTGCTGGCTGGCGCCAGTATCGTGTTGTTCGCCATGCCCTCGCAGGCCCATGCCGACGCCGCCCGTCATTATGGCCCTTATCTGGCTAACGACTCTATCATTGTCACCTGCGCCAAGGGTATCGACCGCAGCTCCGGTCGTCTGCTGACGGAACTTCTGGAGGCGGAACTGCCGCATCATCCGATTGCGGTCCTTTCCGGTCCGGGATTTGCGGCAGATATCGCGCGCGGCTTGCCGACCGCCATGGCGATTGCGGCGGAGGATGCGGCAGTTGCCGAACGGCTGGCGACCACGATTTCCGGCAGGACCTTCCGGCTTTATGCCTCGACCGACCGCATCGGCGTGCAGCTTGGCGGGGCGTTGAAGAATGTTCTCGCCATCGCCGCCGGCATTGTCGAAGGCGCGGGGCTTGGCGATTCCGCCCGGGCGGCGCTGATTTCGCGCGGGCTTGCCGAAATGTCTCGTCTCATCGTCGCCATGGGCGGCAAGGCGGATACGGTGCGCGGACTTTCCGGCCTTGGTGATCTGGTGCTGACGGCCACCAGCCACCAGTCGCGCAACCTGCGTTTCGGCATCGCGCTTGGCCGGGGTGAGGGCAAGGACATGTCCGGCGGGCTGGTGGAGGGCGCCTTTGCGGCAGCCGTTGCCGCCCGGCTCGGCGAGTATCACGCAATCGACATGCCGGTTACCGAAGCGGTGGCCGCCATTATCGATGGCAATCTGGATGTGGCGAGCGCCATGCAACAATTGATGACACGGCCCATCACCACTGAATGAATGTTGGCCGACCATAAGGAGACGACAATGCTGTTTGCCTTTATCTGCAAGGACAAGCCCGGCCATCTGAGTGTGCGCATGGAAACGCGCCCCGCCCATCTGGAACATCTGAACAAGCTGAATGCCGAGGGCACGCTGAAGATCGCCGGCCCGTTTCTGGATGCCGAAGGCAAGCCGAATGGCAGCCTTGTCATCGTGGAAGCTGCCGATATCGATGCGGCAAAGGCTCTCGCCGAGGCTGATCCCTATGCCAAGGCCGGCCTGTTCGAAAGCGTGGACGTGAAGCCCTATAACTGGGTCTTCAACAATCCGGGAGCGTGACCGGAGATGGCGAATTACTGGCTGTACAAGTCCGAGCCGTTCAAGTGGTCCTGGGAAATGCAGAAGGCCAAGGGCGAGGCCGGTGAAGAATGGACCGGTGTGCGCAACTATCAGGCCCGCAACAACATGCGCGCCATGAAGATCGGCGACAAAGGTTTCTTCTATCACTCCAATGAGGGGCTTGATGTCGTCGGTATCGTCGAAGTCTGTGCCTTGTCGCATCCGGATTCGACTGCGGAGGGTGATCTGAAGTGGGATTGCGTTGATATCCGCGCCGTCTGCGATATGCCTCAACCGGTTTCCCTGAAAGATGTGAAGGCAAACCCGAAGCTGGAGAAGATGTCGCTCGTCACTTCCATGCGGCTTTCCGTGCAGCCGGTGACGGAAGAGGAATATCTTGAGGTCTGCCGCATGGGCAACCTCGCCAATCCGCCGAAATCGCCGGACTGATGTTTCGGTGAGGACTGATCCCGAACGCTTCATTTTCGACAATACCGGTGTCATGCGCCCGCCGCATGTACCGGAATTGCGTCTTCATCTTGCCACCGAGGCGCACGAGCTTTGGCTGAAGACGGAGGATGAGCTGGAAGAGATCGGCCTGCCGCCGCCCTTCTGGGCCTTCGCCTGGGCGGGCGGGCAGGGGCTTGCCCGCTATGTTCTCGATCATCCTGAGAGCGTTTGCGGCAGGCGTGTGCTGGATTTCGCCAGCGGCTCCGGTCTGGTTGCCATCGCCGCGGCAAAGGCCGGTGGAGCCAAGGTCCTCGCTGCCGATATCGATCCGTGGACGGAAACGGCCATTCGGTTGAATGCGGCGCTCAATGGCGTGGATATCAGCTTTACGGGGTTCGACCTCGTCGGCAAGCCGGTCGATGCCGATGTCCTCTTGGCTGGCGACGTGTTCTATGACCGCGCCTTTGCCGATCTTCTCGTGCCGTGGTTTCTGGAGTTGACGGAGAAGGGTGTGAGCGTGCTTGTCGGCGATCCGGGGCGAGCCTATCTGCCCAAAGAACGCCTTCGCGCCGAGGCGACCTATCAGGTACCGGTGACGCGGGCGCTGGAAGACAGCGAAGTGAAGAAGACCACGGTGTGGCGTTTTATCTGATCAGGGCCTGATGATGCAGACGCCATGTTCGTAGGCGCAGGCATCGTCTGCGTTTTCGGCATGGACAGAGATGATTTTCGCCTTGGGCGCAAGTTGCAGAGCCGCTCGATCCGTAATACCTTTTCGCGAAAATCCGCTGCTGATCGCGAAATAATTGCCGTTTCCGCGCACACGCAGTGCCGATATGCCGCCGACATAGGTGCCGCCGGGGAGGGCGGATGGCAACCCATCGGTAGAGAAGCTTACTTCGGATTGATGATGCCGATATGGGTGGCGACCATAAAAATCCTCTGCTGCTGCCGGTTGCACGAAGGTTAAAATGACGCCTGCGACCATCATGGTCAGGGCGGCGATTCGGCGCTGTAACATGAGCCTCATGCTCCGGTTTTATTGGTTAACCAATCGTAAATTACACCTTTTCTGAATTACGTAAAGGTAAATATTTTGAGGGCGTAAATCTTGGAAACGCTCGATTTTTTATTTTGACATGAAAAAATCCAAAAAAAATTCGTGAACCAATCGATTAAATTCGAATCGGTCATGAAATGTGCTTGTGATGACGCCCCCATGTGATTAAACGTCGCGGTTGGTGCAATGCACATTCTTTCGTCATGTGCTGTTGCTTGGGGGCGCCCGGTTTGATGGGCGCACGGGAAAACGCCGCGAGGTTCTGATGGCGAATGTGACAAATAACCGGCCTCTGTCGCCGCATCTTCAAATTTACAAGCCTATCCCGACGATGGTTGCATCCATCGTGCACCGCATCACTGGCGGGGCGCTTTATTTCGGGACGCTACTGGTCGCCTGGTGGCTGATCGCGCTCGCATCGGGCCCTGCCTATTACGACTGGGTCAGCTGGGCGATGGGCACGATCATCGGCAGGCTCATCCTGATCGGCTATACTTGGGCTCTGGTTCACCACATGCTGGGCGGCCTTCGCCATTTCATGTGGGATCTGGGTCATGGCTTCGACAAGCACTTTACCACCAAGCTGGCAAAGGCCTCGTGGGTCGCGTCGATCTGTCTGACCGCGCTGATCTGGGTCATTGTCCTGATCGTGCGCTGAGGAGATTTTTCATGGATATGCGTACACCTCTCGGAAAGGTTCGCGGTCTCGGCTCCGCCAAGGAAGGTACCGACCATTTCCTGCGCCAGCGCGTCACCGCGGTCGCCAACGTTCCGCTGCTGATCTTCTTCGTGATCTTCCTCATCAAATATGCCGGCGCGCCCTATCCGGAAGTCGTCGCCGCGCTGTCGAACCCGCTCGTTGCGGTCATCATGGCTCTGGTGCTGGTTTCCGGCCTCATTCACATGAAGCTCGGCATGCAGGTCATCATCGAAGACTACGTTCACGCCGAGGTTTCGAAGCTCGTTCTTCTGATGCTCAATACGTTTTTCGCGGTTCTGATTGGCGGTCTTTCCATCTTCGCCATTCTGAAAATCGCATTCGCAGGATAAGTCCGCCATGGCATCGATCAGTTCACCTTCCCAGAATGGCAAGGCCTACACCTATGTCGATCACTCCTATGACGTGATCGTGGTGGGCGCCGGTGGCGCGGGTCTGCGCGCAACGCTCGGCATGGCGGAACAGGGTTTCCGCACGGCCTGCATCACCAAGGTTTTCCCGACCCGCTCTCACACGGTTGCGGCGCAGGGCGGTATTGCCGCATCGCTCACCAACATGACGCCCGACTGTTGGCAGTGGCACCTTTACGACACCGTAAAGGGTTCCGACTGGCTGGGGGACGTCGATGCGATGCAATATCTCGCCATGGAAGCGCCGAAGGCGGTCTATGAGCTTGAGCATTACGGCGTGCCTTTCTCGCGTAACGAAGAAGGCAAGATCTACCAGCGCCCCTTCGGCGGCCACATGCAGAATTACGGTGAAGGCCCGCCGGTGCAGCGCACCTGTGCTGCCGCTGACCGTACCGGCCACGCCATTCTGCACACGCTTTATGGCCAGTCGCTGCGCAACAATGCGGAATTCTTCATCGAATATTTCGCGCTCGACCTCATCATGGCGCCAGACGGCCGTTGCACGGGCGTCGTTGCCTGGAACCTCGATGACGGCACGATCCATCGCTTCTCCGCCAAGATGGTGGTGCTGGCGACCGGCGGTTACGGCCGCGCCTACTTCTCCGCAACCTCGGCCCACACCTGCACCGGTGACGGCGGCGGCATGATTGCCCGTGCCGGCCTGCCGCTTCAGGACATGGAATTCGTACAGTTCCACCCGACCGGCATTTATGGCGCAGGCTGCCTGATTACCGAAGGCGCGCGCGGCGAAGGCGGTTATCTTGTCAACTCCGAAGGCGAGCGCTTCATGGAGCGTTATGCGCCATCGGCGAAGGATCTTGCCTCGCGTGACGTTGTCTCTCGTTGCATGACGATGGAAATCCGTGAAGGCCGCGGCGTCGGCAAGAACAAGGACCACATCTTCCTGCATCTCGATCACCTCGATCCTGCGATCCTGCATGAGCGTCTTCCGGGCATTTCCGAAAGCGCCAAGATTTTCGCCGGCGTCGATGTGACGCGCGAGCCGATCCCGGTCCTGCCGACGGTTCACTACAATATGGGCGGTATTCCCACCAACTATTGGGGTGAAGTGCTGAATGCCGATGCCAACAACCCGGAGCGCATCGCGCCCGGCCTGATGGCTGTCGGCGAAGCCGGTTGCGCCTCTGTTCATGGTGCGAACCGCCTCGGCTCCAACTCGCTGATCGACCTTGTGGTCTTCGGCCGCGCCGCCGCCATTCGCGCCGCGCAGGTCATCGACCGCGATGCGCCGGTTCCCGCGCTCGACATTGCTGCCTGCGACAAGATCATGGAACGTTTCGACAGCCTGCGTTTTGCCAACGGCTCCACGCCGACGGCGGTGCTGCGCGACAAGATGCAGCGCGCCATGCAGGACGATGCGGCCGTGTTCCGCACGCAGGAATCGCTGGAAAGCGGTTGCCAGCGTCTGTCGGCTATCTGGAAGGAGCTGCCGGACGTCAAGGTCACCGACCGTTCGATGGTCTGGAACTCCGATCTGGTCGAAACGCTTGAGCTGCACAATCTGATGGCCAACGCGATCACCACGGTCTATGGCGCGGAAGCGCGCAAGGAAAGCCGCGGCTCGCACGCCCGTGAGGATTTCGTCGATGGTCCGTTCGCCGGTCGCGACGATGTGAACTGGCGCAAGCACACGCTTGCCTGGGTCAGTCCCGAAGGCGACGTCAAGCTCGACTATCGCCCGGTTCACACCGACCTGATCGCCGACGGCATTGATCCGAAAAAGATCGAGCCGAAGGCGCGCGTCTACTGATTTGAGGAACTGGACATGGTTGAACTCGCTCTCCCCAAGAATTCCCAGATCAACGAAGGCAAGGTCTGGCCGAAGCCTGATGGTGCCAAGAATGTGCGCGAATACCGCATCTATCGCTGGAACCCGGATGACGGCCAAAACCCGCGCATCGATACCTATTATATCGATGTCGACGATTGCGGCCCGATGGTTCTCGATGCGCTTCTCTACATCAAGAACAACATCGACCCGACGCTGACGCTACGCCGCTCCTGCCGCGAAGGCATTTGCGGTTCCTGCGCGATGAATATCGACGGCACCAATACGCTCGCCTGCACCAAGGGCATGGAAGAGATCAACGGCACGGTGAAGGTTTATCCGCTGCCGCATATGCCTGTTGTGAAGGACCTCGTTCCCGATCTGTCGAACTTTTATGCCCAGCATCGCTCCATCGAGCCCTGGCTGAAGACTGTTTCGCCGACGCCCGCCAAGGAATGGAAACAGAGCCATGAGGATCGTCTGAAGCTGGATGGTCTTTACGAGTGCATTCTGTGCGCCTGCTGCTCCACCTCCTGTCCCAGCTACTGGTGGAATGGTGACCGTTATCTCGGCCCCGCCGTTCTGCTGCAGGCCTATCGCTGGCTGATCGACAGCCGTGATGAGGCGACTGGCGAGCGTCTCGATAATCTCGAGGATCCCTTCCGCCTTTATCGTTGCCACACCATCATGAACTGCGCGCAGGCCTGCCCGAAGGGTTTGAACCCGGCCAAGGCGATCGCGGAAATCAAGAAGATGATGGTCGAGCGTCGCGTCTAACGGCGATTCGTTTGAGAGAGAAAATCTATCCGGCCGCGGTCTCGATCGCGGCTCTTTTTACAACCGGGCCTGGGAAAATTCGGTAAAAATCGACCGAAATGGTAATTATCCCTGCCATCGCTTGCACGAGATAAGGCTTTGGTAATAATTCAGCCTTCTTGTTTGGTCATGGTTTTTCCTGAAGCGAGAGAATCGGGAGCTTGATATGCAATTCAGATATGTGGTGACGGGCCTTGCGGTTGTGATGAGCCTTGCCGGTTGCCAACGTACCTCCTACGATTACAACAATAACGGCAGCAACAATCCCGGTTATACGCCGCCGTTGCAGGCGCAGCCGGTGCCCTCGGTTCAGTCCGGCGCATTGCCGCCGCCCGGTGGCGCTTCCAGCAGCCAGTTCCCATCGGCGCCTGCATCCGCAGCACCTGGCGGCGTAAATGTCGCCTCTGCCGCCCCACCGGCAGCGGCGCTTGATGTGACGAAGGAATCCATGGTCGGCAACTGGCGCGTTTCCAATGGCGGCGCCAATTGCGACATGTTCCTGACGCTCACCAACCTCGGCAGCGGTTCGCGTGGCGGCACGCGCGGTTGCTCGGGCGAGCTAACGGCAATGGGCTCCTGGGAAGTGTCCGGCAAGATGGTTCTCTTCAAGAACCGTTCGGGTGACACGATTGGCCGCGTCTACAAGAGCGCCGATGCGCGCTTCGACGGCACGACCAATAGCGGCCAGCCGCTCAGCCTCAGCCGATGAGCATGTCCGGTGCAGCCGGATCGCTTTCCTTGTTCTGAGCCATTCCATTCCTCGCGGGTGCCTTGCTGCGCCCGCGACCGGGGCGTTTTCCCATGAAGCCATTGCCTGATTACAATCATAGTGTCGTTGAGCAGCTCAACGCATTGACGGCAACTGGCACATTGCAGGCCGATGCCGCCCAGCTTGGCGTTGCGGCCCATCTCGACCGCATTCTTGCTGATCTGAAGGCACGCAAGCCCGCCAGGAAAACGAGCGCCCTCGGATGGATGTTCGCCCGAAAGTCCGGCCCGGCAAAGACGGTCAAGGGATTGTATGTCTATGGAAGCGTCGGTCGCGGCAAGACCATGTTGATGGACATGTTCTACGAGATGGCGCCCGTCTCGTCCAAACGGCGTTGCCACTTCCATGAATTCATGGCGGATGTGCATAATCGAGTGCATGCGCACCGGCAGAAACTGAAGAATGGCGAGACCAAACAGGCCGATCCCATTCCGCCCGTCGCCGCCCAGCTTCTGGCGGAAGCAGAACTTCTTTGCTTCGACGAGTTCACCGTTACGGATATTGCCGATGCGATGATCCTCGCCCGGCTGTTCACCGAGCTTTTCGCCAATGGCTGCACATTGGTGACGACCTCCAACGTTGTGCCTGACAATCTCTACAAGGACGGGCTCAATCGCGGCCTGTTTCTGCCCTTCGTCGATCTGCTGAAGAAGTATGTGGATGTGGTGACGCTGGACAGCCCCACCGATTACCGAATGGAGAAGCTGGAAAGCCTGCCGGTCTACGTGACGCCGCTCGACGGTTCAGCGGATCAGGCGATGGACATGGCATGGCGGCATATGATTGCCGGTCATCTCGTTGCGCCGACCGAGATCGCCATGAAGGGCCGTTCCATTCTCGTGCCCCGCGCCAGCGGCCGGGTTGCCCGCTTTTCCTTTTCCGACCTTTGTGAAAAGCCGCTTGGAGCTTCCGACTTTCTCGCCATTGCCAACCGTTTCGATACGGTCTTCATCGATCACATTCCGCTCCTGAACGCGGACAAGCGTAATGAGACCAAACGTTTCATCATCCTCATCGATGCGCTTTACGATCACAGCGTCAGGCTTTTCGCCTCTGCCGCAGCCATGCCGGAAGATCTGCTCGGCAAGCGCAAGGGGACCGAGGGTTTCGAATTCGATCGCACGGCCTCGCGTCTGTTTGAAATGCGCAGCGCGGATTATCTGGCGTTGCACCACGAGAAGCGCCAGAAAGTTTGACACTTTCGTGACGCATTTTCTTACGTTTACGTAAGAAAATATTGATCTAAACGATTGAAAATATTCATCACAAAAGAATCTGTTGCCAATTTTGGCCAATGGGGCTAATCGAAGTGCGACAATTTGGCTGCCGGTTTGGCGCGGTGAAATTGAATTGAAGCTCAAGAGGAAGCATTCGATGTCTCGCAAAAAGATTGCACTTATTGGTTCTGGCATGATCGGCGGCACACTGGCGCATCTCGCCAGCCTGAAGGAACTGGGCGATATCGTCCTCTTCGATATTGCCGACGGTATCCCGCAGGGCAAGGGTCTGGATATTGCCCAGTCCGGCCCGGTTGAAGGCTTCAATGCAAAGCTCACCGGTGCTTCCGATTACGCCGCCATCGAAGGCGCGGACGTCTGCATCGTCACCGCCGGTGTTGCCCGCAAGCCCGGCATGAGCCGCGACGATCTTCTGGGCATCAACCTCAAGGTCATGGAACAGGTCGGTGCCGGCATCAAGAAATATGCCCCGAACGCTTTCGTGATCTGCATCACCAACCCGCTCGACGCCATGGTCTGGGCGCTGCAGAAGTTCTCCGGCCTGCCGAAGAACAAGGTCGTCGGCATGGCCGGCGTTCTCGACAGCGCACGCTTCCGCCTGTTCCTTGCCGAAGAATTCAACGTTTCGGTTCAGGACGTCACGGCTTTCGTTCTCGGCGGCCATGGCGACACGATGGTGCCGCTCGCCCGTTATTCCACCGTTGGCGGCATTCCGCTCACCGATCTCGTCAAGATGGGCTGGCTGACCGCCGAGCGCCTTGAGCAGATCATCCAGCGCACCCGTGACGGCGGTGCTGAAATCGTCGGCCTGCTGAAGACCGGTTCGGCCTATTATGCGCCGGCCGCTTCGGCGATCGAAATGGCTGAATCCTACCTCAAGGACAAGAAGCGCGTTCTGCCCGCCGCTGCCCACTTGTCGGGTCAGTACGGCGTTGACGACATGTATGTCGGCGTGCCCACCATCATCGGTGCCGGCGGTATCGAGCGCATCATCGAGATCGAACTGAACAAGGAAGAAGAAGCCGCCTTCCAGAAATCCGTCGGCGCTGTCGCTGGTCTTTGCGAAGCCTGCGTCAACATCGCTCCGTCGCTGAAGTAATATTTCAAGCGGCTCCAAACAGGGATTATTCCATGAATATTCACGAATATCAGGCCAAGGCTCTTCTGAAGGGCTACGGTGCGCCGGTTGCTGAAGGCGTCGCCATCCTCAAGGTCGAAGAAGCCGAAGCTGCCGCAAAGCAGCTTCCCGGCCCGCTCTACGTCGTCAAGAGCCAGATCCATGCTGGCGGTCGCGGCAAGGGCAAGTTCAAAGAACTCGGCCCCGACGCCAAGGGCGGCGTTCGTCTGGCGAAGTCGATCGACGAAGTCGTCTCCCATTCGCGCGACATGCTCGGCAACACGCTGGTAACAGCCCAGACGGGCGATGCCGGCAAGCAGGTCAACCGCCTCTACATCGAAGACGGCGCCGACATTGCCCGCGAACTTTACTGCTCGCTGCTGGTTGACCGTTCGGTCGGTCAGGTCGCTTTCGTGGTTTCCACCGAAGGCGGCATGGATATCGAAGCTGTCGCCCACGACACGCCGGAAAAGATCCATACCATCGCCATCAACCCGGAAAAGGGTGTGAGCGACGCTGACGTTGCCGCGATCTCCAAGGCTCTCGAGCTTGAGGGTGCTGCAGCCGAAGACGCAAAGTCGCTGTTCCCGATCCTCTACAAGGCCTTCAACGAGAAGGACATGGCTCTCCTTGAGGTTAACCCGCTGATCGTCATGGAAAATGGCCATCTGCGCGTTCTCGACGCCAAGATGTCCTTCGACGGCAACGCGCTGTTCCGCCATGAAGACGTCAAGGCGCTGCGCGACGAGACCGAAGAAGACGCCAAGGAAATCGAAGCCTCCAAGTGGGACCTCGCTTACGTGGCGCTCGACGGCAACATCGGCTGCATGGTCAATGGTGCAGGTCTTGCCATGGCGACGATGGACATCATCAAGCTTTACGGCAAAGAGCCGGCTAACTTCTGCGACGTCGGCGGCGGCGCCGGCAAGGAGAAGGTTGCGGCAGCCTTCAAGATCATCACGGCTGACCCGAAGGTCGAGGGCATCCTCGTCAACATCTTCGGCGGCATCATGAAGTGCGACGTCATCGCCGAAGGCGTTATCGCCGCGGTGAAGGAAGTCGGTTTGCAGGTTCCGCTCGTTGTTCGCCTCGAAGGCACCAACGTCGAACTTGGCAAGAAGCTCCTGAACGAATCTGGCCTTGCGATTACGGCTGCTGACGATCTGGACGACGCAGCCAAGAAGATCGTCGCGGCGATCAACGGCTAATTGAGGGACCGGAAATAATGTCTATTCTTGTTAATAAAGACACGAAGATCCTTGTTCAGGGTCTGACCGGCAAGACCGGTACCTTCCACACCGAACAGGCGCTTGCCTACTACGGCACGCAGATGGTCGGCGGTATTCACCCGAAGAAGGGTGGCGAAACCTGGACCGGTTCCAAGGGCGAAAGCCTGCCGATCTTCGCAACGGTTGCCGAAGCCAAGGAAAAGACCGGTGCAGATGCATCCGTGATCTATGTTCCGCCGGCAGGTGCCGCTGACGCCATCATCGAAGCCATCGAAGCGGAAATCCCGTTCATCACCTGCATCACCGAAGGTATTCCGGTGATGGACATGGTGCGTGTCAAGGCCCGCCTCGACCGTTCGAAGTCGCGCCTGCTCGGCCCGAACTGCCCTGGCATCATGACGCCGGAAGAATGCAAGATCGGCATCATGCCGGGCTCCATCTTCCGCAAGGGTTCGGTCGGTATCGTTTCGCGCTCCGGCACGCTCACCTATGAAGCCGTGTTCCAGACATCCAATGAAGGCCTCGGCCAGACGACGGCTGTCGGCATCGGCGGCGACCCGGTCAAGGGCACCGAGTTCATCGACATCCTGGAAATGTTCCTCGCCGACGAAGCCACGCAGTCGATCATCATGATCGGCGAAATCGGCGGCTCGGCTGAAGAAGATGCGGCGCAGTTCCTGATCGACGAAGCCAAGAAGGGCCGCAAGAAGCCGATGGCCGGCTTCATCGCGGGCCGTACGGCTCCGAAGGGCCGCACCATGGGCCACGCCGGCGCTGTCGTTTCCGGCGGCAAGGGCGATGCAGAGTCCAAGATCGCTGCCATGGAAGCAGCCGGCATCAAGGTATCGCCTTCCCCGGCGCGCCTCGGCAAGACACTGGTTGAAGTCCTCAAGGGCTGAGACCACATGAGACCGGTAACGGGCGGCGCGGCTTTATCGCTGCGCTGCCCGATGCCGCAAAGACGATAGACAGAACGGCATACCGCCCTGGCGGCAGACAGCAATAATCAAAGCGGCAGGCTGGTCAAACGGCCCTAACGGCATCGAGGAGGCGGACGGACAAGTCCGCAGGAACGAAAATGGCAAGGCAAGAAGCGAACGAGCAGTTTCAGATCACGTCGTTTCTGGACGGCGCGAATGCAGCCTATATCGAGCAGCTCTATGCCCGGTACGAAGAGGATCCCTCTTCGGTGTCGCCGGAGTGGCAGAGCTTCTTCAAGGCGTTGTCCGATAATCCGGAAGATGTGAAGAAGGCGGCCAAGGGCGCCTCCTGGAAGCGTGCCAACTGGCCGATCCCGGCGAATGGCGAACTGGTCTCCGCACTCGACGGTAACTGGGCCACGGTCGAAAAGGCCATCGAGAAAAAGGTTCAGGCGAAGGCTGAAGCTAAGAGCGCCGATACCGGCAAGCCCGTCAGCGAAGCGGAAGTGCTGCAAGCGACCCGTGACAGCGTTCGCGCCATCATGATGATCCGCGCCTACCGCATGCGCGGCCACCTGCATGCCAAGCTCGATCCGCTCGGCATCGCCAGCGCCGTCGAAGATTACAATGAGCTTTCGCCGAAGTCCTACGGCTTCGAGGAAAGCGATTACGACCGCAAGATTTTCATCGATAACGTGCTCGGCCTCGAATATGCGAGCGTGCGCGAGATGGTCGAGATTCTCGAGCGCACCTATTGCTCGACGCTCGGCGTCGAATTCATGCACATGTCCAACCCGGAAGAAAAGGGCTGGATCCAGGAGCGTATCGAAGGCCCGGACAAGGGTGTGGACTTCACGCCTGAGGGCAAGAAGGCCATTCTGTCCAAGCTGGTCGAGGCCGAAGGTTACGAGCAGTTCCTCGACGTGCGTTTCAAGGGCACCAAGCGTTTCGGCCTCGATGGCGGTGAATCGCTGATCCCGGCGCTGGAACAGATCATCAAGCGCGGCGGCCAGGAAGGCCTGGAAGAAGTCGTTCTCGGCATGGCCCACCGTGGCCGCCTGAACGTCCTGACCAACGTCATGGGCAAGCCGCACCGCGCCGTGTTCCACGAATTCAAGGGCGGTTCGTTCAAGCCCGACGATGTCGAGGGTTCGGGCGACGTGAAGTACCATCTCGGTGCCTCCTCCGACCGCGAATTCGACGGCAACAAGGTCCACCTGTCGCTGACGGCCAACCCGTCGCACCTTGAAATCGTCAACCCTGTCGTCATGGGCAAGGCGCGCGCCAAGCAGGACCAGCTGGCCAAGCAGTGGGACGGCGACATCATTCCGCTTTCCGAACGCGCCAAGGTGCTGCCGCTGCTTCTGCACGGTGATGCCGCTTTTGCGGGTCAGGGCGTGGTTGCCGAAATTCTCGGCCTGTCCGGCCTGCGCGGTCACCGGGTTGCCGGCACCATGCACTTCATCATCAACAACCAGATCGGTTTCACGACCAATCCGGCCTTCTCGCGCTCGTCGCCTTACCCGTCGGACGTCGCCAAGATGATCGAAGCGCCGATCTTCCACGTCAATGGTGACGATCCGGAAGCGGTTGTCTATGCCGCGAAGGTCGCGACCGAATACCGCATGAAGTTCCACAAGCCTGTCGTCGTCGACATGTTCTGTTACCGCCGCTTCGGCCATAACGAAGGCGACGAGCCGGCGTTCACGCAGCCGAAGATGTACAAGGTTATTCGTGGCCACAAGACTGTCGCCCGCATCTATGCCGACCGTCTGATTGCCGAAGGTCTGATCACCGAAGGCGATTTCGAGAAGGTGAAGGCGGACTGGCGCGCCCATCTCGAGCAGGAGTTCGAGGCAGGCCAGTCCTACAAGCCCAACAAGGCCGACTGGCTGGATGGTCAGTGGTCCGGCCTGCGCGCTGCCGACAATGCCGATGAGCAGCGTCGCGGCAAGACCGGCGTGCCGATGAAGCAGCTGAAGGAAATCGGCAAGAAACTGTCGACCATTCCGGAAGGTTTCACCGCGCACCGCACGATCCAGCGCTTCATGGAAAACCGCTCGCAGATGATCGAGACGGGTGAAGGCATCGACTGGGCAATGGCGGAAGCTCTGGCTTTCGGTTCGCTTGTCGTTGACGGCCACAAGATCCGTCTTTCCGGTCAGGATTGCGAACGCGGCACCTTCTCGCAGCGCCACTCGGTTCTCTACGATCAGGAAACCGAAGAGCGTTACATCCCGCTTGCCAATCTCGCCCCGACGCAGGCCCGTTACGAAGTCATCAACTCGATGCTTTCGGAAGAAGCCGTTCTCGGCTTCGAATATGGCTACTCGCTTGCCCGCCCGAATGCGCTGACACTGTGGGAAGCCCAGTTCGGTGACTTCGCCAACGGTGCCCAGGTGGTGTTCGACCAGTTCATCTCCTCGGGTGAACGCAAGTGGCTGCGCATGTCCGGTCTCGTCTGCCTTCTGCCGCATGGTTATGAAGGTCAGGGTCCGGAACATTCGTCCGCCCGTCTGGAACGCTGGCTGCAGATGTGCGCGGAAGACAACATGCAGGTCGCCAATGTGACGACGCCTGCCAACTACTTCCATATCCTGCGCCGCCAGATGAAGCGTGACTTCCGCAAGCCGCTGATCCTGATGACGCCGAAGTCGTTGCTGCGCCACAAGCGCGCCACCTCGTCTCTGGCGGAGCTGGCCGGCGAGTCCTCCTTCCACCGTCTCCTCTGGGACGATGCTGAAGTCATCAAGGATGGCCCGATCAAGCTGCAGAAGGACGCGAAGATCCGTCGCGTCGTCATGTGCACCGGCAAGGTCTATTACGATCTTCTCGAAGAGCGTGAAAAGCGCGGTATCGACGACGTCTACCTGCTGCGCGTCGAACAGCTTTATCCGTTCCCGGCAAAGGCGCTCATCAACGAGCTTTCCCGTTTCCGCCACGCGGAAATGGTCTGGTGCCAGGAAGAGCCGAAGAACATGGGTTCGTGGTCGTTCATCGATCCTTACCTGGAATGGGTTCTGGCGCATATCGACGCCAAGTACCGGAAGGTCCGTTACACGGGCCGTCCGGCTGCCGCCTCTCCGGCGACCGGCCTGATGTCCAAGCATCTGGCGCAGCTTGCTGCGTTCCTGGAAGACGCGCTGGGAGAGTGAAAACTCTCCCGCATCGCCCCGTAAAAAAGACACCCGAATAACGGAACTAGATCATGGCCACTGAAATCCGCGTACCAACCCTCGGCGAATCCGTCAGCGAAGCGACCGTCGGCACCTGGTTCAAGAAGGTCGGCGATACCGTCAAGGCCGACGAACCGCTCGTTGAACTGGAAACCGACAAGGTTACCGTCGAAGTCCCGGCACCCGCTTCCGGCGTGCTGACCGAAATCGTTGCGCAGAACGGCGAGACCGTTGGTCTCGACGCGCTTCTCGGCCAGATCGCCGAAGGTGCTGCCGGTGCTGCGACTTTGGCACCTGCGGCAAAACCTGCTACGCCCGCCGCCGCACCGGCACCCGCCGCCGCCGTAGCCGCCGCTCCGGCTGGCAGCGCCATGCCGCCGGCACCTGCCGCTGGCAAGCTGCTTGCTGAAAACAACCTGTCCGCCGATCAGGTCGACGGTTCGGGCAAGCGTGGTCAGGTTCTGAAGGGCGACGTTCTTGCCGCTGTCGCCAAGGGCGTTTCGGCACCAGCCGCTGCACCTGCTCCGGTTGCAGCCCCCCGTCCGGTTTCGGCCGAGCAGGATCAGGTTCGCGAAGAGCGCGTCAAGATGACCCGTCTGCGCCAGACCATCGCCCGCCGCCTGAAGGATGCGCAGAACACTGCCGCCATGCTCACCACCTATAATGAGGTGGACATGAGCGCGGTTATGGACCTTCGCAACCGCTACAAGGACGTGTTCGAGAAGAAGCACGGCGTCAAGCTCGGCTTCATGGGTTTCTTCACCAAGGCCGTGACCCACGCGCTGAAGGAACTGCCGGCCGTTAATGCTGAAATCGACGGCACGGACATCATCTACAAGAACTATTGTCACGTCGGCATGGCTGTCGGTACCGACAAGGGTCTCGTTGTTCCGGTTATCCGCGATGCCGACCAGCTCTCCATCGCCGGTGTTGAAAAGGAACTCGGTCGTCTCGCCAAGGCAGCCCGTGACGGTTCGCTCGGCATGGCCGACATGCAGGGCGGCACCTTCACCATCACCAATGGTGGTGTTTACGGTTCGCTGATGTCTTCACCGATCCTCAACGCACCGCAGTCGGGCATTCTCGGCATGCACAAGATCCAGGAGCGTCCGGTCGCCATCGGCGGTCAGGTCGTCATCCGTCCGATGATGTATCTTGCGCTCTCCTACGATCACCGTATCGTTGACGGCAAGGAAGCCGTGACCTTCCTCGTGCGCGTCAAGGAAAGCCTGGAAGATCCGGAACGTCTGGTTCTCGATCTTTAATCGGTCTTGCTTTTCATTTCAGCGGGGGTTCAAGTGAAGCCCCGCTGAAAGACTACCCGGGAGAGCAGACGTGCAGCCGACATTTCTCGCCGCTTCGCCTTTTTTGCCGCTTATCGGTCTAAGCGTTCTTCTTCTCGTCGTGCATGTCCTGTTGCAGGGGATGACGGCGACCAGAGAATTGGGGCGCGAATGGAATGCCGGTCCGAGAGACGGTGAGCAGAAGCCACAGGGCAAGCTCTCCGGTCGCGCTTCGCGCGCATCGGCGAATTTCCGGGAGACCTATCCGGCTTTTCTGGCACTGGCTTTCGGCGTTATCATGGCGGGCGATCCGGCCGGACTTGCGCTTATTGGCGCGTGGCTGTGGTTGATCTGCCGCATCATCTATATTCCGCTCTATCTGGCAGGCGTGCCCTATATCCGGTCTTTCGTCTGGTTGGGTTCAATGCTTGGACTTGTGCTGATGTTTGTCGTGTTGATGTTCTGAGGTCTGATGTGGTGCACCAATATCTTATCGAACTGACCTCGCTGATGGCCATTTTCGCTTTCGCAATTGTATCGCCGGGCGCCGACCTTGCGATGGTCATGCGCCAGGCCATGGTGCATGGACGCAAGCAGGCCATCATCACAAGCTTCGGCGTCGGAACATCGCTGATGTTCCATGTTACCTATACGATCCTTGGACTTGGCCTCATCATTTCCCAGTCGATTTATCTCTTCAACATCGTCAAATGGCTCGGTGTTGCCTATCTGATCTATATCGGCATCAAGGCGCTGCGCGCCGGCAAGACCGAATTGCCGACGGCGGAAGGTGGTGAGGACGGCGTTCGAGCCAAAAGCGACCAGACCGGGCTCAAGGCCTTCACGCTCGGTTTTGCCGCAAACGCGCTCAATCCCAAACCGGTGTTCTTCTTCCTGTCGATCTTTTCGACGGTGGTTCATGCGCATACGCCTGTTGGCATCAAATTCGGATACGGCCTTGTCATGGCAAGCTGCCTTATCCTGTGGTTCGTTGGCGTCAGCCTGTTCATGACGACGCCGCGCATGCGCGCCGCATTTCAGCGCGCCAGCCAATGGATCGACCGCACCAGTGGCGTGGTCTTCATCGCTCTCGGTATAAAACTCGCAACGGAAAAAGCGGCCTGAGTTTCAGGTCAAATGGAAGCAGGGCTATGATCCGGTATCTTGCCCGACATCAATCAGGAAAACGAACATGGCATATGATGTAGTTGTAATCGGCACAGGCCCCGGCGGTTATGTTTGCGCGGTCAAGGCGGCACAACTGGGCCTAAAGGTCGCTGTTATCGAAAAGCGCGCGACCTATGGCGGCACCTGCCTCAATGTCGGCTGCATTCCCTCGAAGGCGCTGCTGCACGCATCTGAAACCTTCGCGCATGTCGCCCATGGTGTCGATTCGCTCGGTATCGAAGTCGCCGCACCGAAGCTCAACCTTGAAAAGATGATGGGCCACAAGGACGGCGTGGTGAAGGCCAATGTCGACGGCGTGGCATTCCTGTTCAAGAAGAACAAGATCGATGCCTTCCAGGGCACCGGCAAGGTGGTTTCCGCCGGCAAAGTTTCCGTCACCAACGACAAGGGCGAGACCCAGGAAATCGAGGCGAAGAACATCGTCATCGCCACCGGTTCTGACGTTGCCGGCATTCCAGGCGTTCAGGTCGATATCGATGAAAGCGTCATCGTGTCCTCTACCGGTGCGATCGCTCTTTCCAAGGTTCCGGAAAAGCTGATTGTCGTTGGTGGTGGCGTCATCGGCCTCGAGCTTGGTTCGGTCTGGTCGCGTCTCGGCGCCAAGGTGACCGTGGTCGAATATCTCGACAATATTCTCGGTGGCATGGATGGTGAAGTTTCCAAGCAGTCCCAGCGTCTGCTGGCCAAGCAGGGTCTCGATTTCAAGCTCGGCGCAAAGGTAACGGCCGTTGAAAAGACCGCTGCCGGCGCAAAGGTCGTGTTCGAGCCGGTCAAGGGCGGCGCTGCCGAAACGCTGGAAGCAAACGTCGTGCTGATCTCAACCGGCCGTAAGCCCTATACCGAAGGTCTCGGCCTTGCGGAAGCCGGCGTCGTGCTGGACAGCCGTGGCCGCGTCGAAATAGACGGCCACTACAAGACCAATGTCGATGGCATCTACGCGATTGGCGATGTGGTGAAGGGCCCGATGCTGGCGCACAAGGCGGAAGACGAAGGCGTTGCGCTTGCTGAAATTCTCGCCGGTCAGCGCGGCCATGTGAATTACGACGTCATTCCGGCGGTCGTTTATACCCAGCCGGAAATCGCCTCCGTCGGCAAGACCGAAGAGGAACTGAAAGCTGCTGGCATCGCCTACAAGGTCGGCAAGTTCCCCTTCACCGCCAATGGTCGCGCCCGCGCCATGCAGGTGACGGATGGTTTCGTGAAAATCCTTGCCGACAAGGAAACCGACCGAGTTCTCGGCGGTCACATCGTCGGCTTCGGCGCTGGCGAAATGATCCACGAAATCACCGTGCTGATGGAGTTCGGCGGTTCTTCGGAAGATCTCGGCCGCACCTGCCACGCGCATCCGACCATGTCGGAAGCCGTGAAGGAAGCAGCACTTGCCACCTTCTTCAAGCCGATCCACATGTGATCGGCGTTTGAGCCTGACGCTCAAATATTAAATTTCAGTCATCTGTTAAACCCCGGCTTGCCATGCAGGCCGGGGTTTTTCATACTCGCGCCATAGCCTGTCTAACCTTTTGATAAAAGGCAATAAAATGGCATATTCCAGTCAAGTTTCCTTCTCCGTTCCGCAGCGTGTCATTCACTGGGCAATGGCGCTTCTGATCTTCTTCAATCTGCTGTTTCCCGACGCCATGGCCCATGCCTACCGGCTGATGCGGCGGGGTGAGACGCTGACGCCGGACCAGATTTCGTCGGCCAATATCCATGCCTATGTCGGCTTCGCCATTCTGCTGCTTGCGGTTCTGCGCCTCTGTCTGCGCTTTTTCCAGGGTGTGCCGCCGCATCCAGCCCAAGAACCTCGGCCGTTTCAGATTGCCGCGAAGGTAGCGCATTTCACTTTCTACGCCCTGTTCTTCGTCCTGCCGCTATCCGGCATCGCCGCTTATTATTTCGGGATTCAAGCGGCAGGGCAGCTGCATTCCGGCCCGTTCAAGGTGTTGATGTGGGTGTTGATCGCCGGCCATGTCGCCGCCGTTCTGGTTCACCAGTTCTACTGGCGCACCAATGTCTTGAAGCGCATGACGCATGGCTAGGGTCCGAGCGGCGGTTTGTCGCGTTCCCGCCCCGTTGGAAAAAGAGGAGGATGGCCTTGCCGCACCGGGCGGCTGGGGTACAGGGATGCGAAACAGCGAAGACATATTGCCGGGCGCCGGCTGGTGCGATCGCTTTCAGGGAGAGATGATGAGACCGGGAATGACCTCGCTCGATGTGAGCAGGCTTCTTCTCGATCATCCTCCGGCATGGATTAGCGGGCTGATGGTACTTCGAAACCGCGTCGTTTCGCTTTTTGGCTTAAAAACGGTCGAGTTGGTGGCCGGCGCTTCGGCGGGCGGATTTCCGATTCTGTCCTCCAGCCGGGAGCGGACCGTGCTGGGCTTTGACGACCGCCATCTCGATTTCCGGATCGCCGTTGACCTGGAAGAACAGGAAAGCCGCCAGCTGGTGAGTGTCACCACCCTCGTGCGGCGCAAGAACGTGTTCGGTAGGCTCTACCTTCTTGCCGTCGGCCCGTTTCACCGTCGTATCGTGCCGGCGACGATGCGGCCGTTCTGCACCGATGTCCGGCCTGTCAGCACCCAGACTGCGTGGTTCAGTCGACCCGCGTGAGCATAAAACCCTCTGCGCGCAGCAGTTCGACAAGGCCTTCCTCACCAGGCAGATGCAGCGCGCCGACGGCCATGAAGACATTGCCCTTGGCAAGCTCAGGGGTGGCCCTATCAGCCATGACATGGTTGCGGTCGGTGATGATGCGCTGTTCGAAGGCGGCGTAGCCCTGTTCGCTTTCCGCTGCTGTCTTTTTGGGGTCGATGCTTTTCAGCATGGGCATGGTCATGCCGATATCGCCTGCGACATAGAGATCGGTCATGGTCGTCATGACGTCATCCATGCGGTCGCCGAGTTCCAACGTTTCTATCAGCGCCTGCAGATGAAACTCCATTGGCAACTCGGACATGGCCGTCAGCTGCTCGACCATGGTTTCAAGGCCGACAAGTCGTTTTCCGTCCGCAATCGCGTCTTCGGCCAGCTTCTTGTCGAGAAAGGAGAGGCCGGTTGCCTTGCGGGCGAACTCGCAGGCGGGCAGGGCGACGAAACTCGAAAGCATCCAGGGCTTCATACGCGAAACCGCATTCAGCGGAATGCCGCGCTCTTTCAGGCCTTTTTCGAGACGCGAAACATTTTCGGGCGACAGGATGTCGGTGATCGATTTGCCATCCAGAAACATGGTAAGTTCAGGCTTGCTCAGCAGCGACGCCGCGACCTTCTTGTCGTCGACGATTTCGTCCGACTCCACGATCACAGTCGCGGCCTTTTCGAAAGCGGGGCTGGCGGCGGTTGGCATTTCCAGAACACGCGGATCGGTGACATGCATGGTGCCGAGAAGATAGGACGGGGCCGTGCCTGCCTTTTCGATGCGCCAGAAATTGCCCTTGCCGTTCGGAATGGCGGCCGCTTCCTGTTCGATCTTCGCGAAAGCTTGCGGATCGGTCTTGCGCATCTCCACGAGAATGTCGCTGCCCGAGCAGGTGATTTTCTGCTCTGCGGCCCCCGCTTCATTGAGCGACAGCAAGGTCATGAGCAGAATGGCAACAGCGGTGACATGCAGGGCAGCGAGCAGCCAGAGCAGCGCGTCGCCGGTCTTGCCCATCAGGGTGGCGGTGAGATTTTGAGGTTTTATCAGGCTGTGCATCGATCCAATCCGGTTCTTGTTCGCTTATAGAACTGTGGTTTGGACGTCTGGTTAATGTTTATGGTTAACCATTTCCTGCTTCAGGCGCGTGGGTGGGCGTTATCGTAGATTTCCAGCAATCTTGCGGTATCGACGCCGGTATAGACCTGCGTGGTGGAGAGGCTCGCATGGCCGAGCAGCTCCTGAATAGTGCGCAGGTCCCCACCGCCGGCCAAAAGATGGGTGGCGAAGGAATGGCGCAGCGCATGCGGGGTGGCGTTTTCCGGGAGGCCAAAAGCGCCGCGCAGCTTCTGCATTTCGCGCTGGATGATGGCGGGCTGCAGCTTGCCGCCGCGTGCGCCGAGGAACATTGGTTCATTCGCCGCCAAGGCATAGGGGCAAAGCTTCCTGTAGGCATCGACTGCTTCCGTCACCACTGCGAGCAGCGGCACTATACGCGTCTTGTTGCCTTTGCCGGTGATGCGCAGGCTGCGGGCGCCGGGCGGAAAATCGGCCGGCGCGAGACCCAGCGCCTCGGAAATGCGCAGACCGCAGCCATAAAGCAGCGAAAGAACCGCGGCGTTGCGGGCGGCGATCCAGGGTTCTTCGTTCAACTGCGCCTCAGCCGTGGTGATCTTCAGTGCCTGGCGGTCGGTCAGCGGCTTCGGCAGGGATTTCGGCTGTTTTGGTGCGCGCATGGCGGTGGCGCCGGCCGCATTGACTAATCCCTTTTCCTGCAGGTGGTGCAGCAACGAGCGCAGTCCCGCCAGATGTCGGCCGAGCGAACGCGCACCGGCGCCTTCCTTGCGTCGGTTGGCCAGAAAGGCGCGCAGATCGACAGGGCGCAGATCGGCTATATCTCTTATGGCGGCGGGCCTGCCGATATAGCCGGTGAGGAATGTCAGAAACTGACGCGTGTCGCGCTCATAGGCCTCGACGGTGTTGTCGGCAAGGCGGCGTTCGCCGGCAAGGGTGGTGAGCCAGGACTGGCGCTCGTTCAGGAGATCGAGTTCGGCAAATGTCAGGATTTCGGTCACGCGGCGCTCCATTCCATGCCTTGAAACTATGCGCTTATGGTCAGCATTTGGTTAAGAGGTGGACTTTGCCGGACGCGCCCACTACATCCGGGCGGTTTCCTTTTTCCTGTCGCCGGGGCATGGTCGCCACATCATGGCAAAAGATTCGTCCGATCTGTTTGGGGCTCTGTTCGACCCGCCGTCGCCCACGCGTACGGTGCCCGTTCTCGTGCCCATGCCGGCGCCCGGGCCCTATAGCTATGCTGTGCCTGAGGATATGGTGGTCGAGACGGGTTCCGTCGTGCAGGTGCCGCTTGGTCCCCGGCAGGTCTTCGGCGTGGTGTGGGACGATGCCGGAGAGAAGGGCGTCGATCCGAAGAAGCTGCGGCCCATCACCAAAAGTTTCGAGTGCCCGCCGCTGAAGGCGGAGATGCGCCGCTTCGTGGACTGGGTTGCCGCCTATACGCTGTCTCCGCCAGGCCTCGTGGCACGCATGGCGCTGCGTGCGCCCGCCGCCTTCGATCCCGAGCCGATGATTGAGGGCCTGCGACTGACCGAAGGCCGGCCGGAGCGTCTCACCCCCGCCCGCGAACGGGTGATGGAGCTGGCGGCCGAAGGGCATGGCTGGACGAAAAGCGGGCTTGCCCATGCCGCCGGCGTCTCGACGAGCGTCATCGACGGTCTCGTCAAGCAGGGCGTGTTCGAGACGGTTTTCCTGCCCGCGCCGCCTGTCGTGGCCGAGCCTGATCCAGACTATGTCGAACCGCGTCTGGAAGGGCCGCAGAAACAGGCCGCTTCGGAGATACTCGAGGATGTGCGCAAGGGCGGTTTTCATGTCTCGCTGATCGACGGTGTGACCGGGTCGGGCAAGACCGAGGTTTATTTCGAGGCGGTGGCCGAAACGCTTCGTCAGGGCAAGCAGGTCCTTATCCTGCTGCCGGAAATCGCCCTGACGGCGGCGTTTCTGGAGCGTTTTCAGGATCGTTTCGGCGCGAAACCGGCGGAATGGCATTCGGACCTGTCGCCGCGGATGCGCGAGAAGGTCTGGCGGCAGGCGGTAACGGGTGAGGTAAAGGTGGTGGCTGGCGCGCGCTCGGCGCTTTTCCTGCCTTTCGACAATCTCGGTCTTATCATTGTCGATGAAGAGCACGACCCGGCCTACAAGCAGGAAGATCGCGTCTTTTATAATGCCCGCGACATGGCTGTGGTGAGGGCGCGTATCGCCGAATTCCCCGTCGTGCTGGTCTCGGCCACGCCCTCGGTGGAAAGTCAGGTGAACGGCAGCTCCGGCCGGTACAATACCATTCACCTGCATACGCGTTTCGGCGATGCGGCGATGCCGGACCTGCACCTCGTCGATATGCGCCGCCATCCGCCGGAACGGGGAGGGTTTCTCTCACCTGTCCTGCTGCGCGGTATCGGCAAGACGATCGAGAAGGGCGAACAGGCGCTGCTGTTCCTCAATCGCCGCGGTTATGCGCCGCTGACGCTTTGCCGGGTCTGCGGCCACCGTTTCCAGTGCCCGCAATGTTCCAGCTGGCTGGTGGAACACCGCTTCCGCAATCAATTGCAGTGTCACCAGTGCGGGCATAACGAGCCGACACCCGATCATTGCCCGGAATGCGGAACTTTCGATCATCTGGTCGCCTGCGGGCCGGGGGTGGAGCGCATTGCCGAGGAGGTGGAGAAACATTTTCCCGAGGCCCGCACCATCGTGCTTTCCTCCGATCTCATGGGCGTCAAGCGGCTGCGGCTGGAGCTGGAGGCCATCGTCAAGGGCGAGGCCGATATCGTCATCGGTACGCAGCTGGTCGCCAAGGGGCATAACTTCCCGCTGATGACGCTTGTCGGCATAGTCGATGCCGATCTCGGCCTTGCCAATGGCGATCCGCGCGCGGCGGAGCGGACGTTCCAGCTGCTCTCGCAGGTGACCGGTCGTGCCGGGCGCACGGGTTTGAAGAGCCATGGTCTTCTGCAGACCTATCAGCCACAACATCCTGTCATGCAGGCCATCGTTTCGGGTGATGCTTCGGCCTTTTACGAAAGGGAGATCGTGGAGCGGGAAAAGGCCGTTCTGCCGCCCTTCGGCCGGCTCGCCTCAATCATCGTCTCCGCCGATACGCGTGGGGAGGCCGAAACTCATGCGCGTGGTCTAAGGGCCGCCGCGCCGCAGGTCACCGGCATCATGCTGCTTGGCCCGGCGGAAGCGCCGCTGGCGCTGATCCGTGGCCGTCACCGTTTTCGGTTGCTGGTGCACGGGCGGCGCAATTCGGACATGCAGTCTTTTCTCCGTACATTGCTGGCCAATGGTCCGAAGGAACGGGGCAGCGTGCATGTACAGCTCGATATCGATCCGCAAAGTTTCCTTTGAACTTTGCCAAAGAGGGCGTTTTCCCGTTGTCATGACCGTGTCATAACGCGAGCGAACAACACAATGATTTGGGGAACGAGATGGAGTTTTATTTTCCGGCCGAATTCGGCGAGCAACTGGCCTTCGGTGCGGCGGTGGTATCAGCCATCATCGGCCTGTTTTTCATGTTTGCGCCGGGGTTGACGCTTCGTGCCTTCGGTCTGCAGCCTGCCGGCGAGCGCAGGGATGGTTATGCGCTGGCGCGCTCGTCGCTCGCCGGCTTTTATCTTGGTCTCGGTGCGGCCGCGCTGCTTCTCGCCCAGCCCATGGTCTATCTCGCCTTTGGTGCGGCATTCGGCCTCAGCGTCTTCGGCGGCATTCTCTCCATACTGTCGGATGGTGGCGCAACCATGCGGAATTTCTTACTTCTGGTTGTGCACTTTCTGCTGTCCGCACTCGCGTTGAGCTATGTCTTCGGGCTGGTCTGAAGCGGGCTTTTTGGCATTTGTGCCGCAGATGCGCCGCATCCTGAGCGAAAACGGAAAATTTAAACGCATTCCCCCTTGCCCAAACGGCGCTTTCCGCTATTACGCGTGTTGCGAGTCCCGGCGTCCTATGCTAGACGGACCGCGAAATTGGGAAAAGGCAGGGGGGAATTCCGGTCTTTTTCGGGGAAATTGAAACGATTTCAAGAATTTGATGCGGTGGAGCCCCATCGCTGATGGTCTTGGACGATTAGCAGGGAAAAAGTGCCCGTGGCAGACACCTCCCAGGGAACATCCGGTGTAGCGGAAAGGTATGCGTCGTCGCTTTTCGAGCTTGCTTTGGAAGCGGGTACGGTCGAAGCGGTTCAGGTCGAACTGGACAAGTTCGGCGCACTTCTCGACGAAAGCGACGATTTGAAGCGTCTGGTTGCGAGCCCGGTGTTTTCCGCCGAGGATCAGTTCAAGGCAATCACCGCGATCTGCGAAAAGGCCGGCATCGTTGGTCTCGCTCTCAATTTCCTCAAGGTTGTTGCGAATAACCGCCGTCTCTTTGCCGTTCCCGGCATGATCCGTGCCTACCGCACCATTGCCGCCGCCCACCGCGGCGAAATCACCGCCGAGGTTACCTCGGCACATGCGCTCGACGAGGCGCAGGAAACTGAACTGAAAGCGGCGCTGAAGAGCGTTACCGGCAAGGATGTGACGATTTCCGTTACCGTCGATCCGTCGATCCTCGGTGGTCTGATCGTCAAGGTCGGTTCCCGCCAGATCGATACGTCTCTTCGCACCAAACTTTCCACCCTTAAGCTTGCACTGAAAGAGGTTGGCTGATGGATATCCGCGCCGCGGAAATTTCCGCAATTCTGAAAGATCAAATCAAAAATTTCGGCAACGAGGCGGAAGTCTCGGAAGTCGGTCAGGTGCTTTCCGTCGGTGACGGTATCGCCCGCGTTTACGGCCTCGACAATGTTCAGGCTGGCGAAATGGTCGAGTTCCCCGGCGGCATCCGCGGCATGGCGCTCAACCTTGAAGCCGACAACGTCGGTGTGGTTATCTTCGGTTCGGACCGTGACATCAAGGAAGGCGACACCGTAAAGCGGACTGGCGCTATCGTTGACGTTCCCGTCGGTCCGGAACTGCTCGGCCGCGTCGTTGACGCGCTTGGCAACCCGATCGACGGCAAGGGCCCGATCAATGCCGCCAAGCGTTCGCGCGTTGACGTCAAGGCTCCCGGCATCATTCCGCGCAAGTCGGTTCATGAGCCGATGTCGACCGGCCTCAAGGCTATCGACGCTCTCATCCCGGTTGGCCGTGGCCAGCGCGAGCTCGTCATCGGCGACCGCCAGACCGGCAAGACCGCGATCATTCTCGACACGATCCTGAACCAGAAGGCCATTCACGACAATGGCCCTGACGGCGACAAGCTTTATTGCGTCTACGTCGCTATCGGTCAGAAGCGTTCGACCGTTGCCCAGTTCGTCAAGGTTCTGGAAGAGCGCGGCGCGCTGCAGTACTCGATCATCGTTGCCGCAACGGCTTCCGATCCGGCTCCGATGCAGTACCTCGCTCCGTTCGCCGGCTGCGCCATGGGCGAATATTTCCGTGACAACGGCAAGCACGCTCTCATCGGTTACGACGACCTTTCCAAGCAGGCCGTTGCCTATCGTCAGATGTCGCTTCTGCTGCGTCGTCCTCCGGGCCGCGAAGCTTATCCGGGCGACGTTTTCTACCTTCACTCCCGTCTTCTCGAGCGCGCTGCAAAGCTCTCCGACGAAATGGGCGCAGGTTCGCTGACGGCTCTGCCTGTTATCGAAACCCAGGGTAACGACGTTTCGGCCTTCATTCCAACCAACGTGATCTCGATCACCGACGGCCAGATCTTCCTTGAAACCGACCTGTTCTACCAGGGCATCCGTCCGGCTGTTAACGTCGGTCTGTCGGTTTCGCGCGTTGGCTCTGCCGCTCAGATCAAGGCGATGAAGCAGGTTGCCGGTTCGATCAAGGGTGAACTGGCCCAGTATCGCGAAATGGCCGCTTTTGCCCAGTTCGGTTCGGACCTTGACGCTTCCACGCAGCGCCTGCTTAACCGCGGCGCTCGTCTGACCGAGCTTCTGAAGCAGCCGCAGTTCTCTCCGCTCAAGACGGAAGAGCAGGTTGCGGTGATCTTCGCTGGTGTCAACGGCTATCTCGACAAGATCCCGGTCGCACAGGTCGGCAAGTTCGAGCAGGGTTTCCTTTCCTACCTCCGCTCGGAAGGCAAGGCGATCCTCGACACCATCCGCACGGAAAAGGCTATCAGCGACGATACCAAGGGCAAGCTCAAGGGCGCTCTTGATAACTTCGCCAAGTCTTTCTCGTAATCAGGGCTCTTTTACTCGGACGGATAACGGATGCCTTCACTAAAGGATCTGAAAAACCGCATTGCCTCCGTGAAGGCGACGCAGAAGATTACCAAGGCGATGAAAATGGTCGCCGCGGCGAAGCTTCGGCGCGCCCAGGAAGCTGCGGAGGCCGCCCGGCCTTATTCTCAGCGCATGAGCGCCGTTCTTGCCAACATCGCCACGGCGGTTGAGGCGGACGTTGCTCCGGCGCTGATGACCGGCACCGGCAAGGACGACGTGCACCTGCTCGTCGTCTGCACGGCTGAACGTGGTCTTTGCGGTGGTTTCAACTCGCAAATCGCCCGTTTTGCCCGCGATCACGCCCGCAAGCTGATTTCTGAAGGCAAGACGGTCAAGATCATCACGGTTGGCAAGAAGGGTTACGACAGCCTTCGCCGCGAATTTGCAGCCAACATCATCGAGCGCGTCGAACTGCGCGACGTGAAGAAGGTCGGCTTTGAAAACGCCGACCAGATCGCCAAGAAGGTGATCTCGCTCTTCAATGCGGGTGAATTCGACGTCTGCACGCTGATCTATTCGGAATTCAAGTCCGTCATCAGCCAGATCCCGACCGGCCTGCAGCTCATTCCGGCCGCTACGCCTGTTGTGGAAGCGGATGAGACGACGCAGAACGCCGTCTACGAATATGAGCCGGATGCGGCTTCTATTCTGGAAGACCTTATTCCGCGCAACATTTCGGTTCAGGTTTTCCGGGCTCTGCTCGAAAACGTTGCCGGTGAAATGGGCGCCAAGATGAGCGCGATGGACAATGCAACGCGCAATGCCGGTGAGATGATCAACAAGCTGACGCTTTCTTACAACCGTCAGCGTCAGGCTCAGATCACCAAGGAACTCATTGAAATCATTTCGGGCGCGGAAGCGCTCTGAGGTAAGGAAAGAGGGTAAGGATAATGGCTAAGGCAGCTACCCCCAAGAAAACCGCAGCGGTGAACGGCGCGGGCAAGGTTACCCAGGTTATCGGCGCTGTTGTCGACGTGGCGTTCGAAGGCGAACTGCCTCCGATCCTGAACGCGCTCGAAACCGAGAACAACGGCAACCGCCTCGTTCTGGAAGTCGCGCAGCATCTCGGCGAAAACGTCGTTCGTACGATCGCCATGGACTCGACCGAAGGTCTCGTCCGCGGTCAGGCCGTCGCCAACACCGGCGCACCGATCGAAGTTCCGGTCGGTCCGGAAACGCTCGGCCGCATCATGAACGTCATCGGCGAGCCGGTTGACGAAGCTGGTCCGATCACCACGGCCAAGAAGCGCGCCATCCACCAGGATGCACCGTCTTACGTCGAGCAGTCGACCGAAGCGCAGATCCTCGTCACCGGCATCAAGGTCGTCGACCTTCTGGCTCCTTACGCCAAGGGCGGCAAGATCGGTCTGTTCGGCGGCGCCGGCGTTGGCAAGACGGTTCTCATCATGGAACTGATCAACAACGTCGCCAAGGCGCATGGTGGTTATTCGGTATTCGCCGGCGTGGGTGAACGTACCCGCGAAGGTAACGACCTCTACCACGAAATGATCGAATCGAACGTCAACAAGCTCGGCGGCGGCGAAGGCTCCAAGGCTGCGCTCGTTTACGGCCAGATGAACGAACCGCCGGGCGCCCGCGCTCGCGTTGCTCTGACCGGTCTGACGATCGCTGAGAACTTCCGTGACGAAGGCCAGGACGTTCTGTTCTTCGTGGACAACATCTTCCGCTTCACGCAGGCTGGTTCGGAAGTGTCGGCTCTGCTCGGTCGTATTCCTTCGGCCGTGGGTTATCAGCCGACGCTGGCAACCGACATGGGCCAGATGCAGGAACGCATCACCACCACGAACAAGGGTTCGATCACCTCGGTTCAGGCGATTTACGTTCCCGCCGACGACTTGACCGACCCGGCGCCGGCAACCTCGTTCGCGCACCTTGACGCAACGACGGTTCTGTCGCGTTCGATCGCTGAAAAGGGTATTTACCCGGCTGTTGACCCGCTCGACTCCACCTCGCGTATGCTCGACCCAATGATCGTCGGCGAAGAGCACTACGAAGTTGCCCGTAAGGTTCAGTCGACCCTGCAGCGCTACAAGTCGCTTCAGGACATCATCGCCATCCTCGGCATGGACGAACTGTCGGAAGAAGACAAGCTGACGGTTGCCCGCGCCCGTAAGATCGAGCGCTTCCTGTCGCAGCCGTTCTTCGTTGCTGAAGTCTTCACCGGTTCGCCGGGCAAGCTCGTTGCGCTCGAAGACACGATCAAGGGCTTCAAGGGCCTGGTCAACGGCGAATATGACAGCCTGCCGGAAGCAGCTTTCTACATGGTCGGCTCGATGGAAGAAGCCATCGAAAAGGCAAAGAAGCTGGCTGGCGAAGCCGCCTGATAATGAATTGGCGGGCGCGTGGTTCAACTGCGCGCCTTGCCGGCAACGGTGGCAAAACCGGAATGGTGATGCCGGCGTTGTAGCAATGAAGTCCGTGACGCCCGCGTAATTGAAAAGAAGTGAATAGCCATGGCTGACAGTTTCAAATTCGATCTCGTTTCCCCGGAACGTCTGCTCGTTTCCGAAACGGTTACGGAAGTCGTCATCCCGGCAACGCTGGGTGAAATGACCGTTCTGGCCAATCACGCTCCGACGATGACGACGATCAAGCCGGGTCTGGTGACGGTGAAGTTCGCCTCCGGTGAGACGCATAAATACGTCGTTTTCGGCGGTTTTGCCGATATTCTCCCGACGGGTTGCACGCTTCTCGCCGAATCCGCCGTTTCGGCTGACGATATGTCTCCTGATACGCTGCAGAAGCGCATCGATGCGGCCAAGGCCGAAATCCAGGAAGGCAATCATCACCACGAGCATCTGACCAAGCTTGAAAAGCACCTCTATGAGCTGACGAACCTGCATGAGGTTCTCGTCGCTGCTTGAAAGCACCGGGCGGGTTCGAAAGAATGACTGCCCACAAAATATTTAAAACAGAAAGCGGCCGTTTCGGTCGCTTTTTTGTTTTCAGCTGTCTCCTGTTTCCTCCGCTTGGGATATGTCGGGTTGTCGCCCAAGGCACGTAATGCGGCCTTGGCTCGCGTTTACCGAAATCGATTCCGATTTTTTGAGCGATGGGATAGATGTGAAGATGAAGAGGAATACCGCTTTACCGGTCACAGATCGATGTGGTGGTGTGTTTTCCGTCATGGAGGAATGATCGTCGTGTCGGTAGAAGCAAGTTATCGAAGGGTTGCCAGAACCGCTTTGCGGGAGGGTGCGCTTGCCACAGGTGAGCGTGCCGTGCCGGAAGAGGTCCCGGTTGCCTTTTCCTATGGCGGCAGCACCCATGCCGTGATGATGGCCAGCCCTGCCGATCTCATCGATTTTGCGGTTGGCTTCAGCCTCACCGAGGGCATCATATCGGCGCGCTCCGAAATCCATGCCATTGAAGTGGTCGAGGCGGGGCAGGGTTACGATGTCCAGGTGGATTTGATGGATGCCGAGGCCGATGCCCTGCGGGCGAGACGACGGCATATGGCAGGCCCGGTGGGCTGCGGTCTCTGCGGCATTGAATCGATAGAACAGGCGGTTCGTATCGTGCCGGATCTCAACGGCGTAAAATCGTCGGTCCACGGCGATGATGTCGTTGCGGCTGTGAAAGCGCTGAACGATGCACAAACCCTCAATCGCGAAACAAGGGCCGTACACGGTGCCGGGTTTTATAGTCCGCGTGAGGGGCTTTTGGCGGCACGCGAAGATGTCGGCCGCCACAATGCGCTCGATAAATTGGCGGGTGCGGTGGTGAATGCGGGTATCTCCGCGGAGAAGGGTATTGTGGCCGTTACCAGCCGCCTGTCGGTGGAGATGGTGCAGAAGACAGCGATCCTCGGTTGTCCAGTTCTGGCGGCGATCTCTGCCCCTACGGCGCTCGCCATCGAAACTGCTGATAAAGCGGGTATCACGCTTGTTGCGTTGGTCCGGGGTGAAGACTTCGAAATCTTCACCCGTGCGGAGCGTATTATTCTGTAGCCTCGGCGGTTGGCTGCGGCATAGGCTGGTTTAGAATTCCGCCCATTCGGCCGCCGCATTGCCATGCGCTCTTGCTGGAGCATATCGCGGCTGTGGTGTCGGCAGCCGGGTTATGCTGATGGGTTTTTTATCGATGGGCTGGGCAGATGATGCCTGTCCGTCGCCGGATATTCTGAACTGTCGCAACAATTCGTAGAGGTTGTCGGCCTCACTGGCGAGACCGTGGCTGGCGGCAGTGGTTTCTTCCACCATGGCGGCATTTTTCTGGGTCGCCTGATCCATGACGTTGACGGCCTGATTAATCTCCCTCAACCCATTCGCCTGTTCGCGCGATGCCTCGACGATCGCCGAGACATTGACGTCGATTTCGCCCATCTGCGACTGAATATCGCGCAAGGCCTCACCGGTTCTACCGACGAGATCGACACCATTGGCGACCTGTTCACGGGAGGTGTTGATGAGTGATTTGATCTCCTTGGCCGCCACGGCGGAGCGTTGCGCCAGCTCGCGCACTTCCTGCGCCACGACGGCGAAGCCCTTGCCGGCCTCCCCGGCGCGGGCGGCTTCGACGCCTGCATTCAACGCCAGAAGATTGGTCTGGAAGGCGATGTCGTCGATCACGCCGATGATGTTGGTGATTTCGCCGGAGGAACGCGAAATCGCATCCATAGCGGAAATCGCCTGCTGAACGACGGCGCCGGAATGTTCGGCATGTTCCCTCGTCCGAAGCACCAGTTTGCCTGCTTCGCCGGCGCGCTGGCTGGCATCGGTCACGGTGGTGGTGATCTCCTCCAGCGCGGCGGCAGTTTCCTCAAGGGAGGCTGCCTGCTGTTCGGTGCGTTGTGAAAGTTGATCGGCTGCGATGCGGATTTCGCCCGAGCCGGAGGCGATTGTCGAGGCATTGTGGGAGATCGTCTGCATGGTTGCCTGCAGCTTGCCGACGACCTCATTAAAGTCCGCACGCAGCTTCTCCATGCTGGGCACGAAGCTGGTGTCAAGGCGTTGCACGAGGTCGCCCGCGGCCAGCGCCTGGAGGGCATCGGCAAGCACGGTGATGGCGCTCATGCGCGGTGTCACGTCGGTGGCGAATTTCACCACCTTCACCACTTTTCCCGCGTCATTGAGGACAGGGTTATAGGCGGCCTGAATCCATATTTCCTTGCCGTTCTTGCCATAGCGGACAAATTCGTCCGAGATGAACTCTCCCGATGCCAGCCGCTGCCAGAAATTGGAATAGGCGGGAGAGGCAGCATAAGCGGAGTCGCAGAACATGCGGTGATGCTTGCCCTCGATTTCCTTGAGGTCGTAATTCACCGTGGCACAAAAATTCGGGTTGGCGGTGATTATGGTTCCATCGGGGAAAAATTCGATCGTTGCCTGGGAGCGCGATAGCGCTTCAAGCTTGCCGGCATCCTCGACCGCCTTGATCTTCTTGGCAGTGATATCGGTAGCGATCTTGACAACCTTATAGGGTTTGCCGGAGCGGAAAACAGGGTTGTAGGAGGCTTCGATCCAGATAACCGATCCGTCCTTGCGGATGCGGCGATAGTCTTTTGCCTGAAATTCTCCACGAGCAAGAGAGTCCCAGAACTCCTGATAGGCCCGCGAGCCGGTGAGTTCTGTGTCACAGAAGATGCGATGATGTTTGCCGACGATCTCACTGAGATCATAACCCAGCGCCGTGCAGAAATTCTTATTTGCGGTGAGAATATTACCCTTGAGATCGAATTCTATGACCGCCTGCGATCTGGATATCGCATCGAGCATATTTCGGTTATCTGCGCTTTTCCCTAACCCCAGCATTAACGTCCCCCAAATATCGGTCCACGGAGCGGCTCGACGCACCCAAGGTGTGGTCCACGCCGTATCATGTTGAACAACGAACAGGTTTTGCCACCACAGGCAGCAATGCAGGCACTTGCGACTTTTGCGGCCTTCGTCAGCTATCGGACCCTCGTGATATGATGCGGGTGAGGCACTGTTCGTCGGCTTTTAATATTAGATATCCATAATATTAAAATGTTCTTATTTAAGTTGTGGAGCGAGCGGGAAAACAAAAACCGCCGGGGGTGCTCCGGCGGTCTGTTTTTGTTGTCGATGATTGCAGTGAAACGCCTGCGTCAGACTGTAGTCGCCTGATCAGGCGGCAAGATCTTCGGCTTCGGTTCCCTTGAACATCTTTGCGAGGTTCAGGAAGCAGATCATCCCGTGTTCGTTGGCAATGATGCCTTCGGAATATGACTTGTCGAAAGACGCCGAGATTTCCGGAACCGGCTGCACCTGGTTTGCCGGAATCGTGAGTATGTCCGAAACGCGGTCGACCAGCATGCCGATGACCATGTTGTGCACTTCGGCAACCACGATGGCGCTTCGTTCATTGGCGACGGTGCTCTTCATGCCGAGCTTGTGGGCCAGATCGATGATCGGAATGACCGAGCCGCGCAGGTTCATGACGCCGATGACGTCTTTCGGCGCGTGGGGAATGGGCGTGGAAGGCGCCCAGCCGCGGATTTCGCGGATGGTCGTCGTCTTCACGCAGAACTCCTGATCATGCAGGCGGAATGCGATGATTTCGAGCGTCTCACCGCCAAAATTGGTAGAGTTAATCATTGCCATCAGAATTCTTCCCAATGCTCGCTGTGGAGGCCGGCGCAAGTGCACCGACACTTGCATGTGCGAATTTGGCGTTCTGCCTGGTGCCTGAACAGCCGGAAATATTATTTCCGTCTTCAATGGAAGATTCGTAGCATGAGATGGTTTCGCAAACCTAAATGCGGAGCCCCCTCAATATTCCTTCTCGTAAAATATTCCGGCCGCGCCTTCGCCGTTGCCGCCTGCTTCGCCGCGCAGCTTCACGCCGCGCCCAACATCGAGGTTGATGATCGCCTTTGCACCGGAATCGCCGCTCTGCTGCAATTCGAGATAGGTTCTTTCATTGAGATACTTGCCGGCGGAAACGCGGGCCTGCCCTTCGCTATCCGTGGAAATATCGAGATCGTCGACACCGAGATTGCTTCGGAGCTTGTCGAACAGCGAGGTTGAGCGTCCACCGGCCAGCTGGGCGGCGGCATCGGCCAGCCGTGCGATCTGCAGGGCGGAGAGTTTCGACATGGACTGGCCGAAGATCAGCTGCGCCATTACCTCATCCTGCGGCAGGGCCGGGGCGGAGGAGAAGGCAAAGGTCGGGTCGTTGGCGTTGCCGGAAACGGATACGGTGACTGTGGTCGAACCGACCGTCGAGTCCGCCTTCATATCGAGAACCGGGACGAGGCCGCCGCCGAAGGTGATATTGCCTGTCGTGAAATCGAGACGGCGGGTAAGGATTTCCAGCCGGCCGCGGCGCATTTCAAAGCCACCCGAGATGACGGGAACGGCTGCCGTGCCGCGGATAGTCAGGTTGCCGGTCAGTTCCGCATCGATGCCGCGGCCGCGCACGAAGATGCCGCTCGGGGCATTCACCTGCAGATCGAGATTGATGGTGGAGGAGCTGCCGCTGCCGCCCTGGTCTGCTCCGAGCGCCTTGGCCTGAGCGCGCACCTTTGGCGGTGCGTTCTTGTGCTTGACGTCGATTTCCGTCAGCGAGGCCGGCAGTTTCTCCGGAATGGTAATAGCACTTCTGTCGAGCGTCAGGTTGCCACCGAGTACTGGCGAATTCAGCAGTGGTCCTTTCAGCGTCAGCGTGCCGCTCACCACCGTCGTCACCAGTGTGCCGTCATTATAACCGGCGCGATCGAGCGTGATCGAAATATCGGCGGGGAAACCCGAACCGCCGGCAATGCCGATGTTACCGGTGCCCGAGATCGTCCCACCACCGGCGAGCTTGCCCGTCAATCTGGAAATGACGGCACGGTCGCGGTCAAACGTGATCGTTGCGCCGAGGCCATTGATCGTCAGGTTCCGGCGCACATCCGTCAGGCGCGTGCCATCGGTGGTGATGCTGCCTGTCACCACAGGTGCGGAAGCGGTGCCGGAGATTCTGACGTCGATGGCGGCAGTGCCGTCCACGTCGAGGCCCTGTGCGGAGGTTTGCGCCGCAACTGCGCTGAAAGGCAGCCGACCGGAAAAAGCCATGGAAAGCGGACGACTACCGGCAATACCGAGCGAGCCGCCGCCGGAAAGCGACATGCCACCCTGACCGGTCACATTGGTGTCGATCTGCAAGTTGCCGCCGGCAAACCGGCCATTGGCCTTTATACCGAGGGCGGCAAGCCCCGCAGCGCGGGTCTGGGCAACTTCGGCATTGGCCCAGTTCAGATTATAATCAACCGAGGGGTCGGATGCTGCACCCTTGGCACTGACCGTGCCGGATATGCTGCCCGCCGCATCCAGCCCGGCGGCAAAGGCGTTGGCGAGGCTCGCGGGAAGCGAGCGGATATCGGCCTTGACGTCGAGGGTCGAACCGGCGGTGCCGTTGACCTCTACGCGACCATCGCCCGTGATGATGGTCAGATCGGTGATGCGGGCCGTACCATTCTGGATGGCGATGGTGCTTGGTTTTTCAAGCCGCACCGGAATTCCCTTGGGGGCGGCCGAAAAGGCGTCGACCCGCACGGTCATGGGTGAGCCGCCGGTATCGGCGCTGCCTTTCACTACCAGCGGCGCATTGTCATAGCGGCCGTTGACATCGAACGCGGTCGTTGTGCCGGAATGTCCGATGGTGGCATTCAGGCCTGAAATCGCGGCCGTGCCGGCATTGACGCTGTCGGCGCTGATCTTGCCGTTGATTGCAAGGGCTTGAAGGTCATCGATAGAGATATCGGCGGCCAGTTTTGAAATCGTTGTCGTGCCCTGGCGGATGCTGCTGCCATTTGCCTTTATCGTCGCGGCGATCTTGCCATTGGCGTTGCTCAGCGCGATATCGCCGGCAATATCGCCATCCGCCTGCTGGGCGGCCAGTGCGGCCAGCAGGGCGAGATCGGGGAAATTGAAGGAGAGATTGCCCGTCGGCAGGAATTGCTGCGAAAATTGCAGCTTCCCGTCCAGAATGTTGCGGCCCACTGCGACATGAAGTTCGGGTATTGCCGTGCCATTTTCGGTCTGCACCACATTGGCGTTGGCATCGATCTTCTGCCGGTCGAGGCTGCCGCTGGCCGTCAGCTTTGCCTGCGGTGCGGTCGGGTCGGCCTTGCCGGAAGCATTGACCTTCAATGCTTCGAGTTTTCGTCCGGCAAGGACGGCACTTTCGGAACTCAGGGTCACGTTGAAATCGGGGGCGGCAAGCGCGCCGCTGGCTTCGATTGCAAAATCGGCGATGCCTTTTGCCTGAGGTGTCAGCTTTTCGAGCGCCGGGAATTTACCCTTGAGGTCGGCGCTTAGTGCATCATTTTCGAGGCTGACATTGCCCGCCGCCTCGATCGTGCCGGACTTGACAACGAGGTTCTCGACGCTGGTGCGTCCACCGATGGTCATGTCGATATCGCCCTCCAGGGCGATGGTGGTGTCGAATTTTTCCGCCAGCGCCGGTGGAAGCGTGGCGGGAAGCGCGAAGAGTTGGACGCTTGACGTCAGGCGATTATCGGTGAGATCGAAACTGCCGTTCAGGGTTCCGCCGACGCTGGCGCTTTCCAGCGTTGCGCCGTTAAAGCCGATGGTGGAGGAGGTGAGAATGAGCGGTGCCTTGATGGTGAGAGGCGCACGCACCAGCCGGTCGATATCGGGACTGACGAAGGATGATTGCACCACCGACAGGACGGTTGCGATCGTGCCGCTGCGGTTGGCGATATTGAGATCGGCGCTTTCGGCGGTCAGTTTGACATCATCAAGCCGGCCCTGTGGCAGCGTAAGGCTGCGCAGGGAAACCGTGGTGTTGAGGTGTGCGGCATCCGCACCACCCTTCAGGGAAAGATCGAGGCCGTTGATGAGGGCCTGGATTTCACCATTGCCGAGTGGCCAGCGGAAGTCCACGGGGCCGGCGGTGCCGATGAGGTTGGCGGCCAGATCGTTTTGACCGTTCGGATCGACGGTGCCGGATGCCGTCAGCAGCAGCGTGCCGGTCTCCAGCGTACTGCTGCCGATGTCGATGCGACCCTGCGGAGAGAGTGTGGCATTCGCATCGAGCTTCGTTTCGCCGGCAAAAAGCTGGCGGAAGGCAGGCGGCAGCAGCAGATCGGGCTGGCCGCCGCCTGCAATCTCGATACGGCGCGTTCCGTCATCGCCAAGGAGATGACGACCGGTAACGTTGACCACCGCATTGCCGGCGACATTGCCGCGCAATGTGCCCGTCCAGCTGGAAAGCGGGCCTTCGCCATTGAGGTCTATTGCCACAGCAGGCGTGCCGGGAAGCGAAAGCAGCGTGGCGAGCAGGCCGCCTTCGGGTTCCTTCATCTCGGCTTTCAGCTTCAGCACGTTCTCATTCGGCAGGAATGCAACGTCGGCATTGACCTCCGCATCCACAGCATTGCGCCTGTGAGCGTTGAGCGAAAGCCGCATGTCGTCCTGGGCGGCCTTGAGGTTGCCTTCCGCCGTCAGGTCGAAGGCGCGGCCAAGAAGCGACTGCCCTAGGCTGATGTCCGGAAAGCTGAAATTATCGATGACGATTTCAATGGGAAGCGAAGAGCCGCCGGAGCTTTTGCCGGCCGTCTGCTGGGCCGGCAGTGGTTGGCGCTCGACATCGACCGATCCGGCCGCGACGCGGTCGGCATGGAAGGTGCCGGCAAGCAGCGATAGCGGCGACCAGTCGACGGCGATCTGGTTCACGCGGGCATAGGGTCCCTGCCGGTCTGAAAGCGTGACGTTATCGAGCCGCAGGCGGCCGGTCAGAAGGCCGCCGGGAGGCGAAATCTCGATCGTCTGATCGGGTGTCGATACGAGCGATGAAATCTGCTTTGCGGCAATCCGGGCGCCCATCGGCGTAAAACCGACGAACAGAACCGCAAGCAACACCAGCACCACGCAGCACAATGCAGCGTAGCCCAGCCATTTCAGCAATCGAATCAACGTTTTCATCAAGGGTAATCTACACTCTGTTGCAAGGGTGTTCGACTGCGGCGTTTAAAAAGACTGGCCGATACCAGCATAAATGCCGAAATTGTTGCCGCCGTCGTATTTTTCAAGCGGCATGGCGACATCGAGACGCAGAGGCCCGAAGGGCGTCGCGTAACGCAGGCCGATACCGGCACCAGCCCGGATATCGGAAAAATCGGGGGTCACCTCATCCGAAACCACGCCGGCGTCGACGAAGGGCACGAGACCGATCGTATCGGTGACCTTGATGCGGGCTTCAATGGAGCCGACCACATAGGAGCGGCCGCCGGTCGCATCGCCCGCCGCATTATAGGGCGAAATTTCCTGATAGCTGTAGCCGCGCACCGATCCGCCACCGCCGGCGAAAAAGCGCCGTGTGGTCGGGATGTCCTGCAGATCGCTGCCGCCCACCAGAACACCACCGGAGAGCTTTCCAGCCATGATCAACCGGTCTTCGGCACCAAGTCCCTTGTAACCGGTGATGGAACCTTCGAAAGAGGAGAAGAACGTACCATTGAGCGCCTCATAGCTTGGCTTGGCGGCCAGGGATGCGCGGAAACCTTCGGTGGGGTTCAGCTTGTCGTCACGCGTGTCGCGAACGAATTCCAGCGGTATCGAGGTGGTCAGATATTCGTTCTTGCCAAAGGCGTCTTCGGTATCGGCCCATTGCACCTCGAGGCCGGCGGCGGCGGTGTCGGTGTCGTTCAGCTCATAGGCAAAACCGGCCGTGCCCGTCAGCGTCTTGGCTTCATAGGTATCGGGATGTTCGGTCTTGGCAATCAGGCTGGTCTTGAAGGTGGTGCGCGGATTGAACATGCCGGGTTTGGTGAAGGTGATGCCCGCCGAATAATCCATGCCCTCGACGCTCGATGCCTCGGCGATGCGCGAGACCGAGCCTTCGATACGCAATGATTCCGCCTGACCGAACAGGTTCCGGTGACCCCAGTAACCCTGTAGGCCGATGCCTTCCGTGGTGGAATATTGCGCGCCGACGCCGAAATAACGGTGCTTGCCTTCGGACACTTCGATGGTGAGCGGAATGGAGCCGTCGCGGGCGAGGGTCCCCGCCTCCTTTATCGTCAGGCTGGAAAAGACGCCGAGCTGGCGCAGGCGGTCGGCAGCCTTGCGCAGCTTTTCCGGCGAATAGGGCTCGCCGCCATTGAGGCGCGAATAACGGCGGATGAAGTCGCCATCGACGGCTTTTTCGCCGGTGACGGTGACCGTGCCGAGTGGCGCAACGGGGCCGCCTTCAGCTGCCATCGTAATGTCGACCGTATTTGTTGCGTGGTTTGCGACCGCCTCGCGCTTCGTCAGTTTCGCAAGTGGTCGGCCTTCCGCCTTGAGATCGTCGATCAGCTTGTTGCCGGCGCGGATGATTGCCAGCGACCCGGCATCGCCGCCATTGATCAGGCCGTATTCCTCAAGATTGCGGCCCGTTACATCGCCTTCAAGGCGAACGTTGCCGAGGGTGAATTTCGGGCCCGGCGTTACCGTTATGACCACGGGTACAGGTGCGCTGTGATCGAAGACCGGGTTAGGAGGCAGGTCATCAACGTTCTTTCCGGCCACGGTCACGTTGACGATGCCGCCATAACGGGCATTTTCGTAAAGCGCGGCGATCAGCCTGTCCCTGTCGTCTCGCGCCTTTATCAGAAGGCCGAGATCGCCGGAGGCAGGCTTGTCCTTGTCGGCCAGAAGAAGCGAGCTGTTTTCCAGGCTGCCCCGGAGGGACTTGTCGGCGTCGGCCGCGTCAAGCGTGACGGCATATTTGACCGGGTTGATAACCTCGACCTCCGGTTCTTCCGAACCCCAGAGGCGCATGCCGAACAGTTTGAAGGCGAAAGCATCACGGGCAAACGCCGGATACAGGGCGAACGTGAAAGCAACCGCAAGAGCGGTGCCAGCTTTCCGATACGCAATACGTGTCTTCGGGTTAGTCCGTGTTCTTCGCATAAGCTGCTTTATGGTTGAGCATTTATTATGGCTCTGACCCGTTTCCTGTCCGTTAACATTGCAATTTAATCATAAGCAAACGGCTTTGGGGACCCTTTGGCCTGCGTTTTTGCCCCCTTAACGCAAAAAGCCCCGGGTGACCGGGGCTTCTGTGCAACGGTATGTCACGCAGCGATTAGCGGCAACGTGCCGTGTAACGCTGACCGTACTGGTCGCGATAATAGCAATAACCCGGCTCGGATGCATTGCCGATCAAAGCGCCGCCGACGCCGCCGATCGCTGCGCCAACTGCCGCGCCGCGAACGTTACCCGTGATGGCTCCACCAATGACAGCGCCGGAAACAGCGCCGATCGAAGCGCCCTTTTCAGTCTGCGTGCAGCTTGCAAGCGACAGGCCGACGAGCGCAAATATGATTGCCTTTTTCATGAAACTCTCTCCAACGTTACAATGAGCTCTTCGGCTCGGTAGGCGTCCCATATTTATCTGCGGCGACTGCTACCTCCGACCGCCACAGATAACTAACAATTCGATGTCGTTTAGGGAAGCCTCATCTTCCAGGCATTCCTGCGAGCGTAAATCGATTGTGTGCGAGACAACGGCGCGGTGCGAAAAAGGTTCCAAATCTCGCGGTTTTTTGATGTGAATCAATTTTGTACTTTTCATCAGCGTCTATAAACGGTTTATTGGAATGGTTCAAAACAACGGCGAATTGACGCAGACGTGGTTAAAGCAGCTCGCAAGGGTTGACGGTCCCGGTGTCGAGGCAGAAAACGATCTGGTCAATTCTGGAGCATGGCATGGACTTCGAGGCATTTTTTACGACGGAACTGCAAAGCCTGCATTCTGAGGGACGTTATCGCGTTTTTGCGGATATCGAGCGCCAGCAGGGCAATTTCCCCCGCGCGACACGGTACAACGCCAATGGCGAACGCAAGGACGTAACCGTCTGGTGCTCCAACGACTATCTCGGCATGGGCCAGAACCCGAAAGTCATCGAAGCCATGAAGGCCGCCATCGATCACTGTGGCGCGGGTGCGGGAGGCACCCGGAACATTTCTGGAACCAACCATTACCACGTTCTGCTCGAACAGGAACTTGCCGACCTTCATGGCAAGGAATCGGCGCTGATCTTCACGTCTGGTTACGTTTCCAACTGGGCGACCCTCGGTACGCTTGGTCAGAAAATTCCGGGCCTCATCATTTTCTCCGATGCACTCAACCATGCATCGATGATCGAAGGCATCCGTTACGGTCGTTGCGAGCGGGTTATCTGGAAACACAACGATCTTGAAGATCTTGAGGCGAAGCTTAAGGCAGCGGATCCGAACGCGCCGAAGCTGATTGCCTTTGAATCGGTCTATTCGATGGATGGCGATATCGCGCCGATCAAGGAAATCTGTGATCTGGCCGACCGTTACGGCGCCATGACCTATCTCGACGAAGTCCATGCCGTTGGCATGTACGGGCCGCGTGGCGGCGGCATTGCCGAGCGCGAAGGCTTGATGGATCGCCTGACGATCATCGAGGGAACACTTGGCAAGGCCTTCGGCGTGATGGGCGGCTATATTACCGGTTCTACGGCGGTCTGCGATTTCATCCGCTCTTTTGCCTCCGGCTTCATCTTCACGACGGCCCTGCCGCCGTCGCTTGCCGCCGGTGCAATTGCCTCGATCCAGCATCTGAAGGCCAGCCCTTTCGAGCGTGCCCGCCATCAGGACCGGGTGCGCAGGCTGCGCGGTCTTCTCGATGCCCGCGGCATTCCGCATATGGACAATCCAAGCCACATCGTGCCGGTCATGGTCGGCGATGCCGCCAAGTGCAAGTGGATTTCGGACATTCTGCTGGATAGTCACGGCGTCTACGTACAGCCGATCAATTATCCGACGGTGCCGCGCAAGACCGAGCGCCTGCGCATCACGCCGACGCCGTTGCACAGCGATGCGGACATCGAGCATCTGGTCGGCGCGCTGCACCAGCTCTGGTCGCATTGCGCGCTGGCGCGTGCGGTGGCCTGACGGCCGCAGTTCAGACAGGAAAAATCAGGGCCGCGTTTACGCGGCCTTATACATTAAAGGCCGGACCATCGTTATGATGTTCCGGCCTTGTTTGTCTTGAAGGTGGTTGCAACACCGTCGAGACGATGAGCAGAGCGGTTGGTCCTTGCGGGCCTGAACTTTTCGTTCGAAAAAAAGCAAAACCCTCTGCGCATTACGAGGCTTCGTCGAACCGTTGAGAGAGCCGAGCGCTCGCGTATAAGGGAGACAAGACCTCATGACCTATACTAGCCATTTTGTCGGCATCGACAT
>NZ_JAPYZZ010000010.1 GCF_027460065.1 Martinezella rhizogenes
GAGAATTCAATCTTAACTAAATCACGTCGTTCTGAATCGACGAGAACTCACACCCATCATCATCCGCATCGCTGCGATAATAATGAGGTGTATTCTCTTATCCAAACGTGACCGTCAAAGTCTATTCCAGAGATCCAAATTCCTTCAGACCCCGCAAGCTTCGCCGCCCACGTTTCTCTTTCTTCTCATATTCAATTGTCAAAAAACAGACCACTCAAAGCAGTCAATCAATCAATCCCCGAARCCAYMAGRCCCCGAAACCAACAAGCAWTCMGCTCATCAACTTGATTTWYTTAGAACGAAAGACTTCGTCGCCAGCAGCGCCGCCGCCCTCGTTCAGTGAGCGGACTTATAAGAGATCACCCTCAAACAAGTCAACAGCCCAAATTCGAAAAACTAAAGAAATTATACAAGTGACTGAATTTAAAAGGAAATTTGAGATTTATCGTATAAATTAACGGGTTTTAACGATTTTCGGGCTCGCAAACCGCAGGCATGATGGGCCTTCTCCTATATAGGGTTTCCATTTCGCGATAACAGGCCCACGGGCCTATGCGGATATCAATCTGAAGACGGGCTGAAACGGGCGACCAGCGCATGCGCATTGCCCGGATAGGTGAACCGCACATGGGTGACGGCGCCTGAATTGCTCCAGGTGCGACGCTCCACGACAAGACAGGCCTGCCTGTCGGAAATGCCGAGCAGGCGCGCGATCTCCTTCGATGGCGTCTCAGCGCTGATCCGGTGTTCGGCAGTACTCCATGGAACATGGCCGAGCAGCCAGGGGCCTGGCGCAATTTCGGTAAAATCGGTTTCGGCCGCTTCCGGTACGGCGGCCAGATTGATGAGACGCTGCTCGATACAAAATTCCCGCGCACCCGCGAAATGGATGCAGATGATTTCGAGCAAGTCTGTGCCGACGGAAACATCGAGCCTTTCACGGTCCCCGTTTTTGGCGCTGCGTTTCGTGCATTCCAGGACTTTGAAGCCATAGTCGAGACCGAGCGATTCAACTTCGGCCCCGATGTCATGAATCTGAAGAACGGCGGACTGGATCTGCGGCTGACGAACGAAACTGCCGGATTTCTTGCGGCGTTCGATCAAACCGGCCTTGGCGAGCTGGCCCATGACCTTGTTCACGGTCATGCGCGAACAATGATACTGATCGGCAAGGTCGACCTCGAAAGGCAGCCGATGACCGGGCGGCCATTCTCCCGAAACGATCCGGCCCTCGATGTCGCTGAGGATACGCTGGTGCAGCGTCTGCCCGGCCGATGCTTTCGTCACGTCCGAAATGCCTTTCCCCACTGGCTTTTTTCCGTTGCTGCCGAGGCCATATCAGCTATCGAGGAGTTCGGCCATGACCTTGTTAAAGCGACTGGATATTTCATGGCGATGGATATGCCGGCCGTCCTGCACCAGTTTTTTGCCGCGCACCCAGACCGAATCGACCGCGATGCCGCCAGCAAACATCCACTGATCGAGAATCTGGGATATCGGAAGATAGGAAACGGCGGACACATCAAGAGCGACAAAATCGGCGCTTTTTCCCTGTTCAACACCATTTCGCATGGCCAGTGCCCTGCCGCCGCCTTCGAGCGCCTGCAGGAAGAGTTTTTCACCCGTTGAGCAACCGGCATCGGCGATGACATTGCGCGCCCGAAGTGAGAGGCGCTGCGAATATTCGAGGGTTCGCAACTCTTCCGGCACGGAAATCAGGATATTGGAGTCCGATCCGACACCGTAATGGCCGCCTTCGGCAAGAAAGACCGGGGCCGGGAAGAGGCCGTCACCAAGATTGGCTTCGGTGATCGGGCAGAGACCGGCAACGGCCCCGCTTTTTGCCATGCGCCTCGTTTCGGTTTCCGTCATATGCGTCGCATGGATAAGGCACCAGCGACCATCGACTGGCGCATTGTCCAGCAGCCATTCCACCGGCCGAGCACCGGAAAAGGCAAGCGAATCGTCCACTTCTTTCGTCTGTTCCGCCACATGAATATGGATCGGCCCACCTTTTGCCAGCGGCTCGATGGCTGCCAGTTCGGCGCCGGTCACGGCGCGCAGGCTGTGGGGTGCAATACCGAGGACGGCGCCCGGCAGGCTTTCCACCACGGCTTGCGCGCCCTGCATCAGCTTTCCGTAACTGTCGAGCGAATGGATGAAACGTTTCTGCCCGTCGATCGGCGCCTGACCGCCAAAACCGGAATGGGCGTAAAAGACCGGCAGCAATGTGAGACCGATGCCCGTTTGCGAAGCGGCCGCGCCGATACGCTCGGCCATTTCGGCAATATTGCCGTAATGTGTGCCGTCCCTGTCATTATGCAGATAGTGGAATTCGCCGACCCGGCCGAAACCTGCCTCAAGCATTTCCATATATAGCTGAGCGGCAACCGCCTCGACATGGTCAGGCGTCATGGAGAGCGCGAATTTATACATGACCGTGCGCCAGCTCCAGAAACTGTCGTCACCGGGACCGCGAATTTCGGCAAGCCCGGCCATGGAGCGCTGAAAGGCATGGCTGTGGAGATTGGGCATGGCCGGAACGATGACGGCGTGGCGCTCATCCTGCGGCTGCGGGGAAACGCCGGTTTCGACGGATGAAATGACGCCGTCTTCGCAGATGACGCGAACATCCTTCGCCCATCCACCCGCCAGAAGTGCCGCGCCCGCGTGAATTGCCGTCATGCCACCCTCTCCTTTGGTTCTTTCCGGCAAGGCCATTTCAAACCCGAAATTGCAGCTTGCCAAGCCGATTATTATGTATATACATTTAACTCACAAAGGAAAGGCGAAAAGCAAATGCCAGGGAACAATTCTACGAAGGGAACGGCGACGGGGAACGCCACGGCTTTGTGGCGCAATGCCCGGCTGGCGACCCTTAATCCCGCCATGGATGGCATCGGCGCTGTCGAAAATGCCGTCATTGCCGTGCGGAACGGCCGCATTGCCTTTGCCGGCTCGGTAAGCGATCTGCCCGCCGATTTCTCGACAGCCGATGAGACGACCGATTGCGGCGGCCGCTGGATCACGCCGGCCTTGATCGACTGCCACACCCATCTCGTCTTTGGCGGCAATCGCGCCATGGAATTCGAGATGCGGCTGAATGGCGCCACCTATGAAGAGATCGCCAAAGCCGGCGGCGGCATCGTTTCTTCAGTACGCGACACGCGTGCGCTTCCGGAAGAGGTTTTGGTGGCGCAGGCGCTGCCGCGTCTCGACACGCTTCTTTCCGAAGGTGTTTCCACCATCGAAATCAAATCCGGTTACGGTCTCGACATCGAAACCGAGCTGAAAATGCTGCGTGTTGCCCGCAAGCTCGAGACGCTGCGGCCGGTGCGCATCGTCACCAGCTACCTCGCCGCACACGCGACACCCGCCGACTATAAGGGCCGCAACGCCGACTATATTAACGAAGTCGTTCTGCCCGGGCTGGAAAAGGCCCATGCGGAAGGACTGGCGGATGCTGTGGATGGTTTTTGCGAAGGCATCGCCTTTTCCGTCGCGGAGATCGACCGGGTTTTCGCGGCAGCGAAGCAACGGGGGCTTCCCGTCAAACTGCATGCCGAGCAGCTTTCCAATCTTGGCGGTGCTGCGCTTGCTGCCTCCTACAACGCACTTTCGGCCGATCATCTGGAATATCTCGATGAAGCCGGTGCGAAGGCGCTGGCAAAAGCGGGAACGGTGGCCGTGCTTCTGCCCGGTGCCTTCTATGCGCTCAGGGAAAGGCAGTTGCCACCAATGCAGGCCCTGCGTGATGCCGGGGCCGAAATTGCGCTCGCAACGGATTGCAATCCCGGCACGTCACCGCTCACGTCATTGCTCCTGACCATGAATATGGGCGCCACGCTTTTCCGCATGACCGTGGAAGAGTGCCTGACGGCGACAACGCGCAATGCGGCAAAGGCGCTCGGCCTGCTTGCGGAAACCGGCACGCTGGAGGCCGGAAAATCCGCCGATTTTGCCATCTGGGATATCGAGCGCCCGGCCGAGCTTGTCTATCGCATCGGTTTTAACCCGCTCCATGCCCGTATTTTCAAGGGACAGAAGGTTTCCCCATGACCATGAAAACCATCACACTTCATCCAGGCGCTGTGACGCTTGCCGATCTTGCCGCAATCTACTGGGAAAACGGCACGGCAAAGCTCGATCGTTCTTTCGACGCCGGCATTGAAAAAGCGGCTGCCCGCATTGCCGAAATCGCCGCTGGCAATGCGCCGGTCTATGGCATCAATACCGGGTTCGGAAAGCTTGCTTCCATCAAGATCGACGCCGCCGATGTGGCGACGTTGCAGCGCAATCTCATCCTGTCGCATTGCTGCGGGGTTGGCGCACCGCTTCCTGAAAATATCGTGCGGCTGATCATGGCGCTGAAGCTGGTTTCGCTCGGCCGCGGCGCATCCGGTGTGCGGCTGGAGCTGGTTCGGCTGATCGAGGCCATGCTGGAAAAGGGCGTCATCCCCGTCATTCCCGAAAAGGGTTCGGTTGGCGCTTCCGGCGATCTTGCGCCGCTTGCCCATATGGCGGCCGTGATGATGGGTGAAGGCGAGGCCTTTTATGGGCGCGCACTTCTTCCTGCCGGCACGGCGCTGGCGAAGGCCGGGCTGACGCCGGTGGTTCTTGCGGCAAAAGAAGGGCTGGCGCTGATCAATGGCACGCAGACCTCGACAGCTCTGGCTCTGGCCGGCCTGTTCCGCGCCCATCGTGCAGCACAGGCGGCGCTGATTACCGGGGCGCTTTCCACCGACGCCGCCATGGGGTCGTCCGCGCCTTTCCATCCCGATATTCACAGCCTGCGCGGCCATAAAGGCCAGATTGATGCCGGTGCGGCACTGCGCCGGCTGCTGGAAGGTTCGGAAATCCGCGTCAGCCATATTGAAGGCGACGAGCGGGTTCAGGACCCCTATTGCATTCGTTGCCAGCCGCAGGTCGACGGCGCCTGCCTCGATCTTCTGCGGCAAGTGGCCCGCACGCTGGAAATCGAAGCCAATGCGGTGACCGACAATCCGCTGGTACTATCGGACAACTCGGTGGTTTCCGGCGGCAACTTCCACGCCGAACCGGTCGCCTTTGCCGCCGACCAGACGGCGCTTGCCATTTGTGAAATCGGTGCAATCGCCCAGCGCCGTGTGGCGCTGCTGGTTGATCCCGCACTTTCTTATGGCCTGCCTGCCTTTCTTTCCAAGAAGCCGGGACTGAATTCCGGGCTGATGATCGCCGAAGTCACCTCCGCTGCGCTGATGAGCGAAAACAAGCAGATGGCGCATCCGGCCTCGGTCGATTCGACGCCGACCTCGGCAAATCAGGAAGACCATGTCTCCATGGCCTGCCATGGCGCGCGACGACTGCTGCCGATGACCGAAAATCTCTTTGCCATCCTTGGAATCGAAGCGCTTTCGGCCGTTCAGGGTGTGGAACTGCGCGGGCCGCTGAAAACCAGCCCAGAATTGCAAAAGGTAATTACCGCGTTGCGTGCGGTAGTCCCGTCACTGGAGGAAGACCGTTATATGGCGCCGGATTTGAAGGCTGCGGCGGATCTGATTGCTTCAGGGGCGCTGGTTTCGACGATTTCGGACGGCATTCTGCCGAAGCTGGAGGCTTGAGTTGATGAACGTTTTATCCTCATCCAACTGCACACAGGGGTTACCCCCCTCTGCCCTGCCGGGCATCTCCCCCTCAAGGGGGGAGATCAGATGCCGTGCACGCTCTTTCCATGGGCAAAGTGTTATCCTCTTGCCGATCTCCCCCCTTGTGGGGGAGATGTCCGGCAGGGCAGAGGGGGGTAAGCCCACGGAGAAAAGGGCTGATTGATGAACACACCTTTCTCTCTTCATCAGGGCAGCTCGCCCATCATCCTCGGTCTGCCGCATACCGGAACGGAGGTTCCGCCCGCGATATGGGACTGCCTGAACGACAACGGCAGAATTCTCGCCGATACGGACTGGCATATCCATGAGCTTTATGCCGGGCTTCTCGAAAACGCGACAACCGTGCGGGCAACGTTCCACCGCTACGTGATTGATGCAAACCGCGATCCCTCCGGCGTGAGCCTTTATCCCGGCCAGAACACGACCGGCCTTATCCCGGAAACGGACTTCGACGGAAAGGCCATCTGGAAAACGGGAGCGGAGCCGAACGAAGCCGACATCGCCTATCGCCTTGAAAACTTCCACGCGCCCTATCACGCAGCCCTTGCGGCGGAAATTGAACGGGTGAAATCCATCCATGGCATCGCCATTCTCTATGATTGCCATTCGATCCGCTCGCATATCCCCTTCCTGTTCGAGGGAAAGCTGCCGGATTTCAACATCGGCACGGATATGGGCAAGACCTGCGATCTGACGATCGAGACAATCGCCGTCGAGGTGACCGCAGCAGCAGAGGGCTATGACAGCATTCTCAACGGCCGCTTCAAGGGCGGCTGGACGACGCGCCATTACGGAAAACCGGAGACCGGCGTGCATGCCATTCAGATGGAGCTGGCGCAGTCCACCCATCTTCAAAACGAGCACCCGCCTTTTGCCTATGACACGGGCAAAGCCGAACGGCTTCGCAGCCATCTCAAGACCATTCTCACGCGCATGGAAAAATTTGCGCTCGACACGAAATGATAAGGGGAAAGCACATGAACAATCCACGCCACAATATTCGCGACGTCCGCGCACCACAGGGCACTGAACTCAATGCCAAAAGCTGGATGACGGAAGCGCCGCTGCGCATGCTGATGAACAATCTCGACCCTGACGTCGCCGAACGCCCGCATGAGCTGGTGGTTTATGGCGGCATCGGCCGCGCCGCCCGGACCTGGGACGATTTCGACCGCATCGTCGCGACGCTGAAGGACCTGAACGAGGACGAAACCCTCATCGTGCAGTCCGGCAAACCGGTCGGCGTGTTCCGCACCCACAAGGATGCGCCACGCGTCCTGATCGCCAATTCCAATCTGGTGCCGCATTGGGCGAACTGGGATCATTTCAACGAGCTGGATAAGAAGGGCCTTGCGATGTACGGCCAGATGACGGCCGGTTCGTGGATTTATATCGGTACGCAGGGCATCGTGCAGGGCACCTATGAAACCTTTGTCGAGGCCGGTCGCCAGCATTATGACGGCAACCTGAAGGGCAAGTGGATCCTGACTGGCGGTCTCGGCGGCATGGGCGGCGCACAGCCGCTGGCAGCCGTCATGGCCGGCGCCTGCTGCCTCGCCGTCGAATGCGACGAGACCCGCGTCGATTTCCGCCTGCGCACCCGTTATGTCGATGCGAAGGCACATACGCTGGACGAGGCGCTGGCGCTGATCGACCAGTGGACAAAGGCGGGCGAGGCAAAATCCGTCGGCTTGATCGGCAATGCCGCGGAGATCTTCCCGGAACTTTTCCGCCGCGGCATCCGTCCCGATATCGTCACCGACCAGACCTCGGCGCACGATCCAATCCACGGCTATCTGCCCGCCGGCTGGACCGTTGCCGAATGGCGCGCCAAGCAGGAAAGCGATCCGAAGGCCGTTGCCGCTGCCGCCCGCGCCTCGATGAAGGTGCATGTTCAGGCCATGGTCGATTTCTGGAATGCCGGCGTTCCAACGCTCGATTACGGCAACAATATCCGCCAGGTCGCCAAGGATGAAGGGCTGGAAAACGCCTTCGCCTTCCCGGGCTTCGTGCCGGCCTATATCCGGCCGCTCTTTTGCCGCGGCATCGGGCCGTTCCGCTGGGCCGCCCTTTCCGGTGATCCGGAAGACATCTACAAGACTGACGCCAAGGTGAAGGAACTGCTACCCGACAACAAGCACCTGCATAACTGGCTGGATATGGCGCGCGAGCGCATTGCGTTTCAGGGTCTGCCGGCGCGCATCTGCTGGGTTGGGCTTGGTGACCGCCATCGCCTCGGGCTTGCCTTCAACGAAATGGTCAGGAACGGTGAACTGAAGGCGCCTGTTGTCATCGGCCGCGACCATCTCGACTCGGGCTCCGTCGCTTCGCCCAACCGCGAGACCGAAGCCATGAAAGACGGTTCGGATGCCGTTTCCGACTGGCCGCTTCTTAATGCGCTGCTCAACACCGCATCCGGCGCGACTTGGGTTTCGCTGCATCACGGCGGCGGCGTCGGCATGGGCTTCTCGCAGCATTCCGGCATGGTCATCTGCGCCGATGGCACTGACGATGCCGCACGCCGGCTGGAACGGGTGTTGTGGAATGACCCGGCAACCGGCGTTATGCGCCATGCCGATGCGGGTTACGACATCGCCGTGGAATGCGCCAGGGAGCAGGGCTTGCGCCTGCCCGGTATTCTCGGCAATTGATCCTCCCATGGCCGGAGATGGAAACACCATTTCCGGCCGATCCTTCGAGAGATGGAAAACATGACCCTGCTGCGCGCAAGCGACTACAAGCGTATGCCCTGGAAAAACGGTGGTGGCGAGACGGTGGAAATCGCCATTTTTCCAACCGGTTCTTCCGTGGAGGATTTCGACTGGCGCATCAGCATGGCGACGGTTGCGAATGACGGGCCGTTTTCGATCTTTTCAGGCATTGACCGTACCCTCTCTATTCTTCACGGAAACGGTATGGCGCTTGCAATTTCGGCTGGCGATCCCCTGTTACTGACAAAAGAAAGCCCGCCCCTGCCCTTTCCGGCGGATGTTCCGGTTTACGCGACCTTACCGGATGGCCCGATTACCGATCTGAACGTCATGACCCGGCGCTCAACCTTTCATCACGTCGTGGAAAGGCATTCCGGGTCGTTTTCAGGTGAAGCAGCCGGAAACACCACACTTGTTCTCGCACTGGGACCTCTGACGGTCTCCACCGGCAACAGTAAGAACCGTCTGGAAAAGCTCGATGGCCTGCTGATCGAAGCCGGTTTGCCGTTCGTCATCGAGGCGGATCAGAGCGAAAACGCGTTTTTCCTGATCACGCTCGAGCGTATCTGACGTCTTTCCAGACCATGCGCGGCGCTTGCGCCTAGACAAGGCGCAACCGGCGTTCACCTCAATCCAGACCCAGCGGATCAGCCACGCGCGGCCAGAGTTCAAGGCTCGCCTTGCGATAGGGCGTTTTCGCCGGATCGGTCGGATAGGACGTCGGAGCCGCTATATAAACGATCTCGGAGGCCACGGGCGCAAAACCGGCGTGGAAATGGTTGGTCGATTTGACCAGCAGCACATCCTTTTTCGCGAAATCGATGCCGAGATTAGAAAAGATATCCGGCTCATAAGTCTGCGTCCGACTGGTGATGAGGATGATGTCGATGTCAGTGCCGAGCGGCCGGACAACTGCGGTGCGACCCAGTGTTACCCGGCTGTTGCGGAAACTCTGCCAGCCGGCCTCGGCCGTGCGCATCACCTTTATGCGGAAATCAAGCGGCTCGCCGCCTTCGGGACTGGATTTGCCGCCGATGCGCAGATCGATCTCCGCCCCCTCGCCCGCGGCGTGACAGAAAGACACCGCAATCGGATCCCAGATCGTCGCGACGGCAAAATTGTCCATGCCGCGCGCTACCATGCGCCGTAGAATATGAGTGGCGTCGCCTGCAACACCACCGCCAGGATTATCCCATATGTCCGATACGACGACCGGCTTTCCGGGATTGTTGCTGCGAAGGTTGAGAACGAGGTCAAGGCCCGATTCCGTATCCAGCATCGGCATCGCCGTCAGCTTGCGCATGGCATAAAGCTCCTGGCCGAGTTTTTCGGCCAGCGCATCACCCTTTGCCTTGTCATTGTCGGTTACGACAACGATCCGCGTTCCCATATCCGGCACGTCGCCGGCCATGAAACCGTGAATGACGGAAATCGACAGGATGCCCTCCTTGCCCTCGATCGCCTTCAACCGATCGACGTAGGAACGCATCGGCTCACGACTGGTCGGATAAATAGTGATCATGCGGCAATCAAAAGTAGAGATGACCGGGCTGATCTCTCCCCGGAGCGTGCGCAGCGCCATTTCCACAACATGCTCACCGCGCTCTTCGAAATCCGTATGCGGAAATTCCAGAAACGTCGCCATGATATCGAGATTTTTGACCCGAAGCGCCGTCAGATGACTGTGGGGATCAAACTCCGCCGCGACCAACACATCCGGCCCGACCATGGCGCGAATGCACGACAGGAAATCGCCTTCCGGGTCGTCATAACCCTGGGCCACCATGGCGCCGTGCAGGCCAAGCACGACGGCATCCACCGGCAGAGCGGCAGCAAGCTCGGCAAGAATGGTGTCTCGCAACGTTTCATAGGTCTGACGTTGGATGAGGCCCGCGGGTTCCGCCCAGCAGGACGTCCCTTCGATCACCGTAAACCCTTCCGCCTTGCCACGGCGACGCAGAATAGGCACAGGCGACGAGCAAAGCGTCGGCGTTTCCGGATGCTCCCCCGGCCCGGCATAAAAAGCCGCGCGAAATGCGTCCATATCCGTCGGGACGGGTGAGAACGTATTGGTTTCAGTGGCTAGCGACGCCGTGAAGATGCGCATGTCTTTCATTTCTCGTTGCCGGTATCTGCATTCCCGCAGCTTCCGATTCGTAATTTACTTAGTCGGGTAATTTTACCAGACTGTTCCCCGGGCCGCGATCTCTTCAACCCGCGTTACAACGCCGTTTCGATGAAACACCATCCGGTCGAAAAGATTGCTGACGACGCAGGTGTGGTTCGGTACGACCTGGACCACATCACCGATTTCAGGCCGTCCGCCGCTGCAGCCGGATAGATCGACAACCGCATGTTCTTCCGAAAGCGAGATGATTTTTGCACCCTCATAACCCTCGATCAGCCCATAATCGCTGAAACCCAGAAGATCGGAGGTCAGGGCCTTGGAGCCGCTATCCAGCACGGCCCGGTCGGCCGTGGGTCTTGATACGACAGTGGCGAGAACATGCATGGCGAGATCGCCAGCGCTGCAATGCCCTGCACGCAGCATCGAACGGTCATTATAGACATAGGTGCCGGCCCGATGTTCGGTGGCGGAGGGAACGAGATGGGCGGAATAGAAATCCGGCGAGCCGCCGCTGGATCGAACCGGGCATTCAATGCCCTTAGCGGCGAGCAACGCCATTGTTTCGCGAATGAAGTTTTCCACCGTTTCGGCGCCGCCCGGTGCCGGATAGGTCAAAATGCCCTGGAATATGAGACCCGGTGCCGCGACGATCTGTTCCGCAAGCGCCAATGCCGCCTCCGGCGTCTGCACACCGCAGCGCTTGCCGCCCGTATCGCATTCGACCAGAACGGCAAGCGGGCTTGCCGTATCAAATGTACCGGCAAGGCCGGTAATCGTCACGGCGCTATCGGCCACGACACTCAGCCTCCCGATGCGGGCATTCAGCGCTTTCAACCGCGAAAGCTTCGCCGCACCGACAATATTGTAGGTGATCAGGATATCCTCGAAACCGGCATCCGCGAAGACCTCCGCCTCGCTGACCTTCTGGCAATTGATGCCGATCGCACCCGCCTGAAGCTGCTGTTTGGCAATGGCGGGTATCTTGTGCGTCTTGATATGCGGCCGGAAGGCCTTGCTGTGCACATCCAGATAGGATTGCGCCCTGAGGATATTGGCGGCGAGCCTGTCCTCATCAATGACGGGCATGGGCGTCGAAATCGCATTGAGGGCTGTGCCCGCATCAGGCCAGGGATAGCTCATTGTCTACTCGCAGAGTTGCAAAATCAGGGGCTTAAGCCAGCGGTTTATAAGCGATAACGTCCATTTCCACCTTGGCATCCACCATCAGCGGCGACTGCACGGTTGAACGCGCCGGCGGATGATCGATGAAATATTTCTGGAAAACAGCGTTGAAGCTCGAGAAATCCCGGGCATCGTCCAGCCAGACATTAACCTTGACCACATCGGCCAGCGTACAATCTGCGAGCGCCAGAACATCCCTGATATTCGCGACCACCTGCTCGGTCTGCGCGACGATCCCGCCGGTCACGACCTCGCCATCGACGGTTGGCACCTGGCCCGAGACGTAAACGAAATCGCCAGCCCGCACGGCTTTGGCAAATGGTCGACGCTGCCCGCCAGCCTGATTGTCCGCCGTCTCGTATCTTACCAGCCTTTGATTTTCCACGCATCCTCGCAAATTATTTTCATAAATCCTGAATATACCGTGCTTCATAGCCGATTTTACCATGCATTTCCATAAGTGATGTAAATTATTTAGCAAATGGGCGTTCGTATACGCATCCTACCACAGATGCCGGGCTTTTAGTTGCAGTCATAAAATACCGCGGTTCGCCTGCTGCAAGCAGGCTCTATATCAAGAGGCGTTGCCTTCCAAGACGACGCGCGGCCTGCCCGATGTCTTCGCTTGCCACTCTCTATTCCGTGACCCGTATCTTGCAAGTGTCCAGCGCGTAAGCACGAAAAGTTTGCCGCGGCTAACGTGGTGCGAGATGCCGTACGGCCATGGCCTATATGTTTAGACAGAGCCTCAAGCCACTCAACCTCGCGCGGAAATCCGGTGCATTGTCGAGGCGACTCTTTCGGTGACGATCTGCGCAATCTTCTGCGCCTGCACGCGAATATCCGGAACAGCGGTTATTTCCCAGAAGCGGCCCGCGGTCAGCGCACCAGCAGCAAAAAGACCGGACCAGCTTTCCCCATCCTTCCGTAACAAACGAGACTGCTCGTCCACCTCGACCCCCAGCCCGAAGGGATCGAGCAAAAGGACCCCATCATCCCGCATGGTCTCGAGAAGTCGCGAATGGCCGATGCCAGCCCGCTCCATGCCGGTGCAGTTAACGACCCAATCGACCTGCAACTCTTTCAATATCTGCGTATGCCTGCGGCGATAACGCACCGCAATCCCGTCTACCTGTTCATCAATGGAGCGAAGGTAACCCGCATGGATCTCCAGAACACCGTCCGAAAGCAGTTTTGCGAAAGCACCGGAAACTTCGGGCGCGATGCGGTGCCGGTGAATATTCCACCATGGCAGGGCGTGTCGAAGAAAGCGGCTGCGCTGCTCGGCGGAAAGGCTCTGCCAAAGCATCTGCGTTCTTGGCCTTAAACTATCCATCACGGCGCGCCAGGGCTTTCCGTCTTTCACTTGCCTACGCAGAGTCTGCAATAGCCCGCTGAGTTCCATTGTGCCTTCGAGGAAGTGTATTTCCGCAGGAGGCGATGGAGGGCTGACATGCGGGTGCGGCACCAATCCGCGACGGGACAGGACATGGATCGGCCCCTGATGCCCCTTCCCGCGCAGGGTTAGAACCTGATCAATCATCGTCAGGCCTGAACCCAAAATACAGATGCGATCACCCGCTTTCACCTTGGACAGCCATCCGGGCTGCCAGCAATGGCTGATGATGCGGCGCGGCTCACCTTCATCCTTCGCAACAGTTTGCCCCGGCAAACTGGCCGAGCCGACGCCGAGGCATAAAATTACGTTCTTCGCATGCAGCTGCTCGTCATTTTCCAGGACAAAGGAAAAAACACCAGAATGGTCCGGCCGACAGGCCGAGGCCTTTGCCCGGATGAAATCCACCCTCGCCCGTTGCTCCCTGCTTCTCAACAAGTTTGCCAACCTGTCTCGGAGATAGAGGCCGTAGTCACCGCGCGAGGCAAAAGCCAGAGGGTCTGTGGTGATACCGTTCTCCGTCAGCCAGTCGACAAAATCATTGGGCCGATCGGGAAAGACGCTCATTCTTCTCGCCGGCACATTTAGCCGGTGATAGGGCAGCTCCGTGCGATAGGCAGTGCCACGCCCAAAATCCGATTCATCACCGACGATGGCAATCGAGGCCTCCGCCGGCAACGAAGACAAAAGATGCGCGGCGGTACAGATGGCCGAGAAACCCGACCCGACAAGAGCGACATCATAGGACATGCGTTTCCTCCAACCTGCGACAGTCTAAGACAGACGGGCGGCGGGCGCCCAACCGAACAATACCCTAGTCAACAAGTAGAGATTAAACACCTGCCAATGTCTACCCACACTTTCTGCCATTATGATTCATGGAATGGGCAGCCAGTCGAACCTGAAGTTAGCCGCGGCTAACTTTGAAAAAGGACGCGGGGGCCGCCGCGGAACGATCTCATTGCGCCCCTCCCTATCCTCACAAAAGAGAAGTTAGCCGAGGCTAACCGGCAAACCGTCACAAAAAGCAAATGTGATTCTTCCACAATGCTTTAGCGGCAGTTTTGCACCTGAGAAAAAAGCCTATTGCGCCAAAAAGAGAATCGGCGCTTATATCTCAGTTGCGGAAAAAACCGCCTTTTTCGAAAAAAACCGCTACTGCAATTTCGAGCGAAAGAAGACCGATGACACAGAGTGCCGATTTAAGACGTGCCGCAGGAGCACCCGACCTGACGAGTCTTATACAACAGCATTCGGCTGCGTTGTCAGCCCAATTGCAGGCTCATAATGCAAATACATTTTCCCCTCACACCGAAAAGAGCATGCGCCATTTTTCGCCGGCGGAAACCGCGCGGTTGATCGGCATTGGCGAGGCCTATCTTCGCCAGATCGCCTCCGAGCGTCCGGAGCTCGATGCCGCGCAGGCCTCCGGCCGTCGTTCCTATTCGGTCGAGGATATGGATGAGATCAGGAAATTCCTGGATCAGGGCGCCCGTGGCACCCGCCGCTATCTACCGCACCGCCGGGAAGGCGAAGAGTTGCAGGTCATCGCGGTCATGAACTTCAAGGGCGGTTCGGGCAAAACCACGACCTCGGCACATCTGGCGCAATATCTGGCGCTGCGCGGTTATCGTGTGCTCGCCATTGATCTCGATCCGCAAGCCAGTCTCTCCGCCCTCTTCGGCCACCAGCCGGAAATCGATGTCGGACCGAATGAAACACTTTACGGTGCGATCCGTTACGACGATGAACGTCGGCCGATCGCCGAGATCGTTCGCGGCACCTATATTCCCAATCTCCATATCGTTCCCGGCAATCTGGAACTGATGGAGTTCGAACATGACACGCCGCGTGCACTGATGCGCCGCGCCCCGGGTGATACGCTGTTTTTTGCCCGCATCGGCCAAGCCATCGCCCAGGCGCAGAACTTCTACGATGTCGTCGTCATCGATTGCCCGCCGCAGCTCGGTTATCTGACGCTTTCGGCGCTGACGGCTGCCACATCGGTTCTCGTCACCGTTCACCCACAAATGCTTGATGTGATGTCGATGAATCAGTTTCTGGCCATGACCGGCGATCTTCTCGCCGAAATCGGCAGGGCCGGGGCACGCTCCGACTACAACTGGATGCGTTACCTGATTACCCGCTTCGAACCGAGTGACGGCCCGCAGAACCAGATGGTCGCCTTCCTGCGCTCCATCTTCGGCGAAAACGTCCTCATCCATCCCATGCTGAAAAGCACGGCGGTTTCGGATGCCGGATTGACCAACCAGACACTTTTCGAAGTGGAAAGAACCCAGTTCACGCGGTCCACCTATGACCGTGCGCTGGAAGCCATGAACAACGTAAACGCTGAAATCGAAGGACTGATTAAAAAAGCGTGGGGTAGGGCAGCATGAGCAGAAAACAGATCTTTGCCAACCTTGGCACTCCCGCCGCCGACAGCAATGAGGCCGCCTCCGAGCGGTCGCGTCCGCGTATCAGGCCCATCCTGGGCTCTCCGGACCTTGTGACGGATGTTCTGAATTCCCCCGTTGGTATGATCGGCCAGTCGCTCAACGAAGTATCGGAACGCGCCAAGCGGGCGGAAGAGATCGAAAAGCAGCTCGCAGAAGGTCTGACGATCGTTTCTCTGAACCCTGCCGATATCGATCCATCCTTCATACCGGATCGCATGCCAGCCTCCGAAGAAGCGGATGCCGGTCTGGTGGAGGCCATTCGCGAACAGGGCCAGCAGGTTCCCATTCTGGTGCGCCCGCATCCCGATTTTCAGGGCCGTTATCAGGTTGCTTTCGGCCATCGTCGTCTGCGTGCAGTGTCGAACCTTGGTATTCCGGTCAAGGCAGTCGTTCGTGACCTCAGTGACGAGCAACTGGTCGTCGCCCAGGGTCAGGAAAACAACGAGCGCCGCGACCTCACCTATATTGAGAAGGCGCGTTTTGCCCAGAAACTGCAGATGCGGTTCCCGCGCGACACGATCATGGCCGCCATGTCTCTTCACAAGGGTGATCTCTCCAACATGCTGTCGGTTGTCGGCCGCATTCCAGAGGATCTCGTCGATCTCATCGGCCCTGCCCCAGGCGTTGGCCGTCGCAACTGGATGGATCTTGCCGATCAGCTTTCCTCCTCGCAGGTCAAGGAAGCGGCCCGCGCCTATATAAAGGATGCCACCGTTGCCGCCCTGACATCGGAAGAACGGTTCAAATCGCTACTGGATTTCCTGAAGCCCAAGGCGCAGGCCAAAAAAGCCGGCGTCTGGTCATCGGAAACCGGAGGGCGACTAGCCAAGGTGGTCGAGAGCGACCGCAAGCTGGATATCTCTATCGACAAGAACGAAGCGCCGGAATTTGCCAAATTCGTTCTCGAACATCTTCAGACGCTGTTTGCCGAATACCGGTCCAAACAGTGAGTTTTAACGCGAACGACTAACAGGAGACACATAACAAAAGAAAAAAGCCCCCGAACGTTGCCGCACGGAAGCCTTTCTTTGATCTAAGCAACCAAAGAATCTCATTTCCGCGAATCATAGTCAAGAGTCTTGGCATCGAATTTTTCGGTGAGCGATTTTCTTTTGCCTTGTGAAAGGTGAAAGACATGAACAGCACATGTGTAACGACGCCCTTTGGGCGGCGAGCGATGTCGTTTGGCGTCCTCGCAACCCAGTTTGCCGCACAGAAGACCAGAAAAGTCGAAGCGGTCGATAAATGGAAACTCTATCGTTCGGTCTGTGAAGCCCGACCCTTGCTCGGCGTGACCGATCGCTCCCTTGCGGTTTTGAACGCGCTTTTGAGTTTTTATCCGAAGAATGAGCTTTCCAGCGAAGCCGGTCTGGTGGTGTTCCCATCAAACACGCAATTGTCGCTGCGCGCCCATGGTATGGCCGAACAGACATTGCGCCGGCATCTTTCGGCGCTCGTCGAGGCCGGCCTCATCATTCGCAAGGATAGCCCGAACGGAAAACGTTACGCCCGCAAACACAGAGGAGGCGAGATCAGCGAAGCCTATGGTTTCTCACTGGCTCCGCTTCTTGCCCGCAAAACTGAAATCGAGGAACTGGCCGAGCGTATCATCAGCGAAAGGCTCGATCTTCAGCGTCTTCGTGAGAGCATCAGCCTTTGCCGCCGCGATATCCAGAAACTTTGCGAAATGATCGCCGCGCATGGTGATGTCAAAACCTTCGACGGGTTTCAGACCCGATACAATGCCATCGCAAACTCTCTTGGTCGCAATTCGAAGGCCGTGGAACTCAAGGAAATCGCAGGATTCCTGGCCTCTTTGCGTGCAGAAGTGACCAACTATCTGGAAAATATTGAAAAATCCGAAAAAACGGGCGGCAATGACTGCCAAAATGAGCGCCTCATAAAGAATTCAGAATCCGAATCCATATCTGAACGGCAGGATATGCGTGAGCCGGTTACCGTTGCACCTGCCAGCACCGCCACCGCCCAACCGGCATATGTGGCACCCATCAGTGTGAAACCTGTACCGCCATCGCCAAAGGCTGTTCTTCATAAGCAATTTTTTGTTCCTGATATTGTTTTGGTTTTGAAGGCTTGCCCTGACATTTCGCTCTACGCCCCGGGTGGAGCCATCACCGGCTGGCGTGATCTCGAAGTCGCGACCTCCGTGATCAAAACCATGTTTAACATCAGCCAGTCCGCCTATCAGGAGGCACTCACCGCCTTTGGCCGGCAGGGAACGGCGGCCATCCTCGCATGCCTGCTGCAGAAGGCGGACCAGATAAGCTCGCTCGGCGGATATCTGCGCAATCTGACGCGCAAGGCCCAGGAGGGTGGTTTCGATGTGCAGACCATGCTTCTGGCGCAGCTGCGGGGGCGCCAGGACAAGATGGAGGCGGGTATGGCGGGGTAGCTTGCGGAAAGATCGGTCCGACAGTACACTAACACCGCTTCCACACGCATCAGCAGATTCGCTTAAGGCTGCTGATATCAAGCGTCCAAAGAGGCTTCCTATGGTTAATGCAAAGTAATGAAAGTTAAGTGCCAATTAGCTTTCGTTTACGTTTTTCAGTAATAGATTTCAATCGCTTGAGTCTGCCTGATTTTTTTAAGCAATCGCACCGTCAGCGGCATAAAAAGGCAGCGTACAGTATCAATCGCCATCTTAAATGCGCATGAAGCGTAGACCTGCCTGCATCGGCACCACGATTTGATCGTCGGAAAACAGCCCTTCAATACGAAGGTAATCTGGGCTTCGTCCCAGCGGGCTGGTTGAACCTTCTACGACGTTTTGCGTTTGCCTCGATTGTTTCGAAGGATCGCTGAGCCGATGATTTTTCCGGATGATGTGGAACTGGCTATTGCTCTTTATATGGCGGATCACGCCTTGCCGCGGCATGGGGCCATAGAGAAACTCGTGAGAGCAGAACTTGAAAAGGCGGGCCATCTGCCGGGCGGTGCGGGTCGGCTGCCTGAAATCATCGATGGGCGGCCGAGCGCGGACTATGTCCAATATCGCTCCTATCTCGAGGGAGAGGGCTGAGAGGCGGCGGAACCAAAGCAGCCGAAGGCTGTTTATGCGCAAATAATTGTGCCCGGATATTTGCCCCATGCGTCTCAGATCATCTCTCCTCGTTCCTATGGCTACCGTCTTCATGGTCATGCCGGCAGCAGCCCAGCCCATTGAAGTCAGCACGCTGGAAGCGCCCAAAGCCCCGAGCGGCCAGATCGCACATCCCACCACTGGCCCGAACTACATTACCGATGTTTCGGGAAAAAAAGTCCGTCTGGTAGGCCCGCGTTTTTATCCCGACAGTGCGCGGTCGCTCGAATTTCCGGGACGAGGGGTACCGCCCTCCGCACCAGCAAGCGAAGAAGCGCTGTCGCAACGATGAGGGATGGTGGTGAGGAAACCGTTCTCACCGACGGGTATCATATGGCAGGAGCGGAATGAATACGGGAAACAAGATGTCCAGAGGCAAACCGGAGGCCGACAGCTGGATAAGGCAGGAGGGGGAAGATGCCGAAAAGGCCAGCTTTCCCGAATTGTTCTTCGATCTCGTTTTTGTCTTTGCCCTGATCCAGCTCTCCCACGCGCTTGCCAAGGATTTCGGGCCGACGGCGGCGCTGGAGGCCGGCATCCTGATCCTGTCGCTATGGTGGTTGTGGATACACACCACCTGGATCACCAACCTCTTGAATACAGAGAAAGAGCCGGTCCGCCTGCTTTTGTTCGTCCTGATGTTCGGCGGCGTTCTGCTGGCCATTGCCTTACCCAAGGCCTTTGCGGAGCAGGGTCTCGTCTTTGCGCTGATCTATAGCGCCATGCAGGTGGGACGAAGCCTTTTTGCGCTTTACGCCTTCAAGGGCGAAGATCGGCAGTCCTTTCTGATATTCGTGCGGGTGACGATCTGGCTCACCATATCAAGCCTGTTCTGGCTGGCGGGAGGTCTGGTCGACCTGGCGGATCGTATTCTGCTCTGGGGCATCGCGCTTGCCATCGAATATGCCGGCCCCACCTGCCGTTACGTCGTGCCGGGCGTGGCTTCGAGCGATGAGGACAGGCTTCATCTTTCCGGCGAACATCTGGCGGAGCGCTGCGCGCTCTTTGTCATCATCTGCCTGGGTGAAACAATCCTCACCACGGGCCGCACTGCGACCGAATATATGAATTCGGCTTTGACCTTCCTCGTCTTCTGCTCGGCCTTTGTCAGCACCGTGGTGATGTGGTGGATTTATTTTCACCACGGGCAGGAAGAGGCTTCCAGAAAGGCTGAGAATGCCGAAGAAAAAACGAAGATCGCGCAGAACCTTTTCAATTACGGGCATCTGCCCATCGTCGCCGGCATCATCCTGACGGCAGTGGGGGAGGATTTCAGCCTTTCCCATGCCCGCGAGGGCGCGACGATGCGGGAGGCGATCGCCATTCTCGGCGGACCGGTTCTGTTTCTGGCCGGCAATATCGGCGTCAAGATCGCCGCCGCCTATCAACGACCCGTTTCACATTTCGCTGGCGTTGCGGCGCTGTGCCTGCTTTTGCCGGTGCCGGGCATTCCGCTCTTCGTGCTGCAACTGGCCAGCACGGGAATTCTGCTCGCCGTTGCCCTGTGGGAATATCTGGCGCTGAAAAGCGCGGTGGCCAATGCCTGATCAGGATCAGGCGTGGACCAGATTGCGCGCCCTGTCGTTCCAGAGTTGCAGGCTGCGGGCATAGGCCTCCTCGAAGGGCAGGGCCATATCATTGATCAGCATCATTGCGATAGCGGCCGTGGAAATGATGATGGTTTCCGCCCGCACGTCCCTCGCCGCACCCGTCCAGACCGCCCGCCAATATTCGAAGGTGGTGAACATGGTCGGCATTTCGGCGGGCGGGGTTTCGCGGGCGGGAATGAGCAATTCGATATCTCTGCCTTTTGAAAGACCGAAAATCCGGGTGGTGCGGAACGGTGTGAATTGCGCAAAATCCCGGGTATTGCCGAGAATGGCGAGGTTCTCCACCGAGAGCAGCCGCGCGGTATCACGATGGAGTTCCTGATAGGAGGGGCGGGCCACACCGATCATGGTGCTTCTGGCGCGAAGCGGATTGAGGAGATGGACGACCGTGTTGAGCGGCAGGCGCATTTCCAGAATGCCATGCAGGCCAAGCAGGCTCTGGAATTGCAGAGACAGGCCGCCGATCGGCAGATAGGCGATGCGCTGCGAGGATATGGCCTCCGTCGCCTCGGAAAGAGAATGGCAAAGGGGAATGCCGCAGGCCTGTGCGGCGAGTTCCAGCTTGCCGCCATTGTCGCCCTGACCGACATGGCCGTGCAACAGGACGTTATAACCCGCCATGGAAACCAGACGGGCGGAATGCAGGAACCACGGCGCATCGCGATGTTTCGGTGACATATAGGCCGGCCAGTCGAGATCGACGGATGCGGGCCGCTGCCGATCCCTGCCGATATGCTGCCACATGGCTTCGATGAAGCCTGCAAGTTCCGCGGCGGTCACGCCGCGATAATGCATGGTGGCGAGCAGCGCGCCGACCTGTATGGGGTCGGCTTCGCCCTCGAGAATGATCGACAGCGCATCCATCGCCTCCTCCTGGGCGAGCGGGCGGCTGTTGCCGATGCCCATCGCCGAGGTCGCGATATATTTTGCGAGCCGATGCCGTGGATCGGCATTGTGACCGATGCGGGCGAGACGGTCGGCAATGTGTTCCGGTGTCGGCTGGCCTTCCAAGAGAACGCTGGGACGAAGCGAAAGCGGCGGCGCCTTCATCAGCACCGGCTGTTCCCAACCGCTTTTATCCGGCGCGGCCGGGCCTTCCGGTTTCTCCTGCGAATAATCCATCAGATTTTCGGCTTCCGCCGCCAGCGAGCGAATGCGCAGCCGCATGGTTTCCGCAAAGGGGGTGGGGCGCAGTCCCTGGCCAGTGCGCAGGAAAAGCTGGTCGCCATATTTTTCCCGGAGTTGCTGCAATATCCGGCTCATGGACGATGTCGGCAGTCCCATACCGACTGCCGCCCGGCTGACGCTGCCTTCCCGCAACAGGGCATCGAAAGCGACAAGTAATTTCAGCTGTCCAAGCCTGTCGGGTTTCGCCGTGGAGGCCTGTTCTGCTTTTCTCTTGCCGGTTGTCATCTTGCGTCTTTTTACTCCGCCGAAGCAACCGGGGAGCCCTCTTTGCAATTTCTGGAATTTAGAACTGTTCGAAAACAAACGCGTTGCGCCCGCACCTCCTCCTAAATAAGTGGTGCGTAATTCTCAAGTTAAATGCGGGGGCATAACATGGAATTGAAGTACCGCGGCCAGAATAGGACTGCGACAATAATAAAGGCCGGTCTTTCCGCAGCAATGGCGGGAACGGTCTTGGGCTTTGCTCTGCCGGTTTTCGCGCAGCAGGCGTCCGGGGGAACCACGGTTCTTCAGCAAATCGTTGTCACCGCATCCGGCTTCGAGCAGAATGTGAAGGACGCACCTGCCAGCATCACGGTTGTCACGCGGGAGGACCTGGAAAAGGGGGCCTATCGCGACCTGACCGATGCCCTGCGGGAAGTGCAGGGCGTGTCCGTCACCGGCATCGCCAATGAAAAGGATGTTTTCATTCGTGGCCTGCCCGGCGCTTACACGCTGATCCTCGTCGATGGCAAAAGGCAGAGCACGCGCGATGCCCGCACCAATGGCAATTCCGGCTTCGAACAGAGCTTCGTGCCACCGGTCTCGGCAATCGAGCGCATCGAGGTGGTGCGCGGCCCGATGTCGTCGCTTTACGGTTCGGATGCCATGGGCGGCGTCATCAACATCATCACTCGCAAGGTCGGTGATGTCTGGTCCGGCTCCGTCACCACCGAGGGTACGGTCCAGCAGCATTCCAAGTTCGGCAATAGCGGCCAGGTTTCCTGGTATGCGAACGGGCCGATCCTGAAGGATCAGCTTGGTCTGCAGCTCTGGGGCAGGGGTTTCACGCGGGGCGAAGACCGTATTCTGAACGGCACCACGGGCGCCAAGGAATATGATTTCAACGGCCGCCTGACGTTTACGCCGAATGAAGACCACGACATCTATCTGGAAGGCGGCAAGACCCGCCTGCGCCGCGACGCCGAACCCGGTGAAACGCTGGCGGCGACGGATGCCAATGGCACCTACAACACCAATACGCGTGATCACTGGTCGCTGTCGCATACTGGCCGCTGGGGACCGACCACGTCTGAATTCTCGTTCCAGCAGGAATGGGCGGAGCGCACCAACTTCACCAGAAACATCCGAACCGGCAGGGTGACGGAAAATCCGCGTTCGCCGGAGGTCCGCAACACCGTCCTCGACGGCAAGTTCACCACGCCGTTCGAGCTATTCGGCAACCATACGCTGGTGACCGGCGGGCAATATTTCGAGGCGCGGCTGACGGACCAGAATCCGGGCCGCCGCACCGGCCTCGACGAAACCTTCTCCGCAACGCAATGGGCGCTTTTCGTCGAGGATGAATGGCGCATCGTTGATAATTTTGCGCTGACGGGCGGTCTCCGTCTCGATAATCACGAGAAATACGGCAATCATTTCAGCCCGCGGCTTTACGGTGTCTGGAGCGCCACAGATGAGCTGACGATCAAAGGTGGTGTTTCCACCGGCTTCCGCGCTCCTGAAATCCGCCAGATCGCGCCGGGTTACGCCTATACCACGGGTGGCGGCGGTTGCAGTTACGGACCGAGCGGCACCTGCGGCGTGATCATCGGCGATCCTAATCTCGAAGCGGAAAAGAGCACGAGCTATGAAGTGGCCGCCCTTTGGGACAATGGCGACGTCGCCCTCGGCGCCACCTATTTCTACACCGATTTCAAGGACAAGATTTCCAACGCGCTGGTGCTCAACCCGGATGGGACGCCGGCCCGCTGGAGCGAGGATCGCAACTATCGTCTCTGGTATAATTACAACATCGACGATGCGGTCATTCAGGGCGTGGAACTGACGGCGACCTGGTATGCGACGCCGGAACTGACGCTGCGCGGCAACTACACCTATACGCATTCCGAACAGAAGACCGGCGATTATGAAGGTTTCCCGCTGGCGCGGACACCTGAACATATGGCCAATCTGCGCGGTGACTGGGTAACTCCGATCGATGGGCTGGAAGCCTGGGCTTCGCTGAATTACCACGGATCGGAAATCAATGCCGGCCCGCGCATCGGCACCAACGGTACGCCGGTGACGATCAACGGCAAGGCCGGACGGAAATATGACGCCTACACCACGCTGGATATCGGCGCGAAATATGCGGTCGCTGAAAATGTCGACCTCAATGCAGCCGTCTATAATGTCTTCGACAAGGATGTCGGCACCGACGACTTCAACACCGTCATGGAAGGCCGCCGCTTCTGGATCAGCATGACGGCGAAGTTCTAACTGCGCCATCCTCGCCGCATTTCAGGGGCGCCCACCGGGCGCCTCTTTTTTTGACCATTCGCCTATTGACCTCAACTATAGTTGAGGAATTATACCGGCTGCTCTTCAACGCGTTTTCGCATTTCCCGCGCGGAAATCGTTCCGGAAGCAGGAGCCAGAATGGAAAATACCATCTTCAAACACAGCCTGTCGGTGGGGGATGTCGCGCGCCGCAGCGGTATTGCCGTTTCCACCATCCATTTTTATGAGGCGAAGGGGCTGATCGAAGGCTGGCGCACCGCCGGCAACCAGCGCCGTTATCACCGCGCCGTCCTGCGGCGCATCGCCATCATCCGCATCGCGCAGCGGGCCGGCATCCAGCTCAGCATCATCAGGGACGCGATGGCGGATCTGCCGCAGGACCGGGTGGCGACGACGGCGGACTGGCGCAGGTTCTCACAGTCCTGGCGGGAAATGCTCCAGACTCGCATCAACAATCTGGTGATGCTGCGAGATCAGCTGACCGGCTGCATCGGCTGCGGTTGCCTGTCGCTGGATGATTGTCCGCTGCGCAATCCGAACGATGTTCTGGCCGATGACGGCGCTGGCCCGCGCCGCCTCGTTTCCGCAGAATGATCGCCCATCCGTGCTGAGACGGACGCCTCTTATTCGGCATCGGCGGGAATCCAGACGCTGACGCTGCCGCCATTTGTGGGGAATGTGCCTTTGCCGCTTTCATCAAGCGTTACCTGTTCTTCCCGGTGACCGAGAAAATCGCGCCAGACCGATCCCGCACGCTCCGGGCCGAGGTCGGCCTGCTTTTCGCCCGGTTCGCCGTTTGACATCACCACCACGCAGCCCGCCGCATCGGCGGTGCCGTGGCGGACAAAGGCGACGCAGCTGGCATCGTCGAAAATATCCGTCTGGGGACCGTTGGCAAAGCGGCTGCGGGCCTCGATGAGCCTCGGCAGGCATTCGATAGCGGGCATATCGATCTTGTATTCGTTGCCGTCATTACCGGTGTCGGTGTAACCAGTGCCGAACAGGTCGGGATAAAAGACGCAGGGAACACCCTCTTCGCGCAGCAGGATGATCGCGTAGGCGAGGGGTTTGAACCAGGGTTCCACCGGCGCTTCCAGCGATTGCAGCGGCTGCGTGTCGTGATTGTCGACCAGCGTGACGGCATGGTCGGGAACGGCAGAGACGAGCGAGCCATCGAAGATGCTGCGCATATCGAAATCGCCGCCCTGTTTCGAAGCATCATGAAAACTGTGATGAAGGGCGACGTCGAAAAGCATCAGCTGCTTGTCGACAAGCTCCAGATAACTTTTCAGCGCTTCGAGATCGGGGTGCCAATATTCCGCCACGACGAACAGATCGGTATCGACCGTCTCGCGCATATGCCCGACCCAATCGCGGAAGAACCATGCCGGAATATGTTTGGCAGCATCGAGGCGGAAGCCGTCCACCTGCACCTGTTCGGACAGCCACCGGCCCCAATATTTGAGCTCCTCATAAACCGCGCGGTTTCTGAACTCGACGTCCGCACCCATCAGATAATCGAAATTGCCGTTTTCCTGATCGACTTCCTCATTCCATTCCCCATCGCCATATTCGTTGACGAGGCGGAAAATGCCGTCTTCGGTCGGCTCCTCGATGTGGTCGACGCCGCTAAAGCACTTGAGGTCCCAGATGAATTTGGAATGTTTGCCGTTGCGGCCGGGAAAGGTGAAGCGTGTATAGGCGAGCGCTGCGAAATCCTCATCGTCGATATCGGTACGGTCTTCGGGATTGACGCGGCGAACCCGCACCTTTTCCTTCTCGTCGGCACCCATCTTGTGATTGAGAACGACGTCGTGAATGACACGGATGCCATTTTCTTTCAGCGTCTTGCCGGCATGTTCAAGAGCGCCGCGATCACCGTATTTGGTTGCGACCGTGCCCTTCTGGTCGAATTCGCCAAGGTCGAAGAGATCGTAGGTATCGTATCCCACCGAATAACCGCCGGCGGCGCCCTTGTAGGCGGGCGGCAGCCAGACGTCGGTGATGCCCATTTTGGCAAGGCTTTCGGCCTTTTCTGCCACCTCGCTCCATAATTTCCCTCCGTCCGGATAATACCAATGGAAGAATTGAAGCAAGGTGCGTCCGGCCATATTTCCCTCACGATGGTTAGTAGGTCGCGCCATAAACGGCTCGGCGGCGAAAGGGTTCCGCCGCCGGTGCCGCGCGATCTGCGATTGTGAGGCCGGCGCGCCGGCTGTATATTAGCCGGCTATATCGATGAGGGTTGCTCCCGCCTGCAGGTAGTCGCCTTCCTTGACGATCAGGCGGACCTTGCCGGCCCTGGTGGCGACAATCTGCGTCTCCATCTTCATGGCTTCCATGACCGCCAGAAGATCACCTTCGGAAACCATGTCACCGTCTTTCACCTTGAAGGATTGCAAGGTCCCGGAAACGGGGGCGGTAATTTCGCCTTCCTTTTTCTCGACCGCAACACCGGCAGCGGATGCATTGCCACCGCTGACGTTGCCGAGGCTGGAGAGCAGAATGCTGGGCAGGCCGACCGAAACACGCTTGCCGTCGATCTCGAGATAGGTCCGGGTCATCGACGGGTCGTCGGCCGGTGCCGGGCGCTCCATCGCATCGGGCATGGCGGCGAAATCGGTTTCGATCCAACGGGTGTGAACCTTGAACCCATCACTGCCGATGAAATCATCCGTCTCGATCGCGGCGCGGTGGAATGGCAGAACGGTGGCGATGCCCTCAATGCGGAATTCCTTGAGCGCACGGCGCGCACGGCGCAGGACCTGATTACGGTCAACACCTGTCACGATGAGCTTTGCCATCAGCGAATCGAAGACACCAGGCACGCTGGAACCGCTGACGACGCCGCTATCCATGCGAATGCCGGGGCCGGAGGGCGCATCGAAAACCGAAATCGAACCGGGTGTCGGCAGGAAGCCGCGGCCGGGATCTTCGGCATTGATACGGAATTCCATCGAATGGCCGCGCGGTTGCGGCGTTTCAAGCACACGCAGCTTGTGGCCTTCGGCAATACGGAACTGCTCGATGACGAGATCGATGCCGGTGGTTTCTTCGGTAACGGGATGTTCCACCTGCAGGCGGGTATTGACCTCGAGGAAGGAGATCGTGCCATCGACGCCGAGCAGGAATTCGACGGTGCCGGCGCCGGAATAACCGGCTGCGGCGCAGATCGCCTTGGCGGCCGCGTGGATTTTCTGCCGCTGTTCATCCGACAGGAAGGGGGCGGGTGCTTCTTCGATCAACTTCTGGTTCCGCCGCTGCAGCGAGCAGTCGCGGGTGCCGAGTACCAGCACATTGCCGTGCTTGTCAGCGATAACCTGCGCCTCGATATGACGCGGCCGGTCAAGGAAGCGTTCCAGAAAACACTCGCCGCGTCCGAAGGCAGCCGTTGCCTCGCGCACGGCGGATTCATAGAGATCGGCGATCTCCTCCATCTTCCATGCGACTTTCAGCCCGCGGCCACCGCCGCCATGGGCCGCCTTGATGGCGACGGGCAAGCCGTGCTGTTCAGCAAAGGCGGTGACTTCGGCGGCGGAGGAGACGGGCCCATCGCTGCCGGCAACCAGCGGCGCGCCGACTCCGGTGGCGATGCGCCGCGCTTCGACCTTGTCGCCAAGTGCCTCGATGACTTGAGGATCGGGGCCGATCCAGATCAGGCCGGCATCAAGAACAGCCTGGGCAAACTCCGCACGTTCGGAAAGGAAGCCGTAACCGGGATGCACGGCATCGGCACCGGCGCGTTTGGCAATTGCGATCAGCTTGGTGATATCGAGATAGGTCTCGGCAGGACGCACGCCCTCCAGCGCATAGGCCTCATCCGCCAGCCGGACGAAAAGCGCATCCTGATCGGGGTCGGCATAAACGGCGACCGATTGCAGGCCATAGTCGCGACAGGCGCGGATGATGCGCACCGCGATCTCGCCGCGATTGGCAATCAGCACTTTTTTCATCGCTCTTCTCCTCCGAATTCTGTGTTTTTGGCCGCGATTTCGGCAAAGGAGCCAATCGGGCGGAATTTGATTTTGGCGTTGACGGGGATTTGCCCGGCAAGATCGAGATGATATTCCGCCACCGCGCCGATGACGGGATAACCGCCGGTCAGCGGGTGATCGGCAAGGAAAAGAACCGGCTGGCCGCTATGGGGAATCTGGATCGCCCCTGTCGCGGTGCCTTCGCTCGGCAATTCGGCGCTGTCCCTGCGCTCCACCGGCACGTCGCCGGAAAGGCGAATGCCGACGCGGTTCGATTGCGGGGAGACCTGCCAGAGCTGGCCGGTCAGCGTCTCGATACCTTTTTGCGTAAACCAGTCGGTTCGGGGGCCAAGGATCACGTCCAGTGTCACGACCTCGCCAGTTGCCGGCGGCTGAAAAGCCGGAACCTCGTCGATCGATACGCTGGATAGACCGGATTTCTCACCCTTGAGCGGCAGGATGGCACCGGCACCCACGGGATCGGGGCCGACGACAGCCAGTGTATCCGTCGCAAAACTGCCGAGCACCGGCTCGATATCGAACCCGCCACGGACGGCAAGATAACAGCGCATGCCCTTAAGCGGCTGGCCGAAAGTCACCACATCACCGGCCTCAAGGGAAACCGGGCCATGGGTTTTGGCAGCGAAACTGCGATCCGCCGTCTTGATCGAGACGGGGCAGGGGGCGCCGGTTATGCCGATGACGGTGCGGCTTGTGCTTTTAAAGGAGAAGCCGCCGAGCGTCAGTTCAAGGCACGGCGTATTGACCGGATTGCCGACGATGCGATTTGCGGCATTAAACGCGCCGCGATCCAGCGCGCCGGAGGCGGAAACACCCTGGCCGGTCTGGCCGAAACGGCCGAGATCCTGGAATATGGCGGGCATCGGCGCGGCGAGCACCTCGAAATGCGGGCCCTCTTTTGTCGGTTCTTTCCGGCGCGGTGCCGGTGCCGGGATATCAACCATTCTGCCGGCCTTGTCCATGTCGAGGAAACGCACCCGGTAACCCGGCTGGAACAGCGCGCCGGGGTCGCGGTCTATATCCCACATTTTCACCGGCGTGGTGCCGATGATCTGCCAGCCGCCGGGGCTGTTTTGCGGATAGACGCCACTGAAGGCGCCGGCCAGCGCCACGGAACCGGCTGGAATGCGGGTGCGCGGGCTTTGCCGGCGCGGCACATGCAGCGCCGGATCGCCGCCGACCAGATAACCGAAACCGGGGGCGAAACCGCAGAAGGCTACGGTAAATTCGCTTTCGGTATGACGGCGAATGACCTCTTCAATGCTCATGCCGGTCAGTTCGGCAACGTCGGCGAGATCTTCGCCATCATAGTGGACGGGAATTTCCACGAGATTGTCCGAAGGCGCGATCTTTGCCGAGAGATCGCGGCTTGCGAGTTGCGCGACCAGCATCTCCACACCGATTTTCTCAGGGCGGAAACGGATCATCAAGGTACGGGCAGCCGGCACCGTCTCTTCAATGCCTTCGACTGGATCGTTCTGAAGCGAGGCGAAGAGCGCCAGCGTTTCATCGAGATCGGCGAGTTCGACAAGGATTGTGGTGAGGCTGACGGGAAGAAAACGCATCATATCCTCACGCGTGATAGGCAGTGTCGGGAATATCGGTGATGAACATGTGGCCTGGCGCATGGGTGATGGCAAAGGGAACACCAGATGCCATCACGGCGGCCTGTGGGGTCACGCCGCAGGCCCAGAATACCGGAACTTCGCCCGGCTCAATCCGCACCGCATCACCGAAATCAGGCTTGGAAAGATCTGAAATGCCGATCTCTTCCGGAGCGCCGACATGCACGGGCGCACCGTGCACGGCCGGAAAACGTCCGGAAATGGTAGCCGCATCCGCGACGCGTGAAGCCGGGATCGGCCGCATGGAAACGACCATGTTGCCCTTCAACCGTCCGGCCGGGCGGCAAGGCCGGTTGGTCAGATACATCGGCACATTGCTCTTGTCGGTCATGTGGCGGATTTCGATGCCCGCCTCCACCATCGGCGTTTCGAAGGTGAAGCTGCAGCCGATGAGGAAAGCGACGAGATCATCACGCTCCGCCCAGGCAGACGTCGCATCCGCGGTTTCCTCGGCAAGCTTGCCATCCCGCCAGATGCGGTAAAGCGGCAAGTCGGTTCTCAGATCAGCGCCGGGCGCCAGAAGCGTGGTGGGCGAGCCGGGATCGGAAACATCGAGCACCGGGCAAGGTTTTGGATTGCGCTGCGCATAGAGCAGGAAATCGAAGGCCCAGTCGCGCGGCAGCACGATCATGTTCGCCTGCGTGAAGCCGGGCGCAATGCCGGAAGTGGGGGCGACAAGGCCATCGCGATAGGTCGCACGGGCCTTTCGTGCGGCCTCTGCATCGGTGTGGTTGAGATAGGATGTTGGTATCGTCATCGGCTACCCTTTCAGCGATCGGATGCGAAGGAGCGAATGTCGATGCCATCAGCCTCGAAACGACGGCGAATTTCCTGAGCGATGGAGACGGCGCCCGGGCTGTCGCCGTGCACGCAGATGGATTGCGCCTCGATTTTTATGATGCTGCCATCGATCGCCTCCAGCGTACCCTCGCGGGCAAGCTGAACCATACGGTCGGCGATTTTTGCTGCGTCATGCAATACCGCACCGGCTTCCCGGCGCGACACCAGCTGGCCTTCGGGCGTATAGGCGCGGTCGGCAAAGGCTTCGGCAACGACGGCGAGACCGGCCTTGCGGGCAAGATCGAGGATAGGCGCGTTGGCGAGGCCCATCAATATCAGCGAAGGGTCGATCGCCTTGATGCCGTCGATGACGGCCTGCCCCTGTTTCGCGTCATTGGCGATGCGGTTGTAAAGTGCGCCATGCGGCTTGACATAACGCACCGTGGTTCCGGCGGCGGCGGCAACGCCTTTCAGCGCGCCGATCTGGTAGATGACATCGGCAATCAGTTCTTCCGAGGTTGCGTCCAGATCGCGGCGGCCGAAGCCGACGCGGTCCGGATAGGAGACATGGGCGCCGACGACCACGCCTTTTTCGGCAGCGGCCTTGACTGTGCGGTAGATGCCGGCCGGGTCACCTGCGTGAAATCCGCAGGCTATGTTGGCGCTGGAAACGATGGCAAGCATCGCCTCGTCATCACCCATGCGCCACGCGCCGTAACTTTCGCCAAGATCGCTGTTGAGATCGATAGCGGCCATGTTTGCCTCCCTTTATTGTGTCAGTAGCCGAGCAGGCCGAAGATCGCGCCGACCGATTTATAGGCCATATACCAGGTGAGTGCGCAGGTCAGCACACCAAGTATCAGCAGCCAGCGCGGGTAATGATAACCGTGCATCAGGTCGGCGCGTCTCCATGCGGCATACATGAAGATCGAGAGGCCGATCGGCAGAACAAGACCGTTCAGGCCGCCGACGAAGACGAGCATGGCCGCGGGCGGAGTGGTGATGATGATATAAGCGATCAGCGAGATGGCGATGAAGCCGACGGTCGCGAAATTGCGCTGGCGTTCCGTCATTTCCGGCTTGAAGGCCGTCAGGAAGGAAACGGAAGTATAGGCCGCGCCGATGATGCTGGTCATGGCAGAGGCGAGGAAAACCGCGCCGAACAGACGGTAGCCGATATTGCCGGCGGCGGCATGGAACGCCTGGCCTGCCGGGTTTGCCGCCTTGCCGGAGAGATCGATGATCACGCCGCTTGCGACGACACCCAGAATGGCGAGGAACAGGATGTAGCGCAGCACGCCTGTTATCGCGATGCCGCTCAGCGCGGCGCGATTGACCGCGCTGATATTTTCAACGCCGACCATGCCCTTGTCCAGCAGACGGTGCGCGCCGGCATAGGTGATGTAGCCGCCGACGGTGCCGCCGACGATGGTGGTGATGGTGACGAAATCGATGGTATCAGGCAGGAAGGTCTGGCGGAAAGCTTCTGCCACCGGGGGACCGGACACATATGCCGCATAAAGGATCAACGCGAGCTTGACGAAAGCGGCCACGAAAACGACGCGGTCCATGGCGATACCCGCACGGCGCGACAGGAAGATGCCGATGGCTGCCAGCGCGCCGATTGCGCCGCCGATCTTCGGGTCGAGATCGATCATGGCGTTAAAGCCGAGCCCCGCCCCGCCGATATTGCCGACGTTGAAGAACAGGCCGCCGATGATAACGAGGATGGCGAGCAGATAACCCGAGCCCGGAATGGCGGCATTGGCAATCGCCGGTGCTCGCATGCGGGTGATGGTGACGATACGCCAGATATTGGCCTGCACCACAAAGTCGATCAGGATGGAAATGAGAATGGCGAATGCGAATGCGGCGCCCAGTTTCACCGTGAAATTCGCCGTCTGAGTGATAAAGCCCGGCCCTACGGCTGACATCGACATCAAGAACATGGCCGAAAGTAGGGCATAACGCTGGGTTTTTGCCTTCTGTGCCGCCGCATTCGGGTCGGCGGGCGTGGGCATTTTCTGCTCCATGGATTTTCTCCGCTCTTGTCGCAATCCGCCCCTCGCGGAATGCTTTATGCGGGTGATCTTGTCGTGTTCTGTGAAATTGTCAACTTTGTTGAACAATATAAAGTTATCGTTCTTTCATTTTGTCTATTTGTTGGACGTGATGACCGCGATTTAATCATGTTTTTTTCGTGCTTTGCTAATGCTTTGTGCTATGGGCAGAACATGCCGTGTCCGAACATGCCTGTCACGGAATTCCCGATGCCGCATTGCTCTTAGGAAAGGAGCGCCATGACGGAAACGATAGAGGGTCTGCCGCTTGCGGATCGATTGGCCAAGGGTATTCGCACCCTGCTGATATCAGGTGAGCTGGCGCCGGGGCAGCGCCTTTCCGAGGCAGCCTTCAGTGAACGTTTCGATGTCTCCCGCAATTCGTTGCGCGAAGCCTTCCGGCTTCTGACGAAGGATGGGCTGTTGCGCCACGAGGCCAATCGCGGTGTGTTCGTCGCCGTTCCCACCATGTCTTCGGTCATCGATATCTACCGTGTGCGGCGCATGGTGGAATGCGGCGCGCTGCGCCAGGCCTGGCACAAGCATCCCGCCATCAAGGCGATGCGCGCAGCCGTCGAGGACGCCAAGGTCAAGCGCGAGGCTGCCGATTGGCTGGGTGTGGGCAGCGCCAACATGAAATTTCATGCAGCGGTTGTCGATCTTCAAGACAGTGCCCGGATCAGCGATTTTTATGAGCGTATCGCCGCGGAACTCAGGCTTTGTTTCGGGCTCTTGAAAGATCCTGAACAGCTTCATTCGCCGTTCGTGGATATGAACAGCAGGATTCTATCGCTGATGGAAGAGGGCAAAGCTGCCGAGGCTGGCAACGAGATGGAAATCTATCTCAATCTCTCCGAGCGGACGGTTTTGAAGGCGCTCGAGCGCGCCGTCGAACACGCATCCTGATAGGGCAGGCGGCAGGGGAGACAACGTCCCTTGTTGCTCCATCCATTTTTGCATCGGTAGCGGATTGCCAAGTTTGCTGCGCTGCGTCATCAATGCTCACATGACGCTTCGCGACCTCACCATTCTTGTCATAGACGAAAACGCGATCCGCGCCTCCATCATCGAGGAGGGGCTACGTGAGGCTGGCTATCAGCGCGTCACCGTTATCCACGAAGTGCATGGTGTGGCGCGTACCATCGAGACGCTGCAGCCCGACGTTATCTTCATCGACCTTGAAAATCCCAACCGTGACATGATGGAGCATCTGTTCCAGCTGACCCGTACGGTTGGACGCCCCATCGCCATGTTTGTTGATCGTTCCGATACGGCCTCCATCGAGGCAGCCGTCGAGGCAGGCGTTTCCGCCTATGTGGTGGACGGGCTGAAGAAGGAGCGGGTCAAACCCATTCTTGATATGGCGGTCAGCCGCTTCAACGCTTTCAGCCGCCTACAGAGGGAACTTGCCGATGCCAAATCGGCGCTGGAGGAGCGCAAGGTCATCGAGCGGGCCAAGGGCATTTTGATGAAGATGCGCGGGCTGTCCGAGGAGGAGGCCTTTGCGCTTCTGCGGCAGACGGCGATGAACGAGAAAAAGAAGATTTCCGAGATCGCGCAAAGCGTGGTCACCGCGGCGGGTCTGTTGATGTGACGACCCCGCCGGCCGGACAGTGTGGAGTGTAAGATATGGCGGCACCGGAAAAAACGGCAGGCTCGGGGAGAGAAGCAACGCAAACGCTCGGCGCACCCGCACTGGTGGGCAGCGACCGGCAGAAGATCCTGCGTGCAGGCTTCATTCCGCTTGTCGATGCATCCGTGCTGATTGCCGCCGCCGAATTCGGTTTTGCCGAACGCGAAGGGCTGGTGCTCGATCTCGTCAAGGACGTGTCCTGGGCCAATGTGCGTGACCGGCTGGCCTTCCGGCAATTCGATATCGCCCATATGCTGTCGCCGATGCCGGTTGCCTCCATGCTCGGGCTGGGTTCCAATCCGTCACCGACGATCACGCCCTTTTCGCTCGGACGCGGCGGCAATGCGATCACGCTTTCGACCCGGCTTTTTGCGCGCATGAAGGCGTTGACGGGGCTTTCGGAGACGGCCGGTGCGCTCGAAAACGCCACTGCCCTCAAGCTGGTGCTGGACGATATGCGGGCGCGCGGCGAAGCGCCGCCGACGCTCGGCATGACCTATCCGTTTTCCTCGCATAATTACGAGTTCCGCTATTGGCTCGCCGCCGGCGGTATCCATCCCGATCATGACGTCAAGCTGGTGGTGGTGCCGCCGCCCATGACCTCGGATGCGCTGGCCGCCGGCGCCATTGATGGCTTCTGCGTCGGCGCGCCATGGAACATCGTCGCTGCCGAGCGCGGTGTCGGCAGGATTGTCGCCGCCAAGCAGGATCTGTGGCCTTCGGCACCCGAGAAAGTTATCGGCATGCGGCCCGAGTGGGCGGAAAGCCAGCAGGAAACGGTGGGACGACTGCTGACGGCACTCGATGCCGCCGCACGCTGGTGCGACCTTGCCGAAAATCACGACGCGCTGAGTGGCGCACTGGCCGATCCGCGTTATATCGATGCGCCGCAAAACATCATCCGCCGCGTGCTATCAGGCGAATTCAGCATCGACAGCCAGGGCAACCGCCGGGTGATCGACAAATATTTCACCTTCCATGGCGACCACGCCAACTATCCGCGCCAGAGCCAGGCCTTGTGGATTTACAGCCAGATGGTCCGCTGGGGGCAGGCCGAATTGTCTGAGACCGGCGTGAACGCCGCTCTCGCCGCCTATCGCCCGGATATTTATCGGGTGGCTTTGGGTGACGGGAAAGCGCCTGATGATGCCGATATCCGCATCGAGGGGCAGGAAGATGGAGACCGCTTCGTGGATGGTATCGTGTTCGATCCTGCCGATATCGCCGGTTATGTGAACAGCTTTTCCGTACGCACATCCGCGCCGGTTTCCCCCGCTTCGGGAGAGGCCTGATTGGCCTTTGGCCTTGCGGGCTGCGCAAATTTCAAGCGCGAATTTTTCCGCTTTGCACAAAGGAAAGACAGAAAAATCGCTGGTTAAAAATTAACCATTCCCTTGATTTTGGTAAATTAACATACCTTTTCAATCATTTAGATTTCATTTTCTAAACTGGCACGCCTCTTGCGTTTAATTCTTTGCACCGGTCAACGGCGATCGGGGCAAGCAGGGCGCGGCATAGGCGCTTTCAGAGACATAGACGTCGCAAGGTTTTGCTGCCCGGAACACCTCCCGTTCCGAAGGTGCAAACACCGAGCGGCGTTTTTTTATTTTCAGGTTTTTTCGCAAGCGAAAGCGTCACCGCGGAAGGTGGCCCAATAAGGGGAAGATGCGAATGAAAAAGATATTCTCGGGCGATGTCAGCCGCCGCACGATATTGAAGACAACGGCCACCGCAGCCCTCGTCAGCGCCGTGCGCACGGCCTTTCCGTCAGGCGCTTTCGCAGCCACTGCCGAGCCGGAAGTGAAGGGCGCGAAACTCGGTTTCATCGCGCTCACCGACGCCGCGCCGCTCATCATTGCCGCCGAGAAGGGACTTTTCGCCAAGCACGGCATGCCTGACGTCGAGGTTCTGAAACAAGCCTCCTGGGGTGCGACGCGCGACAATCTCGTGCTCGGCGGCGCCTCCAACGGCATTGACGGCGCGCATATCCTGACGCCGATGCCCTATCTCATGCATACCGGCAAGGTGACCCAGAACAATGTGCCGGTGCCGATGACAATCCTCGCCCGCCTCAATCTCGACAGCCAGGGCATTTCCGTCGCCAAGGAATATGCAGAGACCGGCGTCCAGCTGGATGCCTCCAGGCTGAAGGCGGCTTTCGAGAAGAAGAAAGCTGAAGGCAAGGAAATCAAGGCCGCCATGACCTTCCCCGGTGGCACGCATGATCTCTGGATCCGCTACTGGTTGGCTGCTGGTGGCATCGATCCGGACAAGGACGTCTCCACTATCGTCGTTCCGCCGCCACAAATGGTCGCCAATATGAAGGTCGGGAACATGGACGTCTTCTGCGTGGGCGAGCCGTGGAATGAACAGCTCGTCAATCAGGGCATCGGTTTCACCGCCTGTACCACCGGCGAACTCTGGAAGGGCCATCCGGAAAAGGCGCTCGGCATGCGTGCGGACTGGGTGGAAAAGAACCCCAACGCCACCAAGGCGCTGCTGATGGCTGTCATGGAAGCGCAGCAATGGTGCGACGAGATGGCGAACAAGGAGGAGATGTCCACCATCCTCGGCAAACGCCAATGGTTCAACGTGCCGCCTAAGGATGTACTCGGTCGCCTCAAGGGCAATATCAACTACGGCAACGGCCGCGTGCTGGAAAATACCGGCCTGCAGATGAAGTTCTGGCAGGACCACGCCTCCTATCCCTTCCACAGCCATGACAGCTGGTTCATCACCGAAAACATCCGCTGGGGCAAATTTGCGCCTGACACAGATGTGAAGGCGCTGGTTGCGAGGGTGAACCGCGAGGATATTTGGCGCGCGGCCGCCAAGGATCTCGGCGTTGCCGATCTTCCCGCTTCCACATCTCGGGGCAAGGAAACCTTCTTCGACGGCAAGGTCTTCGACCCTGAAAACCCCTCGGCCTATCTCGAAAGCCTTTCCATCAAGGCGGCCTCCTGAGGAGGAGACCGGGTATCGCCCTTCATCCGCCAGTGCCCGCCTTTCGGCGGCCGAGACTGAAGACCGGATGAGGGGCGAGCCCAGACCGCAACCGAAATCAAGAGGAAATGCCCATGTCCGCATTGGCCCGAAAATTCAAAGAAGAGCCGCAGCAGCCGGCAGTGCAAAAGGCAAACGTCGTGGCACTTTCGCCCAAACATTCGCCGCGGATCGATCTTCGCAAATGGGGTGCTGGGGCGGCCCGCAACACCATACCACCGTTTGTCGTCCTTGCCGTGCTGCTCGGTGTCTGGCAGGTGCTCTGTTCCGCCCCCGGCTCATCGCTGCCACCGCCGAGCCAGGTTTTTAAGGAAAGCTACGACCTCATCGTATCGCCGTTTTTCCATAATGGTTCGCAGGATATCGGGCTTGGCCTGCGTGTACTCGTGTCGCTCGAACGTGTGGCTTACGGTTTCGGCCTCGCTGCCATCGCCGGCATCGTGCTCGGTGCGGTGATCGGCCAGTCTGTCTGGGCGATGCGCGGTCTCGACCCGATCTTTCAGGTGCTGCGCACCGTGCCGCCGCTGGCCTGGCTGCCGCTTTCGCTCGCCGCTTTTCAGGACAGCAACCCCTCGGCCATTTTCGTGATCTTCATCACCTCCATCTGGCCTGTCATCATCAATACGGCGGTCGGTGTGCGCAACATCCCGCAGGATTACCGCAACGTCGCGAAGGTGCTGCGGCTCAATCAGCTCGAATTTTTCTTCAAGATCATGCTGCCATCGGCAGCACCCTACATCTTCACCGGCCTGCGCATCGGTGTCGGCCTTTCATGGCTGGCGATCGTCGCCGCGGAAATGCTGACCGGTGGCGTCGGCATCGGCTTCTTCATCTGGGATGCGTGGAATTCCTCGCGCCTGCCCGACATCATCGTGGCGCTCGCCTACATCGGTGTCGTCGGCTTCATGCTCGACAAGCTGGTGGCGGCGCTCGGCAAGGTCATCACCCGCGGCGCTGCGGCGAATTGAGAGGGCCCAAATTATGAATGCTTATCTGAAGCTCGATCATATCGATAAATATTTCGACAAGGGCGGTTCGCGCGCCGAGGTGCTGAAAGGCATCAACCTCACCATCGAGAAGGGCGAATTCGTCTCCGTCATCGGTCATTCCGGCTGTGGCAAGTCCACCATGCTCAACCTCATCGCCGGGCTGACGAAGGTTTCGGCCGGGGCGGTCCTTCTTGAAAACCGCGAAGTCAACGAACCCGGCCCGGAACGCGCCGTGGTGTTCCAGAACCACAGCCTGCTGCCGTGGCTTTCGGTTTACGAAAACGTCAATCTCGCCGTCGACAAGGTGTTTCGCAACACGAAGACTCGGGCCGAACGGCATGACTGGGTCATGCGCAATCTTGATCTCGTGCAGATGGCCCACGCTAAGGACAAGAAACCGTCCGAAATTTCCGGCGGCATGAAGCAGCGCGTCGGTATTGCCCGCGCGCTGGCCATGGAACCGAAAATCCTGCTGCTGGACGAGCCTTTCGGTGCGCTTGACGCGCTGACCCGCGCCCATCTTCAGGACGCAGTGATGGAAATCCACGCCCGGCTCGGCAACACCATGGTCATGATAACCCATGATGTTGACGAGGCGGTACTGCTCTCCGACCGTATCGTGATGATGACCAACGGTCCCGCCGCCCATATCGGCGAAGTGCTTGACGTGCCGCTGGCCCGCCCGCGCAACCGCATCGAGCTTGCATCTGACACCACCTATCTCAAATGCCGCGAGGCCGTGCTGAAGTTCCTCTACGAACGTCACCGCTTCGTCGAAGCTGCGGAGTAACGACCATGACGCAAAAACTCGTCATCATCGGTAATGGCATGGCGCCGGGGCGCATGCTGGAGAACCTGTTCGAAACCGCCCCCGGCCTTTACGACGTCACCATCTTCAACGCTGAGCCACGCGTCAATTACGACCGCATCATGCTCTCGCCGGTGCTCTCAGGCGAAAAGAGCTACGAAGACATCGTCATCCACAATGACGAATGGTATGCCGCCAATAATGTGACGCTGCACAAGGGCGCGAAGGTTACGGGCATCGACCGGGACAAAAAGACCGTCACCAGCGAAAACGGCATCACAGCTTCCTACGACAGACTGGTGATCGCCACCGGTTCGCTACCCTTCATCATCCCCGTTCCCGGCCATCAATTGTCTGGCGTACTAGCCTATCGCGATCTCGACGACGTCACAAAGATGCTCGAAATCGCCGAGGGCAAGGGCCGCGCCATCGTCATCGGCGCGGGCCTTCTCGGGCTGGAAGCGGCCTATGGGCTGAAGCGTCAGGGCATGGAGGTCACCGTCATCCACCTGATGCCGACGATCATGGAGCGCCAGCTCGATCCGGCAGCGGCCTATCTTCTGGAAAAGGCACTGAATGAGCGCGGCATCGACATCATCACCAAGGCCAATACCAAATGCATTCTCGGTGAGGAAAAGGTCGAGGGCATCGAGCTGGAAGACGGCCGTGTTATTAAAGGCGACATGGTAGTGATGGCGGTTGGCATCCGCCCCGCCTCCGGTCTTGCCAAGGAATCCGGCATCGCCGTCAATCGCGGCATCGTCGTCGATGACGGCATGATGACCTCGGACGCTTCGATCTACGCGCTCGGCGAATGCGCCGAGCATCGCGGCATGTGTTACGGCCTCGTTGCACCGCTTTACGAATCGGCGCGGGTACTGGCCGACCGGCTGTGTGGCGGTTCGGCCGAATATCACGGTTCCGTCACCAATACCAAGCTGAAGGTCACCGGCATCAACCTGTTCTCCGCTGGCGATTTTGCGGAAGGTGACGACCGCGAGGAAATCGTGCTGCGCGACGCCACCGCCGGCGTCTACAAGCGCCTCATCCTCAAGGAAAACCGCATCATCGGCGCGGTTCTCTACGGCGAGACGGCTGATGGCTCGTGGTTCTTCGACCTGATGAAGAAATCGACCGACATTTCCGCCATGCGCGAAACCCTGATCTTCGGCCAGGCCTATCAGGGAGGGTCTCCGCTGGACCCTATGGCGGCCGTTGCAGCCTTGCCGGATGATGCGGAAATCTGCGGCTGCAACGGCGTTTGCAAGGGTAAGATCACCTCGGCCATCACCTCCAAGGGGCTGACCTCGCTGGATGATGTGCGCGCCCACACCAAGGCTTCCGCCTCCTGCGGCAATTGCACCGGCCTTGTCGAACAGTTGATGACGCTGACGCTGGGCGACAGCTACAACCCCGCTGCCGTGCAGCCCATATGCAAATGCACCGATCTCGGTCATGACGATGTGCGTCGTCTCATCAAGGCCAAGGGTTTAAAGACCATTCCCGCCGTGATGCAGGAACTGGAATGGAAAACCTCCTGCGGCTGCGCCAAATGCCGGCCGGCGCTTAACTATTATCTCGTCTGCGATTTCCCGGACGAATATGCAGACGATTACCAGTCGCGTTACATCAATGAGCGCGTCCATGCCAATATCCAGAAGGACGGCACCTATTCCGTCGTGCCGCGCATGTGGGGCGGCGTCACCTCCTCCTCCGAGCTTCGGGCGATTGCCGATGTGGTCGACAAGTTCGAAATCCCGATGGTGAAGGTGACGGGCGGCCAGCGCATCGATCTGCTCGGCATCGGGAAGGAGGATTTGCCCGCCGTTTGGGCCGATCTCGGTAAGGCCGGCTTCATCTCCGGTCAGGCCTATGCCAAGGGCTTGCGCACGGTGAAGACCTGTGTGGGTCAGCAATGGTGCCGCTTCGGCACGCAGGATTCCACCGGGCTTGGCATCCGCATCGAAAAATTCATGTGGGGCTCGTGGACGCCCGCCAAGCTGAAGCTTGCCGTTTCCGGCTGTCCGCGCAACTGCGCCGAGGCCACCTGCAAGGATATCGGCGTCATCTGCGTCGATTCCGGCTTCGAAATCCATTTCGCCGGTGCCGCCGGTCTCGATATCAAGGGCACGGAAGTCCTGGGTCTTGTCCATACCGAGGACGAGGCGCTCGAGCATATCGTTGCCCTGACCCAGATGTACCGCGAGCAGGCGCGCTATCTCGAGCGCATCTACAAATGGGCCAAGCGCATCGGTTACGACGAGGTTCGCCGCCAGATCATGGACGATACTGACAAGCGCAAAGCCTATTTCGACCGCTTCGTCTTCAGCCAGAAATTCGCACAGGTCGATCCCTGGTCGGAACGTGTGTCGGGCCACGACAAGCACGAGTTCAGGCCCATGGCGGCAATCGGTTTCAATCAGGCGGCGGAGTGAGAACGATGGACAGCAATTGGATCGATATTGGCGATATTTCCGACATCCCGCTGCGCGGCGCGCGTTGCGTGAAGACGCCGATGGGCAAGATCGCGGTGTTCCGCACGGCGGAAAATCAGGTCTTCGCGATTGAGGATCATTGCCCGCACAAGGGCGGTCCGCTCTCCCAGGGCATCGTGCATGGGGCGTCGGTGACGTGTCCGCTGCATAATTGGGTCATTTCGCTGGAAACCGGTAAGGCGCTGGGGGCGGATGAGGGCGAGGTTCGGACGATTCCGGTGCGCAATTTGTATGGACGCCTCTCCATCGCGCTTGAAACTCTGATGATTGCGGCGGAGTGAATGGCGATGGCGGCGATGGCGAAAATACCCCCCTCTGTCCTGCCGGACATCTCCCCCTCAAGGGGGGAGATCGACAAGCGGCGGGCTTTCCGCTTCATCTTTACGGTCGGCGACCTAAACTGTGAAACGAAGTCCGTGCCGCAAGTGATCTCCCCCCTTGAGGGGGAGATGTCCGGCAGGACAGAGGGGGGTAAGCGCCACGCGCCGAGAGGGCAAATAAGAGGGCAGTCCCATGCCCGTTGAAACCAAAACCACCTGCCCCTATTGCGGCGTCGGCTGCGGTGTGATCGCAACCGTTGCCGATGACGGCACCGTTTCAGTCAGAGGCGATCAGGATCACCCCGCCAATTTCGGACGGCTGTGTTCCAAGGGTTCGGCGCTCGCCGAAACCATCGATCTCGACGGTCGCCTCATCCACCCGGAAATCGGCGGCCGGCGGGCGACCTGGGACGAGGCACTCGATCTCGTCGCTTCCCAGTTCTCGCAAGCCATTGCCGAGCACGGCCCGGATTCCGTCGCCTTTTACGTCTCCGGCCAATTGCTGACGGAAGATTATTACCTGGCGAACAAGTTGATGAAGGGTTTCATCGGCTCGGCCAATATCGATACCAACTCAAGGCTCTGCATGTCGTCCTCGGTTGCCGGACACCGCCGCGCCTTTGGGGCCGATACGGTGCCGGGTACCTACGAGGATATGGAGCTTGCCGATCTGGTGATCCTCACTGGCTCCAACCTCGCCTGGTGCCACCCCGTTCTCTATCAGAGACTGGCGGCCGCCAAGGCGGCGCGGCCGGAGATGAAAGTCGTCGTCATCGATCCGCGCCGGACGATGAGCGCCGATATTGCCGATATGCACCTCGCCATCCGTCCCGATGGGGACGTGGCGCTATTTACTGGCCTTCTGGCGCATCTTTCCGGCAGTTCGGCGATCGATCGCGCTTACGTGGAAAATCATACGGCGGGCTTCGATACCGCAACGCTGGCCGCAAGTGAGCATAGCCTGCCGGAAATTGCCGAGGCCACCGGCCTGACCACCGCCGAACTGATTTCCTTTTACGAATTGTTCAAGCGCACAAAAAAAACTGTCACCTGTTACAGCCAGGGCGTTAACCAGTCTGAAAGCGGCACCGACAAGGTCAACGCCATCATCAATTGCCATCTCGCCACCGGCCGCATTGGCAAGCCGGGCATGGGACCGTTTTCGCTGACCGGCCAGCCGAATGCGATGGGCGGACGCGAGGTCGGCGGGCTCGCCAACATGCTGGCCGCCCATATGGCCATCGAAAGCGCTGAGGATCGCGACCGTGTGCAGCGCTTCTGGGCCTCGCCCGCCATTGCCCGTAAACCCGGCCTCAAGGCGGTCGACATGTTCCGGGCGGTGGCTGACGGCCGCATCAAGGCGCTATGGATCATGGCCACAAACCCGGTCGTATCCATGCCGGATGCCGCTGCCGTCGAGGCGGCCATCAAGGCCTGTCCTTTCGTCGTCGTTTCCGATGTCATGGCCAATACGGACACGGCCAGCCACGCCCATGTTCTCCTGCCGTCGCTCGGCTGGGGCGAAAAGGGCGGTACGGTTACTAATTCCGAGCGGCGCATTTCCCGCCAGCGCAGCTTTCTCGATGCACCCGGCGAAGCGAAAGCCGACTGGTGGCAGATGGCGGAGGTGGGCCGGCGCATGGGCTTTAACGCTGCTTTTGCTTATCAAAAGCCCTCGGAGATTTTCGCCGAACATGCCGCTCTTTCCGGTTTCGAGAATGCCGGAGGCCGTGATTTCGATATCAGCGGAATCGACCCGAATTCCTATGATACGGTGACACCTTTCCAATGGCCGAAAGCCGGGGCCGGCGAGGCCGAGATAACCCGTTTTTTCGCGAATGGCCGGTTTTATCACGCAGACGGTAGGGCACGCTTCATCGCCACCGCTTTGCCTGAGGTGGACAAAACATCGGCAAACTATCCGCTGACGCTGAATACCGGCCGCATTCGCGACCAATGGCACACCATGACCCGCACAGGCAAAAGCGCTCGCCTCACCGCCCATATCGCCGAACCCTTCGCCGAGCTTCACCCGCGCGATGCGTATGCGCTGGGAATTGAAAGCGCCGATCTGGTGGAACTGGAAAGCCCGCATGGCAAGGTGCTGCTGCGCGCGCTGGTGAGCGAAAGACAGGCACGGGGCTCGGTCTTCGCGCCGATGCACTGGAACGACCAGTTCGCCGCGCGGGCGCGGATCGATATGGTTGTGGCGCCGGTCACGGACCCGCATTCCGGCCAACCAGCCTCGAAAAACACGGGCATAAGGGCAAGGCGTTTTGAAGCGAAAGCTTATGGTTTCGCCATTTCCCGCACCCGGCCCGATGCGCCGGATTGCGCCTATTGGGCGATTGCCAAGGCGGACGGAGGCTATCGCATGGAACTGGCTTTTGCGAAAGATCCGCAAGACTGGACGCTCTGGGCGCGTCAGGTTTTCGGCATCGATGCGCGGGTCGAGCCACTGCGGTATAGCGACCGGCAGACCGGCGATCTGCGCCTCGCCTTCTTCGATGGTGAAACGCTGCTGGCAGCGTTGTTCATCGCTAATCAACCGGTGGCCGTTGCCCGCAACTGGGCCATATCGCAACTGACCGAACGTCATGAGGATTTGCGCATGCGTTTTGCGCTGGTCGCCGGGCGTCCGGGGGCGGGACGAGCCGATCCGGGCGCAACTGTCTGCTCCTGTTTCAATGTCGGGGTGAACCAGATCACGACCGCCATTCGTGACGGTTGCCACAGTGTTGAAGCCATCGGCAAGGCGCTGAATGCCGGAACCAATTGCGGCTCCTGCCGCGCCGAAATCAGGGGGATCATCGATGGATGCTTTAAAACCGCAGCGGAATGAACCGGCCCGCATGGAGAAGCTCGCCAAGCTGCCGGTCTTCTGGGGTCTCGAGGGCAAGCGCGTGGTTCTCACGGGCGGATCGGATGGGGCCGCCTGGAAGGCGGAACTGCTGTTGGCCTGCGGGGCGGAACTTGACCTCTATTGTGAGGAAAGCGCACTTTCGGAAAGCTTGGTGGCGCTCGTCGCCAAAAGCCCGATGCTGACATGGCATGACCGTTGCTGGAATCCAGATATTTTCAAAGGGGCGGAACTGGCGCTGGCAGATTGCGAGACCAACGAGGAAGCCGAAAGATTTTATCATGCAGCGCGTGCGGCCGGCGTGCCCGTCAATGTCATCGACAAGCCTGAATTCTGCCAGTTCCAGTTCGGCTCCATCGTCAATCGCTCGCCGGTGGTGGTATCGATCTCCACCGACGGTGCTGCGCCCATTCTGGCGCAGGCCATTCGTCGGCGCATCGAGACGTTGCTGCCGCTTTCGCTGAAAGATTGGGGCGTGCTTGCCCAGACGCTCCGCGAGCGCGTTAATCTGCGGTTTGCGCCCGGCACGGCACGGCGGTCTTTCTGGGAAAAATTCGTCGATCGGGCTTTTACCGAAAGGCTGGACGAAGGCAGCGAAGAACGGCTGCTGACAGATATAGCGACACAGGCCGGGCGGACGGGATCGGCGCGGGGCCTTGTGACGCTCGTGGGCGCGGGACCCGGTGATGCCGAGCTTTTGACGCTGAAAGCGGTGCGCGCCCTGCAGGCGGCCGATGTCATCCTGTTCGATGATCTCGTCTCGGCGGAGGTACTGGAACTGGCGCGCCGCGAAGCGAAGCGAACGCTGGTCGGCAAGCGCGGGGGACGGGAAAGCTGCAAACAGGAAGACATCAACGACATGATGATCCGCTTCGCCAAGGCTGGTAAACGGGTGGTGCGGCTGAAATCCGGAGATCCGATGATTTTCGGACGCGCCGGCGAGGAGATCGCGGCGCTGGAAGCGGAAAAGATCCCGGTCGAGGTCGTGCCCGGCATAACCGCCGCAAGCGCCATGGCCTCACGCCTCGGCGTTTCCCTGACCCATCGCGACCATGCCCAGTCGGTCCGGTTCGTCACCGGACATTCGCGGCAGGGAAAGCTGCCGGAAAATATCGACTGGCAGTCCCTGTCGAATTCTTCGGTGACCACCGTGTTTTATATGGGCGGGCGAACCGCCGTGGACATTCAGTCTTGCCTGCTCGCCCACGGCATGTCCGCCTCGACCCCCGTGGTGGTGATGATTTCCGTCAGCCGGGTGAATGAACAACGCTGGTGCGGTTCGCTCGCGCAACTGGCTGCGGCAGTCGAGAGGCTGGGCGTGAACGAACCCGTTCTGATCGGTGTCGGTGATGCGTTCCGTTCCGCTTCCGCCGCGTTTTCCGGCTCCGATAAAGAGCAAGCCGCTGCTGCGCCTTTTCAAAAAACCGGCTAATAAGCTTCTTGATCGGACCCACATTCTTCAAGCAAATCCGCAAAGTGGTGGCCATCGCCGCCATAACCTTCCCTTGACATTGGTTTTTCGTTCGCTCTTCAATAAAACGAAAAAATTGAAAGAGGAGGGAGGCCGAAATGCTGCTCACACCGCGTCAGGATGAAATCGTTGCGCTGGCGAAAGCGAACGGCCGGGTGCTGGTCGACGAACTGGCGGCGCGGTTTTCGGTGACCCCCCAGACGATCCGCAAGGATCTGAACGATCTCTGTGATACGCGGGTGTTGACGCGCATCCATGGCGGCGCGCTTTTCCCGAGCGGCAATGAAAACGTCAAATACGAGGCGCGCCGCGCGATTGCTTCTGTTGAAAAACAGGCGATCGGTGCCGCTGCCGCTGCGCTCATACCCAACAACTCTTCCCTCTTCATCAATATTGGCACAACAACCGAGTCGGTGGGCGAAGCGCTGGCGGACCACCACGAGTTGATGGTCATTACCAACAATATCAATGTTGCCAACAGGTTGCGGGTCTTCCCCGGCATTGAAGTCGTGATTGCCGGCGGCGTGGTGCGCGGTTCCGATGGCGGTATCGTCGGTGAGGCGGCGGTGGACTTCATTCGCCAGTTCAAGGTCGATTTCGCCGTCATCGGCGTTTCGGCGATCGATGAGGACGGGGCACTGCTGGACTTCGATTTCCGTGAGGTCAAGGTGGCTCAGGCGATCATCTCCAATGCCCGTCATGTCATTCTGGTGTCCGATTCACTGAAATTCGAACGCACCGCCCCTGTGCGCATCGGCCATCTTTCGCAGGTTCATACTTTCATTACTGATCATTGTCCGGTCGATTCCATCCGCAGCATCTGTGCCGATCATGATGTCCGCCTGATCGAAACCGAGGCGCGAGGAGGGCTGATTTAGTGACTTCGGAATTTCGTTTGACATTCGTTTTGTCTTCGAATTAGATGACCATGCTTTCAGAATATCGATGGGGAGAGCGTCGATGAAAGCACGGGAGGGGCGATGTCTGACGAGGCAATCCACGATATCTTCGTGATCGGTGGCGGCATCAATGGCTGCGGCATCGCGCGCGACGCCGTCGGCCGAGGCTATTCCGTCGCGCTTGCGGAAATGAACGATTTTGCTTCCGGCACGTCATCTGCCGCCACCAAGCTCATCCACGGCGGTTTGCGGTATCTCGAACATTATGAATTTCGTCTGGTGCGCGAAGCCTTGATGGAACGTGAGGTGCTGTGGGCGATGGCGCCGCATATCATCTGGCCTATGCGCTTCGTCCTGCCGTTCCAGAGGGGCGGGGTGCGCCCGGCCTGGCTCGTGCGTCTCGGGCTTTTCCTTTACGATCATCTCGGCGGCCGCAAGCTTTTGCCGGCCACCCGCTCGCTCGACCTGCGCCGCGATCCTGCCGGAAAACCGCTGAAGCCGATTTTTGCCCGCGCTTTCGAATATTCCGATGGCTGGGTGGATGATGCCCGTCTGGTGGTGTTGAACGCCCGCGATGCGGCCGATCGTGGCGCCCTGATCCTTAACCGCACGCAGGTGGTTTCCGCGCGGCGCGAAGGCGCCTTCTGGCGGGTTGAAACGAAAAATGCCGCAGGCGAAAGCAAGACCTACCGGGCGCGCCTGCTGGTGAATGCCGCAGGCCCCTGGGTAGACAAGGTGCTGTCTTCCACATTCGGCAAAAACAATGTCCATAATGTCCGCCTTGTGCAGGGCAGCCACATCATCGTGCGCAAGAAGTTTGCCGATCCGCGCGCCTATTTTTTCCAGAATCCGGACGGCCGCATCATCTTCGCCATCCCTTATGAGCAGGATTTCACTCTGATCGGCACGACGGATCGCGACTATACCGCCGATCCCCGGGCTGTTAAGATCAGCGATGACGAAATCAGCTATCTCTGCAATGCCGCGAGTGAATATTTCGCTGAACCGGTAAAGCCCGCCGATATCGTCTGGACCTATTCCGGCCTGCGGCCGCTTTTCGATGACGGCGCATCAAAAGCACAGGAAGCGACCCGCGACTATGTGCTGAAAACAGAAGGGGCGGAAGGCGAAGCGCCGCTCCTCAATATCTTCGGCGGAAAGCTCACCACCTATCGGCGGCTTGCCGAACATGCTCTTGAAAAAATCAGCGATGCGCTGGGTGAAAAGGGTGCGCCATGGACGGCGGGTTCGCATTTGCCGGGCGGAAATTTCGGTGCCGAGGCCTATGCGGAAGAGGTCAGGACCGTGCGGTCGCGGTATCCCTTCCTCGATAAACGTCATGCTGAGCGGCTCGTCCGTTGTTATGGAACGGATGCGATGGCCATAATCGGTTCTGCTACGGACACGGCAGCGTTGGGCCGGCATTTCGGCGGCACGCTTTACGAGGCCGAGGTTCGCTGGCTGATGGCGCGGGAGTGGGCGCTGACGACGGAAGATATTCTGTGGCGCCGCACGAAGCAGGGGCTTTTTCTGACGCCTGAAGAGGCGCGCGGGCTGGAAGACTATATCGAAGGCATTGCAGGTGGACGCTTGAAGGCAATCTGACGATCCGATCGAAAAGCGGAGGAGGCTTTGGATCACCATGCTTGAATTGCGAAACGTCTCGAAGATGGTGGGTGGTGAATATCATATTCACCCGACGGATCTGACGTTGCAGCGCGGAAGCCTGAACGTCCTGCTTGGACCGACGCTTTCGGGCAAGACGACACTGATGCGACTGATGGCCGGGCTGGACAAGCCGAGCGGCGGCTCGATCCTCTTTAATGGTGAAGATGTGACGGGCTGGCCGGTGCAGAAGCGCAACGTCGCCATGGTCTACCAACAATTTATCAATTATCCGGCGCTCTCCGTTTATGAGAACATCGCTTCACCGATGCGGGTTGCTGGCAAGGACCAGTCGACCATCGACCGGGAGGTGAGGAAGGCCGCCGAGCTTCTGAGGTTGACGCCCTATCTCGACCGCACGCCGCTCAATCTCTCCGGCGGCCAGCAGCAGCGCACGGCGCTTGCCCGCGCCATCGTCAAGAACGCCAATCTGGTGCTGCTCGACGAGCCGCTCGCCAATCTCGATTACAAGCTGCGCGAGGAATTGCGCGAGGAATTGCCGCGCATCTTCGCAGAGTCCGGCGCGATCTTCGTTTATGCCACGACGGAACCTTCCGAAGCGCTGCTTCTGGGCGGCAATACAGCGACCCTGAACGAGGGAAGGGTGACGCAGTTCAGCCGCACGATCGAGGTCTATCGGCAGCCGGTGGATATCGTCACTGCGGAAATCTTTGCCGATCCGCCGCTCAACACCATCGAGGTCATCAAGATGGGTAACGCTTTCACGCGCGCCGACAAGGCTGTGGTTGTGGTGCCGGCGCATCTTGCCGCCGTGCCGGATGGGCCTTTGACCATTGCTTTCCAGCCGCATCATCTTTTCCCGCATGCGAAGGGCGAGGCGCGGCAATCCATCCGGGCACGGACACTGATTTCGGAAATCGCGGGGTCGGAAAGTTTCGTGCATGTGGAATTTTTCGGCCGGCGCTGGGTGATGCTGGCGCATGGTATCCACGACATCGAACCGGACAGGGATATCGAGCTGTTTCTCGATACAAAACACCTGATGGCCTTTGACGCGAATGGTCGCGCCATCGGCGAAGCGGCCTGAGGGGAGATCGGTCATGGCACGTATCACGCTCGATCACATCCGCCACGCCTATAACGCCAAGGCGCAGGCTGCCGGCGATTATGCGCTGAAAGAAGTGCATCACGAATGGGAAGATGGCGGGGCCTATGCGCTGCTCGGACCTTCCGGCTGCGGCAAGACCACGCTGCTCAACATCATTTCCGGCCTGCTGCGCCCCTCCGAAGGCCGCATCGCCTTTGATGGAACCGACGCGACCGATTTCGCCACCGAGGACCGAAATATCGCTCAGGTGTTCCAGTTCCCGGTCGTTTACGACACGATGACGGTCTATGACAATCTCGCCTTTCCGTTGCGCAACCGGCATGTACCGGAGGCGGAGATCGACCGAAGGGTCCGCGAAATCCTTGAGATGACTGATCTGTCCGGCATGGCCAAACGCCATGCGCGCGGGCTGACGGCGGACCAAAAGCAGAAGATTTCGCTGGCGCGTGGCCTTGTGCGTTCCGACGTCAACGCCATACTTTTCGATGAGCCGCTAACGGTTATCGATCCGCATATGAAATGGGTGCTGCGCTCGCAGCTGAAGCGCCTGCACCGCCAGTCCGGCTTCACCATGGTCTATGTCACCCATGACCAGACGGAGGCGTTGACCTTCGCCGACAAGGTGGTGGTGATGTATGACGGGCAAATCGTTCAGATCGGCACGCCCGCCGAGCTTTTCGAGCGGCCGGGACATACATTCGTGGGTTATTTCATCGGCTCGCCGGGCATGAATGTGTTGCCCGCCAACATCGAGGGGGCGACGGCTGTGGTCGGCGGTCTTGGTGTGCCGCTGGCAGGGGCGCCGAAAGTTGATTTGGGGCAGCGCATCGAGATCGGCATCCGCCCGGAGTTCATCCGGTTGGAGCGTGGCGGCATGCCGATCACTATCGACAAGGTCGAGGACATCGGCCGGCAGAAGATCGTCCGCGCCCGGTTTGCCGGCCAGAAGCTGGCAATCGTTGTCGCCGAAGACGAGGAAATCCCCACGGAAGCGGGTGTCCGTTTCGACCCGGCTGCGGTCGGCGTTTTCGCTGATTCCTGGCGTGTGAAGATGGGAGCCTGACCATGGAAAAAAGCTGGAACAACAAGGCGTGGTTCATGGTGCTGCCGGTGCTGGTGCTGGTCGCCTTTTCCGCCGTCATTCCGCTGATGACCGTCGTGAATTATTCGGTGCAGGATACCTTCGGCAATAACCAGTTCTTCTGGGCGGGAACGCAATGGTTTCAGGAAATCCTGAGCTCCGACCGCTTCTGGAACGCGCTCGGACGCAATCTGGTCTTTTCCGGCATCATATTGGCAATCGAAATTCCGCTCGGTATCTTTATCGCGCTCAAAATGCCGAAATCCGGCATCGGCGTGCCGATCTGCCTCGTCACCATGGCGCTGCCGCTTTTGGTGCCGTGGAACGTCGTCGGCACGATCTGGCAGGTCTTCGGCCGCAGCGATATCGGGCTGCTCGGCTATTATGCCAATCAGCTCGGGCTTGACTATAACTATGTCAACGATCCCGTCGATGCGTGGATCACGGTCGTCATCATGGATGTGTGGCACTGGACGAGCCTTGTCGTGCTCCTGTGCTACGCCAGCCTCGTTTCCATTCCGGATGCTTATTATCAGGCGGCACGGATCGATGGCGCTTCACGTTTTGCAGTGTTCCGGTTTATCCAGCTGCCGAAGATGAAGCGGGTGCTGCTCATCGCCTTCCTGCTGCGTTTCATGGACAGTTTCATGATCTATACCGAGCCTTTCGTCGTCACCGGCGGCGGCCCGGGTAACTCCACCACTTTCCTGTCGATCGATCTCGTGAAGATGGCGCTCGGCCAGTTCGACCTCGGTCCGGCGGCGGCCATGTCGCTGATCTACTTCCTCATCATCCTGCTGCTGTCATGGGTGTTCTACACCGTGATGACCAGCCACGACGCGGAGACCTGAGACATGAGTGCTTCGAATGTCACGGCAAGCGTGGAACGGATGGGAAGTTCGCCTGTGAAAGACGCCTCGGCGGGCGTATCAGGCATTGCCGCACGCTCGCGCCGCCGCCACGGACCATCACGTTTTTCCTGGCTGGTGCCGACGATCTACATCATCCTTCTACTCGTGCCGATCTATTGGCTGGTCAATATGAGCTTCAAGACGAACGCGGAAATCGTCTCGTCCATGACGCTTTATCCGCACCAGCCGACGCTGCAGAACTACAGGACGATTTTCACCGATTCCTCTTGGTATTCGGGTTACATCAACTCGATCATCTACGTCGTCATGAACATGGTGATCTCGGTCGCGGCAGCCCTTCCGGCGGCCTATGCCTTCTCGCGTTACCGTTTTCTCGGCGACAAACACCTGTTCTTCTGGCTCTTGACTAACCGCATGGCGCCGCCCGCCGTCTTCGCGCTGCCGTTCTTCCAGCTCTATTCGGCTTTCGGGCTGATCGACACGCATATTGCCGTGGCGCTGGCGCATTGCCTGTTCAACGTACCGTTGGCGGTGTGGATCCTCGAGGGCTTCATGTCCGGCGTGCCGAAGGAAATCGACGAGACCGCCTATATTGACGGCTATTCCTTCCCGAAATTCTTCGTGAAGATCTTCATGCCGCTTATTGCCTCCGGCATTGGTGTCGCCTGCTTCTTCAGCTTCATGTTCTCATGGGTCGAACTTCTGATCGCCCGCACCCTGACGACGACCGACGCCAAGCCGATTGCCGCGACGATGACGCGCACCGTCTCCGCCGCCGGCATGGACTGGGGCCTGCTTGCCGCCGCTGGCGTGCTGACGCTGATCCCCGGCGCGCTGGTGATCTGGTTCGTGCGCAATTACATCGCCAAGGGCTTTGCGCTGGGGAGGGTTTGACCATGACGAAGATGCCCGATTTTACCTGGATGGCTTGGACCTGGCAGACGGCCGCCTTTTTCGGCACTATTGCGGCGCTGCTGGTCGGCATGTGGTTCTGGGAACGTCTCTCGCCCGGCGGCAGTCCCCGCTTCGGCCTGTTGCGCTTCGAGACGACGCGCGGCGACAGGCTGTTCATCTCGCTGCTCGGCAGCGCCTTCATTCATCTCGCATGGCTCGGGCTGGTCGGCCCGAACCTGTGGTGGGCTCTCGCTCTATCCTTGGTCTACGCCATCGGCGTTTTCCGTTTTGTCTAGAGCAGGAAAAAGGTGCGGCGGAGGAAAACCGCACCCGCAGACTTCATGCAATCGCAACCCTTGGGAGGACTGATATGCGACGGCATCTGATGACGACGACGGCAGCCATGCTGCTGGCAATGACGGGTTCCGCTTTCGCCGGAATGGAGGAAGCAAAGCAGTTTCTGGACAAGGAAATCGGCGACATGTCGTCGCTTTCCCGTGCGGAGCAGGAAAAGGAGCTACAATGGTTTGTCGATGCGGCAAAACCCTTTTCGGGCATGGAAATCAAGGTGGTTTCCGAATCCCTGACCACGCATGAATATGAATCCAAGGTTCTGGCTCCGGCCTTTACTGCCATTACCGGCATCAAGGTCACGCATGACATCATCCAGGAAGGTGACGTCGTCGAAAAGATTCAGACCCAGATGCAGACCGGCCAGAACCTCTACGACGGTTGGGTCAACGATAGCGACCTCATCGGCACCCATTGGCGTTACCAGCAGGTGCGCAACCTGACGGATTTCATGGCCAATGAAGGCAAGGACGTCACCAATCCCGGTCTCGACCTCAAGGACTTTATCGGCAGCGCCTTTACCACGGCACCGGACAAGAAGCTCTATCAGCTTCCCGACCAGCAATTCGCGAATCTCTACTGGTTCCGTTACGACTGGTTCAACGACGACAAGAACAAGGCTGATTTCAAGGCCAAATACGGCTACGACCTCGGTGTTCCCGTCAACTGGTCGGCCTATGAGGATATCGCCGAATTCTTCACCGGCCGCGATGTCGGCGGCAAGAAGGTCTTCGGCCATATGGACTACGGCAAGAAGGACCCGTCTCTCGGCTGGCGCTTCACCGATGCCTGGCTTTCCATGGCCGGTAACGGTGACAAGGGCCTGCCGAACGGCCTGCCGGTCGACGAATGGGGTATCAAGGTCAATGACAAGTCGCAGCCGGTAGGTTCCTGCGTGGCCCGCGGCGGCGATACTAATGGTCCGGCTTCGGTCTATTCCATCGAGAAATACCTCGAATGGCTGAAGAAATATGCGCCGCCGGAAGCGCAGGGCATGACCTTCTCCGAATCCGGACCGGTGCCGGCGCAGGGCAACATCGCCCAGCAGATCTTCTGGTATACGGCGTTTACCGCCGACATGGCCAAGCCCGGCCTGCCTGTGGTGAACGAGGATGGTTCGCCGAAATGGCGCGTCGCACCTTCGCCGCATGGTGTCTACTGGAAGGACGGCATGAAGCTTGGTTATCAGGATGTGGGTTCGTGGACACTGATGAAATCCACGCCCGATGACCGCGCCAAGGCCGCATGGCTCTACGCGCAGTTCGTGACTTCGAAGACCGTGGATGTGAAGAAGAGCCATGTGGGTCTCACCTTCATTCGTGACACCACCATCCATCACAAGAGCTTTACGGACCGTGCTTCCAAGCTCGGTGGTCTGATCGAGTTCTACCGTTCGCCGGCCCGCGTGCAGTGGTCGCCAACCGGCACCAACGTTCCTGACTATCCGAAGCTGGCACAGCTGTGGTGGCAGGCAATCGGCGATGCGTCGTCGGGTGCCAAAACCGCTCAGGCGGCCATGGACTCGCTCTGCGCCGAGCAGGAAAAGGTCATGGCCCGTATCGAGCGCGCCGGTGTGCAGGGCGATATCGGCCCGAAACTGGCGGAAGAGCACGATATCGACTACTGGAACAAGGACGCCGTTTCGAAGGGCAATCTGGCACCGCAGCTGAAGATCGCCAACGAAAAGGAAAAGCCGGTCACCGTTAACTACGACGAACTGGTCAAAAGCTGGCAGAAGTAATTTCTGCATCAAATCTGAACAAACCGGGGCGGCTCTGCCGCCCCGTCATTGCGTCTGAAAGGGAGTAGCATAATGGGCGGTTATATTCTGGCGATCGATCAGGGAACGACATCGACGAGGTCGATGGTCTTTGATCGCGACATGCGGGTGATCGGTGTCGGACAGCGAGAATTTCCGCAACATTTCCCGGCCTCGGGCTGGGTCGAACACGATGCCGAGGATATCTGGAAAAGCGTGCTTGAAACCATCCGCCTGGCACTTGCCGATGCCGGCATCGCCGCTTCCGATATTGCGGCAATCGGCATCACCAATCAGCGCGAAACGACCGTGCTTTGGGACCGGAATACCGGTGAGGCCGTGCATCGCGCCGTGGTCTGGCAGGATCGGCGCGCGGCGCCCATCTGCGAAGATCTGAAGCGCCGGGGATTGGAACCGCTTTTTTCGAAAAAGACCGGCTTGCTGCTCGACCCCTATTTTTCCGGCACCAAGCTGAAATGGCTTCTCGATAGCGTCAGCGGCCTTCGCGAAAAAGCCGTGAAGGGAGAAATCTGCTTCGGCACGGTTGACAGTTTCCTCATCTACCGCCTCACCGGCGGTCGTCGCCATGTGACTGATGCCACCAATGCCTCACGCACGCTGATCTATAATATCGAGGACAACGCCTGGGATGACGAATTGCTGTCTATCCTCGACATTCCCCGCGCCATGCTGCCGGAGGTGCTGGATTGCGCCGCCGATTTCGGCGTGACGGACAAATCGCTGCTGGGCGCGGAAATTCCGATCCTTGGCGTCGCCGGCGATCAGCAGGCAGCCGTGATCGGCAATGCCTGCTTCGAGCCGGGCATGATGAAATCCACCTATGGCACCGGCTGCTTTGCCCTTCTCAATACCGGCACCGACCGAGTGGCATCCACCAACCGTTTGCTGACGACGATTGCTTACCGCCTCGATGGCGTGACGACCTATGCACTGGAAGGCTCGATCTTCATCGCCGGTGCCGCCGTGCAATGGCTGCGTGACGAGCTCGGTTTCATCTCGGTCGCCTCGGAAGTCAGCGCGCTTGCCGAAAAGGCCGATCCCAGGCAGCGCGTTTATCTCGTGCCGGCCTTTACCGGTCTTGGCGCGCCCTATTGGGACGCCGAGGCGCGCGGGGCGATTTTCGGCCTGACGCGCGGTACGGGACCTGCGGAATTTGCCCGCGCGGCGCTGGAAAGCGTTGCTTACCAGACGTTCGATCTTCTGGACGCCATGCGCAAGGACTGGGCGGGTGACAATGGCAAGACGGTGCTAAGGGTCGATGGTGGCATGGTCGCCTCCGATTGGACGATGCAGCGGCTTGCGGACATTCTCGCCGCACCGGTCGACCGGCCGGTCTTTCTGGAAACGACCATTCTCGGCGCGGCCTGGCTTGCGGCCTCCCGCGCTGGCATCTGGCCGGATCGCAAGGCCTTTGCCGACCACTGGCGCCGTGACCGCCGCTTCAGCCCTGATATGGAAGAGAGCGAGCGGAAAAACGCGATCGCTGGCTGGCGCGACAGCGTCGGCCGTTGCCTCTCGAAACGGGACAATTGAGGCGCGTTACACGAAGCTGCCGGGTGCGATGCTCTTGCTCGATACGAGATCGGAAAGTGCGCGCACCAGCTTCGTATCCGCGCCCTTGCTTGGCTGAAGCACGAATTCCACATCCTCGAGCGCCGGCAGCACGCCGGCGGCAATCTCCTTCAGGCCGGCCGGCGCCATGCTGCGCGGCTGCACCAAAATGCCCATGCCTGCTCTTGCGGCAGCGGTCAGCCCGCTCAGGCTGCCGCAGGTGCATACGATCCGCCAGGAGAGACCGGCCCGGTCCAATGCTTCCTGCGCCGCCTTTCTGGTAATGCTCGGCGGCGGAAAGGCGATCAGCGGCAGGGCATCCGGCTGGTTCAGCATGCGCTCCGGGTCTCGCGCCAGCCACACCAGCGGTTCGCGATAGAGAAAGTGTCCGAGCTTGTCGCCGAGACGGCGTTTGGCGAGCACCACATCCAGCTCGCCATTATCCTGCATCTGGTAAAGCACGCCGCTCAGCGAAACCGTCAGCTCCAGATCGACCAGCGGATAAAGCCGGATGAACTCCTCCAGAATGGCCGTCAGGCGGCTGGCCACAAAATCCTCTGAAACACCAAGCCTTAGCCGTCCCCGCAGGCGGTTTTCGCTGAACAGCGAGGAGACCTTGCTGTCGATATCAAGCATGTTGCGGGCATAACCGAGCAGCGCCTCGCCCTCTCCAGTCAGTTTCACCTGATGGGTGCTGCGCGCGATCAGCCGGCGGCCCAGCGCGGCCTCAAGCTTTTGGATATGCTGGCTGATGGTGGATTGGCCAATGCCGAGTCTCTCGGCAGCCAGTGTGAAACTGCCGGTTTGCTGAAGCATGACGAAGCTGGCAAGATGTTGAAGGTTCAGCATTATCTCAAATCATGATAACTGTTAATCTTTGCATCCGAAATCATGATGAGCGATAGTAGCGCGCGTTTCAAGCAAAACCGATGCCGGAAAGACCTCCCATGACCCGCTTTTTGCCCGACCGTTTCACCATGATGCTGGTGGCCACCGTGATTTTGGCTTCCATCCTGCCGATCAGCGGCGAGCCGGCGGAATATTTCGGGTTTGCGACAAAGCTCGCGATCGCCTTGCTGTTTTTCCTGCACGGCGCGCGGCTTTCGCGGGATGTGGTGATTGCGGGCATTCTGCACTGGCGCCTGCATCTGGCGATCCTTCTCGTCACCTTCGGGCTTTTCCCACTTCTTGGTGTGGCGATAGGCTTCATTCCCGAAAGCATTCTGCCGGCTCCGCTTTATATGGGCGTGCTGTTTCTCTGCGTGCTGCCGTCAACGGTGCAGTCCTCCATCGCCTTCACCTCCATGGCAGGCGGGAATGTTCCGGCGGCGATCTGTTCGGCCTCGGCTTCGAATATTTTCGGCATGTTCCTGACACCATTGCTGGTCGGCCTGCTGTTCACGGTGGGCGGTCATGGCGGCGGATTTTCGCTGGATGCATTCCTGCAGATTTTCCTGCAGCTGCTTTTGCCATTCGTCGTCGGCCAAGCGCTGCAGCCGTGGATTGGCGAGTGGATCCGGGCACGCAAGAAGCTTTTGTCGCCCGTCGATCGCGGTTCGATCCTGATGGTTGTCTATCTGGCGTTTTCAGATGCTGTTATCGAGGGTATCTGGCACACGTTTTCTCTCCGGGATATTGGCGTGGTCATCCTCATCAACATCGTGCTTCTGGCGCTGGTTCTGTGCGTGACGATGTTCGGCAGCCGATTGCTCGGTTTCGACAAGGCGGATGAAATTACCATTACTTTCTGCGGCTCGAAGAAGAGCCTTGCCAGCGGCGTGCCCATGGCGGGTGCCATTTTCGCCGGCCAGAGCATTGGCGCGATCGTGCTACCGATCATGCTCTTCCACCAGATCCAGCTGATGATCTGCGCGGTGCTGGCCCAGCGTTATGCCCGCAAGGCGCATGAAAAGGCGGCGATCGCGGAAACGGCGGCTGCGGAAGGTGCGGCGGCATCTGCTCGCTGATATGATCTCCGCAAACAAAAACGGCCCCGTGAAGGGGCCGTTCGTTTTGCATGTCACAAATGCTTAGTTGACCTGAGCCGGCGTGATCTGGGCTTCGATCGTCTTCGGCGCATCGGCACTGTCAGACGAGATCGCGATGCGGCGTGGTTTCATCGCTTCCGGAATATTGCGGACGAGGTCGATGTGAAGCAGGCCGTTCTTCAAGGAAGCGGTCTGGACTTCGACATGGTCGGCAAGCTGGAAGCGGCGCTCGAAAGCGCGCGTGGCAATACCGCGATACAGGAATTCGCCTTCGGTCGTTTTTTCGTCCGTGGCCTTCTCGGCCTTCACCGTCAGTGCGTTGGCGCGGGATTCGATGCTGAGTTCGGTTTCATCGAAACCGGCAACCGCCATCGTGATCCGATAGGTGTTTTCACCTGTTCGTTCGATATTATAGGGCGGATAGGACTGGGCCTGTTCAGTCTGGCCGAGGCCGTCGAGCATCGAGAAAAGACGGTCGAAGCCGACGGTGGAACGATAGAGGGGGGAAAAATCAACGTGACGCATGGTGTCCTCCTTGAGAAGCGACTGTTTGCGGTTAAGTCCGGCACCCCATTCTGGCGATGGCAGGACATATGGCGCGGTCCCGTTCTGGCGACCGCATGAAGGAGATGGGAATGGTCATGCGCGGCGTCAAGGGGGCGTGAAAAGACGAGGGCAACATGAACCATGGCTGAACATCCGGTTCCGGCATCGTTCAGTTTGAGAGCCATAAAACTGCGGTCATCGGAGGCATTCTCCGTCGGCAGAAGCAATAACGTCCCTTCTTCTTCTGTCTTATTCGCCGGAACCGCGACTGCTTTAACCGACGGTTCCGGCAATTTTTTCTTTGACCTTCCCGCGCCGCCGACCTATCCCGAAAGGGCAGAAAAGCCGGAAAAGACCGATGATCGAAGCCACATTGCGCGCCAGCGAAGACAACCCGGTTCCAGGCAACCACACCGTCGGATATTTTACCGGCCATGGCGGCAAACAGCTTCGTTATGCGATCTTTCGCGCCACCCGCTCCATCGCTCGCGGAACGGTGGTTCTGCTGCATGGCAGGAACGAATGTATCGAGAAATATTTCGAGACCATCACCGATCTGACGGCCATGGGCTTCTGGGTCGCGACATTCGACACGCGCGGGCAGGGCGGCTCCGAAAGGCTCCTGAAAAAGCCGGGCGTCGGGCATGTGCGGCGCTTTTCCGATTATCAGCGCGATATCAGCCTGTTTCTCGAGCAGGTTGTCCTGCCGGATACGCGGCTGCCTTTCTTCATGATCGCCCATTCCACTGGCGCGCTTGCGGCCCTTGCGGCCGCGCCCGGCCTGTCGAACCGGATTGACCGTCTGGCGCTGTGTTCGCCATTCATCGAGCTGGACAGCCAGCAATCGGTTCCGCCGTCCGTTATCCGGCTGGTTGCGACGGCCTTGAGTTTTGTCGGCCTCGGCAGGGTTCAGCTGGGCAGGGACCAGCGCGAGCGGGATTTCGACGGCAATCCGCTGACCTCTGACGCCAGACGTTTTGCCAGGAATCTCGCTTTGCACAGGCAGTTTCCGGAACTGTTCATCGGCGCGCCGACAGCGCGCTGGGTCTATGAAGCGCTGAAGACCATGGGCCGCGTGACCCGTCAGGATCATCTGACGAACATCACCGTTCCGACCCTCATTCTGGCGCCGATGCTGGATACGATCACGCCCTATAAGGCGCAGGAAGAGCTCTCACGCAATTTCCGGGCAGCACAGCTTCTTCCGGTAACCGGCGCGCGCCACGAATTGCTGCATGAGCGTGACGTTTTCCGCAAACAGGCGCTGGCGGCCATCGACGCGTTTTTCGCGCCGGAGTGATGGCCGCCTGAGCCAGGCTGCCTAGAGTTTCGAGAGAATGGCAAGGGCTTCTTCGTGCACGGCCTTGGAACCGGCGGCCAGAATGCGGCCACCATTTTCCGGGCGCCCGCCATCCCAGGTGGTCATGATGCCGCCGGCCTGCTCGATCACCGGGATCAACGCACCGACATCATAGGGCTTCAGTCCGGATTCGATCACCAGATCGACATGGCCAGCCGCGAGCAGGCAATAGGCGTAACAATCCACGCCGTAACGGAAAAGGCGGACCTGATCCTGCACCTTTTCATAAAGGGGCTTTTCTTCCGCGGTGAAGATATGCGGGGTGGTGGTGAACAGCACCGCATCGGACAGAGACCCGCAATCGCGCGTGCGGATTTTCTTTTCGCCGTCGGGTCCGAAATACCAGGCCGTTTCGCCATCGGCGAAATAACGCTCTTTGGTAAAGGGCTGGTCCATGATGCCCATCGTGGCGCGGCCGGCCGACTGGAAGCCGATCAGCGTGCCCCAGACAGGTACGCCGGAAATGAAGGCGCGGGTGCCATCGATCGGGTCGATAACCCAGATATGGTCGCGGTCGAGACCGACATTGCCGTGTTCTTCGCCAAGAATGCCGTGCTGCGGAAACCGTTCTTCGATGAGCGCGCGAATGGCGGTTTCCGCTGCCTGATCACCTTCCGTCACCGGATCATAACCACCATCCTGCTTATTTGTGACGGCAATGCCCGTGCGGAAGCGGGGGAGCGTCTCGGCGCTGGCGGCATCGGCAAGTTTGAAGAAGAAATCCCGGTCGGGCAGCATGCGAAACCTCATCGCGTGGAATGGTGGCCTGAATTCTGTGGGCAATGCATAGACTGGAATCACATCCGCCGTCCACTCATACGGATACCGGAGCCCACGTTTCCATATTTTCGGCATAAGCTTAAAAAATATGCAAATAAAAAAATGATTGACAATTGTGCATATACTGCGTAGCGTGACCCTGCAGTCTTTGACTGTAAATACCCTCCTTGGGTGTTTCCTCCCTAGACTTGACCGCGCTCAGGCGCGGTTTTTTTTGCCCCGCGCGCGGCCAGACGATCTAGTGAAATAGGGGTGATTGAGGGCTTTATTCGGCGGCGAGCGAGGTCTCGATCGCGTATTCCGAAACGAAAGCGCCGAGCTGGCGCATGAAGATTTCCAGCGATGCCTGAATGGCGGGGAAATCGGCTTTTTTCAAAAGCGTCTTTTCATCCACGTAAAGCGCGCGGTTGACCTCGATCTGCAACGCATGCAGCGAGCGGATCGGCCGGCCATAATGTTCGGTAATGAAGCCGCCGGCATAGGGTTTGTTGCAGACCGCGACGAAACCCAGCTCCTCGAGAAAATGCAGGGCGGCGCGGGATACTTCCTGGGAGGCGCTGGTGCCGTAGCGATCGCCGATGATCACGTCCGGCCTTAGGTTCGAGCCGGCGACGCGGATATTACCCGGCATGGAATGGCAATCGATCAGCACCGCCATGCCGAAATGCGCATGGGTGCGCGAAAGCAGCCGGCGTAAACAGGCGTGATAGGGCTTGTAGATGGTCTCGATCCGCGCCAACGCCTCGTCCACTGGCAGGCGGTGGGCATAGATATCCATATTCTCCGCAACGATGCGCGGCACGGTTCCGAGGCCGCCTGCGACCCGCATGGAGCCGATATTGGCATAAGGCGGAAGCGTGCCTTCGAACATACGCGGATCGAGCTCATAAGGCTCGCGATTGACGTCGAGATAAGCTCGCGGAAAATTCGCTTTCAGGAGCGGCGCGCCGATCTCGGGTGCTGCGGCGAACAGCTCGTCAACGAAATGATCTTCGGATCGGCGGATCTCATGCGAATCGAGCCGTGCCGATTCCAGGAAGGAGATGGGATAGCAGCGGCCGCTATGCGGGGAATTATAGACAAATGGCAGGGTCTGAACGGCAGGTTCCGTTACTTCGAACAGCTCATATTCACCCGTGACCCAGTCCATTCAGTACCATTTACCATGTCGCAAACTATCAGGGTGCTCATGTTGCCAGTTACGGTGCAGCAAGTCCATACTATCGCCCAAACAGCGCTATACCGATTCACGCGTTCACAGGATATTTACCGTGAAAATCCTATAATCGGGCTAGGGTATTCCAAACATTGAGCAGTTACGGTCACTTATGATGAATCAGAAAATTCTTCTTGCTGAAGACGACAATGATATGCGCCGCTTTCTCGTGAAAGCGCTGGAAAAAGCCGGTTATAAGGTTTCTTCCTTCGACAATGGCGCCAGCGCCTATGACCGGCTTCGCGAAGAGCCTTTTTCGCTGCTGCTGACCGATATTGTCATGCCTGAAATGGATGGCATCGAGCTTGCGCGGCGCGCTACCGAACTCGACCCTGACCTGAAGGTGATGTTCATCACCGGCTTCGCGGCCGTTGCGCTCAACGCCGATTCGAAGGCTCCGAAGGATGCTAAGGTGCTTTCCAAGCCGTTCCATCTGCGCGATCTTGTGGATGAAGTGAACAAACTCCTTGTGGCGTAAGGCCTCTCAAAAAACCTTCACAAAACCGAAAAAAAGCAGTTGACGCATGAACCGGTTTTGTGGTCTATCCGCCGCCACGGAGGGCGTGTAGCTCAGCGGGAGAGCACTACGTTGACATCGTAGGGGTCACAGGTTCAATCCCTGTCACGCCCACCATCCGAATTCATGAAAAGGGTTTCTGAAGCAATCAGAAACCCTTTTTTCGTTTCTAGTTCAGTCATAGCCCAGACTTTCATATCCACGAGCAATTGCCGTCGCTGATTGCGCACTTCACCATTCGCGGCGGCCTGTGTCTGTCGTGATCGGCTCATCGCGTGTCATATCGATTGCAATAAATTTCACCAATCAAAATAAAATTCAAAGCCGTTGACGCGCCCGTTTTTTCCCGCTATCTCAATTGGCATGCAATAAATTACGGACATCAAAATTTATTGCGGACTAAGTCATTGTCCTTGGGAGGGGAATATGTTGGCTTTTTTGAAATCGACTGCTGCCGCCGGTGTTCTGGCCGTAGCGATGAGCGCTGCTGCAACATCGCCGGCCACCGCTGCAAGTAAATTCGCCTGCGAGCCGGGTGAGACCTATGTGATGAACGTCATGGTTTCCAGCCACCCCTATTGGGTGCCGGTCTTCGAGGGGTTCAAGCAGGCTGCCAAGGCGCTGGGCTGCGAGGCCGTCTTCACCGGCACGCCGGAATATGACATCACCAAGCAGATCGCATCCTTCGAGCAGGAACTGGTGAAGAAGCCGAAAGGCATTCTTCTGCATCCGATGCAGGCTGATCCCTTCATCGAACCCATCAACAAGGCGATCGCCTCGGGCGTTTCCGTGACGACCTTTGCGGCGGATTCTCCGAAGTCGAAGCGCACCGCCTATATCACTTCGGACAATGTCGCCGAGGCTAAATTTGCGGCCGACGAAATCGTCAAGAAGCTCGGCGAAAAGGGTGAATATGCCGTTCTTGAAAATCCGGGTCAGAGCAATCACGATCTGCGCGTTACAGCCCTCATCGACTATATGGGGCGCACCTATCCGCAGATGAAGCTGGTCGGCCGTCAGGCGACCAATCAGGATGCGAATGTCGCCTATCAGGCTACAGCCGCCCTGCTGCAGGCCAATCCCAATCTCGGCGCACTGTGGATCCCTGAGGCCGGTTCGGCTGAAGGCGCAACGACCGCCGTTCTCGAGGCAAAAAAGAAAGTCCTGATCCTGCATGCGGATATCACGCCGGCGACGCTGGAGCATATCAAGCAGGGCAATATCTATATGTCCATCAATCCCAACCAGGGGGTTCAGGGCTTCATGGGTTTCATGAACACGTTTCTGGGTGCCCATTCGGACCTGATCGACCCGTTCAACGACTATAAGGTCTCCGGCTTCAATCCGATGCAGGTACCGTCGATGGACAATGGTTTCGCTGTCATCACCAAGGCGAATGCCGCTTCCTTCGATCTCAATGAGTATATGAAAGGACGCTGACGCGTCGCTCTTGAAAAACCGGCGGGGTTTCTGGCCTCGCCGGTCACAGGGGAAGCAGGTTCGGGAGGGCGTTATGGGTGAGGTCATCCTCAGCATGACGAATATTCACAAGGCGTTCGGGCCCGTGCGGGCGTTGCGTAGTGCCGCACTTGAATTGCGGCGCGGCGAAATCCACGCGCTCGCTGGTGAAAACGGTGCGGGCAAGTCGACGCTGATGCACATTATCGACGGCATTCTGCAGCCTGATGGCGGGGAAATCCTGCTGGATGGCAAGCCGGTCCGCATATCTTCGCCCAACGCGGCGAACCGACTGGGCATCGGTTTCGTGCATCAGGAGATCGCACTCTGCCCGGAGATTTCGGTTGCCGAAAACATGTACATGTCGGAGACCGGCCAGAGCCGCTCCTGGTTCATGAATTATCGCGATCTGGAAAGGCGGGCGGCAACGGTGCTGCGGGAGATCGGCGATATCGATCCCGCTCGTCGGGCGGGCGACCTGTCGATTTCGCAGCAGCAGATCGTCGAGATCGCCAAGGCGCTGACGCTGGATTGCCGTATCCTGATCCTCGACGAGCCGACGGCGGCGCTGACCGAGACCGAGGCGCAGACGCTTTTCAAGATCATGCACCGGCTGGCGGCACGCGGCATTGCCATCATCTATATCTCCCACCGTATGGCGGAGATTTTCGAACATTGCGACCGCATCACTGTCATGCGCGACGGCTGCCATATCAGGACGGAGAATATTGCCGACATCTCCCCGGAAGAGGTGGTCAACAGCATGGTGGGGCGGGTGCTCGACAAGCTCTATCCAACGAAACTGGCGGATGATGAAAAATCGGATGAGGTCATTCTTTCGGTTCGGCACTTGAACGAAGGAAAACGTGTTTTCGACGTCGATTTCGACCTGCGTCGCGGCGAAATCTTAGGATTTGCCGGGCTTATCGGTGCCGGCCGCAGCGAGATTGCCCGGGCTGTCTGCCGGCTGGAAGGAAAACCGAAAGGCGAGGTCGCACTGCGCGGCCGGCCGCTGAAGCTCAGGGATTATCGCGACAGCATCCGCGAGGGGATCGTTTATCTCTCCGAGGATCGCAAGGGCGACGGATTGTTCCTCAACATGTCCATCGCTGCCAATGTCTCGGCGCTCGATATTGGCAGGATATCGAACGGCATGGGTTTCATCGAGCGGCGCAAGGAAATGAAGCGCGCCGATGAGTTGGGGCGCCGGCTGAAACTGCGGGCGAACAGCGTCGGTGACGCGGTATCGACCTTGAGCGGCGGTAACCAGCAGAAGGTAGCACTGGCCAAGATGCTGTCGGTGGAACCCGAGGTCATCTTTCTGGATGAGCCGACCCGCGGGGTGGATGTGGGCGCCAAGGCCGAAATCCACCGCCAGATTCGGGAACTGGCGCGGGAAGGGGTTGGCGTGGTCGTCATCTCCTCGGAGCTGCCGGAACTGATCGGCGTCAGCGATCGTGTGCTTGTCGTGCGCGAGGGGCGCATCGCCGGCGAGGTCGAGGGGGACGACATGACGGAGGAAAAGATCATGCAGCTCGCATCGATCAATATCATGCAGACTGCGGCGGAAGCCTGAGGGAGCGGGAAAATGGCAACATCGGAAACACCTTCAAGCCTTGCCGAGACGGCGGTTCGCCGCACGGCCTGGTGGGAGCCTGCGATCAAGGCGCGCGAAACCGGGCTGATCGTCATCATTCTCGCCCTTTTTGCAGTGATGTCCTTCATCTCGCCCTACTTCCTGACGGTGGACAATCTGCGGGCCATGGCCATGGTCTTCGCCATCGAAAGCATCGTCGTGGTGGGCATGACGATCCTGTTGATCTCTGGTGGTATCGATCTTTCGGTCGGCTCCGTCACGGCGCTTGCGATGGTGGCTGCCGGCTGGCTGTTCCTCAACGGTGTCGATCCCTGGGTTGCGGCGGGTCTTGCAATCTGCCTCACGACATTGGTCGGTATGGTCATGGGATTTTTGACCACCGTCGTCGGTCTGCATCATTTCATCGTGTCGCTCGGCGTCATGGTCATTGCACGCGGGGTATGCCTGCTGGCAACCGGCGGCCGGCCGCTTGGGCTCTATTCCCTGCCGCCGGAATTCAAGTTCATCGGCCAGGGCGCGCTTGGCGGCATTCCGCTCGTGCTCATCATCTTTTTGGTTGTGGTCGTTGTCTTCGACCTGCTGCTGCGGCGCACGACCGCCTTCCGCAAGGTGTTTTATACCGGCAGCAATCCCAAGGCGGCGGCCTATTCCGGCATTCGCGTCGGCCGGGTGGTGTTTGCCACGACCACGCTTTGCTCGATGCTGTGCGGCGTTGCCGGAGTCATCTACATGGCCCGCTTCGGGTCCGCCCAGCCGAGTTTCGGCGTCGGCATGGAGCTCAATGTCATTGCAGCGGCGGTCATCGGCGGCGCGAGCCTTTCCGGCGGCTCGGGCACCATTCTGGGGGCCATCCTCGGCGCGATCCTGTTGTCCGTCGTTTCCAGTTCGCTTGCCTTGCTCAACGTGTCTGTCTACTGGCAGGACATCATCAGGGGAAGCATATTGCTGGCTGCGGTCCTGTTCGACCACTATCTGGTCAGGCGCCGCCGTTGAGCGCCCTTCGCTCGCCCGAGGGTAACTGGAGAAAGACGATCATGCTGGATATCAAGGACGACTTCGACCAACAGCGGCAGATGTATTCCGTCCTGGTGCTGCATTTCATCGAGGGGGTGAAGCAGTCGGAGATCGCCGAGCGTATGAATCTTTCCCATACCAAGGTGAACCGCATGATCGCGGCGGGCCGCAAGGCGGGCATGGTGAAGATCAGCATCGCCAGTCCCTATCAGCGGCTGGTGGACCTCGAAAACGAGATCAGCCGCCGTTTTGGCCTCACGCAGTCGGTGGTGACGCCAACGGTCTCCGACAATCCGGACACCGTCTTGCAGATGGTTGGCCGGGTGGCCGCGAACCATTTGCTGGAGACAATCCGGGATGGCGACGTGATCGCGATTACCGGCGGCAAGGCGGTCAGTGCCGTCGTTGATAATCTGGAGGCGGAGCGGCGCTTCGATGTGCGGGTGGTGCCGCTGACCGGCGGCGTGCAGGGCAAGCATTATACAGATGTCAATCATCTCGCCACGCAGCTGGCGGAAAAGCTCGGCGGCAGCGCCTCGCTCCTGCATGCGCCGCTGTTTGCCGAGGATGAAGAGCAGCGTGATCTGCTGATGAATGTCGCGTCGATCCGCGAAGTTTTCGACTTAGCGCGGCAGGCACAGGTCGCACTGGTCGGCATTGGCTCGGTGGAGGCGCCGGGCTCTGGGTATTACGATCTTCTGCCGGATGCGGCCCGCGGCGGGCAGGCGCTGATGGATGTGGGCATTGCCGGCGAATTCCTCGCCCATCTCACCATGGCGGACGGGCAACTGGCGAGGATCGATCTCAACTCGCGCGTGGTGGCGCTGGACCCCGGGCAGCTTGCCCGGTGCCCGAACATCATCGGCGTGGCGGCTGGCGCCATCAAGGCCGGACCGGTGGCGGCCACGCTTGTCGGCCGTTATCTGACCTCGCTGGTCGTGGATGAGGCGATTGCCGGTTATTTATTGAATCAAGGGGAAGGGGAAACGTCGTGACGGAGAACGCAATATTGACCCGGACGATCGGCGGCAGTGGCATCAGCGCATCCGCCGTGGGGCTGGGCACCTGGGCCATCGGCGGCTGGATGTGGGGCGGCACCGATGAGCGGCAATCCATCGCCGCCATCCAGGCCTCCATCGATGCCGGCATTTCCCTGATCGATACCGCCCCGGCCTATGGCATGGGGCTTGCGGAAACCATCGTTGGAAAGGCTATTGCCGGCCGGCGCGACAGGGTGGTTCTGGTCACCAAATGTGGTCTCGTCTGGCATGTCAACGAGGGTGCCTATTTCTTCCATCAGGATGGCAAACCCGTTCACCGTTATCTCGGCGCTGATTCGATCCGTTACGAGGTCGAAGAAAGCCTGAAGCGGCTCGGAACCGATTATATCGACCACTACGTCACCCATTGGCAGGACGCCACGACGCCCGTTGCCGAGACGGTCGAGGCTTTGGTGCGGCTGAAGGAAGAGGGGAAAATCCGCTCCATCGGCGCCAGCAATGTCTCGCCTGATGATCTGGAGGCATATATTGCCACCGGCGCGCTGGATGCCATTCAGGAAGAATATTCCATGGTGAAGCGTGATATCGAAAAGACGCTTCTGCCGCTTTGCCGAAAGAATTCTGTCTCCGTTCTCAGCTATTCGTCGCTGGCACTCGGCCTCCTCTCAGGCAAGGTCGGGCCAGGACGGGTATTTGCAGAGGATGATCAGCGCCATGGCAATCCCCGTTTCAGCCAGGCCAACCGTCAGAAGATCGCGCGGTTGATGGCGGTGTTGGAACCACTGGCGGCGGCGCATGGAGCGTCGGTCGCGCAGGTGGTGATTGCCTGGACGATTGCCCAGCCGGGCATAACATTTTCGCTGTGCGGCGCGCGCGATCCGGCGCAGGCGGTGGAAAACGCCGCTGCCGCTCGCCTGCGGCTTACAGAAAGTGAACTGGCCCTCATCAGTGCTGGCGTTACCGAGCATCTTGTCGGGCTCGATAGCTGAAACATCCCGGTAAGGCGGGGCTCCTGGCGAACATCACATAACTTTCGCCTCCCGTCTTTCCCGTCGCTTTAAACGATTAACAACATTGGGACGCTGGTCATTAGCCAGCGAACGGTATTCCTATGCCCAGTTTTCGCGAGGACGCTCTCCGCCGCATCCGCCAAGACGGTGATTTCGACGCCGTTGTCATCGGTGGCGGTATCAACGGCATTGCCGCCTATCGCGATCTCGCCCTGCAGGGGTTGCGGGTGCTGCTGGTCGAGCGCAATGATTTTTCCTCCGGCTGTAGCGCAGCACCCTCGCGCATGATCCATGGCGGCCTGCGTTATCTCGAAAATGGCGAATTTGGCCTTGTGGCGGAATCCTTGCGCGAGCGCGATGCTCTTCTGACGCTTGCGCCGCATATGGTGCAGCCGCTGCCGACGACGATCCCGATTTTTTCGATGTTCAGCGGCCTGTTCAATGCGGCGGCGACGTTTTTCGGGTCCGGCGGCAAACCCGCAAGCCGGGGAGCGCTCGCCATCAAGGCGGGCCTTACCCTCTATGACTTCGTCACCCGCAAGAACCGCATCCTGCCCCGCCATGAGTTCCGCAGCGCCGGCAAGACGCTGAAGCGCTGGCCGGGCCTGACGCCTGACATCCGATATTCGGCCACATACTACGATGCATGGATAAGCCAGCCGGAGCGGCTTGCCCTGGAACTGCTGATCGATACCGCGGCCGATGCGTCGCAAAGCATCGCGCTCAACTATGCGGAGCTTATCCGCAACGGCGATGAATATCGTCTACGGGCAGAGGAAACGGACGAAACATTGCCCATCCGTCCGCGCATCATCGTTAATGCCACGGGGGCATGGATCGACGAAACGATCGGTACGCTTGCGGCCGGCCCGGCTGCGGAAAAACAAAAACCGACCGTTTCCGGCACCAAGGGGTCACATCTCATCATCGCCAATGACGCGCTCCTCAAAGCACTTGATGGCCACATGATTTTCTTTGAAAATGTGGATAATCGCGTCTGCATCCTGTTTCCCTATCTCGGCCGGGTTCTCGCAGGGTCAACCGATATCAAGGTGGATCGTCCTGAGCGGGTGCGATGCGAACCGGAAGAGCGGGATTACATTCTGGACGCGATCCGACAGGTCTTTCCGGACATTACGGTAGATCACTCGGACATTGTCTTTAGTTTCAGCGGCATACGCCCGCTGCCGCGCAGCGATGCCGCTTTTACCGGGAGAATTTCCCGCAGCCATTTCATTCACAGTGTCGCCGGTGATCCACCGCAGCTTTGCATGATCGGCGGCAAGTGGACGACCTTCAGGGCCTTCGGCGAACAGGTGAGCGATGAGGTTCTGACGTTCCTCGTGCGCAAGCGGTTGACCGGCACGATGAACCGCCCGATCGGCGGCGGCAGGAATTTCCCCATCGGTGCAGGACGCCTGCCAGCTTTGCTGTCGGAGCAGTTTTTTATCGACCGCCGCCGCGCGGAGCATCTGGCCCTGGCCTATGGCTCCCGTGCCTTCGAATTGATGGGCTTTTGCCGGGGACGAGCGGATGACGTGCCGCTTTCGGAAAAGTCGCCGATAACGGCCGCTGAAATCCTCTGGCTGATCCGCTACGAACATGTGCGGCACCTGACAGACCTCATTCTACGGCGCACGACACTCGCCATCACCGGCCTCATCGATGTCGATCTGATCGACGCCATCCTCGGCGTCGCCGCGCGCGAACTGGGCTGGACATCCACCCGGGCCGCCGTGGAACGGCAGCAGTTAATTGAGGAGCTGGAAACTTTTTACGGGGTCACCCCGGCAATGCTTCAACACAGATGCAAGGAGAATGCATGATGATGCGGATTTCGAAAAAGGCGCGCATGAACCGGCTATTCCGCAATGGCGGTTGCCTTGATGTGGCCATTGATCACGGGGTTTGCAACGAACCGAGTTTTCTTGTCGGGCTGGAGGATATGGCGCAGACGGTCGAGAAGCTGGTGGAGGCACGTCCGGATGCGATCCAGATGGTCTACGGGCAGGCGGATCTGCTGCAGCAAAGACCGGAGCGCGACAAGCCGGCCCTCGTCATGCGCATTGATATGGGCAATCCCTATAATTCCACCCGCCACAGAACCATGTGGTCGCAGCTTCAGAATTATCATGATCCGATCATCGGCGCGCTGGAAATGGATGCGGCCTGCGTGGTCGTGAACCTGTTCATGCTGCCCGACGAGCCGGAACTGTTTCGCCAATGCGTCGAGAATATCAGCCGTGTGCGGGCCGATTGCCATCGTTTCGGCATGCCGTTGATGATCGAACCGCTGGTGATGCTGCCCAACGACGTACGCGGTGGTTATCAGGTGGATGGCGACGCCGAGAAGATCGTCACGCTGGTACGCCTTGCCTCGGAAATGGGAGCCGATATCATCAAGGCCGATCCCACCAGCAACCCGGAGGATTTCCACAGGGTGATCGAGGCGGCGCGCTGCCCGGTGCTGGTGCGGGGCGGAGGACGCGAGGACTTGCGCAATGTGCTGGCAAAATCGGCGGCCTTGATGGCACAGGGTGCAAACGGCATGGTCTATGGCCGCAACATCTATCAGCATGACAATCCCAAGGCCGTGGTGGCGGCCTTGATGGGCATCATCCATCAGGGTGCGAGCGGCGAAGAGGCATGGGATATCTATAATCGTGGCTGAGAAAAATCTTATATTGGGTCTTGATGTCGGCAACACGGTCATCAAGGCTGTGCTGTTTGACACGGCGGGCCGGCAAATCGCCCAGCACGCCATCGACGGGCATTCGACATACCCACAGCCCGGCTACGTCGAGCGCGATCTCGAGGAGTTGTGGCGCAACGGCTGTGAGGCGATCCGCCAGCTTCTGGTCAAATCGGCGGTCGATCCCCGCAGCATCGCGGGTGTTGGCTGCGCCGGCCATGGCAATGGTCTCTACCTTCTGGATAAAGAACAGCAACCGCTCCTTGGTATCCAGTCGCTGGACAGCCGCGCCGCCGATATGGCGACCGAGCTTGACCGGAAAAGCGGAGGCTTGTTACAGGCGCGCTGCCTGCAGCGGCCGTGGCCCGCGCAGACGCCCACCCTTCTCGCCTGGGTGAAACGGCACGCGCCCGATCTCTATGCACAGACCGGCACGGTGCTGTTCTGCAAGGACTTCGTCAATTTACGCCTGACCGGCTGCCTTGCCAATGATATTTCCGACCTCAGCGGTGCGGGGCTGCTTGCCCTGCCGGAAGCGCGGCTCGACCGCGAGCTTCTGTCACTCTACGGTCTCGAAGATGCCTTGGCGTTATTCCCCCGTCTCGTGGAATCGGCTGACATTGTCGGCCAGGTGACGCGGGAGGCTGCTGGCCTGACCGGGCTTTCGGAAGGCACGCCCGTCATCGGCGGTTTCTTCGATGTCGTTTCCAGTGCCATGGGTTCGGGCGTCATCAATGCGGGCGAAGCCTCCGTCATTGCCGGCACCTGGAGCATCAATCAGGTATTTGCAGACAAACCGGTCATCAGCCCCGATGTCTTCATGGTCACGACATTCGGCCGCGACCGCTATGTGAATATCGAATCCAGCGCCACCTCCGCCGCCAATCTGGAATGGTACGTGCATCGTGTCCGCGCCGACCATGGCGAGCTTGCCTTTGAGCGCTGCAACGAACTGGTCGGTTCCGTAACGCCGCGGGCAGACGATCCGTTCTTTCACCCGTTCATCTTTGGCTCACGGCTCGGAGCAGAGTTTCGTGGCGGGTTTTATGGTCTCGCCGGCTGGCATGGCGAAGGCCACATGGTGCGCGCCCTGTTCGAGGGCGTGTGTTTCGAGCACCGCCGTCACATCGGCGTCCTGCGAGAGGCGGGACTGCCGGTTGAAAGCGCGGTCATGTCCGGTGGCGGTTCCCGCAGCCAGCACTGGCCGCAGATCATGGCGGATGTGCTGGAGATTCCCCTTCGCGTCGCCGAGGCCCGGGAAACGGGAGCGCTCGGTGCGGCGATCGGCGCCGCCGTGGCGACGGGGCTGTACCCTGATTATGAGGAGGCCGTTGCTGCAATGACGCGGGTTCAGAACGCCTATCAGCCCGATACAGCGCAGGTCTCGCACTACAGACGGCGTTACGGTCTCTATCAGGAATTGACTGGACAGTTGCGGAACTTCTGGAGCGCTTTGCGGTTACCGCAATAATGCGTGTTGCGACAGGCCGGCATGGAGAGGAATATCTGTGCCGGCCGCGACCGTAACATTATGCATATACTTTTAATATTACTTTTCGATAAAGTATTAATTTCGTGGATTGCAACAAAATTCAAAATAGAAAGTAATTTTTAAACATAACTTTATAGTCTTTCCTTCCAGCCCGGTCGTCGACGGTTACGCGCACATCCGTAACTCTCGCTACCGTTGCAGCATAGTTTTGGGGGTGGGACATGCTTTTTAAATCGACAACGGGTCGGAATATTTTTGCGGTTGCCGCGTGCGGTGTCTTTGCTACGATCGCGGCCTCGGCCGTGCTGTTATATCGGTCCATCGAGGATACGAGGGCCAATAGTCTTGAGCGCATGCAGCAGATCGCCCATGCGGAAGCCCTGGCAACCGAAAAGAATATCGGCGGCACCATTCATATCGCCAACAGCCTCGCCTCGGTTCTGGAGGCGATGAAGCAGTCAGGCAACGCAGACCGGAGCCTGGCCGATCAGATTATTCAACACACGCTGGCCGGTAATCCCGACATACTCGGCCTCTGGACCGGGTGGGAGCCAAACGCCTTTGATGGCAAGGATGCGAATTTCGTCAATAGCCAGGGGCATGATACGACCGGCCGGTATGTTCCCTATTGGGTGCGAAGCGGCGGCAAGATAAGCAATACTGCTTTGGTTGATTATGCCACCGCAGGTCCGGGCGATTACTACCAGCTGCCCTTCACCCTGAAGAAAACGGTCGTCATCGAACCTTACTTATATGCGATCGACGGTAAGGAAGTTCTTATCACCTCTGTGGCCAAGCCCGTCATGGTCGATGGTAAGCCTGTGGGTGTTGCCGGCCTCGATCTCTCGCTTGAGGAAACAAGCAAGGCGCTTTCGACGGTGCGGCCCATGGGAACGGGTTTCGTCAGTCTGGTCAGCGGTGGCGGCAAGATCATCAGCCATCCGGATACGGCGATCATGGGGAAAAGCCTCGCGGATGGCGGGGTGCAGACCGCCGGCTGGGACAAGCTCATTGCGAAACCCGGTGTAGAGCAGGAAATGACGGCGCAGGATGGAACGGCTTCCTTCGCCGTCGCGCTGCCCGTCACGCTCACGCCTGACATGAAATGGTACGCGATCGTCTCGGTGCCGGAAGAAACGGTATTTGCCCAGCTTCACGCGTTGACGCGGGATGCCGCCTTGACGATCGCAACGGCCGCCGTGCTGCTTGCGCTTGCAGGGTGGTTCATTGCGCGGCGGTTCGTCGGACGCATCGCCAATATCATCGATGAGACAGCCCAGATCGCCCAGGGAAATCTTCAGCTGACACTGAAGGACATCGAGACCAGAGATGAAATCGGCGACCTTGCCCGTTCGCTCGACGTTCTGCGCGAGAACAATCGACAGAAGGCCTCACTGGAGCAGGAAGCGGAGGCCAATCGCGCCCTTGGCGAAGAAGAGCGTGTGGCCCGCGAGCGCAAGGCTGCCGATGAAGCAGGCGACATCCGTTTTGCCGTGGACAGCCTGGCTTATGCTTTGGCGAAGCTTGCTGACGGCGATGTGTCGTGTCGTATCGGTGATGCTTTTGTCGAACAGCTCGACGGGGTGCGTAACGATTTTAATGGCTCGGCCGGCAAATTGCAGAACGCGCTTCTGCGCGTATCGGAAAACGCCTCCGGCATCGATGCCGGCGCCCATGAAATCAAGGCGGCGTCCGATGATCTGGCACGGCGAACGGAACAGCAGGCGGCAGCCGTTGAAGAAACCGCTGCTGCCCTTGAGGAGATCACGATCACGGTAAAAGACGCCGCGAACCGGGCACATGAGGCGGGTCGGCTTGTTTCCCGCACGCGTGTCGGTGCCGAACGTTCGGGCGAGGTCGTGCGTCAGGCCGTGATGGCGATGGAGCGGATAGAGAAATCGTCAAACGAGATTTCCAGCATCATCGGCGTGATCGACGAGATCGCCTTCCAGACGAATTTGCTGGCGCTCAATGCCGGGGTGGAAGCGGCGCGTGCCGGCGAGGCGGGCAAGGGGTTTGCCGTGGTAGCGCAGGAGGTGCGCGAACTTGCGCAACGCTCCGCCGCTGCGGCAAAGGAGATCAAATCGCTGATCACCAAGTCGAACCAGCAGGTTGAAGAGGGCGTGCATCTTGTCGGCGATACCGGCAAGGCGCTCGATGTCATCGTCGCGGAAGTGCAGGAGATCAACCAGCATGTCGCCGCGATCGTGGAATCCGCGCAGGAACAGTCGTCTGGGCTCCAGCAGATCAACGTTGCCGTCAACCAGATGGATCAGGACACCCAGAAAAACGCTGCGATGGTCGAGGAGATGACGGCCGCCAGCCATACGCTGGCAACGGAAGTCGATGCATTGAACCGGCTGCTTGGCCAGTTCGAACTCGGTCAGCGAACGAGCGCAAGCCTGGGTTCGCGCAGGGCGGCTTGATCGGGCAACGGCCCGGGCATGAGTGACGGCGGATGCATATCAGCGCTTGCGGGAGAAATCTTCGAGAGTACCTGATATGCTGTACGCCGCCCGGCTTGCACCGAGCCAGTCACCGGTCCATTTGGACAGCTATCACCTCTGGAAGATCATTCCGGGCGCGGCCGGATAAAGCGCTGTTCCAGAACCTCGCTTCCCCATTGGCTGCCCGGATATTCCTCGGTGCATGTGAAACCATGGGTTTCATAAAGATGCCGCGCGGCCAAAAGGCCGTTGAATGTCCAGAGGTGGGTTTCGGCAAAGCCCGCCTGGTCGGCGAAGGCTAGGGCGGTTGCGAGTAGCCTGCGTCCGACACCGCCGCCACGTATACCGTCATCGACGATGAACCAGCGCAGATGCGCAATATCAGCTCCAAGGTCTTCACCGTCGATGGCGACAGAACCGATGATTTCCTGTCCGCGCATGGCGACCCAGATTGCATTTCTCGGGTTTTGAAGCCGGTTGCAGAAAGCGGCGAGGCCTTCGGCCACGACGGATTCGAAACGCTGACCGAAGCCGGATGTCCGGGCATAATAAAGCGCATGCATCTGGGTGATACGGGCAATGATACCAGGCCTGTATCCCTGTTTGATGTCGATGGCGGGAGCCGGCGTGCCGGTCTTTGCTCCCAGCGCGCCGGCATAAAGACGAAGCCCTTCGAGAATGGTGTGAGCATCGCTCGACGTCAGTTGCGCCAGAGCCCCCGACACCTGACGGTTCGCGAAGCCATTGATGGCACTGACCTTCTCTCGGCCCTGTCCCGTGAGACGCAGCCGCTTGATGCGGTTATCCACATCGTCCGTTTGTTCGACAATGTCGCCCGAAAGGATGAGTTTGCGCAACATGCGGCTGACGCTCGATTTCTCAAGCCGCAATAGCTTTCCAAGATCCTTTGCCGTGATGCCGGCGCATGCCTCGATCTCGATCAGTGCATGCACCGACGAGGGTGGCAAATCGGTGCCGGCAAAATCACCCCCCATGAAACCAAGCTCGCGAACAAGCTGGCGTGAGGTGGAGCGGATGTCGTTTATGGCGGGAAATTGCTCGGGCACGTTCGATCCATTATGGTTGCATCTTGCAACTATAATCATATTACGCCCGGCTTGCCAAGATTGCGGTCGGCGTAAAAAGCTGGCTTTCTGCGTAAAAGCGGGCAATCTGCCGCTCAAGACACTGACAATGGCGGCGAGGCCATCCTTGTCGGTAAGGTGGACACTCTCCGAGGTGGTGCCGTGGAACTCTCCCGCGGTGTTCGCGAGCGTTTATTATCCGGCTATGGAGAAGGCATGCCTGATACGCCTCGATTTTTCCGCTACGCGGTTTTGGCAGCCATGTTTCCCATCGCGGTTCTGGGCCTGGTAGGAACACCGAATGAATATCGCGCCATCGGTATTGATGCGGTCGATTGCGACGGGCCGATATCCGTTCTGATTGCCGCCGTGCCGGCGTTCGTCGCCTATGCGATCATCGGCTGGATGTTCATTTCCGGGGCCAAGCGTCACCGCTCGCTTGTCGCGGGCGTTTTCTGCGGACTTGTCTGCCTGGCACTCGCCTGGAATATCGGCATGGCGCTTCGGGAGAATCAAAGGAACGCGGCGGAGACGGTGTGTGGTTCCAGCTATCGATTATGACCGAACGCCGCCTTTTGCCATTCCGTGTGCTTAGCGGAAGCGCAGATTTCGCCGCGTGAGCTGATCGATGGTGGTGCAGCCCATCAGTTTCATGCCGCGCTCGATTTCGATGCGCATCGTTTCCAGTGCACGTTCCACACCCGGCTGCCCGGCGGCGGCAAGCGGGAAAAGATAATAGCGACCAAGGCCCACGGCTTTTGCGCCGAGGGATAGCGCCTTCAGAACGTGGGTACCGCGCTGCACGCCGCCATCCATCATCACGTCGATCCGGTCGCCGACCGCATCGACAATTTCGGCCAGCTGGTCGAAGGCGCTGCGGGAGCCATCGAGCTGACGGCCGCCGTGATTGGAAAGCACGATGCCGCTGCAGCCAATCTCGACCGCGCGGCGGGCGTCGTCCACGGACATGATCCCCTTCAGGCAGAAAGGCCCACCCCATTCGCGTACCATCTGCGCCACATCGTCCCAATTCATCGAAGGGTCGAGCATTTCGGTGAAATAACGGCTGATGGAAAGGGCGCCGCCGTCCATTTTGATATGGTCGTCGAGTTGTGGCAGGCTGAAGCGCTCATGCGTCAGGTAATTGATGCCCCAGGCGGGCTTCATGGCAAATTGCGCGATGCCGGAAAGATTGAGCTTGAAGGGAATGGCAAAGCCGGTGCGCTTGTCACGTTCGCGGTTCCCGCCGGTGATGCTGTCCACCGTCAGCATCATGGTCTCGACGCCGGCGCTTTTCGCCCGGGCCATCATATCGCGGTTGAGGCCGCGATCTTTGTGGAAATAGAATTGATAGACCTGCGGGCCGCCGCTGATCCGGCGTGCTTCCTCGAGGCTGGTGGTGCCAAGTGAGGAGACGCCGAACATGGTGCCGAATTTTCCCGCGGCAGCCGCGACCGCCTTCTCGCCCTGATGGTGAAAGAGACGTTGCAGCGCGGTGGGGGAGCAATAGACCGGCATCGCCAGCTTCTGCCCCATGACCGTGACCGACATATCCACATCGGCCACACCCTGCAGCACATCGGGAACGAGATCGCAATTTTCGAAGGCGGCCGTGTTTCGACGATAGGTCACCTCGTCATCGGCAGCACCGTCTATGTAATTGAAGATCGGTCCGGGAAGGCGCTGTTTGGCCATGCGGCGGAAATCGTGGAAATTATAGCAGTCTTTGAGTTGCATCTGTCGCTCGGCCGGTCCGGTTTGAAAGCTCGAAAAAGATGGATTGAAACCTATACCGCGGATTGGGGCCGGGCAATTCTATCACCGGCGATTTTTACCGTTCTCAGCTACGAAACTGCGCCGGCAAGCTGTTCCGTGGAGACGGCGTGCAGGGCTTTGCCAGTATCGATAAAACTCTCGATATTGCCGATCGTCGTGTCCGCAATGTTCTTCAGCGCCTCCTGCGTGAAGAAACCCTGATGGCCGGTGACAAGAACATTGGGGAAAGTCAGCAGTCGCGCGAAGACATCGTCGCGCAGCACGTCATTGGAAAGATCTTCGAAAAAGAGGTCGGCTTCCTCTTCATAGACATCGATGCCGAGAGAGCCGATCGTGCCGTCTTTAAGGCCCGTAATCGCGGCCTGGGTATCGATGATGGCGCCGCGGCTGGTATTGATGAGCATCACGCCCTTTTTCAAAAGCGGCAATGTCTCCCAGCGGATGAGGTGCCGGGTCTCCGGTGTCAGCGGGCACATCAGCGCGACAATATCCGATGTTCGAAACAGCTCCTCCCGCGTCACATAGGTAATGCCCAGCGCCTCGCAATCGGGATTGGGACGAAGATCGTGACCGATGAGATGGCAGCCGAAGCCGGCCGCTATGCGTACGAAAATCGCGCCGATCTTGCCCGTACCGACGATGCCCACCGTCTTACCATGCAGATCGAAGCCGAGCAGGCCATCGAGAGCGAAGTTTCCTTCGCGGACGCGGTTATAGGCCCGGTGAATCTTGCGGTTGAGCGACAGGATGAGCGCCATTGTATGTTCTGCGACCGCATAGGGTGAATAGGCCGGCACGCGGGCTATGGTGAGACCAAGTTTTTCGGCAGTGGCGAGATCGACCTGATTGAACCCGGCGCAGCGAAGAGCAACGAGCTTCACGCCCATCCCAGCCAGTTTCTCGAGCACTGGCCGCGACAGATCGTCATTAACAAAGGCGCAGATCGCCATCGCTCCATCCGCCAAAGCGACCGTTTCCAGTGACAGGCGGGCTTCGCAATATTGCAGGCGCATGCCCGGCCTGGCGGCCTCGTCGAGAAACTGCCTGTCATAGGGTTTGACGCTATAGACCACGATCCGCATCTTTCTCTCCAGTTTCGAAACGAAAGCTGCCGTTACAGGGCGATGTGTCCGGCAGGCATCTTAGCTGCGAAGGCCCGGCGCTTCCTGTCCGGTGCTTTCGACATATTCGGTATATCCGCCACCATATTGATGGATACCGTCAGGCGTCAGTTCCAGCACCCGGTTCGAGAGCGCGGCCAGGAAATGGCGATCGTGCGAAACGAACAACATCGTGCCTTCATATTCCGACAGGGCCTTGATCAGCATTTCCTTGGTATCGAGATCGAGATGGTTCGTCGGCTCGTCCAGAACGAGGAAATTGGGCGGATCGAACAGCATGGCCGCCATGACGAGGCGGGCTTTTTCACCACCGGAAAGAACACGGCAGCGTTTTTCCACGTCGTCGCCGGAGAAACCGAAACAGCCGGAAAGGGCGCGCAGCGGCGCCTGGCCCGCCTTCGGAAAACGCTCCTCCAGCCATTCCAGAATGGTACTGTCACCATCAAGAACATCCATGGCGTGCTGGGCGAAATAACCGAGCTTGACGCTTGCGCCGAGGGTAACATTACCGGAATCAGGCGCAGTCGTGCCGGTCACCAGTTTCAGTAAGGTCGATTTTCCGGCGCCATTGACGCCCATGATGCACCAGCGTTCCTTGCGGCGCACCATGAAGTCCAGTTCGCCATAGATGGTGCGGCTGCCATAGGCCTTGTTGACCTTCTTTAGCGCCACGACATCCTCGCCCGAGCGAGGAGCGGGCGCGAATTCGAAGGCCACCGTCTGGCGCCGTTTGGGCGGCTCGACGCGATCGATCTTTTCAAGTTTCTTGACGCGGCTCTGCACCTGCGAGGCATGCGAGGCACGCGCCTTGAAGCGTTCGATGAACTTGATTTCCTTGGCGAGCATGGCCTGCTGGCGCTCGAACTGCGCCTGCTGCTGCTTTTCGTTCTGTGCCCGCTGCTGTTCGTAAAAGCCGTAATCGCCGGAATAGGTCGTGAGGTTGCCGGCATCGATCTCGATGATCTTGGTGACGATACGGTTCATGAATTCGCGGTCATGCGAGGTCATGAGCAGCGCGCCGTCATAGTTCTTCAGGAAGTCTTCGAGCCAGATCAGGCTTTCAAGATCGAGATGGTTCGACGGTTCGTCGAGCAGCATCACATCCGGGCGCATCAAGAGAATGCGGGCAAGCGCCACGCGCATTTTCCAGCCGCCGGACAGTTTCGAAACATCGCCGTCCATCATTTCCTGGCTGAAGCTCAGCCCATCAAGCACTTCGCGGGCGCGGCCTTCCAGGGCGTAGCCATCAAGCTCCTCGTACCGCGCCTGCACTTCGCCGTAACGTTCGATGATGGCGTCCATCTCGTCCATCCGGTCCGGATCGGACATGGCGGCTTCCAGCTCCCGCAGTTCTGCCGCCACTTCGCTGACCGGGCCTGCCCCTTCCATAACCTCGGCGACGGCAGAGCGGCCGGACATTTCGCCGACATCCTGATCGAAATAACCGACCGTCATGCCTTTTTCGACGACGACCTGTCCCTCATCGGGCTGTTCCTCGCCGGTCATCATCCGGAACAGCGTAGTCTTGCCAGAACCGTTCGGCCCGACAAGGCCGATCTTCTCGCCACGATTGAGCGCGGCGGAGGCTTCGATGTAAAGAATGCGGTGACTGTTCGACTTGCTGATATTTTCGATACGGATCATGACAGGGCCTGTGAATGGGAGCGGCCCTCCTATGCCACGGGCCGCCGCCGCTGTCACCTGCCGTGCTTGTCCTGCCAGCCATGCAGGGAGGACAAGCTCCGCTCCGAAGCCACACACTCCGGAGAAAGGACGGTTTCGGCGTTTGCCGTCAATTGGTGAGCGTGGCTATGCTGCCGGCGGCCTTGCGGGCAATTTCACCAAAGGCGGTCACGATCTGCTCCATATTCTCGGGCGCGTAATAATTATCGGCGCTGGAAGCGCAATATTGCAGCAGCGACTTGCCCTTGTCCGGCGCCATGAAGGCGACGCTGAAAATCTTGATGCCGTCTTTCTTTGCAGTCTCGCAGGTGGTGCGCACGGACTGGTCGATGCTGGAATTCCACGCGGCGCTATTTCCCGTCATTTCACCGTCGGTCATGAGGACGATATAGCGCTCGAAGGATTCACTGCCTTTGTCTTTGTGGTATTTCGCTTCGTCGGGATTGGATTTTTTAAGGGCATTATAGGCGGCGGTGAGGCTGCTGCGAGCATCCGTGCCGCCGGATGGAAAGTCCGGGATCTGTTTGTCGACATAGCTGGCAACGCCGCTCGTACCCCAGCCGATGGACTGAGCCGCATAGGTCTCGTGCGTATAGACCGAGGCACCCGTGCGAACGAGTTCTGAACCGCCGTTTGCGGTATAGGTCGGATCAGCCTTGTTCAACGTTGCGACGAGGAACCCGACGGCGGTCTTGAGCGATGCGGCCTTGTTGACATAGCAGGGTGATGTCTTGGCCAGGTTGGGATACTTGCTCCAATTATCCGACGTATAGTTCTGGCACGAGGTCTTGGTCGGATCGACCGTATCCGTCTTGAAGGACATCGATCCCGAGCGGTCGAGCGCGAGATACATGGATATAGGTGCGCCCTTGTTGATGGTGCTTTTTGCGGTGCCGGTTACCGAAAGGTCGAGTGTTTTTGCCCCGATAAAACCGAGCATCGGATTCAACTGTATCTGGTGTTTGATCGTGGTTTCAACGGCGTAGGTCTTGCCGCGTGCATTTTCCGTGGCCGTGACTCGGGTTGGAGAATTCTTCTCCAGTTCGATTTTCTCTTCCGCGGTCAGATTCTTTTCCATCTGGGCCGCAATGAAGTTCTTGGCAATTTCCTTGATCTGTTCGTCGCTGAGCTTGCCCTCTCTCAGACGCGCTTCGGTGGCGGCCGCGAGTGCTGCAGAATCCGCAGTATTCTGCATATCCGCTTTTACCTGCATGACATTCGCAAGCTCCATGCCGGCACCGGCGACACCCAGCAACACCGGCAGCAATATGGCCGTCATCATGCCGAAATTACCGCTGGTATCGGCAAGGAAACGGCGTTTGGGTTTGTGAGGTGCGGACACGGTCATTGGAGGCTCACCGATTAGAATATTCTACTGAGCGCAGGAAACCCGCAAACGATGTAAAATCCGCTAACGCGATCGGTTCAATTTTACACAGCGTTCAAATTGACGCAGTTTTCGAAGTATTTTCAAGAATTGTTTTGTGCGGGGGTCGCAATAATACACATCGTGTCATTATTGGACGGGAACGACGTCGACGGCCTGTTTTATCTGCTGGTTGCCGTAACTCTTCAAGACGCCGATGACAGGGGCGACATCGGAATAGTCCCTGCCATAACCGACGACAATATGGTCGCTTCCGGCCACGATGTCATTGGTAGGATCGAGCTCCAGATAGCCGGTTGCCTCGCCGCACCAGATGCGGACCCAGGCATGCATGGCATCAGCACCTTCCAGCCGCTCCTTGCCCGGTGGGGGAATGGTGCGCAGGAAGCCGCTGACATAACCGGCGGGAATGCCGAGGCTCCGCAGCGCCATGATCATGATATGCGAAAAATCCTGGCACACGCCGCGCTTCAGCTTGAAGGCTTCCGACGGTGTCGTATCCACTGTCGTCGCCTCGCCATCATAGGTGAAATCCCCATGGATGCGTTTGCACGTCGCCAGTGCGATTTCGCGAATGGTCATTCCCGGCTTCAGCAAGTCCCGGGCATAGGCCGAAATTACCGCGTCCGTACCTATTCTGGGGCTGGTGCCAATGAAATGGTGTGGTGATTGAAAATCGAGCGACCAGACTTCGGCTAGTTCCTGCGGCAGGCGCGAAAGCTCGGGCGAAAAATCGGCCGTCAGCGCCGGCGCTTCCACCATCACGCGGGCCTGCATGCGGATATCAAGCTTTTCATGTGGGGCGCGCAGATGCACCGAGGTGGCTGACTGGTGAAAGAAATCCTCGAAAGCGACACGTTCTTCCGGCACGGGTGAAACATCGATGGAACCAGCAACAAGCCGCTGCCGGCCGGGGATGGAGAGCGGTAGAACACGGATGATGTGGCGCGCGCCGTGGGCCGGCGTGTCGTAGGTGTAACCCATATGCAGAGAAAGATCGTAAAGCATAGGGTTATCCGAGATAGGTTCGGGCGAGAACATCGGAGAGATGTTCCATGTCGGTTTCCAGCTGGCGATAGATCGCGCCGTTCATGTTTTCCGGTGTCATCACGGCGAGCCCGGAATGCAGACGCATCGTCTCGCGATAGAAGGGAGACATCTGGCCGTTGACGAAGGCATTCGGAAGCTGCTCCACCTCGGTGCGGATTTCGTTCAGCTGGAACAGGATCGAACGGGGATTGAGCGGATCGAGCGCCAGAAGATCGGTCACGGTCAGACCCGCCGTATTGACGTTGTAGCGGCGGCGATGGGTCATGACACTGTCGCCGATTTCAAGCAGCATGTCATAGGATCCGTCAGGCGCTTCCGGCCCGGTCATATGGCCGAGAAGCCGCGTCATATGCAGGCCGCGTTCGAGATAACGACCGATCGACAGGAAACGCCAGCCGGTGAAGCGATACATGTTCTCATGGACGAGGCCGGCAAAGCCCGCGAGCTTGCGCAAGAGGATCGTCATGGCATGGGTGGCGTCATCACCCGGCGCCACCTTGGCGTGGAAACGGCGGGCGGTCTTGGCAAGATCGTTCAGGGCGAGCCATCCGTCAGGCGAGAAGCGGTCGCGAATGTTGCTGGCGGAATAGAGCGCGCTGTTGATGTTGTTGAGCAGGCTTTCCGGCACGGCATCGTTCATCTCCACATCGAGCGCTTCGAGATAACGCGTCACATGGGCGAGCAGCGGCTGGCGCGGATCGGCGGATTCCGCATAACGTCCGTGCCAGGCGCGCAGGATGCGCAATGCGCCTTCTGACCGTTCGATATAACGCCCGAGCCAGAAGAGATTGTCCGCCGCGCGGCTCGGTAGGCTACCCGGCATGTTGCGGGTAAAGCTCTCTTCCGCCGGCAGAAGCGTGGTGCGTTCCACGGGCTTGTCGCTGACGATCCAGACATCCGCCGCGCTGCCGCCCGATTGCATGGCGATGGCGGAGACATCGTCACCGCTGCCGATGCGGGCAAAGCCGCCCGGCATGATCTGCCAGCCATCCTGGGTACGGGCGGCAAAGACACGCAGGCTCATCGGACGCGGCACGAGCTTGTTGTCGATATAGGCCGGGGTGGTTGAAAGCTTCACGACTTCCTGGCCCACCAGCCTGTGGCCGTCGGAGGCAAGCCAGTCGCTGATCGATTCCTTTGCCGTCTCGCGCAGCGAGGAGCCGAGCACGGATTGGCCGTTATCGTCAAAGAAAGGCAGCCGCGAATAGGCCGGGCCGATGACCATGCCTTCAATATTTCCGGCAACGTGGCGGCGTTCGGATTCCTGTCCGCACCACCAGGTGGCGATCGACGGCAGCTTCAGTTCTTCACCAAGAAGGTAGCGGCAGATGCGTGGCATGAAGGCGAGCAGCGCCCGCGTTTCGAGAATGCCGCTACCGAGTGCGTTGACGATGGTGAGCGCCTCATTGCGCAGCGCCTGCACCATGCCGGGTGTACCGATATGGGAGTGCTGGTTGAGTTCCAGCGGATCGGAATAGGAGGCGTCGAGACGCCGCCACAGCACGCCGATCGGTTTCAGCCCGGCGACGGTTCTGACCATGACGCGACCGTTGACGACGGTCAGATCCTCGCCTTCCAACAGCATGAAACCGAGATAACGGGCGATATAGGCGTGTTCGAAATAGGTCTCGTTAGCGGGACCGGGCGTCAGCACGGCGATCCGGTCGTCGGGATGTTTCCGGTGCGCCTGCAGCGCGTCGCGGAAAGCACCGAAAAAAGAGGCCAGACGATGGACATGGGTTTCTGCGTAGATATCGGACAGCGCGCGGGTGGTCGCCACCCGGTTTTCAAGCGCGAAACCCGCGCCGGACGGTGCCTGCGTGCGGTCGGCCAGCACCCACCAGTTGCCGTCGGGTCCGCGGCCGATTTCAAACGAACAGAAATGCAGATAATGCCCACTTGCCGGTTTCACGCCGACCATTGGCCGCAGATATTCCGGATTGGAGGCAATGAGCGCCGGCGGCACGTAACCTTCCTTCACCAGCCGGTTCTCGCCGTAAAAATCGGCGACCATGGCTTCGAGAAGATTGGCGCGCTGTTTCAGCCCTTCGGAAAGAACCGTCCATTCCCGGTCGTCGATCAGGACAGGAATATGGGAGATCGGCCAGTTTCTTTCACTGCTGCCCTTGCCGTAGTCGCGGTAAAACACGCCAGCATCGCGCAGATAACGGTCGGTGCGGGCAAAACGCTCGTGCAGTTCCCGCTCCGACATGCGTGACAGGGCGTCGAGCAGGGTCTTCCAGACCGGCCTCACCTTGCCGTTGGTATCCAGCATTTCGTCGGCAATGCCCGGCAGCGGGGAATATTCGAGCCCGCGCGGTTGCGCGCTCGTTTCCGTCTTGCGATCCGTTGCCGGGGCTTTGGACAATTTACACTCCGTAAGGCCGGCGCAGATCGAGCGTCAGCGGAAATTCTGGCGACACGGTTTCCGCGTGAAGCGGATATTGCCCTGCCCTGTGCCCCCATGGTTCGAAACGGGCGAGGCGGCGTGCCTCGGCCTCATTGCCGTTGACGGGAAACGTCTCGTAATTGCGCCCGCCCGGATGAGCAACATGGTAGATGCATCCGCCGATCGATCGCCTCGACCATGTATCATAAATGTCAAAGGTCAAGGGTGAATTGACGGGCAGGACGGGATGCAGGCCGGAAGCGGGCTGCCAGGCCTTGAAGCGCACGCCGGCGACCGCGATACTGCGGTTTTCCGTCGGCGTCAGCGGTACGGCACGGCCGTTGCAGGCGACGGTGTAACGGGCCGGATTGGAGGTTTCCAGCCGTACCTGCAGACGCTCGACGGAAGAATCGACATAACGCACGGTGCCGCCGATGGCGCCCTGCTCGCCCATCACATGCCAGGGCTCCAGCGCCTGGCGCAGTTCCAGCTTCGCGCCCTCATATTCCACCTCGCCGAAGAAGGGGAAACGGAATTCCTGCTGGGCGGTGAACCATTCCGGTTTCACGTCGAAGCCATTTTCCCTGAGGTCGGCAAGCACATCCAGGAAATCCGCCCAGATAAAATGCGGCAGCATGAAACGGTCCGCGAGCGCGGTTCCCCAGCGCACGAATTTGCCGGCGGCCGGCTTTTTCCAGAAGCGGGCGATAAGCGCGCGCACCAGCAATTGCTGGGCAAGCGACATGCGGGCATTCGGCGGCATTTCGAAACCGCGGAATTCCACCAGACCGAGGCGACCGGTCGGCCCGTCAGGCGAAAACAGCTTGTCGATGCAGATCTCGGCACGGTGCGTATTGCCCGTCACATCCGTCAGCAGATTGCGGAACAGCCGGTCGACCAGCCATGGCAGAGGCGGAGCGCCGTCACCGGGGGCGGGCACCTGCGCCAGTGCGATTTCTAGCTCGTAGAGACTGTCGTGGCGGGCTTCGTCGATGCGCGGCGCCTGACTTGTCGGGCCGATGAACAGGCCGGAGAAAAGATAGGAGAGCGACGGATGCCGCTGCCAGTGCAGCACAAGGCTTTTCAGAAGATCGGGCCGGCGCAGGAAGGGACTGTAATTGGGGCTCGCCCCACCCACCACCACATGGTTGCCGCCGCCGGTGCCGGTATGGCGGCCGTCGATCATAAATTTGTCGGCGCCAAGACGCGACTGGCGCGCCTCCTCATAGACTGCCGTGGTGATATCGACGCAATCCTTCCAACTCGCGGCGGGGTGGATGTTGACTTCGATGACGCCGGGATCGGGAGCGACGCGGATGACGTTAATGCGCTCATCATGCGGTGGCGCATAACCTTCGATATGGACGGGCAGTCCAAGCTCGGTGGCAGCCGCTTCGGCCGCTGCGATCAATTCGAGATAGTCTTCAATGCGTTCCACCGGCGGCATGAAGACGCAGAGCCGGCCATCGCGTGGCTCGACGGAGAGTGCGGTACGCACCGCGCCGCCGATTTCGCCGAGCGTCTGCTCGATGCGCTCCTGCGCGGAGCCCTCGCTCGCTTGGAAGGAGGCTTCGGGCATGGCGCGGCCCGATGGCTTGAAGACATCCGGAAGCGGACCCCTTGGGATTGATGGGTCTGCCTCGTGAATATAGGGATAGGCCGATGGCGGTACATAGGGCAGGGTGCCGAGCGGCAGGCGATAACCGACCGGGCTGTCACCCGGTACGAGAAAAATCTTGCCCCGCCGCGTCTTCCATTTCTCGCTGATCCAGCGTTTGTCGGCAGCGCGCGCATTCCAGGCCTGTACCGGCAGGATGTAGCCGGTGGGCGTCGTCAAACCGCGTTCGAAGACGCGGGCGATGCGGTTACGCTCTTCCGGGTCCTTTAGTCTGGAATTGGACGGATCGACATTATCAGGCAGGCTGCCTTCCTTGATGATCCACTCGGCCGGGTCCTCATAGGCCGGCAGCACCAAATCCGGCTCAATGCCGAGCTGGGTGGCGATACCGCCCAGGAGCTTCTGCGCATCCTCGGCCTTGACGCCGGTACTTGCACCTTCCTCCGCAATCAGCGCGGGGTTCTGCCAGATCGGCAGGCCGTCCTTCCGCCAGTAGAGCGAAAAGGTCCAGCGCGGCAGGCTTTCACCCGGATACCATTTGCCCTGTCCGTAATGCAGAAAACCGCCGGGAGCGAAGCGTTCGCGCAGGCGACGGATCAATGTATCCGCCTTTTCGCGTTTCGTCGGCCCGACCGCGCCGGTGTTCCATTCATCGGATTCGAAATCGTCGATGGAAACGAAAGTCGGTTCGCCGCCCATGGTCAGGCGGACGTCCTGGGCGTTCAGAACTCCGTCGACCGCTTCACCGAGCGCGTTGAGGTCCTCCCAGCTTTCATCCGAAAAGGGTTTGGTGATGCGCGGTGTCTCGGCAACACGCCGGACCTGCATGTCAAAGGCGAATTCCGTATTGGCATGGCCGAAATAACCGCCGGAAATCGGTGCGGCATTGCGATAATGCGGCGTTGCCGCCAGCGGAATATGGCTTTCTCCGGTTAGGAGCCCGGAGGTTGGGTCAAGACCGATCCAGCCGGCGCCGGGCATGTAAAACTCGGCCCAGGCGTGCAGATCGGTAAAATCCACCTCGGTGCCGGATGGGCCATCGAGCGCCTTGAGGTCGGGGGTCAGCTGAATGAGGTATCCCGACACGAAACGGGCGGCAAGGCCGAGATGCCGCAGCACCTGCACCAGCAGCCAGCTGGTGTCGCGGCAGGAGCCCTTGCCGGAAGCGAGCGTCTCCTCTGGCGTCTGGACACCCGGCTCCATGCGGATGACGTAACCGATTTCCTGCTGCAGACGAGCGTTGAGGCCAACGACCATATCCACCGTCGGCTGCTCCGGGGTCCGGTCGACGGTGGATATGAAGGCGGCGAGCAGAGGGCCGGTCGGCTCCGGTTTCATGTAGATGGAGAGATCATCGCGCAATTCCTGCGGATAATCGAAGGGCCATTTCGTCGCCTCTTCCTCCACGAAGAAGTCGAATGGATTGTAAACCGTCATATCGGCGACAAGATCGACCTCGATCTTAAACTCCGTTGCCGGCTCGGGAAAAACGAAGCGGGCGAGGTAATTGCCGTAGGGATCCTGCTGAAGGTTCACGAAGTGATTGGAGGGTGAAACCTTGAGCGAATGGCTGATGACGTGGGTTCTGGAGTGCGAGGCGGGCTTTAATCTGATGATTTGTGGTCCAAGGCGAACCGGATTGTCATATTTATAATGCGTCAGATGATAGATGCTCGCTTTGATCGCCATTAATCTGCCTTGCCCGGTTTTTCCGGTTTATGCGGTTGTCCGCCCCTCTGAAATTATCGGGATTTTGTGCAATGCAGGAAAAGAAAGCAAGGATCATTTCCGGGTGTAATGCATTGTTGGTTGAGGCCGCGATGTCTGCCGCAGGAAGAATGGTCCGGCCTTTTCACTCATCGCTGCCGAGATTTCGCCGGGATTGTGGACAAGGTCGAACGGCGTGTTATTGCTTGGCATCGCAAGGCGCAGAATCGCGACCCGCTTTCTTTGCCGATTGACGTTTCGGAATGGAATGAATGGCAACAACGGTGACCGACGACCAGCGCAAGAGCGCGGCGAACCTTTCGGGTTTCGATCTCGATTTTCCCGCACAGCTGCGGATGATGGGGCGTGCCTTCTGGACATCGCCGGTGCGCACCCGGCTGATCTTGCTGTCGATTGCGCTGCTCACCGTGATATTGCTCACCGCCTACGGGCAGATCAGGCTCAATGAATGGAATGCGCCGTTTTACAACGCGCTCGAGCGGCGTGATCTCGATGCCTTCATTCATCAGCTCGAAGTTTTCGCGATCATCGCCGGGCTGCTGCTTCTCCTCAACGTCATCCAGACATGGCTCAACCAGATGACGGCGCTGAACATGCGCGAGGGTCTTGCCAAGGATATGGTGGATCAATGGCTGAAACCGGGTCGCGCCGCGCGTCTGGCCGGTTTCGGCACGATTTCGATCAATCCGGATCAGCGCCTGCACGACGATGTCCGCAATCTCGCCGAAAGCAGCACGGCGCTTTCGATCGGTCTCGTGAATGCGACTATTATTCTCGTGAGCTTTATCGGCGTCCTCTGGTCGCTCTCGGCCGGTTTTGCGATCACCATCAGCGGCGATACCTATGCGATCCCCGGCTACATGGTCTGGGCGGCGATCCTTTATGCGGGGTCCGCCTCGTTGCTCAGTAATCTCGTTGGTTACCGGTTGGTGGGGTTGAATGCCGAGCGTTATTCCAAAGAGGCGGAACTGCGCTTTTCCCTGATGCGGGCCAGCGAAAATCTCGCCGCCATCGCGCTTGCCCGCGGTGAGAAGAATGAAAGGCGGCGGATCGGCATCGATATTGATGCGGTGCTCGGCGTCATCCGCGGGCTTGCCATGGCGTTGACGCACCTCACATGGGTATCGGCGGGTTATGGCTGGCTGGCGGTGGTGGCGCCGATCCTGATTGCCGCGCCGGTCTATTTTTCCGGCAACCTCACCTTCGGCGGGCTTATGATGGCCGTCGGCGCTTTTAACCAGGTTAATACGGCGCTGCGCTGGTATATCGATAATTTCGGCCCTATCGCCAGCTGGAAGGCGACATTGCAGCGCGTTTCAGTGTTCCGTAACGCGCTTATCCAGATGGACAGCGTGGAGCAGCACGGCCTCACGATAGACCTGCAGCGCAGCGCGGAGAATGAAAAAATCCGCCTGCAATCGGTCGTCATCTGCCGTGATGCGGGCGGGCAGGATCTGGAACGCGGGTTCCGGCTGCGGGAGGATGAAGTCGGGATCGGGCCGGGCGAACGGCTGATGATCAACGGCGAACAGGGCGTGAACCGGCGGCTGCTGTTTGCCGCCATGGCGGGCCTGTGGCCCTGGGGGCAGGGCAGGATCGAGATGCCCGAACAATCCGACACGCTTTTCATTGCCCAGCATGGCTATCTGCCGGCCGGCTCACTGCGTGAAATTCTGGCCTATCCGCGTGCGCCGCAGCGTTTCACCGATGCGGATTATCACTCTGCGCTCACCACCTGCGGGCTCGGGGAAATGACCTCCCGTCTCGACGAAAACATCCGCTGGGACAAGAAACTGGATTCGGATGAGCAGGCCAGCATCCGCATTGCCAATGCCCTGCTTTTGAAGCCGAAATTCGTCGTGATCGACGATTTGCTGGAAGGTTTGGAAAAACAGACGCAGGATACGTTGGCGGAGGTCCTGAACGGGATGGAAGGCGCGGCGATCATCTATATCGGCCGGTCTGAGACTTTTCTTTCAGTCCTTGCTCCAGCTGTGGCCCATCTTGACCATGCCTCCCAGAAGGAAACCAGCTCGAAACAAGACGGCACGTTGCAGTAAGTCGCGAGGCCACGGGTCTTGGCTCGGCTCGTGGTTGCGGATCAGAGCCGCAAATGCCAGTTTTCAGAGTTCAGGCGTGGCTGTTTGGCGAGGCTTATTGTGGTTGTCGGTTCCATCTGCGGTCGTAGCGCAAGGGTGCCGGTCGCCAGGCTGATGGCGACGACGCCGGCGACCGCAAGGACAATACGGTCGTAGCGCTGCTGTATCGCGTTATTTCCACTCCAGTCATACGCCATTTGCACGCCCCCGCGTTTTTTGGAATCGTGCCTCATCATGGTTAACCGAAGCTTACGATGGCTCTGTTATTCCTTGCTGTTTTGGAGGGTCTGCCGCGACAAATCGGCTATTGGCTGACAGGGCGGGGTTGTTTAAGTCCGACAGCGGGAGGTTTGTGAAAGGAATTCGAGACATGGACCAGCAACCGCCCGCCGATATGGAGCTTACGCTCAGAACCCTTGCCATGCCCGCCGATGCCAATCCGGCCGGCGATATTTTCGGCGGCTGGGTCATGTCGCAGATGGACCTTGCCGCTTTCGTCCGCGCCAATGATGTGGCCGGCGGCCGCACCGTCACCGTGGCGGTCCATGAAATCGTCTTCAAGAAGCCGGTCAAGATCGGCGATACGTTGTGTGTCTACACGCGGATCGAAAAGATCGGCCGTACTTCCGTCACGCTCAAGATCGAGGCCTGGACCCGCAGGCATTATCAGGATTCGCGCGACAAGGTCACGGAGGCCGTCTTCATTATGGTGGCCGTGGATGAGAATGGCGAGCCACGCCCGGTGCGCAAGGAAGCGTGAGGCCGCAGCTCGTTTCTTTTTTAAGCAGATTCCGAAGCGCCGGCTGAAAGATCAACTAGTACGGCGCTTTGGCCTTCTCATCATTCGATAATCGTCTGCCCAATACTTTAGAAATATCCAATTTATTTATCAATTTTTGCGATCAAGATGTGGAATAGGACGGGGATCAGGCTTTGACCATTCCAGGTGTTGTTATTATCGGCGGCGCTCACGGCACGCTTGCCCTTGCCCGCAGCCTCGGCGTCCTGAATGTGCCCGTCTATTATCTCACACATGATTCACCATTGCCGGGCTGGTCGCGCTTCGTGCGGGAAACAATCCGCTGGGCCGGTCCGCATGATGATGGGGCGATGGCGTTTCTGCGTGAAATGGCTGAAAAACCGGGCCTGAAGGGCTGCTTGCTGGTGCCATCGGGCGATGGTGAGGTTCAGCTTGTGTCGCAGCATCGCGAGGAGCTTTCGGCGCTTTACAAAATCATTCTGCCGGAGTGGACGAACCTGCAATGGCTATGTGAAAAACCGCTACTCTATAAACGTGCGGCGGAACTCGACGTCAGCATCCCCCGAACCTACGCGCTGACATCGGCTGCCGATATCGACGGGCTGGATGTTATGTTTCCTGTCATTCTCAAGCCGAATATGGGGGGCGGCAATACCTCGATCGCCCGCGCGAAAGTTATCCGCGCCGATGACCGGGAGGGGCTGAAAACCGCCTTCGCCGATGCCAGTGGAGAGATCGGCCCTGACAATGTCGTCGTGCAGGAACTCATTCCGGGTGGAGGCGAAAGCCAGTTTTCCTATGCGGCCCTGTGGCTGAACGGGGAGCCGGTTGCCGAATTCACCGCGCGACGCGCAAGGCAATATCCCGTCGATTTCGGTTATACCAGCACCCGCGTCGAGGTCGTCGATAACCGGCAAGCGATCGAGGCGGCCGGGAAAATATTGAAATCGGCAGGCCACAGCGGGCTAGTCGAAGTGGAATTCAAACTCGACGGCAGGGATGGGGCGCTGAAACTTCTCGATGTCAATCCACGCCCATGGTCGTGGTTCGGCCTCTGTTCGGCCGCCGGCATCGATCTTGGCGGGCTGTTGTGGCGGGTGGCCAACGACATGCCCACCGGGCCGGCGGTCACTGCGCGGCAGGGTACGTCCTGGTCCTATCTTGTTCGCGATACCGTTGCCGCTTTCACATTGGCACGAAGAGGGCAGGCGAGGTTTGGCGATTATCTCGCCTCTCTCGGCAAAATTCGCAGCTGGGCCGCTTTTGCGCCGAACGATCCTCTGCCGGGGCTGATCGATCTGCCGCTGACGGCCTTGAGGGTGCTGAAAAAACGTGTCCTTCCCGGTCTGGCGTCAGGACAATCGGCAAGTGCCCTGTTGCCGCCGGTCAAACGCTTGGTGAAATATGGGGCCATAAGGGCGGGGCTGGAGGTGAGTTCTCTTCCGGCTGTCCGCTCGGCATTTCCATCCCTTGCCGGGCGGGGCGTGATCTTCACGCTTCACCATGTGCGTCCGGGGCAGGGGGTTTCGGCTTTTGCGCCGAATGTGCAATTGTCCGTCACGCCGCAATTTCTGGAAGAGGCCATAAAGGCTGCGCTCGAATCCGGTCTCGTGCCCGTTCATCTGCATGATCTGCCGGCTCTGCTTGCCGACACCAGTGACGTCAGGTCGTTTTGCGCCTTCACGCTTGATGACGGCTATCGCAACAATGCCGAACATGCTGCGCCGATCTTCCGCAAATACGCCATTCCCTACACGATTTTCATCACGCCGGGTTTTGTGGAGCGGAGCCGCAGTGTGTGGTGGGAAACCGCTGCGGCTCTGACGAAGAAGGTCACATCGTTCGAATTCGATTTTGGCGCAGGGCCGGAGCAGGTGGAATGTGCCACGCCGTCACAGAAGGTGGAGGCATTCGCACGGCTGGAAAACTTCGTCCAGGAATCCGCGGAAGATGAGGCGGTGGAAAGGATCGATCACGTCGCGAGGCAGCATGGCATCGACCCCATCGCGATCGTGGACGAACTGGTCATGGATGCGGCCGAGCTTAAGGCGCTGTCGGACGATCCGCTCGTGCATTTTGGCGCGCACACCATGACGCATGTGAATATGCGCAAGATCGATGCGGCGCGCCTCGCCCATGAGATCGAGGAATCGACGCGCCGGGTGGAAACCTATGTCGGCCAGCGGCCGCAATCCTTCTCTTATCCCTATGGCTGGGTCAGGGCCGTGGGTGAGCGCGAAGCGAAAGCGGTGTCGGATGCGGGCTTTTCCGTGGCTGTCACCACGCAGGCCGGTGTTCTCGGCCTTCACAGCCTCGAAAAGCCGGCGCAGCTGCCGCGCGTTTCGTTGAACGGGCGCTTTCAGAAAAAGCGTTTCGTCAAGGCGCTCATCTCGGGCCTGCCTTTCCGGTTCATCTAGCAGCCAAATCCGCTTTTCTTCTTTCGTCCGCCCCACAGCAATGTGAGACTGCGGTCGGTCTTTGCGTGCGTATGATATTTTGTTATTCACATCCTTTTATCTATTGATTATAAATAAATTTATCGAGGTAAAACATTACAACTTTTTTGAAGGCTCTGCCCGTGCTGTTGATTTTCGCCGATGATCTGACCGGTGCGCTCGATGCCGCCGCCCCCTTCGCGGGGCGCGGGCTGGCAACCGAGGTTGCGATCGGGCTTGATGGTGTTCGCGAAGCGCTTGTGAATGCGCCCGCGGTGCTTAGCGTCAATCTCGGCTGCCGCGATGGCGAAACGGAGGAAGCCCATCGCCGCACGCTGGACCTGATGGCAATGGTTCCGGCCGGGACGATGTTTTTCAAGAAGATCGATTCCCGGTTGAAGGGACATATTGCGGCGGAAATGGACGCGATTTCCTATCGGCAGGCACTGGTCGCCCCTGCTATTCCCGATTTTGGGCGTATCGTCACCGGCGGGGCCGTTTCCGGTTTCGGTGTCCAAATAGCCATTCCGGTTGCTGCGAAACTCGGAGTGCATGCCGCTCGTTGTGCGATACCGGATACGCCGTCACAGGCCGATATACGGGAGGCACTAGTCGCCGCGCAGGCAGACGGGCTTGACCTTCTGGTGGGTGCGCGCGGGCTTGCCGAAGCGCTGGCAGAGACCCTGGCGGCCGATTGCGCTCCGCAGGCGGCGACGGTTCCACCCGGCAAGGGTGTTTTTGTCATAGGCTCGCGCGATCCGATTACGGTCGGGCAGATCGACGTTCTCAGGAGCGTCGGGAATGTCTCGCTCATCGAGGCGCCCAATGGCGCCGTGCCCCATCAAGCCAGCGGTGATTCTGATCTGATCCTGGTTCAGGCAACGCAAGGGGTGGACGATCTCTCGCCGCTTGCGGTTTCCGATCATCTGGCGGAAGGCGTGGTGCCGCATTTCACAGCCGGGGCTAAAAGACTGCTTCTGTCGGGTGGAGCGACTGCCGAAGCGGTGCTGCGGGCCATGGGCATTTCGCGGCTGCGTCTAGCCGGCGAATGCCTGCCGGGTCTCGGTGTCGGCTGGGCCGGAGACCAATGCATCATTGCGAAGTCCGGCGGTTTTGGGCAAGCTGACACGTTGAAACGGATTGCGAAAATGATGCTTGGCGAAAACGACGCTGGAGAAAGCTGACCAGATGGGGCTGATGAAAGAAACGGCGCGCAAGGCACTTCCGGACATTATTTTCGAGAGAATGCACCGGGCCATCAAATCCGGAGCCTATAAGCCGGATGAGCGGCTGCCGACCGAACATGAACTCGCCATGGAATTCGAAGTCTCGCGCCCGGTCGTGCGCGAGGCGCTGCGGCGCTTGCGGGAGCAGGGGTTCATCTATTCCCGCAGGGGTTCCGGCAGCTATGTCCGGGCGTTCGGCCTGCGCGAGCCGCTCGGTTTCGGCCAGCTGGAAAATGTTGCGGACCTTCTGAACTGTTATGAATTCAGGCTGACGCTGGAGCCGGCGGCGGCGGCTGCGGCGGCATTGCGGCACGATACCGAAAGACTGGCGGCGATCAGAAAGGCGCTTGAACTGATGCGCGACGCCACCAATCGCCAGTCCCACCGCGAGGACGCCGACTACCAGTTTCACCTTGCGATCGCGCGGGCGGCCAGGAACAGTTATTTCTCCACCGCCATGGAAGCACTCAAGGACCATATTGCGGTGGGCATGAAGTTTCACGGCATGTCGGTAAAGCGGGAGGCGTCCGGCCTGACGCGCGTTTTCGCCGAGCATGAGGCCATTGCAAAGGCGATTGCCGATGGCGATGCGGAAGCGGCCCGCCAGCTGATGCTCCAGCATCTGACGGGTTCGCGAGACCGCTTGTTCGAGTCGTCCCATGCGGACTAAGGGCCGATGCGTGTATCCGCGCACCGGATATCTCTTCAGAAGGCGTGGCGGTAGATGCCGAGCACGTCCTCAAGGCTCATATCCACCGGGTTGTTATCCATCAGCCGGCGGATGGCATGCGCGTCCTCGGCATAACGGGGCAGATCGCCCTCCGTCGCGCCATGCCGCGCGAGTGACATCTCAATGCCGAGACTGGCACAGAAATCCATCGCCGCCTTGCGAAGATCGTCCTGCGAGAGATGATCGCGAAGGCCGAGCGCGCCGGCCACTTCCGCCGTCTTCTCCGAAACGGCAGGCTGGTTGAAGGCAAGCACATGCGGAAAGACAACGGCATTGGCCAGCCCGTGCGGCAGGTTGAGAAGCGTGCCGAGCGGATAGGCAATGGCGTGGCCGGCAGCGGTATTGACCGGGCCGAGGCAGATGCCGCCGTAATAGGAGGCGAGCATCATTCCCTCCCGCGCTTGCGTATCCGCGCCATCGCGAACGGCGCGCGCCAGATATTTGCCGACCAGCGCAAAACCCATGCGGGCAAAACCGTCGATCATCGGATGGGCCTTGCGATTGGTGAAGGCCTCCACGCAATGGGCCATGGCATCCACGCCCGTTGCCGCGGTCACGGCCGGTGGTACGGAATAGGTGAGTTCCGGATCGAGAACGGCGAAATCCGCGATCAGATGAGGGCTTTCGACCGCGATCTTGCTGCCCTTGACGGGATCGGTGATGAGCGAGCGGATACCCGCCTCTGACCCGGTGCCTGCGGTGGTGGCAATTTGCACGAGCCGCGTATCGCGTCCGGCAACCCTGTTCGGCCCGGCGATATCTTCAAGCGTCTGGCCGGAGTTCCACAGCGCTGCGACAAGCTTTGCCACATCCATGACGGAACCGCCGCCGAGGCCGACGACGAGTTCGGGTTTGGCCGCGCGCGCGGCAGCAAGCGCTGCGTCGAGTGTTGCGGTGTTCGGCTCGCCGGGAATGGCGTCGAACACGGTGAAAGGGCCCTGCAATTGCAGCCGGTCAACAAATTTCGCGGTGAGCGGCGTGGCGATCACCAGGGTCGAGGCGTTTTTGCCGGCGAAGGCGCCGACCTGCGCAATCGTGCCAGCACCGACGGCAAGTCTGCGCGGCTGGTGGATGAGAATGGGAGCTTTGGACATGGTGCTCATCCCTTCCGTGCCTTGCCCGCCACGAGCTTGCGCGCATAGGCGATGGCCTCATTCATGTTGCCGTGATTGGCGATGCCCTTGCCGGCGATATCGAAGGCAGTACCGTGATCGACGGACGTGCGGTCTATCGGCAGGTCGACGGAGACGTTGACGGCGGTATCGAAGGCAACAAGCTTGATGGGGATATGGCCCTGATCGTGATATTGCGCGACGACGAGATCGAAAGCGCCGGAATAAGCCCGGTGAAACACGGTATCGGCGGAAATCGGCCCCTGCACCTCGATGCCTTCGGCGCGGGCGGCAACGACCGCCGGTGCGATCTGATCGTCATCCTCGGTGCCGAACAGACCGTTTTCGCCGCAATGTGGATTGATGCCGGCAACGGCGATGCGCGGCCGTTCGTAACCGATGCGTTTCAGATGTGAATTGCCGGCGCGAATGGTCGCCAGCACCCGCTCCGTCGTCGCCCGGCGGATGGCGTCCTGCAGGGAAACATGGGTCGATACATGGATTACCTTCAGTCGTTCGGAAGCGAGCAGCATATAGGCGGCGGATGAGCCGGTCAGGCTGCGCAGCATGCCGGTGTGACCATCATAATGGTGGCCTGCCAGATTAAGCGCCTCCTTGTTGATCGGCGCGGTGACGATGCAGCCGATTGCGCCGGCTTCGGCATCGCGAACAGCCTTTTCGATGAAACGGAAGGCGGCGTCGCCCGCCACCGATGACAGCGTGCCCCATGGGAGCGGCGCGCCTTCCACCGGCAAGTCGATCACATGGGAGGCGAGATCGATATCGACACCCAGCGCATCCCGTGCGGCTTCCAGCGTGGGCAGGTTTCCGTAAATCCGGGTTGCGGCGCGATCCGCAGCGGACATGTCCGAAAGCGCGCGAACGGTGATCTCGGGGCCGACGCCGCACGGGTCACCCATGGTGATGCCAATGATGTTGCTCATCTTTTTCCCTCGTCCTTAACCTCGGCCCAGCCGGGCGCCAGCCGGACATATTTGATTGCGCGGCGATGATAGGTGTAGCTTGCGTGCAGCGTACCGTCCGGTGCTTCCAGAAGCCATGGATAGGACATTTCCAGATTGCGGCCATCCGTCGAATCGTTTGACAGGCAGGTGCCGGGTCCATCCTCGATCAGTATTCGTGTGGGGAAGCTTAGCCCGTCATCGTTGGAGAGGCAGATGGAGACCGGAGCGCGCGGCACGCCCCAGATCGGCACGCATCCGCCGCTCGGATCGGCATCCGGCCTGTCGTCTTCCTCGCCCAGTTCGTCATAGAGTGAGGCGCGCCGGTCGCTGGATTGCTCAGCATTGACGGGATTGCAGATCATTGCCAGCCGGCCGTCAGCGAGCCTGATGACGGCAATGGACGAATTGTTGTTGGGCACGTCGGTCGGCTGGGGTCTCGACCAGGAGCGGCCGCCATCAGCACTTTCCGTGCGATAGACGAAATCCGCCTGGCGACGGCGAAAGAAGGCGGCGTAGCGTTCCTCTTCCACCGCGACGGGGCTCATATGCACACAGCCGGTCGAGTTGGGTAGTTCCTGCAATGTCCATCTCGCACCATTGTCCGTCGATATGCCAAGCGCGGCCGTGTCGTGACTGCCATTCCATTTCTGGCCGGGACGCTGGATGCAGCGGAAAATCGGCAGGAGCCAGGCACCGTCATCGCGGATGCGAAGCGGCGCGCGGATGAAGCAGCCCTTGGGGAGATCAAGGAAGCGCCCTTCCTCGGATGTGAGTTTTTCCGCTTCCGCCGCGTCGCGGTGAATACGCGCCATGCGGATGCGGCATTCATCCTGATTGCCTGAAGGCTGGGAGGTGTGAAACAGCCATAACGCGCCATCCGGTGCGGTGAAGAACACCGGGTTCTGTTCGGAATGGGCAGGATCGTGGCTCAGACGCTGCGGGCTTCCCCAGCTGGTCGCGCCTGATATCAGCACGGAAGCGAAGATCGAAATATCCGACTTTCCTTCCAGCGTACCGCCGAACCAGGCGCAGAGCAGCGTCCCGTCATCGAGAAGATGCAGGAAGCTTGCATGGTTCTGGATCATCGGCGACGGCAGGAAGGCTTCCTGCCGGTTTTCCGACACGGCGTGCATGGCTCCGGTCATGGCGTGAGCGATGTCATCAGGGGTCATCGTGATCTCCTCTTGTTCTGATGAAAATGACATATTCGAAAAGTTGTCAAGTTTATTTGATGGAAAATTTGGCCAATTCATTTTTGAGTTATAAGATTAAACATTTGTTTTTAAATGATAAAAACAAGAGATTTGATGCGAATAAAAAATGCCTTAGAAAAATAAATTGACAAAAAATGTGATAACGTCGATGCTCTGTTTACGGGTGGAGGAGACAATCATCCGCACGCCATGCTCCTCAATGCAGGAGACGGGGCTTTTTTGAATACCCCTTGCGGTGCGCCGCCATGTTGCTGAATTTCTGATCTGGGAGGAGAACGGAATGAAGAAGTCATTGATTGCGGGCGCCCTTGTTTTGGGTTCCCTCAGCGCTGCGGTTTCGCCGGTGCTTGCGGCATCAGGACCGATCAAGATCGTGCTGGCGGAAGAGGCGGATCTGCTGGAGCCCTGCATGGCCACGCGGTCCAACATCGGACGCATCATCATGGAAAATGTCAGCGAGACGCTGACCGAGCTTGATGTGCGCGGCAAGAATGGCGTGCAGCCGCGCCTTGCCGAAAAGTGGGAGCAGAACTCGGATGGCAGCTGGCGTTTCCATCTGCGCCAGGGCGTGAAGTTTTCCGACGGCACCACGTTCGACGCCAAGGATGTGAAGCACAGCTTCGAGCGCATCATGAGCGACAAGAATGCCTGCGAATCCCGCCGCTATTTCGGCGGCATGACGGTGACGCCGACGGTTGTCGACGACCACACGATCGATTTCAAGACGGATCCGGCCCAGCCGATCCTGCCGCTTCTGATGTCACTCGTCACCATCGTTCCCGAAGAAACCAAGATGGAATTCATCCGCGAGCCTGTCGGCACCGGTCCTTACAAGTTGACCAACTGGACGCCCGGCCAGCAGATCGTTCTGACCGCGCGTGATGATTATTGGGGCAAGAAGCCGCAGGTAACGGAAGCGACCTATCTCTTCCGCGCCGATCCCTCAGTGCGCGCCGCCATGGTGCAGACGGGCGAAGCCGATCTTTCGCCCTCCATTTCCCAGCTCGACGCGACCAATCCGAAGACTGACTTTTCCTATCTCGATAGCGAGACGGTCTATATGCGCCTCGATCACAATATCGCGCCGCTGAACGATGTGCGGGTGCGCCGCGCACTCAATCTCGCCATCGACCGGCAGGCCTTCCTCGGCACGCTGGTGCCTGAAGGTGCGGTGCTGGCGACTGCGCTTGTTCCGCCGACTACGCTTGGCTGGAACCCTGACGTCAAGGTCTTCCCTTACGACCCTGATGGCGCAAAGAAGCTGCTCGAGGAAGCCAAGGCTGCCGGCGTGAAAGTGGACACACCGATCACCATCATCGCGCGCACGGCGAATTTCCCCAATGTCACCGAGATCATGGAGGCTATCCAGCAGCAGCTGCAGGAAGTCGGCTTCAAGGTCGACCTGAAATTTGTGGAAGTGGCCGAGCACGAGAGCTATTATTCCAAGCCTTTCAAGGAAGGTCGTGGGCCGCAGATCGTCGCCGCCATGCACGACAATTCCAAGGGCGACCCGTCCTTCACCATGTTCTTCAAATACGCCACCAAGGGCACGCAATCCGGCTTCTCTGACCCGAAGGTGGATGACCTGATCGAACGTGCCTCGGCTGCCGTCGGCGACGAGCGCGCCAAGCTGTGGTCAGAACTCATCGCCTACCTGCATGACGACGTGGTGGCGGATGTGCTGCTGTTCCACATGGTCGGTTTCTCCCGCGTCTCCGAACGGCTGGATTTCAAGCCCACCATCGCCACCAACTCGATGCTGCAGCTTTCGGAAATCGGCATCAAATAAGCCGGTATCTTATGAGCCAAAGAGCGGCGGCGGAGCTCAAGCTTCGCCGCCCTCATTGAAAAACCGGAGGCAACCATGCTGAGCTTCATCCGAAAACGTTCCGTTGCGAGCCTGATCTCCCTGATCGGCCTCCTCGTGATGGTTTTCTTCCTCTCCCGCCTGACGGGGGACCCGGCCGCGCTGTTTTTGCCGGTTGAGGCTTCGGAGGAATTGAAGCAGCAGTTTCGGGCGCTGCATGGGCTGAATGATCCGCTGATGGTACAGTTCCTGCGTTATGCGGGCGATGTGATGACGGGTGATCTGGGAGAATCGCTCCGAAAAGCCCGCCCGGCGCTGGATGTGGTGCTGGAGGCTTTCGTGTGGACGCTCTGGCTCGCGGTCATCACCATGTCGCTGGTTACCACGGCGGCCATCGTTGTCGGTTCGCTTGCGGCTTTCCGCTCCGGCGGCTTCTTCGACCGCATGGCCTCGACCATTTCGCTGATCGGCGCTTCGGTTCCGGATTTCTGGCTGGCGATCGTCGCCATCGTGGTCTTTTCCGTCAATCTCGCATGGCTGCCCACATCAGGCACCGGCTCGGTACTGCACTGGATCCTGCCGATTTCAGTGCTCTTCGTACGTCCCTTCGGTATTATCGTGCAGGTGGTGCGGGGCTCGATGATCGGCGCCTTGTCGTCGGCTTATGTCAAGACAGCGCGCGCCAAGGGCGTGAAATCCGGGCCGATCATCTTCATCCACGCGCTGCGCAACGCCATGCTGCCGGTCATCACCGTCATCGGCGATCAGGCGGCAAGCCTTCTCAACGGCGCGGTCATCGTTGAAACCATCTTCGGGTTTCCAGGCGTTGGCAAGCTGATGATCGATTCCATCCTTCAGCGGGATTTCAATGTCGTGCTGGCCGCCATTCTCGTTACCGCGCTGGCCATCTTCCTGATGAACCTTCTGATCGATATTGCCTATGCGCTGCTCGATCCGCGTATCCGGCACTGAGGAGGTCATACAGCCATGAGCCTTTTGAACGCCGACACCCAGATCATCGATGAACCGTCCTTCGCAACGCGCATGCTGCGGATGTTATGGGCGGATAAATTCGCGCTCTGTGCCGCGATCTTCCTCGTTATCGTCGTCGTCCTCGCCTTCGTCGGCCCGGCCTGGCTGGGTGATCTCGCGACGAAGCAGAACCTGCGCGGGCGTAACCTCGCGCCCTTCGACTGGCAGCGCGAATGGTATTTCTGGTTGGGAGCGGATGCGCTGGGCCGTTCGCTTCTGGCGCGCATCGTCGCCGCCACGCAAAATACGCTGATGATCGCTGCCGGCGCCGTGCTTCTCTCCGCCGTCACTGGCACGGTGCTCGGCCTCATCGCCGGTTTTTCCTCCAATCGCGTCGGCCAGATCATCATGCGGCTGGCGGATGTGATCATGTCGTTTCCGTCGCTGCTGATCGCGGTCATCGTGCTTTATCTGCTCGGTTCCTCAATCCTCAACCTGATGCTGGTTCTGGCCATCACCCGCATTCCCGTTTACATCCGCACCACAAGGGCGGAGGTGTTGGAGGTGCGCGAACGCATGTTCGTGCAGGCCGCGCGCGTCATGGGCGCATCCGGCAAACGCATCCTGTTCCGCCACATCCTGCCCGTCGTGCTGCCGACACTGACGACATTGGCGACGCTCGATTTCGCATATGTGATGCTGGCGGAAAGCGCGCTGTCCTTCCTTGGCATCGGCATTCAACCGCCGGAAATCACCTGGGGTTTGATGATTTCGCAGGGGCGGCAATATCTTACCAATGCCTGGTGGTTGTCCTTCTGGCCGGGGCTTGCCATCATTCTCACCACCCTGTCGCTCAATCTGCTGTCCAACTGGCTGCGCATCGCGCTGGACCCCGTGCAGCGCTGGCGGCTGGAAATGAAGGGCCGCAAAAATGGCTGACCATCTTCTCGACGTGCGCAACCTTTCCGTGGAGTTCCACACCGCAAGCGGTGTCGTTCATGCGGTGAAGGAGGTTTCCTACCATATCGACCGTGGCGAAACGCTGGCAATCCTCGGCGAAAGCGGCTCGGGCAAATCGGTATCGTCCTCGGCCATCATGAACCTCATCGACATGCCGCCCGGCCGCATCAGCGGCGGCCAGATATTGCTCGACGGCAAAGACCTTTTGACCATGCCGGACGAGGCCCGCCGCGAGATCAATGGTCGGCGAATCGCCATGATCTTTCAGGATCCGCTTAGCCATCTTAACCCGGTCTATACCGTTGGCTGGCAGATCCGCGAAGCGATGACCACCCACGGCATGGGCAAGGCGGAAGCTGAAGCGGAGGCGAGGCGGCTTGTCGTCCGTGTCGGCATTCCCGATCCCGACCGGGCGCTTTCGAAATATCCGCATGAATTTTCCGGCGGCCAACGCCAGCGCGTGATGATCGCCATGGCGCTGGCGCTACGGCCTGATCTTTTGATCGCCGATGAGCCGACCACCGCGCTTGACGTGACGGTGCAGGCGGAGGTGCTTTTGCTTCTCAAGGAATTGCAGCGGGAAACCGGCATGGCCGTGCTCATCATCACCCATGATCTCGGTGTTGTCGCCGAAATCGCCGACCGGGTGGTGGTGATGGAAAAGGGCGTGTTGGTGGAAGCCGGCACGGTTCGCGAGGTTTACCGCAACCCCCAGCATCCCTATACCCGCAAGCTCATCAATGCCGCACCCGGCAAGGGGGACATGCATCATCCAGAAGCGAAGGGCGAACCGCTGCTCAGCGTGCGCGACGTGCGAAAGCGTTACGGTGCATTCCAAGCGCTGAAGGGCGTTTCCTTCGACCTGATGGCTGGCGAGACCATTGCCGTCGTCGGCGAAAGCGGCTCCGGCAAATCGACTTTGGCGCGCATTCTGCTACGGCTTGACGAGCCGGATACGGGCAGCGCCGTCTGGAAGGGGCGCGACCTGTTCAAGCTATCACCGGCGGAACTGTTTGCGCTGAGGCGTGATTTGCAGATGGTGTTCCAGGACCCCACACAGTCGCTCAACCCCCGCATGACGGTGTTCCAGCTGATCTCCGAAGCCTGGGTCATCCATCCCGATATATTGCCGAAAGCGAAATGGCGCGAACGGGTCGGCGAATTGCTTCAGCAGGTCGGCCTCTCGCCGGAACATATGCGCCGTTATCCGCACCAGTTTTCCGGCGGCCAGCGCCAGAGGATCGCGATTGCCCGCGCGCTTGCGTTGGAGCCGAAGCTCATCATCTGCGACGAGGCGGTCTCGGCGCTCGATGTTTCGGTTCAGGCGCAGGTCATCGCGCTTCTGGACAAGCTGCGTCGCGACATGGGCCTTTCCTTCATCTTCATCGCCCATGACCTGCCGGTAGTTCGGGATTTCGCCGATCACGTCATGGTCATGCAGCGGGGAGAGGTGGTGGAATTCGGCACGGTGCGACAGGTGTTTGAATCCCCGCGTGAGACCTATACCCGCGCGCTGCTTGCCGCCAGCCTCGATCCCGACCCCGATATGCCATCCCGGCATCATCAGGCGGCTGGCCACGTCATTGAAAATTCAAGCGGAGTTCTCCCATGAGCAAACAAGCTTTCGTCGCGCTCGTCACCTGTTTCAACGAGGACGAAACGATCAATTACGACGCCACCCGCGCGCAGGTGCGCCGCCAGGTGGCGGCCGGCAACAACATCATGTGTGCCGGCACCAACGGTGATTTCACTGCGCTGACGCATGAGGAAAAAATCCGCCTGACCGAAGAGGTGGTGGACGAGGTGGCAGGCCGGGCCAGGGTGATCGTCAATGCCGGCATGCCGGCCACGTTCGAAACCCTGCAACTCGCCAAAGCCTTCGACCGCATCGGCGTCGATGGCATTGCCGCCATCACGCCCTTCTTCATCGCCTGCACACAGGATGGGTTGATCAGTCATTTCTCGACGGTGGCCGATGCTGTTGAAACGCCGGTCTATCTCTACGATATCCCCGCCCGCACCCAGAACCACATAGAGCCGGAAACCGCTCGCAAGCTCGCATCCCACGGCAATATCGCCGGCATCAAGGATTCCGGCGGCGCGCAGCAGACGCTCGAGGCCTATCTCCAGGTGGCGAAGGACATGCCCGGTTTCGAGGTCTATTCCGGCCCGGATCACCTTGTGCTCTGGTCCTTGCAGAACGGCGCTGCAGGCTGCATCTCCGGCCTCGGCAACGCCCTGCCGGATGTGCTTGCCGGCATTCTCAACGCATTCAACGCCGGCGACATCGCCGAGGCTGAACGTCAGCAGGCGATCTATGCCAATTTCCGCACCGATCTCTACGCTCTCGGCTTCGCGCCCGCCATGGTGAAGCGCTCGCTCTACCTGCAAGACCCCTCCGTCGGCGCCAGCCGCCAGCCGGCCCTTCTGCCGGATCAGGAACAGGACGGAAAGATTCTGGAAATCCTGCGGCGCTTTAAGCGGCTGTGAAAATGCTGCAAGAATGCGGTGAGCACCTCATAATGCCAAGGTGCGCCACCGGAAAAAATACTTACTAAACAGCCAGACTCCCAAGCCTTCTTCCTCACTTCGTGCATGACGAATAATTTGTGACATAAACACGAAATTCCGCTTGTCAGTCCAGCCATTGATGTTTAAGAGGAGCGCGCAACGCAAGCGTTCGCGCATGCGGAGAGGTGGCAGAGTGGTCGAATGCACCGCACTCGAAATGCGGCATACCTGCAAGGGTATCGTGGGTTCGAATCCCACCCTCTCCGCCATAATTTTCCTTAGGGCTTAAGGTTTTTCTGAGATTTACCGGATTGCCTAGATTTTTGGTCTTGGCCGCAATAATCGCTGGGGTCCGTTTACATCTTCCAGATAAAGATGCCGAAAGACTTGGGAGGCGGACGTGTACCTCCTCCCGTTCGACTGAGCCTGGGTGCGTTTTCTCGTCGGCGGGCAAGGCTGTTTGCCGATCTGTTGGCCGCACGAGCAAGGCTGTTGTTCGACACGACGAGGACGCGACGCATGAGCGAACCCGGAAAGCACGGAAGTGACACCGAGCCTGAGATGCTTCTGGGGGCAGCGGTTATGTTGAGCTTCGAACGACTAGTTCTCCCTGGAGAGTTACCGTCTTCAAATCCGAGCGCCCCTTGACCATACTTAGGATCGCATCAATCATTTCGTCGCGCGGTTGCTCATAAGTGGTGATGCCATATCCGAACGAGCCGGATAGTTCGTAGTTGTCGAAGCCCACGATCGCAATGTCTTCAGGCACTCGAAGGCGAAAGTTTGCCCGCATCTCATCCATTGCGCCCATCGCCAGAATGTCATTTTCACACATCAGGACATCGATTTGATGGTCAGGAGACGTATCGCTCAAGTACTTCCTCACCGAGGCGGCGCCAGCATCCAGGCTGTATTTTTCCGCGCTCATGTGGACAATGTCGTGGACACCTTTTTCCGCCCAAAACTCAGTGAAATATTGGCTTCTCTTTAGAGCTGTAGACAAAGCGGCAGCACCACACATGAAGCCTGGGCGCTTATATCCCTTCGCATGAAGGTGGTTTACGATTTCCTTGAGGGCCAGTTCCGCGTCGCAGACAACAGCGGGAACGCCGTCGATCTGACTGTCGCGCGCCAGCACGAACATAGGCGGCATGCCTTGCCCCTGCTGCAGGTCTGTCAGAGTTTCGTCACGAAACGCTGTGCCAAACAGAATGATGGCGTCGACCTGACGCTGGTCCGCATGGAGAAGGGCGTTTACATGGTCAAAGTGACTGTTGATATTGATCAGCATCACCACCAAGCCGGCGGCCTGGAGCTTCTCGGTAAGTGCCTCAAGGAAGGGGAGTTTTTGCGGGTTGGAAAAATCATCCACGAAGACGGCGATCTGTCCCGTCGAGTTGGTTGCAAGGCTTCGTGCAAGGAGGTTCGGTGTATAGTTCAAAGCTGCAGCAGTCTCCAGTACTTTCCGCTTGCTCTCGTCAGTAATAGAGGCACCCGGAGTGAAAGCGCGGATTACGGTCCACTTCGAGACTCCTGCCGCATCCGCTACCTGTTTTGCCGTTGCTCTCTTCCGCATAAATTCTCCGGCAATGGAACATAAATTCCATTTTTCTGATTCAGTGAAATGAATGCTTGCTTTTAACGCATTCTGACATAACATGCACCTGCTTGCACCCGGTAGCAAACAAATTTGCACCCGGTAGCATTCGAATTTGTCATCCAGAGGAGTGGGTGACATTGAGGAGGAAAAAATGAAATCCATTTGGAAGAATGTCGCTTCTGCGGCTATTGCCGTGTCTCTGGTTGCAGCGGGGTCGGCCGGCGTCAAAGCCGACGAACAGCCCAGCATCATCGCCGTCACTCATGGGCAAGCGTCTGACCCATTCTGGTCGATCGTGAAAAACGGTATGATGCAGGCCGGCAAGGACATCAACGCCAAGGTTGACTATCGTGCACCGGAGACCTTCGACATGGTCGCGATGGCTCAGCTCATTGAAGCCGCAGTCAATCAGAACCCGGCGGGTATTGTAATTTCCAACCCCGATCCGGATGCGCTGGGCCCGGCGATTGCCAAGGCCGTCGCGGCCGGTATCCCCGTTATCTCCATGAACTCCGGCATTGCCGCAACGGAAAAGCTGGGCATCAGGCTCCATGTTGGCCAGGACGAACTTACCGCAGGCGTGAAGGTTGGCGAAAAACTCAAGTCGCTTGGCAAGAAGCACGTGCTTTGCGTAAACCAGGAGGTCGGAAATGCCGCCCTTGACCAGCGCTGCGCGGGTACCGAGAAGGGTTTCGAAGGTGGAAAGGTTACGATCCTGCCGACGACCGCCGACCCGGCGGAAATTGAATCGAAGATTCAGGCTGCTTTAACCTCAGATCCTTCCGTCGATGTTGTACTTGGCCTGTCGGCACCCCTTGTTGGTGAGCGGGCGGTTGCTGTTGTCGAGAAGATGGGCAATGGCGATAAGGTCAAGGTCGCTTCTTTCGATCTTTCGGCCAATTTCCTGAAGGCTGTTTCGGAAGGCAAGGCACTTTTTGCCGTGGACCAGCAACCCTACCTTCAGGGGTATCTTCCGGTCACATTCCTCGCGCTGAATGCCAAGTATGGCACTATTCCTGCTGGAAACGTCGCCTCGGGTCCGAGCTTCGTCGAGAAGGATGCGGCAGCCTCGGTGATTGAGAAATCCTCCCAGGGTATCCGCTGAGCGGAACCCCTCTAGCAGCTCTCGCACCTCCAGCGGGAGCTGCCCTCATCGCCTGGCATCCGATCCGTATGACGCGTGAACGGCAACCGATGGCGCACGTAGAAAACTTACATCTGAGGTATGCCCATGACGCTGGCCAACGAACAGAACGGGTCACCGACTCGATCCGACGAGCGCCTGAAAAAGGTTTCGACTTTGACCGCGCTCGCGCGACGTCCGGAACTCGGCGCCGTCGCAGGATTGGTGCTCGTTACGATATTCTTCATGCTCACCGCAAACCCAGCCATGTTCACACTTGCCGGTATTGTAAACTTCATGGCGCCAGCAGCCCAGCTCGGAATTCTTGCGGTTGGTGCGGCACTTCTAATGATCGGCGGCGAGTTCGATCTGTCCATCGGCTCGATGGTCGCATTCGCGGGGCTGGTTTTCGGCACGGCCCTTGTCGTCCTTAATCTGCCGCTCAGTGTCGCGATCCTGATCGCGCTTGCTTTTGCCGTGGTCATCGGTGTCACCAATGCCCAGCTCACCATGCGCACCGGGCTTCCATCGTTCATAGTGACGCTTGCGTTTCTCTTCATTCTTCGCGGCTTAACGCTCGTCGGCCTGAAGTGGGCGAGCGGCGGTTCAACCCAGCTTCGCGGGATGAGAGAGGCTGTTGCGGACAGTCCCCTTGCGCCGCTCTTTTCAGGCGACGCCTTCCCGGGTCTCTTCACATGGCTTGGCAGTGCAGGAATTATTGAGACCTTCCCGAATGGAACGCCGAAAGTCCCGGGTATCCCGGTAGAAATCCTCTGGTTTGTGCTCATTGCACTCGTCGCGACATGGGTTCTGCTTCGAACACGATTTGGAAACTGGATCTTTGCATCTGGCGGTGACCCGAAGGCTGCCCGCAAGTCAGGTGTTCCTGTCGCCCGTGTAAAGACCACCCTATTTATCGTCACTGCGATGTGCGCCACTCTTGTCGCCATTCTAACTGTCCTCGACGCCGGTTCGACTGATGCCCGACGCGGTTTTCAGAAAGAATTCGAAGCCATCATTGCGGCCGTCATCGGCGGGTGTCTTCTGACTGGCGGATATGGTTCGGCGATCGGAGCGTTCTTCGGTTCGATCGTATTCGGCATGGTGTTGATCGGCCTTACCTACACGTCGATCGACCAGGATTGGTACCTCGTCTTCCTCGGCGGGATGTTGCTGACCGCCGTCATTTTCAACAACATCATTCGTAAGCGTGTGACGGGAGAACGCTGATGAGCACGACCCAGACACCACTCGTCGAGGTCAAGAACCTCGTCAAGCATTTCGGCTCGATTATCGCGCTCAACGGCGTTTCGCTGAGTGTCCACGCAGGAGAGGTTCTGTGCCTTCTCGGAGATAACGGAGCCGGCAAATCAACCCTGATCAATACTCTTTCCGGCGTTCACAGACCGACATCCGGCGACTTCCTCGTCGAAGGGAAACAACATCTCTTTACCGGGCCAAGAGATGCGCTCGATGCGGGGATCGCAACCGTCTACCAGGATCTGGCGATGATCCCGCTGATGTCTGTCACAAGAAATTTCTTTATGGGTCGCGAGCCGTTGAAGGGCTTCGGTCCGTTCAAATACATGGACATGGAATTCGCGGATCGCGTTACCAGCGAAGAAATGAAGAGAATCGGCATCGATGTGCGTGAACCCGGGCAGGCCGTCGGCACGCTCTCCGGTGGCGAACGTCAATGCGTGGCGATCGCACGCGCCGTGTATTTCGGGGCAAAAGTCCTCATTCTTGATGAACCGACATCTGCACTCGGTGTTGCGCAAACCTCGATGGTCCTGAAGTACATCGATCAGGTTCGCAGCAAAGGTCTAGGCGTCATTTTCATTACCCATAACGTCAGACACGCTTTTGCCGTCGGCAACCGTTTCACAGCTCTGAACAGGGGAAAGACGCTGGGCACATTTGCCAAACAGGAAATCGACCTCGATGGCCTGCAGAATCTGATGGCTGGCGGCAAGGAACTCCAGTCGATCTCCGCGGAGCTGGGCGGCACCATCTGAAGACAGTTGGAACATGAATTTTGGCCCGGCGCATTCCCCGGGCCTTGGGACAGCCATATCCAAAATCCAGGAAACCACCCCAAATGAGCAATGCGAATAATACCCCGTTTCCGTTAGCCGCCTGCGCGGAGATGCTATGGCGGGACAAACCAATCGAATGGCGCGCCTCCCGATTGAAGGAGCAGGGATTTGGCGTCGGCCTCTGGAATTGGCCAGAGCACGACATCAACAAGCTCGAAGCCACCGGTGCAACCTTCACAATTATGAACGGTTACCTGACAGGCCGCCTCACCGATGATGAGGGCGCAGCCGAACTTTTGAGAACCGCGCGCGAAACGGCTCAGATCGGCAAACGTCTTGGCGTTCAGCGCCTCAATCTTCACGGCACAGGCCTCGGGGATCGTGGACTGCCGGTTCAGCCTGTTGAGGTCGTCACGGGGGCCATGTGGCTTAAGGCTCAGGATACGCTGCACCGTATCGTTGACCTTGCAGAAGAAGAAAACGTGGTTTTTTCACTGGAGAACCTGAACCTTCCGGTCGATCACCCCGGCGTGCCGTTCGGGCGCGCCGAAGACACGTTGGCACTTGTATCCAGCATCGATCACCCGCGTCTGCGTTTGAACCTGGACCTCTACCACGCGCAGATCGGTGAGGGGAACCTGATCGAACTTTGCCGCAGGAGCCTGCCGTGGATCGGTGAAATTCAGGTGGCTGACGTACCTGGCCGATTTGAGCCGGGCACCGGCGAGGTCAACTGGAAGGGGATCGCAAAAGCCCTGAGCGATATGGGCTACTCCGGCCCGATCGGGATGGAAGCATGGGCATCTGGAGATGCCGACGCCGCGCTCGCTGCCTTCCGTGAAGCCTTCACTCTCTGATTTCAAAAACAGGACTAAAAATCATGACCAAGGTCAAAACAGTCAACGTCGGACTTATCGGGGCAGGGCGCATCGGTTCATTCCATGGGGAGAGTGTCGCAAGAAGGCTCGTAGACGCGGAGCTTGTGGCCGTCGCTGATCCCGCTCCCGGGGCCGCCGCAAAACTTGCAGAGGCGCTGGGCGCCGACGCTTCTTATACCGACGTCGCAGAAATGCTTTCTCACCCCGGTCTGGATGCGGTCATCATTGCCACACCCGCACGCTTTCACACCAATATCCTTGTGCAGGCGGCGGAGGCCGGTAAAGCGATCTTCTGCGAAAAACCGATGGCACTCACGCTTGCAGATGCGGACCGCGGCATTGCAGCCGCCAAGGCCGCAGGCGTTCCACTGCAGGTCGGTTTTAATCGCCGTTGGGATCAGGCATTTTTTGAAGGCCGCGCCGCGATCGACGCTGGAAAGGTCGGTGCGGTTCAACTCATCCGGTCGCTGACACGCGATCCAGGTCCGTTCGGCGGTGATCCTGACAGGATTCCGTTGTGGACGATCTTCTATGAAACGTTGATACATGACTTCGACACTTTGCTTTGGTTGAACCCCGGCGCAAAGCCTGTCGAAGTGTTTGCAATGGCAGATGCATTGGTTCGCCCGGATGCACGCGACAAAGGCTTTCTGGACACGGCGGTCGTCAATATCCGCTTCGACAACGGCTCTATTGCGGTTGCGGAAGCAAACTTCTCTGCATTGTACGGCTACGATATTCGCGGCGAAGTATTCGGTTCCGGCGGAATGGTCACGATGGGCGACGTACGACGTTCGAGCATGACGCTGTTCGACGCGACCGGCGTATCCAACGACACGTGGCGGCGCGACACGGACCACTTCGTTCAGGCCTACACGGCGCAGCTTGCTTCTTTCGTTGAGGCGGCTCGTAGCGGTGTCGTTCAGAATGCACCCACGGGAGCTGATGCTCGCAACGCGCTGGCGATCGCCCTTGCTGCCATTGAATCCGTGTCGAGAAAACAGCCGGTTCCTGTGGGTTAAAGGCCTAGCTGACAGGGGCGCTGTCGGCCTCTGTCAGCACATATATGTTGGAAAAGCTCGTGACCAGAAGCCTGTTGGTGAGGCTAAGAGGATCATCATGGAAGCGAAAGCAGAAGTGCAGAAGCCAAAAACAGTTCTTGATTTGGAAAGCATGCTTGCGGTCCAAGGTTTGGCGCTATCTTTCCGTCAAGAGCGAGTAGCGCGATTTGCGGTCGCCTATCCGGAAATCGTCGCCTTCGGTACAGCAAATTCCCTTGCTGTTCGTTGTTCCGTCACCCAGTCGACGGTGGTTCGGCTGGCAATCTCTCTTGGGTTTGAGAGTTATCGCGAATTCAGGCGCGTTTTTCGGCAGCACGTGAAAGTCAACGCAACCTACAGATAGGGTATTGATTTTTGATTCTCGCCGCGCGCCTACCGTTAGAGAAAGCTGATATTGCCAGATTTGTTGGCCTGTGTCTCGCCGCTCGGATGGGAGCACATCAATCTCAACGGACAATATCGTCGGCCAAAGTCTGAGCGTAGGGCCTCTTCGAGGCATCTTTGGCATTCATGGCAGCCAAAGCCTGTTCAATCGAAGTGTAAATCTCAGTATCCATGCCTTCAGCAAGCCACGAGACGACGCTTAGGACGTCCCCACGCCTGTTTTTTCTGGCAAAGAGAACCGTTCCAGGTGGTAGGTCGATGTGGTGGATCATTGAGAGCACCTCCGTTCGGACGTATGGCCAGAATTCGTTGGGTATCCCCATTGCCAAAAGCGCCTGCAACTCGTTCCAGAACAGTTTCGAGCTTATCGTGCGATCGTCTTTCTGAACTACAACTACATAACGGCTTGCCTGTCGCAGGCGGAGCAGTACAGGCAAGCTTGTTGACTGGGGTGGCACGTGTTGTCGACAGTTCATCAGCGGTGAAATTCCGTTTATCTTGATACGATTTTCGAAGCCAGCGGTGAGAGCCAACCGGTTAATGCCTGCGCGAAAGCCATCTTCTGGACGGGCACTCGACGTCTCTAGCGGGCAGTTTGAACGTCCTGTTGCCTGCCAAGATGGAACATCCGGCGGGGGAGGACGGCGACGGCCGTTAACCCCCCGTATGCGATGGCCGCTACCGCCACGATCTGGAAAAGGGAATTGAGGCTCGCCTCAAACCAGATCACCGAAGCCCACCCGACGAAAGCTGCCAGGATCATCCTGACTGTTCCGGCAAGAACCGGGAGAAGAACACGCTTCAGTCCCTGGCTCGCAAAATAAAGTGCCAGTCCCAATCCAACCGCACCATAGGCCGGTGCGACGATTTGCAGATATTGCGAGCCTAGCTGTTGCACGTCCGGGTCTGCCGTGAACAATCTCATCCAAAGCATGGGGAACAGAGTGGCGAGAATGCCGATGGTCTGTGTGATGCAAAAAGCAATGGCTGCTCCAACCCAGGCGACTCGGCGCGCGCGCTCGATCTGGCCCGCTCCGATATTAACCCCGACCATGGTGACGATAGCGGTTCCAAGACCGAAGATGATGGGGATTTGCAGATAATCAAGCCGCGATGCGATGCCGAACCCCGCAATGGCATCAGCGCCGAAGTGGCCGACGGCTGCCGTTACGAACGTAACCGTCAGATTGGCCTGGATCGTGCCGACAGCGGAAGGCAGGCCGACACTCAGAATGTCCCTGAACAGTCGACGTTGCAGCGGAACGATTTTAAGCTTCAGCGGGCTGCTTGACGAGCGCAGATAAAGGCCAAGCACCAGTGCCGCGATCAGATAATAAATGAACACCGCAGCGCCTCCGCCTGCCACGCCGAGTTCCGGGAAGGGGCCCCAGCCGAAAATCAACGGCGGCGACAGGACGAGGAGAAGGAACGCGCCGGAGATGATGACGAGGGCAGGCACGTTCACGTTGCCTGCGCCCCGCAGGGCTGCCGAAAGCAAAGCTGTGATCCAGATCGGAATTGAGCCTGCAAACACAATTCCTGAATAAATGAGGGCGGCCCTCAGGGTTTCTCCAGTCCCTCCCATTGAGCGGTAGAGCAGAGGTCCAAGGAGGATTGCAGCGACTGAGAAAATGGCTCCGAATACTGTGGCCAGAACAATCGAATGCCAGACAAGCCCACCGGCATCAGCGTGGCGGTTGGCACCCAGCGCTCGGGCCACAGCCGAGGAAACTCCGCCTCCAATCCCGCCATTCGACATCATTTGCATCAGCATGAGGACCGGAAAGACGAGGGTCACACCCGCTAAAGCCTCGGTCCCAAGGAAACTGACGAAGTAGGTTTCCGCGACCCCGACAAAGGTCTGGACCACGAGAACGACGACCGTGGGCAAGGCAAGCCGGAACAGTGTGGGTGTGATCGGTCCCTGAAGAATTCCATGTGGTGTCTTCTGCGAAACTGTTGAGGCATGAGAATTTTTGCTGTCAGGCATATCGGCCATGGCTGATCCTAAAAAGTTTTCCGAGGCCCTGCTCCGATCCCAAGGCCTTGGGATCGCAACCGGTTCTCAGAATTTGAAAATAGATTGTTTTTGAAATCTAAATTATATAGAGTTCATACGCAATCTAAAATATCGCTTCCGAGCGTGAGACCGGAGCCCGTGCAGGTGTTCAAAACCCATGTTTCCGATCAAGGATCGCTAACGGCTGAAATAGTGGAAAACCCGCTTTCCGGGGATCTATGCTTTGCCGTGCAGCGGACAAACCGCATCATTTCTCGCCAAGTCAACGATACATTGCGCTCGATAGGACTAACCGCAGAGCAGATATTTCTTCTGGCAGCGATTGGCGAGGCAGGTTCCCCTAGAATATCGGAGGTTTCGTTACTTCTCGGCCTTGACCATTCAACCGTCGTTTCAAATCTCAAACCCCTTGTGAGGAAGAACTGGGTGACGATGTCCGTGGATGTCGATGATCGCAGGGCACGAAAACTTCTGCTCACCGACAATGGGAGAGCGCGGCTTGGAATGGCATTTGAAAGGCTTCAGGAACTTGAAGACGCACTGGTGAAAAAGGTTGGCGGGATGCAGAACGCTCTTAGCCTGTGCCGGATGCTTAGCGATTTATCAACAGCGTGCGCTTAACCTAGGCCGCGCGCAGCCGACATTGGCAACTGACTGCAAGGATACAGCCATCATCCTCTATTTTCGGTGCCGTCTTCCCGCACTACTTCCTCGCGGGACCGAGCACTTAATCCAGCCACTTCGGTCTCAAGCCGGGCCAGCCGTTTTTCCAGCGTGACGAGGTATTCTCCCTGCGGATCGTCAATACCCAGGGCGGCATCTTCCCAAGACCGCCATTTTTCTCGAAAACGCTTCAACATTTCAAACCTCCATGGTCGTCACTTTACAAGTCGGCGCTTGCTGGCCTGATGATATGGGCGAGCGTCACGCCATTCGTTCCGAAAGGTGGATCACCTCTGCCGGTTGCCTCAAGCCAGTGGCGACAACGGAAACTCTCAGCCGCCCCGCTAGCGCATCATTGAATGTCGCGCCGACGACGATATTTGCGTCGTCGTCGACCTCTTCCCGAACACAGGTTGCCGCTTCGTCGACATCAAAAAGGGTCATGTCCGGCCCGCCGGAAATCGAGACGAGAAGGCCTTTCGCTCCCCTGACGGATGCTTCATCGAACAGCGGATTGGCAATCGCCGCCTCGGCGGCATGTCGGGCGCGGGCGTCTCCGGTTGCCTCGCCCGTGCCCATGACCGCTCGGCCCATGTCACGCATAACTGACCTGACATCGGCGAAATCGAGATTGATCAATCCTTCCTTGACGATCAGATCGATGACGGAACTGACCCCGACATGCAGCACACGATCCGCCATTTCGAAGGCATCAGCGAAGGTCGTTTTCGCATCGGCAATCCGGAACAGGTTCTGATTGGGGATGACAATCACCGTGTCCGCGCATTCGCCGAGACGCTCGATCCCGTGCCGCGCCGTTCGCATTCGCTGCGTACCTTCGAACGTGAAGGGCATGGTGACGACACCGACCGTCAGTATGCCTGCCTTGCGCGCGGCATGGGCGATAACGGGTGCTGCACCTGTTCCAGTGCCGCCGCCCATGCCCGCCGTCACGAAACACATATGCGTTCCGTCGAGGTGGTCCATGATCTCGTCAATCGATTCTTCGGCTGCCGCCTGTCCAATATCAGCCAATGATCCGGCACCAAGCCCCTGCGTGACCGTTGGGCCAAGCTGGACAAGCCGTGGCGCTTTCGACATCGACAATGCCTGGGCATCGGTATTCGCAACGATAAACTCCGCGCCCTCGAGATCGTGCGCGATCATGTTATTGACAGCATTGCCGCCACCACCGCCGACGCCGATGACGGCAATTCTGGGCTTGAGGAGCGTTATGCTGGGCGGTGAAACGACAGTCGTTGGTTGCATAGTGGGGAGTGTCCTGGTGGAGACATTGTTCAAAGGGGACCACGCGCGGGGTTAGTCAGCTAATGGCGTACGGATGCCTCTCCTCGGCCAGCGTCGAAACACTACGCTGGCATTGACGCCACCGAAGCCGAAGCCATTCGATATCGCATATTCAACATCGAGGGGTCGGGCATCGTTTGCGACAAAGTCGATGCCATTGGCCTCAAGGTCTGGTGAACTGAGATTCAAGGTCGGGGGTGCGATCTGGTGCTGGAGCGCCAGGATCGTGAAAATAGCCTCGAGGCCGCCAGCGGCGCCCAGCAGGTGCCCCGTCGCCGACTTGGTCCCGCTGACAGCGATCGACTTCCTTTGGCCGAACAGGCTCTTGATCGCTCTGAGCTCTCCGAGATCTCCAACCGGGGTCGATGTCGCATGTGCGTTTAGATGGCCGATTTCGTGCGGCGCGATACCCGCCTGGGCGATGGCGATTTGCATTGCCCTGCGGGCGCCGCTTCCATCTTCTGGCCCTGACGTAATATGATGGGCGTCGGCCGTCGTTCCATATCCAACGAGTTCTGCTATTGGCGTCGCACCACGCGCAAGGGCGTGGCTCAACGCTTCAATGACGAGAATGCCCGCACCTTCACCCATGACGAAGCCGTCGCGCGCGGTGTCGAAAGGACGTGAGGCCTTGGCCGGGGTCTCGTTAAAGCCTGTTGATAGTGATCTTGCCGCTGCGAAACCACCAAGGCTGACAATGTTCATACAGGCCTCAGTGCCACCACAAACCGCAATGTCGGCTTCGTTTGACCTGATCAGTCGCGCTGCATCGCCAATCGCCTGAACGCCGGCGGCGCATGCCGTCACCGGCGCTCCCAGCGGACCCCTGAAGCCGTGGCGGATAGAGACTTGTCCGGCGGCGAGATTGACGAGAAAGGATGGGATGGTGAAGGGCGAAAGGCGGCGGACGCCGCGTTGATCGACGGTACGCACCGCTTCCGTAATCGCGGGAAAACCACCGATGCCCGATGCGATGATTGTCGCCGTTCTCAGTCTTTCTTCTTCGGAAGCTGGCTTCCAGTTCGCCTGTGCCAGAGCCTCTTCCGCCGCTGCCAGCGCAAAGATGATGAAGCGGTCGACCTTACGTTGATCCTTCGAGGGCAGGGTCCTGTCAGGATCAAATCCTCCTTCAGGATCTTCAGCCAGGGAAGGGACCACGCCTCCGATTTTTGAAGGCAGATCCCCGACAATGTCGTCACCCAGCCGCCGGATCCCGCTTTTGCCAGCTAGGAGCCGGGACCAGGAGATATCGACATTTGCACCAAGGGGGCTGACGGCTCCCATTCCCGTGACAACGACACGACGCATTTGCATTTCCACCTGTTTACGATCAAAAATTTGGCATGCCTTCGGCGTCCGACCGAATGACGGGTCGTGCACTTGGGACATGCGGTTTGCGCTATTCTGTTCTGATAGGCGTGCGGCTTCGGCTGAGCTATGCCAGCTATCGGCGACGAATATCCAAGAACTGGGTGTTAGTCGCCACCATCGCGGCCAGCAATGCGCCGGACCTCGCGCGCTGCCGCATCGAGTACACCCGTCGACAGCGCTTCATCCTCGATGATCCGGGACAGCGTCACCGCACCGACCATCGTGGACAATATTGCCATGGCCTTTTCGCTTCGAGCTATATCGTCACCCTCTCCGATGAGTTCTTCGAGCACCTCGAAATGCGCTCGGATACCATCTTCAAACGGGCGCCGCACTTCGGCAGTTTGACGCGCAGCGTCGGAGCCGAGAGCCACAAGCGGGCATCCTTCTGCCTTCTCGCCACTATGATCTTTGGAGAGGTAGAACCTGATGATCGATTCCAGGGGATCTGATGTGTCTGCTGCGGCATCAGACCACCTCCTCGTGGCGCTCTCGAGAGCACGCCGTGATGCGAGCGCCGCAAGATCGTCTTTCGATGCGAACTGCTTGTAGAATCCACCCTGGGTGAGGCCTGCACCCTTCATCAGGTCTTTAAGGCCGATCCCGTCGAAACCATGCTCTCGAAACAACCGGCTGGCGACGTTTATCACCCTCTCCCTGTTTTCCTCTGCCTGTACGCGGCTCACTCTCATGTGGATCTCCAATTAGATTTCATTTGACATCTATATGTCTTTTAGAGTTAGAGTGCAATCTAATATTTTTGAACAGGCCGTCAAGAAGGAACGATGAAATGAAACGGAAACTTGTTGTCACTGCAGCAGCAGTGCTGGCGCTGGCCGCAGGCGGAGCCGCAGCACTGCTGCTTCCGGCGCAGGCGCCAGAGGCAAAGGCTGCCGATCCCCGGACCTTGGCACCACTGGTCAACCTCGCGACGGCCAGGCTCCCTGGTAATTCGAGCAGCAGCTTTACCGGAACCGTTGGTGCTAGGGTCCAGAGTAATCTCGGCTTTCGCGTTCCCGGCAAGATCGTTGAACGTTTTGTCGACGTCGGGGAGCAGGTAAGCGCTGGACAGCCATTGATGAGGCTTGACGAGACTGATCTTCGCCTTGCTCTGACCGCCAAGCGAAACGCTGTCATTGCAGCACAGGCGACATTTGTCCAAGCGAATGCCGATGAGAAACGCTTTGCCGTGCTGGTGAAGACCTCTGCCGCCTCGACGCAGCAATATGAACGATCGAAAGCCCTGCTGGATACGGCGACGGCACAGTTGGCCGCCGCTCAGGCTGAGGCGAATGTTGCCGAAAACGAGGCCCGATATACGGTTCTTGTTGCCGATGCGGATGGAACCATTGTCGAGACGCTCGGTGAACCGGGCCAGGTGGTAACCGCCGGGCAGCCGGTTGTCCGGCTCGCGAAGTCTGGTCCGCGCGAAGCGATTGTCTGGCTCCCTGAAACCATGCGTCCTGACATTGGAGCTCAGGCCTCCGCATCGGTTTATGGTAGAAAAAATGCGGAAAAAGCCGAGCTGCGCCAGATCTCCGATTCTGCCGATCAGCAGACCCGCACCTATGAAACGCGCTGGGTGCTAGAAGGGGGTGCTGCAAATGCGCCTCTGGGGTCGACCGTCACCATCGAGATCGAGAACAGGGATGTGCAGGATCATGCCGAACTGCCGATAGGCGCTCTGTTGGATGACGGGACGCGCACAGGCGTCTGGGTGATCGATCAGCAATCGTCCGTCGTGAAGTTTCGTGATGTGAACGTGGAGCGGGTGGGCGAAGAGAATGTGGTCGTGACCAACGTCAAGCCGGGAGAGGAGGTCGTTGCGCTTGGCGCACATCTTCTGAAGGATGGAGCGCAAGTTCGCACCAACGTTGGGACAAAAGAGGCGGCAAACTGATGAACCTCAATCTGTCCGCCCTTGCGGTTCGCGAACGCGCCGTCACGCTGTTCTTTATCGTCCTTCTGTCGCTTGCCGGCGTCTATGCCTTCGTCAAGCTGGGACGCGCGGAAGACCCCTCCTTTACCATCAAGACATTGACGGTCACCACGGTCTGGCCGGGCGCAACCGCACGCGAGATGCAGGATCTCGTTGCCGAGCCGCTGGAGAAGCGCATTCAGGAATTGGCCTGGTATGACCGGGTCGAGACAACCACGCGTCCCGGTTTTGCCTATCTTACCGTCACGCTCAAGGACAATACGCCGCCAGGCGCCGTTGCCGAAGAATTTTATCAGGCGCGCAAGAAGCTCGGCGATGAAGCCAGAAACCTGCCGCAGGGTGTTCTGGGACCGTTCGTGAACGACGAATATTCCGACGTCAGCTTCGGCCTTTACGCTCTCAAGGCGCAGGGCATGCCGATGCGCGATCTGGTCCGGGAAGCCGAAAAGATCAGGCAGGACATGCTCCATGTTCCCGGCGTGAAGAAAATCAACATTCTCGGCGAACAGCCCGAGCAGATTTTCGTAGAGTTCTCCTATGAGAAGCTTGCCACGCTCGGCATATCTCCTCAGGACATTGCCGCAGCCCTTCAACGGCGCAATACCGTTACGCCCGCTGGGTCGATAGATACGCAGGGTCCGCAGGTCTTCATTCGTCTCGACGGTGCCTATGACAGTGTTCAGTCTATCGCTGATACGCCCATCGTCGCTTCCGGCCGTGCGTTGAAGCTTTCCGACATTGCTGAGGTACGCCGGGGTTATCAGGAGCCGGCAGGCTATGTCATCCGTCATGACGGCGAGCCGGCCATCATGCTCGGTGTGGTCATGCAGCAGGGCTGGAATGGTCTGGAGCTTGGCAAGGCTCTCGAGGAACGCTCCGGCCAGATTGCACGGTCATTACCCCTTGGCATAACGCTGACCAAGGTCAGCGATCAGGCCGTCAACATTGACGCGGCGGTGGGTGAATTCATGGTGAAGTTCGCCATGGCCCTCGGCGTCGTGCTCTTCGTCAGCCTCATTGCGCTCGGCTGGCGGGTGGGCATCGTTGTGGCTCTGGCCGTTCCGCTGACCCTTGCGGTCGTCTTCATCATCATGCTCGAGACGGGGCGCTTCTTCGACCGCATCACGCTCGGTGCATTGATCTTGGCACTTGGCCTGCTTGTCGATGACGCTATCATCGCCATCGAGGTGATGGTCGTTAAGATGGAAGAGGGCATGGACCGCATCAAGGCGGCTGCCTATGCCTGGAGCCACACTGCGGCACCGATGCTATCGGGCACGCTTGTGACCATTATCGGCCTGATGCCGGTCGGTTTTGCCGCCTCTGCAGCGGGCGAGTATGCCGGCAATATCTTCTGGATCGTCGGTTTCGCACTGATTGTTTCGTGGTTCGTAGCGGTGATCTTTACGCCCTATCTCGGCGTAAAGCTGTTGCCCGATATCAAACCGGTGGCAGGCGGCCATCATGCGATTTACGATACGCCGAACTACAGACGCCTGCGCGGTGCGATCGAATTCACCGTCAAGCACAAATTCCTGACCTGCGCCATTGTCGGCGTCGTCATGGCGCTCTCGGTCGTCGGGATGGGTGCGGTGAAGCAGCAGTTCTTCCCCACATCGGATCGTCCCGAAGTGCTGGTGGAAGTGCGCATGCCTGAAGGCACAAGCATCGAAACCACGACAGCTACGGTCAAAAAACTAGAGGCCTGGTTGAAGCAACAACCCGAAGCGAAGATCGCCACCAGCTACATCGGCCAGGGCGCCCCCCGCTTCTTCTTCGCCATGTCGCCCGAACTGCCCGATCCTGCCTTTGCTAAGATCGTTGTGCTGACATCTGACGCACATGAGCGTGAGGTGCTGAAGCTGCGTCTGCGGGAAGCCGTTGCGCAAGGGCTGGCGCCCGAGGCATTCGTCCGCGTGACGCAACTCGTCTTCGGCCCCTACACGCCATTCCCTGTCGAGTTTCGGATCAAAGGATCGGACGCCGAAGAGCTGTACAAAATCTCCGAGCAGGCACTTGCTCTCATGAGTTCGGTACCTGACGTCAGAAATGCCAACCGTGATTGGGGTAACCGAACACCTGTTGTCCGGTTCGTTCCTGATCAGGATCGCCTGAACCTCATCGGCATGTCGTCCGCCGAGGCTGCCCAGCAGATACAGCTCCTGCTGAGTGGTGTTCCCGTCACGCAAGTTCGTGAGAACATCCGAAACGTTCCTGTCGTGGCCAGAAGTGCCGGTGAAATCCGCCTCGATCCTGCAAGACTCGCCGACTTCTCGCTCGTGACGAGAGACGGCCGTGCGATCCCCCTCGATCAGATCGGCCACACGGAGGTGCGCTTCGAAGAGCCGATCCTCAAGCGTCGTGACAGAACGCCTGTGGTGACGGTCCGGTCTGACATTAACGAGGCGACACAACCGCCGGAGGTTTCGCAACAGGTGATGACCGCTCTTCAGCCACTCGTTGCATCTCTGCCTGCTGGCTACACAATCGAGATGGGCGGCAATATCGAGGAGTCACTCAAGGCGAATACCGCCCTGGTGAAGGTGTTCCCACTGATGATCGCAGCGACCCTGATCGTCATCATCCTTCAGGTACGCAGCCTGTCGACGATGACGATGGTGATGCTGACAGCACCGCTCGGTCTTGCAGGCGTCGTGCCGACCCTGATCCTGTTCAACCAGCCTTTCGGGTTTAACGCGATCCTGGGTCTTATCGGCCTGGCGGGCATCCTCATGCGCAACACGTTGATCCTGACCGAGCAGATCAAGGAGAACAAGGCGGCAGGTCTTGATGATTATCACGCCGTGATTGAAGCGACCGTGCAAAGAACGAGGCCGGTTATCCTGACGGCGCTTGCCGCGGTCCTCGCCTTCATTCCCCTGACGCATTCGGTTTTCTGGGGTTCTATGGCTTACACGCTTATCGGCGGAACGGCGGTGGGCACGCTCATCATCCTGCTCTTCCTGCCCGCTCTCTATGCGGCGTGGTTCCGGATCAAGCCGCCCAAGACAGAAATGCATTCGACGGAGCACGGGAATACGGAAGCAGCTCAGCATTCGCTTGCTGCGGAATAGCCACCCCTCCCTCCGCAGCAGACGAAGCTGCGGAGGGACCATACTGTTTGGCGAGATGTGGTGTGTGCGTTGCGTGCCCACAGGATCCTCTCGGGAGCCCTGCCTTCGTCCCGCTTTAATCCTGCCAATGAGGAGTCTTGACATGAACCCTGTCGTATCCATCTTCAAACATCCTCCGGACGGGGGTAGGGGATATCACCGGGATATGCGCGTAAGGTGGGCTCTCGAGGAAGTCGGACAGCCTTACACTCTACGGCACCTGACTTTTTCCGAGATGCGCCGCCCCGAATATCTGGAAATGCAGCCGTTCGGCCAGATGCCGATCTACCAGGAGGGCGATCTCATTCTTTTCGAATCCGGTGCGATCGTGCTTCACATAGCACAGCGTTTCGCCGGCCTCCTTCCCGATGAAGCGAATGCGCGCTCGCGTTCCATCATGTGGATGTTTGCAGCAGTCAATACGATCGAACCCTGTATCGCCTCCGGCAGCGTTGGTCATCTCAGTCAGCGGCTCCAGCAACTGGGCGATGCGCTTGGAGGGAAAAATTGGCTTGAGGGCAATCAGTTCGGCGCCGGTGATCTTATGATGGTGAGTGTACTCCGGCCGCTCAAGCACTCTGATATTCTGCTGGATAGCCCTGGCTTGCAGGACTACGTCGAAAGAGGCGAGCAACGATCCGCGTTCCAGCGCGCGCTTGGCAATCCGACAGCGGACAGGCGAACGGCGTAACTTGATGGCATAAGCATCCGTCACACCTGTCACCCGTCCGCCGAGAACTGCCGCATTAACTCGACCGATGTTTCCCGCGTCGAGGCGACTCACCCACGTGTCGGATGGACTGACCATCCGCCTCCTCAATTTCTGCAAATGCGTTTTATTTCGCTTGCAATCTAATTGAATTATAGATTACAAACGAAATCTAAATTGATTTCTAATCCCACGCTAATTTTGGAGAGCGTAGATGTCGAGAGACAAGATTGTTGTGGTGACCGGAGCATCCTCCGGTATAGGGCAGGCGACCGTGAGGTTGCTGTCACAGAATGGGTTCAAGGTATTTGCAGGATCGCGCAATCCGGACAAAAGTGGACCGGTTCCTGGTGTCGAGTACGGACGTCTCGATGTGGACAATGACGAGTCAGTGAGGCAATTCGTCGATTGGGTTCTGTCCCGTTCAGGTCGGATTGATGTCGTGGTGAACAATGCAGGCGTCTCTCTTGTCGGGCCGGTCGAAAGCACGTCGGACGATGAGGCGAAGGCCCTTTTTGAAACCAATCTCTTTGGCCCACTGCGCATGATACGCGCGGTATTGCCCGCGATGCGGCAGCAGAACTCCGGCCTGATTGTCAATGTCAGCTCGGTCCTCGGCTTCCTCCCCGCACCTTATATGGGCCTTTATGCCAGCAGCAAGCATGCCCTGGAGGGACTGTCTGAAACGCTTGACCATGAAGTGCGGCAATTCAACATTCGCTCCGTCTTGGTCGAACCAACGTTCACGAGGACTAGTCTCGATGTCAATGCGAAGCAGACGGAGACGCGCATTGACGACTACGCTCATCAATTAGCCAAATCCAATGAGGCCGTTCTTTCCGCCATTAAGACGGCAAGCAGTCCGCAGACTGTTGCTGCCGAAATCATGGCAGCGATCAAAGGTCCTCACAAAATGCGCAGGCCGGTTGGAAAACAGGCTACGCTTCTCAGTCGCCTGAAGCGGTTTGTTCCAGCCAAGGCATTGGATAGCGGCATCAGGAAGACGTTTGGGCTCTCCCGGCCGTAAGCATTCGCGGAGCTTGCGCGCTAAAAACCGCAAAGTAAGGCATGTGGCGTTCGGAAACCTCATTTCCTTTATCGTCATGACTGACCGGGTGCCACAGTCGTGCCAACCGCCACGTCCACTGCAGCGGTCGGTCGCGCTGGCGAGAATATGTTTGCGCGCGATCAGACCGACATGGGTTTAAAGCAACGTTGCGCGCAAATTTTCTTTTACTATCATAGCCTGTTTTTGAACAGCGTACCGCTTTTCATAATAACATCAATGTTTTCGCCGTGTCGGGTGAAGACGGAGCAATCTATGGTCGGATCGCCATCGACAACGAGAATGTCTGCGAGCGCGCCGGGTTTGATAACGCCGATCCGGCCGCCCATCATCATCATCTCGGCATTAACGCTGGTGGCGGAGATAAGTGTATCGACCGTGTTTTCCGCCTTTGCTCTCAGCGTGAATTCTTCACCCTGATAATCGTGCAGTTCGATACCAAGCAGGTCGGTTCCAAAACCAATCTTCACGCCCGCTTTGCGTGCAATTGCGACAGCCTTCAGGCCTTGATCCCTGACCTGCGAAATTTTGTGCATGCTGTTGGCGGAGAAGCCGTATTTGCCAGCGAATTGCGTGAGGATATCGGACGCGGCGAGGGTGGGAACGAGATAAACATTTTCCCGGCTCATGCGGTCGGCGGTCGGCTCGTCGATCAGGTTGCCGTGTTCGATTGTGCGTACACCGGCGTTGATTGAAGCCATGATGGCGCGGGGCGTATAAGCATGCGCCATGACATAAGTATTCCAGGCACGGGCCTCTTCGACAATGGCTTTCAATTCCCCATCGGAATATTGGAGGTTTTCGATCGGGTCTGTGACAGATGCTGCGCCACCAGACGCCATGATCTTGATGAAATGCGCGCCTTTCCGAAGTTCATCGCGGGCGGCCTCTCGAACCTGTGATATGCCGTCTGCGATCCGCGCGATCGAGCTACCGACATTATTGCTGGTCTTTTCGCCCGGCCCGAGCAGGACGGATCGCATGTCGCCGTGGCCGCCGGTCTGGCTTAAGGCGAGGCCGGAAATGACGAGCCTCGGTCCGGCGATGAGCCCTTGCTCGACGGCCTGGACGAGGCCTGCATCTGCGCCGCCGCCGTCGCGAACCGTCGTGAAACCACGCTGCAGCATGCCCTCCATGATGTAGCGGGCCTGTGTGAAGACGAAGGAAGGCCAAAATTTGCCTGCACTCAGGTCGACGCTGTTGGCAATGACATGCACATGCGCATCGATCAGGCCCGGCGTCAGCGTCTTGCTGCCGCAATCGATGATCAGCGTTCCTTCCGGTATGGCCGGCGAAGACGAGACGTCACGAATGACGCCATCGACCTCGAGAACTTGCAGGCCATCGATCAGCGCAGTCTGCACGCCATCGAATATGCGGGCGTTGGTGAACAGGGTAGCCATTGTGGATCAGTTCTCCTGAAATGATGGGGGAATGGCAGGGTCAGCAGACGACGGGCCCTGCCGGAGAAGCGCGACAGGCCTTTCGTGACGATCCGGGACGGTCGCCGCCTGTTTGAAACCCACCGCCATCATCATCGTTCTTCCGAATGAATTGTGCCGATGTATGCCGGAGGCGTCCCGTTCAATCGAGTGTGCCGGCGACGACGGGTGCGACGATGCCGACAAGCATGCGCAGGTGGTCGCCGTCCTTTTCCTCGAAATAACCCACGTCTTGGTGCGACAGGTTAGCCGAGCCGATCACCTTGCCGTCCCAGACGACGGGAATATTGATCATGCTGTTGACGCCGAGGCCGAAGATGGCGTCGTGGTCGGCGAAGTTTGCCCGGATATCTTCAGGATTCTTCGAGATAAGGACATTGCCCTCACCATACACAACCCGTCCCCAGACGGTGTCCTCACGCTTCTTGCGGCCCAGCGGCGGGTAGGCGACATTGTCGCTTGAGTGAAGGCGCTCAACGGCGCTGCCGCCTTCGACAACACGCAACAGGGTAAAGAGCTTGCGGCCGTATCGTTCCTGGATAATCTCGTCCAGAACCTGCGCGCTTTCCGTAATATCGTTGCGAGCCGTAGTGACCGAAACCAGACGTGCGACGTCATCGAGGATCGGCGTCTTGATTTTCATGGGGGTTATTCCTTTCAGGATGCTGTGCTTGGAGTACCGGCGGCCTTAGCTGCGGAACGGAGTATGACGGGGTGATCCTGGGCTTCCGGAATGAGGCCAGTGACCCTGAACCTCAAAACGATCAAAAGCGTCGCGCTGAGGAACAGTTCACGCATCGCAGCGCCCTGCGGTGGCGTGATATAGGGAACGAAGGGGATGACGAAACGCGTACCCTCGAGGATGAGGATGATAAGCCCGGCGCCCACCACCGCGCCGCGATTGTTGCCGACGCCGCCAACGAGAAGCGAAAGCTTCACGTATAGCGTCAGCAGCGGCACGAAAAGATCCGGCGAGATGAACGAGGTGTAGTGGGCATAAAGGCCACCGGCCAAGCCGACGATGCCGCTGCCTATGGCGAATGCCTGCACCTTGAAGACCTGTGCGTTCTTGCCAGCGACGCTGACGACCACGTCGTCGTCGCGGACGGCGCGCAACACGCGGCCGAACGGCGAATAGAGAATGCGCTGGCAGCAGACATAAAGGGCGGCGAGCACCAGAATGACGATACCGAGATAGATCAGGTTGAATTGCAGCAGGCTGACGTCGGAACGGAACGGACCTGCGATGCCTGAAATCCCATCTGTGCCGTTGGTCAGCCATATCTCGTTGGAAGCGATGATGCGGATGGTTTCGGCAAAGCCGAGGGTCACGATGGCAAGATAGTGATCCTTCAGCCGGCGGGTGACCATGGAAAGGCCGGCGCCGACCAAGGCGGCTGCGATCGTGCCGCAGAGGATGCCGGCCGGAATTGGCAGGCCGAGCGTCTTGGTCAGGATGGCGCTGGTATAGGCACCGACGGCCGCAGAGCCGACGAGGCCGAGATTGACGAGCCCCGCCATACCCCACATGACATTCAGGCCGAGCGCCATGACGGCATAGATGCCGGCCACGACGGAGATGCTGATAATGTAGATTTCCATGACTATTGAGCCTCGCGACCAAGAAGCCCTTGCGGGCGGAGCGTCAGGATCAGGATGATCGCGACAAAGGCGATTGCCGACTTGTAGCTGGCCGGCAGCACGAGCAGCGACAGTTCCTCGGCGACACCGACAAAAAGGGCGCCTGCGACGGCGCCGGGAATGCTGCCGAGCCCACCGACCACCGCTGCGGCAAAGATCGGCAGCATGGCGCGCGAACCCGTCATGGGATCGATGGAGGAATCGAGGCCGAGCAGCATGCCGCCCAGGCCTGCCAGCCCCATGCCCATGAAGGATGCGATGCGCGCCACCACGCGCGAATCGATCCCCTTGATGTCGGCCAACCGGGCGTTATCGGCAACCGCGCGCATCGCCTTTCCCATGCGAGTGAAGGACAAGAAGCCGAAGACGAGCGCCATCGTGACGACCGACACCGCCAGGTTCTTGAGTTGCTGCGGCCCGAGATGGATGCCGAGCACGGTGATATCGCGCGCCAGAGGCAGGTCATAGCCGCGAAGATCGCTGCCGTAGAACAGGCGGACGAGGTTCTCCAGACCGATCGTCAATGCCAGTGAACCGATGGCGGTGGTGATGACGCCAGCGGCCCGGAACGGCTTGAGGATGAACTCGTCCGTCAGCAGGCCCACGAGCCCGCTGACCAGAAGCGCGATCATCATCGAGGGGATGACCGACAGGCCGAACTCGACATTAGCCACCCAACCCGCGAAGGCGCCCACGGTGGCGTGGGACGCGATTGCGAAATTGGGAAAACGAAGAACGGAATACATGGCCGTCAATCCGATGGCCGGTATGGCGAGAACACTTCCCGCCATGATTCCGTTTGCGATGAGTTGGAGAACGTTCATCTGTTGTCCCCGGTCAGACGATTTTGATCAGTTGGATCTTGCCGCCCTTGGCTTCGCTGTAACGGAAGCGGCAATCGATGATGTCGCCCTTTTCGTTGAAGTCACAACTGCCGCTCGCGCCGTCATAATTGACATCCTTGCCGTCGCGCAGAAGCTTCAGACCATCGACTGCCGAATACGTCTTGGCGCCGTTACCCTGCGAGATCGACCGGACGGAATCGCGGATGTCCGGGCCTTCGGGCTTGCCGGCTTTCTGGATGGCGAGGAGGGCGAGACTGATCCAGTCCGTCGCCTGCGCTTCGTAGGAATCCGCTGAGGGGTTGTTGAGGCGCTTCTGCGCCAGCGCATAGGCTTCGCTGCCGATATCGCTCGACGGCTGGGCGGTTACGAGACCATCGGTCACTTCGGCGGGAATGCCTTCGGCCACCTTGGTTGTGTAGGCATAGGACTGCGTGAAGCGGCCGCCTTCATAGCCAGCGCGGTAGAGATCCTTCAGCAGAACCGTCAGGTCAGGCCCGTAGCTGTTGAGATAGATGAAGTCCGGCTTGGCGGCGATGGCGCTGTCGATTTCCGAGCGATAGCTCGACTTCGATGGTTCGTATACCAGCCCGCCGACGAGTTGGGCGCCGTTCGATGCCAGAACGGAGGCGATCTGGTCCCTCATCGTTGCGGCGAACGGCGTCTGCACGGCCGCGTAGAACACCGTCTTCGCGCCGGTCGAGAGGATATATTCGGCATGCTTCGTGGCTTGAAGCGCCGTGTTCGGCTGGGTACGGAAGATGTAGCCCTGGTGGGGAAGCTGCGTGATCGAGTCGGCGCCCGAGACGGTCATGAGGCATGTCTTGCTCTCCCAGCAGACCGGTGCCACCGCCGAGGTGACGGCCGACGCCCAGGTGCCCATGACGACGGGAACGCGATCGACGCCAACCAGTTTCTGGGCGGCGCGTACCGCTGCTTCAGGGTTGGTCTGGTCGTCCTCGACAATCAGCTCGATGGAGCGGTTCAGCACGCCGCCAGCCTTGTTGACCTCGTCTACCACCGCCTGCATGGCTTTCAGCATACGCGGACCGTCCTGGGCGCCGGCACCTGTAAGCGGTGTCAGCACACCGAGCTTGATAGCCGTTTCGGCACGTAGGATTGCTGGCGCAAACAGGCTGCCGGCAACGATGGCGGATGATGCGGAAAGGAATTCTCTTCTGTTCATGGCATTCCCCTTTTTGTTCAGTTGGCAGAAGTGTTGGATCAACCCCCGAGGAACATCCGGTTGATGTCCTCGTTCGCAAGCAGGTCTTCGGATGGCCCCTCGATGCTGTTCTTTCCATCGACGAGGATGTAGGTGCGGTCGGATATTTCCATGGCTTCGCGGGCGTTCTGTTCCACCAGCGCGATAGCCTTGCCGGAATCTCGAAGCTTACGGATTTCCTGGAAAAGCTCGTCGGCCGCGGCCGGAGAAAGGCCGGCGGTCGGCTCATCGAGCAGTATGAGGCTCGGGTCGACCATCAGCGCCATGCCGACGGCCAGCAATTGCCGCTGGCCGCCGGAGAGCGTCCGCGCCAATTGGCTCCTCTTCTTTGCAAGAACGGGAAAGTGCGCCATGACCTCGCTGGCGCGGGAGCGGAAATGTTTCGGCGCGATATAGCCGCCCATCTCAAGGTTCTCGTAGACCGTCATGTTGCCGAAGACATTGTGCTCCTGCGGTACAAAGGCGATACCGTGGCGGGAGACATCGTGGGGCTTGAGGCCGCTGATCGGCGCGTCATCATAGACGATGCGGCCCTCCGAAGGGCGCAGCAGACCGGCGATGGTTTTGAGGAGGGTGGACTTGCCAGCGCCGTTTGGGCCGACGATGCAGACGATTTCTCGCGACGACACACGGAAGTTGACACCCTTGAGAATCTGGTCGCCTGCGGAATAGCCGGCTATGACATTTTCGACGGTCAGGACACTCATCTGCGGCTTCCCATGTAGGCGTTCTGAACTTCCTTGTTGCCGGCCACGAAATCGAACGTGCCCTCGATCATCTTCCTGCCGTCGGCCATGACGACGACGTGGTCGCAGAGCCGTGAAATCAGATCCATCTGGTGTTCGATCAGCACGATGGTCACGCCTTCTTTCGCAATGGTGACAAGGCGTTCGCCGATCTCCCTGACCAGAGATGGATTGACGCCGGCCATTGGCTCGTCAAGCAGAAGCATGCCGGGATCGCGCATCAGGGCGCGACCGATCTCGAGCAGCTTCTTCTGGCCGCCGGAAAGGTCGGATGCCTTGTTGTCGATGACGTGCGACAGCTTGAGGCGTTCGGCGATCTTCAGCGCCTTGTCGAGTAACTCCTCCTCCCGGCGGATGCTCGTCCTGCTACGCGTCAGCGCCTGCACCAGGCCTTCACCCGGTTGGTCCGTTCCGTATAGCAGGAGGCTTTCAAGCACGGTCAGCCGTGGAAAACCGCGGGCGATCTGGAAGGTGCGAACGAGGCCCCTGCTGGATATCTGGTCGGGCCGCATCCTGTCGATCCGCTCGCCCTTGAAGCGGATTTCGCCGCTCGACACGGGCAGGACACCGGATATGCAGTTGAAAAGGGTCGTCTTGCCGGCGCCGTTAGGCCCGATCATGCCGATGATGCCGCCTTCATTGATTTTAAGGTCGACGCCGGCGAGGGCCTGAACCCCACCAAAATGTCGTGTTACTTCGATAATTTCGAGCATTTCAACCCCTATGAAAACAACGGAAGCAGCAGGAAGGGATCCTCGCGCACTGGTTAGTATTTCCGTTTCACGTAATATCCCGCAACGACGGTAATCGAGATCGTGACGGAGAGGAGGATAAAGGACAGCGCTGCACCAAAGGGCCAGTTCGCCTTGTTGAGAATTTCGCCGACGATCATCGGCGCCATCATGCGAAACGACGGGCCACCAAGGAGAACGGGTGTCGCATAGGCATTCATGGTCAGAATGAACGACAGGACGAAAGCCGCCAGGAGGCCGGGCACGATCTGGGGAAGCTTGACCAGAACAAAATTTTCCAGCGGGCTGGCGCCGAGGCTGGCCGCCGCATATTCGACGTTTTCGTCCAACCCTTCCAGAACGCTTTGCAGTGTCAACACGACATAAGGAAGGTTGACCGCAACGATGCCCACGAAAACGGCCAACGGCGTGTACATGATCTCGAGAGGCGTCGAAATAACACCGAGGGAAAGCAGGGCGTAATTAAGCACGCCGCTTTGGCCAAAGGCCACCATCCAGCCAGCGGCCCGAACCGCGTTCGAGATGAACAGCGGCAGGATGATCATCATCAGCAGTACGGTCTTTATGCTGCCTTGCTTGCGCGAAATCCAGTTGGCCAGCGGCAGGCCCAGAACGAGACAAACGACGGTCACGCCGAACGACATGAAAATCGTCGTGCGCATTCCATTAAGATAATAGCTGTCCGCAAAGAAGGCGGTGAAGTTGGCGAGTGTGAAATCGCTCACCATAAACTGGCCCGGCACATAGCTGTTCATGCTGTAGCGCAAGAGATACAGCAATGGCAGCGCCATGAAGAGCAGCACGATGGCTGTCGCGGGCATGAGCATTCCCGCTGCGGAGAGATTGTTCTTCTGCATTACCCGGCTCCGGATCGAGGGTACGACTGGCGACAGCCGCCCGCGCCTTGGCAACGCGGGCAGCCGCACATCATCTCTAGTTCTCAGGACTTGAAGTCTTTTTCCCACCAGCTCTGAAGGCCGACATCGATCTTGGCCATGTAGTCCAGATCGGGGAGAACGAACTGCTGGTCAGTCTTGTAGTCGATGACGGCCGCCAGCGCGGGATCGAGCTTGACCGTGGAGTTTGGCGGCGCATAGCCCATCTTGGCGGCAAAGGCCGCCTGCGGGCGCTCGTCAAGCATGGCGTTGAGATAGACGAAGGCCGCTTCCTTGTTCGGGGCGTTCTTGGGAACGCCCACATCGGAGATGTAAAGCGCGAGCCCTTCCTTGGGAATGGCGACCTCGACATCGATGCCGGCGTTCTTCCACATGAACCCACGGGCATTCCACATGATGCACATGACGACTTCGCCCGTTTTCAGGGCCTGGGCCATGGCTTCGTTGGTGGGATAGATTTTCACGCCCTGCTTCTTCAGCTCCAGCAGCTTTTCTTTGCCGGGCTCGACATTCGAGGGGCCGCCGCCGGCGACCATGGCCGCAGATTCGATGGTGTTCTGATACTGGATGTCGATGACGCCGACGCGGCCGGCATATTTCTTGTCCCAGAGATCGGCATAGGAGGTCGGCGCCGGGTTCACTTCCTTCGGATTGTAGAGAATGACGCGGCCCGTATACATATGCGGGACGGAATACTTGGTGCGCAGGAACGGATGGACCTTGGCAAGATTCGGCACCTTGCTTTCATCGAGCTCCTCGAGAGCGCCGTTGACATACATTTCATAGGTGCCTTGCCGCGTCATGCAGGCGACGTCCATCGTGCCGCGCGGCAGGCGGCGTTCGGCAAGAATTTTGGATTTGCGAACGGTTTCCGCCGCCGGGTCGAATACGACCTGCAGGCCGCTGTCCTTGAGAACGGTATCGACGATGTTTGCCTGCTGAAGGTTCTGGTAGTCCCCACCCCAGGTCCCGACGATGACGCGACCGCGAGCCTGCGCAAAGCTCGGCAGAGCGGACGACATAAGGGCACTGACAGACAGTATTCCAAAGGTGCGACGAGTGATGTTCGGCATTTTTGAGTTCCCCTTTTTTTGATTGAAATCTGATGCTCGATGTGGCCGGCGACGCGCCGGCTTTAGCTCAGAGTGGAACGACGTCCTTCGCTGCGACGCTCACGAAGATCGGGCTGTTCGCCTCGCCGGAGATGCCCTCGACGGCGAGTTCGCGCGGCGAGGTCACGACTTTGAGCCGCGTGCCGCCGTCGAGTTCGATATCCGCCTCGATCATGCCACCGAGGAATACGCAGCGGTCGAGACGCCCGCGAAAGCAGTTCTGGCCCTGCGTCGTCGCTTCGCGCGTCAGGCGAATGGCTTCGGGCCGAACGAGGATTTCGTCAGCTCCGGCCCGCTGGAAAGCGGTTTGCAGCAGAACGCCATCTGCGGTTCTGAAGCCGCCGCCGTCGACGGCCACTCCCTTCAGGAAGTTGGTGCGGCCGATGAAATCTGCGACGAAGCGATTGGCAGGCGTATTATAGAGATCGCTGGCGGAACCGATTTGCTCGATCACGCCGGCCTGCATCAGCACAAGCCTGTCGCCGACCGACATCGCCTCTTCCTGATCGTGCGTTACCATGATGGTGGTGATGCCAAGGGATTTTTGCAGGCTGCGCAGCTCGTCGCGGACCTGAAGGCGAAGCTTGGCGTCGAGGTTCGACAGCGGTTCGTCGAGAAGCAGGATGTCTGGGCGTATGGCCAGCGCCCGCGCGATGGCCACGCGTTGCTGCTGCCCGCCCGAAAGCTGCTTCGGGAAACGGGTGGCCAGATGCGAAAGCTTGACGAGATCGAGTGCATCTCCCACCCGCTTGCGGATGTCATTTTCCGCCACCTTTCGGCGGCGCAAGCCGAAGGCGACGTTCTCGAAGATCGAGAGATGAGGAAATAGCGCATAGTTCTGGAAGACCAGCCCGATGTTTCGCCGGTGCGGTGGTTCATGTGTCACGTCGCGCGCGCCGATTTCGATCCGGCCGGCGTCTGGCTCGATGAAACCGGCCATCATGCGCAGGGTCGTGGTCTTGCCGCAGCCGGAGGGGCCGAGAAAGATCAGGAATTCGCCTTCGTTGATCTTTAGTGAAACATCGGAGACGGCGCGGAACGTACCGTAGTTTTTCCCCAAGCCGGCAATATTGACGTTGGCCATCACACAATCCTGGAAATATTGACGAAACGATTTGATATAATCAGTGCGGCGGCGACGAACGCCACCTGCAGCACCGAGACGGCGGCAATCGTCGGATCGATCTTCCATTCGAGATACTGCATCATCGCCACGGGAAGCGTGACCTGACCGGGACTGGCGAGGAAAATTGACACTTCGAGATTGCCGAAACTGACCACGAAGGAAAATACGGCGGCGGCGAAGATGCCAGGCCGGATCAGCGGCAGCGTCACACGCCATATGATTCCGGCCGGTGTATCGCCAAGGCTTGCGGCGGCCTCTTCGATCGACAGATTGGCGCCTTCCAGCGATGCGACCAGCAGACGGATGCACCAGGGAATGGTGAGCAGGATATGACCCATAACGAACACACCCACGGAACCGGACAGCGGCAGGCCGGTGGCGATCTCGATCTCGACCACGGTGATATAGAGCGACGCGCCGATCACGATGGCTGGAACGGTCAGCGGCGACATCAACAGTTGCAGGATCGCGGCCCGGCCCCGGAACGCTCGCCGCACGATGATGATGGCGGCGGGAATGGAGACGGCAAGCCCGGCGGCGGCGGCGAAGGCCGCCACCAGCATGCTGAGGACAAAGCCCTCGAGGAACTGCGGCTGGCGAAACGCCTCCTGATACCAGTGAAGCGAATAGCCCTCCACCGGAAGCGAGAGGATTTCGTTTGAAATCACCGACAGCCAACACACGAGGAGCAACGGTAACAGCATCAATCCAAGAGCAACCAGATTGATGCCGCGGATCAGCCAGCGGCCCGTTTTTTCAGGAATGGTGTTTCCCTTGATCATCCGGGTCAGCCACCGAGGGTGTTTTTGTAGAACTGGCCGCCGCGAACGATCGCCGAAAGGTTTTCCTCTGGCCGTGCCAAAAGTTCGATATCCTGAAGCGGGTCGCCGTTGACGACGATGAAGTCGGCATAGGTGCCTTCTGCGATGACGCCGATCTGGTTTTCCATCATGCAGAGCTTTGCGGAAACACGGCTTGCCGAATAGAGAATGTCACGGGCTGGAAGAACCTTGCCGCGTATTGAGAACTCCATCGACTGATACTTGTGCAACTGGCCGAGAAGGTCGGAGCCGAAGCCCATCGGCAGGCCGGCCTCGTGCATGATGCGAAGGGATTCCAGACCCGCGACACGCACCGTGTCAATCTTGGCCTGCGAGTCCGCGCCGAGCCCGAAAGCGGCGCCTTCGAGCGCAAGTCCTTCATAGGCGACAAGCGTTGGGCAAGCAATGGCACCGGCTTCGGCTGCGAGTTTCGCGGTCTCGGCGGTGATCAGGTTGCAATGTTCGAGCGACTTGACGCCGCATTCCACCGCGCGCCGGATCGAGGCGTCGGAATAGGTGTGGGCGGCAACGTACATGCCGTAGTTTTCCGCTTCCTCGACGATCGCAAGGATTTCTTCGCGGGAGTATTGAAGGACGTGGATCGGGTCGTTGGGCGAGGACACGCCGCCATTGGCCATGATCTTGATGAAGTCGGCGCCGCCCTTGATCTCTTCGCGGGCGGCGCGGCGCACCTCGTCCACGCCGTCGGCGATGCGGCCGAGGGCGCCGAGGGATGCGACGTGCAATTCGCGCTTGTCATGGCGGCTGCGATAGTCGCAATGGCCAACAGTCTGGCTCAGAGCCTTTCCGCAGATGACCAATCGCGGCCCGTCGATGAGCCCCTCTTCGACGGCCATTTTGAGGCCGAGATCGGCACCTGCGAGGTCGCGGACGGTGGTGAAGCCGCGCATCAGCATGTCATGCATGATCTCGCGTGAGCGCAGGGCTATCAGAGACGAAGGCAGTTCGGCGTTCCTGGCAAGATCGACGAGCGTGGCGATGACATGCACATGCGCATCGATGAGGCCGGGCATCAGCGTGCGACCTTGGAGGTCGATACGCTCGGCGTCGGGGGCGTCGATCACGTCCGTCGAAACGCGGGCGATCCGGTCTCCCTCGACGAGTATTTCGACGCCGTCCAGCAAAGTGCCGTTGTCGACATCAAGGACTTTGCCACCGAAGAAAATGTAGCTGTTCATGAAATTCCCCATTGTGTTCCGTGAATGATAAAAACGGACATGTCTGTTTGTAAATAGGGAAAATGCTTATATCTGCGTTTTTGCGATGCAACATTTTTTATGCCTAATTAGTGAGCATATCGGGTTGCGGTCGATAAATATCCCAAGTGCTTGGCTGCTTTGTATTTTTTTGTCGACATTGCCGGCGGTTGATGACTAAGGACGCAGAAGGCGCCTTCGGCCGCCCGAATTTCGTCTCATAGTAGGGGCTCACCTTTTCAGGTGGCGCTTTGTTTTGAAGCCCTCAAGCGGGTTTGTCGAAGCTCGATTATCTGGTCTCGGAGACCGGTTGTTTGCTGATCGCGGTGCTTCGTTTCAATACGACCACTAAAGCTCACTGGCCGTTTGTCGCAATCAGCATGGACTTCCACCGATCCAGCAGCTTGCGCTGCAGGTCGTGGTTGGAGTTGGAGCTGAAACTGCTGTGAAGTGCGATGCCGCGTAGCACACACAGGCTAAGTTGGATGAACTCGTCGGTTTCAGGCCGGTCCAGTGATACGCCCAGAAGCGTTGCGATTGCCTTATCCCGGCTCGCCGCCCACTGGACCATAATGTCCCGAATCCCGATGCCCAGTTCGTCATCGTTGCGTGATGCCAGCATGATTTCCAATGAGGCAACGTAATTGTCGGCTTGGAACAGCTTTTGCCACAGGAATTCCGTGACTTCGTCGGGACTTAGCTTGCGCCTCTCCTCAACGATGGAATGCCAGTCGTCTTCCCACGACGAGATAAGATATTGAAACGCAGCGATGATCAGGGCATTGCGGCTGGGAAACTGGTGGGTCAGCGCCCCGCGTGACACCTTAGCCCTCAACGCGACGTCTTCCGTTGAAAATCGGCCATAGCCGACTTCATTCATGGCATCGAGCGCTGCTTGACAGAGCTTCTTCCGGGTTTCGTCGGAACGTTCTGCCTGGCTTCGCCTAGCCTTCGGAGCAGCTCTAACGTCCGCGATCATTGAAGCTCTCATCTCGTTCTGTTGTTTCAAGGGTAGTGATTTCTCCGCAAACGTCCCTTTTTACAATCAAGCGGCGCATTGGGAATTCAGAAGCTTTCGTACCCATGCCATTGCGTTAAAACTTTTAGGATGAGCATCGTCAAGCGTGAACTTGTCTCTCCGTCGGTTTGATAACAGACTGTTTTAAACCATCATGCCGCAATTCGGGTCAGGACGCGGAATTGTATGTGATGAGAGTGTGATCTTTGTCGTAACCATGAATATCAAGGTCAAGGTTGCCGGTTAGAAACTAGATCTTTGAAGTTCACCAAACATGACCAACTGTTGGGCTGGCATTTCAGGCTGCTCGATTTGATGAATGAGACTTTCGACCAGATTGCGACCAACTGTAACCATATCGACGGAATGGGCAATCAGCGGCACGGAGAGGTAGCGGCAAATCTGGGTATTGTCGCGGGTCATCCGCTACCATTCGGGTGATGATGATCCCGTCGGCGCTGCCCGCCTGGATGACACGTTTCAGGTTTTCATGTGGATCGTCTTCCGGCGTCATTGATGAGATCGCCAAGCTGTAGCGGCAGCCACCCGTGGTGGAACACGATCGGTTGCGCATCCTTGCGCCCCAGCCATTGAAAAAGATGTCGACGCCGTCTTTGGTCTTGATGAAGCTTTTGGTCATATTCGCCCCGTTGAAGCGGATGGCTCGGATATTCTGTCGAATGGCATCGCGCTCTCTGGAACGGCACATTGGATGTTCGATCGCGGCCTTATCGGCTTATGGGACGATATCGAGGTTCTGGTTTCGCGTCACGCAAACGACCGCGACAGAGAGATCGTGACGGCAGGTGTACTGCAATACATGGTGGTAAGTGGTTGAAACACTTTATCTCCACCAAGTCTGGAAATGCACTGACGGTTTTGGCTATATAAGCGAACTGGCATGTTAATTCGAACAATGCCAGCCGCTCATTGTGTCTGCCATTATTTAGAGCTGGGACGGCCAGGAATGTGGCTGAGTATCGATTTACTGAAGCCGCCATCGACGCAGAGATCCTGCCCAGTGATGAAACTTGCGAGCGGGCTGATCAGGAACTCGATCGCGTTCGCAATATCCACCGGCTCGCCGATCCTCGAAAGTGGAATGAGTTCCTCTCTAGCCCGTTTGATCGCCGGATCGGCATACATTTTCGCCGACATCGGCGTGTGTGTCATTCCCGGAGAGACAACGTTTGATCGAATGCCATCCGGTGCCCACTCAAGCGCAAGAGTTTGGGCAAGCATCGTCAGTGCCGCTTTTGTCGGGCTGTATGCACCTGATCCCGCGTGGGGTATCTGCCCAGACATCGACGATGTGAAGCACGCTGCACCCTTGCTCTGCTTCAGATGAGGGTAGGAATATTTGGCCAGAAGCCATGCCCCTCGCAGATTGACCGCGAACATCCTGTCCCAGTCCTCCACCGATAGGTCGCAGATATTGCCCGGACTTGCCACTCCCGCATTGGCGACAAGTGCATCGAGACCACCAAATTCGGAAGCCGCCGTCTCCACGAGATATGGGGCCACGTCGATATCGCTAAGGTCTCCGGTCAACGCGATGGCGTCCGCACCCATGGCCCGCAGGGAGCGCGCGACATCTTCCTGGGGCTCTGACGAACCCATCCCACAGACCGCGATCTGTGCATGTTCACCTCTGGCAGCTGCGGCTTCGGCTATTCTGATGCAGACTGCCGCACCAATTCCGCGACTTCCTCCGCTCACTAAAACTCTCATGATGGTTCTCCACTATAGTACTGAGATAATATGGAATGTCTCTTTGTCTGCGCCGATGGTTTTCCTTGGAAGAAGCTTCGAAAGGTGCAGTAATGTTGGCCATTGTTTCGGGCAGTTGTCATGCGGCCTTCCAGCCCCGTTTTTCCAGTTCCTGAAGACCATTCTGAATTTCCACGAGTGGCTGCTCTTCCCGAATTATTTCAAGGACAACGAGATCAGGGTCGAAGACCGACTCGACGGCGCGTCCAAGCGCTTTGAAATCGATGACCCCCGTGCCGATGGGATCGTGCCCCCACACGTCGGTGCCCGTATCCGAGATATGCACGAGAGCTATGTGCGCGTGATGGGATAGAAGGCTTGCGACCGGATCCTCGCCGATATAGGCGGCGTTTGCGACGTCGTAGACAATCCTCAAATTGTCGCTTTGAATTTCTTCAACCACGCTGACCAGTTCTTCGATCGTCGGTCTGAAACAATATGGCGTATTCTCCATAAGCAGACGCACGCCAGCCTGCTTTGCAACCGGTAGAAGCGTATCGAGACTCTCGGACAGCCATCCGAATGCTTGCGGTATCGTTGGGGAAATCATCGGTCGTCGCGTTCCCGGCGAGATGACGACATCGCTTACTCCCCAGTCGACAGCCAGTTGGATGACATCTTTGATATGGTCTGCGCTCTTGCGCCGCATATTCGCGGCCGGGCTAGCCAGATTGATATCGTACCCGCCAGCATTCAGCGACCTGACACGCGCGCCGTGGTCCGTGAGCAGCTTTTGCACGTCGGAACGCAATCCTGCCGGCATATCGTCCGGCCAGCAATGGGGGGAGCTGACCGGCACCTCAAACACCGTGAAACCGTGTTGGAGGAGTTCGGACATCGCATCCATTGCATTCGATTTCCAGAGATAGGAAAAAGTGTTTATAATCATCGGCATCTCCCTTGCATGGATTATTGTGCTGATCGTGTATTTGCATACGCATTGCGAACTGCTGTCTCAGGTCGGGTCCGGACGAACGTTGCTCAAGGCCCCTTCGGTTGGACGAAATGCACGTTGTTACAGGCCGTTTTTCAAAGTCTTCCAGTTGATGACAGCGCGATATTCATGACAGCCAGAGCACCCAACTTGATGCCGATGTTGCCCGGCGCGGCAACGTCGAGCGCGCCGCACAGGCTTCCCGTCGTCACAATCGATCCTGCGTTCAGCGATGCAGCAGGTCGCGTGCGATCATTCGCGTAATCACAGAGCCAGGTGAGCGGGTCTCCGGCCGGATGCTGTGCGTCCGCGTCGAACATCACTTGGGCGTCAAGCTGTATCCTCAACGGAAAATTCGAGCCGGGCCGAAGGACGGCCAGAGGTAGAGCCGGTCCTTTTACGTAGCCCATGTTCCCGAGGCGGTCTGCCAGAAAGGCGAGGAAAGAGACGCTGCCTCCTTCCGAAATACCGCTCCAGACCAGCTCTGTGCCGAGATAGGCGTCGGAGATTGCAGCCTCGATATCTGCTCGCCCGTAAAGCGCATCGGCCTGGACGGGAAGGTCATTGCTTAGCTTGACGGCAATTTCCACCTCGATCTTCAGCCCGGATCGCCACGTCAATGCCGCACCGTCCGGGTTATCCCAATAGGGATAGAGCGGAGCGGCAACCGGTGCGCCACCTGGCGATTTTGCGACTTTCCAAGCGGGAATGTCTGCCCCTTCAAGTTTCGAAAGCGCCCGTTGTACATCCATGGCGCTCTCAGGCGAGGTGGGCACCGAGACCAGTTGCTCTGTTGGAACCTGCTTTCCGTCGCGGCGCAGGCTGTGGAGTTGACGAGCCAGCGTGATGGCTTCGGTGGCGGTTGTATGAGAGTTCATGTTGATCTCTTCGAAGGCCATCCGGTCGGCGCTGCCTGATGGATGACGATGCAGGGCTGTTGCTATTGAGCTCCTTGTCGGGGCGATGCCATCCACTAAGATTCCTGCGTGATCCGCTCGCGAAATCTTTTTGCCCCGGCTTCAATATGATCGAGCAGATCCATGACCGCCCAGTGGCGTTCAGCAATGTCATAGTCCGTGACACGAGAATGAATGCTATCGAACGTACCGAGGCGCTTGTGCCAAACCTTGGCAAGGCCGGGATATCCCATCGGCTCAGCCATTGCGGCGAGCGCCAGGAATATTTCAAGTTCGCGGCGCAGATCGCTGTCATCGAATGCGTGTTTGTAGAGCCAGGCGTAGAGGTCTGGATGGATATTGGTGAAGACGCCAGAGAAGCCCTTCGAACCTGCGCGTATGGCGGCGGCTGCAATGGCGGCATTAGCGTTGACAATCGCAAAGCCGGAGTCGCCGGAGAGCGTGACACGTCGCTTCACCGTTTCGAGATCGCAGGAAACGTCCTTCAGCGTTACGAAACGGCCTGTGTCGCGGCACAGCTTGAATTCGTCATCGCTCAAGAGACGACGATACGGCGCTGGGCATTCGTACAGACCGAGGGGCAGGTCGCTCGGAAGCCAGCTCATGATGGCGGCGAGGCTGGAGCGAAATGCTTCGGTTCCCTCATTCTTTGTGTCGAGCCTGTTGCTGACCAGCACAAGCGCGTCAATTCCGGTCCCGGCCATTGCCACAAGTTCGGCGCGCTGGTCATCGCGGCTGTCGCTAATGTGTCCCGATGAGATGACCGGCACACGCCCGGCCGCTAGCGAGACAACCTTTTTGGAAAGCGCAACTCGCTCTTCCAGTGACAACTTCTGCATCTCGCTGGACTGGCAAACAGCGAAAAGCGTATCTGCACCGTTGGCGATATACCACTCCACAAGTTGCTCGAGGCCTTGCCAGTCGATCCGGTTATCCGGCGTGAAGGGGGTAAGCATGACGGGGACAATGCCCTGGGCCTGGATTTTCATGATGTAATCTTTCGCTCTTTGTTAGGTGTTTAAAGCGCTGTTCCTGCCGGCAAACCTGCGGCAAAGCCTGCCATCAGGCGGATTTGTGCAAGCAGCATGTCATTCCCGTCGGAGACCGCCGCGCCGGCCGTCTTGGCAGCGGACAATAGGGCTGTCTCTCTGCTTAGGCTGGCTATGTCTGCGATGAGCATTTCGGGCCGTATCGCGTCAGTCGGCATGGGGAATATGCTATCTCCCTTGACGCCGATCGGGGATGCATTGATGACGATATCGTAGTCCCAACCCGCTGACCCATCGACGGCGACCGCGCATTCTTCACCACGGGCGGTATTGACCATAGCCGCCGTGAAGGCGACGGATGCAGCCGAGAGGTCCATGAGGTTAATCTTGCTTACGCCTTCCTCAGCCAGCGCGAAGGCGATCGCGCGGCCTGCCCCCCCTGCTCCGACAATCAGCACGCGGGCGCCGCGCAGGCGGGATTTTGCCTCTCCGAGCCCTTCGACGAAGCCCACGCCATCGAAGAGCGCGCCGTTCATCTGGCCGTCCTCGCCGCGTTGGACGCAGTTAACGGCGCCGACCGCCTTCGCCGTCGGGGTAAGTGTTGAGCATCTTTTGGCCGCCGCCACCTTGTGAGGGACCGTGGTGCTGATACCGCAGAGGTTGGGGATGGCGGAGAAGCAATCCCATGCCGTTGCGAAGTGTTCGGCGGTTATCAGGAAAGGCACCGCGAAGATGTTGACCTCGGCGGCAGCAAAGATCGGGTTGATCAGCCGCGGTGTCTGTACCTGGTGTATCGGGTCGCCAAACACAGCATAGATGCGCGAGTTGCCGTTGAGGTTGGGAATATTCACTTGCATGATTTCATTCCTCGCAGAACAGGCTACGGCAGCGATTGATGGCGATATCGATCACCTCCGCCGGATCGCGAGACCACCAGTCGGTGGAGAAGATCTCCACCTCGACCGCTCCCTTGTATCCGGCCTTTCGGACCATCGCATAGATGCCGGGCAGGTCTATGATCCCGTCACCCATCATGCCCCGATCGGTCAGAAGATGCCGTGTCGGAAGCAGCCAGTCGTTGACGTGAAAACCAAGAAGCCGGCCTGCGTCACCCGCGCGCTCAATCTCGGCAGCAAGTCGCTCGTCCCACCAGCAATGATAGACATCGACAACCACTCCAATGCCCGGCCCCAGTGCTTCGCAGATAGAATTTGCATGCGAGAGGCTGGAGATGAGGGCGCGGTCCCCCGTGACCATAGGATGAAGCGGCTCAATCGCGAGCTTCACGCCAATCTTTCGGGCGCTGTCGAGAACTTTGCCGATTGCATCCTCGACCCGTCGTCTTGCCGCCCCCAGATCTTTTTCATTGTCTTGAAAGCCTCCGGTAAACAGGAAGACATGGTCAGCTCCAAATCTGGCGGCCCGCTCGAGTTCCGCTTCGGCCCGGTCAAGGGAATTCGCTGTCAACGGCCCGACACGGTTGTATCCTGACACAGTCAGTCCGAAATCGTGCAAAACGGAGAGAGCGTCAGTCTCACCCACCTTGGCGATTTCGTCCCCCCATATGGATACTGTCTTCAGTCCCCGCTCTGCGCAGAGACGAAGAAAGGTCAACATATCTGCTCTCTCGCGCACGGTGGCGTGGTTAAAGACAATGTTCGTCATCGGCCGCTTCTCAGTTTTTTAGAGTTCAGTGGTCAGACCGGGGCGGGTCGTAGGCTCGGTACCAGGATCACGTCGCCGGTTCGCGAACGGACGATTTTGACTGATACCGTAGCCCGTCGCGGTCAGATTAAATTAGCAACCTTTGCACCGCGGCGACGAACCTCTGGCACGAGCCACGGGGAAACGTAGCCTCGGTCGGCTTCTTCGATGAGCACACCCGGTGGAACGAGCACGTCGATCTGGTCAAGCGTGTCTGCCTGAAGGACGGTCTCGAAACCCGCCTCCATTGCTTTGTATTGCTCGACCGTACGAGGGCCAAGGATCACAGACGTCACAGCGGCGTGGGCGAGGGGGAATGCCTGCGCCATATGCATCAGCGACAAACCTGCTTCCGCTGCGACCCGCTCAAGCTCCGGAAGCAGTTCCAGTTTGCGCCGATTACCCTCGCGCGTCATATCAAATCGGGTTTGCAGGATCGGATAGTGGCGTCCCCACTGTCCTTGTACGCGCTCGGCCCTGGATCCTGACGGCACCGAGCCGTCCGCTTTGTACTTTCCCGTCAACCAGCCCCCGTTCATAGGGCTCCAAGCGGTGAAACCCATGCGGTAGTGCTCAACGGCAGGAAGAGTCTCTCTCTCCACGGCGCGGTGAAAAATAGAGTAGGGTGAGGTCTCATTGATGAACCGCGCGATCTTGTTCGACCGGCTAACCGATTGTGTCTCTGCGAGATACCAGCTTGGCATTGTTGATGAGCCGATGTAACGAACCTTGCCTTGAGTCACTAGGTCGCTGAGAGCGCCGAGGGTTTCCTCGAGATCAGTCGCGAGGTCTGGCCGATGAAATTGATAAAGATCAATATGGTCGGTGTTTAACCTGCGCAGGCTATTTTCGACCTGCTTCATGATCCAGTAGCGGGAGCCACCCTGCTCGTTGCGTCCCTCACCAGCCACCAATCGGAACTTCGTCGCAAGCACCACTTTGTCTCGACGGCCCGCGATAGCTTTCCCGACAATCTCCTCGGACTCGCCGTGCGAGTAGGTGTCAGCAGTGTCAATGAAATTGATGCCGCGATCGAGCGCGCTATGCAAAATCTCAATGCATTCTTTCTCGTCAGTGTTTCCATCAGATCCGTAGCTCATCGTGCCCAGCATGTACTCGCTGACCTGAACCCCAGTTCTTCCAAGGTATCGATATCTCATGGCGGACGCCTTTCATCAGTTAGAAGGTGGCTCATTGGCCCATGGTTTGCGCGCGCGATCCGATATCGCAGGGCACAGCAATACCCATCGGCCTTTCAGCCGCCGTTGAGCGAGAATTGAGGCCGCCCATAGTTTCTGTTGTCGATGTTCCAAGTTGCGACTGTCTGTGGTCGTCTCGGAAAGGAACTGGATGGCGGTGACTAATTCCGCCATCCAGCCTTGTTACGAGGAGGCTCGGTTACTGTGCCTTCGCAAGTGCTGCATCATACCGTTCGATCAACTCATCGTAGGCATCTGCCGGCGACCCGTCTTTCAGGACCATTCTCTGGAATGCTTCGCCCAGAATGGTATGATACGTGGAGAGGATGGGTGTGTAGGTCACAGTTTGACCCCGTTGCGCAACGAGATCGGCCCACGCCTTCTGGTCTTTGCCAGCGTCGGTCTGGAAATAAGGCGCCGAATAGGCCGACTTACGCGAGACGACTTCACCACCTTCGGCTGCGAAAGCCTGCGCCTCCGGCGACACCATGAACTTCACGAAGGTCCATGCTGCATCCGGATTGACGGTCTTTTTGTTGATCGCGATGTTGTAGCTGTAGACGGTCTGTTTGTCGTTTGCCGCATAACCGGGAGCCGGAGCCCAGGCCAGATCGTCACCGCCGCCTTGCTGCTTCACCGTCTTGTAGCGATAGACACCGAACACCGCCGTCGCCGCACTGCCGGACCGGAGCGCGTCGTGCAACTCATTGAAGCCCATCTGTGCGCTGCGGAGTGGAGTGACTTTGCACTTCGTGTAGAAGTCCTTGATCGTCTGCGCCGCCTTGATGAACGCCTCTTTGGAAAATGCGATCTTGCCTTCAGGGGTGAAGTATTCGCCGCCATTTCCAGAGAGCATGGTGCTCAGGAAGAATTCTCCGAGGCTCTGTGCGCCACCGAGACCGCCTGTTGCTCCGAGCGGAACGGCGAAGGTGATCGTATCCGACTGGCCAAACTTATCGCCCAGTGCGCACACTTCATCCCATGTCGTCGGCGGCTTTACCCCTGCCTTCTCCAGCATGCTCTTGCGATAGAAGAGGATTGGAATACGGAAGTCCTGGGGGAGAGCATAAAGCTTTCCGGCGACTTTCGTGCCTGATAGAGGCAGGAGCCAATCATCATCCAGAATGCCATCCTTCTTCACAAGATCATCGAGCTCAAGAAGATTTCCAGTGGCAGCGAATTCGGAAACAGCGAAGCCGACGACGCGGATCACATCCGGTGACTGAGCGCCAGACTTGATAGCACGCGCTGCTGCGCCACCGGTCGGATCGACCAGAAGTTTGATCGTGATGTTAGGGTTTTTTGCCTGAAACGCCTCGATCATCTTCGTCTGGGCAGCAGACCTCGGATCCTTCGAATTGTTGGGGTCCAGGAATGTCTGGTAGATAATTTCCGTACTCTGCGCAAAGGCTTGCGGAGCCAGGAAACTCAGGGCGGCGGTCCCAATTCCAAGCGCCGCTACCGCCTTTATGATGTGGCGCCTTGATGTGATTTGCATGCGTCTTCCTCCCAGTTGAACGAGTTGCAGTAGTGAAGATTGGTTGTTCATCAGCCTTTGACGGCCCCCGCCGTCAGCCCGGAGATGAACCACTTTTGAACGAAGCCGAACATCAGGATGACCGGAGATGATGCGATCATGACGAAGGCCATCATGTAGGACCACGAAATGCCGACGGCGTCGAAAACCTGATTGACGAGGGCGACCTGCAGGGTCCGTTTCGCCACTTCGGGCGCAAAGACCGCCACCGTGATATAATCGTTCCAGGTCGTCACAATCCCGATGGTCGCGACCGCCGCAATTCCTGGACGTATCAGGGGTAAAATCAGCGACCAGATGATCTGGAACCGCGAAGCGCCGTCGATCATGGCGGAGTCCTCGATTTCAACCGGAACGGCTTCGACGAAATTTGCGATGAACCAGACGGTCTGAGGGATAATCCGCGCGCAGAGGATGATCGTCACCACGATGCCGCTGTTGAGCAGGCCAACCGTTTCTAGCAGATAATACGTCGGAACCAGCAACGCGACCCCTGGCACCATCGAGGTTCCGAGGATAACCAGCATCAAAGTTCGCTTACCCCTGAACGAAAAGCGTGCGGCGGCATAACCCGCGGGAATTCCAACGAGGAGGGCTACGATCACGGCGCCGACGGAGTAGGCAACAGAGTTCCAGAGGTCGGTCAGGAATGCCGGATCCTGGAAAACCTTAGTGTAGTTTTCCAGTGTCGGCGAGTTTGGCCAGAGCGTCGGCGGGACGACCACAGCTTCGATTTCTGTCTTGAAGGATGTAGCGAAGGCCCAGAGCACCGGTCCGAGAACGATGATGGCGATCACCAACGACCCCAGGATTGCAGGTATCTGTCCGTTTGATCGGTTTGGAAGAGCGTTACTCATCTTTAAAATCCTATCCGGTAACGCGGCCGGTCAGCCGGGTGTAAAGAGCACCAAGGGCGACATTGATAATCAGGACGACGATCGAGACGACAGCAGTCGGCCCAATGTTCACCGCCTGAACGGTGCCACGGAAGGCTTCGAAACTGAGCGTGGTGGTCGAACCCAGTGGCCCTCCGCCCGTCATGACAATGATCAGCGTCATCAGGGTGAGATACATGATCGAGAGCGTCAGCGCCGTGCTTCCCAGAGTGGGAAGAATTTCAGTGAGCGTGACGTAACGGAATTTCACGAAAGCGCCGCCGCCATCGATCTCCACCGCTTCGTAGAGTTCCTTTGGAATGGACTGCATGGCTGCGGTCGCCATGACCATCACATAGGGGAACGACCACCAGGCTGTGACGATGATGATGAGCGGCAATGCCATCCCCGGATCGCCCAACATGAGCCCGGGATCGATACCCAGCTTCTGAATCACGTAGGGTATCGGTCCGAACGAAGGGTTGAAGAGCCACAGCCAGATGCTGCCAACGACCGACATGGAGAGCGTCCATGGAAAAAGGATGAAAACGCGCAGCGTGGAACCTGTGACGCCCGCCCTGTTTAAAACCAGCGCCGCTGCCATCCCAAGAATGATCGCTCCAGCCAGGGAGCCCCCGACATAAGTCAGCGAAATGAACGTCGTATCCCAGAACGCGGACGAGGTCAGAACTTCGGCGTAGTTGGCGAGACCGGCAAAGCCGATCAGTTCGTAATATCTGGTTTTCTGAAAGCTCAACCAGATGACAAAGATCGTCGGATAAAGCGTGACGAGAAACAGGATCAAAATGGCGGGCGTAAACCAGAGGAAGGGAGCCCATCTGACGCGCTTTGCGTCATCAGCGGCGCTCAGGACGTCGCTCGCATGGCTCGTCCCGCCTTGGTTCGTGCTTGCTTGTAGCGGAGGTATCGACATTCGACTATAAATCCCGTGTGGACATGTCCCGGTGGAGGGGTGGCAGCGTTCCCTTAGGACAGTCGCCGACCCGTGCTCTCGTTGAAGAGGTGGACGCGCGAGATGTCAGGAGCCACAGTGATGATCTCGCCAACCTTCGGGAGAACGCGATCGCGGAATATGCAGACGATTGTCTGACTACCGAGGCGGGCCATGATTTGCGTCTCCGAACCGGTTGGTTCAACCACGGTGACGGTGAGAGGCAGGCCTTCGTCACTGATGGCCAGATGTTCTGGACGGATACCGTAAATCAGCCGTTCCGACGTATCAGCCAAGCCTTCGGGCATTGGAAGCGTGTGGCCGCTGTCCAGAACAAAGCGGCCCTGCTCCACCTTGCCTTTCAGGAAATTCATTGCCGGCGATCCGATAAATCCCGCGACAAACAAGTTGGCTGGGTAATCATACAGCTCAAGCGGTGCACCGACTTGCTCGACATGACCGTCGTGCATCACAACAATCTTGTCGGCCATGGTCATCGCCTCGACCTGATCGTGGGTCACGTAGACCGTCGTGGTTTTGAGCCTCTGATGCAGTTCCTTGATCTCGGCGCGCATTTGCACACGCAACTTCGCATCGAGGTTCGATAGCGGTTCATCAAACAGGAAAACCTGTGGATTGCGAACGATCGCCCGGCCCATCGCCACGCGTTGACGCTGTCCGCCAGAGAGTTCGCGAGGATAGCGCTCCAGGAGTTTGGTGAGGCTGAGGATTTCAGCGGCTCTTTGAACACGCTGAGTTCGCTCCTCTTTCGGCGCCTTTTTGAGCTTCAGCGAGAAGCCCATGTTTTCGGCAACGGTCATATGCGGATAAAGGGCATAATTCTGGAAAACCATTGCAATGTCTCTGGCCTTCGGTGGAACGTCATTCACCGTGCGCCCGCCGATCTGGATTTCGCCACCCGAGATATCCTCAAGGCCCGCGATCATTCGCAACAAGGTCGATTTTCCGCAACCGGAGGGTCCGACCAGAGTGACAAACTCCCCCTCATGAATATCGACCGACACGCCATGAAGCACGGGCAAGGCGCCGTAAGCTTTACGAACGGCTTTGAGTTCAACGCTAGCCAACTGTTTCCTCCTACGGGCCGCTGAGGCGGCCATCAATCCTGAAGCGATTTCCCTGATCGCTATTGGAACGTTATTCCATTAAGGAAAGCAGGTGTCAAGAAGGATCAGTGACATGGTGAGTGCACTGGCAGTTAGAGGGGATGTTTAGATAATGTTACCAATCACTTGAGAACTTCTCGAAGTGTTGTCCCTTGGGCTGGGGGAGGCGATCCGATAGGGCCAAAGTTGCGAAAGTTCCTCGGCGGTTGCCTTAACCTGGTCCGCCAGTTGCGGTAATACGAGGGAAGAAAAATGGTGGATGGGCCCGGCGATGCTCACCGTTCCAACAACCTGACCTCCAACTCTGATCGCGACAGCGACTGCAGCCACACCTGGCTCCGCTTCTTCGATAGCCGTCGCCCATCCGCGTTCTATGGTTTCATCCAAAGCCGCAGAAAATGTCTGCCTGGAGGTAATAACGCGAGGGCCGCCGAGGTCTTTTCGCCCTAGTCCACTGGCGACCGCCCTTTCCAGAGCTTCCTCTCGGTCCAGTGTCGCCAGCCATGCTTTTCCGTTGGCTGTTGTGTGCAAAGGAACTTTTGCCACCAGTTCCGGCTGGTAGATCAGGCCCGACCGCATGCCTTGGGAATGGGATATCCACGTCAAACCATCCGGATCGAGGATCGCAATCCTGCCCAGCCCCTTGGTATTGCTGGCTAATTGATCGAGAATCGGCTGGCAGATATCGGGAATCCGTGTACCGGCCAGCAGGCGCTGGCCCATGACAGCAAGGCGCAATGAAAGCCGGTAGAACCCATTCTCAGGGTCCTGTTCGGCCCAGCCCAAATCACACAGACTGTTGAGCAGACGATGAGCTGCGCTCTTTGGAACGTCCAGCCGGCGACTGATTTCGCCTAAAGACAGTCCATTGGCGTTCTCGCTCAACAGCGTGATGAGATCAAAACAGCGGTCCAGAAGGGATTTGACAAGTCGCATGATACCACGATATTCGGTTTATCGGAACACCATTCCAATAGCACTATGAGAGGCGTTTCACAAGAAGTCGCTTAAACGGCAGCAAACCATAAGACCGCACCCGGAACATCGGCTTGCGGCCACCACTACGTTTAATCACAGCTGCACGCCTTGATAAACCCGCAATAAACGGAGTCGTGATGAAGATTGCAGTATTCGACGTCAGCCACTGGCACTTTCCGCTTTATGTCGCTGCACTGAAGGACCCGGGTATCGAGGTCATCGGCATATCAGACAGCGCGGCATTTGCCGGGGCACGTTTCTCCGACCTGTTCAATTGTAAACTATATGGCTCCAACGACGAACTCATGAGCCAGGATTTCGACTTCGCGCTCGTCTTCAGCCGTCATTCCGACATGGCCGAGCTCGCAGAGCGGCTGATAGCAAAGGGCAAGCCTTTTCTTATTGAGAAGCCGTGTGGAATCGATCTCGAGGAAGTTCGTCGCATCCGCAAACTTGCTGAGAAACATGGCGTCTTCGTGAGCGTGCCTTTTATTCAGCGCGTCAGCAACCTGGCTGATCGCCTCTCGCCGGCCGAAGGGCTCACGCCCGATGGGTTTCAACATCTTTCCTTCAGGTTTATCGTCGGGTCTGTTTCTCGTTACGAACGTAACGGCTGCGCCTGGATGCTTGACAAGGCGCATTCGGGCGGGGGGTCGATGCTGAATGTCGGCATTCATTTCATCGACCTGATCTCAGATCTTACGCAATCCCCCATCACCGAGGTCTCAGGCCGGGTCCAGATCTACCGGCCTGATGTGACCGTCGATGAACAGGCTGTCTTCACCTGCCGAACTGCCGCAGGACAGATCGGCGTGATCGAGACGGGGTATTTGTATCCCTCCACGGCCGACGATCAGCGGGATTTCGCCTTTTCACTCTCGCATCGCCAATCCTATATCCGCGGCTACGCCGACCAGTTCTATGCCAAATCGCGGGAACACGAGAAGGCTTCCGCGACGACCATCGAGTACAACACGGACGAATATTACCCGGTTTTCCTCCGCCGCAGCTGGGCGGACCTCGCGAATGGTCGCCCTCCCATTGCAGGCCTGCCGGAAGCGGAGCGAGCATTGGCCGTCATTGAAGCAGGTTATCGTTCGGCAGCAAATGGTGGTGCCCCCGAACGGGTCGAATCCACGGAATGACAATTCCCGATATGGAAATCGTAGCGGCCGGACTTCACTTCCCGGAAGGCCCTGTCGAACTTCTCGACGGCACGATTGCTGTCGTGGAGATTGGTCGGGGTCGGATCGTGAGGATCAGAGCAGGCGGAAAAAGCGAAGTACTGGCGGTGACGAAGGGCGGCCCTAACGGAATGGCCCTGGGGCCGGATGGGGCGCTTTACGTTTGCAATAATGGAGGGTTCTCCTGGACAGAAGATGGCGGCTGGCTGCGCCCTGCCGGCTTGGCTCCTGACTACGACGGCGGTGCGATCCAGAAGGTCAATGTCTCCACCGGCGAGGTTGTTACACTGTATGATCAATGCGACGGCCGAAGCCTGAGCGGCCCAAACGACATCGTTTTCGACAATCTTGGCGGATTCTATTTCACTGACACCGGCCGGGTTCGGGAGTTCCAACGCGATCACGGTGCGGTATTCTACGCGAAAGCCGATGGCAGTTCGATAAAAAGGGTGGTGTTTCCGCTGATAGCACCAAACGGGATTGGCCTGTCGCCCGATCTTAAGACGCTTTACGTCGCCGAAATGGAAACAGCTCGGTTGTGGCGATACGCCATCACCGAGCCGGGAGTGGTCCAAAAAAAACCATTTCCGAGTCAGAACGGGGGTGAACTCGTCATCGGTCTCGGTGGCTTTCAGCGCTTCGATAGCTTGAAGGTCACAGCGGCAGGTAACATCTGTGTCGCGACCTTGGTGACAGGGTGCATAACGGTCATTTCGCCACAAGGGGATTTAATCGACCAAGTCATGATGCCAGACATTTGCCCCACAAATATCGGATTTGTGGGCCCAGACATGGAAGATGCCGTCGTGACGCTGTCATTGACGGGGAGGGTCGGCCGGCTTCGCTGGCCTGAGAAAGGTCTGAGACTGCAGCATCAATGATAGCAAATAACCCTGCCGTGATGTCAGGGTAGGTGAGTGAGATTGAGAAACTCCGGGCTCCGTACCCTGGTGGCCGTGCATGGATGCGAAATATGATATGCCCGACAGGCTGCGCGATAGCGTTTCAAGATGCAAGCCACTATCGAATTCCTGATTTCATGAAGGATTGGACGACCTGCCGCTGCAGCAGGACATAGAGAATGAGGATCGGCAGGCTCGCCATGGTCGATGCAGCCATCAGCGGTCCCCATTGAGTGCCCTCGGCTGTCATGAACATCTGAATGCCAATCTGGACAACGCTGTTGTCCGGCGTTCGCGAAAGGAGAAGCGGCCAGAAATACTCATTCCAGGTGGAGATGAAGACGAGGATCGTCAGGGAGGCAATCATGCCCTGCAGGTTCGGTACGATTATTTCCCACAGAACCCGCCAGCCGCCCGCGCCGTCCATGCGCGCCGCCTCCAGCACTTCCTTGGGAAACGCCCGCATTGACTGTGTAAACAGCAATATGGCAAGCGCGCTGGCGAAATGCGGCAGGATCAGCGCCGTGAGGCTGTCCAGCAAACCGAGTCTGACAACGAGAAGATAGTTCGGGATCATCACGACCTGAAGCGGGATGAGCCAGGTCATCGCCATCAGTGCATAGACGAATTTATCAAACGGGAAACGGTAGCGGACGAACGCGTAAGCAGCCAGCAATCCCGTCAGAAGCTGGAATGCCGTGACGACGGTGGACACGATCACCGTGTTGACCAGCATGCTGCCGATCGGGATCGCCTTGAGGGCGTAGGTGTAATTTTCGAGCGTTATCGCGCTTGGCCAGAATGTGTCGTCGAGCAGGGCGTTGGCCGGTCGCAGTGAACTGATGATCATCCAGTAGACCGGGAAAAGACAAACCAGCGAAAGAACGATCATCACTGCGTGGCCAAGCGGCGTGCGAAGGCCTGTAGAAAACCGCTTTCGTGCGGGCGGTGAACCTGCTCGCGGCATTGTCACGTCAATTGTCATGGAAAGAATACCTGTCGACAAGACGCAGCAGCCCGAAGGCGAGAGCGCCGAAACCGAGGAAGAGGATGATGGCGGCCGCCGAACTCCATCCGACCGACATGCTCGAAAAACCGAAGTCCCACAGGATATGGAAGATATTCGTGGTGGAACCGAGCGGGCCGCCCTGCGTGAGCACGACGATGTAGGAAAAGCTCCACTGCGCCCCGAGCAGGATGGTGATCATCACCAGAAACAGAATGGTGGAAGAGAGAAGCGGAAGCCGGACATCTCTTATGATCCCCCAACGGCTCGCGCCGTCCATTCGAGCAGCTTCGATCAGCGCCGGGTTGATATTGGCGTTTGCCGCCGCGAGAATGAGCGTCGAAAAACCGACGAGCTTCCAGCCTGTGATAAAGATGATCGTCCAGATCGCAATATCCGGATCCGTGAGAAACCGTATCGGCTCGAGACCCACAGATTTGATAAGCCTGTTCAAGACACCGTAGTCGGGGTCGAGAATCCAGCGCCAGACGGACGCGGCGACCACCGGTGCAATGATCATTGGAAGAAAGATGATCGCACGATAGATATTCCGATAGCGTCCCGATAGATCGTTCGTATAGATCGCCAGCGCAAGCGGCAGGATGACCGCGAGCGGCAACAGCCCAATGACATAAATACCGGTATTCTGAACCGCCTGCCAGAACTTGGGCAGGGCGAATATATTGGTATAGTTCGACCAGCCGACGAACTTTACTGGTGCGCGGGGCAGCATGTTCCACTGGTGGAAACTCAGCCACAAGGCATCGAAGAGCGGCCAGTAGATCCAGACGAGAAACGTCACGGCGGCAGGGGCGATGTAAAGCCACGGCGCGATGGTTCGTCCCGCTATGGATCGTCCAAGGCGACGTCCGACGGGGGCAGAAGGTGATTGTGGGAAAGCGGCGGCGGTCATTTCACACCCATTTCGAGAAGGGGCCGCCGGGACCTGACCCGGCGGCAAGGATCGCGAAATGCGATCAGTTCATGACAAGGCCCTGCGCCTGCGCTTGCGCAGCCTTCATCGTCTCAGCAACGTCGGCCTTGCCGAAGACAGCGGTCTCTGTCGCATCCAGAAGGATTTTGGTGATCTGACGATAGTTCTGCCCAGGAAAGGCGACCCATTGATGAAGACGCTCCAGCTGCGCAAGGTTGGGGCGTACCATCGGGTTCTGCTTGACCCACTCGCCAAGATATTGCGGATCGTCGACAATATCCGGACGCAGCGGCAGATAACCGATTTCGGAGGTGATGACGGTGTAGCCACGTTTCGAGGTCAGGAATTTCATCAGTTCCCAGGCCGCCCGCTGTTTGGGCGGTTCCTGGCTGAAGATCATGAGGCCGCTGCCGGAGTTGGTCGGCGTCGAAGGCCTGTCGGCAAAGCCAGGCATCTGAGTCGCGCGCAGTTCAAACTTGCCGGCCGCTCCCTTGATCAGTGAGTTCTGCTGGGCCGACGTATTGAGCACCATGCCCAGTTGCCCGGACTTCATGGTCTCGATCATCACGTCGTTCGGCATGTTCTGGTAAGCGCCGGTCTCATGCAGATCGCGCAGCATCGAGATCGCCTGCACCGCAGCCGGCTCGCCGAAGGTAATCGTCTTGCGGTCCGCCGAAAGAACGCTGCCGCCATTCGATTGCAGAAGACCCTGCAGCGCCCAGTCGAAGCCGGCTGCGCCGCCGCCGGCGAGCGCGCCGTTGAAACCCTGCGCGCCGGTTTTTCCGCGAATGGCGACGGCCGCCGCCTTTACCTGTTCCCACGTCTTCGGTGGCTGGTCGGGATCGAGACCCGCCTTGCGGAACAGGTCGGCATTGTAGAACAGAACCGGCGTGGAGAAGGTATAAGCGAGAGCATAAGTCTTGCCACCCAGCTGACCGAGCTTGATGCCGGCCGGGATCATGCCCGCAAAATGGTCGGCAAGCTCGTTTTGAGGGACAGTGTCCTCAAGGGTGACCGCGCCAAGATTGTCGGCGGAAAAGGCCAGGCCGTCGAAGATAACCTGGGCGACATCCGGCGCCTTGCCGGCGGCCATGTCACTTTGCAGACGGCTGGCCATGTCCTGCGCGGGGACAGCGACCCCCTCGACCTTGACATTCGGATTGGCCGCCATGAACTCACCGATGAGCTTTTTGGTGGCTTCGGCGCCAATGCCGGCAGAGGCAAGATTGTAGTTGTAGAACGTGATTGTAACCGGCTTGTCGATGCTTGGGGCCGCGCTCTGGGCGTGAGCGGTTGCGCTCATCACGGCGCCGGCGACGACAAGCGACGAAAAACCTGCCAGGATATGTCTTCTCAACATGCTCAAATCCTCATTCGGCTGCAGCGGCAACGCGCTGGCGCTCGATTTCTGCGATGGCTGCAAGTGAATATACGTGTAGTTCCCGACGTTCTGCGGGCTGCGGTATGAAGGAGACCGTCAGGCCGGACGGACGCAGCTTGCAGAGTGCGAAGCCCGAACCGCTGACCATCCGCAGGTTTTTATGAAACTGCAGAACGTCGGTTGCTGCATGCTGGCCCATGCCGACGATCAGCGGGATGCCATACCAGCTCGACACGCGATCGAAATGAATGTGGCCGGAAACGATCCCGACGACGTTTCGATCCTTGAGAAGATCGCGCAATAGGATCGTGTCGGCGCAGGCGAAGGTTTCCCATTGGCCTTCGACATCGTCTTCATCCAGGGCAGGGCCATGATGCATGACCAGAAGCTTCGGCAGGTCGTTTTCGCTAAGCTTCGCCTTGAGCCATTCAACCTGACCGTCCTCGAAGCCGCCGCCGATACGGTTTGGGAGCGAGGAATCAAGCACGATGACATGAAGGCCGTTGATCACCTCATCGTGGTCGTAGGGCTTCAGAAGTTCGGAATCCCGGCCAACAACACTCTTGTAGAAATTCTCGCGGTTGTCGTGGTTTCCCAGCCCGAAAAGCACCGGTATGTCGAGGTCGGCTTCGCGGAAAATCCGCTTCAGTTCTTCGTAATCGGTCATGTCGCCGCGATTGACGAGATCGCCGCTGGCGACAATAAAATCGGGCTTCGGCACGATGGAACTGATATCGGAAAGGATCGACTTGAGCGTCGCCGAGGTGTCGGAGAAAAGATGATCATCGGGAATGTCAGGGTTTCCGACATGAATATCGGTCAGATGCACGAAGGTAGGTTGTTTCGTCATGATGAAATCCGTTTGCCGCGCTTGGCGTTTTACCGTGTTTGAGAAAGCCGGTTGCCCGTCTGCGGAAATTTTGTTACCAACACTCCATGACATTGAGATGAACGTTCATTCATGACCAAGATGCTAGAACCCCGGATACGTATTCTGAATGCGGCGACACGGCTTTTCGTTGAAAACGGGCTGCAATCGCCGATGGCGCTGATTGCCAAAACCGCAGAGGTTTCAACGGGATCGGTCTATAATCACTTTCCTTCCAAGGAAGGCTTGATCCTTGAGGTCTGCAGGCAGCTTGCGCAGACGATGGAGGAAATACTCGTCCATCCGATCGACCGATCTATCCCTTATAAGGAGCGCGTCGATGCCTATGTCGGAGCTTATATCGACTTCATCTGGGCAGATGCCGATCGCGCAGGGCTCTATGACTACCTCTTCAGTTCACCGGCCATCCCGCTTGAGGAACTGGCGGTGATTTTCGACAAGGTGACGGAACATAGCATCGCTGTTTTCTCCGAGGCGCAGGAAGGCGGCCCCGGCTGGGGAATTTCGCCGCAACTGGCCGGATCCTTCGTGCGCGGCGCCATCCGAAACACGTTGAAGCGCCATCGAGCGACCGGAGATGATATGAATGACGCGCAGCGGGCCGGAATCATGCGCATGTGTTGGAACGCATTAACCCCATAATTATCGCAGCTTGGCCAGACATGCTTATGCGCCGTCTTCCCTGCTGCAAAAAACGTTATGCCCTGTAATCAGGCATAACGTTCGTTACGAAGTCGAAACGCAGCTAAGCCCAAAGCTCACAGATATGATCAACGGTGAGGTCCGCTTGACCGGTGATCATATGCATGCCGGAGTGGGTTTCGACACCCTTTGCCGCGGCGAGCGCGAGAAGCCGGGTGGTCTCCGGCTGGGCAATGACTTCGGCCATTGTCATTCCCGGCTGAAGCAAGCCCGCATCCAGCGGAAGCGCGTCCGTGTCGTGCAGGCCGAGCGATGTCGCATTAACGACGAGCTGGCCAGCTTCCGGCTCGGGTCTGCCTGCTTTGGCGAGCTTCCGCCCGAAGTCGGCATTGATGGTCTCGGCCAGCGCTTCAGCCTTGTCGACGGTCCGATTTGATATCGTGATGCTATTGGCACCTGCCTCGACGAGTGCAAACGCTATGGCGACCGATGCGCCGCCGGCTCCGACGATCAGCGCATCGCGGCCTTTGATCGTGATCTCCCTGGACTGGAGACCGCGCACAAAGCCCCTGCCGTCAAATTGGTAGCCGCGGAAGCTGCCATCCCTCTCGCGGCGCACGAGATTGACGGCGCCAACGCGGGCCGCAACCGGATCGAGACTGTCGCACAGATCGATGGCGGTCTGCTTGTGGGGCAGGGTAATGCCGAACCCCACAAGGTTCGGCATAGCCTTCAGGCCGGCCCAGATCGTGGGCAGATCCTTTGCAGGAACATGAAGCGGTACGGAGACGATATCCGCTCCCCGTGCCGCAAAGAGCGGATTGACCGCCGCCGGCGTCTTGGCCTGGGCGATCGGGTCGCCGATGATGCCGATAAGCTTGGTCGTTCCGCGAATGCTGACGCCGGTTACCACGACAGTTCCTCGCGCTTGAGCCAGACGATGCTGCCGTCCTCGATGCCGACGATAAGGTCGAGCACGCCGCGACCAGCCCAGTCGACGACTTCCGGGGAGGCGACATGCATCGCCATCTGAATGGTCTCGTCCCGATGCTTGATCGGGATTGGCAAGGCAAAACGCGGTTCTTGCGGTGTCCCAACATTACGCGCGTAGAAAAGGCCGGCCTGCTTGGTCGTATTGCGCGGCGCACCGGTTTTCGGATCCGGCGGCACGCAGGCGCGGGCATGGGTGCCGAAGATCAGATCGGTGCGGCCAGTGCCTTCCCAATCGCAAAAGCAAAGCTTCACACGACCGCGTCCACCGCCGACATCCACGGTGAACCGCATGGCGTCACCGTTTTCCCATTGGAGAAAACGCTTGTCGACGAGTTCCGTATCCGAGGCCTTTCTCCAGTCGCTGAGGACGCCGTCTTCATCCAATGCGACATAGTGAAGGTCGCCGTCCCCGAGCCAGTCGACGACAGCCGGTCTAACGCGCCAGACTGTCTTCAGCCGCTTGCCTCTGTAAGTGAGGAATTCCTCTTCGCCAAAGCGCGGGGGAATCGTCTTTTCGCCGGTATTGCGGAACAGACGGTGCCTGCCGGTCACGTCGCTGACGAGAATGTCCATGCTGCCGTTGCCGGTCCAGTCGGCCAGTGTCGGGCAGGAATAGCCGAACATTTTCTCCGAAGGTCCTTGGATCGAACCGGTCAGGCCGGCCGCAAGCCGGATCGGCGTCTCACCGCCCTTCAGCATGACTTCCTTGTCGAGATAGATGGTGCCGTCTTTTTCGCGGCTCTGGTAGAAGAGAAGTTCACCGGTACTGTTACCGACAACCAGATCGTAGTGGCCGTCACCGCTAAAATCGTAGGCTGCGGGGCTTGGCAGAATGCCGGCATGGATCAGGGGCTTCGTCGTCTCGATTCTGCCGCGCTGTTCGAAACGAGGAAGACCGTCCTCGCCATCGCCGACATTTTTGAGGAAGCTGATATAGCCGTCCTCTGCGCCGTACAGGATATCCTCGCGGCCGTCGCCATCCCAATCCACCACACAGGGCAGGTGGATGCATTGTTCGAGTTCCAGCACCTTGTCATCGATGGTGCGGATCAGGCTGGTCGGCTCGAACGTCCCGTCTTCGCGTTGTCTTGCGATATGCAAGATATTCCAGAACTCGCCCGCAATGATGCTCTGACGCTCCGCGCCGAAGCGGCCGAAGGCAGGAGCAAGCTGGCCATAGACCTCGAGCGGTGTTTCGCCGGCGATGAGGGCGTGTCCCTTTTCCAGCACGGGAGCCGCGAGCGTGCCACTGTTTTTGAAAGCGTAGAGAAATCCGCGCAGCGGACCGCCCAGCCAGCGGTCGGCATCGTCATATCCGCGATATCCTTCGTCATTCCATTCCAGACCATTCGGCCAGTAGTCATTCCAATAGTCGCTGCCGACGATCAGTTCATCCACGCCGTCGCCATCAATGTCGTGGAAGCGGGCCATGTGGAAATACTCGTTGCCCTTGACCCAGTCGGCGTCCAGATCGAGCCTGACAGGATCGCCAAATTTCGGCGCTCCCTTCACGCCAATATTGGGGAAGACGTAGATCTGCTTACGCAGACGAGATGTCGAGACGAGGTGGAACGTATCGCCATCCCGGACCGCCGTCACGTAACCGCGCACACCTTCGACCAGTTCTTCCTCACCCAAAACAGGCGTGCCGTCGGAGTTTGTTCCGATCTGGCGACGCAGAAAGACACGACCGTCATAACAGGCGTCCCATGCTGAAATCAGCATATCCTTCGTGCCGGTGCCGCTCCAGTCCACAATCTCGACGCAGGTGATGATGCGTCCGGCGACCGCCGCCGACTTTACGTCAGGATGATATTCCAATGCTTCCGAGCCATAGTTCGGGCCATGCCAAACGGTGGCGTCGTCCTCCCATCGAGTCACGCTCATCGCGAGCCCTCCCTCTAAAAAATAAATGGAAATGATTTCTAAAACGAAAAAAGCTTTCAAATCTAGCAAAAAATCGGCTGTAGCCTTTTTTTCATAGAATACGCGTGCTCGGACCTCGAGGAACGGCGATGAAAAAGTGATGAGGCGTATTTGTTTGTGGTTAAAAAACGCGATGGCCGCGAACACGCCAAGCCCGTCTATTTCAGGACGATAAAGTGCGAGGGGTGCGGCCTCTTCCCACGGCAACGATAATGGCCGTGGGAGCAATTCTGGCGGAATGAGCCTGCAGAGTGGCGCGCGATCCTGGATGGCGCGGTGAGGTATAAGAAGCTACCTCACTGCCCCCGATGCAACATGCAATGGGGTCATTGTGCGCTGACGAACCCGCAGAGGCCAGATATCACTCAGTTCCGCCGCTGCCTTGTGGAGTGCACGGGTCAGGTCTGGCCAGCGGTCTTCTGTTATTCGCATGAGAGGTCCTGCCACGGAAATCGTTCCAGCCACGGGGGCATTTGCATCGGCACGTGCCCGAAACGGAACAGCAATTGCTGCGGTCCCAGCCTCTCCTTCTTCAACCGAGGTCGCAAAGCCCCGTTCTCGAGTTTCATTTAGCCTAACTCTCAATTCATCGATTGACCGAGCAGAATTGGGGCCGAGCTTTCGTTTTGCCGTGAAGCCGCGGGAATAGACGATCTCCAGCGCCTGTTCTTCGGGCAAAGTGGAAAGCCATGCCTTCCCGTTCGCGGTTGCGTGGAGGACAATTTCATGTCCCATGTCCGGGTCATATCGAAGGCCGGTTGTTGCGCCTTGCGCCCGTGCCACCCATACGAGATCCTGACCTTCCACGATGGCCAGGCGACAATATTCCTGCGTTTCCGCCGCCAAACGATTCAAAACCGACTGGACCACATCAGGTACGTTTCGCGCATCAAGATTGCGGAACGCCAGCGCACTTAATCGAAGTGAAAGGGCATAGTTTTGGCTTGCGGCATCCTGGATCACCCATCCATGGGCAATCAGAGTCGTCAACAGCCGGTGCACTGCACTCGCAGGCATATCAAGGCGTCCAGCGAGGTCGGATAGCTCAATCGATCCTGCTTCTGTAGCCAACACTTCCAGAAGCGTCAGGCATCGTGATACGGCAGCGACTGTCAAATCTAAAATCTCCTTTTATTGCAGTCTATCGAGATTGTTTCCATTATGGAATGGCCTTCCACAACCGCCGTCTACTTTTGCAGGTGGCTGTCTGCCACGCCCACACGGATTTCCCCGTCGAAAAGCCCTCGCACTTCCATTCCCTTACACTCTTGAAATAAATAGAAATAGATTCTAAAAAGAAAAATAATTCTGAAAATTGAAATTAGATCGGGTGGAATGGCTGCCGTAGACCTCCAGTCGATCAATGGAGCGTTTTATCGATGCTGTGGAAAGTTGCAGGTTTCCGCGTCGCCATCGCGAAACAAGCTTAGGATTTAAAAAATGATCGTTACGTTCGGGTCCATCAATGTCGATCTCATCTACCTGGTCGAGGAAATTCCTCAAGCGGGGCAGACAGTCCTGGCCCGAGGCTCTCGAACCGAGCCCGGAGGGAAGGGGGCGAACCAAGCGCTGGCAGCCGCTCGAGATGGCGCAAATGTCGCCATGGCGGGGGCGGTCGGCGACGACGCCATGGCTCCTATCGCCCTTCAGAATTTACGGGACGAAGTTGACGTCAGCCGGGTGGCGCGCTCAAGGCAATGCACGGGGTCTGCTGCGATAATGATCGACGCCAGCGGCCGCAACATGATTGCTGTTTCGGCAGGCGCCAACCTTGTTGCACAATCCGACAATGTGGAAGATGAGCTTATCCAGAATGCCAGTTACGTCCTGATGCAGATGGAGAACGATGTTTCTGAGATCGAAAATCTTATCAGGCGCGTTTCCAAATGTTCTGCGAAATCGATCCTCAACCTCGCTCCGGCTTACCCGCTGGATCGCGAACTCCTTTCCTTGGTAGACATCGTAATCGTCAATGAAGACGAAGCCGAAGCTCTTGCAGGGTGGGTTGGATGCGAGCCGGACGCGAAGTCCCTGTCTGACACTCTTAAGACCGGAATACTGCGCACTCTGGGAAGCGAGGGAGCCGAAGCTTCCATCAACGGCGAAGAGTTCCGCGTGTTGGCGCTGCCCATTGATGCGGTAGACACGACTGCGGCCGGCGATTGCTTTGTTGGAGTGCTTGCTTCCGCTCTCGATCGAGGCTTCTCTTTCGAGGCGGCAATGCGACGAGCGACAACAGCCGCCGCAATCGCTTGTTCCCGTCCGGGAAGCCAGTCGAGTATCCCTCACGTCACCGAGACAGATAGTTGGCTGACGTGAGAAAGCTGCGAGAGCGGCCGCATGGCGCAGATAGAGGATGTGACTGGACACGGTACAGAAACCCGGCGGACGGCAGGTCGTGAGCTATCCCGCATTTATCTTGGCCGTCTTCATTCTTCTTCTGAGCCCGGGGCCAACGAATACACTTATGGGGTTGGCAGCGGCACGAGACAGCTTCTGGCGCGTTCCGAAATTGTTACCTGCCGAGCTATCGGGCTATCTCACGACAATCCTTCCGCTTGCCTGGCTCGGGGACGAGCTAGTGAGCCGTTGGCCGGGAGCCGCTCTCATTTTAAAGGGCGTGGCGGCGACTTGGGTCATGTATCTCGCTGCAAATCTCTGGATAGCGGGAAATAATGATATCAGATATGGCAGCGTCACCGCTCGGCGCATTTATTTGACGACGATGCTCAACCCCAAGGCCCTTGTAATCGGACTTGTTTTTTTACCTCGACCAGCAGCGCCGGATTTCTTGTCAAAGCTCATCCTTTTCACCGCTTTGGCGAGCATCGTTGCTATTATCTGGGCAATGGTCGGTGGGTTGATACAGGCCAGCGCAAAAAGCAGCAGGATCATATTAATCCAGCGGGTGGCGTCCGTGTGGCTTGTCATCCTCGCCTGTGGAGTCGCGTTGGAACTCTTTCGAGCCTAGGGGCTTCGGAATGACGGCCGTGTGTGAAGCCGTTGTCCGGGGCATGCTGATGGCTGCATTCAGCGCGGCCTGTGACGGCGACATTCAGATATCGACGGCACATCCGTTCGCTCTCTTCAGCAGGCTGCAACGGCAAAAAGGGGCGGGATCATTGTCTCGGGTAGGACGGCTAGCATTTTGGGGAGCGAGATCGCTTCGGCGTGGCGGGTAAGGCCACACTCGTCTTCGGGGATATCTTTTTCCGCCCGATCAATCGCTCACTGGGCGACGATAGCGGGCTTCCGGTCCATCGCGAGATACCAAAAGACGGCAGCCAAAACGACTGCGCCACCAATAAAAGCGGGCTGGGATATCTGTTCATCATAGAATAGCCATACCCAAACTGGCCCAAGCACGACGTCGAGCATAGAGAGCAATCCGGCCTCTCCTGATCCAATACGCCGGGACCCGTGGAGAAGAAGAATGTAGCCGATGCCCGTTGTCAACACGCCATAGAGCGCGCAAGCGAGAACCTGCTGTGGCGCCGGGATCGTAAATTGCATCTGCGGTAGTGAGATGCACAGACATGCAAAGGCTGCAAGGGCGGTCATCATTGTCGTGTCCATGTCGGGCACGCGCTTGGCGATAACTATCTGGGTGGCGCATCCTAGCGTCATAGCGAACGCGCACAAGATACCGAGGACATCCCCAGGCGATACTGCAGCGCCGACCGAGATTGTCACGCCGACAAACGCCAAACAGCCAGCGGCCGCGAAACGATAAGTCACACGATCCTTGAGCCACAAAAAGGCGATGGCAGTCGCCAAAAAAGGCAAGGTTGCATAGATCGTCATGACGTTGGCGACTGTCGTCAATTGAAGGGACGCAATATAGGTGATGGCAGCGATCGCGGAAACCCCGGAGGCTGCGACACCGGGCATCCCGTAGCTACCCAGCCGCGTCCGCCTGCTTATTCTTTTCTGGACGATCAGGAAGACTCCAAGAGTAACGATGGAGAAGGCTGACCGCCATGCGACCATAGACCAGAGGTCCATGTCGGCCATGCGCACGAATAGACCCGCTGTACTCCACAAAAACGCCGAAGCGACAACCAGATATATTCCTGTCCGGCGCTCTTGTGATAAAATCATGATAAATTGCTCCGGACAGGTGTTGTGCATATTCAATCTTATAGACGATCGGTCTAGTCATGAATATTCCATTAACGACGCGAACGCGTCTCATTTCCGAAGGCTTGCGACAATTGCTTGCTCATGGGTACGACGGAGTGGGGATTGGGCCGATCCTAAAAGCCGTCGATGTTCCGAAAGGATCGTTCTACTACTTCTTTCAGAGCAAGGACGATTTCGTAGTCGCGATCATCGAGGCCTATGAGGCCAAGTACAGCGTCATCAGGAAAACGCTCTTCTCGGACTTGTCACGCCGCCCGCTTGCCCGTCTCGACGCTTATTTCGAGATGCTTGAGCGTGAACTTATAGAAGAAGCACCCTATGCAGGGTGCCTCTATGGGGTAGTGGCCCAAACAGCAGCAGCCAGGAGCGCCTTTGTACTCGACGCGCTGGCAACCTCATTTGATCGCTGGGAACGAAGCATTGTCGAACTGCTGACCGTTGCCCAACGGGAAGGCGACCTTGCCAAAGGGGAGGATATAGCCGATCTAGCTGCGGTCATCGTCGAGGCCTACGAAGGAGCACTCATCCGGGTGAAGGTAAAGGGCGACGTGTCAGCATTCACACGCTTCCGTAGCAAGGGTCTCCGGCGATTATTAGGTCGCACCAAGCCAGCGTTCTCTTAAGGCGACCATAGCTTGGACATGGAGGGCGGGCTTTTGGCACGATCCTTGACTGATTTTCCGGTAAGACAGAAAATCTAGGTGTGTTTCGATGGTTTGAAGTCGATCAGACTTCCGCTGGAACTGCCACGTCATAAATACCGGTGCATAAACCTTGTCACTGATAAATCCTGTGCCGTCTAAGTCTAATGCGACGGAAACACTGCAGACCAAAGATCAGCCGATATGTTTAGCGTAGAGCCAGCGCGTGCGATGAATCAGATCGCTTCAGCCTCAGTTTTGATCCAGTCAATGAAGGCGTTAACCTCGCCTCTTTCGATTGCACTACGCGTTGTCACCGCGTCATAGCCGAGGTCGATGCGCAGACTTTGCGGCACGGCGCGGACCAGCAACCCCGCTGAAACAAGATCAGCAAGAACCGGTCCACTTCCAAGCACGACCCCCTGACCGGCGATAGCAGCCTGAACCGCCAGATTATAATCACTGAATCGCAAGCCGTTGCGAGGCTCTACGCCTGACGTCCCAATTTGCTCAAGCCATACAGCCCAATCCATCCAGGCCCGTGTAGCAGTTGCCCAGCCAAGAGCGGAGGTCTCCCAATGGATGAACCTGCAACCTGCAAGATCGTTTGGTGCGGCCAGCCCTTTAGCGATCTGAGGACTGCAAAAGGCGCACAATTCCTCATCGAACAGTCGGTGGGCGACGACCTTGTCATCCGCCCCTGCGCCAAAGCGGATGGCGATATCGGCATCGCCTCGAGCCAGATCAGCCAAATACGCAGAGGAATCGATCAGCACATCGATGTCAGGCTCGCGAACACGGAAGCGCTCGAGCCTAGGCATAAGCCAGGCGGTGGCAAAGGACGGCTCGGCCGATACAACAAGCCGCCGCCGTCCGCCCTCGGCGCGCATGCGCCGGACAGCTTCGACCAGATGGTCGAAACCAATTGCAAGTCCGTCCCGTCCCACAGCACCGCCCGCCGTCAGCCGCAGACCACGCCCGGCGCGTTCGATCAGGGACAGCCCGAGCGTCTCCTCGAGCTTGCGTACCAATTGCTTCACGGCAGCCGGCGTGACGTGCAGTTCTGCCGCCGCGCGAGCAAAGCTCAGGTGTCGGGCAGTCGCCTCGAAGGCGCGCAGGGCATTCATGGACGGCAACCAGTCAGACATGAAGTCAGATTATCTAACTTTATACGACGGATCAAATGCTTTGCAAGCATGCGAATCAATCCGTAGCATGTCAGAAAATCTTACATCTGACTTAAAGGCTCCCCAATGAGCGGCTCCAACCATTTTGATCCCATGACACCATTCGTGTCCGTGCACGCCGATTTGAACAGTCGCCTTTCCGGCACCTGTGAGAGACGCCCGAAACCCTCATTGGTTATGCCCGCATGGCGACAGCAGATGAATGGTCCGGATGAAACCTCGTCATTAGGTCGGACACAGTGACCGGGATACTATGCAAGATCACGGGCCAGCCGCTCTGCGACGCGGACAAACGCATCCCCCGTGGGCTCGACAGGACCATTCCGTGATCGCCAGCTAGGGCGGATCGCCGGGTATGAACTCGCGGTCTATCGGTCGCAACCTGTCGCTTCAAGTGATGAACCACCTCATCAATGACTGGTGCCCGGCCCATGATGTCGCGCGCCTGCGCCTCATCGAAATTCGACCTTGCCTCACCGCGCCTGCCGCCTCTTGTCGCGGACGACTTACACGAACGTTACCAAGCACCCTCGACGAGTTGCCAATGACCTTTCAAGCCAACAACAGCCCAATCGCCACACATGCGTCCATCCGTGCCGGTCGTCCCGAACAGTGGGGGACCCGAGCCATGTATCTGGCGGTAGGCCTTGCAATGGCGGCCTGGGCGCCGCTCGTACCGTTCGCGAAGGCGCGAACCGCAATTGACGAAGGAACCTTGGGCCTCGTCCTTCTTTGCCTCGGGCTAGGCTCCATCGTGGCGATGCCGCTTACGGGACTTTTGGCAAGCCGCTTCGGGTGTCGGGCGGTGCTCGTAACATCCTCGCTCGCCGTCGCCCTGATCCTGCCGACGCTAGCACTCTCGAACGACGTCGTGACGCTTGCGATTTCGCTGACGATCTTCGGCGCGAGCCTCGGCACTCTTGACGTTGCAACCAACATCCAGGCGGTGATGGTCGAGAAGGACAGCGGCCGCAATATGATGTCGGGCTTCTATGGAATATTCAGCCTCGGAGGCATTCTCGGCGCGGGTGGGGTAAGCCTGCTTATGCATATAGGGTTTGAGCCTCTATATGCGACGCTTGTCATTAGCGGGACTGTGGTTTCCCTCGTTGTCGTATCGCGTCGGTTTCTTCTCTCCTGCGTCAATCGGGACGCAGATGGCGCCCCGCACTTCATTATGCCGAACGGGGTCGTCATCGTTATCGGCTTCTTGTGCTTTATTCTGTTCCTCGCTGAAGGCGCAGTACTCGAATGGAGCGCGCTCTTCATGATCGAGACACATGGCCTTGATCCCGCCATTGCGGGCTTCGGCTACACGGCTTTTGCGAGTGCAATGACTATCGGCCGGTTGACCGGTGATGGGATCGTGAAGGTCGTCGGTGGAACTCTGATCTTTGTAATCGGTAGTTTCGTCAGCGCCGCAGGCTTTATCCTGGCCGTGTTCGCGCCGATACAACTTCTCGCGCTGGCTGGTTTTTTCCTGGTCGGGCTGGGAGCATCAAATATTGTACCTGTCCTCTATACAGCTGCGGGAGCACAGAAGCACATGCCGGCCAGCCTCGCCATCGCCAGCATTACCACGATCGGCTACAGTGGCATCCTGATGGGGCCGGCGGCGATAGGCGGTGTGGCGCATATGTCAGGCCTTGATACAGCGCTGCTTATAGTCGCTGCTTTGCTTGTGTTCGTTGCGGCGCTTGGACCTCGAACGTTGCGTCAGTGAGCGCAGATATTCTGCACTCAAGCAACATCGGTTACGCCAGCCTGAGGACGCGTTTTCCGTAATTCCTAAGCTTGCCCTGTCACATGAAAAGTGGTCACGGCGCTCACTCTCTGCGCAAAGGCGGAGGACCCGGTCAATACCGTGAAGCCCTTCAGACGGACGCGCCCCAATAGTACAAAGCTTGGCGCGAAGGCGTCCGCATCAAACAGTCGCTTATATGAGCAGATCAGGCTGTCTACCTCGTTTTGGTTGTGCAGTATCTCGCAATGTTCCAAGCTCCATCAGCCGATTTCCGGAGCAGGAACAGCTCTTCATATGTCGCGGGCGCGACCTCGCCAGTTGCCTTGATGGTTTCAGTGCCATTGGTCGCACTGCGGACAAACGCCCAGTCAGCGCTGGTTTGCACGACCTCTTTGATTTCATAGGCCATATTGAAATCAATTTTCTCGAACACGCCGGGGTAAACCTTTGCGAGCTCCACTTTGCCTGTGGACGAAGGCCTGCCGGGACCCATTAAGACACCGTCATCGGCATATGTTGCTATAACGCCTGCAACGTCCTCGCGGTTGAACGCGGTCAAGTAAGAAACTGCGGTCGCTTCGATTGCTGCCAATTCTTTGTTCAGTGTTTCACTCATGATCTTCTCCTTCGGTAGCTACGCCGTTTGGTTGGGTTGAAATAGTGGTTCTTTAAACTTGGGTTGACACCCTCGGAAAGGCCAAGGGGACGGTGTCCGCCGCCTATTGCCTGATCGCTAGGATCTGCTCTTGCAAGGCGTTAGTGGACACCTGATTTGCCTCAACAAATGTCAAGGTTTTAGGGTTAGGTTCAGGCCCTGCAGATCTTCGCCAAACTGTTGCAGCCGACCGCCTTCCTGGATTGCACCAAGATCGACTGTCGCGTAGCAAAGTTGGACAATGAGGTCGGAGACCGGTTTGCGTGCTGACGCATCGTTACCAGATACAAAATGACCCTTCGGCCTCCCGCTTCTGTCGGATTTTCCAGCAGGGCGGTAGGAAGGGTACTAAAGGCCTTTACGGCCCGTGTACCTGGCAAGGTCTCGGCTATGATGTCCGATGCAAGTCTACCGTCCAGGTCTGCTGGACTGAAATCACTAAAGTTGATCGCGTTGGTCGCATCGATCACCGTGCGACCAGCCCAGTCGATCTCTCCTGCAAGTTCAGGCACCGTCGCATGAAGGACGGTCAAGATAATCGCATCGACTTCTAATGCTTCAGGCAAATCGACCGCCCGCACATGAGGGCCGAGTTCTTGCACAAGCGCGCGCAACGAGGACGCACCACGGCTGTTGGTGATCGACACGTCAATTCCACTGGCGGCGAAACGTCGTGTCAAGACCGATTCGATGGGACCTGACCCGATAACAGAAATGCTCATTAACTGATTCCCTCAAAAGCTAGTGTGCCATTGACATGATTACATTTATAAGCAGCATTTTTAGCTTGAGATCGCAAAATCACCCCGGCGGGCTATCTCCGCGGCTACATCCGCAATAGTCACGCTGCCCAACTCGGCCTCTAATGCTGCCTGTGCCTTATCCAGCGTTGGGCGCAACACGTTCTGGATATTTTTCCCAACTACGCACACGCTACTCGGCGACGAACGATGCATGGAAAAGAACTCACTGTCCTCCACTGCGCGATAAACATCCACCAAGGTGATGTGGGAGGCCTTTTTAGCAAGTAGCGCCCCGCCACCTGCGCCGAGTTGAGCTGTTGTGAAGCCAGCGTTAGCCAGCGCCGACAATAAAGATCTGATTACGGTTGGATTGGTGTTTGCGCTGAATGCCAGATCCTCGGAACGCACGGGGCGCCTCTCGTGGATCGCCAAGATCGCGAGAGTGTGAACGGCCACGACGAATCGAGTGCTAGTGGGCAATACTTTACTTTCTAAGGAAGTATGAATGCGACATACATACATATTATTCTGCTGTCAATCGTTTTCAGGCGCAAAAGGGCCTGCGGCGTAAGCTGATGGCAGCGTGCCGCGATCGCTGCGCTGAACAGCTGCTCGCTAGCGGGCAGCCTGCGCCGGCCCTGTCTATCTTCGGTTTCAATAATTACGGTCCTTGACAGTATCCCAATTATTAAATTATGATACTATATAGTATCCAAAAATATGAGGGACGATGGGTGGGTTTCAACCATGTCCTCTGCTCAAGAAAAGATCGTAAAATGAAACGCAAACATGTCCTGACTTTCGCGGGTCTGGTGGCAGCGGCTGGTGCCGCTGCCGTCTTTCTGGTTTTCCAAACGCCAAAACGGGAAGCCGAGGTCGCAGACCCAAGGACTGCGTCGCCAATGGTGAAGCTGGCAGAGGCGATGAGGACGGAAACGGCGGTGCGCTCTTTTACCGGTACAGTCGCTTCGCGGGTACAGAGCAATCTCGGTTTTCGGGTTCCGGGCAAGATCGTCGAGCGGATGGTCGATGTGGGCCAGCAGGTAAGAAGAGGCCAGCCCCTGATGCGGATCGACGAAACCGATCTTCAGCTCGCGCTGACAGCAAAGCGCAATGCCGCTACCGCAGCGCGGGCGGTTCTGATCCAGGCGCAAGCGGATGAGAAACGGTATGCGACGCTGGTGAAAAATGGATTGGCGGCCACTCAACAGCGTTATGAGCAGGCGAAAGCGGCATTCGATACCGCCGCGGCACAGCTTGAAGCGGCTGAAGCGGACGCCAAGGTGGCAGAAAATGCGGCTGCCTATACCGTTCTTGTCGCCGATTCGGATGGAACGGTCGTCGATGCGCTTGCAGACCCAGGACAGGTGGTGACGGCGGGCCAGACGGTCATTCAACTTGCGCAGGCCGGGCCGCGTGAAGCGGTTGTCTGGCTACCCGAAACCTTGCGGCCGGATATTGGATCTGAAGCGCAGGCGAGTGTCTATGGAGGTAACAGTCTCAGCGAAAAGGCCAGGTTGCGACAGATTTCCGATTCCGCCGACCTGCAGACCCGAACATACGAGGCACGTTACGTTCTCGACGGCGCCGCTGCGTCTGCTCCGCTCGGCTCGACGGTGACCATCAAAATATCGGACGAAAGCAGGCAGTCAGAGGTTGCTGTTCCAGTCGGTGCCATCCTCGACGACGGCAGCCGCACAGGAGTTTGGACTGTCAGCAATGGCACATCCACCGTGAACTTCGCCCCTGTCGAGATCAAGAGGATCGGCGAAGAGACAGCGTTCGTGACCGGCATCGCGGTCGGTCAGCAGGTCGTCGCACTCGGCGCACATCTCCTTCAGGACGGTGCGATAGTCAGGATAGGCGTGCAGCAAGAGGTGGCAAAGCCATGACCTTCAATCTTTCCGCCATCGCTGTTCGCGAACGCGCCATCACCCTGTTTTTCATCGTTCTGCTGGCTGCTGCAGGTGTTTATGCCTTCGTCAAGCTGGGCCGGGCCGAGGATCCCTCATTTACAATCAAGACAATGACGGTCACGTCCGTCTGGCCCGGCGCGACCGCCCGTGAGATGCAGGATCTGGTCGCTGAGCCACTCGAGAAGCGCGTCCAGGAACTTACCTGGTACGACCGGGTCGAGACGACGACACGGCCTGGCTACGCCTTCCTCACAGTAACGCTCAAGGACAATACACCAGCGTCTGCCGTTGGAGAGGAGTTCTATCAGGCGCGCAAGAAGCTTGGCGATGAAGCTCGAAACCTTCCTCCCGGCGTCATGGGTCCGTTCGTCAACGACGAGTACTCAGATGTGAGTTTCGGTCTTTACGCTTTGAAGGCGAAGGGGATGCCGATGCGCGACCTCGTGCGACAGGCCGAGGTCATCCGTCAGGATCTCCTTCATGTTCCGGGCGTCAAGAAAATCAACATTCTGGGCGAACGCCCCGAACAGATCTTCGTCGAATTCTCATACGCCAAGCTGGCGACGCTCGGAATATCCGCACAGGATATCGCCACAGCTTTGCAAAGACAGAACACGGTGACGCCCGCTGGCTCGATCGATACGCGCGGACCGCAGGTCTTCATTCGTTTCGACGGAGCCTATAACAGCGTACAAGCTATCGCCGACACGCCGATCGTGGCCGCCGGACGAACGGTAAAGCTTTCCGATGTGGCGGATGTGCGGCGCGGCTATGAAGATCCCGCGACCTACATCATCCGCCATGAGGGCGAGCCGACGATCATGCTGGCCGCGGTTATGCAGCAGGGCTGGAATGGCCTTGAGCTCGGAAAGGCACTTGAAGCTCGATCCGCCGCGATCGCGCAGACATTGCCGCTGGGCATGTCGCTCACCAAGGTCAGCGATCAGGCCGTCAACATCGACGAGGCTGTCGGCGAGTTCATGCTGAAATTCGCCATGGCGCTTGGGGTTGTGCTGTTCGTGAGCCTGATCGCACTGGGCTGGCGCGTCGGCATCGTTGTTGCACTTGCCGTGCCGCTGACGCTGGCCGTCGTCTTCCTCATCATGCTGGAGACTGGCCGGTTCTTCGATCGCATCACGCTCGGTGCGCTGATCCTTGCGCTCGGCCTTCTGGTCGATGATGCCATCATCGCCATCGAGGTGATGGTGGTGAAGATGGAAGAGGGGATGGATCGGATAAAGGCGGCGGCCTATGCCTGGAGCCACACGGCGGCGCCTATGCTGTCGGGGACACTCGTCACCATCATTGGATTGATGCCTGTGGGCTTCGCCAAGTCGAGCGCCGGCGAATATGCCGGCAACATTTTCTGGGTCGTGGGCTTCGCGCTCATCGTTTCCTGGATCGTCGCGGTGACATTTACTCCGTACCTTGGCGTCAAGATGTTGCCTGATATAAAGCCGGTCGAGGGCGGGCACCACGCCATCTATGATACCCCGAACTACCGCCGCCTGCGCTCGCTCATCGAAATTGCGGTTCGCCACAAGTTCATGACCTGCGCCGTGGTTGGCATCACGATGGCTGTCTCGGTTGTCGGCATGGGAGGTGTAAAACAGCAGTTCTTCCCGACTTCGGACCGTCCCGAGGTTCTCGTCGAAGTGCGCATGCCTGAAGGCACGAGCATCGAAAGCACCACGGCCGCAGTGGCGAAAGTCGAAGACTGGCTACAAAGCCAGCCCGAAACAAAGATCGCCACCAGTTACGTCGGGCAGGGCGCACCCCGGTTCTTCTTCGCCATGTCACCGGAATTGCCCGATCCCGCTTTCGCCAAAATAGTCGTACTTACGCCTGACGCCCATGCACGAGAAAAATTGAAGCATCGCCTTCGCGCCGCAATCGCTGACGGTCTTGTTCCAGAGGCTTCCGTACGCGTCACGCAGCTTGTGTTCGGGCCATATACGCCGTTCCCCGTCGAGTTTCGGATCATGGGACCGGATCAGGAGGAACTCTACAAGATATCGGAGCAGGCTCTGGCGATCATGAAGACCGTTCCCGATGTTCGGCAGGCCAACCGTGATTGGGGCAACCGAACGCCTGTCCTGCGCTTTGTCCCGGATCAGGAACGGCTCAATCTGATCGGCCTTTCGACTTCAGAGGCAGCCCAGCAGATGCAATTGCTGCTGAGCGGCATTCAGGTCACGCAGGTGCGCGAGAACATTCGCAACGTTCCCGTGGTGGCAAGAAGTGCTGGCGAGAACCGCCTCGATCCATCACGCCTTGCTGACTTCTCGCTGATGAGCCGGGATGGCCGCCAGATTCCACTCGATCAGATCGGGCACTCCGAAATCCGGCTCGAGGAGCCGATCCTGAAACGTCGCGACAGGACACCAGTCATCACGATCCGCTCCGACATCGATGAAGCTACGCAACCGCCGGAAGTGTCGCAGCAGGTGATGGAGGCTCTCCAGCCGCTGATCGCATCGCTGCCGGTCGGATACCGTATCGAGATGGGCGGGAATATCGAGGAGTCGCAAAAGGCCAATGTCGCGCTCGTCCAGGTTTTCCCGCTGATGATCGCGGCGATGTTGATCGTCATCATCCTGCAGGTTCGCAGTCTGTCGACGATGACGATGGTCATGTTGACGGCGCCGCTTGGCCTCGCCGGCGTGGTGCCGGCATTGCTCCTGTTCAATCAACCGTTCGGCTTCAACGCCATTCTCGGCTTGATCGGACTGGCGGGAATCCTGATGCGCAACACGCTGATCCTGACGGAGCAGATCAAGGAGAACCAGGCGGCTGGTCTCGACGACTATCACGCCGTCATCGAAGCGACCGTACAGAGGACACGTCCTGTCATCCTGACCGCGCTCGCAGCCGTCCTGGCCTTCATACCCCTGACGCATTCGGTGTTTTGGGGATCAATGGCCTACACGCTGATTGGAGGGACGGCGGCAGGGACGGTGATGATCCTGCTCTTCCTTCCGGCGCTGTATGCCGTGTGGTTCCGGATCAAGCCTCCAAAGCAAGGGAGCCACCGCGAAACGATTGTGGAAGAGTCGCAATTTACCAGGGCCTTGGCCGCCGAATAGGACTCTGCCGTAAAGGAAAACGGCGTAATCATATCGGCCGTGCCTGCTAGAACACGTTAGGGTCCGAGCATAGCCACCTTCATGCCGGACCCTCAGACCTTAAGCATCATTGCGGCGTCGACTGCGTTCAAGAGACCCGCGCCGCACGCTGCCCGCCGACTGTTAATCCCTGTCACCTTGCCGGATTGCGCGCGGTGACGATCCACACTGCGCCGTCGATCATCACTGACCGCTCACCGGGGCAACCCGCGAAAGTGGCACGAACCGCAGCCGAGGCGCGAGCGCGGATATCGTCGGGCTGATCAACGAGCGCGCGCGCCAGCGGGCCGACCTCAAGTGTCATGTTCACTGCGTCGTCGAGGGCCGCATCCCGCGTTTCCCCCTTGCCGAACGGGATGGAGGCATCGAATGGTGCGATAGTGACATCGGTGAAACCAGCCGTCGTTAGAATACGCGCCACACGCTCCTGGTCGCCAAACGAGAACGGGCCGGGGGCTTCCGGACCGGGCGGCGTCATCGGCGGGAGGATGCCCTTCATCGCACCCATCGGCAAACGCACCCAATCGTTCTCGGCCATGCCGCGCCAGCAGACAAAAGCGACCCGGCCTCGGGGCCGGAGCGCGCGGCGCATATGAGTGAAGGCCGCGGCAGGATCGTCGAAGAACATCACTCCGAAGCGTGAGAACAGAATGTCGAACGCCCCCTTTGGCAGCTCGGCGCTGCTGGCGTCGGCAACCAGATAATGGGCTGGCGCATCCTGTGGCGCAAGTTCGCGCGCTCGCGCGATCAGAGGTTCCGATATGTCCACGCCCAGCACTTGGCCCTGCCTGCCGACAAGGGAGGCCAGCGCCAGACTCGACGCGCCCGCGCCGCAGCCAACATCAAGTACGCGTTCGCCTGTAGTGGGCGCGGCGGCTTCGATCGCGGCATGACCGAACACCGCCATCATGGCATCGAGCCGGGCCTGGTAAGCGACCCAGCGCTCCCCGCTTTGGCCTTTCCAGTCGGCTACCTCGTAAACATTTTTTTCCGCCATGCCATGTCCCCATTCTACTACGTTCTTTAATCGGGCTATCGGCCCACATGTTCATTGCCACGGTGCGCGGCCATGAACATGGCCACGGCCGACCGGCAATAGGATTCAATTTCGTTGTCGTCCTCTGCTTTCGCCTCATCGAAGCGTGCGATAATCAGAAGATCAGAGCCTTTGAAAAGCGCGGCAAACAGGCGGGCGGACTGGACAGGATCAGGCACATTCAGAAGCGCCTTCGCATGCAATTGACGCAGCAGGGCCTCGATTTGGGCGATCATATGGGCGGGACCGGCTTCGTAATGGATCTTGCTTAACGACCTTTGGTTCGGTGTGTCGACCATGACCATGGCTTCGACATTGCGGACGTCCGGGCGCAGAAGCGTGCGAAGCAGGGATGATCCCACCGCCATGAGCTGATCTTCGGCGGAACCGTCGACGCCTTCAAAAAGGACCTGCGGTATTAATTGATGGCAGCGGGCCGCAAACGCTGCGCCAAACAGCGCCTCCTTGTTCTCAAAGTGCCTGTAGATGCTGAGTTTGGATATCTTCGCCCGCTGAGCGACCTTGTCCAATGTCGTCGCTTGAAAACCCAGTTCCGCAAAGAGTTCGCCTGCGGTGTCGACGATCGTTTGACCAAGTGCTTCGTTGGCAGGCCGGCCGCGCCGGCTCTGACTATTTTCAGTCACCATAATTACAGTCCTTGACAGTATCGTTATTCTTGAATTAGGATACCATGGAGTTTTGAAAATAAGCAAGTCGAAGAATGAAGCGAAACACGAGGGTGCCATGCAACGACGAGCCCTGCTGAAGTTGGCCGCGCTTTCCACCATCGGCCTCGCCGGCGCCCGGGCCACCGCCAGCTCAACTCCCTCCATCCACAACAAGGAACCCATCACCATGAATGACGTCATCATTATTGGCGGCAGCTTTGCCGGCCTCGCCGCTGCCCTGCAACTCGGCCGCGCCCGCCGCAAGGTCACCGTTCTCGATACCGGCCTGCCGCGCAACCGCTTTGCCGGCCGCTCGCATGGCGTGCTCGGCCACGATCACAAGCCACCATCAGACATCCTGGCCGAGGCGCGGCAGCAACTGGCGCGTTATCCCGCGATCAGGCTGCTCAATGCCCGTGCCGACAGCATCTCCGGTACCATCGACAATTTTTCCGTCCTCACTGGCGATGGCGAAAGCCTTGGCGCGCGCCGCCTGATCCTGAGCTATGGCGTCGTCGACCAGATGCCTGCTGTTCCAGGCTTTGCCGAAAGCTGGGGCACATCCGTCATCCCATGCCCCTATTGCGACGGCTTTGAAGTCGCCGGCCAGCATTGGGGCCTCGTCTGGTCCGGTCCGCAGTCGATGAATCAGGTCAGGCTGTTTCACGATTGGACCAACAGTTTGACGGTCTTCGCCGATGGTCACGACATCGCACCCGACATCCGCGCAGATCTGGCGGGCCGAAAGGTACCTGTCGTTGATGGCCGCATCACCGGGATCGCCCGTCACGGGGACCACAATGCCACTATCAAGCTCGATACCGGCCCCGATGTCGCAGTCGATATCCTGTTCGCGCATCCGCGCAACAAGCCGTCCGCAAACCTGCATGAAACACTGAGTCTCGACACGGTCAATACGCCAACCGGTCTTGCTATCAAGACCGACGAGCGCCGTGAAACGAGCATGCCCGGTATCTATGCCGCTGGCGACCTCGCAAACCCAGGAATCCCGTCGGTCACCACGGCAACATGGCAAGGCGCGATGGCGGGCATCTTCGCCCAGCAGTCGATGCTGGTTTGAACACAGATTGGAGATGAGCATGGCCGTCGAACCGGAAAGCGCGGGTGCGCGCTTCCCTCCGCCCTTCATCTATCTGGGAGCGCTGCTGTTGGGGCTGGCGGCGGAGCGGTTCGTCACCCTGCGCTCTTTCGGCATCGACTGGCGGTTGCTTGTCGCAGCAGGCGCGCTGCTGTCCGTTGCCGGCGCGGCGGTGATGCTTGCGGCGGCGGGGCTGTTCCGGCGGCTGGGCACCAACGTTCGGCCATCGCAGCCAACGACCCTTATCGCAACGAGCGGTCCTTATCGGTGGACCCGCAATCCCATGTATCTCGGCATGGCACTTGTCTATGCCGGACTTGCGATCGGCTTCGACGGGCCGGTCGCCTTCGCCTTGCTCCCGTTGGTGCTGATCGTTGTTCAGACGCAAGTGATTGCCCGAGAGGAGCGCTATCTCGAAGCGAAGTTCGGCGACGACTATCGCCGCTACAAGGCCGAGGTTCGCCGCTGGCTCTGACTATTCCGCCGTGGCCGCCGGGGGGCCGCGAAACCAGCATGCCCCGCATGGCCGCGGTGGGGATTTCGATGGTCAACCGGCGATCGTCTTGCAGGGCGTTCCGGACTACCCCGACCGCAGGGCCGTTCAACTTCTCAGCCCTTAGCGACGTCCTCGCGTTGATCGATCGCTGGTCTCCGGCGCGACCTGTGGCATTGATTGGTCACGACTGAGGCCCCCTGGTCACATACGATACCTGTGCCACCGTATCGGATCCGATCGAACGCGCGCTCGCGCTCGCAATCCCTCATCCACTCACGTTCATGAGCCGGATGACGCACCCGCCCAGCTATGCCGGAGCTGGTACATGGGGCTCTTTCAACTGCCCGGAAGCAGCTGGATCGCCACCGTACGTGATCTCACCTTCAGCGACCGCCTTTGACGTTAGTGGTCGCCTGGCTTCTCACTCGATCCCGCTCTCCAGGCGGAGCTCTGAGCCTTTATCGCGGAAATTCGCGTCAGACGGGCAACCCGATTGGGACAGCATGTCTCGCCGCGCTCCTCCCAAGCCGTCGAAGCCAGGCATAAAACCCGCTGGGATGGATGCGGAAAAGGTGGCACATCATTCTCACCGAAAATCGCTGTTGATGCTGGGCAACGAACACGTACTTCACTGTAAGCGATGTTCCCCTGCCATATTGTCTTCGCCGCATTGATCTGTGATCGCCTATCCATGGATGAGAAACGGGATTTTCTCCATGGAGAATACATTGGAGATTCTCACAACCAGAAAGTCTGGAGGTGAGCCACATCGGCATTGGCCCGATGACGTCAAGGCACAGATCGTTTCGGAAAGTCTTCGGCCAGGCGCGTTGGTGAATGAAGTCGCCAAGCTGCATGGCCTGAAGCCGAACCACCTGTCGACCTGGCGGACGATGGCACGGCAGGGCAAACTGGTTCTGCCAGCACCCAAGGACGCGGTGGAGTTCGCAGCTGATGCCCGCCTGCCGCCGGAACTTATTTCCGCGCGCCGTCCAGACGGTAGAATCGCGCAGCGTTGCCCCCCAGAATGCCGGCCATCTCGTCATGGGAAATGTGGTTCTGCAAAACCGCGCGCAGCGCATTGATGACTTCCGCATATGAGCCGGCAAGCAGGCAGACCGGCCAGTCGCTGCCGAACATTAGCCGTTTTGCCCCGAACGCCGAGACGGTATGTGCGACGAAGGGCGCTAGGTCGTCCGGTGACCAGCTGTCACGGCAGGCCTCGGTAATCATTCCCGACAGTTTGCAGAACACATTGGGATGCTGCGCGACACGGCGCAGGTCGTCCGCCCAGCCCTGGGTTATCCCGGTCGCGATAGGCGGTTTCGACAGATGGTCGATGACGGTGCGGAGGCCAGGCACCGCCTCCAGCGCCTTAGCCACATGGGAAAGATGGCGCGGATAGGTCAGGAAATCGAGAGCGATATTACGGTCACGGATCGCGCTAAGACTGGAAAGCACCGCCGGGCGCAGAATATAGGCATCATCGTCGATATCCTGCAGCATCGGGCGCAGGCCGACGAATTTCGGATGGTCGACGAGTGCATCCAGCTTGGCGGCAAAGGCCGGGTCTTCCATGTCTAGCCAGCCGACGACACCGGCGATGAAATCTTCCCTGGCGGCCAGATCGAGAAGAAAAGCCGTTTCCGCCTCGGTCGCTGCCGCCTGCACGACGATGGTGCGGTGGACGCCGGCGCGCCGCAGAAGCGGGGCGAGATCGCTCGGCAGATAATCCCGATAGAGCGGCTCGCCCATTGCCGGCGACATCCATCCGTAATCGCTGCGTGCGATCCGCCAGAAATGCTGATGGGAATCGATGACGGCGGCATCCATGCGCTTGCCCTTCAAATATCGGCCCGGACACGCTGGATCTGCATGCCGAGCCCTTCGATCCCGAGTTCCACGATATCGCCGGGCTTCAGCCAGCGCTGCGGCGTCATGCCCATGCCGACACCCGGCGGCGTGCCGGTGGAAATGATGTCGCCGGGATGCAGACTCATGAACTGGCTGAGATAGGACACCAGAAAGGAAACGCCATAGACCATGGTGCGCGTCGATCCGTTCTGCATCGTTTCGCCATTGACCCTCAGCCAAAGCCTGAGATTTTGCGGATCGGCGATCTCGTCTTTCGTCACCAGCCATGGGCCGACCGGCCCGAACGTGTCGCAGGATTTGCCCTTGGTCCATTGCCCGGACCGTTCGGTCTGGAACGACCGTTCGGAGACATCGTGCAGCACGCAGTAACCGGCGACGTGATCGAGCGCCTCGGCCGCGCTCACATATTTGGCGGTCCTGCCGATGACGACGCCGAGTTCGACCTCCCAGTCGGTTTTGGTCGAATGGCGCGGGATGAGGATATCGTCGTTCGGGCCTGTTATCGCCGAGGTTGCCTTCATGAAAATGACCGGCTCGGGCGGCACCGCCATGCCGGATTCTTCGGCGTGATCGGCATAGTTAAGGCCGATGCAGATGAATTTGCCAGTGCCCGCGACGCAAGCGCCGAGACGCGGCGCGCCTTCCACAGGCGGCAGCCGGTCGGCGGGAATTGCCGCAAGCAAAGCCAGTTTTTTCGGGGTGAGTGCGTTCCCGGCGATATCTTCGACATGATCCGCGAGATCGCGCAAAATGCCGTTCTCATCGATCAGGCCGGGTCTTTCGGCGCCGGCGGCGCCATATCGAACAAGTTTCATGATATCTCCTGCTTTCGGGCTTACATTGTCGCGCCGATGGACCATGGGACGAATTCATTGTCGCCATAACCCAGAAGCTCCGATTTGGTGCGCTCGCCGGAGGCGACGGCGAGGATTCTGGTGAAGATTTCCTCGCCCTTCTGCTGCAACGTCGTACCGTCCAGCACGTCACCACAATTGATGTCCATATCTTCCCCCATCTTTTCGAAGATGTAGGAATTGGAAGCGAGCTTGATCGAAGGGGTGGGCTTGCAGCCGAAAGCAGAGCCCCGCCCGGTGGTAAAACACAGGATATTGGCGCCACCCGCCACCTGGCCCGTGGCCGAAACGGGGTCGTAACCGGGTGTATCCATGAAGACCAGTCCCTTGGCGTCCACCGGTTCGGCGTAGTTGAATACTACGCCGAACCGGTGGACGCCAAGGGACTGGTCTTCAT
>NZ_JAPYZZ010000011.1 GCF_027460065.1 Martinezella rhizogenes
TATTCAATTGTCAAAAAACAGACCACTCAAAGCAGTCAATCAATCAATCCCCGAAGCCACGTCAAAAAACAGACCACTCAAAGCAGTCAATCAATCAATCCCCGAAGCCACAAGACCCCGAAACCAACAAGCATTCAGCTCATCAACTTGATTTATTTAGAACGAAAGACTTCGTCGCCAGCAGCGCCGCCGCCCTCGTTCAGTGAGCGGACTTATAAGAGATCACCCTCAAACAAGTCAACAGCCCAAATTCGAAAAACTAAAGAAATTATACAAGTGACTGAATTTAAAAGGAAATTTCGATATTCAGCCATTGTGAACAGCAAATACCCTGCGGACACACCGGGTTTTGCACAGAAGAAGCACGCGTGGAACAATGCGACAGGGCGCGCGCCTTCTTTTAGCCCGCTTCCTCGCTAATTGCTTTGCTAACGAAGCGTTAAAATCAGGCATGTTCGCGCATGTCCATATAGAGCGCGCTGCAATGTATTTGCCTTGACGTCGATGGATTTGACTCATGGCTTTGAAAGTTGCACATCTTCGCCTGAATTTTCTGGAGAGCGTATGACCGACGGGGCACAGCTAGTATGACTGCGGATCGCAACGTGATCCGGTCGCTAGGTACGGAACCGCCAATTCTGGCGGAAGGCCGACGTGCACCCGATCGTCGTGAAATTTCGCTCCGATGGCTCTCCGGCACGTTCCTGACCGGTATTACCTCGTCCATATTGATGGGTGTTGCGCTGTTTGCCGCTCTCGACGGTCGCCAGCAGCTTGCCATTCCCGCCGAGGCCTTCGCCAAGACGGATATGGGCAACAATGCCACGGAAGCCGCCCGGCGTGGCACGCGCCTTGTCGCACCGAATATAGCCGCCCGGCCATCCGACCGGTCGATCATGGAAGTTTCCACCGTCATCAATGAAGGCGACAAGGAAGTCGTTCGCAAGGTCCCCTTCTCTCACGTCAAGATTCCGCTGGCATCCAATTACGCCAAGCAGGACGATTACCCCGCTTTCGACCCTCTGAATATCTTTGCAAGCAATGACGACAAGGATGCTCCCGCCCCGGCGGCGAGCCGCACTGGCACGATCTACGGCTCCGAAGTGGAGTCCGAGGTCAGCCTGAAAACCGTTGCCTTTCCCGTCCAGCATTCCAAATATGCCTTTGCCGGCTCCCTGAGCTTCGATGAGGTCGAGGAGGCGGTACGTTCCAACGGCTCGATCCTGACTGACGGTAACGAGCAGGTTGCAGCCCTTTATTACATCGACCCGCGCCGTTTCGATAATGATGAGGGTGACGTCGACATTACAGCCGGCCTCGCTGCTCGCGTCGTTGAACAGAACATGTCGGTTTCCACGCCGCAATCGGCCTCGGTGCCCGTCAAGGAATATGCCGACGACGTGATCCCTTCCCGCCAGACCGAGACGATCGAGGCCGCCCTGTTCGGCGCCGGTTATTCGAAGGCGCAGTCGTCCGAGATTGCGAAGCTTCTGTCGCCGCAAATCCAGTCGGAGAATGTCGAGAGCGGCGATGTGCTGCGCGTCGGCATTATCCAGGAAGACGAGAAAAGCGACATCGTGCGCGTGAGCCTTTACCGCAAGGGCCGCCACATGGTCACCATGGCCATCGACGACCGCAAGAACTTCATCAAGGCCAGCGAACCGCCGAAGCTCGACGCGGTGGCAACCGCCTTCGACAGCACCCCTGCACCGGCCGCCGGCCGCGATCTGCCCAGCGTCTATGACGGGGTTTACCGGGCTGCTCTCGCTTATGGCATGAACCAGAGCATGGTCTCCCAGCTCATCAAGCTTCTCGCCAGCAGCGTCGATTTCCAGGCACAGCTGAAACCGACCGATACGCTGGAAGCCTTCTTTTCGGTGGAAGATGCGGACGGCAAGGCAACGGACAAATCCGAACTGCTTTACGTCAACGCCAAGTTCGGTGACAACGAGACACGTTTTTACCGGTTCCAGAGCCCGGAAGATAACAGCGTCGATTATTTCGACGAGAACGGCAAGAGCATCCGGCAATTCCTGTTGCGCAACCCCGTTCCGAACGGCCGCATGACCTCCGGTTTCGGCATGCGTCGCCATCCAGTCCTGAAATTCAGCCGCATGCATACCGGTACAGACTGGGCGGCAGCCCGTGGCACGCCGATCATCGCGACCGGCAACGGCACCGTGGAAAAAGCCGGCTGGGCCTCCGGTTACGGCAACCAGACCCTGATCCGCCATGCCAATGGCTATGTATCGTCCTATAATCACCAGAGTGCGATCGCCAAGGGCGTCACCGAAGGCTCCAAGGTCCGGCAGGGTCAGGTGATCGGTTATGTCGGCTCGACCGGCCTTTCGACCGGTGCGCACCTGCATTACGAGCTGATCGTCAACGGCACGAAAGTGGATGCGATGAAGGTGCGCCTGCCGGGCGGCAAGTCGCTTTCCGGTGTGGCGCTCGCACGTTTCTCCGACGAGAGAAAACGCATCGACAACCTGCTCAACATCGATGAAAAGCCCAATCAGGTCGCGAGCCGCTGATCCGCAGCGAATTCTCGATCGACAATGCCGACCATATGAAAAGGGCTCCGTTTCCGGAGCCCTTTCGTTTTATGCCGCATCGGCCGTTTCAGTCTCGGCCTCACCCTTGGCGGGCTTGACCTTGAACAGCAACCGGTCGGTGCCCGAGGTTACCTTGACCCGCGAACCATCGGGGATTTCACCGCCGAGGATCATTTCCGCAAGCCGGTCCTGAACCGATTTCTGGATCACCCGCTTCAGCGGGCGCGCACCATAGGCCGGATCGTAACCCTTATTGGCAAGCCAGTTGCGGGCATCCTCATCCAGCTCGAGCGTGATCTTGCGATCGGCCAGAAGAGAGACGAGGCGCTTCAGCTGGATTTCCACGATCGCACCCATTTCGTCGCGCCGCAGGCGGTGGAACAGGATGATATCGTCGATACGGTTGAGGAATTCCGGCCGGAAATGCGACCGAACCCGCTCCATGACCAGTTCGCGAACTGAATCCACATCGTCATTGTCACCCATCTGCGTCATGAATTCCGAACCGAGGTTCGAGGTCATAATGATGATGGTGTTCTTGAAATCGACGGTGCGGCCCTGGCCATCCGTCAGGCGGCCATCGTCCAGCACCTGCAGCAGGACGTTGAAGACATCCGGATGCGCTTTTTCGATCTCGTCGAACAACACGACCTGATAGGGCCGGCGTCGAACCGCTTCCGTCAGGGCGCCGCCTTCTTCGTAGCCGACATAACCGGGAGGTGCACCGATCAGCCGGGCAACGGAGTGTTTCTCCATATATTCCGACATATCGAGGCGAACCATCGCGGTTTCGTCGTCGAACAGGAAGCGGGCGAGCGACTTGGTCAGCTCGGTCTTGCCCACGCCCGTTGGGCCGAGAAAGATGAACGAACCGATCGGCCGGTTGGGATCCTGAAGGCCGGCGCGCGAACGGCGAACCGCCTTGGACACAGCCTGAACGGCCTCACCCTGCCCGACAACGGACTTGGCAAGCTCGTCTTCCATGCGCAAAAGCTTTTCACGCTGGCCTTCCAGCATCTTGTCGACCGGAATGCCGGTCCAGCGGGAGACGACATGGGCGATATTATCAGGCGTCACCACTTCCTGAACCATCGAACCGGCACCGCTGCTGTCGCGGGCTTCCGCCGCCGCCAGTTCCTTTTCGAGGCCGGGAATGATGCCATAGGTCAACTCGCCGGCGCGCTGGAACTGACCATTGCGCTGCGCGATCGCCAGTTCGTTGCGGGCCTCATCCAGCCGCTTTTTCAGGTCGGCGGCATGGCCGAGCTTCTGCTTTTCCGCCTGCCAGCGGGCCGTCAGCGCATCTGCCTTTTCTTCCGTATCGGCCAGTTCGTCCTCAAGCTTCTTCAGGCGATCAACCGACGATTGATCCGTTTCCTGCTTCAGGGCTTCGCGTTCGATCTTCAGCTGAATGATGCGGCGATCCAGTTCATCCAGCTCTTCCGGCTTGGAATCCACCTGCATGCGAAGACGCGAGGCGGCCTCGTCCATCAGGTCGATTGCCTTGTCCGGCAGAAAACGGTCGGTGATGTAGCGGTTGGAAAGCGTCGCAGCCGCAACCAGGGCCGAATCCGAGATGCGGACCTTGTGGTGCTGTTCGTATTTCTCCTTCAGACCGCGCAGGATCGAGATCGTATCCTCAACGTTCGGCTCATCCACCAGAACGGGCTGGAAACGGCGGGCAAGGGCCGGATCCTTCTCCACATGCTTGCGATATTCATCAAGCGTGGTGGCACCAACGCAGTGCAGTTCACCGCGGGCAAGCGCAGGCTTCAGCAGATTGGACGCATCCATCGCGCCGTCGGCCTTGCCGGCGCCGACCAGCGTGTGCATCTCATCGATGAACAGGATGATGCCGCCATTTTCGGCCTGCACCTCGTTCAGCACAGCCTTGAGGCGTTCTTCGAATTCACCGCGATATTTCGCGCCGGCGATCAGCGCGCCCATATCGAGCGCCATCAGTTTCTTGTCCTTCAGGCTTTCCGGCACGTCGCCATTGACGATGCGCAGCGCAAGACCTTCGGCAATCGCCGTTTTACCGACGCCGGGTTCACCGATCAGCACGGGATTGTTCTTGGTGCGGCGCGAAAGAACCTGGATCGTGCGACGAATTTCGTCGTCACGGCCGATTACAGGGTCGAGTCTACCCTCGCGGGCTTCCTCCGTCAGGTCGCGCGCATATTTCTTCAGCGCGTCAAAGCCCTGTTCGGCATTGGCGCTATCGGCCGTGCGGCCCTTGCGAATGTCGTTGATGACCTGATTGAGTGCCTGCGCGGTCGCACCCGCCTTTTTCAGGGAGGCCGAGGTGGAAGCGGAGCTTTCAATCGCAAGCGCCTGCAAAAGACGCTCGACGGTCACGAAACTGTCGCCGGCCTTCTTGGCAAGGTCTTCTGCGGTCGAAAATACCTTGGCGAGCGGAGCCGTCAGCGAAAGGCCACCATTGCCGCCGGAAACCTTGGGCAATTTTGCAAGCGCCGCGTCATTGGCAAGACGCGCTTCCTTGGCGTCGCCGCCCGCACGCTCGATCAGCGATGCGGCCATGCCCTGCTCATCATCAAGCAAAACTTTCAGAACATGTTCGGGCGAGAACTGCTGATGGTTTTCGGCAAGCGCAAAGGTTTGCGCCGATTGCAGAAAACCGCGAACGCGCTCGGAGTATTTTTCAATATTCATAATCGAACCTCCATAGACCGGCCCGCCCGCTTTCGGCACGGACCCGGGTGTTAGGGTTGAGGCTCCCTCAAAGGCAAGCCCCGCTACGACAGCCGTGTTCAAAGGATTTCACGATCGTCGCCTCTCGATGGTCGGTCGCCGGCGAATGCGGTTTCCATCCATCCTGCACGAATATGGGAGGCATTTTCATGGGTTTAAAGGGGCGAAAATCCGCTACCCGGGAAATTTTCGCCTGACTTGACCGGCATCAATTCCGACCTGCGATCAGACCGGGGCGACGGCCCGCCTCGCACCCATCGCCAAAAACAAAAAACTCCGGCAAGCCGGAGTTTTTCAATCGCAGAGCTAATTTGCAGACGCTGCCTATTCAGCGGCATTCTCAAGCGTCGTCGCTGCTGCATCTTCACCAGCCGGCGCATCTTCGCCTTCGGCACCTTCCGCAGCGGCGGTGCGACGCGGACGACGCGGGCGCGGACCGGTTGCCCGGCGCGTCTTGGGTGCTGCGGCCGGAGCTTCCGACTGCTGCTGCTCTTCCTCGACGGCCACTTCCATGGGCGTGCCTTCGATGACGGGCTGCGGCGCCTGGCTGGCATCGTAGACCGGCGGCTGCTGGTCAGTGGCCACCTGCGGCTGGCGCGGCTGACGCTCCTGCCGTTCGCGGCGTTCGGGACGCTCACGACGCTCCTGGCGTGGCTCGTTCCGCTCGGTACGTTCCTGCTGCTGCGCGCGCTCGGCCTGTTCGGCCTGCTGCTGCGGTGCAACGAAGTTATCGTCGCCGTCGTTCATATCCATCTCGTCGCCATCGGCAGCATTGAACTCGCCACGGTCGTCGCGCTGGAAGCGTTCCTGCATCTGGGCCTGAGCCGACGCGATGATGCGGTTATAATGTTCAGCGTGCTGCAGATAGTTCTCAGCGATCACGCGGTCGCCGGAACTCTGCGCGTCGCGCGCCAGAGCCGTGTATTTTTCCGCGATGTGCTGGGCTGTGCCACGGATTTTAACATCGGGGCCGGAGCTGTCATAAGTCCTGGTGAGCGGGTTACCGCCCTTGCGGTTGAAGTTGTTGTTGTTACCGCCACCATTGTTATTGTTGTTGCTTCCACGCCCCCGGCCGCGCTTGTTTTGCTGTCCTGGCCTCATCAATTGCTCACCTGAATTCTGTTTTGCTGACAATCTGATTATTTTCATGCAATTCCGGGCGGAAAACCGCTGGAAATTTTTCCTGAAATTGCTGCACTACGCGCCCTGCTGAAGATAACCCCAGACAAGACCTCGCGTATGACGACCGGTCGCGCAAAATGCTGCAACGAGCCACCTGCGAACAAAGTTTACTGATTCACATGCCGGAAACGCCCAGCCTTCAGAGTTCTAAAAGAACCCGCTTCGGGACTGAGACCCATACCCTGACGAATCTAAATTCGTCCTCAGCCACCCGGCATGTGGCCGCAAACTATCCCGCTTCCTGCGGAAATCCAAGCCTTTTCTTTTGCTGTGCAAAATATCCTTGCAAAAAATCCGCAGACATATCGCGAACAACTATCTCCGGAAGGTCAAAACTCTGTCGTTACCGCCATAATCCTTCACGGCATCCAGAAGAGAGAAGCCGTGGGAAGCAAATATAGCGGAAACATCAAGCCTTTGATCGAAACCGATCTCCACACCGACAATCCCGTTTTCCACAAGAAAGCGGCCTGCGTCGGCAGCAATGAGGCGGTACGGTGCAAGGCCGTCCTGACCTCCGTCCAGCGCCGCCATTGGATCGTGGTTACGAACCTCTTGGTCGAGCATTGCGACGATATCGGTTCTTATATAGGGCGGATTCGACACAATTATGTCAAAACGACCAGAGATTTTTTCAAACCAGTCACTGCGAATGGTTTCGAAGCGTGAATCGAGCCCATTCCTGGCAGCATTTTTAGCAGCCGTTTCCAGCGCATCGGCCGAAATATCACTGCCGATACCGAACGCCAGCGCACATTCCTTTAAAAGCGCCAGACAGATCGCGCCCGTTCCGGTGCCCAGATCCAGAATGCGGGCGCTACCCTTTCGGGAAGCCGTCTCTTTTAACGCAGGCAACAGCGTATCGACGAGAACCTCTGTATCCGGGCGGGGTTCGAGCGTTTCCTTCGACAAAAGAAGATCGAGACCATGAAACTCGCGGTGGCCGAGAATGCGATGCACGGGTTCGCCGCTGGCCCGACGCTCGATCATGGCGACGATACGGGCGTTTTCGTCCAAGGTGACCGGCCGCTCAGACTTCATCACGAAATCGGTCAATGAAAAATCGAGGACTTCCGCAATCAGCAGCCGCGCATCGAGAAGCGGATCCTCGATCCCGGCTGCCAGCAGCCTTTTGCGGGCGGCGGCAAGCGCGTTCGCAACACTTGCATCGGCCCCCGTGCTCAAAGCTGCTCGCCGAGTTGTGCCAGCTGACCGGCCTGATAATCGGCGATCAGCGCATCCACGAGCTCATCGATCTCGCCTTCGATCATGCGATCCAGCTTATAGAGCGTGAGATTGATGCGGTGATCGGTGACACGGCCCTGCGGAAAATTATAGGTGCGGATACGCTCGGAGCGGTCGCCGGAACCGACCTGGCTCTTGCGGTCGGCCGAGCGTTCGCTCTCCACCTTCTGCCGCTCGATGTCATAAAGACGCGAACGCAGGACCTGCATGGCCTTGGCGCGGTTCTGATGCTGCGATTTTTCCGAGCTGGTGACAATAAGGCCCGTTGGAAGATGGGTGATGCGAACGGCAGAGTCGGTGGTGTTGACGTGCTGGCCGCCTGCACCCGAAGCGCGCATCGTATCGATGCGGATGTCTTCCGGGCGGATTTCGACGTCGATATCTTCCGCTTCCGGCAGCACCGCGACGGTGGCGGCGGAGGTGTGAATGCGGCCGCTCGCTTCCGTTTCCGGCACGCGCTGCACCCGGTGAACGCCGGATTCGAATTTCAGCTTGGAGAACACCCCTCGCCCGGTGATCGTGGCGATGATTTCCTTGTAGCCACCCGCTTCGCCTTCGCTGGCGGAAAGCACTTCCACCTTCCAGCCCTTCGTCGAAGCGAAACGCTCATACATGCGGAACAGATCGCCGGCGAACAGCGCCGCCTCGGAACCACCGGTGCCGGCGCGGATTTCAAGAATCGCGCTTTTTTCGTCCGCCGCATCCTTTGGCAGCAGCAGGACCTGCATGTCCTTTTCAAGCTCGCCGATGTGGCTTTCGATTTCCGGCAGTTCCATTTCCGCCAGATCGCGCATGTCCTTGTCGGTTGTCTTGTCGGCCAACAAAGCTTCCAGATCAGCGGCTTCGGAAACCGCCTTTTCGTATTCGCGGATCTTTTTGACCACCGGCTCGAGTTCGGAATATTCCGAAGCCAGCTTCACATAGACATCCGCTGCCGGGCCAGCCGACATGCGCGCTTCGATCTCGCCGAAACGTCTTTCCAACTCGCGCATTTTTTCGACGGGAAGCTTCGCCACCAGTCACTCCAATAATGAAACAGGTCTTTTTAAATGGGAATGGAATGCGTTGCGGCAAAGCGTAACAACACCTCGCGCCCGCTTTCCAGCGAATTATGATCGTCGAGCGCGGCATTCAGCTCATCGGCCAGACGCGCAGCGTCGAGACCGAGCAACATGGCCTTGACCGGGCCGATTGCCGTCGGCGACATGGAAATCGACCGGAAACCGAGACCGATCAGCGCCATCGCGGTCAGCGGCTTGCCTGCCATCTCGCCGCAAAGCGTAACCGATGTATGGTGCCTCTCACCGGCGCGCACGATATCACGCAGAATGCGCAGGAACGGCTTGCCAAGATTGTCGAAACGATCCGAAACCCGGGCATTGCCACGATCGACCGCCATGGAGAACTGGAACAGGTCGTTTGAACCGACGGAAACGAAATCCACCTCCTGCATCAGCTCGTCGAGCTGCCACATCAAAGACGGCACTTCCAGCATCGCGCCGAATTGCAGCTTTTTCGGCAGCGCATGGCTGAACTTCGAAAGATGCTGCACTTCCTTCTGCAGAAGATCGCGTGCCGCCCGGATTTCGGACACTTCCGTCACCATCGGCAACATCATGCGCAGCTCCGCACCGGACGCGGCGCGCAGCAGTGCGCGCATCTGCGTGCGCATCAGGCCCGGACGGTCGAGCGACAGGCGGATCGCGCGCCAGCCCAGCGCCGGATTTTCCTCTTCCTGGCCGCGCATATAAGAAACGACCTTGTCGCCGCCGATATCCAGCGTGCGGAAGGTGACGCTCTTGCCCTTGGCCTGCCGCAAAACGGAGCGATAGAAAGCCTCCTGCTCCTCGCCCTTCGGCATGTTGGAAGCGATCATGAATTGCAGCTCGGTGCGGAACAGGCCGATGCCGTCGGCGCCGGATTCCTCCAGCTGCGGCAGGTCCACCAGCAGGCCCGCATTCATCTTCAGATTGACCTTCTGGCCATCCTTGGTGATCGGCTCGACATTGCGCAGCGCACGGAACTGCTCCTGTCGCTTGGCACGCAGGCGAACTTTTTCTTCATAGGCACGCTGCAGGTCCGACATCGGGCGCAGATGCACCTGACCGTCATCACCATCGATGATGATAGGATCGTTGTTTTCCGCCAGCGCGACGATGCCGGCCGCCTGACCGATGATCGGGATGCCCATGGCGCGCGCCACGATAACGACGTGGCTCGTCACCGCGCCGTCTTCGAGCACCAGACCGCGCAGTTTTTCGCGCGGGTAATCCAGCAATTCGGCAGCGCCCATGGCGCGTGCAAGCACGATGGCATCGAGCGGGAAATCCTGCTCCGGTCCGCGACCGCCAAAACCGATCAGCTGACGCAGCAGCCGGTTGGCGAGATCATCGAAATCATGCATGCGCTCGCGCAGATAAGGATCGGTCAGGCGCATCATGCGCGCCTTGGTGTCGCTCTGCACCTTCTCGACCGCGGCTTCCGCCGTCAGACCGTTGCGGATCGCCTCTTCCATGCGCCGCACCCAGCCCTGATCGTGGGCGAACATGCGATAGGTTTCCAGAACCTCGCGGTGCTCACCTTCGGTCGGCACGTCGCGGCGCTGCAACATGTCATCGATCGACAGGCGCAACGAACCGATAGCGTCGGCAAGACGGCGGATTTCCGTATCCGCGTCCTCGTTCAGCAGGTTGGTGACGACAATGCGGGGATCGTGCAGCACGACGTGGCCAAGACCGATGCCTTCGCCATAACCATCGCCATCGATGGTGACGGCGCGCGTCAGGTCCAGCTCCACGCCGGGGCGGGTGATCTTTTTCAACTCACCGCTCGCCACTATTTCAGCGATGAGCATCGCGGTTGTCTCGAGCGCTTCAACTTCATCCTCCCGGTATGTTCGGCTGGCCTTGTTCTGGACCACAAGAACGCCAAGAGTGCGACCGGAGCGCAAAATCGGCACGCCGAGGAAGGAATGATAAATTTCCTCACCGGTTTCAGGAAGATAGCGGAAAGCGGGATGCGCCTGCGCATCGGAAAGATTGAGCGGTTGAGCGGAAGCGGCGATGGTGCCGACAAGACCTTGCCCCATTTTCAGCTGGGCAAGATGCACGGCATCCTTATTAAGACCTTCGGTGGCGTAAAGCTCCAGCACGCTGTCGGAACGCAGCACGTAGACCGAGCAAACCTCCGCCACCATGTTGCTGGCAATCTGACGGACGATCTGGTCCAGACGATCCTGCGGTTCAAGGTGCTCCGCCATCATTTCGCGCAGCCGCTTGAGCAGGACGCGCGGACCTGCGGAAAGGTCTCTCATCGCGTTTGCTCCCCGACGCTTCCGATCCGAACTTCATAATATTCGAGAATCAAAACGTCATTTAAAAAATTTATAGCGCCAGAAGCGCGTCCCGCAAGGGACACGCTTTCAAGAAACGCCACATCGGAAGAACGCAACTCCGAAGAATCGGAGCATCGGGAACCGATGTCTCGGATTTAGCTCTTATCGAGACCGTAGGCGGAATGCAAAGTGCGAACGGCAAGTTCGGCATAGGCGCCGTCGATCAGGATCGAAATCTTGATCTCTGACGTGGTGATGGCCTTGATGTTGATGTTCTTCTCGGCAAGCGCCTTGAACGCGCTGGCGGCAACGCCGGCGTGGCTGCGCATGCCGATACCGATGACGGACACCTTGGCGAGACCCGTCTCGTTCTGGGCAACGTCGAAGCCGATCTGGGCCTTATTGTCGTCGAGGACCTTGAGAGCCTTGGCAACATCGCCCGAGGGAACGGTGAAGGTCATGTCGGTGCGGGAGCCATCTTCAGAGATGTTCTGCACGATCATGTCGACATTGATATGCGCTTCGGCCAGCGGTCCGAAGATCGCGGCGGAAACGCCCGGACGGTCGGCCACGCGACGCAGCGAAATCTGTGCTTCATCCTTGGCATAGGCGATGCCGGTTACGACTTCCTGTTCCACGATTTCATCCTCGTCACAAATCAAAGTACCGGGCGGGTTGATGAGGTCGCCCATGCCCGGCGCATCGGGATCCTCGAAACTGGAGCGAACGAAGGTACGCACCTTGTGTACCATGGCAAGCTCGACGGAGCGAACCTGCAGAACCTTCGCGCCGAGAGACGCCATTTCGAGCATTTCCTCGAAGGCGATCTTCTTCATGCGGCGAGCCTTGGGCTCGATGCGTGGATCGGTCGTGTAAACGCCGTCGACATCGGTATAGATGTCGCAACGATCCGCCTTGACGGCAGCGGCGATGGCAACGGCTGATGTGTCCGAGCCGCCGCGGCCGAGCGTCGCGATGCGGTTGTCAGGACCGATACCCTGGAAACCAGCGACAACGGCAACCTGGCCTTCGCCCATGCGCTTGACGATATCGGACCCGTCAATCTCGAGGATGCGGGCGGCGCCATGCGCATTATCGGTGCGGATCGGGATCTGCCAGCCCTGCCAGGACCGCGCATTGATGCCCATGGATTGCAGCGTGATTGCCAGAAGACCCGACGTCACCTGCTCGCCGGATGCGACAACCGCGTCATATTCGCGCGCATCATAAAAGGAGGCGGCATTGGTGCCGGCCACCTTCGCAGCATTCTGCACCCAGTCCACCAGCTCATTGGTTTTACCGGACATGGCGGAAACGACCACGGCCACTTCATGGCCGGCATCTACTTCGCGTTTCACATGCCGTGCGACATTGTGAATGCGTTCGAGGTTCGCGACGGACGTGCCGCCGAATTTCATGACAATGCGAGCCATAGCCTTGACCAGTACCATCCCATTTTCCCGCCGGCTCCTTTAAGGAAAACGGACGGACAAGAACAAACCCAGTCGGCCCTTTCTAAAAAGAGCCTCAAGTTGCGGGTCTCTTAGCGAAAAGGTGGGGGGCACGCAATGCCGTTTATGAACCATGCGGTACGCCTTGTGGGCAGCCATCAAAACGGAGGAAGACGCCGCAGAACCGTTTGCCGGATAAAACACCCGTAAAAGAGCGTACCGCAGTGCACTGTACAAACCGGCCTATTCGCAGTATGGAGCGCGGCAATGCAACCGGCCACATGGCCGAAATGGCTTGTATCGGCTGCCCCGGAGACTTTAGGATCTATTGGTTTCGGGCGGATGCGGGCAGCTTCATATCCGAAAGACGGTAGATGACAGACACCCAGGGTATCGCCCCGGCGATCGCGCAGGCGTTGGAAAAACGCGGCTATAAAGACTTGACCCCCGTGCAGCAGGCCATGCTTGCGCCCGAACTCGCCGACAAGGACGCGCTGGTTTCCGCGCAGACCGGTTCCGGCAAGACGGTTGCCTTCGGCATCGCGCTTGCGACCACGCTGCTGTCGGAAAATACCCGCTTCGGTCAGGCTTCCGCGCCGCTCGCTCTTGCCATTGCCCCAACCCGCGAACTGGCCATGCAGGTCAAGCGCGAGCTTGAATGGCTTTATGAATTCGCCGGCGTGTCGATCGCATCCTGCGTCGGCGGCATGGATATCCGCAATGAGCGCCGGGCGCTGGAACGCGGCGCCCATATCGTCGTTGGCACACCCGGCCGTCTCTGTGACCATATCAAGCGTGGCGCACTCGATCTGTCGTCCATCCGCGCCGTGGTGCTGGATGAAGCCGACGAGATGCTCGACCTCGGCTTCCGTGAGGATCTGGAATTCATTCTGGAAGAATCGCCAGAGGACCGCCGCACGCTGATGTTCTCGGCCACGGTGCCGCGCAGCATCGCCAAGCTGGCCGAAAGCTACCAGAAGAACGCAGTCCGCATCGCCACCGCTTCCGAACAGAAGCAGCATGTGGATATCGAATATCGCGCGCTTCTGGTGTCGCCGTCTGATCGCGAGAACGCCATCATCAACGCGCTGCGCTTTTACGAAGCCCGCAACGCGATCGTCTTCTGCTCCACTCGCGCCGCCGTCAACCATCTGACGGCCCGGTTGAACAATCGCGGCTTCTCGGTCGTGGCCCTCTCCGGCGAACTGACGCAGAACGAGCGCACGCACGCGCTGCAGGCCATGCGTGACGGCCGCGCCCGTGTTTGCGTGGCGACCGACGTCGCCGCCCGCGGCATCGACCTGCCGGGTCTGGAACTCGTCATCCATGCCGACCTGCCGACCAATTCCGAAACGCTTCTGCACCGTTCGGGCCGTACCGGCCGCGCCGGTCAAAAGGGCGTCAGCGCCATCATCGTGCCCGTGAGCCAGCGCCGCAAGGCCGAACGCCTGCTGGAAGGCGCCAAGGTTAGCCCCGCATGGGTTCGCCCGCCCTCCGTCGAAGAGATCGTCGAGCGCGACGGCGCAAGGCTTCTGGCCGATCCGACGCTCAGCGAAGCCGTGGCTGAGGACGAACGCGATTTCGTGACGAAGCTGCTGGAACAGCATGGCGCGGAAAAAGTCGCCGCCGCTTTCGTGCGCCTTTATCACTCTGGACGCTCGGCACCGGAAGACATCTTCGAAGTCGCGCTGGATAACACCCGCAAACCGCGCCGCGACAGCTTTGAGACGGTCGAAAACAACGCACCGCGCCGCGAGCGCTCCGATTTCTCCGACAGCGCGTGGTTCTCGCTGTCCGTTGGCCGCAAGCAGAGCGCCGAGCCGCGCTGGCTCATCCCGATGCTGTGCCGTTTCGGCAAGATCACCCGTCAGGATATCGGCGCGATCCGCATGCAGCAAACCGAGACCTTCGTGGAACTGGCCGCCGATGCCGTCGACCGTTTCACCTCCGCCATCGGCAAGGACATGATGCTGGAGAAGGGCATTCGCCTGAAGGCGCTGGAAGGCAAGCCGGAAATGACCGGCAGTGCCCGTGAAGATACAAGGCCGGCAAAGGCACAGCGGAAGTTCACCAAATCGGACAATGCAAGCGCGCCGCGCGATGACCGCAAGGGCGAAGACAAGCCCTGGAAGAAGAAAAAGCCCTTCGGCGACAAGCCGAAATACGAAGGCAAAAAGGACAAGCCGTTCGAGAAGCGTGGACCGAAGCCAACGAAGAGCTGAGGTCACTCTGCGACTGACGGCGACGGCGGGCATACCCGCTCTCAACGTCATCCTCGGGCTTGTCCCGAGGATCTGCAACCTATTGATTTTATTCAACGTGATTAGATCCTCGGCACAGGGCCGAGGATGACGTCGCGTAACTGGTTAGACCTCTTTCCATCGAAAGGGCACTACACCCGTTTTGCGTCCAGCGCGCGATAGATAATCTGCATAGCAAAGAAAAAGCCCCGCATTCGCGGGGCTTTTTTGTCTCTATCCGTCGAGAATGCTGCGCTCAGAATTCCAGCGCGCGATCGCCGTTTTCATCCTTGATGCGGTTCGGCAGACCAATCTTGTTCAGAATGTTCAGGAACGGCTTCGGCGGCAGTTCTTCCACATTGGCCATCTGCTTCACGTCCCATTCGCCGGTGGCGATGAGCATGGCAGCGGCGACCGGGGGAACGCCGGCGGTGTAGGAAATGCCCTGCGAACCGACTTCTTCATAGGCGTCCTTGTGGTCGGCCACGTTGTAGATGAAGACTTCGCGCTCCTTGCCGTCCTTGATGCCCTTGACGATATCGCCGATGCAGGTCTTGCCGACATAATCGGGCGCCAGCGAAGACGGATCGGGCAGCACGGCCTTGACGACCTTCAGCGGCACGACTTCCAGACCCTCGGCCGTCTTGACCGGCTTTTCCGAAAGCAGGCCAAGGTTCTTCAGCACGGTGAAGACGTTGATGTAGTGATCGCCAAAACCCATCCAGAAGCGCACATCGGCGCCGTCCATGTTTTTGGAGAGCGAATGCACTTCGTCATGGCCGGTCATATAGGCCTTCTGCTTGCCGACGACAGGCAGATCGAACTCCTGACCGACTTCAAACATCTGGTTCGTCTGCCACTCACCCTTCTGCCAGGAATAGACAACGCCGGTGAATTCGCGGAAGTTGATTTCCGGATCGAAATTGGTCGAGAACCAGCGGCCATGGCTGCCAGCATTGATATCGACGATATCAACCGAGGTGACCTTGTCGAAATAGTCGTCCTTAGCAAGGCGGGCATAGGCATTGACCACGCCCGGGTCGAAACCGACGCCGAGAATGGCGGTGACGCCCTTTTCCTTGCACTCAGCGGCGCGCTTCCACTCGTAGTTTCCATACCACGGCGGCGCCTCGCAAATCTTGGTCGGATCCTCATGGATCGCCGTGTCCATATAGGCAACACCTGCGTCCATGCAGGCACGAAGAACGGACATGTTAACGAAAGACGAACCGACATTGATGACGATTTCCACGCCGGTCTGTTTGATCAAGGCTTTCGTCGCCTCGATATCCATAGCGTCAAGCGCATGGGCCTCAAGTTTCACATCTGTCTTGAGGCTCTTCTTTTCGCGTACGGACTCGACAATCTTGCGGCACTTTTCCAAAGTCCGTGACGCAATATGAATGTCTCCCAATACATCGCTGTTCTGGGCGCATTTATGCGCCACGACCTGTGCTACGCCACCGGCGCCGATGATCAGAACGTTCTTCTTCATTTCAGGTGATGCCTCCTTTTCCCCGCAGGGATAAGCTTCGTTGGATGTTGAAACAGGGTTTAAGACAGGCTTTGCTCGAAATCGGCAAAGTCGAATTCACGAACGGCACGCACGGAGCCGTCCAGTTCCTTGATGGCGATCGCCGGCATCTTCACGCCGTTGAACCAGTTTTTCTTGACCATGGTGTAACCGGCCGCATCCTGAAAGGAGATGCGGTCTCCTACCTTCAGCTCCTTGTCGAAGCGGAAATCGCCGAAAATATCGCCGGCGAGGCAGGATTTGCCGCAGACCATGTATGGATGTTCGCCCTCATTCGGCGAAACCTTGGCGGTTTCGCGGTAGATCAAGAGATCGAGCATATGCGCTTCGATGGAGCTGTCGACGATGGCGAGGTTCTTGCCGTTGAACAGCGTGTCGAGAACCGTCACTTCCAGCGTCGTGCTCCTGGTGATCGAGGCTTCGCCCGGCTCCAGATAGACCTGCACGCCATATTTCTCGGAGAAAGCGCGCAGACGGTCGCAGAACTGGTCGAGCGGGTAATTGTCACCAGTGAAATGAATGCCGCCACCGAGGCTCACCCATTCGGCACGCGACAGCAGCGATCCGAATTTCTCTTCGATCTGCGTCAGCATGCGGTCAAACAGCGAGAAATCACCGTTTTCGCAATTGTTGTGGATCATGAAACCGGAAATACGGTCCATGACTTTGTCGACCTTGGCGACGTCCCATTCACCAAGACGGCTGAACGGGCGCGCGGGGTCGGCAAGATCGAAGCTTGAGGAGCTGACCTGCGGATTGAGACGCAGACCACGGGTGATGCCCGATGCTTTCTCTGCAAAACGCTCCAACTGACCGATCGAATTGAAGATGATCTTGTCGGCATTCGCAATCACCTCGTCGATTTCGTAATCGGCATAGGCGACGGAATAGGCGTGCGTTTCACCACCGAATTTCTCGCGGCCGAGACGCACTTCGTAGAGTGAAGACGAGGTGGTGCCGTCCATATATTGCGACATGAAATCGAACACCGACCACGTGGCGAAGCACTTCAACGCCAGGAGCGCCTTGGCGCCGGATTTTTCCCGCACATAGGCAATCTTCTCCATGTTGCGAAGAAGTTCTGTCTTGTCGATGAGGTAATAGGGCGTCTGCAGCATGTCGTTTCACATATTGATTGAAGTCAAGGTCGGTCTTGGATGATGGGCCTTATATGATGCTTGTGACAGGAAAACAAATGTCCGGGGTCGAATTCCTCGAAAATCGCCCCCGACCGGAAATGCCGGTGAAGAAAACACATGGTAGCGCGGAACCAAGCCGGCATGGGCGCGTTTGAATGGCGGACAGGCGGGTGTTTCGTCCGCCGAAACGAAGGTTCACGAACGGCGGCGATCGATTGACATGCCCTCGTTCCATCAACGATGTTCAGGAAGGACTTCCCTTATGGCAAGCGTGCGTAGCAGCGTTAACGACAAGATCCAGCAATCCCTCGAAAACGGTGATGCAGCCGATGTGGCGGCACAGCTCGCCCAGCTTCGCGAAGATCTGGCAAATCTTGCCAAGAGCGTGAAGGCGCTCGGTGTCGGAGCGTCGCACGAGTTGAAGGCACAGGCTGCCCGCGTCGCCGATGACGCGCTCACCGCGTCCGGTGAGATGGCTGACAGCGTTCGCAATGAAATTTCCACGCTGAACGACAACCTGACCGACCAGGTTCAGAAGAACCCGCTGCAGTCGCTCGGCATCGCCGTCGGCGTTGGTTTCGTGCTCGCCCTTCTGACGCGTCGATAAGGCAGCGCTCATGCTTGAAGCATTGCTGGTCTATCTGGGGGAGACCCAGCGTGAAGGGCGTGTCGTCACACGGCGATTGCGCTCGACCATAATCCTGTCGGTCCTGACCGCGATCTTCTTCCTGATCGCCTTCATCGCCGCCGTGGTGGCGGGGTCGACCTATCTCGCCAAACATGTGGGCGCAGGCCCTGCGGCGCTTGTCGTTGCCGGCTCTGCCTTCCTGCTCGGCGTCATCATGCTGGTGGCGCTCACCATCGTCAAACGACCAAGAGTATATGCGGCAAGGCCGACCGTAGCGCCGTTGACGGCGGCACCGCTTGCCGCTGCCCCCCTCGCCCTGCAATCGCTCCTGACGCTGGCCATTCAGGCGCGTCCCTATGCGACGCTCGCCGTGGCTGTCGCAGCCGGTTTTCTGGCCACGAGGGTCGGCACCAAAAAGACCAAGTAATTTCTTGGCGACACACAAAGGCAAACCGCGCATCCAAACCATGGATGCGCGGTTTTTTTTATGTTACCGGCGAAGGATAGATTGGCTAATGGCATCCTGCGCCACGCCGCCCTTATTTGAACAAAGTGACATACAGTCTCGGCGCGTCCGTAATTTTCTGAAAGGCAATTGATGAAGAAGAAAGTCCTTGTCGTCGGCGGTGCCGGCTATATCGGTTCACACACCTGCCTTCTCCTGTCAGAACGAGGATATGAACCGGTTGTTTTCGACAATCTATCGAACGGGCATGAGGAATTCGTCCGCTGGGGGCCTTTCGAACAGGGCGATATTCGCGACCGGGCGCGGCTGGACGAGGTCTTCGCCAAACACCAGCCGGAAGCCGTCCTCCACTTCGCCGCGCTGATCGAAGTCGGCGAATCGGTCAAGCAGCCGGTCGCCTTTTACGACAATAACGTCATCGGTTCGCTCAACCTGCTTTCCGCCGCCATCGATGCCGGCGTCACCTCATTCGTTTTCTCCTCCACCTGCGCGACCTACGGATTGCCGGAACAGGTGCCGATCGACGAAACACATCGGCAGTCGCCCATCAATCCCTATGGCCGCACCAAATGGGTGGTGGAACAGGCGCTGAAGGATTACAGCACCTATAAGGGGCTGCGCTCGGTGATGCTGCGTTATTTCAACGCTGCGGGTGCGGATTTCGAAGGCCGCATCGGCGAATGGCACAAGCCGGAAACCCACGCGATCCCGCTCGCCATCGAGGCGGCACTCGGCCGGCGTCAGGGTTTCAAGGTGTTCGGCACGGATTACGACACACGCGACGGCACCTGCGTGCGCGACTATATCCACATTCTCGACCTTGCCGATGCGCATGTGCGGGCCGTGGATTATCTGCTGGATGGTGGCGAGACTGTCGAGCTTAACCTCGGCACCGGCACCGGCACCACGGTAAAGGAGCTGCTGGCGGCAATTTCCGAAGTCTCCGGCCGCCCCTTCCCCGTTGAATATACCGGGCGGCGCGATGGCGATTCCACCACCCTCGTTGCCAATAACGACAAGGCCAGAGAGGTTCTCGGCTGGGAACCGCGTTATTCCCTCGCGGATATCATCAAATCCGCCTGGGCGTGGCATTCCTCCCGCAATGCCGGGGACTGAACAGACTTAAGCAACACAAAAAAGCACCGGCCAGTTGGCCGGTGCCTTTCGCGGGACGGCTTGTCGAAGTCTGTCCCGCTCCTGCCTCCCAGGTATGGAAATTAAGGCTTGGTTGCCGATGTGGTCGTGCTGTCGGGGGCGGCCGGCATTGCAGCATTCTTTTCGCCGGCCTTCTGTTCCAGCGTCTTGAATTCCGGCGCTGCCTTCAGCGTTTCCGCCGTTTCGGTCGTGGTCAGGCGGATGGTGCCGTCCTGCGTGTTGCGCGTCATCGTGACCTTGTCCATGGGAACGGCCACATCCTTGGCGCCGATGCCGAGGAAGCCGCCGACGCCGATCACGGCTGCGACAAGACCGCCGTCTTGTTCCATGATGAGGTTGGTGACATTACCGATGCTCTCATCGGCGCCGGTATAAACGGATTTGCCGATGTAATCATTGGCGCTGACCTGATTTTCTCCCTGCTCGGTGATATAAGCACCACCAGTGGTCGCTGCGGCGCTATCGGCCGCAGTCGGGGCAGCCGGTGTCATCGGCGTTGCAGAAGGGCTTGCCGGCTCGGTCTGAGCGCTCGGGTTTGCCGGTGCAGGCTGTGTGGTTCCCTGAGCGATGGCGAGCGGCGCGAAAGCAGTCGTACCCATCAGTGCTGCGGTAAAGATAGTCGCGAATTTCTTGGTCATTTTCGTACCTTCCTTTCATCGTTCTCAACTGGCCGGCGGTGATATTTCCTCCCGCTCCTCGACCGGTTCGATTGGCAAACGGCACGGTTGTGGAAATAGTTCCGATTTTTTCGATCACGGCTTTGGGAGATACCGTGAACCGCAGCAACCAAAGGTGAGAAATCAGCCATTGCTAACGGAGGACAGCGCGCTATTATTTCTACCGTAACAATGCCATAACTGCCGGAGTTTTTTATATGCCTCGACCCGGCAACAGACTGAAAGACATGATCTCGGCTTTGCGTCGGCGCAGCGCCAATTTTTTCCCGACGGCCTCCATCGGCACCTATCTGGTGGTGATGGCAACCGTCATTACGCTGCCGCTTATCCTTTTCGTCGGTTATCTGATGCTGCGCCTTGAGGCGGAAAAACGCGACGACCTGCAGCGGGAAACAATCGAGGATGTGCGGGTGGTCTCCCGCAACATCGACCGGCGCCTGCAGGAAATCGCCACGTCACTCAATCTGCTGTCGCAATTCCCCGAGCTTGAGAATGGCAATCTCGCGGCGTTTCAGGGGCGTGTTGCCGAAAGCCTGAAACGGGAGGGGCTCTACGCCCTTCTCGCCACCAAAGATGGTCAGCAGCGACTTAACACGCGTGTTCCCTACGGCCAGCCGCTGGGCAAGATCCCGGCCGAAGCAAATCTCGCCAAGGCGATTGAATCCCGCCGCATCACCGTCTCTGACCTGTTTTTTGGTTCCACCAGCAAGGAATGGGTATTCAACGTCACCATGCCACTCGATCCGGACCTCGGATCAGCCGGAGACGCGTTGATCCTGACGCAGAATGCCAGTGATCTCAGCCGGCTTATTCCCACGGAAAACCTGCCGCGCCACTGGGCGGTCGCAATCATCGACGGCACCAACCGCGTGGTCGTTTCCAGTGCGCAGGATGAGGCGGAGGTGGGCAAGCCCTTTATCAACCCCGACATACTTTCGGAAATGCAGGCCTTCAGCGGCAATTTTTTCGACGGCAAGGGCAATCTCTACGCCTATGCGCAGCTGCCGGGCTGGCAATGGAAAACCGTGATGTGGGGACCGCTTGCCGCGAGCCAGGCGGCGCTGATCGACACATGGCGGCAGATGATGATCGGCAGCTTCGTGCTGGTGCTGATTGCCATCGGCGGCGCCTATCTGGTCGGCCGGCAATTGCGCAGCTCCATCCGCGATCTGACCCACATGGCCGAACGCATCGGCGAAGGCGAGATCGTGGCCCCCGTCGATACCAAGATAAAGGAGGCCAACCAGGTCGCCATCGCCCTCTCCAACGCCTCCTTCGACAGAAGCCAGTCGGAAGAGCGGTTGCAGCTGCTGCTGCACGAACTGGTACACCGCTCGAAGAACATTCTGACCCTGGTTCAGGCAATGATACGGCAGCTGGGTCGGGAAAATAAAAGCATTCCGGAATTCCAGAAGGAGGTGGACCACCGCCTGCGCGGCCTTGGAATGTCGATCCGGGCTCTTGCGGAAGTTCAATGGCAGGGTCTCCCGATCCGCAAGCTGATCGAGACCCATCTCGATGTTTTCGGCACGGTCGTGGAGCGCTTCAGGCTGGAGGGTGACGATTTCATGCTGTCACCGGAAGCGGCGCAGAACTTCGGGCTCGTGGTGCATGAGTTGACGACGAACTCCATCAAATATGGCGCACTTTCGGTACCGCCAGGAAAAATAACAGTAAGCTGGAAAGCGCTCGAAAAAGACGGTCGGGAGATGCTCCATCTGATCTGGACGGAGACCGGCGGGCCGCCCGCAACCGAGCCGAGCCGGAAGGGCTTCGGCACCACCGTCATCAAACGCCATGCGGAAGGCGCCTTCGGCGGGAACGTCACAACGGACTATCGCGAGACCGGCTTCGAATGGTCGCTGGAAGCGCCGCTGCGCTATTTCATCCCCAAGCGACCCGAGCAGACACACTGAGACGTCGTCCGAGCAGCGAAAATTTGGCCATTGTCAAAAAAAATACATTTTGTCGGAACCGAATGCGGCGGCGTGCATTTTTACTGCAGGCCAAGCAATTCCCCCGTCCCCGCCTGAAGCTTGGCTTGATATAAACGGGTTTCACCCCTGAAAACCCGTCATAAAAATAGCACGGCTCTCTTATGGGCCGTGCTTTTTTGTTGCGGCCGCTAGCACGGAAACGGCCGCTCTGCCTCATCCACGCCCTGCACCCTTCTCAGGAGGCGGCACCGTCACCCGAAGGGAATTTCAGGCGGTAGACGATCCGCTCCGGTGTCAGCTGGTATTCGGCACTGCCGCCGAGAGCGGAAGGCACTACCTTTTCCAGCACAACGCTGCCGAAACTGCCGCGCCTGGCCTCCGCCGGTTCCTTCGATGGCATCATCGGCTCGTTCCACTCGACGATATAAAAATCACCATCCTGTCGACACTGAAGAGAGATCGGCGGGTGATAGGCGAGATTGCCACTGTGGCTGACGGTGTTGACGACCAGCTCATGGAAGGCGAGCCCGATATAAAGCGCGCCATTCGGGTTGAGCAGCAGGTTTTCGCCTTCCATATGCATGAGGTTCGGATACTCAGGCACATAAAGATCGAATTGCTGCCGCAAAAGCTCGAATATGCGTGCACCGCGCCAGTCCGAATCCGTGATCAGATCCTGGCTCTGGGCAAGGGCATGCAGCCGGCCGCGAAACTTGCGCAGGAAATCATCCTTGGTGAGGCTGAAACGGGCAGTCTGACCGGCAAGGCTCTGGATGATCGCCAGAAGATTCTTGGAGCGGTGGCTGACCTCGCGCAGCAGCGAGCGCAGAAGCTGCTCCCGCCGCCTCTCCGCCGTTACCTCCCGGATGGTGGTCTTCATCACCATCTGGTTCGACTGGTTGAAAGTGGAGTGGACCTGAAACTGGAAGACGCGGTCATTGCCGGCATTGACTTCCAGCATGCCGCGGCTGCCTGCCGTGTTCATGTCCTTCTTGAGCTCAGCCAGCCGGAGGGAGAGGTCGTTGCCGAACAGATTTTCATCGGTCGGGTGCGAATCCACCGGAAGTTTCCAGACATCCGGCAGATTGGCCACGAATATATAGTCGCGGTTCCAGTCCTGCAGCATGACCGTCTCGCCCGAATCGAGCAAGGCAAGGACAAGCGAATCGTGAAGTTCGCTTTCGTCCCTCTCCGCGTTATGCCATGCCAGCCGATGCAAATTCATCTCCTTGCAGAAAGCCGCGGGAAAGCCCCACGACCGTAACCGCCAACGCCCGGGCACCACACTGGTTCCCAGTCATTCCACGGTTTCGGCAAAATTCACGCCGCGACGCGTGAGCTTTCGTTGAAAAACAGGGCCTGGCTGATAAGCGCTTTTACCATGTCCGGATTGAACGGCTTCGTCACGAGGAAGGTCGGCTCCGGTCGCTCGCCTGTCAAAAGACGCTCGGGAAAGGCCGTGATAAAGATCACCGGCAGGGTGGTCATCTGCAGGATATCCTTCATCGCGTCGAGACCGGAGCTGCCATCGGCGAGCTGGATATCGGCAAGGATCATCTTGGGCTGGGTGCGATGGAAGAGATCGAGCGCTTCCGTATGGGTGCGGGCGATGCCCGTGACACGATGGCCGAGATCGGTAACCATCTGCTCGATATCCATGGCAATCAGAGGTTCGTCCTCGATGATCATGATATCGGTCGCCACCTGCCGGGCGATTTCAGAAGCCGCCTCGTCGATCAGTTTGCCGACCTGGTCTTCGGACACCTTCAGAACCTCTGCGGTTTCCGATGGCGTGAACTCTTCCACCGTCGTCAAAAGGAAAGCCTGACGGGCCAGTGCCGGCACCGCGGAGAGGTTAGCGGAGGCGCGTTTTTCCCATCCCGACAGGTTTTCGTCGGTCTTAATATTGATCGTGACGGAACTAAAGATCGATACGAACAATTGATAGAGCGAAACGCGATCGCCGCTTGTCTGCGGAAAAATGCTGATATCGGCGATCAGGGCTTCGAGTGTTGCCGCAACATAGGCATCGCCCGTCGATTGTGAGCCGCAAACGGCACGCGCGAACCTGCGCAGATATGGCAGGTGCGGTGCGATGCGTGTAGAAACTGACATGGAATTCTCCCCTTTCATGCGGTCTGCAGCGCAAACCCGAGATAGCAACGTGCGCATCGCAAAAAAAGTTCCGGACCGCCGGAACTATTTTTTTCACCGCGCATTCTTTGTCACGACGAAAAAGGAATACCGGACGTTATGAGCATGTTTCAATCGGACCAAGATCAGCCGGACAATTCGGCGCCCCCCCAGGTTCCACATTCCGGGCGGGCGGTGATTTCCCGTAAGCTCAGAGAGCTTTATGATGCCGTTCAGGACGAAGGCATCCCTGACAAATTCCTCGACCTTCTCGAAAAACTCGATGAAGCCGAAAGCAGAGCCAAAATGAAGGCTTCGGAGGAATGATGGCGAAAGAGCCGGAGCAGACAGAATACAATTTCAAGCGGGAAATGCTGACGGCGCTGCCGAACCTGCGCGCCTTCGCTATTTCGCTCATCCGTTCGAGGGACCGTGCAGACGACCTCGTGCAGGACACGATCATGAAGGCCTGGGCGAAACAGGACAGTTTTCAGCCCGGCACCAATATGCGGGCATGGCTGGTGACGATCCTGCGCAACGAGTTCTACAGCCAGATTCGCAAATCCGGCCGTGAAGTGCAGGATACGGACGGGGTTTACACCTCGCGTCTCTCGGTGCCGCCGGAACAGCATGGCTCCGTCGACCTTCAGGATTTCCGCGCAGCACTCGCCAAACTGCCCGACGACCAGCGCGAAGCCATCCTGCTGATCGGCGCCTCGGGTTTTGCCTATGAGGAAGCCGCCGAGATTTGCGGTTGCCCGGTGGGCACAATCAAGAGCCGTGTGAGCCGCGCAAGGCTGCGCCTGCAGGAACTTCTTGGAATCGAGAACGAAAACGAATTCGGTCCGGATGCGCAGATGAGCGCGGTTACCGCCGCCGCCACGGTGCGCTAAAGGAACGAAATTGGAATGACAATGAACGGGCAGGCTCGCGTCTGCCCGTTTTTTCATATCCGCTTTTCAAATACCCGTTTCCTTGACCGACTGCATGACCACGAAGGTCGAGGTATTGGCGACGGATGGCAGGCTCGAGATTTTTTCGCCAAGCACCCTTCGGTACTTGCGGATGTCGCTGGTGCGCACCTTCAGGAGGTAATCAAAGGCGCCGGCGATCATGTGGCACTCCTCCACTTCCTTGATCTTGCGCACCGCCGTGTTGAATTCCTCCAGCGCCTTTTCCCGCGTGTCGGAGAGCTTCACTTCGGCGAAGGCGATGTGATCGACGCCGAGCTTCTGAGGATTGAGCATGGCCCGGAAGCCGAGAATATAGCCCTCATCCACCAGCCGCTTCAGCCGTGTCTGGCAGGGCGTCTTGGAAAGGCCGACCGTTTTTGAGAGTTGCAATACGGACATGCGCCCGTCTTCGCTAAGCGCCTCAAGAATTTTGAGATCGAAGTGATCCAGACCGTCTGTTTTTTTACTATTTGCCATGCGATTTTACGCCATTTTAGATTTATAAAAGTTCATATCGCCTGTTTTATCCTGAAAATAAGGCCATAGCAATTTTTGCGGCAATGATATTGTAGGCATCAGGATGACAAGCGGCGGGCGGAGGACACGCTGCCGCCGACGGTCTGTCTTCAACAGCGTTTTCAGGATTTTCAGAATGGCCGATGGTGCAAGCAACGCCGGTGTAGTGGCGAACGGTATCTTCCAGAATTTTGCGCCGCCGGTGCGCGAACAGAGCCTGCTGCGCAAGGCGATCACCGCCGCTTATCGCCGCCCGGAGGACGAGTGCCTGGTGCCGCTCCTTAAGGCGGCAACCGTGACGTCAGAACAGACGACCGCCATTAGCGCCACGGCACGCAAGCTGATCGAGGCGCTGCGCGCCAAGACCAAGGGCACCGGCGTCGAGGGGCTGGTGCAGGAATATTCGCTCTCCAGCCATGAAGGCGTGGCACTGATGTGCCTGGCCGAAGCGCTGCTGCGCATTCCCGACACCGCTACCCGTGATGCGCTGATCCGCGACAAGATCGCGCGCGGAGACTGGAAGTCGCATATTGGCGGCGGACGCTCGCTTTTCGTCAATGCCGCCACCTGGGGCCTTGTCATCACCGGCAAGCTGACCTCGACGGTCAATGACAGCGGCCTTTCGGCGGCGCTGACCAAGCTCATCGCCCGGGCCGGCGAACCCGTCATCCGTCGTGGCGTCGACATGGCAATGCGCATGATGGGCGAGCAATTCGTCACCGGCGAGACCATCGGCGAAGCGATCAAGCGCTCGAAGCCACTGGAGGAGCAGGGCTTCCAGTATTCTTACGACATGCTGGGCGAAGCCGCGACCACCGCAAAGGACGCCGAGCGTTATTACAAGGATTATGAAAACGCCATCCACGCCATCGGCAAGGCTTCCGCAGGACGCGGCATCTATGGCGGGCCGGGCATTTCCATCAAGCTTTCGGCGCTGCATCCACGCTACGCCCGCGCGCAGGCCGAGCGGGTGATGGCGGAGCTTCTGCCGCGCGTGAAATCGCTGATGCTGCTCAGCAAGACATACGATATCGGCCTCAATATCGATGCGGAAGAAGCCGACCGGCTGGAACTATCGCTCGATCTTCTCGAAGAACTGGCGCTGGACAAGGACCTTGCCGGCTGGAACGGCCTCGGTTTCGTGGTGCAGGCCTATGGCCGCCGCTGCCCGTTCGTTCTGGACTATATCATCGATCTCGCCCGCCGTTCGGGCCGCCGCATCATGGTGCGCCTCGTCAAGGGTGCTTATTGGGATGCGGAAATCAAGCGCGCGCAGGTGGAGGGGCTGGAAGACTTCCCGGTCTTCACCCGGAAAGTGCACACCGATGTCTCCTACATCGCCTGCGCCCGCAAGCTGCTCGACGCGCGCGACGTGATTTTCCCGCAATTTGCGACCCACAATGCGCAGTCCATGGCGACGATCTACCATCTCGCCGGCCCCGATTTCAAACTCGGCGACTACGAGTTCCAGTGCCTGCACGGCATGGGCGAACCGCTTTACAGCGAAGTCGTCGGCAAAAAGAAACTCGACCGCCCCTGCCGCTTCTACGCCCCGGTCGGCACCCATGAGACGCTGCTTGCCTATCTCGTCCGCCGCCTGCTGGAAAACGGCGCGAATTCCTCCTTCGTCAACCGTATTGCCGATCCGGCCGTTCCGGTGGATTCCCTGCTGGAAGACCCGGTCGCGGTGGTGAAGGCTTATCCCGTTCCCGGCGCTCGACACGACCGCATTGCCGCACCCGCCGGTCTCTTCGGCCCGGAACGGAAAAACTCCGCCGGCCTCGACCTCTCCAGTGAAACAACGCTCTCCGCCCTCAATAAAACCCTGAAGGCGGGTGCAGCAACGGAATGGAAGGCTGCCGCACCGCAGGCGGGCGGCCAGACGCGCCCGGTCCTGAACCCCGGCGACCACAGCGATATCGTCGGTCATGTGACCGAGCCGACGCAGGCAGATGTCGAAGCGGCCATGCAGCGGGCGGCGGCCTCAAACTGGCCTTCCACCCCCGTGGAAGAGCGCGCCGCTTGCCTGGAACGTGCGGCTGACGCCATGCAGGCCGAAATGCCTGCGCTGCTCGGGCTCATCATGCGCGAGGCGGGAAAATCCATGCCCAACGCCATTGCCGAAGTCCGCGAGGCGATCGACTTCCTGCGTTATTATGCGGCGGAAGCCCGCACGAATTTCAAGGCCGGCGAAACGCCGCTTGGCCCGGTCGTTTGCATCAGCCCTTGGAACTTCCCGCTTGCCATCTTCATAGGGCAGGTGACGGCAGCGCTTGTTGCCGGCAACCCGGTTCTGGCAAAACCCGCCGAGGAGACTCCGCTGATCGCCGCGCAGGGCGTGCGCCTGCTGCATGAGGCGGGCGTTCCGCAAGACGCCGTGCAGCTTCTGCCGGGCGACGGTAAGACGGGTGCGGCGCTGGTCGGCTCACCACTGACGGCGGGCGTGATGTTCACCGGCTCGACGGAGGTAGCGCGGCTCATTCAGGGCCAGCTTGCCGGCCGGGTTCTGGCCAATGGCCAGCCGGTGCCGTTGATTGCCGAAACCGGTGGCCAGAACGCCATGATCGTCGATTCCTCCGCGCTTGCCGAACAGGTTGTCGCCGATGTCATCGCGTCTGCGTTCGACAGTGCCGGACAGCGCTGCTCGGCACTGCGCATCCTCTGCCTGCAGGAAGATGTGGCGGACCGCACGCTGACCATGCTGAAAGGCGCGCTGCACGAATTGCGCATCGGCCGCACGGATCGACTTTCGGTCGATGTCGGCCCCGTCATCACCGCCGAGGCCAAGGGCATCATCGAAAAGCACATTGACGGCATGCGGTCGCTCGGCCACCGCATCGAGCAGATCGTGCTTACCGGGGAAACCGGCAAGGGCACATTCGTGCCGCCAACCATCATCGAGATGAAATCGCTCGCCGATCTGAAGCGCGAGGTCTTCGGGCCGGTGCTGCATGTCATCCGCTTCAAGCGCGACAATCTCGACCGGCTGATCGATGAGATCAACGCCACGGGCTACGGCCTGACCTTCGGCCTGCATACGCGTCTCGACGATACGATCCAGCATGTCCTCTCCCGCGTCGCGGCCGGCAATCTTTATGTGAACCGCAACATCATCGGCGCGGTGGTCGGTGTGCAGCCCTTTGGCGGGCGCGGCCTTTCCGGCACCGGCCCCAAGGCCGGCGGCCCGCTTTATCTCGGACGCATGACGGAGAAAGCGCCGAAGATCGACCGCATCGCCAGCCAGCAGGATCAGGCCGCGGTCGATCTTGCGCGCTGGCTGGATGAAAATGGTCAGACCGTCGCGGCAGAAGCCGCGCGCCAGGCGGCTGCGCTTTCCGGCCTCGGCTTCGAGACCGAGCTGGCAGGCCCGGTTGGCGAGCGCAATGTCTATGCGCTGCATCCGCGCGGCAAGGTCCTGCTGGTGCCGGCAACCGAGCAAGGGCTTTACCGTCAGCTTGCGGCAGCGCTTTCCACCGGAAACTCGGTTGTCATCGACAATGCTTCGGGACTGGAAAAGGCGATCTACGGACTGCCGGCAAGCGTCACCTCGCGCATCGTCTGGGCGGATGACTGGGAAAAATCGGCACCCTTCGCCGGCGCGCTGGTCGAGGGCGATGCCGATCGCGTGATTGCGATCAACAGGAAGATCGCCGCCCTGCCCGGACCGCTGGTTCTGGTTCAGGCAGCCACGACGGACGCACTTTCCGGCGAAAGCCAGCCTTACATTCTCGACTGGCTGGTGGAAGAGGTCTCCGTCAGCGTCAACACCACCGCCGCCGGCGGCAATGCCAGCCTGATGAGCATTGGCTAAAACATGGTCCCGGCAGGGTCTCGGCCCTGCCGCACCACCTATTGTCCGGTAATCTCGCCACGGCCGAAGAGCTGGTTCAGAACCTGTTCTTCCAGCCTTGCGAATTCCGGCGTGCCATGGCGGCGCGGGCGTGGCAGCTTCACATCGAGATCGAGCGCGATGCGCCCCTCATCGATGACGACGATGCGATCGGCAAGCGCCACGGCTTCCGACACATCATGGGTGACGAGCACGGCGGTGAATTTCTGCTTGCGCCAGATACGCTCCAGCAAAAGCTGCATTTCGATGCGGGTCAGCGCATCGAGCGCGCCGAGCGGCTCGTCCAGTGCCAGGATCTGCGGATGGGCGACAAGAGCGCGGGCCAGCGCCACACGCTGCTTCTGGCCACCGGAGAGCACATAGGGCCATTCACCCGCCCGGTCCTTGAGACCGACCTCTTCGAGAATGCCGAGCGCCTGTTCCCTTGCCGCTTCGCCTTTGGCGATGCCGGTCAGTCCCACCGAAACGTTGTTTGCGATCCGCTCCCACGGCAGAAGGCGCGGCTCCTGAAACATCATGCGGGTGCGGTTCGATGGGTCTTTCGAGACGGTTCCGGTCGTCGGCGTGTCGAGACCGGCCAGAATGCGCAAAAGCGTGCTTTTGCCACAGCCGCTCTTGCCGATAACAGCCAGAAACTCGCCTTCCCGCACATCGAGATCGATGCCGCGCAGGACCGGCTTGTCGCCAAAGCTTTTCGTGACGTTGCGAAAGCTGAAGGCGACCTTGCCTTCAGCCGGTTTGGCACGGTGTTCGATCTTCGCCTCGGTTCCGGCCGGAAGGGATGGCAGGGCTTCGGGGCGTCTCAGCGTCGTCACATTACCGGTCGACATGGGTTACCTCAGACTTTCTTGAAGGCTGGATGCCATTGCAGGAAGATGCTTTCGAGGAAGCGGGCGAAACTGTCGGCGAGCTTGCCGAGAAGCGCATAGATGAGGATCGACAGCACAACGACATCGATCAGCAGGAATTCGCGCGCCTGCATGGCCATATAACCGAGGCCGGAGGACGAGGAGATGGTTTCCGCCACGATCAAGGTCAACCACATGATACCGAGCGCATAACGCAGGCCGGTGAAGATGGCCGGCAGCGCGCCGGGCAGGATCACCCGGCGAAACAGCGTGAAGGGCGACATGCCGTAGGTGCGGCCCATCTCCACCAGTTGCGGATCGACGCCCTGAATGCCGAGCAGCGTATTGATGTAAATCGGGAAGAATACGCCGAGCGCGACGAGGAAGAGCTTCGCTTCCTCGTCTATACCGAACCACAGGATGACGAGCGGAATGAGTGCCAGATGTGGGATATTGCGGATCATCTGCAGCGTCGTATCGGTGAAACTGCGGGAAAATCTCGACAGGCCATTGGCGAGCCCGAAGATGAAGCCGATGGAGCCGCCGATGGCAAAGCCGGCCAGTGCACGGGCGGAACTGACGCCGATATTGGCGATAAGCTCACCCGAGAGCAGAAGCCGCCAGAAGGCTTCCGCGACAGCAGAGGGGGCCGGCAACACATTGGCGGAAATCAGGCCGACACGCGCCGCCACTTCCCATCCTGCAAGGATGAGGGCGGGAAGCAGCCAGCCGGTGACAGCACCACCTATCTCGATACGCTTTCCAGTGCTCACGGGATCCCCTCCGGTCCGGTTCAGTTGGTCGCGCCCGACCAGACGGCATCCTTGATGCTGATCTGTTTCGGGATGAGGCCAAGGCGATAGAAGCGGTCGGCGGTTTCCTGCTGGCTGGCGACGATCTTGTCGTCGATCCTGGTGATGCCGAATTCCGAGCGGTTGGCGGCGAGCGTCTGTGCCTCCAGCGGAACGCCCGTCACCTCATGCAGCGCGGCGGCAACCTTGTCGCGGTTTGCGGCAGACCATTTTGCCGCTTCGCCCAGCGCACCGACGGTGGTGTTGATCGTATCCGCGTGGGATTTGGCATAGTCGCGATTGGCGAGGAAATAGGTGCTGACATCGAGAACATCGCTGGTGCGAGCAAGCGTCACCGGCTTGTAGCGGGTTTCGGCAATCGCGTAGAACGGATCCCAGACGGCCCAGGCATCGATCTTGTCGCTGGCGAAAGCGGCCGCGGCATCGGCCGGGCTGAGATAGGTCACCTCGATATCACTGAGTTTCAGGCCGTTTTTCTCCAGCGCCGCAACCAGCAGATTATGGGCACTGGTGCCCTTGCCGACACCGACCTTCTTGCCCTTGAGATCGGCAACCGACTTGATGCCGCTTTCAGGCTTGGTGAAGATCGCCTCGCCCTTGCCGTTCGAAGGAAGCGCCGCGACATAGACAATGGCCGAACCCGCCGCCTGTCCGAAAATCGGCGGCGCGTCACCTGTCCAGCCGACATTGATGGAACCGACATTCAGGGCCTCGACCAGTGGCGGGCCTGCCGTGAACTCCACCCAGGACACCTTCACGCCCTTGGCCTCGAGCGCCTTTTCGATGACGCCCTGCTGCCTTGCGATAACAGGCAGGCCGGTTTTCTGGTAACCGATCTTTAGTTCTTCCGCAGCCTGTGCGGCGAAGGCCAGAGTTGAAAAGGCGGCGGCGGCGAGAAGACCGGCGGAAAGGGCGCGTCGGGTCATGGCTGGCATTTCATCTCCTATCACCAGCCCCACTGGCCGGTCTGCGATATGGAGCAATGCTAGGGTTTTCAATAAAAACGATAGAGAGACAATAATTCAATATGACTGATATCGCGGGAATAAAATTCCGCCGCCATCGGGCTTTTCCGCAAATATTGGCGGCGGCTTATTTTCAGCCCCCAACGAAAACGCCGGCGCACAAGGCGCCAGCATATGCATCAATCGGGATATGATCGGCTTATTCGATATCGAAGGAAACGCCCTGCGCCAGCGGCAGCGCCTTGGAATAGTTGATGGTGTTGGTCGCCCGGCGCATATAGGCCTTCCAGGAATCCGAACCGGATTCACGGCCACCACCGGTTTCCTTTTCACCGCCGAAGGCGCCGCCGATTTCAGCACCCGATGTGCCGATATTGACGTTGGCGATGCCGCAATCCGAGCCCTCCGACGACAGGAACCGTTCCGATTCCTGCATGTCGCGGGTGAAAATCGATGAGGAAAGACCAGCGGCAACGGCGTTATGGGCGTCGATCGCCTGATCGAGATCGCTATATTTCATGACATAGAGGATCGGCGCGAAGGTTTCTTCCAGAACAGGGCCGACCTGCTTCGGCATTTCGACCAGTGCCGGCTTCACATAATAGGCATCTGCCGCACCCGTATCAACACGACCGCCGCCGTTCACCACGCCACCTGCCGCCTTGGCAGCTTCGAGCGCCTTTTGCATGCCGTCAAAGGCCGCCTTGTCGACCAGCGGGCCGACGAGTGCGGAGCTCTCCAGCGGATTGCCGACGGAAACGGAGGCGTAAGCCTTTTTCAGGCGTGGCACGAGTTCTTCATAAACGCTGTCATGCACGAAAAGGCGGCGAAGCGTGGTGCAGCGCTGGCCGGCGGTGCCCATGGCGCCGAAGGCGATGGCGCGCAGCGCCATGTCGAGATCGGCAGACGGGCAGACGATGCCGGCATTGTTGCCCCCGAGTTCCAGAATGGCGCGGGCGAAACGCTTGGCCAGGCGCGGGCCGACATCACGGCCCATGCGGGTGGAACCGGTGGCGGAGACGAGCGGCACCTTGGCATTGTCCACCATGGCTTCACCCACGGCGCGATCACCGATCAGCAGTTGCGACAGACCTTCCGGCGCATCGCCGAAGCGGGCGGCGGCGCGCTCGAAGATGCCCTGCACGGCAAGGGCGGTAAGTGGGGTCTTCTCCGAAGGCTTCCAGACCACCGAATTACCGCAGACGAGGGCAAGTGCGGCATTCCACGACCAGACGGCGACGGGGAAATTGAAGGCCGAGATGACACCGACGACGCCAAGCGGATGCCAGGTTTCCATCATGCGGTGGCCGGGACGTTCGGTGGCGATGGTGAGGCCGTAAAGCTGGCGGGACAGACCGACGGCGAAATCGCAAATATCGATCATCTCCTGCACTTCACCGAGGCCTTCGGACGGGATCTTGCCCGCCTCCAGCGACACGAGACGGCCGAGATCGGTCTTGAAGGCGCGCAGTTCTTCGCCCAGCAGGCGGATCAACTCACCACGACGGGGCGCCGGCACGTTACGCCAGGTCCTGAAGGCCGCATCAGCCTTGTCGACCACGGCTGCGACACCCTCTACCGACACGGTCTTGAGGCTGGCGATCTGCTCACCCGTGACAGGGCTGAAGGATGCCATGTCGCCGCCGATATAAAGATCGCGGGCAACACCCATCTTGTCGAGCAGAGCCGCGGCTTCCTGTTTCACATCAAGCTTCGTCATCGCATCCATATCCATCGTCCTTTTGGTTGAAAGGGGAGGAAAGGCCGTTTGGATACGGCGCTTTCAACTCCCGTCACTCATCTTTCCCCGAATTTTTCATTCGTTCTTTGAAACTGGGCCCGGCAACGCCGAAAACACCGTTCCATTCTTTCCCGTAATCATATATGGGCATAACAACCCTTTTCCAATGAGGAAAGCGGGTAAGTTGATGCGAGAATGGAATGGATCCGCGCAGAAGACTGGTTCCCGATATCGTCACCCTGCAGGCGTTTGAATGCGCGGCAAGGCACGGCAATTTTACCCGCGCGGCGGAAGAACTCAACCTCACACAGAGCGCTGTCAGCCGGCAGATCGGTGAGCTGGAGGCGCAGACGGGAATGCAGCTCTTCGAGCGCATCCGCCGGCGGGTCGTGCTTTCGGAAGCGGGGCGCAAGTTCCTGCCCGATGTGCGGCGCCTGTTGCAGCAATCCGAACAGTTGATGGTGCGGGCGGTTTCTGCCGGGACCTCCCATGCATCCCTTTCCGTTGCGACACTGCCAACCTTTGGCAGCCGCTGGCTGATGCCGCGCCTCTCCCGCTTCATCGATGCCAACCCTGATATGACGATCACGATCGGCTCGCGCTCGCATCCCTTCGATTTTGACGAGGAAGGCTTCGATCTCGCCATCCATTATGGCCAGCCAATCTGGGCACACGGCACCTGCACGTTCTTATGCAACGAGGTGATCGTGCCTGTCGCGAGCCCTACCCTGCTCCGCCGCGCTGGCGTGAACCGGACGCAGGATCTGGCCGGGCAACCGTTGCTGCATGTCACGACGCGGCCGAAACTCTGGACGGAATGGCTGGAAATGAACGGCGTGACGGCCGAAAATGCCTATCAGGGCAGCCGTTTCGACCAGTTTTCGATGATCATCGAGGCTGCGGCAAGCGGCATCGGTTTCGCCCTCCTGCCCAGATATCTCATCGAGGCGGAGCTTGCCTCCGGCCGCCTCGAAATCGTGTTCGACATCCCCCTGCAAACCGACAAGAGCTATTATGTCGCCCTGCCGGAAGGACGTCAGGACAACGCGCTTGCCCGCGCCTTTCAGGCATGGCTGCTCGATCAGGTCGGCAAGCCGGTCTAGGCCGTCACCGGCTCAGTTCGCAGAGCGGATGGAGACGTCATCCAGTCCCGGAAGGTCGGGACCAACGGGTACGATCCGGGTCGGATTGAGCGCCTTGATCGAATAATAACCGCGCTTGATGTGATCGATATTGACCGTGTCCCGCACACCCGGAACAGTCAGCACCCGCATCATATAGGCCTGCAACGCGGGATAATCGACGATGCGGCGAAGATTACATTTGAACAAGCCGTAATAGGCAGCATCGAAACGCACCAGCGTTACGAAAAGCCGGACATCCGTCTCGGTCAGATGATCGCCGAACAGGAAAGGCCCGTCGGTCGCCAGCCGCGTCTCAAGCTCATCGAGCGTCGCGAAGACTTCGGCGAAGGCCTCCTCATAGGCTACTTGTGTGGTGGCAAAACCGGTTCTGTAGACGCCGTTATTGAGGCGGGGATAGATATGATCGTTGAGGGCGTCGATCTCGTCGCGCAGCGCCTCGGGATAAAGGTCAATCGCGTTATCGGCGAGATCACCGAAACCGGAATTCAGCATGCGCAGAATATCGGCAGATTCGTTATTGACGATGGTTTTTGTCTTCCTGTCCCACAGAACCGGCACGGTGGCGCGGCCGGTATAATGCGGATCGGCGCTGGTATAGGCCTCATGCATATAGGTAAAGCCATTCAGCCCGTCGCGATCCGAACCCGGATAGTCGCCGAATTTCCAGCCCTCGTCGGAAAGCGCCGGCTCTACTACGGAAACGGAAATCACGTCTTCAAGCCGCTTCAGCTTCCGGCCGATCAACGTGCGCGATGCCCAGGGGCAGATCAGCGCGACATAGAGATGATAGCGACCGGCCTCGGCCGCAAAACCGCCCTCGCCCGCAGGTCCCGCCGAACCGTCGGGCGTCACCCAGTTGCGAAAACCGGAGGTCTGGCGAACGAAGCCGCCCTTCTTGTCGGTTGCCTGCACTGGATGCCATTCGGCGGTCCATTTTCCATCAACGAGCATTGTGCTCTCCGTTCATCTGTCGATGAACGCCTTATGGGCCAGTTGACCGCCGGGCGGCAAGCCGCGCTTCGGTTGACGCACTGTTTTCGATCGGCGGATGCATTCAAAGGCGATTGCGGAAAAACGGGTTCCAGCGCACGGTGCCGAGCCTGACCTTTTCGCGGATCATCGTCAAAAGCCCCGATCCGGCGATGACAGCCAGACCCAGCACCGCGATGGCATCGGGGTACTCGTGGAAGAAAGTCATTCCGATCGCCACTGCCCAGAGGATTTGCGAGTAATGCGAGGGCGCGATCTGGCTCGCCGGTGCGATGCGGGTCGCGACCAGAAGAGTGATCTGTCCCGTCGCCGTGCAGAGGCCGATGAAGGCGAAGGCCAGAAGCTGATGCAGGTTGGGCATGACAAAATCTGGAATGGAAGCGATGCCGTTGAAAGTCAGGCCGTAAATCAACAGCACGCCCATGATGGAGGTACGCTTTTCCTTGCCCGCAAGGGAGCGCAACAACACAATAGTCATGGCCGCCAGGAAGGCTACACCGATGGCGGCGATATGCCCTAGTTCCAGTGTCTTGAAGCCCGGCCGCACGACGAGGATGACACCGACGATGCCGGCCAGAACCGCCGCCCAGCGCCATGGGCCGATACTCTCCTTCAGGACCACGGCGGACAGAACTGTTACGAAGAGCGGCGACAGGAAGATCAGCGCATAGGCTTCCGCCAGCGGAATGGTGGTGAAGGCATAGATGCCGAAAATGCCGGCGAAAAGCCCGGAGATCGCACGCCCATGCACCGCAAAGGGCCGGCTCATGCGCCAGAATTCGCGCCACCTCTCCTCGCGCGGTTTGCTGAAGAAGATGAAGATGCCGGAGAAAAGAATGCTGAAAAAGCCGATCTCGAAAACGCTGATCTGTGACCCAAGCGATTTGATCGTGGCATCGCCCATGGAAAAGGTCGCATAAGCGAACAGACCGAGCAGAAAACCCTTTTGCATTTGACTTCCCCGAACATCGACCGCAATGCAAAGCATCCCCCGGCCGCGTGGAACGCGACCCGGACGCCCCTCAAGGGGACAGACAGTCTGGCAGATTTGATCCTCACCCCTATGGCTAGACCCGGCTACCTATGAGTGCAAGCCGCAAAAGAAGCAAAATTGCCGGATTGGACGCCGCCGGTGCAAATGGCTGCAAGGTGCGGCAAATTTGTCCCGCACAGCCATCACATCCCCGTCATGGAAAGAGGTTAGCCGGTGTTGATCGTGGCGCTTGGCGACGGGCATGAAGGCGGCTAAATATATCATGCGATTTTTCACCCGCCGATTTCCCCGGCCGGTGCTGCCGCGTTAACATGGCCTCGCTAACCGAAAGGAAAAAGAATGCGGATTGTGATGATCGGTTCGGGTTATGTCGGCCTCGTGTCCGGCGCGTGTTTTGCAGATTTCGGTCACGATGTGGTCTGTGTCGACAAGATGCCGGAGAAGATCGAGGCTTTGAAAAGCGGCCATATTCCGATCTTCGAGCCGGGGCTGGAGACCATCGTCGCCAACAACGCCAAGGCTGGCCGGCTGAGTTTCACGACGGATCTTTCCGCCGCCGTCGCCAATGCCGATGTCGTCTTCATCGCGGTTGGCACGCCCTCGCGGCGCGGCGATGGCCATGCCGATCTTGGTTATGTCTATGCCGCGGCGAAAGAGATCGCCCATGCGCTGGATGGATTCACCGTCATCGTTACCAAATCAACCGTTCCGGTCGGCACCGGCGACGAGGTGGAGCGCATTATCCGCGAGGAAAATCCTTCCGCCGATTTCGCCGTGGTGTCCAACCCGGAATTCCTGCGCGAAGGGGCTGCCATCGAGGATTTCAAGCGGCCGGACCGCATCGTCGTCGGCCTTTCGGATGAGCGTGCCCGCCCCGTCATGACCGAGGTTTACCGCCCGCTTTACCTCAACCAGTCGCCGCTGCTTTTTACCACAAGGCGCGCTTCCGAACTCATCAAATATGCCGCCAACGCCTTTCTGGCGATGAAGATCACCTTCATCAACGAGATGGCTGACCTCTGCGAAAAGGTCGGCGCCAATGTGCAGGACGTCTCGCGCGGCATCGGGCTGGATGGCCGTATCGGCCCGAAATTCCTGCATGCCGGCCCCGGTTATGGCGGCTCCTGTTTTCCCAAGGATACGCTGGCGCTCGCCAAGACCGCGCAGGATTATGACGCGCCGGTGCGGCTGATCGAAACCACCATCGCCATCAACGATAACCGCAAGCGCGCCATGGGCCGCAAGGTCATCAATGCGGTGGGCGGTGACGTGCGTGGCAAGAAGATCGCCGTGCTGGGCCTCACCTTCAAGCCGAACACCGACGACATGCGCGACAGCCCGGCCATCGCCATCATCCAGACCCTGCAGGACGGCGGCGCGAAAGTGGTCGGTTACGACCCGGAAGGCATGGTGAATGCCCGCCATCTGATGGAAGACATCGAATACGCGGCCGGCCCCTACGAGGCGGCGGAAGATGCCGACGCCGTGGTGATCGTGACGGAATGGAACCAGTTCCGCGCGCTCGACCTGCCGCGGCTGAAGGCGATCATGAAACATCCGGTGCTGGTGGATCTGCGCAATATCTACCGCACGGATGAGGTCGCCGCGCATGGTTTCATCTATGCCGCCGTCGGTCGTCCGCATGAAGGCGGTTCCGACAAGGGCTCATAGAGGTTTCGTTTTCGCCATTTCCATTAAAAGGTTTTCTGCGCTTCGGTCAGGCCGCAAACGCACCAACGAATTCGGGATACAATCATCATGCGTTATCTGGTTACCGGCACGGCTGGCTTCATCGGCTTTTATGTTGCCAAGCGGCTGTTGGACGCCGGCCACTTCGTGACCGGTTTCGACGGCATGACGAAATATTACGATGTCAGCCTCAAGGAAAAACGCCACGCCATTCTTTCCCGCTCCAACGGCTTCCGTGCCGAAATCGGCATGCTGGAAGATACGGATGCGCTAAAGCGCGCGGCAGAGGCCGCCGAGCCTGAGATCATCATCCACCTCGCGGCACAGGCAGGCGTCCGTTACAGCCTTGAAAATCCGCGGGCCTATATCGATTCCAATCTCATCGGCTCGTTCAACATGCTAGAGCTCGCGAAAAACCTGCGCGCCAAACACCTGATGCTGGCATCGACCTCCTCCATCTACGGCGCCAATGAAAAAATCCCCTTTGCGGAAAGCGACAAGGCCGACGAGCCGATGACGCTTTATGCCGCCACCAAAAAATCGATGGAGCTGATGGCGCACAGCTATGCGCATTTGCACAAATTGCCCACCACCGCTTTCCGGTTCTTCACGGTCTATGGCCCCTGGGGACGGCCGGACATGGCGCCGATCAAATTCGTCGATGCCGTCTCCAACGGCCAGCCGATCGATATTTACGGGCAAGGCAATATGAGCCGGGACTTCACCTATATCGACGATCTGGTCGAAGGCATCGTTCGCCTGAGCGCCATCGTCCCCTCCGAGGAAAACCGCGTGACGCAAGAAGGCGTGACCGACACGCTCTCACACCATGCGCCGTTCCGTGTCGTCAATATCGGCGGCGGCCAGCCGGTGGAGCTGATGCACTTCGTCGAAACGATCGAAAAGGCGGTCGGGAAACTTGCGATCCGCAACATGTTGCCGATGCAGCAGGGCGATGTTCCCCGCACTTTCGCCTCGCCCGATCTTTTGAGGGCATTGACCGGTTACGTGCCGCAAACCCCGGTCGAAGAGGGCATCAAGGCCCTCGTCGCCTGGTATCGCGGGATGCAATCGGCCGAGCTGCGGGAATAATTACAGTGTCGCCAGCAGGCGATTGGAGATCGTGCCAGCGGAAGCGCTCTGCATGGCGATCTTGGTTTCCACGGCCTCGATGATCGTATCGCTGAAATCCACCTCCGTGAGATCGCGGATATTGGAAAGGCCACCCGGCGAAAACACGTTCACCTCCAGTATCTTGTCGCCAACGATGTCGAGCCCGACGAGGAACATGCCGTCCTCCACCAGCTTCGGCCGCACCATTTCGGCAAGCGCCACGATCTCATCCGTCACCTTCACGGCTTCCGCCGTGCCATGGGCATGGATATTGGAGCGCAGGTCGCCCTTGGCGGGCACGCGGCGAAGGGCGGCATATTTGCCGTCACGCGTCAGTGGCCGGCCATTCATCATGAAGAAGCGGATATCGCCGTCTTTGGCGGCCGGCAGATAGGCCTGCGCGATCAGATAGCCCTCAAGACTGACCGCCTCGAAAATCTGGTTAAGATTGGCCTCCTTGCTGGAGCCGATCTTGAAGACATTCTTGCCGCCGGAGCCCTGCAGCGGCTTGACGATGACGCCCTTGGGATGCGCATCGGCAAAGGCACGGATTTCCTCGACATTGCGGGAAATGATCGTGGTCGGGCGGACGATTTCGGGGAAGTTCTGGAAATAGAGCTTGTTCTGCGCGAGCGCCAGACCTTCCGGATCGTTCAGCACCACGACGCCGCGCTGTTCGGCAAGCCGCCCGAACAGAATGCCGGCATGCACCGCCCATGGCCGCGTCGTCTGGTCGAGCGAGGGGTCGTTGCGCAGCATCAACGCATCGATTTCCTCGACATCCATCGTCCGCCGCTCAAGCGCCTTGTCCTGAAGCGTGGAATGGAACGTCTCGCCTTTCTTGATTTTACCCTTCGGCAGTACGGTGGCGTGAATGGTCAGGCTGTCATCCGAGCGCAATGTGAAATCGCCGGGTGTCAGATAGACCACCTCGTGGCCGCGATTGAGCGCAGCCATGGCAAGCAGGCCGGTCGCGTAGTTCGGCCCCTCGGTTTCAATGGAATTGACGAAAAATGCGATACGCATGAAGCCCCTCCTATAATGTCGCCAGTTCGGCAATGGATAATCCCGCCCGTATTTTTTCGAGCCGCTCGTTGGCTCTGGCGGGCAAAAGAAATGCGGGTCGGACACCCGGCGGGCGAAGCAGGCCGCGCAGGGCCAGTTCCTGCATCACCGGGAAATGAACAGCGGCGATCTTGCCCATCCAGAACGGATCAAGAGCACCGCCCCTGCGTAAGTGCTCCATCACTTCGGAAAGCCCGCGCAGATAAATCGCATCCTTGGAAAGACCACCGCCGCGATAGATGCGCAGCACAATGTTGAAGGCGCCGGCCTCATCGAAACCGTGGTCGCGGGTCATGATGCGGAAGGTCTCCACGAAAGTTGCACCATCCAGCATGGCGGCGCAGCCAACGACGCGGCCGGCGATCAGCCGCAGGCGCTCGCGCGTCATGCCACCCGCCAGATGTTCCGCCAGCACCGCCAGCCCCTCCTGCACGCCCTCGTAACCGGAAAGGCCAGTGCGGAAGAGCCTGAGACCCTGGGATGAGCCATTGAAATAGGTGAGCAGATGCACGCCGATTTCATGCGAGAGCAGCGCCTCTACACGACGCTGCTCCATGACCGTGTGGCGCGAAATCAAGAGCTTCTCGCCCGTCACCATCAGACCGGGCGGCAGGTCGTCGCGGATTTCGACGCGGGCCTTGAATTCCGGTTCTTCCGCCAGATAGGTCTCGACCATCTCCCGTGATTTCTTGGCGACCGCGTAACAATCCACCATGGCGATTTCGTCGCTCTCCTGCCTGCGCGGGCAATCCTCGAGCACCCGAAGCGCAAGCGTCAGGAGTGCAGGCTCGACCGCGCCGTAAAGGGCGCGCGAAAAATCGGTGAAGGTACGGTGGTGTAGACTGGCAAGCATCGTCAGCTGGAGGTCGATCTCCTGCTGTTTCTCCCGGTAGAGATGATAGAGGACCGGGTCTTCCAGATGATCGAAAACAACGGAATAGAGCTTGCGTTTCTGCTCCTCGACATCGACGCCCAGCGGGCGGTAAAGCAGACGCGGCGCAAACTGGAAGCTGCCATCACGAAACTCCTCGAATGCCCGGCGGGCATTGATCGGCGTGACGGACAGAAGAAAATCGAAGGATGACACGATCTCGTCGACCGAGCGGTCGGCGCGCCGGACGGCATCGACAAAGGCCTTGCGGCCAAGCGCCCGGTGGCTGGTGACCTTCAACGCATCCATACCGGACGAAAATGACGAGAAGGCCTGTAAACCCGCGTCGAAAAGATCGGCGATCATCGTCTCACGCAGGCCGGGATAGTCCGCACCCGATTCCGGCTGGCGGTAGATCGGCGCAAAGCGCACGCTGATGCAGGGAAAATCCAATCCGGCATTCTGAAACCGCAGGACCGGGTCGGCCTCCGGCTCCGGCCGGGTGATACGCGGCGTGCGAAAACGCACTTCGGCATCACAGACGGCTTTGATGAAGACACGGCGGGCTTTCTGGGTTTCCGGTTCTGAAGTCGCCGAAACGGAAACCTCGTAATGCGGCAGGAAGGGGGAATCGTCGGCGAGCAGGATATCGTGTTCGAGTTCGCCGATATCGAGAACGATGAAAGCGCCGAAGCGCTGCCGCATGGCGGCGCCCACAGCCTCGATCAGCGGCGCGGCTTCCTGCATGGTGGAAGCGATGAGATAGGATGCATGGGCGGCAGCGATATCGCGCGCAGCGAGATCTTTCGTACCACCGGTCAGGTGCAGGCACAGGAACGGCAGCGGCCGGTCGATATGCAGCCGGCCATCCTTTCCGACATCACGGCGGATCGCCTTGCCAGCCTCAAGGCAGGAGACAACATCGTCCACCAGATCGGCGACGGGGGAAGGTGCGCGGCGAGCGGAGGAAACACTCATCGCCGCGACCTCAGACACTCTTCGAGAACGGGCTGAAGGGCGGCGATCGTCTCTCTGATATCCGACACCACACGCCGGTCCGGCTCTCCCGTCCATTCGTCCATGAAGAATTTCTTGAATTCGATCGCGATGGCGCAGCCGTTTTCCGCAAAGTGTTCGTGAATGAAGCGGGTCTGCTCCCCCTTGCCCTGAAAGGCCACATTCTCGCGAACATCGAGGTGTCGACCGCCGATGCTCGCGGATGCGAAATGCTGCCCCACCGCACTGACGACATCGTTCCAACGGCTGCGATCCATGGAAAACGTGCCGATATTGATATCGGGCGCTTCCGCCTGGGCAGTCGGCGGCTCGCTGGCGCCCTGCCGGCGATGATTATAGCTGTGCACATCCAGCACCACGAAAGCGCCATGATGCCGTTCGACGGCGGAGAGAACGGTCTCGAGCATCGCGTAATAATCCGCATGGAAATCGAGCGATTGCCGGGTCGCCTCTTGCGATGGCTCCTCGCTCCAGACCTCCAGCCCCCAGGATTGCTCGGGCTTCAGATAGATCGCCTGATCGGCCGCACGGTTGAGATCGATTTCGAAACGCGAATGGTGCACGACGAGACGGTTTGTCAGTCCCGCGATCATCTCACCAGTGAATGGGTCTTCCTCGCGCAGCCTTTGTTCCGGGGAAAGAGCCATCAGGCCGGCTATATCCGAACGGATGAAATGACCGTCGTGAATGGCCGTGCCGACAACCGGCGACTGCCCGAAATCGATCGACCAGAAACCTTTGTTTTCAGTGTCGCCGCGATATTTGTCGTCGTTTCTGGCTGACATGCTGCCTCCCTGCATGGGGTGTAAAACAGTGGCAGACGCCGGTTTGTTCCGGTTAAAATTGCGCACTATTCATTTGCGCGAGCCGATAAAGTCGTTCGGAAAACTGCGGAACCATACCGGAAAGCTCACGTTGTTCCTGCAGGAGGGCCGCCGTGTCAAACGGACGCGATGGTGCCGAAGAACACCGGGATTTTTCCGTTTTCTCCCCGTGGCCAACGAAATGGCAGCCGAGCTTCTCACCCATCCGGCGTCCCTCCGTCCCGCTTTTCCTCCATAAGGAGCCGCGACATGGAAAAGACCGAAACGCGCATACTTGCGGAAGAATATCTGCGGCTTGGCGGCACGCGTCAGGTGATGATCGACGACAACAAGACTTTCGTGCGCCAATGGGAGCATGAACCGGCGGAAGCCGAGCGATTCTGGCAAACGCATATCGAAAATCTCGATGCGGAGCGCCGCAAGGACGTGGAGTTTTTCCTGCCCTCCATCAATTCCGACAAGGATGACTGAACCCAAAGGAGACAGACATGACTGCCATCAACGCTGCAAAAATCCTCATTCTCGCAACAGACGGCTATGAGCGTTCCGAATTGCGCGTGCCCTACGATCAGCTGAAGGCCAAGGGTGCAGATGTCAAGATCGCTTCCATCAAGGAGGGCGAGATCAAGAGCTGGGACAAAAAGGACTGGGGTGACAGCATCACCGTCGATCTTTCCGCCAAGGCCGTAAAAATGGAAGATTTTGACGCGCTGGTTCTCCCCGGCGGCCAGATAAACCCGGATATTCTGCGCCATGACGAAGATGCGATGCGGGTGGTCCGAGATTTCGTCAAATCCGGCAAGGTGGTTGCGGCCATCTGCCATGCGCCGTGGCTGCTCATCGAAGCGGACGCTCTGCGGGGCCGCGATGCCACCTCTTACTGGTCGATCAAGACCGACCTCAAGAATGCCGGGGCCAACTGGAAGGATGAAAAGGTAGTGACCGACAAGGGAATCATTACCTCCCGTAGTCCTGACGATCTCGACGCCTTCGTCGCAAAGATCGTCGAAGAGGTCGAGGAAGGGCGTCACGAACGTCGCGCCGCTTAAGGCACACACCACATCCCCGTGCCGCCGGTTTCCCGGCGGCATTTCTATTTGGGAGGAAGATATGAAAAGCAGATTGCTGGCAAGCGGCGCGGAGCGCACCTTCATCCTCGTCATCGATCCCGGGGAAGAAGCCTTCGAGGCCATCAGGCGGTTTGCGAAGGCCGAAAACATCAACGCCGCCTCGGTCACCGCGATTGGCGCCTTCGCTACGGCAACACTGGCCTTTTTTGATCTGTCCACGCAGGACTACAGTGAAATTCCGGTCACCGATCAAAGCGAAGTTCTGAGCCTGCTGGGGGACATTACCCTGGACGAGAACGGCGTGCCCAATCTGCATCTGCATGTGGTTCTTGGTTTTGCCGACGGGTCCACAAAAGGCGGACATTTTTTGAAGGGCGTGGTGCGTCCTACCCTGGAGGTGGTCATTCGCGAAACGCCCGCAGAACTGCGGCGCAGTTATAACAGGGAATTCGGCATTGCTCTCATCGACCCTGCAAAATAAAAGCCGCAGAACCGGAAAAACACAATCGCGTTAATCGTTACTTCGGCGGCAGATGGTCGCTGGAAAGCTTCTTGCCGAAGAAAGCGCGGATCGCCCGCCCGGCCATTTGCCAGCCGCCCGAACCGTAAACCTGCGTTTCCATCCAATCGAGCGATGAATGATCGGGGAAAAGCTCCTTGTATCGATCAAACCACTGCATGGCGATAAACTCGCTCTTGGGAACACCGTCGCCGTATTTATAGGCGAGGACGACCTGCCCATAGGCTTCGCCGGCGAGATGATCGTCATCATGGCCAACAAGGGATTTCATGTCGGCGACGGCCTGCTGCTTTTCCTCCGGCGTTCCATGCCGACGGCTGACACTGGCCACTTTGATCGCGGATAGCTCCAGACCGCCATGCATTGCCCCGATATAAAGATTGCGAACCCGTTCGAAGTTCTCGCGGATTGTCAGATCGGTGTTTTGAACATTTTCAAGTTGCCAGGCGTAGTTGTAGAACGCGACCGGCTCCCCTTCCTCGACGGCTTGCTGAAGCCAGCGGTCCGCTTGGCTCTCGTCAAGCAGATGCGGTTTGGCATCGTCCCGGGTGCCCCTGACGATATCATACATGCTGGCCGCAGCCCCATAGACACGTCTCTCCGCAAAGGCGCGCGTGAGATAAGCGGACTCGTCCTGGAAGCCACCGTCCCATATCATCCGGCAGGCGTGCATCGGCGTGAATTCGTCCGGTTCGTAAAGCGGCGCAAGTGCCGCCGCCCGGTCGATCAACCGTGTGGCGATCACGGGGTCTGCCTCTATGCCCCACATGCCGAACTGCCAGGCAAAGGCCGCCATGGTCAGCATCGTCGGTTCATCGAAACGGCGCACGGCGGTTTGCAGCACCCGCGCATAGGCAGCTTCCACATCCTCGACATGGTGGATCAACATCAGATTGGTGAAGTCCCGGAACGGCCCGTCCACACCGGGATATGTTCCCGGTTCCTTCAGGTAACGGACAGATTCGACATGGCGCTGATGCGCCAGTTCTGTCTCCTGCAGGGAATAATGGGTGAAATTGGCATATTTGCCGAGAGCAATGAACCGCAGCCGTTCGGGAAGGTCCCGCGACAGCCACTGTTCGAATTTTTTCTGCCGTGCGGCAGCGCCTCGAACGTCACCCGGCTCGGGATAATCAGGGATTGTCAGCGTATCGTGAACGCCCGGCCAACGGACAGCGTTGCGGTCCTTTTCGCTCAGTTGCGAGCACAGGGGGCCGGAAGCGAATTTTTCGACCTCACCTTCGGAGCCGCCCCATCGCGCGCTCAGATATTGCGCGTAATCCGCCAGCACATCCACCCAGCCGGGCTTGATCGACAGGCAATAACGCAGCCAGTAATAGCCGGGATTTTGAAGATCTCCCTCCTGTACGGGCGGGGCGGAAGCGGGAAGCGTTGCGGTGGCGATGCCGGGCGGTTTCAGCCCGTGCCTTGTAAGCTGGGCGCAAGCCGCCTCGTAAATATCCGGCTCGAATTCATCCCGCTGCATGGTGTTTTCAACCGGCCCGCCGTCAAACAGCGCATCGACGAAATCCGGCTGACCGAGATACTGGCATATCTGCATCATGGTTTCGCAGGCGACCGCCGGCCTCTGCGAAAGCGCCATTGCCTTCAACAGATATTCGGCTGCGTTGATGCAGGCCATATGGGCGGCGATCCACTGATCTTCCCCCACCTGCGATGCCCAGGACGCCGTGCGGATATCGCAGGCCCGGCGGAAGTAATAGTCACCGGAAACCATATGCGCATGGTAGGAGGAAGGGTGGGATCGAACCCACTCATTCAACAGCTCGAGCCTCAGGGCCGCATCGACACCCGCATTGTCGAACAGGGCGGAACTGGTTGCAAGGAAGGTGTAGCGGTCGTCCGCAACGGCAGCAGCTTGCCACCATGCCTCTTCCAGTTTCATGAAAAGACGCTCGACCTCTTCGAAACGCCGCTCAAGCATCGCCTTGCGCAATTCCTCCTGGTGCCGCAGGCGAATCCACAACGGCCCATCCAGCGACAAGGGAGGCAGGCTATCGACAGTGGGCATGGAGGATTCCTTGAAACGGTTTAATGACAGGCGATCTTCAGATAATTTATTTCATGGCCCGGTTGTAAGGGTTTTGCAACTGCTTGAAATAACCGACAAAGTAGCGGCTCTCACCTTGGTCGAGCCGCGATCTTCCACAGTAGTCGCCATCGGAGATGATGCTTTCGATCTTGGCCGTATGGGCACCGGAGCCGATTGAATATGCTGGATATCTACTATGCGGACCGTTCTATCTCGGCCATTCCCTTCAGCCCCGACACCCTGGAGTTCGCCGGCTCCATTGATCTCGACGCACACCGTTCGCTTGCCGCTCTGTTCGACAAGGGCCGCGCGGCGGGTGCCGATCTCGGCTATTTCGAGGACTCGATGCTGAAGCCCGAGCAGGTAAAGATATTGCTGGAGACCTTCACCGCAAACCTGCGCGAGTTGGGAGGAAATCCGCAGGTGCTTGCTGCATTCAATATGATGTGCGGCCTTCTTGAGGGGGCGGTTGAGCGAGGCGGGGGGCTCGTGGCCTTCAGTGACTAAACCCGTTCTGACCCCAACGGCCCAGGGGCAGGCTCATGTGAAACAAACGCGACGGAACCGGAAAAACACCATTGCGTTATCCTTCCACATGAGGGGGCGGCATGGCGGCAGCGGTCAATCGAAAATATGGGAATGATGACGGGATCAGGCAACTCCTGGCAGGTCTCGCGCGCGGCGCCGTGCCCGCATTGTCGTTCGCGCTGTCGATGCCCCGTTCAATGTCGCCGGCGACCGAGTAATGACACCTTTCAGGACATTTTCATGCCGACATCGGAACTGACGAAAGAACGCGATCTCAGAGATTCAAAGCCGATCTGGGCCGATAGCCCACGCATCGGCCTCCGCAGCAGACACACACCGGCTGCCAACCATTACGACACGATCGTCGTCGGCGCCGGCATCAGCGGTGCGCTGGTATCCCATGCCCTGCACAGGCCGGGACAGACGACGCTCATCATCGACCGGCGCGAACCTGTTATGGGCAGCAGCGTGGCCAGCACGGCGATGATACAGCACGAGATCGACACGCCGCTGACGGAACTCAGAAAGATGATCGGCAGGGACGCGGCCGACAGGGCGTGGCAACGCTCCGCCCGCGCCGTCCTGCGTCTGGAGGAAATCGTTTCTTCGCTCGGAATTTCCTGCAGCATGAAACGCAAACAGGCGCTTTATCTTGCCGGAGACGAAATGGGATCGCGCGCACTGAAAGCCGAAGCGGCTGCGCGCGAAGAGGCCGGCATCGAAGCCCGCTTCCTCTCCACCGGGGAATTGCGGGAGCAATATGGGCTGGATCGGACCGCCGCCATTCTCAGCGACATCTCTGCCTCGGCCAATCCGGCGCAGCTGACGGCCGGGTTGCTGCGCCATACGGCGGCCGCAGGCGCCGAAATCGTCTCGAAACTCGAGATTACCGATCTCAGAAACCTCGGCGACGAGGTGGTTCTCGCCACAGCCGACGGCAAAATCCTGTCCGCGCGCAATGTCATCTTTTGCACCGGCTATGAATTCCTGAAAATGCTTGAGAGCCCGAAACACCAGATCATTTCCACCTGGGCGCTGGCGAGCAAAAAGGGGCTCGATCTGCCCGACTGGCTGGAGAGCCATATCGTCTGGGAGGCGTCCGATCCCTATCTCTACCTGCGCACCGACCGCGAGGGGCGGATGATTGCCGGAGGCGAGGATGAGGAAAACCCCACCGCCTACCAGTCGGAGCGCAAACTGGACGCCAAGGCGCAGGCGATCCGTCGCAAGGTCGAAAAGCTTCTCGGCATCGATATGGGTGAGCCGGACTATCGCTGGGCGGCAGCCTTCGGCACCACCACGACCGGCCTGCCGCTGATCGGCGCCGTGCCGGGCATGAAAAACGTGTACGCCGTGATGGGTTTCGGCGGCAACGGCATCACGTTCAGCCAGATCGCTGCCGAAATCGTGGCAGCCGCCGTCAATGGCGGCAAGGACCCCGATGCTGATCTCTTCCGCTTCGGCTGATGTCCGCGCGACAATATAAAGGTTGCACACAACGGAGCCGGAACCATCGCGGCAGCGAAAGGTTTGTTTCCCGTGCGCATGGGCGCACGTCACACGCTTTCACTTCATGGGAGAAGGAACAATGGCCGAGAAGAAACTCGACGACCTGTTTTACGACACGCTGAAGGATATCTATTACGCCGAAAGGCAGATCCTGAAAGCCCTGCCAAAAATGGCGCGGGCAGCGACCGATCCGAAGTTGAAACAGGCTTTTGAAAAGCACAAGGAAGAAACCCAGGGCCACGTCGAACGCCTGCAGGAGGTGTTCGAGATCATTGGCAAACGGGCACAGGGCAAGACCTGCGAAGCCATTCAGGGCATCATCGCCGAAGGGGAAGAGATCATCGAGGACTTCAAGGGCACACCCGCCCTCGATGCCGGTCTCGTTTCCTCGGCACAGGCGGTCGAGCACTATGAGATCGCCCGCTATGGAACGCTGAAAGCCTGGGCGGAAAAGCTGGGACACACAAAGGCGGTCTCCCTGCTGGATGCCACGCTCAAGGAAGAATCCAAGACCGACGAGGCGCTGACGGCACTCGCCAAGACCTCCGTTAACGCTGCCGCTGAGAAAAAGGCGGCGTAAGGTGCATAGCCAAAACAAAAACCGGAATGGTCAACCCATTCCGGTTTTTTTTATGCCTGAAAGCCCTTAGCCTCTACGGCAGCGTATAAGCGATGACGTAGTCGCCAGGCTTGGTTCCAACCGAACCGTGACCGCCTGCAACCATCACCACATATTGCTTTCCGTTTTCGAGCGAGTAGGTCATGGGCGTTGCCTGACCGCCGGCCGGCAGACGCGCTTCCCAGAGCTGCTTGCCCGTGGTGAGATCATAGGCGCGCAGATAGTTGTCGACGGCAGCACCGAGGAAGGCGACGCCGCCCTTGGTGATCATCGGTCCGCCGATGCCCGGCACACCCACCTTGAAGGGTAGCGGCAGCGGCGTCATGTCATAGACCGTGCCGTTCTTGTGCTTGTAGGCGATATCGCCGGTCCGCAGATCGGCACCCGCGACATAACCCCATGGCGGCGCCTGGCAGGGGATTTTGAGCGGACCGAGGAATGGTCCCATGAAGACGCCATAGGGTGCACCATCATTGCGGTTAAGACCCTGTTCGCTGCCCTTTTCATCCTGTCCCTTCGGCGGAATATCGGCGCGCGGTACGAGCTGCGAGGTGAAAGCGAGATAGGTCGGCATACCGAACATCACCTGACGCTCAGGATCGACGGCCACGCTGCCCCAGTTGAAGGTGCCGAAATTTCCGGGATAGATGATCGAGCCGTTGAGCGAAGGCGGCGTATAGCGGCCCTTGTAATTCAGCTGATGGAAACGGATGCGGCAGGCGAGCTGGTCGAACATGGAGACGCCCCACATGTTCTTTTCCTGCAGCGGTTCCGGCTTGAAAGACAGTGCCGTCGTCGGCTGCGTCGGTGAGCTGAAGTCCTCTGGGATCGCGCCGCCTGGTGCCGGTTCTTCCGTGATCGGCAAAAGCGGCTCGCCGGTGCGCCGGTCCAGCACGTAGATGTCGCCCTGCTTGGTAGGACCGACGAGGGCCGGAACAGTCTGGCCATCCTTGGTGATGTCGAGCAGCACGGGCTGCGCCGGCACATCCATGTCCCAGAGATCATGATGGACCGTCTGGCGCACCCAGCGGTCCTTGCCTGTATTGATGTCGAGAGCGACAATCGAGGAGGAATATTTCTCCACATTCTCGCTGCGGCCCATGCCGAGCTGGTCGGGAACCTGATTGCCGAGCGGTACGTAGACGAGGCCGAGACCTTCGTCATAACTCAGCACCGACCAGCTGTTGGGCGAGTTGGTCGTGTATGTCTCACCCGCCGCGATCGGTTCGGTCTTCTGCGGATTGCCGGAATCCCAGTTCCAGATGAGAGCCCCGCTGTTCACGTCGAAAGCGCGGATGACGCCCGACTGTTCCTGCGTGGAATAATTGTCGTTCACCGCGCCGCCGATGATGATCTTGCCCGCCGCGATGACCGGCGGCGAGGTGGAATAATAATAACCGGCGGGGTTGTATTTCATGCCCTGTTCCAGATGCAGCACGCCCTGATCGGCAAAGGAGGTGCAGACCTGACCGGTGGCCGCATCGAGCGCGATCAGCCGCGCATCCGAGGTCGGCAGGTAAACGCGCTGGGCACAGGCCGTGGCAGCAGCGGCATTCGGTTCGGCATAATAGGAAACGCCGCGGCACGTCTGGTGCTGGCGATCAGGATTGAGACCGACATTGGGATCGTATTTCCACTTTTCCTTGCCGGTGGCGGCATCGATGGCGATCGCCCAATTATGCGGCGTGCAGATGTAAAGCGTGTTGCCGATCTTGAGCGGCGTCACCTGATAGGTGGTCTCGCCGACATCGTCAGGCAGCTTCACATCCCCCGTCTGATAACGCCAGGCTTCCTTCAGCTGCGAGACATTGTCAACGTTAACCTGGGTCAGCGGCGAATAACGCTGTCCATAGGGCGTGCGGCCATATTGATGCCATTCACCATCAGGCACATCGCCGCCATAGACCGGTGCCGCAGATGCAATCTCCTGCGGCAGCGAACCCGCCTGATCATGCGGGTCCTGCGCCATGGAATAGCCGGCAACTGCGAAGGAGGCGAGAACGGAAAGCACCAGCGGCCAGGCGTTCGGACCGTAACTCAGACCGGTCGGGCTTGAAAAGCCGAGCGGTTTCCTGACCCACGGCACCAGCAGCCAAAGGCCAATGAGAATAATGACGCCGCCGCGCGGTCCAAGCTGCCACCAGTCAAAGCCAACTTCCCAGACCGCCCAGGCAAGCGTCGCGACAATAAAAACAGCATAGACGTGAAGGGCGGCGCGATTGCGCTTGAACAGCAGAACCGCAGTGGCAAGGAAAGCCAATCCGGAAAGCAGATAATAGAAGCTCCCGCCCAACATGACGAGCTGAGAGCCGAAACCGAACAGCGCAAGGCCGATCAGCGTAAGAATGACCGCAGTGACGGTGACTGCCATGAATGAAACCCCCGATTCCTGTCACTTTGTGTGAAATGGAATCGGGCGCAATCTGGTTCCATACAAATTATCATCATGAGGATTTCACGCCGTGGTCATGGATTCCGCGGCGCTCCAGTCGAATCCTGCGGCGCAGGATTGGTCTCGGTAGATGCCGGCGGTACCGCACGGCCATTGGCCGGATTGTTGTCGAAGGTGCCTGATCCTGACGGCTGCTGCGGCACCGGTGCAGTCTCGGTCTGCGGGTTCTGCGGCAGGTTCTCATCCGGTTCGAAAACCGAATATTCGACGACGGCCCACACAACCAGCGCAAGCAACACGCTGACGATCAGGATGACGAGAACGGGACGTCCGCGGGATCCCTGCCGTGCGCGCGTTGCCGTCTCGCTTTTCGGCGCATCCCGACTGTCGAGATATTCGGTAGTTTCCCTGGCCATGTCTTTCACTCCCTGTAACCCTTTGGGACCTAATCCCCCGGGATAGGGTTTTGTTCCAGACGGCAGAAGAACGATCTTAACCGCACTCGACCGGCAGACGGGAACGCTTTGAACCGTCACAGTCCGCCACCTCCACCGCGCTGAAGCTTTGCCCGAGGCCGAGCCAGGATACCGGCGGCCGGGCTTCGTCCTCATCCGCTTCCCACGGACAATCTGCGGAACCGCCGCAATCCGCCAACGGCAAGGGCGGCGCCACACTTCGAAAGTCGGAGCCGAAAGGGGCAAAGGAAAGGTATTTTCTCGCCGCACGGCGCCATCCGCGCCAGAGGGTCAACAGGTCCAGAAAAGCAGGCATTCGCAACATCATGATCATCAGGCAATATTTCTATGAAAAATAACCCGCAGATTTTGACATGTTGGACGCGCATTTGCACCCCTGTTGCAGCGCAACCGGGACGAATGGTTAAATTGTGCCAGTGAACCGTCATAAAGTGCCAGCTAAAATGCGACCGATCTGTATCAGCGACCCAGCTGTACGATCCAGCGCGTCCACTCCGCACTGTCAGGCTTCAGAATATCCGAGGTGACATCACGGTTTTCCGACGCGAAATGCCGCATCTGGCGCGGTGAGAGACCGAAGGTCTTTTTGAAAACGCGGCTGAAATTTTCCGGATTGGTGAAACCGTAAGCCGCCGCCACATCGGCAATCGTCATATGGCCCGATTGCGGTGCCCGCAGAAAATCCATGGCGCGCTCGAGGCGCCGATGGGTGATGCAGGCCGAAAAACCGCCAAGAGGCTCGAAGAGCCGGTAGACCGTGCGCCTGGATACACCGAATTCCCCCATCACCTTGTCCACCGACAGGGCGGGATCGAGAAGGTGATTGTCGATATAACGTCTGATGGAGGCGCGCAGTGCCCGCTGCACACCCTGTGCATTGTCTTCCCGGATATGATTATTGATAGCAGCCGTGGCGAGTTCCAGAAGCGGCGAGACCGTGGCGGCGCCGTCATTTGCGTTCATGACATCGAAATGGCGGTAGATGCTCGTCATCGTTTCCCGCAGGAGCGATACCAACGGCAGACCGGCCGGCAGGACACGTTCATGATGATTGCCGGAGCCGATAAGCCTGCCTTCCAGCAGGCGCCGCGGCACTACGAGGCTCAGATGATCGTGATCGGTCGTCGCGGTGGCGAGCGGTTGCGCCATGTCGATGATATAGAGGTCTCCCGGGCCTGCCGTTTCGCCAGCGCCTCGCCGTGACATGCTCTGGCCGCTGGCATAAAATTGCAGGAGAAAACCATCCATGCCGTCGCGGGCAAGCTTGTTGCGCGATCGATCGAAATCCTGCGCGGAGGATTGCGTGCGGCCGAGCGCGACATTGCCGATGAACGCGGCATCGACGCTGGCGAAGAAACCGTCATCCTGCGAGCTGCGCAGCCGGGCATCGAACAGTACGTTGATCGAATCCCGCCACAACCCCATCGCATCGCGCTTCGGCACATGGCGCGTATCGAAGCGCGATCGCGCCAGCGGCGCTTCAAGAGACCCTGTGTTCATCAATACCGCTTTTCCGTGAACACGGCGCTGACCTCGCCGTCCACGAAAACTATACAGGATTGAAATCGCCTAACAATGCCGGAAGGCGGCGAGACGGTTCGCAAAGGGCAGCCGCATAAAAATTATTTCGCCGTCCATCCGCCATCGATGGAAATCGTCGTGCCGGTGATGGAGCGCGCCATATCGCCTGCAAGATAAAGCGCCATTTCCGCCACTTCCTCCGGCTGCACGAACCGTCTTGTCGGCTGCGGGGCAAGCATTACCTTCTTCACCACATCCTCCTCGCTCATGCCATGCACGCGGGCCTGATCCGCGACCTGCGCAGCCACAAGCGGCGTCCAGACATAACCGGGGCAGATGGCGTTACAGGTGATGCCGAGTTCGGCCACTTCCAGCGCGACGCTTTTCGTCAGGCCCACTACGGCGTGTTTGGTCGCCACATAAGGCCCCTTGAAGGGCGAGGCGCGTAATCCATGCGCAGACGCGATGTTGACGATGCGGCCCCAGCCCCTTTCCTTCATGCCCGGCAGGGCTGCGTGGATGGTGTGAAAGGCACTGTCGAGCGAAATGGCGACGATGCGGGAAAAATCGGCGAAATCGAACTCGTCGATTGGCGCGACCTTCTGGATGCCGGCATTGTTGACCAGCACATCGATATGGCCGAATTCGGCGATGACGGTTTCCGGCAGATGGGCGCTTTCGTCGTAGTTTGCGAGGTTGGCCGAAAAATAGACCGGCCTGTGCCGTGCCACCTTCGCAACCATCTCCAGGGCCTGCGTCGCCTCTTCCGTCGTCTCTATGCCATGCACCGCGACCAGATAGCCCGCCTCGGCAAAACGTTTGGCGATGGCGAGCCCGATGCCGCTGGTGGAACCGGTGACGAGCACGGTTTTCGGTTGGTCCTCCATCGGCCTAGTCCTTCAGCTGCGGCAGGTTGCGAAAAAGCTCGAGCGATTCCGGGTTGGCGAGCGCATCGACATTCTTCACCGGCCGGCCATGAATGGTGTCGCGCACCGCGATTTCGGAAATCTTGCCGGAACGGGTGCGGGGAATGGCGCTGACGGCAATGATCCTTGCCGGCACATGACGAGGCGTGGCGCCCGAGCGAATGCGGCTGCGGATGGTCTTTTCCAGCTCTTCCGTCAAGGCCGCACCACCCTTCATGCGCAGGAAGAGGATGACCCGCTGGTCGCCGTCTATATCCTGCCCGACGGCAATGGCTTCCTCGACTTCAGGCACGGTTTCCACCTGCCGGTAGATTTCGGCCGTACCGATGCGGACCCCGCCGGGATTAAGCGTCGTGTCCGAACGGCCATGGATGACATATCCGCCGGATGGGCGCAGTTCGGCGAAATCGCCATGCGCCCAGATGCCGGGGAAACGGTCGAAATAGGCGGCCTGATACCGCGAACCATCCTCATCGCCCCAGAATTTGACCGGCATGGAGAGATGAGCATTGCGGCAGACCAGCTCACCGGCAACGCCGCGAACGGAACGGCCTTCATCGTCAAGCGTATCGATATCCATGCCGAGCATCGCGCCCTGCAATTCACCGCGATGAACCGGCTGCAGCGGATTGCCGCCAAGGAAACAGGCGCAGATGTCCGTGCCGCCGGAAATGGAGGCGAGATGCACATCCGCCTTCCAGTCGCGATAGATATAATCGAAGGATTGCGGGATGAGCGGCGAGCCGGTGGAAAGGATCGTTCTCAGCGAGGACAGGTCGTGGCTTTCACGCGGTTTCAGTCCGGCCTTCAGGCAGGCATCGATGAACTTGGCCGAGGTGCCGAAGGTGGCGATCCGCTCCGCGTCGATGAGGTCGATCAGCCGCGCAGGCTTGGGATAACCGGGATTGCCGTCATAGGTGACGAGCGTTGCGCCCAGCGCCAGACCGGAGACCTGCCAGTTCCACATCATCCAGCCGCAGGTGGTGAAATAGAAGAAGCGCTCCCCTTCTTGGATATCGCATTGCAGCTTCTGCTCCTTCATGTGCTGAAGAAGCAGCCCGCCGCCGGAATGGGTGATGCATTTCGGCTTGCCTGTCGTGCCGGAGGAATAAAGGATCGCCAGCGGCGCCTTGATCGGCAGACGGTTGAAGGAAATCTCCCCCGCCTTATATGGCGCGACGAAATCCGAGAGCGTCACGCAGCCGAGATCGGCAAGGCCGGAAGGAACCGCATCACCGATCAGCACGATCTTTTCGGGCCTCGCACTTTCCGCTACGGCACGGATGGTCGGGCCAACATCGATGCGTTTGCCGGCATAGCCATATTCCGGCACGGCGATGAGGATTTTCGGGTCGATCTGCGACAGACGATCTGAAGCGCCGGCCGGGCCGAAATCCGGCGAGCAGGACGACCAGATCGCGCCGATGGCGCTGACTGCGAGATAGCTGACGATCGCCTCGATATCATGGGTAACGATCGCTCCGACGCGATCGCCTTCACTCACGCCCGCATGGGCGAGCGCCTGCACCAGACGGGAAACATCGTCGTAAAGGTCTCTTCGGCTTATTTCGCGCCGCGTTCCGTCATCCCGATGGGCGATGATCGCCAGCCGCTCGTCGGCATCGCGCAGCAGGTTTTCGGCATAGTTGAGCCGCGCACCCGGATAAAATTCGGCCTCACGCATCGTCGCGCCAGCCTTGAACGCTGTTTCGCCGCGCGTACCGATAATCCCGAGTTCATCCCACAGCGCATCGTAAAAGGCGTCCGGTGCATCAATGGACCAGCGCAGCAGGCCGGCATAATCATCGGCGGCCACCCCGTGCGGTTTTGCCGTTTTCTCTGCGAAGGAAAAAAGCGCCGAGCGCTCGAGCCTTTCCCTCGTCGGCACCCACAAAATATCGGAAGGCGCGGCGTCCGTCATGCTTCGCTCCCGCGCAGCATCTCGACGATGGCGGAAAAATCGCGCCCGCCGCCGCCCTCGCCGACGAAGTTCTCGTAAAGCGCCGATGCCGCTGCACCAAGGGGGGTGGAGGCCCCGGCTCCATTGGCGGCCTCTTGCGAGAGCTTCAGATCCTTGAGCATCAGGGCCGCCGCAAATCCGGGCTGGTAATCCTTGTTGGCGGGCGATGTCGGCACCGGCCCCGGCACCGGGCAATAGGTGGTGAGCGACCAGCACTGCCCCGAAGAGGTGGAGGCGACATCGAACAGCGCCTGATGCGAAAGGCCGAGTTTTTCGCCAAGCACGAAGGCTTCCGAGACCGCGATCATGGAAATGCCGAGGATCATGTTGTTGCAGATCTTCGCCGCCTGGCCATTGCCACCCTTGCCGCAATGGACGATCTTTTTGCCCATTGCCTCCAGCACCGGCTTTGCCGCCGAAAAGGCATCGGCCTCGCCGCCGCACATGAAGGTCAATGTGCCGGCGGAAGCCCCACCCGTGCCGCCGGAGACAGGCGCATCGACGGAGGGGCAACCGGCAGAAGCGGCCAATTCATGCGCCTTCAGCGCGCTTTCCATATCCACCGTCGAGCAATCGATAAGGAGCGTCCCGGCGGAGACTTTCTGTACCAGATCACCATAGACCGAAACCACGTGCTCGCCCTTCGGCAGCATGGTGATGATCACATCAGCCGCTGCCGTCGCCTCGGCGGAACCCGCAGCAATGGGAACGCCGGCTTCCCTCGCCGCCGCACGGCAGGTTTCGGAAAGGTCGAAACCCTTCACGGTATAACCCGCCTTGACGAGATTGGCGGCCATCGGCAGGCCCATATGCCCAAGTCCGATAAAAGCGACGGTCTTCATGGGAGCGTTCCTCTCAACGATTATCCGCAAGGATCATGTCGGCAGCCTTTTCGGCAATCATGATCGTTGGCGAATTGGTATTTCCGGATGTGATCCGCGGCATGATGGAGGCATCCGCGACGCGCAGCCCCGCAAGCCTGCGGAATTTCAGCCTGTTATCGACAACGCTTTCGACATCCGACCCCATGCGTAACGTGCCAACGGGATGAAAAATGGTGGTGCCGATATCGCCCGCCGCCTTGGCGAGATCATTATCGTTTTCAAAGGAAGGGCCGGGCCGGTATTCCTGTGGCTTGAACCGGGCAAAGGCCGGCTGGGCGACGATGCGGCGCGTCAGCCGCATGGAATCGATGGCCACCTGGCGGTCGCCTTCCGTGGAAAGATAGTTCGGGCGGATTTCCGGCTGCATGGCGAAATCCGGTCCTTTCACATGCACGGAACCGCGGCTTTCCGGCCGCAGATTGCAGACACTTGCGGTAATGGCCGGAAAAGTGTGAACCGGATCACCGAACTTGTCGAGTGAAACCGGCTGGACATGATATTCCAGATCGGCGGTTTCCTTTTCAGGCGAAGAACGGGTGAAGACGCCGAGCTGGCTCGGCGCCATCGACATCGGCCCGGAGCGGGTCAGCGCATATTCCAGCCCGATCCGCGCCTTGCCGAACAGGGTGGAGGCCCTTTCATTCAGCGTCAGAACACCGGAAACCTTATAGACCATGCGCAGTTGCAGATGGTCCTGCAGGTTTTCTCCCACGCCCTGAACCTCGGCCACGGTGTCGATACCGGCGGCCTGAAGCACATCGCCACGGCCGATACCGGAAAGCTCCAGAACATGCGGCGAGCCGATTGCCCCGGCGGAAAGCACCGTCTCGCGCCGCGCCCGCATCTTTTTCAGAACGCCGTCATGGTGGAACTCGACACCCGTAACCCGACCTTCTTCGATGACAAGCCGCTTGACGTGAGCCTTGGTGAGAACCGTCAGGTTCTTGCGGCCAAGCGCCGGTTTCAGGAAGGCTTTCGCCGTGTTCCAGCGCCAGCCAGAGCGCTGATTCACATCGAAATAACCCGCACCCTCATTGTCGCCCCGGTTGAAGTCGTCAGTCGCGGGAATACCGGCTTCGCCGGCCGCCTTCTGGAAGGCATCCAGCACATCCCAGCGCACCCGGGCTTTTTCCACCCGCCATTCGCCGCCGGCGGAATGCAGATCGCTCTTGCCGCGATAAAAATCCTCCGACTTCAGGAAATAGGGCAGGATGTCGTTCCATCCCCAGCCCTCGCAGCCGAGCTGACGCCAGACGTCATAGTCCCGTGCCTGGCCGCGCATATAAATCATGCCGTTGATGGAGGAGCAGCCGCCAAGCACCTTGCCGCGCGGATAGATCAGCGCGCGGCCGTTCAGCCCCGGCTCTTCCGCCGTCTTGAAACACCAGTCGGTGCGCGGATTGTTGATGCAATAGAGATAACCGACCGGAATATGGATCCAATGGTAATTGTCGTTGCCTCCCGCTTCCAGAAGCAGCACGCGGTTGTTCGGGTCTTTCGAAAGGCGGTTGGCGAGAACGCATCCGGCACTCCCCGCTCCGATGACGATATAGTCATATTCGCCCATGCTCTTCTCCATACGCCGCCCTTGCCGCGTCGTCCCGGACGCGGGGGAGGCCTTTCCAGTGTTTGAAAAAATATCTAGCCGCGGTGCTGGAAGCCGAGTTTTCTCCCGAGCCGCGACGCGTAAAATTCACCGATCAAACCGCGCCGGAACACCAGAACGCAGGCCATGAACACAAGGCCGGTAATGATGGTGACCGGGAAATCCGATGTCGCGAGATAGTTCTGCAAGGTGACCACCAGGCCCGCGCCAAAAATCGGGCCGATCATGGTGCCGATGCCGCCGAGCAGCGTCATCAGAATGACCTCACCGGACATCTGCCAGGTCACATCGGTCAGCGTGGCGAACTGGAAGACCAGCGCCTTCAGGCCGCCCGCAAGACCGGCAAGCGCCGCCGACATGACGAAAGCACCGAGCTTGTAGCGCTGCACGCTGTAGCCGAGCGAAATGGCGCGCTGCTCGTTTTCACGAATGGATTTCAGGATCATGCCGAAGGGCGAGTTGACGAAACGCCAGATGAGCAGAAGCGCAAGCACAAAGGCCGCCAGCACCGTGTAATAGATGTTGAGTGGCGCGTTGAGATCGAGAAGGCCGAAGAGATGGCCGCGCGGCACGCCCTGCAACCCGTCCTCACCATGGGTAAACGGCACCTGAAGGCAGAAGAAATAAAACATCTGCGATAGCGCCAGCGTGATCATGGCGAAATAGATGCCCTGACGACGGATGGCGAAAAAGCCGATGACGAGGCCGAGAAGGGCGGCACCCGCCATGCCGATCACAAGACCGATCTCCGGCGTCACGCCCCATTCCTTCACCGAATAGGCCGTGAAATAGGCCGCACCGCCGAAAAACGCCGCATGGCCGAAGGACAGCAGTCCCGTGTAACCGATCAGCAGATTAAAGGCGCAGGCAAACAGCGCAAAGCACAGAAGCTTCATCAGAAAGATCGGGTAAACGAACATCGGCGCGGCGATGAGCACGGCAAGCCCCGCCAGAATGAGCACGGTCTTGATGGTGCCGGCAGTCGTCGAAACTTCCGTCTGCGGCATCGTACCGGCGGTGGTATGGGTGGCTTTGGACATATCAGGCGTCCTTTCCGAAAAGTCCGGCGGGGCGGATGAGCAGCACAAAGGCCATGATGACGAAGATGACGATGTTGGAGGCCTCCGGGTAAAACACCTTGGTCAGCCCTTCGGCGATGCCGAGCATGTAACCGGTGACGATGGCCCCCATGATCGACCCCATGCCGCCGACGACGACCACGGCGAAGACGACGATGATGAGGTTGGTGCCCATCAGCGGCGAGACCTGATAGATGGGCGCCGCCAGCACGCCGGTGAAGCCTGCAAGGCCGGCACCCAATGCGTAGGTCAGCGTCAGGAGCACCGGCACGTTGATGCCGAAAGCCTGCACCAGCGTCGGGTTTTCCGTCGCCGCCCGCAGATAGGAACCAAGCCGGGTTTTTTCAATCAACGCCCAGGTTGCAAGGCAGGCAACCAGCGAAATGACGACAACGAAGGCGCGATAATTCGGCAGGAACATGAAGCCGAGATTGGTGCCGCCGGCAAGCTCACGCGGCACCGAATAGGGCTGGCCAGCAGCGCCGTAAAGCCAGCGGAACGTGCCTTCCACCACAAGCGCTAGGCCGAAGGTGAAAAGCAGCCCGTAAAGCGGATCAAGATCATAAAGCCGCGACAGCAGGAAGCGTTCGATGATCGCACCGAAAAGCGCAACAACGAGCGGTGTCACCACCAGCGCTGCCCAGAAATTGATGCCGAAATATTGCAGGCCGAGAAAGGCGACGAAAGCGCCGAGCATATATTGCGCCCCATGCGCAAAATTGATGACGCGCAGCAGGCCGAAAATGACGGCCAGGCCGAGCGACAGCAGGGCATAAAACGAGCCGTTGATAAGGCCGATCAGCAATTGCCCGAGCAGGGCCTGAATTGGAATGCCGAAGATCATCGTCATCGTTAAACCCCCAGCACTTTATTGAGTTCGCCCATGCGGCCGGAAAGCTCGCCCACCGGAAAATTGCTGACCATCTGGCCGTGATCCATCAGGTAGAAGCGATCAGCGATACGGCTGGCAAAACGAAAGTTCTGCTCGACTAGAACCACCGTCATGCCGCGGCTCTTCAGCTTTTGCAGCACTTCACCGATGCGTTGGACGATGACGGGTGCAAGCCCCTCCGTCGGCTCATCGAGCAGCAGCACCTTCACCCCGGTGCGCAGGATGCGCGCCATGGCGAGCATCTGCTGCTCGCCACCGGAAAGCTTGGTGCCGGGGCTCATCCGGCGCTCATGGAGATTGGGAAACAGTTCATAGATTTCATCGAGCGTCATGCCGCCGGATGCGACGACGGGCGGCAGCTTCAGGTTTTCCTCGACACTCAGCGTCGCGAAGATGCCGCGTTCTTCCGGCACGAAACCGATGCCGTATTTTGCCGTGCGATGCAGCGGCACCGGCATCATATCCTTGCCGCCGAGCTTGATGACGCCCTTGCGGTTGCGGATGATGCCCATGATGGTGCGCAGCGTCGTGGTTTTACCCACGCCGTTGCGGCCGAGAATGGTGATGGTTTCGCCTTCACCGACCGTCAGATCGACGCCGTGCAGGGCCTGGCTTTCGCCATACCAGGATTTCAGGTTGGAGACTTCGAGCATTGCCGCCATATCAAGCCTCCTCCGTGCCCATATAGGCCGTGCGCACACGCGGATCGGCGGAAACGGCGGCATAATCACCCTCCGCCAGAATTTCACCGCGCTGCAGCACCGTGACGTGGTGGCAGATATCGGCAACGACTTTCAGATTGTGTTCGACCATCAGCACCGCACGTGTCTTTGCCACCTCGCGGATAAGTTCGGCGACGTGGGAGACATCTTCCCCACCCATGCCGGCCATCGGCTCGTCCAGCAGCAGAACCTTGGGATCGAGCGCCAGCGTGGTGGCGATTTCGAGAACCCGCTTGCGGCCATAAGAAAGATCGGCCGCAAGCGCATGTTTTTCCCTGACCAGGCCGACCGTTGCGATCAGCTCCTCGGCGCGGGCATTCAGCCTGTCGAGCGAGGAGAGTGGCAGCCAGAACTGCGTTGCAAGGCCATTCGGCCGCTGCAACGCAACCCGCACATTTTCCAGAACCGTCAGATGCGGAAACACCGCCGATATCTGGAAAGACCTGACGAGGCCGAGACGCGCCACCTTGTCCGGTGGCGTTCTTGTTATATCCGTTCCCATGAAGGTGATCGCCCCGCCCGTCGGCTGGAGAAACTTGGTCAACAGATTAAAGACCGTAGTCTTGCCGGCGCCGTTTGGGCCGATCAGCGCATGAACGCGGGCATGGTGGACGTCGAGATCGACGTTTTTCACGGCTGCGAATGCGCCGAAGGTTTTGCTGAGACCACGCGCCGAAAGAACGACGCGAGGTTCGGCCTGCCCGGCGGGGGCGGGAGCGATCGTCATGGAACTTTCCCCTTTATTGTGTCAGTCTTTTATTGCGTCACCAGCGGGCAACCGCTTTTTGCGGGGTCCATGAAGGCTTCCTTGCCGGGGATGGTGGCGAGCACCTTGTAATAATCCCACGGCTGCTTGCTCTCGTCAGGCTTTTTCACTTCCATGAGATACATGTCGTGGATCATGCGGCCATTGGCGGCCACATGGCCGTCCTTGGAGAAGACGTCGTTGACGGGCATTTCCTTCATGGCCTTGGCGACAGCATCGGCATCGTCAGTGCCGGCCTTCTCGATGGCCTTCAGGTAGTGCAGCACGGCGGAATAGGTGCCGGCATGCACCATGTTCGGCATGGCGCCGGTGCGTTCCTTGAAACGCTCGCCGAATTTGCGCGATTCATCGTCGCGGTCCCAATAAAAACCTTCCGTCAGCGTCAGCCCTTGCGCCGCCTCAAGACCGAGGCCATGGACTTCGGCGAGCGTGAAGAGAAGAGCGGCAAGCCGCTGGCCGCCGGCAACGATGCCGAATTCAGCCGCCTGTTTGATGGCGTTGGAGGTGTCGAGGCCGGCATTGGCAAGACCGATGACCTTCGCGCCTGATGACTGCGCCTGCAGCAGGAAGGAGGAATAATCCGTCGTCGCCAGCGGATGGCGCACGGAGCCCAGAACCTTGCCGCCATTGGCCTTGACGAAATTGCTGGTGTTTTCTTCCAGCGAATAACCGAAAGCGTAGTCCGCAGTCAGGAAGAACCAGCTGTCGCCGCCCTGCTTGACGAGCGCGCCGCCGGTGCCAACCGCCAGTGAATAGGTGTCATAAGCCCAGTGGAAACCATAGGGGCTGCACTGCTTGCCGGTCAGTTCGGTGGTTGCCGCACCGGTGTTGACGGTGATCTTCTTCTTGTCCTTGGAGAGCGCCTGCACGGCCAGGCCCACTGACGACGATGTCAGCTCCATGATCGAATCCACCTGTTCGGTGTCGTACCATTGCCGGGCAATGTTGGAGGCCACGTCCGCCTTGTTCTGGTGGTCGGCGGTCACGACCTCAACCGGCGCATTGAGCACCTTGCCGCCGAAATCCTCAACCGCCATCTTCGCGGCCTCGTAAGAGTACTTACCGCCAAAGTTGGCGTAAACGCCGGACTGGTCGTTCAGGATACCGATCTTGACCTTGCCGTCCGAAATCTCGGCGGCATAAGCGGCGGTGCCGGCGGCCAGTGCCATGGCCGTGGATAAAACGATACTCTTGCGCATGACTTCTCCTCCCAGAGATGATTGCGAGCCTCAGATTGTCTGGCAGCGGTGAACGAAACCGTTGCACCCGAATGGCCGCACCGCCCTCCTCAAAGCGATGCATCCTGAGCCTAGACTTCTCGAATTCGACCGTTGACACAAGAGCCGGGCATCATCAAATTGCGAACAGGAACTGTTCATTTTTGAACAGAACTCTTGATGGGAGACAAATATGGCGACCCCTTTCACCTGGGACGACCTGCAATATTTCCTGGCTGTGGCCCGCACCGGACAGCTCTCATCGGCCGCCCGCAGCCTGCGCACCAGCCACGCCACGGTCTCCCGCCACATAGACCGGCTGGAATTTTCCCTTAAAACCAAGCTGTTCGAGCGAAACCCACGCGGTTACGAGCTGACGACGGTCGGGCGGCGGCTGGTGGATACCGTCGAGCGCATCGAGGCGGAGGCTGAACGGCTGCAATCGGATATTTCCGAAAGCGGTAGCCTGCTGCGCGGCGTGGTGCGCTTGAGCGCCCCTGAAGGTTTTTCCAATTTTTTCTTCGTGGAAAGGCTTAAAGACTTCGCAATCACTCATCCTCACATCATGTTGGAGATGGTGACGATCCAGCAGATCATGGCACTGTCGCGGAAAGAGGCAGATGTGGCGGTAACGCTCGATCCGCCGAAAGCCGGTCCCTATATCAACGAACAGATCATCGACTACACGCTGCATATCTACGCCTCGCGTTCTTATCTTGCCGGCCATCCGAAAATCACCCGGCGCGAGGATTTGCTCGATCATTTCTTCATCGGTTACGTGCAGGACCTGATCTTCTCGCCGGGTCTCGATTATATGCGCGACGTGCTGCCGGGTCTCAGACCCAACTTCCAGTCGTCAAGCATTTTCGCGCAGCTGACCGCCACGCTGAGTGGCCGTGGCCTCTGCATCCTGCCGAACTTCATCGCCGCGCGCTTTCCGGATTTGCAGATGGTGCTACCAGGCGATGTCGAGCTGCGGCGCGGTTACTGGCTGACCAGCCATCAAGATTTTGCCAACGTGCCGCGTGTGCGCTCGCTGATGGATTTCATTCTCACCACCGCGCGTGCGCATGAAAATCTCTTCATTCTCAAGCGCGGAATGATGGTCTGAAATACCGATCGTTCACATTTCGGCAACACCCTGTCTATGCCTGGCAGGTTGGAGGATGCGGGCCGTTGCTTATATGAGTGACAACAACGATGTCGCTGCAATAGCCGACATCCTCCAAAATCTGGAAGGTCATTATGAAAAAGATCGGATTTTTATCCTTCGGCCACTGGACGCCCTCGCCCCAGTCCCAGACCCGCTCGGCGGCCGACACGCTGCTGCAATCGATCGACCTCGCCGTGGCTGCGGAAGAACTGGGGGCCGATGGCGCCTATTTCCGCGTGCATCATTTTGCCCGCCAGCTGGCCTCGCCCTTTCCGCTTCTGGCCGCCGTCGGCGCCCGCACGAAAAACATCGAAATCGGCACCGGTGTCATCGACATGCGTTATGAAAATCCGTTCTACATGGTGGAGGATGCCGGCTCGGCAGACCTCATCGCCGGTGGGCGCCTGCAGCTCGGCATCAGCCGCGGTTCGCCGGAGCAGGTGATCGATGGTTGGCGTTATTTCGGTTATCGCCCGGCCGAAGGTGAGAGCGAAGAAGACATGGCACGGCAGCATACCGAGGTCTTCCTCGAACTTCTGAAGGGCGAAGGTTTCGCTGAGCCGAACCCGCGGCCGATGTTCCCCAACCCGCCCGGTCTTCTGCGCCTGGAGCCGCATTCCGAGGGGCTGCGGGAGCGCATCTGGTGGGGCTCGAGTTCCAATGCGACGGCGGTATGGGCGGCAAAGCTTGGCATGAACCTGCAAAGCTCCACCCTGAAGACGGACGAAACGGGTGAGCCTTTCCATGTCCAGCAGGCGCAGCAGATCCGCACCTTCAGGGAAGCCTGGAAGGAAGCCGGTCATACGCGTGAGCCGCGTGTATCGGTCAGCCGCAGCATCTTCGCGCTCGTTAATGATCGCGACAGGTCTTATTTCGGTTACGGCAACGAAGGCGACGACAAGATCGGCTATATCGACGACAAGACGCGGGCGATCTTCGGGCGCAGCTATGCCGCCGAGCCAGAAAAGCTGATCGAACAGCTGAAGGCCGACGAAGCCATCGCCGAAGCCGATACGTTGCTTCTGACCGTGCCGAACCAGCTGGGCGTCGATTACAACGCCCATGTGATCGAGACTATCCTGAAGCAGGTGGCACCGGCTCTCGGCTGGCGATAACGGCTGTTCCCGAAAATGAGCAAGGCGGCGCATTCCCTGCGCCGCCTTTTTTATTTCACCGCCTTGCCATAACGGGCGAAGCTTGCAGCCAGCGGCGTGGTGCTCGCCCCCGGCTGCTCGGGCCGTTTGTAAACCCCATCACGCACATGGATCGGCTCTTCGAAATGGTCCTTGATCCACGGAATGTATTCGAGAATGGTCGATGCCGGGTGCCAGTAGCTCAGATGCACATGCACCTGGCTCATCTCGCCAGCATGCGGCACAACAGGCAAGCGGTGTGCAAGAGCGAGGTCAGCAACCTGGATATATTCGGTGATGCCGCCAAGCCGCGTCACGTCAGGCTGCACATAGGCAACCGCGCCGGCATCGATGAAGGAACGGAACGCATCCACCGTATAAAGCTGCTCACCAAGCGCAATCGGAATGGAGGTATTGCGCGCCAGCCGCGCATGGCTGGTGACATCGTCATACCAGAGCGGTTCCTCAAACCAGTAGATATCCAGATCTTTCGCCGCCGCGCAGAAACGCTGGCATGTCGGCAGGTCCCACTTGCCATTGCCATCAATGGCAATACGAACAGCGGAACCGACACGTTTGCGAACGGCGGCAAGCCGGGCAATATCGATGTTCGGATCGTCATGTCCGACCTTGATCTTCAGCCGCGTGAAACCGTCTTCCTCCACCGCCCTGGCGCTGCCCGCCAGCAAGTCTTCCAGCGTGAAGGACAGCCAGCCAATATCGGTATTATAAGCCTCCACCCCTGCCGTGCGGGCGCCACCGAGATATTGCCAGAGCGGCACGCCGGCCTTCTTCGCCTTGATATCCCAGAGCGCTACATCGACTGCGGCCAACGCCAGATGGGTGATGCCCGCCCGGCCGACCCATTGCAGCGATGGATAACGGGCAAGTTTCGTCCACAGCCTTGAATGGTCGGATGCATCCTCGCCCAACAGCAGAGGCGCATAACAATCACTGATGCAGGATGTGATCAGCCTGTCGGACGGCAGATGCGCGTGGGTGCCAGTGAAACCATAACCCTCGATCCCGTCGCTCGTCGTGATCTTCGCACCGACAACGCCCCAATGAGTGATGCTGTGGGTGGAATCGGAAATCGACTCCGATGTCAGCGGCAGATGCAGGATGAAGGGTTCGACAGCAGCTATTTTCATGATCGGTCATTCCTCGTTGCTTGAACGGCCTGCGAGGAGAAACAGAACCGCGATCCACGGACGCGGCGACGGTATTGGGGAAGCGACCTCCCGCCCTCCTCCGGCGGTTGGTATCCAATGGAGATAGAGCTAACGGAAAAACGATCTTTGTAAAATAAAAAATTTTTTATTTTTAATATTCAGCCATTGCCTGTCCCGCGAAGCTGGGTGATGATGTCCTCATGAACACGCTGATCAAAGTCACACTCGCCGATCAGGCGCATCGGGAACTCCGCGCCCGTATCGTCAGCGGCAGATTGCGCGGCGGCGAACGCCTGCTGCCCAATGACCTTGCCGCCGATCTCGGCATCAGCCCGACGCCCGTCAAGGAAGCCTGCCTGAAGCTCGAGGCCGATGGGCTGGTGGTCAATTCCTCAAGGCGCGGCATGGTGGTGCGTGATTTTACCGTGGAGGATGTGGAGGAGCTTTACGCCGCCAGAATGCTGCTCGAAAAAGGTGCGGTGGAAGTGGCTTTCGATGCCGGGCAATTAAACGACGCCCTGCATGCACAACTCGCTGAAAGCCTTGCGCAACACCGCGCATTCGCCAAGGGCTCAACGCTCGATGAATTGTCGAAAGCGCTTTTTTTCGATCGCAGCTTCCACGCCGCGCTCGTTTCCGCCGCTCGCATTCCGGTCATTTCCGGTACGCATGAGCGTATTCTCGACCAGACCCACACAGTGTTCGTGTCGATCCTCGGCGATTACGCCCGCTCCGTCGAAGAACACCAGAATATCGCCGACGCCATCGCCGCCGGCAGCAAGGTCCAGATCGTCGATGCACTATGGCGGCATCTGGAGCGCAGCCGGCAGAACACGTTACGGCAAGTGCGTCTGCTGAAAGAGGCCGGGGGCTGAGCAGAAAAAGAAAGGGCCGGAAATCCGGCCCTTTCCACTCTTTATCGTTCGACCCATCGATCTCAGGCCGTCGCGGCCTGCCGTGCCGCCTTGCGGCGCTCCACGCGGGCGCGGATGGCGTCGACATCCGTGATCGGTGTCGCGGCAAAAAGCTGACGCGTATAGGGATGCTTCGGATCGGCGAAAAGTTCCTCGCGCGAGCCCTGCTCCACGGCCTCGCCCTTGGAGATGACCAGCACGTCGTCGGCGATATAGCGCACCACGGAAAGATCGTGGCTGACAAAAACATAGGTCAGCTCGAACTCTTCCTGCAGATCGCGGAGCAGGTTCAAGACCTGCGCCTGCACCGAAAGATCGAGTGCCGAGACCGGCTCATCCAGAACCAGCAGCGCCGGGTTCAGCATCAGCGCACGCGCAATGGCGATGCGCTGGCGTTGGCCACCCGAGAACATGTGCGGATAACGGTTGAAATGCTCTGGGCCAAGTCCGACTTTGACCAGCATGGCCTCAGCCCGCTCGCGGCGCTCGCCAGCCGGTATCTTCGTGTTGATGACGAGCGGTTCCATCAGCACGTCGCCCACCTTCTGGCGCGGGTTGAGGCTGCCATAGGGGTTCTGGAACACCATCTGCACCTTGGAGCGCATCTGCGTGTCCGGGCGACGCCTGGCGATATCGACCGGCTTGCCTTCGATCTTGAGCTCGCCGCCCGATGCCGGGTCGATCAGCGCGATGATACGGGCAAGCGTCGACTTGCCTGAACCGGATTCGCCGACGATGGCCAGCGTCTTGCCACGCTCGACGGCAAAATCGATGCCCTTCAGGGCCTGAACCGTCTTCGCGCCGCCAAACAGGCCGCCGGGAACGTGATAATGGCGGGTGATACCCTTGCCTTCGACAACGATACTCATCGAACGCCCTCCTTGCCGAAGAAATCGGAAACCGTGGGCAAACGGTCGCCGGTGGCATTTTCCGGCAGGGCCGAAAGCAACGCCTTGGTATAGGGATGCTGCGGGGCTTCGAAGAGGCTCAAGACATCCGCCTCCTCCATCTTGCGGCCCTTATATTGCACGACGACGCGGTCGGCGGTTTCCGCCACCACACCCATGTCATGGGTGATGAGGATGAGCGCCATGCCATATTCTTCCTGTAGCTTCATCAGCAGATCGAGGATCTGCTTCTGGATCGTCACGTCGAGCGCGGTCGTCGGCTCGTCGGCGATCAAAAGCCGCGGCTTGGAGGCAATAGCAATCGCGATCATCACGCGCTGGCACTGGCCGCCCGACATCTGGTGCGGGTAGGCCTTGAGCTTGGTTTCCGGCTCGGGAATCCCGACAGCCCGGAACAGTTCCAGAGCGCGGGCACGCGCGGCGGCACCGCTCATGCCGAGATTGAGGCGTAGAACTTCCTCGATCTGGAACCCGACCGTAAAGGACGGGTTGAGCGAGGCGACTGGCTCCTGGAAGATCATGGTGATCTCCCGGCCGATCACCCTGCGGCGCTCCTGCGACGACATGTTCAAAAGGCTCTTGCCGTCGAAGGTCATCTCATCGGCGGTAATCGTCGCCGTATCGGGCAGAAGCCCCATGACGGCGAGCATCGATACCGACTTGCCGGAACCGGACTCACCGACGATGGCCAGCACCTCATGCTTGTCGACGGAAACGTCGATGCCGTCAACAGCCGTGAAGGCACCGGTGGCGGTGGCGAATTTGACGGTGAGGTTCTTGATTTTCAGCAGGCTCATGTCTCAGCTCCGCTTCAATTTGGGATCGAGCGCATCACGCAGGCCGTCGCCCACAAGATTAATAGCGAGCACCGAGATCAGGATCGTCAGGCCGGGAAGAGTGACCACCCACCAGGCGCGCAGCATGAATTCACGCGCGTCCGCGAGCATCGTGCCCCATTCGGAGGCAGGCGGCTGAGCCCCCATGCCGAGGAAGCCGAGAGCGGCCGCATCGAGAACCGCCGACGAAAAGGACAGCGTCGCCTGCACGATGAGGGGTGCGAGGCAGTTCGGCAAAATCGTCTTGAACATCAGCCGGAGATTACTCGCCCCTGCGACGCGCGCGGCGGAGACATATTCGCGTCGCAACTCGCTCATGACCGCGGCGCGTGTGAGACGCGCAAAGTGCGGCTGATAGACGATGGCGATGGCGATCATGGCATTGGTGAGGCCAGGCCCGAGGATTGCAACCAGCACCAGCGCCAGAAGCAATGACGGAACAGCAAGAACGACGTCCATGACGCGCATGATGACGGTATCGACCCAGCCGCCGAAAAAACCGGCGACGAGACCGATAACGATACCGCCGACAAGGGCGATAGAGACCACGACAATGCCAATGAATAGCGAATATTGCGCGCCATAGATCAGTCGTGACAATATGTCTCGACCCACAGCATCCGTACCGAAGAAGAAACCGGCCCGGCCGCCGTCCTGCCAGACCGGCGGCACGAGCAGCGCATCGCGATATTGCTGCGTCGGATCATGCGGTGCGATCAGCGGCGCAAAGACCGCGACCAACACGAGAAGAATGAACACGGCAAGGCCGATGACAGCGCCGCGGTTCTGACGGAAATAAAACCAGAAATCAGCGAACATCCGGCGGCGGATGGCGGCGTCCGAAAGGCGGACGCCAGAGGTGACGGTCGCGTCGGTCATTTGTGACGGATCCTTGGATTGATGAGGCCATAGGTCAGATCGACTAGCAGGTTGATGATAACCACCAGACCTGTGATCAGGAGCAGACCGCTCTGAACCGATGGATAGTCGCGGCGCATTATGGAATCGATCATCCACTTGCCGATGCCCGGCCAGGAAAAGATGGTTTCGGTCAGAATAGCGCCCGCCATCAAAACACCCGTTTGCAGACCGATGGTGGTGATAACAGGGATCATAGCATTGCGCAGCGCATGGATGCCAACGACGCGCAAAGGCGACATGCCCTTGGCGCGGGCCGTGCGCACATAGTCCTCACCCAGAACCTCCAGCATGGCCGAGCGTGTCTGGCGCGCAATGACAGCCAATGGAATGGTGGCAAGCACCACCGAGGGTAGGATGAGATGCGACAAGGCAGAGGTAAACGCACCCTTCTGCCCGGAAATCAAACTGTCGATCAGCATCAAACCGGTGACCGAGGGGAAGAAATACTGTATCGCGATCCGTCCGGTAACAGGCGTCCACTGCAGAACACCGGAAAAAAGTACGATGAGCTGTAGGCCCCACCAGAAGATCGGCATTGAAAAGCCAACCAGCGCGGTCGTCATGGCGATCTGGTCTAACCAGGAGCCGCGACGAATGGCGGCGATGACGCCGACCGGCACGCCGATCACGGTTGCAATGATGATGGCGACAAGGCCAAGCTCAACCGTCGCGGGGAAGAGCGCCAGGAACTCGGTCAGAACGGGTTTCTTGGTGACCAGCGAATTGCCGAGGTCGCCCTGAAGCAGCCGTCCGAGAAAATGAAGATATTGCTGCCAGATGGGCTGGGCGAAGCCGAGCTGTTCGGCAAGTTGTGCATGCCGCTCGGGCGAAATGCCGCGCTCACCTGCCATCAGCAGCACGGGATCTCCCGGCAGAACGCGCACGAAGGCGAAGGCAACGATGGTGATCCCGAGGAATGTCGGAACCAGATAGAGAAGTTTGCCGAAAATGAACCGGATCATGGTTTTTTCCTGAAAAGACGCGCGGAAGAACAGGGTTCTTCCGCGCGTCCAGTTGTTTGGGATTACTCAGCGATATCGACGTTTTCGAAGGTGAAGTCGCCAAGCGGGCTCATGGTGAAGCCGGAAACCTTGGCGGACATCGGAACGAACTGGGTGGAGTGCGCAAGCGTCGCCCACGGAGCCTGTTCCTTGAAGATTACCTGCGCCTGCTCGTAGAGCTTGGTGCGCTCGGCAACGTCGGTGGTCTGCTTTGCCTTGGCCAAGAGGTCCGAGAACTCCTTGTTGCACCACTGTGCACGGTTTGCACCGCCTTCACCGGTTGCGGCGCAGGACAGGAGAACGCTGAGGAAGTTGTCCGGGTCACCGTTATCACCGGTCCAGCCGAGGATGACGGCACCGTCGCGGTTCACTTCCGTGGACTTCTTGAGATATTCGCCCCATTCGAAGGAAACGATCTCAGCCTTGACGCCAACCTTCGCGAAATCCGACTGGATCAGTTCGGCCGTACGGCGCGCATTCGGCATGTAGGGACGCTGCACCGGCATTGCCCAAATCTTCATCGACAAATCCTTGACACCGGCGGCTTCAAGAGCCTTCTTGGCAGCGTCCGGATCGTAAGCATCGTCCTTGATGCTGTCGTTATAGGACCACATGGTCGGCGGGATCGGGTTCTTGGCAACCTGGCCAGCGCCCTGGAACACGGCGTCGATGATCGCCTGCTTGTTCATCGCCATGTTCAACGCCTTGCGCACTTCCGGCTTGTCGAAAGGTGCAACGGTGGTGTTGTAGGCGAAATAGGCGACGTTAAGACCCGGCTGCTCGTCGAGCTTGAGGGTCTTGTCGGCGCGGATGGCAGCAAGGTCAGCCGGAGCCGGGTAAGGCATCAGGTGGCATTCGCCGGCCTTCAGCTTCTGAAGACGAACGGCGGCATCAGGCGTGATCGCGAAGATCAGGTCGTCGATCTTCGGTGCTTCACCCCAGTAGTCGGCGTTCTTCTGGTAGCGGATGACCGCGTCCTTCTGATAGGCGACGAACTTGAACGGACCGGTGCCGATCGGCAGGTTGTTAAAGTCTTCCTTGGTGCCGGCCTTCTCAAGCGTATCGGCATATTCCTTCGACACGATCGAAGCGAAAGGCATGGCGATGTTGGCGAGGAACGGTGCTTCCGGACGCGTCAGCACGAACTTGACGGTGTAATCGTCAACCTTGACGATTTCCTTGATCAGCGACGGCATTTCCATGGAGTTGTAATATTCGTAGGTGATGCCTGCGATATACTGGTTCCATGGGTTCTTCGCGTCACCCTGGCGGTTGTAGCTGAAGATCACGTCATCGGCGTTGAAGTCGCGGCTTGGTGTGAACTTCTCGTTGGAGTGCCACTTCACGCCCTTGCGCAGGTGGAAAGTATATTCGAGACCATCCTTGGAAACGTCCCATTTTTCCGCAAGGCCGGGCTCTACTTCGGTCGTGCCCTTCTTGAACTCGGTCAGACGGTTATAGACCGGATGCGCGGAGGCATCGAAGGTGCCGCCTGCGGTGTAAGGCGACGGATCGAAGCCTTCCGGGGATGCTTCGGAGCAATAAACGAATGTCTTCGCCATGGCAGGCACGGCGGAAGTCATCGCAAGTGCAGAAGCGATTAGCAAACTGCGGGTCAGCATTTTCATCTGATGGTCCTTTCCCTCTTTTTCTAAGTTCCTGCGGCTCCCTTCGGGAGCCTACCTCTTCTGGTCAGTAGCAACACGGATATCCGTCTCGCCGTTCGGTCTTTTGCCCCCCGACCAATTACCCGGCGACCGGCTGAAACAGCCGATCGAGGTTCTTCTCCGGTGGGCAGAACCAACGCGGTCCTGCCTCCGTCATATAAGCTATATCCTCGAGACGGACCCCGCATTCGCCATAAACGCACAGCATCGGCTCGATGGAAAAACACATGCCCGGTTCGAGAACCGTGGCATTTGCTGCAACGATATAGGGTTCTTCGTGAATATCCAGCCCAAGCCCGTGACCGGTGCGGTGCGGCAGGCCCGGAACCTGATAATCCGGCCCGAAACCGGCCGCTCTCAGGCTTTCGCGCGCAGCCCTATCAACATCCTGGCAGGCAGCACCGAGGCGGGCAGCCGCAAAGGCCGCAGCCTGTGCGTCACGTTCGGCGTTCCAGAGAAAACGCTGGCGCTCGGTCGGCTTGCCGTAGACATAGGTGCGGGTGATATCGGAACGATAGCCGTGAAGAATGCCACCGAGATCGACCAGCACCATATCGCCTTCCACGAGCGTCTGTGCATAGGGCACGCCATGCGGATAGGCTGTCGCCTCGCCGAACTGCACCGCCACGAAAAGCGGCTTCAGACCGAGCGCAATATGGGCGGCATTAACGAAATCGGCGACTTCGGTGGTGGAGATACCCGGACGCAGCCCGTCGAAGACAGCCTTCTGCACGCCATAGCTTGCATCCATCGCCGTCTGGATGAGGGCGATCTCGGCCGCGGACTTGACCTGCCGCTGGGCTACGATCATCGGCTGGGCGGAAATGATCCGGCCTTCCAGGTGCTGCATCAGGGCCGATGCAAAGACAAAGGGCGTTGCGGGATCGATGGCGACGAAATGACCGGGACAGGAAAATGCGCCAATGCGGTTTACCATCAGGTCAAAGGGACTTTCATCCTCTTCCCAGACGGCAACTTCACCCGCAATGCGGATGAGTGTCTGCAGTTTTGGCTCTTCAAAGGTCGGGCTGATATAAAGCGGCGCACCCTCGGCAGGAATGACGGCACCGTGAATACGCTCGGAAAGGCCAAGCGACAGACCGGTATAATAAGTCAGCGACGATGATGCATCGAGCCAGACCGCCTTCACATTTTGCTGGATCATCCGCGCCTGAAGGCCGCGTAGCCGCAACCTGAACTCGTCTTCAGCGATCGATGGAACCGCGATCGGCTGAAATCGCTTCAGCGCCTCTTGAAACTCTGCCATTCTCTCCCCGCCGCTTTCGGGCTCACGGACACAAGCGTGCCGGCAGCCTCCCAAGCGTTCTTTTCCACATGCTTAAACACAGGCATGGGCCTAAGCAATGGGCTGGCAGGGTGCAGCGCCACAAAACTGTGCATATTCATCTAGACATAACGAAATCGTGATCGACGCACGCCGGATTCCCGCGCAGCTTGCCTTGACGCCGAAATATGAAATTCCCCCGGAAATCCAAGGGTAATATGCCCCACGTCCCGAACAGAGCCGGGACGCCGCAAAAACACCAGAAGAAAAAAATGCCCAGAAAAGGAAAAAGCCTGCCGCGGGAGGAGGTGCGGCAGGCTTCAAACTTGATCGGTGATTGGGAGGAGGAGTACCACCGATCCACATCGAGCGACACTGGGAGGAGGAGTGCGTCGCTTCGATGATTTGAATATAGCGGTCTCAGCGATTTTTTCCAGAGCAAGTCTCGCAATGCAGCATTGCATTTCTGCATAGCTCGAAAATTCCTGCTTTGTTTTTTGGCACTCCTACAGAAATCGTTGAGAAATCAGCTTTCCCGATAGACCTGGAAACCGGCGAAGGACTGATTGACGGGCATCAGTTCAAGGCTGTTGATGTTGATATGCTTCGGCTGCGAGGCGACCCAATAGATCGTGTTGGCGACATCGTCGGCCGTAATCGGATTGACGCCCTTGTAGAGATTATCCGAGGCTTCCTGATTGCCGCCGGTGCGCACCAGCGTGAATTCCGTTTCGCACATGCCGGGTTCGATCGAGGTTACCCTGACACCCTTGCCGTGCAGGTCGGAGCGAAGACCGAGCGAGAACTGCCGCAGGAAGGCTTTGGTGCCGCCATACACATTGCCACCCAAATAGGGGTAATGCGCGGCCACCGACGAGAGATTGACGACAATGCCCTTCTGTTGGATCAGCGTCGGCAGAAGATGATGGGTGATGTTCAGAAGACCGGTGATGTTGGTGTCCACCATGGTCTGCCAGTCCTTCAGCGCCACCTGCGGTGCGGGCGCGGTGCCCAACGCAAGACCGGCATTGTTGACGAGAATGTCGATATCCCTGAAACCATCAGGCAAAGCCGCCAGCGCCTTTTCGGTCGCATCCTCGTCGGTAATGTCGAAAGCGACACCATGAAAGGCCGAGCCGAGTTCGGCCGAAAGGGCCGCCAGCCGTTCCGCCCGCCGACCCGTGCCGATGACCTTCCAGCCTTCCTTGACGAAACGCCGCGCCGTGGCCTGCCCGAAACCGGACGTCGCGCCGGTGATGAGGATGGTGCCGCTCATGATGATGCCTCCACTATATCAGTTTTTTCAGGGTCAGTCTGTGTCAGTAATTTTTCAGCCGCCGCCGCGAGACCGCGTCTGTAGGCGGTGAGATCCGTATAAAGCGCCTCTTCCGGCGCATCGCCAACGATGATCACGCCGCCGCGCCGCAAAATTCCGCCATGCAGCATGAGATTGTCGACCATGTCGAAATTCTCGATCGACAGCCCGTCCGGGCCGCGATACCGGCCCGTTTCATCCAGCGCCACAACGTCGCTATAATGCGCCTTGATGCGGGTGAAATGATTGGCGGCGACGTTGGTATAAGCGAAAACCGGCTTGCCCAGCGCACACATGAAGCCCAGTTCGTAGCTCGTCCCGGTATCGGCGGCGATGCCGCGGAACGGGGTGAGATTGGCAATCACCGCATCGGCTTCCAGCATCATCCGCTCGTCGACTTCATTGATATTGCAGCCATGGCCGATCCGTGTATCCGCCGGCGGAATCTGCAGGTCACCCGGGGAAAGCGGGATAAATCCTGCCTCCCGCGCCAGCGACGCCTTGAGGTCGAGCATTTCACGCGCATTCGGGAGAAAGACTTCCGGGCCGGCGAGATAGATTTTCTTTGTCATCGGGAATTCATGCGATCTGTCAGGAAAGGATGATCCGAAACTAACCCGGGGTGTTTCGCAAAGGCAAGCCGCAGCAGCACGGAAACGGTCCATAAAGCGGTATCGCCCAGACGCTCTTTCCTTTATAGCCGGTGCCACAGACAGGAAATTTCCGGAGCAAGACATGGCAGCCACCATCCGTTATCACGAAGGCGATATTTCCGCCGAAGATGCCGCGCGCTACAAGGGCGCCATCGCCATCGATACGGAAACGCTGGGGCTGGTGCCGCGCCGCGACCGTCTCTGCGTCGTGCAGCTTTCGTCCGGCGACGGCACGGCGGATGTCATCCGCATCGCCGCCGGCCAGAGGCAGGCCCCAAACCTCGTCCATATGCTGGCCGATCCCGCCCGCCAGAAGATTTTTCACTATGGCCGTTTCGATATCGCCGTTCTCTTCCACACCTTCGGTGTGACGACCACGCCGGTTTTCTGCACCAAGATCGCCTCGCGCCTCTGCCGCACCTACACAGATCGGCATGGGCTGAAGGACAATCTCAAGGAAATGCTGGAAGTCGATATTTCCAAGGCGCAGCAATCCTCAGACTGGGCGGCCGAGACGCTGTCGCCCGCACAGCTCGAATATGCCGCCTCCGACGTGCTCTATCTGCATGCCCTGCGCGACAAGCTGACGGCGCGCCTTATTCGTGATGGCCGCATCGAGCATGCCGACGCCTGTTTCGCCTTTCTGCCGACCCGTGCGAAGCTTGATCTTCTCGGCTGGGACGAAACGGATATTTTCGCCCATAGCTGAGTGCAGCTGCACTTCGCTTAAGCACTGATTTACCGAAATTGCCTATTCTCGGCCGCAACTTTGGGCGGCCGGGGACTTTGAAGGATGATCACTCCGCTACAGCAGACGGCGGGCATTGCAGTCAGCGACCTCATGCGATCGATGGTGGAAGCCATCGAGGACCGTCAGCGCGAAGAGCGTGAAAAGGCGAACGGCACCAAAAAGGACGATGCGGTCAAAACCCAGCCGCAACCGGACGAAAGCCATCGCGTCGCCAATGAAAAGATAAGTTCCTACCTGTTCGGCATCATGAAGCCGAACGCCGATGCTTTCGCATCCCTCGTCTCGCGCTTTTCCTCCGCCCTCGGCGTCACGCAGGAAGCCGACGAGTCGAGTTTCTCCTTCGCCCGGCGGCTTCAGGATGCGCTGACCCTCACCGACAATTTCGAAAAGACCGATGCGCAGGGAAAAGCCACGACGATTTCCCTGACCTCCTTCGGCGTTTCGGAAACGCAGGTCACGGATGTGCTGAACAACGGCGTCACCGCCAAGACCGATCCCATGGCCGCCCTCGCCGCCCGTATCGCAAAGAGCGCCGGCCTGACGGGCAAGGAAGAGGATTTTGGCGAGCAGATGTCGAAAGCCATCATGGCGATGCGCGCGACCTTGCCGAAAAATGTCAGCGATCTCGAAGAATCCACCGGCCTCAAACAACTCGGCATCTCCGCCCGGCAGATGATCGCCGCCATCACCAACCCCTATGGCGACGAGGCGCGCGCCGTAAAAGATGCCCTGAACGATCAGGCGCAGGGCACCCGCTTCATGACGCGGGAAACCCTGAAGATCATCCAGCGCCTCGAAGATGTCGCGGACCCGAAGACCAAGGAAGAGTTGCAGGCCAAGCGTGGTGAAGAACGCATCGGCGAAATCAACGATGCCGAGGTGAAGGCCGAGCGCGAAAAGGATATCAGGGCCCTCGATGTGCAGGGCAAGCTTGAAGACGTGCAGGAACTTCAGGACGTCGTGAAGGAGCATATCGATGCGTCCAAGGACGACGAAACAGAAGGTGCCGACACGCAGAAGCCGGTCGATATTTCATCGGAAACCGCACTGATCTCGGTGCTTGCGGCGACACCGAAGGAAGACGCCGCCCCGGCTGAAAACGAAAATGACCCCGCAAACACAGAAGCGGCTGCCAATCCCGCAGATGCGGAAAATGACGCCAAAAAACTGCTCGATGCGCAGGGGCTCGTCAAAGACGCCCGCACCGCCATTCTGCCGATCTCGATCGACGACAATGGCCTTTACGAACTGCTGAAGAAAAAGGCGGCATGATTGCCGCTTGCGACGTCACTTGAGCGAAACATGATGTGAGTTCAGACATGACCGATATTTCCGGCCTATCCGGCAGCTTCGTTTACGACAACGAGCCCGATGCGGCGCAGGCACTGCTGTCCATGGCCGCCCCGCCACTCGTTCCCGATGACGCGGCCTTTGCCGCAGCCGGCGACGAGGACCAGCCCATCGCGCCCGTGGAGATGCAACCGGAACGACGCCTTCCCAAAGCGAGCTGGCTCGACGCCATGCCGCCCGAGGCTTTCGAGGCCGCAACCAGCGATCCCGACCATATTTCCTCTGTCAACTCCGACGACAACGGCCTTTACCGCATGTTCATCGGCATCTCACCCTGAGCGCGCCGTCGTGCGCAATGCGTTGGTTAGCCAAATCTTAATATGTGCAAGCCAAGATTGAGCCAGATGATTCTGTATGCGCAGAAACCGGCATAACGGCCGTGGCGCATATGGCGCTCCCGCATGAGCGGGCGAGATGACACCTGTACATCACCGGCGCGGCGATTTTTCTATATTCAAGCCAGATGCGGATCAGAGAGCCAATGGGGATTGGTTCTTTCGCAGCCAGCCGCGGTCACCGATAGGAACGGAGCGCAGCATGTTACCGCCTGTACCGAAAATCGCGGCAGCCGATGCCGCCTATGGCACTCACTTACCGCTGACACCGCGTGCGCAGGTGAAGGAAGCCGTACCGCCGCAGACGAGCGATCCCACCCCTGAAAATAGCAGCAACCTTTTCGCCCGCGCCGCAATCGCCTCCCTTACCAGCGAATTCCAGCTTTCCCGCAGCACGGCAGTTCTGGCGGAAGCGCTGGGCAAGCTGATGAACCTGCCCAGGCGGGATGGCGAAGCCATAGAGACCTATGTGACGCGGCTGACGGAGGCCCTTCGCACCCTGCCTGCAGCCCAGCGCCAGGCGCTGGAACAGCAGGTCGGAAAAGCCCTGCAGGGCCTGACGCTTGCGATGCTCGCAGAAATCCTGAAACAGCCGACAGGGCCGGATGCCGCCCGGCTGGCATTGCTGATCGAGCTTTCTCGCTACAGGGGAATGGATCTTGCGACCAAGGCGGTCGTGTCTTCCTATCAGCAGAACAATCCCGCTCCTGCACAGCCCGTCCAGCCGAAACAGCCGAACGCTCCGAGCCAGAATGCGGAAAGCCGACAGAACCCGGCGGCGACGGCACAGCCGGCGAGTTCCGTGATAGCGAGCCGGCTGCTGCCCCTGCTCATCGGCCCGCTCGCCTTCAGCGGCGCAGCAGTGAAGGCCACGGTGGCGGCGCTGACCGCACAGCCGGATGCGCGCGCCCCTCTTGCCGCCCCGCCTGCCGACACAGCCGAACCGCCCAGCGATGCGACGAAACCCGGTGCGAGAACAGAAAACACGCTGCGTCCGCTTCCACCACAGCCGGACAGCGCGCTGCCCAAAGAAATCCCGGCAGAGCCGCGCCCGGCCAATCTGGGACGCGCGGAAGCGAGCGAGACACGCCCTGCCCTTCCGCATCGCGAGATGATGAAGATCGAGCAGAAGGAAGCCCGCTTAGTCTCGCCGTCCATCGCCGGCCAAGCGGAGCGCGACGGCGAAACCGTCGCCAATCTCCTGCTGGCCGCCGCAACCGGCAAACTCCCCGCAAGAGAGAACACGACACAGCAGCTTCCCGTGGTGCCTGAAGGCGTTCCGGCGCAGCCTCTCGAAAACCAACCCGCCGAAAAAGCCGCCCTCGCCACGGCCGCAGTCCGCCCTTCAGGCGACGAAACTGAGACTACGGCCCATCGCTCCGATGCCCAACCGCTGCCCCGTGGCACATTGGATCCGGAAGCGAGAATGGCCATGCTGGAGCAATCGGCCTCGCAATCCCTGATCGCCGCTGCTCTCATAAAAGACGGCACGCCGCTGCCGCTCGTCGCTTATCCCCCGGCGGACGAGGATCATGAATCGGAAACGCCACCCCGTGGCGGCGGCCCATTTTCCGAAGAGGAAGCGGAAGGCGAGGCTGACGCTGAAAATTCCGATGATCAGGGAGGAACGGAAGAACGTATCGCCGCCAATGACGCGATCGACGAGCAGGAAAGCACGCCCGCAGCGGCTTCCGACGACAGCGCGGAGAATTATTATCTCAAGATGAGCGGCATGCTCTGAGAAGAGCATCGCTGCGCCCGCCCATCCGCTTAACGTGAGACCAATAAAAAACCCGCCGGAAATTCCGGCGGGTTCTTCATGTCAAAAGATCGAAGCGATTATTCGCCGCGGTTCTTCAGAGCCGCGCCGAGGATGTCGCCGAGCGAAGCGCCCGAGTCGGACGAACCGAACTGTGCGACGGCTTCCTTCTCTTCAGCGATTTCCAGAGCCTTGATCGAAAGCATGACCTTGCGATCCTTCTTGGAGAAGTTGACGACGCGGGCGTCGAAAACCTGACCGACCGAGAAACGCTCCGGACGCTGATCGTCACGATCGCGTGCGAGGTCGTTGCGGCGGATGAAGGAGGTGATGTCCTCGTGGTTGACGAGCTTCACTTCCACGCCACCGTCGTTAACGGCGATGACTTCGCACGAAACGACTGCGTTCTTGCGCAGGTCGCCGGAGGTTGCGGCTTCACCGACAGCATCCTTGCCGAGCTGCTTGATGCCGAGCGAGATGCGTTCCTTCTCGACGTCAACATCGAGAACGACAGCCTTAACGACGTCACCCTTGTTGAACTCTTCGATGACCTGTTCGCCCGGACGGTTCCAGTCGAGATCCGACAGGTGAACCATGCCGTCAACATCGCCTTCGAGGCCAATGAACAGGCCGAATTCGGTCTTGTTCTTGACTTCACCTTCAACTTCCGTGCCAGCCGGATGGCTGTAAGCGAATGCCTGCCACGGGTTTTCAAGCGTCTGCTTGAGACCGAGCGAGATACGGCGCTTGGACGGATCGACTTCGAGAACGACAACGTCGACTTCCTGGCTCGTGGACAGGATCTTGCCGGGATGTACGTTCTTCTTGGTCCAGGACATTTCGGAGATGTGGATCAGGCCTTCGATGCCCGGCTCCAGCTCAACGAATGCACCGTAGTCGGTGATGTTCGTGACCGTACCGGAGATCTTCTTGCCAACCGGGTACTTGGCGGAGATGCCATCCCACGGATCGGACTCGAGCTGCTTCATGCCGAGCGAGATACGGTGGGTTTCCTGGTTGATGCGGATGATCTGAACCTTGACCTGCTGGCCAATGTTGAGGATTTCCGAAGGATGGTTGACGCGGCGCCATGCCATGTCGGTAACGTGCAGCAGGCCGTCGATGCCGCCGAGGTCAACGAACGCACCGTAATCAGTGATGTTCTTGACGACGCCGTCAACAACCTGGCCTTCTTCGAGGTTCTGAACGATTTCAGAACGCTGCTCGGCGCGGGACTCTTCGAGAACCGTGCGGCGCGAAACGACGATGTTGCCGCGGCGCTTGTCCATCTTGAGGATTTCGAAGGGCTGCGGGTTGTGCATCAGCGGGGTAACGTCGCGGATCGGACGGATGTCGACCTGCGAACGCGGAAGGAAGGCAACAGCGCCGTCCAGATCGACGGTGAAACCACCCTTGACCTGGTTGAAGATGACGCCTTCGACGCGCTCGCCAGCTTCGAACTTGGCTTCGAGCTTGACCCAGCTTTCTTCGCGGCGAGCCTTCTCGCGCGACAGAACAGCTTCGCCGAGAGCGTTTTCGATGCGCTCGACGTAAACTTCGACTTCGTCGCCGACCTTCAGCGTGCCGTCCTTGGACTTCGCGCCGAATTCCTTGAGCGGAACACGACCTTCGACCTTCAGACCGACGTCAACGATCGCGACGTCCTTCTCGATTGCCGTGACGATACCCTTGGCAACATAGCCTTCGGCAAGATCGTTGGAGGCAAAGGATTCTTCGAGAAGAGCTGCGAAATCGTCGCGCGTGGGGGTAGATACTGACATGAAATCTCCTGAATGCATCCGCACGGGGGCGAATACAAAGCGCCGGTGGGCTAGTGTTGTTGATACCCGAACCCATGCCCGCCTCTTCAAGAGGCTTTCCGGCGCAAGGACATGTCTTCAGGCAATTCCGGACTAAACGCGGGCGGCGGCAAGCCGTTCCGCGAAAAACCTATCTCTTCAGGGCGGCGTCGATAATCGTGCGCGCGGCCTGAAACGCCGCCTCTATACTCATTTCCGACGTATCTAGCAAGTGCGCGTCTTCCGCCGGCCTCAACGGGCTGTCGGCGCGGCCCATGTCGCGCTCGTCGCGCTTTTTCACCTCGGCGAAAATGGCATCATAATCGTCATTACCACCATTGGCCAAAATTTCATCGTAACGGCGCCGCGCCCGCACATCGGCGGAGGCCGTGACGTAAAGCTTCACAGGCGCGTCAGGGCAGACCACCGTGCCGATATCACGTCCGTCAAGCACCGTGCCCGGCTCCCTCAAGGCAAAAAGCTGCTGGGCCTTGACGAGCGCGCGCCTCACCGGCGTCATGACAGCAATTTTCGAGGCCGCCTCGCCAATCTCGTGCCGGGATAAAACGGCGCGGTCGAGCCCCGCAAGGTCCAGTTCCAGCGCCATTTTTTCCGCAACCGCCTCGTTATCGAGCGGCAGGCCGGCATCCAGAAGCGCCTTGGCGGTTGCCCTGTAGGTCAGCCCTGTATCGAGATGATGAAAACCATAGGTCTCCGCGATCTTCCGCGAAAGAGTTCCTTTGCCCGCCGCAGCCGGCCCGTCTATGGCGATGGTAAAGGTCATGAAGCGTTCCGCCCGTGCATCCGTTATCAATATAATAAAGTGTGCACTGCCTCCCCTTTTTATATCAGCATTCACGCATAGGGCTTGCGCCAGGGGAGGCGGCACCCGAAGTTTGTCTTTGACACGAAAGAGCGCAACGATTAAGGGGACCGGCTATAAATTTTACCGTCTATGCCGGTTTTACGGCGTACACACCGAAACTCATTCGACAATTTGAGGCTTAGACAGTGGCAAAAGCGGAACTTGGTACCAAGCGCACAGACCCCGATACCGGCAAGAAGTTCTACGATCTGAACCGCGATCCGGTCGTTTCTCCCTACACCGGCAAGTCCTGGCCGCTCTCCTTCTTCGAGGAAAGCACGGCTCAGGCCAAGATGGAGCAGGCTGAGGAAGAGGAAGTGGCGGAAGTCGACGCCGAAAACACGGAAGTCGAACTCGTGTCGCTGGAAGATGCCGATGGCGACAACAGCGGCGACGATATCCCTGATCTGGGCGACGACGACGATGATGTCGAAATCGACGACGACGACGACACCTTCCTCGAAACCGATGACGAAGATGATGATGACGACATGTCCGGCATCATCGGCGTACCGGGTGACGACGAAGAAGCTTGATTTTACTTGATAATTCGGCCCGACGACAAAAAAATGACGCCGGGCCGTTTTTTATGCTTGCACTCGCCGGAAAGCCGCAGTAGTAAGCCGCCACCGAACGGAACAACAACCGCTTCGGTTCCCGGAACCGGAAGAAATGCCGGAACCCTTATGGGGCTATAGCTCAGCTGGGAGAGCGCTTGCATGGCATGCAAGAGGTCAGCGGTTCGATCCCGCTTAGCTCCACCAAATCTTCCCAGACAAAAATATACCCGATTAGACCAACCGGTTTATCACGTTGCGCAACGCGGCTTGAAGCAATTATTATTGCAACAATGCCCGCACATCCTGCCCGTTGATCCGGCACTCCAAAGACCGGGGCGTACTGCCCTCCGCCCCCATCTCGCGACATTCCAGATATCGGCCGCGCAGACGGTTCTGCAGCGCCTTGAAGGCGTTAAGGCCGCAGGCGTAACGGCGGCCGTCGGGGCCGGTGCAGACGCGGTTGCGTTCGATCTCCTCCACGCCGGCGAGGTGGAATTCCTCGCCCTTGAAGGTGAAGCGGCTGCTGGAGATCACCCGCAGGCGCTGATCGGCGTGCATTTTCAGCGGATAGAGATCAGGCGGCGTCGCAATACGCTCGTAAGTCTGGCTGCGAGGATCCACCCGCACCGGCGCGGTCGTCCACAGCAGTTCCGTATTGGCGGCCAGACCCGTCGGGGCAGAGGCCGCCTCACCATTGACAAGCGAGGCGATGCGGATGCCTGATATGCCAAGGCCAACGGCCAGGACGATCTGAAACAGCAAAATTGCGATCTGCCGGACCATGTCACCGCAACATCAAACAATGAACGACATAAAATAGATGGGCCGCCTCATAAAGCCGCGGCCGGCTGCGTGTCACATCAATAAAACCTTGCCCGCGCTGACATCCCGCACCGTGCCCATGGCCATGATCGGGATACGGTCGCCATCCAGGATCACTCTTCCCGTCGTCCGCAACCAGCGAAAACCGCCGGATTTGAGCCGAATGCGGTATTCCTGATCGTAGAACACGCCATTCGTCAGCGAATTATAAACCGCCTTGGCAACGCGGGCCCGCGAGCCGCTCTCGATCTGCGCGATGAAATCCTCGACCGGAATGCCGCGGGCGGCTTCTTCCGGGGAAAACTCACGCAGGCGGGCGGACACGGCATCCAGATAGACCAGATTTTGCCCGACGTTCCAAGTGTAGTAACCCACAAGTGTCTCTTCGAGAGATATGTTTTCCAGCATCGGCCTTCTACAGTCTGAAATGCTTGTGTCGGGTCTGTAACATACATGACGGCAGACGGCTAACCACAAGAATTCATCCTTTTGTCTGATGAAATCCCGTTTCGCGCCGCCATTTATCGACAGGCCTTTTCGGCCGCCATGTTGGCGAAGCAACCTTCCTGTGCCAAGAAGGCTGATACCGCAGCCAGCGACCAGAGGAGCCGCCGTGACCATCGGGCTTGCCCATGCCGAACTCATCGCCGTCGTCACCGCCATCACCACGGATGAACCACGCGTCATGACCGTTCGCGAAGGGGCGGCCCTTCCCTCGGGCCCGTTCGAATTCGGCCACAGGACGCTCCAGAGCGGGCTGCGGGAATGGATTCACGAACAGACCCATCACCCCGTCGGTTATCTCGAACAGCTCTATACTTTCGCCGATCGCGACCGCAACAACGAGATTCTGGGCGGCAGAACGATCTCCATCGGTTATCTCGGTCTGGTGCGCGAGCAGGAGGCTTATGGCGGCAAAAGCGCCTTCTGGCACGGCTGGTACGAATATTTCCCGTGGGAAGACCATCGGCAAGGACGTCCTGATGTTCTCGACAGCGTCATCGACAGGCTGCGCGCCTGGGCCGATTCCGATCCCGCCAGCAGGGTGCAGCGTCACCTGCGCGCCGATTTCACCTTCGGGCTGGATGGCGGCGGCTGGAACGAGGAACTGACCCTGCAGCGTTACGAGCTGCTGTATGAGGCGGGACTGGTCGAGGAAGCGCAGGGCGAACCGCGGATCAATTTCGGCAGGCCGATGTTTGCCGACCACCGCCGCATCCTTGCCACCGGCATCGCCCGTCTGCGTGCCAAGATCAAATACCGGCCGGTGGTGTTCGAGTTGATGGCCGACAGCTTCACCCTGCTGCAATTGCAGCGCGCCATCGAGGCGCTGGCTGGGCTGACGCTGCACAAGCAGAATTTCCGCCGGCTGATCGAACAGCAGCAGCTGGTGGAAGAAACCGGTGACATGGCGACCGAAACCGGCGGCCGCCCGGCAAAGCTTTTCCGCTTCCGCCAGACCGTTCTCGATGAACGCGCCCTTTCCGGAACGAAACTGCCCCTCTCCCGCAATTGACATATGCTCACAATGAGAATATGTGTTCGCACTAGATATACTCAAAAAGAGTATAAATGGGAGAGCACCGTGAACGAGCAGATTTCCGCCGCCAGCCTTTATGACCGCGTCGCCCGTGTCATTCCCAAGGCCGAATGGATGGGCTTTCAGGATGATGTGGAGGCAATCCTTGAATTGAAGCGCAAGCGCAACGCCGTCATCCTCGCCCATAATTACCAGACACCGGAAATCTTCCACGGCGTCGCCGATATTGTCGGGGACAGTCTCGCCCTTGCCCGCAAGGCAATGGAGGTGGAAGCGGATGTGATCGTTCTGGCCGGCGTGCATTTCATGGCCGAGACGGCAAAGCTGCTCAATCCGGAAAAAACCGTGCTTATTCCGGATATGGCAGCTGGCTGCTCGCTCGCCGATTCCATCACGCCCGAAGACATCGCGCTTCTGCGCAAGGCCTATCCCGGCGTGCCCGTTGTCACCTATGTGAACACGTCAGCGGCGGTGAAGGCGGCGTCCGATATCTGCTGCACGTCAGGCAATGCCCGCCAGGTGGTGGAATCGCTCGGCGTGCCGCGCGTGCTGATGCTGCCGGATGAATATCTGGCGAAAAACGTCGCCAAGGAAACCAATGTCGAACTGATCGCCTGGCGTGGCCATTGCGAGGTACATGAGCTTTTCACCGCCGATGACATCAGGGAGCTGCGCGAAAGCCATCCCGGCGTTATCGTGCTGGCGCATCCCGAATGTCCGCCCGAGGTCGTAGACGCTGCGGATTTCTCCGGCTCCACCGCCGTCATGTCGGACTATGTCGGCCGCGAGCGCCCTGCCCGCGTGGTGCTTCTGACGGAATGCTCGATGAGCGACAATGTCGCCGTGCATCACCCCGATGTCGAATTCATCCGCCCCTGCAATCTCTGCCCGCATATGAAGCGCATCACGCTTGGCAATATCCGCACGGCACTGGAGGAAAATCGCCATGAAGTGACGGTCGATCCAGCCATTGCCGGTGCCGCCCGTCGCGCCGTGGAAAGGATGCTGCAGATATGAGCGAGTTTTTGCTGCAGCGGGACTGGACGGTCATCGTCGGCAGCGGCATTGCCGGGCTGATGGCGGCGATGACGCTGGCGCCGCAGCCGGTGCTGCTTGTGACGCGCGGCGCGCTCGGCGGCGAAACCTCCAGCGCCTGGGCGCAGGGTGGCATCGCGGCCAGCCTCGGCCCTGACGACCGCGCGGCCCTTCATCTTGCCGATACACTCGCCGCGGGCGATGGCCTTTGTGATGAAGATCTGGCGGTTGGTATCGTTTCCGCCGCCCCCGCCGTCATCGATGCGCTGGAGCGGGCAGGCGTTCGCTTCGACCGGGACGCCGGCGGCAACTATGTCTTCGGGCTGGAAGCCGCCCATAGCCGGCGGCGCATTCTGCATGCCGAAGGCGACGGGTCGGGTGCGGCGATCGTCAGGGCTCTTGCGGATGCCGTTCGCCGTACGCCTTCGATCACGGTTCTGGAAGGCACGGAAGTGCGCCGCCTGTTGACGGAAGACGGCGTCATCGCCGGTCTCGCCTGTGCCGGCCCGAACGGCAGCTTCCTTCTGCCGGCAAGCCGGGTCGTTCTCGCCACCGGCGGTCTCGGAGGGCTTTATGACGCCACGACCAATCCCTCCGGCAATTTCGGGCAGGGCATCATGCTCGCCGCCCGCGCCGGCGCCATCCTTGCCGACATGGAATTCGTGCAGTTTCACCCGACAGCACTTTCCTCTCCCCGGCGACCACTGGCGCTGGTGAGCGAAGCGGTGCGGGGTGAAGGCGCACTGCTTCTCAATGAAAACGGCGAAAGGTTCATGGCGGCAGTGCCCGGCGCGGAACTGGCGTCGCGCGATATTGTCGCCCGCGCCATTCACCGTGAAATCCTGCGCGGCGGCAGGGTCTTTCTTGATGCCCGCCAGGCGCTCGGCTCCGGTTTTTCCAGCCGTTTCCCGTCCATCGACCTGCTTTGCCGCGAGGCGGGCATAGACCCCGCCCGCGAACTCGTGCCGGTCCGTCCGGCCGTGCATTACCACATGGGCGGCGTCGCCACTGATGATAAAGGCCGAAGCTCGGTGCCGGGCCTCTGGGTTGCGGGCGAAACCGCCTGCACCGGCCTTCACGGCGCAAACCGGCTTGCCAGCAACTCGCTGCTGGAGGCCGCCGCGATGGGCATGCGCGCGGCGCAGGATATTGCCGGCCGGCCCGCACCCGCGGCAAGACCGGCGACTGCCGTCTCGCCCAACGCGACCGCTGATTTTTCGCCCGCCGATCTCACCGCTGTCAGGCCCATCGTTTCCCGTCATCTCGGCATTGTCAGACATGCCGCGGGATTGGCCGAAGCCATCAGGGACTTGCTGCCGCTTGCCGAGCGGAACGGCCCGGCATCCGACCCGGCGGTGGTCGCACTCTCCATCGCCGTCTTCGCGGCCCTGCGGAGGGAATCGCGCGGCGCGCATTTCCGTGACGATTTTCCCCAGAAAGACGCCAAGGCCATGAGACGCCGACTGAGCCTGAACGACGTCGTCACCGTCGCCCATGAGCTTTCTTCTTCCAGCCTTTCAACAGCCGGTTTCGCGCGGAGCGCCTGACATGATCCTTTCCCCCCTGCCACGCCTCATCGTCGAACCGCTCGTTCGCAACGCCCTTCTCGAAGACCTCGGCCTTGCAGGCGACATCACCTCCACCGCCGTCATTCCCGCCGATCATCGCTCGGTCGTGGTCATGGCTTCGCGGGAGCCGGGCGTCATCGCCGGGCTCGATGCGGCGGAACTCGCCTTCCAGCTTGTGGACCCGGCGATCAGGATGAGCAGGCACATTGCGGATGGGGCGGCCGTGGCATCCGGCGATATCATCGCAACCATCGAAGGGCCGTCACGCGGGCTTTTGACCGGGGAACGCACGGCGCTGAATTTCCTCGGCCATCTCTCGGGCATCGCCTCAGTCACCGCAGAAATCGTCACCGCCATTGCCGGCACCAAAGCGTCGGTCGCCTGCACTCGCAAGACGACGCCGGGGCTGCGGGCGTTGGAAAAATATGCCGTGCGTGCCGGCGGCGGCATGAACCACCGTTTTGCGCTTTATGATGCTGTTCTGATCAAGGACAACCATATCGCCGTTGCCGGCAGCGTGCGTGAGGCCATCCGCCGTGCGAGGCAGGGCGTCGGACATCTCGTCAAGATCGAGGTGGAAGTCGATACGCTCGTGCAGTTGCAGGAGGCCATGGAAGAGGGTGTGGACGCGGTTCTTCTCGATAACATGACGCCGGAACAGCTGCGCCAAGCGGTGGAGATCGTTGCCGGGCGCGCCATCACCGAAGCCTCCGGCCGCATCAATCCGCAGACGGCGCCTGCCATCGCCGCCACCGGCGTCGATCTCATCTCCATCGGCTGGATTACCCATAGCGCGCCGGTCCTCGATATCGGGCTGGATTTTGAGAGCCAGGGTTGAGTTTGCTCTAACGTGCACGCCTTACGGAACAAAAGTTCCGCGTCTTCGTTAATAATCGCCTGGGGTCAATTCAAGGCGGGGGGACGTGCGCAAAAAATGCGGGTCCATATGCCTATGACCTCTCTCTAGAAAGGAAAGGCTTGTTATGGAAGACGCACAAGTTGGCTGGATTGCAGCAATCATCATCGGCGGCGTAGCCGGTTGGCTCGCCGAACAGTTCATGAAAAGCAATATGGGTGTTTTCATGAACATCATCCTCGGCATTGTCGGCGCCATCGTCGCCAATTTCCTTCTGGGGCTCATCGGCGTCTCGCTCGGAGGCTGGATTGGCTATCTCATCGCCGGTTTCATCGGTGCCTGCATTCTCATCGCCGTCGGGCGTGCATTTCGCAGATAAGGGGAAGACAGAATGAGCTTTTTCAACAAGATCAAGGACGCGATTTTCGGCAAGGCCGAGGCCGCGCCGCAGACTTCGGCCCCGGCCGGAACACCAACAACCACTGCAAGCCCGGCAGCACCGGCCCAGCCTGCTTCACCGGCACCGACGACCGCGGCCCCCGCGTCCACCGGCAGCGTCGACGTCGCCTCCATTCTGGATGCGGCAGTCAAGAAAAATGGACAGAAGCTCGACTGGAAACACTCGATCGTCGATCTTCTGAAGGCGCTCGATCTGGACAGCAGCCTCACCGCCCGAAAGGAACTGGCGAGCGAACTGGGCTACACCGGCGACACCTCGGATTCGGCGACCATGAATATCTGGCTGCACAAGGCGGTCATCAAGAAGCTCTCCGAAAACGGCGGCAAGGTTCCGGCCGACCTTCTGGATTGAACCGATAAACGGGAGAACCGCGATGGACGACTATTCCAGCCTGAGAGAGCAGATCGGCCAGGATCTCGACACCCTGCACAGGACCGAGAACCCGAAGTCGATTTTCGAAATCGCCGATGACTATCTGCTGGGAGATCCAAATCTCAAGCGAGCCATCGTCGAAGACATCATCAAGGAAGAAGCGGACAAGCGCGGTATCGCGATCCACTGAAGACACGCGACAATCGCGGTTGTTCTACGCGAAGGGCGGCATCGAGACGGGATGCCGCCCTTTCTGTATCAAGCGTCATTTTTCCGGCTTCGCTTCGGCCTTTTTCGCATTTTCTTCCATCAGCTCATACCACATGGCATTCATGACGGCGAAGATGGCGGCGAGAGGCAGGCCGAGCAGCCAGGCGAAATACCACATGTTCGATCTCCTTCTTTCTTGATCAATAAGCGTGGCCGCTATCGTCGCGGATCGCTTTTTCATCTACCTTGCCCCACAGCACGCGATAGACCCAAGATGTGTAGGCGACGATCATCGGAACGAAGATGAGCGTGACGACCAGCATGTTGAACAGCGTCATGTGGCTGGACGAAGCGTCCCACACCGTCAGGCTCGACTTCGGATCAACCGAAGACGGCAGGATGAAGGGAAACATCGTCAGCCCGACGGTGGCGATGATGCCGAAAATCGCGACCGAGCTGGACAGCAGAGCCAGGACTTCCCTGCGGGCCCTGAACAAGATGAAGGCGACAAGGGGAAAGACAAGACCGAGCGCCGGTGCCAGCATCATCCACGGATGTGCCGCATAATTGGCAAACCAAACACCACCCGCAACCTCGACCGTCTTGGACAGCGGATTTGAGGGGCCGTCGGTCACGACTTCCGAGGTGAAGCGATAACCATCAACCCCGAGCCAGAGAAAGATACCGCCAAGCGCGAAAAGAACTGTGGAGGCAAGGGCCGCAATGCTGCCAAAGCTGCGCGCACGCGCAGCCACCGGACCTTCGGTCTTCAGCACCAGCCAGGCCGCGCCATGCATTACAAGCATGGAAACGGAAACGAGGCCGCAGAGAAGGGCATAGGGGTTCAGAAGCTCGAACAGCGTCGTGCCGTCGTAGAAAATCCTCAGGTCGTCGTTAAAATGGAAGGGAACACCCTGCAGCACATTGCCGATGGCAACGCCAAAGATCAGCGCCGGCACGAAGCCGCCGACGAACAGGGCCCAGTCCCAGGCGCTGCGCCATGCCGTGCTCTCCCGCTTGGAGCGATATTTGAAACCGACCGGCCGCAGGATCAGCGCGAACATGATGGCGGCCATCGCCAGATAAAACCCTGAAAACGACACCGCATAGAGCGGTGGCCAGGCGGCAAAAATCGCACCGGCACCGAGGATGAGCCAGACCTGGTTGCCTTCCCAGACCGGGCCGATGGAATTGATGACGACACGGCGCTCGATATCCGTCTTCGCCACGAAGGGCAGCAGCGCACCCGTGCCAAGATCGAAGCCACCGGTCACGGCAAAGCCGGTGAGCAAAACGCCGAGCAGCAGCCACCAGATGACGCGAAGGATTTCATAGTCGATGAGTTGATGCAGGATCATGATATCTTACTCCGCAGCGACGAGTTTTTCAGGAACGAGCGGTGCCTCCGGCTCATGGTCCGGGTCTGGCCCCTTGCGGATCGCCTTCAGCATCAGCCCCATTTCGACGATGAACAGCACCGTGTAGATGGCGATAAAACACAGAAGCGTAATCAGCACCGTCGAAGCGCTGAGGCTGGAGACGGCCGCCGCCGTGGGCAACACACCCTCGATGATCCATGGCTGGCGGCCGAATTCGGCGACCACCCAGCCCATTTCGGCGGCGATCCAAGGCAGCGGAATGGCAAAGACCGCCACTTTCAGCAACAGCGGATAGTGATCCAGCCGACGGCGGGCCGAGAGATAGAAGAAGGTTGCCGTCAAAAGGATGAAGAAGATGCCGAGACCGACCATGATGCGGAACGCCCAGAACAGGGTCGGCACATGCGGGATGGTGTCGGCAGCAGCTTTCGCGATCTGCTCTTCGCTCGCCTGACGCGGATCGTCGACATAACGCTTGAGCAGCAGGGCATAACCAAGCTCGTGGCCGAGTTCGGCAAAGGTGCCGCTCACCTCTTCGGGCAGCTGTGCGCCCTTGCCGGTCGCGCGAATCTGCATCAGCGCATCATAGGCCTTGATGCCGTCGCGGATGCGGGTCTTGGCCTGCTCGACAAGATCGTTGATGCCTGGGATTTGCGTATCGAGCGAACGGGTGCCAATGAGGCCCATCACCCACGGAATCTTCACCGCAAAATGCGTCTCGCGCGCTTCCTGGTCTGGAAAACCGATGGCCGTGAAGGGGGCGGGCGCCGGCTCGGTTTCCCACATGGCCTCGATGGAGGCGAGCTTCATCTTCTGGTGTTCGGTGGAGAGATATCCGCTTTCATCACCCAGCACGACAACGGACAGGGCAGACGCAAGGCCGAAGGAGGCGGCTACCGTCATCGACCGCTTGGCGAGATCGACGTGGCGGCCTTTCAACACATACCAGGCGGAAACGCCGAGTACGAAGATGGAGGCCGTCACGTAGCCGGCGGAAACGGTGTGCACGAATTTCGCCTGCGCCACCGGGTTGAACAGGACCGCGAAAAAGTCAGTGACTTCCATGCGCATGGTCTGTGGGTTGAAGGCGGAACCCGTCGGGTTCTGCATCCAGCCATTGGCGATCAATATCCACAGCGCCGAAAAATTCGAGCCGATCGCCACGCACCATGTCGCGACGAGATGACCGAGTTTCGACAGCTTGTCCCAGCCGAAAAAGAACAGGCCGACGAAGGTGGCTTCCAGAAAGAAGGCCATCATGCCCTCGATCGCCAGCGGCGCGCCGAAGATATCGCCGACATAGTGGCTGTAATAACTCCAGTTCATGCCGAACTGGAATTCCATGACGATGCCGGTGGAAACACCCAGCACGAAATTGATGCCGAACAGGGTGCCCCAGAATTTCGTCATCTGCCGCCAGATCGCCCGGCCGGTCATAACATATACCGTTTCCATGATGGCGATCACCACCGACAGCCCGATCGTCAGGGGAACGAACAAGAAGTGATATAAAGCCGTCACTGCAAATTGCAGGCGCGACAGCGCCACTATGTCGAGTTCCATAGTCTTACCCACCTTTTCCGGAAGGCCGGCCTTCCATTTTCAAGACGACGCCGGCTCTCAAAAAATCTCAGTCCGGGCGCAGTGTCTCAAGCACTACGCCGTATTCCGGGGTGCCGCTTTGACATTCATCAAATTGGCGTCCCTCTCTCAGCACGATGATACGATCGGCAAATTCCGCCTCGCGGCGATTATGGGTGATCATCAAGACAGTCTTTCCTTCTGCCCTCGCGAAGAGCCGGCCGAGCACGTCCCGGGCGGTCTCGCCGTCCAGCCCTTCCGTCACCTCGTCGAGAAGCCAGAGCGGCCGGTCAGCAAGAAGGAAACGGGCAAGCGCCAGCCGGCGCGACTGACCACCGGAAAGACCCTGCCCGGCCTCGCCGAGCCTCGTTTCCAGCCCTTTTGGCAAGGTTCTGACGTGTTCGGCTAGACCCGCCGCCTCGAGCGCGTCCCATAACTCACTCCCCGTTGCCGCAGGTTTTGCCAGCCGCAGATTGTCGGCGATGCTGTCACGGAAAAGCTGGCTGCGCTGCGTCATCAGGGTGGACGGCAAAGCACGGACCGAACCCGCAGCCGGCCGCAACTCGCCCGCCACCAGCTGGATGAGGCTCGTCTTGCCCGCACCGCTTGCGCCGACGATCGCGACCCGCTCCCCGCAGGCGATTGCAAGGTTGATATTCGTCAGGACCGGATTCTCGTTCCCCTCCCGCTCCAGACGCACGCCTCTAAGCTCCGCCGCGATGCCACTCACGGGCAATGCAGGACAGTGCGCTTCGGCCGTCGCAGAAAGGCGCGGCGCAATGCGCCTTGCGGAAAACAGCGTGCGGCCCAGTTCCATCGCCCCACGACGAAGCGCCGTGAAAGGCTCCAGCGCGGCGAAACAGACCAGCAGGCCAAGTGCGGCGGCGGGTGCGCTCACCGCCCCGTGCTCCGCCAGCCAGGCCATGCCGAGAAGGGCGGAGCTCAGGAGAATGGCCGCTGAAACGCCAAAGGAAAATCCGGCATTGGTCTCGATGCGGTTAAGACTGTCATCACAGGCGGCGAGATAGTCATCCGCCCGCTTGACCGCGGCAACCTGCGCGGAAAGCCGGCCCGTGGTCAGCAGCTCCGTCTGTCCGCCCACGAGATCGGCCGTGCGGGCGCGCAACGCCTCGAGCCCGATGGCCCGCCGGCGCGAGAATTTTTCCGCTCTCAAGGCAGAGCGCGCGGAAATGCCCAGCCCCGCCGCAATGAGGAAGGTTGCCGCCAGCACACCGGCAAGCGGGTGCAGGAAAGCAAGCCCGACGCCGGTCACGAGCGCGGCGAGGATGGCGACGGCAGCGGGAACGAGGACGCGCAAATAGAGCGAATCCAGCGCATCGATATCCGCAGTCAGCCGGTTCAGCAGGCGCGCGGGCCGCGCCTCCAGAGATTTCGCCGCCTGCGGTGCGGCAAAACCGCGAAACAATCTCTCCCGAAGTGCCGCGAGCACGGAAAGCGTGGCTTCGTGGGTCGTCATGCGCTCGCCATACCGGGCGGCGGTGCGCGCTAGCGCAAGAAGCCGAATGGCAGCCGAAGGGGCAAAGACATCGAAGGCAAACGCCGTCGCCGGCAGCAGGCCGGCAATGGCCGTCGCGGTAATGAACCAGCCGGACACGCCGAGAAGACCGATGCCCGCCAGAACCGTCGTGACCGCCAGAACCGCGCCCGCAAGCAGCATGCCGCGCCGCGTCGACCAGAACAGGGCGATGACAGGTCTCAATATGGCAAAACGCGCGATCATGGCTGCCCCCTCGAATGGATCGCCGTCATATCCACGATCCTGTCCATGCGTGCCGCAAGTACCGGATCATGGGTCGCGACGATCAATGTCCTGCCCTTTGCCAGTTGCAGCAGGTTATCCGTGACAAGAGCCGCCATTTCCCGGTCGAGATGCGCGGTCGGCTCATCGGCCAGAACAAGCTGCGTTGCCGGGTCTGCGAAAGCGCGCGCTATGGCGAGCCGCACCGCCTCCCCGCCCGAAATGCCATATCCGCCGTCACCGATCTGCAAATGCCGGCGGGCCTGCATCAATCCATCCAGCCCGGTGCGGTGCAGGGCCTCTTCCACCATGGCGTCGCTGACATCAGGGCGGCCAAAACGAATATTCGCCTTCAGGGACCCGGCAAAAAAGAACGGTTTCTGACTGACCCAACCGATCGTTCCGCGCAACCCATCCGCCGTTGCATCATCGAGCGTGATACCGCCGATTCTGATTACGCCCTCACCCGCCTCGGCCAACCCGGCAATCAAGGAGAGTACAGTGGATTTGCCACAACCGGAAGGCCCGAGAATCGCAACTCTCTCGCCCTGCTGAACCGTCAGGTTGAAATTGCGGATGACAGGGGGAGCATTCGGGTAAGCGAAGGAAAGGTTGGCCATCTCCAGCAGACCGGGCATCGAAGATGGCGCGCGCACCACATCCGTGCCCTCACCCACGATGGCCGCACCACCGGCTGTCAATGTGGCGAGCGCATTAAGTGACGCCTCGCCGGCCGCGCGGTCGTGCCAGACGGCGGAGAGTTCCCGCAATGGCTCGAAAAAGGCCGGTGCGAGCAGCAGGATGAAGAGGCCTTCGGCCAGCGTCAGCTTTTCACCCCAGGCGCCGAAATCGAGAAAACCGAGCAGGTGAAAACCGATATAGACGGCGGTCATGGCAACGCCGATCGCCGCAAAAAGCTCCAGTACCGCAGAGGAGAGAAAGGCGATCCTCAGAACGGCCATCGTCCGCTTCTTGAGGTTCTGCGCATCGGCCCCGAGGCGCGCCGCCGTCAGGTCAACGGCCTTGAGCGTGCGGATCGTTTCCAGCCCGCGCAGGCGATCGAGCAGGAAGGCATTCATGTTGCCCGTCTCGGCAAGCTGCTTTTCACTGGCGGCCTTGGCCTGCCAGCCGATGAGCGCCATGAAAAGCGGGATGGTGGGCATGGCGAGCAGGAGCACCACCGCCGCAATCCAGCTAAAGGGCAGGATGGCGAGCACAAAAACCAGGGGAACGATGGTGGCTTTCATGCGCGCCGGCTGGAACCGGGAGAGATAGGGCACCAGCGCTTCCGCCGCCTCCGCCACAATGCCCGCCGCCTCACCCGAGGCCGTGCGCGACAGATCGAGCGGGGAAACCTTGGCCACCGCCTGCAGCGCCTCGAACCGCCGCTGCGAAAGTGCTGCGCGTGCGGCCCGGAAGGACAGCCGCGCCGCGACTTTTTCCAGCCACGCCTTGAGAAGACCGAGGATAAGGACCGCAACGGCCGCCGGCACGATCGCCATCATCGGCTCGCCATCGGCAATTTTTCCGACTGAAAAGGCCAGCAGGCCCGCCTGCGGCAGCCAGAGCAGCGCCGGCAGCACATGCAGCAGGGCGACGGATCTGCCAACCGCGGGCGCATGTTGCGTTTTCACCGCGGCCTTGTCGTGGGCAGCATTGCGCCGGGTTCTGCCAAAGGATCGCCGTTGCCCGGCACCGGGCACGGGACAGTCTCTGGCCTCACCATCGGCCGACCGGGGGATTTGTGCGGACATGGTCACGACTGATCACCCTTTCTTCTTCGTGCCGCGGGGTCTTGCAAGCGAGACGATCCTGTCTTTCGCCTCCAGAAGCTTCGTGACCTTGGAGCCGAGCGCCAGCAGCGAGGCCAGCCTTTCGGTCTCCAGCCGCTTCACATCGTCATACCAGCCGGTCAGCTGCTCGATCAGCGTCTTCATCTCGTCGATGCGCTTTTGCGCGTGCCGCTCATCCTCGTTTTCCGGCGTCTCCATCAGGATTTCGCGCAGCACGCTGAGGGTGGGATCGATCTCGCGCTTCTTCCGCTCTTCGGCGAGCGTGCGCAGAATCTGCCAGACATCGTCAGGCGTCGTGAAAAAATCGCGCCTGTCGCCGGGGAAGTGCTTGAGAATTGCAAGGTTCCACGCCTGAAGTTCCTTGAGGCTCATCGACACGTTGGAACGGGAAATGCCGAGCGCCTCGACGATCTCGTCCGCACAGAGAGGCTGCGGTGAAATGTAAAGCAAAGCATAGACTTGGCCGACGGTACGGTTGATTCCCCAGCGGCTGCCCATCTCGCCAAAATGCAGCACGAAGGACTGGACGAGCGGTGACAGGCTGGTTGGCATTTCTTCACTTCCTGAATTTTCAGTAATTTCTGAAATTTCGATAACGCAAAAAACCGCAGGCGGCAAATCACCTTTTTGACCTGCGTCAAAATGTGCAAACCGGTGGCGCAGATCGGCAAAGGGCGGTTAGGGGCCGCAAAATATGAGACTGGAATCTTCGGCATCAGAGCGGATTGCGCTGCTTGAGGCCGCGGCCTCATCGCAAGTCCATGATATCGGTAACAGCGCCGCTAGATCGCGCCACACCCAAAACGATGCATAAAAAATCGGCGGCGGAATTATCCGCCGCCGATTGAAAATAGCTCATCCCTGTCCGCAGCAAATGCGCTTAGGAAAAGGCGATCTGCACCTTCATGGCGCGGCTGCGATCCGAGGCGAATTCGAAGGCCGAGATGGCGTCGGCAAGGTCGACGGTCTGGGTGATGAAAGGTTTGACGTCGATCAGGCCCTTGCGCATCAGCTCGACGCCGGTGGCGAATTCCTCGTGGAAGCGGAAGGAACCGCGCAGGTCGAGTTCCTTCGCGGTAATCGCCATCATCGGCAGGCTCATATCGCCGCTGAGCCCGAGCTGGACGATGATGCCACGCGGCCGCAGCGCCGTGATACCGCCGGCAAGCGCCACGGCCGCACCGGAGCATTCGTAGAGAACATCGAAGGTTCCCTTGTTCGCGCCATAAGCGGCGAGCGCATCGGGCTCATCCTTGCTGTTGATGACACGGTCCGCCCCCGCTTCGCGCGCCTTGGCGAGCGTGAAATCGGAAAGGTCGGTGGCAACGATTTCAGCCGCACCCGCCCGGCGCGCAGCCAGAATGGAGAGGATGCCAATGGGGCCGCAACCCGTGACGAGAACGCGTTTTCCCAGCAAATCGCCAGCGCGCCGCGTGGCATGCAGCGTCACCGCCAGCGGTTCCGCCATGGCGGCTTCACCGGCACTGAGACCATCAGCCGGCACGCATTGCAGGGCGTCCGCCACCAGAACTTCGCGGAACGCGCCCTGAATATGCGGGAAGGGCATGGCGCTACCGTAAAACCGCATGTTGAGGCACTGATTGTGCAGACCCTCCTGGCAGAAGCGGCAGGTCCGGCAAGGGCGGGAGGGCGAAACCGCCACCAGACCGCCGATCTTCAGCCCTTCAACACCTTCGCCGAGTTCCTCGATGACGGCGGAGACCTCATGGCCCAGCACCATGGGTTCACGAAGCCTCACGGCGCCGAAACCGCCATGATTGTAATAATGCAGATCGCTGCCGCAGATTCCGCCCCTGGCCAGACGAAGCCGAACCTCACCCCGCCCCGGCTTTTCCTCCGGCCGGTCTTCGATGCGCACATCCTTTGCCCCGTGGGCGACAATCGCTTTCATGACAACTCCCGTTCAAGCGTGCGCCACTGCGGCGCATAAAAATTCCGCATCCAAATTGCTGCCGCAAGGCGCGTCTTCATCCGCCTCGCCAGTTCACCGCCCGCCCGATACGTACCGAAAACGCGCGCGTCAGCCTTGACATCCGCCCTCAAACGGATGAATGTTATCGGTAACATACATCTTCATGAATGCAATGTCGAGAGACTGGAGGAAACAGTGGGCCTTAATTTGTTCGATCTTTCCGGCCGCCGCGCCCTGATAACGGGTTCGTCCCAGGGTATTGGTTTCGCGCTGGCGCAAGGGCTTTCGGAAGCCGGGGCGGAAGTGGTGCTGAACGGGCGGGACGAAGCGAAGCTGAAAGCCGCCGCCGCCGGTATCAAGGGCGCGAGGACACTTGCCTTCGACGCCACCGATCACGGCGCGGTGCGCGAGGCCATCGACCGCTTCGAGGCGGAGGTTGGCGCGATCGACATTCTCGTCAACAATGCCGGCATGCAGCACCGCACGCCGCTCGAGGATTTTCCGGCCGATGCCTTCGAGCGCCTGCTGCAGACCAACATCGCCTCGGTATTCCATGCCGGACAGGCCGCCGCGCGCCACATGATCTCGCGCGGGCGTGGCAAGATCATCAATATCGCCAGCGTTCAGACAGCACTTGCCCGCCCCGGCATCGCACCCTACACCGCCACCAAGGGTGCAGTCGGCAATCTGACGAAGGGCATGGCGACGGACTGGGCCAAATATGGCCTGCAATGCAATGCCATTGCGCCCGGTTATTTCGATACCCCGCTCAACGCCGCCCTTGTCGCAGACGAGACCTTTTCGGCCTGGCTTGAAAAGCGTACGCCGGCCGGCCGCTGGGGCAAGGTGGAAGAGCTTGTCGGCGCCTGCATTTTCCTGTCATCCGACGCCTCGTCCTTCGTGAACGGCCATATTCTCTACGTCGACGGCGGCATCACCGCTTCGCTTTGAAAATGCCATTTCCGGATGGTGGGCCACGGTCGCCATCCGGATGTGACCTGACGATAGCACGACACCTTGGGAGGAGGCCGTGAATACCATGACCGAGAAGAACAAAGTCGCCCTGATCGGTGCCGGCGCCATGGGCGGCGCGATTGGCACGCGGCTGGTGGAGACCGGCAATCACCTGACGGTTTTCGATCTGGATGCGGAAAAAGTGGCGGCGCTGACCAGCCTCGGCGCCGCGAGCGCCCCAACCGCGGCGGAGGCGGCCGCCGTTTCAGACGTGGTCATCCTCAGCCTGAATTCGCCGAAAATCGTCCGCATCGCCGTCTTCGGCAAAGATGGCGTGGCGGCAGGCGCAAAGCCCGGCACGCTGATCATCGACATGTCCTCCATCGACCCGGAAGCGACCAAGGAACTGGCGGCCGATGCCGCTGAAAAGGGGCTGCGCTGGGTGGACAGCCCGCTTTCAGGCGGCGCGCCCAAGGCTCTCATCGGGCAATTGACGCTGATGGCCGGCGGCAACGAGAAGGATGTGGCCGATGCCCACCGCGTGCTGCAGCATGTGGCCAGCAACTACACCCATATGGGCCCCTGTGGCGCCGGGCAGACGACCAAGCTCATCAACCAGGTTCTGTGCGGGCTGAACTTCCTTGCGGTGGCGGAAGCGACACAGCTTGCGCTGGATGCCGGCGTCGATGCCGCCAAAATTCCGCAGGCGCTGAAGGGCGGCCGCGCCGACAGCGCCATCCTGCAGGAATATATGCCGCGCTATGTGGCGAAGGATTACCGCCGCACCGGCCGCATCGACAATATGGTCAAGGATTTGAATGGCGCGCAGGATCTCGCCCGGCGCACCAACACAGCCATGCCGCTGACCGCGGTTTGCGCCGAGGTGCACCGCATGCTGACGGCGGCGGGGCTCGGCGGAGAAGACCAGGCGGCGCTGATGGAATTTTTCAGCGGCGCAAAACGAACCTTCCCTGACTGATTTTCATCGCGAGCGCCACGGATGTGTGCGGCGCATCATAGCCATTGCGAAATGTCGCTGCAGCGAAGATGATCGGGCGAATCGGCGAGGCAATCGGCCCGGCCGTCGCAGTTGCGTGCATGCAAAGGACAATTCCCGATGACCACTTCCGCAACAGGCACGGGGATTGCCGGTCTGACCGTTTCCGGAAACGGCTTTTGCGCCGAGATCGCCTATGAGGGCGCAACACTTCTCAGCTGGCGACCGCTCTCTGCCGATGGCGAAATGGGCGAGGATCTGGTTGACGGATATCGGACAACCGCGGAGTTGCAGTCACAGAACGGCGTGAGAAACGGCATTCTTGCGCCCTTCACCAACCGCATTGCGCAAGGCCGATATGATTTCGGCGGAGAAACGCACCACATCGAGCCGGTGCTTGACCATGAGGACCTTGTTTTCCACGGCTTCGCCCGCGCCCTGCCCTTTGTTCTCGACCGGTCTTTCGAGGAAAATGGCGCGAAAATTCTCGTCTTCCGGACGGAAATCGCGCCTGGCGATTTCAAGGGTTACCCCTATCGGCTCACCATCGAGGTGGAGTATCGCTTTGCCGGCCACGGCGTCACCATCGACATACGCGGCACCAATCGCGGCGACCGGCCTTTGCCCTTCGCCGCCGGCTGGCATCCCTATTTCCGTCTACCCGGCACGACGTCCATCGACGAGCTTCTTCTCACGCTGCCCTCGCGAACCGCGATCGAAACGGACGACAATCTCATTCCCCTGCGGGATCCGCAGGGCAGCATCGTCACACGCGACGACACCCGCTTTCTTTATGCGCCGCTATCCGGCCATGTGGCGGATGTCTGCTTCACCGACCTGATCGCATCCGAAAACGGACTTTACGAGACGCGGCTCGAAAACCCGCATGACGGATCAAGCCTCAGCATATGGCAGGAGCGTGGCCACATGCATGTTTTCACCGGCGATACGCTCGCCCGCGACAGGCGGCGATCCATCGCGCTCGAACCGGTGGAAACGCCCACCAATGCCTTCAACCACGGGGAACTCGCAGCTGCAATTACCTTGCAACCGGGCGAAACGCGCAGCTTCCGCTTCGGCGTCCGTTTTGAGGCGGGCCGCGGACACGGGCGCTAACAAGGGCTCGATGATCCCTCAGATATGCGTCGTCGGCAGCGACGATGACAGCTTCACCGTCTCCATGGAGATATAGGCGGACATGTCGTAAAGCTGAACACGGCGCAGTATCTGTTTGTAGACCGTGTCGTAATATTCGACATTCGGCAGCACGAGCTTCAGAATATAGTCGAAATTGCCGGTCAGCCGGTGAACCTCGACGATCTCAGGTATGGTGCTGACGGCGGCATGGAACCTGTCCAGCCAGTCTTCCGCATGCAGGCCCGTCCTCACCAGCAGGAAAACCGTGGTCGGAAGGTTGATCTTCCGCCGGTCGAGCAGCGCCATCGTGCCCGTCACATAGCCCTCCGTGCGCAGCCGCGTGATGCGGCGCGAACAGGCGGATAGCGACAGGGAAACCTGCTCCGCAATATCGGCGAGCGGTGTTTCGGCATTCTCCTGGAGAATCGCAAGGATTCGGCGGTCACGGTCATCAATCATCCGTAAAGAATGCACCGGTTAACGCAATGACGCAAGAAATTTGCGTATTATTCATATACGGCGCTCCATACTTGCATACCGTCCGTGAAATCCCCGAAAAAACGCACGCCGTTTTCGTGGCGGCGATGGCATCCTTGTCGTCAATCAAACTTGATAAGGGGAAACTTATGAAACGCATCGGCCTGATCGGCGGCATGAGCTGGGAATCCACCGCAACCTATTACCGTATGATCAACGAGGCCGTGCGCGACAGCCGTGGCGGTCTGGTCTCGGCCGATATCGTCATGCATTCGCTCGATTTTTCCGAGGTTGTTGCCCTTCAGAAGGCTGACCGCTGGGATGAGGCCGGCGCGCTTCTGGGCGCTGCCGGCGCACGCCTTGCCAATGCCGGCGCCGATTGTGTGCTGATCTGCACCAACACCATGCATCTCGTTGCGGACACGGTTGAGAAAATGTCGGGCGTCGCGCTCATCGACATCATCGACGAAACGGCCGCCGCCCTGAAGGCGGACGGACGCCGCAAGCCGCTGCTGCTCGCCACCCGCTACACAATGGAACATGGCTTCTACACCGACCGCATGCGCCACCACGGCGTCGACGTGGTTGTGCCTGATGCGGAAGACAGAGCTGCGATCCATGACATCATATTCGGCGAACTGTGCCAGGGCGAAATCAAGTCCTGCTCGCGTGAACGCTACCTTGTGGTCATCGAAAAGGCCCGTGCACTGGGCGTCGATTCCGTCATTCTCGGCTGCACCGAGATTTCCCTGCTGATCGATCCCGATGCGCTGCCGCTGCCGGGTTACGATTCGACCGCCATTCACGCGAAGGCCGCCGTCGGCTTCGCGCTCGGAGACAAGGCATTCGACAGAGCCGCATGAATGTGCCGCCTCTTTGCCTATTCCGGTAAACCGGTCTGGCTCGACAGCCTGCTGATCGAGCCGGAAGCATCGTTGGTCAGCCAGTCCATGGCCGCAAGGGAAGCAAAAACCGTCGTCAACGGCGATGGCTGTGGCCTTGGCTGGTATGGCGAACGGGGAACGCCCGGCGTCTTTCGCGACACCAGGCCCGCCTGGTCCGACGCCAATCTGGCCGCGCTTTGCCAGCAATTGCGCTCCGGCATGTTCATGGCCCATGTCCGCTCCGCCACGTCAGGCGAGGTATCCCGCGCCAATTGCCATCCCTTTGCGCATGGTCAATATCTGTTCATGCATAACGGCCAGATCGGCGGTTACGAGCAGATCCGGCGCGACATCGATTCCCTTATTCCTGATGATATCTATGCATCCCGGCGCGGTACCGGCGACAGCGAAGCCATTTTCCTGATTGCCGTCGGGCTTGGTCTCGATGCCGATCCGGTTCAGGCCATTTCCACCGCACTGCGCCTCTGCCAGGAAAAGATGGTTGCGGCGGGCGTATCCTCGGCTCTGCGCTTCAGCGCGGTGCTGATGGACGGCGATTGCGTGCATGCCTTCCGCTGGTCAAGCGACGACAAACCGCCGACCCTCTACTGGCGCGGGTTGGAAGAGGGCATTGCGTTGAGTTCCGAGCCCTTTTCCTTCGACTGCACTCCCTGGTGCGCCGTTCCACCGAACACCAGCGTGACGATCCGCGCAGGTGAAATGGTGGCGCGGCCTTTTTGCCTGGGGTGAACACGGCGATATCGCCCGGTTTCACGCAGCCGCTACCCAGGACCGGTGCGGCTGCGGCGAAAGCCCATTTATTTTCATTGAATTTTTGCAGCCGCGAAGGCTAGTGTGTGATCCAGAGCATCAGACCGAAACCGACAAGCGGTTTTCGGCCCGGTGTTTAAACATGATAATTGAGCGAAACAGATTTCAGGACCGGTGAACCATTTAAAAGTGTTGCAGCCTCTTTCCCTTTTTTGAACGATGCCCGGCATCGCAACGACCACGCAAACCTTTTCGGTAACGGCGGATAAAGGGCCGGCAATGCCTTCGGCGATCCTTGGAACGCGGAAGAAAAAGTCTTATTTTTCATAATCCTAAGCCGTTCAACTTTCCGTAAAAATTGCTGTTGCCACGCCTCCATATCGATGCATAAACTGGCATCAGCAAAGGCAACACGGATCGACCTCTCAGACCCTCTCCTCCCACCAAGGTGCTGACCGACCAATGATCAATAATCTTACCGCCGCCGATCTTCCCCGCCCCGCCCCGCGCAGTTCCAACCCGGAAATCATGGCCGCGGAAATCATCGAGCGACTGACCTACCGCATCGGCAAGGACGTCAAGGTTGCCAAGCCGCATGACTGGCTGACCGCAACCATTCTCGTCGTTCGCGACCGCATCATCGACAAATGGATGGAATCCACCCGCAAGGCCTATGCCAACAATTCCAAGCGCGTTTATTACCTGTCGCTGGAATTCCTGATCGGCCGCCTGATGCGCGACGCCATCTCCAATATCGGCCTGATGCATGAAATCCGCGATGCGTTGTCCTCGCTCGGCGTCGATCTCGACGTCATTGCCGGGCTGGAGCCGGATGCGGCACTTGGCAATGGCGGCCTCGGCCGTCTCGCCGCCTGCTTCATGGAATCCATGGCGACCGTCGACATTCCCGCCTATGGCTATGGCATCCGTTACGTGCACGGCCTCTTCCGCCAGCAGATGGCGGATGGCTGGCAGGTGGAACTGCCGGAGACCTGGCTGGCGCATGGCAACCCCTGGGAATTCGAGCGTCGCGAAAGCTCCTATGAAATCGGCTTCGGCGGATCGGTGGAGACGATCGGCGGTTATGAAGACCCGCAGCGTTTCGTCTGGAAACCGGCCGAACGCGTCATCGCCATGGCCTATGACACACCGGTCGTCGGCTGGCGCGGCACCCGCGTCAACACGTTGCGTTTATGGTCTGCGCAGCCGATCGACCCCATTCTGCTCGCCGCCTTCAATGCCGGCGACCATATCGGCGCACTGCGCGAGAGCAACAAGGCGGAAAGCCTGACGCGGGTTCTCTACCCTGCGGACGCGACCCCGGCCGGGCAGGAACTGCGCCTGCGGCAGGAATTCTTCTTCTCCTCTGCCTCGCTCCAGGACATTCTGCGCCGTCACCTGCAGCAATATCCTGACTTCACCTCGCTGCCGGACAAGGTCTCGATCCAGCTCAACGACACACATCCGGCCATTTCCATCTGCGAAATGATGCGTCTTCTCTGCGATGTGCATGGCCTTGAATTCGACGAAGCCTGGAAGATCACGCAGGGGACTTTCTCCTACACCAACCACACGCTTCTGCCCGAAGCGCTGGAAAGTTGGCCGGTGCCGCTGCTCGAGCGTCTTCTTCCAAGACATATGCAGATCGTCTACGCGATCAACGCCAATACGCTGGTTTATGCCCGCAAGGAAAAGAAGATGGCGGATCAGCAGATCCGTTCGATCTCTCTCATCGATGAAGGCGGCGAACGGCGCGTGCGCATGGGCAATCTCGCCTTCATCGGCTCGCATTCCATCAACGGCGTTTCGGCGCTTCATACCGAGTTGATGAAGGAAACGGTCTTTGCCGACCTGCACAGCCTCTATCCTGAACGTATCAACAACAAGACCAACGGCATTACACCGCGCCGCTGGCTGATGCAGTGCAACCCCGGCCTGACGGGGTTGATCCGGGAAGCGATCGGCGACGATTTCCTCGACGATGCGGAAAAGCTCGTCGCGCTCGACCGCTTCGCCGACGATGCCGGTTTCCGCGAGAAATTCGCCGAAGTGAAGCGCCTGAACAAGGTGCGGCTTGCCAACACGGTGGCGCAGCGCATGGGCATCCGCGTCGATCCCTCGGCCATGTTCGATATTCAGATCAAGCGTATCCACGAATACAAACGCCAGCTTCTGAACCTTATCGAAACGGTGGCGCTTTACGACCAGATCCGTTCCCACCCGGAACTGGATTGGGTGCCGCGCGTTAAGTTCTTCGCAGGCAAGGCGGCGCCGAGTTATCACAATGCGAAGCTGATCATCAAGCTTGCCAACGATATTGCCCGGGTCATCAACAACGACCCGGCCGTGCGCGGGCTTCTGAAAGTGGTGTTTATTCCGAACTATAATGTCTCGCTTGCGGAAATCATGGTTCCCGCCGCCGATCTTTCGGAACAGATTTCGACCGCCGGTATGGAAGCCTCCGGTACCGGCAACATGAAATTCGCGCTGAACGGCGCGCTCACCATCGGCACGCTCGATGGCGCAAATGTCGAAATGCTCGAACATGTCGGCGCTGACAACATCGTCATCTTCGGCATGACGGCGGAAGAAGTCGCAAAGGCGCGTGCCGAAGGTCACAATCCCCGTGCGATCATCGAACAGTCCACGGAATTGTCGCAGGCGCTGTCATCAATCGCGTCGGGTGTGTTTTCACCGGATGACCGTTCGCGGTTTTCCGCCCTCATCGACGGCATCTACAACAGTGACTGGTTCATGGTGGCTGCCGATTTCGACGCCTATGCCGATGCACAGCGCAAGGTGGACGCGATCTGGAGCGATCAGGGCAGCTGGAACACGAAAGCAGTGCGCAACACGGCGCGTATGGGCTGGTTCTCGTCCGACAGGACGATCCGCCAATATGCCACCGAAATCTGGAGAGCCTGATGAAAAAACCGCTCAATTCGGCCGAAGAGAAAAAGACTGGCGATATCACGAAGGCTGAAATCGAGGCGATCAAGAGCGGTTTGCATTCCAATCCCTTTGCCCTTCTCGGCGTTCACGAAACGCCGGAAGGGTTTTCCGCCCGCTGTTTCATTCCCGGCGCCGAAGAGGTTTCCGTCCTGACGCTGGATGGAAATTTCCTGGGCGAGTTGAAGCGGCTGGACCCCGACGGCTTTTTCGAGGGTCGGATCGATCTTTCAAAGCGCCAACCGGTGCGTTATCGCGCCTGCCGCGATGACGCCGAATGGGCGGTAACCGACCCCTACAGCTTCGGCCCCGTTCTCGGACCGATGGACGATTATTTCGTCCGCGAGGGTTCGCATCTGCGGCTGTTCGACAAGATGGGCGCGCATCCGCTGAAGCTTGAGGGCGTCGAAGGTTTCCACTTCGCCGTCTGGGCTCCCAATGCACGGCGCGTTTCCGTCGTCGGCGATTTCAACAATTGGGATGGACGCCGGCATGTGATGCGGTTTCGCAAGGATACCGGCATCTGGGAAATCTTCGCGCCTGACGTCTATGCCGGCTGCGCCTACAAATTCGAAATCCTCGGTGCGAACGGCGAGCTTCTGCCGCTGAAGGCCGATCCCTATGCGCGGCGCGGTGAATTGCGGCCGAAGAATGCTTCCGTCACTGCGCCGGAACTGACGCAGAAATGGGAAGATCAGGCCCACCGGGAACATTGGGCACAGGTGGACCAGCGCCGCCAGCCGATCAGCATCTATGAGGTGCATGCCGGTTCCTGGCAACGCCGCGAGGACGGCACCTTCCTCAGCTGGGATGAACTGGCCGCCCAGCTCATTCCCTATTGTACCGATATGGGCTTCACCCATATCGAGTTCCTGCCGATTACCGAACATCCCTATGACCCCTCCTGGGGTTACCAGACGACCGGCCTTTACGCCCCGACCGCTCGTTTCGGTGATCCGGAAGGTTTCGCCCGTTTCGTCAACGGCGCCCACAAGGTTGGCATCGGTGTTCTGCTGGACTGGGTTCCCGCGCATTTCCCCACCGACGAGCACGGGCTGCGCTGGTTCGACGGCACGGCGCTTTACGAACATGCCGATCCGCGCCAGGGTTTCCATCCCGACTGGAACACGGCGATCTATAATTTCGGCCGCATCGAGGTGATGTCCTACCTCATCAACAATGCGCTTTATTGGGCCGAGAAATTCCATCTCGACGGCCTGCGTGTGGATGCTGTCGCCTCGATGCTCTATCTCGATTATTCCCGCAAGGAAGGCGAGTGGATTCCCAACGAATATGGCGGGCGCGAAAACCTGGAAACCGTCCGTTTCCTGCAGAAGATGAATTCGCTCGTTTACGGCACCCATCCGGGCGTCATGACGATTGCCGAGGAATCCACCTCATGGCCGAAAGTCTCCCAGCCGGTTCACGAGGGCGGGCTCGGTTTCGGCTTCAAATGGAACATGGGCTTCATGCACGACACGCTGAGTTATTTCTCGCGTGAGCCGGTGCATCGCAAGTTCCACCATCAGGAACTGACCTTCGGGCTGCTTTATGCCTTCACCGAAAATTTCGTGCTGCCGCTTTCCCATGACGAGGTGGTGCACGGCAAGGGATCGCTGATCGCCAAGATGTCCGGCGACGACTGGCAGAAATTCGCCAATCTGCGGTCCTATTACGGCTTCATGTGGGGTTATCCCGGCAAGAAGCTGCTGTTCATGGGGCAGGAGTTCGCCCAGTGGAGCGAATGGAGCGAAAAGGGAGCGCTCGACTGGAACCTGCGCCAATATCCGATGCATGAGGGCATGCGCCGCCTCGTGCGCGATCTCAACCTCACCTATCGGTCGAAAGCCGCCCTGCACGCCCGTGACTGCGAACCCGACGGCTTCCGCTGGCTTGTCGTCGATGATCACGAGAATTCCGTCTTCGCCTGGCTGCGCACGGCGCCCGGCGAGAAGCCTGTGGCGGTCATCTGCAATCTGACCCCGGTCTATCGGGAAAACTATTATGTGCCGCTTCCCCTTGCCGGGCGGTGGCGGGAGATTCTCAACACCGATGCCGAAATTTATGGCGGCAGCGGCAAGGGAAATGGCGGACGCGTTCAGGCGGTCGATGCAGGCGGCGATATTGGGGCGATGCTCGTCCTGCCGCCGCTTGCCACGATTATGCTCGAACCGGAAAACTGACAGACAGAGAGGGAGGACACCATGTCGGAAAAAAGAGTTCAGCCTTTGGCGCGTGATGCAATGGCCTATGTCCTCGCAGGCGGAAGAGGAAGCCGCCTGAAGGAACTGACGGACCGCCGGGCAAAACCCGCGGTTTATTTTGGCGGCAAGGCGCGCATCATCGATTTTGCGCTTTCCAACGCGCTCAATTCCGGCATTCGCCGTATCGGCGTCGCCACGCAATACAAGGCGCATTCCCTCATCCGACACCTGCAACGCGGCTGGGACTTCTTCCGCCCTGAACGTAACGAGAGCTTCGATATTCTGCCGGCCTCCCAGCGTGTTTCCGAAACGCAATGGTACGAAGGCACCGCCGACGCGGTTTACCAGAACATCGACATCATCGAGCCCTATGCCCCGGAATATATGGTCATTCTGGCCGGCGACCATATTTACAAAATGGACTACGAATACATGCTGCAACAGCATGTCGATTCCGGTGCCGACGTCACGATCGGCTGCCTTGAAGTGCCGCGCATGGAAGCGACCGGCTTCGGCGTGATGCATGTGAACGAAAAAGACGAGATCATCGACTTCATCGAAAAGCCGGCCGATCCGCCCGGAATTCCCGGTAATGAGAATTTCGCGCTCGCCTCGATGGGTATCTACGTCTTCCATACGAAGTTCCTGATGGAAGCGCTGCGCCGCGATGCCGCCGACCCGACCTCCAGCCGCGACTTCGGCAAGGACATCATTCCCTATATCGTCGAACACGGCAAAGCCGTTGCACACCGCTTCGCCGATTCCTGCGTGCGTTCGGATTTCGAGCACGAACCCTACTGGCGCGACGTCGGCACCATCGATGCCTATTGGCAGGCCAATATCGACCTGACGGATGTGGTGCCGGACCTCGATATCTACGACAAATCCTGGCCGATCTGGACCTATGCCGAAATCACCCCGCCGGCGAAATTCGTGCATGACGATGAGGATCGCCGTGGTTCGGCCGTCTCGTCGGTCGTCTCCGGTGACTGCATCATTTCCGGTGCGGCGCTCAATCGCAGCCTGCTGTTCACCGGTGTGCGCGCCAATTCATACTCCCGCCTTGAGAATGCCGTAGTACTGCCGAGTGTGAAGATCGGGCGTCATGCCCAGCTCAGCAATGTCGTCATCGACCATGGCGTGGTCATTCCGGAAGGACTGATTGTAGGAGAAGACCCAGAACTGGATGCCAAACGTTTCCGCCGCACGGATAACGGCATCTGCCTTATCACCCAATCGATGATCGACAAGCTGGACCTGTAGAGCCCATGAATGTCCTTTCGGTTTCATCCGAAATCTATCCCCTGATCAAGACCGGAGGGCTCGCCGACGTTGTCGGCGCGCTCCCCATCGCGCTCGAAGCCCACGGCGTCAGGACGCGGACATTGATACCCGGCTATCCGGCGGTGAAAGCCGCCGTGACGGACCCCGTCAAATGTTTCGAGTTCACCGATCTGCTCGGCGAGAAAGCCGAGTTGCTCGAAGTCCGGCATGAGGGGCTCGACCTTTTGATCCTCGACGCGCCCGTCTATTACGAGCGGTCCGGCGGCCCTTATCTCAACCAGGCCGGCAAGGATTATCCTGATAACTGGAAGCGTTTTGCGGCGCTGTCGCTGGCGGCGGCGCGCATCGGCGCCGGTGTGCTCCCCGGCTGGCGGCCGGATATGGTGCATGCGCATGACTGGCAGGCAGCCATGACGCCTGTCTATATGCGTTATGCCGAAACGCCTGAAATTCCGAGCCTTCTCACCATCCACAACATCGCCTTTCAGGGTCAGTTCGGCGCGAATATCTTCAGCAAACTGGCGCTGCCCCCGCATTCCTTCGGCATGGAAGGCATCGAATATTATAACGATGTCAGCTTCCTCAAGGGCGGCCTGCAGACGGCGACCGCGCTCAGCACCGTCAGCCCCTCCTATGCGGAGGAAATCCTGACCCCGGAATTCGGCATGGGGCTGGAAGGGGTGATCGGCAGCCGCGCGCATGTGCTGCACGGCATCGTCAACGGCATCGACGCCGATGTCTGGAACCCGGCAACCGACCATCTGATCCACGACAATTATTCCGCCGCCAATCTCAAGAACCGTGGCCTGAACAAGAAGGCGGTCGCCGAACATTTCCGCATCGATGATGATGACAGCCCGCTGTTCTGCGTCATCTCCCGCCTCACCTGGCAGAAGGGCATCGACCTCATGGCCGAAGCCGTGGACGAGATTGTTGCACTCGGTGGCCGTCTCGTCGTGCTGGGTGCGGGCGAAGTGGCGCTGGAAGGAGCACTTCTCGCGGCGGCATCGCGCCACCATGGTCGCGTCGGTGTTGCCATCGGTTACAACGAACCGCTCTCGCATCTGATGCAGGCGGGTTGCGACGCGATCATCATTCCCTCGCGTTTCGAGCCCTGCGGCCTGACCCAGCTTTACGCGTTGCGTTACGGCTGCATTCCGGTGGTTGCCCGCACCGGCGGCCTTGCCGACACCGTGATCGACGCCAACCACGCCGCCATCGCCAGCAAGGCGGCGACCGGCGTGCAATTTTCCCCCGTCACACTCGACGGTTTGAAACAGGCGATCCGCCGGACCGTCCGTTATTATCACGACCCGAAACTGTGGACACAAATGCAGAAACTCGGAATGAAATCCGATGTTTCCTGGGAAAAAAGCGCCGGTCTCTACGCCGCGCTTTACAGCCAGCTTATTTCGAAAGGCCATTGAACCAATGATCAAGACTATCAAGACGACGCCCTATCAGGACCAGAAGCCGGGCACTTCAGGCCTGCGCAAGAAGGTGCCAGTCTTCGCCCAGGAAAATTACGCCGAGAATTTCATCCAGTCGATCTTCGACGCGCTTGAGGGCTTTCAGGGCCAGACGCTGGTGATCGGCGGCGACGGCCGTTATTACAACCGCGAAGTCATCCAGAAGGCGATCAAGATGGCCGCCGCTGCCGGTTTCGGCAAGGTGCTGGTCGGTCAGGGCGGCATTCTCTCCACGCCCGCCGCCTCCAATGTTATCCGCAAATACAAGGCCTTCGGCGGCATCGTACTTTCCGCCAGCCACAATCCCGGCGGCCCGAACGAAGATTTCGGCATCAAATACAATATCGGCAATGGCGGCCCCGCACCGGAAAAGATCACCGACGCGATCTATGCCCGTTCGAAGGTCATCGACAGCTACAAAATCTCTGATGCAGCCGATATCGATCTCGACAAGATCGGCAGCTTCAAGGTGGATGAGCTGACGGTCGATGTGATCGATCCGGTTACCGATTACGCTGCCTTGATGGAAGAGCTGTTCGATTTTGGCGCCATTCGCGCCCTGATCGCCGGCGGCTTCAAGGTCGTGGTCGATTCCATGAGTGCCGTCACCGGCCCCTATGCCGTTGAGATCATCGAAAAGCGCCTCGGCGCGCCGAAGGGCTCTGTCCGCAACGCAACGCCGCTCCCGGATTTCGGCGGCCACCATCCCGACCCGAACCTTGTCCATGCCAAGGAGCTTTATGACGATGTCATGAGCCCGGAAGGCCCGGATTTCGGCGCAGCTTCCGACGGTGACGGCGACCGCAACATGGTCGTCGGCAAGGGCATGTTCGTCACCCCGTCCGACAGTCTCGCGATCATCGCCGCCAATGCCAAACTGGCGCCGGGTTATGCCGCGGGCATTTCCGGTATTGCCCGCTCCATGCCGACAAGTGCGGCAGCGGATCGTGTCGCCGAAAAGCTCGGCCTTGGCATGTATGAGACGCCGACCGGCTGGAAATTCTTCGGCAATCTCATGGACGCCGGCAAGGTTACCATCTGCGGCGAGGAAAGCTTCGGCACCGGCTCGAACCATGTGCGCGAAAAGGATGGCCTGTGGGCCGTGCTTTATTGGCTGAACATTGTTGCCGCGCGCAAGGAAAGCGTGAAGGACATCGTCACCAGGCACTGGGCCGAATATGGCCGCAACTATTATTCGCGTCATGACTATGAGGAAGTGGATTCGGACGCCGCCAACACGCTGGTCGCTGCCCTGCGCGAAAAGCTCGCGACGCTGCCGGGCACCAGCTACGGCAATCTGAAGGTCGCAGCGGCGGATGATTTTGCCTATAACGACCCGGTCGACCAGTCCGTCAGCAAGAACCAGGGCATCCGCATCCTGTTCGAGGGCGGCTCTCGCATCGTGCTGCGCCTTTCCGGCACCGGTACGGCGGGCGCGACGCTTCGCCTTTATGTCGAACGTTACGAGCCCGATGCGGCCCGTCACGGCATCGAAACACAGACGGCCCTCGCCGACCTGATTTCCGTTGCCGACACGATCGCCGGCATCAAGGCCCATACCGGCCGCAGCGAACCGAGCGTTATCACCTGATAATTTCCGCCAATCGTGAGGGACGCGCCCAGGTGTCCCTCATTCGGCCTTGCCTCTGCCTTCTCTCAGCCCCGGAGGAGGTACACCATCTCCCGGAGAGACAGACCATGCAGATACCATCCGTTTTTCCCAAAGGCGCAACCCGAACGGAAAACGGAGTGGAGTTCACTGTCTATTCCCGCCACGCCTCGCAAATCGATCTGTGCCTGTTCAATGACGCTGGCGAGAAAGAGACGGCGCGCCTGCCGATGATGCGCGGCGAGGACGACGTTCATCGGTTCACACATGGAGAGGCCGGGCCCGGCACGCGATACGGCTTCCGTGCTCACGGCATTTATGCCCCCGAACATGGCCTGTGGTTTGATCCTGCAAAGCTGTTGCTCGACCCCTATGCCACCGAGGTCGACCGCCCCTTCCGTCATGATCCCTCGCTTTATGCCTTCGGTGCGGAAACCGGTGCGATCATGCCGAAGGCGATCCTTTCCGAGCATGAGGCGGTCAAGCGCCAGCCGCCTCGTTTTGCCTGGGGCGGGCTGATTTACGAGTTAGCCGTCAAATCCTTCACCCAGCTACACCCTGATGTGCCTGAAGATATCCGAGGCACCGTCGCGGCGCTGGCGCATCCCGCCATTCTCACGCATTTGAAAAAAATTGGCGTCGATGCTGTGGAGCTGATGCCGATCACCGCCTGGATCGACGAACGCCACCTGCCGCCACTCGGGCTTTCCAATGCCTGGGGTTACAATCCGGTCGGTTTCATGGCGCTCGATCCGCGCCTCTGCCCCGGCGGTGTGCGGGAACTTCGCGATACGGTCGCGGCGCTGCATGCGGAAGGCATTGGCGTCATTCTCGATCTGGTCTTCAACCATACGGGTGAAAGCGATATCGAAGGCTCTGTCCTGTCGCTGCGCGGCCTCGATAATCTCACCGCCTTCCGTCACCCGCAGGGAAAGCCGGGCGTGCTGGTCAATGACACAGGCACCGGCAATACGGTCGCCTGCGACCATCCCTATATTCGCCAGCTCATCATCGATTCGCTCAAGCATTTCGTTCTCCATGCCGGCGTGGATGGCTTCCGTTTCGATCTCGCGCCCGTGCTCGGGAGAACGGCTGCGGGTTTCGACATGGCGAGCGAAACGCTTGCCGCCATGCATTCAGACCCGGTACTTTACGACCGGGTATTGATTGCCGAACCCTGGGATATCGGCCCCGGTGGTTATCAGCTCGGCAATTTCCCCGAAAGTTTTCTGGAGTGGAACGACCGCGCCCGCGATGACATGCGCCGGTTCTGGCGTGGTGATGCCGGCACGACCGGGGCGCTGGCCAATGCGCTGTCCGGCTCCTCGCCGATCTTCTCCCGCCATGGCCGGCTGAAAAGCCGCAGCGTCAATTTCCTTGCCGCTCATGACGGTTTCACCCTGTTCGATCTCGTCAGCCACGAATACAAGCACAATGAAAAGAACGGCGAAAACAATCGCGATGGCCATAATGACAACCATTCCTGGAACAATGGTTTTGAAGGCCTGACCGACGACCCCACAATTGTCGCCGCCCGCCTCGCGGATGTGAAAGCATTGCTTTCCACGCTTTTCGTCAGCCGCGGCACTCTGATGCTGACGGCTGGCGACGAGGGCGGACGCAGCCAGCAGGGCAATAACAATGCCTATTGCCAGGATAATGAGATCAACTGGGTCGATTGGTCATCGCTTGTCCCTGAGTTGATCGACCACACGGCGTTTCTCGCCTCACTGCGCAAACGTTTCGGTGTGTTTTCTGAGAGTGGCTTCTTCTCCGGCAAGGGTGATGTGACATGGCTTGCCCCGGGCGGAGAACCAATGACGGTTGCAGACTGGGAAAGGCCGGATGGACAGGCCTTCGCCATGCTGCTTTCCACCCCGGACCGGGAGACCGGCAAAGCCGCCGAGCTTGCCGTGCTCATCAATCGTAGCCGTGAAATCGTTCCCTTCACCTTGCCGGGTGATGGCTGGAGCGCCATCGGCACGGATTTCGGCAATCCCGCCTTCCTGCCCGCCCGTTCCGTGGTGTTTTATCTGCGCGGTTGATCCCTTCGCGTCACGAGCCGTATAAATCGCTGGAAACAATGCGGACGAGGTACCATGACAAAAGAAATTGCGCTGGCCGAAATGAAGGATCGCGTCGGCACGGAAATGGGCGTTTCCGACTGGATCATCGTCGACCAGACGATGATAAACGCTTTCGGCAAAGCGACGCTGGATGAGCAATTCATCCACACCGACCCGGAGCGCGCCAAGGCGGAAAGCCCCTTCGGCGGCACCATCGCTCACGGGTTCCTGACGCTCTCCCTGCTTTCGGCGCTGAATTACGACGCCCTGCCGCGCATTCGTGAGCAGACCATGGGCATCAATTATGGCTTCGATACCGTCCGTTTCGTCACGCCGGTAAAAAGCGGTGCGCGTGTGCGCGGCCGTTTTACGCTGGCGGAAGCGCGCTTTCGCGGTGCTGCCATGCTGATGACGACCTATGATGTGGTGGTGGAAATCGAAAACGAGAAAAAGCCGGCGCTCACCGCGCGCTGGATCACCATCAGCCAGTTCAACCCGGAAGACAGGCCGAAAGACGCCTGAGATATGGCAAGGGAGAGACCGCATGCATGACGAAGCCGTAAGGAATGCGTTTCTCGTGCAGGCAAAAGCCTGTGACAGCCTCGGCTCTCCCTTTACCGCACGGCTTTGTCGCGCCGTGGCCGCAAGGCTCGACCGCCAGACGGAAGTCGGCGAGACAATCCTGTCCTGGCCCGGCGATGTCGGCCCATCCGGTGATTCCGTTCCCCTGCGGCTGGCGGGTGCGCTGCATGCGCTGGCCATCAAGGAAAAGATCGCGCCGCTTGTCGATATTGCGCCCGATGACCAGGATGCGCTGTGGCAGGCCTGTGCCAGCGCCCTGCGTTTCCATCAGGTCTTCATCCTCGAAAGGCTGAAATCACCACCGCAGACCAACGAAGTCCGCCGTTCAGCCGTACTGTTGCCGGGCTTTCTTTCAATTGCCGAGCGCACCGGCAAGCCGCTCGTACTCTCCGAGGTGGGAGCGAGCGCCGGGCTCAACCTGCAATTCGACCGATACCGCTATCGTCTCGGTGATTTTGCATGGGGGGAACAATCCGATGTCTTCCAGTCGCCGGAATGGCGCGGCAGCGCACCGCCGGATGGGCGGATCGAGGTCATCGAACGCGCCGGATGCGATCTCAACCCGCTCGACCCCTCTTCGTCCGAAGACCGCTTGCGGCTGATGTCCTATATCTGGGCCGACCAGACCGACAGGTTGGAGCGCACCGCGGCGGCGTTACGGATCGCGGTGGAGAACGGCCTGCAGGTGGAAAAAGCCGATGCGATCGACTGGCTGAAACGCCGCCTTTTCATGCAATATACTGGTGCGACCCATGTGGTCTATCACTCCATCGCCTGGCAATATCTGCCGGATGCCCTGAAACAGGCGGGCGAGGCATTGATTACCGAGGCTGGCGCCCGCGCCACGCCGGAGGCCCCGCTTGCCCGCCTGCAAATGGAGGCAGATGCGACACCCGGTGGTGCCGCCATTACCCTGCAAACCTGGCCGACCGGTGAGAAACAGGAGATCGGCCGGGCCGATTTCCATGGTCGATGGGTCGAATGGCGGGGGTGGAGGCGCTAAACCGCCACGTCGGCCGCCGCTTCCTGCAGCAGCCCGCCGACATATTCGGCAAAGGAGCGCCAGCATTCCACCCGGAACGTATCATCCGCCGTGCGCAACAACACCACTTCGGCCTTACCGAAAACCGTGCGCGAGCAGGCGCCCACCGGGAACCGCGCCGGAGACAGGTCTTGCGGGCAGCCGGCATTGAGTGCTGCTTCCGCGCCGGGGCCGGAAACGATGACCGCCGTGTTGCGGTGGGAAACATCGGTTGCGGAAAACAACCCGGAGACGCCGGCAAGCGCCGCCATCAGGTCGCTTTCGCCCTGATCGATCACCAGCCACTCATCCGGGCCGAGCCACAGAGTGGAGCGCAGGCCCGACGTGACGGAGCCTTTCGGGCTGGTGGGGAGCGCAAGGCCGAGTGCTTCCGAGAGGGCCGGCACGGCGCTTTCCCGCGCCCGCAACGACAGCCGCGAGGCGGAAGCGGCGGGTTTCAGCGAAACGAAAGGCGAGCCGCCGTGGAAATCCTCGAGCACGGATTTGCGTTTTGCGTGCAGCATGTCAGCCATTGAGACGGGCTCCTTCCTTGTCGAGGAAGACCATGTCGGTCACTTCGACGGCAATGGTTTTGTCGGCAAGCGGAATATAGAGCGTTTCGCCCATGCGCGCCCTGCCATCTGCCACCAGCGCAAAAGCAATGGAATGGCCGAGATTTTCCGACCAATAGGCCGAGGTGACATGGCCGAGCATGGTCATCGGCTTCGGCTGGTTCGGATCGGCGACGATCTGGCCGCCTTCGTCTGGCACGGTCAGCCTATCCTTCGTCTTCAGACCGACGAGCTGCTTGCGGCCGCTTCTTGTAAGATCGATGCGTTTCAGGCCGCGAATGCCGACGAAATCCGTCTTCTTCTTGGAAACGGCCCAGGCGAGCCCGGCATCGTCAGGTGTCACCGTGCCGTCCGTATCCTGACCGACGATGATATAGCCCTTTTCCGCACGCAGGATATGCATGGTCTCGGTGCCGTAAAGGCAACCGCCCACGGCTTCCGCCCTGTCGCGGATAGCGGACCAGACGGCAGTGCCGTAATCGGCCGGCACATTGATTTCGAAACCGAGTTCGCCGGTGAAGGAGACGCGGAAAAGCCGCGTCGGCACGCCGCAGAATTTACCCTCGGCCACCGCCATATGCGGGAAGGCTTCCGGCGACAGATCGATACCTTCGACGAAGGGCGCGATCACCTCGCGTGCCTTCGGCCCCTGCACGGCAATGACTGCCCATTGTTCGGTCGCCGAGGTGAGCCAGACGTTGAGATCGGGGAATTCGGTCTGGAGATAATCTTCCATGTGCTGGAGCACACGCGGCGCGCCGCCTGTCGTCGTCGTCACATGGAAACGGTCCTCGGCCAGACGCCCGACAACGCCGTCATCGTAAACGAAGCCGTCTTCGCGGGTCATGATGCCATAACGGCAGCGGCCGGGTTTCAGCGTATCCCAGGCATTGGTGTAGATGAGGTTCAGGAACTTCGCCGCGTCCGGGCCGACCACTTCGATCTTGCCGAGTGTCGAGGCGTCGAACACGCCGACGCTCTCACGCACCGTCTTGCATTCACGGTTGATCGCCTCATGCATGTCCTCGCCAGCGCGGGGGAAGAACCAGGCGCGTTTCCAGTTGCCGACATCTTCGAATACCGCGCCGGCCGCCAGTTCTGCCTCATGCATCGGCGTCTTGCGGGCCGGGTCGAACAACGCACCGCGCGAATGGTTGACGATCGTGCCGAAGGTAACAGGCGTATAGGGCTGGCGGAAGGTGGTGAGACCGACCTTGGGCAAATCCCGACCGAGCGCTTCGGAGGCGATGGCAAGGCCATGCATGTTCGACATCTTGCCCTGATCGGACGCCATGCCATTGGTGGTGAAGCGCTTGATGTGCTCGACGGAATGCATGCCCTCGCGTACGGCAAGGCGGATATCCTTGGCACAGACATCGTGCTGGAAATCGATGAAGGCCTTGACCCCGGTGGCCTCACCCGCGCCTTCGGCCGCACCGATCATGCCACCCGTCCATGCCCGAGTATTTTCGCCGGAGAATTCCACCGAACCGCCGCCGGCAGCGGCCGCTTCGGCAATGATCGCGGCAAGATCATCCGTGCCGTTGCAGGCGCCGATGGAAACGCAGTTCTGCACATGGATATCAGGCAGGAAACGCTGGTTAGCCGCGTCAAACTTCAGCTTGCCGCGCGATTGTGAGAAGAGATGCACCGATGGCGTCCATCCAGCGGAAACCACAAGCGCATCGATGGCGATCTTGCGCTTGTTCGACCCGCCATTGCGGCCAACCGTCATGGAAGAGACGCGCAGGCGGCCGGCGGTGTTGTAAACGCTGTGGCCTGCCAGCACCTCGATGCCGCGCGCCCGCGCCTCGTCCAGCAGGCGCTGATCCGGGTGCTCGCGGCAATCGACGATGGCGGCGATCTTCACGCCGGCCTTTTTCAGGTCGAAGGCTGTCTCATAGGCCGAATCATGGGCGGTGTAGACACCGACATTATGGCCGACGGAGACGCCGTACTGGTTGAGATAGGTGCGGGCAGCAGCAGCCAGCATGATGCCCGGCCGGTCGTTGTTAGCAAAGACCATATGGCGCTCGATTGCGCCCGCCGCAAGCACGACCTTTTTCGCGCGCACCTGCCACAGCCGCTCGCGCGGCTGGTGTCTGGCCGGCGTGGCGAGATGATCGGTAACGCGCTCCGCCAGCGCCACGAAATTGTGGTTGTAATAACCAAAGGCCGTCGTGCGTGTCAGAACCCGCACATTGGGCATCGCTTGCAGCTCGGCGAGAACCTTCTGCGCCCATTCGTAACCGGGCAGACCGTCGATCACCGCGCCGGTATCGAAGCGCAGCGCGCCGCCGACTTCGGCATTCTCATCCACCAGAATGACGCTGGCGCCGGTTTTCGCCGCCGACAGCGCCGCCGTCAGGCCGGCAACGCCGGCACCGGCGACCAGAACGTCGCAATGGGCATAACGGCCGGAATAATGATCCGCATCCGGTTCGCTCGGCGCCTTGCCGAGACCGGCGGCACGGCGGATCAGCGGTTCGTAAATCTTGTGCCAGGCGGCCTTTGGCCACATGAAGGTCTTATAATAAAAACCGGCCGCGAACATCGGCGACAGGAGGTCGTTGATGGCGCTCAGATCGAAGGACAACGACGGGAAACGGTTCTGCGAGGCAATGATGGCGCCGTCGAACACTTCCTGCACCGTGGCGCGTACATTGGGCTGCTTGCGCAGGCTGTCTCGTGACACGTCGATCAGCGCGTTCGGCTCTTCCGGTCCGGCGGACAGGAAACCACGCGGACGGTGATATTTGAACGAGCGGCCGACCAGATGCACGCCATTGGCCAGAAGCGCTGACGCAACGGTATCGCCCTCCAGCGCCGGATAAATCTTGCCGTCGAAGGTGAAACGCGCGGTTCTGGCCGGGGTGAGGCGGCCGGCGCCCTTGATACGATAGTCGCCGCTCATTGTCCGGCTCCCTTTTCTGCGGAAAGGACCGTCTCAGTATCCGGTTTGGGTTCGCCGGCCTTGTAGGTCATCAGGAATTTATCGCTGACGGAATCGCGGGCGGCGTTGAAGAAACGGCCGCAGCCGTGAATGTGACGCCAGCGCTCGAAAACGAGGCCCTTGTCATTGTCGCGAATGAAGAAATACTCCGCGAAGGCCTCGTCGGAAATATCGGCGATGTTTTCCGGCCGGGCGATATGGGCTTCGCCCGCCCAGCGGAATTCCAGTTCGGAACGGTCTTCCCCGCAATAGGGGCAATGGATCAGAAGCATCGTCGCTCCACCTAGAGAGAATTTTCCGGAAGTATCGTTCCGGCGGGTTGGTCACATAGCCGCTTCCCCATGGCTACGAAGGGGGAAAGCCGCTTTAAAAGCTGCTCGAAATTATCGAAGGGGCGCAGCGCCGAGGCCCGGCCCATATTAACGATGGCAACCGCCATCATGTCGGTGTCTATCGCGAAGGGATAGTCCTGCTCGCCATCCTCCTTCTCGCCGACAAAATAAACCATCTTGTTCGCGAGACTTGGAGCACAAAGAAGCAGGCCTTTTTCCGCCATGAAAGGCCAGTCTTTCTCGCCCTGCATCTTCTGGATTTTCTGGCTGCGAAAATCCTGTACCTCGGGAATGACGCTGCCGACGGGCACGGCCGCGGCCGCGCCTGATATGTTGATCGCAAGCATGGCCGCCGCCAGCATCAATGCGCTACCGCGGCAGCGGCAGCCTCGTCGATCAGCCTGCCGGTGCGGAACCGGTCGAGCGTCAGGCCAGCTGCCAGGCGATGCGGTTCGCCGCGGGCGATGAGATGCGCAAAGAGATTGGCCGAACCCGGCGTTGCCTTGAAGCCGCCCGTACCCCAGCCGCAATTGACAAAGAGGTTCGGCACCGGCGTCACGCTCTGGATGGCGGAACGATCAGGTGTGTTGTCGGTGATGCCGCCCCATTGGCGCATCATCTTCACGCGCCGGAAAATCGGGAAGAGCTCGCAGATGGCGTCGAGCGTATGGGTGATGATCTGCAGACCGCCAGTCTGGGAATAGGAATTATACTGGTCCGTGCCGGCACCAATCACCAGCTCGCCCTTGTCGGACTGCGAAATATAGGCATGTACCGTGTTGGACATGACAACGCATGGGAAGATCGGCTTCAGCGGTTCCGACACCAGCGCCTGCAACGGATTGGAATGCAGGGGAACGCGCACGTCAGCCATTTTCATGATGACGGAGGAGTGGCCGGCGGCGGAAACGCCGATTTTCTTCGCGCCTATGAAACCGCGATTGGTCTCGACGCCCGTCACTGCCCCGTCAGGTCCACGACGAATGCCCGTGACCTCGCAGTTCTGGATGATGTGCACGCCGCGGTCGGAGGCCGCGCGCGCATAACCCCAGGCCACCGCATCGTGGCGCGCCGTGCCGCCGCGGCGCTGGAGTGCTGCACCGTTGATCGGATAACGCGCATTGCCTGATATATCGAGCGGCGGGCAATAGGCTTTCGCCTGCTCCGGCGTCAGCCACTCATTGTCGATGCCGTAAAGACGGTTGGCATTGATATGGCGGCTGAAGGATTGCCGGTCGTGAATATTGTGCGACAGCATCATCACGCCGCGCGCCGAATACATGACGTTATAATTGAGATCCTGGCTCAGGCCTTCCCACAGTTTCAGGGAATGCTCGTAAATATCCATGCTCTCTTCATAGAGATAGTTGGAGCGGATGATGGTGGTGTTGCGGCCGGTATTGCCGCCGCCAAGCCAGCCTTTTTCCAGAACCGCGACATTGGTGATGCCGTGTTCCTTGGCCAGATAATAGGCAGCGCCCAGCCCGTGGCCGCCGCCGCCGATGATGATGACATCATAATCCTTGCGCGGCTCGGGTGAGGCCCATTGCGCATCCCACCCCTTATGACCCCTGAGCGCCTCACGCGCCACGGCAAAAACGGAATATTTGCGCATTCGCAGTCTGCTCCTCAAGAACCGGCCAGAGGCCGTAAACATACGCCCGGCCCGTATCATACACATGGCAAATCGGGATGGGAGGCAATATTCATTTTGCGACGTCGCAATGATTTTGTTTCGACATTGCGGGAAGAATGCTGGACACGCCGCATTTTGCCGGTGGATTATGCGCGACCCGCTGGACTTGCTGCAAATGATCTGATATTGCACGTCACCAATCGCCCGGCTCGCCAGCTGGACGGACCATTTTTGTTTGCGTGCGAATGCCTTTATTCGCACAGCAAGATAACCAAACTAAAGGAACGGGTTTAACGTGCAGGTACTAGTCCGCGACAATAACGTTGATCAGGCGCTCCGCGCCCTGAAGAAAAAGATGCAGCGCGAAGGCATTTTCCGTGAAATGAAGATGCGCGATTATTACGAAAAGCCCTCCCAGAAGCGCGCTCGCGAAAAGGCTGAAGCCGTTCGCCGCGTTCGCAAGCTGGCACGCAAGCGTGCGCAGCGCGAAGGTCTGATTGCGGCCCCGCGCGCGAGCCGTTAATAGGCCGTCTTTTGGACGTTTTTGAATGCTTGTTGGGCGGGGGCGATCAATTCGCCACCGCTCTTTGTGTTTGTGGCCGGAGACAAATCGTGGGACAACGATTATGAGACCGGCCTGCGAGGGAACCCACACCGAATGATCGCTGTCGACGCCTGTGTTGTGAAAAACTCCGATGCCTCCACGCGCCGGGTGCCATTGAAAAACAACAGAGGGTTTCGCGCTTCTCTGGTCATCTGCACCGTGCTTGCCGGCCTTTCCGGCTGTGCGACATCCAACCAAACGGAAGATGTGTTCAGGATCGACCGCGCCCAGGGCTCGCAGGAAAACATCGCCTCGCTCACCTCGGTCATCAACGCCAATCCGCAGGATCCGGAAGGTTACAATGTCCGTGGCTCGGCTTATGGCCGCGCCGGCGATTCGCGCCGCGCCATCGAGGACTTCAACAAGGCGCTGCAGCTGAACCCGCGCTTTTACCAGGCCTATGCCAACCGCGCGCTCGTTTACCGCAATAGCGGACAGCAGCAGCAGGCCCTGCAGGACTACAACGCTGCCCTGCAGATCAATGCGAGCTATGATGTGGCATTGATCGGCCGCGGTAATCTTTACCGCCAGTCCGGCCGCGTCAACGAAGCCTTCAACGATTTCTCCCGCGCCATCGAGCTGGAAACCACCGATGGACGCGCATGGCACAATCGCGGCCTGATCTACCAGCTGCGCAACCAGCACGCCCAGGCGATCGAGGACTTCTCCAAGGCAATCTCGCTGTCGTCGACATCGCCCGAGCCCTATAATGGCCGCGGCCTTTCTTATGTCGCGCTGAACGACGACGAAAATGCCTTTGCCGATTTCAACCACGCCATTTCGCTTGACGACAAGGTGGCGGAATCCTGGGCCAATCAGGCGCTGGTCTATGAGCGCCGCGGTGACATGGCCAAGGCCGCAAAGTCCTATTCGCACGCAGCGCGGCTGGACCCGAAATACAAGCCGGCGCTTGACGGCGTTGCACGCACGCGCGGCGCCAGCGCGTCCTGATCAAACAGGCACGAATAAAAAAGCCGGCGGGTGTCTCACCCGCCGGCTTTTTTAATGGCACCGAAAGCGCCTTCAATGGCTGTCGCGGCGCGCTTCGTGTGTGGCGTCGCCCGCCCACAATTCCGCCTGCACCGCGTTTTGAAACTCCATGACCTCGCGCCGCATGGCGGCGTCCTCATAACCAAGCGCCATCAGGCGGGCGGCCAGCTCACGGCACTCCGTACGCCAGAAATCATTCGCCTCCACACCATGCAGCCGGTCGAGCATGGTTGCACATCGTTTTACGTCGGCAATGCGGTTCTTTGCCGGAAAGGCGATTACTTCTGAACTCGTTGTCACGCGGGCACCTTGCTCTTGCTGAGGAATCAATACCGACTTTTTAAAGGCGAGATGGTTAACGAAGTCTGCAGAGGGCGTAAGACAGCCGGTAATCGCTGCATGAGAACGATTTCATGCCCCTCAGAAGCATGAAACCACGTTATGCGGCAGCCCCGATTGGGGGGAAGTCACCGATTACCAAGGAATTTACCAATCCAGATTACCGAAATTTCATGCGGCTGGAGTTAGAAGAAGTATATATGTGTGTTGAAACAACACCGGTCTCATCGTATATTTCTTGCAAAGAAAAAAAATGCCGCAGCGCAGCCAAAAACGGAGAAATCGTTCTCGGGAGGAGAGCACCATGTATGCACCTCGTGTTTTTTTCAGCATGATCGGTGCATTGCTTGCTTTTGCGGTTGCCACATACTTCATCCACGGATCGTTCTATACGGCCTTCATCCAGACCCTCATCTGTGCCGTCATTCTGCAAGTCGGTTATTTTATTGGTATTCTGGTTCTTGTCAGCAGGGAAAAACGGCGGATGCGAGAAACCTTCTCGCTGGATCGTAACGCCGAGACAATGACGACGGACACGGTCAAAAGCGCCCCGCCGCACGGTGCCAAACTGACCGATATGTGAGCTTTTAAGAAGATTCATTTATTGCGTCGCAAAAAATCGCTTGCATCCACACCCATGACACTTTCTGCTGGCCAAATCCTGACGGTTGGTCAAAGCAGAAGGACAACACATGGTGAGTGGTTCACAGCCCATTTGCGTCATCATCGCTGCGAAAAACGCATCCGAAACAATCGATATCGCCATTCGCTCCGCACTTGTGGAACCTGAAGTCGGCGAGGTCGTGGTGATCGACGACGGTTCGACCGATACGACAAGCGATGTGGCCCATGCTGCGGATGACGGCACGGGGCGGCTCCGGGTTGTGCGATTCGACGTCAATCGTGGTCCTTCGGCTGCGCGCAACCATGCAATCTCGATTTCCTCTGCCCCGCTCATCAGCATTCTCGATGCGGACGATTTCTTTTTCCGCGGTCGTTTTGCCGCCATGCTGGCCGATGACGAATGGGACCTGGTGGCCGATAATATTGCCTTCATCCAGCAATCGGTTCCCGGCGCATCCTCCATGCAGCCGGCCCGCTTCGAACCGCAGGCAAGGTATCTGTCGCTCACGGAATTCGTGGAGGGCAATATTTCCAGACCCGGTGTGGAACGCGGAGAAACCGGGTTTCTGAAACCGGTGATACGCCGCGCTTTTCTGGACAAACATGCGCTGCGTTATGATGAGGGCCTGCGACTCGGCGAGGATTACGAACTTTACGTGCGGGCTCTTGCCGCCGGCGCGCGTTACAAGGTTATCCGCCATTGCGGTTACGGCGCAATCGTTCGCGGCAACTCCCTGAGCGGCCGCCATCGCACGGAAGATCTTCGTCGTTTATACGAGGCGGATAAGGCCATTCTGGCCGGCTGCCAGCTATCCGCCGAGGAAAAGGCGATCCTGCGCGAGCATGAAAAACACATCCGCGCCAAATTCGAGCTTCGCCATTTTCTCGATGCAAAAAAGCAGAAAGGCATGGGCGGCGCGCTGAGCCATGCGCTTACGCGACTGCCGGCCCTGCCCGCCATCACGCGCGGCATCTGGAGCGACAAGACTGCCCGCTTCCGGAAAACGCCGCCGGTGCGGGATGTGCGTTATCTGCTGGATGGCACGCTGGTTTCGTGAGGGAAAAGGCGACCTCCGCCAATTTCTCACCGTCATCCTCGGGCTTGTCCCGAGGATCTACTCACGTATCGTATGATCGGTCGGTTGCAGATGCTCGGGACAGGCCCGAGCATGACGATAGAGACCCTAGAGGATGGCCATCCTCAAGAGAAGGCGGCAGAAAACTCCCTGCCGCATCCACTCTTCACCCTCACAGATAATCCCGCTTCACCGTTTCCAGAACGGCGGCGAAACGCTCTTTGCGCTCCTCCAACCGGCCATCCGGGCTGAGGCGCGGTTCTGCGCGGCTTGCCTGCCAGAGTGCCAGCGTGGAAGGTGCGGCCAGCACCTGCTTGGCCAGTTTGCGCAACGACCGGGACTGGGTTTCCTGCGGCCGCACCAGTACATCACCCTCATGCGCCGGGACGGAACCGGTCTCGGCAATGACAGGGGCTGACGGCGACGGGAAACTCATGCCCCAGAAACGCGACCCCTTTTTCGCGGCCTCGGCGCGGGTGGAGACCGGAACATAACGCGGCTGATAGTCTACACCCACGCTGCCGGCCCAGTCGCTCCATTTGAAGCTGTTGATCGACGGCGAGGTGCTGACCGCGACCCACGGCACGCGGAAGGCATCGGCAAGGATTGCGCCGTGCATGGATTCGGCCACGATGAATTCCGACTGGGCGATGGCGCGGATAACCGCTTTCGCCTCGCCACGCGGGTCGAGATAGGTCAACCCCGCCGGTTCGCACACGGTTTCCCACATGCCGAATTCCGCCGATTCCCAATGGGGAACGAAGGTCTTCTTGTAAAGCTTGGGCAGACCTTTGAAGTCTGGCATCTCGGTGACCATGACGGCCGGATCGACGATGCCCTTTTCGGGCGCAAGCCCCAGCTTGGCCGCGGTTTTTTCGCCACGCACGCAACGGATATCCCAGAACTCGGTGCTGGTATCCGGCACCGCGCCATAACCATAACCGCTGCCGATCACCAGCTTGCGCTGTTTTCCGGGCAGAAGAACATCGTTCAGGACAGTGCCGACGCCGACCAGCATGACGTCGTCATGCACATCGCGAAGGCCGGGGAGCAGAAAATCCCACAGCCACAGGTTGAGATCGTCACCAAAATTTCCATGATGAGATTCCCAGTGGTAAGGTTTCATGAGGTCACTCCTGGGTAAAAAACATATAAATTCTTGCGGGCGAGAATTCGCTCATCTCGAGCGGACGATTTTTCCCGCACCGAGTTCGAAAGCGGCGCGCAGCAGTGCGGGATCACGCATCGCCCATTTGAACAGCAGCCCGAATTGGGGTGCCCTGCGCCGTTTCAGATTGCCCGCCTGACTCCACAGCGCCTGTTTACGGGCCGTGTTTTTATAGGAAGCGATAGACGCCACATCGGCCGGTCGGCGTGAAAAACGCCCCTCCAGCGTATCGAGCGCCACCCAGGTATTGAACTGCTGGCGCAGGAATTCCGGCGAGGTATTGTCGATGCTGTGGAAGATATTGACGCCCATCCCGCGCATTGCACCGGCATCGTCACATAGAAGCGTGCGCTTCGATGCAAGGATGCAATCACAGAAAAACAGAACATCTTCCGCCGCCAGACGAAGCGCCGGATCGAAGCGGATCTTTTCAAAAAGAGGCCGTCCGATCACCATGCAGGAGAGATGCAGGAAGCTCCAGTTGCGCAGCATGACGCTGGCGAGATCCGGCAGTTCGATCACCAGCGGCTTCTCGGAAAGCCTTGCCGCACCCTCATTCTTCTCCAGCTCGGAAATGGCGAAATGATAATAAAATTCGTCACTTGCCTGCATGGATGCCCAGTAGCACTCGCCGCCATAGGTCTTGAGAGAGAAGGCCGCATTGCGCAGATGGTCGGGTGTCCACATATCGTCGGAATCGAGAAAGGCGACATAGTCGGTGCCATCAGGCACATGGTCGAGACCGGTGTTGCGCGCACCGCCCGGGCCGGCATTGGCCTGTTTAATGACGATAATCCGGTCTTTCTGTTCTTGCGAAAGTTCCGCAAGTTCCTTGTCGATCGGGTATGGCGATTCGTCATCGACGATGACAAGATCGAAGTCTTGGTAAGTCTGCGCAAAAACCGATGCGAGTGCACGTCCCAAGACACCGTGCTGCTTTTGGTAATAGGGAATGACGACAGTAAATCTTGCCATTGTTTCGCCCCTTGCGTTGATCAAGAAGTGTCGGGCCCGATCCTAAAAGCGGCCCCGATGGTATCGGCAACTCCCAACCGGCTTCCTCCCGCCGGCCTCCAGAAACAGGATGCTTGTATGCCCCCAGCGCCAAATGTAAAGACCATCACCACGAATGTCGGCTGGAGCGTTTTATCAAAAACAGGGACATTCGGGCTTAAGTTTGTCACGGTCCCCATCCTCGCACGTCTCCTCTCTCCGGAAGAATTCGGGGTGGTGGCGGTAGGACTAACGGTTGTACAGTTCCTGACCATGATCGCCGGCGCGGGACTGACCTCGGCGCTGATCGTCGAGAAGGAAGAGGATATGGAGACGATCCATACCGTCTTCTGGGCCAATCTGGCGATTTCCTGCACCATGGCCGCCGTGCTCTACATCTTCGCGGAATTTTTCGGCGGGCTGCTGGGAGCGGTGGAAAGCGCTTACCTGCTGCGCATCATGGCCTTCCTCATTCCGCTGCAGCTGGCCGGCGATGTCGCCTATTCGCTCTTGGCCCGGCGCATGAATTTCAGCAAGGACGCCGTGTGGAGCATGGCTTCGGAAAGCATTGCGGCAGTCGTTGCCGTGGCTCTGGCGCTTCTCGGCTTCGGCGTCTGGGCGCTCATCATCCAGCTTTTTGCCGCGGCCCTCATCCGGCTTATCGGTCTTTATGCCGTCTCGCGCTATTGCCCGCGTTTCGTCATGAAACCGCGCCGGCTGGTGCCGCTTCTCGGCTTCAGCTCCGGGCTGATGGGCTCGGAAATCGCCAATTTCGTTACCTTCCAGTCACCGATGGTGGTGATCGCCCGGCATCTCGGCCTTGCCGATGCCGGCGCCTATTCCGCCTCCAACCGTTTTGCGAGCATCCCCAATCAGGTGGTTCTGTCGGCCGTCATGGGTGTTCTGTTTCCGGCCTTCAGCCGCATGATGGACGATCCCCAGCGCCGCCGCGATGCCCTGATGTTCAGCACGCAGGTGCTGACCGTGCTGCTCGCGCCGATGATGTTCGGCCTCTGGGCCGTGGCCGAACCGGCCATGCTTGTCATCTTCGGGCAGAACTGGGCCTATGCCTGGCCGGTTCTCGGTCTTCTTGCCCTTTCCAAGGCCATTCTCACACCCTGCAGTACCTTCATCCCCTATCTCAAAGGGGCTGGTTACGGCCGCGTGCTTTTCTGGTCGGCGACGGTCCGCGCTATCGTCACCACGGTTGCGGTGTGGCTCGCCGCCCTTTATGGCACGCTGATCGACGCCATGGTGTGGCTCTGCATCGTCAATGCGGTGACGCTGGTCGCCTATTCCTGGGCCGTATTCAAGGCAAGCGACACGCCGTTTTTCCGCGGCCTCTATGTCAGCAGCAGGCCGATGATCGCGGCGCTGATCATGGCCGTTGCGGTGCGTTATCTGCTTCACGCCCTTTCCGGTCATATCCCGAGCGCCAGCCTCCAGGTCCTCGTCGGCGCTGCCGTGGGTGGCGTCATCTATGGCGTCCTGATCCTGCTGACCGAACGGGCGCTGCTTGGAAAAATCCTTGGAATGGTGAAGTCACGGCGCATGCGCGACACCGCAACCCAAGGTTAGAAATTTACTCGGAAAATACGCCTCATTTCCGCCGTTAACCGGTCCTTACCGCGGCAACCCCCTCCGCCGCGGCAAGGCCGGACACCGCTGTTTTTGCAGCGCAGCATCACGGCAAATGACAATTCCACACAGTTCAGAGATTTTTAACGACGGCTAAATTTCAAAAAAATCATTTAATTTCATTTACTTGACTTTTCATGACGACAAAAATGGCTAAAACGCCAGACATTCACCCGCAAAATCTAAGCTTGTGTTTTTCCCGCGTCGCCACATTTTATCCCAAAGTCGAAACCAGACTTTCCAGTGCGGGCTTAAGTTCGCTCTGGTTGCAACGCGGCGTGGGGAGACGCCGCCCAATAGGGGTGACTGATGTGACTGTCGATCAGAACCTATCCTCCCGTATCAATTTGATGCGCATATTGCTGATATCGGGGATCGTGTTCGTTCATGTGCCGCACGATGCCGAAACCAGCCCGTTTCTCGGCCTATACGGCTTCTTCGACTGGCTGCGGGTTTTCCTCGGCGATGCGCTGTTCCGCATCGGCGTGCCCTGTCTCAGCGCCATTTCCGGTTACCTGCTGTTTCGTCGCGGCATGAGCAGTTTCGATTATCCGGCGACGATCCGTTCCAAGTCTAAAACCGTGCTTTTACCCTTCCTGCTGTGGAATGGTGCGCTGTTTGCCGTTGTGCTGCTGGTACAGCTGTTCGATGTCGGCGTGGGTTATTTCCCCGATCTCTGGAACGCCAGCCCGCGTGAAATCATCAGCCACGGAACGGCGCTCGAGGAGCTGCCGGTGAATGTGCCGCTGTATTTCCTGCGTGATCTTTTCGTCTGTATCCTGCTGTCGCCGGTGCTCGCCTTTCTGATGCGCCGTTTCGCGCTGCCGACGCTGGCGATCCTGCTCATCATCACCGCCATGCCAGATCTCACGATCTTTATCGTCCAGAAAAAATCCATCCTCTTCAGCTTTTCGCTCGGCATTGCGCTCGCGCTGCACCGGGTCGATGTCAAGGCGCTCGATCCCTATGCCCTGCCGATCATGGTGCTGACCTTCGCCGCCTCCGCCATGCTGGCGACCTGCCTTTATTTCACCGGCCCGGAATTCACCTTCTGGCTCAACATGTCGCGCAATCTGCTCGCGGTCTTCGGCGCGCTCGGTTTCTGGGTCTCTTCCTCCCTCCTGATCCGCAGCCGGCTTGGCCAGCGGCTTGCCGACACCGGCAGCCTGAGTTTCTGGATTTTCTGCGCCCACTATCCGTTGCTCGTCATCATGTGGATGGTTTGGAACAAGGGCGGACCGGATTTCTATCCCGCCTTCTATATCAGCGCGACACTTTCCGCCTTCGTCATTCTGGTGATCAGCAACGCCCAGATCCGCAAATACCTGCCAGCCATTTATGGCGTACTGACGGGAAGCCGTAACAGCAAACGCAAAACGCAAGCCGATTTTGCAGCCAAACGGAGTTCCATCATCGGCCCGCCCACATCCGAAACGCTTTATTCGCAACGACAGAGGTGAACCAATGACAACATTTGTCACCCGCGTTCAGACACGCATTTTTCTTGCCGCAGCCCTTTCGGCCACGGCTTTCGCAACACCGATGCACGCGCAGGAAGGCAACGGCACGTCCTTCATCGAGAACTTCGATCAGATGGACAGAAGCTTCTGGTATGTTTCCGACGGCTGGAACAACGGCGCGCATCAAAATTGTACCTGGTCGAAGAAACTGGCGACCGTGGAAAACGGCCAGCTGACGCTCGGTTTCGAGGAGGCCAAGGCCGGCGAGCGCAATTTCGCCTGCGGTGAAATCCAGACCAAGGGGCGTTATCGTTACGGCACCTATGAAGCCCGCATGAAGGCCGCCACCGGCTCTGGCCTGAACTCCGCGTTCTTCACCTATATCGGCCCGACCGACAAGAAACCGCACGATGAAATCGACTTCGAGGTTCTGGGCAAAAATACCGGTAAGGTGCAGCTCAACCAGTATATTTCCGCCAAGGGCGGCAATGAGAAGCTGGTGCCTGTGGAAGGCGGCGCCGATGCCGGCTTTAACGACTACGCTTTCGTCTGGGAGCCGCAGCGCCTGCGTTATTACGTCAACGGCAAGCTCGTCCATGAGGTGACGGACGAGTCGAAAATCCCGCAAAACGCCCAGAAGATTTTCTTCAGCCTGTGGGGCACCGACACGCTGAAAGACTGGATGGGTAAGTTTTCTTACGCCGGACCATCACAGATGATCGTTGATCGTTTTGCCTTCACGGCGCTCGGCGACAAGTGCCAGTTCCCGGAATCCATCGCCTGCGCCCTCAACTGATTTTTTTGAACCAAAACGTCATTCGCGGCGTCTCTGACGCATGAACCAACCGGACCCTTGCATGACCCATGTTGTATATCTCGCGCATGATCTGTCGGACCCCGCCATTCGCCGGCGGGTGCTGACCCTGCTTGCGGGCGGGGCGCGGGTCACACTGGCGGGTTTCCGGCGTGGGCAGAACCGGCTGGCGGAGATCGAAGGCGTCGTACCCGTTGTACTCGGGGAGACCGCCGACGGGCAGTTTCTGCAGCGCATGGCGGCGGTGGCGAAAGCCAGCCTTTCGCTCGGCAAAACATTGAGCGGCATCCCCACCCCCGATGTCATTCTTGCCAGAAACCTCGAAATGCTGGCTCTGGCAAAGCGCGCCATGTCGATCTACTCCGGGCAGCCGGCGCTGGTTTACGAATGTCTCGACATTCACCGCCTGCTTCTGAACGAAGGCAAACCCGGGCAGATGCTCAATGCAGCGCAGCGTTATTTCGCCCGCGACGCCAAGCTGCTGATGACGAGTTCTCCGGCCTTCGTCGAGCATTATTTCAAGCCCGTCTCCGGCCTCGGCCTTCCCGTCCTTTTGCAGGAAAACAAGGTGCTGGCGCTCGACGCCACCTTTACTGTCACGCCGCAACCACGCGCACCCGCCCCCGGCGAGCCGTGGAAAATCGGCTGGTTCGGCGCGCTTCGTTGCCGCAAATCGCTCGAAATCCTCGCCGACTTTGCCCGCCGCATGGAAGGCGGGGTCGAAATCATCCTGCGCGGCCGGCCGGCCTATTCGGAGTTTGCGGACTTCGACGGTTTCTTGGCCGCCGCCCCGCATCTGCATTTCCATGGGCCTTACAAGAACCCCGAGGATCTCGCCGCCATCTACAACGAGGTGCAGTTCACCTGGGCGATCGATTTTTTCGAGGAGGGCCAGAATTCCAGCTGGCTGCTGCCCAACCGGCTTTATGAGGGCTGCCTTTATGGCACCCTGCCGATTGCGCTTGCCGGCACGGAAACCTCCCGTTTCATTGAAAAACGCGATATCGGTTTTGTCCTGCAAAATGCACGCCCGGACGAACTCGCCGCTCTGTTCGGCCAGATGACGCCGCAAACCTATGCGGACGCCTTTAACACCCTTTCGGCCCTCGACAGGAAACAATGGCTGACGGACCGCGACGATTGCCGTCAGCTGGTGCAGCACTTGTCCTCGCTTTCCAAATCCGCTTCCGGCCATGCCCGTGAAGCGCAGTTTTCACCCGTGTAGTGCGTAGGGGGCAAATCATGGAAGGTCTTGGTCATTCCGGCATCAGAACGCTGATCGTCATTCCCTGCCTCAATGAGGCAAAGACGATCGAGGGGCTGCTTGTCAAATTCACCGGCGCGATGCAGGGGCGTCTTTTCCGCATCGTCGTTGCCGATGGCGGCAGCACGGACGGAACCCGCAATATCGTTTCCGCCTTCGCGGCGACGGACGACCGCGTCACGCTTCTCGCCAATCCGAAGCGCATTCAGAGCGCCGGCATCAATCTTGCGGTCGCCACCTTCGGCGAGGATTTCGACTACCTCATCCGCATCGACGCTCACGGCGATTATCCCGATGATTATTGCCAGCGGCTGATCGAGGATGCGGAGCGCACCGGCGCCGATTCCGTCGTCGTGGCCATGGATACGGTCGGCCACGGCCTGTTTCAGAAGGCAACGGCCATCGCCCAGAATTCCAAGCTCGGCAATGGCGGCTCCAAGCACCGTGAAGGTGCCAAAGGCCACTGGATCGACCATGGCCATCACGCATTGATGCGGATTGCCGCCTTCGATGCGGTCGGCGGTTATGACGAGAGCTTCAGCCATAATGAGGATGCCGAACTGGATTTCCGCCTGCGCAAATCCGGTTTCCGCATCTGGATGACCGACAAGACCCGCATGACCTATTACCCGCGCGCCAGTGTCATGCCGCTGTTCCGGCAATATCTCGCCTATGGTCGCGGCCGGGCGAAGAATTTGCTGAAACATCGCTCCATCCCGAAAATCCGTCAGATGATTCCGCTCGCGGTCCTGCCGGTCTTCGTGCTTGCACTGCTGTCGCTCGTGCATTGGGTGGCGCTTATTCCGCTTGGCCTCTGGATCGCCGCATGTGTGGGTTATGGCTTGTGGATGGCAATAGGTCAGAAAAATCCATACGGCCCGCTCGCCGCCTTTTCGGCAATGGTGATGCATCTGGCCTGGTCCACCGGCTTCTGGCTGGAACTCCTGAAATTCCGGGGAAGAAAGGCTGTCTCATGACCGACAACACCGTCACCCGCCCACATGATTCGAAAACCGTCGATATCGGCATCTGCACCTACAGACGCCCGGCGCTGGTTGCCACACTTCTGTCACTCTTCGAGCTCGACGTGCCGGAAGGCGTGAAAGTTCGCCTGATTGTTGCGGATAATGACGAGCAGCCGAGTGCCAAAGCGAGCGTCGATCGCCTGCGCGAAAGCGCGCCCTTCGAGATTACCTATGTGCATTGCCCGAAATCCAATATTTCGATTGCCCGCAATGCCTGCCTGTCGGAATGCAAGGCGGATTATCTGGCCTTTATCGATGATGACGAAACCGCCCCGCCGCATTGGCTGGCTGCCCTTCTGGAAAAGGCCGATGAAACCGGTGCGGAAACCGTTCTCGGCCCGGTGACGGCTGTCTACCGGGACAATGCACCGGGCTGGATGAAACGCGGCGATTTCCACTCGACCGTTCCGGTCTGGGTCAATGGCGAGATCATCACCGGTTATACCTGCAATACGCTGCTCAGGATGGAAGCGCCCGCGGTGAAGGGCCGGCGCTTCGCCCTGGCGCTCGGCCAGAGCGGCGGTGAAGACACGCATTTCTTCTCGCATCTTCACGCCGCCGGCGGCCGTATCGTCTTTGCGGAAGATGCCGTGCTGTCGGAGCCGGTTCCGGAAAACCGCGCGAGCTTCATATGGCTTGCCAAGCGCCGCTTCCGGTCCGGCCAGACCCATGGCCGCGTGCTGGCCGAGAAAAAGCCCGGTGCACGCCGCGTGGTGCAGGTCATCAAGGCTGGCGCAAAGGTACTTTATTGCGGTGTCTTTGCCGCGCTGAACGGTTTCAACGCCGTGCGCCGCAACCGTTATGCGCTGCGCGGCGCGTTGCATATGGGTTCGATGAGCGGCGCCTTCGGCGTGCGTGAAATCCGCCAATATGGTGCGGTGGAGGCGACCTGATGGAGAATCTCACCTCACCGCCCGATATCAGCTTCGTCATCGCCGCCTATAATGCCGCCGATACGATCGAAGCCGCCGTTCACAGCGCGCTCGACCAGCGGGGCGTGACGCTGGAGGTGATTGTCGTGGATGACCGTTCCGCCGACGATACCATCCCGTTCGTGGAGGCGATTGCCGCCATCGATCCGCGCGTCCGCCTGCTTGCGCTCGAAGAAAACCTCGGTCCGGGCGGTGCGCGCAATGCAGGCATCGAAGCCGCGACCGGACGCTGGATCGCCGTGCTCGATTCCGACGATGTCATACGTCCCGAGCGCTCCGCCTGCATGATGTGCCGGGCGGAAGCAGCCAATGCCGTCGTCGCGGTCGACAATCTCGATGTCGTCTACACCGACGGCAGGCCGATGGAGACGATGTTCCCGGAAGGATTTCTGGAGGAACGAGCGGTTCTCACGCTTGAGGACTTCATTTCCTCCAACATCCTGTTCCGTTCAACCTTCAATTTCGGTTACATGAAACCGATGTTCCGACGCGATTTCCTCAATGGCGAGGGGCTGCGCTTCCGCGAGGATATCCGCATCGGCGAGGACTATATCCTGCTCGCCTCGGCGCTCGCTGCCGGCGGTCTCTGCGTCATCGAACCGAAGCCGGGTTATATCTACAATATCCGCGAAGGCTCGATTTCGCGCGTGCTCGAACTTCATCACGTCGAGGCGATGATGCGGGCAGATCAGGAATTCCTGAGCCACTACACATTGCTGCCGGCCGCCATGGATGCGCAGCAGGCGAGAGCCCGCAGCCTGCGGCTGGCGCATAATTTTTTGACATTGGTGGAAAACATCAAGAGCCGCTCGGTACTCGGCGCCTTGAAGACCACGATCAGGGATCCTGCCGTACTGGGGCATTTGCGAATGCCCATTGCAGTGCGGCTGAGGAGGCTGCGGGACGCGATGTTTGCGCCTGCGGCAAAAATACAGGGGTGAGAAGGCAGATTTCGTGAAATTTGCGCGTGGACGAAATCTGCGCGGGGACTGGGGACAGATCAAACCTTGATGAAGGAGAACGCGATGGACCTGAACAGAACTGTCAGAAAAGCCGTCATTCCGGTAGCCGGTAACGGCACGCGGTTTTTGCCCGCCACCAAGGCGACGCCAAAGGAAATGCTGACGATCGTGGATCGTCCCGTTGTGCAATATGCCGTTGACGAGGCCATGCAGGCCGGCATCGAACACATTATTTTTGTCACGAGCCGCAACAAGACCGCCATCGAGGACTATTTCGACAGCGCACCCGAACTCATCAACACGCTCACTCGCTCCGGCAAGACCGTGCAGGTGCTGCAGCTGGAAAAGATGCTGCCGGTTGCCGGCACCGTCAGCTATACGCGCCAGCAGGTGCCACTCGGTCTCGGCCACGCCGTCTGGTGTGCGCGCGAACTGGTGGGCAAGGAACCCTTCGCCCTGCTTCTGCCTGACATGGTGTCCTATGGCGCACGCGGCTGCATTGCCGGGCTGATGGAACTTTACGACGAGGTTGGCGGCAATATTCTCGGTGTCGAGGAATGCCTGCCGGAAGAAGTCTCGTCCTATGGCGTCGTCGGCGTCGGCCAGAAGGTCAATCACGGCTTTTCCGTCACCGAAATGGTCGAAAAGCCGGAACCCTCGAAGGCGCCTTCGAATTATTACCTGAACGGTCGCTACATCCTGCAGCCGGAAATCTTCGATATTCTCGCCAGGCAGGAACGCGGCGCGGGCAATGAGATTCAGTTGACCGATGGCATGAAGCGACTTGCCGAAAAGCAGCCGTTCCACGCACAGAAATATTCGGGTCGCACCTTTGATTGCGGCAGCAAACAGGGCTTCATTGCCGCCAACGTCGCCTTCTCGCTGATGCGTTCGGATATGGAGGCCCAGGTCCTCGCTTCGGTGAAGGAACTGATCGCAAATCACGAAAGCCGCGTCCAGGCGGCCTGACGTTCATCGCGCCACCGGGGAGGCGGCCGGCGCACCGATAACGGGAGGCGGGAAGGCGAGCGATGCTCGGCTTCCCGCGTACCATTTTTAATTCACAAGGTAGGTCCATGCACCACAAGACCTTTAAATCCAACATCGGTTTTCCGGAATCCGGCAAGGATTCCGACACGTTCATCGACCTCGACCGCCTGTGGGCCGCCGTGGTGCGCCGTGCCAATGTCATTGCCGCCTCCGTCATTGCCGCCGTCATCCTCGCCGGCCTTTATCTGGTGCTCGCGACCCCCGTTTATACCGCGATGACGCAGGTGCTGCTCGATGAAAGCCTTTCCCGTTATGCGGAAGAGGAATCTCCGGTGCCGGCCGCGCAGATCGTCGACAACCGCATCGCCAGCGCCGTGGAAATCCTCAAATCCAAGGAAATGGCGCTGACGGTGGTCGACAAGGCCAAGCTTGACGAGAACGACACCATCGTCAATCCGCCGATGTCGCCGGTCGAACTCGTCAAATCTTCCGTGCGCGGTATCCTCGATCTTGTCCTGCCGGGCGATCCACCGGTCTCCGAAGCCGCCATCCGCGCCGGACGCCGCGAAAAGGCCGCTGCCGTGCTGCAGCAATCGCTGACGGTGGAACGTGTCGGCCGCAGCTCGGTCATCGCCATCTCCACCCGCTCCACCGACCGGCAGCTCGCCGCGCAGATCGCCAAGACCTATGCGCAGGCTTACCTCACCGAACAGCTGAACGCCAATTTCGACGCCAGCGAGCGCGCCTCGGTATGGTTGCAGGAGCGCCTGACGGACCTCAATCAGCGCGCCCAGGCGGCGGAGCTTGCGGTTCAGAAATTCCGGTCCGACAATAATATCGTGTCCTCACGCGGCGAACTGATGTCGGAAAGCCAGCTTGCCGATCTCAACGGCCAGCTGATCGCCGCGCAGGCCGATGCCGCTACGGCATCCGCCCGTTACAGCCAGTATAAGTCGATCATCGATCGTGGACCGGAAACGGCTGTCGACAACGCCGTCGTATCTGCTCGTGACACCGACAATTCGGTCATTCAGGATTTACGCAAGCGCTACATCACCATTTCCGACCGGCAGCGGGGTATCGTCCAGCAGTTCGGTGCAGATCACCCGCAGGCGACCGCGCTCGACGCCGAGAAAAAAGAGCTGTCGCAGCAAATCTTCCAGGAATTGCAGCAGCTGACTGGCAGCTTCAAGAACGAATATGACGTCGCCAATTCCCGCGTGCAGTCGTTGCGCGACAATATCGACAAGGTGGCTGGCCGCAATTCGCAAGCCAATATCACCATGGTGCAACTACGCGAACTCGAGCAGCGGGCAACCGCCTTGCGCACTCTCTACCAGTCGTATCTTGGCCGTTTCGAAGAGGCTTCGCAGAAGCAGTCGCTGCCGATCGCCAAGGCCCGCATCATCTCCGAAGCCGGCCTGCCGACATCGCCTTCCAGCCCGAAAAAGACCATGACCATGGCGCTTTCGGTCATCCTCGGCCTGATGCTGGGTGGCGGTATCGCCGCACTTCTGGAATTCCGCGATCGCTTCTTCCACACCGGCAATGACGTGCGGGACAATCTGCGCATGCGTTTCCTGGGCTACCTGCCCTTCATCGGTGAAAGAGGCGTGGAAAATGCCAAGACCGGCAACAGCGCCGCCACCCCCGGCGGCGAGAACGCCACGCTTGACGACAGCGGGCAGGTCTCCTTCCAGAAAATGCTGCGCCTTGCCGTCGACAGCCCGCGCTCCAGTTTCGCCGAAACGCTGCGCAACGTGAAACTGACGGCGGATGTCGTCATTCAGGAACGCCAGTGCCGGGTTATCGGCGTCATTTCCTGCCTGCCGAACGAAGGCAAGTCGGTCGTGGCACTCAACCTCGCCGGGCTCATCGCCTCGACAGGCAAACGCACGCTTGTCGTGGACGCCGATATCCGCAATCCCGGCCTCAGCCGCATGCTGACGACACGCCAGTCCGCCGGCCTCGTTGAAGTCGTGCTCGATGAAGTTCCGTGGACGCAGGCGGTGAAGGTAGATACGCGCACGAAGATGGGCATCCTGCCGGTTTCCACCAGCAACCAGTTTGCCCATTCGAGCGAGTTGCTCTCGTCCTCCGGCATGCGCAAATTCATCGATTCTGCCCGCGAAGCCTGCGATTACATCATCGTTGACCTTGCGCCCGTCGTTCCCGTCATCGACGCCAAGGCTTTTGCACCGCAGGTGGACGGCTTTGTCTTCGTGACCGAATGGGGCAAGACGCCGATCCAGATGGTGCAGAACCTGATGGCCAACGAACCGCAGATCGCCAACAAGACGCTGGGCATCGTGCTTAACAAGACCGACATGACGGAATTGCAGCGTTATGCCGGCCCCGGCGGTTCGGAGCATTATCACGAGAAATTCTCGGCCTATTACGGCGACGCCAAGCCGCCGGTAAAGGAAGATGCCTGATCATGAAACGGCCCGGTGAAAACCGGGCCTTTTTTCTGCGAGGGTTCCATCGACAAACCGATGGCATTGCCCGACGAAATGCGCATTGATGGCGGAAAGCCAAATCGCAAGCAGGACCCAATCTCATGCCATCACCCATCGCCTTTGTTTCGCGGATGACTGTGGAAACGGAAGCCGTCTGGAAACAGGCGCTGCGCGCCGCCATGCCGCAAGAGGAAATTCTTTCCTTTTCCGAATTGTCAGACAGCCAGAAACAAGCGGTAGATTTCGCCATCGTCGCCAATCCCGATCCGGCCGATATTGCCGCACTTCCAGGCCTCACATGGATCCACAGCCTGTGGGCTGGTGTCGAACGGCTGGTGCTGGAACTGGGTGAGAAGGCTCCGCCCATCGTTCGCCTGAAGGATCCCGAGCTTTCCCGCGTGATGGCGGAGGCCGTGCTGGCATGGACCTATTATCTGCAGCGCAACATGCCAGCCTATCGCGAGAACCAGGAAAAGGCGCTCTGGCAGGAGCTGGACTACCGTCACCCCGGCGAGATGACCATCGGCCTGCTCGGCCTTGGGGCGCTCGGAACGGCGGCGGCGGAGCGCCTCACCCAAGCCGGCTTCAACGTCGCCGGCTGGAGCCGCTCGGAAAAGGCAATCGCGGGAGTGGAAACACTGAAGGGGGAGGACGGGCTACGGGCATTGCTCGAAAAAAGCGACATTCTCGTCTGCCTTGTGCCGCTCACCGATGCGACGCGCGGTCTTCTCGATGCCGGCCGTCTTGCCATGATGAAACACGGCGCTGCACTCATCAATTTCGCCCGTGGCGCCGTCATCGTTGCCGACGACCTGCTCGCTGCGTTCGATTCCGGACGGATTTCCCACGCCGTTCTCGATGTCTTCGAACAGGAGCCGCTGCCCACGGCTTCACCATTCTGGCGGCACCCGAAAGCCACCGTCCTGCCGCATATTTCCGCCCCGACAAGCCGGGAGAGTTCGGCCCGCATCGTGGCGGGCAATGTTCGCGCTTGGCGGCAGACCGGCAGCTTGCCGGAAACGGTCGACATGATCCGCGGTTATTGAGCCGGCAACAAGACGGCGGGCGGCCTATTCCGCCCCCGTCGCCTTTGCCGTATGGGCCCGTTCGACGGCCGCGACGATCTGCTGCTCGTCATAGGGCTTGGTCAGCAGCACCGCGCTTTCAGGCGCCCCTTCCGGCAGATGGCTATCGCCCGTCGCAAATACGATTGCGAGCCCCGGCTTGCGACGCAGGGCCTCCACCGCCAGCTCGCCGCCCTTCATGTCGGGCAAGCCGAGATCGGTAACGAGAACGTCTATCCGGTCGGCCTCGATAACTTTCAGCGCCTGCGCGGCATTTCCCGCTTCGACGACGGCAAAGCCGCTTTCCGACAGCATCTCCGTCGAATTCATCCGGATCAGCTCATCGTCCTCGACCAGAAGGACGCGGATCGACCTGTTTTCACTGTCGACCGCGCTCACGGTTTCGGAAGGTTTCGAATAGCCCGCTGTGGCCGCCGGCCGTGCGCTCGACAGCGATACCTGCTTGCGATTGGCGATCACATGGCGAATACGCCGTGCCAGCGCTTCGCGCGTGTAGGGCTTGGACAGCAGCTCCACCCCGGCATCCAGCTTGCCGCCGTGCACGATGGAGTTTTCCGTGTAACCGGACGTGAAGAGAACGGCGAGATTGGGAAGCCGCCCCTGCGCGCGGCGTGCCATTTCCCGGCTTTTCAAAGGCCCGGGCATCACCACATCGGTAAAGATGACATCGATCGGAATGCCGCTTTCCACCACCGTCAGTCCGGCCTGCGCATCACGGGCGGTCAGCACCCGGTAGCCAAGATCGCCAAGCGTCTCGACGACAGTGTTGCGCACCTCCTCGTCATCCTCCACCACCAGAATGGTTTCCGTTCCGCCCTCGACGGGACCGGTCGGCATCACCACTTCCCTGTCCTCATCGGCAGCGGAGCGTGGCAGATACATCTTCACCGTCGTGCCCTGCCCCACCTCGCTATAGATGTTGACGTGGCCGCTCGATTGTTTCGCGAAACCATAGACCATCGAAAGACCGAGACCGGTGCCCTTGCCCTCCGGTTTTGTCGAGAAGAACGGTTCGAAGACCTTTTCGAGAATCTCCGGCGACATGCCCGAGCCCGTATCGGTGACGGCGAGCATCACATATTGCCCCGCCGAAACCTCGGAATGCTTGCGGGCATAATCGCGGTCGAGCACCGCATTGCCCACTTCGATGGTCAGCTTGCCGTGCCCTTCCATGGCGTCGCGCGCATTGATGGCGAGATTGAGCAGCGCATTCTCCACCTGGTTGGGATCGGCATAGGTGTTCCAGAGACCGCCTGACGTAATAACCTCCACCTCGATCGCCTCGCCGAGCGAGCGGCGCAAGAGATCGTCCATGCCGGTCACGAAACGGGCGATATTGATGACGCGCGGCTCCAGCGCCTGCCGGCGGCCGAAGGCCAGCAGCTGGCTGGCGAGCTTTGCACCACGATGGACACCGGCAAGCGCATTTTCCAGCCTCCTTTCGGCGCGTTCATTGCCGATCACATCCTTCGACAGCAATTGCAGATTACCCGCGATCACCTGCAGAAGATTGTTGAAATCATGCGCCACGCCGCCCGTCAGCTGGCCGATGGATTCCATCTTCTGCGCCTGCTGCAAGGCCTTTTCGGTCTGGCGGCGCTCCGCCATTTCCATCTCGACACGCGCTTCCAGGCCTTCGTTCAATTGCCGAAGCTGCTCTTCCGCCCGGATGCGGTGACGAATCTCGCGCTCGAGATTGCTGGCATGTTCCTTGAGGGTGTCTTCGGCTTGCCGCTGCTCGGTGATGTCCGTGTGAACCCCGACCCACTCGGCAATGGCGCCTTCCTTGTTGAAGATAGGCACGCCACGGATGGCAAAAGTGCGATAAACACCGTCGTAACGACGTACCCGATGTTCCCAGATATAGGTCGACTTTTCCGCGACCGCCCTGTTCCAGCTATCGACGGACCCCTGCCTATCGTCCGGGTGAACCGCGTCCGCCCAGCCAAAATCTTGATATTCTTCAGGGGCTTGTCCTGTCAACGCGGCCCAGGCGGGCTGATCACCCAGCATCCTGCCCTCGGCGCTATTGGTCCACAACACGCCATGCACAGCCTCCACCGCCGCCCGGAAACGGTTGTTGCTGATGAGGATTTCCTGCTCAGAGCGCTTGCGCTGTTCTATGTCAATGATGAGCACATAGATGCCATCGATCGAACCGTCAGTCACATAGCGCGGCACGTAGCGGATTTCCGCGGCACGCATGCTGCCGTCAGGCCTGCGAATGACCGTGTCGGACACGATGTTCTCGCCGCCAAGTGCGCGATCGAGATAGGGTTTTCGGGCAGCGAAAAACGCTTCGCCCACGATGTCTGGCACGCTGTGACCGATCACCTCGTCAGCGCCGCGGCCGAACCATTCCAGATAGCCGTCATTGGCGAATTTATAGATGTAATCACGATCGACATATCCGACCAGAATCGGGAGCGCATTGGTCAGCCGGCTAAGCTCCATGCGACTCTGCTCCAGCGCCTCGATCGCCTTCACTTTTTCGGTGTTTTCGAGCACGGTGCATAAAACGCCGTCCACCGTGCCGCCCTCGTTATAGATCGGCGTGTAGAACAGATCGAAGATCACCTCTTCCGGCACGCCATGTCGCATCAGCGTCATTGGCTGGTCGCGATAGGCCATGACCTCGCCGCGGAAACCTGCTTCCAGGATGCGGCTGTTCCAGTCCCATATTTCCGGCCAGATGCCGGGCACCGTTCCGCCCAGTGCCTGCGGGTGATAATTACCGGCGATCTCGGCATAACCGTCATTGTAGATCATCACATGATCGCTCCCCCACATCAGCACCTGCGGAATGGGAGAATTGACGACGGAATTGGCCTTCTGCCTCAGATTTTGCGGCCAGTCGCAAATAGGACCGAGCGATGTCTTCGACCAGTCGAAGCGGCGCACAAGCTCACCCGTTTCACCGCCACCGATCGGCCATACCGGGGCAGCACGAAGATTGGTCATTCAACATCACCACAAAAATCGAGAGGAAACCTCCCGTAATACACGACGAGAGAAAAGTCCAAGAAAACAGAAACTTCCGCTTATTGTTCCCGACATTTTTCAAAAATTCGAAAAGTTCCATCGGTCCCGAAATATCGTGACGCAAGTGCTAAAGAACTTGAGATTTCAGTAGCTTCACACCAGGATTTTCGCAAAGATATGTCCTATGGTGCCGGTTTACTTGACGATTGGCATCCTCAATACGCCAGAAATTGCCGCAAACGGAATGGCCACAAAGGAATTATTAAGCCTCAATAAGGGTGCTGGCGGTCGCGGTGCCGTCAGCGCCCGGGTCTTCGCCACACCGCGACCAGAGGGAACAAAAATGAAAATACTTTTGGGTGCCACAATTCTTTCTGCCGGCTTCGCCTTTTCAGGCGGCGCGGCCTATGCCGCCGACTGCGGAAACGTGACAATCGCCAGCATGAACTGGCAATCCGCCGAAGTCGCCGCCAATCTCGATAAATTCATTCTTGAAAAAGGCTATGGTTGTTCCGCCGAAATCGTGACCGGCGACACCGTGCCGACACTGACCTCCATGTCCGAAAAGGGCCAGCCGGATATCGCCCCCGAGGCCTGGGTCAGCCTGCAGCCGGAAATCGTCAAGCAGGGACTGGAAGGCGGCAAGGTCGTCGCAGCCGCCAAGATCCTCTCGGACGGCGCCGTCCAGGGTTGGTGGATTCCGAAATATCTCGCCGATGCCAATCCCGATCTCAAGACCATTCCTGACCTTTTCAAACACCCCGAACTGTTCCCCGCACCGGAAGACAAGTCCAAGGGCGCCGTGTTTAACGGCCCGCAGGGCTGGGGCGGCACCGTTGTCACCGCACAGCTCTTCAAAGCTTTCGGCGGTGAAAAGGCTGGTTTCACCCTCGTCGATACGGGTTCCGCCGCAGGCCTCGACGGTTCCATCGCCAAGGCTTACGAAGCCAAGCAGCCATGGGTCGGCTATTATTGGGCTCCCACGTCGTTGCTCGGCAAATATGAGATGGTGAAGCTCGGTTTCGGCACCGAATATGATGCTGCCGAATGGAAGCGCTGCACGTCGATTGCCGATTGTCCGGACCCGAAGCCAAATGCATGGCAGGTGGATGACGTGCAGACGCTCGTCAGCAAGAGCTTTGCCGACCGTGCAGGCCCGGCCATGGACTACCTCAACAAGCGCGCCTGGACCAACGCAACCGTCAACAAGCTGATCGCCTGGATGACCGATAACCAGGCAACCGGTGAAGACGGCGCCAAGCAATTCCTGAAGGAAAACGAAGCCCTCTGGAAGGGCTGGGTCTCTCCTGAAGTCGCGGAAAAGGTCAAGGCCGCCCTTTAAAAGTGCGTCCTCACATATCTGCCCGGCAACCGGCGTTCGCCAATGGCGACGCCGCGCCGCATCGGCTCCGGAATGCCTGTCGGCTTCCGGGTGAGATGCGCCGGTTCAACAGAGCGTTCCGCCCTGCGTCCTGAAGGACGCGCGGCGCTCTGGCGATTTTACTCCCGGAGTGCGGAGGATATCGATCCCCGCCTCCGGTTCTTCATGGAGAACAGGATATGGAATGGCTTTTCAAATTTCCGACCATGAATGACGATGCTCTGCGCGCGCTGAAAAAAGTCATCGACGAGGGATTCCGGGGATTCACCCGAACCTATGGCGGCGCGATAGAGGGGCTGTTTACACCCCTGCAGAGTTTTCTCATCTGGGCGGAAAGGCTTTTGATCGGCGCACCCTGGCCGGTCGTTATTCTTATTGTCGGCGCGCTCGCCTGGTTTGGCAGCCGCAGCGCCACCATCGTTTCACTGTGTTGCGGTATTCTCTTCGCCATCGGCTGGTTCGGCATGTGGGAAGACACGATGAAGACGGTCTCGATGATTTTCGTCTGCGCGGTGATGTCCATCGTCATCGGATTGCCGATCGGCATCGCCATGGCGCGGTCGAACCGCCTGCAGAACGTGGTCAATCCCGTCCTCGACGTGATGCAGACGATGCCGAGCTTCGTTTATCTCATTCCCGTCGTCATGCTGCTCGGCATCGGCCGCGTGCCTGGCGTCATCGCCGTCATCATTTACGCCATACCGCCCATGATCCGGCTGACCAATCTCGGTATCCGCATGGTCGACCACGACGTGCTGGAGGCAGCCGACGCTTTCGGATCCTCGAAGCGCCAGAAGCTGTTCAAGGTGCAGCTGCCGCTTGCACTCCCCACCATCATGGCCGGTATCAACCAGACCATCATGATGGCGCTCGCCATGGTCGTCATCGCCTCCATGATCGGCGTGCAGGGTCTTGGCCAGCCGGTGCTGAAGGCCATCGCCAACCAGTATTTCACGCTCGGCGTGTTCAACGGGCTTGCCATCGTCGGCATCGCCATCATCTTCGACCGCATCAGCCAGGCCTATGGCCTTCGTCTGCAAAAACACCGGGAAGTGGCGCATGGCTAGTCAATCGATCGAAATTCGCAGCCTCTACAAGATTTTCGGCTCCAAGGCGGCAAATCATGTCGAAGCCGTGAAGGCCGGCATGTCCAAGGCCGAGCTCAACGCCACGAATGGTCACGTGCTTGGCCTGCGCGACATCAACATCACCATGCCGGGCGGACAGATCACCGTCATCATGGGCCTTTCCGGCTCCGGCAAATCGACGCTGATCCGCCACGTCAACCGGCTGATCGACCCGACCGCCGGCGAAATCCTCTATGGCGGCACCGATGTCTGTCGCCTCAACGAAGCGGACCTTCTGGAATTCCGCCGCCACAAGACGGCGATGGTATTCCAGAAATTCGGCCTGCTGCCGCATCGAAACGTGCTGCAGAATGTCGTCTACGGGCTTGAGGTGCAGGGCGTCGACAAACGCGAACGCGAGGAGCGGGCCGAAGTCTGGATCAGGCGCGTGGGGCTCGAGGGCTTTTCCAACCATTATCCCAACCAGCTTTCCGGCGGCATGCAGCAGCGCGTCGGCCTCGCCCGCGCTCTGACCAACAATGCCGAAATTCTCTTGATGGACGAGGCCTATTCGGCGCTCGACCCACTCATCCGCGTCGACATGCAGACGGTGCTGCTGGAATTGCAGAAGGAGTTGAAGAAGACCGTGGTCTTCATCACCCATGATCTCGACGAGGCGCTGCGGCTCGGAGACAAGATCGCCATCCTGCGTGACGGTGAGATCATCCAGCAGGGCACGGCCGCCGAGATCGTCATGTCGCCAGCCGACAGCTATATCGAGGCCTTCGTGGAAGAGGTCAATCGCGGCAGGGTCATTCGCCTCGGCGCCATCGTGCAGCCGGAATTCTCCGGCCAGTCCCGCCTTCAGCTCGATGGAGATATGACGGTCGAAGAAGGCCTACGTGCGCTGGTCCGTGAAAATGTCAGCAGCGCCACGGTTGTCGGAGAAAATGGCAAGGTGCTCGGCGCCGTTACCACCGACGCCATCATGCGCTGCCTCGTCAGGACGGCGCATGGAGAGGAAGGCGGCATGGCGGAGCGGCTGTCAGGCTGAACCTTCAAGCCACCCGACCATGCCCTTCGCCGCCGCCTTGCCGGTGGCGAAACAGGCGGTCAGCAGATAACCGCCGGTTGGCGCTTCCCAGTCCAGCATTTCTCCGGCAACGAATATGCCGGGGATGCTTTCCAGCATGTAGTTCTCATCGACACCGCTCCACGCGACGCCCCCGGCTGCCGAAATCGCCTCGGCAATCGGCCGCGGCCGCAGGAGCGGTATCTCCATGTGTTTCAGTCTCGCTGCGACAAAATCATCCGGCATAGCCGCAATGTCGGGGAATATCTCCCGCAGCAGCCCGATCTTGACGGCGGAGAGGCCGGCGGCCTTGCGCATGCGGTTTGCGAAACTCTCCTTCCGACCGAGCTTTGCCAGGTCGCGGCTGAGCCGCTCCACCGTACGTCCGGGCGCAAGATCAACCGCAAGCGACGCGCCGCCCACCTGTTCCAGCCGGTCGCGCAGTGCGGCGGAATGGGCATAGACCACGCTGCCCTCGATGCCGTGTTTCGTGATCACGAACTCGCCCTGAAAGGCTCCGGCCAAAGACATGGTCACCGTGGATTTGACGGCCTCTCCGGCAAAACGCTGGCGGAAAATATCGCTCCAATCGACGTCGAAGCCGCAATTGGCGGGGCGGAACGGGGAAACTTCCACGCCCTTCTGCGTCAGCACCGGCACCCAGGCGGCATCGGAGCCGAGCCGTGGCCAGCTCGCGCCACCGAGCGCCAGTAACACGGCATCGGCCTTGATGGTGACCTCGCCGTCCGGCGTCGCAAACACCAGCCGGTCGCCAGAAAAACCCACCCAGCGATGCCGCGTCCGGATGGTGACGCCCTGCGCTTCCAGTCGCGCAAGCCAGGCGCGCAACAGCGGCGACGCCTTCATCACCTTGGGAAACACCCGGCCGGAGGTGCCGACGAAGGTGTCCTGCCCCAGCCCTTGCGCCCAGTTGCGCAGCATCTCAGGCGTGAAATCATCGAGAGCCGCACGCAACCTCGGTTCCGCCTCGCCAAAACGGTGGCAGAAATTGTCGTAATCTTCGGCATGGGTGATGTTGAGGCCGGATTTTCCGGCCATCAGCAATTTGCGCGCCACGGTCGGCATCGCCTCGAACACCGTCACGGCATGGCCCGCGGACGAGAGCATCTCGGCCGCCATCAGCCCCGCCGGCCCGCCGCCGATAATCGCGACCTGCCTCGCCTCGCTCAAAACCCTCTCCTTAGCCATCTTTGCCGTTGGGAGCCTTATACCGATTTCCGGGCGCGAATATATGCGATATTGAACGCGGATGTTCACGCTCGACCGCCCCGTTACCTTTTCGCAGGATATCAAAAAAAGCCGCTTTATCGCCTTCGCCGCACCGGTTACCGGCGAGGAGGATGCGAAGAACTTTCTGGCGGCGCATTCAGACCCCGATGCCAACCATAATTGCTGGGCCTGGCGAACGGGTCAGACCTATCGTTTCAGCGACGACGGCGAGCCTTCCGGCACGGCGGGAAAGCCAATCCTTCAGGCGATAGACGGTCAGGCGCTGGATAATGTCGCAGTTCTCGTCATCCGCTGGTTCGGCGGCATCCTGCTCGGCAGCGGCGGGCTGATGCGCGCCTATGGCGGCACGGCGGCGGCCTGCCTCCGGCTCGGCGAGACTTCACCCGTCATCGCCTATGTCAGCGCGACCTTGAGCTGCCCCTTCTCCGATCTGGCGCTGGTGAAATCGCGGCTCTCCGCCACACCGAACCTGCGGCTGGAGAAGGAGGATTTCACCGGCACCGGCGCGGATATGCTGCTTTTCGTTCCGGCCGAAGAAGCCGAACGGCTGACCCGGCTTCTGAGCGACCTGACCAGCGGGCGCGTCAGTCTTCACATTCCGGACTAGAGATTTTCCAGCGACTGTCCGAATGCGCAATTCGTGCTAAGGAAGCTATATGTCACTTAAGCTTTCCAACCCCATCTACAATCCGCCGCTCGACCCCTGGCTCACCATCGTGCACCGCGATGACGATTTGCTGGTTTTGGACAAGCCGAGCGGGCTTCTGTCCGTGCCGGGGCGCGATCCGGCGCTTTCCGACAGCCTCATGACGCGGGTGCAGCAACAGTTCCCGAAAGCACTGATGATCAACCGGCTGGACAAGGACACGTCAGGCATCGTGCTGATGTCGCTGAACGGCAAGGCGCATGCGGCGATCGCCGCCCAGTTCGAGAAGCGTGAAACGCGCAAATCCTATGTTGCCATCGTCTGGGGCACGGTCGCGGGCGAAGAAGGCGAAGTGGACCTGCCACTGGCGATCGATCCCGACAACAAACCCCGCCACCGGGTGGACCATGAAAATGGCAAGCCGGCGCAAAGCCTTTGGCGCGTATTGGAGCGATTGCCGCTTCCTGCGACAAGGTTGGCGCTTACGCCCCTCACCGGCCGCACCCACCAATTGCGGGTGCATATGAAGACGCTTGGCCACCCGATTCTCGGCGATGAATTTTATGCCGAAGGTGAAGCACTCGCCGCCGCACCACGTCTGATGCTGCATGCGCAGGAGGTAGGCTTCCGCCATCCGGATGGCCGTGACGTCGCCTATACCGTGCCCTGCCCGTTCTGAGGTCGCAAATGAAGGAAGAAAACGAAAGTTTCGTGGTGGATTTTGTCGGCGGCGCGGTCGGCCATCGTTTCCGCTCCGGCGAAGGACGCGGACAGGCTCTGCCGAAAGCCGCCGGTTTCACCAAAGGCCGCACGCCAAAAATCGTCGATGCCACAGCCGGGCTGGGGCGGGATGCGTTCCTGCTCGCATCACTCGGGGCTGACGTTATCCTTATCGAACGTTCGCCGGCCATGCATGCCCATCTCGCCGATGGTATCAGCCGCGCCCTGGAAGCGGGCGGCGCTTATGCCGAGGCAGCGTCGCGCATGACGCTGCTACAGGGCGATTCCCGTCAGTTGCTGAAAGAGCTTTCACCCGAGGTGGTAGTCATCGACCCCATGCATCCACCCCGCCACAATACGGCGCTGGTGAAAAAGGAAATGCGGGTGCTGCGGGAACTGGTGGGGTCCGATCCCGATCAGGTAGAGCTGATGCAGGTGGCGCTTGAACATGCTACGAAACGGGTGGTGCTGAAATGGCCGCTGCGGGCCGAGCCGATGCCGGGCATTCGCAAGCCCTCGCATCAGATAATGGGCAAGAATACCCGTTATGATGTTTTCATGATCTTCGGAAAATCTCTCGATCTGGAAGAATGATCAGCGGAAGCTGGGCTTGCGCTGCGCATTCATCAGAAGCTCGTGCCGCGACGCAAACTCGCCGAACAGCTTTCTGAGCCTGACTTCCTCAGCCTTATCCAGCCGGTAGCGGCGGCAGAATTCCGCTACGTTGAGGATCGGCTTCGGTCTGTTCCCGTCTATCGTCTTGTTGTCTATGATCTGCATGGCGCCCTCCGTGTAACAGAGGCCAAACGTCTCTCACGCGTCGCGGTTCCCTATGAATTCGCACGGGTGAGAAAAGAGCGTGGCGTCTGCACACGCAATGATCAAGTTTTCTTGAAACTCTCGAAGGAAACGAAATCCTCCCCAAATGGTTTCCTGCGTGACCTTAACGATGGAAGGGAGACCCATGTTCCACAACAACCGATTTCTGAGTTCGACGATCCTGTGCGCGCTGCTCGCCGTGCCGCTGGCCGGCGCCGCCCACGCCCAGACCGCCCCGGCCGCCGAAACCAAACGGCCGAATGCGCCGGATCAGAAACCGGCTTTTGAGGGCCAGACCCGGGCGCCGCAAGCCGCCACCCAGCCGAGCGTTGAAAAAACCGTTGTCGCCAAGGGCCTGCCGCATCTGTGGTCCATGGAATTCCTGCCCGATGGCCGCATGATCGTCGCCGCCAAGGAAGGCGCCATGCATATCGTCGCTGACGGCAAGGCCGGTCCTGCGCTGGAAGGCGTGCCTGCGGTCGCCTCCGATGGGCAGGGCGGTCTTCTCGACATAGCGCTGGCGCCGGATTTCGAGACATCGCGCAAGATATTCTTCTCCTTCTCCGAACCGCGTGAGGGCGGCAACGGCACCTCCGTGGCCGCCGCGAAATTGACCGAAGAGGGCGGCGCGGCGAAGCTGGAAAACGTCTCGGTGATCTTCCGCCAGATGCCGACCTATGACGGCGACAAACATTTCGGCTCCCGCCTCGTTTTCGGTCCGAACAAGGAGCTTTACGTCACCGTTGGCGAACGTTCGGACGCAAAACCGCGCGTGCAGGCGCAGGATCTGTCGAGCGGTCTCGGCAAGGTCTTCCGCATCGATACCGAAGGCAAGGCCTTTGAGGGCAATCCCTTCGCCAGCCAGCAGAATGCGCTTCCTGAAATCTGGAGTTACGGCCACCGCAACATGCAAGCGGCAGCACTGGACGGTCAGGGCAGGCTGTGGACGGTGGAGCATGGCCCGAAGGGCGGTGATGAGCTGAACCTGCCGAAAGCGGGACTGAATTACGGCTGGCCTGTCATCACCTATGGGGTCGAATATAGCGGCCGGTCCGTTGGTGAGGGCGTCACCGCCAGGCAGGGCATGGAGCAACCGGTCTATTATTGGGACCCGGTCATCGGTCCCTCCGGCATGGCCTATTATGACGGCGATCAGATTCCCGAATGGAAAGGCGCCTTCATCGTCGGTGGTCTGGTGAGCCAGGGTCTCGTTATCCTGCACATCGATGGTGACAAGGTCGCGACCGAAAGCCGCCTACCGCTTGAGGCGCGTATCCGCGACGTGAAGATCGGGCCTGATGGCGCAGTCTATGCTGTGACGGAAGAGCGCGGCGGTGGTGAATCGCAGATTCTGCGGATCGCGAAGGCCGGTTGAGAAAACTCAAGAGCTGAACGACAGGCCGCCGGAACGAAGGCGGCCTGTTTTTCGTTTGCCGCAGCGTGAAACCTGCCGGGAAAAACAATGTCACAACCGCCGACCCGCCTTCTTGCCAAAATCGGACTTGCCTATGTCAATGATCAGGAGCCGGGTATTGCCCGCGAAAAGCGCGGGCGCGGTTTCTGTTACCGGCTGCCGGGCGGCGATCTCCTCTCCGATAGCGTCGAACTGAAGCGTATCAAATCGCTTGGCGTGCCACCTGCCTACAGGGATGTGTGGATCTGCATAGACCCGGCGGGCCATCTACAGGCCACCGGCTTCGATGCGCGCGGGCGAAAACAATATCGCTATCATCCCGACTGGCATGCGCTCAGAGGCGAGACGAAGTTCTTCCAGCTCAAGGGCTTCGGCAAGGCGCTGCCCGCCATCCGCCGCCGCGCGATGGCGGATATTGGCAAGCAGGATCATGGGCAGGAGATGACGCTCGCGGCGCTTACCCTGCTGCTTGACGCCGCCTATCTGCGCGTCGGCAACCGCTCCTATCTTGAAACCAACGGCACCTATGGCGCGACGACCCTGCTCAAGCGCCATGTGTCCTTCGGTGAAACCATCGAACTGCGTTTTGCCGCCAAGGGCGGGCAGAAAGTGAAACGGCAGTTGCGCCACCCGCGCCTTCAGAAAATCCTCGAGGAAATTGCCGATCTGCCCGGCAAGGAACTCTTCGTCTGGCAGGATAGCGAAAACCGGGTGCATTCCGTCGATTCCAGCGACCTCAACGCTTACCTCTCAGGCATTGGCGGCCAAGGCATTTCAGCAAAGACCTTCCGCACCTGGGGCGGAACGCTAGCGGCCTTCTGCAACGCGATGGAGCACGTGGCTGCGGGTGAAAAACCGAGCATAAAAGGCATGTGCCAGGCGGCGGCAGCCGAACTTTCCAACACGCCCGCCATCTGCCGCAAGAGCTATGTGCACCCGGCCGTTCTCGATATCGCCACAGAAGAAAAAGCCAGGAAAAAACTCGGCCGCATCCTGAAGGTCGGTGCAAAACCCGTCTCCGGCCTCAGGGCCGATGAAAGACGGCTGCTGGCCTTCCTGCCTTAGAGCATTTCCAGTAAAAGTGCGTAGCGGTTTTACGTCCGGATAATGCGATAAAACAAAAAGTCAGCGGCTAGCAGCCCACTCCGCCAAGTCTCGCTCGGCTCTTTCGAGAGCGCTGTAATTCAGGAGCTTGCGCAAGAAAGCCACGGTCACGGCGCGGGTCCGCAGATTATACCGGCCTTCCGCTTCATCGTCGCCCGGCGCCTGATGCACGTTCAGTTTCTCATAAAGGCTCTGCAGCCGGTTCTGAACACTGCGCAGCGACAGGTTGCGGCGCCGCGCAATCGCTTTGTCCGTGAGGCCGAGCGCGACATCGACGAGGATTTCATATTCGGAATCGGTAAAGCCGTGCGCCTTGCCGAGGCTCTTTTCCTGCAACCCGCGCACTTCCCGGTCGATCACGCATTGCGCCTCGATGAAGATGCTGCGCAGCGCCAGCCGCAGGCGGTCATCGGAGGCCGATTTCAGCACGTAGCCATAGGCCGCACCTTCGGGCACGATGCGCGAGACACCGCGCACATAGGCCTCATCCGAATAGTTCGACCAGAACAGGATGCGGGTATCCGGCCGCTCCTTCCAGATGGTGCGCGCCGCCTCGATGCCGTTGCGCTCGTTCATCTGCAAATCCATGACGATATGGGCTGCCCGGTTTTCCCGCGCGAGCTTTTCCCCCGTCCTGCCATTCGCGGCTTCGAGAACCTTGTCGCACTCCGGCAGGGCAGCTCTGACAGCCTCGTTCAAATAGGCGCGGTGCAACGCATCGTCCTCGACGATCAGCACGTCCATGTCACACATCCTCCCGGTGATCGAAAGCACCTTCCGGCAGGGTCACGGTGATGCATGTGCCCGCCCCGTTGCGATTGCCGCCGATATCGAATCTCGCCGAAATCAGCCGCGCCCGTGTCTTCATGTTGCCGATGCCGAGACCGCCGGAGGCCGCGCCGTCACCGCGGCCATTGCCGTCATCGCTGACCGTCACCCTGAGCCCGCCATCGACGGCGATGAGGTTCACGGCAATGGTTTCCGGCTGGGCATGGCGAATGGCGTTATTGGCCGCCTCCTGCACGATGCGGAACAGCGAGATAGCCACCGTCTTGTCGAGCCTCTCCACCAGCCCGTCCGTCTCATCAGTAACCGACCACTCTATAACCGAGCCGCTGTCACGCACGGAACGGTCCACATAGGTCTCGATCGCCTCAACGAGGCCGAACAATTGCAGGATCGAGGGTTTTGCCTCCTCGATGATCTCGCGCAGATCCTGCATGCAATGCTGCAGGCTGCGCACCACCGGCTCCAGCATCTCGCCGGAAACATCGGCCGAATGGCTCATGCGCTCGATACGCCGCGCAAGCCGCGTCAGATCGGCCAGCGTCTGGTCGTGCAGGTCCATGCCGATGCGTTGCCGCTCCGCCTCCAGCGCCTCCGTCAATTGCAGCGCGCCGAGCCGCAGACCCTCTTCGCGGGCATTGGCACGCGCCTCCTCAATGGCTGAGCGTTTGGCCTGTTCGGCGGCGCGGATGGCATAAAAATAGGGCGCCAGCAAATCGGCGACCGCGCGGGCATTCGCCACATCCTCCATCGTATAGGCGTCCGACTGGTGGGAGGAGCAACTCAGCGCGCCGATAATATCGCCATGCACCTTCATCGGCACATGCAGGCGGCTATGCAGGTTGAGTTCGATGATCGGGCTTGAAAACGACCCTTCGAAATGAAACCGCGGATCAGCACAGGCATCCCCGCTCAGGAGATATTCAACCTCGCCTGACAGCAGAGAACGGATCGGACTGCCGCTCAGAAGTGCCGGCGGCTGGCGGCTCCAGGCGCTGACGAGACCGCTTTCATAGGCAATGTGGTACTTGTCATCCAGCTGCTTGATGCAGACATCAAGGTGGACGTGCGGAATGATATGGGTGATCTCGGTGGCGACGGCCTGAATGATGGCGTTAAACTCCAGCTGCCCGGCAAGCAGCCGCGAAATGCCCATATAGTGGTGGAAAAGAGCGCTTTTCGGCGTATCCAGCATGTGCGGACGCCCTCCCAAGCGCCTGCCTAATCGACATCAGGCGGCGCAGTTTTAAACACATCAGAACGCCGCATCATTCATTCTGCGCCCGGCAATGCCGTTTCGTCCTGCGGGTTCCCGCATGCTTTCTGCGGAAACCCGCAGGAAGATTGCCGTGATCCGCCTATACAAGCCAAATCTTCTTGGTCATTCTCGCTTGTACTGGGGAACGGAGCTCCAGTGCAACGGGATTTCGTCTGCCGCCGAGGAGATTTGCGGCAGATGAGGGTTCCGGACCCCGAAAGGGCAAGCCACCAGGGAGGAAATCAATGGCTTTCAGAAAGATGCTTCTGGCATCGGCCGCTGTCGCATGCGCAGCTCTGCCGATCACCGCTCACGCCGATACGTCGGCAAAAAAAATTGCACTTTCAAACAATTACGCAGGCAACTCCTGGCGTCAGGCGATGCTGACCAGCTGGGACAAGATCACCAAGCAGGCGGTTGCCGACAAGCACGTTGCCGCCGCTGACGCCTTCACGACAGCCGAAAACCAGGCAACCGAGCAGGCCGCGCAGATCCAGAACCTCATCCTGCAGGGTTATGACGCCATCGTCATCAACGCCGCTTCGCCGACCGCGCTTAACGGCGCGGTGAAGGAAGCCTGTGATGCCGGCATCACCGTCGTGTCCTTCGATGGCATTGTCACCGAGCCATGCGCCTGGCGCATTGCCGTGGATTTCAAGGCGATGGGTGCAAGCCAGATCGATTATCTCGCCAAGGCTATGCCGAAGGGCGGCAACCTGCTCGAAATCCGCGGTCTCGCCGGGGTTTCGGTCGATGACGAAATCCATGCCGGTATAGTCGATGCCGTTGCCAAGAACCCGCAGTTCAAGATCGTTGGTTCGGTCAACGGTGACTGGGCGCAGGACGTTGCCCAGCGCGCCGTCGCCGGCATTCTGCCGAGCCTTCCCGAAGTCGCCGCCGTGGTGACACAGGGCGGTGACGGTTATGGTGCGGCACAGGCCTTCGCCGCCGCCAAGCGCCCGACACCGACCATCGTGATGGGCAACCGCGAAGACGAGCTGCAATGGTGGAAACAGCAGAAGGACGCGAGCGGCTACGAGACCATGTCGGTCTCCATCGCTCCCGGCGTCTCGACGCTGGCTTTCTGGGTGGCGCAGCAAATCCTCGACGGCAAGGATGTGAAAAAGGACCTGACCGTTCCTTTCCTGCGCATCGACCAGGGCAATCTTGAGGAGAACCTCAAGAACACCCAGAAGGGCGGCGTCGCGAATGTGGAATATTCGCAGGAAGACGCCCAGAAGGCCATCGCCTCGGCCAAATAAGGCCGGCCAAGTCTCGATATGACCGATTGCGGCGCTCCTAAAAAACGGGCGCCGCAACAGCCACCGATATTATCCTTTTTCAGATCACTGGCGTAATTGCTCATGAATGACATCATCGAGGCGGAAGAAGTCGTCGCCGCGCGCGGCGTGAAGGTCGTGTTCGGCGCGGTCAAGGCGCTGGATGGGGCCGATCTCGTTATCCGTGCCGGGGAATGCCTCGGGCTCGTCGGCCATAATGGCGCGGGCAAATCCACCATCGTCAACGTCATCAATGGCGGGTTGACGCCCCATGAAGGCTCCATTTCCTACGGCGGTGACCAGAACCGCCACGGCATCGCGGCCGCGCGTGCCAGCGGCGTGCGCTGCGTGTTTCAGGAACTGTCGCTCTGCCCGAACCTCACGATCAGCGAAAATGTCCGCATCATGCATGCCGCTATCAGCGGGCGAAATTGGCGCGGGCGGGCACTCGCCATGATCAGGCAGACGCTCGACGAGATTTTTCCCGGCCACGGCATCGATTGCGAGCTGACGATTGCCGAACTTTCCATTGCCGAGCGGCAGATGGTGGAAATCGCCATCAATTTCTGCCGCACGCCTCAGGCCCCGAGGCTGGTGATCCTCGATGAACCCACCTCCTCGCTCGATGCCGGCCTTGCCGAACAATTGATGGATTATGTCCGCCGTTTTGTCCGCACCGGGGGTTCGGTGCTGCTGATATCGCATATTCTCGGCGAAATTCTTTCGACCGCTACCCGCATCGTCGTGATGAAGGATGGCCGTGTGGTGGCTAACCGGCCAGCCGCCGAATTCACAACGCGTACGCTGGTGGAGGCCATGGGCAGCGTCGTCAAACCGCAGGACAGGCAGAAAAGCGAAAACCGCAAGGCGGGCGAAAAGGTGCTGTCCATGCCAGCGCGCCGCGGCGAAGGCCTTGCCTTCGAGGCCTTTCGCGGTGAGATCATCGGCCTTGCCGGGCTAGGCGGCCATGGCCAGACGGAAGCGCTTCTCGATCTTTACCTTGCCCGCAACAGCAGCTGGCTGCCAGCGCGCAAGACCGATATCGCCTTTGTGGCGGGTGACCGCAGCCTGAACGGCACCTTCCCGCTGTGGAGCATTCTGAAAAACCTGTCCATCGCCTCGCTCAGGGATATTTCATCCGCAGGCATGGTGGACAGGACGAAGGAAACCGAACGCGGCGATGAGTGGAAAAAGCGCATCGAAATCCGCACGCCTGATATGGGCAACAAGATCCTGTCCCTCTCCGGCGGCAACCAGCAGAAGGTGCTTTTTGCCCGCGCGCTCGCCACCACCGCCAGCACCGTTTTGATGGACGACCCGATGCGCGGCGTTGATATCGGCACCAAACAGGAGGTCTATGACATCTTGAGAACCGAAGCCTCCCATGGCCGTACTTTCATCTGGTATTCCACCGAAATGGATGAAATCCGTCTCTGCGACCGGGTCTATGTCTTCCGCGACGGCGCCATCCAGGCCGAACTCGTCGGCGACGACATTACCGAGCAGAATGTGCTGGCCGCCTCCTTTGCCGGAGAGGACCACGCATGAAACTCTCGGCAAGTGCCCTTCGTCTCATCATTCCCGCCACCTCGCTCGCTTTCCTGCTCGCCGCCGTTTTCTACATGCAGCCGCGCGCCATGAGCTATACCGGCATGAACCTGCTGTTCAATCTGGCGGTGCCGATAGCGCTCGCCACCATTGCGCAGATGCTGATCATGTCGGTCAACGATCTCGACCTGTCGATGGGCACCTTCGTCAGCTTCTGCGCCTGCGTCACCGCCACCTTCCTGCAAACCTCGCCGCTGACAGGTATTGCGATTTTCGCCGGGGCGATTGCGGTTTACGCCGTGCTGGGCGCCGTGATCCACATTCGCAACCTGCCTTCCATCGTCGTCACCCTTGGCATGAGTTTCGTCTGGGGCGGCCTTGCGGTGCTGATCCTGCCCTCGCCCGGCGGTCAGGCGCCCGCCTTCATCCGCACGCTGATGACGGCGAAACCGCCTTTCGTGCCGATCGCCATCGTCGCCAGCATCCTGATTGCGGTCGTCGCCCATTACATCGTCATGCGCTCCTCCTTCGGTGTGCTGATGCGCGGCGTCGGCGGCAATTTCCGCTCGGTCGAGCGCTCCGGCTGGTCGGTCGTCGGCATTCGCGCCGCAACCTTTGCGCTCGCCGGTTTCTTCGCGGTGCTTTCGGGCATCGCCCTTGTAGGGCTGACAACCGCAGCCGATGCCAATATCGCCCTGCGTTACACGCTGCTGTCGATTGCCGGCGTCATCCTCGGCGGTGGTGAATTCGTCGGCGGCAGGGTGTCGCCCATCGGCGCCGTCATCGGCGCACTGACGCTGACGCTGGCGGGTTCCTTCCTCTCCTTCATGCGCATTTCGCCGGACTGGCAGATCGGTGCTCAGGGGGCGATCCTCATCATCGTGCTGGCGCTGCGCATCCTGCTCAACCGTCTCGAAAAGCGGGAGAAAAACCAATGAGCCGGCTCTCTTCCCTCACCAGAAAACCATGGATATGGTCTTTTGCCGCAACGGTTGCGGTGTGGATCGTCACCGTGCTCTTCACCGGCGGCGCCAGCTCCTTCGGGCTGTCGCATGCGGCGCTCACCTTTGCGGCCTTTTCAGTCATCGTCGGCATCGGCCAGATGTTCGTCATCACGCTCGGGCCGGGTAATATCGATCTCTGCGTTCCCGCGACGATGACTTTGTCAGGCACTCTGGCCCTGAAATTCATGGATGTGTCCGACAGCCTCATCCTGCCCGGACTCGTGATCGCCATCCTGATCGGCATTGCCATCGGCATCGGCAATTATGCGCTGATCAAGCTCCTGCGCATTCCGCCGATCATCGCGACGCTGTCGATGAGCTTCATCGTACAATCCATCGCCATCTGGTCGAACCGCGGCCTGCGCATCAAGCCGCCGGAAACATTGGCGACATTCGCGATATCAAGCTCTTTCGGCATTCCGAATGTGGCGCTTGTCGCGCTGCTGCTCTCGGTCGTCGCCTGGCTGCTGCTTGACCGCACATTTTACGGTCGCTGGATTGCCGCCATCGGCCAGAGCACCTTCGCTGCCCGCATGACCGGCATTCCCGTGGATGGAACACGCTTCATCACCTATGTGCTCTGCGCAGTGCTGGCGGCGATTGCCGGTTATCTTCTCGCCAGCTTCTCCGGCGGTGCGGCACTCAACATGGGATCGGAATATCTGCTGATGTCCATCGCCGTCGTTGTCATTGGCGGTACGGCGGTAGCAGGCGGGGATTCCAATGTTCCCGGCATATGGGGCGCCTCGCTTTTCATGTTCCTGGTGGTATCGATGCTGAACACCTATGGTTTCGGCGCCGGCATCCGCCTCATCCTCACCGGCCTCATCATCATTTCCGTCATTCTTCTGGCAAGCGGCCGCAAGGCCACGCGCTGAACCCAAACGACAAGCCCACAAGCGGACCACGCTCATGACCACAGACAAGACCTCCCCTTACGAAATCCACGACGACCGCTTCCGCCATCTGATCGTTGGCAATGCGGAGCTGGAAGAGCTTTATTCCGGCTGCCGCTGGGCCGAAGGCCCGGTGTGGTTTGCCGATCTCAACTGCCTGCTGTTCAGCGATATTCCCAATGAACGCATGTTGCGCTGGGTGCCTGATGGCGGCATTTCCGTATTCCGTCAGCCCTCCAACTTCACCAACGGCAATACCCGCGACCGGCAGGGGCGACTTGTCTCCTGCGAACATGGCGGCCGCCGTGTGACCCGCACCGAGGTCGACGGCTCGATCACCGTTCTTGCCGACAGCTACGGCGGCAAAAGATTGAACTCACCCAATGATGTCGTCGTCAAATCCGACGGCAGCGTCTGGTTCACCGACCCGACCTACGGCATTCTTTCCGACTACGAGGGCTACAAGGCCGAACCGGAGCAGAAGACCCGCAATGTCTACAGGCTCGACCCCGCAACCGGAAAGATCGACATCGCCATCGACGACTTCGTGCAGCCGAACGGCCTTGCCTTCTCGCCCGACGAGACGAAGCTTTATGTCGCCGACAGCTCCTATAGCCACGATATATCCCGCCCGCGCCACATCCGCGTTTTCGACGTGGTGGATGGCGTGAAGCTCGCCAACGGCCGGGAATTCTGCAACCTCGACAATGGCCTGCCGGACGGCTTCCGCCTGGATACCGCCGGCAACCTCTGGACCAGCGCCGGCGATGGCGTTCACTGCTTTGCGCCTGACGGTACGCTGATCGGCAAGATCAAGGTGCCGCAGACGGTGGCGAACCTCACCTTCGGCGGCCCGAAGAAGAACCGCCTGTTCATCACCGCAACGAAATCGCTCTATTCGGTTTATGTCGCCGCCACCGGCGCACAGACGCCCTGAAACGCTGATATCAGGAGAATTCAGACCGGCAGGGAACTGGCAAGACGGCTCAAGCGCGCTATAAATGCGCCATGAGTGACGATTCCAGCCCCTTCCTGACTGACGATATGGAGTTCGACGGCGAAGTGCCGGCCGTTGAGCCCACAAGCCGTATGCTGTCCTGGGCGCGCAATTCCGCTCTTTACCGGCTGCAACAGCGCATGATGACGGAAAAGCAGCTGCGCGACGCCATCATGCGCAAGGCCCGGGAAAAATTCGAGGATATCGGCCCGGCGCAGGTGAAGGCGCTCGGCGAATTTGCCGTGACTTTCGCTTATGGCATCAAGGCGCTCGACGATACGGCCTATGCCGAGATTACCGTGCGAAGCGGCCAGCGCAGCGGCAAGTCAAAACGTGGTCTGGCGCAAAAACTCCAGATCAAGGGCGTCGCCCGGGAAACCGCAACGGCCGCGTTGCAGGAGACCAACGATCTCATCGCCGCCGTCATCTTCGCACGCAAACGCGCCTTCGGGCCTTATCGCCGTGTCGAGCCGGACGAAAAACGCAAGGCCAAGGAGTTTTCCGCTTTTGCCCGCAACGGCTTCAGCTTCGAAATCGGCACGAAGGTGATGGCGATGACGGCGGAAGAGGCGGAAGACATCCTCTCCGACGCGCCCCTCTGACATTTATTGCGGCAGGGGATGAGTCTTCAGATATTCGATCAGATCGGCAATATCGGTTTCGCTCCACAGCCCGAAAAAACGCATTGCATTTCCGGGTATCGCCTTCTTCGGGCTGGCGATAAATTTCTGCAGTTCCTCCTCCGTCCAGACCCGGCCAGCTGCGCCGGCATCCTTCAGCGCCTGCGAATAATGGCCGTAATCGGCCACGGAAGCCATCGGCCTGCCGACCACACCCATCAGATGCGGCCCCATGCGGGTGCGCGGCGCATCCACGCTATGGCAGGTGGAACAGCGGCTAAAAACCTTCTCGCCATGCGCCGCATCGCCCTCGGCAAAGGCGCTTGCAGCAAGCTGGAGGAAAACCGCGGCTGTGGTTGCGGCTTGTTTGGACACGAAAATCATGGCCCGGATAATACAACGCCCTCTCCGTCTGACAACGAAGAGGGCGTGTTTTGACATGCGACAGAATGCCCGGTCAAAACACCGGGCACTTCGCCGATCAGTTCATGGCGGTCAGCGTCACGGACGTACCGGTCGCTGCGAGATTGAGGCCAACCTGACCGGTCACGCTGACCGTCTGCAGCTGGATGGAGCCGGACGTGCCGCCAACGAGAACGTTAGTGCCGACGCCGAGACCAACGGTGACTTCAGCCGTTGCGCCCTGATAGAGGCCGCCCAGCGAACCGCGGTGGTAACCGGCGGTCGGGGCGAAAACGGCCCAGACCAGACGGCCCTGCGTGGTGAAACCGAGGTCAACGCCCATCTTGCGGATGGCGCCGGTGTAATGGTCCGTGCGACGCGCGCCCATGGTGGACTGGAAGGTGCAATCCAGTTCCTTGGCCGAGCCGATCACGTAACCGACGCCACCGCCGATATCGCAGGTGAGGTAACCGATCTTGACGCCGTTGCGATCGTCCTGCTCCTGCGGAGCCGGCTCATATCTTGCAAGGTCGGCAGCGAGTGCGGAAACGGTTCCGCTAAGGCCCATCGTCAATGCGGCAAAAGTTACGGCAACAGCCTTTTTCATCTTGTTTTCTCCTGTTTTATCCTACCCGCAGCAGCCCTTCTTGCCCTCTCCGGATATTGAATTCCGCACTGTTAACGTTTGTTCCGAAAAATCGATCCAAAACAACTTAATTGGAAGCGATGAAAGCGGAACAGTTAACAATGTCTAATGGCGGTAGGCTGGCATTAAGACATTGTTAGGGCGGGAAATGCGCCCGGAATCACCATCAACAACAAGCGTTTCTGGCCGTTGTTTTGCTGCAACATCTCAAAGCGGCAAGGCAACGGGAAGGCCGGTGGCGGCATGGGTCATGACATCCATGCGCACGCCATAGATGCGCTCCAGCGTCTCCGGTGTCATGATCTCCTGCGGCGTTCCCCGCGCAATCAGCTGGCCGGAATGCAGCGCGACGATCTCGTCGCAGAAACGTGCCGCCATGTTGACATCGTGCAGCACCACGATGACGCCGAGGCCCTTTTCACGCGACAGTCTCTGCACCAGTGACAGCACCTCGAGCTGGTGCGCCATGTCGAGCGCGGAGATGGGTTCATCGAGGAGCAGGCTTTCGGCATTCTGGGCCACCAGCATGGCAAGCCACACGCGCTGGCGCTCGCCGCCGGACAGCGTGTCCACCAGCCGGTCGCGGAAAGCGACGGTATCGGTGAGTTCGATCGCCTCGTCCACCCTCTCCTGATCCGCCTTGCTGAATTGCCCGAGCGCGCCATGCCAGGGATAACGGCCAAGCGCCACCAGTTCGCTCGCCAGCATGCCAGAGGCGGCCGGCGTATATTGCGGCAGATAGGCGAGCTTGCGCGCGAATTCGCGGTTGCCCCAGGCATTTAACGGCTTGCCCTCGAACGAAACCCGTCCCGCGGTCGGCTCCTGCATGCGCGCCAAAATCTTGAGCAGCGTCGATTTTCCCGAACCGTTATGGCCGATAAGGCCGATAGTCTTGCCGGTCGCAAAACGTGCCGTCAGCGGCTGCAACAAAGTCCTGCCCGGCACTTCCATGGTGACGCCATCAAGAGAAAAAAGCGGCATATCGTCGTGAGCGACCGCATTCGCTGCCTGGCCCATGGTTCTCATCTCCGTAAATCGACTGGAAAAAACATCATCGCCTGCCTGACAGCCAGATCAGGTAAGGCGCGCCGGCCAGAGCCGCAAAAAGCCCGAGCGGCAGTTCATAGGGAAACGTGACCGTCCGCGCTCCAAGATCGGAAAGCGCCATCAGCGCCGCGCCGAACAGGAAAGAGGCGAGCAGGTGGTCGCGCGGCGTGGTGAAACCGGCGCGCAGCGCAATATGCGGTGCCATCAACCCGACGAAACTCAAGGGGCCAACAAGCAGCGAAGCGGCCCCTGTGGCAATACCCGCCACCGCAATGACGGCGATGCGCGCGGCACTGAGCGGCAGACCGAGGGAAAGCGGCACGTCCCGCCCGAGCGGCAGGATCGTCAGCCAGCGGGTCACCGAGAGGGCCACGACCAGAAGCACGACGGAAAGGATGGCGAGAAAGATCGCCGAAGCCGGGGTCGCCGTCGAACCGGAGCCGCTGAGCCAGGCGAGAATCTGCCATGCCCGCTGATCGCCGATGGCAAGCAGCGCCGAAAGCACCGCCGAGCAGAGTGAACTGACGGCAATGCCCGCCAGCAGGATTTTTTCCGGAGCCAGATGCCGGCGCACGGCGAAGAACAGCACGAGGATCATGACGGCCGCCGAGCCGATGCCGGCACCGCAGAACAGTTCGAACAGGCCTGCCGCCGGAAAAACCGTGATGGCGGCGGCAAAACCGAGGCCGGCACCACCGCTAACGCCGATCACCTCCGGGCTTGCCATGGGATTGCCGGTGAGCCGCTGCAAAAGCGCGCCCGCCATGGCGAGAAGACCGCCCGCGGCTATCGCGGCCACCAGCCGCGGCCAGCGGAAGGGCAGAAGAGTTTGCAGGTCACTGGCCTTGAGCATTGTCCAGCCCTCAGGCCCCTTGCCGATGGCGAGCGCAGAAAACACCAGCACCGCCATGATGACGAGCACCGGCAACAGGGCCGCAAGCCGGCGTCTTGTGACGAGATCGACGCCTTCGCCACGATGAACGTCGGTCGGCCGGATTTTCGGCAGCAGCCATAAAAGCAGCGGTCCGCCGATCAGCGCCGTCACCGCACCCGTCGGGAAGACTTCCGCCGTCGTACTCGCGAAAAGCTGCACGAGGCCGTCGCAAAACCAGAGGAGCAGACCGCCCAGCAGGGGCGAGACGAACAGCACGGAAGACGAGCGCCGCACGCCGAGCGCCCGGGTGAGCGCCGGTGCGGCAAGGCCGATGAAGCTGACGAGGCCGACCGCTGAGGCAACGAAGGCAGCCAGCGCGACCGCAACGGATGCGACCGCCAACCTGATCGAGAACAACGATACGCCAAGCGATCGCGCACCGGAATCGCCAAGACCGAGAACCGTCAATGGCCTTATCAGCAAGCCGGTCAGGGCGAGCCCTGCGAGAAGCTGGAAAGCGAGCATAACGGCATTCGACCAGTCCTGTTGGCTGAGCGAGCCGCCGTTCCAGACCACGAGGGACATCAGATATTCGCCCTGCGCCAGCGTCAGCGCCGCCGAAATGGAAGCCGCTGTGATGCCAACCAACAGCCCTGACACCACCATGGTCACCGGCTCGAAAGAGCGTCGCCAGCCGAGAAGGAAGACGATGCCGGCCGCAGCCGCCGCGCCGGTGAGCGCCACCCATGCGCGGTTGCCATCCAGCAGCGAAGGAAAAAATAGGGTGGCGATGACGATGGCGAGCTGCGCACCGGCCGAGATGCCGAGCGTCGAAGGGTCGGCAATCGGATTGCGCAGCAATTGCTGGAAAAGCGCACCTGACAGGCCGAGCATCGCACCCGCAAGGATGGCGACCACTACGCGCGGCAGCAGGCTGAAGGCGAAGATGATCTGATCCATGGACATGGATGCGATATCGAATGGCAGGCCTGGCCATGTGCCGAAAGGCAGCCGCTGCAGGCCGGCATGCAGGGAAAGGCCGCAGGCGAAAAGGAACAGAAGCCCGAAGAAAAACTGGAGAGGCCGTGCCGTCACAGGGCTTCTCCCTGCGCCGTCAGCGCCTCGGTCAGAAGCCGCACAAACCGCATGCCGGCGGTAATGCCGCCATAGGGGCCGACATTGCCCAGCGTCACCACCCGGCCTTGCCGCACCGCCGGGAGCGCGCGCCAGATGGCGCTGTTGCGCAGGCTTTCGCGGGCTTCCACCGGAATATCGGAAACGATGACGATACGTGCCTCGGGCGAGGCGGCGAGATTTTCGAGCGGCACCGGCGCCGCAAAGGTGAATTGCGACCGGTCCACCCAGGCATTGGCAAGGCCCAGCCTACCAAGGACATCGCCGAACATACTGTCCGCACCAAAAGCACGAAAATGCCGGGCATCGCCGATATTGATGACATAGGTCGGGCGTGCGGAAAAACCGGCAAGGCGGGTCCGCATGGCTTGCATGGCAGCGTCGGTTTCGATGAGAACCTTGCGCGCCTCGTCGGTGCGCCCGAGCTTTTCACCAAGCGCAGTGACCGCCGCCAGCGCCTTTCCGAAAGGCGGCTCACCCTTCACGTAAAAGGGCAGCGAAAACACCGGGGCGATCGCTTCCAGCCTGCCGGTGTAGCGCGTGTAGAACGGCGAAATCAGGATGAGATCGGGCCGGGTGAGTTGCAGAAGCTCGAAATTCGGCGCGCCGCGCAGACCGAGATCGGCGACGCTTTCGGGGATTTCCGGCTCGACCGCACCGGCCCGGAACTGGATGAGCTCGGTCGCCGCCACCGGCATGATACCGAGTGCCACAGAGGTTTCGAGCATCGCCCAGTCGATGGCGGCTATGCGCGGGGTTGCCTTTGCCCGCACATTGCCGGCAAAGGCCGAAGCAGCGAGCAGCGCCAAAAACTCCCGCCGCCCCCAGAGGGGGGACATCCATCGATCCTTGCGCGTCATGCCCCTGCTGCTTCACTTTGATATGGCGTCACCAACGATAGGTCAGCTTGCCCATAACCGTTCTTCCGTCACCGTAATAGCATCCGAAAGTGGAGCAACTAGAAATATATTCTTTATCAGTCAAGTTTTGTACCAGAAGCGAGGCGCGGTAGCCGTTTTTCTCGTAATGCACACCGAGATCGAGCAAAGCGAGGCCCTTCATTTCGAAGGCATTGGCGGCGTCGCCGTAACGCTTGCCGACATAACGGACACCGCCTCCGATGCCGAAACCCTCAAGCGCGGTGTCTTCGGCAAAGGTGTAATCCAGCCAGAGGCTTGCGGCGTGCCGGGGCGTGCTATCAAGCTCCTTGCCGTTATTCACACGGCCGGAAACCTCGCTGTCCATATAGGTATAGGCCGCGCGCAGGTCGAGCCCGTCGGCAAGGCTTGCGACGCCTTCCAGCTCGAGGCCCTTCACATGTGCCTCATCCATCTGCTGCGTCACCCCGCCCACCGTCGTGGTGACGTTCTTCTGCTTCAGATCGTAGATCGCGGCGGAGAAGAAACCGTCGAAGCCGTCTGGCTGGTATTTGATGCCCGCCTCCCACTGCTCCCCGGTGGTGGGCTTCGGCGCATCGCCGACAGCCGGCTGCGGCACCGGCTCGAAGGAGGTGGCGTAGCTGACATAGGGCGCGAAGCCGCCATCGAAAAGGTAACTGACCCCGACGCGGCCCGTCAGCTTGTGGTCGTCCTTGTCAAGCGCGCGGTAGGTCGTGCCGTTGAATGTGGTGCCGCCCGTACTTGCCCAGTCTTGCCGCAGGCCGGCGGTGATGCGCCAGTTCTCGATCGCCATCTCGTCCTGCGCATAAAGGCCGATCTGGGAAATATCCGTCTTCACATCGGCATAAAGCGTGCGCGAGGTCAGGCTGATAGGCCCGCCATAGATAGGGTTGACGGGGTTGAGCGGCGTCGCGGCCCAGAATTCGGTTTTGACGTTATTGTCGAAATAACGGTAGTCCAGCCCGACGAGCAGGGTGTGGTCGATTGGCCCTGTGGAAAAATCCGCCTGCAGGCTGTTGTCGATGTTGAAGGTGTTCAGCAACTCGTCCTGAAACGTGGCGTTCCGGCGGATGAAATTGCCGATCATGCCGCCGCTGGTCGAAGACATGCCGAGCGCCCGGTAGGACCAGTCGAAGTTGGAATAACGCGCATTCTGCCGGAAGGTGAAGGTCTCGTCGAAACGGTGCTCGAATTCATAGCCGATATTGGTGAATTTGCGGTTTGACGTATCAAAGGAGGGATCGCCGACATAAAAGCTGCGATCCAGCATGTAGCCCGGTCGCGAATAAGTCAGCGCCGCCGGCAGGCCGGAGGGCGAACTGGGATTATCGTGCTGATAGGAGGCAAGAACCGTGAGCTTCGTGTCCTCATCCGGCTGCCATGTCAGCGCCGGAGCGATGAAATAGCGGTCGTTCTGCAGATTGTCCGTCTGGGTGTGGGCGTTGCGGGCAAGGCCGGTCAGGCGATAGGCGAAACTGTCGGTGCCCGCGACCGGTCCGCCGATATCGAACATCGACTGGTAATAATCGAAGCTGCCGATCTGTGCGCCCACTTCGCCGAAACGCTCGAAGGTCGGCCGCTTGCTGACGAGATTGATGAGACCGCCGGGATTGCCCTGACCATACAGCACCGAAGCCGGCCCGCGAATGACTTCCACTCGCTCCAGACCATAGACCTCATAAGAAGGCGCACCGGCCGTGCGCATCAGCCGCAGGCCGTTGAGAAACTGCAGCTGGTTCCCCTGAAAGCCGCGAATACGCGGCGCATCGAAACGCGGATCGGCACCGAACGGCTGCGCGACGACGCCGGGCACATAATTCAGCGCCTCGCTGAGAGTGCGGACATTCTGCGCATCCATCTGGTCTTTGGTAATGACGGAGACCGATTGCGGAGTCTCGACCAGCGAGCGGCCCGTCTTGGTGGCGCTGGCGCTGGTTTTCGCCACATAACCTTTCACCGGTGCCTTGGGATCCTGGTTTTTGCTGCCTTCCACGGTGATGGTTTGCAGCACCGTTGTTCCGGCTTGCTGAGCAACGGCAGCAGCGGGAGCCAGGAACGCCATATAGGCAATGGCGGCACAACCACCAGCCAGAATGGAAATGTGTTTGGATTTTCCCTGCACGCCAATACCCTTCATCACCCGCGCCGCCGTAAAGCGGTTTTTTCTGGAGAATTTAAGTCATCTTATTACGCAAGGTGCAAATCGTGATCCAATAAGTGACACCGGTTTTTTTCATAACTATTGATTATGAAAAATCGCATCGATAATAGCTTGGAATTATTCAAATCTAGCGCGGGAGGCGGTAACGATGGGCAGGAAGCCGGCGGGTCGCGCCGATACATTCGAGCTGCGGCACCTGCGCTATTTCACCACGCTGGTGGATGAACGCAATTTCGAGCGTGCCGCCGCCCGCCTCGGCATTGCCCAGCCGGGTTTGAGCCAGCAGATCATGGCACTCGAGGATATTGTCGGCATGCCTCTGCTCGACCGGACGCGCCGGTCGGTGAAGCTGACGACGCCGGGCCAGCTGCTCTATGAGGATGCCCGGAAGATCCTTGCCAATGCCGAGGCCGCACTTGCCGCACTCAGACGTGTCGGCCGTGGCGAGACGGGCCGCATCTCCATCGGTTATGTCGCCTCCGCTGCCTATTCCGGCCTGCTGATCCAGTCGATCGCCAGTTTCCGCGCCTCGCATCCGGATGTGGAGCTGCAACTCATCGAGATGGAAATGCGGCTGCAACTGGCCAAGATCGCCGATGGCAATCTGGATTTCGCCTTCATCCGGCCGCCCTCGCCGATCCCGGAAGGGGTTACCACCCATGTGGTTCTGCGCGAACCCCTGATGGCCGCCCTGCCGGAGAATCATCCCTTGGCCTATGCGCTGCAACTCGATCTCAAGAACCTCGCCGCGGAAACCTTCATCACACCGAGACAGCCGCCGGATGTCGGCTTTCACTACAATACGATAGAGGCCTGCAACGAGGCCGGTTTCCAGCCGATGATCAGCCCGGAAGGCCGGGACTACACCACCATTACCAGCATGGTGGCTATCGGCCTCGGCGTCGCTTTGGTGCCACGCTCACTCGATTGCCTGAGGCTGCCCGGTGTGCGCTACGTGCCGCTTGCGGCAAGCGCTACCACGTCCGACCTCGCCATAGCCCACCGGAAAACGGAAGCCTCTCCCGCCGTCAGGGCCTTCATTCTCCACGCCCGCAGCTAAAGCCGGCCTTGCCAGGAATATAAGGGCCTGCTGCCGATCCCGTGGACGAAAAATCCGCCCGTCTTTTTTTGCAGCGTATCGAGGGCGACAGGACGATACGGCGCAACCGCATAAGATTGCAGGGAAAATGCCGCACTTGTCGCCAGGGCCGGAAACGAGACTGCAATGCCGCCGGACTATTTCTCGTCGCCGCTTATCCCCATCGCCCCGGCGCGCCGCATAATCACGGCAGATTTCGATTTACGGGAGACAAAAATGGCTGAGACTTACGAATACCATGCCGCTGGCCTCGAATCCCCGGCATCCCACGCTTTCGATGTCGTTCCTGACGATGTGAACCCGCTACCGTCCCCCACGCGCGCCATCTATGTGGGCAATGCCGGCCATCTCTGCCTCACCCTGCTTTCAGGCGCGACGGTGACCTTCCAGAACCTGCCGGCGGGCAGCCTGCTGCCGGTGAGGGCCATGCGCATATTGTCAAGCCGTACCACCGCGACGGGCATGCTGGGGCTTACCTGAGCCGCCATCATTGTCACCGGCCATCCGAAACACAACTTTTTCGGGCAATCTCATGCTATATGACATATTCATGACAAGCATTCAGGTTGATGTCAGCAAAATCCGGCATCCGCCACCAATCGGGCCGTGCGGCGACTGGGACAGCGGCGTTTGCGCACTTTCTTCGCCGACATCGGCCCATCGGAAATCTGGTGGATCTGATAGTGGCTCTTTTGACCTCGAAAGCGACGGGAACAACAACATTTCGTCCGGAAATCGGCAGCGTGGCACTCAGCCTGCTGACGGCGGCCTATCTGCTGCTTTTCACGAACCGCACCTTCTGGTCGAAGGTCCATACCTATCTTTCGGCCTATCCGGTTGCGATCTTCGCGCTTTACATCGCCATGGCCGCGTTTTTCGGCGCCCTCATCATCATTTTTTCCGCCAAATATCTCATCAAGCCGTTCTTGATCCTGCTGGTCTTTGCGGCGGCGGCCTCCTCCTGGTTCATGGATCGCTACGGCATCGTCATAGACAGCGACATGATCCGCAACGCCATGGAAACGACGCAGGCGGAAGCCGGCAATCTGATCACCCCAGACTTTCTCTGGCATATGGCGGTTTACGGGCTGGTGCCGTCCATCTTCATCGTCGCGGTGCGCATCCGGCATCGGCCGATCCTCGACAAGCTGCTGTGGAACACCATCAGCATTCTGATCTGCCTTACCATTGCGGGCATCATCAGCTTTGCGAATTCCAAGACCTTCACCACGGCCATCCGCCAGCACAAGGATATCGTCAAAAGCGTCAACCCGTTGTCGCCGATGATCTCCACCATCCATTATTTTACCCAGGCCGGGCAGGAAGCCGAAATACAGGTGAGCCCGATCGGCAAGGATGCGAAACTTCTGCCGGCGCTGGCGGGGGTGCAGAAGCCACGAATCACCGTCATTGTGGCCGGCGAGACCGCACGCGCCGCCAACTTCTCCCTGAACGGCTATGGGCGCGAAACCAATCCGGAACTCGCCAAACGCGACGTGATCTATTTCCCCAACACCACCAGCTGCGGCACGGCGACGGCGATCTCCATTCCCTGCATGTTTTCGAAATTCACGCGCTCGCAATATAGCCACAGCAAGGCGCTCGCCAATGAAAACGTCATGGATGTCCTCGTCCATGCCGGCGTCGGCGCCACATGGCTGGACAATAATACCGGCAGCAAGAATGTCGCCGACCGCATCCCCTATTTCGACCTGCCCTCCACCAATGACAGCCGCTTCTGCACCGGTGGCGAATGCCGCGACGATATCTTCTTCGACAAGCTCGATGCCTGGCTCGACAACGTCAAGAAGGACAGCGTGATCGTGCTGCACCAGATGGGCAGCCACGGGCCGACCTATTATCTGCGCTACACCGATGAATTTCGCAAATTCACCCCGGATTGCCGCACGGCCGAACTCGGCAATTGCAGCGACGCGGAAATCGTCAATTCCTACGACAATACGCTTCTTTACACCGACCATTTCCTCTCGACCGTGATCGACAAGCTCAAGGCACGCTCCAACAAGCTGGCGACGGGCATGATCTATGCCTCCGACCACGGTGAATCGCTCGGTGAGAACGGCGTCTACCTGCATGGCGCACCCTATCTGCTCGCCCCGGACCAGCAGACCCATGTGCCGTTCCTCGTCTGGCTGGATGACGATTTTGCCAGATCAATGGGGCTGGACAAAGCCTGCCTGGCAAAAAGTGCAGCAGAAGGCGGGCGCTCGCACGACAATTATTTCCATAGCATCCTTGGCATGATGGGGGTCTCGACTTCGGTCTACGATCCCTCGCTTGACGTCTTCAGTAGCTGCACCAGGCGGCAGACGAGCTGAACAGACAGTGCTTGACGCTTATCCGGACAAAGAGATACGCAAGACGACGCGTTAGAGGGAGCTGTCTTGCGGGTTCTGCTTGTTGAAGACGATTATGTGCTGGGAGAGGCGCTGCGAGACCATGTCGCGGCGGCTGGCCACGCTGTTGACTGGTTCAAGACGCTGGGCGACGCCATGGCGGCGACGCTGACCATGGGTTATGGCCTGATCCTGCTTGACATGCGACTGCCTGACGGTGAGGGCATCACCCTGCTGCAAACCCTGCGCAAGCGCGAGGACGCGACGCCTGTCATCATCCTGACGGCGCATGACCAGGTCTCCGACCGGATTGCCGGGCTGAATGCCGGGGCCGACGACTATCTGGTCAAACCATTCGATCTCAACGAGCTTTCGGCGCGCATGCTGGCAGTCTCGCGCCGTTACGAGGGCCGCTCGGCACCCGTTATCCGCCTGCCCGGCATCGAGATCAACCAGGTGGCGCGCAACATCACCGTGGACGGCGCGGCGCAGACACTGAGTGCCCGGGAATGGGCGGTGCTGGAAAAGCTCGTCGAACATCCCGGCGCGGTCGTCTCGAAGGCGCAATTGCACGACACGCTCTATGAATTCGGCGCGGAAATAGAGAGCAACACGGTCGAGGTCTATATCAGCCGGCTGCGCAAGAAAATCGGCCATGACCGCGTCGAGACCGTACGCGGCGTCGGCTACACCATCAAGTAGACGAACCGCAGGCAGGCAGAAATGGCCAGACCGACCAGCATGACCCGCAAACTCGTGACGGCGCTGACGAGTGTTGTCGCCATATCCTGGCTGCTCGCCTGCGCGCTGGGCGTCATGGCAATGCAGGACGAATTTGCCGAGATTTTCGATGCCGGCCTTGAAGAAACTTCGGAAAGGCTGCTGCCGCTTCTTCTGGACGACCTACGTGAAAACAATACCGCACCGGCCGCACAAAAACTCAACCAGTCGGCGGAAGGGGCGGAATATCTGACCTATCAGGTTCGCGACCGCGAGGGCCAGGTCGTGCTGCACTCACATGACAGTTCGACGGAGCCTTTCGAAGTCGGGCTTGATCCCGGTTTTTCCGAGACATCGTCGCAGCGCATCTTCACGGTCGCTTCGCCTGACGGCAATTATTTCCTGCAGGTGGCCGATGCCTTCGCCAATCGCCGCGAGGCGATCATAGAGGCGGGCAGTGCCTTGATGCTGCCTGTGCTCATTCTCATTCCCGCCAGCATTTTCGCCGTCATCGTCGTCGTGCGGCGAGCCCTACAGCCCGTACAAACGTTACGTGACGAAATCGGCAAGAAGGATGGCGGCAATCTCGCCCCGCTCGCGACACAGCCGTTCCCGGCCGAACTGCACCCCATTGCCCGTTCAGTCAACCTGCTGCTCGGGCGGCTGCGATCGACGATCGAGGCCGAACGTGAATTCACCGCCAACAGCGCCCATGAATTGCGCACGCCGATTGCCGGTGCGCTGGCGCAGGCGCAGAGGCTGCGCGCCGATATTCCGCCGGAGCTCGCGCCCCGCGTCGAAAATATCGAAAAATCCCTGCAGCATCTCGCTCATCTCGCCGAAAAGCTGCTTCAGATGTCGCGGGCGGAAGCGAGGATCGGGGTCACGGATAAAACAAGCGATCTGATCCCCGTGCTCGAACTCGTCATTGACGACATGAGCAGAACGGCGCTCGGCACATCCCGCATCCGCTTCACCAATCGCTGCGAAGGCAGCCTGCCTTGCCGGATCGGTACGGATGCCTTCGGCATCATCATCCGCAACCTTCTTGAAAACGCGCTGATCCACAGTCCGGCGGAAAGCCCGGTGCAGGTCATCGCGGAAACGGACGGCACGATCCGCATCGTCAATGCCGGGCCTGTCGTCGACCCGGCCTTGTTGCCCAAGCTGACCACACGTTTCACCCGAGGCCAGACCACGGCTGACGGCACCGGGCTTGGCCTTGCCATCGTCAAAAGCCTGGTGGAACAGGCAGGTGGTGAGCTGGTGCTTTCCTCTCCGGTTGCCGGCCGGCAGGACGGCTTCGAAGCCCGTGTGATCCTTCCGGTCGAAACGGCCTGAAAACAAAAGCAACGGTGTTACGCGTCAAGCACCGTTGCATTGTGATCACGCATTCTTGCATTGAGAATGATGATCATCTTGCGCATGACGGCGACGAGGGCGACCTTTCCGGGTTTGCCCTTTGCCTTCAACCGCTGGAAGACGGCTCTCATGTTCGGATCAAAACGAATGGCTGGTAAGGCTGCGACGTAGAGAGCGTCTCTGATCGGCTTTCGTCCGCCTGATATCATTCGCTTGCCACGCATCTGCAAAAGCAACGGTGTTACGCGTCAAGCACCGTTGCATTGTGATCACGCATTCTTGCATTGAGAATGATGATCATCTTGCGCATGACGGCGACGAGGGCGACCTTTCCGGGTTTGCCCTTTGCCTTCAACCGCTGGAAGACGGCTCTCATGTTCGGATCAAAACGAATGGCTGGTAAGGCTGCGACGTAGAGAGCGTCTCTGATCGGCTTTCGTCCGCCTGATATCATTCGCTTGCCACGCATCTGGCCGCTGTCGCGATTGATCGGCGCAACGCCGACAAGCTTGGCGATCTGGGCTTTGTTCATCTGGCCGAGTTCGGGAAGACCTGCAATCAGAAAGCAGGCGGTTCTCAGCCCGATACCCTTGAGTGACATGAGCACGTCAGCCATGGCGGCAAGCTGCCGATCCGACTTGAGGCATACCTTCATGGCTTCCACGACGGCCTCACGCTGGTGCGTCAGAAAGGCCAGTGTCTCCTCGACCCACGCCTTTGTCCTGGCATTGTCGTGCTTGCCGAGCTTCTCACGCCGGTTCTTCTCCTGAACGATCATGTGCGACAGCTGCCTGTAGCGCGATACGAGATCAATCAGCATCACCTGCACTGGCGAGGATGCGGCAAGGACCCTGGTGTCCATACGTCTGGCATAGTCGGCAAGCACAAAGGCATCGATCCTGTCGGTTTTCGACAGGCGGCCGCAGGCACGTGCAAACTGCCTGGTCTGTTTGGCATTGACCTTGGCCACCGGCAAATCAACCGCCAGAAGAGAATTCACGACACCGCGCTCATAGCCGCCAGTCGGCTCCAGCACCACGCGCTCGATCTCCTCTAATTGATCGAGAAACGTCAAAAATCGGGCAATCCCTTCCGCATCATTGGTAAAGCTTGCGAAGCGCTCCTCGGGAAGAACGCAAACATCGAATGAAGATTTCGATATGTCGATGCCGACAAAATGGCTAGTATAGGTCATGAGGTCTTGTCTCCCTTATACGCGAGCGCTCGGCTCTCTCAACGGTTCGACGAAGCCTCGTAATGCGCAGAGGGTTTTGCTTTTTTTCGAACGAAAAGTTCAGGCCCGCAAGGACCAACCGCTCTGCTCATCGTCTCGACGGTGTTGCAACCACCTTCAAGACAAACAAGGCCGGAACATCATAACGATGGTCCGGCCTTTAATGTATAAGA
>NZ_JAPYZZ010000012.1 GCF_027460065.1 Martinezella rhizogenes
CGGGGCCAGCGCCATATCCAAGGCGGTCGAAAGCGTGTGCGCGATGCCCTCTACATGGCAGCCCTTGTCGCTTATAGAATGAGATCGCCATTCGCATGCCTCATTCAAACCATGCAGGCCAAAGGCAAACCGTTCAAGGTCATGATCATCGCCATCGCCCGCAAACTGCTCGTTATCGCAAACGCCATTCTCAGAGACAAAACCACCTTCAGAACAACTTGAAACAACACGGATCAATACAGTTGCCAGTGCGATCAAGTCTTTGATCGCGGAAGACTCTTAATACGGCGCAGACGCGCCGTGAGCTGGATGCCGGATCAGGTCCGGCTGACGGTAGAGTGGATTGAGATTGGCGTGTATCCGGTGTTCCAGGAAACGCCCTTCACACCGGTTTCACCAATCAAAACGCCGCTTTCCGATACGCCGTTGTTTCGTCGCTGTCGTCCGGACGCGAAACAGCCTCCGCGGCGGGATCGTTTTGCGTGGGCGGCGGCGGTGGAGCCTCAGTGCTGACGGCAGCGGAAATTTCCACTTCACGTACCCATTCGCGCCAGATTGCGACCAGCAGGGCCATCAGCACCGGTCCGATGAAAAGGCCGAGGAAACCCATGGTCTTGACGCCGCCGACGAGGCCGAAAAACGTCGGCAGGAAGGGCAGCTTGATCGGTCCGCCAACGAGCTTCGGGCGGATGGTCTTGTCGACGATGAAAAGCTCGACCGAACCCCAGACGAACAGCGCCAGCCCGTGGGCGGGAGAGCCGCTGGCAACCAGATAGATCGACACCAGCGTGAAAGAGAGCGGCGCGCCGCCCGGAATGAGGGCCATGACGCCGGTGAGCACGCCGAGCGTGACGGGCGAGGGCACGCCCGCGATCCAGTAGGCGATGCCGAGGATGATGCCTTCGCCGATGGCGATCAGCGTCATGCCGGTCACGGTGGAGCTGATGGTGGCGGGCACGACGCGGGAAATGCGTTCCCAGCGCGTCGGCAGGATACGCTCACCCACGAGATCGATCTGGCGGGTGAAGCCGGCGCCGTTGCGATAAACGAAGAACAGCGCGATCAGCATGAACAGCAGGGTCAGCACGAGGTGGAAGGCGCCGTTGCCGGCGGCGAGGATCGCCCGGTAGATATTGCCGATATTGGCGCCGCTGACGAGCTGGATCACTTCGCCGATGGCGCCCGGCGTGCCGATATATTTCACCCATTGCTCGCCGAGCCAGGAGCCCACGCCTGGCAGCGCTGCAATCCAGTCCGGCACGGGGGCGCCCGCCTTGTTGACATGCACCGCCCAGCCGAACCATTCGCGGATTTCGGTTGCCGTATAGGAGGCGGCGATGAAGATCGGCACCACGAGGAAGGCGATGATGAGGATGATGGCGATGGTAGCGCCGAGCGTGGTGTTGCCGCCCACCTGCCGCAAAAGCCGTGTGTAGACCGGCCAACTGGCGAAACCGATGACGAGGGCGGCCAGAACCGGAACCAGAAAGCCGTTGAAGAAATAGATGCCGGCAAGGACGACCAGAAGGAGCAGCCAGCGCGCAGCCGAGATGGGCGGGATCAGGGCGATCCGCGTCGGGCTGGCGGGACCAAGCCATCTCGGCTCGCCATTCTGCTTACGGCTATCAATATTACTCACGGCAGGCTCTTTCTCGCATTCTCCCCCAAAGGGGTGCATTCACTCTGTCACACCGATACATATAAGTGCAATATAATCGGATCACATTACCGTTGTGTGTGTATTGTGTAGGCTATTGAAGGATTTTGGTAAAAATAGAACATCGGTCTTGGCGCGCGCATTGAAATATGACAATTAAACTCCCGTTTTCCGCGGCGTCAGATTGCCGCGCCCGATCTCCAGGTCATGCCATGCTTCGCCGTTTCTTCGCCTATTACCGCCCCTATCGCGGTCTGTTCATTCTCGATTTTTCCTGCGCGGTCCTGTCGGGCGTGCTCGAACTCGGTTTTCCGATGGCGGTGAAGGCCTTTGTCGACGTGCTTCTGCCGGGCGGTGAATGGGGTATCATTCTGGCGGCGTCTGTCGGGTTGCTCGTCATCTATGTACTGAACACCGGGCTGATGGCGACCGTCACCTACTGGGGACACATGCTCGGCATCAATATCGAGACCGACATGCGGCGTCTGGCCTTCGATCATCTGCAGAAACTTTCCTTCCGTTATTTCGATAATCAGAAGACCGGCCATCTGGTCGGGCGGCTGACCAAGGATCTGGAGGAGATCGGCGAGGTGGCCCATCACGGCCCCGAGGACCTCTTCATCGCCATCATGACCTTCATCGGCGCTTTCCTGCTGATGATGTCGGTCAATGTGCAACTGGCGCTCATCACCGCCGCGGTCGTGCCGGTCACCGCCTGGGTGACCAGCCGTTATGGTGGCCGCATGACGCAGAATTTTCGCGCGCTTTATGGCCGGGTGGGGGATTTCAACGCCCGTATCGAGGAAAATGTCGGCGGCATGCGGGTGGTGCAGGCCTTCGCCAATGAAGACCATGAACGCTCGCTGTTCGAGAAGGACAACCAGAAATACCGCCGCACCAAGCTGGATGCCTACAAGATCATGGCGGCCAGCACCTCGCTCAGCTATATGAGCATGCGTCTGACGCAGATGATCGTGATGATCTGCGGCGCCTGGTTCGTGCTGACGGGCAGCCTGACGGAAGGCGGCTTCGTCGGTTTCCTGCTGCTGGTCGGTGTGTTTTTCCGCCCGGTGGAAAAGATCAATTCTGTCATCGAGACCTATCCGAAGGGCATTGCCGGTTTCCGCCGCTTCACCGAACTTCTGGATACCGCGCCTGATATCGTCGATGCGCCTGACGCCATCGACGCGCCGGCTCTGTCAGGCGCCATCGAATATCGCCATGTCGGTTTCGGTTATGCCGAGGGCAAACGGGTTCTCGACAATATCGACCTGAAGATCAGCGCCGGCGAGACCGTGGCCTTTGTCGGCCCTTCCGGTGCGGGCAAGACCACGCTCTGCTCGTTGCTGCCGCGCTTTTACGATGTCACCAGCGGTTCAATCACCATCGATGGCATCGATATCAGGAAAATGAAGCTCGCTTCGCTGCGCAACCAGATCGGTATCGTGCAGCAGGATGTCTTCCTGTTCGGCGGCACGATCCGCGAGAATATCGAATATGGCCGGCTTGGCGCATCCGACGAGGAGATCATGGATGCGGCACGGCGCGCACGGCTGGATGGTGTCATCGAGGCCATGCCGCTCGGGCTCGACACCGTCATCGGCGAACGCGGGGTCAAATTGTCCGGCGGGCAGAAGCAGCGTCTTGCCATAGCCCGCATGTTCCTCAAGAACCCGCCGATCCTCATTCTGGATGAGGCGACCTCGGCGCTCGACACGGAAACCGAACGGGCGATCCAGCAATCTCTGACGGAACTTGCCAAGGGCCGCACGACGCTCGTCATCGCCCACCGGCTGGCGACGATCCGCGATGCTTCGCGCATCGTGGTGGTGGATCAGACCGGTATTGCCGAGACCGGCGCCCATGCCGAGCTTCTGGCCGCCAAGGGCCATTACAGCCGGTTGCATGAGGCGCAGTTCAGCGGGCATCTCGCGGGCCTGAGTTAACGGCTACGTTTGCGCCTATCCGCCGTTTTCCGCGGCCTGTTCCTCCACGATGCCGGGGTTCGGCTCCGGCTTGCCGGGATGGCTGGTGACGAGGTAACCCATGGCCACCGCCGCGGCGACGATGAACAGCAGTACGATGCCGCTGATCGTCATCAGCCAGTCGCGCGGCCTTCGGTGCGCCATGATATATCTGGGCCATCGGCTCGGATGGTTCACCAGGCTGAATTTATGGCCGTGTCGCATGAACTTCCCCGGTTATTGAATTGCTTTCTGATCATTCAACGCGGGCAGGTTCGCAGCCGTTCCGAAATGGCCGGGCAGGGGTGATGACAAGGCCGTGAGGGGTTGCCTCTGCGTGGCCAAAGATTGACGTCAAAGGCCGGGCGCATGGAAACCGGAATGCTGCCCCGGTAGTTCCGCAATTGGCAGCGGAAACAGTCTGATCAGGTGGACTGTACGGCGATGCGATTTCCCTCGCTGTCGGAAATTTCCGCGACGAAGAGACTGTCATCGACCGGTGTCTTGGGAAACAGAATCTCGCCACCTTGCCGCAGGGCTCGCTCAAGGACAGCATCGATGTCCTTCACGCCAAGATAGATGATCGCCCCGTCTTTCGTCGGAACATAGGTCTCCCCCTCGGCGAGCGCGCCGCTGGCTCCATCTTCACCTTCCTTGAAGGGGAAATAAGCCATCCTGTTGTCGTGTATCGTAACGATCTCCGCAAAATTCACGTCAAAAACGGCGCTGTAGAAACCCATCGCTCTTTCAAGATCAAGCACGGGAATTTCGACATGGGCAATCAGGTTCACGCGGCTGCTCCTGCAATATGTCTGGAGTGTATCGAGTGTCTGTGTACACGGCAGGACATTGCTTCTGTCAATGGCCAGACGGATCATGCCGGAGGGGGCGGCGTAAAACCCGGCCGTACGGATCACATTTGAGCTCGCCCATTGTGCTGCGATGCTCGTCGGCAAAATGCTTGGCAAGGTCTTGCGGGATCACCGGGCCCAAAAGCGTGCTTGCCAGCCCATCGTGTTTATGCGAATGATTTGCAATTGCAGTAATTTGATTTCCATGAAAGCACAGAAGATGGACAAGCCAGTCTTTGGATGGCGGCGGAATGGCGATGATCTCTCGCTGTCCGACGTTCACAGTTCGATCCGCATCAAGCCGGATGCCAGCACGTTTCGCCGGGCCATGGCCTTTTTCGGCCCCGGCTATCTCGTCGCGGTCGGTTATATGGATCCCGGGAACTGGGCGACATCGCTCGCCGGCGGCTCCAAATTCGGCTACACGCTGCTGACCGTCGCGCTGGTCTCGAACATCATGGCGATTGTGCTGCAGTCACTCTGCGCTCGTCTTGCGATCGCATCCGGCCGCGATCTCGCCCAGGCCTGCCGCGATGCCTATCCGAAACCCGTGGCCTTGGTGCTGTGGCTGCTCGCGGAAATCGCCATCATCGCTACCGACATTGCCGAGGTGATCGGCACGGCCATCGGCCTCAACCTGATCTTCGGCATTCCGCTGGAACTCGGTGTCCTCATCACCGCGCTCGATGTGTTCCTGATTCTTTATCTGCAGAAGCTCGGTTTCCGCTGGGTAGAGGCACTGGTCATCACGCTGCTTGGCGTCATCGCCGTGTGTTTCGCCATTCAGGTGGCGCTGGCCGACCCTGATTGGGGGCAGGTGATCCTTGGGTTTGCGCCGACGACTGACATCGTCACCAATCCGGACATGCTGTATCTGGCACTCGGCATTCTGGGTGCGACTGTCATGCCGCATAATCTCTATCTGCATTCGGGCATCGTACAGACCCGCGAAATCGGCCCCACCATTGCCGAAAAACGCGAGGCGCTGAAATTCGCGACGCTCGATTCCACCATTGCGCTGATGTTCGCCCTGCTCATCAACGCCTCGATTCTCATCCTCGCAGCGGCGACCTTCAACAAGGCGGGGCAGACCAATGTCGCCGAACTCGGCGAAGCGCATAATCTGCTTGCGCCGCTGCTCGGCCTTGCCATTGCGCCGACGCTGTTCGGCGTGGCGCTTCTGTGCTGCGGCATCAACTCCACTGTCACGGCAACGCTCGCCGGCCAGATCGTGATGGAGGGTTTCCTCAAGATGCGGCTCGCCCCCTGGCTGCGCCGCCTGATCACCCGCGCCATCGCCATCGTTCCCGCCGCCGGCGTCACCATCTTTTATGGCGACAGCGGCACGGGCGAATTGCTGATCCTGACGCAGGTGGTGCTCAGCCTGCAACTCTCCTTCGCCGTCTTCCCGCTTGTCATGTTCACCGCCGACAAGGCCAAGATGGGTGAGTTGCGCTCGCCGCTCTGGCTATCGGCCTTTGCGTGGCTGATCGCGGTGGTGATTGCGGCGCTGAATGTGAAGTTGCTGGTGGATTTTATGGGGTGAGGTGGATCAGGCCGCGCCTTTACGGAGCGCGGCGGCCGTTCCTTCCGGATCGACGGCGATGACTTTCAGATAGGCGCGGGCCGGTTGATCTGGCTCGCTGCGGCCCTGTTCCCAATCGCGCAGGGTGCCGAGCGGAATATGATAACGGACGGAAAACTCCTCCTGCGTCAGCTTCAGCGCCCGGCGGATGATTTTGATGCGTGGCATTCTGGGGGCCGAGGCGAGCTGTTCGGCGGAAAGCGGTAGATTATCAGGGTCGGCCAGCGCATTGGCCTGCGCTTCATCGTCGGTCATGGCGTTCATATAAAAATAATCAGTTTTGAACGTCGTTATGCAAAAAAGCTCAATTGCGCCTCTCCTTCAGGTGCAAGTAATGGTGACTTTTTATAAATAGATTTTATCAATTTATTGACAGCTCTGACATCAAATATATTTCCTCGCCTTCGAATACTTTTTAATCTATTCAAAACGAATGCAGCCTGCCGAGGGGACATATTATATTTTTTGCTAATTTCAGTCTCTGGGGTGGAGCCATCAATTTGTGAAAGCGGTATCAGTAGAAGTATCGCAAATGTGTCCGCTTGCCACTCCGCGCTGTGAAAATTTTCTGTGTCACGAATCTGCTTTTTATAGCCGTCAAATGTGAAATGTTTTGTTTCGAAGCCCTTGTTGTGATGCAGAAGTACATGACCGAATTCGTGGGCGAGTATTTTTCTTGCATAAAAAAGTCCACCCACAGCATCGTTGTAGACGCTTTCAGCGACAACAATACATTTAGAGTCTTCAGTAACAAACGCTTTGCTGCCACTCATAGCGTCGTCATTTTCTATAAAAAGATAGAAGTCTGGAATTATCCGCAGGACATCAATTTCGAGGAATTTGATTATATCTAAATGCTGATCGTCGCTAATATCACAGATGGAACGCGTAGCTTTTGCAAGCGCGTTAACGGTTGTTGCTGATAAGCCAGTCGAAATAAAAATATCGCGTGCCATTAAAGCCTCCGGAATGGGAGAACATTCTCTGTGCTAGGTGTGCCGTTTAAGATATCCTCTTCAATAGCTAGTCTCACTTCGGCAGATGAAAGCCCCAAAATCCCCGTAACTCTGCAAATATACTCTTCAGATGGTCTACGTTTTCCGGATTCGACGTCTGAAACATATTTCACTGAAACATATTTGACTGAAACTACAAGTTTTCTGACCATCTCAGGCCTTGTCATGTGCATCCGAGCTCGGCCATGTTTGCATAGCTCTCCAAACTGGGTAAGTTCAAAGTTGCTTGACGTCATCATGGCCGATCTCCGGTTCCGATTTTAGCGCGTTAACTTTCTCAGCTGCAACCGCTCGTCGCACCGCAAGTATCGCACTTCTCGCAAGTGCCATTCCGCACCATCGTGAAGTTCTGGCATTCCGAGCACATATTGCCCGTATAGCCCTGTGCAATCGAGCGCATGCGGCGTTCGTTTTCCACCTTCTTGGCTTCCGTCTTGGCCGAAGCCGCATCGGCGGCGGCCTTGTCGGAGAAGAGGGCGGTTGCCGTCTGCTGGGATTCCTGAACGACTTCGTCGATCACTTCCTCGGCGATTTCTTCGGCCAGTTCCTTGGCGCGCTCTTCATAGTCCCGCTTGAAGGAGACGATTTCAGAGGTTGCGATGGAGACCGTCGGTTCCAGCTTGCGGGCGGCGGAGCCTGCAAAGGAGGTGACGTTGACTGATGCGCGGGCGGGGGCTGCCGTTGCCGAGCCCTTCGGTTCAGCAGCGGAGCGATCACCTTCATTGCTGGAAACCAATGTCGGCTTGTAACCGCGGGTCCACCCGGTGGAGAGCAGGTTGGTCTTGCCTTCCTGGATGCCCTTGCCGAGCGCCGTGTTGGAGAAGTCGGACGTATCGACATGGGCCAGATCATGGCGGCCGAGATAGGAGACGGCGAGTTCGCGGAAGACGTAGTCGAGTATCGACGTGGCGTTCTTGATCGCGTCGTTGCCCTGCACCATGCCGGCCGGTTCGAACTTGGTGAAGGTGAAGGCCTCCACATATTCTTCCAGCGGCACGCCATATTGCAGGCCGAGCGAAATGGCGATGGCGAAGTTGTTCATCATCGCACGGAAGGCAGCGCCTTCCTTGTGCATGTCGATGAAGATTTCGCCGATGCGGCCGTCACCGAATTCGCCGGTGCGCAGATAGACCTTGTGACCGCCGACCGTTGCCTTCTGGGTGTAACCCTGACGGCGGTTCGGCAGCTTTTCACGCTCGCGCGAGACACGTTCGATGACGCGCTCGACGATCTTTTCGGTGATCGTCACGGCCTGCTGGGCGAGCGGCTGCTGGATCAGTTCTTCAACGAAGTCTTCGTCATCCTCGTCTTCCACCAGCGAAGCGTTGAGCGGCTGGGAAAGCTTGGAACCATCGCGGTAAAGGGCGTTGGCTTTCAGCGCCAGCTTCCAGGAGAGCATGTAGGCTGCGCCGCAATCTTCCACCGTCGCATCATTCGGCATGTTGATCGTCTTGGAGATCGCACCCGAGATGAAGGGCTGTGCCGCCGCCATCATGCGGATATGCGATTCGACCGAGAGATAACGCTTGCCAATCTTGCCGCAGGGGTTGGCGCAATCGAACACGGCCAAGTGCTCGTTCTTCAGGAACGGTGCGCCTTCCAGCGTCATCGCGCCGCAGACGTGAACGTTCGCCGCTTCGATGTCCTTCTTGCCGAAGCCGAGATGCTCCAGCAGGTTGAAGCTCATGTCGGACAGCTGCTCGTCGGAAACCTTCAGCGTGCCCTTCAGGAAGTCGGCACCCAGCGTCCACTGGTTGAAGACGAACTTGATGTCGAAGGCGCTTTTCAGCGCGGCGTTGACGGCTTCGATCTTCTCATCGGTGAAGCCCTTGGCCTTCAGCGTCGAGGGGTTGATGGCCGGCGCCTGGTTGAGATTGCCATGGCCGACGGCATAGGCTTCGATCTCGGCGATCTGGCTTTCGGAATAGCCGAGCGAACGCAGCGCATCCGGAACGGCGCGGTTGATGATCTTGAAATAACCGCCGCCGGCGAGCTTCTTGAACTTCACCAGCGCGAAGTCGGGCTCGATGCCGGTCGTGTCGCAATCCATCACGAGGCCGATCGTGCCTGTCGGCGCGATAACGGTGGTCTGGGCGTTGCGGTAACCGTGCTTTTCACCAAGCTCCAGCGCTTTGTCCCAGGCGGCGACCGCATGGGCAACGAGATCCTGATCCGAGCAATCGGCATGGATGAGCGCGACCGGGTTCACCGACAGGCCCTCATAACCATCCGACAGGCCATGGGCGGCGCGGCGGTGGTTGCGGATGACGCGCAACATGTTGTCGCGGTTCGGTGCAAAGCTCGGGAAGGGGCCAAGCTCGCCAGCCATTTCGGCCGATGTTGCGTAGGAAACGCCGGTCATGATCGCGGTCAGCGCACCGGCAATGGCACGGCCCTCATCGCTGTCATAGGGAATGCCCGACGACATCAGGAGGCCGCCGATATTGGCATAACCGAGGCCGAGCGTGCGGTATTCGTAGGAGCGTTCGGCAATCTGGCGCGACGGGAACTGCGCCATCATCACGGAGACTTCGAGCACGACGGTCCACAGGCGGACGGCATGTTCGTAATCGGCGATATCGATGCGCTTCGTCTTGGCATCCTTGAACTGAAGCAGGTTCAGCGAGGCAAGGTTGCAGGCCGTGTCGTCAAGGAACATATATTCCGAGCACGGGTTCGACGCACGGATCGGGCCTTCGGCCGGCGAGGTGTGCCAGTCGTTCATGGTGGTGTTGAAGTGCAGGCCCGGATCGGCTGATGCCCAGGCGGCATGGGAAATCTTTTCCCAGAGATCGCGGGCCTTCAGCGTCTTCATGACCTTGCCGTCCTTGCGGGCGGTGAGGTTCCAGTCGCCGTCATTCTCGACAGCGCGCAGGAAGTCATCCTTCAGCGAGACGGAGTTGTTGGAGTTCTGGCCCGAAACCGTGAGGTAGGCTTCAGAATCCCAATCCGTGTCGTAGGTCTTGAACTGGATGTCCTTGTAACCCTGCTGCGCGAACTGGATGACGCGCTTGACGTAGTTTTCCGGCACCATGTCCTTCTTGGCAGCGCGGATTTCGCGCTTCAGGGCAGGGTTCTTGGCCGGGTCGAAGCAATCACCATTGTCAGCCTCGCAATTGACGCAGGCCTTCATGATGGCCTTGAGGTGCTTGGCGACGATCTTGGAGCCGGTCACGAGCGCGGCAACCTTCTGCTCCTCGTTCACCTTCCAGTCGATATAGGCTTCGATATCAGGGTGGTCGGCGTCAACGACGACCATCTTCGCTGCACGGCGGGTCGTGCCGCCGGACTTGATGGCGCCGGCTGCGCGGTCGCCGATCTTGAGGAAGCTCATCAGGCCTGACGATTTGCCGCCGCCGGAAAGCTTTTCGCCTTCGCCACGCAGATAAGAGAAGTTGGAGCCGGTGCCGGAGCCATATTTGAACAGGCGGGCTTCACGCACCCAGAGATCCATGATGCCGCCTTCATTGACCAGATCGTCTTCAACAGACTGGATGAAGCAGGCATGTGGCTGCGGATGTTCGTAAGCGGATTTGGACTTGGTCAGCTTGCCGGTGAAGGGGTCGACATAGAAGTGGCCCTGACCGGGACCATCGATGCCATAGGCCCAATGCAGGCCGGTGTTGAACCATTGCGGGCTGTTCGGCGCAACGCGCTGGGTCGCCAGCATGTAGGCAAGCTCATCCTTGAAGGCGGACGCATCTTCTTCGGACGAGAAATATTTGCCCTTCCAGCCCCAATAGGCCCACGTGCCGGCCAGACGGTCGAAAACCTGACGCGCATCGGTCTCGGAGCCGTAACGCTCACTCTCGGGGAGGTCTTTCAAGGCCTTTTCATCGGCAACCGAACGCCACAGGAAGGAAGGAACGTCGTTTTCCTCAACCTTCTTAAGCAGCTTCGGCACGCCGGCCTTGCGGAAATATTTCTGCGCCAGAACGTCGGTCGCGACCTGGCTGAACTGCGCGGGAACGTCGATATCCGCCAGACGGAACACGATGGATCCATCCGGGTTCTTGATTTCACTGACGGCCTTGCGGAATTCGATTTCCGCATAAGACGATTGGCCGGGCTTCGTGAAGCGGCGTTCAATGCGCATGGTTTCCTGTCCTCGTCCATTGGGCGCCCGTTGAAGGGCGCAAAAATCCGGTCCAGCCGTGCGATGCCTTCGCGCAGCCGGGTGTTGCCGATCTGTAAGGGATGTTCATCCTTGGATGCGATCCCTGTATCTCGTGGCTTATTCGGCTGCAAGCATAGTTTGGAATACTAAATATAGTATCAACAGCTTCCTGCCGCCAGTCCCCGCGTCATGTTTTTGGCGGTTTCTGCAGGGCGCACAAAACCCACCGGCAAACCGCCCCCTCATGGTCGGGACGCCGCTCTGGATCTGCGCGCTGAAGATGGAGAAGAACCGGCCTCGTTACTTTCCGGTCCGTTGCCGCCGCAACATAAGTGTCACTTTCCTCTCGTGACACAGATTCGTCAAGACATAGATTGAAACGCATTTTTAACCACAAGATATTGTGTGGAGTGCCTGTGGAAAACGGGGATAGGAAAAGCGAGTAGAAAAATCAGTGACTTGGCGGGAAAATTTGAAGCTTGCGCGAGGCTGGTTTCCGCAACGGAAAGGCAAAACCCAGCATTTCCGGGGTGAGGCATAATGGCGACACTGCGGTTTTTCCGTGTTTTCCGCAGCTGTTAAAAAAGACGTTTCTCCACAAAAAACCGCCCACGAAGGGGCGGCTTTTCATGTGCGATTTTGAATGACGGCAGCAATCAGCCGCGCGATCCCTTGGCGATCGGCTCCTGATAGGTGAAGCCCATGTCCCAGGGGAAATAGATCCAGGTGTCCTGGCTGACTTCGGTGACGAAGGTGTCAATGGTCGGCACGCCCTTCGGCTTGGCGTAAACGCAGGCGAAATGCGCTTTCGGCAACATTTCGCGCACTTCCAGCGCTGTCTTGCCGGTGTCGGTGAGGTCGTCGACGACAAGCACGCCTTCGCCGGCATCGGCCGTCAGTTCCGGGGCCACGCCTTTCAGAAGAACCGTGTCGCCCTGGTTGACGTAGTCATGACGCGTGGCGATGCAGACCGTGTCGATCATGCGGATGTTCAGTTCGCGGGAAATGATCGCCGCCGGAACGAGGCCGCCGCGGGTGATGCAGACGATCGCCCGGAACTCTTTGTCGAGGCCGGCAAGGCGCCATGCAAGCGCGCGGGCATCACGGTGGAACTGGTCCCAGGAGACGGGAAAGGCTTTATCGGGAAGGGACATGTCGTCTACCATCTGGTCAAAATTGTCGATGGCTTTGGCTAATAGCCGCAAGACCGGCAAAAAGGCAAGTGTTCCGCGTAAAGGTGAGAGCGAGAGATCGCCGCTTGTTTCTTCTCCCCGCCGGGGAGAAGGTGGCCCGAAGGGTCGGATGAGGGGGCAACGTTGCCGTATCTCACTACCCTTGCCCCCTCATCCCGCTGCCGCGGACTTCTCTCCGGCGGGGAGAAGAAACAAGCGGCATGCGCTCGTGGAATGCGGGATGCGGAGGGTATTGCGGCACTATTTGCGCCGCATCCATTTTCAACGCGAAAGCAGTGTCATCGCCGTCATGGAATCGAGCAGCGTGCGGGTGACGCCGCCGAACAGCAGTTCCCACCAGCGGGAATGGCCATAAGCGCCCATGACCAGAAGGTCGATGCTGTTGTCGGACAGGCGGTTCTCGATGGCGGCCTGCGGCGAAAGCCCGGCGATCTTTTCCTGCGAGGTGACCGTGACATTCACGCCGTGGCGGGCAAGCGTGGCGGCGAGTTCGGCACCGGCAAGGCCCGCAGACTGTGTTTCGCTTTCGGACTGGTCGACGGAGAAAATCTCGACGCTGTCGGCCGCTTTCAGGAAGGGCAGGGCATCGAAGGTGGCGCGTGTCGCCTCGCGTGAGCCGTTCCAGGCGATCAGGACGCGTTTGATCGGTTTGGCAACGGTCAGCACATGCGGCACGAGGAGAACGGGGCGGCCGCTTTCATAAAGGAAACCATCAATATCCGAGCGGCTGTCCGACAGGGCCGAAGAGTTGCTCTGGCGGGCGACGACGAGATCGGCGCAGCGGGCGCTGTCAATGGCGGAGGCGGAAGCGTAACCCACCGACGTGACGAAGCTGCGCCATTCATGCGAGATGCCATTGGCCGAGAGCGTGCGCTCGAAGAGCGTGCCGACATCGGTGGTTTCCTTGTGCGCCACGTCCTGCAGCGCCTGCACGGTGGCGGGATCGGGAATTTCCATCGGCGCGACGAGCGGAACGGCGGCGAGCGTTTCCATGTGCAGGCCGATCACATGCGAGGAAAATTGGTCGGCAAGGCTCACCACGAATTCGCCGAGCTTCTGCGTGTTCGAAACATTGTCGACCACTGCCAGTATCGTTTTGTAACCCATTTCTCTCTCCTCGGTGACATCTGGTTTCTGTGGGGAGAATGGCCGTCTTTGCCGATGGCCACCTTGATTTTGGTCAACTCCACGCCTTTGAAACTTCTGTCTCAGGCGGTTGCATCGCCCTTGCTTGCGGCCAGTTGCTTCTCCTGGCCGATCGCTTCAATCATGGCCGCCACCGCCTCGGCTGCCGCCTTCAGCACGCCGGCGTCGCGGGCGCGCACAACGATTTCGGTCGAAAAACGCTGCCCGTCATATTTCGGATAGGAGCCGATGCTGGTTTCGGGATGCGCCTTCTGGATGGCCGTCAGCGGCGTGCCGATATCGCCTTCGCCGTAGGGCGAGCGCACCGCCTGCGACATGACCTTCGCGCCGGTGCGCAGGGTCGGCAAGACATTGTCGAGCATGGCCTGGAATACCTGCGGCACGCCGGCCATGACATAAACATTGCCGATGACGAAGCCGGGAGCGACGGAAACGGGGTTGGCGATATGGGCGGCCCCTTTCGGCATGCGTGCCATGCGCTTGCGGGCCTCGGTGAATTCCATCTCGCGGACACGATACATGTCGCCAAGCAGGCGCAGCGCCTCGGCATCGTGTTCGCAGGGCAGACCGAATGCCGCAGAGACCGCATCCGCGGTGATGTCGTCATGGGTCGGGCCGATGCCGCCCGAGGTGAAGACATAATCATAACGGCTGCGCAGGGCGTTCAGCGCCTCGACGATCTGCTCTTCCTCGTCGGCGACGATGCGCACTTCCTTGAGGTCAATCCCGGACATGGTGAGCACATCCGCGAGGTGCCCGATATTCTTGTCCTTGGTGCGGCCCGACAGCAGCTCGTCGCCGATGGCAAGCATGGCGGCGGTGACAACGGAGGAGGTGGAGGAGGGATTGGACATGGGTGCACTCGTCATCTGTTTTGTCAGACGTTAGTCCCGCGCCCGGGGAATGCAAAGCGGTTTTGAAAAAATGTCTTTTAGCAAACGGTTGACGTTCCGGCTTTCCGTTCACTTATCGTGAACAGTGCGTATGCCAATCCCCGGCTGGCGGGACCAGGGTCCGTCAGCTACGTTTCCTTCAGATTTAGTTGACGGGTCAACGCCGATGATCATCGAGTTTTTGAAGAAGCTTCTGGCCGGTACGCCGGAAACAGTTCCAGCAAAGGAAACGAAGAGAATGACGAAGGTTCTGGTACTTTATTACTCCTCTTACGGCCATATCGAGACAATGGCCTATGCTGTCGCCGAAGGCGTGAAGTCCACCGGCGCGGAAGCCGTGGTCAAGCGTGTTCCCGAACTGGTTCCGGAAGAGGTCGCCAAGGCCTCGCACTTCAAGCTGGATCAGCCGGCTCCCGTGGCGACCGTGGACGAACTGGCCGAATACGACGCCATCATCGTCGGCGCCGGCACGCGCTTCGGCACGGTTGCCTCGCAGATGCGCAATTTCTGGGACCAGACCGGCGGCCTATGGTTCAGCGGCAAGCTGGTGGGTAAGGTCGGCTCGGCTTTCACCTCGTCCGCCACGCAGCATGGCGGCCAGGAATCGACCATTCTCGGTTTCATTCCCACCTTCCTGCATCACGGCATGGCCGTTGTCGGTCTGCCCTATGCCTTCCAGGGCCAGATGGGTGTCGATGAAATCAAGGGCGGTTCGCCTTATGGCGCTTCCACCATCACCGATGGTGACGGCTCGCGTCAGCCTTCCGCAATCGAGCTGGAAGCCGCGCGGTTCCAAGGCGCTCATGTAGCGAAGATCGCCGCCAAACTTTCTGCCTGAGCACAATAAAATAAAAAAAGAAATGCGGCCCAAAAGGCCGCATTTTCTTATTCAGGCGACTTCTAACCGCCAGACATGATTGATGGAGTAGTCGCTAGGGTCAGATCGGCAGATTGACCATAAAAAGGCAGCTTACCACAACGAAGCCGATCATCGAAATTTCGAGAAAACTGTTCAGACCGTCACGCATTTCAATCCTCCTTGTGATTGGCGAAAAGAGAACGGACAGAGCTTCCACGAGTTCCATAACAGCAAAATGAAATTTAGGGATTTTTAAGGCGCTGCTGGCTTACGGCGGCAGGTAGGTCATCCCGTGACGACGAAAGCGACCACCAGATGGCCGAGAATGCCGATGGCGAGGCAGGAGAGGAGGAAAATGAACAGGGCTTTTTTCATGTTTGCGGAAGCTTCCATCTGTTTTTATCCCTCGAACCCGTTGTCTTGACGTTTTTGCACCATAGAGCGCATTTCCCGGCCGAATGACCCGATGTCCTCAGGCCTTGATGTCGAGACCAGCCTCGATTGCGGCGGCGATGAAGGCCTTGCGCGCATCCTCAGGCTTTTTTTTGCCGGCATCGACGGCGGCGCAGACCAGCAGCGCCTTGTCCAGCGCATCGCCGTCTTCTATCGGCCAATCCTCGATCAAGGCCCAGGATGCCGCCTGCGTGGTCTCGATGCTCGTATAGTCGCCCGGCGTTTCAAACGCGATCAGAACGGGTTTTTGCCAGCGCGTGTTCATCGCCTATCCATATTGGTTGTTGCGCCCGGCTCTAAACGAAGCGGAAAGGATGCGCAATCCCGCTCCCGGCCCGTTTCTCGCCATTGCGGTGCGGTCAGTCGTCGCGCCCGAACAGCCATTCGCGAATGATGCGGCGGTCGATGAGTTCCAGCGAACGGTCAGGCGCGATGCGATAGGTCTCCACCGCCCTGGTGCTGCCATCGATGCGGAAATCATGGGTGAAGGTGCTGCCGATCGGCGATTTCGTCAGCTTGGTGCGCGGCTGGCCCCTATAGATGATGCTGCCGGGGATGGGTTCGACATAGGGTGCAGGTCCGGGATAGGTGCCCGGTCCGGCGGTCGTGCATCCTGAAAGTGCCAGCGAAAGCGTGATAGCAGCCGATGATAGGAGCGTTTTCATCCTGTCCTCCGAAGTGCGTCTGTAAAAACGATATGGAGGCGCAGCGGTTCCCCTCGGGCGGAAAGATCGGGCACAATGCGTCCCGTCTATTTGCCTTTTGGATTCTGAATGTCGCGCGCGACCCAGCGGAAAAAAGCGTAGACGAGGAGGCCGAAGATGAAAAGCGGGATGAGGTTCGCAAAACCGGACATATGATTCTCGTTTCTCCCTCCCGGTCCGGGGTCTAGCCGGAGTGAAACCGGCAAGGCAAGGGGAGCGCATATCACCATCGGTAAAATATCCGTGTGGCTGCTCAGAGGATTTGGGAGGGGCGGGAGAGATCCGGCGCACTGCCAGTAATGCCAGATCTCTCCGTCTCCCGCCAATTTCAGGGTACGGGGGACTGCTTTTACTATGACGGACAACGGCCAATCGACATAGGCCGAGAAATCACCTCGAATAATTCGCTGCCGTGGCCAACCCGCCGGCAGCCGGTTGCCTGAACCGAAATCCGGAAGGACTGCGCCATCCGGCACCGAATATTCTTATCCGGCAAAGTATCTTATGCGGCGGGCGGCGGGAGTACGATCTACCATATCATGTGCAGTGATGGCTTAACCCTTTGAAACAGCTGGGATGAGTTGTGCAGGATAGGTCGCGGCGAGGGGCGTGCAATGGAACTTTTCTTAGGCTGTATCATTGAAGCAGACAGACACATGCTAACAGTGGAGGGTTACACATGCTCGGCACCATCCTCGTCATCCTGCTCATCCTGTTCCTGATCGGCGCGCTGCCAAGCTGGGGATATCATAATTACGGTTATGGTCCGTCGGGCGGCCTCGGACTGGTTCTGGTCATCGTCCTTATCCTCGTCCTCATCGGGCGGATCTGATCGATCACCCCAAGGCAATACGTCATGCCCGCATCGTCGCAAACGCGCCGCATGCGGGCATTGTTTCTTCTGAAATAGGAGGAACATACAAAAAACCACGCAATCTTAAGCGCTTAGGGAATGGGTCCATTCATTGTGCCCCTACGGTTCGAAAAAACATCACATTCAGAACGAAGCCTCTTGCGCCCAAAATGGATTCGTTCTAAATGCCCGCCATCGCTTGAATAAAAGAGCGTGTGAGGCCTCGTGGCGGAGTGGTGACGCAGAGGACTGCAAATCCTTGTACCCCGGTTCAATTCCGGGCGAGGCCTCCAAATTTCTCTCACCATCGTCATCATACCATATCTGCGCTCCGTAGATCATGCGGCCGCACGCCGTTTTCAGCCAGAATGCAGGAGGAGAGCGTGGATCAGGGTCAGCCGGACAATGCGGGCAACGATAGGAAGCGAAGGCTCTGGCCATGGCTGCTTCTCGGTGTCGTTACTATTCTGGCGATCTATGCCTATGTGACGACGGTCCAGATGATCGAGGACATGGCGCGGCTCTGGAGCGATCTCGTTCAGCTTTTCTGGTGGATCATGCCGGATATTCCCGCCTCCTGACGACGTATTTCCTGCCAATCGCGAGAAATTTGCATCACCCGCCCGTGCTTTTTGGGATCGCAGCCCATGAGCGCGCTTGAAAGCGCAGCGTCTGGCAATTATGAGATTGTTTTAACGGTCGGCTGCATCTTCCGACTTCGGGCTGGTTTCCAGCCCCTATCCTTGAAATTGAGGCGATAAGGACATGATGGATTTCGAAACCGCACGCGCCAATATGGTCGACAGCCAGTTGCGCACGACCGACGTGACGTCGCATTCCGTGCTGAAGGCGTTTTTGAGCGTGCCGCGGGAGGCATTCGTGCCGGCGGGTGTGCGGCAGATTGCCTATGCGGATGAGGATCTGCAGATCTGTCCGGCGCGCGACGGTCGCCCGGCCCGTTATGTCATGAAGGCCTCGCCGCTGGCGAAGCTTTTGCAGCTTGCCGCCCTCTCCAAGGAAGAGGTGGTGCTGGAAGTCGGTGGTGGCTCCGGTTATGCGGCTGCCATCCTGTCCCAGCTTGCCGGTTCGGTGGTTTCGCTCGAAAGCGACGAAGCACTTGCCGCACAGGCGACCGAGACGCTCGCATTGCTCGGTTATGACAATGTCGCTGTCGTGACCGGCGATCTTGCCAAGGGTTATGCGGGCGAAGCGCCCTATGACCTGATTTTCATCAATGGCTCGGTCGAGGAAGTGCCGGCGGCGCTGACCGACCAGTTGCGTGATGGCGGACGTCTTGTCGTCGTTGTCGGATATGGCAATGCCGCCAAGGCCACGGTCTATCGCCGCGATGGCAACAGCACATCTGCTGCAAGCTCTTTCAACGCCTCGGTCAAGCCCGTTCCGGGTTTCGCTAAGGCGGCCGAGTTCGTTTTCTGATCCGTAAGCGATCGTTTTCTTTTGAGGGCCGGGGTGGATTTTTCACCCCGGCTTTTTTGCGGCCGGAGTTTTGGAAAAGTGTGTCGTCGCCCGCCGTTTCACAAAGCTGTGCATCACCGTGAAACTTGTCGAATCAGTGATTTAGTTCCTGACCATGCTGCCCTAGACTAAGGGTGATTCGGGGTGTGCGTATTTCTGCCCCGCATGACCCTGCAACAGGCACGGCAAAAACGCCCGGCGGTTTTGACCAAACTGTTTCAGAGCATCGGCACGACAATCGGCTTCGGTTGTCATGGGCGCGATGTAAGAATTGAACAGGTGCGAAGCGCCATGTCCGGTATCCCGAGGGATACGGCCTGAGCGCTCAAGAGTGGAAACCGGGGATTGATATGGCTCAGCCAAGTGTCGCGCGTGAACCGTCCATGGAAGAGATTCTGGCGTCTATCCGCCGGATCATCGAAAGCAACGAGACCGGACCTGCCGGTACGTTTTCCGGACAGTTGCCGCCGGTCTATGACGATGAGGACGAGGCTTCCGGGGAAGCGGCCTTCGCAGCGGAGCCCGTGAGCCCGCCGGCGCGCGTTCCCCCCGCCGCAAACCAGGCCTATGCTGCGCGCCCGGTGCCGGATTTTTCACCGGCTTTTGAAGCGGCAGCGGTTGAACGGCAGGAAAGCCAGGCCGAAAAGACCATGTCGCTTGCCGATGTCGCCGCCCGTGTGCGCGCCGCCGCAGACCGAAACGCCGCCATGGGGCCGCAGGCCTTCGCAGCACAGGCGCAACAGCGCGCGGCCGAGACCGCAGCACCGGTTGCCGCTGTATTGAATGTTTCGCAGCCTTCGGCCGTGCCGTCGCCTGAACGCGCCGCGCCGCAGCGCCCGACGGATGTTCGCCCGCTGATGGCCGCCGTGGCTGCCACAAGCGCTGTCGAGCCGCCGGCATCTTTCGCCGCCGAGGATCGTGCGGCTGCCGCCGCCATCGAAAATGCGCCTTTGGCCGAGAGCCGTTTCGAGCAGCTTTCGCTGCGCGGCGCCATCGATACGCCGGTGACGGCGGAACGTTTCGACATCGCGCTCGAACCTGTCGTCGAAAAGTCGATCTTCGATCTGCGTGAGCCGGAAGCGCCGGGTGAGACGGACGCAAAAGACGGCGTGGACATTGCGGACGGCCTGTCGCTCAATCTGCTTTCCGCCGCCGCCGGTGCTCAGATCGCCCGGTCCTTCAGCGAGCTGGCGGAGGTTTTCGACGGCGTCGAGCGGCGTTCGATTGAAGATATGGCTGCCGATATGCTGCGCCCGATGTTGCAGGACTGGCTGGAAGACAATCTTCCGACGCTGGTGGAGCGCCTCGTGCGTGAGGAAATCGAGCGCGTCGCGCGCGGCTCGCGCCGCTAAGGCCCTCCCGTCCGCGGGCGACAATCGCCGCCGATGCGAGGAAACAGGAGCCGCTCCGGCACAGGAGCGGCTTTTTTGTTGAAGATGAAGGTGTTATCGGGGCATAGTCATCCGTGGGTCCACTCAATGGTTGGCGCCCGGGTTGGTTTCTGTTGACTCTCTCCCGTCCATCCTTATTTAAAAAATCCACACAAGAACTCTAAAATTCAGGTCAGGAAATGCTCGAAAAGACCTACGATTCCGCATCCGTCGAACCGAAGATCGCCAAAGCCTGGGACGAGGCTGATGCTTTTCGTGCCGGCGCCAACGCCAAGCCGGGCGCGGAAACCTTCACCATCGTCATCCCGCCGCCGAATGTGACCGGCTCCCTGCATATGGGCCACGCACTCAACAACACGTTGCAGGATATATTGGTCCGCTTCGAGCGCATGCGCGGCAAGGACGTGTTGTGGCAGCCGGGCATGGACCATGCCGGCATCGCCACGCAGATGGTCGTCGAGCGCAAGCTGATGGAAAACCAGCTGCCGGGCCGCCGCGAGATGGGCCGCGAGGCCTTCGTGGAGAAGGTCTGGGAATGGAAAGCCGAATCCGGCGGTCTGATCTTCAACCAGCTGAAACGTCTCGGCGCCTCCTGCGACTGGTCGCGTGAGCGCTTCACCATGGATGAAGGTCTGTCCGAGGCCGTTCTCGAAGTCTTCGTCACGCTCTACAAGCAGAACCTGATTTACAAGGCCAAGCGCCTGGTCAACTGGGACCCCAAGCTCCAGACTGCGATTTCCGACATGGAAGTCGAACAGATCGAGGTCAAGGGTAACCTCTGGCATTTCCGCTATCCGCTGGAAAAGGGCGTGACCTATGAGTACCCCGTCGCGTTTGATGCCGACGGCACGCCCACCGAGTTCGAAACGCGCGATTACATCGTCGTCGCCACGACGCGTCCGGAAACCATGCTCGGCGATACCGGCGTTGCGGTGAACCCGGAAGACGAGCGTTACAAGGGCATCGTCGGCAAGCATGTCATCCTGCCGATCGTCGGCCGCAAGATCCCGATCGTTGCCGATGATTATGCCGATCCGACGGCCGGTACGGGTGCGGTGAAGATCACGCCTGCGCATGACTTCAACGATTTCGAAGTCGGCAAGCGTTGCGGCCTGCGCGCCATCAACGTCATGAATATCGATGGTACGATCTCCATCAAGGACAACGAGGATTTCCTCGAAGGCCTCAATCATCCGGCAGCCCTGCATGGCGCATGGGATCGTCTGGAGGGGCAGGACCGCTTTACCGCCCGCAAGATCATCGTCGAAATCTTCGAGGAAGCCGGGCTGCTCGACAAGATCGAGCCGCACAGGCATGTGGTGCCGCATGGTGACCGCGGCGGCGTGCCGATCGAGCCGCGGCTGACCGACCAGTGGTGGGTGGACAACAAGACGCTCGCACAGCCGGCAATCGCCTCAGTGCGCGAAGGCCGCACCAATTTCGTGCCGAAGAACTGGGAAAACACCTACTTCCAGTGGATGGAAAACATCCAGCCCTGGTGCATTTCGCGGCAATTGTGGTGGGGACACCAGATTCCGGCATGGTACGGCCCGGACGGGCAGGTCTTTGTTGAAAAGACCGAGGAAGAGGCGCTGCAGGCGGCCATCCAGCATTACATCGCCCATGAAGGTCCGTGGAAGGCCTGGGTTGAAGAGAAGCTCGAGAACTTCGCACCGGGCGAAATCCTGACGCGCGATGAAGACGTGCTCGATACCTGGTTCTCGTCGGCGCTCTGGCCGTTCTCGACGCTTGGTTGGCCCGAGCAGACGCCGGAACTGGCGCGCTATTATCCGACCAATGTGCTGGTCACCGGCTTCGACATCATCCCGTTCTGGGTGGTGAGGATGATGCAGATGGGCCTGCATTTCATGAAGGACGACGCCGGCAATCCGGTCGAACCCTTCAGCACGGTCTATATCCACGCGCTGGTTCGCGACAAGAACGGCCAGAAGATGTCGAAGTCCAAGGGCAACGTCATCGATCCGCTGGAGCTGATCGACGAATATGGTGCCGATGCGCTGCGTTTCACGCTCGCCATCATGGCGGCGCAGGGACGCGACGTGAAGCTCGATCCGGCGCGTATCGCCGGTTATCGCAACTTCGGCACCAAGCTCTGGAATGCCACACGTTTTGCCGAGATGAACGGCGTGAAGCGCGATCCGCATTTCCTGGCCGAAACCGCGTCGCTCACCATCAACCGCTGGATTCTGACCGAGCTTGCCAATACGGCGCGCGACGTGACGGCGGCGCTTGAGAATTTCCGCTTCAACGATGCCTCCGGCATCCTCTATCGTTTCGTCTGGAACCAGTTCTGCGACTGGTATCTGGAACTGCTGAAGCCTGTCTTCAGCGGCGACGACGAAGAGGCGAAGCGGGAATCCCAGGCCTGCGCAGCCTATGTTCTGGAGGAGATCTACAAGCTCCTGCATCCCTTCATGCCCTTCATGACCGAAGAGCTGTGGGCGCATACGGCCGGCGAGGGTGAGGAGCGGGACGACTTGCTTTGCCTCACCGACTGGCCGGAACCGGAATTCCGCGACGATGCGGCGGCTGCCGAAATCAACTGGCTGATCGATCTCGTCTCCGGCATCCGCTCCGCGCGTGCCGAAATGAACGTGCCGCCGGGCGCCACCGCCTCGCTGGTCGTCGTTGGTGCCAACACCTCCACCGAAGCGCGGCTTGACCGCCACGCCGCCGCCATCCGGCGCCTGGCGCGGGCGGATGAAATCCGTGGCGGCGATGTCGCGCCGAAGGGTTCCGCGCAGATCATCGTCGGCGAGGCGACCGTCTGCCTGCCGCTTGGCAATCTCGTCGATCTTGCGGCCGAACAGGCTCGGCTGGAAAAGGCGATCGGCAAGGTGGATGCGGAAATGGAACGTATCGACAAAAAGCTGTCGAACGAGAAGTTCGTGGCCAATGCCGATCCGGAAGTCGTGGCTGCGGAGCGCGAGCGCAAGGCGGAGCTGGATGTTCAGCTGGCAAGTCTGAGAACGGCTCTCACGCGGGTGAGTGAAGCCGGGTAATCTGCGACATCATTCACGACGAGAATGAACGAAAGCGCTCCGTATCAACGGGGCGCTTTTGCGTTTTGCCAGGTCCGGAATATTGCGCTGCAGCGTCGAATCGTCGTGGGTGCGCGGCAGGACGATTTCAAGGGTGAAGCGGTGGAAATGATCGCCGATGATCGAAAAAAACCAATAAAAACGGCCCGATAAGCGTGTTTTTCCGGGAAACTTTCCACTGTGGTTATTTGGCGACAATTCCCGTCGGCTGTAGGCGTTTGTTCCGTTTTATGACGGATACACCCATATAGGTTAGAAAAATAACCTAAAATGACTATTTAATGGCATACGCGTAAAATTCTTACGTAAAAAATGGAGAAGTGTCGCAGAACTGTGCCACTCTGCGGCAGATTGTCATTTGCCACGAAGCGCTTCACTCTTTTGATGATCACATTGCCTTGATTGGGGAGAGAGATGGCAAAAACTGCAATTTTTCGCGGCGCGGTATGTTTCGCAGTCAGCATCGCGGCGGTAACGCCTTCACTGGCCGGGGGGCTTGAGCGCGGCGGTTACAATATCGACCTGCTGTTCGATCCTTCCGATTATGTTCTCGACAGTTCCGCAACCTTTGTCGCTCCGCAGCGCAAGGTGGAGAATGCGCGCGACAATCCGCTGAAAAGCGGTCCTTTGCCCGCGTCGTGGTCGAACAGCGCAGATGATTCCGAAAACTTCTGGTCGACCCGTATCGGTGCCAAGGCGGCAATCGGTGATTTCGGCGACTGCATGTTCGACTATTCGCAGCCATGGGGCGCGCATCTCAATCCCGGCATCTGGCAGGGATCGAGCTACAATATCGAAACCAAGGTCAAGTCGCACAATTACGCCACCACCTGCCGGGTGAAATTCGATCTTGGCAAGGGTGACTTCTCGATCATCGGCGGTGGCTTCTATCAGGAATTGAGCGGCTATAAATATCGTCAGGTTCTCGGGCCGGCGGTTCTGGGCCTCAATCCGGCCTGGTCCAGCTTCAGCGGCGTCGGCAAACTGGAAATGGAAGGTAACGGCTGGGGCTGGCGCGCCGGCATGGCCTATGAGATTCCCGAGATCGCGTTCCGTGCCAGCCTCGTTTATAACAGCGCTGTCGATCACGATTTGACCGGCTTTGCCGATGTCAGAGCGATCCCCCAGACGCCGCCGTCCATATCTCCGACGCTGGCGAAATACGGCGGCAAGCTCGTGCCGATCTATGGCTCCGTTTCCATGCCAGACAGTATCGAGCTCAAGGTGCAATCCGGTATTGCGCCGGACTGGCTTGCTTTCGGTTCGGTCAAGTGGACGGACTGGAGCCAGATTCAGGTCATTCCTTTCTGCGCGGTCGGCACGTCGCCCTGCGTTCCAAGTGGCGCGGACACGCTGAACACGCTTGACCTTTTCTATCGCGACGGCTGGACGATTTCCGGCGGCGTTGGTCACAAGTTCAACGAACAGTGGAGCGGCGCGGTCAGCCTGACCTGGGATCGTGGAACTTCTACGGTTATCGGCACGCAGACCGATACCTGGACCCTCGGCACGCAGGTTGTCTATTCGCCCAACAAGAACATCGAGTTCAAGATTGCGGGTGCGCTTGGTCTGCTGACATCGGGTAAGTCTTCGATCAACGGCGGCCCCTGCGGCGCGGGCTTCACCTGCGGCAACGAGGCAGGCTACGACTTCGGCAACGACCTCGTGGCAGCGATCTCGACCGGTGTGAAGGTCAAGTTCTGATCCAATCCTTTCGCTTGTTCTAAAATAAAGGCCCGGTTTACCAACCGGGCCTTTTTTCATGTCCGACTATGATTCCTGCCCGATAATTTTTTCTAGCCCGAAAGTTTTGTGACGATTTGGCAACACTTTTCTGCAAGCGTGTGCGGGCGTTGGAATGTGAGCATATCTGTCCATTTCCCGCCACAAACAGGGTGCTTGGCTTATGTTTAAGGGCGCGGGAATGAAAGAACATGCAGGCGTTTGATGTGGGCCTGCGGAGTTGCGGAAAGTGAAAACGGGTTTGGATTCAGCGTTTAAGCAAGTAATACGGGAATTTCGCCCGGCTTTCTTGTTTGGCGCTGAGCGGCGGATAACGGAATGCCGTTATGTTGCCGGAAATTATGCCTATATCTGTCTCACTGGAAAATTAGGGCAATTGCCGCATGAGACCACCGGTGGTGCGCTGGAAAGTGCTGCCGGAAAGACGCAGTGTGTTCGAAAAATCGCGACCCGGCGGGGTTCGGCTTTGCAGTATTCCGCAAGTATTGGCTATATGCCGGGAAGAGTGAGAGAAGTTCGCCGAAATGCTGAAATGTGAAGCCAACGTTATAAAGCCGCTCCTCATGGGCATGTTGCTTGCGTCGCTCGCAATGCCGGTGCTGGCTTTTGACATTAATGCGGGCGTGACGAAGGAATCCGGCCCCTTTGACCTGTTCAAGTTCGGCTTCAAGGCCTACAAGAACGGCAACAAGGGTGAAGCCGTCGAGGCCTACCGTTACGCCGCGGAAAAGGGCCATACCGGCTCGCGCTGGGCGCTTGCCAATATGTATGCCTATGGCGATGGCGTCGCCAAGAACGATCTGGAAGCTTTCAAGATCTACAGCGAAATCGCCAGCCAGGGTGTGGAACCGGGTTCGGAAGATACCGGCTTCTTCGTCAACGCCCTTCTTTCCCTCGCCGATTATTATCGTCACGGCATTCCCGGCAGCCCTGTCAAAATGGACCTTTCGCAGGCCCGACAGCTTTATTTCCAGGTGGCTTCCACCTTTGGCGTAGCTGAAGCGCAGTTCCGGCTGGCGGAGATGATTCTTGCGGGCGAGGGTGGCCGCGCCGATGTGCAGCAGGCCAAGAAGTGGCTCAACCAGGCCCGCAAGCACGGCCATGCCGGCGCCATGTCGATTTTCGGCAATCTGATCTTCCAGGAAGGCCAGACGACGCAGGGGCTGGCCTTCATGACGGCGGCGCTCGACAAGTGCACGGCGGTGGACTGTACCTGGATCCAGAACCTGCAGGAGCAGGCATTTTCTCTCGCCGGCGAAAATGATCGCCGCGCCGCCATCGCCATGGCGCAGAACATGCAGTTCAACGATCCGGATTGAGAATGGGCCGGATTGAGAGTGCCGATCGGGACGGTTTCATCCGCCCGATAGAATTGGGTCAGCCGATCGGACTGAAATCGAAATAACCGCAGACCGGCACATGGTCGGACGGTTTTTCCCAAGCCCGCACATGTTTTTCGATCTCGACCGATTGCAGCCTGTCGGCCGCTTCCGCTGACAGCATCAGATGATCGATGCGGATGCCGTTGTTTTTCGGCCATGCGCCGGCCTGATAATCCCAGAAGGAATAAAGTCCTGCCGCGTCGGTCGTCGCACGCGCGGCGTCAGTGAAGCCGAGATTTTCCAGTTTGCGGAAGGCCGCCCGGGTCTTCGGCAGGAACAGGGCGTCGCCTTCCCACACGCGTGGGTCGTGGCAATCAAAGGGCTCGGGGATGACGTTGTAGTCGCCGGCGAGGATCAGCGGCTCTTCCAGGGCAAGGCGATCTTCCGCAAAGCGCCGCAGGCGCTCCATCCAGGCAAGCTTGTAAGGATATTTGACCGGATCATCAGGCGGATTGCCGTTCGGCAGGTAAAGCGAGCAGACGCGGATTACTCCACCTTCGACGGAAAACACGCCTTCGATGAAACGGGCCTGCTCATCGGCATCATCGCCGGGCAGGCCACGATTGACCTCGTCCGGCCTGACCTTTGAGAGGAGGGCGACGCCGTTGAAACCCTTCTGGCCGTGGGTCTCGACGTGATAACCGAGCGCCTCCAGCTCCAGCCGGGGAAAGCCCTCGTCAACCGACTTGATTTCCTGAAGGCAGGCGATGTCAGGCGAGGAATCCTTCAGCCACTGGCAGAGGTTTTCGATACGCGCCTTGACGCCGTTGATGTTCCAGGTGGCAATCTTCATCGGAGTTTCCCTTTTGTGGGGGTACTTTTACCCGATGCAAATGCGATTGCCACCGTTTTTGGAAGGTGCCGGTGCGTATGTGGTGGATAGACGCCGGGCGGGCGGGGTCGCTGTGTTTCTCCTCCCTCATTCCTGTGCTTGTCACAGGAATCCAGCCAGCCCCAAGTCCTTGGGCTGAAAGGACTCTTCCCGCCGCGCAGACGCACGTTGACTGGATTCCTGTGACAAGCACAGGAATGAGGAGAGGAGAGAGATGCGAGTTACTTCAAAGCTTGGTGACTGGCATGCGGATTGCGCGCCGGTATTTCCCACTCAAATAGAAAAGCTCGTGCCGCAGCCGCAGCTTGCCACCGCATTCGGGTTCTTGATCTGGAACGACTGCCCGAGCAGATTGTCGACGAAGTCGATTTCGGAGCCGGCCATGTAGATGACCGACATGCTGTCGATCAGCACCCTGGCGTCGCCGCGGGCGATCACGATGTCGTCATCGGCTTTGTCTTCGGCCAGATCGAACTTGTAGGAGAAGCCCGAGCAGCCGCCGCCTTCCACAGAGACGCGCAGCGCCTGTTTGCCGGCATCGGCGGCGACGATCTGCGCGATTCGCTTGGCCGCTGCTTCCGAAAGGGTAATGTCGCTGTTTTCCATGTCGTTTCTCCTGCCGGGGTCAAGAACCGGAGAGCAATAATCTCGTTCTCACCATTATAAACCGGTCAAATTAACGGTCTATAGCCTGTTGAAGGCGGTCAACGCGGCGATGATGCTTTGCGCTGACCTCTGCGATAGGTATGAAGGGTGAATGAAAAGGTCAATGGCCGAGGCGAAAAGGAAGCCCCGGCCGGAGAAGACAACAGGTGGATGCATGATCATAGACCAGCGCGCATTGGGTTTCGGAAGTGGGGAGAGGGCGGTTTTCGCCTCGGATCCATGGACGACGCGCGGGCGTCTTTTTCCCGAAGAGGGAAGCCTGACGCGTTCCGAATTCCAGCGTGACCGGGACCGCATCGTGCATACGACCGCCTTTCGCCGCCTGAAACATAAGACGCAGGTCTTCATCAGCCCTGACGGCGATCACTACCGCACGCGGCTTACCCATACCATCGAGGTGGCGCAGATCGCCCGCGCTCTCGCCCGTGCGCTGAAGCTGGATGAGGATCTGGCCGAAGGCGTGGCTCTGGTGCATGATTTCGGCCACACGCCCTTTGGCCATACCGGCGAAGACGCGCTCGATGCGGTGCTGTTGCCCTATGGCGGGTTTGACCACAATGCGCAGTCACTGCGTATCGTCACCAAGCTGGAGCGTCGTTATGCCGAATATGACGGCATCAACCTGACCTGGGAGACGCTGGAAGGCCTCGTCAAACACAATGGCCCGCTGGTGAATGCCAATGGCGAGGGGATAAAGGGGCCGGTTCCGCTGCCCATCCTCGAATATTGCGAGTTGCAGGATCTTGAGATCGGCAGCTATGCCAGCCTCGAGGCGCAGGTGGCGGCGATTGCCGACGACATCGCTTATAATACCCACGATATAGATGACGGTCTGCGCGCCGGTTATCTCACCTTCGAGATGCTGGAGGAGGTGCCATTCCTGAGCGGGCTGATGGCGCAGGTGCGGGGCAAATATCCCGTGCTCGACAAGGAGCGTTTCGCCAACGAGATCATGCGGCGGCAGATTACCCATATGGTGGAAGACGTGATTGGCGTAGCGCAGCAGAATCTCGCCCGGCTGAAGCCGCAGAGTGCTGCCGATATTCGCGCCGCCGATTTCACCGTCGCGACATTTTCGCCCGAGATGGCTGAAACCGACCGGCAGATCAAGAAGCTATTGTTCGGCCATATCTACCGGCATCCGGAAATCATGCGCATCCGCGCCGGTGCCACGCAGATCGTCACCGATCTTTTCCACCGTTATATGGAAACGCCGGCGGAGATGCAGAGCCACTACTGGGTGGACAGCATTTCCGGCATGAGCGTGGCCGCCAAGGCCCGGCATGTGGGCGACTATCTGGCTGGCATGACCGACAGTTATGCACTGCGCGCCCACCAGCGGCTGTTTGACCACACCCCCGATTTGCGATAGGGCAGCGGGCAACCGCGAAGCCGACCCGGTTATGATGGCCGGACTAAACAGAAGCCCTTCGCGCAGGTTGGAACGATGAACATTTTTGCTGATTTCGATACCAGGATCAAAAACGCGCTCGAGACCCTCGATCTCGTTAAAGAGAACCGCGAAAAGGTCGATTTCAGTCGAATTACCGTCGAATCCCCGCGTGATCTCAGCCATGGCGATGTCGCAACCAATGCAGCCATGGTGCTTGCGAAGCCGCTCGGCACCAATCCGCGCGCGCTTGCCGAGCTCATCGCGCCGGCCCTTCAGGCCGATGGCGATGTCGACAGCGTCAATGTCGCGGGTCCCGGTTTCATCAATCTCAAGGTTTCCGTCGGTTACTGGCAGCGGCTTCTTGCCGGCATGATCGGGCAGGGCATCGATTTCGGTCGCTCCACCGTCGGCGCCGGCCAGAAGATCAATGTCGAATATGTCTCCGCCAACCCGACCGGTCCGATGCATGTCGGCCATTGCCGTGGTGCTGTCGTGGGCGACACGCTGGCGAACCTGCTCGCATTCGCAGGTTACGGCGTCACCAAGGAATATTACATCAACGATGCCGGCTCGCAGATCGACGTGCTGGCCCGTTCCGTCTTCCTGCGTTACCGCGAGGCGCTGGGTGAGGATATCGGCACCATTCCGTCCGGTCTCTACCCCGGTGACTATCTCGTTCCGGTCGGCCAGGCGCTGGCGGATGAATTTGGCATCAAGCTGCGTGCCATGCCGGAAGAAAAGTGGATGCCTATCGTTAAGGACAAGGCAATCGACGCGATGATGGCGATGATCCGCGAGGATCTGGCGCTGCTCAATGTGCGGCACGACGTGTTCTTCTCGGAGCGCACGCTGCATGAGGGCAATGGCGGCCCGATCCTTTCGGCGATCAACGATCTCACCTTCAAGGGCCATGTCTACAAGGGCACCCTGCCGCCGCCGAAGGGCGAATTGCCTGACGACTGGGAAGATCGCGAGCAGACGCTGTTTCGTTCCACGGAAGTGGGCGACGACATGGACCGCGCGCTGATGAAGTCGGATGGTTCCTACACCTATTTCGCCGCCGACGTCGCTTACTTCAAGAACAAGTTTGACCGTGGTTTTTCCGAGATGATCTATGTGCTCGGCGCCGACCATGGCGGTTACGTCAAGCGGCTGGAAGCCGTCGCGCGCGCCGTCTCCGAAGGTAAGTCGAAGCTGACGGTTCTGCTCTGCCAGCTCGTCAAGCTGTTCCGTGACGGCGAGCCGGTGAAGATGTCGAAACGCTCCGGCGACTTCGTGACGCTGCGCGATGTTGTCGACGAAGTGGGTCGCGATCCCGTGCGATTCATGATGCTCTATCGGAAGAATTCTGAGCCGCTGGACTTCGATTTCGCGAAAGTGACCGAACAATCTAAGGATAATCCGGTCTTTTACGTGCAATATGCGCATGCCCGCTGCAAGTCGATCTTTCGTCAGGCGCAGGAGGCGTTTCCGGGCCTTGCGCCGTCTGCCGAAGACATGGTGGCGTCTGTTTCTTTAATTAGCGATATCAACGAGTTGCAGCTGGTCGCGAAGCTCGCCGAATATCCGCGTCTGATCGAATCCGCGGCCCTTTCGCATGAGCCGCACAGGCTTGCTTTTTACCTCTATGATCTCGCCGGTTCCTTCCATGGACACTGGAACAAGGGTAAAGACCATCAGGAATTACGTTTTATTAACGATAAAAACCGAGAATTGAGCATTGCCAGACTTGGGCTGGTGAATGCTGTCGCGAATGTTTTGAAGTCCGGCCTTACGCTTTTAGGAGCGGACGCACCTGACGAAATGCGATAACATATCACCATTATTTGCTCACAATACGCTGGCAAGAGCTGCAATGCGTAGATGGTGGAACACGTAATGGTCGAAAAAAATGTCGCGTATAACCGGGACGCCCGGTCCGAAGGCTTCGCTGACAACGATCCTCTGGCAGAACTGGCGCGTATCGTCGGCTTTGAAGATCGTCCTTCGCATGCGGGTTCCGAGGTCCAGCAACGCGCTGCATCGCCGGTCGTCCGCCGCGAACCCGAATTCAATCTCGAAGACGAGCTGCTTCGTGAATTCGAGGTTTACGATGCCCCCCACGCCGATCCGGTCGTTCTTGATCCGGCGAACGATGTTCGTGCCGGCATCCACCCCACCGACTTCATGCAGCGCGTCGAGGAGGTTTTCGCCCGCCGCGAGCCCGAGCCGATGGCCAAACCCGCGCCGCAGCCGCAGGTGAGGCAGGAGCCGCTTCCCGAGGTCGATCAGGCCTATATTCACAATTACGTCGAAACATCCGGGCAGCAGGATATTCGCGCGGATTTCCGCGATGACGCCGGTGCGGTGGCGGAAGTTTTCGATGTGCATTCGCGCCAGCCGCGCGCCGCCGAGCCGGTCGTCTACCAGCAGGCCGCTCCCCAATTCGCCCCACAGGTGGCATGGGAAGAGCCGCAGGCGATCGAGCCGTCCCAGCCTGAATGGCACACCATGCCGGAACTCCCGGCCGATGTTTCCAGCAATATTTCTTCCGATGCTTACGCCTATGCGCCGGAGCCGCAGGCTTTCGATCTCGCTGACGAGGTGGAGATTGCCGTTGCGGAAGAAACGCCCGCGCCGGTTTCGGTCCGTCCTCCTTCGCATGGCCGTTCCTCGCTGGAATTTTCCAGCCTGAGGCTGCCGCTCGCCAATTTTGGCGCGCGCCGCGATGTCTCGGCGGTCGATCCGCGACGGGTAGAGCCGCGTTCCGAACAGCAAATCGCTGCGGCCCGGATCGAGCCGCAGGCCGCGCCCGTTCCTGCCGTTGTTCATGCCGAAGAGGCCGTGCCATCCTTTGCGCAGTCGGTCGCCGAGGTATTCACGCCTGCCGCAGAACCGCTGGCGCCGGCAATTGCCGAGAGACCGGCAGCGAAAGATCTCTCGCCGATGGACGAGCTGATTTACGGCGTTGCCCAATATTCCATTCCCGAGCGTGGTGAGCCACCGCTCGTCAAGTCCGAGCCCGTTGCTCAGATTGCGAAAGTCGAGCCGCCTGTGGTTGCCGCAGCGCCCGCGAAGGCGGCACCGGTTGCTGCCGCTGTACCCGCGTCGCCCATCGAGGAACCGGATTTCACGGATTTCGCCGGCTTCAATGATGATGATTTCGAGCTTGCGCTCGATGATCTCGACCTTGATCTGGATCTGTCCGAAATCGCCGAAGCTGAGGTTGCACCCGCACCGCAGCCCGTGCGTCCGCAGCCTTCTGCGCCGGTTGCCGCTGTTGCGGCGCAGCCGGTGAGGCACGAGCCTGCGCCTGCGCCGCGCCCCGCGCCCGTTGTTGCCGCCGCTCCGATCGCCGCAGCGCCGGTCGCCGCCGCTCCGGTTCAGCCGCGCCCTGTTGCCGCGCAGCCGGCCGTGCCGCAGACGCTGGAAAGCCTGCCTTTCGATCCTTCGCAGATCGGCGAGACGGAAGAGCATCCGGAAACCATCGTCGAGATGGATGTACCGGAGCTGCCAGTTGGCGTTTTTGAACCCAAGCCCGCAGCTCGCCGTCACGAGGAAGATCTCGATATCGATACCGAGCTTGCGACGCTGTTTGCTCCCGCCGTTGCCGGTGGTCTTGACCGTCACAAGCATGCGGAAAATCGCGGTGCGGCTCAGGCGCGTCCTGTTCAGGCACCGGAAGAGGCTGACGAATTTGAACGGGCTCTGGAAGAAGACTTCCGCCGCTCGATGCAGGAGGCCGCTGCCTCCCGTGGCAACACGCCGCGCGAAGCTGAAGACACCTATGTCAACCCTCAAGCGGCTTATCGCGATGAGGATGAAGGTGGCGGTCGTCGCTGGATCATGCCGGTTGCCGCAGCAATCGGTCTGGTGCTGATCGGCGGCGGCGTTTATGCGCTGATGTCGGGCGGTTCGTCTGGCACCGGCTCGAATGGCGCGCCCGTCATCATCTCGGCAGACAATGATCCGATGAAGGTCGTGCCGGAAAATCCAGGCGGCCGCGTCGTACCAAATCAGGACAAGGCGGTTTATGACCGCGTGGCCGGCGGCAGTGCTGCCGATCCTAAGCAGCCGGCGCTGATCTCCAGCAACGAACAGCCGGTTGACGTGGTCCAGCGCACGCTGATCCCCGAACAATTGCCGCTGGAGGGCGAAAACGACGCGGATATGGAAGCAGCCGGCACGCCGGTTGGTGAGACCGAAGATCCGCGCCTGCTTTCGCCGGAAGAAAAGGCCGCCCAGAACGAAGGCGCTGGTGCGACAGGCGTTTCGCCGCGCAAGGTCCGTACCATGATCGTCAAGCCTGACGGTACGCTGGTGGCGCAGGAAGTCGACGCACCGGCTGCCCAGCCGCCCAAGGCCGATAAGGTTGCCGAGCTTGCCGCACCGCAGACCGCCAAGCCGGGTGAGGGCGCTCCTGCCGTCATCGCCGCTTCGCGGGTTCCGGTGGCGCCGGAGCAGGCTCAGCCGCAGGCCAACACGCCTGCCGCCGCCAAGCCGTCTACGCAATCGGCAGCACCGCTTCCGGCGGCACGTCCGTCCTCGCAGCCCGCCAATGTGGTGGCAACGGTGACCAACCAGGGCAATGTCCGCCCGGCGACGACCGCTCCTGCCCAGCCGCAGGCTGCACAGCAGCAGACGGCAGCCGCAACACCGGCTGCGACCAGCACGCCGTCTGCCGGTGGTTATTATATCCAGATCGCGTCGCTGCCGAGCCAGGCCGAAGCCCAGAAGTCCTACCAGAACATGTCGACCAAGTTCGGCTCGGTCATCGGTGGACGCGGCGTCGACATCAAGGCTGCCGAAATCGCCGGCAAGGGCACGTTCTATCGCGTCCGCATCCCGGCCGGCGACAAGAACGAAGCCGTGGCGCTGTGCGAGAAGTTCCGCTCGGCCGGTGGCAGCTGCCTGGTGGCACGCTGATAACGGCCGATCTGGCTTCGTAACGATTGGGGCTGCCGAGTGGGGCAGCCCTTGGCATATTCGGACCTTCCGGCAAACTCTACGTCATCCTCGGGCTTGACCCGAGGATCCACGGCCGCCGAAATGGATCCTCGGGTCAAGCCCGAGGATGACGCGGAGAAATTAACCGGACCTCTCCGCAGTCTCGATGGCTAAAGGCCATTCTTCCCTTACCCCTTTTGTTCTCAGACAGGCGTGACACCATGACCCATTGCAAAGCTATGATCCTCGGATGCAGCGGGCTTTCGCTGACTGCCGACGAGATCGCCCTTTACCGCGACGAGCAGCCCTGGGGTTTCATCCTGTTCGGCCGCAATATCGGCGAGCCGCAGCAGATCAGCGATCTCGTCGCATCCATGCGTGATGCCGTCGGGCGCCCAGACGCGCCGGTGCTGATCGATCAGGAAGGCGGGCGGGTTCAGCGCATCAAGCCGCCGATCCTGCAAGCCTATCCGAATGCCCGCATTCTCGGCGAAATCTACGAGCGAGACCGCGAGGAAGGCCTGCGCGCCGCCTGGCTGATGTCACGCCTGCATGCCTTTGACCTGATGAAATTCGGCATCAATGTCGATTGTCTGCCGGTGCTCGACGTGCCGGTGGAAGGCGCCAGCAACGTCATCGGCAACCGTGCCTATGGTTACACGCCGACCATGGTGGCGCAGATGGGCCAAGCGGCGGCCGACGGGCTGAAGGCGGGCGGCATGTTGCCTGTCATGAAGCATATGCCGGGTCATGGTCGCGGCATGGTCGATTCGCATCACGAACTGCCTGTGGTCGATGTGCCGCTCGATGAGCTGGACGCCCATGATTTCGTGCCGTTCCGGGCACTGAAGCATGAATTGATGGCGATGAGCGCGCATCTGGTGTTCAACGCCGTTGACCGCGAGCGGCCGGCGACGACGTCGAGGAAGGTGATCGAGGAAATCATCCGTGGCCGCATCGGCTTTGACGGGCTGCTGATGTCCGACGACAGTTCCATGAATGCGCTGAAGGGCACACTTGGCGAACGGGCTGCGAATATTGTTGCGGGTGGCTGCGATATAGTCTTGCATTGCAACGGCGTGATGAGTGAAATGCTTCAGGTCGTGAAGGAGGTTCCCGTTCTTTCCGGCCGTTCGCTGGAGCGGGTGCGGGCCGTGGAAGCGGGTTTCCCCGCCGCCGACCCGTCCGACGAGGCGGAGCTGAGAGCCGAATTCAACGCCATGTGGGCCGTTTCCTGACAGTCGGGCGGCCGCTCACTCGGGATCACAGGCCGGATATCCGGCGGATGGAACAATGGCCGCAGACAAGTCTCGCAATTCAACGCCGATGGACAAGCTCTGGCAGGATGTGACGCCGGAGCGGCTGACGGGCGAGGCCGGGCTGGTCATCGATGTCGCGGGTTTCGAAGGCCCACTCGATCTGCTGCTGCATCTTGCCCGCACCCAGAAGGTCGATCTGTCGCGCATTTCGGTACTGGCGCTTGCCGAACAATATCTGCAATTCGTTGAAAGCGCGCGGCGCGTGCGCATCGAGCTGGCCGCCGATTATCTGGTCATGGCGGCCTGGCTCGCCTTCCTCAAATCCAAACTGCTGATCCCGCAACAATCCAAGGATGACGGCCCCTCGGGTGAGGAAATGGCTGCGACGCTGGCCTTCCGGCTGAAACGCCTGGAAGCGATGCGCGAGGCGGCCGAAAGGCTCGTCAACCGCGCCCAGCTTGGCCGCGATGTTTTTGCCCGGGGTGCGCCGGAGCATATTCCACATATCAACCGTTCGGCCTATGAGGCCAACCTCTATGATCTCCTGAGCGCCTACGCCAATCTGCGCCAGCGGCAGGCCATAACCCAGGTCACCATTGAAAAACGGCAGGTCTGGTCGCTGGTGGAAGCGCGCGAGCTTCTCAACAGTCTCCTCGGAGATGTCGGTGAATGGACGGTGCTCGATCAATATCTGCTGCAATATGTGCCGGATCCCGCCATGCGGGTGACGGCGATCGCCAGCGCCTTTGCCGCCTCGCTGGAGCTGGTGCGCGAGGGATCGCTGCAAATCCGGCAAGAGGGGGCTTTCCAGCCCATCTATATGCGCCGGGGCACAAGGGACGAGCGTGCAGCCCAAGCCGGGGAGACCGATAATGACAAATGATGATGAGACCGGCGAGGCGATGATCGTGGCAGAGGGGGCGGCTCCCGAACCCACTGTTTTTTCTGAACGCCAGCTGAAGGAGGCCGAGCGGATCACAGAAGCGCTGGTTTTTGCCTCGGCCGAGCCGGTTTCGATCGGTTTCATCGCCGAGCGTCTGCCGCGCGGCATGGATGTCGTCGCCATCCTGCACCGGCTGAAAGCCGCCTATGGCGAGCGTGGTGTCAATCTCGTGCAGGTTGGCGGGCAATGGGCCTTCCGCACGGCGGGCGACCTTTCCTTCGTCATCCGCACGGAGGAGAAAGAACCGAAGAAGCTGTCACGCGCAGCGCTGGAGGTTCTGGCGATTATAGCGTATCATCAACCGGTGACACGCGCCGAAATCGAGGAAATCCGCGGTGTGCAGACCTCGCGCGGCACGCTGGACGTACTGATGGAGGCGGGCTGGGTGCGGTTCCGGGGCCGCCGGCGCACGCCTGGCAGGCCGGTGACGATCGGCACCACGGTGGAGTTTCTGGATCATTTCGGCCTTGAGGAATTGCGCGATCTGCCGGGCCTTGAGGAACTGAAGGGAGCGGGGCTGCTTTCGGGCCGAATCCCCTCCAATTTCGGTGTGCCTCTGCCGATGATGAGCGACGAGTTGCGCGAAGATGAAGACCCGATCACCCAGCTCGATCTGGAGGAACTGGGCCTGCTTGCGCCGGGTGGTGGCGATGGCGACGATTGATATCGTCATAGGCCTGCGTGATACACGCGAAAAGTTTATGGGCACGGCTCGTCTCAGCGACGATTTGTCGTTTGAAAAAGCCTTTCAAACGTCTTACATCGTCTGAAAGCGAAATTCAGGAGTTGCAGTTATGGGTTCTTTTAGTGTGTGGCATTGGCTCATCGTGCTGGTGATCGTTCTCGTGCTCTTCGGACGCGGCAAGATCCCCGAATTGATGGGTGATGTCGCCAAGGGCATCAAGAGCTTCAAGAAGGGCATGGCTGACGAAGACCAGACACCGCCGCCGGCCGATGTCAACGCGAATGCCAAGACTGTCGACCACAAGGCTGACGAGATCAAGTAAGCGGCCTGTGCCGTTTGTTTTGAGACCGGCGCTAGGGTCTCGGGAGCGTATTGATGTTTGATATCGGCTGGAGCGAGCTTCTGGTGATTGCGGTCGTTTTGATCGTGGTTGTCGGGCCGAAAGACTTGCCGCCCATGATCCGCGCCTTCGGCAAGACGATGGCCGGCCTTCGCAAGATGGCGGGAGATTTCCGCACCCAGTTCGATGAGGCCTTGAAAGAGGCCGACATGGACGATGTGCGCCAGACCATCTCCGATGTCCGCAATCTCAACCCCACCAACTCGCTGCGCGATGCGATGAACCCGCTTCGCCAGCTCGGCAACGAGATCAAGTCCGATCTGCAGAAGGCGACGAGCCCTTCCGATGGGCTGTCGTCCACCGCAGCACCGGCCACGAGTGAGCCTGTTGCACCGCTGGTCAGCGTTCCCGAGCCGGATATGAAACTTCCGGATACGCCGCCAGTCGTCGCCGCAGCACCTGCTCCAGTTGCCGCAGCCGCGGTCGCGGCAGAGAAACCGAAGCGTGCACGGGCGAAATCGATTGCGACCGTCGAGGCCGAAGCGGTTGCCGCCAAGCCGAAACGTGTGAGCCGCAGCAAGGCGGCGGCAACGCCGGAAACCGCCGTTGCCGTCAAGGCCAGCGAACCCGCCGCCCCGAAGCCGACCGTGAAGGCCGTCGCCAAAAAGGCGGCAGTCAAGAAGCTCGCAGCCGAAAAGGCGGTGGCGGTGGCTGATGCAAAGCCGGCAAGAACGGCGAGAACCAAGGCTGCAAAGCCCAAAAAGGATGAAGCATGAGCGGGGACACCGAAGATAAGCCGCAGCCGCTTATCGAGCACCTCATGGAGTTGCGTACCCGGCTGATCTGGGCGCTCGGCGCGTTCTTCATCGCCTTCATCGGCTGTTTCGCCGTTGCCAAGCATCTCTTCAACCTGCTCGTCATTCCCTATAAGTGGGCAGTCATCTGGGCGGGGCTGGATGTGGCGAAATCGTCGCTGATCTACACCGCGCCGCAGGAATTCTTCTTCACGCAGATCAAGGTCGCGATGTTCGGCGCCATGGTCATCTCCTTTCCGGTGATCGCCTCGCAGCTCTATAAATTCGTTGCGCCGGGCCTCTACAAGAACGAACGCGCCGCCTTCCTGCCGTTCCTGATCGCTTCGCCGATCCTGTTCCTCATCGGTGCGGCACTCGTTTATTTCTTCTTCACGCCCATGGTCATGTGGTTCTTCCTCGCCATGCAGCAATTGCCTGTTGATGGCGAGGTGGCGATTTCGCTGATGCCGAAGGTGTCGGAATATCTCAGCCTCATCATGACGCTGGTTCTGTCCTTCGGCCTGGTGTTCCAGCTACCGGTCGTCACCACGCTTCTGGCGCGCGTCGGGCTTCTGACCAGCGACTGGCTCAGGGAAAAGCGCAAATTCGCCATCGTCATGGCCTTTGTGGTCGCGGCCGTGCTGACGCCGCCGGACCCCATGTCCCAGATCGGTCTTGCGCTGCCCGCGATCATTCTCTACGAGATTTCCATCTACATGGCTCGACTCGTGGAGAGGAAACGTGCGGCGGAATCCAAAAGCACGGAGCTGGAAGAGACCTGATTTTTCTGAAGGTCTCACCGCTCAAAAAATCCTCGCGCCGGGTTCATGCCCGGCGTTTTGCTGTAAAACGCGACGATGCAACAACGGTCTGGAACGACGATGCACGACATTAAATGGATACGCGAAAACCCCGAAGCTTTTGATGCAGCCCTTGCAAGACGCAGCGTGGAGCCCGCTGCGGCAGGTCTGATCGCTCTCGATGAAAAGCGCCGTTCCGTCATCCAGTCCCTGCAGGACATGCAATCCCGCCGCAATGCCGCCTCCAAGGAAATCGGCGCCGCCATGGCGCAGAAGAACATGGAACTGGCGGAAAAACTGAAGGCAGAAGTCGCCGACATCAAGGAAAACATGCCGCGCGCCGAGGAGGAGGACCGTCAGGTCACCGCCGAGCTGAACGACGCCCTGTCGCGCCTGCCGAACATGCCCTTCGACGATGTGCCTGACGGCAAGGACGAGCATGACAATGTGGTGACCCGCGTCACCGGCCAGAAGCCCGGCTGGAACCACGCGGCCAAGGAACACTTCGAGATTGGTGAAGCGCTTGGCTACATGGATTTCGAGCGGGCCGCCAAGCTCTCCGGTTCGCGTTTCACAGTGCTGACCAGCCAGCTGGCGCGTCTGGAGCGGGCGCTCGGCCAGTTCATGATCGATCTGCACACCCGCGAGCACGGCTATACCGAAGTCTCTTCGCCGCTGATGGTGCGTGACGAGGCGATGTTCGGCACCGGGCAATTGCCGAAATTCGCCGAGGACCTGTTCAGGACCACCGATGGCCGCTGGCTGATCCCGACGGCGGAAGTGACGTTGACCAACCTCGTATCGGGCGAAATTCTCGAGCAGGAAAAACTGCCGCTGCGCTTCACGGCGCTCACGCCTTCCTTCCGTTCGGAAGCGGGCTCGGCTGGCCGCGACACGCGCGGCATGCTGCGCCAGCACCAGTTTTGGAAGTGCGAGCTTGTCTCCATTACCGATGCGGAAAGTGCCGTTGCCGAACATGAGCGCATGACGGCCTGCGCCGAAGAAGTGCTGAAGCGTCTGGGCTTACATTTCCGCACCCTGACGCTCTGCACCGGCGATATGGGCTTCAGCGCCCGCAAGACTTACGATCTGGAAGTGTGGCTGCCCGGCCAGAACACCTATCGCGAGATTTCCTCCTGCTCGGTCTGCAGCGATTTCCAGGCGCGGCGCATGAATGCGCGTTATCGCGGCAAGGACGACAAGGCGACGAAGTTCGTGCATACGCTGAACGGCTCCGGCACCGCCGTCGGCCGCTGCCTGATCGCCGTTCTCGAAAATTACCTGAACGACGACGGTTCCGTCACAATTCCGGACGTGCTGCTGCCGTATATGGGCGGTCTGACGCGGATCGAGAAGGCGGCTTGAGAGAGCGCGGCGTCGTGCTATTGGAATGAGAGTCTGCCAATTACGCCGACGTCATCCTCGGGCCTGTCCCGAGGATCTGCAACCTGTCGATTTATTGAGACGTGATTAGATCCTCGGGACAGGCCCGAGGATGACGTTGAGAGAACTGCACACTTCACCGCCGGAGGAGAGGATGCTCCGTCCCTGAAGACATAAAGAGCGGAGAGAGAAATATGCGGATTTTGCTGACCAATGACGACGGTATCCACGCCGAAGGGCTGGCGGTGCTGGAGCGTATCGCCCGCACGCTGTCCGACGATGTCTGGATCGTTGCGCCGGAAACCGACCAGAGCGGCCTCGCACACTCCCTGACGCTCTCCGAGCCACTGCGGCTGCGCAAGGTTTCCGACAAGCATTTCGCGCTGCGTGGCACGCCGACCGATTGCGTCATCATGGGCATTCGTGAAGTCCTACCGGAAAAGCCCGACCTCGTGCTGTCAGGCGTCAATGCCGGTGCCAACATGGCCGATGACGTGACCTATTCCGGCACCATTGCCGGCGCCATCGAAGGCACGTTGCAGGGCGTGCGTTCCTTTGCGCTCAGCCAGGCCTTCAGCCACGGCGAAGGCCGTGTCGTGCCGTGGGAGGTTGCCGAGACCTATGCGCCGGATCTTTTGCGCAAGTTGATGAATGTCGATCTGCCTGACGGCACCTTTCTCAACCTCAATTTCCCCAATTGTGCGCCAAAGGATGTGCAGGGCGTGTCCGTCACTGGCCAGGGCAAGCTCGATTTCGGCCTGACGGTGGAGGAACGCCAGGATGGTCGTGGTCTTCCTTATTACTGGCTGCGCTTCGGCGAGCGCCTCGGCACCTTCCGCGAGGGCACGGATATCCACGCTTTGAAGCACGGCAAGATTTCGGTCACACCGCTTAAGCTTGACCTGACGGACTACACGGTCAAGGATCGGGTTGCGCAAGCGCTTGGATTCGGAGTCGCCGATTGAAATCTGCCATGGTCGAAAAGGAAGGTTTTGCCGCTCTCGTTCTCCGCCTGCGGGGCGAGGGGATTTCCGATCTCGACCTGTTGACGGCGGTTGAGCAGACGCCGCGTTCCAAATTCGTGCCGCCGCAATTTGCGGCCGACGCCTATTCCAGCCGCACGATCCCGATCGACTGCGGCGCCTTCATGGAAGGCGCCGATATGGCGGTGAAAATCCTTGCCCGCCTGCAACTGAAGCCCGGCCAGCGCGTGCTTGAGATCGGCACCGGCAGCGGTTTCATGACGGCGATCATTGCGCGCCGGGTGGAGCGCGTCTTTTCGCTGGAGCGTTACAAGACGCTGGTGCAGCAGGCGCAGAACTGCCTCGACGATCTTTCCATCCGCAACGTCGTCATCCGCCAGGCGGATGGCAGCAATGGTCTGGTGGGTGAGGGTACTTTCGACCGGATTGTTTCCACCGCTGCTTTCACCACCATGCCGCGCTTCTTTGCCGAGCAGATCGTTTCCGGCGGCATGATGATCGCGCCGATCATCCTGGACGATGATCGCTGCGTTATGACGCGCTTCTCCAAGACCGGCAGCCGCTTCGAGAAGGAAGAGCTGTTCGAGACGCCGTATCTGCCACTCGGCAGCCATATTGCCCGGCATTTGTGACGAAATGAAAATTTTGAAGGCAATTCATTTTTGTCTTCTAATGTTCTGATTTGCCGCAACTATCTGATTTTCAATATCATTATTGTCTTGTCATGACGCATCCAGTTTTCGTCATGGTTATCGAAGTGTCAAAAAAGCACTGAGCGGCTTAACGTTTTAACGGCGTGGTAACACTAACGCGCTTTAATCATAAACATCGACGCATGGTTTTTCCCATCAGGGGAAATGGGCCTTGCAAGAAATGAAATTTGTGCCGGATCGATCTCGATGCGGCGCGTTGGCGTCAGTGTAGATCGAGTCATGCGTATGAGACATTCGTCTAAAATCGGAAAATCAGTCGCAAAAATGTTCGCAGCGGCATTGCTGGCAAGCGTCGCAACGGGCTGTAGCTCGGATGCAACGCGGTTCAGCGGCCTCTTTTCCAGTGGACCGGATCGGATGACAACGGCGTCAATTCCAGCGCGTCAGGGCGGCGGCGCTTATGGCCAGGCCCCGGTTCCGCAGGGCGACATGAATGGCGGTTATGCCTCTGCCGCGCCGCAGGGCGGTTATGCCAACCAGAACATGGCGGGCAATTCCTATCCGCAGCAATCCGGTGGTTATGGCGGTGTTCAGCCTTCCACGGCCCGCGCTTCGGCTTCGCCGGTGCAGCGCTCCGAGCTGTCGGCGCCGACGGCGGTAGCAAGCCGCGATCCGTCGACCCGCAACGAAGCCATGGCCCAGCCTTTCCCGTCCGCCCAGCGGCAAGCCGCTCCGTCTCTCGCTGCACCTGCCCAGCAGGCCGCCGCTCCCAACGACAATCTGACGACCGCGACGGTTCGTTCCGACAAGAATGGCTGGCACACGGATGGTGCGTCTTCGGTAACGTTGCGTCCCGGCGAAAGCATTGCGACCATTTCCAATCGCTACGGCGTGCCGGAAAAGGAACTGCTGCGGGTCAATGGTCTGAAAACCGCGTCTTCGGCGCAGGCTGGCCAGTCGATCCTCATTCCGAAATTCGGTCAGGTCCGCAACGCCGCCAAGGATGCCGCCGGCAATATCGCTCTCAACCGCAATGGCGACCAGCCGACACCGCTGCGTGCACCGGATGGGAATGTGGCCGTGCTGCCGTCGCAGGCCGCCGCCCGTGACAAGCTTTCCTCCGAAGCCGGCAAGCTGACGCCTCCGGGTGGCAAGCCGCTGCCGCCGAGCGGTGGTTACAAGGTTCAGCCGGGTGACAGCCTGGCGAAGATCGCCCGTGCAAACGGTGTGTCGGTTGCCGCACTCAAGGCCGCCAACGGCATTTCCACCGAAAGCATTCGTGTCGGCCAGACGCTTGCCATGCCGGGCGCTTCGACCGATGCCATCAAGACGGCCTCGGTTCCGGCCAAGGAAGCGGCCGCAGTCAAGGCCGTCGAAACCGCATCGGTGAAGCCAGAGCCCTATAAGGCCCCGGCTGCTGCTCCCGCCGCCTCTGCGCCGGCCACACCGGCCACGGCCAGCGTCAGCGATATCGAGAAGAAGGTCGATATGGCCTCCGTCGCGCCGGAATCCACCGGCATCGGCAAATATCGCTGGCCGGTTCGCGGCGCCGTCATCAATAATTTCGGTGACAATGTCGAAGGCAGCCGCAATGACGGCATCAACATCTCGGTTCCCGAGGGCACGCCGATCAAGGCCGCCGAAAACGGTGTGGTCATCTATGCCGGCAACGGCCTGAAGCAGCTCGGCAACACGGTGCTGGTCCGCCATGACGACGGCAAGGTCACGGTTTACGGCAACGCCGCCAATCTCGACGTACAGCGCGGCCAGAAGGTTCAGCGCGGCCAGACCATCGCCACATCAGGCATGACCGGCAGCGCCAAGCGTCCGCAGGTTCACTTCGAAGTTCGCAAGGATGCGACGCCGGTGAACCCATCAGGTTTCCTTGAATAGGTATTGCGTTCTCAAGGAATGATGAAGCCGGGTGATGAGCCCGGCTTTTTCATTTTGGGTGGTAGGTACACTGCCGTTGGAGTAGGTGCGGCTGGGAGAGGTCGAGTATTCGCAAACCTCTCGATCGTCATGCTCGGGCCTGTCCCGAGCATCTGCTACGTCTCAATTATATGAGAGGTTGGCAGATCCTCGGCACAGGGCCGAGGATGACGTCACGCCGTGAGGCGAGCTTGTCACCCTCCCTTAGGCCAAAACGAAATTACCGCTTCACCAACCCGACCGTCCTCTCGATAAAGTCCGCAATTTTCGCGGTATCATCGAGATCGAAAACGGGCAGAGCATTATCCGCCACCACATGATCGGCGGCAATTGCGATGATATGCGGATCGAGCGGCGCAAGCGGTTCGGTTTTCATCGCTTCCAGCCGGCGCGCCTCGATCTTCGGCACCGGCTCGTATTTGTAACCTTCGATCAGCACCAGATCGCAGGGGGCGAGGCGGGAGAGGATGTCCTCGAAGGATGGCTCCGGTTCACCGCGCAACTCATGCATGATGGCAAAGCGGGTGCCGGAGACGATGGTGACCTCGTGGGCGCCCGCCTGACGGTGACGCCAGCTATCGGCGCCGACCTTGTCGATATCGAAATCATGATGGGCGTGCTTGATGGTGGAGACACGGTAGCCGCGCGCCGTCAGTTCGGTGACGATGCGCACCGCAAGCCCGGTCTTGCCCGAGTTTTTCCAGCCGGCAATGCCGAAGACCTTCTGCTCGCTCATGTTTCCATAGTCTCCAGATGGCTGCGCGCCAGGGCCAGTTCGTCTGGCGTATTGATGTTGAAGAACGGGTCAAGACTGCCCCTGATCGTTTCCAGCGGCGGGAACGCCACGCCGATGGTGACGTGGCGGGCTAGGAAGGCACGGATGCGGCGGTTTGCATCGTTCTTCAGCCAGTCCTCGAGGTCGTCGGCGAGCGCCACCGGCCACAGCGCGAAGACGGGGTGAAGCTGGCCGCTGGATGCGGCGATGACAATCGCATCATCCGACAGGTGCTCGCAAAGCCGCGCCACGAGATCGTCGGGGAAAAACGGGCTGTCGGCGGGCGCGGTCAGGAAATGGCTGCCGGCGGCCTCGCGATCGCGAAAATGCCGCATGCCGGCAAGAACGCCCGCAAGCGGCCCGGCATGGCCGTTCAGCGTATCTGGCAAAAGCGGCAGGCCGAAACCCTCGGCCCAGCTGCCCTTGTCTGTCACGGCGGCATTGATGGTGACGTCTGAGACTTGCGGCGTGATGCGGCGGATGACGTGGGAAAGCAGCGGCGCATCGCCCAGCGTCACCATTGCCTTGTTGCTGCCCATGCGCCGCGAGAGCCCGCCGGCCAATATGAGGCCAGGGGGCACGAGACCGGGTATTTTTCGGGGAGGGACGATCATTGCCGCTGTTCCTGCAGCCTTACGACATAGGTGGTGAGAAGGGCGACAAGGCCGGTCGCCAGCATCACCAGAAGAAGTGGCCAGGTTCCGTCCTCCCTGGACAGGACCGAGGAGGCGAGTACCGAAAGGGCAGCACCGCCGCCGATGGTCATGGCGCCGCCGAGACCGGAGGCGGAACCTGCCAGATGCGGCTGGACGCTGACCATGCCGGCATTGGCACTCGGCAGCGTGACGCCGTTGCCAACGCCGATCAGGGCAAGCGGTACGAAAAACGCATAGGCGCTTTCGGCCCCGCCCGTTATCAGCGCGATGGCCGTGACGATGCCGGCGATGGCGATGACATTGCCCGACAGCATCATGCGGGTGATGCCGATCTGGCTGGCATAACGGCCGGAGACGAAATTGCCGAGCATGTAACCGCTGGCCATGAAAAAGAACTGCAGGCCGAGCATGGCGGGTGTCAGCCCGTAAAGCACGCTGCCAACGAAGGGCGCGCCACCGAGGAAGGAAAAGAACATGCCCGACGAGAAGGTCGAGGTCAGCGCATAACCCCAGAACAGCGGCGAGCGCAGAAGCTCCGGCCAGGCGTGGAACTGCTGCGCAAAGCTCGCCGACTTGCTTTGATTGGTTTCACCGAGATCGAACCAGGCGAGCACCAGAATGCCGGCGCCGAGAAGCGCAAGCAGCGCAAAGCTGGACTGCCAGCCGGAGAAGTCGTTCAGCAACCCGCCGACCGTGGGGCCGACCATCGGCACCACGGACATGCCCATGGTCACATAACCGATCATCGAGGCTGCCTGTTCCATCGGCACCATGTCGCGCACGATGGCGCGGGCGAGCACGAAGCCGGAAACCACGGCCGCCTGCGCCACGCGCCCGATCATGAAGACGGTGATATCGGACGCCAGCATGCAGACCAGCGTGGCGGCGATCATGATGGCGATGCTGGCCAGCATCACCGGGCGGCGGCCGAAAAGATCCGAGAGCGGGCCGATGACCAGTTGCAGCAAGGCGGTGGCGGCAAGATACCCCGACACGGCAAATTGCATCACCGCGTAATCGATCTCGAAATAGAGCGCCATGGCCGAAAGCGACGGCAAAAACAGGTTCATGCACAGCGCCGCGACGCCGGCGATGACGACAAGCGTGATGATATGGGGCGGGGTGGTCCGGTCGAGGAAACGGCTGCTCTTCATGCTATTCTCCCGCCTCTTCCGTTACGGTAGCTTTCGCAACGGAAGCTGGCCGCACGGTGGTTGCGGCCGTGGGTGTTGCGGCTGCGCGCTTGGCTATCTGCGAGCGTTTGCGCAGGCTTTCACGATAGAAGGTATAAAGGCCGGAACCGATGACGATCATGGCGCCGATGATGGTGTAGCTGTCGATCTTTTCGTTGAAGAAGAACACGCCGATCATGAAACCCCAGAGCAGGCCGGTGTAACGGAAGGGTGCGACGAAGGAAATCTCGCCCGTTCGCATCGACAGGATGATGGCCTGATAACCGACCAGCACCAGAATGGCCGAACCGGCCAGATGCGACACGATGGTAAAATTCATCGGCTGCCAGCCGCCGAATGGCACGATCAGAAGCCCGCCCACCGCCATGTTGACGAAGGCGGTGATGACGGTGATGGCGAGTGACGGCACATCGGCATACATTTTCCGGGTCAGGAGATCACGCGCGGCGGTGACGGCGAGCGATGCGACGACCAGCAGCGCCCCCGGCGTGAAGCCTTCAGGACCCGGCCTGATGATGACGAGCACACCGATGAAACCGACGATGATGGCCACCCAGCGCCGCCAGCCGACCGGCTCGCGCAGGAAAAGTGCGGCCCCCAGCGTCACCACCAGCGGCAGGGATTGCAGGATGGCCGATGCGTTGGAAAACTCGATGAGGCCGAGCGCCGTCAGATAAAGAACGGCGGCTGTCACCTCGCAGAGACAGCGCAGGATGATGATGGGCCGCAGCAGGGTCTTCAGCGGCCGCAGCGCGCCGAAATGCCGGGCGGCGATATAGATCAGCACCACGGTCATGATGCCGCGGACGAACATGATCTGGCCGGTGTTGATGTAGGGGGTGACGGACTTCGTCAGCGCATCATTGGCCGTGAAGCTTGCCATGGCGAGCGCCATGAAAAGTGCGCCGCGCGTATTGTCCGTCAATGCCATTCCCAAATATCCCAGACCATGCGCGGTATCCGCCGCCCTTGCCGGGCGATGTGGGCAACCTATCGGGCACGACCACGCATTCCTCCATGCATAGAGACGTGGCACGGTAGAGCTAGCAATTCAACCGTTTATATGGGTGGGTGGGCGAGAAAGAAGTTCAGCCGACCTCAGCCGCCGGTCACGCTCATATGGCGGGCGACGGCGGGGCGCTTGTGGGTCCGGTCGATGATGAAATCATGCCCCTTCGGCTTGCGCAGCAGCGCTTCGTCGATGGCGGCGGAAAGATAGGCGTCACTGTCGGAAGCGCGCAGCGCCGTGCGCAGATCGGCGGCATCGTCCTGGCCGAGACACATATAAAGCGTGCCGGTGCAGGTGAGGCGGACGCGGTTGCAGCTTTCGCAGAAATTATGGGTCATCGGCGTGATGAAGCCCAGCCTGCCGCCGGTTTCCTTCACCGTCACGTAACGGGCGGGGCCGCCAGTCTGGTAGTCGCTGTCGATAAGGGTGAAGTTCTGCTCGAGATCGGCGCGCAGCTTTGAGAGCGGCAGATAGCGGTCGGTGCGGTCTTCCTCGATTTCGCCCATCGGCATGGTTTCAATGACAGTCAGGTCCATGCCGCGGCCATGGGCAAAGCGCATCAGCTCGGGCATTTCGGCGTCGTTGAAATCCTTCAGCGCCACCGCATTCAGCTTGACCTTGATGCCCGCTGCCTGTGCGGCATCGAGCCCTTCCATGACCCGGTCGATATCGCCCCAGCGGGTAATCTGGCGGAATTTATCCCGGTCGAGCGTATCGAGCGAGACATTGATGCGGCGCACGCCGCAATCGGCAAGCTCGCCGGCGAATTTCGCAAGCTGCGAGCCGTTTGTGGTCAGCGTCAGTTCGTCGAGCGTGCCGCTTTGTACATGGCGGCCAAGGTTCCTCACCAGCGACATGATGTTCTTGCGCACCAGCGGCTCGCCGCCGGTCAGCCGCAATTTGCGCACGCCGCGCGTTATGAAGACGGAACAGAGCCGGTCGAGTTCTTCGAGCGTCAGCAGATCCTTCTTCGGCAGGAAGGTCATGTGCTCGGACATGCAGTAGGTGCAGCGGAAATCGCAGCGATCGGTCACGGAGACGCGCAGATAGGTGATGGCGCGGCCGAAAGGGTCCACCATCGGGGCGTTGTTTTCCGTCAGGGTTTTCGCTTTTTCAAGCAAGCCGGAAAAACCGTTCACGTCTCCATCCTCATCGCGTCACGCGCCGGACACACGGGGCCGACTATGTGGCCTATAGCTGATGTAGTGGCTTGCCTATCGTGAGGCAAGTCCGTAATTCTGACGCATATGACGAGCGTGCGGAAGTGAAAAATGAGTGATGCCTGGCCGACCGAGCTGCTTGTGTCGAAAGACCGGCGTGAATTGACCGTTTCCTTCGACGATGGAAGCATTTACCGGCTTGGTGCCGAGATGCTGCGTGTGCTTTCGCCCTCGGCGGAAGTACAGGGCCATGGGCCGGGACAAAAGGTCACGGTGCCCGGAAAACGCGATGTCACGATCCGTTCGATGGTCGCGACAGGCAATTACGCGGTGCGCATCGTTTTCGACGATGGCCACGACAGCGGCATCTACACCTGGAAATATCTGAAGGAGCTGGGTGAAACCGGCGACGCGCTGTTTGCCGATTATGAGCGGCAGCTTGCGGAGAAGGGCTTGAGCAGGGAGCCGCGCTCCCGGTAAGCGCCTACCTCCCTCATTCCTGTGCTTGTCACAGGAATCCAGCCGACGCACGTCCGTGCGGCGAAAAAGAGTCTTCTCCAGCCCAACGACTTGGGCTGACTGGATTCCTGTCACAAGCACAGGAATGAGGGAGGGAGCGCGGGACATCTGAAGCACCATGTCCCGGTAGCAACTAACCCGTTGAATCCTCGCTCTGTCCCCGACGAAAATCGTTTTCGCTTTTCACGCCGATGCGCTAGGAAGTGAGGGAGGGAACACCCTCGTATAATCAATTCAGCGGGGTGGCGTGTGGCTGTAGAAGCGAACGGAAATGATCTGGCCCAGGTGGTCGTGCTTTTGGCGGCGGGCGTTATCGCTGCGCCGATCTTCAAGCGCATCGGCCTCGGCTCGGTGCTGGGTTATCTGGCCGCCGGCCTCGTGATCGGGCCTTACGGTCTCGGTTTCTTTTCCGATTCGCAGGCGATCCTGCACATAGCCGAACTGGGCGTGGTGATGTTCCTGTTCATCATCGGCCTTGAAATGCAGCCCTCGCGGTTGTGGTCGATGCGGCAGGATATTTTCGGGCTGGGCGCATTGCAGGTGCTGGTCTGCATGGGCGGCCTGACGCTGGTGGGTGTCAGCCTCGGCTTTCCGGTCATCATGTCCTTCGTAGCCGGTACCGGTTTCGTCCTGACCTCGACGGCGATCGTCATGCAGATGCTGCAGGAACGCAACAGCATGTCGAGCCTGAAAGGGCAGCGCATCATCGCCATCCTGCTGTTCGAGGACCTCGCCATCGTGCCGCTCTTGGCGCTTGTCGCCTTTCTCGGTTCGGGCGGGGAACATGTGACCGCCTCGGAGCGCTGGCTTTCGATCGGCATCGCGCTTGCCGCCGTCGGTGCGCTCATCCTTGCCGGGCGTTATCTGCTCAACCCGTTCTTCCGCCTGCTGGCGGCCTCCGGCGCACGCGAGGTGATGACAGCCGCGGCGTTGCTGGTGGTGCTGGGCTCGGCGCTCTTGATGCAGGTCAGCGGGCTTTCCATGGCCATGGGAGCCTTTCTGGCCGGCGTGCTGCTCTCGGAATCCTCCTTCCGCCATCAGCTGGAAGCGGATATCGAGCCGTTTCGCGGCATTCTGCTCGGCCTGTTTTTCCTTGGCGTCGGCATGGCGATCGATCTTGCCGTCATCGCCGCCAACTGGCAGCTCGTGGTCGTCAGCGTCGCGGGCTACATGCTGCTGAAAGCCTTCCTGATCTATGGCGTGGCGCGGGCGCTCGGCACCACCAGGCGTGAGAGCCTGGAACGGGCGGTGCTGATGGCGCAGGGCGGCGAATTCGCCTTCGTGCTTTATTCCGCCGCCGTCAGTGCCGGCATTCTCGACCGGGAGGCCAACGCCATTCTGACGGCGACCATCATCATCTCCATGGTGCTGACGCCGCTGATGGTCATCCTGCATGACCGGCTGGTGCCGGCGGCGGTTCCCAATACCGACGATCTCGATGTGCCTGAGAATGTCGAAGGCAGCATTCTCCTGATCGGCTTCGGGCGTTTCGGCCAGATCGTCAGTCAGCCGCTTCTGGCGCGCGGTTATACGCTGTCGCTGATCGACAAGGATGCCGAGTTCGTGCGCGATGCGGCGGAATTCGGTTTCAAGGTCTATTATGGCGACGGCTCGCGGGCGGAAATCCTGCATGCCGCCGGTGCCAGCACGGCGCGGGCCGTGCTTATCTGCGTCGACGACAAGGAGGCGGCTGTCAGGATTGCGGAGATCGTCAAGCATGAGTTCCCGCTGGTTCCCGTCCTTGCCCGTGCCTATGACCGCGGCCACGCGATCGATCTTCTGAAAGCCGGCGTCGACTACCAGATCCGCGAGACGCTGGAATCGGCGCTCAATTTCAGCGAGGAAGTGCTGGGCGCCATGGGCGAGGAACGGGAAGACGCTGCCCGCCTGGTGGAGGAATTCCGCGACCGCGACGAGGAGCGTTTCGCCATGGAGGTTGTCGGCGGCATCTATGCCGGCCGTTCGCTGATCCGCGGCAATGCCCAGCCGGCCGATCTCGTTGCCGCACGCACCGCGCGCGAGCGGGCGGAACGGGAAAAGGCGGAAGCGGCGGAAGAGTAGGGGATTGCGCCTGTTGGCGGCGCAGCGTGATTTCGAGGGACTGACTGACATGACGATCATTCGCACGGTTGACGAACTGAAGGCCATTTATGACGGCACGAGCGAAGCCTCGATCGCCAAGGTGACGGCGACGCTGACGGCGGAATACCGGCAGATGATCGAGGCATCGCCCTTTCTGGCATTGGCGACGGTGGGGCCTGAAGGCATGGACTGTTCGCCGCGGGGCGACAAGGGCGGCGTGGTGCGGGTGGCCGATGACAGGACCGTGCTCCTGCCGGACTGGCGCGGCAACAACCGCGTCGATTCGCTTTTGAACATCGTGCGCGACCCGCGCGTGGCGCTGATGTTCCTGATCCCCGGTTCCAATACGACGATGCGCATCAATGGTCGCGCCGTGGTGTCCGTCGATGCCGAGCTGCTGCAGAGCTTCGAGATGGATGGCAAACATCCGCGCACGGTTATCGTGGTGACGATAAACGAGGTCTATTTCCAGTGCGCGCGCGCCTTGATGCGCTCGGAATTGTGGAACCCCGCCAATTTCGTTGACCCTGCCTCGCTTCCGACACCCGGCCTGCTGCTCAAGGCGGCGAAGGCAGAGTTCGATCAGGAGACCTATGATCGGGAATGGGCGGTGCGGGCGGCGAAGACCATGTGGTGAGGCATCAATTGCCGCACCAACAGGTTGGCACTTAAAGAGCATGCACTTGTGTCACCCCGCCCTCATTCCTGTGCTTGTCACAGGAATCCAGTCGCCGCGCGTCTGCGCGGCGGGAAGAGTCTCCTTAGCCCAAGGACTTGGTCTGGCTGGATTCCTGTGACGAGCACAGGAATGAGGGCGTCAACGGAACGGCTGCTGCCCTCTAATTTTCACGTCCGATAAATCAGCCAGTTCTTGCCGGTATAATTGTTCTGCATGCCGTCCTCGTAAAAGACGGAACGGTTCCGGCCGGTTTCCTTGGCGTGGTAGAGCGCCGTATCGGCATGGCCGTAAAGCTCGCTGGGATTGGTGGCCCGTGCGGCAGAGGCGAAGCCGATCGAGATGGTGACCGTGCCGTAATCGGCGCCTGATCGCGAATTGCGGAAGGGCGTGCTTTCCAGCGACAGCCGGATGCGTTCGCACATCACCATCACCTCTTCCGGTGTGTTGCCATCGAGAATGATGGCAAATTCCTCGCCGCCGCTTCGGGCGACGAAACCATCCTTGCGCACATTGGCGCGGATGACGGAGGCGACGGTGGCAAGAATCTTGTCGCCGACCGGATGGCCGAACGTGTCGTTGATGCGCTTGAAGTGGTCGATATCCAGGAGGACGAGCGTGGTATATTGCAGGCCGATGGAGCTGTCATAAACCGAGGCAAGTCGGTCGTCGAAGGCCCGCCGGTTGGAGAGGCGCGTCAGCGAATCCGTATTGGCGATGCGCTTGTATTCATCGAGCTCGAGGCGCACCTGATGCATTTCCTCGGCATGGCGGTTGACGTCATTGAACGTCTTTTCGCCGTCGATGATTTTCGAACCGGTGGCCTCGGCCAGCAGCGAGATCGCATTTCTCAGAATATTGTTGCTGGCAGCGTTCTTGTCGTCGATGCGCTGGCGCGTTTCGCCGAGAATGCGATTGTAGTTCTCTATGGAGGATTGTTCGCGCCTCAGCGTGCCCAGCAGCGCCTCCAGTTCGCGCCGCAGTTTCTCCTGCGCATCGTCGATGGAGCGGTTGGGATTGCCTTCGCCATAACGTGACGATAGCTCGTCCAGATCCTCCTGCGTGACCCGGTTTCCAAGTGCGGTCAGATCTTTCGTCAGCGCCGGGTTCGAGCCGATATAGGCTTCGTAAAACAGACTGTAATTACGCGGGATCGGCGAGACACCCATGCTCCGCATGGCATAGGCAATCTGCCCGGCAATGTCGGGCCCCGTGGTTTTGGGCGTGGATGCCGTGTTCATCAAGAAACTCCAGTGAGTCTGCTTATCGACTATGATTATTATTATACGAGCTGTTTTGGAAAGCTTAATTTATGGAAAACTAATTTCTGTTCCCTGAAATTTCTTTTTTGTCGATTTTTATCTTATTTAATTGATAATCATAAGTAATTTTCATTTTGTAGGATTTCCGTAGTTTTTGTCTCTACTGTTCGTCTTGGTGCCAGCATCGCATTTATTCTGTCAATCCCAATAACGGGATTCATCTGATTTATTTTGGCACAACAATATGGGAAGGTTTCCGGGTGACGGAAAGGGATGGCGCATTTTGAATTTGAGGAGACGACGCTTTCAGGTCGTTCTTTTTATCATTCGTGTCGAGATACAGGAATGTTACAGTTTTATCCGCGGTGTTCATGTCATGCGGAACGTGGTGAGTGCCTTTCTCTAAAGACGCGGCAACCATACGGTAAGATTTGGAAAAAGGGCCTGTTCATTGCGGGTCGAAATCTGGCCCGCTGACTGTCAGGGCTTCAGCCTTATAACCGGGCATATCGCCCCGGGCGCTGCCTCCGGCGCATGCGGCGGGCGCACGATCAGGCCATCGGAATGGGCCAATATCTTCATCATGGATGAATCCTGCTTCGCATAGGCTTCCGCCACCAAGGCACCATCTTCGTCCGTGCTGAAACGGGCGCGCAGATAGTCCTGCCGATGGTCATTGGCTTTCAGCGGTGTCGCGGTGCGGGCCGTCGTGCTGCGCTCCAGCGGCGCGCGGCGCGCGATCCTGCGGATCAGCGGCTCCAGAAAAAGCAGGCCGCAGACGAGGCTTGCGACCGGGTTTCCGGGCAGGCCGAGAACCTGCATGCTGCCGATCGCGCCGACCATCAGCGGTTTTCCCGGACGCATGGCGATGCGCCAGAAATCGAGCTGCATACCTTCCGCCTTCAGGGCCGCCTGCACCAGATCATGGTCGCCAACGGAAGCGCCGCCAAGCGTCACCAGCACATCCACCCCGGCCGCAACGGCCTTGCCGATGGCGGCGCGGATCAGCGTGTCGTCATCGGCGATGATGCCGAGGTCGAGAATATCGGCCCCCGCCTGACGGGCGAGGGCTGCGACGCCAAAAGTGTTGGAGGCGATGATCTGGGCCGGGTTCGGCGCGCTTCCCGGCGGCAGCAATTCGTCACCGGTGGCAAGAATGGCGATGCGTGGCCTGCGATAGACGGAGAGCGCCGCGTGGTTCATCGCCGCCGCAAGCGTCAGGTCGGTGAAACCGAGTTCACGCCCGGCTTGCAGAACCGTTTCGCCCTGCGCAAAATCCTGCCCGCGCGGGCGAATGTGTCTTCCGGCGGTGACTTCGAAGGTGGTGCGGATCTTGCCGCCTTCCAGCACTTCCGCATCTTCCTGAATGAGGATGGTATCGGCTCCCTCAGGCACGGGCGCGCCGGTGAAGATGCGCACTGCTTCGCCTTCACCTAGAATGCCGGTAAAGGCATGGCCGGCAGCCGCCTGGCCGATGACGGTCAGGACCGAGCCGATTTCAGATGCATCGACGCTGCGCAGCGCGTAACCATCCATGGCGGAGGCGTCAAAAGGCGGCTGGGTGAGGCGCGCCGCCAGATCGGCCGAGAGGACGCGGCCATCACATTCGGCAAGCGGCAGGGTCTCGCTGTCCGTTACCGGAGCTGCTGCTTCCAGAAGGCGTTTAATGGCCTCTTCCACAGGCAGCAGCGGTTTCATTCAGCTCTCCTGCCGGCGAAAATCACCGGATTTGCCGCCGCTTTTTTCGAGCAGGCGGATATTGACGATTTCCATCGCCTTGTCGGCGGCTTTCGCCATGTCGTAGATCGTCAGGCAGGCGATGGAGACGGCGGTCAGCGCTTCCATTTCCACGCCGGTCTTGCCCGACAGTTTCACCATGGCCTCGACCCGCAGGCCGGGCAGGGTGGTGTCTTCGGTGATGTCCACCGCAACCTTGGTCAGCATCAGCGGGTGACAAAGCGGGATAAGATTGGCCGTCTGTTTGGCGGCCATAATGCCGGCCAACCGGGCGGTGCCGATGACATCGCCCTTCTTAGCGTTGCCGTCGCGGATGAGCGCCAGCGTCTCCGGCTTCATCTTCACGAAACCTTCGGCGACGGCGACACGGACCGTTTCGGCCTTGTCGCCGACATCGACCATATGCGCTTCGCCGCTGGCATCGATATGGGTGAGCTTTTGGCCATCGCTCATTGGCGCATTATTCCGCGGCCAGAATGCCGGACTGGCCGGTCAGCAGGGCCTTGGTCGCCGCCGTCACATCGTCCTTGCGCATCAGGCTTTCGCCGACGAGGAAGGTGCTGATGCCGCTTTTCTCGAGACGCTGGCAATCCTCGAAGGTGAAGATGCCGCTTTCGCCGACCAGCAGCTTGTCGGCCGGCACGAGGCCCGCCAGTTTCTCGCTGGTTTCGAGGCCGACTTCGAAGGTGCGCAGGTTGCGGTTGTTGATGCCGAGAAGCGGTGAGGCGAGTTTTAGCGCGCGTTCGGTTTCCTCTGCATCATGCACCTCGACCAGCACATCCATGCCGAGCGCAAAAGCCTCGTCCTCGAGGCGCTTCGCCTCGTCATCGGAGAGAGACGCCATGATGAGCAGGATGCAATCCGCACCCCAGGCGCGGGCTTCATGTACCTGATAGGTATCGAACATGAAATCCTTGCGCAGCGCCGGCAGAGCGCAGGCATTGCGGGCGGCGGTCAGGAATTCCGGCGCACCCTGAAAGCTCGGCGTATCCGTCAGGACCGAGAGGCAGGCGGCGCCACCCGCCTCGTAAGCGGCGGCCAGCGCCGGCGGGTCAAAATCGGGACGGATGAGGCCCTTTGAGGGGCTGGCCTTCTTGATTTCGGCGATGAGGCCAAACTTGCCCTCGGCCTGCTTTGCCCGCAGCGCTTTATAGAAACCGCGCGGTGCGCTCTGGTCTGCGGCCATGGCCTTCAGATCGGCCAGAGAAACACTGGCCTTGGCGGCGGCGATTTCCTCGCGCTTGTAAATCTCGATCTTCTTGAGAATGTCGCTCATGGTCTCGCTCTCATTCCTGCCCTGAATTGGCCTCGTTGGATACGACGACGAGACGGTCGAGTGCTGCGGCGGCCTTGCCGCTGTCGAGTGCGTCGCTGGCGATCGTCATCGCCTCTGTGAGCGTCTCCGCCTTGCCGGCAATGACCAGCGCCGCAGCAGCGTTGCACAGCGATATGTCACGATAGGCGTTGCGCTTGCCGGAGAGAACCTCGCGCAGCGCCGCTGCGTTGGCAATGCCATCGCCGCCCTTGAGGTCGTTCATCTGTGCCGGCTCGACACCGAAATCCTTCGGCGTCAGGTCGAAGGTGCGGATCTTGCCGTCTTCCAGCGCGGCCACATGGGTGACGCCCGTGGTGGTGACTTCATCCATGCCATCGCCGTGCACGACCCAGATGCTTTCCGAGCCGAGATCGCGCAGCACTTCGGCAAGCGGCACCAGCCAGCGTGGCGAAAAGACGCCGAGCAATTGCCGTTTTGCGCCGGCGGGGTTGGAGAGCGGGCCGAGCAGGTTGAAGATGGTCCTTGTGCCGAGTTCGACCCGGCTCGGGCCGACATGGCGCATGGCGGAATGGTGCATCTGCGCGAACATGAAACCGAGGCCGGCCTCTGCGATGCAGCGGGCGATGAGATCGGGGCCGATATCGAGCCTCACGCCGAGCGCGGACAGCGCATCCGCCGTGCCGGATTTGGAGCTCAGCGCCCGGTTGCCGTGCTTGGCGACCGGCAGGCCCGTGCCGGCGGTGATGATCGAGGCCAGCGTCGAGATGTTGTAGGTGCCGATGCCATCGCCGCCGGTTCCGACGATATCGATGGCATTGGCGGGGGCCGAAACCGGCAGCATGCGGGCACGCATGGAAGAAACCGCGCCGACGATTTCGTCGACCGTTTCGCCGCGCACACGCAGCGCCATCAGGAAACCGCCGATCTGCGACGGGGTGGCTTCGCCCGACATCAGAATATCGAAAGCCGTGCGCGCATCTTCGCGGTTCAGGCTTTCTCCGTTCGCGACCTTGGCGATCAGCGGCTTCAGTTCGGCCATGTCTCGCCCCCCGGTTAGAAACCGACCATCGCCTGATCGGCGAGGGCCTGGTTGATCGTCACACCATAATCATTCTGCAGACGGTTGACCATCTGATCCAGCATGTCGTCGCCAGCGGCGCGGGCAATGGCGGCGAACTGCTGGTCGTCATTGGCAAGCGCATCGGCAGGTGCATTGGCGTCAACCGAGGTGACCTTGAAGAGGATACGGCTGGAACCGTCGGCATCGGCCGCGGTGCCGACAACGCCTTCGGCGCCCGAGAAGACGGCGGCGATGGTCTGGCGGCCAAAGATCGCGTCCTCGCTGGTGCGGCGCAGGCCGGATTTCTGCTCGACGGCAAGGCTCAGCTCACCGGCGACGGCTTCCAGCGTTTCGCCCTTCTCAACGCGGGCTTTCAGCTCGTCGGCCTTGGCGGCAAGCGCGGTGCGCTGCTGCTCTGCCGTCCAGTCGGCCACGACGTCATCGCGGACTTCGGCAAGCGTGCGGTCGCGGGCGGGGATGATCTGCTCGACGTCGAACCAGATATACCCTTCACGGCCGAGATTGATCGGCAGGGCGTCGGTGCTGGGTTCGGTCTTGAACACTTCCTGCGCCAGCTGCGGCGAGGGCAGGCCCTCAATCGCATCGCCCTTTTCATTGAGGCCGGCGGCATCGATGGCGTCAATGGTGACGGGCTTCAGGTTGAGCTGCTTGGCGGCATCGGCGAGCGAAGAACCACCGGCGCGCAGATCCTCGTAGCGATCATGCACATTGGTGATTTCTTCCGCGGCGGCGGCAGTGGCGAGGTCCTTGCGGATATCTTCCTTCGCTTCATCAAGCGTGCGGGTGGTTTCCGGCTTGATGCCGGTGACGCGCAGGAGGATCGGGCCGAAGGAGCCCTCAACCACCGGCGATACGCCGCCATCCTTCTGGATGGCGAAGGCGGCATCGGCAATCGACTGGTCGGGGATGGTATCCTTGGTGAATTCACCGAGGGTGACATCGGAGGCGGTCTTGCCCTGATCCTTCACCACCTGGTCATAGGTGGTGTTGCCGAGCCTGATCTGCTCGGCGGCAGCGGCGGCCATTTCCTTGTCCGGGAAGGTCAGCTGCTCCACGGTGCGGCGGCCGGCGGTGCGGAAGCTGTCCTTGTGGCTGTTATAATAATCGGCGATCTGCGCGTCCGTTACGGAAGCGGGCTCGGCGATATCGGACGGTTCCAGCTTCACATAGGTGAACTTTCGGAATTCCGGCGCGCGGTACTTCGACTTGTTGGTTTCGAACCAGGGCGTGAGCACGTCGTCGCCCGGTGCCTTCACCGGCGGGATGACGGCGTTGGAGAGAATGACGTAATCGACGGCGCGCTGTTCGTTGCGATACTGCTTCAGCGCATCCACCAGCACCTGCGGTGCGGCAAAACCGTCGGAGACAGCTTCGACGATCTGGCTGCGGACGGCAACCTTGCTGCGTTCCTTGATATAGTCGTCTTCACGGAAGCCGGAATTGCGCAGGCGCTCGCTGAAGAGATTACGGTCGAACTGGCCGTTGACCGACTTGAAGGCCGGGTCCTCGGCGATGAGGTTGGCGAGGCGGTTTTCCGAAAGGCCGAGATTCATCTTCGAGGCCAGTTCGTCAAGCGCCGCACCGGCCGCAAGCTGGCTGAACACCTGACGGTCGATGCCGAAGGCCTTGGCCTGCTCGGTCGTCAGCCTTGTACCGAACTGGCGGCTGAGATCGGAAACCTGGCGCTGATACGCAAGGCGGAATTCCTGCGGGCTGACCGTCTGGTCACCCACCGTCATGACGGCGTGGGAATTGGCGGTGACAAGCGATGCGGAGACGCCCCAGACGCCAAACGAAACAACAAGCAGGAGAAGCAGCAACTTGGCTGCCATGGTTCGAGAAGCATTTCTCAGGGAATCGAGCATCGTTATGCAAACCTCACAGGAACGTCGTCGCGGTTGCCGGCTGTGCGGCCCGCAACGTATCGGCGTTCCTTAAATCAATCCAAACGGAAATTGAAGGGAATTTGCCTTGGAAAAACGGGGTTTTGAAAACGGTTGTGTGATTGGGGGCGTCGAAATGGAGGTGCTGGATGTATATCGGCTGCCTCTACGCCCTCATTCCTGTGCTTGTCACAGGAAGCCAGCCAGCCCAAGTCCTTGGGCTGAAAGGACTCTCTCCGCCGCGCAGACGCGCGTCGGCTGGATTCCTGTGACAAGCACAGGAATGAGGGGTGGGTATCGCTGAGGAATTGGCAAAACAAAACCGCCCGGACATTCCAGGCGGCTGAAAAGAATCATTCCTGCAACGGCCTGAAGCCGGTCTGCCGCGCTCAGAACGCGCGGTCGCGCCGGATCATCGCCTTGAATTCCTCGTCTTCCCGTCGCATCTCGGCGACGACGGAGATCATTGACGTCACGAACATTACGCTGATCAGGGCCAGAAGCATCGTCAGAAATGTGAACATGATATCGTCTCCGGGAGTTTTGAGGAAATTCTCCCCGTTACTCAGTAATAATTCATATACTGGTAACGGGCGGTCAGCTGCGGGTAGTCCGGTCCCTGGGTTTCAGGCTTCTGCTCATAAAGGCTAAACGTCGTTGCTACCATTGCGATAACCAGTACTGTCCAGGCGGTGCTGATGACGCTGATTTTCGCCGAAGTAGACTGTTTTTCTCTTACAAACATCTGTCCGTTCCTTTGGTTTTTTATTAACGCACCATGTCTCGACATGTTCCGCGTTAACCGTAAAAATCGATTAGCATCGCCCCGGTGAAACTTCCTTGAATGGCTCGTTCATCTGGCGTTCAGAAATCTGGCGAGGAGCGTCATTCGAGAAAAAGATACTCAGCTGCGAATGATGCGATGACCGAAAGGACGATCATGAAGGCCAGCATTTTCAATTCTCCGGATGCTTAACGGGTGAGGGGCGTTTCGGTTTCCCGATGCTGTGCATTTAAACAAAATAGCTCTGAAACCGCCCTGAACGGTCCATTCATCGCGGGTTCACGGCACGGCCACGGTTATGCTGCACGGTTATAAAGTCTTGCGCCGCGTGGCTCTCCATGACAAAAGGCGGGCACATGAATGCCCAGCATCGAAGCGCGCCCACCATCTGAGAGCGATATGACGATTGCCTTTTATCCAGGATCATTCGATCCGATGACCAACGGACATCTGGATGTGCTTATCCAGGCGCTGAATGTGGCGTCGAAAGTCATCGTTGCCGTCGGTATCCATCCCGGAAAAGCGCCGCTGTTCAGCTTCGATGAGCGGGCGGCCCTGATAAAACAGGCGCTGACCGAGCAGCTGCCAGATGCAGCGGCGCGCATGGAAGTGGTCTCCTTCGACAATCTCGTCGTCGATGCCGCCCGCCAGCATGGTGCGCATCTTTTGCTGCGCGGCCTGCGCGATGGCACCGATCTCGATTATGAAATGCAGATGGCCGGCATGAACCGCCAGATGGCGCCTGATATTCAGACCGTGTTCCTGCCCGCTGGCACCTCGTCGCGACCCATTACAGCCACATTGGTCCGGCAGATCGCCGCCATGGGCGGCAATGTCGACGCCTTCGTGCCGAAAGCCGTGCTTGAAGCCCTTAACGCCAAGCTGAAGCGCTGACTTCAGCCTTACATTTGGAGCCAATCCGATGAAACTCGTTCGATTTGCCTTTGCCGGCGCCCTGTTTGCCGGCGCGCTTGCCGCCAGCACCATCGCTTCGGCTGCCGAACTCCTAACCATACAGCTGAAGGACGGCCCTGTTGTCATCGAGCTTGCGCCCGATGTTGCGCCGAAGCACGTGGCGCAGATCGAAGCGCTGGCGAAAAAGGGCGCTTATGACAATGTGGCTTTCCACCGCGTCATTGATGGTTTCATGGCGCAGACCGGCGACGTGCAGTACGGCAACATGGAGAAGGGTTTTAACGCCCAGCGCGCCGGAACCGGTGGTTCCGATATGGCCGATATCCCGGCCGAATTCTCCAAGAAGCCGTTCACGCGCGGCGTGGTCGGCATGGCGCGCTCCAGCGATCCGAATTCTGCCAACTCGCAATTCTTCATCATGTTTGCCGACGGTCCGTTCCTGAACGGTCAATATACCGTGGTCGGCAAGGTCGTGTCCGGCATGGAAGCCGTGGACAAGATCAAGCGCGGGCAGGGCAGCAACGGCGAAGTTTCCAACCCCGACCGGATGATCAAGGTCACCGTCGGCAAGAAGTAAGGTAGGGCAATAGAGCCCGAACAGAGGAGAATAATCATGGCCGAGATCAAGGATCCGGAAAACACCATCATCATGGAAACGACGACCGGCAAGGTCGTGATCCAGCTGCTTCCGGAAGTTGCGCCGGGCCACGTCGCCCGCATCAAGGAACTGGTATCGGAAGGCGCTTATGATGGCGTTGTTTTCCACCGCGTCATCGAAGACTTCATGGCCCAGACCGGTGACGTGAAGTTCGGCAAGAAGGGTTCGGAAAGCTTCAACCCGGCCCGCGCCGGCATGGGCGGTTCTGAAAAGGAAGACCTGAAGGCTGAATTTTCCGCCATTCCGCATGTGCGCGGCACCTGCTCCATGGCCCGTTCGCAGAACCCGAACTCCGCCAACTCTCAGTTCTTCATCTGCTTCACGGATTCCCCGTGGCTCAACAAGCAGTACACCGTTTGGGGCCAGGTCATCGAGGGCATGGAAGCCATCGACAAGGTCAAGCGCGGCGAGCCGGTGAAGGATCCCGATTCGATCGTTTCCATCAAGCTTGCTTCAGCGGCTTGAGAATAGCGTTTAAAGTGTTTACCCGCTCCGCAGGAAACTGCGGGGCGTTTCACATTGATGACAAGGGTGCCAACCTCTCAGACGTCATCCTCGGGCTTGTCCCGAGGATCTAACGATCCACAACGTCAACGTGGTTAGATCCTCGGGACAAGCCCGAGGATGACGTCGAGTGTAGAGGCACCCTGTCATCGCCTTCCACCCGCCCCACGCAATGCAGGGCGGGTTTTGATATTTTCGAGAGCCCTTGCAATGCGTGTAGACCTGTTCGATTTCGATCTGCCCGAGGAGAATATCGCCCTTCGCCCGGCGAACCCGCGCGATAGCGCGCGCCTGCTGGTGGTCGATCCGAATGAAAATCGCATGGAGGACCATCGCGTCTTCGACCTGCCGTCCTTCCTGAGGCCCGGCGATGCGCTTGTCTTCAACGATACCCGCGTTATCCCCGCCCAGCTGGAAGGCGTTCGCTTGCGCGAAGGGGCACCGGAGACAGCGGTTTCGGCCACGCTGCACATGCGCACCGACCAGTCGCGCTGGAAGGCATTCGCCCGTCCCGGCAAGCGCATCAAGGAAGGCGATCGCATCCGTTTCGGTTACGAGCGCGACAATGCTTGCGGCCTTGCCCATCTGGAAGCCACCGTCGAGGAAAAGGGCGGGGATGGCGAGATCACGCTGCTCTTCGACGTGTCCGGCCCGGTGCTGGATGAGGCGATTGCCTCGGTCGGCCATATTCCGCTGCCGCCATATATCGCCGCCAAGCGGCCGGAAGATGCGCAGGACCAAACCGACTACCAGACCATTTACGCCCGAGAGAAGGGCGCTGTCGCTGCCCCCACCGCCGGGCTGCATTTCACGCCTGATCTGTTTGCGGCACTCGACAAGGCCGGCATCGAGCGGCATTTCGTGACGCTTCACGTTGGGGCAGGCACTTTCCTTCCGGTGAAGTCCGACGATACCGACGATCACAAGATGCATTTCGAGATCGGCCATGTTTCGCAGGAAACCGCTGACCGGCTGAATGCGGTGAAGGCGCGCGGCGGGCGCATTATCTGCGTCGGCACCACGTCGCTGCGACTGATCGAAAGTGCGGCCGACGAGAATGGTGTTATCCACCCGTGGTCCGATGCCACCGGCATCTTCATCACGCCCGGATATCGTTTCCGCGCGGTCGATATGCTGATGACCAATTTCCACCTGCCGAAATCCACGCTGTTCATGCTGGTTTCGGCTTTCTGCGGTCTCGAAACGATGCGTGACGCTTACAGGCGCGCGATCGAAACCGGATACCGTTTCTATTCCTATGGCGATTCCAGCCTGTTGTTCCGGAAAAACTGATGCACGACAAATTCACCTTCACCCTGAAAGCCACGAGCGGTGGCGCGCGCCTCGGCGAGGTCGCCATGCCGCGCGGCGTCATCCGCACGCCCGCCTTCATGCCCGTCGGCACTGTTGGCACCGTCAAGGCCATGTATCTCGATCAGGTGCGCGAGCTGGGGGCCGATATCATTCTCGGCAATACCTATCACCTGATGCTGCGGCCCGGCCCGGAACGTGTTGCCCGTCTTGGCGGTCTGCATGAGCTGATCCGCTGGCCGCATCCGATCCTCACCGACAGCGGCGGTTTTCAGGTCATGTCGCTTTCCGGTCTGCGCAAGCTCGACGAGAAGGGCGTGACCTTCAAGAGCCATGTGGACGGTTCGCTGCACCATATGTCGCCGGAACGCTCGATCGAAATTCAGGGCATGCTCGATTCGGATATCCAGATGCAGCTCGACGAGTGCATCGCGCTGCCGGCCGAGCGCAAGGAAATCGAGCGCGCCATGGAAATGTCGCTGCGCTGGGCCGAGCGCTGCCGCGTCGCCTTTGGCGAACAGCCCGGCAAGGCCATGTTCGGCATCGTGCAGGGCGGCGACCAGCCGGACCTGCGCATTCGTTCCGCCGAAGGGCTGAAAGAGCTCGATCTCAAGGGTTATGCCGTTGGCGGCCTTGCCGTCGGCGAGCCGCAGGATGTGATGCTCGGCATGCTCGATATCACCCTGCCGGTGCTGCCCACCGAAAAGCCGCGTTACCTGATGGGCGTCGGCACGCCTGACGATATCCTGAAATCGGTGGCGCGCGGTATCGACATGTTCGACTGCGTGATGCCGACCCGCTCCGGCCGTCACGGGCTTGCCTTTACCCGTCGTGGCAGGGTCAACATCCGCAACGCCCGCCATGCCGAAGACATGCGCCCGCTCGACGAGCAGTCCAACTGCCCGGCCTCGCGCGATTATTCCCGCGCCTATCTGCACCATCTCACCCGCTCCAACGAGGCGCTGGGCGGCATGCTGCTCTCCTGGCACAATCTTGCCTATTATCAGGAGCTGATGCAGGGTATCCGCAAGTCGATCGAGGAAGGCCGTTTCGCCGATTTTTATGCGGAAACCATCGAAATGTGGGCGCGGGGCGATATAGACCCGGTTTAGTGGGGCGCGACGTGTCTACACACTCGACGTCATCCTCGGCCTTGTGCCGAGGATCTGCCGAGGTAGCTAAAATCAACGGGCGGCAGATCCTCGGGACAGGCCCGAGGATGACGACGGAAAAGTCTCTCCGCCATTCTGAAATCCCGAACTTACACTCTACGGATTTTTCCTTGGCACATGCGCCTTACGTTCTTTTCCGGGATGACACAACCGGCACGGTGACAGCCTTCACCGAGCCGGAAGAGATCATCGTCGCGGATGAGCCGGAAGCATTTTTCGCCGCGCTTCAACGCATGGAAGAGTTGCGGCACGCCGGGAAATATCTCGCCGGCTATATGTCCTACGAGGCTGGTTTCCTGTTCGAGCCAAAACTCGCACCCTTTGCGGCGGAGCCCCGCAATGTACCATTTCTGAATTTCGGCGTCTTCTCCTGCCCGCAGCCGGATGAGGGTCGCTTTGCGCGGCCTGACGCGGTGCCGGATGCGGACGCGTTTCTCACTGACCCGGTAGCAGCATGGACACTTCCCGAATATCGGCAGCGTTTCGAGCAGCTGCACGAGCATCTGCGTCGGGGTGATTGTTACCAGGGCAATCTGACCATGCCCGTTCATGCCCGCTGGAATGGCGATCCGCTCACCGCCTTCTGGTCGCTGATCGAACGCCAGCCGGTGAAATACGGCGCGCTGGTCGATCTTGGTGGCCCGGTCATCCTGTCACGTTCGCCGGAACTGTTTTTCTCGGTCGATGGCGAAGGTTTCATCGAAACCCATCCGATGAAGGGAACCACGCCGCGGGGGGCAGATGCGGAAGAGGACCGGGCGATCATCGCGGCGATGCTTGCCGACGAAAAGACGCTCGCCGAAAACCGCATGATCGTTGATCTCCTGCGCAACGACATTTCCCGCATCACCGAAGTCGGCAGCCTCGATGTGCCGCGCCTCTTCGATATCGAGACCTATCCGACCGTGCATCAGATGGTCAGCCATGTCAGGGCGAAGCTTCTGCCCGAGGTGACCGTGGAGGACATCTTTTCGGCGCTGTTTCCCTGCGGCTCGGTTACCGGCGCGCCAAAAATGTGGGCGATGAAAATCCTGCGTGAACTGGAAGCGTCGTCACGAGACGCCTATTGTGGCGCGATTGGCTTCATATCTCCAGGCGGTGATATGCGCTTTTCGGTGGCGATCCGCACGATGACGCTGTTCGATGACCGCCGTGCGGTCTTTAACGTCGGCGGCGGCATCGTGTTCGATTCCGTGGCGGAGGCGGAATATGATGAGTGTCTGCTGAAATCGAAATTCGCGGTGGGTGACAGGTTGCTGCGGCAAATACCGGGGTCTGAATAAAATCATGCGATCGTAGAAATCTCTACGCTTGAAAAAAATACGTAAAATACGTATTTTGCGTAAAAAGGAGACTGCGGTTATGGCGCAAACGATAAGAGTTCCAGCAACCGAGTTCGCGCGTAAATTTACGACGTTCCGGGAACAGGTGCAGTCGGCAGGCGTGATTGAAGTCACTGCCCATAGTCGCACGATTGGCGCGTTCCTCTCCGCTACGGAACTCGATCATTATCGGGAAATGCAGAGACGCGAACGTGAAGTCATCAAAGTGAACGAGATGGATGAGGACACGATGGCGTCGATCATGAACGCCGAATACGGCAAAGCATCCGAGTGAGTTATCCGACGCCGGTTCCGGGCCTCATAGTTCGATATAATTATCTGTGGCATAAGGAAAAAAGCGAAGGCCTGACTGTTGGTCGCAAGGACAGGCCCTGTGCCATCATTGTGCATCACTCCAGCTCCAATGATACGATCGTTGTACCGATCACGCATTCTCCGCCCGATTTGGGCGAGGAAGACTCATCCATCGAAATTCCGGCTGAACTCTGTCTTCAACTGGGGTTGGATGATGAGGCCAATTGGGTCCGGGTGAGCGAGGTCAATCGATTCGAATGGCCCGGCATTCACTTGAGGACGCTTCCCTCGGACCCCAGCCGATATGACTATGGTATGATCCCCCAGGCGTTCTTCGAGCGGATCAAAAGCAAACTTCTTGATACGATGAAGAAAGGGCGCGTGGCACAAGCAAAGCGCTGAGTGGCTGTCATCGAAAAGAAGTCGTCGCGTGCACTCAGCGCCCGATCACCTCAAACGCCCCATCCTCCACCAGCACTTCCTTCGCGGCCGCATGGCTGAGAAAGTCCACGGGGCTGGCGCTTGCACCATAGGCTCCCGATTGCAGGATAGCGAGGAGATCGCCGGCCTTCAGCTTCGGCAGGGCCGCATTGCGGGCGAGAGTGTCGAGCGGCGTGCAGAGCGGGCCGACGATGGTTACCGTCTCGTCATAGCCCGCCTGCATCATGGCCGGCGCGACGATGGGGTAATTGCGTTTGATGATCTGGCCCAGATTGCCGGAGGCCGCCAGATGGTGGTGCATGCCGCCATCCGTTACCACGAAGGTAGTGCCGCGCGAGGTTTTTACCGAATTGACTTCCGCCACATAGAGCCCGCTTGGGCCGGCGAGGAAGCGGCCGGGTTCGACGATGATATGGGCATCGGCGATCAGCGGGTGCTCTTTAAGAAGCGCCCTGAGATCGGGAATGGCAGCGGCCACCTTGGCGAGATCGAGTGGTGTTTCCCCGGCGAAATAGGGGATGCCGAGGCCGCCGCCGAGATCGATGGTTTCGAGCGGCTTGCCGAGCATGTCGGCCATGCGCGCTGCAAGGGAAATGCCATGTCGCCATTGGGAGACAAGCATGTCAGCATCGAGAATCTGCGTGCCGCCGTAAATATGGATGCCGACGAGATTGATATGCCTGGTGTCCGCAAAGAGCTTGAGGACGTTTTCCAGTTCCTCCTCGTCGAACCCGAAGGCCGTGGCCTTGCCGCCCATGCGCATGGCACCCGCCTGTGCATCCGGCACCGGGTTGACGCGGATCGACGCTTTCAACGGTCTTCCGATAGCCTCGATACGGGCGATTTCCTCGGCGCTCTCGATGTGGATTTCGCCGATACCGCCCTCGATCACCTCGCGCAATTCGGCCATGCTTTTGCCGGGGCCGGCGAAGATGATGTTATCAGGCGCGACACCGGCCTTCACGGCAGCGCGATATTCACCAACGGAGGCGATTTCAGCGCCGGCGCCCTCTTTGCGGAAAAGCGAGATGATGGCGGGCAGGGGATTGGCCTTCACCGAATAATAGACATCTGCAAAACCATCGAGTGTGGTTGCGAGATCGCGATAAGCGCGGCGCATGGCGCTGTTATCATAAAGAAAACACGGGGTCCCGGCTTCTGCAACGATATCACGCACCGCAAGTCCGCCGATCATGAGATCGTTTTCGCGGATATCGAATAACTCGGCGGCGAGGGCCGGGCCGTGGTTCTGGGATTTATCCGTGGGCGCCATTGTCCGTCCGTTCACGCACCAGCGCGCGGTAGTCCACCTTGCCATTGGCGGTGATCGGCAGCCGCTCGACCAGTTCTATGGCGCGCGGGATCATGAAGGGGGCGAGCATTTCGGCGGCCTTCTTCAGCGCCGCCGTTACATCGATATTCTGATTGGCGGCCGTTGCCACGGCATGGACCTTTTCGCCGGCAAAGGGGTCCGGCAGGCCGATGACGGCCACTTGCTGGAAAAGCCCCGTCGACATCAGGCTTTCCTCGACTTCCGTCGGACTGATGCGATAGCCCGAGGATTTGATCATCGCATCATTGCGGGCAACGAAGCTGAAGAAACCGTCCTCATCTTCCACCGCCAGATCACCGGAATAACAGACGGTTTCGCCGCCCAGCGCCGCTGGAATGAAAGGATGAGGGCGCAGTACTTTTGCCGTGTCTTCCGGCCGGTTCCAGTAACCGAGAGAGACGGTCGGGCCACGATGCACGAGAATGCCTGACTCGCCCGGTTTTGCCCTCTGTCCCTTTTCGGTGACGATGAAGATTTCACATTCCGGAATGGCCTTGCCGATGGAGGTCGGGCGGCGGGCGATTTCATCAGGTGGCAGGAAAGTGGAGCGAAAGGCCTCGGTCAGGCCGTACATCAGGTAGATTTTCGTGTCCGGCAGCTTTTCGCGCAGTGCCTTCACGGTTTCCTGCGGCACACGCCCGCCGGAATTGGTGATGTAGCGCAGATGCGGCAACGGCGTTTTTGCGAGCAAAGGGGCTGCCCGCGTCAGGATCGCCCAGATTGTCGGCACGCCGGCAAGGCCGGTGATGGCCTGGTCGCGCAGGTCGCGGACGATCTCGTCGCCCAGCCGGAAGGTGGAGATAATAGTGGTCGCGCCCTGTTCCACCGCCGTCAGCAGCTGGTTGAGGCCATAGTCGAAGCTGAAGGGCAGGAGGGAGAGAATGCGGTCCCTGCCGGTAATATCGAGATAGGTACGCACGATGCGCGCGCCGGCCAGAAGATTGCGGTGCGACAGCATCACGCCCTTGGGCGAGCCGGTGGAGCCGGATGTATAAAGGATGGCCGCAAGGTCTTCGCCGATTGCCGCCGAAGGGCGGGCGGGCGCGCTTTTGCGTGCCGCGATCTCTTCCACGCGCAGGATTGTAACATCGGGAAGATCACCCAGCGCCGCCTTCAGCTCATCCATCATCGCCGCGTTGCTGATGACGACCTTCGCGCCGCAATCACTGACGATATGACGAATCTGCTGCGCTTTCAGCAGCGCGTTCACCGGCACAAAAACGCCGCATGCCATGCTGACACCGAAGATCGACCAGCATTCCTCAATGCCGCGCGGCAGGTAGATGACGATGCGATCGCCGCGCTCTGCGCCTGCTTCCTGCAATGCTGCTGCACAATGTGCTGCGGCCTCCGCGAATTCGCGATAATTCAGCGATTGTTCCTTGTGAACAAGCGCCTGATCCTCGCTTGCTGCGCGGGCAGCCAGAAGATGGTGCAGCAGGAAATGCGGTGTCATCTCCTCCGTTCCCTGAGGACAAAGGTGATGAGATCGGCGGGCGTGCCGAGATTGTCAGGGTTAAAATGCTCGTCATTCAGAATGATGCCGAAACTTTCGCCGAGGAAGACCATCAGTTCCAGAAAGCCGAGCGAATCGATCACGCCGCCTTCGAGAAGCTCGGTGTCGGCGGAGAAAGGCGCATAGGCGGGAAAACGGTCAGCAAGGTAGGAATAAATGGTGTCGGCAACGTCGATTTCATTTTCTTTCGCTACGAGCATGCTTGTTCTCCAATTCCCCGTTTGATCCCCATGGACCCGCACCGGAATGACGCTTTGCCTGTAAAGGCGAGGATTCCATCAGGTCACGCAGGATTCACTAGAATACCTAGGGTGGCAATAACACCAACTCTGAGTATGTTTCGTTAATAAAGCGTGGGCTCCATGCGCCTTTTACTTGTATTGTTGCAAATTTATGTGCGGCAAAACCGCCAACCCTTCGGTCTTTCTCGCAAGCTGCCATGGTCAGCGCGAGCCGGCCTTTACCCAGCAGGTGGCGGGCAATGGCGGGCAGGTGCCTCTGCGCGATCTGCCGGTCCTCGCAATAGATCAGACGGGCGGAGGGCAGTTTCCTCGTCGTGGTTTTCAGGAATACCAGCGGATGGCGTCGGCCTTCCGCCTCCAGAATGGCCACGATGCAGCCGAGGCGGGCGTGGTCTTCCAGCATGTCGCGTGTTTCAGAAGACAGGGTTTCCGCCGTTGTCTGCGTGAGTGGATGAAGCCGCGCGCCTGCCGGACGAAAAGCCGCCAGCGGCAGGGGATAAAACACTGTGCAATCCGTCACCGTGTGAAAGCCCAGCCGTTCGTTCAGCTTGCTGGCTTCGGGCGACGCGGTGAGATCGGTGAAGATTTCGTCTTCGTCGGATGACGCTATCTGCAGCATCCGCGGGGCGAACCAGCGGCAGGACGGCTCGACATACCAGCTTGAAAGATTGACGATAACCCGGCCGGTATCGGGCAGGCGGCTCCTGATCGTCAGCAGGACGCCTGCGGCAATGTCGCCCTTCATCAGCAATTGGCCGATAGGGCCGAGATGACGCCGCTCGTGATGTTCACCGATAAGCGACAGGCCACGCGCCCAGAAGGCCTCGCTTTTTTCCGGAAAACCTTTCGCCAGAAGGCCAACGGCGGCGGCGCGGTTTCCGTTGTCGATCGGTACGATTTTCAGGGGTCGCTCTCCGCTGTCTGGCCTTGCTCTGGCCGGGGAGAGGTTTTCAACTCCGCCGCGCAGTATCGGCTTACGACGATAGATTTACCGTCCCGTTAATCGCCATGGCTGCAAGGGGCTCCTGGCAATCACATTTGCATGAATGGCGGGCGCGCAATCAGGCGCGCCCGCCTTCGTCTGGATCAATCAATATACAACGGCGCCGCGGATCGATTCACCCTTGTGCATCAGGTCGAAGCCCTTGTTGATGTCTTCGAGCGGCATCACGTGGGTGATCATCGGGTCGATCTGGATCTTGCCTTCCATATACCAGTCGACGATCTTCGGCACATCGGTGCGGCCGCGCGCGCCGCCGAAGGCGGTGCCCATCCAGTTGCGGCCGGTGACCAGCTGGAACGGACGGGTGGAGATTTCCTGGCCGGCACCGGCGACGCCGATGATGACCGACTTGCCCCAGCCGCGATGTGAGGCTTCCAGCGCCTGGCGCATGACCTTGGTGTTGCCGGTGCAGTCGAAGGTGTAATCGGCGCCGCCAATCAGATCGCCATTACGCTTCGTCATGTTGACGAGATAGGGCACGATGTCGTCGCCGACTTCCTTCGGATTGACGAAGTGGGTCATGCCGAATTTTTCGCCCCAGGCCTTACGATCCGGGTTGATATCGACGCCGATGATCATGTCGGCACCGGCAAGGCGCAGGCCCTGCAGCACGTTCAAACCGATGCCGCCGAGACCGAAGACGATTGCGGTGGAGCCGATCTCCACCTTGGCGGTGTTGATGACGGCGCCGATACCGGTCGTGACGCCGCAGCCGATGTAGCAGACCTTGTCGAAGGGCGCGTCCGGGTTGATCTTGGCCAGCGCGATCTCGGGCAGAACAGTGAAGTTCGAGAAGGTCGAGCAGCCCATGTAGTGGTGGATCTTGTCCTTGCCGATCGAGAAGCGCGAGGTGCCGTCAGGCATCACGCCCTGGCCCTGGGTGGCGCGGATGGAGGTGCACAGATTGGTCTTGCGCGAGGTGCAGGAGTAGCATTCGCGGCATTCCGGCGTGTAGAGCGGAATGACGTGGTCACCCTTCTTGACGGAGGTGACGCCGGGTCCGACATCGACGACGATCCCCGCACCTTCATGGCCGAGGATTGCCGGAAACAGGCCTTCAGGATCGGCGCCAGAGAGGGTGAAATCGTCGGTGTGGCAGATGCCGGTGGCCTTGACCTCAACAAGCACTTCACCGGCGCGGGGACCTTCAAGCTGAACGGTCATGACCTCAAGCGGTTTTCCTGCCTGAATGGCAACGGCGGCGCGAACGTCCATATTCGATCTCCTCAGTCTTTTAATATCAAAGTAAAATGGTTTTGCCCGAGCGCGGCTGGCCGGGCAAGGCAAAATCCGGTGACCCGGAATGGAAAAAGGGCGTGTGCGGTCACACGCCCCTTTATTCTGGCTGATAGATGCGGGCAGGGCCTATGGCGTTGCGTCGCTCTCTTGTTCCGTTGCGACGCGTTCCACGCCAAGCCACGCCGCACAATCCTTCAGCGCCCGCGCTGCGACGAGCTGGCGTTTCATGATGGTCTTGTCCTTGCCGCGAAAACGCTTCACACCATCAGGCTTGACGATGGAGCCCGGCTCCAGTTCCGGGAACAGGCCGAAATTGATGTTCATCGGCTGGAAGGAACGCTTGCCCGGCTCATCATTTGAGGAGAGGTGGCCGCCGGTGATGTGGTTGAGGAGCGAGCCCAGCGCCGTGGTGGCCGGCGGCAGGCTCGGGGTCTCACCCTTTTGCTCCGCAGCGGCGAAGCGGCCGGCGAGCAGCCCGACGGAGGCGCTTTCCACATACCCTTCGCAGCCGGTGATCTGGCCGGCAAAACGCAGGTCCGGCCGCGATTTCAGCCTCAGCGTCGGATCGAGCAGGATGGGGGAATCGATATAGGTGTTGCGGTGCAGGCCGCCGAGGCGCGCGAATTCCGCATTTTCCAGACCCGGAATCATGCGGAACACATCCGCCTGGACGCCGTATTTCAGCTTGGTCTGGAAACCGACCATGTTGTAGAGCGTGCCGAGCGCATTGTCCTGCCGCAACTGGACGACCGCATAGGCCTTGACCGTGGGGTTATGGGCGTTGGTGAGGCCCATCGGCTTCATCGGGCCGTGGCGCAGCGTCTGGCGGCCACGCTCCGCCATGATTTCGATCGGCAGGCAACCGTCGAAATAGGGCGTGCCTTCCCATTCCTTGAAACCGACAGTGTCGCCGGCGATCAGTGCGTCGATGAAGGCGTTGTACTGTTCCTCGTCCATCGGGCAGTTGATGTAATCCTTGCCCGTGCCGCCGGGGCCGACCTTGTCGTAACGCGACTGGTACCAGCAGATATCCATGTTGATACTGTCGCGGTGCAGGATGGGGGCAATGGCATCAAAGAATGCCAGTGCGTCTTCGCCCGTCTCAGCCTGAACCGCTGCTGCCAGATCCGGTGAGGTGAGCGGGCCGGTGGCGATGATGGTGCTGCCCCATTCCTTCGGGGGCAGGCCTGTTACTTCTTCGCGGACAATTGTCACCAGCGGGTGATTTTCAAGCGCATCCGTCACGGCCTGCGAAAACCCGTCACGGTCAACGGCAAGTGCGCCGCCGGCCGGCACCTGGTGTTTGTCGGCGCAGGCGATGATCAGCGAGCCGGCAAGCCGCATTTCCGCATGGATGACGCCGACCGCATTGGCCGTCGCATCGTCGGAACGGAAGGAGTTGGAACAGACCAGTTCCGCCAGCGTATCGCCCTTATGCGCATCCGTGCCGCGCACGCCGCGCATTTCGTGCAGGATGACGGGCACGCCGCTCTCAGCAATCTGCCATGCGGCTTCCGAGCCGGCCAGTCCGCCGCCCACGACGTGAATGGGAGAATGGGTCTTGTCTTGCATGCTGGCATCCATGGGCCTCCGCGGGGCAAAGCTCCCGTCCGGCGGCTGTCATTCGAGTGATGGTTCCGCGCGGGTCCCTTGGGGACGCGGCATTGTTGCGGGATGCACTAGCATGCATGGGCGGGGCAGCCAAATGTTTTTGCGGCTGGGGTGGGCGAGGAAGAGATGCGGGGCGTGGTGAAACGAGCGGGTGCCGCCTGCTTCTTCTCCCCGCCGGGGAGAAGTCCGCGGCAGCGGGATGAGGGGGCAAGGGTAGTGAGATACGGCAACGTTGCCCCCTCATCCGACCCTTCGGGCCACCTTCTCCCCGGCGGGGAGAAGAAATATGCCGCGATGCTGCGGCCTTCCTCGTGATTCTCAATTCTGGGCGATGTTGAAGGCCGAACTCAAGCCGAACCCCCCAGAATCAAAAACGGCGCCAGAGGCGCCGTTTTCTTAAAACCTGTCGCTCGATCGTCGCGCCCTGGAGGTCGGGCAGCGGGACGACCTTTTACGCCTTAGCGGAACGAACGGGAAGCAACGTTACGGATGTCGTAACGGGTCAGGCCGATGTCGCTCAGGGCCTGGTTGGACAGGCTGCCGAGTTCGTTGATCGTGCGGCGGTAGGAGATCCAGTTCTTTGCGATGCGGATAGGGTTCATGATCGTTTCCTCAATCTATCTGTTGATTTCGTCGGCCGGCTCAGCGGTTTCTCTGTGCTCTCGGCTGTTGAGATTTATATATAGACATTAAGCCATGTTGTGCAGTGCAGAATTTAAGCGACTGCCATGCATTTGTGCACTATGTCGGCTAAATTTGCGGCTTTGAGTATCATCTGAGCAAAATATGAGCGGAAATGCCTGCGTTTCAGGCGGCCTTCGCGCATTTGGCAGCCTTTGGTGGCGCTCACGGGCGCTTTGCGGTGGGAAAAGGGGCGTTGGAAGGGGCTCAGACACTATCCGGGTGCGGCGTTAATGCTCGGCCATTGATGCATTTTTCATCCGCCGGTCTCCGCGGGTGCACTAGCAGAACCGCTTCGACGTGGAGAGCCGCCCAAAACGAAAAAAGGCCAGAGGCGGAAGCCTCAGGCCTTTTTGGGGAGGTCGTCTTCGCATCCGCCGCAATGAGCGGCGGCGCGTATTAGATGCCGACGGCGGTCTTGGCGACGCGGCGGATGTCCTGACGACCGATGCCGAGGTCATTCAGTTCGCGGTCGCTCATGCGGCCGAGTTCGGTTACGGTCTGACGATACTTGCGCCAGTTGGTCAGCGAGCGTGCAATGTTCATTTTCATCTTCCTCTTCGTGCTGTTCAGTCTCTGCGGCCAGTCTTGGGAGGCTTTGGTCCGGGGCTGAACTGATCTCTGTATGACCACCAATATAATCGGTTTAAGCGAAACAAAAACAGACAAAGCAAGATGTCACCTATGCATAGAATGCAAGGCAAGCCGGTAAATTGACCCGATTGCGGCGATTCATGCATAATTTGTGACCAATTTATGAGCTTTTGGTGTCTTTGGAGGGGGCGGCGATGCGAAGACGTGCGGCAAGGCCGGCGCGGCGCTGTGGGCGAGGGCGGAAGGCTGGATTGCGGATTTGACGGTCGGAGACCATTGGGCAACGCCAACCGTAGGCGGTGCTATATATAATGTCAGCATAGCCGCATAAATATTGCCCGCCTTGCCGCATGTTCTTCTCGTGCAGGTGTGGGGCCGCATTGAGAGCTAAGGGCGGTTCTCCGGCTCCGGATAACGCCTGTCTGATTGCCTGTTCATTTCCGTCCGGCGCTCGTGGCAAGGAGCGGAAGAGGGCTCGCTGCCTTGCGGCAATTCGGCGTAGTCAATAAAAGTCCGGAGGAAACGAAAGGCGACGACAAGGCGTGCTTGACCCTTTCAGAACATTGTGACATACCGCCGCCCAACGTGCGGGTATGGCGGAATTGGTAGACGCATTGGTTTTAGGTACCAACGCTTCGGCGTGGGAGTTCGAGTCTCTCTACCCGCACCACAAGCAAAGCATGGCTGTGCCACGCTTGCGCCAGAGTGCATCTTCATAAGATGCGGGGAGCTTCGGGGTTCATTTCTCCCCTTTGGTCTTTTCTCCGGTGCAGGCGAAATGGTATCCGGCAGGCGCTTGTGTAAAGAAATTAGGGAAGCCACGGCCGGGGAACGATGTTTCCGGCGCAGTGCTCGAAAGTAAACCAACGGCTGTCTGAGCACCGCCGCCATGATGTGAAGGTTTGAGAAAATGCAGGTTATCGAAACGCTCGCTGAAGGGTTGAAGCGCGAACTCAAGATCGTTATCCCGGCTGCCGACATGAAGGCCCGTCTGGATGAGCGCCTGGTTGACGCCAAGGACAAGGTTCGCATCAACGGTTTCCGTCCCGGCAAGGTGCCGATGGGCCATCTGAAGAAGATGTACGGCAAGTCCATCATGGCCGACCTCGTCAACGAGCTGGTTCGTGAAAAGCCTTCCGAAATCCTCTCCAGCCGCGGTGAGAAGTCTGCAACGCAGCCGGCCATCTCCATGACCGAAGACGAGCAGGAAGCTGAAAAGATCCTGTCGGCCGAATCGGATTTCGAATTCACCGTTGCCTACGAAATCATTCCGGCCATCGAACTGAAGGCCAATGACGGCATCAAGGTTACCCGCGAAGTTGTTGAAGTCTCCGAAGACGAAATCAACGAGCAGATCCTCAAGATCGCCGAAAGCGCCCGCACCTACGAGACCAAGAAGGGCAAGGCCGCTGATGGCGACCGCGTCACCATGAACTATCTCGGCAAGGTTGACGGCGTTGCCTTCGACGGCGGCGCTGCTGAAGATGCTGAACTGGTTCTCGGTTCTGGCCGCTTCATCCCCGGCTTCGAAGATCAGCTCGTTGGCGTCAAGGCCGGCGACGAAAAGACCATCACCGTGACCTTCCCGGCCGACTACCCGGCTGCGAACCTCGCAGGCAAGGACGCCACCTTCGACGTTACCGTCAAGGAAGTTGCTGCCGCTGCTGCTGTCGAAATCAACGACGAACTGGCCGAGAAGCTCGGCCTCGAATCGGCTGAAAAGCTGAAGGAAATCGTCAAGGGCCAGATCGAAAGCCAGTTCGGCAACGTCACCCGCCAGAAGGTCAAGCGTCAGATTCTCGACCAGCTCGATGAGATGTACAAGTTCGACACGCCGGCTGGCCTCGTCGACGCCGAGTTCGACAACATCTGGCGCCAGATCAACACCGATCTCGCCCAGTCGGGCAAGACCTTTGCTGACGAAGACACGACCGAAGAAGAAGCCCGCGAAGAATATCGCAAGCTTGCTGAGCGTCGCGTCCGCCTCGGCCTGGTTCTCTCCGAAATCGGCGAAAAGGCCGGCGTCGAAGTGACCGAAGAAGAAATGCAGCGCGCGCTGTTCCAGCAGCTGCAGCAGTTCCCCGGTCAGCAGAAAGAAATCCTCGATTTCTTCCGCAACACGCCAGGCGCTTCCGCTTCGCTGCGCGCTCCGATCTTCGAAGAAAAGGTCATCGACAAGCTGCTCACGGAAATCTCGGTAACGGACAAGACCGTTTCCAAGGAAGAGCTGCTGGCTGACGACGGCGAAGAAGAAACGGAAACCAAGAAGAAGGCTCCGGCCAAGAAAAAGGCTGCTGCCAAGGCTGACGACGCCGCTGAAGGCGAAGAAGCCGCTCCGAAGAAGAAGGCTCCGGCCAAGAAGAAGGCCACTGAGGCCGACGCCGAATAATCTTCTTCAGGGCAAGCTGATTGAATGGAAGGGCCGTGGCGCAAGCTGCGGCCTTTTTGTTTCGTCTGGGCGATGCCGTCCGTTCCGCTTTGCGCGGTGGCCAGCGGAGCCAAACAGCGCCGCTGGCCGATCTCGACTGTTAAAATCGCTCCCGGCTATCGCTTCTGGGATCATTATTCACCTGATGAGGTGCATAAAGATCGCCACGGGCTTTTCGCCGCCATGGTCGCGCGGGATTTTCACGATCGATGGTAATGTCTGCTATGGCGATAGCCGGTAAACCATTCATCGGGCATTGCGCTGCCCATCGGCCATCCGGTGCGGCGATTCCCGAGGGAGCAGCTGTGCTCTGAGCCGCCAGGGTGGAATAGCTGACCCAATAGGTGTTGCTCACGGCATGCCCCAATATCTCGGCGGCAAATGCGGGGGCATTGGACGGGCCATCGCCTGCGGTGGAAAACAGCACGCAGTCGACATTCAGCTTCTCGTATTCCATGAATATTTCCGGGTAGTGCGCTTCCATTCCAAGCGCGCAACCGAAACGCACGCCATCAACTTCAAACGTCACCGGTACACTTCCCGGCGAATACATGAACGAGATTTTGGTGTTCGACAGCAGGCGCTCGTCGTAACGCGTTACAAGCTTCCCGCGATCGGAGATGACATACAGGCTGTTATACGGCCGATGAGGCGGCGTAAGCTGATGGACGGATCCGACAATCGTCCAAAGCTTCAGCTTACGCGCCAGTTTTCGCGTCGCCTCCAACTCTTCGCGCAGAGTTTCCCATTCAAAGCGTGTCCAGTCGGAAGGGCCGATTTCCCGCGGGCCATTCTCCGACATGATCCGTTTATGAGGCCAGCATGTTGAGCCTTCCGGGAAATGTATGATGCGAGCACCAGCTTTATGAGCCTCGCCCATAAGATGGCGCATTTCCTGTCCGCAGGTCTTTAGGGCAGAGACGTCACGGGGATCGTTGAACAAGGATGTCTGCGCGACCGCTATCCGTATTGAGTTGCTCAAAGGAGCGTCCGGTATTCTACGAATATGCTGGAGAGCAGCTGTATAAGATTCGCCGGTTTTGGCGGCGCGAGCTCTTACGCGGCGTTTTAGATTGCCATTTTGCGTCATTGTCAGGCCTTTCAGGTCTCGGACGCAGTTCCCCAGCAACTCGCCCGAAACGATCGGACCCAAGACAGTTGCCCGAGACTATAGTCCCTTTGCCTCCGTTGAAGACCCTGCTGGGGAAGGTCGTGGAGGTTAGGCGCAGGCTACGCGGTGACAAATATCGGTTGGAAACCGCCGATTCGTCAAGCGGCCGAGGCACCCGGCCACATGAAGCTTCCCGATCACAATGCAGTGCAGCATGACTTTTTGCTGCATCTGCTCTTGTTCATCTCCCGTTCATCTGGCACCCTGCGCAGCATGATTTGCCCCGGCCGCGGAATGCGGTCGTTCGGGCATCTTGCGCCGCTTTGATGTGGCCTTATCGCTGCCAAACCATTGGCCTTGAGCTTTTACCGTGCCTGCCGGGTTCTCCCGGCGCGCCCTTAATGTGCCAGGGGACAAATATGTCGCTCCGAACGGGTTCTGCCCTTTTATTATCGCTCCTCATCGCTGCGGGTGCAGCCCATGCGGATGAGGCCGGGTTGATCTGGAAGCCGGTCAAGAATTCCGACCGCTCCTATACGGCGCGCATCGGCGCGAAGCTGCCGGTCGATACGCCGATCCGCGCCGGGCTGGAAATGGGCATGAGTGCTTCGAAGGCGGGGCAGGTGGTGGATACGCCGGTGCGCTTATGGGGCAATGTCACGCTGTTGGCCGAGCAGCTGCCCGGTGTTTCGCTCGCGCGTGACGTCGGTGTGATGTTCAATGCGCTGACCGGGTCGAGCAGCGTTTCCATGACCTTGCAGCAGAAGCGTATCGTCACGCCGGAACTCGACATTGAGGCAAACCGTAATTTCACCGTGCGTTATGACGGCACGGCGCAGCAATGGAACGGGCTTGATGTATCGCAGTCGCTGCGCCTGTCCCGCTCCGAAACCGGCACCGCCTTCGTGTTGACGGGGGCGAGCCGCAACAGCTTCAACGAGTTCAGCAGCGGTGTGGCGGTGGAGCAGAAACTGGGCGATCACCTGACCGTGCGGGGCACGCTCGATCAGGGCTATGCGGACCACTTTAGGCCGGGGGTGAGTGCGCGGTATAGTATCCGCTGGTGAGGGCGGTTCCATCTGCGGCGGGATTGCTGAAAACTCGGCGTCATCCTCGGGCTTGACCCGAGGATCCATGGTGCGCCTGGTTGTGGATCCTCGGGTCAAGCCCGAGGATGACGACGCAGGGGTTTGGCATCGTGGCTGCGGGATGAGCCTTGTTGGCCCAGGGACTTGGGCTGGCTGGACCTTGGATCAAATCCGGGGCGACGAGGAGGGAAGGCTATGACCTTGTCAAAAGCGCTTTCACGGCATTTTGCCGCCCCGCCGAATATTCCGCCTCAATCCTTCTTGATCTCACCCATACGGTTCCAGGCATCCAGCCCGGCGATCTTGTAAGCTTCTGCAAGTGTGGGATAGTTGAACGTATTCTCCACGAAATATTCCACCGTGCCCTTGAGGTTCAACACGGCCTGACCGATATGCACCAGTTCTGTGGCACCTTCGCCGACGATGTGGACGCCAAGCAGGCGGCGGGTTTTCAGCGAGAAGATCATCTTCAACAGGCCGCTGTCGAGGCCCATGATGTGGCCGCGCGAGGTTTCGCGGAAATGGGCGATGCCGCATTCATAGGGAATGCCGCGTTCGATGACTTCTTCTTCCGTCAGGCCGCAGGTGGAAATCTCAGGCACGGCATAGATGCCATAGGGGAAGAACTGCGGCGGTTCGCCGGCCGGTGCGCCGACGGCATGGCGGGCGGCGATGCGGCCCTGTTCCATTGACGTGGAGGCAAGGCTCGGGAAACCGATGATATCGCCGGCGGCATAGATGTTGGGTACCGAGGTCTGGAAGGTCTCGGGATCGACTTTCAAACGGCCACGGCTGTCGGCCTCCAGTCCGCAGGCGGACAGGTTGAGCGTATCGGTGGCGCCGACGCGGCCGGCCGCGAAGAGTACGGTTTCGGCTTTCAGGACCCGGCCATTGCTGAGCGAAACGAGGCATTTGCCGCTTTCGTCGCGCTCCACCTTTTCCGCCTTCTGGCCGAAGATCAGCTTCATGTTGCGGTCGCGCAGCTGATAGGTGAAGTCTTCGACGATTTCCTTGTCGATGAATTCCAGCATGGTCTCGCGCGGTTCCACCACCGTTACCTGCGTGTCGAGGGCGCTGAAGATCGTGGCGTATTCGATGCCGATGACACCGGCGCCGACGACGACCATGGAGCGCGGCAGTTCCTTGATTTCGAGAATCTCGTCCGAATCGAGCACCGCCTTGCCATCGAAGGGAATATGCGGCGGTCGGTAGGGCCGGGTGCCGATGGTGAGCAGAATTGAGGTGGCGGTGACAGTCATGACTTCACCGTCGCTTTTCACCACTTTCATGGTGTTGGCGTCGACGAAGCTTGCCGTGCCGCGAATGTGCTGCACGCGGTTGCGGGCGAACTGGTGCTCCAGCACTTCCACTTCATGATCCAGCGTGATGAGCAGGCGGCGGCGCAGATCGTCGGCGTCGATCTCCTGCTTGACGCGATAGGCGCGCCCGTAAAAACCACGCTCGCGCCAGCCGGTGAGATTGAGCGCGGTTTCGCGCAGGGTCTTGGACGGGATGGTGCCAGTGTGCACGGAAACGCCGCCGACACGGCTGCCTTTCTCGATGACCAGAACCTTCTTTTCGAGCTTGGCGGCCTGAATGGCGGCCCGTCTTCCCGCCGGACCGCTGCCGACAACAATCAGATCGAACTGGTGCATGAAAAACCCCGGAACAGAATGTATTTCGATACCGGATGTCGCATCCGGCGTGGCGTCGTCGCGAAATGGTCGTGATGCCATTTTGACGATGGGGAGTGATTCCCCGTTTGCCTTGCCCGCTAGAGTGCAATGCAACAAACGCCTGCGTCAATCTGTAGCGTAAGATTCTGACGGATTCGTAACTGGGTGTGGGTTTTCGGCGGGTGTTGTGCGATTCATATTGGAGCGAAGGTGCGCGGGGCTTTACCCCCCTCTGCCCTGCCGGGCATCTCCCCCTCAAGGGGGGAGATCGGAAAGACGCTTTATCGCCACTTCATTTCATCCGTCGAGATGGCCGAGGCTTCGCCTCGGGTCGATCTCCCCCCTTGAGGGGGAGATGCCCGGTAGGGCAGAGGGGGGTAAGCCCCGCGCACTTCCATTCACTTCTGTAAATGCCCCAAACCCCCAACACCTTCATCCCGCACGGCGCTGCCGGACGGGGATAGCGGGAAGGCACCGGGCGATCCCCGGCTGCGCTTCATATGAGGTTGGTGTGGGTCGGATGCGTTGCGCAGCCGGGTCTTTCACCATGCCGTATCCCGCAAAGGGCTGTGCACCGCATGTTGCGAAATGGTCCTTTCCACGAACGTTGCCAGCGTTCCACCACCAGGACCGTCCTTCAGTTTCCGCCACGTCTGGCGTCCACCCGGCAGGACTGCGTTCACTCTAACAGTGCGGCGCGGGGTGTGGAAAAGCGGGGAAGACGTTTTTTCGCGTCAACCATCTTTCCGGGTGACGTGGTGGTGGATGGCGGCGATGTCCTGGCGCAGTGCCGCCAGTTCGGCGAGCACCTTCACATCGATCTTTTCATGCAGCGACAGAACCTCCAGCTCGGCCTTCAGGTTCACCTCATAGTCCTTGGCGGCCTCGAAACGGTCGCGGGCGGCCTGGCGGTTCTGCGACATCATGATGATCGGCGCCTGGATGGCGGCCAGCATCGAGAGAAGCAGGTTGAGGAAGATGAAGGGGTAGGGGTCGAAAGCACGGGTAGTCAGCACGATGGTGTTGATGATGGCCCAGAAGATCAGGAAAAAGCAGAAGCTGAGAATGAACCCCCAGGAACCGCCGACCTTGGCGATATTATCCGCCAGCCTGTCGCCCAAACTGGCGCCGGCGGAAAATTCCGCATTGGTGTCGCTCGAAATCAGCTTTTTCTGATGCGACAGTTCCAGAATACGCCGTTCCACCTCGCCGATTTCACGGGAGGAGCGTTTGAAGTGCGAGACGATATAGTCGGAGATATCTGACACGGTGTGTCTCCGGTTCTGATGGGTGCCTGTGTGTTTTCCCGAGATAAACCCGCATGGTGGCGGAATTCAAACGATTTCCACCGCCATGCGGTTCAGGCACCCTAGCCAGAAACATCAGACGGCCGGTGCGCCCTCATGCAGCCAGTTGAAGCCGGGGAAGAAACGCTCGCGGCCATATTGCGCGCCGAACATCATGTCGAATTGCAGCAGGCGATAATCCCGCACCACGTCGGGAACGGCGTTCGGTGCGATCGACCAGTCGGGCAGGGCCTTGCCGTCCGTTGCCACCAGCATGTGCCGGTCGATGACGGAAAATTCCTGCTGAACGTCACCCAGCGTGCCGGTATAAAAAGGGTCGGAGAAGCCTGCGGTCTTCAGCACATGATAGGGCAGGAGCGCCGGGCTGATGGTGCCGATATTTTTGCGCACACCTTTCTTGGAGGACCAGACGACGAGCGGCGTTTCATGTTCCTTCTTCATCACTTCCAGCGGCGCGCGGCGGCTGGCCACCATGCCCGGCATGTAACCGCTTTCCACGAAGGTCTGGCCGAGCGGCGGCAGGTGATCCCCGAAAAGGACGATGATGGTTTCGCGGTCACGCTTCTTTGCCCAGCGCATCAGTTTCAACAACGCGTCATCGGCTTCCACGACGCCCTGTGAATAGGTGGCGAGCGCCTGCGAGGCCGAGGCGGAAAGGCCGCCCGTAACATCAATGGTGTTTTCGGCATAACGGGCCGCTTCGTAGGGGCCGTGTCCCTGCAGGGTGACGGCAAAAAGGAAGAGCGGGTTCTTCGCCGTATCGGCGGTCGCCATGATTTCGTTCATCAGCGCATCGTCGGAGGCGAAGTTGCCGCGTTTTTCCATGGCCGGCAGCGTCTCTTCTGAGCGAAACTCTTCGAAGCCGAAGTTTTTATAGACCTGCTTGCGGTTCCAGAACCATTCCTGGAACGGATGCATGGCGATGGCGGAATATCCTTCGCCACGGAAGAAGCTGGCGAGCGAGGGCACCGGGCGGCGGATATATTGCTGGTAGGGAATGCTGCCATAGGGCAGAAAGGCGTTGGAAAAGCCGGTCAGCGCCTCGAATTCCACATTGGCCGTCATGCCGCCAAACTCGGGCGAAAACACGTTGCCGGACTGTTTGGCGCGGATCGTCGGCATCGGATCGGCCGACAGTTCGACATTGTCGAGCCGGGTCGGATCCCACAGCGATTCGCTCATCAGCATGATCACGTCAGGATAATCGCCCTTGTTGGCGGCGAAAGAGGCGGGCTTGGAGCTGAGATCGGCGATGCTGTTGTCGCCATAACCCTCTGGCGCCGAGACATTGGCCATGGGAATATTGAAGGCGAAGGCCATCAGGAAGCCGTTATGGCGGTAGTTCTCCTGCTGGTCCCACATCATGGGAATGATGTTGAGGCGATCACGCACCCAGGAATAATGCGAATAGTCCATCAGCGAGGCGAGGCCGGCAAGAAGCGGCAGCGCCAACACCAGACCTGCGGCGCGTTCACGCCAGCTCAAGCCCGGCGAATGGCGGCGCGCCAGCAGCCACAGCGCCACAAGGGTTGCGATGGCGGCACAGATGCCAAGACCCACCAGCACCGCCGTCAAGGGTTGCGCCTTCAGCATGGTCGGCAGAAGTTCGAGGATCTGCCGGCCAAACAAAAGGTCGGAAGGATAAAGCGGATCGGAGAGATAGGTCTGTTTCTGGGCGGAAATCAGCCCCGTCAGCGCGCAGAGCGGAGCAACGGCAATCAGCGACAGGTAACGCCGGCCAAGCAGCGCATCCAGCGCCACGAGAAGGGCGAGCACGGCGGCGATGGTGGTCACGCCCGGACGGGCGGACGAGGTGAGGAAGGCACCGACATCACGGAGCGAACCGCGGGCAATCCATTCCAGCGCCACGACGAGCATGATGGATGCGACCGTCAGGTTGGCAAGCGTATAGGCCATGCCCGAAAGCTTCGAAAGGCTCCTCAGTCCCGCAGGCGAAAAGACAAGATCAGCCTTTTCGGAAGCCGTTGTTTTTGGCGCCGAATGTCTCAAACTCATACTCCGGTATTTCAGGCGGCAGTGCCGATCCGGGGAGGTGAATCGGGCGTCGCAAAAGTGTCATGTAACTGTCACATAAGCGCGATGAATGCGACATGAACTTTGCTGAGGATGGCTGGGGTGGTGATAACCTTAGCGTGAACGCAGCCGTGGCGTATTGCCCAAGCGACGGCATGCAATTGCCGCGTTGCGGAGCGGCCACGGGCGCGGTATTGAAATGGCATGAGCGACAGACACGATATCAAGAACCATCTCCGGATTGCCGTCGGGCAGTTCAATCCGACTGTTGGCGACGTGGCGGGCAACCTCGCCAGGGCGCGTGAGGCACGGGCCGATGCGGCAACGCAGGGCGCCGATCTCCTGCTTCTGACCGAGCTGTTCATTTCAGGCTATCCGCCTGAGGATCTGGTGCTGAAGCCGGCTTTCCTGAAGGCTTGCCTCAAGGCTGTCGAGGAACTGGCGGCCGAAACCGCCGATGGCGGGCCGGGCGTCGTTATCGGTTTTCCGCGACAGGGCGAAGCGGGCCGGCACAATTCGGTGGCGCTTCTGGATGGCGGCAAGATTGTCGCGCTGCGCGACAAGATCGATCTGCCGAATTACGGCGAATTCGACGAAAAACGTGTTTTCGAAGAAGGGTCGATTTCCGGGCCCTATAATTTCCGCGGTGTCAGGATCGGCATTCCGATCTGCGAGGAAATCTGGAACGACATGGGCGTCTGCGAGACGCTCGCCGAAAGCGGCGCGGAAATCCTGCTGGTGCCGAACGGGTCGCCCTATTATCGCGGCAAGCTGGATGTGCGCCATCAGGTGGCGCTCAGGCAGGTGATCGAGAGCGGCCTGCCGCTGGTTTTCGCCAACCAGCTGGGCGGGCAGGATGAGCTGGTATTCGATGGTGCGAGCTTCGGCTTTAACGCGGACAAGACGCTCGCCTTCCAGATGAGCCAGTTCGAGGCCACACTTGCCGTCACCGACTGGAAACGCACAGCGGATGGCTGGCATTGCGAGAGCGGGCCTTTCTCGAAAATACCAGAGGGCGAGGAGGCGGATTACCGCGCCTGCATGCTGGGCTTTAGGGATTACGTCAACAAGAACGGTTTCAAGAGCGTGGTTCTCGGCCTTTCCGGCGGCATCGATTCGGCGATCTGCGCGGCCCTTGCCGTCGATGCGCTGGGCGAGGAGCGGGTGCGCTGCATCATGCTGCCTTACCGTTATACCTCGGAAGAATCGCTGAAGGACGCCGCCGATTGCGCGAAAGCGCTCGGCTGCCGTTATGATATCGTACCGATCGTCGAGCCGGTGGAAGGTTTCCTCTCGGCACTGTCAGACCTTTTCGAGGGCACGGAAGAGGGTATCACCGAAGAAAACCTGCAGAGCCGCACCCGTGGCACCATTCTGATGGCCGTTTCCAACAAATTCGGCTCGATGGTGGTGACGACGGGCAACAAGTCGGAAATGTCGGTGGGTTACGCGACGCTTTATGGCGACATGAATGGCGGTTTCAACCCCATCAAGGACCTCTACAAGATGCAGGTCTATGCCATTTCCAGCTGGCGCAACGCCCATGTGCCGCCCGGCGCGCTTGGCCCCTCCGGCGAGGTTATCCCGGCCAACATCATTTCCAAGGCACCATCGGCCGAATTGCGCCCCAACCAGACCGACCAGGATTCGCTGCCGCCCTATCCGGTGCTGGACGATATTCTTGAGTGCCTTGTCGAGAAGGAAATGTCGGTCGAGGAAATTCTGGCGCGCGGCCATGATGTGGCGACTGTGCACCGGGTGGAGCATCTGCTTTATCTGGCCGAATACAAACGCCGGCAATCGGCTCCGGGTGTGAAGATTACCAAGAAGAATTTTGGACGGGACCGGCGTTATCCGATTACCAACCGGTTCCGGGATCGGTGATCGCGAGGGGAGTGCGGGTAGGTTCGACGGTGCCGCGCATTTCTTCTCCCCGCCGGGGAGAAGGTGGCCCGAAGGGTCGGATGAGGGGGCAACGTTGCCGTATCTCACTACCCTTGCCCCCCTCATCCCGCTGCCGCGGACTTCTCCCCGGCGGGGAGAAGAAACAAGTGGCATGCGCTCGGCCCACAATAAGCCAACGTATTTGAACAGACGGCGCGAGGAAAACCCCGCGCCGTTCGCTTCCTCAAATAACCTGCCCCACATCGATGCGGTTGCCGTCAGGGTCTTCGAAAACGAAAGCCCGCAGGCCATAATCCTTGTCCTGCAGGCCCTTGATGATGCGCAGCCCCTGGCTCTTGCAAATCGCATGCAGCGCATCGACATCGCTCACCATCATATGCGCGACGTTGAATGGGGCTGCCTTGTGGGCCGGCTGCAATGTCAGATGAAGCTCGGCATTTCCCTGTTTCAGGATCATGAAGCCGACGGGGTTGCCGTTTTCGAAGGTCTTTTCGAAACCGAGAACACCGACATAAAAATCATGGGCCTTTTCGATATTCTTGACAGGAAGCATTGCGGCGATCCGCCCGAAGCGGATGCCGTGATCGGCGATGGTAGTCATCGCGGAACCTCGGATCTGGGAGAAACGGCGAGGGCCACGGGCGGTGCCGTAACGCTGGCGTTTTTTCCGATTTGAATTTGCAGGACGGTGCCTGCGGCCATAGGATCATAATCACGGTGGTGGCGGATGCAAACGGAATATGCGTGCCACTCAACTCCGATCCAGATCGAAGACAGGCCCGGGAGGCATAATGCGCAGTTCCATCGAAATCTTCAACATCCGCACCCGGCAGATGCGGGTGGTGTGGCAGACGCCTGAGCTTTACGAGGCGCCGAACTGGTCGCCGGATAGGCAATATCTGCTGCTGAACAGCGAAGGGCTGCTGTATCGCCTGTCTCTTGCCGGTGATGCGTCGCCGGAAAAGGTCGATACCGGTTTTGCCACGCTCTGCAACAATGATCACGGCATTTCGCCCGACGGTTCGGTTTATGCCATTTCCGACAAGGTGGAGTTCGGCAAGAGCGCCATCTATCTGCTGCCTTCGACGGGCGGCGTGCCGCGGCTGATGACGAAGAACCTTCCTTCCTACTGGCACGGCTGGTCGCCGGATGGGAAAAGTTTTGCCTATTGCGGTATTCGGGATCAGGTTTTCGATATCTATTCCATGGACATAGACAGTGGCGTTGAAACACGCCTCACCCATGGTGAGGGCCGCAATGACGGCCCGGATTATTCGCCGGATGGCGAATGGATCTATTTCAATTCCAGCCGTACCGGCCTGATGCAGATCTGGCGGGTGCGGGTGGATGGCTCCGCCGTCGAGCGCATTACCGACAGTGCCTATGGCGACTGGTTCCCGCACCCGTCTCCTCACGGTGACAAGGTGGTGTTCGTCTCCTATGACGCCGATGTCTTCGACCATCCGCGCGACCTCGATGTGCGGGTGCGGCTGATGGATATGGATGGCGGCAATGTCGAAACGCTGTTTGAGCTTTTCGGCGGGCAGGGCACGATGAATTCGCCCAACTGGTCACCTGACGGGGATGAATTCGCTTATGTCAGATATTTCCCGGTGGAATGATGGAGGTAAGGTGCGGCAGGCCACATTGCCGCACCACCCGCTGGACACTTGCATTCGCAAATTTTCTCGCCCATAGATTCTTGCGTCAGGTGCCCGCCCTTGCGACGGGAGAATCGGGAATCCGGTGAAAGACCGGAACGTGCCCAACGCTGTGAAGCGGATGCTCTTTTTCTCATGCCACTGAAGCAATTCGGGAAGGCGAAAGGGGCGGATGAAGCTTAGTCAGAAGACCGGCCTGACAGGATAGACCGAACCGCGCGGACGGCGGCAGGTTGCTGAAAAAGCGCGTCGCCGCTGCAGAACCGGCATGGTCTCGGCACGGGCGCGCCCGCATTGTTGGGGATAAACGATGCCGACCGATCCGTCCGATGGCAATTCATTGCAAACCAATCCAGTCGATCACGCGCTTTCGCCCGCCCGCCCGTTTTCCGGGGAGGAGCGCGAGGCGATCTACCGCGCCATCGAGACGCGCCGTGATGTGCGCGACCAGTTCTTGCCCGATCCCTTGCCGGAGGAGCTGGTGGAACGCCTGCTGAAGGCGGCGCATTCGGCTCCCTCGGTCGGTTTCATGCAGCCGTGGAATTTCACCCTCGTCACCGATGGCGCCGTGCGCCAGGCGGCCTTTGTGGCCTTCAGCCGTGCCAATGAGGAGGCGGCGGCGATGTTTGAGGGCGAAAGGCAGGCGCTTTACCGCAGCCTGAAGCTGGAAGGCATCCGCAAGGCGCCGCTCAGCATCTGCGTCACCTGCGACCCGACACGCGGCGGCAAGGTGGTGCTGGGCCGCACCCACAATCCGCGCACGGATGTCTATTCGACCGTCTGCGCCATCCAGAACCTCTGGCTCGCCGCCCGCGCCGAAGGCATCGGGGTCGGTTGGGTCAGCATTTTCCACGACAGCGATGTTCGCGCCATTCTTGATATACCCAATCATATCGAGATCGTTGCCTGGCTGTGCCTCGGTCGGGTCGATACACTTTATACCGAGCCGGAACTGGCGGTGAAGGGCTGGCGTCAGCGCGTGCCGCTGGAGGAGCTGGTGTTTCGCAATCGCTGGGGTGGAGTGTAGAAGCGAAGGCCTGTGAATAAGGCGGGACGTTGCCGCGTATTTCTTCTCCCCCTCGGGGAGAAGGTGGCCCGAAGGGTCGGATGAGGGGGCAACGTTGTCGGATTTCGGAGAGCTCGCCCCCTCATCCCGCTGCCGCGACCTTCTCCCCGGCGGGGAGAAGAAACAAGCGACAAACGCTCGTTCCATGACGTATGTCACTGCTGTGGCTGAATGCCCTTCAACGCGGGGTTCTTTAGGTCGATGCGGCCTGTCTGGTCCGGCAGGAATTTGGGGCCGATGACACGCACCCTGGTGTCGTTCGGATCGTAGTCGCGTTCGGGAACCGGTTGTTCAGGCGGTTTTGCGGCCTGTTGTTGTTCTGCGGGTTTCTGCGGCTTGTCACCACTCTTGTCACCTTGTGGTGATGGAATGGTGGTGATGCTGGAATAGGGCTTTTCGGCTTGCGGCCGGGCGGCCTCTTCCTGCTTCTGCATGTCCTTGATATAGGCGGCCATGTTGCAGGCGCAGCCGGGTGCCTTTGTCGACGCATTGCGGTAGGCGAAGGCGGTGGGCAAATCCTTGTACGGTTTGCCGGTTTCAGCGGACACCATGTCTGCCGTTTCCTGATCCCCCATGGAATGGAAATAAAGCTCCGTCTCGGTTCCCGGGCACATTTTCTGACACTGTTCGGCCTGGGCGCGGAAATCGAGCGGCGAGGCGTTGGAGGCGATCGGGAAAAACGAGCCGTCGCAGGTGCGCACGCAGAGTGTGCGAAGCCCGCCCTCGGCGGCGGCATTGGGGTAAGGCGAGAGGCCTGCCTGTCCCGGCTCATTTCCCTGCTGACGGAAGGCATCGGGATAACGGGTCACATCGGGAGCCTGCGGTGGTTGCATGTCCGTTTCCGGCATTGTGCTGCAACCATTGGCATCAAGGGCGGCGAGAATGCGCTGGCGCCTGACGTCGCCGTCATCATTGCGTGCGGCTGCCATGGCATCGTCGCGGTCGCGGATGATGGCATCCCGCTCGGCTTCGGCATCCACCAGCGCATCGCCGATCTCGGCGCAGAGGCCGGCATTGGGGTTGCCGTAGACGGTGATGCTGCCCGAGGAGCAGCCATAGCCGCGCAAATCGTTCCTGATCTTGCGGATGGCGATGTTCTGGCTGGCGAGCGCATTGGCGTAACGCCGCACCTCGGCCGTATTGCCGATGACACGCGGCGGCTCGCGCAATTGCGCATAAAGCGTATCGCAGACCTGATCCGCAAAAGCGGCAGCCGGGGCCATGAAAACAAGGGGAAGCAGGAGGCCGATGATGCGGCTGCGCCGGGTCAATTGTGCGATCCGTTTAATGTCCCCGGCCGGTGGCAGGGGCGTTATACTTCACGAAATCCGTGTTTCAGGAAGATAACATAAGCTGTTGCCGCAATGCGGCAACAGCATGTTCAAAATTGCGTTAATGCGTCTTCATCACACCGAAGGATGCGAGGCCTGCACCACGGCGAAGGCCGCCATGTTGACCACGCCGCGCGAGGTGACGCTGGGCGACAGGATGTGGGCCGGCATCGCCGTGCCGAGCAGGATCGGGCCGACATGCAGGCCTTCCGTCAGGGTGCGGGTGACACCGAGCGTGATGTTGGCCGCATCGAGGTTCGGGAAGACCAGCAGGTTTGCTTCACCCGTCAGCACGCTGTTCGGCATGGCGCGCTTGCGCAGTGCTTCGGACAATGCCGAGCCGCCCTGCATTTCGCCGTCCACTTCCAGTTCCGGTGCCGCCGCCTGCACGATCTTCAGCGCGCGGCGCATCTTGCGGGCGCTTTCGGAATCGCGCGAGCCGAAATTGGAGTGGCTGGCGAGTGCGATCTTCGGCGTGATGCCGAAGCGGCGGATTTCCCTGGCAGCCAGAATGGCCATTTCCGCCACTTCCTCTGAGGTCGGATCGTTGTTCACGAAAGTATCGGTAAGGAACAGCGCCCCCTGCTGGGTGATGAGCAGGCTGAGGCCCGCAAAGGATCGCACGTTCTCCTGCTTGCCGATGATCTGGTTCACGTCGCGCAGATGCCGGTCATAACGGCCTTCCAGACCGCAGATCAGCGCATCGGCTTCGCCGCGCTTGACCGAGAGCGCGCCGATGACGGTGGAGTTGGTGCGCACGATGGTACGCGCCGCTTCCGGGTTGATGCCGGCGCGGCCGACCAGCGCGAAATAATCATCGACATAGTCACGGTAACGCGGATCGTCTTCCGGATTGACCACCGCGAAATCCGCATGCGGGCGGATGCGCAGGCCGAAGCGCTTGAGGCGCGTTTCGATGATCTGCGGACGGCCGATGAGGATCGGGATGCCGGTGCCTTCTTCAAGCAGCACCTGGGCGGCGCGCAGCACGCGCTCGTCTTCGCCTTCGGCAAAGATGATGCGCTTCTTTTCGGCGGCTTTCGCGGCATTGAAGACCGGCTTCATGATGAAGCCCGAGCGCCAGACGAAACGGTTCAGCTGGTCGAGATAGGCTTCGAAATCGGTGATCGGCCGGGTAGCGACGCCGCTTGCCGCCGCAGCGCGGGCAACGGCTGGCGCAATGCGCAGGATGAGGCGCGGATCGAACGGCGAGGGAATGAGATAGTTCGGGCCAAAGATCGGCGTTTCGCCGCTATAGGCTCTGGCGGCGACTTCGGAGACTTCCTCGCGGGCAAGCTCTGCGATGGCCTGCACGGCGGCCATCTTCATTTCCTCGTTGATGGTCGTTGCGCCGCAATCCAGCGCGCCGCGGAAGATATAGGGGAAGCAGAGCACGTTGTTGACCTGGTTCGGGAAATCCGAACGGCCGGTGCAGATCATCGCATCCGGGCGGGCGGCACGGGCCGCCTCCGGCATGATTTCCGGATTGGGGTTGGCAAGCGCCAGGATCAACGGATTTTCCGCCATGCGCTCCAGAAGTTCCGGCTTCAGCACGCCGGCGGCGGAAAGGCCGAGGAAGACATCGGCGCCGTCGATGGAGTCCGCCAGCACGCGCTTGTCGGTCTTCTGGGCGTAAACTTCCTTCCATTCGTCCATCAGCGTGTTACGGCCGTCATAAACCAGGCCTTCGATGTCGTGGACCCAGATGTTGTCCTTGTTTGCACCCATGGCGACCAGCAGGTTGAGGCAGGCGAGGGCTGCCGCACCGGCGCCTGACGCAACGATCTTGACGCTCGCGAGCGACTTTCCGGCCAGTTCCAGCGCGTTGGTGACGGCGGCGGCGACGATGATCGCAGTGCCATGCTGGTCATCGTGGAAGACGGGGATGTTCATCTTCTCGCGTAGCTGGCGTTCCACCTCGAAACATTCCGGCGCCTTGATGTCCTCAAGGTTGATGCCACCGAAGGTGGGCTCCAGTGCGGCGATGGTGGAGACCATGTCGTTGATGCCGGGTGCGTCGATCTCGATGTCGAAGACGTCGATGCCGGCGAATTTCTTGAAGAGGACGGCCTTGCCTTCCATGACGGGCTTGGAAGCGAGCGGGCCGATATTGCCGAGGCCAAGCACCGCCGTGCCGTTGGAAATGACGGCGACGAGATTGGCGCGGGCTGTATAATCAGCTGCCTTTTCCGGATTTTCATGGATGGCGAGGCAGGGAGCGGCCACGCCCGGCGAATAGGCAAGCGCCAGATCTCGCTGGTTGCCGAGCGGCTTGGTAGCCTGGATTTCCAGCTTGCCGGGGCGCGGATAGCGGTGGAAAAAGAGCGCCTGTTCCTCGATGTCGGCCTTTGCCGTGTTGGCGGGCGTGTTGTTCTTATCGTGAGAGGTCATTCTTCCACCGTCATATCTGGTTTCATTCCGGCCCCCTGAATACAACAAACTTCCCCGTGGTACAGCCGTTATTTGACCGTACCTTATGCAAATGCGGGCATGGCTTATTCGCGTTTTCGTGAAGCCATCCGTCATATTCCATACAAAAACCCGCCGCTGTCATGTTGCTGAAACACGAGTCTGGTTCTGAGAGGTAAGAAAGCCGCAGGGACGCAACCGAACAGGGGGATGAAATCCGTGGCCGGTCAAATCGAAACCAGACAGTTCAGAACGCTTTTCATTTCGGATGTTCATCTTGGCTCCAAGGCGGCCAAGACGGATTTCCTGCTCGACTTCCTGAAATACCACGAAGCCGAAACGATCATCATGGTCGGCGACATCGTCGACGGCTGGCGCTTGCGCCGCAGCTGGTACTGGCCGCAGGGCTGCAACGACGTGGTGCAGAAGCTGCTGCGCAAGGCCCGCAAGGGCACGCGCATCGTTTACATTCCCGGCAACCACGATGAATTCCTGCGGGAGTTTCCCGGCATGCATTTCGGCGGCATAGAAGTGGCCGAGCGCATGATCCACGAGGCGGCCGACGGCAAGAAATATCTGGTCATCCATGGCGACGAGTTCGACGTGGTGGTGCGCAATGCCCGGCTGCTCGCCTATCTCGGCGACTGGGCCTATGACGCGGCGATCGCCATCAACATCGCCATCGCCGCCGTGCGCCGCCGCATCGGCCTGCCTTACTGGTCTTTCTCGGCCTGGGCCAAGCTGCAGGTCAAGCACGCCGTCAACTTCATCGGCGAATTCCAGCGCGTGGTGGCGGATGAAGCGCGACGCAACAATGTCGACGGCGTGATATGTGGTCACATTCACCATGCTGTCATGGAAGACATGGATGGCATCCGCTACATCAACACCGGCGACTGGGTGGAAAGCTGCACGGCGATTGCCGAAAATGCCGATGGCAGCTTCGAGCTGATCACCTGGATGCAGACCAGTGACGCCACCGCCGGTCAGGCATCGGACGAGATGGAGCCGGTGGATATTCCGGGGCTGATCGGGAAGCACGCGGCCTGAGTTGGGGCCTGTAGGGCTTAAGGGTCCTTAGCCCTCGCTTCTTCTCCCCGCCGGGGAGAAGGTCGCGGCAGCGGGATGAGGGGGCGAGGGCAGAGGGATACGGCAACGGTGCCCCCTCATCCGACCCTTCGGGCCACCTTCTCCCCGGCGGGGAGAAGAAACAAGTGGCGACGTCGCGCTTCACCTTGTTTTCCCTCAGGGTCTCAACCCCACAATTCCGGACGCGCCGGATAAACCAGCGAACCCTCATAAACCAACCCCGGATCACGATCCCCAGCCAATAACAACGGCCCGTCGAGATCGGCAAAGGCCGTGCCCTGCGCTGCCAGCACGGCAGGCGCCATGCCGAGCGAGGTGCCGAGCATGCAGCCGACCATGATGGTGAAGCCGAGCCGTTCTGCCTCTGCCTTCATGACGAGCGCTTCCGTCAGGCCGCCGGTCTTGTCGAGCTTGATGTTGATTGCATCGTAACGGTCTCGCAGACCCTCGAGGTCCTTCGTCGAATGCACACTTTCATCGGCACAAATCAGCACCGGATGATCGATGCGGGAGAGGATGGCGTCCTTGCCGGCGGGCAGGGGCTGTTCGATCAGCGATATCTTCAGCTCGGCCGCAAGCTTCAGATAATATTCGATATTGTCGTCGTTCCAGCCTTCATTCGCATCGATGATGATACGTGCCTCGGGGGCTGCGGCGCGCACGGCCCGCAGGCGCGCTTCGTCGTCAGTGGTGCCGGTCTTGATTTTCAGAAGCGGACGGCCGGCATTTTCCGCAGTCTTTGCGGCCATGGTGTCGGGGTCGGCAAGTGAAATCGTATAGGCGGTGACGAGCGGTTGTGCCGCCTGTCCGAGAACCTGCTCGGCGGCACTCTTGCCGCTGATCTTCGCTTCGAGGTCCCACAGCGCGCAATCGACCGCATTGCGGGCGGCGCCCGGTTTCATCGCCTGCTGCAACTCCTGCCGTGTCAGGCCGGCGGCGATCCGCTCGGCCATCGCTTCGATGTCGGCGATGACGCCTTCGATGCTTTCGCCATAACGTGGATAGGGCACACATTCACCTCGGCCGGTGAAGGAACCATCGCGGATGATGCACGTTACGACATCCGCATGCGTGCGGGTGCCGCGTGAAATGGTGAAGCTGCCGGCAACGGGGAAACGTTCTGTTGTGGCTTGAAGGTAACGGGGCATGTTTTTTCACTTCCGATTGGGCGGCAAAAGACACATGACGCCAAATTTATCACGAATTGTCGGCCGTCACTGTGGCTTGCCGAAGGCCAAACCGTTATGAAACCATTAAGAATCTCGTGACGGCTGCACTCGCTCGGAGCATTATGCAAGAACAGGACACACGGCAACAGGCGAACCCGGCCGCAATCACCGAAGACGATGCCGTCTCCGGCGGCGGCTCGCGTTATGTCTTGAGCGGCTCCTGGCGCAACAGCAATCTCTCCGGGATTTTCGAAAGCCTCGACAGGATTGAAAAAAGCAAACCTGCCAGTCCTGTGAATATCGATCTCTCCGCCGTGGAGGCGATCGACACGACCGGCGCATGGATCATCCAGCGCCTGCGCAAGGACCTTGAGGCGAATGGCGCAACCGTCACGCTCACCGGCAATGACCGGATCGAAGACGTGATCGGCCAATTGCCCGACAAGGCTGAAATGGAGGTCGAACCCGTTGCCCGCGAAGGGCTGGTGGAGCGCATTTTTGCGCCCATCGGTCAGGCCGTGGTTCAGAACGGCGCGGATTTCCTGGCGGGCATGTATATTCTCGGCTCGGCCGTGCGCGGCGCGCAGATGAAGCTCGGGCGCGGGCGCGGTGTATCGCCGGCGGCGATCGTCAACCAGATCGATCATATGGGCGTGCGCGCCGTACCGATCATCATGCTGATGTCGTTCCTGATCGGCGCGATCATCGCCCAGCAGGGCGCGTTCCAGCTGCGTTATTTCGGCGCCGAGGTCTTCGTTGTCGATCTCGTCGGCATTCTGCAATTGCGTGAAATCGGCGTTCTCTTGACCGCGATCATGATCGCCGGCCGGTCCGGCAGCGCGATCACGGCGGAAATCGGCTCGATGAAGATGCGCGAGGAAATCGACGCGCTGAAGGTGATCGGGCTTAATCCGGTTGGCGTGCTCGTCTTCCCGCGGTTGGTGGCGTTGACGATTGCGTTGCCGCTTTTGACCATCCTTGCCAATTTCGCTGCACTTTTCGGTGCCGCCATCGTGGCGCTGGCCTATTCCGGCATCACCTTCGAGGTGTTCCTGTCGCGCCTGCATGGCGCGGTCGAGGAATCGACGATCGCCGCCGGCATGATCAAGGCGCCGTTCATGGCACTGATCATCGGCATCGTTGCGGCGGTCGAGGGCATGAAGGTGGGTGGTTCGGCGGAATCTCTCGGCAAACACGTCACCTCGTCGGTGGTCAAATCGATCTTCGTCGTCATTCTGGTGGATGGTCTTTTCGCCATCTTCTACGCAGCCATCGATTTTTAGGGAGGGCGCGTTGGAAACACTGGACCAGAAGCCGCAAGAGACGAAAACCACAAAGGATGGCCGCGAGGCGGTGCTTTCCGTCGAGGGCGTGACTGTCGGCTTCAATGGCCGCAACGTGCTCGAAAATCTCGATCTCGATGTCTATCGCGGTGAAATCCTCGGCTTCATCGGTCCGTCCGGCGCGGGTAAATCGGTCCTGATGCGTGCGATTTTGCGGCTGCTGCCAAGGCAGGCGGGCGCGATCCGCATTCTCGGCACCGATTACGACAAGGCAAGCGAAGACGACCGCATGATGCTCGACCAGCGGCTTGGCGTGCTGTTCCAGCAGGGGGCGCTGTTTTCCGGCCTGACGGTGAAGGAAAACATCCAGTTGCCGATGCGGGAATATCTCGATCTGCCGAAAAAGCTGATGGACGAGCTTGCTTATCTCAAGATCGAGATGGTGGGCCTGAAGCCCGATGCCGGCGACAAGTACCCGTCCGAGCTTTCCGGCGGCATGATCAAGCGTGCGGCCCTTGCCCGGGCCCTGTCGCTCGATCCCGACCTCGTCTTCCTCGATGAGCCGACATCCGGCCTCGATCCCATCGGGGCGGCGGAATTTGATATGCTGATCGCGCGCTTGCGCGATTCGCTCGGCCTGACCGTTTATATGGTGACGCACGACCTCGACAGCCTGTTCTCCGTCTGCGACCGCATAGCGGTCCTCGGCGACAAGCGGGTTTTGGTGGAAGGGACGTTGCAGGATATGTTCGCCTGCGACGACCCGTGGGTGCAGTCCTATTTCCGCGGCAAACGGGCGCGCTCTGTCGTTCTTCCGGACGGCAAACATGAAAATCCGGTGGAGTAACGAGAAGCATGGAAACCAAGGCGAACTACACCATAGTCGGAATTTTCACGCTGATCGTGATCGCGGCCGCATTCGGCTTCGTTTACTGGATGGCGGAATTCGGCCGTGGTGGCCCGACGGCGCAGCTCGTGGTGCGTATTCCCGGCTCCGCCAACGGTCTTTCCGTCGGCTCGCCGGTGCGCTTTAACGGTATTCCGGTCGGTACTGTGCGCGGGCTTGCGATTGACCGCGACGATCCGGCCTATTCCATCGCCTTTACCGAAGTGCAGGCCGATGCGCCGGTTTTCCCTTCCACACGCGCCGTGCTTGAAATTCAGGGCCTGACGGGTGCTGCCTATATCGAGCTTTCCGGCGGCAACAAGGATGGCGAGCGAATCTTACAGAAATCCGTCGAAAGCGGCGTTCCCGCCGAGCTGACGGCCGATCTTTCCAGCGTCACCAACCTGCTTGCCACCGCCGATAAAATCCTGAAGCGTGCCGATGGCGCGATCGGCGAATTGCAGGGTTTCGTACAGGATGCCCGTGGCCCGCTGACGCAAACGGTGCGCAATGCCGAAAAGTTTTCCGATGCGCTGGCCGCCAATTCCGACGGCATCAAGAATTTCATCGCCAGCCTCAGCTCGCTTTCCACCACCGTACAGTCGGTGTCGGTGCGTCTCGACGGCACGCTGACCGCCATTGAGGACCTCGTAAAGGCGGTGGATGCCGGCAAGATCGATTCCATCCTGTCCAACGTCGACAAGGTGACGAAGGATGTGGCCTCTGCTTCCAGCGACATCCAGGGCATCATGGAAACGGTGCAGAGCACGGCGCGCAATTTCGAGGCGGCAAGCACGGAAGTGCAGACGGTCGTGAAGCGCGCGGATGAGCTTCTGGCCTCCGTCGATCCCGCCAAGGTCAGCACCGTGGTGGGCGATGTTTCCGCGGCCACCGCCGATGCGCGTGATGCCGTGGCGAACTTCAAGCGGATCGCCGATGACGTGGGCGCGCGTCGCGCCGATATCGACCAGGCGGTTTCCGATTTCACCGACATGGGTCGCAAGCTGAACCTCGCCTCCAGCCGTGTCGATGGCATTCTTGCCAAGGTGGACGGCATGCTGGGCACTGACGATGCCAATTCGCTGTTTGCCAAGGCGCGCGAGACGCTTACCTCGTTCAAGGCGGTGGCGGACAATCTCAATGCCCGCATCGGGCCGATTGCCGACAATCTGACCCGCTTCTCCAGCTCGGGCCTGAAGGATTTCCAGGCGCTGATCGGCAGCACGCGACAGACGGTCGACAATCTCAACAATGCCATCACCAATATCGACCGCGATCCGCAGCGGTTGATCTTCGGCGGCGAAACCGTGAAACAATATGATGGCAGAACAAGGCGCTAAGAGGGGTATGGGCCAATGAGACTATCGATAAACGGCCAAAAATGTCGCGCCCTCGTTCTGGCTCCGCTGCTTGCCGCGTTGATGGCAGGCTGCGCGGGTGCGCCGAATAACGACACCTTCGATCTGTCCGTTTCTTCGGCGGCCGTTACCCAGGGGCCCTCGCTGAAAAGCCGGCAATTGCTGATCGCCGACCCGACGGCGCTGAAGGCACTGGACAGCGAAAACATCGTGGTGCGGCTTTCCGGCTCGGAAGTGCAATATCTCGGCAATTCGCAATGGAGCGACCGTCTGCCGCGTATGGTGCAATCCAAGCTCGTGGAAGCCTTCGAGGATACCGGCAAGCTCGGCGGCGTCGGGCGTCCGGGGCAGGGGCTGGCGATCGACTATCAGGTCGTGAGCGATATCCGCGCCTTCGAGATCGATACGGCAAGAAATGTCGCCAATATCGAGATATCGGTGAAGCTGCTGAACGACCGCAACGGCACGGTGAAGGCGCAGGAAGTGTTCCGCGCCAGCGCCCGTGTCAGCGGTTCCGGCAACGCCAATTTCGTGAAGGCACTGGACCAGGCCTTCGCCGCTGCCACGCGGGAAATTGTGGCCTGGACGCTGAAATCGCTCTAGGCGTTTCAGCGATTATTGCCGTCAGAAGAAATCGCTTTATGTTTGCGTAAGACCGGTTGCTGATCGGTCCATATGCAATATTGCCGATCGGTGAGTTCGTGATGCGATTTCTGTTACTGCTTTGCCTTATGCTTTCCACCCTGTCCGGAACGGGTGCCGCGATGGCGGCCGGTCTCCGGCTGATCGACATTCCGGCCGCGAATGGCAAAGCTGCCATGAGGGCCGCGATGTGGTCGCCCTGTGCGGCCGCGCCGACGGAGGTCAAGATCGGCCCCTTCCTTTTGTCCGTCGTACGGGATTGCCCGATTCCTGAGGGAAAATATCCGCTCGTTGTCATCTCCCATGGCTTTGGCGGCACCTATTTCAGCCATCGGGATACGGCGGCGGCACTGGCGGATGCCGGCTTCATTGTCGCGGCGCTCAATCACCCCGGAGACAATGCGCTTGAAATGAAGAAGGCGGGTGAACTTTCCGCGCTGACGGGCCGGCCGGCGGATGTTGCCCGCTTGCTGGATTATCTGCTTGAAGGTTTTAGCGAAGCCGGTTCCATCGATGCCGGTCAGATTGGCGTTTTCGGATTTTCGCGTGGCGGTTACACCGCGCTGGTGCTAGCTGGCGGCATTCCCGATTTTGCCAATGCCGGGCTGCCCTGTCCCGACCCGCAGGCGCCGATTTGCGCACAGATGCGGCAGAAGACGACATTACCTCAGCATGGCGGTCAGGATAGCCGTGTGAAAGCTGTGGTGGCTGCTGACCCGTTGAATGCCTTTCCGGGCCCGGGCGACCTGAAGGCCATCACGATTCCCGTGCAGCTCTGGAGTTCCGAGCATGGTGGCGATGGTGTCGCGCCGCAGGATATTGTGAGGCTGCGCGACGATCTGCCGGTTAAACCGGATTATCGGTTGGTAGAGGGGGCGGGGCATTTTTCCTTCATCGCGCCTTGCCCGGCGGAGATGGCAAAAGCCGCGCCCCAGATTTGCGGCGACGCGGCGGGCTTCGACCGGGCGGAGTTCCATCGCGGATTCAACGCCGATGTCGTGAGCTTCTTCAAGGCGTCGCTGCGCTGAATTGCCCGTGTCGGCGGTGGCTGCCGTCGATCAGGCGGCGTCCTGCTGGGACTTCCATTCCGGCAGCGGGAAAACCCGGTCGTAGCTCCAGTTGAAGACAAAAGCATAAACCACGTAAAACAGCGCAAAGGAGATATCCATCACCAGCGCGTGGGCAAGGCTGATATTCAGATACCAGGCGATGAACGGCATCAGCACGATCAGCAGGCCGAGTTCGAACAGTACGGCGTGGGCGACCCTAATGGCAGGCGTCTTCAGCGTCGTGCCCTTCAGCCGTTGCATGGCATGGTCGAAGCCGAGATTGTAGACATAGTTCCACACCGTGGCGAGCGTGGCGCTGACCAGGCCGACGATGCCGATATCTTCCATGGGCATGCCAAAGAGCAGTGCGCCTAAGGGAATGACGAGCAGAAGGCCGATGATTTCAAAGCTGAGCGCGTGGCGGATACGATCTTGCAGGGAGCGCATTTCATTCTCCGGTATGTGACCGGGCCGTCCCGCATGCTGTCGCCGATATGGCCGAGGTCGTCCTCGCGCTTGACCATATAGAGCTTTCGGGTGGATTTTTCAAGCGCTGCGCATTTGCGCATCGATATGTCCGGGAGCGTTCCGCTTGTTTCTTCTCCCCGGCGGGGAGAAGTCCGCGGCAGCGGGATGAGGGGGCAAGCTCTCCGTATATCTGTGCGCTTGCCCCCTCATCCGGCCCTTCGGGCCACCTTCTCCCCGGCGGGGAGAAGAAATGCGCCGCGCTCCTTGCCTTCCCGGTTGACCACCCTTCGCATGAATGCGGAACAAGATCGGCGTATTTTCGTTATCGCTCATGGAAGGAGGCGCGCCATGCAGCAGAAACCCTCTGAGGGAAGAACGATCAAGGCCGCCAACGCGGCGACGGTTTCGACTTACACGCCAAGCCTCATTTCCCTGAAGGGAAGTTACGTGGCGATGATATTTCGCAGACCGCTTTGCCGAAATCCGCTGGATGTGCGGAAAAAATAGGGCGATTTAATCGCCCTTCGACTTGCCCGCACATCGAAACGACGACTGCCGACGTGATGATGAGCTTTAGATGTCTCTAAAGTGTGATTTTCAATCCGGATCGTCTCCACCTAGACTGGAGACTGCCATAAAAGCGAAGGGAGAATGACATGAAATCAGTTCTCATTATCGCCGCTGTCTTTGGTTTTTCCGCCAGTGCAGCGCTTGCGGAATGCGCAGGTCATGAAAAGATCAACGCTTCCGTTCCTGCCGTCGACCGTGAATTCAAAACTGCAAGCATCGTTCCGCCGACGGATCCGGTGGAGAAGCCCGTCGTCATCCTGAAAAAGACCGACAGACTTCCGGCAGCGGTTGCAACGACCGGTGAGCCCGAGGCCGCAATGCAGCGCATGCAATAGACAAGAACAATAACCTCTTCATTCAGAAAATCCCGTGCGTGAGGTGATCCGCACGGGATTTCGCTTTTGGAAACGAGGGGGAAGCAGGGGATATCCGGCGCTCAAGGCCTGCTTCGCAAGCCTTCTCCAGCATGTCCATGGCGACTAGCTATCGAGTTTAAGCGACAGCTGCTTCGGTCCTTCGTTCTTCTTGAGAACGTAGAGCGGGCGGGTGATGATGACCTCCGTTCGCCGCTGCAGTTCGCGGCGCCGTTCAAGCGCGCGCTCACGCATGTCGCGGGAACGGGCGACGACGGAAAGGGCATTTTCTATGGCTGCGTCTGACGTATTCATCGCTGACCTCCATAATGTTCACTTTATGTTCTCATTATTGGTGGCTTGTGTCAACACTATGGCATAGTCACTGGCGGGCAACGATGTGTGTTCGCGGACGAGCATGGCTCAAAACATGGCAGGCCGTCTCCAGATCGCGCGGGGACCGGCTCCAGCCGCGTGGCGGCTTCCACGACACGGCGTAGCGTTCCGGCAGTATCGGTCAGGACACTCTGGGTCTGCTGGGTCGATTGTCGCGATGATGTCTCGATATGGGCGCTGATCCGCCCGGCATCAGGAGGGGATCAGGAGAGGGGACGCTGGTCCGGCGTGGGGAGGCCGCCTGCGGTCAGGAGATCGGTGAGATGCTCGCTGGCGAGCGCGACGATGGCAAGGGCGGCCTGCTGGCGGTTCCAGCCGGCATGTTCCGCTTTTTCGATCAGCCCTTGAATGGAAGGCTCCAATGCGAACTGGCATTCGGCCTGATAGTCCATGGTGTCGATCGAAAGCGACGGGGAATTGATTGCGGCCCGCATCCTTTGGTCTCCCTGTTTTCCGACATGCTCATCCTACGCAAAACGCAAATCGGAACATGCACATTCAGAGGCCCGTGATATCGGGCACGTTTAAGAGCACCGCATATCACTGGCAGCGAATCCCCCAGCAGGCGGACGTTAACGGCAAGTCTCGATCACTGTCAACGAACGTTCGGTAGCGATGATGCCGCCATGCTCTTTTTCAGAGCCTTCCATTCCGGAACGGTTTTCGCCGCCAAATTAAAAGCGCCATGACATAAAGCGCAAAAAGCACGAACCATGTGACGGGCAGCACCATAAAAAGCGCCGCATAGGCACAGTTTCCCTCAAAACAGGAGCCGAGAAATCCGGAATCGGCCAGGGCTGCCGATAATAAGAACGCGCATATGCCGCTCCCGACAGCGCCGAGAATGAAAAGCGATATGGTGATGAGTAATCTCATGGCCTCGATCATAGGGATGATTGAGACAGCTTTGCGGAGGCGGAGAACGTTGCCACGCCGATATCTCACCGTTTCCGGAATTCTCCGAAAGATCGGGTGTTTCCGCAGCGGCGAAGACATCCGTCTGGTCATCGGTTCAGGCCCCGCCTTGATCGGGCAAGGCCGTCGTTGCCGATCTGTTATTCGGTGATGGTATATTCGCCGAGTTCACAGAGGTTTTGCGTATCCTCGAGATCCTCCAGCTCATCGCCCTGGAATTCGAAGCGCATGTCGTATTTGCAGACGCGGCGGCCGTCAGCGATGGTGATCTCCATCGTTTCACCCGGACCAAGGGCCTCTCTTCCGAAAACGTCTTCTTCCCAGTTGTTGACGCCCACCGGTGAGGTGTAAAAGGCGTTTAGGACCGAATTTGTGCCGTTCTTCAGCGTAAAGACCAGGTCATCCGCCTGCGCCGTTCCCGCAATCGTCATCGTTGCGCCGAAGAATGCCGCCATTACCCATTTTGATGTCATGATGTCCCCCATCGCGCCAATATTCTGGCTGAGTGATGCATACAGCCAAGCTGGCGGCTTGCAATGCAAACTGCGGAATGTGGTTAAGGTGTGAGGGAGAGCGTCGGAACCGAAGTCGCAGATTTTTGGAAGGCCAGGCCGCCTGGCAAAGGCAGCCCGGAGGGAAGATTTCTTCCGCCTAGCATTGATGCGATGATTCAACTAAGCATCGCAAGGTCCTGTCATTTCAAGAAGATTTGGTGGGTGATGTAGGGCTCGAACCTACGACCCGCTGATTAAGAGTCAGCTGCTCTACCAACTGAGCTAATCACCCGACCGGCACCGTGTGGCGGTGTGAGGGGGGCTATAAAGGGGAAGTTTGGGCTTGTCCAGCGCGGAAATGAAATTTCTTCGATTTTTATGACGGAAAAATTTCAGTCGCGCTGGAAAAGCCTGAAAATTCGGGGTTTTACGGATTTCTTTTATTCACCCGCGTCTGAAAGCTCTGCCAATGGCGATGAGGATGCAGGCGCCAACGAAGCCGGCGATGAGATAACCGAGCCAGCCGGTCAAAACGATTCCGAATACCGAAAGGATGGCGTTGGCGACGATGGCGCCGACGATTCCAAGAAGGATGTTCATGAAAACACCCATATTGCTTTTCATGAATTGTTCGGCGAGCCACCCGGCGACACCACCGATGATGATAGCTGCAATCCAGCCAATGCCAGCAGATTCCATGATTTCCTCCCATGTTGCTGCATCATCAAAGGTGATGATTCCTGTGGCGAAAAGCAAGCAAACTCCTGAAAACCTCGCCTGATGCGGGTGGTTTTCCCCGCCACAGGCGCTAAATAGCCTGAGGTGGCGCAAAGAGACGAAAGGCATGGATGTGCGGTTGATGTTCGGCGGATGGATGAATGGCAGTCGGATGTTGCGCGGGCGGGTGTTGCGCGGGCGGGCGGGAGCTGGCCGGCGAAGTGCCGGCATGGCCTCGATTCTTGCCGTTCTTTTTGCCCTCTTCAGCAGCCTCTGGGTGATGCCGGCGCTCGCGCAGGAAACAACGACGCCGGCAGTACCGGGCACCATCCAGACCTCGACGGTCGAACAGGCGAGAGCAGATCTCGAAAAATGGAAGACGGATATCGCATTCATTTCGGGGCAGGTGGAGGCGGGCGGACGCGATGATGCCCAGCTCGTCGACCTCAAGGGACGGGCCGACAGCATCGCTGCCGATGCCGCAGCCGCCAATGCCAAACTTCGGGCGCGGCTGGACCAGATCAAGACCCGGCTGGATGCGCTGGGTGCGGCACCCGGCGAAGGTCAGCCGCCGGAAGCGAGCCTCGTCACGGAAGAGCGAAACCGGCTGACGGCGGAGCGCGGCGAGGTGAATGCCATGGCGGGCGAAGTGGAGGCTACCGCCAACAATGCCGCGCAGATTTCCAACAATATCACGGCGGTTCGCCGGGCGCTTTTTGCCGCCACCCTGTTCAAGCGCACGGAAGTTTCCGCGCAGACGCTGGGCGACGCATCTTCCGCCTTTGTGGCCGAGCTCACCAACCTCAACAATGCCTTCAGCAACTGGGCGGCCTATGTCTGGAACTACAAGCGGCTGCCGATGTTCGGGGCCGTGATGCTGTCGATCATGGCGGCGCTGCTGTTTCTGGTCGGCGGCTACCGCTTTTTCGGCAGCCGCATGGACCGGCGCGCCTTTACGGGCGAGCCTTCCTATCTCAGAAGGCTTTCGGTGGCCTTCTGGTCGACCATGGTGCAGTCGCTGTCGCTGTTCCTGTTTCTCGTTACTTCGGCCTTCTTCCTCGATAATTTCAACGTGCTGCGGTCCGACATAGCGCCGATCCTGTTCGGAGCGATGGCGATCACCGGTTTCGTTTATTTCGTCTCGCGGCTGAGCTATGCGATTTTTGCGCCGACACAGCCGGAATGGCGCCTGCTGAAGGTGTCCAACAAGGGGGCTCATACGCTGTCTTCGGCGGTGCTGCTGATGGCGCTCGTCAACGGTCTCGATTATCTGTTCGGCACGATCAGTGAGACGCTTTATTCACCGCTGATCGTCACCGTCGCCAAGAGTTTCATCGCTTCCATCATCATCGGGCTCATTCTGCTCACCGTGTCGTTCCTGCGGCCGATGATCGGTGAGGGGCAGGACTACGACACCGGCAACCAGCGCCTGCCGCGCTGGCTCGTCATTCTGCTGCGGGTGGGTGGCCTCATCCTTATCGGTGCCTGCCTGACCGGTTATGTCGGGCTTGCACGGTTCCTCGCCACGCAGATCGTCGCGACCGGTGCGGTGCTGGCGACCATGTATATCGGCATTCTCTCCGGCAAGGCGATTTCGCGGCAGGGTGCCTTTGGCGAATCCCTTGCCGGGCGTTATCTCGCGCGTCGTTTCGGTCTCGGCCCGGTTGCGCTGGATCAGGCCGGCCTTGCCGCGGGGCTCGGCATCTATGTCGTGGCGCTTGCTTTTGGCGTGCCGCTCATCCTGTTTTCCTGGGGTTTCCAGCCGGGCGATATCGAAAGCTGGGCCTATCGCCTGCTGACCGGCATCACCGTCGGAAATGCCTCCATCTCGCTGATCGGCCTCTTCGGCGGCGTCCTCGTCTTCGCCATCGGCTATATCATCACCCGCTGGTTCCAGAAGTGGCTGGACAATAACGTCATGGCGCGGGGCCAGGTGGATGCCGGGGTGCGCAACTCGGTTAAAACAGGCATCGGGTATCTTGGCATTGCCGTTGCGGCGATCTTCGGCGTCTCCTCTGCCGGTCTCAACCTCTCAAGCCTGGCGCTGGTCGCTTCCGCCCTTTCGGTCGGTATCGGTTTTGGCTTGCAGAACATCGTTTCGAATTTCGTCTCGGGCCTCATCCTCCTGGTCGAACGTCCGTTCAAGGTGGGAGACTGGGTGGTGACCGGCACGACGGAGGGCACCGTCAAGCGGCTTTCCGTGCGCGCCACCGAAATCGAAACTTTTCGTGGCCAGTCGATCATCGTGCCGAATTCGGAATTCATCAATTCTTCTGTCGGCAACTGGACACACCGCAACCGCATCATGCGGGCGGAAATTCCGGTTTCCGTCGCCTATGATTCCGATCCGCAGCAGGTGATGGATATTCTGCTGGAACTGGTGCGCGCTCAGCCGCCGGTGCTGCGCAACCCCGAGCCGCATGTGGAATTCCTGCGTTTCGGCGATTTTTCGCTGGATTTCGAACTGCGTTTCCACCTTGCCGACCTGTCGAACGGGCTTGCGGTGAAAAATGCGCTGCGCATCGCCATCCTCCACCGTTTCCGCGAAGAGGGCATCGCCATCCCGTTCCCGCAACGCAACCTCAACATCCATGTGGAAGGCGACGCCAATCCGCAGATGCTGGCGGCGCTGCTTTCGGAAGAGGGCGACAAGGCCGTGGTGTCGCATACGGGGGCTGCTTCGCCAGAGAAAGAGGCGCCGAAGAGCGACAAGGCGACAGAGCCGAGGGAGAAACCCGGCGCGAAAGCGTAGATCGCTGTTGCTTGTGGACATTGAGTTCCGGCCAGGGGCTCGCCGCTTGTCGCTTTCTCCCCGCCGGGGAGAAGGTCGCGGCAGCGGGTTGAGGGGGCGAGGGCAGAGGGATACGGCAACGGTGCCCCCTCATCCGACCCTTCGGGCCACCTTCTCCCCGGCGGGGAGAAGAAAAGAGCGGCAAAGCTGTTCGACGTTCCTCCGGCGCGCTCCGCAATTTCTTCCCTGTCGCAGCACCCTATGGCCATGTCGCAATCAGGCGGCTGAACAACCCGCAAGCGCTTCATATTCCTCCCATCCAATGTCGGCGGAATAAGACGAGGCCGGCGCTTTTCAGGGGTTCTGTAAATGAAGACACATGCACGGGCGGTGGTGATCGGTGGCGGCGTTGTCGGCGTCTCGACGCTTTATCATCTTGCCAAAAAGGGCTGGAGCGACAGCGTGCTCATCGAGCGCAAGGAGCTGACCTCCGGTTCCACCTGGCATGCGGCAGGCCTCTTGCCGCTGTTCAACATGAGCTACTCGGTTGGCCAGATCCACAAATATTCCGTGAAGTTCTATGAGGAGCTTCAGGAAGAGACCGGCATGAATGTCGGTTTCTCCAAGGTTTCGAATATCCGTCTCGCCCGCACCAAGGATCGCTGGGACGAATATATGTATTATGCCGGCATTGCCGAAACGATCGGCGTGCGCGTCAACATGCTGACGCCGGAGCAGGTCAAGGAAATCTGGCCGCTCTGCGAAACCGATGGCCTGCTCGGCGCCATCCAGCATCCCGATGACGGTTATATCCAGCCCGCCGATCTGACGCAGGCGCTGGCCAAGGGCGCGCGTGACCGTGGAGCGACGATCTATCGCAACACCACCGTCACCGCCATCGAGCAGACGGAAGACGGTCACTGGAAGGTGACGACGGATAAGGGCGAGATCATCGCCGAACATATCATCTCCTGCACCGGCTCGTTTGCCCGCAAGACCGGTGAGATGGTCGGTATCGATATTCCGGTCATTCCGGTCGAGCATCAATATATCGTCACCGAGCCGCATCCGGCCATTCAGGAACGCCGCCGTCAGGGGTTGCCGGAAATGGGCGTTCTGCGTGAATCGGACTCGGCCTGGTATATGCGCGAAGAGGCTGGCGGCCTGATCCTCGGTCCTTATGAAGTCGGCGCGCCGGTCTGTTATGTCGATGGTCCCTCTGACGACAGCGAATATGAGCTGTTCCAGGAGGAACTGGACCGCCTGATGCCGCATATCGAAACGGCGATGGTGCGCGTTCCCGCCTTCGGGGAAGTGGGTATCAAGAAGGTTTATAATGGCGCGATCGCCTATACGCCTGACGGTAACCCGATCGTCGGTCCCGCACCCGGCCTCAAGAATTTCTGGCTGAATGAAGGTCATTCCTTCGGTATCACCGCTGCCGGTGGTGCTGGCTGGCAGCTGGCTGAATGGATCGTCGATGGCGAGCCGACACTTGATCTGATGGGCGTCGATCCGCGCCGTTTCGGGCCTCACGCGACGGAAGGTTACCTCATTGCCAAGAACGAGGAAGCCTATGCCAACGTCTTCACCATGCATTATCCCGATGAGGAGCGTTCCGCCGCCCGTCCCTTGAAGACGACGCCGGTTTATGACCGACTGAAGAAGCTCGGTGGCGTGTTCGGTTCCGTCTATGGCTGGGAGCGCGCCAACTGGTATGCACCGGAAGGTTATGCGCTCAAGGAAGAAGACCTCGGCGTCGGCGCCGATGTCATCACCAGCCACAATTACGCACCGCCGCTGGAAGATGGCCGCATCGTCGAAAAATGGTCGTTCCGCCGCTCGAATTATTTCGAACATGTCGGCAACGAGGTGAAGAACGTCACCAACAATGTCGGCGTGCTTGATATGTCGGCCTTCGCCAAGATGGAGGTTTCCGGCCCCGGCGCGCGTGCCTGGCTGGACAGCATTCTGGCCAATATCGTGCCGAAGAAGCGCGGCCGCATCGCGCTGACGCATCTTCTGACGCCGAATGGCGGTGTGAAGGTTGAGTTCACCGTTTATGAATGGGCGCCTGGCCGGTTCTATATGGTTTCGGCAGGCGGTCTTGAGGCCCACGATCATGACGTGCTGCGCCGCCTTGCGCCGACCGACGGTTCCGTGGTGCTGCAGCCGATCACCCAGAAATACGGCGTGCTGGTGCTTGCCGGCCCGAGGTCGCGCGATCTGTTGAAGAAGCTGACCCGCACCAGCCTGGAGAACAAGGATTTCCCCTGGCTGACGGCAAAGCAGATTTCCGTCGGTGTGGCGACGGCGCATGCGCTGCGCGTCAACTTCGTGGGCGAACTGGGCTGGGAGCTGCACCATCCGATCGAGATGCAGAATTATATCTTCGACCGGCTGATGGAGGCAGGCGCGGAATTCGGCATCAAGCCATTCGGCATCCGGGCCATGGTGTCGATGTCGCTCGAAAAGTCCTATCGCAACATGGGCCGCGAGCTTTCGGTGGAATATAACGCCTATGAATCCGGTCTCGACCGCTTCCTGCGTCCGGAAAAATCCTTCATCGGCCGCGATGCGCTGGTGGCCTATAAGGAAGCCGGACTGAAGTCGGTGTTTTCGACGCTGACCGTGTCGGGCAATACGGATGTCGATGCCCGCGGGTCGGAAGCGATTTCGGATGAAAACGGCAATCTTGCCGGGCGTGTCACCAGCGGTGGTTTCGGTTGGCGCATCGGCAAGTCGATTGCGCTTGCCATGCTCAAACCGGAATATGCGGCGGTTGGCACAAAGCTGAAGATCCGCATTCTCGGCACGCTCTACGATGCCGAAGTGGTGGAAGAAAGCCCGTTCGACACGGAAAATGCGCTGCTGCGCGCATAAGATCATTCACTCCCAAAGCTGGAATACGGCCCCTCGCGGGCCGTATTTCCGTTTAGGTAAGCATATGCCCGCATTCCTTTCCTGCAAAAGTGCTATTAATGATTCTGAAAAATGCGCCTGATATGTTTTCCTCACATACGATGGGGGATCGGGGCAGAATGAATTTCCTGGGCATTACGGGCATGCAATATTCTGGCGTGCCTTTTACCAACAACCGCATTTTACTGGCGGAAGACAGCAACGTGTTCACCCAGATGGTGAGCATGCGGCTCAACGAAATGCTGGGTGTTTCCGTAGAGGTATGCCGCTCTTTCGAAGAGTTGCAGGCCTGTTACGAACATTCTCCAGAACCGGTGACGCTCGCCATTTCCAACATCAACCTGCCGGGGGCGGAAAAGGGTGAGGCGCTGGAATATCTGATCGATCTTTCGATCCCGACCATTGTTTTTACCAGCACGTTTCATGAGGCGACGCGCGAGACGCTGATCGCCAAGGATGTGGTCGATTACATCCTGAAGGACAACATCTTCGCCGTGGACATGCTGACGGAATCCGTCTGTCGGTTCCTCACCAATCACCGCCACCATGTGCTGATCGTCGATGACAGCCCGACGGCACGGGCGCTGCTGTCGAGCCGCCTCAAGCGATATAATTTCCGCGTCAGCCTTGCCGATAGCGGTGCGAAGGCGCTCGAAATCCTCAAGGCCAATCCCGATATCGGCCTTGTGGTCACAGACTACAACATGCCCGACATTGACGGTTTCGAACTGACGCGGCGCATCCGCACCGTGCGCGGGTCGCATGAGCTGCGCATCATCGGCGTGTCGTCCTCCACCAACCGGCTTTTGTCGGCGCGGTTCCTGAAAGCGGGCGGCAATGATTTCATGCTGCGGCCTTTCATCGACGAGGAATTTTATTGTCGCGTCAACCAGAACCTCGATACGCTGGTGCAGATACAGCTGGCCAAGGCCGGGGTGAGGCCGGCGGCCTGAGCGATGCCTGCTTTCATCAAAGCTGTGATTCAAGCGGCAGGAAACGCATGATACCGGCGATGATCCGCCGGCTGATGGCCGCGTCCGGTTCGCGCCGGTAGGTCTTCGGCTGGCCCTGTTCTTCCGTCATCCAGACGATGCGTTTGCCATTATCGACGTCGAGTTCGAAACTCATCGTGCGGCGGATTTCTTCGGTGAATATTTCGTCCATGCGGGCCACCAGCGGTGGTGAATTGAAAACAACGCCCATTTCCGTGTTGAGCGAGGCGGAGCGCGGGTCGAAATTGAGCGAGCCGATATAGCCGGTCTTGCCGTCGCGGGTGAAGGCCTTGGTGTGCAGGCTCGCCTGTCCCGAACCGCGCAGGGTGAAGCTGCCCTGGTCGGCCTGCGAGCGCAATTCATGCAGGCGCACCCCACCCAATAAAAGCGGCTTTCGATAACGGGCATAACCGGCGTGAACGGCGGCGACATCGGTTGCGGCCAGGGAATTGGTGAGGATGGCGAGAGACACGCCGCGTTCTGCAAGATCGAGGAAGATCTCCACGCCCTGTTTGCCGGGAATGAAATAAGGGGAGGTAATATGCAGGCTCTCGCCTGCGGCCTGCATCAGCGGCAGCAGGCTCTCCATCAGGAAATTATGGCCCTTGCGGCGTTTCCCGGCCGCTTTCTCCGGCGGATCGGCCAGCACATCTGCGGTATCGACCCAGTGCAGGCGGTCCGACATCAGGAAATGATCGCGGCCGTACTGGCTCTCGACACGCTCGAGATAGGGTCTGGCCGCTTCACTTTGCGGCAAGGCATCCAGTTCGCGCCGCAATTTGGCAAGCTTGTTGGGTCTGCGCGCCAGCAGAGAGCGTACCGGCACGGAAACGGCGCTGTTCCAGTAATCGTCGAAGATTTCGGTGGAGTCGGCAACGATCCCGCCGAAACCGAGAATGTCGAAATCGTGGAAATTCGCCCGTTCGGCTGCATCGAAATAGGCATCACCGATATTGCGACCACCGACGATCACCGCCCGCCCGTCGGCAATCCATGCCTTGTTGTGCATACGCCGGTTGACGCTTCGAAAGCGCAGCACCAGTTCGAGGCTGCGATGCAGGATGTTTTCCCGCGCCCTTGTAGGATTGAACAGCCTGAGTTCGATATTGGGATGGCTGTCGATGGCGTGGAAGATACGGTCGGACATGGAGACGCCGAGGTCGTCGAGAAGCAGGCGCACGCGCACGCCACGATCGGCGGCGGTGATCACTTCGCGCATCATCAATCGTCCGGTCAGGTCGGCATTCCACATGTAATACATGAGATCGAGGCTGCGCCCGGCGGCGCGTGTCGCGGCCACGCGCACGGCAAAGGCATCGAGATTGGAATGCAGCAGGCAAAGCGCATTCTTCTCGTTCCAGCCGTTTCTGATCGATTGCCAGTGGCGGTCCAGCGCCGTTTCGTCGTCGTTAACGGGAAGGGCGGTGGAGGGGCGTTTGGGAATGGCTTTTTCCCGCTGTTTGCCGATGACGACAAACAGGCTCGGCCCGATGAGCACGAGAAGAATGATGATGAAGGCCGTAAATGCAGTCACTGGTTTTTGTCGCTCCCGGCCCGAAGATTATCAGGCGGGATACAAACGCGCGAGGGGATAAAGCGTTCACGGTTTAAGTTGATGCCATCGCGAGGCTACTCTGATTTCCTGTTGATCTCCGCGCCGGCAGGCAAAACTTCCAGGCTGCGGCGGCCAAGCTGGGCCAGCACTTCCTCGAAGCCGAACCGGGATCTCCAGCCAAGCCCCTTTGCGGCGCGGGCGGGTGAATAGATCCGATCGATGGTCATCGGCAGCGCCCAACCCTCCCGCGCGAACGCGTCTGCAAGGGCCGGGGTCCGCTGCCGGAGAACGGAGGGTGCATCCCTGGCGAGGGCGTCGCAATCATCAGCGGAAAACGGGGTGGCTGCCGATATGATATAGCGCTGGAAATTTTCTCCCGCATTGCCGAGTGCCAGTGCATGAGCATCAGCGACATCACGGATGTCGACGCCGCGATGCAGCCGATAGGCGGCCATTACGTCAGCGGGCTCCGGGAAACTTCTGGACATGCGCAGCACGCGCACGGCTAGACGCGGGCCGGCCATTTCCTTGAGTAGCTGCTCGGCTTCGAGCTTCGTGCGGTGATAGATGCTTTTTGGCTGGGGTGGCGTATCTTCATCGATAAAGGTGCAGCACCCCGCTGAAACCGCGTGTCCGTAGAGCGCCGTCGTGCTGGTGAAGACCAGCCGCTCAACGCCTGCCGCCATTGCCGCTTCCGCGACCATGCGGGTGCCGTCGACATTGATACGCTGAAACTCGGCGTCTGGCACGCAGCCGACATGCGGGGCATGAAGGGCCGCGGTATGGATTACCGCATCAGCCCGCTCGAAAGCTCTCTGCAGAAGCACCCTGTCGGCGAAATCGCCGACGATATGGGTTGTGGAGAAGGGGGAGCGGTCTATGCCCGCGACATCGTGCCGGCCGGCCAGCGCACTGAAAATCGCGCGGCCGACCCGGCCGGAGCTGCCTGTTAGCACTATCCGCATGATGTTTCCTCCGCATCAACGCAAAAGGCAGCGCGGGGCGCTGCCTTTCAAGGGGCCGTCTGGATAATCAGTGAGAAATGTAACCGAATACTGGCCATTAGCGCTGTAACCCTCTGATACGTGAACCCTCGAACCTCAGAGCACAAGTACTTTTGGCCACCCAGGACGTCAAAGTTGGCCAATGGCATGGCCCGAAAGAAAAGCCGGGATGAAACCCGGCTTGAATTCGCGTAAATTGTCTCGAAGTCTACAGTAACGATTGCCGATTGGGACTGCCGTGCGGCTGAGGTCTAACCATTGAACGCTTGCTCTGCCGATCCGAAATGATCGAGTTTTGACGCATCATCAGAAGCCGCATTTCGATTGGATCGACTCGAAGGGCTGCAAGTCCGATTTCACTTTTGTCCCAGCCAACTTTTGAGAGTTTTTCAGAGCGGATCAAATTGATTGCCTCGATGAACGTGCATCCGCAACGCTTGATCGAAGTATGTAAATCGTGGAGCTCACTCATGTCCGTGCAGTTGGCGACAGATCGAAGGCTCGCGAGTAGAGTGGTAACTTGCTCGGCCGGGTATCGCGGAATGATCCTGGTGCCGGGTCGCTGTTTCACTTCGAAGGATGGCTTGAAAAGTCCGCCGTTGATGAGCTGCCGGCCTAGTTTGCGCGTGACCCCAAGTTTAGTAGCGACCTCTTTCTGATTAAATGTTGCAGCCATTTCCGTGACAATGCGGTCGACGGCTTGGGCTTCGATGAGATTTCTGCCTCTACCGCTTGTTTCACTGGGGAGCAATCCTGCGTCCAGCACGAGTTTGTTGAGGCGCTCGAACGGAATGCCGTGGGCTTTTGAGGCAGAGTGGATCGTGTGGAACTTTCTGACAGCGATCGGTCCGAAGAATTCATCTCCGGGTCCGAGCGGGAGGTTGTGAATAGCCACATCACGAATGATATCTCGAATCGGGTCAAATGCAGCTTCGGTCGTCCGATGGGCAAGGGTTAGATACAGACGACCGAAGATGGATCGCTCACCGCCGGAAACTTTCCTGCGGTGAAAATCATCCACCTGAGCCTGCAGGTATTGGCGGAATGCAGGTTCCCCTTCTTTAAGAAGATCGTATCCAGCACCGCTGCTCTCTGACCATTCCCGGTCGCCAAATCCCGATGAGCGGAACAGGTTTCCGTGCAACAGAGATGCGCCCACAATTTCGCAAAGGCGGATGGCGACATACAGCGGCAGGGAGTCAAGCCAGTCGGCACCGGACCTGTCGCCTTTCAACCTCTTCTCGACATATGTCTGAAGATTGTCCGGTTCCGCAGCTTCAGCAGACGCCATGGATCTGGGAATCCTGGAAGATTCTGCTGCAAGGTTGGCCGCAAAGTCGTGTTGGAAAGGCGATTTCGCGAGCTCGGCACTCGAAATGAGGCGAACGCCATGCCGCTTGCAGGTGCGGATAGCGGAAACGTGCCAATGCAGGCGTCCGTATGCCCGAAAACCTCGTCGACCGCCGCAGCGATGTTCGTCCTCGCTCACGCAGAAGGGACAAAAACGAAACCGCAGCCTTTGCATCTCATGCCGGCTGAGCACCTGGCCTGAGATTTGATAGACGTACTTGTCTCCGAGAATAACCCCCGCAGAGAGCGACGATCTCGGCATATCCAGAACTGCAGCGAAGGTCTCCAAATCTTTCTCCCGTCCAGCAACGATGCCCTGGAACTGAAGTTGAAGGTGGAAGGCGAAGGCGCGGGCGTTTTCGTAGCCACATGCCGCTGCAAGTCGCGAGAAATAGCTGGCGACGGTTTCGTGGCCAGCGTAGAAGGGAAGCAATTCGGCAAGCCTGCTCATTGTGGGCGAACTCCGTACCTGGTTGCATTCTTTCCCTTGGACCTCAGCCTTTCGGCTTCCCAGACCCGATCGTCGTCGCGGAGCAGGGCGGTTGAGGGGTCGAGTTCCTCCCAGTTGGCGGCGGTGAAGATGTTCTTGCTAGGCCGGCAACCTGAGAAGGAGGCGTAGGTCTTCGCAAAGTCATCGATCGTGACACAGTCACGATCTGCATAGATGGCTAACTCGACGGCCGCCCGGATCATCTGGACCACGGACCCGAATTCGGCATCACAGGCGTGCATCAATCGCTTGAGGAACGTGCCCTTTTCCCTGTGCCGCGTTTTGGTCGTTTCCTCGTCAGCTTCTTGGGCAGTGTCATCGAGTTTGATCCGGATTTCCATGCGAGCGTGTTCCTGAACAATCGTCTCCAGAATGCTTTTCACAAGGTCCGTCGTACCGTCTGCATCGAGGGTGTCGAAGGGAACGACGGTGCGGCGATTGTAGAGCTGCTTTCGCGCGAGGAAGCTTGCCAGGGGTGCCACGCCTGCAAGGATCAGTCTCACAGGCCAATCCGGCATCTGGGTCAGCGACTTGAATGCGTCGCCGATAACGGTTGCCTCGCGTAGAGAGGCAGTCTCGATAGCGTTCTGGGCCTCATCGATGAACACCCACATGACCTTGTGAACTTTCAACAGTCGGCGAAACAGCAGCCAGGCCTGGTTCTCCTTGATGCCTTCCGGAGGCGCATGACCGAGCGCTTCGAGGCATGAGATAGCCAGCAGGCGAGGCGTACACGGTGACGGAGCATCGACAAGGATGACGGGGTGGATCATAACGCCGTCGTCGTCCACGTAGGACTGCATCGCAGGAATGCTCCCGATATGCTTCATCAGCGCCGTGGTCTTTCCTGCGCCGGAACGCCCGGTGACGGCCACGATCCTCCGCTTGTCAGGCCTTCCGGTGATAGGGGTGAGAACGCTTGCAACCGACGACACGAGAGCAGCTCGCAGGGGCATGTCGCGATCGAGGATCACGTAGTGATCGTACAGTTCGGCGATCCGGTCTGCGATGGCTGCGCGGTTGTCACCGATCAGCCCACGGACGTGGTCGATGGCTGCCTGACTGCGCTTTGCGTCGAGGTTCTTGTCAAACATTTCCATGAGAATCTCCCTAGTTTTCAAAGATGTTGGTGGTGATGCGGCGAACGACCGTCGTCTCGTCGTTCACCGACTCGTTCGGCTCGTGCGCATGTGCCTGTTGCTGCTTGGGCATGGTGCCGAGCTGCGGACGTCCGCCTGCGTCGGCTTCTTCCCGAGCCGCCTTTGCGGACTTTTTCTTTGCGGCGTAGACAACGGGGTGAATGCCGAGAGCCGCGAACAGCTCGTTGGACGGGTGCCATTCACCCTCTGGACGGAATTCACCTTCGAATGGTTTCTCAAGGACGTCGAATGTGCGGTCCATGCTCTTCTCGAAGCGCTGGTAGTCCTCGTCGGCCAACACGGGGCTGAGCAGGCCGGATTCAAGACGAGCCATTTCCGCCTGGTTTTTGAGCCAGAGGAAGGTCGCCTGGAGGGTGCCGCGGGATACTTTGGCATTTTCGGCATTAAACAAACGGAGCTTCTCGGTTGCCGCCAGCCACTGCCAGATGCTTACACCCTCCAGATCCTGATGGACGCAAGGCACTTCGATCCAGCCGTCCTCGGTCCATACGGAGAGGCTGCCCAGGTTGTGATTGTTGATGCGGGCAATCACCGGAGTTTTGCCAACCCTTCGGCGAATCTTCTGAAGTTCCTTGCTCTGGAACTGCAAGCCGGCGCTCCGGATGCCCTTTTTCGAGATGGTACGCTTGATGTGCGTTCCAAAAAGATGCGTACGCAGCGCTCCGGTCGGGCCGGGCATCACGCCGTAGTCTCTGCTGAGTTCCAGCCAACGGTTCTGCGGCGTGGACCCGTTCAGTTCGGAATGCGGCGCGTTGTGGTACCCGTCGATGGCCCACCGAAGCAGGCACTCGGCAACCTGATAAGCAATCATGTCTGCCTCGGCTTCGGAGTCGTAGTCGCCCTTTTCGACAGAAGAACCCCACGTGCGTCCGTTGAAATAGTTGAACATCTGGTGCGAAAGGGTTCGGAACCAGCGCTCGATGAAGCCTCGCCAGGGTGCTTCCCCGGCGGGCGGCAAGAACAAGTCAGTGCCCATGTCGTTCACCGCGATCCGAAAAGAGCGGTTGGCAAAGTAGGCTGCGCTATCGACCGCGATAGTCTCGATAGTGCCACCCTGAATCCATGCGGTTGAGCATCCGAGACGGCGCGCGATATCGGTCTTGTCGCGGGTCGACATTTCCAGGACTGTCATTGCCGATTTGTTAGACGGCGGACGAGCACTGACGTAGAGCGCTGTCAGGCCTCTGCTGGCCACATCGATCCCCGCCGAGATCCACAATCGGATCCGCTTGACCTTGGCGCGCTCGGTCTTCGACATCGTTTTCCAGACACCGATCATTGCCAGTACTGTGTGGAGGTCGGTTTCGTGATCATCGACTTCCACGCGCTCGCCCGCCCGGACGACGTCGATGCCGCCGTGCTCGGGTTGCCATTTGCGCTTGGCGGCTTCCTTGCCGTCGTGTGCAAGGTCGCGCTTCATTTCTGGCAGATCTGCATACCGATTGCGCAGCGTGCTCTCGCACGGAATCCTGAGTTGGTCGCCGGCACCGCGCGTTTTGTTTTCGGCCTCCATGGCGGTAACCATGTCGGCATGGATTCTTGCGAGGTCGGGATCGGTTCGCGAGCAGGCGGCGGCGATCGCAGCGTTAAGGTGAATGAGCTCGTCCGCTGTGAAATACTCCTGGCGCTCGTCGCGATACTGGTTCCGGAGAAAGACCGGATCGAAGTCGTTTTCTTCCATTGTCTGCATCCAGTTCTTCAATGTGGACGGGGTCGGTTCGACGAGGGTGACGGTCTTCTCCTTTGTGCGGTAAGTCGCCTTCGGCGAGTTCGCCAACTGGTGTGCGCGCCATTTCAGAGAAATGAGCGGGATCACCCGCAGAAGGGAGTCGCGCGACTTGCTGACGCGAGGCGGAAGCGGCATCCTATCCATGCGGGCAAGCCTGCACTTTTCCCTGTAGTCGGCCCGCATCTCGTAGAAGGACCGAACGAAGTACTCTCTTTTGAGGACCGTTTCCTGATCGCTCGGGTTCATACCGCTGAGTTTGTCTGCACCTTTCAACCGGGCGCGTGCCTTCGTTTCGGCGTAGAAGTCCTTCTCGATCGTCATCGGATTGCCCGGACGGTTGAGTGCCTCCGCGATGTCGGCCTGGCTGAAGGTTACTGTCGCCTGGGTCTCATCCATGCGCTGGAGCGCGGCACCGTTTCGGTCGCAGTACAGGACACAATAGTCGATGCCGCGATCACGAACGCGGGCCTTGACGGGAAGGCGGTTAAACACCGGCAGCACGGCACCGTGCTGTAGCGAGAGGAGGGCGGAAAGGTTGGTTTCCATGCTCTTTCCTTTCAGGCTGCGTTGTGGTTGAAGGCGACGAAGGGGGCATCCACGAGCTTGAGGTCGGGACGGCTGGGCAGTAGGATTTCGTCGTGGATCAAGCACCAGACGGCGTTCCAAGCGGCCGCGGTGTCATCGAAGATGCTGGTCAGCGTCATGAGCGACACGGTTCCGTCGAATTTCGAGGCGTGGTTCGCCAGGCGGGCATTGTCGTTGGCGACCGATCCCTTGAGCGCACGAAGGATGCTCTTTGCGTTCCACCCGCGGTCGTTGGTGATTTCCCGTTCGGTCAGGATGATCGCCTCGTCGGCGAAGCCCGCGAGCGAGCCGGAGTTGATCCGTTCGATCGTGTGACGGAGGTCGTCCTTGTCTAGCTGCCAGGATGGTCGCACACCGACGACGATCCGGTAGCCATTGCCCGCCATCGTCGCCCGGAAGTCGACGGTGTGTTGTTTGTCACCGTCGTCGCGGGGGACGATGATGGCTTCGGGCTGATCCTCGACCTTGACGACGTGCTTGGAGGCACAGAGCATGTAGGCGAGGTTCATCTCGTAGGTACTGGCGTAGCTGATTGCCGAGCGTGTCTTCGGATTGGTAATGGTGCCGCGGGAATGGCCCTTCGTTCTGGCCGGGTACCATCGGCTGGGCGTCGGCTCCTCGGTTGGCATCCAAAGCCATGGGAGGCTGACGAGGTCGGCATAGTTATCGTCCTCATCGTGGACATCGATCGGGAAGGGCCGGATCCGTCCTGAGATAAGCGGATTGTCCGGCTTGAGGAAGACGGTCTCGGAAGGAAGCGGGATTTGGGTCCGGTCGTGGCCGGACTCCAGCTCCTTCATGAAGCGGATGAGTTGTCTGACGCGGGTCATTGAAGTCTCCGTTGAACGCAGGTGTCCGATGCCGGCCGCGCTGTGCGGCCGGGCCAGGGCTGTCTGGTGGAGGGGTGTGCTTAGGGCCGGGACGGCCCGCGCGGAGTCATGGGGTGAAGATCTCCCGTCGCCGACCGTCGGAGAGACGATGGCCCCGGCTCGCGGGTAATACTTTCCAGAAAGCGTGCACCTCGGCATCGCTTTCGAAATGCTGTACGGCCCCGTTTGGCGTGGTGACGCTGACCGGGCAGCGGTTTCGAGCCGCCGGCTCAGTGTATTTGCGGCTCAATCGTCTGGAGTTCGGCGAGTCTCTGCGACACCTCTGGCTCCCTCAAGCCTTCGGCCCACAGCGACCTGCGCATGATGCCGACGGGACCCTTCTCCACCATCAACGGCTCTCGAAGCATGACTTTTGCGATTTCGTCATCTTCACGAAACGAGTGCGCCAGGGTTGAGAACAGGTCGCGCGAGGGGATCGGCAAGCTGATACCCAGCCGGCGCAGGGCCGGTCCTGCTTCATGTTCGATCAGGCAAATGAGAAGCTCGTGTGCCGTTTCATCGTCGATTCCGAGCAACTGGGTCTGCTGAATGATGACATTCAACGTAGCCGCGAAGGTTGTCGCGAGCATCGGATGGTCCTGTAGAACATCGGTTGACCAGCGGAGCAGCGCAGGATGGAAATCGGCAAGAGTCGTGAAGTAGGCCGTCATTTCTTCATGGAACATGTGATTTCCTCTTCGTGGAGTCGAACGCAAATAGCTTCGACCGACTGGCGTTCTCGGCGGCTGCGGCATCGGTTCCCGGTGATCGGATTGCGTCGTGCAGGTTGGGCTTGCCGCGCACAACGGTGACGTGGCGTGGTGCCAGCCGCTTCAGGTGACGGCGTTTGTCTCTTTGGGAGCGCCTCCCACACTCCCGCCCTCTTGAGAAGGCGGACAAGATCGAGGTCGAACTCGTCCACTTCTGCGGGGAGCACTTGGAGCAGACCCTTGTCCGTGACACCGGGTTTTCGGGTGCGCATCGAGCTGGTTTTGATGGTCATCCTGTTCTGGCTCCCCGATCAACGGCGACGCCAGAGATTCAGAAAACTGTCGTGCTCATGGGCGAGCGCGGTTTCGGTCGGCAGACCGAAATAGTACTCCTGCATAGGCAAGCAGGATTTGGGCAAATTGACGCGGCGAGAAGTGCCAAGGCGCGTGAGGCGGACCGCGTTACGAAACGTCTGAAAATCGCATGCACGCAGCCCGCGGCGATGGCATTCGGCTTTCATCGCCATGTAACGCGACGAGAGGTCTTCGAAGCGCTTCGCACGGATGCACTTGCGCGCAAAGTCACGCTGGATTTCGATCTCTGCCTTGGTGAAAGCCGTCGGCAGGACCTGAATGGAGACGTCGGATGCAGTGCTCATGTGGGTATCCTTCTTAGTGAAGTGCGGACGTGCGCCGTCGATCTCCGGAGTTGCCCGGAGTGCGGCATTTCTTGAACTTCGGAGAGACGCCGCGCGCGGCGCAGGTCAGTTCAGGGAGGATCGCGTGCGGATCTGTTCCACGTTGGTGTTGGCATTGGCGAAGCTTTCTTCAGAGCACGGGTGGGCGTTCCCGGCAGGCAATGCCAGGGCGAAATCAGACAGAAATGTCGGCGGGAAATCAGGCTATGACGAGGACCACGGCAGAGGTTAGCAGGCGCAGGGGGATGACTTCATTTGCTGGGTACATCGTGAAACTCCATCGCAGTCATTAGCTACAATGTCGTTCCTAAATGACGCTCGGAAACTTGTCCGCCGACCTAAGGCTGCATCGTTAGAAATAGTGAAATTCTTCGGAGGTCGCCCGTTCGGAAGCATCAAGCTCCCCTCACGCGGTGCCGGGGCGCACCTGTGGCGTCAGCGTCAGACCTGACCCTTCACGGATATCGATATCTTTATCATCGGTACCTCCGGCGCCTCATCGGGCGTGAGTAGTAAGGCACATTGCAGGCGCGGCGTCTACAGAAAAATATGAAGCTATATCATATTGTTAAATATTCTTCTTAAGTTCTCGTGTCAACAATTGAGAGAACTTCGAGCGATGAATCCTTTCAACCCGGTTTGTCCCTTGCGTCCATGCAACGGATCCTTCCCGCACCAGCAGGGAGGTCGAATCCATGGGATATTTCACGCAGATCATGATCGAGGCGAAGGAGCGCTACGGGCATATCCTGACCGAGAGAAATCTCGTTATGCGTGGAGAGCGCGGAGATGGCGGACTGACCCTAGTGTTCAGGACGCGCGATCCGAACGGCTGGAGGCTACCAGTCGAACTCTACGTCCCGGGCAAAGCCGAAACACGCAAGGATCGGGCGGAGTGGGAGGACGTCCAGGTTACCGCCGAAATCAATACCGAGGTGAAATTCGGGGATGATGGGTGGTTCGGGTACATTCCGAGGCAGTTTGAGCAGGAACAATACCTGGAGGGGGACGACATGGCCCTGTTCGTCAACGCGATCGGCGTTTATCTGAAGGACGTCGTTCTTGTTCCCTTGCATGAGAGCGACAAGGAGATCTCGCAGGAAGTGGCGATGGCTTACGAGGAGTTCAGCGATCTATGCGGCCCAGATGGTCCCGAGATAGCCTTCTCGACCGATGGTAAAGTGGAGACGCTCACGGTCCAGGATTCCGCCGGACGCGAGGTCAGCTTCGCGTGGAGAGAAAGCGGCGTAGGCCTGCTTTACGTGGACGGGAAGCAGGTCAGGCGGTTGGAGCATCCTGCGCCGTTTGAAATCCAGAGGGCAATTGGAAAACATTTCAGGGAGTGGACGGCTCCTCAGCCTCGGCAGTCTCTATGACTTGCCCGCCGCTTTGCCGGGATTGCAGATATTCACGCGCGTTGCGCTTTCGGGCGAGACGGTTCCTCTTCGCTTGGGCCCCAAGCTTGGACAGGTCCGGGAACTTCGCGCCATAAGTGTCCCTCAACTCCTCGATGTCTTCAAACGTCATTGCGTTCAGCATGAACTTCGTCGAGCCCTTCGGCGTCACGCCCTTCACGCCGATCAAGGATTCGCTGAAGGGGACAAGCGGTGGCGCGTCGATCGAATTTGGCATTCGGCCCGAGAGCGCCCGCACGATGGCCAGGCCCACCGCCTTCGACATCTGCGGCGGGAACGCGTTTCCGATCTGGTGGAACTGACGGTCCGCCTTGCCTTCAAATTTCCACGCCCGAGGGAACCCCTGTAGCACCCGGGCAACATCGACGGTCAGATAGGGACGGGTTGTTGGGTCTTCGATGCTTCCGAGCGGGGCCGGTCCATCACCGACATGCTTCGGGTCGACGGTGAAGCCGAGTTGGTTCTCCCATCTCCGCTTCATCTTGCCTTTGTTCTTGTAGAGGCTCGACGTGACCGTGGTGGAGACCTTGCTTCCGTAATTCGCGAGCCAATTTTCCGCCCACTGGTCGTAGACGACATCACCCAGCCCGCGATGTGGAAAGATCACGTCGGCGAGGGCTTCTCCCATAGTAGTGGTAATCCCGTCCTTCGGCAGGGAGAACAGTCCGGGTTCGTCCTTGTGCACGCCGACCAACACCAACCGCGGGCGCGACTGGGCGAGCCCGAAGTCGCGGGCGTTCAGCTTGTGCAGGCCGATGCGGTAGTCGAGCGCCTTCAGCCGCTGGAAGACGCTGGCGCGATATTTGAGGAACTTCTTGTCCGTAAAGCCTTCGACGTTCTCGAAGAAGAAAGCGCGAGGTCTGACGACCTTCACATATCGGATCGCCTCATCGAAGAGATTCCTGCTGTCGTTTGCTCCGAGTTTTTTCCCGGCTTGAGAGAACGGTCTACACTCCACGCCTCCGGCAAGCAGATCGATGCCTTGGAACTGTTGGAGGTCCCTGTCCGAAACCTTCTCCAGGCGCTTTCGGGTGACGGGCCACGTCCAGTTTTTCTTCAGGGTCCGAGTGGCATTGAGATCCATGTCGTAGAGCCGCGCGGGTTCGAAGCCCGCTCCGAGCAGGCCTATCGCCTGACCGCCAGCACCCGCACATATTTCCAGAAACCTCAGGGGCTTGGCGGCCTCAGTATTTTCATCAGACGCCGAATCCGGTTCCGGATCGCAGGGAAGCAGATAGGTGAGGGCGTCCTGAAGCTCAGTCTGCCAGAGATAGCCCTGTTCGAAGGCAAAGCCGCTGAACTTGTCGTACCACGCAAATTTCCCATCGGCGAAGCGTTTCAGGGATTCATGGGCAGCGGCGAGCTTGTGCCGATGTGACCCATTCCTGAAGCCGGCGACACCCTTTCCTGGCAGTTCGACCTCGCCATAGACCGACCTGAATTCACGGAGCACGATCCTTGCGTGGGATCTCAATCTAACGGCCGCAGAAATGCATGCCTCGGACCGGTCGACGACATCCTCGTTCGGATCGCAGGGTGGCTCCCCGACAAAGCGCTCCGTGAATTCGTCAATCTCGGATAGGAGCGTGGCGACGTTTTCGCCGAGCGCCTGGACGCGGAGGTGCGACTGCTTTGAAGCCGCGGCCGTCATCGCGCGCTGGCGGCCCCGTTCGGCATAGGCGTTCGCTCCGATCTTGCGGCGGATCGTCAAACGACGGAGCCTGGCAACGGTTGGAATATCGATATCGGTTCCGTCTGCAAGAGCGTCAAGCGCAGCTTGACGGGTATCGGCATCGGTCGCGATCAGCGTCTTCAACACGTGGAATGGGACGCAACGCTTGCGCAGGAGTGCCTCGAAGGATCCGAGGGTCTCCTCGAAGGCGAAGATCGACGGCAGATCGCTGCGCGGGATGCCGCATTCGACAACTAGGAAACTGCGCAGATCGTCGTCACTCATCGTTGAGCGCATCCGGCCGATGCTGGCGATCATGTCGAACTGGGCTTTGGCAACGGATTTGCGGTTCGCCAGGATTCGCTTCATCAGCGCCCCCGGGTCCTCGCTCGTCGTGTTGTCTGCCGTCTCAGCCATCGCCAGCCTCTGTTGTCCATTGCTGTCTAGCAGGGCGGCCCTTCTGTCCCGGAAATAGATTCGATCAAATTCTAATTATTCTGTTCGAAGGTTGCCGGTCATACCAACGGCGAGATCGCGTGCTCTTCCCAGATGGTGCACGCTTGGAAGGCGGAAGTGTCCCTCGATTGAAACGGTCCTATTTCAGCCTCGCGCCCGCTAATCGATCAGTGGGAATTCTTGAAGAGGGAATTGGGCACAAGGCCGCCATTCGCCTGTCATTCTGCGCATACGCATGAAGTCGGCGCTAAGCCCACGCGAATCATCGGTTAGTCGGCAAGTCTCCTTTCCATTAAAGCCGAGGGATTTTTGTGTCGGATGCGCAACACTCGATAGTAATAGCGTTGGTCCAGGCCATATGCATTTAGTGACACCGCGACCGTTTCTTTCGGAAAGAAGTATTTACCGGCTAGCAGTTCTAGGAAAGGTTGAGCCTAACGACGATAGTGCCAATAGGATCGATAAATGCTCGAAAAGTCAGAACTGCTTTACCCTTCGCTGACCCCGCTGGTCGTGCAAGTTCGCTGGAAGGTCCCAACTGAATTCCCTGCTTGCCCCGATGAGTTCACTGACGATGCCCTCCTTCTCTACGCCTCGAGGCTTTCGTTCGGCGGCGTCTTCGCGCGTAACCAGTTCTCCACCAGTCTGATTGTCGACCATCGCCTTCGGGACGACGATCTGGTCGTGCTAACCCGTTTCGCCGGGGACAGCATAAAGGACTGGGCCGTCGCTAATATTTCACTCCATGACGCTCATTTTTATCACCGCAGCGAATACACGTTCTACACCCTGCAGGGTGCCTTGAAGCACTTCTGTGAACTAATCGGAGAGGAGTTTGGAAGTTCGGTGGACGATTTCTGCTGAATCTGTATTTGGTCGCCCATTACGGCTCACTTTTTTGCCCAGCGGCTTTCCAAGGTATCTCGGCGGGAAAGAGGGACAGGATTGCGCCTTCATGTAGGCCGTAGAGAGCAGCTTGGCCGCCTCGCGAAAGCTGCCGTTGCCGGGGGAAGGGTAGAGAAAATCTGAAGAGGTGGGGGAATGCCAAGCACTCAAACAAGTAGCGCCTAGGGACGGGCTCTATTGCAAATCGTTTCCGGGTTCGAAAGAACTGTGGGAGCTAGGCGTCTCAAGCTTGGGAAGAGACTTCTCATGTGGATCGGGTTCGTCCGCGTCGAAATCGGGAAGCGGTACAACGAAGCCGGGCTCAACGTACCAATGCACCTCCATCGGATGGTATACGCCGGGTAGCGAGAAATGCGCGTTGATCTCAAGAAAATCATCGACGTTTGCTGTAAGTATCGGCATGCGGTGCGCGATGGCGACGGCGGATATCATCAAGTCGTGTCCGAGCCTGTTGCTTTTTTGTCCGCGCTGAACGGTCCACATGTGCCGCAAGGCTGGGACAGATGTCATTCTCGCGTAGACAGTTGCCACCGCCGTCGTCATTTCCGGAAACGGAAAGGCCATCGAGATGAGCTCATCGACCCAGTTGGCGAGAAGAAGCGCTCTCTGTGGATCATCCTTCAACCGAAGATGGGCTCCGCGCAGCAGTTCTGCTATGACCGGGTAGCAGAGTGCGAGACGATGTATGCCGACACGCAAGAGCCATGGACGCAGCCCGGGCGGAGGCTTCACGCGGCCCATAAGGCTGACAATGTCCGTATCCAGTAAAAGAATGGGGTCTGTCCGCACTTTCATATCTTTCTGTGGTCAGAAACTTTCTTCTTGAAAAATTCGAGGTGCGATCCAATTCGTATCGCTATACTGCGCAGGCTGGTATGATGTCGTCCGAGAGAGGCCCAGATGACACGTGATTCCGATTGGCAGAGACACGAGGCCGAGGCCCGCATCCAGGAAGTTCTGGACGCAGCTAAAGCGCGCGGCACTCAGAGACTGATCGACACCGACGGCAGATTTGACGTGACGTTCGTACCCGGAAAGCAGACACTGGAGGAGTTGTTCTCCCGTCCTGGTCCTCTCCCCGCGGATGACGATCCCAATCCCTGATCGAGATTTCTGCAGCTACGGTGAGAAACCGTAACCGGCGATGGCAAAACCAACAAGATATGACGTGTCGAATTTCGGCTGCTTCGGGTTACTCCACTGATTGACATAGCTTAATCGTTGAGGCCATCAGGCACGAAATCCAGGAAAAGTCTCTGCTTCTCGCGCCATAACGGCCTTGATGGTTCCCGGCTTGTGAAACTCGCTCTCACCTCGCAGGCAAATCCTAGTTGACGTCGAGAACTTCGTTCACTAAATGTTCCGTCCATGAGCAAGACTTTTACGCACACCTTCCGAATACGCTGACGGAGACCGGGACCGTTCCCGGTGTCGCCTAGATCGCTATTCGTCGGAGGTGAGGTCATGAAGACCGAGTCCACTCATGTCGCGGGTGATGATGCCTGCGTTTTTGCAAAATACCGCCCGTTCACTCCGTCTGCGACGCTCAAATGCGTCGGGCGCCCACTCTATCGTTCGCGGGAAGCGCGTGATTATGCCTGCTTGCTGGACCTAGACCCCGAGATCTCCGCATGGCGCTGCATGTCGCAGCCGATTATCAATGACTCCGAAGCACGAAACCCACGACACCACTATGTCGATTTCGCTGTCGAGACGGAGAACGAAGCCTTGCTCGTGGATATCCGGCGACCGGATGCCGGCACCGTCGGTTGGATTGCCAGGTTAGCCGAAAAGCAGGGCTACCGCTATCTCGCGGTGTCCTTCTCCGAGTTCGTCGGCGCACCCCGGATTCAAAATGCCAAGGATCTCATTCGCTACGCTGGATATGATGCGCCGTTGGGTGATCGTATCCGAATTCTCGCGGCGTTGGAAGAAATGGGGACGTTAACGCTTGCGGAATGCCTCTCTGTCGTTCGCGAAAGCAAGCCGATGCCAACAATCGCAACGATGATCCTCAAGAACATCCTTGAAGTCGACCTCGACGAAGCTCTGCTGGGACCGGAAACGGTCGTCAGGCGCGTGGCGAAGTAGGGGGGCGAAGATGTCAAACAGATCTGCCGAGCGGGAATCCTCGCTCGAAGCGGCTAGCTATGCCGTCGCCCTCGAGAATGCTTTGAGGTTGTGTGGTGTCTATATGAGCGAGGGACAGATCGATCATGCCGTCGGTCTCGTACTGCCACCCGAGGCCAACATGGAGGCCTATCGGGAGGCGGCGAAATTGGTTCTGCGAGAGACCAGCGTTTTGATCCGCTACGCAGTTACGACAATTGAGTTGGGCAGGCGAGGGGAGACATATTGCGAGGACGCTGGGAAAGTCCTCGCGCAAAAATCGGCTGTTGTGGTCCTGGTCGAGAAAGGAGCCAGGCTTGTGCCTGAGATCGCAATCACCTTGGACCGCATTGTTGACGTGGGATCCATCAAGCCGAACCACCTGATTTCGGCCGCGAAAAATGTATGGCAGATGGATATTGCAAGCGAAGCGGCCAGCCAGCTCTGCCAATATACTCCAAGCCTCTTGTTCGGCGCGTTGCGAAAAGGCCGGCCGATCGAAATCGTCTTGGAGAAGCTTGCTGATGCATCGAAGGCTCCCGCAACTGCGGCCTGGAAGCCTTTGGTTGAGGAGCTCGAAGGGTACGGCGAGGCGCGTGATTGGGCCGCGAATCTGGTTGTTGATCTCGCTGACTGGAAGGCCGACAAGATCGCATGGCGTGATGTGGATGCAGGGCTTCTTCTCAGCGGTCCTCCCGGCACCGGCAAGACACTTTTCGCATCAGCGCTCGCGCGTTCCTGCGAGGCGACGTTTATCGGCACATCAAGCGCGCAATGGCAATCCAAGGGACATCTCGGCGACATGCTGGGCGCAATGCGGAAGAGTTTCCGCGACGCAGCCGCCGCAGCTCCGTCGGTGCTCCTCATTGATGAGTTCGACAGCATCGGCGACAGGCGGACATTCAGAGGAGACAATGCAAGTTACAGTCTTCAAGTGGTGAACGCCTTACTCGAACTGCTCGATGGATCCGCGGGCAGGGAAGGGGTAATCGTCATCGCTGCATCGAATTTTCCGAACGATATCGATCCGGCATTGTGTCGACCTGGCCGCCTTGACCGCCACATCGCGATCGAGCTTCCCGATCAAGCGGCTCGCGAGCAGATGCTTGCGATGCATCTGGGCGCTGCCAGCGCTCCGGAGGACCTCACTAAAGCTGCTCTGGCAACAAGTGGGTATTCTGGCGCAGACATCGCGCAGGTCGCGAAGGATGCTCGCCGCTTGGCCCGTCGCCAGGGCAGGGAAGTCCGAGTGTCGGATGTGCTTGCAGTCGTGCCAGCAATCGCACCTGTTGGCGACGACGAGCTTTGGTCAGCATCTGTACATGAGGCCGGTCACGCGATCGTCGGTACCGTTCTATCTGTGGCCGAGATCGAGATGATTGTCGTGGCGAGGGAGGCGAGCCACCGGGACGCGAGTATCGGGCACGTGCAATGGCGACGGAGTTACACACCAAATCGAAGCCGGCTGTCCTATCTGGATGAGATTGCGATGCTGCTGGGCGGCATGGCTGCCGAAGAAGTCATCCTTGGTGATGTTTTTGATGGTTCGGGCGGCGTCGCTGGATCCGATCTTCAGCGAGCTTCGGATATTGCTACGATCATGCTCGCAAGTCTGGGGCTGGAATCACTGCAATACTGTGATGTCTCGAGTTCCAGGGAACTGGAAGAACTCCGGCGTGATGATCCTGTTCTGCGGCGGAGGGTTGAGCGGTTGCTGGAGGCCGAACTGTTGAGAGCGACGATAATCATCCAAGAGCGGAGGCAGGAGGCGAAAGAGATTGCACGGGCAATCGCTGATCGCGGCGTAGTTCGGGGATGTGAGGTGATGGATATCTTTTCCAAGCCAAAATGAGCTGGGTAGTGACGGGGATTTTGTTCCCACGTTGTCCTTCATATTCATATCTGTGATCGTCTATCGGCCCAGGGCGCGCCAGTCCGACGCCGCCAGAAAATGCCGTTCATTACCCGTCGGTCATCAACCCGCTTTTTCCCGCGAACCTTCGTCGGATGAAGCGGTCAATCACAGACCACTCGAAGTCCGTCAAATCAAAGCGTGCCATCACTGCCTCCAAATCAACAGAGGCAGCGAATCATAATCCATTCAAAATGAAAACTATTTTATGGGTATGTGACCTAGTGTGCCGCGCGCGACGTACTGTGTCACGGAGTAGGTGCGCGCTTAGGAAAGCTGTCGCTTGAGATTAACGTCCGTCTCAACGACTCCCGCTCATAGGTCGTGTGTCTCCCCACTGCAGTGGTGGAACAAAGATGCGACTGATGTGATCGCATTCGTTCACAGTCATTGTTCTCGGGGTCGTCAAGACGCATCCTTGTTCTTGCGGCCAGATTTTTATCATCGGGTATCGCTTGATCTCACTTACCCAAGGCGGAGGAGTTTGCCGATTAGAACTGAAGCAGAGGCAAAAAAGCTTGCCCACGGTGAATGCAGTCGATTGGCTCGGAAAGGTGTTCGGCCTGATCGGACCGGCATAGCCGACAAACGTCGGCCCGTAAGTCAGTCCGAAATGATTGTACGCGCCAACCATTTGCTCGCTGCCATCGTGAAATCCGATCCATATATGGAAACCGTGGGGAGCGGTTCGCTCTTCTCTCAAGTATGTTCTTTGTGTCTGCGTGATCGCGGAAGTCGGCGGATCGGAGTACTCGGCAACGGCGACGAACAGCGCGATCCAAGCACTCAGCAGAGGCGTGTCGCGCTCATTGAGGCCGGACATGTCGCCGTTCAGAAGCGGGATGAGAATTGGTTTGATGTCGTCTTGAAGTCCGCTTCCCCAGACGTTGTTGCAGTCCTTGCACAGGACCTTCAACTTCCTTGAGTGTGGATCGCCCGGGCCATCAATCTTACCCTTCCTGGTCTCCGCACGTAGTGACTTCTCGTCTGGGCTTCCGAACGAAAGTGATGCGGTGTGCCGGACGTGCTGACGCGTTCGCGGGATATGGTTGCGAAGCCAGTCAGCCCAGATATGCTCCTTCGTCAGGCCGGGCTCCTCGCAGAGGATGCAAAAATTTCTGAACTGCTTCTTTTTATGCATGTACCGGGCGAAGCCTTGTGTTAGCGTTTCTATGTCCGACACCTCAAACCGTAGCTCAGGGGCTAGAGCGTCAAGGCAACTTGGAGGTCGATGGTTGGAATCCTTCCGGAAGGGGTGTCGGACGTCATTAGCTTCTAATGGTTGCAGATTTATCAAAAACGAACGGGGACACTCGAGGTGCACCCCAAGGCCGCCGCTGGATCGTTGTGCAATTGTCTTCTTGTAGCCGCTAGTTGCAGAGATCGAAGAATCACCTCAGGTTGCGTAGTAGCAAATCGGTATCGGGGGATTTCGATCAATGGGCAGCAGGACATCTGGCCGTCTTACGGACTACAGCGGCGTGAAGAATTCGAACGGCACCGGAGGTACCAGCGGGGTCGATCGCTGCGGGCAGTCCTTCGATTGTTCTCTGGAGGACGTCGCGCAGTGCGACTACTTCACAACGCATGCTACGGTACCTCCTGTTGGCACCGAATTGACACTCGTGCTTGAGCGCAGGATCTTTGCGGTCGCTCCTGACGGCCTGAAGGTGGGCGCGCTTCCGACGGCGTACAATTACATCGCGGCATGCATTAGGGCGGGCTATTCATATGTTGGCGCCGTCACCGCGTCGGGCTCAGCCCCGATGCCGTTCGTGTCAGCAGTGTTCACACCGAAATGAGCGCGAGCAGCGATTCTCCGATCCTTGTCGTCGGTGAGATTATCGTTGATTTCACGGTCGCCAGACCGGGTGCCGAGTGCAAGCTCAGACTCGGCGGGATCGTGCATGCTGCGCGCGGATTGTGGGCGTGCGGCATACCCTATTCCATCGCCGCTGTTTGTCCAGGCTACATCGTTGATCAAGCTCAGCGGTTCCTCGCTGCCCATGGGTGCAATCAATTCGTCTGGCTAGGCGAAGTGAAGGGCAGTCCAAACGTCATCGTAATCGGTGATGCGACCGAGGTCTCCGACCAGGGATATGAAGATCTCCTTCGCGAGGAAAAGTCTGTCGAGTTCCTCGGGGTGGGAGACGCGCTAAAGTCATTCTCGGAAGTCTTAATTTTTCCGGGGAAGTTCGTCCTTTCCGAGATCAAGAGGTTCCTTTCCGCAACCGCGCGTGTAAGCTTCGACGTCGCCTACGACACCGACGATTTCTCGTCGATCGAATGCTTTGCAAGTCAGGTGGGAGCGGTTGCCATCTCGACGTCGTCGCCACTTTTCGAGCGCGTTGGTTCGATCGATATCGAACCTATGATCAAGGCCGCCACCGCGCTTGGCGCAGAGGCCTTTCTATTAAAGGAAAACCGCGGCGGCAGCCGCCTCTTTGACCTGCGCACGCATGAAGTTGAGAGTGTGCCCGCGATCCTCTCTGCCACCGCGAACTCCGTCGGTGTCGGGGATGTCTACTCGGCAGTGATGGTCGGGTTTCAGGAGCGGGGCTGGAACGAAGCGGCTTGGCGGGGCGCGAGGGCGGCGACCTCGTATGCGGTCACAACGTATCCTGACGATTTCCGAGAGGACGTGCGGCGTGAACTGGCCCTATCGCTCGTGGAGATGCAGGATCTAGGCGGAACCATGCTTCCATGGCATGCCCGACCCAGCTTCCATATCTATCTTGCGGCGCCGGATTTCTCCTATGTGGACAAGCAGGAGGTGGACCGTGCCGTCGAAGCCCTGCAGTACCATAACTTCACCGTTCGTCGTCCGATCGAGGAGAACGGCGAGCTTCCGCGTGGAAGTTCGCCATCCGTGTTGCGGGCAATGTTCGCGAAGGATATCGCGCTGCTTGAAGAGTGTAGGGTGATCTTCGCTGTTCCTTTGGAACGTGACCCCGGAACCTTGGTCGAGATGGGGTTAGCCATGGCAAAGGGGAAGCCTGTGATCACATTCGATCCCAGACGGGAGAACAACAACACGATGGTAGCCGGTGGCAGCGCGGCCTACTCTGATGATCTGGATATTTGCATCAATGGGTTGTTCATCGAAATTTCGAAACTTTGGATGGCTTCACAATGAAGAAAGTCATTTTGCTGGCGTCGGGCGGGTTGGATTCAACGACCGTCGCATACTCGCTGTGGAGCGAGAACATCGACGTGCATCCGGTCTTTTTCGACTACGGGCAGCATTGCGTGGAAATGGAGTGGAGTCGTGTCAACGAGGTCCTTCCGGCTGCCTCCCGCCGTCCGGAACGCTTTGACATTTCGGACATCTTCAGGGGATCACCCTCACGTCTCATAAAGGAGGCTGATCTCTGGGAGGAGGAGGTGAGCGACGTAGACCTGTATGTCCCCTACCGGACGATGCTGTTCTTCGCCGCGGCCGCGGCCAGGGCGCAGACGATCGGCATTCTTGAGGTCTACACCGGCTTCATCAACAGCAATCACGCCAAGGAAATCGACTGCACCTCGGAGTTCATGAACGGCCTGGACAACCTGATCGATAACATCGGTCCTGTCCGCTTCATGTCGCCCTTCCGTTTTTCAACGAAGACTGAAGTTGTGCGCGAGGCGGTTCGACTGGGTGTTCCGATCGGAAGGACCTATTCCTGCCAGGCGGCCAGCACGTTTCCTTGTGGCGCTTGTCCCAATTGTGTTGATCGCCTCGATGCGCTAGAGGACGCCGGTCTCAATGCAAGGGTTGGATAGGATGCAGTCAACGACGGTGCAAATGCTGCTTGCGGCACGTCTTGTCGCCGACTACGCTAGAGAACTGGGCGCTGACACCGAGAGACAGGAGACGCGACCAGTCTACGACCACATGGGCGCTCTCCTGGCGGACTCTGTCCTGCAAGCTGGCTTGAACTACAACTCTGTCGTCCGACCGAGAGTGGAAGCAATCCTCGCGCAGTTCCCGCAGTGTGACAGGACAAGCGCGCTTCTCCCGGTGGTGGGCGACGGGAAGACCGCGGCATTTCTCAACTGGACACATCTGGAAAAGATTGGGCGCTTCGAGTCGCTGGTCAGGTTCTTGGACGGCAATTCCATCGAGACGGTGTCGGATCTCGGAGGGGAGCTGCAGCAGCCAAGGTTCGTCGAGCTCCTTCGGAGTGTGAGGGGAATCGGCCCCAAGACAGTCGACTACATGGGTTGCCTTGTCGGGTTGGATTCCGTTGCCGTCGACAGGCACGTCAGAACTTTTGCTAGGAGGGTGGGCGTCCTCAACGACGACTACGATTTCCTCAGGTCAGTATTCTGCTGCGCTGCCGACCTCCTGTCGCTTTCGCGCCGCCAATTCGATGCCTGGGTATGGCAAAGAGAATCGTCACTCTCGAGTAATCAAATCGAGTTCTCTTTCTAGGTTCGCAATCGTAATAGGGGTTTCGCACGCCCGCGTGGCACGTTCGCGAAGGGCCCGAGTAAAAAATTGCTTCCAGCGATGGCGATATACTGTTGGCGCACAGGCCTTTGCAACGCGTCCCGATTCTAGGGTTGGACTCTATAGTCTGGCGCGCGTCCCTCACCATGGGGATGCCGTCCACATTGCTGTATGAGTTGTCTGCTTCACAGAATTGAAAGGACTCGATCCTACCTATGGGGAAGTTTTCCGGTGAGTAAGCATGCGCAACGCCAAGATTCAGCGAAAATTCTTCTAAAAGGTTTCGAAACGGAAACACTCGTATACCGTAGATGCGGTGGCGCCGCCTCCAAGTGAAGTTGTGTTGGACGGATGGTCTGCATCGAGGATCACGTCGAAGGTGATGGCGGTCGAATCGTCGGTGAAGACGAGCGGGCCGTCGAAGGTGAAGCTCTGGATGGCCGTACCGCCGTAGGTGAAGGTGTCTGTGTTGCGCAGGTCACCAATCGTTCCGGGGCTGCGGTCATCCTTCTGGAGAATGCCGCCGCCCGTAGTGTTGAATAGGGACAGATCGGCAAGGTCAACATCCGTGGTGGTAATTCTCACCGACGGCCCTTGGCGGACGAATCCTCTCGCGAAGGTGGTGCTGCTGTCTGACCGATCGTAGATGTTGGCAATGTCGGTGTTGAGCCAGTTCTGGCCGCTGAAGCTCGCAGATGTGGCGATCGACGTCGCCTGCTGCTTGAGTTGTTCGAGGACACCCTGGATTTTCGTCCTGTCGATCCCGGATTCCATGGCGGTGACGATCCTGGACTTGAACGCATCGACGACCCCGATTGTGGCATCCATGCCGGCATAGGCGGTTTTAATCTTCGCAGCTCCTAACGCCATTGTGTCCTGCGCGGCCGACATTGCTCCAGCGTCGGACTTCATGGTCGTTGATATGGACCAGTACGCCGCATTGTCGACGGCATTGCTGATCCTGTAGCTGGACGAAACCATGGCCTGGTTCCGGTTCAACTGGCCGTCAATCGTTCGCAACGTGGCCAGCGCCATCGCGGCCGATGTGTTCGTCAGGATACAGGTCATGGTCATGCCGCTGAAAATGGATCGGTTTAAATCGGCGTCGTCATGAACCCGTACGCGGCGACCGCGCCGCCTAACCATGTCCGGATTGCGTTAACGAAGGTGGCAAAACTGCAGGGGGAAACTACCCTGATTGCGATCAGTGATCATGAATCTGGTAACTGCGCCAGCGATCACTTGTAAGAGCCTTAGTGATGGTATTGTCTGAAACTCGACGTATCAAACCCTGTAAGCAGACCGCATTTCAGGGCCTTGATGAGGCTCCTCGTCGAACCGCATGGGCAGCCTGAACCATCCCCCCAGGCCGGGAGAGACCGGCATCGGCGAGACTCCAAGGTGCCGCTGATAATGCTTCGTCATGGCCTTCAGGCGGCGTTCGAAGTCCACCTGTCCCAGTGCATTCGGATCCTGGAACCTGTTCTCCCATTCTAGCGGAAACGCCTTCAGGATCAAAATCGCGGCGCGCCGGGAGAACTCGCGCTTGATGGCGGCTCGGATGGTGTCCCATAGGAGAGGGATGGGTGCGGGATAACCAGTCGGTGAAAGACAACGATCGATCCGTAATCGAGCGGATTTTCGCACTAATCGAACCAGCACTGACCGACAGCCGCCGCCATTTCTTAGTCCTCCTGACTGTTTCTATCGGCGACGTCGACGAAGTCTGCAACGCCAACGAGACCTGGGCAGTCCCATTCGAAGAACACCGCGCTTGCGTCTGGCGTTCCTGGGCACGAGAACTTGAATATCACGCAACGCTTCTTGAACTTGGACTCTTCTAATCGGAAGTATCGACCCCGACCGCAGGAAACCGTGATCCCGTGTCCGAAATCCTTCGCCCAGGTGTACTTGATATTGTCTATCTCGGGATCGGCCGACTTGCCGACGAGCTGCGACCTTCGTTCTTCGAGCCACCTTCACTGCGCCTTCTCCAAAAAAGCCTCCGCTCGCTGTCGAACCTCGTTCGTCAGACAGGGGAACATTGTCCCGCACCGATCCCCTGTCGCATCCACCAGCCAATAACATCCGAGCGGTGACATCCGGCGGAGCTTTGCGAAGGTCACGCTGGCACCATTCTGCTTCACCAGCACGGAGCGTTCGTAGCTGCCCGCCCTGCCACAGGTTCGACACTCCACCTCGATAACGGGATCGCGCACCTGTCGATACAGATCGACGGCAGATACCGTCCATCGTATCGCTAGGCACCGCCATCAATATTGTTTCCGATTGCGTCCGAAGCGAGAGGCGTGGGATATTGATTAGGAATCAAAGAGTCCTCGATGAAACCCAAGCATCCCCGTTCCAAAGATAGTTCAGTCCAGACCCACCTCACCCCGCGCACCGAAACGTTGACGCCACCATCCAAGTCACGGAATCTGGTGCTGCCTTTGGTGGAGGTAGGCAGCAAGGACTTCGAAGAACTCTGCATGCTAGTCCTTCGCGACCAGTTTGACGGAGTGGTCCGGGCAAACCTCAAGCGACGCAGCGGATATGCCCAGTACGGCGTGGACGTTGAAGGATTCGACAGCCGTCAGGATCCGTTCGTAGTCGTGTCGTGCAAGTGCTATTTGAAGGTCACCCCGTCTGAGGTACGGACGTGGATCAACGACTTCGTCAAGCACCTCGATGGTCACTGGAAGGGAAAGAACGTCAGGCACTTCATTCTCGCGATGACCGTGCCGTTCAGTGTCGACGAGCTTAACGACGAAGCGAGGAAGCTGGCGGCTGTCCTGACCGAGCGTGGCATCACGCTCGTCATATGGGATCTGACGGAGCTTTCTCCCCTTGTCGCCAAGGACCTCGAGCGGGTCTCAAGGTTCTTCAATAAATACTGGGTCGATGCACTGACCGTGGATCTTCCGTCCGTGACGCCAACCGCCGCCACGACCGCCCCGATCTCGACGCAAGGGGTTCTGGGTGGGCCGATCCTCTCTCAGATCGAAGCCATCTATACCCAGCCGCTCAACGACGTTCACGCAAAGACGCTGGAAACCTGTGTCGCCGAAATCCGGAAAGGGCGCCGCTCGCCGTTCCAGGGATGGCTGACAACGGTCAGATCAAACCCCGTTGCCTGGAATGCCATTTCGAAAGAAGTCAGGGCGAAAGGCCTCACCGTCGCGGCAATGATCGCCGTCACCGACAGGAAATTCGTCGAAGCGCGCGATCTTCTCGACGAGGCGGAGCAGCATCATCATGCGTCCGACAGGGCGGCGCGCGCGATGCTAATCCGCAACACCGATGGACTGTCCGCCGCTATCGCATATCTGGTGGATCCGATCGACAGAAAGGAAAGGGAAGCGCTCGCCGGATTCCAGTTGGAAGGTGGCGAATTCGCCCTCGCACTCGAGACGCTCAAACCGATCACCGGGCAGGACCTGACTTCGGAGGTCATGCGCCTTAGGGCGATCGCCACCGCGTTCCTCGGGAAAAAAGCCGATGCCTTGAAGTTGATCCGCTCCGCCGTAGCCAAGGATTCGCACTCGGCGATGAGCATCCTCACCCTTGGTCAGATCCTTTTCGCGTCGGCATTGGCCCATGGCGTCCAGCCACAATTCGGTTCAGTCCCCAATCCCGTCAGCCGAGCCTTGGTCCTGCCGGGCGCCGAAGCGAAGTCGCTGCTCGTGGAAGCGGCAACCGAATTCGAAAAGCTGAGGCTCGTGGTCGAGGGGAGTTTTCAGCGCGAAGTGGAAATCTGGAGGCTGGCGGCGCTCCTCCTCAATCCGGATGCCCGCACGAAGGCGCGCGATGCAAGCAGAGCGCTACTTGCGCGACCGGATCTCGACCCGTCCGCGGTGATCTGGTGCCTTCAGTATGGTATTCCCATGAAGAAGGGCCAGGTCCGGAAGACGCTGGGGGACGCACTGCGCAGAGGCGAAGGCACGCCCGCCCATGTTGCGGTGCTGGCGCTGATGGCTTCGTCGATGACTGAACCGGAGAAGGGCCGGGCCGTCGTCGACAGGTTCGCCGATCTCTTCCCGCAGAACTCGGAGTTCCTGGATCACTGGCGTGACCAGTTCGCAACCCCTGCGGACGGAGAGCCGTTTGAATTCCCATCCGCGGTCCGCGCCGCGATGACGGGAGGCGACCGGGTCCCACTGATGACGGTTCTGCTATCGGAGGAGACCGGTCCTGAGAACCTGCTGTCCGGTGCCGAAGCGCTCCTGTCGATGGAAGCGTTCGACGATCTGAACAAGCTGCGTTCCCGCCTTGTGTCCACGGGGACGCTGCGGGGCATCGAGCTTTCCGCCGTCGCCGCGCTCAATTCGAACGAGCCTTCGGTCGCATTGGGATTGATGGACGATGCAGTCGCCTCTGGGATAGAGGAAAGTGGCCGCATGATGCAGGTGCGACTGAAGGCGCATGAAGCGCTCGCCCAGCACGGCGCCCTCATCACGCGGCTCGAGTCGGAACTCAACAGAAGCAGTGATCCGCGGCTTCGCGACCAACTCATGACCGCATATCTCAGGATCGGGGCACTTGACCGCTTCAAGGCTCAGGCGGAGATCGTGATCAGGGATGGTCTGGCCAGCGAGCAGCAGGCCATCCGCATGGCCTACGTCCTGCGGGACTTCGCTCCCGAGACTGCTAGGCTTGCACTTGGGACCGTAGCGACCGAGGAAATCCCTGACAACTTGGCCCAGGCCCTGTTGAGCCTTTCCAGCCACCTCGGACTGACGGAATTGCAGGACAAGGCGCTGGGGAAGCTCATCGCCAGCCCCGTCGGGCAGAACCATCTACGCCGTTTCGACAGTGTCGAGGAAGTCCTGGCGTTCATTCAGCAGAATACTGCCGAATACCGAAAGAAGCTCGACGAATGGCTGCACGGGATCATGCCTGCAGCAGGGGCCATGAACTCTGACACCCGCGATTTCGCGATGCTGTTTCTGGCCGCGCCGAACATGCGCACGGATCGCGCCGGCAACCACTTCCCGATGCTTCTGCGTTCCGGGATTCCGGGCCGGGAGCCTCCCACGGCAATGGGCGAGCGACCAGCATTGCACATCGACCTAGGTGCGCTTTTGATCGCAGATCGTCTGGATCTCTTGTCGCTCATCGAGCGGTGCTTCATCCTGCATGTTCCGGAGTCGCTGCCTGAGGCACTCATCGAAACCAAAGCGGCTTTGCGGGAGGTGTCCACCGTGGCAGCGCAGGCCGTACGGTCCATCCGGAGCAGCCAATCCGCGATCACGGTCGTTGATGACGCCCATGTCGGCGGGGTGGAGATCACTTCAGTGAACTGGGACATGCCGGACGAGGGCAAGGCGGCGCTCCTGCACGCCCTAGATCAGGCCCACTTCGAAGGCCACGTCACGAATGCACAGCGTGCCGATATCATCGCCAGGCTCGAGATTCAGAACGTGACTGCGGATGCGTCTGCGGAATCAATCCTGCTGTCAGGCAGTTCCATTCGGGATTTCGCGCATCTGGGCATCCTCGATCCGCTTTCCCGAGGATATCCGCTCAACATCAAGAACTCGGAGGTGGATCGGCTCCTCGAGAGCGTCGAGATCGCAGAGGACGAGCAGGGCGTCAGGGATCGGATCGACGTGCTCTCTTCCACGGTGGCGGCAAAGCTCTCATCTTCTGAATGGAGGACGATCGTTGCGGAGGACGGCGACGAACGCAGTCAGGCGGCTTTGCTCGCTCCGCACGCCCGCTGCCTGATCGAAGCACTTCCCCACGGTGACACGAGCGATACCTTGTTCTGGATCGAGGATCGGGTCTTCTCGCGACAGATACTTCCGGTCGGTCTCGACCTTCCAATGGTGGTCGCCCACCTTGTGCGGGCAGGCGAGATGACGGACGAGAATGCGTCCGCCGTATTCAGCGAACTGCGCCGCATCGGCTACCTGTTCATTCCGATCGACGCCGCTGAACTGGGCGGCATCATAGGCGCTGCCTCCATAGTGAACGGCGAGCTCGTCGAGAACGGCCAGATCGCGGACATCCGGAGGTGGTTTGCGCGCGACGTGCTTCATCTCCGATATCTCGATCAGACGCCGCAGCTCGACCGGGACGGCATGATCACCGGCGAGGCCCGGCGCATGCTCGATCTCAGCCATCTCGCCATCGACCTGCTTGATCTCATCTGGCTGTCGGATGCGTCCGTCGAGGAGAAGTCCGCAAGATCCACATGGATATGGAGCAATCTCCGGCTCGACTACCTGCCTTCGCCTCCGGCGGCTGACGTGCCCGAGGCCCGCAGGCACATATCCTGCCTGAATGCGATGCAGGTTCTTACTCTGCCGATCCGGGCAGAGCTCGGCTCCGCAAAGCTGCCAGTCGAAGTTCGGCAGGAGTTTGTGGACTGGGCCATGCACGCGGTCATAAGGCCGATGGCGGGCGCCGACAGCGTGGCGGAGGAGAACATCGCCGCCATGACTGCCTCGATGATATCGAGTACGCTGGAAATGAGATCCGAGGCGGGCGACGACCATGACCCGGACCTCGACGCACTCATGGCCCGACACTTCAAGGTGATATCGAATGATTTCGTAAACCTCCTTCCACCCGACTGGAGGAAGTCGGTCACCGACCGGGACGGCATCGCGAAGGCGCTCGGGCGCGAGAACATCATGCTGCTCGAGCTGGCCCCTGGCAGAAGCGTCGGGGTCCGGGACGTCTCCGAGGCGATGTCGAAGTGCCGTTCGTCAGGCTTGAGCGAGGTGGAAATCACACTGGAGGGACGCGACGGTGCCGGAAAGCTATTGCTCGGACAGGGCGATGACGGGTTCCCGACTGCCATCATCCAGTCCGACGGCCAGACCTTCGATCTCCAGATGGCAACCCTAGCGCTCGTCGATCCCGACGAGGGGATCCGGCGGAGGATGCTCATGTCGCTGCCGAGGAATGGGAATGTCGGCAACCCGCTGAGCGACGAGTTCCTCCAGGAGATAGCTGGCGAAGAGGATGTCTTCCGGCGTGTGGAGCGTTTTAACGCCCGGCTCGGACAGGATTTCACGCGGCACCGCGACGCCATGTGGGACAGGGTCGTGAACGGCGGATCCATCCGCCTCACCGATCTTGCCTTGCCCGATCCGGGACAGCTCCTGAACTTCCTCGGCCTCGACGACAGATTCCGAGGTAGTGGAGCCGAACTCGTTGAGGCCTCGGTCAAGGTTCTCAAGACCAGCCTCGGGATCGAACGAGCCGTCTCCCGCCTGTGCGGCGTGCCGATCGCGCTGCCTGACGACCTGATCCTGGAGTTCGGCCAGTCCATCGGCAAGGATTGGAAGGCGTGGTCAGTCGAAAACGAATCCTTGCCGTCGACCGTCACGCGCATGCTCGCATTCGTGTCTGCTGGCGGTTCTCTCGGAGATATCGAGGAATGGCTCTCACGAACCTTCACCCATGATCGGGCGGAACTCTTCATGTCTATCCTCCACCTCGATTTCAGGCAGGCGGTGCGCAGCGGCGAATGGTCGGGACTGCCATCGGATCTTGCTCTGTGCCTCATGTGGATCCATGCCGACCAGATCACCCGCAATCTCGTGGTTGACGAACTCAATCTCGCTGGATTGACGGAGTGGCTGCAGAAGCACACTCCGTCGGCGATGCTCGACGACGAGCGGGAGATGGCCTGGGACAGATGGGTAGTCTGGACAGCTACTGAACTCTCTGCGGACCGGCTCCTTGCAGCGGCCGTCGCCGAACTCGTCCGGCGGAACATCGCGATTCCCGATAGTCTCAAGGGCGCGATCGGACACGACAGCGGAAATAACTGGATGGCATCACCGACCGTGCTGGTGCCCAACTCGACGGCCCCGTCCGGCTATTGGCCATCGGTTGACCCGGTGCCGACGATTGTCGCGCTGGGCTGGCTCGATGCAGATAGCCCTTTTGCAGTCCGCGCGCCGAGCGAGTTGCTTGGTAGGCTTCGTTCCGAGAAGGATCTGAGCGATCCCTCGTTTTTCGTGCCCATGGTCGGCCTGTTCATCGATCTTGCTCAGATCGGGGGCGATCAGCTTGCAGAACTCCGTTCACACCTCCACGCGCTGGAATCCACAAACCCAGCTTCCGTCGGAGGGCAGGCATACGGCGCATTTGCCGACCTGCTCGCAAAAATTCATCGACATGCGGATGACGAGGCGGGGTTTTCCGAATGGGTCATGCGGACCGCTAAGGTCAATCAGACCAGATGGCCGTTCCGAAATCCGAGATTCGACGGCAAGGAGGAGTTCGATCGCGCCGCTTCTGTCCTGTTCAATGCGTGCTACGTCTTCGCCTGGTCCGGTAACTACCCCCTGGAGGACAGGATTGCGACACTGTGCAGGCTTTTCGACGGACTGACGCAGAAATGGCCGAGGACGATCAGGCTTGCGCTGGCCAGTCTTGACGGTCTGGCGCGTCAGATGGACATCCCGACAGCTTCCAAGCATCTGCTGCCATCTCTGCTTGAGATGCGAAGCCGCTGACTTTGGGGCAGACGGCTCATTGGCAATGCCGGAGGAGCCATTCCGGCCATCGCTTCAGCTCGAACGTCGCGATGCGCTCTGGGCGATCAAGGCGCTGCGTGACGAACCCTTGCCGCTGTTTGCCGCCGCTGCGGACCGCGAGCAGAGATCGATCGCCGAGCAGGCGGAGCCTGAAGTGGAACTTCGGCAGATGACCGAAGGCCATAACGTTGTTGCGGACTACGGACATGTCGGCCTGACATTACGCGAACATCCAATGGCATTCTTACGTGAGAGCTTGACCAAGCGCAGCATGGTGACGTGTGAAGATGCAATGTCCGCCCGCGACGGCCGATGGGTCTACACCGCGGGTCTTGTCCTGGTTCGACAAAAGCCGGGGTGCGCGAAAGGGGTGATGTTCATCACGATTGAGGACGAGACCGGTCCTGCGGACGTCGTCGTCTGGCCTAGCCTGTTCGAGAAGCGGCGCCGGGTCGTGCTTGGGGCATCGATGATGGCGATCAACGGACGGATCCAACGGGAAGGGGAGGTCGTACACCTGGTCGCCCAGCAGCTATTCGACCTTTCCGTATATCTCTCTGGTCTCGCTGACGGATGTCGTGTTCAAGTCTCCATCGGGACGCGGTGATGAGTTTGCTCACGGCTCGGCGGGTGGTGGTGATTGACATGTTGAAGGTGATATCCAGGAACTTCCAATAGATGAGGATGGGTTACTGTAGTGGGCCCAAATCGGACGTTCCTTAGGCAGTCCCCGTAAGTCTGAAATGAGGGTGGAACGCGGGCGCTTTACTCCTCACGCGGACAATCTCAAAAGCGGACTTTGCGCCTAACTGGACAATAGTCGGCTAGCAATGAAAGGCTCACGCTGGCGCGTGACATTGACCTGCTTTTGGAGCCTCGCATCGCTCGATATGGAGCGGCCCACGCATAAGAGCAGTTTCCGTCGGACGAAGGCGTCCCTCGAAATCGGCTCTGCTTGGCGGCCGGCCTCGTCAGGTCGCTCGCGGGTTATTATCTGAAGACGGCATGTGCACTGTCGGATTCTTATTTTTCGGATGTCGCTCGATAGATCGAGACGGCATTCCAGCAGGACCGAGGTTCGACCTAGACTTGCCTCCGTCCGTTCAGAACACCTCGGCGTCTCGGATTATCACTTTATACCCCTCAATCATCGTCCGCGTGACCAGATTGAGACGGACATGATGCCGGATGTGTTCAGCAACATGTTGCGGCATGCGGGGTCCCAGAATCACACGTCGAATAGCCCGTCGATCAAACGAGACGTTTCCGCCGGTCGGCGCGAACAATCGCCATTCGCGCTCGTACGACCAGCTTTCGTGCTTGGTCGAAAGAATCCACTTCGCAATCTGGTTGGTATCTTCAATTTCCGATCCGATGTCCAGGAGACGGCCAGCGTAGCTGATGCGAGAGAAACTTGTGGCGTCTGGCAAGGAATCACGGAGGGCTTCAAAGTCATATTCGATGCAGAGACCTTTGAAGGAGTCTGCATAGTGGGCCCACATAAGCGCCTGGTCCCATGTCTCCGAGAAGCAGGCGATGCCTAGGCCTTGCTTCCCGTCCCTGATCATGCGGCTCGCTCTGCGCCAGTCCGAGTTGGCGGCAACGTCGCCCTCCACCTCGTAAAGACCCTCCATAGCGTCATTCAGGCTCTTGTAGTCCCCGCACCAGCAGGAACCTCGCCTTATTGACTCGATGGCTCGCTTGAGGTCGACGTTGTCAGCGGACGTATCGCTCCCGACCTTTCTGAAGCGATACAGTCTCGATGGCAGGGCGTAGTTCTCTATGGTTGACGGCATAGGCGCATTCCGCACGCATCTGATTGGCTATTAGTATTTTCGTCGGGCGTTGGTGGTGCGTCCCGACGGACGATCAGATTTCGAGACGGACTCCGACGCAGAGCCGACTTCCATCCTGGAAAGGATCGCGGATGACTGTGCCATCAAGAACCTCAGTTCCTTGACATCCCGCTGGTAATCTGCGCGCGAATTCACCGAGGCGGCACCAACCCTGGAAACGCTCTGTCTGGACGAAACCCCAGGGTAGATTTCCACCGATATCGACCCAGCCTGCCCTCGCGGCAATTGATCGGCATCCGCTCCCGCGGCTGCAAGCTCAAGAACTGAGATGTCGTCGGTAGGCGAGCTAAACAGACCTCCCCGCGCGCCCAAATCGCGGGCCATGCGCCTGCCCATACAATTGAACTCGGTCATGATATCGCTGCTTGCCTGCAGACCCGACCACGCGGCGAACCATAAGGGGGCCGTCCGAAGTGCCGACCCGGTCGACAATGCCGCCGGAATGAACCGAAAAGAACCGCCACCGAGGAGGCTCAAAAGGCACCCGGCCACGCAGTCTCTCAATTGCCATACCTTATCCTTGGAATTGCTCAGCAGCGATATTGCTTCTTGGATCGCCCGAGCACGCACCTCTCTCGTCCCACGGAAGCGCGAAAGATCACCTCGCAGCTCGGGAAGTGAAGAGATCAAATCCTCCAGCACTGTATCATCGACCCGACCACTCTCGATCACCTGTCTCATGGACCTGATCATGACAGCGTCACTGTCGGGACGATCGGAAGAGTCGCCGCCGTGCACTGCCAGTTGGACGACCTGCCAAAAGCTTCCAAGCGCCTCGAGATCTAGGGGAAGTTGCTCACCACCAAGCGCCGATCGCAAAGATTGCCATCCGCGGGCAATGGCGAGCACATCGGCCTGGGGACTGAGTGCGAGCCCCTGGATCGCCGCCGCGGAATACGTGGCGCCTGCGGCTGCGAGAGTGATGGGTCGACTAGATTCGTGAGCGTTTGGCGCTCTGAGATAGAGCGCTGCCTCCACGATTGCGGTTCCCACGAGTCTTTCGAGAATGGATGCTGCATTGCGTTCGATGAAGCCGGGCTCGTCGGCCAGTAGATCTAGCTGGTCCGTCGTTACAACCCGAAAGAATGCGGTGAAGGGAGCGTAGTCGGTGACGTAGGTCGAGACGAACGCAAAGAAATCGCGCGCCTTTCGATCGTCCACTACGACAACTGCCGGACGCTCGGGACCACTCTGATGCGGGTCCGGTACGGCAACAGCGCAGAACTTTGACGAGAGCTGCTTGCGTATTGCAGCCGGGGAAAGAGTGCTGGGCTTCAGAGGCGACTTCTGGCCCACCCAGGCTAGGAACTCTTCGGTATCCAAGACGACGATGTTCAACATTCTTCACTACCTAACCGAACAGTTCGTCGAGCGTTGGATCACTCGTCGAGGCGTCATTGAGCGCAAGGATACCTTTTTCAAGGTATCCGGGAATAGACTTGTCGTAGTATATGCGCAGCGAGGTCTTTGCACGGGTCACGCCCGTAAACGCTAGATTTTTCTGCAAGTCGCGGAATCGGTGGATCGTCTCCATGCCGAGCAGGTGGACTGCACGAAACTCGAGCCCCTTCGCGCTGATGATGGTGGTGACGATCACGCGCTTGTTGGGTTCGAAGGCACTATATCCACCCGCAAAGTTCTGCATCTGCACCTGATCCTTGATCTTCGAGGACAGAAGAAGGGTGGCGACCGCCGTGGCGTCCTCTTGCTTGGGGCACAGGATCCCGATCGTCTCGTCCGGATAAGCGAAGAGCTGAGTTTCAATCTCAGGGATCGCGGTCGCGACCTGATCCACGAGCGAGAGGCCTGGATGCGGTATCACCGATGATGGGAAATCCTGCTCGTTGTACTTAGATGTTGCCTCCATACCTTCCTCGGAGTCGATTTCGTTTCGAATGCCGTCCGCGACCCGGCATATCCTGGTGCCATTCCGGTAGTGCTTCTTCAGGACAACGGGCTCGCCACATTTCGCTTCCAGAGCGCTCAGACCGCCCTTGGCGCTCGTGACACGCTGCCTGTCATCGCCAACGGCATAGATCTGGTCGGCGAAACGAGAAATCACTTCGATCTCTTCGGCCGAGTAATCCTGCGCCTCGTCCAGAAGAATGCAGTCCATCACGTTGATGCTCTTGTCTAGGGCTGCAACCTCCTTGAGGCCATCCAAAAGACGTGCCCGCACCTCCGGAAATTCGCCAGAGTCATCGAACGGAATCCCATTAGATGCCAGAAGTGAAGCGCCCCACTGCAGATAGGTCTGGATCTTGTCCGACGAGAAGGGATAGTGCGTGGATCCTGCCACCAGGAATTCCTTCAGGACACGACCGAACGTCAGCACGGTGATGTTCGTGACGCCTGCTTTTACGAGGAACGTTGCCCGCAGCAGCAGGAGATTCGTCTTTCCGCAGCCGGCCGGACCTAGGACGAGGTGATCGCCCTCTTTCGGGAGGCTGATGACTTTCTTCTGGTCATCGTCGAGATCGCTTGTTTTTTTCCACCAGGTGCTCATGCGTGTGCTCTCACTTGAACTCAAGTTTCAGCCAGCAATCGCTTTGAGGTGTCTGGCGTTGAACGAAGTCTATGATCTTATACAGGATTTCCTCGAGCGCGGTGTGTAACCGCGAAGGGTCGTAATTGCCCGAGAAGAAGGGAATGCTCTGCCCGAAAGGCTCGGGAGGTGTCGCCGAGGTGTGGACGCACACATCGACGGCAACAGCCCTTGCTTCCGCATCAACGATCTCAATGCAGAACACCACCGAGAGATCGGGCATCAGATGCGTGTCTGACTTTTCGAAGGTCATCTTGACCGACGGGGCCCTGCGGGGATACCGAGCTATCGTGGCATAGGGCGGAAATTGGTCGTTTTCCGAACTGACACGACGCACCGAATCCTTGGTAGACGTTATGATTTCCTCGAGAAGCGCTTTCCCGAAATTAGGCTTGCTTTCGGGTGCCGTACCTGATCCGGCTTGTTCGACAAGAACCCGCTTGATGACCCTCTCCTTGAGACCGGCGATCCCGCTGGCCGTGGCTTTTGGAGGCTTGAAGGATTCCCACGTAACCATTCGCAGACGATCCTTGGGATCCTTAAGGAGACACATCTTGGCGAGATCGATCAGATATGACGGCACAGAGGAATTCTGAATGTTCGGAGTGACTTCCTGCACAGCGTTCACCAAGCGGGCGAAGGGCTCGGCATATTCGCTGAAGAGGGCCTCGCGCATGATGAGGTCATGAAGCACCGCGCCAATCTGATAGAAGGTGAGGGCGCGCCATCCCTCCATTGTCCCATCCTCCTCGCGAAGGAGAAACTCGGGCGAGCTGTACTGCAGGGTGCCGATGAAAGGATGCAGGCCCTCCATGTCGGTGATCCCTGGATCCTTGACGGGCTTCAGGACACCAAAATCGAGTAGGGTCACCTTTTGGAGGTCCTCGCTAACCTGGATGTTCTCCGGTTTGATGTCGCGATGGACCAAATCCAGCGCTTCGAGATATTCCGCGCAGGCTGCGATGTCGGAGATGAAACCTCCGATGGCCTCGACGGGAACGTCCTTGAGCCGTTTCTTGAGATTGCTGCCAGGGAGGAACGCCATAACGATATAGTGGTTCTTCGTAGTCTCGTCGTAACCACCATCGAGAATCTCGACCATACTGGGATGGCCACGTCCCTTGAGCGATACCTCTCGTTCGATTCGAGCAAGCTGCGTCTTGTCACCGAAGCGTTCGATCAATTCTTTGTCGAATACCTTAACAGCCGCCTGCCTCGCGCCATTGTTGGCCTCGAACACTGCGGCGGACTTGCCGTGATCGATCAATCTAACGATCGTCCACTCCCCAATCTTTGCGCCCTTTAACTGGTCTTCTAGTAGATGTGCCCGTGCAAAATCCATGTATAGATCCCGATTCATATGCGCGAACTACTTCATTTCCACCGGTAGTTGTCAATGAGTTTTACGATCTGGGATTTATGAGACCTACACCGAAAAAATCATCCGCTGACCTTCCTCATTTCCATTAGTGAATCTGGATCGGCGAGGAGTATGGCTGGGATTCGCATGCAACAGAACATCGATTGGGTACTTCTCGAGTTGGCGCTCGAAAGCAGGCTGTCGCGTGCAAACGGCAACGGGTTCCAGAACCTATTTAGCGATATGATGGAGCGCGTCTACGCAAATCAACCAATCCACAGCGCAAGGGCAGTAATGGCTGAGCATGTGTTGAAAATAATCGTTCAAGTTGCTTTCCCCTACTGGACCGCTACACCAACATGCATCAGTTACAATCAGGTTTTTTAGGTCGTATTGATGCCAGTGAAAACGTCTGTGACATTGAGTGAGCTGTACGCCCGGCAGCTCGATGACCATCGCAGGAATCCAGGATTCCAGGAACTGGGGCTGGACGTCCCCGTCGCCGCGATCCTCGCAAACAGGCAGGATCGTTGGGACTACAACGAGTTCCTGAGGATCGCAAGGGATCGAATGGGAGCAAGCGTTCACGAATATTCCGCAGGCGGGCAAGTCAATGCCGTGGTCCTCGCATACGGCACACGGCCGCCACAGCTCTGGGTCTCTGCAGATTGTGGAGGCTACGCGGAGCTGTATGAACGGTTTTGCATCGAAAAGTTGAACTTGAGGCCGTCCGGCAATTATCGAGGCGCTGGGTTCGATCTCGATCATGCCTACTGCAAAGCTGCGGTCCCGAAGGAAGTCAAAGCATACATCCGGCTATTTCTGGTTCCTAGCCAGGCAAACAGAAGCTGGGGCGGGTACTTTGAGCGAAAACTGAAGGATCGAATCTCACAAGAGGTTCGAGTTGGTCTCAGAAATGAAACAGTGGCCATAATGGCCAAGGTGGCTGGAATTGCTACTCCGCGCCTCGGTCGCCGGGTGCGGGGTAGGCCGGAAAGAATTCGAAACGTGGTCGACAGGTTAATCGAAACTGGAATGCTCGATCCATCGACGAGGGAACCGGATTTTCATTCGCTCTCCGCGTTCTGCGACGTCATCAGTGGCAAGGCAGAAAACATAATGAGTAAGATGACGAGGTTGCAGGGCGGACGTTACCATTTGGAAACCTGGACTTCTCTCGAAACGACTTCAGAGGGCTGACCCGTAGTGCTTTGTCCACTGAAGGCAGTTCGACGGTTTGTCAAGTGCTCCGGGGGTTAAGAAGTTCCGAGGAAGGTCCCATCATTCAATGTCGTGTCGGACTGAGTAATTCTTGATGTTCGAATGGCTTCTGCGATCAACCACCTGGCGTGCTCGATACTCCTGGCGGAGGTCATCGAAAGTTGCGGCCCTGATACACGGTAGTAGCGTCGGCCGTTAATGATACTCCGTTCGATTTTGTAACCGAAGGGAACGAAAGCGAGTGGGACCGAAGCCCATTCACTTTTGCTTTTGATGAGCCGCCCGAATTGTGGAGAGAAATTGAACATGTCTATACCCTCTTCGAAGTTGGCTCCGGCATAAACACAACTCGTTAAGATCCAGCGATCCAGCATCTGAAAATGCCATTCGATTTCATCGGAGGCGATAGACAGCCGATCTGCTTCGCTGCGATTAGTGTGGTTGCTGTTGCGACGCGGTCGTTGCGCCCTTAGTTCGGGTGGAGGTCTGTTCGGTTTTCCGGTTCGACAGACGTTCAGAATCTCGCGCGCTACCTGTTTATAGTGAGACCGGTTCTAAAAATCCGATGAGAGGCGGAGATCTCGTCGGTTCAAAGGGCTGCTCGGGGAGCTCCTATGATAAGGCCAAGGCAGAAATCTCAATGAAGACGTTGCGTAAGTCGGCGCCCATTGCCGTCCGATCATCAGTAAGGCTCATTTTAGACAAAACTCGCTCTGGCTTCTCCCCCGTCGCACTTCGGTGCCGGCTCAAGTTTGCGAGGTGGCGGCGGTCGAAAGGGCCCGCTTCCTCTCCGACGCTGCAAGCCGATTTTCGAGATCCTCGATTAGCGGCCAAGTGGCCGCCAGAACTTCTTTGGTCGAGGTGAAGGTTTGCGACATGGACGCAATTGATACGAACGCCCCGGTCTGGCAGGTGAAGGGATAACGACCGCGGATCGCCCTGGAGATGACGTCTCGGCATCCGCCGATGACGGCGTTTCCCGAGTAGCCGTAGCCAGAGGCAGGTCGAAGATCGTCCTCGATACGCGCACTCTTCGGAATGTTCCAGTATCGATCATGGCAGTCCTCCACCCTGTCGAAGAGATCCTGCAGGTGCATGGCGTCGAGACGTTGCTCGGTGGTCTGACGCATCTCCGCGAGCGACGTGACCTGGACGTTAGTCAGGCTGGCCGCCTCCTTCGCGCCGCGCTGGAACCCGGCCTCCGAAAGCAGGATTCCCCGGTCGGCTCCTACGTCCGCGACTATTTCCCGGAGGCCTAGAACGTGCAGCTTCGAAACAGGAGACTTCCATTGCTTACACTCGACGATCCAAGTGACCTACGAACCCGTAGTGCTGCGATTTCACCAGCACGTCGACGTCGTGGCTTGTCCGCACGCCTATGATCGTCTTGTCGGTCTCCGCGGAGAGACCGATGGAGCGAAAGAACGCAGCGGCCTCTTCCTGGTAATCTCTCCATGCCGTCATTTCGAATCCCATTCAATAAGGGGAGGCCCGTTGGGCGACGAGGCGAATCCTGAAGGCGATCATCCCCGCCGAAGGCGAGGCGCCGCCTATGCAGGGATTTGACCACTTTTGCACAAGGACTTGCGTAAACGACTACGCGTGAATAGGGCGAGATGACTACAACTTTTGCTTTGTTTCAATGTTTGTTCTTAGGGGCATTTCCCGGGCACTTTTCGGTGCCCGGAAATAGTCATTTGAGGCGTTGGCCAGTTTCAGTTTCCAAAATGGCCAGTACTCGGGCCGTTTGGCTAGGACTAGGATTGGTTTCTCAATCAGATATCCAGATTATCCGCAAAGGCCGCCCGTTCCTGAATGAAGCGGAAGCGGGCATCGGCCTTGGTGCCCATCAGATTGTCGACGGCCTCGCGGGTGCCTTCGAAATCCACGTCGTCGATCTCGACGCGCAGCAGGGTGCGCTTTTCGGGATCCATGGTGGTTTCCTTCAGCTGCTGCGCCATCATTTCGCCAAGGCCTTTGAAGCGGCCGATTTCGACCTTCTTGCCCTTGAAGACGGTTTCCATCAGCTCGGCGCGGTGCGCGTCGTCGCGGGCATAGGCGCTCTTGGCACCCTGACGGATGACATAAAGCGGCGGCACGGCCAGATAGAGATGGTTGCCGCGAATGAGTTCCGGCATTTCCTGGTAAAAGAAGGTGATGAGCAGCGAGGCGATATGGGCGCCGTCGACATCGGCATCGGTCATGATGATGATGCGCTCATACCGCAGATCCTCTTCGCGATATTTCGTGCGGGTGCCGCAGCCGAGCGCCTGAATGAGATCGGCGATCTGCTGGTTGGCGGAGAGCTTTTCGCGGCTGGCGCTGCCGACGTTCAAAATCTTACCACGCAGCGGCAGGATGGCCTGGTTGGCGCGGTTGCGCGCCTGCTTGGCCGAGCCGCCAGCCGAGTCACCCTCGACGATAAAGAGTTCGGCATTTTCGGCGGTGTTCTGGGCGCAATCCGCCAGCTTGCCGGGCAGGCGCAGCTTGCGCACGGCGGTCTTGCGGTTGACTTCCTTTTCCTTGCGACGGCGCAGGCGCTCTTCAGCGCGCTCGATCACCCAGTCGAGCAGCTTGTCCGCTTCACCCGGATTGCCGGCGAGATAATGGTCGAAGGGATCGCGCAGCGCATTTTCAACGATGCGCTGGGCCTCGACGGTTGCCAGCTTGTCCTTGGTCTGGCCGACGAATTCCGGCTCGCGGATGAAGACGGAGAGCATGCCGGCCGCCGAAATCATCACGTCATCGGTGGTGATGTCCTTGGCGCGCTTGTTTTGCGTCAGTTCAGCATAATTCTTCAGGCCCTTGGTGAGCGCAATGCGAAAACCGGCCTCATGCGTGCCGCCTTCGGGTGTCGGGATGGTGTTGCAATAGGAATGGATCTGCGTGTCGCCGCCATACCAGGTGACAGCCCATTCCAGCGCGCCGTGGCCGCCGGTCTTTTCGGTGCGGCCGGAGAAAATCTCGCGGGTGACGGTGAATTCCTTGCCGAGCGTGGCGGCGAGGTAGTCCTTGAGGCCGCCGGGGAAATGGAACACGGCTTTTTCGGGGATTTCACCACCGGCCGGCACCATGCCGGGATCACAGCTCCAGCGGATTTCCACGCCGCCGAAGAGATAGGCCTTGGACCGGGCCATGCGGAAGATGCGGGCCGGTTCGAACTTGGCATGATCACCGAAGATCTGCGGATCGGGATGGAAACGCACGCGGGTGCCGCGGCGGTTGTGCACGTCGCCCAGTTCCTCAAGCCCGCCAATCGGCGCGCCGCGCGAAAAACGCTGGCGATAAAGCTTGCGGTTACGCGCCACTTCCACTTCGAGAAGATCGGACAGTGCATTGACCACGGATACGCCGACGCCGTGCAGACCGCCCGATGTCTCATAGGCCTTGCCGTCGAACTTGCCGCCGGCATGCAGCTTGGTCATGATGACTTCGAGCGTGGATTTTCCGGGAACCTGCGGGTGGTTTTCCACGGGAATGCCGCGGCCGTTATCAGTGACCGTCAGAAAACCTTCGGCATCGAGATGAACCTCGATGAAATTGGCGTGGCCGGCGACGGCCTCGTCCATGGAGTTGTCGATGACTTCGGCAAACAGGTGGTGCAGCGCCTTTTCATCGGTGCCGCCAATATACATGCCGGGACGCATGCGCACCGGCTCCAGCCCTTCGAGCACGCGGATCGAGGAGGCGCCGTAGTCGTCACCGGAAGGAGACACGGGCGCGGGCGGGGCAGGCGGCGTGACGGCCGCAACGGCTGCGGGTTTCGGCTGCACGTTCACATTTGCGGCTGCGGTCGCCGGGGCCTTCACGGGTTTGCCCGCGTCCTCGTTCGTTTCCGTTTCGCTGTTTTGTGCCGCCGGAAGACCGGAGAAGAGATCGTTGCTGTCGTCCATCATGTCCAAGGTTCAAAAATAGTGTCGTCAGAATTTCGCCAGGCGAATCATTTTGTATATGAGGCGATTATAGCGCCAAACGTGTAAGCCATGTGGCCGAACGCGGCGCGTCATACGCCAAGACCCATGTCAGGGTTTCGCAACAGGAGGATTGCGCCGCCGCCTTTGTGATGGCAAGTCTCGCAGCCACGAATGAACGGTTAACCAAGTCATGTCCACAGCTCATTTCACGTTTTGTACTCTTTTCTGCCTGACTGTTGCGGTGATGCCGGGCGCTGCTTCCGCTGCCGATGGGCCGTTGCGACCTTTCAAGGACGAGCTGTTTTCCAGCCAGACGGTGCTTTCCACCGGAGATGGCGGCGCGTCGGAAGTCATCGATTATCAGGAGATGCGCGACATCAACGGCCGCGACGAGGTGCCGGAGCGCCGGGTGAAGCGACAATATGTCGATATGACGCCGAAGAAGGCGCAGGCGCTGGAAACCATGTCCGTCGAGGGCAGGGCGCTTGAGGTGGGACGTGTCGGGCCGGCGAGCGGGCAGGCCTTCACGGTCATCTTCATCCATGGGCGCGGCGGCGACCGGCGGCTCGGCATGAATGACTATACGTTCGGCGGCAATTTCAACCGGCTGAAGAATCTCGCAGTCGCCAATGGCGGAACCTATTATGTACCGAGCGTGCGCTCTTTCGATGAAAACGGCGTTGCCGATGTCGCCGCGCTGATTGGCGATGCGGCCAAAAAATCGGGCGGAAAGCCTGTCGTGCTCACCTGCGCCTCGATGGGGAGTTTCATCTGTTATGGCATCAGCCGCGACAAGGCTGCCGCCGCCAATCTCAAGGGCATGGCGATCCTTGGCGGTGCGGTCGATCCCGATTTTCCGAAAAGCGCATTTGCCAGGGCGAAGAAGCCCGTCTGGTTCACCCATGGCAGCGCCGACAAGGTCTATTCGGCCGACAGCCAAGCGACGATCTTCCGTGGATTGCTGAAGGCCGGGGAGCCGGCGCGGTTTACGCGGTTCGAGACCGGCAGCCACGGGACGCCGGTGCGCATGACCGACTGGCGGGCGGTTTTGAACTGGATTTTAAGCCGCTGAGGCCTCTGTTTTGGGTCAGCGGCGGCGAATTTCCAGAAATTGGCCGACGTTTTGAACCTTTGGCCCGCTTTTTTGTACCATTTATTGCCGGGGCCGTTTAAAGGAATATCCTGGGATTTCCGGCAGTGTTTCTGTCGCGATTATGGGCCGTGAGACGGCTGAGGGAAGGGGTGCTGCCAAAGGCGGCAGCCTCGAGACAAAGGGAATGGGATACGCATGACGCCGAATGTTCGACCGCTTGTTGCCGGAAACTGGAAGATGAACGGCACGCGTGCCTCGCTCGATCAGATCAAGGCCATGGCAGAGGGCGTCAAGGGCGCGCTGTCGGAGAAGGTCGATGCACTGATCTGCCCACCCTCGACGCTGCTTTATGTGGCGACGGCGCTGTGCGATGACAGCCCGCTGCTGATCGGTGCACAGGATTGCCATCAGAACGCGTCCGGCGCGCATACCGGCGATATTTCCGCCGAGATGATTGCTGATTGCTTCGGCACCCATGTCATCGTCGGCCATTCCGAGCGCCGCACCGACCATGCCGAGACCGACCATCTGGTCCGCGCCAAGGCCGTTGCGGCCCATCAGGCCGATCTTATCGCCATCGTCTGCATCGGCGAGACGGCGGATGAGCGCAAGGCGGGCCAGACGCTCGATATTCTCAAGCGCCAGCTGGCCGGCTCCCTGCCGGACGAGGCGACCGCTGAAAACACCGTCATTGCCTATGAGCCTGTCTGGGCGATCGGCACCGGTCTTACCCCGACCACGCAGGACGTGCGCGAGGCTCACGCTTTCATGCGCGACGAACTTGTCAAGCGCTTCGGTGACGCCGGCAAGACCATGCGTATTCTCTATGGCGGCTCTGTAAAGCCCGCCAATGCGCTGGAACTGATGGGCGTCGAGAATGTCGATGGCGCGCTGATCGGCGGTGCCAGCTTGAAAGCCGCAGACTTCCTTTCCATCTATGCGGCATATGAGCAACTGACGGCCTGAGACCAGCTTTCCTGTCACAGGGGTTGGAAAGGGGCTTGGAATAAACCTTCGCCTCATGTAAAGAGCCGCGAAACCTTCTTTGTAGTGCTCCGCGCGGGGCATGGAATGGATTGTCATGCAGACCGTTTTGATTGTTATACACCTCATGATCGTGCTGGCGCTCGTCGGCGTGGTCCTGATCCAGCGTTCCGAAGGCGGCGGCCTCGGTATCGGCGGCGGTTCGGGCTTCATGTCCGCGCGCGGAACGGCCAATGCGTTGACCCGCACCACGGGTATCCTCGCGGCGCTGTTCTTCCTGACGTCGCTCGGGCTTGGTCTTATGACCCGTTACGAAGCGCGCCCGACCGATATTCTGAACCGTATTCCGGCCACGCAAGGCCAGGGCAACGGCATTCTCGACACGCTTGGCCCGGCCACGACGCCCGCAACGCCGGCTCCGGCTGGAAATGGCGTTCCGACCAATAGTGGCGCAGCAGCGCCCGCCCAGACGGCTCCTGCCGCTTCCGGCGCGGCCGCCCCGGCACCGGCGCAACCCGCCGATCCGAACGCAGTTCCGACCGGTCAATAAGCCCGGTTCTGATTTAACGCTCCGGCAGGCCAAAAGCCTGCCGGTTTTCTTTTGTTCGTATTCCGGCCAGTTGAATTACACATTCGTCAACAGCGAATTTGTAACAGCATGAAATTTGGGCTGGCGGAATCAGAGGTAAAAAGGTATCCGGTGAATCCCATGGCGCGATATGTATTCATCACAGGCGGCGTGGTCTCCTCTCTCGGTAAGGGCATCGCAGCTGCGGCACTCGGAGCTTTGCTGCAATCCCGTGGTTATCGGGTGCGGCTTCGCAAACTCGACCCCTATCTGAACGTTGATCCCGGCACCATGAGCCCGACACAGCACGGCGAAGTGTTCGTGACGGATGACGGTGCCGAGACGGACCTCGACCTTGGCCACTATGAACGCTTTACCGGGCGTTCGGCCACCAAGACCGACAACATCACCACCGGTCGTATCTACAAGAACATCATCGACAAGGAACGGCGCGGCGATTATCTCGGCGCAACGGTTCAGGTCATTCCGCATGTCACCAACGAGATCAAGGATTTCGTGATCGAAGGCAATGACGATTACGACTTCGTTATCTGCGAAATCGGCGGCACGGTGGGTGACATCGAGGCGATGCCGTTCATGGAAGCGATCCGTCAGCTCGGTAACGACCTGCCGCGCGGCACGGCGATCTATCTTCACCTGACGCTGATGCCCTATATTCCGGCAGCTGGCGAATTGAAGACCAAGCCGACCCAGCATTCCGTCAAGGAACTGCAGGCGCTTGGCATTCATCCCGACATCCTGCTGGTGCGTGCTGATCGGGAAATCCCGGAAGCCGAACGCCGCAAGCTTTCGCTGTTCTGCAACGTGCGTCCTTCCGCTGTCATTCAGGCGCTGGATGTGGCGAATATCTATGACGTTCCGATTGCCTACCACAAGGAAGGCCTCGATTCGGAAGTGCTGGCCGCGTTCGGCATCGAGCCGGCGCCAAAGCCGCGTCTGGAACAGTGGGAAGAGGTTTGCAACCGTATCCGCACGCCGGAAGGCGAGGTCACGATTGCGATCGTCGGCAAATATACCGGCCTCAAGGATGCCTATAAGTCGCTGATCGAGGCGCTGCATCACGGCGGTTTTGCGAACCGCGTCAAGGTCAAGCTGGAATGGATCGAGTCGGAGGTCTTCGAAAAGGAAGATCCGACGCCCTATCTCGAAAAGGTCAACGGCATTCTGGTGCCCGGCGGCTTCGGCGAGCGCGGTTCGGAAGGCAAGATCATGGCGGCGCAGTTCGCTCGTGAGCGCAATGTGCCCTATTTCGGCATCTGCTTCGGCATGCAGATGGCGGTCGTGGAAGCGGCCCGTCATCTCGCCGGCATCGAAAATGCCTCTTCGACCGAATTTGGTCCGACGTCCGAGCCTGTTGTTGGCCTGATGACCGAATGGGTGAAGGGCAACGAGCTGGAGAAGCGTTCCTCCAAGGGTGATCTCGGCGGTACGATGCGTCTCGGCGCCTACAAGGCGGCGCTGAAGAAAGACACCAAGATCGCCGATATCTACGGCACCACGGATATTTCCGAGCGTCACCGTCACCGCTACGAGGTGAATGTGGACTACAAGGACCGGCTGGAAGAATGCGGCCTCGTCTTCTCCGGCATGTCTCCGGATGGTGTGCTGCCGGAAACGGTGGAATATCCTGATCATCCGTGGTTCATCGGCGTTCAGTACCACCCTGAACTGAAGAGCCGCCCGCTCGATCCGCATCCGCTTTTCGCCAGCTTCGTCGAAGCGGCGGTGGAGCAGAGCCGGCTGGTTTGATGGTTTGAGTGAGATGAAGAGGGCCGCTTTTGCGGCCCTTTTTTATTGATGCGCTCTCCGTCGTCATGCTCGGTACAAGACCATTACTGTCCGGTTTAAGTTTCTGGACAAGGCACAAGACTCTCATTCGAATAGGCTTTCCGGATTTTCGCCTTAACCGGACACCAAAGAAGAGCGGCGTCGTCCGATGGGAAGGAAAGTCATACCAATTGCACCGACGTCATCCTCGGGCCTGTCCCGAGGATCTGCCAACATATTGATTTTATTCGAGGTGGTTAGATCCTCGGCACAAGGCCGAGGATGACGTCGAGTGAATGTTCACCCTTTATCACCGACTTCAAGGGGTCAGCATTCTGCCACGAAATTTAACCGGACAGCAGTGTTACAAGACCGAGCATGACGCCGCGTTTGAGGAGAGGTCTGTCGCCCACCCGATAACGTCTGCGGCCATATATGTTTAAACAAAAAAACGGGCCCGAAGGCCCGTTTTCCATTTCCTCAAAATCGAAACCGGCTTACTTCGGCCCGATCATGTTTTCCGGGCGTACAAACTGGTCGAATTCCTCGTTGGTGAGGTATCCGCCACCAACGGTTTCTTCGCGCAGGGTCGTGCCGTTCTTGTGTGCGGTCTTGGCGATCTTGGCGCAGATGTCGTAGCCAAGCTTGCCGTTCAGCGCCGTCACCAGCATCAGCGAGTTTTCGACGCCCTTTTTGATGTTGTCTTCGCGGGCCTCGATGCCGACGACGCAATTATCGGTGAAGGAGACGGCCGCATCGCCCAAAAGCTGGACCGACTGCAGGAAGTTGTAGGCCATCATCGGGTTATAGACGTTGAGCTCGAAGTGGCCCTGCGAGCCGGCAAACGAGAGCGCTGCGTTGTTGCCGAAGATGTGGGCGCAGACCTGGGTCAGTGCTTCCGACTGGGTGGGGTTGACCTTGCCCGGCATGATCGACGAGCCGGGTTCGTTTTCCGGCAGCGACAATTCGCCGAGACCGGCGCGCGGGCCTGAACCGAGGAAGCGGATGTCGTTGGCGATCTTGAAGAGTGCTGCAGCAGCCGCATTGATCGCGCCATGCGAGAAGACCATGGAATCATGCGAGGCAAGCGCTTCGAACTTGTTCGGGGCGGTGACGAAGGAAAGGCCGGTGATCTTGGAAATCTCGTCGGCGACCTTTTCGGCAAAACCGATGGGAGCGTTGAGGCCCGTGCCGACAGCCGTGCCGCCTTGGGCGAGCTTGGAAAGAGCGGGCAGGGTGAGTTCGATATTGGCGATGGCCGAGGCGACCTGCGCGGCGTAACCGGAGAATTCCTGGCCGAGCGTCAGCGGTGTTGCATCCTGGGTGTGGGTGCGGCCGATCTTGATGATCTTCTCGAACTGCTTGACCTTGGCTTCCAGCGCCTTGTGCAGGTGCTTGAGGGCGGGCAGCAGGTGGTGAACGATCTCTTCCACGCAGGCGATGTGCATCGCCGTTGGGTAGGTGTCGTTCGAGGACTGGCTCATATTGACGTGGTCATTGGGGTGAACGGGCTTCTTGGTGCCCATTTCGCCGCCGAGCATTTCGATGGCGCGGTTGGAAATCACCTCATTGGCATTCATGTTGGACTGGGTGCCGGAGCCGGTCTGCCAGACGACGAGCGGGAAATGCTCGGTCAGCTTGCCGTCGATGACTTCCTGTGCGGCGGCAATGATGGCGTCGCCGACCTTGGGGTCGAGACCGGCCAGCGCCATGTTGGCGCGGGCGGCGGCCTGCTTGACGATGCCGAGCGCACGAACGACAGAGGCGGGCTGTTTTTCCCAGCCGATCTTGAAGTTGCCGAGCGAGCGCTGCGCCTGCGCGCCCCAGTAGCGATCGGCCTGAACTTCAATGGGTCCAAATGTATCGGTTTCCGTCCGTGTGGCTGTCATCAATCTTGCCTTTTTACTCGTTTTCCTCCGCCAAAACGGCACTTCGCCCGCCTTGCGCGGCCGATATATAGAATCATCGCGCCGGCAATGAAAGCGCTGCAACGCGGCGGAGGCAGATATTTCCGGTCACCTTGAAGCGATTTCGGCATCGTCAGGGTGATGCCATGAAAAACGGCGCGGCGTGTCATTTTTACTACGGCTTGAAATGCCCTGAAAACCGGGCTTTCCGTGATACGAAAAGGCTGTGCCTGGCCACGGCAAAGTGAATGAAATAAATGGAAATTTAACCATTCTCGCCAATTCTGGAAATTACGTTTTTATGGCTTTGGCTGTATCATGAGGTTCATTTCGGCACGGTTGTGGGCCTTGGGCGTTTTCTTTTCAACGGGCCGTCTATCGGCTAGACAGGCATGAAACTGATGCCCGCCGTTTTCGGGCGGTGCTGGGTGCTACGAGGATCAAATTGCAAGTCACATCTGGAAAAACATCGGCAGCGCTGGTGCTGGCTCTCGGTCTTTCCGTTTCCATCGCTCTTCCCGGCAGCGCCGGCGCGGTGACCCTGATGGACCTCCTGCGCGGCGGCCCGGGTAAGATCGCGCGTGATCGTGGTGAATTGCCGCCGGCCGGCATCGTCACCTCGCCATCCGGCTCCGGATCAAGCGCCGGACAAAGTGCGGATGCCTCCGATCCCGAGCCTCTGCCGCGCGTTTCCGGCCCGCGTTATTACGATTACAAGGCGGATGCCGCCCGTGCGGTAAACACTGCCAATTTTGGCGAAGGCCTTGCCAACCTCAAGTTCAGCGCCACGCCTGAAATCGCCAAGGCGCTGGAAGCCTATTATGGTGCCGGCGGCAAGACGCTGTGGGTTTCCGGCGGCGAGCTGACCGAGCGCGCCAATGCCGTCATCGCCTTCCTCGAGACGGTTGGTGAGAGCGGCCTTGATCCGGCCGATTACAGCGTTTCCGCACCGGCAAAGGATGTGACCGCCAGCATCAGCAGCAACGCTGCCGGTACGACTGCGACCGGTACCCCGGTCGAAACGGCTTCCGCATCGACCTCCGACGCCTATCAGCGGGCGCAGCTGCAGTTCGAACTGGCGCTGTCGGCGAAGGTTCTGGCCTATGTGCAGGATACGACCCGTGGCCGTGTCGATCCGAACCGGCTGTCGGGCTACCATGATTTCAAGCGCAAGACGGTCAATCTTGCGCCGGTGCTGAAACTCGCGGGCATGAGCCCCGATGTCGGTGCCTATCTGCGCAGCCGTGAACCTTCGAGCGCCGAATATCTGGCGTTGAAGGCCGAACTTGCGCGCCTGCGCGGCGAGGGCGATGCGGCTCACACCGTTCGCGTTCCCGCCGATCTGGTGCTGAAGCCCGGTAATAGCAGCGCCGACATGGCCAATGTCGTCAAGGCGATCGAGCATCGCGCTTCGCCGGCCTTCAAGGCGGAACATGCGGCGATCATTTCCGGTTACCAGCAGACGCCGGATTATACGCCTGATCTCGTTGATCTCGTGAAGGCGTTCCAGAGCGAAAACGGCCTGAAGCCGGATGGCGTCATCGGCCGTGCGACGGTGCGCGCCATGGTGGGCGAAAGCAACGATGCCAAGATTGCCAAGGTGCAGGTGGCCATGGAGCAGGTCCGCTGGCTGCCGGCCGATCTCGGCCAGCGTTACGTCTTCATCAACCAGCCCGCCTTCATGGCCTATTACCATAATGAGGGCGTGGAGCAGTTCGGCATGAAGGTGGTTGTCGGTTCCAAGGCGAACCAGACCTATTTCTTCCAGGACGAAATCCAGACCGTCGAGTTCAATCCCTATTGGGGCGTGCCGCAGTCGATCATCGTCAACGAGATGCTGCCGAAGCTGCGCCGCGATCCGTCCTATCTCGACCGGCTGGGTTACGAAGTGCAGGTGGGCGGCCGTGCGGTCTCATCCACCAGCGTCAACTGGTATGGCTCGACCAACGCCGTTTCCGTGCGTCAGCCGCCGAGCAGCGACAATGCGCTGGGTGACCTGAAGATCCTGTTCCCGAACGCACATGCCATCTACATGCATGACACGCCGGCCAAGAGCTTCTTCAACCGTGACATGCGGGCACTGAGCCATGGCTGTATCCGCCTGGTCGATCCGCGCCGCATGGCGGCTGCCGTTCTCGGCACCAGCGTCGACAAGGTCGGCGAGCAGATCGCCTCCGGTAAGAACCGTGCCGTGCAGGTGCCGGAGAAGGTTCCGGTCTATGTCGCCTATTTCACCGCCTGGCCGGACAAGGACGGCAAGGTGCAGTTCTTCGACGACGTCTATGACCGTGACAGCTATGTGCAGAAGGCATTTGCCGTGACGACGAAGGCGAGGGCCGCGTCGATCTGATCAGTATACCATCAAGAGAAAAAGCGCCGGAGACGGCGCTGAATTCTCTCTTCCGTCATGCTCGGGCTTGTCCCGAGCATCTGCAACGTCTAAATTTTATTGGACGTGATTAGATCCTCGGCACAAGGCCGAGGATGACGTCGAGTGTGAGGAAGCGTCATCCTCATTCAGCGCCGTTCCTGCTTTTATGTCGCCCAGCCTCTCAGGCCGCGGCTGCACCCTTGGCAATCAGTTCCTCGAACAGCGCGGGCGTCAACTCAGCGAAATCATCAATCACGACGTCCGGCTCGAGTTTCACCATCGGCACATCCGTATAACCGAAGGTGACGCCGATCGATGGCACGCCAGCGTTCTTTGCGGCGAGGATGTCATTGATGCTGTCGCCGACCATGACAGTGCGTTGCGGATCACCGCCGGCCTTTTCGATGGTGCCGAGAATATGGCGCGCATCGGGCTTGCGGTACTCAAAGGTATCGCCGCAGGTGATGGCCGCGAAATAGGGCGTGAGGCCGAGTTTTTCGAGCAGCGGCACGGCGAGGATTTCGGTCTTGTTGGTGCAGACGGCGAGCGTGATGCCGGCGGCCTTTAGCGCGTCCAGGGTCGCGACGATGCCCGGATAGGGACGGCTTTCGCCCGGCATTTCGGCCCGGTAATGGGTGATGAAACGCTCGTAAAGCGGATCGATATCGGCTTCCGGCAGTTCGGTCTCGCGCAATGCGAAGGCGCGCTTGATCATCACCCGCGCGCCCTGGCCGACCAGATGCGTCAGGTCGTCATAGGTAACCGGGGCAAGTCCGGCTGCGGCGATGGTGTGGTTTAGGCTCGAGACGAGATCGGCGGCGGTGTCGACCAGCGTGCCGTCGAGATCGAAAATGGCGAGCGGGGAGAGCGGGCGGGATGTCACGGAAACGGGCCTCTTACGGAATGCGGGTGCTGAACTATCGGTGCTTTCATTCGCGCCAAGCCTAGGCAAAGCCACCTGTCTTTGCAACCGCACCACAACGTTCTGTTCGTTGCCTTGAAAAAGGCTTTCGTTTGGCTTTCGACCCGTGTAAACAGCACGGCGACGACAAAGCTACCGGAGTTTCAGGCACATGGATGCCCGCCAGATGAAGATCAAGGCCGCCGAGGCCGCATTGTCCCATGTACAGGACGGGATGCGGCTGGGTATCGGCACCGGTTCGACGGCCGAGGAATTCGTCCGTCTTCTGGCCGAGAAGGTTGCAGCCGGCCTGAAGGTCGAGGGCGTTCCGACATCCGAGCGTACCGCGCGTCTGTGTGTCGAGCTTGGCGTGCCGCTGAAATCCCTCGATGAATTGCCGGAACTCGATTTGACGATCGACGGCGCCGACGAGGTGGATCATGCGCTGCGGCTCGTCAAGGGTGGCGGCGGCGCGCTTCTGCGCGAAAAGATCGTGGCGGCGGCATCCGGCCGCATGATCGTCATCGCCGACCAGAGCAAGGTCGTGGAGACGCTGGGTGCCTTTCCGCTTCCCATCGAAATCAATCCCTTCGGCCAGGTGGCGACACGCATCGCCATCGAAAAACTGGCGGCGCGCTCTGGTCTTTCGGGTGAACTGACGATGCGTTCTTCCGGCGACGGCGCCTTCATGACGGATGGTGGACACCTGATCCTCGACGCATCTTTTGGCCGTATTCCTGATGCAGAAGCACTGGCACGCGAGCTGAACACTATCCCCGGTGTTGTCGAGCACGGACTTTTCATAAATTTGGCATCGCTTGCCATCATCGCGGGCCCTGAAGGCGCCCGCGTGATGCAGGCAGTATAACAGGAGCGAGATTTTCATGATCAAATTAGCGGGACTGGGCAAAGCTGCCGCTGCTTCGATCCTCATTTCCGGCATCGTGTTCGGTACTGCCGCACGCGCCCAGGAAATTTCCGAAGCGCATATTGCTGCCGCACGCAAGGCAATCACCTCTCTTGGCGTTACCGACCGTTTTGACGACATTCTGCCCGGTCTGGCAGAGCGTCTGAAGTCCGAGCTCATTCAGGCCTCGCCAAACGTGCAGGATGCCATCACCACGACGGTTGATGCCAAGGCGCTCGAACTTGCACCGCGCCGTGCCGATCTGGAACGTGAAGCGGCACTCACCTATGCGCGCGCCTTCAGCGTTGACGAGCTGAATGCCATTTCCACCTTCTACGGCAGCGAAGCCGGCAAGAAGCTCCTGAAGGACGGCCCGATCGCGACGCGCGAACTGATGAAGGCTGCCGACATCTGGGCCGCCGGCATCAACCGCGATCTCAACGCCGCCAGCATGACGGAACTGCAGAAGGTAGCCGGCGCCGATCTGAAGCCGCTCCCGGCTGATCATAACGCTACCGGCGGCGCGCCTGCAGCCAAGCCGTAAGGCAACCTTTTAAGGTTCAGAAATATTCAAAGCCCGGTCGCAAGACCGGGCTTTTCATTTGTGCGTCGCAGCACCTATATGTGGCGTGAACAGGCCGCTGGCCCATAACGAGGTCATGGCGGTTTTGAGCAGGGGTTTTGACTATGACAGCTTATGACTACGATCTCTTCGTCATCGGTGGCGGTTCCGGCGGCGTGCGCAGCGGCCGCGTGGCGGCTTCGCTCGGCAAGCGCGTGGGAATAGCTGAAGAATACCGCTATGGCGGCACCTGCGTCATTCGCGGCTGCGTGCCGAAGAAGCTGTTCGTTTATGCCTCGCAATTCCCTGAGCATTTCGAGGATGCGGAAGGTTTCGGCTGGAGCGTCGGCGAGCGCCGTTTCGACTGGAAAAAGCTGATCGCGGCGAAGGACAAGGAAATCACCCGGCTCGAAGGCCTCTATCGCAAGGGGCTGGAGAACGCCAAGGCCGATATTTTCGACAGCCGCGCGGAACTGGTCGATGCCCATACCGTGAAGCTGACGAAGACCGGCGAGACCTTCACGGCCGAGCGCATCGTGATCGCCGTCGGCGGCACGCCGAACGAGCACAAGGCGCTGCCCGGTCATGAGCTGACGATCTCCTCCAACGAGGCCTTTGATCTGGAAGAGCTGCCGAAATCGATCCTGATTGCCGGCGGCGGTTACATCGCTGTCGAATTCGCCAATATCTTCCATGGGCTCGGCGTGGAAACGACGCTGATCTATCGCGGCAAGGAAATCCTCTCGCGGTTCGATCACGATATGCGCAAGGGCCTGCATGAGGCGATGGAGGCCAAGGGCATCCGCATCATTCTCGAAGATATCATCGAGGACGTCAGCAAGGATGGCGCCGGCGGCTTCGTGGCACGCACCAAGCAGGGCAGCTCGCTGCATGTCGGCCTGGTGATGCTGGCGCTTGGCCGTGACCCGAACACCAAGGGTCTGGGTCTCGAAAAGGCCGGTGTGAAGGTGGATGCGCGGGGCGCGATCATCGTCGACGACTATTCGCGGACGAACGTGCCCAGCATCTTCGCGCTGGGTGACGTCACCGACCGGGTACAGTTGACGCCGGTGGCGATCCACGAGGCGATGTGCTTCATCGAGACCGAATACAAGAACAACCCGACCAAGCCGGATCACGAGCTGATTGCGACGGCGGTGTTCTCGCAGCCGGAAATCGGCACAGTCGGTCTTTCGGAAGAGGAAGCCGGCAAGAAATACCCGGAACTGGAAGTCTATCGCGCCCAGTTCCGGCCGATGAAGGCGACGCTTTCCGGCCGTCAGGAAAAGACGATCATGAAGCTGATCGTCAATGCTAGCGACCGCAAGGTTGTCGGCGTGCATATTCTTGGCCACGAGGCGGGCGAGATGGCGCAGCTTCTCGGCATCACGCTGAAAGCCGGCTGCACCAAGGATGATTTCGACCGCACCATGGCTGTTCATCCGACAGCCGCCGAGGAGCTGGTGACGATGTATTCGCCGAGCTACCGCTTGGTGAATGGCGAGCGCGTGTAACACCTGCGACAGAGGTGATATGATCATCGTCCGAATTCGCCCGTCGCCCTTCGAAAACAGAGGTTTTTGAAGGGCGACGGGTTTGTTAAATCGTTTGAATTGACTTTTGTGCATCTGAAGCGCCCAAAAGGGGCAGAACGAGCCTGTTGGCCGGGAGATCGGCTATGCAAAGGCGATGCTTGGAGCTATAAGCCGCTCAAATTTTGGAGGCGGCCGCGTCGCTATTGCGCGGGCGAAAGAAGGGTTAAGAACATGGCACAGAATTGGACCCCCGGCAGCTGGCGGCAGAAACCGATCCAGCAGGTTCCCGAATATCCGGATGCGGCCGCACTTGCGGCGACCGAAGCCACGCTTGCGACCTATCCGCCGCTGGTTTTTGCCGGTGAAGCCCGTCGCCTGAAAAAACAGCTCGCCAATGTGGCTGAAGGCAACGCCTTCCTGCTGCAGGGTGGCGATTGCGCCGAAAGCTTCCTCGAGCATGGCGCCGACAATATCCGCGACTTCTTCCGCGCTTTCCTGCAGATGGCCGTCGTGCTCACCTACGGCGCGCAACTGCCTGTCGTGAAGGTGGGCCGTATTGCCGGCCAGTTCGCCAAGCCGCGCTCTTCCAACGTCGAAGTGCTCGATGGCGTGACATTGCCGTCCTACCGCGGTGACATCATCAACGGTATCGACTTCAACGAGGCCTCGCGCATTCCCAACCCGGAGCGTCAGCTCGACGCTTACCGTCAGTCGGCGGCGACGCTCAACCTGCTGCGCGCTTTCGCCATGGGTGGTTATGCCAACCTTGAGAACGTTCACCAGTGGATGCTCGGTTTCATCAAGGACAGCCCGCAGGCGGACCGCTACCGCAAGCTGGCCGACCGCATTTCCGAAACCATGAACTTCATGCAGGCGATCGGCATCAGCGCCGAGAACAATCCGAGCCTGCGCGAGACCGATTTCTTCACCAGCCACGAGGCTCTGTTGCTCGGTTACGAAGAGGCGCTGACCCGCGTCGATTCCACCTCGGGCGACTGGTACGCGACGTCGGGCCACATGATCTGGATCGGTGACCGCACGCGTCAGCTCGACCATGCGCATGTGGAATATTTCCGCGGCATCAAGAACCCGATCGGCCTGAAATGCGGTCCGTCGCTGACGCCCGACAATCTGATCGAGCTGATCGACGCGCTGAACCCGGCAAACGAGGCCGGCCGCCTGACGCTGATCTGCCGTTTCGGCCATGACAAGGTGGCGGACAGCCTGCCGAAGCTCATCCGTGCGGTGGAGAAGGAAGGCCGCAAGGTCGTCTGGTCCTGCGATCCGATGCATGGCAACACCATCACGCTCAACCACTACAAGACACGTCCGTTCGAGCGCATCCTGTCGGAAGTCGAAAGCTTCTTCCAGATCCATCGCGCCGAAGGCACGCATCCGGGCGGCATCCACATCGAGATGACCGGCAAGGACGTGACGGAATGCACCGGTGGCGCGCGCGCCGTGACGGCGGATTCGCTGTCCGACCGTTACCACACCCATTGCGATCCGCGCCTCAATGCCGATCAGGCGCTGGAGCTGGCGTTCCTGCTGTCCGAGCGCATGAAGAGCGGCCGGGACGAAAAGCGTCTGGCAATCGCCAACGCCTAATCTGGTTAAGCGCTGCAAACAAAAAAGCCGCCGGGAGACCATCCGGCGGCTTTTTCGTGCGTAGTGCTTATTATTGCACCAGCGCGGGCTGCTGGCAGCGAACATCGGTCACCCGCACATCGGCTTCGCCGATCTTGACGCCGAGAACCAGAAGCACGTTGTAGAGCAGTTGATCTACGGGAGCGGTGACCAGTGAGAGCGTGTTGGCGAGCGCTGTCTGAATGCCCGCCAGACCTCCCAGATCGAGGTTGAGGAAGAGAAGCCGGATATCCAGATTGAGGTTCTTCAGCAGCGAGCTGACAAGAGTGGTGACGGTGTCTTTGGTCGAGACACTCTTGATCTTGGCTTGCGTAATATCCGACTGCGTGAAGGTCAGTTTGGTCTTCGTCATGTTGGTGGCGTTGATGAGGGCGCTGCCGTTGATGGCAAGCAGCGCCGAATCCACGATCGCGGTCTTGGTGACACGCGGGTCCTTGCCGAAATTGGCAAAGGCCGAGGTGTCGACATTGCCGAGCGCGATTTCCACGACGCCGGGAACGACTTCCACATCCACCGTGCCCTGTCCGCCGCCCGTGCATCTGATATCGGCAAGCCGCGCTTCGGCATGGGCGACTTCCACATAGAGCGGAAGATTGACCTTGAGACCGGCAATGGCCTGCAGCCCGTCGACAACGACATTGACAGCCAGCCGGGTCTGCGCGGTGCGCACGATGGTACCCTGGCCGCCGACGGCGAGCGACGGTGTTTCGATGGGCGGTTCACCGATGGCGAGTGTTGCCTTGACCGAGGCGAGACCGAGAATATTGGCGTTGAGATTAAGTGCCAGCTGGTTGCCGCCATTGCCCGCCACGGCGGCGGCATTGATGAGATCGAAGACCCCGGCTGTCACCTTGAGGTTCTCACCCGTGCCGATCAGCTTGTCGGAGAAGGGGCCGAGATTGAGGATTTCCTCAAGCTTGAGGTTGACGTTGCTCTTGTTGACGGCTTTTTGCAGTGTCTTCAGGATGTTGGCGACCGCTGGCTGCAGGCCTGTGGTTTTTGTCAGCACGTCGAGGAATTTGCCGTAGCTGATTTCCGTCTGCAACACGTCCTTGTAGGTGCCAGCGGTGAGGTTGAGATCGATGGCCAGCGCCTCGACGATCTTCAGCGCATTGACATCGGCTGCGAGAAGCGCCTGGTAATCCATGAGCTTCAACGACACGGTGGTGCCGAGCAGGCCGCCGAGCAGGCTGTTGAGAATTCCCTCATCGAGGCTCGCCAGTCGCGATCCCACCGAAAATGCGGCGATCTTCTGGGACGAGGCCGTTCCCACTGCCGAGACCTTGGGCGGCTTGGTGAAGGCGGAGGCGAAGAATATCTGCCCCTGTTCGACGATGTTCACCTTGATCGCATTGGTGGGCAGGGCATTGTCGACGAAACGCTGGCCGACCGGCACGGTCGCATCCGGCTCGTAGTGGCCCTTGATGACTTCGGCGTAACCCTTGCTGCTTGCGAATTCATTTAAGGGGTCGAAGGGTTCCAGCCCTTTGGCGGTCAAAAGCCCCTTGTCGGTCTTGACGCCGAGATCCATGCCATTGAGGGCGAAATATTGCTGGACCGCCTTTTCGGCATCCGTGGCATTGGCTGCCGCCGAGATGGCCGCGAGATCCGCGGTCTGCTGCAATTGCCGTTTCTGCAATGTCAGGTAACCGTAATCGACGCCCAGCGCCAATATGCCGATGAAGAGCGGCGCGGTGAGCCCGGCCGAAATGGCGATGTTGCCCGTTTTATCCTTGAGGAAACGGGGAAGCAGGGAAGGAATGGTCCGCATGTCATGCTCCTCCGATCCGGATGGTGGAAAAACGCCGGATGACCGGCTCGGGCAGGGTGTAGCTGTAGAGACTCCAGATCGGCAGGTTGCGGGCGTCGTATTCGACCTTCACCGTGAACTGGTTGGCATTGGCGGGATCGGTGGCGACATTGACGGTGAAACGCGTCTTGTCCATGAAAGCGTAGCTGAGGTCGCTTTTGGTGACGAAATCCCGGGCAAGCTGCTGACGTTCTGTCGTGTTCAGCCCGGCAACGGCCGTTCTCGCCGCGTCAGCGGCGATCTGTTGCACCGAATAGGCTGCCATCAGATAGATGCCGTATGCGATCATGGTCAAAAGGACGAGAAAGAAGATCGGTGCGACGATGGCGAACTCGACAGCAGACGAGCCGGATCGATCGCGAAAGAAACGCACTCCATTAAACATAAAGCACCCCCGTTCCTTCAGGCACCAAGGTTCGATGCCTTGATTTATTATTTTCGGAAATGCTAATTTATAGGTGTTAATTTTTTGTTGATGCCGCTCTTATGGGTTGCAGCTCTTCTTAAACATTCGCGTCTTTCTCAGATCAACCGAAGGCCCTTGAAGCTGGCGTGGCCGTCCTTGCCGATGATGATATGATCGTGGACGGTGATGCCGAGCGGCTTTGCCGTATCGATGATGGTTTTGGTCATCTCGATATCCGCACGCGAAGGGGTGGGGTCCCCACTTGGGTGATTGTGGATTAAAATCAATGCTGTAGAAGATAATTCAAGCGCCCGGCGCACGATTTCGCGCGGATAGACCGGCGTGTGATCGACGGTTCCCTGACCCTGCACCTCGTCGGCGATGAGCACATTGCGTTTGTCGAGGAAGAGGATGCGGAGGTGTTCCCCTTGTTCAAGTCAGTAAGCAAAATCAACCGTTTGCCGGAGACGTCCCCCAAACGTCCCCGGCACGTCCCTTATTCGTTGTTCTCGTTACGTTTTGCCAGGCGCATCTCGGCAACGCGGCTGGTCTGGCTGATGGTTCCGCGATTGTAGCGGGCACTTGTCTGGCGGTTCTTATGTCCCGCAGATTTCATTACGTCGGTCTCGGATGCGCCCAGATCATACGCTTCGGTAATGGCGCCAGCGCGTGCATCCATGTTCCAGACACTCTTCGGTAGGCCCGCCTTATCGGCGACCTTGCGCCACCTCTCGGTGAATTTGCGGTTCTTGTAAGGAGCGCCGGTTGCCTCAGAAATGATGATTGGACCGATCCTTTTTTCGGCGGGAACCCTGTCAATCTCCTCAAGAACGGCGGGGTGCAGTTTCAGATCATGCTCGACGGCAAAGCCGGTCTTTGTGTGGACCTTGCGCAGTATTAGGTCATCGTCGATGTCGGACCACACCAAGCCATTGACCCAGCGCTTGTCACGGTAGGTGATGCCGCCATCGTCTGTCACGTCCCGCGGCTCCCACTCGCCGACTACGTCTTTTTGACGGAGCGCGAGTTCGAACTGCAGCACGGTGGCGAGGGCAACTGAGGGGAAGCCTTCGGAATGTGCGGCTGTTCGCAGAGCATTGACGTGTTCGATGGTCATTACCGATGTGCGAGCCGGCGGCGCCTTGAACCGGATTTTGCTGAGGATAGTGTCGGCCCGAAAGCAGTCTTCGTGCCCCAGAGTGACCCCATAGCCTATCAATTGGCGGACGGTATCCATGGCGTGTTTGGCTCGCCATAGCCTGGGCTTTCGCTGGCCGTCCTTGGGCTGCCCCCATGCCGCGTGCCACCGCTTAAAATCCGGGCCCAGCAGCTTGTTGACGTGCCTTGCGCCAACGGTCGCCTCGATAATCTTGAGGGACTTGAGCACGTTCTCACGGCTGTTCCATTTCATCGAATGGAACGGTGAGTCTTCGTTTGTCTGATAGGCGCGCGAGAGGCTCTTAATCGTGCCGTCGTAACCCGGTGCCTTGTGTTCGCCCGTAGCCGACCACGCGAGCATTTCAGCCTGGAGAATGCGGCATCGCGCTGCCAGTTGCTGGCGACCTTCGGGTGTCTCCGGGTAGTGAAGCCGAACTGAAGACGGTCGATATCCACGCTTTGCTATGTCGGCGCGTGCTTCCCAATACTCCCGGTACGATCCGTCTTTATTGCGCTTCCGCTTTAGACCAGGTGCGTCGGTCATGACCAATTCTCCACGCCATCGATGGATGAGGGCAGGGTGCTTTGGGTCAATCCGTGCCGGCGATCGAGAAACGCGCGTACAGCCGGCCAATAGCGACAGCCGGTGAGGGGATCAATCCTCGGCAAGCCTTCGCGCTCCCAAACCAATGCAAGGGCATCCCATTGCGTTTTCGCCTTCGGGCCGAGGATGCGCGCGGCGATCGACGCTTCAGAAAGATATAGCGGGCTGTTATCGTTTGCTGCGCGCATGCGTCCTCCTCTATTGTTCGTGACGTAACTTTCAGAACCAGCCTTCAAAAAGTCCAATGTCGCTTGATGAAAAAGTTTGGCCCCGCTCAACCAAGAGGGAGCAGGGCCGCGACGGGTCGTTGCTGGTGAGGCCTTAGGTGGTGACTACGCCGTCGCTATTTCTGCCGGGAGAAGAGGCCGCGCTGCCCGAAGGCGCTCTGCGGCAAGGTGGCTGGCCTTGCATGTCATAAGGCCAGCTGGGAAAGGTCAGTTCACTAGCTTTGAGTCCATTCCAAGCGCGGCGCGGTAATCCGCGACGTCTTCCTTTGATATGGTGGTGATTTCGACAATGCGAAGATTGCTCAATTCGCTCAGCGTGCAAAGAAATGGATGTGGGAGGCCGTCATAGTACATCGCATCGACCACGCCACCAGGGCGAAAGCCTAGTATTGTCAGGTACCAAACGTAGCCGTCGGATTTCTGAAACTTGAGCATGTCACCCACCGAAAATTTCGGGGGGTTCTGCTGCTCGAAAACGTCATGGAAGGTCGGTCTTCTTCTGCCGACCAGCGCGCGCGGCAACTGCTCTCTGGCATTGCTCCGCGCCGGTTCTTGTCTTCTTGCGGCATGCGTCATTTCGGTATTCTCCTCGGTTGCTGCGAAGCGATTGTTTCGCTATAACACGATACAAAATACATCGAGTTGGCGCTAAGTCAATACAAAAATGATAGAGTTATGAAAAATGTCTATTACAGCAGCGCAATGCCGGGCGGCGCGCGCACTGATTAACTGGTCGCAAGATGATCTCGCCAAAGCTTCAAAAGTCGGGCGGGCTACCTTGGCAAATTTTGAGAGCGAGAAGTCCACGCCCTATGAGCGGACTTTGCGCGATATCCAATCATCTCTGGAGGAAGCTGGTGTGATGTTCATAAAGGCCGGCGAAACCGCAGAGGGCCACGGCGTGACCATTAAGCCTTGACCGGCCACCCTCAACCACCACAAAATCGTGCCGGTTGAAATGGGGGACTTCATGGGTGCTTTTCTAAGGTTTATCGGACTGGCCTCAGTCTGCCTTACTGCGGCTTGGATGGTCATCACCGCGGCAACCGGCAGCATGAACTACGTAGTCAGCCTTTTGCCATGGCTTCTGCCTGGAATAGTAAGCGGCGTTGTCCTTGCCGCATTCGGCAGCGTTGTGACGGAAGTGCAGGACATGCGCCGCGCCGCCGACAAGCAGACAGAGTTGCTGATGGCAATAAGGGATAGGCTAGGGCGATAGGTCTGCCAAAAATTTGGGAGACATCTCAGCAGCGCCCCGCGCCGTCGCAAGGCCTTGACCGCCGCGACGAAGGAAGAATAACTTCTCTCTGCGGCCACCACCCGCAGGTCACCCGCCTGCCACCACCGAACGGGAAGTTGTTCAACGCGCAGCTCGCGCAATGTTTGGTGTTGCCCTATGTCTGAACCTCCACGCCTCATTGGTCGCAAAGAAGCGGCCGCCTATCTCGGCATTGCGGAATCCACGTTTTCAATGTGGGTTGCCACACACAAGATGCCGCCTACCATCCCAGGGACAAGAAAATGGGATAGGCGAGCGATCGACGCGAGGCTCGACGAAATCAGCGGATTGGATACCGGCGATAACGCCGAGGATGAGTTCGAGAAGTGGGAACGGGAGCAGGCCGCACTTAAGGCGCAGCGCAGTTGAAGTCGCTTGACCCGTCCACGGTCGTAAAGCATCATGTCAGCAACTTATGGGGGATTCTTGTTGATGGCTAAACTTCTATATGCACTTGGGTTACTGCAGATTGTTGGCGGTGTTTTGATAGCGATGGCCGCCAAGTCCGCTATTCATGAAATCCTCGGCGCCGTTGCATTTGGAATGGGAGTTCTGGCAATTGGCTTAGCTGCTGTGATCGACCGACTCAGCGCGTTGAAACGCTAAGGGTTGGTCTACTCCATGCCGACAGCAATACCAGAAACGATCCAAGAATTTCAGATTAATCTAAGCGACGCGGCAGCGCAGCGTCCTTTGCTTGCCGTCGAGGCCTCACGCATTTTCGCACGTTGGGCTAATGTTGAGCACCTTCTCGAAACGATGGCTAGCGTGCTTCTAGGGGACTTAACCGCTATGTTTTTGCTGGACCAGTTAAAGTCCAGAAATCAAAAACTTTCAGGAATAGAAGTTGCCGTCGAAAATAAGATCTCTCATCCTGAGACGAAGGCACTCCTGAAAAAGTTGTTTAAACTCATCAATTCGGCGGCGGTTGGCCGGAATGAATTGGCACATTGCCTCTGGGGAACGATCGATCAATTGCCTAATGATCTGCTGCTATTAAATCCGAAGGCCGCCCTCAAAGCCGCGAGGCTATTGATGCAGACAGATGGTGAAAGTCGTACTGAGGCGCCTGATAAAGAAAATATCTCGTACTCCCACTCAGTTGATACTCGTTATGATGCTGCTGTTGAAATTATCGAAACGATCCGTGAAGGGACTCGAGTGTGGCGCCACGAAGATTTCGACCAGCCGCTACGGTTGCTGAATTTCTCTTTGACCGCGCTAACGCAGTACACAATTGCTATTTCAGACGATCCAGACGCTTCTGGGCCTCGCCAGGCTCGAGCTCATCTAACAAAACTGCTCTCTGACGCGGAGCAACTGAATTAATCCCAATATTTAAGTTTATTGCTAGGTACAGGCCGGCGGACCTTTTGTCCGTTTTCACAAGGTAGTTTATCAGGACCGATTCCACACTTTGACTCCTCATGACGCGCAGAGATTGAAGGTGTCGACGCAGCGTCGACACCAATGTAAGCCTCCGGTGAAGGCCGCAGGTCAGGCCGCTTGAGCGTTGACGGTCGGCGGCGTCCAATTCCACGGAAGCAACTGCTCCAGCCTGGTAATCGGCGTGTCAGCGATGCGGGCAAGAACGTCGGCCAGCCACACCTGCGGATCGATGCCGTTGAGCTTTGCCGTCATGATCAATGTGGCCATAAAGGCTGCTCGATCTGCACCGCGGTCTGATCCGGCGAAGAGCCACGATTTTCTGCCGAGTGCGANGTAAGCCTCCGGTGAAGGCCGCAGGTCAGGCCGCTTGAGCGTTGACGGTCGGCGGCGTCCAATTCCACGGAAGCAACTGCTCCAGCCTGGTAATCGGCGTGTCAGCGATGCGGGCAAGAACGTCGGCCAGCCACACCTGCGGATCGATGCCGTTGAGCTTTGCCGTCATGATCAATGTGGCCATAAAGGCTGCTCGATCTGCACCGCGGTCTGATCCGGCGAAGAGCCACGATTTTCTGCCGAGTGCGAAGCCTCGCAGAGCTCGCTCGGCCGCGTTGTTCGTGAGGCAAATCCGGCCATCCTCCAAGAATGACGTGAAGCCATCCCAACGCTTGAGCATGTAATCGATCGCCTCGGCGACCGGAGAACTGCGCGACAGTTTTAACCGCTCGGTTTGAAGCCAGGCCTGCAGACTGTCGATGAGCGGCAGGCTTTCCTTGCGGCGACGTTCCAGGCGTTGATCGGCCGTAAGCCCGTTGATCTCCCGCTCGATATCGAACAGGCCGTCGATCCGTTTGACAGCTTCGAGCGCCATAGGCGAGATCGGCGCGGCGTTCTTTCCACGCTTGGCATTTGCGGCAATGTCGGCGAGCACGAAGAACTTACGCCGCGAGTGTGCCCAACAAAACGCCTGCCTTAGAGGATTTGGATTGCGATCACCCTTGAACAGCGGATTGTAGCCGCCATAGGCGTCGGCCTGCAGAATGCCGGTGAAGGTCTTCAGGTGGCGCTCAGGATGTTCCTGCCGTCGATCTCGCGAGGCATAGTAAAGGGCGGCCGGCGGTGAGAGCTCTCCGAACGGCCGATCGTCCCGGACATAGGTCCAGATGCGGCCCGTATCGGTCTTTCCTCTGGCAAGGATCGGCACGGTCGTGTCGTCGCCGTGCAGACGTTCGGCAGCAAGGACATGCGCCTCGATGAGGGAGTGAATGGGCTTCAACGCCGCGGCACAAGCACCAACCTGGTCGGCCAGCGTTGATAGGCTAAGATCGACGCCTTCGCGGGCATAGCGTTCGCTCTGGCGATTGAGCGGCTGGTGCTGGGCGAACTTCTCGAACAGGATCATCGCCAGCAGGTTCGGTCCTGCAAAACCGCGGGGCGTTACGTGGAAGGGAGCCGGTGGCTGCGTGATCTTCTCGCACTCGCGACAGGTAAACTTCTCCCGCACCGTCTGGATGACCTTCCACTGACGCGGGATGACCTCCAGGGTCTCGGTGATATCCTCACCGAGCTTCGACAGTTTGGCCGATCCACAGCAGGCGCAATTGGCGGGAGCGGCGATCACGACGCGCTCGCGTGGCAGGTGTTCGGGAAAGGGCTTGCGTGACGGACGCCTGCGCTCGAAAGCTTTGGCGGTTGAAGCTTTGGCTGCGATCTCCGCCGCCAGTTCATCTTCACCGGCGTCTGCTTCGAGCTCCTCGAGTTGCAGTTCCATCTGCTCCAGGAGCCGCGCCTTACGCTCTGACCGGCTACCGTAGAGTTCACGGCGAACCTTGTCGATCTCCAGCTTCAGCCGCGCGATCAATGCCTCGGAATGCGATACGAGTGCTTTTGCACTGGCGGCTTCGGCCTTGGCGGTCGCCGCTTCTGCTTCGGCTGCAACACGTCGAGCGCGTTCCTGGGCCAGCAGTGCAAGGGCACTGGCAAGGTCGTCCGGAAACTCTTCAGTCGTATTGCTCATGACAGGATGGAATCATATTCGAGCCTGTCATTCCAGTGTTTTTGCTCATCCGGCCGACGTCGGCCGCCAGGTCTTTTGCGGCATCCGCCAGTCGATACCTTCCAGCAGATAACCGAGCTGCGCAGGTGTGATCACCACCGTGCCATCGGCCGCTGATGGCCAGATGAAGCGGCCACGCTCCAGCTTCTTCGTGAACAGGCAAGCGCCCTGGCCGTCATGCCAGATCACCTTGATCAGGCCACCGCCGCGGCCGCGAAATACGAACAGGTGTCCACACATCGGGTCACGCTTCAGCGCCTCCTGCACCATCAACGACAGGCCGGGGAAGCCCTTGCGCATATCGGTATGGCCTGTCGCCAGCCAGACCTTCACGCCAACAGGAACCGGGATCATCGACGACCCAGCACGCAATCGAGAATGCGGCCAAGCGCTTCCGTGTCGATGTCGCTATCAACGCGGACCCGACGGCCCCGGCCGAGCTCGATCGTCACATCGCTGCGCTTCCGACGAGGATGGGGTGTGGTCGGCGGTTCCGGCTGAATGGGAGAGACTGATGAAATGGCCTCGGACACGATCACCGGCACCAACACGGTTCCCGTCTCGGTCTGCGGCTCGTCGAGCCGGCACAGCTCTTTGCGCCAACGAAACAACTGGCTGACATGGATACCAGCCGCGCGGGCAATCTCGGAGATGACCGCGTCTGGCTCAAAGCAGGCAGCGACCAGGCGCTCTTTGTCTTCTCGTGACCAGCGCCGACGGCGCTCTACGGACGTGATCACCTCAATTGGATGCTTCGTCATATGACTACTCCTAGTGTTACCACTAGGACTGGCAGTCAGAAGGCCGTCATCGCAAGACGGCCTTCACCGTGGGCTTACNTTTGCGCCAACGAAACAACTGGCTGACATGGATACCAGCCGCGCGGGCAATCTCGGAGATGACCGCGTCTGGCTCAAAGCAGGCAGCGACCAGGCGCTCTTTGTCTTCTCGTGACCAGCGCCGACGGCGCTCTACGGACGTGATCACCTCAATTGGATGCTTCGTCATATGACTACTCCTAGTGTTACCACTAGGACTGGCAGTCAGAAGGCCGTCATCGCAAGACGGCCTTCACCGTGGGCTTACGATGGAGCAATCGGCAGTAGTCTGCAGATCGGCTCGACCCCGAACACGCCACGGTGTTCATCAATGAACGAGATCATCGTTTGAAGGGGCGGTCGAGCTCCGCCTGGGCGAAATAAACAGGCGCCTTGCGCAATATCTCGTTGGCTTGGCGAAGCTCACGGTTCTCACGCTCCAGAGCCTTCATCTTCTCGGCCACCTCACTCGGCAGGCCTGCTCGTTCGCCGCTATAGAAAAAACGGCTGCCTACCGTGACGGATGTTCTGTTTCGTGATCCAGGACCATGCGGATCGCACACTCACGGACTTCAGGTGAAAGCTTGTTCGTTGTCTTGCTCACATCGGCTCCACTCTCTCAGAAGTTGGAGCCTCCGGCAAAACCGGTGCGGTTCAGTCGTCAGTTAAACTCCCCGAGATATTCCAAGGCAGATATCAGGCGGCTGGCACTTAACTCATGGATTAACTGCAGTTTTTCGCGTCGACGATTTTCTTCGAGAAATCTTTGGCCACGTCATGCGCGAGGATAGCGACGGCCTCTCGCAAGGGAGCACCGTTGCTCTTTAAATAGCTGGCTGTGAAGTGCATTTCAGGTAACGTCGCTTCACGGACTGTAAGTTCACGCAAATTTCCATCTCTGATATGTTTGACAACGACTTGAGGTGGAATAGCTGCCACGCCAATTCCATCAAGTGTCATTTGAATTATTGAAGAGAGTGACGCGTTCGAAAATATTCGCATATGACGTAACCCGGCGGCTTCAAATAACGCCGTTATATGCCAAAACGGGTGTGTTTGGCGTGCAAAAGTAATTATAGGAAATGCAGAAAGATCCTCAATTGCTAACGGCCGAAGCGTTAAAGGAAAATCTTTATGGACGATCCAACTCAGTTGGTAGGTGCAGAGTGATATATTCGAAAATCCCGTAGCTGCGACTGGCCCCATCAACAGTGCCACGTCTAGGCCGCCACCGATGAGAGCGTTTGTGAGATTGATCGAACTATCGACACTAATTTCGAGGGTGATGCCTGGATAAACACAACTCAATTGTCTAAGGAGTTCAGGTAAAATAGTATGGACGAGCGTTTCGGATACACCTAATTGTACCGTCCCTTCCAATACGTCAAATCCTGAGACTGCGGTGACCATTTCAATACGCAGCGCCAGAATCCGCTCTGCGTATTGCAGGACTTCCCTTCCTTTCACGGTGAGCCTGCTGCCGCGTTTGTCCCGTTCAAATAGGCGGACTTTCAACTCATTTTCGAGTTGTGCGATGCGGGCGGAAACAGCAGGTTGAGTCGTATGAAGCTTCTCCGCCGCTTTATGAAAACCGCCAGTGCCGGCAACAACTACAAAAGTTTCCAAAGTTCGAAGATTTATCATACCGTCTCCTAAGTCTGCTTCTTGCAGTCTTGCGTCGAGTCGAAAAACGTCGGTTTCGTCGCGCCGGATGGTATGACCCAACTATATTCTCGCACAAGGCTTCCGTCTCGTCCTTTGTCAGTCGGCGATTCCATTTCGACGTTTCAAATGCACGGCGAATACTGATAAAATCTTCTTATCACTAGTGATCGTCAAGGATGATTTGACGTGTGGATTTCCCTCATGGAGGATACTAGGTGTCACGCTTTGGAGGAGGCGGATCGCACCGCGTGTGAATTTTAGCTTAGGCGCGCATTTTAGCCAAATCTAATTCTGAACGGTTCTATCAAGATAACGGTAGCTGGCGGCATGGAGATTACTCCCGCCAGCTTCTTGTAGCACCAATTAATCGAACTGCCGTTAGTTAGATGAGCACGAAAAGGGGGCGGGATGGGTTACTCATCACCGCAGTGTCAATCTATCGTCAGAGAGGTACCGAAATGACCAAATTGGACTCACTTTCCGCGACACGCCGTACATTCCTTAAATATAGTGGAGCCGCTTTGTCGGCATCGCTTGCAACGCCGACGCTCATACGCAGTGCTCGGGCAGATCAAGATGAGATCACACTGCTCACTTGGGAGACATATGCCGAGCCTGATTGGATTGCAGAATGGGCGGCCACCAACGGAGCGAAAATCAAACCTGTCTTTGTTTCGTCACTTGATGAAGTATTTGCGCAACTTCAATCTGGCGCCGTCAAACCAGACGTAGTTTACTCGGAAGCATCGACTGCAGGTCGTTTGAAAACGATCGGGCAGATTGTTCCATTCGATATCTCGAAGGTTCCGAACACGTCCAATATTCTACCCGGCCTCAGCTGGCGCGATCCACTTTCCGTGGGGGGCGAGCTTATGGGAATTCCCTGGCATTGGGGCACGCAGCCGCTTCAATATAACGCCGACGTAATCAAGGAACCGCCGATTTCCTGGGCAGCTCTTTGGGACAAGCAATACCAAGGAAAAGTGACAGTCTTTGACGATGCCACAGTAACTATCCCGATGATTGCACTTTACGTCGGAGCGAAGGATCCGTTCCATTTGACCGAGGAGGAGTTTTTAAAAGTCATCGCGGCCCTTCGCGAGTTGCGGTCGCAGGTGCGCGTCGTCACCCGGGGATTTGACGATGCGGCCAACCTCTACGCCACTGGTGAAGCGCTCCTCGGCTACTGCCACAACGTTACCGTCGTTAACATGCTGAAAAAGAAGGGTAACAATGCGAAGTACACCCTTCCGAAAGAGGGAACCCCTTCTTGGATCGAAGGCATTTTCGTAACGCCGAGGGGGCAGCGGGATATTGTTTACAAGTTCATTAACGACACGATGTCAGTTGAGTGGCAAGCCCGATTCATGAAGCTCTCCGGGAGCAATGGTGTTCTCACTGCAGAGGAGGCCCGTAAGGGCGGCCTAACGGAAGAGCAATTGCGCGACACGAACATCCCGGACGCAGATGATCCCGACTTCAAGAACAATCTCGTATTCTTCAAGGAGCCCGAAGACGTCGAGCGCCGTGTCCAGATCTGGAACGATTTCCTCGCAGGAACTCTCTAACGGTCGGTGATATTCATGACGGATACAATCGCTTCGGTGCTCACGTTGAGCAATGTTTCGAAGACCTACGATGGGGCGCGCAAGCCGGCTTTGGAGGAGGTAAGTTTCTCGGTGCAACCGGGAGAGTTTTTCTCCATCCTTGGGCCGAGCGGCTCGGGCAAAACGACGATTCTCAGAACCGTCGCAGGCTTTGAAAAACCGGACTGCGGCCGAATCCTAATGGATGGTGGGCTGGTCAACGAAGTCCCTCCGAACAAGCGCGACGTCCGCACCGTGTTTCAAAGCTATGCACTTTTCCCGCACCTCACGGTGCGGGAAAACGTCGAGTATCCCCTCCGGGTGCGTGGAGACGCAAACGCCGAGCGACGAAAGGCGGCTGAGGAAGCGCTTTCTCTGACGGAATTGATGGCCTTCGCAGATCGTCTTCCCCATCAGCTTTCCGGGGGGCAGCGTCAGCGTGCGGCACTAGCAAGGGCAATCGTTTCTCGTCCCCGATTGCTGTTGCTTGATGAGCCGCTTGCCGCGCTCGACCTCCGTCTGCGTCAGCAGATGCAGCATACGTTGGTGGCGCTTCAAAGGGAGCTCGGCATAGCGTTTATGTACGTCACGCATGATCAGAGCGAGGCGTTGTCGATGTCGGACAGGGTTTGCGTGCTTAATGAAGGTCGCATTGCGCAGCTGGCCACCCCGCGGAAGATCTACTTCTCTCCGGAAAATGAGTTTGTTTCCCGCTTCGTCGGACGTTCAAACCTGATCCCTGTTGAATTTGTGAACGGCCAGGGACTGATCGAGGGTAGGAAAATCGCCGGGCTGCAATCCGCAAAATCCGGGTCGGCTCGAATGGCTATTCGATATGAGGCTGTGACCTTGGAGCCCGCAACGGACTTCGGAGCCAAGGATGATGTCCTTGAGGGACGGGTCGAGGACGTCCTTTTCCTTGGAACGAATTGCGAGGTCAATGTTCGCTGTGGTGGCGTGAATCTCATCGGCGCGGTGCCGGCGCTGCGGAACAACACGTTCACGATAGGCCTTCCGGTTCACGTTGCATTCGACCTTTCAAATGCACAGGTGTTCCATGACTGACGTCGCAAACCATGTGTCGAGGTTGGACACGCCACATTCTCGGCTTGGCCGGACTCTTTCGGTAAAGCTCATAAGCGTGCCGGTATATGCTTGGCTGCTTCTTGTCGTGTTGATGCCAAACGTTCTTCTGATCGGCACGAGTTTTTTGAGGAGTTCTTCAGGAACTATCCTCTTCGAGCCGAATTTCAGCAATTATGCAAGATTGTGGAATTCCACCGGCTTCTGGGTTCTTCTGTTTCGGACGCTGGCGTATAGCTTTGGGGGTTGCTTTATCGCGGCGTTGATCGCTTATCCACTGGCCTATTACGTGGGCCGTGTCGCCACCAAGAGCAAGGCTTTCCTCACCGTCTTGATAGTTTTGCCGTTGTGGATCAGCCTCCTCATGCGGATATTTGCCTGGCGTATCATCCTGGGGCAGTCAGGACTCCTAAACGGGTTTCTAGTTTCAAGCGGCATCCTGAACACGCCCTCTGAGGCCTTTTTGTATAGTCCGATCGCTGTAGTTATTGTTTTCGCATATGTTTCGGTGCCCTTCATTTTCATCTCGACGATAAGCGCATTTGAGAAAATACCGCAGGATCTGATCGAAGCTGCCAAAGATTCTGGCGCTTCCTCTTTTCAAACCTTCTGCCATCTCATTTGGCCGCTGACGCGTAGAAATCTTGCTATCGGTTTTTCCTTGGCATTTCTGGTCACGGTGGGTGACTTCGTAACGCCCGCCATGATCGGTGGGATCGATGGGACGACATTGGGCGTCGTCATATCCACGCAGTTTGGTTTTGCGAACAACTGGCCGTATGGCGCCGCAATCGCCGTCGCGTTGATGCTGAGTGTCGTGATCCTTCTCAGCACACTGATCGCACTCACCCCGGTGAAAGGGGTGATGGTCGGGGGAGAAGGCGACGGAGCACTTCAGTCGAATGGCGACACATTCGGGCGGCATGGTAAGCGCGTCGGCTTCCTCGGGTACGCGCTCGCTATCCTGTACTTATATCTTCCACTCCTGATTATCGTTCTCTTCTCGTTCAACGCTGCGAATGTTCAGACGCTTCCGCTGCAAGGATGGACCCTCAACTGGTATCGCGAGCTGGCGAATGATGCGTCCCTGGTGGAAGCCGCCCAGCGATCGGTCGTCGTCGCGCTGTGTGTTGTCACCATATCGGTCGTCGTTGGAACGGCATTTGCTCTGATTGTCCACTATTTGAAACCGATGGGGGCCCGTTGCTTTGAATTGGCGTTTGCTCTGCCAGTCGCAACACCGGGGGTCGTTCTCGGTATCGAAATGGTTCTCGGAACTGAGATTCTGGGTATCCCTTCTGGCATTTCTCGCATCGTTGTAGGGCAGATGAGCTTTGTCATGCCAGTGACGTTTCTCCTGCTTCTGGTAAGGCTTCGCCGTCTGGACCCATCTATCGTGGAGGCGTCGTTGGACCTCGGCGCCAGCCGGTGGCAGAGTTTCAGGATTGTCCTGTGGCCTATGATACGGGGAACCATAGCTGCAGGTGCGTTCCTTGGTATGACCCTTTCCGCCGACGACGTTATGGTAACGCTCTTTCTTTCCGGTGGCGCGCCGACATTGCCGATCTGGGTATTCAACCAGATGCGCTTCGGATTCACGCCATCGATCAATGCCGTATTTTCAGTCCTCCTGATCTCTTGCTTGATCGTGGCCACCGTTGCGAACCGTAGGACCGCATTGCCACGCGCTGGAGGCTCAACTTGACGACGTGAACCCGCTGCAGGTTCGCGAGCATTGAAATTGAATGTTCGTCCGATGACGCAAGTCCATGCGGAGTTGCGAACCTCTTTTTGCGATCAAAATTTTGAGGGAGTTGACATGACTAACACGACAGAATGGCCACAGGTCGGGATTGATGGATACCGAGGGGCCTTCGCCACGGTTGATGGAGTGCGTCTGCATTATGTGACGGGTGGGAATCAGGGCGGAGACGTCGTGGTGCTTTTTCCAGGATTTCCGCAAAGCTGGTACGCATGGCGGAAAATTTTGCCCGGATTGGGCCAGAAGTATCGAGTTATCGCTCTCGATCTGCCCGGCCAAGGTGACTCAGACAGACTGACCGGGGTTGCCGACACGTCGGCAGCGGCGAAGTTGGTGAAAGGCCTGATGGACAAGCTCGACGTGCGCGAGCATTACATTGTGGCACATGACGTTGGCGCCTGGGTTGCCTATCCTTATACCGCTATATACCGGGACAATGTTCTCGGGCTTGCAGTCCTCGACACAGGTATTCCCGGAATAAGTCTGCCGGACCTTTTGCCGTGGGCAGCTAACACCGCCTGGCGAACGTGGCACGTGGCGTTTCACAACCTCGTGGATCTCCCTGAAATTCTTATTGAAGGAAAGGAGGAGGTTTACCTGCGTTGGTTCCTTGAAAGGAAGGCCGCCGCCCCGCGCTTTTTCTCAAACGCAGATTTCACCGAGTATCTGCGCGTGTTCGTCAAGAATGGGCTGAAGGGGGGGCTCGCATACTATCGCGGCATAACTGTATCCGCCGAGCAAAATCGCCAATTGGCGAAACAACCGAAGCTTGGGATGCCGGTTTTGGCTGTACGGGCAGACCAGGGATCAATGCCTGATCTGGTTGCGCAATTGGAGAAGGTTGCACTGAACGTTCGAGGAACGGCAATTGAGAACTGCGGGCACTACCTCGCTGAGGAGCAGCCTGATGCGCTTCTTCGCGAACTACTGAGCTTATGTCAGGACTTCAGTTACCGCACGACGAACTTGTTTCGGTTTACCGCACGATGCGGACGATCCGGCGCTTCGAAGAGCGCGTGATGGACGAGATGGCGACCGGTGACATTCCCGGCAACACGCATCTCTATGCTGGCCAGGAGGCAAGTGCCGTCGGCGTCTGTCTGCACCTGAATGGAGACGATTACATCTCGTCGACCCATCGCGGCCACGGCCATTCGATCGCCAAGGGCGTCGACATTGACAGCATGATGGCGGAGCTCTTCGGCAAGGCCAGCGGCACCTGCGGCGGCAAGGGCGGGTCCCAACACATTGCGGATCTTCGCAAGGGCATGCTGGGAGCGAACGGGATTGTTGCGGCCGGTGCTCCGATCACCTGTGGCGCGGCCTTGAGTGCCAAAATTCAAGGGACAGGGCAGGTGGCGGTCGCCTTCGCCGGCGATGGGGCGATGAACGAGGGCGTGATGTCCGAGAGCTTCAACCTCGCCAAGATCTGGGATCTGCCGATTATCTTCGCCATTGAAGACAACGGATTTGGTGAGGCAACTGCAAACGAGCATGTTTCCGCCGGCAGCTTCATGCGGCGGGCCGAGAGCTATGACATTCCCGCGATCGAAGTTGATGGAACGGATGTATTCGCCGTTTATACCGCGGCAGGCGAGGCTGTCGCGCGCGCGCGCACTGGCGGCGGACCGACGATGCTGCATATCCATGTTCCGCGCTACTATGGCCACTACAGCGGCGATCCGGACAACTACCGGACGCCGGAAGAGAAGGCGGCGATGCGCCAGGATCGCGATTGCCTGGTCAAATTCCGCAAGCACGTCAAGGATGTGTCGCTTCTTGATGCTGCCGAACTCGATGCCGTGGATCAGACTGTGGAGGCTGAGATCGATCGCGCGGTCAGCGCTGCGCGCGCTGCGCCGTTTCCGCCGCTTTCGGCTCTCACGACCGACGTCTATGTCAAGTATCTGTAAGGACTACGATCATGGCCAAAAAATCTTTTCGCCAAGCTCTGAATGATGCGCTCCACTCGGAGATGGCACGAGACCCCCGCGTGATCATGATGGGCGAGGACCTGACCGGCGGCGCCGGGGCGAAGGGTGTGAAAGACGCCTGGGGCGGTCCGTTCGGGGTGACCAAGGGTCTGCTTGATGCCTTCGGGCCGGAGCGTATTCGTGACACGCCAATCAGCGAAGCAGCCTTCATCGGCGCGGCGGCCGGTGCAGCCCTGACGGGACTTCGGCCGATCGCAGAAATCATGTTCGTAGACTTTGCCGGCGTGTGTCTCGACCAGATCATGAACCAGGCTGCGAAGTTCCGGTACATGTTCGGCGGCCGCGCCAAGACGCCTCTGGTTATCCGTGCCACCTATGGCGCCGGCAGCCGCTCCGGTTCACAGCACACGCAGGCGCTCTATCCGATCTTCACCCATATTCCGGGCCTGAAGGTGGTCATCCCCTCCAACCCCTATGACGCCAAAGGCCTCCTTTTGCAGGCCATCCGGGATGATGATCCGGTGATCTTCCTGGAGCACAAGATGCTCTATGACACGGTCGGGGAAGTTCCGGACGGATCTTATACGATCCCGTTCGGCGAGGCGCGCGTGGTTCGTGATGGTAAGGATGTTCTGATCGTGGCCATCGGCCGGATGGTCGGTGTGGCCGAAGAAGCGGCTCGCCAGCTTGCCGCAGAGGGTATTTCCGCTTGCATCATCGATCCGCGCACGACGTCGCCGCTCGATGAAGACACGCTGCTTGAGGAGGCCGAACGTATCGGTCGTATCGTCATCGTCGACGAGGCCAATCCGCGCTGCTCTGTTGCCACTGATATCTCGGCGCTCTTCGCGGACAAGTGCTTCGATGCCCTGAAGGCGCCGATCAAGCTCGTTACGGCCCCTCATACTCCAGTGCCCTATGCGCCCAATCTTGAGGACGCCTATGTGCCGACCCCCGACGCTGTGGCGCAGGCCGCCAAATCTATCGTGAAGAGGTAATCCGATGTCGCTTATCGAAGCCGTCACCGTTCCCAAATGGGGAATGACAATGACCGAGGGGAAAATCACCCAATGGATGGTGGGCG
>NZ_JAPYZZ010000013.1 GCF_027460065.1 Martinezella rhizogenes
ATCGCCTTCGGCAATTTGCTCCAGCAGTATGCATCACAGCGTCCCTGTGATGCTATCGCGATAAATCCCATAGGGATTTACGCTGGTAACGCGGGGTGGAGCAGCCCGGTAGCTCGTCAGGCTCATAACCTGAAGGCCGCAGGTTCAAATCCTGCCCCCGCAACCAAATTCTACGCTACACTATCCCACATTATCCCAAAGCCACGATCCAGTACGCTAAACAGCTACGATCAAACAGGCTAAATCCCCCGACACAAAACACAAATTCCAAAACCCGCAGGCGCAAAGCGGGCAGGCCGCCGGCGCGGCCATGCTATATGGTCGAGGTACATACAACGTCGCTGTATGCCAATGCCGCTTCTCGATAGGCCGAAAACGCCAACGCCGAATGCATATCTCTTCCCGATGACGCCACAGATGCTCTCGTGAGAATGCGCTGAAACTCGACATCATGCTGGACCTGCAACTTGTCGCGGATCGCGATCAGAATCTGATCGCTGATGTCGGCTCCGCATATAAATTAGGAGTCGTTGGTCCTGACAAGCACCATACGCTCGATTGGCTTGACTCGCGTCTTTTCAAGGCGTGATCAAATTTCCCTTGGCGAAGCACACCTTTCGCACTGGCGCTGCGCTCATGCCATTCAGCGGTCGGAGCGTTCACTCCCCTACAACCACTCCCTCGCGTCGTGGATCGGCGCTGCCGGCCAAGCCTCGCGCGGTCATCTCGATAGCATGCAAACCGGAATTCATCTCACCCGGTTTCACCTCGTAACCCAGCGCCTTCAGCGGCCCGACCAGATCTTCCGCGCTGGTGCCGGCCTCGATGTCGTAGGTGCCGAACCGGTTGATGAGGTGCGGCTGGGCGACTATCACTTCCACCGGCATACCCCAGTCAATATAGGCGATCAACGCCTGTGCCAGGTAGCCGATGATCTGGCTGCCGCCCGGCGAACCAATGGCGAGCAGTGGCTTGCCATCCTTCATCACGATGGTCGGGGCCATGGAGGAGCGCGGTCGTTTACCGGGCTCGACACGGTTGGCGATCGGCAAGCCGCCATCATGAGTCTTGAAGGAAAAGTCCGTCAACTCGTTGTTGAGCAGGAAGCCATTCGTCATTAGACGCGATCCGAAGCCGTTTTCGATCGTCGTCGTCATCGAGACCACGTTGCCATCCTTGTCGACAATGACAAAATGGCTTGTGGAAGGCAACTCGAGCGCGGTATCCCGGCCAAAAAGCAGTGCATGGTCCCATTCCGGCTCGCCGGCCTTGACGACGTCTTTGGCCAAGGCCCTGTCGCCATCGAGCAGCTTTGCCCTTTCGCCGAGATAGGTCTTGTCCAGCAAGCCTTTGATCGGTAGCGGCACGAAATCGTTATCGGCGACGTAACGCTCGCGGTCGGCGAAGGCGAGACGCTGCGCATCGCCGATAATGCGCCAGCTCTCGACGTTTTTCGGTCCTAAGGATTTGAGATCGAAATTCTCCGCCATGCCGAGCATCTGGCCGATGGCGATGCCGCCTGACGACGGTGGCCCCATGCCGCAAACGTCAAGAGCACGATAGATAAAGCAGACCGGCTCCCGCTCGATGACGCGATAGTTGGAAAGATCGGAAAGCGACAGCACGCCGGGATTATCGGTGGCCTCACGCGCAGTCTTGACGATAGCCTCGGCAATTCTCCCCTTGTAAAAGGCGTCTGCGCCGCCTTTGGCAAGTACCGCAAGCGTCTCGGCATAGGCCGGATTCTTCAACAGGGCGCCGGTCTGCAGGGCCGCTCCGGAGGAGTCAAAGAAATAGGAGCGGGCTTCTGGATATTTCTTCAGCCGGTCGCCCTCGGACGCGATGAGGGCGGCAAGACGCGGCGACACTTTGAAACCCTCGGTCGCCAGCTTTTCCGCCGGTTTCAGCAGGCTTGCCCATTCCGCCTTTCCATAACGCTTGTGGGCTTCCTCCAGAAGTCGCACCGTTCCCGGTGTGCCAACGGAACGGCCGCCGACCACTGCATCCATGAATTTTAGCGGCTGACCTTTGTCATCCAGGAAGAGCTTGGGCGTGGCCTCCATCGGCGCCGTCTCCCGGCCGTCAAACGTCGTCAGCTTGCCGCTTTTGGCGTGGTAATAAACGAGGAAGGCACCGCCGCCGAGACCAGAACTCTGGGGTTCAACGAGGCCCAGCACGGTCTGCACCGCCACCATCGCATCGATAGCGTCACCGCCTGCGGCGATCACGTCGCGTCCCGCCTCGGCCGCCAGCGGATTGGCCGCCGCAACCATGAAGCTGCTTGCCTCGACGCGTCTCGCAGTCGCGACACCCGCCGCTTTCTCCGGTGCAACCGTATCGGAGGCCTGCTGGGCGGAGGCGATTGCGGTGGAAAGCAACAAGGCGAGAACAGCCTCAACGAGAAATCTCATTTTCATTCACCTTATCCTCCATACAGGCACACTACTGAGCCAGCGGGCAGGTCTCTTCGATTGACTTGCGACTTTGTTTCAGGCTGATCTGCTCGCAGACGCACTGCGCGACTTGCCCTGCCACGCAGTTTTGATCGGTACCGGATCCTCGCCGGATTTGCCTGTAACACTATTGGGCACACCGCTCTGGGGCGTACCTCTTTTTCGGCACTATGATGCCTGTTTCCCTGCATGTCCATCATGTGGAGTGTCAACATGTCATGGGAAAATGGAAATCCATTGAGGGCATATCGACTTTTTCTGAAATACTTTGAGCCTCTGTTGACAGCGGTGTCGCCGATTGGATTGGTAATGGCTCAGATCAGCCGCTTCGTTGATCCCGGCAGCCACAACAAACTTTATTTGATACCGAAACCGAGGCGGCGCAATGTCTTGCTGAGCTCCGTGCGCCCCTTCAGCGCGGCGGCGTTCTCCACACGCTGGGCAATGGGGGCTGTCCAGCCGTTTTGCGGCAGGCCCTGCTTTTGCTGAAACACCTTCAAGACCTCATCGTAAGAATTGATATCATCGCGTTCCGGTTCCGAATAGGTTTCATGAAATAGAATGGATGATTGCGGCAGGCGCGGTTTGACATCTGTTTTCACCGCCGGGTCGGGATAGCCGACCGTGAGGCCAAAGACGGCCACCGTCTCGGGGGGAAGATTCAGTTCGTGGGACACGTCCTCCGGTCTGTTGCGGATACCGCCCACGTAGCAGGAGCCAAGGCCGAGTGAATCAATTGCGGCAACAGCATTCTGCGCTGCCAGCGCCGCGTCGATGGCGCCGATCAGGAAGCTTTCCAGATAATCCAGTCCTTCGCCCGTGTTCCCTTGGTTTGAAGCGACCGTGCGCAGCCGCTTCAGGTCGATAAGCCAAATGAGGAAAACAGGCGCGCCCTTTATATGGGCGTTGCCGCCCGTGAAGTCCGCAAGACGTGCCTTGCGGTCCTTGTCCTGCACCGCAACCACGCTCCAGGCCTGAAGATTGGAGGATGTGGGCGCAGATTGTGCGGCTGCGACCAGAAGTTCCAAGCTACCCTCCGGCAAAGCTTTCGGCAGATAGGCGCGGGCGGTGCGGTGGTTCAGCAATGCGTCTATGGTGTCATCCCAGAAAGGCGGAGAAAAATAGGCCTGTGCTCCGTAGCGGGCTTCAACACGCTGCTGCGGGATTTCCAATTTGGTGATCGGACTAGACAGGCTGATTGTGTGAAGCTCCGTAATATTGGCGATGAACCGCGAGACCTGCGGCGGGGATTGGAAGGCCGTGCAAGGCGTATCATTTGATATGCTTCCTCAGCCCATCTGCCGAGCAATGTCCTACTCAATCTCGATTTTTCAGTGAAACAACATTTCCAGCGGAGTCCAAAAACAGAACGCCAGTGAGATTTTCTCGCATTCGCGATCGGTCGCGGGGACGCAACGGGGATTTGGAGAAAATAGACGATTCAGCACAAATTTTAGCGGATAGTCGTATACGTACTGGAATAAAATTCTGCAAGAAATGTTTTCTTTGATAGGCGAGAAGAATTTTCTTCTTAAGAACACGCCGCTTTGCCCCGATGCTTTCATCATCGAAACGACGTTTTCCAACGGGGATTTTCATGACGATAGGACGCCGCCAGTTCAACAAGATGCTTCTTCTGGCAACGGCAGGAACGGCCCTGCCGGGTTCGGTATTCGCAGCGAGTGGCGACGCGAGCCGGCCCGTCTCCGGCGGCACGCTCAAGCTGCTCTATCGTGTCGATCCCGGCAACGCGCTTTTCGCCATCAACACATCCTCGGGCACGGGGCAGGCGATTGGCCCGAAGATCGTGGAAGGTCTTCTGACATTCGATTTCGACCTCAATCCGCAGCCTCTGCTGGCCACGGAATGGTCCGTTTCCGACGACCATCTTCGCTATACGTTCAAGCTCCGCTCGAATGTGAAATGGCACGACGGCCGGGATTTCACGTCGGAAGATGTCGCTTTTTCGATTTTCCGCCTGAAGGAGGCCCATCCACGTGGCCGCATCACCTATCAGAACGTCGAGGCGGTGGAAACGCCGGATTCCCTCACCGCCATCATCGTTCTGTCCAAACCGGCGCCGTTCCTGATCGCCGCGCAATCGAGTTCGGAATCGCCGATCGTGCCGAAGCACATTTTCGAAAAACTGAAGCCCGCCGATGGCCAGACGCTGCAGACCGCGATCGGCACCGGTCCCTTCAAACTGACGGAATGGACGCCGGGCAGCCACCTGATCTTCGAAAGAAATCCAGATTACTGGGATGCGGGCAAACCCTATCTCGACCGCATCATCCTGCGCATCATCACCGACCCCGCCGCGCGGGCGGTGGCTCTGGAAACGGGGGAGGTGGATATTGGCGACAATCCGGTTCCGCTGGCGGATCTTGAGCGGCTGAAGCAGAACCCCGATCTCGTTCTGGACACCAACACCTATGCCTATGCGGGGCCACAGCAGCAGTTGTTCTTCAATTACGATAACGAGATCTTCCGCAAGAAATATGTCCGCCTCGCCGTTGCAAAGGCGATCAATCTCGATGAAATCGTCAATGTGGCGCTCTTCGGTTATGCGCAGATTTCGCCAAGCCCCGTCAGCACGGCCCTGCCGAATTGGTACGACGCGTCGGTCAAGGCCCATGCATACGACCCGAAGGAGGCGGAAAAGCTGCTCGATGCGGCGGGATATCCGCGCAAAGATGGCGGCAAGCGTTTTCCAGTGCGGTTGACCTATAATTCCTATCTGACGCCCGGTTATGCCGATGTTCTTCGCAGCCAGCTTGAAAAGATCGGCATCGCGGTCGAAATCCGGAAATACGATCTGCCGACCTATCTGAAGACGGTTTACACGGACCGCGCGTTCGATCTGGTGGTGGAATCCCTTTCCAACACCTTCGATCCGTCGCTCGGCATCCAGCGCGCCTATTGGAGCAAGAATTTCAAGATCGGGTTGCCTTTCTCCAACGCGGCCAACTACGCCAATCCGGAGGCGGATGCGCTTCTGGAGGCGGCGGCCATCGAGTCCGATCCTAAGAAACGCTGGGTGATATGGAGCAAGTTCCAGCGCCTCATCCATGACGAAGTCGCCTCGGTCGATCTTGTGGCGGCGGGCAGCCAGATCGTGGCGCACAAGCGGGTCAAGAATTACGTCACCGGCGCGCAGGGCCTCAACTGGAGTTTCGGTGATCTCTGGCTCGACCCGACGGCCTGAACCTTCACGTAAAACCAATCTTTCAGGAGGAAATGCGATGTCTGTACAGGCACTAACCAAGGATCGTTTCATCGAATGGCTGGGAGATGGCAGGGAGCTTGCCGTTCTCGATATCCGCCCCACTGAAGAGGTGGGATATGCATCGCCGCTATTTGCGACCAATCTTCCGGCAGAACGGCTTGAGGCGGAAATAGACCGCTTCATCCCGCGCCCTGCCGTACGGACCGTCCTGGTGGACGATGGAAAAGGAAGCGCGGAGCAGGCCGCGGGACGGCTTGCCGCAAACGGCTGGAGCGACATTCATTTTCTGCTTGGTGGAATTCCGGCATGGATCGAGGGCGGCGTCGATAACCTGCCGACATTCGATGTTCCTGGCGTTCCTTTCGTCCAGAAGGTGCGGCAGGAAAAGGATACGCCGGTCGTTTTCGCGCGGGAACTGAAGGCCTGGAAGGACGCCGGCGAGGATGTCGTCGTCATCGATACCCGCACGATCGCGGAATATGAAAAGGCGCATGTGCCGGGCGCCATCGGCGTGCCGGGTGCGGAACTTCTGCTGCGTTTCGCCGATGTCGTGCCATCACCGAAAACGAGGGTCGTCGTTTCCTGCGCGGGTTTGCCCCGCGCAATTCTGGGTGCGCAGACATTGATCGATGCCGGTGTCGAAAACGCGGTCAGCTATCTGCACGACGGGACGCGCGGCTGGACGGATGACGGGTTTGAACTGGAAACGGGGCGTTCACAGACATTTCCATCCGCCAGTGACGATGCCAAAGATATTGCGAAGGTGCGGCTCGAAACATTCTCCCGTGACGACGATCTGCTGTTCATCGACCGTCCGACGGCTGAAACATGGCTGCGGGACAAGGCGCGAACGACCTATTTTCTTGATGTGAGAACGCCGGAAGAATTCGCGTCTTCGCATCTTGAAAGTTCTGTTTCTTCGGAGGGCGGGCAGCTTCTCGGTGTCGCCTATCGGACCGTTGCCGTGCGCGGCGCCCGGATCATTCTCGTGGATGACCTGCTGGGCGCCCGCGCCCGCGTCGTGGCGCATTGGCTGAAACGGCGGGGTTTTGAAATCGCTGTTCATCTGCATGATTTCGAACAGGGTGTCGAAGCCGCCGCGGCATAAGCGCGGCTCGAATTTCGCCAGGTCGCTCTACAGACAGGGATTTGTAATGACCAATGCCAGCCAGGCCTGGGGTTCCGCGCCCAGCAAACGCTTCGACACGATAGCTGAGAGATTTCGGGGGGTCCGATATCGGCAGAGACGCCATACGACATGATCTTGGCCGCGAGCTTCGTTTCAATGATTATGATGTTTTGAAAAAGGCCGGCTTTTCCAGGCTGCGCCTCCCGGGAAAATTTGGTGGCCTCGGCCTGACATTGCCTGAACTTTTCGGCTTGATCATCGAACTGGCGGAGGCCGACCCTAATCTCACCAATGCTTACCGCAGCAGACTGAAGCCGGGCGATCTTCTTTTCGATCTCACCAGCGGCAATACGGGCATCGGAATTGCGGCGGTCGCGTCCGCGCGGGGATACCGTACGAAATTTTACCTTCGCAATACGATCAGTGAGGACAAGATCAATATTCTGCGGCAATTCGGATCCGAAATCGAATTGATCGGAAACGAGGAATTGTTCCAGCCCGATGCAATCCATCGCATCATCGACCGGATCAAGGCTGAAAATCCTGGCGCCTTTTATACCGGGCAGCGGTCCAATGATCGAGCCGGTCGTCGACACGGCTGGCACGACCCAGAGCAAGGGTGGGGGAGGAAACTTCGGGGTCGATCTCGGGCAGCGGTCCGTCCGGATCGTAGGAGGACAGATCGCGATTCCATACCTGCTCCACGCCATTCTCATCGCAGGCGTCGGTATTTCGCCGTTTCTCGCCACACTCGGCACGCTGTCTGTTGGTCGCAGCATCCAGCAATTGCTGACCAATGGCGGAAATCCCATCTATCTGCCTCCAGCCGGCGTTCCTGAAACCTTTCGGTTCCTCGGCCATGTAAGCCTGTTCGGCGTCTCCGTCTCTCTGATTGTCGCGCTTGCTGTGGTCATCGCCGCGTGGGCGATCCTGTCTGGCACGCGCTCGGCCGTGTTGCCGTCTCCTCCGGAACCCAGGCCAGCGTCGTCCGTTATTCGGGCATCCGGCTCTCACGTCATGTGGCGGCCATCGCAGGGCTCATCATCACCTCGACGGTCACCGTCTATATTCCTTCATCCGGCAACGCCTTTCTGCTGAACGCCATCGGCGCGACATTCATCGGCACGACCCTTGATGCAAGGGGACGACCGAATGTGCCGGGCACCGTTCTCGGCGTGCTGCTGCTCAGCATTGTCGCCAACGGCCTTCTGCTGTCCGGCCTTAACTTCTACTGGCAACAGGTCGGCACGGGATTGCTGATCTTTCTGGTGCTCGCCATTGGTTTTGCCAATCGCAAGGCCGCCGCAAACGCATGAACCGCCCCTGTGGAACAGGGGCGGGCGCAAGGTGAATGAAACTCTGGTTTACGCCATTTGTAGTGTCGCCGGAAGGGCGACAGCCGCCGTCAGATCGCAGCGCTCTTCGGCAGCGCGCTGGCGGCTTCCGCCTCTTCACGCTTGACGGCTTCGATGTCGCGGTAGCGGTTGGCCGGATGGTTGTCCGCCAGATAGTCGCCATCGCCGAAAAGCTTTTCACGTAATGTGCCCGGCTTGTACGTTGTGGGATAAACGCCGCGTCTCTGGAGTTCGGGCACGATATAGCCCACCACATCCTCGAAACTGTCGGGCGTTACCGCATAGGCGAGGTTGAAGCCGTCGACATCCGTATCATCCACCCATTCCTGCAGGATATCGGCGATGCGGGAGGGCGAGCCGACGAAGACCGGCCCAAGGCCGCCGATGCCGCCGAATTTCGCCAGCTCGTCGATGGTCCAGGATTTGTCGCCGCCAGCGATGTGCTCGACGAAGGAATGGATCGCATTGGTTTCGACCTTTTTGACTTGGTCCGTCGGTGAATATTGGCCGAAATCGATACCGCTCCAGCCGGACATGAAGACCAGCGAGCCGTCATAGGAGACGTAATCCCGATATTCCTCGAACTTCTTCTGCGCCTTTTCGTCCGTCTCATCGGTGATGATGGTGACCAGCGTGTAGATGTAGACCTTTTTGGGATCACGCCCGGCTTCGGCAACGCGGCGCCGGGTTTCCGCGACATGCTGCTTGAGAACGGACCGGGTCGGTGCGGCGACGAAGATGCATTCCGCGTGTTCGGCGGCGAAGGCCTTGCCGGGGCCTGAAGCGCCTGCCTGATAAAGAACCGGCGTGCGTTGCGGGGAGGGCTCGCTCAGATGGTAGCCCGGCACCTCGAAATATTTGCCCTTGTGGCCGATTTCGTGAACCTTGGCGGGATCGGTGAAGATGCGCCGGTCACGATCGCGCAGCACCGCGCCTTCTTCCCAGCTTCCTTCGAAAAGCTTGTAGAGCACCTCGATATATTCGGCCGCGACTTCATAGCGGTTGTCATGGCGGCGCAGACCGCCCTGACCGATATTCTTCGCCCCGCTTTCCAGATAAGAGGTCACGATGTTCCAGCCGATCCGGCCCTTGCTATGGTGATCGGCGGTCGAGAGCCGACGCGCAAATGTGTAGGGATGTTCGAACGAGGTGGAGGCCGTTATGCCGATGCCCAGATGTTCGGTTGCCAGCGCAATGGGGGCGGCAAGCTGCAGCGGATCGTTCACCGGTATCTGTGCGGCCTGATGAAGGGCGTGATAGTTTGACCCCTTATAGACGTCGTAGTAGCCGATGACGTCGGCGATGAAGATGCCGTCGAATACGCCGCGTTCCAGCGTGCGGGCGAGATCCTGCCAATAATCGAGATCCTTGTACTTCCAGGATTTATCACGCGGATGCGCCCAGAGGCCTGGCGACTGGTGGCCAACGCAATTCATGTCGAAGGCGTTGAAGCGAATGGTCTTGCTCATGCTGAACTCCCGGATGTGTCGCAGCCGAGAATAAAGAGCACAGCAGCAGGGTGATAGTTTGTTGATGTTTTTTATGGACTAACTAGAGGAATAAAATTGCGTGCCAGCAGGGACAGGCAGCAGCCTCATCCCGACACCTACTGAAAGAGGTGGAACGGGTGCCGGGATGAAACCGGCGCCGTATGACAGGCGTGGCGGACGAATTTTCCGCACTCAGCGCCAAAATTGGAACTTCAGCAGGCTACTAAATCAACAAATGTTGTAGATTTTTTCAGGGGTCGAAGCGCCGATGGGATTACACGAGTTCAAATGTCAGTAAACGGGAAGAATGCCATTGTCGCCATTATCGGGGGCGGATTTAGCGGCGCGGCGCTTGCCGTTCATCTGCATCGTGCCATTGAAGGGCAGGACGTTAAAGGACAGGAAGAGGCACGGATCATCGTCTTTGAACCGAGGGAGACACTCGGCTCGGGGCTTGCCTATTCCACGCCGGAGCCTGCCAACCGGATCAACGTGCCGGCCGGGCGCATGACGCTTTACCCTGACGATCCCGATAGTTTCGTCCGTTATATCGAGAAAACCAATGCGCTGACGGGTGATGCGGCTGCGGTTCTGCCGGATGGTCAGGCCTTTCCCCAGCGCCGTGTCTTCGGCGCCTATGTCGCCGCCGAGATCGCTCCCTTGCTGGAGGCGGGCGTCATCGAACACAAGCGTAGCCGGGTGGAGCATGTCGCCCGCCACGGTGAAGGCTGGGAGCTGCATACCGCAGATGGAGATAGTCACGTTGCAGATATCGTGGTGGTGGCGACAAGCCATCCGCCGCCGGCCCTTCCGCGGGCGCTGAAGCCGCTTGCCAGCCACCCGAAGCTGGTCGCTGATGTGAATGCGGATGCCGCGCTGGACACTATCGCAGCGTGTGACCGTGTTCTGATTGTTGGCAATGGTCTGACGGCCGCCGATGCTTTTGCCGCGCTGAAGCGGCGCGGCCACCACGGACAGGTCGTTTCACTGTCGCGCCGGGGCTTGCGGTCACGCGGTCATCCGGCCGTGCCGCAGGAGCCCTATGGGGATTTCGTCGATCCGCCATCGACAAGCGCATCTGAGTTATTGAGACGGATTCGTCTGGCTTTGCGAGCGGCGCAGGCCAGCGGGGCGAGCTGGCATGGCGTTCTGGATGCCGTCCGCCTGCAGGGGCGCGATATATGGCGGAATCTTCCCCTCCAGGAACGGCGCAGGATCGTGCGTTGGCTGCGCCCCTTCTGGGATGCGCATCGCTTCAGGATTGCGCCGCAGGTGGAGACATTGCTGGATACGGCCGTCATTGCCGGACAGTTGCAGATCGTCGCCGGTTCGCTCGTTTCCGCACGGCTTGGCCAAAGCGGGTCGTTGCATATCGATCTCAGATATCGTGGTGAAAAGGACGTCACGCCGATTGATGTCGATGCGGTCATTGTCACGACTGGTCCCGCCCACGGCGGAATATTGAAATCGCAGGTCTTTCTTGTCGGTCTGGAGCAGGAGGGACTTCTGACCCTCTGCCCCACGGGGCTGGGAATCCGTTGCGATGAGCAATCGCGCGCCATCGACCAACAGGGTCACGCAATCGAAACATTGCTGATCAGCGGTCCGCTGGCGCGCGGAACCTTCGGAGAATTGATGGGTCTGCCCCAGGTCACGGAACATGCGGTGTTTTTGGCGCAGGAGATAGCGCGCAGTCTTTTGTAGATAGGGGCGAACCCTCGGCTGGCGCCGTCGCAGGCGGTCTCGGATTAGATATTTCACTCTCCAAGGATGGCCTGCTGCTCTTTCCATCTTTTATTTTTTCCCAATTACAGAGAAAAACCTTCCCTTTTTTATAGCATAAAAAACATAGAATTACTGTTCAGTGCCGCGCCTTATGCGATGCTCACGCCATCATTCACCTTGTTTGCGAGGCGTCCCATGGGCACGATTTCCGAGACCAAGATCGACTATAGTGTTCATCCCCGCGTCAATTCGGCGGACCCGATTGCGCCGCGTCCGCGCCCGTCCACGCCGGCACATATCGTTTCCTCGGACGCGGAAGCGATAGAAATCGCGCAGCGGCTGGCGGAAAAATTTAAGGTCGGTGCGGCGCTGCGCGATCGTGAAGGCCTGTTGCCCATCGACGAACTGGACGAATATTCCCAGAGCGGTCTCTGGAGCATCAACGTTCCCAAGGCCTATGGCGGGCCGGAAGTGTCATACGCCACGCTCGCCAGGGTCATCGCGACGATTGCGGCGGCCGACCCTGCGATTGCCCAGATCACCCAGAATCATCTGGCAATTGTCGCCACTGTCGAACTTGATGGAACGGAAGGCCAGAAGAAGCTGTTTTTCGGCTTGGCGCTTCAGGGCATTCGTTATGGCAACGCCTTTTCCGAGCTGAAAAGCAAGACCGTCGCGGATTTCGAGACGAAAGTGGCCCATGACGGCGACAGCGTCATCGTCAATGGCGAGAAATTTTATACGACCGGTGCGCTTCTCGCGCATATCGTGCCGATTGTCGCTCTCGATGAGACGGGGCAGGGATACCTCGTTTTCGCCGACCGTGATGCTCCCGGCCTGACGGTGACCAACAACTGGTCGAGCTTCGGTCAGCGCACCACGGCATCGGGATCGGTGAAGATCGAAAATGTCCGTGTTCCCAGCGAGAGGGCGGTGAAGGTCACGTCCTTCGATCACCCCACCATCGGCGGCCCGGTCTCGCAGATCATCCAGTCGGCAATCGATGTGGGCATCGCGCGGGGAACGATCGACGACACCATCGCCTTTATCGGCAAGCACAGCCGGCCATGGCTCGACAGCGGCAAGCAGACGGCCGGCGAGGACCTCTTCACCATCGCCGCCATCGGCGATCTGAAAATCCGCCTCCACGCAGCCGAGGCGCTTCTGGAAATCGCCGGTCACAGCATCGATGCCGCAAAGCGGAATACGACGCTTGAAACCGTTTCTGAAGCGACGATCAGGACCGGGGAATCGAAGGTTCTGACCACCGAAATCGCCATTCTCGCAACCAACAAGCTGTTCGAACTTGCCGGCACCCGCTCGACGCTTGCCGAGCACGGGCTGGACCGGCACTGGCGAAACGCCCGCGTCCACACGCTGCACGATCCGGTGCGGTGGAAATATTTCCATGTCGGAAATTATTATCTGAACGGCGCGCATCCCCCGCGCCATGCCTGGAATTGAGGCCGTTTCCATGACAACGAACGACCGGAAGCTGCATCGCGAGGCCGCGTTGACCTCGGGAAAACCTGCGCCGCATATCCCGCCGCGCCGGACGAAGGCCCACATCATAAAGGACGATGCGGAAGCGATTGCCGTTGCGCAGGAGCTTGCGCGCGGCTTTGCTGCCGGGGCGGCGGAACGCGACAGGGAGCGGCGGTTGCCGCTCGCCGAAATCGAGCGTTTCTCGCAAAGCGGGTTGTGGGCCATTACCGTGCCGAAGGACTATGGCGGTGCCGGCGTTTCGGCCGTAACGCTGGCGGAAGTGACCGCGATCATTTCCGCCGCCGATGGCAGCATCGGGCAAATTCCGCAAAACCACTTCTACATGGTCGAAGCGTTGCGGCTTGCGGGCAGCGAAGAACAGAAGCGTCATTATTTTGAGCGCATTCTCGACGGAGACCGGCTGGGCAATGCCTTTACCGAAATCGGCACGAAAACCCCGGTCGACTACAAGACGCACTTCGCCGAGCGGGACGGCAGGCTGCTGCTGAACGGACAGAAGTTCTATTCCACCGGTTCTCTGTTTGCCCATATCATCGTTGTCGTCGCCAAGGGGCCGGATGGGCGGGTGAACATCGTCTTTATCGACCGCGCAACGGCTGGTCTTTCCCTTGTTGACGACTGGACGTCCTTTGGCCAGCGCACGACGGGCAGCGGCACAGTCACCTTCGATGAGGTTGAAATCATGCCCTTTCAGGTCGTGGATCACGATATCGTCTTCGAGCGGCCCACGGCCATGGGGCCTTTTGCGCAGATCATTCATGCCGCCGTTCAGGTCGGTATCGCGCGCGGAGCCCTGGCGGAGACGATCTCCTATGTTCGCGCCCATGCCCGGCCGTTTTTCGAACTGAGCATCGAGCACGGTTACGAAGACCCGCATACCATTCACGCCGTCGGAGACGTTTCCATCCGCGTGCATGCGGCCGACGCGCTTCTTGCGAGAGCCGGCCGTATTCTTGACATTGCGAGTGCGGTACCGGACGAAAAATCGGTGGCGGCGGCGTCCATTGCGGTGGCGGAGGTCAAGTCGCTCGGCACTGAAGTCGCTCAACTTGCGTCCACGAAGCTCATCGAACTCGGCGGGGCGCGTTCCACGCTGGAAAGCTACGGGCTGGACCGTTACTGGCGCAATGCCCGAACCCATTCGCTGCATGATCCCGTCCGCTGGAAATATCACCATATCGGCAATTTTTATCTGAACGGCGCGCTACCGCCGCGACACGGGGCCATCTAGCGTCCGGTTTCACAATCACAAATCTCCCACCCGAACCGGCGATCATCAACCGACGGAGCGCCGTTCAACGCCACCAGGAAACACAGACCATGACGTATCATCCAGATCCCAACCGCTATGAAGACGCCACCTTCCGCCGTGTCGGACGCAGCGGCCTGAAACTGCCGGCGATTTCTTTTGGCCTCTGGCACAATTTCGGCGATACGACGCCGCTTGAAACGCAACGTTCCATTCTTTTCAAGGCTTTCGATCTCGGTATCACCCATTTCGACCTCGCCAATAATTACGGCCCGCCCGCCGGCAGCGCCGAACTGAATTTCGGCCATATATTGAAACAGGATCTTGCCAATTACCGTGACGAACTGATCATCTCCACGAAGGCCGGATGGGACATGTGGCCCGGCCCCTATGGACGCGGCGGCGGTTCCAAAAAAGCCCTGCTTTCCAGCCTCGATCAAAGCCTGACACGGCTGGGGCTGGACTATGTCGATATTTTTTATTCGCATCGTTTCGATGCGGAAACGCCGCTCGAAGAAACTGCCGATGCGCTGGCACAGGCCGTTCGTCAGGGCAAGGCGCTCTATGTCGGCGTATCGTCCTATTCCGGCGTGAAGACGCGTGAAATTGCGGCTCTGCTGAAGGAGCGTGGTGTGCCGCTCCTCATCAACCAGCCCGCCTATAATCTCTTCAACCGCTGGGCTGAGAAGGACCTTCTGGACGCGACCGACGAGGTGGGCGCGGGGGTGATCGCCTTCACGCCGCTGGCGCAGGGGCTGCTGACCAACAAATATCTTGATGGTGTGCCGCAGGATGCGCGCGTTAACCGTCCGGGCGGGGATTTCCTGCGGCCGGAGCATCTGAAGCAGGAAAACATCGAACGGGCTCGTGCGCTGAACGACATTGCCAAAAACCGCGGGCAATCGCTGGCGCAGCTAGCCATCGCCTGGGTGTTGCGCGACCAGCGCGTTACCTCGGCACTGATCGGTGCAAGCTCTGCCAGGCAGGTGGAGGAAAATGTCGCCGCACTCAACAACCCGTATTTCACGACGGAAGAACTGGCGGAAATCGATCGTTATGCCGTCGAAGGCGGCATCAATCTGTGGGAGAAACCGTCCCACGACGAAGTGGTTTGATGCATTCTGTTTTACCAGCAATCGCCCGGGTTTTCCCGGGCGATTTCCTTTAAGAAGTCACGCCGTCTCAACCGCCATATTCGATGATTTCCAGCCCGGCATTATAGTCGGTCGCGTAGATCAGACCGTTGGCGTCAACAAAGACATCGGCCGACTGGATGACCTTTGGCCGGCCCGGTCGCCGGTCCGTCATCGTTGTGGGCCCTGCCGGAACGAGCGCGCCGGTTTCAACGGGACGATAGGGATCGGAAATATCGAAGGCGCGGATGCCGGCATTTTGCCAGGTGGCGAAGATCAGCGTTTCCGATACGAAGGAACCCGGCCGGTTTTCATGCAGGTTGTGCGGGCCGAAATGGCCGCCCTTCTTCGCGTAATCGATCTCGTTCGGGATCGGGAATGTCGAGATGCTGACCGGATTTTCCGGAACGCGGATATCAAAGATCCAGGTATGTTTGCGCCCATCCTCCTCATTATCAAGCACGGCCTCGTCGGCGACGACCAGCAGGTCGCGGCCCGGCAGGGGCAGGGGGGAATGGGTGCCGCCGCCATAGGGCGGTGACCAGTTGCGGTGAGCGATCAATCTGGGAGCTGAATGATCGCTGACATCGAGCAGGGTCAGCCCGCCATCACGCCAGCAGGCATAGGCGGTGTCGCCATGCACCAGCGCGTGATGCAGGGCATAGCGTTTTCCCTCGCCCCATGCCGGTTTTTCACCCGCGGCCGTGTTCATGCCCGGCAGCCACCAGCGGCCCAGCAATTGCGGTTTTGTTGGATCGGCAAGATCGATGGTGACGAAGATATAATCGGAAAAGCCGTCCAGCAGCGCCGACGCGTAGGCGTAACGCCCGCCCACATACCACAGGCGGTGGAAACCGATGCCGTCGACATCCAGCTGGCCGATTTTCCTGGGCTTGTCGGGTGTCGAGATGTCGAACACCGTCATGCCCGCAGTCCACACCCGCTCCCTCTTTTCCGCAGCGACCGTCTCACCGACTGATTTGGTGTAATAGGCTCTTTCATCGGTGAAGGACTGGACATCGGCGAAAAGATCGAGCGCATTGATGACCAGCAGCAGGTCGTCATGGGTCTGGAGGTGAATGTTCCAGGTGTTCGCCGGGGCCTGCACGTAGTTGACGGTGACAGGGTTTTTAGCGTCGCGCACGTCGATGATCGAAAAACCCTGCGACCATGGATGCGCCACATAGGCGTAACCGCGATGGACCATCAGTTGCAGGCCATCGCCACGGCCGCCGATATCGCTGTGGCCGATGAGTTTCATGTTGTGGGCAAAATCGGGTGTCGGAAGGTCTGTGGCGGCCATGGTGTGCTCTTGCGTTGCGACGGGAAAAGCGCCGCCTGTGGGCGGCGGCGCATATTGGCGAAGGCGGTCAGTGCTTGACGGCGGGAATCCAGGTGGTGGTGGCAGCATCGCTTTTCAGGAATGCCGGGAATTTCTTCTGGAGATCCTCGATGGTGCTGATGTCGTTTTTCACCAGATCGTCGCGGGTGATGAGGGTCGGCTGCAACAGCACCGACCGGCCGGGGAACTGGCCGGCGATGGAAAGCGCGGCGGCGCGCACCGATACTTCGCCGACGACCGCGGCGTTGGTTGCGGCGGTGGCGACCCATGCGCTGTCCGGCTCGGTGATGAGCTGGATGTCGGCCGTCGAAATATCGACGCCGTAAATCTTCACCTGCTGCGAAAGGCCAAGTTCGTCGATAGCGAGTTTAGCGCCCTTGGCGAACTCATCCCAAGGGGTGAAGATGACGGAAATATCCGGATTGGCGCGCAGGATGGCCTTTGTCTGATCGGCGACTGAGGCCGGCACCGTATCGTTGACGACGCCCCAGACGGCCTTTTCCTTCAGATTGTGTTTGGCGATGAAGTCTTTCCACACGGCGTAACGCCGGTCGAGTGGTGCAAAGCCGGCGACGTAGACCGCTCCGCCGACAAAACCGTCGCCCTTGTCCTTCACAGCCTGGTCCAGCACCAGCCTCGCCATGTCCTTGTCGCTCTGCTCGATCTGCGGGATTTGCGGATTGTCGAGGTCCACATCATAGGCAACGACCTTGATACCCTTATCGAGCGCCTTTTGCGCCACGTCCTTCAGTACTTCCGGGCGGCCATTGTTGATGATGATGCCGTCGACGCCGAGATTGATCGCCTGCTCGACGAGGTTTCTCTGCGTGTCGTTGTCGTTGCGGGCCTGGGAGACGGTGAGCTTGACGCCCAGCGTATCGGCCTGCCGCTTGACGCCGGCCTCAAAGGCCTGCAGCCAGTCGCCGCTGCCGAGGAAGCTGACGACGGCAATATTGACCGTCTTCTTGTCGAAGGGCGCAGGCGCGCCGTCGATGCCGGCGGAAAAGGCGCCGGTGGAGAGGAGGGTAAGCGAGATGACGGCCGCGGCCAGTTTCTTGACGGTCTTGAACATGGTTTCCACTTCTCTGGACGGATATTGAATGGTCAGATTTTCGAGCGGGCAACGCCGTAGGTCAGCGCCAGCGCGCCAACCAGAACGGCGCCCTTGATGAAGTCCTGCGTGTAATAAGGCGCGTTCAGCATGGTGAGGCCATTGAGCAGCACGCCGACGAAAACGGCGCCGACAAGCGTGCCGAGAACGTTTGGACGGCGCAGCGCCAGAACCGCAAAGCCGATCAGCGCGGCGGCGACCGAATCCATCAGCAGCGACGCGCCGGAGGAAACGTCACCCCGGCCGACGCGGGCGGCGACGATGATGCCGCCAAGCGCCGCGAGCGTGCCGGAAAGCACGTAAGCGAAGGTCTTGATCCTGTCGACATTGGCGCCTGCAAGTCGCGCTGCCGTCTCATTGCCGCCGGTGGCGTAGATCAGGCGGCCCAACCTCGTTTTTTCGGTGAGAATGAACAGAACGACGGCGACGATGGCCATCAGCACCACGGGCAGGGGGATGAAGCCGAACAGGCTGGAGCGCCCGATCGTCAGAAAGGCGGGATCGTATTTGCCGCTGGCCGTCGAACCGTCAGGCAGGATGAGGCCGACGGAGATGGAGCGGCCGGCTGTTGGAATGAGCTGGAGGCCGGTCAGCAGGAACATGGTGGCGAGTGTCGCCAGCAGGTCCGGCACCTTGAGCCTGACGATCAGGAAGGCATTGGCAAGGCCGACAAGTGCGCCGAAGGCCAGCACCAGCGGCACCGTCTGCCAGACGTTCAGCCCCAGCACGATCATCGCATAACTCGCGGCCATGACGCTGGATGCCGCCACCGCCCCGACCGACAGGTCGAAACCGTTGATGGCAAGCGTGATGCTGACGCCCGCACCGATGATGGCGACCACGGAGACCGCCTGCAGGATGCTCATGAGATTGTTGATGTTGATGAAGGCGGGCTGCGCGAGCGAAAAGCCGACGACCATCGCCGCCAGCAGCAGGAAAACCGCGCCGCGTCTTATCGCGTTTCGCAGGGTTTCCAATGTCGCCGTTTCTTTTGTTTGTTCTGAAATCTCTCGGGTGCCGTCGACCATCAGGCGGGTTCCTTGTGAAGATGCGGCGTTCCGGCATCGTTGGTTTGTTCGAGAAGGGTGTGGCTATCCATTACGAGAACCCGGTCCGCCACCTCATAGGCTTCTTCCGGGTCGGACGTGGCGATGAGCGTGGCGCGCGCGGAATGGCGGCGGATGGCGGCAATGATGTCCTGCCTCGCGCCCACATCGACGCCCTGGAATGGCTCATCCAGCAAAAGCAGGCGGCTGGGCTCGGCTTCCCAGCGGCCGATCACGACCTTCTGCTGGTTGCCGCCGGAAAGCGACCAGACGGAGGCCTCGGCCGATCGCGCCTTGATTGACAGGCGGTGGATCGCTTTCCGGCCCTCTTCTTTTTCCCGGTTAGATAACAGGAAACCGGAGGGATACCATTGTTTGAGATGCGGCAGGCTGATCGTTGCGGCAATGCTTTCGCCCGGCCAGTCGGCGTGGATGAAGGAGGATCTGTGCCGATCTTCGGCGGCCATCACCACACCGGCGGCGATCGCTTCGGCGGGGCTGCCCGGCGCATAGGCCTTTCCATCCACAAATGCCTGTCCGCCCGAAAAGGCGCCAAGGCCGAACAGCGTGGACAGAAGACGGCTTTTGCCGGCGCCCAGAACACCGGTGATGGCAACCACCTCTCCCTCCCGGACGGAAAGGGAAAAGGGCGCGCTTTCCGGCAGCAGACGGGTATTTTCCAGCCGCAGCACCGTCTTTTCGAAATCGCGTCGCCGGTCCGGGCGCGCCGCATTCAGCGAACGGCCGATCATGGTTTCAATGGCGGCGTTGAAATCGACGGGCCGGACGAATGAACCGACATTGCGCCCGCCGCGCAGGATTTCGACCCGGTCCGCGAGCGCTTCGAGATCGGCAGTTCGATGCGAGATATAGAGCACACCGATCCCGCGCGCCTTCAGGGATCGCACGAGATCGTAGAGACGAGCGGATTCCCGGGCGGAGAGGCTGGCCGTCGGTTCGTCCAGGATGATCAGCCGGGCCTTGTTTGCCAAAGCGCGGGCAATGGCGACCTGCTGCCGGTCGGCGGCGCTCAGCGTTTCGAAATCCCGGTCGAGCGGCAGATCGAAGCCGGTTTCGGCAAGAATGGTCGCCGCCTGCCGACGGACCGATTTTTTCGACAGGAAGAAGGGATGACGGCCATCGACGAAATGGTTGAGAAGCAGCGCGTCCGCGACCGTCAGGCCCGGGATGCCGACGACATCCGTTGATTGGTGAACCGTCACGATGCCCTGTGATGCCGCATCCGCCGGGCTTTGCGGCGAAAATGGCTTGCCTTGCCATATCATCGTTCCGGCATCGGGCGGATAAAGCCCGGAGAGGATTTTGACGAGCGTGGATTTTCCAGCACCGTTTGCGCCCATCAGTGCGACGACTTCACCTGCCTCGATCGTCAGGCGTGCATCGGTGAGGGCCTTGGTGGAGCCGAACGCATGGGAAATGTTCTGAACGTCGAGAAGGGGCATGTGCGGAAATCCATCCTGGAACAATCCAGTTTGGTAATACTTTTGCAGCCGCAGACAAGAATGGGCCTTCTATTGTGTCGCCAAAGCATGGAATAAATTTCCCCGCTCGCCGGTGTATGCTCCAAGGTTTTGAAATTCATCAGTTTTACGCCGTATCGGCCGTCAGTCATCAGTTGTCCTTCAAAGCCACAGGGGGGAACACCCGCCGTCACGGTCATGAGCAAAACCTCTTCCCGCACGCCTCTTGCGGACAAAAGAAAACTCGTTATCCCGAGCAAAATAGCAATTTTAAACCCATAAAAACGATAGATTATATGCTCTTAATTTGATGGCTGATACAGGCGCCATCCAATTGGAGAAAAATCCCGATGTCTTTTAAACCCGGTCATATTGCCCTTGCGGTTTTGCCTTCGCTTCTGGCCGCCGGTGCCGTAAGCGCGGAAGGGCTGAAAGGCGCACCCGATCCCTTCGACAAGGGCGGCGTTAAGATTGCATTGATCAGCTATATTTCCGCCGGCGATTTCTTCCAGGCCTATCAGTCGGGTGCAGAGGCGCAGGCCAAGGCGCTGGGCGCAGACCTCAGGATATTCCCCGGCAGGCAGGATGCGGCGCAGCAGCGTGAGCAGATCCTGCAGGCGATCAATCTCGGTGTTAAGGCCATCATCATCGATCACGGCCAGCCGGAATCGCTGACGGATGTGGTTCAGCAGGCGCTGAACAAGGGCATCAAGGTCGTCGCTTTCGACGTGAATCTCAATAATCCGAAGATCCCTCAGGTCGAGCAGTCGGATCATCGTCTGGCCGAGCTGGCGCTTGATCAGGCCCTGAAGGATAACGGCACGAGCTTTGCGGCCGGTTATGCCTACGTGGCGGGCTTTGCGCCGCTCGACCGCCGCAACGAGGTGTGGGACAAGGTGAAAACAGCCAATAAGGGCATTGTCGAGAAAGCCCGTTTCGGCACGGTGAGCGACACGACCGCGGCAGCCACCGCCGATCAGGCCAAGGCCGTTCTGCGCGCCAACCCTGATATCGCGGTGATTTTTGCACCCTATGACGAGTTTGCGCGTGGCGTGAAACTGGCCGCGGCGGATATTGGCATCAGCGATAAAATCAAGATTTATTCCGCCGATATTTCCACGGCCGATATTCAGGAAATCGTCGAGCCCGGCAGCCCCTGGGTTGCAACTGCGGCGACCAATCCGGCTGTCGTCGGTGCAGTATCGGTGCGCGCCGCTGCACTTGAAATCGCCGGCGAGACCGTGCCGAGAAACATCGTGGTCGATCCGGTGCTGGTCACCCAGGAGCAGCTGCGGACCGCAGACGTGAAAACCATCGAGGAACTTGCGAAGAAAATCCCCGCCTTCTCGACCAGCACGGCCGCCACGGCGAGCTGGATACCGGCAGCAGCCTTCTGAACTGCCTGAAAACGGACATGGGAACGCTTCGACCCGCCGTGTCGGGGCGGTTTCATGCCGGAATATGCGTTGAAAGCGTAGTCGCCAATTGTCAGGTGCACATCTTTGGTGCTGTGACGCCAGATTATGGCGGAAGGCGGAAGTGATCGTCGATGTGGCGGCGTTGACGCGTGTCCTTGTGCCAGCCGATGGCCTTTCTGTAACTGCCGAAGAGGTTACTCTCCCGCACGCTGTCCAGTGTCAGGCCATGCACGGTTTCGGCATCCGGATCGACATAAAGAGCATCCACCGGGCAATAGGCCTCGCACATGAAACATGTCTGGCACGAATCCTGCCGCAGGATGACGGGTGGGCCTTCCGGCATCGCCTCGAAGACATTGGTCGGGCACACCTGAACGCACAGATTGCAGTCCGTGCAGGCATCGTTGTCCAGAACCTCGATCATTATTCCGCCGCCTCCTTGTAAATGCCGGGATCAACGCTTTCCCGCCGGATGGCGATTGCATCGAGGCCGCTGAGAATGAGCCGGTGATGCTGGGCCGGATCCTGCTTCGGAAAATCCTCGCGCCGGTGCATGCCGCGCGTTTCGGTGCGCGCAAGGGCAGCGCGATACATGAAGCGCGCGGTGGCGACCATTGCTTGCGCCTGGCGCAGCGCCAATATCTGGCTTTCATCGGCGGCCGTTGCCGTAGCGATACTCGCCCACAAAGTATCAAGCCGTGCCAGTGCTGCCGAAAGACCGGATTGGGTGCGGAAATAGTTGATGTCGAGAGGAAAGACCTCGTCCTGTACCGCCTTGATGATGGCTGCGGGGTCGGTGGGTTCCTGGGGCAATGCGGTCTGGGCGGTGAGCTGCGGAAGGTTGCTTTCCGGCAGTTCCGACTTCTCGCGGGCAAAGGCCGCGGCCGCGGCGCCGGCGAAGGCGCCCGTGGAAATCGCCCAGGCTGCATTGTGGCTGCCACCGCCGGTGAAACCACCGCAGATCGGCTCGCGCGTGGCATTGTCGCCGGCGGCATAAAGGCCGGTGACCGTCGTTGCGCAGTCGAGCCCAGTCAGCCGCAATCCACCGGTGCCGCGCACCGTGCCTTCCAGCCGGAGCTTCACTTCAAAGAATTCGGTGAAGGGATCGATGCCGCGGCGATCGAATGGCACGAAGAAGTTAGGCTGGGCGCGCCGCAGGATCGCCCTCACCTCGTCGGTTTCCGCAAGGTCGAGGCGGGCATAGACGGGTTGCGAAAGCAGGGTGCGGGCAATGATCGAGCGACCCCTGGCGGAGCCTGCGCCTTCTATGAGGCTGTGGTCCTTGCGATAAAACTGCGCGAAACGGTAGAGCGCCGTCTTGGTAATCGAGGCGAAAGCTGGCGAAATCGCATAGGCCGACGAGAATTCCATGCCGGAAAGTTCTGCGCCCGCCTCGGCGCCCATCAGATAGCCATCTCCAGTCAGGACATCGCAGCCGAGCGCCTTGCTCATGAAGGCGCAGCCGCCCGTTGCCAGCACCACCGCTCCGGCGGCGATGCGCCACTGTCCGCCCTGTTGCCGCCGCAGGCCGGTTGCGCCAACCACCTGCGCATCCGCCATCAGTAGGCCCGTTGCGGGGTGGTGATCGAGAATGGTGACACCGGCGTTTTTCACCCGGCGACGCAAAAGCCGCATATATTCCGGTCCCTGAACGGAGATGCGCTGTTGTTCGCCTTTGTCGTCACGGGGGAAGGGGTAGCCCCAGTCGGCCAGCCGGTTGACGCTTTCGAAAGTCTTGTCGAGGACCGGCGCCATCCATGACCGTTCGGAAAGATAACCGCCCATCGCCTCGCGACTTGCCATGGCGGCGTCCCGCGCGTCCTCATCCGGCGGCACATACCATATCTGTGTACCAGCCGAGGCGGTTGCGCCGGAACTGCCGCAATAGCCCTTATCCACCAGAACAACCCTTGCTCCCGCACCGGCGGCTTCCATCGCCGCCCAGCAGCCGGCCGGGCCGCCGCCGATGACAAGCACGTGGCATGCGATATCGGTTGTGGCTGAAAGCGACGCGTGGGTCTCTTCCAAAGGCAGGCTCATGGCAGGCTTCCTTTCTATGAAGAAATCGCATTGCGATTTAAATCTATGTATTGCATAGGTTTTTGAGTTGCTTCCCCGGAGTTCCGCCCATGCCGCTCGCCAGCCTTGCCATGTATGCCAGCCCTTCGCCGGTCAAGGAGGCGACGACGCTGTTCTGGGCGGCGCTGGGCAAGCGTCTTCGTGCCGGTGGCATTGATGCGCCGGAGGCTCTGGATGATAAAATCCGCTATGATGAGGCTTGGTTGCGGTCGGATCTGCTGTTCGGCCAAACCTGCGGCTATCCCTATGTGCGACATCTGCGTGGCAAGGTTCAATTGGTGGCAACCCCGGTCTATAATCTGCCCGGCTGCGACGGCCCGCTCAAATGCAGCTTCATCATCGTCAATGCGGCGTCGCCGGCGCAGTCGATCGAAGAGCTGCGGGGCGCCCGGGCTGCCATCAACGAGCCGGGCAGCAATTCCGGCTATAACCTCTTCCGTGCTTTCGTAGCGCCAAATGCCAGGGACGGCCGTTTTTTTTCTTCCGTGCAGGAAACCGGCGGCCACTTGGCAAGTATCGATGCGGTTTCCAGCGGAAAGGCCGATATCGCTTCCATAGACTGTGTCACCTTCGGCAATACCCTGCGTTTCGATCCGCAACGGGTTGCAGGGGTGCGCGTCCTTGCCGAGACTGCCAGGGGACCGGGCTTGCCCTTCATCACGGCCGCTGCGACACCGGCAAGGGAGCTGGTGGCCCTGCGGCGGGCGGTGGCGGAGACCATCGCCGACCCCGAACTCGCCAGCGTGTGCGATACGCTCTCCCTGCGTGGCATCAGTCTGCTCGGGGATGCCGACTATGAGGTGCTGGCCGAGTTTGATCGGGATGCCGCGCGTCATGGTTACCCCGTTATCGCCTGAGGCAGGGCTTCCACTTCCGCTGTGAGCGGGAAGTGGCAGGCGACACTACGGCCGGATGAGCCGGCGGAGAGAAGTACTGGAACTTCGGTTGCGCAGCGTGGGCGCGCCAGCGGACAGCGTTTATGGAAACGGCAGCCCGAGGGCGGGTTGCCCGGGCTCGGGAGCTCCCCGGAAAGCACGATGCGCTCCCGCCGGCGACTGGAATCCAGTGTGAGGTTGGCGGAGAGCAATGCCTGTGTATAGGGGTGAGCCGGATCGCGAAAAAGATCGGCCGTCGGTCCGCTCTCGACGATCTGGCCAAGATACATCACCGCGACACGATCGGTAACGCGGCCGACCACATTGAGATTGTGGGAGATGAGCAGATAGCTGAGCTTCAGACGATCGCGAAGCACGCGCAGGAGGTTGAGCAATTCGCCCTGAATGGAGATATCGAGGCCGGCCGTCGGTTCATCGGCAACGATGATCGAGGGTTCGGCCGCAAGCGCGCGCACCAGCGCCACACGTCGCGCCTGCCCACCGCTCAACTGATGCGGATAACGTGAAAGAAGTTGCTCGCCGAGACCGATGCTTTCTGCAAGCGCTGATATCCGCGCCCAGCTCTCGGCCGAATGCACTTTGCGGATTTTAAGCGGTTCTGCCAGAAGCGCGCGCACCTTCATGCGGGGAGAAAGCGAGGCGGCGGGGTCCTGGAACAATAGCTGAATGCGGCGCTGCAGATCGTTGCGGCGGGCCGCCGTCACATTGGCGAGCGTCTCTCCCGCGATGGAAAGAGTACCGGCGGCAAGCGGCTGAAGCCCGACGATGGCCCGGGCGAGAGACGATTTTCCGCACCCGCTTTCTCCGACAAGGCCGAGGGTTTCGCCGGAAAACAGATCCAGCGACACGCCATCAACGGCGGTCAGCCGGTCATAACGGATCACCGCGTTCTTCAGGGAAAGGGCAGGAGTATTCATCGTGCCGCCTCCAGCCAGCAGAAGAAGTTCTGCCCGCTCTTCGCCTGCCGACGCGGCGGTTTTTCGCTACAGCGGTCGTGGCGGGAGGGACATCGCTCGGCAAAGATGCAGCCTTGCGGTCGCTTGGCGGGATCGGGAACGGTACCGGGAATGGTGGCAAGATCCTGCCGGCGGTCGAACGCGGCGTAAGGGTCTATCTCGCAGTTGAGCAAGGCGCGGGTATAGGGATGGTGCGGATGATGCAGGACGTCTGTTACCCGACCGCTTTCCACCACCGTTCCCGCATACATCACGATGACGCTGTCACAGAGTTCGGCAATCAGCCCCATGCTGTGACTGACGACCAGCATGGAAGCGACAGTCCGCTGTCGCAGCCGATGCAGCATCTCCACCACCTGCGCTTCGACAGTGGCATCGAGCGCGGTCGTCGGTTCGTCGGCAATCAACAATTTCGGTTCGACCAGAAGCGCCATGGCGATCACGACACGTTGCCGCATACCGCCTGAAAATTCGTGCGGATATCGATGCATGCGCTGCGCCGCATCCTGCAAACCGACATCGGAGAGCACCGCTTCGGCCCGTGCCCAGAGCGCCCGACGGTTTTCCTTCGGGAATCGCCGGCGCTGGATGTCGACGAGCTGCGTGCCGATCGTGAACATCGGGTTCAGCGCGGTCATGGGGTCCTGAAACACCATCGCTATATCGGTGCCGCGCAGCCTTGCTGTTTCCGCTGATGTCAGGTTCGTCCCGCGTCCGTCGAAAGCTGCGCGGTTCGCGGAGATTTCCGCATTATCGGCAAGCAGGCCGAGCAGGGTGAAGGCGACAGTCGACTTGCCGCTGCCGCTTTCCCCGACGAGGCCGACGGACTGGCCGCGGCCAATGGTGATATCGACGCCGTCGATGATATGCGCTTTCTGCCCGGCGCCCCTGTAAGACACGTTGAGATTTTCGATGAGGAGGAGGGCGTCTGTCACAGGCTTTTCCTCAGTTTCGGGTCAAGCGTGTCACGCAGGGCTTCACCGAGAAGCGCAAAACCGAGTGTCGCGAGGATCAACGCCAGACCCGAAAAAGTGGCGAGCCATACCGACTGGTCGAGATAGGTGTAGCCGTCATTGAGCAGGTTACCCCAGCTCGCAAGCGGCGGGCGCACGCCGAGACCGAGAAAGCTCAACCCCGCCTCGATGGTGATGACGACAGGGATATCCATGCATGCCAGCACGAAAATCGGGCCAATGATGTTGGGCGTGACATGATGCAGGACAACCCGCCACGTTTCCGCACCGAGAACCCTTTCCGCCTCGATGAAAGGGCTGTTGCGGATCGCGATCGTCTGGGCGCGTGCGACCCGGCCGAAATGCGGGATGAAGACGATGCTGACAAGCAGGACGACATTGCCAAGGCCCGGGCCGAATACGGCGACGAGCGCGAGAGCGAGGATGATGCTTGGAAACGACGTCACGACATCGAAGATACCGACGACGAAGAGATCTACGACGCGTGAGGAAAGGGCGGCCGCCACGCCGAGTGCGACACCCGTTGTCAAAGAAATGGCGATGACGGAAAGAGAAATGCCGAGTGCGACCCGTGCGCCGTAGATAAGTCGGCTTAATATGTCGCGCCCGAGATGATCGGTTCCCAGAAGATGTTGCAATGACGGGTCCATGAACCGGCTCGACGGCGCGATTGCGTTCGGCCCATAGGGCGCGATCAACGGCGCAGCGATTCCCACCAGACAAAGCAGCGTGACCGCAAAGAGAGCGAAGGTGCCGCCGGGCCGGCGGGAAAGGTCGTGGAGGACGGTCATGGCTGTTGCCTCCCGGACAAGAGCCGGCCACGCTCGCGCGGATCGAGCAGGCTCTGGGAGAGGTCCGCAATGAGATTGGTCAGGACGTAAAGCAGCACGATGGTGAAGACGCCGCCCTGAACCACCGGGTAATTGCGGGTGCGGATGGCGTCATAGATCAACGAACCGAGGCCGGGACGGTTGAAAATGACTTCGGCAAAGACCGCCCCGCCCAGAAGCTCTCCAAAACCCATGCCAAGCACCGCGACAGTGGGCAATATTGCCGGTTTGAGGGCGTATTTTACCAGGATTTTCGTCTCGCTGACCCCATAGGCCCGCAATGTGCGTATCTGGTTTTCGCCAAGCACTTCCAGCAAGGAGGCGCGCAGCAGACGGGCGATATAACCGATCCAGCCTGCGGCCAGCGCCGCCGTCGGCAGGGCGAGATGCCAGAGCTGGTCGCCGATGTCGCCGGCCTTTCCGGCGCCCAACACCGGAAACCACCGCAGCTTTACCGAAAACATCATCAGAAGAAACACCGAGATGACAAAGCTCGGCGTCGAGATGAAGCCGACACTCAGGAAGGCGACAAGCCGGTCTGTCTTGCCGCCCGGCCAGCGCGCGGAGATGAGGGCAAGCGGTAAGCCGAGCGCGATCGCGCAGAGCATGGCGGAAACTGCCAGCGCCACCGTATTTGGTAATGCTGCCGCGACAAGGCTGATGACCGGGCGGCCGTTAAAGACATCTTCGCCGAGATCGCCGGAAACAAGCCGGCCGAAAAAACTGAACACCTGCTCGATCAGCGGCTTATCGAGACCGATGCGGGCGTTAAGCGCGGCAACGGCCTCGGGCGTTGCGCGTGAACCGAGAATTACCGTTGCGGGATCGCCGGGGATCAGCCGGGTAAGCGCCATCAATAAGACGACGGAGCCGGCCACGGCGAGCAGCGCCGTAACCAGCTTGAAGGCGAGATGAATGTGCAGGGATGCGCTCCTCATCGCAGCGTATCCCTGTCTGTCATTGCGAAAACACGCACCGGATCAGGCCGTCGCTTCCGTAAAGGCTGTATAGAGCCAGTTGTTGCCATTCGGGAGAACACCGGGCTTCAGCCATTTGCGCGAGGCAAAAGCATTCAGATTGTGCGTGATCCAGATGAAGGCTGCGGATTCGTCGAGCAGTTTCTGGGCTTCGATGTATATCTTTTCACGCTCAGCGGGATCGACCGTGACACCCCCCTTTTCGTGCAGCGCATCGTAATCAGCGTTCTTCCAGCGCTGCCAGTTCCATTGGCCGACCTGCGCCGAGGTGAACCATTGTGTCTGGAAGCCAGGGTCAAACTTTCCGTTGAATTTGACCAGCGAGAGTTCGAGATCCTTGCTGGCGTCGTTTTTGCCAAGCGCCCAGTAGGCGGCGGATTCCAGCGCCTCGATCTCCACTTCGATGCCGACTTCGGAAAGGTTGGCCTGAATGATCTGGGCAATGGCCTCATAACGTGCCGTTGCTTCGATGGTGAGTTTGGTCTTGAAGCCGTTCGCATGCCCGGCTTCCGCAAGCAATGCCTGCGCCTTTTCCAGATCACGGGCATAGACCGGGGCTTCTTTCCAGTATCCGAGCAGGCTTGGTGCCAGCAGCGAATTGGCGCGCGGATAGATGCCGGAATAGGCGCCCTGCAGGATCGCGTCGACGTCTACGGCATAACGGATCGCCTGGCGGACGCGGATGTCGTTGAAGGGAGCCTTCTCGATATTGGGGCCGAACCAGACGTAATCGATGGCCGGAATTTCCGTCACGCTTGCATCGGGCAGGTTCGCCAGGGCCTTGCCGTTTTCGGGATCGATCGCGGTGAAGTCGATCTCGCCGGACTGGAAGGCGATTTCCGAGGTCTTCTGTTCTCCGATCGGTTTGCCGACGATCTCTTGGAAATGCGGTTTGATCGGTCCCTTGTAGTTGGGGTTGATTTCCAGAGTGAAATGCTCGCGCGGAACCCATTCCTTGAGAACATAAGGGCCGCTGCCGATCAGTTTCGTGGCAATATCCTTGCCCAGTGCTTCGAACGCCTTTTTCGAAATGATCCGGCCAGACCCATCGGCGAGTGCGATCGTATAGAGCGCCGGTGCCGGCTGCTTCAGGATGATGCGGCCTTCAAGCGGGCCGGTGACCTCGACGCGATCAAGGGCCGACCAGTCCTTGGCATAGGTAACGGGCTTGCCTTCGGCATCGGGCTTGAGGAAACGCTCGAAGGAGAATTTCACGTCTTCGGCGGTCAGTTCGCCATAACCGTCGGTAAAGGTGAGGCCACTGCGCAGTTTGAAACGGATTTCGGTGTCGCTCACCTGTTCCAGTTCTTCGGCGGCATCGAGTTCCCAGTCCGTCGAGCCCGGCTTGAAGGAGATCAGGCCCTGCTGTACCGACCAGAGGACGTTGAGATCGATCGGGCCTGAACGATTGGCCGGATCGAGATTTGAAAGGTCTTTCTCGACGCGGACGACAATCCTGGAGCGGTCGGTATTGGCGAAGGCGGGATGAATCCCGGCAAGAGCAGCAAGGCCCACAATGGAGGCGCCGCCGACGAGTACCTGCCGGCGTGTGGTGTTGAATGTCACGTAATGTCCCTCCGGTATGGAGCACTTGCCAACGGTTGGCGGCGCTCATGAATTCGATGGAGGGATTAAAGCCAATAGCCTACAAATTTTATAGAATAAATATTTTCCGTATAACGCTGCCGCAAAACCATTTTTCCCTTTTTAGCGTCTCTGCTGCAAACCCGTGCGGCGCGGCATCCGGGACCTGTCTTTATAGTGGTGCGCGAAACCCATTGCTTATCGCTCCAGCCGGAACCTCTTCATGTCCCGTCTCCCACTCCCCGATCCTTTTCGCTCGCCATCTACGCCCTTTGCCATAGCCCGTATCGAATGGCAGACGGTGGCCTTGGCGGTTGTTATTTACGGTGGTTTCCTTACGGTGACATGGTTCTGGCAATCTTTGCCGGTTGTCGTGGTTATCGCCGTTGGCGGATGGCTGATCGCCTGGCATGGATCGCTCCAGCACGAGGTCATTCATGGGCATCCGACCCGCTATCGCACCATCAACGACGCAATCGGCTGGCCGCCTTTATCCCTGTGGTTGCCCTATGCCATTTACCGGGAAGGACACCTGACCCACCACCGGGACGAACATCTGACCGATCCGATCGAAGATCCGGAATCCTCTTATTTCACCCAGGCCGCCTGGGAGAAAATAGGGTTGATCGGTCGATATCTGGCACTCTGGAACACCACCTTGCTCGGGCGACTGACGCTTGGCCCGCTGGTCATGATCGTTAATTTTCTGGCGCAGGAGGCTTATCTGGTCTTTAAGGGCGACAGGCCACGCGCGGCACTTTGGGCGCGGCACGCGATTGGAGTTGCGGGTGTTCTGATCTGGGTGGTGGGGATTTGCGGAATGCCGCTCTGGCTCTATCTCTTCGGCTTTGTTTATGTCGGCGCGGCGCTGAGCAGGCTCCGGTCCTATGCGGAGCACCGTTATGCCGACAATCACGATGAGCGCACCGCGATCGTTGAGAATAGTCCGCTGTTCGGGTTGCTGTTTCTCTACAATAATCTGCATGTGCTGCATCACAAATTGCCTGCGGCCCCCTGGTACAGCATCCCCGTTCTCTACCGTCGCCATCGAAACACTCTTGTTACGATCAATGGCGGTCTCGTTTATAATGGTTATCTCGATGTCGCCCGCCGCTTCTTCCTGAAACCCCATGACGATCCCCGTCATCCTCGCCATCTTGACGCATTGCCCGTTGATGCTGCGACGAAGGATGTTTGATTGTAACGGGTAAGAGGAACATCACCCACCCCAACAGGCGGCATCAAAATCAATGCGTGCCATCAAGGTCATTGTTGCGGAAGCCGGCTACCGCCCACCGATTGATCCCCCGATGACCACAACCTGATAGTATAGTAATGGATCGATTGCTCGAAATGCGTGTTTTTAGAAAAGGCAATTGCTTATTTTTTGAATTGTCGGCACGGCGTTGCTCTTGACGGAAGTGATGGCTTCGCTGGCCTCTTTTTCCGCGCCACGCCTTGCGGGTAAAATTGGTATGATCATTGAGTTTTCTTAGAATTCATCATACATATTTTGCAGGCTTCGCGCCTGACCCCTATTTTAATGCATGGTGATCGACGTGGCTGAACAGCAAAAACAGCGCAGCAAATCTTCCGGCTCTCTGGTTACCAAAGTCAGCCTGAGCCTTAGACATGCGATCGCGTCAGGGCAATATGGCCCCGGCGACCGCTTGCCCAGCGAGATCGAAATGACCGAAACCCATGGTGTCAGCCGCACAGTGGTGCGCGAGGCGGTCACGGCCCTGCGCTGCGACGGGCTGGTGGAAGTTCGCCAGGGGGCGGGCATTTTTGTGCTGAAGCGTGAAAAGGAGACGTTACCCACGCCCGGTATCGATCGTGCCCGGCTATCGTCCGATCTGGAGGTTCTGGAAATCAGAACGCCGCTTGAAATCGAGGCGGCGGGGCTGGCCGCCCTCCGTCGTTCACCGTCGCAGGAAGAAGCCATTTTCGACTGTCACGCCCGGCTTCTCAGATGTATCGACGAAAATCGGTCCATTCGCGAGGCGGATCTGGCGTTGCATCTGGCCATTGCGGCGGCCACCAACAATCCGCTCTTCACGCAGTTCCTTGAGTTGCACGGTCAGGCCGTGATCCCGCAATCCCGCGTGGTGCCCGAGACCCGGGAAAACGACCAGACGGCCTATCGACGGCTGATCCATAGGGAACATGAGGCCATCGTCATCGCCATATCGGACAGGAATGAACAGGATGCCAAACTGGCCATGCAGGCGCATCTGCGCGGCAGCCAGAACCGCTATCGCGACATGATGCGTGACCTTCGCGGCATTTCGCACAGCTAGAGCATTTCCTGCGAAGCCGCATCGCGGGTTGCGGCCAAAAACCCAGGTAATCAGGGATTTATGATGCTTCCCGCAAATCCGCGCCCCAGACCTCGATTTGTGTCAGTGCGGGGAAAGGCGAGGGGTCATCCGCTTTTTTCAGATCGTGCAGGCGGATCCATTCCACCCGACGCGGCGCGACCGGGAACGTCTGGGCGGCGCCGGTTTTCTGCAGGGTGAAGCGCACGCTCTCGCCGTCGGAAAATGTGACGCTCGCTTCTTCCCACCAGGCGTCATGGGGAAAATCCGCCCTCAGATAAAATGTCAGCTGGTCGATCAGAACCGCGCGACCGAAAACAAGCGTCAACGAGGCTTCAGGATCACGGTTGATGCCCCAGCTGGTATAGGGCCAGAAACCATGGCCAGCGCTGACCTTTTCGCCATCGATGACATTACGGGCCGCAAACGCGGCTTCCCCCCGCGTTTCGGTACTCGCGTGGACATGCGGAAACAGCGCGGTGTTTTCGGAATCGTCGAACGGGTTAAGGGCAAGGTTCCTGCGAGCGCCGATCTCACCTGCAAGCGCACAACGCGCCGCAATCCGGTGAATATTCCCGTTGAAAGCCTGCGGCGGATAGGACTTGCGCTTCGCCGCGAAAGGAACCGGCAGGACAAATTTGGCCTTCTGCAAAAAAACCAGCGTGGGCGGCATGCCGGCATCAAGGCCAAGCCAGATATGGCCCGGCTGCGAAGCTTCGACGACGAGCCTGTCGCCTTCGCAATATTCGGCACGATAGACGAGGAACACCTCGTCCTCCGCCCTGGCCTCCGCCAGAATAGCGCCAGCCGCATTGATGACCTTGAGTGTAAGCTTCATCGGCATTTCCTTAACTGATTGTCAGACACAGACGCTCGGCTTTGATGGGAACAAGAATGCGATAGATCATCGGTGGCAAAGACTGGCGAAGCCTGATGTCGTCGATGGTGATGGTCTCGATGGCAGGCTCGCCCGCGCCTTCGCAGACCACCTCTCCGAGATCCGGAAAGATCAGGCTTCCCGGCGTGACATTAGGCTTTTCGGCAACCATCAGTGACAGAACCGCGTCTCTCGTGCCCCGATAATCATCGGTGACCTCGACGCGGCTGCCGCGCAGCAACCGGACACGCCGACGGTAATGTTCGACACCCGCGTCGGCCGGATAAGCTCCCGCTATGTCGAAGGTAATTTCCGCCTGTTTTTCCGAAAACTCCGCGACAAAATCCCGTGCCGCAAACTGTGGCCCTGCGGCCTGCATGACGCCGCCGAAGGTCGGCAGATTGTGAAAGGCCGACTGCATCGTCCAGATTTCGTACCGTCGCGGTGAAAAGGTTTTTGCGGTGTAGGTTTCCACCCCCGCATCGATGATGAATGCCCGGCCATTCTTGTAAAGCGTGAAACTGCCGACATCATTGTGGTTGTGGCTCTCGCCATTATTGCCCGCCTTCACGGCAAGATCGAAAACCCCGTCACGGGCGATCGCCAATCCGATGCCGGGATAGGCAATGTCGGTCTTCGTGGGGTCTGCAACCGCAAGTGCGGACAATTCCGGCGTGGTGAGGGCCGCCTGAACGCGATACCAAAGGTTCCACTCTTTCCCGATCAACCTGTCCGGCGAGCGGTTCCAGCAGGCGGCGGCGAAAGCCTGAAGCGGCAGCGAAGAGACGGCTTTACCGAAGAGATATTCACGAACGCCTGATATCGCGACCTTCGCCGGTGCATCGGCGAAGTTGAAAAAACTGTCTCCCGCTATATGCATGTTGAGGATGAATTCGGCCATGTTGCGCAGTTTCGGCGTTTCGAAAAGCGGCGTCATCGAGCCGGGCGCGCTGGCCTCCAGAATGCTCATCGCGCCGAACAGACACAGCGCCGCATGGCCGTAATAAAGGACGCCTTCTTCGCAGGCTCCGTCTTCCGCATAGTCCTTCTGAAACGCATCGAGACTCTTGAGCGCCTTTTCCACGACCGAACGCCGCGTCGGCTGGTCGATGGGCAACAATAGAGTGGAAAGCAGGACGTTCTGGGTGATCCAGGCGGTCCAGTTATTCATTCGCTCGTCGCCATTCCCCATCCACCAGAAATGCCGTGCAAGATAGGGCTGCGTGATCCGTCGGTCGATCTCGGCGCGGATACGGGATAAGAGTGTCGCATTTGTCCGTTCAAGTTCCGGTGTGAGCAGGTGCAGGCACAAGGCAAGATTGGCGCCCGTTTCGGCGGCGAACAGGTCGATCACCGGATTTTGCGGATCGGGCAGAGAATCTCTTGGGCCGCCGCGAACATGGGAATTATGGGCAGGCAATTGCCAGCCGCTCTCTTCGCATATCAGCCAGAGACCATCGATGATCGCATCGAGAAAACGGCCCTGTCCCTCGGCGCATTCTGCCAAAACCAACGCGTTCAGCTTCAGCCGGCGGGAAAAATAGAGCGCTTCGAAACGATCGCGATTGCCGCTTCGGCCGTATTCCCGGTAATCGCCCGCCAGAATGACGGACCAGGGTTCGCCAAGGGCCTGTTTCGCAGCCTCGACGAAACTGTCGCGAACCGCATCCGGCATTGAGGAGCGAATTTTTTCCGCCGTCAGTTCCGAGCCGAAATCGGCGAACCGATTGGGTAGAAACCGCATCATTTCGACAAACACGCCCGCAAACCTCCCGCGCGTTCCGTAATCCGATATGGCCTCCTATCATACGTATTTTTGAAAAACCAGAAAATTTGTCTGACTTTGTGCAAAGTTGTTTGACCAATATCGATATTATGTTATCCAGAGCGCGGGAGGCGGCAGGGAGAAAATCCGGGTCGCAATGGGAAATGCAGGCTACCGGCGCCAATGCAGTGGTGAAACGGCAGCAATGGGAGGTATGCTGTGGCAATCGCAACCGCGACCATGTCCGACAAGCAGGCGGCTCCGTATCGCAGGAAGAAAGTCCGTATCGTTTCCAGACGGCGGCGCAGGATCGAAAACGCGCTTGTCGCCTATTCTTTCATTGCGCCCAATTTTTTGGGCTTTGCGATTTTCACGCTCGGACCAATCGTCTTTGCCTTTGCGCTGGCCTTCATGCACTGGGACGGCTCCAATGCGATGCGTTTTGCCGGTCTCGATAATTTCTGGCGGCTGTTCGAAGACAAGGCGTTTATTGCGGCCTTCTGGAATACGGTCATTTACACCGTCGCATCGGTGCCGGCCACGCTTGCCTGCGCGCTGGGGCTTGCGATCCTGCTCAACCAGAAAATCCGCGGTCGCAATTTCTTCCGCACGGCCATGTTCTTTCCCTATGTCGCATCGCTGGTCGCGGTGGCCGTCGTCTGGAACATGATTTTCAATCCGGAAATGGGTCCGGTCAACATGCTGCTCTATACGCTCGGCCTTGATCCCGCCGACATGCCGGGATGGGCGGCAGACCGGCACTGGGCCATGGTGACGGTCATCCTTTTCGGCGTGTGGAAGAGCATGGGTTATTACATGGTCATCTATCTCGCCGGGCTGCAGGGCATCAATGCGGAGCTTTATGAAGCGGCGGGGCTGGATGGCGCCAATGCCTGGCAGAAATTCATCCACGTCACCCTGCCGCAGCTTGCGCCGACGACCTTCTTCGTCACCGTCATGCTGACGATCCAGTCCTTCAAGGTTTTCGATCAGGTCTACATGATTACACAGGGCGGCCCCGGCACCTCGACGCTGGTTCTCGTCTACCACATCTACAATGAGGCCTTCATTTCCTGGGATCTCGGCTATTCCAGCATGATCGCGCTCGTCCTGTTCTTCCTGGTTCTGATGGTCACCATCATCCAGTTCAAACGGCAGCGGGAGGATTGATCCATGCGCATCATGGGCCGGAAAATCCCCGCCGCCACTGTTGGCATCTATCTGACGGTCATAGTCGTCACCATCGTCATGCTTTTGCCCTTCGCATGGATGCTGTCGGCGTCGCTGAAACTCAGCCGCGACGTTTTCGCGTTTCCGATAGAGTGGGTCCCCTCCCAGCCGCGCTGGGAGAACTACGTGGAAATCTGGACGAAAATCCCGCTGGCGCTGTTCATCTACAATACGTCGAAGCTGACGATCATCGTCACTTTGCTGCAATTGCTGACGTCAAGCTTTGCGGCTTATGCCTTCGCCAAGCTGCATTTTCCCTATAAGAATACGCTGTTCCTCGGCTATATCGCCACCATCGCCATGCCCTGGCAGGTCTATATGGTGCCGCAATTCCTGCTGATGCGTGAATTCGGGCTCAACAACACCCATCTCGCACTGATTTTCCTGCAGGCCTTCACCGCCTTCGGCGTTTTCCTGATGCGGCAATTCTACATGTCGATCCCGAACGAGCTTTGTGAGGCGGCGCGCATCGACGGTATGAACGAATACCAGATCTGGGCGAAGATCATGCTGCCGCTTTCCAAGCCGGCGCTCTCCACACTCACGATTTTCACCTTTGTCACGACCTGGAACGACTTCATGGGTCCGATGATCTATCTCACCAAGACCGAGCTGAAGACCATCCAGATCGGCCTGCGCATGTTCATTTCGCAATATTCGGCGGAATACGGGCTGATCATGGCCGCTTCGGTCGTGGCGCTCATTCCGGTTCTCGTCGTTTTCCTGGCATTGCAGCGCTTCTTCGTTGAAGGCGTCGCCTCCACCGGCCTCAAGGGTTGATTTTATGCTCGATTTGACCACGTCCGTTCCAGCCCCGATCACAACAGCGGAAATCGATGCCGCGCTTGAGGCCGCCGTCGCGCAGGTCAGGCGCAACCTGCCGCAGTTCACCTACGCGGCACAGAACCATTCGAGCGTGAAGAATTTTTATCCGGCCGTCGCCAACGACCAATGGACCGCCGGTTTCTGGCCGGGGCAGATATGGCTTGCCTTCGAACATACCAGCGACAGGACCTTCCAGCATGCGGCGCAAATTCAGGTGCAGAGTTTCTTGCATCGTATCGAAAACCGTATAGAGACCGATCACCACGACATGGGCTTCCTCTATTCGCCCTCCTGCATCGCCGCATGGAAACTGGTGGGAGATGAGGACGGCAGACGCGCGGCGCTGATGGCGGCCGACCAACTGATGGAGCGCTTCCAGCCGGTCGGGCAATTCATCCAGGCCTGGGGTCGCAGGGACAACCCCAACGAATATCGCTACATCATCGACTGCCTTTTGAACCTGCCACTGCTTTATTGGGCAAGCCGTGAAACGGGCCGGGAAGAGTACCGTACCGTAGCACTTGCCCATGCCCGCACCACGCTTGCCCATTCCGTCCGGCCGGACGATTCCACCTATCATACATTTTACATGGACCCGGAGACGGGGGCACCGGTGCGCGGTGTGACAAAGCAGGGTTATAGCGACGAGAGCTACTGGGCGCGCGGGCAGGCCTGGGGCATTGCCGGCATGGCCATCTCATACCGTTACGAGCGCCTGCCAGCCTATCGAGACACCTTCGAGCGGCTTCTTTCCTTCTACCTCAAACGACTACCGGACGATCTCGTGCCCTATTGGGATCTGATCTTCTCGGACAGCGATGGGGAACCGCGCGACAGCTCGGCAGCAGCCATCGTCGCCTGCGGTCTTCTGGAAATGGCGGAGTTGGAGATGCCGGAAAAGGCGGAGGAATACCGCGAACTGGCAAAACGCATGGTGAAAAGCCTTGCCGATATCTACGCCGTCCGGGATCCGGAAATCTCCAACGGGCAGCTTCTGCACGGCACCTATTCCAAGAAGACGCCGCACAATACCTGCCGGGGCGAAGGCGTCGATGAGTGCGTCTCCTGGGGCGATTATTATTATCTGGAAGCGCTGATCCGGCTTTCGCGCAACTGGTCTTCCTATTGGTGAGCGCGAGGAACAGATGGCAAGCATTTCCCTGAAAAAACTCAACAAGACCTTCGGCGCGCTCAAGGTCGTTCACGATATCGATCTGGATATTGCCGACAAGGAATTCATCATTCTCGTCGGCCCTTCCGGATGCGGTAAATCCACGACACTTCGGATGATCGCCGGGCTGGAGGAAATTTCCGGCGGCGAATTGCGCATCGGCGAGGACGTGATGAATGACGTACCCTCCAAGGATCGCGACATCGCCATGGTGTTCCAGAATTATGCGCTTTATCCGCATATGACGGTCTATAAGAACATGGCCTTTGGTCTGGAACTCAGAAAAGCGCCGCGCGATCTCATCGACAGCAAGGTCAAGGATGCGGCGAAAATTCTCGACATCACCCATCTCTTGAACCGCAAGCCGAAGGCACTGTCCGGCGGTCAGCGCCAGCGTGTCGCCCTCGGCCGGGCCATGGTGCGCAATCCGGAGGTCTTTCTGCTCGACGAGCCGCTTTCCAATCTGGATGCCAAGCTGCGCGGCACGATGCGGTCGGAAATTTCCAAACTGCACAAGCGGTTGGACGCCACCTTCATCTACGTCACCCACGATCAGGTGGAAGCCATGACCATGGCGGACCGCATCGTGGTGATGAAGGACGGCCACATCCAGCAGGTGGATACGCCGCAAAATCTCTATGACCGGCCCATCAACATGTTCGTGGCGGGTTTCATCGGCGCGCCGCAGATGAACATGCTGCCCGTAACGCTGCGCCGCGATGGCGATCGCTTCATCGCCCTGTTCGATGGCAATCCTCTGCCTTTGCCAGCTGATATCGATGCCGGGCGTCTGCAGCCTTTCGAGGGAAAAGACCTTGTTCTGGGCATTCGCCCCGAAAATTTCCATGAATTTGCCCCGGCGGATATCGATGCCGCCAATGTCTCCCCCTTCAGGGCGACGGTGGAGCTCGCGGAGCCCATGGGGTCGGAAGTGCATATCAACCTTGTCTCCGGCGGCCGAAACCTCGTCGCACGGGTCTCACCGCGTTTCAGGGCGAAGATCGGCGATTCCGTCGAACTGGTGGCTGATCTGACGAATGCGCAGCTTTTCGATCCCGTCACCGAACGATCGATCCTTTACTGAGACGGTGGGGAGAGCGCGATGCAATGGCTGGAAGGGTTATGGACGAAAGAAGGAGCGGGGATCGACAAGAACGCCCCGCCGCTGACCGGCCTTGCCCAGTTCCTCGATATCATCAAGCGCGAATGGTGGGAGATGGTGAAGCTCAATCTCCTCTTCATCATCGCCAGCCTGCCGGTGGTGACGATGCCGGCGGCGATGCTGGCCATGGCCCGTATCTGCGTTTCCTTCGCGAAGGACGAAAATACCTATCTGCTGCGCGATTTTCTCGAAGCCATGCGGAAATTCGCCCTGCGCGGCACCGCACTAACAGCTGTTAGCGGGCTGCTGGTCAGCGGCGGTGTCTATGCGACCGTCAGTTATGCCGGGGCCGTCCGGCTTCAACTCATCTATAGCCTGCCCTTTGCGATCAGTCTGGCGGCAACGCTGTTCCTCATTCTCGTCTTTGCTTACGCCACGGTTCTCATGGCGAGACAGGACCTGCCGCTTCGGGAGACGCTACGGCGGGCAGCATTTTTTGCCCTCACCAGGCCGCTGCCGATGCTGGCGGCACTTGGTTTCGTCGCCGCGCTCTGGATCGCGCATATCCTGTTTTATCCGGTGTCCGTGTTCATGCCGGCAACCATCAATTTTTCGCTCGGCATGTTCGCCCTGTGCTTTGCGGCAAGAAACGCCGTCGCGCAAAAGCGCCTGCGGGTGCCCGAACCGGCGGGGAGCAGCACTTAAAGCATACCGAAAATCAAACGACATCAGTCAGGGAAGGAGAAACGGGCTATGGAGTTCAAGACAACCAGACGTGCATTTGCTCTCGCAACCGCCGGTCTCGGCATTGCCATGGGCATGGGAGGAACGGCATTCGCTGCGGGCGATGCACCAGTCACGCTCAAATGGGCGCTGTGGGATCTGGATAAGGGCGCTTATTTCAAGCCCTTGATGGAGGCCTACAAGCAGAAACATCCGAATGTGACGTTCGAGGTGGTGGACCTCGGCTCGCAGGACTATACGCAGATGATATCCACGCAGCTGACCGGTGGCTCCAAGGATATCGATGTCGTCACCATCAAGGATGTGCCCGGTTACGCCAATCTGGTGCGCGCCGGCAACATCATCGATCTCAGCGGCTTCATCAAGGACCAGAAGATCGAGACGGCTCCCTATGGCGGCCTGATCGAGGAACTGACCATCGACGGCAATATCTACGCCCTGCCGTTCCGCTCGGATTTCTGGGTGGTCTATTACAACAAGGATATTTTCGACAAGGCAGGTGTGCCTTACCCCACCAATGACATGACCTGGGCGCAGTTTGATGAAATCGCCGGCAAGCTGAAGGGCGGCATGGGCGCCAACCGCATCTATGGCGCGCTCTTGCACACATGGCGTTCGACGGTGCAGCTGCCCGGTATTCAGGATGGCAAGCACACGCTGGTGGATGGTAATTACGAATTCCTGAAACCCTGGTATGAGCGGGCGCTCGCCCTGCAGAAGAGCGGCGCGATACCGTCCTATGCCTCGCTGAAAACATCCAACACCCATTATTCCGCCCTGTTCTTCAACGGAACGATTGGCATGCTGCCGATGGGCACATGGTTCGTCGGAACCCAGATCGCCAAGGTGAAATCGGGCGAGTCGAAAAGCGTCAACTGGGGCATCGTCAAGTTCCCGCATCCGGATGGCGTGGCGGCAGGCGCGACCGCCGCTCAGATTGCCGGATTGTCGGTCAATGCCAATTCCGGTCATAAGGAAGCGGCTCTGGATTTCATCAAGTTCGTCACCGGCCCTGAGGGTGCGGCCATCGTTGCCTCCACCGGCACTTTCCCCGCGCTCAGAACCGATGACGTGAGCGAGAAGATCGCAGCGCTGCCGGGCTTCCCGCAGGATCAGGCCAGCAAGGACGCGTTGCAGGCGGGCAAGGCCTATCTGGAAATGGCGGTCAATCCTAATGCGGCCAAGATCGAAGTCGTCCTGAACCGCGTGCATGATGCGCTGATGACCGACAATATATCCATTGATGACGGCATCAAGGACATGAATGACGGCGTCAAGGCCATCAAATAATTGCCACGGGGCCGCAGGTGATGAGCCTGCGGCCTTTCCCTTTGACCATGATTCCGGACATTCGTAACCGTGCCTCACGAGACCGCAGCAGCCAATCCGCTCTTTCACAATCCGCTTCTCAGCAGGGATGATCTCGCAAAGGCGGTGATTGATCTTTTCAACCCGCTGCTTGGCTGTTTTTCCCGGGGTGGGGCGCGTGTCCGGCTTGGTGCGACGGGAGCGATTTTCGATTTTCCTGCGGCGGAACTTGAGGGCTTTGCCCGGCCACTATGGGGCATCGTCCCCCTTGCCGCCGGCGGTTATGACTTTCCGCACTGGGATCTCTACCGACGCGGGTTGGCCAACGGCACCAACCCGGCCCACCCCGAATATTGGGGTGACACGGCCGACCGGCACCAGAGGCTGGTTGAGCTGGCGGCCATAGGATTTGCGCTTGCCATGGTTCCCGAACACATCTGGGAGCCGCTTGCCGAAACGGACAAAAAGACTGTCGCCGCCTATCTTCTGGCCGCACGCGAGCGGGAATTCGTCGACAATAACTGGAAATTCTTCCGTGTCCTGATCGATCTCGGGCTGGAGCGCGTCGGTGTGGAGTTCGACCTTACCAAGACCCAGACCTATCTCGACGAGCTTGAGGCTTTCGATATAGGCAACGGCTGGTATCGCGACGGGCCGGTGCGGCGCGTTGACCATTATATTCCCTTCGCCATGCATTTTTACGGCCTGATCTACACGGTGCTGGCTAAGGACGACGAGGCCCGCAAGACACGACTTATCGAACGCTCGCGTATTTTCGCCCACGACATGCGGCACTGGTTCGGACCGGACGGCGCCTCGCTCGCCTTCGGACGCAGCCAGACCTATCGTTTTGCGGCCGGCGGTTTCTGGGGCGCTCTCGCCTTTGCCGATCTAGAGGCACTGCCATGGCCGGAGATTAAGGGTTATTACATGCGCCATATCCGCTGGTGGTCAAAGCGGCCCATCGCCGATCGCGATGGCATTCTCTCCGTCGGATATGGCTATCCGAACCTGCTGATGAGCGAGAGCTACAATTCTCCCTGCTCCCCCTATTGGGCGCTCAAATTTTTCCTGCCACTGGCGCTTCCGGCCGACCATCCCTTCTGGATGGCACCGGAAGCGGAGCCGCAGGAATTCGCCGAGCCGATACCATTGCCGGAACCCGGCATGGTGGCCTTTCATACGCCGGGCAATGTCGTGGTCTTATCCTCCGGACAACAGCATGACAGGATGCGCGGCGCGCAGGAGAAATATTCGAAATTCGTCTATTCCACCCGTTATGCCTTCAATGTCGAAGTGGATGACCGGCATTTTGCCGCCGCAAGTTTCGACGGCATGCTCGGCCTTTCCGATGATGGCGTGCACTTCCGCACGCGCGAGACGATGGAAGAGGCGTTGATTGCCAGAGACTGCCTCTATTCCCGCTGGCGGCCCTGGGCGGATGTCGAGATCGAGACCTGGCTCGTGCCGCAAAACCCCTGGAATATCAGGCTGCACCGCATCCGAACCCCGCGGACGCTGCAAACCTGCGAAGGTGGTTTCGCCATAGAACGCGCCGACTTCAACCGCGACCGAACCCGGGCGGAAGAAGGGCGCGCCGTGTGTTACGGGCATAGCGACACAAGCATCATTGTCGACCTTTCGGCCGGAATTCATCGCGAAGGACTGTGCCATCAGGCCATCGCCAACACCAATCTCATCCATGCCAGAACCCTTGTTCCGCAATTGCGCGGCACCGTTGCCTCCGGCGAAACGTTGCTAATAACGGCCGCCGTGGCGCTACCGGCCGGCACGGCCGCAGAAGCAGCATTCGCAACCCTGCCGGATGCTCCCGATCTTCCATGGCTGGAAGACATGTTCAGGCGTGAAGGACGACGTGTTCCGGCCTTTGCCCTCAATGAAAACCACGCGGGCTGACGGAGATGACAGACGAAACACCAAGTGTTTCCCAAAGGCCCGATCGGCTGAACATCCTGACGTGGGAGCGGAAACAGGAGGATATCGACAGTCCCGACCATCAGGCTCGCTTGCGCGGTCTTGAGCGCTCTGCCAACGCCGTTCTCGGTCAAGGCGTTTATATTGCTGCCAGGGCAGAAGTACATACGGACAGGTTGCTGATGGGCGCACAGTCCTGGATTGCCGGTTACGCAATCGTGCGTGGCGATATCGAACTTGGGGAAAACGTCTCGATCAATCCCTATGCCTGCCTTTCCGGCAAGGTGACGATCGGTAACGGGGTGCGCATCGCCTCCCATGTCAGCATCGTCGGTTTCAACCACGGTTTTGACGATATCGACACCCCCATCTATCGTCAGCCGCTGACCTCGCTTGGCATCGAGATCGGCGACGACGTCTGGATCGGCGCCAATGCCGCGGTGCTGGATGGCGTGACGATTGGACGCGGAGCGATTGTCGCGGCAGGCGCAACCGTGGTGAAGGACATTCCCGCCATGGCCATTGCCGGCGGCGTTCCCGCCCGGGTTCTGCGATATCGCGGAGAAAACGCAGCGGTGTCAAACCTCCCGGAAACCGAACGCCTTCTGCGGAAGTTCGGTGAGGAAATCGCCGGCGACTGGCTGGCCGCTATACGTTCCTATGAGGAAGAGGGCGCCTATCATTCAGCCGATGCATCCGGGCAGGTCGTGGAAAGTGCTAGGCATCTGTGCGATGCAATCGAGATAGCTGCGGCCTTCGGACAGGAAGGAAATGCCTTCGACGCCGAAAAGACCGTGGCAGGCCTGCAAGCCATGCAGGATGCACAAAGCGGGCTGTTTTTTACCGCCAATCATCGACACACGACACCGCCAGAACGGGATCCCTCCATTCTCTACAATATTCTGGCCATCGGATATGCGCTGGAATGTTTTGGCGCTGCCCCGAAACAGCCAATCGCCTTTGTCGAGCACATGCGCGCCGGGGAACTGACCCGTCTGCTGGAAGAATTGCCATGGCAAAACCGGGCGTGGCATTGCGGCGCAACCATCGACGCCCTCGGCACAGCGCTTTATTTTAACAGGCGCTATTTCACATCCGGCGACAATCTCGCTTTGCTCTTCGGCTGGCTTGCGATGAACGCAGACAGGACAACCGGGCTTTGGGGTCAACCGACCGCCGCGCAGGGCCTGCTGCAACCGGTCAATGGCTTTTACCGTCTCACGCGCGGCACTTACGCCCAGTTCGGCCTGCCTGTTGCCTATCCGGAGGCGGCAATCGACTCCGTCATCGCCAATTATCGCGCCTATGGCGGCTTTCAGGGCGCGGAATTTAACGCCTGCAACCTGCTCGATACGATCCATCCCCTGCTTCTCTGCCTGAAACAGACGGATCACAGACGAGATGAGGCGAAAGAGATCGCTCGCGAAATTCTGAGCCGAAACGAGGGGCGATGGCAAAAGGGAAAGGGATTTGCGTTCGCCGAAGGGCATCCGGCCGGACTGCAGGGCACGGAAATGTGGATGTCGGTCCTCTGGCTTGCCGCGAAACTTCTCGGAGCGGAGCGGTTCCTGCCGTTCCAACCCCGCGGTATTCATCGCTTTGAACCTGCGGAAATCACTCCGAAATCAGCGATTTCAGGAGAGATCGCGCTGCTCCCAGCCGCCGCTCCCTTATAGCTCATAAAGATGTATCTGCATTCGAGGCTGGCGGCGGGTGACGGGAGGCCACGATAGTTCCTCCCGCGTGCGCGGTTGAGGGCGGCCAAGGATACCGCCCGGAATCTCACCGCAGCCGTTGCGGGGTAGCGTCTGCCGGTATCAATGGCAGATAGCTCTCACCGTTCAGTTGTTCGCGATGCTCGGCTTTTGCCGCAGAGATCAGGGCAGGATCGAGCATTGCCTGCACGGCGGAGGCGGCCATGACCTTGCCGGCCTGCAACATGCCTTTATGGGCGTAACCGGAGGTATCCTGCGCCACCATCTGCCATGTGTGTGGCGGTGTGCCGTAAGCCTCGGTCGCGACATAGACCTGTCCGGTAGGCACCAGCCAGCTGACATCGCCGACATCGGTTGAGCCGTGGAGGAACGTTGGCTCTTCCTCGAAACCGTTCAGGTCCTCCGAAAGAACCTTGCCACGCCTGGCGACGCGGGTCTGTACCTCGGCCGAGAATGTCTTTTGAATGGAGCTGGTTTATGAGGGGAACGAAGGCCACCTTGCTTCGCGCGATCTGGCGGCTCAGGCCAGCGAGGCGGTGTTGCGGCGCGGCCAGGCGGGGCTTCTGCGGCATCGCGACATGCGCGTGGAGCTGTTGCTGGAAGGACGGGCGCGGCAGGACATTCTCGAATTCACGCGGCAGATCCTCGCGCCGCTGCTGCGCGATGCGAAACATCGCGCCCTGCATGAAACCCTTTCGCGGTACATTCAGGAGGGGAAGTCCGTTGCCCGCACGGCGCAGGCACTGAACATCCACGCCAACACGCTTTACCAGCGGCTGCAGCGGGTGGAGACGCTGACCGGCCGCAGGCTTGCCGATGCGGCCGATTTTACGCTGCTCAGCCTCGCCTGCCAGCTTCACGCTGACTATTCGGGGGAAGCCGCAGCCGTCAGATGATGTGGGCGTTGTGCAGGGCGGTCAGCACCTCGTTCTTGAGGCTGGCGAGTTGCGGCGACCTTCGGTCGCGCGGGCGTGGCACGTCAACCTCTATCCGCTGCTGGATGCGGCCGTCATGCGCGCCCATCATGTAAATGCGGTCACCGAGATAGAGTGCTTCGTCGATGTCGTGGGTGACGAGCAGGAAGGAAATGCCGCGCTGTTCGACGAGCTTCAGCACGAGGTCCTGCAATTTCATCCGCGTGAAAGCGTCCACCGCACTGAACGGCTCGTCGAGCAGCAATATGCGCGGCCGGGTATAGAGCGCTCTTGCAATAGCGACACGTTGCGCCATGCCACCTGACAGCGCTTTCGGCAGTGTGCCGCCATGGCCGCTCAGGCCCACATCGTCGATCAACCCTTCCACGCGCCCGACATCGTATTTCTTGCCGGCGGCGTAACCGATGTTTTCGGCGACCGTCAGCCAGGGCATCAGGCGGGGTTCCTGAAAGACGAAGGCGATGGGCGGAGAGGTCTGATCTTCTTCCGCATGCTCAACCTTGACCGCGCCTGAAAAACGTCGGTCGAGACCGGCGGCGATGCGCAGCAAGGTGCTCTTTCCGCTGCCGCTGGGGCCGAGAAGAACAGCCGCCTCACCATCGCCGAGCGTCAGATGGATATCCTGAAGGATCACCGTATCGCCGAAGGCCTTTTCGCGCACATCGACATTGAGCAGGCTCATCGCAGGCGTCCTCCTTCGTGAAGGGAATAGGTGTCACGCCAGCGCAGGCAGCGGTCCTCGACGATCTTGAACAGGCTGTCGGAAATCTTGCCAAGCACCGCAAGGCAGATGATGGCGATCATCACCAGATCGGGCCGCGAGAGTTCCCGCCCGTCGGACAGCATGTAGCCGATGCCTTCGGAGGCGGCCAGAAGTTCGGCCGCGACGACGCTCAGCCAGGCGAGCGACAGCCCATAACGCAGGCCGGTGAACAGATGCGGCAAGGAGGCGGGAATGAAAATCCGCCACACCAGAACGGGTAGCGGCTGGCGATACATCTCGCCCACTTCCACCAGCTTGCGGTCGACATTTCTGATGCCGGAGAAGAGGTTGAGATAAACAGGGAAAAACGCGCTTTTGGCGATAAGCACGATTTTCGAGGTCTCACCGATGCCGAACCAGATCATCAGCAACGGCACCCACGCAAGGCTCGGAACGGCTCGCAGCGCCTGAAATGTCGGCTCGAGATAGCGCTCGGCGGCAATGACCAGCCCGACCAGCGAACCGACGACGATTGCAAGCAGGGAGCCGATGACGAAACCGACGAAGACCCGCGCGGTGCTGGCCGCGACATTCGTCCATAAAGGCCCTTCCGCAAGCCGCAGAAACGTCTCGTAAAGCTCGGAAGGCGGCGGCAGCACATAGGGGCTGACCCAGCCCAAACGGACGAAAAGCTCCAGCAGCAGCAGTGAGCCGACCGGCACGATGGCACCGCGCAGGTCGAACCGCCCAAGGAAATTCCCCGCCCGCTGCAAGAGCGGCAATCGGGAAGGGAATTGTTTTTCAGTCTGCTTCACGCGCTGAAATTCGCGCGGATGGGAATTCATGCGCCAAGCGCCTTTTTGGCCGGAGCCGGATCGATCAGCGATGAAAGGACATTATCGACATTGACGCCCGGGCGCAGAACATCGTCGTCCAGCAACGGGGTAACGATGCGGATCGAGTTCAGCAGTTCCTCGCCGGGAACGGGATCCTTCCAGTCGCGCTTTTCGATCGTCAGCTTGGTAATCTTGGGATCGTTGCCGGTGACCTGCGTAACGAAATCGATGAATTCGCCATTGCTTTCACGGATCCACTTCTGCGTCTCCACCCAGACACCGAGCAGCCGCTCGACCGCTTTCGGGTGCTTCGCCAGAAACTCTTCCGATACGCTGAAGACGCTGCCATCGCGCCAGCTGCGCTCGTCGAAAATCGCCCTGTCGCCGGCAAGCTCAGCCTGGGAGGTGTGCGGATCGATGCCGACCCATGCGTCGACCTGTCCCTGCTGGAGTGCATTGAAGCCTTCCGGATGCTGCAGGTTCACCACCTTCAGGTCATCGATAGACAGCTTGTTTTGGGCAAGGGCGCGGAGGAGGGTGAAATAGGGCGCGGTGCCCTTGGTGACCGCTATGGTCTTGCCCTTGAGATCGGCAACGGTCTTTACCGGCGAGTCCGGGCGCACCTGGATGATGGAGGAACCGCCCCAGCTTGCCACATAGATGACCTTCAGCGGCACGCCATTGGCACGGGCGAGAAACGCCGAAAGTGCGGCCGCACCGGCGAAATCCGTAGAGCCGACCTTCAGGAATTCCAGCGAATTATTGCTGCCGCGGGATTGCACCCAGGTGATCCTGGTGCCGACATCCTTGAAAGCTTCCTCAAGCCAGCCCTTGTTCTTTATCAGAAGCGTATGGGAGGAATAAAAGCCCCAGTCCAGCTTCAGCTCCGCAGGAAAGTCCGGTGCGCTCTGGGCCAGCGCGCCGCGCGCGACAAGCGGCGCCGCGAGCGCGCCGGCAATGCCGAATTTGAGGATCTGGCGACGGGAATGTTCAGCCTTCATATTAATTCACCTAATTTATGTATTTTATGTACTTAAAGGGTATGGGCGGGTGTTTTTGAGGTCAATCCATGGCTCTGGAACCTCATGCCAAACTTCAGGGCCGGCGTGGAAAATCTCCCTACTGTGAGCCGGATCGGCGCGACGGCGCGTTATTCAGGGAAAAAACGATTGGCCGGCCGTTGCAGGCCCAGATGATCGCGCAGTGTCGGTCCTTCATAATCCTTTCGGAACAGACCGCGTCTTTGCAGTTCCGGCACCACCAGCGTCGTGAAGTCGTCAAGGCCGGCAGGCAGGAAGGGGAAGGTGATATTGAAGCCGTCCGAGCCTTCTTCATGGAGCCATTGCTCCATCTCGTCGGCGATGGTTTTTGGCGTGCCGACGAAGGCGAGACCGGCATAGCCGCCCAGCCGCTGGGCAAGCCGGCGCACCGTCAGGCCTTCGCTTCTGGCGAGTTCGACGACCCTTTCACGGCTGGATTTGCTCGCATTCGTCTCAGGGATGTCAGGCAAGGGGCCATCGGGATCGAAGCTCGAAGCATCGTGGCCGAGCGCGATCGAAAGCGAGGCGATTGCACTTTCATAGTGGACGAGACTGTCGAGTTTGGCGCGTTTGGCCTTCGCCTCGTCCACGGTATCGCCGACCAGCACGAAAGCGCCCGGCAGGATGACAATGCCGTCGCGGGAACGGCCTGCGGCGACGGTCCTGTCCTTGACGTCCTTATAAAAGGCCTTTCCCGCCGCAAGCGTGGGTGTCGCCGCAAAAACCACCTCAGCGGTTTCGGCGGCAAGCTGGCGTCCCGGCTCCGATGCCCCGGCCTGAACGATGACGGGCCAGCCCTGCACCGGGCGGGCGATATTGAGCGGCCCGCGCACGGAAAATTCCGGTCCCTTGTGGTTGAGCACATGCATCTTGTCAGGATCGAAGAACAGCCCGCTATCGACATCCCGGATAAAGGCCTCGTCGGAGAAGGAGTCCCAGAGGCCGGTGACGACATCGTAAAATTCCCGCGCCCGCGCATAACGCTCGGTGTGATCAGGCTGATCGTCGCGGCCGAAATTGCGCGCCGCATCCGGGTTGGACGTGGTGACGATGTTCCATCCGGCGCGGCCATTGCTGAGGTGATCGAGCGAGGCGAAACGCCGGGCGACGTGATAGGGCTCATCGAATGTGGTGGAAGCGGTGGCGACCAGCCCGATGCGGGAGGTGACGGCGGCGAGCGCCGAAAGCAGGGTGAAAGGCTCGAAAGACGTCACGGTATGGCTGCGGCGCAGGGCTTCCGTGGGCATGTTCAGCACCGCCAGATGATCGGCCATGAAGAAGGCGTCGAACTTCGCGGCCTCGAGCTGTTGGGCGAAATGCGCCAGATGGGCGAAGTTGAAATTCGCGTCCGGGAAGGAGCCCGGATACCGCCACGCACCCGTGTGGAGACTGACGGGCCGCATGAAGGCGCCGAGATGCAGTTTGCGATCATTTGCCATTGGGCTTCACTCTCTGGTCGATGTTTCTGATCCGGGCGGCTTGCATTTCTATCGTCTTGAGAAGCAAATGCTGGCCCGATCCTTCTCGCGACGATATCCGCGTGGCGGGATTGGCGCGGCAAAGACTATTCCGATTATGATTTCCAAACCGAAAGATTTTTCCTGAAATCCTTCATTTGGCGATGATCCCGTTAACGGCGCTGGCTTTGTTTCAGCCTCGGTTGCAGGGAGAATCGACGAGATGAACCCCGCATCCTGCCGCTCGTGCCAAAATTTGCTGAAAACCACGAATGATTAGAAGAATTTTGCTTTCCGCTTTCCCGCTTCTGTGTTTCTTATAATGCTTAAATAGAATTTTTAACGCGTGTTAATTCAGAAATAACATGATTGAAGATCGCAAAACCAATGCTTTGTCGGATGAGTTGAGCGGCTTGCCGGCGCTCGAGGCTCAGCTTGCGCGGGAACTCGCCCTGCTTGAGCGGCCGGCAAAGCCGTGGGTGCCGCGCATGCTGCTCGACCGTGTCGAGGTGCTGGATGTGGTGGTCATCGGTGCGGGACTTTGCGGGCTGACCGCGCTCGCCGCTCTGTCATTTACCGGAATCGATAATATCAGGGCTTTCGACAGGGCTTCCAGCGGGCTGGAAGGGCCGTGGGTGACGAGTGCCCGCATGGAGACATTGCGCACTCGCAAGGAACTCGCCGGGCCGGCACTCGGCGTGCCGTCCCTGACATTCCGGGCATGGTTCGAGGCGCAGTTCGGTGCGCGTGCCTACGACGATATGGAACTCATCCCGCGTGAAATGTGGATGGCCTATATGGTGTGGTATCGCACTGTGCTGGCGCTGCCGGTGAGCAATGATACCGCGCTTGTCAGTCTCGTTCTGCGAGAGGATGGCCTGCTCGATCTCGATTTGCAGGGGCCGGAAGGTCGCCGCAACATTCTGGCGCGGCGGGTGATCCTGGCGACGGGGCTTGATGGCCTCGGCGCGCCGCGATTGCCGGATGTGGCGAAAACGGTTTCCGCCCGCTTCGTGCGCCATAGCGGCGATATATTCGACGTGAGCGCATTGCGCGGCAAGCGTATCGCCGTGGTCGGGGCCGGTGCTTCGGCGATGGACAATGCGGCCGCGGCGCTGGAGGCGGGGGCTGCGCGCGTCGATCTTTTCATTCGCAGACCCGATGTTCCGCGTGTGGAGAAATTCGGCGGTATCGCCAGCCTTGGCATGACCCACGGTTATATCGGTCTGCCTGACGCCGACCGCTGGGCCTTTATGGTCGAGGCGGAGCGGACGCAGATACCGCCGCCGCGCCACAGCGTGCTCAGGGTCTCGCGCCATACCAACGCCTTCTTCCATCTGGCCAGTCCGCTTCTCAGCCTGACGGAGGTTGGCGATGCGGTGGAAATCGAAACGCCGAAGGGGCGCTATCCGGCCGATCTCGTCATTTTCGCCACCGGTTTTGATGTCGATTTTGCCCGGCGCCCCGAATTTGCGGGCTTGAGCGACCGGGTCCTGCTCTGGCGCGACTCCTACCAGCCGCCCGCTGAGCAGAGTAACGATGCGCTGGGGTCCTATCCCTATCTCGGACCGGCCTTCGAGTTCCTGCCAAAGCCCGATCTGCCGGCCAGAGAGGCGGAAACGATTTCCCGTATCCACTGCTTTGCCTATCCGGCCGTTCCCTCGCACGGAAAAATCACCAGCGGCATTCCGGCCGTCAGCCAGGGGGCGGAGCGTCTGGCGCAAGGCGTTGCCCGCTCGCTGTTCGTTGAGGATCGCGCCCGCCATTTCGATACTTTCATGAACCACGACGCCGCTGAAATCACCGGCGACGAATGGCGCGACGCGGACGCGCAGGACAAAATCAAGGAGCATGCCAATGGCTGAACCGGCGCTGAGACTGGAGATATTTTACGGAATTTCCTCGCCATGGGCCTATTTTGGCGCGCCACGGGCGGTCGAGGTCGCCCGCACACAGGGCGCGGAAATTGTGCTGCGCCCGATCCGCATCATCGAGGCCAATGGCGGTATTCCGCTGCGCAGCCGTCCGGATGCGCGGCAGAATTATCATGCCGTGGAGCTGGACCGGTGGCGGCGTTATCTCGATATGCCGCTCAACCTCACGCCGAAATTTTATCCCTGCGCCACCATCGAACGCGCGGCCCAGCTCATCATCGCCGCGCAGAAGGCGGGGCTTGACGCGATCGGCCTCTCTTTCGCCATCCAGCGCGCCCTGTGGAGCGAAGACCGCGACATCGCTGATCTCGAGACGCTCCGCGCCATCGCACAGGCGGTTATCGGCCCCGAAGGTGCCGCGCTCGTTCGCGATCCGCAGCCGCAGGACATCGTTGCGGAGTGGCAGGGAAATCTTGCCGAAGCCGAGCGTCTCGGCATTTTCGGAACACCGACCTATGTGGTGAACGGCGAGCTTTTCTGGGGGCAGGACCGTCTGGAATTCGCAAGCCGCGCCCTTGCCGCCCTGAAGCAGCAAGTTTCACCACCTGCAGTGAGGACATCCGTATGAGCGACGCCGCAAAACTCCACAATCAGGCCATCGTCATCGACGGTCTGCAAACCTGCCAATGGAGCAGGTCGATTTTCGAAGACATGCGCGCGGGCGGCCTCACCGCCGTCAACGTATCGAGCGTGATCTGGGAGAATTTCCGCGAGAGCATCGGTTATGTCAGCGAGTGGAAACGTTTCCTGCGGGAAAATGACGACCTGATCCGCCCGGTGCGCACGGTGGCCGATATTCACGCGGCCAAGGCGGAAAACAAAACGGGCATCATCATCGGCTGGCAGAACACCTCGCCGCTCGAGGACAAGCTGGACTATGTCGAAATCTTTAAGGATCTCGGCGTCGGCATCATGCAGCTCACCTATAATACCCAGAATTATTCCGGTGCCGGCTATCTCGAGGAAAACGACAGCGGCCTCACCGGCTTCGGCCGCGAGGTGCTTGGGGAGATGAACCGCGTTGGCGTGCTCTGCGATCTCAGCCATGTCGGCGACAGGACCACGGCGGATGTCATCGCCCGCTCGAAAGCGCCGGTCTGCATCTCGCATGTGCTGCCGCGCGCGCTGCGCGACGTGAAACGCAACAAGCCGGACGAACTCTTGAAGGCCTGCGCCGAAAAGGGCGGCATTATCGGCATCAGCCTTTTTGCGCCGGGTCTTGCCGCCGGCAATGATGCGACGGTTGAGGATTATCTCGACGCCATGGCCTATGTCATCGATCTCGTCGGTGAAGATCATGTCGGCATCGGCACGGATTTCTCGCAGGAGCGGCCGCGCCCCGGCCCTTGGCAGCTCTGGGCCAACCGCGACAAGGGCACGGCCCGCACATTGACGGAATTCGCGACGGTCAAGATTTCCAAGCCGAAGGGCATCGAGCGCATCGGCGAGGTTCCCAATATCACCGCCCGCATGCTGGCGCGCGGCTGGAGCGAAACGCTCGTCTTGAAACTTCTCGGACAGAACTGGCTGCGCGTGCTGGACGCTGCTTGGCGGCCTGCAATCTGACAACACCAAAAACAAACGGAGGCAACTGAAATGAAAAATGCTCATCAGCGCCGCAAGGCCGCTATCTTCGCCGGCATCATTGCCGCCGGGATCGCATCGCTCTCGGGAACCGTCTTTGCGCAGGATGCGACGAAAGGCACGGTCAATATCGTCGGTTTTTCTGGTGTCTTTGCGGATAATTATCAGAAATTCATCATCGACGCCTTCAAGGCCGAACATCCCGGCATCGAGGTGAACTATCAGCAGAGCAAGAATTCGGCCGAAACGCTGGCGCTGCTCACCCTTCAGCGCGCTGACCCCAAGGTCGACGTTGCCCTGATCGACGTCTCGGTCGCCATCAAGGCGAATAAGGAGGAATTGTTCACAAAGCTTGACCCCGCCAAGGTGCCGAACCTTGCCGAGCAGCCGGAATGGGCGCGCATCGACAGCGACCGCGCCGTCGCCTTCTCGCAGGACAATCTCGCCATCCTCTACAATACCGATGCCGTGAAGGAACCGCCGACAAGCTGGACCGATCTCGCTGACCCGAAATACAAAGGAAAGATCGCCGCCAAATTGTCCGATACGCGCGGCGTCATTCTGCTGCCGATCCTCACCAAGCTGAAGGGCGGCGATTACAAAACCTCCGTCGATCCGGCCATCGATTTCCTGAAACAGGTCGCGCCGAGCGTTTCGACTTTCGAACCGGCACCGGACTGCTATGCGGTGGTGCAGAGCGGCGAGGTTGATCTTTCCGTCTGCTGGAATGGCCGCGCGCAATATCTGCATGACACGCAGGGCGGCAAGATCGGCGTGGCGCTGCCGAAGGAAGGCTCCATCGGCCAGACGAACACCATCGGGCTGGTCGAGGGTTCGAAGAACAAGCAAGCCGCCGAACTCTTCGTCAATTATGCGCTGAGCGCCAAGGCGCAGGCGACATTCGCCGAAAAGAGCTTCTATGGTCCGGTCAACAGCAAGGTTTCGCTCAGCGAACCCGTCGCCGCCCGCATCTATGGCAGCAAGGAAGCCCAGGCCGCGCAGTCTTCCCTCGACTGGAACTTCGTGGCGGACAAATATTCGGCGTGGATACAGCGGATCAACCGCGAGGTCATCGCGGCGAATTGAGACAGGAAGCAGAGGACGCCATGGCCGATCATCATGTCGAGATCGACAATCTCGTGAAGACCTATCCGGGCGCCCTCAAGCCCTCCGTGGATCACGTCAGCCTTTCACTGCCGCGCGGGGAAATGCTGGCGCTGCTCGGCCCCTCCGGCTGTGGCAAGACCACGATCCTGCGCATGGTCGCCGGGCTTATTCCTGTAACGTCAGGCCAAATCCGGCTGGATGGCCGCGATATTTCCGCGACCCCGGTTCACAGGCGCAATATGGGCATGGTCTTTCAGGCCTATGCCCTGTTTCCGCATATGAACGTCTCCGAAAACATCGCCTTCGGACTGGAAATGCGCGGCATCGCCAAATCCGAGCGCAGGGAGCGGGTGGAAAAGGCGCTCGATCTCGTCAAGCTTTCCGGCTTCGGCGAAAGACGCGTCTCCCAGCTTTCCGGCGGCCAGCAGCAGCGGGCGGCGATTGCCCGCTCGCTCGTCATCGAACCCGCGCTGTTGCTGTTCGACGAGCCGCTCTCCAATCTCGACGCGAAATTGCGCGATGAGATGCGCGATGAAATCCGCGACATCCAGAACCGCACCGGCGTCACCAGCATTTTCGTGACCCATGATCAGGACGAAGCGCTGTCGATGGCCGATAGGCTGGCGGTGATGTCTGAAGGGCGGCTGGAACAGATCGGCACGCCGCGCGAGATTTTCGACAGGCCGAAAACGGATTTCGTCGCCTCCTTCATCGGGGCCGGCTCCATCCTTGCCGGTGCGGTCGTCGCGCCGGGCCGCGCGGAAATCCCGGGTCTCGGTTTCCTGCATTTTTCGGGCGCTGTTCCGGCCGGGAACAAGGCGAGGTTTCTGGTGCGTCCGCATCGCTTCGTGCTGGGCGAGGGCGTCAATGCCTTTTCCGGCATTGTCGAGCATGTCACCTATCGCGGGCAGGTGCTGACCCTCGGCGTGCGCGCGGGCGAACATCGCCTTCAGGCCGATCTGCCCACCCATGCGGGCGCCTTGCCCGCAAAGGGCGAGCGGGTCACGCTTTCCGTCGCGCCGGAGGATGTGACGCTGATCGGGGAGGCGGCCTGATGGCGGCGGCAGGCCATTCATCGGGTAACGGCGTATCGCATCGCGGCGTCCTGCTGCTTCTGTTGCTGCCGGGCCTCATCGCGTTGCTGACGACCTTCCTTTTGCCGCTCGTCTGGCTGGTGCGGGCGTCCTTCGCATCTTCGGCCATGGCCGCACTTCGCGGCGGCGACTGGACGCTCGAATCCTACCGAACCGTATTATTCGACCCATTTTACTGGAAAATCGCCTGGAACACGCTTTATCTCGGCGTGAACGTCGCGGTTCTGGCGGTCGTTCTTTCCTATCCCATCGCGCTTTTCCTTGCCCGTACCACAAGCCGCTGGCGTGGCGTGCTGACGGCGCTTGCCGTCGCACCGCTTCTCACCTCCTCGGTGGTGCGCACCTATGGCTGGATGGTCATTCTGGGGGACAGGGGCGTCATCAACACGGCGTTGCAATCGTCCGGGCTGACGGACGGCGTCATCCGGCTCACCAACAATTACTTCGGCGCTACCGTCGCGCTGGTTGAAATCCTCATGCCCTATGCGATCCTTGCGATGCTGAGTGGGTTTGGCCGGTTGAATACGCAGTTCGAGGAGGCCGCCGCCATGCTCGGCGCGAACCGTCTGCGCGTGTTCACCCGCATCGTGCTGCCGCTTTCGCTGCCCGGCGTGCTCACCGCCGCCCTTCTGGTTTTCGTGCTCGCCATCTCGTCCTTCGTCACGCCGCGCCTGATGGGCGGCGGCCGCGTTTTCGTCATCGGCACGGAGGTTTTCAACGAGGCGACGGTGACGCTGAACTGGCCGCTGGCGGCCGCGCTTTCGGTGTTGCTGCTTGTGCTGTTCGGCAGCGTGATCGTGATTTACCAGCGCGCCATGCGCGCGCTTGAGACGTGAGGCCGGCCATGGACGCAAAATTCGGACGTCTCGCCCACGCGCTGCTGCTGACGCTGCTTTACCTGTTTCTTCTCGCGCCGATCATCGTCGTCCTGATCATTTCCTTCGATACGCGGCAATATCTGGCCTTTCCGCCGGAAAGCCTGTCCTTCGGCTCCTATGCCAAGGTCTTCGCCAATGTGAAGTTCATCTCCGCTTTCTGGCGAAGCCTCGGTATTGGCCTGCTCGTCGGTTTCGTGTCGATCTTCGCGGGGCTGCTTTTGTCGCTGGCGCTGTCGCGGCATGAATTTCGCGGCAAGGGTGCCGTCAATTTCCTGATTCTTGCACCGTTCCTCGTGCCGCATATCGTGCTTGCCGTCGGTGTGATGCTGGTGCTGGGGCCGCTTGGCCTGCTCGACAGTTATACCGGCATTTTCCTCGCCCATCTCGGCATCACCACGCCCTATACGGTGCGCACCATCACCATGAGCCTGATGGCGGTGGATCGCCGTATCGAGGAGGCGGCGCGCGTTCATGGCGCTTCGCCCGCCATGGTGCTGTGGCGCATCACGCTGCCGCTGGTGCGGCCCGGCCTCATCGCCGGCGCGGTCATCGCCTTCCTGATTTCCTTCGACGAGGCGACGATCTCGCTCTTCATCGTCTCGGTCAAATCCTCGACGCTGCCGACTGAAATCTATCATTATCTCGAATATTCCACCGATCCGCAGATTGCCGCGCTCTCCGTCATCCTTATCCTGATTTCGGTCGGTGTGGTGGTGGCGGTCGAGCGGTTGATCGGATTGCGCAAGGTGCTGTGACATGACGATCGTAAATACTGCAGCCGGCGCGCTTCGGGGTATCAGGGAAAATGGCATTAACGCCTTTTTGGGCGTGCCCTATGCCGCACCGGTCACGCCCGAGCGCCGTTTTGAAGCGCCGCAGCCGGTTTTGCCGTGGGCGGATGTGCGCGATGCCACCCGGCTCGGCCCCGTCTGTCCCCAAATTCCCACCTACGGTCCGGTCGGCACCGCCGCGACCTCGAAACTGGCCTTCGGCGAGGATTTCCTGACGCTCAACATCCGCACGCCCGATCCCGCGGGCCGGGCGCCGGTGCTGTTCTGGATCCATGGCGGCGGTTATGCGGTCGGTTCCGCCAATGAGCCGGTGCTGCAGAGCGGCGCTTTCGCGGCAAGCGGTATCGTTGAAGTCACGGTCAATTATCGCCTCGGCGCGCTCGGTTTTCTCCATATCGACGGCAAGCCCGACAATCGCGGTCTGCTCGACCTCATTGCCGCGCTCGAATGGGTGCGCGACAACATTGCCGCCTTCGGAGGTGATCCTGATCGGGTAACGCTGGCGGGGCGCTCGGCCGGCGGCTTTGCGGTCGCGACGCTAATGGCCATGCCCCGCGCTGCGGGGCTTTTCCACCGGGCCATGCCGCAAAGTGGCGCAAGCACGGCAATCGCCTCCCTTGAGGACGCCGCCAAGCTTTCGCACCGCTTTCTGGTGGCGGCGAATGCGGATGATGCTCGCCTCGCCGCTCTTCCCATGGAGAGGCTGCTCGAAATCCAGCGCGATCTTTGCAACCAGTCCTATGAGCAACATGATTTTGCCCGCGATGGGACGGCGGCGATGCTGGGGGTGCCCTTTGTTCCCGTGGTCGATGGGGTGAGCCTGCCTGAACATCCCGAAATTGCGGCACAGGCGGGGCGTACCGCCGCCGTGCCGATGATGATCGGCTGCACGACCGGAGAATACGTGACCCACGCAACGGCGCAGCCGGACATGGATTTTACGCTCTGCGCAAAACTGCTGCATGAGCGTGTTCTGCCCTGCGGTCTCGAAGGTTCCGGCATTGTCGCATGCTATCGCGCCGCCTTGCCGGACCACAGCCCACGCGGCATCTGGCGCGCAATTGCCGGCGATCTGGTTTTCCAGCTTCCTGCGATCCGTTTCGCCAAGCTGCATGCTCGTTTCAGCCGGGTTTATAAATATCTCTACGGCCCGCTGGAGGCGGATGAATTGGGCGCGCCGCACGGGGCGGAAGTCGGTGCCGTCTGGTATCGCGATGGCTCGAACAGCCGCGACCTGCCGGAGCGCCAGCGTATGACAGATGCGGGTTTTGCAAAGGCGATCCACAATCTGTGGGTCTCATTCATAAGGGATGCGCGACCCGTCGCGCCGAATGGCAGTTGGCCGCTTTATGATGCGGAAAGAGCAATGGTTCTGCAGCTGGCCCCGGCCGGATCGCACATTGTTCCCGATCCCTTCAACGGGCGCGAAGCGCTCTGGTTGCCGGCTGGCCATGAGGATCGCGGGCCGGTATAGCGCTTGGTGACGATGAGGAAGAAACATATGTCTCGGGGTGGAGTGGAAAATGGTGTCTGACTATCTCGATACGCGGCAGCTCGAGGCTTTCGTGGCCGTGGTTTCGATCGGCAGCATAACGGGCGCGGCAAAGGCGCTGGGCAAGTCCCAACCCGTCGTCACGCGCCTTATTCAGGACCTCGAGAGCGAAATCGGTTTTGCGCTGCTGCATCGCAACGGCCCGCGCATCACCCCCACCGAAAAGGGTGTCGCCTTTTTTGCCCAGGCGGAACTGTTCCTCAGCGGCCTCAGAACGATCAGCGAAAGCGCACGGCACATCCGGGCCGCGCGCCGCACGGCCATCGAGGTTGCCTCCATTCCGGCGATTGCCGCCAGTCTCCTGCCGAGGGCGCTTGCGGCCCTGCCAGCCGACAGGTTTCCCGACCACGTGCATCTGCAGAGCATTTCCTCGGAAAATGTCGTGCAGGCGGTGATGGCAGGCACGGCGGATCTCGGCGCCGTCAGTCTTCCGCTCGACAATCCCGGCATCGACATCCATTGGCTGGGAGAGGTGCCGTGCGTGGCCGTGGTGGCGGAGGATCATCCGCTGGCGCAAAAGGCGGTGATTTCTGCGGGAGACCTTGCCGGACACCGGCTCATTGCTTCCGCAAACCCGTTTCGCCTGCGCATGCGGATCAACGATGTGCTCTCAAATCTCGGCGTCGATCTTTCCTCTGTGATCGACAGCAATGCGACCTATGTTTCCCTGTCGCTTGCCCGTATGGGGCTTGGCATCGCCATCGTCGAATCGATTACCCTCTGGGGCCTGCCGGTGGAGGGGGTTCGTGTTCTGCCTCTTTCATTCCACATACCGTTCCAGTGGGGGCTCGTCACGGCGGCCGGCCGGCCGGTCATCTTCGAGGTGGAGCAACTGGTGGCCACTGCAAGACGAATGGTGGCAGATATGCCGCAAGCCGTGGTGTATGATAAAATATCGCAAATCCAACTACTTGAATGAATTCTTCTGGATGCGGTCATTTCGACTGGCCAGTTCGACGCTGGCGCCGCGATCACGCGGCGCCGACGGTTTGTGCCCTTTCAGAGCGAAGGGAAAGTCCGTACCGATAAGCGATCCACAAGCCGATAGTTGCGCCGCCATCACACTGACGGCAAGGATCGGCCAGGCGAGAGAAGGGCGTTCGCCAAGACGCGCCGTTCTTCGAAGCGAAAGCGCGTCCTACGGAGCGTTGCGACCCTGGGTCGGCGGAGTGCGTCCGCCCTGGTGAAGCAGCAGAATTCCTCGATGGCCTGCGGTCTGCCCAACAAGTATCCAGAAGATCGAGTGCTCGCTCAATGACCCGGCACAGTTGCAGGAGGACGCTGAACATTTCGCGCTATGACGCTAAAGGCGCGCTCCACGCAGCCGCTCGTCTTCTTTATCTGTCCTGCCGGCCCCGGGCATCACCACCAACACGATCGGTTCCATCGCTCGGCAGGTTTGAAAAACCAGCCTAGCGCGGGATTTTGTCCGCTTCCGCAAATGCCCCCAATCTGGCTTCGAAGGGCGCGGACTGGACGATTGCCGAGTTGGTTGATCCGTATGGAACTATTCGGTCAATGACAGCCTCCATCTGCTGCACGTCACGAACATGTGCGATGGCAACAAAACAGTCGTCCCCCGAGACGCGGTCACACCTTACGATTTCAGGCGTGTCGCGGATCGCCTCAATCATGTTCTTCATCTCGCCGGGCAGGGGACGCGCCCGGATCATGATGGTAAGCGCAAGCCCCAGCTTGCTATGATCGACACGAGCGCCGTAGCCGGTGATCACGCCCCGATCTTCCAACCGCCTGACCCGCTCTGAAACGCTGGGAGCCGAAAGTCCGACCTGGCGTGCCAGTTCCGCATTCGACAGGCGGGCATTTTTATACAGAGCGGTCAGCAGGCGCGCGTCTATCTCATCAAACCCGGCCTCCAACGCCCCCTTTCTGTTTTGAAAGTACATTGTCATTTTTACCTTTGATCATGAGGCATTATTAGTCATTTCGGAGTTCAACCGTTATTCCGAAGGCTGAATTGCCTTGGTATCATGCTGGCATGAACAATCAAGTCTCACCCGCTCCCCCTTTACAACGGTCAACCCACATTGCCCAGCGGGTTCCACCGCATGCGTGGTTCGGCGTTTCCGCTATCTTTCACTATCTTGGCCCATCATTTGCCGTGCTGCTGTTTCCCGCTGTCGGTGTCCTCGGTGTTGCCTGGTTCCGAATTGCCGCGGCCGCACTGATTTTTGCCCCGTTTACCAAGCCGTGGCGCACCTTCGCGCTTGCCTCGCCAAGGGAGCGACTGCTCCTTCTCTCGTTGGGTGCGTGTCTCGCGGTCATGAACTCCGCATTTTATCTGGCACTTGATCGCCTGCCGATTGCGCTCGTCGCGGCAATAGAGTTCGTCGGGACGATTGGAATAGCGCTTTGGGGCCTGCGAACGGGCAGGAACTGGCTCGCCTTTGCACTGACAGTCTTCGGCGTCGCACTGTTGATTGACGTGCCCTGGCTCATTGGCATGGGTGGGGGCAGGGAATGGTCTTCCGATCCGCTTGGCCTCGTCTGGGCATTTGTGAACGGCGGTCTCTTCGTTCTCTATATCGTGCTTGGGCACAGGATTTCGCAGAGCGGAGCATCGAAGGGCGTGGAACGCCTGGGCGCGGCGATGGCGGCGGCCTTCGTCTTCGTGATCCCGATCGGATTTCTCGATGCGCTCAATGCCTTCGGTGCGCCGCTTTTGGTTCTTGCGGGCATCGGCGTCGGGATATGCTCCTCGGTGATCCCTTATGTCTGTGATCAATTTGCAATGTCGCGCCTGCCACGCTCCAGCTTTGCGTTGCTTCTGGCGCTCCTGCCGGCAACGGCGACAATCATCGGCGTGATCGTCTTGCGCCAGATACCCGAATTTATCGATCTCGCGGGCGTTGGCCTCGTCATGCTCGGTGTCGCGATACACAAGCCGAATTAGCAGGAAATTTAAAGAAAGGAGATCGCTGGATTATGCCCGATACAGCCACAGTCGATACCGTCCTCGCTTATGTCGATGCCGGACTTGAACAAAGCGTGGAACGTTTGCAGGACTTGTTACGGATTAAATCGATCTCGACGGATCTCGCCTTTGCGCAGGACTGCAAGGCAGCCGCACAGTGGCTTGTCGACGATCTCACGGCATGTGGCTTCGAAGTCGCGACGCACCTGACGCCCGGCCACCCGATCGTCGTCGCCCATGATCGTGATGGGGTAGATCCACATGTGTTGTTTTACGGCCATTACGACGTCCAACCCGTCGACCCCCTCGATCTCTGGAGCACTGACCCGTTCGCGCCGCAAGTCAAGACCGTTGCCGACGGCACCAAGGTCATTACCGGCCGCGGCGCTTCCGATGATAAAGGGCAGCTTATGACTTTCATCGAAGCATGCCGTGCCTGGCGTCAGGTCGTTGGCAAGCTGCCGATCAGGGTCTCCATCCTTCTCGAAGGCGAGGAAGAGAGCGGTGGCAAGAATTTACCCGCTTTCATCGAAGCGAATAGCGAAGAGCTTAAGGCAGACGTCGCGCTCGTGTGCGATACCGACATGTGGGACCGCCAGACACCTTGCGTCACCACCATGCTGCGCGGGTTCGTGGGCGAGGAGATGACCGTCTTCTGCGCCAACAGGGATTTGCATTCGGGTACATATGGCGGTGCCGCGCGTAATCCGAACCGAATCCTGGCGGAGATCATTGCATCGCTGCATGATGCGGATGGGCGCGTTGCGATCGAAGGCTTTTATGAAGACGTCGCTGAACTGCCGACCAACGTCAAAGAGCAGTGGCGCGGCCTCGGCTTCGACGACAAAGCGTTTCTTGCTGATGTCGGCCTCTCCCTGCCATCCGGCGAACGAGACCGCTCGGTAATCGAGATGCTCTGGAGCCGTCCCACCTGCGAGATCAACGGTATCTCCGGCGGATATATCGGTGAAGGGTTCAAAACAGTGATACCCGCCAGGGCCGGTGCAAAGATTTCTTTCCGCCTGGTCTCCAACATGGACCCTCGAAAGATCCGGGAATCCTTCAGAACGCATGTGCGCGCCCGCATCCCTCCTGATTGTTCAGTGACCTTCACTGATCATGGTGGGAGCCCGGCGCTCACCGTTCCCTCCGACGGCTCGCTGCTCAACAAAGCCCTTGCTGCGCTCACGCGCGAGTGGGGCAAACCTGCCGTCATCATCGGAGATGGTGGCTCAATTCCCGTTGGAGGTGAATGCAAGCGCATTCTGGGCATAGACACCCTCTTTATCGGTTTCGCCCAAAATGATGACCGAATTCATTCGCCCAACGAGAAGTACGACCTGATGAGTTTTCACAAAGGCATTCGCAGCTGGGTTCGCTTGCTTGACGCTTTCGCCAGATAGACGCGTTTGGTGCTCTTGCTCTGATTGCTCCGATCCGGACCGGTCACCTCAAATATCCTTGGCCAGACGCAGCGCATCGTAGATCGCGGCATGGGTGTTGCGCGCGGCCACGGCGTCGCCGATCCGGAAGAGCCTGTATGTGCCGGCCGGGTTGCGCTCAATTGTCTGGACCGCTCCCGCGAGCAGGGCGTCGTAGGAGGTTTCGCCGAGGTTTTTCGAGCCGGGTTTCAGCTCGAAATAAAGCTCGTCCAGCGGCACCGTGCCGTGATTGACGACGATCTGGTCCACGGTTCTTGATTTTGTCACGCCGCCATAGTCGCTGCCGACATGGGCGATGAGCTGGTTACCGTTTTTTTCGGCGGCTTCCAGCCGGTAGGTGACGGTGAAGGTGACATCGAGTTTCTGCAGCGCGCGCATGTAGGGAACGAGGTTCATGGCCATGACCTCGGGTGCAAAGGCGCGATCCGGCGTCATGATCTCAACCTTCGCGCCCGTCTTTGCAAGACATTCGGCGGCCTGCAGGCCGGCATGATCGCCGGCATCATCGAAGACCAGCACATTCGTGCCCGGTTTGACGTCACCGGAGATGATATCCCAGGCGGAAACGATGAGATCGTTGCCCTTTGACAGTACCTCGGTATGCGGTAATCCGCCGGTGGCGATGATGACGACGTCAGGGTTTTCCGAAAGCACCGTGTCGGCTTCCGCCCAGCTATTGAAGTGGAAGGTGACGCCGAGCCTTTCGCACTGGCTCATGCGCCAGTCGATAATGCTGATCATTTCGCGGCGGCGCTCGCTTTGCGCGGTCAGGCGTATCTGGCCGCCGGCATCGTTCGCAGCCTCGAAGACGACAACGTTATGGCCGCGTTCGGCGCAGACACGCGCGGCCTCAAGCCCGGCCGGACCGGCGCCGACGATAACAACCTTGCGGCGCTGCTCCGCTTTGGTGATCTCGTGCGGCATGGTTTCTTCACGCCCGGTCGCCGCATTGTGGATGCAGAAGGCGAGGCCGCCCTGGTAGATGCGATCGAGACAATAATTGGCGCCCACGCAGGGGCGAATATCGTCCTCCCGCTTTTCCATGATCTTGCGCACGATATGCGGGTCCGTCATGTGCGCCCGCGTCATGCCGACCATGTCCACCTTGCCGGACGCGATCGCATGGCGAGCGGTCGCGACGTCCTGGATCTTGGCCGCATGGAAGGTCGGGAATTGGGTTGCCGCGCGGATTTCGCCGGCAAAATCGAGATGCGGGGCGTTGGCCATGCCCTGAATGGGAATGACGTCGGTCAGGCCGGGATCGGTGTCGATATGGCCCCTGATGACGTTGAGATAGTCGATCAGGCCGCTGTCCTTCAGCCGTCTGGAGATTTCGAGACCCTCTGCCTTGCCCGTGCCGCCCTTAAGACATTCGTCGGCGGTATAACGGACCCCAAGGATGAAATCGTCGCCCACCCGTTTCCGCATCGCCGTGAAGACGTCGAGACAGAAACGCATGCGGTTTTCCAGAGAGCCGCCATAGGGTCCATCAAGCTCGTTGGTCAGCGGGGAAACAAACTGGTCGATGAGATGACCATAGGCCTCCAGTTCCACCCCGTCCATGCCACCGGCCTTCATGCGCTCCGCGGCATCGGCGAAGTCCTTGATGACGCGCTCTATATCCCAATCCTCGATTTTCTTCGGGAAAGCGCGATGCGCCGCCTCTCGCTGGTGGGAAGGGGCGAGAACCGGCAGCCAGTCGCCCTTGTCCCAGCGGGTGCGACGCCCAAGGTGCGTCAGCTGGATCATGATCGCCGCACCCTGTTCATGCACGGCGTCGGTCATTTCCCTGATCCAGGGAACGATTTCATCCTTGTAGGCGAGCAGATTGTTGAAGACCGGCGGGCTGTCCCTGGAAACGGCGGCGGAGCCGGCCGTCATCGTCAAGGCGACACCGCCTTTTGCCCGCTCTACCGTATAGGCGCGGTAGCGCCCCTTCGGCATGCCATCTTCGGGATAGGCGGGCTCGTGCGAGGTGACGATGATGCGGTTTCGCAGGGTGAGGTGTTTCAGCTGATAAGGCTGAAGAAGGGGATCATTCGACATGCGCCATGCTCCACAGACGTTTCATGGGAGGAGGCTAAGCGGAAATGTACATATGTGTCAATTAAGAAAACACAGGTGTTTATCACGTCGACACAGCTGAACATTCGCCTTGTCGCGTCTAGGCTGATTTGATAGGAAATCATCATGGAAGCGACATTGAACGAGACAGGCTGGCGCGGTTCGTATGAGGGGTGGCTTGAGGCCGCCTATCAGGCCCTGCTGGAATCGGGTGTGGATTCCGTCAAGATTCTGCCCCTGGCTAAAAAGCTCAACCTGTCGCGCACGAGCTTTTACTGGTTCTTCAAGGACAGGGAGGAGCTGCTGGCCGCGCTGGTCTCACGCTGGCGTGAGAAGAACACCGGCAGTATCATCAGGCAGTCGGAGGCTTATGCCGAAACGCTGGCCGAAGCCATGCTGAATATTTTCGACTGCTGGCTGGATCCCTCGCTTTTCGACAGCCGCTTTGAATTTGCGGTTCGAAGCTGGGCTCTCCAGTCGGATGAGATTCTCGCGGAAGTCGGCAAAGCCGACGACATGAGGATGGCGGCGCTTTCCCGCATGTTCATGCGTTTCGGCCATGGTGAAACCATGGCGGATGTGCGGGCCCGCACCACCTATCTCGTGCAGATCGGCTATATTTCCATGCAGTCAGAGGAAGATGTGGCGGTGCGGATGCAGAGGATTCCCGACTATATCGCTATCTATACCGGTGAGGTGGCGCAGCAGCGCGAGCTTGACCGGTTTTATGCGAGACATGGTTACAGGCCGGGTTCGTAGGCTGAGAGCCTGTTTGCCGGAAACGTCTGTTGCAGCGCTGCCCCAGCCATGTAGAGAATGACGCACCGACCCTCTGGCTTCCTGCAATGTAGCTGCAACATTCACCGACCAGTGGTGGGAATGGCAAGAATTCATCTTGGGGAACGTCATTGCGCATCTTGCTTCTTGAGGATGAACCCGAAATGGCGCGCGCGCTTCTGGAAGCCTTGCGCCGGCGGGATGTGCTTGCCGATCATGTCAGCACCATCAGCGACGCCGATGCTCTTGCGCGTGACGGCTCCTACGATGTGCTGGTTCTGGATCGCCGTCTTCCCGATGGCGAGGGGCTGAACCTCGTGGCTTCACTTCGCCGCAGCAAACATTCCGTGCCTATCCTTGTTCTGACGGCACTCGGAAGTGTCGATCACCGTGTCGACGGGCTCGATGCCGGGGCGGATGATTATCTTGCCAAGCCTTTTGCAATCGAGGAACTGCTCGCCCGTCTGAGAGCGCTTCACAGGCGTGGCCCCTCGCTTTCCGACAAATATGAGCATTTCGGAAATCTGAGCATCGATCCCCGCAGCAATGAAGTCAGCGTCGCCGGTTCCGTCATCGAATTGCGGCGGCGGGAATATCTGGTGCTGGAGGCCCTGATGCGCCGTCCGAACCGCATTGTCACCCGGTCAAACCTGATCGAGGCCGTCTACACGCTGGATGACGAGATCGAGTCCAATGCTCTCGACGCCCATATTTCCCGCATCCGTAAGAAGCTGGCACAGGCGGAAGCGACGGTGGAGATAAGAGCCGTGCGCAATATCGGTTACCTCGTCCGGTTGAAGACATGAAGAAGGCACATGATCGATCCCTGCGATGGGGGCTGATGAAGCGTCTTTTCGCCTTGCAGGCCTTCCTGCTCGTCCTTTTCGTCATCCTTCTCATCGGCTGGATATGGATCATTGATCCGCGGCTCGAAGGTGCGAATGAAGAGTCTGCCCGCATTGTCGCGGAGAGCGTGACAAAGGATGGACAGGGCAGGCCGCAACTATCTGCGACGCCGGAACTGGCGGAGCTGAAACGGCGATATCCGAATCTGTGGTTTGTGGTGCGGGACACCAAGGACATCGTCCTGCAATATGGTGTTGTTCCGGCACCTGTCCTGTCGGCGGCCTTTCCATGGAGTTTTGACCGCGCGCGGCTGGAGGCTGCCGGTACAGTGCGCGCCACCGTGGAAAACCGCGATACATCCGCCGGGCGGCTTCAGTTCATTGCCGGAACAGAAGAGGGAATCCCCAATGACGGCCTGAGTATCTGGATCAATGTCCAGCTTGATCTGGAAAAGGATGCCGAGGGCGCCATTCGCTGGCTGACCGTGCTGCCGGCGCTCGGCTTCATCATTCTGATCGCCGTCGTGCCGATGCTGATCCTGACGGGCATCGCGACACTGCTCGTGACCCCACGGGCGGTCGGGCGATCCCTAAGCGGACTGATGGAGACCGTGAAGCAGGCGCAGTCCATCGATTTCGAGAACCGTTCCGCCCGCATCGACCGTTCGAAAGTCCCGCTTGAAATCATCCCGCTGGTGGATGCCTTCAATGTTGCGCTTTCGAGGCTTGATGACGGGTATAATCGCCGTAACCGCTTTCTGGCCGATGCGGCGCATGAGCTGAGGACGCCGATCGCAATCGTGCGGACCAGAGCCGATCTTTTGCCCGATGACGCGCTGAGCCGTCAGATCCGGGCGGATATCGATCGCCTCACCCGGGTCGCGCATCAATTGCTGGAAATGCAGGCCGTGGGTGCGGTGGAACTGCCTGCGGAGCCGTGCGATCTCAATCAACTTGTCGAGCGCATCGCGACCGATCTCGCACCGATTGCGATGGACGCCGGTTACGAGTTCGATTTTGAACCAAGCGTGGGTACGGCGATCTTTACCGTGCAGGCGTCGATCATCGAGATGGCGGTCGTCAACCTCGTTCGCAATGCAATTGATCATGCCGGTGGCAGGGGGGCAATCACGATCCGGATCGACGCTGCGGGTGCCATCGAGGTCTGCGACGAAGGGCCGGGTATACCGGTTCCGGAGCGCAGCCAGGTATTCGAGCCGTTTCACCGCATCAACACGAATTCGCCGGGGGCTGGCCTTGGGTTGAATCTGGTCCAGAAGGCGGCCGAGCTTCATCGTGGCCGTGTTCTGTTCCTTGATCTCTATCCCGGCTTCTGCGTGCGGCTGGAAATCCGTTCCGCTGTCTCGAAAGGTGCGGCGATCGGAAATCCTTAAAATATGGTTAAAGAAATTCTTCTAACCATATTAAATAAATCAATTATTTCTAATAAAACTGGTCGCGTGCAATGCAGGCGCAATTCTCGCGGGGAAAATGCCCGTATCTGCTGAGCTCATCGGCATGTCATGCCGATTGGGCGCAGGAGACGAACGGGAACCGGTTTCCGGTTCTTCAACGCGAACTGAAACCTTGCGGGCGCCAGACCTTGGCGCAGCGGTTTCGTCTGGAGTCATTCATGCCGATCATCAAGAAATCGCTTGCCGCCGTCACTATCGCCGTCGCGGTCGCGGTTGCGGGCAATGCATATTCCGCCGATCTCACCAACTACAATACGCAGCAATCCTTCGACTACGGCAATCAGCCGGCTTTCTCATGGAGCGGAGCCTATGTCGGCGCGCATGGTGGCGTCGCCTCTCCGAAATTCAGTCCACTGGCCAGCGGCCGTGGCCTGACGGGTGGTGTTCAGGCGGGGTATAATTTCCAGTTCGGCTCCGGCGTCGTCGGTGCGGAAGTGGAAGGCTCCTATCTTGGAAACGATGCGCGTGTGCCGAACGGCCGGTTGCGTGAGCGTTTCCGGGGTGCGGCCAAGTTAAAGGCCGGTGTGGCGCTCGACCACACGCTTCTTTATGGTACGGCCGGCCTGACCACGACGAAGTTTAAGGATGGCAATGGCGTGACGGGTCCCGACGGCTGGAAACAGGGGTATCTGGTTGGTGCCGGTGTCGAACAGAGCTTTGGCGGCGGCCTGTCGGCAAAGTTTGAATATAATTATGTGAATACGGGAAATGTGGCCACGACGACATCCAGCGGCAGGTCGAAGACCGATGTCAGCGATCACGTCATCAAGGCCGGTCTGAACTATCGCTTCTGATCGGCCCGTTCCATGGAGGCTTCCAGGGAGAATTCAAAAAATACCGCCGCTTTCAACGTGGAAGCGGCGGCAGAACGCCGCGGAGCGCAAAACAGGCGGGCGGCGGCGGACCGAAATCGGAGACGCAGGAAGGATCACTCGCATTCGAGTGAAGGCTGCCGGAAACTCGTCACATACCATTCGCTGCCGGAATTGCGGGTGTAGAATGTATAATAACAATCGATGCGCTCGACATAACCGGGTGTTTCCGACACTTCATAACGTTCGCCACGCCGTGTCGTCCGCACTTCTCCGCTTGAGGAGCCGGCGACAACCTGCGTTTTGTTCTTGCGCCATTGATAGGCCTGCTGGCCGGGGCCGAGGCTGTAAATATTGTCCGGCGGGCCGTAATCCAGCATCACGCTGGTGATGGGCGCGCCGATATAGCTTTTCATGACGGTTGACGCGCAGGCCGTCAGCAGCAGCGATGCGCCGGCGACGAGGAAGATTGCTGCCGGGACGGCCACTGACGATCTCTCAGGCATGGGATTCCTTTCATCCGCGTGAGGTTTCGCGAGGATAGGAATCGGCCATTGCAGATACATTGCATGCAAAGACCCTGCGGGGGTTTGGTTTGCTGTTTCCGGCTCCAGCGACAGCAGCGCTCTGGCGCCGCTCTCAGAGACCGGCGATATTGAGGCCGATATGGCGCAGGATGCTCTTGAAAAGCTTCACCTCGGCCGGGTCGAGGCCTTCAATCGCGGTTTTTTCGAACATGGCTGCGATGGGCATGAGCTCGTCCGCAAGTTCCTCGCCCTTTGTCGTCAGGGTGATGCGTACGATGCGGGCGTTGTCGGCAGGCCGCTCGCGGCTGACGAGATTGCGCCGCACCATCAGCCCCACCAGTCGCGACAGGGTGGAAATTTCCACCGACACCATGTCCGAAAGCTCGGTCAGCGTCTTGCTTTCCTGTTGTCGCAATGTCGCCAGCACGCGGTACATCGGCAGCGTGATGTCGTAGGACGTCAGCCTCACGGAAAAACGCTCGCCCAGCCGAACGCCCACCCAGTTGAGCAGGTAGGGTACCGAGTCGGTGAAGTGATAAGACACGAGCAAATCCCCGTTTGAGAACCATCTGCGCAGATGCTGATGTGCGCTTATCGGCTGTACCGGCACAATTCATCCGTTTCAATAGCTTCGCTCCAAAACGCCGGGGAATGGCTGGATTCCCGGCCATATAAAATGACGAAAAACATTTGCATTGACAAATGTTGCAAATGAAAATAAATAGAAACACAGGATTTGGGAGGATCTCATGACATCAGCATTGTTTGGCCTCAGCGGCCTTGCGCCTGAAGGCGTCGGCCAGAATTTCCGTTCGACGATGCGCCGTTTTCCGGCAACCGTGACGGTTATCACCGCCTGCGCCGCGGGTGATCAGCGCGACCATGGCATGACGGTGACGGCTGTCACTTCGGTCTCGATGGAGCCGCCGTCTCTGCTGGTTTGCCTGAACAATCGTACCCTGCTGCATGAATTGCTGCTGTGCCGGCCAGATTTTATCGTCAACGTGCTGACGCAGGACCAGATCGCGCTTTCGGACGGCTTCAGCGGCAAGGTGCCGCCGGAGGAACGTTTCCGTGACGGCAGCTGGCAGCGCCACGATAATGGCGTTCTTTACCTGCCGACGGCCCATGCCGCCATCGCTTGCCGCCGGGTTGCGGCCATGCCCTATGGAACCCATACCGTCTTCATTGGACAGGTCGTTTCGGCCGATGTCAGCGAGACGACACGGCCGCTGCTTTACGAGAACGCTCAATATTGCGCCGCAAGCCCCGCGCACGAACCCGTCTGAATTTCAACGGTCAGATCATTCCCGCAAGGAGACAATCATGAACGACATGAGCCATGCGCCGCAGCCGGTGCAAACGAACCCGCATGTCCGCCTCGCCAGCCGCGTTGCCGGCATAGCTGATCTCTTCCGTTCAAGCGCCCGGCAAACGGAAGAGGCGCGGCGTGTGCCCGCCAGCCATATCGAGGCGCTGCGTGGCATCGGTTATTTCGATATCGTCAAGCCCCGCGCCTTCGAAGGCAAGGGTGGCGATTTCGCCGAGCTGGTGGAAGCCAATATCGAGCTTTCGGCGGCCTGTGCGTCGACGGGCTGGGTCGCCGGCCTGCTATCTGCCCATCAATGGCTGCTGGCGATGTTTCCGGAACAGGCGCAGGCCGATGTCTGGGGTGAAAATCCCAACGCGCTGCTGTGTGGCTCCTATGCGCCGGTGAAGATGGCGGAGGCTGCCGATGGCGGTTATCGCCTCAGCGGCAAATGGGCCTTCGCCTCTGGCTGCGAGAATGCACAATGGTCTCTCTGTGCCGCCATTCTGCCGCCGAAGGGTGAAGGGAAGCCGGTTCCCGCCTTTCTGCTCGTTCCCGCCAGCGAATATGTCGTTGAAGACACCTGGCATGTGGTGGGGCTGGCCGGCACAGGGTCGAAGACACTGGTTCTTGATGACGTCGTCGTGCCTGAACACCGGGTTCTGACCTTTCCGGACGCCACCAGCGGCCGCACGCCCGGTGGACGCTATTATGCGGAAGAGGGCCTGTTCAACATGCCGCTTCTGACCGGCATTCCCTCCTGTCTCGCGGCGGCCGGTGTCGGCGCGGCCAAGGGTGCGCTTGCCGCCTATGTCGATCATGTCGGCGGCCGGGTCACGCGAGGCGCGGTGGCGGGTGGCAATAACCGCATGGCGGAATTCCCGACCATCCAGCTACGTGTTGCGGAAGCGGCGGCGAGCGTTGACGCAGCCTGCGAAATCCTGCTGCGCGATGTGGCGAGGGCACAGGCGCTGGCGCAGGCCCGGATCGAAGGCCGGGCGGAATTTACCGTGGATGACCGCCTTTTGAGCCGTCGTGGCCAGTCCTTTGCCGTGTCTCTCTCGTTGCGTGCGGTGCAGGCGCTGAATGACTCCACCGGTGGCGTCGGGCTCGATCTGGCGAACCCGGTACAGCGCGCCTGGCGGGATGCCAATGCGGTGGGCCGCCACATCAGCATGAACTGGGATGCCGTCGGCACCATGATTGGCCAGAGCATGCTCGGCCTCGAACCCAAGGGCCAATTCTGATCGCCACTCAGGCGGCAAATCGACAGTGAAATTTGGAGGAAACTACATGCAAGGCAAGGTCGCTCTCGAGGAGCATTTCGCAATCCCGGAAACACTTCAGGATTCTGCCGGTTTCGTGCCCGGCGACTACTGGAAGGAACTGCAGCACCGCCTGCTCGACATTCAGGATACGCGCCTGAAGCTGATGGATGCGCATGGCATCGAGACCATGATCCTGTCCCTGAATGCGCCTGCGGTGCAGGCCATTCCCGACAAGACCAAGGCAATCGAGATCGCGCGGCGCGCCAATGATGCGCTGGCCGAAGAATGCGCCAAGCGGCCGGACCGTTTCCTCGCCTTCGCGGCCCTGCCTTTGCAGGACCCCGATGCGGCGACGCAGGAATTGCAGCGCTGCGTCAACGATCTCGGTTTCGTCGGCGCGCTCGTCAACGGTTTCAGCCAGGAGGGCGACGGCCAGACGCCGCTTTATTACGACCTGCCGCAATATCGCCCTTTCTGGGGTGAGATCGAAAAGCTCGACGTGCCGTTCTACCTGCATCCGCGTAATCCGCTGCCGCAGGATTCGCGCATCTATGACGGCCACCCCTGGCTGCTCGGCCCCACCTGGGCCTTTGCGCAGGAAACGGCCGTGCATGCGCTGCGCCTCATGGCATCCGGCCTGTTCGATGAGCATCCGCGCCTCAACATCATTCTCGGCCATATGGGCGAAGGCCTGCCTTACATGATGTGGCGCATCGACCATCGCAATGCCTGGGTGAAGCTGCCGCCGCGTTATCCGGCCAAGCGCCGTTTCGTGGATTATTTCAACGAAAACTTCCACATCACCACCTCGGGCAATTTCCGCACCCAGACGCTGATCGATGCCATTCTGGAAATCGGTGCGGATCGCATCCTGTTCTCCACCGACTGGCCCTTCGAGAATATCGACCATGCCTCCGACTGGTTCCATGCGACGAGTATCGCCGAGGCGGACCGGGTGAAGATCGGCCGCACCAATGCGCGCCGCCTGTTCAAGCTCGACGGGGCCTGAGCCATGCAGCCGTTCGTCTACACGGCCGCACCTGCCCGCATCGTTTTTGGGGCGGGCAGCTCGGCGGGGGTGGCGGAGGAAATCCGACGCCTTGGCCTCAAGCGAGCGCTGGTGTTGTCCACGCCGCAACAAAAGGCCGACGCGGAGGCGCTGGCGGTTCGGCTCGGCCAGCTCGCGGCCGGCGTCTTTTCCGATGCGACCATGCATACGCCGGTCGAGGTGACGAAAACGGCGGTTGAGGCCTACCGCGCCGTCGGAGGTGATTGCGTCGTCTCTTTGGGTGGCGGTTCCACCACCGGTCTCGGCAAGGCGATTGCGCTACGCACCGATGCGGCGCAAATCGTCATACCCACGACCTATGCCGGTTCGGAAGTCACGCCCATTCTCGGCCAGACGGAAAATGGCGTGAAAACCACCCTGCGTGGTCCGGAGATCCTGCCGGAGGTGGTGATTTATGATGCGGGACTGACGCTTGGACTGCCGATCTCTATCAGCATGACGAGCGGGCTGAACGCCATGGCGCATGCGGCGGAAGCGCTTTATGCGCAAGATCGGAATCCGATCGCCAGCCTGATGGCGGTCGAGGGGCTGCGGGCGATGATCGAGGCGCTTCCCGCCGTGCGGGCTGCGCCGCAGGATATCGGCGCGCGTGAGACGGCACTTTATGGCGCGTGGCTCTGCGGCACGGTGCTGGGTGCGGTCGGCATGTCGCTGCATCACAAGCTTTGCCACACGCTGGGCGGCAGTCTCGATCTGCCGCATGCGGAAACCCATGCGGTGCTTTTGCCGCACACCATCGCTTATGTGGAAGAGGCCGCGCCGGATCTGCTCGCACCATTGGCTGCGCTGGTTGGCGGCCGGGCCGGGGCGGGGCTTTTCGATTTTGCCGCGCGGCTCGGCGCACCTTCGAGCCTGGCGGCCCTGGGCGTCGGGGCTGACGATCTCGACCCCATGGCCGAGCTTGCGACGGCCAATCCTTACTGGTGCCCGCGGCCGATTGAGAAAACCGCGATCCGCGACCTGCTGCAGCGCGCCTTCGAGGGCGCACGGCCAGCGTGATGGGAGGAAGACATGATGCATACGAAGATGACCGTTGACGACGGCTATTTCGTCGAAGAGCGCTCGGCCGAAACCGTGATTGCCCGCATGCGCGATTGTGACGATCCGCGCTTGAAGGAGATCATGGCGGTCGTGACCCGCAAGCTGCATGAGGCGGTGAAGGAAATTGAGCCGACCGAGGAGGAGTGGATGAAGGCCATTCATTTCCTCACCGAAGTTGGCCAGATCTGCAACGAGTGGCGGCAGGAATGGATCCTGTTTTCCGATATTCTCGGTGTTTCCATGCTGGTCGATGCCATCAACCACCGCAAGCCGAGCGGCGCGTCGGAATCCACTGTTCTCGGCCCCTTCCATGTTGCCGATGCGCCGGAAATGCCGATGGGGTCGAACATCTGTCTCGATGGCAAGGGTGAGGACATGGTCGTCACCGGCCGTATTCTCGATACCGAAGGGGTGCCGGTTGCCGGCGCGCGTATCGATGTCTGGCAGGCCAATGACGAGGGCTTTTATGACGTGCAGCAGAAGGGCATCCAGCCTGATTTCAACCTTCGCGGCGTCTTTGTTACCGGCGAGGACGGGCATTACTGGTTCCGGGCGGCGAAACCCAAATATTACCCGATACCGGATGACGGCCCGGTGGGGCGGCTGTTGCGGGCGATGGGGCGGCATCCATACCGCCCGGCGCATCTGCACTACATCGTTTCGGCCGAGAGCTTCACTACGCTCGTCACCCATATTTTCGATCCCGACGACCCCTATATCCGCTCTGACGCGGTGTTCGGCGTGAAGGAAAGCCTGTTGGCGAATTTTGACCGGGTGGAGGATCGAGAGAAGGCGCAGGAGCTTGGTTTTGCCGGCGACTGGTTCTGGTCCGTGAACCACGATTTCGTGCTTGCCCGATGAAGGGCGGCAGCGATCAATCCCGGCTTTACGTGCGGTTTGCCGAAAGCGATCCCAATGCGACGGAGCAACGGGTGGCGCAGCTGGAGGCGCATAAGGCCCATTTGCGCAATGGCGAGGTCAAGCCCGAGGGGTTTCGTATCCTTGCGTCCGGCCCGATGAGCGCCAGTGACGGCAGTCCAGCTGCCGCACTCATCATCGCCGAGGCGCGTTCTCTTGATGACGTCATCGCCTTCAGTGACGCCGATCCCTTCGTTGTTCACGGGGTCTACAATCGCATTCGTATTTTGAACTGGACGCCGACGCTGTCGATGATTTCCGGGCTGGAATCCAGCTGATTTCAGCGATCGCAGGGCAATTGGCATTTATCAATATTTCATTTGCAATTTTTGCAAATGCAACATTTAATCGAAGACGAGTGATATCGGCGACATGTGGCTTGACAGGAGCAGGGCACATATCAGGGTGGAGCCAGCCGGGCACTCACGCAGGATAATGCAGGGACGGGGAGACGCTGATCCATACCGGATGGCGCGTTCATGCGTGAAAGGGAGGAATATGTCCACGAATTATCTGAGCGCCGCTTCCGTGCGGACGAAGAACCCGGCCGGCGTCATCGCGACATGCGGCCTGATGATCATGTTCGACGGTTACGATCTGGTCGTTTATGGCGCGGTCGCACCGGCGCTGCTGAAAGAAGGCGCCTGGGCGCTTAACCCTGCTATGGTCGGGCGCGCTGCCGCCTTGACACTGGTGGGCATGCTGCTCGGCGCACTGTTTGCCGGCACCATGGCCGATCGCATCGGCCGCCGAAAGGTAGTGCTGCTCAGCCTCGCCGGTTTTTCGGCGATGATGATTGCTTCGGCCATGACGCCGAATTTTCTCGCCTTCGAAATTACCCGCTTCTTCGCTGGTCTCGGACTTGGCGCATTGTTGCCGACGGTTACCGCACTGGTGCTGGAATTTTCGCCGCCGCAGCGCAGGGCGCAGGCCAATTCCCTGTCTTTCCTCGGTTATCTTATCGGCGGTATCATTTCCGGCGTCATGGGCATGCTGCTTCTGGAAAGCTATGGCTGGCGACCGTTGATGCTGATCGGCGGCCTGCCACTCATCCTGCTGCCGATCTTCATGCGCTTCCTGCCGGAATCGCCGGAGTGGCTGGCGAGCAAGGGTCGGCAGGCGGAGGCTGACGGCATCTGCGACACTTATGGTCTGCAACGCATCGTGCCGCACGCAAAAACGCAGAAGGGCGGCGTCGGCGCGCTGTTTTCGGAAGGCAGGCTGGCCTCGACGCTGAATGCCTGGGGCATTCACTTCTGCTCGCTGCTGCTCACCTTCGGCATGGTCAACTGGCTGCCCACCATCATGAACAAGATGGGTTACGACATCAGCTCAGCGCTCAGCTTCGCCGTCATGCTCAATGTCGGCGCCGCGATCGGTATTCTTATCGGCGGACGCTTTGCGGACAAGGGCAACGTCAAGGTGGTGGTGGCGATCCTGTTTGCCATCGGTGCCGCATCGATCTTCGCCCTGACGGTCAACAAGGGTCCGCTTCTTTATGTGTTCGTGGCGCTTGCGGGTGCCGGCACCATCGGAACCCAGATTCTCGCCAATGTTCTGGTCGGGCGGCTTTATCCCGTCCATATTCGCGGCACTGGTCTCGGCTTTTCGCTGGCGGTTGGACGGCTTGGCGGCATTGCCGGTCCGATGATCGGCGGCCTAGTGCTGCAAAGGGGGCTGGCGCCGGAGTGGAATTTCTACATTTTCGGCTCGGTCGCGGTCGTTGGGCTGATGCTGACGGTATTGACCCTGCTTTACCGCACATCGGGCGACACGCGGGTTTGACAAACAAAGCGCCGGTTGCGGGACTGAAAACCCGCGGCTGGCGCTTCATGCCTTGCGGGATACCGGCGCGATCGTCGCCATTTGCTGCAATGTCCGCTCATTGGTCCGCTTCAAGCGCGCCAACGCATTGTCGCGGTCTTCCGGCAGCGTATAGGTCATATAGGACAGCGACGTTTCGAGGTCGTTATTGTTGTGCCCGAGAATGGCGGCAAAGTAGCTGTTCTTCGTCACATGGGGCGGCGCGAAATTGTGATAGGCCACTTCGGCATAGAGGTGTCTGAGGCCATAGGGTTTGGGAAGCTCTTCTTTCGGCCAGATATCCTCGAACAGGTTAAAAACCGTGTCGCGCAGCAGCAGGCGGGTTTCCGAGGAAAAATCGTCGATCGACATGCCATGCCATAATTTTCCCTGGCCGCTTTCGCGCAGCCGCTTATAGGCGGCCAGCACGGTTTCGGAGCGTGTCAGGACCGGAATTTCATAGGTAATCCCGAATTTCGTACCCTCGCCCTGTTTCGTCTTGGCCTGGCCGTTGAACAGGATGCTCCATTTGGAGATGCCCTTGCCATAGGGGGCAGGTGTAAACTCCGCCTGGGTGAAGACTTCATAGGGGCGGCGTCCCGTCATGCCGATGAGGCCGATGCCGATCATCAGGGGATCGCTCGACTTGAGGCAATCCTCGCAGATCTTCAGAACCTGCCGGTAGTTTTCAAATGTGATGAGTGCGCCATGCTTGTTGGCGATCTTCTCCATCTTCACCCGGCGGGCCTCGTCATACATTGCGGCATCGCCAGTAGCGATCTTCAGCATCGGATGGTCGTCACCGAAGGCTTCGCGGATGGCGTTGCGATATTTGGTGATGTAGGAAATGATCGTCGTCTGGGCCCGGCCCTTCATGATGGCGATTTCGGCGTCCCACAGGGCCTGCATCTCCTGCTTTGCGCCCATGCCGTTCATCGCGGCAATGAAATCGGCGATGCGAAGGAGAACCGTGGGTTTGCGGCCGGCGGTGTTGAATTCCGCCCGCTCGATTTTTTCGACAATCGATGTCGCCACGCCTGTCTTCGGATAATCGCCCTGGGCGATATAGGTGTTCAGCCGCTCGCGCAGCTTCTTCATATTGCAGATGGCAAGCGGGGTGCTCTTCGGGCCAAACTCGGCCTTCAGGGCGTTGCGATATTTCATGATGTAAAGTTCGAGCGTCTTTTCCGTACGGCCATTGTCGAAATGATAGCGGACCTCGGCATCCCAGAGATCGCGGATTTTCCTGTTTCGCGAAGCATCGTCGCTTTTCATCGCCGCTTTGACCTGGCTGACGAATTGATCGATGCGTTCCACGAGGACCGGTGTTTTTGTTTTTCGTTTTGCGGCGAGCATGCGGCGGCTCCCTGAACCGGTCCGGAAATATAAAATCCATGGTTGGCGATCAACGACAGAACGGTTGCGGGAATGTGATGAACATTCGCCGCAGGCCGGTTTCTTTTGAATAATAGTTTGATCGATTCCGCAAGCTTCACTGCCAGCGGGAACTACAGGTATAGCCAGTAATATGCTGCTTGTGGCGCCGGTTGCGGCGGGTTATTTCGCCAGCCTGGTTTTCAGCGAGGCGACGATGCGTTTGGCAAGCGCCTCGTAATCCTCGTCGAAATGGTGCCCGCCTTCGATGCCGATGGTTTCGACACCCTTTGCCTTGAGGCCGGGGCAGGGATCTTCATCCTCCTCCTCGGTGCCATAAACGCATTGCACCAGCTTGGGATCGATCTTGGCGATGTCATCGACGGTCTTGCCGCCCTTGCCTTCGCCGGCCACGCCAAGCCATCCCTGAACGGAGATTTCGAAATCCACCTGGTCGGAAAGGCCGAGCAGAGACAATTGCGCAACGGAGGATTTCACCCGGTCGGGCAGGAGATTATAGGTGGCGGGAATGATGTCGGCGCCGAAGGAATAACCGATCAGTACCACATTGCGGACTTTCCATTCCTTGCGATAGGTGTCGATGATGCGGGCGAGATCACTCGCCACTTCCTTCGGCTCCTTCTCTTTCCAGAAATACCGCAGGGCATCGACGCCGATGACCGGCACACCCTGTTTCTGAAGGGCGCTGCCGACTTCCTCATCCAGGTCGCGCCAGCCGCCGTCGCCGGAATAGATCACCGCCATGGTGTCCATGACAGGTTTTGCTTCCAGAACCGTGATTGGAAGCCCGAGCGGGTTGTCGCTGTCGCCAGCTGCATCGACCTTGTCGGAAAGGGTCTGGGTCAGCACCTCGTCCGCCTTGTCGGTAACGTCGGTTACCTCGATGTCGGAATGCAGTTTTACGAGCGCGTTGACGTGATCGCGGCCTTTCTGGTCGGCGTCAGGGGTGAAGATGACGCTGACCGGTGCCGGCAGGGCGCCATCGGTGAGGCCATAAACGGTTTCACCATCCACCTTGTTCTTGGTTGCGGGGGTGCAGAGAATCTTTTCCAGCGGCAGGCCCGCCTTCGGGTCCACCGCCACCGCCTCCCGCACTGTGGAAACTGGGCTTTGCGCGATCATGGCGAGCGCAAGCGTGCCGCCCTTGCCAATGCCCGTGACGATCGGCAGACGGTAACTGCCGGTGCCGGCAGTGCGCTGGATCTGCTGCGACAGGGACTCGATGTCCGAGATCATGTAGATGCATTCGTCATCATCGGCTTCGAGCGCCTTTAAATATTCCTTGAAGTCGATGCCGACGACGGCGGCGCCTTTTTCGACCAGCGCCTTGGCGCGGGTCTCGTCAGCTTCCGTCCAGCCATTGGCATCCGAAATCAGGAAAATACTGGCCTGAATATCGCCATCCGGCACCATGATGTGGTCGGCCGGGATCATGCCGGTTTCATAAGCCGGCTTATCCTGGGAAAAGGCGACGGACGAGGAGAGTAGCGTCGAAGCGGCAATGAATGCCCCTACCAGGTTGCGTTTCATCATTTTCCGATCACTCCTCTGACGCCGCCGCTGATCAGAACCGTCGCATCCATCAGTGCCAGAGCGGCGTCTGCGCCGTTCTGCACGGCAAGGTAACGCGGTTCCCATTTCGGGTGGAACTTTGCCTTGAAGGCGCGAAGTCCCTTGAAGTTGTAGAAACGTTCGCCATGCTCGAACAGCGTGCTGCCGATACGGTCCCAGACGGGAGCGGCATCACGTTTCGACATGCCGGACATCGGCGCCATGCCGAGATTGAAGCTTTCATATCCCGCCTCGCGCAGATGCTGCATGATGCTGACGAAGAGGAAATCCATCGAGCCGCGCGGCGCATCCGCCGAAAAGCGCATGAGGTCAATGGTGGCTTCCTTTTTCGTCTCCGTCACCATCAGATTGGCAAAGGCGGTGATTTTTCCGTCCTTGCGCAGCACGGCGACGGGTTGCGACAGAATGTAATCAGGTTCGAAAGCGCCGAGCGAGAAGCGCTTTTCCCGCGTATTGTGGTGCGCAAGCCAGCCATCGGAGACCTGCTGCAACTCACCCATGATATCGGGCACCTGAGATTGCTCAACGACATCGAAGGTGAGGCCGTCGCGCGCGCCGCGGCTCAGCGACTGGCGAAGGGTCGCAAGCTTGCCGCCTTTCAGCTCGAAGGCGGTGAGATCAACCAGCGCCAGTTCGCCGAGCTTGAAGGCACGCAGGCCCGCATCGGCGCAATGGGAGAGAAGGAAGGGCGAAATCTGGTAGAAGGCGGCGCGGGCGCCGGCCCCGCGGGCGGCTTCCACGAATTGCCAGACGAGGTCGGGAAAATCCTCCTCGTCGCCGACGGGATCGGCAAAGGCGATCCACGAGCGGCCCTGGATGCCGTACATGATGAAGGCATTGCCGCTTTCGGAGAACATCACATGCTTGTCGCCCATGCGTACCAGATTGGCGTCGGCCGAATCCTGTTGCATGACGATATCGGTGGCGCGTTCCACGTCCTCCGGCTGGATGGAATCCGGCTTGAAGGTAACAGGCCGCATCAGGCTGAAAATTGCGATGGTGGAGGAAGCGAGCACCAGACCGAGCAGGGCGCGCAGTCCGCGGGGGGCTTCTTCGGAGAACTCGAATTCCCACCACAATGCGTGGCTGTAATCGGTATCACGATAGACGAACAGGAGGATGGTTGCCGCACCGGCGATGATGACGGCCATTGCCGCCAGCCAGCTTGGTCCCAGCGCCTGTTTTACCAGCGAGGCGTGCCGGTTGAAGCTGCGCACATTGAGGGCGAGTGCGGCGATGAATATGCCGAGGAATACCGCCTCGAAGACCGCGATGGCCTTGAGGATGGAGAGGATGAGGGCGAGAGAGGCCGCAATGAGGGCAATCCACCAGGCGCCGTCCAGCCGCTGCCCGAGGCCACGGGAGGCGACGACGAGGCCGAGGCCGAGAATGCTCGTGAGAAAATGCGCGGCTTCGATGATCGGCAACGGCACGAAATTGGACAGGAAATCGAGGTTGCTATCCGGCGTCGGCGTCACGCTCGAAAAAATCAGCATGGTGCCGAGAATGATCGCGAAGGTGGAGAGCAGCGGCGGTGCGAGCTTGACGGCGAGCTGGCTGATATCGGAAACCACCGGCTTGGCCGCGAACTGCTTCGTTTCGGAAACGATCATGACCAGAATGGCGACTACCAGCGGCAGGACGTGGTAGATGACGCGATAAAGAACGAGGCTGCCGAGCAGCTGATCGACGCTGATGGCATTGCCGAGACCCGCGACCATGACGGTTTCGAAGACGCCAAGGCCTGCAGGGACATGGCTGAGCACGCCGAGGCCAACGGCCGTGGCATAGATCGCGAAGAAGGTCGGCCAGCCGAGATGGGTTTCCGGCAGCAGCACATAGAGAACGGAGGCCGATGCGGCGATATCGAAGGCGGACACCAGAAACTGGCGCGACGATGTGCGGCTGTCGGGAAGGCGCAGTTGCCATTTGCCGAGCCGGATCGCCTTGCCGTTGCGCCCGACATAGGCTGTCACCACGAGGATGGCGATGACGGCGAGCGCGCCGCCCCTCAGCACCAGCGGATCGAAACCGATGATCGCAGCGATGCGCGGCGCGACGATGAAGGTTGAAAGCGCGCTGACCGAGAGTAGCCCGAGGCCGAACGAGAGCGTGACGAAGGCGATGACGCGGGCGATATCACCCGGCGAAAGACCGAGCCGGGAATAAGCGCGGAAGCGGATGGCGCCGCCGCTCAGCGGACCGAAGCCGGCGGTATTGCCGATGGCATAGGCCGCAAAGGCCGTGACCGCCATTGACGGAAAGCGGACTTTCTTGCCGACATATTCGATGGCATTCGCATCGTAGAAAATCAGCGAGAGGAAGCTCAGCGCCGTAAACACGATGGCGAGCAGAACAGCGGATAACGACGTGCCAAGAAGAGCGGCGATGACATCGTCATATCGTACTTCCGACGTGAGACGGTAAATCGCAAACGTCATCATCACGAAGATGAGCGTTATGGCAATGGCCGTCAGATAGGGCCGGTTTCTGGCGAAAAAGCTTTCAACCGGGGATTCTGTAATATCCGTCTCTATAACTTCGCTCTTGTCTGCCATTTACTTTTTCCAGCGCCAGTCCCGTTGGTTGGCGAACCACAGGATTGTGTCGCTAATTCGTTTCGGTTGAGGAAATTTGCTTAGCAGAATTGCGTGACGTGTCGATGTGAAGTTTGTGCAGATTGTCGCCAGATTCTGCCAAATTTAACAGCCGCAATGCAACTTGAAAATGTGAGACCTTCGTTGCTCGCGAAAACATGATTAAATTAAACGTGGTGGTTGCCTGGTGGCGGCGTTTAATGCAACTACACGCTCCTTTCGATGCAAGGAGATACAGATGAACCTGCCGACTAGAATAGTGATTGCGCTCGTCGTCGCCCTCGTGGCGGGAGGCGGCTACATGACGTTCGACAAGATGCGCGGGGCCGAATGGGTAGTTTCGCCGCAACAGATCGCCGAGGCGCAGGGCAAAGGTCAGGCGGGTTATGAATCCCGTCCGGGCACCGTGACGGTGCGGCCGATCCGCAGCGAGACGGCGGACGTGCTGCCGATGAAATGGGCGCTGATCGGTCTTGTTGCCGGGCTTTTCGCTTTCCGCGCCATGGGCAAGAAAAAAGCGGCCAAGGCCTGAGGCCCCGCCGCTTCCTGTCTCCGGCGCTTTGGCGCCGGAGTGCAGAAACGAAGTGTCTTTATGCGCCCCAGGTTTTTTCCAGCACGCGGATCCAGTTGCCGTGGCAGATTTTGGCCAGCGCCTCATCGTCATAACCGCCCTTGCGCAGCGCTCCGACCAGCAATTGCAGATCGCCCGCATCCTTCATGGCGGCCGGAATGGTGGTGCCGTCGAAATCCGAACCGAGCGCGACATGGTCGATGCCGATGCGATTGACGATATAATCCACATGGCGGACCAGTTCGCCAAGATCGGTATCCGGGTTCTTTACGCCGTCCTGGCGCAGGAACAGCACGCCGAAATTGATGCCGGCAAGGCCGCCCGTATCGCGGATGGCGTCCAGCTGGCGGTCCGTGAGGTTGCGGCTGTGATTGCACACGGCATAGGCGTTGGAATGTGACGCCACCAGCGGCGCATCTGAAATCCTGGCGATGTCCCAGAAGCCCTGTTCGTTCATGTGCGAGAGATCGACCATGATCTTCAGCTCGTTGCAGGTCTTTACCAGCCGCTTGCCGGCATCCGTCAGGCCCGGGCCGATATCCGGCGTCGAGGGGAAACGGAAGGGAACGCCATAAGCGAAGATATTCGGACGGCTCCAGACCGGTCCGAGCGTGCGCAGGCCCGCCTCGTGCAGAACATGCAGCGCATTCAGATCAGCGCCGATCGCTTCCGCGCCCTCGATATGAAAGACGGAGGCGAAGGCCCCTTCAGCCATGGCGCTACGGATATCACCGGCGGTGCGGCAGACTTTGAGTGCGCCTTTGGATTGTTTCTCCGCGCGGAACAGCAGGGCCGCCATGCCGAGTGTCGCCTTCAGCGCGTCTGCCTCGTCCGGTGTCGAGAAATCGCCGTTGGCGTCCTTTTCCATGCTGGGCGAGGGTACGTAGATGGCGCAGAGGCCGCCGGCCAGGCCGCCCTTTCTGGCGCGCGGCAGGTCGATGTGGCCAACCGTATCGCCTTCGATCAGAAGCGTTTCGGGAGAGGCATTGCCCGATCGCCATAACCGCAGAAGTACGTCGTTGTGGCCGTCGAAGACGGGTACGGTTTTTTCATCGGTCATGGTCATTCACCTTCGGATAGGGGGAGGGCGCGGATGCGCGTCTATTCAGACTTTTGGGAATTGGTAGAGGAAAGGTCAAGGCGGGAGCAAATGCAATCCGTGCATAGGCTCTGCCAAATTTGGAATTGGTCGGGCCTCGTTTGCTCGTGTTAATCGCGGGAAAACATAAAAAAAATGACTGGATTGGGGCAGACCCATACCGTTTTCCGAAAAATAAGGTCCGAAAGGGGATTTTCGATGATTTCAAGACGCAACCTGCTGATTGCCGGCGCTGCCGTTCCGTTCCTGTCCTATGCGCGCATTCCGGCCTTTGCCGCGACACCGAAGGATATTCTGGTGGTCGCGCAGCAGCTGGACAATATGACGAGCCTCGATCCGCATGAAGGTTTCGAAGCCGTCGGCGGTGAAATCATCTCCAACATGTATCAGAAGCTGGTGCGCGCCAACCGCGAGGATTCCACCAAGGTTGATCCGGTTATCGCGAAATCCTGGGAAGCCGATGCGGACAGCAAGGTCTTCACCTTCGTGATCGGTGACGAAGCTACCTTCTCCAGCGGCGCGAAAGTGACCGCCGAAGACGTCGCCTTCTCGCTGCAGCGCGCCATCAAGATGAACAAGAGCCCGGCCTTCATCATCAGCCAGTTCGGCTTCACGCCTGAGAATGCCGAAACGACCATCGTTGCCGCCGACGACAAGACGGTGAAGCTGACGACGGCAAAGCCGACCGCCATCTCCTTCCTGCTTTATTGCCTCTCCGCCAATATCGGCGCGATTGTCGAAAAGAAGGCGGTTCTTGCCAATGCGTCCGGCGAAGACCTCGGCAATGGCTGGCTGCAGAAGAACAGCGCCGGCTCCGGCGATTTCATGCTGCAGGCCTGGAAGCCGAGCGAAAGCGTCGCGCTCGCGGTCAACCCGAACGGCCCCTACAAGGGCAATATCAAGCGTATCGTGCTGCGTCACGTCACCGATCCGTCTTCCCAGCTGCTGATGCTGCAGAAGGGCGATATCGACATTGCCCGCGATCTGACGTCGGAGCAGCTGCGCACCGTCAAGGACGATGCCAATATCGAGCTGGAGCGCAAGTCCATCGCCTCGCTGGTGCTGATCTCGCTCAACCAGGGCAATGAGAACCTTGCCAAGCCGCAGGTCTGGCAGGCGATCAAGTGGGCGCTGGACTATAAGGGCATGCAGGAAAACCTGGTGTCGCTGACGCACGAGATCCACCAGAGCTTCGAGCCGAAGGGTTTCCCCGGCGCCGTTAACGACATTCCGTTCCAGCGCGATGTCGAAAAGGCGAAGGCGCTGATGGCCGAAGCCGGCCTTGCCGACGGTTTCGAGATCAGCATGGACCACTATTCCGCCCAGCCTTACCCAGATCTGGCGCAGGCCATTCAGGCCAACCTTGCCGATATCGGCATCAAGGTGCGCCTGCAATCGGCTGAAAACCGTCAGGTTCTGACCAAGATGCGCGCTCGCGAACACCAGATGGCGCTTTCTGCATGGGGCACGGATTATTTCGATCCGCATTCCAATGCCGATGTTTTCAACATCAACAAGGACAATGGCGACGACGCCAAGTCGAAGCCCTTCCTGTGGCGTTCGCGTTTCAAGAACGACGACTTCGCCGCCAAGGCGGAAGCCGCCCGTGACGAGAAGGACCCGGCAAAGCGCGTGGAGCTTTATGAAGCCCTGCAGCGCGAGCACATGGAAAACAGCCCGTTCGTGTTCATGTTCCAGACCACGAAGACGGCAGCTTTCCGCAAGGGCGTTTCAGGCTTCGAACTCGGCGTTCTCTCCGAGGGCAATTCCTACCACGATGCGAAGAAAGCGTGACATTGAACAAGCGCGTTAAAAGCATATCGTCGATACTGAGCAGCGTCCTCCTGACGCTGTTCGGTTTGATGGTCATCACCTTCATGATCGGGCGCGTCATGCCCGTCGATCCCGTCATCGCGGCGGTCGGCGATAACGCGCCCGAAGACGTCATCGTGCGGGTGCGGGCCGAAATGGGCCTCGACCAGCCGCTGGTCGTGCAGTTCTTCCATTATGTCACGCAGGTCCTGCATGGCGATTTCGGCAATTCGATCCTGACCCGCAATCCGGTCTGGATCGATATCAAGCGCGTTTTCCCCGCCACGTTCGAACTTGCCACCGCGGCTCTCATTCTGGCCGCGCTGATTGGCATTCCGCTGGGCGTCTGGGCCGCCGTGAAGCAGGGTAAGCTGACGGATCAGGTGATCCGCGTCATCTGCCTTGCCGGTCACTCCGTGCCTGTCTTCATGCTGGCGCTGATCTCGCTGCTCGTCTTTTACGCCACGCTTGGCGTTGCACCGGGACCGGGCCGGCAGGACATCATCTATGACGGCATGATCACGCAGGTCACTGGCCTGATGACGGTCGACACGCTGCTTGCCGGTGATTGGGACGCCTTTTACGACGCCATTGCCCATATGGTGCAGCCCGTCTGCATCCTCGCCTATTTCAGCATGGCCTATATCACCCGCATGACACGCGCCTTCATGATCGACGCGCTGAAGGGTGAATATGTCATCACCGCCCACGCCAAGGGGCTTTCGGCCATGACCGTGATCTGGGGACACGCCTTCCCGACGGTCGCCGTGCAGCTCGTCACGGTTCTGGCGCTCACCTATGCCGGCCTTCTCGAAGGTGCCGTGGTGACGGAAACCGTCTTCAGCTGGCCGGGCCTTGGTCAATACCTCACCGTCTCGCTCATGAACGCGGACATGAACCCGGTCGTCGGAGCAACCCTGTTGATCGGCTTCATCTATGTCGCCCTCAACCTGCTTGCAGACGTGCTTTACAGAGTTATGGATCCTCGCGTTCGATGATGTTAGCTAATTTCAGAAACTGGGCTCTGGATGAGACGCCGCATTCCCGCACACAGGCTGCCTGGGGAAACCGGTATCGCATCTGGCTCAACCTCAAGTCCAATCCGCTGGCGGTGATCGGTCTGACCATCATCGTCCTGTTCATCGCGCTGTCGCTTCTGGCACCGCTGCTCGCGCCCTATGATCCGGCGACGCAGAATCTCGGCAATCGCCTGGCATTCCCCAGCGCCGAACACTGGTTCGGCACGGATGAGCTGGGCCGCGACATTCTCTCGCGTATTCTTTACGGCGGCCGCGTCACGCTCGGCATGGTCATTGCCGTCGTCGTTCTCGTGGCACCCATTGGCCTCGCCATCGGCTGCATCGCCGGTTATTTCGGCGGCATTGTCGATACGGTGCTGATGCGGGTGACGGATGTGTTCCTGGCTTTCCCGCGCCTCATCCTCGCGCTCGCCTTCGTCGCGGCACTGAAGCCCGGCGTTGAAAGTGCCATTCTCGCCATCGCGCTTACCGCATGGCCGCCCTATGCGCGTCTCGCCCGCGCCGAAACCATGACGGTGCGTGGCAGCGACTTCGTCGCGGCCTATCGGCTGACCGGCGCTTCCGCCTGGCGCATCATTGCGCGTCACATCGCGCCGCTCTGCGTGCCGAGCCTTATCGTGCGCATCACGCTCGACATGAGCTCGATCATCATCACCGCCGCCAGCCTCGGCTTCCTCGGCATGGGCGCACAGCCGCCTTCGCCGGAATGGGGTGCGATGATTGCGACGGCCAAGCGCTTCATCTTCGAACAATGGTGGGTCGCCACCATTCCCGGCATCGCCATCTTCCTCGTTTCGCTCGCCTTCAACTTCCTTGGCGATGGCCTGCGCGACGTTCTCGACCCGAAGGGACATTGAGCCATGCTGGTCGAAATCGAAAATCTGAAGATCGCTTTCCAGACTCGCACCAGCCGTTTTGAGGCGGTGCGCGGTGTATCCATGAAGCTCGGCACTGAAAAGCTCGGCATTGTCGGTGAATCCGGTTCGGGCAAGAGCCTGACGGCGCGGGCGCTGATGAAGCTTCTGCCCTCCAATGCGGATATCCGTGCTGACAAGCTTGCCTTCGACGGCATCGACGTGCTGTCCGCCAGCGAAAGGCAGATGCGCCAGATCCGCGGCAAGCGGGCGGGTTTCATTCTGCAGGACCCGAAATATTCGCTGAACCCGGTGAAGACCATGGGTGCGCAGATCGCGGAAGCCTGGCGTGCCCATAAGGGCGGCAGCAAGCGGGCCGCCATGGAAGCGGCGATCGGCCTGCTTGATCAGGTGAAGATCCGCAATCCGCGTCAGGTGGCTTCATCCTACGCGCATGAGGTTTCCGGCGGCATGGGCCAGCGCGTGATGATCGCCATGATGCTGGCGCCCGATCCGGAACTCCTGATCGCCGACGAGCCGACCAGCGCGCTTGATGCGACGGTGCAGGCGGAAATCCTGCGGCTGATCGAGGAGCTGGTGTCGGAACGCGGCATGGGCCTTATCCTCATCAGCCACGACCTGCCGCTCGTTTCGCATTTCTGCGATCGCGTCGCCGTCATGTATTCCGGCCGGGTGATGGAGGAGCTGAAGGCGTCCGAACTCCTGAAAGCCGAACATCCCTATACAAAGGGACTTCTGAACTGCATTCCCTCGCTGACGCATCCGCGCGAGCGTCTTCCCGTTCTCAACCGTGATGCAGCGTGGTCCAGCCGATGATCGACGTCGAAAACCTCCGTATCAAGTTCGGCGACCGCGAAGTGGTGAAGGGCGTCTCCTTTTCGGTGGAAAAGGGCGGCAGCTTCGGCATCGTCGGCGAAAGCGGCTCGGGCAAGTCCACCATCCTGCGCGCCATGGCCGGCCTTAATGAAAGCTGGGAAGGGCGCATTGCCTTTGCCGGCAAGGACGCACCGCTGAAGCGCACGCCGGAGTTCTTCCGGCAGGTGCAGATGGTGTTTCAGGACCCCTATGGCTCGCTGCATCCGCGCCAGACCATCGACCGTATTCTCAGCGAATTGCCGCTGGTGCACGGCATGGACAATATTGAAAGGCGCATCCAGCAGGCCTTGTCCGACGTGGCGCTGCCGCAGGCGGTGCGGTTCCGTTTTCCGCACCAGCTCTCCGGCGGCCAGCGCCAGCGCGTGGCGATTGCCCGCGCGCTGATTGCCGATCCGCAGGTGCTGCTGCTCGATGAACCGACTTCGGCGCTCGATGTGTCGGTGCAGGCGGAAATCCTGAACCTGTTGCAGGACCTGCGCGCGGCGCGCAACCTCACCTATATTCTCGTCAGCCACAATCTCGCGGTCATTGCGCATCTGTGCCCGCAGGTTGGCGTGATGCTGAATGGCGACATGGTGGAGCAGCTGAGTGCCGGCGATCTGCGCGAGGGCCGGACCAAACATCCGCATACGGAAGAGTTGCGTAGCCTGAGTATCCGGCTGGAAGAACCGGCCTGAGTCTACGTTGCCAATAAATCGAGCGGGTGCCACGAGTTTCTTCTCCCCGAGGGGGAGAAGTCCGCGGCAGCGGGATGAGGGGGCAAGCTTCCCGTAAATCTCTACCGTTGCCCCCTCATCCGACCCTTCGGGCCACCTTCTCCCCCTCGGGGAGAAGAAACAAGCGGCGATGCTGAGGCTTTCTGTAGAGACGACAAGACACGAGATCGAACAATGTCACAGCAATTCTACTGGAACGCCGCTTCAACCCTTTCGCAAAGCTTCGTCTCGCAATGGGCGGACAATGAGCCGGGCGGGGCGGTCATCGGTTTTGATCTCGATGGCATCCGTTTCGCCCATGCCGGCGGTGTCGAAAGCCTCTCGACCTTTGCGCCCTTCACGCAGCAGAGCGTGGTGCGGTATGCCTCCGTCACCAAACATGCCTTCTGCGCCATGGTGCTTGCGCATTCCGATCTGATCGGCCTTGACGACCCACTCGGCAAACATCTGCCGGAGTTGCAGCCGCCGCTCCGCGACGTCACGGTGGGGCAGGCGCTGGATATGAGCGGCGGGCTGCCGGATACGCGTGAATGCCTCTCGCTGCTTGGTCTTTCCGTTTATACCGAAACGAAGGCCGAACCGCTTCTCGAATATCTGTCGCGGCTCACCCGGCTGAATTTTCCTGCCGGCAGTGAGGTGTCCTATTCCAATACGGGTTACCGGCTGGTGGAAGCTGCGCTGGAGCGTCGCGGTTTCCGTTTCGATGATTTTGTGCAGACACAGATTTCCGGTCCCTTTGGCGTGTTCCTCAAGGCGCCGGATGTCTGGAACGATCCAGTCGACGGGCTGGTGCCGGGTTACTGGAAAGCCGAAGACAACTGGCAGCTGTCGGTCGCCGGTCTGCATATTTCCGCTTCGGGTAGCCTTGCGGGCAGCGCCGAAGCACTTACCCGTTGGTTGCAGGGTGTGATGCGGGGCGAGGGAAGCTTCGCGGGTATTCTTGACGCGCTTTCGGCTGAGCGGCCGCTCGCCGATGGACGGATGAGCGAATATGGTCTCGGCCTGCGCTGGTCGCATCTCGGTGACAGGCGTTTCGTTGGTCACGGCGGTTCGCATCCGGGTTACAAGACTTACTTTCTGCTTGATCCGGAAAACGGCACTGGCTTCGTCGTGGTGTCGAACCGTGAGGATACCAATGGTTTCAAGATCGCGCTGGAAAGCATGGCGGCTTTGACCGGCCTGCCTTTGCCCAAGCCTGCCGCCAGCCTGCCGGAAGGCCTCTATGTCACCGAAAGCGGGCCGTGGTGGCTTGAGATAAAGGGCAGCACATCCACCTTTATCGATGGTGACGACACGCTTTATGAAGATGTCGATGGCTGGGTCTCCTCCCGTTCCGCATCCTCTCCAATGCGTCTTAGGCTGGATGGTGCCGCCATTGTCGGCGAGGCCGGTCACGCCGCCCGCCGCTTCCTGCCGGTCGGCCAGCATGTCGTGCCGGACGATCTTTCGGGCTTGTGGCGCTCGGATGAGGGAGCGGAATTTTCGATCAGCGGTTCGTCACTGACGATGGGGATCGGCCCCACGCGCTGCAGCATGCCCTTGAAGGCGCTCGGCAATGGCCGCTTTCTGTTCACGCTCATCGATGGGCCGTGGACGAAGCGCGTCTGCCTCAACCGGCTGGGTGACGACCGGATCGAGCTGGTGTCCAGCCGGGCGCGGATCATCGAATATTCGCGAAGCTTTTAGCCGCTGTTAAATTGTGACCATGGCGGTCCTGCGACCTTTCTTGCCGTCCGTTTAGCACCTATAGTTCCTGTATGGTAAAAGGTGTTCTGAGGTTCTTTTTTGACTATGGCGCAGGTGGTTGCCTCTGGGCAGGCGACAGCGAAACATGCGCGAGATTGGATGTTGGACCCGTCGATGCGGCTTTCTTTGGCCTCGAAGGTCAGATGCCTTCCAAGCCAAAGCTGGTTCTCTCCGAGACGGCGCAGCAACTGCGTGATCGTCTTGATTTTGAGCATTCCGGATATCTTAATCCCTTATATCCACTCGATCCGAGCCTATGGACGCAGGGTGTTTGTGACCGCTTCAACACAGATGTAGATAAGCTCCTCGTACTTTTGCGTCAGGAGTTGGGAGCCGACTACAGCATCGTAGATGAGCAATACCGCTATGAGGAAGATCCACGGCTTGACGAATATCTAGCTGAAAATCCCAGCCTTGCTCGTATCGATGAAGTGAAGGTGTCGACTGTGGGTTGGGTCCGAGGGGAGACCTAAAATATGCTAAGGTGTCATTTTCTCCCAATCAGAACCCCGTTATGAAGAGGGTTTCAATCGGCTTCCATTGCTCCTAATAAAGACCCGTGTTCCCGCAGGCCGGGACAACATCTTTGTGGGAGAACAGGCCCTTGGAAGTCAAATGGCTCGAGGATTTCCTGGCGCTGGCCGGAACGCTCAATTTCTCGAAAGCGGCGGATGAGCGGCATGTGACGCAATCCGCTTTCAGCCGGCGCATCAAGCAGCTGGAGGCCTGGGTGGGCGCGACGCTGGTTGACCGCGCCTCCTATCCTTCCCGGCTGACGGAGGCGGGGGCGAAGTTCGTGCCGGTGGCGCAGGAGACGCTGAAACAGCTTTACCATGCGCGGCGCACCCTGTTGCAGGAAGAGGGAGCCGATGCCAAAACCGTTCGGCTGACGGCGCTGCATACCCTGTCCTTCACCTTCTTTCCCGACTGGCTGAAACGGGTGAACGAGACGGCCGGACCGCTGTTTTCAGTTCTGCGACCGGATTCCGGCAGCATGGAGGAAAACCTCAATTCGCTGGTGGACGGGCAGAGCGATTTCCTTCTGACCTATGCCCATCCCGAAGTGCCGATGCTGCTCGATGCGCAGACTTTTGAGTTCCGAGTGCTGGGTGCAGAAAACATCATTCCGGTTTCCGCGCCGGCGAAAGATGGTTCACCGCTGCATGCGCTGGTAGAAAATGCGCGAAAACCCTTTGCCTATCTGGATTATGAAAAGGCCTCGTTCTTCGGGCCGCTGCTGCGCGATCTCCTGAGCGCGCGGCTGCCGCAATTCGAACGGGTGCATGAGGGCAGCATGTCGGTGGGGCTGAAAGCCATGGCGATGGCCGGCTGGGGTGTCGCCTGGGTGCCGGAAAGCCTGATGCGGCACGAGCTGGATAGCGGCGCTCTGGTGCGCGCCGCTGATTCAAGTTTCGATATTGCCGTCGATATCAGGCTTTATCGTTCCAAGGAGAACCGCCGGCCCGTGGTTGAGCGCATCTGGGCGGTTCTCGAAGGTTAGAGCATTTCCGGGGAAAGTGGCCCCCGGTTTTCCATCCGGAAATGCGACAAACAAAACGCTTTCGATCAGATGGCGGTGCGGCGGGCGTTTTCGAGGTAGAGCGCGCGCAGGCGGCTCACCATCGGGCCGGGCTTGCCGTTACCCACCGGCTTGCCGTCGATCTTCGTCACCGAAACCACGAAGTTGGAGGCGCTGGTCAGGCAGGCCTCGTCGGCATTCAGCGCCTCTTCCAGCGTGAAAGGCCGCTCTTCCAGCGTGAAGCCGGCTTCCTTGGCCAGCTGCAGGGCGGCAAGACGCGTGCAGCCGGGCAGGGTCTTGTTGCTGTTGCCGCGGGTGATGATCTTTTTGTCGGCGGTGACGATGTAGGCGGTCGAGGACGCGCCTTCGGTGACGAAACCATCCTCGATCATCCACGCCTCGTCACAGCCTTCGGCCTTGGCGATGCGTTTGGCCATGACCTGCGGCAAAAGGCAGACGGTCTTGATGTCGCGACGTTCCCAGCGCTGGTCGGGAACCGATTTGACGGCGATGCCGGCTTCTTCGACCGGGGTGCCGATCAGCTTCTTGGCCTGGGTGAACATGACCAGCGTCGGCTTCAGATCAGCGGAGAACAGGAAATTGCGGTCTTCGGCGCCACGCGTCAGCTGCAGGTAGATCATGCCTTCGACGAGGTTGTTGTCGGCAATCAGGCGGCGCTCTGCCTCGACGATCTCTTTCGTGGTGACCGGCAGCGGCACGTCGATCTCGCGGGCGCTGCGCTCCAGCCGAGCCATGTGCAGGTCGCTGTCGATCAGCTTGCCTTCCAGAACGGAGGTAACTTCGTAAATGCCGTCGCCAAACAGGAAACCGCGGTCGAAGATGGAGAGGCGGGCGTCCGCTTCGGGCAGGAATTCGCCGTTGACGTAAACGATGCGACCGGATGGGCTAGTCATGAAAACTCCGTCTGGAAAAATCAGGCTGAAAGAAGGGTTTTAAGGGCGTCGATGGAAATGGCCTCGACCGTGGAGGCCTTGCCGGTGCCGGCATTGAAGCCCGTCGTCGTGGTTGCTGCGCAGAGCGAATTGAAGATCGCCTCCTCCGTCGCCTCGATCGCTGCTTCGAAGAGCGGCGAAATCGCATCGTTGGAAAGTTCTGGATAGTCTGCGACGGCCTTGCGGCGCGCGGGCGTGCGGCGCAGCCGCTCATCGGTGGAAAAGGCCAGAGCGTAATCGCCGGAGCCATTGCTGAGTGCTGCACCCGTGCGCGCCAGCCCGCCGAAGCTTCTGGCCGCCAAACGCTTCAGATTGCGGGAGGAGAGCGGCGCGTCGGTGGCGACAATGATGACGATCGAGCCGTCCTTGTCCTTATGGTCAGGGCTGGCATAGGGCGTGCCGCAGACCAGCAAATGGCCGCCGTAATTGGACTGGACAAGAATGCCGAGCGTATAGGTCGTTCCGGCGATGGTGACGATGCGGGATGCGGTGCCGATGCCGCCTTTCATGCCGAAAGCGACCGTACCGGTTCCGGCACCAACGCCGCCCTCGGCCACCGGGCCTGTGGCCGCATTTTTAAGCGCGGCTGATATCTCATCGACCGTCGGGCGGCCGGCACGGATGTCGTTCAGGCGGGAATCGTTGGTTTCGCCGACGACGGCATTGATCGAGACGACTTTCTCATTGCCCGGCTGTGCCAGCGTATGGTGGTTGATCGCCTCGATGGCCCGGCCTGTCGCCAGCGTATTGGTGAGGATAACAGGTGTTTCGAGCTCGCCGAGTTCCTCGATCTGGGTGGAGCCGGCAAATTTGCCGAAGCCGTTATAGACGGCGAAGGCGGCGGGCACCTTGTCCTGAAAGAGATTGCCGCCATGCGGCAGGATCGCGGTTGCGCCGGTGCGGATCGTATCGCCTTCGATGACGGTCGAATGGCCGATGGTCACGCCTTCGACATCGGTGATGGCGTTGAGCGGGCCGGTCTCGAAATGGCCGGGCCGGAAACCGATATCGCGCAGTCTCGGGCGGGTCGTCTGATGCATCGGGCGATCACTTTTGCGGAATACGGGCTCAAGGTGGAACAGGCGCGGCTTGCGAAAAGCTTTGCTCTGACTTGACGTTAGACTACTTCGCCGGGAAACGGCATCGCAAAAATGGAATAGTTTTATGCGGGCAATGGATGCGCTCAGGAGGCGCGCAGCGCAGCTTCGCCTTCACGCTCCAGCCATTGCCGCATCGCGTCTTCCGTCTCTTCGCGCGTCGGTGCGCCGATGCGGCCGCCGAATACGGTGCATTTCAGCGCGGCGGCGACAGAAGAGAGGCGGATGGCCGCGCGGCTTTGCATGCCTTCAGCCATCGCCAGCGCAAAGGTGCCGTGGAAGATATCGCCCGCCGCCAGCGTATCCACCGCCTTGACCTGCATGGTCGTCTGGAAATGCACCGTGGGATCACCGGCCTCCGTCCACCAGCAGCCATGCGGACCGGCGGTGACGGCGATGAAGGTCTGCGGATAGCGCGAATGCAGCACCGGCAGCATGTCCTTCACCGTTTCAAGTCCGGTCAGCCGGGCGGCGGCGGGTTCGGAAAAGACGATATGGGTTGCGGCGGGCGCAAGCTTCTCCAGCGTTTCCACCGGCGCAACGTCACCATCCAGAATGGCGGGTTTGCCAAGTGCGCGCGCCACGGTCAGCACATCGAGTGCCAGTTCCGGCCAGCGCACATCCACCAGAACGGCATCGAACGGGGCAATATCTGCCGGCGTGCAGGAGCGTTTTTTCTCGTGCAGGCGATGATCGTAAAAAGGCACGATCAGCCGTTCTCCCCGGTCATCGATGATGATCGTCGACAGGGCCGAGCGCGCGCCAGCGGCGATGGTCATGCCCGCAACATCGATGCCGCTTTCGGCGAGATCGCGCAGGATGCGGGTGCCGGTTTCGTCGTCGCCCACCGCACCCCAGAGGCTGGCGCGGCCGCCCATGCGATGGGCGGCATAGGCGGCGCTCGACGCCATGCCTTCGGCGATCTGCAACATCTCATAGGGCAGGACCTTGCCTTCGCCCTTCGGCATGTCATGCACACGAAACAGGGTGTCCAGCACGGCGGCACCCACGCAGAGCACATGCTTGCCGCCCGCTTCCTTTACCATTCTCTTCGCTCCTGCCCTGTTCAGATGCGCTTGCCGCTGTCCTTGTCGAACAGATGCACGGTTGCCGGATCGATGGTAATGTGGATCGTATCGCCGAAGCGGACATTGAGGCGCTCGCGGAACAGGCAGGCGATCTCGTCACCCTTGCAATTGAGCTTGGCGTAGATTTCCGAGCCGGTACCTTCGACCAGTTCGACCCGGCCTTCAATGCCGGTCTCGGCGGCCCGGATGTGTTCCGGCCGCACGCCGTAGACGAGGTCGCGGCCGCCCAGTTTGCCGATCTCGGCATTGGCGGGCAGCGGCAGGCTGAGGCCCTTTGCGGTGCGGAAGACGCCTTCCTCCACCCGACCACGAATGAAATTCATGGCCGGCGAACCGATGAAACCGGCAACGAAGAGATTGGCGGGATTGTCGTAAAGCTCGAGCGGCGCGCCGATCTGCTCGATGACGCCATCATGCAGCACCACGATCTTGTCGGCCATGGTCATGGCTTCCACCTGGTCGTGGGTGACATAGATGGTGGTCGTGCCGATGCGCTGGTGCATGGCCTTGATCTCGCCGCGCATCTGCACGCGCAGCTTGGCATCGAGGTTGGAAAGCGGCTCGTCGAACAGAAAGACCTGCGGATCGCGCACCAGCGCGCGGCCCATGGCGACACGCTGGCGCTGGCCGCCGGAAAGCTGGCGCGGATAACGGTCCAGAAGCTTTTCCAGTCCCAGAATGGCGGCGGCCCTGTCGACCTTGGCCCTGGTTTCCTCGGCGCTGACCTTCTTCAGCTTCAGCGCGAAGCCCATATTGTCCTTGACCGTCATATGCGGATAAAGCGCGTAGTTCTGGAAGACCATGGCGATGTCGCGGTCACGGGCGGGCAGGTGGCTCACCTCCCGCGCGCCGATGTGGATTTCGCCGTCGCTCAGTTCCTCTAGCCCAGCGATCATGCGTAGCAGGGTAGACTTGCCGCAGCCGGAAGGGCCGACGAGGACGACGAATTCTCCGTCCTTGATGTCGATATCGATACCGTGGATGACGTTGACCGAGCCGAAGCGCTTCTGGACATTTTGAATATTGACCGGTGCCATGTTTTTGGTTCCCGTTATAATTTGAATTCAGCCGCCCTTGACGGCGCCGGCGGTGAGACCCGCCACGATCTGTTTCTGTGCGAACATGGTGAGCAGCAGCACCGGCAGCGTGACGATGAGCGCGGCTGCGGCCAGCGGTCCCCAGCTGACCTGTTCGAAGGACAGCATGTTGTAGACCGCGACCGGCAGGGTGCGCGTTTCACGGCTGGCCAGCACGATGCCGAAGACGAAGTTGTTCCACGAGAAGATGACCGCGAGGATGAAGGAGACGACGATGCCTGGCTTGGCAATCGGCAGCGCCACCAGCCGGAACACCTGCCAGGAGGATGCGCCATCGATGCTTGCCGCCTCTTCCAGTTCCTTCGGCGTGGTCTCGAAATAACCGATCATGATCCAGACGACGATCGGAACCGTCACCACAAGATGGATGATGATCTGCGGCCAGAGCGTGCCCAAGAGGTTCAGCCATTGGAACAGCAGGAACAGCGGAATGAGGAATGAGAGGCCCGGCGTCATGCGGGCGATCATGATGACGACGGCGGATTTTTCCGCCTTCAGTCGCGCAATGCCGTAACCGGCGGGTACGCCGATGACGAGCGCCAGAATGGTGGCCGCACCGGTGACGAGGACCGAGTTCCAGAAATAGAGGAAGAAATTATTCTCCTCGAACACCTTCACATAGTTCGACCAGGCGAAACGTTCGGGAATGAGGATCGGCGGATAGGCGCCGTTGTCGATCTCATATTTCAGCGAGAGCGAGATCATCCAGATGAAGAACAGGATGACCGGCGAGATCATCACCAGTGCCACGAAGAAAAGGCCGATGCGGTCGAGATTTTTACGTTTCAGGATTTTTCCAGACATCAGCGATCCTCCATCTCGTTCCACTGCGAACGCTGGCGCACCATCAAAAGCACGAAGGACAGCGCCACGATGATGATGAAAAAGACGACGGCCATGGCCGAGCCGTAACCGATGTCGTAATAGGAAAACGCCGTATTATAGAGATAGATGTTGATGGTTTCAGACGCCGTGCCAGGCCCGCCCTGCGTCATCGCATAGATGATGTCGAAGCTTTTGACGGCATCGATGGAGCGGATGATTACGGCGATCATCAGAAACGGCGCAATCATCGGCATGGTCAGGTAACGGAATTTCTGCCAGGCGTTGGCACCGTCGATTTCAGCACTTTCATAGGGTTCGCGCGGCACTGCGGCCAGCCCGCCGAGCACGATCAGCATGACGAGCGGCGTCCACTGCCAGGTTTCCACCAGCACCAGCGAGGGAATGACGGTCGACTGGTTGTAGATCCATTCCAGCGGCCCGATGCCGATGAGCGACAGCAGATAGTTCAGGACGCCGAGCTGCGGGTGGAACATCATGGTCCAGACCAGCGCGATGGCGACCGGGGTCGCCATCATCGGCATGACGAAAACGCCGCGCAGAAAACCGCGCAGCGGAAACTGCGCATCGAAAACCAGCGCCGCCAATGTTCCGAGAAACAGCGGGGCGACAACCGACAGCACGGTATAAATGAGCGTGTGCCAGAGCGATTCCCAGAACCTGATATCGCCGGCGAGCCGGATATAGTTCTCGAAACCGATAAAGCTCTGCTCCTGTCCGAGCGTCCAGCGGTGCACGCTCATCCACAGGGTAAAGACCCATGGAAAAACGATGACAGCCAGAATGACGATAAGTGCCGGTATGACGAAGGGCCAGTAGTTGGGAGCAAGCCTTGCAGGCCTGCTCCCTTCTCTACGACTGACGCCTGTCTTGGTGTTTTCGATGCTCACGGAGGCCATTATCCCTCGCTACGTGCCAGAACGGGTGCGAACTGTTCCGTCGCCTTTTTCAGCTCGGCCGCCGGGTCCGCGCCGCCGATCATGTTGGTGAGGCCGACGCCGTAGATGTCGCGGAATTCCGTCACCGGAATGATGACGGGAAGCGCAAGCTGCGAGACCTTGCCGGAACCGACAACGGCGTCCAGCCAGGCGGCCGGCATCTTCACGCCTTCGCGGACCTTCTGGTCTTCGAGGATGGACTGGCGGAATGGAACGCCGGCGCCGGCCTGCAACAGACGCGCGCCCATTTCATGCGAGATCGCCCATTGGCAGAAGAGGTAAGCGGCTTCCTTCTTGCTGCTGGCTTCGACGACGCCGAGACCATCGCCAAACGTGCCGGCGGCCTGAACTGCCGGGCCTTTCGGCATGACGCCGTAACCGACCTTGCCGACGACGCGGGATTTTTCCGGGTTCTCGATCGGCGGTGCAAAACCGACGCCATCGAACCACATGCCGATCTTGCCCTGCAGGAAGGCCGATTGCGCTTCCGCCCAGTTGAAGCCCGAGACGCCGGGAGGTGCTGCCTTGGTCATCAGGCGCTGATAAAGCGCTGCCGCTTCCACCGCTTCCTTGGATTCGGTGTCGATCTTGCCGTCGGCGCTGATGGGCTTTGCACCATAACCCAGCATCAGCGAGGTCCAGACCGGGGTATTGGCGTTCTTCAGGCCGCGGGCGACGAAACCATAGGTGTTGGTTGCGGGATCGGTGATCTTCTCCGCCGCCGTTACCAATTCCTCGAAGGTTTCAGGGTATTTCAGGCCCTTGGCCTCGAAGAGTTCCTTGTTCCAGTAGACGATCCAGTAATCCACCGAGAAGGGCAGCGAGCGCAGCACGCCGTCGCTATCCTTGGCAAACAACATGCCGGCTTCGGCGAAGTCCTTTTCGACGAGCGACGGATCGGTGAGCGACGGATCCTTCAGGAAGCCGCTGATATCGGCCAGCCATTTGCCCTTTTCGAACTGGCGCTTCTGAACGTGGTAGCTCAGATGCACCACGTCGAAGCTTGGCTTGCCGGAGGAAAGCTCGATGACGACCTTCTGGCGCTGCTGCTGTTCAGGCGTGGCTTCGGCATTGACCTTGATGCCGGTCAGTTCTTCGAATTCGCCGAGATATTTGATCAGCGTTTCGCTGCGCGGGCTTTTGACAAGATTGACCTCAAGCGTGGTGCCTGCGTGTTTTTTCCAGTTCACCGCCGCCGATGCCGGGCGAATGCCGAGCATCGCGCTGCCGCCAATCGCGGCCGTGCCAGCCAGAAAGGCGCGGCGTGTAGGGTTGAGCAATGAATGCGTCATGTCAGTTCTCCTCCAGTTAGCCGGAAATTCTCCTCACCCCGGCCTGTTGCTTATTTCCTGCAAGTCCAGCGCAGACCATCATTAGTCCCTGCCGGAGTTGCCTTACACCGCCAGCGCCCTGTCCCTTGCGTTGCGGATATGGGCGGTCAGCCGTTCCACAGCGTCTTCCACAGATCGCCTCTCGATGGCTTCGAGAATGGCGAGATGTTCCTTCATCACCGATTTCACATGGCCGGCGATGCGAAAACGCTCCTGATTGATCAGGCGCATCTTGATGGAATTGACGCGGTAGGCGTTAGAGATGATCGAATTGCCAAGACTGTCGATGAAGGCATCGTGCATGCCCCAGTCCACCTGCTGGGCATGCTGATCCAGCTCCGGCGATTCCTCGCCATTCTCCGCTGCTTTGGCGATATCGCGGTGCTGTTTCAGAAGCGTCGCGATGGCCTCGTCGGAAGCCGAACGGGTAAAGTTCGCCACAGCTTCTTTTTCGAGAAAGATACGGAACTGGAACGCCTCGCGGATGAGGTTGATGTCGATATGGGCGACCTGCAATCCCCGCTGCGGCACGGTCTTGATCAGACCTTCAGCCTCCAGCCGTGGGATTGCCTCCCGGATCGCGCCGAGCGGCAGACCCGTCAGTTCCACGAGCCGGCGTTGCGAGATGAATTGCCCCGGACGAACGTCACGCGAGAGAAGGTGATGCGTAAAGCTCTCATACGCCCGTTCCCGCAATGTCTGTTCGCCGGTATCGTCCATGCTCAACCTTTCAGCTTTGTTCAGGCGGCCTGCCTGCGAAACAGCGCGTCGAATGCGCCTTCGATCTGCCGGCGGTCTTCCGGTGAAATGGCGATGAGTGGTGCACGCACATCCGACCAGATCGTTTCCCCTGTCGTGTGTGATACCAGCACCTTGACGGCGGGCGTAACCGGGAATTTCAGAAGTTCCACAACAAGATCGACAATGCGCGGATCGTCCTTGCCGTCGACCGCCATGGCGCGCACTTCCTGCGTCAGGAAATTGGCAACGCCTGAGATGGCGCCCTGGCCACCGAGGCGAACGCCCCTGGCGAGATCACGCTCGTCGCCGATAAGGATGGCAAGGTCACCGTGTTCCTTGAGGAGACGCTCGGTATGGCTCCAGTTGCCGGAGGAATCCTTGACACCGGTGACGATGCGCGGAAACGCCGCCTTCAGCCGTCCCACCAGTTCGACGGACAGCGTTACCATGGTCACGGAGGGGATGTTGTAGACGAGAATGTCGCGTGCATCCTTGCCGATCTTTGAAAAGACCGCCGAGAACCAGGCAAATAGGCCGTCATCGCTGACGTTCTTGAAATAGGAGGGCGGGGCGAGCAGAATATTGCTGGCGCCGGCTTTCAGGGCTTCGGCCGACTGGTCTGCCGCATCCTCGATAGAATCGACCAGAACACCGGTAACGATGCGCGACGGCGCAATGCCTTCTGCAATGAAGCTGGAGAGGATCGCCTGCCGTTCGCGGCTACCGACGGAGCAGCCTTCACCTGTCGTGCCGAAGAGGGTGACGCTGTCGCAGCCGTTAGACAAGCAGCGGCGCGCATGGGCGATCATGGCATCGATATCGACCGTTCCGTCCGTTTTGAAAGGGGTCGTCAAGGCTGCCGAAAGGCCGAATTTCTGGGTCAATTAAGATGCTCCTCCAAGGTGACGGCAGATTGATGGCATACTGACATGTTAGTTGTAAAGAGGTAATTGCAATATGATTGTTCGGAAGGCGAAGGCAAGGAAATTTGCTTTGGTGGTGGTCTGGGCGAGGGCCCCGTGAGGTGGGCGGCGCGCGATTGTGCCGTTTAGAGGCGCGCCGGTTCAGGGAGACCGCAAATACCAATCCTTTTCCGGGAGGAGGCTGCATGCCAAAATAAAATTTGACTGTTGGAGTAAAGATTTTTATCAGGCAGTCTGAATATAGGGATAAGGGACCATCATCATGACCATTGTGGAGCCGGCAGCGCCTGTAACAGAGATCGAGCAGAGCCGCGTCAAGCGCCTGAAAGCAGCGACGCGTGGCGCGCATGGCGATCTCGATAGCTTCATCATGGCGTCGAAGCCGTTCGAGAGCCGCGAGAACTTCGGCAAATTTGTCGAAACGCAATATCTTTTCCATCGCGATCTCGATGTCTTTTTCGCCAATGCCACGCTTGATGGCCTGCTGCCCGACCTCAAGGGCCGCCGTCGTCTTTCCATGATCGAGCAGGATCTTTCCGATCTCGGTCTTGCCATTCCCGAAACGGTCGAGCCGCGTTTTACTGCCGAGACAGCTTTCGATCTGCCGGAGGCCATGGGCTGGCTTTATGTTGTCGAAGGCTCCAATCTCGGCGCGGCGTTTCTGCTGAAAGACGCGGCGAAGCTCGGACTTGGCGAGGAATTTGGCGCCCGCCATCTGGCCGGCGCGCCGGAAGGACGCGGCCTGCACTGGCGCACCTTCACCGCAGCACTCGATGAAATTTCGCTGACGGTCGAAGAGGAAGAGCGCGTCGTCGCCGGCGCCGAAGAGGCCTTCCGGGCGGTTCATGCCTATGCGCAGCAGCGGCTGGGTTGAGGTTTTGGCATAGCTTGATCGCGGGAAGCCCCGTTGTTCTTTGCATGCCGTCGACAGCGCTCCATACGCGACGTCATTCTCGGGCTTGACCCGAGGATCCATTGGTTTCAGTGGGTTATGGATCCTCGGGTCAAGCCCGAGGATGACGGCAAAAAAGTCGGGGCTCTTCCGTCCCAAAATTCAAGGCCATCGAAGGATCGACTTTTCCTTTTATTTCTGCCGAATAAACAGGCAAATATTTTGACCAAATGATAAATTTTTTATCTTTCGGTCAAGGCTCCCTCACGCCCCAAAATTTTATCCATTTGATAAAATTATTTTATTTGGTCTGGCACAGAACCTGCTACTCTTTTTGTCAAGTCAGGAGATACCTGACGTTAAAAAAGGGAACTGCAAAATGGAAGTTGGTGTTTTTATCCCGATCGGGAACAATGGGTGGCTTCTTTCCGAAAACGCGCCGCAATACAAGCCGAGCTTCGACTTGAACAAGGCGATCACGCTGAAGGCGGAGCAATATGGCTTCGACTTTGCGCTGTCGATGATCAAGCTGCGCGGCTTTGGCGGCAAGACAGAGTTCTGGGATTACAATCTTGAATCCTTCACCCTGATGGCGGGCCTCGCCGCCGTCACCTCCAAGATCAAGCTGTTCGGCACGGCCGCTACGCTGGTCATGCCGCCGGCCATCGTGGCCCGCATGGCGACGACAATCGATTCCATTTCCGGCGGACGTTTCGGTATCAACCTGATTACCGGCTGGCAGCGGCCGGAATATAGCCAGATGGGGCTCTGGCCAGGTGACGATTATTTCGGTGATCGCTACGAATATCTTGGCGAATACACCACCGTTCTGAAAGAGTTGTTGACGGACGGGCAATCGGATTTCAACGGCAAGTTCTTCAAGATGGAGGATTGCCGCATGAAGCCGGTGCCGCAGGGGGATGTGAAACTCATCTGCGCCGGATCCTCCAATTCCGGCATGGCGTTTTCGGCCAAGTTTGCCGATTACAGCTTCTGCTTCGGCGTTGGCGTCAATACGCCGAAGGCCTTTGCGCCCACCAATGAGCGCCTGCTGGCGGCAACGGAAAAGTCCGGCCGCGAGGTTAAATCCGTCGTGCTGACGATGGTGCTTGCCGAGGAAAAATCGGAAGACGCCTGGGCGAAGTGGGAGCATTACAAGGCCGGCGCGGATGAGGACGCCATCAAGTGGCTTGGCCTGCAAAGCGCGGTCGACACCAAATCCGGCTCCGACACCAATGTGCGGCACATGTCCAATCCCGTCTCGGCGGTCAACATCAACATGGGAACGCTGATCGGCTCTTACGAGGAAGTGGCGGCCATGCTGGATGAGATGAGCGAAGTGCCGGGAACGGGCGGCGTGATGCTGACTTTCGACGACTTCCTAGAAGGCGTCGAAAAATTCGGCAAATATGTGCAGCCGCTGATGAAGAGCCGGGCGCATGTTCAGGCGGCACTGGAGGCAGCGGAATGAGTGAAGCCGTCGTTGCGGGTTACAAAGGGCCGGAAAGCCGCTCGGAAAGTGTCACGCTTCCCGCAAGGCCGGAGCCGATCACCCTGAAACCCAGCGAAACCGCCGTTGTCGTGGTCGACATGCAGAATGCCTATTCGACCGAAGGCGGTTATGTCGATCTGGCCGGGTTCGATATATCCGGGGCCAAGGGCACCATCGCCAACATCAAGAAGACGCTGGATGCAGCGCGGGCGGCGGGTGTTCAGGTCATCTATTTCCAGAATGGCTGGGACAAGGACTATGTCGAGGCGGGCGGACCGGGTTCGCCCAACTGGCATAAATCCAACGCGCTGAAGACCATGCGCAAACGCCCGGAATTGCAGGGCCAGCTCCTGGCCAAAGGCACGTGGGATTATGCCATCGTCGACGAGTTGCAGCCGCAGCCCGGCGATATTCTGGTGCCGAAGACGCGTTATAGCGGTTTCTTCAATACCAATATGGATAGCGTTTTGCGTGCTCGCGGCATCCGTAATCTGGTCTTCGTTGGCATCGCCACCAATGTCTGCGTCGAAAGCTCGCTGCGCGATGCTTTCCATCTCGAATATTTCGGGGTGATGCTGGAGGATGCCACCCATCATCTGGGGCCGGATTTTATCCAGCAGGCGACGGTCTACAATGTCGAGAAATTTTTCGGCTGGGTCGCCACCGTCAATGATTTCTGCGGCGTCATCTCGCAGGCCGCACCCGTCAGCGCTTGATATTCAACACAAGAGGAGAACGAAATGCCGAAAAAGATCGTCGTGCCTGCCGGTACCAGCAAACCCATCGCTCCCTTTTCACCGGGAACCCTTGCCGATGGCGTGGTTTATGTGTCCGGCACGCTGCCCTTCGACAAGGACAATAATGTCGTGCATGTGGGCGATGCCAGCGCCCAGACACGCCATGTTCTCGAAACCATCAAGTCCGTCATCGAAACCGCCGGCGGCACGATGGAAGACGTGACGATGAACCACATCTTCATCACCGACTGGGCGAATTATCAGGCCGTCAACACGGTCTATGCCGAATATTTCCCCGGCGACAAGCCGGCGCGGTATTGCATCCAGTGCGGGCTTGTGAAGCCTGACGCGCTGGTGGAAATCGCCACCGTTGCCCATATCGGCAAATAGGCGAGACGGCAGATGATGCATTTCGAGGTTCATGGCCGGACTGATACTGAGGCGCCCACCATCCTTTTGTCTTCGGGGCTGGGCGGATCGGGTGCCTATTGGGTGCCGCAGATCGAAGCCCTTTCCCGTCATTTCCGCGTGGTTACGTATGATCATCGCGGAACGGGAAGGACGGGCGGCGAGGTGCCGGTGGAGGGGGGCATATCGGCCATGGCGGATGATGTGCTGGAGATTGTCTCGGCGCTAAACCTCGAAAAATTCCACTTCATCGGCCATGCGCTTGGCGGTCTGATCGGCCTCGATATCGCGCTCAGCCGGCCCGGCCTCATCGACAAGCTTGTGCTCATCAATGCGTGGAGCAAGGCCGATCCGCATTCCGGACGCTGCTTTGACGTGCGGATCGAGCTTCTGGAGAAATCCGGTGTCGAGGCCTTCGTGAAAGCCCAGCCGCTGTTTCTTTATCCGGCGGCATGGATGTCGGAACACCAGGAGCGTCTGGCGCGGGATGATGCCCATGGCGTTTCGCATTTCCAGGGCAAGGCAAATGTGCTGCGGCGTATTGCGGCGCTTCGGGCTTTCGATGTCGATAGCCGGCTTGGCGAGATCGACAATCCGGTGCTGGTGGTGGCGACGAAAGACGATCTTCTGGTGCCCTATACCCGCTCGCAGCGCCTCGCCGATGGCTTGCCGCAAGGTGAGCTTTGCCTCCTCGATTTCGGGGCGCACGCGGTCAACATCACCGAGCCTGAGCTTTTCAACACGCGGCTTTTGCAGTTTCTGCTGCCGAGCACCCAAACATTCTGACAGGATTTTAAAGTAACATGACGAAAGCACTTGATGACGCGGCCCCCCTGGACAACAAGGCACTGGCGACGCTTTTCACCGAGGCACGTACCCACAATGGCTGGACGGACAAGCCGGTCAGTGACGAAACGCTGAAGGCGCTTTACGACCTGACGAAGATGGGGCCAACCTCGGCCAATTGCTCGCCGGCGCGCTTCGTCTTCGTGCGCAGCCCGGAAGCCAAGGAAAAATTGAGGCCGTCGCTTTCGTCGGGCAATCTTGAAAAGACCATCGCCGCGCCGGTCACGGTCATCGCTGCCATCGACAGCGAATTTTACGAGAAACTGCCGGAACTGTTCCCCCATGCTGATGCGCGTTCGTGGTTCACCTCCAGCCCGGCGGTGGCCGAAGAAACGGCCTTTCGCAACGCCACGCTTCAGGCCGGATATCTGATCCTTGCCGCCCGCGCGCTGGGGCTGGATACGGGCGCCATGTCCGGTTTCGACAAGGGCAAGGTGGATGCGGCGTTTTTTGCCGGCACGACGTGGAAATCCAATTTTCTGATCAATCTCGGTTATGGCGATCCGTCAAAACTCTTCGGCCGTCTGCCGCGCCTTGGCTTTGAAGACGCCTGCGTGCTGGCTTGATGTGTGCTGGCTTGATGGCCTGTTAAGGAAGGATGGGTTAGATGCGGATGATGTCTCTTGAAAAGGAAGCGGAAATGGAGACGAAGACTGCTGAGCAGCGCAGCCTCGAATATAGAAACGCCATGGCGCGGCTCGGTGCGGCGGTCAACATCGTCACGACCAATGGTGCAGCCGGCAGGGCGGGCTTTGCAGCGACAGCCGTTTGCAGCGTTTCCGACAATCCGCCCACGCTTCTCGTCTGCCTCAACCGCAATGCCTCAGCCTACAAGGTGGTGAAGGCTAATGGCGTTATCTGCATTAACACGCTTGCCGCCCATCACGAGGTGCTGAGCACGCTTTTTGGCGGCAAGACACCCGCCGATGAACGTTTTGCTGCCGGCAGCTGGGGCGTGCTCGAGACCGGTGCTCCGGTTCTGGAAGACGCACTGGTTTCTTTCGACTGCCGTATTCGCGAGGCGCATGACGGCGGCACGCATGATATTCTGATCTGCACTGTCGTGGATATGAAGATCAATGCGGGTGATGAAGCGCTGATGTATTTCAACCGGCGTTACCGTGTGCTTTGAGGGCGCTCCTTCGAGCCGACGGCGGGTTTCTCCTCCGTCATCCTCGGGCTTGACCCGAGGATCCACAACCTGACGCGCGATGGATCCTCGGGTCAAGCCCGAGGATGACGTTGAGGTGGAATAGCGTCTCGGAAATCGAAGGGCGTTTCCGGTTTCCCGGAAACGCCCTTTTCATTACTTGATCAGCGGCAGAAGATCGTTGATCGACTTCTTCGCATCGCCATAGAACATGCGCGTATTGTCCTTGTAGAACAGCGGGTTCTCGATGCCGGAGTAACCCGTGCCCTGACCGCGCTTGGAGACGATGACGAGCTTCGACTTCCACACTTCCAGAACCGGCATGCCGGCGATGGGTGAATTCGGATCGTCCTGCGCCGCCGGGTTGACGATGTCGTTGGAACCGATAACGATGACGACGTCGGTATTGGGGAAATCGTCGTTGATCTCGTCCATTTCCAGCACGATATCGTAAGGCACCTTTGCCTCAGCCAGCAGCACGTTCATGTGGCCGGGAAGACGGCCGGCGACGGGGTGGATGGCGAAACGCACGGTCTTGCCATCGGCGCGCAGCTTGCGGGTCAGTTCCGACACGGCCGATTGCGCCTGCGCCACCGCCATGCCGTAACCGGGCACGATGATGACGCTGTCGGCGTCGTTGAGTGCTGCGGCCACGCCCTCGGCGTCGATCGCTACCTGCTCGCCCTCGATCTCCATCACTGGGCCCGTCGTGCCGCCGAAGCCGCCGAGGATGACCGAGATGAAGGAGCGGTTCATCGCCTTGCACATGATGTAGGAGAGGATCGCACCCGAGGAGCCGACCAGCGCGCCCGTGACGATCAGGAGATCGTTGCCGAGCGTGAAGCCGATGGCGGCGGCCGCCCAGCCGGAATAGCTGTTCAGCATCGAAACGACGACAGGCATGTCGGCGCCGCCGATGCCCATGATCAGGTGGTAACCGATGAAGAAGGCGGCAAGCGTCATCAGGACGAGGGTCCATGCGCCGGCGCCATTGCAATACATGATGAGCAGCACGAGCGACAGGATCGCAGCGCCGGCATTGAGCAGATGTCCGCCCGGCAGCTTCTTCGCCTTGCCGTCCACCTTGCCGGCAAGCTTGCCGAAGGCGACGACCGAGCCGGTGAAGGTGACCGCGCCGATGAAGACGCCGAGGAAGACCTCGACCTTCATGATCGCCAGTTCGACCGGAGTCTTGTGGGCGAGGATGGCGGAAAAGCCTGTGAGCAACGACCGCGCCGTCTCATCGAGAGAGGCGACATGCGCTTCCTCGATATGGGCGTTGAAGCCGATGAAGACGGCGGCAAGGCCGACGAAGGAGTGAAGGGCTGCCACAAGCTGCGGCATTTCGGTCATCTGCACGCGGCTTGCGACGAAATAGCCAAGAACCGAGCCGCCGGCGAGCATCAGGAGCACGACGAGCCATTGCCCGACGCCTTTGCTGATTTCAGGACCGAAGACGGTGGCGACGATGGCGAGGCCCATGCCTGTTATGCCGTACCAGACGGCGCGCTTGGCGCTTTCCTGGCCGGAAAGGCCGCCGAGGGAAAGGATGAAAAGAACGGCTGCGGCAACATAGGCCGCGGAAACGATACCAATGGTCATTTATTTAAATCCCCGCACGCTCAGGACTTCTGGAACATGGCGAGCATGCGCCGTGTCACGAGGAAACCGCCGACGATGTTGATCGTCGCGATCAGGACGGAAAGCGAGGCAAGGATCACCACCACCCAGTTGCCGGAACCGATCTGCAGCAGCGCGCCGATGATGACGATGCCGGAAATGGCATTCGTCACCGCCATCAGCGGTGTGTGCAGCGAATGGCTGACGTTCCAGATGACCTGGAAACCGATGAAGCAGGCGAGCACGAAGACGATGAAGTGGCTCATGAAACTTGCCGGTGCAAAAAGACCAACGAGAAGCAGAGCCAGGGTGCCGATGACCAACAGCCCGACCTGACTTTTGGTCTGCGCCTTGAACTCGGCCCGTTCTTTCGCGTGTTTTTCCTCGGGCGTAAGCTCTTTGACCCGTTCCTTCGGCTTCTGCGCGGCAATGGCCTGAATCTTCGGCGGCGGCGGCGGGAAAGTGATCTCGCCCTGATAGGTCACGGTCGCGCCACGAATGACGTCGTCTTCCATGTTGTGAACCGGCTTGCCGTCCTTTGCGGGCGTCAGATCGGTCATCATGTGACGGATGTTGGTGGAATAAAGCGTCGAGGCCTGTGCCGCCATGCGGCTCGGAAAATCTGTATAGCCGATGACGATGACGCCGTTGTCGGAAACCACACGCTGGTCGGGCACCGTCAGATCGCAATTGCCGCCGCGCTCGGCAGCGAGGTCGATGATGACAGAACCTGGCTTCATTGCCGCCACCATGTCGGCGAGCCAGAGTTTGGGGGCGTCGCGGCCGGGGATTAGCGCCGTGGTGATGACGATATCCATCTGCGGGGCGAGTTCGCGGAACTTCTCCAGTTGCTTCTCGCGGAATTCCGGCGAGGAGGGGGCGGCATAACCGCCGGTCGCGGCACCGTCCTGAGCCTGCTCGGCGAAATCGAGATAGACGAATTCTGCGCCCATGGATTCGATCTGTTCGGCCACTTCCGGACGAACGTCGAAGGCATAGGTGATGGCGCCGAGTGAGGTGGCCGTGCCGATGGCGGCAAGACCGGCAACGCCAGCACCGATCACCAGAACCTTGGCGGGCGGCACCTTGCCGGCGGCGGTGACCTGACCGGTGAAGAAGCGGCCGAAATTGTTACCGGCCTCGATCACCGCGCGATAACCGGCGATATTGGCCATGGAGGACAGCGCGTCCATCTTCTGGGCGCGCGAAATGCGCGGCACCATGTCCATGGCGATGACGTTTGCGCCCTTTTCCTTCGCCTGCTCCAGAAGGTCCTTGTTCTGGGCGGGATAGAAGAACGAGATCAGCGTCTTGTCCGAAGACAGGCGATCAATCTCCGACGTTTCCGGCGGGCGAACCTTGGCGATGATATCGGAGCCGGAATAAAGCGCGTCCGCACTCTCGACCACGGTAACGCCGGCCTTGCGATAGGCATCGTCAGAAAAGCCGGCCGCCTTGCCGGCGCCGGCCTCGATCACGCAATCATATCCGAGTTTCTGTAGTGCTTGCGCGCTGTCGGGCGTCATGCCGACGCGCGCTTCGCCCTCATATAATTCCTTAGGCGTTCCGATTCTCAAAACTGCTCTCCCATTTCCCGTCCTGATAAGCCGTCATAGCCCATTTGGGGCGTTTTTGTCTTGTTATTGCTGTTTTTCTACCTGCGGCGGATTGACATCAGGGAAAAGGCCATTTCGGGCGGTGGCGGTACGGCGGCAATAAAAAACCCGGCGCCATGGCGCCGGGTGGTTGTTTCGGGTGCTTTTCACTCAATCCATGGTGTGGATGTCGCGATCCTTGGTTTCCGGCAGGAACAGCAGGCCGATGACCAGCGTGATGCCTGCAAAGACGATCGGGTACCAGAGACCGTAATAGATGTCGCCCTTCGCCGCGCTCATCGCAAAGGCGGTGGCGGGCAGAAGGCCACCGAACCAGCCGTTGCCGATGTGGTAGGGCAGCGACATGCCGGAGTAGCGGATGCGGGTCGGGAACAGCTCGACCAGAAGCGCCGCGATCGGGCCATAGACCATCGTCACATAGATGACGAGGACGGTCAGGACCGCGATGATGACGACCCAGTTCACGGCTGCCGGGTCGGCCACCATGGAGAAGGCGCCGCCGCCGGCAATGGTGTAGACGGCCATTTCCGCCGCACCACCGGTCTCGGCCGGCGTCAGCAGCTTGTCCGCCACCAGCTTGTCGGTTGCCACCATCTTCTTGTCGGTGGCGCGAACGGCTTCAGCATTGAGGCTGAGTTCCGGGTTTGCGGCGATGAAGGCGTCCAGTTTTGCGTCCGGAACCTGCGCTGCGCCGCGCACCAGCGGATAACCGCTGTCATGCAGTGCGATGTTGACCTGCTTCTGGAAGGCCTTGTCCTTGGCCGCCGCATCCGCACCGGCTGCGATCGCGTCGTAGCTGGCGATGGTGGCGTCGCCGAGCTTGACGCTCGCCGGCTGGCCGGCCGTTCCGGCAACCACGTCATAGGGAACGGAGTTGCGGGTCAGGAACGAGGTGGCGATATCGCAGGATGTGGTGAATTTCGCCGTGCCTGTCGGGTTGAACTGGAATTTGCAGTCGCCGGGGGCGGCGGTCACGGTGGCGCGAACGGTGGACTGTGCTTGCGCAAGTGCCGGATTGCCCGCCCAGGTGAGCGCTTTAAACAGCGGGAAGTAGGTCAGCATCGCAAGAACGAGGCCGGCCATGATGATCGGCTTGCGGCCGATCTTGTCGGAAAGCCAGCCAAAGAGCACGAAGAAACCCGTGCCGAGGATGAGGGCTGCCGCAACCATGATATTGGCTGACTGACCGTCCACCTTCAGAATGCTCTGCAGGAAGAACAGCGCGTAGAACTGGCCGGTGTACCAGACGACGGCCTGACCGATGACGGCGCCGACGAGGGCAAGCAGGGCGATCTTGGCGTTTTTCCACTGGCCGAAGGCTTCGCTGAGCGGTGCCTTGGAGGTCTTGCCCTCTTCCTTCATCTTCTTGAAGGCGGGGGATTCGTTCATCTTAAGACGAATCCAGACCGATACGCCGAGCAGCAGAACCGAAACGAGGAAGGGAATGCGCCAGCCCCAGGCGGCGAAGGCTTCCTTGCCGAGCGCGAACTGCACGCCGAGAATGACCACCAGCGACAGGAACAGGCCGAGCGTCGCCGTCGTCTGAATCCACGAGGTGTAATAGCCTCTGCGGCCGTTCGGCGCGTGTTCGGCCACGTAAGTTGCGGCACCGCCATATTCACCGCCGAGCGCCAGACCCTGCAGCATGCGCAGGATGATCAGGATGATCGGAGCGGCGATACCGATCTGCGATGCACTGGGCAGGACACCGACGAGGAAGGTGGAAACACCCATGATGAGAATGGTGATGAGGAAGGTGTATTTACGGCCGACGATATCGCCGAGACGTCCAAACACCAGCGCGCCGAACGGGCGCACGAGGAAGCCGGCGGCAAAGGCCAGAAGCGCAAAGATGTTGCGCGTCGTTTCCGGATATTGGCTGAAGAAGTTCGCGCCGATATAGATCGCGAGCGAGCCGTATAGATAAAAATCGTACCATTCGAAAACCGTTCCGAGAGAAGAGGCGAAAATCACCTTCTTCTCCTCGCCCGTCATTGGACGGGCGGGGCTGCTCACGGCTGCAACATTTGCCATTGTCTGTCCTCCACAGATGTCCCAATCGGCGCATTGCGGAGCCCGTCTCTCTCCTCCGGACTCACCTTGCGGCTGCAATGCGCATGACGTCAGAGTGACAGAAAATTAACCCCGATAAGAGCGATGCTTTCGGATTATGACTTTAGTCTAATGTATAACGTGCAAAAATGTCGCAGGCCGGTTTTCGCCTGCCCCGGCCGGGTGACCTGAAACGCGCCTTTTTTCTTGACACAATCGCGAAACCTTCTAATAGCTTTTCGCGAAGAAGGAGCATCACCTTGCGCATGCATGTTGCAGACATGTTCGTCATGGAAGGACCGGCACAATCCGCCGGCGATGATCCGCGTCTTTCTTATTCTATCCGAATTACGGCCAAAACGACGATTAAAACCGTCTGACGTCTCTGGCCCGCCGCTCTCTCCCCGGTTTGGCTGGGGATCGAGGAAGCCGCGATGCGATGCGGTTTCCCCACCTCACCCAAAAGAGGAGAGACAGAAAGAGAGCTTGATCATGGGTTTCAAAGTTGCAATTGCAGGCGCCACCGGCAACGTCGGTCGCGAAATGCTCAATATCCTGGCCGAACGCGGTTTTCCCGCCGATGAGATCGTGCCGCTCGCTTCCGCCCGTTCGCAGGGCACGGAAGTCTCCTATGGCGATCGCACGCTGAAGGTTTCCAACCTCGAAAATTACGATTTTTCCGACACGGATATCTGCCTGATGTCGGCCGGTGGCGATGTGTCCAAGAAGTGGTCGCCGAAGATCGGCCAGCAGGGCTGCGTCGTCATCGATAACTCGTCTGCATGGCGCTACGATCAGGACGTTCCGCTGATCGTTCCGGAAGTCAATGCCGATGCGGTTGCGGGCTTCACCAAGAAGAACATCATCGCCAACCCGAATTGCTCCACGGCACAGCTCGTCGTCGCGCTGAAGCCGCTGCATGACTTCGCCAAGATCAAGCGCGTCGTTGTCTCCACCTATCAGTCCGTCTCCGGCGCCGGCAAGGAAGGCATGGACGAGCTGTTCCAGCAGACCCGCGCTGTCTTTGTGGCCGATCCGGTCGAAACCAAGAAGTTCACCAAGCGTATCGCCTTCAACGTCATTCCGCACATCGACGTCTTCATGGAAGACGGCTACACCAAGGAAGAGTGGAAGGTTCTGGCCGAAACCAAGAAGATGCTCGACCCGAAGATCAAGGTAACCTGCACGGCCGTGCGCGTTCCTGTCTTCATCGGCCATTCGGAATCGGTCAATATCGAGTTTGAAAACGAGATCACCGCCGATCAGGCGCGTGACATCCTGCGCGAAGCGCCGGGTTGCCTCGTTATCGACAAGCATGAAAATGGCGGCTACATCACGCCGGTTGAATCCGCCGGTGAAGATGCGACCTATATTTCGCGTATCCGTGAAGATGCAACGGTTGAAAACGGCCTCAACATCTGGGTCGTCTCGGACAATCTGCGCAAGGGTGCTGCCCTTAACGCCATCCAGATCGCCGAACTCCTGGTCAATCGTGGTCTCATCAAGCCTCGCAAGGCGGCTGCGTGATACGATTTTTTAAGGTTCGTTAAGTATAACCCGTCTGTTCTGTGTGGGGCAGACGGGTTTTCCATTGGTGACGATCACGGCCAGTTTATTTGCAGGCCTTGCTGCCGAAAGGCAATTTAAGCCGCCAAAAGACAATTTGGCACCCGAACCCCTACAACGGCGACGTGTTGGTTCTCGGGATGAATTCCCCAAAGGATATCGAAGGCAGATTTTGATGCGGGCAATGAAGGCAATTCTGGCTGGTGTGGCCATGGTCTCGGTTTTGGCAGCGACGCCGGTTATGGCTGCGCAATGCGGTAACACTTCGGCAGGCTTCGATGCCTGGGTCGGCGCCTTCAAGCAGGAAGCGGCAGGCCGCGGCGTCAGCGCTTCGGTGCTCGATCGCGCCTTCTCCGGCGTCTCCTACAATCAGGCGACCATCCGCGCCGATCGCGGCCAGCACAGCTTCAAGCTGTCCTTCGAACAATTCATGCAGAAGCGCGGCGGTCAGACGATCATTTCGCGCGGCAAGACCATGAAGAAGAACAATGCGGCTCTCTTCGCCTCGATCGAAAGAACTTACGGCGTTCCGGCCGGCCCGCTTCTGGCCATCTGGGGCATGGAAACCGGCTTTGGCGGCTTCATGGGCAACCAGCACACGCTTTCCGCCGTGGCGACGCTCTCCTTCGACTGCCGCCGTTCGGATTATTTCACCGAGCAGCTTTACGCGGCGCTTAAGCTGGTCGGCAGCGGCTCGCTTAACGTCAACGCCAAGGGTGCCGCCCATGGTGAAATCGGCCAGACGCAGTTCCTGCCATTGAATGTCGTGCGCTACGGTGTGGATTTCGACCGCGACGGCCGCATCGACCTCGTCGGTTCGCGCGCCGATGCGCTGGCCTCGACGGCAAACTTCCTCGTCGGCCATGGCTGGCAGCGTGGTGCGGGTTACCAGCAGGGACAGGCGAATTATGCCGCCATCCAGGGCTGGAACGCGGCAAGCGTCTATCAGCAGGCCATCGCCTTCATCGGCAAGGCGATCGACGGCCAATAAGGTCGCAGATTCGAAAGGCCTTCTGATCACAAGGCCTTGTCCGTACTCTCGACGTCATCCTCGGGCTTGTCCCGAGGATCTGCAACGTTCCGATTTTGTGAGAGGTGGTTAGATCCTCGGGACAAGCCCGAGGATGACGAAAGTTACCGGAGTGGCCTAACGGCGCCCAATAGAACCACCAGCTTCAATCACAGATCCGGGCGGCGAAAGTCGCCCGTTTTGCCGTCCATCACCCACAATTCGCCGGTCGAGATGTCGAACCATGCGCCATGCAGCTTGACCTTGCCGGCGGTTTCCTGCGCCTTGACGAAGGGGAAACCGCGCAGATTGGCGATGGAGTTGCGGATGGAGACGCGTTCCAGCGCGGTCTGGCGCTCGGAGGCGGTCATGACGTCATTGCTCTGGATCTGTTCGGCCGCAGATTTGACCATGTTCATCCATTTGCCGATGAAGTCACCGGGTGACAGCGGCTCGAGATTGGGGTCGAGGGCCGCCTGAATGCCGCCGCAGCGGCCGTGGCCCATGACGACGATGTCTTTCACCTTCAGAACCTGCACGGCATATTCGATGGCCGCCGAAGTGGCGTGGTATTGCCCATCCGGCTCGAAAGGCGGCACCATGTTGGCAACGTTGCGGACGACGAAAAGCTCTCCCGGTCCGCAATCGAAAATGGTTTCCGGCGCTGAACGGGAGTCACAACAGGCAATGAACAGGGTCTGCGGCTTCTGTCCGGTATCGGCCAGAACGCGATATCTTTCGCGCTCATCGACATAGCGGCCGCTCATGAAGTTCTTGTAGCCGTTCAAAAGAGTTTCCGGAAAATCTTTCATCTATCGCAGTACCGTTATGCTTGGACCAAGATCACGGGGCGAACCTGGCGCGTTGAAGACCAATCCTTTAGAGCATTTTCGCTTTTCTTCGAACCGCGAAACCGCTCCAACTTCCTGTTGCCGCATTTCCGGATGGAAAACCGAGGGCCGCTTTTCCTGGAAATGCTCTAGCCGCTATTTGCGCTTGCTGCGTGAAGGATGCAAGAGATGACGCATCTGCACCATGGCCATGGGTGTGGAAAGACTTGAAGAATCGGTCTCCAGCGTCAGTTCGTTCATCCCGCGTTTTTTCGTTCGTGCCAGAATTTCGAACACGCTGGCGGTGGCCAGTTGCAGCGCCTTTTCATCATCCACACCTTCCAGCAGGCGGGCGAGGAACAGCGCCGACATCAGGTCGCCGAGGCCGTTCGGCGCATTTTCTATGGCGCGGTGTTCGGCAAGCAGGGCGTGGCGGCCGCTGAGGTAAAGATTGCCGGTTCCGCCCGTCATCATCGGCACGGCCGAAGTGACAAGCATTTTCGGCGGGCCGAGCGCGAGCGCGGCATCCATGATGGCATTGTTGGTTTCAAGCTCGGCGCCGCTCATCCAGGCCAGTTCGTAGCGGTTTGGTGTTGCGACGGTCGCAAGGGGAATGAGGTGGTCGCGGATGGCTTCGGCGGTCTCAAGGGGAATGTAAAGCCCGCCCAGATCGCCCATGACCGGGTCGCAGGCATAAATAAGCCCCGGGTTCTTTTCCTTCAGATTGCGGATCAGCCTTGCGACGGAGCGCACCTGCCCGGCACTGCCGAAATAACCGGTCAGAACAGCCTTGACCTCGCCGATCCATTGGGCGTTCTCAAGGTCGGTCATGGCCTTGTCGAAGTCATCGTCCTGAAAGCGCATCCGCGTGGACGGGCCATGGCCGGGATGCCAGGGCATGACGATGGTGGGCACTGCCCAGACCGGGTAACCTAGCGTCTCCAGCGCAAAAACGGCGGCGCGATTGCCGACGGAGCCACGCATGACGTGGCTGGAAATGACGATGACGGCGCCCTGTGTATTTTCCTGCATCACGGCCTTCTTGCTTTCAAATATCGCAGAAGCGCGCAAGTGCCCCTGCTTAGAGATCAAGATGCGCTCTCATGACATATCGCAAGGCTGGTTTCCACCGTTAATCCCGCAAGGGTCTGTCCCGCAAAAGCATGGGCGGGGCCGGGCGTTCTTCCGTTGTCGGGTCGCCTTCCTGTCATTGCGGGATTGGCTGAGTGCTCTATAGTTGCACCATGCTCGATCTCGTCATTGCCTATTGGCCGCATATCCTTGCCGTTCTCTCCATTCTGATGGGAACTGTGGCGGCCGTGCATGCCACGATGACGAAGGAGGAGGTGCGTTCCGCGCTGGGCTGGGTGGGCGTCATCGTACTGTCGCCGATTGTCGGCGCGGTCATCTACGCCATCGCCGGCATCAACCGCATCCGCCGGTCGAACATCACGCAGCAGCGGTCCTTCATGCTGGACGAGATCATGGATCGTGTGGCGCGCCTTGATGCCAGCAACGACATGATCGCGACGCGTTTCGGCCGCCGTTTCGAAGCGATGAAGACGCTGGGCGACCGGGTGACCCGCCATGCGCTGACGACCGGCAACGGCATCGAGCCGCTGGTGACCGGTGATGCCGCCTATGCCGCCATGCTGGAGGCTATCGGGGAGGCGAAGCGCTCGATCATTCTCGAAACATATATTTTCGATAATGACCGGATCGGCGCCCGTTTCGTCACGGCGCTCGAAAGGGCGAAGCTGCGTGGTGTGGAGGTGAGGGTGCTCATCGATGCCGTGGGCGCCCGTTATTCGGTGCCGAGCATCCTGCCGACACTCAGGGATAAGGACATCGTTGCCGATGTCTTCAACGGCAATGTCATCATGGGGCTGCGGTTGCCCTATGCCAATCTGCGAACCCACCGCAAGATTCTCGTGGTGGACGGTCGTACCGCCTTCAGCGGCGGCATGAATATCCGTGAGGGTTTCACCTTGGAATTCGGTGGCGAAAGCCAGTCGCACGACACGCATTTCAAGATTACCGGGCCGGTGGTCTCCGATTTTTTCTCAATCGCTGCGGAAGACTGGCGCTTCACGACGGGGGAGGTTCTCGACGCACCGGTCTGGGATATCGCCATTCCCGATGGTGTGCCGGGGTCGCAGATCGTTGCCCGCGTCTGTTCGTCGGGACCGGACAAAAGCATCGAGACCAGTCACAAGATGCTGATGGGGGCCTTTTCCGTCGCGCGCTCCTCCATTCTCATCATGTCGCCCTATTTTCTCCCCGATCGGGAGCTTATTTCGGCGCTCATTACCGCTGCAAGGCGGGGATGCGTGGTGGATATCATCGTGCCGAAGAGCAACAATCTGGTGCTTGTCGACAGGGCGATGACGGCGCAGTTCGACCAGATGCTGAAGAATTATTGCCGCATCTGGCGGGCGACAGGGGCTTTCAACCATTCCAAGCTTCTGGTGATCGACGGGCGCTGGAGTTATATCGGCTCCTCCAATCTCGATCCGCGGTCGCTGCGATTGAACTTCGAGATCGATCTCGAAGTCATGGACGAAGAATTCGCCGGGACGATCGGAGATCGTATCCGGAATGCGCTTGCAACCGCCTTGCCCGTCCGGCTCAGCGAACTGAATGCGCGGCCATTCGTTGTCCGTTTTGTGGAACGTGTCCTGTGGCTCGCTTCACCCTATCTTTAGAGTGCGGTGCGCCCGACAGGACGTCCCGCGAGACCGGAGGCATAAACGCGTGAAAAAGAACGGTTTGCTGGATGATGAAAAAACGGCCTTGACGAAAAACACCAGCCTGTCCGCCTTCGTCATGCAGTCGTTGCGCGACCATCGTCAGCGGCAGAAAGCGGTTCAGGCGGCGAAAGATCATTCTTTTCCGGTCATTGCTTCCTACAATGTGCATAAATGCGTCGGCCGCGACCGCAAGTTCGACCCCGATCGTACCAGCCGCGTCATTCAGGAAATCGGCGCCGATATCATCGCCCTTCAGGAGGCGGACAGCCGGTTCGGCGAGCGAACGGGCCTGCTCGATCTTGCCCGGCTGGAGCGGGAAAGCGGCCTCGTTCCCGTGCCGGTGCAGGCTGGCGTGAAAGCGCATGGCTGGCATGGCAATGTCGTGCTTTTCAGGGAAGGGGCTGTCAGGGATGTGCATACGCTGAAATTGCCGGGGCTGGAGCCGCGCGGCGCGCTCGTCGTGGAACTCGACCTTAAAAGCGGCGGCACGCTCCGGGTCATCGCCGCCCATTTCGGCCTGCTCAGGCATTCCCGCGCCCAGCAGGCCAAGGCGCTTGTCGGTCTTCTGGAAGCGCGCAACGAATGCGCGACCATCCTCATGGGAGACCTGAATGAATGGCGTCTCGGTAACGGATCGTCACTCAATACGTTCCGGGATGCTTTCGGTACCCTGCCGCCGGCGGTGCCAAGTTTTCCGTCCAACCTGCCGGTGCTGGCGCTCGACCGGATCATCGCCAATCGCGAAGGGCTTATCGAGCAGGTGGAGGCGCATGATAGCGCGCTGGCGCGCATCGCCTCGGATCATCTGCCGCTGAAAGCCGCGATCCGCACCGATCTGCTTCCGGCCTGAGCCGCCGCCTTATCCGCCGCCGACTGGCCGCGCTTCACGCCGCCGTCATGTGGTTGCGCGAGCGCGCTTCCAGCAAGGACGTGCGAATGGCTTCCATCAGTCGCTCACGATTGTTCCTGGTCTTGCACCGGTCGAGATTTTGCGCGGCAAGCGCGAGATCAAGACCCTCATGCATCACAATCGAATAGGCAACGGTTGTTGCCCAGTTTTCGTAGTCCTGCTCCATCATGTCGCCCCTGAACTAAATCATTTAGTCCGAATCACCCGCTTCTTGAAAGTTACCATAAAATTCAAAGCATAAAATAGCGTTGTTTCTTCGGGTTTCCGTCAATGGGTGAAGCTATATTGTTTTTGGGCAGTTCTACTGCGGTGCATATAGGTGCTTACTTCAGTTAAGTATTTGAAACTGATTCCATTTCAGGAAAGCCGCATAAATGTCTTTGGCCATGAAAAACGCCGCGCATCTGATGATGCGCGGCGGGCTTGCTTTGAAGGTGGCGGTGGATGGGAGTGTGGTCTCAGCCGGCCTTTTCGAGCTTGTAGTCCGAATTGGCCGGTTCTTCCTGCTTGTGCTGGATGAGCGGGCGGTTGCCCGCCAGCTTGCGCACCAGCACATAGAAAACCGGTGTCATGAAGATGCCGAAGAAGGTTACGCCGATCATGCCGGAGAACACCGCGACACCCATGGCGGCGCGCATTTCAGCACCCGCACCGGTGGAGATGACCAGCGGCACCACGCCCATGATGAAGGCGAGCGAGGTCATCAGGATCGGGCGAAGGCGAAGCCGGCTTGCCTCGATGGCCGCCTGAAGCGGCGTTCGTCCTTCAAATTCCAGCTCCCGGGCGAATTCCACGATCAGGATCGCGTTCTTCGCCGAAAGACCGACAAGGACGACAAGGCCGATCTGCGTAAAGATGTTGTTATCCCCTCCCGTCAGCCAGACGCCCGTGAGGGCCGCAAGTACGCCGAGCGGGACGATCAGGATGATCGCGATCGGCAAAGTGAGGCTTTCATATTGCGCGGCGAGCACGAGATAGACGAGCAGCAGTGCAAGCGGAAAGACCACGATGCTGGAATTGCCGGCCAGAATCTGCTGATAGGTCAGGTCCGTCCATTCGTAATCGACGCCGGCGGGCAGGGTTTCGGCGAGGATTTTTTCAATCGCCGCCTGTGCCTGTCCCGAGGAGAAGCCCGGTGCCGGTCCGCCGTTGATATCGGCCGCAAGGAAGCCGTTATAGCGGTTGGTACGTTCCGGTCCCGTCGTCGCATCCACCTTCAAGAGCGTCGAGAGCGGGATCATCTGACCCGTTGCCGAACGCACCTTCAGGCGGCCGATATCTTCCGCATGGGCGCGGAACTGCGAATCTGCCTGCACCCGAACGCTGTATGTCCGTCCGAAGGCATTGAAGTCGTTGACATAGAGCGAGCCGAGATAGATCTGCAGCGTCTGGAAGACGTCGCTGACGGAGACACCCAGCTGCTCGGCCTTGGCACGGTCGAGATCAGCGAAGAGCTGCGGCACGTTGATCTGGTAGCTGGAGAAGATGCCCGCCAGCTCCGGCGTCTGATAGGCCTTGCCGATCACCGCTTTGGTTGCTTCATCGAGCGTCTGGTAGCCGTAGCCGGCGCGGTCTTCGATCTGCAGCTTGAAGCCGCCCGTCTGGCCGAGACCGTTGACCGGCGGCGGCGGGAACATGGCGATGAAGGCATCCTGAATGCCCGCATATTTCTGGTTCAGCTGCATGGCGATGGCATTGCCTGACAGTTCCGGCGTCTTGCGCTTTTCGAAGTCGTCGAGAACCGCAAAGACGATGCCGGAATTGGAGCCAATGGTGAAGCCGTTGATCGACAGGCCGGGGAAGGCGATGGCGTGGCTGACGCCGGGGGTTTCCAGGGCGATGTCGCTCATGCGCTTGATGACGTTTTCCGTGCGGTCAAGCGTTGCACCATCGGGAAGCTGGGCAAAACCGATCAGGTACTGCTTGTCCTGCGCCGGCACGAAGCCGCTCGGCACCGTCGTGAACATGCCGTAGGTGGCGGCCACCAGCGCCATATAGACGATCATGACGAGGCTCTTGCGCGTCACCAACCCGCCGACGGTCTTGCCGTAGCCGTTCGAGGCCGCGCCGAAGGCACGGTTAAAGCCACGGAAGAACCAGCCGAGTATCTTGTCCATGAAGCGGGTCAGCCAGTCTTTCGGCGCACCGTGTTCCTTCAGCAGCAGGGCCGCAAGCGCGGGTGACAGCGTCAGCGAATTGATGGCCGAAATGACGGTGGAGATGGCGATCGTCAGCGCGAACTGCCGGTAGAACTGTCCGGACAGGCCGGAGATGAAGGCGAGCGGCACGAAGACGGCGACCAGAACCAGCGCAATCGCGATGATCGGTCCGGAGACTTCACGCATGGCCTTATAGGTGGCGTCGCGCGGCGAGAGCCCGTTTTCGATATTTCGCTCGACGTTTTCCACGACCACGATCGCGTCATCCACCACGATGCCGATGGCGAGCACAAGGCCGAACAAAGTCAACGCATTGATGGAAAAGCCGAAGGCATACATGACGGCGAAGGTGCCGATGATCGAGACCGGAACGGCGATCAGCGGAATGATCGAGGCGCGCCAGGTCTGGAGGAAGAGGATGACGACAAGCACCACGAGGCCAACGGCCTCGAGGAGGGTATCGACAACCTTCTCGATGGAGGAGCGCACAAATTTCGTCGTATCGTAGACGATCTCGTATTTCACACCATCAGGCATTGCCAGCTGCAGATTGTCCATCGTGGCGCGGACATTGTCGGCGATTTCGATGGCGTTGGAGCCGGGGGCCTGAAGCACGGCGACAGCCACGGCGGGTTCGCCGTCGAGCAGCGAGCGCAGCGTGTAATCAGCCGCACCCAGTTCAATGCGGGCCACGTCGCGCAGGCGGGTGATTTCACCGTTGGCGCCGCTCTTGACGATGATGTTGCCGAATTCTTCAGGCGTCGTCAGACGGCCCTGGGCATTGACGTTGAGCTGCAGGTCGACACCATTAGGGCTTGGTGAAGCGCCGATGACGCCGGCTGCTGCCTGCACGTTCTGCTGGCGGATGGCGTCGGAGACGTCGCTGGCGGCCAGATCGTGTTCGGCGACCTTTTGCGGATCGAGCCAGACGCGCATGGAATAGTCACCTGCGCCGAAGACCTGCACCTGGCCAACGCCTTCGATGCGGGCAAGACGATCCTTGACGTTCAGCGTCGCATAGTTGCGCAGATAGGTGATGTCATAGGCGTCGGTCTTCGAGACGAGGTTGACGACCATGATGAAGTCAGGCGAGCTCTTGACGGTGGTGATGCCGAGCGCGCGCACTTCCGCCGGCAGGCGCGGTTCGGCCTGCGACACGCGGTTCTGAACCAGCTGCTGCGCCTTGTCCGGGTCGGTGCCAAGCTTGAAGGTGACGGTCAGCGTTAGCACGCCGTCAGATGTTGCCTGGCTGCCCATGTAGAGCATGTCCTCGACGCCGTTGATCTGTTCTTCCAGCGGTGTCGCGACGGTTTCGGCAATAACGGTCGGGTTCGCACCGGGATAGGTGGCGCGGACGACGACAGATGGCGGAACGACTTCCGGATATTCGGAAATCGGCAGGGCGCGCATGCCGAGAAGGCCTGCCACCACGATCAGGATCGACAGCACGCCGGCGAATACCGGCCTGTCGACAAAAAATCTGGAAATATTCATATCCAGTCCCTCTCCGGGTCTTTGGGAATGCGAAGGCCGTTCCGGCGACAATCCTGCCGCCGGGTGAAGGCCGGTTCTGTGTGAAGGGGCGTCTCGCACAAGGGCGGGACGCTTATGGATCAAAAAGGCGGGTTACTGCGAGGTCGCAACCTTGTCTTCGGCCTGGGGTGCGATGGTCGCACCGGGACGAATGCGCTGCAGGCCGTTGACGACGATCGTATCACCGGCGGCAAGGCCGCTTTCGATGATGCGCTGGCCATCAGCCGGAGCGCCGGGCTTGATCTGGCGGTAGCTCACCTTGTTTTCGGCATCGACCACGAAGACGAAACGCTTGTCCTGATCCGTGCCGATGGCGCGATCGCTGATGACGATGCGGTTTTCCGGCTTCGGTTCGCCCATGCGTACCCGCACGAACTGGCCGGGGATCAGCCTGCCATTCGGATTGTCGAAGATGGCGCGCACACCGATGGTGCCGCTTGCCGAATCCACCTGGTTGTCGATCAGGTGCAGCGTGCCCTTGATCGGTGTGCCTTCATCCGAAAGCGTGCCGATTTCCACCGGTATCTGTTCCAGTGCCGGCAGGGCGCCGTCGGTCTTCGGCAGCTCTGCAAGAGCCTTCGCAACCGTACCTTCGCTGGCATTGAAGCTCGCATAGATCGGGTTGACCGAGACGAGCGTCGTCAGTGCCGGCGAGGTTGAGCCGGCGGCGACGAGGTTGCCGGCGGTGATTTCGATCCTGCCGACCCTGCCGGAAACCGGCGCGATGATTTCGGTGTAACCGAGATCAAGCTGGGCGGTGGTCAATGCTGCGCGGGCGGCGCGAAGCTGGGCTTCGGCATCCGCAAACGAGCTTTGACGCTGGTCGAGATCGCTCTGGGAGATGGTGCGATTGTCGGAAAGCCTGCGGCCACGGTCGAGTTCCGTCTTTGCAAGGCTGACCTTGGCTTCGGCGGAAGCGACCTGTCCTTCAGCGCCAGCGACCGCGGCCTGATAAGGGGCCGGGTCGATGGTGAAGAGGGCATCGCCTTCCTTCACCAGCGCGCCTTCGCGGAAATGCACGGCCTTGATCTGGCCGGCGACGCGGGAGCGGATCTGCACCCGGTCGACAGCTTCGAGACGGCCGGAAAATTCCTCCCAGCGCATCACATCACGGCTTTCCACCTTGGCGACGGTGACCGGGATCGCCGGCGTCTCGGCAGGGGTGGAAGCGGCCGTGGCATTGCGGCTGGTGGGGAGGTCGAAAAACAGTGCTCCTGCTGCAACGGACATGGCAAGCCCGATGCCGGCACCCGTCAGGGCCCGGCGCTTTGTGTTCAGCGTCATGGGTATCTCCTTGGCCCCAGATCAGGAGCCGATCAGTTTCTCAATAAATGCGGTATTCAGTGTTTCAATTGGTCAACGAAGGTTTTGAACTCCGAACAGACGGAGGAAACCCATCCGCCGCCCTCTCCTTGATAAAGCCCCGTCCAGCCGACGCCGGCGGGGAAAACATGCTGACGGACGCTGACACCCGAGGCGATGAGGCGGTCTCCATAATTGACCGTTTCGTCGCGCAGAGGATCATCCTCGGCTGTAAAGATCAGCGCCGGTGCCACCCGGTTCAGCCGCGTGCACTGGCAGGGCGCGGCATAGGGGTGGAAAAACCCGCACGCCTTGGCAAGGTAATGGCTCCAGCCATCGGCCCAACGCTGGCGCATGCCGATCCTGTCCGCATTGCGGAAGGATTCCGTCGTCATCATCGGATCGATCATGGGCGACAGAAGAATCTGGCCTGCGAGTTTGCCCGGCATGCGGTCACGGGCCTTCAGCGCAAGAACCGCCGCCACATTACCGCCAGCCTCTTCGCCGGCCACGAACAGCAGCGATTTCGCGCCACCATAATGCTTGCGATCCCGGCTCAGATGGTCGAGCGCCTCATAGGCACAGTCGATGACCATCGGAAACTCGTTGCCGGACGGCTTGCTGTAATCGGCCTCCACGACCACCGCGCCGCTTTCCGCAAGCGCGCGGGCCACCGGAAGCTCGGGGCAATTACCATCAGGCTCAAGGCCGGGTTCCAGAAATGATCCGCCGCGCAGATAAAGCACGATGGGCGGATGGCTGCACAGGCAGGACCCTTCATAACGGCGCACGGAGAGCTTTGACGCGGACGCCTCGCTGCTGCCCATGTTTTCCCAATGCGCGTTCATGAAACCAGATCCTTTGCGCCGCCACCCATTGGCGGATCATATTGCAAAATCTGAAATCCATATTATTGTTCGGATCGAAACGATCAAGCATGCAAATTTGAAAACACTATTCCGAAATCACGGATAATAATATCTTCGAGGCAGTGAATGGACCAGCTCTCCGCCATGCGGGTTTTTACGCGGGTCGTGGAAACCGGCAATTTCAGCCGCGCCGCCACCGCGCTGAACATGCCGAAAACCACGGTTACCAATATGGTGCAGGCGCTCGAGGCGCATTTGCAGACCACGCTCCTCAACCGCACCACGCGGCGAGTGATGCTGACGACGGACGGCGCTCTCTATTATGAGCGGGCATCACAGATTTTATCGGAAATCGAAGAGTTGGACGGCAGTATGTCCAGCGCACAGGTGCAGCCATCCGGCCGGTTGCGGGTGGAAATGGCCGGTGTCTTCGCGGACTTGGTGGTTATCCCACATCTTTGCGAATTTTACCAGCGCTATCCGCAAATCCGTCTCGACCTCGGCGTTGGCGACCGTCTGGTCGACTATATAGCGGAGAATGTCGACTGCGCGCTGCGTGTCGGCGTGCTTCGCGATCAGTCGCTCATTGCCCGTAAAGTCGGTGAACTTCGGTTCGAGACCTTCGCCTCGCCATCCTACATCGAAAATTTCGGCATGCCGCGCGAGCCGGAGGATCTGGAGAAGGATCATTATTCGGTGGGCTATCTCAATGCCACCACCGGCCAGATCATGCCGGCCTCCTTCGACAATGGCGTGCGCAGTGTCGAGCTGACTCCGAATTATGTCGTCTCGGTGAATGACAGCCGCACCTATCTCAATGCGGCGCTGGCCGGCATGGGCATCGTGCAGCTTCCCGTCTTCATGGTGAGGGATGCGCTCTCGCGCGGCGAACTGGTGCCGGTGCTTTCGGAATGGCGGCGCGAAGCCATGCCGATCTATGTGGTTTATCCGCAGACCCGGCATGTGACCAACAAGGTGCGCGTTTTTGTCGACTGGCTGGCGAAGCTGGTTCACGGGCTGGTGTGAGGCAGGCGGCGAATGCTCATGGCCGGGCATGAGCCACAGCCGCCGCAAATTGCCTGATCTATCTGGAAACTGGAGCGGGCGAAGGGATTTGAACCCTCGACCCCAACCTTGGCAAGGTTGTGCTCTACCCCTGAGCTACACCCGCTCAAATCCACCGGTCCGGGGTAGTTCGCTGAACCGTGGGTCGCCGAAGCGGCGACGGGTGCTATATCGCTCAATCGTTTTTGGAATGCAACAGTTTCTTTTGCGGTTTCGGTGGAAATCCTTCCGGTCGCGGGTTTATTCGAAAGGGCGTGCCCGATGCGGTTCCGGATGGTGGCAGTGGCGGGCGAAAGCATTGTTTCGGCTGCTCTTTATTCCAGCAGCAAAGGGCGCACGGACGGCCGATAGTGCAGGAAATAACCTGTTTACATTTGGTTAAAATCTGATTCGACAAGTGATTCGTTCGGGTGTACAAAATTGATGCCCACGAAAAAGAAACGATACTTGGCATATCATCATCGGGAGGATGAGCCTTGTCGTACGCAGCTTTTGAAAGAGTCGGCGCACAATTGTCGCCAGAACAAATCACCGATCTGCAGAATATTTTCGATGGTGTTTGTTTCGAGTGTTTTCAGGATCGCAGCAGCCATGTTGCCAATGAATGTGCAGCAATTTTGATCCGCAGCGCCCAGCGCGGCATTCTGGATCATGAAATGTTGCGCGACATAGGGCTTGCTGTTCTGCGCCGCCATTGATGACATCATCTCTACTAAAAAGCGCCCGAATCTCTCGGGCGCTTTGCTTTGACGGACCTGCTGGAAATGCTTTCGGCTCAGCTCTTTTCCTGTACATGGGCTTCGAGGAACCACAGGGATTTGTCGAGATCGCGCGAGGCGGCGGTGAAGATATCGGCCGTCGTCGGATCGCCGGCCTCGTCGGAATCGTCGATCGCCTTGCGGATCATGTTCGCCACCTCGCCATAACGCTCGATCAGAGCGTCGAGATGATCGTGGATTTTATAGATATCGGTCGGATAGGCCTTGAGCTTCGTCGTTGAAGAGACGGCTTGCAGGCTGCCGAGCGCCGTGCCGCCAAGCTGCACGACGCGTTCGGCAATCGTATCGCCGTGATTGTCGAGCTGGGTGCGGAAGGTGTCGAGAAGTTCGTGGACGGCGATGAATTGCGGGCCTTTCAGGTTCCAGTGCGCCTGCTTGGTGACAAGCGCAAGGTCGATCACCGAGGCCAGCGATTCATTCAGAATGCCGATTACGGTCGATTTCGCGTTGGAAGGCAGATCGTTTTTCGTCTTGTGCGTCTTCATCGATGTCTCCTGAAGTTGCGGACGGAATGCCGCTTTGGAAAAGTCTGTCGATTAACGTCCGGGCCTGTGGCCCTGTTCCATGTTAAGCACTGCAGCGGCAAAAAATCCTGCGCAATCATCATGTCATTCGTAAAACAGGCAGATGCGCCGGCCGTCTATGTCCTCGACGCGGATCGGCATGTCGTAGATGTCCTTGAGAATCTCCGGGCGGATGATTTCTTCCGCCGGTCCCTGATGGCAGATGCGGCCCTCGCGCATGGCGATGATGGTGTCGGAATACCAGGAGGCGAAGTTGATGTCGTGCAGCACCAGAACCACGGTCTTTTTCAATTCGTCGGCTGCCTTGCGCATGATCTTCATCATGCTGGAGGCATGTTTCATGTCGAGATTGTTGAGCGGCTCGTCGAGCAGCACATAATCCGTGTCCTGACACAGAACCATGGCTACGAAGGCGCGCTGGCGCTGGCCGCCGGAAAGCTCGTCCAGAAAACGGCCGGCCAGCGGTTCGAGATGGAGATATTCCAGCGCCCGGTCGATATGGACCTTGTCCTCGATGGTCGGGCGGCCCTTGGAATAGGGGTAACGGCCGAAACCGACGAGATCGCGCACCGTCAGGCGCGAGGAGATGTGGTTGTCTTGCCGCAGGATCGAAAGGCGTTTTGCCAGCGTATCGGAAGCGGTCTTGCTCACATCCAGACCATCGACCGTCACGGTTCCTGCATCCATGGACATCAGCCGCGCGACGATGGAAAGCAGCGTGGATTTTCCCGCCCCGTTCGGGCCGATGATCGAGGTGACGCCGCCTGCCGGAATGGAGACGGAGACGTCGTCGACGACGAGCGTATCGCCATAGGATTTGCTGATCTGACTGGCGATGATCATCGCGCACCCCGCTTTAAAATAAGACCGATAAAGACGATGCCGCCCAGGAATTCGATGATGATGGAAAGTGCCGTATCGAAGGCGAAGACCCGCTCCAGCACCACCTGGCCACCAACGAGGCAGATTATGGCGATGAGGATCGCCGCCGGCAGCACATAGGCGTGTTTGCCGTTGCCGGTGAGATAATGGGCAAGGGCGGCGACCAGCAGGCCGAAGAACATGACCGGGCCAACGAGCGCTGTTGAGACGGCGACGAGCACGGAGACCAGCACGAGGATGATGGTGACCGTGCGTTTATAGTCGACGCCGAGGCTGATGGCCGTTGCCCGGCCAAGCGAGAGGACGTCGAGCGTGTGCATGAGGCGCAGCCCGATGATGCTCACGACACCGATGATGATCGCCGAGATCGTCAGAAGCGTGGGATCGATGGAGTTGAAGCTGGCGAAGAGCACGTCCTGCAGCACGGTATATTCGTTCGGATCGAGCACGCGCTGCATGAAGCCCGAGAGGCTGCGGAAAAAGACGCCGAAGACGATGCCTACCAGTACGAGAAGATGCAGGCTGCGTTCCGCGCCAACGAAAAGCCAGCGGTAGAGCAGGGCGGAAAAGGTGACGAGCAGCGCGGTTTCAACGATGAACTTCAGCTGCGGATCGATCATGACAACGGTTGCCGAGCCGAAGACGAAGATCAGCCCGGTCTGCATCAGCACATAAAGCGAATCGAAACCCATCACCGAGGGGGTGAGGATGCGATTGTTGGTGACCGTCTGGAACAGCACGGTGGAGACGGCAATGGCATAGGCCACCAGCAAGAGCGACAGAAGCTTGATGCCGCGAAACGGCAGTACGAAGCTCCAGCTCCCTTTTGCGCCGAGCGTCATGAAGGCGGCCATGGAGATGAGTGCGAATGCCGCAAGCACGAGCAGAACGGTTTTTGCACGCCGGTCGGGATGTCTCTCACGCATGGTGGCGTTTCCGCAGCAGGAGATAGAGGAACAGCACGCTGCCGATGACGCCGACCACGGTGCCGATCGGTATCTCGTATGGCGCGCGCACGGTCCGGCCGATGATGTCGCAGGAAAGCACGAAGACCGCGCCAAGTGTTGCCACCCAGGGCACGGAGCGGCGCATATTGTCGCCGATCATCAGGCTGACGACATTCGGTACGATCAGGCCGAGAAACGGGATCATGCCGACGGTGACGACGACGACGGCGCTGACCAGCGAAACGATTGTGAGACCGAGCGCCATCACCCGGCGGTAGTTGAGGCCGAGATTGGTGGTGAAGTCGCGCCCCATGCCGGCCACGGTGAAGCGGTCGGCGGCGAGATAGGCGGCAATGGCGAAGAAGAAACCGACCCAGAGCAATTCATAACGGCCGCGCAGCACGCCGGAAAAATCGCCGGTCATCCATGCGCCGAGCGATTGCAGCAGGTCGAAACGATAGGCGAAGAATGTGGTGATGGCGGAAATGACGCCGCCCAGCATGATGCCGATCAGCGGCACCAGCAGCACATCGCGCAGCGGCACCTGTCTCAGGATACGCAGGAACAGCGCTGTTCCGGCGAGCGCGAAAGCCGCCGCCACCAGCATCTTGCCGAAGATGGGCGTTTCGGGTGCAAACAGGGTGACGACGAGAAGGCCGAGACCGGCGGATTCGGTCGTGCCGGCCGTCGAAGGTTCCACGAAGCGGTTGCGCACCAGCATCTGCATGATGAGACCGGCAATCGCCATGGAGCTGCCGGCCAAGATGAGCGCCAGCGTGCGCGGAATGCGGCTGACGAGCAGCACGCGCAGCGCATCCGCGCTCGTATCAGGCGCGAAGAGCGTTGTGAGCGAAACGTCGCTCACGCCGACGAACAGGCTGACGATGGCGAGCGTCAAGGCCAGAAGAAGGGCTGATATGAGGGGCAGGGATTTCACGTTGGTGATGTTTCAAAAATGGTAGGCGTTCAGGCGACCTCGCAGGGTGCCGAGAAGGCGTAAACCTCTCCTCCGTCATCCTCGGGCTTGTCCCGAGGATCTGCAACCGATTGATTTATTCGACGTGTTTAGATCCTTGGGACAAGCCCAAGGATGACGTTGCGTATGGAGCAGCCTTGGAGAAGATGGTCTGTGCCTTCTACGACTTCTTGCCTGAAACCGCGTTGTAGACCTGATCGAGCAAAGTGGTGAGCGCCGTATAACCGCTGCTGACGATATAGGCCGCCTGCGGATCGAGATAGACGATCTGCTTTTTCTTCCAGGCATTGGTCTGGTGGATCAGTTCGTTGTCCAGCACCTGTGCGGCGGCCTTGCCGGGGTCGGTGGCGCGGCCGATGCCGGCGTCACGGTCGATCACGAACAGCCACTCGGGATTGACCTCGGCCAGATATTCGAAGGAGACGACGTCACCGCGGTCGAAGCGGTCATCAATGTCGGCGGCGACCGGCTTGAAGCCGATCTCGGTGTGCAGCCAGCCGGTGCGCGAGCTCGGGCCATAGACGCCGACCTTGCCGGCATTGGTCAGCAGGATCATCGCCGTGCCGGAATTCGGGGCGATCTCTTTCAGCCTGGCGACTTTTTCGTCGAGGGCGGCGTCGAGCTTCTTTGCCTCTTCCTGCTTGCCGAAGATATCGCCGAGCTTGGTGATGTTGCCTTTGACGCTGTTGATGAATTCCTTGGAATCGATCGACATGTCGATGGCGGGCGTGATCTTCGAAACGTCAGGATATTTCGCCCGCGAACGGCCGCCGACGATGACGAGATCGGCTTCAGCCGCATTGATCGCCTCGTAATCGGGCTCGAACAGCGTGCCGACCTTCAGATATTTGCCGTGGGCATATTTCTGCAGATAGGCAGGCAGGTTTGAGTTGACGACACCGGCGGGCTCGACACCGAGCGCATCGAGATTGTCGAGCGAGGGAATATCCAGAACCAGAACCTTCTTCGGTGCCGCTTTCAGCACGGTTTCGCCCTGCGCATGGCTGATCGTCATTTCCTGCGCGCCTGCGGTCATCGCGCCAAGGCTGAAGGCTGCTGCCGCCAGCAGCCGAACGGGGAGGGTGAAGTTGATGGCCACGGATATGTCCCTTGCAATATGGTTCCAAGCCCGCGGAAGGATGTCCCGGCGGGTTAACTTGATGTCAACTGTCAGCTTTATTGGCAAGGTTCGCGGAAATCAAAAATATGTTTTAGAACGGTTCTGAATTGCGGTGAGCGGGAAATGTGGGGGCGGGAGAGCATGGCTTGCGATCTCTCCGGACGTCATCCTCGGGCTTGTCCCGAGGATCTAATCACGTTGAACAAAATCGATGGGTTGCAGATCCTCGGGACAAGCCCGAGGATGACGGAAGCACCGTTTTCACTCGCGTCGCTAACCCAGTCTGTGTCCGCACGCCTCAATCCGGCGGCCAGTCACCAACAATTTCGCGCCTCTCCAGTTTCAGTGACCGGTCGGGCTGCACACGGTAGGTCTCAACCGCAAGCCGTCCGTCACCCATGACGAATTCATTGCTGAGTGTGCTGCCGATGGGGGACTTGGTCAATTTGGTGCGGGGTTGCCCGCCGTAGGTGATACTGCCGGGAATGGGTTGCACGTCGGGTGCCGCGGTGGCGCAACCGGCGAGCGCCAGAACCATCATGATTGCGATCGTGCGCATGTTTTTCTCCTGCGTTTGGGGCGGAATCATATCACGGTCACGTCGGCGCCACACATCCCGTTGGCGTGAATAAAAAAAGCCCCGCATCCGGAGATACGGGGCCAGTTGCCTTGGGAGGTTTCCGGTTTCTCAGTCCTCGTTGGCGGCAAGCTGCGACAGCACCTCGCCGCGGCCGCGGATGCGCATGATGAGCGGGACGATGAAGGCGGCGGCCGCCACGATGAAGAGGCCAACGGCAATTGGCGAGGTGAGCAGCACCGTCGGATCGCCCTGGCCGATGGCGAGCGCGCGGCGCAGCTGCTGTTCGGCCAGCGGGCCGAGGATGAGGCCGACGACCGCGGGCGCAATCGGATAACCGAAGATGCGCATGATATAGCCGAGGATACCGAAGGCGAGCAGCATGCCGAGTTCGAACACCGACGGGTTGGCGCCGATGGTGCCGAGCGTGGCGAACAGCAGGATGCCGGCATAAAGCCAGGGCTTCGGAATGGTCAGCAGCTTCACCCAGAGACCGACGAGCGGCAGGTTGAGCACCAGCAGCATCAGGTTGGCGATGAACAGGCTGGCGATCAGGCCCCAGACGAGCTGCGGATTGGTGGCGAACAGCAGCGGGCCGGGCTGCAGGCCGAACTGCTGGAAACCGGCGAGCATGATGGCGGCGGTTGCCGTCGTCGGCAGGCCAAGCGTCAGGAGCGGCACGAGCGTGCCGGCGGCCGACGCATTGTTGGCGGCCTCGGGTCCGGCCACGCCTTCGATAGCGCCATTGCCGAATTCTTCCGGATATTTGGTCAGCTTCTTTTCGGTGGCGTAGGACAGGAAGGTGCCGATTTCAGCGCCGCCAGCCGGCATCGCGCCAATCGGGAAGCCGATCAAGGTGCCGCGCAGCCAGGGCTTCCAGGATCGCGCCCAGTCCTGCGCGCTCATCCAGACCGAACCTTTGACGGCCTCGACCTTTTCGTCGCCGCTATTGCCCTGTGCGACGATGAACAGCGTTTCGCCGATCGCGAACATGGCCACCGCAAGCGTCGTCACTTCGACGCCGTCGAGCAGGTCGGGAATGCCGAAGCTCATGCGCGTCTGGCCGGTCAGCTGGTCGATGCCGACGATGGCGAGCGCAAAGCCGATGAACAGCGAGGTGAGACCACGCAGCGCCGAATCCCCGAAAGCGGAGGAAACGGTGACGAAGGCGAGTACCATCAACGCGAAATATTCGCGCGGGCCGAACACCAGCGCCAGCTTGACGATGTAGGGGGCGACGAAGGCGAGTGCGATGGTGGCGATGAGGCCGGCCACGAAGGAACCGATGGCGGCGGTGGCAAGGGCCGGGCCGCCTCTGCCCTTGCGGGCCATCTTGTTGCCTTCGAGCGCCGTCACGATCGAGGCGCTTTCGCCCGGCGTGTTGAGCAGGATCGAGGTGGTCGAGCCGCCATACATGCCGCCGTAATAGATACCGGCGAACATGATGAGCGAACCGGCGGGATCGAGCCTATAGGTGACGGGCAGAAGCAGCGCCACCGTCAGCGCCGGGCCGATGCCGGGCAGAACCCCGACGGCGGTGCCGAGCGTCACGCCGATCAGCGCATAAAGCAGGTTCATGGGTTGGGCGGCAACCTCAAGACCGTGCAGCAGGAATTCAAACGTACTCATGGAAGGATGTCCCCCTGTCGGGCGAACCGCTGGTCTCTGCGACATCGCGCGCCGGCGGTTTTGTTATTATGATCTCGAATTTGGTCGGAATGGCTGTCAGAAGAACAGCCGTTCCAGAGGCCCGGCGGGCAGGGAAAGCTGCAGCAGCCGCGCGAAGAGGAGCCAGACGAAGAAGCTCAGGGCGATGCCGACGGGGATCGAATACCAGAGCTTGCGTTTGCCGAAGGCGCGCGCCGTAAACGCGAACAGCAGGCCGGTGGCGATGGAGAAGCCCGCGACATTGAGCAGCAGCATCTGCGCGGCAAGGCCGGCGACGACCCAGATGACCGGGGCGATTTCCTGCCTGTCGCGTTCGGGGAAATCACCGCGCCAGGCTTCGATGGCGGTCCACAGCGCGAGGCCGACAAGACAGAAGCCGATGGCATAGGGCACCGTTGCCGGGCCGACCGGGGAATAACCGGTGACGCTGGCGAGACGCGCGCTGTCCCAGAAGATCACGCAGGCGATGATGACGAGGAAGATGGCGATCGCCAGCGCCGCCCAGTCAGGGCGGCGCTTTTGATGCTCTAGAGGGTTGGAACCCTGGCTCATTTTACCAGTCCGATGTCTTTGAGGATGGTGGCGGTGGCGTCGGTATCCTTGGCGAGCTGTGCCTTGAATTCGTCACCGGCGAGATAGGTATCCATCCAGCCCTTGGTCTTCAGCGTTTCCTGCCACTTGGCGGATTTCACCAGCTTTTCGACGTCGGCATTGATGGCCTTTTCCTGATCGGCGGAAATGCCGGGGGCTGCCGCGACCATACGCCAGTTCTGGACGACGACATCGAGACCGCTTTCCTTCAGCGTCGGTGCGTCGACGCCCTCAAGGCGGTTTTCGCTGGTCACGGCGAGAAGGCGCAGCGTGCCGGCCTTGACCTGGCCTTCGAATTCGCCGTAGCCGGAAACGCCAGCCGTCACCTGCGAGCCGAGGATCGAGGCAAGCGCTTCGCCGCCGCCGGAATAGGCGATGTAGTTGATCTTGGTCGGATCGACGCCGGCCGCCTTGGCGATCAGGCCAACGGCGATGTGGTCGGTGCCGCCGGCCGAGCCGCCGCCCCAGGAAACGCTGCCCGGGTCTTTCTTCAGCTGGTCGACGAGGTCGCCGATGGTCTTCAGCGGTGAGGATGCCGGAACCACGATCGCTTCATATTCGCCGGTCAGGCGGGCGATCGGGGTTACTTCCTTCAGCGTCACGGGCGCATTGTTGGTGAGGATCGCGCCCACCATCACGTAACCGCCGACGATGAGCGCGTTCGGGTTGCCCTTCTGCTGGCTGGCGAACTGCGCAAGACCGATGGTGCCGCCGGCGCCCGGTACGTTCTGCACCTGAACGCTCTTGGAAATGCCTTCTTCCTGCAGCACGCTCTGCAACGAACGCGCCGTCTGGTCCCAGCCGCCGCCGGGATTGGCGGGCGCAATGACGGTATAGTCAGCCGCAGCGGCCGGAAGGGCGATCATGCCCGCCAGAAATGTACCGATAAGAAAATGCTTCACTTCGAAAACCCTCCTCAGGATGCCCTTTTTGGGCGTCGTTTTTCGTTTATGCGGAAGGGATTTCAAGGCGCACATATCCGCCGCTGACGTAGCAGCGCAGAATTCCGGCGGTCCTCAAGATTTCCTCCCGCATCTTCTTCCGCCTCCACGGAATGAAGAAGGACTACAGAGCATCACAAAAAGCTGTCATCTAACTGACGCTACGCAAGTCCTTGCTCATTTACTCTCTATTAATTTCTGGCGGACGTCCACTGCGGGGTGTCGGGTCAGCGCTTTCAAAGCTTGCCGCTCCCTCATCCCTGTGCTTGTCACAGGGATCCAGTCGACGCGCGTCTGCGCGCCGAGAAGAGTCGTTGCAGCCCAAGGACTTGGGCTAGCTGGATTCCTGTGACAAGCACAGGAATGAGGGATGGGGGGCGCTCAAACCTACTGCGAGCGCAACGCCTCGTTCCAGCGCTCGATCAGGCGGCTGCGCTTGACCTGATCCAGATAGACCATAAGCCCGGGGCTGACGGGCACGGGGCGCAGTTGCGCGCCGTGGATGGCCTGCATGGTGTTGGCGGTGTTTTCGCCCGCTACTTCCGGGCTGACGGCGGGGATTTGCAACTGCCGGGCCATGATTGTCTGGCCTTCCTTGGACATGAAGAATTCGAGGTAGCGGCGGCCAAGCTCGGGATTGGCGGCGGCTTCCGGCACCAGCCCGATGCGCGACATGACGACGGTATAATCCTTAGGCAAGACGATGCCGACATCGGGGTGGCGCGAGGCCCAGTCTGCGGCATAGGAGCCGAGAATATTGTAGCCCAGCACGAAACGGCCGTCGGATACACGCTCCAGAATGGCCGAGGAGGTGGAATAGACCTTCACGCCCGCCGCCCCCATGGCCTTGATGACGCTCCATATATCGCCGAACTGCTCCTGATCCCTTGACATGAAGAGGAAGCCGACGCCCGAGCGCTCGATGTCGTAGGTGGCGATGCGGCCATGCACCTCTTTCGCGTGGCGTTCGAGATAATCGACAAATTCGGCGCGGGTGGCGGGTGGTTTTTCGGTGGCAAAGCTCGGCTTGTGGTAGACGAAGACCGCTGGCTCGAAAGTCAGCGCATAAGCCGTGTTGCGCCAGTTCGCCCAGGCGGGCCAGCGGGCGCTCATGGCAAGGTCGGAGCGCTGGGCGTAACCGTCATTGCTCAGTTTCACCTGCAGGTCCATGGCGGAAGAGAAGGCGAAATCGGCGGTCTTCTTGCCGGCATCGGTTTCCTTGACGATGCGGTCGTAGATTTCACCGGTCAGCATATCCTCATAATGGACGGCAATATCGGGATTGGCCTTCTGGAAACCTTCGATCATCGGCGTCGCCAGCGGTTCATCCAGGGAGGAATAGACCACCAGCGTTTGGGCATCTGCCTTGCCCGATAGGGCCGGGAAAACGGCGACCTGCGCAAGCGCGGGCGAGGCCATGCAAAGACAGAGGCAGAGAAAAAAGCAGATACGCATGGAAAAGATCATGCCGCACGCGCTTGCCATTCACAAGCGCCGGAGCGGGATTGCGAAAAGTGTGAGCGGTTTTCGTCTGAAATCCCGCCCCGACTCTATAAGTGGATCATGATTCAAGTCATAGGCTTACCGGGCCGATGACTTGAATCATGATCGGGAGCTTGGTTAAATTCGGCGGATCGCGGGAGGGAAGATTTGCGTATTTTGCTGGTCGAGGACAATCAGGTGCTGTCGGAGGGGCTTTCCGCCCTTCTGCGCGGCAGCGGCTATGCGGTGGATGTGGTGTCGGATGGCGCCTCTGCCGATGCGGCGATCGCGGCTGAGAGCTTCGACCTCGTCATTCTCGATCTCAACCTGCCGGAAATGGACGGTATCGAGGTGCTGCGCTCTATGCGCTCGCGCCAGGACAAGGCGGCGGTGCTGATCCTGACGGCGCGCGGTACGCCGGAGGAGAAGGTCAAGGGGCTCGATCTCGGTGCCGACGACTATATGATCAAGCCCTTCGATATCACCGAATTCGAGGCCAGGGTGCGGGTGCTTTTGCGCCGCAATGCCGGCCTGCGGTCCTCCGCGCTTAGCTTCGGCAAGGTCCTATTCGATCTGACGTCGCGGACCTTTTCTGCCGATGGGCGCCCGCTCGATATTCCGGCGCGCGAGGTGGCGCTGCTGGAAGTGCTGTTCATGCGGGCGGGCAAGGTCGTCGCCAAGGAGGCGATCGTGCAATCGCTGACCGGCTTTGACGACGATATTTCCGCCAATGCCATCGAGCAATATGTCAGCCGCCTGCGCAAGCGGCTCGCTCCCCATGGGCTGACGGTGAAGACGGCGCGCGGCATCGGTTATTATCTGGAAAAGCTGCCGGAGATGGCTGAATGAGACAGGCCGCCTATTCGCTCAGGCGGCGACTGTTAGGCTGGCTTCTCATTTCCACCGCCATCATCGGCTGTGTTGCGTTGACCGATACCTGGCGCGAGGCGGTCAATACCGCCAATGTTGTCTCCGACCGGGTGCTTTCAGGTTCGGCGCTGGCCATTGCCGAGCGCGTGGTGGTGGCCGAGGATGGCTCGCTGGAGGTCGACATTCCCTATGTCGCGCTGGAAATGCTGACATCGGCGGCGCAGGACCGGGTGTTTTACCGTGTCGACGGGCCGAACGGGCAATTCCTCACCGGTTACCAGAACCTGCCGACGGTGGAGAACACGGCTGGCGATACACCTGCCTATCGTGACGCGGTGTTTCGCGACGAGCCGATCCGCATTGCCGCCATCCGTCGGTTTGCCTCCACTGGCATCAATTCCGTGCCTTTTTCCGTGACTGTTGCCGAAACCACGATTGCCCGCAGCCAGCTGGCGCAGGCCATCATCCTGCGCTCCGCGCTGCGCCTGCTTTTGATGATCGTGGGCGCGGCGATCATCGTCTGGATCGCGGTGACGATTTCGCTAAGACCGCTTTACCGGCTCAGTGAAGCCATTGCCGAGCGTAGCCCGAACGATCTGCATCCCATTCGTCAATCCGTGCCGGTGGAGGTGGAAAATCTGGTGGAGACGGTCAATTCCTTCATGGTGCGGCTGCAATCGGCGCTTGATGCGCTCCGGCATTTCACCGGCAATGCCAGCCACCAGCTGCGCACGCCGCTTGCCATCATCAGCACCCAGCTTGCGCTTTCCGCCCGTGCGGGAAGTCTTGAGGAAGCGCAGGCCGCGGCGCTGAAGGGCGGCGCGTCAGTGGCGCATGCCGAACATATCCTCGCCCAGCTTCTGCGCATGGCGAACATCGATGCCGCCGGCTCCAGTGAAAAACACGATTTCTCCGCGATAGACCTCGTGGCCGTTGCGCAGAACGTGACCGCCGATTTCGTGCCCCGCGCGGCCGACGCCGGCATCGATCTCGGTTTCGAGGGCGAGGGCGAAGCGACCATTCTCGCCGAACCGCTCCTGATCGGTGAGCTGATCGGCAACCTCGTTTCCAATGCCATCAATTATGCCGGGCGCGGGGCGGAGGTCACCGTGCGTGTCGGCAAGGAGACGGGCGCCGTCTGGCTGGAGGTGGAGGATAACGGCCCCGGCATTCCGCCGGAAAAACGCGCCATGGTGCGCCAGCGTTTCGCTCGCGGCGAAGCCAATGCCGCCCCCGGCGCCGGCCTCGGCCTTGCGATCATCGAAGAGATCGCCGGCCTGTTCGGCGGGCGGCTGACGCTGGAAGATGGTGCGGGCGGGCGCGGGTTGAAGGCGCGGGTGGTGTTTGGGGGAGCGGAGAAAGCATCGTAGGGTGCAGGTTTGTCAGGCGGCTGTATCTGCGGATGATTTCGCTATCAGGGAAAGTCTGTAGCCTAATGCATCGGCCACCTTGGCAATCGTTGCCAGTTCAGGATTTCCTTCACCGCTGAGCGCCTTGTACAAAGTCTGACGGGGAAGGCCGGTCTGTCTCGAAAGATCGGTCATGCCCTTGGCCCGCGCCACGACGCCGAGAGCGTGGGCAAGCTCCTGTGCGTCGCCGCTCTCAGTGGCGTCTGCTATGTAAGCGGCAAGTGCTTCGTCACTATCAAGATAGCGGGCAGCATCGTAATCGCGTGTTACAAGTGGCATGGTCTCATTCCTTGAGCGCTCTGGCCAGTTTCTTGGCTTTGGCAATGTCGCGGGACTGGGATGCCTTGTCGCCACCGCACAGCAATATGATCACGACATCGCCGTTCCGGATGAAATAGACCCGGTATCCGGGTCCAAGATCGATCCTGAGCTCACTGACGCCTTCGCCGACCGGCTTTACGTCTCCGGGATTGCCATCTGCCAGCCTGTAAATGCGCCGTGCAATGCGGGCACGCGCCTGCAGATCGCGCAGACCGGCAAGCCAATCGGCAAACTCGCTTGTTTCCCGGATCGTGAGCATGGCCAAATGTAAACTATGGTTGTCATTCCGTCAATGACGGACACCTCACCCCATCCGCTCGGACGCATAGCTGCCGGGGCTTGGCGGGAAGACCACGGTGCGGTTGCCGTTGATGAAGGTGCGGTGGTGGATGTGGGCGTGGATGGCGCGGGCCAGTACCTGGCTTTCCACGTCGCGGCCGAGCGAGACATAGTCTTCTGCCGATTGTGCGTGAGTGACGCGCACCGTGTCCTGTTCGATGATCGGGCCTTCGTCGAGATCGCCGGTGACATAATGCGCCGTTGCGCCGATCAGCTTCACGCCGCGCTCATAGGCCTGCTTGTAGGGGTTTGCGCCCTTGAAGCTCGGCAGGAAGGAGTGGTGGATATTGATGATCTTGCCAGACATCTTGCGGCACATCTCATCGGAAAGCACCTGCATGTAGCGGGCCAGCACGACGAGTTCCGTGCCGCTGGTCTCGATCAGGTCCATTAGCTGGGCTTCGGCCTTCGGCTTGTTCTCCTTCGTCACCTTGATGTGGTGGAAGGGGATGTCGTGGTTGACCACCACTTTCTGGTAATCGAAATGGTTGGAAACGACACCGACGATATCGATCGGCAACGCGCCGATCTTCCAACGATAAAGGAGGTCGTTGAGGCAATGGCCGAAACGCGACACCATCAGCATCGTCTTCATGCGCTGGCCATCGGGGTAGATATCCGATGCCATACCGAATTTTTCCGCCACCGGCTGGAAGCCTTCGGTGATGGCCTGAAGGGAGGCGCCTTCTTCCGAAATGAAGGAGACGCGCATGAAGAATTTTCCGGTCTCGAGGTCGTCGAACTGCGAACTGTCGACGATGTTGCAGCCTTTTTCCGCCAGATAACCGGAAATCGCGGCGACGATGCCGCGGGTCGATTTGCAGGCTACGGTCAGAACATAGGATGTCATTCGTTTTCCCTCAAAGACGTCGTGCCGGCGTCAACCGGCGCAGTTCGGCGTGTTGCATAGCGCAGCTTGGCAGCGGAGCAAAGCGCCAAGGCGGCATAGCCAAAGTCTTAGGGCGGGAAAGGGCCGTGCGCCGTGCCGGAAACGACATGGAATGTTCCATGGCCAGCACGGCGGCGCCTGTAAATTGCCGGCAGAGCGCTCGCGGTCAGGCGCGGCGCAGGCGCATCGCCGGGCGGCCGCGGCCGTCGATGAGTTCCAGCGTACCGCGCCGCGGCTCCAGCCGGAAGGAGCGTGCGCCTTCCAGCGCTTCGATGAACTGCCGCTCCTGACGCATGATATCGGGTGCGCAGGCCATCTGGATGGAAATCATTCGGCCGAAATCGACACGGTTGCGGCTGATCTTCACCTCGCCGCCGATGCCGTTGCAGCCGGCATTGCCGGAAACGCGGCCCTCGCGGGAAATTTCAAGCGTCGCCTGGCGGCGGCCACGGACCCGCTCGCCGCGAATCTCCTGCACCAGCCAGCGCCCGTCGATGCCGGCTTCCGGCTCCGGCCTGCCCGGACCAGCGCCGACGCGCTCCAGCACGAGGTCGGTATCGTCGCGGCCGCCGGTCAGGACGGAGTAACGCCGCGTGGTGGTGAAGAGTAGGTGGTCGCGGTCGCGGATTTCGGCGCTCAGCGCATAGGAGCGGCGGCCCCTGATGTCGCGGTCGTCATAACGCAGCACGAAGGGCACGGGCACCTGGCCGCGCGGGCGGATGGTGGTTTCGGCAATCGTCTGTGACGGCGCATCCGCCAGCGAGACGTCGATCAGCCGCACCGTCACGGTTGCACCGGGCGGTAGCGCAATGCGTTCGCGATAGGAGACGCTGCCACGCAGGCTTGCCGGTGCCGCCGCCGCGCCGCCCGCTGCAAAAAGCGGGGCAAGCGCGAGGAGACCGGCGAAACTGCGGCGCGAGAGAAGGGGCTGATTGTCGGTCATGATGCTTTGCTCCGTGCTGGGTCCGTTCGAATTTCAACGGATGATAGAAAACCGCACTGAACGGGCGATGAACCGGATTTTTACACCCGGTCAGGTGGACATTTGGTGTGGATAGCAAGGATGCGACGGGAGGATTCTATGCCATTTGCATCCCCACCGCCCTCATTCCTGTGACAGGCACAGGAATGAGGGTGAAGGGAGGCAGCATCGTCCAAGGGAGCAATTCCTTGCCAGCGGCTTCCCCTCAGCTTTCAGCCGCGGAAACCGTCCCGCAGTTCTTCGAACTTCGCCAGTTGCCCGGCCAGTAGTTCCTTGTTCTCGTCGCGGCGGACGAACATCTTGAACATGGCGCCGCCGGCGGCGTTCATGAACCAGACGGAGCAGGAGCGGCGGCCGTGGAAGCCGCGGTCGACGAAGGTAATCGCAGCGCAATTGTCCTTCTTGATGTGACCGCCAATCGGGCTGTCGCCGTGAATGTTGAACCAGCCATGGCTTTCGCTGCCCTCCGGCAGATGGCCCGGCACTTCCAGCACGATATCGCCGGTCTGCACGATCATCAGGACTTCGCCCCAGCCGCGCATCTCGTTCCAGATCGCGTCGAAGCGGTTGGCGGAGGCGGAGACCGCTGCACCTTGCGGCAGGATCGCCAGAATTTCGGCCGGCGTCACCTCGGCCCTGGCGGCGATGGCCTCGACGATACCGTCAGGTTTTTCGGCAAGGGCGGCGAGCGCGCGGGCCTGCCTGTCGTCGTCGGTCTTCTGGGCTGCAATGCTCATCGGGTGGCCTCAGGCGGCAATCGAATGGCGTTCGCCATTCTTGTCTTCATGGATGATGACGTCGAAACCTTCGAAATGCGGGCCGGAGAGATATTCCACCTTGCCGCGGTTCTCGCCGGCCTTGGCATGGGCGGCGCGGAACTGTTCGGATTTCGTCCAGGCAAGGAAGTCGTCCTTGGTGGCCCAAACGGTGTGCGAGGCATAAAGCGTGTGATCGTCCGCCTTCGGGCCCTTCAGCATATGGAATTCGATGTAGCCCGGCAATTCGCTCAGGTGCGATTTGCGCTCGCGCCAGATGGATTCGAAGGTTTCTTCATAACCCGGCACGACGCGAAAGCGGTTCATTGCGATAAACATGAAAGTCTCCCTTTAAGTTTCCAGTTTCAGTCAGGATATCGACCGCGGGCGGGGTTGGAAAGGGGTTCACGACAAAGCGAACAAAAATACTCCACTTATCGATTGCGTGGCTTATAAACATGTGCAAATAACTCAAGATTAGTGGCGTGGGGAACCTGCGCCGGGTTGTGTTTCAGGATAACGCCATGTTCAATTCCCGTCTTCATTCCCTCGTTTTTGCCGCCCTCGTGCCCGCCGCAATCGCCTTTGCCGCGCCGGCTGCCATGGCATCGGACAAGGGTAATCCGGAGGCGAAACGCATCGTTGCCGTGGGCGGAACGGTGACGGAAATCCTCTATGCGCTGGGTGCGCAGGACCGCATCGTGGCGCGTGACAGCACCAGCAGCTACCCGGCCGACGCGCTCGCCAAGCCTGATATTGGTTACATGCGGGCGCTCTCTTCAGAAGGCATCCTGTCGCAGAAGCCCGATCTCATTCTCTCCGAAGACGGTTCTGGCCCGGCGGATGTCATCTCCATTCTCAAGGCAAGTGCGGTGCCTTTCGTTACCGTCGATACGCCGCCGAGCGGTGATGCCATCCCCAAGAAGATCGAGGATGTCGGCGCGGCCGTCGGTCTTTCCGACAAGGCGAAAGCGCTGGCTGCGGAGACCAAAGCCGGGCTCGAAGCGCTTGCCAAGGATGTCGCCGCGGTGCCCGAAAAGGGCAGGAAGCGCGTTCTCTTCGTACTCTCCAGTGCCGGCGGCCGTGTGATGGCGGCGGGCAAGGATACCGAGGCGGCGGCGATCATCGAGATGGCAGGCGGTATCAATGCGGCTGAGGAGATCAATGGCTACAAGCCGCTGACGGATGAGGCGGTCATCGCCGCAGCGCCCGACGTGGTGCTGACCATGGCGCGTGGCGATCATGCCGCCAAGGCGGCCGAGATTTTCGCGCTGCCGGCCTTCCAGTCCACGCCGGCTGCCGCCAGCAAGGCCCTCATCAGCATGGACGGGCTTTATCTCATCGGTTTCGGCCCGCGCACGCCGGCCGCCGGCCGGGAGTTGGCGCACAAGCTTTACCCTGAGGTGGTGAAACCGTGAGCCTTGCGGTCTTGAGTTCCACCGCCGGCGGGGTTGCGGGCGACAGATCCCGTCAGGGGGTCGTCACCCTTGCCGTGCTCGTCGGCATCCTGCTGTTTGCCTGTGGCGTATCACTCGTCAGCGGTCCCACCGGCGTCGGCATCTCCGAACTCTTTGCCTATCTCACCGGTGGTGCGGATCAACTCGATGCACGCGACAGGGTCATTCTCGAAGCCGTGCGCCTGCCGCGCACGACGCTCGGCATGCTGATCGGCGCGGGGCTTGGTGTCTCGGGCGCGATGATGCAGGGCCTCTTCCGCAATCCGCTGGCCGATCCGGGCATTGTCGGCGTCACCTCGGGCGCCGCGCTGTTTGCGGTTGCGGCCATTTCGCTGGGGGAAGGCGCGCTTGCCACGGTTGCCGTGTTTTTCGGCCCGCATTTCCTGCCGCTGATGGCATTTTTCGGCGGGCTGCTGAACACCTGGGTCCTTTATCTGATCGCCACCAAGGACGGCGCGACTTCCACCACCACGCTCATTCTGGCCGGTATCGCGGTTGCCGCGATCAGCGGCGCGCTGACCGGCCTGATGATCTTCGTGGCCGATGATCGCGCATTGCGTGACATCACCTTCTGGTCGCTCGGTTCGCTGGGTGGGGCAACGCCGGCCAAGGTGCTCGCCACCCTGCCTTTCATCATCGTTGTGCTTGCCATCATTCCCTTCGTTGCCCGAGGGCTGGATGCGCTGATCCTTGGGGATGCGGCTGCCTTTCACATGGGCATTCCGGTGCAGCGGCTGAAGCGGGTCGTCATTCTGGCCGTTGCCGCCGCCTGCGGGGCGAGCGTGGCGGCGGCCGGTTCCATCGGTTTCGTCGGCATCGTCGTGCCGCATCTTTTGCGCCTCGCCATTGGCCCGTCGCATCGTTTCCTGCTGCCGGCCTCGGCGCTGGGCGGCGCGGCACTTCTGCTTCTGGCCGACAGTTTTGCCCGCACGGTGGCCTCGCCGGCAGAACTGCCGATCGGCGTTGTCACGGCGCTCATCGGCGCGCCGGTCTTCCTCTTCCTGCTGCTTGGCCGCGGCGGGTTTTCCATGCGGAATGCGCCATGATCCGGGCCGAAAACATTACTCTCATCCGCTCCGGCCGCCGCCTGCTGGAAGATGTCAGCATCGATCTGAAGCCGGGGAAGGTCAATGTCATCATCGGCCCGAATGGCGCGGGCAAATCCACGCTGATGAAGGTTCTTTCGGGCGAGATGCGGGCTGAAAGCGGTTCGGTGACCTATAATGACGTCGCCCTGCCGCAATTCACGCCGGTGCAGCTTGCGCGCCTGCGTGCGGTGCTGCCGCAAAATACCCAGCTTGCCTTTCCCTTCACCGCGCTGGAGATCGTGCGCATGGGTGCGGTAGCGCAGGGCTCACGCGCACCGGAAGAACAGGCCCGCCGGGCGCTTGCCCGGGCCGGGCTGCGTGGCTTCGAGCAGCGATCCTACAATATGCTGTCCGGCGGCGAGCAGCAGCGGGTGCAGTTTGCCCGGGCACTGGCGCAGGTGCCGAACCCGGTTGAAAATGGGCAGGCACGGGCGCTCTTCCTCGATGAACCGACGGCCAGCCTCGATATCGGCCACCAGATCTCCGTGCTGGAAACGGCGCGCGATTTTGCAAGCGGCGGCGGGCTGGTGCTCGCCATCCTGCACGATCTCAACCTGGCGGCGGAATTTGCCGATCAACTTATCGTCATGCATGGCGGCCGGGTAACGGCGAGCGGCCCTTCGCTGGAAACGATCAGCGATGAGACGATCGCCCGGGTTTATGGCATTGGCGGCGTCGTCGGCCGGCTGCCCGCGCGGCATATTCCCTATGTGCTGCCGCAATCGCGGCATCGCTAGAGCATTTCCAGCCGAAGCGTTTTCGCTTCGGCGTCGGACAATGCGGCGAAAACAAGAGGATAGAGCCCCTCTTCAGCTTTCCGGCCGTGTGGCGATGAAGAGCGCGGAGCCAAGCATGACGGCGGCGACGATTGTCGCCCGCAGCGGCGGCGGCTCGCTCAGAAACCAGAAGGCGGCATAACTCACCGTCATGGCCGAAAGTGCCGCGATCTTGGCCTTTCGTGCAATTGCGCCACGCTCGCGCCAGCGGCGAAGCGAGGGACCGAACCTCGGATGGGCAAGAAGCCATGCCTCGAGTTTCGGGGAGGAGCGGGAAAAACACCAGAGCGCCAGAAGCAGAAAGGGCGTGGTGGGCAAAACGGGAAGAAACGCGCCGACAATGCCGGTCGCGACCATCAGCCAGCCAAGACAGAGGTATAAAAGGCGCATGTCCAAGCCGGTATCATGAGTTCAGCACTCAGGATAGAGTGCAGGCGCCAAATCGATGCGGTCCCGTTGCCGCAGGTCAGGCCGCAGCGGAAAAATCGGGGGTTTTCGCCATCACATTTGCCGTGATCGGGCCGTTACGCTTTGTCGCCGGGTGCCTTTAGGGTTGAAAGCGCGGCGCACTGTCTTTATCCCCTTGGGCCGCGATGCCCGGAGCATAACCGGGCCGTCAACAGGAAGAAGAAGGAAACACCATGGCCAAGCTGATCCACTCGATGGTCCGGGTGCTGGACGAAAAGCGTTCGGTGGAATTTTACAAACAGGCTTTCGGGCTTGAGATCGCGGAACGCGCCGAGTTCGAGAATTTCACGCTGATCTATCTCAGCAATGCCGAGGGCGATTTCGAGCTGGAACTGACCGTCAACCGGGGTCGCGAAGTGCCCTATGCGCTGGGTGACGGTTATGGCCATCTCGCCGTCAGTGTTGCTGACGTGGACGCCGAACATCAGCGTTTCATCGAGATCGGGCTTTCTCCCGGCAAGATGATCGAAGCCGATTATAAGGGCCAGCCTTTCGCAAAATACTTTTTCATCTGCGATCCGGATGGTTACAAGATCGAAGTGCTGCAGCGCGGCAACCGGTTTAAATAAGCTCTGATGGAGGCGGGCATGGCAGAGGCAGGCGTCAAACTCGAAGACAGCTGGAAGCACGTTCTCTCAGGCGAATTCGCCAGCCCCTATATGCAGAAGCTGAAAGAGTTCCTGCTTGCCGAAAAGACCGCCGGCAAGCGTATCTTTCCGAAGGGCGCGGAATATTTCCGCGCTCTCGATCTCACGCCGCTCGATGAGGTCAAGGTCGTCATTCTGGGACAGGATCCCTATCATGGGCTTGGCCAGGCACATGGGCTCTGCTTTTCCGTGCAGCCCGGGGTGCGCATTCCGCCCTCGCTCGTCAATATCTACAAGGAATTGCAGAGCGATCTGGGCATTCGCCCGGTCAAGCACGGTTTTCTGGAAAGCTGGGCGAAACAGGGCGTGCTGCTGCTCAACAGCGTCCTGACGGTGGAAGAGGCCCGCGCCGCCTCGCATCAGGGGCAGGGCTGGGAAAAATTCACCGATGCGGTCATCCGCGCTGTCAACGACGAGTGCGACCACGTCGTCTTCCTGCTCTGGGGTTCCTATGCCCAGAAGAAGGCGGCCTTCGTGGACCAGCGCAAGCACCTCGTGCTGCGCTCGCCACACCCTTCGCCGCTTTCGGCCCATAACGGCTTTTTCGGCAACGGCCATTTTTCCAAGGCCAACGCTTTCCTCGTTTCGCATGGCCGCGATCCGATCGACTGGCAATTGCCTGAGCTGGCGGAAAGCGACAAAAACCTTCTTTAATCACTCATAAATACCTTTGCGCTTTGCCAGTCCCGGGGTTAAAGATAACCGGACTACAAAGTGAAGGATTATGCCCGTGTCTCTCCTGTCTGCAGAAACCTCAGTTTCGCTGCCCGACCCGCTGTCGATCGTTAAAGCTTTCGAGGATCATTTCTCCGAGCATATGGAGATGGAGCGCGACGGATCGACGGTGCGGTTCAAGACGGAATATGGCCATGGCAGCTTCAGCGCCGAGGGTGGCCGTTTCGCCGCGCGGGTGAACTGCGTTTCCGAACATATATTGACGTCGGTCAAGGCCATGGTGGCCGAGCATATTGCGGAGTTTTCCGGCGAGACGGGGCTCGATTTCCGCTGGAGCGGCCACGGCGCCGAGCAACGTGAGCTGCCCAATCTTTTCCGCGGCAAGGTCGCGCGTGCCTATAATCTCACACCGCATATGCGCCGGCTGGTCGTGTCAGTCGAAAGCGGCATCGACAGGCTGCTGACCGGCGGCATGCATGTGCGACTGCTTTTGGTGCCGGATCAGGCCCGCGCGCCGGTCTGGCCTCATCTCGCCCCCACCGGCGCGATCATCTGGCCGGAGGGTGACGATCTTCTGACAAGGCGAGTCTACACCATCCGTTCCGGCGATGTCGGTCGTGGCGAAGTCGATATCGATTTCGTCATGCATGAGGGTGACCATATGCCGGGTGCCACTTTCGGTGCGACGGCAAAGCCGGGCGATGTCGTCGGCATCATCGGCCCGAGCGGTGTCTGCCCGGAAGCCGAGCGTTATGTCTTTGCCGGGGACGAGACAGCGCTGCCGGTGATGCTGCGCATGGCGGCCGAAATGCCTGCCGGCAAGACGCTCAGCGTCTATGTCGAAATCGACAACGAGGCAGAGCGACAGGAAGTGGTCTGCGCGGCCGATGTCGAATGGACATGGCTTTATCGTCGCGGCAAGCCTGCCGGGACCTCCGGCCTCATCGAAAAGGCGCTGCGCGAGCATGCGTGGAGTGCAGACCACGACGGTCTGCATGTCTTTGCCGCCTGCGAAAAATCCGAGGCGAGAGCGGTAAAATCCTTCCTGACCGACGAAGTCGGCTTCCCGAAGGCGTCCCTGCGTGCCGTGGGTTACTGGACCATGGGCGCTGCCGACGACCACTAGGATGGTCTGCGCGACTGGTTGAACAGTCGATTTTATTGTTCACTGATCGGGAACAATCCGTTCCTGTCGTCCACTCTATACCTCTCGCGGCTCTTACCCCATCTTAACGCCATGAACAGGGCAGGCCCGATTGCGAGGCCTGCCGGCGAAAAGGGGTTTAATCATGCTCAACCAGATCAAGGGCTTGCACCACGTCACGTCGATGGCGGCGAGCGCGCGCCAGAACAACGGCTTTTTCACGGATACGCTCGGCTTGCGCCGGGTGAAGAAAACGGTGAATTTCGACGCGCCTGATGTCTATCATCTCTATTATGGCGATGAGGTCGGCACGCCCGGCTCCGTCATGACCTATTTTCCGTTCCCGCATATTGCCCAAGGCCGCCCCGGCACCGGGGAGGTGGGGACGACGCTGTTTTCCGTTCCGGAGGGATCACTCGGCTACTGGCAGGACCGCCTTTCCAGGGCCGGCGTCGATGGCCTGAAGTCGGACGAAGCTTTCGGCAACAAGCGCCTGCATTTCGCCGGCCCGGACGGCGACGGTTTTGCGCTGGTTGAGGTCAGGGACGACAATCGCGCGCAATGGACCGGCAATGGCGTCGGTGAAGATCAGGCGATCCATGGTTTTCAGGGCGCTTCGCTGCGGCTTCGCGACGAAGGCGCGACCGCCGAACTCTTGAAATTCATGGGATATCAGGAAGTGGACCGTCAGGACGGCGTGCTGCGTCTCGGTATGCCCGGCGGTAACGGTGCCGATGTCATCGATATCGAAACCATGCCGAATATATCAGGTGCAAGGCTGGGTGCCGGTTCCGTGCACCACATCGCTTTTGCGGTCGAAAACCGTGAAAAGCAGTTGGAAGTGCGCAAGGCGCTGATGGATACGGGTTACCAGGTGACGCCGGTCATCGACCGCGATTATTTCTGGGCGATCTATTTCCGCACGCCCGGCGGCGTGCTGTTCGAGGTGGCCACCAACGAGCCCGGTTTCGACCGCGACGAAGATACCGCCCATCTCGGCGAGGCGCTGAAACTGCCAAGCCAGCACGCGCATCTGCGTGCCGCGCTGGAAAAGCAGTTGGAGCCGCTTGGGGATGAGAAGACGGTTTAATCCCTCGATAACGTTTGGCAGGACGTTGCCACGTATTTCTTCTCCCCGTTCGGGGAGAAGGTGGCCCGAAGGGTCGGATGAGGGGGCAAGCTCTCCGTATATCTCGACCCTTGCCCCCTCATCCCGCTGCCGCGGACTTCTCCCCGGCGGGGAGAAGAAACAAGCCGTGCCCGCTCGCTCCATATGACTGCTCTGCTTGGCCGAAGAGACCTTGCGGATACCGCTGAACCTTCTTCCTTCCAGAAAGGATACTCCCATGACCAAGGATAGCTATTTCCACAAATCCCGCGCCGGCGCTGCGGGCGCCCCGCTTTTCGTTCTGCTGCACGGCACCGGCGGCGATGAGAACCAGTTCTTCGATTTCGGCGCGCGTCTTTTGCCGCAGGCCACCATCATCTCGCCGGTCGGCGATGTGTCCGAACATGGTGCGGCGCGGTTCTTCCGGCGCACGGGCGAAGGCGTTTACGACATGGCCGACCTTCAGCGGGCAACCGGCAAGATGGCGGATTTCGTCACGGCGAACCGGGAGCATTATCAGGCCGGGCCGGTCATCGGTCTCGGTTTTTCCAACGGCGCGAATATTCTCGCCAATGTGCTGATCGAGCAGCCGGAGCTTTTCGATGCGGCGGTGCTGATGCATCCGCTCATCCCGTTCCAGCCGAAGATTTCTCCGGCGAAACCCACGCGCCGCGTGCTCGTCACGGCCGGCGAGCGCGACCCGATCTGCCCGGTGCCGCTGACCAAGGCGCTGGCGGAGAGCCTGAAAGCGCAGGGCGGCACGGTGGAAACCGTGTGGCACCCGGGCGGACATGAAATCCGCTCCAGCGAGATCGATGCGGTCAGGGGTTTTCTGGCGGGCTATGTGGAGTAGGTGACCACCTCCATCATGCCGGACTTGATCCGGCATCCAGCCACGGCGCGTCTTCGCCGTGAAAGGAGTCTTTCGCGATCAGGGACTTGATCGTGCTGGACCCCCGCCTCAGCGATATCCGCATTGCTGCAGCTGTGCCTCGTAACGTAGCGCCATGTTGGCGGAGCGGCGGGCCGCCTTCTGGACGGCGGAATTGTTGCGCCAGCTGCCTTTCGCATAACCGGCATGGCCGGAATAATAAGCGAGGTAGAGATTATACGGGTCGTTCAGCGCAATGCCGTTTTCGCGCCGGCTCTTGGCGTGGTACCAGCCGACGAAATGGATGGCATCGGTGAAATCGGTGCGGCTTGCCGACCAGCGGCCGGTTTCGCGCTGGTAAACACTCCATGTGCCGTCAAGCGCCTGCGCATATCCGTAAGCGGTGGACTGGCGTTTCCAGGGAATGAAACCGAGAAGCTTGGTCCGGGGCGGCCGCGCATAGGGGCGGAAGGCGGATTCAGTGTAGATCGTCGCCATCATGACCGGCACGGGCACGCCGAATTCCCGCTCGGCCGCTTTCGCGTCGCGCCGCCAGTTGTTGAAGATGCCGTTGCGCTGCTCGAAAATCGCACAGGCATTGGTGACCTGTGACGGTGCGGTGGCACAGCCTGCCAGGACGAGCATCAGGAAAACAACGGCAGATACGCCACGCATAACGGAACCCTTTCGTTCCGCTATTCTTAAATTGCTAACCATTAACGTCGGGTTTTAAGACAAGGTTAATTCAAATGCCTGACATCGGGCGGCCGTTAACCCCATGAAAATTCCTGTGTCCGGGATGGGGCGAAACCATGCGCCACGCGTCCCTTTCTCACCCTTTTTGGAATTTGTTTATGCCCGTGCGTCCCCGCTGCCGCCGGGTGCGGTAGACTCCTCTCCATCCCGGTCATCGAGCGTGCGCGCGGCGCAAGGTGGGCGGGGCAGGCGGCCGAGATCGGGGAATTTCCCAATGTCACGGTTGAGGCGGCCGGCATGTGTCCATCCTCCAAACAGGAACCGGTTTGGCGGGTGTGTCACAGGCTGAAATGTCGGAGCCGGGGCCGCATCGTCTGCAAAACCCTGCACTACCACCTTATACCCCCGCAGCGATGCGGCCCATCATCGTTTCCAACGTTGCCCGGAATCCGTGGCGACGGTGCTCGCGCATATTCGAGAAAAAGCATCCGCTGTTCAAAAATGAAAACCGATAAAATTGTAGCAATCGGCTTAAAGCGGCTGAAAACAGTGGTGTGCCATTGTGGGATCACAGACAGGGAGTGGCCTTAAAAAGAGGCGCTCCGCAAAACGAAATCGAGACCGGCACAAGCCGGCGGATCGCAAACGGGGTATGAAATGCTGAAGAAGATTATTGCTGCCGCCATCTGCGGAATTGCCATTGCTTCCATGTCCACCCATGCCGATGCGGCGGGCGCTGCCGGTTTTGCCCGTGGATTTGCCGCCGTCGAGAAGTCCGCCGTGACTGCCGTCGGTATTTCCGCACCCGGTGGTTTTGATGGCTGCGTTCTTGCCGCGGGCCAATGCGTGTCCACCATCGCCGCGCCGTTGACCGGCGAGCGCCGTGAGGAACTGCTGCGCGTTAACCGCGATGTGAACGCCACCATGGGCGCGCTCGATGATTATGTCTCCGGTTTTGCAACCGATCTTCCGGCACAGCCATCGTCAAGCCTTGGGGATTGCGGTGACTGCGCCGCGATCAAGCGCACGGCCCTTGCCGGTGCCGGTTGGTCTTCCAACGCGCTGCGGCTTGCCTTTGCACTCAAGGATGACGGATCGCTCGAAAAAGTGCTTGTTGTTACCACCGACAAGGGCGATATCGTCCTTGGCAATGCAACCTTTTCTCCGGCCAGCCGCGAAACTGCGCTCTGACCTTTCCCTTCGGGCACCGGACGAGATTTTCGATCCGATGCCCCACTCGTTCATGCCTGCCAGACTACGCCGGTTTTTCTGATCCTCGTTGGTTCAGGAAGCCGGCGATTTTTTTCGTTCCGCCACGGCAATGCCGGCAAGCGCCATGAAGAGCGCCGCGATCTGATAGGTGTGCAGGGTTTCGCTCAGCACGAAGACCGAAAGCAGCGTGCCGAAGACCGGCACGAGGTTGATGAAGAGGCCGGCGCGGTTGGCGCCGATCTGCTCCACGCCCTTGATGTAGAGGATCTGCGCGATGAGCGACGCGAAGATACCGGCATAGACCACCAGCATCCAGCCCGTCTGGTCCGGCCAGATCAGGCTTTCGCGCGACATTTCAAAGAAGACCAGCGGCACCGAGGTGAGGAGGGCGAAAAAGGCGGGGATCGCCATCAGCGTGCGCCAGTCAACCGCGGGTTTCCAGCGCAGGATGACGGTGTAGATGGCATAGACCAGCACGGCGAGCAGCATGACGGCGTCGCCGACATTCATTTCCAGCTGCAGCAGCGAGAGCGGATCACCATGCGAGGCAAGCAGCGCCACACCTGAAATGGTGAGGCAGAAGCCGGCGATCTGGCCGAACAGCACGCGGGTGCGGAACAGGATGAAGTTCAGGACGAAGATGACCATGGGAATGCCGGCCTGGATGACGGCGGCATTGATGGCCGAGGTGTGCTGCAGGGCCGTGTAGAGAAACACGTTGAAGGCGGTATAACCGACGCTGCCGAGCACGAAGAAATAGGGCAGGCGCTTTTTCACCACCGGCCAGTCCTTGATCAGCTGCGGCACGGAAATGGCGAAGATGATGGCGACGGCGAGAACCCAGCGCAGGAAGGTGAAGGCCATGGGGCTGATGTGGCCGACGGCGAGCTTGCCGGCAACAGTGTTGCCACCCCAGCAGAGTGTGGCGATGATGAGGGCGAGATAGGCTTTCGACGGCACGCGGATGTTTCGCTTCTTCATGGGGCGGGAAAAATGGCAGGGGGGTGAACCGCGGCCTTGCGCCCGCGCCTGTCCCCCACGGGGCGAGATAATGCGGGAAATCCGCGCCTTGTCACGGAAAAAGCAAATTTCTCCATAAGAAACAGGGTCGCTTTCCGTAAAACAACGCAGTATACATTCGCGGGTTTGGGTTTCCCATCGGGTTATCGGGCGCGCAAGCGCCATGAGCAGGAAAGCAAGAAATGACGAATGTTGTGGTGGTCGGCTCGCAATGGGGCGACGAAGGCAAAGGCAAGATTGTCGACTGGCTGTCCGAGCGGGCAGATGTCGTCGTGCGGTATCAGGGCGGTCATAATGCCGGCCATACGCTTGTCATCGATGGCATCAGCTACAAGCTTTCGCTTCTGCCTTCCGGCGTCGTGCGTCCCGGCAAGCTCGCCGTTATCGGCAATGGCGTCGTGGTCGATCCGCATGCGCTGATCGCCGAAATCGGCCGTCTGGAAGTGCAGGGCGTCAAGGTCACGCCGGAAAACCTGCGCATCGCCGACAATGCCACGCTCATTCTTTCCCTGCACCGCGAACTTGATGGCATGCGCGAAGACGCCGCCTCCAACAGCGGCACCAAGATCGGCACCACGCGCCGCGGCATCGGCCCGGCTTACGAAGACAAGGTCGGCCGCCGCGCCATCCGCGTCATGGATCTGGCCGACATGGAAGCGCTCTCCGCCAAGGTCGATCGCATCCTGACGCATCACAATGCGCTTCGCCGTGGTTTCGGCGCGACCGAAGTGTCGCATGAAACCATCATGGAAGAGCTGTCGTCGATTGCCGAGCGCATCCTGCCCTTCAGCGAAACCGTCTGGCTGCTGCTCGACAAGAAGCGTCGCGCCGGTGCGCGCATCCTGTTTGAGGGCGCTCAGGGCTCGCTGCTCGATATCGACCACGGCACCTACCCTTACGTGACCTCTTCCAACACGGTTGCCGGCCAGGCCGCTGCCGGTTCGGGCATGGGTCCGGGTTCGCTGGGTTACATTCTCGGCATCACCAAGGCTTACACCACCCGCGTCGGCGAAGGCCCGTTCCCGACGGAACTGAATGACGAGATCGGCCAGTTCCTCGGCGAAAAAGGTCATGAATTCGGCACCGTCACCGGCCGCAAGCGCCGTTGCGGCTGGTTTGACGCTGCACTGGTGCGCCAGTCGGTCGCCACCAATGGTATTACCGGCATCGCGCTCACCAAGCTTGACGTGCTTGATGGTCTCGACGAGCTGAAAATCTGCGTCGGCTACAAGCTTGACGGGCAGGAAATCGACCATCTTCCGGCCAGCCAGGGCGCGCAGGCGCGCGTCGAGCCGATCTACATCACGCTGGAAGGCTGGAAGGAATCGACCGTCGGTGCCCGAAAATGGGCGGATTTGCCTGCTCAGGCAATCAAATATGTCCGTCAGGTCGAGGAATTGATCGGGGCGCCTGTCGCGCTCCTGTCGACAAGTCCGGAGCGTGACGACACCATACTTGTGACTGATCCGTTTGAGGATTAATGTCCTCGGCGATCTAGATTCATAAACCATATCGGGCCGGTACGTCGCCGGTCACGACGAGAAAGTGCTTATGGCGGATTTTGTAGCAGTCATTCGCAAGGCCGTGGATGGCTTGGCGAACAATACTCCCGAAAACCGGGCGAAGGTTTACGACAAGGCGCGCAGTGCGGTTGTGCGCCAACTCGAGAATATGAAGCCACGTCCGCCGGAAGAATTGTTGCGCCGGCAGATCGCCAAGCTGGACGCCGCCATTGCCGAGGTGGACAGCGAATATGCCGAGGCGCTTCCGGCGCTGGAGGAGGATGACGCTGTCTCTCCCGCTGCGGAAGAGACGGCGGCATCCTATTACCAGCAGGATGCTGCCGACGAAGACGAGGCCCGCGCCGCCGAGCCGGCAGAGCATGCCGAGCGGGAAGAGGAGCGGCACGCGCCGGCCTACGAAGAGCCAACACCCGCTGAACCCGCACAACCGGAGCCGGCTTACGCAGAAGCCGCCGAAGAGGAAGAGCCTCGGCACACTGATACCGTTGCCGATGAGGACGAGCGTCACGGTCAACACGAGCCGGAAGAGCTTTATGATGCGCCGGAAACGGTTCATGCCGCTCCTGCCCCGGCACACGCCTCCGAGGAAACCGTCGGCACCTATTTCACCCGGGCGGATGAAGAGCCGGCTCACCAGCAGGAGCCTGAAGCGGCGCCCGGTGCTGCCGATGATTCCGTTCCCTCCCATTGGGCGCAGCCTGTGGATGAGGACGACTGGCGCAAGCTCGATGAAGCGCAGGGCGACGATGTGCGTCCGGCCGCCGAGGAATATGAAGAGGTTCGCAACGAGACCGACGAACGTCCGCTTGTTGCCGGTTATGCCGCGCAGCATTACCAGGAACCGGACGTAAGTTTCGAGCCCGCCCCTTACGAAAAGCCCGCCCCTTATGAAAAGGATGAGCGGCGCGAGGCGGATGACCATTTGGGCCCCGCCGCCGTGGAGCATGCTCCGGTGTTTGGCGGCCGGCACGATTTTGACGACCATCACCGGACGGAAGAGCAGGCGCCGAAAAAGGCGGCCGTGGTCGAGGATTTCTCGTCCTATTTCCAGGATGCGGATATTGCCATTCCCGCCAAGGACGCGCCGGCGCTGCCGCGCGCCGATAATGATCTCTTCGGTGAGCAGGCTGGCGCCAAGGACAATAAGGAACGCACGCCTTGGGACGATCTGGACGAGCTGATCGGTTATGACGGCGCTTCCTCGTCCAACCGGCAGGCTTCGGATGAAACGCCGGGCATTGGTGCCGCGGCGGCGACGCCCGCCTATATGGTCAAGAAGAAGCCACGTCGTAACTATGCCTCGGTCGTGCTCGCCCTTGTCGGCGTGGCGCTGCTTGCCGGCGGCGGTTATGCCGTTTGGATGAACCGCGATGCCCTGAACGATATGGTCGATGGGCTGGTCAGTTCCGCACAGAATGGCGGCAATGGCCAGACGCCTCCGGCAAATACGGCGCAGACGCAGCCATCGACACCGCCGGCGACCCAGCAGCCACCGGCCGCCAATGGCCAGCAGCCACCTGCCACGTCCAACAATCATCAGGCCCAGTCGCATGGCGATGATGGTTCCGTCACCGGCACCAAATTTACCCAGCGGCTGATGGCCGACGGCACCGAACGGGACGAAGGACCGGCAGCCGGTGCGAACGGCCAGCCCGTTACGGCCGAGGGCCAGTCTGTCTATGAGCAGAACGTTGCGCCGCCGCCTGCGGGCGAAGCTCCCGCCAATAATGCCGCGGGTGCACCTGCGGGAACGCCGGCCGGCACGCCGGCGGGACAGCAACCTGCCGCCGCCGCCAGCGGCGACCGCATGTTCCTCTACGAAGAAGTGCTGGGCCAGACGGTTCCGACTGCCATTCAGGGCAGCGTGTCCTGGTCGTTGCAGCAGGAAAATGACGCGGAAGGCAAGCCTTCGCCCACCGTTCAGGGCCAGATCACCGTGCCCGGCCGTGGCCTCAGCGCGCTCATCACCTTCAAGCGCAACACCGATCCGTCGTTGCCGGCGAGCCATCTGATCGAGATCGTCTTCTCGGTTTCGCCCGGCTTCGAAGGCGGGGCGATCGACAGCGTCCAGCGCATCGCGATGAAGAGCACCGAGCAGGATCGCGGCAACGCGCTGATCGCGGTTCCCGCCAAGATCACCGATGATTTCCACATGATCGCGCTCAACGACTTCCCGGATGCGATGAAGACCAATCTGGAGCTGCTGAAGAGCCGCAACTGGATCGACATTCCGGTGTCTTATCGCAATGGCCGGCGTGCGCTCCTGACCCTGCAAAAGGGCAATGACGGCATCGCCGCCTTCGACAAGGCGCTCAGCGAATGGGCGGCCGCAGCGCCTGCTGCCGGCGGTCAATAAGGATTGAAAGGGCGGCTCGGGCCGCCCTTTTTGTTATATGGCTACGGCGGTGTCTTTGCGTTTGTCGGGTGATGGGTGGGTTAGTTGGTGCTGGTGGGTGTGGCTCACCCCCCTCTGCCCTGCCGGGCATCTCCCCCACAAGGAGGGAGATCGGCAAGACGCTCTACCGCCGCTTCATCCTCGACCGTTGAGTTGGTCGAGACCTCGCGGCATATCGATCTCCCCCCTTGTGGGGGAGATGCCCGGCAGGGCAGAGGGGGGTAAGCGGCATCCCCCGAAGCATGGATATTTTTCCTGCCGGTTTTCCTCCAGCGCAATCGCCGGTCGCGGATGGCAGGCCATTTCCCATCGCCCGCCTTTTACAAACAAAAAATGCCCGGCCGAAGGCCGAGGATGATTCATGGTCAGCGCATTGGCGTCAAGAGCGCGCTGCCTTACGCATCCACTACGCGCAATGCGCGCGCGGCTTCCAGCGCTTCCTTCTGCACCGCTTCCTGCACCTTCTCGAAGGCGCGAACCTCGATCTGGCGCACGCGTTCGCGGCTGATGTCGAACTCGGAGGAGAGTTCCTCCAGCGTTACCGGGTCTTCCGCGAGGCGGCGGGCCTCGAAGATGCGGCGTTCGCGCTCATTCAGTACGCCCATGGCCTTGGCCAACATGCGGCGACGGGTTTCCAGCTCGTCCTGTTCGATCAGCACGGCTTCCTGGCTTTCATGGTCATCCACCAGCCAGTCCTGCCATTGGCCGGACTCGCCCTCGGACGCCTTGATCGGCGCATTCAGCGAGGCGTCGCCATGCAGGCGGCGGTTCATCGAAATGACTTCTTCTTCCGACACCTGCAGCTTGGTGGCGATTTCCTTGACGTGTTCCGGCTTCAGATCGCCATCGTCAATCGCCTGGATACGGCCTTTCAGCCGGCGCAGGTTGAAGAACAGGCGTTTCTGGTTGGCCGTTGTACCCATCTTCACCAGCGACCACGAACGCAGGATATATTCCTGGATCGAGGCCTTGATCCACCACATGGCATAGGTAGCCAGACGGAAACCGCGTTCCGGATCGAACTTCTTCACCGCCTGCATCAGGCCGACATTGCCTTCGGACACGACTTCGCCGATCGGCAGGCCGTAACCGCGGTAACCCATGGCGATCTTGGCAACGAGACGCAGATGGCTGGTGACGAGCTTGTGCGCGGCGTCGCGGTCGCCATGCTCGGCATAACGCTTGCCAAGCATGTACTCTTCCTGCGGCTCCAGCATCGGAAATTTACGGATGTCGTCGAGATATCTATTGAGACCGGCTTCACCGGCCGTAATCGTAGGCAAACTATTGCGGGCCATAAAGCACCCCCTTATCTATGGTCTGGAACGGCACCCTCTCTGGCGTGGTAAAATCATCCGCCCGAGGCATGCCGTAAGCTGCGGGTCGTTACCGACCCCGCACGAACCCATGTGACAGATATGTACGCGCCCGCCGTGTTTCAAGCGAACGCTGTGTTCACACATGCGTTATGTTCCGGTGACACCTTCTTTGACCTGTTTAACTTTCGAACGGTAGATTCGTTCCGAAAATCCACCGAGACCGGAGCGCACCATCAGCTCATACATCACCCGCCGGCGCATGGGATTGTGCAGGCGCACCACCTTTGAGCCAAGGAACTGCGTCTCGACATGGCCAAGCGCCTGCAGGTCGGGATCGGCGGTGATGGCGGCTGCGTAGGTGGCGTAGAATTCACGGCGGCAGACATAGGTCTTGTATTTCGTCATGCCGAAACAGACGAGGCTGTGGCCGTGGGTTCGCAGAAAATCGGCGACGCCAACCGTCACCTCCGGCCAGGCGGGATTGAAGGTATCGTCGAAGACGATGACGCCGTGTGGCGCGATCACCTCCATTGCCAGCTTCGCATCGGCCAGCACATGATGCAGATGGTGGCCGCCATCGATGCTGAAGAAGCGCGCGGGGCCGATGCGCGAGGTGATCTCGGCAGGCGCCAGCCGCGTGCTGTCGCCTTTGATGATGAGGTCCTCATCCATCGGAAATCCCAGCCGGCGGCCGTTTTCCAGCAGGCGCTCATATTGGTCGAGGCTGCCGTCTTCGGGCGGATCAAGGTCGAAAAGATCGACGCCCAGCACCTTTTCCTGTGGCTGCGCGAATTTGCGCAGCAGGAAATAGGAGCGGCCATAATAAACGCCGATTTCCGCCATGCCGCCTCCAAGGCCACCTTTGGTCTGCGCCTGCAGCAAAGCCTTGAAGACCAGCGCATCGGGCGGGTCGATGTAACCTTCGACGCTGCGCAGATCCTGGAATATAAACCGGCGGTCTTCGATATTCATGTGCGATAAATCCCGTCATCATGCCGTTTCCGTTCAGGGAGATGCGACTTGAACGAACGGCGTTTCCTGCGGCGTCTTTTCCGGCCAAGCTCTTGTGCGGCCACGGTTTTCACCGTGGCGCCTTCGAGCTTTGCACGAGGCCGAGGAGGTGCGACGATTGAAGCGAAATTGGGGCGGTCTACAAAAAGGACCGTCGGCGGAATATCGCTATCCGCTAATCTTTTTTTATTATCCGGGGCTTCCGGCGAAATGCATGGCGCAGTTTTTTGGCTGCGCCAGCCAGGTTTTCAGCTGCGCAGGGCCGTCAGCAGCTCTTCCATGTCTTCAGGCATGTCGGTTTCGAACTCCATCACCTCGCCGGTGCGCGGATGTTCGAAGGCCAGAAGATAGGCATGCAGCGCCTGGCGCGGAAAGCGGCTGACGGTGCTTCTGGCCGGTTCTTCCAGTAGGTTCGCCTTGGTGCGGAAGGCCGCGCCATATTCGGGATCGCCGATCAGCGGATGGCCGATATGGGCCATGTGCACGCGGATCTGGTGTGTGCGGCCCGTTTCCAGACGGCACTCCACCATCGAGGCGAGGCAGGAGGCGTCAGGCTTTTCCTGGAAACGTTCCATCACCTCATAATGGGTGATCGCCTCGCGGGCATCGAACGAATCCTCATTCTTGACGGCGCGCTTGGTGCGGTCGGTGCCGCGGCCGAGGGCTGCATCGATGGTGCCGCGCAGGGTGCGCGGGCGGCCCCAGACGACGGCCTTGTAGGCGCGTTCCAGCGGGCCGGTGCGGCCATGATCGGCAAATTGGGCGGCGAGATGGCGGTGGGCATTGTCGTTCTTCGCCACCACCATGACGCCCGACGTTTCCTTGTCCAGCCGGTGCACGATGCCCGGCCGCTTGACACCGCCAATGCCGGAAAGGCTGTCGCCGCAATGGTGGATGAGGGCGTTGACCAGCGTGCCGGTCCAGTTGCCCGCGCCCGGATGCACGACGAGACCGGCGGGCTTGACCAGCACGATCAGGTCTTCATCCTCATATTCCACATCGAGCGGAATGTCCTCGCCCTGTGGCACGGGGTCTTCCGGCTCAGGCATGACGATCTCGATGCGATCGCCCGGATGCACCTTCTTTTTCGGTTCGGTCACGGGTTTGCCGTTGAGGAGAACCGCGCCCTGCTCGATCAGCGCCTTCAGGCGGCTGCGCGACAGATCGCTGCCGACTTCGCCCACCAGCCACACATCGAGGCGGCCTTCGGCGTCTTCCCCGGCAATCAGGACTTTCCTTGCGTCTCCGCCTTGTTTAAAGGGGTCGTTCATTCTTATTTTTCCGATCCATCAGCATTTCAGGGAACCCGATGACGCAGATCGAGCCAGACGAACAGGAAGACAAGCCGCTTGATCCGGCCATGGAAAAAGTTCGCCGCAAGATGATCCGTTTGCAGATCGTGTCGGGCTCCGTGATGTTTATCAGCCTTATGGCCGTCTTCGGTGCGGTTGTCTACAAGGCGATGGGGCCGTCGAAAACGGTTCAGACGCAAAGCGAAGCGCCGAACCTTGCGGTTCCCACCGGCAACGGACCGGTTGCGGTCACCGCCAGCCTGCCGCAGGGCTTTGTGATCGACAATGTCAGCTATTCCGGCGGCGACATGCTGTTTTACGGCCGGCTTGCCAACGGCACCCGCAAGGCGCTGGTCTTCAACGTCGCGGCCGGCAGATTTCTGGCCGATGTGACGGTCGATGGCCAGTGAGGGCAATGACCGGCTGGAGGGTCGGGCGCTGATCCCGGTCGAGGATCCGGCCGATCCGCGCATTGCCGCCTTTCGCGACATCCGCGAGCGCGATCTCACCGGCCGGCAGGGCCGCTTCATTGCCGAAGGTACGGTGGTGCTGCGCATGCTGGCTGCGGCCCATAAAGCGGGCAGGGCCTTTGCGGCGGAAAGCATCCTGATCCTGCGCAACCGGCTTTCCGGCGTGGCAGATATTCTCGCCGATTTCCCTGATGATGTTCCCGTTTATGTGGCGGAAGCGCCGGTGCTGGACGGTATCGTCGGTTTTCACCTGCATCGCGGCATTCTGGCGCTTGGGCGACGGGTGCGTGATGATGGGCTGGTGCAGATGACGGCGGCGCTTCCCGCCTCCTCGCTGGTGCTTGTGGGCTGCGGCATTTCCAACCACGACAATCTCGGCGCGATGTTCCGCAATGCGGCGGCATTTTATGCCGATGCGGTGTTTTTGGACGAGACGTGCTGCGACCCGCTCTATCGCAAGGCGCTCAGGGTTTCCGTGGGCTCGGTGCTGTCGGTGCCCTATCATCGCGGTGGCGGGGCGGTGGAGATGCTGGAGCAGCTCTCTGGGGACGGATTTGCAATCTGGGGCCTTTCGCCTGACGGCAAGACGGAGATACGCGACATTCCCCGATCCGAACGCATGGCGCTGGTGATCGGCACGGAGGGCGAGGGGCTGCCGCAATCGGTGCTGTCGCGTTTTCACACGGCGCGGATCGCGCAGTCGCCGCAGCTGGATAGCTTGAATGCGGGGACGGCTTCGGGGCTGGCGCTTTATCAGATGGCGGGGGCGATGGGGCGGGTGTGAGGTTCTGCTCACAGCTACCTTTGTGGATGAAGTTTACGTTTGCCTTGGTGGGTGTGGCTTACCCCCCTCTGTCCTGCCGGACATCTCCCCCACAAGGAGGGAGATCGGCAAGCGGCGCTATCGCCACTTCATTCTCAAGCTTTGAGATGGGCGAGACATTGCCGCATATCGATCTCCCCACCTGTGGGGGAGATGCCCGGCAGGGCAGAGGGGGGTAAGCCGCACACTCAACGTTGTGGTAAACCACACCCACGGCGTGCCTAGCGTTTCCGCTTCTCCATCACCACCTTAGCCCGCGTCGCAAGGCTCTCCCGCCCTGACGAACCGGAGGCCTTGGCCAGCAACCCCGGAATAGGCGACGCCTCACCCTCCCGGGCGGCTGTCAGCGCGATCATCTCGGCGGCGATCCTTGCGATTTCGCGGCGTATCGGTTCGTCGTTGCCGGTGCCGCGCACATTCAGCAGGCGTTCGGTGAGCGCCGTGCCCTGATTGCGGATATCCTCGATTTCCTGTTCCAGACCTTCCGGTGCCGGTGCCGTTGGTTCAACCACCGGCGAGAGTGGTGCCTCTTCCGCGGCCACCGCCTGTGCCATGTCCTCAGCGACGACGGGCGCTGTTTCAAGGGTGGCGATTGGGGCAGTCCCTGCCGGTTGCGGCGGGTTGACCACTTTCTCCACCGGCACGGCCGGGTTCGGCAGGCGAATGATCATGTCGTTGCTGCGGCCGCCGGTTGCCGCAAGCTGTTCCTTGAGGCGGGCGACGTCCTGGTTACGCAGGGTCAACATCGTGTCGAGATCGGCATTTTTCGCCATCAGCGTGGCGAGCTGTTCCTCCAGCCGGGTAACCTTGCGGCTTTCGCGCGCAACCGCCGTCATCGCTTCCTTGTTACGGGCGGCAACGTCCTGCAATTCGCGGGTCGCGGTCTCGCCCTCTTTGCGGAAACGCGTGGCGGTCTGTTTCGCCTGCTCGGCCTCCAGATCGCGGGTGGCGGCGTTGATTTTCGAATCATCCAGCTCGCGCGTCAGATTGGTGAGGCGGGCGGTGAGGTCGGACATCTGGTTGGCGCGCTCGTTGGCGGCCTGTTCGTGCTGCAGGAGATTAGTCGCAATCGTGCCGGCGCGCTCTTCGCTTGCATCGAGGGCGGAGCGCAATTCGCCGATCTCCAGCGTCAGCTCCTCGATTTTCAGGGAAAAGCCGCGGTTCTGCTCGCCGAGGCGATAGGCATCGCTGGAGGCGGCCTCGTTGGCGAGGCGCAGCGAGGTGTTTTTTTCCCGTTCGGTATCCAACTCCTGGCGCACCTTGGCATTTTCGGCGGCGTAAAGCGCGCGCGCCATGTCCTTCTGGGCGCGGACTTCCTGCGGGCTGATGGGCATGGTCGCACGCAGGCGTTTTTCCGTATAGGCTACGATGCGGCGATGGATCGCGGGTGCGATCAACAGGGCCAGCAGGGTTGCGGTGAGAAAACCCAATCCGAAAAGAATGGCATATTCGATCACGCGGGACAGTCTCCGAAACTCAGATACGCGCGCATTCGGAAAGAGGAGCGCGAAGGCACGTTACGCTATTATTGCAACCGTGGGGAGGGGTGTCTCTCCGGCAATTGCAGGGGCTGTGTCAGCGCCGCTTGTTTCTTCTCCCCGTGGGGGAGAGGGTCGCGGCAGCGGGATGAGGGGGAAAGGGTAGAGATATACGGAGAGGGTGCCCCCTCATCCGACCCTTCGGGCCACCTTCTCCCCGGCGGGGAGAAGAAACCTGCGGCAATCTCTTGTCCCATATGCCACCGTTGGCTCGGCTGCACTTCGAATTCGGCGAATCAGAAGGGGTTCCAGGTCGGCTGCTGGGTGAGCTTCAGGTAACCGACATTGATGCCGAGGCGCGCGCCGATGCCGGTGCGGATGGGGGCGAGCGTGACGTCGCTGCTCTTCAGATAGGTCATGCCGACGCCGGCGACGATGAAGGCGGAACCGCTGACGCCGCCGTAACGGCGGTAAAGCGCGTCGACCGAGGGGAGGTTGTAGACCAGCATCATGGCGCGGGTGCCCTGGCCGCCATAGTCGAGACCGAGCGAGGGGCCCTGCCAGAAGACGGGGTGCTGGCCGGCGTTCTTGGTATAAAGCGTGCCTTCACCATAGGTGAGGCCGGCAACGAAGGCGCCGGAGCCTTCCTGGCCGAGAATGTAACCGTTCGGAAGTCCGTATTGCTGGAAGGCGCGCTCCACCACCTTGGCAAGGCCGCCGGTGGTTTCACCGAAGAATCCGTGGCCTGCATCCACGACTTCCTGGATAGAATATTGATCGCTGGTCTGGGCAAAGGCCGGAGTGACCCACATCAAGAGGCTCGCAAGGAGCGCGACAATCTTTCCCAGTCCGAGGCGTGCAATGGTGCGGGTTTTCGTAAGGCGCATCGTCATGTCCGTCCGTCTGTTTCGTTAACGCGTCAGCCCGAAAAACCGAATCGATTTTCGCGAGGGCCGATGCGTAGAGTCAAAGTTCTACAGCATGTTTCGTGCATCCTGACAGATACACGGGGCTCCAGTGTGGCCTGTTAAGGCATTTGGCATTTTGAAACCATCCTATTAACAATCGGTTTACCAAATATGGTGTCATTATGGCTTAACAATTTCCACACCGTCCGCGCCTCCCTTGCGCAGGAGAGAATTTTATGACGAGCAAACTCAATATCACGCTGTCCGGTCCCGATCTGGCGGCTCTTCTGTGCAGCCGTGTGTGCCATGATGTGATTTCTCCTGTCGGCGCCATCAATAACGGCCTCGAACTTCTGGACGAGGGCGGCACGGATGACGATGCGCTCGATCTCATCCGCACGTCAGCGCTTAACGCATCCGTGCGGCTTAAGTTCGCCCGCCTTGCCTTCGGCGCTTCCGGCTCGGCCGGTGCTTCGATCGACACCGGTGAGGCCGAAAAGGCTGCCCAGGATTTCGCCGCCGCTGAAAAGAAAGCGGAAGTGAGCTGGAGCGGTCCGCGCGCCATCGTTCCGAAAAATCGTGTTAAACTTCTGCTTAACCTCTTCCTCGTCGCTTATGGCGCCATCCCGCGGGGCGGCAATGTGGATGTGCTCTTGGAAAACCCTGACGGCGACGCCAAATTCGAAATCGCCGTCAAGGGCCGGATGATGCGCGTTCCGGCCAAGTTCGTGGAAATTTACGAAGGCCGGCTGGAAGAGGCGGTCGATGCCCATTCCGTGCAGCCCTATTACACGCTGCTTCTGGCTGAAGAGGCCAATATGGTCGTGGAATACAAGGTGCATGAAGACCGCATCGTCTTTACCGCAAAGACGGTTGCCGCGTGACGGTGCAGTTGCCGATGTGAATTTGTGAGAGGCCGGACCGCGTCAACCGACGCGCCGGTCTTCTTTGTTTTTGGGAGCATGTTCATGACGCGTCTGGCAACCGCCCGCCTTGTCCTGCGGCCGCATGCCATTTCGGATGAAGCGCTTTATTGCGCCTTCTGGGGGGCGGCCGTCCGGCCGATCGAGGGGGTGACGTCGATTGCCCCACTGGACCCGGAACTCGCCTTCGCGCGCCTGTTGCGTTTCATCGGCCATTGGTCCGTCTTCGGCTTCGGCCCCTTTGTGGTGGAAGAGCTTGCCACAGGGCGCATCGTCGGTGAGGTGGGCTTTGCCCATATGCGCCGCGGCAATGGCGCCGATTTCGACGGCGTGCCCGAGGCGATGTGGAAAATCGACGGGCAACTGACGGGCAAAGGTGTCGCGACTGAAGCGGTGGCCGCCGTGACCGGATGGTTCGATGAGAGCGGTATTTCGCAGCGGAGCGTCTGCATGATCGACGCACTGAATACGCCGTCGCTGGCGATCGCAGCCCGATTCGGCTTTCGTCCGTTTCGCGAGATGATGTTCCGCAACAATCCTGTCCGGCTTTTCGAGCGGGTGAGCCGGAAATAGGGCGAGGTGCGACCCAAGAGACCTTGAATAGGTTTCAGAACGTGCTGAAACCTGTTCAAGGTCTCGGCAGATGGCGGTTTGAGGCAAGGGTTGGCCGTATCAACCCTGGAGCCTCTCATGCGTGTTTTTCTTCTGACGGCAATCGTCGTCCTTTCCACCCTTCGCGTCGCGATGGCAGACAGCGCCATCGGTTTCAAACAGACGGAATTGCCTGCTGATGCCGGTGGGCATGCGCTCACAATATCCCTGTGGTATCCGTCCGCGCCCTCGGGCAAAACCGAGACCGTGGGGGGAAACGCGGCCTTTTATGGCCTTGAAGTCCAGCCCGGCGCCCCATTCCTTGCGGGGTCACGCCCTCTTGTCCTGTTATCGCACGGTTTTGGTGGAAGCTGGCGTAATCTCAACTGGATTGCCGGCGAGCTTGTGCAGCAGGGTTATGTGGTGGCTGCGCCTGACCACAATGGCGAAACATTTACCGAGGCGAATGCGACCGAGATTGTTCCGTTATGGGAGCGGCCGCGCGACATCAGCCGAACGCTGGCGGCGCTGCTCGATCATGACGATCTTGCCGGCGGGATCGACCGTGGGCGAATCGCCGTGATCGGCCATTCTCTCGGCGGCTGGACCGCGATGGAACTCGCAGGCGCCCGGTACAGCGCCGATCTTGCCCTGAAGGATTGCAGCACGGAGAAGCTGCCGCCGCAATGCAAGGCGCCGCGGCTGCTGGGCAAGGTCGGCATTGTCGGTGACGGCAAAGCCGATCCGCGTCTGGCGATGGATTGGCGCGACGAGCGTTTCCGTGCCGTGATTGCGCTCGATCTCGGGCCGGCTGCCGGTTTTCTGCCGGAGACGCTGCAGCAAGTGAAGGTGCCCGTGCTGGTTCTGGCCGCGGGTGTGGAGACCCCGGAGATCGCCGCCATCAAGGCCGATTCGGAATATATTGCCCGCCATCTGCCCAAGGCGACACGTATCTATCGGGAAATACCGGATGCCAGCCATTTCAGCTTCATGCAGATATGCAAGCCGAACGGCGAAAAAATCGTGGAAGAGCTTTCGCCGGGCGAGGGGTTCGTCTGCCGCGATGGCGGCGGCAGAGACCGCGCCGCCCTCCATGCGCAGATCGCCGAGGCAATCCTCGGCTTCCTGAAAGCGGAAATGCGTTAGGACTTTTGAAGCGCTTCGGGGCTATGGCGGCCCCGAAATGTTCCGATTTTCAAGGCCTCTTGACCTGGTGATAACGATAAACGAGGTCCTCGGGGTCGGAGCGTGGTGCCGACGGATCGAGAGTGCCACCGATTCGTTCGGCGACGGCCGCTGATTTCCGGTTCTGCGGCGAGACGTAGCTGACCAGTGTCGACAGGTTCAGGGTTTCGAAAGCCCAGTCACGTAGTGCCGTGGCGGCTTCCGCGGCATAACCAAGGCCTTCATGCCCGTCGTAAAGCAGCCAGCCGAGTTCCTTTTCGGGAAAGAGCGGGCCGTGATTGATGCCGACCTGGCCGATACATTCACCCGTCTCGCCAAGGTCGATCATCAATGCGCCATGGCCGAAGAAGTGCCAGTTGGCCAGATCGTGGCAAAATACACCCCATGTCGACGGCAGGTCATAGGGGCCGCCGACGCCGGTGGAGCGCGTTGACGCCATGGAAATCCCGATAGGCGGGGAAGTCCGCCATGGCGAGCGGGCGCAATGTCAGGCGTTCGGTCCGGAGGGTTGGGATGGTGTGATTCATGGGCCGGCGTCCTTTGGCGATGGGTGACTAGGTCTTTCTCTTGCTCATTCCTGTGACAGGCATAGGAAAGAGCAACAAAAAACCCGCTGTCGCCAGCGGGTCTTTTAAAAACTGTCCTGTTCCTGATTGGATCAGGCGGTTTCGAGGAATTCCGTGGCGCCGTCAGGCTCGCGCAGAACATAGCCGCGGCCCCAGACGGTTTCGATGTAGTTTGCGCCGCCAGCGGCGTTTGCCAGCTTCTTGCGCAGCTTGCAGATGAAGACGTCGATGATCTTCAGTTCCGGCTCGTCCATCCCGCCATAAAGGTGGTTCAGGAACATTTCCTTGGTCAGCGTCGTGCCCTTGCGCAGCGAAAGCAGCTCGAGCATCTGATACTCCTTGCCGGTCAGGTGAACGCGCTGGCCGCCCACTTCAACCGTCTTGGCATCGAGATTGACGATCAGCTCGCCGGTGGAGATGACCGACTGCGCATGGCCCTTGGAACGGCGGACGATGGCGTGAATACGGGCAACAAGCTCATCCTTGTGGAACGGCTTCGTCATGTAGTCGTCGGCACCGAAGCCGAGGCCACGCACCTTGTCCTCGATGCCGGCCATGCCGGACAGGATGAGGATCGGCGTCTTGACCTTGGAAAGGCGCAAGGTTCTCAGGACTTCGTAACCCGACATGTCGGGCAGGTTGAGGTCGAGAAGAATAATGTCGTAATCGTAGAGCTTGCCAAGGTCCACGCCTTCCTCACCGAGGTCGGTCGTGTAGACGTTAAAGCTCTCCGACTTGAGCATCAGTTCAATGCTCTGCGCTGTTGCGCTGTCGTCTTCAATCAGTAGAACCCGCATAATTATCCCCTTTGCCGCCCGCGAACCGGTAAATCATTGCCTCGCGCGATGCGGATCCAGACGTTGCCTGATTTGCAGGCTGCCACCAAATGGTTAACAAATTCTAATTGCCTTTGGCAAGCTGTATCGAATTTATTAAGCAAACTAGGCATTTTGCTGTTTTTGCACGTGAATCCACCATCGCCAAAATTGAAGCTTAACGTGAGGATTTCCCGCTAAGTGATTCAATCGACTCTTACATCGTCTGGCCCGTTTTTTTGGACCTGGCATTTACCGACCCTTAAATGATCGTGGTTATCATTAACGATGCCCGTAAACGAAAGGTTAACGACGGCGGTTTTTTATTAACGTCGGGTAACTTTTAGGAATCATTCCGGCACAACGGGTTAACCCGGCCGGTTGAACGGGCGGGTTAAACGGGCCGATCAGGGGGGCATAGTGCCTTTTTGATCCGGGTCTCGCTATCCATGGAGTATTGCGTATGAAGTCGCGTGACAGCCTGGTTCGCCTGAAGGAATTTCAGGTCAACGAAAAACGCCGGCAGCTTAACCAGCTGCAGCAGATGATGTCCGAATTCGAGCGGATGGCAAAGGAACTGGTGCATCAGATCTCGCTGGAGGAAAGCAAGTCGGGTATTACCGATCCGACGCATTTCGCCTATCCGACCTTCGCCAAGGCCGCGCGCCAGCGGGCGGACAATCTTCAGGTCTCGATCAGGGAACTGAAGGCCCAGCAGGAAGCGGCCGAAGCTTCGCTGGAAGAGGTGCAGGCCGAATATGAAAAGGCCGCGGCCCTCGAAAACCGCGACGGAGCAATCCGCGCCCGCGCCTGACGATTGGCGCAAAACCAGACGAATGATCGTCCTCATTGACGGCTGCCGGTGGATCAGGAGGCGGCTTTCAATGACAGGACGCCCATGATTTTTTTAAAAAGGCCGCCCCATGAGGGCGGCCTTTTTGCTTTGCTGTGTCGCTGGTGTTTTCCGCCGGGAGGCGATCCCCGATTTCGATTGTCCGGGGGTGGGGAAAGGGGTAATTTGAAGGGGTTCCGACCATGAGCCGGAGGCTTCTGCGCACGCGCCCCGTGCGGGTGCGGGCGGCAATGCAGGGAGGAAAAAATGGCCCGCCAATATATCGATTGCCGTGAATTCCCCAGTGACAGCAAATGCACGATCGCCATCTCCGCCGATTCTCCGGAGGAGCTTATGGAGGCAGCGGTGCAGCACGCCGTGGCTGTGCATGGGGCCAAGGATACGCCTGAATTTCGCGAGGAAGTCCGTCACAGCATGCATGCGGGAACACCGCCGCTGAAGGTGGCGTGACGCGTATTTATGAATGACGCGATATTTGGAACGGCTGTGAGGGATCTGGCGTAAGCCACTTGTTTCTTCTCCCCGCCGGGGAGAAGTCCGCGGCAGCGGGATGAGGGGGTAAGCTCTCAGTTTATCGCTAGCGTTGCCCCCTCATCCGACCCTTCGGGCCACCTTCTCCCCGGCGGGGAGAAGAAACACGCGGCGACACTTGTGATTATTCCGCAGGCTTACCTATGGATAACATCCGCCCAGTCGGCATGGCGTAGCGTCTGGGCCTTGAAGAAGGGGCAGAGCGGAATGATCTTCCAGCCGCCTTTTCTCGCTTCATCTATGGCATGGGCGGCGAGCGCCTGGCCGACGCCTTTGCCGCGCAATGCATCGGGCACGCCGGTATGGTCGATGATGATGAGGGAAGGGGAGGTGCGCGAATAGGTCATCTCAGCCTTGTGGCCGTCGATGGTTGCCGAATATTCGCCACGCGATCCGGTTTCGGTTGTCTTGATATCCATGATCTCTGCCTTCCCATTGCTGTTCGTTTTTCCACTCTAACGGCTTGCGCCTGAATTGAAACAGCGGGATAGCGAACGCAGTGGACACAAACCGGTGACAGTCACCGGCTGTGTCGGGCAATTTTCAGGGGAAATCCGAAATCAAACCGAAAACCCCGTCGATATGACGGGGCGTTTTGGAAGTTCGGTTTGGGCGCGTTGCCGCGCTAGCGCACTGGTTTAGTGGCGATATTGCTGGATGCGCGTGGTGCGCAGGCCGGCGAGGCCGTGATCGGAGATCGAGGACTGCCAGGACAGGAATTCTTCGACGGTAAGCGTATAACGCTCGCAGGCTTCCTCGAGGCTCAGCAGTCCTCCGCGTACCGCGGCAACCACCTCAGCCTTTCTGCGAATGACCCAGCGACGGGTATTGGCAGGCGGAAGATCCGCAATCGTCAGAGGGCTGCCATCGGGGCCGATGACATATTTAACTCGTGGGCGTATCATTTCGGTCATTGGACACTCTATACAAACTCAAGACCATATGACGGGAACTTTAGCCCCGTACCTTTAAAAATTGCCTAAGCAGGTCGTGACAATTTATTAAGAATTTGAACGGTTTCGCCTGATTTGTTCGAGTCGCCTTATTTTACCGGGAAAAAATTTTTCCAAAAATCGCAATTTTTCTCGCTCATCGGTTGTTTCCCTCACAGCGCCGCAAGCGACAGGCACGTTTTCCCGCTACCCTGAGTCAATTCCACCGTTCCCTCATGGTGCAGCCGCAGGCGGTCGCCGGCATCGAGGGCAAGAAGCGCAGTTGCCGACTGCGTGGTGCCTGTGCTCGAGGCATTGCCGGCGATGCTGAAATTTGCCGCCGCGCCATTGATGCCGAGCGTCACCCGGTGGCCGGAAGAGGCGACCACTGCCAGTGACAGCATGGCGAGATAAAGACCCTTGGCGGGAATGACGAGGTCCCGCCCGCCGCCGCTCACCGCATCACCGAGTGTAAAGCCGCCCTCGGCGATGGCGAACACGGAAAAACCGGCGGCAGCGCCGTTGGCGGGTTTCGTGGTACCCGCCGGCAGGCCGGCGACGGCGAGCGGGCGGTTCGGCATCGAGACCCGGCCATCGCCGCTGCATAAAAGCGCCGTGTGCCAGGATGTGCCATCCCTGCTGGTCTTGATGGAAAAGCCGTCGCTGCCTGCAAGACCCATTTCCGCCCGGCCGCTCCAGCCGGACTGGAAGAGCAGCGAGGCGGTATCGCCTTTGCCCGCCTTGTTGACCGTCATTCGGTGGCTGCCATCGTCTTCGGCATGGGTGAAGAGGCTGGCGGGGGAGGCAAGCGCCATGCGGTTGCCCGCGTCGGCCTCCGTGCCGATACCCAGCCTTTCCAGCCGGCCGCTGGTGGGCAGCGGCATGTCGCGCCAGTTCCCGTCCTGCAGCACCCGGCATCTGGCCTCGGTCGCAAACCATGCCGTCCAGCCGGGCTGCGGCGTGATCGAAAGCCATGCGCCATCCTGCCGGAAGGCGAGCCTGCCGCCCTTGCCGGCCCAGTCGCCGGTGGCGTCGGTCGAGAGGAGGAAGCAGTCTCCTTCCGCCGCATTTTCGGGCGGTGCGGTGACAGTGGCCCTGATGACGAGCTGCACGATGGCATCGAGCCTTTGCAGGGCCTCATTGTGGGTGACGTGTTTCTGGGCCTGCGAGGGCAGGATGTAGGGAAGCCGAAGTCTTGCCGTCTGTTCCGTCATGGTGTGCCTTCCGCGGGGTTGTGTTCGTTCGCGGGGCATTGTGATGC
>NZ_JAPYZZ010000014.1 GCF_027460065.1 Martinezella rhizogenes
CCTCTGCTTTCGGCTGCAAGCCCACCCCTTCGATCAAGCTCGCTTCCAATTCCTACATCTTCGAAAAGATGGGGGAAGATATGGACATCAATTGTGGTGACGTGCTGGACGGTACGACGTTGCAGCAGAAGGGCGAGGAAATCTTCACCAGAATCCTCGCCGTCGCCTCCGGCGAGCGCACCAAATCGGAGCTTCTGGGTTATGGCGACAATGAATTCGTCCCATGGTCCATCGGCGCGACAATGTAAGCGAGCGGCCCGGAGGTTTCAGGAAACGCCTCGCAAGTGCGCGACGACTATGAAAGATGCAAGGGGCATTTGCTTGCCCCAAATTATTATATTAATGTATCAAAATTTAAAATGCTCAGGGAGGAGAACATGGCGGAAACGGCGAATGCGCTGCGGATGCGGGGGATCAGCAAGATTTTTCCCGGCGTAAAAGCGCTGTCCAACGTCAATTTCACGGTCGAATATGGCCGTATTCACGCCGTCGTCGGTGAAAACGGCGCTGGTAAATCGACGCTGATGAAAATCCTGAGCGGCAGCTATGTCCCAACAACCGGCACGACGGAAATCGCCGGCGTGGAGGTGCAGATGCGCCGGCCGGCCGACGCCCAGAAACTCGGCATCCGCATGGTGCATCAGGAGTTGAACCTCGTTCCGGACCTTACCGTTGCGGAGAACATCTATCTCGGCCGCATGCCGCGCCGCCGCTTTCTGGTCGACAGGCAGGCCATGCTGCACAAGGCGACCGCGGTTCTGAAGGAGCTGGAGGCGGCAATCGACCCGAAGGCACGGCTCGGTGATCTGACGATCAGCCAGCAGCAGCTCGTCGAGATCGCCAAATCCTATTCCGCCGATCCGCGTATCATCGTCCTTGACGAGCCGACGTCCAGCCTGAGCGAGCATGAGACCGCGGCGCTGTTTTCCATTCTGCGCAAGATGAAAAGCCAGGGCATCGCCATCATCTATATCAGCCATCGGCTGAAAGAAGTGCTTGATATCGCTGATGACGTGACCATCCTGCGCGATGGCAGCATGATCGACACCCGACCGGCCGCCGGCATCACCGCCGCCGAAATGATCCGCCTCATGGTCGGCCGCGAAGTTGCCAATGTCTTTCCCAAAACGCCATCGAAGATCGGCCCGGTGGCGTTCAAGGTCACAGGACTGCGCGACGGCGAAAAATTCCACGACGTCGGTTTCGATGTGCGGTCAGGCGAAATTCTCGGGCTGACCGGCCTGGTGGGCGCCGGCCGCACCGAAGTCGCCCAGGCGATTTTCGGCCTTGCGCCGCTGGCCACGGGCAGGATCGAGATAAACGGCAAGGCCGTTAGGATTGGTTCATCGGCAGCGGCCGTCAAGGCGGGCATCGCCTATGTTCCCGAAGACCGAAAAGGCGATGGCATCGTACCGTCCATGAGCGTGCGCGAAAACATCAGCCTGCCGGTGCTGCGGCGTCTCAGCCGTTTCGGGCGCATCGGCATGAGTAGGGATCGGGGACTGGCGGCGAAATATACGCGCGATTTTTCCATCGTCCCGCCCGATCCGGAGCGGCGCATCAACCTGCTTTCGGGCGGCAACCAGCAGAAGGCGATTATTTCGCGCTGGCTGGCGGCGGGGCCGAAGGTGCTGATCCTTGACGAACCGACACGCGGCGTCGATGTCGGCGCAAAGGCGGAAATCCACCGCATCATCGGCGAACTCGTGGCCGGCGGCATGGCGGTGGTGATGATCTCGTCGGAACTGCCTGAGGTAATGGGGGTCTGCGACCGGGTGGTGGTGATGCGCGACGGACGCGCCTCCGCCCCGATTGCACGCGGAGACTTGACGGAAGAGCGCATCATGGCGCTTGCAACAGGGGAAGAACCAGCGTGAGCGACATCACCGCGATCACCGAAAAGCAAAATGTCGCCCCGCGTTTTCATCGCGGCGGGCGGCTGGCGGGCCTGTTCACCAAAGGCGGCCTCCTGCTGGCCATTCTTCTCGTGACCCTATATGGCTCGTTTTCAAGCCCGGTCTTCTTCACGACGGGCAATTTCATCAATATCCTGACATCCATGGCCATCGTCGGCATCGTGGTCGTCGGCATGACTTTCGTCCTCGTCTCCGGCGGGCTCGCGGATCTCTCCGTGCCGGCGACCATCGCCTGTGGCGCGATCCTGTCTCTGGCGTTGCAGCCGGAGATCGGCGCCGTTCCGGCCTTCCTGGTGGCCATCGCACTTGCCGGTGCCTGCGGTCTCATCAACGGATTGCTGATCGGTTATATCGGCGTCAATCCCATCATCGCCACCCTCGGCCTCGGCACCATCATTCTCGGCATCGTGCAGGCGGCGGTCGGCGGCGTCATCGTTTATGGAACCGATCCGGCCATCGCCGCCTTCGTCAAAAGCCGCATTCTCGGCATTCCGCTTGTTGTGCTGGTGTTTCTCGCCGTCGCGATAGCAGGCCATTTCGTCCTGTCGAGCACCATCTGGGGCCGGTGGACACTCGCAACCGGCGGCAATTACCGGGCGGCGCGGGCCAGCACCGTGCCGGTCCGGGCGGTCAAGGCCGGGGCTTTCGTCATCACCGGGCTTGCGTCCGGCCTCAGTGGTGGCCTGCTCGGCCTTACCCTGCAAAGTGCGCGTCCGCTGGTCGGAACGGGTTATGAATTCAGCGCCATTACGGCCGTCGTGGTTGGTGGCATCTCGATCATGGGCGGCTTCGGCTCTGTCCCGCGCGCCATAGCCGGCCTCGTCCTCGTCCAGCTCTTGACCAATGTCATGGTGCTGCAGGGGGTTCCGACCCCGATCCAGGGTTTCGTCCTCGGGCTGCTCATCGCCTTTGCGGTGGCCCTCGACGTCGCGCTTCGCCGGAGGGCCGTGGCATGAACGAATTATTGTCTGCACTGTCCCGATATCGGGTAACGATCATATTGGGCGCAACGCTGGTCATTGCCGCGCTCACCGTGCCCGGCTTTGTCAGCCTCACCACGGCAAGCCTCGGTCTCGATCGCGGAGCGTCGATCGGCATCGTCGCCATCGGCCTGACGGTGCTGCTGATCGCCGGCCAGATCGATCTTTCCGTCGGCGCGGTCTTTGCGCTCTCCGGCATCGTGGCGATTTCGCTGCAGGCGGAACTCGGCATATGGCCAGCGGCAGCGCTCGGGGTGCTGACCGGCATCGCCGCGGGTGTCTTCAACGGCATTCTTACCGTCGGTCTGAAGATCAATGCGCTTGTAGCGACGCTCGCAAGCATGCTGATTCTCCGCTCGCTCGCCCATTGGGTCACCGGCAGCCAGCCGGTCTCGGGCACCGATATCGTCTTCGCCGTCACACTGTCGCAGGTCTATGCGGAGTTCTTCACGGCCCGCAGCGCCCTGTTTCTCACCGGCATCGTATTGCTCGATTTCTGGCTGAGGCGCACCGTTTCAGGCCGCAACCTGTTTGCGGTCGGATCGAACCCCGCTGCCGCCGAGGCAAGCGGCATATCATCCGGCAGGACGCTGTTCCTGAGCTTCGTTTTCGCCGGCGCGCTCGCCGGTTTGGCGGGCGTTTTCGAAAGCCTGACGACCAATACGGGCTCGCCGGTCTTCGGTGCGGAAATCACCGTCGTCATCATTGCCGCCGTGGTGGTGGGAGGCACCCGGCTGGAAGGCGGCCGCGGTTCGGCACTCGGCACGCTCGGTGGCGTCCTGACGATTGCGGCACTGACCACGGCGATGGAGTTCCAGTCCGTGCCGGCTTACGTCCAGCAGATCGTCAACGGCCTGATCCTTATCCTGCTGGTCGTGCTCGACCGCACCGTGCGCGCAAGGCCGCGTCCGGCGATGCCGATACTGAAATCCCTTTAACCAGACATGTCACTTAAGGAGGAGTTTGTGATCATGAATAAAAAGACCCTGTTTACCGGTGTGGCGGCGCTTATCGCCTCGGCCGGCTTCGCCGAGGCCAAGACGGTTTGCTACGTCACGGCCGCCGATTCCCACGCCTATGTCACGCCGGCCAACAAGGCCATCGATGCGCGGGCCAAGGAACTCGGCGTTGAGGTTCTCAGCCTCAGCCAGAATTTCGACGTCCAGACCGGCGTGCAGCAGATCAACACCTGCATTGCCCGCAAGGCGGCCGGCATCATCTTATGGCCGCTCGATCCGCAGGCCTATATTCCCGGGCTTGCAAAAGCCAAGGCGGCCGGCATTCCCGTCAATCTCATCAATTCGCCGATGAATGACGCGGCCAAACCCTTCATCACCTCCTTCACCGGCCCGGATGTCTATTCCGAAGGTGAAATGGCGGCCGAGGCGCTTCAAAAGGCATTGGACGGCAAGGGCGCCATCGTCATCATCGCCGGCCAGGCCGGTAACGGTACCACCATCGGCCGCGTCGACGGCTTCAACGCGAAGCTGAAGGCGCTCGGCAGCAAGATCGAGGTTCTCGATACCGTCAATGCGGATTTCGACCAGCAGAAGGCGCTCGTCGCCAGCCGCGACCTGATCACCCGTTTCGGTGACAAGATCGCCGGCGTTTATGCCAATGACGACACCATGGCGCGCGGCTTCATCGACGCGTGGAAAGAAGCAAAATCTGGCAAGGCGACACCGCCGATCGTCGGCATCAACGGCCAGAAAGACGCCTTCGAATCGATCAGGAACGGTGAGATGTACGCCACTATCGTGCAATCTCCGATCGAGGATGGCCTGCTGGCAATCAACGCCATGGCAGATGTCTTGAACGGCAAGACGATCGACGCTCGTCTGCCCATTCCGCTGACGGTTGTGACGAAGGCGAATGTGGACAAGGAAAAGCCCGCCTTCTGAACGATGCAGCATCGGACATAAGCGAGCGTCACACGCCAGCATGTAAAGAAGGCCGCGCAACTATCTCGGTTGCGCGGCTTATTCCATCGTCATCGCCAAGAAACCGCTCCGCGGACTTCAGGCTTCAGCATGTTCGCGAACATCATCCAGAAGAAAGTGCACGATCACATAGGGCGTCGTGTGTTTCTGGCCGCTATCGGAGACGCTCTCCACGCTGCCACCATCGGAGGGGTGCCATTTCTGGTAATGAGGGTTGTTGGCGATCAGTGTAATCGCTTTACCCGTAAGTGTTCCGTTCAACCGATAGCGAACCTCCGCGAGAGGCCAGATTTTCTCAAAATCCTGCTGGCTGATACGGGCTTTCAGGGCCCTTCTGGATATCGCTTTTCCGGGCGAACCATCGTCATGTGCTACCGGTGGAATATGAAGGTCAACCTCTTCCGCATCATCGAGCAGAAAGGCAAATTCGTCTGGCCACATCCGTCTCACGTGTCGCTCCTCCCAAAGCTTACCATCTTACAGCGTGATCATGATAGCGCCTCTGCCGTGAGAGGCAATGGCGGATGTGACCCCGCACTCGCCGGCATTACCCCAGTCCTCCCCCTTAAGGGGTGAACCGGCATGCATCATCCAGCACTAGGCGGAAAGCTCCTTTCGGATGATTTCCGCCCCTGCACCCAGAGCATTCAGCTTGCCTCTTGCGACCTGACGCGAGAGGGGCGCCATGCCGCAATTGGTGCAGGGATAGAGCTTGTCGGCATCTACAAACTGAAGCGCTTTTCGCAGGGTATCCGCGACTTCCTCGGGGGTCTCGATGGTACTGGTTGCAACGTCAATGGCGCCAACCATCACTTTTTTACCGCGAATGAGCTCGATGAGATCCATCGGAACACGGGAGTTGTGGCATTCCAGCGAGATCAGATCGATATTGGACTTCTGCAGTTTGGGGAAAGCTTCCTCATATTGCCGCCACTCCGACCCCAGGGTCTTTTTCCAGTCCGTATTGGCCTTGATGCCGTAACCATAACAAATATGCACGGCGGTTTCGCACTTGAGCCCTTCGATTGCCTTCTCCAGGGTGGCAACGCCCCAGTCATTCACCTCGTCAAAGAATACATTGAATGCGGGCTCGTCGAACTGGATGATGTCGATGCCGGCAGCCTCCAGTTCCCTGGCTTCCTGATTGAGAATCTTGGCAAATTCCCAGGCCAGCTTTTCGCGACTTTTATAGTGACTGTCATAGAGCGTATCGATCATGGTCATGGGACCTGGCAGAGCCCATTTGATGGGCTGCCTCGTCTGCTGACGCAAGAATTTGGCGTCCTCAACAAAAACCGGCTTTTCGCGCGACACGGCACCAACGACCGTCGGCACGCTGGCATCGTAGCGATTACGAATTCTGACGGTCTCACGTTTTTCAAAGTCAACGCCGCTGAGGTGCTCGATAAACGTCGTGACAAAATGTTGACGCGTCTGCTCGCCGTCACTGACGATATCGATGCCGGCCTGTTGTTGGTCGTTCAGGGACAATCGCAGGGCATCTCGTTTGCCCTCAATCAATTCCTCATCCTGCAATTTCCAGGGTGACCAGAGTTTTTCAGGTTGTGCAAGCCAAGAGGGTTTTGGCAAACTGCCGGCGGTTGACGTGGGCAACAGCGTTTTCATGATAGGTTACCTTATGTTTTGTTCGTCAACGGGCGCAATCGGCAGACCATTGCTCGAGAATGGTCCTGTACGGTCTGATGAAATGTTGCTCAGCAAACCTGCCTTGCTCGATAGCTAGCCGGCTACGTTCTTCCCGATCATAGACAATTCGAGTGAGTGAATAATCCTGGTGCTTCAGGTCCGGCTGATAGCGTGCGCCCGCCGCAGAATTGGCGTTATAAATCTCGGGTCGGTAGATCTTCTGAAAGGTCTCCATCGTGCTGACGGTGCCGATGAGCTCGAGATTGGTGTAATCCCCAAGCAGGTCACTGACAAAATAAAAAGCCAATGGCGCAACGCTATTCGGAGGCATGAAGTAACGGACCTGCAACCCCATTTTTTTGAAGTATTGGTCGGTCGAAGAGAACTCATTTTGCCGGTATTCGACACCCAGTACGGGATGCTGATTGTCAGTCCGATGATAGGTTTTGCTGCTTGATGCACTCAAGCATATGACTGGCGGCTTGTTGAAATTCTCTTTGTAAGCAGCCGAGTTCAGGAAACACTTGAACAGGTTTCCGTGCAGATCGCCAAATTTGTCTGGCGCGCTGAATTGGGGACGATCCCTGTTATGCTCCGGCAGCAATACGCTGAAGTCGTAATCCCGGACATAGGAGGAAAAATTATTGCCGACAATGCCATCAATGCGCTCATTGGTTTTTCGATCAATGATGTTCGTTTTCAGGATTTCAATCAGCGGGAAGGCATCATTCCTGCCTTCAGCACCAATATTCATTTCGACGGATATGATTTCGAGTTCTACAGAATAGCGATCGCCTTCAGGGTTATCCCAATGCGCCAGGGTGTTGAAACGATTGTCAATCATCCTCAGGGCGTTGCGCAGGTTCTCCTGACGGTTCTCTCCTCTAGCCAGATTGGCGAAGTTGGTCGTCATACGCGTGTTTTCTGAAGGATGATAATCCTCATCAAAAGAAATTCTCTTGATATCAAAATTAAAATCTTTGCTCATCGCAATCCGACATCCTATCTCCCGATATAAACATGAAATTTTTGAATTATATTTCAGTGTATACGGAACATTATTTTCGAATATCTCCAGTTTACAACATTGCTGCTGACCATACTTGAGACTGTGGGTGATATATGCCTGAGACGTTGATCGAGTAAAAATGGTTTTATCTCATTGAAGCATGAGCCATGTTCATGATTTGGCGTAGCGCCGGACTGAAGATCACCTGCTTCGAACCCCCGGCGCTTCCATTACATTCCAGTGACAGATGCCTTGACCACTTCAACGACATGCGACATTGGTTGGTCATCGTGGTTCTGCGGACGAAGGTCCGGAGCTAAGAGGGAATTCGGTGAGGGCCTTAATCACAGCCTGAATCCGAAGCTGCCCCCGCAACTGTAAGCGACGAGCGAAAGTCCATCATGTCACTGAGGCCTGCCTCGGGAAGACGGACCAAAGCAATGACCCGCAAGCCAGGAGACCTGCCGCGATAGATAACGTCCACGGGCGGGGTGTCCCGGAGTGCCGCTTTCGCGACAGGCATTTCCGTGCCTTTGCCTCTGCGTCATGTCCCGCCCTGTCGCAACCTGATGGCAGCGCCGATGACAGAGACCGCAACGATAGAAAAGCCTGCCCAGCGCGGCGCGATAACCCGTCTCATCGATATCGTCTTTCCCGGAGATACCAACCATCACGGCACTCTCTTCGGGGGGACCGGTCTTGCCCTTATGGATCGCGTCGCCTTCATTGCGGCGACCCGCTTCGGACGGACGCCCTTCGTGACTGCCTCCTGCGAACGTATCGATTTCAGACAACCCGCACGCATCGGGCACATCGTCGAATTCACGGCGAGACCAGTGAAGGCCGGACGCCGTTCCCTCACGGTCGAGGTCGAAATGGTGGCGGAAACCATTATCGGTCGCCAGCGGCATACCTGTACGCGGGGCATCTTCCATATGGTGGCCATGCCGGAAGGCGAGGACGCCGCGCGCCGTGCCTTGCCAGAACTCCTTCCTGAAGAGACGCCGGATCCGAGCGATGCCGTTGCCATGGTCGAGATCGTCTTTCCGGATCAGGCAAACAGCGCCGGCCGGATGTTCGGGGGCGAAGCAATCGCCTATATGACCAAAGCCGCTTTCGTTGCAGCCTCGCGCTACTGCGGCAAGCTAGTGGTGCTGGCGTCATCCGAGCGCATCGATTTTGCACGAGCAATCGAGATCGGCGAAATTGTCGAGGCGGCGGCACATGTCGAACGCGTGGGCCGCAGTTCCATGTCGATCCAGACAAAACTCTGGTCCGAAAATCTTCTGACGGGCAAGAGACACATCACGGCCACCGGACACTTCACCATGGTGGCGGTCGACAAGGACCACCGGCCAGCTCCCATTCGCGACCCGGCCGAAGTCGTTTCCCTTGATAAGGGAAGGGAATAGCCATGCTGGACAGGCAACATCTTTCGATCCTGCGTGAAATCGACCGCATGGGCAGCCTCACGGCCGCGGCCGAGCGGCTGAATGTCTCCCAGTCTGCTCTCAGCCACACAATCCGCAAGCTGGAAGATCGATACGGCGTGGCGATGTGGGAAAAGGATGGCCGCAACCTTCGTCTCACCGACGCCGGCCGCTACATCCTGACGCTGGCGCAGCGCGTTCTGCCCCAGATCGAGAGGGCTGAGAATGTTCTGTCGGATTATCGACACGGACAGCGGGGCTCGCTCAAGATCGGCATGGAATGCCATCCATGTCACCAGTGGCTGATGAGTGTCACAAAACCGTACCTCATGGAATGGCCGGATGTGGGCCTGGAACTGACGACCTCGTTTGCTTTCGGCGGCGTGGCAGCGCTGGCTGGATATGAAATCGATATCCTGATCACACCCGATCCGATCGAGATGCCCGGAATTCACTATTTGCCGGTGTTCGACTACGAGCTGGTGCTGGCGGTGCCAGTCGATCATCCGCTGGCGCTGAAACGCCATGCCGAACCTGCGGATCTGCTGGATGAGACGTTGTTCACCTATCCGGTGCCGCCGGAGCGGCTGGATGTGTTCACGCAATTTCTGGTGCCTGCCAATTGCCGCCCGCGCCATCACCGCAATATCGAAACAACGGAAATGATGCTCCAGCTCGTGGCGGCAGGCCGCGGGGTCAGCGCCATTCCCGATTGGCTGGTGCGACGGGAGGCGGCCGCACTCGGTGTCCGCGCCGTCCGCATCGGTCAGAGCGGTATCCAGAAAAGCATCCATCTCGGTTTAAGAAATGGTGACGATACTGTCGTTTTCATCGCCGGGTTTCTCGAGACGTCGCGTCAAACATTAGCCTGACGTGCCGATTTCGATCGGTTCGCAGCCCCAGCAAGAGGAAGCACCTGCATGCATGTTGAGAACTCATTGTCGGCATGGCTGACAGATGACGCCGCGAGTGAGGTAAAAGCAGAGGCGCGAACATTCTGTCTACGGATGATCAATGAATTCTACGGGATCGGTTACACGCCAGCCTGGCACTCCGATCTGGATTCACTGTTGAAAGCCCCGCCCGAAAACTGGTTTTCGAATGGGGAGCGCGGAGGTTTTCTTCTCGTCCGGGACGACGGAGGACGCATCATCGCCTCCGGAGGCCTCTACGGTCTGGAAAAAAAGCCATCCACGAGAGAGCGCTTGCGCGATCGCTACCGCGACGCGGACACGGTGTGTCAGATCGCCCGGGTTTATCTGGAACCGGGTGCTCGGCGGAAAGGACTGGGGTCGTCGGTCGTGGCAGTTCTGGAGAACAAGGCACGCGAACTGGGCTACATCACGTCCTATCTTCATGCAGATGCAGAAACACCTGACACACTTTGCTTCTGGAGGAGCCAAGGGTACAGCGAGTTCGGCCTGTTCTCCTATCCGTCAACGAGAGGAACGGATAGCAGTGTCGACTTCGAGAAGTCTCTGCATGAGGATGTTCAATAAGCACAAAGATGACTTTGTGTTTTATTCGAAGCCGCTTCACCTCGGGCGGCAAAACGCCCATCGATTCAGGAGGGACGAAATGCCACTGTGATCCGTCGAAGCACCGCATTCGCGTGGTCGCCGGTGACGGTGGAAATCATCACGACATCCAGTTTCGGAAGTTCCGGGAGCGAGCGGCTCCTGACTTGCCGCACACCGGCGGGAGCAGCACTTTGTGCCAGAAGCCCGATACCAATTCCGGCTTCGACAGCCGCTCCCACCGCCGTTGCCCCGGTCCCGACGAATACCTCGCGCCACGCAATATCCGCGCTCTCCAGCGTCCGAAGAGCCATGGCTCGCAAATTGCAAGGTTCCGGCTGAAGCACCAATGGCACGGGGACGTCTGAACGCAGATCAAAATCCGCACTGCAGTACCAGCCAAAGCTTTCCTGAAACAGCGGTTCTCCATCCCGACGGATATCATCGTGTCGCAACACGACGATCGCATCGAGTTCTCCGGCATCATAGAGTTCAAGCAGGGTTCTGGTGCCGGCGGTGCGAAGATGAAGCGTAACGCTCGTCACGCGCTCGCTGACCACCCGAAGTATCCGCGGCAGGTCTGCCCCGATCAGATGATGCGTGACACCGATCGCCAGCCGCGTCGGCTCCTGACCAAAGACATCAAGCGCGCGACGACCGGCAGAGACATAGGCGCGCGCGGGTTCCAGAAAGCGTTCGCCTGCGGCCGTCAACCGCATGCGGCGCGGCGTCCGTTCGACCAGACGATGTCCCAGCATGTCTTCGAGCCGGCGTAGACGCAGTGATATTGCCGCCTGCGAGGTATTCATCACGCCAGCAACCTGCGTGAAAGACTGTAGTTCGGCAACGAGGAGAAAAGCCTCGACGGCCTCAGGATCCAATGAGCGCATGCATTCATAACAAACTGTTATCGCTGAAACTTGCAAGCCCCTAATTCTATCGACCCTTCAGGACGGCTATTGCACGACATCTTGATAGGAGTTTTTCGTGTCGTCACAGATTTCTTCGTCCTCGTCTGCCCCTGCCCCTGCCGCCGATCCCCGTATATGGGCAGTGCTTGCCGTGGCGGTCGGAACGCAAACCGCGGGCTCGTTCGTATCGCAGGGAATTTACATTCTCGTGCCCTTCTGGCGGGAAGCATTTGGCGTTTCGCTCGCATCCGCGTCACTCGCCGTCACCGTCATGAACGGTGTCCAGATCGCGACGATGTTCACGCTCGGCCGTGCCATAGACATTCACGGCGAGCGTCGTATCGTCGGCATCGCCATGCTAGGCATGGCGATCGCCATGGCCTGCGCGGCAACATTCGCAAACAGTCTGCCCGCGCTGCTGGTTTGCATCGCATTTCTGGGCGGCACCTATGCTGCTGTCCAACCGGGCGGCACGCGGGCGATCATGCGCTGGTTCCCGCCCGCCAAGCGCGGAATAGCTACAGGGTTTCGGCAGGCCGCGGTTCCCTTCGGAACGATGATCGCAGCGGCCCTCCTGCCATTCATGGCAGTTCGTTACGGGTGGCATGCCGCGGCATGGCTGTGCGCGGGAGTTTCCATCGTCGGCGCTGTGCTTTTCTGGGGGCTGTATCGCGAGGGAGGAGATATTGCGGCCAAAACAGAGCGTCCGCTCCCCCTGGCAAAACTCGCCCGCATCGTCGGGCAGGATCGCAGTTTCTGGCCTGTATTACGGCTTGGTATTGCGATGTCGGCGTTTCAATTCACCCTGACCGCACACGTCATCGGCTTCATGGCGGACGGACTGGGACTTGGTCTCTTTGTCGCCTCCTCAATGTTTGCCGCAACACAGCTTGCGGGCATTCCCGGCCGCATTCTCCTGCCCTGGCTCAGCGATCGTTTCCGGCCCGGTCTTCGCGGCCAATCGTTTGGACTGGTATCAGTCATTGCTGCGGGTGCCGCAGCGCTCCTCGCGCTTCTTCCCGTCGGCACGCCGCCGCCTGTGATCCTCCTGGTGCTTGTCCTATTGGGGGTATTCGGGATCGGCTGGTTTCCGCTTTACCTTCTGCAGATCGCTGAGAGCGCACCAAAAGGCTCGATAGCCTCGACAATCGCCTTCGCATCCACGATCTGTCTGGCTGTCATGGCAATTGGCCCCTACCTGTTCGGGCTCCTGGTCGACAGTTTTGGCTATGGGGTGGCATGGTCAGCGCTAATCGTGCCGGTAGTCGTGACCGCATTGCCTCTGGCCATCTCGTCACCACGCCTGCCGAAAGCTCAAACCGGTTCGCCGTGAGATAGGATTTTGAGGTTTATAGCCACGCACGGAAGAAAGCGGCCGTATGCCGCGCCTGGCGCTGCTGCAATGCCGGTGACCGCCGCCTTCGGAGGTTCCCCAGCCAGCCCCCTCTAAAAATACTGTTAAATCCTCGATTTCCCCTCTTGCCGGATATCATTCTGCATTACTCGCCCACGCCCGATACCGCAGCGACAAGAGCCCTGATGGCCGATGCGTGAGAGGGTGTCCGTGCACGGGACAGAAGAACGATGTCCGAGGGTGGCAACGGTGGCAGGCCGAGTTCGACGCCGCGGTCAGGCAGGCCTCGGGCACTGATGTCGCCGAGGGCGGCGACGCCTGCACCGGCAAGCACGCCTTCAAGCAGCGCCGAGCAGCTTCCGGCGGTGAATGCGTCACGCCAGGCCACACCGGCCTTTCCAAGCTCGGATATTGCAATATCCCGGACGCCACATCCCGGCCCAAGAGACACAAGCGGAACGGCGCCGTTGGCGCGCGGTCGCCAGTCCGGGGCCACACGCCATCCCAGCCTGTCGGTGCGCAGCACTTCGCCGTCGGACCCGCCGCCATTGCGACGGATGATGGCGGCATCCGCCAGTCCGGATGCGAAGCTTTCCTTCACCTGGCGGGAAAAACCCATGGTCACGTCGATGACAGCATTGGCCGGCAGCGATGCGCGCATGGCTCTTATCGCTGCCGAAAGGCGGCCCCCGATCGCGTGATCACTGGCCGCCAGCGCAAAATGCAGCGGCGGCTCGTCACTGAAGTTCAGCGCGTCCTCATGTTTGGCCAGCAGCTCGCGCGCCTTGGGCAGGAACACCTGCCCGTCCTCCGTCAGCCGAAGGTGGCGCGGCGAGCGGTCTATCAAGCGTCTGCCGAGGCGCTGCTCCAGCATCTTCAGCTTCTGGCTGACGACGGGCTGCACGGTTCCCGCAGCCTCGGCCGCCCTCGTCAGGCTACCCAGTTCGACGGAGAGAATGAAGAGGCGGACACTTTCAAGGTCAATCATATAAAATCACTATGAATGAGATAATAATCATTATCTTCTCATTATGATGAAATCTGCGCAAGGTGGTTTTCGGCAACAAGGAGACAACACCATGCCCATGATCAAAGCCCGCTACACCAGACCGCAGAACGCAGCCGATCCGAAACTGGACATCGCAGCGCTGTTGTCCCGGTTGACTGCTGAAATTCTGCACAAGGACCCGGCGGTTACCGCCGTTCTCGTCGAAAGTGCCGATCCCGCTAACTGGATCATTGCCGGATCGAGCGTCGCCGAACAGAAGGTCGCAACATTTTATGTCGAGGTCTCGATTACCGATCATACCAACATAAAGGACGAGACGACCGAATGGGTGCGCCGCGTTTATGAAGAGATGAACAGGCTGCTTGGCCCGGTGCACGAAGCAAGCTATGTGCTGGTCCACGCCGTGGATGGCGACGCCTATGGTTATGGCGGGCAAACGCAGAACCAGCGATGGGCGCGCAAGCACGCATGATGGGGCGAGGCGATGAGGCAGACCCGCGGAGCAGTGGAACGAGATGGTAATCTATGAACTGGCCGCCGTGGGCGCAGCAACCTGCTGGGCGATGACGGGACTTATTTCCGCCCGCCCGGCGGGACATCTCGGCGCGCTCGCCTTCAACAGGACAAGGCAGCTTTCTGTCGCCTCGGTACTGGGTCTTTACGTCCTCGCATCGGGAACCTGGCGGGATTTGCAGCCGGATGCGCTGTGGGCGCTGCTGCTGTCCGGCTTCATCGGCATCTTCGTTGGCGATACGCTGCTTTTCACCTGCCTGAACCGGCTGGGGCCGCGCCGCTCGGGAATCCTGTTTGCGCTCAATGCCCCCATCGCCGCCGTGCTTGGCTGGGCTATTCTCGGCGAACAACTTTCCGCAACGGCCGTGACCGGCATCGGACTCACCCTTGCGGGCGTTCTGCTCGCCATCCTCTTTGGCAAGCGCAAGTCGCAGCTGCACGCGTGGGAAAGCGTGAAGGGGCCGCTCTGGCTAGGCGTGCTCTTCGGCCTTCTCGCAGCGCTCAGCCAGGCGGTCGGTTCCCTGATTGCAAGACCGGTCATGGCCTCGGGGGTCGATCCCATTGCCGCATCCATGCTGCGCGTCGGCGTCGCCGCCATCTGCCTTACCGCCTTGACGATGCTCCCCATCAAGGCCGTCAAACCCAACGGGTCGTTGACGGTCAGCATTTTTCTGCGGACGGTGCTGACCGGCAGCATCGGGCTTGGTTTCGGCATGACACTGCTGCTTTTTGCGCTGTCCGGCGGCAAGGTCGGCATTGTCTCGACGCTCTCGGCCACGACACCCGTCATCATCCTGCCATTGCTCTGGCTGCGAACGGGCGAACGGCCGGCATCCGGCGCATGGGTGGGAGCCGCGCTCGTCGTTATCGGCATGGCACTGGTGTTCTGGCGCTGAAACGCGCCGCATCACCTCATTGCAGCGGCCACAAGGCTAGACGCGATAAACCACCGCCCCGCCCGTCATGCCTGCACCGGCCGCCGTCAGAAGCAGGGTTTCGCCGCTCGCAAAGGGCCGCTCGGCATTGGTGATGGACAGCGACAGCGGAATGGTTGCGGCGGAAGAATTGCCGAAGCTTTCTATGGTGCGGACCGTCTTTTCCCGCTCGATACCGAGATTGCCACAGACGGCATCGAACATCCGGGCATTGGCCTGATGCGGCACGAAACGGCCGATATCGGCCGCAGTCAGCTCCGCCTCATGCAGCACGCGCTGAGAAGTCTCTGTCATCAGCGCTACGGCGCGGGAGAAAACCTCCCGGCCGTCGCGCATCGTCATCAGGGCATCTTCGGCAGGCATACCGGCGGAAAAGGGATGGCTGCTGCCGCCTGCCGCGATCTGGATGAGATCGTAACCGCTGCCATCGGCAACGAGATCGGCCGACAACAGCCCTCGTTTCACCTCCGGGCAAGGGGTCAGCACCACGGCGCCGGCGGCATCGGCAAACAGGACGGCACTCGCCCTTTCCGCCGGGTTGATGCGGCGGCTCAAAATATTGGCTGCGACGACAAGGACGGCGCGGCCGTGGGTGCGGACAAAACTATCCGCGAGGGTGAGCGCATAAAGAAACCCGGAACAGGCCCCGGCAAGATCGATCGCACCTGAACGTGTCAAACCCAGCCTATGCGCCAGCAGTGGCGCGGAAGGCGGCAGAAGATGATCAGGCGTAGAGGTGGCAAGCAGCGTCAGCGCGATGTCATCGCCATTGATCTTCGCATCCTCCAGCGCCATCCGGCCAGCCCTTTCGGCAAGGCCGCTCAACGTGTCGTCCGCCTCCGCCCAATAACGGGAGCGAATGCCGGTCCGCCGTTCGATCCAGCCGGCTTCCAGCCCCAGACTGGCCTCTATGTCGACATTGCCGACACAACGGGCCGGAACGGCATGGCCAAAACCGGCCATGCGGGAAGAGCGTGTCTGCATTGTCAGGACTTTCGCAAAGGTCTGAACATCGCCATTTTCATTTGCCGACGCCGTAAGATTTTGCCGATGCCACGTCGGTAACGATCCCGGCAACCTCATCGATAACGTCGAAAGCGCGCGTCAGATCGTCAGCCGTCGAGCAATAGGGCGGCATCAGGTAAAGCACGTTGCCAAGCGGGCGGATGAGAAAGCCGCGCTCGCGGAACAGCTGCCGCATGCGTGGGCCTGCCTCGGAAAGATAACCACCGGCCGGCACCACGAGATCGAGCGCAGCGATGGTGCCCGCCTGCCGGATGTTGGCGAAACGGCCATCATCGGCAAAGCGCCTGATATGATCGCCGAGCGTCTGTTGTATTTGCCCGATGCGCTGGAGGACTGGTTCATCCCGCCAGACCTGAAGATTGGCGACGGCGGCGGCGCAGGCGATCGGATTGGCTGTGTAAGAACTTGAGTGAAAAAAGGTCTTGCGGCGGTCGGTCGAAAAATGCGCATCGAAAATCTGCGCACTGCACAACGTTGCCGCCAGCGGCAGCGAACCGCCGGTCAGCCCCTTGGAGGTGCAGAGAATATCCGGTGAAATTGCCGTCTGCTCGCAAGCAAAGACCGTCCCGATCCTGCCCCAGCCGGTCATCACCTCATCGGCGATGACGAGACAGCCATGGCGTTCTGCAATCTGTTTCAGCCCGGCCAGAACATTAGCGGCGTAGACTTTCATACCGCCGGCCCCAAGCACCAGTGGCTCGATCAGCAGGGCGGCGACACGGCCCGAACGGCAGAAGGCCTCGAACATGTCCAATGTGCGCTGTGCGCTGCCCGCTTCCGGAAAGGCCAACCGGTCGACACCGAACAGCAGCGGTTCATAGGCGGCGTTGAACACGCCGCGCTCGCCTGTCGACATGGTGCCGATCGTATCGCCGTGATAGCCATGTTCCATCACCACGATGCGATCGCGCTTTTCACCGCAATTGTGGAAATAACCGAGCGCCATTTTGAGCGCCACCTCTACCGCCGTCGAGCCGCTATCGGAATAAAACACATGGCTTAATCCACTAGGAGCAAGCTCGATCAGCCCACGGGCGAGCGTCTCTGCCGGTTCATGGGAAAATTCGGCGAAAATGACCTGATCCAGGGTCTCGGTCGCGGCGTGGATGGCCGCCATGATTGCCGGATGCCGGTGCCCATGGGTAATGACCCACCAGGATGAAATGGCGTCGAACAGCCGATTGCCATCCTCATCCATCAGAAACGCCCCTTCCGCTGAAACCACACGTTTCATCGGCGGTTCCAGCCCATGCTGGGTAAAAGGATGCCAGACGGGGGAACGGCTCATGCCGGCACCTCCAGAAAATCAGCGAGATTGAAGTGTTGGGCGAAGGCCTGATGCAGCGCGCCTCCGGTCAGATCAGGCAGGCGCGGCAAACGGCCGAGCCGGCGAACAGCGCCGATATCGGTTATGACGCGCTCGTTTTCCCCGTCTTCATCGCCGATGAAAACCACGCCATGCACCGGAATGGCCCGATTTCGCAGCGCCTCGAGCGACAGCAGCGTGTGGTTGATGGTGCCAAGCGCGGTTCTGGCGCACAGGATGAGCGGAATTTGCCAGCGGGCGAAGATATCGGCGAAGAGCACCCTGTCCGTCAGCGGCACCAGAAGCCCACCCGCCCCTTCGATGACAAGCGGTCCGTCCAGTTGCGGCGGCTGTAAAAGCGCGGGATCAATCGTGACATTGTCGAGACGCGCCGAAAGATGCGGCGAGGCAGGCGTCTTTAGCCGATAGGCTTCCGGCAGGATGCGCGAGTGCGGCACGCCGGCGAGCCTTGCCACCGTCTCGCTGTCGGTTTCTTCCTCAAGTCCTGACTGCACCGGCTTCCAGTAATGGGCCTGAAGGGCGTGGGTGAGCGCCGCCGCAAAAACCGTCTTGCCGATGCCGGTATCCGCGCCGGAAATCACGAAACGCAGGCTCATGCCGCTTCCTCCCGCATCGAAACGGCGAGCAGCCCGACCATGGCGGCAATCTGGCTTTCATCCACATTGAGCGTGATGGCGATGCGCAGCCGCGCCGTACCTTCCGGCACCGTTGGCGGGCGGATCGCCCGAACATCGAAACCGCCTTGCCGCAGACGTGCAGCAATCTTCAGTGAGCGGGCATTGTCGCCAATCATCACCGGCAGGATCTGCGAACCGCTGGGTGTCACACCCAGCCGGCGGTGCAATTCTTCGCCGGCAAAGCTTACCAACTCGGCCAGTCGCGACCGCCGTGAGGGTTCGTCCGCGACGATGCGCAAGGCCTCCCGCACCGCCGCCGCCATCAGCGGCGAAGGTGCGGTGGAATAGATGAAACCGCGGGCGCGGTTGACGAGATAATTGGCAAGAACCGCAGGCAGGCTCAAAAGTGCGCCGGAGGCACCAAGCGCCTTGCCGCAGGTGTGAAGCGCCACCACATTGCCCTGGCCTTCCAGTTGCGCGGCAAGACCACGCCCACCGGGGCCGAAGACGCCGGTGGCATGGGCTTCATCGACGACGAGAAGACCGCCATGCCGTTCGGCAAGATCGGCCAGGGCAGAAAGCGGCGCACAATCGCCATCCATGGAATAAAGGCTCTCAACCGCAATCCAGGGCCGACCGCTACCGCCCGCCTGCCGCCAGCGGATTATTTCCCGCTCGAAAACCTCGACCTCATTATGCGGCACGGCCAACGCCTTCGCCTTGCCCGCCGCAATGCCGCCATGCACGCTGGCATGGATCAGGGCATCATGGAGCACAAGATCGTCCCGCAACGGCAGGGTGGAAAAAAGCGCGACATTGGCGGCAAAACCGCTGTCGAAATATATCGCTTTTTCGGCCCCGAAAAACGCCGCCGCTTCCGCTTCCAGCGCTTCGTGCTCGGGGTGGTTGCCGCGCAACAGCCGTGAGCCGCCGGAACCCACCGGCACGCCTTTGCCAAGTGCGTCAGCGATCGCCGCCTTCAGGCGCGGCGCCTCGGCAAGCCCGAGATAATCATTGGAGGTGAAGTCGATCCCCTCCCGGGGCGCAAGCGCACGCAGGCGCGATTTGCGGCTAAGGCCGGCAAGCTTCGCCTCATAGGGAGAGAGCGCCGCAACAGTCACCGGCACCCTCCCACCTCAACAGGCTGCAACTCCATCGGTTTCAGCCCGAGCCGCCGGAAGAGCGCCGTATCATGGTCTTCACCCGGATTATCCGCAGTCAGCAACGTTTCGCCAATGAAGATGGAATTGGCACCGGCCAGGAAACAGAGCGCCTGCGTCTCGTCGCTCATCTCCGTGCGTCCGGCCGAAAGCCGCACATGCGAACGCGGCATCAGAATGCGGGCGAGCGCGATGGTGCGGACAAAATCGATCGGATCGACGGGGTCGGCATTGGCAAGTTTCGAGCCCGGGATCGGGATCAGCATGTTGATCGGCACGCTTTCCGGCGGAACCGGCAGGTTGGCGAGCGTCACCAGCATCGAAATCCGGTCTTCGACCGTTTCCCCCATGCCAAGAATGCCGCCGGCACAGACCTTGATGCCGGCATCGCGGACATTGGCGAGCGTCTCAAGTCGGTCCTCGAAGGTGCGGGTGGTGATGATCTCGGAATAGAACCGCTCTGATGTGTCGACGTTGTGATTGTAATAATCCAGCCCGGCATCGGCCAGCCGTTCCGATTGTTCGGGCGTCAGCATGCCGAGCGTCATGCAGGTTTCCATGCCGAGCGCCTTTACGCCCTCGACCATGGCGACCACGGCCTCCATGTCGCGCTCCTTTGGATTACGCCAGGCCGCACCCATGCAATAACGCGTCGCCCCGCCCTCCTTCGCCTTGCGCGCCTCGGCCAGCACCCGCTCCACTTCCATGAGCTTGGAGGCCTTCAGACCGGTGGGATTGCGGGCGGACTGGCTGCAATAGCTGCAATCTTCAGGGCAGCCGCCTGTCTTGATCGATAAAAGCCGGCTCATCTGGATGGCATTGGGATCGAAATGACAGCGATGCACCTGTTGGGCACGGAACAGGAGATCGTTAAATGGTAAATTATAGATAATTTTCGCCTCCTCAAGGGAAGAGTTCGTTTCAATTGCCGGAATCAGGGCCGGTTTTCCGTCAATCTGCGTCGCAAGCTGGTCCATATCTCGACCTCTTTCCCAAAATAAATAGATAGAAGTTATTTTTATCTATTTTTTTCGGATGGCATTTTGCAAGCACTTTTTTCGAGAGAGTCTTCCGTCACCAAAGACAGACAGGATCAAGCGCGGTCGGACACACCACGTTTTTCCGTAGAAATTCATTGAGTACGCACATGCTCACGAAAAGATCGCGCCGGCCCATGGCGCGAAAAGATCGCAATTGCTAAGGGTTGGAGCATGATGACACTTCGTGCCTCCACCAGCCGCGACGCGACCCGTATCCTCGACATATGGAGCAGGGCTGTCGATGCGACCCATAGCTTCCTGCTTCCGGCAGATCGCGCCGCAATTGGTGAAGAAGTCAGGGCTTTCCTACCGCAGGCGCCGCTGATGCTCGCCGTCGATGATTCGAACCATGCCCTCGGCTTCATGTTTCTGCATGAAGGGCATATGGAGGCGCTTTTCATCGATCCGGACCACCACGGCAAAGGCATCGGCAAGGCTCTGGTGCAGAGCGCGCTCGCGCTTCATCCCGCGCTGACCACCGATGTCAACGAGCAGAACGGCGAAGCGCTGGGCTTTTATCGCCGGCTGGGTTTCGAGCCGACGGGACGCTCCGACCTCGACGGACAGGGGCGACCCTATCCGCTCGTACATCTTCGATTTCGCGCAACGGAAAAATAGACCGCCGGCATCGTCGGGGAGGACAAGGCCACGAACACCATCATCCGTTTCGCAACCGATGATTTTCTGCCCGAGCACCGCTTCGACCAATGGCGGGAGGTGCGCGGCAAAAGCCTGTTCGGCGTGACCATCGAACTGGCACGGGATCTCCGCCACAGCTTCAAGGGTTCGTTTCAGGCGCGGGCGCTGGCCGGCGCGGTCGTAACCGAAATGCATGCCTCCTCTTACCGGGTGAACCGCACGGAAGCCGATATTGCCCGCATTGCCGGCGACAGCCTCTGCATCGGCCTGCAGGTGAGGGGTTCGGGGCTTTTACATGCCGGCCGGGACCGGGTTCACAACGTTAGCGGCGGCGATATCACCATCAACTATTCCGACCTGCCCTACGACGCGATACCGGGCGACGAGGCGGATTTTCACTACAAGATGCTGAAGATTCCCGTGGACTACGAGGTCATGCTCGGCCAGCCGGCCGACGACCTGTTTGCCACACGTTATGCGGAAAATACCGCCGTTTCCCGCCCCTTCCGGGCGCTTTTTGATGCGTTGAACGCCGATCATGGCAGGCTCATCGATCCCGCCCGCGACGTGGCGCATATCGCCCGGCTGGCCATGGCGGTGCGGGGGCGGCTATCGCCCGCCATGCCGGAGGTGCGCGCAGCACTCAGGACAGGGCTTTGTTATGCGGCCCAGGAAATCATGATGCGGAAAAAGGCGCGGCAGGAGCTTTCGCCAGCTGCGGTGGCGAGGGAACTCGGCATTTCGCTGCGGCAATTGCATGTCGTCTTCGAAGGCGCGGAACTGTCTTTTTCCCGCACACTTTCTTCAATGCGGGTCGAGGAGGCGAAGCGATTGCTGCTGGAATTTCCCGCCTTGCCGGTCACGCAGATCGCCTATGGTTGCGGCTTCGACAGCCTCGCCACCTTTTACCGGGTCTTCGCCAGCACCTACGGCATGACACCGCGTGAAGCCCGCCTCTGGAATATATCGCCGGCTTAAAATTTTACCTCTGCGCGCAATGAGAAGACGCGCCATTTCAGCTCCTGTAAGGCCCGTAGACCATCCCATTCCGGAGCGCAGCCCATGACCAATTTTTTCGACTTTGCGATTTCCCAGTTGCCGGTCGCGACAGCCGATCGCCGTGGGCCAGCACCCTGCGAGATAGAGGCGATGCTGCAGAAGGAACCATTCGCAGCCGCATTGCGCCTGCTGGCGGGAAGTTTCATCACCCTCTACGAAGGCTCGCCCGCAATGACCGCGCTTTTTGCGACGCGCCAGAACCGGCTTCTTTGCCACGCGCTTCTGGCGCTCTATTTTCAGAAATGCGGCGCCTGTGAAACCAGAGAGGGAGAGGCCGCCCTGACACGTGAAGATTTCGGCCATCTGGCGCTCCGGCATGGGCTCGCCAGTCATGGTGTGGCTTATGCCTTCTTCAAAGAGGCGCTGAAACGCGGGCTGACACAGCCGGCAGATGCCACCGAAGAGCAAACCGCAGGCGTCGTTCCTTCACCGCCGGCCCTCGCCATGCTCGCCCAATGGTACGACGTGCATTTTCAGGCGCTGGACCTGCTCGATGAGGGCTTCAGGGCATCACGTTTCATCAAGCGGTCGCAGGCCATGCTTCCACATATCCACCCCCGCGTATCACAGGCGTTTCTATCCCATCCGGAAGTACGCTGCCCCGGCCCGCTTTCCATCATCTTCAACTGGTTCGATGCGGGCGGACTGCTGATGGACCGCCTTATCGCCGGCATCGACTGGGAGAGGCCGCCCGAACAGGGCAGACGTCTGACCGACGTGGAAACCGTGACCCAACTGGCCACATCCCTCTCCCTGTCCCGTATCCATGTCGGTCGCAAGCTTGCGGCAGCCGAACTGATCGGCGGCATTGGCTGGACCGGACGGCGTGGCCGCTCCGCATTGTGGATTTCGCAGAGTTTTTACGAGGAATATGCCCGCACACAGGCCCGCAAGCTGCTCATCCTCGATGAAGCCTTCATCGATTTCGTATGAGACAGAAGCGATATTCGGCCTCACAACAAGATTTTCATCAATGGTTATGAAGTATATCCATTGACAAATCACGGGACAGCGGTTTTTCTAAAGATCATGCGTGAAACGTTGCGAGCATCGAAATTGCTGGCCCTGTTGTTTAGACTGGTGATGATCCTATCACTGGCCGGCTACAGCGTTTCCACCGTCAACGCCGCAATGCATGGTTCCGACGCCGGGGGAATGCAGCACGATCAATCCGCCATGATGGATCACGGCAAGATGATGGATCATGGCGGTTCCGCCATGACATCAGACAATCACCATAACCACGACATGGCCGACAATGACAGCGGCGCCAAAAAGCCCGCGAAGCCGCAATGTTGCGGCGATTTCTGTCTCGGCATGGCGGTTCTGATCGGCCACGACACCGCTGGTATGCCCGTTGTCAGCAGCATCCGTTCCTTCCCCGACGACAGCAAGGCACCGGGCCAGAGCCCGCTGCTGCACCGTCCGCCTAATATCTGAACAGGCAAAGCCCGCCTTTGGGCAATGACCGTGCGTGAGCGGCTTTAGCGCCGCCGCGCCGCTGCATCTCCTGTTTGGAAAACACCCATGAACCCGATCCATATTGTGGTCGCGGCACCCCTGCTTCTGGGAGGCTGCACAGCCACATCCATGATGAATGACGCCGCATCCTATAACGACGCGGCAAACCCGACGCTTGGCGTCGCCCCTCCCCGCTACCAGACCCCGGTTTCGGGTTATACCGCCCGCATGCCGGTCGATCCAAAACCCTGGCGTAACCAGAACGATGCGCAGGCTCCGAAAGGAGACGCATCATGACACGACAGGCATTCAAACTCGGAGCAAAACTCGCAGCCGTTCTATCCGTGCCGGTTTTTCTCAGCGGCTGTGTCACAGCCGCGCAATATGCCTCCCGCGATGCCGGTTTCAGCAATGTCTCGGCAAAGACATCAGAGGCGACCGGAAAGCAGACAGTCTGGGTACAGAACCGGGCCGAAGCGCAGGCAACACAGGCCCGTGTCAAGTCGCTGATGGCGGCCAGCAAGACCCTTGATGCCGAGACGGCGGTGCAGGTGGCGCTGCTGAACAACAAGGGCCTGCAGGCGGCCTATGCCGATCTCGGTGAATCGGCCGCAACCGCATGGCAATCGACCATGCTGGTCAACCCAACGGTCGGCATAGGGCTGACGGGGATCGGCACGCCGGGTCTCAGGGCCTACAAGGCGATAGAAGGTGTCATTGCCACCAATATTCTGGCGCTCGCCACCCTCAAAAAGAATGTCGAAATTGCCGATACCGGTTTCCGCAAGGCACAGCTTGGTGCTGCGCTCAACACCCTGCAACTGGCTGCGGATACCCGTCGCGCATGGATCAATGCTGTTGCCGCCTTCGAGAATGTCGGCCAGCTGGCACAGGCACAGACCGCGGCGGATGCAGCCTCGGAACTCGCCAGGAAGCTTGGCGAGTCAGGTGCGCTGAACAAGGAAGGCCAGGCCCGTGAGCAGGTCTTTTATGCCGAGTTGACCGGACAAATCGCCAAGGCGCGTCTGGAAGCCCGTCTTGCCAAGGAGGAACTGACCCGGCTGATGGGACTTTGGGGAGCGGATATAGAATACAGCATCCCCAATCGCCTGCCGCCGCTTCCCAAGGCACTGGCCCAACGCGACATGATCGAGGCCGAAGCCCTGCAACGCCGCGTCGATCTGCAGATGGCCAAGCTCGATCTGGAGGCGACGGCACGGTCATTCAAGCTCACCGAAGCGACCCGATACGTCACCGATCTCGGCCTCCGTTCCGGTTTCGAGACCGAGCGCGAAAGGGATGAAGACGGCATCGAAAAACAGACCACCGGCCGCGCCGAACTGGAATTCGTCATTCCGATCTTCGATTCCGGTCAGGCCCGCATGCGGGAATCCGAACTCGCTTATATGCGCGCCGCCAATCTGCTGGCCGAAAAAGCGGTCAATATCCGCTCGGAAGCTCGCTCCGCCTATCAGGCCTATCGCTCGAACTACGATATCGCCCGGCATTACCGCAACAGCGTTGTGCCGCTGCGCACGAAGATCGAGGAAGAGTCGCTGCTGACCTATAACGGCATGCTCACCAACACTTTCGAGCTGCTGGCCGACAGCCGCGAGAAGGTTAATTCGAACCTGCTCGCCATCGATGCCAAACGCGACTTCTGGCTCGCCGAAGCCGGCCTCGCCCCCGCCATTTATGGCGGTGGCGCAGGCGCGGCTGGCGGAGAGACCGAGGTTGCCGCCGCTTCCGGTGGCGGCGGTGGCGGACATTGAGAAAGGAAAAGACCATGTTCAATAGAAGACAACTTCTGGGCGTCAGCGCCGCGATGGTCTCCTCGGCGGCCTGGGCGAAAACCTCCAACAGCAGCCTGCCCGAAGCGGCGGTGATGGAAACGGCGGCGACGCAGGCGCCGGTGAAGCCCACCACCGGCCCCGATTACAATCCCGTCGTCACCCTCAACGGCTGGACCCTGCCCTTCCAGATGAACAACGGCGTTAAGGAATTCCACCTTGTCGCCGAGCCGGTGGAGCGCGAAATGGCCGAGGGCATGACCGCTCGTCTCTGGGGTTATAACGGCCAGTCTCCCGGCCCGACCATCGAGGCCGTCGAAGGCGACCGGGTGCGTATTTTCGTGACCAACAAGCTGCCGGAACATACGACCATCCACTGGCACGGCATGATCCTGCCTTCAGGCATGGACGGCGTGGGCGGTCTGTCGCAGCCGCATATCCCCGTCGGCAAGACCTTCGTTTACGAGTTCGACCTCGTGAAATCAGGCACCTTCATGTACCATCCGCATTCGGACGAGATGGTGCAGATGGCGATGGGCATGATGGGCTTTTTCGTCATCCATCCGAAGGACCCGGCCTTCATGCCCGTGGACCGCGATTTCGTGTTCCTGCTCAACGCCTTCGATATCAATCCCGGTGCCTCCGTCCCCAAAATCATGACGATGACGGATTTTAATCTGTGGGCATGGAACAGCCGGGTGTTTCCAGGCATCGATCCGCTGGTGGTTTCCAAGGATGACCGGGTGCGCGTGCGGGTTGGCAATCTGACCATGACCAACCACCCGATCCATATGCACGGTTACGATTTCGAAGTGACCTGCACGGATGGCGGCTGGGTGCGGCCGGAAGCGCGCTGGCCGGAGGTCAGCATCGATATCCCCGTCGGTGCCATGCGAGCCTATGAATTCGACGCCAAATATGTCGGCGACTGGGCGATCCATTGCCACAAGTCGCACCATACCATGAATGCCATGGGACATGATGTCCCCACCTTCATCGGCGTCGACAAAAAAACCGTCACCGAAAAGATCCGCAAGGTCCGGCCGGAATATATGCCGATGGGCACCGCCGGCATGGCCGACATGGGCGCGATGGAAATGGAAATCCCTGAAAACACCGTCCCCATGATGACGGGCTGGGGGCCACACGGCCCAATCGAAATGGGCGGCATGTTCTCCGTGGTGAAGGTTCGCGAAGGCATCTCCGCGGGAGATTACACCGATCCCGGCTGGTACGAAAACCCACCCGGCACCCAGGCGTGGGAATGGACCGGCGAGCTGCCGGATACGCAGAAAAACACCGACCCCAAAACGCAGATCACGCCGCAACCGATGAAACACGGCTGAATACGACCCAACGACACCAGAACCCCAACTCCATTAGAACCAAGGAACAATGACATGATCAGACTGAAACTTGCACTGCTTATCGCTGCCCTCGCCACGCCAGCCTTCGCATCAGGCACCCACGGCGGCGGCCATGAAGCAATGGCGATCGGCCAACCCGGCGACAAGGCCAAGGTGACCCAGACCATTCAGGTGACGATGAAAGAAACGCCCGATGGCAAGATGATCTTCACCCCCGGCAAGTTCGAATTCAAGAAGGGCAAAACCGTGCGTTTTGCCGTGAAGAACATCGGCGAGCTGGACCATGAATTCATCCTCGACGAACAGAAGGCCAATCTGGAGCACAAAGCCGCCATGGCGAAGGCTCCGGAGATGGAACATGACAATCCGAACGCCATCAGCCTCGCGCCGGGCGAAAGCGGCGAAATCATCTGGAAATTCACCAATGACGGCATGTTCGAATTCGCCTGCCTGAAACCCGGGCATTACGAAGCCGGCATGCGCGGCGATCTCAAAGTTTCGGCAAAGTAACCCATTCAACAAGGATCACGACCATGAAAACCATCGTTAACATCACCCTCGCCGCAGCACTCCTGCTCACCGCTCCCTTCAGCGCCTTCGCCCAGGAATTCACCAAGGGTACGGTGAAGAAGGTGGATGCTGAGGCCAAGAAGGTTACCATCATCCATGAAGCGCTGAAGAACCTCGACATGCCGGCCATGACGATGGTGTTCCGCATCAAGGACGATGCCCTGCTCGCCAAGCTCAAGGAAGGCGCAAATATCGAGTTCGTCGCCGAACGTGCAGACGGTAAGCTGGTTGTTGCGCAGGTGAAATAGGACCGCGACAATTGTGTCTCGAAGAAACCAGCAAGGGCAGCGGTCTTTCGCTGCCCTTGCTATATTTGGCGTGTTGACCTCGGAAATGTCATTGCTCGGCGAGGCAACTCGCCCCTTCCCTTTTGCGGGTTCCGATTTTAATCCCGCGCCGATTTTCGCGCCGGGCCAAAGACCACGAAACTGAGCCAGGCAAGCAGCCAGACACCGACGCCCGCATAAAGCATGACCAGACCAAAACCATCTGCAAGCGCCTGATGAACGAGCGTTTCCGAAACGCCCCGCGCCGATGCTCGGGCGGTTCCCGCCGCAATCTTTTTCGCAAGCGATTGCAAGGCATTCATATCCGTGCCGTCAGGCAGATTTGCCTGCAGCGAAGCCCGGACGCCCTCCACCAGAATGAAGCCCATGATGGGGATGTTGATGGCAAGCGAGACCATGCGGGCGCTCATGTCGATGCCGGACGCCATGCCGGAGCGGGCGGGGGGAACCGCGCCCGTGGTGGTGTTGGTGACCGGCGTATTGGTCAAGCCAAGCCCGATGCCGGCAAGGATGCAGCCGGGCAGCATGGTGAGCCAGCTGGCATTTTCGATGCCGCTTCCGATCTTCATCAGCATGAAACCCAGGCCGATGGTGAACAATCCGACCGGAATGACGAGGCGCGGCTGATAACGCAACGACAGGCGCTCCGCGAGCGGCGGCACTACCAGCGCCGGCAGCGTATAGGCAAGAAGGCCGAGGCCGGCGGTGACGCTGTCATAACCGAGGCCGGCCTGAAACCAGATCGGCAGATAGATCATGAACGGCCAGAAGCTGATATTCATCGCCGCCGAACCGATGATCGCCCCGGAAAAAGGCCGGATGCGGAACACGGAGAAATCGAACATCGGTCTCGGCGTTAGCTTTTCAGCGATGAAGAAGGCAATGAAGCTCGCAACCGATACCCCGAGGATAAGAAGCGCCATCGGGCTCGCGAAACCGAGCTCGGGTCCCTGCGTGATGAAAAAGGCAAGGCAAAAGACGGCGGCCGAAAGCGTTGCCATGCCGGCAAGATCAAGACGTGCCGCCTCCGGATCACGCGATTCTCCCACGCCGCCCGTGGCGAGTAGCCACGTCACGATGCCGAGCACCACATGAACGAGGAACACCCATTCCCAGCTCCACAGCGCGACGATGGCACCGCCGATGATCGGGCCGAAACCCAGCCCCACGCCGGAGACGATGCCCCACCAGCCGAACGCCATGCCACGCTCCCGGGCCGTGCGGAACTGGTGCGACAGGATGGCGATCTGGCACACCAGCATCGCCCCGCCGCTCAAGCCCTGAAGGAAACGGGCACCGATCAGCACGGAAACATTCTGCGTCATTCCGCAGGCGAGGGAAGAAAGAGCAAAAGCAGCAATACTGGCAATAAAGACGCGTTTGCGGCCGAAGCGGTCGGCCAGCGCCCCCGTCGCCATCAACACCATGGTCACGCCGATCGTATAGGCGTTCATGATCCACTGAAGCTGGCGGAAATCCGCCTGCAACACCTCCTCAAGTGTGGGCAGGATTGCCGGAACACTGGAAATTTCCAGTCCGAACATCAGGGCGGAGAGACAAACGGCAGCGAGCGCCATGGCGCTTCTGCTGCCCGCTTGTTCGGTAACAGCAAGGGTCATTCTTCAGCCTTTCGTGGGTGGAGGCGCACGGGCGACATCCGCTCAATAAACCGAAGGCAAACTAGTCAAGACTTGACCATAACGGAATTGGATGATTGACTATTTCAGAGACAACAAATTGGAATGACCGAGATGAGCACGCTGGATGTGGAAGCCGTCGAGGCCTTCGTCACCATCGCCGATCTGCAGAGCTTCACCCGCGCCGCGGAAACGCTGGGCACCACACAGGGCGCCATCAGCGTCAAGCTCAAACGGCTGGAAGACAGGCTTGGCCAGCGGCTGCTCGAAAGAACACCACGTTCGGTGCGCCTGTCCGCCCAAGGGGCGGTGTTTCTTGCACCCGCACGCGAATTTCTCGCGGCGCATGACCGGGCACTGGCAGGCCTTTCCTCGCCGCGCCGCCGTTTCGGCCTCGGCATTGCCGCACATGTGGCGGGGCCAGAGGTGCCGACGCTTCTCGCGCGGCTCAACGACCACGACCCCGGCCTTACGATTGAGGTGCGGATGGACCATTCCCGCTCCCTGCTCGATGCTTTTGACCGTGGTGAAATCGATGCGGCCATCATCCGGCGCGAGGACGACCGGCGCGATGGTGAGGTGCTCGGACCGGAACATTTTGGCTGGTACGCAACCCCGCAATTCGAACATCGTCAGGGCGAACCGCTCAGGCTGGCGGCACTTTCACCCGCCTGTGGCGTACGCAACATCGCCACCCATGCCCTGGACGCGGCGGCGATGGCCTGGACGGAGGTGTTTCTCGGTGGCACATCGTCGATGGTGACCGCAGCCGTCTCGGCCGGGCTTGCGATTTCCGTCTTTTCCTGCCGTCTTGCGCCGCCCGGTACGGTCGAGGTCAGCCAGCGCTTTGGCCTGCCGCCTCTGCCCTCCAGCGAAATCATCATGTTTTCGACCCTGACCGACAGCAGATCCCGCGAAGCGTTGCGTACACTTGCCGCCGCCTTTCGCGAGCACCGGCCGGGGGTAATTCCGCCTGATATCGGCTAAGCGACGAGCGCGAATTCGTCCGGCTTCAACTTTCCGCTCCGCAGGAGATGTTGCAGGGCATAAGAAACTGAAAGTGCATCATCAAGCGCATCGTGGCCCTGCAAAGGCGGATGCTCTACGCCGTAATAGTCGGCAAGATTGTTGCTGGGCGTTTTCGCCAGATCCTCGACCGGCATCCCCGCCGCAAGCAGGAGCCTGACGGCATTGTCGAAGCGACGGGCAGGCATGGGCGGCTGGATACCCGCGACATAAGTGCTGATCGCCATCATGTTCAACTCGTCCTTGCCCCATGACCAGCATTGGGCACCTTCGGAGAAGCTGTCGAAGCTTGAGAGGGCATCCTGCAGAGGAACGCCTTCCGCCTTGATGATCTCCTCGGTGATACCCGTCAGCCTGGTGAAGAACGGATCGATCGCATATCGCCTGCCATGACGGTCGACCGGAGAGACAAGGACCTTATAGGTCTCCAGAAGCGGAAATCCACCCTCCAGCCCGAGCTTGACGGCACCGATCTGCGCGATGACGGGATCGGGATCATGGGCCGCACACCAGAATCTGCGTTGCGACCCCTCCAGGCAGAGGAACTCGCAGTCGAATATGATTGCCTTTTTCATCGATGGCTCTCCCGCCAAAAAATAGGTCAGCCGGAACCGGAAGTGGCGACCCCATGTCAAATTCAATAGCAGTCCCACATCATCGAGTGTGGCGGGCTTCGTTTCAATTGCAAATTAACGCCCTCTTCTTGTCGACAATTCCCGGCGGAAAATTTAGCATTGGACAAAAATGACACGGCCGATGCCTCTGTCGGCCCATTCGCCGCAGTGGAGTATTCATGTCCCTTCCCCAGAAAATCGGTTTCATCGAAACGGGTGCCATCACCGATGCGATGGTGCGCGGCCTGCTTGCCAAGCCCGCCGCCTTACCGCATGTCATGGTGTCCCAGCGCAGTGTGGATATCTCGGCCAGACTTGCCGCCGATTTTCCGCAGGTGATCATCTCCGGTGACAATCAGATGATCGTCGATGGCTGCGATACCGTCATGCTGGCAATCCGCCCGCAGATCGCCGAAGAGGTCATCCGGCCTCTGCGGTTCCGGGACGGGCAGAAGGTCATCAGCGTCGTGGCTGCAACCAGCCGAGACGCGCTTCTGGACTGGATCGGCGCGGATGTGCGGCTCACCCAAGCGATCCCGCTGCCCTTCGTCGCCCGGCGCAAGGGCGTTACCGCCATTTATCCCGCTGATGCGGATACCGCCGCGATCTTCAACGTGCTCGGTAATGCGGTGGAATGCACAACGAAAGCGGAATACGACCTTCTGGCCGCCGCCAGCGCGCTGATGGCCACCTATTTTGGTCTCATGCAAACGACGACGGAGTGGCTGGCGGAGAACGGCCTGCCGGAAGAAAAGGCGCGGGCCTATGTCACGCCCCTCTTTGCTGGTCTCTCCGACGTGGCCGTGCTGTCAGGCGGAAAGGCTGATTTCACCGAGATGAGCCGCGAATTCGCCACCAAGGGCGGCCTCAACGAGCAGGTCATGCAGGACTTCGACAGAAATGGCGGTTCCAATGCGCTGAAAGAGGCATTGAGCCGGGTGATGGAGCGGATCGCGCAATAACCGGCGGGCTTAAAAAAACGAGAACGAAAAAGGGGCCTTTCGGCCCCTTTCTGTTTTATGCTTTTCCTGGACGATTGATCGTGAGGAAGTGGCGCACGACAGGCTTTTCCAGCCCGGAATGGTAAGCAAGCACCTTGCCCTGCAAATCCGCATCGACATGGGAAACCCGCTTGTGCTGGCGCAGATGCTCAGCCCAGGATTCCACCATGAACCATTCCACGATCTTCTGCGGATCGGCGGAGTCTTCGGTGACGCCCCAGCCATAGGCTCCATCGCGGCGGCGTTCCTGGGAGAGTTCGTCCAAGGCATGCAGGAAGGCCGAACGGTGATGCTTCTCGACAGTATATTCGATCAGGATCAGAACCGGGCCGCGATCATGGGCTACAGGCTCGGCGACGAGTGGCTCGGGCCAATGGTTGGACGGCACCATATCCGCATCACCCGCAGGCAGTTTCAGCCGATGCATGACGAGGCCGGCAATGAAGAGACCGGCTGCACCGATCAGCAGCGTGCCCGGCACACCGGCGGCTTCACCCACGGCACCCCAACCAATGCTGCCCGCCGTCATCGCCCCATTGAAGACAGTGAGATAGACCGCCAGACCACGACCCCGGACCCAGTTCGGCAGGATTGCCTGGGCTGCGCCATTGAGCGTTGTCAGTGCCGTGATCCAGGCGCCGCCGAGGAACAACAGGATGATGATGGCAAGCCATTTCGGCGGTGCGAATGACAGCCCGGCCATGACGAGCGCGGTGATGATGGCGGCACCCAGAAGCAGGCCATCGGCATCGAAACGGGCGCGCAGTTTCGGCATGACCAGCGCACCGCCGATCGCACCGGCCCCGACGGCGCCGAGCAGGATACCGTAGAAACTCGCATCACCACCTAGCAATTGCCGGGCGACCAGAGGCAACAGCGCCCAGACGGCACTGGCGAAAGCAAAGAAGATCGCAGCCCGCAGCAGGACGACATGCAGCGGCCGGCTGGCGCGGGTGTAACGAAGACCTGCCCGGAATGCGCCAAAAAAGTTCTCCTGCAGCGCATCATTGGCGTTCTTGGCTCGCGGCCACCACAGAAGAGCGGCGATGACAACGAAATAGCTGGCGACATCGGCACCGTAGGTGAAGGCCGCACCGAAGGCCGCAAGCAGGATGCCGCCGACAGCGGGGCCGATGGAACGGGCGATGTTGATGCCGAGCGAGTTCAGCGCCACGGCGCTTTTGACATCCTCGCGTTTTACCAGCTCCGGAACGATCGCCTGCCAGGTCGGCCCCATCAGTGCCGCACCGATGCCGCCGAGGAAAGTGAGGCCGATCAGGGCGCTAACGGACAACATGCCGGTATGGGCGAGAACCATGAGGGTGACGCTGACCGAGGCCAACAGCAGCTGGACCGCAATCAGGAATTTGCGGCGATCGAGAATATCGGTCAGCACGCCGGCCGGGATCGCCAGAAGAAAAATCGGCAAGGTTCCGGCCGCCTGGACCAAGGCGACCGCCGCCGGTGATGCCGAAAGATCGGTCATCAACCATGAACTGGCGACATCACGCATGAAGCTGCCGGTATTACCGAGCACCGTCGCGGCCCAGAGGACGGCGAAAACCGGTTGCGCAAGAGGAGCAAAGCTGCTCGCGGAGGATTTTGCGGCACTCATTTGCCTGTTCCTTTCGTGAGATCGATTGCAGCGACGATAACAAAGGCGCCGGCCAGGCCGAGATGTTCGAAGAAGGCGTTGGTGGCCATCATGCGGTCCATGCCGGGCGCCATTTCCCAGAACCGGAGGGCGATGAAGGTCGCAAGAAGCGTGAAGCCCGAAAGCGCCAGAGCACCCGCCCAGCGCAGGACACCCGATACCACCATGGCGGAGGCGGTGAGTTCAAAAATAATGACAAAGACGGCAAATGCCGCCGCTGGCCGCAGGCCAAAATGGTTCATCTCGGCAATCGCGCCGGGGAAATCGAAAATCTTGGTGAGCGGCCCCTCAATATAGGCCGAACAAAGCGCCAGAAGAGCCACGGTGCGTGTAACGGGCGCGGCGACGATTTGAGCAAGAAGCCCGCGAAGGCGAAGGGTCGAAGATGGGTCGGTCATTTTAAGGCTCCTGCGATCTGGCCGTCGATGTGTCCGGCGCTGCGTTCATCTGATGGAGCGATATTGGCGCAAAGGATTGACGCCAACAATTGCATCAATAGTTTCGATATAATTGCATAATCTGCAACATTCTTTTCCAGGCAACGGGCGACGACATGCGTCGCCCGTTGGATTTCCTTGTCGACCAGGCTCAGACCGCCCAGCAGGAGCAGCCCAATGCGCCGAAGAAGCCCTTCAGATCGGCAATCGGCAGTTTCGATGTCCAGGCACCGGCATGGTCGTGACCATGAACACCACAATCACTGGCGCAACCGCAGGAGCTGATGGCGGCGCGTCTCAGCGAGTTCTTTCCGGCACCCTGCGGCTCGCCCCAGGCGGCATAACCGCCGAAGGTGCGGACCGGCGACCAGTCGGGCATGGCAGGCGGAATATTGCTCTCGTCGAGCACCCTGAAGTCGCCTGCACCGTAAACGATCTTGCCACCCACTATGGTCAGTTCCGAGGTGAGGAAGGAGATTTCATCTTCCGCGCAGGAGAAATAATCCTTGTCCGGCACGACGAGATCGGCGAACTGCCCTTTTTCGATGCGGCCCTTCTTGCCTTCTTCGTTCGAGAACCAGGTGACTTTTTCGGTCCACATGCGCAGCGCCGTTTCACGGTCGAGGCAATTGGCGCGCGGATAAAGCTGCATGCCGCCAACGGTCTTGCCGGTCACCATCCAGAACAGCGACACCCACGGATTATAGGAGGCAACGCGCGTTGCATCCGTGCCCGCCGAAACGTTCACGCCCTTTTCCAGCATCCGCGCGATTGGTGGCGTCGCCTCTGCGACGCCCTGGCCATAACGTTCGACGAAATATTCGCCCTGATAGGCCATGCGGTGCTGGGTGGCGATGCCGCCGCCAAGGGCGGCGATGCGGTCGATCGAGCGATCGGAGATGGTTTCGGCATGGTCGAAGAACCAGTTCAAGCCTTCGAGCGGGATATCCCGGTTGACCTTTTCGAAAACATCCAGTGCCCGGGAGATGGTCTCGTCATAGGTGGCGTGCAGACGCCAGGGCCAGCGGTTTTCCGCCAGAATCCGGACGACATCTTCGAGTTCGCCTTCCATCTCCGGTGGCATATCCGGCCGCGGCTGACGGAAGTCCTCGAAATCGGCAGCGGAAAAAACAAGCATTTCACCCGCACCATTGTGCCGGAAATAATCGTTGCCCTGCTTGTATTTGACCGATGACGTCCAGTTGAGGAAATCCTCTTTCTCCTGCTTCGGCTTCTGCGTGAAGAGGTTGTAGGCCAACCGAACCGTCATCTGGTTCTCATCCGACAGTTTCTGGATCACCTCGTAATCGTCAGGATAATTCTGGAAACCGCCACCGGCGTCGATCACGCCGGTCACACCCAGCCGGTTCAGCTCGCGCATGAAGTGGCGGGTGGAATTGACCTGATAGTCGAGCGGCAGTTTCGGTCCCTTGGCGAGCGTCGAATAGAGAATGCCCGCATTCGGCTTGGCGAGCAGCAGGCCGGTGGGATTGCCGTTGGCATCGCGGGTGATCTCGCCGCCGGGCGGGTTCGGCGTATCCTTGGTATAGCCAACGGCGCGCAGGGCTGCACCGTTCAGCAGCGCCCGGTCATAAAGATGCAGAAGGAAGACCGGCGTATCCGGCGCCACCGCATTGATTTCCTCGATGGTCGGCAGACGCTTTTCAACGAATTGATGCTCGGTGAAACCACCGACAACGCGCACCCATTGCGGGGCCGGCGTGATTGCCACCTGGCGCTTCAGCATGTCCATGGCATCGGCAAGCGAGCGAACGCCGTCCCAGCGTAGTTCCATGTTGAAGTTCAGGCCGCCACGAATGACGTGGGTGTGGTTGTCGATCAGGCCGGGCAGCACGCGCTTGCCCTTGAGGTCGATGATCTTCGTTTCCGGCCCGGCAAGGGCCATGACCTCGGCATCGCTTCCCACCTCAAGAAACAGACCATCCTTGATGGCGACTGCCGTTGCATTCGGATTGCCGCGATCAAGTGTCGTGACGCGGCCATTATGAAGGATGGTATCTGGATGCATGGACGAAGCTCCGCTCTTGATGGGATCAGCGGCCTTAGCCGGTGAAAACAGATTCGGAAAGGCGAGGCTGGATGCCGCGCCGAGGAAAGTGCGTCGCGTCGGCATCAGCTTTTCTCCCGGTTGGTCGGCTGCTGTGTCTGCGCGAGATCAGTGGTTTCAGCACCACCCTTGGGCATGTGGCCGAACATGTGCGGCTTGATCTGGTTGAACCACGAAACGGCGGCCGGTTCCCTGTCGATGATCGTCCTTGCGAGGGGGATGATCTGTTCTCCGACCAATATGCCCAGCAGACCGACAAGCGCAATGACGGGCGGCGCAGGCGAACGCACGTTAAGCAGGCTGTAGACGATGCCGACCAGCAGGCCGGCGCCAAGGGACAGAAGATAGACTTTCATGGAAACCTCCTTTGGATGGATAAAGCCGCGCCGGCCGGGATATTAATCCCGCCGGCGTGGCATGGTTGAAAGCTTATTTCGCGGGGTTCGGGCCAATACGCTTGCCGTGTTTGACGCGCTCTGTACCGCCATGGACATGGGTGACGGCATAATCGATGCCCATGCCGTAGGCGCCGGAATGTTCCTTCACCAGCGAGGTGACTGCGTCATAGGTTTCCTTGCGGGCCCAGTCGCGCTGCCATTCCAGCAGCACCTGCTGCCAGGTGACGGGAATGATGCCCGCCTGCACCATGCGATCCATGGCATATTTATGCGCATCGAGAGAGGTGCCGCCAGACGCATCGGCCACCATGTAGATCTCGTAATCAGCGACATCATGCAACGCCGAGAGTGCGAAGGTGGTGTTGCACACTTCAGTCCAGAGACCGGAGACGACGATCTTCTTGCGACCGTTAGCGGCATTTTTCGCCAGAGCGTCGCGGACATTCTGGTCATCCCAGGAATTCATCGAGGTCCGTTCGAGAATATCGTTTTCCGGGAAGACCGCGAGCAGTTCCGGGAAGGTATTGCCGGAGAAGCTTTCCGTTTCGACCGTGGTGATGGTCGTCGGGATGTTGAAGATCTTTGCCGCCTTGGCGAGGCCGACGACATTGTTCTTCAGGGTCTGGCGGTCGATCGACTGTACACCGAAAGCCATCTGTGGCTGCTGGTCGATGAAGATCAACTGGCTGTTGGCGGGGGTAAGGACTTCAAGCTTCGACATGGTGGTTCTCCGTTCAGGTGGTGATTGCCGGTCTACGGCGGTGAAATTGACAAGGCTTCGCCGGCCGGCTGCCCGTCAGGGGCAGCCGTCTTAAGAAGGCGGAATGGTATGGTCAGTCGATACGGATCAGCGATCCGCCTATGCGGCGAGCGACACCAGGTTCGCTTCGATCTGGTTGCGGAAAGGCTCGTAGCGGCTGGGCAGCTTCAGCGCTTCGCCAAGATGAGCCGTATCCTCGTCGCGGTCGAAACCGGGTTCGTTGGTTGCGATCTCGAACAGGATCCCGCCCGGGGTCCGGAAATAGATCGCCCAGAAATAATCGCGATCGATGACGGGGGTGACCTGATAGCCAGTATCCATCAGGGCCTTGCGCACTTCCAGCTGCTTTTCGCGGTTTTCGACCGCAAAGGCGATATGGTGGACCGAACCTGCTCCCTGGCGGGCAAAGGGCGTATTCGGCAGGGTCGCAAGATCGATCGTATCGGCCCCATTGCCGCCGGGAATGATGTAACGCGTCACATGACCCTCGGCATCGGCCCGCTCATATCCCATGAAGCGAAGAAGTTCTTCAGTCGCAGCCGTGTCATTGAGATTGAAGCGTGCACCGGAGAAACCGCGGATGGCGTTCTCTTCGGAAATGCCCTCGGCCTGCCAGGCGGCGCGTGCGTCATCTGCCGTCTCGATCAGCGCCAGCCCATCGCCATCGGGGCCGACGAAGCGCAGGCGATTGGCACCGAAGACCGTATCGGCCTGAACGCCGGCGACACCCTTTGCAATCAGCCGGTCTTTCCAGAAACCCATGGCACCCTTCGGAATGGAGAACTGGGTCTCGCCCACCTCGCCCACACCGGGGCGGCCCGCCATCATGTGGTCGAAAGGAAAATAGGTCATGACCGTGCCGGGCGTTCCCGTTTCGTCACCATAATACAGATGATAAACACTGGGTTCGTCGAAGTTGACGGTCTTCTTCACCCGGCGCAGGCCGAGCGTATCGGTGAAAAAGCTGTTGTTCTGCCGCGCATCCGACGCCATCGAGGTAACGTGGTGCAGGCCCTTGATATCCTTGATCATCATCGGCGCCTTTCGTGGTCGCTATGTTTGTTTCGATGGACAAAGATGTATCCCGCTTGATCACATCGTGGAATTGCAATATTCCTCTCGAATGAATTGCGATTTTTGAAATAATGCGATGAACGATCACAAAGCTCTCAAAATCTTCCTGATGGCGGCCGAGAAGCGTAATTTCGCGCAGGTCGCCCGCGAACTCGGCATGACGGCCGCCGGCGTCACGCGCGCCATTGCCGCGCTCGAATGTGACCTCGGTGTGCAATTATTCGTCCGCACCACACGGCAGGTATCCCTGACCACTGATGGCGCCGTCTTCGCCGCGCAGATACAGCCCGCAGTCGAGGCGCTGGAGAATGCCCGGCGCGATGTCCGCAACGCCCACAAGGCCGATGAGGGGCGGCTCAGGATCAGCGCGCCGACATGGCTCGGCAAGACGGTACTGCCGCCGATCCTGTCGGGTTTCCGGGAATTGTATCCGAAAATGTGCTTCGAGATTTCCCTGTCGGACGGCATGGTCAATATTGTCGATGACGACTACGATCTGGCGATCCGCATTTCGGCGGCCCCGTCAGACAAATTCACCATCTGGCGCAAGATCAGGGCCGTGCCGAGAATCCTGGTGGCGGCACCGGGCAGCCGGTTCACGCAGATGAAACATCCAAGCGACCTTACCCCTGACGATTGCCTTGCCTATAGCGGTGAAAGCCGGCGGGAAAACTGGATCCTCTCGGATGGCGGATCGAGCATCACCATAACTGCCGGTCGCGCCTTCAGTGCCAATAGTGGCGAGGTTCTGGCCGATATGGCAGCCGATGGCGCAGGCGTAGCCATGCTGCCCGGATTCAATATAGCCGAACATATCCGCAGTGGCCGACTTGTCCATGTTCTGCCGGGCTGGGCCCCACCGGAACTCTGGCTGACGCTCTATTATCCGCCCTATCAGACCCTGCCGCCCCGCATCGCCACCTTCTCGAAATTCTTCGAGGAACAGCTGGCGTCCCATATGGTGACGCTGGACTAAAGCCGGCACATTACACCATGACGAAGCGCGGAAGAGCGACGGTTACAAAAGCGATCCGGCTCCAATAGCCGGAAGGCTCTTTCTACGCCCGTTTGCAGAATGACGTCATCAGAGCATGGCTGAATCAGCCCATTGTTCGCATCTGCCGGGCTAAAGCATTGTCATGGCCCGAAAACAGCTTCCGATTTTAAAAATCCAGATATACAGCGCAGAGAATGAAGAAAAAAACGAATTTTCAACCGCAACTGGCAAGCGTTACATAAGCTCATCGCCGCCTATAAAGCATCATCTTTCAATTTATAGCGAGACCGGCAGTCAGAACCCGATACCCCCGCCCTCCTGAAGTCATGCTACTTATACGATAGCGAACGCATCTGGCGTCAGGCAGTGGAAAATGGCCAAACCGACATTTGTCCGCTCTATTTTATACTTCACTAGAATCTAAAATATGCATATCCCAAGAATAGATGGCGCCACCTCAAATATTAACTCGGCTTTAAATGTTCGCCTGATATGACACGCACGTCGCGAGCTTCGTAAGCGGCAAGAAATTATTAGCGGCATTCGCACAAGCTAGCGTGGAAAATCCGGGTCCGATCTCCGGCTCGAATTGCATGAAGCGTTTCCAGCGCAGGTTCACATGAGCCATGTTCTCCACAATTTCGCTTTATTTGCGGATGCCGGATCGCTGTCATCATGGGCAGTGTCTGGCGGCAGATAGGCGTGACCATTCACCATTCGGTAAAGGACACGTTCATGACTTCGATCCTCTCCTCATTGTCTGCGGTGCAGATTTCCAAACTTTCCACGTCCACGATCGCCAGCCTGACGTCGGAAGACGTGAACGCTCTTGATAGCACCAAGATCAAGGCTCTCTCTTCCTCCCAGATCGCCTCTTTGAGCACGGATAACCTTGCTCTTTTCAGCTCCGAAGACCTCCGCGCCATTTCGGTAACCGCTGTCAAGGGCCTGACACTCACCCAGATGGCAAAACTGAGCTCCGCCCAAGTCAGCAGCCTTTCTTCGTCTCAGGTCACGGCACTTTATGCCAGCCAGCTTGACGCCATGTCGACCGACCAGATCAAGGCGCTCAGCGCGTCTCAGGTCGCAGGCCTCAGCTCCGCTCAGGTTGCGACGCTCAGCAGCGACGAACTGGCTCTCTTCTCCACAGACGAGATCAAGTCGATCAGCGCCAATGCCATCGCGGGTCTTTCCACGGCAGCTATCGCTGCTCTCAGCACCGACAACGCAGCCGCGCTGACAAAGACACAGATTTCCGCCTTGTCTTCCACGCAGTTCAATGCGCTGACCTCCGGCAGCCTTGCAACCTTCTCGGCAGACGAAGTCAAGGCGATCAGCACCAAGATCCTCGCTGGTCTCGATGTCACCAAGCTCAGCACCGGCAATGTCGCCGCGCTCAGCAAGGCACAGGTTTCGGCGCTTTCGACGGCGCAGTTTGCAGCCCTGTCGACCGATCAGATCAAGGCACTCACCTCCGAGCAGGTTTCAGGCCTCAGCTCCGCTCAGGTCGCAACGTTGAGCAGCGATGAACTGGCCCTGTTCTCCACAGACGAGGTCAAGGCCATCGCCGCGAACGCCGTCGCCGGCCTTTCCTCCGCCGCCCTGGCTGCCCTCACCACCGACAATGCTGCGGCACTGACGAAGACCCAAATTGCTGGTCTGTCTTCCACACAGCTGAATGCTTTGACATCCGCCAACCTTGCCACCTTCACGGCAGACGAAGTCAAGGCCATCAGCACCAAGGCGCTGGCCGGCCTCGATGTCACCAAGCTCAGCACCGGAAACATCGCCGCTCTCAGCAGAACCCAGGCCGCATCGCTGTCTTCGGCACAGTTTGCAGCCATGTCGACCGATCAGATCAAGGCTCTGACCTCTGATCAGGTAGCAGGTCTCAGCTCCGCTCAGGTTGCAACACTCAGCAGCGACGAACTGGCTCTCTTCTCCACCGACGAGATCGGCGCCTTCAGCGCCAATGCTGTCGCTGGCCTTTCTACAGCCGCTCTGGCAGCACTTACCACCGCCAATGCAACCGCGCTGACGAAGACGCAGATTGCGGGCCTGTCGTCAACGCAGCTCAACGCCTTCAACTCCGCTAACCTCGCCACCTTCACGGCAGACGAAGTCAAGGCCATCAGCACCAAGGCGCTGGCCGGCCTCGATGTCACCAAGCTCAGCACCGGCAACATCGCCGCCCTCAGCAAGGCACAGGTTTCGGCGCTCTCCACGGCTCAGTTTACGGCCCTGTCGACCGATCAGATCAAGGCCCTCACCTCCGAGCAGGTTTCCGGCCTCAACTCTGCCCAGGTTGCGACGCTCAGCAGCGACGAGCTGGCCCTGTTCTCCACCGATGAGATCAAGGCCATTGGTGCGAACGCCGTTGCCGGACTTTCGTCCGCCGCCCTGGCTGCCCTCACCACCGACAATGCATCCGCTCTGACAAAGACCCAGATTGCCGGTCTGTCTTCGACACAGCTGAATGCCTTCAACTCCGCGAACCTCGCTACCTTCACGGCAGACGAGATCAAGGCGATCACCACCAAGGCTCTCGCTGGCCTCGATGTCACCAAGCTCAGCACCGGCAACATTGCCGCGCTGACCAAAGCACAGGTTACATCGCTTTCCTCGACGCAGTTTGCAGCCCTGTCGACTGACCAGATCAAGGCCCTCACCTCCGAGCAGGTTTCCGGCCTCAACTCTGCTCAGGTTGCAACATTGAGCAGCGACGAACTGGCTCTCTTCTCCACCGACGAGATCAAGTCCATCGCCGCCAATGCCGTTGCCGGTCTGTCTACTGCGGCTCTGGCTGCCCTGACCACGGACAATGCATCCGCACTGACGAAGACCCAGATTGCCGGCCTCTCTTCGACACAGCTGAATGCCTTCAACTCCGCGAACCTCGCTACCTTCACGGCAGACGAGATCAAGGCCATCAGCACCAAGGCGCTGGCCGGCCTCGACGTCACCAAGCTCAGCACCGGCAACATTGCCGCCCTCAGCAGAGCCCAGGCGGCATCGCTCTCGACGGCACAGTTTGCAGCCATGTCGACCGACCAGATCAAGGCTTTGACCTCCGATCACGTCGCCGGCCTCACCTCCGCCCAGGTTGCGACGCTCAGCAGCGATGAACTGGCTCTCTTCTCCACGGATGAGATCAAGGCCATCGGCGCCAATGCCGTCTCAGGTCTGTCTACTGCGGCTCTTGCGGCGCTTACCACCGACAACGCAGCAGCACTGACGAAGACCCAGATTGCCGGCCTGTCGTCGACGCAGCTCAACGCCTTCAACTCCGCAAACCTCGCCACCTTCACGGCGGAAGAGGTCAAGGCAATCACCGCCAAGGCTCTCGGCGGTCTCGATGCCACCAAGCTCAGCACCGGCAACATCGCCGCGCTCAGCAAGGCACAGGCCGCAGCGCTGTCCACGACGCAGTTCGCAGCACTCTCGACCGACCAGATCAAGGCCCTCACATCCGAGCAGGTCGCAGGTCTGAACTCTGCGCAGGTCGGAACGCTCGACAGCACCGAACTGGCCCTGTTCTCGACCGATGAGATCAAGGCCATTGGCGCCAACGCCATTGCCGGTCTTTCCACGGCGGCCATTGGCGGTCTCAGCAGCGCGCAGGCTGGAGCACTTTCGGCTCAGCAGCTGAAGGTCATGAACGACGCCCAGGTCGAAGCGGTCATCAAAGCCTACAAGACCGTATAAGACTTAAGAGACAAGACAATCCACGACGCGGCCCAAAGCCGCGTCGTGGTCATTTTGGGCTCTTCATTGCGAATGGTTCGGAAGGCTCTTCAGTATCTGTCCGAGCAAATGTCCATCGCCACCAGGCCGTCAGCATGGCCAATCTTTTCGGCGGGACACACAACAGTATTCTCACGACGAACCCGTGATGTATATCCTCGGCATGGGCGATAAATATATCGCGCATTCTTTCCGGTACTTGGCAGAAAAATACATCGGCAGTGTTTGTCGGATCAATCCTTTCGTCACCGGGACGAACGACAGGATGAAACACTCTCATCCGCAGAACATGTGAGCAATATGTCGCTCGGCATGACTGTACCAGTGCCTCCAGGACAGCCGTTTAACTTCACCTCTCCGGACCAGCTACCGATCCGGGCAAGCAATCCGGCCTTCAACACATCCAGCCACAGGCAAGTTATCTGCGATAGCTAAAGATGGCCCATCAACAGGCTGTTTTATCTTCGACCCTTTGTCGCCTTGCCGCAGGATGTCATGACCGCCAACCACGCCTCTCCTTCAAACGACGCCGCCGCTCCCAGCGCCCTCGATCTCGCGCGGAACCAACGGTTGAGCCTCATGGATCTGTTGAGCGTATCAGAGGCGCTTAATGCCGCCGGCCAGCAGGCCGCTGCTGCGGAGCTTTACAAGACCTGGGTCGCATTCAACGACAATAACCCGACGATCCATCTCGCCTATTTCAACTATGCCGTCATGCTGAACCAACTGGGCGACCGCGCAGGCGCCGTACAGGCGTTCCGCGCCTGCCTGAAGGCCAATCCGGAATTTGCCCCCGGCCACATCAATCTCGGGCGCGCGCTTGAAGATGCCGGGCTGATCGGCCACGCGGTGGAGCAATGGTCGCATTATGCCGAGGCGACGAAAAATGTCGACGCCGAGACGATCGGCCATCGGCATATGACCCTGCAGAACATGGGCCGTGTTCTCGAAGGGGCAGGCAAGCTTGAGGAGGCCGAGACCGCTTTGCTGCAGGCATTCGAACTGCGACCGGAACTGCCGGAAGCCGGCCAGCACTGGGCATCCCTGCGGCAGCGCCAGTGCAAATGGCCCGTCCTCGCTCCTTCGAGCCACATTCCCGCGCGCAAGATGCTCGACGCGATGTCGTCGCTGACGCTCAGCTGTTACGCCGACGACCCGATATTCCAGCTGGCCAAGGCTTACCGCCTCAGCAAAACGCTGATCGGCGCGCGTCCGGACCTCAGCCGTTTTCCGCGCAGGTCGCCGAAACGGAAATCCGGCACCGGGCAGCGTCTGCGCGTCGGCTACCTCTCATCGGATCTTCGCGATCATGCCGTCGGCTTCGCCCTCTGCGAAGTTCTGGAACTGCATGACAAGGACAGCCTTGAGGTCTTCGCCTATTATTGCGGCAATGTCCGCGGCACTGACAGCACGCAGGCGCGCATCAAGGCCGCGGTCCATTGCTGGCGGGATATTCACGGTGTGGATGATGCCACCGCCGCCGCACAGATCATCGCCGACGAGATCGACATATTGATCGACGTGAATGGCTACACCAAGGACGCCCGCGCGAAAATCTTCGCCCATCGTCCTGCACCTGTCATCGTCAGCTTCTGCGGTTACCCCGGATCGATGGGCAGCCCGTTCCATCAATATCTGATCTCTGACGGCTACATGATCCCGCCGGAGAACGAAATCTATTATTCCGAGAAGGTGCTGCGCATCGCCTGCGACCAGCCGCTGGACCGCAAGCGGCCCATCGCCGCCCGGCCAAGCCGGGCCGAAGTCGGACTGCCGGAGGATGCCTTCGTTTATGCCAGTTTCAACGGCATGCAGAAGATCACCGAAAACTGCTTCGCGCGATGGATGACGATCCTGTCGGAGACGCCCGGCAGCCTGCTATGGCTGCTGACGGGGGATGACGACGTCAATCAACGCCTGCGAGACCTTGCGGAAAAGAGCGGCGTTGCGTCCGAGCGGCTCGTCTTCGCGCCGAAGGCCCAGAACCCGCAGCATATCGCCCGCATCGGTCTTGCCGATCTGTTTCTCGACACATTCCCCTATGGCGCACATTCCACGGCATCGGATGCGATAACCTCAGGCCTGCCCGTCCTTACCATGTCCGGCAAAACCTTTGCCGCACGCTTCTGCGGCAGCATCGTCACCGCGGCGGGCGTGCCGGAAATGATCTGCTCTTCACCGGACGATTATGTCGCCCGCGCCATCGGTTTCGAACGAGACCGCCAAAGCCTTCTCGAGGTCAGGGAATCGATCGCCCGGCAGCGCGAGACAAGCGTCCTGCGGGATATCCCTGCGCTCGCACGGCGTCTGGAAGAACTCTTCTGGCAAATGCAGGGCGAATGCGAGCGCGGCGAGACACCGGTGCCCGATCTCAGCAATCTCGATATTTATTATGAAGCGGGCGCGGAAGCGCTGCTGGAAAACATCGAGTTCGAGGACGAACAGAGCTACCGCGAGCGCTACCTGAAGAAGCTACGGCAATGGCACGATTATGCGCCGATCCCCTATGACCGCCGCCTCTGGCAGAAACCGGACAATTGAGCGCGGGATCGAACGGCACGGGCCAGGACAAGCGCCATGCGGCGCATCCCGGCAAATCTTGACCGCCAGCGAGGCGATGGACGAACAGGACTGACTTACCAATGATCGCGGACGAAAGAATTGTCATTGTGGGTGCCGGGCTTTCCGGCGCGGTCATTGGCCGGGAGCTTGCGCTGGCGGGCCATCTGGTCGACATCATCGATGCCCGCGATCACATTGCCGGCAATTGCCACACCGAACGCGACGGCGAAACCGGCGTCATGGTGCATGTTTACGGTCCGCATATTTTCCATACCGACGACCGGGAAGTCTGGGACTACGTCAACAGCTTTCAGACCTTCATGCCCTACAAGAACCGCGTCAAAACGACGAGCAGCGACCAAGTCTACTCCCTTCCCGTCAATCTGCACACGATCAACCAGTTCTTCGGCAAGAATTTCCGACCCGATGAAGCGCGGAGCTTCATCGAGGAGAAAGCCGACAAGTCGATTACCGATCCGCAGACCTTCGAGGAACAGGCGCTGCGCTTCGTCGGCCGCGATCTCTATGAAGCTTTCTTCAAGGGATATACCGAGAAGCAATGGGGCTGCTCGCCGACGGAACTGCCAGCCTCCATCCTGAAACGCCTGCCCGTGCGCTTTAATTACGACGACAATTACTTCTTCCACAAATATCAAGGCATGCCGGAAAGCGGTTATACTGACATGATCGAGCGCATCCTCGATCACCCCAATATTACGGTAAAACTCGGCACGCGCTTTGACCGCGCGGAAGCGCCGGCCTCCGGACACGTCTTTTACTCCGGTCCGCTTGACGGCTATTTCGATTTCGAATTCGGCCGCCTGGCCTACCGGACGCTCGACTTCGAACGGTTCACCTATGACGGCGACTACCAGGGTTGCGCGGTGATGAATTACGGCGACGTGTCGGTGCCCTTTACCCGCATCACCGAACACAAGCATTTTTCGCCGTGGGAAGACCATGCCGGCTCCGTCTGCTACCGGGAGTTCTCCCGCGAATCCGGCCCGCAGGACATCCCCTATTATCCCATCCGGCTGGTTGAGGACAAAGAACAGCTCGCCGATTATGTGGCGCGGGCCGAACGGGAAGCGTCGGTCACCTTTGTCGGACGGCTCGGGACCTACCGTTATCTCGACATGGATGCGACCATCCGCGAAGCGCTCGACACCGCCCGGCTCTATCTCGCCAGACGATCAGAGGGCGGCTCCATGCCGGCATTTCTGCATTCACCCGTCTGAGACGAATATGGCAAAGAGCGGCCGGTGAAAGCGCAACTTAAGGTTCAGGCAAGCCCGATTGCGTACTCAACATCTGAAAAATGATGGACCTGAGTAACCGATGCTCTTCCGGGGGCTGGGGCAGGAAATCCATCTGTCGAGGCTTGGGCTTTAGGATTTTCCAGACATGACGTCGATCATTGCTTCCCTGAATGTCAATCAGATCAGATATCTCTCGACAGAGGCGGTCGCCGCCTGGACGACCGAGGACGTGGCGTCGCTCTCCACAACGCAGATCAAGGCGCTCTCATCGGATCAAATCGCGGCATTGGATGTGGAGGATGTGAAAGTCCTCAACTCTCAACAGCTAAGCGCCATTTCCCAGGGTGCCATTGTTGGTTTGACGCTCGATCAGCTCAATATTCTCGATCAATACGCCATCAAAAGTCTGAGTGCGAGCCAGGTTTCCGCGCTGACGACCACCCAGTTTCACGCTTTGACGACGGATCAGGCGGAAGCCCTGACCTCCTCCCAGGTGCGCGTTCTCAGCTCAGCGCAACTTGCGGCGCTGAGCGCGGAGGATATCGCAACATTCTCCACCGCTGACATGGCCGCGATTACGGCCAAAGCCATGCCGGGCCTCGGCACGGAGGTGATAGCAGGGCTAACCCCGGATCAGATCGCGGCGCTGAACATTAGCGCCATCGCAAGCCTGACCACCGAACAGATCGCGATCCTGAGCCCGCAGCAGGCCGAAGCCCTGACCCCGACACAGGTGAGGGTGTTGAGCTCGCTTCAGCTCTCTGCCCTCGGAACAGACGATATCGCCACCTTCTCCGCGGCCGACATCGCCGCTATTACCGGCAAGGCCATAGCGGGCCTGAGCACCGAGGCAATCGCGGAACTGACGGCGGATCGCATAGCCGCCCTGAATGCAAGCGCGATTGCCGGCCTGACGACGGAGCAGATCGAGGCCTTGAGCACCGATCAGATCGCCGCCTTGACGACGGCGCAGATTGCCGCACTTAAAACGACCCATATAGCGGCCTTGAGCACGAGCCAGGTCGAAGCCCTGTCACCGTTACAGGTGCGGTCGCTCAATGCCTCGCAACTCGCGGTCCTCAGCGCGGAAGATATCGCGACATTCTCCACCGCCGATATTGCCGCGATCACGGGCGCAGCCATGTCCCGCCTGAACACGGAGGCGATCAGCACTCTGACGCTGGATCAGATCGCCGCGCTGACGACGGCCCAGCTGAACACCCTCAGTTCGGCACAGTTCCAGGCCCTGAGCGCTGGTCAGGTCGAGGCCCTGTCCGCCACTCACATTGCCGCCCTCAGTACCGCCGTGATTGCAAGCCTGACAGCCGATCAGATCGAAGCTTTCAGTACCCGGCAGGTCGAGGCCCTCTCCGCGGCACAGGTGAAGCTGCTGAACTCGACACAAATTGCGGCCCTGAGCCCGGATGACATAGCGACATTTTCAACTGCCGATATCGCGGCGATTGCCGGCAAGGCAATATCGGGCCTGAGCACGGGCGCAATCGCCGCGCTGACCACGGCCCAGATCGCCGCCCTGACAACCGGTGCGATCGCCAGCCTGACAGACGACCAGATCGAAGCCCTGAGCACCAATCAGGTCGCGGCCCTCTCCCCGACTCAGGTGAAATCGCTGAGTTCAACGCAACTCGCTGCCCTGAGCGTGGAGGATCTCGCGACCTTCTCGAGCGCCGATCTCGCCGCGATTGCCGGCAAGGCCATGTCGGGCTTGAGCACGGATGTCATCGCAGCACTGACCGCCACTCAGATCGCCGCCTTCGGCGCCAGCGCGATTGCGGGCCTGACGTCCGATCAGGTCGAAGCCTTGAGCGGCAGCCAGGTCAGCCTTTTGTCCGCCACGCAGATCAAGGCATTGAGTTCGGCGCAGGTCGCAGCCCTGGGTAACGATGTCGCTGCCCTGTCCACCAGCCAGACCGCCGTACTGAGTGCAGCGGGCATCAAGGGCCTGAGCCCGGAACAGATTGCAATCCTGCGCGCCGATCAGGTCTCGGCCTTGACCACGGCCCAGATCGCGGCTCTCAGCTCGGGACAGATAACGGCGATGGGCGCCGGCAACATCGCATCGCTTTCCGTGGCCCAGATTGCGGCCATAAACACGTCAAGCATAACTGGACTTTCAACCGGCCAGATCGCAGCGCTCAGCACCGAGCAGATTTCCAGGCTATCGGGCAGGCAAATGGCAATGTTGAGTGCGGCACAAATTACGGCGCTCAGCACCGAGGCCGTATCGGCTCTTTCAACGGCACAGATTTCCAGCCTGAGCGCCGCGGGTATTTCCGGGTTAAGCAAGCAGCAAGTGGCGACATTCAGCACCGCCCAGGTTGAAGCCCTGACAAGTGCGCAGATCCTCAATTTCAGCTCCATGCATATTGCCGAACTGGGGACGGAAGATCTCGCGAAATTCACCACCAAGGATATCGCTGCGATCAGTTCGAGTGCGATTGCGGGACTGTCGGCGGAGGCCATCGCCTCCCTGACGACTGCCCAGATTGCCGCTCTGAACACGCAAAGCGTCAATGCGCTGAGCACCGCGCAGATTGCGGCCTTGACGACCGCTCAGGTCGAGGCCTTGACCTCCACGCAGGTCAGCGCGCTCACCTCGAAGCAGATCGCCGCCTTGAGCACGGATGATATTGCCACGTTCTCGACCAAGGATATTGCCGCGATCAATTCGGATGCGATTGCAGGCCTCTCCGCGGAGACCATAGCGTCGCTGACGACAGGCCAGATCGCCGCACTGAATGTGAAAAGCATCGCGGCGCTCAGCACCGTGCAGATCGTGGCCCTGACGACGGCTCAGGTCGAGGCGTTGACCACCGTTCAGGTCGGCGCTCTCAGCTCGACACAGGTCGGCGTTCTGAGCGCGGACGATATCGCAACCTTTTCGACGAGGGACATGGCCGCGCTCGGTGCGAGTGCGATCACCGGCCTTTCAAAGGACACCATAGCGTCGCTGGCGGCATCCCAGATCGCCGCGCTGAGCATGGCCGGTATCAGCGGACTGAGCACCGGGCAGATCGCGGCCTTGACGAGCGATCAGCTCAACGTCCTCACTAATACCCAGATCGCCGCGCTCACCTCAAAGCAGGTTGCGGCACTTGATGTGAGCGACATCGCGGCACTTTCGACAGGCCAGATCGCCGCCTTCAGCGCTGCGGGCGCAGCGGGTCTCACCACCGATCAGATCGCCGCCCTGAGTACCGATCAGGTCGGGGCGATGACCAGCGGCCAGATCGCGGCTCTCAGCGCAAAGCAGATCGCGGCTCTGGGCACGGACGACATAGCGACTTTCTCGACCGGGGATATTGCCGCGCTCAGTTCGAATGCGGTTGCGGGCCTATCAAGGGACACGGTGGCATCGCTGACGACAGCACAGATCGCGGCCTTGAGTTCGGCCGGTATCAGCGGGCTGGGCACCGGACAGATCGCCGCGCTGACAAGCGAACAGGTCAACGTCCTCACCAATGCCCAGATCAGCGCCCTCACCTCCAAACAGGTTGCGGCACTTGAGGTCAGCGATATCGCCTCGCTTTCAGCGGCACAGATAGCCTCCATCGGCGCCGCAGGGGTGGCGGGCCTCACGACGGATCAGATCGCCGCCTTGAGCACCAGCCAGGTCGAGGCCTTGACCAGTGCCCAGATCGCAGCCCTGAATTCGAAACAGATTGCGGCTCTCAGCGCCGGTGATCTCGCTATCTTCACCACCGCGGAAATGGCCGCTATCGGTTCTGGCGCGATCTCCGGCCTGCCGGCATCGACCATCGCATCCCTGACGACGGCGCAGATCGCGGCGCTCGGCACAGCGGCGGTGGCGGGCCTGACAACCGACCAGATTGCCGCCCTCGGCACCGGTCAGGTGGATGCCCTCACCAATGCGCAGATCGCCGCCCTCACCTCAAAACAGGTGACGGCACTCAGCGTTTCCGGCATCGGCTCGCTTTCATCAGCCCAGATGGCCGCTCTCAGCGCAGCGGGCGTGGCGGGGCTTACCACGGATCAGATCGCGGCCCTGAGCCCCGGTCAGGTCGAAGCCCTGACAAGTGTCCAGATCGCGGCCCTTAGTTCGAAACAGATTGCGGCCCTCAGTGCCGATGATCTTGATATCTTCACCACCGCCGAAATAGCCTCGATCGGTTCAAGTGCGGTCGCAGGCTTGTCGGCGTCGACCATCGCCTCCCTGACGACCGCGCAGATCGCGGCCCTTGGCACGGCGGCCGTATCGGGTCTTACCACCGAGCAGATTGCCGCCCTCGGCGCCGGCCAGTTGAACGGCCTTACCAACGCGCAGATCGGCGCCCTCACCTCCAGACAGGTTGCGGCGCTCAGCGCGGCCGGCATTGCCGCACTGACGACAAGCCAGATCGCCGCTCTTGACGCCAAGGCTGTCGCGGGCTTGGGCAGCGCCCAAGCCAGTGCCCTGAGCGTCGAGCAGGTCCAAGCCTTATCCACCCGTCAGATAGCGGCGTTGAATTCGGATGCCCTTCACGGACTGTCTACGGACATGCTGGAGACCTTCTCACCGGAGGAACTCGCAGCCATTGGCGCTGGCGCGATAAAGGGGCTCTCCACCAACTTTATCGCCACGCTTTCCACGGCAGAGGTTGCGGCCCTGAGTACGGCGGGCATTTCCGGCTTGACCAGCGAGCAGGTCGATGCTCTTGGCAAGGGCGGGATCGAAGCGCTTTCCACCAGCCAGATCGCCGCACTGAGCTCATCCGGACTGGCCGGGCTGACGATGGAGGACATGGAAACATTCTCCACCGGCGAACTTGCTGCGATCAGCTCAACAGCCATCAGGGGATTGTCCAACACCGTCGTCGCGGCCCTGTCTTCAGAGTCGATAGCCGCTCTGACGACAGGTCAGGTGGCTTCACTGAGCTACGGCCAGATCGCGGCAATGGATGCTGCACAAATCGGCGCATTATCGACATCCCAGGTCAGCGCTCTCAGCGCAAGGCAGGCCGCTGCGCTTGGCGCAGACGACCTCACGACATTTTCCGCCGAACAGATCATCAGCCTGAGTTCAAGCGCGATACCGGGATTGAGCACCAGCACACTCGCTGGCCTCACGGCTTCCCAGGCCGCGGCCTTCACGCCCGGCCAGATCGCCGCCATGACATCGGCGCAGGTGACGGCGTTGAACGGCAGCAAGCCGACAAACAGCTCCGTGCAGGAGATCGCTTCCTTCCTCTCAACCACCGACGCGACGCCTTCGGCGCAAGACAATACGGGCAATACCAACGGATCGGTCGAGACGTCGACCACAGCGCAGGACGCGTCCAACGTCGCCTCAGCCATCCTGTCTTATCTTGATGTCTGAGCGGTCCTTCCCCTGACACAGCGGACAGGATTGTTCGCGAAACGCTAAAAAAGGAAACGGGCGCCTCCGCAAGGGACGCCCGTCAATGAATTCGACTAGCCTTGAGAACGATCAGCGTCCGTGCTGCTTGCGCCATGCGGCAAAGGCGACCTGATGCTCGTCTTTGGTGCAGGGGTAAAGGCCGATGATCGTCTGGCCTGCCTTGACCTGTTCCACCACGAAATCTTCGTAAGCCGTCATTTCCACTGCTTCCGTCGCCACTTCATCGGCGATACCGGCGGGGATGACGATGACGCAATCCGCATCGCCGACGATGATGTCGCCGGGAAAAACCGGCGCGTCGCCGCAGCCGATCGGGCCGTTGATCTCGATCGCTTCGTGTTTGGTGAGGTTGGTCGGGCTGGAGGGCCGGGTGTGGTAGGCCGGAATATCCAGCTCGGCAATGGTGGCCGCATCCCGGAAACCGCCATCGGAAACGATGCCCGCACCACCGCGAACCATCAGGCGCGTGACCAGAATATCGCCCGCCGAGGCGGCGGAGGGATCCTTGCGGCTGTCCATGACAAGCACATGGCCGGGCGGGCAGGTTTCGATGGCGACGCGCTGCGGATGGGCGGGATTGCGGAATTCCACCAGCTGGTTGCGATCCTCGCGGGCCGGCATGTAACGCAGGGTAAAGGCCGGGCCGACCATATTCTTGCCCTTGTAACCCAGCGGGCGCACGCCCTGGATGACCTGGTTGCGCAGGCCGCGCTTGTAAAGCGCCGTCGCCAGCGTGGCGACGGAAATCGTCAACAGTTTTTCGCGCGTTTCATTGTTCATATCTGTCTCCCAATGGCCGGATAGATGCGTTTCAAGTTCTGTGAATGGGCTCATCGATAAAAATGCCGCCCTGATATTTCGCGATCGCAGCCTCCGGGTCGGGGCGCGGCACATCACGTTCGATTTCCGCCCGGTAGCGTGCGGCATTGTCGCGCCGCTGCCAGCCGAGAAAATCGACATGGGAATTGTCCCACCAGCTGTCGTCATTGGCCGAAACACCCCAGATGACCGGGCATCCGAGCTTCGGCACGCGGAATGTGGCCTCGATCAGCGAGACGAAGTCGCCATAGCTGAGCCAGGTGGACAACATCCGCCAGTTGGAGGGTTTTTCTTCGCAGGAGCCGATGCGGACAATCGCCGTCTCCTGGCCGAATTTGGAATGGTAGAGGCTCGCCATCGCCTCGCCGAAAATCTTCGAGACGCCATAAAGACCGTCCGGCAGAAAGGGCGTCTCAGGGGCAAGCTGCTCACCCTGCGGATAATAACCGATCGTGTGGTTGCTGGAGGCGAAAAGAATGCGCGGCATGCCGTTCAGCCGTGCCACCTCATAGAGATTGTATACCCCACGCAGATTGGCCGCCTCTATCGGGTCAAACGCCCTCTCGACGGATACACCGCCGAGATGGACGATGCCGTCGCAACCCTTGACGAGATCGTGCACCGCCTGCTCGTCTTCAAGCGCGCAGGAAACGAGTTCCTCGTGAGGTGCGGCCGAACCGAGGTCAACGACATCGGAAAGGCGGATGGTCTCGGCGACATGGCCAAGCCGTCTGCGCAGCATGCTGCCCAGCTTGCCGCCGGCACCGGTGATGAGCAATCGCTTCAACATTTCGCGTCCTTAGAAAATATCGGGCTCGCCGGCGGTGCGGCCGAAATCCGTCTGCAGGAAGTCGAAGTCGCAACCCTGATCGGCTTGGGTGACGTGCTTGGAGAAGAGATAACCGTAACCGCGTTCATAACGTGGTGCAGGCGCCTGCCAAGCGGCACGCCTGCTGGCGATTTCTTCTTCGCTGACCAGCATGTCGAGGCGACGCTGCGGCAGGTCGAGGCGTACGATATCGCCGGTTTTCAGGAGCGCCAGCGGGCCGCCGACGAAGCTTTCCGGCGCAACGTGCAGCACGCAGGCGCCATAGGACGTGCCGGACATGCGGGCATCGGAAATACGAAGCATATCGCGATGACCCTTTTTGATCAGCGCCTTTGGGATAGGCAACATGCCCCATTCCGGAAAGCCCGGACCGCCGAGCGGACCGGCATTACGCAGCACCAGCACATGGTCGGGCGTTACATCAAGATTCTCATCGTCAATGGCGGCTTTCATCTCGGGGTAGCTGTCAAACACCAGCGCCGGGCCCTCATGCACATGCAGTTTTGGATCGCAGGCCGCTGGTTTGATGACGGCGCCGTCAGGGCAGAGATTGCCACGCAGCACCGCAAGCGAGCCTTCCGCATAGACCGGATTATCGAGCGAGCGGATGACGTCGTCATTATAGACCTTCGCACCTTCGAGATTTTCGCCCATGCTGCGGCCAGTCACGGTCAGTACGGAACAGTCGAGACGAGTTTCCAGCTGCTTCATCAGCGCCCTCAGGCCGCCGGCATAAAAGAAATCCTGCATCAGATAGTCCTTGCCGGAGGGGCGGACATTGGCGATGAGCGGCGTAACGCGGCCAAGCTCGTCCAGCTCGTCCAGCGTCATCGGCACACCAGCGCGACGCGCCATGGCGATCAGGTGCACCACGGCATTGGTGGAACAACCCGTCGCCATCGCGACGATGGCGGCGTTGCGGAAAGCTGCCGCCGTCAGGATATGGTCCGGTGTCAGGTCTTCCGAAACCATCTCGACAATGCGGCGGCCACAGGCTGCGGACATGCGCTGATGTTCGGAATCGACCGCCGGAATTGAAGAGGCGCCGGGCAGCGTGATGCCAAGTGCGTCGGCAATGGCCGTCATGGTCGAGGCCGTGCCCATTGTCATGCAGACACCGGCAGAGCGGGCGATGCCGCCCTGCACGCCACGCCATTCCTCGTCCGTGACATTGCCTGCGCGGCGCTCATCCCAATATTTCCAGGCGTCCGAACCGGAGCCCAGAACCTTGCCGGCATAATTTCCGCTCAGCATCGGGCCGGCGGGCAGATAGATCATCGGCACACCGGCGGAGATCGCACCCATGACGAGGCCCGGCGTCGTCTTGTCGCAACCACCCATCAGCACCACGCCGTCGAGCGGATGGGAGCGGATCATCTCCTCCGTCTCCATTGCCAGCATGTTGCGGTAAAGCATCGATGTCGGCTTGGTGAAGCTCTCGTCCACAGAGAGCGACGGCATTTCGACCGGGAAACCGCCAGCCTGCAACACGCCGCGTTTCACATCCTTCACCCGTTCAGGGAAATGCGAATGACAGGTATTGAGCTCAGACCAGGTGTTGAGGATACCGATGACGGGCTTGCCGACAAAATCCTCCTCCGCATAACCAAGCTGCATCATGCGCGAGCGGTGGCCGAAGCTGCGCAGGTCGTCAGGCGCGAACCAGCGGTCGGAACGGAGTTTTTTATCGGTCATGTCAATGGTCCTGCGTTACGGGTTGCGCCTAGGGCTGTCAGTCCTGCCGGAGCGTCAGCCCGCTCGTCGTGTCGAAAAGATGGATGTGTTCCAGCGGCACCGACAGGCGGATGACTTCGTCCGCCGATGTCGAGGTCTGGCCGGAAAGATGCAGCGTCACCCGGGTGCCATCCCCGAGGGTGCCGTAAAGATAGGACTCGCCGCCCAGTTGTTCGGCGGTGCGCACAGACATGGTCAGTGCGCCTTCGCCACCGGCCTGCACATGGTTTGGACGGATACCGAGTGTCACTTTCTGGCCGGGCTTGTAGGCAAAACCGGTCCGCGGCAGGGGGATGAGTTCGCCGGTGGCGATCTTCAGGGACGGCGTTGCGTCCGACGTTACTTCGCCGGCAAAGAAGTTCATCTTCGGGGAACCGATGAAGCCCGCCACGAAGAGATTGGCCGGGCGGTTATAAAGATCGAGCGGCACGCCGAACTGTTCGAGCTTGCCGGCGCGCAGAACGGCGATCTTGTCGGCCATGGTCATGGCCTCCACCTGATCGTGCGTGACATAGATCATGGTATTGCCGAGCCGCCGGTGCAGGCTGGAAATCTCGCCGCGCATATCGACGCGCAGCTCCGCATCGAGGTTGGAAAGCGGCTCGTCGAAAAGGAACACACGCGGCTCGCGCACCACGGCGCGGCCGATGGCGACGCGCTGACGCTGACCACCCGACAGGTCCTTCGGGCGACGCTCCAGCAGCTGGTCGATCTGCAGCATCTTGGCGACCTGGCTGATCTTCTCGGCGATGTCCTTCTTGGGGGTGCCGATATTCTCAAGTCCGAAGGAGAGGTTTTCGCGCACGGTCATATGCGGGTAGAGAGCATAGGACTGAAAGACCATTGCAAGGCCACGATCCGCGGCCGGCACGGTATTGACCACGTCGCCGCCGATGACGATATCGCCGCCGCTCAGTTCCTCGAGACCCGAGATCATCCGCAGCAGGGTGGACTTGCCACAGCCGGAAGGGCCGACGAAAACGCAGAATTCGCCGTGCTTGATATCGAGATCGACACCCTTGATAACATCGAGGGCACCATATGTCTTTTTGACCTGACGAAGCTGAATACTTGCCATTGTCGTGTTTCCTCCCTGAGGATTATTTGCCGCCCGTCGACGCAATGCCGGTGGCGATGTATTTTTGCAGGAACATGAAGACCAGCGCGATCGGGGCGAGTGTCAGCACCGTCATGGCCAGAAGGTTGCTCCATTCCGTCGTCATCTCCCCCTGGAAGGAGTTGAGCGCCAGCTGCAGGGTGAAGTTGTCGTTGCGGGTCAGCACGATCAGCGGCCAGAGGAAGTCGTTCCAGCGCCACATGATAGCAAGGATCGCCAGAACGGCGAGCGCCGGGGCCGACAGCGGCAGGATGATGCGCCAGTAGATCTTCCATTCGCTGGCCTTGTCCATGCGCGCCGCATCGAGGATTTCGTCCGGGATCGTCAGCATATATTGCCGGAGCAGGAAGACGCCGGTGGGCGTCGCGGCGCCCGGAATGATGACGCCCCAGAGACTGTTGATCATGCCGAGCTGGCTGGTGATGAGAAACAGCGGCACGAGCACGACGGTCTGCGGGATCATCAATGTGCCGACGACCAGCGCCAGCACCACACCCCTGCCCTTGAACTCGTATTTCGAGAGCGCGAAGGCCGCCATGGAATTGACGATCAGCATGATGAGGGTGGAGGTCACCGTGATGAAGGTCGAGTTCCAGAAATAGAGAGGGAAATTGAAACGCTGGAAAAGCTCGGTGTAGTTTTCCGTCGCAAGCGCCACTTTTTCGGCCGGCTTCAGCTCGTTGAACTGCATTTTCAGCACTTCCGCTGGCTTGGCGGGATCGACCACCTGGGCCACGAGGCCGATGCGTCTGATCATGCCGAACGTGCGACCGTCCTTGTCGACATAGGCCGGCAGCGGCGCCGCCTGCCCATCCACAACAACGGTCTCCTGGCTATAGGGCAAAAGGCGCGGCGGGAAGCGCTGGAGGTCGGCTTCCGTCTTGAACGATGAGAGCACCAGCCAGACGACGGGACCGAACATCATCAGCACGGCCACGCCAAGATAGGCGTAGGACAGCCAGTCGGTCCAGTGCAGCTTGCCGTTGCGGCCGCGGGTACGGGTCAGAAATGCGCCAATCCTAGCCATCGACCTTGCTCCTGTTTGCCCGGAATTGCAGGGCGGTCAGCACCACGAGAACCACGGCGAGCAGCAGCGAAGCGGCAGCCGCGAGGCCGAAATTGCGGGGCGTCCCGGCAAAGCCGGTCTGATAGATGAACTGAATGATGAAGGTGGTCGCCGAACCCGGGCCGCCACCCGTGAAGGCAAAGACTTCATCGAAGGTCTGCACGCCCTTGATGAGCGACAGGACGAGAACGACGAGCATGGTGGGAGCAAGCAGCGGCAGGGTGATGCGCCGGAAGATGCGCCACGGGCTGGCCTTGTCGAGCTGCGCCGCCTCGTAGACATCACGCGGGATCGCTTGAAGGCCGGCAAGAAGAATGAGCGTATAGAAGCCCATATGCGCCCAAACCGACAGGAAGACGGACCAGCCGAAGGCAAGATTGGCTTCAAGCAGCCAGTCCACCGAGCCGAGGCCGAGCCCCTCCATCGCCGCATTGAGAACGCCGAAACGCTGGAGAATCCACTTCCAGATCAGCGCGACCACGACGGGCGACAGCAGAACCGGGAAGAAGAACACCGCGCGGAAAAAGCCGCGCGCCCGGATATCGCGGTTGAGCACGACGGCCGTGATCAGTGAAAAGCCGACCATGAAACCCACCTGCAGCACGACGAAGAACAGCGTGTTCCAGACGGAGCGCCAGAACAGGTCGCGCTGACAGGAATTGGGATCGAGGTAATTCTGACAGGAGAGAAGGACCGAAAAGTTTTCGCCGCCCACGGAAGGGCGCTCCGAAAGCAAGATATGTTCGCTGCCGGTCACGGAATAGGCCATGTTCAGCGCGATCGGCAGAAAGGCGAAGACCGCGAACAGGATCAGGTTGGGCGTCAGAAACACCCAGGCGATCCGCCGGTGGCCAAGAACCTTCTGCAGGAAGGCAAAGGGCAATTCGACGATGCCCATGACGGGCGCAAGAAATTTATACATGAGGGTCCTCCTTCGATCCGGCGCGGCGCGGCATGCGCCACGCCGGAAGGCGATGGATCACTTCGCCTGTTTCAACGCTTCCTCAAGGTCCGTCTTCGCACGGGCCATGGCTTCATCAACGGTGCTTTCACCGACGATGGCCTGCGTGATGCGTTGGACGGAAATGTTGAACATGGCGCGGTTGTTCTTGTAGCCCTGATAGGCATAGGCAATCGGGCTGAGGCCGGGGATCTGATCGAGCCAGGCATTCATGGCCTTCTGCGTCGCAGGCGTTGCACCGGTATAGGTCACGCCCTTGTCAGCCACGGACTTGTTGGCCGGAACGTTGCGGGTGCGAACTGTGAAGTCGAGATAATTCTCATCCTGAGCAAGGAAGTTCAGGATATCGGCAACGATCTTCGGGTTCTTGGTCTGCTTGAAGCCGACGACGCCGGTTCCACCGGGCATGCCGGTGCAGGCAGCACCGCCGCAGGGCTGCGGCACGACTTCCCAGTCGAAGGCATCACCCACCTGGCTGTCGAAACGCGCGGTCTGCCAGCTGCCCGAGTAATAATAGACGAGCTGGCCGTTGATGAATTCCTGTGCGGCGTCCCGATAGGTATTGCCGCCCTGCCCGGCCCAGACGTCACGCGCCATGGTGCCGTCCTTGTTCCATTCGACGAATTTCTTCACGAAGGTCGTGAAGCCTTCATCGACGAGAATGGGCTTACCATCGGCGTCGAAAATCTTCGCGCCGTAGGAAATGGCCGGGCCGGCAATACGGTGGCCGGAACGGTCGATTGCCATCGGATAGGGCGTGCCGGTTGCCTTGGCGACGGCATTAGCTGCCTTTGCCCAATCGTCCAGCGTCGCATCCTTGCCGGGGACGGCCACATTGGCCTGATCGAACAGGGTGCGATTGATGAAGGCGCCGGTGATGGTGAGCTGGGTATGCATGCCGTAGATGCCCTTGTCGTCAGGGCCGCTGCGGTACCATTTCAGCACGTTGGAGAAGTTGTCTTCCCAATATTTCGCGTCCACATAGGGCGTGAGATCGAGATAATAGCGGTTGAGACCGCCGAGGTCGGTCACCGTCGCGAAATCAGGGCCGCTGCCGCCGGCGAGCTGAACGGGCAGGCCTTCCAGCAGCGCCTTATAGGGCACGACGTCGGTGACGATCTTGACGTCCGGATGCTGCTTTTCGTAACGCGAGAGAATGTCCTTGAGGATTTCGCAGCCGTTTCCGTCATAAGCGCAGGTGAAGCGCACTTCCTGGGCCGCCTGCGCGGCACCGGCAAAGGACGCCGCGCCAATGGCGAGCGCCAGTGCCATGCTGTATTTTCTGGTCATCTGGTTTCCTCCCTTTAGATGATTATGCGTTGGCGGATGCGCGCGGAGCCCAGCCCTTGATCCACTCGCCTTCGGCGGCGTCGGACAGGCGAACCGGCTTTCCTTCCCGGACCGAGCGATAGATGGCGGTGACAAGTTCGATGGACTGCAAGCCGTCATTAACGGTCACTTCCTTGCCGCCGCGTCCTTCCATCGCGTCGGCAATGGCTTCGACAAAACCGGCAAAGCCGTTTTCGCCATCGGCCACCGTTGCCAGAACGGCGTCGATCTGGTCCTGCGTCGTCGGTGCACGGGCGATGAAACGCCATGTATCTTCAGCCGGGCGATAGGGCAGCGTGCCGCTTTCGGCGGTGAAACCTTCAAAGCAGAAGCGCAGGCGCGACGTGTCTTCGGCGGCACCGAGTGTAACAGAACTCGTCGCCAGGGCACCGCTTTTCATGCGGAAGCTGAGGGCTGCGCAGTCTTCGGTTTCGATCGTGTTGACGCGCGTATCGGCCATCGCGAAAACTTCTTCGATCGGGCCGAGAACGTGGCAGAGAAGATCATGCGCGTGGATGGCGTGGCCAAGGATCGCGCCGCCGCACTCGCCCTTCCACGTACCGCGCCACGGAATGTCGTAATAGCTGGCGCCACGGTTCCAGTGGACTTCCGAGCTCGCGACGAAGGCCTTGCCGGCAAGACCGGCGTCGATCAGCGCGCGCAGCTGCCGCATGGCCTGTCCAAAACGGTACTGGAAGACCGGAAACACGCCGCGGCCGGTCTTCTTGACGGATTCGATCAGCGCATTTGCTTCCTCGAGCGAACGGACGAGCGGCTTTTCGCAGACCACGTCCTTGCCCGCCGCATGCGCCTTCAGCGTCACGGGGAAATGCAGGTGCGGCGGCAGGCAGACGTCGATGAGCTGGATGCTCTCATCTGCCAGAACCTCGTCGAGATCGGTGGTGAGGCGGATGGAGGTATCGTCACCAGCAACAGAGCGGGCGCGCTCCAGGTCGAGATCGCAGATCGCCTTGACGACGAAGCGCTTCGGCAGGGCCCGATAACCGCTCAGATGCTGGGCGCCGATACCGGCGCCAATGATGGCAACACCGATCATTTCGATGCCCCCTCAGCCTTGGCCTGTGCCTGCAGCGACAGGTCGCAGACCTTGAAGACGTGCTCCTGCGTCATCGCCGTTTCGGTGCGGTTGCGGATATCGTCGCAGATACGGGCGAAATAGGGCAGACCGGCATCGGAAGCGTCGATGTACTCGCAGCGGTCGCCGTTCACGAGAACGAGGCGGTCCGTGCCTTCGGTGTTGCCGACATCCACATATTTGCGCAGTTCGATGTAACCCTCGGTGCCGAGGATGGTCAGGCGGCCGTCACCCCAGGTCGGCAGCGCATCCGGCGTATACCAGTCGACGCGGATATAGCCGTGGCCCTTGTCGCCGCGCAACACGACTTCGCCGAAATCCTGCAGGCCCGGATCGCCGGGGTTTGCATAGTTGGCAACGGTGGCGGCCACGATCTCCACTTCAGTCGAGCCGGTGAAGAACATGAACTGATCGATCTGGTGGCTGGCGATATCGGTGATGATACCGCCGTAGGCTTCGCGCTCGAAGAACCACTTCGGACGGATCTGGCGGTTCAGGCGATGCGGGCCGAGACCGACGGTCTGGATGACGCGGCCGATGGCGCCCTGCGCGACGAGTTCAGCCGCCTTGGTCACGCTTGGAACTTCAAACCGCTCGGAGAAATCGACGGTCCAGATGCGCTTGGTCTTTGCCACGGTCTGGCGAAGGCGATCAAGCTGTTCGAAGGTGGTGCAGCCGGGCTTGTCGGACATGACATCCTTGCCGGCTTCCATGGCGGCAATCGCGAGATCGGCACGCTTGGACGGAATATCGGCGATGACGACGAGATCGATGCTGCCATCTGCCAGAAGCGCTTCTTTCGATGCTGCGCGCGGCACATCCGGGAAGCGCTTGACGAAGCCTTCCACGACATCCGGTTCACCTTCGGTCCACCAGCCGGCAAATTCCGCGCCGGCGTCCAGCAGGTTCTGGGCCATGCCGAAAATGTGCCGGTGCTCTATGCCAAGAGCGACGAACTTGATTGCTTTAGTCATCCTGCAGTTCCACTTCCTTGCCGGTATCGGCCGAGTTGATGATCGCGTCGATCAATCTGTGAGACAAAAGAGCCGCTTCACCGGTGACGACCGGCGGGCGTCCTGAAGAGATGGCGTCTGCGAAATCCTCGAAGACGCCCTGATGCCATTCATGCGTGAAAGCCATGGGGTCGGCACCGCCGCCCGTGCCGGCGGCCGCGCCACCAAAAGTCTCCTGCCGGCCATCGCGCCAGTCGACATGCAGCAGGCCGGAGGCGAGCCGCAGGCTGGCATTGTCGAAATGCAGGAGGATCGATTCCGCCGCGCCGGGGAAACTCGCGGTGCTCGCAACGAGCGAACCGACGGCGCCATTCTTGAAGCGCAGACCGGCAGAAACATAATCCTCGGTTTCCATGCGGTGAAAACGCGTCGTGGCCGCCATGGCCTGAACCCGTGCGACCGGCCCCGTGAGGCTCAATGCCAAATCGATTGTGTGGATTGCCTGGGAGATCAGAACACCGCCGCCATCGCGCGCAAGCGTGCCGCGGCCGGGTTCGTCGTAATAGGATTGGGCGCGCCACCATGGCACGGAAATTTCGCAGAGACCAAGCGCCCCGAGCGTACCGCCGTCGACCAGTTCACGGGCTTTTTGCGATGCCGCCCGCATGCGGTGCTGGAAGATGATGCCGAGCGTAACGCCCGCGTCGCGACAGAGGGCGACGAGACCATCGGCTTCCTCAGTGTTACGGGCGACGGGCTTTTCCATCAGAATGTGTTTGCCGGCTTTCGCAAGCTGTCCGACGATATCGATGCGGGCATTTGGCGGCGTCGCGATGATGGCGAAATCGACATCCGCATCGCGCGCTGCATCTTCGATCGAAGAATAAACCGCAACTTCGTATCCGGCGTGCTTCGACGCTTCGGCGGCCAGCGCCTTGGCGCGGCCGGAACTGCCATCAACGATGCCCTTCAGACGAATTTTTTCCGGACTTGCCGCACAGGCGAGCACATGCGTCTTCGCCACCATTCCGGCACCAACGATGACGCAGGTCTTGATATTTTGCATTTCGGGAGCCTCCTTCCCAATGCGCGATCAATTGCATACCGGTATGCCGGTTGTCAACAGACTTGTGTTCCGGTATACCGGTTATGAAAACGCTGGAGGGTATATGCCGAAAATTCCCGTGACAGGCGGCACCGTGCCGACGATGGAGCGACTGGACCTCAACCGTCCGGTCGTCGACCAGATCTATTCCGCGCTGAAATCCGCCATCCTTTCGCGGGAGCTTTTCCCCGGTCAGGCGGTCTCGGAAAACGAGATCGGGCAATCCTTCAGTTCCAGCCGCACCCCGGTGCGTGAGGCGCTCAGCCGGCTGAGAGACGACGGCCTGATCGTAACCTTGCCAAGCCGCGGCACCTATGTTTCGAAATTATCGGAAAAGCACATCCGCAGTGCGCAGTTCATCCGCGAGGCGCTGGAGGTGGCTGCCGTTGGCAGGTTGTGCCAGATCGGCATTACGCCGGAAGCCGAACAGGAGATCGAACACGCCCTGAGCGGCCAGCGCGCGGCCATGCACAGGGGAGACCGAAAGGCCTTCCGGGTGCATGACGACCAGTTCCACAGCGCGCTTGCGGCCGCGACGGGATTGGAAAGACTGGAGACCCTGCTGATCCGCGAAAAGGCCGGACTTGACCGCCTGCGTGCGCTCGCCATCACCGACGAGGCGCATATGGCGCGACTGCTTTCCGAACATGAGGCGGTGTACAGCGCGGTCAAGGCCGGGAACGAAACCCTCGCGGCCGAAGAATTGCGCAAGCACCTGAGGCGCGTCCTCGGCATTCTCTCGCAGGTCTTCGAGAACCACCAGGACTATTTCGAATAGGCTGCGGTATCATTTCAACGGTTTGAGCATCATGAATACGGCAAATCCCGAACAAGCCCTTGCCATGTCGCAGGCAAAACTTCTGTGCGACACGATGAGCACGCTGGCGGAATCCCCTGTTTGGGACGAGCGGCGGCAGGTGCTTTTCTGGTGCGATATCCTCGGCAAGACGGTGCGGTCCGCAGCACTTGAGCCCGGCCGATATCGCGAATGGCCGTTTCCTCACACGGTGTCGAGCCTCGGGCTTTGTGAAAATGGCGATCTCGTCGTCGCCTGTGGCATGGATATCGTCATCCTCGATCCCGATAGCGGCAGGACGCGTCTCCTCCACTCCATTCCGGCGCCGGAGGGCATTCCCTGCCGACTGAATGACGGCCGTACCGGCCCCGACGGCGCTTTCTGGGTAGGAACCATGCACAATGTTCCGCTCTCAGAGATGAAGCCTTACGGCGAACTTTGGCGGATCACCGCAAAGAACGCCAAGCGCATGCAGACGGGACTGACATGTCCGAACGGTCTGGCTTTCTCCCCTGATCGTTCCATCATGTGGCAGAGCGATTCCGTGCAGAAGTGGATACGCAGGCGCAATTTCGACAGAATAAACGGTCTGTTCGACGAGGGTGTTCTGGTAGCAGAGATGACGGAAGAAACGGGACGGCCCGATGGCGGCTGCGTCGACAGCAGCGGCACCTATTACAGCGCAGGCGTTTCCGCCGGCTTATTGAATGTCTTCGCAGAAGATGGCGGCAAACAGACCGCCGCGATGAAGATGCCCGTGCCGCACCCGACAATGCCCTGCTTCGGCGGACCCGATTTCAGCACTCTTTTCGTCACCTCGCACCGCCACAACATGTCGGCGGAACGGCTCGAACAGGCACCGCTCTCGGGCGGCGTGTGGATGATCCCGACACAGGCAAGAGGATTTGCACCCTTCCGCTTTGATGTGGGTTGACGCTGGCCGTCCAACCCCTGCCGGGGAGCGCTCTACATCAGGTGAGAGCCTTCTTCACCGCGGCCAGACCTCGGCGCAGGAATGGATCGGAATGGACGTAGAAGAACTGCACACCACGTTCGCGCCAGTGCGGGATCTCCTCCAGCGTCGCAAGGGTGCCGGCGATCTTTCCTGCAGCGCGTATTTTGTCCACGGCGACAACCACCTTGTCCATCACCACGTCAGGGCGCGGTTCACCGAATGGCGGGGCGGGCGGGTATCCCATATCCTGCGATAGATCGCCGGGGCCTATGAAAAAAACATCGATACCTTCGACCGTCAACATCTCCTCAAGAGCATCGATCGCGTCGACGGTTTCGATCATGGCGATGACCAGCCGCTTCTCATAGTCGGCGGGCAAGGCGTAACGCACCGCATCGACGATTGCCCGAGCCTCATCGGCATTGGCGACCATGGGAACCATGATCCCATCGGCGCCGGCATTGAGATAGCGGATAATGATCGGCCGTTCGTGCGAATGCGGACGCACGATTGCGGCGCCACCCGCCGAGCGCACCACCTGCCCGGTTGCCCGCACATCCTCGAAGCTCCAGGTGCCGTGTTCGCAATCAACGAAAACCGCGTCCGCGCCAAGCTCCACCAGCCGGGCGGAGAGACCCGAATGTGTATGGTGAGGCGTAAACATGCTGATGGCCTCACCCGCCGCAAGGCGGGCGCGCAGCTTTGCTCCATTCATGGAAATCTCTCCCTCAGTTGTTTTTCGGCATATCCGGCGTGTCGTCCGGCGCGCCCACCCAGCGGGCAATCTCGATATCTTCAGAGGTATCGCGCATACGGGTCGGGCAAATGTGCAGTTCGGGAATGACGGCGCTGCAGTTCAGGCTGGCGCAAAGCACGATTGCGCGGGCCACATCATGCGGGTCCATCATCACGGCGCGTTCTTCCTTCAGAGGCGGACGCGCACGGTTGTTCATGATCGGCGTGTCGGTCTCGCCCGGCAGGACTGTCGTCGCGCGGATTCCCTGATTGCGATAGGTATTGTGCAGGAAGGTCATGAAATTCTTCACGCCCGCCTTCGCCGCGCCATAGGCCACGCCTCCCAGAAGGTTGGGATTGAGAGCGGCAAGTGATGAGACGGTGATAATCGTCCCCCCACCTCTTTCAATCATGTCAGGCAGCACCGCTTGCGTCAGGTTGAACACCGCCGTCAGATTGACGTTGATGGTGGCGTTCCATTCCTCCTCGCTGATGAAGCGGGCATTGAGCACCTTGCTGGCGGAACCGGCATTGTTCACGAGGATATCGATGGGACCGACGGCCTCGCCGATCGACTTCACCGTATCGAATATCGCCTCGCGCGAGGCGATATCGAGCGTGCGGGCGATGGCCTTGCCCTTGTTTTTCTCGATCAGTTCCGCGACCTCCCGCAGCGGATCGAGACGGCGGCCTGTCAGAACGACTGTCGCGCCTTCTTTGGCAAGCAGGATGGCGGTTTCACGGCCGATGCCCGAGCCGGCCCCGGTTACCAGTGCAATCTTTCCAGTCAGCAGTCCCATGTCGTCTCCTATTCGGCTGCGGCAGCAATGGTGCCAGAATAGCCGAAGATTTCCTTCGCGGCCTTCGCGGTTACCAGCCCTTCGGAAATATCCTGCTCGATCAGTTCACGCGAGCGTTCGCTGGCCCTGCCCCAGCCGCCGCCGCCCGGTGTGTGTACTTCCAGACGCTCGCCCGTCTGAAGAACGACCTTGCCCTTCGGAAAATGCGGCTTGTCCTGCTTCATGACCTTGCCGGCCGATCCGCTCTGGCCTTCCACGACGCCGAAGCAGGGATGACGTACGCGCTCCGACGCCAGATAGATGTTCATCGCATTGCGGCCGAGATTGCGCAGGATAACGCGCTGGCCAAGACCGCCGCGATGTTTGCCCGCACCGCCGGAATCGGCGATCAGTTCCTTGCGTTCGGTCAGGACGGGAACGGCGACCTCGAACATTTCAACGGCCGTGACCTTGCAGTTGGACGGGAAGCTGAGCGTATCCAGCCCGTCGAATTCGGCGCGGGCGCCCTGCCCGCCGTGGAAATTCTGCACGGAGGCATATTGGCTTCCGTCATTGCGCTGGCCCACACAATTGGCCGCCCAGATCGGCGCGCCGCCGCTGTCGCCCAGCACCTTTTCCGGCACGATGCCTTCCAGCGCCTTGAATATCAGCGAGGGAATGACATGGCCTATCAGGTTGCGCGAATTGCCGGCCGTCCATTCCTGCGGATTGAGGATGCAGCCGAGCGGCGCCTCGTCGGTGATCGGGACGATGCAGCCTTCGTTATTCGGCGTTTCGGCATCGAGCAGGCATTTCAACGCGTAGACCGAATGGGCGTAACGATAGTTCGTGCGGCAGTTGATGGAGTGCAGGACCTGATCCGAAGTTCCGGTGTAATCCACATGGATGGAATCGTCCCGGACAATTACCGAAGCTTTCAGTTTGACGTCGACATCGTAACCATCGAGCAGGACTTCGGCGGAATAGGTGCCGTTCGGCCATTCGCGAATCGCCTTGCGGGTCTGCGCCTCGGAGCGGGTGTGAATGGCATCCGCCAGACCATCGACATCGTCCAGCCCGTATTCATCGAGAAATTTGACCAGTTCGCGGCCCATAACGTTATTGGCGGCGATCATCGATTCCAGATCGCCGCGCACTTCCGTGGGAAGGCGAACGGAGGCTGCGATGATATCGAACACATCCTCGTTCGGAACGCCGGCCTTGAGCAGCTTGACGATGGGGAAACGGATGCCTTCCGCGAAAATGTCGCTGGCTTCCGAATGCAGCGGCGTGCCACCAATATCGGGAAGATGGGCGATAGACCCCGCATAGGCGACGACCTTGCCATTCTTGAAGATCGGCGTGATCATCGTCACGTCAGGCAGATGGCCTGTTCCGATTTCGGGATCGTTGGTGGCCAGCACGTCGCCCTCTTCCATCATCCCGGCCGGAAACTTCGGCAGGAAATATTTCTGCGCCGCCGCCGGCAGGGAGGTGATGAAGACCGGAATAGACCAGGTGCATTGCGCCAGCGCCCTGCCCTTGCTGTCGAGAAGTACGGTGACGTAATCATGGTTCTCACGCACGATCGGCGAAAACGCCGTCTTGCCAAGCACGTTATCGGCCTGATCGGCGATGAAGATCAGACGGTTCCAGATGACCTGAAGGTTGATCGGATCGTTGAAATCGGTTGCGGGTTTCGACATCGGACTGTCCCTTAAAGAATATTGATCACGAGATTGCCGTGGGCATCGACGTGGAAGGCGCCGCTTGGCCCGACGACAGCCGTCGATTCACGCTGTTCAACGATGGCCGGCCCCTTGACCTCATGGCCTACCGGTAGCTTGTAGTGATCGTAGACCGAGGTTTCGACATAGCCGCTCGCCTCCTGGAAATAGACCTGACGGCTGCCCTTCCTGGCTTCGGCGACGACGGTTTCATGTGGCCTGGTGACCTGGTCCTTCTCGCCGCTGGCGCGCAGACGCCAGGTGATGACTTCCAGCGGTGCGGCTACAGTGCGGCCGAACAATTCGCGGTAGAGCTTGAAGAAACTGCTGCGCAATTCTTCGAGGAAAACTTCTTTCGGCAGGGTGCGGTCTGGAAGCACCACGGTGATCTCGTGTCCCTGCCCAACATGGCGCATATCCACGGTATAACGATTGTTGATCGTCTCCTTGGGAACGCCTGCCGCCGAGACGACTTCCGCGCCCTGAGCCGAAAGATCGTCAAGCAGACGGTTCATTGCATCGATGTCCCAGGCGTCTATCGCCATCGGATGGCTAGCAGAGAGATCGACGGCCACCGGGGCGATCAACAGGCCGATGGCGGAACTGACGCCGGCGCCGGTCGGGCAGATGATGCGCGAGATGCCGAGTTTGCGGGCAATGCCATAGGCATGCACCGGGCCGGCGCCACCGAAGGCCACCATCGGCAGCGAGCGCGGATCGACGCCGAGATCGGTCGCATGCATGGCGGCGGCCTTGCTCATGGATTCGTTGACGAGATCGTGGATGCCCCATGCACACCGCTCGACGGAGACATCGAGCGAGGCCGCCAGCTTGGACATCGCCGCATGGGCGGCATCCCAGGACACCTTGAAGGAGCCGCCGACGAAGGATTCCGTTCCCATGTAACCGAGCAGAATATCGGCGTCGGTCACCGTCGGTTCGGTTCCGCCCCGCTGGTAGGCAGCCGGCCCCGGCATGGCGCCTGCGGAATGCGGGCCGACATCGAGAAGCCCGAGCGGGTTCTTCGCCGCGATGGAACCGCCGCCGGCACCGATCTCGATCATCTGGATCGACTGGATTTTCAGCGGAAAACCGGATCCCTTGCGGAAGCGCTGGTAATGCGCGACTTCGAGATCAGTGCCGACATTCGGTTCGCCATTGGGGATGAGGCAGAGCTTGGCGGTGGTGCCGCCCATATCGAAGGAAAGCACGCTCGCTTCACCTGCGGTACGGCCGAATTCGGCAGCGGCGACGGCACCCGCGGCGGGGCCGGACTCGATCAGGCGGACGGGAAGTTCGGCGGCGCGGCGGCTCGGGACAAGACCGCCCGAGGAGGTCATCCAGAGCACCTGACGGTCGATGCCCTTTTCCGCGAATTCCCGTTGCAGATGAGCGACGTGGCCGGACATTTGCGGGCGGGTATAGGCATTGACCACGGTCGTTGAGGCGCGGTCGAATTCGCGCATTTCCGGGCAGACTTCGGAAGACAGCGACACGAAGATGTCAGGGTCTTCCTCGCGCAGGAGGGCGGCAACGCGCTGCTCATGCTGCGGATATTTGTAGGCATGCAGCAGGCAGACCGCCACCGATCGGATACCCTTTTGCTTCAGCCGCCCGGCAATCTCCCGGACGGTGTCTTCCTTCAGTTCCGTCATCACCTTGCCATCGGCAGCGATACGTTCTTCAGCGCCGAAACTGTTGGCGCGGGTGACGAGCGGATCGGGATATTTGATGTTGAGATCGTAGAGATCGTAACGTCCCTCGTTACGGATGCGCAGCATGTCCTGAAAGCCGTCAGTCGTGACGAAGCCGGTTTCGACACCCTTGCGCTCCAGAACGGCATTGGTGACGACGGTGGTTGCGCCGAGCACCTGCAGGTTTTCGATAGCGATCGCATCTGCATGCTTTTCGAGCAATTCAGACACGCCCTGAACGACGGCTTCGGCCGGGTTTTTCGGCGTGCTCAGCACTTTATGGAGGTGAAGTTCGCCGCTGTCGTCCAGAAGCGCGAAATCGGTAAAGGTACCGCCAGTATCGAAAGCCAGTTTTGCCATTGTTCCCTCGAGCGACATGCAGCCTCGCTGGCTGCCTTTGGACCCGCAGATCGGGTCCGTTCACTGAGAGAAAATTGAAGCCTTCAGCCGGCCTTTACCAACACAACCTCGGTCTGCCGCCATAGGGTTTGCTTATAGCGAATTCAGACGTTGCGAATGCCCGGATGATGCCCGCTCTTGAGCTTGCTGACGATTTCCAGAAGCACCGAACGCGCCGCCAATGCCGGCTCGGAAAGCGGCATATGGTCGGACACGCAAAGCGAAACCGTGGCGTCGATGACGGGGGTTGTGAGAGGATGCAGTTGCGCGCCGCTGAAGCTCGGGGTTTCCAGAACCACCGAGGCCGGAAGGATGGTCGAGCCGAGACCGTCCAATACCGCAGCCCCGAGGGCTGGCACGGATTCCAGCTCTGAAATGACCTCCGGCCGCGCCTTCGCCCGTGCGAGCCCTTCATCAATGAGCCGGCGAAGGAAATGCGCCTTGCTTGGCAGCAACATGGCGTGGCCGTCGAGCGCCGAGAGCGGAAGTGGCTGACCGGGTGCGGCCGGCAGCTCCATGTCCGCTGGCGAGACGAGGAACATCTCCTCCCGGAACAGCGGTTCCAGCGTCACGCCCTTGATCGGGTCGGAGGTGTAGATAAGCGCCATGTCCATCTTGCCGGTCATGATCAACTCGCTGAGGATATGGCCGAAACTGTCATTGATATGGACGGTAATGGCCGGAAACCGCGCCCTCATCTCCTTGATGAGCGGCAGGGAAAGCGCGCTGGAAGAGGAATAGGTGGCGAGCCCGATGGAGACCCGGCCGGAGACCGAAAGAGCAGAGCGGTCAATATCGGTCTGCGCCTGCTCGATCTGCTTCAGCATGATCTGCGCATGACGATAAAGGATCAGCCCGGCCTCGGTCGGTGTGATGCCTACATTGCTGCGCAACAGAAGCTGATGCTTGAAGTGTTGTTCCAGCGAGGCAATCTGCTGCGACAGCGCCGGCTGCGCCACGCGCAGAATTCCCGCGGCGCGCGAGACGCTGCCGGTATCGACGATCTTAACGAAGCTTTTGAGTTTTTTGAAATCGACGCTCATCGGTCCCCACTTTTTGGGGGAAATCCTAGCGCATCGATGCGGAAACAGAAATGGCTTTCTGTAAGGAGGATGCGTAATTTCAATGGGATAGAGTGTTTTTATATTTCTGTAGATGGTACACTACTTGGTAGTGAGGTCAGTGCATCGCATTTAGACGCGTGCTTTTGGCGGTGCCCGCGCCTCCCCTCATCCCTGTGCCTGTCACAGGGATCCAGCCAACCCAAGTCTTTGGGCTGAAAGGCCGTCCCTCGCCGCGCAGACGCGTATCGACTGGATTCCTGTGACAAGCACAGGAATGAGGTTGAGGGGATGCTCCGGGATGCGCAAAAAAAGCTGGTAACTCCTTCCACGCGCCCCGATCTGTCTCTTACCGCAACGCCGCCACCGCACGCTCGATGCGGTTGCAGGCATCCTCAAGCACCTCCATGGAGGTGGCGAAGGAAATGCGGAAATAGGGCGACAGCCCATAGGCCGCACCCTGAAGAGCAGCCACGCCGACGCTGTCAAGGAGATAGAGGACAAAGTCGAGATCGTTTTCGATCGGCTTGCCGTCCGCCGTCGTATTGCCGATCACACCGGCGCAACTCGGATAAAGGTAAAACGCCCCATCCGGGACCATGCAGGAGAGGCCGGGAATCGCGTTCAGGCGCGCACAGGCGTAGTCGCGCCGCTTTTTATAGACCGCAACGCTTTCCGTCACGAATGTCTGGTCGCCTGAAAGTGCATAAGCGGCGGCGGCCTGGCTGACGGAGGAAGGGCAGGATGACATCTGCGACTGCAATTTGTTGATGGCGGCGATGATTGCGGCAGGCCCTGCCCCGTAACCGATCCGCCATCCTGTCATGGCATAGGATTTGGAAACGCCATTGGTCAGCAGCACCCGGTCCTTAAGCTCCGGAACGACGGCGACCAGGGTCTTCATCGGTTCATTCCTGAACCAGACCTGATCGTAGATATCGTCGGACAGCACCATGACATGGGGATGGCGGAGCAGCACGGCCCCCAGAGCCTTCAGTTCCGCCTCGCTATAGGCCGCTCCCGTCGGGTTTGAAGGTGCATTGAGGATCAGCCACATCGTCTTCGGCGTGATCGCCGCTTCCAGCGCTTCGGCTGTCAGCTTGAATCCCGTCTCCTCGGGGCAGGCGACGATGACGGGCGTGCCGTCATTGGCGATGACCATATCGGGATAAGACACCCAGTAAGGAGCCGGGATGATCACCTCGGCACCATTCTCCACGCTGGCCATCAACGCCAGGAACAGGATCTGCTTGGCGCCGCCGCCGACGCAGATTTCATTATCGCCGTAGCTTATGCCGAGGCGCTTCTGGAAGTCGCCGATGATCGCCTTGCGAAGCGCAGGCGTGCCGTTGACCGAGGTATATTTGGTCTCGCCGCGATCGATGGCGGCGTGCGCTGCCGCCTTGACCGCCTCTGGCGTGTCGAAGTCCGGCTCGCCCACCGTCAGGTCGGCGATATCACGCCCGGCGGCCTTCAGTTCCCGCGCGCGGGCCGCTGCGGCCGTGCTCGGCGATACCTTTATTCTCGACACGCGTGATGCTGGCACGAAGGTGCTCATGGTCTTTCCTCGTCTGGATCGTAATGCTTTAAGCTTGTCAGTGCGCGGCTTCGAGTTCGCCGCGCATCTTTCCGGTCAGGAACAATTCGCCAAGTTCGTCATGGGTGATCTCTGCCGGCGTGCCATCCCAAATAACCTTGCCGAGACGGAGGATGACGGCGCGTTGCGCCACTTCCATGGCCTTTTTGGTGTTCTGCTCGACCAGCAGGATAGTCATGCCATTCGCATGCAGCCGCAGCAGTTCGTCGAACACGATGCCGATTGCGGCCGGCGACAGGCCGACGGAGGGCTCGTCCACCAGCAGCACCTTCGGCCGCTGCAGAACCGCCATTGCCACTTCGAGCAATTGCTGCTCGCCACCAGACATGTTGCCGGCGAGCGTCGAGCGCCGCGTCTTCAGGATCGGGAAAAGGTCATAGACATAATCGCGGTCCGCCTTCACCTTCGCATCTCGGATGGTATAGGCGGCCATCTGCAGGTTTTCATCGACCGTCATGACGGGGAAATTGCAGCGGCCCTGCGGCACGAAGGATATGCCCTCGCCCAGAATGGCGCGCGATGACAATCCGGCGATGTTCTTGCCGCGCCAGTCGATATCGCCTTCCTTGATGGTGGTCATGCCGTAGAGCGTCTTGAGCAGAGTGGATTTGCCCGCGCCGTTCGGCCCCATGAGGGCCACGAATTGCCCGGCAGGCACATCGAGATCGACACCGTTCAAGATATCGAGATTGCCGTAACCCGCGCGCAGGCCCTTGATGGAAAGATTGCTGTCAGCCGCCAAGATAGGCCTCCCTCACACGCTGGTCCTTGATGATGTCATGCGGCAGCCCCTCGACCAGTTTCGTTCCCTGATCGAGCACGACGACACGCTGGCAGATGCTGGTGACGACATCGATATTGTGTTCGATGACGAGGAAACTCACACCAAGCGATTTATTGGCATATTGGATCGTCTCCACCACCCGCTCGATGATCTTCGGATTGATACCTGCCATCGGTTCATCGAGCAGGATAAGCTTCGGTTCCGGCATCAACATCGAGGCGAACTGAATGAGTTTCTGCTGGCCTCCGGAAAGATTGCCGGCGGGCTGATGGCGAACATCCCATAACCCCGCCATCTTGATCAGCTCGCGCGCCCGCTCCCTCAGCCCCGCCACGCGGCGGCGCGACATGCCGCCGAGACCGAAGGTCGACAGCAGTGAGGGAAAGGTGAACATCTGGCCGGCGATGACGAGGTTCTCCTCGACATCCAGTGCCTTGAAGGTGACCGTCTTCTGGAACGATCGCAGCATGCGGCCCTCGCGGGCGATGCGGTTGAGCGACCAGCCGGTGATGTCCTGCCCGTCGAGGATCACCCTGCCGGTATCCGGCCGGGCAAGCCCGGTGCTGCAATCGAAGAAGGTGGATTTGCCGGAACCGTTAGGGCCGATCAGCCCGGCGATCTCGCCGCGATTGATGTGCATGCTGACATCGTTGACCGCCTTCACCGCGCCATAGGACTTGCTGAGGTTCTTTATCTCGAGGATGGGAAGATGCGCGGTCATTTCGAGCCTCCGATCGCGTTCCAGAAGCGATTGATCAAGGGAGCGAAACCCTTTTTGAACCAGAAGACTAGGACGAGAAGGCAGAAGCCGTAAGCGATCATCCGCACTTCCGGCGCGACGCGCAGCGCCTCTGTCAGTCCGACGAAGAGCAGGCTGCCGAACACGGTTCCCGAAATCATGCCGGCGCCGCCGCCAAGCACGATGATCAGCATCGTGGTTGAATAATACATCTGGAAGGTCAGCGGGCTGACCACCGTCAGATAATGGGCGTAAAGGGCCCCCCCTACTCCGGCGAAAACGGCACTCAGCATGAAAACGATCAGCTTGTATCGCCATGTCGGCACACCGAGGGATTCCGCCAGCGTTTCATTTTCGCGGATGGCGACCATGTTGCGGCCTGCCGGCGAGCGAACGATTGCCCATGCGGCAAGCGTGCCGAGTACACAGATCGCCAGCGCCAGATAATAAAAATTGGTCGTTCCGCTGACGGTGAAGGAAAGCGGGCCCAGTTCGAAATAGGGTTTGGGGATGCCCGACAGGCCCATGTCGCCACGGGTCAGCGAAATCCAGTTCTTGGCGATCGCCTGGCCGATGATGACGAAACCAAGCGTACACATGACGAAGGATGTGGAACGAAGACGCAGCGCCGGAATACCGAGCGGCAGGGCAATCGCGCCGGAGACAAGGCCGGCGGCAATGAGGTTCACGTAAAACGGCGTTTCATAGTGAACCGCCAGCAGCCCTGCCGTATAGGCACCTATGCCGAAGAACGCCGCCTGCGCCAGCGATAACAGACCGGTATAACCGACGAGCAGGTTGAGCCCATGCGCAGGCAGCATGAAGATGAGCGCGATGATGAGCGAATGGGTGACGTAACGCGTGCCTATGAAGGGCGCGGCAAGTGCCAAGACGATCAGGACGGCGGCGAGCGGAATGCGCAGATCGCGGCGGCGTGCCTGGGGAACGGTGTCTGTGAGAGACATGTCTAGTCCTCAAAATTCGAGAAAATTCGGCGGGCGCGGCTTCTAGAAGCGCGCCTGCGTCGAAAACAGGCCATGCGGACGCCACATCAGCATCAGGATCAGCGTCGCGAAACCCACAGTGTCGCGGAACTGCAGCCCGACATAGGTGGCGACGAGGCTTTCGGCGATGCCGAGGATCATGGCCGCAAAAAAGGTGCCGCGCACATTTCCAAGACCGCCCATGATGATGATCGGCAAGGTCTTGAAGGTGATGAGTTCACCCATGCCGCCATAGACGCTGACATTGACCGGGGCGGTGAGAACGCCGGAAAGGGCTGCGAGCGCGGCTCCGAGAATGAATGTCCTCAACACCACCTGCGACACATCGATACCGACCACGCCGCAGCATTCGACATTCTGCGAGACCGCCCGCATCGCCATGCCGAGACGGCTATAGGTGACCATCAGCTCAAGGCCGACGAAGACGATAAGACACACGGCAAGAATGATGATGCGCTGCTGCGCCAGCGTGAAACCGAAGATGGAAATCGGCTCGATATAACCACCGGCGAAGAACTTGTAGCCGCCGCCAAAGACAAAAATCACCGTATTCTGCAGGATCAGCGCGATGCCGAGGGTGGCGAGAACGCCGGACTCCGCCGGCGCCCCCACCATTCTGCGCATCACGAGCTGGCCGACCACATAGGCGACCACCACGGTGGAAAGCACGCCGACGACGATCGAGGCCTCATAGGAAAGGCCGAGATAGTCGATGGCGAACCACGCCCCGAAGGTTCCGAGCATGTAATATTCGCCATGAGCGAAGTTGATGGCTCTCAGCACCCCGAAAATCATGGTCATGCCGACGGCGACGATCGCGTAGACGGAACCGGTAACGATCCCGTTTACGACTTGCTCGAGAATTGTCGAGAACATGGCTGTACCCCTCCCGGTCCATCAGTTCGCAGGGTACTGGATTTCCGCCGTATATGCGCCCTTTATGCTGGGCTTGCCGTTCTCGATCTGGAGAAGGATCATCGGAAGACGGGCCTGATTGTGATCGTCGAAGGTCACTTCGCCGACCGGGCTCTTGTACTTGATCTTCGAGAGTGCCTCGCGCACCGCATTGCGATCGGCGCTTCCGGCTTCCTTGATCGCCTGGGCGAGCAGGTTGACGGTATCCCAGTGCACATAGGCGTGATTGTTCGGCGCTTCCTTGTAGGTGGCGGTGAACTTCTCGACGAAGGCCTTGCTGGCCGGACTATCGAATTGCGGCAGCCATGCGGCGGCCTCGACGGCGCCTTCCATGGCTTTCGGTGCGGCCGTAATCGTCTTTTCGGTGTTGAATTCACCATTGCCGATCAGCACGACCTTGCCGGCCAGTCCGAGTTCCAGCATCTGGCGGGCGACGATCGGCGTGGTATCGGCCAGACCATACATGATGATCGCCTGCGCGCCGTTATCGCGGATCTTGGCCAGCACGCTGCGGAAATCCACCTCGCCTTCCTTGTAATAATCCTCGCTGAGGATCTCGCCCTTGAAGTCGGGCAGATATTTCTTGGTGAAGGTGATGGCGGAGCGGCCGTAGTCGCTATCGACCGACAGGACGGCAAACTTGGTGAACCCCCGCTGTTCAGCGGCGTATTTCGCCACGACCAGCGCGCGGTTCTCATCCGTCGGATAATTGCGGAAGGTCCATTTGAAACCGCCGACACCTGCCTGATAGGTGATCTTCGGGTTGGAGGAAGCGGCGTTCAGAAGAAGGACTTCTGCATCTTCTGCGACAGGCTGCATGGCGAGGGTCACGGAACTGGAAACATCACCGATAACGAAATCCACCTCGTCCTGATCGATCAGACGGCGGGTGGCCGAAACGCCTTCAACCGGCGTGCCCTGGCTATCGGCATTGAAAAGTTCGATCTGCTGACCGTTGATACCGCCGACGGCATTGATATCCTTCACGGCCAGTTCGGCACCATGCATGGAGAAAGCGCCGTAGCGCGCATTCGGGCCGCTCATCGGCGCCACGAGGCCGAGCCTTATCGTATCTGCCGCATAAGCGGAAACGGACATGGCCGGTGACAGGCTGAGGATCGGAGCGACCGCTGCGGAAACCAGTAGAAGTCTGCGAGTAATGCCGTTTTTCATGTTCCCACTCCTTTTCGGATTTTTCGGTTCCGGTTTTAACCGGCGAGCTTTTGCCGCTTTTGCGGTTCTTGTCGATTAACCCAAGGCTAATCGTTCAGGCAGAGTAGGTTCATCCCCGGAGGTTTTGCCAACACAAGTCCTTTCTGCCGCTATAGCGTTTCCTTATGCCGCCAGCCGTTTCTCCGTTCCAGGCACCATTTTTGTTTTGGCAACCGACGAAGAATTCGCCGTCGGCGTGGTGCCTGCCCGGCCCTGAACTTCTCCTGTTACCCGTGCGATCTAGCCTCCCCCATCACTTCCAGCTTCTGGTCAGACCGGTGTTGCGCGTGTCTAAAAAATAATGAGCTTTTCTAAAAAATATAATATTTTCAGTGATTAAGAAAATTTTTCACATGATTTCTTACGCATGAAATTATCTCTTTATAACTAATGTATAACCAGATTATACAATTTTGTTGACTCATCTCTTGAGCCGTGCAAGTTTTCATCGTCGACATGAATGGATTGGGCCCGCGCAGTTTTCGGGCAGGAGGTTTCGATGAAGAGCGGCAAGGACGGCTTATACGACGATATCAAGAACCAGATTCTGACGATGGAACTCGATCCCGATCAGGATCTGGACGAAGTCAGCCTGGGCTTGCGCTACGGCCTCTCCCGCACGCCGGTCAGGGAAATTTTCCGCCGGCTCGAAGGCGAAGGTTATATCGACATTCGGGCAAATCGCGGAGCGCGCGTTATTCCGATGAACCACCAGACGCTTCGGCACTTCTTTCTGGTCGCTCCGATGATCTACGCCGCGATCGGCCGCCTCGCCGTGCAGAACTTCCGGCCGAAACAGCTTGGCGAACTGAAGGACACGCAGGAGCGATTCCGCGCGGCAAGCATGTTGGGCGACGCTCCGTCCATGGTCGTGGAAAATAATCATTTCCATGCCCTGATCGGAGACATGTCCGGAAATGTCTATCTGCAGGCGAGCCTTGGCCGCCTTCTGATCGATCACGCCCGCATCGGTCACACATTCTACCGACCACGCAATGACGACATGCGCCAGCGCCTGAACCTCGCCGTCGAACATCATGACGGCTTCATCGCCGCAATCCAGTCGCACAACGAGGACGCCGTCGTCGATCTGGTTTTCGAACATTGGGAATTGTCGCGCGAGAACATGGAGATGTTCATTGCACCCCAGGGAATGAAGGCGGATGCCCTCGTCGAGGTGCCCGACTCAGCGATGGAGAAATCGTCTTGAAATTCGAAGGTATATACACGCCGGCGATCACACCGCTCGGTCATGACGGAGAGATCGACCGCGACGCCTTCGCAGCTGTCCTCGAGTCGCTGATAGAAGCACGGGTGCACGGCATCATCATCGGTGGGTCGACGGGCGAATATTACGCGCAGACGGCCCAGGAGCGCTTCGATCTGGCAGCCTACGCCAGACAAGTGATCGGTACGCGGCTGCCGCTTATCGTCGGAACCGGTGCCACCCGCACAGAAGATTCCATTGAATATGCCAAGGCGGCCAGGGAAATCGGTGCTGACGCCATTCTCGTTTCCTCTCCGCCCTACGCGCTGCCGACCGAGCGTGAAAATGCCGTCCACGCGCTTGCGGTCGACCGCGCCGCGAACCTTCCGATCATGCTCTACAACTACCCTGCCCGCATGGGTGTGGTGATGGGGGAGGAATATTTCTCCCGCGTCGGCAAATCGAAGAATGTCGTCGCCATCAAGGAAAGCTCCGGCGACATGGGCAATCTGCATCTGCTCGCCCGCAAGTTCCCGCAGATTGCGCTGTCCTGCGGCTGGGATGACCAGGCGTTGGAATTCTTCGCCTGGGGCGCGAAAAGCTGGGTCTGTGCGGGCTCGAATTTCCTGCCGCGCGAGCATGTGGCGCTCTACGAAGCCTGCGTCGTCGAAAAGAACTTCGACAAGGGACGCGCGATCATGACCGCAATGCTGCCGCTGATGGATTTTCTCGAATGCGGAAAATTCGTCCAATCCATCAAGCATGGATGCGAAATCATCGGGCTTCGGGCCGGATCTGTCCGGGCTCCTCTTCGCCCCCTCAATTCCGATGAAAAACGAACTCTCCAGACTGTCGTTACCACGTTGAAGCGAACAGTCGCTCAGATTGCGTCGGGAGCCAATCATGCATGAACCTTTGACCGCCGCCGAATACAAGGCGATTGCCTCAGACCTTCAGTTCCCGGCCAATGCCTTCATTGACGGGGCTTTCCGGCCAGCCGGTTCCGGCAAGACCTTCAGGACGATCAATCCCGCCACCGGCGAAACGCTCGCCGATATTTCGGCCTGCGACGGGAGTGACGTGGACTATGCGGTCGGCAAAGCCAGGGCGGCATTCGACGACGGCCGCTGGCGCCTGTTGCCACCTGGCGAACGCAAGGCCATTTTGCTCACATTCGCAAAACTACTTGAGCAGCATCGCCACGAACTTGCCGTCATGGAAAGCCTGGACAGCGGCAAGCCGGTTTCGGAATGCCAGACCGTCGACATTCCAGACACGATCCACACCATCCGCTGGCATGCGGAACTCATAGACAAGTTGTATGACAATACCGCACCGGTGGGATCGAACGCCCTTGCGCTCGTGGTGCGCGAGCCGGTCGGCGTCATCGGCTGCGTGCTGCCATGGAACTTCCCTTTGCTGATGCTGGCCTGGAAGATCGGCCCGGCGCTCGCCTCGGGATGTTCGGTGATCGTCAAACCCGCCGAGGAGACAACGCTGACGACCCTGCGCGTCGCCGAACTGGCACATGAAGCCGGTATTCCGGCTGGTGTCTTCAACGTCGTTCCGGGCGGCGGCAAGGAGGTCGGCGAGCCGATCGGCATGCATATGGATGTCGATATGGTGGCATTTACCGGATCGACGCCGACGGGACGGCGGTTCCTGCGATATGCGGCCGACTCCAACCTCAAGCGCATCGTCCTTGAATGCGGCGGCAAAAATCCGGCGGTGGTGCTGGATGATGCGGAAGACCTCGACCTCGTCGCCGAGCAGGTGGTCAACGGCGCATTCTGGAACATGGGCGAAAACTGCTCGGCCTCGTCCAGGCTCATCGTCCACGCAAAGATCAAGGAAGACCTGCTGCAGCGGATCGGCGCTTATATGCGGGAATGGAGGATGGGCGATCCTCTCGATCCGCAAAACCGCGTCGGCGCGCTCGTCAGCAAGGCCCATTTCGATAAGGTCCACGCCTTCCTCGAGGACGTGAAGGCCGAAAATCTTGTCATCGTTCACGGTGGCAAGACCGAGAAGGGAATCTTCATCGAACCCACAGTCGTCGATGCGGTGTCCCCTGCAAGCCGTCTTTTCCGGGAAGAGATTTTCGGCCCGATCCTGTCGGTGACGACCTTCAACACGTTGGCCGAGGCGGTAGCGCTCGCCAATGACACGAATTACGGCCTTGCCGCATCCGTCTACACCGGAAGCCTTCGCAAGGCGATCAAGCTGTCGCGCGAAATCCGGGCGGGTGTCGTCACCGTCAATTGCTTCGGCGAAGGCGACGCAACGACGCCGTTTGGCGGCTACAAGGAATCCGGTTTCGGCGGACGCGACAAATCGATCTTCGCGCACGATAATTATTGCGAACTCAAAACGATCTGGATCGACGTCTCCGATCGTTCGGTGGACGAGACGGTCAGATGACGACCCTGTCCGTCAGGCGTTTGCCGGTCGAAAATGGTATCTCGGGCTGGGAAGCGATCAGCAGGCGTTCGAAACCGGTTCGACGCCTCGAGGGCGATGTGACAGCGGACTGGTTGATTATCGGCGCGGGCTTTGCGGGTCTTTCCGCCGCCCGCCGCCTCACCCAGCTTCATCCCGGCGAGACGATTGTCGTTCTTGATGCGAGCGAGGTCGGCAAAGGCACATCGGGGCGCAACTCCGGTTTCATGATCGACGTTCCCCACAACCTCGCCTCCAGTGAATATTCGAGCGGCGCGATCGACGCCACACGACTGGAAATGCAACAGAACCGCTCGGCGATAGCCTTTGCCGCGGCAGCGGCCGAAGACTATGGGATGTCGCGCCAGACGTTCGATCCGGCCGGAAAGATCAATGCCGCGGCAACCCGGCGCGGCATGGCACTGAACCAGAACTTCGCCGCATCTCTCAAGAACGCCGGCGAGCAACACACTCTCCTCGATGCCGCACAGATGCGCGCCCTGACCGGTTCTGACTATTATCTAGGCGGGCTCTATACACCCGGCGCAGTTCTCATTCAGCCGGCGGATTACATCCGCGAATTCGCCGCGGGTCTGTCGCCCAAAGTGGATATATTCGAGAATTCACCCGTCACGGCACTCAGGCGCGAAAACCGTGCCTGGAAAGCCACGACGCCCTCGGGCAGCGTCACCGCCCCGAAAGTCATTCTGGGGGTCAACGGCCATGTTGACGACTTCGGTCATTTTCGCGGGCGGCTGATCCATATCTTCGCTTACGCATCCATGACGGCACCATTTGCCGCAAAAGATTTCGGCAGCAGTGTTTCCGGACAGGACAAGTGGGCGCTGCTTCCCGCCGATGCGATGGGAGCAACCGTCCGGAAGATCACGTCCGGCGACCAGTCGCGTATCGCGATCCGGACAAGATATACATATGAGACGACGCTCGACCTGACGAAGCTCCAACTTTCGAAGATGGTACGGGCGCATCGCCGCTCGCTCGACGACCGCTTTCCCGGTCTTGAGGGCATACCTTTCGAACACAGCTGGTCAGGACGTATTTGCCTGAGCCTCAACCATGTCCCCGCCTTCGGCGAGATCGAGGAGGGGCTTTTTTCCGCCTGCTGCGAGAATGGACTTGGCACGGTAAAAAGCACCCTTGCCGGCATGATGGCGGCAGAGCTGGCGACCGGGACCACCTCCCGGCATCTCGAACAATACATGGATCACCCCGCGCCGTCCCGCCTCCCGCCGGAACCATTGGCATGGCTCGGAATAAATTCGGTGATCCGTTTGCAGGAATTGCGTGCAGGCCGCGAGGGATGAACCCTCCTACGCAATGTGAGGGCTGAGCCAAGCACGAAGCCTTCGAGAAGAATGGGAACAAGAACTAGGAGACTGACAATGAAGACTATATGGAAGGTGCTTTGTGCGGCCGCGATGGTCGGCATGACGGTATTCTCCGCCAAAGCGGAGGAAAAGACGATTACGGTGGGTACGATGTCCTGGGAGGATCTCACGCCCATCACCGGGATCACCAAGAAAGTACTGGAGGATTCCGGTTACGCTGTGAAAGTCGTGTCGTTCTCGGAATGGGGTATTGCCTATGCCGCACTCTCCAAGGGCGACATCCAGCTTCTCGCCTCGCAGACCGATTACGTCGCTCAGGACTACTGGGACAAGAACAAGCGACGTCTGGAAAAGATCTCGCCGGTGTCGCATGGCCTCTACCAGGCGATCGCAGTTCCGAAATACGTGACGATCGACTCGATTGATCAGTTGAACGACAACGCCGACAAGTTCGGCGGAAAGATCATCGGGATCGAGCCAGGTTCGGGCCTGATGCGCGATGCCGGCAATGCCGTCAAGGATTACGGTCTGAAGCTTCAGCTCGTCGAAGGCAGCACGGCCGCGATGACGGCCGCCCTTAAATCGGCAATCGACCGCAAGGAATGGGTCGCCGTGACGGTCTGGGAACCGTCCTGGATGATGCAGCGATACGACGTCAAGTTCCTCAAGGATCCGAAGGGCGTTTTCCCGCCGCCACAGAGCTACTACTGGATCGGCCAGAAAGGTTTCTCCGCACAATACCCGCATGCACGTGAGGTCATCGCCAGCGTTTACGTGCCGCTTGCCGATATCACCGCGATCAATGGTGCGGTCAATGACGGCAAGACAATGGACCAGGCGGTCAAGGAATGGACCGACACCCATGCCGATCTGCTGAAGCGCTGGGAGAATATCAAAGGCGAATAACCCTCAAGCGTGCGGGTCGCCGGAGGTGATCCGCACGTCGCGTCCAGAATTTGAAGGCCAGCCTTGAGCAGGTCCGTGGGGAACACAATGAATACGATATTGAGTGATTCCAACGAAGTGTTGGTCGACTGCCAGAACGTCTGGAAGATTTTTGGCGCGCGCGCTTCGACCGCCGTGAAGGCGGTGGCCAAAGGTGGATTGTCAAAGAAGCAGGTGCTGGAGGATTTCGACTGCGTCGTCGGCGTATGCGACGCCAGCCTTCAGGTTCATCGTGGCGAAATCTTCTGCATCATGGGGCTTTCCGGCAGCGGCAAATCGACCTTGATCCGTCTCCTCAATCGCCTCATCGAGCCGAGCCTCGGAAAAATCACGGTGAAGGGCAAGGACATCGCCAGACTGAATGCTGCCGAATTGCGCGAGCTGCGCGCCCGCAACATCGCCATGGTGTTTCAGAGCGTGGCGCTGCTGCCTTACCGAACGGTGCTTGAAAACGCCGGTTTCAGTCTCGAGGTTCGAGGCGTAGCGAAAGACGAGCGCAACCACATAGCACGCGCGGCGCTTGAAAAGGTGGGCCTTGCCGACTGGACGTCGCGGTATCCCCACGAATTGTCAGGAGGCATGCAACAGCGCGTCGGACTTGCCCGCGCCCTGGCTGCCGACCCGGAAATCATTCTCATGGACGAGCCGTTCAGCGCGCTCGACCCTCTTATTCGTCGGCAGCTCCAGGACGAATTTCGGCAATTGACGAAGTCGCTCGGCAAGTCCGCCGTCTTCATCACCCATGACCTCGAGGAAGCGATCCGCATCGGCGACCGCATCGCCATCATGAAGGACGGCGTTATCGTGCAGGTGGGAACCGCCGAGGAGATCGTCACGAAACCCGCAGACGATTACGTCTCCGATTTCGTAGCGGGTATCTCCAGAATTCATCTGGTGAAGGCGCATACGGTCATGCAGCCGGTTGCCGAATTCGCGGCCTCGCAGCCCAAGTGCGATATCGGCACGCTGCTCAGGGCGTCACCACAGGACGATATCGGCGCGCTGATCGATCTGACGATGCAGTCTGACCACGACGCCGTCGCGGTGGTCGAAAAAGACCTCGTCATCGGCATCGTCACCACCCGCGACCTTCTTCGCGGCGTGGCGGGAACAGCGGAAGAAGAATCCGTGGCGGCATAGTTGGAGCCTCAAGATGGATACCTCAATCATCACGGACCGTTTCGATACCTGGACGGAGGATGCGCTTGGCTGGATCGGCGACAATGGCGAAGGGCTGTTCGATTTCATCAGCCGGCTGCTTGAGGGCAGCTATGGTGGCATCCTGTGGCTGCTCCAGCTTGCCCCGCCCGTCGTCATCGCACTCATCGCAGCCCTGCTCGGCTGGCGGCTGATCAACCTGGCGGCCGGCATTCTCGCCGGCGTCGCGCTGCTTTTCTGCGCGACCATGGGGCTGTGGGCCGAAACCATGAGCACCCTGGCGCTTGTCACGACGGCAACGATCCTCGCTCTGCTGGTCGGCATTCCGCTCGGCATTCTCGCGGGATTTGCCAGATCGCTCGACCGGGTACTCGAACCCGTGCTCGATCTGATCCAGACCATGCCGCCTTACATCTATCTCCTGCCTGCGATCGCCCTCCTGGGCTACGGACCGGCGACGGCGCTCATCGCCACCTTCATCGTCGCCATGCCGCCTGCGATCCGGCTGACCTCGCTCGGTATCCGCATGACGCCGGGGGAATTCATCGAACTGGGTCACGCAAGCGGACTGACGCCCTGGCAGATGTTCATGAAGATCAGGCTGCCGTTCGCTATACCCAGCGTCATGGCTGGCATCAACCAGAGCCTGATGATGGCTTTCGGCATGGTCGTCATCGCGGGTATCGTCGGTTCCGGCGGCCTCGGCGAAACGATCTACGGGGCGGTACGCACGCTGGATATCGCCACCTCCATCAATGCTGCGATCGCAATCGTCATTCTGACCATGGTGCTGGACAGGCTCACACAAAGCGCGGCCAGTCGCGCCAAGGCAGGTGCAAGATGAACTTCGATTTCTTGAGATTTTCTCCGGGCACCTATCTCGCACCCGCCGTGGACTGGCTGAATACCAATTTCCACCCGTTTTTCGCCGCTGTAACCAACCTCATCGAGAGCGTTCTCGGTACGATCGAAGCCGTGCTGCTCTATCCGCCCACTTTTGCCCTGATTGCGATCGCGACGTTGCTCGCCTTTTTCGCCATCAATCTCAAGGCGGCAATCGTAACGATGCTTGCGCTTGCCTTCTGCTTTTTCGCCGGCCTGTGGACACAATCCATGCAAACCCTGGCGCTGGTCACGGTGGCCGTCATCATTTCGGTGTCGATCGCCTTTCCGCTCGGCATCCTGGCGTCCCGCAATAAACGTTTCGAGACAGCCCTCCGCCCCCTGCTCGACATCATGCAGACCGTACCGCCATGGGTCTATCTCATCCCGGCGGTCATGATCTTCAGCCTGGGCCGCGTGCCCGCGATCATCGCCACGATCGTCTACGGCGTGCCACCCATGCTGCGCCTCACCACACTCGCCTTCAATCAGGTACCGAAGGACCTGCTCGAACTTGGACAGGCGAGCGGCGCCTCGCCCCGTGCGATCCTCCTAAAGATCGAAATCCCCTCTGCCACGCCAACACTTCTGGTCGGCCTCAACCAGTGCATCCTGCTGTCGCTGGCCATGGTCGTTCTTGCCGGCCTTGTCGGTGCCGGTGGACTTGGCGCTGAAGTCACGCGCGGATTGACGCGCATGGAAATGGGGCCGGGCCTAAGAGCCGGACTGGCCATCGTCGCCATCGCCATTCTCCTCGACCGGCTTTCCCGAGGCGCGCTGCAAGGTCGCCGGGCATCAGGCGGAGAGGAAGCCCGGCATTAGGGAGAGACGCACACATGCGCCATAGCTTCTTCTGCATCGATGCCCACACCTGCGGAAATCCCGTTCGTCTCGTTGCCGGGGGCGGTCCGCTGTTGCCGCATCTTCCGATATCCGAGCGTCGCGACCTCTTTGTCCGCAACCATGACTGGGTACGGCAGGCATTGATGTTCGAACCCCGTGGACACGACATCATGTCAGGCGCGATCATCTATCCGGCATACCGCGACGACTGTGATTTCGCCGTGATCTTTATCGAGGTCAGCGGATGCCTGCCCATGTGCGGCGCCGGCACGATCGGCCTTGTTACGGCGGCGATCGAGGAGGGTCTGGTGACCCCGAGGATTCCCGAAAGGCTCTCGATCGAAACGCCAGCGGGAAAAGTCGATATTCAGTACGACAAACCCGGCGAGTTCGTCGAATCCGTCCGCATGTTCAACGTCGCCAGTTACCTTCATGCAGCCGATGTGGAGGTGGATGTGCCCGGCCTCGGCAAACTCGTCGTCGATATCGCCTATGGCGGCAACTATTACGCGGTGATCGAGCCGCAAGCCGGCTGGCCCGGTCTCGACGGCATGACAGCCGGGGATATCGTCGATCTCAGCCAGAAACTGCGCGACGCGCTTGGCGCCATTTGCGATCCGGTTCATCCTGACGACGAACGGATACCGGGCGTTCATCACGCCATCTGGTGTGACAGTCCGGTTTCCGCCGAGGCGGATGGACGCGGCGCGGTGTTCTACGGCGACAAGGCCATTGACCGTTCGCCGGGCGGCACGGGCACGTCGGCTCGCATGGCGCAATTGCACGGCAAGGGCCGCCTGAAAGCCGGCGAAACATTCCGTCAGGAAAGCCTGGTCGGCACGATCTTCGAAGGCAAGGTCGAAGAAGAGACAACGATCGGCAGCTTCAGTGGCATCAGGCCCAGCATCGGCGGCTGGGCGCGGATCATCGGACACAACACGATATTCGTTGACGATCGTGACCCGCTAGCCCACGGATTTCAGGTCAGATAGGGAGTGTTCATCAGGTCCCGGCAAGGTCGCTCAGGCTGAGCAGCTAGTGCTTAAGGACACGCGCAAGGAAGGAGCGGGCCCGCTCGTTCTTTGGATCGTCGAAGAATTCGTCAGGCTTTCCGACTTCCAGGATAGCGCCCTGGTCAATATAGACGATCCGGTCTGCCACCTCCCGGGCGAAACCCATTTCATGGGTCACGATCATCATGGTCATGCCGTCGGCGGCAAGCTCGCGCATGACATCCAGAACCTCGCCGATCATTTCCGGATCGAGAGCGGAGGTGGGCTCGTCAAACAGCATCAGGTGGGGTTCCATCGCCAGAGATCGGGCAATCGCCACGCGCTGCTGCTGGCCACCGGAGAGCTGGCCGGGATATTTATGCGCGTGCGCCTTGAGGCCGACACGATCCAGTAACTTCAGCGCCGTCGTCTCGGCCTCATCCTTTGATTTTCCGCGAACGCGCATCGGGGCGATCGTGATGTTCTCGGTGACGGTCTTGTGCGGGAACAGGTTAAACTGCTGGAACACCATGCCGACGCCTTTACGGATCGCGGCAAGTTCCTTCTCTCCGCCGAGACGCCGGTCCTCCTCGACGGGCATTTGAAACCCGTCGACCACGAGGCTGCCGTCCTGATACATTTCCAGCCCGTTGACGCAGCGGATCAACGTGGATTTGCCGGAGCCGCTCGCTCCGATCACGACGACGACCTCGCCGCGGGCGACGGTCAGCTCGATGCCTTTCAGGACATGGTGCGCCCCGTAGAACTTGTTGAGGTTTTTCATTTCAACGATTGAGCTCATGAAAGCTGCTCCTGGATTGCGTCGATCAGCGGCTGCTGCGTGCCAGATGCGCTTCGAGCTTGCGGGCGACGAAGGTGATCATGGAGCCGACGAGGAAGTAGGTGAGGAAAAGGAAGGAATAGACCTCATAGGTCCGGTCGCCATATTCCGGATTGGCGAGGATCATCTGGCCTGCGCGCAGGAAATCGGTAAGGCCGATGATGAAGACAAGCGGTGCGGTGTTGAAGATGTCGAGCACGTTGCCGACCAGCGGCGGCACGACCACGCGGATCGCCTGCGGCAGGACGATCGACCTGTTGATGTCGAACTCGCTCATGCCGAGCGAGCGCGCCGCTTCGGTCTGGCCGCGCGCCACGGCCTGCAGTCCACTGCGCACATATTCGGCGACGTAGGCGGAGTAGAAGATCGTGAAACCGATCATGCCGCGCACCACATCCGCCAGGTTCAGCTGCGGCGTCATCACCGGCATGAGAATCCATATCCAATAGACGACCATGATCAGCGGTACGGAGCGCATCACCTCGATATAAGCCGTGCAGATCCACCGGACGCTGGAGAAGCGACTGCGCCGGCCAAAGGCAAGCAGGATACCGATGGGCAGCGAGAGGATCGCCGTGACGATAGTGAGCAGGATGCTCAAAAGCAGGCCGCCCCAAACGCCGGCGCCGGGCGGCGACATCACCGCGAAGACGGCGATGAGGCCGATAAAGGTCACCGGCACCAGCCCCCTGCGCAAAAGCGGAATCCGGGAGGTCAGCATCCAGGCGCATGCAAAGAGTGCCACCGTCGCCGTGAGGAACGTCAGGTTCGTCACATCGGTAATGCCGGTAGCGACAATCAATACCGCAAGCACGGCGACGAGGAAGCCAGCGTGTCGCGCCTTGAAGGTAAAGACACATCCGAGTGCCGACCCGACAAGGCTCGCGATAATGGCGATGGCAATCCATGTCCTCCAGGCTTGATCGACCGGGAAGATACCTATCATCAGAACGCGAAGGCTTGCCGGGATGATGTCCCATCGCGCCGTCGTCAGTGCCCACGCAACCGCCTCATAGGCAAGCCAGAGCACGCCCGGAATGACGATGATGGACAGCAGTACATCGAACGGCTTTGCGAACAGGTTGTGCCGCGACCATTTCAGGGGTTTGGCGATCATCGCAGGGCTCCGCGCTTGGTCAGGCGCCGATCAGCCCAGCTCACCGCCGCACTGATGACCCAACTGAGGATCAGATAGGATACCATGACGATGACGATGCCCTCCAGGCTGTGGCCCGTCTGGTTCGCGATGGTTCCGTAGATGTTGAACAGATCGGGATAACCGATGGCGATACCCAGCGCCGTGTTCTTCGCAAGGCTGATGTATTGATTGCCGAAGGACGGCAGCACGACGCGGAAAACCTGCGGAAGAATGATGTCGCGAACGGTGTCGCGGTGGCTCAGCCCCACGGCGGCAGCGGCCTCCCACTGCCCTTTCGGCAGGGCATCGATGGCGCCGCGCACGATCTCTGCGATGTAGGATGCGCTGTTAAAAATGATGGCGAGGAGGAGAGCCGCCATTTCGGGGCTCATGCTCGTGCCACCGCGCGCCTGGAATTTCGAGACGACGGGAAAATCGAAGCCCACGAGACCGGTCACGAACATCACGACGCAGAGAACGACGATAACGCCGGCGCAGATCCAGCGGGCAGTCTTGTGGCGATCGAAAATCAGCCCCAGGAGCGCAACACAGAACGCGGTCGCAACGCCGATGCCAAGCATCGAATCCTCTCCCTGCCAGGTAGGCATTGGGAAATAAAGGCCCTGCTGGCTGATCACCACACCATAGAACTTCGCGGCCGAGGCAATCGGCGGAAAATGGAGAACGACGGCGAAATACCAGAAGACGATCTGGATGAGGAGCGGGGTGTTACGGACCAGCTCGACACACCAGAATGACAGATTGCGCACGACCCAGTTGGTCGAGAGCCGACCGACGCCCAGCAACGTTCCGAGCACGGTGCTGAGGAGAATGCCGAGAACGGCAACCTTGATGGTGTTCACGATGCCTGTGACGAAAGCCTGCGCAATCGAAAGGCTGGATGTGAAGCTGCCGAGGCTTGGCCAGGTGTCCCCGCCAAGAAGGAGTGTCTTGCCCTCGCTGATATCGAAGCCGGCCGCATCCCACAGAAATGAAAAGCTGAACCGGATGCCGTGCCGTGCCAACCCCTCCTTGACGGCAAGGGCGAAAAGCACGACCAGAGCGACCGCAACTGCAATGATCGCCAGTTGCGTGGCGTGATACCTCATTCGATTGCGCCGGCGGCGCAAGAGCAGCCGTTCGCCATCGACCGTTGCATTGGTCGTTAGATCACTAGTCATATCGGAGTCCCGGTCGGCTGCGAGAAGCCGGGGCGGAAGAGCTCTGCCCCGGCGTTCAATGGAGTGGATCAGTTCCAGAGCGGAGAGTAGATCGCGCCACCCTGCGTCCAGAGCGCATTGGGTGTGCCCTTGCGGTCGAGGAACATCTTCGTGCTCGGACCAAGATTACGCTCATAGACCTCGCCATAGTTGCCGACGGCCTTGATCGCCTGCATGACGAAATCATCGGAAAGGCCGAAGTCCTTGCCGTAGCCGCCACCGACGCCGAGGAACTTCTGGACGAAGGGATCCTCGCTCTTCAGCTTCTCATCGAGATTGGCCTGGGTGATCTCGGATTCTTCGGCCTGGAACAGACCGTAGGTGACCCAGCGCAGCGCATTGCGCCACTTGGAATCGTTAGCCGCGACAAAACCTCCAAAAGGCGATTTGTCGAGCGTATCGGGGAGGATATGGAAGTCGGAGGGCTTCGGAGAATTGCCGGCCCAGGCGGCGAGCGCGGACTTGTCAGTGCTCATGGCGTTGCAGCGGCCGGAATTGAGGGCGGCAAAGAGTTTTTCGAGGTTTTCGTAGGTGAGAACCTTGGAACCTGTCCAGCCGCGCGCCTTGAAGGCGCTGGTGAGAACAGTTTCGGTTACGGAGCCCTGCGTCGTGCAGAAGGTCGCGCCGTCGAGATCGGCGAATTCGTGCACGCCGGAGTCCGTCTTCACCATGATGCCCGTGCCGTCGTAGAAGTTGACAGGCAGAAAGTCGATGGCGATCGAGGATTCGCGCGCCGGCTTGATGGTGGTGTGCGCGAAGACGACGTCGACCTGATTGGTGAGTACCGCGTCGAAGCGGCTCTTATCCGTAACGGTGACGAACTTGACCTTCGAGGCATCGCCGAGGACGGCAGCCGCGACAGCCCGGCAGAAATCGACGTCGAGACCTTCCATACGGCCCGTCGTGGTGTTGAGGTAACCGAACCCGGGCGCGGTGTTGTCCGTGCCGCAATTCAGCGTCCCGCGCTGTTTGACGGTGTCAAGGACGGAGGCAGATGCATGACCTGCGGTAAGGGCGAGACCGGCAAATACACCGGCCGTGACAAGCTTGTTCAGTTTCATTGCGTTCCCCTGTGAATATCGCGAGCGCCCTGCATGCTGATACAGGGCCCGGTTCTCATGCCGAGAGCTGATTTGGGCGATAGGGCAACAGCGGCTTTTGCCGTTCTGTCACTAATGTTCCCGCCATTGGCCTAAGCTCGCTTCCGATAGCCGTTGCGAACCCATATCAATCGACAGGGAAACGATAGGAACGCGGTATGTTCAGGTCTACTTAATTTTCCTGTAGCTACTATTTAGGAAATCTGTTGAATTGCTCATCTGCCATCAGGTAGTGACGGCTTCCGGTCAACCGTGTTTGCCGCCAGTTACGGTCGGGAAATGGTAGTGAGTTTCGATCCTGGCATTCACCTCTTCGATAAACGCTTGCACTGCCGGGCTGCGCTTCTCCCCCCTGCGGAAAGCCAGTGAAATCTTGCGTCGGATCTCCGGTTCGAGCCTGCAGACCCAAACATCCTCAAGGTCATAACTCGCCCGCAGGCCGGGCAGGATTGAGATTCCGTATCCCTCGCGGATGAGAGCGATTGTCACTTCAAAGCCCTTGCAGCGAGCGACGATATTTGGCGTGAAGCCGGCCTCCTGGCACGCGTCGGTAATCATGCGGTTATAGGTCGAGGAGGCAGTATCGAGTGCCCAGCGCTCATCGCGCAGTTGCTGCAACTTGACGGTCGGCTGTTCAGCCAGCGCGTGAGTTTGTGAGACCATGACGTTGAAGACGTCCTCCATCAGAGGGATCGTCTCGATGTTTGGATCGATGGCACCCGCAGGAACGTTGAGGTCGTCGATGATCGCGATATCCGTCTGCCAACTGCGCAGCGCCGCCAGGCTTTCTGCCGGTTCCATTTCGTCGAACTGGACCGTGAGGTGCGGATGAACCCGGTGTAGTTCGTGGATAGCACCCGCCACGACAGCCGCCGCTATCGACGGAAACGCCGCCACCCGCAGTTCGCCAGCAATGACCTTCTTCAGCTCCGCAATATCGGCCCGCGCCGATTCCAGCTCGATCAGAATCCGTTCTGCACGCTCGACAAGCTGCTTGCCGGCCGGCGTCAACTCCACGCCGCGACCGCGCCTTTCGATAAGACTGATGCCGACCTCTTGTTCGAGAAGCGCGATTTGCTGTGAGACCGCGGACGGCGAGACGTAAAGCGCGTCGGCAACCGCTGCCATGGTCTTGCGGATCGACAGTTCGCGCAGCGCGCGCAGGCGGGCAAGGTCCACTCTTTCCTCCTTGTTCGGGAAAGTGAATGATTAGCAAATCAGAACGTATGTGCAAATATTATTAACTTTTTCTGCATCGATGTCCTGACTAGCCTTTTCTCCAGGCATCATTCCGCGGAGACAGGTCATGACCCAACAACACGATACCCATTTCAATATACCCGTACACCAGCGTGATCCGCTCATCGCCCAGGCGCTCGACAATGAACGTGCCCGCCAGCAGAACCAGATCGAACTGATCGCTTCGGAAAACATCGTCAGCCGCGCGGTTCTCGACGCGCTCGGCCACGAGATGACGAACAAGACACTTGAAGGCTATCCGGGCAACCGTTTCCATGGCGGCGGCCAATTCGTCGACGTCGTCGAGCAGACGGCAATCGACCGGGCCAAAGAACTCTTCGGCTGCGCCTATGCCAATGTCCAGCCGCATTCCGGCACCCAGGCGAACCTCGCCGTCTTCTTCCTCCTGATGAAGCCGGGCGAAAAGGTCCTGTCGCTCGATCTCGCCGCTGGCGGTCATCTGTCGCATGGCATGAAGGGCAACCTCTCGGGCCGCTGGTTCGAGGCGCATAATTACAATGTAAATTCGCAGAACGAAGTCATCGACTATGACGAGATGGAGCGTATCGCGGAAGAGGTTCGCCCGAAGCTCCTGATTACCGGCGGCTCGGCCTATCCACGCGAACTGGACTTCGAGCGCATGGCGAAGATCGCCAGGAAGGTCGGCGCTTATTTCATGGTTGACATGGCGCATATCGCCGGGCTGGTCGCGGGCGGAGCGCACCCCTCGCCCTTCCCGCATGCGGATATCGTCACCTGCACGACCACGAAGACGCTTCGCGGCCCGCGCGGTGGCCTCATCCTCACCAATAATGAGGAATGGTTCAAGAAGCTGCAGGCCGCCGTCTTCCCGGGTGTGCAGGGCTCGCTGCACAGCAACGTGCTCGCGGCCAAAGCGATCTGCCTCGGCGAAGCGTTGCGCGATGATTTCAAGACCTATGCGCATCAGGTGAAGGCGAACGCCCGGGTGCTGGCCGAAACGCTGGCCGATCGCGGCATCCGCATCGTCTCGGGCGGCACCGATACGCATATCGTGCTGCTCGATCTGTCCAGCAAGGGACTTAACGGCAAGCAGGTCGAAGACGTGCTGGCGCGCGCCAACATCACGTCGAACAAGAACCCAATTCCCGGCGACAGCCCCCGCCCCGCCGAATGGGTCGGGATGCGTCTCGGCACATCAGCGGCAACGACACGTGGCCTGAAGGAGGAAGAGTTCAAGGTTCTCGGCAATGCCATTGCCGATCTCATCGAGGCGGAAGCGGCCGGCAAGGCCGACGACATCGTTCCGGCCGCAAAAGCGAAGGTCGCAGAACTAACGGCCTCCTTCCCGGTCTACGCACACTAGCCAGACCTTTCGTGCGGTGGATGAGTGACGCGTGACGCGGCGCTCATTCCGGCCGACGGTTGATCTTGGACGATAGGAAAGGAAACGTCATGGGAATGGACAGGATTGCCGCCGACAGGATCATCGATGGCAAGAAATTCGCTGGCGGCCTGCTGGACGACATCACGGCAAAGGTGGCGAGGCTAAAGGATGCGACCGGCGCTGTACCCGGCCTTGCCGTGGTGCTCGTCGGCGCTGATCCTGCCAGCGCGGTCTATGTCGGCTCGAAACACCGTCAGACGGTGGCGGCCGGGATGAACTCCTTCAAGTACGAACTTGCGGCCGAAACGACGCAAGATGAGCTGATGGCGCTAATCGGCCAGCTCAATGCCGATCCCGTCGTGCACGGCATCCTCGTGCAATTGCCCCTGCCCGCCCATCTTAACGCCAATGCCGTTATCCAGGGCATCAACCCCGACAAGGACGTGGACGGCTTCCACATCTCCAATGCCGGCCTGCTTTCCACGGGCCAGCCGGCGCTGGTGCCGTGCACGCCGCTCGGTTGCCTCATGCTGCTGAAGGACCGCATCGGCGGGGACCTGTCGGGCCTCCACGCCGTCGTCATCGGCAAGTCCAACATCGTCGGCAAGCCGATGGCGCAACTGTTGCTTTCGGAGAACTGCACGGTGACCATCGCCCATTCGCGCACCAGGAACACGCCGGAGCTTTGCCGCACGGCCGATATCCTCATTGTTGCCGCTGGCAGGCCGGGCCTCGTGCGCGGCGACTGGATCAAACCGGGAGCCGTGGTCATAGATGTTGGCATCAACCGTGTGGAAATCGATGGCAAGTCGCGCATCGTGGGCGATGTTGCCTTCGAGGAAGCCCGCCATGCCGGTGCCATCACACCGGTTCCGGGCGGCGTCGGACCCATGACCATCGCCTGCCTGCTTTCCAATACGCTCACGGCCTTCTGCCGCCAGCATTCCATTTCGATCGACTGATCGGCCCGAAAGGATCGCCAATGTCCGCTCTTTCCACCCGCTATGCCCTGCGTGTCGCCTGCCCCTCCATACGCGGCGTGACCGCCGCTATCGCGACCTATCTGTCCGCGAACGGCTGCAACATATCCGATAGCGCCCAGTTCGACGACAAAACCACGGGCCGTTACTTCATGCGTGTCAGCTTCCAGTCCGAGGACGGCCGCACACTGGAAGAATTGCGCGACGGCTTCGCCGAGATCGCCGCGGCCTATCAGGCGGAAGCCGAGTTTTTCGATGAGACGACCAAGCGCAAGGTCATCCTGATGGTCTCGCGTTTCGGCCACTGCCTCAACGACCTGCTCTACCGCTGGCGCATCGGCGCGCTGCCGATCGACATCGTCGGCGTCATCTCCAATCATTTCGATTATCAGAAGGTCGTCGTGAACCACGACATCCCTTTCCACCACATCAAGGTGACCAGGGAGAACAAACAGGACGCCGAAGCCGAGCAGATCCGCATCGTCGAGGAGAAAGGGGCGGAACTCATCGTCCTTGCACGCTATATGCAGGTTCTTTCCGACGACATGTGCCGGACGATGTCAGGGCGGATCATCAACATCCACCACTCCTTCCTGCCGTCGTTCAAGGGTGCGAACCCCTACAAACAGGCCTTTGAACGCGGGGTGAAGCTGATTGGCGCGACCTCGCACTATGTCACCGCCGACCTCGATGAGGGCCCGATCATCGAGCAGGACACCGTTCGCGTCACGCACGCCCAGAGCGCCGACGACTATGTCAGCCTCGGCCGGGACGTGGAGAGCCAGGTGCTTGCCCGCGCCATCCATGCGCATATCCACGGCCGCGTATTCATCAACGGCAACAAGACCATCGTCTTTCCACCGTCGCCGGGTTCGTTCGTATCCGAACGGATGGGTTGAACATCCATGTTGGATCGCGCCAGAATATCGAGCAAGCGATGCGGGGCACCCTCTTTTAGCAGGATCAGAAAATGGTAATCCAACTCCCCGACAATCCCGCCCGCGCAGACGTGCTTGCGGCCCGCCCAACGCTCTGGACGAACCCCCGATACGCGAAGAACGCGATCGAAGATGCATCGCTTCCCGTGCGACCGTCGGATGTGGACGAGGCGCAGGAGAACTGGCGGCGGCTGGCTCCTCTGCTTGAAGTCTGCTTTCCGGAGTTGAATGCCACCGGGGGTAAAATCTGTTCCGATCTTATCCCCCTTGAGGGCATGCGTGGTGCGCTGGGCTATGACGGCGCGGAGTTCGGCAACATCCTGATCAAAGCGGACAGCGCCCTTCCCGTCGCCGGCTCGATCAAGGCGCGCGGCGGTGTCTACGAGGTCTTCATTTTTGCCGAGCAACTGGCAAAGCGCGAAGGCCTGTTGAAAGAGGGACAAGACATTCGCCGTCTTGCGGAAGCAGACGCGAGAGCCTTGTTCTCCCGCCATACCATCGCAGTCGGGAGCACCGGAAATCTCGGGCTAAGCGTCGGCATTGCATCTCGCGCACTCGGTTTCAACGCAACGGTCCACATGTCTTCCGACGCAAAATCGTGGAAGGTGGACCGGCTGACGCGACTTGGTGTCGAGGTCGTGCAGCACGAGGCCGACTACACCACCGCGGTCGAAAACGCCCGCATTGCCGCCGAAAGCGACCCGAGTATCTATTTCGTCGACGACGAACAATCCAGGCATCTCTTCCTCGGCTACAGCGTCGCCGCTCTGGAGCTTGCCGATCAACTCAAGGCCCACGGCATCACCATCGATGCCGAACATCCGTTGTTCCTCTACCTGCCCTGCGGCATAGGCGGTGCGCCCGGTGGCGTTGCCTATGGCGCAAAGAAGGTCTTTGCGGACAACGTGCACTGCTTCTTCGTAGAACCGGTTCAATCTCCCTGCGCGCTGGTCCATCTCATGAGCGAAGCCGAGGACCTCGTTTCCGTCTATGACGTCGGCCTGACGAACAGAACGGAAGCCGACGGCATGGCGGTCGCCCGCATGTCCGGCTTCGTCGCCACCGTCATGCGCCATATGTTGGCCGGCGTGTTTACCACCGACGACCCCTCCCTGTTCCGCTGGCTTCTCAGCGCCCACGAAAATCAGGGGCTCCGCCTCGAGCCATCGGCGGCAGCGGGATTTGGAGGCCCTGACTTTATTCTGAGGCATCCACAGGGAAAGGCGTTCTGCGAGACATGGCAGATCAGCGATCATCTCGAACAGGCAACGCACATCATCTGGACGACCGGCGGCTCGTTTGTTCCTGAGGAGCAATATCAGGCTTTTCTCCGCATGGCTCGATCAATCAAATGAGCCGTAATAAGCTAGCACTATCGCAGCGATGGTGCTCAAACTCAACAAAGCGTTCAGCGTGTTCCCTATTTACCACGACAACCTAGCTGTGTTTTAATCTCGGCACGTCTTTTTAATTGGCAGGCGCTTTACGGCCCCTAGCATTGGCAAAGCGACCGCGCGCTTCGCCTGAAGGACGGAAGTCGCGAGGATCTTATTCTGATGTCGTTGCTACGCGAAGAGTGGAGTGCGCTCCATTGTTGACCGGCGGGTTGAGTATATCAGTGGCCGACTAATAATCTTTCCGTGCATCCCAGTGGGCATTCGCCGATCACCCGGATTCAGCAAGATGGGAGTGCTGCGGATGTGTGATTATGACTGGGATTCACGTCACCACCAAAGCGTGCACGCGGCCAAGCGACCCGCCGCCATACGACGGCAGATCGATTTTTCTGCGTTTGCTCTTGATTGGTCACCTTGAAGAAAACCGCTCAGGACGGAACGTCGCCAACATCGGATGTTCCGCTCCCGTTGCAATCTCATAGGCCAGCAGCTCGCCAGTGATAAGACCAAGCGTTGCGCCACTGTGGCTGAAGGCGACGTAATAGCCGGGAATGGCCCTGATGGCTCCAATCACCGGCTCGCCGTCGCCCGGGATCGGTTTCCCACCAACACCGATCGAAGCGACTTCGAGTTGCGGATTGCCTTCCATCACCTTGGCAGCCTCCACCAGAAGCTCGGCAACAATGCTGTCATCGATCTCATAGGTGCCGTCCGCACGCACTGTCACACCCTCATCAGCCGCCCAGTCGGCATCCACCGAGAAGGAGCCACCCGGCGCGGGGCGAACAGCGACGCGCGGTGTATTGAGGACAGCGCGCAGGGGATGGTCCAGCGGCTTGGTTTGCACGAGAAGCGCGATCGGTGTCCCGTCACCGATGGTCTGTCCGCTTTCCGCAGCCATCTTGGGCACGGCCGGGCCTGTCGCGAGCACGACAGCATCCGCCCGATGGAGGTGACCCTTTGCAGTTTCCGCACCAACAGCACGACCACCCTCAAGCATGACCCGCGCGGCACCCTGGTCCGTTACCAGAACGCCTCCGAGCGCGAAAAACTCCTCAAGAAGCACCCCGATCAGCGTCGGCAGATCGACCCAACCTTCGCCGGGATTGAAGATAGCACCCTGGGGAGTGATTGCGCTCACGTCGAGACCGGGCACGACGCCAGCGACTTCGGCTGCGGAAAGCCGCTGCGCGTCATAGGCAAGCGAAACCTCGTGGCGATAGGCCGCGTCGATCTCGTTGCGCTCGTCATCCGCATCCCAAGTCAGCCCACCATCGAAGCGAAGCCATTCCGCATCGGGGTTCTGCGCCGCGAGCGTACGATACCGGTCGATGCCAGCCATCCGCAACTGATGATAGGGTTCCGAGCGCATACGCGCCGAGTTCAACCAGGAGAGCGAGCGGCCGGAGGCACCGTTGGCGGGCGGGCCGTCATTGAGGATGGTGACCTGGATGCCGCGCCGCGCAAGCTGCACGCCAGTAGAAATGCCGAAGATACCGGCACCGATGATGACGGCCGAAGAGATGGTGTTGTCGGTCATGGGGTTGGCTTTCAATCAATTGTCATACGGATGGTGTGAAGCGGTCAGGGCTCTTCCCAGCGGCCGCTGGCGGCGGAGCGGAAAAGGGCGTCGATCGCCTTCATGTTCGCAATCGCGTCGCCAAGCCCCGTCTCGAGTGGCTTTCCGGAAAGAACCGCCTCGGCGAATGCATCGGCCTGTTCGCGATACTGGTCGACCGGCCCGATCATGATCTCCTCGCGTCCACCACCGGCCAGATCGCGGCCATCGTCGAAGTTGAGGACAGTCGGCTCATCGGCGGGTGCATTGAAAGGAATGGGAATTTCCAGACGCCCGCGCGTTCCAAGCAGCGTCACCTTCTGCGTGAGGGACAGTTGCGTGGAACAGGTGAAGGCAAGCTGCTTTCCCTCCGGAAACGCTAACAGCCCGCTCGTCAGCCGGTCCGTGCCGAAGACGGGATCACGCTCCATGAGCGCGATTGCCCGCAGCGGTTCCGCGTCGAACAGGAAACGCGCCGTGTTGATGGCATAACAACCGACATCGAACAGACCGCCTCCGCCAATATCGGCCTGGTTGCGCACATTCCCGGGGTCGTCGAGATAATAGGAAAAGATCGTCTGGATCGCCCTGACCTCACCAAGGCGCCCCTCGGCGATCAATGCACGTGCTTTCTTCCATTGCGGATGGTGGCGAACCATGAAGGCTTCGGCGACCGGCAGGCCCGCCGCCTTTTGTGCAGCCGCCAGTTCCCTCGCCTGCACGGCATCAAGGGCGATCGGCTTCTCGCAGAGCACGGGTTTGCCCTGCTCCAGCGCCTTGATCGTCATGGGCACATGCAGATGATTGGGCAAAGGATTGTAGATTGCATCTATTTCCGGATCGGCAAGCAGATCCTCGTAGCTGCCATAGAATTTGGCGATGCCGAAGCGGGCCGCCATCTCTTTTGCCTTGGCGGCATCACGCGAGGCAATTGCCGCAACGCGCCCCAGACGACTGGACTGGATGGCGGGAATGACCGCCTTGGCGGCAATGCCAGCGCAACCGAGTACGCCCCATCGTATCGTTCGTGTCATCTTTTTCTCCTCCCGACGCTCAGAGCACTTCCGCAAGGAAGCGCTGGAGGCGCGGGCTTTGCGGGTTGTCGAATATCGCCTCTGGCGTGCCGGCTTCCACCACGCGCCCCTCGTCCATGAAGACGACCTGATCGGCGACCCGGCGGGCAAATCCCATTTCATGCGTCACGACGACCATGGTCATGCCGCGCGTGCCGAGTTCGGCCATCAGGTTGAGCACGCCCTTGACCAATTCCGGATCGAGCGCACTCGTCACTTCATCGAAAAGGATAACTTCCGGCTCCATGGCAAGCGCACGGGCAATGGCGACGCGCTGCTGCTGCCCACCGGAAAGACCGCCCGGACGGTGATGCTGACGGCTCGCAAGACCAACGTCGGCAAGTCTTGCCTTGGCGATGCGCTCGGCCTCGGCTGCCGGCAGGCCCTTGATCTTCGTCAGCGACAGCATGACGTTTTCCAGCGCCGTGTGATCCGGAAAGAGATTGAAATGCTGGAAGACCATACCGACCCGGCGGCGCAGCGTTTCCGGTTTCATGGCCAGAATGCTTTCACCATCGATGAGAATATCACCGCTCTTCGGCTCGACCAGGCGGTTAAGTCCGCGCAACAGGGTGGATTTGCCTGAACCGGACGGGCCGATGATGCAGGTCACACTGCCCGGCTTTACCGAAAGGTCGACACCCTTCAGCACATCGAGATCGCCATACGCCATGCCGAGACGGCGCACATCGAGGCTGCCACCCTTGAAGGCGACACCGGACGCGCGGGCTGCACCGTCGAGTTCACTGACCTCTTCCAACCCACTGGTGATGACGGAGGGACGCTGCTTGCCGATCCGCAGGCGATTGTCGATCGCGTTGACGACATGGGTGAGCGGTACGGTGACGATGAGATAAAATACGCCCGCAAGCAGCAGCGGTGAAAGATTGCCCGTCACCACCGCCTGATCCTGTCCCACGCGGAAAATCTCGCGCTCGGAGGCCAGAAGCCCGAGGAAATAGACGAGGCTCGAATCCTTGACGTTGCCGATGAACTGGTTGACGAGGGCTGGCAGCACGCGGCGCACGCCCTGCGGTACAACGATAAGGCGCATGCCCTGACCGTAGCTCATCGAGAGTGCCCGGCAGGCCTCCATCTGGCCGCGGTCGACACTCTGAATACCGGACCGGAAAATTTCACCGATATAGGCGCCGGCGATCAGACTGAGCGCCAGAATACCGAGCGGATAAGGCGACGGACCGAAGAGCTCGCGGCCGATGCGGGCAAAGCCCTGGCCGATCAGGAGGATTGTGACGATGGCCGGCAGGCCGCGGAAAATATCGGTATAAAGACGCGCGGGAATGCGCAGCCATGGCGAGCGGGAAATACCCATGATGGCGAGCATCATGCCGATGGCGACGCCAAGCACCGTCGAGGTCGCAGCCAGGATCAGCGTATTCTTCAGGCCAACCGTGATCATGGTCGGCAGCACTTCGGCCATGGCGTTCCAGTCTAGGAAGCTGCGGCGCAGGTTTTCAAGCCAGTTCATCAGTATATCCCTTGAAAGAAACGCCGGCCCGACCGGTGAAGGCCGGACCGGAGGGCGGCATCACTGCTTGGGAAGATATGCCGCCGGCATCGGTGTGCCGGGGAACCATTTTTCATGAAGCTTCTTCCAGGTGCCGTCCTGCATGGCCTCTTTCAGGCCCTTGTCGAGTGCCTCGCGCAATGCATCGTTCCCCTTGCGGATGACGAAGCCGGCAGGCGCATCGAAGCTTGGAATGTTGACCGCAATCTTCAGCGCCGGATAGCGGGCGGAGTAGTCCTTTGCCGCCTCGAAATCGAGGAAATGGGCGTCGACCGTGCCGTTGTTGAGCGCAGAAACGGCTGAGTTGTTGTCCGGGAACTTGACGAGATCGCTGCCAGCAAAGTTATTCTCTGCATAGATTTCCTGCAGCGTGCCCTGCACGACGCCGAGACGCTTGCCCTTGAGGCCTGCCGCATCGGTGATGCCAGGCTCCGAAGTCAGCACGCTGAGGAAACCTGCAAGATAACCATCGGAGAAATCAACGGTCTCCTTGCGCTTGGCCGTCGTGCCAATTGCGGCGGCCGCAACATCGAAGCGGCCGTTGGCGACCGACGGCATCAGCGCCGAGAATTCCTGACCGGTGAAGACAACCTGCTCCTTCTTGAAGCCGAGGCGTCCGGCAACGTTGAGGAAAAGCTCGATGTCGAAACCGGTAAAGTTACCGTCGGCAGTGGTAAAGGCATAGGGCTTGGCGTCACCCATCGTTCCGACACTGATGGTGGTGGGATCAATGAGGCCAAGTGGATTGTCGGCAAGCGCCGGGGTCGTTGCGCCTGCGAGGACACCGAGCGTGACCGCGATGGCGGTGGCGCGGATTTTGGTAAAGGGGGAAGTGAAGGCTTCGGTAAATCGCATTGGTTTCGTCTCCTCTGGTGTCGCTGTCTGCGATGTATTCAAGGCGCACAGGTCCCATCCGGAAAGCGACACGACGTCGCCTGCCCGGCCCATGCAGTTCGCATGTCGGAAGTCTTTTTCTGTCATTGAGACCGGTCTCAATAATAAAGAGACCGGTCTCTTTGATTATTGGCAATTGTTATCTTCGCATTTGCCACTCGTCAAGTTCTCTTGTAAGGCTACCGTTTATGGATAAAAGCCTCTCTAAATCTCCTTCCGTCACCGTGGCTGACGTCGCGCGCAGGGCCGGCGTCTCGAAGGCAACGGCTGCACGCGTGCTTGGCGGCTACGGAACTGTCAGCGACAGGGTGCGCGAGGCTGTCACAGCTGCCGCAGGTTCCCTTGATTATCGCCCCAATGAGCTTGCCCGCAGCATGACCACGGGCCGCTCCGGCACAATCGGCGTCGTAGTGGGGGATATCGAAAACCCCTTCTTCAGCCTCGCGGTACGCGGCATCACGGATATCGCCCGGCAGGCGGGCTTTACCGTCATTCTTATCAATTCGGGCGAGGACGCGACGGCGGAGAAGGCCGCGATCCGCACATTGCTTGCCAAACGCGTCGATGGCCTGATTGTTTCCCCTGCCAAGGAGAATGATGTCGATCACCTCAGGGAGGCCATCCGTTCAGGCTTGCCACTCGCATTGCTCGACCGTTGCGGCGAGGCGTTGGACGTAGATACTGTCATCGCCGACGACCAGAACGCTGCGGAGAATATTACCCGCCAGCTGATCACACTTGGCCACCGCCGCATCGCCTATCTTACCGCCTGTGACACCTCAAACCATATTTTTCGCAGTCTGGCGGACATCGATACCGGCTCGGTGCGACGGCGCATCGAAGGTTTTTTCCACGCCGGTCAAGAGGCGGGTTTGCCGGAAATGAGCGATTGGGTGCGCGTTGGCGCGACAACACCAGAGGCTACGCATCGCATCGTAACCGAAATGCTCCAATCGGAGCAGCGTCCAACGGCAATCATCGCGTCGGACAGCGTTATCGGGCTCGAAGTGTTCAAAACGTGCCGGGTGATCGGACTTTCTATTCCGGATGATCTGTCGCTTGTTTCGTTTCACGATGCGGACTGGACCAGCGTGACGTCCCCGCCCGTGACTGTCATTCGCCAGCCAGTGTATCAACTCGGCGAAGCGGCGGCGAAACTGCTTATGGAACGACTGAATGGCAACAGGAAAACAGCCCGCAATGTGGTCTTGCAAACGCAGATTGTTGAACGCGCATCCGTTGCAAGGACACAATAGTTGCTATCCTCCTTTAAGCCTTGGCCTTGAAAAGATGTGAACCCACAACGATTCAAGCAGAAACCGTCCCTGGTGAACCAAGGGACGGTCGTGATCCAACTGATATCGGGCCATTTTTCTCTTACGGAGACAGTTCTTCGAGAACCTTGCCTTTGGTCTCCACCGCAAACAGCATTGTCACTACAGCACCAACGACCAGAATGGCGGCAAACGTCGCGAACACATACTGGATGCCCATAGAGGACATTACGAAGCCTACAAGCATGGGACCGGCGGAGGAGCCGAGACGCAGCCAGGCGCTGCCCGTTCCTGTGCCGATAGCCCGCAAGCGCGTCGGATAGATTTCAGCGGAGTAGAGGTATAGCGAGAAGGTCACCGTCTGGACGATGGCGTAGGCAAGACCAGCCAGGATCAGGACTTGCATCGGTGATGTTGCGCCAAGCCACGCGAGAATGACGAGAGGTACCGGAGCAAGAAGCAGCGCGCCCGTATACCACCGCTTGCGGCCCACTCGATCAATCAGCAATGCGCAGATGACGGCGGCCACAACGCCGGCCGCAGACGTCATGAAACCATACAGAATGCTGGTTTCAAGCGGCAGATTGAAAGTCTGTCGATAGAGCGTCGGCAGCCACGTGATTGTTCCGTTCGCCACCATGTAGGCGCAGAACCACATCGCCCATATTGATAGTGTGCGCTTCAAATAGATCCCCTCGAACAGTTCCTTCCAGTCGGAGCTGCGCTTGACGGGTGTCGCGACGATCCGTGGCTCGGGAAGCTCTTTTCCCGAGGTTCGAGCGCTTTCTTCCATACGTGTCACGATGGCGTTGGCCTCGTCATACCGGCCAGTTGCTGCCAGCCAGCGCGGAGATTCTTTCAGAAACCAGCGCAGCGGGATCATCAGGATCGCTGGCACAAGACCGACGACGAACATTGCTTTCCAGCCGTAGAGCGGAACCATGAAGTAGCCGATCAGACCGGCGCCAACGAGACCGAGCAGGAACATGACTTCATAGAGCAAGAAAAAGCGACCGCGGCCTTTCGAGCCGATCAACTCGTTGATGTAGGCACTGGCGACAGGCACTTCCCCGCCGGTGCCTATTCCCTGCACGAAGCGGAACGCCATCATCGTACCCGCACCCACGGCAAAGAGGCAGGCAACATCCATGCTGACGAACAGGAGAATGGTGAACAACAGGACTTTGAGCCGACCGATCTTTTCCGCGAGCCAGCCAAACAGAATGGCGCCGATGAGTTGCCCGAGATATCCCATCGACAGGATCATGCCCGTTTGAGATGGGGTGAGCCCCCACTCGCGGACGAGAACGGGCATCGCGTAGGCTATGGCGATCACCGTATAACCGTCGAAGAACGTCGCTGCTCCAACGATGTTACGGGCCCAAAAGACTTCTCTTGTGATGGGAAGTCGCTCCAGTCGGGCGCTGATGTCGGCTTGCGGATCGGCGACAGCCGTCGCATCAGCCATCTGTGGTTGCATGATATTCATGATCTCCTCCTCGACCCGTCGCCTTTCTCTCTCCCGGCTACGGATACGCTCCCTGCGTTGTGTTGCTACGATGTTTCGGCGTTCCTGTCAGAGATAAACTTGTTCAGGACGGCCCCTTTGGCTTGCCGCCCCGAGCGCTGGCACGGGGCGGCGAAAAGATCATTCAGCGGCTAGCAACTGCTCGACGCGGCCAATGCCGGCTGCCTCGAAGGCAGCAAAGATTTCCTGCTCCGGCTTTTCGCCGAGGTTCTTCAAAGGCTCGCGAATCGTCGCATGATCGAGAACCCCACGGTGCACGAGGCCGAGTTTCAGCGCGACAGTGCCTTCCATATGCGAGCCACGGTGATAGACCGCACGGGTCACCGGCAGCAATCGTTCGAAAATCTTGCGCGCTTGCGGATAGTCCTGCGCCTTGCCCGCCTTGATCAGGTCGATCAGAAGCTCGGGCGCGATGTTGCCATAGCCGACGAGCAGGCCGTCAACATCGAACATCGTTGGCAGAAGCCATTCGTCGTGGCAGCTGAGGACCTGCAGGTTCGGGTTGGCCTTCTTCAGTTCGGGGATTTCGACATACCAGCGCTTCATATTGCGCACGCCGTTTTTCGTCGCAACGACACCGGGCTGGGTGGCGATTGCCAGTTGCGTGTCGAGGTCATAGGACGCCTTGGTTACATCGGGATACTGGAACAGGATTTCCTGAAGGCCCGATTCTTCCCAGATCGCCTTGTAGCGATCCTGCGGAGCACCCTTCTGGAAACCGAAGCGAAGCCAGCCGTGGTTAGGATAAACGAGCGCGCCGGTGGCACCGGCAGCCTTGCACTTCTTCGCTTCTGCCGCGGCCACCCGCGTACCTTCCCCGGTAATACCGGCGATGATGGGCAGCGAACTGCCAACAGCGTCAACATAAACGCGGATAAGTTCAAGGCGCTCGTCTTCAGTCAGGAACGTGCCCTCGCCGGCATGGCCGAGAATGACGAGGCTCTTTACACCATCCATCGAGGCAAGCCACTTGGCGATTTTTGCATTGGCTGCGTAGTCGACCTCACCATCACGCGTGAAAGCGGTAACGGGTGCCGGGCTGAGGCCGCGAAGATCCATGGGTTGCATCTGATTTCTCCTCCTTGTCAGCTGCTGTCCTTAATCGATCAGCAGACGGGATCGTTAACGGGAACGTTCCCGTTATCGATCTGATTTATTCTGGAGTCAACGGCATTTTTCGTGCAATGTATTTTGCATACGCCCGAAGAAAGAATCGGAATGGAAAAAAGACAATGGAATCAAAAGAGCGTCCGCGACAATCGCGCGTAACTGTGCACAGTGTTGCCGCGGCAGCCGGCGTGTCGAAGTCAACTGTCTCGCGCATCCTCGATGAGCGACTGCCCCGATCCGATAGCGAAACAGCCGAACGTGTGCGCAAGATCGCAGCGGAACTCGGTTATGTGAAGGATGTTTCGGCTGCCAGCTTGCGGCGCGGTAGCACAATGACGATCGGCGTCATCGTTCCGCGGTTAACGGATACCGTCATGGCGATGCTGTATGAGGCAATTGTCAGAGCCTGCGCCCGGACCGGACGGTTTGCCATCGTTGCGACGACCGAGGATAAACCACAGGCGGATCGCCTGGCGGCGGAATCGCTTCTCAATCGAGGTGTCGATGGATTGATATTATCCACTGCGCGTGATGACGATAGTTTCCCCGGCGAACTGAGAGAACGGGGTGTCCCCTATGTGTTGGCGCTGAGAACGGATCATCACAGCCTGTCTGCCGTGGGCGATGATCGGCTCGGTGGCTATCTCGCGACGCGTCATTTGCTGGATCTGGGACATGAGCGGATAGGCTTGATTGCGGGTCCAGGCTATGCATCCAGCGCGACCGGACGCGTCGACGGATACAAGCAGGCCCTTGAAGAGGCGTCAATTGAAATTGATCCTGACCTCATCATCCCGTCGACATTCAGTATCCAGTCCGGAGGAGAAGCAGTCGCGAAGCTCATGGCACTTGGCAATCGACCGAGTGCTATTTTTGCCGTCAACGACAATACGGCGATCGGTGCGCTCTCGGCATTGAACAAGATGGGGTTCTCTGTGCCTGATGATGTCTCCCTCGTCGGCTACAACGATATCCCGATCGTCAGCCATCTCTCGACACCACTCACAACACTACGCGTTCCCTTTGATCAGATCGCGGCCAACGCGCTCGACTTGCTCACGCATACAACTGCCGTCCGCGAAAACCAAATTCTCGTGTCAGCCCCAACTTTGATCCCGCGCAAATCGACAGCAAGGCTTCACATTTAGCTCTGGCAGACACGTTTTGCCTGGAAGGTCGAAAGGTTTGGCGACCGCTGAAGCAGGTCAGGGGAGCTGAGCAATAATGATCGAGACAGAAACCGCTTGGCTTGCTGTGATTTCGACAGGTGCAGAGGCGACATGACGCCACCGCCAGCGCAATATCTTCTGCGCGGCGCAGGTGTCTCATATCCCAGTTGAAGCGCGCAGGCTAAAACCAGACATCCGGCGGCGCGGGCTCGGGGCGGATGCCGCCTTCGAGACCGCGCCGTCTGGCGCAGATCAGTCTTTGGTATCAGGGTTTTGGATGAGGCAGCAGATCGTCCATGGGGCCGTTCCCTTTAGGGCCGCGCATCATATCCTCTTTAGACCCATGACGCGGCGGACCACCTGCCGGTCCAAGAGCCTCGATGCTGCCATCCTGGCGAACGATATAGCTCGCGTGAAGGACACCGTTGTCGAAACGGCCCTGAATGCTGACAGCCTCATCAACGGTCACGACCTTGCCGTCGTCGCCCTCAGGACCAGTATCGATGAGCGCCCGGCCGCTGTCATCCTGAACGATGAACTTATTGCCGAAAATCTCGGCGACCTTGCCTTTCAGGGTTACAAGATTGCCTTCCTTGACGGTCGAAATGGCAACAGGCGTCATAGGCGCCATCTCAGGCGTCGGTCTCGTCAGCCTGACCGCGCCGGCACCTGCCGCAGCCCCCACCACCAGCATGCCGACGGCTGCAAAGGTCAAGGCAGCGGTTTTGCGCCGATGTTTCCTGTGCGGCGGCACGTATGCCTCGGAAGTGGCCTTCGATGCTGCGATATTGTTATTCTCTTCAGAGTGGGACATGGCGATCTCCTGTTTGATTGACAGGAATGTTTTACCCACCGGGCACCACCAGCAGCCTGAACCTTCTGGTTCAGCTTGAGTTAAGCCTTCCGGGCTTACTAGAAACTTGCCCACCCACACGAAACGGCAGAATCATGCGCGTACTTCTCGTCGAAGACGATACGGACCTTTCAAAGCGCATCGCAGCCAGCCTGCGCGCAGAGAGTTTTGTCGTCGATATCGCGCAGAACGGTGAAGACGCAGAACACAACGGGCTGACAGAACTTTACGATGTGGCCATTCTGGATCTCGGATTGCCGAAAATCGATGGCGTGTCAGTTCTCAAATCATGGCGCGCGGCAGAGCGAAACCTTCCCGTGCTCATTTTGACCGCACGTGATGGATGGCCGGACAAGGTGGCGAGTTTCAAAGCGGGAGCAGACGATTTCCTCACCAAGCCCTTCAAGGTCGAGGAACTCGTGCTGCGGCTGCGCGCGTTGGTTCGCCGCGCCACAGGCCATGCCGCCTCCACCGTTGTCTGTGGTTCGCTCGTCTTCGATGCACAGCTTGGAACCTTCGAACAGGACGGCTTGCCTTTGAAGCTGACGGCGCTGGAGTGGCGGGTCCTCTCCTGCCTCATGCTGCGCAAGGAGGTGGTCGTCGACCGCCGCGAACTCATCGAACGCGTCTATGATGGTGATGCGGAAGTGGATTCAAATTCCATTGAAGTGATCATTGCCCGGCTGCGCCGCAAGATCGGTGCGGAGCATATAGAGACCGTTCGTGGACGCGGTTACATGCTAAAGGCAGAGTCATGAAGGGTTTTTCGGCCATTGCGGGTTCCTCAATAGCGCGCCGTCTTACCGTTTTTTCCGTGGTTTTCGTCACCGCAACCGTGATCGTTGCCTCCATCATACTGTATCTCATCGTCGCCGGCGTGGTGCGCGAACAGATCGATCAACGTCTTGATACGCAGGTAGAAGGCGTGCACAGCGCCTTGTCCGATGGCGAAAACGGCAGCGTGACGCTCAATGCCGCACTTGACGGTCCGCCATTCGACAGGCGTGGCTCGGGCTGGTACTGGCAGATCAGCGGCGAGGGTGTGGCGATCGGCTCGCGCTCCCTTGCAGGCCAGACCATAACCAGTCCGCCCTCCCCGTTCGAATGGCGAAAAATGATGGGACCCGGCCCGCGGCCAAGCACGAGTGCCGAGTTTCATGGGGAGGAACTGTATGTTCGATCCATTCAAACAATGGTCGGAGCGCACCTTGTAGAAATCACAGCCACAGCGCCGCAATCCGCCCTTGTCGCGCCCGCCCGTAGAGCGCTTTTGTGGTTGATACCCGCGATGAGCTTGCTCGGCACTAGCCTTGTAGGCGGCATTTTCCTGCAGGTCAGATACGGTCTGCGACCGCTTCGGCAACTCACCGCCGATATTTCCTCGATCTCGGCCGGAACACTGGACACGTTGCCGGAGGCCGATGTGGGGGAACTGCGGCCGGCCTCTTATGAGATCAACCGTCTCGTTGAGCAAAATACCCAGCGGCTTGCAGAGACGCGCCTGCATTTCGCCAATCTCGCCCACGGTCTGAAAACCCCCGTGACAAGCCTTTATCTAGCTCTTAACGAAACCAACGATCCGGACCGCGAGATGCGTACGCTGGTGGACAGGATAGACCAGCGTATCCGCCACCATCTGGCAAGAGCCCGTAAGACAGCCGCAGGCGGCTTAACCGCAGCCATACCTGTCAAACCAGGGGTCGACGATATCGTCGAGATCATGTCCCGTATTTACGCAGGCAGCGGGATTGCTGCAACACTCGATGTGGATCCCGAACTGCGGGTGCAGGTTTCGCCCGAGGACCTGGAGGAAATCATTGGCAACATCATCGAAAATGCATTCAAATGGGCAAAAAGCACGGTGCACATTTCCGCCCGAAAGAGCGCACGCGATGTACTCGTCACTGTCTCGGATGATGGACCAGGCATTGATGATAACCGCATTTCAGAGGCTTTCCAGCCGGGACGGCGAATGGATGAAAACGTTCCAGGCGACGGGTTTGGTCTGACCATAGTCAAGGAGCTTGTGGAACTTCATGGCGGCAGCATCAGATTGGGACGCGGCGACAACGGCGGACTGTTCTGTTCGCTGACCCTGCCGGCCGGCCTTTGAGGAAATCTCACCTTCCCCTTTACTGACGTTGCCGCGCAGCGGCGGTCGCCACAAACTTCGCAGCTCCCTCGCCGGTAAAAAGGTCGGCGCGTTCGTGGTGCGGCAGGCAACCGTTGAGAAAGAGATAGGCGACCCCGGCCGTGGCCGAAGAACGATATCCCGCCATGCTGGACGCACCTGCGTATAACTTAAATCAAACTGCATCCGGTAAAGCGGGCGCGGTTCACTATGTCGTTCCTGTTCCCCTAACGCTCTTAAAAGGAAACGAACTAACGACCCGTGAGCTAGCTGTTGCACAATATAGATCGAACAGTTTTAGATTGTATTCGCAAAATTGAAGCGTCCTGTTTCTGCGAATTTGGAATGTCACGCTCCACAGGTCTGAATGATGCCAGGGAGATTGCAGATGGAACCGATTGCGATGAGCAAGCGTGATCTGCAGCGGATCGAGATTTTATCGAAGATGCTTGCGGGTCACATGACCATGGTGCCGGCGTCGCATGTGCTTGATCTTAGCACCCGGAAAATCCGTCGGTTGTTGAACAGGATGCAAGCTGGCGGTGCGGCATCGATCCGGCATAAGGCGATCGGCCGGCCATCCAACAACCGGATCAGTGACGGCGTTCGCGGTCACGCGGTAGCGTTGGTTTGTGAACGTTATGCGGACCTCGGCCCGACGCTTGCGGCCGAGAAACGCGCCGAGTGTGATGGACCGCATGTGTCTCGCGAGACCATCCGCGGCTGGGCGATGGATGCTGGCTTATGACTGTCGCGCAAGCAGCGCCTGACGTTTCATCAGCCGCTGCTGCGGCGCGAGGCCTATGGCGAGCTGGTGCAGTTCGACGGGTCGGACCATTACTGGTTTGAGGATCGCGGGCCAAATTTTAAACAGACTATAAAACGGTGTTGACTTGTCCGGGTTTTTGGATTTCCTTGTAAACCGGTTTAGTAAATCGCTTTACAAACCACATAGAGGCCGAAAAGGCCCGAACTGAGCGGAACAGAAAGTGGGAATTCAATGGCGCGTAACCATGCGACCAGTCTCAAAGATGTTGCCCAGGCGGCTGGTGTTTCCGTCGCGACCGTATCGCGTCTGTTGAACGGCACGCTGGAACTGCCCTCGGAAACGAAGACGCGGATCGAGACCGCCATTCGTGAGCTCAATTACGTTCCCAATCCCCACGCCAGGCGCTTAAGCCGGGGCCGCTCGGATACGATCGGTCTGGTTGTTCCAGATATTGGCAACCCGTTTTTCGGAATGCTTGTCGCGGCCGTGGAAGAGGAGGCCGACAGGCGCCGCCTGGCCCTGTCACTGTTTGCGACGCTGAACCGTAAGGGTCGCGAATTGTCGTATCTGAGATTGCTCGCCCGCAATCACGTCGATGGTCTCGTCTTCATCACCAACCATCCCAATACCGATGAACTGGCGGAACTGATCAACACCACCGGCAAGGTCGTGGTCGTCGATGAAGACGTCCCCGGTGCGACCGTGCCGAAACTCTTCTGCGACAACGAACAGGGTGGCCGTCTGGCCGGTGAACATCTGGCGGAACACGGGCACAGCCGGGTTCTCTATGTCGGCGGACCGGAAGACATGGTCAGTACCGAACGCCGTTTTCGCGGGCTGACATCAGCACTTTCAGAACGGGTATCTGCGGCAGAGCTTTCCATTTCCCGATATTGCGGCGCCTATACGGTGGAATTCGGCCGGGCGGCGGCGCGCCGGTTTCTTAACGAAGGTCGGCCTGCGACGGCGGTGTTTGCGAGTTCGGATGAAATCGCCATCGGCTTCATCGAAGTGCTACGGTCTGAAGGCATACGCATCCCGCAGGATGTCTCGATGATCGGCTTCGATGATGTCGGACCGCTGCATCTGTTTGCCCCGCCGCTCACCGCCATTCGCCAGCCTGTCAGCGCAATCGGCCAGCGCGCCTTGTCGCTTCTGCTTGAAACAAAATGGGATCAGGACGCTCCGCTGCCATCGGAGGAACTGCTGCCCGTCGAAATCGTCGTGCGTGAATCCGTTGCGCCGCCCGCGATCAAATAAAAAGCAACGAAACCAACAGAGGAAGAACGATAATGCTGAATTTTAAACGTCGATATTTTCCCGCAGCTCTCGCTGCGACCGTTCTTGCCGGCGCGGCCTTGTCTGCCGGTCTTGCCAACGCCGCCGAAAAGACCATCGCCCTGGTTCAGATCAACCAGCAGGCGCTGTTTTTCAACCAGATGAACGAAGGCGCGGAAAAAGCCGCCAAGGAAGCCGGCGTCAAGCTGGTGATCTTCAACGCCAATAATGACCCCACCGCTCAGAACAGCGCGATCGAGACCTATATCCAGCAGAAGGTGGACGGCATTGCCGTTGTCGCCATCGATGTCAACGGCATCATGCCGGCTATAAAGCAGGCGGCGGCCGCCAATATTCCCGTCGTCGCGATTGACGCCATCCTGCCGGAAGGTCCGCAGAAGGCACAGATCGGCGTCGATAACGGCAAAGCCGGCGCCGACATGGGAAAATTCTTCCTCGATTATGTTAAGTCCGACATGGGCGGCAAAGCCAAGATCGGTGTCGTCGGTGCGCTGAACTCCTTCATCCAGAATATTCGCCAGAAGGGTTTTGAAGACACGATCAAGGACAAGACCGGCATTGCGACGGCCGGCGTCGTTGATGGCCAGAACGTTCAGGACACCGCACTATCGGCAGCGGAGAACCTGATCACCGGCAATCCTGATATGACCGCCATTTATGCCACCGGTGAACCGGCTCTTCTTGGAGCGGTCGCCGCCGTTGAAAGCCAGAGCAAGCAGAAAGACATCAAGGTCTTCGGTTGGGACCTGACCAAACAGGCGATCACCGGCATCGATGCGGGTTATGTCGCAGGCGTCATCCAACAGGATCCTTCCGCGATGGGTGCAGCGGCGGTCAAGGCGCTCAAGACCGTCTCCGACGGCGGCACCGTTGAAAAGACCATCGCCGTGCCGGTTACCATCGTCACCAAGGCGAACGTCGAACCCTACCGCGCGGTCTTCAAATGATTGCGGCCGGACAGCACACAGGCGCTGTCGACGGTGCCGGGGGAGATCTTCTCTCCCGGCAGCCCGATCGTGAAGCGCGTATCTCCCTGCGCAATATCCGCAAAACATTCGGCTCGCATCAGGCGCTACGCGGCGTCGATCTCGATATTTTCCCCGGCGAGTGCCTCGGTCTCGTCGGCGACAATGCGGCCGGTAAATCAACCCTCACCAAGGTGATTTCCGGCACCTACATACCCGATGAGGGCACAATCACGATGGAAGGCGAAGCCGTTCGCTTTTCGGGCCCCGCCGATGCCCGTAACCGCAACATCGAAATGGTCTTTCAGGATCTGAGCCTCTGTGACCATATCGACGTCGTCGGCAATCTCTTTCTCGGGCGCGAAATCACCAAAGGTCCGTTTCTCGACCGGCCGACCATGCTTTCAGAAGCCCGCAAGATGCTGGATGCACTGGAAATCCGCATTCCGCGTCTCACCTCCAAGGTGGAGAAACTGTCCGGCGGCCAGCGGCAGGCAATCGCCATCGCGCGGGCGGCCTCCTTCAATCCGAAAGTCCTGATCATGGATGAGCCGACATCGGCGCTTGCCGTTGCTGAAGTGGAGGCCGTGCTCTCGCTCATCAATCGTGTGAAGGCAAAGGGCGTGTCGGTCATCCTCATCACCCACCGCCTTCAGGATCTCTTCCGTGTCTGCGACCGCATCGCCGTCATGTATGAGGGCACCAAGGTGGCGGAGCGCCAGATCAACGACACCAGCCTCGAGGATCTCGTTCGGCTGATCGTGGGAGGGCAACGTCATTGACCGTTTATACTGAACGCGCCAAAGGCTCACCGCTTTCGGATTTCTTCGCCGAGAATGCACAGGTGCTTTCCATCGCGGCTTTTTTTGCCCTCTGCATGGTATTCTTTTCCGTGACCACGGATACGTTTCTGACGGCCGGCAATCTTCTGAATGTTGTTCGGCAGGCCGCACCGATCCTGATCGTCTCCGTCGCCATGACATTCGTCATCATCACCGGCGGTATCGATCTGTCCGTCGGCTCGATGGTCGCCCTGATCAACGCGGTCGGCGCCATCCTGCTTGCGGCCGGTTACCCCTGGCCGCTGGTTGTCGTCGCCATGCTCGTGCTCGGCGGCGGGCTGGGCCTGGTACAGGGCTGGTTCATTGCCTATCAGGGAATTCCCGCCTTCATCGTCACGCTTGCCGGTCTCTCCATCCTGCGCGGCGTTGCCCTCTACATCACACAGGGCTATTCCGTGCCGATACCGGAAGCACCCGGGTTCTTTTACCTCGGGCGGGGTGATTTCCTCGGCATGCCGGTCCCTGCGCTGATCGGTGTTGTCGTTACCGTGATCGCCTATATCGTTCTTTCGAGCACCCGATATGGTCGTCGTGTGGTGGCCGTCGGCTCCAATCCCGAAGCGGCGCGCCGCGTGGGGATGCCAGCCAAATGGATCCTCGCCTCGGTCTATCTGGCCGCAGGCGTGGCGTCAGCCATTGCCGGCCTCATGATTGCGGCGCGGCTGGGGTCGGGATCGTCGAATGCAGCGGTTGGTTTCGAGCTTCAGGTGGTTGCTGCCGTGGTTCTGGGCGGCACATCGCTGATGGGCGGCCGAGGCACCATCCTCGGCACGGTGCTGGGCACCATGACCATCGCCGTAATCGGTAACGGTCTCATCCTCATGCACATCTCTCCCTTCTTCACCCAGATCGTGACGGGCGCCATCATCCTCGCCGCAATCTGGCTCAACACGCGCATCTTCACCGCGAACTTCCGCCTTGGCGTGAAGAGAAAGGGCTGATGCGATGACCACGGAACTGTCTGAAGGACATATCCGGTCGGGAAAGGTCATGACCGTGCGCGGCCCGATCGCTGCGGACCAGCTTGGCGTCACCCTGATGCACGAGCATATCCTCAACGATTGCCGTTGCTGGTGGCACGCCCCCAAGACGCCGGAGCGGCAATATCTTGCCGAAGGTTTCGTCTGCATGGAAATCCTCGGCGAGTTGCGTCAGGATCCCTTCGTCAACAAGCACAATATCACGCTGGATGACGAGCCGCTGGCGGTTGCGGAGCTGAAGGATTTCGCGGCTGCCGGTGGACAGACGATCGTGGAACCGACCTGTCAGGGCATCGGCAGAAATCCGCTAGCAATGCGGAGGATTTCACAAGCGACAGGGCTCAACATCGTCATGGGAGCGGGTTATTACCTTGCATCCTCCCACCCCGAAAAGGTGGCCGGGCTCACGGTCGAAGCCATAGGCGACGAGATCGTGCACGAGGCGCTCCACGGTGTCGATGGCACCGATGTCCGCATCGGCCTGATCGGCGAAATCGGCGTCTCCGCGGATTTCACGGCGGAAGAGGAAAAATCCCTGCGGGGAGCGGCGCAGGCACATGTTCGCACCGGTCTTCCCCTGATGGTTCATCTGCCGGGATGGCTTCGGCTGGGACACAGGGTTCTCGATATCGTCGCAGAGGAAGGTGCGGATCTCAACCACACCGTTCTTTGCCATATGAACCCGTCGCATGCGGATATTGCCTATCAGAGCGAACTCGCAGGCCGCGGCGCCTTCATCGAATACGACATGATCGGCATGGATTTTTTCTATGCCGACCAGCAGGTCCAGTGCCCCAGCGACGAGGACGCTGCGCGGTCGATCGTCACGCTGGTGGAAGGCGGTTACCTCGACCGCATTCTGCTTTCCCACGACGTCTTCCTGAAAATGATGCTGACGCGATATGGCGGCAATGGCTACGCCTATATTCTCAGGCACTTCCTGCCGCGTCTGAAGCGGCACGGGCTCGACGACGCCATCCTTCAAACCCTTATGCGGGATAATCCGCGCTCGGTCTTCCAGGCGAAGACCTGACGAACCTATGGAAATGGAAAGATCATGACAAAAAAAGTGCTCCTCGTCGGCGAAAGCTGGGTCAGCTCCGCCACCCACTACAAGGGCTTCGACCAGTTTGGCAGCGTCACCTTTCATCTGGGTGCAGAACCGCTGGTAAAGGCGCTGGAAGACAGCGAATACGAGCTGACCTACATGACCGCCCATGATGCGGTGGAGAAGTTCCCCTTCGAGATAGCCGGGCTAGACGCGTATGACGTCATCATTCTCTCGGATATTGGCGCGAACTCCCTTCTGCTGCCGCCAGCCGTCTGGCTGCAGTCTAAGACCGTGCCGAACCGGTTGAAGCTTATCAAGGCGTGGGTGGAAAAGGGTGGCGGCCTGCTGATGGTTGGCGGCTATTTTTCCTTCCAGGGTATCGACGGCAAGGCTCGCTGGCGCCGCACACCGGTGGAAGATACGCTGCCCGTCACCTGCCTTCCGTGGGACGACCGCGTGGAAATTCCAGAGGGCTCGACGGCCGACATTCTGAAACCCGACCATCCGACCGTCGCAGGCCTTTCCGGCGAGTGGCCGCTTCTGCTTGGGGTGAACGAGGTCGAAGTGCGTGATCGCGCCGATGTCGAGGTGGTTGCCCGGCTGCCGGAAGATCAGGGGTCCCATCCCCTGCTCGTCACCGGACGTTTCGGCAAGGGCCGCACGGCCGCATGGACCTCCGACATCGGTCCGCACTGGCTCTCTCCCGCCTTCTGCGAATGGGACGGCTATGGGCGCCTATGGAAGAACATTCTCGGCTGGCTGACCGAAAAGCCGTGATCGGCAGGCTCAAGCCCGCAGGATGGTTGTCAGTTCTTCATTGCTGGGAAAGGCATCCTGCGTGCCAAGGCGGCTGACCGTGATGGCTGCGGCCCTCGCGGCATCCTCCAGGGCGCGCGCATCCACGGCAACGCCGCGGAGCATGGCTGAGGCAAGCGCAACACCCGTGAAACAATCGCCGGCACCCGTGGTGTCGACGATCGCGGCGGGCACAGCCGGCACCTCGATGGCACCATCGGCGGACACCAGCACACAGCCCTGTCCGCCGAGCGTGGCGATGACGAGGCCGACACCGGCACGCAGCAGAAAAGCGCCAGCCCCGGCGCCATTCTCTCCGGTCAGCGCCTCTGCCTCGATGCGATTGAGGACGGCTATGTCGATGAAGGGCAGGACGCTTGCGAACCAGGGTTGCAGGGGGGACGGATTGAAGGCCGTAGTCAGCCCCTTCGATCTCGCAGCACTGAGGATGGCGAGAGTTGTTTCTTCCGAGAGATTGCCCTGCAGGACGACGAGGTCTCCGGATACGGCATCACCAAGTGCCTCCAGGGCCGCGTCTTTATCAAGCGCTGCGGCTGCCGACCGGGTGGTGATGATCGAGTTTTCGCCGTCCGGGGTCGTCAGAATGATGGAGATATCGCTGGTGGCGCTGGCGACGGGAATGAGCTTTGGTGTCAGGCGCTCGGGGGTGAGCGCTTTTCCGATCGCAATGGCGCGGTCGTCCCTGCCGACGGCGGCGACCAGAGTGGTTTCAACGCCGCATCGTGAAAGAACAATGGCCTGGTTGCAGCCTTTGCCACCGAGGCTGCGCGAGGCCTGCTCGCCGAAGATTGAAGCGCCTGCCTCTGGCAGTGCGGCAATGGAATAGGTTTCATCAAGTGCGATATTGCCGATAACAAAGGCACGCATGGAGAACTTTCGAAAGGGACTGAAATGCAGACCATATCCGACAATGCGGCCAATGCTATCAAGGAAATTTTCGGTCGAAGCAAGGCGCTGATCGGCATGATCCATTGCCCGGCGTTCCCCGGAGCGCCGCGTTATCGGCAAGCGAGCATGGACACCATCTACGATGCTTGCATGCGCGATGCGGAACGGCTTGTCGAAGGCGGCATGCACGGTCTGATGATCGAAAACCATGGCGACGTGCCGTTCTCCAAGCCCGACGATATCGGGCCGGAAACATCAGCCTTCATGAGTGTGGTGACAGACCGTATCGTTCGCGCCGCCGGCGTTCCCGTTGGCGTCAACGTGCTGGCCAATGCTCCCATCCCGGCTTTCGCCATCGCCATGGCGGGCGGGGCAAAGTTCATCCGTGTCAATCAATGGGCCAATGCCTATGTGGCCAATGAGGGTTTCATGGAGGGGCGTGCAGCCGAGGCGATGCGCTACCGTTCGCTGCTGAGGGCAGAGCATATCAAGGTTTTTGCCGACAGCCATGTAAAGCACGGGGCCCACGCCATCACGGCGGATCGCAGCATTGATGAACTGACGCGCGACCTCGCCTTCTTCGACGCCGACGGCGTCATCGCGACGGGCCAGCGCACCGGCAACAGCGCAACCATGGAAGAGATCGAGGAAATCGGTGCGGCAACCCATTTGCCGCTGCTGGTCGGCTCGGGTGTCAATGAAGGCAATATCGTCGAGATACTCAAACGGACCGATGGCGTTATCGTCGCTTCCTCACTCAAGGAGGGCGGCGTCTGGTGGAACCCGGTCGAACTGGCACGGGTACGCTCCTTTGTTGCCGCAGCCGGCCCCGGCCTCGAAGCGTGAAGGGGGATACTGCCATGGCAAAATTTTCGATCAACGGTGAAAGACTGTTGGCAAATATCGACCGGTTTGCAGCGATCGGTGCAACCGCAAAGGGCGGCGTCAACCGGCAGGCGCTGACTGCACTGGATCGCGAGGCAAAGCGGCTACTGACGAAACTTGCCATGGACAGGGGATTTTCCGTGTTTCAGGATCCCGTCGCCAATCTCTTCATCCGCAGGAGCGGCCGCGACGAAACTCTTCCACCGCTTCTGATCGGCAGCCACCTTGACAGCCAGCCCGCAGGTGGCCGGTTTGACGGAGCGTTGGGGACGCTTTCGGCATTCGAAGTTCTCGAAACACTCGAAGATTTGACGATTGAGACGGAGCGGCCCATTGAGGTTGTCGCCTTTACCAACGAGGAGGGTTGCCGTTTCGCCCCGGGCTGCATGGGATCAATGGCTTTCGCCTCCCGAACGATACCGCAGGACTGGCAGAAGCTATTTGCCACAGATAACGGAGCCGACTTTGCGGGAGAGCTTTCCGCAACCCTGGAAAGCCTGCCGGAAGCCACCATGCGCGATCTTGGTTTTCCGGTATCTGCTTATATCGAGGTTCACATCGAACAGGGCCCCTCCCTTGAGAAACAGGGAGTGCCGATTGGAATAGTGACGGGCATACAGGGCACACGCTGGCTGGAAGTATCAATCACCGGCCAGACCGCTCATGCGGGCACAACGGCACTGATGTACCGACGCGATCCGTTTCACGCGGCGGTCAATGCGCTTGGATCACTATTCTCCGCCATGATGCCTCAGGATCCAGCCGCTCGTTTCACGGTAGGGCGGATCGCACTGCAGCCCGGTGCGGTCAACGCCATTCCGCAGACCGCGGTTTTCACCGTCGACATACGGCACCCTTCATCCGAAACGCTTGATGCAATGGAGAGTAAAATCCGCGCGTTCACCCAGGCGGCCGCGAGGGAACAGAATTGTGAAGCGACAATCACGCAGCTCTTCGACATGCCGCCGGCGAATTTCCCGGAGGACATTCTCGCGACCTTGGACAGTGCCGCACAGGATCGGGGTTTTGTGACACGGCGAATGCTTTCCGGCGCGTTTCACGATGCGCTCTTCATGCATCGTATCGCACCATCAGCCATGATTTTTGTCCCCTGTCGCGATGGTCTCAGTCACAATGAGGCCGAGCATGTCGAACCAGAACACAGCATAGCGGGATGCAACATGCTTTTAGCTTCAGTGCTTCAAATCCTCTCATAAGTCACGGCAACGTCATCCCCATTTTACCGACATACGGCTCAGCCTCGATCTCGAGCGGCGCCGAGGCGAAAAAAATAGAAACGACCGCTGTAGGTGTCTCGACGGGCAAGGTTTGGTCGACGAATCGGTAAAGGCAAGGTCAGCGTCATTCATCGGCGATCGCCAAACTGCATATTAGAAGAAAGCCCGAGTACTTGCCCGCGCAAGATAAAATTTACCCTAAATTTTACTCATCTGAACCTTTTTTCGATCAGCCCGTTTGTCTGCGAATGCATACAGGGACGAAACGATGCTGTGGAATCTGGAAAAAATTGAGAAAGAACGCACTGACCTTATTGAAGTAATTACAGGACTTACTCGTTTGGAGCGCCTGCAGCAGATCGACCGCAATATCCTTTCAGTGGAGATTGCGGCCCACATGACACGCCTTAGTGAATTGGACGCTGAGAGACAGAGATGCGGTTTGCTCCAGTCACAAATCGAGTAATGTTGCGCTCCATCATCTGAGAGACACCCTATCCCAAACATTATGGCTTTGGGATAACCGTTGCGAGCTTGCGAAACGTTGACAGGATTTCGAGACGGCTCGGGACACCTTTCGCAATGCTGACGATCGAACCCGGACCGATCTTCACCGGTTCGGCATCAGCCTGCGAATAGATCGCCTCGCCCTCGACAACGACAAAGGTTTCCTCGAGGTCGCGACCCGGATAGTTGTAAACCCCAGGCTCGGCCTTCCAGACCGCGACGATAGTGCCGTTCTCGATCTGGTCCTGCCATATCTGGCGACGGTAGGAACCGCCGTCTCGGCCTTCGGCCGGCATGGCCGGAACAAGGTCAACGTCATCGGAAATATTGAAAATCGGCATTGTCATGGGAAGTCTCCTTGCTGTGTCTGTTGAGGGTTCGCACCAGCCTCATGGCCGTGCCGGCATTAGGCATGTGGCGGGAGTTCCGCCCCGGCGAGTTTCGTTGATATGTTGTCGCGCAGCCGGTAATAACGCAGCGCCAGCGCTGGCGCGAAACCCATGTAGAAGGGGGCGGCCTTCAACGGTTCCAGCTTCAACGCCAGCTCGTTTTCCCGCTTGCCGAGCGCCCATTCCGAAAGAATTGAGCCCAGCATCGAACCAGTCGGCACGCCGCGGCCCGAAAGACCGGTTAGAGCCACGACACCCGGCGCGAGGTCATAAAAGCGCGGAACGGTGCGATATTGCATGTCGAGTTCACCGAACCAGAAATAGTCCCAGCGGATATCTTCGCGAAGCTGGGGATGCAGCCATTTGAGCCGTTCGCTCATGACCTGTCTCGTATAGGCCATGTCCCGCCCCCGGCGTCCCATGGGAAACATTGATGCGACAATCCGGCCTTCGGCATTGTATTTATAGACATAAATGTCTCCACGGCCGTCGTGGATAGTCGTATTCCGCGGCAGGACGGTGCTGCGGGTCTCTTCCGACAGTATTTGCGTCGCGGCAACGAATACGCGCTGGATCTTGAAGGTTCGATCGAGTTTACGCCATCCGCCAACGGTATAGGCGCCGGTGGTGAAGATCACCTTGGATGCGATAACTTCGCCCCGCTCCGTCGTCACTCTCCAACCCCCACCCGCGTCGCGCTCACAGCCCGTCACAGCCGAGCCGGTGAATATCTTCCCACGCTCCTGGATGACCGCCCGGGCAAGACCACGGGCATAACCGAGCGGATTGAGGTGGCCTGCCTCCTCATGCAGCCAGCCGCCGTGGAAACGTGGACTGCCGGTAACCGCCGCCACCTCGTCGCGGCCGAGAAGCCGGGTTTTCGCGCCCACCGCATTATAGGTTTCGACCTTACGCCTGATCTCATCCATGGCGCCCCTGTGCGGCGCGCCCATCACATAGCCGTTCTGTACCCATTCGCAGTCGATCTGGTAATCGCGGACCATGCTTGAGACGCGATCATTCGCCCGCGTCTGCCGTTCGATGAGCCGTTCTGCCCAGGGTTCGCCCAGCATCCCGCGCAGCTCGGGCAGGCTGTAATGGGTAAAAGTTGGGGTGCAATGCCCGGCATTACGACCCGAACCGCCGAATCCGACCTCCTGCCGTTCAATAAGCACAACATTGACGCCCGCTTTCGCCAGTTCGAGCGCGGTCGTCAGACCGGTGTAGCCCGCGCCCACGATGCAGACATCGGCCTGAACACGACCGGAGAGAGGCTCCGTCTGCGGCGCGGAAGCTGCAGTCGCGTACCACAGCGTCACGTCAAAAGGTGAAAACGAGACCATCCTCTGAAACCCTCAGTTCAGGTCGCTGCGGGCATCGAGCGCATCACGAAGCCCGTCGCCGATGAAGTTGAAGCTGGTGACGGCAAGCGTGATGGCGACGCCGGGGACGATGGCGAGCCAGGGAGCCTTGTCGAGATATTGCTGGGCGCCATTCAGCATATTGCCCCAGCTCGGCAGCGGCGGCTGAATGCCATACCCAAGAAAGCTGATATAGGCTTCCAGAAGAATGGCGCGCGCGACCGTCAGGGTAGCGGCGACGATGATGGGGCCGACGGCGTTCGGCAAAAGCTCCCGAAACATGATCCAGCCATTGGGCAGGCCGAGCATACGTGCAGCCATGACGAAGTCACGTTCGCGTAGCGACCGTACTTCCGCCTCGACCAGACGGGCGATCTCCATCCAGCTCGTGACGGCAATGATCACCGTGATCATGAACGGGCTTGGCTTGACGAAAGCGGCCAGCGCCAAAAGCAGAAAAATGCTCGGGAAGGAAAGAAATGCATCGACGAAACGCATGAGGATCGCGCCGATACGACCGCCGTAATAACCGGCCACGACACCGATAACCGTGCCGATCAGCGTCGACAGTACCATGGCGAAGAAACCAACCAGCAGCGAGATACGGCCGGCATTAAACAGGCGCGCAGCTATGTCGCGTCCGAGCGGATCCGTACCGAAGATATGATAACCGGTCATCGGCGGCGCAAAACGGGCGCGCAGATCGATGAACAATTCGTCGTAAGGCAAAAGGTATGGCCCGACGACACAGGCGAAAATCATGACGGTTATCATGATGAGGCCGAGCACGGCCAGCTTGTGGCGGGCAAAACGACGAAGCGTGCGATTCTGCGACCAGTGGAATCGCGGCGTGGCCTGCGAGGGATGGAGTGTTGCAGCGGACATGGTCTTTCCTTCGGTTGAGTGCGGCGTCCGGCGATCAGGCCTTATCCGAGCCGGATACGGGGATCGACGAGGGCGACCAGCAGGTCAGCGAGCAAGCTGCCGAGCAGCACGAGGATGGCGGAAAACATGAGAAGTCCCATCACGACAGGATAGTCGTGATAACCGAGGCTATCGAGGAACAGTCGGCCCATGCCTGGCCAGGTAAAGACCGTCTCCGTGACCAGAGCGCCGCCGAGAATCGTCGGAAGCTGGAGGCCGGCGAGGGTTATCATCGGCAGAAGCGCATTGCCGACGACGTGTTTCATCAGAACCCGGCGCGGGGTCAGCCCCTTCGCGCGGGCGGTGCGGACGAAATCCTGATTGATGACGTCAAGCGTGGCGGTCCGCATATAGCGGCTCCAGACTGCGATGTTGACGAGAGCGAGCACGAGGCTCGGCATGATCAGGTGAATGGCGTAGTCGTAAAAGGATTGATCGCCGATCGTATACATGTTGCCCGCCGGCAGCCATTTCAGCCGCAGCGCGAAAACATAGATCGCAACCAGCCCGAACCAGAAGGTGGGGATGGAAAGCGCGACCATCGCGCCGACAGTCGCGGTATAATCGAACAGCGTATAGCGCTTGGTGGCGCCTTTTATCCCGATCCATGTCCCGACAAGAATCGATACGACCGTCGATGAGACCATCAACAGCAGCGTCGCGAACAGATGTCCGGAGATGATGTCGAGAACCGGCCGCTGGTCGCGGTAAGATTTGCCCCAATCGCCCTGCAGCAGGCGCCAGGCCCATTCGAGATACTGCACCGGCAAGGGCCTGTCGAGGCCCATTTGATGGGCGATACGATCGAGCGCCTCCCGCGTCATGCCGGGCGTCAGGGCAAATTGAGATAATGGTCCGCCGGGCGCGAGATTGAGGATCGCAAAACCGATGATCGAAACGAGTAGCAAAAGCACAAGGCTCTGCCATATCCGATGGAGAAGAAAGGTCAGCATGATGAGACTCCAGGTCGCATCGCGAGATGGACAGCGGCCCATCCACGAATAGCCGTTAGAGTGCCGGCTGTTTCAAAGTCGGCACTTTCCAACACGGGTCAGGCACAAGGCCCCGTCTGTGGCAGGCTCTATGCCAAACGCCAGGTTGCGACGTTCCAGGTGTCGATGCGGGTATTGACGTTGGGCTTCACGTTCTCGACGCCCTGCTTGTGCCCGCGCACCGTCGCATATTGGAACAGCGGCAGCAGCGGCAGTTCCTTGCGCATGATCTCCTGGATCTTTAGGTAAACCGCCTTGCGCTCCTCCGGAACGAAGAGGCCGCCGCCTTTGGCCAGAAGGTCGTCAACCTCCTTGTTGACGAACTGCCAGGTATTCTGGCCCGAACCGCCTTTCGCCCCGCTCGATGTCGAGCGGAAAAAGTCGGAGGTATCGGGGTCGGGGCCGGTCAAGAAGTCGAGGCCGACAATAACCGAATCGAACTTCGACAGCATCCAGTAGTCACCCCACATGACAGCCGGCGGCAGGTTCGAAATGGTCATCTCCACGCCGATATCCTTGAAGGATTGCTGCATATATTGCTGAACCTGTTCGCGGATGTGATTGCCCGCCGTCGTGGAGCAGGTGAAGGCGAGCTTCACACCATCCTTGGCGCGGATACCGTCGGCGCTGGCCACCCAACCCGCATCATCGAGCAGCTTTTTGGCTTTCTCGATGGAATATTCGTGCTTGGGAAGATCGGGATTGTAATAGAACGACTGCTGCGGCACGTAGCTTTCGGTCGGTGTGGGCAAGCCGTAATAAAGCGCCTCGATGATCGACTGCTTGTCGATGGCCGCATAGAGCGCCTCTCTCACGGCCGGGTCCTTGAACTGCGGCCGTTCCATGTTCAACGAGAGAGATTCGATCGTCGAACCGGGCACAACATTGACCACCTTGCCGGCGAGATCCTTGGCCTCGTCGTAATGGTCGGGCGTAATCCATTGCAGGCCGGCGACGTCGATATCGCCGGTTTTGAACTGGGTATACATGACATTCAGGTCAGGCACATATTTGTATATCAGACGCTGGATATGCGGACCATCGGCGAAATAATCGGCGTTGGCTTCAAGCAGAATGTAGTCTCCCGCAACACGCTCTTTCCATTTAAAGGCACCCGTTCCAACTGGCGCGTTGTTATAGGCGGCGGTGTTGCGATCGGCTTCCGCACCCAGAAGATGTTTCGGCGTGATGAAGGTGGAGGCGAGGATAGACGGATAGGGCGCGAAAGGCTTTTCCATCTTCCAGGTGATTTCCGTCGGCGATACCACCGTCAGATCACGTACATATTCATGGCCAGTCTTGCGCCACGAACGGAAGTTCGGATCAACGAGAAGCTCGAGTGTGAATTTCACGTCTTCGGCAGTGAACGGCTTGCCATCGTGCCATTTGACATCGTCCCGCAGCTTGACCTTCCAGTTGAGGCCATCGGCGGAAATGCCGCCATTTTCAACCGTCGGCACTTCGGCGGCGAGCGCGGCGACGAACGCGCCTTTCTCATCAACATAGAAGAGCGGGTCGAAGATGCTGAAATGGATGCCTTCGTCGACTTCGATATGCGGCATATGCGGGTTGAAGACGGTGGGCTCCTGCGAGAAGCCGACCGTGAGCTGGCCCTTGGCGGCCTTGTCCTGCGCCATGACGCGGGAAAAACCCGGAAGGCCGGAAAGCACGACGCCGGATGCGCTAAGCGCCAAAAGGCCAAGCGCCTGGCGGCGGGTGGTGTTGATAAACGGCTTGTTCTGGTCGGACATTTTTAGTTCCCCTTGATCCGATGGTTGAACATGACGATTATTGTTGCTTCCGCCTCTTTGGGCGGTACTACTCCCATCAGCAGTTGCCTGCCTCATGCCTCAGCAGAACGGCGGTGCTTGAACCGCCTTGCTCCGTCCTTCAAAAACCACTGACCAGTTCGATCTTCGAGCCATCGCTGAAGCGGCTGAACCGGAAATCAAAGCGATCGACGATCGGATTGCGGCCGGTGACGATATCGGCCATGAGTTTTCCCGCCGCCGGGCCGATGCCGAAGCCGTGGCCGGAAAAGCCGGTTGCAACATGGAAACCTGGAATGGCGTCGATGGCATCGATCACCGGAATGGCATCGGGCGTCACGTCGATCATGCCCGCCCAGCGCTGCGAGATTTCAGCCTTTTCGAAGACCGGAAAGGCCTGCTTCAGTTTCGCGAGCGCGCCATCCGTCATGCTGACAGACGGAATCGGGTCGAGCACACGATTATATTCGAAGGGTGATGGTTCATCGAGCGCCCAGCGGCGTGGGATGCGCCATTCATCGTAAAACCGGCCTGTGAGGCGCAGGTCGAGCGAGCACCACTCATGCCGCAGCGCGGGCAGGAATTTCAGCGCATAGCGGAAAGACGCGGGCACAATATCGACGATGTTCTGGAAGCCGTTCGCAATCGTATATCCACCGTCAAGACGCTTGCGGATCGCAAACCCATTCGACCAGATCGCCTCTTCCGGACCACCTTCCAGCGGCTTCGTGCGCAGCACGGAATTCATGACCTTGAGCTGCGGCAGATCGAGACCGTTATTGCCGAGAAACAGGCTGGACCAGGCGCCACCGGCCATGACCACCGCCTTGCAGGCGATTTCACCGCGTTCCGTCACGACACCCGATACCTTGCCGCCGGAAAGCTGGAGACCGCGCACGGCGCATTCCGTCAGGATGAAGGCACCCCGATCGCGGGCCGCTTCCGCAATGGCAGGAGCGGCCCGTTGCGGCTCGGCGCGGCAGTCACCGGCAGTGTAGAGCGCACCGGCGACGTTCATGTTTGAGCCCGGATATTTCGCCTTGAATTCCGCCGCACTCAGCATACGGCTTTCAATCTGGTAACCGTCCAGATTGCGGTTCCAGCGCTCGTGCTCGGAAAACTCCTTGTCGTTGGCGCAGGTGAAGACGATGCCGGAACGCTTGAAACCGGTCTCCCGCCCCGTCCGGCGGTTGAGGTCGGCCCAGATGCGCAGCGCTTCAGCCATCAGTGGCACTTCGCGCGGATCGCGCCGGGAAATACGCACCCAACCCCAGTTGCGGCTCGACTGTTCATGACCGATCCCGCCCTTTTCGCAAAGCGCGACACGCAACCCCTGATCAACAAGTTCAAGCGCGGTGGAGGTGCCGATAATGCCCCCGCCAATGACGACGACATCGACTTCTTTCGGCAATTCCCCATCACCGTGAACGGGAACGACATAAGGACCGGGCATGTCAGAAAAACTCCTCAAGCTGGCAATTGATGGCGAATTCGGCGACGGACGCCTCGTTCGGGAGGGCCAGCAGCATGGCGATGATGCGGGCAAGATCGGCGGGCTGGGTCATCTGATCCGCCGGCCGTTCGGATAAGGCCGTCGCCATATCGGTGGCGACGAAACCCGGGCATATGGCGGTGGCGCGCACGCCCCTGTCGAAACCCGCCTGCCGGATGGCATGCGCGAGCGCGACGGCGGCAAATTTGGAGAGCGAATAGCTGCCGGCCGAGGCGGATTTCACCCTTTTTCCCGAAAGCGAAGCGAGGATGATCACGCGGCCACGGCCATTTTCGCACAGGGCTTCCCAGGCGGCCTTCACCAGCCTTCGCGGCGCCTTGACGTTGACGGCGAGCATGGCGTCGATATCATCGTCATCCGCTTCGATCACCGTTTTCGGGATCATGATACCGGCATTCGCCACGACCGCGTCGATGCGACCGAAACGCTGAAAGGCCTCGTCCACCCAGCGCGTCTCAGCGACCACATCATTCGCGTCATAACTGGCAAGATGGACCTTGTCCTCGTGCCCAACAGCCCATTGCGGAAGCAGGGGGCTGCGCATACCAAGCGAGACCAACCAGCCTTCCTGAAGAAGCGCCGCGGCGACATGATCACCTATCCCTCTACTTGCGCCGGATATGAGAGCGACGCGTGTTGTCGTTTGATCGGTCATTCACGCCCCACAATGTGACGGTAAGCGCGGCGCAAAATATCGATCACCTGCTTCTGTTCGTCTTCCGGAATGAAACTGAAGAAATCGCGCGATTGCTGCGGAACGATCTCCCGGATTTTCACCGCAAGCGCCGCGCCGGCCTTGGTAATGTAAAGCTCCTGCGCGCGGCTATCCTCCTGCGACACCTCCCGGCGTATCAGGTCGTGGGCTACCATCTGGTCGATGACCCTGCCCATGGCGGAACGGTCCCGCATCGTCACATGCGCGATGACGGAGGGGCGGATGCCCGGATAATCATCCACGAGCAACAATGTCGTGATCTTGCCGGTTCCTTTCGCCACATCCAGCCCTTCCAGCCGGATATCGAGATCACGCGATACGGCAAGGTTGATCGTGCGGATGTAAAAGCTCAGCGTGTCTTCAAGCACGTCGAGATTGATGTCTGTCGGCGATATCGGCGGTTTTGCAGTTGGTTTGGACATGAAGTTTCCGTTCGAATGGTCAAAGGGCGGCATTTGCGGATGCGCTTTTCCGGCGCGCCACAGTGCAGGTTTTCCGGCCATGTCGTATTGCAATTTTGTGACTGCATGAAATGACAATTAGTGGATAAACGCAACTATTTTTTGGAGAAATTTCGAAATTTATTATATAAAACAATACCTTATTCGACGACGCCAAGTCGCCGCCGGATCAACGAAAGACCCGGCGGTCGAGACGGTTTCAATATATCGCGCGATATGCAGGCCCCTCCGGGCACCCCGCCCGGCAGGCTCTGGTGCTACATGCCCGTGGCCGTGGCTACCGGTTCCCAGTCCGCGCCGGGGATAGCCGCAACGAGTTTCTGCGTATAGGGATGCGCAGGCGCCCGAAAGATTTTCGCCGGCGGCCCCTGCTCCACGACCGTACCCTTGTGCATGACCAGAACATCGTCGCAAATCTGGCTTGCGACCCTGAGGTCATGGGTTATGAAAATCATCGCAACTTTCATCTCCCTTTGCACCCGCGCCAAAAGCTCAAGAACCTGCGCCTGTATGGAAACATCCAGAGCAGACACGGCTTCGTCGGCCACCAGAACCACAGGATCGAACATCAGCGCGCGGGCAATGCCGATGCGCTGGCGCTGGCCGCCGGAGAATTCGTGCGGGAAACGGTCATAGGCCTGCTCATCCAGACCGACGAGTTTCAGAATACCAAGGGCTTTTATTCTCGCCTCATGCAGAGCCGTCCCATGGGCGACAGGCCCGACTGTCAAAATCCTGCCGATGGTATGGCGTGGATTAAGCGAGGCAAACGGATCCTGAAAGATCATTTGGATATAGGGTCGCATCGATCGAAACGCCGCTTCGTCCATCGCGGCAATGTCGCGGCCATCGAAGCATATTGAACCGCCATCCGGCTCCAGCAACTTGAGCAGGACACGCCCCAGCGAGGATTTACCCGATCCGCTTTCGCCGACGATACCGAGTGTCTGGCCCTTGCGGAGTTTAAAGCTGACACCGTTCACAGCCTTGACGATGCGGGCCTTACGGAAAAACGAGCCGGAACTGCGATATTCCTTCTCGAGATTTTCGACCTCAAGAACGACGGGAGCTTCTTCGCTGACCGAACGCTCGGTGCCGCGCATCCGCGGAACCGCAGCAACCAATCGCTGGGTGTAGGGATGGCTGGGATTTACCAGAACCTGATCCGCCTTCCCCTGCTCCACGAGATATCCCTTTTCCATCACCACGACGCGATCGGCGATCTCAGCGACCACACCGAAATCATGGGTGATGAACATGACGCTCATGTTCTTCCGCTTCTGGATCTTGCGGATGAGATCGAGAATCTGCGCCTGGGTGGTAACGTCGAGAGCGGTCGTCGGCTCGTCGGCAATCAGCACATCCGGGTCGAGCGCCAGCGCCATGGCGATCATGACGCGCTGGCGCTGTCCACCGGACAGACGAAACGGATATTGCAGCCGCATCAGCGGCGGCTCGGGGAGACCGACCTCTTCCAGCAGCTCCAAAACCTTGGCCTTGCGGGTCTCGGGCGTTCCCGCGCCGTGCGCCTCAAGCACCTCGGCGATCTGGTCGCCGACGGTCATCAACGGGTTGAGCGCGGAAAGCGGATCCTGGAAAATGATTGAGACCGCCTGACCGCGCAGAGGTCGGATCTTTTCTTCCCTGGCCGCGAGTATGTCCATTCCCTTGAAATGGATTTCGCCGGAACTGACTGTGATCACGGGCGACAGCAGCCCCATGATCGTGCTGGCGGTGACGGATTTGCCGGAGCCGGATTCACCGATGATGCACAGGATTTCACCTGCGCGGAGGTCGAACGAGATATTCTTGACCGCGTGAGTGCGCTCCATTCGCGGCGGCAAATCCACCGTGAGATTGCGAACGGATAGCACCACGTTGGCTGACGTGGTTGGATGCGACATAAGTTCCCCTTGTTTTTTTGTAACTTTGTTCGCCTTGGCCGGCGTCTTAACGCCGGAGACAAGATAGTGGACTATATCCACTATCTTGTCTAGCGGTGAGGTCTAGCTTTGCCAACTGTTTGCCATTGGGCCGATGTCGACCTCAGGCTTTCCAAATGCCAAGGCAACGCGCTCGTCAATGTTCCAAGGTCATTCCGCCAAGCTTTCAGATGTGCCGCTCAGGGCCGTGCGGCATTCGGAATAAGCAGGCGAGTCGGATGAGCCTTGGTTTGGATCCGCGGCAGGGTCCAACGTATCACCGGGATTGGAAGTGCCAGACGAATTTTCTGCTCAACTTGATGGCTTGCATCATAGTACCTTTGAATACTTCTGGTCCGGCAACCATCCGGAAAGTGGACTTCCCAAGGATCGCATGCGGTCCAACGGCCTGCCGCTCCACGAAACCACGTCCATATCGGGGGTTGGCTTTGGATTTCTAGCACTGATCGTCGGCGCTTACCGTTCCTGGATCACAAGGCAGGAAGCGGTCGATCGCGCAAACCGGATGCTTCGATCTCTCGGCGCGGTGAAACGATTTCACGGCGCCTTTCCGCATTTTGTTCATACGTCCGCTCTGGCGTCGTTCCCCGTGCAATATACCTTGCGTGCCGTTCTCTCCGTTTTCATTGATGGGAAGAAACTCTCCATTGCTGCCTTGTCCCAGACATTTCCGGAGCGGCTCATCGAACAGGTGAGCCGTGGTCGCCCATAAGGCGCTGGAACTGCTCGCTCATATATTGGCTTCCCTGATCGGAATGATATAGCAGCGCGTCCGGTTTTCCTCGATACCAGATCGCCATGATCATCGGACATCAAGATCACGAGCCGCCTGCGCAACAGTGACCCCACGTTCCCTGACAAGCTTCACAGCCTCAAGCTTATAGCCGCGGCTGAATATTCGTCTTTGCATTCATGCTCTCCCGTTTCAGGAGGAACACCTTAACTCGATGTCCATGAAACCGACAGCAGGCCATGCCGCCCTCCCCAAGCGACAATTTTGTTTGAAGATTGTTGCGTTCAATCTACGCGATGGGAAGAACGGCAACCACTCCATCTATTCACTTTGAGCTTAATTGGGCATCAGAAGATAATGTCCGACTCCCCAGACCTTCCCACCCTGATGCCCAAACAGCCCGGCGGTTGCGAGGAAAAAAAGTCGCCAGCGGCGTTCCCACAGTCGCGCGTCGCTTCCGTAAACACGTTTCAAGATCGGCCGGATACGCTCAATTTCCCGGTCAAAATTCGCCAGCCAATCAAGAGCTGTGCGTCGGTAATGTAGACCTGACCATCGCCAGTCCTGTTCCACCGCGAAAATCTTACCAAAACGATGGGGCAGATCGAAAGCAGGCATGATACCGCCCGTGAAAAAATGCTGGGCGATCCAATCGGCCGGATTATTGTGATCAAAACGGTAGGATCGATTATTGTGGTTGAAGACGTGCAGGAAGAATCTGCCTTCCGGCTGCAGCCAGGAACGAACCCGCTCGAATAGTGCCTGCCAGTTCGACATGTGCTCGAACATTTCCACCGACACGACACGATCGAAACGATTGCCTGTCGTGAAATCATTCATGTCGGCGGTCACCACCGAAAGGTTGGAGAAGCCGCGCTCCCGGGCGCAACCAATTATGTCGTCACGCTGTGATGCTGAGTTCGAAACGGATGTGATCCGCGCATTGGGAAATCGGCCCGCCATATACAGGGAAAGCGAGCCCCAGCCGCAGCCGAGTTCGAGAATATCCATGCCATCAAGCAACCGGGCATGGGCCACGGTCTCGGCAAGCGCCGCAGTCTCTGCGTCATCGAGAGTCGTCGTGGCGTCGGGATAATAACTGCAGGAATATTTGCGCTGAGCTCCGAGAACCAGCGAGAAAAATTCCGCTGGGACTTCGTAATGTTGTCTGTTGGCCTCGTCGGTATGGCTGGCGATGGGAAACTTCGGCATATCCTTCACAAAGGCCAATTCGGAATTATCGGGAATATTTGCAAGCCGCCGTTTCGTTCGTGCGCAAAGCATATCGATACCCGCCAGTGTGACCGCATCACTGAGCGGTGCGCGTTCTACAGCATTGATTGCGAAGGCAAGCATGTTCATGGCGTTTCCTCATTCTTGCGCGGCCCCGGAAAGAAGGCGTTGAGGCGGCGTTGCAGGGCGCGGAATTTCTCTCCGCGCGATTTCAGCATGTGCTCTTCAAGCGGCGGAATGCCGGAGACGTGGACGAGCAGCCAATACATCATGACGGGTGCGGCGAGCGACGCCCAGGACACGAGCTGTTCCTGAACGGCAAGCAACGGGAAGCTGCACCAGAACAGCCATTCGAAGAAATAATTGGGGTGGCGGGAATAACGCCAAAGGCCGGTTTCACAAACGCCGGTTTTGGCTTCCGGCGTCTTTCGGAATTTTGAAAGCTGGGCATCCGAGAGCGCTTCACCGGCCAGTGCGGTCAAAGCGATCACCGTGGCGAAGCCATCGATGGCACGCGGAAAATCCTGAACGTTACTGGCAGCGAGATAAATCGCGAGAACCAGAACGAAAGCGGCGATGGCCTGTATCTGGAGAAAAATGAAAAGCCTGAGAGAGGCGGCGCTGCCCCACTCCTCGATCAGCTTTGCATAACGGGGATCTTCTCCTCCACCTCGCGTGCGCAGGCCGATATGCCCGGCAAGCCGCAACGACCAGACCACGACAAGAAAAAATACGGCCGCGCGCCGCCAGCCGTCTCCTTCCGCGAATAAAACAGCCAGAACACCGCCAAGCCCCACACTCGCAGACCAGACGGTGTCGATCCAGCCGCTCGAACCGGTTGCTCTCTGCAGCGCCCACGCGCCTGCCATCAGAAGCGACATGAGAATGGCAAGCGTCAGGGTCACAGACAACATCACTACTTCGCTCACCGTTTGAACAGATGGAGACCGGGTTTCGTGATGGCAAATACGACCGAACCGGCAAAAGAGTTTCAGGTTTCGGAAAGATTCCAAAAAAACACCTGCCCCCTGAAACTTATCCGCCCCCTGCTTCGTATCTGCGCTGTCCCACGACAAATTTCTGTAATGCGATAGCGAGGATAGATGACCGACACGGAAGCGAGACAAAAAGATAGCCGGCGCCGCATCGCGATTGTGGGAACGGGAATTTCCGGCCTGTCGGCAGCGTGGCTTTTGTCGAAACGGCACGATGTCACGGTCTATGAGGCGGCTGATCGCGTCGGCGGCCACAGCAATACGGTGCGATTCGATACGGATCGTGGACCGGTTCATGTCGATACCGGGTTCATTGTCTATAACGAGTGGACCTATCCCAACCTTACCGCGCTTTTCAAAACGCTGGACGTACCGACCGCGGCCTCGAACATGTCTTTCGCCATCTCTTTAGACAATGGCGACTTTGAATATTCCGGCGGAACCGGTCTTGGCCTGCTGGCACAGAAGAGAAATCTGCTCAGACCACGTTTCTGGGCGATGCTGGCGGACCTCCTTCGGTTTTACCGCAATGCCCCCCGCGATCTGCATTTGATGGGCGACATATCGCTTGACGAATATCTCACGCGCAACCGGTACGGATCGGCTTTCCGCGACGATCATCTTTATCCCATGGCGGCAGCCATATGGTCCACGCCGGCGATGGAGGTCGGCCGTTATCCGGCAGCGCATTTCATCAAATTCTGCCGCAATCACGGCCTGCTGTTGCTGCGCAATCGGCCGGTCTGGCGCACCGTTGTCGGGGGCTCGCGCGAATATGTCAAACGCATCACGGCACCGTTTGCCGACCGAATTCGCCTCTCGACACCGGTGACGCGCATTCGCCGCCTGCCGCGCGGCGTCGAACTCACCACGGCTGACGGAGAAACCACCCGCTTCGATGACGTGGTGATCGCAACCCATGCGGATCAGGCGCTGAACATGCTCGTGGACGCTTCGCCCGCGGAACAGCGCATCCTCGGTGCGTTTGGCTATACGAAAAACCGCGCCGTGCTTCACACCGACAGCAGTTTCATGCCCCAACGCCGCGCCGCCTGGTCAAGCTGGAACTATGTGGCCGATACGCGCATTGAGGCGGGCCAGCCGAGCATCACCTACTGGATGAACAGTCTTCAGCCGTTGGGTGAAATCCCGGACACTTTCGTTACGCTGAACCCGGTCCGGGAACCGGATCAAGGAAAAATCATCGCCGAGGAAACCTATCACCATCCCGTTTTCGACGCCGGCACCGAACAGATGCGTCAGGAACTCTGGGCCCTGCAGGGTCTGCGAAACACCTGGTTCTGCGGCGCTTATTTCGGTTCGGGTTTTCACGAGGACGGACTTCAGGCCGGGCTTGCGGTCGCTGAAGATTTAGGCGGGGTGGCACGACCATGGAAGGTTGCCGACGATAGCGGCCGGATCATTCGCCTGGATTTGAAAACCATTGCGACGGACACGGAACTCATGGAGGCGACAGCATGACGCCTCCCCTTACATCAGCGCTTTTTCCGGGCCATGTAACCCACGCACGCTTCAAGCCGAAAACCCATAAACTGGCCTACCGGATCTATTCGCTGCTTCTCGATCTCGATGAGCTGGAGGTACTCGACCGGAAATTGCGGTTTTTCTCCGTGGACCGGTTCAACCTGTTTTCATTTCATCGCAGGGACCGTGGCGACGGCAGCGCGATTGGCTTGCGCCGGCAGATAGAGACAGCGATGGCGGCGGCGGGTATCGCCGTGGATGGAGGGCCCATTCGCCTCCTCACCATGCCGCGCCTGCTCGGCTGGGCCTTCAACCCTCTCAGCGTATTCTTCTGCTATGGGCGAGACATGTCGCTTAAAGCCATCCTCTGGGAGGTGGATAACACCTTCGGGCAACGGCATTCCTATCTGATCCCGGTGGAGACTGGCAATGAGACCGAGATCGTCCAGCGATGCGACAAGGCCTTCTATGTCTCACCTTTCATGGACATGGACCTCCACTATGTTTTCCGCGTCGTTCCACCCGGCGACAAGCTGAAGATCGTCATCGAAACTTCCGACGATGCCAGCCTCGTCCTGACGGCCCGTCATCTTGCCCGGCGCGTCGAGCTGACCGATCGCGCTCTGCTCAAAGCCTTCATCACCATCCCGTTCCTGACGCTCAAGGTCGTTCTCGGCATTCACTGGGAAGCCCTTAAAATCTGGCTGAAGGGCGTGCGGCTCAAAAAACGTCCGCTGCCGCCCGCCGAGCCTGTCTCCTTCGTTCATCCTTCATCGTCGCAAATCGAGGCCAGAATTCATGACCCCGTTTGAAAATCTCTCGGAACTACCTGCACAGAACACGCGCCTCAACGGTAGCGCCGGCATGGGCACATGGCTCATCAACCGGCTGCTGAGCAATATCGAGCGCGGACGCCTGCGCGTAACTCTTCCCGGCGGCGGAACATTCGAAAAATCGGGCGATTCGGAAGGCAGCGAGGCCATTCTCGTGCTGCACAACTGGCGGGCCATCCGCAGGGTGCTCGTCAATGGCGATATCGGCTTCGCGGAAGGCTTCATCGAAAATGACTGGTCTACGCCTGATCTGACGGCACTCATCCGTTTCGCCGCTCAGAATCAAGATGCATTTGCAAGGTCGACGCGCGGCAGCCTGCCAATGCGCCTCATCAACCGCATGGCACATGCTCTGAACGCCAATACCAGACGCGGCAGCCGCCGTAATATCGAAGCACATTACGATCTCGGCAACGAGTTCTACCGGCAATGGCTGGATCCCTCGATGCTCTATTCCTCAGCGATTTTCGACGACACCACACCCACCCTCGAGGCCGCTCAACGGAAGAAACTCGAGCGAATTGCCGAGAAGCTGCAGCTAAGCGGAAATAACAGCGTACTCGAAATCGGCTGCGGCTGGGGTGCACTCGCCATCCACCTCGCCACGCAGCAGAATGCCGACGTGACCGGCATCACCCTTTCCCCCTCCCAGTTGCGTTGGGCAGAAAATGCGGCGGAGAAAGAAAACAAGGCGGGCAGGATCGATCTCAGGCTGCAGGATTACCGCGACGTGCAGGGCCAATTCGACAATATCGTCTCGGTGGAAATGTTTGAAGCTGTCGGCGAAGCCTATTGGCCAAGCTATTTCGAAACGCTGAAACGCTGCCTGAAACCCGGCGGCCGTGCGGTGCTGCAAATCATCTCCATTGACGAAAGCCGCTTCGATACCTATCGGCGCAAGGCTGACTTCATTCAGAAATACGTCTTCCCGGGCGGTTTCCTGCCATCCGATTCAGCGCTTGAAAAAGCCGTCGGACAAGCCGGCCTGAAACTCACGGAGACGGAGCTTTTCGGCCAGTCCTATGCGCTCACACTGGCGGAATGGCGCCAGCGTTTCCACGCCCGGTGGCAAACGATTTCCCTGCTCGGCTTCGATGAACGCTTCCGGCGGCTCTGGGATTATTACCTCTGCTACTGCGAAGCGGGTTTTGCCGAGGGGACGATAAATGTGGGCCTGTACACCATAGAACACGGATGAGGCGGGGCGAACAAGCGGAGAAAGACGATGAAAATCAGCAGATTGGCAATTGTATCCGCCCTCCTTCCGACGCTGATGGGCCTCAGCGCAGCAGCAGGCGAGATCGACGGCAACTGGGCGCGCGGCGACGGCAAGGCGAAAGTGGTGATCGCGCCCTGCGGCGAAAAAATATGTGCCACGAACACATGGATCAAACCCGGCACCGCAAAAGAAAAGACCGGTGATCGTCTGATCATGGATATCAAGCAGAGCGAGGAGGGCAGCTATTCCGGCACCGCCTTCGACCCGCAACGGGACAAATCGTACAAGATAACAGTGACGGTCGCGCGCGATAACATGACCACGAAAGGCTGCATCGTCGCCGGCCTGCTATGCAAGGGCATAAGCTGGACCAGGATCGACTAACGCTCGCCGCCCTTTCAATGCCTCATAAAGGAAAACACTGATGAAGACCTATCTCGCCGCCTATTCCTTCACTCTCGTTGCCTTTCTGGTAATCGATTTCATCTGGCTGAGCACCATGGCGTCGCGTCTTTATCGGCCGGCCATCGGCGATCTTCTGGCCGAGAATTTCCGCCTTGCTCCAGCAATCGTCTTTTATCTCATCTACGCGGCCGGCCTCACTTTTCTCGCCGTTCGTCCGGCTCTGATTTCGGGCGAATGGACCACGGCTCTGCTCTATGGTGCAGCGGTGGGCTTCATGGCCTACGCCACCTATGATCTGACCAATCAGGCCACGCTGAAGAACTGGTCCACTACCCTGACTGTTGCCGATCTACTGTGGGGAACCTTCGTCTCCGCGGCAGCGGCCGTCATCGGTTATCTCGTCACGATACGCCTCATCGGCCCGCTTGAAAACTCGGCGGGCCTGTCATGACACTTGTCATAACCTGCGGCTCGCGCCCAACCCTCAAAGGGAGTGCCTGTAGCGAACGCTCCAGGCATCTCTTGTCTTCCTCCGAAAGACGACCCTATAAAGAAAGGATAGCAAGGAAGGTTCGAATGCAGGGCACAGAGATCGCAACGCTTATCAACCGCGTCGGCATGGGTGATCGTTCAGCATTCGTCTCGCTTTACCAGGCAACAAGCCCGAAGCTTTTTGCGATCTGCCTGAAAATCCTGCGCGACAGAACGGAAGCCGAAGAGGCGCTGCAGGAAATCTATATCAAGGTCTGGCAGCGCGCCCGGACATTTGCCGTCAGTGCCGGCAAACCGGCGACATGGCTTGCCACCATCGCCCGCAACCACGCGATAGACACCATCCGTGCACGTAAACCCGCAGGCGAGGACATTGACGAAGCCTATGATCTCGTCGACGAGAGCGTCCGTGATCCGGAGCAGCAAGTCGTTCTGGTGGATGAGGGCCGCAGGATCGATGACTGTATGCGGGAACTTGAGACTGTGCATGCACAGGCGGTACGTCGTGCCTATGTCGAAGGTTTGAGCTATCTTGAACTCGCCGATGAATTGCGCGTGCCGCTGAACACGGTCAGAACCTGGCTGCGGCGCAGTCTTCTCAAACTCAGAGAGTGCATGCAGCGATGACAACGGGCGACCAGAGCGGCGGAATGCACGCGCGCGATGAAATCCTCGCCGGCGAATATGTGCTGGGCGTTCTCTCGCTCGAAAAGCGTCGCGAGGTAGAGAGGCGCATCCAGGACGAGGAAGCCTTCGCGCAACTCGTTCAGCGCTGGGAAGCGGAATTTTCCGACTTCAACGCCGATTATCAGGAACAGATACCAAGTGCGACTGTCCTCGCGCGCATCGAAGAGCGCCTGTTTGGCAGCAGAGCCGTCAATACCAATGGCAGCCTCTGGAACTCCGCGTCTTTCTGGCGCTGGATATCAGTCGCCACCAGCGCAACCGCCGTCGCTGCCGTCGTCTATGCTGCATTCCCCGACCAACGGCCGGGCACCACCCCGCTTGTGGCAGAGCTTGCGACAACCGACAGTCAGGTCAATCTCCTTGCGTCCTACGACGCGGAATCCGGCCGGATGCGTATCGTACCGGTCGCAACCGGCAAGACAGACGAAAAATCATTAGAATTGTGGCTCGTCATGGATGGCGGCAAGACCCGCTCGCTTGGCGTTTTCCAGCCGGGCACGAACGGCGACCTCATCATTCCCGCCGACATGCGCGGCACCATAACGGATGGCACGACCTTCGCAATCAGCGTGGAACCCTTCGGAGGCTCTCCGACCGGTCAGGCAACCGGCCCGGTCATCGCTGTCGGCACCGCGCGGCATCTGTGAGGTTCAAACCGGCTTCAGCACCGCCGGAGAGAATCTTCTGCGCCGCTCTCATTATGGGCTCTGATAAGGGCGGAAATCGATCCTTACCGCTTCTCATGCCATGTCATCGTAAAACGCGTTCCCTGCCTCAGCTCGGGATGTGTATGGGTCTGCTCGACACGCGCACCGATATTCTGCGCCATCGCCATGATCAGCTTGGTACCGAGGCCTGTGCCACGCGGAGTCGAATCTGACGGCACGCCGACGCCGTCATCTTCCACCAGCAGAACAAACTGCCCGTTATCCTCGTAGAGTTTGACGCGAACCGTGCCGGTCTGGTCAGGATAGGCATATTTCAGCGCATTGGTCAGAAGCTCGGTAATAATGACACCAAGCGCCACGGCATGATCAGCCTTGAGATCGATTTCGCAAAGCGAAGTCTCGACCGTGACGGAAGAAGAGCCGGGCACCGCCTGAAACAGGTCGCCGATGATGGAGGTCAGATAGGAACTCAGGGAGACCAGTCCGACATTGGCAGTGTTATAGAGGCTGCGATGCACGCCGGCGATGGCCGAAATCCTGCTTTGCGTTTCCAGCAATGCGGTTTCCGCTTCCTGCGATTTCAGGGTGTTTATTTGCAGGCGAATCATGGCCGACACCAGCGATAGGCTGTTCGCGACACGATGGTTCATCTCCTTCACCATCATTTCCGCGTGTTCTTTGGCCTTTACCAGCAAACGATCGGCCTCTTCCTTCGTCTGGCGCAGGCGATGGTTTTCCAATGCCTGCTCGATGGCTGTGAGCAGAAGCGGAAAGAAGTCGTCCCCGACATTCTTGATGACGTAGTCGGCAGCACCCGCCTTGAGCGCGTCTATGGCGATCTGCGCCTCGTTGGACCCAGTCACATAGAGAACTGGAGCCCTCGATGGTATCGTCTGGATCGCGGCAAGAAATTCCATGCCAGTTGCGGTCTGGAAATAGTGGTCGAGAACGACGACGTCGAACTGCCCGTTTTGAAAAAGCTCGAGACCGGAAGCTACGGAGGTGGCGTGAACCACCTCCATACCGTGGCGACCGAGAACACGGCTGGAAAGCCGCGCCAGAGCCGGATCGTCATCGACATACAAAACGCGCAAAGCCATCATGCCTTCAAGGTATCTGAATTACGGAAAAGAACAGGCCGAGATTTTTGATGGCATTGGCAAAGCCCTCATAATCGACCGGCTTGGTTATATAAACATTCGCGCCAAGATCATAGCATTTCTGAATTTCAGTTTCGTCGTCGGTCGTTGTCAAAACCACCACAGGCAAACGGCGTGTATATTCATTGCTCTTGATCTGCTCGAGAATATTGATGCCCGACATATCGGGGAGATTGAGATCGAGCAAGACGAGAAGATAACGGTCTTTGCTGACAAGCCCATCCCGACTTTCGCCTAATATAAAGTCCAGCGCCTTGGCGCCGAGCGTAAACGGCACGATCTCGTTATTAACGCCGGCGCGCCGCACGTTTTTCTCGATAAGCCGAGCATGGCCTTCGTCGTCTTCGATCATCACGATCGTTACTTCCTGACCGGTCGCTTTCATTTGTCGCTTTCCTTCGTCACGCGTCTGAGGTCACTCGGCATCAGCAGGATAAACGTGCTGCCTTCGCCAAGTTTAGACTCGACTTTAATGTCACCCCCTAAATTTCTGATTAGCGAACGAACATGCGCAAGACCGATGCCCTCTCCCGGCTGATCCTGATTGCCTGCCCGGCGAAAGAGCTCGAAAACCCGTTCAAGGTCCTGTTCGCCAATACCGCGCCCGTTGTCGGCGACTTCAATACAAATGGCTCCGCGTCCAGCCGGATAGGCCCGGGCCGCCAGTCTCAGCGGGCGGCCAGGCATCTGGTATTTCACCGCATTATCGAAGAGATTTCCGAGTATCTGATCGAGAGATATCCGGTCGGTCACGATCGTCAGCTTTGGCGTGTCGACTTCGATCTCACCGCCATTGGCGTTGATCTGGTGGCGTACCGTCTCGGACAGTGACGAGAGCAACGTTTCTATGTCGACTTTCTCCGGCTGCAGCTTTCGCTGGCCGTCGCGGGATATTTTCAGGATGGCGTTGATCAGCTGATCCATTTTGCGGGTGGACGAGCGAATGAAGCCGATAGCCTCGGGAATATCCTCTTCAACCGCCAGCCGCGCCTCACGGATAACATCCTCCGGGAGAGACTTGCCATCTGCAAGAACATAACGCGTCACCGGCTTCAGCGAAGTATCGAATTCGGATAGGAAGCCCATGATATTGACGAGCGGCGCGCGCAGATCATGTGTCACGATATATGCGAAGCGCTGAATTTCCTGATTGGCGCGGCGAAGATCCCGCGTTCTTTCCTCGACACGTTCTTCAAGATGACGATTGAGTTCATCGACATCCTCCCGCGACCTTGTCAGGGCACGGATATAGGTGAAGACGAGGAAGATCGAACCACTGACCACAATGAGGATGGCGACCGCACCGCCGATCGTCACCCACCGCAGCGTATTGGCAGCCCCAAGCTGATCCGCAACGATGATGCGCAGGCGATCATCTGTGTCCGATTGCAGGTCCGACAGAATACTCCTGATCTCGTTCATGAAGCGTTTGCCGTCATTATTGCGGACGACCTCAACCGCCTCCGTTATTCGGCCCGCACGCTGCAGATCGATGGTCTCGCGGGTCTCTGCCAACTTCGCGTCGATTGCCTGCCTCAGGCCCGAAAGAGACTGCTTGTATTGGTCGTCTTCCTTCAGAAGATCAAAAAGTCTCGACTGGCGTTGGGGCAAGCCACGCAGGGCTTCTTCATAAGGCCCAAGATAATCGCGATTATTTGTAAGCAGATATCCTCTCTGGCCGGTCTCGATGTCCTGCATTGTTGTCAGCACATCCAAAACAGCGGCACGAAAACGTCGGAGTTCCGCTGTTTCCTGGGAATAGCGATTATTCACCTGCACAAGCCACAACGACATGGAGACCATGCCAATCAAAATCGCAACACCCACCGCAAGCATCAAAAGGCTTCGTTGGGCAAATGGTGAAAAACCAGTCACAGAAATACATTCCCGGTAGGCATGAATTAAATTTGCAAACTAAAGTACGACGACATCAGAGGCGACTGTTTTCTTTTTATTTATGGAAGGAACAAGTTGGGGACTTGGGGGTTTTGCGTTGTTGATTGGCAGTGCCCGACTGAGCCAAAATGACGAAAATGCGGTAACAATGAGCTATAACTTCCAGGGAAAACAAATCCTCGTGTTGGAGGATGACGCGCTTCTGGCAATGGATATGGAGGATTTCCTTTCCGATCTGGGAGTCAATGTCGTCGGGCCGGTTTCACACATCGGTGCCGCCCTGGAGAAAATAAACGACACCGATCTGGATGGCGCCGTCATCGATCTCAATTTGCGAGGCGAGTTGTCCTTACCCGTCATTGAAGAGCTCAAGGCGGCAAACATCCCCTTCGTCATCTGCAGCGGATATGCGGAGATACCCGGGGTCCGCGCGCAACTCGACGGACTGACGGTCGTCTCCAAACCCTGCGATTTCGACAATCTGTCGCGTGTTCTGGCGAACGAGTTTTCACTGACCCACTAAGGGCGGGCCTAATCTCGGTCTGGTGCCCCACTCCGCTTCTTTTCGTCTGGCGACTTAGTCCACGGGAAATATGACCTGATATTGCAAGCCGTTGCGATCATAGCGAATCTCGCTTTCCGCCTGCAATTCGTATTGCACACCCCTTGTTATCAGGGTTGTTCCAAATCCAGTATCCTGCGGCACGGAGACGGGCGGGCCACCACTTTCCTGCCACCGCAGGTCGATGCAGTCTTGGCCGTCTCCGTTCAGAATCTTTTTCCAGACAACCTCGACCTTTCCGTTTGCGCCGGAAAGAGAACCGTACTTCTGGGCATTTGTTGCCAGCTCGTGCAGGATCATTCCCAGCGCCAGCGCCGATTTTGGTGACACATGCACACCATCCGGACCGTCGAGCTCGACCCTGCTCGCAAAAGTATTATGCGGCTCGATCGCGCGCGTCACGACATCCCTCAGATTTGTCTCACCCCAATTACTCTGAAAAAGCAGCGCGTGGCTCTCCGCAAGGGCACTCACGCGCGCCACCAGCCGTTCCTGGTAATCCTTGATGGAGGTGCTGCCTTTTGCCGTTCTACGAATGATGGAAACGACAATCGCCATCGTGTTCTTGACGCGGTGACTGAGCTCACGGACGAGCAGCTCCTTTTGCAGCTCCGCCTGTTTTCGCTCCTGTTTCTCCCGGGCTTCCGCAAGAGCACGCTCAACAGCGGATGGGAGTCTCACAAGTCTCTGCTTGAGGACGTAGTCCGTCGCGCCGCGCCGGAATGCATCGATCGCCGCATCCTCGCCTAAGACACCGGACACGAAAATGAACGGCGTATCTGGTCTGTTCGCCATGACCACATCGAGCGCCGACATGCCATCGAAGTCCGGCAAAGAGAAATCCGCGAGAATGATATCGAACTGCTGGTTTTCCAACGCCTCGATGAACGATGCCTTGCCAACAGCCCTCGTTATCGCAGGCGGCGGCGAAAGGCGTGAAAGCTGTTCTTCGATCAGTTCGGCATCCACAGAGCTGTCTTCGAGAAGAAGAAGTCTGCTTGCCTCCATTCGCAATACAGTCTCATCCGCCATTGCGATGTGCACCCGGCGGCGGTTCGTTCAGGAGAGCCCAGAAGACGCCAAGATCCTGTATCGCCTTGAAGAACTGGTTGAATTCTACAGGCTTGACGACAAAAGCGTTCACGCCGAGTTCGTAGCTCCTGACGAGATCCTGTTCTTCTCGCGACGACGTCAGCATGACGACCGGAATGTGCCGCAAGTGATCGCTGCCCTTGACCGTCTGCAACACCTCAAGCCCATCCACTTTCGGGAGTTTGAGATCGAGAAGAACCACCGCCGGATCACCAGCCGAGCGGTTATGATAGCTACCGGTGACATTCAGATAGTCGAGTGCCTCGGTGCCATCGCGTGCCACCACCACCTCATTCGCCAATTGGCATTTCTCAAGAGCGGTCAGCGTTAGTTCCAGATCGCGTGGATTATCTTCCACCAGCAGAATGGGTCTGAGTTCAGGCAATTTTTTCCTCTTCAACTTTCGTAACCGGCAATGTGAAGAAGAACGTGGCTCCCTCACTGACAGTTCCCTCGGCACCAACCAAACCGTGATGGCGTTCGATAATTCGTCGCACCAGCGCAAGTCCAATGCCCGTTCCCTCGAAATCCTCTACCCGCTGCAGTCTCTGGAATACACCAAAAAGCTTGCCGTAATAGGCCATATCGAAGCCAACGCCATTATCTTCGACCGAGTAAGTGACGTCGTCCTCGGTTTCAACCGCAGAAATGGTGATGATCGAGACCGGCTCCCGGGATGAATATTTGATGGCATTTTCGATGAGATTGTACCAGACCTGCCGCAGCAGGGTCGCATCCCCGAATATCACCGGTAACTCTCCGATGCGCCACTCGATCTGGCGATCGGCAACGGCGGGCGCCAAAGAGCGACGAACTTCGCTCACCACCTTCTGCATATCCACCGGTTTCAGGGTGAGTTGCGTACGGCCAAGCTGTGAAAAATTCAGGAGATCGTCCACCAGCCTGCCGGCACCCAGCGCCGCCTCTGATATCATCTGCAGATAATGCAGGGATTTCTCGTCTAGGGCATTGCTGCGCTCCCGCAGTAACTGCGCAAACCCGACGATATGACGGAACGGGGCACGCAGGTCGTGCGAAACGGAATAGGAAAAAGCCTCCAGCTCCTTATTGGTCCGCTGCAATTCCCGCGTCAGATCTGCCATCTCCTCGGCCTTGCGCAGGACAATGCCGATGATCGCGCTGCGAAGCTCCCTTGCCGCCGCAAGCTCGGGCTCCGACCAGGGAGATGACGTATTGCGCAATTGCTCCTTCCAGATTTCAAAGGACTTGCGCGGATGAATGCGCCCGCTCTCCTGCACCGTCTTGTGCGGATCACCGCCCCAGCGCACGGTTTTTATGACTTCCGGGCGAAACCAGATGAGCCAGCTGCCGTGCAATTCCGAAACCCGCATCGCAATAATTCCGCTTGCCGCAGCAGCATAGGCCTCAGCGGCAGCATGATCGCCGGATAGATTGTCGGTAGCAAAAACATCGGCAACGCCCTGCTCTGCGAGCCAGAAGACAAGCTCTTCAACTTGCTGCCGTGGCGGCGTTCTGCCGATCAACTCATAGTCGTCGCCAAGGACGAGCGCAGCGCCGTCCGCTCCCACCTGTTTCAGCAGGTCGTTTTTTTCGTCGTCACCCGCAAGCAGTCCATCAACCCATTTTTCGGCAGCAGTCATGCCTTTCAAGAGACGCGCCTGAATGTGGCCAAGCTCCACCCGGCGGGATGCATCCTGGGAACTCTGCTCGATAGCGATCCGCATAGACAGGAGCTGTGCCGCAAAATCACAGGCTTCACGGACGGCAAAGGATACCGAATGGGGTGTCGCGTGGTGGCAGGCAATTAAGCCCCAGAGAGTGCCATTAACAATGATGGACACCGACATCGAAGCGGCCGTGCCCATATTGCGCATGTATTCGAGATGAACCGGCGACACGCTGCGAAGCTGCGAAAAGCTCATATCGAGCACCGCTCCCGTTTCGGCATTGACCGGCGGTCTGATCGGGACAGGCTTATAATTGACATCGGGGATCATACGCAGGCGATTGATGGTGTAGAGCTGCCGCGCCTGCGGCGGGATATCGCCCGCCGGAAAGCGAAGTCCGAGATAGGACGGCAAAGTCCCGCTTCCGGCTTCCGCCACGACATGGCCGCCCCAGTCCAGCCCGAAATCATAAATCAAAGTACGATCATAACCGCTGATCGAGGACACCAATTGCGCGGTCCGAGAAAGAGCGTCCTCCAGCGACGGCGCGCTGTTCAGATATTGTGCCAGATTAGTAAGTTCGCCCATCAGCTTTTCAGCCGACTCGCCCTCTCTTGCCTTTTCCACCTCGAGAATAACCAAAGTCCCGGATCGATGCGCCGAAACATCGAGTTTCTTTTCGGCCCAGGCATATCTGAAATTGCTCTCTTCGCCGGAATACCAGGCGGAGAGTGAGGAGATGAAGGGCAAGATTTTTTCGGTGACGACGGCCCCGATTGGTAGGGCCACACTAATATAATCGGCAAGATTATCGCTCGCCTGCACCAGGGAAAATTCCCGCGCGGACAGAGCCAGAAGGGCCCCATGTTCCTGAATAGCACCGGGAATGTGGATGGGCTCTGCGCCGCAACTATCCAGTTTCGGCGTATTTGAACTCATAACTTTCTCCAGCCGCTCTCTTTGCAAGAACGTTCGACCTGCTCAAAAGATGCGGCCAACCTATTGATTATTGCGGGGATGTAAACGCTTGTTTTGCCAAACAGCCGAACGGCACCCATAAGGTGACCGTGCGATTTATGGCCCGCGCAAAGCAAAACACCAAGGAACCCGCGTCCGATGGAGATTATTTTTTGGGAAGGTCACTGACCATGCTTTTGATCTGAAGCCGGATCGCAGCCCTGTTCGGACCCATTGCATCGATATAAAAGGCGACCGACGTCGATCCGGGACAGATGTGCCAAAAAGGCGTGAGAATTCTAACCCCGCATGTTTGTCGCTGCCACACCCAACGGCAAACAAGTGCTCGGCGGTCAATCGATGTCAACCATGACATCCACGTGATATTGCGGCTCGCGAAGTCGAAATACGGACAATCCGCGCGCCAGTCGATGGCTTCATTATTCGTCAGGGGATTAAAGCGGGGAATTCGCGACAGCAAACGGCGCGACAGAGATGTTCACGATTCTGCCGGAGGGCCAAAAAATCGTAAGCGCGGAAATTCCCGAGCAATTTCTTGACAGCGTGAAACCGGGTGTTCCCGTGGAGGTTCTTGCGGAAGACAGAATTGGCCAAGCCTATCAGGGGCGTATTAGCCGCATTTCGCCGGTGTTGATGCAGTCAACCGGAATGCCCGGCGAACACAACGATATTCGCACTGACGTGCCCCCAATAAATTACGCCATTTGGAACTGGAATTTTCCACTTATGATCCCTGTTTGGAAGAAGAGGAGAATTCGATGAAGGCCTCGAAGTTTTCGGACGCGCAGATCGCGTTCGTGTTGAAGCGAGCGGAGGATGGAACGCCGATTGGCGAGGTCTGCCGCAAGGCAGGAATTTCGAACGCGACGTTTTACAACTGGCGCAAATAATGCGCCGGCCCTCATGCCGTCGGAGATGAAGCCGCTCCGCCAGCTCGAAGAAGAGAATGCCAAGCTGAAGCGGATTGTCGCCGACCTGTCATTGGACAAGGCCATGCTCTAGGACGTGCTGTTAAAAAAAGCTCTGAGGCCTTACCGCAAGCGCAAGCTTGTCGACAGGGTCAAGGTGGACTGGAAGGTCTCGATCCGGCGCGCAAGTGCGGTATTGAAGATCGATCGGCGCTATATGTCTACAAGTCCAGGCGAGGCGAGCAGGCTGGCCTGAAGCTGAAGATCAGGGACATCTGCCAGACGCTGGTGCGCTACGGTTATCGTCGCGTTCATGTCCTGCTCAAGCGCGACGGGTGGCCGGTCAATCCGAAGCGAATCTATCGCCTTTACAAGGAGATGGACCTTCAGATCCGCAAGAAGGTTCCCAAACGGCGGGTTAAGGCGAAGCTTCGCGCCGATCGCACGGAACCGACCTATTCCAACCATGTATGGGCGATGGACTTTGTTCATGACCAGTTGGCCACAGGTCGCAAGATCAGGGTGCTGACAGTGGTCGATACCTTTTCACGTTTCTCGCCGACGGTCGATGCACGCTTCAATTACAAAGGCGAGGACCTGGTTCAGACACTGGAACGAGTATGCCGGCAGGCCGGTTATCCGGCCACCATTCGTGTGGACAATGGCAGCGAATTCATCTCCCGAGGCCTTGATCTCTGTGCCTATCACAAGGGCGTCGTGCTCGACTTCTCGCGGCCTGGCAAGCCGACCGATAACAGCTACATCGAGAGTTTCAATGGCAAGTTCCGAGCCGAGTGCCTGAACGCCCACTGGTTCATGCGCCTTGACGACGCGCGCTCGAAGATGGAGGATTGGCGTAGAGACTATAACGAGTTCCGGCCACATAGCGCGATCGCTAACAAGGTGCCGATTTCGCTGATGAACGGCTCATCGGCATCCCCGCCGAACTGAGCCATAACCCCGGAAAATTCCAGCTCCCACTGGCCCAAAATCGGGGTGCACTTCAGTCACACTCAAACAGCAAGACTATCTGGAGAAGCTTCGCGCCGGCGAACTCGATACGCATGCCAAACGCAAAAAGCTCCTGGCGGCTTACGCGGAGGAGCTTTTGCTAAACAGCATTTTCAGGCATCCTGGCAATGCCGGAGATGGCTTTTCTGATGGTTGTTATCGTTCCTGGAGGAACGCAAAAACCCCGCAGCTTTGGCTACGGGGTTTTTTGTATTTTGGTTGCGGGGGCAGGATTTGAACCTGCGGCCTTCAGGTTATGAGCCTGACGAGCTACCGGGCTGCTCCACCCCGCGTTACCAGCGTAAATCCCTATGGGATTTATCGCGATAGCATCACAGGGACGCTGTGATGCATACTGCTGGAGCAAATTGCCGAAGGCGATTTGTCTCCTGTAAGGGGCGCACATGATTTTGTACGCCATTTTTATTGGCTTTAAATCTTTGCCTTGAATGACAAAAGGCCGCATGTAGCGGCCCTTGGTGTCGGCTGGGCCGAAGTGTGTGAGTGAGAAGATAGCATGTGTTGCGTTTTGCAGACCTGGCAGCGACCTACTCTCCCG
>NZ_JAPYZZ010000015.1 GCF_027460065.1 Martinezella rhizogenes
ATACTGCCAACGCCACATCCAGACGGTCCTTGGAAACATCGATGCCAACAATATTATCCATCTTATCCCATCCTTGCCTAATCGGGCTTCGCACACGCAAGCGGCCCCGGCGACTGTTCGGGTTCGATGAAAAGGCGGATGGAGACCCTGGCTCATTCACGGGATCAATGTCCCCAGGGGGGATCGGTCTTCCATCCACAACCGCACGAGCGACAATATCACAGTGCGACGAAATCAAGTTACAAGGGTTGGAGAGTGCCGCACATCGCACACATCGATTCAACACCCTCCCGCAAGCTCCTGTCCGCGAATCATTTTCCGGCAACGGGACTTCCCACACATAAGAAAACCGCGCCGGCCTTGTTTCTGCCGGTCGCGGTTTGATGTGTCAGCGCAAAAGCTTGTTTTCAAAGCCCTCGCCGCGTTCCCCTTCGGGTTTACTTTCCTTTGCACCGGTCAGCGGGACTGGAGGGAACCGGACCGGAAATCTTAAATGATATCAAGGGTAAATCAGTGCATCGTCATCCAGTCGCGGGCGGCGCGCAGCGCTTCGGCCAGTTCCGCCTTCGTCATGTTGCGGGCGAGATCGGCGCGCAGTGAAGCGGCTCTTTCCGATCCGCGGATCGCGGCGATGTTGAGCCATTTATGGGCCGCGATCAGGTCCACCTTGCAGCCCCGGCCGGTCGCATAGACCAGGCCGAGATTGCAAAGAGTGTCGGCGCGGGTTTCGCCACCGGCAGCCATTTCGATATCGCGGATTTCAAAGCGTGCCATCGTTTTTATCCCTGTCTTTCTGCCTGTTTCATCATTGCCTTCTTGTCGAGGCTATCGTCCGGACCCGCCGTCTTTTGCGGCTTTTTTGTCCTTCCGTCCGGCAGGTTTTCCCTGCGCTTTTGATGACTTCACTATGCCACCGGGCTTTCAACGCTCGCTTAAAAGGCATGATTAATGCGGCGCAAACAAACTGCAAACGATTGGTAAAATTGGGTTTTTGTTAAATATCACGGGCCGCGGAAATTAAGGACTTTGCGGCGAATTTTACGAAAACTTTACAATTGGATTTAAACCCTTCCTTCACCACGATCAAAACAGCAATTTCCGAAATTGGCCTCCTTCTCTCTTCCCGACGATGCGAATGCCGTGCTGGAGCCGCAAATTTCTGTTTCCTTTTACGTGAACGTCAAATACTATCCGCCTGCCTGTCATGAGGATGAAACGGGCACGGGATAGCGCGGTGGGAGGAGCAATCGTTGCACCGCAGGGCGGCTTTGGGCCAGAGACGGCGCATCGCACGCTAGAGGGTTTGATCTGCGCAGCCGGATCTTTGGGCCAATCCGGTTCAGGAAAGCCTGCGCGAATTTCGGGAGGAATTTTATGAAGCGTATAATGACGATTGCCGCCGCCCTTATGATGAGCGGCAACCTTGCCTTTGCCGGCGAGGCAATCGAGGGCAACTGGAAGACGGCCAGCGGCGAAACCGCCGTGATCGGCCCCTGCGGCGGCGCCTTCTGCGTGACGCTGAAGACCGGCAAACATGCCGGAAAACAGATCGGCAAGCTTTCCGGCAAGGGAAACAGCTATTCGGGCGAAATCACCGACCCCGCCAACGACAAGACCTATAGCGGCTCCGGCACCGTTTCCGGCAATTCCTTGAGCATGAAAGGCTGCGTGCTGAAGATTCTGTGCAAATCGCAGACCTGGACACGGCTGTAATAAAAAGGCGGCGGGTGGACCTAGGGCCGCCCGCCAGCATGGCGCGACGTCATGCCATCTACACAGACATCGCGCGTGGAACACATATGTCCGTTGATGTATCGTTTGGCCGAACATCAATGAGAGCGACGATGCCCCCTAGCCTTTCGACGATCCTGGTTGCCGGCACCTCACATGTGGGCAAAAGCACCCTTGCCGGCCTGCTGAGCACCAGGCTCGGCTGGCAGGCGATATCCACCGACAGCCTCGCCCGCCATCCCGGCAGGCCCTGGCCGGGCATTCCGGCACCCGTGGAGGAATATTATACGGCGCTCTCGGCCGAAACGATCCACTGGTTTCTGAAGGTGCATCACCAGAACATCTGGCCGCTGATCCGCCCGATGATCGACAACAGTTCCCGTACCGGCAATCCCGCAATCTTCGAGGGTGCAGCCCTGCGGCCGGAATTCATATCGCCCCTGCTCAGCAGCACAGTTGCCGGCCTCCTGCTTCATGCCGGGAATGATTTCCTTCTCGAAAGAATGCGCTCCCACGCCAGATATGAGGATGCAACGGTCGGCCAGCGGCACATCATGGACGCCTTCATCGAGCGTTCGCTGCGGGAAAATACCGAAATGCTAGCATCGGCGCGGGAACACAACCTGCCGATTGTCGATGTGACCAGCCCCGAAACACTACAAACCCTTGCGGCCGATCTCGTGGCGCGGGCAACGGCTGCTCCTGCCTGAAGAAAAATCCCGGGATTTGTGATGCGCGCTGCGCCATTGCGGCATCAATCCGCCATATCACCACCTGTTAACATCCCTGAACACCATATGAACCGGGGCCTCAGGGTCCGTTCAGTCCGACTATGGCAAAACTCTGTCCATCAACTCCAATAAAGGGGAATGGACATGACAAAGCTGATCAGCCGACTGGCAATCTTTGCGTTTCTCATGGCGATCTTCGCCATGTCCTTCGCCTCGCTCGTCGTTAATCCCAACCGCAGTTTTCAGCGGGTGAATGCCGGTGCGGCAATTGCCTGCCAGCACAGCCCGGCGCCCGCCGCCAATTGCCCCGTTGTACTCTGAGGACAGACCAATGACGACAAGCTTTTCCAACGGCCTGTTCTCCGCCCTGCGGCTGGTGCTGATGGCCTCGATCTTTCTCGGCCCGGTGGCCGGACTGGCGGTTTACAAGGCCGATCCCCGCCCGGCATCCAAGGGCGCCGGTTTCGTGCTTCTGATGAGCCTGCAGCGCGGCGCGCTCGGCTGAGGTTTTCCCGTCCCGCTTACTGTTACAGCCGCATTTTCCGTTTCTTTTCAGTTTCTTCGTATTTCTGTCGCTTGCCTGTCGGAATTGCCCTCTTATAATGGGCCATGACAATAGCAAAACCAACGATTCCGCCCTTCACCTTTATCAGCCCCGAGCCTTTCGCGCCGCAGACATTCACGGACCCGAAAGAAGCTGTGGCGGCTTTGACCGCGCTTTATGAACGCAATACGGCGTTCCTGATCAATTCCTTCACCGACCTTGCCAAGGGCGCGCCGATTGCCGGCCGTTACCGAGCCTGCTATCCGCAGGTGAGCCTCGAGACCGCAACCTTCGGCCATGTCGATTCGCGCCTCTCCTATGGCCATGTCACCGCGCCCGGCGTCTATACGACGACGATCACCCGGCCGGAGCTGTTCCGTCACTACCTGAAAGAGCAGCTAGGGCTTCTGATGAAGAACCACGGCGTTCCGGTGACTGTGTCGGAATCGGCCACGCCCATTCCGCTGCATTTCGCTTTTGGCGAAGGCGCCTATGTCGAGGCGGCGGCCGCATCGTCGCTCTCCGACGTGCCGCTGCGCGATCTTTTCGATACGCCCGATCTCAACAATACCGATGACCTCATCGCCAATGGCGAATATGATCAGGTGCCGGGCGAACCTGCACCGCTTGCGCCCTTTACCGCGCAGCGCATCGATTATTCGCTTGCCCGCCTCAGCCACTATACGGCGACCAGCGCCAGCCATTTCCAGAATTTCGTGCTGTTCACCAACTACCAGTTCTACATCGACGAATTCGCCACCTGGGCGCGGCAGCTGATGAAGAATGGTGGTGAGGGCTATACGGCCTTCGTGGAGCCGGGCAACATCATCACCCCCGCCGGCTCCGACAAGCCGGAAACGGACGCCGTGCTCGCTCGCCTACCGCAGATGCCGGCCTATCACCTGAAGAAAAAGGGCCATGCCGGCATTACGCTCGTCAATATCGGCGTCGGCCCTTCCAATGCCAAGACGATCACCGACCACATCGCCGTGCTGCGCCCGCACGCCTGGCTGATGGTCGGCCACTGCGCCGGCCTGCGCAACAGCCAGCGGCTGGGCGACTATGTTCTCGCCCACGCCTATGTGCGCGAGGATCACGTTCTCGATGACGACCTGCCGGTCTGGGTGCCGATCCCGGCGCTTGCCGAAGTGCAGTTGGCGCTGGAAGGTGCTGTTGCCGAAGTCACGGGTTACGAGGGCTTCGAGCTGAAGCGCATCATGCGCACCGGCACGGTCGCCACCATCGACAACCGCAACTGGGAACTTCGTGATCAGGCCGGTCCGGTCAAGCGCCTGTCGCAATCGCGCGCCATCGCGCTCGACATGGAATCGGCCACCATCGCCGCCAACGGCTTCCGCTTCCGCGTGCCCTACGGCACCCTGCTCTGCGTCTCCGACAAGCCGCTGCATGGCGAATTGAAGCTGCCGGGCATGGCGACGGAATTCTACCGCACCCAGGTCGCCCAGCATCTGCAGATCGGCATCCGCGCCGTGCAGAAACTCGCCGCAATGCCGACGGAGACGCTGCATTCGCGCAAGCTCAGAAGCTTTTACGAGACGGCGTTCCAGTAAAATCTGTATCGTACGAAGCGCCCTTGGTGTATTGTTTCAAAAATCGATACACCAAGGGTTTCTACATGCGTACGAACATTGAACTTGATGACGCCTTGATCGCCGAGGCGATGGAAATCACTGGTCTCTCTACCAAGAAGGCGACCGTGGAAAAGGCGTTGCGCGATCTCGTGCGTATTCATCGCCAGATGCGCGCCCTCGATGCATTGGAAGGCATGGGCTGGGAAGGCAATCTGGATGAAATGCGGACGGATTGGGATGCCGATACGGATTGGGACGTGAAGAACGCCAAATGATCGTCGCAGATACTTCTGCCTGGATTTCGTTCATTCGAAAAGACACCCCTGCCCTTTCCGCCAAATTCCGCACCCTTATGGCACAGGGCGAAGTTCTGATCGGCGACATCATTCTCCTGGAGGTGCTGAGAGGTGCGCGCGATGGTCATCATGCGCGCCACCTTGAACGGATGCTGAGCGAATTTCCCTGCGTTGCGATGATGTCTCCCCAACTCGCGATCAAGGCTGCCGCAAATTACCGCTTTCTGCGCGGTCGCGGCTATACGATCCGGAAAAGCAACGACCTTATCATCGGCACCTACTGTATCGAGCACGGGCACAAGCTCCTGCAAAACGACCGGGACTTTCAGCCGATGGCCGATCATCTCGGTCTGCAATTTGTCTGAACCTCAAACCACCCTCACCGTCCCCTCCACGCGGATGGGGAAATTCACAGACCGTGCGATGAAGCATTTGTCGTGCGCGTCATGGTGCAGCTCATCCGCCCGGGTGGGATCACCCTTGGAAATGGTGATGACCGGTTTCAGCACCACTTCGCTGAACTGCCCGGCACCATCCTTTTCCATGACAAGCGTGCCTTCGGCATTGTCGACATAATCCTCAACGATGATGCCGTTGACCGAGCAGAAATGCAGATACCAGAGCTTGTGGCAAGCCGAGAGCGAGGCGACGAGCAGGTCTTCCGGGTTCCAGCGGGAGGGATCACCGCGGAAGGCCGGGTCGGAGGAGCCGGCAATATCCGCTTTGCCCGCCGTGGAAATCGTGTAGTCGCGCTCATAATCGCGGTAACCCGACGTGCCCTTGCCGCGATTGCCGGTCCACTTCACCTGCACGGCGTAATGATGTTCCTGTCCTGCCATGTGATTATTCCTCCCTCGGAATCTTTTTTCCGCATTTCCTGACGGAAAACCGGTGTCCACTTTTCCTAGAAATGCTCTCGCGTATCGCGCAGGTGGTCGAGCCCCTTGCGCAGCGTCTCCATGATCTGGTCGACTTCAGAACGGCTGATGGTCAGCGCCGGCGAGGCCAGCATGCGATCGCCGGTGGCGCGCATGACGAGGCCGTTTGCCAGGCAATGGTTGCGCACGGCGGTTCCAATGTCGTCGGGTTTGGCGAAACGCTTGCGCGTCGTCTTGTCGGCCGTCAATTGCAGGCCGCCCATCAGGCCGACATTCACGGCTTCGCCCACCAGTTCGTGGTCCTCGAGGCTTTTCCAGCCCTCCGTGAAATAAGGACCGATATCGTCCCGCACCCGCTCCACCAGCCCCTCATCCTCGATTATGCGGAGGTTTTCCAGTGCCGCGGCAGCGCAGACGGGATGGCCGGAATAGGTGAAGCCGTGGTTGAAATCACCGACCTCGGAAAGCATCACCTCCGCCACCCGGTCGGAGACGATGACAGCGCCGATCGGCAGATAACCCGATGATAGCCCCTTGGCGACGGGCGCGAGATCCGGCTCCACGCCAAAATGCTGGTAACCGAACCAGGAACCGAGACGGCCGAAACCGCAGATCACCTCATCGGACACCAGCAGAATGTTGCGCGCCTTGCAGATGCGGGCGATTTCCGGCCAGTAGGTCTCCGGCGGCACGATAACGCCACCTGCGCCCTGAATGGGTTCGGCCACGAAAGCGGCGACATTTTCCTCACCGAGTTCATCGATCTTCGCGTCCAGTTCACGCGCCACCTTCAGGCCGAATTCGGCCGGTGAGAGATCGCCACCCTCGGCATACCAATAGGGCTGACCGATATGGGCGATGCCTTCGATCGGCAGATTACCTTGCTCGTGCATCCATTTCATGCCGCCGAGCGACGCACCTGCCACGGTCGAGCCATGATAGCCGTTGCGCCTTGCGATCACCTTCGTCTTCGTGGAATGGCCAAGCGCTTTCCAGTAGACCCGCGCCATGCGGAACCAGGTGTCGGTGGCTTCCGAACCGGAATTGGTGAAGAACACATGGTTCATTTTCGGCCCGGCGCGAGAGGCGATCTTCTGCGCCAGAAGTGTCGCGGGCGGCGTGGTGGTGCCGAAAAACGCGTTGTAATAGGGCAGTTCATTCATCTGGCGCTGCACGACATCGGCGATTTCGCGGCGCCCGTAACCGATATTCACGCACCAGAGGCCGGCAAAGGCATCGAGGTATTTCTTGCCGGTACTGTCGTAGATGAAGACCCCTTCGGCCCGTTCGATGATGCGGGTGCCGGCGGCATTCAGCTTGCCCATGTCGGAAAAGGGGTGGAGGTGATGGGCGGCATCGATGGCCGCGAGATTGGACATCGGCTTGGAGACTTCATTCATGACAGATCGCACTCCCATAATGGCAACGGCGCTCACGCCACCGCGCCCGCCGAACATGGCCGGGCAGCTTCGATTTGGCAAGGCTGGTGGTTTTTAGGGGGACATTGGTCGAACGGGCGGCGCCTTTTTCTTCTCCCCGCCGAGGAGAAGGTGGCCCGAAGGGTCGGATGAGGGGGCAACGGCAGAGATATGCGGAGAGCTGGCCCCCTCATCCCGCTGCCGCGACCTTCTCCCCGGCGGGGAGAAGAAACAAGCGGTGGCCGCCCAGTCCATCAGCGCTTTTCAGCCGCGTGTCATGCGAAGAATGCCGGCCCCACCAGTACCTTCAACTCGCCCGCATGAACCTTGAGCGCCACGTCGCGCTCCATCGGCAGCAGTTCACCATCGATAACGCAGCGCAGGTCGTGGCGTTTCCTAGGGAAATGCAGCTCCACATCCGTCACGGTCATGGCCGTCACGGCGGCATTTTCCTTGAGCTTGCCGCGTAGAATGTCGAAGGCGAGTTTTGCAACGCCCGAGGGGCGCAGCGGATCGGTGAGGTAAAAACCGAGATGGCCGCCCGAGACATTGTCCGCCACCAGCAATGAACTCTGGCCGAACTCGTTGTTGGAGACGGAGATGGCCGAGACCTTGCGGTGCTGCGTCGTGCCATTGACGGTATATTGCACCTCGAAGACCGGCGGATTGAGAATGACACTGATGGCAGCGCGGATGCTTGCCTTGATCTTGCCCAGACGGGAAGCGAAGGCGAGATTGTTGCGATAGCGCACCATGCGCGAATGCAAGCCGGCGGAAAACTGGTGAACGAAAAGGCGGCCATTCACGCTGGCGATATCGACGCTGGCGATCTCGCCATTGGCCAGCGTCTCCAGCGCCTGGCGAATGTCGAGCGGCAGCTTCAGCGAGCGGGCGAAGAGGTTCATGGTACCGGCCGGAACGATGCCAAGCGCGATGCCGTGCTTCCAGGCGATGGCCGCCGCAGCGGAAATCGTGCCGTCACCGCCGCCGGCGATAATGCCTTCAATGCCCGGCTCCTCGGCGGCGCGTTCCATCTCCTTGACGATGTCCTTGCCGGAAACCAGACGGCAGTCGATTTCGTGGCCGGCACGGGAGAAGACCGTGCGGGCGTGGTCGCAATAGGCGTCCATGTCCGTGGTGCGAAATGTGCCGCCGTCGCGATTGAAAATTGCAATGAGCTTCATGTTTCCAACCCGATTCCGCAACGCAGCCGCGCGTAAATGCCTAGCTTCCAATAGAGTTCCGAACACCATCGCGTGAAGATGTTCTTTTGCCGAGAATCGCTCTACCGCAACGCGTCATTTCATGTTAGGGATCACTTAAGGTCATTTTCATGACCGCGCATCTCCAGTCAGGGCAGACCGCTCCCATACGGTCTTGCCCTTTTTTCTGTGGGCCCTCCCCGCTTTTCAGGTCACAATGAGCCAGTCGAATATTTCCGAAGCCCGCCCTGGCGCGGAGAGTGAAACCGTTTACGCGGCAGCACCAGCCGTCGCCCTTTCACCCCTTGCCATCGCGCTGATCGAACTGGCGCTGGCTGCCGGCGGTTTCGGCATCGGCACCGGCGAATTCGCCATCATGGGCCTGCTTCCTGATGTCGCCACCACCTATGGGGTCACCGTTCCGCAGGCGGGTTATGTCATCACGGCCTATGCGCTGGGCGTCGTCATCGGCGCGCCGATCATCGCGGTTCTTGCCGCGCGCATAACGCGCCGCACCCTGCTTCTTGGCCTGATGGGACTTTTTGCAGCCGGCAACATCCTGAGCGCCCTAGCCCCGGATTTTCTGAGCTTCACCGTGCTTCGATTCATCACCGGCCTGCCACATGGCGCCTATTTCGGCGTGGCGGCATTGGTGGCGGCCTCCATGGCGCCAATCCACAAGCGTGCCCGTGCCGTTGGCCGCGTCATGCTTGGTCTCACCATCGCTACGCTGCTCGGCACGCCGCTTGCCACCTTCTTCGGCCAGCTCATGTCCTGGCGCGCCGCCTTCATGCTGGTCGGCGGCATCGGGCTCCTGACAGTCGCCCTTCTGTGGCTGTTCCAGCCGCGTGACAAGGTGGAGGAAGGCGCAAGCGTCTGGCGTGAACTCGGCGCATTCAGGCGCGTGCAGGTTTGGCTGACGCTCGCCATCGCCGCCGTCGGTTTCGGCGGCATGTTCTCGGTCTTCAGCTATATCGCCAAGACCACCACTGACGTGGCGATGATGCCGGTTTCCACCGTTTCCATGGTGCTGGCGCTGTTCGGCATCGGCATGAATGTCGGCAATGTGGTCGGATCGCGGCTCGCCGATATCTCGCTCAATGGCACGATTGGCGGTATGCTGGCCTTCAACGTGCTGGTCATGGCGGTGTTCGGGATGACGGCGGACAACCCATTCATGCTGTGCCTCTGCGTGTTCCTGATCGGCTGCGGTTTCGCCGCCTGCCCGGCCGTGCAGACCCGGCTGATGGATGTGGCGCAGGATGCGCAGACGCTTGCCGCTGCCTCCAACCATTCCGCCTTCAACATTGCCAATGCACTCGGCGCCTGGCTTGGCGGCCTCGTCATCGCCATGGGTTTTGGTTACGCCTCAACGGGTTATGTCGGTGCCGTTCTGTCCCTTCTCGGGCTTGGCGTTTTCCTTGTTTCCGTCACCGTCGAACGGCGCGCAAAAGCCGGCTGAAAGCCGGTTCTTCAGCGGTCAAAACGCCTTTTCCAACGGCCGCCCGGAACCTTACGGAAATTTCACAATCGGCCCGCTTGACTCTTTTTCTTTTCAGGCGCAACACGGCGTTACGCACGGGCCGTGACCCGGAACCGTGCGGATTTCAACGGAGCATCATTAGATGTCTAGCGACAGTAGTAGTCGATTGCCTTTGCCGAAAGCGGCGAACGGGAACTGATCCGACACCTGTCGGCTCACCACCGCGTTCGCCGTAATCGGCGAATCGACGGAAAGGTGAGCAATCATGAACTTCCACACTCTCTCCCAGAGAGCCAGCAAGGCCGCACGTCTTCTCCGCAGCGGAAATGCCGGTTCCACCACCATTGCAGAACGTGTCGAGCACATCAACACGCTTGATACCGACGCAGCCGTCGCCGCCCTGCTTGCCATGCCGCAGGCAAAGGCCGTGGCCATTCTCGACCGGCCAGAGCTGCATGATGCAGCCGCCATCGTTGCCGGCATCCCGCTCGAACAGGCCGCCCGTTTCGTCAACCTGATGTCCGACGACCGCGTCGCCGACGTTATGGCCGACATGGAAGACGAGCCCCGCGCCAAGCTGTTTGCCCGGCTGGACCGCACGACCGCGCTCTCCATCCAGCACCTGATGGGCTACCCGCCACGCACGGCCGGCTCCATCATGACCACGGAATTCGTCAGCGTGCCCGACAGCTGGACGGTGGAACAGACCCTTTCGCACATCCGCGTTGTCGAGCGGTCGCGTGAAACGGTCTATGCCATCTATGTGCTGGCTGAGGACGGAACGCTTTCCACCGTCGTGACATTGCGTCGCCTGCTGACCGGGGAGCCTAGCGCTTCCATCCTTTCCGTCGCATCGAAGGAAGGCATTGCCTATGCAAGCCCGCTGATGTCGCAGGAGGATGTGGCCCGGCTGATCCGCAAGCACGATCTTCTGGCGCTGCCCGTCGTCGATGACCACTCGCATATTCTCGGCATCGTCACCGTTGACGACGTGATCGACACCATGATCGCTGACACCACGGAAGACGCCCACAAGTTCGGTGGTATGGAAGCGCTCGGCAAGCCCTATATGACGATCGGCTTCCCGGACATGATCCGCAAGCGCGCCGGCTGGCTCGCAGCCCTGTTCCTCGGTGAAATGCTGACGGCGAGCGCCATGCAGCATTTCGAGGGCGAGCTGGAAAAGGCCGTCGTGCTGACGCTGTTCATTCCGCTCATCATGTCTTCGGGCGGTAACTCCGGTTCGCAGGCCACCTCGCTCATCATCCGGGCGCTGGCGCTTGGTGAGCTGAAGCTTTCCGACTGGTGGCGGGTGCTGCTGCGTGAAATCCCGACGGGCCTGACGCTCGGCTGCATCCTCGGCGCCATCGGTTTCCTGCGTCTGACGATCTGGCAGCAGGCAGGTTTCTACGATTACGGCGAACACTGGCTGCTGGTCGGTACCACCGTTTTTGCGGCACTGGTCGGCATCGTGACCTTCGGTTCGCTCGCCGGTTCCATGCTGCCCTTCATCCTGCAGCGCCTGCGGCTCGACCCCGCCAGCGCCTCTGCCCCCTTCGTGGCCACGCTGGTGGATGTCAGTGGCCTCGTCATCTACTTCTCGGTGGCGCTGGTGATCCTCAGCGGCACATTGCTCTAAAGACAAAAGGCCCGCTCGAAAGAGCGGGCCTTTTCATTTGCGGCCGAAAAAGCACGAGGCCTTCCCTCAGCCGCCGGCGCTGATGACGCCCGTTCCGAGAAGGGCAAGCAGGATGAAGCCGATGACCACGCGGTACCAGACGAAGGGCATGTAGCTCTTGGTCGAGACCAGCTTCAGGAACACGACGATCACGGCATAACCGACGATAAAGGCGATCAGAGTGGCAAGCCCGGTCTGGCCCCAGCCGACCGGATTGTCCTCGCCGATGCTCTTGAACAGCTGGTAGAAGCCGGAGCCAAAGACGGCGGGAACGGCGAGCAGGAAGGAATAACGGGCCGCCGCCTCGCGGGTATAACCCAGAAGCAGGCCGGCGCTGATGGTGCCGCCCGAACGCGAGACGCCCGGGATGAGCGCCATCGCCTGAGCGAAACCGAAGAGGATGCCATCGCGCCAGATCAGCTGGTTCAGCTTGTAACGCTTTTCACCGATCCTGTCGGCAAGGCCAAGAACGATGCCGAAGACGATCAGCATCACGGCGGTGATATAGAGGTTGCGCAACGAATGTTCGATCGCATCCTTGAAGAACAGTCCCAGAAACACGATCGGCACCGAACCGACGATGATCAGCCAGCCTAGCCGTGCATCGGCCTTGTCATAGGGGCCAAGGCGCAGGTTCTGCCGCAGCCAAGCGGCCGCAATCCGCATGATATCGGACCAGAAATAGACCAGCACCGCCATTTCCGTGCCGATCTGGGTAATGGCGGTGAAGGCGGCCCCGGGATCTGCGCCTGACGGCAGGAACTCCCCGGCAATCCTGAGATGTGCGCTTGAAGAAACCGGAAGAAATTCCGTAAGTCCTTGCAATAGACCGAGAAATCCGGCCTCCATCCAACCCATGCTCATGTGCTTTGATGTCCCTGCTGCGAATCGAGTTTCGAAGCATTATGCATCAATCGGGGCAAATCCGTGTTGCATTGCACCATGAAAATGGCCGGCACGGGACCCTGCTTTTACCCGTGATTTCTCTCAGGCCGCCTTTTCCGGAGCTGCCGGAAGCTGGGTATATTTCGCGCCGTTCTTGCACACGACATGGGCGTCGCCCCAGCTTTTCAGCGCCGAAATCACCGGCCGCATCGTCTCGCCAAGCGGCGTCAGCGCGTAATCCACCCGCGGCGGCACCACCGGGAAGACGGTGCGGGAAATCAGGCCGGCCTCTTCCAGTTCCCGCAGCTGCTTGGTCAACATGCGCTGGGTGACGCTTGGAATATGGCGGCGCAGTTCGTTAAAGCGCAGCGTGCCCTCATTGATGAGGTGATAAAGGATCACGCCCTTCCATTTGCCATCGAGAAAACTCAAGGCCGATTCCACCGGACAGCCGGGGAAGTTGCCGGTGAGCTTGGCGCGCGGTCGCGACATCTACAGTATCCTTTTTGTATGTATCGTCAAAAAATGTGCATTCTTGCGATCGATGTTCATATGTATCAAGTAAGAGGCACGCAAACAACAAAGGAGACTGTTCATGCGCGCCATCGGTTACAAAGTGAGCCAGCCCATCACCGCGGCGGATGCCCTCATCGATATCGACCTGCCCCAGCCGGAGGCGAAGGGACACGATATTCTGGTGGAGGTGAAGGCGGTTTCGGTGAACCCTGTGGATACCAAGGTGCGTCGCAACCAGTCGCCGGAAAATGGCGCCACCCGCGTGCTGGGCTTCGACGCTTCAGGTGTGGTGAAGGCCGTCGGCGAAAAAGTCTCGCTGTTCAAGCCGGGAGACGAGGTATTTTACGCCGGTGTCATCAACCGTCCGGGCTCCAACAGCGAATTCCATCTGGTCGATGAGCGCATCGTCGGCGCAAAGCCGAAATCACTGAATTTCGAAGAAGCCGCCGCCCTGCCGCTGACAGCGATCACCGCTTACGAGACGCTGTTCGACCGGCTGCGGGTGAAGGAGCCGGTTCCGGGCGCTGCCAATGCTGTTCTTGTCATCGGCGGTGCCGGTGGCGTCGGTTCGATTGCCATCCAGCTTCTGCGTGCCCTGACGGATCTCACCGTCATCGCCACGGCATCGCGGCCGGAAACCATGGAGTGGGTGAAGGAACTCGGCGCGCATCATGTCGTGGATCACGGCAAGCCGATCGCACCGCAGGTGGAAGCGCTTGGTCTCGGCGCGCCGGGCTTCGTATTCTCGACCACCCATAGCGATATCCACGCTGCCGACAGCGTGGCGACCATTGCGCCGCAGGGCCGTTTTGCGCTGATCGACGATCCGGCCGGCGGCTTCGATGTCATGGCCTTCAAGCGCAAATGCGTGTCGATCCATTGGGAAATGATGTTCGCCCGCGCCGTTTTCGAGACACCTGACATAATCGAGCAGCACAGGCTGCTGAACCATGTCGCGCAACTGGTGGATACCGGCAAGATCAGGACGACGCTGAGCGAGGTTTTCGGCACCATCAATGCCGCAAATCTCATCAAGGCGCATGCGCTGATCGAGAGCAACACGGCCAAGGGCAAGATCGTGCTTTCGGGCTTCTGATCAACGGCGAGGCGCCCGCATCGCGGACGCCTCTGCCCCTGATGGGAATATCCGTGCCGCGCGCGAAAACCGCGCGGCCATTCCATCAATCGTCATCAGGATCTTCCGCGCACGGCCAGGAAGCCGGCGCGGTGAGGCCATTCGGCAATTTGGTCTTGGCGTCACCGCAGGCAATGTCGATCTGTTTCTGGTCCAGGCCGGTGGCCGTCGAGAGATCGACACCTTCAATACGGGTCAGCAGCAGGAAGGCGCTGGTGAAATCCACCGGACCGCCAAGCGTTGCACCGCCGAAGCGGGCGCGTGACAGGTTGGTCAGCGAAAATTTCGAGCCGTTCAGCGACGCGCCCTCGAAATCCGCACGCCCGAGTTCGGCCTTGGTGAAATCCGTACCGTCCAGCTTGGTCTTCTCGAATTTGGTTCGCTGCATTTCGGCATTGATGAATTTGGCATTGGTGGCATCGGCAGCGGAAAAATCGCTGCGATAGGCTTCCACCTTGGTCAGATTGGCGCCCTGCAGGTTCGCCTCGCCCAGCGCCGTGCGGATGAGCTTGGCCTTTTCGAGATTGGCGCCCTTCAGCGAAGAGCCACGCAGGTCGGTATAGGTGAAATCCGTGCCGTAAAGCATCGCCGAATCGAGATTGCTGCTGCCCAGCATCAGCAAGCGCTTGTTGCATTCGCGCCAGTCGATGCCGGCCATGGCATCGGTACGGCAACTGGCAGCGCCGAGAGGCCCGCCGCTCAGCGAAACGACCGCAACCACCACCCCTGCCGCCACAGCAGCGCCAAACCGCGTTTTTCCTACGATATTCAGCCTTTGAAAGCCGGACATTCTTTCACTCCCTGTCGCCGGGCGACGGCGCAAACGCAACAGCTCTTGGGCCGAACCGGGACCATATGCACATTCAAGGCGTTACCGCATTATCGCCCCGCGATCCACGGGCCGGATGACGCTACAACACCCCAACATCCTATATGTAAGAAATCGAAGAGCAATCCACAAATACTGAGGGAAAAGAGGCGGTGGACGCTGCTCTTGCCTCAGGGCGGACGCGATGCGGCGGCCGGGGATTGGTGTGCCTGTGTTGAAGGAATGAGTTTTCGCAGGCGGAAACGGCGCGCTCCGCAGAGGCCGTCATTTTCGGTCACGCGCGCGGTCCGAACAAACTCGACGTCATCCTCGGGCCTGTCCCGAGGATCCATCCACGTCTCGTAAAATCATCCGTTGCAGATGCTCGGGACAAGCCCGAGCATGACGAAGAGGGTTACCCTGCACCCCATCACATATTGGCGTAGACCGGCCCCTCGCCGCCCTGCGGCGGCACCCAGTTGATGTTCTGGTTGGGGTCTTTGATGTCGCAGGTCTTGCAATGCACGCAGTTCTGCGCGTTGATGACGTAGACTTGCCTGCCATCCTTCTCCACCCACTCATAGACGCCGGCCGGACAATACCGCGTCGAGGGACCGGCATAGATGTCGTGTTCGGAGCGCTTCTGCAGTTCCATGTCCTTCACCTGAAGATGGACCGGCTGGTCCTCTTCATGGTTGGTGGAAGACAGGAACACCGAGGACAGGCGGTCGAAGGTGAGCACGCCATCCGGTTTCGGATAGGCGATCGGCTTGTGTTTCGGGGCCGGCTCGAGGCTCTGCGCATCCGTCTTGCCATGCTTCAGCGTGCCGAAGAAGGAGAAACCGAACAGCTGGTTGGTCCACATGTCCAAACCGCCGAGGCCAACGCCGACCAGCGTGCCGAATTTCGACCAGAGCGGCTTGACGTTCCTGACCCGCTTCAGGTCCTTGCCGATATCGCCGTCACGCCATTCGGCTTCGATCTCGACCACCTCGTCATGGGCGCGGCCGGCTGAGAGGGCCGCGGCGATCTTTTCCGCCGCCAGCATGCCCGAAAGCACCGCATTATGGCTGCCCTTGATGCGCGGCACGTTGACGAAACCGGCGGAACAGCCGATCAGCGCGCCGCCGGGGAAGGTGAGCTTCGGCACCGACTGGTAACCGCCTTCGGTAATCGCGCGCGCGCCATAGGAGATGCGCTTGCCGCCCTCGAAGGTGTCGCGGATCGCGGGATGCGTCTTGAAGCGCTGGAATTCCTCGAAGGGATAAAGATAAGGGTTCTTGTAGTTGAGGTGCACCACGAAGCCGACGGCGACGAGGTTATCCTCCAGATGATAGAGGAACGAGCCGCCGCCGGTCTTGAAGCCGAGCGGCCAGCCGAAAGAGTGCTGCACGAGGCCCTGTCTGTGGTGTTCCGGCTTGACCTGCCAGAGTTCCTTGATGCCGATGCCGAATTTCTGCGGTTCGCGATCCCTGGACAGATCGAATTTGGAAATCAGCTGCTTGGCAAGCGAACCGCGCACGCCTTCGCCAACAAGCACATATTTGCCGTGCAGCTCCATGCCGCGGGTGAAGTTCGGACCCGGCTCGCCATTCTTCTCGATGCCCATATCGCCGGTGGCGACGCCGATGACGGCGCCTTCGTCGTTATAAAGCACTTCGGTTGCGGCAAAGCCCGGATAGATCTCGACGCCGAGTGCTTCCGCCTTTTCCGCCAGCCAGCGACAGACGAGGCCAAGCGAGACGATGTAATTGCCGTGATTGTTCATCAAAGGCGGCATCATGAAATTCGGCAGGCGAATGGAGCCGGCGGGTCCCAAGAACATGAACTGGTCGTCCTTGACTTCGGTCTTGAAGGGATGCCCCTCCTCTTCCCGCCAGCCGGGCAGCAACCGGTCGATGCCGATGGGATCGACTACGGCGCCCGAGAGGATATGCGCGCCGACTTCCGCGCCCTTTTCCAGAACGACGACCGAAAGATCAGGCTCCACCTGCTTCAGCCGGATGGCCGCGCTGAGACCCGCAGGACCCGCGCCGACGATAACAACGTCGAATTCCATCGCTTCGCGTTCGGGCAGTTCCATCGCTTCCGTCATCTCATCCTCTCAGATCGCCGGTCCCATCCGGCTGTTGTTATATATCCGCTTCCGGGCATTCCCGGCGCATCGCCTGCGCCGGACAAAAAGCCATCCGCGACACCACATTCACCATCGCCTGTCTTCGCAAAGCAGGACGCCTTTGTCGAGCTTCTATAGCGGCAAAACATGTCGCACGCCAGTCGATTGTCAGACAACCTGATGATTGCGTTATTACTTTTACTTTTACGTTCACGTAAGATAAAGAATAAGAGCTGGGAGTACAGTCGTCAAGAGTAGCCGGCATTTGGCGCCGCGCTTGCGCTTACCGCCACAACTGAAACGCCCATTCGGCTAGCTTCATCAATGGCGACGCTTCCGTTTTTCGCCAATTGCGATCGCTACGTTTACAGTTACCGGAGCATTTGCTCGAACCCTGCAGGGGACATGCGCCCCGGAGCCCCTAAGCCGTTGGTGGCGGCTGCACGTGACGTTTGAGACAGTACGGCCCAGTCTTCACCATATCGAAGAAGAGTGAAGCCAATCGCATACTGGTTTTCCTCGAACGAAAGCAAGGCAACGCGTTCAGTCATTTCATCGGCACCATTGTTACCGGCAATCAAAGCCATATTGGCCTGATGTATTTTGTTGTTCATCATTTCAGGGTTCGGAATGCCGACTTTCACAAGCGAAAGACCTTTCAGCCGATCAGCACGAACCATGCTGGCGAAATCACCCGCCCCGGCTGCATCAATTCGCATGGTGTTGTTATTGACGAAATCATCTTTCGTCATCAGTCCGTAGATCAGCAGCTGAACCTGTTGAGAAATCTGACTGGTAAATTTGGCTCTGTTGATTTCAATGAAAAGAGGATCGGTGGGAGGCATGGCAGACGAAGCGCTAAGCATCTGAAGTCGGCTCGCAAAAGCAACGAAATCGAATTGCGCACTCATCTTGTCCGTAGCGGTGGCAGCGATGATGGCTTTGAAATCTTGATGGGCAACGGCATCGATGTAGGCAGAAATCGCCTTTTCCGGTGTCGTTAGATCGGCAGCTTTGCCGGAAGATGACCAAAACCCAGCAACGGTGACACCTGCTAGAAAGATTATCGAAAATAACACTGATCGCCGCATATTACCCCCTCAAAGATAAACCGCTTTAACTCGGTCTGTTCTTGGCGTCCAGTGGACGCGCATGGTACGGCACTCCGGTATCCGCCTCGGGCCACAAACCGACTTAGCCAAGACTCAAACCGCCCATTCCTCATCCGTCGTGAACACGATCGTCAGCCAGCGATCACTCCCCTCGCCGCCGAGAGCATTGCCGATCTCGTCACGGATCGCGTCCCATTCCTCCAGACGCCGGGGCGGCCAGTTTTTTGGGACGATGAAGAAGAGTTCGATCTGCCGGCCGCGGCCGACACGGGCGACGTAGGAATAATGTGAGGAAAAGCCGAATTTCGTCACGATCCCGCCTGCCACCCCGTCCACATGCTGCTTGAACTCCAGCGGCGTCACCAAAAGAATGTCGGCAAGCGCCTGCTTCACATTGCCGAGCGGCATGGGGATGATGACGAGGCAGACCAGTGCCAGCACGGCCGGGTCGATATAGGGCGCGAGCCAGGCCTGCGCCGTGCCCGTCAGGCCTTAACCGATGGCGAAGGCAACGAACAGCGCCATGCTCAGAAGCGCGCTCATCAGCCAGCTCTTGGCGTCCAGCGCCACGAAGGCGGATTTCAGCCTGCGGTTCTGCCCTCTGACGAACCATGCCATGGCGAGCGAGAGGGCGAAGCTGACGAAAGTGACGATGATGGCGTAATCGAACTCGATCGAGCGGCCGCCATCCATGAGGCTGTCGATGGCATTGATGAGCGCATAGATCGCCGCCCCCATCAACAGCGTGCCGTTAAGGCCAAGCACCATCGGCTCCAGATGCCAGAAGCCCATCGTGAAGCGTTCCACCAGGCGGCCGCCGGGTCTGGGTGCTGCGGAAGCCGCGATCAGCCGCGCGACAAGCAGTGCCAGCACGGTCATGAAAGCATCGGTGAGCGCATAAACGCCGTCGAAAACTACCGCGAAGGAGCCGGAAAACAGACCCGCGCCAATGCCGAACAGTGCCAGCAGAACCGTGACGGCAATGGAGAATTTCAGCAGGGATTGTTCTGTCATGACGTGTATTTTACCTTCAAAAGCGGACGCCGCCTTATAGAGGTTTTTCGCTTTTCTGCGAATTGCGAAAAATCTCTAACTCTTTGTTTTGTCGCATTTCCGGGCGGAAAACCGGGTCCACTTTTCCTGGAAATGCTCTATAAACACCAGATACGGCACTCACAAGACAGGACAAAACCCATGGATCTCGGCATTTCCGGCAAACGCGCCCTCGTTCTCGCCTCCTCTCGCGGCCTTGGGCTGGGCATTGCCACCGCTCTGGCGAAAGAGGGCGCAAACGTCCTTCTGGTTGGCCGGAGCGGTGAAAAGCTGGCCGAAAATTGCAAGACGATCAATGCGCTCGGCAAGGGCAAGGCCGACTGGGTGTGGGGCGATCTTGCCGACGACAATTTCGTCGAAGCCCTGGTTCAGGCCGTCAAGGACAAGCTCGGCGGCATCGATATTCTCGTCAACAATACCGGCGGCCCGACGCCCGGCCTTGCGCAGGACATGACGGTCGACAAGCTCGACACCTTCTTCCAGTCCATGGTGCTGCGGGTCATCACGCTGACCAACGCGCTACTGCCGCAGATGAAGGAACAGGGTTTCGGCCGCATCCTCACCGTTGCCTCGTCAGGCGTGTTCGAACCCATCCCCAATCTCGCCCTTTCCAACACGTTGCGCGGCGCGCTTGTCGGCTGGAGCAAGACGCTGTCCTCCGAAGTGGCCCCCTTCGGCATCACCTCCAACCTGCTGCTGCCTGGTCGCATCCACACCGACCGCATCGACGAGCTGGATGGCGCCAATGCCAAGCGTCTCGGCAAGAGCATCGAGGAAATCCGCGAGACCTCCGTCAAGGGCATTCCGGCTGGCCGTCTCGGTAGGGTGGAGGAATTCGCCGCCGCCGGCGCTTTCCTCTGCTCGGTACCGGCGAGCTATATTACCGGCACGATGCTGCGGGTGGATGGCGGCGCGGCGAAGTCGAACTGACGCCGGACAGAGACAGGCTCTTCAGGAGGCCGCTTCGTAGATCACGAAGCGGTTTCTCCCGGTGTTCTTGGCTTCATAAAGCGCCGTATCGGCACGGCGCAGAACGTCGCTGGCGCTCTCCCCGGGATTTGCAAAGGCAATGCCAGCCGAACAGCTGTAGCGGAAATCCGGCATATCCCCGAGCGGTGACGCCCATGTCAGCGACGACAGCAATCCCTGCATGACGGCCTCGACGCCCAGCATTCGCGAGCCGCCGAGCACCAGCAGAAATTCTTCTCCACCGATCCGGCCCACAAGGTCGTCCCGAGATGCCGTGGCGGAAAGCCGGGCGGCAAAATCCTTGAGGACCATATCGCCGCAGGCGTGCCCGAAACGGTCATTCACCGCCTTGAAGTGGTCTATGTCGATGATGGTGATGGCCAGCGCCTGGGCCTTGTTGGGGCCGAGCATCTGGTTGAGACTGTCCATCACGTAGCGGCGGTTGCCGAGACCGGTCAGCTCGTCACTCAGGGCCGATTTCAGCGCCCTGTCCCGCTCCTGCCGGAGATCGCGCAATTCGACGCCGAGCTCGGACACGTCGGTAACGACGCACAACATCCAGCCGCCCGGCAATGTCGTTTCGGTCGTCAATATCCAGCGCCCGTCATTCAAGCTGGTCTCGATGGTGCGGAAGGGCAGCTTGCCGCGCCTGGTTTTAGCGGAGCGCAGCCACAATTCGAAATCGGTGGTTTCAATGGCAGTGCCGGTGGAGGCGCGATAGCCGTTGCGCATCAGCTCCAGCCAGCTCGGAAACCCGTCATCAGGCACATCCAGCGCCGTGCGGAAAGCGGCATTCGCAAAGCGCAGTCTATCTTCGCCATCAAACAGGGCATAACCCTGCTGCGAGGCCTCCAGGAGGTGCATGAGCTGGCGGTTGAACAAGCCCACATCGCCCCGAACGAGGCCGGAATGGTCCAGCGGCACTTCTTCAAGGGTGGGACGGGCCGGCTTGCGGGGCATCGAATTTTCCAGGCTACAAAAACGACAGGCAAACAATATAGTTCGCCTAGAAATACACTCTATGATTACAAAAATATTTAAAGCGATCGATCTCGGCAATGATTTCGATCGTCACTACTTCATATGCCTATCACCATCGCAGCAAACCCCTAAGAATATTACGGAAAACGGCCGCGCTCTTTCGTGGCCGCATCGTCGGGCCGTTTGCCATGACCAACCCTGCGGCGATTACTCTGAACCCCGCCAAGACAAACGGGCGCGGCATGCGGCTTAAAAACAATGGGCAGCGCTTGCCATTCCGTCTGCCTTATGCAATCAACCGCCCTCCTCTGACATCGGGGTGCCAAGGGCATCCCTTATCTTCACGCCGGGCCGCCCAAGGGCCGGGCGGGTCTTCTATCGGCACAAGGATATGGCGATGACGCAAAAGCGGGCTCTCGGCCTCGATTTCGGCACGACCAATACGGTCATGGCTCTTTCCGACACGGGCGGCGCAAGCCATTCCATGCGCTTTACCAGCAGCGCGGGCACGGATGACAGCATGCGCACGGCGCTTTCCTTCATGAAGGATGCCGGCCTTGGTGCCGCCGCCCTGCATGTGGAAGCGGGCCATGCCGCAATCCGGCAATTCATCGACAATGCCGGCGACTGTCGCTTTCTGCAATCGATCAAGACATTTGCGGCCTCGCCGCTGTTTCAGGGCACACTGATCTTCGCCAAACGCCAGAGCTTCGAGGACCTGATGGAGGTATTCCTGCGCAAGCTAAAGACCTATGCGGGGGCCGAGTGGCCGGAAAATGTCTCGACCGTCATCGCCGGCCGGCCGGTGCGCTTCGCCGGCAGCAATCCGAACGAAACGCTCGCGCTTGCCCGCTACAACGACGCGCTGAGCCGGGCCGGCTTCCCGGAAATCCACTATGTCTACGAGCCTGTGGCGGCCGCCTATTATTTCGCCCAGAGCCTGAAGAAGGACGCCAATGTACTGGTGGCGGATTTCGGCGGCGGCACGACGGACTATTCGCTGATCCGTTTCGAAACTCATGCCGGCAAGCTTTCCGCCACCCCCATCGGCCATTCCGGCGTCGGCGTGGCGGGCGACCATTTCGACTTCCGCATGATCGACAATCTGGTCTCGCCGGAAATCGGCAAGGGCAGCAAATTCAAGAGCTTCGACAAGGTGCTGGACGTGCCTTCGGGTTATTACGTGAATTTCGGCCGCTGGAACCAGCTGTCGATCTTCAAGACCACGAAGGAATTCACCGACCTCAAATCGCTGGTGCGCTCGGCGCTGGAACCGGAAAAGCTGGAACTCTTCATCGATCTGGTGGAGCATGACGAGGGTTATCCGCTCTATCAGTCGATCTCCGCCACCAAGATGGCGCTGTCTTCGGCCGCGGAGGCGGAATTCAACTTCGCGCCGCTCGGCAAGGCCGGGCGCAAGATGGTGAAGCGAAGCGATTTCAACGCGTGGATCGCCGAAGATCTGGCCAAGATCGAGGGTGCGCTGGACGAGGTTCTGGAGAAGACGAAAGTTGCACCAGAAGCGATCGACAAGGTGTTTCTTACCGGCGGCACTTCCTTCGTGCCGGCCGTGCGGGAGCTTTTCACCCGCCGTTTCGACGCGGACAAGATCGAAAGCGGCGGCGAGCTGCTCTCGATCGCCCATGGTCTCGCCATGATCGGCGAAAGCGGCGATATTCAGCGCTGGACAGCATGATTTACGGGTTTCCCGGGCGGGGAACATGAGGTAATTTCCATCCATGATCGCCGCCCACGACCTTTCCCCGGCCGAACTCGCCGCCCTCTTGCATTTCCATGCGGATGCGGGCGTGGACTGGATGCTGGAAGAGAACCCGATCGACCGTTTCGCCGAATTTGCCGCCGCCCGCCCTTCCCGCCCGATGCCGGGACGGGAGCCGGGCCAGGACGCAGCCGCACCGGCTAGGCAGGCGGAGAGCCCGGCCGATCGCCGTACTGATGCGCCGCAACGGCAGGCGCCGGGCCGGAGCGCGCCTGCGCGCGGTGCAGCGGTAGCCCCCGCCATCCAGCAGAATGTCGCCATGCCGGACGAGCAGGCCGTGGCGGCCGCGCGTTTTGCGGCGGAAAGCGCGCGCTCGCTTGCCGAGCTGAAAACCGCGCTTGAGAGTTTCAGCGGCTGCAACCTCAAGAACAGCGCGCGCAATACGATTTTCAGCGAGGGCGACCCCGCCTCCGCCATCATGGTGGTCGGCCCCATGCCTGACGCTGATGATGACCGCGAGGGCCTGCCTTTTGCCGGCAAGACCGGCCTGCTGCTCGAACGCATGCTGGCAGCCATCGGCCTTCAGCGCAGCGCCATCATGCTCGGCAATGTCGTGCCGTGGCGGCCGCCGGGCAACCGCCCGCCGACTCAGGCTGAAATGGATATCTGCCGGCCGTTCATCGAACGCCAGATTGCGCTGGCGGAGCCGAAACACCTGTTGCTTCTCGGCAACTTCACCGCACGTTTCTTCTTTGGCGGCAGCGGCACCATCCATACGCTGCGCGGACAGTGGCGTGATGTCGCAGCCGGACACCTGATTCTGCCGGCGCTCGCAAGCCTGCATCCGCAGGAACTGTTGAACGCGCCAGCCAGCAAGTCCTTGGCATGGCAGGACTTATTGGCTTTTCAGGCAAAGATCACACAAGGCTGATTGCCTCATTCCTGACCAATGTAAATGAATTATGAAAAAAGCCATGCGCATTACGCATAACAGCGGCGCATTTGGCCGGCTTGCCGAATCCATGCTGCGCTGCGATATAGCGATCATGTCTTGGGAGGAATTTCGGTTTAAGGAACCAAGGCAATGACCACTCGCTTCCGTCCGGTCCATTCCGGCTTTGAAACGCTCCGCCTGGCAGGCCTCGGTGCCCGCTCCAGTCAGGGTTACCATCGTTTCGGCGCTGCCGCAAACGAACAGATGACCGCACGCGCTGCCATGCAGCAGGTCCGCGTGACGCGTCCTTCGGCAGTTTTCGCGGATTTCCGCGAGCGCTGAGAAGCACTCAGGCCAGTGTAACGCTGGTCCATAGATATGATTGCGCGCTGGCGTCTTTCTTCGGGAAGGCGCCTTTTGCCTTTTGTGGGTTTTGCTCTCGTTTGCTTTCGTCATGCCGGACCCGACCCACTACTGTCCGGTTTAAATTTTCATACCGACGGCAATGCCCCTGAAGCCGGTTGCGAAGGATGCGCATCCCCTCGACGTCATCCTCGGCCCTGTGCCGAGGATCTAATCACGCTGAATAAAATCAATTGGTTGCAGATCCTCGGGACAAGCCCGAGGATGACGTCAGAGTGTTTGGCGTCCCTCGCTATTCACCTGACGACGCCATTCCCAATTCATGTCCAAATCGCGGAAAAACAGCTAAAAACAAAACCTTGTCCAGAAAGTTAAACCGGACAGCAGTGGACCCGGCATCCAGCCAGCCCAAGTCCTTGGGCTGAAAAGACTCTTCTCGCCGCGCAGACGCGCGTCGGCTGGATTCCGGCTCAAGGCCGGAATGACGGAAAGACAATTCGGCCAGTGCTGGTATATCCAAGGGAAATGTCCATCACCCCTGCGGCGTCGAAGCCTTGCGCGCCGCGCGTCTCGCCAGCCCCAGCTGATGCTCGCGAAAGATGATGAAGATGCCGGCGAGGATGACGATCGCCGTGCCGATCAGCATCGTCACCGTGGGAATATCGCCGAACAGAATGTAGGAAACCGCGATTCCGAAGATGATGGAACTGTATTCGAAGGGCGCGATGACGGAGACTTCGGCGTGGCGATAGCTCTCCGTCAGGAAAATCTGTGCGACGCCGCCGCAGATGCCACTGGTGATCAAAAGCATGGCCTGCGTCAGCGTCAGCGCGCTCCAGCCGAAAGGCACGCTGATGAGCGATAACAAAGTGGCGGTCAGCGAAAAATAAAGCACGATGGTCGGCGTCTTTTCCGTTTCCACCAGTTGCCGCACCTGGATCATCGCCAAGCCGCCCAGCGCCGCGCCGCACAAAACGGCAATGGCGCCCAGCCCCTCGCCTGCGGCAAAGCCGCCTTCCCTCAGAAGCGTCATTTTTGGCCACAGAATGACCAGCACGCCCATCATGCCGACGAAGACCGCGCTCCAGCGATAGATGCGCACTTTTTCATGCAGGATGAAGGCGGCAAAAACGACGGCGAGCAGCGGCGAGGCATAACCGATGGCGATGAATTCCGGCAGCGGCAGCATGGTCAGCCCGTAAAAACCGCAGGCCATGGAGAGAATGCCGAGAAAACCGCGCTTGAAATGGCCAAGGAGATTGTTTGTGTGCAGCGCGCTTGCCAGCGCATGCAGCCAGGCGAGATAGACGACGATCGGGATAATGGCGAAGGCGGAGCGGAAGAAGGTGATCTGGCCGGCCGGCACGTCGCCGGCGGTCTTGATACAGGTCTGCATGACCAGAAAAAAGCCGACCGAAACCAGCTTCATGCTGATCCCGCGAAAGGGATTGGTCGGTTCGGCGTTCATCGGCAGTTACTCATATCGGCTGCGCAAACACGCCATCAGGGGATTTTTCATGCGGGGAGGACGACGCAGGGGAATTGGATTTACGCAAGGCTAGAGCATTCCCCGGCGGCTTTACAACAAAAAATATTATTTACCCATGAATTCGGTTGATCTGGTGAGAGATTGTTCAAGGCCGTCGCCTTCCCTTCCGTCATTCCGGCCTCGGGCCAGCCCGGGTCCCCGGCTGAAGACACTCACGCCGCCGCGCAAAGGCGCATCGGCCGGATGCCGGATCCAGCCCGGCGCGGCGAAAGAACCAGACCAAAAGCGACGCGCGCTAAAATTTGAAGAAAATAAAATATAATTTCAGCAATCGTTCAACATTTGCTGCGATGGTCCGTGGGTCCGGCGGCGGGAGGATCGTCTGCACGGCCGGCAAGCCTTCCATGGCGGGACAGAACGTCCTCCGACGCACACATGAACGTGACGAATATTCTACCCATTTTACATCCGGGCCTTATGACGACATGATGCCGGGAGACCACGCCAAGTTATTCAGGGATAGTCATGCGAACAGACACGGGCCAGATCGTTCACCTGGCAGATTACCGCCCCACCGATTTCGTTCTGGAGCGGGTGGATCTCACCTTCGAACTCGACCCCAAGAACACAAAGGTCGAAGCCCGTCTGATTTTCCACCGTCGTGAAGGCGCCGACAGTCAGGCCCCGCTGGTTCTCGATGGCGACGAGCTGACGCTTTCCAGCCTGCTGCTCGACCAGATGGAGCTTCCCGCCGACCAATATGAGGCAACACCTGATAGCCTGACCATCCGCGACCTGCCGGCCGAATCTCCCTTCGAGATCTGTGTTACCAATTACATCAATCCGCAGGTCAATACGCAGCTGATGGGGCTTTACCGCACCAATGGCGTTTATTGCACGCAATGCGAGGCGGAAGGTTTCCGCCGCATCACCTATTTCCCCGACCGCCCGGATGTTCTGGCGCCCTATACGGTGACGATCATCGCGGCGAAGGAAGGCAATCCGCTGCTGCTCTCAAACGGCAACTTCCTCGGCGGCGGCAATTACGACGAGGGCCGCCATTTCGCGGCCTGGTTCGATCCGCACCCAAAACCGAGCTATCTCTTCGCGCTTGTCGCCGGCGATCTCGGCGTGGTGGAAGACACGTTCACCACCATGTCCGGTCGCGAAGTGGCCCTGAAGATTTACGTCGAGCACGGCAAGGAGCCGCGCGCGGCCTATGCCATGGATGCGCTGAAACGTTCGATGAAGTGGGACGAAGAACGCTTCGGCCGCGAATACGACCTCGATATCTTCATGATCGTCGCCGTGTCCGATTTCAACATGGGCGCGATGGAGAACAAGGGTCTCAACGTCTTCAACGACAAATTCGTGCTGGCCGACCCGGAAACCGCATCTGACGCTGACTACGCCAATATCGAGCGCATCATCGCGCATGAATATTTCCACAACTGGACGGGCAACCGCATCACCTGCCGCGACTGGTTCCAGCTCTGCCTGAAGGAAGGCCTGACGGTCTATCGCGATCAGGAATTTTCTTCGGACATGCGCTCGCGCCCGGTCAAGCGTATTGCCGATGTGCGGCATCTGAAGTCGGAGCAGTTTCCGGAGGATTCCGGCCCGCTGGCGCATCCGCCACGCCCGGATAGCTACCGCGAAATCAACAATTTCTACACAACGACCGTTTATGAAAAGGGCGCCGAAGTCACCCGCATGATCGCCACGATCCTCGGCGCTGAAGACTTCAAGAAGGGCATGGACCTCTATTTCGAGCGCCATGACGGCGACGCGGCAACCGTCGAGGATTTCGTCAAGAGCTTTGCCGATGCCAGCGGCCGCGATCTGTCGCAGTTTTCGCTGTGGTACACGGAAGCCGGCACGCCGCTCGTCTCCGTCTCCTGCGCTTATGATGCCGGCAATGCCGCCTTCAAGCTGACGCTGGAACAGACCGTGGCGCCAACGCCCGGCCAGCCGGTGAAGCAGCCGCGCCACATTCCGCTATCGCTGGCGTTGATCCTCGATAACGGCCAGATCGCCGAGCCGCAGGCCGTCGAAGGCGGCGAGTATCGCGATGGCGTGCTGCATCTGACCGAACGCAACCAGACCTTCTCCTTCTCCGGCATTTCCTCGCGGCCGGTGCTGTCGATCAATCGCAGCTTCTCGGCACCGATCAATCTGGATTTCGAACAGAATGCTGCCGATCTGGTACAGATCGCCCGGCATGAAACCGACATGTTCGCCCGTTTCCAGGCGCTGACCGATCTTGCCCTGCCGGCGCTGATTGCCGCCACCAGGGCGGTGCAGAATGGCGAAGAAATCCGCACGGATGCGGCCCTCTCCGCCACGCTCATCGAGATCATCGGTAACGACGCGCTGGAACCGGCATTCCGGGCGCAGGCGCTGGCCCTGCCGAGCGAGACGGATATCGCCCGCGAACTCGGCGGCAACACCGATCCCGACGCCATCCACAAGGCGCGCAACGCCACCATCACGGCGATTGCCACGGCCGGCCTCGAAACGCTGCGGCGCCTTGCCGACAGCGCTGCCAATGGCGAGGCCTACAGTCCAGACGCCGACAGCGCCGGACGCCGTTCGCTGCGAAACGGCGCTCTGAGCTTCCTCGCTTTTGCCGAGGGAACACCGGAGCGGGCGGCGAAGGCCTATGCCGACGCCACCAACATGACCGATCTCGCGCATGCGCTGAGTGTCCTGACGCAGCGTTTCCCTGACAGCGCCGAGACGAAGGAAGCACTTGCCGCCTTCGAAACGCGCTTTGCCGACAATGCGCTCGTCCTCGACAAGTGGTTCTCGCTGCAGGCCGCCATTCCCGGCGACGGTGCGCTTGACCGCATCAAGACGCTGATGAAATCGAAACATTTCATCGCCACCAATCCGAACCGGGTGCGTTCGCTGGTCGGCACGCTCGCCTTTTCCAACCCCACCGGTTTCCACCGTGCGGATGGCGCGGCCTATCTTTTCCTGGCGGAGCAGATCGTCGCCATCGACAAGCGCAATCCGCAACTTGCCGCCCGCATTCTCACCTCAATGCGCTCCTGGCGTTCGCTGGAGGCAAGCCGGGCGGAACACGCGAAAGCCGCGCTTTCGACCATTGCCGAGGCGAAGGGCCTGTCGACGGATGTGAGCGATATTGTCGGGCGCATCCTGAAGAGCTAAACATCCGCCGAGGCTGCACCGCCATTCTGATATAGCGCATGACGCCGTCTTGATTTCCATCAAGGCGGCGTTCTGCATTGGGCCGCATCATGCTCTCAAGGGCCGATAGCGGCCTCAATCAGAAAGGAATGCAGATGACGGACATGTCGAGGACCAGCGCTTCGTTTCAGCGCTTCATGAGCGATGCCCCGGCCCACAAGGCGGCATGGTTTCAGGCCATTCAGGGTCTTGGTATGGCCTCCACACTGGATGTGAAGACGCAGAGCCTGATCTATATCGGCATTCTGGCCGCACTGCGCCTGGAAAGCGGCATCGGCTTTCATGTGATGGAAGCCAAGGCGCGCGGTGCAAGCCGTGACGATATCATCAGCGCGGTGCTGACCGGCCTTCCCGCCGCAGGCAATGGCGTGATCGGCGCGCTTGGGCCTGCACTGGATGCTTTCGACGGCGTCTGAGCGTATCTCGCCGCAGGAGTTGAGAGTCCGGCTCACTGATTTTGCACAGGAAACCCGCTTTTCCCGGAGCAGCATCAAACCGTCCCGAAAAAATACGGAGTCGGTTCAAGGGGTTAAAATTCTTTTAACTTTTGCCTCTGGACACGGCGAATCGCATTTGATTCATTAGACATATTCGAGCGGCGGCGCTTCGAATCAGTGGGGACTTCTACAAGGCGGGACAATGACGAACGTGCGGCGGGCGACTGCGGGCGATGAGCGGCCGTATGCCAAATTTTCTGATCTTGCGGCCTGGGGCGAAAGGCTTTCCAGCGACCTGATGGGTTTGATGAATGGCGCCGACCGCCCGATGCCGCAGGTCGAGACCCTGCTGAAACGCCTGATCCCCATTCTCATCCTCGCCTTCCTCGTTGTCGTCGCGGCCTCGCGCATACTGGGTATCACCGCAGAATATGGCCGCATGGAAGAGGCCGCCCGCCACTCCACGGCGCTGACGGCGCTCACCGCCAAAGCGGCGCTTCTCAACAATGATACGATCTTCACCGCGCAGGATCGCACCCGCGCCGAGGCGAGCCTTGTCGCCGCTTTGCCGTCGGGCAGTCTTGCCGATGGCACCATGGTGCTGCTCTCCGGCAGCAATGGCCGCATCTTCGCGGGCGCCGGCAAGGAAGCCTCGCTTTATGTCGGCACGTCGCTGCCGGCCCTGCTTCCCGAAATCGCCATCGTGCAGCGTTTCCCCGGTGCGCCCGGCACCATCGAGACCAATATAGACGGCCAGCAGCATTATGCGACGATGATCCCCTTCGGCGATGACGGCGCGATGGTGATCGCGGCGCGTTCGCTGCAGCCGATCCGCTCCTTCTGGCGCAGCGAAATCGCCATGAACGTCACGCTGTTTGCCGGCATCTCCTCCATCCTGCTCGTCGTGCTCTATGCCTATTACATGCAGGTGAAGCGCGCCCGCGACGCCGACGACATTTTCGCCGAATCCAATCTGCGGGTGGAAACGGCGCTGTCGCGCGGCCGCTGCGGCCTGTGGGATTTCGATCTTTCCAGCCGGCGCATGTTCTGGTCCGGTTCGCTTTACGAAATCCTGGGCTTGCCGCCGAAGGCCGCGCCGCTTTCCTTTTCCGATGCAGCCCGCATGATGCATTCCGAAGACGGCAATCTCTATGAGCTTGCCCGCGCCGTCGGTTGCGGCACCCTGCGCCAGATCGACCAGATTTTTCGCATGCGTCATTCCAAAGGTCATTATGTCTGGCTTCGCGCCCGCGCCCAGGTCATCCGCACCAATAACGGTCCGCGTGTCATCGGTATCGCCATGGATGTCACCGAACAGCACCGCCTTGCCCAGCGTTATGCAGAGGCCGACCAGCGCCTTGCCGATGCCATCGAATCCACCTCGGAAGCCTTTGTTCTCTGGGACAAGAACGATCGCCTCGTGATGTGCAATATCCATTACCAGAAGGCTTATGGCCTTCCCGACAGCGTGCTGGTGGCCGGCACGGAAAAAAGCACGGTTTATGCAGCCGCCGCCCGCCCGGTCGTGGAACGGCGCGTTGCCGATCCGGACCAGTCCGGCCTGTCGCGCACGACGGAAGTGCAGCTGGCCGATGACCGCTGGCTGCAGATCAACGAACGCCGCACCCGCGATGGCGGCCTCGTCTCGGTCGGCACCGACATCACGCTTCTGAAGCGGCATCAGGAACGGCTGCGCGATTCCGAGCGCCGGCTGATGGCGACCATCGGCGATCTTTCCGCCTCGCAGCACAAGCTGGAGCGGCAGAAGACCGAACTTTCCGACGCCAACGCCAATTACCTTGCCGAAAAAGAGCGCGCCCAGGCCGCCAACCGGGCGAAATCGGAATTCCTCGCCAATATGAGCCATGAGCTGCGCACGCCGCTCAACGCCATTCTCGGCTTTTCCGATATCCTGCAAAACGAGATGTTCGGGCCGGTTGGTTCGCCGAAATATTCCGAATATGCCCGCGATATCCATGACAGTGGCAAACACCTCTTGAACGTCATCAACGATATTCTCGACATGTCGAAGATTGAAGCGGGCCATATGCGCATCAACCGCGAGACCATCGATCTCGCGCCGCTGATCGAGGAAACGCTGCGTTTGACCGCCATTCAGGCGGAGCAGAAGAACATCACCGTGCAGCAGAAGGTCTGCGCCGGGTTGACCATGCAGGGTGACCGCCGGGCCATGAAGCAGATCATGCTCAATCTTCTGTCAAACGCCGTGAAATTCACGGGCGACGGCGGCCGCATCGCGCTGCGCACCCATGTGCATGAGGCGGCGATGATCCTCACCATCGCCGATACCGGCATCGGCATTCCGGCGCAGGCCTTGCAAAAGATCGGTCAGCCCTTTGAACAGGTGCAGAGCCAATATGCCAAGAGCCAGGGCGGCTCCGGCCTCGGACTTGCGATTTCCCGCTCGCTGGTGAAGCTGCATGGCGGCACGATGAAAATCCGCTCGTGTGAGGGGCGTGGCACGGTGGTGACGATTATCATTCCGCATGCGGCGGGGCGGTGTGGGATGGTGCATTGAGGGGATGTTGGGCGGAGTTTACTGCCTTGCAATAAGTTGCGGTTGTGCTGGCGATACCCCCCTCTGCCCTGCCGGGCATCTCCCCCTCAAGGGGGGAGATCAGCTAGAAGCATGCTCCCCACCAAATCCGCGACGTTTGAGATGATCGAGCGATTGCCACTTGCCGATCTCCCCCCTTGAGGGGGAGATGTCCGGCAGGACAGAGGGGGGTGAAGCCGCACCCACCCACATCACCCATTCTTCACCACCGCCACAAACCCCTTCCGCACCGCCTTCGACAACCGCTTCACCTCCCCCTCAAGCGTCGGAATATCAGGGCAATCCCCCGCCCGGCACACAAGATCGATCAATCCGGCCGGCGCTTCCTTCGGATTAAACGCGCCATCGATGCACAGCCGCACGATCTGCGAGATTTCCGTGTAAAGCCCCATCGCCGCCATGCAGTCATCGAAAGCCTGCGGCTCCATCACAGGCGCGGCCAGCACCTGCAGGGCCTCGGCCGTATTGCGACCGGGTTCGTGCGCCGCAAGGCCCTTCACCGGCGCGACCAGCGCCAGATATTGCGCGATGAATTCCAGATCGATCAGCCCGCCATTGATGAGCTTGAAGTCCCAAATGTTCTCCGGCGGCTTCTCCTGCTCGATCAGGTTTCGCATCTCCAGCACATCAGCGGAAACCTTCGTCACATCGCGTTTCTTCGACAGCACAGAAGCAATGATACCGCGTGCGTCTTCCGCCAACGAGGCGTCCCCGCAGATGAGCCGCGCACGGGAAAGCGCCATGTGCTCCCAGGTCCAGGCCTCCTCGCGCTGGTATTTCTCGAAGGCGGAAATGCGCGTCGCCACCGGCCCCTTGTTGCCGGACGGCCGCAGCCGCATGTCCACCTCGTAGAGCACGCCCTCGGCCGTCGGGGCGGAGAGCGCGGCAATCAATCTCTGGGTGACACGGGTGAAATAACGCACGACATCAAGCGGTTTGGCGCCGGTGGATTCCTGGGCGGTGTCGTCATAATCGTAAAGCAGAATGAGATCGACATCCGACCCTGCTGTTAGCTCGAAAGAGCCGAGCTTGCCCATGCCCATGACGGCCACGCGACCGCCGGGATAAGGCCCATGCGCCGCCTCCATTTCAGAAAAGACGGCATTCAGCGCCGCCTCGATCACAAGGTCTGCGAGGTGGGTGAAGGCGCGGGCGGCGACCTCGCCGCGGATCGCGCCGGTCAGCAACCGAACGCCGATGAGGAAACGCTGTTCGGCGGCGAAGATGCGCAGCCGGTCGAGAATATCCTCGTAATGGCGGGCGTTGGAGAGGAAATTGCCCATGCGGTGGGCAAGATATTCGCGCGTTGGCACATCGCTCATCAGCGCCGGGTCCAGCATGCCATCAAAGACATGCGGGCGGGCGGCGATGATTTCCGCAAGACGCGGGGCGGAGGACATGATCGTCACCAGAAGGTCAAGCAGCGCCGGATTGTTGCCGAGCAGCGAGAAGAGCTGGATGCCAGCCGGCAGGCCGGAGAGGAAATTATCAAAGCGCAGCAACGCCTCGTCCGCCCGCTTGCTTTCGCCGAAAGCCCGCAGCAGGTCCGGCGTCAGCTCCGTCAGCCGCTCGCGCGCCTCCACCGATTGTGTCGCCCGGTAACGGCCATTGTGCCAGGTGCGGATGACGCGGGAAATATCCTCCGGCCGCTGAAAACCGAGCGTGGAGAGCGTCTTCAGCGTATCGGGATCGTCCTTCTGGCCGGTGAAGACCAGATTGCCGGCCTCCCCCGAAAGCTTCGTTTCCTGCTCGAACAGCGCCGAATAGCGCCGCTCCACCAGCCGCAGCACCTCTTCCAGCTTTTCCGAGAAAGCCTTGGTGTCCTCGAAACCGAGCATGAAGGCGATGCGCTTCAATTCGGCTTCGGTATCGGGCAGCACATGGGTCTGCTCGTCGCGCACCATCTGGATGCGATGTTCCACCTCGCGCAGGAACCAATAGGCTTCCGTCAGGCTGTCGCGGGTTTCGGCGTCGATCCATTTCGCCTCGGTCAGCGCCGCCAGCGCCTCTTCCGTCGCGCGCACGCGCAGCGGCGGCATGCGACCGCCGGCGATCAGCTGCTGCGTCTGGGCGAAGAACTCAATCTCGCGGATGCCACCGCGCCCGAGCTTGACATTGTGGCCCTTCACCGCAATGGCGCCATGGCCCTTATGGGCATGGATCTGCCGCTTGATGGAATGGATATCGGCAATCGCCGCATAATCGAGATATTTGCGGAAGATGAAGGGCGTCAACTCGCGCAGGAAGTTTTCGCCCGCCTTGATATCACCGGCGACCGGCCGCGCCTTGATATAAGCAGCACGCTCCCAGTTCTGTCCCCTGCCCTCGTAATAAAGCAGCGCCGCTTCCACGGGAATGGCGAGCGGTGTCGAGCCGGGATCGGGCCGCAGCCTGAGATCGGTGCGGAAGACATAACCATCGGCCGTGCGCTCCTGCATGATGCGCACGAGGCGGCGCATCATGCGGCCGAAATTCTCCGTGGCATCATAGGGATCGTCCATGATGCCGGCCGAAGGCTCGAAGAACACGACGGCGTCGATATCGGAGGAATAGTTGAGCTCGCGCGCACCGAGCTTGCCCATGCCGAGCACGATCAGGCCGGAACCTTCACTCGGCGCGGCCACGTTCTTCAGTTTCAGCTTGCCGCTTTCATGGGCGGAAAGCAGCAGGTGATCGATGGCGGCGGAGAGCGATGCATCCGCCATGTCGCTCAGCCAGCGTGTCGTATCGCGGGCGGTGAAGATGCGGGCGAGATCGGCAAGCGCCGCGACGAAGGAAAGCCGCCGCTTGGCGATCCTCAGCCGTGACATCACCTCGTTTTCGACGGGTACTCCGCCTTCTTCCCCGGGTTTCCAGCTATCGCGCGCGTCACGGACAAGATCAGTCAGCAACGGCGTCAGCGGTTTGGAAATCGCCAGTGTCAGCAGCCCCTCATCCGCCGCCGCCATGTCGCGCAGATAGGGCGACAGGGTGAAAGCCGCGGCGATGAAATCCTTCAGCGGGCTTTCGCCGGCCAGCAGCGCGGCCACCGCCGGTTCGGCCTTGCCGATATCCTTCAGCGTCGAAAGAACGGATTTCAGTTCCGTCTGCGTATAGGGGCGGATCACGCCCGGCGGAACCTCGCTCAGCCGCCTCTCGACGGTTTCCCGTTTCGTCACTGTCTCTCTCCCTCTTCAGCCCGACCCGCCAAAGCCTCCAGCGCGCCTCTCTGGCGTTGTAACAAATGCGGGGCGCTTTGCGATCAGAAAACCGCTTGCGGCGATGTTTTACCAGAACCGGCACCGCGTAATGTCTCCGCAATTATGCCCGCGTAGCGTCATCCTCAACGAAACCCGACTCCCCCGGTTTCGAAGGATTGGCGCTGCAACGGATATGATCATGAAAAAGATTCTTAACGTGAAATTTCAGAAAAACCTGCGCGCTGCGGCGCTCTGCCTTGCCGCGCTGCCTATGGTCGGGGCGCTCCATACGCCGGCCCTCGCCGCTGATATCGGCAAATCGGACCGCATGGCGGATCCAGGTGCGGGTTTCGACAATGCCCGCTACAGCAATTCCAGCGAGTGGAAAATCACGCTCGGCGTCGGCGCGGCCTATGCCCCGAAATATGAAGGTTCGGACAAGCTGGAAGTCGGCGCCGTGCCACTGGTTTCCGTGGCCTATGGGGATTTCCTCAACGTCGATTTCAGCGGCGCCACCGTCAATCTCCTGAACCAGAACGGTTTCAGGCTTGGCATCAAGGGTGGCTGGGAAGGTGGCCGCAAGGAAAAGGATGACCGGAAGAACCTGCGCGGTATGGGCGACATCAAGGCCGGCGGCGTGGTCGGCGGCGTCATGGCCTATAGTGTCGACCCCTTCGAAATCTACGCCAAGGTGGACAAGACCATCGGTGGCAGCGAAGGCCTGACAGCAACCATTGGCGCAAGCGTTTCGCACAAGGTCGACCAGTTCATCCTCGGTGCCGACCTCTCCGCCACCTGGGCCGACGACAACCACATGAAATCCTATTTTGGCGTCACCTCGGCACAATCCGCCCGCTCCGGCCTGCGCCGCTATGACGTCAAGGCCGGTTTCAAGCGCATCGATGCCACCGCTTCGATCTCCTACATGATGACCGAAAACTGGTCGGTGACGGGGATGGGTGGTGCCGGCTTCCTGATTGGTGATGCCAAGGACAGCCCCCTGTCGAAGAAGGATATCCAGCCATTTGCCATGATCGGCATGTCCTACACATTCTGAGCGGCGAAATCGGGCCATCCGCGCCAGTCGTGTCGCTTGATGCCTTGAGGAAGCGTCCCTGTCCCTTACGCATCCCTCAACCCAGTGAAGCGCTGCAAGGCGCTTCACTGGGACCGCTATGCCCGATGGAGCCGGCAGCCGGTTCAAGATTGCCCTTGTAAGCAACGACGAGACCCGCGAAGGGCAAGGAAATTTCGACGTCGAAGCAGAAACGACCGTCCGTTTCGGCCTCGAAGCTCACGCCCCTCGGCAGAAGAAAGCCGGGCAGCGGCACACCAAGAAGGTGCCATCGCCGTGGAACGAGAGCCAGCCGACCACCATCGACCACCAGCGCCAGGGCGACGGTGATCAAACCGAAGCGCTCCGCCAGCAGATAATGATCCTTGCCCGTTCCTGCCGAAAGCATGGACGAAAAACGTCTGCCGCCGAAATTCCGTATCCAGCGTTCCGCCCCCTTTTCCGGTGTCAGCGTGACACTCACCGGCACCCGTTTTCCCGCCGGCGGAAAGCGAAGAACTGCGGAAATCATGCGCGCCAGCACGCTTTTCCCGCGTCGTATGTCTGCAACGCCGCGCCACTCTCGCGCTTCATGGCTGTCGTGCAGCTCCCGCACACACGACGGCAAATCATCGAAGGCCGGGCCGAGAAGCCTGCGGAACAATGGCGCACCGGGTTCTTCTCTGCGAAACCCCGTGAAGATGGTTCTGCTTTGAAAGAGCCGGTCATAATCCGTCAGTTCCAGTGCGCCAGTGCCGGCGCGTGCACCGGGCAGCGGGCGCTCACCACGCAGCATCTTGCGGATAAGCGCCTCTATCGCCATGGAGGGAATGTAGGGGCCGTCATCGCCTTCGGCCAGCAGATGCCAGCTCATCTCCGCCGGCCTGCCCGACGCCCTGCCCTTTGCGCGAACGAACATGCCGCCGCGATGTTCGCCAAAGCGCATGCGGTTCAGCACGGCATGAAAGAGCGGTGACAGCGGCGCGAATGAAGGAAGGCCGAACCGCGCCCTCACCTTCGCGAGAAGATTCAACATGCGGTGCAGAAATTCCGGAACCGGGCCGGCACCCATCCACAGATCCGTCATCGACGGATGTTCGGGCGGGATCACCTGCAGATCCGGCACGTCGACCAGCGAAAAATGAATATTGCGCAGCGGCAGCCTGCCGGGCACGGCCACGGTGAACCGCATGCTTTCCGCCAGACCGATGCCGTGCGCCAACCTGCCATGCCGCCAAAGCTTGATCGGCGCACCGGCATAACCCACGACCGCACGCATGACGTTGAGACCGATCCCGGCATAGGGCGATGGCGCTATGCCGCCCTCGACGATGGCGATCTCCATGGTCTTTGCCATCTCGCGCAGGACTGCCGCGGTCAGGACGGGGAAACTGCTAACGCCGGACAGGACAAAAATACCCGCGGCTTTGGCCCGCGCGTCGAACCGGCTTACCCCGAAAACGAAATCGGCGGCATCGGCAAAATCGAGATAATCGGTGCCAGCGTCGATGCAGGCCTCTATCACGGCGTAACAGGCGTCGCCGTAATTCTGGAACGGCCCGGAGGCATCGACCACGAGATCGGGCTTATGGATGCGCAAAGCCTCGGCGATATCGCGGCGATCGAGCTTCAGAGGACGCAGTTGCGCCTCTCCGTGCCATCCAGCGCAAAAGGCCTGTGCCCGTGCAAGACTGCGACCGCAGACTAGAATTTCAATGCTGGAGATATCGGCGAGCAATTCCGCCAACCGGCCGCCGAACACGCCATAACCACCGAGGATCAATATTTTCATCGCGTTGCCATCGCATTTTTGCCGATGCCGGGATCGCCTGAAGGGGTGGTCCTCACTTTGTTCAAAGGATACGGTCCCGGTATTCCGGCGGCGCCACCCAGCATTGTTCGCGCTTTCCGAACCAGCGGTAGCGGTTGCGGGCAAAGCAGCGATAGACGGGATCGCGCAAAAATGCGGGAATGATCCGCAAAACGGACACCAGCCGCCAGGGCATGCCAAGCGCCTCGTAGATGCTCAGGACGGCATCGCTGTCCTGCCGCATCCTGTCGCCATCGACAACCAGCATGCTGGCGGGGTTTTTCGGGTCCATGCCGTAACGCCGGTAGATTTCCGTGCCGACAGCCCCCTGCATGGAGGCCAGCCGGAAATGGCCGGCCCGGTCATGCCGCAGCACGAATTGCGCATTGGCGGAACACAGTACACATTCGGCGTCGAACAGGATGATCGGTTGATGCCGGCCGTTTGCCGAAGGAATTATACCTGCCATCCGTCACACGCCCTTTGTCGATTACGATGCAACCGACCAATAAAGTTCAGCAATAATACTTACAATATTCTTCCGTTCGCCTTTCAATTCAATCTCAAAAGACCGTTATTTCCCGAAGGCAGAAGAATTTCTGCGGGAACATCGGCGAATTATCGCAGATCGCTCGACTTAGGGCTTTGAAATGGGGAAAACCATCGAAATGGTTAGTCCCGGGCAGGCCGTATTGTTGGCATCCGTGTCCGAGAGCACCAGCGATCCGCCGTGCAACTCCATCACGGCTTCCACCAGCGAGAGGCCAAGCCCGGTGCCCGGCTTGGAACGGCTCTCATCCAGCCGCACGAAGCGTTTCAGCACCTCGCCGCGCTTGTCGGCGGGAATGCCGGGACCATTATCGGCAACGGAGAGCACGATTGCTTCGGGTTCTTTCACCAGACGGACGGCGAGTTTTTTGTCGCCCTCGCCTTCGCAGGCATATTTCATGGCATTGTCGATGAGGTTGGAAAGCGCCTGACCGATCAGTTCGCGGTTGCCCTGCACCGAAAGGCCCGGCTCTATCTGCGATTCCAGCGCGAGACCTGCATCCTCTGCCACCGGCTCATAAAGTTCGGCGCTGTCGGCGGCAATCGCCGACATGTCCACATCGGTCATTTCAGCGGCGATCGAGCCTGCCTCAACGCGGGAAATCATCAGCAGCGCATTGAAGGTGCGGATGAGCTGATCGGATTCGGCAATGATGCCTTCAAGGGCGGCGCGCCGTTTCGTCTCGTCATTGTCATCGAGGGCGGCGGCCGCCTTGTTGCGCAGCCGTGTCAGCGGCGTCTTCAGGTCATGGGCGATGTTGTCGGAGACCTGGCGCAGGCCCTCGTTCAGTTTTTCGATGCGGCCGAGCATGGCGTTGAGCGAGCCGGACAGCCGGTCGAATTCGTCACCGGAGCGGCCCTGCGGCAGGCGCTGGGAAAGGTCGCCGGCCATGATCTTCTTGGTTGCCGCCGACATGCGGTCGATGCGTTTCAAAGCATTGCGGCCAATGCCGAACCAGATGAGCAAGGCACCGCCGCTCATGATCGCAAGCGCCACCATCAACGCATTGCGCACCAGCGCCCGGAACTTGGTGGGTTCGCCGAGATCGCGGCCGATCAGGATGCGCAGGCCGTTATCCAGCATGAAAACATTGGCGGTGGCGAGATGCTGCACGCTGTCGCCGCTTTCGGAATAACGCTCGTAACGAAAGGGGAAACCCGTCCAGCCTTCCTTGTCGAAGACGCCGGGCTGCACGGAGGCGACGTTACCCGCGAGAATTTCGCCATTCGGGCCGGCGATGATGTAAAGGCTCGCGCCCGGCTGGCGGGCGCGGCGCTCCATCATCCTGAGCAGCGGATTGATGCCGCCGCGATTATAGATGCGCTGCACATCAGAGACTTCCTGCAACACGGCATCGCGCGTCTGCTGGTTCAGCAGCCGTTCGGAGAGGGCGGTGACGTAAAAAACGAGGAAGGCGGCGCAGAGTGCGAAGAGCAGGATATAGAGCGCCGAAAGGCGCACCGCCGTCGATCTGAACAATATTCTGAGGCGGGCCATTTTCGGCAATCAGCCCTCGTCCTTCATCATGTAACCGGCGCCGCGAATGGTCTTCAAGAGCGGCTTCTCGAAGTCCTTCTCGATCTTCGAGCGCAGGCGGGAAACATGGACGTCGATGACATTGGTCTGCGGGTCGAAATGATAATCCCAGACGTTTTCCAGAAGCATGGTGCGGGTCACCACCTGGCCGGCATTCTTCATCAGATATTCCAGCAGCCGGAATTCGCGCGGCTGGAGGAGGATTTCCTTGCCGTTGCGGCGGACATCATGCGACAGGCGGTCGAGCTCGAGATCGCCGACGCGGTAGATCATGTCCTGCTCGGGCTTGCCCTTGCGGCGGCCAAGCACCTCGATGCGGGCGAGCAGTTCGGAAAAGGCATAGGGTTTCGGCAGGTAATCATCGCCCCCGGCGCGCAGACCGGTCACGCGGTCATCCACCTGGCCCAGCGCGGAAAGGATCAGCACCGGCGTCTCGATACCGCGGCGGCGCAGTTCGCTGATGACGGAAAGCCCGTCGCGGCGCGGCAGCATGCGGTCGATCACCAGCACGTCGTAGGCATTCTCACAGCCCATGAACAAACCGCTCTCGCCATCGCTGGCGTGATCGGCGACAATCCCGGCTTCGCGGAACGCCTTGGTCATATAGGCCGCAGCCTCGAGGTCGTCTTCAATGACAAGAATCTTCATGTGCGGGACAATAGCGCTCTCGCCCTTTTCCGCACAACCGGAAAGAGATGCGACAGACATTTCCTGAACCTTGTTTTCCATGAGGTTTCCTCCGAAGACTTAGGCCTATGGCGTTATCTCGCTTCAAGATTGGCAATAACCTATGGAGCGAGTGGTCGCCGCTTGTTTCTTCTCCCCGCCGGGGAGAAGTCCGCGGCAGCGGGATGAGGGGGTGAGGGTCAAGATAAAAAGACGGCTAGCCCCCTCATCCGACCCTTCGGGCCACCTTCTCCCCGGCGGGGAGAAGAAACGGGCCGCAACGCCGTGCCATACTCAACCGCCCCGTCTCAAGAGCGAGATGTGATGCCGGATCCCAAAGGAACCGGCATCGCCTTTCAAATTATCAGCCCTGATCGATGTCCAGCGCGATGAAGCGGCTGCCGTCATCCGTCTGGATCTGGAACAGCGCCTTGGAGCGTCCGTCCTTCTTGGCCTGCTCGAGGATCTTCTCGATATCGGCTGCGGAGGCCACCTGCTGGTTGTTGACAGAGGTGATCTTCTCGCCCGTCTTCAGGCCCCGGGCAGCGGCGTCGCTATCAGGGTCGACATCGGTAATAGCAAGGCCGTTGCCGTCATCGGAAGGCGAAACCGTCAGGCCGAGGCTGGACAGCACCTTCTCGCTGGAGGACTGGCTGCCGCCCTTGTCGTCGTTCTGGCCTGGCGTCGCCTTGGAGGCTTCATCGCTGGTGAGATCACCGAGCGTCACCGTTACCGACTGAGACTTGCCGCCGCGCCACAGCGAGATTTCGACCTTGGCATTGGGAGCCATGCCACCGATGCGGCGCGACAGATCGCGGGCATCCTTGACGGGATCGCCGTTGACGGCGGTGATGATATCACCCTGCTTGATGCCGGCCTTGTCACCCGGGGAACCGGACTGCGGCGAAACGACGAGAGCGCCCTTGGCTTCGGAGAGGCCGAGCGATTCGGCGATATCCTTGCTGACCGGCTGGATCTGCACACCGAGCCAACCGCGCTCGACCTTGCCGTCCTTCTGCAGGTCGGCGATCACATCCTTGGCGACCGAGGACGGGATGGCGAAGGCGATGCCGACATTGCCGCCGGAGGGCGAGAAGATGGCGGTGTTGATGCCGACCACTTCGCCATTCAGGTTAAAGGCGGGGCCACCGGAGTTGCCACGGTTCACGGCAGCGTCGATCTGCAGATAGTCGTCATAGGGGCCAGAGCCGATATCACGGCCGCGAGCCGAAATGATGCCTGACGTCACCGTACCGCCAAGGCCGAAGGGGTTACCAACGGCGACGACCCAGTCACCGACGCGAATCTTGGTGTCATCGGCGAATTTCACATAGGTGAACTTGCGGTTCACATCGACCTTCAGCAGCGCCAGATCGGTGCGCGGGTCGCGGCCGACGAGCTTGGCTTCGAGTTCGGTGCCGTCATTCATCACGACAGTATAGGCGGAACCGTCATCGACGACGTGGTTGTTGGTGACGACATAACCGTCTTCGGAGATGAAGAAGCCGGAGCCTTGAGCGACCGGGCGCAGCGGACCCTTGCCGTCACGGTGACGGTTCGGACCACGGTCGGGGCGATCCTGGTTGGGGCCACCGAATTCCTTGAAGAAGCGCTTCAGCGGATGGTCATCCGGCAGCTGGTCGAGGCCGCGGCCGCCGAAATTGAAGGAGAAGTTGCTGGAATCGTCGGAAGCCGGCTGCACGTTCGACTGTACGCGAACGGAAACGACGGCGGGCGAGACGGCATCAACCACATTGGCGAAGCTCGGAACCTGCGGTGCGGTCACTTCGACGGGGGCAGCAAAGGAGTGGAGGATCGGTGCGGCGATACCCGTCGACAGCATCAGCGCGGCGAGGCCGCCAACAGTCGTGGCCTTCAGGGCCGTCTTCAGCGAGGCCGTCTTCAGCGAGGAATGGCCGTTTTGCGAATGAGACATGATGTACCTTCTTTCTTCATTCAGACTGAAACCCGTGTGACCGGGGAAGCGGTGGATGATGAAGATATAGGAGGCAACACCTTACGGCGAAGTGTCTGAGGAATGAAAAATCCGTAATGTTGAAAAAGAACCGAAGGCGAAAATGAAATCAGGTTATTTTTCAATGAGATTGCGAATGCGCTCTTCTTCATCCGCACTCAGTTTTTGTGGGCGTTCCTGGGTGGCGCGGCGGCGCGAAAACACGAAGACGGCGAAAATCCCGGCAAGGGTGAGGCCGATGGGCGCGCCCCACAAAAGCACGGTGCGCAGGCTGAGACGCGGCTTCAGGAGCACGAACTCGCCGTAACGCGACACGACATAATCGATGACGGCCTTGTCGCTGTCGCCCTGAACCAGCCTTTCGCGCACGAGGACACGCAGGTCACGCGCCAGCTCGGCATTGCTGTCATCGATCGACTGGTTCTGGCAAACCATGCAGCGGAGCTGCGACGTCAGGTTCCGGGCGCGCTGTTCCAGCACGGGGTCCTTGAGGACTTCGTCAGGATTGAAGGCGAGAGCGGGAGAAGCTGCAGCGAAGATGAGGGTGAGAAGAAGAGCGAGCCTTGCCACGACCTCCCTCATTCCGCCGCCTCCGGCATTACAGCCCGCACCGGCTTCGCCTTGCGGGTCGGCGCACCCACCCGCAAACGTCTGTCGGAGAGCGAGATGAAACCGCCCGCCATCATGAATAGCGTGCCGCCCCAGATGCAGAGGATGAAGGGTTTCCACCAGATGCGCACCACCATGCCGCCATCGGCCATGGGGTCGCCCAGCGAAACATAAAGCTGGCTGAGGCCGAAGGTCAGGATGCCGGCTTCCGTCGTCGGCATGCGCCGCGCGGTATAGAGCCGCTTGGACGACCAGACGTCAGCCACCTCCACACCCGCCTTGCGCACGGTGAAATGGCCGCGATCCTCGGTGAAATTAGGACCGACGGCGTGGCGGATGCCGTCGAAGGTCAGGCTGTAACCGCCCGCTTCCGCCACCATGCCCTGTTTCATTTCCAGAACCGTTTCGGTCTCATAGGTGGTGACGATGACGATGCCGAGCACGGTGATGCCGAGGCCCATATGCGCCAGCGCCGTGCCGAAGGCCGAACGCGGCAGGCCTTTCAAGCGGCGGAACGCGATGCCGAAGGCCAGTTTGCCGAAATTGGCGCGATACCACAGATCGGTGAGCGCCCCGAAGATCAGCCAGAAACCGGCGGCAATGCCGAGTGCAGCCAGCACCGGGCCGCCATTTTCGATATACCAGAGCGCCAGCCCGGCCAGAGCCGCGACAGCCGCGGCCACATACAGCCGCTGGAAGGCGCCGAGAAGATCGCCACGCTTCCAGGCGAGCATCGGCCCAAACGGTGTGACGATCAGGATCGGGATCATCAGAAGGCCGAAGGTGAGGTTGAAGAACGGCGCACCGACCGAGATTTTTTCGCCCGTCAGGGTTTCGAGAATGAGCGGGTAAAGCGTGCCGATCAGCACGGTTGCGGTCGAGACCGTCAGGATGAGGTTGTTGAGAACGAGCGATCCCTCACGCGAGATCGGCGCAAAGAGGCCGCCTGCCTTCAGCGACGGTGCACGCCAGGCAAACAGCGCGAAGGCGCCGCCGATGAAGACGGTGAGGATGCCGAGAATGAAGATACCGCGGCTCGGATCGGTAGCAAAGGCATGCACGGAGGTCAGCACGCCGGAGCGCACGAGGAAGGTGCCGAGCAGCGACAGCGAAAAGGTCATGATCGCCAGAAGCACCGTCCAGATTTTCAGCGCTTCGCGTTTTTCCATGACGAGCGCCGAATGCAGCAATGCGGTGCCGGCAAGCCAGGGCATGAAGGAGGCGTTTTCCACCGGATCCCAGAACCACCAGCCGCCCCAGCCGAGTTCATAATAGGCCCAATAGGAGCCCATGGAGATGCCGGCGGTCAGGAAGGTCCAGGCGGCGAGCGTCCACGGCCTGACCCAGCGCGCCCAGGCGGCATCGATGCGACCTTCAAGAAGTGCCGCGACGGCAAAGGAGAAGCAGACGGAAAAGCCGACGTAACCAAGATAGAGCAGCGGCGGATGGATGGCGAGGCCGAAATCCTGAAGGATCGGATTGAGGTCTTGGCCCTCGGCCGGCACCCGCTCCAGCCGCAGGAACGGATTTGAGGTGAGCAGGATGAACAGCAGGAAGGCGACGGAAATCCATGCCTGCACGGCCAGAACATTGGCCTTGAGCGTTTCCGGCAGGTTGCGGCCGAAGGCGGCGACGAGCGCGCTGAAAAACACCAGAATGAGCAGCCACAGCAGCATCGAGCCTTCGTGATTGCCCCACACGCCGGTCAGCTTGTAGAGCATCGGCATCAGCGAATGGGAGTTTTCCCAGACATTGCGCACGGAAAAATCCGAGACGGCATAAGCCCGCGTCAGCGCTGCGAAGGAAAAGCCCACCAGCAGGAACATCAAGACCGAGCCGAGCGAGGCGACATCCATCAGCGCCCGGTCGTTGCGGCGCGCACCGATGACCGGCAGCGTCGAGACGATCAGCCCCACACCGAGCGCCAGAACCAGAACATAATGGCCAATCTCGTTGATCATTTCGTCGCTCCGGTCTTGTCGGCCGAAGCCGCGCTGGTCGACGGCGTCGCAGTGGAAGGGGCTTCGCCCTCACCGCCGTGCTGCCACAGGCCCTTGTCCTTCAGCCGGTCGGCCACTTCCTTTGGCATGTAGTTCTCGTCGTGCTTGGCGAGCACGCTGTCGGCCACGAAACCGTGGGTGGCGGCGTCGAACATGCCTTCGGTCACCACGCCCTGCCCTTCGCGGAAGAGATCAGGCAGGATGCCGGTATAGCTGACCGGCACGGTCGCTTCGCCATCCGTCACCGTAAAGCTCACCGTGCGGCCTTCGCCGCGCTTGATCGAACCTTCCGCCACCAGCCCGCCAAGGCGGATGCGGGTACCGGGATTGACCGGCGTCTTTTCCAGATCGGCGGGCATGTAGAAATAGGCGATTGACTGGCCGAAGGCGAACATGACCAGCAGCACCGCCGCGACAATGAAACTCATGCCGCCGCCGATGATCGCGAGGCGTTTCTGTTTGCGGGTCATTGCGTCACTCCCTGCGGCGCGGCATCCTTCTGCCCATCCACGCGGATCGGTCCGGCGGAAACACCCAATTCCTTCGCCAGCGCCAGAAGCTGCCTGCCCTGTTCACCCTGTGGCGGGAAAGCCTGCAAACCTGCCCTCAACGCTTCACCGGCCTTGGCTTCGTTCTTCAGCACGGAATAGGCGCGCATGAGGCGCATCCACCCTTCGAAATCATCAGGGTTATCCCTCAGCTTGGCATCGAGGCTCGCCACCATGCCCTCGATCATCGCCTGCCGGTCGGTGGCCGTCATGTCATTGGCCGCTGCCATATCCTCGGCGCTCGGGCCGGGTGCGGCAGGCGTCGCTTCGCCGCCGGTCCGGGCAATATGTTCACGCACCAGCGGCAGCCAGGGTGCGCCGGCCGGCGCATCGGCCTCCAGCGCCGCAAAGGCCGCGCGTGCTTCCTGCGCCTTGCCTGCCTGTTCCAGCGACAGCGCCAGATAAAAGCGCGCGCGCGGATTGCCGGGCTTCAGCTTTTCGGCCTGAGCAAACGCATCCCGCGCCGCTTCGATGACGACGCCGTCATTGCCGGCCACGAGCGTTTCGCCAAGGCCCGTCAGCCGTTCGGCGCTTGGTCCGAGAATACGAAGCGCGTTGCGATAGGCAAGCTCGGCATCGCCAAGCCGCAGCGTCTTGAAATAGATCGGCGCCAGAACATCCCAGCCGCCGCCATCCTCCGGGTTTTGCGCCAGATGCCTCTCGGCCCGCGCGACCAGCAGGTTCATGTCGTTGCCGGGGTTTTCAAGACGTGCCTCGAGCGGCATGTCCGGCGTGTCCGGACTGCCGTTCCAGATGTAAAGACAGAGGCCAAGTGCAGGCAGCAGGATGGTTATGAGGCTGGCGGCAAGATTGTGCCGGCGCGGCCGGGCCTCTTTCGCCGTCACCTCTTCCGCCTCGGCGGCGGCCAGCAGGCGGCGGCCGATTTCGGCGCGGGCATAATCCGCTTCGGTCTCGCCGATCAGGCCGGCGGCGCGTTCGCGGTCCAGTTCGGCCAGTTGGTCGCGATAAACGGCAACCTCACCGTCACGGCGCGTTTCAGGCGCCTCGGTCTTCCGCATCAGCGGGTACATCAGGACGATGGCGACAGCCGCCGTCAATATCGCAACGACAATCCAGAACATAAGGCTCAATTACTCGAATGCGCGGCACATGGAAACACGAAGCGCGGGGATGACGTGAATTTGAGACATCACGCCGCACCGCAGATCCCGTTTCGCTGTTCCGCCGTGCCTCTTCTTGTCACCGCGGAAGGCCCGTGACCTTGATTTACGTCAAACTGATCAGATCAGCGGAGACCAGCTTCCGTCGTCATTACGGCAGGCCGCGCCGCGCACCCTGGTGTCGCGCCCGTCGACAGTGAGGGTATGGGAATATTGCCGGCAGTTCTGGTTGCCGACCTGATAGGGCGCATTGGCGACCACCTGACCCTTGACGTCATCACCGGTCCAGGTGACGGGCGTGCCGACCGGGGCCGTTTCCAGCGCCTTGTATTCCGCCTCCAGCGCTTTGGTCTGGTCGCCCCTGTCGAGCTCCACGCCGCTTTTCCCGACGATGCCGCCTTGCAGATTGGCAAGGAAAGGCGTGGAAGGCTGGGCCGAACGGCCGAACAGGCCGCCGCCCGCCGGGCGCGTGCCCGTGGTGGTGCAGGCGCTCAGCATCGACACACACAGGATCGAGAGAAGTGCCGGGCGTGACACCAGCGAACGCATCGTCACGGAGCGACAGCCATCATACACGTCAACCAAACCCTGTCCTCTTTCCTACCGCATTGCACCTAGAGCATTTTCGCTGTTCTTCGAACCGTGAAAACACCCTAGCTTTTGTTCTTCCGCATTTCCTGACGGGAAACCGGGGTCCACTTTCCCTGGAAATGCTCTCATGTACCGGTATTGAATTTCTTGCCTTTTTTCTTGCCTCACGCAAGCTCTTTCGAAAGACCCGGCAAAATCAGATCGGCTTTCAGGCCACCGATGGCGCTGCGCGATAGCGAAAAGCGGCCATGGTATTCAGACACCACCTCGGAAACGATCGACAGGCCGAGGCCCGTGCCCGGCCGGCTCTCGTCCAGCCGGCGGCCGCGTTTCATCGCTTCGCTGATCTGTCCCGGCTCCAGCCCCGGGCCATCGTCTTCCACCGTCAGTTCCACCCAGGAGCGACGGGCGATTTCAGCGTCGGAAGACGGGTGCGTGCCGGCCGCAAGCGTGATGACCACGCGTGTCTGCGCAAAGCGCGCGGCATTTTCCAGGAGATTGCCGACGACCTCTTCGAGATCCTGCTGTTCCATGCCGAGCACCGCGCCCGGCTGTTCGAAATTCAGCACGAACTGCTTGTCGGGGTTCAGGCGGCGCATCACCCGCACCAGCCTTTCCAGCGCCGGTTCCGCTTCCACGCGGGCAAGGATCGAGCCGCGCTGGGCGGCGATGCGGGCGCGGGAGAGATAGGATTGCACCTGCGCCTGCATGGCATCGGCCTGCGCGCGCACCAGATCACCATGCTGCGGCTCCAGCGTGCGGGCCTCGTTCAGAAGAACGGCGATCGGCGTCTTCAGCGAATGCGCGAGATTGCCGACCTGCATGCGGGCGCGCTCCACAAGGCGGCGGTTGCTGTCGATCAGCGCATTGACCTCATTGGCCAGCGGCTGGATTTCACGCGGGAATTCACCTTCGAGGCTTTCCGCCTCCCCGCCCCTTATCTTGCCGAGCGCGACACGGGCCTGATCAAGCGGCCGCAGACTGTAGAGAATGGCAAGGCCGTTGACGACCAGACTGCCCAAACCAAAGACGGCCAGCGCCAGATAGAGGCTGTTGGAAAAATCACGGACATCGTCTTCGACGACATTCAGATTGCCGGAAACACGGAAACGCGCCGCCCGGCCCTCACCGTCCAGCACGACTTCCGTTTCCGCCACACGCACCTTGTTGCCGGCCTCGTCGGTAACGGCATAAAATCGCTCGTATCTGTTGTCGAAGGGGGCGTCGAGAATGCTGGGCACCGGCAGCGTCGACACGCCGAGCGAGGAAGACACCAGCGGCGCAGTCTGGAAATTGCCGAGCGGCTCCACCACCCAGTACCAGCCGGTATCGGGCTGCGAAAACCGGAGATCGCCGAGCTGCGGGCTGCCGGCCAGCGTGTTCTCGTTGGAAATCGTCACCGAGTTGATGACGTTGTAAAGCTGCGCCCGCAAAAGATCGGTGAAGCTGCGCTCCACGCCCTGCCGGTAAAGCGTCGAAATGACGACGGCGATCACCACCAGCGCCAGCGCCGACCAGGCGGAGGCGAGCAGCAGAACGCGGGCGGTGAGAGAATTACTTCGCATCTGCCGGCGCTTGCATCCGGTAACCGAGACCACGGATCGTCTCGATCAGATCAACCCCGATTTTCTTGCGCAAACGTCCGACAAACACCTCGATCGTGTTGGAATCGCGGTCGAAATCTTGATCGTACATATGTTCGACCAGCTCTGTGCGCGAGACGACCTCACCCATGTGATGCATGAGATAGGACAATAGGCGGAACTCGTGCGAGGTGAGCTTCAGCGTCGTGCCGTTGACGGTCGCCTTGGAGGATTTGGTGTCGAGCCGGACCGGGCCGCAGACCAGTTCGGAGGAAGCGTGGCCGGCGGCGCGGCGGATGAGCGCGCGCACGCGGGCAAGCACTTCTTCCACATGGAAGGGCTTGGTCACGTAATCATCGGCGCCGGCATCGATGCCCGCCACCTTGTCGCTCCAGCGGTCGCGGGCAGTGAGGATGAGGACCGGCATAGCCTTGCCGGCCGCGCGCCATTTTTCAACGACGGTGATGCCATCCAGCTGCGGCAGGCCGATATCGAGGACGATGGCGTCATAGGGTTCGGTATCGCCGAGATAATGCCCTTCCTCGCCGTCAAATGCCTGATCGACAACATAACCGGCCTCTTTCAGCGCGTCGGTCAGCTGACGATTGAGATTGGCATCATCCTCAACAACGAGAATACGCATTGTCCGCCCTTTCCTTCCGTCCCGGCCCACGCGGTTGGCCGGTCATGCTACATGAGTCGGATTGTTTTCCGCTATTTCGGCGATGCGGGCAAGCTACATCGGCACGCGCATCGTTACCTTGCGCGGGCGCTCGCCATTGCCCTGGACGAGAACGGTGACGACACAGGACTGACCGTCGCCGGAAGGATAGACCGAAAGCAGCTGACCACCGGTTTCGCGCACGACGCGGGCGACGGCTGCGCCACAATCGCTGGCAGCCAAAATGTAGTGGCCCTGCAGATCAGCCTCGGGCGCCGTGAAACCGGAGAGCCCGGCTGCAAGCGTCGCGATGATGAGAGGTGATGCCATTCTACAAACTTCCGCAAAAAACCGGGTGCGTCTCGAACCCTAGTGTGACCGAATATGTAGCGCAAAGCGTCTGAATGGCAAATGAATGCCGGCCCCGCCGCCGCGGTGCGTGGCGGGAACGGCGTTTTCGTGAGCCCCGTCAGCGGATGGAGCGGGTCGCCGAAAGGCGGCCGTAAAGTGCGATCAGACCGCCGATTCCGCCCGCAACGGTCACCAGCCCTTCGGCCAGCTCCCCGTGCAGGCCGGCGGGCAGATCGAAGCCGGCAATGCTGAAAAGCGGTGCGAAAACCGCTATCAGCGCGCCCCAGATCGTGCGGGATTGATACCATGCCTTGGTACTGTCCATAATCTCGTCCTTTGCGTTGTTTTTCAGGCACATGTCAGAGCGGGAGAAGGGCCTGGGCCACCACTCCCGAGGGCACCGCGCGGCCCAGCTGGCGGACACGCACGGAAATGTGATCCCGTAGCTGCGGGAAATCTGTGAGTTCGTCCCCTGCGGGGTAGAGCCAGAAGGGTTCCGGCACCTCTACCGCACGGCGCACGGTCCCGCCGTCCATCACCTCGACGCGATAAAGCTCGAAAGGCTCGTCGAGCGGAATGTCGCTCGCATCCCAGCCATCGGCCTCCACGCGACCTCGACGCTTCCATTTGACGAGAATGCCGTCCCGCTGACGCTCACCGGAAAGATGCACCGGCGCAAGCGGGGTCTGCGCCCGCACGCCGCCCTCAAAGGCAAAAGGCCCGGCTGGTGCGCCCGCCATGCCCGCCGCCTCCGCAATCCAGTTCAGGCGTCGCCCGCGCTCGCTTGCGGCAAGGCCGAGCGGCTGCACCGCCGCATCGAGAACCACCACCGGAGCCCCCTTCGGCGCACCTGCGGCAAGCGCATCCTCCGTGCCGGCGAGCCCCCGAAGGAGCGCGGAGAGCCGCCAGCGCGAAGGTGCGATTTCCTCGGCCTTTGCGAAGGCGACGATCTCCCACACGCCATTTGCGGCCTTGATGGCGAGACGGTTCTCGCCATCAAGCACCGAAAGCTCTGGGACCGAAGAGACTTCACCGGCGGGCAGATCGATCAGGATGGTGTCCTTGCGGTCAAAACGGCCGGGGGGGCCTGATACCAGCGGCTGTGCCAACGTGCCGATCATCGCCGGTCGGTCCAGCAGCACACGCTGGCTATACCCTTCCGTGCCTGATGATGAAGACACGACGATCGGCCGCCAGGGTTTTGCGAAGGCGGCAATCCGCGCCGACTGTTCCGGCGCGGTGCCATCATGGAATGGCAGATCGAGAAACAGCACCTCCGGGGCGAAACCTTCGGCGCCGCTTGCGCCGGCGCTGCGCCGCTCCTCCGCACCGCCGGCGGCGGCTGAAAAGGCAGGGGAAAAAGCCCGTGCCTCCACCTGCCGCACCGCGCCGTCCTCGATGCGACTGACCAGAAACCGCCCGGCAGGCGTCTGCGGAAAGACGCCCTCCGAGAGGCGGATGCAATCGCCGGGTTCAAGCGTGATATCGGATGGCGGCAGGGCGAAACGCAGGCTGCGCCGCGCCTGGCGGTTGTCACGCAGCAGCGCCTCCACGGCCGCTTCCGCCGTTTCCGACTGCAAGGCGGCGTTGAGATCGAGCCGCATCACCCGGCTGCCGGCATTATCGATGCGGCGGGAACGCGCGCTCGCCTGCTCATAATCGAGCACCGGATTAAACGAGGTCAGCACGGCTTCCGTCGCGAAATCGCTGTCATGGCCGCGATTTTCAGACCAAAGCGGCTCGTCCTCGATATCCGCCAGCACGGCGATATCGCGGACGGGCATGACTGCCTTATTGCGGGAGCGGAAGCGGAGGGTTCCGCCGTCCTCCGCCACATCCACCTGAAACGCCGCCATCAGCGGCTCCAGCAGATTGCGGGCCGAGGTTATGTCGCCCTGCACGTACCCCGTCAGATCGCCGCTGACGGCCGAGACGTCGAAGGCGGAAAAGCCATGATCGATCAGGATGGCGGCAATGGTGTCGGCCAGTGTGGCCGTTCCCAGCCGACCATTCAGCCAGTGGCCGGTGCGCCAGTTTGCACCATCACTCCAGACTGCGCCATTCTGCGGAAAGGCGGGGAAAGGCCGCGCATCCCAGGTCCAGAGATAGACACGGTTCTTCTCCACCATCGCTGCCTCGCCTTCACCCCAATGGTCGAGATGCGCCTCCAGAAACCGCCGCTGCTGGCTGTCTGCCCGGTTGCGACGGGAAAAATGGGGAAAGGCGTTTTCCGCCGATTTCGGATCGGGAAAGACATTGGGGCGCGTGGCGCTCTTATCCACCGCCGGGCAGCCGAGTTCGGTGAACCAGATCGGCTTTGCGCCCGGCACCCAGTCAGTGGGTGTGGATTTCTCCACACCACGCACCCGGTCATAGTGCAGGTTGCCCCACCAGTTGCGAAGGTCCTTGTAGCGGAACACCCACGGCTTGCCCTTCAGCCCATCCGTTATGGGTGTGCGCCGCCGCGCCGCGCGGTCGGCATCGCTCACATAATACCAGTCGAAACCCTCGCCTGCCGTCATAGTACGGTGAAACGCGCTCGCATCATCGGGGCCGGCCATCCCATCGGGATTGCCATTGGCGGCATCCTCGTCACGCCAGTCGGAAAGCGGCATGTAATTATCGATGCCGATGGCGTCGATATCAGGGCTCGCCCAGAGCGGATCGAGGTGGAAAAACACGTCGCCCGAACCGTCTGCCGGCTGGTGGCCGAAATATTCGCTCCAGTCCGCGGCATAGGTGAGCTTCGTCGCCGATCCGACAATGCTGCGCACATCGCGTGCCAGCCGCAGCAGTTCCTCAACGAAGGGAAAGGCATCGTTCTGGTCCCGGAGGGCGGTGAGGCCGCGCAGTTCCGAGCCGATCAGGAAGGCATCCACGCCGCCCGCCTGCGCCGCAAGCGCTGCATAATGCAACACCATGCGGCGGTAGCCTTCCTCACGGTTGCAGAAGGCGGAAACCTGCGCCCGCGCAGCCGCACTACGGTTCGGGGAGCCGGCTTTGCCGGGTGCGGGAAAGCCGGTGATGCGGCCACGCCAGCCATAAGCGGCCTGCTCGCGATCGCCATAGGGGTCAGGCAGGCCGTTGCCGGCGGGCACATCCATCATCACGAAAGGATAAAGGCAGACCCACAGGCCCCGAGCCTTGAGATCGGCGATGGCCTGCAACACGCTCTCATCATCAGGCGTGCCGCCATAGGCCGGGCCGCCGCCATGATGGCTGACCAGATGCGCATCAACGCGCGAAAGACCGGCAACGGACCATGGCGTGGTTTCCCCGTCGCGGGCCGCCACTTCCACGCCTGGCAGAATGCGGCATTCACCCGCCCGCATATCCGTGCCGAACCAGCTCACGACAAGCGCCACGCTTTGGAGATTGGGGCAAAGCGCCTGCAATTCGTCGATCGCCGCCTGCCAGTCGGTCGCGGCGGTGAGATTGTTGCGGTTCAAGATGCGGCTTTGGCCGATCCCCGTGCGCTCGCTGACCTGTGTGGTGGCATAACCGTGTTCGGTCGCACCGGGAATGACGGTGATGGCGCTGATCTGGCGTTCAAGCTTTCCGACCGGCCGCACGACTTCGAACTGCATCAGTGGAATGCGATTGCCATAGGCCTCAAGCGGCAGGCGTTCGAAGACGACATAGGCCAGTCCACGAAAGGCGGGTGCGTTGCCAGTCCCCTGTTTCGCTTCGATCAGCGGATCGGGCAATTGCGTCTCGCTGCCGGGATAAAAGCGCATCTCGACGCCGGTGAGATCAACTTCACGCCCATCGGCCCAGACGCGCCGCACCAGGGCCGCCTCGCCTTCGCAGAGGCCGATGGCGAGATTGGCGAAATAACGGAAGCTCTCCACCTTGGGGCCGCGATTGCCCTTGCCGCCACGCCGCTGCACCTCGACACTTTCCTCGAAACGTGTCGCCCAAATGAGCGTGCCGCCGATCCTCGCTGTGCCATAGAGCCGGTTAATAGCAGCGCCCTCATCCGCACCGGGAATCCGCGCCGTCGCAAGCCGCGCACCTGCTACCGTGCGGCCGTTCGAAAGCAGCGCGCGGTCGACGGCATTGCCGGTCAGTGCGCCGGCCGCCCGGCCGATGATGGCGCCAACGGGGCCAAAAATGCCGCCGAGTGCCGCGCCCGCCGCCTGAAAAACGATTGTCGCCATGTTCGCCTCGAAAAATGTCAGGGATCGGGAAAACGAAACGCCCCGGCAATACGCCGCTTCCAGCCCGGCACCAGCGCCGACCGCACCACCGCCGCCTGTTCATAGGCGTGGATGAAATGCTCTGACCCGGCGAGGATGCCGAGATGTTTCGCTGCCGCATCGGCGCGCCAGCGAAACAGCAGCAGGTCTCCGGGCTGCGCCTCTCCCATGCCCGGCACCGTCAGAAAATGGCGCTTCGCCGCCACCATCAGCCGGTCCTCGCCGCCGCGTTCGGCCCAATCAGGCGCATAGGGCGGCGGCAATTCCGGTTCGTGCCCGTAGAGCCCGCGCCAGACGCCGCGGATCAGGCCGAGGCAATCGCAGCCGACACCCTGCAAAGAGGCCTGATGCCTGTAGGGCGTGCCGATCCAGCTTTCGGCCAGAGCGAGCACCTTTTTCGCCGTATCATTCATGGAAACAGCACTCCGCCGTCGTGGCTCTGGCCGCCGCTTGCGTAGGAATAGGCAAAATCCGCACCCGGCAGATGCGGAAAGCCCCGGAAATTCAGGTGATTGCCGAACTTCGCCTTGCAGGTGGCGAAACTCTTGTCGCAGCCGGCAGTCACGGAAAAGCGATCTCCCGGCGACGGCATCCGGTCCGGCGTCAGCCAAAAAGAGAGAAGTACACCGCCGTCACGCCGCTCGTGGCCGTCAAGGTCGAAAGCCTTGCCAGCGAGACTGCCGGTCAAAAATCTGAGCTTGCCGCGGCTGAAGAAACCCTCGGTAAAAGCATCGAGTCCGGAGACCAGCAGTTTGCCCGAAACATCCACCGCCGCCACGTTACCATGGCCGGTGAACGGTGCGAGATCGACACCACAACGCCCGTCGCCCAAGGCTGCATCGCAGCGCCGCCCATAGCTCCTGCCCTGCGGTTGGCCAAGTCGATGGGCGATGCTGCGCAATTCCGCGCGGAAGGCCCCGCCGGCCCGCGTCACCTCGCCGATCTCGCGCAGGCTGAGCAGCACATGCTCATCCGGCGCCTGCCAGTTGACGAGGAAAAGCTCCACTTTGGCTCCATCGAAACGACCTGCGGCAAGATCGTCTTCGGCAATCGCCTCGGTGGAAAAACCGCCTGCCACCTCGCCGGCACCCGCACCCAGCCCGGTTTCGCTCTCACTGTCGCTGGCAGAAAAACCGCTTGCGGCAAGGTAGTAGGTGCCGGCGAAAGACAACGTCTCGTCATGATCGGTAAAGCCCATCACGACGCCATCCTTCAGCGTCACCCGCCAGCAATGGCAGGTGGTGGTGGCGTCGCCTTTCAGATGATCTGCAAGGGCTGCGGGCATGGTCTTCATGGCAGGATTTCCATCAGCGGAATGGAGGGAATGCGGCCGGCTTCAAAAGCGGTCAGATTGATGTCGATACGGTCGATGGCGAAGCGCACCGGCACGTCGAATTCAAAACCGGCGCGGATCACGGCACCGGCAGGCGGCGCACGCCCCGCCCGGAATGTCACCATGCCGGTCGCGTGATCGACGGACACCTCGGTCGGCGCGGCCTTCACCCCCTCGACCGAAACGATGAGCGACCCGTCGACCGGCTTGTCGATCCGTCTGGAAAAAGATCCTCCGGCATCGGCATAGGTCTTCACGAGCTGGAAAACAGTTGTCACCCCGTCACCCGTGCCGATCCTCTGGTCGGTCGTAGCGGGCGTCTCTCCCGGCGGGCAGGATTTGAAATCCACCGGATCGCGAAAACGAAAACCGTAGAGCTCTCCGCGCCGCGCCTCGAAAAAGGCCAGCACCTCGTAGAGATCAGCGACGGAGCGGATGCCGGAGCCGGCATCATAGGCGCGCCGGGCATTCCGCCAGCGCTGGTTGCGGTTTTCCCGGCCATTGGAAAGGTTGACGATATCGGTCCGGCGCACGGGCCCGCCGCTGACGCCGAGCGCCAGCCGCAACGGAAACCGCACTTCATGAAATGCCGCCATGTGGTTGTTCCTGGATTCATTTTTATGGTTCGGGAGGTGGGAGACGAGGCACCCGCCTGCGTCACAATCCCCGCTGGCCACGCCCGACGCTGCGCGCCAGCATGGCGGCAATTTGCCCTTCGCTTTTGCGGAAACTCGCCGCATCGGTGGCCGTCACGTTAAAAACGATCTGCGCCCCGCCGCCGCCCGAGGGCGCGGCGACACCCAGCGCGCCATCAGATCCACGCTTCAGCGGCAGGATCGCCTCCGCGCCGGCTTCCCCCATCAGTCCAAGCCCGCCGCCCATTGGGAAAAAGGCCGGGCTTGAGACGACCCCGCCTTCCGCAAAAGGCGTGATGGCCCGCCCCGGCACGCCGCCATCGGCAAAGGCAAAAAGTGAACCGCCGCCGTTCAACAGCCCGCCGACGGCGTTGCCGATCATGTTCTCCAGCGGTTTCAGCCCGGCCGAAAGCGCAATGCCCGACAGCCTCTGCCCGAGCCCGCGCAACACATCGTCCAGCCCCTTGCCACCCGTCGTCGCCGCCTGCAAGGCGGAGGTCAGCGCCGCCCCGAACCGCTCCGAGCGCCGTTCGAGATCACCCATCACCTCGGAAAGCACTTCAGCCTCCTCCCGGTTCTCCGCAATCGATCCTTCGCCCGCCATCGCGCTTGCCTTTCTGATTCACATTCGAGCCGTAGACTTTTGAAATGCATGATCTTCTTGATGAAAAAACGCACCCGGAGTCCGGTCATCACCCATCCGGAAACCGCCGCATCATCGCCTCCATTGCCTGACGATCAGGGCCGCGGGGAACGGCGTTGCCGCCCGTCATCGCGAAGAACTCCTTCGGCGTCAGCCGCCAGAAAGTTTCGGAAGAAAGCCGCAGCAGGCAAAGGCCGGCATGGATGACCGCCGGCCAGGGAAAGGGGCGGGTTGCCGCCTCGCCTGCTGCGGCATTCAAGGGTCCGGGGTTGCCTCACCTTTGAAGCCGCCAAAGGTGGCGGTCAGGAGATCGGCGACGATCGCGGCGTGGCCGGCGATGCCGCCCTCCACCGTCGCCGCGGCCACATCCTCGTCGGAAAACACGTTACCCGCGCCGCGCAGGCCCGCGCCGATGACCCGGATCATGTCGGCCGCCTTCATGCGGCCGCTGGCGAAACGCTCGGCGAGTGCCGTGAGGTCGTCGGCTGCAAAGGCGGTTTCGAGTTCGGCGAGCGCGCCGAGCGTCAGGCACAGGATGCGCCTTTCGCCGTCGATCAGCGCCTCTATCTCGCCGCGATGACGGTTCGCCCGTCCATAACGCAAACGCTCAGGCATCACAGCACTCCGAATGTGAGAAGACCGGCGGATTCCAGCGCGATCTCGAATTGCACCTCGCCATCGTGGCGGCCGGAATATTCGAGCGCCACGATCTGAAACGGCCCGGCAATGGTGCCGAAATCGGGAATGACGATCTGCCAGCCCGGAATGGTGCCGGCGAAAAACGCGCCGCGCACCAAAGCATCGCTTGCCTGGTCCTTGAAGATGCCGGACGCCGTCAGCGATGCCCGCTGTACACCGGCGCCGGAGAGAAGTTCGCGCCAGCGGCCGGCGCTTTGCGCATCCGTCACATCGACCGCCTGCGCGTTGAAGGCCAGCCGTTTTGTCCTCAACCCTGCCACTGTGATATAGGCACCGGCATTGTCGATCTTCAGCAGCAGGTCCTTGCCCTTCTGCGCTACCATGTTGTTTCCTTTCATCCCGATTGCTGTTGCGGGGGTGGAGCTGGCCTGCTACCAAATAGTTTCCTGCCCCTCGCACCCTGCGATCTCACCATGTCCGACGCCGCCTCCATGACGTCCCGCGTGCGCCTTATCGGCGTGCTGGCGCTTGGGCAGATCGTCAGCTGGGGTAGCGGTTTCGATATGCTGGCCATTCTCGCGCCACGGATCGGCAATGAACTGGCGATCGGCAACGAGATCGTTTTTGCCGGCCTCACCATCATGATGCTGATCAGCGCGCTTTGCGGTCCGCTGCTTGGAAGAATGCTCGTCCGCCGCGGTGCGGCACCCGTGCTGGTGGCCGGTTCCGTGCTCTTCGCCGCCGGTTTTGCCGTGCTTGCCTTTTCGGGTGGTGTCACGAGCTATCTTTTCGGCTGGGCCGTGATGGGCCTGGCCGCGACCTGCGGGTTGACGACGGCCGCCCATACGGCGGTGGTGGAGCGCGTGGGTGCGGAAAGTGGGCGGTTACTGACGCTTCTGATGCTGTTCACCGGCCTTTCAGGGGCAGTTTTCCTGCCCCTCACCGCGCTTGTGGAACAGCATCTCGGCTGGCGCGGCACGCTTGTGCTTTATGCCTGTCTGCAGATTTTCGTCCTTCTGCCACTCTATCTTTTCGTGCTTCCCGGCCGTCCGGTCCGCACGGAGGCGAAGCGGCAGCAAACAGATGCCCTTTCGTCCTCGCCGGTCGATACACGCCGGGCCTTTCTGCTACTGGCAGCCATGACGACGATCAGCGCGTTTACGACATTCGGCCTGTCGCCGCTCCTGCCGCTGCTCCTGGTACAGGCGGGAGCAGCGCAATCGCTTGCCGTGCAGCTGGCATCGGTGCGCAGCCTGCTGGCAATTACGGCGCGCGGGCTGGATTTCCTGCTTGGAAAACGCGGCAATCCCTTTGTCACGGCCGCGATCGGCCTCTGTCTGCTGTTCCTGTCGCTGCTGCTGTTGCTTGGCTTTGCCCCGGCCATGCCGTCCTTCATCGGCTTCATCGTGTTTTTCGGTTTCGGCGCCGGCGTGCTCACCGTCAGCCGGGCCGTGCTGCCGCTCGCCGTGTTTTCGCCTGAAGACTATGGTCTTCAGGCGGCGCGCATCTCCCTGCCGCAGAACCTCGCCATTGCCGTCGCACCGGTCATTTTCACACTGGCGTTGGATCGCGGCGGGGTGGCGGCCATGCTTGGGATTGCCGCTGTGCTGATCGGCATTTCGTTCCTGCTGTTGATCGCTCTCTGGCGAACCGTGCGTAGACAAGGCTCCTGAAACGGCACTATTCCGTCACGGCCCTGAAACGCATTTCCGTCACAAAATTCCGCGTCTTCGCCTCGCGCCGCGAGCGGCTGGAGAGAAGCAGCAGATTGACGAGAGAGACGCCGGCAATCGACAATGCCGCATCGTCGAGCAGGTTTTTCACCCGAGCGGCGATCTCCCCCGCATCCTTGCGGCCATTGGCATCGCTCCAGATTTGCAGCGCCAGGAAATGTTCCTCGCCCTTTTCCGTCGCCGTCGAGTAATCCCGGCTTTCGAGATCGCCGATCACGATGCAGGGCAGAACGGCGCGCGACAGAAGCCGGTCGACAATGCCGCCGGGGGTGAGCGTCATGAGCGCCGCATCGCCCGCCAGCCGCGCGAAAATCGCCTGAAGAAACGCATTGGCAGCGCTCATCGGCTTTCCTCCTCGCAACGGCAGACGATGAAGCGTCTCGTCTCATCCGGATCCATCGTCGCCCGGATCGCGAGAATGCGCCGGCCCTTGCGAAAGCGCATGCCGGTGGTGACGTCACTGCGAAAGGCCAGCCAGACGCGGTGGGTGATCGTCACACCCTCGGCAGACGCCCGCTCATGGGAGGCCTCGGAAATCGGTTCTATGGCCGCCCAGAGCGACCGCAGGACAGACCAGCTTTCCGTTGTACCGCCCTGCCCGTCGGCCGTTTCGGTGCGCAGTTCCAGTTCCAGCCGCGCCGTCAGCTTGCCGGGGTCGAGAAAAACGAGGTTCATGGCTCAAAGCCCCAGGCGGCAGAAGGGCGCCACCAGCCGTTCGTAACCGGCGGGAACCGCCGCAGGCTGGTTCTCCGGTGCGACCGCGCCGCGAAAGGCGAACATCTGCGCTACATGCATCAACATGGCGCGTTTCAGCGTGTCGGGCACATCCGTGCCGGCCTCTCCGTAACCGGCGATGAAATCAATCTCGATACCGTTCATCGCCCGGCCGGGGCTTGGCGGATCGCGCAGCCACAGCCGCGCCGGGCGCGCCACGCCGTCGACTAATCTGTCAGCGGTCGTGATGTTTGCCGCGCGGCCCTGACCGTCAAAAACCAGAATCGTTTCGATGGCTTGCACCGGTCCCTTGCCAATCAGAATCACGCCGTTCTGAGGCCACCGATCAAGATAAAGCCGCCAGGTCTGGCGGATGAGGCAGAGGCCGGTCACGCGTTCCAGGTGTTCACGGGCGGTGCGCAGCAATGCGGCCAGAAGCGCGTCCTCCTCGCCGCCGTCGAGACGCAGATGCGCCTTGACCTCGGCAAGCGTCAGCGGCTCCGCCTGCGGCGGATGAATGAGGGCATAGGTCATTGGGGTCTCCGATGAAGAGGGCGAGCGGGTGCGTCTTTCGCCTTCTCCCCGAGGGGGAGAAGGTCGCGGCAGCGGGATGAGGGGGCAAGGGCAGTGATAGACCGAGAGCTTGCCCCCTCATCCGGCCCTTCGGGCCACCTTCTCCCCCACGGGGAGAAGAACCGAGCGGCACCGTCGAGGCTCAATTCACCCCGAATTTCACCAGCTTGATCGCCTCGAAATTCTGCACGCCGCCACCCATTCGCTTGGTGGTGTAGAACAGCACATAGGGTTTCGCCGAATAGGGATCGCGCAGGATGCGTACGCCGGTGCGGTCAACGACGAGGTAACCGGCGCGGAAGTCGCCAAAGGCGATGGCGAAACTGTTGGCGGCCACACCAGGCATGTCCTCGGCCTCCGTTACCGGAAAGCCCATCAGCGAGGCCGGCTGGCCGGCGGCGGCCGGCGGGTGCCAGAGATAGGCGCCGCTGGTATCCTTGAAGCGGCGCAATGCGCCTTGCGTCTTGCGGTTCATCAGGAAGGTGCCGTTCTGGCGATGGCCGGCTTTCAGCGCATAAACGGCATCGAGCAGTACGTCCATCGGCCCGGCAGAGGCGAAACCGGCCGAAACGCCGGTTGCGACATAACCGATATTGCCCCAGCTCCAGCCATCATTGGCAACGGGGGTATAGGAGAGGAACCCTTTTGGCTTGTTGATGCCATCACCGGCGATGAAGGCTGTTGCCTCCTGCTCGGCGAAGGCAATGTCCACTTCGGACGCGATCCAGGCCTCGATATCGACGGCCGCATCATCCAGCAGGCCCTGCGTGGCCGCCGGCATGGCGTAAAGCTCCATGGTCGGGAAAGAAAGCTCCGCAAGCTGCGGCGTTGCCGTCTGCGGACGCGCCGCCGTTTCGGAGACCCAGCCGGTCGTCATGCCACCCGGCGCGAAGGGTTTCTTCAGAACGGCGGCGGAAACCTGCCGTACGGTCGCCAGCGCCCGGATCGGCGAAATCGCCGTCATGCGCCGGCCGATCTCGCCATCCGTCTCGCTCGGCAGCAGAAAACCGCCATCCGCCCCGGTCGAACCGGCGAAGGCCTTGGCCTCCAGATCGCGCAGCGCGCCTTCCTCGCCGCGGCGGATATAGGCCTCGAAAGCTGCCTTATGCTCCTCGGAATCGTGGGAAAGCGCGTCGTTGCGGCCAAGCGCAGGGCGCGCCTTCTTGAGCGCAAGGTCATCCATGATCCTGCGGTTGTCGTCGAGCGCCTTGTCGATGCGGTCGAGCTTGTCGCGGGTCACAACATCCGACCCCATCTTGCGCTCGATATCGGCAAGCCGCTGGTCGTTGGTTTCACGGAAGGCCTCGAACGCTTCCATGAAGTCGTCGAAGGCGGCCGTCACCGTATCGGGCACGGCTTTCACCTGCGGCGCGACGGTCATCGGGGCCGGTTTCGTCATCTGGTCCGTCATGTGGTTTTCCTTTTTCGTTGATACCTGAAGGGTCAGCGTTTGAAGGTTGTGTCGAATAGCGAGCGGGCGGCGCGGCGCATCGCGCGCACCAGTTCGGTCTCCCGGTCCCTGAAGAAGCGGGCATGCTTGACGTCGGAGACCCGCGCAGAAGGCAGCATCGGGAAGGTCACGACCGAGATTTCCCAGAGATCGGCCTCCAGAATGCGCCGCACACCACTGCTAGCACCCTTGCCGGAACGAACCGTGCGAAAGCCGATCGACAAGCCGTCCAGCGCGCCGGTCTTCATCAGCGAATGCACCTCGCGGGAACGGGCAACGCCGGGTGCGAGGATGCCTTCGACATAAAGACCGCGCTCGTCCTCGCGGATGGTGCGCCATGCGCCGATCGGCTCGGCCGGATCATGCTGGTAGAGCATGCGGATACCCGCCGCTCCCCGCTCCTCGATGGAACGGCGGAAAGCCCCGCGTTCGATCACGTCCTTGCCGAGATCGACCTCGCCGAAGACGCTGGCATAACCGGAAAAGGTGCCGTCGCTGGTGATGCCACGCAGTTCCAGACTGGCGAATTTGCGCGTGGCGGGACGCGGCCCGCGATAGACGTGCATGAAAAACTCCTGCGATGTGAAGAGAGGGGAACGACGTCGCTCTCAGGCTGTGGGCTCCGGGCTTCGGGCTCTGGGCTCCGGGCTCTCAGGCGCGCGGGCGCGCGCCGTATCGTTCGGCGATGCGCACCAGAACGCCCAGCCCCCACCAGGCGCCCATGCTGGCGGCAGCAGAGCCGGCCACCATGATTTCCCGGCCTGAAAGCGCCCCGGCAATATCAAGCTGCTGCACGATCCACAGGCCGATCGGGCCGCCGAAGATCATGCCGCAGGAAACGCCGGTGACGAAACGGCTCGCCGCTTCGCGTTTGCTTTTCGGCAGCAGGTAAACGAGTGAGACACCCGCGCCCGCCACGGCGCCGGTGATGCGGGCGGCCCAGATACCGGCCTCATTGGCGAATTCAGACATGGGTAATCATTCCCGTTTAGGATGTTGCAATCGGGCGAACGCACCGCGCCGCCCGCAGGCGCTTTTTGCGCGCCTGTGATGGGTGATTTTCGAATCGTCGGAATCGCTTGGACGGAAGACCTCACAAAGAGAGTCCGCTTCTTCAGAAAGTGATTCAACTCAACCCGCCCGCTTCCAAGGGCGTGGTTCCAGCCACTCAGTAACCGACGGCTTCGCGTTTTTCCTCGTCGCTCAAAAAGGATGCCGCGCCGATGCGTGTCCAGAGCGCATCCCGTTCGCCGGCAAGCCCGGCGATCCTGTCGAGATCGGGTTCCAGCCTCAACCCGGCGCCGAAGACCGGTGCCAGCCAGCCGCAGAGCCTTGCCGCCGTGCGATAAACCAGTGGCAGCACGGTGAGGCGATAAAAGGCGCGGTTCGCCTCCTGGTAATTGGCATAGGTATTGTCACCGGGAATACCGATCAGCATCGGCGGCACGCCGAGCGAGAGCGCGATATCGCGCGCCGCTCCGTTGCGGGCCTCCAGAAAATCCATGTCGCGCGGTGAAAGACCCATGGCCTTCCAGTCCAGCCCGCCCTCCAGAAGCAGTGGCCGGCCGGCATTCATGGCCCCCTGATAGCCCTCTTCCAGTTCACGTTTCAGCCGCTCATATTGCTCGGTGGAGAGATTGCCGCCCTCCTTGGGCTGGTAGACCAGCGCACCGGAAGGCCGGGCGGAATTGTCGAGCAGCCGCTTGTTCCAATGGCTTGCGGCATTGTGGAGATCGAGCGCCGCACCCGCGGAGGCGAGCGGCGCAAAACCGACCCGGTCGTCCAGCGGATGGAAAAGCTTCAGATGCAGAAGCCCCAGCCCATCGCGGTCAGTGGCGATACGCCGCGCGGCGCGGCCCTCGGCGCGGTATTCATAAGCCGCCGGCCAGCCATCAGGCCCCTCGACGATGCTGACCCGGTCGGGCCTCAGGAGATGCAGCTCACGCAACCGACCGCCAACCATCAGCGGTTCGATATAGGCGTTTCCGGAGAGCATGAGATGGCCATAAAGCGTCTCGAAAAAATCCGGCCCGCCCATATGGGCGCTCGGCTGCGACAGCAGGGCCAGGAGCGGATGATCGGCCAGTTCCTCGTCACCATCATAAACCAGCCAGCTGACGGCGGCGGACGTTTCCGCCACCATGCGGGCGGCGCGGTGGGCGACCGGGTTCTTCATGAAACCTTCGCGGGCCAGAGCGGCATAGGAACGGCCGGACCAGAAGGCCTGCCCGCCCTGCATGGCCACGGCCATGAAGCCCTCGGCCATTTTCCGGCTTTCAGGCACGGCTTTGCCATCCGCCGGGCGCAGCCACGGCAGGGAGAAAGGAAATCGCATGGAATTGTCCTTGTTTTTATTCCGGCTCAGCCTCCCGCCCGGACCTCATCCCTGTTCCCCGGGAGAAGCCCGAGGACGTCACAGGGATCCAGCCAGCCCAAGTCCTTGGGCTGAAAGGAGTCTTTCCGCCGCGCAGACGCGCGTCGACTGGATTCCTGTGACGTCCTCGGGCTTGTCCCGGGGAACAGGAATGCGGGCGGAGGGGGCCTGAGCCCTATGACGAAGGAAAGGTTTGCGCCCGTTGTCAGCAGACTAAGTGCACATGCACGTTACTTCGCAGACGAAATGAGATGCTACCGGATCGGCGCCTTAACCGCCGTATCGCTGTTGAAATCGGCCGCGACACGGGTCTCGCGCAGTGGCTTCACCGTGCGGGTCGAAAGGTCATAGGCCGGATCGGCCTTGTAAGCCGCCAGCGCCGCCTCGTTTTCAAACTCGCCGTAGACGATGAAATCGACCGAGTTGCCCCATTGATCCTTCTTGACGTTCTCGCCGATTTCCAGCTTCAGCGCATGCGGTATCGCGGTGAGGCCGGAAAGCCCCCTGCGCACGGCATCGCGGTTTTCTTCGGGAACGGTGAAAAAGACGATATGGCGGATCACGGTGTCACCTGTCATGCAAAGTTCAAGAGCGGCCTCAGCGGCACGGTGTAACGGGTTATCATCTGGCCGACGCCGGTTCAATCCGCGCCGTAAGAAGGGCGCGATGAAATGCCCGTCCGTAACCGCTCACAAGCCGTGCCCGGTCACTGCCATTGATGATGGCGCGTGCGCCATCCCAATCCTCGCTGTCGCCGCTGAAGAAATCGGCAAGCCTGCGGCCGGTGAAGCTGCCGGCCATCATGCCGTGGATCAGGATCGTCGTTGCCACTTCCGCCTCCATGGCCCGCTCGGGGCGCTTCACCAGGTCGATACCCGTCAGCGCCGACATGGCGTCGTAGTTTCGGCGATGGGTCAGCTGCACGAAACCGCGCCCCAGCCAGCTTTTTCCTTCGGCATCCAGCCGCCAATAGGGTTTGCGCACCATGGGCAGCCGGCCCGCCGCAAAGGCGCGGTCGAGCCTGACGATTGCCTCGGCGTCGCTTGCCGCCAATGTCTCGCGAACCGGCTGCATGGTCGCCGCCGTCTCGTGAAAGGCCGTCGCCAGCATATAGGCCAGCCAGCGCGGATCGCCGCCCGGCAGCGCCTTTTCGAAACCGGCAAGCACCGTTTTCGTACCGGCTAGCTGCGCGGCGCGCAGGCGGCCCCCGAAGATGGAAATTCGCACCGACGCGAAGAATCGCACCTCGTCATAGGCCATATCAGGCTCCTGAAAGTGACGGGCGACAAGGCGCCCGGTTTTCTACATGACGGCCGTCACGACTAAATCGATTTGAAAAAACCTTAATCGATTTTAATCCGCCGCCCGGGGTTTCGGGGTAAAAAATTCCTTGAATTCCGGAACCTTAGCGCGCTAACTCCATTCACCGCGCAGTTCAGTCGCGTTAACCAATCAAGGAGGAATGCCACCATGACAGCGACAATCCCCCAGACCGTTTATGACCGCCTCGAAAACGAGTGGCGCCAGATGCGCGAAACCGGCTCTCAGCCGAAGCCGGCGCAATCTCCGAAGAAGTAAGGTCCACCGGACGCCCAATCATCGGCGGATACGGTGCCGAAAATTTCTTCTCCCCGCCGGGGAGAAGATGGCCCGAAGGGTCAGATGAGGGGGCGAGCTCTCCGAATCTGTCTACTCTCTCAGCACATATTGACCGTGGCCCCCTCATCCGGCGCTGCGCGCCACCTTCTCCCCGGCGGGGAGAAGAAACATGCGGCAAACGCTCGCTCAACGGGCTATGGCTCTTACCCGCGGGCCCGAAATTGCCCGCTCACATTCCCCGCACCCTCGGCTCATTCACCACCATCGTCGTCAGCGCCGTGATCGCCCAGACGAGCGCGTCCAGCCTGTCCGGCGAGCGTCCGGATGACAGGCCATCGGGCCCGAAATCCGTCATCTGGTCCTCCAGCTTTTCAAATCTCCCCGCGTGGCGCACCCGGCCCTGCTCGTAAAGGGCTGCGACCGGCTCGGCGCGGGTGAATTTGCCGCGGCTGGCGCGCACCATAGTCAGCGGCAGGTTGGCGTCTATGCTTTGCAGCATGGCCCGCACCATTTCGCCGCCCTGGTTGACCTCGGCCACCACCCGGTCGGCCTCGTGGCGGCGGAAGGCGGCAACCACGGCGCGCGCCCAGCCGGCCGGCGTTTCACCCTCCACCGAACAATCCGCCAGCACCGTGAGCAGCCCGGACATGCCAAGCCCCGCCACGACGATGCCGCAGCAGGAATTCTCGCCCATCCCGGAGGGCGGATCGACCGCAACCACGATCCGCGATAGCGGCTCATGCGTCGCCTCGATGATCGCTTCCAGATCGGCGCGTTTCCACAGCGCGCCCTCCCGTTCGTCGATCAGCTCGCCGCCGATTTCCTGACGGCCGAGCCGCGTTCCGCCGTAACGCTCCTGCATGGCCTTCAGGAAGCCGGGCGACAGGTTCTGCGCATTCATGGCGGTTGGCATTCGCGCCACCCGGCTTGTCGGGTCGGAAAGCAGTGCCTTCAGCAGCGGAATGGGCCGCGGCGTGGTGGTCACCAATTGCCGTGGCGCGTCACCGAGGCGCAGGCCGAATTGCAGCATGTCCCACGTCTCCTGAGGATATTTCCATTTGCCCAGCTCGTCTGCCCAGGCCATGTGAAATTGCGGGCCGCGCAGGCTTTCCGGGTCTTCCGAGGAAAACACCTGCGCCATCGCCCCGTTCGGCCAGAGAAGCCGGCGGCGCGACACTTCGAAGGCGGGGCGATGGCGGCGGGCAATGCGGCAGATGCCGGAAATGCCGTCGATCATCACCTCGCGGGCATCGCCCAGCGTTTCAGCCACCAGCGCGATGCGCAGATCCGACTGTTTGCCGGCGGAAGCGACGGCGTGCACCCATTCGGCCCCGGCGCGGGTCTTGCCGGAACCACGTCCGCCGATCAGCAGCCATGTTCGCCACTCACCCTCCGGCGCCTGCTGCGGCAGGTTGCCGATGAAACGCCAGTCGCGCAGGAGGTTGAAGACCTGTCCCTGCAAGCGGGTTTCAGTCAAAAATTCCGCCATGCCTCAGCCAGACCCGACGGAAGTACCAGACGCAGCGATCGCCTCCAGCCTCTCTCGGCATTTCTGCTCGGCCAGCGCTTCGATACGTCCGAGGAAATGCGCCACCGCCGCCTCGTAGTCTTCGGTATCGGCTTCATCCTCGTCCACAAGCGCCTGCCGCTCCTCTGCCAGCACCCGTTGCAGGGCATCGATCCGTTCCAGCGTGCGGACGATAAGCGACAGCTGATCCGTTGCGATTTTCACATCGGCGCGCGCCTGCTTGGCCTGCGCATCCTCGGCATCAGGCAAAAGCCCCGCCTCTCCGGCCTCCCGCAGATTGCGGTACATCGAGAATTGCTCGCGCATCTCCACCGTCAGCTCGTTCAGCAATTGTCGCAGACTGCCGTTGCGCGCCGCATCCTCCGCGGCCAGCCTGTCGGCCCGCGATTTTGTTTCGGGGGCGGCTTCCGACATGTCCTCACCCGCATAAGCGGGCGTCTCCGGCCAGGCTCCGTAGAGCGCCGGGTCACAAGTGTGAGAGCTTGTCATGGGATTGGCCTGCGAAAAAATAAGAAGGACACCGTACCGTATAGGGCGCAAGATGGTCCATCCAGACTCCCTCATCCCTGTGCTTGTCATAGGGATCCAGCCGACGCGCGTCTGCGCGGCGGAGAGATTCCTTTCAGCCCAAGGACTTGGGCTGGCTGGATTCCTGTGACAAGCACAGGAATGAGGAAAACGGGTGAAACTGTCAGTCAGCCGCAAATCTCCGACCGTATCCAAACACTAGCAAACCACCGTCACGCTGTAAAGGATTATTTTCCTATAATTGTGATTTTTATCCTGATGACAGCATTTGCACCCTTCCCCGCACCATACTACACTCGCGCCGCAAGCGGTGGACAAGAGGGGCAAGTCAAGTTGGTGAAACAATGGGTTGAGCGGTTGTTTGCGGGTCTTTCGGCAACCGGCATCGTCTTCGGCACGGTTCTCTTCTGCGCTTCTCTCACACCCTCGCTTTTGCCGCGTACATGGCTGATGCAAGGCGTTTTGTGCGGTTTCTCCTTCGCCATCGGATACATGATCGGCGTCGCCCTGCATGCCATCTGGGCCTATCTGGAGCTGCCCGAACCCTCGCGCCACAATGTCCGCGGCGTTCGGTTTCTCATCGCGCTTGCCGCCGCCATCACGGCGATTGCGTTCCTGTGGCAGGCGAAGGACTGGCAGAATTCGATTCGCGTGCTGATGGAGCTTGATCCGCTGCCCAGCGCCCACCCCACCAAGACCGGTGGCCTCGCCGTGCTGGTTGCCGCCCTCCTCATCGGCGCTGGTCGGCTTTTCCAGCTCATCCGCCGGTTCTTTGCCACCCGTAGCCGTCATTACCTGCCGCGCCGGCTCGCCAATGTTCTCGGCATCGCCGCTGCTGTCGTGCTGTCATGGATGCTGCTTAACGGCCTGATTTTCGATATCGGCCTGAAATTTGCCGATTCCTCGCTGAAACAGGTGGATTCGCTGATCGAGCCTGATGTGCCGCGCCCTTCCGATCCGCTGAAAACCGGCAGCAGCGCCTCGTTGATGTCATGGGAATCGCTCGGCCGCCGCGGACGGGAATTCGTGGCGGAAGGGCCGGCCGGCACGCAGATTTCCGCCTTCACCCATCGCCCGGCGAAGGAACCACTTCGGGTCTATGCGGGCCTCAATTCCGCCGCAACACCCGAAGAGCGAGCCTCGCTGGCGCTGGAGGAGCTGAAAAGGGTCGGCGGTTTCGAGCGCAAGGTGCTGCTCGTCGTCATCCCAACCGGCACCGGCTGGATCGATCCGGAAGCGCTTGATACAGTGGAATATCTGCATGATGGTGATATCGCCAGCGTCGCCGTGCAATATTCCTATCTTTCCAGCTGGATCGCGCTGCTGACCGAACCGGATTACGGTGTCGAGACGGCCCGCGCCCTGTTCGAAGCCGTTTATGGCTACTGGACCACCTTGCCGAAGGAAACGCGGCCGAAGCTCTACCTGCATGGCCTCAGCCTCGGTTCGCTCAATTCGCAGAAATCTTCCGATCTCTATGATGTGCTGTCCGACCCGTTCCAGGGTGCGCTGTGGAGCGGACCGCCCTTTTCCAGCTCCACCTGGCGCATGGCCACCAATGGCCGGGTGAAGGACACGCCGGAATGGCTGCCGCGTTTCCGCGATTCCTCCGTCATCCGCTTCGCCAACCAATATACGACAGCCCATATGCCAGGCGTGGACTGGGGTCCGATGCGGATCGTCTATCTGCAATATGCCAGCGACCCCATCACCTTCTTCGAGGCCGCCTCGCTTTACCGGCGGCCGCAATGGATGGTGCATCACGGTCCTGACGTTTCCACGTCCTTCCGCTGGTTCCCGGTGGTCACCCTGCTGCAGCTCGGTCTCGATGTTGCCGCCGCGACCACGGCGCCGATGGGTTATGGCCATGTCTATGCGCCGGAACATTACATCGACGCGTGGATGGAGGTGACCCAGCCGCAGGGCTGGAATGCCGAGGATATCCAGCGGCTGAAGATGCTCTTCAAGGCCCGCCGCGGCTCCACCGATCCGGCGTGAGCGCGGCGGGTTCGCTTTGAGCCTCAGCCTTTCAGCCGGTCCAGATTGTCGGCAATATAGGTTTGGAGCGAACGCGGCGCATGGCCGGTCAGCGTTTCCACGTCGCCGGTCACCACGGCCGTCCAGCCCTCGCGCACGGGATAGAAGATCGAGGCGAGGAAGGACGCGTAATCCTGCGGCACGCCGGCGCCGGTGAGGATGCCGATGAAGACTTCATCCGAGACGGCGCCGTAAGAGACAGGTTTTCCGATCGCCTGCGAAATCAGCGCGGCTGCCTCGGCGTAACCGAAGGCCTTCGGGCCTGTTAGATTGAAGGCCTTGCCATTGAAAGCGTCAGAGGTAAGTGCTGCGGCGGCACTGTCGGCGATATCACGCACGTCGATGAAGCTCGATTTTCCCTCGCCGGCCGGAACGGCGATCTGACCGTGCTCGATCCCGGCCTTCCAGTAGCTGTGGAAATTATCGGCAAACCAGTTGGGGCGCAGGATGACGTAAGGCGTGCCGGACGCGATGATCTTCAGTTCGATCTGGCGATAGGGAATGGAATCGTCGGCATCGACGCCCAGCACGCTGAGGAAGACGATCTTCACCTTGCGGCGCGCGGCCTCTTCGACAACAGGGGTCAGTGCATCGATGGCATCCAGACGCCCGCCGGCCAGCATGAGGAACAGGCGATCAACGCCGTCAAATGCATCCGCGAAAGTGGCGTGGTCGGTATAATCGAAGCGCACACCTTCCGCGCCGTCCGTGGCGTTGCCGCTGCGCGACGCCGCCTTCACGCTTTCACCCTTGGCAACCAGCGCTTTGACCAGCGGTGTGCCGATCGTGCCTGTCGAACCGATTACGAGTATCTTGCCTGTCATCTCAAATCTCCTTAGTATCTAATGGAAACCATGTTTCGAAAACACAGATACTGCGTTGGCGAAATCATGAAAAGAGAGCACTTTTCGGTTATCTGGTTTCCTCGTGGAAACCGGCAAGACCCTGAAAGCACGGAACAAACCGATGGAACACATCTATGACGTCTATGAGGATCGCTGCCCCACCCGCATGGTGCTGGACAGGATCGCAGACAAATGGGCGCTGCTGATACTCGACAAACTGCGGGTGGACGCCGTGCGCTTCAACCTGCTGCGACGGGAGATCAAGGGCATTTCGCAGAAGGTCCTGTCGCAGACGCTGAAGAAGCTGGAGCGCGACGGGCTGATTTCCCGGCAGGCCTTTGCGACGGTGCCGGTGACGGTGGAATATTCGCTGACACCGCTGGGGCGGACGCTGACCGACACGGTGGCGGCGCTCGCCCATTGGGCGGAAGGCAATATCGATGCGGTGATGGCGGCGCAGAGGGCTTATGACGAGAGAGTGGCGGTTTAAATCGAGGCGCGGCTACCCCCGGCTCCCTCATTCCTGTGCTCGTCACAGGAATCCAGCCAGCCCAAGTCTTTGGGCTTAAAGCACTCTTCCCGCCGCGCAGACGCGCGTCGGCTGGATCCCTGTGACAGGCACAGGGATGAGGAAGGAGAGAGCGTCAGGAACGACGGTCGGCGTCGCGCCCACCAAACTCCCCTACCGCGAAATCCGCGTCGAAAGAATGATCGACGACAGCGTCCGCTCCACACCGTCAAGCGCGCCGATGCGGTCGATCAACCGGTCGAGATCGAGGATCGAAGGTGCGGCCAGAATCGCAATCAGGTCAAATGTGCCGCTCACAGAATGCAGCGTCGTCACTTCCTTGATGGCGGTAAGCGCGGCCGTTACCGCCGGCAGCGCCTTCGGCCCGATGGTGATCAGCACATGGGCGCGCACCAGCCCGGAAAGATAACTTTCCGAAAGCCTCAAGCCATAACCGGCAATCACGCCGTCGGCCTCCAGCCGCTCGATTCGCGCCTGCACGGTGGTACGGGAAAGCCCGAGCCTGCGCGCCAGTTCCGCCACCGGCATGCGGGCATTTTCGGAAAGCAGGGCGAGCAGCGCCCGGTCCTTGTCGGCGATTGCCATAGTGATCAATCCTGTCGTCTAATTGTCCAATATTATCCCGCTATCCGCACATAGTGAAGCTGCGAATCGTCAAAAAAAGCTGGCATTCTGTCTTTGGAGCGCATTCATTGCGCAAAGACATGCGAATTTACTGCGGGGAACAAAAACATGAAAAACATTGTCGTCATCGGCGCTGGCAATATCGGTTCAGCCATTGCCTGGATGCTGGCCGCAACGGGCGATTATCGCATCACCGTCGCCGATCGCTCGACCGATCAGCTGACGAACGTGCCGGCGCATGAGCGCGTCGATACCGAGATCGTCGACATCGCCGATCGCCCGGCGCTGGAAGCACTGCTGAAGGGCAAATTCGCCGTGCTTTCCGCCGCCCCCTTCCATCTGACGGCGGGCATTGCCGAAGCGGCGGTCGCGGTTGGCACCCATTATCTCGATTTGACCGAAGATGTGGAATCCACCCGCAAGGTCAAGGCACTCTCGGAAACGGCCGAGACCGCGCTCATTCCACAATGCGGTCTCGCGCCCGGCTTCATCTCCATCGTCGCCGCTGATCTCGCCGCCCGCTTCGACAAGCTGGACAGCGTGAGGATGCGCGTCGGCGCGCTGCCGCAATATCCGTCCAATGCGCTCAACTACAATCTCACCTGGAGCACGGACGGGCTGATCAACGAATATATCGAACCCTGCGAAGCCATCGTCGAAGGCCGCCTCACCGCCGTTCCGGCGCTGGAAGAGCGTGAGGAATTTTCGCTCGACGGCGTCACCTACGAGGCCTTCAATACTTCGGGCGGCCTCGGCACCCTGTGCGCCACGCTTGATGGTAAGGTGCGGACGATGAATTACCGCACCATCCGTTATCCCGGCCATGTGGCAATCATGAAGGCGCTTCTGAACGACCTCAACCTGCGCAACCGCCGCGACGTGCTGAAGGACCTGTTTGAAAACGCCCTGCCCGGCACCATGCAGGATGTGGTTATTGTCTTCGTCACCGTCTGCGGCACCCGCAACGGCCGTTTTCTGCAGGAAACCTATGCCAACAAGGTCTATGCCGGCCCGGTTTCCGGCCGGATGATGAGCGCTATCCAGATCACCACAGCCGCCGGTATCTGCACGGTTCTCGACCTTCTGGCGGAAGGCGCCCTGCCACAGAAGGGTTTTGTGCGACAGGAGGAAGTGGCGCTGCCGAAATTCCTCGAAAACCGCTTTGGCCGGTATTATGGCGCGCACGAGCCGCTGGCCCGGGTGGGGTGAAGAGCTAGTATTTATAGGGCGCGGCGTTGCCGCTGGGTTTCTTCTCCCCGCCGGGGAGAAGGTGGCCCGAAGGGTCGGATGAGGGGGCAAGCTCTCCGGATATCTCTACCCTCGCCCCCTCATCCCGCTGCCGCGACCTTCTCCCCGGTGGGGAGAAGAAACAAGGGGCACACGCTCGCTCCAACGCTGCCGTTCAACCTTCGCTTACGTCCCGCAAAACGTCCTGAATACCCGTTCATGGCTCATCGGCGGCTGCATATAGACGAAATTGTCCGGCCGCTCCTCGAAGGGCGTTGCAATGGCCCTCAGCATCGCGTGGAAGGGCTCGAAATCACCATCCTCCACCGCCGCCTCGATCAGCTCCTCGATGCGATGGTTGCGCGGGATGACGGCCGGATTAACTGATAGCATCGCCGCTGACCTTTCGGAATCGGAAATCCCGTCCCGACCGGCCCGTTCCCGCCAGCGGGCCAAAAACGCGTCCGCCCCGGCAATGTCGATGAACATGCCGCGGAACGGCTCGGCATCACCGTTTGCCGCATGGGAGAGACGCCGGAAGGTCAGTGTAAAATCGGCTTCCGATGACTGCATCAGCGAAAGAAGCGCCTGGACCAGATCCATGTCGCCCTCTTCCTCGGTCGTCAGGCCGAGCTTTTCGCGCATGCCGGTGAGCCAGCGCTGGGGAAAGGCGGCAGCGAAATCGGCGAGAACGGCGTTGGCGAGTTCCGCGGCCTTCTCCACTTCAGGATCGAGCAGCGGCAGCAAGCATTCCGCCAGCCTTGCGATGTTCCATTGGGCGATGCCGGGCTGGTTGTTGTAGGCATAACGGCCCTGCGCATCGATGGACGAGAAGACCTTGTTCGGATGGTATTCGTCGAGGAAGGCGCAGGGGCCGAAATCGATGGTCTCGCCGGAAATTGCCATATTGTCGGTATTCATCACGCCGTGGATGAAACCCACCATCATCCAGCGGGCGATAAGCGCGCATTGCCTTTCAGCAATGCCGCGCAGCAAAGCGAGATAGGGATTGTCGGCGTCTTTCGCTTCGGGATAGTGGCGGTCGATGACGTAGTCCGCAAGGCTCCTGATCGCCTCGTCGTCTTCGCGCGCGGCGAAGAACTGGAAGGTGCCGACACGGATATGGCTTGCCGCGACACGGGTGAAGACACCGCCCGGCAGGCCCACCTCCCGCTGCACCCTTTCGCCACTGAGGACGGCCGCCAGCGCCCTTGTCGCCGGAATGCCGAGCGCAAACATGGCTTCCGAGACGATATATTCACGCAGCACCGGGCCGAGTGCTGCGCGCCCGTCACCCCTGCGCGAAAACGGTGTGGGGCCGGAACCCTTGAGCTGGATATCCCGCCGCTTGCCGTTCGCGTCGATCACTTCGCCGAGAAGAATGGCGCGGCCGTCGCCAAGCTGCGGCACGAAACCGCCGAACTGGTGCCCGGCATAGGCCATGGCCAGCGGTTCGGCTCCCTGCGGCACGACATTGCCGGAAAAGATCGCCGCGAGCCTGTCATCGTCAAGACCGGAAACGTCAAGAAGAAGCTCATCCGCCAGCGCGCGATTAAAGGCGATGAGGCGCGGCGCCTTTACCGGCGTTGGCAGCACGGCGGCGCTGAACCGCTCCGGCAGGCGGGCATAGGAATTGTCGAATTTCATCACGGGTAAACTCCCTGCTTTTGCCTGATATGGCGGTTTTTGCTTTCGGTTGCGAGAGTGGCGGCAGCGAATTCGACTGGTCATGCCGAGCTTTAGTGAAATTCGGTTTGGACTTGGCTGCCTTTGCCCCTACATAGGCATGGTATTGAGCCCCCCGTAGTGCAGGATGAATTTGTGCCGCATTTCCCCGATGACGATAGTGAGATGGGCAAAGCCATCCGGCTTTTCGACTGGACATCAACGGCGATGGGACCGGTGGAAACATGGCCCGTTGCGCTGAAGACGACGGTGCGGACAATCCTGAAGCAAGGTCACGCCATCTGCCTGTTCTGGGGACCTGATCTCAATATCATCTATAATGACGCCTACCGGCCGTTTCTCGGGCTGAAGGAGCGGGGCGCCCTTGGCAAGCCGTTTCACATCATATGGTCGGATGTCTGGGACGACGTAAAACCCTTTGTGGATGAAGCGCTGTCCGGCAGAGGAACCTTTGCCGAGGACCTGCATCTCATCATGGATCGCAACGGTTTTCCGGAGGACACCTACTGGACCTTTTCCTACAGTCCGCTTTATGACGATAACGGCAAGGTCGCCGGGTTGATCAACATCACCATTGAAACGACCGCGACCGTGGAAGGTCGCAAACGGGAAGAACTCCTGCGGCGCGAACTCGTCCACCGGGTCAAGAATACCATGGCGATCACCACCGCCGTCGTCAGCGCCACCATGCGCCATTCGCGAACGCTGGAAGAGGCGCGCGACACCATCAAGCGGCGCATCGCCGCGCTTGGCAATGCGCAGAACCTCATGCACGCTTCCGGCAAGGGGGCGGGCATTGTCGAGCTTGTCCGCGATTCCGTTTATCCTCATCTCGACGACAGGGCACGGGTAACCATTTCCGGCCCGGATATGGACATTGCGCCGCAACAGGCACTCGGCCTGTCACTCGCGGTCTATGAGCTTGCCACCAATGCCCTCAAATATGGCGCGCTTTCCAGCGAAAGCGGCCGGGTGGAGATCGCCTGGACGCTCGGCGACAATGACCGCTTCGAACTGCGCTGGCGTGAAACGGGCGGCCCGCCGGTCAGGCCCCCGACCCGCACCGGTTTCGGCTCGCGCCTCACCAATCAGATCGTCGCCGCCTATTTTTCCGGCGAGGGCCGCACCTTCTATCATCCGGATGGGCTGGTGTTCGAACTGGACGGCAAATACGAAACGGCGGCGCAGGAGCAATCCGGCGTTTGAACTTTCTTTCGTCCCATTCGTTGCGTTCTCTGAACCAGAATTGCCGCAACGAAAGGAACGGGAATGACCGTCGTTGAAGCCGTAACCGCAGAGCCGGAAAGCGCGATCCGCACCCTCCACACCGACCTGCCTGTCAACGCCACCTTCCATGTGTGGCTGAAGGCGAAAAAGGATGCCGAACCCGGCGCTGTTTCCTTCTCCAACCAGAATGGAAAATTCGCGGAAGTTTCAAGCGTCAATACTGAAGAGTTCAGTTTTCGAATCTATCAGGTCTTCGGCGGCGGCCATGTGGAGCTGAGCTACGACACGGTAACCACGGCCGTTTCCGTCATCTACTGGTTCACAGCGTCGGATGTGCTGGAAACCGGGATCACCGTCGTCCATACAAAACCGGACAATGCCGCACCCGAGCTACCGGGCAGCTATCATTTCCGCCCACCCTTCGGCTGGATGAACGATCCGAACGGTTTTGGCCGTTTCGAAGGTCGGCCGCATCTGTTCTATCAGCATTACTCGCACGGGCTGCGCTGGAACACCATGCATTGGGGCCATGCCGTCTCCTCGGATTATCTGCGCTGGCGGCATCTGCCGATCTTCCTCTTTCCCTCCGAGGACCTGACGACGCGGCCGGACAAGCGCGGTGGCGCCTATTCCGGCTCGACCATTCCGCTGGTGGAAGGCACCGGCATCCGCGTCTTTTTCACCGAACAGGTGCAGGACCGTATTCCCGAGCAGCAGATTCAGCTCACCGCCACCTCCTCGGACCTCATCATGGCCGGACAGGCAGACGTCATTCTCGCCCACCGCCCGGATGGGCAGGGGCTGACGCCTGACTTCCGCGACCCTTATGTGTTTCGCGGCCCAGACGGTTTGTGGAAAATGCTGCTCGGCAGCCAGAGCGATGGCGGCGGCGTAATCCTGCTTTACGAGACGCTGGACCCCACGGCCGCCTCCGGCTGGACCTATGTCGGCAAGCTGTGGGTGGAGACGCGTTACAAGACCACGGCGATTGAATGCCCCTGCCTGCTGCCGCTCGATGGCCCTGCCAATGCCCGTTCGACACGGTGGGTGCTGATCTACGGGCTGATGCATTCCGAAGACCCGGAGACCGGCCGTAAGAACCTGACCATGGCCGATGTCGGCTGGTTTGACGGCAAGGTCTTCACCAAGGAATTTGGTCAGGAGCTGGATTTCGGCACGGATAATTACGCCTTTCAGGCCTTTCTCGATGGCGACAGCATCATCGGCATCGGCTGGCTGGCAAACTGGGCGGATGCCAATCCGGAAATCGATTTTCCCACCTCCATGACCCTGCCGCGCCGAATTCACTATGCCAACGGCGAGCTTCTGACCCCACCTATCGGCGCGGCGGAAAGCCTGCGCAGCCATATTCTCGACCGCACGCGACTGGCTGCCGGCGAACGCGTCACCTTCATTAACGGTGCGGTGGAAATATTGATCGAGCTTGCCTCGTCAGGCGCGGCCTTCGAGCTCTCGCTCGATCATCCGACAGTCACGCTCGGTCTCGTCTCCGACGAGACGGGCCTGTGGATCCGCCACGAGGATGGACGCGACGGTGCTTCACCGCACTACATCGCCAAGGGAGCGCGGGCGTCCCGCATCCGCATTTTCCTGGATTACGGCTCCATCGAGGTCTTTGCCAATCGCGGCCGTTATGTCGGCACCAAGCGCATCGAAGGTTTCGAACCGGTGCGCTCGGCGCTGCTTCGCGCCGACCCCGGTGCAGTGGTGCACGCCACCAGCTGGGCGCTAAAACCGTGAGGAACCTTTTGGTGGACTGGGCGGTTGATAGGCGAAACCGCCCAATCCACGGATAAGGAGAAACGGCATGACCAAAATCCGCGATACCAGCGATCCGATCCTGTTTCCGACCGAAGCCAATGAAAACAAGGCGGAGAAGAAACGCGCCGGCAAGGGCATCATCATCATTATCGGTGCGGTCGCGATCATGGCCTTCGTCGTATATCTGGCGGCGATCACCATAGCCACCACCCAGTCCTGACGGCGTGGGTGAACGGCCGTTCGTTTGTTTTTGTCGCATTTCCGGACGGAAAACCGGGTTACACTTTTCCTGGAAATGCTCTACCGGCGCGCGCTCCGCAAGCCCCTCGCCGTCATGATCGCCAGCAGCGACACAACCACACCCAGCCCATAAAGATAAAGCATCGGCGTCGTCACATCAGCACGATCGATCTGCACGACGAGATCGGTCGCGGCGGCGACGGTGCCGCTGGCACCCGCACCGGCCGCAGAACCCAGCGTTGCGACCGTGGGCAGCAATGCGCCTGTCATCTTGCGTTCCTCTTCCGGCGCCGCCTCCATGGCCGCCTGGCTGATACCGGCCCAGGACATGCCGAAGGCAGATCCTATCAGGATTTGTCCAAGCAACATTTCTCCCCAATTGCCCGTCGCAAGCCCGAGCCCCAGCAGCACACAGCCCGGCACCATCTGGTAAGGGCCGTAATGCAGGCAGATTTCCCGCAGGCGGTTTGAGCGCAGACTGCCGATCAGCATCGCCATGAAGCTCCAGGCGAGCGGCATGGTGACAACGATGAAACCAGCAAAGGTCGGTTCATGCTGCCAGAGATTGATGGCGACATAAGCGAGATAGACGCTGCCCAGTGCATGGGCATAGGACATCAGGAACAGCACCCAGAAGCCACTACCGAGCACCGTTTTCAGCCGGAACGAATCCCTGGGGAACAGGCCGGAGGAAGGCTGGATGCCCGCCCGCAGGGAGGCCCACAACAATGCCGCGCCCGCCAGCAGAGAGATTGCCCGCAGGCTCGCATCCTCAAAGGCAGAAGGCGCGGAAAAGGCCAGAGCGCCGCCAAGGCAGAGCAGCAGCGGCACCAGCGGCTTGCGCGTGGCGGCCACCGGCCGCTCGGCGGAGACGGCAACCACCGTATAGACCATGAGCACAATGATCAGCGGTGCCGAGAGCAGGAAGGTGGCGCGCCAGGAGATGTGCTGGGTGGCGAAACCGCCGGTCAGCGGGCCGATGAAGGAGGCCACCGCCCAGATCGCCGCCTCGATGGCAAAGACCTTCGGCAACAGGCCGGAGCGGAACCCGGCGGGAATGAGGCTGTAGCACACCGCCACAATCAGCCCGTCCGCCACCCCCTGCAACGCCCGGCCGATAACCACCCACAAAAAATCGCCGGCGATTGCCGAAAGAACCGAGCCGAAGGAAAAGATGAGGCAGCACAGAAGCAGGACGCCGCGGGCGCCAAAGCGTTCGCGAAACAGCACCGCGGTAACGCCGCCCGCCACGGAGCCTACGAAATAGAGACTATAGGCCCAGCTATAAAAACCTGCGCCGCCGATTTCGTTGACGGCGACGGGCAAGGCCGTGACGACAGCGAACTGATTAAAGGCGTGCAGACCGATACCGGAGGAGATGACGGTCAGAAGCGAGAGGTTAGCCCCGCTCAGCAATTCGCCCCAGCCGTTTTTCTCCACCATTTCCATACTCGACAAAGCCGTATCCTTTCCATTTTTGCGATACGGCGGGCAAACTAGAACCTCAAGCACCATTGAGGTCAAGACGGCTTTTTCGCGTAATTGGTTTGAAGGAATTGGCGGGCGGCAGGAACCCTGCGCGCGCCCGGCCGTTTGCTGAAGAACCGACAGAAAGGATACCGTCATGGACCGCAACAAGATCATGCCCCACACGGAAGACGCCATGGACGAGAATTTGCTCGATCTCGACGTCGACGCCCTTCCCGCCAAGGGAGAAATTCCGCAATCGATCGAACAGGAAATCGAGGAAGAAGAGGCCGAAACCGAGGACGACCCTTATCAGGAAAGCGACGAGGCCCTGCCCGATGATGCCGAGGAGCGGGTGATCAACCGCAACCCTTCGCGCGAGGGCGGGGCTTTCGACGAGGTTTAGCCGCTTGGCTGGCCGGATACGAGGCGCTTCAGCATATGCCGTTGATGATCCTGACCACCGAAGAAGACGGCGAGAATGCGCAACGTTTTCTCGCCTTCAACAACATCGAAATAAAAGATCGCCTGATTTTTTGTGACCCGACGAAGGCCGGGCAACAATTCGGGCATCAATGTCCCCTGAAGCGGCGCTTTGCCAAGGGTTTGCATATCCGCCTCGATAGCGCCGATGCGCAGGACTGCCCGCTCGAAAGCCTCCGGTAGGGCGTCGCCAAGGTCGCGATAGGATTGAACGAGATGGTCGAGAATGAGGCCGAGATCCTGATCCGTCTGCGCCGAACGCAGGACCTTAAAGGCCATAGCCGGCCTTCCTGGCTGCAATCACCGCTGCGGTTCTGTCCTTGCCGTCCCCGACGGAGACAAAATCGCCCTGCGCACGATCTGTCAACAGGTCGCGAAGCGCGGCAAGCTCGGCGTCCTTCAACTCTGTTTCCTGCCGAAGCAATTCCAATCCCCGCTGCATAACCGCACTGAGACTGGCATAACGCCCCTCCTCCACCAGCCTGCGGGCGAAGCTGTCCTGTTGATCGGAAATGGAGACTGACGCCTTGACGGACATTGGGGCACTCAATTTGCGTGGCAAGTGATGCTACCCAGTAGCATATTTTGCCATTTTTTCCAATGCGCATTTCTCAAGCTGGATCGATCATGCTGATGACGCGCCCGGCGATTTCATCGATCGTCGCATCATCGAGGGTTTCGATATATTTCGCTTTCTTCTGGGAAACCCGGGCGACGATATCCATGCTTCTCACCTGATTGCACAAAGCGACGCCCGTTGTCTTGTGGCCGGATATATTCACGGCAAGCCCTGCCTTGCGCGTAAACATGCCGCCGGTGGTCACGGGCACGACGAGACACAGTCCGACCGCGTTTATCTCTCTGGGCGTGATGACGACACAGCGATGTTCGTCCCTGATTTCGCTGCCGATGACAGGGTTGAGATCGACCAGATAAACGTCGCCACGTTTCGGAACCTGGCTGCGGACCATCAAAGGACTTCTTTGCCTATTGGCGGCGCTTCGTCCCACTCCCGCGCACTGGCATTGAGGGCGGCGACTTCATCCGCACCCTCCAGCAGTTCGGCAAGCGTGAAGTGCTTCTTTTCCTGCCGAACCGGGCTGGCGACCAGCGCGCCGTTATCGACCTCGAGCGTCAGTTGCTCACCGATTTCCAGCCCCAGCATCTTCAAAAGAGCGGGCGGGATGGTCATCACCGCCGCACCACCCTGACGTCTTATCCTCGTGGTTACGGTCATCCGTCTGCGCTCCATTTTGTGCAACATATGTAGCACATTTTTGGACCTGCGCAAATGGAAGTCGTCTATCAACCCGCCCGTTCCGGCGAATAACCGGCATCGCGGATCGCCGCTTCCGCGGTTGCGGCGTCACCGGTCACGGTCAGCTTGTGGGCATCGAGGTCGATGGCCACTGACGCACCAGGAAGCACATCCGCAAGTGCGCCGCGAAGGGTCTTTTCGCAATGGCCGCAGGTCATATCAGGGATGAGGAAGGTGGTTGCACTCATGGTTCTCTCCTTTTGACCGGCACTTTGCGCCGGCTGATATTGCAGTTCAGTGAGTTCTGGCGGGCTTGTCATCTGTCTTGTCGGCGCCCGCGAGATCATCGAGGATGGGGCAATCGGGCCGGTTATCGCCGCCGCAGCAATGGGCGAGATGGGAGAGCGTCTTCACCATGCTCTTCATCTCGGCGATCTTCTGCTCGAGATCGGCGATGTGGACGAGCGCGATTTCCTTCACCGCCGAACTCTCGCGGCTCTTGTCCTGCCAGAGTTTTAGCAGCGTCTCGGTTTCTTCGAGCGAAAAACCGAGCGTGCGCGCCCGCTTGATGAAGCGCAGATTATGCACGTCCTGCTCGCCATAGACCCGGTAATTATTGCCGGTGCGTGCGGCGGGGGTGATGAGGCCGATCTGCTCGTAATAACGGATCATCTTGGCGGAAACGCCCGATGCTTCCGATGCCTGGCCGATATTCACGATGTCACCTCCCTGTGCGCAACCTTCGCCCGTTTCAACCGCAGCGCATTGGCGAGAACAAAGACGCTGGACAGCGCCATGGCGCCCGCGCCGATCATCGGCGACAGCGTGATGCCGAAGGCGGGATAAAGCACGCCCGCCGCAACCGGTATCAGCGCCACGTTGTAACCGAAAGCCCAGAACAGGTTCTCCTTGATGTTGCGCATGGTCGCCCGGCTCATCTCTATGGCGTTGACTGCGCCGAGAAGATCACCGCCAACCAGCACCACATCGGCGCTTTCGATGGCGACATCCGTGCCGGTGCCGACGGCGATGCCGATATCGGCCTCGGCGAGCGCCGGCGCGTCATTGATGCCGTCACCCACGAAGGCCAGCACCTTGCCGCCGGTGCGCATCTCGTGGATCGCCTTCACCTTGCCTTCGGGCAGCACTTCCGCCACGACGCGGGAGATGCCGACCTGCCGGGCGATCGCGTTGGCCGTGCGTTCATTATCGCCGGTCACCATCGCCACTTCGATGCCCATCGCCTGCAACGCTTTGATCGCAGTGACACTCGAGGGTTTCAGCGGATCGGCGACGGCAATCGCAGCCGCCAGCCTGCCGTCGATGGCGGCATAAAGCGGCGTCTTGCCCTCGTCACCCAGCCTTGCGGCGGCTTCAGCGAAAATCTCCACGGAATGGCCGAGTTTGGCCATGTAACGATCCGCGCCGACTTCGACCCTGCGGCCATTGACGGTGGCCGCGATGCCGTAACCCGTCACGCTTTCGAAGTTCTCGACGGTCGCAGGTTCGAGTCCTGCAGGGGTCGCCACCTTCTTTTCTTCCGCAGCCCGGACGATGGCTTCGGCAATCGGATGTTCCGAGCGGCCCTCGACAGCGGCGACCAGCGCCAGCACTTCGTTATCGGCAAACCCTTCCGCAACCACCAGATCGGTCAGTTCCGGGCGGCCCTTGGTCACAGTGCCGGTCTTGTCGACCACGACGATCTCAGCCGAGCGCAGTTCCTGCAATGCCTGCCCCTTGCGAAACAGCACGCCCAGCTCCGCCGCCCGGCCGGTGCCGACCATGATCGAGGTCGGCGTAGCGAGACCCATGGCGCAGGGGCAGGCTATGATGAGCACCGCGACCGCATTGACCAGCGCGAATGTATAGGCAGGCTCAGGCCCGAATATCGCCCAGACGATGAAGGTCAGCACCGCAATCGCAATGACAACGGGCACGAACAGCGCAGTGACACGGTCGACCAGCAGCTGGATCGGCAGCTTGGAGCCTTGCGCCTCCTCCACCATGCGGATGATCTGCGACAGCATGGTATCCGCGCCGACCTTGGTTGCCCTGAACTTGAAGGCACCGGTCTTGTTGATGGTGCCGCCGACGACCGCTGCGCCGACCGTCTTTTCCACCGGCACGGGTTCGCCGGAAATCATGGACTCATCGACATAGGACGAGCCTTCGACGACTTCGCCATCCACCGCCAGCCTTTCGCCGGGACGGATGACGACGATATCGCCCGTCACCAGATCGTCAGGGGAAATATCGATGGTCGCACCGTCGCGCTCCACCCGGGCGGTCTTTGCCTGCAGGCTCATCAGCTTGCGGATGGCGTCTCCCGTACGGCCGCTGGCGCGGGCTTCGAGAAGCCGTCCGGTGAGGATCAGCGTCACGATAACGGTGGCCGCCTCATAATAGACGAACTGCGCCTCTGCCGGCAGCAGATCGGGCGCGAAGGTTGCAACAACCGAATAGAGATAGGCCGCCGTGACACCCAGCGCCACCAGCGAGTTCATTTCCGGCGCGCCGCGCAAAAGCGCCGGAAAGCCGGTCTTGAGAAAGCGCAGGCCCGGCCCGAAAATCACCGCCGTCGCCAGCACGAAATAGATGTAATAGAGGTTCTGCGTCTCGATGATGCCCATCAGCCAGTGATGCATCGGCTCATAGAGATGGCCGCCCATTTCCAGCACGAAAAGCGGTGCGGTCAGGATGGCGGCAATCGTCAGGTCGCGTTTCAGCGCGCCCTCCTCACCGGCATGTTGCATATGGTCATGGCCACCACTTTCACCGGCCGCCATCTGGGCGTGGCCCTGATGATGTCCGTGGTGCTGGCTGTGGTCTTGATGGGCGGAATGGTCATGCGGCTTGCGTGTCGTCAGCACAAAGCCGGCGAGCTTCGCCGTTTCCACCAGCGCATCCCGCTCACGGCGGCCGCCGATGGTTTCCACCGCCACCTTCCCGGCAGCAGCGTCCACCTTCACGTCGACGGTAGTGGCGATGGCGTCCAGAATGGTTTTCAACCGTCCGGCATCCGCATCGCCGTGCAGGCCTTCGACGGCAAATTCATGCCGGTCCGGTGCGATATCGTAACCGACCTTCTTGATGGCGGCACCAAGCGTTCTGGCCGAAAAGCCCTCGGCGGGCTCGACGGTGAGCTTCTTCGTGGCGAAGTTCACCGAGCTTGATGCAACGCCCGGCACCTTGGCCGCGGCCGTTTCCACGCGCCGCACACATGACGCGCAGGTCATGCCTTCCACGGGAATGGAAACCGGTTGGTTCGAATGGGCGTGTCTGACTGTCTCGTTCATGGGAAATCCCCTTTCGAGACCCTATGTAGGGCTTCCCATGATGGGAAGGTCAAGGTAGGGGCAAGCTTTTTGTTGAACACACAATCGTGAGCACTGGCACCAGCCATAAAAGCAGGGATTTCCGTCGTTTACCTTTGTTGTCCGGTAACCGCGCGTTCGCCTCTCAGGCCGCCACGCGTCTGGCGAGATAAACCGTTGCCCCACCACATTGCGGGTCATTGACCGTGTGATCGAGAAGCCGGAACCCATTTGCGGCGAGCAGGCTCTCATAATCTTCGCGTGCAAGGCTGGCATGATAAAGCGGCTTGCCATGGAACGTGCCTATCGCTTCGCCCTGCTCCGGCCCGGCCGTGAACATCAGGGCCGCACCGTCATTGGCGTGCTGGCGGAAAATGCCGAACATCAGGCGTTGTTGTTCGGGCTTCAGGTGGAAAAAACTGTGCCAGGCGATCAAGCCGTCGAAACGGCGACCGAGAGCCAACTCGCGCATATCGGCAACCGCCCAGAGATTTTCCGGAAACCGGCTGCGGCAAAGTTCGATCAGCGGCAGGGACGCGTCAATACCCGTGACGTCATAGCCATTGGTGATGAAATAGCCGGCAATCGGTTCGCCGGAACCGCAGCCGATATCGAGAATGGAACCGCCGCCGGGCAAAAGCGAGGTGAATCTGTCCAGCCATGGTTTTTCGGCAAGGGACCGGCCGCGCTCCTTGTCGAAATCAGCGCCGTGTTCGGTATAGATCCCGATGACATCGCGGGAGGCGTTCGACATTTCCTGATGTCCTTTTTTCAGGGCATTTCGGCCGCGTCGTTTTTACCGGTGCACCGCCAGCCGCGGAATATCGCGCAAAAAGGCATCGCGTACGGCGGGCCCGAGCGGTTCATTCGACGGTTTGTCGGAAACGCGCAGCCTTGCGAAGACGATGTGCTGGCCTTCCCGCTCCGCCCAGCCGACGAACCAGCCGAAGGGGCGGTTGCGGTCCGGATTGCCCTTTTCGTCGCGCATGTAGCCAGTGCCGGTCTTGCCGTGTACGGCCCAGCTTTCCGGCGCATCGAAGACCGGCACGATGGCCCGCGTCTTGGCCTGCGCATCGCGGGAGAAAGGCAGATTGCCGCCGAGAAGACGGCGAAGGAAACCCACCTGCTCCACCGGCGAAATCGTAAGTGACGCGCCAAGCCAGGAATGGGTGAGGCCGTTATTCTTGCCCGGTTCGCCGGACACATCCGCATTGCCGTAACCGAGGCGCTTCACATAGGCGGCGAATTTTTCCGGGCCGAGGCGGCGGGTGACTTCTCGCGAATACCACAGCACCGAATCCTGCTCCCATATGGTGGGATCAACCGTCTTGCGATCCGAGGCACGGGCTTCCGTGCCGGGTTTCCAGTCCCAGGCGGGCGACTTCTCATCCTGAAGGATGCCGGCATCGTAACCGATCAGCGCCAGCGGCACCTTGAAGGTGGAGGCCGGGGCCACGCGCTGGTCGCAGGCGCCCTGCTGGTTGATGATGGCGCCTGTTTCGATTGACGTGACCAGCGTGCATTCAAAGGCCTGCGGTTGCTGCTGGGCAAAAACGGAAAACGGCAGGAGGCCCGGAAGGGCAAGGCACGAAAGAACGATGGCGGGCAGCCGGTAGCGCATGCGTTTTGATGTCCCTCGTCCGCTTTTGCGGATCATTTGCCGGAATGGCCGGAAGCTGTCCTTGATTTCAGACAAGTCGATCCCGAAACAGTGACACGTTTTCGGATGACATGCCTTAAGAGACTGATGGGGCAGGAATAGGACCAAAACAAGAATTGACGTCTTCCGTCAGATCCGCTGCTTTTCGCCCGCCTTCTCACCCACTGTCAGGGGCCAGTCGACCACATAATCCTCGAAGTCGTCAACATCCACATTGGCCTCGCTGACGGTACGCCCACGCGCGGAAATGCCAGCCTGATGCACCGTCTCGGTATCGCCGGAGACGAGATAGTGCCACCAGTACAGATCCTTGCCATCACGCACCAGCGCATAGGCGCAGGTGGGCGGCAGCCAGCCGATCTCATGCACCTTCTTCAGGTCAAGCTGGATACAATCCGGCACGGTGGCGCGGCGGTTTTCATAGTCGGAGCATCGACAGCTTTCACCGTCAAGCAGCACACAGCGTACCGAGGTGAACACCACTTCGCCGGTGTCCCAGTCTTCCAGCTTGTTGAGACAGCACAGGCCGCAGCCGTCGCACAGGCTTTCCCATTCCTCGCCGGTCATCTCCGTGAGTGATTTGGTTTTCCAGAACGGCGCGTCATTCATCGTTAACATTTCCGTTTCATTTTGATCTCTTGGACGGGAGTGTTTAACCGGTCCCTAATCCTTTATATCGTATCGCCAAGGGCTGGTTTGTACGATATTTTATGAAGATTGGCGGACGGCAAAGGGTCATTGGCCCGCAAGAAGCCGCCGCGTCAAGCAATTCCGACACAAGCATGCCATGGTTTTGCGTCGGGAATGGGTTGAAACGCAGAAATACCGACGGGCCGCGTTGCGTTGAACAGGAAAACATCGCCAGGTGCAGGAAGAAAAAGACGATAATAAAGGCCGTAAGAAACGGCACATCCTGCTCCGGATCGATAGCTTCATCGATAGCGGCCTGTGGACGGCTGCGGCGCGGCTGGTGGATTTCTGGGAAGACGTCACCATCGCCTCACGCAAATTGCATGTGCGCGGCTGGAAGAAGCTGGTCGTCAACCTGACCTGCGACGCGTTGACCTTCGGGACGGCAGGTGCCGTCGTGCTTCTCGCGCTCGCCATGCCCGCTTTCGAAGAGACCAAGAAGGACTGGCGTTATCGCGGCGATTTCGCCGTCACCTTCCTCGACCGTTACGGCAACACCATCGGCCATCGCGGCATCATTCATGAAGACAGCGTGCCGATCGACCAGATGCCTGACCATTTCATCAAGGCAGTGCTGGCGACCGAAGACCGGCGTTTCTTCGACCATTTCGGCATCGATTTCATCGGCCTTGCCCGCGCCATGAGCGAAAATGCCCGCGCCGGCGGTGTGGTGCAGGGCGGCTCGACGCTGACGCAGCAGCTCGCCAAGAACCTGTTTCTCACCAATGAGCGCTCGCTGGAGCGCAAGATCAAGGAAGCCTTCCTCGCGCTCTGGCTTGAGAGCAACATGTCGAAGAAGGAAATCCTCAGCCTTTATCTCGACCGCGCCTATATGGGCGGCGGCACCTTTGGCGCAGCGGCAGCAGCGCAGTTTTACTTCGGCAAGAACCTGACCGACGTGACGCTTTCGGAATCCGCCATTCTGGCCGGTCTGTTCAAGGCGCCGGCCAAATATGCGCCGCATGTCAACCTGCCGGCGGCCCGTGCCCGCGCCAATACCGTGCTTTCCAACCTGGTGCAGAGCGGGCTGATGACCGAGGGCCAGGTGATCGGCGCCAGGCGCAACCCGGCGACCGTCATCGACCGCGCCGACGTGAAAGCGCCGGATTATTTCCTCGACTGGGCCTTCGACGAGGTGCAGCGGCTGGCCGCCGAAGGCAAGTTCAGGGATCACACCGTCATTGTGCGCACCACCATCGATACCGGCCTGCAGCAGGCGGCCGAACAGGCGATGGAAATGGAGCTGCGCGAATATGGCGAGGGTTACCGCGTCAAGCAGGGCGCGATGGTGATGATCGAGAATGGCGGCGGCGTGCGCGCCATGGTCGGCGGCCGTGACTATGGCGAAAGCCAGTTCAACCGCGCCACGGCGGCGCTGCGCCAGCCCGGTTCCTCCTTCAAGGTCTATACCTACTCGGCCGCCATGGAAAAGGGCATGAAGCCGGACACGCTGATATCGGATGCACCGGTGACCTGGCGCGGCTGGTCGCCGCAGAATTACGGCCGTTCCTATGCCGGCAAGGTGACGCTGCAGGTAGCGCTCGCCAAATCCTACAATACCGTGCCGGTGCGGCTCGCCAAGGATGTGCTCGGCACGCAGGTCATCGTCGACACCGCCAAGGCGATGGGCGTGGCGACGCCGCTTCGCAGTGACAAGACCATTCCGCTCGGCACCTCCGAGGTGACGGTTCTCGATCAGGCCACCGCCTATGCCGTGTTCCCGGCCGACGGCATGCAGTCGCGCCGCCACGGCATCGAGCAGGTGCTGGATTACGAGGGCAAGGTTCTCTACGATTTCAGCCATGACGAGCCGCCGGCCAAACGGGTGCTTTCCGAAGAAGCCAACTCCAAGATGAACCAGATGCTGGTGACCATCCCGGTCATGGGCACGGCGCGGCGCGGCGCGCTGGATAACGGCATCGTCTCCGGCGGCAAGACCGGTACTTCGCAGGCCTATCGCGACGCCTGGTATGTGGGTTTCACCGGCAATTACACGACCGCCGTCTGGTTCGGCAATGACGAGTTCACGCCGATGAACAACATGACCGGCGGTGCGCTTCCGGCCATGACCTACAAGCGGCTGATGGATTATGCCCACCAGGGTATGGAGCTGCGGCCGATCCCCGGCATCCAGAACCCGCTGCCGACGGGTGACCGCCCGCAGCCCTCGGCAGAAGTCGCATCCGCCTCCGCCAACACACCCGCGATGCCGGCACTGACCCGCCCGCGCTCGCTTTCGGCAGAGGCGACGCGGGTGATCCGCTCGATCGGGCGGAAGATGAAGGAGGCCACGGCGTTGAGTGTGACGACGCAGAAGGTGGCGGATGCTTCCTCGCATGAGGGCTTCGACGCCATGCGGCGGTGATAACACATCGCGTTGAGAGGTTACCGGCAGTGCGTGGGGTTTACCCCCCCTCTGCCCTGCCGGGCATCTCCCCCTCAAGGGGGGAGATCGATATGCGGCGACGTCTCGCATACCTCAACCTTTGCGAATGAAGTGGCGGTAGCGCTGCTTGCTAATCTCCCCCCTTGAGGGGGAGATGTCCGGCAGGACAGAGGGGGGTTAGCCACTCGCTCTACAGCTTCCGTCTATCCAAATCGCAAAACCGCAAACCGGCGCGAAACGCCTCACCGCATCAACACCGCCTTCGCCGTCCCAACCACATTGGCCGTCAACCCGGCCAACCGCTCCGCCGCAAGCCGGTTCACCTGCCAATAAAGCGGAATATCCAGCGGCGTGCCCGATATCAGCTCAACCAGCCGCCCTTCCCTCAAATGCTCACCCACCAGCTGCACCGGATTGAGCCCCCACCCCATGCCGGCAAGGCTCGCCTTCACGAAACCATCCGTCGAAGGCAGCCAGTGGGTGGGATAGGAAACCTCCTCCCCCAGCGCCGTCCTGATCCAGCTCGCCTGCAACCGGTCCTTCTGGTTGAAGGTCAGCCCCGGCGCGCGGGCAAGGGCGGCGGGTGTCACACCCCCGGCAAAATGGCGAGCCATGAAATCCGGGCTCGCGGTCGCGTGGTAACGCAGCACGCCGAGCGGCGTTACCCGGCAGCCCTGCACGGGTTTGTCATGGGCGGTCACGGCGGCAAGCACCCTGCCCCCGCGCAGCCATTCCACCGTATGATCCTGATCATCCACCGCGATATTGACGAGATAATCGTTACTGCCGGTGAATTTCGACACCGCATCCAGAAACCATGTGCCGAGGCTGTCGGCATTGGTGGCGATGTTGAGCGTCACGCGCTCCTGCCCCGATCCCGCTTCTGCCAATGCCGGCAGCTGGCGGAAGAGTTCGTTTTCCAGCATACCGACGTGATCCATATGGCGGCAGAGCCACTCGCCCTTTTCCGTGGCGACGCAGGGATTGCCGCGCACGATCAGCACCACGCCCAGCCGTTCCTCCAGCTGCTTGATGCGCTGCGAAACGGCTGATGGCGTGACACACAACACCTGCGCCGCCTTTTCGAAACTGCCGGTCCGGGCAACGAGCGCCACGGCGCGCATAGAAGGATAGTCGAGCATTAGGGCACCGGATGAGGAAGTTGGAATTGATGCGACTGGTGCGCCGCTACAGACCATTGGTGAGGAGCTCTCCTCTCCTCATTCCTGTGCTTGTCACAGGAATCCAGTCGACGCGCGTCTGCGCGGCGGAAGAGTCTTTTCAGCCCAAGGACTTGGGCTGGCTGGATTCCTGTGACGAGCACAGGAATGAGGGTTGAGGGGAGGCAGCGCCTCAGAAAAGCAGTATCCGAAATGACATGGCAAGACATTAGCTCAACTTATCTGGACGGAGTTTATTTAACTGGATTAAACCATCCCACCCAAATATCCAAGTACTCGGTCCGCAAGCGAAGGCTTGCGCCATTTCGCATGGACAAAGACAAGAGGCTTCGACGCGCATGGACATCCAGATCTTCTTCACCGGCCTGACGATGGGCCTCAGCCTCATCGTCGCCATCGGCGCACAGAATGCCTTTGTGCTGAAACAGGGACTGGCGCGTTCGCATGTGTTTGCCGTCTGCGCCACCTGCGCGATATCGGATGCGCTGCTGATCACCGTCGGCGTGTTCGGTTTTCAGCGGATCAGCGCCATCATGCCCGCGCTCGATCCGATCATGCGTTATGCGGGGGCCGCGTTCCTCATCTGGTATGGCGCCAAAAGCCTGCATTCAGCGCTGCGTTCATCCGAGGTGCTTTCGGTGGCCGAGCGGCGGGAGGCGAGCCTGTGGCAGACGCTTGCCATTTGCCTGGCGCTGACCTTTCTCAATCCGCATGTCTATCTCGATACCGTCGTACTGCTCGGCACGATTTCCACGCAGTTTCCCGGTTTCGAGAAAACCTTTGCGGCGGGTGCTGCCACCGGCTCGCTGCTGTTCTTCTTTTCGCTGGGTTATGGCGCGCGCTGGCTTCGGCCGATCTTCGAAAAACCGTCTGCCTGGCGCATTCTCGAAGGCATCATCGCCGTCACCATGTGGGCGATCGCGTTCAAGCTGGTCATGGGTGCATGAGGGGGGGCATAAGGGCGGGAACTTCGCGCTCCCGTCACTTTCACGAGGACTAAACAAGCCACGCCATTTTCCAAACGGGGAATCAGTGATAGTCCTCGACCTGTTCAAAAACGGGAAAACAGCGTGTTCCGAGTTCCATTCCTTGTCGGCATCGCCCTTCTGATCGCCTTTGGCGGCGGTATTGCCGCGACGATGGCAGCGCTTGAAGCGACATCCGGCTTTGGATCGATCCGCATCGGCTCCTGGGATGCCTTTCCCGAGGCGCAGACGATCGAGGCCGACCCTTACGCCAAATCGCACCGTGCCGATGCCGGCAAGCTGCTTTACGGCACGGCCGAAGGACTGTCCTTCACCGCCTCCGTCGACAGCGACGGCCAGCGCCTGAGCGGTGAATGCCGCTACCGTCTGGCGGGCGCCGTGCCGCCGGCGCGGTTCTGGACGCTTTATACCGCCGACCAGCAGGGCAATGTGCTGGCCGAAGATGCCGGGCGGCCCTTCGCGCTCAATTCCCGCACGCTGCTGCGCAGTGCCGATGGCGGCATAGACATCACCATCGCCCCCGATGCCCAGACCTATAACTGGCTGGCAGTGCCGCAGGGCCAGACCTTCAAGCTGGTCATGACGCTGCTCGATACGCCGGTTGCCGGCAGTTCCGGCCTGATCGATATTTCCATGCCGCAAATCCGCAAGCGGGGGTGTGGCAATGCTTAGGATCCTGCTCGCCATCGTCACCGGCCTCGTTGCCGCCGCTGTGCTGCATGTCATCGTCATTCTGGCGATACCGCATTTCAGCAATCGCGACGCCTATACGCGCGCGCTGGCGGAAGGAAAACCGCATGTGTTTCATCTGCTCGAGGAGACGGCGGAGAAAAAGACCCTCGGTAGCGGCGATCCCTTCATGCGGGTGGCCGTCTGCACCTTCAACATCGAGGAACAGCCGGTCAGGCTCACCGCCATCGGCGCCGTGCCCTTCTGGTCGGTCGCGGTTTACGACAAGGCCTCGAACGAAGTATTCAGCATGAACGACCGCACCTCCGCCGGCGGCGAGATGGATATTCTGGTGGCCGATGCGGTGCAGATCGCCGCCATCCGCAAGGCACAGCCGCCCGCGCTCTCGCAGGCCATTCTGGCGGAATCGGATCAGACGGAAGGGTATGTGGTGTTGCGAACCATGGTGCCGCAGCCGAGTTTCGGCGAAGAAGCGGAGCGGTTCCTGAACGAGGCGAAATGCCAGCCGACGCCGTGGAAATAACGTCGGTCCGTCGCGATAATCAGGACTTCAGGGCGGTTTCCGTTGCGGATTTGCCCTTGCGCGCGACTTTGCCCGTTGGCTCCGCATCGCGTTTTTCATAACGAACGCCGGTAAACAGCACGACCTTCGCGGGGCCGACTATTACCGTTCCAGACAGGCCAGCGGGGCGCGGGCTTCGTCGGGCGTCGCCAATTGGAATAATCTCTGCCATGCTTCTCTCCTCTTCGGGAGTCAATGTTGCCCATGGGAACCGCGCAAGCCTCGTCTTGCGTCGGGAATTTCATCACCATCACATTGCGCATTGGCCAGTCCACAGACTGGTTTTCGCACGATCCAAAAATCCAAAGCGATTCTTATAAGACGATCGTGCGCAGATTCAGGCTTCACATGCCATTTTTGTATTTATTCCGTAGATCAGAATAACATGGAATCCTAATACTGCCCATGAAATTACAAACAGACAGAGGTTAATGATCCGTTAACCCTAATTGCCGGACCCTCATTTCTTTCTCTGTGAGCCGCACCCGTTGAAAACTAAGGCGATGCAGCAAAGTTCCATCGGATTTCCGGCGTCATCAAGGTTTTAAAATTTCCTTGTTGAAAGAGGCAGATTCCCTCTTGCCACCCCCCATAGTTAACAGGACGTCAACGGATTTGCTCTAATTTGAACCGATATTGTGTTTGCGTTTGTTGGGTAGTGCGTTGACCGACCGGTTTCGAGAACTTGAGAGGCCAAGAGCCATTAGGAAGAAAGATGTGGTGCTTATGGCCACGGTGACGAATTTCGAAACTGTTTCCCATCCGTCAAAAACGGACCTTCGGCAATTCGCCGAACTTTTCATGCCGCTTTTCAACGCCTCCACCGAAGAAGCCAAGCGGGAGGCAATCGCCGCGCTCTCGCAGCATCCGAGCGTGCCTTCGGCGGTTGCCTTCTTCATTGCCTGCCAGCCGATTTCGCTTGCGGCACCCTTCCTCATTTCCTCGAAATGCCTCGATGACGACACGCTGATAACCATTGCCCGCACGCAAGGGGCGGCCCATGCGCGCGCCATCGTCCGGCGCGACGACCTCTCCCCCACCGTCATCGATGCGCTTGTCGGGCTGCGCCATGCGGAAGATCTGAAACGGCCGGGTGAAGAGGCAAACATCGCCGAGCCGCAGACGGCGGCAAGCCCTGAAGAGCCGAAGGGGGAAGAAAGGAGAGACAACATCGCCGCCGCTTCCGCATTCGAAGAAGAAATGCGCCAGCGGATCAAGCAGATGGCACATCACCTCAACCGCCCGGAAAGCGACATTCTCGGTCTTCGCCGCCTGAGCGAGGTGCAGGAAGCGCTGCTCGTGCGTTTCGCGCGTGAACGCAATGCCCGGCAATTTGCGGTGGCGCTGGCGGATTCGCTCTCCTCCAGCTACTGGCTGTCGGAGCGTATCATGCTCGATATATCAGGCGCGCAGCTGGCGACGACGCTGACAGGTCTCGGAATGGAATTTTCCGAAGCGGCCTTCGTGCTGCAATGCTTCTATCCGCATCTTTCCGCCGCCGCCGGCGATATGAGCCGTGCGGAAGCGCTGCTCGACGGCCTCGACATCGTGGAATGCGAAGAGCGGCTGGAAAGCTGGCGTCGGGCCGAAAGCTATACACATGGCCGCGAATGGCCGAGCCGCAGCGCACCGGCCACGCAGAGAACCGGAACGCAGGGTTAGGCAGGCAGGTCCACGTCTTGACGGGTTGAAGAGGCGGGCCCTTGACCGGGCAGTTCTAGGCCTGCGGCTTGTCCACCAGCGTCAGCAGGGTGCCGATCTCATCGGTCTCGATCTCCACGACCCACAGGTCGCTATCGAAGCGCCTTTCCCGTTCCAGCAGCGCAGTACTTTCCTCGCCCTCCACACCGGCCAGACGCGTTTCGAAACGGCGCTCGGCGCGCATGATGTCTTCGTCATCGGCGAAACTCTGCGGGGCGGGTCCATAGAGGTTCTCGCGGCCGTTGCGCAGCCGCTGGCGCACGAAGATCGCTCCCGCCGCCTCCGCGCCCTTCTTTTCGACAGCGGCAAATCCGCCGGCGGCAAAAACGCGACGGATGAGGGCTGAGACGAACATTTCGGATTTGAGGCGCATGGGTTTGCTTTCGGTGGAGACGGTGGACGTGCTCTCGATATTGATCTTACGCGGCMGAGGGTGCCTGGGGTTCACCCCCCTCTGCCCTGCCGGGCATCTCCCCCTCAAGGGGGGAGATCAGCAAGCGGCGCTACCGCCCCTTCATTCGCAAAGGTCGAGATATGCGAGACCTCGCCGCATATCGATCTCCCCCCTTGAGGGGGAGATGCCCGGCAGGGCAGAGGGGGGTAAAGCCACCCGCACCCTTGGTCCGCCGTCTACACTCCGGAAGCTCAAATCTAAAGCGCGCCGATCGACTTCAGCTTCTTCAGCACGGCCTCACTCGGCTCGCCGGTTTCCGGCAGGCGATAGTGTTTTTCAAACGCGCGGATGGCGTTGCGGGTCTGCTGGCCGGCCACGCCATCCACCTTCACGTCGGCATAGGCGATATTGATCAGCCCCTGCTGGATCTTGGCGATCAGCGCGCTGCTGACCGGTTTTGCGCCAGCAGTCGCGCTGTTGAGGGACGCAGGTTCGGCCTTCACCTGCGGCTTCTCCGCCTTGCGGATGGCGGCCGCGACCGGGTCGATTTCCACTCCGCCGCCGGTGTTGGCGTCGGACGGCCGGTCTTTTGGAATGGCCGCAACGGTCGCGCCATCGATCTTCAGCGCCGCCAGCACCCGGGTCGTCGGCTCGCCGGTCTGTTCCATGCCCAGCGTTTCCTCGAAGAACATGATTGCGGCGGCGGTCTTCGGCCCCATGCGGCCATCCGCCTCGCCTTCATATAGCCCGCGTTTTTTCAACTCGGCCTGAATATCGGCGACGATCTGCTGCGGCTTCTGGGTGTCAGCGGCGGGAAGTGCCGCGGTTTCAGCTGTAGCGGGAGGCTGCGCCGTCTCGTTTTCCGCCGGCCGCTCTATGCGGAAGGTCGTGACGTTGCCATGCGTGCCGAGCGGCTCAGTCGGACGATAACCGGCAATGCCGTTCGGGTTTTCCGCATCGCGGGTGCGCAGGAAAGGCGTCGGGTGGACGCCCGGCTGATACCAGAGCGCATTGGCGGCGACAAAACCGAAGACGACCGCAAAGGCACCACAGCCGCCGACCAGTTTCGGATGGCGCAGGATTTCGCGCCCGATGGCCGAAACCACCAAGGAAACAAATCCGGCGCCGATCTGGGCCGTTGTTTTCTTAGGCGATTTTCGCTTTCGCGGGGCCATCGTCACCATCCTTCTTCATCTTCGCGGCCATGTCGCCGAGTTGGCGGATGCGCGGCGGGAATTCCACCATGCATTCGGTTTCAGCGTTTTCACCGCCACCTACCATGCCGGAACCGTCGGCAGGCAAGGTGATCGTTACGACCGTTCCCTCGGCGGGCTTGCTGGTGATGACGAAAGTGCCGCCATGCAGTGCCACAAGCCCCTTGACCAGGGACAATCCCAGACCAGTGCCCTCATAGCGACGGGTATATTCATTCTGAACCTGCATGAAAGGCTGGCCCAGCAATTCGATCTTGTCGGACGCGATGCCGATGCCGGTATCGCTGACCGTCAGCTTCAGCATCCCACCTTCGCGCGCGGCGTCGATCGACACCACACCACCCGCATCGGTGAATTTGATGGCATTGCCAGCGAGATTGATGAGAACCTGCCGGATGGCGCGCTGATCGGCCGAGATTTCGCCGATACCGCGCTGGATGCGGCTGGTCAATGTCAGGCCTTTTTCCTTCGCCTGCAGGCCGAGCATGGCTTCGCAGGACGCTATGGTCTCCGAAATCGGGAAGCTTTCCATCAGCAATTCGTAACGACCGGCTTCGAGCTTGCTCATATCCAGCATCGTGTTGACGACGGACAGGAGATGCGCGCCGGACTGGCGGATCAGGCCGACATATTCGCGCTGGCGGTCATTCTCCAGCCGGCCGAAATATTCACCGGCCAGAATATCGGAAAAACCGAGGACGGCGTTGAGCGGCGTGCGCAGCTCATGGCTGACGGCGGCAAGGAAACGCGACTTGGCGTCATTGGCCGATTCCGCCTCCGCCGTCTTGCGGGCAACATCGCGGCGCAGGCGCTCCATCTCAGTGACGTCGGAAAGCTGGGCGACGATGCGGCGCAGACGGCCGGTCGCACCGCGAATTGCGGTCATCTCGATGCGGACGTGCATGAATTGCGTCTGGCGCGATTTTGCACCCGTTTCGAACCGAAGCTCGGCTGTGGCCTTGTCCTCGCCCTGCCGCAGCAGGTCGAAGGCCTGCATCAGTTCGATACGATCGGAGACATAGACATATTCGGCGAAGACCTCGCCTTTGCTGGCCGTGAGATCAGCAGGGAAACTGTCGCGGTCGCGGCCGGAGACGCGCTCGACGAGACCGTTTTCATTGAGGGTGAGAACGAGGCCGGGCACCTGCGCTGCGGCGATCATATCCTCATCGCCGGAAGGCGCCGAAGGCGAGGAGAAGCCGCGTGCGGGACGCGAAAAGGCAATCAGCAGCGCGGCGGCGGCGAGATAAAGCGCCAGCACCACGGCCGCGCCGATGGGCAGCGCGATGGCGGGGCTGAAAACAAGGCTGAACAGGGCTGGTACAATAAAAAGGCCGACGGCACTGAAGGCGATCAGCCGGCGCAGGCGTGCAATGGTTCCGGCGCGCCTTTCGGCGTCCTCTTCCATGCGCGCAAGCCATCTGCCCGCGGCATGGTCGACCAGTGCGACCGCTTTTTCTCTCATATTACGCAATACCAAACCCGAATCTTAAAGGCGGTTCCAACGGCCTCGACAATAGAAGGCGGCGGCTTAAGGAATGGATAAAAAGAATGACGCCAAAGGCACGTCAAATGCGCCGCAGTCCCATTACGGGGCATTTATTCCAAGCTTTGCCAATCATGGTTAATGACGGGTAAGCGACGGATTTCGCTTCATTTTCGCCATCGTGTTAACCTTTGTGGCAAGGCTTGCCGCCGCTTTGCCCGGGAACGCGTGGGCTCTGTCGCAATTATGCTTAACATGGACTGTTAAAATGCGAATGAATTGATGGCGGGCGTGCCGATACGAGGAGAATAGATACAATTTGAATTAAATTGCGCCGCTTTTTGCAATCGGCTGTTCGCCGGTCACGTGTAGCTTCATCACAAGCCCGAAAAACGGGACAAAGGCCGATGACCCGAAACCGGGCGGGGCTTTAGAAAACAAAGATCATCTGGCAGGGTGTCTGACAATGTGGTTTCTGATCAAAGGAACATTCTGGTTTTCGCTGGTGCTCGTGGCGCTGTCCTACTTCGGCAGCAGCAACGATCCGACCAAGGAGCCTTCGGCATTTGATCTTCCCAGCGCCGTTTCGGCCGCAGGGGAAGCCTATCGTTATGTCAGCGCCATCTGCATCGAAAAACCCGATGTCTGCGTCAAGGGCGCCGAAACCTTCCATGCTCTCGGAGAGCGGGCGAAGGAAGGCGCAAAGGTTGCCTATGAACTGCTGGACAAGCAGCTAGCCTCCGGTGACAAGCCCGCTGACGTTGCCGAAGTTGCTGCGGACGCCGAAAAACTGGCGGCAGCACCCGTCGTCAGCGTCGAATTTCCCGGCAAGCCCGACATGCTGAAGACCGGCACCGTCATTCCCCTGCCGCAGAAGCGCCCTGCTCCCTGAGATTTCGGCCCTGATCCTGCCGGCCGCCGCGCCATTTATTTGCAGACGGAGACATCCGTCTGCCCACTGCCTGCCTGACTTGCCCACGGAAACCTGTTTTCCGTGGGCTTTTTCATGACCCATGGTTCAAAACCACGCACACTTCCCCTATATCCTGGGAAAGACATTGAATAACGGATGATACGGCGCAACCATGGCCTCTCTCGAAACGATCCTTGACGACTTCGCTTTCCTCGACGACTGGGAGGACCGCTATCGTTATGTCATCGAACTCGGCAAGGCCCTTCCCGAGCTGGCGGAGGACAAGCGGACGCCTCAGAACAAGGTGCAGGGCTGCGCCAGCCAGGTCTGGCTCGTCAGCCATAGCGACGGTGCGGAAGATCCTCTCCTGACCTTTGAGGGCGATTCGGATGCGCATATCGTGCGCGGCCTCGTCGCCATCGTGCTCGCCGTCTATTCCGGCAGAAAAGCATCCGAAATTGCCGATCTGGATGCCATCGAGGTGTTCAGCAAGATTGGGTTGGTGGAGCACCTCTCCGCACAGCGCGCCAACGGCCTGCGCTCGATGATCAAGCGCATCCGCGACGAAGCCCGGCTGCTGGCGGCCTGAGCTTCATCGCGTCATCGAAGGGCGATAGTCCGTGTCGCCCCAATGGTGGCTTCCGCTTCGCGTCTTGCGCTGAGGCGGCGCGTAGTGGCGGGCGAGCGAGAGCAGTGCGGCCCTGAGCAGTAATTTTGCCGAGCGCGCCGGCCATAGTCTTTCCCGCTCCACCGTCTCCAGCCCCTTTTCGAAGCAGCAGATATCGATGGCGACGCCCGAGAGTTCCGGGCCCATCGCATCCGCCGCGCGGGAAAACCGCGACCTTGCGGCCATTGCCGCCTCGGTGAGATCAAGTGCGCCTCCCGCCTCCCCTTTGCTGCGGCTGGCAATGCGCGGCTCCCATATCGCCGTGACCCTGGGATTGAGATGGCCGCGATGAAAATCGGCAGCGAGGCGCTCGCCCGCCGCCAGCGCGTCTTCAGGGAAAAATGCGCTGCCGTCCCGCTCCTTCAATCGTGAAAGGCTGGTCAGCGGCGCGGTGTTGAGGTTGCGCCGGGCGGGCTGCTTCGTTGCGTCGATCTCAACCACGACGGTCTGCATATCCCGGTGCTGCTCCTGAAACACCTCGTCCCGGTCCTTTACCATGGCCCGTTTCAGATAGGAGGCAAGCGGCGGCGCGGCGGAAAGGCTGTTCTGCCGCCACTCGACCAGACCGGAGGAAATGGCAAGCCGCACCGTCTCCGCCGGAAACCGCTGAACAACCTGCTTCGGGCGCATGCGACGCAGGACGATCTCGTTCCCCTCCTGCGTGACATCAGCCGCGCCGGACGCAATACAACGCAGAAGCCGCAGCAGGACGCGATGCGCCGAAGCGGTCGAGGCGTTTTTCAGTTCATTCATCCCTTCCCCCTTTCATCACGCTGAAAATGCCGACGACCAGCCGCTCCAGCACGGCGACGAACTCATCGAAGGCAGGCTCATCGCGCCGGTCCTCGACCACCTGGCAGGCATGGCCCACCGTCGTCCTGTCCCGGCCAAAACACGGCCCGATATCCGACATGGGGATGCCGAGCGCGACATGGCAGACATACATGGCGATCTGGCGGATGTGGCATTCGATGCGCCGGCGGTCACGGCGCGCCGCAAAGCGATCACCCGTCAATTGCACCATCTCGCCGGTGAGCTGCCGCACCAGACGGCAAAGACGGGCAACCTCCTCCCGTCCGGCAGCCGGCGGCCAGTGACGGAAAGGGCGATCGACGGCCTGCATGCGAGGCCGCGCGGCGGCAGACAGAAGCAATGTATCCGACGGCATATGCAACTCCTCTACGAATAGGAATTAATTCATACACCTGTGGACGGATGCGGGGAAGTGCGAATTTGCCCCCGCAAATATACCAATTGATTTTACATCGTTTTTTGGATCGCGGCAGCGCCGGAGAAGGATTTTTTTCCTCTGTCGAAATTCCGCGCGGCATAAAAAAAGCCGGTCGATGGACCGGCTGGACATTTTCATACGGAAAGAAACGGCCTCGAAGACAGCCAATCCGGGTGATCGGATGAGCCCTGCCGCCTTCTCCCCGCCGGGGAGAAGAACAGGCCAGACCGGAGCGTCGTTACAATCAGCGGCTGGCCTTGCGGCGCTGGCCGAGACCCATTTCCTTGGCGAGCCGCGAGCGGGCTTCGGCATAGGCGGGAGCAACCATCGGATAGTCGACCGGCAGATCCCATTTTTCGCGATATTCTTCCGGCGTCATGCTGTGATGCGTCGTGAGATGCCGCTTCAGCGACTTGAACGAGCCGCCGCATTCCAAACAGACGATGTGATCGTCCTGAACCGACTTGCGGACAGAGACGGCAGGCTTCTGCTTTTCAACATTGACCGCCACCGATGCCGGTGCCGATGTTCCGCTGAGCGCCGTGTGAACATCCGAAATAAGGCCGGGAAGCTCTGTGACCGGAACGACGTGGTTGCTAACATAGGCAGCCACAATATCCGCCGTCAGTTCGACCAGCAGATCCTGGGCGTTACCGTATGCAGTTTCCGTCATTTAAGTATCTCCTGTTTATTGATCCCCTGACGCGGGCGAACGCCGCGTCGAGCGATGTGAAGTTACCCGGTGCCCCACCTTCGCTTTGTTGAAACCAACGTGAAATCTACCCCTAGATTTCAAGCGAAAACCGGAAACGAATTAATCCGAGATTCAACTTACGGCCGGCGACATGGGCAGCAATGGTCCGATGGGCCATAGATTAGACATCAATAAAATGCCTATGCTGACTATGAAGAGGCTAGATGCAAATCGCGATGAGCAACTTTACACTTAATTTGGATAACAGCAAAACAGCAAAAGTCAAATTCCTAGTGTCCATTTTTCAGTTCAAAACAGTCTAATTCGAATACAAAAAATTACGGGTAATAAAATACTATGCCTAGTAGTAATTGAAAATGAATACCCCCAATTATTGGGGGGATTTTCAACTTCACATTTTCTTGAGGTCATCAACTACCGATTTATCGGCCAGCGGATAACCTGCCTTGTGTGCCGCCATGGCAAGAAGATGCGCAGACACCGGTGCGGTGAGGATAAAGAACAGAAAACCGGCCAATGCACGCGCCAGCGTCGACAGTTCCATGGAATGGATGCCCACCGCCAGAAGCAACAGGCCGGACCCCACCGTTCCCGCCTTGGAAGCGGCATGCATGCGGGTATAGACGTCAGGCAGCCGATTGAGCCCGATAGCGGCTATCAACGAGAAGAGGGCGCCGGAAACCGTCAGCGCCGCAACGAGTATTGCCACGATCCATTCGGTCATCGCCGGCCCCTCCCCTTTTTGCCGCGCGTATCGTTTTCCATAGTTTTTTCAATTACTTCAGATGCCCTATCCCCATCGAGAACCGTCGTTCGCCTGCGTCGATCGTCAGGACCGCGCGACAGTACGAAGCGGGCAAAGGCGACCGTCGCCAGAAAGCCGACCAGCCCGAGCGCAATGGCGATATCGATGTAAAGGTTAAAGCCGGTGCGGATGGCGATAACAGCGATAAAGCCGATGGCGATGCCGACCAGCATGTCGAGCGCGACGATGCGATCCGGCAGGGTCGGGCCAACGACGACACGATAGACTGTCAGCAAAAAGGCGGCCGACAATACAACCGTTGCAAGTATAGTTGCGAATGAAACTGTGAGTTCCGGCGTCATATCTGGAACGCCTCCATGATTTTTCTTTCGAAGCCGTTTCGGATGTCGTTTTTCGTGGCTTCGATATCGCTGCAGTCGATCGCGTGTACGTAGAGCGTCTTTCTATTCTCGGAAATATCGACGGAAAGCGTGCCCGGCGTGAGCGTGATGAGATTGGCAAGCAGCGTGATTTCGAAATCCGTCGTCACCGTCAGCGGATAGGCAAATATGCCTGGCTGAACCTCAAGCTTCGGCCGTGTCACCAGCACCGCCACCTTCCAGGCGGAGAGCGCCAGCTCCTTGAAGAACAACAGCACCAGCGACAGCACACGGAAAAGCCTGAGCCAGTGGCTACGCCCGCCCGGAAGCTGGTGGCGGATCAGCCCGAGCGCCAGTGTCGAAACAATGAGGGCGAAGACGATATTCGCCAGCGTGACGCTGCCCGTCACGGCAAGCCAGACGGCCACGAAAAGCAATTGCACGATATAGAGGCTCATGGCTTGCCCCCTTGCGGAAAGACCGACTGAATATAGGCCTGCGGATTACCGAGACCAGCCGCCGCCTGCTGGCTGAGATTGAGCAGGCTTTCCGGGAACAGGCCGAAAAACACCACCAGCAAAGTCAGCCCCACCAGCGGCACGACAGACGGGGCCGGTGGGCGGGCGGCGGGCTGCAAGGCCGGCTGGCCGGTGGGTGCCGTTACCGGACGCCAGAAGCAGAGCAGGAAGACCCGCCCGAAGGCGATGGTGGCGATGAAGCCGGAGATGAGGATGGCGGCGGCGAGCCACCAGGCGCCGATATCTATGGCTGATTTGACCAGAACCGCCTTCGGCCAGAAGCCGGAAAAGGGCGGCAGGCCGGAACCGGCGAAAAACAGGGCAAGCGCCAGCGCCGAAAACCACGGGGCCTGCCGGTAAAGCCCGCCAAGCGCCGCGATGCTGAAACCGCCGCCGAGGCGGGCGGCATGGCCGGCGGCGAGATAAAGCGCCGTCATCAGCACCATGGAATGCAGCGCGTAGAAGATTGCGCCCGATACGCCTGACGGCGTGCCGATGGCGATGCCGGCCATCATGTAACCGATGCCCGATATGACGATGTAACCGAGCATGCGGCGGATATCGTTCTGTGCAAGCGCCCCCATGGCGCCCAGCACCATGGTGAGTGCCGCGGAAATGGCGATGACGATGCTGAGCTCTTCCCGCTCGACCGGAAACAGCATGACCATGACGCGCAGCAGCGAATAGATGCCGACCTTTGTAAGCAGGCCACCAAAGAGCGCCGAAACGACGATGCGTGGCGTATGATAGGAGGCGGGCAGCCAGAAATTCACAGGGAAGGCAGCCGCCTTCATGGCGAAGGCGAGAGCAAAGAGGCTGGCGAGCGTCATCAACGGCGCGGTGCCACGCAGCTCCGTTGCCTTCAGCGCAATATCGGCCATGTTGAGCGTGCCGAAGATCGCATAGAGATAACCGACCGTGATCAGGAACAGTGTCGTACCGATGAGGTTCAGGATGGCGTATTTCAGCGCGCCATCGATCTGCTCGCGCGTGGAACCGAGCACGATGAGGCCGAAGGACGAGATCAGCAGCACCTCGAACCAGACATAGAGGTTGAAGAGATCACCGGTCAGGAAAGCGCCGGTGACGCCCGCCATCAGCAACATCAGGAACGGATAGAAGCCATAACGCCTGCCGCTGGCATCGATATCCGCGCCGGCATGGATGGCGCCGGCCAGCGCGACGATGGCAGCGGCGAGCGACAGGAGCGCGCCGGTGAGATCGGCGGTGAAGGCAATGCCGAAGGGCGGCAGCCAGCGGCCCATGACCATGGTGAATGGGCCTTGCGTCGCAACCTTCCAGAGCAGTGCTGCATCGAGGATCACCAGCAAAGAAAGTGCTGCAATGGCGACTGCGGCATGGTGGCGGATGGCGTGGCGCATCATCATCAGCACGGCACCTGCGCCGATGCACAGCGCGATTGGCAGGATGATCAGCCAGTCGGCAAGCGGCACGGGCGCCATCACGAGCGCTGCAGAAAGATCGGTCACGGTTGATGTGGTGGAGGAAGCCATGTCGTCTCTGCCTCGCCGCTTAATAACCGAGCGGCGGCAAGGGCTCGCCGGCGGGTTCTGCGGTGCGCATTTCGTCCGTATCGTCGGTCTGCAATTCCTGGAAGGCGCGCCAGGTCAGGACCAGAAGGAAACAGAAGAAGGAAAAGGAAATCACGATCGCCGTCAGGATAAGCGCCTGCGGCAGCGGATTGGCGGCACCTGCGGGCAGCGTGTCCATGCCCGCCGGAATGATCGGCGGCACATCCCGCGTCAACCGGCCGGCGGTGAACAGCAAAAGATTGACCGCATTGCCGAGAATGGCGATGCCCAGCAGCATACGGATGCTGTGGCGCGACAGCATGAGATAGATCGCCACCGAAAAGAAGATGCCGACGAGAATGGAGAAGACCGCTTCCATCAGTCGCTTTCCCTTTCTTCCAGCGCCAGCGCAATTGACGTGATGGCGCCGACAACGACGAGATAAACCCCGATATCGAAGGACATGACGGTGGAGAGCGGCACCTCGACGCCGAACAGGCTCGGATAAATCCAGAGGCCGGTCATGAAAGGCACGCCTGATGCCATGGAGACAAGGCCTGACAGCATGGCCAGAAGTAGCCCTGCCCCGGCAATCGAGAGCGGATGAAAGACGATGGCGCGCCGCACGGCCGCCACGCCATAGGCGATGCCATAGATCGAGAGCGCCGAAACGGCAATCAAGCCGCCGATGAAACCGCCGCCCGGCTCGTTATGGCCGCGCAGCAGCACGAAGATGGAAAACAGCACCATGAGACTGGTCACGACAGGCGCGACCGTGCGCAGGATGAGCGTGTTCATGTCCGCGCTCCCTTCTTTTTCGCCGTCTTCGCCGGCCCCTTGAGGGCGGCGGCGGGGCGGATGCGGATGAGCGCGAGGATGGCAAGGCCGGTTATCATCACGACGGCGATTTCGCCGAGCGTATCCGTGCCGCGGAAATCGACGATGATGACATTCACCACATTTGCGCCGTGGGCGATGACCTTGGAATAGGTATTGTAGAACTCGGTCAGGCGGTTGTCGAAGCTCGCTTGCGTCGCCCGCATCAGGAACAGGGCAAAGCCGGTTCCGCAGGCGATGGCGATGGTGCTATCGAGCAGTTTCTGGCCAAGCCCGCGATGGTCCGACGGCGACAGGCGCAACCGCGTCATGACAAGCGTCAGGATGACCACCGAGAGCGTCTCGACCATGAATTGCGTGAAGGAGAGATCGGGCGCACCGAACAGCAGGAAGATGACCGCCACCGCAAAACCCTGAATGCCGAGCGCGATGATGGCCGTCAGCCGGCTCGATGCCGTCAAGACCGCGAGAAGACCCGCCACCGCGATGACGATGAAGGTCAGCTCATGGATGGGCATATCATGCGGCCAGGCCGGGATCGACGGCAGTTCGTCATAAAGGAACAGCGGCACCAAAAGCACGGCGGCGATGACGGCGAAGGTGGCGGTGACGTAGAACTCCAGCCGGCCGGGCTGGATGAGCCGCGTGATGTGGAAGGAAATCCTCACCAGCGTCTCGATGAAGACATCAAAGCCCCTGTCCGGCCCGGCCCCCAGCGCCTTGAAGCTGCGGTCCATCAGGCTGCGCACCGTGGAAAGCTGGGTGTAAAGGACGATGCCGAGCGCGATCGTCAGCAGCGACAGGCCAAGCGGCAGGCCTATATGGGGAATGAGCGAGATTTCCACCGGGCGCGGCTCACCCGCAATCGCGCTTGCCATGGGGGTGGAGATGTAAAAATGTGCGATGCCGGCAAAGAGCGCAATGGTGAGCCCCTTCAATGCCAGAAGCGCCGGGCCGAGCCAGAGCAGCAGCGGGCCCTCATGCGCGTGTTTCGGCGTTTTCACCGGCTTGCCGATGAAGGGTTTCAAGCCCACGGCGAAGGCAACGGCGAACATCAGCCCGTTGCCGAGAATGGCGATGCCGGTAAACAGCACCGCGCGCGGATTGCCATGCGCCAGCGCATAATAAATCTCTTCCTTGGCGAGGAAACCGAAAAATGGCGGCAGGCCGGCCATGGAGATGGCCGCGGCAAGTGCGGCCGCGAAGGTGATGGGCATGGCCTTGCGCAGGCCGCCGAGCTTCGTCACATCACGCGTGCCGGTCTCGTGATCGATGATGCCCGCGGCCATGAACAGGGCGCCCTTGAACAGCGAATGCGCCACCAGATAAAGCATCGCCGCCTCGATGGCGTGGTCCGAGCCGAAACCGGTGAGCATGACGAGCAGGCCGAGCGAGGAGACGGTGGTATAGGCAAGCATCAGCTTCAGGTCTGTCTGGCGCACGGCGAGCAGCGCGCCGGTCAGCATGGTCAGGCCGCCGAAGAAGGGCAGCAGGATTTGCCAGGCGGCCGTGTCGCCGAGAACCGGGTTAAGCCGCATCAGCAGATAGACGCCGGCCTTCACCATGGTTGCCGAATGCAGATAGGCCGAGACCGGCGTGGGCGCTTCCATCGCGTTGGGCAGCCAGAAATGGAACGGAAACTGCGCTGATTTGGTGAAGGCGCCGCCGAGAACCAGCAGCAGCGCCGCCAGATAAAACGGGCTGTCACGCAATATATCGCCGCCGCGTACCAGCATGGACAATTGCGTCAAGCCGCTGATGTCCCAGATGAAGATCAGCCCGGCAAGCAGCAAAAGCCCACCGCCGCCCGTCACCACCAGCGCCTGCAGCGCGGCACGACGCGAGGCGGCGCGCTCGTGGTCGAAGCCGATCAGCAGGAAGGAGGTGATGGAGGTGAGTTCCCAGAACACGAACAGCATCAGCAGGCTGTCGGAGACCACGACGCCCAGCATCGCGCCCATGAACAGCAGCAGGAAGGAGAGGAACCGGCCCTGCTGCGGATGCCCCTTCATGTAACCACCGGCATAAAGCACGATCAGCATGCCAATGCCCGTTATCAGCAGCGCGAAGGTGAGCGACAGGCCATCGATGAACCAGGAGAAGCTGAGATTGAAGCTCGGCACCCAGGCATAACCGCCCGTTACCACACCGCCCGCCGCAATCTGCGGCAGCATCAGCGCGAAATGCACGAAGGCGAAAGCCGGCGCGATCGCGATGATCCATGCGGCATTATGGCCGAACCTTTTCACCAGGGCCGGCGCGGCAAGCGCTGCCACAAATGGCAAAAACAGCGACAGGAATGTCAGCGCCGTGACATCTGATGTCATTCACATCTCCTGGGATGTCCCCCATCCCTGCGCGCCAATGCATGGCGTTCTTCTTTCAAATCGAGTTTCAGTTAAGCCATACACACTGCCATCTCAACCCAAATCGGTACTGCCGCCCCATAACGAACGCGTTATGACGCCCCGCCCCTTTCAATCGGCGGCGGCGATGATTATTTGAGGCGGGAACAGAAAGGATCATTCCATGAGCGATCTGACATCCCCGAAGGTGAACAAGACCGATGCCGAATGGCGTGAACAGCTGACACCGGAGCAATATCGCATCCTGCGCGAACACGGCACGGAACGCGCCTTCACCGGACCCTACTGGAACTCGACGGAAAAAGGCCTCTACCGCTGTGCGGCCTGCGACGAGCCGCTATTCCTCTCGGATACGAAGTTCGATGCCGGCTGCGGCTGGCCGAGCTATTTCGAGCCTGTGAAGCCAGGTGCTGTGACGGAACATCGCGATGCGACCCACGGTATGGTGCGCACGGAAATCCGCTGCGCCAATTGCGGCGGCCATCTCGGCCACGTCTTCCCCGACGGCCCGCCGCCCACCGGCCTGCGTTATTGCATCAACGGCCATTCGATGGTGTTCGAGCCGGTTTGAGCGGCAAGACCGTGCCGCGAGCTTCTTCTCCCCGCCGGGGAGAAGATGGCCCGAAGGGTCAGATGAGGGGGCGACGTTGCCGGATTTCGGAGAGCTCGCCCCCTCATCCCGCTGCCGCGACCTTCTCCCCGGCGGGGAGAAGAAACAAGCGGTATGAGCCCGATCCAGAGGTGGCCTTCAGCTTTCAGCCTAATTTCAGTTCCATGCAGGTCAAATCCAGCCAGCGGCCGAACTTGATACCGACTTCCGAAAATCTTCCGACCACCCGGAAACCGAGGCTTTCATGCAGGCGGATGGAGGCGGTGTTTTCCGCCTCGATGGCGGCGATCAGCACATGTATGTCGTTGCCGGTGGCATGGTCGATCAGCGCCTGCATCAGCCGCTTGCCGATGCCGTGGCCGCGGGCATCCTTATGCACATAAACCGAATGTTCGCGGGTATGGCGATAGCCGTCAAAAGCGCGCCAGTCGCCATAGGATGCGTAGCCGGCAACCTTGCCTTCGAGGATGGCGACGATGACCGGAAAACCGCGTGACGTGCGGGCGGCGAACCATTCCTTCCGGTTCTCCAGATCGACCACGGCCTCGTTCCAGATCGCCGTCGTGTTCACAACCGCCTCGTTATAAATCTCCATGATGCCGGAGAGATCGTCCACGGTCGCGTCACGCAGTTCCACGGTCATTATTGCTTCGCCCTCATATTTCCCAATGAGCGGCTGCGGAAAGGCGGCGGCTCTGGACGAGCCTTAAGCGATGACGCGGAGCAATGTCCAGTGCGCCGAGAGTTACGACGCCAGGGGAACGAGGCTGAAGGCGGTGACCACGGCGAAATAATGCACCGCGGCCGCGGAGACCACGAAACCGTGCCAGATGGCATTCTGGAAGCGCAGCTTTTCCCAGACATGGAAGATCACGCCGAGCGAATAGATGACGCCGCCGGCGACGATGAGCCAGAGCGTGACCGGGGCGAGATGCGACGACAGGGGGCCGACCACCATGATGCCGCTCCAGCCCATGGCGAGATAAAGGCCGATGGCAACCCGGTCGTAACGGCCGGGAAACAGGCATTTGAGGAGGATGCCGCAGATGGCCGCAAGCCAGATGAGGCCCAGCATGACGGCGATCAGCGGATCGTGAATGCCGCGCATCAGGAACGGCGTATAGGTGGCGGCGATGAGAATGAAGATCGCCGAATGATCGAGCCGGCGCAGGAACCATTTCACCCTGGAATGCGGCCAGATATTGTAGGTGAAGGACACGGAAAGACAGGCAACGAGACCGAGACCATAAATCCACGCCGCCGCAATCGCGCTCAGCGTGCCCCAGGCAGTCGCGTAAAAAATCAGCGCCGTGGCGCCCACCAGCGCAAATACGATACCGACGCCGTGGACGATGCCATCGGCGACGATCTCGTGAAAATCATACTGGCGCCCGAACCGCCACATCTCGCTCATTGGTCCAATCCCGTCTGCGTGCTTTCATCAAAGCATGGAGACAATATTAGACAGGAACAAGACAGCGTCCGGTTAACGGCGATCAAATTGCGTTCGAGGCTGTTGCGAAAGGAGAGGTCTTGTTTCGCTTGAGCCATCCAGCGCCGGCATAGCGAGTGGTCCCCGCTTGTTTCTTCTCCCCGCCGGGGAGAAGGTCGCGGCAGCGGGATGAGGGGGCAAGGGTAGAGATATCCGGTGAGCTAGCCCCCTCATCCGACCCTTCGGGCCACCTTCTCCCCGGCGGGGAGAAGAAACGGGAGGCGACCTCGCACTCCAAATTACCCCTCACAAAGCCGCAGCACACTCCTGGCAGAACGGCGTATAAGGCACCGCATTCAGCCGATCCTCCGAAATCCTCTTGCCGCATTTGACGCAGGTGCCGAAAGTGCCACTCGCGATGCGGTCGAGCGCGGCGTCGATGGCGCGCAGTTCGTCCTGACCCACCTGCCCCAGCTCGTCCAGCACCTCGTCATTGCTGCGTTCGCTGGCGCGATCCTCGTCATCGGGATTGCGCGGCTCTTCGAAATCGGCCTCGATTTTGTGCAGACGGCGATAAAGCTCGCGCTGACGGTCACGCAGGATTTTCTCATAACTTTCGACATTCATGGACTTTTCCTCCAGCCGATACGGGCGGAAAACCCGCCCGCAACCCTAAAACGTCAAACTCTTATCTATCCACCAACACCGAGCATTTGGCGTGGCGCACCACGCGGTCGGCGGTGGCGCCGATGAAATAGTTGCTGAAGTCCGGTGTATGCGACGCGATAATGATGAGATCCGCCTTGTGTTCCTCGGCGGCGGCGATGATCTCGCGTGCGGGTGCGCCGCTTCTGATTTCCTGGCTGCCCTTGAAACCGGCCTTGGTCTTGAGGTCCAAAAGCTTGGTCTTGGCGTCCTTGATGGCGTTTTCGATGAGGTCGACAGGCAGGTCGATCGCCATATAACCCGGCAGTTCCTCGACCACGTTGATGAGAACGATCTCGCCGTCGGGGTCCAGCAGCGCCTTGGCCTTTTCGAGGATCTTTTCCCCCTTGTCGGTGGCGCTGAGGTCTACCGGTACGATGATCTTCTTGTACATGGCTGTCTCCTTTGGCTTGATCCGCCATTTAACGTGTCGGGCTAGGCTCATATTTCCCCGGCAGCGCCGCCTTCACCTTGATCGAAGTCAAAGCCGCAAGCGGCGTCAGCGGGTGGCATTGTCAACGAATGGTGGACAGTCAATCGCCGTGCCGCGATCTTTGCTGAACGACGAAACCAGCCCATATTCGGCTCTAACAAACGCCGCAAAGCGGCGTCGGCCGATATCTTCGGCGACCGATCCGCCCCTTGGCGCTTCGGATTCAATATGGAGATCATGATGAGTGAAATCAAACAATTCGCCCTGACGCGGCCGGCCTATGTCGGTCAGGCGCATCTCGTCGTTCACGATCTGCCGCGCGTTTCGGATTTCTACCAGAAGATCATCGGTCTTTCCGTTCTCGAAAAGAACCCGAGCGGTGAAGTGCTTGGCGTAAACGGCCAGCCGCTCTTGACGCTCTCCACCTCCGACACGGCGGAACGCGCGCCGCGCAATGCCGCCGGCCTGTTCCACACCGCCTTCCTGATGCCGAGCCGCAATGATCTCGCCCATTGGCTGGCGCATGCTGCCCATAACAATGTCCAGCTTCAGGGCGCATCCGACCATCTGGTCAGCGAGGCGATCTATCTCGCCGACCCGGAAGGCAATGGTATCGAGGTCTATCGCGACCGTTCGCCGGATGAATGGAGCTACCAGCCTGACGGAACGGTGGAGATGGCGACGATCGGCCTCAACCTGCAGGCACTTTACGACAGCGCGCCGAAGACGGCCTTTACCGGTGCCGCTGATGGCACGGCCATCGGCCACATCCATCTGCAGGTCGGCAACATTCCGCAAGCGGATGAATTTTATCAGGATGTGCTGGGGCTGAAGATCATGGCACGTTATCCCGGTGCGAGCTTCTTCGGCTCGGGGGCCTATCATCATCATGTCGCCGCCAATATCTGGAACAGCCGGGGTGCTACGGCGCGCAAGGACAATATGACGGGGCTTTCCGGTTACTCGCTGAAATTCAACGAGCCTGAAGCACTCGAAAAGGCTGTCGCTGCGCTCGACCGGCTGGAAATCGCAACCGAGCGGCAAAGCGATGGCATCGTTCTGAAAGACCCATGGGGCATCGGACTAAAGCTTTCCGCATAAACGTAAAAAGGGGCGGCCAAAAATTTGCGCCGCCCCGGAACCGCCATATTTTTCGAACGTTTGTGCCCTTATTGGGGGACAGTTCAATGAATGAAAATGCCAGACCGGACAAGACCGGCACTTTGGGCCATCACATGGCCAGCGGCGCCGCCGCGCCGGTGACAAGGGCGGATCCGCTGGAAACCCCTGCCTTCGCTTCACGCCGCGACGATGCGCGCAGCCAGCAGCCACTCGGCCGCGAAGCGCTTGATGTCGTTGTCGCCTGGTCGGTGATCGGCATTTTCCTCATCATGCTGATGGCGGTCATTCACGAATTGTCGCTCATCCTCATCCCGGTGGTGATGGCAATCGTGGTCGGCATGATCCTCGGCATCGCCGCCGAAAAACTCGGCTCCTACGGCATTCCCGGCTTCGGCGTCGCGCTCATCCTCTCTACGCTCGTGGCGGCGGTGATGTTCTTCGTGGTCAATTCACTGAGCGAGCCGCTTTCTCTGCTCGCTTCGGAAGGGCCGGCGCTGGTGGAGCGCAGCATCGACCGCTTCCTGCCCTATCTTCAAAGTCTCAGATGGCTGAATATCTCGGCAGCCAGTTTCAGCATGGGATCCATGTCGATGGAATCGCTGATTTCGCGCAGCGGCGAGATCATTTCCGTGCTCGGTTCCAACATCACCCCCGCCGTCATTCAGGGGCTAATCTTCCTCGCCGCATTGCTGATGTTTCTCTACAGCCGCTTAAGGCTGCGCAAGGCGATCATCATGGCCTTTCCGGCCCGCCACCAGCGGCTCAGAACCATCCGTATCATCGGCTCGGTGGAAGAAGTGCTCGGTACCTATTTCGCCACGGCGGCGCTGATCTATGCCGGGCTTGGCGTGACGATGGTGATCATCGCCTATTTCGGCGGGCTCGCCATGCCGCTTCTGTGGGGGCTGTTCGCCTTCCTCTCCAGCTTCGTGCCGTTTCTCGGCATCACCGCCATGACGATATCGCTGACGGTGGCCGGCATCATCACCCATGACAACATGATTCTGGCGCTCATGCCGGCGGCGATCTTCTTCACCATTCACCTGCTGATGGAAAACCTCGCCTTTCCGGCTGTCGTGGGCCGCAACATGGAGATCAACCCCTTCCTCGTCTTCGTGATGATCATCTTCTGGACTTGGATGTGGGGTGCTGCCGGCGCCATGCTGGCACTGCCGCTATCACTGATTGCCATGACGGTGACGCGCGAGCTGTTTCCCTCGCGCCGGGTGGTGCCGAAACTGCCGGATTAGACGCCGGGGTTCCGGGCGGAAGTGCTGAACTGCTCCGGGTGGGAGCGTTCAAGGGACGTCCGTTGACGTGGGTGTGTGGGGTTTACCCCCCTCTGCCCTGCCGGGCATCTCCCCCTCAAGGGGGGAGATCGACTCGCGGATAAGTCTCGCCCGTCTCGACATTTGCGAATGAAGTGGTGGTGGCGCCTCCTGCCGATCTCCCCCCTTGAGGGGGAGATGTCCGGCAGGGCAGAGGGGGGTAAGCCCCACGCGCCCGCCGTCTACGGACAACCTCCTGAAAGCCAACAACCAGGCCGCTCAGGAAGCAAGCGGCATTCCCTGCGCCTCCCCCTGCGCGCTCGCCATGCGGCGCTCGTGCTCGATCAGCCATTTCTTCCGCCACAGACCGCCGCCATACCCCGTCAGGCTGCCATCCGCCCCCAGCACCCGGTGGCAGGGCACGACAATCGCAATCTGGTTGGCGCCATTGGCGCGGGCCACGGCGCGGACGGCGGAGGACCTGTCCATGCTGGTTGCAAGTGAAGAATAGCTGACGATCTCTCCCACCGGGATTTCCCGCAGGTTGCGCCAGACATCGCGCTCGAAGGGCGTGCCGTGGCCGGCAAGCCGCGTTTCGAAACCGGCCGAGTTGCCGGCGAAATAGGCGGCAAGTTCCGCGGCGATCTGGCCGGTGACCGCGGTGCGGCCCAGCACCATATCCGCACCGGTTCGCGTTTTCAGCCGCTTCAGCTCGGCCGGAAGGGCCGGCCGGTCCGCGAATTCGAGAAGATGTAGGGCGTGATCGTCGGCAACGACCAGCATCGGGCCGATCGGCGTATCGATCCAGTCGCCCTTCAGGAAACCCCTGCCCTTCATGGCGGCGGGCGAGGAGCCGAAGAACTGGTTGATCGCCGAGCGAAAGCCGCTGCCGGATTCATAACCGGCATCAATCTGCGCGCCGATCACCGCCTCTCCTGAGGCAAGGCTTTCCGCCGCATCCCCCACCCGCCGCAGCCGGGCGATTTCCAGAAAGCTCATGCCGAAACGGCGCTTGAAGGTGCGCCGCACGGTGGAGGGATCATGGCCGAGCGCCATCACATCCTCCTCACGCCAGCGCCGCGCCGGTTCGTTTTCCAGCGCGGTCAGAAGCGCGGTGACGGTTTCGTCGGCCGTGCCATAAGACAGCATCGGCTTGCAGCGCTTGCAGGGGCGAAAACCCGCCTCCAGGCACTCGGCGATGGTCTCGCGGAACCGGCAGTTCTCGATCTTCGGCTTTCTCGCCGTGCAGGTGAAGCGGCAGAAAATCTTCGTGGACGTCACGCAGACATAGGCCACGCCTTCATAGGCGGGGTCCTTGTTCACAAGGGCGGAATAGAGGGTTTCGGTGTCGGGGCGTTTGAACAGCATCATGGGAGGATGCTAGCGCAAATTCGAGCGGCATGCCGCCGAAAAACGGGCGTGGATGTGGGGGATGTATCTTCGTCTGCCAGCTTAGCTCACCGCTGTTTCCAGTGAAGCGAGCGGGTGCGGCCTATTTCTTCTCCCCGCCGGGGAGAAGGTGGCGCGCAGCGCCGGATGAGGGGGCTACGGTAGAGATATTCGGCAACGTTGCCCCCTCATCTGACCCTTCGGGCCATCTTCTCCCCGGCGGGGAGAAGAAATACGCGGCAAGGTCCCAGTTTCAGTTCCCCGGCGGCGCGAAGGACGGGTCGTCCAGCCGGGCGAAGATGACACCCCGTGCCTTCAGCGCCAGAAGGCCCTTCACCACGCCTTCGCCCGCCTCATGGGTGGGCTGGTTGATGTGGGAGATGATGACATCGCCATTCTTGGCGGCAGCGATGTGTTTTGCCGTCATGGCCGCGCCCAGCAGCGAGCCGCCATCGCCATTGACGGAATAACCCGCCACCCGCATGCCGAGGCGATTGATGGTGGCCATGGAGGAATTCGTATATTTGGCCGTCGCACCACGGAACCATTGCGGCTGGAGACCGGTGGCCGCGACGATCGCCTGACGACCGCCCTCCACCTCCTGCTCGACCGCCGCTTCAGAACCGGCGGCGGCAATGCCATAGATGGAGACGGGCTTATCCACCGCCGGCACATGGTTTTCGCCGTGGTTTTCGATCTCGAACAGATCGGGATGCGCCATGAGCACGGCGAGCGCCTCGCCATTGTGCTTCAGCCAGCGGGCGGTGACGAAGATCGTCGCAGGAATGCGCTCGCGCACCAGCGTATCGAGGATGCGGTGGTCGGTCTTGCCCATGCAGGCATCGAGCGTCATCGCCACCCGCACCTTGCCATCATGCTGCGGCGCCATTTTCAGCGACGGCTCGACAAGACCGTTCCCCGCAAAGGCGGCGGAGGCGGCAGAGGCAAACAGGGCAGAAAGCAGGAGGCGACGCATCATTTTCATTTTCCGCAGTGTCATGCAGTGTATTCCCGTGGCAATCCGCCCGCAAAGCGCCCGAATTATGGCGCGGTTTCCAGCACGGACAGTGCCTCCAGCGCCTCTTCCACCCGCTGGCGCTCCGCGCTGGTGAGCGGCAGGATCGGCCGGGGCGGTTCGCTGACGGTCAGCGACAGGATGTTGGCGGCGGCATAGATCACGCGGATGCTGCCTAATTCCCTAAACAGCGCCCAGAGCGGCTGGAAGGCCGCATCAATGCTTTTGACCTCTTCCGCATTACCCCCTTGAGCGGCCCGCATCAGCCGCAGGGCCGGAACCGGCAGCAGGCCGGCAACCACGCTATACCAGGTGTCGCCACCGGCGAGCGTGGCTTCGGCGCAGCCCCAGTCACCGCTGTAGCCAATGGCGAAATCGTCCGACAGCTTGGGCTTGAGCCGCGCAAGCTCACCGGCATAGTCGGAATCGGCAGGCAACGGCATCTTGATGGCGCGGATATTCGGGATATAGGCGAGCCGTACCAGAAGCTCGTCGCTGAAGGTAAAGCGGGTGGTCGTCGGGTTATTGTAGATGGCGAGCGGCAGGGCCGTCGCGCCGGCCACGGCGGCGAAATGGTGATAGGCCTCTTCCTGCGTCAGCGGCGTGTAGGATACGGGCGCGAGCAGCAGCGCATCAGCACCGGCGGCTTCGGCGTCCTTTGCCAGCGCCACGGCCTCATCGGTGCGCAATGCACCGACGCCTGCCATCAATGTGCGCCTGCCCTTGAGGATGGCTGCGGCTGCCTCGATGGCGCGGCGCCTCTCTTCGCGCGTGAGAAACATATAGATGCCGGTGCTGCCGAGAATGCCGACAGAATCGACCGCCGCCGCATCCAGCCGCGCGATCAGGGCGGAGAAGGTCTCGACATCGACCCGCCCAGCCTCGTCCGCCGGCGTAATCGGAAAAGCCGAAAGCCCCTTGAATCGTGTCGCCATGTCCGTCTCCCTCGCTTTGATCGGCAAGAGGGTTACAGAGCCGCTGGCGGGGCGGCAAGAAAAGCGGGGCTAAACTTCCTCGGCACACCGAAAATTTCGGCGGTCAGTCATAAAGATACAACTTCTTCCACTGCTCTTCGGGAATCTTGTCGCCGACGCGGTAATCGAAAGACTGGATGGAGAGGCTGTCGCTCTTGAGCTGGCACTTGTATTTGAGCCTGTACCATTCGCCCGAACTTCTGAAGACCGCGCCCGGCGCCTTGATGGAGTTCTTGCCCACTTCCGGATCACCGAACGTGTAGGCGATGACCTTGTCCGGCCGCATGCCCTTCTGCTCGGTTGCTATCCTCTCCATCGCCTCGATATCGCAACGCTGCTCCAGCCGTTCCTCGGGGGCGAGCACGTTCAGCTCCCGCATGACGCTGGCGTCTATCGCGAAAGCGGGCGTGAAAGCCTGCAAGGCAAGGAAAAAGGCAGAAAGGGCAGCGGGAAGAAACGTTCGCATGGGATCCTGTCAGTTTTTTCGTTTGTTCTTGTGGGCGTGCGGCGCGCCGGTGGGTGACACGCATCATCGCCGATTTGCCGGATATTGCCAAAATGTGATCGAAAGCCGACGAAATTGTGCCCGAGCCTCATTTCACCTGTGGAGATTTGAAACTTGATCGGGCGGAAGATGAACAGCAGCAGGGTGATTTTTTAACGTCTACAGCACCGAAAAGCCGAATCATCTTGCCATCTTGCGGATTTCATATAATAACTTGAAATATAAACCCAACTTAATTGAACAATTAAAATTCCAACTAATATTATATTTCGGTACATTATGAAAAATATAGCTATTAATTTCACACTTATTGCAATTTTGCTTTCCAGTTGCACCCAAACAGATAAAGAGAACGCTAAATACCGGCTTTCAAAAACTTTTGCCAATGTACTTCTGGGTGCGGACGTCGCCACGCAGGTTTGGGCAGCTGACGCTGAATACAAAGCCCTCAATCTCAACAAAGCCTATGTGAAGGCCACCGCGACAAGCCACCCCATTTCCCATCGACCAGCCGATAAAGCATTCGGAAAATTGGCCGACTACGTTGTGGAGTTGAGGGACATCGAGCAAAGGCCGGATATTGGCGACGTGAAACAGGCTGGGCTGACCAAGCAGGTCAATATGTATCTCAATGCCAAACGGCCATGCTCGAGTTTGCACGTTTTCGTAAAACTATTTGATGAACCCGTTCCGCTCTACGATCCTGCTACAAAACGGGCGGGTATTCTGATCAAGTGCATGACTGCTGGACAAATCAAACCGGAACATTGGCTAATGCCCATCGATGTACGAAGTTCGGAATATGGGCCTAAGCTGGGCATTGGCCACATCGCAAGAGAAAAGGACTAGCATAGTCGTCCTTGACGTGTGGGCGCAGAATCCGAATTCCGGCAAGTCCCGATCGAAGGGTGAGGCGGCGCGCAAAAAGATGCTAGGGTCGATCCCAACGAATCTTTCCTAGCGCCGTTCATCATACGAAAGCGAGTTTCCCTTGCCTATTTTCAAGAACCTGCCCGCCGCTCCGACCGCCGAAAAACGGCCCGTTCAGGACACGCATCACGGCATTACCCGCACCGACGATTATGCATGGTTCCGGGCCGATAACTGGCAGGCCATGTTCAAGGACCCCACCCTGCTCGACCCGGCCATCCGCGCCCATCTGGAAGCGGAGAACGCCTATATGGAAGCGGCCATGGGTGATACTAAGGCGCTTCAGGAGAAGCTGTTCGAGGAAATGAAGGGCCGCATCAAGCAGGATGATTCCTCCGTGCCGGTCAATGACGGGCCTTACGCCTATGGCACGCTGTTCGTGACCGGCGGCGAGCAGCCGCATTATTTCCGCACCCCGCGTGATGGCGGCGAAAAACATGTGCTGCTGGATGGCGACAAGGAAGCGCAAGGCAAGGATTATTTCCGGCTTGCCGGCCTCGACCAGTCTTCCGACCATAGCCACGGCATCTGGGGTTATGACGACAAGGGCTCGGAATATTTCACGCTGCGCATCCGCAACCTCGAAACCGGCGAAGATCTTGCCGATGTCGTGGAAAACACCGGCGGCGGCGGGGCCTGGGCGCCTGATGGCAAGAGCTTCTTTTATACGCTGCAGGACGAGAACCACCGCCCCTCCAAGGTCTTCCACCATATTATCGGCCAGCCGCAATCGGCGGACCGTCTGGTCTATGAGGAGAAGGATCCCGGCTTCTTCATGGGTGTTGGCGCGTCGGTTCTCGACGATTTCATCTTCATCGACATTCACGACCATGAGACCAGCGAATATCGCCTTCTCTCCACCAGCGACCTGACCGCCGAACCTGCCGTGGTGGCGGAGCGCGAGGAAGGCATCGAATATTCGATGTGCGAAGGCGGTGATGTCTTCTACATTCTCACCAATGACGGCGACGCCAAGGATTTCCGCATTGTGGAAGCGCCGGTCACGGCGCCCGGCAAAGAAAACTGGAAAGAGATCGTCCCGCATGAGCCGGGCCGTCTCATTCTTTCCGTCGATGCCTATGCCCGCCACCTGATCTGGCTTGAGCGCCGCGACGGCCTGCCGCGCATCGTCATCCGCGATCGCCGCACGGGCGAGGAACATTCCATCGCCTTTGCCGAGGAAGCCTATTCGCTTGGCCTGCATGGCGCGGCGGAATATGACACCGATGTCATCCGCTTCTCCTATTCCTCGATGACGACGCCGAGCCAGCTGTTCGATTACGACATGGTGACGCGCGAGCGCACGCTTCTGAAGACGCAGGAAGTGCCCTCGGGCCACAATCCTGATGATTACATCACCCGCCGCATCATGGCGCCCGCCCATGATGGCGAACTCGTGCCGGTCTCGCTGCTTTACCGCAAGGATGTGGCGCTTGACGGTTCCGCCCCCTGCCTGCTTTATGGTTATGGCGCTTACGGCATCACCATTCCCGCCTCCTTCTCCACCACCACGCTGTCGCTCGCCGACCGTGGTTTCATCTATGCCATCGCCCATATTCGCGGCGGCAAGGACAAGGGTTTCGAATGGTACGAAACCGGCAAGATGGAAGACAAGCAGAACACCTTCAAGGATTTCATCGCCGCTGCCGATCATCTGGTTCAGGAAGGTTTCACCTCCTATGGGGGCATTATCGCCGAAGGCGGCTCGGCCGGCGGCATGCTGATGGGGGCTGTCGCCAATATGGCGCCGGAGAAATTCGCCGGCATCATCGCCGCCGTTCCCTTCGTGGACGTGCTGACCACCATGCTCGATGACACTTTGCCGCTGACCCCGCCGGAATGGCCGGAATGGGGCAATCCGCTGGAATCGGCCGAGGAATATGGCTGGATCGCCGCCTATAGTCCCTATGACAATGTCAGCGAAAAACCCTATCCGCCGCTGCTGGCACTTTCCGGCCTCACCGATCCGCGTGTGACCTATTGGGAGCCGACCAAATGGGTGGCGAAGCTGCGCGAAAAGACGACGGGGGAAGCGCCGATCCTGCTCAAGACCAACATGGCGGCCGGCCATGGCGGCAAGTCCGGCCGTTTCCAGCGGCTGGAAGAAATCGCCTTCGAATATGCCTTCGCGCTGAAGGTGGCCGGCAAGGACGCCGTGTGAGACCTTGATTGCGAAACGGGCGGCGACGGAGCCGCCGCCCGAGCCAAAACAGTATGAAAATACCTTCAAAAAACCTCTTTCTGAATATTTTTTTCCACAAAAATGCACCGTTTGCTTTTCTTTAAATTTCACTTTGCTGATACGTGGATTTTTATTTCGTATTACTAAAAACCATAATAGACTTGAGTGAACCTCAAATATATTTCATGTATTACACCACCTGAAAAAATGTTCCGAAAATCGAACGCATGGCTGCGATGCGCCATTTTGCGTTGCAATATCACTTTTTGGCCGTATTATGCCGTTCGTTGACATATTCATGCGCCTTTCTGCCGCGTTTCTCGCGGCAATCCTGCAGCACGTCTTGCGGATATTCTTGACGCCGGTTTTTCGGCTTTTCCATGCGCCATGTCAGTTCGCCCTTGGCAATCCGGGCTTTGCAGTGCTCCCGCTTTGCCAATTGAAAACACTGCATCAGACTTGGGGGTCTTACACATGAAGAAACTCCTCGCCTCGACCATTCTCGTAACGGGCTTTATCATCGCTGCCGGTGCAGCAAATGCCGCCGAAGAGTGCGGCAGCATCTCCATCGCCGAAATGAACTGGGCATCCGCCGGTGTCGCGGCTTACGTCGACAAGTTCATCATGGAAAACGGCTATGACTGCACGGTCAATGTCGTCAGCGGCGATACCATGCCGACCTTCGCCTCCATGAACGAAAAGGGCCAGCCGGACATGGCGCCCGAATTGTGGGTGAATGCCGTGCGCGAGCCGCTCGACGCCGCCGTCAAGGACGGCCGCATGATCGAAGCATCGAAAATTCTTTCCGAAGGCGGTATCGAAGGCTGGTGGATCCCGAAATTCATCGCCGATGAACATCCCGATATCAAGACCGTCGAGGATGCGCTGAAACATCCCGAGCTCTTCCCCGCTCCGGAAGACGCCAGCAAGGGCGCCGTGCACAATTGCCCCTCCGGCTGGAACTGCCAGGTGACCACCACCAATCTCTACAAGGCACGCGAAGGCGACAAAAAGGGCTTCACGCTGGTCGATACCGGCTCCGCCGCCGGCCTCGACGGTTCGATCGCCAATGCATTCGAAAAGAAGCAGGGCTGGCTCGGCTATTATTGGTCGCCCACCGCCATTCTCGGCAAATACGAGATGGTGAAGCTGGATGACGGCGTCGAACTCGACCGCGCCCATTTCGACGAGTGCACGGCCAAGGTCGATTGCGCCGATCCCAAGGTCAATGCCTATCCGGTAGCCGATGTCTTTACCGTCATCACCAAGGATTTCGAAGGTAAGGCCGGGGTGACGATGGGTTATCTCAAGGCCCGCAACTGGGACAACAAGACAGTCGCTGAAATCCTTGCCTGGATGGATGAGAACCAGGGCACCAACGAGGATGGCGCGGAATATTTCCTCGAGAACCATGAGGACATCTGGACGAAGTGGGTTCCGGCCGAGGTGGCGGAGAAGATCAAGGCTTCGATGTGAGTGGTTGATGGGGAGTCGGCGCAAGCCGCTTACCCCCCTCTGCCCTGCCGGGCATCTCCCCCTCAAGGAGGGAGATCGGCAAGAGGCATCCTCTCGCTCAATCCGCAACGCAGGTGATGGGCGATACCTCGCCGCTTGTCGATCTCCCCCCTTGAGGGGGAGATGTCCGGCAGGACAGAGGGGGGTGCCCCGCGCGCCATCATCCCCGTCCCCATCCCCAAAACCCAAAGGGAAAACAACAATAATGGCCCTCTGCAATTACCTGCCGGACCTGCTCTGCAAGTTCCCGGCAATCGACAACTCCACCATGCGCGTGGCCCGCAAGACCATCGATGACGGGTTTCGCGATATCGTGCGCAATTACGGCGATGCGATCGATGTGATCGTGCATCCGCTGCAGCTCTTCCTCAATGCCTCGGAGCGGCTGTTCATCCAGACGCCGTGGATCATCACGATGCTGGTCATTCTCGCCATCGTGCATCTGGCCGGGCGCAGCTTCAAGATCACCGGCGGCACCGCCATCTCTCTCCTCATGATCGGCGCGGTCGGCCTGTGGCGAGACGCCATGACGACGCTCTCCATCGTCGCCATCGCCACCCTGATCGCCATCGTCATCGGCCTGCCGCTCGGCATCCTGATGGGTCGTTCCGAACGCCTGCAACGCCTCATCAATCCCGTGCTCGACGTGATGCAGACCCTGCCCAGCTTCGTTTATCTCATCCCCGTGGTGGTGATTTTCGGCATCGGCAAGGTTCCGGGCCTGATCGCAGTGGTGATCTATGCCATTCCGCCCGTCATCCGCCTGACCAGCCTCGGCATTCGCCTCGTTGATCGCGAAGTGCTGGAAGCGGCCGACGCCTTCGGTTCCTCCAACGGCCAGAAGCTGTTCAACGTGCAACTGCCGCTGGCGTTGCCCACCATCATGACCGGCATCAACCAGACCATCATGATGGCGCTCGCCATGGTCGTCGTCGCCTCCATGGTCGGTGTCGGCGGGCTCGGCAAGAACGTGCTGCAGGCCATCAACAACCAGTTCTTCACGGTGGGCTTCCTGAACGGTTTCGCTCTGGTCGCCATCGCCATCATGTTTGACCGGGCGAGCCAGGCTTTCGGCAAGCGCCTGCAGAAATACCGCGAGGTCTCCCATGGCTAAAAGCATCGAAATCAAGAATCTTTACAAGATCTTCGGCAAGCATCCCGAGAAATATCTCGAAGCGGTGCGGTCGGGCATGGACAAGGTGGAGTTGAACGACAAACACAACCACGTGCTTGGCCTCAACAACATCAACATCACCATGCCGGGCGGCAAGATCACCGTCGTCATGGGCCTTTCCGGCTCCGGCAAGTCGACGCTCATCCGCCACATCAACCGGCTGATCGACCCGACCGCCGGCGAGGTTCTTTATGACGGCGAGGATATTTGCGGCATGAGCACCTCGGCGCTCAGGAAATTCCGCCGTCACAAGACAGCAATGGTGTTCCAGAAATTCGGGCTGCTGCCGCATCGCACGGTGCTGGAAAACAGCGTCTACGGTCTCGACATCCAGGGCGTACCGCGCAAGGAAAGCGAAGAAAAGGGCCGCTACTGGCTGGAGCGGGTCGGCCTTGCCGGTTACGAGGATTATTATCCGAACCAGCTTTCCGGCGGCATGCAGCAGCGTGTGGGCCTTGCCCGGGCGCTTGCCAATGACGCCGATATTCTGCTGATGGATGAAGCCTATTCGGCACTCGATCCGCTGATCCGTGTCGATATGCAGACCATGCTGCTCGATCTGCAGCAGGAGCTGAAGAAGACCGTGGTGTTCATCACCCATGATCTGGACGAGGCTTTGCGGCTCGGCGACCACATCGCCATTCTAAAGGACGGCGAAGTGGTGCAGCAGGGCGACGGCCAGAGCATCATTCTCTCGCCGGCCGATGGTTACGTCACCGACTTCGTGCGCGACGTCAATCGCAGCCGCGTGTTGCAGGCGACCACCGTCATGGAGCCGCTCGAAAGCCGCCCCGAGGGCATGCCGGTGCCTGAGAACGCGACGCTGGAAACCATTGCCCGCGACATGTCGGAAGCCAACGAGACGCAGGCCCATGTGGTGGACGAGCACGGCAAGCCGGTCGGCAGCATCGGCCTCGACACGCTGGTGGCGGCCATGGTGACGCCTGCGCCGCAGGAGGGGGACACCTCGCAAGAGGTGGAGGTGAAGGCGACGGATAAACCGGAGAAGGTGCGGGAGCCCGTTGCTCTGGTGGAGAAGGAAACGGCGTGATCCGCTTGATCCTGTCTATAAAGTTCTAAAACTCTCCGCCGTCATCCTCGCCCTTGAGGCGAGGATCCACTCTTTCTCCAGATCACCGCAGGTGATGGATCCTCGCCTCAAGGGCGAGGATGACGCGGAGTGTGAGGCAGGCCTTTCAGCACCCATGCGATCCTGCCTCGTCTCGAATATAAACGGTTATTGCATCCTCGCACGCCCCGTTCCCAATGCAAAAACGAAGCACTACTTCGCCGGCTGTCAACCCTCGACCGTCGTTGCAGCGCAGCAGGCGCAAGTTTCAGACAAGTCGCCGCCGTTAACCATTCGTTAACTTTTGAACGCGGAATCACCGACATGCAGATCGAAAGCAATATTGGCGGATATAATTATCAGGGTCGCATCCGCGACATTGATAAAGCTGGCAGCGCGCAAAGCGTGCCGGAAGAGCAGGCCGTGAAACGCGGCCCCGGCAATCCCACCGTTTCCAGCACCATTCTTTCCCAGTCGCTGGCCAATGTGCTGTGGGCTGTCGGCAATGGCAGCGCGCCCGCCTATCAGGATACGCCAGCCGCCGCCGCCGAAGATACGGCGGAAGCACAGGCGGAGTGGGTGCGCAGCGCCTATTCGGAATATACCGAATAGGCGATTCCCATCAGGCACTTGCCGGGCTGACCTCCACCGTCACATGCGAGAGTTCATGTATGGCGGCAAGTTTCTGCTTATAAAAGGCCGGCGCTTTCGGCGCCTGCGAATGGATCGCCACGATGGCCGCATGGTGGCCGGGGCCAACCTGCCAGACATGCAGATCGGTGATGCGATCCTCTTCCGTTTCCACCGTTTCACGGATTTCCTGCGGCAGGTCGTCCGTCAGCGGCATCGCATCGACCAGGGTCGTTGCCGTGGAGCGAATGAGCCCCCATGACCAGCGGGCGATAACCAGACCGCCGACAATGCCCATCAGCGGGTCGAGAAAGTTCCAGCCATTCCATTTGCCGAGCAGCAGTGCAACGATGGCCAGAACCGAGGTCAGCGCATCGGCCAGCACATGCAGATAGGCGGCGCGCAGATTATTGTCCCGCCCGCCCTTTGCACCCTGCTCCGCATGCGAACCGTGATCGTGGTGGGCATGGCTGCCATGGCCGTGATGGGCATGGGAACCGTGGGCGTGACCATGGCCGTGGCCATGATCGTGATGATGGTCATCCTTCAACAGCAGGGCACTGACGAGATTGACCGCAAGGCCGATGACGGCGACGAGAATCGCCTGGTTGAAATCGATCTCGACGGGGCTGATGAGGCGCAGGCCGCTTTCAACCGCAATAAGCAGTGCCACCACGGCAAGCACGACGGCGCTGGCAAAACCGGCGAGATCTCCGAACTTGCCGGTGCCGAAGCTGAAGCGGGGATTGCGCGCCTCGCGCCTTGCGTAGAGATAGGCGAGCGCCGAAATCAGCATCGCGCCCGCATGGGTGGACATGTGCCAGCCATCCGCGGTCAGCGCCATGGAGCCGAACCAGTGGCCGGCGACGATCTCCGCCACCATCATGACGGTGGTCAACGCAATGACCATCCAGACGCGCCTTTCATTGCGCTCATGATTCCGGCCGAGATAAATATGGTGATGCTCCGCCGTGGCGAAAGGTTCGGAAGTCGTCGTCATGTCGCTCAATCCTCTCTCAATTCTACCCGGACTGCACTAATTTACCGGATGTAGGTCTTCAGCACCTGGGCCAGCTCTTCCGCCGCCCGCGCCCGCTCGTCTTCATTTTCGGCATGGACTACATGTTCGTGCAGATGCTCCTGCATCACCTCCCCCGTCAGGCCTGAAAGCGCTCCGCGCACCGAAGCGAGCAATTGCAGCACCTCGCCGCAGGGCTTGGCCTCGTCCAATGCGCGCTCCACAGCCTCCATCTGCCCTTTCAGGCGGCGGATGCGGGCCAGCAGCTTGTCCTTGTTGCGGATCGTGTGGGACATGTGCACCTCATATACTATAGGGGGGTATACTATATTGCGGTAATTTTTTGCACAAGGCGTGCATGACGCAATCTTCGCGAATGTTTCGGACCTTAAAAATGCTCCATCAGAACTAGGGGACTCACAGTCATGACGACTATCGCAGCAACCAGCAGCATCAATTTCGCCTCTCCGGTCCGCGGCATCGCGCCTGCGCACAGCCGGGAGAGCCAGTCCACCACCGAGGCTTTGCAGGAACTGACGCGGGCGGCCCATCGCGCCATTTCGGTGGCAGGCAATGTCGCCACAGCCGTCGCTCCGCTGGCCGGTGCTTCCGCCAGCCTGGCCGCTGCTCTCTGGGACATGAACAGCGGCGCTTCCGCCTCCACTGGCGCCAACGCTGACGTGGTCGCTTCCGCCCAGCCGGATATGGCAAGCCTCGAATCGCAGGTTCTGAAGGCACTGGCCCAGGCGCTTGGCGTCAACGACGCCGCTTGAGGCCATTGAATCGGTCGTGAAAAAGCCATATCTCTAGAGACTGGAGATATGGAGAAAGCCATGCTGTCCATTGGTGAACTGTCCAAACGCACTGGCGTGAAGGTGCCGACGATCCGTTATTACGAGCAGATGGGCCTCATCCGCGAGGCGGATCGTTCGGATGGCAACCAGCGCCGGTACGAAAAATCCGACCTCGAAAGGCTGGCCTTCATCCGCCATGCGCGCGATCTCGGCCTGAATATCGAGGCCATCCGCGAGCTGCTCGCGCTCAGCCAGCACCGGCAGATGCCCTGCGAAGGTGCAGACCGCATCGCCGCCGAGCATCTTGCCCATGTGCGCGAAAAGATCGCCAGCCTGAAAAAGCTGGAACACGAGCTGGAACGCATCGTCTCCCATTGCCACGGCCATTCGATCGAGGATTGTTACGTCATCCGCGCGCTTTCCAACCACGGCATGTGCGAGGGTGAGCATTGACCTTAAAACCGGGCTTGACAGATTACGGATTCGGGCGCATTGCATTCCCCATGATCAACGAACGCGCACCCATCTCCTGCTCGTACTTTTGGGCCTTCCTCTAAGGGCGGCTCGACAGATCATATCGTCAACAAGCCGCCGTCAGGCGGCTTTGTTGTTTTCAAACGTCCTGACGGCACCGATAAGACCAAAGGACCGAAAAAATGACCGAAGATAGCTCCCTGACACTGGAAAGACCGCCCGTCGTCATCATTCGCGGCGCGCGCAAGACCGATCTGCCCGAACTCAACGAGATGATCACCCTACTTGCCTCCTACCACGGCGATGCGGCGGCGATCACGCCGGCCAAGCTGGAGCGCGATCTGTTCGGACCGCTTCCCTGGGTGCATGGTCTTGTAGCCGAGGCCGATGGCGCGCTAATCGGTTACGCCCTGCTTCTGCCGCTCTACAGGGCGCAGGAAGGCCGGCGCGGGCTGGAGCTGCATCATCTCTTCGTGCGTGACGGTCATCGCGGCCATGGCACGGGCCAGCATCTGGTGTCCCGCGCCCGCGATATCGCCAAGCGGCTGGGCTGCGACTATCTTTCCGTCAGCGCCACAACAGGCAATGTGGCGGCGCATCGTTTCTACGAAAACATGGATTTCGCGCCGAGGCCGGTCACCGGCATGCGCTACATGCAGTCCATCGCCTGATCAAAGCCCACGGAGACGGCCATGACACGGATCGCCATTGCGCTCGCACAGGATTTTGCCGACTGGGAACCGGCGCTGCTTGCGGCGGCAGCACGCAGCTATCTCGGCGTCGAGATCGTTCACGCCACGCCTGATGGCGGGCCGGTGATCTCGATGGGCGGGCTGAAGGTGACGCCGGACACATCCTATGACGCGCTCGATCCCGTTGACATCGACGCGCTCGTCATTCCCGGCGGTCTCAGCTGGGAAAAGGGAACGGCTGCCGATCTTGGCGGGCTGGTCAAGCGGTTTCGCGACAGGGACCGGCTGGTCGCCGGCATCTGCGCGGCGGCGAGCGCGCTCGCTGGCACGGGTGTTCTGAACAATGTCGCCCATACCGGCAATGCGCTGGCATCGCACAAGGCCTATCCCGCCTATCGCGGTGAAGCGCTCTATCGCGATCAGCCGAGAGCGGTCAGTGATGGCGGCGTCATCACGGCGGCCGGCAGCGCGCCGGTCAGTTTCGCCGTGGAAATTCTGAAAAGCCTCGGACTCTTTGGTCCGGAAGCCGAGGCGGAACTCGGAATTTTTGCGGCGGAGCATGGGTGAGGCTTACGCGAATATTGTCGGCCGCTAAGCCCAACACCCTCATTCCTGTGCTTGTCACAGGAATCCAGCCAGCCCAAGTCCTTGGGCTGAAAGGACTCCTCTCGTCGCGCAGACGCGCGTCGACTGGATTCCTGTGACAAGCACAGGAATGAGGTAGTGCAAAATACGAACGTCTTTGCACTCTCACTCATTATCCCCGATCCAGCAACCGGCAGACACGCGCCGCTGGCGCCCCGCCCTCACCCGCAATCGCACGGCGAATATCGCGGCTGTTCAGATGCAGGCTGCGACCCGCGGGCAAATTCGAGCGTTTTATCTTGCTGAGTGCAGCAGCGATAAAAGCAGCCTCGTTTTCATGAAAACAGGCCAGAGCCGCCTCGCGCCCCGGGGTTGCCCCGAGAACGGCCTTGAAGGCAAGGCGGTGCACGGCGCAAGGCGCACCGTGACCGGGAACGGCAAAACGCAGCGCATCGAGTTCCTCACTCCATTCCGCTGCGTGCTGCACGGTTTCAAGCCTGCTGGAAGCGCTTCAGGAAAAACGCGCTCAACGTGCCGATCAGCGACCAGAAAACGAAGCTGGTGACGGTGGCGGCAACGATGAACTGACGCTCCAGCGGCAAAGGTGCCAGCGCATGTTCGCCTTCCGGCGGCAGCGGTGCGCCGACCACATGCGGGGCGACGATCAGCACCAGCGCCAGCAGGACCGCCCAGGGTTCGCGGCGGAAGGCGATGAACGCAATGCCGCCGGCGGTTGCGGCAACGGTCGCGAGCCACCAGATCTGCCGCGCTTCGAGTGCGGCGGCCGGGCTGCCCGGCAGTTCCGGCGGCAGGCCGATCATCGGGGCGAGCATGACGGCGGCAAAACCGGCAACGCCCCACAAAAGCCCCTCACGCCAGCCGGTATTGGTGCCGCGCAACGAAATGAGGCCGGTCAGCACCAGCGCGTAACCGATGGCGGTCAGCACATTGGCGGCGACGGTGTAGGCGGTGCGCTCGAAACCATCGGCCGGAGCCCAGGCCTCGTCATTATGCTCATGGGCGGGAACGGCAGCACCGGGCGCCGGTGCATCATGGCTATGGGGCGCTTCGCCGGCGCTTTCAAAGGTTTCCGCCTGCAGGATGAGCGGCGTGGTACTGACCGCCTGCATGGCAGACACGGCGAAACCGCCGACGATGCCGACGAGAACGGCGGTGAAGACGATATTGCGAAAAAATGACATGCCGTTTCCCCTCAATGGCAGGGGAAGGCATTGGCATGGCGCGTGTCATGCGCGGCATTGTGCACGGCCTCCACATGGGAAAAGCCGACAAAACCGACGACGAAAAGGCCAAGCACGATCGCTGTCAGCGACTGCGCGACGCTGGCTGTTTTTACGGAAACGGCTGAATTGGCCGTATTCAGGTTGGTGGACATGGTGACCCCTCTCCCGGCGCGACCCCGCGCCTTTAGATGCGGGCGAACGGCAAAAGCCGCAGGACCGCATGCGATATACTTCACCACGGGGATACGAGACTGACACAGGGAGGCCTGATGCCACCACCCTGAAATTCCGCTCTTCCGGACACCCCGCCGGCATGGATATTTCCGTGATGGCAGGTCTCCTGGCTTACGGGTCAAAACCTGAAACACCTTCCCGGCATTGCCCTCACCCTTGATGGAGGCGAGATGGCTTGCCAGTGGCATTTCGTTTCAGGCTCTCCGCTCACAGTTGCGGGGGCAGCCACGAATGAGGATTTCTCCCTATCGTGTTCCCTTTTCACCTTCCGGAACGCCCGGAAGGAACCATCACGGACATGTTATCCGCTGGGCAGATGCAGGAGTCAATGGCAGGCCTGCTTTCGAACCGCGCGCCCTCGCCTCGGCTGAGGGTTACCGTGCCGGAATGGCCTTGAGATAGGCGGCGATCGCATCGCGGTCTTCGGCGGTCAGATGCGCCATGTTCTGCTGCACCTTGACCATGGAGCCGCCGACGCTGTCGAATTCCGGGGTGAAGCCGGTTTCGAGATAGCTGGCGATATCGGCTTTGGCCCAGCTTCCGATGCTTTGCGAACCGGGGGTGATGTCGGGAATGCGGCCCTCACCTTCCGGATTGGGACCACCGGCCAGCCACTGATCCTTCACGAAGCCGCCAAGCGCGTCGCGGGGGGTATGGCATTCTCCGCAATGGCCCGGCCCTTCCACCAGATATTGGCCACGCAGCAATTCGGCATTGGCATTGGCGAGTTCGACACGCGGTGGTGCGGACGTATCGAAATAGAGGAATTTCCAGCCGCCCAGTGCCATGCGCAGGTTGAACGGGAAAGGCAGGTCGTGATCCGGCGCGTCATTCTGGCTGGCCGGCAGGACCTTCAGATAACCGAAGAGATCATTGATGTCCTTCTGCGTCATGCGGGCATAGGAGGCATAGGGAAAGGACGGGTAAAGATGTTCGCCGTTCTTGCCCACCCCGCGCGTCATCGCATCGCCGAATTCCGCCAGCGTCCAGCCGCCGATGCCGTGCTGCGGATCAGAGGAAATATTGGGAACATGAAAGGTGCCGAAGGGGCTTTTCAGCGCCTGCCCGCCCGAAAGCGTCAGCAGCCCCTCGCCCTTGGCATCGGGTGCGGCGTGACAGCTTGCACAGCCGCCGGCCCAGAACAGCGTTTCGCCATTGGCGAGGTCAGGTTCACCGAGGCTTACCCAATGGCTCGGCGCCTGGCGTTCCGGTGCGGTGACCCAGGCAAAAATTCCGTAGCCCGCAATGGCCGCAACCACTGCCCCGCCCACAAGCTTCGTCCAGATGGAGGACATACCCCTCTCCCCATTCTCACCTGACCCGGTCAGATGCCTTTCATGCCGGGAAAACGCCGCCGGTGGACGGCGTTTTCAGATGCTTCGATTATTTCTTCAGACGATAGGTCTGGTGGCAGGTGCCGCAATCGGCGCCGAGCGTCTTCATGGCGGTGGCGACGCCGGCCTGATCGGTGGGGAGATTGGCGAGAACCATGTCCGCATCCGTGCCGAGCTTGGCGGCCTTGGCCTTGAAGTCCGCAAAGTTTTCCCAGATGGCGGGAGCGGCCGCGCTGCCGGTCTCGGTGCCGGCGGGGAACTGGTCAGGGAAAGCCTTGGCATTGGTGCTGATGGTCGTCACGGCAGCCTTGACGGCGGCAGCGTCAAAGGGCTTTTCGCCCTTGGAGATGGCGGCGAGCGCACCCATGGAGCCGCCGATCTGCTTCATCAAGCCTTCACGTTTTTCGACTTCGCCGGCAGCATAGACAGCTCCGGCGCAAAGACAGCCGAACAGCATGGCCGCCGTGATGGTTTTCAGTTTCATGCACACTCTCCTTTAATCCGGCTGGGACACCGGGCGCTAGATGGAACGGCGCGAGGATGCCCTTTCCGGATGGCGAAAAGAAGTCACATTGCGGTGAATTCCGCCGTGAAAACAGAAGTCTAGACGAGGCCCGGATGCAGGGGGACGGTTAACTTTACGGCGCGCATCTGACGGCTGGCTGAAATCGCGCGGCATCATTCGCCCACGCTCCAGGAGATTGCCTCCCAAAAGGTCACGAGGGCGGCGGCAATCAGCAGAAAGCCTGCGGCGCGGCCGATGAAAATCGTGGCAGCGGGCGACGAGATGAGCCAGGCCCGGCTTCTGTCGGCCGTCAGGGCCAAGGTTCCATAGACGGCAAACTGCGTCACGGCCACCATTGCACCCATCACCAGCCCCTGCATCCAGATCGGCCCGAAGCCGGGTTTGATGAATTGCGGATAGACCGCCATCATAAAGAGATAGGCCTTGGGGTTGGAAAGGCAGGTTATCACCGCTCTCCAGAAAGCCTTTCTGGAAGAAGCGGTTGCCTGTGCCTCGTCGCCATTCACGGTGATTGCGCTGCGCATCAGGCCGATGCCGATCCAGACCATATAGGTGGCTCCGAAAAGCAGAAGCGGCAGGAACAGCGACGGCATCCAGGCTGCAAGCAAACCGACGCCTGCCGCGCCATAAAGCGAATGCACAATGCCGCCGGCACTCATGCCGCTTGCGGCCGACAGACCGGTTTTCTTCCCGCCCGTCAGCGCACTTGCCAGCACAAACAGCATGTCCATGCCCGGCAAGATGATGATGCCAAACAGGACGAGAAAGAAAAGCCAGAGATTTTCGGCGTAACTCATGTCAGTATATCCTCAAGAGGCTTATGGCACGTTCAGGAATATGCATGTTTCTCAATGTGTTTTGCCGCTTATAGGAAAAGCCAACTGACAGCATTATGTCAGTTGTCTTCACAAAAACGCTGGGAAAATGTCAATGCGCAAGGCGTCGCGGCTGTTCGAGATCATCCAGATTTTGCGGTTGGCGCGCAGGCCAGTCACGGCACAGACAATTGCAGATACGCTGGAAGTGACTTCGCGCTCGGTCTATCGCGACATAGCCGCCCTCCAGACCATGCGCGTGCCCATCGAAGGCGAGCGCGGTGTCGGTTATATCCTGCGTCCCGGCTTCAACCTGCCGCCGCTGATGTTTTCCATCGAAGAAACCGAGGCGATCGTGCTGGCGCTCGCCATGGTCGGCCGCTCCGGCGATGCGGAACTGCGCCGGGCGGCGAAAAAGGTCAGCGACAAGATCGCCGCCTCCCTGCCGGAACCGCTGTCGAAGACACTTTCCGCCAATGCCCTGCACGCCTGGGGCAACATCGCGCCCGCACCTGCCGGTATCGATCTTGCGACAGTCAGGCGAGCGGTGCGCGATGAAGAGCGGCTGGACCTGCGCTATCGCGACGAAAGCGGCGCTGAAACGCAGCGACGGATTCGGCCGATTGCGGTGATCTATTATTCCGAGACGGTGAACATCGTCGCCTGGTGCGAGTTGCGGCATGCCATCCGCAATTTCCGCTCGGACCGGGTGATGGATTGCACCGCGACGGGCAGCTTCTTCAAGATGGAAGGCGAGAAGCTGCGGCAATTGTGGATGAGCGGCTGGCAGAGCGGCCAGCTGTGAGACCTGTGCAGGCGCGTAACCCCCACCCTCATTCCTGTGCCTGTCACAGGAATGAGGGGCGAGAGTGGGTCCCTATCGGCAACATTTTATCGCAAATACTCCAGCACCCGATCCTCCTCGCGCCCAAAACCGCGAATCTCGATCCGGTCCGCAAAAACATCGGTGATGGCGAAAGTGTTCTGATCAGGGGTATCCACCATGCCCTTGAAGTTGACGAAGTGGGTCGTGCCAAGCGTCCCGTAGTTGCCCTCGTGATTATGGCCATTAAACCATGCGGCAACGGACGGGTGAGAACCGAGAAGATCGAGGATGCGTGGCGCATCCCACATGTTGTGGGCGTTTTCCGGATAGATGGGATAGTGGCACAGCGCTATCACTGTTTCGCCCGCCGCATCCGCCTTTTGTAGAACGGTGTGCAGCCATTCGAATTGTTCGTCACTGAGCGAAGCGTTCCAGTCCTGCGCATTGATCGCATCGGCATCCCTCAGGCGCTTCAACCGCTCCTGCGCGACCGCGCGGCGCGGATCGCCGGGCGGCGGGGCAAAGAGGCTGACCTCGTTACCGTCAAGCACGACGAAGCGGATGTCGCCGATGGCAAAATCATGCCAGGGGGCCTTCATGCCGAGGCGGACGTGGACGGCGGAAAGATGCTCGGGGGCGACGGCGAAATCGTGATTGCCCGGCAGCAGCACCGAGGGGTGGCGAAGCGCGTCATAAACGCTGAGGATCGCATCGAAATTTTCAAAGCCGCGATCGATGATATCGCCGAGCGTCACCACGAAGGCCAGATCCTCGCGGTTGAAGACGTCGATCGCCTCAGCCAGCTTTTTCGGGCTTTCGACATAATAACGGCCCATGTCCGGGCGGGGATCGGCGTCGGCATATTGGGGATCGGCGACAATGCCGAAGGAGAAGAGGGGCGTGCTTTTTTCAGTCATGATGCGCCGCGATAAACCCGGCTGATGACAGGCTTGTGACAGGAGCAGACAGGCCCTTAAAGCAGAACACCCGGCGCAAGGGCCGGGTGTTCCAGAAATTCCGTAGCTCAAGCCTTACTTGGCAGCGGCTTCGTAACGCTCGAGGACGTAGTCCCAGTTGATGAGGTTGTCGACGAAGGCTTCCAGGTACTTCGGACGCAGGTTGCGGTAGTCGATGTAATAGGAGTGTTCCCAGACGTCGACGCCGAGGATCGGATCTGCGCCGTGAACCAGCGGGTTTTCGCCATTCGGGGTCTTGGAGATTTCAAGCTTGCCGTTCTTGACGGAGAGCCATGCCCAGCCGGAGCCGAACTGCGTGGTGCCGGCAGCGATGAAGTCAGCCTTGAACTTGTCGTAGCCGCCGAGATCGGACGCGAATGCCTGTTCCAGCTTGCCCGGCAGCTTGTTGCCGCCGCCGCCCTTCTTCATCCACTTCCAGAAATGGACGTGGTTGTAATGCTGGGCAGCATTGTTGAAGAGGCCGGCATTGGTGCCAAACGACTTCTTCACGACTTCTTCGAGCGACAGGTCGGAAAGACCGGCTTCGGCAGCCAGCTTGTTGCCGTTGTCGACATAAGCCTTGTGGTGCTTGTCGTGATGGAACTCGAGCGTCTCGCGCGACATGTAAGGTGCAAGCGCGTCGTAGTCGTAGGGGAGTTCGGGAAGTTCGAAGGCCATGGTTTTTACTCCTTTTTGCAGCGGGTTACCGCTCCTAGAAACCTGTGAGCGGACCATAGGAGCGAAGCTCCGTTTGGGCAACCTGCGAAATATCAAAATGTTCCGACAAAAGAGAAAATTCGTCTCTGGCCAGCCGCCACCATATTTGTTTCACAACCCTGGCGTACCGTTTTCCACCCTATCGGTTCGCTTTTAATGACATGCAGGAAGGAAATTCCATGACCCGCCCTTTGATCCGTCCCCTTATCCTTGTCGCCGCCCTCTCCTGCCTCGCCCTGCCGGCCGCCGCATCGTCTGATGATGCCTGGAAGGAATTCGTGGCGGATGTGCAGACGGCCTGCCTTGCCGGGGCCAAGGACATGATCGAGGATGCCAAGGTGGTGGTCGATCCCGTCGGCAGCGAAAATTACGGCCTCGCCATCCTCACCGGCAAGGCGAAGGGTGCGGATGCGACGGTCAGCCATATCTGCGTCTACGACAAGAAGACCAAGGCCGTGGAGCTGGGCAGCGAGCTTGCCGGCGATACGCTGAAGGTGGAAATTCCAGGCTCCACCAAGCCCTGAAAGACTTAGAAACGTGGCGTGGTATCGCCCTCACCCAGCATCCGTTGCATCAGCACCGTATCCAACCATTGGCCGTGCTTCCAGCCGATGGATTTGAAGGTGCCGACAAGCTCGAAACCGGCAGCGCGATGCACGCCGACTGAAGCGGCATTGGCAGAATCGCCGACGACGGCGACCATCTGGCGGAAACCGCGCGAGGTCGACTCTTCAATCAGCGCGTCGAGCAGCTTGCGGCCAAGGCCCCGACCCTTCATGGCTGGATCGAGATAGACGGAATCCTCCACCGTGGCGCCATAAGCGGGACGCGCGCGATAGGCACCAGCATAAGCGTATCCGGCTACCTTTCCATCGACTTCGGCGACGAGATAGGGGTAGTTTCCGTCCACCAGAAGGCGGCGGCGCTCGATCATGGTTTCAACCGTGGGCGGATCGATTTCGAAGCTGGCGCTGCCATAAAGCACGGCGTCGCGGTAAATCTCGGTAATGGCTGGAATATCCGCCTCCTCACAGGGGCGGATGAAAAGGCTGGAAACGGCGGAAAGGGTCATTCTCTTGTCCTGCGGATCATTCACACCCCCATTGTGCATTGCGTCGCAGCCAAAATAAAGATTATCTGTCTTATACAAACGATAAGGTTTTCTTTGATAATGGACCTCGATCTCAAGCAGATGCGCAGTTTCATTGACGTGGCCGATCTCGGCAGTTTTTCCGCCGCCGCCGACAGAGCGGGTCTGACGCAGCCCGCCGTCAGCCTGCATATAAGGCTTCTGGAAAAGCAGCTGGGGGTGCGGCTGATCGAGAGGGTCGGCAGGCGCGCGCAGCCGACGGCGGCGGGGCGGGATTTTCTCGTCCATGCAAGGCGCATATCCGAAGAGGTGGCGCATGCCATCGAGACGGTAGCGCCGCACCGCAGCGGGGCGACGGGAAGCCTGCGCATCGGCACGGGCGCCACCGCCTGCATCTATCTCTTGCCGCCGGTGCTCGGCCGCATCCGGCAGGCGATGCCCGGCATCGACATCGTCGTGCAAACAGGCAATACCCAAGATATATTGCGGCTTCTGGAGGCCAATACGATCGACGCGGCGGTCGTGGCCCTACCTGCCAGCGGCCGCAGCCTCGATATCCGCGACATCCATCTCGACGAACTCGTCGCGGTTTTCCCGCACGGCTCCGTGCCGGGCAAAATCGCGCTGAATGCCGAAACGCTGTCGACGCGATCTCTGCTGCTTTACGAAGGCGGCAATACGCGCAAGCTCGTGGACCAATGGTTTTCGGCAAGCGGCCGCACCGTGCAGCCCGCCATGGAACTGGGCAGCGTCGAGGCCATCAAGAAACTGGCGGGCGCGGGTCTTGGCCTTGCCGTCGTGCCGCGCATGGCCGTCGAACATGAAGGAGCCGCATCCGGGCTTGAATGGCGCTCGCTCGAACCGCCGCTCGAACGGCGGATTGCGCTGGCGATGAGGCGCGACAAGCACATGACTGCGCCGCTTCGGGCACTGGCCAGTGCGCTGCCGGATGTGCGGAAAGGGTGAAGCCCGCACCGACCTCGGGTACTGGCTTATACGATTGAAGAAGAGGACTATACCTCTCCTCCGTCATGCCGGACTAGATCCGGCATCCAGCCACGGCGCATTCGCGCCGTGAGAAGACTCTTTCGCGATCAAAGACTTGATCGCGCTGGCAACTGTATTGATCCGTGTTGTTTCAAGTTGTTCTGAAGGTGGTTTTGTCTCTGAGAATGGCGTTTGCGATAACGAGCAGTTTGCGGGCGATGGCGATGATCATGACCTTGAACGGTTTGCCTTTGGCCTGCATGGTTTGAATGAGGCATGCGAATGGCGATCTCATTCTATAAGCGACAAGGGCTGCCATGTAGAGGGCATCGCGCACACGCTTTCGACCGCCTTGGATATGGCGCTGGCCCC
>NZ_JAPYZZ010000016.1 GCF_027460065.1 Martinezella rhizogenes
CTCGTCGCCATCAGGCATAACCCGACCCTCAAAATCTTTCGTGATCGCCTCGTTCAGGCAGGAAAGCCTAAAATAGTCGCCGTCGTCGCAACCATGCGAAAGCTCCTGACAATCCTAAACGCCATCATCAGAGACAACAAACCATGGCAAAACGCTTGACATCAAAGACAGTCGCTCATTCCTGTGCCCCGGAACAAGCCCGAGGATGTCACAAGAATCCAGCCGACGCGCGTCTGCGCGGCGAAAAGAGCCGCTCTCAGCCCAAGAAACTGGGCTGGCTGGATCCCTGTAACAGGCACAGGGATGAGGGCGTAAAACGCACCGATCAAAAACGACCCCTCACTCGATGAAAATAAGAGCCGGCTTCTCCAGGAGCGCTTTGACGGCCTGAATGAAGACGGCCGCATCCCAGCCGTCGACGACCCGATGGTCGAAGCTCGAAGACAGGTTCATCATCTTGCGCGGCACAAACCGGTTCCCATCCCAGACCGGCCGCGTCACGATCTTGTTGACGCCAATTATGGCCACCTCGGGATGGTTGATGATGGGCGTCGAGACCACACCGCCCAAGGCTCCCAGCGAACTGATGGTGATGGTGGAGCCCATCAGTTCTTCCCGATGCGCCGTGCCGGTGCGGGCGGCTTCCGCGACACGCGCGACTTCTTCCGCACAGTCCCAAAGGCCGAGTGTTTCCGTGTGGCGAACGACCGGAACCGTCAGGCCCGCCGGCGTCTGCGTGGCAATGCCGATATGAACCGCTTCATAGTGGCTGACGACACCGTTCTCGTCATCGAAAGTGGCGTTCATGCCGGGATGATCGGCTACGGCTTTCACCAGCGCACGCATCAGAAACGGCAGGATCGTCAGTTTCGGCTGCCCGGAACGGCGGTTACCGTTCATCGTCGCGCGCAAATCCTCCAACTCCGTCACGTCGATTTCCTCGACATAAGTGATGTGGGGAATGCGCGAGACGGACAGCACCATCTTCTCGGCAATCTTGCGCCGCAGTCCCGTTATCTTCACTTCCTCGACGGCGCTATCGTGCGGCGTCATCGGTTCGTGACGTTCCGGCCGTGCCCGTACCGTTAAAAACCCATCGAGATCTGCATGGGTGATATGCCCGTCCGGCCCCGTTCCCTTGACCTTGGTGAGATCAATATCGAGATCGTCGGCGCGTTGGCGAACGGCGGGGGATGCGAGCGGCTTGTGGTGCGGCTCGGCTGCGGACACGGGAGGTGTCTCCTCGGCCTGCCGCGCCGCCAACTGGGTTTCGACGGGTGGCGGCGCTTCCGTCATGTCGGCAGGCGCTTCCTCTTCCGTCGTCCGGGTAGGCGCCTCCGCCTCCGGCGCGCTGCCATTGGATGCGGCGACATCGGTTTCGATACGGACGAGCGGTGCTTTCACCGGAACCGTGTTTCCGACCGTCACGGCGAGCCAGGTGACGACGCCCGCCACCGGCGAAGGAATTTCCACCGTCGCCTTGTCCGTCATGACAGCGGCGAGCACCATGTCCTCATGGACAATATCGCCCGGCTTGACGTTCCATTCCACCAGCTCGGCTTCCGCCACGCCTTCACCGACATCGGGCATAGTGATAACAAATTCCGCCATAATCAGGCCTCCATGACGTCTACGAGGGCACGCCCGACGCGGGCGGGTCCCGGAAAATAGTCCCATTCCTGCGCATGGGGATAAGGCGTATCCCAGCCGGCGACCCGGACAACGGGAGCCTCGAGATGATAAAAGCAATGTTCCTGCACCAGCGACACGACTTCCGCGCCGAAGCCTGAAGTCAGCGTCGCCTCATGCACCATCACACAGCGGCCGGTCTTGGAGACGGACTTCACGATGGTGTCGAGATCGAGCGGCAGCAGGCTGCGCAGATCGATGATTTCGGCATCCACGCCCGTCTCCTCCGCCGCCGCCAATGCCACATGCACCATGGTGCCGTAAGCGATGACGGTGACATCGTTTCCGGGGCGACGGATTTCGGCCTTGCCGATGGGGATGGTGTAGTGCCCTTCCGGCACCTCGCCCATATCGTGTTTGGACCAAGGGGTGACCGGCCGGTCGTGATGGCCGTCAAAAGGCCCGTTATAAAGCCGCTTCGGCTCCAGAAACATCACCGGATCGGGGTCTTCGATCGAGGCGATCAGCAGCCCTTTGGCATCATAGGGGTTGGAGGGAACAACCACCTTCAGCCCGCAGACATGGGTAAAAAGTGCTTCCGGGCTCTGGCTATGCGTCTGCCCGCCGAAAATACCGCCGCCGGTCGGCATGCGAAGAACGATCGGGCAGGTAAAATCGCCATTGGAGCGATAACGAATGCGCGCCGCTTCCTGGGTGATCTGGTCATAGGCGGGATACATGTAATCGGCGAACTGGATTTCGACACAGGGGCGCAGGCCATAAGCGGCCATGCCGATGGCGGTGCCGACAATGCCGGATTCGCTGATCGGCGCATCGAAACAGCGGGTCTTGCCGTATTTTCCCTGTAGCCCCTGCGTGGCGCGGAACACGCCGCCGAAATAGCCCACATCCTCGCCGAACACCACGACATCGTCGCTGCGCTCCATGGAAACATCCATGGCGCTGCGGACGGCTTCGATCATCGTCATTCTTGCCATGTCTTACCATCCTGCCTTCTGGCGCTGGCGGGCGAGATGCGGCGGCATCTCCTCGTAAACGCCTTCGAAAATATCCTTTTTCGGCGGTTTTTTGCCTTCGTGCAGCGTGCCGTGGCTTTCCGCCTCCCGCTGCGCTTCCAGCACCTCATCGGCGATTTCCGCCTCCGCCTGCCGATGCCGCTCGTCCGACCAGACGCCGCGCAGGGTGAGATGTTTCTTGAGGCGGAGAACCGGATCGCCGAGCGGCCAGGCTTCGGATTCGGTCTTGGGCCGATAGGCGCTCGGATCATCCGAGGTGGAATGGGCGCCGACACGATAGGTGACATATTCGATCAGCGTCGGGCCGAGATTGCGGCGCGCCCGCTCCACGGCCCAGCGCGCCACGGCATAAACGGCGAGATAGTCATTGCCATCGACCCGAAGTGCTGGAATGCCGAAGCCCAGCCCGCGCGCCGCAAATGTGCCGGACCCGCCGCGCGCAATGCCCTGAAAGGTGGAAATGGCCCATTGATTGTTGACGATGTTAAGGATGACCGGGGCCTTGTAGGTGGAGGCAAAGACCAGCGCGGAGTGGAAATCCGACTCCGCCGTCGAACCGTCGCCAATCCAAGCGGCCGCGATCTTCGTATCGCCCTTGATGGCCGAGGCCATCGCCCAGCCAACCGCCTGCACATATTGCGTGGCGAGGTTGCCTGATACGGTGAAAAACCCGTGCTCCTTCGAGGAGTAGAGCACCGGCAATTGCCGCCCGTGCAACGGGTCGAGCTCGTTGGAATAGATCTGGTTCATCATCGTGACGAGCGGATAATCATCGGCGATCAGCAACCCGGCCTGCCGGTAGGTCGGGAAATTCATGTCGCCTTTGGAAAGCGCCTTGCGGAAAGCGCAACTGACTGCCTCCTCCCCCAGATGCTGCATGTAAAAGGAAGTCTTGCCCTGCCGCTGCGCCATCAGCATGCGAGCATCGAAAGCCCGAAGCCGCATCATGTTTTTGAGACCGACCAGCAAGTCCTCGTCCGAGAGCAACCCTGCCCACGGCCCGACGGCCTCACCCTGATGATTGAGAACGCGGATGATCGAATAAGCGAGATCACGCATGCTCTCCGGTGCAGCGTCCACCTCCGGGCGCGGCACGGAGCCGGCCTTGGGTATTTTCACATTGGAGAAATCCGGCTCCCCGCCGGGCCGCACCGCAGGCTCTGGAACATGCAGGCTGAGATGTGGCGTTTCTGATATATCCATTCTACTCCTCCCGTCACGGTCTCCTCCAGACCGCGAAACAATCCTCAAAGGTTTCTTGCGATCACCATGCGCTGGACATCGCTTGTCCCCTCGTAAATCTGGCAAATACGCACATCGCGATAGATCCGCTCCACCGGATAATCCGCCATGTAGCCATAACCGCCGTGAATCTGGATGGCGTCGGAACAGACGCGTTCAGCCATTTCGGAGGCGAAGAGCTTGGCCATCGAGGCCTCCGAAAGACAGGGCTCTCCCGCCTCCTTCAGCGCCGCCGCATGCAGCACCAGCTGCCGCGCCGCCGTAATCCGCGTTGCCATATCCGCCAGCCGGAACGCGACCGCCTGGTGCTCCACGATTGCCTGCCCGAAGGCCTTGCGCTCGCGCGCATAATCCCGCGCCGCCTCGAAGGCCGCCTGCGCCATGCCGACCGCCTGTGCAGCAATGCCGATGCGGCCACCTTCCAGATTGGCAAGCGCGATGCGATAACCCTGCCCCTCTTCGCCCAGCCGCAATTCGACGGGGACCGCCATCTCGGTGAAGGCTATCTGGCAGGTATCGGACGAATGCAGGCCAAGCTTTTCTTCGACCCTTATCACCTCGTAACCAGGCGTATCGGTCGGCACGATGAAGGCGGTGATGCCCTTCTTGCCCGCCGCCGCATCGGTGACGGCGAAAACGATGACGACATCACCATTCTTGCCTGACGTTATGAACTGTTTTGCACCATCAAGAATATAGCGGTCGCCATCCCGCCGGGCGCGGGTCTTCAGATTGGAAGCATCGGAACCGGCCTGCGGTTCGGTCAGCGCAAAACCGCCGATCCATTCGCCCGAGGCCAGTTTCGGCAGGAAACGCTGTTTCTGGTCTGCCGTGCCGAATTTCAGGATCGGCACGCAGCCAACCGAATTATGGACGCTCATGATGGTGGAACAGGCCCCGTCACCGGCAGCAATTTCCTCCAACGCCAAAGCATAAGCGACGGCACCGGTTTCCGATCCGCCATAATCCTCCGAGACCAGCATGCCGAGGAAACCGAGCTCGCCCATTTCCTTCAGTTCGGCTTTCGGGAACCGGCTTTCCCGGTCACGCGCGGCAGCGCCGGGGGCGAGCCGCTCGCGGGCGAAATCGCGGGCCATGTCCCTGATCTGCTGCTGGGCTTCGTTCAGGATCATCGCCGCCTCCCCTCAATGCCGCTCGATGCCGAGCGCGGTTGCTTCACCGCCGCCGATACAGACTGCGGCCACGCCGCGCTTCAGCCCGTGACGCTGCAGGGCCGCCAGCAGGGTGACGACGATCCTCGCGCCGGAAGCGCCGATCGGATGACCGAGCGCACACGCCCCGCCATGCACATTCACCTTGTCATGCGGCAGATCGAGATCGCGCATTGCCGCCATCGCCACCACGGCAAAGGCCTCGTTGATTTCGAAGAGATCGACATCCCTCGCCGTCCAGCCGGTTTTATCGAACAGCTTTTTCATCGCGCCGATGGGAGCCGTTGGATATCCGGCAGGGGCATCCGCATGGGAGGCCTGACCGATGATGGTCGCCAGTGGTGAAAGACCCCGCCTTTCCGCTTCGGAGCGACGCATGAGAACGAGAGCGGCCGCACCATCGGAAATCGAACTGGAATTGGCCGCCGTCACCGTTCCGCCATCGCGAAAGGCGGGCTTCAGCTGCGGGATTTTCTCCGGCCTTGCCTTGCCCGGCTGCTCGTCCACGGCAATATCGCCGACAGGCGCAATTTCCGCTTCAAAGGCTCCCTCCGCTATGGCGCGACGCGCTCGCTCCAGCGAGGCAAGCGCATAGTCATCCTGCATGGCGCGGGTAAATTGATAGGTTTCAGCGCAATCTTCCGCGAAAGTGCCCATCAGCCGGCCCTTGTCATAAGCATCCTCGAGGCCGTCGAGAAACATATGGTCGATGACCTTGCCATGACCGAGACGATAGCCATTTCGGGCGCGATCCAGCAGATAGGGCGCATTGCTCATGCTTTCCATGCCGCCGGCCAGCACGATGGAAGAGCTTCCCGCCGCGATCTGGTCATGGCCCAGCATAATCGCCTTCATGCCCGAGCCGCACATCTTGTTGATGGTCGTTGCGCCAATCGAATTGGGAATGCCGGCGGCAATGGCTGCCTGTCTCGCGGGCGCCTGCCCCTGCCCGGCCGTAAGCACACAGCCCATCAATACATCGTCAATATCAGAAACCGGAACAGCGGCCCGTTCGACGGCCGCACGGATCGCCGCGGCCCCAAGATCGGGCGCAGCCACCGATTTGAATTCGCCCCGGAACCCACCCATAGCAGTACGGGCGGCCCCGACGATCACGACAGGGTCATGCACAGCCAAATTCACCTCCCTTGGCCATTCTCCCGCTTGAGAAAACGACCGTCATCGTGATCTCCTCCAGACCGCGAATGACATGAACGCTATCACCAACTCGAATTCATTTCAAAGCTATTTTGATTGACAGTTTTTTGATTCACGATATCTTTGATCCAACAATTAGTCATATCATAGAGCAAATGATCCATGATTGAGCTCGACAGTTTCGACCGCAAGATTCTGCATGTGCTCGGCGATGACGGGCGGGTGAGCTGGCGCGATCTGGCGGCCCGCATCGGTCTTTCCTTCACGCCAACGCTGCGCCGTGTACGCAAGCTGGAAGAGGAAGGCATCATTCGTGGCTATACCGCCGTGTTCGATGAGAACCGGCTGCTCGGCAATATGGGCGTTTTCATCTCCGTCACTCTGGAACGGCAGATCAAGGAAGCGCTGACGACCTTCGAGCACCATGTCGCTTCTATCCCCGAAGTCGTAGGCGGTTACCAGACCAGCGGCAGTTCCGATTATCTGATCCACGCCATGGTGCGGGATTTGCCGCATTATCAGGAGCTACTGGATTTCCTGACCACGGTTCCCGGCGTGTCGCGCATCCAGTCCAATTTCGCCATCAAGACATTCGTGCGCCGTTCCGCCGCCTTCACCGGAGGTGACGCGCCGTAAAAATGAGGGTTGTCGGCGCGGAGGAGGTGCCGGCAGCTGACAAGAGGGACAGCGGCAGAGCCGTCCGGAGGAGGAGACGCGATGAGTTTGAACCTCGCCGCCATTTTCGATGCCGATCTCGGCCCGGAAATCGCAGCATTGCGCGACAGCGCCAGTGCATTCGCAGATGATAAAATTGCGCCGCTCGCCGGCGAGATTGATCGCAACGACCGCTTCCCGCGTCAGCTCTGGCCGCAAATGGGTGAGCTTGGCCTGCACGGCATCACCGTTTCGGAAGAATTCGGCGGCGCCGATATGGGTTATCTCGCCCATTGTGTGGCGATGGAGGAGATAAGCCGGGCTTCCGCTTCCATCGGCCTTTCCTACGGCGCTCATTCCAACCTCTGCATCAACCAGATCCACCGCTGGGGAACGCAAGAGCAGAAGCACAGATATCTGCCGAGACTCGTCTCCGGTGAACATGTCGGTTCCCTCGCCATGAGCGAGACGGAAGCCGGTTCGGATGTCGTCTCGATGCGGCTGAAGGCGGAACGCAGGGGTGACCGTTATGTGCTGAACGGCGCAAAAATGTGGATCACCAATGGCCACGAGGCCGATACGCTGGTGGTCTACGCCAAGACGGATATGTCCGCCGGCCCGCGCGGCATCACCGCCTTCCTGATCGAAAAGGGCTTCAAGGGATTTCGCCCGGCCCAGAAACTCGACAAGCTCGGCATGCGCGGCTCACCCACATCAGAACTGGTGTTCGAGGATTGCGAGGTGCCGGAAGAGAACATTCTCGGCCGCCTCAATGACGGCGTGACAGTGCTGATGAGCGGGCTGGATTACGAGCGCGCCGTGCTGGCCGCCGGCCCTGTTGGTATCATGCAGGCGGCCATCGATCTGGTACTGCCCTATGCTCGCGAGCGCAAACAATTCGGCAAACCGATCGGCGAATTCCAGCTGGTGCAGGGCAAGCTTGCCGATATCTATTCGGCCATGAATGCGTCGCGCGCCTATGTCTATGCCGTGGCCAGGGCCTGCGACAATGGCCGCATCACGAGGCAGGACGCGGCCGGCGCAATCCTCTTTGCCGCCGAGCGGGCGACACAGGTGGCGCTGGATGCCATCCAGCTTCTCGGCGGTTCCGGCTATGTCAATGAAAGCCCGGCCGGACGGCTGCTGCGAGATGCCAAGCTTTACGAGATCGGCGCGGGCACCAGCGAAATTCGCCGGATGCTAATCGGCCGCGAACTGGTCAAGGGTAACGGGTGAGAACGCGATGAAGCTTGCATCCAGTCTAAGCCGCGACCCCACCTTCGCTGCCAACGTCGATTTCATGTCGGGCCTGGTCGATGACCTGCGCCGACACGTCGAAAAAATCTCCAGAGGCGGCGGCGAAAAGGCCCGCGAACGGCATCTTTCCCGCGGCAAATTGCTGGCGCGCGATCGCATCGAAGCCCTTCTCGATCCCGGCAGCCCGTTTCTGGAATTGTCGCAATTCGCAGCTTACGAGGTCTATGAAGAACCGGTTCCCGCCGCTGGCATCGTCACCGGCATCGGCCGGGTCTCGGGCCGCGAATGTGTGATCGTTGCCAATGACGCGACGGTAAAAGGCGGCACCTATTATCCGCTGACAGTGAAGAAACATCTGCGAGCGCAGGAAATCGCCACTGAGAACCGCCTGCCCTGCATCTACCTCGTGGATTCCGGCGGCGCGAACCTGCCCAATCAGGACGAGGTGTTTCCCGACCGCGATCATTTCGGCCGCATCTTCTACAATCAGGCCAATATGTCGGCGCAGGGCATCGCCCAGATCGCCGTGGTGATGGGCAGCTGCACGGCGGGCGGGGCCTATGTGCCCGCCATGAGCGACCAGTCCGTGATCGTCAAAAATCAGGGCACGATCTTTCTCGGCGGCCCGCCGCTGGTGAAGGCCGCAACCGGCGAGGTGGTGAGCGCGGAGGACCTCGGCGGTGCGGATGTGCACTCCCGCCAATCCGGCGTCACCGATCATTATGCCCACGACGACCGCCATGCGCTGGCGCTGACCCGGCGGATCGTCTCCACCCTCAACCGCCGCAAGCAGGTGGAGCTGGATATCCGCGAACCCGCAGAACCGCTTTACCCGCCCGACGAGCTTTACGGCATCGTTCCTGCCGACACGCGCAAACCCTTCGAGGTGCGCGAGATCATTGCCCGACTGGTGGATGGTTCCGAATTTGACGAGTTCAAGGCGCTTTATGGCACGACGCTGGTCTGCGGTTTCGCCCATATCCATGGCTATCCCGTTGGCATCATCGCCAATAACGGTATCCTTTTTTCGGAATCGGCGCTGAAGGGCGCGCATTTCATCGAGCTCTGCTGCCAGCGCGGCATCCCGCTGGTTTTCCTGCAAAACATCACCGGTTTCATGGTCGGCAAAACCTATGAGGCTGGTGGTATCGCCAAGGATGGCGCGAAACTAGTAACCGCCGTCGCTTCAGCCAAAGTGCCGAAATTTACCGTCATCATCGGCGGCTCCTTCGGGGCCGGCAATTACGGCATGTGCGGGCGGGCCTATTCGCCACGCTTCCTGTGGATGTGGCCGAATGCCCGTATTTCCGTGATGGGCGGCGAACAGGCGGCGTCCGTGCTGGCGCAAATCCGCCGCGACGGCATCGAGGCCGATGGCCGCCACTGGTCGAAGGAAGGCGAAGAGGCCTTCAAACAGCCGATCCGCGAAAAATACGAGCGGGAAGGCCATCCCTATTATGCCAGCGCAAGATTGTGGGACGATGGCATCATCGACCCGAAGGATACCCGCCTGGTGCTCGGCCTTGGTCTTTCCGCCGCGCTCAACGCGCCGATTGAACCCACCCGTTTTGGCATATTCAGGATGTGAGGCGACGATGTTCTCGAAAATACTGATCGCCAACAGGGGCGAAATCGCCTGCCGCATCATCCGCACCGCCAACCGCATGGGCATCCGCACAGTGGCGGTCTATTCGGACGCCGACCGAAACGCCGTGCATGTGGCGCTGGCCGACGAGGCCATCGCCATCGGCCCCGCGCCGGCGCGCGCCTCCTATCTCGATGCGGAAAAAATCATCGCGGCTGCAAAAACAACCGGCGCGGAGGCGATCCATCCGGGTTACGGCTTTCTCTCCGAAAATGCCGCGTTCGCCGAAGCCTGTGCCGCCGCGGACCTCATTTTCGTGGGCCCACCGCCGCAGGCAATCCGCGCCATGGGCGGAAAAAGCGAGGCAAAGGCGCTGATGACAGAGGCGGGTGTTCCCGTCGTTCCGGGTTATCACGGCGATGAGCAGGCCGAAAAACGGCTCGCGAGCGAGGCGGACAAGATCGGCTATCCGGTATTGCTCAAGGCCTCGGCCGGCGGCGGTGGCAAGGGCATGCGCGTTGTCAGGCAAAAGCGCGACTTCGCCGCGGAGCTTGCCGGCGCGAAACGCGAAGCGCTTGCCGCCTTCGGCAATGACCGCATGCTGATCGAAAAATACCTCGAACGGCCACGGCATGTGGAAGTGCAGGTTTTTGCCGACGGCCACGGCAAATGTGTTTCGCTGTTCGAACGCGACTGCTCGATCCAGCGCCGGCACCAGAAGGTGATAGAAGAAGCCCCCGCCCCCGGCCTGCCCGATGCCTTGCAGCAACGCATGTATGATGCGGCAACCGCCGCCGCCCGCGCCATCGATTATCGCGGGGCCGGAACCGTGGAGTTTCTGCTCGACCCCTCCGGCGACTTCTATTTCATGGAAATGAACACCAGGCTTCAGGTCGAGCATCCGGTGACGGAATATATTACCGATCTCGATCTGGTCGAATGGCAGATCCGCGTCGCCAACGGCGAGCCCCTGCCGGAAGGCTGGTCCGGCCTTGGCATCAACGGCCATGGCATCGAGGCGCGGATTTACGCCGAAGATCCGGCGCATGATTTTCTGCCGTCGATTGGCACGGTCAGCCATCTCATTTTTCCCGATGAGGGCCCTCACCTCCGGATCGACAGCGGCATCCGCGCCGGCGACGCCATCACCGTGCATTACGATCCGATGATCGCCAAACTGATCGTCTGGGATCAAGACCGCCCCGCCGCCGTGCGAAGGTTGCGGCTGGCGCTGGAAAAACTGGCAATCTGTGGTGTCACCAGCAATGTCGCCTTTCTGGCGCGGCTTGCGAGGCTCGAGAGTTTCGCGGCGGCCGATCTCGATACCGGCTTCATCGCCCGCAACGAGGCGGCACTATTCGCCCCCGCAGCCATCGGCGAGAGCGAGATCGCTATAGCCGCGCTTGGCCTTCTTCTTTCCCGACAGAAAATGGCCAAGACCAGTTCTCTGTCATCGGCCGATCCCTATAGCCCATGGAACAGCACCAGCGCTTTCCGCCTGAATGCACCGGCGCGGGAAACCCTGAATTTCACTCTCGACCATCAGCCTCGCACATTTGCCGTTACCCATGAGGAGGACGGGTTTTCAATGGAGATTGACGGCGGGACGATCCGCATCGGCGGCAATCTCGCGGAGAATGGCAAGCTGCGTGCGGTCATCGATGCCATGCAGAGGCAGGGCTATTTTTTCACCGAAGACAGCGGCCATACGCTTTTTCTGGACGGCGAACATTATCGCATCAGCCAACCGGACCCCGTCGATATAGCGGATGCCACCACCCACACCGGTGGTCTGGAGGCCCCCATGCCGGGCGTTATCCGTGCTCTGCTCAGCCAGAAAGGTGCGCTCGTCGAAGCCGGCGAGGCGCTGGTGGTGATGGAGGCCATGAAAATGGAGCACACGATCCGTGCCCCGGCGAGAGGTATCGTTGCCGCCATCAACTGCGCCGAAGGCGATATGGTGGCAGCCGGTGCGGTGCTGGTGGATTTCGAGCCGGAGGGCGCGTGACATGAGCTGGCCCGAAACCGTCAAAATCGTCGAGGTGGGCGCGCGTGACGGCCTGCAGAACGAAAGCACCGACGTTCCCGTCGCCATCAAGATCGAACTGATCGAGCGGCTCGCAGCAGCAGGCCTGTCGGCGGTCGAGGCGGGCGCTTTCGTTTCACCCAAGAGAGTTCCGCAGATGGCGGGTTCGACGGCGGTGTTTCAGGGTCTAAGACAGCGGCACGGCACAGCTTATCCGGCGCTCGTTCCTAATATGAAAGGTTTCGAGGCGGCCATTGAAGCCGGCGTGACGGAAATCGCCGTTTTCGTCTCCGCATCCGAGGGCTTCAGCCAGCACAATATTGGCTGTTCGCGTTCGGAAAGCCTTGAGCGACTATACGATGTCGCGCAGGTAGCGACCAGCCAGAATATCCGCATGCGCGGTTACGTTTCCTGCATTGCCGGCTGCCCCTATGACGGCGCGGTTGCACCCGATGAGGTGGCGGCAATGGCCGACGCGCTTGTCGCCATGGGGTGTTACGAAATTTCGCTCGGCGATACGATCGGCGTCGGCACAGCTGGCCAAATCCGCAACCTCATCGAGCATGTATCGACCCGCATCCCGCGTGAAAAAATCGCCATTCATTTCCATGACACCTATGGGCAGGGCGTAGCCAATGTGCTGGCCTCGCTTGAGGAAGGCATCGCCGTTTTCGACAGTTCCGTTGCCGGGCTGGGTGGCTGCCCCTTTGCGCCGGGGGCGAGCGGCAATGTCGCCACCGAAGATGTCGTTTATCTTCTGCAGGGACTTGGCATCAAAACCGGTATCGACCTGATGGCGGTGGCGAAGACCGGTGACTGGATCAGCCGGCATCTCGGCAGGCCAAATGCGGCCCGCGCCGGAAAAGCGCTGCTTGCCGCAAAACAGGAGGGTGACCTGCATGGCGGATGAGTTGTTGCGTGAGACACGCAAGGATGTTCTGTGGCTGACGCTCAACCGGCCCGGGGTGCACAACGCCCTCAATGCCGCCATGACAGATGCGCTCACGGATGCCATCCGCGCTGCATCCGTTGACCGCAATCTGCGCGCGGTGGTGATAACGGCAGCGGGAGATCGCAGTTTCTGTTCGGGAGCCGATCTCAAGGAAAGCGCCGGTGGCATGTTCCTTTCGCGCGATGGAACAAACCCCATCGCTGATGTGATGCGCGCCATCGAGCGATGCGAAAAACCCGTCATTGCCCGCATCAACGGCCGGGTCCTGGCTGGCGGGCTAGGCCTCGTTGCCGCCTGCGATCTTGCCTATGCCGCCGAGCACGCCGAATTTGGTCTGCCGGAAGTGAGGGTCGGACTTTTCCCAGCCATGGTGGCCGCGAAGCTTCTGACGAAAATGCCCTTGGGCGGACTTCAGGAAATGGCTTATCTCGGAGCGCCAGTCAGCGCTGCGGAGGCAACACGCCTCGGCCTCGTCAATCGCACCGCGCCTGCGGCCGAACTCGATCGCTTGATCGAGGGTGTTATTGCAAAGCTGCGACAGAATGCGCCGGGCGCCATCGCAGCCGGAAAGGCAGCTTTGCTGGCGATGCGCAACATGCCGTCCGATGAACGGCTGGCCTTTGCCGAAAGTATCATCGCCACCATCAGCGGCAGCGATGAGGCACGCGAAGGGCGGCAGGCTTTTGCGGAAAAGCGGCCGCCTATATGGGCGGGAACATCCTGAACCGCAGCACTTTCACCGTAGTCGTCACCTCTTGAGGCGTTAATCGATATAATGCCCGCGGCCGCGTTGACCCCGTTCAGCAAATCGCGTTCTATCCAGCACCTTTCGCCGGATCGCGATCGGGCAGCCGGAGGAGACCCCATGCGCCTTGTAAAAACCGTCGCCGAATTGCGGGATGCGATTGCCGCCTTTCGCCGCGAGGGCAAGACCGTCGGCTTTGTGCCGACCATGGGTTTTCTTCATATCGGCCACCTCACCCTCGTTGCCCAAGCCAAGGCAGAAAACGACGTGACGGTGGTTTCCATCTTCGTCAACCCGCTGCAATTTGGCGCGAATGAAGATCTGGCGCGTTACCCGCGTGACCTCGCCCGCGACAGCGCGCTGCTGGAAGAGGCGGGCATCGATATTCTCTTCGCGCCAGAGGTGACGGAGATGTATCCGCGCCCGATGTCGACCGTCGTGGACGTGCCGGAACTGGGCAGCCAGCTGGAAGGCGCGGTGCGGCCGGGGCATTTTGCCGGCGTCACCACCGTCGTGACCAAGCTCTTTAATCTCGTCCAGCCGGATGCCGCCTATTTCGGCGAAAAAGACTATCAGCAGGTAACTCTGATTCGCCGCATGGTGGAAGACCTTGCCCAACCGGTGCGGGTCGTGCCGGTCGCGACGGTGCGTGAAGCGGATGGTCTCGCCTGCTCCTCGCGCAATGTCTATCTGACCCCCGAGCAACGCGCTGCCGCCGTGATCGTACCGCGCGCGCTGGACGAGGCCGAGCGGCTTTATGCTGAAGGAGTCGATGACCCGGCAGCCTTTGAAGCCGCCATAGAAAAGTTCATTGCAGCCGAGCCGCTGGCGTCGCCTGAGGTCGTTGCGGTGCGCGATCCCGATACGCTGGCGCCCGTTGCCTCCCTGCAGGTGGGGGCCGTGCTGGTCGCGCTGTTCGTGCGCGTCGGCAGCACGCGGCTTCTCGACAACCGCGTCATCGGCCGCGAAAAAACCGGGAAACAGGAGTCCGCCCAATGAGCGCCCATGCAAAACAAAAGCGGCTGACGACGGCCTCCATCCGGCAGATGAAAGGCGAGGCGCGCATCGTCTGCCTCACCGCCTATACGACGCCGATAACCCGCCTGCTTGATCCGCATTGCGACCTTTTGCTGGTGGGAGATTCCCTCGGCATGGTGCTTTACGGCATGGATACGACTGTTGGTGTGACGCTGGATATGATGATCGCCCACGGCCGCGCCGTCATGCGCGGCGTCAACCGAGCCTGCGTCATCGTCGATCTTCCTTTCGGCACCTATCAGGAATCCAAGGAACAGGCGTTCCGCAACGCCGTGCGGCTGATGCAGGAGACCGGCTGCGATGGTGTGAAGCTGGAAGGCGGCGAGGAAATGGCGGAGACAATCGCCTTTCTGGTCGCCCGTGGCATCCCTGTCTTTGGCCATGTCGGCCTGATGCCGCAGCTTGTCCACACCGCCGGCGGCTTCCGCTCGCTCGGCCATTCGGATGCGGAAACGCAAAAGATCTGGCGTGATGCGATTGCGGTCGATCAGGCGGGCGCCTTCGCCATCGTCGTGGAAGGCACGGTTGAGCCGCTTGCCCGCGAGTTGACGGAGAAACTTTCCGTCCCCACCATCGGCATCGGCGCGTCGCCTGCCTGTGACGGGCAGGTGCTGGTCTCCGATGACATGCTTGGCCTGTTTTCCGATTTCAAACCGAAATTCGTCAAACGATATGCCGATCTCGGCACGGCGGCTTCGCAAGCGGCGGCGGCTTATGCCGATGAGGTGCGCTCCGGGGCGTTTCCGGGGCCGGAGCATACGTTTCAGGTGCGCAAGCAACCCGTTAAGGGGGAGTGAGAAGCTTAGCCAGTATGCCGATGGCAAGCCTTGCCCTAAAACTCAACGTCATCCTCGGGCTTGACCCGAGGATCCATAACCTGACGCACCATAGATCCTCGGGTCAAGCCCGAGGATGACGGCGGAGAGGTGATGCAATACTATTTGCTGTTAACCGTCTGCTCCGCCTGATCGCAGTCTTTGCGCATCCAGCAAATCGAACGACTACACAATACCACCGCTACCACCAACCGAAGCCGGCCGTTCCGCTGCCACCCGTTTGCGATAACCGCTCGCCCGATAGGTCGCGATAGGATCGATTGCACCACCAGCCAATTGCCGGGCCTGCGCGAGGATGGGCTCTACATCGGTGCGATAAGCCCGTTTCAGCGTATCAGAAGCCAGCAGCGCATCATTATCCTGCTGATAGCCATCAAGAACCGCGCGATCCACCAGCAATGCCTGCGCATAGGCGCGTCGGATTTCATTGGCGCTGGAGATCAGGCTTTCGATCGGGTCCGTCACATTGTGCGACTGGTCGATCATATGGGCCGGATGGAAACCCTTCACGCCGCGATATTCGGCATCGACAAGCTCGTTGAAAACGAGGAACAGGCGGTAGGGCTCGATCGAGCCGGCATCCAGATCGTCATCGCCATATTTGCTGTCATTGAAGTGGAAACCGCCGAGCTTGCCGAACTGGATGAGCCGGGCAACGATCATTTCGATATTGGTGTTCGGCGCATGGTGGCCGAGGTCAACGAGGCAGAAGGCCTTTTCGCCGAGCGTATTGGCGATGAGGTAATTGGTGCCCCAGTCCTGCACGACGGTGGAATAGAAGGCCGGCTCATACATCTTGTGTTCGGAGAAAATGCGCCAGTCATCCGGCAGCGCCTTGTAGATATCGGCCATGCCGGCGAGATACCGCTCGAAACTTCTGGTGAAATTGCTCTGGCCGGGGAAGTTCGAACCATCGCCCACCCACACCGTCAGCGCCTTGGAGCCTATGGCGTTGCCGATCTCGATACATTCAATGTTGTGTTCGACGGCCTGACGGCGCGTGGCGGCGTCCGTGTGGCTAAGCGAACCGTATTTGTAGGAATGGGTCTGACCGGGCGCATCCGAAAACGTGTTGGAATTCATCGCGTCAAAGCCGAGACCCAGCGCATCGGCATGAGCTTTCAGCCGCTTCGGGTCTTCCTTGTCCCACGGAATATGGAGCGAAACGTTGGGCGTTGCCCGCGTCAGCTGGTTGATGACGGCGCAATCATCGAGCTTGTCGAAAATGCCGCGCGGCTCCCCTGTGCCCGGAAAGCGGGCAAAACGGGTTCCACCAGTGCCGACGCCCCAGGACGGCACGGCGACGAAAAACTCCGCCACCTTGGCCGTAACGGCATCGATATCGATGTTACGGCGGGCGAGCTGGTTACCCAGCGCCTGATAGTCGTCTTTCTGTGCGCCGGCGCGCTTTTCGTTTTCAGCCGCGATCACATCGGCGGCGATTTTCGTCTCGGTCATCTTTTCCTCCCGGGAATCGGTCCAGTGCATGCTTAGCTTATCGACCTCATCTCCGTCATACCGGCCTTGAGCCGGTATCCAGTCGACGCGCGTCTGCGCGGCGGGATAAGTTCCTTCAGCCCAAGGACCTGGGCTGGCTGGATTCCGGCACAAGGCCGGAATGACGGAAATAAGAACGGGCCAAACGCCTTATCGCGTAAAACTCTGCGCGTTACCGGCATCAACATTGATGATGTTGCCGGTGGACTTGGCGGAAGCGTCGGACGCCAGGAAGTAGATCGCCTCGGCGATGTCTTCCGGGAAGACGTTGAGCTTCAGCAGCGAGCGCTTGCGATAATGTTCCTCCAGATCGGTCACCTCGATCTTGGATGAAGCCGCGCGCTGCTCACGCCACTCACCATTCCAGATTTTCGAGCCGCGCAACACGGCATCGGGATTGACGGTGTTGACGCGAATGCCGGCCTCCGCCCCTTCGAGCGCAAGGCAACGGGCCAGATGGATTTCCGCGGCCTTCGCCGTGCAATAGGCCGACGCATTGGGTGAAGAGGCAAGGCCATTCTTGGAGGCGACGAACACGACGTTGCCGCCGAGATTCTGACGCCGCAGCAGCCGGAATGCTTCGCGCGACACAAGGAAATAACCCGTGGCGAGAATGTCGATATTCTTGTTCCACATGGCAAGTGTGGTGTCTTCCACGGGTGCGGAAGAGGCAATGCCGGCATTGGAAACGAGAATATCCACGCCGCCGAATTCCACGCTCACTTGCGCAAAGGCCGAAATGACCGCGTCCTCCTGCGTCACATCAAGCTTCACGATACGGACCGCGTCGGCGCTGTAACGCTTGACGAAGTCGCCCTTGGCGGCGTCCAGCGTCGTCTCGTCAATATCGGCGAGCACCACGCAGGCGCCCTCGGCCACCAGCCGTTCCGCTGTTGCCCGGCCAATGCCGCCGGCGCCGCCGGTGACGAAGGCCACGCGGCCGGCAAGGCTTTTCGGCTTCGGCATGCGCTGCAGCTTTGCTTCTTCCAGCAGCCAATATTCGATATCGAAGGCTTCCTGCTCGGGAAGCCCCTGATATTCCGACACGGTGGACGCGCCGCGCATGACGTTGATGGCGTTGACGTAAAATTCGCCGGCGATGCGGGCGGTGGCCTTGTCCTTGGCGAAGGACAACATGCCGACGCCGGGGATGAGGAAGATCACCGGGTTCGGATCGCGCATCTTTGGCGAATTGTCGTGGCGGCAAGCCTCGTAATAACGGCTGTAATCGGCGCGGTAAGCCTCAAGCGCTTTGTCCAGAGCCGCCGTCAGCGCATCCACATCCGGATTTGCCGTATCAAGATCAAGGATCAGCGGGCGGATTTTGGTGCGCAGGAAGTGATCGGGGCAGGATGTGCCGAGATTTCCGAGTGGCTTCAATTCCCTGGAATTGACGAATTCGAGAACTGCATCCTGATCGTCAAAATGGCCAAGCTTGCGCTCCTCGCGGCCAATACGGCCACGGATTTCCGGCATCAGCCGCGCGGCGATGGCGCGGCGTTCGGCAACCGGCAGGCTCTTGGCCACGGCACCGCCGAAGATCACCTTGCCTTCAGTCTCAGCCGCAAACCACTCGATCGCCTTGTTGATGATGGCGAGCGTCAGTTCATAGCATGCCTTGGCGTCATTATCCCAGGTGAACAGGCCGTGGCTTTCCAGCACGACGCCCTTGGCCTTCGGATTGGCCTTGACGAAAGCCTCGAGATCAAGACCGAGCTGGAAACCGGGGCGGCGCCAGGGCAGCCAGCCGATGTCATCCCCAAAGATCTGCTGCGTGAGTTCTTTCGAGTTTTTGGAGGCGGCAATCGCGATGATCGCATCCGGATGCATGTGGTCGACATGATCGTAAGGCACAAAACCGTGCAGTGGCGTATCGATGGAGGCAGCACGCGGGTTGAGGTTGAAGGTGCAATGCGGCAGGAAGCCGACCATGCGGTCCTCGTCTTCGACGCCCTTATAAATGCCCTTCAGCGCTTCCAGCTTGTCGAGATAAAGCGTCGAAAAACCATCGAGCTTGATGGTGCCGACATCACCGCCGGAGCCTTTCACCCACATGACGCGGACCTTCTCGCCCGTCAGCGGATCGGTTTCCAGCACCTTCGCGGAGGTGTTGCCGCCGCCGTAATTGGTGATGCGCTTGTCCGCACCCAACAGATTGGAGCGATAAAGCAGCTTGCCGGGCTCATCGAGCGTTCTGGCATAAGCGTCGTCCCAACGGCTTTCGAGAAGGCGGGATGTTCCCGTCATGTCTTCCTCCCAATATCTGTCTGCATTCGCGGAGCCGATATCGGCCCGCCTCCTTTGATGGCAGGTATCGCGCATCCAAAAGCACAATGTCAATCAAAAACGATCATAAATTTTCATGCTGCAGCGCGATATTGATTAATTTGATCGTTCTTGATTGACAACGTAAAGAGATTGCGAATAATCACGGTCAGGAGGACCCCATGCACGAACGCGAACGCCATCGCATCATCTTGAGCGCCACACAGGAAAAAGCTGTCGTGACGGTGCAGGATATTGCTGAACTCACGGATGCGTCGGAAGCGACGATCCGCCGGGATATCGCGTCTTTGCACGTTCAGGGCAAGTTGCGGCGCGTGCGCGGCGGAGCGGAAGCGGTGCATCCGCCGCAGCTCGGCAATCTTGCCGCACGCCCTTTCCGTGTTTCCGAATCGGTCAATATCGACAAGAAACGCGCAATTGCGCGCAAGGCGGTCGACCTCTGCAATGATGGCGACGCGATCATCCTGAATGGCGGCACGACGACATTCCAGATGGTGCATTACATGGCGGCACGCCGCCTGCAGGTGATGACCAATTCCTTCGCGATTGCCGAGCATCTGGTCAAGCATTCCAAATGCAGTGTCAGCGTGCCGGGCGGCGCGATCTATCGCGACCAGAGCCTTATCCTGTCGCCTTTCGAGAACGACGCGATCCGCAATTTTTATGCGCGACGGATTTTTCTCGGCGCGCAGGGCGTGGGCGCGCTCGGCATCATGGAGTCCGACGCACTGGTCATCCAGAGCGAACAGAAGCTGATGCGGCAGGCCGAGGAGCTGATCGTCATGGTCGATTCCTCGAAATTCAGAAAACGGTCCAGCCTGATTTTATGCCCGCTCGAAAACGTAACGACCATCATCACCGATGACGGGATTTCGGACGACGCGGCGAGGATGGTGGAAAATGCCGGCGTGGAATTGCTGATCGCCGGCGCGGTGGCGGCGGGAAAAACCGCCGGTCCGCCGGATGAGGAGAATTCTTCTTCAGTCGCTTGAGGAGCGCTGGAGGGAAAAACAAGGTTCAAAACGGGAGGAAAAGGGACATGAAACTTACACGCAGAACATTGACCAGCGTCTTGGCACTCAGCGTGGCTCTTTCTGTCGCAGGACTTGGCAGCATTGCCGAGGCGGCAGACGTCAAGATCGCGCTGGTGGTCAAGTCACTCGGCAACGGCTTTTTCGAAGCCGCCAACAAGGGCGCGCAGGAAGCCGCAAAGGATCTCGGCGGCGTCGAGATCATCTATACCGGCCCGACCAGCACCACGGCGGAAGGCCAGATCGAAGTCATCAATTCGCTGATCGCGCAGGGCGTCGATGCCATCGCCATTTCCGCCAACGACCCCGACGCCGTGGTTCCGGCGCTGAAAAAGGCGGCACAGCGCGGTATCAAGGTGATTTCCTGGGATTCCGGCGTCGCACCTGAAGGTCGTATTCTTCAGCTTAACCCGTCCTCCAACGCGCTGATCGGCAAGATGTGCCTGCAGCTTGCGGCAGCCCATCTGGAAGGCGGCAAGGGCGATTTCGCCATCCTTTCCGCCACCACCACCTCCACGAACCAGAATGTCTGGATCGGCGAGATGAAGAAGCAGCTGAAGGACTTCCCCGGCCTCAACCTCGTCACCACGGTTTACGGTGATGACCTGGCCGACAAGAGCTATCGCGAAGCGCAGGGCCTGCTCTCCTCGCAGCCGAACGTCAAGGTCATTGTCGCACCGACGACGGTTGGCGTTCTCGCTGCCTCTCAGGCCGTGAAGGATGCGGGCAAGATCGGTCAGGTCTATGTGACCGGCCTTGGCCTGCCGTCTGAAATGGCCGGCGCCATCAAGTCGGGCGCCACCAAGGAATTCGCCATCTGGAACCCGATCGACCTCGGTTACTCCGCCACCCAGATCGCCTATCGCCTTGTGAAGGGCGAAGCCGACGGCAAGCCGGGCTCGGAAATCGAGGCTGGCCGCATGGGCAAGATCAAGGTTGGCGAAAACAGCGAAGCGGCCATGGCTGATCCGTTCATCTATGACGCGAAGAATATCGATCAGTTCTCGAAGATTTTCTGATCTGGCAATTTCCGGCAGNGACCTCGGTTACTCCGCCACCCAGATCGCCTATCGCCTTGTGAAGGGCGAAGCCGACGGCAAGCCGGGCTCGGAAATCGAGGCTGGCCGCATGGGCAAGATCAAGGTTGGCGAAAACAGCGAAGCGGCCATGGCTGATCCGTTCATCTATGACGCGAAGAATATCGATCAGTTCTCGAAGATTTTCTGATCTGGCAATTTCCGGCAGGGCAGAGGGGGGTGCCCCTCGCCGCTTCAATCAAACAGACCGGTAAGACGGAATGATGCGTGCTGAAACCCAAATTTTAAACATGACAGAGGCTTCGAGCGCCACGCCCATTCTGGAAATGCGCGGCATCAGCCAGATATTCCCCGGCGTGAAAGCGCTGGATGGCGTCGATATCGCGCTTTATCCCGGCAAGGTCACCGCACTGATCGGTGAGAACGGCGCGGGCAAATCCACACTCGTCAAAATCCTCACCGGCATCTACCGCCCGAACGAGGGCGAAATCCTTCTCAATGGCCAGCCCGTCCATTTTCACAGCGCACAGGACGCCATCGATGCCGGCGTGACCGCCATTCATCAGGAAACCGTGCTGTTCGACGAACTTTCGGTCGGCGAAAACATCTTCCTCGGCCATGCGCCCAAAGGTCGTTTCGGCCTCATCGACTGGAAGACCATCAATGAGCGCGCCAGGGTTCTGCTGGAACAGTTGGAAAGCACCATCGACCCTACCATCCGGTTGAAAGATCTTTCGATCGCCCAGCGCCATCTGGTGGCCATTGCCCGTGCGTTGTCGGTCGAGGCGCGCATCGTCATCATGGACGAACCGACGGCCGCCTTGTCCCGCAAGGAGATCGACGATCTCTTCCGTATCGTCGAAAATCTTAAGCGGCAGGGCAAGGCGATCCTCTTCATCAGCCACAAGTTCGATGAGGTCTATGAAATCGCCGAGAACTATGCCGTGTTCCGTGACGGAAAAATGGTTGGCGCCGGCACGCTCGCCACCACCCCGCAGGATGAAATCGTGCGGCTTATGGTCGGTCGTGACGTGACGAATGCCTTTCCCAAACAGGCCGTCACCCTTGGTCCAACCGTCCTTTCGGTGCGTGATTATTCGCACCAGACGGAATTCCGCGATATCTCCCTCGATCTGCGCAAGGGTGAGATTCTCGGCCTTTACGGGCTGATCGGCGCCGGGCGCTCCGAACTCTGCCAGTCGCTGTTCGGCATCACCCGGCCGGCCTCTGGTGAGGTGACACTGAACGGCCAGCCGCTCACCATTCGTTCGCCGGAAGACGCGATCCGCGCCGGCATCGTTTATGTACCGGAAGAGCGCGGCCGCCATGGGCTGGCGCTGGACATGCCGATCTACCAGAACATGTCGCTGCCCTCTCTCACGCGCACCTCGCGCAAGGGGTTTCTCGCCGCCGCCAATGAATTCGCGCTGGCGCGCAAATATGCCTCGCGACTGGACCTTCGCGCCGCCGCACTCTCCGTGCCTGTTGGCACGCTTTCGGGTGGCAACCAGCAGAAGGTGGTGATCGGCAAGTGGCTCGCCACGAAGCCGAAGGTCATCATTCTCGATGAGCCCACCAAGGGCATCGATATCGGCTCTAAGGCCGCCGTGCATGGCTTCATCAGCGAGCTTGCGGCCGAGGGGCTTTCCATCATCATGATTTCATCCGAACTTCCCGAAATCCTCGGCATGTCCGACCGCGCCATCGTCATGCGCGAAGGCCTGATGGCGGGCCAGTTCAAACGCACCGAATTTTCTCCGGAAAAGCTGGTGCGCGCCGCCACCGGCAATGCCTGAGAGGGGCCACAAACATGCAACGTCTACTGAAAAATCGCGAATGGCTGCTGGCGGGCATCATCATCGTCATGATCGCCGGCTTTGCACTGCGTGCGCCCGGCTTCGGCCGGCCTGGCAATCTCGTCAATATCTTCAATGACACCTCCATCCTCATCATTCTGGCGCTTGGCCAGATGGCGGTCATTCTCACCAAATCCATCGATCTCTCCGTCGCCGCCAATCTCGCCTTTACCGGCATGGCGGTGGCGATGACCAATGCCGCCTTTCCAGGCGTGCCCCTGCCGCTGCTCATCGTCATGGCGGTCGGCATCGGTGCGTTTCTCGGCTCGCTCAACGGCATCCTCGTCTGGTGGCTCGGCATTCCGCCCATTGTCGTGACGCTCGGCACGCTCACCATCTATCGCGGCATGGCTTTTGTGCTGTCGGGCGGCGGTTGGGTGAATGCACACCAGTTTTCCCCGACCTTCCTCAATGTGCCGCGCACGATGATCCTCGGCATGCCGGTTCTGTCCTGGGTCGCCATCCTCATCATCGCGGGAGCCTGGCTGGTGCTGACCCGCAGCTCCTTCGGTCGCTCCGCTTATGCCTCCGGCGGCAATCCGGGGGCCGCAGTCTATGCCGGCATCGATGTCGGCCGCACGCGCTTTTTCGCCTTCGTGCTGTCAGGCGCGCTGGCCGGCCTCGCCAGCTATCTCTGGGTGTCGCGTTACGCCGTCGCCTATGTGGATATCGCCGCCGGCTTCGAACTGGACAGCGTGGCGGCCAATGTGATCGGCGGCATCTCGATTGCCGGCGGTATCGGCTCGGTGGCCGGTGCGGTGCTTGGCGCGCTGTTCCTCGGCGTCATCAAGAACGCGCTGCCCGTCATCGGCATCTCGCCATTCGCGCAGATGGCGATATCAGGCGTGGTCATCGTGCTCGCCGTTGTCTTCAACGCCCGCGCCGAAGCCAGGAAAGGCCGTATCATCCTCCGCGACCGGGCCGCGGCAGACCATGGCAAGGAAGCATCCGCATGAGCACGAATTCCCAACCATCACCGGCACCGCGCGTCATTCCCGACAAGCTCGGCACGCCGCTCAGCCGTATCATGGCCAGCTGGGAAGTCTTGCTGCTTGGCGTCGCGATCCTCATCTTCATCGCCAATTCGCTCGCCTCGCCCTATTTCCTCAATGCCTGGAATCTCTCCGACGCAACCTTCAACTTCACCGAAAAGGCGATCATCGCCTTTGCCATGGCGCTTCTGATCATTGCCGGTGAAATCGACCTGTCGGTCGCCGCCATCATCGCGCTCGCCTCCACCGCCATGGGTGCGGCGGCGCAGATGGGGATCGGCATATCAGGCCTCGTCGCCATCGGCATCGGCACCGGGCTTTTCTGCGGCGCCTTCAACGGCTTTCTGGCCGCAGGGCTGAAACTACCCTCCATCGTCGTCACCATCGGCACGATGAGCCTGTTTCGCGGTATTTCCTATATGGTGCTGGGGGATCAGGCCTATGGCAAATATCCGGCGGATTTCGCCTATTTCGGTCAAGGCTACGTGTTCTGGGTGATCTCCTTCGAATTCGTGCTGTTCGTCATCATGGCCGTCCTCTTCGCCATTCTGCTGCACGCCACCAATTTCGGCCGGCAGGTCTATGTCATCGGCACAAACCCCTTCGCCGCCCGCTTTTCCGGAATTCCTGTCGAGCGCGTGAAGTTCATCCTCTTCCTGCTCACCGGCCTGATGAGCGGCATCGCCGCCGTCTGCCTCACCTCGCGGCTCGGCTCCACCCGCCCGTCGATCGCGCAGGGCTGGGAGCTTGAGGTGGTGACCATGGTGGTGCTGGGTGGCGTGTCTATCCTCGGCGGCTCCGGCACCATTGCGGGCGTCGTTATCGCCGCCTTCGTCATGGGTCTTGTCACTTTCGGTCTGGGGCTTCTGAACGTGCCCGGCATCGTCATGTCGATTTTCGTCGGCTTGCTGCTGATCATTACCATCGCCATCCCCATCGTCGTTCGCCGCCTTCGGGCCATGAGAGGCTGAGCCATGCCGGAACTCGAAAAACACGCCTTCAAGATGAAGCTCTTCGCCGGCAAAGAGGCCGAATACAAAAAACGCCATGACGAGATATGGCCGGAGCTGGTGGCGCTGCTGCACGAGGCGGGTGTGAGCGACTACTCCATCCATCTCGACCCGGAAACCAACATTCTTTTCGGCGTGCTGACCCGGCCGAAGGCCCACGGCATGGCGGCTTTGCCCGAACATCCCGTGATGAAAAAATGGTGGGCGCATATGGCTGATATCATGGAGAGCAATCCCGACAACTCGCCCGTCGCAAAAGACCTGGTGACGGTGTTCCATCTGCCATGAGCGACAGCATCAAACCTGGCCGCGTCGCGGTCATCGATATCGGCAAGACCAATGCCAAGGTGGTCGTCATCGACACCGGCAGCGGCGAGGAAATTGCCGCCGAGAAGCGGACCAACCCCGTTCTTCGCGATGGTCCCTACCCGCATTACGATGTGGAGATGCTCTGGCACTTCATTCTTGCCGCGCTTCAACGGTTTGGTCACGAGCCGGGTTTCGATGCGATTTCCATCACCACCCACGGCGCTTCAGCGGCACTTCTCGATGGAAACGGCGACCTCGCCATGCCGGTGCTTGATTACGAGCATATCTACCCCGAACCAGTTCAAGAGGCCTATCGCGGTATAAGGCCCGATTTTGATGAAACCGGCTCCCCGCAGCTCCCTGCGGGACTAAACCTCGGTGCGCAGATCCATTTCCAGAAAACCACCTTTCCGGACGATTTCGCCAGGGTGCGCAGCATCGTCACCTATCCCCAATATTGGGCGGGACGGCTGACCGGGGTGCAGGCAACCGAAACGACCTCGCTCGGGTGCCATACCGACCTGTGGAACCCGCGCCGGAAAAGCTTATCCTCCCTGGTTGGGCGTCTCGGCATCGAGCACCTGATGGCGCCTGTCCGCTCCGCTTTCGATGTGCTGGGCACGATCCGCCCATCACTGGCGCAGGAAACCGGGCTCTCACCCGATATGCCGGTCTATTGCGGCATCCACGATTCCAACGCGTCGCTGCTGCCGCATCTATTGCGCCGGGAGGGCGATTTTTCCGTCGTCTCCACCGGCACCTGGGTGGTGAATTTCGCCATTGGCGGCAAGGCGGATGCGCTGGATCCCGCCCGCGATACGCTTTTGAATGTCGATGCCCTCGGGCGCCCCGTTCCATCGTCCCGGTTCATGGGCGGCAGGGAATATGAGATGCTGGCGCAGCAATTTGGAGCGGAGACGCCCCATGACATTGAAGCCGCCCTCGGCGGGGTTATCGAAAAAGGAATGATGCTGCTGCCAAGCGTGGTCAGCGGCTCCGGCCCCTTTCCGGCAAACGAGGCGCGCTGGATCGCCGATAGCGGTGCAACGGGGCCGGAGCGACATGCGGCTGCCTCGCTATATCTCGCCCTGATGACGGAGTTCTGCCTTTCGCTCGTTGAGCGGAGAGGACCTGTTGTCGTCGAGGGACCCTTCGCCGGAAACACGCTGTATCTGGAGGCACTCGCCGCTTTCGCCGCAACCGACGTCATTGCCATGGAAGGGTCTACGGGAACCAGTGCGGGTGCCGCGCTCCTCACCGGGATCAAGCCAGTTGCCGGTCGCGAGCGTCATTTCACGGCGGGGGATATGGCAGGACTTGCGTTCTACCGAACCGCCTGGCTAAACCATTTGACCTAACCCGCATAAAAATGCGGCCGAACAATCGGCCGCATTTCGATTCTGCAGAAAGCTCAGCCCTTGATGAAGGCCAGTAGGTCGGCGTTCAGCACATCGGCATTGACTGTCAGCATGCCGTGCGAGAAGCTTGGATAGGTCTTCAGCATGCCGTTTTTCAGCAGCTTGACCGACTTGTGAGCCGAGTCGGCAATCGGAACGATCTGGTCGTCTTCACCGTGCAGAACGAGTGTCGGAACGCTGATATTCTTCAGGTCTTCAGTCTGGTCGGTTTCGGAGAAGGCCTTGATGCCGTCATAATGGGCCTTTGCGCCGCCCATCATGCCCTGACGCCACCAGTTCTGGATCACGCCTTCATGCACGGTCGCGCCATCGCGGTTGAAGCCGTAGAACGGGCCGGACGGCACATCGCGGAAGAACTGGGCACGGTTGGCGGCAAGTGCGGAGCGGAAGCCGTCAAACACGTCCATCGGCAGGCCTTCGGGATTGGCCTCGGTCTTGAGCATCAACGGCGGGACTGCGGAAACGAGAACGGCCTTGGCAACGCGGCCGGCGGGTTCGCCATGCTTGGCGACATAACGGGCGACTTCGCCGCCACCGGTGGAATGGCCGATATGGACGGCATTCTTCAGATCGAGCGCCTCGACGACGGCAAAGGCGTCGGCGGCGTAGTGGTCCATATCGTGACCATCGGCGACCTGGGCGGAACGGCCGTGGCCACGGCGGTCATGGGCAACGACGCGAAAACCCTTGGAAACGAAGAACAGCATCTGCGCATCCCAGTCATCGGACGAGAGCGGCCAGCCGTGGTGAAATACGATGGGCTGAGCGTCCTTCGGGCCCCAGTCCTTGTAGAAGATTTCGGTTCCGTCTGTCGTCTTAACAAAGCCCATGATCGTTTCTCCTTCGGTTGCGTTGGCATCTCCAGTGCAGCTTCTTGTGCGCCGGTTTGATGGAGGGATAATGACGCAGGAAAACGGCCCCAACAATTACAATAATAATTCGGAATGAGTTGCGTTTTTAGCAACAATAAGGGAGCCGCCCGCTGCCTGCCGGATTATGGCATGGCACTAAACTTCACGCAGCCTCAAAAGTTGCACCGGATGGCGCGAGCGGAAGGAAAACTGATTGAGGGCAGAACGCGCCGCGCCCTGCCCTCAGTTTGAAACAAACTCTCTGACGTCACCCTCTGCTTGAGGTGCCCGGCTTTCAATCCACGTCGGGATCGTATTCCCGCGGGCTGTCATCCCTCGAAAACAGCACGCAAGGACCGCGTGAACCCCGCGGATCATAGGCATAACCCTTGGCGGTGAGTGCCTGCATGATGTCGCGAACGCCGGCGAGACCATAGAGGTGGTCGTGCAGCTCGACGAATATCCGCTCGACACCGGCCAGCTCGGCCTTGCCAAGCAGATCGCGCTCCGCACCCTCGATATCCATGACGAGCGCGGTAATGCCCTGCTCCGCAACAAATTCATCGATATTCGCCGAGGAGATTTCGATGCGCTTTTCATAAGGCCCCTGATTTTCGTCCATGGACGACATCCAGAGGTCCTTGCGAACATAAAAGGAATGGGAGCGAGGCTCGTCGGCGGTGAGCAGCCCCTGTGAAAACACCACATTGTCGCGGCAATTGGCCTTGATGACCCGCTCCGCCAGCGCGGCCGTCGCAGGGTTGGCCTCGAAGGCCCAGACCGAAACACCCTTGATGCCAGCAATGATCGAGGTGATGATGCCGATACCGGATCCCAGCTCCAACACGCGGTCGCCGGGCTTGATGGCTTTCAGGACGCTGCGGGCCTCCTTCGCCTCGTAGCTGCCGTCGGTCAGCGCCTGCCATATGACGGGCGATACCTCATCGGAAGAAAGAGGCAGGGCAACTCCATGCACGTCCAGTATTTCCATGTCTCAAGCCTTTTCGCAAAAAACCGGTCGCTTCGTTCGAATGATCCACATCGACCGGCACTGCTCTACAACATCGGCGCGGCGACCGATATCGGTTTTAGCGGGCAATGATATATCGGTTAAGAATTCGACACGCTTGCAAGGTCGCGAAACCGGCCTGTTTCAGACAGAACTCCAGGCCACCAGTTCCTTGGCCGGCAAGGGCCGGCTGATCAGATATCCCTGCACCTGATCGCATCCCAAACGTCTGACACATTCATATTGCTCTTCCGTCTCGATACCTTCCGCAATCGTCGTCATGCGCAAACTGCGGCCGACGCCGACCACGAATTCCACGATCGCCAGGGCGTCACGGTCACTGGTGATATCGCGCAGGAAGGATCGGTCGATCTTGATCTTGTCGAAGGGCACACCGCGCAGATTGGCGAGCGACGAATAACCGGTGCCGAAATCGTCCATGGCGATCTTGATACCGACGGCCTTCAGCCGCGACAGCGTATTGATCGTCTGGTCGCTCTTGTTGAGCAGGATCGATTCGGTGATCTCAAGCTCGAGACGGCTCGGTTCCAATCCGCTTTTATCAAGCGCGCCCATGACGTTCTGGATGAGGTTGGTGCTGTGGAACTGAACCGGCGAAAGATTGACCGCCACCTTCATGTCCTCGTCCCACCCCATCGCCTCGCGGCAGGCGGTCTCCATCACCCATTTTCCAAGCGAATGGATGAGGCCGGTCCTTTCCGCGACGGGAATGAACACGCTGGGCGGCACATCGCCCCTGACCGGATGTTTCCAGCGCAGCAGCGCTTCGAAACCGCAGAGCTTGCGGGTCTGCGTCGCCACCTGCGGCTGGTAATAGACTTCCATCTCGTCGTTCTGCAGTGCCGTCTGCAGATCGGCCTCGAAGGATTTCTTCTCGGTCAGCTGCTTCTGCATGCGGACCTTGAACACGCTTGCCCGGCCCGGGCCAATGGCTTTCGCCTCGTAAAGCGCCAGATCGGCGCGCTTGAACAATTCATCGGCATCGACGGCGCCATGCGAGATGGCGATGCCGATGCAGGTGCCGATTTTGACCTCCTGCTCACCCAGCTGATAGGTGCGGCTGATCTGGTCGATGAGTTTGGTGGAAAGGCGGCGGGCGGCATCTTCGTTCAGATCGTCGGAGACGACGGCAAATTCATCGCCGCCCAGACGGCAGACCATGTCATAATCGCCGCCGATGGCCGAAAGACGCTGCGCCACGGCCTGAAGCAGCGCATCGCCCGCATCATGGCCGAGCGTGTCGTTCACATCCTTGAACCCGTCGAGATCGAGGAGGAGGATGGCCGTCGTTCCGGTACCGCCGAAGGATCGGCGCAACCTCTCGATCAGTTCCTGCCTGAACAGCGCGCGGTTCGGCAGCCCCGTCAATGCATCGTGATAGGCATCGTGCTCGAGCCTGACATTCTTCGCCTGCAATTCCAGCGTGGCCGCGCGCAGGTCGTCCGTCAGGCCGCGCATGCTTTTCTGCGCGCGGTTCAAGAGATCGTTCTGGCGCAGCAGCAATATGACGAGGGCAATACCGCACAGGATCAGGCCGCCGGCCAGCGCGGTATAGACGATATGCAGCTTGCGAACATCCTCATGGGCGGTATCGATGAGATTGACATCATAAGCGACGGAAGAGGAGGCAAGCGTCGTCATCGGTGCATCGAGCGCGCTCATTGTCGACAGGAGATCAGGAACCGCGGCCGGATCGAGCGTGTTCACCTCCTGCTCCAGCCGCGCCAGAACGGCATCGAGGCGGGCTACAAGTTCCCGCCACTGCTGTTTCTCATTGATGAAGGCCCCGAGATTGCCCTGCTTCAGAAGTTCAAGCCGGCTCAGCATGATGTCCAGACGCAGCTGCAACTCGTCCCGGTCTATCTTGCCGGGATTGAGCGCGAAGACGGCCAGCTTGTTCTGCAGGCGCAGATATTCCGCCACCGTCTGGCTGACGGCCCAGGAGTCATTGTAGCGGGCGAATTTCTGCAGAGCGGTCTGCCGCTCGGCAATGACGAAAGCGATATAGCCCGTTGCCAGGACGAAGCAACAGATGATCACCGCCACAAGTTTTCGCAAACGGCACCTTTATTCCACTATCAGTTTGGCAACTTGCCATGCGGACCGCGAATAATAAGTCTGCTTCTGCAGCTCCGGGTCGCTGTCATAGGGATAGATGACGAACAACGGGCCTTTTTCGCGAACTGTCATGTAATTGCCATCCAGCTTGATCGCCAGAATAACGTTAAATTTCTTAAAATCTTCAATCGGTATCGTACTGACATAATCATTCAAAGCGACCGCCGTGACGCTGGTGCCCTTTGCGCCGACGATATCCATCAACTTTGCCAGCGAAACACCATCGAAGCGAACACGGCCATCATGCCATGGCGTCGTCGTCTCCACCGTCTCCATGCCGAGCGCTTCCAGCATGTCGCGGTCAAACTGCGCCGCACCCTCGGCATTCGTGTTGGTGATGTTTCCGGATATGGTTAATATCGGTTTGCCCTGCGGTTTGGCAATTGTCCCGGCCTGCGCACAGGAGAGCCACACGAGCGACAAGAACGCAGTGAGAAGTACCCGGCCGACACTCATATTTTTTCTCCATCTATAACGTTCAGCTCGAGGGTTTTCGCCAACCTTTGAAGGTTAAAGGCACCGACACGCACAATATATATCAGGAACCGATGTTATATCCTCACTGAGATTTTATCCGTATTTTCTCTAGGTTCTGAGTAAACTCTTTGGATAATTTTTCCGTCTTATTGTAGTTTTTTACGCTGGACGCCCTGTTATGACGCAAGCGGCAAACGCCAGAGACCCTTCACGACAATCCGTCCGGTGCGACAAAGGCCGAATTGTGGCCAAAGCTGTTTCACCCTTGTACAGCATCTTCTGATTCGCGCAGGCCGACCGATCAGTCGTCGCCCTCCAGGTGCCGAACCGGAATAACGGAGACAGGTTCCGCGTCACAGAAAAATCATGACGATTGCCAGAGCGCACGGTTGAAACATACCATCAGGAACTTAATATAAAGGCTGTCGTTTCCGTTTCCGACCATCTCGAATGTAGGAAATATCCAGACATCTGTTCTGCGCAGCGCAAGCCGCGATGCCGGATTTCGTCCGGTCAGGAAAATTCTGTTCACGTCTCCGGGCCGGACGGCATCCGCCGTATCGGCCGCATCATGAAGGTAGCCCCTATGCACACCTATCCCGACATCAAACTTCTCATTGATGGCGAATGGCGAGACGCCGTTTCCGGCAAGACGATCGCCGTGTCCGATCCGGCAACAGACGAGATCATCGGCGCGATTGCCCATGCCGAGAAGGAAGATCTCGATCTGGCACTTGCCGCCGCCGAGCGCGGTTTCAAGCTGTGGCGCGACACCTCGCCCTTCGAGCGCTCCAAGATCATGCGCAAGGCTGCCGACATCCTGCGCGAGCGCAAGGACAAGATCGCCTATATCATGACCCGCGAGCAGGGTAAGCCGCTGGCGCAATCCGGCACTGAAATCATGGGCGCCGCCGATACCATCGACTGGTTCGCGGAAGAAGCCCGCCGCACCTATGGCCAGGTCATCCCCGCGCGCGCGACCGGCGTTTCGCAGCTTGCCATCAAGGTGCCGGTCGGCCCCGTTGCGGCGTTCACGCCGTGGAACTTCCCGCTCAACCAGATCGTCCGCAAGCTTTCCGCAGCGCTTGCCACCGGCTGCTCCATCATCGTCAAGGCACCGGAAGAAACACCGGCGTCACCGGCTGAACTCATCCGCGCCTTCGTGGATGCGGGCGTGCCGGCAGGCGTCATCGGCCTCGTTTACGGTGTCCCGTCCGAGATTTCCGAATATCTGATCCCGCATCCGGTCATCCGCAAGATTTCCTTCACCGGCTCCACCCCCATTGGCAAACATCTGGCCGCGCTTGCGGGCAAACACATGAAACGCGCCACGATGGAACTCGGCGGCCATGCGCCTGTCATGATCTTCGACGATGCCGATATCGAAAAGGCGATCGAGGTGACCTCGCTTGCCAAGTTCCGCAATGCCGGCCAGGTCTGCGTCGCCCCCACCCGCTTCCTCGTGCAGGACGGCGTGGCGGATCGCTTCCTCGAAGGTTTCGTGGAAGCAACCAAAGCGATCAAGGTCGGTAACGGTCTCGAAGAAGGTGTCATCATGGGTCCACTTGCCAATGAGCGCCGCATTCCCGCACTGGAAGGCCTCATCAACGATGCCGTTTCCCATGGCGCGGAACTGAAGACCGGCGGCCGGCGCATCGGCAACAAGGGCAATTTCTTCGAGCCGACGGTTCTCGCCAATGTGCCCACCACGGCCAAGATCATGAATGACGAGCCCTTCGGCCCGGTCGCGATCATCAACCGCTTCTCGAGCTTCGATGACGCCATCACCGAAGCCAACCGCCTGCCCTTCGGCCTTGCATCCTATGCCTTCACCGGCTCGGTCAAGACCGCGCATGCGCTCGGCAATCAGGTCGAGGCCGGCATGCTGACCATCAACCATAACGGCCTTGCGCTTCCCGAAGTCCCCTTCGGCGGCATCAAGGATTCCGGTTATGGCACGGAAGGCGGCTCGGAAGCGGTTCAGGCCTATCTGGAGACCAAATTCGTCAGCCAGATGAGCTGAGTGTTCCAAAATTTCTTCTCCCCGCCGGGGAGAAGATGCCCGAAGGGCAGATGAGGGGGCAAGCTCGCGACTTATCGCTGCCCTTGCCCCCTCATCCCGCTGCCGCGGACTTCTCCCCGCCGGGGAGAAGAAACCCGTGGCACCCGCTCGGTCCGTCAGCAGTGTCCGAAAGCCGCTCAGTCTTCCCTTGCCTCCGATCTCCTTGTGCTTTAAAAGAACAAAAAGTGAACTTTGAGGGTAACATGAGCGACACTGCGGCACCGGCATTGAAAGAAATCTTCAACCGCGAAAAACTGCAGCACATCGCCGATCAGACCAAGGCCGTTCATCCGCCCTTCGACGTTTCCGCCTTCATGGCGCACGCCACGACAAATCTTGAGGCGCTCGGGATCATGCAGCGCATGCGGCAGGTGGCGACGAGCCTGCATGCCACGCTGCCCGGCGACTATGCCCGCAACATCGAGATCCTGACCGCCGCAGCGCCCGGTATCGGCAACGGTTTTGCCTCCATTTCGCTGCCGGAATATGTGGCCCTTTACGGCCTCGATGATTTCGATCTTTCCATGCAGGCCTTGTCCTATTTCACCCGCTTCGGCTCCTCGGAATTCGCCATCCGGCACTTCCTGCAAAAGGACTTGAACGCCACGCTCGCCGTGATGGAAACATGGTCACGACATGAAAACGAGCATGTGCGGCGGCTGGCCAGCGAAGGCTGCCGGCCCCGCCTGCCCTGGTCGTTCCAGCTGAAACCGCTGATTGATGATCCCTCCCCGGTCACCGCGATCCTCGACGCCATGAAAGCCGATGAAGCGTTGTATGTGCGCAAATCCGTCGCCAATCACCTGAACGACATCACCAAGGATAATCCCACTTTCGTTCTGGCGTTGATCGACACATGGCCGAAGGACAACGCGCATACGCGCTGGATCATGCGGCAGGCCCTGCGCACCCTCATCAAGAAGGGTGATGCCGCGGCGCTTGCCCATCTCGGCGCGCATGAGGAAGCGCAGATTACGCTTGCGGCGTTTCAGGTGTCGCCTGAGACGGTCACTCTCGGCAATCCGGTGCGGATTTCCGCCTCTTTCACCTCAACGGCGAAGAGCCCTCAGAAGCTGGTGATCGATTACGCCGTGCATTACGTGAAGAAGAGTGGCGATGCCTCCGCCAAGGTCTTCAAATGGAAGGAAGTCGAACTTCAGCCCGGCGAAACCTGCGCGCTGTCGATCAGCCGCGCCATGCGCGACTTCACTACCCGGAAGCACTATGCCGGGATTCACAAGGTCGAGTTGATGATCAATGGCAGGCTGATGGCGGAAAGCGCCTTCGAACTTCTGATCTGAAGCTGACCGCCGCCCCTATGCTGCCGGAAAAATCTTCGCCCGGCGGATGATGACCGAACCGCGATCTCCGGCCGTGACGTCGCTTTCCGGCGGTACGTCGAATTCCAGAAGGTCCCCGCCATCGGTGCTGGCGATCACCCGGCGTTCGCCGGCGCGGTCGAGGACACGCTCCACGGAGGCCGGAATGCCCTCATGCAAATCTTCCCATTCCAGATCACCGGGACGGGCATAGATATCGACGGCGCCGTCGCCTTGGGCATAGGAGAAGGGCAGCTCGTTGTCGCCGACATAGACCTTGCCACCGCGCGCCACGCCGGACACCCGGTTGGCATCGCCCAGGAAACGCATGACGAAAGAACTGTTGGGCTGACGGCACACCTCTTTCGGCGTACCCTGCTGCACGATCCCGCCCTGATTGAGAATGACCACACGGTCAGCCAGATCGAGCGCCTCTTCCTGATCATGGGTCACGAAAATCGTGGTGATACCAAGCGAATCGTGAATTTCCCGCAGCCAGCGCCGCAAGTCACGACGCACATTGGCGTCCAGCGCCCCGAAAGGCTCATCAAGCAGCAACACCTTGGGATCGACCGAAAGGGCGCGAGCCAGCGCCACGCGCTGCCGCTGCCCGCCGGAAATCTGCGCCGGGAAACGGTCGCCAAGCCCTTCCAGCTTCACCAGCCGCAGCAACTCCTCAACGCGGGCATCGATCGCTGCCCTGTCGCGCTTCACCCTGGACACCTTCATGCCGAAGGCGATATTTTCGTACAGGGTCATATGCGGGAACAACGCATAATGCTGGAATACGAAACCGACACCGCGGTCCCGCACAGGAATATTGGTGGCGTCCTCGTCCCCGAAAAAGATGCGGCCGCCATCGCTATATTCGAGACCGGCGACCATGCGCAGAATCGTCGTCTTGCCGGAGCCGGAAGGACCGAGCAGTGCGAGAAGCTCGCCGCTTTCGATATCCAGCGAAACATCGCGCACGGCGCGGAAGGTATCGAAGGTCTTCACCACATTTTCGAGGCGGATTTTCATGGGGATCAGTTCTCCGTGGCGATGGCGGCATCGCCGTTGGTCTTTTTACGCCCGCGCCCGGCGCCGCGCCGTTCCAGCGCCACCTTGGCGATGATGGTGACGACGGCAAGCAAAGCGAGGATGGAGGCCGACGCAAAGGCGCCTGCCGTCTGGTAGTCGTGGTAGAGCAGCTCGATATGCAGCGGCAGCGTATTGGTCTGGCCGCGAATATTGCCCGAGACGACCGATACCGCGCCGAATTCCCCCATCACGCGGGCATTGCACAGCACGACGCCGTAAAGCAGCGCCCATTTGATATTCGGCAGCGTCACAGAAAAGAAGGTGCGCCAGCCGGATGCACCAAGCGAGGTCGCAGCCTCCTCGAGATCGCGGCCCTGCGCCTGCATCAGCGGGATGAGTTCACGCGCCACGAAAGGTGCGGTGACGAACATCGAGGCGATGACGATGCCGGGCAGCGCAAACAATATCTTGATATCATGGGCATCGAGGAACGGTCCGAACAGCCCCTGCAAACCATACACAAAGAGATAGGCGACACCGGCGACGATCGGCGAAATCGAGAAGGGTATTTCGATCAGTACCAGCAGGAAGCGCCGGCCGGGAAAATCGAATTTGGTGATGGCCCAGGCCGCCGCAACCCCGAAGGCGGTGTTAACTGGCACGGCGATCAGCGCCGTCAGCACCGTCAGCATGATGGCGTGGCGGGTATCGGGATGGGTGATGGTGGCGGAATAGACCTTCCAGCCCTGCGAAAACGCCTCGACGCCGATGATGATAAGCGGTGCGACGACCAGCAGTGCGCCGATGACGAGGACGAAGGCGATCAGGCTGCGTCGAACGAGAGGCGCGTCACCAACGCGCGGCGGTTTGCGGTGTCGGGAAATGGTGCTCATGCCTCAGCTCCTCACCGTATAACGCAGCGCCCGCGTCTGCAGATAATTGGTCACCGCCAGCATCACGAAAGCGGTGATGAGCAGCACGGAGGCAATGGCGGCGGCGGCCTGATAATCATATTCTTCCAGCCGGATAAAGATCAGCAGTGCGGTGATCTCCGTCGAGAACGGCTGGTTGCCTGCGATGAAGATGATCGCCCCGAATTCACCGAGGCTGCGGGCAAAGGAGAGAGAAAGACCTGCGAGCAGCGCCGGCGTCAGAAGCGGCAGGATGATCTTGCGGAAGATTTCCAGATCCGAGCCGCCAAGCGACTGCGCCGCTTCCTCCAGCGCCGGATCGAGGTCTTCCAGCACCGGTTGCACGGTGCGCACGATAAAGGGCAGGCTGGTAAAGGCCATCGCCACCATAATGCCAACAGGCGTATAGGCCACCTTAATGCCGAGCGGCGCCAGCAGAGAACCGAACCAGCCATTCCCCGCAAACAGCGTCGTCAGCGCAATGCCGGCAACGGCGGTGGGCAGCGCAAAAGGCAGATCGACAATGGCATCAACGACGCGCCAGCCCGGAAAGCGGTAACGCGTCAGCACCCAGGCGAGCGCCACCCCGAAAATGACGTTGAACAGCGTGGCAGCCAGCGCACAAAGCACGGTGACGCGATAGCTGGCGACGGCGCGTGGCGAAGAGATGATCGACCAATATTCGGCGGGTCCGAGGCTTGCGGCCTTGAACACCAGCGCCGAAAGCGGCAGAAGCACGATGATGGCGACGTAAGTCAGGGTAACGCCAAGGGACAATTTCAGCCCCGGCAGAACATTCCGTTTCAAACCTCGCCCCCATCAATCATAAAGCGACCCGGCAGTTTCCCGCCGGGTCTTTTGACCGTTCTTTGTCGTCGTGATTAACGGCTGCCGTAAAGCGTATCAAGCGTCGCGCCGGATGCAAAATGCTCTTTCTGGATTTTGTCCCAGCCGCCGAAGGCATCATTGACGTTGACGAGGCGAATGGCCGGGAACTTGTCCTTGAATTCGCCGACGACCTTTTCATTATGGACACGGTGGCCGAACTCGGCGGCGATGCGCTGGCCCTCTTCGGTATAGAGGAAATCGAGATAGCTCTTCGCCAGATCGCGCGAGCCGCGCTTGTCAACGACCTTGTCCACCACGGCGACAGGGAATTCGGCAAGCAGGCTGACCGAAGGCACAACGCCTTCCACCTTTTCGGCGCCATATTGCTTGGCAATGCCGCGGGTCTCGGCTTCGAAGGTGATCAGCACGTCGCCGATTTCACGCTCCACGAAGGTGGTGGTGGCGGCGCGGCCTCCGGTGTCGAACACCGGCGTGTTGTCGAAGATTTTCTTGACGAATTCCTGAACCTTCTTCTCGTCGCCGTTGAACTTCTCCTTGGCGTAAGCTGTGGCGGCAAGATAGGTGTAACGGGCGTTACCCGAGGTCTTCGGATTGGGGAAAACCACCTTCACGTCGTCGCGGGCAAGATCGTCCCAGTCCTTGATACCCTTGGGGTTACCGGCGCGCACGAGGAAGGACGGGAAGGAATAGAACGGCGAGGCGTCGTTCGGGAAATCCTTTTTCCAGTCGGCGGAGACGAACTTCTGCTTCACCAGAAAATCGACATCCGTCACCTGGTTGAAGGTGACGACGTCGGCTTCCAGACCCTCAACGATGGCGCGCGCCTGCTTGGAGGTACCGGCATGCGACTGATCGACGGTGACACCCGGATGCAGCTTGATGAACGCCTCGTTCTCGGCCGCAAAAACCTCACGGGCGACATCATAGGACGCGTTGAGAATGGTGGTCGGAGACTGCGCCTGCGCCGCACCTGCGAAAAGAGCGGCAATGGCAGTACCGATAATGAGAAGACGTTTCATGAATACCCCCGGCAATTCGAATGGGGCTCAACATAACGGGCGGCGGCAACAGCGACGAGAAACAGCCGTGCTTTGCAGAGGCATGGATTGGAAATTTCGCCCAAAGAATTGAAAGTCCAAAGGTGATGATTTCATATGGGGCGGGAAGCCGGATTTCTTTTGCGTCAGGCTAAAGACGATGCTCGGGAAACAGATTGCCGGAATGCGCGGCAAGATAAGGTGCAAGGTCTTCTTCACTCACCTCTTCCAGCCGTGCAGGCCGCCAGCGGGGATTGCGGTCCTTGTCGACCAGAGCCGCACGCACGCCCTCGTAAAAATCGTGCTGCCGCAATATCTCCGTACCGGCGGCGAATTCACGCTCCAGGCATTCGATCAGGCTCGCACTTTCCCGGCCAAGGCGCAGTAACTTCAGGGTCAGTTTTAGGCTGGTGGGAGAACGTTTGCGCAGGACTTCGAGGGTCTCGCGTGAAAAAGCATCATCGCGCGCCGAAAGTGCGTCGAAGATTTCCTCGACCGTGTCGAAACGGAACGTCGCATCGATGGCGTCCCGGTTTGCGGCCAGCACGCCTTCGCCCGCATCAGTGACACAGGACGCTATTGCCGCCTCGATGCCTTCGATATCGGTAGCCTTCGACAGAGCCTGCACCAGTATGTCGAGATGTCCTGATGGCACGCAATAATCGGCAAAACCGGCATAAATTGCATCGGCGGCGGTGACGGCGTTGCCTGTCAGCCCCAGCCAGGTGCCGCATTCGCCGGGCGCTCTCGGCAGAAGCCAGGAACCGCCGACGTCAGGGAAATAGCCGATGCCCGTTTCCGGCATGGCGAGCCGCGTGCGCTCCGTAACGATGCGGTGACTGCCATGGGCGGAAATGCCGACGCCACCGCCCATGACGATGCCGTCCATCAAGGCCACATAAGGCTTGCCGAACCGGGCGATGCGATAGTTGAGCGGAAACTCCTCCCGCCAGAAATCCAGCACCTGCGGGTCGCCGGCCTTGCCGAGATCGTGGATGATGCGGACATCGCCGCCGGCGCAGAGCCCTTTTTCGCCCTCTCCTCTCAGCACCACGCAGGAAATGGCGGGATCATCCTCGAAACGCGGAAGTGCCTGGAACAGGGCGCGCACCATCGGCAGCGTCAGGCTGTTGATGGCCTTCGGGCGATTGAGGCGGATGATGCCGGCCGCTCCTTTTGTCTCGACGATGACCTCAGCTTCCACTTCCCTTGCCAGTTCCAAGACCGCCTCCTCCGCCGCCATGCATCCGCCCATCTTGGCGGCCTTGGCGCGATCACGCAACGTTGATCTTGCCCTGCGGGAACGTCTTTCGCTGAAACGGCTTTGCAGGGAGAGAAAATGCCGAAAATCCTCTTTCGCAATGCAGCATGTTTGCTTGACGCCCGGAAGATCATGGCATGTAATGGGTTTTGGAAATGCCGGCATTGATTGCTGTCGAGCGTGTGCCGGACCAAGCGGAATGTCGCCTTCTCAAAGGCGCTGTAAACAGCAACGGGAGACGAGCATGCAGGTTTCGGAAAACGACTGGATCAGTAAACGGGCATATACACTCTGGGAAAAGGAAGGCCATCCCCATGGTCGCGACGCGCAGCATTGGGAACAGGCCAGGCATGAATTTTCGCTTTTGAAGACATCGGAAGCGACAAAACCGGCAACGCGCAAAAAGGCCGCTCCCAAGGCCGCAGTTGACGTTACGGCACCGGATGCGGAAACGCCGGCAAAACCGAAGAGCCGCTCCCGCAAGGCTCCCGCTGCGAAATAACGCCGCACGAATACATTAAACAAAGGCCCAAATGAAAAAGCCCGACGAAATCTCGTCGGGCTTTGTCTGTTAGCGGGCGGCGCAACCAGGATCACCGATCCGGCAGCCATCGCGAAAATTTTCCGAGGCCGGCGCGCGACGCGGGTCATCCCACTGCCGACGCTCTGGCGGAAGCTGACCACCTTCAGTCTGATTCTGCTGGCGATCACGATTGCCGTCGCGATTGCGGTCACGGTCGCGGTTTTCATCTTCCCAACGACGGCGGTCGTCTTCGCGACGCGGCCTGTCCTGATTTCGGTCACCCTGGTTCCAGTCGCCGTAACGACGTTCCCAGCGACCGTCATTCGGGCCACCCTGACGCGGGTCGCGCCATTCATCACGGCGTCCGTCACGCCAGTCGTCCCGGCGGCCATCGCGCCATTCGTCGCGTGGACGCGGGCGATCCCAGCCGGCACTCGGAGGTGGCGCGTTCCAGTAACCGCCTGATGGCGGCGGACGACGCCAGCGGTCACGCTCGCGGTAAAAGTCGCGGTCGCGATAATAACGGTCCCAATAACGGCCGGCTTCAAAGGTGATCACGGGTACGCCGAGATCGCGATAATAACGCGGCTCGACGTAGACCCGGTTTTGCCGGAACGTCGTCTGGATATAACGACCGGCGACCCAACCACGACCATTGACAAAAGAGACGTCGCACCACGGCGTATCCGACAGGCAGCCGTGTACCGTCAATGGTGCGCCAACCGGGATCACGACAACAGCCGGATAGGCGGTGCTCGGGCCGGAGCGCATATTCACATTCGCGGTGGCGAAACCGCGTGTCGCAGCTTCGGCAAGTGCCGGCGCAGCGAGCATCGCCACCAGCGCAATTGCGCCAAACAGTTTTTTCTTCACTTCTTTCTCCTCAAGCAAAGGCCCGCTTTGCCCTTGTCGGCATCCATCATATTCGATGGACGAGCATGCGTCCCGCACACTGCCACGATCGGAAAATACGCGTTCCTCCATGAACGCAGCATGAAACAAATGAGGTGCCGCATCAGTTCCATCTGCGGCAATGCGCCCCCGACAATTTGCCTGCGGAATAGGCCGCCGGTCTTGACTTCGGGGGGCAATCATCCGACTTCAATGCAACAGCAATATGGAGCAGAACCATGAGCGAGACCGCACAGACGACCGTCGACCAGAGCGAGGTGGATCGCTTCTCCGCGATGGCTGCGGAATGGTGGAGCCCGACAGGCAAGTTCCGCCCGCTGCACAAGTTCAATCCGGTTCGGCTCGAATATATCCGCAACCGTGTCTGCGAGAATTTTGGCCACGACCCGAAAGCGCACCGCCCGCTGGAAGGGCTGCGCGTGCTGGATATCGGCTGCGGCGGCGGCCTTCTGTCCGAACCCGTTGCACGCATGGGCGCCACCGTGGTTGGCGCCGACCCATCGGAGAAGAACATCGGCATCGCCTCCACCCATGCGCGGGAAAGCGGCGTCAGCGTTGATTACCGCGCCGTGACCGCGGAACAGTTGCGGGAAGCGGGCGAGACCTTCGACGTCATCCTCAACATGGAGGTGGTGGAGCATGTGGCCAATGTCGATTTCTTCGTCACCACCTGCGCGAAAATGGTGCGCCCCGGCGGGCTGATGTTTGCCGCCACCATCAACCGCACGCTGAAGGCCAGGGCGCTGGCAATCTTCGCCGCCGAAAACGTGTTGCGCTGGCTGCCGCGCGGCACACACCAGTATGAAAAGCTGGTGCGCCCGGAAGAGCTGGAGCGACCGATGGTGGCGAGCGGCATGGATATCATCCACCGCACCGGTGTCTTCTATAATGTGCTGCAGGACCGCTGGAATCTTTCGCCGGACATGGATGTCAACTACATGATGCTGGCGAAACGGCCGACGGAGGGGTAACGCCCCTCACTTTCATTACAACCCGTCTTGAGCTGGCCGACCAGGCAATCAATTGACGTCGTCAGGCAGTGTCGGCAGCGGCGCGATCTCTATGCCCTCGTCCAGCAGGGCCTTGGCCTCCTGCACCGAGGCATTGCCGATGATGCCGCGTTCATCTGCCTCGCCATAGTGGATTTTGCGGGCTTCCTCGGGAAACTTGTCGCCGACGTCCTCGGCATTGGCGCGGATGTTGGCGACGGCCTCGCGAATTTTCGCAATCGCCTCCTTTTTTGCCGTGTCCATCGCGAGCGTCTGGCGTTCGTCCTTTTTGCGGGCGGTGGAGACCGAAGGCGCCATCAGAAGTTTGGAGACCTGTACGGAATTGCAAACCGGACAAGACAGGAAGCCGCGCTGCAACTGATTATCGAAATCGTCGCTGCCGGCAAACCAGCCTTCAAACTCATGGCCTTTTTCACAGGCCAGCGCATAACGGATCACGCCGCCTCACCTCCGGCAGGTTTCAGGGGAATGACGGTGTCCAGCCCGAACTCGCGGGCATTGCGCAGATTGGGAATTTTGCCGCGGGCAGCCGCAACCAGCGACGTGTCGATCTCGGCAAAAATGATCTCTTCCCCCGCACCGCCGGCCATGGCCAGCACCTTGCCCCACGGATCGATGATGATGGAATGGCCGAATGTCTCGCGACCGTCCTCATGCACGCCGGCCTGCGCGGCGGCGATGACGAAAGCGCCGTTCTCGATAGCGCGGGCACGCAGCAGAATTTCCCAATGGGCTTCCCCCGTCTGGCGCGTGAAAGCCGCCGGAACCGTCAGAACCTCGGCGCCGGCCAGTGCTTCCGCCCGGAAAAGCTGGGGGAAACGGACGTCATAACAAATCGCAAAGCCGAATTTCGCCATTGGCAGTTCGGCGATACGCGCCACTTCGCCGGGCTGGTAAGCAGCACTTTCACGCCAGCTTTCGCCATTGTCGAGATCGACATCGAACATATGGATCTTGTCATAGCTGCAGATGCGCGAACCATCCGGCGCGAAGAGAAAACCGCGATTGGCAATCTTGCCATCCGGGCGTGCAATCGCCGTGGAGCCGACATGGACGTGAATGCCGAGTTCGCGGGCCAGACGAGCCGCCGTGGCAACGATGATGTCGCCATCATCGTCACGCAACTGGGCACGAAGCGCCTGCCTGTCTTTCTGGATTGCGCCGGTCATTTCCGGGGTCTGCACATACACAGCCCCTGCAGCCGCGGCGGCGCGCACAAGCCGCTCCATATCGGCGGCGTTCCTTACCGGATCGATGCCTGAGCGCATCTGGATGGCGGCAGCCTTGAAACTCATCACGTCCTCCAAATATCCTGCCGATCAGGCAGCCAGCATGGCATCCAGTTTGCCGGCACGTTCCAGCGCATGCAGGTCGTCACAACCGCCGACATGCTGGCCGTTGATGAAGATTTGCGGGAAGGTCGTGCCGCCGGATTTCTCGATCATTTCCTGCCGGTATTCCGGTGTCGTGGTGGCATTATATTCGGCGTAATCCACGCCCTTCATGTCCAGCAGCGCCTTGGCGCGCGCACAATAACCACAAAAATCTCGCGTATAGATCGTTACCGGTGCCATGTTCTTCAGAGCCTCGCAAACGTGCGGCAAAACGCACGATAAAGTCACTTCATCAAGGCTTCATATAGGGCCGGAAATGGCCATTGCAAAGGTCAAAACTGTCACATCCGCGGCACCCGCCTTGCGCAGGGCGCGGCTTGCCGCCCCCACCGTCGCGCCTGTCGTATAGACGTCATCCACCAGCACCACGCGCTTGCCGAAAATATCGGCCTCTCGGCCGGGTGCGAGTGAAAAAGCGCCCCGCACATTATCCCGACGAGCAAGCGCGGAAAGCCCCACCTGCCGCTCGGTCGGCTTCACGCGCAACAGGGTGCCGGCGAGCAGAGGTTTGCCGGCGGCCCTGGAAAGATGCCGGGCCAACTCGGCGGATTGGTTGAAACGGCGACGCAGGAAGCGGCGGCGATGCAGCGGAACCGGCACGATGCAATCGCAGGCGTCGACCGTTCCATCACTTGCCCGCAACATCCACAGCGCCATCAACCGGGCGAGATCGGTGCGGTCCTGATATTTCAACCGGTGAACCAGCTTGCGGGCCGTGCCCTCATGGCTGGCGACGCTCCGCAGGCGATCGAAAGGCGGCGGATCGGCGATTGCCTGCGCACTGACAACACCTTCTCCGTGATCCCGCGCGAAGGGAATGCCCAGAACCTCGCAGAAAGGGCGATCGATAAAGCCGACATCCCGCCAGCAATCGGGGCATAAGGCCCCTTCGCCACCGGTCATGCGATTGCAGCCGGCGCAGGTGGGCGGATAGACGAGGCGGAAGAACGAACGCGCCACCTTGCGTGCCGCGGAAGGCACGGCGGCAGACTTCGACAGCAATCCCGAAAACAGATCGTCACCAGCTCCCATGAGGTTGACTTTAGCGCCGAACGGGTGCCTTTGCGAGGGCGATACGCTCCGGTGCAACACCGGAAATGATGCCCGAAGCGGCATGACAGCAACGATACGGCCCGCCGACCTCGAAGGCGTTGAAGGCCGAGCAGGCAAGACGATGGATATTCTCTTTGACCAGGCCCTGATCGAACAAAACCGCCGCCGTGCGTGGACCCGGCGTGACGACAAGGCCCTGTTTCTTCTCGACATGGCAGCCGAAGAGCTGGCGGACCGGCTTGCGATCGTCGAGCGCAAGTTCGAGACGGCCATCGAACTGCACGGCGGAACGGGCGTGACGGCCCACCGGCTGGCCGAGACGGGAAAAGTGGACAGCATTCGCCGCATCGAAACCGAAAGCGCATTCGCGACGGACGGAAACGTTCCCGAGATGGCGTCGATGGAGCATCTGCCGCTTGCGGAAGCCTCCGCCAATCTCATCGTTTCGCCGCTTGCCCTGCACCTGACCAACGACACCCCCGGCGCGCTGATCCAGATCCGGCGGGCATTGAAGCCCGATGGACTGTTTCTCGGCGCCATTCCCGGCAGCGGCACCCTGCATGAGCTGCGCGACGTCTTGCTGACGGCGGAAGCGGAGCTGACCGGCGGCGCAAGCCCACGCGTCATTCCCTTCGCCGATGTGCGGGATGTCGGTGCGCTTTTGCAACGCGCCGGTTTTGCGCTTCCCGTCACCGACGCCGAAACCTATACGGTGCGTTACGATTCGATTTTCCCGCTGATGCGCGACCTGCGCGCGATGGGCATGGCCAACCCGCTGGCAAGCAGAAGCCGAAAGCCGCTCAACCGCGCCTTTTTTGTGCGGGCTGCGGAGCTGTACGCGGAGCGTTATTCCGATCCGGATGGGCGGATAAGGGCGACATTTTCCATCATCTACGTATCAGGCTGGGCGCCGCATGAGAGCCAGCAAAAGCCCCTGAAACCCGGCTCCGCCAAGATGCGCCTTGCTGATGCCTTGAAGACAACAGAGGTAAAACTGTCCTGAATAATCGGCGCGAGCTTTCAACCCGTGGGAAAAGCGTCGACGATGAACTGAAACACGGCATTGATACCGCCGCTGATATTGCCGAGGCCAGCGATGAGCGCTGCGGAAATTATCCCTGCGATCAGGCCATATTCAATCGCGGTCGCGCCGTTTTCATTTCTGCAAAAATTGATAAAAAAATGCAGCACAGGATATTCCCCATCCGCCATCCGGTGCGTTTCGACAACCGGCACACGCCCTGTTGAAATTCTGCACCATCCTAGGTCGGCGACATGAGGAATCCGTTACCGTTGATGGTAAATGATCAGCAACCGCCCTCGTTGCTGTAACCCGTGACCACGCAGGGCATCTCCGGCATTGGCTGGGTGACGCTGCGGCGGATGGAATAGGTCTTGCCCACATCGGTCTTCTTGATGGAGCCGGTGCTGATCATGTCGTAATTGTCGGGGAACTGGGCCACGCGCGTGGGAGATTTTCCGGCAAGCATGGGAGTGATGATCAGCGAGAGCGCGATGACCGCCGTGCCGAACAGCAGGGCCACATTGAGCACGCCGGTGCGACGGGATTTGTTGGAATACAAATGACGACCTTCCACCGTCTTCCAGAAATCCTCGTTCATGACCAACCTCGTCTCGCGCAGTTTACCGCTTCTTTAGCTTAACAATCTGCCAGAGGGTGCTGAACGATCTCTTAACGAAGCCCCGTTTTGGCACGGCAAAACCATGCACGAAGGACGTTTTCACGAAGCTGTGACGGGATAAGGTGTGAGGGCCTCAAAGGCCCCTCGATTCTTACAGCAAATCCTGAAGGAAGGGGATGAGCGGTTCATCGGCCGGCGGCATGGGATAATCACGCAGCGCCTGGGGTTTGACCCATTTCAGCGCCTGGCCTTCCCGGCCATGGGCGATGCCTTCATAACGGCGGCACACATAAAGCGGCATCAGAAGATGAAAGGTCTCGTAAGTATGGCTGGCAAATGTCAGTGGTGCGAGGCAGGCGACCTTGGTTTTGACGCCCAGTTCCTCGTCCAGTTCGCGGACCAGGGTTTCTTCCGGGGTTTCGCCCTGCTCCACCTTGCCGCCGGGAAACTCCCACAGCCCCGCAAGCGACTTGCCTTCCGGCCGCTGCGCCAGAAGAATGCGGCCATCCTGATCGAGAAGCGCGCAGGCGGCGACCAGCAGGATTTTTTTGCCCGCCTCACTCATTCGCCGGTCCCCTTTTGCCAGTAGCGATAACGATAAGCCTCGGAGAAGCCGAATTTTTCATAAAGCGCGATCGCCGGCGCATTGGTCGAAACAACCTGCAGCCAGGCGGTTTTTGCGCCGCTGATTCTCGCCCAGCGCAGTGCCGACGAGAGAACCTGCGTGCCGAGACCCTTTTTACGCTGCGACTTTTCGACATCGAGCGAGATGACGCCGGCAAGATCGTTATCCTGCACGCAGATCATGGTCGCGAGCGGGTTACCCTCCACTTCCTCGTTGATGAAGAGGCCGAGCGTCGGCTTGATGGAACTGACGATTTCCGCGATTGCCGGACGCAACGCCGGATCGCCATCGCTGACCTTGATGCTCGCTTCGACAAAACGGCCGATATCGTGGCTCGGCAGGCTAACCAGCGTTTCCGGCAGCTCCATGCTGGCGAGATCGGCCGTCATGACCATGACCTCTTCGAAGACGGACCAGCCATCACCAGTCAGAAAATCCACGAGTTGCGGCGGCATCAGCGTCGTTTCGCGCACCACCAGCGGCCGGCCGAAATCCTCGAAACGCTTGCGGGCCTTTTCCAGCCGCACCGCGCAGTTGCCGTAATCGGAGGGATCGAGCGGCACCACGCAGTTGATACGCTTGGAGGGATGCGAACCCGTGAGGCGGACTTGCCAGCTGCCATCATAAATCACCGACGAGGCCGGCCATGCGCGGAAGCTGACGGCTTCCAGACGGCGAACCAGCGGCAGATTGACGGCCTTGTTGTCCTGCATTTTCTTCGGCTCCAACGGTCAGCTCCGGTAGTCGCCGTTGATCGCAACATATTCCTTGGTCAGGTCGCAGGTCCAGACCGTGGCCGTACCCTCACCGAGACCGATATCCACCTTCACCGGAATATCTTCCAGCCGCATCACGGCGGTGGTCTCCGCTTCGGAATAGTCCGGATCGCGCTCGCCGTTCACGGCAACGCGCACGCTGCCAAACCAGATGGCGAGCCGGTCGCGGTCAGCCATTTCGCCCGATTTGCCGACAGCCATGACGACTCGGCCCCAATTGGCGTCTTCGCCGGCCACGGCGGTCTTCACCAGCGGCGAATTGGCGATGGAAAGGGCTATCTTCTTGGCAGCGGCATCGTTTTCCGCACCTGTCACGGTGACTTCCACCATCTTGCGCGCGCCTTCGCCATCACGAACAACCTGCAACGCCAAATCCTTCAGGAGATCGTTGAGCGCGGCGCGGAAGGAGGACAGGCGCTCGTCATCGGCGCTCGTTACCTTCAGCTGGCCATCTTCTGCCGCCGCACCCGTGGCAAACAGCATCAGCGTGTCTGACGTGGAGGTATCGCTATCAACAGTCACCGAATTGAAGGTCGGGCCGACACCGGCGGACAACAGGGATTGCAGCGCGGCGGGCTCGATGTCGGCATCCGTCACCACGAAGGAGAGCATCGTCGCCATATCGGGCGCGATCATGCCGGCGCCCTTGGAAATGCCGTTGATCGTGACGACCACGCCGCCGATCTCGGCGGTGCGGGTCGAAACCTTGGGATACGTATCGGTCGTCATGATCGCCTTGGCGGCTTCCTGCCAGAAATCGGCCTCCGCCCTGACGTTCATATCGCCGAGAACACCGGCGAATTTCGAGGCGTCCAGCGGCTCGCCGATCACGCCTGTTGACGCCAGGAAGACTTCGCCTTCGGAGCAGCCGACGGCAGCGGCGGCAGATTTCGCGGTCAGTTCGGTCGCGGCCTTGCCCTTGAGGCCGGTAAAGGCATTGGCATTGCCGGAATTGACCACCACGGCACGCGCCGCGCCGCCGCCGAGATTGGCGCGGCAGAAATCAACGGGGGCCGAGGGGCATTTCGATTTGGTGAAGACGCCAGCCACACTTGCCGGCCTGTCGAACACCATCAGGAGAACATCCGTGCGGTTCTTGTACTTGATGCCGGCGGCAGCCGTCGCCATGCGAACGCCGCGCAGCGCGGGCATATCGGGATAGGATTTGGGAGCGAGCGGGGAAACGGCAACGGACATGGGAAGCGCCTGAAATTCTGGAAAGGGAGGGTCTGGGAAAGCCTGAGATGAAACGGGGCGGCCCATTGCCGCCCCGTGACCTTGATTTTTTACTGCTGCGGCTGAGCCTGCTGTTCCTTCGAGGCTTCGTCATAGCCCTTCTTCAGCGTCTCATCCATGATTTCGATCTTCTGCTCGGCCTTTGCCTTCTCGATGAGAGCAACGTACTTGTCACGCATGACAAGCTGACGAACCTGCGGCTCGACCTGCTCGAAAGCCGGCGGAGGGGCGATGCGCTTGTCTTCCAGCTTGATGACGTGGAAGCCGAACTGGGTTTTGACAGGGGTCTTGGTGTAGGCGCCCTTTTCGAGGCCGAAAGCGGCTTCTTCGAATTCCGGCACCATGCGGCCCTTGCCGAACCAGCCGAGATCGCCGCCGTCATCCTTGTTGGAATCGGTCGACTTTTCCTTGGCGAGCGCTGCGAAATCCTTACCCGAATCAAGCTGCTTGATGATGTCCTTGGCTTCGTCCTCGCTGGCGACGAGGATGTGTGCGGCCTTGATTTCTTCTTCCTGCGGCAGGGCTGCGACTTCCTTGTCGTAGCGAGCCTTCACTTCGTCATTGGTGACGGCATCGACCACATGCTTGCGGAAATAAGCGTTATGCAGCTCACGGTCCTTGATGAATTCCATGCGCTTCTTGAAATCTTCAGTCTTTTCCAGACCTTCTGCATCGGCGTTCTTCACCAGAAGCTTGACGTCGATCGCGCCGGAAAGGGCGGCAACCTTCTTCTGTTCATCGGGAAGCTGCGCGAGCTGGGGGTCGAGGTTGCTCATGGCGAGATCGAGTTCGGACTGGTGGATTTCCAGATTGCCGACCTTGGCGACAACCTTGTCTTCCTGTGCAAAAGCCGGAAGCTGGAGGCCGAGCGTGGCCACAATCACCGCAGCCGCAATTTTATTATAGCGCAACATTTTGAACCTTTCGGGGACAATGCCGGCTCCAGACATGGTTTCCGGCTCTGAAAAAACTTCCAAACACCGGATTGTGGCCATTCTGTAACGGGCAGAACCGTTGACATCATTTGCCCCCCCTCTTATCTGTCACGCAACCTCGCGTCCAGATACGTTGAAGGGCGAAGTCCGTCATTTGTGCTGAAATCAGCGTGACGGAGAAAAGCGCCCGGCAAAACGGAATTTCAGAAAGGGCCAGTAAGATGGTCAGTCTCGGCGGAATAGCCCGCAAGTTGTTCGGTTCGGCAAATGATCGCCGCGTCCGCTCCTATAAAAGCAAGATCGCAGCCATCAATGCGCTGGAAGAAGCCACCAAGGCTTTGTCCGACGAAGCGCTGGCGGCCAAGACCGCGGAGTTCCGCCAGCAGCTTGCCGATGGCAAGACGCTGGACGATCTGCTGATCCCGGCTTTCGCCGTTGCCCGTGAGGCGTCGCGCCGTGTTCTGCACATGCGTCCCTTCGACGTGCAGCTGACCGGCGGCATGATTCTTCATGGCGGCGCCATCGCCGAAATGAAGACCGGTGAAGGCAAGACGCTGGTGGCGACCCTTGCGGTCTACCTCAACGCCCTTGCCGGCAAGGGCGTGCATGTCGTCACCGTCAACGACTATCTCGCCAAGCGCGACGCCGCGACGATGAGCAGGCTTTATGGCTTCCTTGGCCTGACGACCGGCGTCATCGTCCACGGGCTGGATGACGACCAGCGCCGCGAGGCCTATGCCTGCGACATCACCTACGCGACCAATAACGAACTCGGCTTCGATTATCTGCGCGACAACATGAAATATGATCGCGCCCAGATGGTGCAGCGCGGCCACAACTACGCGATCGTCGACGAAGTCGATTCGATCCTCGTTGACGAGGCGCGCACGCCGCTCATCATTTCCGGCCCGCTGGACGACCGCTCCGACCTCTACAACACCATCGACGCCTTCATTCCGCTTCTGTCGCCGGAAGACTATGAGATCGATGAAAAGCAGCGCTCGGCCAACTTCTCCGAAGACGGCACCGAGAAGCTCGAAAACCTGCTGCGGCAGGCAGGTCTGCTGAAGGGTGAATCGCTTTACGACATCGAAAACGTCGCCATCGTTCACCACATCAACAATGCGCTGAAGGCTCACAAGCTCTTCACCCGCGACAAGGACTACATCGTCCGTAACGACGAAATCGTCATCATCGACGAATTCACCGGCCGCATGATGCCGGGCCGCCGTTATTCGGAAGGCCAGCACCAGGCTCTGGAAGCCAAGGAAAAGGTGCAGATCCAGCCGGAAAACCAGACGCTGTCCTCCGTCACCTTCCAGAACTATTTCCGCATGTATGGAAAGCTGGCCGGCATGACCGGTACGGCATCGACGGAAGCGGAAGAATTCGGCAACATCTACGGCCTCGACGTCATCGAAGTGCCGACCAACCTGCCGATCCAGCGTATCGACGAGGACGACGAGGTTTACCGCACCGGCGAAGAGAAGTTCCTGGCCATCATCACCGAGATCAAGGCGGCGCATGAGCGCGGCCAGCCGGTTCTCGTCGGCACGACCTCCATCGAAAAGTCCGAGCTTCTGGCCCATATGCTGCGCCAGTCCGGCTTTACCGATTTCCAGGTTCTGAACGCCCGTTATCACGAGCAGGAAGCCTATATCGTTTCGCAGGCCGGTGTTCCCGGCGCCGTCACCATCGCCACCAACATGGCCGGCCGCGGTACCGACATCCAGCTCGGCGGCAACGTCGACATGCGCCTTGAGCGCGAACTGGAAGGCATGGAACCGAGTCCGGAGCTTGATGCCAAGGAAGCGGCTATCCGCGCCGAGATCAAGGTCTTGAAGGAAAAGGCGCTGGCCGCCGGCGGTCTTTACGTCATCGCGACCGAACGCCACGAAAGCCGCCGTATCGACAACCAGCTGCGCGGTCGTTCCGGCCGTCAGGGTGACCCGGGCCGCTCGAAATTCTACCTGTCGCTTCAGGACGACCTGATGCGCATCTTCGGCTCCGAGCGCATGGATTCGATGCTCCAGAAGCTCGGCCTGAAGGACGGCGAAGCCATCGTCCATCCGTGGATCAACAAGGCGCTGGAACGCGCCCAGAAGAAGGTCGAAGCCCGCAACTTCGAGACCCGCAAGAACCTTCTGAAATATGACGACGTCTTGAACGACCAGCGAAAGGTCATTTTCGATCAGCGTCTCGAGTTGATGGAAGCCGACAATATCGGTGAAACCGCCGCCGACATGCGCCACGAGGTCATCGAAGCGCTCGTCACCAAGCATATTCCTGAAAATGCCTATGCCGAACAGTGGGATATCGCCGGCCTGAAGGCTGGTATCGCCCAGTTCCTGAACCTCGACCTGCCGGTCGAGGAATGGGCGAAGGAAGAAGGCATCGCCGAGGACGACATTCTCCAGCGCGTCACCGAAGCGGCCGACACATACGCCGCCGAACGCGCCGAACGTTTCGGCCCCGAGATCATGACCTATGTGGAACGCTCGGTCATTCTCCAGACGATCGACCATCTGTGGCGCGAACATATCGTCAATCTCGACCATCTGCGCTCTGTCGTCGGCTTCCGCGGTTACGCCCAGCGCGATCCGCTGCAGGAATACAAGGCGGAAGCCTTCGAACTGTTCCAGTCGCTGCTCACCAATCTGCGCGAGGCCGTGACTGCCCAGCTGATGCGCGTGGAACTGGTGCAGCAGGAACCGCAGCAGCCTGAACTGCCTGAGATGACCGCCCATCACCTCGACCCCGTCACCGGTGAGGACGAGATGTCACAGGGCATTCCGGCCGCTTTCGTGCCAGCCGATGAACGCGATCCGAACAATCCCGCCACCTGGGGCCGTATCGGGCGCAATGAAATGTGCCCCTGCGGTTCCGGCAAGAAATACAAGCACTGCCACGGCGTTTACGAACAGGCGTAAAAGGTCAGGGCTTTATGCCAGAAATCGGTCGCCCGTAACCTGCGTTACGGGCGATTTTGTTTGCGCCGGATCATTGCTGCCGGTCGGGGTGTTGACTGGTATCGGCACTTTCCATATGGGAGCCGGATCATCTTGCGGAAACTGCTCTCATGGCCCCTCGCGATCTTGCCGCCTATATTTTTCTCGCGATTACGTGGGGTGTGTCTTTCCTGCTGCTTCTCCATGTCGTCGCGGCCTTCGGCTGGATTGGCGCAGTCACGCTTCGCTCGATCATAACCGCTGTCGCCCTTTTTCTCATTGCGCGGGCGGCACGCCGGAAGCTGACATTTTCCGCCAGCTGGGGCGCTTTCGCAATCGTCGGCGCAACGACGGTCGCCGGGCAACTGATTGGTCTGTCCTACGCGACGCCTCAGATCGGCACTGCGATGGCAGCCATATTGGTGGCGACGATTCCGCTTTTTTCGATGCTCATCTCGCAGATATGGGGTCTGGAACGTCTGACGCGGCAGGGCATTGCCGGTCTCGTCATCGGCTTTGCCGGTATCGTTCTGCTCGTCGGTTTTCCCGCTGTTCCCGTCACATCCGGCTTCATCATCGGTTGTGCTGCCGCTGTCGCCGCCTGCATCTGTGCCGCCTATGGCAGCAATTTTGCGAGCCTGCACCTCAAAGGGGTTGGATCCTGGGAAATCACCATCGGTTCCTTCCTGACAGGCGGCCTGATGACCCTGCCGCTTCTTTTAGCCGTGCCCTTGCCCAGAACGCCTGATCTCGTCGATTACGGTTATCTTCTGATTCAGGCCGTCGTCATGAGCGGCCTGACCTACATCACCTATTTCAAGCTGGTCTCTTCGATCGGCGCAACGAAGGCGATCAGCGTGGAATTTGCCGTCACCGTCGTGGCCGTGCTTGTCGGCGCCCTGGTGCTCGATGAGCCCCTGTCGCTTCCCCAGCTATTCGGCGCCGGCATCATCATTTTCGGCTGCGCGCTGGTGCTCGACCTTCTGCCCAAGAAAAAAGCGCCGCCCACACCCTCCGGTGCGTGAAGAGTTTATTAGCACTTTCCACCAATAGTCGTGCTGGTCGTCACGGAGCACGCGGGATCGCGTTTTCGGCGCGGGGGAAAAATGCAACCGGGCAAGTCAGACTATGAGCATTACTGGGACCCTCTCCGGGCCCTCCTGATGCTGCTCGGCATTCCCTATCACGCTTCCCTGCTCTATAGCCACGTTCTGCCCTGGGACATCAAGGATTTCGAGACCAGCCCGCTTCTGAGTGCGCTCGGTGCTGCGCTCGTCACCTTCCGCATGCCGACATTTTTTCTGGTGGCCGGATATTTCTCCACCATGGTCATCGGCAAGAAGGGCAAGTTGCACTGGCTCAAGCAGCGTTTCCTGCGCCTCGGTGTGCCCTTCATCGTGGCCGTGCTTCTCCTCGGGCCATTGCAGCTTTTCCTACAGCAGGTTGCCGGCGTCGCCAAAGGCGATATTTCCGCCGATCGTCTGCTGGAGAGCCTGCCCGGCTTGCTGCGCCCGAGCGAACAGTGGATCATGCATCTATGGTTCCTGCCGGCCCTCATTGCCTATTCCGTCCTGCTGGCAGCTCTTCTGTTTCTAGCGGAACACCCGCCATTTACCCGTGTCAGAAACGGGTTCAACGGCTTGCAGCAGCGGCACGCCACCCTGTTTTTCGCAGCACTCTGTGCCCTCCCGGTTCTGTGGGAGCTGATGGTCTATGGTTCCGGCCTGCTTGCGGCAAGCAGCGGAAGCAGGCTTTTCCTTCTTTATGAGCGTGCTTCCGACCCCTATGCGCGTTACCTGCCCTTCTTCCTGATCGGCGCCCTGCTGCATCGTAGTCGCGCTCTTTTTCACCAATTCCGCCAGACGGGTCTTCTCACCGGCATTATCGCAGCGGGCGCTATTGGTGCAGCGGTGACATTACGCCTGCAATATCCCTTTTCGACTTCGGCCCTTTTGGTCCTTGTTTCCGCAATTGCGGCGGTGGCGGCGAGCCGTCTGTTGATCGACCTCGCCTGCCGCTATTTCGACCGGCCAAGCCCGCTTGCGAGACGCATGACGGATGCATCCTTCACCATTTACCTGTTTCATCATCCGCTGATTTACACCTTTGGAATCCTCTTCATCCTGATCGCGCTGCCGCCGATCCTGGAATTCGCGATCATCGTCGCAGCCACCACGGCAACAGCCTATATGCTGCATCAGGCGATACGCCGGAGCCCACTCGCACTTTTCCTGCTCAACGGCATTCGCAGACCGCGCGGGGTGGACGATATCGGCACACAGGCCGGTGCGTCCCAAACCCTTCGTTAAGGATAAGCGCTTACAGTCGAACTGCCTATTTAACTGGAAATGATGGCGTGTGGATCATGGCTATCCTCAACACGGCGGAAAAAGCCTTACCCGCAGGCCTGCGCGCAAAGCTTGCGCCGCTGGGGGCGAAAGTCGCCGTCCTTGTTTCCGGAAGAGATGAGGTTTCGCGCGCGCAACGCATGGCGCTCGTCGCCTTTGCGGTGCGTATCGTCAGCGCCGGCATCGCCTTTGTTTCCCAGATCATCCTTGCCCGCCTGATGGGCGAATTCGAATATGGCCTCTTCGCCTTTGTCTGGGTTCTGGTGATCCTGTTCGGCAACCTCTCCTGTCTCGGTTTCCATACGACCGTGATCCGATTTTTACCCGGCTACCGTCTGGAGGAGGCCCATGACAAGATCATGGGGCTGACGTCGACGGCCCGCATCTTCGCGATGCTTGCCGCCAGCGCGCTCGCAATTTTCGGTTTCGTTTTCCTGTATTTCTTCGGCGAGCGCATCGCTTCCTATTATCTCATCCCGGTTGCGCTGGCACTTTTCACCCTGCCGATGGTGGCGTTGGGCGATGTGCTGAACGGCACCGCACGCGCCAATGGCTGGGCCGTCTCCGCGCTCAGCCCGACCTATATCGTCCGCCCGGTGCTGATCCTGCTGTTCATGCTGACAGCCATCGGTTTCGGCGCGGAAAAAACCGCAACGACCGCCATGCTGATGGCCCTCCTTGCCACCTATGTCACCACGCTTTTCCACTTCGCCTTCATGAACCGCCGGCTCAACCGGCATTTTCGCAGTGCTGCCCGCAGGGTTCATTTCCGTCACTGGATAAGGTTCGCCTTCCCGATGTTCCTGATCGATGGCATCGGTTTCCTGATGACCAACTCCGATGTGGTGATTGTCGGCCTTTACCTGCCACCCGATCAGGTCGGCATCTATTTTGCCGCGGCAAAAACCATCGTGCTGATGCAATTCGTGTTTTTCTCCGTGCAGGCCGCCGCTGCTCCACGTCTTGCAGCGCTGATGTCGGCCAATGATCGCCAGGGGCTTGCCGGCTTTGCCGGTCAGGCCGCACGCTGGGCTTTCTGGCCATCGCTCGCCGTTGGCAGCGTGGTGCTTCTGGCCGGCCCGTTTCTGCTCTCGCTGTTCGGCCCGGGCTTCGTTCAGGGTTACCAGCTGATGTTCTTCCTGTTTGCCGGTTTCCTCGCCAAAGCGATGATCGGCCCGGGAGAAACCCTGCTGAATATGGCCGGCAAACAAAAACTTTGCGTTGTGCTTTATATTATTATCTTCGGTTGCAACATTGCACTCAACATGGCGCTCATTCCGGTCTATGGTCTGGCAGGGGCCGCGGCGGCGGTGGCAATAGCCATGTGCATAGAAGCTGTGCTATTGCATATTGCCATTCGCCGCACACTCGGGATCGTCCTTTTTGCCTTCAACGATCCCCGGGCGGGTCAAGACACTGGGAAGGCGGTGTAACGATAAGCATGTCCAGCGATCCAAAGAATCCGGATTTTCAGGACCCGCGCATCGCGGCGCTGATGGCGTCTGCGGAGCGTGACCGTCCCGCGGCAGACAGCAGCCGGCGCGTGGGACGCGATGGCCGGGAATTCTGCATCTATCCGGGTCAGCTCGGTTACGACATGCAGGAAGAACTCGACTTCCTGTCCAACCGTGTGATGGAGGCGAATGTCTTCTTCACCGGGAGGCTTCTTGCGCCCGCCATGCCGCGCATCGAAGACAAATCCGTGCGCTTCGCCCTCATTCGCGACGAGAAGGGCGCCAGAAGCCGTATGCGCTTTCTGATGCCCTTTACCGTGGAAAAGCCGGGTTTTTCCATCGGTCCGTCCATCATTCGCGGCTGGGCCAATCCCTTCGGGCCGCTCGGCACGCCGCTGGTCGATACCGAAGGGGCGGCCGAGACCCTCGACAATCTTTTCGACGCCCTTTCCGACCCGAACATGCGTCTGCCCAATGTTCTTGTCCTGCCGGATGTGCGGCTGGAAGGGCCGTTTGCGCGCATGTTCAGGGCCATCGCGCTCAGCCGCAACCTGCCGGTGACGACCACGGGCAATTATCACCGGCCGATGCTGGAAAGCCTGCTTGATGGCAAGGCCTATCTGCGCAACGCCCTTGCTCCACACCATCTGCGCGAAATGCGCAGGCAGTGGCGCCAGCTCGAAAAACTCGGGGCCCTCTCCTACACCGTTACCCGGCAGCCAAAGGATGTGCGCTACCGCATGGAGGAATTTCTGGCGCTGGAGGCGAGTGGCTGGAAGGGTCGCAAACGCACCGCCCTGGTCAACGACCGCTATCGCGCCGCCTTCGCCCGTGAGGCGATCACCAACCTGGCCGAAGCGGATGCCGTTCGTATCCACACCATCGATCTCAATGGCAGCGCCATCGCATCCATGGTGGTCTTCATTACGGCCGGCGAAGCCTATACGTGGAAAACCGCCTTTGACGAGAACTATTCGCAATATTCACCCGGCAAACTGCTGGTACAGAAACTGACGGACTGGCATCTGGACGACGCCAATATTCTGCGCAGCGACAGCTGCGCCGTGCCCGATCATCCGATCATGAGCCGCTTCTGGCAGGAACGGCAGGAAATGGGCACGCTGGTCGTCGGCCTGACCCAGAACAGCGACCGCGACGTGCGGCAGGTTTCCACGCAAGTGGACATGTACCGTAATACCCGCAACCTCGCCCGCAGCCTGCGACAGAAGATCCTGTCCTTCGGACGCAAGGGAAACTGATCCGAAGGACGCCGGGGCGCCCTTCGGATATGTTCGGCAAATGAGACCCGCTTCAGCGCGAGGCTGTCCGGATCATCTTGCACAATTGCGTCAAGGCCGCATCGTATCCGCCACCCAGAATATCGACACAGCGGCGGGCGAGCTTGATCTGTTCGGTCCGCGACATGTCGTTATAGGCCTGTATGGCATTGCGCATGGCACCGGGCGTTACGTTACCGGGATTTTGCGGATTTCCTGGAGTGCCGGGATTACCGGGATTGCCAGGATTGCCCGGCGAACGTGAACCGCCAATGCCAAGTCCGACATCCACGCCCAGGCCGCGTGATCCGCCGACATTGGCTCCGACATTTGCGTTGACGCCGTTGGAGCCGCCCACGGAGGCATTCACGCCCGCATTGACCCCGCTGGAACCGCCGACGGATGCGTTGACATCCGCATTGACCCCATTGCTGCCACCAACCGAAGCGTTGACATCCGCGCCTAATCCGCCGCCGCTCCTGCCGCCAACATCCGCACTGGCGTTGACACCGCCGCTGCCGCCAACGGAAGCATCGACCCCGAGACCACCGCTACCATTGCTACCCACGCTAGCATTAACCCCGTTCTCTCCGCCGATCCCGATATCCAGCGCATGGGCGTTGACCGGCAAGATCAGGCAGGCAGACAGTAACAAATTGCGAGAAAGAGCCCTCATAATTTCCTCCCTATGAGTTGGCTACTCCCGCCCCGCGTGGAAATTCCACCGTGTCATCATATATTCAATTAGTAATTGCGTACATACCAATCTATTAGGGATATCTAAAATTATCAAAATAGTTCAATCATAGGTGTATCGTTTTGAAACAGGCGCGGCCGATTGAACCACCCGCGCCGTGGCAAGGCTGCCAAATGTTTTAGGTAACGGCCTCTGATTTTGCCCCGTTCCCCAGCACGCGGACATGCCGTTCCGCAAGGCAAATTTCCCGCTTTTGGGGTTGCACGCACGGTCTCGCCCGTGATAGACGCCGTGGCATTGCCTCAGTGACCTGAAACACAATCGGCAGCGAATGCGGGTGTGGTGGAATTGGTAGACGCGCCGGACTCAAAATCCGGTTCCGAAAGGAGTGTCGGTTCGAGCCCGACCACCCGCACCACCTCTTATGATTTGCACGACATCATCGGCATGAACGAGACCCTGTCCGGTCAAGGATCGTGCTATCTCGCCAGATAAAATCGTCTGGCATTGGCATGGCCGATCGATGCCCGCTCATCCGGGGAAAGCGTCGACAGAAACTCCCTCGTCATGGCGATCCATTCCGGTAGGCCAGAGCCGAGATCGACCACCGGCCAGTCGCCGCCCCAGACCATTCTTTGGGGGCCGAACAGGTTCAATACGGTTTCCACATAAGGCCTCACGCTTTCCTGCGTCGCTTGCCCCGGCGCACAATAGGCGGTGACACCGGAAAGCTTGACGGAGAGATTGGGCAAGCTGGCCAGATCGGCCATGCGCTCGCTCCAGACGGGGAAATCGTTTCCGGCAATGTCAGGCGTGCCGCAATGGTCGAGCATGAAGCGAACGTCGGGGCAGGCCCGGACAAGTTCGGCGGCAATGGCGAGCTGGCGGGAATGAAAGCAGAGATCGACCGGCCACCCGGCCTTGCCGATCTTGCGTACGTTCCGCCGGTAGTTCTCCGCACGGCTGGTATCGTCGGGCATGACCTGGAGGATACGCCGGAACCCGACCACGTTGAGACGTCGGCACTCCTCTAGCCAGGCGTCGAAACCCCGGTCCGTTTCCGGCCGGCAGCTGGCGATCTGGCCGAACATCGGCAAGGCGCCTTCCCCAACCATGCCGGCGATGAGCCGAGCCTCCGCCCGATAATCACCGTCATCGACCCCAGTTTCCATGAAGATCGTGCCGATAACACCGCTGCCCTCGACAAGAGCTGCATAATCTGCCCGGGTGAAGCTTCCCGCAAGGCTCGGCTCCCCGCGCGTCCAGGCATAACCCAGTTTGCCCCGCAAGATCAGATGCTGGTGGGTATCAATCAGGTCCATGACGTCCTCCTCCCTCTGGTGTCGGTCAATCTTCAAGCGCGAGCGTGTCGAAACCCGCCCAGGCGGCGTCCGGCACGGTCGTTTCGAAAATGGATAGATTGCGCCGGAGACTGTCCGGTTTCGCGGTGCCGATCAGCACGCTGGCGACATCGGCGTTTTGCAGCGGAAAATGCAAGGCGGCCGCCGCGAACGCGACGCCGTGGTCGGCGGCGTGGGCCTCCATGGCGCGCACCCGCTCCACGACTTGAGGTGCTGCCTCAGCGTAATTGAAGGTGGCGCCCGGTCTTGCCCCGGTCGCAAGAATGCCCGAGTTGAAGACACCGCCGATGATGAGCGAGGTGCCGGTTTCCGCACAACGCCCCAGCAGCCGTGCTGCAGCCGAACGATCGAGCAGCGTATAACGGCCCGCCAGCAGGATGCAGTCGATTTCGTCGATCTCCATCAGGTTCAGGCAGGCAGGAACCTCGTTCACGCCGAGGCCGAACGCGCCGATCTTGCCCTTCGCCTTCAATTCATGCAGCGCCTCGATGCCGCTTTCGGTGAATATCCCGAAATGATGGCGATAGGCTTCCTCTCCCAGAGTGTTCGCCTCCAGATCGTGGACATAGAGAATATCCACCGAACCGAGGCCAAGCCGGGCAAGGCTCTGCTCATGCGAGCGCATGATGCCATCATAGCTGTAATCGTATTCCACCACGAATGGCAGCGCATCGACAAAACCGTAGTCCGGTATGACACCCTCTTCAGCCGGTTTCAGGATTCGCCCGACCTTGGTGGACAGCACGAATGCACCGCGTGGTTTCATCTGGAGAAAATCCCCGATGCGGCGTTCGGAAAGGCCCTGCCCGTAATAGGGCGCGGTATCGAAATAGCGGATACCGGCATCCCATGCGGTTTGCAGCGTCGCCATAGCATCTTCGCGGCTGACACTGCGGTAGAGATTACCGATGCCGGCGGCACCGAAGGAAAGCTCGCTCAGCGACAGTGCCGTGCGTCCGAGTTTGCGGGTCCTCATGCGGCAGCCTCCTCGCGCCGGAGCTGGCGCTCGACGGTTCGGATGACACCACGGAGTTCGCCGAGACCCTTCATGCGGCCGATATAGGAATAGCCGGGGTTGGTCTTTTTGGTGATGTCGTCACCCAAGAGATGGCCGTGGTCCGGCCGCATCGGAATATCGGTCCTTCGACCGGCCCGGGCGGCGGTCCGCTCCTCGCGCAACAGCGCCTCGATGACGCCGATCATGTCGGTTCCGCCATCCAGATGATCGTCCTCGAAGAAAGAACCATCCGCCTCGACGGTGACATTGCGCAGATGGGCGAAATTGATGCGGGATGCGAATTCCTGCGCCATTGCCACGAGATCATTATCGCTGCGGGCACCGTAGGAGCCGGTGCAGAGGGTGATGCCGTTGTTCGGGCTTTCGATGGCCGAGAGGATGGCGCGAATATCTGAAGGCGTCGAAACCACGCGCGGCAGGCCAAACAGGGAGAATGGCGGATCATCCGGGTGGATGCCGAGATGCACGCCCACCTCTTCCGCCACCGGCACGACCTCCCGCAGAAATGCCAGCAAATTGCTCTGCATGGTCGCGCTGTCGATGCCATCGAACGAAGCAATCAGCGCGGCGATGGACTGGCGCGTCTGCACCAGCGCGCCGCCCGGCAGACCGGCGATGATGTTGCGCTCCAGAAGCGACTGCTCCTCTTCGCTCATCTTCGCGAAACGCGCTTCAGCCCGCGCCACCAGCGCGGGCTCATAATTTTCCGCCGCACGGGCACGCTTCAGGATGAAGACGTCATAGGCGACGAAATCCGCCATTTCGAAGCGCAGCGCCAATCCGGTGTTGCGCGCCTGCCAGCGCAGATTGGTGCGCGTCCAGTCCACGACAGGCATGAAATTGTAGCAGACGACGGGAACGCCAGCGCGGCCGAGACGGACGAGCGTATCCTTCCAGCGCGCAATCGCTTTTGGCGCATCGGCGTCGCCGCGCTTGACGGACTGTTCCATGGGAATGGATTCGCAGACACTCCATTCCAGGCCAGCCGCCTCGATCATTGCCTTGCGTTTGGCGATCTCTTCCGCCGGCCACGCGGTGCCGTCGGGAATCTGGTGCAGCGCCGTCACAACGCCGCTCGCACCCGTCTGCCGCACATGCTCAAGGGTGATCGGGTCCTGCTCTCCGAACCAGCGCCAGGTTTCCTTCATAGTCTACTCCTCCGAAAAATGCCGTTCGATGGCGCCGAGCGCGCCGTATTGGACGATGTCGCGGTGGGCGGCCTTCAGCGCCGTGACGAATGCTTCGTCAGCCTGCCATTCAGGGCCAAAGACGCGACGGAATGTTAAAAACCGGTCCACGACCGCATCCGGGTCCTCACCGGTGCTGGTTGGTGCACTCCATTCGGCAAAAGCCGGATCGGCCATGAGGATGGGCTCGCCGCGCTCGTTCAGTGCTGCGCAGGAGCGTATCCACATCGCGACGGCAAAAAGAGCCGCCGCATTCGTCGCGCCTGCGGCACGCAGTTCCGCCAGTGGCGCGAGAATGCGTTGCGGCACTTTCTGGGAAGCGTCCGAAGCTATCTGGGCGGCGCGGTGGCGAAGTGCGGGATTGGCAAAACGCTGGCGCAGACCGGCAACATAGTCTGGTCCACTGACAGAGGGGCTCAATGTCGAACCCACCTCCCGCCAGTAACGATCGATGTACCCGCGCACACGCGGATCGGCATAGATATCGGCGATCGTCTCAAGCCCGCTACACTGACCGATGGCCGCCATGGCAGTGTGAGCGCCATTCAGCATTCTGAGCTTCATATGCTCATAAGGCTCGACATCATCGACGAGCTCGGCGCCCGAAAGCTCGATACCGGGGCGACCGTGCGGAAAGCGATCCTCGATCACCCAACGGAAATAGGGTTCCGCAATCACCGGCCAGGCATCCTCGCAGCCGAGACGCGCCGTCACGCGCTCGCGGTCGGTGGCCGTGGTGGCGGGCACGATGCGGTCAACCATGACGCAGGGGCAGGAAAGGTTTTCCGTGATGAAGGCAGCGAGATCCTTATCGGTGAGACCAGCCATCTCCACCAGAAGCCGGTGCAGGATGCGGCCATTGGACGGGAGATTGTCGCAGGAGAGCAACGTCAGCGGCACGGCCCCGGCGGCACGCCTGCGCCTTGTCGCCTCCAGCAGAAAACCGAGCGCCGAACGGGGCCTTTGTGGATGTTCCAGATCATGGACGATATCGGGATGATCGCGGAGAAGCGTGCCCGCCGACAAATCCGCAAGGTAACCCTTTTCCGTCACCGTCAGTGTGACGACCCTGACCCGCGGATCGGCCATCGCCTGCAACAGCCGCTCCGGCTCTTCCGGGGCAACGATGGTTTCGAGGATGGAACCGACGATCCGCAGCGTCTCGTTTTCGCCGTCGCGCAGGCAGAAAGTGTAGAGATTGTCCTGCGGCGCGATGGCATCACGCGTATCGGGGCTGCGCAGCGAGGCCGCGATAATGCCCCAGCCGGTTTCGCCGCGCGCCAGGCAATCATCGATGAACACGGCCTGATGGGCGCGGTGAAAAGCACCGACGCCGAGATGCACGATGCCCGGTGTGACCGCTTCGCGGTCATAGGCCGGCACAGCCACGTCTTGCGGCAGATGCGAGAGCGCAAGGGAAGAAAGTCGATTGGTCACGTTTGTATCTCCGTATCTCAGCCGAATTGCAGGCCGCCATTCATGTCGACGACTGTGCCGGTCATGAAACCGGACAGCGGCGAGGCGAGGAAACGCACGGCATGCGCCACTTCTTCCGGCTGGCAGAAGCGCCCAACGGGAATGGCGGCAAGCTGGCGCTGACGGTCTTCCTCCGACAATTGCTCCATGATCATCGGCGAAACCACATAGGCCGGTGCCACCGCATTGGCGGTAACGCCGAAGGGGGCGAGTTCACGCGCCGAAGAATAGGTGAGGCCGACCATCGCCGATTTCGAAACCGAATAGGCCGTGCCCGCCGTCAGACCACCGGATTTCCAGGCATAAGAGGAGATGTTGATCAGTCGCCCCCAGCGGTTTTCCTTCATGGCGGGAACGACAGCCTGCGTCAGCAGCAGGGCGGCATCGAGATTGACGGCCATAAGCTTGTGCCACTCGTCAAGCGTGGTCGCGGCCAGTTTGTGCGGAGACAGCACACCGGCATTGTTGACGAGAATGTCGATGACCTCGAAACGACCGGCTATATCCTTCATGACGGCCTGCAGCGCCGCCGCATCACCGAGATCAACGGCGATGGGATCGCAGGCATCGCCAAAACCCTCCGCGAGCGCCTTTACAGCCTCAATATCGCGATCGAAGGCAAGCACCCTCGCCCCCTGCGCCACCAGCGCCGCAACCACGGCACGGCCGATGCCGCCGCACGCGCCCGTCACGAGCGCGGTCTTGTGTTTCAATTCCATTCTGTCTCCTCCACGTCCATTATCAAATGGACAAATGCTTGCGCTCTTCTTCGGGCAGCTGTTCGTAGATCACGAAAACCATATCCAGATGTGTCACCAGCGCCTGTTCCGCGCCGTCGGCATCGCCCCGGTCGAGGGCGTCGACGACCGCCAGGTGCTCTTCGATCACGGCGGGCAGGCGCTCCGGTTTCGCCCAGTAACGGTGGAACCGCGAAAGCGTCACCTTGGCAGCAAGGATTGCCTGCCAGACGCCTTCGCGGCCGGAAAACGTGCCGAGCAACCGGTGAAACGCCTCGTCGGCATGGAAAAAGCCGTTGGCGTCATTGGCGGCGATCACCCTTTCCTGCTCGGCGATGACATCCCGCATCGTCCGGCTCATCTCTTTCGTCCATCGCGGCGCGACCTCTCGCAGCAGGGCGACTTCGAGCGAACGACGGATAAAATGGCTGTCCTGAATTTCGCCGAGCCTGATCGGCGCGACGAAGCTGCCAAGCTGCGGATAGACATCCACAAGCCCCTCTTCCGACAGGCGCTGGATGGCGGCGCGCACCGGCGTGCGTGACACGGAAAACTGACGGCAGATGGAGTTCTCGCTGATCGGCGCTCCCGGCGCCAGCCGCACTTCGACAATGGCCTGGCGCAGGGCCGCGTGAACCTGATCGGCCACGGAGCCATAGCGATTGACCACAAGCTCCACGCTTTCGATTCCCGGGCCTGAGGCCTCCTGATGGCCGCCACGTCCGGCAAAGCCGGCACTGGTGTTTTTCGTCATGAACGTTTCCCTTTTGAAAGGCCGTCGTGAAAATCCGATTGCTACTTGGATACAAGTATACTAGGGTCCACAGTGCTTACGCAAGCCGGCTGTTGGGAGAAAGAGCGATTAACGGAGGTTTCCAGTCGCTTTTTGCAGAGGGCAGTCCGTTTCATGGAGGAGAAAAACATGACGCATTTCATGCGCAGCCTCGTCGCTGCCGCAATCATCGGCGCTGGAGCCTGCGGTGTTGCGCAGGCCGCCGATCCAAGCAAGGTCGCCCTCGTTCCGGGCGGTCCGCATCCCTATTTCGCCGCCTGGGAACAGGCCGGAAAGGACGCCGCCAAGGATTTCGGTCTGGCAGGCGCGGATTATAAAGTACCGCAGAAATGGGAACTGGCGCAGCAGAACCAGCTTCTCGAAAGCCTTCTGAGCCAGGGTTATAACGGCTTCCTGATTTTCCCCGGCGATCCCGTCGGCGCGGTCTCCACGGCCGAGGAACTGACCGGCAATGGCGCCAACGTGATTGCCGGCGCCGGCTGCTTCAAAGACCCTTCACCCGCCGCCTTCTGCCTCGGCACCGACACCGGCAATTCGGCCTATCTCGGCACCAAGGAGCTCATCAAGGCGATGGGAACAGGCAAAAAACGCATCGCCCATTTCACCGGCTTCCTTGTCGATCCCAACACCCAGCTCCGCATCGATGCCGTGAAGAAGGCGGCTGACGAAGCCGGCGCCGAGGTCGTCCAGGTCATCGCTGATATCGACGCGCCGGAACCGGCCGAAGAAAAGATCAACGCCTACCTCGCCGCTCATGCCTCGGAAGTGGATGGCATCGTCACCACGGCCTGGGTTCCGGCAGTTGTCGCCTCCAACGCGCTGCGCAAGATCGGCGACAAGCGCATCCACATGGTCGGCATCGACCACGACGAAGTGGTGCTGAAGGCGATCAAGGACGGTTTCGTTGACGGCACGATGCTGCAGAACCCCTATGGTCAGGGTTATGTCGGCTCCTTCGCTTTGAGCAAATTGCAGTCCGGCTGCAAGGTGAAGGCAGATGCGCCGTTCAAGTCCAACGCGCTGACGACCAAGTTCATCGATTCCGGCACCGCCTATGTCGATGCCACAAAGGTCGATAACTACGTTGACGCCATGCGCGCCGAGACCAAAAAGCTGCTCGCAAACTTCGATACGACGTATCTGAGCTGCAAATAAGCAAGCCTTTTGCGGTTGCCGGGCGGCTGACGACCACGCCCGGCAACCAGTTCCGTCGGAAAAACGTCTTCCGGCGGGAGTATAACGTCGAGGCCACCCGCGAAGGTGCCTCGGGCCGAACCAATACCGGGACAATTTCATGACCGTGAACGATAGTTTGCTCACAAAAGGCGCGCAGGAGGCAGACGAACGAATGGGTTCCGGCCTTTCGCACGGCCGCTTTTTTCTTACCAATGAATTCGGCCTCATTCTGCTGATTGTCGTCTTCGCCGTTATTTTCGGCGTGGCGGCCAGCGGCTTCCTTTCGCCTTTCAATCTGTTCACGCTCGGCCGCAGTGCAGCGATTAACATCATGATCGGCCTGTCGATGATGGCGGTGATCGTGACCGGCGGTCTCAATCTCGCCGTTGGAGCAATTGGCGTTTCGGCGGCCATGGCCTGCGGTTATCTGATCGAGGTTCTGGGCGTTCCTTGGCCGCTCGCCCTCGTCGGCGGCCTCGCCACAGGCGCAGCACTCGGTTTCATCAATGGCTGGACCGTCATCCGCACGGGATTGCACAGCTTCATCATCACACTCGCGACCATGAGCATCTTTTTCGGGGTGATGATCTTTCTGACGCGGGCCGAGGCCTATCGTGGCCTGCCCCCGATCTTCGCCGCCTTCGGAAAAATGAAGCTCGCGACCTATTTCTCGCCGCTGCTTCTCGTCACGCTCGCAACAGCCCTAGCGCTTTCCTTTCTCTACCGGCGCACCGTGCTCGGCCGTGAAATGCTGGCGGCAGGCGCACGCCCGGAGGCGGCCGAACTATCCGGTATCCGCGTCGACCGCATCTTCATTGCCTGTCACATGCTGTCGGGCCTGCTTGCCGCGCTCGCCGCTTTGATGCTGGTGACGCGCACGGGTGCCGCCATTCCATCCATGGCCGGCCAACTTGGGCAGGACTGGCTGTTGCCCGCGTTTCTGGGGCCCGTCCTCGGTGGCACGCTCTTGCAGGGTGGCAAGGTTTCGGTGCTCGGCACCTGCCTTGGCGCGCTGCTGGTCACCATGCTGACCAGCGGCCTGCTGCTGCTCCAGCTCGGCGAATTCTGGGTCCAGACATTTCTCGGCCTGCTGCTGTTACTGGCGGTTTTGATGGACAAGGCGCGGCGAAGCTATCTCGCCCGGCGCAATCTCGCTTGAGGACTGGACGATGACAACCGACAACACCCTTCTTCGCCTTGCCAGAACCGACTGGTTCGGGCCCCTGCTGGTTACGGTGCTGGCAATCGTGCTGATCCGTGGCTTCAGCCCCAACTTCCTGTCTTCCTTCAACATCCAGATCCTGCTTCTGGCCATTTCGGTCAATGCACTCATCGCCTTTTCGCAGATGATCATTATCGCCATCGGCCAGATGAACCTTTCCGTCGGCGCGATCGGCGGCCTTGCGGCAATCTCCTTTGCGGGGCTGATGCAGGTCTGGGGGCTTCCGGCGCCGGTGGCTGCCGTCGCAGCAGTGCTGATCGGCATTGTCTGCGGCATGCTCAACGGCCTGCTGATTGCCATCACCGGCATTTCCGCTTTCGTCATCACGCTCGCGACACTGTCGATCTACAAGGGCATCAACCTCGGCATCACGCGAGCGGAGCCTTTCTACGGCATACCCGAATCGGTGAAAGACTTCGGTTCGGCCCTCATTGCCGGGCCCATTCCATGGCTTGCTGTCCCGACGATCATCATCGCATTCGCCCTGTGGTTCATGCTGCGCCGCCAGCCGATAGGCCGCTTCATCCTTGCCATCGGCGGCAACAGCCACGCGGCGGAGCTTTCCGGCATTTCGGTGCGCACCACGGTGATCGTCGCGCACGGCATTTCCGGCTTTCTGGCATCTGTCGCGGGTATCCTGCTCGTCTCCCGCCTGCAGATCGGCCAGCCTTCCATTGGCGACGACTGGCTCATCCTGTCCTTTGCCGCCCCCGTCATCGGCGGCGCGGTACTGGCGGGCGGGCATGTCAGCGTCGGGGCAACCCTGCTCGGCGTCGTCATCGTCGCCATCATCACCCAAGCGCTGGTGTTGTTTTCCATCGATCCGTTCCTCGTGCAGGTGGTGCTGGGCGCGATGATCCTCGCCGCCGTCGGCATCAACCGCCTGCGCGAAACGCATCTCGGCAAAAAGACAGGGAAGGCCTGACATGGACAAACAACCCGTTTTTCAGGCGCGAAACGTCGAAAAACTGTTCCCCGGCGTTCGTGCGCTCAAGGGCGTCAATCTTTCGCTGCAACCCGGCTCGATCCACGCCCTGCTCGGGGAAAATGGCGCCGGCAAATCGACCCTGATCAAGGTCATCACCGGTGTCCATCATCAAAGCAGCGGCCAGATTCTCGTCGACGGGCAGGAAGTGCGCTTCGGCAATCCACGCGAAGCGATTGCGCGCGGCATCGGTGTCGTGCACCAGGAGCGCAATCTCATTCCGCGTTTCTCGATTGCCGAGAATATCCACATGGAAAAGCTCGGCGCCCATTATCTCAAACCCATCGACTACGCCGCACTGAATCGCGACGCGCGCCGCTGGCTTGAGGCACTCAATCTGGAAATCGATCCGGCAACGCCGGTATCGGAGCTTTCCGTCGCGCAGATGCAGCTTGTCGAAATCGCCAAGGCGCTTTCCCTGCAGAGCCGTGTGCTCCTGCTTGATGAGCCGACGACATCGCTGACGCCGAGCGAAACGGACAACCTCTTCCGCATTCTGCGCCGCCTGCGCGATGATGGCGCGAGCCTCGTCTTCGTCAGCCACAAGCTGGAGGAAGTTCTCGACATCTGCGACCGGGTGACGGTTCTGCGGGATGGCGAAAACGCCTGCGAAAGCCGCTCCATGGAAGGTCTCGGACGTCAGGATCTCGTGCGCCTGATGATCGGCCGCGCCGAAAGCGGCGGCGGCTGGCGCAAACGCGCGGTCGAACACAATCCGATGGTGCTGGAACTTGAGGACGTATCGACCGCGATCGGTCACCGCGATGTCAGCCTGTCCGTGCGTAAGGGCGAGATAGTCGGCCTTTACGGGCTGGTCGGCGCCGGTCGCACCGAACTTGCAAAATCGATCATGGGTAAGTTCGCAGTCACCTCCGGTAACGTGCGTATTTCGGGCCGGCCGGCGCGCATCCGCTCCGTAGCCGAAGCCATCCACGAATACGGCGTCGGTTATGTCAGCGAAGACCGCAAGGGCGATGGCCTCATTCTTCAGCACTCGGTTCTTGCCAATGCGAGCGTTCCCATCTGGCGCAAGCTCTCGAATACGTTCGGCGTGCTTTCGGATGGACGCATCCGGGCGGCGGTAACGCCTTTCCTGAAAAAGCTGGAGGTGAAGACGCCAAGCCTCAGCCAGACCGTCGGCAATCTATCCGGCGGCAATCAGCAGAAAATCAGTGTCGCCAAATGGCTGGCTGCCGATGTCAAACTGCTGATCGTCGACGAACCCTCCGTCGGCATCGACATCAAGACAAAGGCCTATCTGCATGACCTGCTGCGCGAGTTGGCGGATAACGGCACCGCCATTCTCGTCATTACCAGCGACATGCCGGAAATGGTGGCACTGGCCGATCGCATCGTCGTGATGGACCAATACAGGGTGAAAGGCATCGTGGAAAACAATGGCGTCTATGCCGATATGAGCCACGATATCATGACTTTCATCCATCACTCTGAAGAGAGCGGAGCCCGCCTCCACCCGGCATAGGTCTCACCACTCCGAGCTTGCGCCTACCCGAATGCTGATGGCATGTCTCATCATTGCAAGGTGAGACTGCCTTCCAGCGGCGACTGCGGTGCCGTAAAGGCGCATGTCTGGCCTGCAGTGCCATTTTGCCGTCGACGCACTCACGAAACTTTGCTTGCACATCCCGCCAACATTGCCGGGCTTTCATTTGCCAGACGCAGCGGACTGGATTAGACGAATCCCGTACCATCGTGGAAAACGGCGACTTAATTTCGCCATCACGCCCCGCCTTTTTGAAAGCCCGTCCGGGATATCTGCTTCTTTGCGAAGTTTGAGGAAAACAACATGGCCAATGCGACCACCGCCGACAACAGCCGCACGCTCGCCGCTCTCGGCGTCACGGCGGGAATGATCTTCACCGTCGGCTCCGCCCTCGGTTTCCAGCATATTGGCGGTTACACGCCCTGCGCGCTCTGCCTGTTGCAGCGCGATCCCTATTATTACGCCATTCCGCTGGGCATATTGGCCATTGTGACCAGCATCTTCAAACTGCCGACCCAGATCACACGGCTGCTTCTCGCGCTAATTGGCGTGGCGATGCTGATCGGCGCCGGGCTTGGCGTCTATCATGCCGGCGTGGAATGGGGTTTCTGGGCAGGCCCGATCACCTGCGCGACCGGCGCTCCTTCCATCACCACCAATGCCGGCGATCTCCTGGGCAATCTAAACGCCATCAAGGCACCCTCCTGCAACGACGCCGCATTGCGGGTGCTCGGCCTTTCCTTTGCAGGCTGGAACGTTATCGCAAGCGTTGCACTTGCGGCAGTCGCCTTTTTTGGCGCGAGCCGTAAAAGCCGGTAAGCGGAAAAACCGCGTTGCAGTCCTGAAGGATCAGGGCTGCAGTTCGGTATCCCAGTAAAGATAGTCCATCCAGCTTTCGTGCAGATAGTTGGGCGGGAACAACCGTCCGTTATTGTGCAGGTCCTGAACCGTCGGCTGGAAGGGCTTCTGCGCCGGGAACATGCCCGCCTGCTTGGGAAGCTTGCTGCCTTTTCTAAGGTTGCAGGGAGAGCACGCCGCCACGACATTGTGCCACGTCGTTTCACCGCCATGCGCGCGGGGAATGACGTGGTCGAAGGTCAATTCGTCCCGCGTGCCGCAATATTGGCATTCGAACTTGTCCCGAAGGAAAACGTTGAAGCGTGTGAAGGCGGGGTTGCGGGTGGGCTGCACGTAGGTCTTGAGGCTGACGACACTCGGCAGCCGCATGGAAAAGCTGGGGGACGACACCGCGTGATCATATTCTGCAATGATGTTCACACGGTCTAGAAAGACAGCCTTGATCGCGTCCTGCCAGGACCATAACGACAAGGGGTAATAACTCAGTGGCCTGTAGTCTGCGTTCAGAACGAGCGCCGGCAGGGCCTGTGGTGAAACTGCAATCGTCAAGGGCTTCTCCTGATCGATTCGGCATCTGCACCTGTATATTAGGTCCGTTGTTACAGGATTGTGAAGCCTATAAATGCAGCGGCAAAGAGCTTAATTTTTAAGCCCCGGAAAGGCCGTTTTCGCATTCCTGAAGACCGGCAATGCCATCGCCATGAGGCATCTTTGGCCGATGCGGCAGGACGGCGATTCGGCCAGACACAAATCCTTCTCACGGCGGACGCAATATCGGTGGTATAATGACCTTCAACGGAAAATCAATGCGCGCCTGCCATGGCAAATGTGCGGCGGTGGCGGCATCCATCATTCCTTCTTTGGAGGAAACGCTCATGATGTTACGCATGCAGCAAGCGGCGATATTACGGGGCAGCATGGCAGCGGGCGCGCTCGCCGTCATGATCGGCCTGGCAGCGGGTGCCCATGCCCAGCAATACCAGAATTTCGAAGTGACGCCGGATGGGCGCGGCGGCGCACAGGGAACCATCGGCGGGCGCAATTTCGAGGTTGAGCGAAATTACGACCGGCCGCCGGCGGGCGGCGCCTCATCCGAGACACGGCGCGAACTGAGGCGGGCCGTTCCGCAACAGACCTGTGTCGTCGATAGCGAGGGCCGAACGCGCTGCAAGTGAGCGCCGGCCCCTCCTTTCCGACCGATTTCAGCCAGCGTTGAGAAAATCGGATTTCGTTAAAATGCAATCCATCGACTTAAACGGCCTGCAAGAATGGGCCGCTATGGTGCCAGGCACAAGAGAAGGCAATTGTGCAGGGACAAGGACATGGCGAAGAAAAAAATCCGTCTGGCAAAGATTTTTGCCGTCGCTGCCGGCGTGGCGGCAAGCATTGCGACAACGGCATCGGCCGTGCCTCTCGGCCTCGCCCAGAAGCCGGGTGCCGCGCGTCCCGGCCAGTTCATGCCAACAAGCCGCCCGACCATCGCGCCGATTGCCTTTGCTAAATTCTGCGACAGCGCCGCCGACCAATGTGTCCGGATCGGCGATGGCGACATGGTGGAACTGACAAAACAGAAACGCATGGAACTCCAGCGCGTCAACGCCGAGATCAACACATCAATCATTTACGCCAGCGAGCAGGACGGCGAAGACGACTGGAAGCTGAACCCGGCAAGCGGCGACTGCGATGATTTCGCAGTGACCAAGCGGCAGCGCCTGCTGCGCGCCGGCTGGCCCTCGGGTGCGCTGCGCATCGCAACGGCGCGCACGACGGATGGTATCGGCCATGCCGTTCTAGTCGTCAGCACCAGCCAGGGCGATCTGGTTCTAGATAACCGCACCAATGTCGTCAAACCTTGGAAAGCGGTCGATCTGAAGTGGATCAAGATCCAGTCGCATGAGAACCCGCGCATCTGGCTAAAACTCTAGACTGCCGGATCCGTGCTTGCGGGCTTCATTCGAGGAGGCTCCAAGGGATAAGCGATTGCCGCGTCAACACGGCTTTGGCGCATGATGCGGCGGCCGTTTTCAACACTCTTGACCTTGTGCGGGAGAGACAGTATCGGCAGCTATGCCCAAGGTATTCAACTGGATTCGCGGTCGTAAGCAATCAGCCCCCCGCGACGACCGGAGGCGGCGCAGAATAGACCTTGGCGACAAGCCGGCCACCTTCCCCATCTACGCCATTGGCGACGTGCACGGCAGCCTCGACCTGCTCTTGCAGGCGGAGCGGAAAATCCTCGCCGATCTGGAGCCAGAACCCTCCCCCGCGCTGGTCGTCCTGCTGGGTGACTATGTCGATCGCGGGCGCGATTCCCGCGGCGTTCTCGAACATCTGCTGCAAGCGCCGCCCGCACCGCTTCGCCGTATCGCGCTTTGTGGCAACCATGAGCAGCTCTTCCACGACTTTCTCGAAAATCCGCAGGAGAATATGCACTGGCTCGACTTCGGCGGTCGCCAGACGCTTCTGTCTTACGGGGTCGATATCGACTATTTCGTGCACAAGGGCCGTCTCAGGCAGCAGCCATTCAGGGATGCGCTGCTCGGCGCGATCCCACAGCCCCATCGCCAGCTTTTGTCCAGCCTGCCCGTCTATGCCCGGATTGGCTCCTATATCTTCGTGCATGCGGGCTTCAGACCGGGATTGCCGCTGGAGGCGCAGACCGATGAGGACATGCTCTGGATCCGTGAGCCTTTCCTTTCACAGGGAGCCGGACTGGACCTCCTCGTCGTCCACGGGCACACGCCGGTGGAGCAACCGGAGACCGGCCCGCAACGCATCGGCATCGACACCGGCGCTTATACCACGGGCAGGCTCACCATTCTCAGGCTCTCGGATGCAGGCCTGCACCTGATCGTCTAAGCCTCGGTCAGATTTTCACCAGCGGCTCGCGCTCGTAGGCCTGGTGGAGCATTTTCACGAAAGAAGGCGCCAAGGGCACGCGATGCGGCCCCAGAGCTTCGACCGGAATACCGGGAGTCAGGGAATTCATCACGACCGCGCCTTTGATATCGCTGAGATCGGCGGGACGGATCAGTTGCTCGCGCTGAGCGATGCCGAGCGCGTCGAGCTGGCGGCGAATGATGCTCATCGTGATACCGGCAAGAATATCAGCCCTTGGCCAGACCACCGCTTCGCCATCCCAAAAGGCGAGATTCCAGATGGTTGCTTCGCTTAGATATCCGCGCGCGTCGACAAAGGCTGCATCGTCATATCCATCCTCGACGGCCTTGCGAAGGAAATAGGTTTTCGATGCTTCGCCGACATGTTTGATCGTTGCGAAGGGGCGTTCATGGTTTACGAGCGCCAGATGCAGGGATTGCTTTGGATCATCAAAGGCAGGCGCTGTGCGAACGAGAATGGCGGGGTCGTTCTCTGCTCCCGTCCGGGTGAATTCACCATTGCGCGAAAACAGGGTGGCCGTCAGGGACAGGGCCGGCGGGCCTGCATGGATCGCTGTCCGCAGCCGGTCGCGCACCAGATCATCCGGCAAGGTCTTGCCGAAAAATTCTTTCGATGCCGACCTCAGCCTTGCGAGGTGAAGATCGAGGCCGCGCACCGCGCCGTCCCGCACCTGCATGGCGGTGAAATGCGCGAAACCTGCGAAAGCCAGCGGTGATAAGTCTTCTGCGGTCGCTGCCCGGCCATCAAGTTCGGTGCGAAAGCGGGGTTTGTCAGTCATTTTCAAGCTCCTGAAGCGCGTTTACATCGTGGAGCACCTTCCCTACAGTCTGACAGCGCTGTCAGAGTCAAGGGCTGGAAATGAAGATCGGCGAACTCTCCCTGAAAACCGGCGTGAGCATCAGAATGCTCCGCTATTACGAGGCCGAAGGCCTTCTCGCCCCCGCCCGCACGGAGGCCGGATATCGGGACTACGATGTCGCCGACGTTGACACGGTCGAGCGCATCCTTCTGCTCGGCAATGCCGGCATGACCCTCGCCAATGTCAGGGAGTTCCTGCCCTGCTCCCTCGATCAGCGGCAAGCCTTCCAGCCATGCGACGAATTGAAATCGAAGTTGCGGATGCAGATCGGCAGGGTCGAAGAGCAGATGAAGAGCCTTTCCAAAAGCCAAAATCTGCTGACGGACCTTCTGGAAACCTTCGAGCGATCCACCCCGGCTTCAAGCCGCTCGTAAATCAACGTGGCATCCGCTGCATGGGACGGATGGCGGACGGGCATCTCCACCGCCACATCAGGGAACCGGGAGCAAGCCTATCCTCTGGCACCCTCGATAGCTTCTAGCCAGATGCCGACGGCGACCGCGCCGCCATCGGGATGCCCGACCGCCCGCTCACCGAGGTAACTCGCGCGCCCGAGCCGAGGCTTCATCGCGGCTGTCGCCTCGGCGCCCGCCAAGCCCGCCGCCACGGCGGATTGCCAGGCCTCTTCTGCCGAAGCGCCTTCCGCAAGCTTGTCCCTGAAAGTTTCCGCTGCCGGATGAAGCGCATCGATCATCGTCCGATCACCCGGCTTCGCCCCACCCAGTTCCGAGACCGCCGCAACGGCCGCCGTGAATGCTTCCGCCATCTGCTGTGCCGTTGGCTCATAAATCCCTGCCAGCTGGCGCGAAGCACGCATGAGACCCGTGGCATAGAACGGGCCCGAGCTTCCACCGATGGCCTTGCGCATCGCATTGGCCATCGCCATCAATCCATCGGAAACGTCGCCGAAGCTCTCTTTCGTCAGCGCAAGGATTGCCTCGCCGCCACGCACCATGCTGGCACCGAGGTCGCCGTCACCCGCGACGCTATCGAGCTGCGTCAGCCTGGGCTCTGCGGCGATCAGGGCTTTCGCGGCCCGTTCTGCCAGGGAATGCAGCCTTTCGCCGGCCGCCGTCACCCTGTTTGCCGCAACCGCGGCCTTTTCAGCGTTTGCCGAGGGCAAAACCCGCTTGCGGTTCACCGCACCGCCGCGCGGCCATGCGCCGGCCTCGGTTGGCGCATCGATGAGGCCGAGCGCGGCGTCGTCCACCTGCAGGACCGACAACGAAAACCCCGGCATATCGAGGGCCGAAAGGAAAGTGCCGGCCCAGGCTCGTTCCACGACGACGCCTTTCGCCTCCAGCAACGCGACCGCCGACCGTGCGACGATGGCGAGTTCCATCGGCGGCGTTGACCCCAGGCCGTTGACCAGCAGCGCGACGCGATCGCCGCCGGCGAGCTTGCCGTCGGCTTCGATCGTTTCGATCACCAGCTTCACGAGCGCGTCAGCCGAGGCGATGGGCATCCGCTGCACGCCCTGTTCACCGTGGATGCCGAGCCCGACTTCGATCTCGGCATCGCCCAGCACGAAGCCCGGCTTGCCCACGGCCGGCAGCGTGCAGGAGCCCAGCGAGACACCCATGGAAGACAAATTTGCGGCCGCCTCTCGGGCGATGCGGGCGACCTCATGGAGAGGAAGCCCCTTTTCCGCTGCGGCCCCGGCCAGTTTGTGCACAAGCACCGTACCCGCAATCCCGCGGCGGCGATCGGCGGGAACCGTATCCTTCAAGGCAACGTCGTCGGCGACGACAACGATCTCGACAGGGGTACCTTCGGCCCTCGCCAGTTCCGCCGCCAGTCCGAAATTCAGCCGGTCGCCCGTATAGTTCTTGACGATGACGAGCGCACCGGCAGGACCGGCCGCAGCCCTGATGCCGGCGAGAACCGCATCGGTGCTGGGCGAAGTGAAGACATCACCCGCCACCGCCACCGTCAGCATCCCCGCGCCGACATAACCGGCATGGGCCGGCTCATGTCCGCTGCCGCCCCCCGAAAGCACCGCCACCTTGCGCTTGTCCGCCTCAGGCAGGCCGGAGCGTATGACCACATTCTCATCCTGAAGCAGGATGGTTTCGGAGCTGAGTGCCACGACGCCCTCCAGCATATCCCGGACAACGGTGGATGGGTCATTGATGAGCTTCTTCATGCCTTACTCCTCGATGCAGTGCGTCAGCCGGCGGGCGGTACTGGCACCTGATCACGCTGGAGACGCGCAGGTGCCATTTGAACAGTGAACAAGCACGATCTCCCCGCCGATTGCAACCGCCGAACATGCACGCAGAAGCTTCGAGCGCGGAACAGTACAAGCCTTCCCGGCTGTGTAATTGTCGGCAGACTTCTGGCCAGCCCGCTTGCAACATTGTATAGGACGCCGGTGATCTCTCTTCTTCTCGACAGGCCGCCCCGTCGCGAAGAACAATACTGAAGTAACAAGACGCAACCCACCACCTGACCAACCTCAACAACCAGCATCAAGGAAACACATGAGCGCTGCTTATTATACGGCGGCCATTGCGGTCGCGACTGCGGCAGGCGTGGTGATCAGGCCTTTCCGATTGCCCGAGGCCATTTGGGCGGTCGCCGGAGCGCTGCTGATCCTCGCTCTCGGAATTTTGACGCCTGCGGAAGTCTGGTCGGGGGTGATCAAGGGTCTCGACGTCTACCTGTTCCTGACCGGCATGATGCTGCTGTCCGAGCTTGCCCGGCGCGAAGGCCTGTTCGACTGGGTCGCCGCCGTTGCTATCTCTTACGCCAGAGGCTCGGCGCGGCGCCTCTTCGTGCTGATCTACCTGATCGGCGTCATCGTCACCGCGCTTCTTTCCAACGACGCAACCGCCGTTGTCCTAACGCCTGCCGTTTATGCGGCCTGCCGCGCTGCCAGGGTCAAGGATCCGCTTCCTTACCTTTATATCTGCGCCTTCATTGCCAATGCGGCGAGTTTCGTGCTGCCGATCTCCAACCCGGCCAACCTCGTCATTTTTGCCGGCGGCGAAATGCCGCCGCTGTCCCGCTGGCTGGATACCTTCCTGCTTCCGTCGATTGCGGCAATCCTTGTCACTTTTCTCGCGCTCTACTGGTCGCAGCGCCGTGTTCTCGCCGAAGACACCGTCGCTAATCGGGTGGAACGCCCAACCCTCAGCCTGCCCGCGAAACTGGCGGGCGTCGGCCTTTTGGCAACCGCCGCCGTGCTGCTGTCGGCCTCGGCATTCCACATGGATCTCGGCCTTCCGACCTTCCTTGCCGGCGTGATCACGACTATCCTCGTACTTGCCATCGTGCGGCAGAACCCGGTGGAGATCATCAAGGATGTGAGCTGGGGGGTGCTGCCGCTCGTTGCGGGCCTGTTCGTCATCGTCGAAGCCGTCAGCCACACGGGCATCACCGCCGTCGTTGCCGAGCAGTTGAAGGCGCTGAGCCTGCACTCCGAGGCACAGGCCATCGGGATTGGCGGCGTGGCCGTCGCCCTTTTCTCCAACCTCGTCAACAACCTGCCGGCTGGTCTCTTCGCCGCTAGCGCCGTTCAGGCTGCACAGGTGCCCGACAATGTCACCGCCGCGGTGCTGATCGGCGTCGACCTGGGACCGAACCTGTCGGTCACGGGGTCGCTTGCAACCATCCTGTGGCTGTCAGCACTCCGGCGTGAAGGTCTGCATGTGAGCGCGCTGGATTTTCTCAAACTGGGCGTCGTCGTCATGACCCCGGCCCTGCTGGCGTCGCTTGCAACATTGCTTCTCTGATGCTCGCAGAGGACCTAGTCAGGGTGGCGTGAAGCGGCGCTGTTGCGCCGCTTCCGGTCGCGTCGATTATTCGTTGATCTTGTCGATCAGCTGCAGGACGATATCGGCGCATGCCTTCATCGGCTCGTCATCGGCACATTTGACATCGATCTTGATGTCGCCCTGCTGAAGGCGGAAATGCGCGCCTTTCGACGGCGGAGGCGGAGGCGGCATATGGCCGCGTGGTCCATCTTCACCGGGGCCGGCATCCTTCGGACCGGGATAGGGCGGTGATGGAGGCGGTGGCGGCGCATCTGGGCGGGCCATGCCATCCGCAGGACCGGGCGGCGGCGGTGGCGGCTGTTGCGCAAAGGCGGTTCCCGCTGCGAGAAGTATCGCAGCACCTGCAATGATCAGCTTTTTCATGAGGATGGGCCTCTTGGGTTGGACAACGCAGAGAAAACGGCCTCACGCCCCCTCAGTTGCCGACCACAAAAAATAATTCTTGATTATTGGGGGGCTGTGTCATCGGGCGCGACGGTCGGTTAGGATTTACGCGAAATACGCGCTGGTTTTCCCTTAACAGCGGCTTGCGAAGCAACTTTTGCGTGCTTAAAAGGCGCATAGTCTCATTGGCGTCACAGAGGACGAATTCTTGGAACAGACAACTACCCAGACCGGCAAGGGCCGGCGCAAGGCACTATGGGCGGCGGTTGCGATCATTGCGGTGGCCGCAGCAGGTGTCGTGGGAGGCAAGAGCTTCTACCAGACGAAGGTCAACGAACTCGTTGCCCGCAGCGGTGCGACGGCCGGTTCCGTGGAAGTCGATTTTCTCGGAAAAATCCATATTCGCGATCTGACATTGCCGCTTGAAGACGGCAAAAACATCAAGATTGCGGCCATCGACGGACGTCCGAAATTGCCGTTCCTCGACGGTGCGCTGGACATGAATGACATCAATATCGATATGCCCGCCGGGAAAGTCTCGATGGCGCAGGCGCGCGTCGAAAATGCCGCCTTTGAAAGGCCCGCGACAGCAGCCGATGGCAATGCCAATTCTCTTGTAAAGCGCATCGAGCGCTTCGGGGCATCGCGCATTTCCACGCCGGAACTGACCCTTACACAGTCCATCACGACCAGCGAGCAGAAGACCGTTTACAAGAACGTGGCTTTCTCTGATATCGCCGGCGGCCGGATCGCCCGTTATTCCATCGACAATGCCAATTTCGACATCCAGATGGATCTGCCGGACAATAGCGGCGCGATGGAAAAGAAGCATATGGTCGTCTCGACGGGCGCCATCGCCGGTCAGGATATCGACGTCGCTTATCTCGCCCGGCTCTATACGGAAAAAGCCGGTCCGGAAGACAAGGACGCAAAACCTGTCTACGGTCCGATGTCCGTCAGCGCGATTTCGTTCTCGGAAGGTGATGGCCGTTTCAGCTATAACGAAATCCGCAGCGACGGTTTTACCGCCCGCATGCCGGCTGAGCCGATTCTCGAAACCATGAAAGCCCTGGCGGCGGACAAGAAGCCCGAGGAGCTGTCCCCGGAGGAGCGCAAGGCCTATTTCAAGAAGGTCATCTCTATTCTCGATATCATCGGCAAGAGCAACATGCAGATGATCGGGTTCAAGATGGACGCGCCTGACGAAAGCGAGGCAGCAGCCGGCAAGAGGGTCAAGGCCACGATCGATCGTATCGATATGCAGATGGACGGCCGCAAGCTCGATTTCGGTCTGAATGGCATGTCGGTCGGAAATGGAGACGACACGATCAAATTCGATGAGGCAAGCCTCAAGGGTTTTGACTGGACTTCGACGATCGAGGCAATTTCTGAGCTCGCCGGGCTCGATGATACGGAGATCGAGACCTTCCCGTTCAACCGTCTGATACCGGAACTGGGGACGGTCCGCGTCGGCGGCATCAATGTTGATGTGGCTGCGCCCGAAAAGTCGGACGAAGAGACCGAAGAGGAAACGAAAGGTACGCCGGAGCGCATCAAGTTCACGCTCAAGAACTTCGAGATGGGACTGACGAAGCCCTTCAATGGCATCCCGACGGATATCAAAATCCGGCAGGACGATCTTTCCCTTCCCATCCCGGCGGATTCGTCGGAGGAGGTTTTCGTCGAGGCGCGCAAGCTGGGCATCGAATCGCTCGCCCTGTCATATGGCCTCTCCGCAGGCTGGGATCAGCCGAACAACAACCTGATGATCCGGGAAATCTCGTTCAGCGGCAAGGATATTGGCAGCGTCAATTTCTCCGGTCTGGCAAGCGGGTTTACGGAAGAGTTCTTCTCCTTCGACATTGGTCGGGCCCAGGCCGCGCTCTTCGGGCTGGCCGGTCGCGAGGTTAAACTCACAATCAAGGACGAAGGTTTGATGGCCAAGGCGGTCAAGCTCTATGCCCTGCAGAACGACATGACCGAGGCAGAGGTTCGCGCCACCCTGACATTGGTGGCAAGTGCCCTGCTGCAGCAGGTCGCGGCTGAACAGCCGAAGCTTCAAAATGCGGTGGAGGCGCTCGGCCGCTTCATCAGCACCCCGGGAACGCTGACGGTTACGGTCAAGTCAACAGGTGCAAACGGCCTCGGCCTTCTGGATCTCGTCGCCGCCTCCGACAATCCGATGCTTCTGCTCGACAAGGTCGACATTCAGGCAACGGCTGAATAAGCCGCTGCCGTTTGACAAGCCCCGGAAGGCCGCGAAGGCCTTCCGGTTTATGGAACGCAGGCTTTCGTGTCAGGCTGCCGGTTGCGGCCATCTCTGCAGGGCTTCCTGCCCCGCCGCCGTCAGGCCATAGATTCCCCGATCGAGCCGTTCGAACCAGCCATAGACATTCGCGAGCAGGATTTTGCCCGCGTCCGGTACGCTGGAGCTGATCTGACGCACGCGCAGGGGGCCGGACGCCAGCGCCACCGCGCAGCCGAGTGCCTGCTGGCGATAGGCGGTCATGATTGGTGCGCGTGTGCTGCCACCCACCGCCGGATCGCCGCGCCGCCTCTGGTGTTCACGCATGAGCCGGGAGCGCCTTTTCGGATTGGTGCGCGGCATGGGGGTCACGGAGCCGACGAGAACGCTGACATCGCCGATATCGGAAATACCGAGCATGCCGATACCGAGCCTGCGGCAGAGATCCCGATAGCGTTTGTCGGCCTCGCGGCCCCTGCCCCTGGCCGAAACCCGCGCCGCGATCCAGACCTCGTCTGCGATGGCCGCACGATCGACAGCCTGCAGGATAAGTTCCAGATTGAAGCTGAGTTTCAGCTCGCAGATCACGACAACAGCCGGGTCGTCGTCGCTGAGGCCAACGAGGTCACAACCACCAACTTCACCCTTGACGGTGTAACCGGCCTTTTCAAGAAACCCTTTGACGGGCAGATAAAGCGACGTTTCCATATACCAGCGGGTTCAAGTGACGATCCGGCCCCTGAATACATCGATCCGCCCACCGAGAACAACCCTCGGTGCGCCCGGCATTGAATTACCGATATCGGTCTGCTCGGCGAGGGACGACGTCCGACGGGAAAACTCGTACCTTATCCGGGCTTCCTGCCGGTCAGAATATCATCAAGGGCCGCCATCTGCCGACGATTCCACTCAATGGCATCCTCGAAGGCCTTGTTTCCCAGTTCCTGCCGCTGATCCCGGCTCGCGGCCAGCTGCAGGATTGCGTCGGCAAAAACCTGATGGTCGTTATCGTCAACAATGACCACGCCGCGCCGGTATCGGTCCGAAAGCCCCCTCGCGCCTGTCCGGGTGCTGATCGTCGGAACCCCCGCGGCGAGAGCATCGAGCAATTTTATGTTAATGCCCGTTCCAAGCGTGATGGGATTGATCGAAAGTGGCGCACGGGCGAAGGCCTCCTTCAGATTATCGACACGTCCAAGCTTGAGAATGCCCTCCCCATCCTCGATCTTGCCGCATATGCCGCCTGCAAGAACCAGACGAATGTCCGGTCTGGCCGCTCTCACCAGCGGCATGATGTTCTGGAGGAACGACTTCAGGGAAATGATGTTGGCGTCATTCCCCGAGCCCAGAAACAGAAAGTCGCTCGGGGTGAAATCCTCCACCCTTCCACCAAGATCGAGAATATGGCTGACGGTCGCGACGACCGGTGGCTCAGCCCCCAGCCGCTGCCGGAACGACTGCTCTTCCTCCTCCTGAATGGCGACAACCACGTCCGCACGGCGCAGAGCCTTGCGCTCCACGGCCGGCGGCACCGAGAACCAGTATCCATATTTGTTCGCGGTGTTGATGAAGGCCTTATGTCGGTCGGCGAAGGAATCATGGGTGTCAAGAATACGCAGTACATCATCCGGCAAGCCCAGAAATGCCCGCGAATGAAAGGCATATTCGACAATGACGGCATCGATGCCAAGCCGGCGCTGAATATCCCGAACCTGCCGGCCGATTTCCGGGTAATAGAACTCATCGAGATGATTATAAAAGCCACTCTCGCGGCCAAGCAGCCGGTGGACCTTTCGGACGGCGCGAAACGCCGTCAAGCCAAGGTCTAAACCGACATCACCGGCAAGCCTGCTCTTCAAGCCGCCTGCCTGCCGGGCAACAAGGTGCAGGTGATCCGGCCCGAATTCCGCCTCGTGCCCCGCCCGATCGAAATCGGCAGCAATCGTGCCATCGACATGGACAAAATGCACCTCGTGGCCGAGGCTGCGCACGGCACGCGTCAGCTGGAGAATCCTGCTCCGCGCACCCTCATTGGCAGGAACGACCGGAAATGCCGAGACAAAAGCGACCTTCATAAACGAACTCAGGCCCGTGCCGAGAAGGTCTCGAACACCTGAAAATTGCTCTTGGACATCGCAAGAATATCCGGCAGCTTTTTCCCGACACGTTCACGAATCTCGTCGGATTGATCGATAAACTCCACCAGCGCCTTCTTTATCCCATCCTGGGTCAGGAATGCGGCAGGTGAAAGCAGATTGGCTGCAGACAGGCCAAAATGCCGATACAGCCCTTCGAACTTGCCCTGATAGGCGACGCAGATTGCAGGAACACCCTTGCCGAGCGCAGCGATGGCAAGATGCATGCGACCGCTGACGAGGCCATCAAGCTGGCCTGCGATCCCCTTCAAAACGGGTGCCGACCGTTTGCCATCGAGATATCGGACCCTGTCTGCTCGCGCTCCCGGGACCAGTTCGGTTATGGCTTTCAGATAGGCCTGATCGCCAACATTGTCGCGGTAGTCATGCGGGATAAGCAGCCAGCACACGGGCCGCGCATCGGCTGCATATTGCAATGCCTCCGCCGCATGCCTGATGATGGCCTCGGTCTGCGCGCGATCCGCGTTCTTGAACAGCATGGGATGCAGGTTGAAACCCATGACCCTGTATCCCTCGGCCTTTTTTCGCGCGATCCAGGACCGCGTGTCCTCATCGGGCTCGGAAGGCACAAGGCTGAAGGCGGAATCGGCAACAAGCGCGGCATTGGTCTTTGCGAAGGATTGCAGGCGCTCGAGCGAGATAACGTCACGCACCTTCAGCGAGCATTCCGGGTGAAGCGACCGATAGAACATGGCCAGATCAGGATGCGGCGTTTCGTTGAAGCTGAAGCCGAGGATGACGTTCTTGATTCCGGCAGCCGCGGCCAGATCCGCACTTGCGAGAAGTTTCGCGCTGACCAGCGGGTGGTAATATCCATCCATGACATCCGCACCGACGACGACCACGCAATCATATTGCCGGGTCTGGAACTGCTGGGCCAGGGCCTTTATGAAATCGGGCTTGCTGAAGATATCGACGGGGACGAAGCCCCTTTGATAGGCGGCATCGGCATAAGCCATGCCATCGACAAGGATATCGATCTCGACATCGGGATTGCTGGCACGGGCATGTTGCAGCGTCGCGGTGATCATCGCATCATCGCCCAGCGACCCGAAAAGGGTGATGGGATCACCGGCCACGATCAAAAGCCGGCGCAATGGACCGCCGGCAGCGATGGGCTTGATGCCGGCCTTCAATGTCTGCAGATCGTCAAAGAGTTGCCGGAAGGCGATATCCCGGTTGCGCCGCTCGATATAGCTCACCACTCTCTGGCGCAGCGGGGCCGGCAGCATTTTCTTGATCAGCTTGCGCATTTGCTTTCCTTTCGGGACATGATTTTGCCCGTGACGAGCGCGATGGCGGACCGGGCCTCGCTCCTTGCCGTCAGGGCCAGAAGGAGGAGATATGCCACGCCGAAAATGGACCCGAGCAGGATGCCGGATATGAAATCACCGGCACCCAGCAGCTTGACCTCCGGACGTATCCACTGAACGAGCAGGAAGCAGAAGCCGCTGGAGGCAAAGCTCGGCAGAAGCAGCAGGAATATCCTCCACAGCGAGATGCCCAGTTCGCGCGCGACGAAGAAGAATGTGAAGGGTGTCGAGGTCAGCTGTCCGAAAGCATAAACGATGACGATCTGCCGGATGCTGTCTGTCGGCACCAGCAGGATCAGCAGGATCGTGCAAATCGCCTTGACGCTTCCGGCAATCAGCACCTTGTCAGGCTTGCCGCGCGCCGACAGAAACGGCGCGTTTTGAAACTGGACGCATTGCAGCGCGCCAAGCAGCAGCAGCGGTTGCGCCACCCCGTCGGCACCCTGCCACCTTGCACCGAACAATACGTTGCAGATTTCCGGCGCAAGCGCTGCCGAAAGCATGAAGATCGGTGTCGAGAAGATTGCCGACATGGTGATCGATTGTTTGTAGAGTGCCGCCATCCGCTCCCGCTCGTGCGATATGCGCGAAAGCACGGTCAGCGAAACATCGTAAAGCGCCGCCTGGAGCAATTGCATGAGAAGCTGATAGAGCCTGCTGCCGACGGTATAGAGACCGAACAGCGCGACCCCGTAGCGCCCGAGGATCATGAAATCGATCAGCCGGGTGGCCCCGAAATCCACGATGCGAAGGCCGAGGGCAGACGTGCCGAAGCGCAGCAGTTCGACGAAGCTGCGGAGATTGAGCGTGGTGCCCGGCAGCCAATGCGGTTTTCGCCAGAGCCAGATCAGCGTGACGATGGTTGCGACATATGTCTGGACCACCAGGCTCCAGACTCCGAGCCCCATGATTGCGAAAGCAATCGCCACGCCGCCACCGACGATGTTTGAAATGAAGGTTCGGATCGCCAGCGGCTTGAAGGCGAGTGCGCGGCGATAATTCACCTCCTGAAACAGCGAAGCCGTGTTTAGCGGCAGCAATATGCAGATCGCCACGATGATCGGCGCCAGCCCCTCGACCTCGAACCAGCGTTCCAGTTCCGATGAAAACACGCACACGGTTACGGCCAGCAGTGTTGCGACAGTGACGGAGGCGTAAAATGGCAGGTTGACGTCGCTTGGCTGCAGATCGCGCTTCTGCACGATTGCATCTCCGAAGCCGAATTCAGACACCATCTGAATCAGCATCAGCACCAGCCCGGCGGTCGCCACCATGCCGTAATCGGTGGGGCTGAGGAAACGGGCCAGCACGATGAAGAGGATGGAGGTGAAAAGCTTGCCGCCCCAGTTCTGAACGATGGACCAGAAAACGCCAGTTAGGGCAGCGCTGCCTATCGACTGTTGCTCCGCCATCAACCCACCGCCTGAAAGGCCGGTCGCGGCAGGACGACGACTTCAGCGGCAGGAACACGACCGAAGTCCGGCATGGGAAAACGGACGGCGCCGATATTGCCTTCTACCATGTGCTTTCTCCTTGGAAGAAACGCTTGCAACGGACCGGGTCCGTTGCCGGTCTAGGATGCGCGTAAGGTTCGGCTTTCCCTGCTTTTCGCCAGCACGTCCTCATAAAGTTTCACGTAATTTTCGCCGACGCGGCGCGAGGTGGATTCCTCGACGATGTTTCCGAAATCGGCCTCCGTCGGCAGCTCTTCGCGCGACAGCGTCAAAACCCGGCGGATGCGGTCCGCAAGCTCGGCAACATTGCCCGGCTCGAACAGCCAGTCATGGTTCGTCTCGCCGATCAGCTCCGGAATACCACCCGAGGCCGCGCCGATGACCGGGACGCCCATGGCATAGGCCTCGTAGATGGTGCGTGGCGAAGGCTCGGCCCAGAAGGAAGGGACGATGAGCACATCGATCTCTTCGAAGAACTCCTTCGGCTTTGCCCAGCCGACGAATTCGATCGGCAGATCGCCGGCCTGCGCCGTGAAACGCTCGATGGAATCATCCATGGCATGGCCGGCGACCAGACAGCGCCAGTTGCCGTGGCCGATTTCCTTGAAGGCATCGACCATGTTGCCGACGCCCTTTTCGGTATTGATGCGGCCGATATAACCGAAGGTCAGCGGCCGGCCCGTCCGGTCGATCTGCCGGCGTGCGACAGGGTCGCCGCCCGGCACCGTGCAGGAATAAAAGATGACGCGGCGCAGGCTTTCCGGAATGTGGTGGAAAAGCCCGTGATTGACATGTGTCTTGAGGATTTCAGTGCCGACACTTGCCACCGCGCTGATGTAACGTTGCGTGAATTTCTTGGAGAAATTCACCACCTGACAGCCGAGATGGATATGTTCGCAGGGCTTGCCGCCCTTGAACATGGCGGCGTTGCCGCAGAGAAGATCATATTCGCAGATCGTATGGACGATCGGAATGCCGCGCTTTTGCGCCGCCCGCCACACCAGCGTCGTCACATCCAGCAGCGAATGGGTATTGAGAACATCAGGCTTGAAATCGTCGAGAACGGCCTCGAACTGCTTTTCGACGTCGAAATTCCACTGCTGCTTGAGCTTTTGCATACGCCGCTGCTGCGGCGAATATTGCGGCCAGTCCTCAAGCCAGAAGTCGTTGTTATGGAACATGCGGTAAACGGTGACACCGTTGCGCACCGTTTTCGGTTCGGCCTGCCGCTCGATACAGGCAGCGCCGACCGTGTGGCCCATGGAAACGAGTTCCTCGGCGAGATGTTCGACCGAGCGTTCGCATCCACCAACGATATGCGGCGGATAAAGGCTGCTAAGATGGAGAATTCTCATGCGGATACGCTCTATTTTCCTTCATCGAAAATGTATGGCGTCCATCCCGGCTCGTTTGTCTCCCCGTAGTGCTGGAGACCAGTGAGATATCTGTAAAAAATACAGGAACCGGAGCGGATCTAATGTTTGAAAATATGAATTACCAAAATCTACTTTTCAAAAAGCACGGGAACCGGCGGCATTTCAAGTGATTTTTTTCGCGGCGCGGTAAAAGTCATGCGGTGTTGCGAAAAGAACCTTTCCCGTGTTACCGTTTTAAACAGTTTTAAATGACGGCGAAGGGAAGCAATAGGCTTCATTCTCGCCGATAATGCTATTCTGATCGATAATATTTATTTTATTTCAAAGACATGGATTTTGGAGCGTCTGCAGATGCCAGAAACATCAAGCACATTCTGACCTCGACATGTTGGGTGGCGTCATTGCCATTGAGACGGCGACGTCGATCGGATGATGCCTGCCCCGTATTTTTCTCCGCACCAGCCGGGAGACGCCTATGAATGGAAAACAGCCGATCGCCCTGGGCAGCCTGACACGGCGCAGCCTGCTTTCAGCAGCCCCCCTTGCATTGGTCGCCGCCTCGGGTCTGCGGCCCGTTTCCGTAAGGGCCCAAACGATTGCCTCCACCACGACCGACGCCTTTCTGGACAGCATTGGCGTGTGTGGTCATTTCACCCGCCCCAACGGCATCTATACGGAACAATTCGACCGGATCATGCCGGAATTCGAAGCACTCGGCGTGCGACATCTGCGGGATGACGGCCTCATCACGCCGAAAGACAGTCGCGACAGCCCCGTTTTCCAGAGGCTGCGCCGGATCGTGGCATCGGATATTCGCCTCACCATCATCTGTTACGACAATCTCAACCCCTATGTATCCACACCGCTCGACAGGCTCGCGGATTTTTACGCGTGGTGTGACGGGGGGATCGATATTTTCGAAGGCAGCAATGAACCGAACCTGACGAAGGATCCGCAAAATGCCCCACGCATTTCGGCGGAGCATCAGGCGGCCCTTTACAACGCCGTCCATTCGAATCCGCAACTGAGCGCGGTGCCCGTCGCGGCGCCAAGCTATGTCCTGACGCACAGGGCACTGGCATTGGACCTGAAGGATGTGTGCGACTATGGCAATATTCATCCCTATGCGGGGATGGAACATCCCGAAACCACCGGTCCGGGTGCGCTCTCGAAATCCGTCGCGGCTTCAGCGCATATAGCGGCCGGCAGGGCGGTGCTCGCCACGGAAATGGGCTACCATACCTCGCTGCAGACGAAGACTTTCCATTTTCCCGTCACCGAAGGCATCAAGGCGCGATACATGCCGCGCATGCTGCTCTGGAGTTTCATCAGCGGCATCCGCCGGTCTTATATTTATGAACTGGTTTCAAGCTTCGCCGCCGATGCGACGAACCCAGAATCCTCCTTCGGCCTCCTGCGTCACGATCTGAGCCGTACACCCGCTTATGAGGCCGTCCGTGGCCTTCTTTCGCTCTGCAAGGCAGGCCGCCAGACGACATCTGTGGAACGAGAGGTCACCTTCCTCGATAGCGACGCCCAAAGGTTGGCCATGCCTCTAAGAAGGCAGGATGGCGCTTTGCTCGTGCCGGTCTGGCTTGCCCTTTCGGGCTGGCAATGGCCCGCCCGGATCGAAAATCCGCCCGTGGAACGGGTCGCGGCATTTTCGGTGGCCGGCCAGCATAACCGCGTCGTGGCGCATCGTTTCCTCGATGACGGTGCGGTGAGCCAGCAGACGATCGCACAGGAAGGCGGACAATACCGGCTTTCGGTCAGCGACCAGCTCACGGTTCTGGAAATTTTCTGAATGGTGCGGAGGAAATGCCGCATCGCAAAATTGTGTGTATCGCGCCCGCCTGCGGCGTGTTAGCTTGACTGCATAATGAACTTCGGCTCCGCGAAAGCGGATGCAATATATTACCAAATATTTCTTTATTTTATAGATTGACGATGATGAAAAACTTTACGAAAGCGCCCGCAACCGGGGCGCAACGTCTCGATATTCTTCAGGTGATGCGCGCCGTGGCGGCGGTGATGATTGTCGCGTTGCACGCCGATGTGAACTGGGAATTTACGCTTTTCCCGCTCCGCGCGTTGCGGTTGGGTGGCGGCGTCGATCTGTTTTTCGTCATTTCCGGCTTCGTCATCGTTTATGCCTCCCGGCCTTATTTCGCGACTGCGGGAGGCCGCTCCGCCTTTCTGCTGCGCCGCTTTCTCCGCATCGTTCCGCTTTACTGGTTTGTGTTGACCGTGCGGCTTGCCATGGCCGCCATCGCGATGGTTATCGGCGCGAAGGCCTTTCCGCCGCTGCAGTCGATCGTGACCTCCTATCTTTTCATTCCTTATGACAGCATGGGTTATGGCGACGCCTATCCGTTTCCACTGATCGATCTGGGCTGGACCCTGAATTACGAGATGTTTTTTTATCTCGTTTTCGCCGTGTTCATATTCCTGCCGCTGGAGCGCGCCGTCCTCACGACGGCCGGCGTGCTGCTGGTCGCCGTGCTGATCGGCGCGAGCGTCGATCTCGCCCTGCCCTTCAGCTTCTGGTTTCAGCCGATCATTCTCGAATTCGTCGGGGGAATGTTGATCGCCACGCTTTTCCTGCGGGGCGTGCGCCTGCCGCCCCTGCTCGGCATTGCCACGGCCCTGATCGGCCTCGCGATCTGGATGCTGACGGATCTGAGCAGTATCGGCTTCCAGTGCAATCCGGGATGTTACTCCTTTTCGCGGCTGCTCGTCTTCGGCGGCGGCGCCATCCTGCTGATGGCGGCAGCGACCCTGACGCGAAACATCTCCCTGCCCCGTTTCGCACAGCCACTGGCAAAGCTCGGCGATTCGTCCTACGCGCTTTATCTGCTGCACCCGTTTATTTTCCGGGGCTTCAAGACCATGCTCGGCGGCGTCACGTTTCCACCGGAATGGAGCAACCTCGTTTATCTCGTCATCGTCATCAGCACTGTCGCCATCGCGCATGCATTCCACGTCTTCGTCGAAACACCGGCCAATCTCTGGCTTCGTGACAGACTGATAACATCACCACGAAAAGTCGCCGTGTCCTGAAGAACGCGCGACAGGCGCGGGGCGGGCCGTTAACAATAGCTGAGGGTTTCCGCCACGGTCTTATTTTAGCGCTTGATCCTTTGCTTGCGCTGTGCGATTTAAAAAGAAATTTTAGATGTTGGATAACCATATCCAGCATTGGATGTATTTAAAGTCGTATTTTAAAAATTTGGAGAGTTGGATGCCCCGCATTCATAACGGCTCGATGCTCGTTGGTGCGATGTTCGTCGCCAGCCTTGGTGTTTTTTCCTCAGTCGCCAACGCACAGACCGTGGAAACCCTTCCGCCCGCCGCCCCGCAGCAGACACCCGCAGTGGAGAGCGCTGCTACAGGCGCACCCGTCAAGGCCGCGGATGAATCAACCGCTGCATTTCTGGCCCGCGTCAACGCCACCAATCCGGACAGCGTTTCCATCACCGCTGCGGAACTGTTCAAACAGTCTCCGACGCCGGCAATCATCAAGGATCTCGTCACGATCGCGTCCAGCACGGATGCGGCCACGGCAGACGTCACCGGAAAAGTGACGAGCGGTTTTCCGATCATCGCCGTCTCCACCAGCGCGGCACAATTCTCCGAACAGCTCTCCGCCCTGATCCTCAGCGATTCTGGCCAGTTGCCCACTGTCGTCGCACTGGCCCAGAAGGTCGGCAACAAGGACTTCTCCGAAGTTGTCGGCGAAGGCCTGGCGCTCGCCCATGCCACCGCGATGCGCAACGGCAACACGATCCTTGCAGCCGCCATCCAGATGCAGACAAAAGGCCCTGGCGTGCCCTCCGATCTCCTGATTGCCTTCAGCGAGAATATCCAGGGAACGGCAGCCGGCCCGGCGGCAGCGGCGGCAGCGCCTGCCGCGGCATCGCCGATCGGCGGCGCCGGTTCCTCACCGGCCAGCGCCAACAGCATCGGCGGTTCGGGAACCGCGGGCACCACAGGCGGCACGGCCCAGGCGGGTGGTGGCAGCGCCCCCACCGGCGGCGGCGGTAGCGTTGGCGGAACGACCGGTGGTGGCGGCACGTCGTTCACCACGATCAATAACTTCTTCTCGACCGGCAACACCACCACGCCGGTCAGCACAAGTCCCGTTTGAGTTTGGCTTAGTTGCCTTTCCGAAAAGGAAAGGCTGCCACCGTTCTGTGATGCAACCGTGACTTGGTGGGCCCTGCGCCCGCCGAAATGAGCGAGGCTGACAGTTGTTGCAAAGGCACGATCCCCTGACAATGTCCGATTACGATAAAAGCGGACTGACGGCCGAGTTTATCGACATCGATGCCGCGCTTGCGATTATCCGCCGGCAATGGCGCGTTGTGCTCGCCGCAATCGCCGTTGCCGGGGCAATCGGCCTCGCCTTTGCCGCGACGGCCGTTCCGATCTATTCGGCCACGGCCACTCTGTTGATCGACCGCAACAACAGCCAGATTGTCGAACAGCTTTCGACGATCGGCGGCGTTGTGGAGGACGAGGCCTCCATTCTCAGCCAGGTCGAGGTGCTGCAATCGGAAACCATCGGGCTTGCCGTCGTCGATAGTCTCAAACTCACGGAAAACCAGGAATTCAGGGCAACACGCGCATCGCTTCTGAGCTCGATTTTCGGCACGATCCGCTCGCTCGTCAACGTATCGCAATGGTTCTCGCCGACGAAAAAAGAAGCTGTCATCGACGATGGAACCCTGAAGCGATCCCTGTCGGATCGCCTGCTCAACGACCTCAGTGTCAAGCGCATCGGCCGCACCTACGCACTGGAACTCACCTACAACTCGACATCGCCGGTTCTTGCCGCGCAGATCGTCAATGCCGTGGCCTCGGCCTATCTGCTGGACAAGCTGAACTCCAAATATGAAGCGACGCGGCGGGCCAGCGACTGGCTGTCCGATCGGATTGCGGAATTGCGCCAGCGGGCGCTCGATACCGACCTTGCCGTGCAGAAATTCCGGGCCGAACATAACCTGATCACCACCGGCAATAACGGCCTGCTTTCCGATCAGCAGCTGGCCGAATCCAACAGCGCCCTTATTCTGGCCCAGTCGGAAACGGCAAAGGCGCGGGCGCGGGTGCAGCGTATCGAGCACATTCTCGCCACCGACGATGTCGACGCTGTCGTCACCGATATTCTCGACAGCTCCGTCGCAAACGACCTGCGCAAGAAATATCTTGAGTCCTCGAAGATCGAGGCAGAAATTACCAGACGACTCGGCAGCAACCACATACAAGCCGTGCGTCTGCGCAATGAAATGCAGGAATACCGGCGGTTGATGTTCCAGGAAATCAGCCGCATCGCACAGAGTTACAAAAGTGATCTCGAGGTTTCGGAGGCGAAGGAAAAATCGCTTGCCGAGAGCGTTGCCAAAGCAACCGATATCAGCAATTCCGCCAGCGAAACACAGGTTCAGATGCGCGAATTGCAGCGCGAAGCTGAAACCTACAAGAACATGTATCAGACCTTCCTGCAGCGTTATCAGGAAGCGATGCAGCAGCAATCCTTCCCCGTGACGGAAGCGCGTGTTATTTCCAAGGCGATGCCGCCCTACATGCCAAGCAAACCGAACAAGCCCATCATTTTGGTGCTGTTCATGATCATGGGCGCGGCAGCCGGCGGCGGTATCGCCATGTTCCGCGAATTCCGCGACCGGTTTTTCCGCACCGGCGACCAGGTTCGCGATGTGCTGGGGCTGGAATTCCTCGGCAACACCCCGCTCATCCCGAACCAGCCGACGACAGAGGCACAGGAAAACGGCCATCCCGGCCTGACGCGCCCCACCAGCGTCGCCCGATATGCGGTCGATCATCCGCTCTCCTCCTTTGCCGAAACGCTGCGCAGCACCAGACTGGCCATTGATCTCGGCATTCCCGCCAAGAGCGGTGCACGGATTGTCGGCGTTGTCTCGTCCCTGCCGAGCGAGGGAAAATCGACGATCTCGATCAATCTCGCGCAGTTGCTTGCCGGACAGGGCGCGCGGGTCCTGTTGCTGGATGCGGATATCCGCAATCCTGGCGCGACGCGCGCCATGGCGCGTCACGCCGGCGAAGGCCTGCTCGAAGTCTTGCTGGAAGGTCGCAGCCTACAGGATGTGCTGCTTCGCGACGAAAAGACCCGCCTTGCTTTCCTGCCCACGGTAGTCAAACAGCGGGTGCCCCATTCCTCCGAACTCTTGACCTCGGCGCAGATGCACAAGCTGCTGGCCGAAGCCAGCAGCGCTTTCGACTACATCATCGTCGACCTGCCGCCGCTCGGGCCGGTGGTGGATGCTCGTGCGATGGCGGGACGGATAGACGGCTTCATCTTCGTCACGGAATGGGGCAAAACCGCACGCAGGGCGGTGCGCAACACCGTGGAGAACGAAGTCCACATCCGCAAGAAATGTCTCGGCGTCATCCTCAACAAGGTGGATACCGAAAAGCTGAAGCTCTATCGCGCCTATGGTTCCAGCGAATATTATCATTCGCGCTACACGCGATATTACCATGACTAGGCGTGACGGCGTGACGCGCCTGCGGAAAGTCCTCGCGGTCGTGCCAGTCCTCGTCATTTCCGTTTTTGTGCTGTCCGTCGCGGCTGAGGCATTTTCGCAAAGCCGACGCTTTTCCGACATTGTCGCAATGGCGAAAATCGCCGACGACAATAACGGTCTGGCGCCGGCTCTCCTTGCCGCAACGGTCCCTGAACTCAGCCCCATCGTCACAGAAAAAATCTGCCGGTCGGATATCGTCAAGGCCGGGCTGCGGCTCGTCCTGGCCGATCTCGATGCCAATGGCGCCGATCCAGCATCTGCTTCCGGCATGGCGCGGCTCGATTTTGCCGAGACCTTTATTCGCCATTCGCTCTTTTGCCTGCCCGCAAATGGCGATGTCTGGCTGCGTCTTGCCATGGTCCGTTCCCTTCGTGACGCCTCCCCCATGGAAATCGCCGTGCTGATGAATTTTTCACAGCTCTATGGACCCGCCGATGCCAATCTGATCCGCGGACGTTTCGTGATGTGGCAGAAATTTCAAAGGGATGCATTGCCTCAGGCCATAGCGGCGCGCGACGCGGACACGGCCGTCGTCTGCGGCATGGAAGGGGAAATCCTTCGGTGGACCCTGGCGGCAGTCTGCCCGAAACCACCGCTGGTCGGCACAAAACACCCGACGACGCTGCCATGATTGAGAATGACAAAAGGGCAAAACCTCGCCCTTCATTGAGATTCAGCCACCACCAAACCTACCGATAAAGCCGCCAGAATGTCGCTTACCGAAGCCCGATCAGAACAAGTCTCCTCGCAGCCTCAACCGATGGCATTTCAAAACTATGCCCGGCCGGTGGCGATCGTCGTGTTCTGGGCCGTTTTTCTGCTGGCACTGCTCAATCAAGGTGCCACGGATATCGAAAGCCGCATCGTTGTCACGGCTGCCATCTATCTGCTGCTGGTGCCGGCGATCCTTCTGTTCGGACCACCCAGGGCCGGTGCGGGCAAGGTGCTTCTTGCCGCCTGCTTTCTATTGGGCGCGCTCATCGTGCAGATGCTGCTGCAAACATCGGCCATGCCGGCAATGGCGCGCCCCAACCCGGCCTGGTCCACCGCCGCCATGTTCACGCAGATTGCGCCGACCGCAACCGTCTCGCTCACACCCGCGGATGACTGGCTCGGCCTCATGAGCGCCGCCCTGCCCTTCGGCGCCTTCATGACCGGACTCGTGATTTTCGACACCGATGAACGCGCGGCAAGAACCCTGCGATGGTTCGCAATCGCCGGCGGCTGGCTGGCGCTGTTTTCAATCGTGCAATTCGCGCTTTTTCCCGACGCACTCGGCTTCATCCAGAAACGCTTCTATCTCGGCAGCCTGACCGGTCTTTTCGTCAACCGCAATACCGCCGCGACCTTCTTCGGCCTCATCCTTCTTACCCTCGCCATGCTGCTGCACAAAAGCCTTCTGGCACCTGACTGGGCAATGGTGAAAGCACTCGTCGCCAATCGCCTGACCGTGCCGGCCGATCAGAAAAAACTGATACGCAAGTCTGTCTTTATCGGCGTACTCGCCGGCTTCTCCTTCATCGCTTTGATGCTGACGGGATCGCGTGCGGGAATAGCCTCCAGCCTTGCAGCATTGATTTTCCTGATCCTTCTGACAGTTTTCAATTCTGCTACGAAAGGCGGTCGCAACGGCGCCTCCAGCCGGCGCAAGCAGCGCGGGTCGAGACGTCGCGCCGCGCTCGTGATCGCTGTCGCCATCGCCCTGTTTGCGCTTTTCGCCAATCGAGTAGCAATACGCATGGAAACGCGTTTGGAAGACGACATGCGCTTCTGCTACATGCCCGGCATCGCACGCGCCATTACCGACAATTGGCCGCTGGGATCAGGTCTTTCGAGCTTCGCCGAAATCTATGCCCCCTATCACGCAGCGCGATGTGGCGTGGACGCCGTCGTCACCCATGCCCACAATGTCTATGCCGAGGGCTTTTTGACACTTGGCGTGGTTTTCCCATTCTACGTGGCTTTTTTCGTGCTGATCCAACTGACAATTTTCATTCGCGGGGCCCGCAAGCGCAGGAATTATCGTTATGCATCTCATCTCGGCCTTGCGGCGCTGCTACTTGTCCTGCTGCATTCAATCCTTGATTTTTCGCTGCAAATCCCCGGCTTCGCCATGGCTTATGCGGTTTTTCTCGCCCCCGTCGTCACACTTTGCCTGAACCCGCCCGGGGTGGAGCGCGACGCGCGCAAAAGGCAGAGGCAATCTTCAGCCGTCGTGATTTCAGAACCATAAGGGCAGGAATTTGAGCATGCGGATATTGCAGATAACCTCGCTGTTTTCCCCGGACCGAGTGGGCGGTGCGGAAATATTCGTAGAAGACCTTGCGCGTGGACTCACCGATAAAGGTCACACCGTCGGGGTGGCCGCCATCTCCCGTGAACGACAGGTGCCGGAACAACGCGACGGTTTCGCCATTCATCGCCTTGGGCATACCACGCCGTTCTTCATAGGCGATTGGGGGCAACAGCCGGAATGGAAGCGGAAATATTACAAAATCGCTGTGCAACTTGATCCACGCCTCGTTCGTCGGCTCGCGCACGTCATCGATGAGTTCAAGCCGGACGTGGTCAATACCCATTCGCTGTCGGAACTGACACCGTTGATCTGGCCGATGATCCGAAAACGCGGCATTCCCCTCGTTCATTCACTGCATGATTTTACCAGCATGTGTACCAATGGCTCCCTGTTTCATGACGGGCACATCTGTGATGGCAGCAGCAAAAAATGCCGTGCCTTTTCCTATCTCCACCGGCGTTGCCAATGTGCGGTCGATGCCGTCGCCGGTGTCGGTCGCGATATCGTTGAGCGCCACGTGCGGGCCGGGTTTTTCACCCACGTGCCTGAGAGCCGTCGCACCGTGATCTGGAATGCCATTTCACCGCCGGATTCACCAAAACCGCGCATTGCCCGGCCTCCCGGAGCGCCGCTGGTCTTCGGGTATCTGGGACGTATCGAAGCCGCGAAAGGCGCGGATTTGCTGATCGACGCCTTGCGATTCCTTCCTTCACAAGGCTGGCGACTGGTCATGGCGGGTCGTGCACCCGATGGTATCGAAGCCTATCAGCAAAAAGCAGCGGGCCTTCCGGTCGAATTTCCGGGTTATGTCGAGGCCGATCAATTTTTCGCCGGCATCGACTGCCTCATTGTCCCGCCTCTGTGGCCGGAGGCCTTCGGGCGCACCGTCGCCGAAGCCATTCTGCGCGGCGTGCCCGTCATCGGCGCCAACCTCGCCGGTGTTGCCGAACAGATCGGCCCGGAAAGGCAGGAGCGTCTTTTTGCGCCGGGCAATGCCGCCGAACTCGCGGCACGCATGGCGGAAGCAATGCGCGATCCCGCCATGCTCACGGAAACGCCTGAAACGCAGGAACGGATTCGTCAGGGTGTCGCCCCCGAAGGGGTCGTCGCGGCTTATGAAAAGCTCTATTCGGACGTGCGCGGTGGCGCTAAAGCATAGGTCGGGTGCTGGGCTAAAAAACCGCCTCTTCCTCAGAGTGTATCACCCCGATCGTCAGGCCTTAGCGTGAAAAAGCCGCGCATAACTCTCAGCGGCTTTCTGCCACGAATATAATTTGCGGTTTTCATAACCCGCCTGACGAAGCTTCCCTGCTAGTTCGGGATTTCCCAAAAGTCGCTCGAGGGCCGCAACAAGGCTTTGGGCATCGGCTGGATCAAACGTCAGCGCCCCCTCGCCCGCGATTTCCGGCGTGGCGGAGCGATTGGAGCACACGACCGGGCATCCAAGCTGCTGCGCCTCCAGCACGGGCAGGCAGAACCCTTCATAGGTGGAAGGGACACAAAGGCAGGCGGCGTGGCGGTAAAGTTCGGCCAGTTGGCGGTCATCTATGCCCGAAAGCCGGATCAGCCGGGCCTTCAGCTCCGGATCATCCAGCGCGCCGGTAATTTCCTCCGCCTCGTCACGACCCACATGCACAATCCGCAGGTCGGGCCATTTTCTACCGATTATCGCGAAGGCTTTGCCGAGGAGCGCAAAATTCTTGTTCGACGTCGCGTTTCCGACCGCCAGGATGTAACGGCCGGCGACAGGAGAGGTCGCATTGACAGCATCGGGATCGACACTCAGAGTGCTGTCGGAATAAATGGTCAGGCTTTTGCCGGCGGCGGCGGGATAAAAGTGCGCCAGGTCCTTCCGGGTCGCCTCGGATACACAGATGACCTTGTCCGAGCCGGCCACCATCAGCCTGAAGATGAAATCCGTCGTCAGGGTCGCCCGCCGACCGATCTGCTCGGGAATGGTCTTGAAATAAAGATCATGAACGAGGGTGAGGCGCCGTTTGCCGCCAAGAGGGCTTCCAAATGGATCGACATTAAACAGCACATCGATACCGTGCCGGCGGCACAGCACAGGCAGCATGGCGGCCTGACGCACCACGTCAAAAACCATGATACGCGGCCGCGGCGTCTCTAAGAGCTCCAGCCGGCTGTCACGCAAGCTTTCCGGCAGCTGCTCCCTCGTCCATGGCGAGCGCAGAATATAGTCGTCACCCGTCTGCTCCAGCAGCCGCTCCAGCAGGCTGAAGGTCACACGCGCCACACCGGAGGCCTTGCCGCCATATTGACTGGGCATGTTTACAAGAATGCGCATTCGGGCCCTTCCGCCTGCCGGCATTGGCTATTTCTGTCAATCACGGGGCGAGACTACGCGGCCTCTGTCAGCAATGCGGAGACGGATCGGCATGTCTTTTCCAGCGAAAAACGGTCGCTCACATCCTCCCGCCCGCTCTGTCCCAGCCTTTGCGCCAGAGCCGGATCAGACAGGATCGCACCAAGCGCCGCCGCCAGCGCCGACGCATCCCCCGGCGGCACGAGAAGGCCCGTTTCTCCATCACGAATGATTTCAGTAACCCCGCCACCACGCGTGGCGACGACCGGCCGCCCGCACATCATCGCCTCCACAACCACCCGGCCAAAGGGTTCGGCAACGATCGAGGTATGGGCAACCACATCCATCGACGCCATCAGTTCCGGCACATCCGAACGGAAACCAAGGAAGCGGACGCGGCCATCCAGCCCCAGACGCGACGCCTGTTCGCGAATGCGCGCCTCATAGGCTTCCTGTCCGAAAAGGGCGCCCCCGACGATGACGGCCTGCACGCCTTCCATGGTGGCAAGAGCATCAAGAAACACATGCTGCCCTTTCCATTCGCTCAAGCGGCCAAACAGGCCGACAAGCGCTTGCGGGCCAAGACCAAGCTCCGCCCGCAGCCGCGCAGCCATGCCAGCGTCATGAAGTTTTGCTTTTGCGGGATCGAAGCCGTTGTAAACGATGCGAACCTTATCCGCTTCGCCGCCGGCCTCGACGAACGCCCGGCCCGTTTCCTCAGAATTGACCGCCACCAGCCTGGCGAAAAGGCGTGCAAAAGCCAGCGAAGCACGGCGGTTGGTGGCGCTGAAAGCCGGATCGGTGACGATGTCATGTAATATCCAGACGAGCGGCCGCCGGCTGAGCTTTGCTGCAAGTGCACAGACAAAAAGCGCCTTCTGCGAATTGGCGCAGATCACATCAAAATGTCTCGCCTCGCGGCTCAACTGCCAGGCAACCGCCATCACGTCGGCCGCTCCGCGCGCCAGCGCGCCGAATGACGAATTACGACGGATCGACAGCATTTTCTCTCCAGCCGATAACATCACCGGCGGTCGCCCGGCCTCGGCCAGATCTTCTGCGTTAGCACCGCCACTGAGAAAACAGGCGCGCCAGGAATGCGGCCCAGCCTTGACGAGGTCCGCCAGGAAAAGCTCGGCGCCACCCTTCTCTCCGGTATGGCTGACAAACAGAGCTGAGGTCATCGCATCCCCCCTTTCGGATGAAGCGAAGAGTGGCGACTCTGGCCGTGATTGCGGGAATGAGCGGCAGCTCCGCGACAAGAAATCACCTGTCGGAGCGCGAAGAAATTATTTTCAACGGAAATCGCACATAATGGCGCGTCGCTAGATAAAAATACCAGCATTCAGACCTTTATTCATAAAAAAAATCAACAGCAGAAAATATAAAGTCAAATATTCTATTTCTATATTCAGGCCAAAACCCAAAAACACTTTGTTGCGATCAGTTTTTTCACTGCTCGCGGTCTTGCTGCCCGTATCTTTTTCCCCGCCCTTCGAGACCGGATTATCCTGAGGCCAGACCAGGAGAACGAACGATGACACCGTGCAAAGACAACTTATGCATATATATGGCGAGAACGGAAGAGGTGGCGGCATGATCGGTGTAACGCTCGGTATCCGCCCGCAGAAACTCGGCGTCACCAGCCTCTCGGTATCCGTACTTTCCCCCTTGCGCGCCCTGCTGACGGCCGGCCGGAATGCCACGATCTTTGTGAACGGCGACAGCACCGCCCACGCCGAAGCTGGACCGTTTCAGCAATTTGCCATGATGCTCGGCGATCTGCACGATGCGAAGGTGATACTATACCGCTGGGCGGAATGGGAGACGAGCGCCGCCACCGGGCCGAAGGCCTATGCGGATCCCGTGACCCTGCGCACCGGCAAGGGAGCAACGCTCACACTCTATCTCGCAACGCTGCCGGGTGGCATGGCGGGGTATATGCTGGCAGAGCAGCGCGCCGCGGCGCTGAAAATTCCCCGGCCCGATCTGTGTATCATGCATCATGGCCATAATATGCAGACCTTCGAAATGCCGGGTGGCATCCTTAGTTCAGGGCGGGCCAGTCTGCTCGGTCCTCTGGGCATGACCGAATGGCAATGGCCAGCCACGCCACAGCTCATCACCACGCAGAACCCCTGGCGGGACGGGACGGGTTACGACAAGGTCTATCAGGCAACCCTCGAGCTGGCCCGAGCACACCCGAACCTCACGCTGGTGGATACGCACGCCACATTTCTGGCGAAGGGAAAGGACACCGCTCTTTACAAGGACAATATCCATCCAAACGATACAGGATCCCGGCTTGTTGCCCGAACCCTCTTCGAGGCCTATCTGGCTTCGGCACTCGACAGCAATTTTCAGACGCCTTCTTGGCCAAAACTTGCTGCCGCCAATCTCATCGGCAATGGCGATTTCACCGACTGGTCGGGCTCCATTCCCACGGGTTGGGGCCTGACCGCGCCGGGCTCCGCCATCAAAACCACAGAGGTCATCTTTTCCTCATCGTTCGCCAGCAGCCTTGCCCTCTACGCAAATGGCAACCAAACGGCCGGAATCACGCGCTACTTCCGCAATTCGGAGGCTGCAGCGATGATCGGCAGGACGATTTCTTTTGCCGTGCTTTACAAAAACAACGAAAAACAACGTCTCCCCTACATGACTTTGGTCGTCAAAAGTGGCGGCGCAACCAGAACGATCTCATGCTCCGCCCTGCAATTCGGGGGCGCAAACATGTTCGGCAACAGCGGCTGGATGTGGGCCACCGCCAACGGAATAGCCGTCGACGCCGATATCAGCCCGTCCGGATATAATTTCTACATGAGGATCCTTCCGGCGTTCGGCACCAGTGTTCCCGCCTCAAATGAACCCGTTCACATTCAACGGGTCATTGCCGTGGAAGGAGACTTGCCGAGAGGCGGTCTGAGATAAAATATCTTGCGTGACGACGTCATCAAGCCCACTAATGGTCGCCATATTATATTTATTGCCGCGCGGTAGCGCTCTCCTTACGAGACCGATTACAACCGCCCATAAGAGATGAAGGCAGCGAATGAAACGACAAGCCAATCTTGCGGCGTCAAACCGTCCTGCTCTACCAGGTTTCGTTTTGGCAATGCCGCTTTATCCCTCAAAGACATTCAATATTCCCGCTATCTTTCTCGCAGTATTCGTTTTCTCCATCGGCTTCTTCATTCAATGTAATGTGCTGACCAGCAATATTGGCCTGCGTTTCCTCAACATTACTGACATGCTGGTGCTGATGACCCTGCCTGTCATTGCGCTGCCCTACATTCGCTGCCTGACGCCTTCCATCGTCCTGTTCTATCTGCTGCCGCTTACTGTTTTTTTCGTCCTCACTGCCCTCTTCGCCGACGCGCGTGGTGACGGCGAATTTTATACGACGGCGATGACCTATTTTTATGCGGTCTATTTTCTGTTCTTTGCCTATATGCTGTTCAAGGAAAACCTCCTTGAACTGTTCTGCTGGGGCATATTTGCCGGCTTCATAGCGGTGACGGCTCTGCTTTTCCTCGACACAGTCATCCATGATCAGCTCGCATCAGTCGGATTATCCTTCATGTTCGATGAGGCAGGCGTCTTGGAGCTGGCGGCAAAAGGTGAAATAACCCCGCTGCTTTTACGCGTCGAAAAGGCAGGCGGCATCTGGCCCGTGGGCAACACGGCGGGACCAGTCTTCGCGCTGGCCGGAGCCGCGGCCGCATATGTCGCCGAACGGCAAAGGCGACCTACGCTGTTTGCCGTGTTTCTGCTCATATATCTGGCGAGCTTCACGCTCACGCTCAACCGTTCTGGCGTGTTTGCCGTTCTCGCCATCGGACTTTATTTCTACGTCCGGAATTTTTCGATCAAGATGCTGCTCAGCACCTATTTCGGCTTTGCTTTATGTGCCCTCGTCATCGCCGCCATTCTGCCGCTCGGCGCTTTCGATTTTGCGGGAGAGGTTTTTTCAAAACGATTTCTCGAGGACAGCAATAGCAGCAATAACCTGCATGAGCGGTGGGAGACGATCACCGGCGGTTTCCAGGTCATGTTCCAGCATCCTCTGGGCATAGGATTTACCGCGCGATATGAAGAGCTCGCCCGTATCGCGAAAATCGGTACGCCCCATAACGGCTTCATGGCCACCGCTTACGCTTCCGGCCTGGGATTTTGCGTGATGAGCGCCTTTGCGCTGTTTTATGCAATTTTCCGGAAACGCAAGGTCGGCTTTTTTGTCTATTCGGCAATCGGGATCATTATCGGATATCAGTTCGAAGAGCTGAATTTCAATCCCGTCTTCATGGCTCATGTGGGGCTCGCCCTCGCCTACGCCGCCATAGATCTGGACTTCAGGCTTTTCCTGAAAAACACGATGATGCGGATGCTGGGGACGGCGGATGACGCGCACCACCGAGAAGAAGCACGCGTCATGGGCAATCCGGGTCTGAGCCCGTTATTGTCTGACAGCAGATAGCGATAAAGAGGCTCCCAGGTTGAGGGCCTCCTATGTCCGTTCCGGCACAGGCGTCAGGCGACGTCGATAATTTCGATCTCCCTGCCGGCCAGGCTGACCAGATCACCGGCCGTTTTTCCCATCAGTACCCTTGCAACTGGGGAGACATAGGACATCGTCCCCGCTGCAGGATCAGCCTCATCCTCACCGACGATCCGGAACCGTTGCGTTCGACCGTCATCACGACTGAAGGTCACCAGGCTGCCGAAGGCGACGACGCCATCCGCCTGCGGATCAGGCATCAGTTGTGCCGTGCGCACCCGCTCCGCAAAATATCGCATATCCCGCAGGGGACTGGCCGAGAGGCGCCGTCTTTCATTGATGTCTTCGATGGCATTGGCCGCCTCGCAAGCTTGCCGCGCCAGCTGCAACTGCTGTTCCAGCGCCTTCAGCCCGGCCTGCGTCACCAGATTGAGATGAGGCGAAATCACCCGATCCGGCAGAACGGTTTCGGCTGCGGTTTCCGCACTGTCTTCCTTGGTGAAGGCTACGCTCAATCCTGACACTCCACTGCCGAGATGCCACGCTCGGCATCTTCAATCCGATCCAATCTTGCCATCGCCCACGGGGGCACGGCAAGACCACGCCGCGCTAGTTCAAAAACGGACATGTAGCAGGCGGAACCGGCTGATGACAACGCGGCCGTTCAGCTGCGCGATGCAACCAAAAGGAAACATACCCCTCATAATTCGGCCTAACGAGAGACTTTTTGCCCTGTTAGGGTGTGCAGCAGGGAGGAGTGAGGACACCAACGCGAACGGACAGGAGACGGTTCATGGCCCGCACAGTAGTGAATGCGCTTGGAGACACACTCTATTACAGCGGCAGTTCCACCGGATTTTTCTCCGCCACGGGTTCCGGCCCCCTGCTCGGCGGCACGGCCGGCAATGATTCCATGTGGGGCGACAGTTCCGTCAACGTAACGATGGCGGGCGGCACGGGTGACGATATTTATTATCTCTATTCCAGCATCAATCGCGCCGTCGAAAATGCCGGCGAAGGCATCGATACCATCGATACCTGGATGAGCTATACCCTGCCCGAGAATTTCGAAAACCTGCGGGTAACGGGCGACGGGCGTTATGCCTTCGGCAATTCGCTCGACAATATCATCACCGGCGGATCGGGCAGCCAGACGATCGACGGCGGGGCTGGCAACGACGTGCTGATCGGCGGCGGCGGTGCAGACACCTTCGTTTTCACCAGCGGCAACGGCACGGATCTCATCATGGATTTCAGCGCCAATGACACGATCCGCCTCAATGGCTACGGCATCACGTCTTTCGATCAGCTTGTCGGCAATGCCACACAGCAGGGCAACGACCTCTGGCTCAATTTTTCGAATGGCGAAGCCGTCGTTCTTGCAGGAACGACCGTGGACGATCTTCGGGCCGACCAGTTCGAACTCAGCCTCGACAGATCGTCCTTTACCCAGACCTTTGCCGATGAATTCGACGCGCTGTCGCTGCGCAGTGGCGGTCAAGGTATCTGGGATGCCAAATATTGGTGGGCGCCGGAAAAGGGAAGCTCGCTGACGACCAATGGCGAGGCGCAATGGTACGTCAACCCTGCTTATGCCGGCACGACGGAGGTCAATCCGTTCAGCGTTCAAAACGGCGTCCTGACCATCACCGCCGCGGAAACCACGCAGTCGATCGCCGATGAAGTCGAGGGTTACGACTATACGTCCGGCATGCTGAACACCTATTCCTCCTTCAGCCAGACCTATGGTTATTTTGAAATCCGGGCGGATATGCCGACCGACCGGGGCGCATGGCCGGCCTTCTGGCTGCTGCCGGAAAACGGCTCCTGGCCGCCGGAACTCGATGTCATCGAAATGCGCGGTCAGAATCCCAACACGCTCATCATGTCCACCCATTCCAATGCCACCGGCGAGCAGACATCGGTCATAAACAATGTCAGCGTGCCGAGCACGGAGGGGTTTCACACTTACGGCGTCTTGTGGGATGCCGAACACATCACCTGGTATTTCGACGACGTCGCCGTTGCCCAGACGGACACGCCTGACGATATGCATGACCCCATGTATATGGTCGTCAACCTTGCCGTTGGCGGAATGGCGGGAACACCATCGGCCAGCGATTTCGGCGACGGCTCACAGATGATGATCGATTACATCAGGGCCTATTCGCTCTCCGACTGGGCGGCATGACTTAAAACACCGGCAATCGTGTTTGACTGCCGGTGTTTCACATATCAGTCCGTCGCGACTAGGCCTTGTTGAGGCGCATCATTCAGCCGCCAGCTGGGTGCGTGCGGCATTCAGCGACATCAGATGCCGCGCCGTTTCGAGGCTTGCCGGCTGCTCTGCACGGTAACGGCGGCCGATTTCCATCATCAGCACGGTATCCGGCAGGAAGGTGAGCTCCGAGAAGATGTCCTGCCAGTCGATATCGCCCCAGCCGAGCGGCATATGCAGGTCGCCGATGCCCAACGCCGTGCTCTCCTGCGGGAAGTAGGGCTCATAAAAGCCCTGAGGGCGGCCGAAGGAATCGTGCACATGCAGGTGACCGGCAACCGGCGCCATGGCGCGAAGCTCGGCGCGGAAGTCGAGGCCACGATAGGTGGATTCGAGATAGGCATGGCTGAAATCGATCAGCGCCACGACATTGTCGTGACCGAGAGCCTTCACCGTCGCAGCCACCTCGGTGGGCGTCTGGCGATATTGGCCGGGCTCGGTGGAGAAGATGTTTTCAAGCGCGATACGCACGCCATAGGGCTTGCAGAATTCCGCCAGTTCGAAAAGCGCTTCCCGCTCGCGGGCGTCGGCATCGGCCCGTTCGGCAATCTGATCGGCACGCAGCGCGCCGCTATGCTGAACGAGGATACCCGCGCCGATACGATCGCAGAGAACGGCGAGCGCCTTGGCGGCGTCAATCTGGTAACGGCAGGTCACCGGATCCATGAAATTGGACGATACCAGACCATGCACGGTGTAGCGGAAGCCGAACTGCTTTGCGAGCGCCACGAAACGCCCGGCGCGTTCCTCGATGATGCGGCCGCCGGCGATCAGGTCCAGGCTTGTCACCGCAATCTCGACGGTGTCGCAGCCGATATCGGCAAGCGCGCGCAGATCGCTTTCGAGTGTGGCCAGTTCGCCATCGTCCGAGCCGGCATTAAAGCCGGTACCTATAAGATTGCTCACGTCGTCATCTCCAGAGCTAAAAAGGTCATACGGGGCCGTGCGACACCGCAACGTCGTGCCGCATGAAAACAGGTCCGGTCGGTCGATTTTGACGTCGTCTATGCCGACCGACGCGATGTCGTCAGAAAAGTCCACGGTCGCCGCCGCTCGGTGGAAAGCGACGGTAACATGGTGATCGGTTTGTGTTGAAACCGATCATTCAATTAAGTTTCTTCATTTACAGCTTTATGACATTTCCGGGCGTGATGAGCGGAAAGCCAAGGTCCCTGGATAGACACTCGTCGTCATGAGGAAAGAGCGTGCAAGGGCCGTTGGTAAAGGCTGAAACTCGCACCCGGTTCAGCAGATGGCGCCCTATGGTAGCGAACTCTGTAAATCTGGGGTCGCCGGGTGCCCGCGACGTGCGGTGGCGATTGTCTGAGCGATCAGCGGACCGAAGACAGCGGTCTTCGGGCGAGAGATATCAACCGAGATTATTGACCATGAAATAGATCAGCCAGCAATGTGCGATGGCCAATATCGCCCACGCCCATTTTGCGATCCTGATATCGGTATCGACAACCCTATTGCGAATCTCGGCCCTAGCCGGTGCGCACGCCGCAGCCAGATCATCCTGGACGAAAGATGGCGATGGTGTCGGGGAGATCTGCTCACCGACAACGTAAAGCCTTTCGCTGCGCAGAAGCGGACGCGGCGCGTTATCAGCCCTTTCCGCATCGGAAAGCGCACTGTCGCCGGAAGCACAGCCCACCGTCACAAGTTGCGGTGATATCCCCCTGTTACGCACATTACCTCTATTGGGCATCATAATGTTCCACACAATAAAAATAAAAATATTCCGGTGACATCAGGTAAAGCCGCGCTTTACCGGGCATGCTGCGATATGCACGACCCCCGCCGCGTCAATCGCCCCTCTTTCTCCACGCCTTGCGCCCTCTTGAGGCAAAGCGTCCCCACGATTAGGGAGCCGGGTTTCCCGGCAGACCCCGCCCACCTGCGTAAGGTTTTGTCTCGCGCTGGATCAGGAACACGGACTTTTCCACCGGCAGCGGCTCAATCGTCCGATAACGGTGAAATCGCCTGGAATATTCAAACCGGATGAGCCTGTCATCGAACTTCCCCGCCAGAACGCGGTAGCCGTTGACGAATTCATTCAGGATTTCCAGCTCTTCTCCCCACACCCAGCCGCCGTAAGACGTCCCTTCATTCGACCGCAGCACGATCTCGAAAAAATGCCCGCCTGCCACCATCGGCATGCGAAAGAGAATATCGAGATTATCCTCGTCTTCCTCGTCGCCTTTTTCCACCGACAGCCTGGCATGGGCGACCTTCGCATGAACAAGCGCCGAAACCGGATAAAAAGGCCGGCCCTTGAACCACATGAATTCGCTGACCGCATAACCGACATCATCGGCACGCTGGTAAGGTTCGATACGCGGCTCGAACGCCATGTAGCTTCCGTTAAACGCGATCACTGTCTAAAATTCCCGATGCCTGCCCGCCGCATATCCGCTGTTTTCCGCCCGTCATTCATTCTTCTGTTTCCGACAATAGGCAGGCCGCGTCACACCAGCGTCAAATGGAACGCTATGATGACTTTCAATTTCCCGAGCACATTGTTAGATGATGTTTCATGAGGGGATGAACGTGGCTGGGAACGCTGAACTGATACCGATCCGGCTATTTGGCACCCCGCGCTGTGAAGCGGTGCGGGACGCATTTTTTCCGTCCAAGGGCTTTGCCCTCACCGCTGCCCTCATCCTTGCGCCGAACCAGTCGCTTTCCCGCCAGTACGCCGCGTCGTTGTTATGGGAAAATGTCGAGCAGAAACGGGCGCTTGGCAATTTACGGCAGCTCATCCTGCGCCTGCAGAAACTTCCCTATGAGGATGATGCCATCCTTCTGACAGAAGGGAACGATCTGAAGGCCGGAGCACTGGCGCAGCGCACCGATCTTGCCATTTTCCTGGCCGGTGCAAGAGCCGAAGACCCGATGCGGCGGCTCAATGCCCTGCTTGAATTCGGCGGCGATCTGCTAGAGGGGCTGGAGGCCGGGCAGGATCATCTCTACCTCTGGCTGCTTTCGGAGCGCCGACGCCTCAAGGATCTGTTCTTTTCGAGCTATACCCAGCTTCTCGAGGAATTGACGCGGTTTGGGCGGGCGAGTTCCAACGACATCGCCAGGCTGGCCGAATGCGCCTGCAAGATCGAACCGGAGCGCGAGGAAACCTACCGCGCCGCCATGGCAGCCTATGCACGCGTGGGCAATATCAGCGCCTGCGAAGGCATGTATCAGCTCCTGCTGGAACAGCTTCGCCAGGAGGACCGCTCGCCTGAAGCGGAAACCGTGGCCCTGAAACGGCGGATACAGAGCCTCGCCGCGACGATAACGGGCCCGGCGGAGCCCGAAGAAGGCAGCCGCCGAAAAGCATTGGCAAAACCGCGTGTCGCATTCGTTCGCCCGGCCCGGGTCGACGGGCAGCCGGTCCCAACGGTCATGCATGCCTTTGTTGAGGATGTCGCCAACAGCCTCGTCCGATACCGCACCTTCACCGTGCTTTCGCCGCACAGCACTTTTGCGCTGGCCCATGACCGGGTGGACGACAGCTACGCCATGCTGCGGGCGGATTACCGCATCATCTCCACCGTCTTCGACGACGCGCGCATGTCCGTTGCGCTGATCGAGGATGCGAGTGGCGAAATCGTCTGGTCGCTGGAGGCAGTCCTGACCGAGCGGCATATCCATGCCGCCTTCCGGCTGCTCTCCAAACAGGTGGCGGCGGCACTTGCCCGTGAAATCGAGCGGCTGCAGGTGGAGCCTGACCGCAACCACAGCGGCGAAGCCTACCGGCAATTGCTGGAGGGACAACAGCTTCTGCGCGGCAAATGCGACCTGCCGCTTCTCAGGAGAGCCCGCTCGATGTTCCGCAAGGCGGTCGATCTCGACCACAGCCTGGCGGTCGCCCGCGCCCGGGTGGCGCAGAGCCTGCAGCTGGAATGGCTGATGCTGGGCGGCAATGACCCCCACCTGCTGCATCGCGCCAAGGCGGAGGCCGATGCCTCCGTCGAGATCGATCCCGCACTTGGCGTCGGGCACTGGATGTGCGCCGTCGTGGCGCTCTATCAGCGGGATTTCGACATATCCGCCGAAAAATTCTTCGAGGCGGAGGCGCTCGCGCCCAACTCCGCCGATTTGCTGCTCCAGCATGCCGATGCGCTTGCGCATTTTGGCGAGGCGGAAATCGCCTGGGACAAGTTTCAGCAGGCCATCGACCTCAACCCGCTGGCCCCTGATATCTATTGGTGGGCCGGCGCCAGCATCGCCTTCAAACGTCAGGATTACGGCACGGCGGTGGAACTGTGCGGGCGGATGGAAAATGACGAACCGGCGCTGCGCGTTCTGACCGCAAGCCACGCGCTGCATGGCGATTTGGCCGCCGCCCGCGAAAGTGGCGGCAGGCTTCAGGAAAACTATCCGGGCATGACCGCAAGGGAGATCAGTAGCCTGTCTCCGGACCGAGACCCGATAGCGAATGAACTATTCTATAACGCACTTCGATTAGCCGGGATCAAATAGGAGATATTATGTCCTCGCATTTCTTCATTGTTGGAAAAAAGGGTTTTGGCGTTCTTTTCATTCGCACGGCGCCGCTTCGGGTTGCATCCGTATCGCATGAGACGATTGCCGCTTATGAAGCCAGCCATCCGGGCGTGGATGGCTATGCCCGCGTGGCGGCCGCCGCAAAGTCCATGCTCGTTCGTCAGGACGGCGCGCCGGAAACGGAACTGGATCAGGTGCAGATTCAGGGCATCGAAGCCCTCGTCGCCGGTGGCGCCGTGGTTTCCGAAGCCGATTTCGCCTTCATCGGCGAAGTGGTCGATGCCGGCTGGGACTTCAACCGCATGGTGCAGGCACCGATCGAAGCGGCCCTGAAGGCTGTTGGCCCGGCGGGTTCCGTCACCGGCGAGCTGTTCGACGCCATCCTTGCCGACGACAGCAACACGACGCGCTGATGACGGCCCTCTTGCCTTGACTGGCGCCGATACTCCCATGTCAGCGACCGCGGCTTCAGGGCATGCAGACGCTTCATTCTTCGATCCCGGACTGCTTCGGCGGTTCGGGGTCACCCGCGTCGGCGATGTGACCGGCCTCGATATTATCGGCATCCCCGTCTGGTTTGCGGCCCGGCCCAATTCGCGGGGCCTCTCCGTCTCGCAGGGCAAGGGACTTTTAGCCGAACAGGCTCGGCTATCGGCGATCATGGAGGCGACCGAAGGCGCAGTTGCCGAAGAAACCCGCAGACACGTTACCGCTTTCGGCTCCATCGAGGAGATGCGGAACAAAAGCGTTCCCCTCATACCCTTCGAAACGGTCGGCCGGGTCGATCCGGACGCTCTCGATCCGCGCAAGGAACGCGCCTGGGTGAAAGGAATTTCCATTCGCCGGCAGCAGGAGGTCTTTGCCCCTTATGAACTCATCGGCATGGATTTCCGTGTGGACTTCCCATGGGACCGGCGGGCCTTCCGCATGAGCTCGCAAGGGCTCGCGGCCGGGTTCGACCATGACCATGCGGTTTACCATGCCCTGCTCGAACTCATCGAAAACGACGCCAGCTTTCTCGTCGATACGTTCGAAACGCGCGCTATCGCACCACAACCGTTTCTCCTTTCGGCAGGAATGGACCCGTCCCTGGACGATCTCGTCCGACATCTTTCTGATATCGGCCTGCCGCCCTCCTTCTTCGATCTGACGAATGCGCTTGGCGTGCCGGTGGTAATGGCGAGCTTGCCCCGCTCGCTTCAGGCTGAGGACGGGCCGGCCACCCGCAGCGCCGCCGGTGCGGCCTGCCGCCCGAGTGCCCATGCCGCCGCCATGGCCGCGCTGCTGGAGGCGATCCAGTCGCGGCTGACCGATATCAGCGGCGCAAGGGACGATCTCTCCCCGCTACGCTACCAGCGCGACCTGTCGATGTCAGACACGACGACATCAGGCGCGCGACCGCTCCGGCGGATGCCAGCCGATCTCAATTTTCCAGAAGGCGATGTCTCCCTACCGCCATGGCGCCGGCTGGCGGAGCACCTCTTCATCAGCGGGATCGAGGATATCCATGTCTTTCCGCTGGAAACGGAGGTCTCCGGCCTGCATGTCGTCAGGGTTCTGGCAAGCGGCCTCGCCCCGGCCGGCGGCGGCCTGCAACACATCTCGCCGCGCACGCTCGATCACCTGTTAAATCTCGGAGGTCTCTGATGAAGCCGGTGGTTTTTGCAGGCCCGTCTATCCAAGGCATTGCAGATGAACATCTCTCCGGCCTCGAGCGTCGCGGACCGGCAGCCTGCGGTGATATTTTCGAAGCGGTGCGGCAAGGTGCGCGGGCAATCGGGCTGATCGACGGTCTCTACGGCGATTGCGCGGCGGTGTGGCACAAGGAAATCCTGTTTGCGCTGTCGAGCGGTGTCACCGTTTTTGGCGCCGCCAGCATGGGGGCCCTGAGGGCGGCGGAATGTGCTGCCTTCGGCATGATCGGCATTGGCGACATATTCGAAGCCTATCGCGACGGGCACCGTGTTTCCGATGCTGACGTGGCGGTGAGCCACGCACCCGCTGAACTCGGCTACCGCCCGCTGACGATCGCTCTGGTCGATGCCGAAGCCACGCTCGCCGCCTGCTGTGACGCGATCACCCCCGAGGAACACGACGCGCTGGCCTCTGCCGCCCGCACCCTGCATTTTACCTGCAGGACCTGGCGCGCCATCACCACTGAAGCGGGTCTCGGCTCCGCAACGGCAAATCTGCTCGCCGCCCGTGCGATATCCGCGAAACGCAACGATGCAGCGAGACTTGTGACGGTGCTTAAGGAGGAGCCACTGCCATCCCCGCCGCCGCCAGCATGGAAACTGCAGAATACCCTGTTTTTCCAGCAATTGGCTGCGCGACAGGTGGCGGGAGACGAAGCGTCTTGACCGCCGCCAATCCCCTGCCGCTGGTGCCCGATTGCGGCGGTTTGATCCGCACGGTCGCGCTGGCGTTGCCGGCTGCTTTTTTTGCTAAAAGCGGAGTAGACGACCCCGTTTCACCGCTCACCCCAATCGGAAACCTGCTCTCAGCCCTGCCCTCCGATATCATCGCCGTTATAGTCATCGACAACATCACTCTTGCACCGGCACGAAATTGGCTTGCCAGCCTGCCAATCCGCTGCATCTGCGAACTTGTGCCCCTTTCTGGAAACGGCAACATCCCGCATCCGTGGATACAGGACATGTTCCATGTGCGGGCAAGCGATCGCGGACGAGGAGCGGCACCGGAACTTGTCCTGGTGACGGAGAATAGTATCGGCCCTGGTCTGGCCGAGCATCTCGGAGTAGCAGTCACGCATTCGGACATAACACTGGAGGGCGGCAACCAGCTTGTCGGCCCGGACTTTCGGCTGGTAGGCCATGCCGGCCTCGTTGATGACAGCGGGTTCGGACGGCAGGTGGCCGCCACCGCACATCGGCGGCGGAAAATTGAGGCGCTCGACGGCAGAAGCGTGCACAGTTTCGGATACCGGCCGCAAGACCTCGGTAATATCCCCTTCGATCTTTTGGCCGTACAAATCGACCCGACACTAATCGAGGGAAAGATGCACCAATGCGGTTTCCACGTCGATCAGTTCGTTTCCGTCACCGGTCTCGAACGCAATGGCCGTCCGCTCCTGCTCATCGCCGATCCTGTCGCGCAGGGCGGATGTAATCTCCGCGCCGCAACCGAGCTGAAACGGAAACTGGACGCTTCGGCCCTCTCGCTTGCACGGCAGGGTTTTGCGATTGAGCGCAACCCCATTCCGGTTGTGCCTACTATCGACACCAATAAATGCCTGCCCAGACTTTACAACAATGTCGTTCTTGAAAATGTCACACGGTCCGGTCAGAAACGGCCATTCGTCTGGATTCCGCATTTCGGCGATACTGAAACGCTTGAGGAGTTTGACGCGGTGAATCGGAAAATCTGGGACGGGCTGGGCTTTCAGCCAATCGGCGTGGCCGGATGGAGCCACCTTTCGAGCCGCAACGGCGCGTTGCGCTGCGCAATAAAGACTATAGATCGTGATCAGGACACAAGATTATGAATGGAAAACCATGCCGTTTCGTCAATAAAGCTTCACAATACCCGTGGAAATTGTATTGAATATATACCTTCAACAATATTAATTGACGATCATCGAATTTAAGAACCTCACACAGGAGGAATTTGTAATGCAAGCCAAACTACCCAGCCCTATTGATGTCCATGTGGGCACACAGATCAGAATGCGCCGCAAGTCGCTCGGTATGAGCCAGAGCGCGCTGGCCGGGCGATTGGGCATCACCTTCCAGCAGGTCCAGAAGTATGAAAAGGGCGCCAACCGCGTCGGCGCGTCCCGTCTGCAGGCCATTGCGTCGATCCTTGGCGTCGAGGTCAGCTCTCTGTTCGCCAATGCCACGCCCGATGGCGGAGCCGCCAACCCGGCGCTTGGCACGATCAATGCCATGCAGACCTTCGTGGCCTCGAATGAAGGGTTTTCGCTCAATCAGGCCTTTTCGCGGATCAAGAGCACGGCCGTTCGCAGAAGCATCGTTGCCCTCGTGACGTCGCTAGCAGCGAGCGAAACGGCTGAAAATGTCGCCGCGCCGACGGACAAAAGCGACGATTGACGCAGGTGTGACGCTCGCGTGACGCTCGATATGGTCGAAAATGAACAACGCGGGATCAACGCGTTTCATACTGTCGACTGTCGAGAGGGAATCATGGTGGCGTCTACCACAGCAATAGTTGAACAGGACAATGCGGACGAGATTCTGGCGCTCGGGCGGATGGTGTCCTATCTCTGCCAGCGCTCCAAATCTCTGGAACTCGGCATGTCGACCTATTTCCTGGAAATGGCATTGTTGTCGCTGGCCCAGGACATCAATCAGCATGGCTTGCCACAGGCAGGCGCAGAGATGAACGGCAGCGGTTTCGCACACGCCGAACTACATTAAACAACCAAATTAAAGAGACCGCGTCTGCAATTGCGCAGAGCCGCAGACATTTTTCGTCTGCGGTTCCGGCTGGGCTGAAACACACCGGACGCACATATTTTATAATCAACCCAAGAACTTTTGTTCCTAGCGTTTGTCGAGGCCCGGTTTTACCGGGCCTCGATTTATATCGGACGTAAAGACTGCCAAATCCAGTCGTCAGGAGACGACCGCGCCCGGCCCCGCCACCGCGCCTGATGGCACCTTGCCCAGAATGATCATGCCGAGAACCTCGTCCTTGGTGACATCCTCGGTCCGCGCATGACCGACCACCTTGCCGTTTTTCATGACGAAAACCCGGTCAGCCAGATCGAAGACGTCATGGATATCGTGGCTGATGAGGAAGATGCCGATGCCCTGCCGTTTCAGCTCCTTGACGAGGTCGCCCACCTGCGCCGTTTCCTGCGGTCCGAGTGCTGCCGTCGGTTCGTCCATGATGAGGATGCGGGCATCGAACAGAATGGCGCGGGCAATGGCGACAGACTGACGCTGACCACCCGAGAGCGCCTTCACCGGCTCCTTGAACCGCCGGAAATTGGGGTTGAGGCGTCCCATCACTTCGCGGGCCGAGGCTTCCATGGCGACATCGTCTAGCGTGCCCCATTTCGTCTTCAGCTCGCGGCCGAGATAAAGATTGGCCGCCGCATCGACATTATCGGCCACTGCCAGCGTCTGGTAGATGGTTTCGATGCCGTATTTCTTGGCGTCGCGGGGATTGCGGATATCCGCATCCTCGCCATTGATGAGGATTTCGCCACCATCGCGCCTATATGCGCCGGACAATATCTTGATGAGCGTCGATTTGCCTGCGCCGTTGTGGCCAAGAAGGGCGACCACCTCGCCGGGGAAAAGATCGACTGAGGCGTTTTCCACCGCATGGATACCGCCGAAGGAAATGGAAATATTGCGCATTTCCACGAGGGGCGTGACTTGTTCCGTCATTGGGGTTCTCCTCGGTTCTTACTTGGCGCGGGCGCGATAGATGGTGTCGAGCCAGACGGCGACGACCAGGACCACACCGACGACGATGCGCTGGAAAGGCGTATCGATGCCCACCAGCACCATGCCGGACTGCAGCGATTGCATGACGAGCGCGCCGAGCATCGCGCCCGCTATGGTGCCGACACCGCCGGCAAGCGAGGTGCCGCCGATGACCGCGGCCGCGATCGTATAAAGTTCGTCGAGTTCACCCTGGGCATTGGTGGCCGCGTTGAGGCGGGCCGTGGAAATTGCCGCAGCGATGGCACACAGAACGCCCATCAGCGTGAAAATCTTCACCGTGACCCAGCGGGTCTTGATGCCGGCCAATTCCGCCGCTTCCGGGTTACCGCCGATGGCGAAGACATAGCGGCCAAAGCGCAGCCTCGTCGCAATGAAGGTCATGACGGCACCGACGGCGAGCGCCATCAGCACCGGAATGGCAATGCCGTGCGGAATGAACAGACCGCCATCCGGCCAGGCGATACCATTAGCATCGGCATAGTTGCGGGCGATGTTGATCGGCCAAGGGTAGCTGTTGACGACAGCCACGAAACCGATGACGACGAAGCAGCCGAGTGCCACCAGGAAATATTCCGCCCAGACCGGCCGCAGCGGGAAACCGAAGCGGCGGCGCTGATGGCGGGAATTGAGGATTGCCGCAACGATGGCGACACAGGCGATGACGGCAGCGATCCAGCTCCATGTCGCGCCGATCGAGCCGCTGGTGCCACCACCCATCAGGCGGAAGGTGGAATCCATCGGCGCCACGGTGCGGCCGCTGGTGACGAACCAGGTGCCGCCGCGCCAGACAAGCAGGCCACCAAGCGTGACGATGAAGGACGGTACATTGAGGAATGCGATGATCGAGCCCTGCAACATGCCGATGGCACCGCCGACGAGAATGCCGACCAGCAGCGTGACGATCCATGTCGCCCAATGTTCGAAACCGAGGAGCTGCGGCAGGATTTCCGCCTGCATGACACCCATGATCATGCCGGAAAAGCCGAGGATCGACCCGACCGACAGATCGATGTTGCGGGTGACGATGACGAGTACCATGCCGGTCGCCATCACAGCCACGGAAGCGGTCTGTACCGAGAGGTTCCAGAGGTTTCGCGGCGTCAGGAACAGGCCGCCGGACAGGATATGAAATCCGATCCAGATCAGAAGAAGCGCGCCGACCATGCCGAGCAGCCGGGTATCAAGCTCCGTGGCGCTGATGAAACGCGAAATCGAGCCCGTCTTTTCCGTCTTGGGGGACGCTGTGGAATTGGATTGTGTCATGTCGGCCATGGACTGCCGGTCCTCCTTACATCTGAAAAGCGCCGCGCCACCTGATCGTGACGCGGCGCCCAAACATCAACCTACCGGTCTCAGTTGCAGGCCTTGACGGATCCGGCCTTCACACCCTGGCAAGCCGTTTCCTTCTTGATCCAGCCAGCATCGATGACGGTGCCGAGATTGTCCTTGGTGATGGCGATCGGCTTGAGGAAGACCGACTGCATCGTCACTTTCTTGGGACCGCCGTCAAAGGCGGTGACGCCCTTGATTTCCGTCATCTTCTTGCCACCGGCCAGCGCAAGCGCAATACCGGCAGCTTCCTTGCCGAGTTCGCGGCTGTCTTTCCAGACGGATACAGTCTGCGTACCGAGCGCAACGCGGTTGAGCGCGGCGAAGTCCGCATCCTGGCCGGAGACCGGAACCGAACCGGCCATGCCCTGCGCAGCAAGAGCGGCGATGGCGCCACCGGCCGTGCCATCGTTCGAGGCGACGACCGCATCGACCTTGTTGTTGTTCTTGGTCAGGAACTGCTCCATGTTCTTCTGGGCATTTTCCGGCTTCCAGCCATCGGTATAGGCTTCGCCGACATTCTTGATCTTGCCGGCGTCGATTGCCTTCTTCAGCACTTCCTGCTGCCCAGCGAAGAGGAAGTCGGCATTCGGATCGGAAGACGAACCCTTGATGAAGACGTAGTTGCCTTCCGGCTTGACCTTGAAGACTTCGGCGGCCTGAAGGCGACCGACTTCCTTGTTGTCGAAGGTGATGTAGAAGGCGTTCTTGTTTTCGATCAGACGGTCATAACCGACGACCGGAATACCCTCGGCAACGGCCTTTTCAACGGCCGGGCCAATCGCGTCGCTGTCCTGCGCCAGGATGATCAGCGCGTTGGCGCCCTGGGAAATCAGCGATTCCACGTCGGTCAGCTGCTTTGCGGCAGACGATTGCGCATCGGCGGAGATGTATTTCGCACCGGCCTTGTCGAGTGCTGCCTTGATGGCCGCCTCATCCGTCTTCCAGCGTTCTTCCTGGAAATTCGACCAGGAAACGCCAACGACGAGATCAGCCGCAATGGCGGCAGTGTGCAGGGAAACGAGTACGGCCGTACCCGCCAAAAGCTTGGCAAATGAATTCATGATGTCCTCCCGGTAAGGGCGAAGCCTGCACCTCCATGCAGGGAAAACGCCCGGAAAAAGCTGTCGGTCTCTGTGATTTCACAATTTTCTCGACAGTCGAGAAAATTAATGTCAGAGATTCCCCATGCTGTCAACAACGGCTTCGGGCAGCATCCGGGTGCCTTGATCCTTTTCGTGGTATGCGCCATCAGAGGGGATAAACACGACAGGAAAAAAGCCGTTCAGGGAGCATGCCCCAGCCCATGTCCGCCATTGCAAGCACGGAACTGGTGCGCCAGAAAAACAGCCTGTCGGTGATGGCGGCGCTGCGCCTCCACGGCAGCCTGTCCCACACGGACATGTCGTCCTTCACCGGGCTCGCCTCCGCCACCGTTTCCGTCATCACCACCGATCTGGAGCGGACCGGCCTCATTCTGCGCAAGGAACAGATCGCCGCTGCAGGCCGTGGACGACCGCGCATTCTCTTCGCGCCGGATGGTGCCTTCTGCCACGTCGCCATCATCATCATCTCGTCCGACAGCGTGCAATATTCGCTGGTCGATTATGCCGGCAAGCTGGTGGACCGGTTCACCGAACAGAGAATGACGACTGAGAAAGGCAGGTTCGGTAACGCGATCCTCGCCGGCCTTTCGAGGCTTGCCGATCGCTCGCGCATTGACCGAAACCACATCCTGCAGGTCTCGATCAGCAGCAAGGGGCTGGTGGATGCGGCGACGGCGACGCTTCTCTGGTCGCCGGTTCTCGGCGATGAAAGGATCGATTTCCAGCAGCTAATATCCGGGGATGAGCGCAAGCGCGTGACGCTGAACAACGAAACCCTGCTTGCCGCCAAGGCTATCTGGATGCGGGAACATGCGAAAGATGAGGCAGCGCCGGAATCGCTCGTCACCCTGTCGCTCGGCCATAGCATCGGCCTCGGCGTTGCCCGCTCCGGAGGCGGCGCAATCGAGGTCAGCGCTCCCAATTTCGGTCATATGCTGCACCTCGCTGACGGCGCTTTATGCCGCTGCGGCACCAGAGGCTGTATCGAGGCCTATTCAGGCTTTTATGCCATCCTGCGCTCGGCTTTCGAAGCCCCGCCACAGGCGGAGCCCGCAAAATTCGTACCGATCGCCGAGGTGGACAAGATCGCCGCTTCAGCCCGCGCCGGTGCGCGCATGGCACGTTTCGCCTTCCGCACCGCCGGACTTGCACTGGGCAACGGCCTTTCGCGCCTGTTCAGCCTGCACGGCCATATGCCGGTTTTCATCACCGGACCCGGCACACGTTATTTCGATCTACTGGAAAGTGGCCTACGCGACGGGCTGACGCAATCGCAGGCTGTCCGTTTCGGCGGCATGCCAAAAATCGCCATCGCCCCCAACGAACCGGAACTGGTGTTCGAAGGCCACATGGAACACGCGCTTTCCGCCGCCGACGATTATATCCTGAGCGCCGAAGGCGCTCAGAAACCGGTGCGGAATTCGGCGGGCTGAGACGGCAGCCGACGGGTATTCAGGCTCGCTGCGCCATCGCTTTCGAATTTTCTCTGACGCCCGTCAGCTCGGCCACGAATTCGTCCAGCGCGGCCGCTTCGTCCTTGCTCAAACGCAGGCCCTGTTTTGTGCGGCGCCAGAGAATATCCTCGGCCGAAAAGGCCCATTCATTCTCCACCAGCCAGCGCACTTCGCACTCGTAAAGCGTGCCGCCAAAATGCCGGCCGAGGCCGGAAACATCAGTGGCGGATCCGAGCAGGTCCGCTGCCTTCGTGCCGTAGTTTTTGACGAGCCGCTCGGCATGGCGTTCATCCAGGAAGGAATAACGCGAGAGCAGCGTCTTCACCTGCGCGTCAAATCGCTGCACGCCGAAATCGCCGCCCGGCAGGTGGGAGCCCGCCGTCCACGGCTCGCCCTTTTCACCGATCGCCGCACCGATCTTTTCCAGCGCATGTTCCGCCAGCCGCCGATAGGTGGTGAGCTTGCCACCGAAAATATTGAGGAGCGGCGCTTCGCCTTCGGCTTCTTCCACCTTCAGTACGTAATCGCGGGTGGCTTCCTGCGCTTTCGAGGCGCCGTCATCAAAGAGCGGCCGCACGCCGGAATAGGTCCAGACGATATCGTCCGGGCGCACCGGCTCGCTGAAATAGTCGCTCGCCGCATTGCAGAGATAGGAAATCTCTTCCTCGGAGATACGCACCTTGGCCGGATCGCCTTTGTAGTCGCGATCCGTGGTGCCGATCAGGGTGAAATCCCGCTCATAGGGAATGGCAAAGATGATGCGGTTATCGGGGTTCTGGAAGAAATAGGCACGCGGATCGGAAAATTTTTTACGCACGATGATGTGGCTGCCCTGCACGAGCCGGACATTGTGAACATCCTTGCGGCCGAAGACGCCGGAAAGCACGTCATCCACCCAGGGGCCGGCGGCATTGACCAGCATGCGGGCCCTGTGCGTGGCCGGCCGGCCGGTTTTTTCGTCCAACGTCTCGATGAGCCACAGCCCACCTTCGCGCCGCGCCGAAACGACCCGCGTGCGGTTCATGATCGTCGCGCCACGATCCGCCGCGTCGCGTGCATTGAGAACCACGAAACGGGCATCATCCACCCAGCCGTCGGAATATTCGAAAGCCTTGGCGAAAACAGGCTTCAGCGGTTTGCCAGCCGGGTCCTTGCAAAGATCGAGCGTGCGCGTCGATGGCAACAGCTTGCGGCCGCCGAGATTGTCATAAAGAAACAGGCCAAGCCGGACCATCCATGAAGGACGAACGCCGCCCTTTTGCACGGGCAGGACGAAACGCATCGGCCAGATGACATGCGGCGCCATGGCCCACAGAATTTCCCGCTCCATCAGCGCTTCGCGCACGAGGCGAAATTCGTAATGTTCGAGGTAACGCAGACCGCCATGGATGAGCTTGGTGGCCGCTGACGAGGTGCCAGAGGCGAAATCGCCCTTTTCGGCAAGCGCCACGGAATAACCCCTGCCCGCCGCATCGCGGGCAATGCCGCAGCCATTGATGCCGCCGCCGATGACAAAGAGATCGAAAATGTTGTTTTCGCCGGACATGAAGCCTCCGCGACAATGCAAGGGAACACCCTTTATGGAAAGACAACCACATAAAAACGAAAACAAAACGAATGTCAAAAGAAAACAAACGAACTTCGCAGACACAAGTGAAAACACCACCCGTGAGCGATACCTCACAGGGTCAGCCTCCTAGGAGATTTATGTTTCAGCCGTGTGTCTGCGAAACCTGCTCAAGCTCGTAAAGCACGCCGCCCATATCCTTCGGGTGCAGGAAAAGGACTGGATTGCCATGCGCGCCGGTCTTCGGTTCGCCATCGCCGAGAATACGGATGCCTTTCTGGACAAGATCATCACGCGCTGCCAGAATATCCGGCACCTCGAAGCAGAGATGATGCGTGCCGCCGCCCGGATTTCTTTCGAGAAAAGCGGCAATCGGCGAATTTTCCCCGAGCGGGTGAAGCAGTTCGATCTTGGTATTATCAGCCTGAATGAACACCACCGTCACGCCATGTTCCGGCAACGCTTGCGGCTCGGAAACCTGTGCACCAAGCGCCGTGTATCGCGAAACGGCGGCACCGAGATCAGGCACGGCAAGGGCGACGTGGTTCAATCTTCCGAACATGCTTGCAAACCCCTCACGCATTTCGCCTGATGCCCTCGAGCAGGTCGAGCACCTTGTTGGCCGCATCCATGACATTGGTGCCGGGGCCGAAGATAGCGGCGACACCGTGATCGAGCAGGAACTGATAATCCTGGCGCGGAATGACGCCGCCGACAACGACGATGATGTCTTCCGCACCCTTCTGTTTCAGCGCCTCGACCAGCTGCGGCGCTAGGGTCTTGTGACCGGCAGCGAGCGATGACATGCCGACCACATGCACCTGGTTCTCAACGGCGAGATCGGCCGCCTCCGCTGGCGTCTGGAACAGCGGTCCAGCCAGCACATCAAACCCGATATCGCCGAAGGCAGAAGCGATGACCTTGGCGCCACGATCATGCCCGTCCTGCCCGAGCTTTGCGACCATGATGCGCGGCTTCTTGCCGATCCTTTCCGCGACACCGGAAAGCCGGGCGGAGAGCGTGGCAAGCTCCGGTTCATCCTTGTAGGCCTCGCCGTAAATATCGCTCACCACCTCCGGCACGGCGGCGTGGTCGCCGAAGGCCACACGCAGCGCGTCGGAAATCTCGCCGACAGTGGCGCGGGCACGGGAAGCCACGACAGCGGCTTGAAGAATATTGCCCTTGCCGCTGCGGGCCACTTCCGAGAGCGCCTGCAAAGCGGCGGTCACATCCTTGCCGTCGCGGCGGCGGCGCGTATCTTCGATGCGGCGGATTTGCGCGGCACGCACAGCGGCGTTGTCGATATTGAGGACATCAATATCCTCTTCGGTCTCCAGCCGGTAGCGATTGACCCCGACAATGACCTCCTCCCCTTTGTCCACGGCTGCCTGTCGGCGTGTCGCGGCCTCCTCGATCAGCCGTTTCGGCAGACCCTCCGTCACGGCCTTGGTCATGCCGCCAAGCGCCTCGACTTCCTCGATCAGCGCCCAGGCCTTTTGAGCCAGTTCGTCCGTCAGGCTCTCGACATAGTAGGAGCCAGCCAGCGGGTCGACGACCTTGGTGACGCCGGTTTCATGCTGGAGGATAAGCTGGGTATTACGGGCGATGCGGGCGGAAAATTCCGTCGGCAGGGCAATCGCCTCGTCAAAGGAATTGGTGTGCAGCGACTGCGTACCACCAAGCACGGAGGACATGGCCTCGAAGGCGGTGCGGACGATGTTGTTATAGGGATCCTGCTCCTGCAAGGACACCCCGGAAGTCTGGCAATGGGTGCGCAGCATCAGCGACGACGCCTTTTGCGGCTTGAATTCCTCCATAATGCGCGACCACAGCAGGCGGGCGGCACGCAGCTTGGCAGCCTCCATGAAGAAATTCATGCCGATGGCGAAAAAGAACGACAGGCGCCCGGCGAAATCATCGACATTCAGTCCCTTGGCCAGCGCCGCCCGCACATATTCGCGGCCATCCGCGAGCGTGAAGGCCAGCTCCTGCACCAGCGTCGCGCCCGCTTCCTGCATGTGATAACCGGAAATGGAGATGGAGTTGAATTTCGGCATCTCCTTCGCCGTATATTCGATGATGTCGGCAATGATCCGCATCGAGGGTTCGGGCGGATAAATGTAAGTGTTGCGGACCATGAACTCTTTCAGGATATCGTTCTGAATGGTGCCGGAAAGCGCAGCGCGCGGAACGCCCTGTTCTTCCCCCGCGACGATGAAATTGGCGAGGACGGGAATGACGGCGCCGTTCATGGTCATCGATACCGAGACTTTTTCGAGCGGGATGCCATCGAACAGGATTTTCATGTCCTCGACGCTGTCGATCGCCACACCGGCCTTGCCGACATCACCCTCCACGCGCGGATGGTCGCTGTCATAACCGCGATGGGTGGCAAGATCGAACGCCACGGAAACGCCCTGCTGGCCGGCGGAAAGCGCCTTGCGATAAAAAGCGTTCGACGCTTCGGCGGTGGAGAAACCGGCATATTGGCGGATGGTCCAGGGCCGCCCGGCATACATGGTGGCGCGCGGACCGCGGGTGAAGGGCGCAAAACCCGGCAGGCTTTCGAGATGGGAAACCTTTTGCAGATCGTCGGCGGTATAGAGAGGCTTAACCTCGATACCTTCAGGCGTGTGCCAGACGAGTGTTTCCGGTGACCGCTTCAGCTCCTTTTCGGCAAGCTGCAGCCAATCCCGCACCGTTTTTTCACCCGACATGCATCTCTCCCCTTCTGCATTTCATCTTAGCACTGTGGCGGGTGATCGTGACGAAAATCGAACGATCCGCCCGCAGGTCCGACCCCATAAACCGCTGCGGCCCACATGCGTTCCGGAAAAACGGCAGCGGCCATCACTCGAATTCGAGGATCACCTCATCCACAGCAAGGCTGTCGCCCGGCTTTGCCGCCACTCTGGCGACGCGGCCGCGTTTTTCGGCACGCAGGATGTTTTCCATCTTCATGGCCTCAACCGTCGCCAGCGCCTGCCCGGCCTCCACCTCGTCACCCTCGCTCACCGTGATGCCGGTGATGACGCCCGGCATGGGGCACAGCAGCAGTTTCGAGGTATCCGGCGGCAGTTTTTCCGGCATCAGCAATGCCAGTTCCGCCACGCGGGGGCTGCGCACGCGGGCGACAACATCCATGCCCCGCCAGCGAAGGCGGATCGCGGCACCGGCAAGATCGACCTTGGCGGCGATGACCTCGCCCGCAACCGTGAAGAGGCCAAGGCTCTGGCCGGGACGCCAGCCGGTGTCGACGGTCAAAGCCGTTCCGTCCTCAAAACGGACCGCCGTGCCATCCGCACCGGTTTCAACGCTGATCCCGCGGCGGAAGGCGCCAAACGAAACCACCCAGTCATGGCCGACGATGCGGCGGTGATTGCCGATGGTGCCGGAAATTTCGACCGCGCGGTTCTGCAAGCGTTGCTGAATAATGGCCGCAATGGCGGAAAGCTTGCGTGCAGCGGTCTCATCAGGCTCTACCCCGGAAAAGCCTTCCGGAAATTCTTCCGCGATAAAGCCCGTCGTCAGCCTGCCGGAGCGAAAACGCTCATGTTGCATGACCGCCGACAGGAACGGCAGGTTGTGGCCGATACCCTCCACCTCGAAACGGTCCAACGCCTCTCCCATGGCGTCGATTGCCGTTTCGCGGTCCTTACCCCAGCTGCACAGCTTGGCGATCATCGGATCGTAATACATCGATATCTCGCCGCCTTCGAAAACGCCGGTATCGTTGCGGATCACGGTGCCGTTTTCCTGCTCGCCTTCCTGCGGCGGGCGATAGCGCGTCAGCCGGCCGATGGAGGGCAGGAAGTTGCGATAGGGGTCTTCGGCATAAAGCCGGCTTTCAATCGCCCAGCCGTTCAGCTTCACATCCGCCTGCCCGAAGGACAGCTTTTCCCCTGATGCCACACGGATCATCTGCTCGACCAGATCAATGCCGGTGACGAGTTCCGTGACCGGATGCTCCACCTGCAGGCGGGTGTTCATTTCCAGAAAATAGAAATTGCGCGCGCCATCAACGATGAATTCCACCGTTCCGGCCGAATGGTAGCCGACGGCCCTTGCCAGCGCCACAGCCTCTTGTCCCATTGCATGCCGAGTTGCCTCATCCAGAAACGGCGACGGTGCTTCCTCGATGACTTTCTGGTTGCGGCGCTGGATCGAGCATTCGCGCTCACCGAGATAAAGAATATTGCCATGCCGGTCGCCCAGCACCTGTATCTCGATATGGCGTGGCTGGGTGACGAATTTCTCGATGAAGATGCGGTCGTCGCCAAAAGAGGATTTCGCCTCGTTTTTCGAGGACTGGAAACCCTCACGCGCCTCGGCGTCGTTAAAGGCGATGCGCATGCCCTTGCCGCCGCCGCCAGCAGAGGCCTTGATCATCACGGGATAACCGATCTGCGACGCGATCTTGACCGCCTCTTCAGCATCGCCGATCAGTCCCATATGGCCGGGAACGGTGGAAACACCCGCTTCCGCCGCGAGTTTTTTCGAGGTGATCTTGTCACCCATCGCCTTGATGGCGCCAACGGGCGGGCCGATGAAAATGACGCCCGCCTTCTCCAGCGCCTCGGCAAAGGCGGCATTTTCCGACAGGAACCCGTAACCCGGATGCACCGCATCCGCCCCGGTCTTTGCAATCGCCTCAAGGATTTTGTCGATGACGATATAGGACTGCGACGAAGGGGCCGGGCCGATATGAATGGCCTCATCAGCCATATTTATATGCAGCGCATTGGCATCTGCATCAGAATAGACCGCGACGGTGGCAATGCCCATTTTCTTAGCCGTCTTGATCACCCGGCAGGCAATCTCGCCACGATTGGCGATGAGGATTTTCTTGATCATGCGGTTGTTGCCCCTCTTCCCTCAGCGCAAACCCGTGAGTAGTCGTCAAATCTCGAAGAAATTCTCGAAGGATTCCGGGAAGTTCTGCCGGGCGACACGCTCATCGATAACAAGCATCGCCTGATAAGACAGCGGATCGAAATTCTTCTCCGCCGGAAGAACTTCGCGGCCGAACAGCAGGTTGAGGCGGGCAGCGTCGAGATTGCCCCGCTCGAAGGGCTCAGGCCCGAAATGGTGCCAGAGCGAGTGCAGAAAGGCTGCATCGATGCGATGCTCCTTGGAGTCGTCGCGTGCCCTGCGGGGTATCATCTTGATGGGCGTTACCCCTTTGGGGTTGGCGCGGCGGATGGTGAACTGGACGCCCGTGCTTGGCATGCCGGAGGGAAACCCCTTGTGTTTGGTCATTTCGGGCAGGTTCGCCATGTCTTTTCCTTCCAGAAGCATTTCCAGTAAAATGCGCAAATTTAAATAATGAGAGCGCTTCCACGGTCCAATAAACCAGAAGCGCTCCAGTCTCTCGTTACTTGCCGATCTTGTCCTGCGTCTTCGTCTCGAAGTCGGAGGCATCGTGGCGTTCATGCAGTTGTTCGGACGGATCGCCCGAGGTCTTGTTGACGATCACGCCGCGTTTTACCGCCGGGCGTTCGCCGATTTCAAGCGTCCAGCGCATGAGGTTCTTGTAGCCATCGCCTTCAAGGAAAGCGCCGGCATCACCATAGGCCTGACCGAGCGCGATCTTGCCATACCACGGCCAGACGGCCATGTCGGCAATCGTGTATTCGTCACCGGCCAGATAACGGTTCTCCGCCAGATGCCGGTCCAGCACGTCCAGCTGGCGTTTCACTTCCATGGCGTAACGATCGATGGCGTATTTGATCTTTACCGGCGCATAGGCGTAGAAATGCCCGAAACCGCCGCCGAGAAAGGGGGCGGAGCCCATCTGCCAGAACAGCCAGTTCAGCGCCTGCGTGCGGGCATTGCCCTCTTTCGGCAGGAAAGCGCCGAATTTTTCCGCGAGATAAACGAGGATCGAACCGCTTTCGAAAACCCGCGTCGGCTCTGATGTCGAATGATCCATCAGCGCCGGGATCTTGGAATTCGGATTGACACCGACAAAACCGGAACCGAACTGGTCGCCTTCACCGATCTTGATCAGCCACGCATCATATTCTGCGCCCTTGTGGCCAGCGGCCAGCAATTCTTCCAGCATGATGGAAACCTTCTGGCCGTTCGGCGTCGCCAGCGAATAAAGCTGCAGCGGGTGCTTGCCAACAGGCAGTTCCTTTTCATGGGTGGGACCGGCAATCGGGCGGTTGATATTGGCGAACTGACCGCCATTGCCCTTGTCCCAGGTCCAGACCTTGGGCGGTTCATATCCGGCGGGGAAATTATCGGCGGAGGAATTTTCGGCCATGAAAATGTGTCCTTGTTCGTTTCGGGAGGACATCCGGACATCCGGGCGCCTGAACATCAATATAGTAAGGTGGCCGAAGCATTTTTCCAGCCCCGCAGCGGATCAGAGCGGAATAGTATCGTGTTTCTTCCAGCGGGTTTCGACGCTCTTGCCACGCAGCGACGCAAACGCGCGGGCGATGCGGCGGCGTGAGGAATGCGGCATGATGACCTCGTCGATGAAACCGCGCTCTGCCGCCACGAAGGGATTGGCGAAACGCTCCTCATATTCCTTCGTGCGCGCGGCGATCTTCTCGGGATCGGCAAGCTCGGAACGATAAAGGATTTCCGCCGCCCCCTTGGCGCCCATGACGGCGATTTCCGCCGTCGGCCAGGCGTAGTTCACATCTGCGCCAATGTGTTTGGAGGCCATCACGTCATAAGCACCGCCATAGGCCTTGCGCGTAATCAGCGTCACCATCGGCACCGTTGCCTCCGAATAGGCGAAGAGAAGTTTTGCGCCGTGCTTGATGACGCCGCCATATTCCTGCGCCGTGCCGGGCAGGAAACCCGGCACATCCACCAGCGTCAGCAGCGGAATGTTGAAGGCATCGCAGAAGCGCACGAAACGGGCGGCCTTGCGCGAACTGTCGATATCGAGGCAGCCGGCCAGCACCATCGGCTGGTTGGCCACAACCCCCACCGTCTGGCCTTCGAGACGGATGAAGCCGGTGATGATGTTGCGGGCAAAGGCCTCCTGCAACTCAAAGAAATCGCCCTCGTCGGCCAGCGCGTGGATCAGTTCCTTCATGTCGTAGGGCTTGTTGGAACTGTCGGGGATCAGCGTATCCAGCCGTGCTTCCAGCCGCGCCGGATCGTCATGGAACGGACGTACCGGCGGCTTTTCGCGATTGTTGAGCGGCAGGAAATCGAACAGCAGCCGCACATTTTCCAGCGTTTCGATGTCGTTTTCGTAAGCGCCGTCAGCGACAGAGGATTTTTTCGTATGGGTGGAGGCCCCGCCCAGCTCTTCGGCCGTGACGATTTCGTTCGTCACCGTCTTCACCACATCCGGCCCGGTGACGAACATGTAGGACGTGTCGCGCACCATGAAGATGAAATCCGTCATGGCGGGCGAATAAACGGCACCGCCGGCACATGGCCCCATGATGACGGAGATTTGCGGCACGACGCCGGAGGCGACGACATTGCGCTTGAAGACGTCGGCATAACCGCCAAGCGAGGCCACGCCTTCCTGAATGCGCGCGCCGCCGCTGTCGTTGAGCCCAATCACCGGCGCGCCGTTCCTGACCGCCATATCCATGATCTTGCAGATTTTCTGGGCGTGGGTTTCCGAGAGCGAACCGCCAAGCACGGTGAAATCCTGGGAAAAAACATAGACCTGCCGGCCATTGATGGTGCCCCAGCCGGTAACGACGCCATCGCCGGCGATCTTCTGGGCCGCCATGCCGAAATCCACCGCCCGGTGGGTGACATACATGTCGTATTCTTCGAAGGAACCTTCATCCAAAAGCACGTCGATGCGCTCGCGCGCCGTCAGCTTGCCCTTGGCATGCTGCGCCTCGATGCGCTTGACGCCACCGCCGAGCCTTGCCTCTTCCCGCCGCGTTTCCAACTGCTCCAGAATGCCGGGCATGTTTCCTCCATGCGTTGCCATTACGATCCATAGCCCAGAAAATAGTCGTCCAGAAGCCTTGATCGTGCGCGTATGCGTGCCATAAATATTTGCAATATTAAATTTTGCAAAGTTGCAACATGGCGACGGAAAAACTCTTCATCGGCCGCAAGGTTCGCGGCCTTCGCGAAAATGCCCGCGCCACGCAGGCGCAATTTGCCGAACGGCTGGGCATCTCCGCAAGTTACCTGAACCAAATCGAAAACAACCAGCGCCCGGTTTCGGCCAGCGTTCTGGTGACGCTGGTGGAAAAATTCCAGCTCGACATGGCGGAACTGGCGACCGGCGAGAACGACCGGCTGGTTTCCGCCGTGCGAGAGGCACTGAAAGATCCGCTGTTCATGAATTACGAACCGGGACTTCAGGAATTGAAGCTGATTGCCCAGAACGCTCCCGGTTTTGCCCATGCGCTGCTGCGCGCCCATCAGGCCTATCGCCAGAACAGCGAGCAGCTGGTGCAGCTGGACGACCGGCTGGGCCGCGGAACCGCGCAGGTGGAAAGAACCCCCTATGAGGAGGTGCGCGATTTCTTCCACTTCGTCGACAATTACGTCGCCGAGATCGATCTTCTGGCCGAGGAGCTGGGGCAGGAACTGGAGATAGAAGGCGGCGAGACCTACGGCATTCTGGCGGCACATCTGCGCAACCGTTACGGCATCCATATCACCCGAACGGAGGCGGCGGGCGGTCTGATCCGGCACTACGATCCTGCCGGCAAAACCCTCGCGCTCAGCTCCTACATGGCCGCGCCGACCCGCAGCTTTCAGCTGGCATTGCAGATCGCCCAGCTTCACGCCGGCGCTTCGATAGACAGGCTGCTGGCCGGCGCCGGTTTCCGCAATGCCGAAGCCGCGGAAATCTGTCGTATCGGGCTGCATAATTATTTCGCCGCAGCCCTCATCCTGCCCTATGGCCGCTTTCACCGGGCGGCGCAGGAACTGCGCCATGATCTCGAGCTTCTGGCCGTGCGTTTCGGCGCAAGCCTCGAACAGGTGGCGCATAGGCTCAGCACGCTGCAACGGCCGGGCTTGAAGGGCGTGCCGATCTTTTTTGCCAAGATCGACCGCGCCGGCAACATCACCAAACGCCACAGCGCTACACGACTGCAATTTGCCCGTTTCGGCGCGGCCTGTCCGCTGTGGAACATCCATCAGGCTTTCGAAAGCTCCGACAGGATCGTGCGGCAGCTGGCGGAAACGCCTGACGGCGTGCGCTATCTTTCCATTGCCACGCAGATCGAAAAGGCCGGTGCCGGTTTCAATACCGAGAGGCCGCGTTACGCCATCGCGCTTGGCTGCGAAATTTCCCATGCGCAGAATTTCGTTTATGCCGATACGCTCGATCTCGGCAATTCAGCCTCCTTCAAACCGATCGGCATTTCCTGTCGGGTCTGCGAAAGGGTGGATTGCGTGCAGCGCGCCGTACCGCCGCTGAAACGCAAACTGCAATTCGACCACCTATCGCGTGGAGCATTGCCCTACAGCATCGCAGATTTTTAGCCTCACGCAGCTCGCTTATGGCAGCGGCACCATCGCGCGACGCATGATATTGGCATAATAACCCCAGAAAAGCCGGGCGGCCACGGAGCGCCACGGCGACCAGAGTGTCGCCCGCTCCGCCAGCCATTTCGCTTCCGGCCTCACTTCCAGATCAAGCGCATGCGCCACTGCCGATCTCAGCGCCACATCCCCCACCGGAAAAATATCCGGATATCCGCCGCAGAACATCAGATAGACCTCCGCCGTCCATGGGCCGATACCACGAAGCGCGACCAGCTCGGAAAGGGCATTTCCCGGCTCATTGCGCACCACGCCATCAAGATCGATCTGCCCTTCCGTGACGGCACGCGCCAGCCCTTCCAGCGTCGTTGCCTTGGCACGGGAAAGGCCAAAGGTGGCGCGCCGCTCCTCCGGTACGGCGAGATAATTTTCCGCCGTAACCGCGCCATCGGTGCCGGCAAGGATTCGTGCCCAGATGGCATTGGCGCTGGCGCGCGACACCATCTGCGAGACGATGATATGGGCAAGGCCGGCAAAGCCGGGCTCATGAATGCGCAGTTCCAGCGGGCCGGCTTTTTCGATGACGAGGCTGAGCGCGGGATCGAGGCGGGCGAGATGCTCCAGCCCTTCGTTGATATCATCCATTCTGGTAATGATTTTCATCTTCGCATTCCGTATCCGCCCCACACGCAGCCGGCTGGCGGGGTGCTTTAAAACATGGCAGAAGAAACCATGCCTTCGCCTCTCCGTCAAAAACCGGTTTACCGCTTTGCGCCAAGCCCCAACGGCTTGCTGCATCTCGGCCATGCGCTTTCCGCCTTCCTGAACCATGATATGGCGCAGGACAATGGCGGCCGTTTTTTGCTGCGTATCGAGGATATCGATCAGACACGGTGCACGCCGGAACTTGAGCAGGCGATCTACGATGATCTCGGCTGGTTGGGTCTCGACTGGGAAAGGCCGGTGCGACGTCAATCAGACCATTTCGACGAATATCGGGTAGTGCTGGACAGGCTGATCGACGCGGGCCTTGCCTACCCCGCCTTTCTCAGCCGTGGAGAAACCAAAGCCATCGTCAAAGCCTTCGAGGCCGATGGCGGGCTCTGGCCCCGCGATCCAGATGGCGCGCCGCTCTATCCATCGGTGGACCGCGAAAGGCCCGAGGCGGAACGGACAAAACTCCTCGCCTCCGGTCAGCAACATGCCTGGCGGCTTGATATGGAAAAGGCGATCCGCGCCGTCGACAGCCCCCTGTTCTGGCAGGAGAGCGGCGATGGCGAGACGGGGAAAATCGAGGCCCAGCCGACACTCTGGGGTGATGTGGTGCTGTCACGTTCCGACGCGCCTTCGAGCTATCATCTTTCCGTCGTGGTGGATGATGCGCTGCAGGGCATAACCCATGTGGTGCGCGGCATGGATCTGTTCCATGCGACCGCCATCCACCGGCTGCTGCAGCACCTGCTGGCCCTGCCGCAACCCGCCTATCACCATCACCGGCTGATTTTGGGCGCGGACGGGCGAAAGCTTTCGAAAAGCGAAGGCAGCACCGGCCTTGCCGCTCTCCGTGCCGAAGGTGCAACGCCCTCAGATATCCGCCGGCTTGTCGGCCTCCTCTAGCGCCCGCTCGCGGCGCGTGCCATTGCTGCCGATATTGCGGCGGATGATCTGCCGAACCTTGTATTTCATCAGGGCCGCATTCACCTCCGCGCCCAGCATGAAGATGACGCCGACCATATACAGAAACACCAGAACCACCATGACGGATGCCAGACCCGCATAGGTGGCGGCATAATTGGCGAAGGTGGAAAGATAATAGGCGAAGATCGCCGCACCGATGACCCAGAAGATCATCGTCAACAGAATACCGGGCCAGACATCCCAGATGCGGCGCTTGCCGGCGGGCAACCACAGATGCGCCGCCACCAGCCCCGCCGTCAGCACCACGATCGTGCCGTAAAGGCCGAGGCTGGAGACGGTGTTCAGCAAATCCGTCAACCAAGGGAACCGTTGCTCGGCAAAGGACATGGCGACCGGCACGGCGACGAGCACGATGCTGATGCCGGTAAAGACCACCACGGCAATCAGCACGTAGAGCAGGCTGAGCAGGCGGGTGATATACCACCAGCGTGTCTCGGTGACGCGATAGGCGCGGTTCAGCGAAATGCGCAGTGCTTCGACACCGTTGGAGGCGAAGTAGGCGGCGGCCAGCACCGAAATCGTCAGCAGCCCGCCGCGCGGAATGGTCAGCACCTGCTGCACCTGCGCCGCCAGCGGCCCGGCAATCGCCTCCGGCCAGGTATCGAAAATCAGATGCACCGCCGTTTCGGAAAACTGGTCGGCACCGAGAAAACCGGCCAGAGCCGTGCCGAAGATCAGGAACGGGAATAGCGCCAGCAGAATGGAGAGCGCCATATGGCTCGCCATCGCCCAGCCGTCATCCTCGGCGAAATGGGAATAGGCATCGAAGGCAACCTTGCCTGCCAGGCGCACTGCGGCAACCATGTCACCTCCATTCATCGGCATTTCATTTGTAACTTCGCCCCGAATATGGGAAGTCAGCTTCGTTTTGTACAGCGCGCAGGCCGGGCTTTCGGTTCCATTGCCGAAAAGGATTTCGCGCAATTTAGTTTTGTGAACCTGAGCGCAACTTGGCGCAAAGACCATTGGCGGGGCGGAACATGTCTGAAAAACCGGTCATCATCATTACCGGATGTTCTTCCGGCATCGGCGCCTATTGCGCCGGCGCGCTTCAGCGGGATGGCTGGCGGGTTTTTGCCACCGTGCGCCGCATCGTCGACATGGCCGCGCTTGAAAATCAGGGCATCGAAACCCTGATCATGGATTACACCAAGCCCGAAACAATTGCCGCGCTGGTGGACACTGTTGCCGCCCGGACCGGCGGCCGTATCGATGCGCTTTTCAATAATGGCGCCTATGGCCAGCCGGGCGCGGTGGAAGACCTGCCCGTCGAAGCGCTGAGAGCCCAGTTCGAAACCAATGTCTTCGGCTGGCACGATCTCACACGGCGGGTCATTCCCTTCATGCGGGCTCGCGGCACCGGCCGCATCGTGCATTGCTCCTCCATTCTCGGCCTCGTGCCCTATCGTTATCGTGGCGCCTACACCGCATCGAAATTTGCGATCGAAGGGCTCGGCGTCACCTTGCGCATGGAGCTTCAGGGCAGCGGCATCCATGTGAGCCTGATCGAACCCGGTCCGATTACCTCGAAATTCACGGCAACGGCGCTTGCCCACGTCAAGGACAAGATCGATCTGGAAAATTCGGCCCATGCGGCGGAATATAAACGTCAGCTGGCGCGCATGGATGGTTCGGGGCCGGTCAACCGCCACAAGCTCGGCCCCGAGGCCGTTTATGCCGTGCTGAAACATGCCCTGACCGCCGCCAGACCGAAACCGCATTATCCCGTCACGGTTCCAGCCAAACAGGGGCTTATCCTGAAACGGCTCTTGCCTGCCGGACTGTTCTATCGTCTGCTGCGCAGATTCGATTGAGGAGGAGTAACCCCTAAATGTCCGGCTTCACCACTGTTCTGGCCCTTATCGCCATGGGCCTTGTCGTCATCGTGCTGATACGCGGCCTCTTCAACATGCTGAAGGGACAGGACGCCAACCGGTCCAACAAGCTGATGCAGCTTCGCCTGCTTTTGCAGGCCATCGCGATTGTGCTGATCATGCTCACCCTCTGGCTCACCGGTGGCGGCCGCTGACATGGTGAAGCTGAACAAGATCTACACCCGCACCGGAGACAAAGGCACGACGGCGCTGGTTTCCGGCCCGCGCCGCCTGAAGCACGATCTTCGCGTCGAGGCTTATGGCACGGTCGACGAAACCAATTCGGCCATCGGCGTCGCGCGGCTCCATACGGGCGGGGTGGAAACATTGGATGCCATGCTGTTCCGCATCCAGAACGATCTTTTCGACCTCGGCGCCGATCTCGCCACGCCTGATAATGGCGAGCCGCTTTCCTACGAGCCGCTGCGCATTGTCGAAAGCCAGGTCACGCGTCTGGAAAACGAAATCGACGAGCTTAATTCCGCCCTTGAACCGCTCACTTCCTTCGTGCTGCCGGGCGGCAGCGCGGCAGCCGCCAATCTGCACATGGCGCGAACCGTCTGCCGCCGGGCGGAGAGGTTGATGGTGGAACTTTCCGTCACTGACAACGAGATCGTCAGTCCGGCGGCGCTGAAATATGCCAATCGCCTGTCCGATTTCCTGTTCGTCGCCGCCCGCTTCGCCAATGATGCGGGCCGGGCCGATATTCTGTGGGTTCCCGGCAAGAACCGCTAAAGCCTATCCATGGGGCAAACGAAGGGCGTTCGATGTTCATACCGCTGCACGATGCGAATTCCCTCAAACAAATCCGGCTGCAATATGTCACCATCGGCCTGATCGTCGTCAATGTGCTGGTCTGGCTGTTTACCCGCGTGCTTGCCAGTGACGTGCAGGCCAATGCAGCAACGCTAGGCCTCGGTTTCATCCCCGCCGTGGTATTCGATTACGCCCATCTGGAACCGGCCCTGCAGGTGGTGCCTGACGATCTCACCGTCGTTACCTATGCGTTCCTGCATCTCGATTTCTGGCATCTGGCCGGCAACATGCTGTTTCTCTGGGTCTTCGGCGACAATGTCGAGGATGCGCTTGGCCATCTCCGGTTCCTGATCTTCTACCTCGTCTGCGCGATTGCCGGCGCCCTGTTTCATGGCTTTGTCGCCCCCACTTCGGAAGGGCCTCTGATCGGTGCCTCGGGTGCGGTTTCCGGCGTGGTAGCGGCCTATTTCCTGCTGCATCCCAGGGTGCGTGTCTGGGTGCTGGTCCTGATGCGCATTCCGCTTCCCCTGCCCGCCTTCATTCCGCTGGCGCTGTGGATCGGTCAGCAGTTTCTGATGCTGGCTCTGGGGCTGGAGGAAAACGTTTCCTGGGGCGCGCATGTGGGCGGCATCCTGGCGGGCGCGATCATGGTGATTTTCATGCGCAGGCCGGGTGTTCCCCTGTTTGACCGCACCATTGTTGCGCCGAGGGCGGCGCAGTTCAAGAATACGTCGCAAACGGCAGGGTTGTCGCAAATCGAACGGGGCTATGACGGGGGTAGATGAGAGCTCTCGTCAGAGATACAGTATTTACGTTAACGTCAACGTAAGATATGCCTTACGTGCATGTGATAATGAAGATTGCTCCGTTGTATTTGCGGGAAAAATGCTTATCCATGTCGCCACCTGTTTTTGGAGGTCCGCGCGGTTTACCCGCCCCGCGGACAGGAGTTTGAGGAAAGCCGCCGATGAAAATCCTTGTCCCCGTTAAACGAGTCGTCGATTACAACGTGAAGATCCGCGTGAAGGCGGATGGTTCTGGCGTTGAGCTTGCCAATGTGAAGATGTCGATGAACCCGTTCGACGAAATCTCGGTGGAAGAGGCCCTTCGCCTGAAGGAAGCCGGCAAGGCCGAAGAGGTCGTGGTCGTTTCCATCGGCCCGGCCAAGGCGGAAGAAACGCTGCGCACCGCGCTCGCCATGGGTGCAGACCGCGCCATCCTGATCGAGACCGACGAAACCGTCGAGCCGCTCGCCGTCGCCAAGCTGCTGAAGGGCGTGGCCGAGGCTGAGCAGCCCGGTCTTGTCATCGTCGGCAAGCAGGCGATCGACGACGATTCGAACCAGACCGGCCAGATGCTGGCAGCCCTGCTCGGCTGGGGCCAGGGCACGTTTGCCTCCAAGGTCGTACCGGCTGACGGCAAGGTCGCGGTCACCCGTGAAGTCGATGGCGGCCTGCAGACCGTCGAACTGAAACTGCCAGCCGTCGTCACCACCGATCTTCGTCTGAACGAGCCGCGTTACGCCTCGCTGCCGAACATCATGAAGGCAAAAAAGAAGCCGCTCGACAAAAAGGCTCCGGCCGATTTCGGCGTCGACGTTTCGCCGCGCCTGAAGGTGCTGAAGACCGAGGAGCCGGCGGGCCGCAAGGCCGGCATCAAGGTCGGCTCGGTTGCCGAGCTGGTCGAAAAGCTCAAAGCCGACGGCGTCCTCTAAGGTTTCGGAAAAGGGAGATATTCTTATGGCCATTCTTCTTCTGGCAGAACACGACAACGCAACCCTTTCCGACCTGACGGCAAAGACGCTGACGGCGGCAACGCAAATCGGCGGCGACGTGCATGTGCTGATCGCCGGTTCGGGCGCCAAGGGCGTTGCTGACGCGGCGGCGAAACTTTCCGGCGTCTCCAAGGTACTGCTCGCTGACGACGCATCCTATGCCAACGCGCTCGCCGAGCCGCTGGCAGCGCTGGTCGTTTCGCTCAGCCCCGCCTATGACGTCATCATCGCACCGGCAACGGCTTCGGCCAAGAACGTGACGCCGCGCGTTGCGGCACTTCTCGACGTGGCGCAGGTCTCGGAAATCATCGAAGTCGTATCGCCAGATACCTTCAAGCGTCCGATCTATGCCGGCAACGCCATCCAGACGGTGCAGGCAACCGACGCCAAGAAGGTCATCACCGTGCGCCCGACCGCCTTTGCGGCCGCCGCCGAGGGTGGTTCGGCACCGGTCGAGACGATCGCTGCTGCTGAAAATCCCGGTGTCTCCAGCTTCGTTTCCGACGCGCTCGCCTCATCCGACCGTCCGGAGCTGACCTCTGCGAAGATCATCATCTCCGGTGGCCGTGCGCTTGGCTCGTCGGAGAAGTTCAAGGAAGTCATCCTTCCCGTCGCCGACAAGCTCGGTGCCGCCGTTGGCGCGTCGCGCGCCGCCGTCGACGCCGGTTATGCGCCGAACGACTGGCAGGTAGGCCAGACCGGCAAGGTGGTTGCGCCGCAGCTTTACATCGCTGCCGGTATTTCGGGCGCCATCCAGCATCTGGCCGGCATGAAGGATTCGAAGGTCATCGTCGCCATCAACAAGGATGAAGAAGCGCCGATTTTCCAGGTTGCCGATTACGGTCTCGTTGCAGACCTGTTCGAGGCACTGCCGGAACTGCAAAAAGCCCTTTGATTTTAAATAGATGATGAAGGCGGCGCGTTTTTTGAACGCGCCGCCTTCTCTTTTTCGGCGATATGCGTAACATCGCCAGCGAATTTGCAGATGCATCACATGGGAGAACCGCATATGACCGCCCCCTTTAAAAACATCGGTGTCATCGGAGCCGGTCAGATGGGATGCGGCATTGCGCATGTTTCCGCCATTGCCGGCTACCGGGTCCATATCTACGATCTTTCGAAGGAAGGCATCGAGGCCGGCCTTGCCACGATCAACGGCAATCTTGCCCGCCAGGTGACCAACGGCAAGCTTTCCGACGACGCCCGCAAGCAGGCGCTGACGCTCATCAGCGGATCGACCGACGTCAATGATCTGGCGCCGATGGATATCGTCATCGAGGCCGCCACGGAAAACGAAGAGATCAAACGCAAGATTTATGCGCAGGTCTGCCCGGTCCTGAAGCCGGAAGCGCTTCTCGCCACCAATACCTCTTCCCTTTCCATCACCCGTCTTGCATCGGCGACGGACCGCCCTGAACAGTTCATGGGCATCCACTTTATGAACCCGGTGCCCGTCATGAAGCTGGTGGAACTGGTGCGCGGCATCGCCACCAACGAAAAGACCTTCGACGCGGCGAAGGCCTATGTGCGGACGCTTGAAAAAGCGATCACCGTCGCCGAGGATTTTCCGGCCTTCATCGTCAACCGCATCCTGCTTCCGATGATCAACGAGGCGATCTACACGCTTTACGAGGGCGTCGGCTCGGTGGAAGCCATCGACACCGCCATGCGGCTCGGCGCAAACCACCCGATGGGTCCGCTGCAGCTTGCCGATTTCATCGGTCTCGATACGTGTTTGTCGATCATGCAGGTGCTGCATGACGGTCTCTCCGACAGCAAGTACCGCCCGTGCCCACTGCTGGTCAAATATGTCGAGGCCGGCTGGCTCGGCCGCAAATCCGGCCGCGGCTTCTACGATTACCGCGGCGAAACGCCGGTTCCGACACGATAAAGATCAGCCTCAGCGCGGGAGAGAAAAGTCTCTCCCGAAAGCCGGCTTACTTAGCGGCTGCGGCCGTCACCAACGCCTTCGCATCTTCGCTGTCCCAAGCCGCCGGGCCGTTCATGGCGCCCAGCAGGCAGCCGTTTTCATCCAGCAGCAGGGTGGCAGGCAGGCCGAAAGCGAGACCTTCCTTTTTCAGAACGTTGAAGACGCTCATGGAACTGTCGCGGTAATGCTTCAGCGCGTCGATCTTGTATTCATCCATGAAGGCTTTCGGCTTTTCATCCGCGCCGACATCGATATTGACGGCCACAACTTCGAACTTGTCACCGCCCTTTTCCTTCTCCAGCGCATTCAGAGCCGGCATTTCTTCGCGGCAGGGCACACACCATGTAGCCCAGAGATTGAGAAGAACCGTCTTGCCCCTGAGATCGGCAAGCGTCATGTCCTTGGCCTCGGGCCCCTTGAAGGAAAGCGGGATGACGCGCGGTCTATCCGCCGCCGACATGGCGGCCACCTGCCCCTTCAGAAACGGTTTCAACGAGGCGATGCGGTTTGCCGCACCCTCACATAAACCGCCCTCTGCCACCGCTGCCCCTTGAACCGGGCTCTCAGACCCAATATGCCTGAACCAGACCGCGCCTGCGCCGGCGAGCACACCGGCAACGGCAGCAATTGCAACCAACTTGGCGGAAGGAAGCCTGAACGGCGTTTTTTCTGTCATCGAATACTCCAGGGCACTGCGAACATGGCTGACGGCACAGATCAGAAATCCTCCAACCAGATGTGGGGCGGACGTTTTGCTTCCGGGCCATCTGCCATCATGGAAGAGATAAATGCCTCCATCGGCTTCGACAAGAAGCTTTACGCCCAGGACATCCGCGGCTCTATGGCGCATGCCACCATGCTGGCGGAAAAAGGCATTATTTCGCAGGAAGATAAAGAGAAGATCGTTCACGGGCTGAACACGATCCTGTCAGAGATCGAAGCCGGCACCTTCGAATTCTCGCGCAAGCTCGAAGATATTCACATGAACATCGAGGCGCGCCTTGCAACCCTCATCGGCACGGCAGCCGGCCGCCTGCACACCGCCCGCTCGCGCAACGACCAGGTGGCGCTCGATTTCCGCCTGTGGGTGAAGGAAGAATTGCAGAAGACCGAGGGCATGTTGACCGCCCTCATTGCCGCCTTCCTCGATCGCGCCGAAGAAAATGCCGATACCGTGATGCCGGGCTTCACCCATCTGCAGACGGCGCAGCCGGTGACCTTCGGCCACCATTGCATGGCCTATGTGGAAATGTTCGGCCGTGACCGCGCCCGCGTGCGCCACGCCATCGAGCATCTGGACGAAAGCCCGATCGGCGCTGCCGCCCTTGCCGGCACCGGCTACCCCATTGACCGCCATATGACAGCCAAGGCGCTCGGTTTCCGCGAGCCGACCCGCAACTCCATCGACACCGTATCCGACCGCGATTTCGCGCTGGAATTCCTGTCGATCGCCTCGATCTGCGCCACGCATCTGTCGCGTCTCGCTGAAGAAATCGTGATCTGGTCGACGCCGCAATTCGGCTTCATCCGTTTGTCGGATGCCTTCTCCACCGGCTCCTCGATCATGCCGCAGAAGAAGAACCCGGACGCCGCCGAACTGGTGCGCGCCAAGACCGGCCGCATCAACGGCTCGCTGGTGGCGCTGCTGACTGTCATGAAGGGCCTGCCGCTCGCCTATTCCAAGGATATGCAGGAAGACAAGGAACAGGTTTTCGACTCCGCCGAAAGCCTGGAATTGGCGATTGCCGCCATGACCGGCATGATCCGCGACCTTGAAGTGCGCAAGGACCGCATGCGTGCGGCGGCCGGTTCGGGCTATTCCACAGCCACCGATCTCGCCGACTGGCTGGTGCGCGAGGCGGGCCTTCCCTTCCGCGATGCCCACCATGTGACCGGCAATGCCGTCGCGCTGGCGGAAAAGAAAGGCTGCGATCTGGCCGATCTTTCGCTGGAAGAATTGCAGGCCATCCACCCCGACATCACCAACGGCATTTTCGACGTTCTCTCGGTCGAGGCATCGGTCGCCAGCCGCACGAGTTTCGGCGGCACCGCTCCTTCGGAAGTGAGGAAGCAGATCGCCTGGTGGCGTGGCCGCAACTGATAAATTCACGTTACGCTGCGATCACAAGAAACAGGGTGCACAAGCGCCCTGTTTTTCGTTATCAGAGAAGCACATATTTCCTTTGGACAGGCTCATGCTTTCAAAAACCGCGCGCAAACTCATCGTTCCCATCGGCATGACGCTCGCCGTCAGCCTTGCTCTCAGCGCCTGTGGGCGCAAAGGCGACATCGACCCGCCGAGCACGCCGGTCGAAATGCGCAACAAACGCGCCGCCGATGGCAGCGAGCCGAAGCCCGCGACGGCGGAACGGCCGTTCATCCTCGACAAGCTTCTCTGACGGGTAAAAAGCCGTGAACCATTTTGGCTATATCGACGGCGTGCTGCACGCCGAAAACGTGCCCGTGCCTGAGATCGCCAAGGCGGTCGGCACGCCTTTCTACGTCTACTCCACTGCGACGCTGGAACGCCACTACAAGGTGTTCGCAGGCGCTTTCGCCGATGTGGACGCCATGGTCTGTTACGCCATGAAGGCCAACTCCAATCAGGCGGTGCTAAAGACGCTGGCAAAGCTCGGCGCCGGTATCGATGTCGTCTCCGGCGGCGAATTGCGCCGCGCGCTGGCTGCCGGCGTGCCCGCAAACCGCATCATGTTCTCCGGCGTCGGCAAGACCGTTGCCGAAATGGATTACGCGCTGGAAGCCGGCATCTATTGCTTCAACATCGAATCCGAGCCGGAACTGGAAGTTCTCAACCTGCGCGCCGTGAAAGTGGGCAAGCGGGCGCATGTTTCCTTCCGCATCAATCCAGATGTGGATGCGCGCACCCACGCCAAGATTTCCACCGGCAAGAAGGAAAACAAGTTCGGCATTTCCTATGAGCGGGCGCGCGCGGTCTATGCCCATGCCGCCACCCTGCCCGGCATCGAAGTGACCGGCATCGACATGCATATCGGCAGCCAGATTACCGAATTGCAGCCTTTCGAGGATGCATTCCGGCTGCTGCGCGAACTCGTGGAAGTGCTGCGTACCGATGGCCATGTGATCAGCCACGTCGATATTGGCGGCGGGTTGGGTATTCCCTATCGCGACGACAACAATCCGCCGCCGCTGCCGGATGCCTATGCGCATATCGTCAAGAACGAGCTGAAGAGCCTCAACTGCAAGATCGTCACCGAACCCGGCCGCCTGATTGTCGGCAATGCCGGCATTCTGGTGACGGAAGTGATTTATGTGAAAGATGGCGGCGACAAGACCTTCGTCATCGTCGATGGTGCCATGAACGACCTTATCCGCCCCACGCTTTACGAGGCCTATCACGGCATCCGCCCGGTGGTGCAGCCCTCGGAAGACGCGCCGCGCATCAAGGCCGATATTGTCGGCCCGGTCTGCGAGACCGGCGATTATCTGGCGCTCGACCGCGAAATGGCGGCACCGCAGCCGGGTGATCTGATCGCCGTCAGCTCCGCAGGCGCCTATGGCGCGGTGCAGGCAGGCACCTATAATTCGCGCCTGCTGGTGCCGGAAGTGCTTGTCAAGGGTGACAAGTTCCACGTCATCCGCCCGCGCGGTACCTATGAGGAACTGATCGCCCTCGATTCCGTGCCCGCCTGGCTCGATTGACTCTGCGCAATCGATCACAATCAAGCGAAGCTGCCTAAAAAATGGGGGTGAGGGCCTAGGTGCCCTCGTCTTCGCCACAAAGAATGTTATCCTTGCCCCTGTGATATGAACAGCTCGCCGTTCCGGGAATGGCGTTCGACGTGGCCAGAACCGGGAGAACGGATTGATGACCACAGCGGGAGAGGACAGGACAGGCAGAAGGCGCCCGACCGGCGCATTCGCGCAGCGGCCGGACCTTGCCCGCCGGGTTGCGGCCAAGCGGTTCTTCGCGAAAATCGTGCTGCTCTCGGAGAAGATCGCGCCGAAAACGCTCTGGCCTCTGTCCATCGCCGCCGTATTTCTGGCGCTTGCCTGGTTCGGCCTTTACCGTCATATGCCGGATTTCCTGCGGCTCGGCATCGTTTTCGTTCTGGTTTTCGGATTTATCGCCATGCTCTTGCCGATCCTTCGGCTGAAATGGCCGACGGATCATGAGGCCTCACGTCTTCTTGAAGATCGCAACGGCCTGGCGCACCAGCCGGTCGGCGTGCAGGAAGACGAACCGGCCTTCGATACGCCTTTTTCCCGCACGCTCTGGAAAGAACACCAGATCCGCATGGCTGAGCGCATTGCTGCGCTTAATGCCGGCCTGCCGAAACCCGATATCGCCCGTTATGACCGTCTGGCGCTGCGCGCCATTCCGGCGCTGCTTCTGGTCACTGCTTTCGGTTTTTCCTATTCAAACGGCGCGGGCACGGTTGCCGATGCCTTCCGCAGCCGGCCGGCTGTCGGTCCGCTCAACCCAGATATCCGTCTCGACGCCTGGGTCACCCCGCCCGCCTATACCGGCCGCGCGCCGATTTTCCTGACCGGACGTGACGCAACGAACCGTGACGCGGTTTCCGTGCCGCAATCCTCCAGGCTGACGATCCGCATGACCGGCGGCGATGGTGGTGAGGAAGTAACCTTCGAACCGGAAATGGCAGGCGCTTTGCAGAAGCTTGCGCCCGAAGCCGCGCGCGCCGACAGTGCAAGCGGCGAGGTCGCTGTCCAGACACCAACCCGCTCCGCGGATCAGCCCGTCGCACCGCGCACTTTCGCGATGGATGTCACCGAAAGCGGCATGATCACCGCCAATGGCGAACAATGGCTGTTCAACGTCATTCCCGACCAGCCGCCCAGCATCGCCTTCGACAATATGCCGCACCGCGCCGTTAATGGTGCGCTGGAAATCGGCTTCACCGCCAAGGACGATTATGGGCTGAAGGAAGCCCATGCCATCATCGAACCTGTGGGCGTTGCGGAAGGCGCGACAGCACTTTACCCGCCGCCGGAATTCAAGCTCGATCTGCCGCGGCAGAACAATCGCGAGATCAAGGGGCTGACCAGCCGCAACCTGACCGAACACCCGATGGCCGGCAAACGCGTGCGCATCACGCTTGTCGCGACTGACGGTGCCGGCCAGACCGGCCGCAGTCCTGCGCATGAAATGGTACTGCCGGGCCGCAACTTCTCCGAACCGCTGGCGGCTGCCATCGCCGAACAGCGACAGATTTTCTCGCTCGACACGCGCCAGATGCCGAAGGCGATCGCCTATAATGAGGCGGTGGCATTGCGCCCGGAAGAGACCATTCCCAACACCACGCATTATCTCCTGCTGCAATCGGCGCAGACGCGGATGCGTCTCGCCTATAATGAGGAAATGCTGAAGAACACGGCCGATTATCTCTGGGAGATCGCGCTCGGTATCGAGGATGGCGATCTTTCGCAGGCGGAAAAACGCCTGCGCGATGCGCAGACCGCGCTTTCCGAGGCGCTACAACGCAATGCCTCTGATGAGGAAGTTGCCAAGCTGATGCAGGAGCTGCGCGAAGCCATGCAGCAGTTCATGAGCGAGCTTGCGCAGCGCATGCAGAACGCGCCGCAAACCAACATGAACCAGCAGACCCAGAACGTGCTGCGCCAGCGCGATCTGGAAAACATGATGAACCAGATCGAGAACCTTGCCCGTTCCGGCAACCGCGATGCGGCGCAGGAAATGCTCTCGCAGCTGCAGCGCATGATGAACAATCTGCAGGCTGGCCGACCACAACGTCAGGGCCAGCAGGGGCAGCAGCAGAGCAGCAAGATGCGCCAGCAGATCGATAAGCTGGGCGAAATTCTCCAACAGCAGCAGAAGCTGATGGACGAGACCTTCAAGCTCGACCAGGCACTTCGAGACCGCATGCAGCGCGGCGACCCGCAGCAGGGCCGCGAAGGCGAAGACGAGCAGCAGATGGGCGAAAACGGCCAGCAGCCGCAGCAGGGCCAGCAAGGTCAACAGGGGCAACAAGGCCAGAATGGTCAGCAGGGCGGACAACAGCCGAGTGACCAGATGACCGCTGAACAGCTACGCGAGGCATTGAAAAACCTGCGAGCGCAGCAGGATGCGCTCGGCAAACAGCTCGGCGAGCTGCAGCAGGGCCTTCGTGATCTCGGCATGGAACCGGGCGAAAACTTCGGTAAGGCGCAGCAGGAAATGCAGGGCGCCGGCGAAGCGCTAGGCAAGGGTCAGGGCGAACAGGCCGTAGAAGGCCAGGGCAATGCGCTGAACGCACTGCGACAGGGCGCACAGGACATGATGGGCCAGATCATGCAGGCCATGCGCCAGCAAGGCCAGCAGCCCGGACAGGGACAGGAAGGCATGGCCGGCCAGGGCGGACAGAACGGCCGTGACCCGCTCGGCCGCCCGCGCAGCACCACCGGTCCGGATTTCGGCGATCAGGTGAAGGTGCCTGACGAGATCGACGTGCAGCGTGCCCGTGAAATTCTCGAGGCTATCCGCGAAAAACTCGGCAATAACCCGCCAGGTGAAGTAGAACGGCGTTATCTGGAACGGTTGCTGGATATACGGTGAGGATCGGAAAGATTTCTACTGAAGGGTAACCATCCCCTCGGCGTCATCCTCGGCCTTGTGCCGAGGATCTAATCACGTCGAATAAAATCAATCGGTTGCAGATCCTCGGGACAAGCCCGAGGATGACGCCGGAGAGTTTGGTGTGATCAGTCATCCCACAGTCAACGCTGCGCTTCATTAAGTGTCAATTCCGTCGCATTTTGATAAAATCAAAAAAATCAATGCCATGCACTTCGTCCGCAAATTTAAACCGGACAACAGTGGCCTTGTGCCGAGAATCCGGCAACCTATAATAAATCGACACGTCGCAGATGCTCGGAACAGGCCCGAGCATGACGGAGGAGCGAGCTGACAACTCCTCGACAAAAAAAAGCGGCCCGCGGGCCGCCCTTTAATCTCTGCGATCCTGTCGCTCAGGCCGCCAGCGCCCGTGCCACAGCCTTGCGAATATCCGGCAGCGCAAAGGGCTTGGAAACCACATCCACGATCTTCGTCGCCAGATCATCGGCCCGTTCACGCTGCTCAGCATAACCCGTCATCAGCAAAATGCGCATGGCCGGGAAGCTCTCGGCGGCGCGGTGCGCCAGCTCGATGCCATCCATGACCGGCATGCGGATATCCGAAAGAAGAAGATCGAAACTGGTCTCCTGAAGCTTCTCCAGCCCCTGCTCGCCGTCAGCCGCCTCATGGGTCTCGTGACCGTCGAGACGCAGCGCGCGGGCGACGAAAGCCCGCAATGCATCCTCGTCTTCGGTAATCAGAATTTTCGCCATTACTCATTGCTCCTGGGCATCATTTCCAGCCGTGAGCAACATCGCAGGCTCCTCTTTTCAAGAGGTAAACACCCAGCTTTTGGCTGGGTGAATGGTTAATGAGACGTCTCCGCGCTGTGCCGTTCCGGCACGGCAGATAATGCTCAGGCGTCGCCGGTCACCACACCGACAAAAGGCAGTTCGCGGAAGGCATAAGCCACGTCCATGCCGTAACCCACGACGAAATAATCAGGACATTCGAAACCGACATAGTCGGCCTCCAGATCTTCCTTGCGCTTGACCTTCTTGTCGAGCAGCACGGCAATGGTGACGTTGCGCGCGCCGCGCTCGTAAAGCAGTTCCTTGGCAAAACGCAGCGTGCGACCGGATTCGAGAATATCATCGATGAGAAGGACATCACGGTCCTTCACGTCGCTGTCGATATCCTTGACGATCCGCACCCCTTGCGAGACCGTGCCAGCGCCATAGCTCGACAGCGTGATGAATTCGACTTCGGGGGCAAGGCCGCTGTCATGCAGCGCGCGGATAAGGTCGGCCGCGAAAATGAACGATCCCTTGAGCACGGCAATGACCAGCAAATCCTTGGTCGGGCCACCGGCAATATGCTTGGCCATATCGCGATTGCGCTCGGCGATCTGCTCGGCGGTATAAAGCGGCTCGATGTTTTTTCCACGGACGACGGGCATTCTTACTCCTGTGCTGCGCCTTGCCGATTTTACCTTTCAGTAAAAATACGAAGATCACGCGTTAGCACAGTCAACGTTCGGACGCACCCGCCTCAACAAAGGAAAGCTTGATCTCGGGCGTTTTTCCACCGGGATGGCGCAGTTTTGCTGAAAAACCGTGGCTGAAACCGGGCTGCATCTCCTTGACCGGCGGCTCGATGACCATGCTGGCCACCAGCTGTCCCTTGGCGGCGAAAAGATCGGCGCGAAGGGCCGGCACCTCTTCCAGATTGCCGCCATTGTTTTCAACGATGCCGTTGATGAGCAATATATCCATGCCGCCCGCTTCCTGCGGCGTGATGGTGACATGGGAAATGGCGAGCGGGTTTACCGAGGCGGCGACCGCCGACGTTTCCGGCACCACGACAGACAGACCACCGGAGCAGACGAAAACGAAAATGGCGAGCCCCGCCACCAGCGCCGAATAGGCATCGGCCGACAGGCGCGACAATCTGCGATCGAGCCAGCCGATGAAGGCAAGGCCAAGCGCACCGATGGTGACGGGTGGTTTTGCCATTTGCCGACGTGTCGCACCGCGATTGTCGTTTCCGGGCTGGCGGACACGGTTTTCCTTGATGGTGACAAATTCCGCGTCTACGACATCGCGGTCGGGATTTGCCGCCCGCGCCGTCCGGCGCGCCGGTGTTTCCGGCATCAGGAGGTCAAAATCGAATGCCGCTTGCCGGCGAGATGAACGGAACATAGCCATAGAATTCCTTGGGTGAGGTTTTCCGGCCCGCAAAACTGGGCATTGCAACGAATCCTGCCAAGTTTTAAATTTAATTGGTTAATGCTTCGCAAAAACGGCTCGCACAGGCCACCGGAACCGGGTTAAACCGCGCCGCCCGGGCCTCTGCGCTTTCGGCTTGCGAAACACCACGAAACGAAGAGACTGGAAGTCCGTTGATCCATTTCGAAAATGTCGGGTTGCGTTACGGCATGGGACCCGAGATCCTGAGGGACATGACCTTCGATATCCCCAAGGGTTCGTTCCAGTTTCTGACCGGCCCGTCGGGTGCCGGCAAGACCTCGCTGCTGCGCATGCTTTTAATGTCGCTGCAGCCCACCCGCGGCCATATCCGCATGTTCAATCGCGATGTGTCGCGCATTCCGCGCAGCGAGCTGCCGATGCTGCGCCGCCGTGTCGGCATCGTGTTTCAGGATTTCCGGCTGCTGGATCATCTGACGACCTATGAGAATGTCGCCCTGCCGCTGCGCGTGCGCGGCAAGGAAGAAAGCGCCTATCGCAACGACGTGATCGAGCTTCTGAAATGGGTTGGGCTTGGCGAGCGCATCAATGTGCTGCCGGCCATCCTTTCCGGCGGCGAAAAGCAGCGTGCCGCCATTGCCCGCGCCCTGATGGACCAGCCGGAAATCCTGCTGGCCGACGAGCCGACCGGTAACGTCGATCCGCCGATGGCCAAACGCCTTCTCAACCTCTTCCTTGAACTTAACCGGCTGGGCACGGCTGTCGTCATCGCCACCCATGATTTTGGGCTCATGGACCAGATCGACGCGCGCCGGATGATCCTGACCGAAGGGCGGCTCGATATCTATGAATGAGATCTCCCGCAAGCCCTTGAAACCCGAAGCGGCCCAGCCAAAACGCCCGCCCATGCGCATCCGCCCCATGGCGCCCATTCTGCCGCCGTCAAACATTCAGGGCAACGCGCTAATGGTGGTTATCGCCATCATGGCCTTTCTCGCCTGCCTGACGCTCGGCGCGGTCTCCATGGTGCGCGCCACCGCCGCCACCTGGCAGAGCCAGATTTCCCGCGAGATCACCATCCAGATCAAGCCCGAAGACGGGCTGGACATGAATGCTGCACTCAACAAGGCACGCAATCTGGCGCTGACCTTCGTCGGCACCCGCGACGGCACGATCCTCGACGATGCGGCGACATCGCGTCTGCTGGAGCCGTGGCTCGGCAGCGGCCTCGACCTTTCCGAACTTCCCATACCGCGCCTCGTCGTCATCACCATCGATGAAAGCAACCCGCCCGATTTCCAGGCCATGCGGGACATGCTGAAGACGGAAATCCCGCAGGCCTTTCTGGACGACCACCGCACCTGGGTCGACAGGCTGGTTTCCATGGCCAGAACCACGGTCATGATCGGCGTTGGCGTGCTCATCCTCGTCTTCACGGCCATGGTGCTGACGGTGGTATTCGCTACGCGCGGCGCGCTTTCCGGCAACCGGCACATCGTCGAAGTGCTGCATTTCGTCGGTGCCGAAAGCAGCTTCGTGGCGCGTGAGTTCCAGAAGCATTTCTTGAAGATCAGCCTCAAGGGCGCCGCGGCGGGCAGCGCACTGGCGGCCGCCGTGTTCCTGGTTGCGGGTTTCTGGCAGTCGAGCACGGTCGCCACGCCGCAGAGCGATCAGGCGAGCGCGCTTTTTGGCTCGTTTTCGGTCGGTCTTGGCGGTTATCTCGGCATTGCCCTGACGATGATCATCATCGCGCTTCTCACCACCATCACGGCGCGCATGACGGTCATCCGCACCATCGACGACATTGACCGTGTCCGGTCGGACCCGTCGAAAAGCGACGGCCTCACATCGTAAAATGACGACCGGAATTCCGTGGGAAAACTGAAACCGTCACACGCCGGATGTAACCTGCGGACGGTGGACAAAAATGCCTGTTCCTTGCCTTAATCGGCGAGTATTCAGGAGGAATGTTTGTGAGTCGGATGGACCAGGATCAGACGACGGCGCGGCCGGCCCAAAAGGGCCTGTTGTCGCGGCGTGGTCGTCTGCGCCGTTTTATCCGCGGTCTCATCCTGGTTTGCGTCATTGCACTCGGCGCATTTTCCGGCGGTTTTTTGTGGTTTGCCGATTCCGTTGCCTCCATGCGCCCGCCGGAAGGGGCAAGAGGCGATGCCATCATCGTTCTCACCGGCGGTTATCAGCGCATCGAACAGGCTGTCGGCCTGCTCAGGGATGGCGTTGGCAAGCGGCTTTTGATATCAGGTGTCAACCCGGCCACCACCCGCTCGCAGATTCGCAAGATGACCCAAGGGTCCTCCGACATGTTCACCTGCTGCGTGGACATGGGCTACAAGGCGATAGATACGATCGGCAACGCCAATGAGGCGGCAAGCTGGATACGCGATCACAACTATTCCTCCATTGTCGTCGTCACCAATAATTATCACATGCACCGTAGCCTGCATGAATTGCGCAATGCCAGCCCGCAGACGGAATTCATCGCCTATCCCGTCATCAGCGCCGATCTCGCCCGCACCAACTGGTTCGTGGAACCGGATGTGGTGAGAACCCTGCTCTACGAATATCTGAAGTTCGTGGCCGCGGCCGGACGCGACCTCACCGGCTTCGGTAAGGGCGACGGTCTGCGCAAGGCCGTCACGGATCACGCCCCACCGAAAGTGACGGCGGCTTCGTCGTAAGCGTCCAGAAACACGCTTGCTGCCGCCCCTTGTTTTCGTGTAGGCGTCTGGCATCGGCATCCGGCATCGAGACGCTCAAAGTTTCGGAACGGCTGCATCCCGGGAAGGCTGTTGATGCTCAAGCTGCGCTCTTTTCTTTTCAATACGCTGTTTTACCTCAATCTGATCGTCCGCATGATCGTGCTGACGCCGATCTATTTCATTCTGCCCCGCAAGATCGCCTTCGAAATTCCCAAGAATTGGGCCCGGTCCAACCATTGGCTGATGAAAACCATCGTCGGCACCACATTCGAAATCGAGGGGCTGGAGAACATTCCGGAGACAGGCTGCATCTTTGCGCCCAAACATCAATCCTTCTGGGATACCTATGCGCTGCTGCCCAATCTGCCGGACCCCGTCTATATTCTGAAACGGGAACTGATGTGGATTCCGCTGTTCGGCTGGTATGTGATGAAACAGCGAATGATCCCGGTCAACCGCGCCGCGCGCGGCAAGGTGATGCTGAAGGTGATGGAGCGGGCGAAAGAGGAAATGGCCGCAGGCCGCGAACTCATCATCTATCCGGAAGGTACGCGCCGCCCGCCGGGCGCGGAACCCGAATATCGTTACGGCATCGCAAGGCTTTACCGTGACCTTCAGGTGCCGGTCATTCCCGTCGCCATGCACCCCGGCCTCTTCTGGCCGCGCCGGTCCACCATGCGTTATCCCGGCCATTTCAAGGTGCGTATCCTGCCAGCCATCGAGCCGGGGCTCGACCCCGACGTGTTTTTCAAGCGCCTGATCGAGGTGACGGAAAAGGCGAGCGACGAGCTCCTTCTGGAAACCGCGCGCAACAACCCGCATTTGCCGCTACCACCGACCGCCGTGAAACGGATTGCCGAACTTCAGGGCAAGGACACAACGGCCGGCTAAGCCGAAAGCGTACCGACGCGCGCGGCGATGCTTTCGAGCAGCGAGTCGCGAATGCCCATCTCCTGCAGATGCTGCACGGTGTTGAAGACATAATCCGTGTTCGGCCCGGATCGCCCCGTTGCGGCCGCGATGATGACGGCCGATTCGGCAATGCCGAGACCGCCGATATATTGCTCATGGGCGGGATCGGCCACATAGGTCACCGCGCTGCCGCGCCGACCATTGGCGAGCGCAATGGAAACCACCCGCTCCTTGTAGACATTCGTCACCAGTTCACGCTCGCGCAGATAGGCCATGACGGGATCATGGTCCTTGCCCCGCACGCGGAAAGCGACGCCAAGGCAGGAGCCGCCGCGCTCCAGGCCGAGAACAAGGCCGGGCTTCTCGTCCGTGCCTCTGTAAAAATTGGAACTGATGCAGAGCGAACGCCGATAGCCATGCAGCCGGGCCTGCTGCCTCTCCTCGAAAGCGAAGCCGGGGTTCCACATCAACGAACCGTAGCCAAAGACCCAAAAATCGTCCATATCCCAAGCCAAATCAAAAATATCTGAAGTCTGTTCATCGGAGATCAATATGGCAGCGTCAAGCCAATCCGGCACGGCCAAAAAATTCCTCTGGCTCGCCGTCGCCATCGTGGTGGTTATCGGACTTTATACCGCCGGGTGGTTTTACGCCGCAGAGCGACTGAAGCAGACGGTGCTGAATGTCATCTCCCCCTCGCAGGCCCGCAGCGTCAGCGGCGAATGCGGTGATATCGCCTTCAAGGGTTATCCCTTCCGCATCGGCCTTTTCTGCTCCAAGGTGACGGTGGACGACAGCCAAAACGGCGTTTCCGCTTCCTTCGGCGAACTCCGCTCGGCGGCACAGGTCTATAATCCCGGCCACATCGTCTGGGAACTCGATTCGCCCGCAGAAATCCGCTCGGCCCACGGCCTGACGATTTCGGCCGCATGGAAGAATATGCAGTCCAGCATCGTCACCAAGCTGAAGGGCATCGACCGCAGCTCGCTCGTCATCGACGGGCTGAAGGCGCAGGCGGTCTCCACCGTCACTGGCCAGACCATCGACTTCGATGCCGTCAAGACGGAAATGCATCTGCGCCAGAACGGCGCCGATCTCGATGGCGCTATCACGCTCACCGATTCGGCAACCGTCATCAAGGACTGGCCGCAGGTCCTTCCCCGCCTCGACGCTATCCTGGATGTCACGCTCGCGGGCAAGGCGGGCATGGTGGATGGCAGCGACAAGTCAGGCCTTTATGGCACAAGCGGCGAGCTTCGCCGGCTGGTCGCCGATATTGGCGAGGGCCGCACCATGCGCATCAGCGGCCCCTTCTCCTTCGACAATGAGGGTTATCTCTCCGGCCAGTTCAAGCTGGAAATCGAAAAGCTCGGCTCCTGGTCGGACAATGCCAAACAGGCATTTCCGCAGCTGCAATCCACCATCGATACCGCCCGCAAGCTGCTCGGTGCACTCGCCGGCGGCGGTGACAGGGCATCCGTCGATCTCGTTGTGGATCGCGGCCGCGCCACGGTCAGCGGCTTCATTCCTCTGGGCAAGATTCCGCCGATCTGAGGGTTACCCCCTATTCGACGTCATCCTCGGGCTTGTCCCGAGGATCTGCAACGCCTTGATTTTATTGGACGTGATTAGATCCTTGGGACAAGCCCGAGGATTGTTTGTTGCTTTCCGGGTATTGTCGGTGCGGGACTGCGGGCCCTTCACAGCCCGCAGTCCCGGCGGCAGGCAACCGTCCGAGGATCGGGACAACACCCCACGTCATCAAGGTTCCCTGCCGCCTTTGCTTCACCGCTTGGAGAGTTGATTGGGCCGCTGATCGCCACGCCCGCAAACAATCCGAAGCCTGCAAAGGATAGCAGACCTATGGACTTTTTGCACACGCCACCC
>NZ_JAPYZZ010000017.1 GCF_027460065.1 Martinezella rhizogenes
GGTTAAAGCCTGAATTGCCGTAACCCGCCATCAGACCGGTGGATTTCTCGTCGGCGTCGATACCACCTTCGATGACTTCAGGCTCGGCCTGATGGCGGGTTACGGCAATTCAGGCTTTAACCCGCGCCAAAACGCCTCATCGGGATCGAGCGACGATTATCACCTTGGTCTCTATGCCGGCACGCAATGGGGCAATCTAGCTTTCCGCTCCGGCCTTGCCCATACTTGGCACGAGCTTGATACTCGCCGCCGCGTCGTGATCGGAAGCTTAGAGGAGAGGCTTGATGCGAGTTACGGCGCCGGCACACTGCAGGCCTTTGCCGAGCTCGGATATCGCTTCGATGCGACGGCGGTGTCTTTCGAGCCCTTCGTCAATCTCGCTCACGTGGCCCTTCGGACTGCGGGGTTCACAGAAGACGGCGGGGCCGCCGCGCTCGACAGTTCAAGCCACACCACCAATACCACCATCGCCACACTTGGCCTGCATGCCGAAATGGATATTCGCTTGGGGGAAGCGAATGCCACCCTGCGCGGCATGTCGGGCTGGCRGCATGCGGCCGGTGATACCGTTCCGCTGACGACGCATACTTTTGCGGGAGGCGGCGACTTCACCGTCGCCGGCATCCCGGTGGCGCGCAACGCCTTCATCTTTGCTGCCGGGCTCGACTACGACCTCAACCCAAGCTCCACTCTCGGTATTGCCTATTCCGGCCAGATTGCTGAAGACGCCCAACAGCATGGGGTCAAAGCGACGCTATCGGTGAAGTTCTAAAATCCGCTTCCTACGGTGCGCCGGCATCCTTGCACTTCACGCTTTGAAAGCACGGAACGGCAATGCCGGAAATTCCTGCGATAAATGGCCTGCCAATTGCACCCTCGCCCATGGAACAAGGCTACATGGCGTCCATAGAGCGCCGGCGACCTCTATGACCGCTTCCGACCCGATTGCGGCCGGTCGATGATAGGAGACGAAGACGACTAAAGCGGAACATCTAGGTCCCTGTCATTTTGAATCATTTCTGCCGCAGGTTTCAGGAATTGTGCGACAGCTTCGTTCCAGTTTTCGATGCGATTTGTCAGTGTACTCTCAGAAGGTACTCCAAGCCCTGCGTGAAGCCACGCGGCGCGACGGTGAGGTGATCCTCGTCGTCGAAGACCGCTGACTTCAATTGCAGGTTCGGATACTTTCGACTCTGCAACGCTAGTTCTAAAGCCCGGTTGTCGGCGACCATATCTACCGTCTGGTTGTAGCGCAGGTCACCTTTGCGCTGCGCCTCATAGGCGCCGACATAAAGATAGACCTTCGCCGGCAGGTCCTTGTTCTGTGCGGCGTAATCCGTTTCGAGCTTCAAGGTGTGGCGCTTGTCGTACCAGAGAGAGGGGCTACCGAGGATATAACCGCTAAACAAGCCAGGTTCCGTGAACAGGATCTGTGCGCCAAGCAAAGCACCGTAGGAGTGGCCAAGGAAGAGCGATCTGGCGGGATCGGTCCGATAGCGGGCGGCGATAAATGGTTTCACCTGATCACCCAAATAACGCTGATAGGCCCGTCCCTGCCCATGGATCGCACCAGCAGGTGCGCTTTTTGGACCGTTCGACGTGGGGGTGTAATCGCGCTGACGGCTGACCTTGCCATCCTCACCCTTTCCATAAGACAAACCGACAAGAATGAACTCCTCGATCCGGGACCCTTCGACGTTCAGACGGCGGCCGATCTGCCGGATGATAGGGAAAGCGTAGTCAGCATCGGTGACGTAAAGCACGGGGTAACGCCGCCGAGGTTCCTTCGCATAGGACGGTGGTAAAGCGACGAAGACTTGGTAAGTGCGACCCGAAACCGGATCGGGCACATCCCAGACTTCGCTATCGATGATCTCGTATGCACGTCCCTCTCCCAACTGAGCTTTTGGAGTCGACTGAGCGTACGTGTGCGTCGGACCGCTAGGGACGCTGAAGCCGGCGATGACAGCTATCAGTAAGGGATTCAGAAAGCATCGTCGCATGTGAAGTCTCCGCGCGTGGGATTACTATGGTGTCGACCACTAATGGCGTACCCGCGCGGCATTAAGACTAAAATTTTATCGAATGGATTCGTACTTAACGAAACGTGACGGCTGAGATTGGTGGTTTTGGCTTTCAGCCAGCCAAGCCGTAAGGCTGTCCGTAATTTGTCGCAAAAACTAGGCAGACCGTCCGAAAACCCTTATCAGGAACCGCTCTGAGGGTTTTCGGACGGTCTGCAGGATATTTGCGACGAAAGCCTCGCGTCGTTATTGGCTATCACGAACGGGGAAAATTCATCGGCACTGCCACCGAGGTACGCAGTTCTGTTCTGGAAGCCCCGTGACGGAGAAACGCTCATTAATCTCGGAGAGTTCTTGATCGTTGACCAAGGTCACCACCCCATTCCCGATGCTGAAGGCATTCCTCGCAGATTCCACTCGGATGAGAATGGGGTTTAGCCGTTGAGCCAGTTCCGACGGCAATGCCATGCGAACATTGCCCAGATCGGCTGATAGACACTGGAGAGCTTCCTCTTCCGAGAAATCGTCATCTAGCAGGTGATCGAAGTCCGCACAGGCTTCAACGAGCTTGATGTACGCAAACTCGGCAAATGATCGGGCGCACCATTGGAGTTTGCCAGAGTCATGAAAGATCAAAGCGACCGGAGCCATGTCAGGCGTAATAGGAACCAGACTGTAGCAGTCACCAGCACCGCCCCGCCCGAAGGGCAGAAAGCGCATACCGTTTTGACGATCGGGATTTAACCACCGACCGATATTATCTTGCGATTGATCCGCATTGAGCCATTGAAAATCATAGATACTGGCAAGAGCCGGCGGTGAATTGAGCATTCGTTCCCGCCACGTCTCTTGCCAGTTCTCATAAACTGTCAGGCCACTTTCTACCCAATGTACCAAGAGCATTGGGAGAGGAATTCCCGTTTGGTCAGAAATCGATTGGTAGCTATTCATCGCATCACGTTTCTCGTCTGTCGCAAAATTCCCGCAGGCGGTCTAAAAACCTCAACGGAGATTCCTTACGCTAGCCTGCCATGATATATTTCTCCATGGCACATCTACCAGGAACAGACCGCTCACAACTACTCCTTCTGCCTGAATCAGTGGACGATTATGTCGGACCGGATAATCCAGTTCGCTTCATCGAAGCCTTAGTTGATGGCCTTGATCTTGCCTCTGCTGGGTTCATGCGCGTGACGGCGAAGGAGACGGGTCGTCCGGGTTTCGATCCTGCCGATCTGCTTAAGCTGTACGTTTACGGCTATATCAACCGGGTGCGTTCGAGCCGGCGGCTGGAGGCCGAGACGCATCGCAATATCGAGGTGATCTGGCTGCTGCGGCACCTGAAGCCGGACTTCCGCACGATCGCCGACTTCCGCCGGGTGAACCGCTCCGCGTTTCGGCAGGTGTTTCGCGAGTTCGTCATCCTATGCTGGCAACTCGACCTGCTCGGCCGGGAGTTTCTGGCCGTTGATGGCACGCGCATCAAGGCGGTGAACAACAAGGATCGCAACTTCACGCGCAGGTCGCTGGCGAAGTTCATCCGTGAGGCGGACGAGAAGCTGGCCGACTATATGAAGCGGCTCGACGAGAGCGATGCCGATGAGGGCAAGGTCGGCGGCGACACTGGTCCTGACGGTCGTGGTGGCAACCTGCGGAGAAGATCGCGGCGATCAAGGGCAAGCGGGATCGCCACAAGGCGCTGCTGGACGAGCTGGATCGCACCGGCGAGGACCAGATCTCGCTGACCGATCCCGATGCCCGCGCCATGGCGCGCATGACCAAGGTCGGCGTCGGCTACAATGTCCAGCTCGCCGTGGATGTGAAGCACAAACTGATCGCCGAACAGGAAGTCAGCAACCAAGTTCTCGACATGGGGCTTCTGGCGCCGACGGTCGAGGCGGCGATGAACACGCTCGGTGTCGAAAAGATCGAGGCGGTTGCCGATCGCGGTTACTTCAAGATCGAGGATATCGAGGCCTGCGAGAAAGCGGGCATCACCGCTTATGTGCCCAAGCCGATCCGCGGTCCCGCCGTCGCTCAAGGCTTCTTTTCCAAGGAGGACTTCAGCTACGATCTGGAAAAGGACGTTTATCTCTGCCCTGGTGAACAAATGCTTTCGCCGCGTCATTTTGGTAAATCGCGCGACAATGTGAAGATCGATTACGTCAATCGCGATGCTTGCAAGGCGTGTCATCTGCGCGAACGCTGCACCAAAAGCTTCCGCCGCGTCTCACGACTGGAGAACGAAGCCGTCCTCGACCGCATGGCGGCGCGGCTTGCCGCTCGACCGGACATTCTCGACCGACGACGCGAAAGCGTCGAGCATCCCTTCGGCACGATCAAGCAATGGATGAACCAGGGCGCATTCCTGATGCGTCGGCTCGACAATGTTCGTGGCGAGTTCAGTCTGACCGCGCTTGCCTACAATATCCGGCGAGCCATCACTCTCATCGGCGTTTCCGGTCTGATAGCGGCAATACGGGCATAAGATGCCTTGTTTTGCGCTGACACTGGCAAAAAATGGGCCTGCCACACGCCATCAAGGCCGCCCAAGCGCCCCGGAGACGGAAAATCCTCGAAATTGACTAAACTGCTGCCGTACACGCCGGGAACAAGCTACCCTCTATCGCGCAAAGAGTTCTCGGACGGTCTGTAGGAGTTGCGCGACAACACCGACGTGGGCTTGTCCTTCAGGCGGGAACGAGCTGCTTGCCGCCCTGTTGCCGCCGCGCTGGCTCGCTCTGGTGAAGATAAACGGCGAACGTATCCCACGGCGGGGTGATCGAAAGCTGCCAGAGAATGCGGCCCACCTCGCCCCGGTGATAGCCTCCATGCAGAGCAACATGGGTCAGCATTTCCTCGCGGGTCATATAGCCCTTGTCGCCATCGGTGAAGGCGAAGGCGACCGGTTCGGACAAGATGGCGGGAGAGACCGTGCGAAGATAGTCAAGATACCATTGGTCGGAGGACGTGACGGCGCTTAACAGCTCGTCCAGCGCCGGGGTTTCTTCAAGATTGTCGGACGTGAAGCCATGTGGGACGCCTTGGAGATGTCCGGCGAATATCCGCGAAACCACATAATAATGGCTGATCAGCCGAAGGGCGGTTTGCAGCTCCGTGCCGTATTTTTCCGCGTCCACGCTTTCCAGCTTCTTGAACAAGTCGACATTGGCCCAGGCGTGATAACCGTAAAGCGTTTGGAGCAAGGTACTCATTGCCACCGATCCTTTCGCGAGTTAGAAATGTGAGCAAGTCCTTCACATTCTCTCCGAGACAGGTTTCTTGTCTACTCGCATTGCAAAACGACCGTCCGTGATGCGCAAGGAGCCGCGACAGGCCCGATCCCGGGCGACCGTCGAAACGATCATCCAGGCCGGGGCTCGCATTCTGAGCGATGAAGGGTGGGTGGGGTTCACCACGAACCGGATCGCGGAACTGGCCGGCGTCAGTATCGGCTCCCTTTACCAATATTTCCCCGACAAGCTCTCTCTGGTCGATGCCATCCGCCATCGTCATCTGGACGATAGCATGGCGGTGATGCGGAACATTCGCGCGGACGGACTTTCTCCCGCAGAGTTCGCCTTGCATCTCGTCCGGGCCGTGGTCGCGGCGCATAGCAAGTATCCGGGCCTACATCGCGTCCTGCTGGACGAAGCTCCCAGTTCCGAAGAGTATCGAAACCCCAATAGCGCATTCGAGATTGAATATCTGTCCTATTACGCCGAGGCCGTCGCCACATACCGAAAGCGTCAGCCCAATTTGGCCGACCATGTTGCCGGTCGTGTGATCTCGGACGCGATTGACGGCGTGATCCACAATGCGGCGCGACGGGGTGCGATTGAGGACCAGGCAATGCAAAGAGAGTTGGTCCGCTTGATCGCCCTATACCTCGCGGAGCCGAATTAGATTCTCGAAGGTCAGGAATTCTGCGATTGCATTCCTTGCGTTTCTGAAGACGGCCGCCGGCGCAGATGGTAGAGGAAAACCAGTAGGAAAAGCGCGCAGACGCTGCAAGCGACGAGGAGGGCGAGGGTAGGCTTGGCACCAGCCCCGGCCAAAAGTCCCGACAGAACCGGCGCGGCAACAGCGCTTGTCAGGTTCATCGGCAGCGCTATCGTGGATATGGCGGCCGTGTAGTCGGCCTTACGGTAGAAGACGAGCGGCATGGTTGCGCGAGCCACCGCGAAGGCTCCACTCCCGATCCCAAAAACAGCCAGACAGGCCACCACGGACCACGGCACAGCACCGAAAATCAGAAGTATCATAAGCCCGGCTGGGATCATCGCTCCGGCCGCTATTCCGGTTGCCAGCGCGTCCCATCGCTTTCCGCCAAGCAGATCGATCAGGCGTCCGCAGACCTTGAGAACGCCAAGGAGGGATGCCATGCCGATTGCCCATGCCGGTTCTGCTCCGAGCGTGCCGAACAGTTCGATTCCGGTGGCCTCCATGCCGAACGTGACGAAGCTGTTCAGTGCGATCGCCGCGACGAGGAGCCAGAAAATGCGCCCCTTTCGCACTGCGCCGCTGCCTTCCGTTTTCTCCTGCGTGGTTCCGCCAACTTCGGGCAGTCCCAGCCAGATCAGTGGAGCGATGATGGCGATCATGCCTCCGGCATAAATCTGTGTAGTGCCGCGCCAACCAACCAAATGTTCCAGATACGCCGTTACCGGCCAAAACACGCTGCCGGCAAGGCCGGTGACGAGCATCAATGTACCGATCATCCCGCGCGCGCGCTCATCGGCAAAATCGGCTAGGTAGATGTAGGCGGCGGTTGTCAGAAGCATCGCGCCAGCCAAGCCGATCAGACCCCACGCGATCAAGTAAATCGCCACGGATTGGGCTGCTCCGACACTCGCTAAGCCCAAGCCGATCAGCACAGCGCCGACCGTCATAATTCTACGTGCGCCGAAGCGGCGAAAAGCCTTGCCGACAACCGGAGCCACCAACCCCATGACAACGAACATGACCGTGGAACCTATGAACGCCATCGGCAATGTCGTTCGCAGGTCTGCGGCAATATCCGGGGCCGTAACGGGAAGTATGCTGACGACACCCCATGCAGTGATCTGCGTAAAGGCGAGGATAACGAAAACAATCAGATTCCGACTCATCAAAACACGTTACGGCATCAGTATGTCAGTGCGAATGCATCCTTGCGCTGTTCCCTGAGAAAATCCATTCACATGCAGCCATTCAACACCCTTAAATATAATAGAGGATATTTTACATCTCCACAGGTTGTAATTAACCATTTTTTTAATAGCGCGCAGCCTAAGCTACGCAAAGGCATGACGCTAACCTGCGATTGAGGGTCCCGAATGAGCCGGGGGATAGTCTATTCTCACCGAAGCCGGCGTCATGATCTCATCAGTCAATAATATTTCCAGCAGTTCCGTCGCTATGTTGTTCGGGACGTCGGGAGCCGCGTCAACGGGTTCCTCCTCAGCAGCATCCAAGATTCTCGCGGACGCGACAGCCGCGACCTCGGCCGGATCGCGGAAGACAGACCGCCCCACCGATTCCACGGCTTCAAATCGCTGTTCGAACGCCGGCATGGCCTTTTCGCGGGCGACATCTTCAATACTGCGATCATGTCGGGTGATCGCCGGCACCAGAGGCTCGGGCTTGCCGGCCTCGGCCGATCCATACCCCTGCGCCTGGCGATCGCTATGCTGCTGCGCACGACCATCGCCGGCGCCAGCCGGCGACATGACATCCGACCAGCTGATGCGGCGAAGATCCGCATGCAGATCCTGCGCGAGTTCTGCGCTGGCTTTGCGAACAGGCCCGGCCAGATCGCCGGCACGTTCCTCGTAAACCTGCTGACGATCAGATGGCCGGTCCTGTTCATCCCGCACCGGATGGGCCGCGCGGGACAAAACGTCTTGGCGCTGCTTTTGGGCGGGAGCAAGGTCGATTTCGCTTCGAACTGTTCCGCGATCCCGCGCCGCTCGGCAAATTCTTTGATGTAATCCAGCGTGGTTTCTTTCGCGCCGGAACGCGACAGGCGGCTTTCGAGCTGCGGGTAAGCCAGTTCGCCACCCTCCACGACGCGCCACGAATTGTGCTCGGTCTGCGTGCCGTCCGGAAGGGTGACGGGAGTGGCCCCTTCATGCTGCAGGCCGATCCTGTCTCCGATCGCAGGCGAGGCCTCCTGCAGGGCGCGCTTGAGATCGACGCCCCACACCGTGCGCTGATCGGGGTTTGAGTAGCAACGGAGCAGAAAACCTACATAAGACTGCTTATCTCGCAGAAACATGACGGCAGGGAGTTTGTCGGCTATAGGTTTCTGCACGGGTATTTATGAATTTGACGACTTTTTCGGGAATTTTTGTGATCTGGTCCGCCGAGTCACATCAAACCGGGGTTTGTTGTATAGGCCAGCATCAAAAAATGGAGGACGAATGCTACACCACGCTTCACTAGGTGTTTCCGATATCGAACGCGCCGCTGCATTTTACGATGCAGCTCTTGCCTCACTTGGATACGTCCGGGTCTGGGAAGATTTGCGGCCGGGAGAGGCTGACCAGGCGATCGGCTATGGGCCGGAGGGTGGCGGCGATAAGCTTGCCATCAAGTTCAGGCCCGAGGGGCAGCGTCCGCCTGGGCAAGGCTTTCATCTTGCTTTTACCGCTCCGGATAGGAAGGCTGTCGCCAACTTCCATCAAGCTGCGCTCGATAACGGAGGGCGAGACAATGGTGGCCCAGGATTACGCGCGGACTACGGACCACACTACTACGCCGCCTTCGTCGTCGACCCGGACGGACATCACATCGAGGCAGTGTTCAACTCAGCCCCGTAAATCCGAAGATGGATGGAACGGCCCTGTGATCCTTATGTAGGTTTTCTGCTCCGTTGCTACTCAGGCCCCAGGTTGTAAAATAGCGCTGTCGCCTAAGCTGAAAGCTGGCTTGCCTGACGGCCACGTTGATAGGTTGCCAATGACGATCCGAGCAAATCGAAGAAAGATCCTCAAGTACATGGGAGCAACGATAATGGTCGGTACGACCCCAGCCATCGCAGACGGAAAACATACCGATTGGCAGATTGCCGTTTCGGGTGAGACAGAGTTCAAATCCGACCCCGCAACGCGTTTCGATGATCTGGCGAAAAGCGGAAAGTTATCGGGTGTGCACGGAGTTGTCGCCTTGCGCGGCGGTCGTATCGCCTTTGAACGTTATATCGACGGCAACGACATGAGTTGGGGACAGACGCTAGAAAATGTGAAGTTCGGGCCGGAAACCCTTCACGACATCAGATCCGTTACGAAAAGCATCGTCGGTCTACTCTACGGTATTGCGCTCGCTAAGGGGCGAGTGCCGGCGCTCGACGAGCCGATCATCGCGCAATTTCCCGAATATGCTGATCTTGGCCGTGATCCCGAGCGCGAGCGTATCACCATTCGCCATGCACTGACCATGACGCTGGCCATGGAATGGAACGAAGACGCCCCCTACACCGATCCTGCCAATAGCGAGATTGCTATGGAGCAAGCGCCGGATCGCTATCGCTTCATTCTGGATCGGCCGATCCTTGCCAAACCGGGAAGAGGCTGGATTTACAGCGGCGGAGCGGTTGCGCTGATTGGCAAGATCATTGAGCGAGGCACCGGGCAGAGTTTACCGGACTTCGCGAAAGAAGTGCTGTTTGATCCCCTCGGCATCGACGCCATGGAATGGATCCGAGGCCAGGATGGTGAGCCATCGGCTGCATCGGGGTTACGGCTGTCGCCTCGCTCACTGGCCCGCATCGGGCAGGTGATCTTGCAGGGCGGCGAATGGCAAGGCCGCAGTGTCATTCCAAAATCCTGGCTCGATGAAAGTTTCCAACCTGCCGCCATCGTTGATATTGGCTGGCGGGGAATGCATTACGGTTATCTCTGGTATCTCGGCGAGGAGGCTATAACAGACAAGACAGGAACCTATGGCGAGCGTTTCATCGCTGCGTTCGGCAATGGTGGGCAACGGCTGTTCGTCTTCCCCGGTGTTGACTTTGTCCTCGCCATCACCACCGGCAATTACAATTCCCCGGATCAGTGGGTGGCACCTGCCGCGCTGTTGTTTGACGTGTTCCTGCCCAGCCTCACTAAGACGTGAAAGCGGGCGTCTTTTCGTTCCTATGACGGCTAAACACCATTAACATTTGGGATTGGGAAGTCGTGTTGCGGCTTCAGGCTGAATGCCCGCCATGAAGGGCATTTTCGCCAACATCAGTGATCCGAATACCGCCGCAGAAGTTGTGATCGAGCTGTTTGGCGCAAATGCCGCGACCGCTGTCGCGTACTGCGCCCTTCAGGCTCGCGCAGACCAACGAAATGAAGACTGCAGGTTCTGGTTTGAGCCTTTCTGCCCTCTCACCGGGCTGCCATTAATGCGGGACGCACATTGGCCGAGCAACTGGTGAGCTTACCTCTCACAAACGAGCAGGCCGCAGTTGCGCCCACGCAATTCGATACGAGTTCCTTTTTTGTTCCGATCATGATATGCGTGCGTTCGAACCACAGAAGAGGCGCGGCGATGTCGAACCAGCAGATCAAATTCAATCGGTTAAAGGCTCTCCACGAAGGAAGGCAAGCGTTCGTCATACCCAATCCGTGGGATGCCGGTTCGGCTCGTCTGTTAACCAGTCTAGGCTTCGAAGCCCTCGCCACCACTAGCGCCGGTTATGCGTTCTCGAAAGGCAAGAGGGATTCCTTTGCAGGTCTTTCCAGAAGTGAGATTCTTGAGAATGCCGCCGAGATTGTCGGCGCGACAGAGCTTCCCGTCTCTGCCGACCTCGAGGACGGCTTCGGAGCCGCGCCGGAAACCTGCGCCGAAACCGTTCGTCTGGCTTGCGGAGTCGGCCTAGTCGGCGGATCAATCGAAGACGCAACAGGCGATCCCGCTGTTCCAATCTACGATCTTTCCCACGCCGTTGAGCGCATCCAGGCAGCATCGGAAGCAACTCGCGATCTGCCCTTCCTGCTGACCGCCCGGGCCGAAAATTATCTTTGGGAAAAGCCTGATCTGGATGACACGATCAGACGGCTTCAAGCCTTCTCCGAAGCGGGGGCAGATGTCCTTTATGCTCCCGGCCTTCCAGACATCGACGCGATCAGAACGGTGTGCCAGGCTGTCGACAAGCCTGTGAACGTTGTCATGGGGCTTAAAGGACAGAGCTATTCCGTTGCTGAGCTGTCCGAAGCTGGGGTGCGCCGCATTAGCGTTGGCGGCTCGTTCGCGCGGACCGCATTCGGCGCTTTAATAAGCGCAGCGCAAGAGGTGAAATCGGTTGGCACTTTCACCTATGCGGTGGATGCGATCCCCGCGCCGGTCATCAGTCAACTCATGTCACAGGACAAAAGCTCCGACCGGACATGAACTTTTCGGCTCTTATATCACGCGATCAACTGAATAAAGATTGTGAACCTTCGGCAGAATGGCAATTAGCTCGGGCGTGGCGGCATGGCGTAGGCGATGCCGACAGACCGTGAGACAGGCAGACGAGGACTTGAGGATGACGTACTTTATCTGCATTACATGCGGCACACAGTTCAGCGAGAGTTCCGAACCACCGGCAGCCTGCCCGATCTGCCAGGACGATCGCCAATTCGTGCCGCAAGCAGGCCAAGAGTGGACGAACAGTGCAGCGCTGAGCCAGACGCACAGCGTCATCTGGAACGAGGAAGCGCGCGGCATTCACAGCCTGCAAATCTCACCTCACTTCGGAATTGGTCAGCGTGCCTTTTTAATCGAAGGACCAGAGGGCAACATCCTTTGGGACTGTCTCAGCCTAGTCGACGAAGCAAGCAAAGATCGACTTTCTGCCATGGGTGGCTTGAGCGCAATCGCCATCTCCCACCCCCATTTCTATTCATCGATGATCGAATGGAGTGCAGCCTGCGGCGGCGTGCCGATCCATATCCACGCTGATGACGGCGAATGGGTGCAAAGATCCGGCGCGGCCCTAACGTGTTGGACGGGCGAGACGCTGCAGCTGGGCCTGGCGACCATGATCCGATGTGGTGGCCATTTCGCGGGCAGCTCTGCGCTTCATTGCCCCTGGCTCGAAGGTGGACGCGGCGCACTCTTCGTCGGCGACACAATGCAGGTAACCATGGATCGCAAATGGGTCAGCTTCATGCGCAGCTACCCGAACCTCATTCCGCTCAATGCCCATACCGTGAGAGAAATTGCGCAGGCGGTGCGGCCATATCGATTTGAGACCATTTATGGAGATTCCCTGGCAGAACGATCGAAAGCGACGGGAATAGTGCCGTGGAGCGGTCCATGGAAAGATATTTGACCGCCATTGAAGGCCAGCATGCATCTATGACTGCATCCTGATTCCGAGCGCCTTGAGCGGAATCGAACAGCCGTTCACCTAGTGCTTTTGCCTAGCACCAATTCATTTCTTCAGCGACAGCGTGTACCGGGTATGCCGACGTTCGCCTGTGCGCGTCAGTGCACCGATCTCTACGAGCTGCTGAAGGTCGCGTGTTGCTGTAGCACGGGATGTGTCTGTGATCGAAATGTAGTTTTCGGCGCTTAGCCCCCCCTTGAAGCCTGCCGTGCCCTCTTTGAAGATGCGCGCGACTACCTTTTCCTGCCGCTCGTTCAGCTGGCCCCGAAAACGATCATAGAACTTTGCTTTCTGAATGAAGAAATCGATGCGCTCAAGCGTCGCCCGTTGAGCATCCAGGACCGTTTCTGAAAAGAAAATGAGCCAGCCGGTGATATCAAGCATGCGCTGGTGCCGCTCAAGCTCGGAATAGTAGGCCTTCCGGCGCTTCTCGATTGTAAAGGCGAGAGAAATGAGACTTGGCTGCCCTATGTTTTGCGATAGGGATTTCTCAGCGAGCGCGCGCCCAATTCGGCCGTTGCCATCCTCAAATGGATGTATGCTTTCAAAATAAAGGTGTCCTACTGCGGCGCGCGTCAAAGCTTGAAGCGACGTTTGACCATCTGGCCCAGATTGATTGAACCATGTGATGAAGGTCTCCATCTCAGTGGTAACCTGGCGAGACGGGGGAGCCTCGAAGTGGATTGTGGGCTTGTCCAATCGACCTGACACGATCTGCATGGCGTCTTCGTGCGTGCGGTAAGCACCAACCGTTTCAATATATCGATTTCCGGTCATCAGCATTGAATGCCACTGGAACAGTCCCTCGTGACGCAGCGGCCCATGCCAACTTCGATAGACATCCGCCATCATCTCGGCGATCCCCCGCTCCTGGGGGCCGATCTGTCTGTCATCAGTGTTTAGCCCGAACTGTCGGCGGAGTGACGACTGGACGCTCACGCGGTCGAGATATTCACCCTCAATCTCTGAGGTCTTGACCGCTTCGTCGCTCAGCAACTCAATGCGAAGTTGGTTGCTATCGTCCTCGTTGAAATGTCGAACAGCACCGATAACCTCGCCCGCGGACTGCAGGAATTTCTGCTCCAACGTTACCAGGCTTGCGGTGTCGTATCTGAAGTTTGGCCAATCCGTGTTTTGCCAGTTCCATTTCATGAGTTATAGCGCCTCTCTCTATAACTCATAATTATTGCCAGAAATGAGCTATTGCAAGCCCGTCTATCGCTCGGCACCACATTCTGCAACGCTCCATTCAAGAGGCAGCGATCGACAGCTAACCACTTGTCCTAAAGATATTTTGTTAACGGGCGCCCCCTATTCCCGCTCGCCCTCGGCACTGGTGCCGAAAGAAACGGAATGAGTATGACCAAACACGACCTTTCATCACGTCATTTTCAGCGAAAAATTTCGGAATTCTGCGAGCTTCGCATCGCTCCGATCGCATCCAGGCGAGTGTTGGAGAATATACGACCTTATCTGTCCAGTTTGATTATCTACCGGAAATCGCCCCCGCTTCTAAATGGCCATATCGACTGGACGATGATCAGTCAGGCCTGTGGGATCGAAGCCGATTTGACAGCAGAACTGAAAAAGCAGCTCCGGCCAGGCTTGGATGCAATCATCCGCTGGCTCGGTACACCACCAGCGGCCGAAGAACGACGACCGCCAAAGCAGACAGCTAGCTCGAGCAAAATGGCGCCCGCCAAGAAGGCAGCTTCCGCATCCTCGACCAGAAAGCCGCAATGCGCGGCGACCGACGGTGCCTTTGCCCGGTCCGCGTCGACACAGCGCGGCCCTGAACCAAAACCGATAAGCCCGTTCCCGGACGCACTATTTGAAGCGACAGAAGATCCGGCGAGCTTTCAGGACGCATTGATGTATCATATGCGGCGGTTCGGCGACACCTATTGGCAGCTTTATCGCGCTGTTGTTCATCTGAATGAGACCTTCGACAATAAGACGCTGCTATCCTGGACCCAGGGCGAGCGCGTGCCCCGATCTGTTGCCAGTTTCAATATTCTTCGCCGCATCGAGCGACGCTATCGACTTTCAGAGGGGTATTTCAAAGAGAAACTGCCGCATCAGGCGCGCTCGCTGTATGGTCACGATCTCGGTGATATCAGCCCAGCCGAGCGTCGACGAATTTCATTGCACCTGCCCGAGGACTTCAACAGCCTGCCCTTTACCAAGCGCGAGGAGATCCTCGACTGGGTGCGCCGGGTGATCATTTCCGGCTCTACGGAATATCGCCGCTATCAGGCGGCGGCCAGCAAGCAGCGATACGCCATCCGCTTTCCCGGCGTCACCTATGGCAGCAGCTTTCTTCCCTCTCGATCATTGGCCTCGGCGGCCGGCGCCAATCAGAACGTTGCCGCAGAAATTGATGATCCTGATCTGCTCTCTGGCGTCGTAGACGCGCCGCCAAGGCTTGCCATGGAAATGGCTGATCTCATCCGCTTCAAAACCTCGACACTGACGGCGATTGGTTTCCAGCGAAATGGCGTCTGGGGTGAGGAAACGGCCTCCCAGAAGATTGAACACCTCGGCTTGATGTTTGGTGCGCTTGCTGCCTCGCCAAACGGCGTCGTCAAGGGTTTTGGTCTACCAGTCAGCAAGTTGAGCTTCGGCCTTCTCGTCTTCCCCGGTGTTTGGGACTGGTATCTGCAGTGGCGGGAAAAGCGACGCGGTTTCTATACCAAGTGGGAAGAAGACATGCTGATGGTCGCCCAGGCTCTTACTCGTGCAGACGTAGGCTGGATACGGCAGCACCCGGAGCTGCTTCGGAATGTCAGGCCCATCGCGGGCTTGATTGAGCAGGAAGAAATCGACTTCGCGGCTCGCGACTGGCATGGCGCGTGTGACGCGTTTCACCGACATGCCGCGAACCGTTCCAAGGAGATCCAGCGAGTGATGCGCGTGCATCGCGACCCATTTGAACCAATCATGTGCGTCCTTGAAGCGGACAGTCCGCTGGCGGAATATCGCAAGATCACGGACGAGATTCTTAAACGCATGCCGGATGAGAACAGATATCCACGACCGGCCGCCGAAGCCGTCAGATCATTCCTACTGCTTCGGCTTGGCCTGCACCTTGGGCTCAGACAAAAGAACCTTCGCCAACTTCGTGTCTGCCCTCGTGGACACTATCCGACATCGGAACGCCGGCTTGAGGACATGAAATGCGGAGAGTTGCGCTGGAGTGATCGCGACCATGGCTGGGAGGTCCTTATCCCGTCGGTCGCATTCAAAAACTCTGGTTCCTCCTTCTTCGGACAGAAACCGTTTCGGCTGGTACTGCCGGACCTGCTCGATCTCTACGAATATCTCGATGCCTATATCGACCGTCATCGGGGCGTCCTCCTTGGAGGAGCCAAAGATCCCGGAACCCTGTTCGTAAAGACGGCGAAGACCACCAGCATCGACGCAGCTTACAACTCGACCACATTCTATGAGGCTTGGAGGACCGTCATTCAACGCTATGGCATTTATAACCCTTATACCGGGCGAGGTGCCATCAAGGGCTTGTTGCCGCATGGACCGCATAACCTGCGGGACATTCTCGCGACGCATATCCTGAAGCAGACCGGATCCTACGAGCAGGCGAGCTACGCAATTCAGGATACGCCCGATGTCGTGCAACAGCACTATGGTCGCTTCCTGCCGCAGGACAAGGCGGCGTTGGCCGCCAAGATTTTGAACCAAGTGTGGGAGGCTGCCTGACCGCCGTGAAAGCCGACATACTGACGCTGCAGGATCACAGGACGCGTCAATCCTCACATGAGGATCTTTAGTAATCACTTGAATTTAATAATTATGCGCATATTATGCGCATAATTATTGGAGATGTAGATGGCTAACAAACTTAAGAAGTATAGAGTGGATGCTGGCCTGACCCAGGCTAAACTGGCTGAAATTGCCGGAGTAACCCAATCCACATACCAGAGATGGGAGACTGGCCAGATACCTATTCCGGATGGCAAGATAGAACGACTTGCGGCAGTGCTTGATAAAACTCCAGATGCAGTCTTAGGGCTTCGCAAGCCGGTGGAGGCGGCGTTATATGATGCCAAGGCGCCGGATTTCGCGCAGTATTATGGCGAAGTAGCTCTCCATTTCAAAGATGGCGGTGATCCGCTGCTATTGTCCATTTCAGAAAAAGCATACGGGCAATTCCATCAGGATCTGCAGGGCGACGATAAATTTTTTATCGTTCAAAGTCTGTCCAATCAGACCGTAATAATCCGTGCGGCTTCAATTGCAGATGTTTATTTTTCCAGTGAAGCGTACGATTACTATGGCCCAAAAGACCAAGTCTATCTCCGCAATTCTCCCTTGCAACTACCGGATTCCGGCGATTGGGAAATCATTGAAGCTATCGCCCATGATGTTATTGGAATGTATGACTTTGACAAAAACCACATCCAACGGGTCGAAGAGATTCTGTCGCTCACGTCTGACGAAAAGTTTGCAGAGTTAGTGGCGGAGGGCCTTCTGCAAGAAAGCGAAGTCGAGATTGAAAGGTCGCGAGAGCTAGAAACTCAAGAAGCGATTTTTGATGTGGCGACCAATATTACATATCAGCTGTCAAATGGCCAAAGGCGCTCCTTCACCGCAGAGAACGAAGTAATCTATGACGCTTTCTGGGAATTAATCGAGTTTCCTGATGCGCGCGATATTGAGATGATACGTATCGCCCCAGAGGGCTACCATCGTACAATCTTTGTAAACCCCAATGCGCTGGATTACATATCGCTGCCAACCCACAAATGGGAAGGTGGTAGCCTTGAGGCAGCAGCTGTTGAATTGGAAACGGCTGAAGCATAGCTTCTATGCACTAGCATGGAGCGATCTGGTGCCGCAAATTCTTCTAGCTTCGGAGCTGTGCAGCCGACTTGATGCCCGCAAGACAGAACCCTTAGGGAAGGCCTTGAAGCGGGGTCGAACCGCCGACCCTATAATTATGAAAACTATCCGTCTGAAATAACTCAGTAGTTACGGCCGCCGCGGCCGATCAGGCCAGATGCTGCTTTAGGAACGGCACGAGCTTTTCGAGCGCCAGGCCCACCGGCTCCGGCTTGTCGTAGAGATCGTAGTGTGACCAGTCTTCCAGTGAAACGAGCTGGCGATCCTTCGAGGCGACGGCGCGGCCGTAGGCTTCCATACCATCGCGGAAAGCGCCGAACGCGCCGACCTTCTGGCCGATCACGACCATCATCGGCTGGGTCAACAGTGTCTCGGTGAAGGCGAAGGCATCCCAGGCCAGCGTCTTCTGGGCATGGCTGAACAGCATCCGAGTCCAGCCGCCTTCCCGCTGACCGCGCGGCGTCTTGTAATAGTCGGTCGCTTCGAACACGTCGCGTTCGGTAAGACCGGCTTTCGTGGCCATGTCCGGGCGCGCGGGCAGCAGTTCGTTAACCTGCAATTCGCCACCACGCGCTTCCCTGGTGCGCTGCGCTGCCATGGCTTCCAGAGCACCAATCGGGTTGTACCCGCTGAAGCCCTCACGGAAGAGACGGCCGATATTGACCGGGGTGATGCCGACGACGGCCTTGATGCGCTTTTCCGTCAGGCTGGCGTTGAGCACGTAGCCGCCACCACCGCAAACGCCGATCACACCGATGCGGCCGGCATCGACATAGGGCAACGTCACCGCGTAATCGATGACATGGCTGATATCCTCGACCCGCTGGGAGGGGCTTTCGATCCAGCGCGGGCTGCCGCCGGATGCGCCCTGGAAGCTGGCGTCATAGGCGATGACGACGAAGCCCTGCTCGGCAAGTGCCTTGCCATAAACATTGCCCGAGGTCTGCTCCTTGCAGCTTCCGAACGGATGGACGCTGACGATTGTGGGATAGGTCTTCGCTTCGTCGAACGCCGGCGGGAACAGGATGTTGGCGGCAACATGCCAGGCCATGTCGGGGTTCTGGATTTGAACGGTTTTCATGTTGTTCTCCTTGTGAGGGGCGCGCAATCTGTGTGGACCGACGATGCCGGCCCGCAAGGCGTTCACCACGCCGCTATGACTCAGACCGAGAGCTTCGCCGTGAAGAACGGCGCGAGCACCGAGACGGCCTCGTTGACATATTTCTCGCCGTCATAGAATTCCATGTGATTGGCGCCCTCAACGATGTGGACGGACTTGTCGGTGCTGGCGGCGCGATCAAAGAGGTCGTCGCTCATCCACTTGCTGCCCGCCTCGCTGCCCGCGACGATCTGGATCGGTTGGGTCAGATAGACATCGGCCATGTGATAGGCGTCGTAGGTGATGATCTGGTTCAGGCTGCGCAGGGTCGCGACGCCCGGCGAGGTCGGGCACTGCGCGCGGGCAGTGTGGTAATATTCCCATGCCTGACGAAGCTCTTCGTTCGGCGCGTCTGCTTCGTTCACCGGAGCCAGCGGCATCGTGGCGGAGCCCGCCTTCGCATCCTCGGTGCGGGCGTTGGAGCCAGCCTCGATATAGGGCAGCGCATCGATGGACTTGACGGTGTTCTCCCAGCCATTGCGGAACATCGAGCCGATATTGACGGCGCTGACCGTGCCTATGGCCTTGATGCGGCGATCCTGGATCGCGGCATTGGCGGTGTAGCCTGCCCCGGCGCAGATGCCCATGGCGCCGATGCGATCTTTGTCCACGTAGAGCAACGTCGTCAGGTGGTCGATGACGGCACTGACGTCCTCGGTGCGGATGTAGGGGTTTTCGAGCTGGCGCGGCTCACCGCCGCTTTCGCCCTGATAGGAGGCATCATAGGCGATGGTCACGAAGCCGAACTTGGCGAGCTTGGCTGCATAGGTGCCGGCCGTCTGCTCCTTCACGCCGCCGCCGGGATGAGAGACGACAATCACCGGATACGTTTTGCTCTCGTCAAAGCCTTCGGGAAAGTTGATCACCGCTGACATGGTGATGGTCGGGTTGTTTGAGTTCTTGAAGCTGATCTTGCCCATGTTTTCGGTTCCTTTTCGATGCGGGATCGCATGTCCCTTGCCGATGGAGAAAATCTAGGACAAAACAATTGTCTCGATTAGAGGGATAATTACGCTTGGCCTTATCACTGAGGTGATGAATGAGACGGGATGAGATCGCCGATCTGGCAGCGTTCGTGGTTGTCGCCGAGGAGCGCAGCTTCACCAAGGCCGCCGCCCGTCTCGGCATGGCGCAATCCGCGCTCAGCCAGATCGTGCGGCGCAGCGAGGAAAGGCTCGGCCTGCGGCTGCTGTCGCGCACGACGCGCAGCGTCGCGCCGACCGATGCCGGCGAGCGTCTGCTCGCAACCCTCGGCCCGATGCTGCACGATCTCGACACGGCCATCGCTTCCCTGGGTGAGCTACGCGACCAGCCCTCCGGCATCATCCGCATCACCACGGTCGAGCATGCGGCCAAGACGCTGCTGCTTCCCGCGATGAAGAGGCTGCTTCCCCACAATCCGGACATATCCGTCGAGCTCACCATCGACTATGGCCTGTCCGATGTCGTCGCCGATCGTTTCGACGCCGGTGTGCGGCTCGGCGGGGAGATGTCGAAGGACATGATCGCGGTGCGGATCGGCCCCGACATTCCGATGGCCATCGTCGGCTCGCCGGACTATTTCCGCACGCACCCCATTCCCACTGCGCCCGCGCAACTCATCGATCATCGCGCGATCAATCTGCGGCTCCCGACCTCCGGAACGCTGAACAAGTGGCGTCTGATGCGCGGTGGCCGCGAGACGCGGGTCAGGGTCGACGGTCCGCTCGTCCTGAACACCATCGATCTGATCCTCGACGCCGCGCTCGATGGCCATGGCGTCGCCTATCTGCCGCTCGATCAGGTCAAGCCTCACCTCGCGTCCGGACGACTGACGCGGGCGCTCGCCAAGTTCACACCAGATCTGCCGGGCTATCACCTCTACTATCCGCACCGGCGGCATGCTTCCACGGCGTTTACAGCTTTCCTCGAGGCTGTGCGGTTTCGTGGATGAAGGCATCTCGCCCCCGCCAAGGCAACTTGTTGAGGGGGACCGGGGTGGCGAAAGGGGGTCGCATGGCTCTCGAAGTTCATTGACCAGATGGAGGCAACTTCCCAGCACAGCCCCCCAAATCGGTCAGTCCGTTTCCCACCCGTACTTGACTTGGCGGCGGCTTAGGAACTCGTGCACTATGCCCAGCGGCCTACCAAGTCCTTCGAAAGGTCGATGGTCACCTTGAAAGGAATCGAACCTACAACCTGGTTATTCAAAATGTACACCGGCGCCTGAAAAGCTTGAGGAAATGCCCTCGTCGATACCAAAAACGAATTCTTTCGGTGAGCTGCACCGCGTCAAGAACGCTCACTATAGTTTCGCCGACGTTCGATCCCAGCGAGCGATGAATTCGGTCGCGTTAGACATGACCCGGTCAATAGCTTCCGTGCCTTGCTTCCCGTTCTTGTTCGGCAGTGAAAAGGCCTTCTTGCAAAAGCTCAATGCAACACGAGCCTCGGCCAATGCGGATTGCCGTTGCAAGATGGTCGGATTATCGGCGGCATTATGCATTGTGATGTAAGCTCGAGCCATATGCGCAAAACCTAGAAGATAACATCCAAACCTTTCAGCGGCGGCGTCAACTGATTCGAGGAGCGAAATTGAAAGATCGGCTTTCGCCCGGTCGGAGGCCCGGAGGCTCCATGTATTTAGTGACGAACATCTTTCAAACAAAGCTTGCTGTAACCGTTTGGGAAACCGCTGCTTTAGGATTAACTCCTGTGTCGCATAGGCACTATCAGCCATAGAGAAATGCATATCGTCGCCCGTTAACGACCCGAGACCAGAAGACGCAGAACCCGCCCTGCCCAAGAAATAGAGTTGGAGATAGGGAGCCTGCGCATAGGAGGAGGCGCCTGCAAACAACTCACCAGAAACCGCGGTCAGTCTTCCTGCAACGTTAAGTTTGGGAAAGCGTTCGTCGAAAAAACTGATCCCGAATCGCTTCAGAATTAGTGACGCGGTATCTGCGAATGCGATGGCCCAGAAGAGCCGCGCGATTTCCGTGCATGCAGGCTCCATTTCAAGGATCCAAACCATGACGTCTTCATATAGGGACACGTTAATGGAAGTGCTGGCAATTGAAACTTGCTCTTCCACCAAGCTCTCGAAGACTGACGATCTAAGGTCGGGCGGTAGCTGCGCACATTCCAACAGGCCCCAACTGCGCCTCAAGAACCCAACTTGGATTTGGCTGATCCCTTCGCTCTTGAGCAGGTCGAGGGGGTCGAACGATGCCAAGAAGGCAATGCAGAGCCTCTTTGTTCTGGCCTTTGTGGTGGACTTAAAGATGCGAAACACGGACAGCGCATCGACCTCACAGTCAGCTTCGTTGGCATCTCTGTTATGGGTAGCTTTGATAAATTCGATCTCAACGGCGATATGGTCGAGAAGATCACGATGCTCCGGCCGTCCTTGAAGGCTTTGGGCAGCCCGTTCGATCGTCGCCAAGCCATTGCGGATTTCGAGCAGATCGATCCCGGCCCAAGCTCGTCTACGAAAATGTGAGGCGAAGATAGATGCAGCTTCACCGAACTGGCGCAGCTCCTGCTTCTCACAATATAAAGCACTCAGCTTTTCCGCGTTCGCCAAAGCGTCGTCCCAGTCGGAAATCCTCGACGACCGCAGGCAGATCTCCGTTAACAACCTGTTCAAGCTAACGCGGATGGCCTTGGCGGTTTCGTTGGTGAAGCCCGCAAGATCGGAGGAAAGAAGCAGGGATGATTTTTTTGCAATCAAACGAAGATAGTCGAGCGATAACGGTTCTGGCGACGTGAAAGCATTGGTTTGCTCGTCGAGAACTTCGCGGGTTACCGCTTCTGCAATCACATTATTGATTTCACCTGCGCCGACCTGCAATTTCAGCTCGCGCAGGTGAGCTGCCTCTGTGCTCTTTCCCATGATCTTGATGATACTGTGGTTCGTTTCATCCAGTCGCTCTCCCCAGATAATCACGTCACAGCTCGCTTCGTTCAGCCAGCGACGCGCAACGGCTTTGTTGCGGTCGTCGCCCTCTTCGTCATCGCCAACAGCTGCTAGACTCAACGGAAAGGAAACTACATTGATCGGAGCGATATTCGCAGTTGGATCGGCGGCATAATTGGTGGTGATATTACTACGGACGATCTTGGAAAGCCTTCCCCTTGTATCGCCTTCGAACTCGCAGACAAGCACACAGATCCCCTCACCTTTGCGCGCTTTGAGGCGCTTCGCTTTAAAGCGGCAGATGACTGGCTTGTATGTTCCGCTTTTTACAAGAACCGCCAACAAACCTGCGACGATCGTCGACAATACGCCGACTATCAATTCAGGAGACTTTTCAATGACTTGATGAAGGATAGATGCCATGGCCGCCAGAAAATCTGTGATTGGTAACGAGGTTCGTCATTATGCGGAATGCCCGCTGAGGGAGTATTACCGAACCTTGTTGTCTTTGCATCTTCAACTTCGCCTTGATTAAAGAATTAACGCCGAGCAAAGTTGATTTTTGGCAGTTAAAAGGATTCGAACCTAAGGCCCTGTCGTCGCGACGGAGCTAACGCGCTGAAAATTCTCAGTTTGGAGGTGGGTGTTTTCGCGAACGGACTGCTGTCAAGTTGGAATGAGACTGACGGCTTCTAGCGGCGCGAAGACATCGCATAGTCTGCCACGCGGATCGCGCGATTTGCCCTGCTAGTCCATCAAGTTGGCGCATATTAGTTAACCGTAGCAAGGAAAGAAAATCGCCAACTACCAAATATCGGAAATCTCTCTAACTTTAAAAAACATATATTTTTCAATCTATTAGATAATATCTAAATTATGACTTACGGTAAATTTCCTTGTATTGACGTCGTTTATCGAATGCAGTACAGATTATTTATCGTTGATTGAGTATGAGAAATGGCTATTGGAGACCGAGTGCGACAAGAGCTCGATGCGCTCGAGCTTGAATTCGTAGCTGTTGAAGAATTCAGAGGCCTGGCAAAAACTCCCGGCGGACGTCTTACCGATTTTGGGCGGGCATTTCTGGATTTTGCGCATAAAAACGGCGTGAGACAGATACTTGTCGCTAGACTTCTGGGAATCTCACCCGGGGCTGTTTCGCAACACCATCGTCGTTGAAGCTAGAAAGCGGGCCTGCGGTATCCGGTGACGTCTGGACCGCGAACTCGTCGAGCTTGGGCCGGCTCGACACAAGAGTAGAGCATGACGTTGACATCGAATTGCAAATCAAGACCGGCTCGATGATCGGAATAGCTGGGCGAGAAAGAGCCTCGATGCCCTAAAACACTTACGAGAACATCACATGACCGCTATTTTCATAAGTCACGCAGTTGCCGACAAAAAGCTGGCGAAACTTTTTACTGATTTCTTGAAGGAGGCCATTGGCATTCCGCACGACGAGATCTTCTGCTCGAGCATAGAAGGCCATGGTGTGCCGATGACCGAGGACTTCAACAAGTACATGAAGGATGAGATTCAAGAGCCTGAACTAGTCCTCCTGTTAATGACACCGTCGTACATGGAAAGCGCGTTCTGCCTTATGGAGCTCGGAGCATCGTGGGCGTTGTCAAATCGCACGTTGCCGATTGTCGTACCGCCCGTCTCGTTTTCGGAGGTGACGAAAACATTGGGACTGGTTCAAGCTTGGGACATCCAGAAAACACCCGGGATCATCGATCTGAGAAAAGCAGTGAGGAAGACTCAAATCTCCCTTGAGCCGCGCGATGATCACGTTTGGGAGAGCAAGAAGGCCGAGTTCAGCAGGGCCATCAAGAAGTTAATAGATAAGTTGCCCGCGGCCACAAAGGTGGCAGCCGAAGAATATCAAAAGGCGCTTGACGAGATAGAGGCCCAGAAGGACGAGATCGAAGGTCTTGAGAAGCTTGTCGGTGAGAGAGATGCGCTGATCGAAAAGCTTAAGGACGCGAAGGACGCGGTTGCCGTCAAGGCGATATTGAAGGACGCAGGCGACAACGATCCAGAAGAGGAATTTGATAGCTTGATGGATGACGTCAGAGCCACGCTACCGGACGTAGCCTACATCGTGAAAATCCACATTCTTATGGATCATTACGGTAAAGCATCGCGGATTGATTGGAACAACGACCGACAGGAATTTGAGACTGCTGTTCAGAAGAAGCTCATAGATGCCGATATTGGTCACGATGTCTTGTGGTCAGGGCCAAAGCTGAAAAGGCTTGATAAGGCTTTGCGAGCGCTGGATCGGTTCATCGAAAGTGATGAAGGCAAGGATTATCTAGAAGCTAAGGACAATGGTCTGATTGAGGCTGACGACATCGATTTCTGGAGGGAGTATCTTTAGGTCTGGGGCGAGTTTGAGAGTTGATTCCGTCATGGGTCAATTGATGGACTATAGCACAATCACTTTGAGTGCGTACGTCACGTGGTCGAACATCTTCACTCGAGGGAATAGTGCAATTGCTTCGGACGCGCGGGTCTTTAATCATGAGAGGCCAGACCCAGGCGATCAGTCCGATTCGCATACAAACCCAGCTTGGTACTCCTCTCAACACAGGACGGAACGGCATCGCCTATCCCAATTTGACCGGAGAAGAAATTGTCTGAACTCGGACGTTACTGCTGCTTCAATTGCCCCAAGCCGGACCAGGAACTCAAAGCGCTGACGGATCGCTGCCCGGATTGCGGCTACGCTTATGGATTTCCTCTATTCGATGTTCCAAAGTCGATCGGCAAGTTCGAGGTCCAGCGATCGCTTGGACGCGGCTTCTACGGCGCAGCGTTTGTCGCAAAGCGACAGGGCGCGGTGCGCGCGCAAAGAGTGTTAAAAGTCTCACCAAAGGCGATGTACAGCCACTTCAATAAATCGTTTGAAGATGAGGTAGCGCGTCACTCCGAGGTGGCGGAAGGCTCCGAATTCATCGTCGGCGTTGAAGACCTGTTCGAAGCTGACATTACCTTCGGCGACCTTTCGATACCGTGCCACGTCGCCGAATTGCAGTATCTCGACGGTGAGCCGTTGCAAGCCTACCTGAACGGATCGGAACCCCTGAGCGCGTCGGAAGCCGCGCAGATAGCTTGCGACCTGTTCCGAATGCGAGAGGAATTCGAGGTCCGACTCAAAAACCACAACGACCTTCATGCCGCAAACATTGTGGTCCAACGCCTTCCGAAGGCTTCTTGGCGACGAGGTGACGCGATAGAGCCCGCAATTCGCGCTATGGCGATCGACCTGGGATCGGTTGCCGAAGACCGACGTTCGGGAGGCGGCTATGTCGGCGACCTCCACTGGATAGTCGACCACATCACGAAAATGGCATTCCAACTTTTGGAAGGCGGCGACAACACCGCCGACCTCGAAAAGCGGATAGCCTTGAAGCTGTTGTCGATCGCTCAGTCGCTCACGGGAGCCATTGAAAACCAACGCCCGCCGTCGGCGGAGGATATGGTCCGGCTGATCAGCGACGAGTATCATCAGGTTGCGCAGCCCTGGCGACCCTGGCGCAACAATCTGGTGCTTCGCCGCTTTGAGGAATCCTTCAACGCTCAGACGATGGATGCTTGGTACGTGCCGGAGCTGCTCGTCGATCCAGATGGCAATTGGATTAAGCGTGTGAGTGCGCCGGGGCCTCTTGTCATGACCGGCATGCGCGGTTGTGGCAAGACGATGCTTCTCCATTCCGTACAGTTCCACGCCCGAGCCACATTGCGTGTGCAGGAGACGGACGCGCACGCGCTCAAGCGAATATCTGGTGACGGATATGTCGGGCTGTTTGTTTCTGCGCAGCGCCTCATCCCTGTCGGAAGCAGTGCAAAGGAGCCTTCGGCTGCGATGCTCAATGCCCGGCTCTTAGTCGCTTACGCGGCCGCGGCCGCTCGAGCGATAGCACATCTTTCTGATTTGGACGGCGCGTCGGTCGCTCCCGACGCGCCGTCGACAATTGCCAAGGCGGTCGCGGATGTAATCTCGCCGGCGATCCCGGTTGCGGCGCCGGCGACAATCGAGCAACTCGAGAGGTACTTTATTGACCTGCTAGTCCGCATGAGCCGAAGCGATAGTCTGTTCGAGCTCGCGACGACGTCGGCGACCGCGTTTCCGCATCTCGCCGAAGCCGTCCGGAAGTCGTCGCCTATCTGGCAGGACTCCCAAGTTCTATTTCTTCTCGACGATGTATCAACCCGCTATCTTGACAGCAGCAAGATCGAAGAACTCCTCTCGGCTCTTATCTTCCAGCACCCGGTCTGCGCATTCAAACTCACGTCGGAAGCGCAAACGATTTTTCTCACGCTAAAATCACCGGGCCAACTCCACCCTGCGTCCGCTGGCCGAGACTTCCAGACGTTCGATCTCGGTGCTGAAGTTTACGAGACCCTGAAACGTCCAGGCGGGGGCAAGGCTTTCATCAATAACGTGCTTAGGGCCAGAGCAAAACTTTACTCCGGGCATCCCAGCGCGGAACCGAGGGATGTGCTTGGCGATATCGATCTTGAGTCGATCGCGAGAACTATCGTGTCGTCACAGCCGACCTCGACCGATCGCAAGTATTGGGGCCTAAGCGCCCTTGCGGGTGTCTGTGTCGGAGACATCGGGAGCGTGATTCAAATTTATCAGCAGATCCTGGCACGACGCGGCAAGGCGCTGCCTGTTCCGCCGCAAATCCAGAATGACGCGTTTCAGGATTTCTGCGCGCGTTACCTATACCACCTGGATCGCCGCGGCAGTGACCTAAAGGCTGTTGCCATGAGCTTCGCCGAAGCGTCGTATCAGCTTCTCATGCAGTCCGGCAAAGACCCAGCCTCGAAAAGGCTCAGGCAGTACAACTCGATCTACATACGCATCACTTCCGGCGATGTGGAAGAGCAGATGAAGAGGCTGCGCGATCTGGTAGACGCCGGGGTCTTCGTTTTCACCGGGGCCGCCCCGCGGACGAAAACCCGGGATTCCAACCCCACGCAACAGTTTCAGCTGACGTACCGAAAGATATACGGTCTCGTGAACTTTATCGGTTTGTCGGAACGAGACCGCTTCGAGTTATCCGGTGACGGGTTGCAAGAATGGCTCGTGCATCCGGCCCAAGGCAGAGAACTTCTCGTCAAAAACTTGGCGAAGCAAGAATTCGACGAGCCCGGCGTCCACGTTGAGGAAGTGGTGGAAGCCAAACCGCGGAAATTTGAACGGTCGCAACCTGTGCAGCTGATGCTACTCGAGCACGGCGCGCCGACCACGACGAGCTCCCGCGCGCCGAGCTTCGAAAAATCGCCGATTGCGATTCCCAAAGTATCGAGATTGACCCGCAGTGATCTGCCGGCGCATACTGATACACTGGTGGTTGGTCTCGGCTTCGAGGAGCGCACAGCCGTTTCGTTCGAGCGATTGCTGGAACGAACGAGACCTTCGAAGGTCCTTGCCGTGCGATATGAGAACCAAGGCTATGCCGACCGTATGCTTGAGCATGCGCGATCGAGGGGCATCGCGGTGGAGGAGACTTCGTACACGGCCGTCAAAACCGGAGGTTTGCCATCTATTGTTGGAGAATCGGCGATCGACATCACCGGGCTGGCGAAGCCGGCGCTCTTCAACGTCGTACGCCATGCTGTGAGGAACGGCTCAAGGTCGACCTTGGCATACACTGCTGCCGGTGTGTACTCGCCTCGCGAAAGCGATCTTACCGCGGTCCTCGAGGCACACGCTTCCTACAACCGGCACGACACCCTTGCGGCCTTAAAACACGTCCTTACGGGAGAACAAGGTCCGTATAAGTCGCATTCGCTTTTGACGACGGAGACAGACGGGACCCGGAGTCGAGGCCTCTGCGCATTCGCCTCCGCAAAGCACGAACGCATACTTCGGCTTATCGAACAACGTGAATACGATGTCGTGGAAATCATGGTCGATCAAGCGGATACAGCGCGCGCGAAAGTGGCCGAGATGGCCGCGACCGTGGCTTTAGAAGAGTGCCGTGCAGGCGAGATCGTGGCGGCCGACGCGGTGGATCTGGAGGCCGTCCTTAGGATTTTGTGGAGCCGGCACCAGCAATGGTATGTAAAGGGTGGCCTAAACTTCGAACTCGGACTCACCGGAAACAAGATTCAGGCAACCGCCGCAGCGATCGTGAGCGCACTCCTGCCGGTCAATGAAGTCTGGTATCTCGAGCCGGCAAGGTTCGACGTGAACGGCTTCACGCAAGGGACCGGGGATTCTTATTACTACAATCTGACGGGTTCAGCCAACCCGCTTAGGCGTGGCTGACAGGCGCGCAATACGGGCTCAGGGATCGATCGTGGTAGCTGCCCGATGTAGCCAACTCTTGCTGGACCCTCACGATCAGCTAACTAAGAATCAGGCAGTTCCAGTTTTGAAACGCTTCAGCGTAAGCATATGCAGCCTATCTTGCTCGTGCGGCCAGTATACGAGAAAGGTGGCATCGCCGTACGCCGCTGTCCGGCAGGTGAGCTCCACCGGCTCCCCACGAATGAGATCGGTTCCATTTGCAGCCGCTTGCGTACGGAGCAGTGTCTCTAGATCTAGAGGAACCTCGATCATCACCAATTCCGCCAGCGGCAAGCGCTTGTCGATGAGAGGATAGATGCCGTCCGGCAAGTTTGCATCCATCGGTGCGCCTCCTCTAAACTACAGAAAAGCGACATATACCGCATCAGCACTCTGCGTCACAGGAAACCTTGTAGCTGTTCAGCGATACTCTCATCGCTGCGCGCTTCGCACTCCCAAATAACAAGGACGGACCAGCCGTCCTTTTGAAGATCCTCGATGGCGCGAGCGTCACGCTCGGCGTTACGTCGAAGTTTTGCTTCCCAGAATTCGATGTTCGATTGAGGTATTCGCGCGCGCTTGCAGTCATGCAAATGCCACAGGCATCCATGAACGAAGATAACCTTCCGCTTTCCCGGAAAGACGATGTCGGGATTTCCGGGGAGGTCCTTGCGGTGAAGCCGAAAGCGATAACCAAGCCGATGGGCGCATCTGCGGACCGCCATCTCCGGCTTGGTATCTTTCGACCGAACACGCCCCATCAGCCGAGAGCGATCGTATTGGCTGAGCTTGTCGACCATGTCCTCTCCTCCAAATGGGCGGCGATTAGAGGCGCTTTGAATCCGCCGTTTTCATGTCTTTGTGCGCCGCCTCTTCGATTTGTCGCCGAAGATGCTCGCACAGAGAGCGCGCAAGCTGAACCGGGACGGCGTTGCCGATCTGCATTCCTGCAGCCATCAAACCGCCCTCAAACACAAAATCATCCGGGAAGGTCTGGAGGCGCGCGGCTTGCCGAGCCGTGATCCCATGGTGCTCTGTCGGATGCACGAAGCGACCTTTTGACGGATTAATGCACGCGGTCGTCATGGTGGGGGACGGTTTTGATGGATCGATCCGGCCGTAGACGTCACGATGACCGTCATGCTCCGCATGGCACGCCAGAACCCTGTTGGATTGGTGGCGGGACCCGCCGTTTGGAGGCGTGCTTCTGAACGTTTCGATCAACCCGGCGGAATGAGACATATGAATATTGTTCGGGTCTCCTGCCAGAGCGCCGACGAAGGCGTCCGCGGCCGTTCGCCAAGCAAGTCGTTCGTCGGACGGCGAGAGCTTAGCTGGATCGCCATGTGTGGCACGGGGCGGCCAAGCCAAGTCGAACTCCAACCGCTTGGGATCGTATCCGAGGATGAACACGCGTTTTCTACTTTGCGGGACGCCATAATTCTGTGCGTTGACCACGATGGGATCGAAAACCTGGTAGCCTTGTGCGCGTGCGGAGCTGAGGAACGTCTGCAGGTAATCCGCATGCTTGGGTTGAAGCATACCCGGCACGTTTTCCAGCAGGAACATCGTGGGCCGAATGGCGCGCACGAAAGCGAAATAGCGCAGCACGAGAGCATTCCGCGGGTCGTCGACCCCCGTGTCTCCCAGGCGATGCGATGAGAACCCCTGACACGGCGGACCACCAAGCAGCAGGTCGCATTGTCCCTCGATCAACCCTGCCTCGTTCATGACGTCAAACGGATCGAGTTCGAGGATATTTTCCTCGAAGACCGCCACTTTCCTGCCGCTGCCATTGCGGATCTGCTTGCGGTATGTGGCCGCTGCGTGCTTGGAATGCTCGATCGCCGCGCGCACCTCGAAACCGGCCTTGATGGCTCCGAGCGAGAAGCCGCCAGCGCCAGCGAAAAGGTCGACACAAAGAGGGATCGTGGTCGGCGAGGCGACTGCAGGGGTTTTCACCTTAACGCGATGCTCAGGCGCGCGTTTGGCGGTGGACGGAGGCGGGAAGTCCAAGACTCAGTCCTCCAGCGGCGACTGGGAGTCGCGATCGTCGACAAAATCGAGACCGATCCTGGACTGCGAAGTAATGAAGCGCGATTGGATTTCCAGAGCGTACTCATACCGCAGCATTCCGCAAACGGTCGCCGTCGCGTGCTTCATCTGGAGGTTCTTCGTTCGCTTCGTCTTGGGCGGCGAAACATAACTGACTTCGCAATGCGGAGCGTCTTCACCTGGCAGATAGCCGTCGTTTCGCACGTACATCATCATCCAGGCCGGGGAAGATCCGACGTTTCTAGCTGCGGAAAACGCAAGCCGTTCCGTGGTGCCGTCGTCGTTTAGGATGTTCGCGAAGATATGCCCTCCCCGAGAGGCATCCAGAATGGCATCCTTGTCCTTTTTCTTCAATAGCTGAAGGGCCGTGAACCGCTTGATGCCGTCCATTCGATCCCACGGCCGCCCGCGGTGTACCCTTGGCACCATATCGCAGGCAGGAGTCAGGCAAAGCCAATACTCCTGACCGATTTTCAGTATGTGTCCCAGCTCCAGATGCGGGCTTCTCGCAGGTTTGCTGCCCACGAACGCGTTGTGACCCATCCGTGCCTTGGTGAGAACGGTCATATCCTTTAGATCGACTTTGAAGTGCGATTTGACGACCTCAGTCGGATCACGCCCTTTGTCCACCAGTCTGATTTCTTTGGCGAACGCACTGACGTTGGGGAGCAGTCTATCCATCAGTTGTTCCGCGTGGTTCCGAACGGTGCGATTGACGATGGCGTCAAGGTCGTGCTGATCGGCTTCGAGCACTCGGCGATACCACATCGCGCCTACATCGGGTTCTCCGAGGGCCGCGTCCTGAACCTCGATCCCCCGTTCGTTCATTTCCGCCCTAAGTTTCGTTAACATCAGACGAGGCGGACGCGGATTCCATGCACTCAATGCCTTTTGAACAGCAGGCAGCAGCTCCTCGCCGTCGTTCTTGGACTTGAAAGCGATGAACCCGCGCGAACCTCTGATAAACATCGCGTCGTCCTGACCCCAGTAGGAAACGCCGAGGTCAATTTTCGCGAAGCGCGCCGCGTTCCTGTCCTCAAATATCTGCAAGGCGTACTTTGCCGCTCCGAACCATGCCCTTCTGTGCAACTTCGATTTTTCCAAAAGTGCCTTGAGGTCGCCCCATGGAGCCGTTCCTGAGTGAACTGCCTTTGTGAGAACACTGTCGTCGCGATTGTCGGCTTTCGTCGTCCAGATATATTGGCTATCCTTAACTGCACTCAGCAGTTCGTCCTCGTGCTCATCTATGAAATCCTGGAGTTCCTGAGGAGAGGTTTCCGCTGGAAGCCCGTGGCGCGGAACGGAAAGACCAATCAAAAATTCCTGGAAAACCCTGTCCAGATCTTCCTGCGTGTGCACCAGGATCAACGTGAAGTGCTTGTTTGCGAGCGCAGCACGGGCATATGCGACTGCTTTCGATCCATCGCCGGCCTTGTTCTTGTCCAGCTGATAATCCAAGATCAAAAGATCAGTCTGATGGAGCCGGTGGATTTGTTCTTCCTCGGTATCTTCAGTTGGCGAGGTACCGTCGTGAATATCAAGGAGACACGGCGATGCCGAAGCTCGAAATTCTTCAATCACTTTCCGAACTTTGTCACGGTTCTGCTTCCAGTTCTTGTGGCCGTGTTTCGTGTCGCGAACACGGTCATCCAGCAGGATCTCGTGCAGAGTCGGGTAGTCGTCGTCTACAATCAGCACCGAGCGAATAGGCTTAATAAACGCCTCTGTGATGAGGTCGTCGTAGTTCTTTTCCATCATTCCCCCTGCGGCCCCAAATCCGCATCCCGAAACTCGATATAAAACGCCGCGCCCGACAGCGTTGGCGGGTCTTCCACAGTCTTGTAGCGGATCGAATGTCCGCCAGCGGCAAGATTTGCCCTCGCCAGATACAGCCCCACGCCTCGGCCCGATCGCTCCTTGCGTGTGAAGAACAGCCGAAATATCTGGGAGGTATCCTCATCGGAAACACCCGGTCCGCTATCGGCGATCACGACCTCGTTGCCGACGATGTCGAAGAGGATTTCACGCGTGGGCCTCGCCACCGTCGCCACCCAGTAGACGCTGTTGTTCACCAGGTTCATAAAGACCGGGAATATGCGGGCGGGCCTCTCGTAAAGCCTCATCTGCAGAAACTCGTCCGTCGCCCTGAACCGTATTCCCGACTCGGCGAGCTTCGGCGCGAAGAATTGTCGGATGAACTCGGCGATCTCCGCACCCGTAATCCATCTCTGCAGGCGATCGCCCGACAGGCGTAGCGGCGAGAGGAAACGCAGTTGATCTGTTAGGCCTTCGATGCCTAGTCGGATGTCCCTGACTTCCGGCGCGTTTCGTATGTCTTCTGGCAGCGAGTTCAGGCCCGCAGTCGCCATTTCGTCGAATTCTTGGAGATCATGCGCTGCAATCTCGACCGCAATGCCCAGTTGAGCCAGCGCGGTGAGACGATCAAGCTCGGCGGAGGCTTCTCGAAGGTCTTGATTTTGAACGCTTGCAAGCGTCTCTAGGTCGATCTCCGCCTTCACGTTTTCCAGCGCGGACACGTATATGCCAAAGATTTGCCGGTTCTCCGAAATCCAGTCATCTCTCAACTGAGCCAGAAGACCAATAGCCGAGCCGACGTCGACCAGCTTTGCCGAAACCCTTGCGACAATAGCGTCTGCATCTTTCCCGAAATCCGCAATCCTGGCCTGCGCTAAGGTACGGACGAGATCGTATTGCTCACGCTGCAGCCCGACAATGCTCGATTGAAATTGCTCGACTTGATGACGAACCGCGTCGGTCGATTGTCTTATCTGCTTGTCGAGGAGCCGGCCGGGTTCCGCGGCTTGAAATTCTTCTAGGGCGTTACGGAATTTCGTTTCATACGTAGAGATCAGTTCGGAAACCGTGTCGGCATTGTTTCGCGCAGCCTGGTATCGGCTGGTCAAGCGAGCGGAGCCCGACGGTTGCGGCCGGATGCTGGTGTCGGCAAGCGAGCTCCTCCAGTCGGATATACGATCGGCAGCGGCAACGACCTGATCGTCTTCTGTGATTGCAAATCCCTTTAGCTCGCGACTAATCTCGGTGAGAAGCGGTGGCAGGCTCTGTTCGGCACGCTCGAGCTCGGCCTGGAACAATTTCCGTTCTCGATCGCGAAGCTTCTTTGCGTCTTCCTCGGCGCGTTGCGCACGGTTGCTTGCCTTGTTTGCATTTATCCGCGGCTTGCGGATATCGGACGCGGAGCCGAAATACCGCCTTGCCGATTGATCGAGAATGTTGCCGATCAAAACGCGGAAGGTCTTCGCAGCGGTGTTGTCGATAAAACCTTCACGCCCCGCCTTGTCCTTGAGGTTCGGATTGTGGTGTCTCGTCAGCGCTATACGGCCGAACATCTGGCGGTGGTTCCAGAAGTACCGCCCGGCGTTCTTGCTGCGTTTGTACTCTATCGAGAAAAAGTCATTGTCCTCACGTCCGTACGGCAACACGCGCAGACCATCGCGATAGATCATCAAGCCGGCGTAGTCTTCCGCCAGCGCCAGATAGCGGATGTGTTCGGCTCGTTCGTGGCTGGAGTTGGCTTGTTCAAATTCCATCGAGGCGATGTAGATATCGAATGGCCCGACACGCGTCGCTGCCCGTTCCGGCATGTACAAGCCTTTCGGCAGTTCGAACTCGACTGCTCCGTCAATCCAGTATCCGAACGCCTTCAGCCGTCCCCGAAACACTCCGTCGTCACCGACCGATCCCTCGATCTGATGCTCCATGTCCTGGACTTGAGACCGATCGATCGCTCTCTCTGCGCCGACCAATATCTTGGCGCGCGCGCCATCCGGCCCCGGACTCCGTACATCGACCGAGTAATCGAAGTCCGGCCTACCACGGCCTGTGGAATACGGATCGACGAAATTCGAGAGCGTCCGCTCGAAACGGTCGATGACCTCGGCTCTCACAAGATCGGTGTCACCTGTAGAGGGAAGCGCTTTGAGGGTGTCGTCGAGATCGAAAACCAACATTGCGGTTCCGGGCCCGTCCCATTTTTCGAGGTGCTCAGGCCGAAACGGGATGCGCTTCATGCTCTGGATGATCCGCTGGGACGGCGGGAGACCGGCGCGCAGCGGCTCCTCGCTAAGCCACTCGTCATCGAAGCGTTTCCACGCGGCTCGCGCCGGTCGTTCGGTGGTCCGCCAGCCGTCGGCCATGGCGAGAACTGAACCCATCAGATCGTCCACCATCGCCGGCAAGGCGTTGAAGATGTCGATCTTGGTGTCGAAGGAGCCGGTCGCGACCGCGACCTCGGAGAGGTTCAGATAAGGATTCTCGAACATCCGCCAGTCCAGGAGGGCGGCGACATATTTGTCGGATCGGTGCTTGCTGATCAGAAGGAGGACAGATCCAAGTTTCGCGCTCGACAACCTGCCGATACCTTTTTGACCCTGCCGGGCCCTGATCGGCAGCCCGCCCCGATCCGCGGAGGCAACGGGATGTGTATCTGATATCTTGCTCTCGGTGCCGATAACCAGCCACCGCCCGAACAGGTCGGCTTCCCGCATGCCGTGGCCGTCGTCCGTTAGAACGGCGACGGATGGCTCATCGTTGAATACGTGGAGTTTCACAGTCCGCGCGTAGGCGTCCCAAGAATTCTTCCAAAGCTCGGAGACTGCTGTTGGGGCGTCAGCAATCTGCTCTCGCCCAAGATGGTCTATGGTCCGCGCCCGGGTTGCGAAGCTCTTCGTGACGACGCTGGCTTTATCCACTTTTAGTCAACTCTCGGGTTACGACGACAATCTCGCGACGATGTTTTATTTGCCACATTACGCATCGAACGGTTAACGGAGAATAGTGAAAACAGTGCGTTTTCATACCCAAGCGCGAGTTGCCTCAGAAGAATACAATCAAATTTTCTGTTCGTCACGCTTCCAAAAAAGTCGAACCGACATACGTTCCTCATGTTACTTTTCACTACAAGTCACAGTAGACCCCATGCCCGAAACCTCCCCCTCCCGGTCATCTCGCGGAGCCCGAGTTCCAAAACAATCCGCCGCGCCGCCTGCGGCGTGACCTGGAGTGTCTTGGCCACCATCCCGGCCGACACCAATGGCTTTGCCATGACGAGCTCGACCAGCTCCGGCAGTTTTGACGACGTTCGTCGTCCCTCGAGTTTTCGTTCGAACATCGTTCTCGCTAGCACCAGTCGGTCATGCTCCTTCACGCCGATCTCCGCAGCCGCGATCAGCCCGTGGGCGATGGCGAGCAGCCGGGTTTCGCGATCGCGATGCCGGCGCCGGCCGACTGGAATGGTTTTGAGGCCAAGGTTGATCGCAGCGAGATGCGCGCCTGACGTGATGTCGGCCCGCCGTAGGATGGATGCGGCCAACAAACGGCCGAGCCAGGGCACATGTTGCAGGACGAAAATCTCGTTCCAGGCATCGAGGGCGACGATGGCCTGCAGCACTGCCGGCAAGTTTTCGGCCTGGCGCAACACGCCGCGCCATTCGTCGAGCCGGGCATCCTCGTCCCAATCGAGATCATAGACCAGCGGATCGGCCGGAGCCCGGCCGGGCCTTTTGGCTTGTTCGATCGCCGCGTCAGAGCGCGCGAGGATCGCATCGATGGCCGCGTAATCAACGCCAGGCAGATTCTCGGCTTCGTCACCATCGTCCCCCTCCCCTTCCGCGTCGATCGCCACCGCGGGTCGCATGACTCCTGCCGGCTCCACCGCCTCGACACCGACAGGATTGATATCCGACGTCTGTCGCAAGGTTCGGATACCGTCGGCGGACAACGCCCAATCCGGCGACTGCCCCGAAATTCGTCGACGGGTGCGGAGCACGTCGCGGGCGATGGTGAGCTCGTGGGTGGGTGTGCGGATATCTTTCGTGGCGTCGTGGAGGACGAGGTCTTCGAGATGGACGAGCTCGCCGCCGATCCAGAGAGACGCACAGGCATCGGCGAAGTGGGAGCGCTCAATCCAGCCCTGGCCGACCGGCGAACGGGCGACACGCTCGTCGAGCCGGGTGAGTGCGACACCGGCGTCGAAAGCCGGCCGCATCAGGGCAGTCATGCTGTTTTTCGCGAGATCGTAAGCCATTGATTTTATGGTAAATGATTTTCTAAACGAACGCTATATGAATATTACAGTTCCTCACATGGTATGATTGCCAGTTGAGGTTATAACCATCGATAAGTACCTCTTATCGATGGTAGATCGACAAACGCCGCGAATCCACCTAATCTGTGCCAAATCACGCTCAGCTAAGGCTCTGAAACATGGAAGATCGCGTCCGCTTCGCCCTCGAAAAGTTGCTCAACGTCGCCCACCAGGATACCGGCCAGGGTGGGCGCGTCGCCAATTTTTTGCTCGCCTGGTGGAATGCTGATGTGCATGGCGGTTTCGATCTGACCGGTCTGGCCAATGTCGATCGCGACATCGCCGAGGACATCGTGACAATTTTTACCTGGCTGGCCCGCGAAGAAACACTTTTCTATCCGGACGCCTACAAGCCGGAAATCGTCGAGATTATTCGCCGCTGGCGGCCGCACGTCGAGATCGATTGATGTCCAAATCTCGCAAACCAACGTCCCTGTCCGACATCGAACGGCGCGCTGTCGAACTGGACACGATCGCCTCGGTGCTACCGATCGATCGTCGTGACGAACTTGCCGAACTGCTGACCGACCAGGATGTCGAAACGCTAAAACATCTCGTCAACCAGGGCATGGGCGACAACACGCTGCGGGCACTGACCTCCGACCTCGCCTATCTCGAAGCCTGGGGATTGGCGGCGACGAAAAAATCCCTACCCTGGCCGACGCCCGAAGCCTTGCTCTTGAAGTTCGTCGCGCATCATCTCTGGGATCCAGAGATGCGTGCGACCGATCCCGATCACGGCATGCCTGATGATGTGGCGGCCAACCTCCGGCGTCAGGGTTTTCTGAAATCCACCGGCCCGCATGCGCCGGCCACCGTGCGCCGTCGACTGGCCTCGTGGTCGACGCTGACGAAATGGCGCGGGCTTTCCGGTTCATTCTCCTCCCCTGCCCTCAAAAAGGCGATCCGGCTCGCGGTCCGTGCGGTTCCCCGGACGCGTCGTCGAAAAAGCGCCAAGGCGGTTACTGGCGACGTGCTCGCCAAGCTACTGGCGACCTGTGACGGCGAAAATTTACGAGACATCCGCGATCGGGCGATTCTGATGGTCGCGTTTGCGTCGGGTGGCCGTCGACGCAGCGAGATCGCCGGGCTTCGCGTCGAGCAATTGAGTCCTGAAGAACCCGTCGAAATGCCGGACGGCACCGCCCTCCCCTCGCTTGCGATCCATCTTGGCCGTACCAAGACGACCACAGGCGAACAGGACGACGTTGTCTATTTGACCGGGCGGCCGGTGGAGGCGCTGAACATCTGGATGGCCGCCGCAAAAATCGACAAAGGCAGCGTGTTTCGCGGGATCGGGCGTTGGGGTAACGTCTCAAGACGGGCAGTCGATCCGCAGTCCATAAATGCCATTCTCAAGCAGCGTGCCGAAATGGCGGGGTTGGAGCCTGCGGAGTTTTCGGCGCATGGATTGCGGTCCGGATACCTGACGGAAGCGGCCAACCGCGGCATCCCCCTGCCGGAGGCGATGGAACAGTCGAGGCATCGGTCGGTGCAACAGGCTTCGAGCTACTACAACAACGCTACTCGGCGAAGTGGGCGCGCCGCAAGACTGCTGTGAAATGGTGGGGAACTTGTCGATCGAGCATCGTGCCTATGCCGGCCGTCCTTAATGAGCGGAAACGCATGTTGAGGGCTCATTTTCATGGCTTCGCCGCTTAGCATTTTCCCGAAGAAAGTCATGCCTCCTCGTTTATCCAAACGCGTCTAATCATCCTTGTAGTTATGGAGAAGCGATTCATGATCGCAAGGATGATTAGACGCAGGATTGAAAATGAGCTCGTTTTCTGATCAGCGAAAGCCCAGCCGTTGCGCTGCTTCGGACCCATCAGATTGGCAAAACGACAATGCAATACCCGGCCCTCAACCTATCTCGACCTGGAATCGGACGCTGACCGGGCCAACACGCACGCCAGGAACGGACGATAGGATCCGACCATCCTTGCGGCGATTTCAAGTGGGAGAAAGCTATACATCCCACTCTCTCACTGCCAGTGCAGCATTAGAGGTCCCACGGTGGACCTCCCTCTCGAACGGCTGTCCGTTGAGGCGCCGATCGGAGCTGCCGATAGCCCTCCCCTCCCCTGGCTTGTAACTGATTTCGAGACCGACCAAAACCATGAGTGGTGAGCATGATGAGATCGTTCTTAAGGCCTGAACAACGGCTATAGAGATCGACAAGGGTAGTGTGTTCCGGGGAGTTGGGCGTTGAGGTAACATTTAGAAGCGGATGATCGATCGCAGTGGACTAGGTTGTGAACCCATAAACGGGCGCAAGGCGATTAAAGCACATGCGGTCGCGAACGTTGCCACTGGCAGCTTCGTAAGTCGCGAGAAGGTCGGCAAATGCGTTTCGCCCTTCTCCGCTAAAATCGCAGCGCCGGCTGATATCGATAATCAGTCGATACAACACAATCCCAACATCACGATTCGCCATGCAAGTTCGCGAAGCTGAACTATACTATTATGTTTCACCACGGTGCGGGGCACACCCATATCTCTGAAATCCGAAGAAGCGTGGCTCTGAGCGAAACCACGTCATGCTGTCCACCGCCGACGCGATTTGTCATCAGGAACTAGCGATTCTTTGCCGGAGCGCGCACCGGGGTCGCAGTGAGCTGCTGGATCCCATTGTGAACACGCTAAAGAAGGAGACAGAGCGGAGTATTCCGTGCCTTCGGGTAGGCATGCGCTCAGATCTGCGTCGATGCCGTGCCATGGGCGGAGGAGGGCGCAGATTATCCACACCGAAGCGGGTGTGCCAAAACCTTGTCAGCTGACAAGGTTTGTTGCGGATCGAGACATCTTTCGGCTGTTCGCTATGACGCGACACTGAGAAGATCCGCCAGACTTCGCGACCAAATCGCCGCGGTGGAACCTTGTCAGCTGACAAGGTTTTAGGGCGAGGCTAGCTGAAACAGATTTTCGAACTAAACCCAGGTTTATGATGAGTTGAACTGGACCTATTGACCAAATGGAGGAGGCGCGATTAACCGGCAATTGCTATTGCGGCAGCGTAGTCCATACCCAAAAAAGGCGACCGACCGGCTACCGGGGGGAGGGGAGTAAGCTTCAACGGTGCGCCTCCATCATTGACGAAGTCGAACTCAATTCCACTTTCTACGGCCCCTGAGCATTAAAGGGGCACAGATATACGGTAGTCGGATGAGATCGAGAACGGCAGGGGCCGGAAGCCGGAATCATCAAGCGAAAAGGCGTATCGGCTTCCTGGCCGCATTTGCTCGAAGTTCTGAGCGGTCAGGCGGCGACCTCCTGGGCCATACGGCTGACACGATGCGTCGGGACAGCCTGAAGCACATCACCGGAAAGGCCGACATGCCGCACGGCCTCAAGCCGGTCGATCAAACCCCGCATCGCCGTTCTCCGGCTTTCCCGGGCGGTTTGCGTAACCAGGATATCCCACTTTGTCGGACTCGTGGCCCCATACCCAGCAACGCCTCCATCCTGACGATAACGTCTGGCGATAGCCTTGCGGCAACATCGACAAACAGAGCTTCTTCAGCCTCGGTGCGGGCCTGCCCGGCCATCCATTCGATCACGGTGATGCCGGGAGTGACGGTACGCCGGCGGCGCATCTCATCGGCCAGAGCGGCGACGACGAATTTGTCTTTGGTCGAGGCGATCTCCAAAAGGCTAAAAGGTCGGCGCGCGTCGGGTGGCTCAGTTCGTTGAACCCGTAATGTTGGCGAAGGGCGGCCTGTTGCTCGTAGCGGGTGGGTGCTCTCTGTGCAAAGGTAGCAAGAGCTTCCGGCTTGATCTGGAGCTGATCGGCCAGAAAGGTGAGTGAGCTTTTCGGGATGACCTCCCCACGCTGGATGAGACGGCCAGGATAACGGAGCGCACAAAGCTGAAGCACCAGGCCAAGGCGAGTATCGTCTCGCCGGCGCGTTTCGAGAAGGCGATGGTCTCCATCGTTGAGGCTCCAATGGCGGATCAGGGTGTCGTCGTCGGTGGGCAGGGCGAGAAAGTTCTGCCGTTCGGCATCCGTCAAAATCATGCGGCGAGGCATCGGCGCTCCTTATGTTACAAAAATAATGGAGATAACCGTTTGCGGAGCTTACTTTGCAAGACGGGTTATGTGACAATCTACAGGCTTTGGTGCGGCCAAATCGAAATTGTCACGCATACGGACGAACAAATGACAGCTCTCATCGGATATGCGCGGATATCGAAAGCTGACGGGTCGAGGACCTGGTCGTGACCCTTGAACGCAAAGCGTCATCACGGCCGATGAGGGGACTGCCCTTTATGGGGATTACCTTGCCGAAGGCCGCCCTCACGCAGCAGCTTTTGCCGAGGAGGCCCAGCCAGGTGCACAGAAGCTTCATGTTCGTGATCGACTTGCCAAAGCCCTCGCCATGGCCCGCGAGGCTGGTCCACTTGCTCCCAGCGATCACAAGAAGGAAACCGATGAGATGTGGGGCGAGGAATGAAGTTCATCAATCCAATCCCTTTTGTCCGCGATATCAAACGTTCCAGGGAGTTTTACCAAGAGACGATCGGGCTGAAGGTGTTGGAGGATTTTGGGAGCTTCGTTCTGTTCGAGACCGGCTTTGCGATCCACGAGGGGCCGGCGCTTGAGGAAACGATCTGGGGGAAAGCGTGTGGTACGGAGGAGCCTTATGGCCGGCGAAATCTGCTGTTGTATTTCGAGGATGAGGACGTGGATGCGGCCTTTGAGCGTATCGCCCCGCATGTCGAGTTGATCCATCCGATAGAACAGCAAGCCTGGGGGCAGCGTGTCTTCCGCTTTTATGATCCCGACCGACATGCGGTAGAGGTGGGTGAGCCGCAGAATCTTCCGGCACCGGAGAAGCCCCAGAAATCCTAACGATCGCTATGAAACAGGTTGGGGTATTTTCGCAAAAGAGGAGAGCCACATGAAAACCGACTGGAATCTGATCCGGGAAATGATGAGCGTGGCGATTGATGCTTGTGAGCGGATCGAGGTGGTCGGCTACGCTGAAAACGACCGAGACGCGACCATTGACGTTAAAGGCCAGCAGATCAGCGTTCACGATTTTCTTGTCAGTGCTTGGACGCTACCGGAGAACCTTCGCTATCAGATCATCCGCGAGCGCCACGACCAAGCGACAGACCTTCCCTATGTGCCGGAGGCGGCCCGTGTTCTTGTTGTGATGGCACAGGCAAGCGCGGAATTGATCGGCGCAGGCGATACTACCCCGACCGGGGATGGTATCCAGAAAATGATTCAGTGGTTTGAGAACCATGCCACTCCCGGTGTCGAGCAAGCTATCGCTGATCGTCGTCGCGGTGTTGTGTAACTCCTGATTATCACACCGATATATATATGGGAGACGTATCCACCGCTTGCTTGGAATTTCGTCTTCAGTTCCAGAACGATATCTTAATAGCAATACATACGGGCACGGTATTGCTGCAGGTTTTGGATGCAATCCAGATTTGATTCGCTGTATTCTTTGCAATTATAGGGTAAACAATACATTAACTTCAAAGTAGCAAATCTATCATATTCAGTTTCTGTCAGCGATGCAGCTGATCGGTTACGCCCTTTGACTTCGACAATGAGTGCTCGGCGGAGTGTGGCACAAGCTCAAAGGGAGCATCGATGTCATTCCTTCAACATGCCCGCATCCGTACCAAGATCCTTGCGCTCGTCTTGCCACTATGCCTCGTCGGTATTGGCGGCGATCTGGTTATCGCCAGAAACTACAACACTTCGGGCAACACCTACACGGATTTCATTTCCAATGAGACCGCCGTCGAGATCAACATGGCGATCGCCAGCCAGCGGTTGGTAGCTGTTGTCTACGATGCCTATCAGGTACTGGCCTACGATCCGGGAACGCTGGAAATAAAGGCCGCTCAGGACGACTACCAGGCAAGCGCTAAACGATTCTTCGAATTGATAAGTGAAGCGCAGACTCTTCTGCCACGCGAAAAAGCCAGCTTCGCTACCTTCGAAGCGGACGGAAAAGCGATTGTCGCAATCACCGATAAGGCGATGGACGCAGGTGCAGTCAACAATGATACTGAGGCCAAGCAATTTCTTGCCAACGCCGACAAGCAGGTTGCCGCTGCCCTCCCAAAGATGCGCGGTTGGATCAACGAATACTCCAAGGGTATACAGGCGAAAACCGCCGTGCTCGGTGAGCAGACCAGCAACACAATCTTTTATAGCCTTGCTGTAGTCGGCACGGTGTTCTCAGTCGGTATCGTGCTTGCATTGCTCCTGATCTCCCGTGGTATCACGGGTCCGATAGCCATCCTGCGTGAGCGTATGTTGTCTCTCGCGACTGGCAACACGGAGGCCCTGGTAGATGGCACCGAGCGACGAGATGAAGTTGGCGAGATGGCCAAAGCCGTCGCAGTGTTTCGCGACAATGCTATTGAAAGGCTGCGGCTAGAACAGGAAGCCGATGAAAGCCGGTCAGTGACTGAGCAACAGCGGGTCGAACGCGAAGCTCAGAAGGCACGTGAATCTGCTGATACAAAATTGGCCGTCGATGGGTTGGCGACCGGATTGCTCGAACTTTCCAAGGGAAATTTAGCTCATCGGATCGACACGCCGTTCGTCAAGCAGTTGGATCAGCTACGAGTGAACTTCAATGCTTCGCTAGAAAAGCTCGAAGCAACGCTGGTTCAGGTCGGGCAGAACGCGCGCGGCATCGACGCCGGCGCCAACGAAATCCGGTCCGCGGCAGACGACCTCTCCCGAAGAACCGAGCAACAAGCGGCATCCGTTGAACAGACGGCTGCGGCCCTGGAACAGATCACCACGACGGTCAAAGATTCCACCCGACGCGCCGAAGAAGCGGGTGCGCTTGTCGCAAGAGCTCGTGATGGAGCGGAGAGATCCGGCGAAGTGGTGCGCAACGCAGTCGCCGCCATGCAGGCAATCGAGAAGTCATCGATGGAAATCAGCAATATCATCGGGGTCATCGATGAGATCGCTTTTCAGACGAACCTGCTCGCACTGAATGCCGGCGTAGAGGCGGCGCGGGCCGGAGAAGCTGGTAAGGGTTTCGCCGTCGTCGCCCAGGAAGTCCGTGAATTGGCACAGCGCTCTGCCGTCGCGGCCAAGGAAATCAAGACCCTCATCCAAGCGTCCGGAGGCCATGTTCAGGCCGGTGTCAGCCTGGTCGGTGAGGCGGGCAAATCACTCGAGACAATCTCCGGCGAAGTTCAGGAGATTAACCGTCACGTGAGCGCAATCGTTGAGGCGGCGCGTGAACAATCCACCGGCCTTCAGGAGATCAACACGGCTGTTAACACCATGGATCAGGGCACACAGCAGAATGCTGCCATGGTCGAGCAATCGACGGCCGCCAGTCATAGCCTTGCAAAAGAGGCAGGATCGTTAACGGCGCTACTCTCACACTTCGTCCTCAGCGGTTTAACATCGGCTCAGTCATCCGTGTTGCGAAGTGCTGCGCGTGCGATGGCCACTCCGACCTCGCAACCAGTGCGCGTCGGAACAGAAAGAGCGTCGGCACGGCGCGTCGCTGGTGTGGGCCAAAGTTCGCAAGAAAATTGGGAAGAGTTCTGAGAATACGTGCCACATTTCCCAGTGAAGTTTTTTGAAAAGCTGCATCGACCGTCGAAATCTATCGCAAAAGCCGGTCTTGCGAGACTGACTTTTGCACCTGATTTTCGCGACAGAAATTTCCTTGCAGACTCAGCATCGGCGATTTTGTCGTAAAACTTAGGCGCCCTTCTATGAAGTCTCTAATGCACGGTAGGCGCTCGCCCTCCCAATGCCGAGACGGCGGGCTATTTCAGCAGGACCAATACCTTCGGTCTTCAGCTTGCGGATTTCAGCCGTATCAATTTTCAGGAAAGGTTCCATATAGGTTACACGGCGATCTCCGGACGGTGTGCTCCCTTTCATACCAAAATCATCGCTGCCACGGCGAGCGAGGCCGTCCATGTTCTCGACGCGCTTCTCGAAACCGATGTTGGTCTCGACATCATTCACCATCATGTCGATGGCGGTGCGTTAGCGATCTCGTCTTCGCCTTTTGCCATGCGCTCGGCTTTGCTTTTGTCCCTCGTATTCCTGATCTCGACGGCCGATGCCTCTATGGTTTCGGACCTGGCAAACAGTACGGAGTTTTCCATAATGTCATGGGTGATCGCATCGACGCCGACCTGATACGGGCGCACTGGAACGATATTCTGCGCCTCATGACCTCGCTGCGTAGCGCACCGTTAGCGCATCACTCATGCTCAAAAGACTGTCGGCGACGACAAGGCAGAGCGGACCCTGTTCACCCTGAACTGGATCAATGACGAAGATCTGAGAAAAACGACAACGGCAGAGCTGAACAAAGGCGAAAGCGCGCAACAGTCTCGTGCGCGCCGTCAATCTCCACCGGCCGTGTCGTCGAGGCCTTGCATGGCGCAAGACACAATGTGCCCGATCATCTGCTATCGGGCCTGTCGCCGCTCTTTTGGGAGCACGTCAACCTCACCGGCGATTACATATGGGAAGACACGCCGGCGCTTGATGATTCCGGCTTCCGGCCCCTGCCGTTCTCGATCTCATCCGACTACCGTATATCTGTGCCCCTTTAATGTTCAGGGGCCATCATAGGAAGATTTCCCGAAGACGGCTTGCCGAACTAACGGCGGGCTTATTTTGCGGCACGCCAATGTTTCAGATTCCTAGGCGGGCGCGATTACGGTACTCAACAGATATCGGCCGGACATGGATTGATCTTGTCACCAGCTCGGCGAAGTGAATGGGACGGATCAATGAAGGGCAGGGCAGGTGGTGATAATTGGCATGTCCGGTTTCCTGGCATGAGCAGTTAAACGGCTCACCACCTTAACTGTGGTTCCTAAGTCCCAGGCTGCGGCCATCATGACGAAATCACCTCCCCAAGCCAACCATCATCCTGCGGCTTTGACCTGGTGGCCGCCAGCTCGCAGCAGAGCCATCAGCACCGGACCAAGTGAGAATTCACCGCGCTTCGCCTTATTTGTCAGATCCCGGAGATATCCGCCCGGCGAATTGATGTGACCGCCACGCTCTAGGATGCAGGCGATCGTTACCGCAGCATTCTCTGGGCCCATTACCTCACAGGCCTCCTGATATGCGGACGGGCTAACCCCAAGCATCGACCTGACGACCACAGCGGCTGTCATGAGCTCCCGCCAACTCCCGATTTGTCCATCAGGCCCGTAGCTCGAAATCTCGGGGCAGGCCCGCAAGACGAGACCAATTGGGAAAGCCTTGATCGGCGCATGCACGGCCCGCTTATTTTCACTCGGCTCCGCCCCCAGCTCTTTTCTTGAGCTAGGTTCAAGTTCATAGGGAGGGTTGGTATTTGAATTCTGTATGTGACGCTCAATTTGGGCATCATTGGTGCTCATTTCAGAAGAAAAATCGCCGAAATTCAGGAGTTTGACGATTTCCTCGCGCAAATTAAACATTCTGGCAGCCAGACCGCCAAGCTCATTCAAGCTTGGATTGCGCGGAATTTGCCGCACGAGCATAAGATAGCGCTCCTCAAGCTCGTCCCAATCGCCTGGAGCGCCCTCCTCGACGGCCGCCGTGATCAGCTTACGGATATCACGCCGGCAGATGGTCAGGGTTTCCTTCGCTCGTCTAAAAGCAGCTCGATCAGCAGCAACCTGCTGGGCGAGGCATGCGAGCTCCTCGGCCCGCATAAGAAGCGGCGATATGTCGAATCCGAAGGCGTGCTCGATTGATCCTTCGTCATCTTTTCGAGCGTATCGTTTGCCGTTCGCACTGTCCTTGCGGATGATCAACCCGGCCTCAACGAGAAGGGCAAGGTGCCGCCGCAAAGTGGCGCCTGCAATGCCATGGGCGCGAATTGACAGCTGAATGTTAGATGGGAAGACGATGAGCTGTGCATCCTGGCGCAGTTCGTTTTCCGGATAGAAGCTCAAAAGCGCGTCAAGCACGGCGAGGCTACGATCCTGCAGACCGAGCACTTCTCGAGCTTCCGATGCATCGCGGAAAACCTTCCATTTGTTTGCCGACTTGCCTTCCTCGATCTTGCTCGTGTCAATTTGCCGCTTCACAAGCGCAAGCGTAACCTGTCGCCGCCCAAAGGGCGTCGTCACTTGTCCACCTTCCATGTCTTCGCCTCTCAAAAAGGCAAAAGATCAACGCTCACCGAAATGGTGCCAAAGACTCTTGACTAGAATTCATGGAAATGCGATTCTCAAGTTCTCACACAGCGAGAAGGGCTTCCATGACGGCAACGTTTCGGGGGCCTTTTTCTTTTGCTCGATTTCCTTCCGTAAAATCGTCTCGAAGTCCGCTTTTGGCTTCGATTAGTTCTTTAACTTCTCATGAGTGAAGCGTTCAGCCAGCGCCGGTAGCTCCGATTCAATAAAGCTCAGGAATTCCGCCCCGGCCGGCGTATCCGCCGAAATGCGAACCTCCTTGACCGTTCGCAAATACCTGCCCAGCGGCTCACCTTCGGGACCGGCAATGGTTTTACCGCTTTCCTGCAATGGAGCTCTGGGCTTCAGAGCATTAAAAGCTGCCAGAAACTTCTGGTCGGACCCGAAGCGCTTTTCGGCGGTGACCGATAGCACCTTGCGCACTTCGTCATGCAGATCAGGGCTCTCAGAGAAAGTCTTTGCAAATTCGGCCCACCTTGGACGGCCAACCTTGGCCGCCCTACCGATTGCCTCTATGATTTCGATCGGAACGGCGCGGTAGACTAACCGCATGCGCGCAAGCTCGGGATCGTCGATCGACAGGGCAGCCTTGATATCCCGCGGCTTCACGTCGGCATCGTCCATACGGCGTGCAAACAGGGCGCGCTCAATCCAGCTCAGATCCTGGCGATCGGCGTTTTCGATACCCTGTGCGATGACGAGTTCGACGTCGGAAATCTCGACCTCGATAGCCTTGACCGGAATTCCGAGATCTTTGGCTGCCCGCAACCGGCGGTGGCCGTAGATAACCTGATAGCGGTCAGGTGAGGCCGGTGATTTGCGGACCTGGATGGGAACCTTCTGGCCTTCGGATCGGATTGAGTTCCTGAAGGTCTCGAAATCGGAGCCGTCGTCGTCAGGAAGACGATCGGGAAAGGGCGAGGGGTCGACTTTCGACGGATCGAGTTCGCGGATCGCGCCTCCACCGGCTTCAACAAGCGCCTTCAGCCGGTCGCGTTCCGACTTGATGTCGTCAATTGCCCGGTGCGCCGCACCGATCACGCCGGCGCCGACCCGCGCGGGTGGAGCCTGTTGTGGAACTGCGGCAGGGTTCTCCGTTGACAGCCGGTTTTCCAGCTCTGCAGACAGCAGTCCGAAGTTCGCAACGATGGATTTACGCGATGACTTGCTGGTCATGTGCGCCCCCAGCTGGTGTTGATGAGTTTCAATATCGCTTCGTTGACGGCGTCGACCGCCTCACGGGCGCGCTTGTGCGTATCACGGCCGATCTGGCCCATTTCGAGTTCGTAGATAGAACGCTTTGCAAGTCCCGCTGCCTCGACAGCCGTGCTTTCAATCAGCGTGGGTAGAAGCACATCGGTGCCGAACAGATGGCGCATCATCGCGACAACCTGCGACTGCGGTGCGTCGTTCGGATCGTGGCGGGTGACAAGATACCGGATGAAATCCTGATCGAGCTGTGCTCCGCTCTCGTTCAGCACGCTGATCAAGTCGCCCATCATCAACAGGAACTGGCTCATCGAAGCCACATCAAGCATAGCCGGATGTACCGTGATAATCATGCTGGTCGCGGCATAAATTGCGCTGAGCGTCAAAAACCCGAGCGACGGAGGCGTATCGAGGATGACAACGTCATAGTCCTGCTCGACCTCCGAAAGGGCAAGTTTGAGACGCTCGAAGAAGATTGCGCCCGAGCCCGATTTCTGTGCCAGGACGCGCGGCGTTTCATGTTCGTATTCCATGACTTCGAGGTTGCCCGGAATAAGGTCGATACCATCAAAGTAGGTTTTGCGAATAATGTCGCGGATCGGGCGACGCTCAGCATCGTCATAGCGAAGGGCTGCGTAGATCGTCTCATTGGCACCGACGTCGAATTCAGGTTGGGCGCCAAATAGTGCGGACAACGATGCCTGCGGATCGAGGTCCAGAGCAAGAACACGATAACCCTGCAATGCGAGATAGTGAGCGAGGTGAACGCAGGTTGTTGTCTTGGCGCTGCCCCCTTTGAAATTGGCGATGGCCACGACCTGCAAATGCTCCCTCTCGCGCCTTCGCGGAAGAAACCTTAGTGCTTCGGCCGGTTTCTGAGCAGCAAAAAACTCGCGTAACTCGTTTATCTGGGCAAGCGTGTAGACACGATGATTGTTTTCCAACCGCCCGGGGATGGGCCCACGCCCTTCACTCGACATGAGCTTAAGGGTAGAATCAGGTATCGAGGTCAGCTTGGAGACTTCGTTCGTCAGGAACGGCCGCAGGCTCTTCTCCGATTTGGGAGGATACATGCGGGTGCGAAGCTGCTGTAACTGCTGTGACAGAAGGCCTGCATGGCGCATGATCTTGCCGCCTGCGTCTTCCTTCTGACCGCTCATCGTTTCTGCTTGTCTCGCTATCGCCATATCGCCCCCTTGGCGGACAGTCTTCGGTTTGCCGACCATTGCCCGCCAAAGATACAACACGATTCTCGTCGGACGTCCAGCCGTTTAGGGTTAACAAAGTCTTAACGGACCCGTTCCTGCGGCATTGAAATAATGAACCGAAAACTGATATTTTCTTTATTTTTCTGTACCTTAATAACATACCGGTAGTCGCTGGCGATCAAGTTTCTTCAGGATCAATTGGACAGAGCAACGATTTTGGAAAGCGCGCTCCGCGCACAAGAAACGGTTTGAGCACAAATAATCTACTAACACTTTTGTCAGTTCGGTAGCGACTCCCATTCCTCGCCATGATCGCCTCTCTGTGCCGACACCCACAGAATCAGTCACTGATACTTTTGGCAGTAGATCAAAGCTGCGCGCCCCGGCAAATCTCGGGTAGTTCCAACTCAAGGAGATTTGCGGGATGCGCATCGTTGCCGTCAGGAACCCTAGAACTAAAACTGAACAGCACCTCATCCTTGAAATGTATCGGCTTCGAGCCAAGGTTTTCCGAGATCGCCTTGGATGGAATGTCAATTGCACCTCAGACATGGAAAGGGACCAGTTCGATGAGAGGCGGCCCACATATATCCTGTGTTTAGGCTCTTCCTCGACTGTTGTCGGGTGTGCTCGGCTTTTGCCCGCTATGGGCGGCACCATGCTGCAGGAGGTGTTTCCGCAGCTCCTTCACCAGCATCAGCTCGCGACACACGGAAGAATGGTTGAGAGTTCGCGCTTTTGCGTCGATACCGAGAACACCGCCGATCGAGAGCATGGCGGACTTCACCCGGCAACGCTCGCCATGTTTGCCGGGATTGTCCAATGGTGCATTCTCAGCGGCTACAACGAGATCGTCACGGCGACCGACCTGCGTATCGAACGGATTCTTCGACGCGCCGGCTGGCCACTTTCGCGGCTAGGCGAACCCAGCATGATCAACGAAACCCGCAGTATTGCAGGTTTTTTGCCTGCGGACTGGCAGAGTTTTGATCTCATACGGCCAACCACCTATTCCTCGGACTTTTCAAACGCTCAGGAAGAGGCAGCATGATCAGCAGCCAGAACCGCTCACTGCCAAGGCTCTTGAGTAAACTGCAAAATGCCCTCGGTGATCACCTCTGCGCCGCGCTTGACGATCCGGGCGTCGTCGAGATCATGCTGAACCCCGATGGCAGGCTATTTATCGAGCGCCTCGACCTGGGAATAGCGGCGGCAGGCGAAATGACGCGTTCCGCGGCGGAGACCGTCATAGGCAGCGTTGCCCACGTCCTAAACTGCGAAGTCGACGATGGTCGTCCCATCATATCCGGTGAACTTCCGATTGGAGGACACCGCTTCGAAGGGCTCCTGCCGCCAGTCGTGTCCGGGCCCTCATTCACGATCCGTCGTCGCGCTTCCCGGCTTGTCCCGCTCGATGACTACATCGCCAGCAAGGTAATGACCCCACGACAGGCGGATATTATTCGCAACGCCGTTCAATCGAAGTTCAACATCATTGTCGCTGGAGGCACCGGCTCGGGGAAAACAACGCTGACCAATGCCATCCTGACGGAAATCGTAGTGTGTTTTCCGGACGATCGCCTCGTGATCCTGGAGGATACCGCGGAAATTCAATGCGCCGCCGGCAACGCGGTCAGTCTCCATACCAGTGCAAATGTGGACATGTCACGCCTGCTCAAGAGCACGATGCGCCTTCGCCCAGACCGGATCATAGTCGGCGAGGTTCGTGATGGTGCGGCGCTCACCATGCTCAAAGCCTGGAACACCGGCCATCCCGGCGGCGTCGCCACTATCCATGCCAACAGCGCCCGTTCCGCCCTTCAGCGCCTCGAACAGCTGACTGCCGAGGCCAGCCATCAGCCCATGCAAGCGGTGATCGGCGACGCCATCGATCTCATCATCTCGATCGAGCGCGCCGCCAAGGGCCGCCGGATCAAAGAGATCCTTCACGTAACCCGCTTTGCAGGCGGGCAATACCTGACCGAACCCTACACAGAGGAATGCCGTGATGCAGCCTAGGAGATCCGCCCTCACCCTCGCCCTGATCACCGTCGCAGCAATGATCGCAGCAACACCAGCTCTTGCCAGTTCTGGCGGAAGTCTTCCATGGGAAGGGCCTCTTGAGCAAATCCAGAAATCCATCACAGGCCCTGTCGCTGGCTACATTGCACTCGCCGCTGTCGCCGTTGCCGGCGGTATGCTGATCTTCGGCGGCGAGCTGAACGATTTTGCACGCCGACTGGTGTACGTGGTCTTGGTTGCCGGCATCCTCCTCGGCGCCACGACGATCGTCGGCCTGTTCGGCGCGACCGGCGCTTCGATCGGCACGGTGGCCGATCAGGTTACGAAACGCAACTCGCTCGGAGAAGGGCAGGGCGCCCGATGAGCCTCCAGCGTAATCGCATCCATCGCGCATTGTCTCGTCCCAACCTGTTGATGGGCGCGGACCGGGAGCTTGTCCTGATCACCGGCCTTGCAGCGACAATCCTCATCTTTGTCGTGCTAACGGTCTCTTCGGCCCTCCTTGGATCCGCCGTCTGGATCGTCATCGTCGGCCTGTTGCGGATGATGGCCAAATCCGACCCGCTCATGCGGCAGGTCTATATCAGACAGATCTCCTACAGGCCCTATTATCGGCCGACAGCCACACCGTGGCGCAAATATTGAAGAGGACCTTATGGCTGCCCTCAAGCGATTCCGCGCGACCGGTCCATCCTTCGCAGATCTTGTCCCTTATGCCGGACTCATCGACAATGGCATTCTGCTACTGAAGGACGGAAGTCTCATGGCTGGCTGGTTTTTCGCCGGACCTGACCTGGAAAGCGCCACCGATCTCGAGCGAAACGAACTATCACGCCAGATCAACACAATCCTCGCCCGGCTCGGCACAGGCTGGATGATCCAGGTCGAGGCGATCCGCATACCGACAGTCGACTACCCTTCTCCGGAAAAGTGCCATTTCCCCGATCCGGTCACGTGCGCGATCGATGCCGAGCGCAGGGCCCACTTCCTGCGCAGGCAAGGGCATTTCGAAAGCAAGCACGCAATCATCCTGACCTACCGCCCGCTCGAACCGAAAAGGGCGGCGCTCGGCAAATACGTCTATTCCGACCCGGGGAGCCGAAAGAAGACCTATGCAGATACGGTCCTCCTCGTCTTTCGCAACGCGGTGCGAGAAATCGAGCAGTATCTGGCAAACACCTTGTCGATCGTCCGCATGCAAACGCGCGAAGTCCGCGAACGGGGAGGGGAGAGGACCGCTCGCTACGATGACCTCCTTCAATTCGTCCGTTTTTGCATCACAGGAGAAAGCCACCCCGTCCGCCTGCCGGAAATCCCCATGTATCTCGACTGGCTGGCGACAGCGGAACTTCAGCATGGCCTGACGCCGAAAGTCGAGAACCGGTTCCTCGGCGTTGTCGCGATCGATGGCCTTCCGGCGGAGAGTTGGCCCGGCATTCTCAATAATCTCGATCTTATGCCGCTGACCTATCGCTGGTCGTCGCGATTTATTTTCCTTGATGCCGAAGAGGCGCGCCAGAAACTCGAGCGCACGCGCAAGAAATGGCAACAAAAGGTTCGCCCGTTTTTTGACCAGCTCTTCCAGACCCAGAGCGGTTCGGTCGATCAGGATGCGATGTCCATGGTCGTCGAAACCGAAGACGCCATCGCCCAGGCTTCCTCGCAGCTTGTTACCTATGGCTATTATACGCCAGTGATTATCCTGTTCGACGAGCATCTCGTGGCGGTACAGGAGAAGGCTGAGGCCATTCGCCGACTTGTCCAGGCCGAAGGCTTTGGAGCCCGGATCGAAACATTGAACGCGACGGATGCGTTTCTCGGTAGCCTTCCGGGAAACTGGTACGCCAATGTTCGTGAGCCGCTGATAAATACGAGCAATCTGGCGGACCTGATCCCATTGAACTCGGTCTGGTCGGGTCATCCGAGCGCTCCATGCCCCTTCTACACGCCAAACTCGCCTCCGCTGATGCAGGTGGCCTCGGGCTCGACACCATTTCGCCTGAACCTCCACGTCGATGATGTCGGCCATACCCTGATCTTCGGCCCGACCGGCTCCGGCAAGTCGACACTTCTGGCGCTCATTGCGGCGCAGTTCCGACGTTATGAGGCGGCGCAGATTTTTGCGTTCGACAAGGGTAACTCCCTTCTCCCGCTCACGCTCGCCGCCGGGGGCGATCACTATGACATCGGCAACGATCAAAATGGAGAGGGAAGAGCGCTGGCGTTCTGCCCGCTGTCCGATCTTTCGACGGATAGCGGGCAGGCCTGGGCAACCGGGTGGATCGAAACGCTCGTCGCCCTGCAGGGCGTGACGGTTACACCTGATCACCGCAACGCCATTTCACGACAGATCGCACTAATGGCTACGGCACCCGGAAAGTCGCTGTCGGATTTCGTCAGCGGCGTCCAGATGCGGGAGATCAAGCAGGCCCTTCATCACTATACCGTCGATGGACCGATGGGCCAGCTTCTCGATGCGGAAGAGGACGGCCTGACCCTGCGGGCGTTCCAGTGCTTCGAGATCGAGCAACTCATGAACATGGGCGAACGCAATCTCGTCCCCGTTCTCACTTACCTTTTCCACCGCATCGAAAAGCGCCTCGATGGCTCACCCAGCCTGATCCTGCTCGACGAGGCATGGCTGATGCTCGGACATCCTGTGTTTCGCGACAAGATCCGTGAATGGTTGAAGGTTCTCCGAAAAGCCAACTGCGCCGTCGTTCTGGCGACGCAGTCTATCTCGGATGCCGAGCGATCCGGTATTATCGATGTGCTGAAAGAGTCCTGTCCCACGAAGATCTGCCTTCCGAATGGGGCAGCGCGAGAAACAGGCACGCGTGAATTCTACGAGCGGATTGGCTTCAACGATCGCCAGATCGAGATCGTCTCAAGCGCCATCGCCAAACGTGAATATTACGTCGCCACGCCAGACGGGAGGCGACTTTTTGACATGTCACTTGGACCGTTGGCACTGAGTTTCGTCGGCGCCTCGGGGAAGGAAGATCTGAAGAGAATCAAAGCACTGGAGGCGCAATACGGTCGAAGATGGCCGCTCCATTGGCTGGAGACGAGAGGAATTCACGATGCAACGTCGCTGCTCACTATCGAATAGGCTGATAGTCGCCGTCGTGGTTGGGGCGAATGCACTCATACCCGCCGGTCCCCTACGGGCAGGCGCGGCTACGGGTGCCGCTACCGAGTGGACGCAACTTGCCAATAATGCGCAGCTTGTCGACCTCCTCAAGAGCTCGGGGCTGCAGGTCGACAATCAATTGACCCAGATTACGCAGTTGGCGGAGCAGATTGAGAACCAGCTGAGGATTTACGAGAATATGTTGCAAAATACTGCACGGCTCCCGGATCACCTCTGGGGCGAGGTGGAGAACGACCTGAACCGGCTGCGTCGCATTGTCGACCAGGGGCGGAGCATTTCGTTCGTCATGAGCAATGCGGACGACGTTCTGCAGCAAAGGTTCAAGAGCTACGCCGATCTGAAGACCAAGCTGCCGAACGCCGAGTTCTCAGACACCTACCAGAGCTGGTCGGACACCAACCGGGACACGATCGCCAGCACATTGAGGGCTGCGAGCCTGACAGCGGATCAGTTCGGCACGGAGGAGAGCACGATGGCCGCGTTGCGAGCCATGTCACAATCGGCTGATGGTCAGATGAAAGCGCTCCAGATCGGACACCAGATCGCGGCACAACAGGTCTCCCAGATGCAGAAGCTCCGCGGCCTTTTTTCCCAGCAGATGACGATGACGGCAACCTGGCTCCAGGCCGAGCAGACCGACAAGGATATCGCCCAGACCCGAAGGGAAAAATTCTTCAACGCGGATGTCAGGACCGTCCCGGGTGGTCAAAAAATGGAGCCTCGCTGGTGAGCCGTCCGTTCAACACCACCGTGGCACAGGTCTGGGCAGCCTTCCTTTCCAGAGGTTCTTCCTTTCTCGCCATTCTTTTCGGTCATCCGTCAATGCTGCCGCGGAGCGAGGCGCCAAGGGCTGGCAATTGTGCAATCGCAATGGTTGAGGAGATGCACGCGATGGCAGTCCAATCACGTCGACAGGCCGTCATACTCGCCGGCGTCACATGCCTCCTCGTGAGCACACCGGTTTTTGCGCAGCAGGGCCAAGTCCTGACCGAACTTGAAAACCAGGTCTCCGCAGCCGCGAAAGGCTGGGAAGCGACGATCATGGACGCAGCACGATCATTGTTCTGGATCCTTGCAGGGATAGAAGTCGGCATCGCTGCGGTCTGGCTGGCATTGCAGGCGGCGTCACTTGATAGCTGGTTCGCCGAACTCGTCCGGCGGATCATGTTCATCGGCTTCTTCGCCTTTGTGCTCGCCCAGGGCCCTGCATTCGCGAAAGCGGTCGTCGATAGTCTTTATCAGATTGGCGCAGGTGATGGTTCCGCATCACCGGCCGAGGTCTTCGATGCCGGAATTCGGGTGGCGTCGCAGATCTCGCAGCAAGCCAAATTCGGCGTGTTCGAGGACAATGCGCTTGCGATCGCAGCCGTCCTTGCCATGGGTATCGTCGTCATCTGCTTTTCGCTGGTCGCGGCGATCTTCATTGCCGTGATGGTCGAAATGTATGTCGGTTTGCTGGCCGGAATGATCATGCTCGGCCTCGGAGGCTCTTCGTTTACCAAGGACTTTGCCATTCGCTATCTGACCTATGCCTTTGGCGTCGGCATGAAGCTCATGGCACTCGTCATGATCGCAAGGATCGGATCCGATGCTCTTCTCAGCCTCGCGCGGGCCCCTGCGACTGAAACCGATCAGTTCATCACGACGCTTGCGATCGCCGGCATATCTGTCGTCGTGTTCATCATCGCCATGTACGTCCCCAACATCATCCAGGGTGTCGTCCAGGGCGTCTCCATCTCTGGCGGCATGGAAGCCATTCGTCATGGTGGCCAGGCGGCCACATTTGCGGCGGGCGGCGTATTTCTAGCTGCGGGTGCAGCGAGCACCGGTTTCAAAACGGCCCAATCTTCCAGGGCGGCAGGCTCCTCATTTGCCGGCGCGGCCCTGCGCGGCATGGCGACGGGACTTGTTTCAGCCGGCGCGGCCACGGGGTCGGCGGCCAAAGAAAAGGCGATCGGGTCGCCGGGTGCGAATACCGGCTCGATCATGGGACTGGCAAATGCCAAGCTTGACCAGAGCCGCGCAGCTCAAGTCGGTCCCAAACCACTTCGCGAACGAAACATCAGATCATAGACAGGAAGGCAGAGAGCATGGCAGCAAACCAGCCGCCCGAAAGCCCTTATCTCGCGGCACGCCAGGAATGGACGGAACGATACGGCACCTACGTCCAGTCCGCCCGCGCGTGGCGTACCGTCGGCATTCTTGGACTGTCGATGGCCGTGATCGGCTTCACCTATGCGATGTATCTCAGCACGCAGGTCAGACTTGTGCCCTACATCGTCGAGGTCGACAAACTCGGAACCTCAGTGGCGGCTGGCTTCCCCCAGCAGATCGAATATGCCGATGCCAGGGTCGTGCGGGCGACGCTTGCAACTTTCGTGACCAGCTTCCGATCAATCACGCCCGACGCCCTAGTCCAGAAGCAATATATCGACCGCACCTACGCACTTCTTCGAACCTCCGATCCATCTACCGAGAAGATCAATGCCTGGTTTCGCGGGAACTCCCCATTTGAAAGGGCGAAGACGTCAACGGTCGCCATCGAGGTCAATAATATCGTGGCGCTCTCAAACCAGTCATACCAGATCGACTGGACCGAATTTGAACGCGACCGCAAAGGCAAGGAAACCGGAACCAGGCGATTTCGCGGAGTGGTGACCGTCGCACTGACGGCGCCCCAGGACGAGGCGATCATTCGCCTCAACCCGATCGGCCTTTATGTCCGGGACTTCGACTGGACGGCACAGCTTTAGGGCAGGGGAAATCACATGCAGACAGCAGGATTGATCGCAGCCGCGGGCTGCCTGGCGGGGCTCGTTCTTGCCGATTGCGGCATGGCGCAGACCATGACATCGAACGAGGTGAAGGGCACCACGATTTCGCAAAAGTGGCGGGGCACGCCGGGACTGGTCACAACCGGTCCTGATGGCAAGGTCATCTTCCTGTTCGGGGAAACCCAGCCTTCCGTCATATGTTCGCCGCTTCAGGTCTGCGACATCGAACTGCAAGGCGGTGAAATCGTTCGCGACGTTCTCGTCGGCGACACCGTCAGATGGAAAATCGAACCCGCTACGTCCGGCGCTACCGGGGGGCAGGCAATTCACCTGATCGTCAAACCTTCCGAGCCCGGACTTATTACCTCCATGGTGGTGACCACATCGCGGCGGACCTATCATATCCAGCTCAAATCCCATGCAAGTCAATACATGGCGAGGGTGGGTTTTTCCTATCAGGAAGACGTGTCGACCAAACTTGCGGACGTCAATGCACGGCTCGATACAGGCGGCATGGCCGGCTCCGCTCCCGATAGACTGAACTTTTCCTATACAGTGAGTGGAAGCGCGTCCTGGCGGCCGCAGCGCGTCTATTCGGACGGAGCAAAGACCTATATCCAGTTCCCCCGCTCGATATCCGCAACGGATGCACCTGTGCTGTTCGTCGTCAGCGGCGGCCAGAACCGTATCGTCAATTATCGCATGAAAAACGGCATGATGGTCATCGATTACGCGGTGGACAAGGCTGTGCTCGTCTCCGGGATCGGCTGGAACCAGGAGAAGATCACCATCCGGCGAGGGACCGACCGATGAGGTGGGTAATCACCGCCGTCAGCGTCCTCTCCGTTCTATCCGGTTGCCAGACCGGAAGCGACATACTGACCTCCAACTCCAGGCCCGCCACTGTCACCGGCCCTACCGCAAGCGCAATTGCCGGCGATATGGCAGGCCGTTTTGCCGAGCAGGTGGGACCTCCCGGCACAATGACCTTCAAAATGGTCAAGGACAGCTCCGAATATGCCACAGCGCTCGAGGCGGCGATCAAAGGATGGGGCTATACCATCGTTACCGATGGCAGGGTCGGCAAGAAAGAGACGCCGGTCGATATCTCATGGTCAGTCGACAGTCTCGACGGCCAGATACTCGCCCGTCTGAGCACACCGCTGATAGCGATCAGCCGCGCCTACACGACGACGAAAACAGGCGCGATGCCTGCCAGTCCGCTTTCGATCCTGCAGAAGAACTGAGGGAATCCGGATCATGGTTCAATCGCTTCACCTCGGAACGACTGATGACACTGATCATCAGGATGGCATGCGGCGTGTCAACCGCCTGCCGATCATCGTCGCCGTCGTCATTATCATGTTGTTTTTTGGCGCCGTCGTCCTGGGCCTGTCCTGGCGGGGGCTTTCGTTCAATCGCAGCAACGCACCGGACAGCGCCTCGAACGCACCGGCGACCAATTTCGCCGACCGACTGAAACGGGGCGTGACAAACGGGATCATCGGCGAGCCCGAGCCGAAAGAGATGTTTCAGCCGAGCCCTGTCATCATTGAACGAGAGGCTGAAAAGGACACTCCGGTCACGCACGAGGTAGGTCCTGAACGGCAATCACGAATCGAGCCGGAAGACGAATGGAAGGCCCGGCTGAAACGCGAACAGGACGAGCAGATCGTTCGTGAAGCGCAGCGTCAGCGGATGGCAAGCCTCCAAGCGCGGGCAAGCGCCCTGGAATCACCTTTGACGGTCGATATCTCCGATATCGGAAAAAGCGACACCGACCGCGTGGGCGACCGCCGCCAATCCTTGAACGCGCAGCCAGACAGCGCATCGGATCTCTATGGTGCCGCAATGAAATCCGGACTTTTCGGACAGAATGTCGACCCAAACGCCCAGACCTCCAAGGAGGATTTCTTCAATCAAGACATCAAAAATCTTGGGTATCTGCCCAACCAGATCGTGCCGCAGCGCTCACATTTTGAGTTGAAGCGAGGCTCGGTGATCCCGGCGACGTTGATCACGGGACTGAACTCCGACCTGCCCGGAAGGATTTCCGCGCAGGTCAGCCAGAACGTTTATGACAGCGCCACTGGTTATAGGCTCCTCATCCCGCAAGGCACGAAGCTGTTCGGGCGTTACGATTCCAAGGTATCGTTCGGGCAGGAACGGGTCCTCGTCATCTGGACCGACCTGATCTTTCCGGACGGGTCGACGCTTCAGATCGGCGGAATGGCGGGTACTGATGCCCAGGGCTATGGTGGCTTCAGGGACAAGGTCGATCGTCATCTCTGGCGGACCTTCGGTTCCGCTGCGCTTGTCGCCATGATCGGCACGGGCATCGACATGTCGATGCCGGACAATTCGACGCGTGCCAGGCAGGATACTGCCTCGGATGCGGCGCGTCGGAACTTTGCCGAAAGCTTCGGCCGGGTTGCCGAGCAGACAATCATGAAGACGCTGAACGTGCAGCCCACCATCAGGATTCGCCCAGGATACAAGTTCAATGTCCTGGTTGATCAGGATATAATCTTTCCCGGTTCGTATCGAAATTAAAATCGACTTTCGCTGGCGTCGATGAACTGCCATATACCTGAAACTATTTTATACTATACGAGCCTGCGCGAGCGATATATTTTCTTGATAGGCAATTTTGCCCGGTGGCAACGATGATGTTTCGCATTTGTCTGCAGTTATATGGCCTCTCCAAGAGGTGCTCGAGCCTGATGACGGCAATCCTTTTTCATTCATGGCTTCAATCGAAGGAGGCTTGGGTTGGACCAATGGTTTGAGCGTTTAACCGAGCGCGTCACGCTCGCGCAGGACGAGGCGTCGGTAAAGGCGATCCTGGAAAAATTAACCCGCGAGGTGGGGTTCAACGCATATGCATATTTGAGCGTTCAGGCGGGAACGCAAGTCGCCATCTCAAATTATGAACCGGACTGGCAAAAGCGATATTTCGAAAAGTCCTATGCCAAGATCGATCCGGTCGTGCGCAACGCACGCGATCAGCTTGAAGCATTTGCTTGGTCAAACGAGACCTCGTTCAGAACAAGCAAAGAGCGGCGCACCTTCTATGGCGAGGCGGCCGAATTCGGGATCCGGTCCGGCATCACAATTCCGATCAAGAGCGGTTTTGGACGAATGGCCATGCTGACCCTGGCATCAAAGGAAGCAGAATTTGCCAAAGCGCAGGCGGTCAACCCGGTGCGCGCGGCATCTGCCGTTGCACTTCTCCATTCGCGGCTCGAACGCCTGGGTACCAGGCCAACCCAACAGACGCCGATTCGAATGAAGTCCGATGAGTTGATCTGCTTGCGTTGGTCGGCCGAGGGAAAGCCCATGAAGGCGATCGCCATCATCGAAAATACGAGCTATTCAAACGTCGCTTTCTTTCTCCGCAACGCAAAATCCGCTCTGGGGGCGACAAGCCTGCCGCAAGCAACCGCGATGGCAAAGGAGCTCGGCCTGATCTAGGGTCTGGATTCGTTGATCACGGCCAGAAGACGACTGCCGTTGCGATACGGATTGGTTAGGTCCGGTGCCTCGGCAATATCCACCGAAGGGAAGCAGAACCTCCCCTGCATCAGCAAACGCAGCAACAACTATTTTCGTCGCTTGATCATTTACGGAGCAAGGTCATGCTTGATGCATCTCGATCGCGACCAGGATTGTCTTGGCGCCTGAATCGATGCTTTGCGGCTGAGAATACGCGTTAACAAGGTGACCGAGCTTTGGCTGCCAAGCTGGCCCGTGTCGTTTGGGTCGTCCTAACGAAGCCGGGGGCCACGTACATGCGCCAGATCGCAGCTTAGCCCCATCGCCTTTTTGGCCATCGACGGTCAAGACACCTCCAGTATCGCGAGCACGGCGGTCAGCAAAAGATTCTCTGCCTCGACACCTTCTGCCGCGTTCAGAACCAGCTCTTCGTCTCCCCAGATGTCGTATTCCATTTCTACGCGCAGATTGCCCCGTTCCAGCACGGCCCATGAATGATCGAGGCCACCACCCATGTCGAGCGACCATCCGTGTTCCCGCAACGCGGATATCGCCTCGTACCAAGCGCCTTTGGATATACAAAAATGGCAAATTCGTTCCGACATTTTCGTCACCTGTGCAAGAGTATCGCGAGTGTTGTCGCTAATGCGTCGTCCGAGGGCTCATGTATTTCGGACAGAGGCTGAAAAAAACTGCGACATTGTTGACGCCATTGCGAATATCGAGTCCATCATCCGGAAAACATTTACACATCGCGGCGGCGAAAAGGAATATGATGCGCTTTCTCCTCATTCTTGGCTCGCTGATCGCTGGAGTTATCGTCGGCATCTACCTGTTCGGGATGATCTGGCGTACCACTGCTCCGCAAGGAGCTACAGCGATGATCGTCGGAGGAGGAACGCCAGTCGTGCTCGGGGCTTTGACGTTTCTCTGTACAAAGGCGGCCGACGGGAAGCGACCGAGCCTGAGCAACCCGCGCACATGGGTTGCCCTAGTTGGAATAACGGCAGCAGCGGCCGGGCTCTTCATGCTTCTTATCGCGACGCTTTTTCTGATCGTGCAACGCGGCTAGCTGCCATCCGCGCTGGAGTGCTCATTGGACCAATTTGGGGTCATGTGTGGATTTTGTGGTTCTGTTGCAATTTTCCATTTTGGTCATAGTGGCCGTTGGTTGGGACGTCGATTACCGGGCAGCCTCGCGGCTTTTGAGACTCCGAGCGCGCAGTTCTGCTGCCGTCGCCGTGCCATTGCGACCGGAGGAATGGCCAGAAAATAACTCGCCCAGGCCTTATGCAAAAGAGCGATCTGATTCTTCGGATTTCCCGATTCGCAAGTCCACGCAAAAGCAATATTGTATTCGCGGAGATCCAAAGGGTTTGAGTGCCTGTTGTCGACATCGAGGCGACAAGATTTTAACGCTAGGGTTGGGTCTCACTGGATATATGGACCAAGCTCACGCACAGTTCGGCGCAACGGGTGGCGGCGATCTGCCCACGTTTTTTGTATTTGGGCCCTGGATCATTCTACTGGCTGTAATCCTCGGCTCATGGCGGCTTTATCCAGCTGGAAGGCCGCGCCTTTGTAAGGCAATGCGTCGTGCCCTTTTTGTTTATACGTTTGTGGAGATCGTGCCGATATCGGTATGTCTTCTTTTGATGCCCATATTCAACATGGCACAATCAGCGGGTCTGTTTTTCTGGGTCGTATCAATGATGGGCGTTGTATTTTCCGGCATTGTGCTTTCTGTCTTTATATTAGCGGCGCTGATCCTGGACTGGGTTTTCGATCTTTGCCGCAAAGAAAAAGAACACCGTGAGCGTTGAGCTTTCTCCAGATGCTAGCGGAGCACCGTTCCCGTAATAGGTTCACCGAATAGTTCAGTGTCCTGTCGTCCGTGGCATTTCAGGCATGTATCCCAGAATATCGAGCAGCGTCGACACAACCGTCTGCTGCGCGTGAACTGCGATCATGGCGGCGATGTAAGCCCGCGCGATCTCGAGGTCCGGTTCTTGCTCGACCGCTGCTTCCATCATTACGGCGCCTTCGCGCAGACGACGGTGCTTTTCAAGCTCCCGAACGAGATGGCGTTCGATCTCGTCCGGCGGCTGACCGCTCATCAGCCCGAACAAGGGGCGCAGGACAAGCTTCGCCTCTGACAAGTGTCCATCGTTTTCCGGTTTGAGCATGACCAGTCCAATCAACGTTCCAGCCACTGCAGTAAACCATCTTCGCGTGTCGCGATCCTGGAAAGTAAAAACGACCCAGGATGCATTTACATAATATAGTTGATAAACTTAAAGTATGTAAATGACGATCTTCACCGCATGGATATGCGCAAGCTGGTCGGCCGGAATTTTGCCCGCCTCCGTCGGGAAAAAGGCCTGACGCAGGAGGAGGTCGAGATACGCAGCGGCTATAGCCAGCAGTATCTGAGCGGCCTTGAAAGGGGTCGACGAAATCCGTCGATCATAACGATCTACGAGATCGCGCAGGCACTGGGCGTGAGCCATGTCGATCTAGTTAGACCCGACGAGTGACTATCAAGTACGGACGCACAAATTCGGTCGCCTTTTTGTCGCAGCCGTAGTGCCATTGAGCGCCTCCTGGTGACGATGCGTTGACAAGTCTTGATATGAAGCGCGTCAGTGGCACGCTGGCACGCTCAGAGCATCCATTTTGGCTCAGCCTGAAGATAATCTTCCAGCCCCTCCGCTAATCCCCGAAATGCTCTAAGGCGCTGCAATCGATCCTCAAGGTCTTTTCGCAGTGCGTTGTTCACGTTGCCCTCTGTCTGAGCGCACTATCGTGATCAGGCATCTTGGGCAAGTAACACCACCTCACAAATCGCAAAGATGACAAGTGTCACCTTTGCGATAGGCTCATCGGCGCTTTTTCTTGCGCCACGGGGCGTCACGCTGCCAGTTGCCGGCCATGATGCTGCCAAACGGGATCACCTCGTCGACCACTTCGGCCAGCCCGTAGTGGTCGATCTGTGCCCGCACATTGGCGGCCGACTTATATGCGCTCGGTAACTCGGAAATATCTGCGTTGCCGGAGAAAAAGCGCGCATCGAGCCCCGCTGTTTCCTTCGCCATGATGTCGGCAATATTATTTGGGCTCAGCCCACGCTGGTCCGCACCATATTCCTCCGCAAGGCGGCGGATATGGGCGCTGCGCGAAAAGTTGCGACCGGCACCATGCGGTGAGAAGCCGAGGCCATTGGCGGCGTTCGACCCGCGCACGATCAGGATCGGTTCCGCCATATTGAGCGGAATGATCGTCAGATCGGTGGCATCCTCCGCCCAGCCGTCGAAAGCCGGCGTTGCACCCTTGCCGTGGTAGAAGAGCCCATCCGACTTCCGGAACACGAAATTATGCTCGTTCCAGAAACGGTCCGACACGCGCGCAGCGAGCTTCTCAGCCGCCAAGTCGTGTAGGATATAATGGTTTTCCTTGGTCCAATGGCGGATAATCTGGAGAGCCGACCAGTAATGGTCGCCTTCCTCGGTATCCGCCGGTATCCAGGCGTTATCCCGTTGCGTTTCCGGCGAAAGCTGTTCACGGAACTTGTTTGCTATCTTCATGCCACGCTCGTAGAGGCGGGCGCCCGGCGCACGCGAACCATGATGTGTCACCAGAACCGTCTCGCCGGTCGATTTCATCGTTCCAACATAGGCGAAATGGTTGCCATCACCCTGCGTGGCGAAGTGCTCGATGCCGACATCAAGCGCCGCACCGGTGAGATACGGATTCTCCTGGAAGGCAGCGAGTGTGGCTTCCGATGGCTTGATCTGCTGGCCTGCCGCTCGTCCCCCGGGCCCGAAATGGGTCACGGAATGGATGGCGTCGAGCAGCGCCTTCGGATCCACCCTCGGAAAGACCGAGATGGCCATCGAGCAGCAGATATCTGCCGAATGCATGCCCGGATGGATAGCCTCCGAAGCGACGACGCCGCCGACGGGAATGGTCCCGACCGGACCGGCTGGACAGGCATCCGGCATGATGGCGGCAGAACGCACCACGGGAGTGCAGGCGAGCGCGCGCATGGTGGCATTCACCTTCTCGACATTGTCTTGCTCGAAAGCATTCTCAGCACGGATGTTGGAATAGATATCGATATCGCCTTCCAGTCTAAGCGGGACAGTCGGCGCCGGTTGGAAAACACGGGCAGCGGCCATGGCCACATCCATCGAGCCGCCTTCGCTCAACACCTTGTTGGCCGCATCCAGCGCGGGGCGAAACCATTTGCCCTGCGGCATGCCTGCATCGATCAAATCCTGTCCGCTTACGATCTCAACCATTTTCTTTTCTGCGTTTGCAGTCCTTCTGTTCATTTCCACATCTCTGCCGGAGGGCCTATCCCACCCGGCACTTTCTTACAAAAAGTCGGCAGCGGCGACGAGGGTAGACGAAAATCAGGCGGTCCCGCTCGTGCCAGAGAGCGCTGCCAGGGATGGGAGTCGAACCCATCAGACCGCCAAGTTGGCGGCTGTAATTTCGTCCGGCATTCGCCGCTGCATTCCGGTCGTGGCGACCAGTATTGAAGAAACCTCCGCATCAACGACCTTACGGTCGTTCCGCGGTGCGGGCCTCGAACCCGCGACCCTTACGGGTTACCACTGTAGTTTCCCCGGCATTCGCCACAGTATTTCGGTTCATGGCGACGAGGTGTCCAGAAACATTCCACCGCTCTTCCGCTGAGCTACCGGCCCATTGTGTCGGGCCGGGCGGGATTTGAACCCGCGACCTGTGAATTAACTGTAGTTTCCAGGGCATTCGCCATGCATTTTATGTCTGTCCTTTCGAGTGCGGCGACAAGAGTTTGCGAAATATGAGGCAGACGCATCCGCCCAAGCGTGACAGGCTGTAGTTTCGCAGGCATTCGCCGCTTCATTTCAATTCAGCCATGGCGACAAAAGAAGTTGGAAGAAACATTTTCGAAAGAGAGCGATGTAGTTTCTTCCGGCATTCGCCATGCAATTTTCAATTCGTCCGTGACGACGAAAAGTGGTGGAACGCCTGCTCAACCACTGAGCTACGAAGTCCTGCTGCACGCAGCTGAAACCTCGACGGGACTCGAACCCGCGACCTGGCGATTAGTAGTCTGTAGTTCCATCCGGTATTCGTCACGGTGCCCTGCGCCATTCACGGCGGCGCAGGACTTTTTCTAAAGTTCGATCGCCTCGATCCGGCGCAACCACGCGTCCGGGCTCGATTTTCCGGCCGCAAAGCTGTTGATCGCACCATAGACGGCATCGGAGAAACCGCCGATGTTCAGCACATCCACACCCTTTGCCGGGGTCTGGACATAGGGCTGAATATCAAGGCAAACCAGCTTTGCAGCCGGGTTGATCCTCTTGATCCGCGCCCATTCGCTCATCATGCCAGTTGCCTGTCCGCCGCCGCGAGCATCCATCCAGGACTGATTGTCCGAGACGAGGACCACGAGGTCGACCTTGGCCCTTTCATTGGCCAAGAGCTTCAGCGGAGCCGAGCAATTGGTTCCACCACCACCAACCGCCGCAAGTTTCGCTGCATTGGTCATGACGCTGTCGCGACCGTTGAGCTGCACGCGCACCACATGATTTTCGAACGGCAGAACGCGTGTAAATCGGTTCCGTCGCAGGAAGGAAGCTGCGACAAGCGCGGCCACGTCAATGCATCGAACCGTCGAGGTCGCACCTGGACGATAACCGGTCACGGGCGACCCCATGGAGCCGGAAACGTCAGGGCAGACCACGACATTGCCGCCGAAGGTCGGCACGGTGGAGACTGCGGTCTCCATCGCATCCTGCAGCGCATCGGCCACCACCGGCGGCACCGTGTGTCCCGTCATTTGCCAGGCGACCAGCAACTGATAGGGAAACACGCGGGCTTTCCGCACCGTTTCCGGGTCGGCAAGCTTTGCCGCCAGCTGTTCAGCGACGCCCGGCACCTCAAACACGCCCCTCCGGGCAAAAGTGTTGAGGTTCTGGCGCACCATCTGCCAGGAGCCTTTGAGCGCCACTTCCGCCCACTGTTCCTTCGTCAGGGCGAGCGAGGTCAGCATCTGGAACGGTACCGGCGGCAAGGCGAGCGTTATATCCCGCTTGAACGCCTCGAACGCCCTCACCTCGCCCGGCAACGCGGCCACGTCATACGGCTTGCCGATCGCCCAGGCGTAGAGCGCTGCGCGCTCCGCGTCCCTGGGCCTAGGGTGAACCATACGGATCACATCCGGCAGCGTTGGCTCATTGCCAACCATGGCTTGCAGGAACTGTTCCACCGTGCGGCTTTCCAGCCATGCCTGCACCATCTTTTTCGGGCGTGTTCCGAGCGACTTGCGGCCAGCCGCACCCGAACGCATGATTTGCACAAAACCACGCAGCATCTTGCCGCTCTTCACCACGCGCGGAAAAGCACGGGCAAAGGTATCGCTTTCAAGGCCGGAAAGCATGGCCAGCAGCATGACCGGCATATCCTTCATGTGGCCTTTTTCAGCGGCGTAGACCGCAAGCTTTGCCAGAAACTCCGGCTCGACTTCTACCGCGAGCTTAACAACGCCGTCTAGCTGCTCGCCGGCACCGGCATAGAAGGTGTCGTTGAACGTGCCGGTGACAGCATACTGAGCCAGCGCTTCACGGGCGGTCAGCGCATAGGCCGGCGCCGCTTCGTGATTGACCGTGTTCGTGGCGGGCAAAAGCTTGCCGAGATAGGATTTGAAGATTGCCGTATTGACCATGGCAGCACCTCTTTGTCTGGTTTCTGCCAGATACGTTTCAAGATGCGTGCCAGTTTGATGCCAGAATGAATTCCGGTCAGGCATTTCAATGCAACCGATTGATTTTAAATAAATAAAAAAATCGCCACCTCTGGCGTTTCAAAATTTGCCATTTTAAGACGCTTCTCTTATTCTATCTTTGAATATAAAGTTTATATGTTTGGATAAACCATGAAGCGCCGCGTTGCCATTAGCATCCTTGGAACTACACTGGATATGGGCAAGCGTGAGGATCGGTGGAACCGCTGGAGGCCTAATGTGGGCCTTATCCAGCAGCCCGGCCTGTTCTTCGATCGCGTCGAACTGATCCATGATGCGAATTTCGAGCGGCTTGCAAAAACCGTTATCGGCGATATCGAAACCGTTTCGCCCGCCACCGAAGTTCGCCAGAACATCATCAACCTGACCGACCCGTGGGATTTCTCGGAAGTCTACACAAAGTTGCGCGATTTCGCCCGCGCCTATAATTTCGATCCGGACGCGGAAGACTATCTCGTCAACATCACCACCGGCACACACGTTGCACAGATTTGCTGGTTCCTGCTAACCGAAGCCCGCATCATTCCCGGCCGTCTACTGCAGCTTTCGCCATCGCGCGACCGGGAGGCAGAGCAGAATCATGCCGGCACGCATGCGGTCATTGATCTCGACCTGTCACGTTACGACCAGATCGCCACCCGCTTCGCTTCCGAGCGCGACGAGGCGACCTCATTTCTGAAATCCGGCATCTCCACCCGCAACGCCGCCTTCAACCGCATGATCGATGAGATCGAGCGCGTGGCAATGCGCTCCACCGCACCGGTGTTTCTTACCGGCCCCACCGGCGCCGGAAAATCGCAGCTGGCGAAAAGGATTTACGAGCTGAAAAAGGCGCAACGAAAGGTGACCGGACCCTTCGTGGAGGTGAACTGTGCCACGCTGCGCGGAGATCAGGCCATGTCGGCTTTGTTCGGTCATGTGAAGGGCGCATTCACAGGCGCGTCCGGTGAACGCGCCGGTCTCCTGAAATCTGCAGACAAGGGCTTGCTGTTTCTCGACGAGATCGGCGAGCTTGGTCTGGACGAACAGGCCATGTGCCTGCGCGCCATCGAGGAAAAGCGTTTTCTGCCGGTCGGAGCGGACAGGGAAATCTCTGTCGATTTCCAGCTGATCGCCGGCACCAACCGCGATCTGCGCACGGAAGTTCTGAAAGGCCGGTTTCGCGAGGACCTGTTTGCTCGCCTCAACCTCTGGATATTTCAGCTTCCCGCACTTCGGGAACGCAAAGAGGACATCGAACCCAACCTCGATTTCGAGTTGCGGCGTTTTCTCGAACGTGAGGGCCAGAACGTTACTTTCAACAGGGAGGCACGCGAGCGCTACATCGCTTTTGCGACCGGGCCGGAAGCGGCGTGGAGCGCCAATTTCCGCGATCTGTCCGCCTCTGTCACCCGCATGGGAACATTAGCGCCGCAAGGACGCATCACCGTCGATGTCGTCGACGACGAAGTCCTTCGCCTCAAGGCTTCATGGGGCGGTGCGTCGCAACATGCTGTCAGCGACAGCAAGCTGATTGATCTCCTCGGCGTTGGGGCAGTTGCTCGCCTGGACCTGTTCGATATCGCTCAGCTTTCGGCAGTGTTGGAGATATGCCGCCTTCACAACACAGCCAGTGCGGCCGGGCGTGTTCTGTTCGCGAGTTCGAGGTTGAATAAAAGAAGCAGCAACGACGCAGACCGCGTGACCAAATATCTGGCACGTTTTGGGCTGAAATTTGCAGACGTCAGACGATCGACTATATCTGCTCTCGGCGAGTCGATACACTCATAGCTCTCAACATATACGGTGGCAACTTTCAGCATGCCACCGGTTACCGTTACAAGACATGATGACTACTACGCTGGAGCAATAGTCGCCGTCGCACGATGATGATAGAAAAGGGATTTTGCCTCAAAGGTAATTGCAACACCTTTGAGTGATACTTTGTCGCTTCTGGTCGCAACCTTCATATGTATCTTTCGTACATGCCCCCAGCGAATGTGGATCACGCCGGCTTTATGCTGGGAAGGAAGCACGCCAACTCCCATAGCTTTCTCGATTACTGCGACCGGCACCCTGGCTGTAACGCTACCAGCACTGCCGCGTTCGCGAGATGATTTAAGGCTATAGAGCCGCCATCGCCATCTTGTTCCACACCTTTTCACCAGTTATACTGTTTTTGAAAAACAGTATAACTCCGGAGTTCCGCTGATGAAGCCCATCGATCTCATGTACCAGACGATGCTGGCCGAGTTGGGGCAACGCTCACTCGACGCAGCCTGGACCGCCGACTTTCCTCCGGAAGGCCGGTTTACTCCCGCGAACATCAAGGGGCGCAAATACTGGTACTTCGACATCCCCGATGGACATGGTGGTACGAAACGTCGTTACGTTGGTCCGGATGATGATCCCGACATCAGCCAGCGTGTATCGGAGCACAAGCGGGATAAGGACGATCTTCGAGCTCGCAGGCGCATGGTCAACACCTTAACACGCGAGGGTGGGATGATCACTCCTGACGCCATTTCGGGTGACATCGTCGAGGCTCTTGCCGGCGGAGGGCTCTTCCGGCTTCGGGGCGTTCTCATCGGAACTGTCGCATTCCAATGCTATTCAGGACTGCTGGGCGTCCGTCTTCCGATGGCTGCGATCCTGACCGGCGACGCTGATATCGCCCAGGACTATGCCATCAGCCAGGAAGTTGAGGACAGTCTGCCACCGATCGTTGAGCTGCTGCAAGGCGTGGACGCCAGCTTTCGGCCGGTTCCCCATCGGTCAGGATCCGCCGCCTCGTCGGCGTTTCAAAATGCCGACGGTTATCGAGTTGAATTCCTTACGTCGAACCGTGGTCCGGACGACTACATCGATCAGCCAGCGAAGATGCCCGCCCTGGGCGGTGCCAGCGCCGATCCACTGCGCTTTCTCGACTTCCTCATCCGGGAACCCGTCAGGACAATGCTGCTCCACCGAAGCGGTGTTCCAGTCGTTGTTCCTGATCCGTCCCGATACGCAATCCACAAGCTCATAGTTGCCAGCCGCCGGCACTCGGACGGGCAGGGGCCGGCCAAGCGAGAGAAGGACGTTCGGCAAGCCGCATTGCTCTTCGAAGCCCTGCAGCAGACGAGGCGATCTGCAGATCTGGCGCTTGTTTATAACGAAGCGTGGGAGCGCGGACCTGCATGGCAGGAAGGTGTTCGCGCCGGAGTAGGGATGCTACCGGCACAAGATCTCGAGCGGTTCAAGACGATCCTCGTCGAGGGGGCAAAGAAAAACCGCGAGGATATTGAGATTCCTTTTTGAGAACAGGTCGTTCGCCCATTCGGACCTCAAGTATTTGGTTCGAGATGTCGAAGGCAAACGAGATGTTGAGAGTTCGATGCCGACGCGGCTGCCAGGGCGCGTGTCAAGTTGCGCGGACGAAGACAGGCCTGGAATGCGGCTGATCTACGCACAGGATACAGCGCGAGCCTTTCGAAGGTGCGGGAGACTGCCCAGTTTGAGGGGATTGCCGGGCGTATCCTGATTGCGATGCAGACCCATCACATCCACGACATCGCCGCCAAACGCCATTACATGCTGGTGAACTACGATCCGGACCTGCGCAAGGAGGAAGCCCCATGGCCATATCTGCGGCGCATGCTGCGCGAACTTATCCAGCCGCATTGGTCTGTCATTGACCTGCAGTCGCGTATTCGCTGGTTGCAGCCCAGGAAGCGGGGAGGGGTAAGAAATCGGCCGGACAGGATTGCTGTATGAACAACACCGGTTCGTCCTGAGCGCGCGCGGCGAGAAAAGTGGGACTTCTGACATGTCGAGTTGAAACCAGCCCGAAAAAGTAATACCATATTTTGCATCAGCATTACAGGAGCGCCAGATGACAACAACGGTAACGGCCAAAGGGCAAGTCACCATTCCAAAAGCCGTGCGAGAGCTTCTCGGGATTGTCCCAGGAAGTTCGGTTGATTTTGTGCGCGCGCCGGATGGACGGATCGTGCTGGTCAGAGCTGACAAGAAGCAGCCACCGACGCGTTTTGCCAAATTGCGGGGTCACGCTGGTGACGGTCTCGATACCGATGCTATCATGGCACTGACACGTGGTGACGCGTGACACTTGTCGATACAAATGTCCTGCTTGATCTCGTAACGGATGATCCGGTTTGGGCTGACTGGTCAATCGAGCAACTCGAACTGGCAAGCATTGCCGGTCCGTTGTTCATCAACGACGTTGTTTATGCCGAGCTTGCTGTTCGCTATGAACGGATAGAGGCCCTTAATGCTTTTGTTGATCAGGCGGGGTTGAAGCTCATGCCTTTCCCCCGCCCTGCGTTATTTTTGGCAGGTAAGATCTTTACCAGATACCGCCGTGGCGGCGGCACTCGCACCGGTGTTTTGTCCGATTTTTTTATCGGCGCCCACGCCGCAGTCCAAAACCTTCCTTTGTTGACGCGAGACGTGGGTCGATATCGATCCTATTTTCCGACCGTCAGCCTGATCACACCTGATCCGTAGGAGTGGAGTGCCGGTTCACATCTGCGACCTGCATCTGGTGGATCGTCTCGGAGCCTAATGTGCCTATGCCGCACCGCCCCAAGGTCCAGAGCTGACTTATCGACCCCCGATTTTCGACAAGTCGATCCGGATGCCCGCCTCTTCAGCCTGTTCAACTGCAGGGGATGGGACGCTTGGCCGTTTTTCAACTGAACCCGCCGGCTCGTTTGACGCAGACTGCAGCTGCATGACCGCGCCGCCGGGGTCCTGCGCCTGGAATATGCTTTGACCCTCGAACTCGCCGGTCTGCCAAGCGTAGACCGCGTCGTCGAACAACTGCGGAAAGACTTCATCATTTGTCGGATTTCCGTACCACCTGGCAACGATGCGCAGGATCCTGGCGAAAATCGCCGTTCCCCTGCGCAGATTGGCGCAGGGCTCGAAGAGCTCGGCGTTGAGTTCTGATGGATCCGTGTTACCTATCCCGGCTGGAAATTGCGTGAGACCAACACGTACGATCGAGCCTCTCACGTTCTTCCTGATAATCTCGACCGCTTCCACCGCCGATTTCGGCTGTGGCACGAGAATGAGGCGGCCGCCTGATCTCACCGTTATGGCGAGGGGATCGTCCGATCCGGCCGCTTCGACAAACTGCTCGACGATGGCGGGCTTGAGGGTCGGGTCAGCACATTCCTTGATCAAGACGGCATCGGGCATGGAGACTCCATGGTCAGGTGTTGACTGAAAAAACGAGAGGAAGGTTAAACAAACGCGCCCAGGCCTCGGTGCTTGCACGCTGGATATCGACAACCGCCGTGCCCGCGGTCCACCAGCCATTTGACACCGCAAGGATTACGTCTGGACGGTGGAGCGCCGACTGCAGGATTGGCCAGACGAGAAGTTGCTCGTAGCAGATCAGCGGTGCAACTTTCGAGCCGGCGATATCAATTGCCGGATTCGCAAAGAAATAGGCGCTGGCGCCGCCACCTCCTGCGGAAATACGGCGCCAGGGCTGCCACATTGATCCGGGAACCGGCATGCGTTGACGATAGAGAACAACCAGGCCTTCCGGGGAGATTTTGACGAGGACATTGTCATAACCGCTTTCGTCGATAATCGTCGCACCGGCTATGACGGTGACACCCGTTTCCGCAAGCCCTCGCTGCCAGAGGCGAGCAACCGTCGGTGTCCAGAAGCCGATGGCGCTTTCCGGCAGGATCACCGTTGCTCCTGACGGGTGGCCGCGTGCAAGGTCAATCAGCGCGTTCTGCCGCTCAAAACTGACGTTGCGGCCCAGGGACGATCCCGTTTGGAGGTCGACACCAATCCAGGAGGGGAGTAGAACGGGCGCTGTCCAGCTAGCGGCGGACCAGAGCCATAAGCCTGACATGGCCATGGCTGCAGCCGGTCGATGGCGCGTCGTCATGATCGCCAGGCCGGCTGCCATCGCCGCAAGACCCCACCATCCCCATGCCGGAAAAAGGACGCCTGCCGCCGTGACGGGATGTGCCCAACCCATGATGCCAAAGGGTGGTACCGCCATGACAATGCCGGCAACAAGATAACGGATCGGAGGGTGCAAGCCGTCACGGCTTGTCCAGAGCACGCAATGCACCATCACGAATGATATCGAGGCGATTAGCCACAACTGGACGCCCGGCCAGAGATCCGTCCCGTAGAAATTTGCCACGCCCTGCGGAAGCCCGCGCGAAGCGGCAAGGAAATAGGCTGCAGAAACGACTGCAGCCTGCCAACGTACTCTTGCCAGAGACCACAAGATGGGAAAGGCGATCGCCGCGGGAAGAAAAAGCACATGGCCGCTCCAGGCAATCCAACCGGTCAAAACCGAACCCGCAACAAGAATAATGGTCCGCAGACATTCATCGCGCATAGGTAAAGACCTCCTGCGCCAGCCCGAGAATATTGTCGACCGGAAGAGGACCGAAATATCTGGAATCGAAGGATCCGGGAAATTCCGAATGCAGATAGACGGTGCCATCCGGGATGGCGCCACCTCCGTGAGGAACAATGTTACGCCCTTGACCGTCCTTCAGCGCGACCCCGGAATGGGAAAGCACGCGGCCATCGATGGTGACGATGCTGGTGATCTCGATCACCTGACCGGCCGTTGCCGCCACGGTTTTGATCAACGGTGCGATCCCGCCGGGGCATAGGCCACGCCGAAGATAACCCCGGCTCCAGGCTTCACGTATCACACTGTTCTCGCTCGGGCAGATGAACACCAGGTCGCCGATCCGGACGGGGCGATCAAGAGCTCGAATACGCCACAGTCCCAAAGGTTTGCTCGGTGTAATATTGACCCGAAAGCCTGCCAATCCCAAGGCAAGGACCGTGGCGGGCAATAAAAGTGCGACACCGCAGAACAGCGCCCAAACCGTCCAACGCGCAGACCTGGCAGACGCTCCACCCTTGCCCATTGCCGTCACTTGAGAAAAAGCCCCTGCTTTGCGGTCCGACGCAGTGCTTCTTCCTGTTTAAGCGCCGTCACCCTGCGCTCGTGGGCCGACAGATGCTGCATCGCCCGCATCATTGTCCACGCTTCCCGCACTTGGCTCTTTTGCATGTGATTCATACCCGCGGTTACATGCTGAAAGACCTCGCCATCAGCGCGTATCGCGGCAATCGGCAGGAAGGTTCGCTCGCCAAAACGCTCTGACACGGCCTTGGCGAAGGCTTCAAGCTCCGCCTTTACCTGTTTCTCTCCAAGCCAGTATTCGGCCCCCAGGGCCAAGTCGTTTCGATCAATGGCGCCAGATACACGTTCGAGCACCCGTCTGGCATTTGCCGACAGGGGAGGTATCTCCAGACCGGCCTGTCTGCGAAAAGCAGTTTCTGCGGCACGGTATCGGCGTCCCACCTCGTCGCGCTGGCGCAGATAGTTACCGAGGCTGGCGGAGAGCGGGGCGACATTCTTCAGCGCCCGATCGCGATCCGACCTCTCTGCGCGGCTCGCGAGCAAACCCGTCCTGCCCTTGAGGGTGCCGAAGGCTTCAGGTTGGTTGGAGATCGTCGCGATCGACTTTGCTGCCGTTGCCTGATCGCGCAACATCGCATCGACATCGACGACCCTGAAGGCCAATTCAGGTTGCGCATAGACATGATGGAAACGCATTGACACTTCCTCCCAGAGCTTTTTCAGCGCAGGGTCGCCCGCAAGCCTGTCCTCGACGGTCTGATCGACGGATTTCGGGAAATGGGTGATACCGGCCACCATTGATGTCGCCTCCTTTGCATTTTCGCCGATCTCTTTACTGGCGCGTGTCGAAAGGCCGACCCTGGCGCCAATCGCTGCGAGCCGGCAGGCGATATCGGCGAGCTTTTGCTTCTGGCGCACTGTCCATTCAAGCCGGTCTCGGGCAATAGTCCGTGCGACGCTGACGAGATGAAGCCCGCGCGCTTCGGCAAAACGGAGCGACTGGCGATAGATGCTGCCACCTGCGTAGTCGAGCGTCGTTTCCTTTGCGTTTTTCCGCGACAGGATCTCTGTCAATCCACCGGCCATGGCGAAGGATCGGCTTCCATAATAAACGGAGAGATCTTCGCGATGACGGGTCATCGCCACATAGGTGAGATGACGGTCGAGCGACAGCGACGCCAGCATCTTCACCCGGTCGACTGTAGCACCCTGGGCTTTGTGGATGGTGGTGGCATAACCATGATCGACGTTGTCGTAGAAGCGCTGCTCGACCGAAACCTGCCGGCGCTGTCCGCCCTCACCGATCGCGGCAACGAGCCGCCCGGGGCTCGCCTCGATCACCTTGGCCAGCATTCCGTTCCTGACACCGAGGGATGTTTCGTTCCTGAGGAAGACTATCTGATCGCCAGCGGCGAAATTGCGGTTCCCATCCGCTGTCTTGAATGGCAAGCCGGGCTCGATGATGCCGCGTTCGATGAGCCTGGTGCGTGCGAGCTGATTGAGCATGCGGACGTCGCGACGAAGATGGGCCAGGATCAAACTCGATTTGGCAGGATCGAAGTCTCGGTTCCAATCCGAGATGAGGTTTTCGACCGCATCTGCTTTCACCTCGGCGCCAGTCATCCTGCCATTTGCGCGATAGGCTTCGATTGCCCTGCCGAGATTGCCGCGCGCAAGGTCAAGGGACGCGTCACGCATCCATTGCTCTTTTTGGCGATAGATGGTTTCGAGTTCGGCATAACCGATGCGATCCGCAATCGCGCGGAAGGCGGCTCCCGCCTCGATCGGCTGCAACTGTTCCGGATCGCCGACAAGAACGAGTTTGGCGCCAGACCTCACGGCGGCCTCCACGAACAGCGCCATTTGCCGCGATGACACCATGCCGGCCTCGTCGAGAACGAAGATCGTCCTGCCGTCGAGCCGGCCGCGGCCCTCGCGCCAGCGAAGCTCCCAGGACGAGAGTGTCCGCGAGGCAATGCCTGCTTCCTTCTCCAGACCCTCCGCAGCCTTGCCGGAAAGCGCGCCACCGACGACACGATAACCGGCTGTTTCCCAAGCTAAGCGTGCGGCCTTCATCATTGTCGTCTTGCCGGCCCCCGCACGACCGATCACGGCGGCGATCCGCGCCTTGCCGGCAACGTGCTCAATTGCCGTCTTTTGCTCATCCGACAGCCGGTCGAAGCGTGTAAAGATCTCCTTGAGGACGATATCAGGAACAGCGTGCGATGAACGCTGCGAAAGCCAGTTCGCCCGATTGGCCATCTCTGCTTCCAGTCTGATCAATTCGCGTGTCGTATATTTCGCCAGCACTCGCTGTCCGGTCGCGAGGTCGATCCTATCGCGATCGAGCCGCAGCGTTTCCGGGCTTTGCAGGATGCGGGCCGAAAGGCTCCGGCAAAGCAGGGCATCATCGATGTAGCGGTAGAGGATTTTCGCGATATCACGTTCGTCGAAGACACTCTTTTCCCGTGTTATCAGGTCGAGCACGATCTCCGGATTACGCTCGATCGAACGGGCATTTTCCGCGCGCCGTTCCTCCTGCCGCTCCAGCCGTTCAAGTGTTGCCGCTTCTCCTTTTCCTTTCGCCTTCCGCTCGATCGCCCTGGCGCCGACACCGAGATGGAGAGTGGGCGACAGTTCGATACCCTGTTTTTCGAAGGAACGACCATCAATGTGCAAATCGAGGCCGGCGAGCGCGAGATGCCTGTTCTGGCAGGCGAACCATCCATCGCGAAGCGCATTGAAGCCCTCCATGTCCCCCGCCCAGAGTTCGTAAACGATTTTCCCGGCTCCATTACGAAGTGGCTGGCCATTTGCAGCAATTACAGCGACCTTCTTCGAGCCGAAGCCGTCTTCTGTCAGAGGCCGCAATGTCATCATGAGATGGATATGGGGATTCTCTAGTGCCGCATGTAAGACCCAGTCCGCGACCATGCCCCCCGCCGTGATGTGTCTCGCTACAAAATCGCGGACAAGCTCTATGTTCTGCTGCGCCGAAAGCTCGTTCGGCAGCGCGATGGTCAGGTCTTTTGCAAGCTGAGCATCGGAGCGCTTCTCGAAGCCCTCGACCCTGTTCCAGAAGGCCTCCGAGGTCCCGGACACCGAACGATTGGCAATCATGTTGCGTAACCATTTTGGTGCATCGGCCGGGATGACGAATTCCTCATGCAAAAGACCCTGTTTGCGGGTGTAGTCGATCGTTCGGGCTTCCCGCTCGTAATCCATCTTCGCGCAATGCCGATAAGCAGCCGACAGGACCGCGCTGGCGCCCTTGCCGCGGGCGACGATGCTGACTGAGAAATGCGGGACGGCCATGAGAGCACAGTCTCCTTCAATCGATCAATTACGGGCATTCAAAACCGGAAGCAGAAGGTCGCCGCAGCGACGTATAATTGCGCCCTTGGACCCGCTCCTTCGGAACGGTCGGGATCATGCTCAAAAAGCGTAGGCTCCGCCTACTGGCATTTGTGTCAGTAGATCGGCGCGGCGATCTGGAGAATTCTGTTGCCGTCAACACGACGGGCAACATCAAAGGACAATCCAGACATGAAGAAGCCGTCTTCCAGAATCCGCGAGGAAATCGTCAAGCTCCAGGAACAATTGAAGCATACAGAAACGAAAGAGGCCGAGCGCATTGGGCGCATCGCACTGCGAGCGGGGCTCGGCGAGATCGGGATCGAAGAGAGAGAGTTGCAGGCGGCCTTCGAGGATGTTGCGAAACGATTTCGCGGAAATGAGCCTGTTACGACCGGAAGGAAAGCCCCGGGGGAGGGCGGGGTTGGCAGCGGACAGTCAGAGATGGCCGCGTCTGGTGCGGCTGCAGGCAGCGCTGGCGAGGCTTGATCGGATGGGTAGAGATGCAATTTCCGAAGCCCGGAAAAAGGATACTCGTGAGAAAATCGAGCTGGGTGGCCTGATCGTCAAGGCCGGTCTTCGCTTTGAAAAACGGGCGGTTCTGCTCGGTGCTCTCGTCGAACTCCAGCAACGCCTGGCTTTGGATGAAAGCGAGCGCGCAAGATTGAAGACACTCGGACAAGCAGCGTTTCACCATGAGAACAAATAGGGTCATTCTCGCGGTCCTACCCGCAGCCTTGATGATCGTCGCCGTGTTCGCCCTGACGGGCATGGAAACATGGATGGCTCGCTTCGGGGAAACACGACCTGCTGAACTCGTGCTGGGGCGGGCAGGGATCGCTGCCCCCTATGTGGCCGCAGCTTCAATTGGCCTCATCTTTCTGTTTGCATCAGCGGGGGCAGTCTCAATTCACTTCGCAGGTTGGGGCACGCTCATCGGAAGCATCGTCGTCGTCCTGATCGCCGGCACAAGGGAGATGATGCGGCTTGCGGCCTTGTCAACCGAGGTGGCGGACGCCCAATCGTTGCTTTCCTATCTCGATCCGGCGACGGTAATCGGGGCAGCAACGGCATTGGTTCCGGGCTGTTTTGCGATGAGGGTCGCGATGATCGGCAATGGCGCCTTTCAGCGCCCGGCACCTAGGCGGATCGTCGGGAAGCGGGCGCTCCACGGCGAAGCCCGCTGGATGAAACTCGACGAAGCCCAACGGGTGTTTCCGGACGCAGGCGGCATCGTGGTCGGTGAAAAATATCGCGTCGACCGCGACAGCATCTCAGGCATTTCGTTCCGCGCCAACGCGAAAGAAACATGGGGCGCAGGCGGGAAATCACCGCTTCTCTGCTTCGATGGCTCGTTCGGATCCTCGCATGGTATCATCTTTGCCGGGTCGGGTGGTTTCAAGACGACCTCGGTGACGATCCCGACGGCGCTCAAATGGGGTGGCGCTCTCATCGTGCTCGATCCCTCGAGCGAAGTCGCACCGATGGTTGAAGCGCACCGGAAAGCCGCGGGCCGGCGGGTCCACATTCTTGATCCGCGCAACCCCGCGACCGGCTTCAACGCGCTCGATTGGGTCGGCCAGTATGGGGGCACGAAAGAGGAGGACATTGCTTCGGTCGCATCCTGGATCATGAGCGATAGCGGTCGCGCCAGCGGTGTTCGCGACGATTTTTTCCGTGCCTCCGGCCAGCAACTGCTGACAGCGATCATCGCTGACATTTGCCTTTCCGGTCACACACCGGAAGATCAGCAGACCTTGCGCCAGGTGCGGGCCAATCTTGCCGAACCCGAACCGAAACTTCGCCAACGCCTTCAGGATATCTATACCAGCACGACCTCCGACTTCGTGAAGGAGAACGTGGCAGCTTTCGTCAACATGACACCGGAAACCTTCAGCGGGGTCTATGCCAATGCGATCAAGGAGACACACTGGCTATCCTATCAGAACTATGCGGCTCTGGTCTCGGGGTCGAATTTCAGGACGGGGGACGTTGCTTCAGGTTCGACCGATGTTTTCATCAACATCGATCTCAGGGTCCTGGAGACCCATGCCGGACTGGCGCGCGTCGTCATCGGTTCGTTTCTCAACGCAATCTTCAATCGCGACGGCGCCATGGAAGGACGTGCGCTATTCCTGCTCGATGAGGTGGCCCGGCTCGGCTACATGCGCATTCTGGAGACCGCACGGGACGCCGGCCGCAAATTCGGCATCACGCTGGCCATGATCTATCAGTCAATCGGCCAGCTTCGTGAGACCTATGGCGGCCGTGATGCGGCCAGCAAATGGTTCGAAAGCGCAAGCTGGATCAGTTTCGCTGCCATCAATGATCCGGAAACCGCCGAATACATTTCGAGGCGGTGCGGCATGACCACCGTCGAGATCGACCAGACCAGCCGCAGCATACAGGCGCGAGGGTCATCTCGCACGCGTTCAAAACAGCTGGCCCCCCGGCCGTTGATCCAGCCGCAGGAGGTCCTGGCGATGAGGGCGGACGAACAGATCGTATTCACGGCGGGTAATCCGCCGCTGCGGTGCGGTCGCGCGATCTGGTTCAGACGGGAGGATATGAAAGCATGTGTCAGAAGAACGCATAATCGCAGCCGCTGGCCATTAAACCGGACCAGACATCGCTCTGGCTGATAAAGGCGCGGCTCTTGGAGACCGTGTGGCGACGTCTCATCAACAATGTGAATCAGTCGCTCCTCACCGATTCAAAACAGTCATTGGACGCGACGACCGCGAGGGTCGATCATGCTTTCATGATGACGCAACGCTACGAGCTTTACATCGAGAGGACCGACAGGACGAGGAACATGGCACGCTTTTACGCGATGTCCATCGAACCGGACCTTTTTGGTCACGCCTGCCTGATACGCCGTTGGGGACGCATCGGGACAAGAGGCAAGATGCTGGTTCAGCAGTTCGACGCAGAAAACGACGCCGTCGATCTTTTTCTTGAACTCCTTCGCCGCAAGAGGGGGCGGGGATATTCAACAGTCCATCCGGGACGGGCTTGCTCAATCGCGCACGATGGGCGCGGCACGGCAATGAACCTGTAACGCCGTTCATGCGGTGGCGGCGAGGATGCCCCTGGTCGCGGCCGTCGTGTTCCTGGCACTGTTCCAATCTCGACGATCGCCGGTTCTTTGCCAGTCGTGTGGACTGATGACGTTCGATGAAAGCCCGTCCTACGCATTGCTGTCTCGGCAATAGGACGACGGCCAAACCGTCGCGCAACAGGACTGCTGTCGGGCGAGAGCACGTTACCGACATGCGAACCGGCACTTTAACCATCATTACGCGCCTCAGGCGATCTCCGGCAGGGCGTTTGGTGAGGGCGTCCCGAAGGCGGACCTTCTTACTAAATTGCTGCCAGAAATGCGACTGTCGGACCTGCCACTATATCGGCTCTATATCAGCGAAATAACGTCACGCGTTGCGCCAACATGGTAGAAATACCGATGCAAAGGCGGCACTGCGGCGGAGGCAATGATTGTGAATGGCGAAACCGTAGATGCAGGCGATCGACGTCAAGCCGGCAATGCAGGACAAAACGCGCGAGGCGTATAACCGGATCAGAGCGGTGCTCAATTCAAACTGCGCGGTGCCGGGCGCTTTCTTGAATATCCGCACCGTCGCCGAACGGCTCAGGGTTAGCGCCACGCCGGTTCGCGAGGCGCTCATTCGCCTTTCCCATGAGGAGGTTATAGGTTTCATCAAGGGACGCGGCTACTATATCAAGGCGCTCGATCCGGACGATCTCACTGCGGATTACGAACTTGCAACGATCCTGCTCAAATCATCAATCGAAAGCCGCAATCGTACTCATCACGAGCCGCAGCAGCACACGCTGAAGGAAATCTGGCAGGGAGGGGCGGTCCGTGATCAGCCGCATGCCGCAACGATCGCAAACCGCGTTGAAACGATCTATGAAAAAATTGCGTGGACCTCCGGAAATCCGCGGCTTGTGGCCAGCATTGCGTGCTTTTGCGCCAGAACAGGTCACATCAGGCAATTCGGCCTTCTTTCAGCTCCAAGGATCAACGACGCGCTGTGGTCCTTGAACGGGTTGGAAGAGGCAATTTCGTCCGGCAATCGGGTTCTCGCAAGCCGCATTTTAATCAGACATACACGCCTGATTTGCGAGGCGGTCCCCGAACTGGTCCGGGAGTTCAATCTGCGTGCCCAGACCAACAGGAGCCCGCTTGAAGATCTTTTATGACAGGTTGCGATCATTTTCCGCAAGCGCCTTTCCCAAAGTCAACGCCAACCCTTGGGGCAGCACCATCATAGGGGCCGCTATGCGTGAGGATGTAGCGGTCGCAGATTACCCGCTCTTCTCCAACGTTGCGTGTCGGTATCGGAGAGCCAAGGCCAGGGGCCACTCGGAAATCAGTGGCCATGCGGGCAAGGCCGACGACGGCATCCATTGAAATCATTGATGCAAGCACCCGGCCTTCAAAGGCGGGGCGGATTCGATTTCCCGCCGAATGCCACCACAAAATCGCAATGCGGGTGCTATACGCATTCTTTTCAAAGAGACATGTTCAGGTCTGAGGCATCTGCACAAAAAGAACAGGTTCGGTTGCAACGTGGTCGTAAAATCTCTTCTCGCCGGTCTCATCGTCCTTAATCTTGCAACTCTCATAATCGGTGTTGCGAGCCTGGCCGGATTGCTCCCGCGTTAGGTCAATCCACCGGTTGGTGTCGCGGTCTTCGAATAGACAAGCCTGGTCCCTGGTTCAGGCGCATCTTCGTATATTTGTCTCGCTTCCGACCTGACCATACCCAAAAGGTAGACGAGGAACTGCACTCGGTCGCTCGGCTGGCAGAAATTCACGAGCGCGATTAATTCGTCTGTCTGTTCCGCAATGTATTGCGCAATAGCATGCTCGGTTAGCGCGTCAGGCATAGGTTGTCTCCCCGACTTGTTCTGCGTGTGGGCGAGAAATAAAAGCGGTCATCGCGTGCCCGGTTACCGGATTTGGAACATCACCCTCCAGTTCCAGTACACTTCCGTTAATGCCGGCGCCGCGGTGATGGGACTGAAGAGCCAATGGTGAGGGGACGGCGTGGATCGGGACGACAAGCGCCCCGCCATATATCATCGGCGCGGCAAGTGGCGTCACATCCCAGAGGTTGGACACAAGGAGATTGACCAGCTTCGGATGCGTCTCAACGATAAGAGCCTCAATACCGGCACTGAGGCAGAATTCGGCAACCCCGGTCAACAGCATATGGGACGCTTCAACGCCAGACAGCCTCGCACCAGGTTCGGCAACGCACCGCGTCCATTCATAAACATTTGGTTTGCGCGGATAGTGGGCGTTACCCACGATTTCCGGATAGACATCTGACAGAAGATGCGGCCCGCTTGTCGTGAGCAGCCGGGAGTACCCCAGAACAACGCCTTTATCCTCCAGTACGAGATGGACGGCGTCATCGGTGTCAAAGCTATCGATCTCCCGGCGGTCCGGTTTTCGAAGCGCTTCCCAACCGAAGCGATCAACAAAATGAAGATGGCGAAACTGCCAGACCCTTTCGGCAAAGCCGGAAGCTTGTAGCGATGAACCTTTGAAATATCGAAGCATTAAAAACCCCCGCAGATTTACAGGGGCAGGAATAATTGAGCGCGATTTCCGGTAAATAGGCCGTTCTGCCTATTGTCAGCGAATGAGGCCTGTGCGGATCGCCTCGGCGATGAGCTGCGCGCGGTTAACGCAATTCATCTTCCGCTGGGCATTATGAAGTTCGTGTTGGACGGTCTTTTCCGAACGCCCGAGTATCTGCCCTATCTCCCAATTGGTCTTGCCTTCCGCGCACCAGCGGATAACGTCTCGCTCGTGCCGGGTGATATGGGGCGTCTCCCTCTTGCCGGCACCGCTTTGCTGCTCCAGAAGCGCCCTCAGTCGATTATGAGCATAGATGGCGACGATGTGGAGAATGCCCTTTGCCTCCGCAGACAGGTCGATTTTCTCTGCGCCGAAGGTCACGATGGCCTGAAGCGCACCCGGCATGTGTAAAGGCACGCTGTAACCATCGATCATCCTGAATTCAGACGCTTCATTCATCAGCTTCCTGGCTTCGCGCCGGATAGGCTTGCCGCGCAGTTCTTCTGACCAGACGAAGGCACAGTCCGAAATTCTGCTTTGATAAATCACGGGGTCGATATGGACATAGTTTTCCTGCACATAACGGTCAAACCAGCCTTCCGGCCAGGCACTCAGCAGAACATAACTATCGATTTTCTCACCGGGCAGAGGAATTCCGGAAATCGCGAAACAATCAAGGCCAAATGTCCTTGAAACCTTCGTCAAGTCACTAATGATAGCATCGACATTGCTGGCCGCCGTCATCGCAGTGATAAAGTCGAACATAAGGTTGGCGGCCTGTTGCCTATCGTATGCGCCCATGATGTGCTCTTAAACCGGATTTCGGTTATTCATTCAGGTTTGAGTAATGGTCTATGACAAGGCGATAATAAATTTTCTGCTTCAAAGAGCACGCGCAGATTTTAACAAGGGCACAAATCTTGACAAGGCTCTGGCACAACTGCGGCTGATGGCCAGAAACAATCAATGCGCCGATCTTTCTGATAATGTGCCAATCAGCGGCGATAAGGGACAGGTGATGCCACTTCATTTTCGCCCTCCTAATAAAAATTCTAGTTGAGCAGACTCGACTCTAATCTTTCTGCGTGTTTTCGTGACTGCGGGGACATTATTGGGGGCTTTGTTGACAACTGTTTATTTGCGGGCGCTTGTCGCCCTGATCATTTCCTGTGCCTTAAGCGCATGCACCACGTCTCGCGAAGCATTTCATGCCAATCCAAAATCGATCGACAAGCCCACGCTTTGTCGGACATATTTGCAGAGCCAGGATCCAGTATTCCAGCAGGATCTCGCAAAGGAGCTTGGTCGCCGCGCAGTGGAAGTTTACCAGTGTCCTGAGATGGTGAGGAATCAGGATGCCGCAGCGGCGGCTCTGGTTGCCGTCGCACTGGTTGGGACTGCCGTCGCTGTGTGCGCAAACAACAATTGCGGTGGTGGGGGTTATCCGCCGAGGCGCTACCCCGGCAATTGCTACTCCTACTACGACCGAGCAGCCGATGGCAGTTTGTGTGGCCATCGCAGCGCGATGTCGCGTCCCGGAGGATGGTGAGAAAACTGCAGGCTCCGTCTGGACGCGATCAAACCTATCGGCACGTCTCTCGCAGTATCGATCACTGCCCCATGGGCGTGGTGAGACCGGTTTGAAAACAGGTCAGACCATGACTTCAGATACACGTTTCAACATTGCATCGACGGCCCGTCCCTCCCGGGTGGTCGGGAGGAGCAGTCCTTCACCGTATTTGCCCGGATTTTTTGTTTGCGTCTGGTGGGAGACGCCATCGGTTTCGGCATAGGAATTTACCGCAACTGCCTGCCTCTTCACGGCTTCTGCGAAACTCTTTAAACCCAAATGGGAGGCGGTCATATGGTGGAAACCGTTTTCCGTCCTGATGTGCGAGTTCCTCACAAGCGCAATAACCGGGTAGCCACGCCGTTGCGCTTCCCTGACAGCCCTGTATGTCATTTCCTTCTTCAACTGTTCAGGCGATGCCGCCGAACTGCCCGTGACGACAAAAGCCCGGCCGGTTGTGTTCGACAGCGAAAATTTTGAGCTTTCAGCCTGCGTCGTCTTACAAGCCGTCAGCTGGATAAGAAGAAGCAACGTTATTGCGCACTTCGTGGTTATCTCCCTCGTCCGGGAGCATTGAGACCAGTAACTCTAAGAGCCCGATTAGCTTCAGCGTCCAGTTGAGACCGCAATCCACGCAGGTGAACAGCCAAGTGAATTTCTCATTGAAAAATCAATGATATATCCTTTTGATTTTGCCGATATAGCTTGCCCGGAAACCTGATTTCCAATCTTATGGCGGCAGTTGATCGAGAGAAAGCTCACCGATGACGCCCATACCTCAACATGCCGCGCAGCACAGCCAGGAGCCATCGGAATGGCTCTTCGGAACGGATGAACCGCGTTTCGTGATGGAGGCGCATGACGGATTGTCGGCGATCATTGCGCGAAAAGCGGGGTTTTCGAGCCTCTGGGCTTCAGGCCTTGGGATATCCACATCGCTTGGGTATCGCGACAGCAATGAAGCATCGTGGTCGAGCGTTGCCGATGTCGTCGAGCGCATGGCCGAAGCAAGCGGGTTACCGGTTCTGGTTGACGGCGACACGGGCTTCGGCAACTTCAACAATGCCCGCATTTTCGCCAGATCCATCGCCCGCCGCGGGGCAAGGGGACTTTGCATAGAGGATAAGCAATTCCCGAAGCTCAACAGTTTTGTCGGAGACAGGCATATGCTTGCCGACGCGGAGGAGTTTTCAGGCCGCCTTCGCGCAATCAAGGATACATGCCCCGATCTGGTTCTGATCGCCAGAACAGAGGCGCTGATAGCCGGGGCCGGCATGGCGGAGGCGCTCGAGCGCGCCCACGCCTATGCGGACGCCGGCGTCGACGGGGTCCTTGTCCATTCCCGCAAAAGCGATGCAGGCGAAATACTCGACTTCGCTTCACGCTGGAGAAACAGGCTACCCGTGATTATCGTCCCCACGCGATATTATGAAACACCTGTTTCTCTCTATCGCAAGGCGGGCATTTCCACGGTGATCTGGGCCAATCAAAGCCTTCGCGCTTCGGTGCGGGCGATGAGAGAGGTCTCGTCGCGCATTTTTGTCGACAAGGGCGTGTCCGGCGTCGAAGCCGGTATCAGCTCGCTTAAGGATCTCTTCGAGCTCCTCGACTATGACGAGCTCGGCGAAGCTGAGCAACGATATCTGCCAAGATAAGCCAGACATTTCATCCGTATCGCGGTTTCAAGTGAGGTCGACAGATGTTGTCTCATCGCATGTCCCTTTTGCCTCAGTCCGGAACGGCGAAGGCGCGGATCGCCGCCCAGGCGGCGCAGACGCAGGCCCGCGACATCATCGACATGAGCGGCGGCGAAATCTGGGCGGAGCTGATCCAGCCGATCCGCGAGGGCGCCTTGCAAGCGATCGCGGACAACGCCGCGCGCTATACCGAAACGATCGGCATGCTGGCCCTGCGGGAGGCTGTCGCTGAAAAAATATCCTTCGAGACCGGCCAGTCCTTCTCGCGCGACGAGGTGGCGATCACGGCGGGAGCCAAGCAGGCGCTTTACAATATTGCGATGTGTCTCTTCGATCCGGGCGACCAGGTGATCATTCCGTCCCCCTATTGGGGCACTTTTCCGGCTCAGGTGAAACTGGCGGGCGGCACGCCGGTCTTTGTCGAAACCCGATCCAACGGTTTCATTCCCCGCATCGAAGACATGGAACGGGTGGTGACCCCGCTGACACGGGCCATCATCGTCAACACGCCCAACAATCCAACGGGGGCCATCTATGACCGCCAGACATTGATCTTGATCGCTAGGCTTGCCGTGGAGCGAAAGCTGTGGGTGATTTTCGATGAGTGTTACGCGCCCTTCGTCCATGACGGATCGGTCCATCACCCGATTGTCTCGCTGGTCCCGGAGGTACGCGAGCACCTGGTGATCGTCAATGCCTTCTCCAAGAGCCTTGCTCTCACCGGCTGGAGGATCGGCTATCTGGCGGCACCGCCAAGGCTTGTGCGGGCGGTGGACACGCTGCAGGGCCACATGACGTCGAACCCGAACGTCATCGCACAGGCCGCCATACTCCATTACCTGCGCAACCACGATCGCCGTCATGAGGCGCGCTTGCTGTCACGGTTGCAAATGTCTCGACAAGAGGGGCTCGCTGCCCTTTCGCGCTTGCGGACCGTGCCTGTCCCCCAAGCACAAGGCGGCTTCTATTTCTATCTTGACCTTGGGTGCAGCCGGTCCGGCGCGCAGCAGCAGGGCTCGGTCTCCGACGCGCAGAATGCCGCCCGCTTGATCCTGGAAGAGGCGGGAGTGGCAACGGTGCCTGGCACTGCCTTCGGTGATCGCGACGGTATCAGACTGTCATACGGCATCGATCCGGCGCTGGTGCGCGAAGGGTGCGAGCGCGTCGTCGCACAGCTGAACGCCAGGGCCTCTCCCGACAGATCGTCAACCTGATGGAAAGAAGGAGTTTGACATGACACCTCGATCCGCGACACGCCATGCGATTATTCTGGCCGCCGGCACGGGAACGCGGCTGAGGCCGCACACGCTCGATCGACCGAAGCCGCTGGTGGAGGTCAACGGTACGCCGATCCTCGTCAACGCCCTCGAAAACCTCGCCGCAATCGGCATCGAGGAGATAACCATCATCGTCGGCTATCGCAAGGATGCGATCAAGGCCGCCTTGGGCGACCGCTTCAAGACGCTTCTTATACGATATGTGGAGGCTCCTGACTATGCCACCACCGGGAGCGCCTGGTCGCTCTGGCTTTCTGCGGACGTGCTTGCAAAAGAAAACCTGTTCCTGCTTGAAGCGGACGTTTTCTTCGAACAAGCCTTGTTGTCGCGCCTCGCCGCGCATCCTGCGGAGAGTGTCGCCGCCGTTGCACGTTTCGACAGCTGCATGCAGGGATCCGCAGTCACCATCGACGAAACCGACCGTATCAATGATGTGAGAACAGGCCTCAAGGCTTCCGACATCGATCCGGTCAGCCCGTGCTTTTACAAGACGATCAACATTTACCGCCTGTCGCGGGAGATGGCCGGCGAAAAGCTGCTGCCGCTTCTAAGGTCCGCCGCGGCGTCCGACGAACGCGGCCTGTTTGTCGAACAACTGCTCGAGCGCCTTGCGCGCCGCGGACAACTAGGGCTCGTCGCCGTCCATTGCGACGATCTCAAATGGGTCGAAATCGACAGCGCCGACGATCTGGACATGGCGACAGTGATCTTTGCCGATCCTTCAACCCTGGAGCCACGGTGATGATCGATCATCTGCGCGATCCCGCCAATGCAATCACCGCTTTCGGCATTGGCCTGTCAGCGACGGCGCTTATCCATGTGATGGCCGGGCGTCCCGAAATCGCCACGTCGTTTGGTCTATGGGCCATGATCGCCGACCAACTGGATGGCATCGTCGCCAGACGGACAGGCAAGCGAAATGAAGCGGCAGCCGTGATCGGCAAAAGTCTCGATGGTTTCGGTGACCTGATCTACGGAGCCATCCTTCCCGCCATGCTGCTTCTCGCCGCGACCGGGGATGAGCTTGCCGTCTATCCCGTGGCGATCGGGATGATCGCCACTGGCGCGTTGCGATTGAGCTATTTCAGCGCATTCGGCCTCAAGGAGGGATCCTTTATCGGTCTGCCGCTCTCCTATGACCTGCCGGTGCTGGCCGCGCTGTTCCTGATGCGACCGTTTCTCGAGCCCTTGCCATTCACGCTCCTTCTTACCGCTGCCTGTACGACGCTGGCGATCCTTCACGTTGCGCCTGTCAAGATTCCGGCCCCGGATCGTGTCGGTTACGCGGCGATCATCTTGAGCGCCTTCGGGCTCTCTGTCGCCCTTCTCTTTTTGGCTTTGTGACCTGCAGACACCGAGGAGCTTGAGACCCGCATGATTGACCTGGCAACCGCGCTTCCGACCACCACGCCCTGTCTTTCCCAGGCGTTGAGCGAAGGACTATCCCGGTTGAGCAGGGACGCGGATCTTGTGAATAACATTCGCGAAAATCGACCCTTCGGTTCCGAGCAGGACAGGCGCTCAGGAGCAAACTGGCTTTCCCGGCGCTTCGGTACCCCATTGGATCCATCAAGCGTTGTCCTCACCAATGGCACCCAGTCGGCACTGCTGTGGATCCTCCAGTCGGAAACGCGACCAGGAGATATTCTGGTCGCCGAGCAGCTTGCCTACCTTCGCCTCAGGCCCGTGGCCCAGTCACTCGGCCTCCGTGTCGTCGGGGTCGATATGGACGAGGAGGGCATAGTGCCGGACGCGCTGGAGGTGGTTTGCCGGCAATCCGGGCCTAAGGCTCTCTTCTGCACGCCAACCCTCCAAAATCCCACCCTTGCGGTCATGAGCAGCGCGCGCAGGCTGGAAATCGCCAAGGTTGCCAGGACCCATGATCTCCTGATCGTTGAGGACGATGTTCTCGGCCTCTTGCATCCCGATGCTCCACCGCCCCTTCACAGCTTCGCGCCGGAGCGATCCTACTACATTCTGAGCCTCTCGAAATCTTTGGCCATGGGGCTGCGCCTCGCCTATGTGATCCTGCCGTCCTACCGCAAGGCCCCGGACGCGGACGAGCCTTTTGCGCGCGCCTCCTACCTTTTTCCAAACGCTCTGTCCTGCGAACTGACAAACCTCCTCATCGAAACCGACAGGGTTGACGGCGTCCTTTACAGCGCCCGGCTGGATATTGAGGAGCGGCAAAAAATCGCGCGCTACTTTCTCGGTCGGTTCCTTCCCCGCTTTGCTGCGGGTGCCCTTCATGTCTGGCTGCCGGTTAAAAACCGCACCACCGCGGAGGTGATCTCAAACGAGGCCTTTCGTCGCGGCGTCGCCCTGAGGGCGGCGAGCATCTTCAGCATCGGCGACCGGCCCGCACCGAACGCGCTTCGCGTGGCTGTCACCGCGCCGAAGTCGCTCGACGTGCTCGCACAAGGGCTCGAGATCGTCGCAGAAATCCTGTGCAACCCACCAAAAGCCGAGACCAGAGGGTCTCCTGATCGACATCAACCGGAAAGGACGGACCTTTCATGACCCTGGAAAATCAACCCTATCGCTCTCCGCGGGATCTCTTCGACAGCGCAGCGGAATATTATGCCCGCTACCAGCTCGGCTATCCGGCGGCGATGCTCAACCTGCTCCGCCATCAGTTCCTCAAGAACCCTGACCGCGACCGACTTCTCGATCTCGGTTGTGGAACAGGTCAACTCGCTGTCCCCTTGTCCCGATATGCCTCAGACGTTGTCGCGGTTGATCCCAACCGCGACATGCTTGAACAGGCGAAACTGTTTGGCGAGGCGCAAGCTGCGACCAATATCGCCTATGTCGAGGCACGCTCCGAAGACATCGCGCCGGAACATGGCCGCTTTGCGCTCGCAACGATTGCCGGCGCGTTCCACTGGATGGACAGGGCTCACGTCCTGACGGTTCTCGATCGTCATATAGACGAAGAGGGCGCCGTGGCTGTCGTCCTGCCGCGGCGGCGCATCCATTGTGCTCCTGAAGGTTGGTGGGAGGCGCAGCTCGATTTCACCAGGACGTTCTGGGGTGGACATTTCCCGGCCGGCAAGAGCGACAGGAGCCCGCTCCTTGAAACATCCGACAGGGAGATGCTTCTCGCGTCACCCTTCAACGTCGTCGAGGAGATCGAGTTTCCTTACGAGCACCGGTGGACGCTTGATGATTTCATGGGTTATGCGTTTTCGACGTCGAAGGCGAACCCCAACGTGCTGGGCGCACGCCGTCAAGAATTCGAAGCTGGCTTGCGTGGACATCTCGCTGCCATGTCGCCGTCGGAGGATTTCGTCGAGCGGGGGCGTGTGGTGCTCCTTCTGGCGTCGCGCGGCCGTCAAGGCTGAGCGACGCCGGCTCTCGGCATTACCTTCTCGGCATCACGTTGCGAGTAAGGGCGGTCTTAAGGCCTGTGCATTCTTGATCCGCGCCATGAAATCGCGCGCACCGTAGCTCAGCATGTGATTGGTGTGATCGTAAAGGAGCGTCACGCCCTTCTCGACAAAATCGGCCACGTCACTACGATTGACCAGCGTACCGCAGGACTTGCCGGCGTCAACGATGGTGTTGATTGCCCTGTCTATCACGGCGGCGACCTCTTTCGGACGCTCGCCGCTGTGCCATTCATAACTATAGGGCGTCGCCCCCATCGTCAGGGCAAGATCGCCGGGCGCCACCAAATAGGCATCGACGCCCTCGACAGCGAGAATTTCCGGCAGGTTCTCCACGGCTTCGATGGTCTCGATCATCAGGATCATCAGCCTGTCCTGGTGGTCGAAAGGGGCCGAAAAGCGAAAGCGGTCGACGAGGTTCCTTGCCGTTTGCGCATCCGACACCAGCGGGATCATCAAACCATCGACGCCGCATTCGAGATATTTGGTGATCATCCACGGTTGGGGATCTTCGGGGCGGACGATCGACACGATGCCGGACAATGTGGCGGCCCGCGCCATGTCTTCAACGCGCTCGGGGCCGGCTGTCCCGTGCTCGCAATCGATGAGGACGGCATCGAAGCCGCATTCGCCGAGCTTTTCGACAAGGCTTGCCGACGGGTGGCTCGAATGCACGAGCGTTGCCACCTCGCCTGCCTTGAGCTTCTGCTTCAACGCCCGGGGTGCCGCCATGTCGCGTTTGAGAAAAGTTGCCATTTCAAATTCCTTTCGAGGCTTAGGCAGACACGATCATGCTTTGGGAAGGAGGGCGCTGACCTCGGCGGCCATCGCAGCCAATGCCGCATCGACAGGCGCTTTCAGCAGGACAACGCTTGCCAGATGGCGTTTGATTGCATCTGTGATCTTCACGGTATTTTCACCGGGAAATGCCTCCCAGGGACCCATTTTCGACAGCGCAGGGACGAGCGATGCGACACTCGGCCTGTCGGCATAAAAGCGGGCAAGCTCGTCCGATTGCAGGGCAAGTCGATTGGCCGGCAGATAGGCTGTGTTCCTGGCCATGATGGTCTGACCCGCAATACCCGACGCAAAGGACATGAACTGGAAGGCGCGGCGTTGGCGTTCCGGATCGCGCGAGAACATGATGGCGACCGGGCCGGCCGCCGGCAGTCGCCCGGCGGGAGACGGGATCGGGAAAGGCACCATCGTGATCGCAAAGCGGCCGCCGGCGCGATTTTCGATCGCGGAAAAGCTGCTGCTCGATGTACCCAAAATCCCGAGTTTTCCCGCCGAGAACGCCTGGCGTGCCTGATCACGCGACATGTCCGCACGCGCCTGGCCGGCCTCTCCGAACGATCGCAGCAGGTCCAGCGCCTGGTGTCCTTCCTGACCGGCAAAGCCGATCCTGCCGGACGGATCAAGAATCCGCCCGCCAAAACCATTCAGGAGACCGTGGAACGTCCAGTTGCCGCCATTGTCATATTCCATGAAGGCGCCGAGCGTGTCGCCGCCGCCGAGCGCGTCCATCCGCCGCCCGGCCTCTATCACCTCTGACCAGTTGCGGGGCACATCGACGATGCCGGCGCGCTGCATGAGATCGCGGTTGAAGAGGAGAACCGGCATCGAGATTGCAAAACCGAGACCGTAAATCTTACCCGAGACATCGCCGATCCGGGTGATTGTCTCGGAATAGCTGGAGTTCCAGTCCGCATCGGCCGCGACCTGAGCGTTGAGAGGCTGGGCGAGATTGCGCTCAACAAAGACCCGAAGATAATTCGGACTGATGAATAAGATGTCGGGCAGGTCACCGGTGAGGGCAGAGCGCAGTATGGCAGCGACGGCGGCCTCGTCTTCCCGGATCGACGTGTCGAGCGTCAGCGTCTCTTCCCCGGAAAGCAGGAATTGATCCCTCAGCGCACCGTACATCCCGGCAAAGATCGAGGGCAGGGCGATGACGCGGAGCGCGCGCATGTCCTGTCCCCACGCCATTCCTGTTCCGGCAATCAGCGTCGCCGATGCACCCGCCATGAAATGGCGGCGATTCAAGGTAAACATTTCAAATATCCTTTTTTATGAAATTGCAATTGATCGGTGCCGCGCTTGATGCGGTGTTATTTCACGGCTCCCCCGGTGAGCCCTTCGACGAACCATTTTTGAGCGCAGAGGAATGCGATGATGAGAGGGGCGACAACGATGGTCGAGGCTGCCATGAGCGGGCCGTAATCATTGCCGGCTTCCTCGTTCCTGAAGGCCATGATGCCCATCGGCGGCGGCATGAGGCTCTGGTCGCTGACGGCGATCAGCGGCCAGAACAGGCTGTTCCAGTGTCCGACGACGGAAAATATGCCGAAGGCGATGACGGCGGGCATGGCCATCGGCACCATGATCCGCCAGACGATGGCGAATTCGCAGAGGCCATCAAGGCGGGCCGCGTGCACAACGTCATCCGGGATGGTGCGGAAGAACTGGCGGAACAGGAAAATGCCGAAGGGCGAGACGATGTAGGGAAAGATGAGGCCCGCATAGGTGTTGAGGATCCCCATCCGGTAGCCGAGGATGAAGAGCGGCAGCGACAGGACCTCATGCGGCAGGATGAGTGCGATCAGCACTAGGGCAAACAGCATGTCCCGGCCGGCATAGTCGAGCTTGGCAAGCGCATAGGCGGCCGGCGCGCAGACAAGCACCTGCAGGAGGAGGATCACGGCGCAGATGAGGGTGCCGTTCAGAAGATAGCGTGGCAGCGGCGCATCGGTGAGCGCGCTTATGTAATTCTCGACGCCGTAGAACTGCTGCGGAAAGAAGGAGAAGGATTGAGCGAAGATCTCGCCCGGCGGCTTGATCGACAGCGAGACCATCCAGATGAAGGGGATCAGCACCAGCGCGCCGGTGATCAGGAGCGCCGCATGGCGCGCCAGAGCAGCCGCCAAGGGTACTCTTCTGGGGGGCATGGCACTCATTGATAGTGAACCTTCCTGTCCATGAGGCGCGCCTGGGCGAGCGTCAGGATGACGACGATGATGAGGAAGACAACGGCGATGGAGGCGCCGTAGCCGGTGCGCAGATACTGGAAACTTTCGCGGTAAAGGGAAAAGAGCAGCATTTCGGACGCATGGCCCGGACCGCCCTGGGTGAGGATCTGCACGGTGTCGAAGGTCTCGAAGGCCCTGAGCGCCACCACGATGAAGACGAACATGGTAACAGGGCCAAGCATCGGCAGGGTGACGGTGCGCAGCCGATCAGGGAAGGCGTCGGCGCCGTCAATGTCGGCGGCGTCGTAAAGCTCCTGCGGGATCGCTTTGAGACCCGCCAGGAACAGGACCATGGCATAACCGAGATTCTGCCAGATGCCGATCGCGGCAAGCGTCGGCAGGACAGTGGTATCGTCGCGCAGCCAATTGGCAACGGGAAGGCCAAGGCCACTGAGCGTCTGGTTGACAAGACCAATGGTCGGGTGCAGCAGCGCCTCCCAGGCGATTGCCATGGCGGTCAGCGTGGCCATGAACGGCAGGAAATGGACGGCGCGGTAAAAGGCGCGCATCGAGCGGCCTGCTTCGATCAGGAGCGCGATCGACAGCCCGAGGACGATCGAGCCGGGCACGACGATCATCGCATAGAGGACCGTGTTGACGAAGGAGGCGCGGAACGCTGCGTCGGAGAAGATCTGCCTAAAATTTTCAATTCCGACAAAGGACATGGTGCCTGCTCCGAATTGCCAGTCGGTCAGCGCGATGGCGAAGACGGCAACGACCGGAAGGAAGAACAGGGCGACGAGAAGGACAAGGGCCGGACCGGCGAGCGACCAGCCCGCGAGCGCCTCGCCGCGCCTGCGGCGCTGCCCCGTGGCCGCAGCGGCGCAGGCGACCGGCGGATTTTCGCTTCCCGCTGCATCAGAGGGGACGGCCATGATCATTGCGCCCGCTCCTTCAGCACCGACAGCCTCTTATCAGGCGCGGTTTTTGTCAGCGGGTCGATGCTTGCATCAAGGCGCTTGCCCTCGCGATCAAAGACGAGGATCCGCTCCGGCCTGACGCCGAGATGCAGGGCCTCGCCTTCATGAATCTCTTTCGCCCGCTCGGCGGGAAACCGTGCGATGACAGGGCCGGTGCCAGCCTCAGGATCGAGATGGACGAAGAGGTCCGAGCCCATATGTTCGACCAACCTGACCCTACCGGACAGGATGTTGGGGCCACGGCTGTCGGCGAGGTGGAAAGCCTCCGGACGGATGCCGAGCGCCACCCTTTCACCTGGGGCAAGCGTCGTCGAGACGGAAAACACCGTGCCGGCTGCCGTCGCCAGGCCGGGTGCGCCCACGGTTGCATCAAGGATCCCGATCTTCGGCGAGCCGATGAACTCGGCGACGCGGCGATCCCTTGGATCGGCATAGATCTCCTGCGGCGGCGCGACCTGCAGGAGCTTGCCGTCGAGCATGACCGCGACCCGGTCCGACATTGTCATTGCTTCCGACTGATCGTGGGTGACATAGATGAAGGTGACACCAAGGCGTCGGTGCAGGTCCTTGATCTCGGCGCGCATCTGCACACGCAGCTTGGCATCGAGGTTGGAGAGCGGTTCGTCCATCAAAAAGACAGCGGGTCGACGCACCATGGCGCGGCCGACAGCCACGCGCTGGCGCTGGCCGCCTGACAGCTGCGCGGGTTTGCGCGCAAGGAGATGGCCGATGCCCAAGGCAGCGGCGGTCCGCCCGACCTCGTCTGTGATGCCGGCGACCCTCGCCTTCGTGCCCGGCAGGAAACCGCCGACGAGCGGCAGCCGCTGAAAGAACGACAGGCGCCGCATCCGAAGGGGAAGCGCCATATTGGCCGCGACCGTCATGTGCGGGTAAAGCGCATAGGACTGAAACACCATGGCCACGTCACGCTCTTTTGGACGCGCCCCGTCGCTTAAGCGCCCGCCGATCGACAGCGAACCGGAGGTCTGGCTGTCGAGGCCTGCGATGATGCGGAGCAATGTCGACTTGCCGCAGCCGGACGGGCCGAGCAGCGTCAGGAACTCGCCATCGGCGACCTCAAGCGAGACCTCCTCAAGGATATTGGATGTGGCATATCGCTTGACGATACGATCGATGGATAAATGCGCCATGGCCTCATTCTCAGATCCGGTCGAGGCCCGTTTGCCTCACCGGATCGTCAGTATCAGGGTGCCTGAGGCGCGACTTCACAGGCCGATGACAGCTATCGCCAAATGCGATGACACCGCGTCATTTTCGGATGAGAGCATTGACCACGCAGGTACGTACAGACGCGGAAAACGGCTTGGAACGTTGTAGTTCGACACCGGCTATCCGGAGAAACGTCATTTCCTGTCAAAGACCATCATTGCGAGATGCTCTGATCCCCAAAAACTGGATCGTTTATAATTGGAGTTTTCCGCGGGATGAAGTGCTCCCCGAATTTGGGCCAGCGGGAGCTGGAATTTTCCGGGGTTAAGGCTCAGTTCGGCGGGGATGCCGATGAGCCGTTCATGAGCGAAATCGGCACCTTGTTGCCGATCGCGCTGTGTGGCCGGAACTCGTTATAGTCTCTACGCCAATCCTCCATCTTTGCCCTTGCGTCGTCAAGGCTCATGAACCAGTGAGCGTTCAGGCACTCGGCGCGGAATTTGCCATTGAAACTCTCGATGTAGCTGTTGTCGCGCCAAGGGACGGGCGAAAAAGCCTGGGGACCACTCCTGCTGCTGAATGCCAGCACGGCGCTCACGTTTCTGAGCTTTTTCTATGCCCTGAAACTGATCGAGCCAGCTATCGTCGGAGCCGTCGAAATCGGCATCGGCCCGATCCTCGCTGTCCTGATCTCCCTAATCCTCACAGGAGAGCGGCCTTCGGCGGTGCGTATCGCGGTATGCGCTGGAATTCTCCTCGGGTGCGTCACCCTGGGAGTCGCCGCCTTGCAAGGCAGTGGTTTCGCATCCTTCGGCCGGAACGCGTGGCTTGGTCTGGGGGCAAGTGTTGCGGCCGGCATTGGCGCAGTACTGATTACTCTAGCATCCAAGGCGTTGCTCAATCGCGGCTGGAAGTTCGGCGCTGTTCTGGCACACCGTTTCTACCTTATCCTGCCGATCTCACTCATGATGACGTTGGGGGTGGATGTTGCAGTAGTAGGATGGTCTGGTGTTCTGGTCGCGACGCTGCTTGTGGTGTCGGTCGTCGGCGTACTTGCGCCTCTGTATCTGCTGCAAGTCGGTATCGCCCGTTGTGACGCCTATACGGTGATGGTGACGATGGCCGCCCTGCCTGTTCTCACCTTCATTATTGAAGGCTTCTCGCCGCTCTACTCGTGGTCCATTATGACGGCTGCGGGCCTGGTGATCGTCACGGCATTCTTGCTACTCGATGTCATTGCAAAACGCTCTTAAAACTCCGGAAACACTGTGGCCGTCACGGTGTCCTCTTTACCCCCGAAGCGGACGTCACGCCAATGTCACGAAGCATTCCAAAGTGTGTGCCGATCCCCGCGAGACAGACTTCCTGAGATGGCCGAAGCCCCCGACGTATTCAAGAAGATTTCCGGTACGTTCTATCGATCTGTACTGACAGATAGAGTTCACCAAGTATTGGAGCCACCAGGTCCGCACAGCGCAGGACGCTATCATCGTCTCGGTGAGCCGACCCTTTACACGAGCGCGGCATTGGAGTGGTCCGTACGCGCTATCGCCGGCTATATGCGCGAGGACGGGCTCCCGCGAGTTGTCGTTCCGCTCAATGTCGTCGATGCGATGGTGCTCGATCAGCATGACGAAGAGGCTTGCAAGCGGCTCGGAATAGATCGCGAGTTATCGAACGAATCTTGGCGGAAAGCCCTATCAGAGGGCCGTGAACCCGCATCATGGCGGACAGTCGATATCGCGCGAGCAGCAGGTGCGGATGGCATCATAGACCGATCCCGTATGATACCCGGAGGTTGGCATCTCAATCTATTCCGTTGGAATGGCAGCGGCGGCCCTTTGGTCGAGGTGGCCGGTGATGCGGTTGAGATCGTCCTGACAACAGATGGATCGAAGTGGGGCCTATAGACAGCCGCGCCGTTTGTCACCACATATCATCCACATGTCCGCTCTTGGCGTTTCTGCGCCATTGTGGATGTCGGCCCGAAACAGACTTGCAATCGCCGGTGGCTTTGCTGGCTTGTTCGGTGAACCCGCGCCTAGTACACACAGTCACTAGCCGAGCAACCACTGACGAACGAGTTTGGCCGCCGCCCGTTTGCGGCCCACACGAATGTCGGCAGCCTCTGTGTCGAAGTCGAGACCGCTTTCGGTCCTGGCCTTCTTCAGCCACTCCGGGAAGGCGGCAAGATTTCCCGCTCCGAGCGGTTCTAAGCGCAGGTCGTTTCTGAAGACCTTGCTGTCATTCTCGGAAAATTCATCATAGCCAGATATCCGGACACACAGCTCCCACTGCCAATCCGGATCAGGTCTGATCTGCAATCGTACAAGATCATTGCCAATGGGAGCATTTTCCTTCATTTCTCGCAGCGGTATTGAGACGTAAATCTCCCAGTCTTCCGTGGCCTCGAACGGTAGGCCCAGTTCGTTAGCCAATGCCACCGACTCGGTCGCATTACGCCTTTCGAGCACAATCGCCTCGAGTTGCATCGCTAGGGAGCGGAACCGTTCTTCGTCGGGTGCAATCTCCGGCAGGACTGCCTCCACATAACGATGCAACATACCGATCTGCTCGTCACGCCGCACGAGATCATACTTGCCCTCGATCATATCGCCGACAAGGTCCGCGCGAACTGCCTCGCTGAGCAAGCCGATGAGCACCATGCCCCAAAAGGTCAAGTTGGTGACGTCATACGTATCACCGCCATAGCGTCTATCATGTCGATAGCCCAGATGCCGAAGGGTTTCCAAGATACGAACCGCATCAGTGACGAAAGGCGCGAACTTGGCCTTCTTGTCGCGCTGCGCCGGTTGGGTTGTGTAGCTACCGACCTGAGCGATGAGCTTCAAGCGCGCTTTCAGCTCTTTTGCCGACGTCGTTTCGCCGCTGGGCAGAATCCCGGCCTCGTCCAAACCAAATATGAATAGCAGGTTGTGTCGTGGGATCATCCGAATGTCGGTTCGATCAAGAAGCGGCAACATCCGTCTGTAGGCATTGCGCAAAAGCTGAATTTCTGTTTCGCTGATCAGCGGTACACCAGAGGCGCGCATGAAGTGGAAATAGAAGTCCGTCCTTTCTTGCGGGGTGAGAAGCCCATCGGCCTTGGTCACCAACGGACGAATGCGGTAGTGGTTTTGGGTCCAGAACTTGCCTTGGCGGCCGTCGCTCAAAGCCTGGTTTTCATCAGTGATAAAGGTCCGGATCAGTTCAGCATCGGTATCATTCATGATTTTCCCTAACCTCATGGTGCAGCTTCGTCGTCAGAGCGCCCGGCGGTTGCCGCTGGATCAACCGACTTGATGAACGAATCAGTCGTTGGTCAAGAACAAGTCTAATCTTCTTCATAAACTAAAGGGTGACGGTCTGCGGCGGCAACTACGGATACAGCTCGCGCGGAGGGGGGCATGATCGCTTGTGGCGCAGAGCCGACGTCTGCAGTTGGCGCAAAGCAGCCGATCAAGCATGAAGGCTCTCGGCCCAAAAGCTGCCGTAGTTGCGTCCGATGGAAAAGACCGCAATGGATGTTGGAAGCAGTGGGTGGCTACTCTAAGTCTTCTTGAGCGAATTCATCGGTAACATGAATATCGGTCATCTCAAGACGGCCCGGACCCATGTTTACATATTTGTGCGGTAAGTTGGCCGGCCCAAACACGATCTGACCCTCCCTAACGTCCAACTGCTGCTCCCCAATGGTAAAAAACGCTCGTCCTTGTCGCACTATAAATACTTCATCATAAGGATGTTTGTGTAGCTTGGGGCCGCGGCCGATTTCGTCCGTGGTGTAAAACATGACCGAGACGTTTGCGCCAAATGCGCTCCCTTCAAATTCGCCTTGCCATACGCTCTCTTTTTCGGCCCATTGAGCGCGTTCGAGGAGCACTGCTTTCTTTTGCATTGAAATTCCTCTCTTAGTCAGGCCAGCCGTTCGAGCCCAGACTAAACATCAAACGTGCAGCAGTGCAAATGTCGGTAATTGATCGACGGTGACGCTGTACGATCTGGGCGTATGACTACTGTTGGCGCAAAGCGGAAGACCGCAATTGGCCCCAAGCGGACTTTAGACTTCGAATGGCATCGGTTCCCATGATCCTCGAAACGGAAAATCGGGTGGTTCAAGTCGCCAGGTTTCGCCGTTCTGAAACTGAATTTCGCGGCAACCGTATTTCAACTGATCGACAGCCAGACCCTGCGACTTCTCAATACAGCCGCCGCTGGCGATGACGGTATCCAGCCAGCTACTGAAACGTTCATACTCACTTGGACTTCCGAAGCCGTGAATCTCGAACAGTTCGACGCTCAGGGTTGATTGTGTCATGCCCAACATCCTTCTTCCTGTTCCGGATGTTACATCTCGTAACACGGCGACTGGAAAATAGAAGAAGTTTCCGCAAATTGGTCAACGTCTCCTATTGGCGCATTCTTGCCACGGTAGCTGCGGAACAGCTCACCACGCTTGGTACATGTGGGAGGACATCGCTTATACCTGATCTATGAGTCTGGCCACATCACCAAGACGATACGTGTGAACAGTCCGGAGTTAGCGGATTAGTGCCTGCGCATTGCCGGAAACCTATGATCGATACCGAAGCTGTAGCCAGCGATCGGTTCCCTGAAAGATGATGCCATCACATCGCACTCATCGGAGATTTTCGGCAATCGTCCGATAACACGCTTCGTCGTTGCCCACGTTAGTTGTAGCAACCGGCTTCCACATGTCGCGATCAAAATCAAAGAACTCGACGACGCACGTTTTGGTGTCGTAATTCAACCATTGGGCAGCAACCAGTCGGCTATCGCGACGAAAGTCCAGGGTCAGATACATGTGCTCTTCCCCGCCACGGGGGAATGAGCCCGGGCGACCCGTTTGATTGTTGGCGACGATAACGAATGAGCATCCCGTACCGCACCCGATCTGGATGAGGGTATAATGGCCAGCGAAATTTGGTCCTTGTCGCATACCGTCGCGAATACGAGTCCTGAAACTGTTGAATTCGCGATCGCGTCCCCTGAAGTCTGGCATGACGGTCTTTCCAGAAAAACCACCTCGGGCAGGGTAACTGGAAAGGTCCGGCCGCCTGAACGTTGCGCTCGAAGCAATCCCTGCCGCGCTTTCCTGTTTATAGGATGTCGCTTCACAGGCGTGCCAACGCATTTGATAGCCGTATTCCCCCTCACGGCCATAACACCATCCTACAGCTTGCAGCTTATCGTTGATGGCTTCGCGTCGTTGACAGGCAACATCTGTTTCCGGCAAATCACCGCTGCCGCCGCGGCAGGCAGAATTCTGTTCGGCCCACTGGGATATCAGACGTACAGGTTGAGAGACGCCCTTGTCGGTCTGGATAACTTTCCCGGTTTCGGAGAGAATCACACCAGCCCTCTGGTCCCAAACCAGAGAGAATTCGGCGGAGCCGGATGAAATCCGGTTCCCGACGTCGCGTTTCGTGTACCAATCAACGATTCCGTCAACCTTGCAGATTTCCGCGCAGGTTATCTTCATCGAACCTGCCTTCACGCTGTACGCACGGACTGGCCACCTATTCGCGAAGTTCCGTTTTTCACCTATCACGGCGGCTTTCGGCGTTGCTCTACCATAGAAATCGACGGTTTCGGCGTATGCCTTGTCCATAAAGGCGAGCGCTTCTGCGTTCCTACGAGACCAGGCGTCATGGTACGCTGTGACGAAGACTGATGCTTTTTCCTCGGTTGTCGGCGCAGCGGCTTTGGTGGTTGGCGGGGTTGCAGGCACGGCCGTCGGGGCGACCTTGGACGCTGCAACGGATTCAGTTAGATCGGCTAGACTTCCCCATGTCACTTTATAGCTCTGCATCTCATTAGCTGTGAGATACCGCATGTCGTCACTGGGAACCGATAGGCTCAGTTGAAGCAGTTTGGGATCGACGTCCATTTCGACGAGATACGTCATGATCTGAGCGGTTAGCGCCTGAACGGCGGCGACTGCGATGTGCCCTTCGATACTGGATTCCGGAGAGAAAGAAGACTGGTGCACACCGATCGCGCCGGGCTCCGCCTGTCGATTTACACCTCCCACGAAAGCGAGCGCGCAGGCAGAAGCGCATTCGGCGGACCGAAGCTGAAGCGTCGATAGTCCGAGCGACCGGATCATCCTCCCATACGCCATCGCTGTTGCAACGTTGCCGCCGTTGCTGTTGAAGGTGACCAGTTTGGCACCGCTTGCGGCGACTTCACGTGAAAGTTGGTCAGGATTGTCCGATGTGGTGAACTCACCCTTGAGTAGGAGAACAGGCGAAGAGCCGTCGATTGGAACCCGCTCAAAGGTGATATCGGCATATGCGGCTCCGACCCAAGCCAAAGACATCGTGGTCACTACCAATAGAATACGCTGAAACACGACCTCTGCCCCCGTTCGCCCTCAGGTGCATGCTATCGTGTCAATCACCACGCGCAATATGGAAAGCTGCCATACTGGGTTCGATGACTGCCTCCAGTAATTCAGCCGAGCCGAAATGCCGGTGAAGCACACTCGGATAGCCGCGTTTTGCAAATTTGACACGAGGAATTGCAAAACAGGGCCTTTGCAAGGCGCCTGTCAAATGCGCTAACGTCATGCGGTTTGTGAAAGTAATTCAGGAAGTGCGCCCGTGTCGTATAAAGTGACCTACGAACCCTTAAACCGCATCCGTGGAGTTTCGCCATCCACTGACGCTTTTGAAACCGCTGGGGAGGCGTTAGCTAACGTTGTCGGGTTAGAACACAGCGACGAAAAAATTACCGACATCACCACGCCCCAAGGGCATCATATTTCACGGGCGGAACTGGAACGCCTCGCTCTTAAAGAACAGCAGCGTAAAGGTTGATGTTCCGCAGCAATACCCTGAAGCCGGAGTGTCACGCCGTTTTGAGGCCGCGTTGAGGATGTTTTGAGGGCTCCTTAATGACCGTTTAAATGGGCATTTTTTACGGCACTGAACCTTAATAGACTCGACTCCGCTGCCTGCTTCCCCGATGTTCTGCTCAGGAATCGGGGAGAATTAAGATGGGGCGAGTTGATGGCGCGAAGCCAGTAGAACTGAAAATCACCAGCGATGAGGAATGGCATCAATACTATGCAGCCCTCGGGCGGCTCATGTTTGCATTTGCGACCATGGAAGAGGAAGTCAACAGGCTCCTGGAAGACTACGTTCGGGATGACCTGCTCGGTTTGAAAAAGGCTCCGCCCAGATCAGCAAAAATTATAAAGGCTCTTATCTCGGGTATGAGGATATCGGCGGCGAAAGATACGATAAAGCGACTGCTTCGTGTTGCAGACGCTCCTGCCGCAGTAGAGGCCTCCGTCACTGAAATACTCTCGCATCTCACTGATCTGACGACATTGCGGGACCAGCTCGCACATCACGCGTCGTTCCCGACGATGCTGCCCGATGGCACGTTCCAGACAACCAATCAGTCCAGTGCGCGGGAGATTATGAAGATTGAATGGGTAACGTTCCATCCACGGTTCTTGCTGGCTGCTGCTGAGGACTTAGAACAGATTCCGCTGCGCCTGCGTTTGGCTCTCAGGCCGTTGGAGAAAGCTAGGCTCTCGGCTGATCCTTCTTGGGAGGCGGAAATCGTGAAGCACTCTCAGCCATGGCGATATAAACCCGGCGAGCTAATTCGTACGGGTCCGAAACATGACAAAAATCCTCAATGGCGATCGCTCCCGCCTCGATCATCTCAGGAGTAATTTCAACTGAATTTGAGCACGGCTTCATTCGCATAGGTAAACCATATCAAAATCAAGAGAGTTGGGGAACAAGTCTTCATGGGCCAGCGCGTGTCTATATCACGCCGTCCACCAACTGGGCCAGCGGGCGATTTTTTCATGCTGGCGGCTTGTTATGCAATCTCGACTCATATTGCGTGTGTACTAAATCGGGAAGACAACATGACAAAACTCTCTTTCAATTCGGCCCTTGAGGCGTCTGTCGCCACGTTTGCATATCGCCAGATCGCCATATTGCTCTTAGAGGGTGCTCTGAAAGGCCATATAGAGTTCACAGAGATAAAATCCGGCGCTGAGGATTACATCAAGGGCTTCATCGGAGAGAATATTTCTTATGGAGAAGAAGCAGATGTAATCGGCGCTGGCTTAACAGCGATTGAAGAGTTCTTTTCCAAAGTGACATTTGAAGGTCCCAGTGAAGAAAATTGAACGTCAAGGCCGTCCTGCCGGCCTTGGTTTCTACGGCCTTACGAGGCCGAGGCGGGGCACGAGACCCTCTATAATCACGCACCGCTGAAGCCAATTGACATCGGCTGTGGGCGCTGCTGCGCCACCGAATGCAGGCACATACTTATAGCTCGAATTGGCATCGGTATTGCGCGCATCGCAGGGGATGCCGCCATAGACAATCGGCATCCACCCGCCAAGGCGCTGACGCACCCGCTGTTGGGCTCCAATAGCGAACCGCCAATTCGATAAGCTTTCTTCTGCTGTACCATTCACCGTTTCTCGCTGATGTAGAGGTAACGGTCGACAAAGACGCCGCTTTCCCCGAGTTGTTTCCGATAAACTTCTTTTCTGTCGTGCACTCGTTGGGCGACTTTTTGCGATGGTGTGTTTTCGGGGCTTACGATGCTGACCACTCTCGGTAAACCGAGGCTGTGAAATGCATAATCTCGGCACGCAATTGCCGCCTCGTTCCGATACTGGTCGCACATACCTTTGACGGTCAGCTCGGACGATTTGAAACGTCCGGGTGTCGAGAATGTGTGCATGCCAAGTTTAGAAGAAGCTGCCGAACATATTGTCGCGCACTCCGGAAGTCATGCTCGGTAATGGCGGTGTCAAGGTTTGCTCAGTCTGACCATGACGACCTTGGGGCCGACTCTGTTGACATCGACATCGAGTGAGGCCTCAGCGTGAACAATAACGGGTAATTTCCGTCGAAATTTAACGACTTTGCGAACGTGAGGTAAATTCGCGCGACCTATGCTTGCAGCATGAGCAAGTTTTCGCTTTTAGTCATCTTATCTTCGGCAACTGTGTTCCTTGCAGCAGGCGGCCATTCTCTCGTGCCACGCAGGTGGTACGATCCGGTATGCAATGTGAAAGGCAATATCTCGATCAATACCGGTCAGCGGATTTTCCATATTCCAGGGCAAGAGGACTATGAAGCAACAGTCATTCGCTCGGAGTATGGTGAGCGTTGGTTCTGTTCTGAGGCAGAGGCGCGCGAAGCTGGTTGGCGGAAAGCGTCAAGATGACAATTTCAGAGGGTAAGGTATTGCGAAAGATCATTGGCTTCGTTTGTTTTCTGGCTTTGACGTTCGGCTCGTTGTTTCAAGCGAATGCCGATCAATCCGCCTTTGCAGGAAACTGGCAGCAAATCGCCTCGAATGCTGGGCTATGTGAGAAGTGTCGCCTCACTATCGAGCAACAAGGCACAGTTCTGCGCGTCACCGCAAACAATGGCTGGTTTGCTGTCGTAGAGACAAATGGGGACGGGAAGTCCAAGACTGTCCGTGGCATCGGACGATGGAAACATGGGCATGGTGGTAGCTACAGCAGTGCGCCCTTCGACATCCATCTCACGCTGACAGATGGTCAGCTTTATATGAACATGACCGTTCCAATGGCGAACAGACCCACGAGAGCCATCAGGGCGATTTTTGATAGGTTACCTTCAAGTAATCGCAACAACGGTTCCTCGATAAAGGCTTAACCGGCTGCCTTAGCCGACGAGTTCGCAAGCCCCGGGACTAACACCCAAGAACTCTTCGTAAGAAACGGCCCGCTCAGATGCAACTTGCCAACTAGCGTCCCGTTGGCAGATTGTGGTTCGCGAAGAACTGACATGCAAAGAGGGACCGATTTGAGAAGTAGATGGAATACCGTAGATGGATGACCCCGTCCTGAGAAACGCCGTGCGCGAGGCGCTCCTCCAGCTCGAAACTGACGGTCACGTTGTGATCGTGTCGACAACACTCGGGTCATTGGTCGATGCCATTGCAAACAAAGTTGCCGAGGTCGTCCCTCATACCAAATTATCCCTTGGAGAGCTATACGCCACCCGACTGCTAATTAATTATGCCATTCATGATCATAAATTCTTCGATTGGGAAATGCCGACGTTGACAGGTTTGACCGCCGAAGAGTTTGGGGCCGTTGTCGACAAATTGCCACGCGAATAGGTGGCCGTAAAAATCTGGCCTGCTTCCATATCTGCGGCCTTCACCGAATGGATACCATTGAATTAGGTCACCGATGGCGACTTTGGGCCATGGCCACGCTACAAATATGGGCTATTTCAATGCACAATGACCAAACTCTGTTTTGTCGCGTTTGCGGCCTAGAGCAACCTTATCCACAATACGGAGATAATGGGAATTCTCCTACTTATGAGATATGTGCTTGTTGTGGCGTTGAATTTGGCTATGAGGATACGACCGTCCAAAGTGCTCAAAAATTCCGTGAAAATTGGATCGGGGACGGTTTGAAGTGGTTTTCACCGTCAGAGAAGCCTGCAAATTGGTCGTGGGAGGAGCAAAAAGCTTACATCCCGGAATCTTTCAGATGAATTGGCGAAATGGCAGCGATAGGGGTATTAAAGCGTCAAGAGATCAAACTGCCGTTAAATGATCAAGATTGTCCTAATGGTCCACCCATGAAATCAGGGCGTTTCCGGGAGCAGGTCAATAAGGACGAAAGAGGTTACACAGATACTAAAGAGTCAGGGATGGAAGGGTCTTTCTCCGTCCCGTTCTGCAGAAGGAGACGACTATGGATGGGAACCCTGTCGCTGAACTGGTTGACAAACTGATCGAGGTCGGTTGTGACATTCGTGCGATCGGCACTGTCGGCTATACATTGGTTGATCCGCTGGATGACGAAGAGGTGTCGGCTCGTGCCCATGCCATTCTGGAGGATTTCGGACCGCGTGATCATCTCTTCGGCGATATCATTGCATACCTGAATACGCTCGGACGCGTCGTTCCTCTGGAAACTCATGACGCCATTCCATTGCCGCCCTCTTCGTTACATTAGCCTGCAACGTCCCGGATACGGAATTGTGGGCTTCCCAAGTTGAGTGACCTACGAAGCCGAGTCTAGGTTTTTGGCGATCAACAGTGGAACTATCGATTTTACGCCGGCACGTGCCTTCATCTTCTCAATACGGTGTTCCACCGTTCTTGGGGAGAGTTCGATGACGTGACCGATTTCACGTGCGGACAGTCCTTCTCGGAGCAATTGAACGATAGACAGATCGATGTCATTGAAACGGACGTTGCGAACGACGGCCGAGATAGAATGGACCTCGCCGAGAATGCCGCACCAGGTCTTTTTTACCGACGGATCGGGTACAACTATTCCACTGGCGACGACCCTCGCATTCTGAATGACTTGATCGATTTTGCCGATGATAGGGCGGCCGTCGGCACTCGCTTTTTGGCAGACCCCGATGATGTGCTGCTCGAGGAGAGGTACCCTCGAGAAGTCGCGGAGACTGTCCGCGTTTTGAAGGGCTTTGGTGTCGATCAGGCTGGTCTGAATCCTATATCGTTGGATGAAGTCCATATGCCAGTTGGGTGGCGCATTCACCATGTCAACGACGACCAATACCATATTGACTTTCAGGAGGTCTTTCACGGAACGCCAGATGGTATCTGGCAAAACCGACGGTTCCCCTGAATTTTCCAGCCACGCATCCGTCAGCCGCCTCGCGAGATCGGCAAATGAAACATTCGGTTTCACTGGAAGGTCGTCCAGACGGACAGAAACGAACGGTTTTGTCACGACGGACCGGAGGTTGTCGTTCTACGCGTAATTACCTCTCATTGTTGAATTTAAGACTTGAACGAGAGACTGAATGCACCTCCCGCGAAACCGTTCGTTTCTGTCAAGCCGTGATCTGGAATGTGTGAAATGGAAGGCTTCATTGGCGACATGACAAGGATCTGTTACGCGCGCGTTTCAACGGTTGACCAGCATCTTGATTTACAGAGAAACGCACTACGTCTGGCGGGATGTAACCGTATATTCGAAGATCACGGCGTGTCGGGAAGCGATGAACAGCGTAGCGGTTTATCCTCCATGCTGAAGGCGCTTCGGCGTGGTGATGTCTTGATTGTATGGCGGCTCGATCGCCTTGGACGCTCTCTCACCCATTTGATATCCATGGTCGAAACCCTAAAGCGCCGTGGTATCTGTTTCATTTCGCTGACGGAGAGCATCGACACATCGTCCGCAGGCGGCCAGTTGATATTCCACATTCTCGCGGCACTTGCGGAATTCGAGAAGTCGCTGATCCGCGAGCGGACTATCGCGGGCATTGCTGCCGCGAAAGCACGAGGTAAATTACCTGGGCGGCGGCCTGCGCTGACCGAGATGCAATGCAGGGAAATCCGTATTGTGTTGAATACAGGCGTATCGGTGCGGGAGGTCGCTCGAAAGTACAACGTTCATCCTCGAACGGTCGTCCGGGGGATTGAACTGCCCCCCATTTCGACCGGACAGTCGGCATAAGCAGAAAGGCTCAAGCACAGGCTTGAGGACAGGCTTATGTCTAACGAGTATCGACACGTTGAATTGCTGACGGGTGATGTTCGCCGTAGGCGGTGGACAACCGAGCAAAAGCTGACAATCATTGAGCAGAGTTTCGAACCCGGCGAGACGGTATCTTCGACCGCTCGCCGTCATGGCGTCGCGCCCAATTTGCTTTATCGGTGGCGCAGGC
>NZ_JAPYZZ010000018.1 GCF_027460065.1 Martinezella rhizogenes
TCTGGGTTGCGGCGTCGAAAAGATCGAGATGTGCTTTTGCAACGTCGCATCCGATGTAAACAGGGTGTACCATGGCAAGCCTCATCCTGTGCTACGAGGTCCGCGCTCACGGCCTCTGTCAACTGTTCAGGTTGGGATTATCAAGAGCGGGCGGAGGCCAAAGCCAGCAAACGGTCTCAATCGACCAGGACCCCGACGGCCTTCCGCCCGCAACCCTTATACCATAACTCCAATACACAGGACCCCGGAACTAGTCCGGGGTGACGTTGAGCGGATGCGGCTGCACCGCAAACCTCCCCGTCACCGGCTCTGCGATCAAGCCGTGCCTTGGCCCTTAAAGCGCCTTCTCCATGAACAGGCTGAGCGGATCGGGCTTATAGGGCGCAAAGGCCTCGATCTCCACAAACCCCGCCTTGCGATATAGACCGATCGCCTCCGGCTGGCTGATGCCGGTTTCAAGCCGGATGGCGGAAAGACCAAGTTCCGCGCCGCGCGCAACAAGCGTATCCATGATGAGCTTGCCGATCCGCAATCCCCGCGCCTCGGGATCAACGAACATGCGCTTCACCTCCGCCGTGCCGTCACCCGCCTCCACCAGCGCACCGCAGCCGACGACGTGGCCGTCATGCCGGGCGACAAAAAACGAAACATTGTCCTTCTCTAGCGCGCCGATATCGACCAGGTGATTGCTCTCGGCGGGGTAAAGCGAGGCCATATAGGCGTTGGAGAGATCGATGAGGCGCAGAACGGCTTCCTGGCGCGGCGTTTCAAGCTTGATTTCGGTTGCCAATGCGATGCCTGCTTTCTTTCAAAAAATGCGTATTTCGTCGTAATGTCACTGCAATCGGGATAGATGAGTTTCTAGAGCATTATTCCCGACAGAGGCAACACACCCCATGAAAACAGCCCTCGTTCTCATGACCTTCCTTGGCTGCGATGACAGCGCCACCGATTGCCATTACCTCGCCACTTCGCAGCAGCGCTGGACGAGCATAGAACTGTGCGACGCCGTGTCGGAAAAGGAGCTGGAACGCTTCGCCAACGCCTCCTATCCGGTCGTGGTGGCCGTGTGCCAGACACCGGGCGAGCAGACCCCGCAGACGGCCGGCACGCAGCCCCCTGCTGCCGCAGCAGCCGATGCACAGCAGGCAACGGCAGAGGTGACGCCGAAGGAAGAGGAAAGCCTCACAAAACAGGCGATCGGCCGCGTCAGCCGCATCCTTCCTTCCACCGAGGGCATAAAGCATTTCCTGGGGACGCCGGTGAGGATGGTCGAGAACAGCTATTCGTGGATTGCCAAGCGATTCGATAAGTGATTGCGGGCAACCAATCTTCCCTCATTCCTGTGCTTGTCACAGGAATCCAGTCGACGCGCGTCTGCGCGGCAGGGAGAGTCCTTCCAGCCCAAGGACTTGGGCTGGAAGGACTCTCCCTGTGACGAGCACAGGGATGAGGATGAGAGGATCCCCCCCCCGGGAAAATTATGACACCCATGCGATTTGTAGCAGCCGAAAATTAACCCGACCTCACGCCGCCTCAACCGAAAGCGCTTCCGCATAATACCGCGCCTTCTGGCGCTCTTCCGCAATGGACAGCTTGCGCACAGCATGCAGCAGTTCGAAAAGCGTTTCGGAACCGCTCACGTCACGGAAATGCGCCAGCAATTCGGCCGAGACGGAAGCCGCGGCCTCCGAAAGCTGCGAGCGGGCGGCGCGGCGCCACATCAGCGTCGCCTCGATGAAGACATCGACGACATCACCCAAAAGACCGATCGACTGGAACAGGGCCTTCAGCGCATGCGGCCGCCCGGTTGCCAGAATGGCGCGCACCTTGCGATCATCGAGACCGGAGAGATTGACCATCGCCGCCGTGAAGAACTCCAGCCGACCCGAACAGACGGCATGGATGAGCAGCGCCGGCGTCAGTTCCAGCCGCTGGCGAAGATGCTCCACCAGCGCCGGCAGTTCCGGTGAAGAAACACCGGCAGCGATGAGAATGGTGGCGGAATCTTCCGCTTCCCGGAAAAGACTGTCGGCGCGGTTACGGGCAATCATCGCATGAACCAGCGCAGAGCCCGCCAGCGCCTCGCTGATGCGGCCCATCAACAGGTGGCGCGCGTCGGCAGGCAGCGCCTCACGGCGAAGCAGAAGGTCGCGAATATCGGCATCCGAACCGTGACGCTCGGCAATGCGCCGCAGCGAAAACGGCGTGATGAAAGCATCGTCATTTTCAAGCAGGATGAGAGTTTCCGGCAGATCCCCGACTTCGGCGAGTGCGGCGCAGACACCGCGCGGCAGGCCCGGCCTTGCGGCGATGAGGGAGCGCGTCAGGCTTTCGCCGCGCCCGGCGAGATCAACCAGATCGGCCTCACCGAGAACCGGCGAACGGGCAATCACCGTGCAGGCGATTTCCGGCTGGTCTTCGGCAAGCGAAACGAGAATGGCGCGCGGCGCATCGTCGGCATCCGCCAGCGCCTCGGCAAGTGCCAGCCGCACACGCGGTGAAGGATCATCCAGCAGATAGGTCATCGCCATATAGGCGGCATCGCGGTTCTCCCGCGCCATGCCGGCCTGCAGATAGGCACGGCCGAGCGCATTGGCGGCTTTTGCCCGCTCGCCCGATCCGGCCTTTTCAGACCAGCGAAGAAATGCCTGTACGATCACATGAGCCTCGAAACACATTCATACAATGGATGACGGCATCATTGCCGCCACCATGTATAAAACTCTAGGCGCAAATGGTTTACGTTTGGTTCACCATAAAATTTAACCCTTGCCGGCGAAGGATTATACTGATGGTGCAGCAGAGGGACGCTGCAGCTGGAATACATCGCTGCCGCCATCGCAGTAATCCATATAGCCCATGCGCGCCACGGGACGCGCAAGCCCCATGTCGATGCGACCATCACGGATGATCGTCTCATCGATATGGATCGCCATGACCTGCCCGATCACCATCCACGATTCGGTCGGTTTGCCGTCGATATCGGTGAGCTGCTGGATCTGCGTTACACGGCACTCCAGAACCGCCAGTGCCTCACGCACGAAGGGTGCATCAACCACCCTCCCGTCAACGGCGGTGAGACCGGCAAGGGCGAATTCATCGACATCATAAGCGACCGGCGCGGAAGAGGCATTCATACGGTCGACCAGATGGCGGCTGACGAGATTGGCGGTGAAAACGCCGGTTTCCTCGACGTTGCGCAGGCTGTCTTTCCTGCCGCTCGAGGAAAACATGACGAGCTTCGGCCGGTCCGAAATCGCGTTGAAGAAGGAATAGGGCGAGAGGTTCAAGACGCCCTCCCTGCCCTTCGAGCCGATCCAGCCGATCGGCCGTGGCGCGACGATCGCCTTGAACGGATCATGCGGCAGGCCGTGCTGGTTGGTGTCGGTCGTGTAGAACATCAGACATCCCCGACCCAGGTAACGACGTCGGCAAGCTCCGGCCGTGGTCGCTCCACCGGCGGAAATGTCGTCGAGCCGATGTGGATATAACCCGCGACCTTTTCTTCCGCGCTGACGCCGATCTCCGCAAGGAACGCCGGATCGAAAGCAAGCCATTCCGTCAGCCAGTTCGCCGCAAAACCATTGGCATTGGCCGCGAAGATGACGTTGAGGCAAACGGCACCGGCGGACATGATCTGCTCCCATTCGGGAATCTTGAAATGCGGTTTTGCGGTGCTGATGACGGCGATGACAACAGGCGCGCGGGTGAAGCGCGTACGCTCCGCTTCCTGCTGCTGCAGATCAAGATCGGGATTTTTTTCGAGCGCGATCCTGAGCGCCGTCTCGCCGAGACGCACCCGCTCCTCCCCGCGATAAACCACGAAACGCCAGGGGGCGAGCTTGCCGTGGTCGGGCACGCGCACGGCAAGGCGCAGGATTTCCTCGATTTCACCTTTCGAAGGTCCGGGTTCGCTGAGTTGCAGGGCCGGTATGGAGCGGCGAACCTTGAGATAATCGAGGAGCTTGATATCGCTGGTCATGGTCAAATATCTTCCATTCTGCTGTCATCGAGAAACTAGGGCCTTGAAATAGCCACGGCATTGGTTTTGAAGTGATCCGGGAAAATCAAGAAGTCAATCGGTATCGAAAATGTCGGCAATCAAAATCGCGGCACGTCTGGTCATTGCGTTCGCCGCGATCGGCGTTTTATCGCAGGTAGCCTTGTCGCAGGACGCCTTTAAAGACTTCAAGCAGCTCGGCGGCACGCCGAAAATGCCGAAACTCAACGCTTTCACTGCCCCCTCCGCTCCCAATGCCCCGACAAGCACCGCCCGCGACATCGCGATGGAAGCGAAGTTGACGAGCGAAGGCGAAGCGGTGAAGGAAGGCCTTTCATGGCGTGTCTTCAGCCCCATTCCCGGCACTGACGGCAAGCTGCCGATGCTGGCAAGCTCCGAGGGCGGTTCGGCGCAGTTCCATCTCGTGCCCGGCGAATATTTCGTCAACGTCGCCTTCGGCCGGGCGGGCGTCACCAAGAAGCTCAACGTGCCGGCCTCCGGCAATGTCCAGAAACAGGTGCTGATCCTCGATGCCGGCGGCTTCGTGCTGAACGCCGTTGCAGGCTCCGACAAGCAGATTTCCGGCAACCAGCTGAAATTCTCCGTCTATTCCTCCGACGCCCGTCCGGATGGCGAACGCGGCCTCGTGATGGCCGATATCAAGCCCAACACCATCGTGCGGCTGAATGCCGGCACCTATCATGTGGTTTCCGAATATGGCAACGTCAACGCGGTGGTGCGCGCCGATATCCAGGTCGAAGCCGGCAAGCTGACCGAAGCGACGCTGCAGCATCAGGCAGCACAGATCACTCTCAAGCTCGTGTCCGAAGCGGGTGGTGAGGCCATTGCCGATACGGCCTGGTCGGTGCTGAACGGCGGCGGCGACGTGGTCAATGAAAGCGTCAGTGCCTTCTCCACCATGGTGCTTGCGGAAGGCGAATATACCGCCATCGCCCGCAACAAGGACAAGGTCTACCAGCGCAACTTCAAGGTCACGTCCGGCCGGGATTCGGATGTGGAAGTGCTGATGAAGGACCAGGCGCCGGAAGACATGACCGGGGATTTTGAATAGGTTTCGCCACTCTTGAAATCATCCTCGGCCTTGAGGATGGTGACTCTCTGCCTTACGCGCGACGTCATCCTTGGGCTTGTCCCAAGGATCTAAACACGTCCAATTCAATCGAGACGTTGCAGATGCTCGGGACAAGCCCGAGCATGACGGAAGAGAGCTTTGCCCGCAAACAAAACGGCCCCCGAAGGGGCCGTAACTGTTATCAGGCAACCTGCTTTTTCGCAGCAAGCTTGCGCTTGACATCCGGCGGCGTCGCCTCGTCCACGAGGCTTGCAATCGCTTCTTCGAGCGACATCGACGTCTGGTTCTGCGAACCGAGACGACGGATGTTGACGCTGCGCTCTTCCGCTTCCTTGCGGCCACAGACGATGATGACCGGAACCTTGGTCACCGAATGTTCGCGGACCTTGTAGTTGATCTTCTCGTTGCGGAAGTCGGTTTCCACCGCCATGCCCGCCTCGCGCAGCGCTTCGGCAACCTCGCGGCCGTAGTCATCCGCATCCGAGGTGATGGTGGCGACAACCACCTGAAGCGGCGCGAACCACAGCGGCATATGGCCGGCGAAGTTCTCGATCAGGATACCGAGGAAGCGCTCCATGGAGCCGCAGATGGCGCGATGGATCATCACCGGCTGCGTCTTTTCCGAATTCTGGTCGATATAGAAGGCGCCAAAACGTTCCGGCAGGTTGAAGTCCACCTGCGTCGTGCCGCACTGCCATTCACGGCCGATGGCGTCCTTCAGCGTATATTCGAACTTCGGCCCGTAGAACGCACCCTCGCCCGGCAGGATACCGGTCTTGATGCGGCCTTCGGACTGTTCCTCGATGGTATCAAGAACCTCCAGCATCACGCTTTCGGCGCGATCCCACAGATCGTCGGAACCGACGCGCTTTTCCGGGCGCGTGGAGAGTTTGACGACGACTTCGCTGAAGCCGAAATCCTCATAGACCGAGAGGATCAGATCGTTGATGCGCAGGCATTCCGCCGCCATCTGCTCTTCCGTGCAGAAGACATGCGCATCGTCCTGCGTAAAGCCGCGAACGCGCATCAGGCCGTGCAGCGCACCCGATGCCTCATAACGATGCACGTTGCCGAATTCTGCAAGACGCACCGGCATTTCGCGGTAAGACTTCAAGCCATGCTTGAAGATCTGCACGTGGCCGGGGCAGTTCATCGGCTTGAGCGCAAACACACGCTGATCGGCTTCCTCGTCATCGGGATGGGTAAAGGCATGGGCGGATTTCACCGCGAACATGTTTTCCTGATACCAGCCCCAGTGACCGGAGGTTTCCCACAGCGATTTGTCCAGCACCTGCGGCGCGTTGACTTCCTGATAGGTATTGGCGAGCCGGCGGCGCATATAGGCCGTCAGCGTCTGGAACATGCGCCAGCCCTTGCCGTGCCAAAACACGACGCCCGGACCTTCTTCCTGGAAATGGAACAGGTCCATTTCACGGCCGAGGCGGCGATGGTCGCGCTTTTCAGCTTCGGCGAGAATATGGAGATAATTGTCCAGCTCTTCCTGCGTTGCCCAGGCGGTGCCGTAAATGCGCGACAGCATCGCATTGTTGCTGTCACCACGCCAGTAAGCGCCAGCCACCTTCATCAGCTTGAAGGCCGTGCCGATCTGGCCCGTGGAGGCCATATGCGGGCCACGGCAAAGATCGAACCAGTCGCCCTGATAATAGATCTTCAGGTCCTGACCTTCCGGGATCGCGTCCACGAGTTCGACCTTGTAGTTCTCGCCCTTGGCGGCGAAAACTTGCCTGGCCTTTTCGCGCGACCAGATTTCGCGGGTAAACGGCTTGTTGCGCTGAATGATTTCCTTCATCCGCTTTTCGATCTTCGGCAGATCTTCCGGCGTGAAGGGTTCGTTCTTGGCGAAGTCGTAATAAAAGCCGTTCTCGATGACGGGACCGATCGTCACCTGCGTACCGGGCCACAGTTCCTGCACGGCTTCCGCCATGACGTGAGCGGCATCGTGGCGGATGAGCTCCAGCGCACGGCCGTCTTCACGCGTGACGATCTCTATTTTGCCATCGGTGATGGTCTCGGACAAATCGCGCACGGTGCCGTCAAGCGCAATGGCGACGGCCTTCTTGGCAAGCGATTTGGAGATGGATTCGGCGACCTCACGGCCGGTCGTGCCGGCGGGGTAGCTGCGCACGGATCCATCGGGAAATGTAAGGGAAATGGCTTCAGACATCGTCTCGTGCTCCTGTCCAGTCCCGCCAACGAATGCGGGTGGTGTTGGAATAATGATTTGCCCGCGACAAGCGGACAGGCAGGCTGATAAAGGCTTTTGCCATTGCAGTCAAAGGTGAAGGGCAGTTCAGCGAAGCATTTCCGCGAGACCATTGACCGTATTGGCGTTGCGGGTCGTGCCGATACCAAGCCTTTTGGTGGTCAGGACCGACAGCAGCCGGCTCTCGCTCGGTTTCCCCTGAAAATCGATCCACAGGTCACCGCCGACCACGGCAACCTCTTCCCGCTGACGGGACTTATCAAATAGTCCAAGAACGTTCCCGTCCAGCGGCTCCCGCATGACCCGAACGCAGACGTCAGGCGGATTGCCGTGCGGAAACGGGTTGTCCGCCGCCAGTTTCAGCCAGTCACTACCCGAACGAACGAGAATATCGACATGTTTGCCGAAACGGGCCTCAAAGGCACGCTCCAGCCTGTCCTCAATCTCGCGAACAGGTACCGCCTCAGTGCGAAAAACCAGATTTCCGGTCGCGACAAGTGTCCTGCATTCTGCAAATCCCAGCTCTTCCGCCAGCGCCCTGAGATCGGCCATGACGAGCCGCTTGCCGGGGCCAAGCACGATGCTGTGCAGCAGGGCCACATAGTCATTCATCGATGTCGGCTCCAGTAACGCCACGGCATCCACCAGCGTTTGCTGCCATCGAGTTCTTCCGGCACCGGGTCCAGCCCGCTGGTGCCGCCAGGGCCGCAACGCGCCACACGAAACAACGTCATCCAGCCGCCGGCCCACAGCCCGTGGCGGGCAATCGCCTCATAGCCATATTCGGAACAGGTGGGGATGTGGCGGCAGGAATTGCCAACGAAGCCCGACAGCGTGAGCTGATACAGCCTGATAAAGCCGACGCCGAAAAGCCGTCCCGGTGTCCTGACGAAGCTGCCCGCCCAGTTGCGGGATCGCCCGGTTTTCACCGCTGTCTGCTGGTGCCGGCAGCCCGGTTCGCCGCACATCGGCTAACCCGCAACGTTGAGAGCCGGCCGGCCTTCGATCTGGTCGAGCGCATCGACCACCGCCTCGAAGGTCAGCATGGTGGAAGCGTGACGCGCCTTGAAATCCCTGACCGGCAAAAGCACGCGCATATCCGCAAAACGGCCCGTCGGCCCTTCACCGTCCTGTTTCAGCATGGCGAGCATATCTTCCCGCGCCTGCCGGATTTCGCCGGTGGAAGCCCCGACAATGTGATGCGCCATGATGGAGGCCGAGGCCTGCCCCAGTGCGCATGCACGGACTTCATGCGAAAAAGCCGTCACGGTGCCGTCTTCGACCTTCAGATAGACCTTGAGTTTAGAGCCGCATAATCGCGAGTGTTTTTCAGCACTGGCATCGGCATCCTCGAGAATTCCCGTCAGTGGAATATTCCCGGCAAATTCAAGAATGCGATTATTGTAGATATCATCCATCGAAAGTGTCCGGCGCGCTCAAAATGCCCAAAACGGGACAGGTCAGATTTTTCAAACACAGCGTTCGTCGCAGTGAAGCTTTCCTGCCCTTCATTCTCATTATATGCTAACGAGCTTTCTGGACATCAAGCCGTGATCAAATTAACGGCTCCGATACCGAAAAAACAGCATCGGCCTTGCCAAAATGCTGTAAAACAACCAGATAGCAGCAGCTGCGAACATGAGTTCGCGATGAAAAACGAATTCAGGTGCGGCCTTTACCCGCATCGGGAGAGACGGAATGGATGCGATCGTGAAGAATTTCCCCGGCGCTGGCGCAAAACCAGACGTGGCCGAAGCTCGCCCAAGCCAGGCCGAAGCGGAAGAAGCCGTGCGCGTTCTCCTGCGCTGGGCAGGAGAAAATCCCGCCCGCGAAGGGCTTCTGGATACGCCCAAGCGCGTCGCCAAGGCCTATCGCGAGCTTTTTGCCGGTTATGAGCTGAATGTTCAGGACGTGCTTGGCACGACCTTCGAGGAAGTCGGCGGTTATGACGATGTAGTGCTGGTGCGCGACATCCCGTTCTTCTCCCATTGCGAGCACCATATGGTGCCGATCGTCGGCAAGGCGCATGTCGCCTATCTTCCGGCTGGCCGCGTGCTTGGCCTGTCGAAGATCGCCCGCGTCGTCGAAATCTTCGGCCGCCGCCTGCAGACGCAGGAAAACATGACGGCGCAGATCGCAAGATCGATCGAAGAAACGCTCAAACCGCGTGGCGTGGCCGTCATGATCGACGCCGAACATATGTGCATGTCCATGCGCGGCGTAAACAAGCAAGGGTCCACGACGCTGACCACCAGCTTCACCGGCACGTTCAAGAACGACCCGGCCGAGCAGGTACGCTTCATGACCATGGTGCGGAACCGCTAAGCATCGGACCGGAAAGTGTAGCGCGGGTTTCCTGAAACCCGCTGCTCAGACAAATTTTGGAGTGGCGGACTGATTCTATTGTCTCCGCCGCTCTGAAACCTTCCGCTTTTCTCCCCGGGGTCGCCATGTCCATTCCCTTTCCGTCCGCGCCTGCGGACAAGGAAGTGCTCGAAAACGCAGGTCTCTTTTCGCCGAAATTCGATGCCCATGGCCTCGTCACCGCCGTGGTTACCGATGCGCGCGATGGCGAATTGCTGATGGTAGCGCACATGAATGCGGAAGCCCTGTCGCTGACGCTCGAGACCGGCATCGCGCATTATTACAGCCGCTCCCGCGACAAGATCTGGAAGAAGGGCGAAACCTCCGGCAACCTGCAGACGGTGAAGGAATTCCGCACCGATTGTGATCAGGATGCCGTATGGCTGAAGGTCTCCGTCGCCGGCCATGATGCGACCTGCCATACCGGCCGCCGCTCATGCTTTTACCGCACTGTCGAGCTCTCCAACGACGATGCTGTGACGAAAATCACCGACGATACCCGCCATTTCGATCCGGCCACCACCTATTCCGACACATAAACGGCCACCTTCCATCGGCCGCACCAATTTGCTACCAATATAGCAGGCTCCGGGGATAGGGTGGAGCCTCGTGGAACTGGCAGGGAGTGCGGTCATGTTGGGATGGGGAAATCGTCACAATCAGCTTGCGGCTGGAAATCCCGAAGCCACCGGCAATGAGCCGCCCGTCACCCAGATCGTCGACAAGCACCGCATTGCGCTCGCTCTTGGCGGCGGTGCGGCGCGCGGCTGGGCCCATATCGGCGTGCTGCGGGCGCTGGACGAAGCGGGCGTGAAGATCGGCATGATCGCCGGCACCTCGATCGGCGCGCTTGTGGGCGGTTGTTATCTCGCCGGCAAGCTCGATGAACTGGAGGAATTCGCACGGTCGCTGACGATGCGCCGCATTGCCGGCCTGCTCGACCTGACGATCGGTGGCGGTGGCCTCTTTGGCGGTATGCGGCTGACCAAGCGCATGCAGGAACATCTGGAAGGCCTGCGTGTCGAAAACCTCGACCACCCCTTCATCGCCGTCGCCACGGAACTGCGCACCGGCCACGAGGTCTGGATCCACCAGGGCGATCTCGTCACCGCGCTGCGCTCGTCCTATGCGCTGCCCGGCATCTTCGAGCCCGTGTTATGCAACGGCCGCACCCTGATTGACGGCGCGCTTGTCAATCCCGTGCCCGTTTCCGTTTGCCGCGCCTATGAGCAGGCGCTGGTCGTTGCGGTAAACCTCAATTACGATCTTTTCGGCCGTTCCGCCGTGGTCAAACACGCGTCCTCACCACATGGCGGCGGCATACCGCCCGCGGAAACCGCGCCGCGTCCCGGCCTGCCGGGCGTCATGGTACAGGCCTTCAACATCATTCAGGACAGGATTTCGCGCTCGCGCCTGGCCGGCGATCCGCCCGATCTGATGCTGCATCCGCGCATCAACGATATCGGCCTGTCGGAATTCCATCGCGCCAGCGAAGCCATCGACCGCGGATATCAGGAAACGCGTGCGCGTATTCCGGAACTCGAGCGCATGCAGCAGGCATTCCGGCGCTAGCGCGCGAGACCCCCGCCCCCCCCCCATTCCTGTGCTTGTCACAGGAATCCAGCAGACGCGCGTCTGCGTGGCGGGAAGAACTCCGCTCAGCCCAAGGACTTGGGCTGACTAGATTCCTGTGACAAGCACAGGAATGAGGGAAGTGAGACGCCTCGCGATCAGAAATCCTTGCCTATCACCAAACATCTAAAATCGTACACCGCCGACGCCAGAAGAACCTCACCCGGCAATATAGGCCTTGATATGCTCCGCTTCGGCTTCGATCTCGCCGATCCGCGCCTTCACCACGTCACCGATGGAGATGATACCGGCAAGACGGCCGTTCTCTTCAACCGGGACATGCCTGAAGCGTCCGCCCGTCATGATTTCCATCAGCTCATCGGTGGTGGAATTGTGATGACAGCGAATGACGTTCTTGGTCATGGCCACCGACACGGATTGCAGGAGGGAAGCGGCACCCTGGCCCGCCACGGCCTTCACCAGATCGCGTTCCGTGAAGATACCGAGAACCACGCCATCGCCATCGGTCACGACGACGGAACCGATCTTGTGCGTATGCAGCGTTCCTGCCGCCTCGCCGATGCTGACGTCCGGACCGACAGTCACGACGTCCCGGCCCTTGCGGTCGAGAAGATCCTTTACGAATGTTGGCATTTCTTCCTCCTCTTATCGGCAATCCGCACCACGCCGCAGCCTCCTCCGGCGGTTGCAAATCATCAGCCATGGTGCGCTGAGGCCCGCATGAATGCAATCCCGGATGGGACGCGCAAAAGCAAATTTGCGTCGCGGCCGACAAGGAGCGTGATCGGCTTAACGTGACGGACGATCGAAAAGGCCGAAGAACAGGAAACCCAGCAGAAAGCCGAAGACATGCGCATCCCAGGCGATCTGCCCGCCGACATCGCCGAACAGCGGCACGCCCACGGCAATCAGCACATTGCCGAACAGCCACATCAGCGTGAAGATCATCACGGTGCGGTTGGAAAGTGCCGCAAGAATGCTCTGCCGCGGCATCAGATGGCCGAAGGAGGCGCTGTAGCCACCGCGCGCGGGAAAGGCAAAGCGACAGGCTGCCCCCATTAGCGCCGAAACGACGCCGGAGGCACCGATCAGCACCGTGGCATCACCCCAGTTCAACGCCGCATGACCAAAGGCCGAAACGGCGGCGGAAATGCACCATAACAGCACGAAGCGCACTGTTCCGATCCGGCGCAGAACCGGCGCGCCGAAGGCCATCAGCCACAGGCCGTTGAAGAGAATATGCTCGACGCCGCCATGCAGGAAAGAATAAGTCACCGGTGTCCAGAGCCATTCCAGCCCCTGTTGGGAAAAAGGCGTAGCATAACGCAACGGAATGAAGCCGAAGGTGAAGATGAACCAGCGCTCACCTTCCTCCGACAGAAGATAGGCGGGAACCACATAAGCTATGACCAGCGCTGCCAATATGCCGACGAGCAGCCCTGGCAGGTTGAAGACGGGATTGTTCGTGTCGTCTTTCGGTTCCGGCGTTTCCGAAACCGGCGGCTGTTCGCCGTCCTCATAGGACATGATCCCATCCCTGTCTTGGTCGAAATTGGTGTTCCCCGAGCAATATAGGAAGCCCGAACGAAAAAAAAGCCGTCCCGCCCTTGTAGCACGCGACGCCGAACCGTAACGGGTTCGAGCGCCGGGCCACGGGCGGTCCGGCTTGTCGGCGCACCCGTGGAATAGCAGGCGGCGCCATCAATTGTGCTGAAGGGAGCATTCCCCCGACATGGCGGCACGGATGCCACGACCATGACCGCGAGGCAATCTCAACCATTTGTTAACCTTAACAAATCCGGTTGGCACGAAAATCGCTACAGGTAGAATTACAGACGTTCGGATGGACATGATGTCCCAAAAACGAACATGGAGAAATGCTATGAAAAGCATGGCCGGACTGGACTTATATGCCTATTGGGATGAATTGCGCGGCAGCAGACCCGCGCCACGTCGCGAGGATATCAATCCCGCAAAACTCAAAACCCATCTTGGCGACCTTTTCATCCTGACGGACAAGGGAGAGGCCACACCTCTCTTCCGCCTTGCGGGCACGCGCCTCTGCGACCTGTTCGGCCGGGAATTGCGCGACCGGCCGTTTTCGGAGCTGTGGCATCAGGCAAATGCCACCTTCCCCTGCCGGGTGGCGCGCGGCATCCTGCAACATCAATTGCCTGTTGTCTTCGATGTCGAAGCGGAAGACGATTATGGCGCAGCACCATTGGCATTCGAAATGCTGCTTTTGCCATTGCGCACGGATGCCGGCGCCGCCCCGCGGCTGCTGGGCGCCCTGCTTCCCGAACGGCCGCGCCAAGAATTCGCGGCACCCATCCGTTACCTGTCGATGAAAAGCAGCCGCCTGCTGCGCATGGACATCGCGCCATCAAAATATCAGACAGACATGGAAACCGCCTCCGCGCCATTTGCGGGACGCTTCTGACGGCCCGTCCCGCCACGCATGCCCAGGCCGCAGGGTTACCGCTGCCGCAGAATTTTTATAAAAATAGGTCAAAGCTGTAACGATTTTACCGATCAGAAGAATTGTAGAGATTAAAGAATACAGTCTGTTAACTCGCGCAATGTAGAAACTCACCATCATCATTCATTATAATTGCGCTGCTCATGTTCTCGTCCCGTTCGGTCAACACCGCCCAAATCCTGCGCCCGGTTGAGGAAGCCCACCTCGACGACGCCGTCCGCGTGTCCTTCACCGGCCGCCTGATGTTGCCCGACCATGAGGAATATGATTGCACCGCGACCGAGATGACCGCCGAACGCGCGCAGTTCACCTGCTCGGGCATGGCCCGCAATGGTGACCGCGTCATCGCCTATCTCCAGCATATCGGCCGGATCGAAGGCACGGTGACGGCCCTGACCCCGGCGGGTTTCCTCATCGTCATCAACGCGCCGGAGCGCAAGCGGGAAAAACTAGCCGCCCAGCTGGCATGGATCGCCAAACGCCAGCTGCTCGGCTTGCCGGAAGACCGCCGCCACGACCGTCTGACGCCGCGCAACGCAAAAGCGCAACTCGTTCTGGAAGACGGCGTACTCGTCGCCTGCCGGCTGATCGACCTTTCCCTGTCGGGTGCAGCCATCGAAATCGAAAACCGGCCGCCTCTCGGCACCCGCGTCCAGCTGGGCAAGAACATGAGCGGCAAGATCGTGCGCCACTTCATGGAAGGCGTCGCGGTCGAGTTCGACCGGGTACAATCGCCCGACGCGCTGATCGAGTTCCTCTAGAACATTCCAACAGATGCGGCGCGTTTTCGCGCCCTGAACCTGTGCGCGGCATTTTCAGCGCGCAGTGCCCTTCACCATGGCCTCATAATTGAGAGTATCTCCGGCTGTGCTGGGCTATATCTTCCGTTGCGGCAGCATAAGACGCAAAGATCGGCGCGCGAAAGCTCCGCTTCACCTCGGAAACCTTCATTCTCTCGTAGTCGCTGCCGAACTTCCATTTCCATGCCGTGACTGCCTACGACATCCAGCGCATGCGCGGCGTGCCGATCGGAAAACGCGATTATGAGGGCCAGCTGCGCACCAGATCGGCCTGGATAACCGCCCCGGGCGGCCACAAAAACCGGCTTTCAAAGATTTTTCCAAGAAAAATGCGATTTTTTTGAAGTTTTTTCGCCGCCCTTTTCAGACTGTTCCAGCCTGAAACACGCATCCCAAAACGGGAAATCACATCTTCGCCAGGCCCCGCCAGCCGACCGCATGCGACCGAAAAAATCGCGGGGCGTGGAAAACCGCTTTAAATCCAGCGGTCTAGATGACTACCAAAAGCCTAAGACGGGAATGCGTAAAATTGTAATAAAACTTGGCTCAAAAACGCGTAAAAACTCACTCAAATACAATTCAAAATAGCCGCTAATTTGCTGAAATTTAAGCTCAAATTGCCCCGCCTAAATTTCCGTCGGCTCAAAATATAACTGCGAATGTCTCCTCACCACGGGGAGACAAGCAATGAACAAGAACAACCGTTTCGTATTCACTCTGATCGCATTCATCGTCAGCGCCTTCGCCCATCAGGCAAGCGCTTCGCCGGCCGCGGTCATGCGCGTGATCGGCAAGGCCAATCCGCCGATCGGCCACTATGAATTCTGCCAGACCTATCAGAGCGAATGCCAGCCGACCTCGCTGGACAATGGCCCGATGCAGCTGACCGAAGAGCGCTGGAAGACGATGCTCGACGTCAACTACACCGTCAACACCACGATCACGCCGATGACCGACATGGAAATCTATGGCGTTGAAGAGCGCTGGGCCTATCCCACCACCGTCGGCGATTGCGAAGACTTCGTGCTTCTGAAGCGCAAGATGCTGATGAACAAGGGCTTCTCCCCCTCCAACCTGCTGATCACAGTCGTTCTGCAGCCGAATGGCGAAGGCCACGCCGTTCTGACCGTCCGCACAGACCGTGGCGATTTCGTTCTCGACAACATGCGCAACAAGGTCATGAACTGGTCGGAAACCGAATATACCTACCTGAAGCGCCAGGACACGGCCAATCCGGGCCGCTGGGTGAAAATTCAGGATGGCCGCGCCACCGCTGCGGTTGGCGGCATCCGGTAAGCCGGGGCAAGCCCGACAGCATACCGTCTCCGTCTCCCCAAATAAAAAGCCGGCTCCGCGAGGGGCCGGCTTTTTATTTGCCGATAAACACCTGACACTCGACGTCATCCTCGGGCCTGTCCCGAGGATCTGATCACGTCCAACTCAATCGAGACGTCGCAGATGCTCGGGACAGGCCCGAGCATGACGGAGGATAGCTTTCAGGACACCATCGACTCGGCCGGCGACACAAGGATTTCGTTTTCATCCATGGAACGTCAGAGCAAACCAAGCTCGGCCAGTTCCCGCCTGAGGTCCAGGGGCATGTCTTCCCCACCACCGCCGCCACCGAGATCGCGTGGCGCCTCGTCGTCCTTCAGGTAGCGCCAGCCCTGAAACGGCCGTTTTGGCGCGGGCGAGGTCTCGATCACCTCGGGGCCGAGAATGAGGTCGCAGCGGGTAATGCCGTCTTCCCCCTTGAAGGAGCGGATATCGAGCAGCTTCTGCCGCGCCTGCACCTGTCCCTTGATGACCCAATAGAGCGAACCGCCTTCCAGCAGCTCCTCGACCCGTTTCGGGATCATCCGGGTGGTGTGAACGCTATGTGGCTCAAGGCCAGCGGCAATTGCGGTCAGGGAGCGATGCGCCACCCACTCCCTCAAATCCTGAAGGGAGTCCGCACCGACGCAGAGTTTAATGAGATGTAGAGGCATGCCCCTATCAATGCCTTTTTGCGACGGGCGTCAAGCATCTGGACGAAGCCTGCCGCCCTGCCCGCTCAGCACTCCACAACGTTGACAGCGAGGCCGCCGGTGGAGGTTTCCTTGTATTTTTCGCTCATGTCGTTGCCGGTCTGGCGCATGGTCTCGATACAGGCATCCAGCGGCACGAAATGTTGTCCGTCGCCCTTCAGCGCCAGCGAGGCGGCTGTTACCGCCTTGACGGCGCCGAGCGCGTTACGCTCGATGCAGGGCACCTGCACGAGGCCGGCAATCGGATCGCAGGTCATGCCGAGGTGATGTTCAAGCGCGATTTCAGCGGCATTCTCCACCTGTTCGGGCGAACCACCCATGACCGCCGCAAGACCTGCCGCCGCCATGGCTGCCGCCGATCCGACTTCGCCCTGACAGCCCACTTCCGCGCCCGATATCGAGGCATTGTGCTTGATGATGCCGCCGATCGCAGCGGCAGTCAGCAGAAAGTCACGCACGTCGTCAACCGTCGCATCCTCATGGAAATGCCGGAAATATCTGACCGTGGCCGGAACGACGCCCGCCGCACCATTGGTCGGCGCAGTAACGACGCGGCCACCGGCGGCATTCTCTTCGTTCACCGCCATGGCGTAAACGCTGAGCCAGTCATTCGCCATGACCGGGTTGAGCCGGTTGCTGCGCCATTCCTCATTGAGTTTCTCATAGATCGAGCGGGCGCGGCGGCGCACCTTGAGGCCTCCGGGCATGATGCCATCCACCTTCAGGCCGCGCTCGATGCAGCCGTTCATCGCGTCCCATATCTGGTCGATCCGCTCGTTCAGCTCGTCGCGAGACAACACCGTTTCCTCGTTGGCGCGCTTCATCTGGGCGATGGTGCGGCCGGAACGGGCAGCCATATCGAGCATTTCCCGGGCGGTCGCGAAAGGATAAGGCACGCGCGGGCCGTTATCGATGGTCTTGCCACGCTGCTTGATCGCCTCCAGTTCCGTATCGGTCACGACGAAACCGCCGCCAACGGAATAATAGATGCGCTTCACCAGCAGCCTGCCCTGATTGTCGAAGGCGGAAAAGGTCATGCCGTTGGCATGGCCGGGCAGCGGGTTCTTCTTGTCGAAGACCAGATCCTCGGCCGGGCGGAACACATAGGACGGGTGGCCGGGCGGCGTTACCGTGCCCGCCTTTTCCACCGCCTCGATGATAGCGTCCATCGCATCGGGATCGACAAGGTCCGGCCGCTCGCCGGTGAGACCGAGAACGACGGCGCGCCCGGTGCCGTGGCCGATGCCGGTAAAGGCAAGAGACCCGTGCAGGCTGACCTTCAGCTGCGTAACGGCCGCACCCGACGGCCGCGGCCACTCATCGCTGAGGATCAGCCCCAGAAAACGGTTGGCAGCCGTCATCGGCCCCATCGTATGGGAACTGGAAGGACCGATACCGATCTTGAAGACGTCGAAGACCGAAAGAAACATGAAGCTTACCCTGCGTAATGGATTCCTGCATATCATATCCAAAGCTGGAGCGGATCGCCACAAAAGAGCGTCACCGGCTTTTGCAGCTGCGACATGAACGTCCCGGAAACGAAAACAGCACGGTTTCCAAAGGAAAACCGTGCTGTTTCAAAACCTGTCATTCAGGAGAGAGGCTTATGGGCTGCCAAAAATGTACGTCAATGCGAGAAATGCGGCAAAGCCTGCAAGTGCGCGAATGGTAACGCCCCAGCAGGATTTCTGAGCGGTTTCTTCCATGATTACTCCAGCTATTCACTCTCAGGGGGATCTTCAAGACCCGGCCCGTTGAGGCAAGCATTTATTAAAATCCGGAAGCAAACGCAAATACAAAAAGCGGCTAAATGAAGGCGTTTTCGACAAGCTGCCATTCGTCTCGTGCATAGGTCCATGAAAAAACAAGGTGTTAGCAGAAGGCCCGAAACGGCACTGGTTGGGGCTTCGCCGCAATTTAGGCTAAAGTGTAACCGTTTTTTAAAGCTTTCCTACAAACCCCTGTTGAAAACCCTTGCTGCCAGCACGTTGTAGTCGAATTTCTTCCGCTGAAGCACCGCGTCTTGAAAGGCCGCCAGCGCTGCTTTATCGACGATGGCAATGATAACGGCGCGAGTCTTTCCATGCAGCAGGCATCCTCTTTTCCCGACCGCGAGACGGTCGCGTCGAAACTCACCGCGCTGACAAGCGAAGACAAGGCGTGGGTGTTGCTGTTGATGGAAAACGCCCTGCAGGATGAAAATCTGCTGACTGGCCTCAATCTTTATCTCGACCAGCAGACAAGCGCCCGTTTCCTCAACAGCCTGAAACTGGAAACGGCCGGTGAGTGGCTGGGCGGCAATGCCCCTGCCCGCCTGCAGATCCGCATCACGGAAATTGCCAAAGCGAGCCAGCATCCCGCCTATCTCGCCTTCCGCAAGGGGCTGACGGCATCGGCCGGTCTCGAAAAAGCCTATCCCAAAGCGCCGATCTGATCCTTCCGGCTAGTCCGGCACCCTGTCGACGACGGCGATGATCGGCCCCATGGGAAACAGCTGGTCCCGGCGGTTCATTGCGGGAATATCGACGCTGGATATCGTGCCGTCGAGATAAAGCGCATTAGGCGCATCCAGCACATCCCTGAACAGCGTGCCGAAATCATAGAAGCGGACGGTCGTTTCCGAAATTGCGAAATGCACCACGCCGTCGCGAGAGATACCAACGCCGTTGCGGCGTTTCAGACTGTCGCTATCGGGCAGGAAGCGCGGATGCAGCTTGCCGTCGATCACCAGCATCGGCCCGGACTGGGTGGCGAAATCGGGTTTCGGGTCCGCGGCCAGATAGGCCTCCGTGTCCAGCACCCCGGCCGCATTGTCTTTCAGATAAAAAACGCCATTCGGCAGGAGGTGGAAATTTCCCCAGCCGCCCCGCGTGCTGATCGGTGAGCGCTCCACGCCGTTTTCGACGAAGAGGCCAACGGGCGAATAGTCGGAATGATACATGCCGCCATTCATGGCGAAGACGCTGAACATGTGCTGGCGCCACAAAGCTGAAGAGAGATCGGCAAAGTTCCGATATCCCTGCCCGGAGACATGATCCTGGTCATAGATACGGATGGTGTTTTTTGCCGGGTCGAAACTGCACACGGTGTAACGGCCGCCGGCATGGTCGATGATCTTGCAGAAATCCGGCTGCGCGCCTGCCTCAGCCGAAAACGGCAGCAACAATGGCAGCAGCAACTGCGCCAGTTTCTTCATCGATACGATCATGCCCGCCCCTTTGATTCTTGTCGGGCGAACATTCGCAGGGAAATTCGGTCAAAGAAAAGGCGTCACCCGACTTTTCGGGTAACGCCTTTCCGGGAGGGGAGCCTTGATTAACGACGCGCTGCGCGGTCCACGCTGCGACCGGCATCCTGTGTGGCGTCAACGGCGTTCGCCGTATCCCGGCCCATGCCGCGAATGGTGTTACCGCAGGAGCTGAGGGTGACGACAGTCAGCAAAGCCACGAAAACGGTCGAAAGAATACGTGTGATCATGTGAAACTACTCCCCTATGACTTGCCGTCCAAAGGCAAGCGCCAATGTGATATGCGTCACAATAACGTGAGTCCGAAAAAACGGTTCCCGCTGCATTTCAAAAAATCCTGTCGATGAAAATTAACAGGGTTTTGAAGTTCGCGAGGGAAACTCGGCGCCAGGATCGTGGCTTAGGAAAATTCCGTGGGTGATATGACTGACATCAACAATCGGCTTCTGGTGATGACCGCAGGTGGCGTGAACCCTAACGTCATGATCAACGCGTTGGCCGCGCGCTTTGCCGATATCCACGTCTTCATGGAACAGCCGGAAAACAAATCGGCCATTCTCAAGCGCCGGGCACGACGGCTCGGCTGGTTTGCCGCCGCGGGCCAGATAGCGACGATGGTTGCATCCCGCCTCGGTAAACGCTTCACGGCCCGAAGAAGCCATGAGATCATCGCCGAACACGGTCTGTCTCCCGATCTCCATCACGGCCTTCCTGTCACGCACTTCACCTCGCTGAACGATGAAGAATGCCACAACGCCGCCAATCTGCTGAAACCGGCGGTGATCTTCACCATTTCCTGCCGCCTGTTGACGCCGGCGACGCTGCGGGCCCTGCAATGCCCGGTCATCAATTTCCACGCCGGCATCAATCCCGCCTATCGCGGCCAGATGGGCGGTTATTGGGCGCTGGTGGAAAAGGATCGCGGCAATTTTGGCGCGACCGTGCATCTGGTCGACAAGGGCGTGGATACCGGCGCCACGCTTTATGAAAAACGGCTGAAACCCTCGCCGTCCGACACCATCGCCACCTATCCGCTGCTTTTGACCGCCGCCTCGGTGGATATCGCCGTCAGCGCCATAGAAGACGCCCTGTCCGGCAGCCTGGCGCCACAGCCGCCCTCACCCGGAAAATCGGTGCTGCGCTTTCCGCCACCGATCTGGACATGGCTGTGGAACGGCCTGACGAAACGGATCTGGTGAAACCCCGCGCAGGCACTTGCAGCCAAGCCTCGTCGCAGATGCAAGCCTGTCTTGCCGCAACAGGCACAGACTTCGGCAGAAAAACGGTGCATGGTAATAAAAAGGAACACGCACAAATTGCCCGATATTTCCGCCACCTCCCTCATCCCCGCCTCCATCGAAGCCTCGCCCGCGCAGGTACTCGGCCCGGCAAGCCTCGCCGGGATATTTCCTCGGGGTGTCCGCGTCTATCTGACCGACACGGGAGCCGCCTCGCAGGAAAAGCTGGTGGATGCCGCCACACATCTGCGCGATCTCGGTTATGAACCGGTGCCACATCTTGCAGCGCGCCGCATCCCCTCGCGCGTGGAGTTTGAGGAGCAGGTCAAGCGGCTGGCGGGTGAAGCTGATGTTACGGATGTTCTGGTTGTCGGCGGTGGCGTCGACAGGCCGGCTGGTCCTTTCGCTTCCAGCATGGACATGCTGTCGTCGGGCATTTTCGACCGTTACGGCATCAAAAAGATCGCAATCGCCGGCCACCCCGAAGGCAGCCCCGATTTCAGTGAAGAGACGGCCATGGCCGCCCTGAAGCTGAAACGCGACTTCGCCGAAAGAAGCGATGCCGAAATGCGCATCGTCACCCAGTTCGGTTTCGATCCCGCCCGTTTCATCGCCTGGGCGGAAGGCCTTGCCGCATCAGGCATCGATCTGCCGGTGCATATCGGCGTTTCCGGCCCGGCCAAGATCACGACGCTGCTGAAATATGCAGCACTCTGCGGTGTCGGCAATTCCATCGCCTATCTCAAGAAAAACGCGCTTTCCCTGACGACGCTGGCCAGAGGCCATTCGCCTGACAGCATCGTCGGGCCGATCGAACGGCACTGGCAGGCCAATCCGCAGGGGCCGATCCAGCAGGTCCACGTCTTCCCCTTTGGCGGATTGCAGACTTCCGCCGACTGGCTGGTCAGCCGCGGAAGCTGGCAGACCGGTGATACAGGCAGGTCGGCGCCAGCAGATTCGATGGCTGGCTGAAAGCCGCCTTCAACACGGCGCGACGGGCGATGCCGTCGCGCGGACCTCTGACCTAAGCGGCCTTGGCGACCTCGACAAAGGCATTGCGGATGCTCTCCGCAACAGCAAGAACCGGACGCGACGCCTTGTCGCCCATGATCAGACGAATATCGAAAGAGCCAAGCTCCGGCAGCCCTTCCTTTTCGCCCAGAATGACCATGTCATTCTGCACATAGGAGCGGGGCAGCGGCGCAATGGCGAGATCAGCGGCAATCGCCGCGCGCTGTGCCATGGTATGGCCGCTGAGATAGGCCACCCGGAAATTGCGCCCGCGCTTTTCCAGCGAAACGATCGCCTCCGAGCGCCAGATGCAGCCCTCTTCCCAGATCGAGATCGGTAGCGGATCGCGCAGATAGGCCGTGCCGCATTTGGCGCCCGCCCAGACGAGACGTTCGCGCATCAGCACCTCGCCCGTGTCCCGCAGCGGGTGCGAAGCGCAGTTCACGAGGGCAAGGTCAAGCCGCTGCTCGTCCATGCGCTTGTAGAGATTGGAACTGGAATCAATGGTGACATCGATCATGATGCCGGGGAAAACATCGGCAAAACGCTTGAGAATGCCGGGCAGCAGGCCGCGCTCGCCAATATCCTCGGGCGCGCCGAGCCGCACGACGCCGGAGAGTTCCGGCATGACGAAACGTGACACCGCCTCATTGGAAAGCGCAATCATGCGCCGCGCATAGGTCAGAAGCGTCTCGCCATGCGCCGTCAACGTGACCGAGCGGGCATCGCGCAGGAAAAGCGTCGTCTTCAACTGCTCTTCGAGCTTCTTGATCTGCATGGAAACGGCCGAGGGCGTTCTGAACACGACTTCCGCGGCGGTGGAAAAATTCCCCGTTTCGGCAATGGCGACGAAGGTTCTCAATATGTCGTTATCCAGCAACGGCAGCGGTTGGCGGAAAGTCACGGTCATGGCACGCACCTTCAAATATTTTGATTTATAGATGGATATCATTTCGTTTGATTGAATGTCAACAAGCGCGCACCATCCGGGACATTGATAAACGGGGCGGATGAGCCCCGCGGGAAATGAAGCAACACCATGGCACGGACTGAAATGCTCCCACGGTCGCGGCCATCAATTCATTCCCGACATTGATGAATGACATAAGATTCATTCGCTTGCCTGATGGGAAGGGCGAGCACATACCGAAGTCATAAACAGGATCGTGGTTCACGAAAGGATCAAAGACATGACCATGATACATTATCTGCCGGTGACGAACCGCTCTTCACTCCGCCCGTCGCCCAGCGGCTGGCTTGATCGCCTGTCCGGCCATTTGTCCGCCCGTTATGCAGAATGGCGCCGCGAAAGAATGCTGCGTGCACTGGAGGCGCTGCCGCCTGAAACATTGAAGGATATCGGATGGCCGACAGCCGACACCACCCGCATACGCGCCCTCCGCAAATGATGGCCGGCCGATGGCTCGCAACCAATAAATGTGTTGCGAGCCACCACGGACGACCCTGAGTTACATGACGAAAGGCGCAAATATACCTGCCTGTTTTGCATGCGACACACCGCCCGTTTTAAGGGCTTGTCGCAAAATTTGCATATTTCAAAAGCTATTTTTTGACAGCTCCGATTCCGAGGCGTATTTTTCGTTAAAGATGTCGTAATCAGGACATCCAGAAGACCAATTCCAAGGGAGGAATTGCGTATTCGCAACGGAGCACGGGCAAATGAGCAGAAACTCCCAGAAGAAACGCTCAATCGTCTTTTTTCTCATTCCGCAATTTACCATGCTGCCGTTCGCCGCAGCGGTTGAAACGCTTCGCATCGCCAACCGAATGTTGGGTTATGCCGCCTATGAATGGCGCCTCTCCTCACTCGACGGCCAGAAGGTCATGTCGTCAAGCGGCATCTGTCTTGAGGTCGATACCTGTCTTGCCGACGAACGGCGATACGTCAGCGGCGAAAACCGCCCGGAAATGGCGATCATCTGTTCGGGCATCGATGTGGATCAACACATCAACAAGTCAGTCAATGCCTGGCTGCGCGAAGCCTATAATCGCGGCATCGCCATCGGCAGCCTCTGTACCGCCGCCCATATCCTCGCACAGGCGGGCCTCCTTAACGGCAAGCGCTGCGCGATCCACTGGGAAAACCTGCCGGGCTTCTCCGAGGCTTTCCCGCAGGTGGAAGTCTACGCCGACCTCTTCGAAGTCGACAGCAACATCTATACCTGTGCCGGCGGTACGGCCTCGCTGGACATGATGCTGAGCCTGATCGGCCAGGATTTCGGCGAGAACCTCGTCAACCGCGTCTGCGAACAGCAATTGACCGACCGGGTCCGCAGCCCGAACGACCGCCAGCGCCTGCCGCTGCGCGCCCGCCTCGGCGTGCAAAACAGCAAGGTCCTGTCGATCATCGAGCTGATGGAAGGCAATCTCGCCGAACCGCTGTCGCTGCTCGATATAGCCGACGCCGCCGATCTGTCGCGCCGGCAGGTGGAACGTCTTTTCCGGCAGGAAATGGGCCGCTCACCCGCCCGCTATTACCTTGAAATCCGCCTCGACCGCGCCCGCCATCTGCTCGTGCAGTCGGCCATGCCGGTGGTGGAAGTCGCCGTTGCCTGCGGTTTCGTGTCTGCCTCGCATTTCTCCAAGTGTTATCGCGAAATCTACAATCGCACGCCACAGCAGGAACGCGCCGAACGCAAGCTTTTGATCAGTGCCTCGCGCATGGCAATGGCGAGCCAGGGTGGCAAAGCCGCGCATTGAAGGCGCGGTAAGGGCTACAAACACGACGGAACTTGTTTCAGGATAAAAACCTCTTCTCGGTCATGCCGGACTTGATCCGGCATCCAGCCACAGCGCGTCTGCGCTGTGAGAAGACTCTTTCGCGATCAAGGACTTGATCGCACTGGACCCAGGATCAAGTCCGGGGTGACGGGAGTGGGGATGATGGAACTTTGCTAAACCACCGAATCTGTCAGCAGCCAGCAAACATAATCAGACCAACTCACCCAACCGGCCGAACCGCATGGACAAGGTCTTCCGCCGTCATGCCGTCACCTGCCCTGTGGCCCGCCTCGCCGTGCAGCCAGACACCGGCCGCAGCCGCTTCGAAAGCGGGCGCGCCCTGTGCGAGCAGCGCGCCGATGATACCGGCCAGCACATCACCCGATCCGGCGGTCGCAAGGCTTGCCGGCGCATTGGTGTTGACCAGCGCCCGGCCATCAGGCGCAGCAATCACCGTGTCCGCACCCTTATAGACCAGCGCCGCGCCGCTGCGGGCCGAGGCGACCTGCGCCTTCTCGATCTTGCTGAGCGTCCTGTCGGCAGCGAGATCGGGAAACAGCCGGGCAAACTCGCCCTCATGCGGTGTCAGCACGAATTTGCCCGTGCCGGATGTGATGCGCTCGAACAGGGTTGCCATATGATCCTTGAAAGCGGTGATCGCATCGGCATCCAGCACGACCGCTCTGTCTCCAAGCAGGGACACGAATTGCCGCGCCTTTTCGAGATCACCGAACCCTGGGCCGAGAACGAAGGTGCCGTGACGCCGGTCGTCCAGCCAGAGCCGCAGATCATCGGCATTGTCCATCGGCGCATTCATCACGGCCGTCAGCGTCACGGAAAGCACGTCGAGCGCCTGCTTCGGCGCCGCGACGGTGACGATGCCCGCTCCTGCCTTAAGCGCCGCAAGCGCCGTCATGCGGCTTGCCCCGGTCGCATGGGCCGGGCCTGAAAAGACGGTGAGATGCCCGCGGCGGAATTTATGAGTCTCGAGATCGCTGGCCGGCAAGGCATCGCGCCAGACAAGCGGATGGTTCTCCGCAACGGAACCTGCGTGATCGGCAAGGATGCGGGAGGGAATGCCGATATCGAATACCTCGAGCGTGCCGCAAAATTCCCGCCCCGGCACCAGCAGATGGCCGGGCTTGCGCGCCATGAAGGTCACCGTCCGCTCGGCCCTGAACGACCCGCCGAGAGGTGCGCCCCGCCGTCCGCAGAGGCCGGAGGGCAGATCGACGGCGAGCACCGGCACCCTGGCGCTGGTCACCGCTTCGATTATCCGGACAAGCACCTGGGGCACATCGCGGGACAATCCGGCCCCGAAAACCGCATCGATCACCACATCGCCAGTGAGAGGCGTATAGTCGCCAAGCGGCAGCGGCACGATCCCGCTCCGTTCGAATGCCATCCGCGCATCGCCCTTGAGGGTGCCGGCATCGCCGAGATGGTGAACCGTAACCGCCGCCCCGCTTTGCACAAGCGCCCGCGCCGCCACGTAACCATCACCACCATTATTGCCGCCGCCACAGAGCACGACGAAACGCAGCGCCTGTGGATAGTGCCGTAGCGCAGAAGCGGCGACTGCCTGCCCCGCCCGCTCCATCAAATCATAAAGCGGTATGCCGGATTGCCCGGCCGCAGCGTCGATGCGCGCCATCGCCGCAGGGTCGAAAAGGGAAAGCTGAGAGAGGGATGTCATGCCGCGATCATCCCTTCAAAACGCCGGAAAGGCAATCGATACAAAAATAAGCAAATCCTCAAGTCCAAATAATAGTCAAATGCATAAAATATAAACAGTTGACCTTTGCCGCGCCTGCGCATTCTCAAATATTCAAAACAACTAAAATAATAAGAATTCGCAGAAATGCTGATGGATTTTTCGGGTTGCCGAGAGAAATTGGCTGGAAAACCGCCAAAACCGAATGCATTTTGTGCCAGAAAGCGGAGCGAGCGAAGTTTTTTCTTCACGCCCGCTTCCGATCTGGCACAATACGTGCATTCTTGTGGCAGAGCGGGAATTACCTGCTTTAACGGGAGAAGCGGAGAGATATTTTCTCATGAAAAAGATCGAAGCGATCATTAAGCCCTTTAAGCTCGATGAAGTGAAGGAAGCCCTTCAGGAAGTCGGACTTCAGGGCATCACGGTCACGGAAGCAAAAGGCTTTGGTCGTCAGAAGGGCCACACGGAACTCTACCGCGGAGCAGAGTACGTCGTGGACTTTCTGCCGAAAGTGAAAGTCGAAGTCGTATTGGCGGACGAGAACGCGGAAGCCGTCATCGAGGCGATCCGCAATGCGGCCCAGACCGGACGTATCGGCGACGGAAAGATTTTCGTTTCCAATATCGAGGAAGTCATCCGCATCCGTACCGGTGAAACAGGCGTGGACGCCATATAATCAAGAACGTCCCGAGCCGGGGAGGCTTGGGTTTTCACCTCGTCATCATCACACTCAAGGAAAACGTTTAAATGACGACCGCAAACGATATCTTGAAGCAGATCAAGGATAACGACATCAAGTTCGTGGACCTGCGCTTTACCGACCCCAAGGGCAAGCTGCAGCACGTCACCATGGATGTTGTCTGTGTGGACGAAGACATGTTCGCCGATGGCGTCATGTTCGACGGCTCCTCGATCGCCGGCTGGAAGGCCATCAACGAGTCCGACATGGTGCTGATGCCCGATCCGGCCACCGCCCATATCGACCCGTTCTTCGCCCAGTCCACCCTGGTCGTCCTTTGCGACATTCTCGACCCGGTCTCGGGCGAAGCCTATAACCGCGATCCGCGCGGCACCGCCAAGAAGGCCGAAGCCTACCTCAAGGCATCCGGTATCGGCGACACCGTCTTCGTCGGTCCCGAGCCTGAATTCTTCGTCTTCGACGACGTGAAGTACAAGGCAGACCCCTACAACACCGGCTTCAAGCTCGATTCGTCCGAACTGCCGTCCAACGACGACACCGACTACGAGACCGGCAACCTCGGCCACCGTCCGCGCGTCAAGGGCGGCTACTTCCCGGTTCCGCCGATCGACAGCCTGCAGGACATGCGTTCCGAAATGCTCACCGTTCTGGCCGAAATGGGCGTCGTCGTTGAAAAGCACCACCACGAAGTGGCTGCCGCACAGCACGAGCTGGGCGTGAAGTTCGACACGCTGGTTTCCAGCGCCGACAAGATGCAGATCTACAAGTACGTCGTGCACCAGGTCGCCAATGCCTATGGCAAGACGGCAACCTTCATGCCGAAGCCGATCTTCGGCGACAACGGTTCGGGCATGCACGTTCACCAGTCGATCTGGAAGGGCGGCAAGCCGACCTTCGCTGGTGACGAATATGCCGGCCTGTCTGAAAATTGCCTCTACTACATCGGCGGCATCATCAAGCACGCCAAGGCAATCAACGCCTTCACCAACCCCACCACCAACTCCTACAAGCGTCTGGTGCCGGGTTATGAAGCGCCGGTTCTGCTCGCCTATTCCGCGCGCAATCGCTCCGCATCGTGCCGTATTCCCTTCGGCTCCAACCCGAAGGCAAAGCGCGTCGAAGTCCGCTTCCCGGACCCGACCCAGAACCCCTATCTCGGTTTTGCGGCCATGCTGATGGCCGGCCTTGACGGCATCAAGAACAAGATCCACCCCGGCAAGCCGATGGACAAGGACCTTTACGACCTTCCCGCCAAGGAACTGAAGAAGATCCCGACCGTCTGCGGCTCGCTGCGTGAAGCGCTGGAAAGCCTCGACAAGGATCGCAAGTTCCTGACCGCCGGCGGCGTGTTCGACGACGACCAGATCGATAGCTTCATCGAGCTGAAGATGCAGGAAGTCATGCGTTTCGAAATGACCCCGCATCCGGTCGAATTCGACATGTACTACTCGGCCTGATCGGCCTTCGGAGCGCTCCCTCGGGGCGCTCCTTCCATGCCGGCGGTTTTCCCTGGAAAGCCGCCGTTTTCTTTTAAAGCCCAGCCATATCGTGAAGCCAGCCATATTGTTAAGAATGTCGAACAAGCCAGCCTCTCAGCAAACGCGCCCCATGGACTGGCTCATCTTTCTGGCGGTGCCGCTCTTTTTCTCCAGTAACGTCATTTTCGGCCGGGGCGTCGTCGGCGAGGTCTCGCCCTTCATCACCGCCTTCATCCGCTGGATGGGATCGACCCTAATCATCGCGCCCTTCATGATCGCCGACTGGCGCAATTGCCTTGCCTTCCTGCGGCGGAAAACGCTGCTCTGGCTGGTGCTCGGCATTCTCGGCATGGGTATCTGCGGCGGCGTGGTCTATTGGGGCCTCACCATGACGACGGCCGCCAACGGCACGCTCATCTACACCACCTCGTCACTGTTCATCATCCTGTTCCAGCGCATTTTTCAGGGCCGGCCAATCCGCAAGCTTGAAGTGGCGGGCATGGTCATCGCCTTTGCAGGTGTCGCGGCCATCGTGCTCAAGGGCGATATCTCCGCTCTCCGGCACATGAATTTCAACATCGGTGATTTCGCGATTTTGACGGCGGCGATCGCCTTTGCCGTCTATTCGCTGCTGCTGCGCGATCCCGCGGCGCGGCAGATGGCATCCTTCAGCCTTTTCGGCCTGATCGCCTTTTCCGGCGCGCTGGTGCTTCTGCCGCCGGCCGCGCTGGAACTCGCGCAGGGCGGCATGCTGCCCGCCACGGGCGCCGCCTGGGCGAAGATCGGCGGTATCATCCTCTTCGCCTCGCTTCTGGCGTTTTATTGCTTCACCCATACGGTGCGTGTTTTCGGCCCCGCCACAGCCGGCATCACGCTTTACATGATGCCGCCGGTCTCGATCCTCATGGCCACGTTTTTCCTTGGGGAGAGCTTCGAAACCTATCACGCCATCGGCATCGTGCTTGTCACCGGCGGCGTCATTCTCGCCACCGCGCCGATTGGCAGAAAGCGCTGAGCTTTGCGGCAGACCGGCACTTGGACCGCTAGGTCTTGATATTTCGCATTCCGACACCAACTAATATTGGGAAAGGAAGTTCATGCCATGAAACAAAGAGACGCAAAATTCACGCTTGGCGAGATCGTCCGCCACAAGGTGTTTCCGTTCCGCGGCGTGGTTATCGACGTGGACCCGGAATATGCCAATACCGAGGAATGGTGGAACGCCATCCCCGCGGAAATCAGGCCGGAGCGCGACCAGCCCTTCTATCATCTTCTGGCCGAAAACGAGGAGACGGAATATGTCGCCTATGTTTCCGAACAGAACCTCGTGCACGATGAAAACGATACGCCGCTGAGAAACCCCAATATCGGCCGCATCTTCGACAAGGCGCCGAACGGCGAATGGCGTCCGAAAATGTCGACGGCGCATTGACGCCCTCAATCGTTTCCCCGCCTCCCAGGGGTATGAAACGGACATAAAAAAACCGGTCTGTCGCCAGACCGGTTTTGTCATTCTTGATGCTTTGCAGCGATCAGGGCTTGGGCGCCTTGGCAGCGTCCTGAGCGGCTTCCAGCTTCTTGCGGGCCTCTTCAGCCTTCTTCTGCATGCCTTCCTGCAGGCTGCGCTGGCTTTCGGCCAGCTGCGACTGGGTGATGGCAGCACCGTCGTAGGCACCGGTGAAACCGGAAAGCGCAATCTTGATGGGGTTCGGCGCGCGGCGGAAGTTGATCGAGGTGAAGACGATCTCGTTGCCCTTCTTCAGCGAAGCAATCATGGCGTCCGTCAGCGGAACTTCGGCCGTGCACTTGTCGGGAAGGCAAACGGCGTAATCGAGCTTCTGGCCCTTGCCGCCATCGATCTGCATCATCACACCAGGAGGAATGAGACGCGCGGTCGGAACGGAAACCTGCAGCAGCTTGCGGTTGACCTTGCCTTCAACGGTGATGAGGCCGACAGCGGTGATCATCTGGCCGTTCTGGGCGAGAACCACGTTCTGCACGACGCAGACATCGTTGTCTTCCTGCTTGGAGCAGGTCTTGAACCAGCCGAGCGGCGGGGCGCCAGCGCCCTGAGCGGCGGGAGCAGCATCCTGCGCTTGCGAAATGGCCGGAGCGGAAACCGCGCCCAGAGAGAGGACCAGAGCGGACAGAGCCGTCCGGGTGAATGTGTTTGCCTTGTGCATCATAAGAGTTCCGTCTCCTGAATGTCTGCCAGAACAGAGCCTATCAAGGCCCTGTTCGTCGATGGCGGTATCCTTCTGCCCGTTCAACTGTCGTTTAAATGAGGCAAATGCGTGACCCGTCTCTTCCGGCCACCCTGTTACATGCCGATGGCGGCGATATCCAGCACTTCTTTAACTTTTTCTTGAGCGGACCCAAGATTTCCCGCCCTCGCATGGGTCATGCGATGTCCGTATGCTACATATCTGCCAGAATCATGACGATAAACCGGTTGTACGCAAACCGGACGGACAGTTAGACAGGATAGTGACATGCGCAACCTTGCGGCCCTCCTCCCCGCATTGTTCCTTTTGGGATCATCCCTGCTTCCCGGCGGGACCGCCCTGGCGCAACCGCTGCACGGCATCTCCATGCATGGCACGCCGGAGCTTCCCGCAGACTTCCACCACTTCCCTTATGTCAACCCGGACGTGAAGAAGGGCGGCCGCATGTCCTATGGCGTCGTCGGCACCTTCGACAGCCTCAATCCCTTCGTTCTCAAGGGAATGCGCACCACCGCGCGCGGCGTCTGGGACCCGGAATTCGGCAATCTCCTCTACGAATCGCTGATGCTGCGCTCCAGTGACGAACCTTTCAGCCTTTATGGTCTGCTCGCCGAAACGGTGGAGTGGGATGATGAGCGAAGCTTCATCCAGTTCAACATCAACCCCAGGGCTAAATGGTCTGATGGCCAGCCGGTGACACCTGATGATGTGATCTTCACCTTCAACCTCCTGAAGGAAAAAGGCCGGCCTCCGTTCAACAGCCGTCTGGACGGCGTGGCGAAAATGGAAAAGGTCGGTGATCGCGGCGTGCGTTTCACCTTCAATGACAAGGCGAACCGCGAAACACCGCTCATTCTCGCCTCCTCCACGCCGATCCTGCCGAAACATGCGATCGATCCGGAAAAATTCGAGCAGGCCGGGCTTGGGCCGGTTGTCGGCTCGGGTCCATACCGAATCAAGACCCTGCGGCCGGGTGAGCGAATCATCTGGGAACGCAATCCGGATTATTGGGGCAAGGACATTCCCGGCAAGGTCGGCTTCGACAATTACGACGAGATCAGCGTGACCTATTTCCTTCAGGTCACCACCATGTTCGAGGCCTTCAAAAAGGGCGATATCGACATCTATCCCGAAGGTGACGCCATCAACGGCACCTCGGATACCTCGCATTGGGGACAGGCGTATAATTTCCCGGCCGTCCATCGCGGCGATATCGTCAAGGACGTCTTCCAGCCGCGCCTGCCGACGGGCATGTTCGGTCTCGTATTCAACACCCGCCGCGCCGTCTTCTCCGATGAAAAAGTGCGCGAAGGCCTGTCCTATGCGCTTGATTTCGAGTGGCTGAACAGGAACATCCTCGGCGGTTCCTTCAAGCGCACCCAGAGCTATTGGCAGAATTCCCCGCTCGGCGCCTATGGCAACGCCGCTGATGCGCGCGAACTTGCGTTGCTCGGCGACGCTGCCAAAACCATGCCCCGGGAATTGCTGGCGGGCACCTATGCCATGCCGACGACCGATGGCACCGGTGCGGACCGCAAGGTATTGAAACTGGCCGTCGATAAGCTGAAAGAGGCCGGATACAGTATCAAGAATGGCAGGATGTCCGACGCCAACGGCCGTCAGCTCGCCTTCGAGATCATGACCCAGAACCCGGCGCAGGAACGCATCGCGCTTGCCTATCAGCGCTCGCTCAACCTGATCGGCGTCGCCATGGGCATCCGCTCGGTGGATGACGGGCAATATCAGGCCCGCTCGAACAGCTTTGATTACGATATGATCATCCGCTCCCTGCCCTCATCGCTTTCGCCGGGCATGGAACAGCTGAACCGCTGGAACTCGCTTTCGCGCAATGCGCAGGGCAGCTTCAACTACGCGGGTGTTGCCAATCCCGATATAGACCGAATGATAGAGGCGCTGTTACAGGCCCGCTCGACGGAAGATTTTCAGGCGGCCGTGCGCGCTTATGACCGTCTGCTTGTGGCCGGCCATTACATCATTCCGCTCTATTACATCGGCGCCCAGTGGGTGGCGCGCTGGAAATATATCGACCGCCCGGATATGACACCGATATCGGGCAATCAGAAACAGACCTGGTGGGATGCGCGGGCGCAATAACCCGCCGCCGCCGGTCGAATATAAGGAATGGAAGCCATGGAACGCATCGTTGTCGACGTCGTATCGGACATGGTCTGCCCCTGGTGTTATCTCGGCAAGGCAAGGCTCGATCTCGCCATTGCCGAGGTTCAGGATGAAATCAGCGTCGATGTGAACTGGCGGCCCTATCGCCTCAATCCGGACTATCCGCCTGAAGGCGTCGACCAGAAAGCCGCTCTCGAGGAAAAGCTCGGCAAGGAGCGTCTGGAACAGGCGCATACCTCGCTGGTGCAACTCGGCAAGGAAGTCGGCATCAACTATGATTTCGATGCGATCAAGATCGGCCCGAACACGCTCGACGCCCATCGCCTGGCGCTCTGGGCCCATTCGGAAGGCCGCGACATTCAGGAAAAGGTCGTGACCGGACTGTTCAAGGCGAATTTCGAGGAAGGCCGCAATATCGGCGATCACGCCGTATTGGCTGACGTCGCCGCGAAGGCTGGCATGGATGCGAAAGTGGTCGAGCGGCTGCTCGCCTCCGACGCGGACAAGGACACGGTCGTTGCAGAAATAGACGCCGCGCAGCAGATGGGCGTCGCCGGCGTGCCGTTTTTCATCCTCGATCAGAAATACGCCATAAGCGGTGCACAAACGCCTGAAGTCCTGATTGCTGCATTGCGGGATATTGCAAAAATCAAGGCGGACGAGCATAGATCGATGAACTGACGGTCGAACCACCGGCGGTTTTCAGCAACTCGATTTTTCGCCGGTGTTTCCGTGTCCGACAAGACCCTGAAAGGCATTCTGCTCGCCTTTGCCGCCTTCGCTGCCTACGCCTGGAGCGATGCCAGCGTTAAACTCATAGAAGGCCAGATTTCGCCGATCGAATCGGCCTTCTTCGGCGCCCTTTTCGGCCTCATCGCCCTGCCCTTCATCCGCAAACGCAATGATCGCTGGGTGGATGTGGTGAAGACGACCAACCGGCCTTTGTGGATCATCCGCTTTTTTGCCGCCGGCACGGGTGCCGTCGGCAGCGTCACCGCTTTCACCCATCTTTCCATGGCCGAAGCCTTCGCGCTGATCTTCCTGCTTCCTTCCTTCGTCACCATCATGTCGGTGGTATTTTTGAAGGAACAGGTGGGCATCCGCCGCTGGTCGGCGGTCATCATCGGTTTCCTCGGCGTGCTGGTCATCCTGCGTCCGGGCTTCCGTGAACTGGGCATCGGCCATCTCGGCGCCATCATCGGCGGCTTCAGCGGTGCACTCAGCATCGTCATCTTCCGCGCCATGGGCCCGTCGGAAAAGAACGTCTCGCTTTATGGGGCCGGCGTGCTGGGCTGTCTCACCATCAGCGGCATCGCCATGGTGCCGACCTTTGTCATGCCCGGCGGCGAGCAATGGCTGCTGCTGGCGGGATACGGCCTGCTCGGCGCGCTTGGCAACGTGCTGGTCATGTATGCCGCCCAATATGCGCCCGCCGCCATGATCGGCCCGACACAATACAGCCAGATGCTTTGGGCCATTTTGTTCGGTTATCTGATTTTCGGAGACCGCATCGACGGATGGATGCTCTTCGGCATCGCCCTGATCGTCGGCTCAGGGTTGCTGACGCTGATCCGTGAGAAGCAGAGAAAAGTGCCGCTGCCCGCCTCCATCGCCGCAACCGACCAGAACGTGGCCATCGGCATCACCCCGGAAGACGTGCGCTGACGCCTGAAGAATGCATGAGAACCGGCGACGCCTATTTGCGTCGCCGGCATGGCATTCGATCAATCACAAACCCTGACCCGATACATGTCGCCCCAGGCATTCTGCCTCCAGGCAACATGGCAGCGTGGATAAACGGGCTGGTAAACCACCGGCGGACCGTAGACGGGCGCAGCATAGGCCGGAGCGTAATAGGCGGGGCCATAAGCGTAACCGGGATGTCTTGCCCCGGCGATAAGAGCTCCGCCGATGATCGTGCCGGCAATGCCGGCGGCAAGGCCGCGGCCGAAATTATTGCGCGCTTCCGCCTGGCTGGTGGTGGCAATTGTGGTGCCCGCAATTGTCAAAGCAACCAGACCAGCGGTGGCAAACCTGTTGATGTTGGTCCACATCGTCCTGCTCCTTCATGACCCGGCGGCATCCACTGATCCGCCGCACCGGGTATGAAGCTGAGACTACGCCCGCGAAGACTACCGATACATGTCCGTTTCGTTACATCGCGGTAATTTTCGCTGAAGGGAGCGGGTTGGGTTTTCGGCTATTAGATATTCGGCCGAAGGTGGGTGGGGTTTACCCCCTCTGCCCTGCCGGGCATCTCCCCCTCAAGGGGGGAGATCGGCAAGGCGCGCTTTCACCACTCCATCCTCAGACATCAAGATGGCCGAGACATCGCCGCGAGTCGATCTCCCCCCTTGAGGGGGAGATGCCCGGCAGGGCAGAGGGGGGTAAAGCCACACCCACATTCGGTACGTTGCCAAATGGGCAACCCCTAAAGCTCAAATCTACGACCGCGCCAGCTCCGCCAGCTGCGTCATGATCATCGCCGCACCCGTCAATCGTTTTTCCGGCGTCGGCAGATCGCGGTTCAGGAACAGGCTGTGATCAGGACGGATTTTCGCCATTGACCCCTGCTTGCCGATATAACCGACCAACGCCGCCGGGTTCGGGAATTCCTTGTTGCGGAACTGCACGACGACACCCTTCGGCCCGGCATCCACCTTCTCGACATTGGCAATGCGGCAGAGCGACTTGATGTAAACGATCTTGAGGAGATGCTGCACCTCCTTCGGCAAGGGGCCGAAACGGTCGATCATCTCAGCACCGAAACCGTCGATCTCGCCGATATCGGCAAGCTCACCGAGACGGCGGTAAAGGCCCATGCGCAGATGCAGATCCGGCACATAATCTTCCGGGATCATCACGGAGGTGCCGACCGATATCTGCGGCGACCAGCCGCTGTCGCGTACCTCTTCGTCGCCCTTCACCTCGGCAACGGCCTCTTCCAGCATCTGCTGGTAAAGCTCGAAGCCGACTTCCTTGATATGGCCGGACTGTTCCTCACCGAGCAGATTGCCCGCGCCGCGAATATCGAGATCGTGGCTCGCCAGCTGGAAACCGGCGCCAAGCGTATCGAGCGATTGCAGCACCTTCAGCCGCCGCTCCGCCATCGTCGTCAGCACCTTGTTGACCGGCAAGGTAAACAGCGCGAAGGCGCGCACCTTGGAGCGGCCGACACGGCCACGCAGCTGGTAAAGCTGTGCGAGACCGAACATATCGGCGCGGTGCACGATCAGCGTATTGGCGGTCGGCACATCAAGACCGGATTCGACGATAGTGGTCGACAGCAGCACATCATATTTGCCGTCGTAAAAGGCGTTCATGATGTCTTCAAGTTCGCCCGCCGCCATCTGGCCATGCGCCACCGCCACCTTCAGCTCCGGCACATCCGATTGCAGAAACGCATGGATATCCGCGAGATCGGCAAGCCGCGGGCAGACATAAAAGCTCTGGCCGCCGCGATAATGTTCGCGCATCAGCGTTTCGCGGATCACCAACGGATCGAAGGGCGAAATGAAGGTGCGCACCGCCATGCGGTCCACCGGCGGCGTCGTGATGAGCGACAGTTCGCGTACACCCGTCATGGCCAATTGCAGCGTGCGCGGAATGGGCGTTGCCGACAGCGTCAGCACATGCACGTCGCTCTTCAGCTCCTTCAGCCGCTCCTTGTGCTTCACACCGAAATGCTGTTCCTCATCGATGATCAGCAGGCCGAGATTGGCAAAGCTGATGCCCGCGCCGAGCAGCGCATGGGTGCCGACGACGATATCCGTCTTGCCATCGGCCACTTCCTTTTTCGTCAGCGTCAGCTCCTTGGACCCGACGAGGCGCGAAGCCTGCTGCACCCGGATCGGCAATCCACGAAAACGCTCGGAGAAAGTGCGGAAATGCTGGCGGGAAAGCAGCGTTGTCGGCACCACGACAGCCACCTGCACACCGTTCATCGCGGCAAGGAAGGCGGCGCGCAGCGCGACTTCCGTCTTGCCGAAACCAACGTCACCGCAGATCAGGCGATCCATCGGCCGGCCGGCGCCGAGGTCTTCGCGCACCGCCTCGATGGCGTTCAGCTGGTCCTCGGTCTCGTCATAGGGGAAACGGGCGGCAAACTCATCATAAAGCCCGTCCGGCGCGACCAGCGCGGGCGCATGGCGCACCAGACGCGCTGCCGCAATGCGGATAAGCTCGTCTGCCATGTCGAGCAGGCGCTTCTTGAGCTTGGCCTTGCGCATCTGCCATGCGCCGCCGCCCAGCTTGTCGAGCGTCGCTTCCGCCGCATCGGAACCGTAGCGAGAAAGAAGATCGATGTTTTCGACCGGCAGGAACAGCTTGGCGTCGTCGGCATAATGCAGTTCGAGACACGCACGCGGCGCACCCGCCGCCTCGATGGTCTGCAAGCCGACGAAACGGCCGATGCCGTGTTCGGCGTGGACAACCAGCGACCCCTCGTCCAGACCCGCCACTTCGGAGATGAAATCCGCGCCGCGCTTGCGGCGTTTCGAGCGCCGCACCATGCGGTCGCCGAGAATATCCTGCTCGCCGATGACCGCCAGCGTTCCGGTTTCAAACCCGGCTTCGAGGCTCAGAACCGTTGCGGCCGCCTCACCCTTGCCGAGCTTTTCCACCTCTTTCAGCGATGTCACCGGCTTGATGTTCTCAAGCCCGTGTTCGTTCAGGACCTGCAAGAGCCGGTCGAGCGAACCTTCCGACCAGCCTGTTATCAGCACCTTCCAGCCCTTGGCGCGGCGATCCGCAATATGCTTTACCGCCAGATCGAAAACATTGACCCGCTCCTCGCTCTCGCCTTCCGTTGGCGGACGCGCCCAGCGCGGCCCGACATGCGCATCGAGCGTTGCGACCGGGTGGCCTTCGCTATCGTGTTCATTGAAGGGCGTCAAACGCACCGCGTTGACGCTGGCAAGCATCGCATCGAAGCTTTTGCCATCGAGGTAGAGCTGTCCCGGCGATACCGGCTTGTAGGGCGCGCCCTGCGTTGAACCCTTGGTTTCACCGGAAGCCCGGCGCGCCTCGTAGTAATCAAGTACCAGCTTGGAGCGCTCTTTCGCAGCTTCCCTTGCTGTGTGATCGGTGACGATACGGAAACCCTTCAGATAATCGAAGGCGGTTTCCAGCTGTTCGTAAAACAGCGGTAGCCAATGCTCCATGCCGGCATATCGGCGGCCCTCCGAGACGGCCTGATAAAGCGCGTCGTCACGGGTCGCAGCGCCAAACAGCGACAGGTAGTTCTTGCGGAACCGACCGATCGTATCCGGTGTCAGCGTCACTTCGCTCATCGGGTTCAAGTCGAGCGAACGCGCCTGGGCAATGGTGCGCTGGCTGGCCGGATCGAAGGTGCGGATGCTCTCCAGCGTATCGCCGAAGAAATCGAGCCGCACCGGCTCTTCCGTACCGGGAACGAAAACATCGAGAATACCGCCGCGCACGGCAAATTCGCCCACTTCGCGCACCGTCGCCACCCGGTCGAAACCGTTGCGCTCCAGCCGTGCGGCAATCTCTTCCATGCGGATCTGGTTGCCGGGCTTCGCCGAAAAGCCGAGGCTCCCAATGATATCACGCGGCGCCATCTTCTGCAGCATGGCGTTGACGGTGACCAGCACGATGGCCGGATGCGGCTTTTTCGCGTGGGCGATGAGGCCGGAAAGCGCCGCCAGCCGGCGCGCCGAGGTGTCAGCACTCGGTGACACGCGGTCATAGGGCAAACAGTCCCAGGCCGGCAGCGTCATGACAGGAATATCAGGTGCGACGAAACCGAGGATCTGTTCGAGATCGGCGACCCGCTGGCCATCCGACATCACATAAGCCACCGATGTGCCTGCCCGCGCCATATCAGCAAGCAGCAGGGCTTCCATGCCTGATGGTACGTTTCCGATGGTCAGCGGCGTATCGGCCGACGACACCAGCTTTGCATCGAATCCGGCTATCATGCTTCAGGCCTTCAGAGTTTCTGATGTGACGAGATCGAAATCGGGACGATAGGAGGCGATTTTCTCGAACAGCGGCGTGTGGAATTTTTCCGGCACAGGCTGCGCCCCCGTCACCATCTGGACGAGATCGTTATCCTCTTCCGCCATGATGATCTCAAGCTCGTCGAGCTGATCATCGGAAAGCCCGGCAATATTGTCTTCCGCGAATTGCCCGAGCACCAGATCCATCTCGCGAATGCCCCGGTGCCAGCAGCGGTAAAGAATCCGCCGGCGTCTCGGGTCGAGATCGGCACTCGTGCGCACCAGTCCAGTCATCGCATTCACCTTTCGGTTGGCTATTCAACAAGATGTTGACTGCGACCTCCTATAGAACAAGAAGCGAACGCTTGGGAACCGGTTTTTATCGAAATAATGCCACGGCAACGAAAATCTGCCGGTGATAACCCGCCTTTGTCAGCCCCCAAGTCTTGCATAACGCGTCCCCTTCCCCGATTTTGCTGACCCATGCGCCCGGCCATTCTCGATCCGCTGTTTGCCTCCGTCTCCACCCTTGCCGGTGTGGGGCCGAAGCTCGCCGATCTTCTGGCCAAGCTATTGAGCCGGGAAAGCGCCGACGATACCCGCGTGATCGATCTCCTGTTTCACGCGCCATCCAACGTCATCGACCGCCGCAATCGCCCCGGCATCGCGCTCGCCGCACCCGGCGCCATTGTCACCATTCAGGGACGCGTTGACCGCCATCAGCCGCCGCCCGCAGGCAACCGTTCCGCGCCCTATCGCGTCTTCTTGCATGATGAGACCGGCGAACTGGCGCTGACCTTCTTCCGCGCCAAGGGAGATTGGCTGTCCAAGGCCCTGCCAGTGGACGAAGAGGTTCTCGTCAGCGGCAAGGTGGACTGGTTCAACGGCCGCGCCTCCATGGTGCATCCGGATTTCATGGTGAAACTATCAGAGGCGGAAAACCTGCCTTTGGTGGAAGCCGTTTATCCCATGACCGCCGGGCTGTCTGCCAAGGTGCTGCGCAAGGCAATCGAAGGCGGGCTTTCAAAGCTGCCGGTATTTCCCGAATGGATCGACGAGACACTGAAGACGAGGCAGGGCTTCGGCGATGTCGCCTCAAGCTTCCGCGAATTGCACGACCCGCGCGACAGCGCCGATATCGATCCGCAAGCTCCGGCCCGCAGGCGGCTGGCCTATGACGAATTCCTTGCCGGACAGCTGTCACTGGCACTGGTGCGCCAACGGCTGCGCAAGGTGGCGGGCCAGCCGATCCGCGCCAAGGGTGATATCGCCGCAAAAATCCTGTCGCAGCTGCCCTTCTCGCTGACGGCAAGCCAAAGCGCTGCGGTAAAGGATATTCTCACCGATATGGCCGGCGAAGACCGTATGTTGCGGTTGCTGCAGGGCGATGTCGGTGCGGGCAAGACACTGGTGGCGCTGATGGCCATGGCAACCGCCGTGGAAGCCGGCGGACAGGCGGTGCTGATGGCACCCACCGAAATCCTTGCGCGCCAGCACTATGCCACCATCTCCAAACTCGCAAATGCGGCGGGCGTCACCGTCGAGGTTCTCACCGGACGCACCAAGGGTAAGGAGCGCCGCGAGATCGAAGAACGCGTGGCGTCAGGCGAAGCGCAGATCGTCATCGGCACGCATGCGCTGTTTCAAGACAGCGTGAGTTACAAGAACCTCGTGCTGGCCGTGGTGGATGAGCAGCACCGTTTCGGCGTGCACCAGCGCCTGCGCCTTACTGCCAAGGGCATCACGCCACACATGCTGGTCATGACCGCCACGCCCATTCCGCGCACGCTGGTCCTGGCCGCATTCGGTGACATGGATGTCTCCAAGCTCACCGAAAAACCGGCCGGCCGCAAACCCATCCAGACGGTAACCATTCCAACCGAGCGCATCGGCGACATTGTCGAGCGGCTGCGCGCGGCGCTGAAGGATGGCAAAAAGGCCTACTGGATCTGCCCGCTGGTAGAGGAAACGGAAGAATCCGATCTGATGTCGGCGGAAGAGCGGCATGCGGTTCTATCGCAGATGCTCGGCGCCAATATCGGCCTTATCCATGGCCGCATGGGCGGTCCGGAAAAAGACGCCGCCATGCTCGCCTTCAAGAGCGGCGAAACCCGGCTGCTGGTGGCGACAACGGTGGTGGAAGTGGGCGTCGACGTGCCCGACGCGACAATCATGGTCATCGAACATGCCGAACGTTTCGGCCTTGCCCAGCTGCACCAGCTGCGCGGTCGCGTGGGGCGCGGCGGCGAGGCCTCCACCTGTATCCTGCTCTACAAGGGACCGCTCAGTGAAAACGGTCGTGCGCGGCTCTCCATCCTGCGTGACAGCGAGGACGGCTTCCTGATCGCGGAAGAAGATTTGAAGCTGCGCGGCGAAGGCGAACTGCTCGGAACCCGCCAGTCAGGCACGCCGGGCTTTCGTATCGCCAGCCTTGAGGCGCATGCCGACCTCTTGGAAATCGCCCGCAAGGATGCGGCCTATGTCATCGAGCGCGATCCCGAACTGACGGGCCCGCGCGGCGAAAGCCTGCGCACCCTGCTCTATCTGCACCGCCGCGACGAAGCGATCCGCTTCCTGCACGCCGGCTGAAAGTGAACGCCCATGAACATGATCGACCCACGCCGCCCGCCACCCGCCTTCCGCAAGGGCTACGCACTCTGCTCTCCGCAGAATGTCCTTCAGCCCGAGACATTTGCGAAAAGCGAGAAAAAGGCGATCGGCAAGGCGTTCAAAAAGCCCGGCCGCAAGAAGGCCTGGGCAGAGGCGCTGGAACAGGGCTGGAGCGTGCGGCTGGTTTATATGCGGCTTTTCGTTCCCGTGTTCCATGCCACGACCACTGGGACGGAGGTGGATGATCTGGATGACGAGGATTGATCGAGGCGTCTGAGAAATAGTTGGTTAAAGTGCCGATGGCCATCGCCGCGAGGTGTGAATAACCGTCAGAATTTCAATATCACGGCCGACACGATAGACAACGATGTAGGAAATGTCGGACAGCACGGCTTCCCGCGTTCCTCTGATGCGCCCGACCCGTCCCATAGACGGTTGCTCTACCAACATATCGGCCACTGAAACAATACGGGAAATCACGCGGGCGGCAGCGGCAGGATTGTCCGTTTCGATATGTCTGCCGATTTCATCGAGCCGTTGCAACGCCCGTACAGTCCAGCGAATTCTCCGGTCACTCATGACGGGCGAGCGGACTTTACATATTTTCCGACAATATTTGCCAGATCGTCTTGCGTTCCAAATTCCCCGCGATCCGCTTCTGCCAAACCGGCCTCGATTTCCGCAAGCTGCCACTCTTCGCGCGCGACAAAGTCCTCAATCGCCCGTGCCGCCATATAGGACCGCGAGCGATCAAGCTTTTCCGCCAGCTGTTCAAGCTTGTCCGCAACGTCGTCCGGCAAGCGCACCGTGAATGCAGTCATGATAGCGACCTTTCGTGGTTCTCTGTGATTATCGGTGAACCACATTGGGTCGTCAACCGTGGGCACTCAAAACTCAAGGAGGAACAGAGCAACAAACAGTACGTCGCGAATATCCTCAAACCGGCGCGAGCGTCTTCGGTGGTGTGAAATCCGGTGCCACCAGGCCGCCCGATATCAACAGTTTCGCCGCATCCTCGGGCGTCATGTCCAGCATAACGATCTTGTCTTTCGGCACGAACAACAGGAAACCCGCCGTCGGCACGGGTGTGGGGGGCAGGAATACGGCGACCATCTGCTGGCCCATCTCGTTGAAGCGGTGGGCAAGCTCGCCCTTGACTTCCGAAGAAACGAAAACCATCGCCCAGGTGCCGGATGACGGAAATTCGATCAGACCAACTTTCTTGAAGGAATTCGAATGTTCCTTCAGCACGGATTCAAACAGCTGCTTGATGCTTTTATAGATCGGCCGCACCAACGGCATGCGGTTGAGAACGGATTCGCCAACACCGAATATCCATTTGCCGATCAGGTTATTGCCGAGAAAGCCGATAAGCGTGATGCCGATGACAGCGATCAGCAGGCCGAACCCGGGGATCGCCACATCGAAATATTGCTCGGGATCGTAACGGGCGGGAATATAGGGCTTCACCCAGCTATCCGCCCATTGCAGGAAGCTCCACACCAGCCACATGGTGATGGTGACAGGTGCGAGGATCAGAACACCGGTGAGGAAACTATTGCGCAGGCGGGCTGCGAATGAGATTTTGACTGGAATATCGGTCATTTACCGTTCGGAATTAAGCGTTGTCGCTATCGAAACCCGGATGAAAACCGACAATGCCGGATGGAGTTCCACCATGCAAGCGAAGAACTATGAAATATTCGTCAGGAATCCCCTCGGCACTCAGGCCCTCGACGGGACGAAAACCGAAGCGGCCGTAATAGGCGGGATCGCCGACAACGACGCAGCCGGCAGCGCTCAACCGCTCCAGCGCGGCAAGCCCTTCACGCGCCAGCTTTGACCCGACACCTTCGCCCTGCCTTTCCGGTGTGACGGAGAGCGGCGCGAGGCAGAACCAGCCGGTCTCGCCGCTCGACAGCGTCACCGGCGAAAAACCGACATGGCCGATGATGCCTTCGCTATCTTCCGCAACCAGTGAGACCGTCAAAGCGCCCGCTTCCCGCAGCCGCGTGACAATCAGTTGCTCTGTCCCGCTGCGGTGTTCGACGTTACGGAAGGCATCTTCCGTAACGCGAGCAATCGCTTCCTCGTCACCCTGCTGTTCGGGCCGGATGATCATTCCACCGTTACCGACTTCGCCAGATTGCGCGGCTGGTCCACATCCGTGCCCATGAAGACGGCGGTGTGATAGGCGAGCAGCTGGATCGGCAGCGAGAAGACCATCGGCGCGATCAGCTCGTCGACATTGGGCAGCGTGATCGTCGCCATGGTGTCGAGCTTGGAGGCGGCAGCCCCCTTCTCGTCGGTGATGAAGATGATGCGGCCACCCCGCGCGGCGACTTCCTGCATGTTCGACACCGTCTTTTCAAAGAAACGGTCGTGCGGCGCAATCACGATAACAGGCATGTTCTCGTCGATGAGCGCGATCGGCCCATGCTTAAGCTCACCAGCGGCGTAACCTTCGGCGTGGATATAGGAAATTTCCTTGAGCTTCAGCGCGCCTTCCAGCGCCAGCGGGAAGCTGGTGCCGCGGCCGAGATAAAGCACATCCTTGAAGCGTGACAGATCACGCGACAGCGCCTCGATCTGCGGCTGAATGACATTCAACACCTTGCTCATGATGCGCGGCATCTCGATCAGATGCTGCACCAGCTGCTTTTCCTCACCCGGTTTCAGCGTTCCGCGGGCCTTGGCTGCAGCAACGGCAAGCGAAGCGAGTACGGCAAGCTGGCAGGTGAAGGCCTTGGTGGACGCGACACCGATTTCCGGGCCGGCGAGGATCGGAAAGATCGCATCCGATTCGCGCGCCATGGTCGATTCCCGCGTATTCACCACCGCGCCGATCTTCAGCCCCTCCTGCTGGCAATAACGCAAAGCCGCCAGCGTATCGGCGGTTTCGCCCGATTGCGAAATAAACAGCGCCGCCTGCGTGGGGACGAGCGGGATTTCGCGGTAACGGAATTCCGAGGCGACATCGATTTCCACCGGCAGGCGCGCATAACGCTCGAACCAATATTTGCCGATCAGGCCGGACAGATAGGCCGTGCCGCAGGCGGAGATGGCAAGACCGGAAAGCTTTGAGAAATCGATCGCTTTGTCGGCGTCTTTGACGGTCTTGCTGGCGAAATCCACGTAGTGGCTGAGCGCGTGGGAAATGACTTCCGGCTGCTCGTAGATTTCCTTTTCCATGAAGTGGCGATGGTTGCCCTTGTCGACCACATAGGCCGTCGCCTGCGAGATCTGCCGCTCGCGCTTCACCGGCTTGCCGGAGAAATCGATGATCTCGGCACCCTGCCGGGTCACGATGGCGCAATCGCCATCCACCAGATAGGTGATCTCGTTGGTGAAGGGCGACAGCGCGATGGCGTCGGACCCCAGGAACATTTCCCCTCGGCCATAACCGACGGCGAGCGGCGGGCCGGAGCGCGCCGAAAGCAGCGTACCGGGATCATCCTGGAACATCACGACCAGTGCATAGGCGCCGGTGACTCGGTTCAGCATCTTCAGCATCGCCTCGCGATGGCCGAGACCCTCACGGGTATATTTCGCCAGAAGCTGCGCCACCACCTCGGTATCGGTCTGGGTAGTGAAGGTCGCACCCTCGGCGGTCAGTTCTTCCCGCAATTCGGCAAAGTTTTCGATGATGCCGTTATGGACGACGGCAACACCATCGACGAAATGCGGGTGGGCGTTGGTCTCGTTCGGCACGCCATGGGTCGCCCAGCGCGTATGCGCAATGCCGACAACACCCGGCAACGGCTTTTCCGAAACCAGCTTTTCCAGATTGAATAGCTTGCCTTCCGCCCGGCGGCGATCCATCGCGCCATTGTCGATGGTGGCGACACCAGCCGAATCGTAACCGCGATATTCGAGACGCTTCAGCGCATCGACAAGCCGTTCAGCAACGGGCTGGGTTCCGACAATTCCGACAATTCCGCACATATATTTCTCCAGACGGCGATCTCTTCGCCGAAACTACTAACCGTTTCCGTGAAATCGGCAATTATGCCGCCGGTCACTTTCGGTATCGCTTGGTAACGTCTTTCAAGAGGACTTTTTCTTCGCTTCTTTCAGCGCTTTCGCCCGCTCGCGCACAACGGTCGCCCGGCCCGGCTTCACTTCCTGGCGCGCACGCCCGAAAGCCAGAGCATCATCAGGCACGTCATCGGTAATCACGCTGCCGGAAGCGATATAAGCCCCCTCGCCAATCGTCACGGGAGCCACCAGCGACGAGTTCGAACCGACGAAGCTGTTCGCACCGATCCGCGTTTCCGCCTTGTTGTAACCGTCGTAATTGCAGGTGATGGTGCCGGCACCGATATTGCTGCCGGCGCCGATGAAGGCATCGCCGATATAGGTCAGGTGATTGACCTTGGCACCCTCGCCGATCTCGGCTTTCTTGACCTCGCAGAAATTGCCGACCTTGGCATTGGCATGCAGGTTCGCACCCGGACGCAGCCGCGCATAGGGACCGACGGTCGCGCCCTCAGCGACATAAGCGCCTTCAAGATGCGAGAAGGCATGGATGACAACACCCGGTTCGATCGTGACGCCAGGTCCGAAGACGACATTCGGTTCGATCAGCGCATCCTGCCCGATCTTTGTATCGAAGGAGAGGAATACCGTTTCGGGTGCGATCATGGACACGCCGTCCACCATCAACTCCTGACGTCGTCGCTCCTGCCAGAGCTTTTCGATGAAAGCCAGTTCCGCGCGGTTATTGCAGCCAACCAGCTCAGCCTCTGGAGCATCGATAGCGACGGCGCGACGGCCAAGCGAGCGGGCGATCTCGACCACGTCGGTCAGATAATATTCGCCCTTGGCGTTGCTATTGCGGATGCGGTCAAGCAGATCAAGCGCGTTGCGGCCATTGATCGCCATCAGGCCGCTATTGCACCAGGTGACCTTGCGTTCCGCATCGGTCGCGTCCTTCTCCTCGCGGATAGCCACGAGTTCACCATCCTTGACGAGCAAGCGGCCGTAACCCGTGGGACGCTCGGTGTGAAAACCGATCACGGCAACGTCGGCACCGGCAGCAATCGCCTCCCGCGCCCTGTCGAGCGTTGCCGAGGTGATGAGCGGCACGTCGCCATAAGCGACGATCAGGTCGTCAAAACCACGCTCGATGGCGGCGCGGGCAGCGAGAACGGCATGGCCGGTGCCCTTGCGTTCCGTCTGCAGAAAGGCTTCGACCTCAAGGCCCGGCAGGCTCGCGGCCGCAGCAACATTTTCGGCATCGCGCCCGACGACGAGCGCCACCGTACCGACACCCGATCCAGCCACCGCCTGCACCACATGCGTGATCATCGCACGCCCGGCGACCGGATGCAGCACCTTGGATTTCGACGATTTCATGCGCGTGCTGTCGCCCGCTGCGAGAATAACGGCTAGAGAGCTGCGCTCCATGAGACCTCCAACACCTGTCACCCGCCAAACCTGGAGAGGACAAGGGCATATGTTTGACTTGACGCCACCCGGCCAGGCGGAAAGGCGCATCGCTAATGTTTTACGGCATTGCTATAACGGCGGCCCGCTTAAGAAACCATGCAAATCCCAACCAAAATTTCCGCAGCGATTTTCATCAAACGTGATCGGCGGTGGCAGGCTGTGGCCTATTTGCGCGGGTTGCGGGCGGTGAATTGCAGGATCTGCTGGCGGCCGTTTTCAATCAGCCTCTCCATTTCGCGGCGCGCGCCCCCCTCGTCATGCATGCGAAATGCCTCGACGAGCCGGAGATGAGAAGCAGACACGTCGGAAATTTCATGGGGGTCGGCCTCCGGGTTGCTCATGCGGAAAATGCCCACAAGCGCCGCCTTTATCAGCGAACCGACGGTGCGCATGAACGGGTTGCCGGACATTTCGGTGATGAGCACATGGAAATTCATGTCCGCCAGCGCCCGCTTTTCCTTGGAATAGGCCGTATTGCCCATCTCGTTGGCATAAGCGGCAAGCTTGGCGATATCGGCGTCCCTTGCCCTCACGGCGGCCAGTCCCGCGCCATAGGGTTCGAAAGCCTGACGGATATCGTAGAGATGCAGCAGAAATTCATCGCTGACGCCGGCCTCGAAATGCCACAGCAGCACTTCGCTATCGAACATGTTCCAGCTTTCGCGCTCCGTCACGCGGGTGCCGATACGCGCCTTGGGCGAAATCATACCCTTGGCGGTCAGCGTCTTCATCGCTTCGCGCAGTACCGTGCGGGATACTTTCAGCCGTTCCATCAAATCGGCATCACCCGGCAGAATGTCACCCGTCTTGAAGGTGCCGGAGACGATATCGAGACCGAGCTTGTGAACGACCTGTGCATGATTTGTCCGCAGCTTTCGAAAACCGATCGCTGCATCGAGCATTCCGCGCTGCAAATGTCATGTCCTTCCGTTCGGCTGGCGATCGCAAAAATCGCGCCAGACGTGTGTATCTCAAGTCAGACTATAGTGAAAAACATCAAGTCGCGTGAAAAGCAAAGGCAAACTTCATCCGCACAGTAAAACGCGTAAAAATAAGCAAGGCCGCACATGAATTTCATGTGCGGCCTGTCATCAGTAATGGAAGAGAATCCGCATTATTGCGGCAGCTTGTCGTCCACGCCGGCAACGTAGAAGTTGAGGCCGAGCAGAACCTTGTCTTCTGCCTTTTCACCCGTCTTCAGCCATTCCGAACCGTCCTGCTTCTTCACCGGGCCGGTGAAGGGGTGCAGTTCGCCCGACTTGATCTTGGCTTCGGTTTCCTCGGCCATCTTCTTCACGTCGTCAGGCATGTTGGTGTAGGGCGCCATGGTCAGGATACCGTCCTTCAGGCCGTCCCAGATGGATTCGGACTTCCAGGTGCCGTCGAGAAGAGCCTGCGTGCGCTTGATGTAATAGGCGCCCCAGGTGTCCTTGATCGCCGTCAGCTGGGTCTCAGGACCGGCCTTGATCATGTCGGAAGCCTGACCGAAGGCCTTGATACCGCGTTCGGCCGCAACCTGCATCGGCGCTGTCGTGTCGGTGTGCTGCGTCAGGATATCGACGCCCTGGTCGATCAGCGCCTTGGCCGCATCGGCTTCCTTGCCGGGGTCGAACCAGGTGTTGGCCCAGACGACCTTGACCTTGAACTCCGGGTTGACGGACTGCGCGCCGAGAACGAAAGCGTCGATACCCATCACCACTTCCGGGATCGGGAATGAGGCGATGTAACCGGCAACACCCTTCTTGGACATTTTCGCGGCGATCTGGCCCTGAATGTAACGGCCTTCATAGAAGCGCGAATTGTAGGTGGCGACGTTTTCAGCCGTCTTGAAGCCGGTGGCGTGTTCGAACTTCACCTTGGGGAACTTCTGGGCAACCTTCACGGTGGCATCCATGAAGCCGAAGGAGGTGGTGAACACCAGTTCGCAGCCGGAACGGGCCATGCGCTCGATGGCACGCTCGGCATCCGGGCCTTCCGGAACGCTTTCGAGGAACGGCGTTTCGATCTTGTCGCCGAAATGCTTCTGCAGCTCTTCGCGGCCGATTTCATGCGCCTGCGTCCAGCCGCCATCGGTGCGGCTGCCGACGTAGATGAAGCAGACCTTCTTGGCGTCGGCGGCTTCAGCGGAGGAAACAACGCCTCCGAGCGCCGCGACGGACGCGGCAAGTGCGATGACCAGTTTTTTCATTTTTACCCCTGTTGGTTTGGAGACTTGAGGATTCTTCTTCACCTGTCCGGCACGAAGGATTTGCCCAGCGATGCCGGTGTGTTGATCAAGGTCGTGCGGCGATTATGCGAGATGATCACAAGCACGACAATAGTTGCAAGGTAAGGTAGCGCCGAAAGCAGCTGCGACGGTACGCCGATGCCGAAGGCCTGCGCATGCAATTGGCCGATGGTGACGGCGCCGAACAGATAACCGCCCGCCAGCAGGCGCCATGGACGCCAGGAAGCGAAGACGACGAGTGCCAGCGCAATCCAGCCGCGCCCGGCCGACATGTTTTCCACCCATTGTGGAGTGTAGACCAGCGACAGCTGCGCCCCTGCAAGGCCGGCACAGGCGCCGCCGAACATGACCGCCAGATACCGCGTGCGGATGACATTGATGCCGAGCGCATGGGCCGAGGCGTGGTTATCGCCGATGGCGCGGATTTTCAGGCCAGTGCGGCTCTTGAACAGGAACCAGCTGATACCGAAGACCAGCGCGATGGACATGTAGAAGATCAGGTCCTGCCGGAAGAGCAACGGCCCGATAAAGGGGATTTCCGACAAGACCGGAAACACGATCGGCTGCAGCTTGATACCAGGCAGGCCGACGAAACTTTCGCCCAGCATGCCGGAAACGCCAAGCCCAAGAATGGTAAGCGCAAGGCCAGTCGCCACCTGATTGGTGACAAGCGTCAGCGTCAGGAAACCGAACAGCAGCGAAAACACCGCGCCGGAAGCAATGCCCGCCAGAATGCCGAGATAGGGAGATCCCGTCATATGCGTCGCGGCGAAGGCGCAGACCGCGCCCATGATCATCATGCCCTCGACGCCGAGATTGAGCACACCTGCGCGCTCCGTCACCAGTTCGCCCGACGCCGCGATGACAAGCGGTGTGGCAGCGGTGATGACGGTGAGAAGAATGGCCTGAAGCATATCCATCATACCGCTCCTTCTTTACGATGTGTCTTGCCGGCAAAGACCACCCGGATGCGATAGAAGATTAGCGTATCGCAGGAGAGGACGAAGAACAGCATCAGCCCCTGAAACACCCGCGTCACCTTGTCCGACACGCCGATGGAGAGCTGCGCCGCCTCACCGCCCAGATAGGTCAGCGCCAGTACCAGCCCGGAAAGGATGATACCGAGCGGATTGAGGCGGCCGAGAAAGGCGACGATGATGGCGGTGAAACCATAACCCGGCGAAATGCTGGGCTGCAGATGGCCGATGGAACCGGAAGCTTCCGAAATGCCGGCAAGACCGGCCAGCGCGCCCGATAGCAGCAGCGAAAACCACACCATGCGGCTGGAGGAGAAACCGGCAAAGCGCCCTGCCCGCGCCGACTGGCCAAGCACGGTAACTTCAAAGCCCTTGAGCATGTAACGCATCATGAACCACAGGGCGATGGCTGCGACGATGGCGAACACGAAACCCCAATGCGCCCGGCCCGAGGCCAGCATTTCCGGCAGCACGGCGCTGTCGTTGAAGGGCTTGGTCTGCGGGAAATTGTAGCCGCCGGGATCGCGCCAGATGCCGCGCGTCAGCCAGTCGAGGAAAAGCTGCGCGACATAGACCAGCATCAGGCTGACGAGAATTTCATTGGTGTTGAATTTCGTCTTCAACAGCGCGGGAATACCCGCATAAAGCGCGCCGCCGACAGCGCCCATCACCATCATCAGCGGCAGGATGAGCGGCGAATGCCAGTCGGGATAAAGGACCGGTATGATTGAGCCGGTAATCGCGCCGATGGTGAATTGCCCCTCCGCGCCGATATTCCAGTTATTGGAGCGATAACAGACCGACAGGCCGACACCGATCAGGATCAGCGGCGCAGCCTTGATCGCCAGCTCATGCAGCGACCAGACCTCCAGCAGCGGCTCGACGAAAAAGGCGTAAAGCGCGTGCGCCGGATTTTTGCCGAGCATGGCGAACATGACGGCCCCGACAAGCAGCGTCAAAACCAGTGCCAGAAGCGGCGAAAGCAGGGTGAAAAGCCGCGAGACCCCTGCCCGTTTTTCAAGCTCAATGCGCATGCTGGGCGGCTCCCGAATGTGACGTGTGAATGCCGCCCATCAAAAGGCCGATCTTTTCTAGCGTCATCTCTTCCACCGGATGGGCCTCAGAAAGCTTGCCGTCGGAAATGACTGCGATATTGGTGGCGACCTCGAAGATTTCATCGAGATCCTGACTGATGACGATGACGGCCGAACCGGCCCTGGCAAGATCGACCAGCGCCTGGCGGATGCGGCTTGCGGCACCCGCATCCACACCCCAGGTCGGCTGGTTGACAACAAGCACGGAAGGCTGACGGTCAAGCTCGCGCCCGACGATGAATTTCTGCAGATTGCCGCCCGAAAGCGATCCGGCCAGCGGATCGGCTCCGCTTTTGCGCACATCCATGGTTTCGGAAATACGCCGCGCGGCCGCCTTAATGGTCGAGCCCCTGACGATGCGCAGGAAACCACCGGTTAGAAACGCCTTACGGTCGGACCGCGCCCGCGCCAGCAACAGATTGTCGGAAAGGCTCATGCCGGGAACCGCCGCATGGCCATGCCGCTCTTCCGGCACGAAACCGGCGCCCATCAGCCGCCGGCCATTGATGCCGATACGGCCCACCGGCTTGCCGCGCAGATGGATGGCATCATTATTATAGACGGGATATTCGCCCGAAAGCGCATCGAACAGCTCGCCCTGCCCGTTGCCGGCCACACCGGCAATCGCCAGCACCTCGCCGGCGCGGACCTGCATTGAAACGGACTTCAGCGCCACGGCAAAAGGCGTGCGCGGCGCAACCGACAGCCCCATGACCTCGATCTGCGGTGCGCCGAGCGCTTCGCCCGTTGCGCGCGAGACGCTGGCGACATCGCTGCCGACCATCATCCGCGCCAGCGATGCCGGCGTTTCCTTGCGCGGATCACACGCCCCCGTCACCTTGCCGTGACGCAGGACGGTGGCGCGGTCGCAAATGCGCTGCACCTCTTCGAGGCGATGGCTGATGTAAAGCACCGAGCGGCCTTCGGCCTTCAGCTTTGCCAGCGTCTCGAACAGCTTGTCGGCTTCCTGCGGCGTCAAAACCGAGGTCGGTTCGTCGAGAATGATGAGGCGCGGGTTCTGCAACAAAGCGCGCACGATCTCGATGCGCTGGCGCTCGCCCACCGAAAGATCGGCCACATGCGCATTGGGGTCGAGCGGCAGACCATAGGCCCGCGACAGCGTTTCCGCTTCCCTGGCGATTTCCTTTAGTGAAATTTTCGGATCGAGCGACAGGGCGATGTTTTCAGCAACCGTCAGCGCCTCGAACAAGGAAAAATGCTGGAACACCATACCGATACCGAGCCTGCGGGCCTCGCTTGGCGAGCCCACGGAAACCGGCTGGCCCTGCCAGATGATGTCGCCTTCCGTCGGCGCAAGGACGCCGAACAGCATCTTGACCAGCGTCGACTTGCCGGCACCGTTCTCACCCAGAAGCGCATGGATTTCGCCCGGCGCTATATCGAGATCGATGCCGTTGCAGGCGGCGAAATTGCCGAACAGCTTTGTCAGCTTGCGAACCGACAGGAGAGGCATGGCCTCTGGCACCAGATTTCCAGTCACTGATCCCCTCTTTCACCGGCTGTCCACGCTTTCTTCGAAGCATTTCAACAACAGTGGTCATTGTTCCCAATCCGGCGGCAATGCGTATGCAATGCTGCGGGACCATGATTTATTGATAACCGTTTTGCTGCTGCGCACAACAGAAAAAGAAACTGCTTAAATGCAATTTGCACAAGCAATAAACGGCTTTACCTTTTTTCTTATTTCGCACCCAGCGAGGGGAAGAACTGCAATATTCCACCGATGCAATAAAGATAGATGCCGCTCGCCACGAAGGCGATCACCGCCCATGTCGGCGTTTCGAAATGCATCAGCAGCGCATAACCGCCAAGCGCACACCAGATGGCGACGACGAGGAGATTAAGCGGCCGCAACCGCTTCACCCGCACCGGATGCAGGAAGTTGATCGGTAGGAACGTCAGGAACACCGAGACGGTGACGACGGTCATGGCCGTGGTTGCGCTCGCATCCATGACGAACAGCGTGAAAACCACCATGTTCCACACCACCGGGAAGCCGGAGAAGAAATATTCATCCGTCTTCATACCCATATCGGCATAATAGATTGCACTCGAGACCACGATCATGCCGGCCGCCACGAAGGACAGCGGCTCGCCGATCATGCCGCTCTGGTAAAGCGCAAAGGCAGGCAACAGCACATAGGTAACGTAGTCGATGATATTGTCGAGCGTGTCGCCGGACCAGTTGGGCAGCACTTCCTTCACCCGCACCTTGCGGGCGATAGGTCCGTCGATGCCATCCACCAGAAGCGCAAGCCCCAGCCACCAGAACATGTCGACAAAACGGTGTTCGGCAGCCGCGACGACGCCGAGAAATGCCAGAAACGAACCGGATGCCGTGAGCATATGAACGGAAAAGGCGCGGATTTCCGCATAGGGAACACGCTTGTAGTTGAAAACTTTCATGGTCAGCGCCTGCGCCCCGTTTTTTCATCCGCCCTGTTCATTCCGGTATGCGGCCATTCACCACGCTTTGCAACCGGCTCAATCCGCTTATCCTAAGACTAATATAGCGTCGCAACCAACGAATGTTTGTGTGCGGATGTTCCGGCGCGAAAGTGGATTTACCCGCCCAAAGCCTCTATGATGTTTTGGAAATAACAATGGAATACGACCATGAGACACTTCGATATCGCCATAACAGGCGCGGGACTTGCGGGCCAGATCGCGGCCATCGCACTGGCGCGGGCCGGCCGCCATGTGGCGCTCATCGCACCTTCAAGCGAAAAGAAGGATCAACGGACCACGGCGTTGATGGACCAGTCCATCCGTTTCATGGACCGTCTCGGCCTCTGGTCACGCGTAGCACCTTCCGCCGCACGCCTTTCTACCATGCAGATCATCGACGGCACCGACCGCCTGCTGCGGGCGCCGACCGTGCAGTTTCGCTCCTCCGAAATCGGCCTCGATGCGTTTGGCTGGAATATTCCGAACGAGGCGCTGCTCGGCGTTCTCGGGCAAGCAGTGGAGCAGGAACACAATATTACCCGCCTGGACACGACAGCCGAGACGATCGACATCGGCAATGACCGGATCTCGGTCACGATTGCGGATGGTGAAGTGCTTTCCGCCGATTTCCTGATCGGCGCCGACGGCAGGAAGTCGATGGTGCGGGAAGCGGCCGGCATCGGCGCCAAATCCTGGTCCTATCCGCAGACCGCCGTGGTTTTGAATTTTTCCCACAGCCGCCCGCATGGCAATGTCTCGACGGAATTCCACACACCCACCGGACCTTTCACCCAGGTCCCCCTGCCCGGTGATCGCTCCAGCCTCGTCTGGGTCGTCACACCGGAGCAAGCAAAGGAACTGACGGCCTTGCCGTTGGAGGCGCTGAGCCTGAAGGTCGAGGAGCGCATGCAATCCATGCTCGGCGCCGTCTCCGTGGAGGACAGCGTGCAGGCATGGCCTCTCTCTTCCATGACCGCGCATCGTTTCGGCAAGGGCCGCGTCGCCCTGATCGGCGAGGCCGCACATGGTTTTCCGCCCATCGGCGCACAGGGCCTGAACCTCAGCCTACGCGACATCATTGCCCTGACCGAACTGCTCGGTGCCGTCTCCGACCGGCCGATTGCGGCGGACGCCGGCAGCAGCTTCGATCGCAAGCGACGCGCGGATGTCTATAGCCGCACGCTGAGCGTCGATCTCCTGAACCGCTCGCTTCTTTCGGATTTCCTGCCCATCCAGATGGCGCGCGCGGCCGGCCTGCATGTGCTCTCCGGCATCGGCACGCTCAGAAGCATGGTCATGCGCGAAGGCATCGAGCCGGGTCGTGGGCTGAAGGCCCTGCCCTCGCTGCTGTTCGGCAGCTTTAAAAAGGCTGGATGAAATACACCACGCCCGTCAGCGTAAAGACCGACAGCACCGTCGAAATCAGGATCGTGGCTGACGCCCGCTCCTGCCAAACATGGTATTGCTGGCCGATGACGAAGACATTCGTCGCGGTCGGCAGCGCCGCCAGCAGCACCGCGGAATAAATCCACACTGGCTCGAACCGCCCGAGCGACGACAGGACCAGATAGGCGGCAAGCGGATGCAAGATCAGCTTCGCCGGAACGATATAGCTGATCTCCATCGGCACCCGTTTCATGGGCCTCAACGCCAGCGTCACGCCCATGGCAAACAGCGCGCAGGGTGCTGCAGATTGCGCCAGATAATCCACCAGCCGCTGCACCGCCTCCGGCGGCTGCCATGACAGCGAAGCGGCGAGAAATCCGGCGATGACCGACACGATGAACGGATGGGTGATGACCTTGCGCGCCACATCCAGCGCGAGCCTTCCAGCCGAGCGCGTGTCGCCGCCCGCCACCGCCATCATCGCCGGTGCGACGATGAAATGCGCGGCGTTTTCAAGGCAGACGATCAGCGCCACCGGCACCGCCGCCTTTTCGCCAAGCGCCAGAAGCGCAAGCCCCGGCCCCATGTAACCGATATTGCCGTAACTTGCCGCGAAACTCTGGATCGTGGTTTCGGCGAGGCTGTTCCCGCGCACGAAACGGCCGATCAGAAACACCAGCAGAAAAATGCCATAGGTGCAGGCAAGGCTGGCGGCGACAAAATCCATCCGCGCCAGTTCTTCCACCGGCGTCTTGGAGACAAGCTTGAAAAACAGCGCCGGCAGCGCCGCATAGATGATGAAGGTGTTCAGCCAGCCCATCGCTTCGACCGGCTGTTTTGTTATGCGCGCTGCACCGTAGCCGATGAAGATCAGGCCAAAAAACGGCAACAGCAATCCAATGATATCAGCCACAGTCGTTCCCTCACATCCGCGAGAGGCTTAGCCGATTTGCATCAGGATCGGAAAGGTCTCCTGGAACCAGATCGCGACATTGGTGATGAAACCGGACATGAAAGCGAGACCGGTGAGCACCAGCAGCACGCCGAGCAGCTTTTCCACAAGACCGAGATGGCGGCGGAAGCGGACGAGGAAACGCATGAACGACCCGGAAAACGCCGCGGCGATCCAGAACGGCACCGCAAGGCCAAGCGAATAGACCGCAAGCAGCATCGCGCCATCGCCGACCGTATCCCGCGAAGCAGCAACCCCGAGGATAGCTCCCAGAACCGGGCCGATGCAGGGCGTCCAGCCAAAGGCAAAGGCAAGACCCATGACATAGGCCCCGGACAGCGTGGCGGGCTTGCCCGCCCCCTGAAACCGCGCCTCGCGCGAAAACAGGCCGATGCGGAAAACACCGAGGAAATTCAGGCCCATTAGGATAATGATGAAACCGCCGATCTTGGCGAGAATATCGAGATTCTGGCGCAGCAGCGTACCGATCGTCGAGGCACCTGCCCCCAGCGCCACAAACACGGTGGCGAAACCGAGCGTGAAGCAGAAGGCCGAAAACAGCACTGCCCTGCGAACCTCCGGCCGCGGCGCGGTCTCTTCCGTCCTGAACTGCTCGACCGACACACCCGCCATATAACAGAGATAAGGTGGCACCAGCGGCAGCACGCAGGGCGAGAGAAATGAAAGAGCGCCGGCCAGAAGCGCACTGAACAGGGAAATATCGGCAATCGACAAGAAAGAACTCCGCATCCCGCAAAGCCCCGCGATTCTCACTATTCGCCGGCACTTCACGCTTCATTTTCGTGCATGTCATTGCTGCAAAACGATTTCATCCGTTTGCGCGACACGCCTGAAGCCGGTTTTATCCCCAGCCGCCCCCTCTCTCCAATCACCTTTTCGGGGGTGCGACAAAAAAAACCGTATTGAGTGTCGAAACCGCTTTTTTTGGGTTGACCGAACGGATCGCTCTACCTATGTTCCGCGCACTTCCGAAGGGCAGCCAAGCCCGCCGCGGGAGAGCGTAGCTCAGCCGGTAGAGCAACTGACTTTTAATCAGTAGGTCCAGGGTTCGAATCCCTGCGCTCTCACCAACGGAAACAAGCACTTACCGTTGAAAATACTGTTCACGCCGGTAAGATCATCCTCACATATGTGCCGCATCGAATGTTCCCGCCAGCGCTGTGGACATTGCTGTGACTGACATTCGCATATCCCCGCTTCCCTGTAGCGGCGACACAGGACACTCTCTAAACGGCCACCGCTACTTCTTTGCACCACTTGCGATCAGCATACGGATAAGAGCCGCGTCGCCAGTCTGTTTTGCAAAAGAGAGAGCGGTTTCACCCGCCGAGCCCTCGGCATTGGGGTCTGCCCCTTGGGCAAGAAGCGCAGCCACCACATCAGGACCATTCTGCTGATTATTCGCCTGCATGATCAATGGCGTCCATCCCCTCTCATCGCGGGCCTCGATATTGGCGCCGCGCTTTACAAGCAGGGAGACGGTGTCTGGATCGGTGATGATATGGAGAATGGTCACGCCTTCGTCGTTCGCTGCGTTGATGTCGGCACCATTTTTAAGCAGAAGGTCGAGCACCTCCTCTTCGGGATACATGTCGAGGAGATGGATCGGCTGGAAACCGAACTTGTCCCTTGACGTGGCCAAACCGGGGTCAGCCGCAATCATGGTTCGAACGGTTTGGACATCACCCACCTGAACGGCGTGGTGGAAAGCGCCCACCGCATCAGTGTCCGCCGCCGGCGCTGACACGGCGGTAAGTCCAAAAACCATCAGCACGATGAGAAACGAGCGCGGTAGCATTGCGATCCAAAATGTTGAGTATCGCCCGATAACGGAGTCCCTGATTGACGGGCCTCAAGGTCCGCCCATGTTCTACTTGTTTTTAGCTTGATCGTGATGCCACTTGATGGAGAAAAACATGCCAACGCCTAACACGATAAGCTTGAACGGCAAGAAGACTAAAGGGAAAAAATCCCACATTTTGGACACTTCCAGACTTTGATTTAACACCCTGTGGTAACAGATAATTACCTCAAAACTCCCTCACCCAACATCAGGCATTTTGACGCGGGTGGCTCGTAATATCACCATCACGTCACGACCTGCCGCCCTCTGGATGACCATCCCTATCGATAGGCGTAGATGTACCGCGCGATATTGTCGTAAAAGCTGGAAAGATAGGCGGGAACCCGACTGAAACGGGCAAACTTGCTGCCCCTATATTCGTCGCGGGTGCCAACCAGCGTATCCGGGTCGCCGAATGACAGGAAATCCTTATCGGTGATGTAAACCTTGGTGCCATAACCCCAGCCGCATTCGAGAGCCCGGTCGAAGGGCAGCGTCATCCTTCGTGCCGTCTTGAGGAAACGCTCGGCGGCCCTGCGGGAAATGATGTAGCAGGCAGATGAGCCCTGCGGGCCGTAGATGCATCGGCCGAACGCATCGCCAAGAGCACTGGTTTTGCGGCCCTTGAAGCCCTTTCGACGGTGGTTGGTCAGTTTTATGATGGCATCGTCAGGCATCACCGCAACCATGGCCTTGACCCGCTCCGAGAAATCCGGCGTGAAGGCGACGTCATCTTCGACGATCACGGCGACGGGCGCATCGGTCTTCAGGAAGATTTCAAGCGCTTTGATATGGCTGGCGTAACAGCCATATTCTCCCGGCAGGGCGTGGCGGCCATTGCGCAGCTCGAAGCCGCGCCGGTCGAAATCCCGCCAGTCGGCAGGGGAAATAGTCTTGCCGTCTACCCCTTCCACCGGCCGCAGGTCGAGACCGAGGCCGGAGGCGCCTTCCAGCATTTTCTCCAGCCGCGCCCGCGCGCGGGCAATCGAAATGATATAGATCGGGAAGGTGGAGATCGGCTGCATTCGCAAGGCACCATAAGCGGGACATAGTGAACCGCCTCCTACAGCAAGCCGGGCCATCCGTCCATGCGGCTGCGATCTCCAGTCTTATCGGGAGATGCGCCGAAGGCCGTATTGCCGAAAAAACGAGCGGGATTATTTGCGCGGAGCAGTTCGGCGGCAGCGCCAGTTCCAGTCCCGCGCTTCGCCGGTATCCATATGCACTGACTCGGTGTGGCAATAGGTGCCCACGCCGCCACGATCCGGCAGGGAACGCAGATAGGTGGCGAGTTCCCATTTGGAGACACCCTTGATCTGGATGTCAGCGGCATCGCAGGTATAGTGCTTGGAACCCTGCCTAATTCCCTTCGGCGGACGATAACCGGAGGTGACGATCGCCGGGCTGTTATAGTGACGCTCCACATCCTTGATCATCCGCACCAGTTCCGGCTTGAAACAGCCGACTTCGACATGGTCCGTCTGCAGGAAAAGCCCGTTCGGGGCGACGCGTGTGAGGCCCGAAAGTGAGGCGAGCTTCATCAGGCCTGTCGGCTGGTCATCCTCTTCATCGAGATGGGCGTCGTCGAATTCCTCGGACATCATCGAGCGGCCGGAAAGCGCAATGCCCATCGACCCATCACCGGCTCCGGATAATGCGGCAACCTCAGTGTTGCCCGCCGTGCCGCTTTCGATCATCTTCGGCAGACGCTTCTTGGCAGCACCTGCGAAAAACGCCGCAAGCGTCAGGCTCTTGCCCTGGCTCTCCTGCCCCTCACCCGTCGCTCCGGCATTGGCCGCCGGCTGCGCAGCCGCGAGCCGTTCCGGCTGCGGCACCGGCACGGCGGCGGGCTGACGATTTTCGCTATGCTGTTCCGGCGGCACCTGAGCGGCTACCGGAACAGGGACTGGCGCAGCAACAGGCTGCGGCTGCGTCGGCTGCACCGGCGCGGAATAGACGCTGCTGACGGCGGGAATGATTTTCTGGGCGGAACCGCCCTGGGCTGCGGTCGCGCCCTGAGCCGCTGCGGAACCGGGATGGGTCACCGCGTTTGCGGTGGAATAGATGCTGGACGTCCCGGCGGAAATCGCCGTCGGCTGCGTCGCCAGTCCGCCGATATCGGCGGCACCACCATAACCCTGTGCGGGGCCACCGGGTGCCTGTTGGGCCGGAACGTTGCCGGCACCGGCCGCCGATGCGACGGCGGGATCCACATAATGCCCCGGCTGCGTGCCGGCCGCCGGCGCAGCAACTGCTGCTGCGGCCGTCTGCTGCTTGTGCTGTGCGGCGATTTCCGGCTTCTTCGCCGTGGCGGCCATCTCGTCATCCGTCACCGCCGAAACGCAACCGGAAAGCCCGAGCAGCGAAACTGCAACGACAAAACGCTGACAGGAAAGGCGCCCTTTCGCATTCTCTGCAGTTTTCATGGATGGCCTCCGTATCTTACGCATTTTCACCAGCAGCACGGCAACGGAATCGTGCGCTTCCCCGAAACGGAACAGGCCGTTTTTGATTCGCGGACTATGCCTCATCCCCTCGGGACAAGGCAAGTGCGCGAAAAACCGCCCGTATTCGCTCAAAAAACCCTACCAGGAACCGGTATTCTGCATAGATATCCACGGTTCGGCTGGTGCGAGGCTTTCGCCTTTCTGCAGAATTTCGAAGGAAATACCGTCAGGCGAGCGAACGAAAGCCATGTGCCCGTCACGCGGCGGCCGGTTGATGACGATGCCGTTCTGCTGAAGGCGCGCGCAGAAGTCGTAGATATTGTCGACCTCATAAGCGAGATGGCCGAAATTGCGGCCGCCGGTGTAATTCTCGGTATCCCAGTTATAGGTCAGTTCCAGACACGGCGCCTTGTTTTCCTTCGCTGCAGCAATGTCGTCACGCGCAGCAAGAAACACCAGCGTGAATCGGCCTTTTTCGTTCTCGATTCGGCGTATTTCCGTAAGACCTAGGAGGTCGACGTAGAATGTAAGTGATTCGCCAAGGTCTTTGACGCGAACCATCGTGTGCAGATACCGCATTTTATTCCTCTCCATTACACGGGTCCGAAGCCGTTAAACGCACGATGGCAAGCCCCGGACAAGGACGGCGACATAAAAGCAGGTGCGTAAATCAAAAACTAGGGCTTGCGTGAAACCGTTACCAAGATGTTAATCTGGCGCACAGGAATCAGTTGACCGGTGTATGGCGCGTAATCGAGGGGTTGGCAGGATATGGCTGATAGGATGTCATCGAAAACGATAGTCGATGTCGAGGACCTTTCGGGCGATGCCGTGGACCTGACCGAAATCACCGGCGTCGTGAAATGGTTCGACGTCGCCAAGGGTTTCGGCTTCATCGTGCCCGATAACGGCGCGCAGGATGTGCTGCTGCACGTCTCGTGCCTGCGCCGCGACGGCTACCAGACCATCCTCGAAGGCACGCGTATCGTCGCCCTGATCCAGCGGCGCGACCGCGGTTTTCAGGTTTTCCGCATCCTGTCCATGGATCAGTCGACCGCGGTTCACCCCTCGCAGCTGCCGCCGGTACGCACCCATGTGCAAGTCACGCCGTCCAGCGGACTTGAGCGCGCCATCGTCAAGTGGTTCAACCGCACCAAGGGTTTCGGCTTCCTGACGCGTGGCGAAGGAACGGAAGATATTTTCGTGCATATGGAAACGCTGCGCCGTTTCGGCCTGACGGAACTGCGCCCCGGCCAGGTGGTGCTGGTGCGTTACGGCGATGGCGACAAGGGCTTGATGGCGGCGGAGATCCATCCCGATAACCCGGTTTCCATCGGGATGTCGCATTGATGTCCGGCCTGCGTCTCATGGTGAAAAGCGCCGTTACGGCGCTTCTTTTTTTCACGCTTGCCAGCACCGTCCAGTCTCAGGAACGTCAGACATTCACGTCCGAGCCGCTGACCATTGAAACCGCCTCCGGCAAAACCCAGGACTTTGTAGCCGAACTGGCGCTGGACGACGCCCAGCGCTCGCAGGGCCTGATGTTCCGCAAATCCATGCCTCCTGAAAACGGCATGCTGTTCGATTTCGGCGAGACACGCGCCGTGGCCATGTGGATGCGCAACACCCTCATCCCGCTCGATATGCTGTTCATCGCTGGTGATGGCCGAATCACCCATATCCATGAAAACGCGGTTCCGCATTCGGAAGCGATCATCAGCTCCCGCGGACCCGTAAAATTTGTGCTTGAGCTGAATGGCGGCGCCGCAAAACGTTATGGCATCAAGCCTGGCGACATGGTCCGCAGTGCGCAGGTCGGCAACCGGAAATAACATTGCCGCGTTATTGTGTCTGAATGAGCCGGACGACCTCTCGCCCGGCTGGCACAATAATCAGTAAACCGGCTCGATATGGCTCAAAATCCGGCAATTGGAGATGGAAGCGGCAAGATTGATGGCGATATCGATCGCCTCGACCGAATCGGCCGTGCCTTCCAGATAGATCACGTCATTTTCGACAGTCGCGGAAATACGCGACTTTTCGAGACCCGATTCAAAGGCCAGCGCCGAGGTGATCGCCTGGCATACGCCAGCCATGCGGTCTCCGAAAAAGCTTTCCTGAATGCCTGACAAATTGAACATATGCGTTCTCCTTCTTATGGACATACCAACGCATGAGCGTGGAGTTTGTTCATCTCCGGTTCATCTATTTGTTCATCTTCCATTCATCTTGGAAAATTGGAACCCCCTGACCGATCACATTTTAGGTGATCGGGAACCATTTCGTGAGGCAGGCATTTCGCGCATGGGAGCAAACACGGCCATGAAGGCGCGTGAAACAGGGAGGAGAATGACATGCTGATCAACAGAACGGAGCCGTGTCACCACGCCTCGTGGATGAAGCCGGTGGCGATCCACCTGCCGCTTTGCGTCGCCGTGGAGATTTACAGCCCGCTGGTGGCGCTTGACATGCTGATGTACCGCTGGCCCGAGGAACATGGACCAGAATATGAAGAGGCGCGCAGAAACTGCCTCAATGCCATTGCCGGCAAATGCGACATCGAGATTGCACGGGAATCGTTTCTCGTCGCAAGCAGTCATGCCCATATCCTGAACGTCCACTAAAACTCTTTGACCGTCATGATGATTGGGCCCTTCTTCATGAAGGGCTTTTCTTTGCGCCAGGCTTCCGCAGCGCTTTCATGCACGGCGCAGCCTCCCCGCCTGCCGATCATGACATGTAACTGTCACTCAAACGTTATAATCCGCAGAGATGAATTCCATGGAATCGATTGGCGCTGAACCGCCAAAAGCTCGGGAGTGGAACTGGCCAGCATGGAAACCGTCTTTGCCCTTTGCGCAATTCTGCTCCTCGCCGTCAATCTTCTCGGCATCGTTCTCGCCGGCTGGCGACTAACGAGACGGGACGCGGAAAACGATCTTGTCCGGCAAAAACCGCCGGTCTCGGTAGTCGTGCCGCTGCGCGGCGTCGAAAACTTCACGCCGCTGACGCTCTCACGCGCCTTCGGGCTCGACTGGCCGGATTACGAGCTGCTGTTCTGCGTTGCAGACGAATTCGACCCCGTGATCGCGGAAGTCCACAAGGCCGCCGCCGCATTTCCCTCGGTCTCCATGCAATTGCTGATCGGCGACGATCGCGTCAGCGCCAACCCGAAGCTGAACAATTGCGTCAAGGGCTGGCGCGCCGCCAGGCACGAATGGGTGATTCTGGCCGATTCGAACGTGCTGATGCCAAAATCCTATATAGCCGCGATGATGTCGGCCTGGCGGCCGGATAGCGGGCTGGTCTGCTCGCCGCCGCTCGGTTCCCGCCCTGTGGGGTTCTGGGCCAATGTGGAATGCGCCTTCCTCAATGGCTCGCAGGGCCGCTGGCAATATGCAGCGGAAGCGATCGGCATCGGTTTCGCACAGGGCAAATCGATGTTGTGGAACAAACAGTTCCTGGAGGACCGTGGCGGCATTCGCGCACTCGCCGCCGAAATCGCCGAGGACGCCGCGTCCACGAAGCTCGTGCGAAGCGCCGGCCGCAAGGTGCATCTGGTCTCCGCCCCATTTGAGCAACCGCTCGGCCAGCGCCATGCCGGCGAAATCTGGTCACGCCAGACCCGCTGGGCGCGGCTGAGACGCGTGACCTTCCCGCAATATTTCGCACCGGAAATCCTGACCGGCGCGCTGCCGCCGCTTCTTTTCGCGCTTGCCGCCGCCGCCATGATGGATGTGAACCTCGTCGCGACCGCCGCTGTTGTCCTCGCCCTCATGTACGGACCGGAACTGGCGCTCGGCGCCCTCAATGGCTGGCCGGTATCGCTCTATACGCTGCCGGCCATGATCGCCCGCGACATGATCATGCCCGTCGTCTGGGCGCGCAGCTGGATCGGCAGCGCGGTGGCCTGGCGCGGCAATGTCATGACGATCGGCACGGCGGAGAGCACTCTGGCTGGTCCGTCTGCGGAATAACTGAGAATATTTCCTGGGAGTTACGCCGGAAAGCTGATGTTCTGCTTTAAAATGGTCGGAGTGGAGAGATTCGAACTCCCGACCCTCTGGTCCCAAACCAGATGCGCTACCAGACTGCGCTACACTCCGCCGAGGCGATGGCTGGGGAATACACGGTTCACCCAGAGTCCGCAACAGGGAAATTCATCTTTGTTCAGTCGCGGCCCTGATCGGTAAAATACGCAGCCGGCGCGGCAACGGTGGGATAAGGAAAGCGCGGGATAATCGTCTTGACTCTCACCTGAAGTCAGTCCATTTCAAATTCAACGTTCCTGACACGATTTGGTTATTCTATTCAGGTACGTGAAGAATAATTCGGGGTGTTGCGCCCCACTGTCCAACCGGAGCAGTTTCGACATGTCTGCGAAGATCTACCGCCCTGCAAAAACCGCCATGCAATCCGGCACGGCGAAGACCAATGTCTGGGTTCTGGAATTCGACGCCGAAGTTCCGCGCAAGATCGATCCGATCATGGGCTACACCTCCAGCTCCGACATGAAGCAGCAGGTCAAGCTGACATTCGAAACACAGGAACAGGCCGAAGCCTATGCACAGCGCAAGGGCATCGAATACCGCGTGATCCTGCCGAAGGAAGCGACCCGCAAGGTGGTTTCCTACACCGACAATTTCCGTTTCAACCGCACCCAACCCTGGACGCACTGAAACACTACAGTTTTCGCCGGCAGCATCGCTGCCCGGCATGACGGCCCCTTAGCTCAACTGGATAGAGCAACTGCCTTCTAAGCAGTAGGTCGCAGGTTCGAGTCCTGCAGGGGTCGCCACCGCTTCTCACATTGTCAATAAAAGACTGGCCGGATCAGGTTGCAATACGCGATCAGTCTGCGTTTGCATCGCGGTTGTTTTTCATCTTTCTCCATTTCAAGAGATAACCGAAACCCGGTCCGATCAGCATGCCGCCGATAACCCACTCGACCAGGGTCAAGGGTCGCTCATCCGGATCGTGACCAGTCACGTAGAGAAAGAGAAAAAACGCGACCACGCCGCCGATCAGGAGCGTGACCGGAAAAAACACACTGTCGCGAAAACCTTTCATACATTCCACTCCCTTGGCCGTGTTGATAAAGGTATTGGGTATGATTCCGTTGGCAAACGGTTTTTACAGCGGCGACGGCAAGTTATCGATTGAGCAGTATTGCGCCACTAGCAGTCATTGTCACGCGACTGGGAGCAGCCTTTGAAACAAGAGACGGTTTCTCTCAGGGAGGTGACGCGCAAACGCGAAACCAGCTTTATCTAAGATCCTCTGCGACCCCATGTTATCCGGATGGGCCATTGCCCAAACCTCTGGAAGCTCGAGCTGGTTATCTGCGAAACTCAATGCCGCGCTGACGAGCTCGGAGGCATATCCCATCCCCCAAGCTTCGGGGCGGAAATAATATCCAACCTCGAAATTCCAACCGGGATCAAATGGGTCTTCGTACAAACCGCCCCAGCCAACAATCCGGCCGTTGTCACGACGTAAAACCACCCATGGGGCACAGCCATCATGGCGTCTTCGCCATTCATGGACCATTATCCTTCTCTGACATTCTCTTAACGTTTTATCGCAATGGGTATGCTGCATCGCCACCGGGTCTCCAAGGAACTCGAATAGCTCCGGAATGTCCGCATAGCGGGGTGGACGTAGGATCAAACGTTCAGTTTCCAGCACGATCTCGAATTCCACATGTGTTCACACGATAGCCAAACAAACATCCGCGCTAAGGAGCATCGGTCAACTGATTTCGTTACTTTTGTCCGCTTCGGGCCAATAGCCGTCATCAGACTCAGCCGCTGCGCCCCACCCGCTTTAGCCAATTTGCATACTCGCACCTTCCATTCCGCCCCAAGCAAGAGCGCCAACGCCGGCCCTTCGCCCTACCCCTGCCCCATCAACGTGAAGTAACCCCAAGCCGCCACAAAAAACGCGATGACGGCCGCAATCGCCAGCGCCTTCTTCGCTTTCGGCCCGAGCGGTTCGCGCGGCTTTTTCGGCGGCACCGGTTTGCGGAACTTCACCACATTGTCGTTCATTTCATCATCGTCCTGAATGTCACTGCTGAAACCTTAGCCCTCTCTGTGGCATCGGTCTTTCCAATGCTTATCTCTAGCAGACCAGAACTATCATAAATATTACCAAGTTTTCACTTCACCCTTGAGGCAAGCTATGTCACTTCCCACAATCAGAGGAATACACAGCGACAGGCGGATGGACAAACCGCGGAACGGAAACAACCCTCTGTGGTATTTTGAATTTTGCGAGTGACGAGAATGAATGACGCCAACGGCAATGGCCGCGATACACCAGACAGCCAGCCCGATCTGCGTGAGATTCTGGGAACGAACAGAAACGGCAGGAAGAAGAAATCGCGTCGGTTTCTCTATATCGCGGCAGCCATTGTGCTGATTGGCGGCGGCCTTGGCTATTATTACCAGTCACGCGCAGCGGGTGTGGCTTACAACTACACTACGGAACCCGCGCGTCAGGGCGATCTCTCCGTCATCGTCACCTCCACCGGCTCGGTGCAGCCGACGGATCAGGTCGATATATCGAGCGAATTGTCCGGTACCGTGCGCAAGGTCAACGTCACCTATAACACCCCCGTGAAAGCCGGAGACGTTCTGGCGGAGCTGGATACCAACAAGCTGGAGGCCGACGTGCAGAGCGCCCGCGCCAAGCTTGCTTCCGCCAAGGCCAATGTGCTGAAGGCGCGCGCCGATCTCGGCTCGGCAAAGACATCCATGGAACGCCTGCGGTCGCTGGTGCAAAACCGTGTGTCCAGCCAGCAGGATCTGGATGCGGCGCAGTTCACCCACGATGCTGCGGCTGCAACGCTGCAGGTCAACGAGGCAACCGTGCTTTCGGCGGAAGCGGATCTGCGGCTCGCCGAGGTCAATCTCGGCAAGGCCAAGATCGTCTCGCCCATCGATGGCGTCATCCTCACCCGCAGCGTTGATCCGGGCGCCACCGTCGCCTCCTCGCTGAATGCTCCGGTGTTGTTCACCATCGCCGGCGATCTGCGTCATATGGAATTGCAGGTCTCGGTGGATGAGGCCGATGTCGGCAAGGTCGAGACCGGGCAGAAGGCCACGTTCAATGTCGATGCCTATCCCGACCGCAGCTTCCCGGCCGAGATCGAAACCGTGCGTTTCGCCTCCGAAACCGTATCCAATGTGGTGACCTACAAGGGCATATTGACTGTCGATAATGCGGAACTGCTGCTGCGCCCCGGCATGACGGCAACGGCCAATATCATCGTCGAGGAAATCAAGGACACGCTGCTGGTGCCGAATTCGGCGCTTCGTTATACGCCGCCGCGCGAATCCGCCTCGCGTAGTGGCGGGTTGATGAGCCTGTTCCGCCCGCCCCGCATGGGCCGCTCGCAGAACCGCGATGCCGGCCAGGCCGCGCAAGGCAAAAGAACGGTCTGGGTGCTGCGCGACAACAATCCGGTGTCCGTCGCCATCGAAACCGGTTCCACTGACGGCCAGCACACCGTGGTCAAATCGGGCGAACTGAAAGCCGATGATCTGGTGATTACCGACGCTACGGCCCGCAACGCCGGCTGACGGAGGAAGAGCTGATGCAAAAGCCGCCGCTCATCGAATTCCGCAACGTCGTCAAGCAATATGGCCGCGACGAAGCAACCATTCGCGCGCTCGATGGCGTCAGCCTGTCGATCCACGAGAAGGAATTCGTCGCCATCATGGGGCCATCAGGCTCGGGCAAATCCACCTCGATGAACATCATCGGCTGTCTGGATGTACCCACGGCTGGCGAATATCTGTTTCAGGGCGTACCGACCAGCGGCTTCGACAATGAGCACCTGACGCTGCTGCGCCGCCACATGCTGGGTTTCGTGTTTCAGGGCTTCAATCTTCTGTCACGCACTTCGGCGGTGGAAAATGTCGAGCTGCCGCTGGTCTATCGTGGCATGAAGGCCTCGGAACGGCGCGCCCGTGCCATGGAGGCGTTGGCTCAGGTGGGGCTGAAGGGCCGTGAGGATCACACGACGCAGGAGCTTTCCGGCGGTCAGCAGCAGCGCGTGGCCATTGCGCGGGCCATTGTCACCCGCCCTGCCCTGTTGCTGGCCGACGAGCCGACCGGTAACCTCGACACGAAGACCAGCAACGAGATCATGGACCTCATCACCGCGCTCAATCGCGACCGGGGCATCACGGTCGTCATGGTCACGCATGAAGAGGATATCGCCGCCCATGCGGGGCGTCTGCTGCGCTTCGTTGACGGCCACCTCGCTTCCGATAGCGCCGCGGAAAAAAAGGAGAGCTCCGATGTTCTTTGAAACGTCGCGTCTGGCGCTGCGCGCCATCAGCCGCAACCTTTTGCGCTCCTTTCTCACCGTGCTCGGCGTCGTCATCGGCGTGGCCGCCGTCATTGCCATGGTCACCATCGGCAACGGCACCACGGAACAGGTGAAATCGGAACTGTCGCGGCTCGGCACCAACATGCTGTTCGTCCGTCCGGGCCAGTTCGGCCCCGGCCGCGCCAGCACCGAGGCGAAACGTTTCGATGACCGCGATGTCGAGGCCATCCGCAACCAGATAACGGGCATCCGCGCCGTCGCGCCGCAGAACCGCAGCTCCGCGGCGACCGTCATTTTCGGCGGCAAGAACCACCAGACCAGCGTCATCGGCACCACCAATGATTATCTGATCGCGCAGGACTGGACCATCGCGCTCGGCCGCGATTTCCAGCCTGCAGAAGATCGCGGCGGCCAGATCGGCTGCATCATCGGCGAAACGGTGCGGCAGGAACTGTTCGGCGCGGAAAACCCGGTGGGACAGACAATCCGTGTCAGCAACATCTCCTGCCCCGTCATCGGCGTGCTCGCCCGAAAAGGCCAGTCCGGCCTCGGCGACGATCAGGACGACACCATCATCATGCCGCTGAAAATCCACCAGCGGCGCATCGGCGGCACCACCACCATTTCCTCCATCATGGTCTCGGCGCAGGATGGCGTTTCCACCGCCAAGGTGCAAAGCGACCTGCAGAACCTGCTGCGCGAGCGCCGCCGCATCGGCATCGGCCGCGAGGATGATTTCACCGTCAACGACATGACGCAGATCGCCTCGGCCATGACCGGCACAACGACGCTGCTGACCGGGCTTCTCGGCGCGGTCGCAGCCGTCAGCCTTCTGGTCGGCGGCATTGGCATCATGAACATCATGCTGGTCTCGGTGACGGAACGCACCCGCGAAATCGGCATTCGCCTTGCTATCGGGGCGCTGGAAAAACAGGTGCTGACGCAGTTTCTGGTGGAAGCCGTCATGCTGTCGGCCTTCGGTGGCCTCGTCGGCATATTGACCGGCCTCGGCCTTGCCTATGCCGTCGTCGGTTATCTCAACGTGCCCTTCGTCACCAGCCCGTCGATCATCTTCCTTGCCTTTGCCTTTTCGGCGGCCATCGGCGTGATTTTCGGCTATTTCCCGGCGCGGCGGGCGGCGAGTTTAAGCCCGATCGAAGCATTACGACATGAATGAAAGCCGGCGTTCAAACCGCAACCGGCTTTGTCTCTTCCCTGCAATTGACCCGATCCGCTTTAGTCGCTCACCGGGCAGCGTGCACTATCCACCCACTCTTCGAGCGCGCGCTCTATATCGTCCTGATAGGACGGCAGGTTTTCCTTCTCACTGATGGCGCGGAGATACATTTCCACGGCATTCCGTTGCAACGGGGTCAGTAAGGCTGACATCCGCGCAAATAGGGTGCGAATTCGTGCCTGTAGTCGCCATCGAGATCGGCGATCATGTAGGCGGGCAGATGAAATCTGCACTCCTTCAGCATCAAGGAAGGCGGGGCTGCCGGAATGTCTGTTGAGGTCCTTCAGCGGGATCGCGGACCAATAACTCTTCTCATCGCCAGCACGACATGCGGCGCGAACCTCATTGCTCGCATAATCATCAAGCGCCTGCGCCTCGGAGAGGCCGACGCCGCCATCCAGTGTAACACCCGCGAATGCCTCTCGCACCGCGGCTTTCGCATTCGCAATATTATCGGGTTGCGACCTCATCAAATCGTCTGCACGTTCAATGATGGGCTCCCCCACTCCCGTCACCATGCGCTGTCGGCCAGTCTCCACCCTCGGTCCGTTCGAGCGGGGGGCTGTTCAACGCGTCACCCTTGGATGCCGCAGATCCCTTTATCTCCTCCCAGTAAAACGCAAGGCAAACAATACCGGCAATCAGCGTCAGGCCAGCCACGACGCTGGCGACGATCAGCCCTATCGTCCAGATATCAATCGAGGCGCTACTGATGTCCATCCCGCTTCACTCCCCACGATCAATCCCGCCGGCGGTCCGAAACGCCTTCCAGCATGGTCGGCAGGCGGTTCCGCCCTCCCGCCAAACCTCGCAGAATATCCGATATCCTCGCTGATCTTGCGTCAGTGCGTCAATCGGATAGGCTCGCCTTCAAGTTTACCGGATGGAGTTTGGATGTTCAAATCGGTATCGGACAGCGCCGCTGCCGCAGACGGCGGTTCGCTCGCCCTCTTCGTCGAACGGATTGACGGACAGACGGAGCTGTTTGTGATCAATCGCTCCCTCGCGTCACGCGGGACGCCCGACTACAACAAGATCACTTCGAGCCTTCGGCCGCTTGCCAAGGAGGATTGCGCAATGATCGCGGCAGCTCTCGAGCCGCTGTTGACAACGACACCATCGATTCATCCGCTGGCGGATTTTATCGATACGCTGAAACAGCAATCATGACTCTTCGAAAGCTGATTTGCGCGGGGCGCAGTCTGCGGAAAAGAATCTGAAACCTCTCCTCCGTCATCCTCGGGCTTGACCCGAGGATCTACAAACATTTCAAGCGATTTGACGGGGATGGATCCTCGGGTCAAGCCCGAGGATGACGTCGCGTTTGTGGGAACGCTGTGTGCATAAAAAAGGTCTGTCTCTCCACCGCAGAGATAGCGTAACCAATCAAACGCTGGCCTCTGCCTCGCGCTGCTTCGCCAGCGCCGCCAGATCGGCAGGCTTCAGCTCAACCGATTCACCGCAGCCGCAGGCGGATGTCTGGTTCGGATTGTTGAAGGTGAAGCCGGAGCGCATCTTGGTCACTTCGAAATCCATCTGGGTGCCGAGCAGATAAAGCACGGCGGATGGCTGAACCCAGACCTTCGCACCGTCGAATTCAACCAGATCGTCCTTCGCATCCGCTTCGATCACGAGGTCGATGGTATATTCCATGCCCGCGCAGCCACCCTTCTTGATGCCGACGCGCACGCCCTTCGCATCTGGGCCGGAATTTTCAACGATTGCTTTAACGCGCGAGGCGGCAGCCCCGGTCATGGTCATGATCGCAAAGCCCATGGGCTTAATTCTCCTTCGACAATCGAGTTCAAGGCTCGATGCTTATGGAATTCAATTTAAGTGCGTCCGACAATGTCATCAAGGGATGACGTCAGTCAAATCACGTCAATCTCAATACCAGCCGACGGCGACCTGCGCCTCTTCCGACATGCGCTCCGGCGTCCACGGCGGATCGAAGGTCATTGACACGTCGACACCTGATACGCCCTCGACCGCACCGACGGCGTTTTCCACCCAGCCCGGCATTTCGCCAGCCACCGGGCAGCCCGGCGCGGTCAGCGTCATGACGATCTTGACCATCCGGTCGTCCTCGATGTCGATCTTGTAGATGAGACCGAGTTCGAAAATATCGGCCGGAATTTCTGGGTCATAGACAGTTTTCAGCGCCGCGATCACGTCATCGCTGATACGCGCCAGCTCGTCCGGCGGAATGGTCGAGACCTTTTCCGCAGTTTCGGTAACATCCTGTGTCTTTGCAGTGGCTTCGGCAGTCATGGTCTTAAACCTCAATCCTGATCTCTCAAATCCCGATATCAGGCAAAAAATTTGCGCGCATATTCCAGCGCCTCGACAAGAGAGTCTACTTCGGCGCGGGTATTGTAAAGGCCGAACGATGCCCGGCATGTGGAGGTGACGCCGAACCGTTTCAAGAGCGGCATAGCGCAATGGGTGCCGGCCCGCACGGCAACGCCGCGCCGGTCGATCACCATCGAGACGTCGTGGGCATGGATGCCCTCAAGCTCGAAGGAGAAGATGCCGCCCTTGTCAGGCGCATTGCCGATGATGCGCAGCGAATTGATTTCGCGCAGGCGCTCCGCGGCGTAAGCGGCAAGATCGGCCTCGTGAGCAGCAATCGCGGCACGGCCGAGATTGTCCATGTAATCAAGCGCGTAACCGAGGCCGATTGCCTGCACGATGGGTGGTGTGCCAGCTTCGAAGCGGTGCGGCGGCTCGTTATAGGTGACATTGTCTTCCGAAACGTCGAGGATCATCTCGCCGCCGCCCTGGAACGGCCGCATCTCGCGCAGGCGATCGGTCTTGCCATAGAGCACGCCGATGCCCGAGGGACCGTAAAGCTTGTGGCCGGTCATGACATACCAGTCGCAATCGATATCGCGCACATCGACCGGCATGTGAACAGCGCCCTGCGAACCATCGATCAATACCGGAATGCCGCGCTCATGGGCAATGCGGCAGATTTCCTTGACCGGCACGATGGTGCCGAGCGCATTCGACATATGGGTGATGGCAACGAGCTTGGTGCGCTCCGTCAGGCTCTTTTCGAAAGCCTCGATGTGGAACGCGCCGTCATCATCGACAGGCACCCAGACAAGCTTCGCACCCTGCCGCTCGCGGATGAAATGCCACGGCACGATATTGGAATGATGCTCCATGATCGAGATGACGATCTCGTCGCCCTCGCCGATCTTGGGCATGCCGTAACCATAGGCAACCGTATTGATCGCCTCGGTGGATGATTTGGTAAAGACGATCTCGTCCACCGAACCGGCATTGAGGAACCGGCGCACCTTTTCGCGCGCCGCCTCATAGGCGTCGGTTGCGGCATTGGAGAGGAAATGCAGGCCGCGATGCACATTGGCGTATTCGTTCGCATAAGCATGCGAAACGGCGTCGATCACCACCTGCGGTTTTTGAGCGGACGCGCCGTTGTCGAGATAGACCAGCGGCTTGCCATAGACCTCGCGCGACAGGATCGGGAAATCCCGGCGCACGGCTTCGATGTCATAAGGGGCCGCCACTGCGGCGCGTTCGCTCTCAGGCATGATGTTCCAGCCAGCCGGAGATGATCGTCTCCAGCGCCTCTACCAGATTTTCTTCTTCCAGTTCCTCGACGATCTCGGCGACGAAGGCGTTGACGAGCATCGCCCGCGCCTTTGCCCGCGGCACGCCGCGCGCCATCAGGTAATAGAGATGGTTGTCGCTGATATCGGCAACCGTCGCACCATGGCCGCACTGAACGTCATCCGCGAAGATTTCCAGTTCCGGCTTTGCCGAGAACTCGCCATCGTCAGACATCAGCAGCGTATTGCAGGCCATCTTCGCATCGGTTTTCTGGGCATCGGGCGCCACCCGGATCATGCCCTGGAAAATGCCCTTGGCACGGTCGAACACCACGTTGCGGAACACTTCCGTCGAGGTCGTGTTCGGCACGTTGTGGCCAAGAACCATCGTCACGTCGGTATGCGTTTCGCCACCCAAAAGGTTGACGCCGCGAACGATGAGATCCGTGCCCTCGCCTTCCACGTCGATGCGCAGTTCCTGCCGCACCAGCTTGCCGCCGGCATTGACAATGAACAGGCGAATCTTGGCATCCGCACCGATTTTCATGCGCAGCTGGGCAAGATGGATATCGGCTGCACCCTGCTGCTGCAGGATGATCCAGGTCACTTCCGCGCCGTCTTCAACGACGATGTCGGTAACGGAGGAAACAAGGGCTGCATCCGAAGTCACCGAAAGGTGACGCTCGATGACGGTTGCCTTGGAACCCTTGCCGAAAAGAACCGGGAAGCGGCTGTGAACCTGGCCTGCGCCATGGACTGCCTGTAATTCTATCGGCTTTTCGATATCGGCATCGGCCGGAATGTCGAGCACCAGACCATCACGCACGAAGCTGCCGTTGATGCGGCCGATCGCGTCATCCTTGCTGGCTTCCGCAAGGCCTGCGGCCGCGGAACCGTCAGCCAGGCTCTCGGCGAAGCGCGACACACGGATGTCTTCGATCTTGCCGACATCGGCCGTGCCGTGCTGCATATAGGCAACCAGAGAGCCGGCAACCGTCGGCGCCTGCTTCTCGATAACAGGCGCGGGCCGGTCTTCCGGAACGGCACGCAGCAGGCTTTTCAGATCGGTATAGTGCCACGCCTCGATGCGGCGGGTCGGAAGACCGCCGGTCTTGAGATCATCGAACAGCACGTCACGGGCAGCGACAACGGCGCCGTCACCGGGCAATTCGCTGAACTTGGCGGTATAGGCATCGACCAGCGCGGTTTCCGCTGGCGTCAGCCGGTTGGTAGCTTGAATGTTCATGGACATCACCTCCTGGCCTCTGACTTAGGCCGCTTCACCGATGATGTCGGCGTAACCGTTGTTTTCCAGTTCCAGCGCCAAGGCCTTGTCACCCGAGCGGATGATCTTGCCCTTGTAAAGAACGTGGACGCTATCAGGCACGATGTAGTCGAGCAGGCGCTGATAGTGGGTGATGACCACGGTGGCGCGATCCGGCGACTTCAGCGCGTTGACGCCGTCAGCAACGATCTTCAGGGCGTCGATATCGAGACCGCTATCGGTTTCGTCGAGCACGCAGAGTTTCGGCTCCAACAGCGCCATCTGCAGGATTTCGGCGCGCTTCTTCTCACCACCGGAGAAGCCGACGTTCAGCGGACGCTTCAGCATCTCCATGTCGATCTTCAGATCGCCGGCCGCTTCCTTGACGCGGCGAATGAAGTCCGGCGTCGTCAGTTCGGACTCGCCGCGCGCCTTGCGCTGCTCGTTCATCGCAACCTTCAGGAACTGCATGGTGGCGACACCGGGAATTTCAACCGGGTACTGGAAGGCAAGGAAGATGCCCTTGGCCGCACGCTCGGCAGCATCCAGTTCCAGAATGCTTTCGCCGTTGTAAAGAATGTCACCGGAGGTGACTTCATAATCTTCGCGGCCCGACAGGATGTAGGACAGCGTCGACTTGCCGGAACCGTTCGGCCCCATGATGGCGGCAACCTCACCGGCAGCAACCTTCAGGTTGAGACCCTTGATGATCTCGGTTTCGGTATCGGCGATCTTTGCGTGCAGGTCGATGATTTCAAGCATGGTTTTGTTCCTGTTCATGGTGCGGTTTCAAGGACCGCCTCGTGCGCCCCGTCAGGGCTTGTCTCAAATCTCTCATCCGTCATCCTCGGGCTTGACCCGAGGATCCAGGAAGTGGGTTGTCTCCGCTCAGGCAATGGATCCTCGGGTCAAGCCCGAGGATGACGCCGAGCAAGAGTTAACCGACCGAACCTTCCAGCGAAATGCCGATCAGCTTCTGCGCTTCCACGGCAAATTCCATCGGCAATTCCTGAATGACTTCCTTGACGAAGCCGTTGACGATCAGCGCAATGGCCGCTTCTTCCGGGATGCCGCGCTGCAGGCAATAAAACAGCTGGTCTTCGGAAATCTTCGACGTCGTCGCCTCATGCTCGAAATGAGCGGAGGAATTCTTCGCCTCGATATAGGGCACGGTATGCGCGCCGCACTTGTCGCCGATCAGCAGACTGTCGCACTGCGTGAAGTTGCGGGTGTTGGTCGCCTTGCGGTGGGCCGAAACCTGGCCGCGATAGACGTTTTCCGAAAAGCCGGCGGCAATGCCCTTGGCGATGATGCGGCTCGACGTGTTCTTGCCGAGATGGATCATCTTGGTGCCACTATCGATCTGCTGGTGGCCGTTGGAGACCGCGATCGAATAGAATTCGCCACGGCTGTCATCACCGCGCAGAATACAGGACGGGTATTTCCAGGTAATGGCCGATCCGGTTTCCACCTGCGTCCACGAAATCTTCGAACGGTTGCCACGGCAATCGCCGCGCTTGGTCACGAAGTTGTAGATGCCGCCCTTGCCTTCCTTGTCGCCCGGATACCAGTTCTGGACGGTGGAATATTTGATTTCGGCATCATCAAGCGCCACGAGTTCAACCACGGCGGCGTGAAGCTGGTTCTCGTCGCGCTGGGGAGCGGTACAGCCTTCCAGATAGGAGACGTATGCACCTTCTTCGGCGATGATCAGCGTGCGCTCGAACTGGCCGGTGTTCTTTTCGTTGATGCGGAAATAGGTGGAAAGCTCCATCGGGCAGCGAACACCCTTCGGCACGAACACGAAGGAACCGTCGGTAAAGACAGCGGAGTTCAGCGTCGCGTAGAAATTGTCCGTCGTCGGAACGACCGAGCCGAGATATTTCTTCACCAGCTCCGGATGCTCGCGCACGGCTTCCGAAATCGACATGAAGATGACGCCGGCTTTGGCCAGTTCCGCCTTGAAGGTGGTGACCACGGAGACGCTGTCGAACACGGCATCCACCGCCACCTGGCGCTTTTCAACGCCGGCGAGGATTTCCTGTTCCTTCAGCGGAATGCCGAGCTTTTCATAGACCTTCAGAAGCTCGGGATCGACTTCATCGAGCGACTTCGGGCCGGGCGTGCTTTTCGGCGCCGCGTAATAATAAAGATCGTTGAAGTCGATCTTAGGGTAGCTGACGCGCGCCCAGGTCGGCTCTTCCATCGTCAGCCAGCGCTTGTAAGCCTCAAGACGCCATTCCAGCATCCATTCCGGCTCCTGCTTCTTGGCCGAGATGAAACGGATCACCTCTTCCGAAAGGCCCTTCGGGGCCTTGTCGACTTCGATGTTTGTCTCGAAGCCGTATTTATACTGGTCCACATCGATCTGGCGTACCTGATCGATCGTTTCCTGAACCGCTGCCATGTCGTTCTCCAATCTCGCCGGAGCCAAGGTCCGGTGGCTTGTCAACGTATCAAGGCGGAAAGCCGCCTTATTCATCTTCGGGCAAATCGTTCCGAGCCGTCAGCCGGGGCGGAGCTTATACCCATGTAGGTGCGGGATGGCGCTTTTCACACATCCCGGCAAGCGGAAAATTGCTATTCCGCAATTCTTTGCCGCATTTTCAAGCGGCCTGACCGGAAAGCTTGCGCCGCCCGGCAATTTTCGTGAACGCCGCAATCGTCCTGTCTATGTCCGCCTCGTCAGTCGCATGGCCAAGCGAAATCCTGAGCGCGCCGAGCTTGGGATCCTGCCCCATCGCCGTCAGCACATGGCTTTCCCCAACCTTGCCGGAAGAGCAGGCCGAACCGGCAGAGAGCGCAATGCCTTCTATATCGAAGGCGATCTGTCCCGTTTCCGCTTTGAGCCCCGGCAGGGTGAAGAAGGTCGTATTGCCCACACGGGCAACATCCGCACCATGGATGATGACATCAGGCGCATTGACCCGCATGCCGTTCTCGAGCTTCGTCCGCAGTGCGCCAAGACGCGCCGCTTCGTCCGTCAGCCTCTCGGCCGCCACGGCTGCGGCGGCACCAAAACCCATGACCGACAGGGTATTTTCCGTGCCGGAACGATGTCCCTTTTCCTGCCCGCCGCCATGGATCAGCGGCTTCGGCATCATCACCTCACCGCGCGAGATGAGAGCGCCGGCACCCTTGGGACCACCGAGCTTGTGGGACGAGAGAACGAGGAAATCCGCATCGAGCGCATTGATATCGAGCGGAACGCGGCCCGCTGCCTGAACCGCATCAACCACCATCAACCCGCCCGCCGCGTGCACGAGCCGCGCGGCTTCCGCCACCGGCTGGAGAATGCCGGTCTCATTATTGACCAGCATGCAGGCGACCATCGGCAGGCCGGTGGACTTGTCGTGCGACGACAGCAACGCCTCAAGCGCAGCAAGATCGATGACACCCGCTGACGTAACGGGAACTTCCGTAACGTCAGCCTTATCGAACCGGCCGCCTTCCCGGAAAGCGGGATGCTCGATGGCGGACACATACAGGCGACCATAACGCACAGGCGCACGCCCCATTTTGAAGTCCGGTGTCAGAACCAGATTGGCCGCTTCGGTCGCACCGCTGGTGAAGGTGACATGGGATGCCTGCGCGCCTGCAAGGGCGGCGACGTCACGGCGGGCAGCCTCCACGGCGGCGCGGGCAGCACGCCCTTCCCGGTGCACGGAAGACGGATTGCCGGCGAGATCAAGCGCGGACACAAGGATATCACGCACGGCGGGCAGAAGCGGCGCCGTGGCGTTCCAGTCCATATATGTGCGCGTTAAACCCGTCATAGCGGAAAAGCTTCGCTCAATCTTATATGCGCCAAAACGCATTTTTCTTGAAATTACAGTTGCGCTTGCCTTATGACACGACCCGAGTGCTTGAGCACACGCAAAGTTTCGAATTATTCTAAACTGCGTTCTAGAAAAGATGACACAGTTCGTCAAGTCTTCTCATCGGAAGAATGCGGTTCGGGAATGAAAAAACACGACCGGAGTACCAATGCCCGAAGTCATCTTTAACGGCCCTGCGGGTCGCCTCGAAGGCCGTTATCAACCCTCCAAGGAAAAGAGCGCGCCGATAGCGATCATTCTTCATCCGCACCCGCAGTTTGGCGGCACGATGAACAACCAGATCGTCTATCAGCTGTTCTATCTTTTCCAGAAGCGCGGCTTCACGACGCTCCGGTTCAATTTCCGCTCCATCGGCCGCAGCCAGGGCGAGTTTGACCACGGTGCCGGCGAGCTTTCCGATGCCGCATCCGCGCTCGACTGGGTGCAGAGTCTGCATCCCGATTCGAAAAGTTGCTGGGTCGCCGGTTATTCCTTCGGCGCCTGGATCGGCATGCAGCTTCTGATGCGTCGTCCGGAAATCGAAGGTTTCATGTCGATTGCACCGCAGCCCAATACCTACGACTTCTCCTTCCTCGCTCCCTGCCCGTCGTCCGGCCTCATCATCAACGGTGATAGCGACAAGGTCGCGCCTGAAAAGGACGTGAACGGTCTGGTCGAAAAGCTGAAGACCCAAAAGGGCATCCTCATCACCCACCGCACGCTTCCCGGCGCCAACCACTTCTTCAACGGCAAGGTGGATGAGCTGATGGGCGAATGCGAGGACTATCTCGACCGTCGCCTGAACGGTGAGCTTGTGCCGGAACCGGCGGCGAAGCGCATTCGGTGATTGGCCGCCCGGTATCCGGGCAGGCTTGATATCCCTACAATGGTCCCCGGCGGGCTTGGCTCACCCCCGCTGCCCTGCCGGGCATCTCCCCCTCAAGGGGGGAGATCAGCCAGACGCCTGCTCATCGCCCAAGCTTCTACGTTTAAGATGGCCGGAAGGTCGCCACGATTCGATCTCCCCCCTTGAGGGGGAGATGCCCGGCAGGGCAGAGGGGGGTAAGCCCCACCCACCCTCGATCACTACGCCCGCACAAAAACCCCACCCGTCACCGGCTCCTTCACGCCCGTCGTGCCGGGATAGGTCAGCGGCAGCCCCCTCATCGAACGCACCGCCAGATAGGCCCACGCCTCCGCCTCCATCGCCCCACCATCGAATCCCGCCTCTTCCGCCGCAATCACCCGCGCACCCGCCTTTGCTGCAAGCTCCGCAAATTCCGCCATGATCACGGGGTTGAGCCGCCCACCACCGCAAACCACATAGGTCTTCGCCGTTTCCGGCAAATAGCTCGCCGATTTCAGAATGGCAGCACCCGTCAGATGCGCCAGCGTCCGTGCCCCATCCGCCAAAGAAACCTCACCCTTTTTCGGCGGCACAAAATCACCGCGGTCCAGCGAGCGGCGGATATTGGCCGAGAAGAACGGGCTTTCCATATAACGCGCCACCAGCGAGCCAACGACGCTCCCGCCCGCCGCCGTCCTGCCGCCCTTGTCAAAGGCCTTGCCGGTATGCGCCTCGATCCACTGGTCGATCAACATGTTGCCGGGGCCGCTGTCGAAAGCGGCAAGCCGCCCCGCTTCACCGATATAAGTCAGATTGGAGATGCCGCCGATATTGACGAAAACAGCGGGCGTTTCGAACCCATCAGGCAGATTGGCGGAAAGCGCCATGTGATAGGCGGGAATGAGCGGCGCACCCTGCCCGCCATGCACCATGTCGTTGGCCCGCATGTCGTACACCACGTCGATGCCGGTCTCGGAGGCCAGCAGCGCGCCGTCGCCGATCTGTACGGTCAGTGCCTCATCCGGCCGGTGCAGCACCGTCTGCCCATGAAACCCGATGACATCGATATCACCGGGCAGAAGCCGGTGACGATGGAGAAAGGATTTCACCGCCGCCGCATGGGCAAGCGTCAACTTGCGCTCGGCCTCGCCCAGATCACCCGGACGCTCACGCCGTTCGCGGATGGATTTGGCTGTCGTGAGCGCCTTCTGCCAGACGGCGCGCAGACCGGGATCATAGGGGAAATAACCGCTCGGCCCGTGTCGCACCACGCTTTCGCCATCGGTGCGCAACAGGGCGATATCGATGCCGTCCATCGATGTGCCGCTCATCAGCCCGATCGCCGTTTTGATCTCGCCCACGCGCCGCTCCCTTGCAATATCGAATCATGATGACGTGAATCCCGATATTCATGGCCGAAACGGGTGCACATTTCAAAAAACAATGATAAAGCCCCGGCGTTCATTGGCTTTCAATGACGGAAAAGATCAAACCAGAAAGTAAAAGGTTATGTCCAGGTTCAAGTCCGATTTCCTCCGCACGCTCGATGAGCGCGGCTTCATTCACCAGATCTCCGATGAGGCAGGTCTCGACGAACTGTTCGCCAAGGAAACCGTGACCGCCTATATCGGCTATGACCCGACGGCTTCCAGTTTGCATGTCGGCCACCTCACCCAGATCATGATGCTGCACTGGATGCAGAAGACCGGCCACCAGCCGATCTCCCTGATGGGCGGCGGCACCGGCATGGTCGGCGATCCCTCCTTCAAGGAAGAGGCCCGCAAGCTGATGACGATCGACATGATCGAGGACAATATCACCTCGCTCAAGCATGTCTTCGCCAACTACCTCGATTATGACCGCGCCAATAATCCCGCGCTGATGATCAACAATGCAGACTGGCTGCGTGGTCTGAACTACCTCGAATTCCTGCGCGATGTCGGCCGCCACTTCTCGGTCAACCGCATGCTGTCCTTCGACAGCGTGAAGACACGCCTCGACCGCGAGCAGTCGCTGTCCTTCCTCGAATTCAACTACATGATCCTGCAGGCCTACGACTACGTGGAACTGAACCAGCGCACCGGCTGCCGGCTGCAGATGGGCGGTTCGGACCAGTGGGGCAACATCATCAACGGCATCGACCTCGGTCACCGCATGGGGACACCGCAGCTTTACGCGCTGACCTCGCCGCTTCTGACCACCTCTTCGGGTGCGAAGATGGGCAAGTCGGCATCCGGTGCCGTGTGGCTGAACAAGGACCTGCTGCCGGTCTATGATTTCTGGCAATACTGGCGCAACACCGAAGATGCTGATGTTGTGCGTTTCGCCAAGCTCTTCACCACCCTGCCGATGGATGAGATCGCCCGCATTGCCGCGCTTGGCGGATCGGAAATCAACGAAGCGAAGAAGATCCTTGCAACGGAAGTGACAGCGATCCTGCATGGCCGCGCTGCAGCGGAAGAAGCAGCGGAAACGGCACGCAAGACTTTCGAGGAAGGCGCGCTGGCTGAAAACCTGCCCTCCATCGAGGTCCCGGCATCCGAACTCGAAGCCGGCGTCGGCGTCCTCTCCCTCATCGTGCGCGCCGGCCTTGCTGGTTCGAACGGCGAAGCCCGCCGCCATGTTCAGGGCGGCGCAGTGAAGATCAACGATCAGGGCGTTTCCGATGAGCGCCAGATGATCGGCACCGGCGAAGTGACCGGCGATGGCGTCATCAAGCTGTCGGTCGGCAAGAAGAAGCACGTTCTGGTTCGCCCGGCGTAAAACCAGCGCCAAACCTTGCATCAAGGGCCGCGAAAGCGGCCCTTTTTATTGGAACTCGAAAATCTGCCTGAAGACACCGGGCGCAATCAGCGACAGCGGGTTGATCGTCAGTTTCGGCTGGTCCGTCTGGCCTGATAGTTTGAAGGTGATGCCGAGCAGGCCGCGGTCGCGGCCGTTGCCGAGGAAGATGCCGATGAAGGGCAACTCGCCGAACAACCGATTCAGCCCGTAGGCGGGCATGAAGGTGCCTGTCATCTCCATACGGCCACTCTGATCCTTTAGCAGTCCCTGGAATGTCGCGCCGATCTGTTCACCGCGCACCACGCCGTTTTCCACCGCCACAGAACCATTGACGTAAACCACCCGGGCAAAACCGCGCTGGAATTTCTCCGAGCTGACATCGATATTGCGGCGCACCGCATTGTTGAGGCTTCTGCCGTCCTCTCCCGTCGGCGTGGCGACAATGTCCTGGAGCTTGGCTTCGTTGACGACGGCGAAATTGCGCAGGTCGAGCGAGCCGCTCCAGTCGCTGCCATTCGAGGTTGTCAGCGCCAGATTGAGAAGGCCACCGCGAATACGGCTGTAGATATTGGCGAAACGGGCAAGAGAGCCCGCATCGCTGCTGGTCAGCGTTACGGTTCCAGTCGCGCCGCGATTGACGGTCTGCGCAACAACCGCCTGGCCATTGCCGGTGACGCCGCGCACGTCGATCGAGCGCACCTTGCCGTCCCGCACGCTGACATCGGCATTGACGTTGGCAAGCACCTCGTCGTTGAAACCGTACACCTTGTCGAACTGCGCCTTGACCGAAAGCGTGGGCTGCGAACGGGATGCGCCGTCGCCACCGCTCGAAGGGCTGCGCAGCTTCGAGATGAAGGGCCTGAGATCGGCGGATTTCCCCGACGCATTGACGATGTAGCCGTTCTTGGACGCGGCGACCGAAACGGCATAATTGTCGGACGGCGAGAGTTTAACGCGGCTAAGATCGGCGGAAATCAGGCCGTTCTTGCTGAAGGTGATATCACCGGCGGCACCGAAACCGTCGCCATCGAGGGAGAAGTCGCTAACCGTCGTGCGCCCGTCCGCCACTTGCATGGTGAAGGCGGCGCTGGCGGGAATGCCGATGCCCTTGCTCCAGCCGAGCCCGGGCAGGATGATCGATGCCTTGGTGAGATCGAGCTTGATGTCCTGGCTTTTTGGATCGGCGCCGTCGATTTCGATCGCCGTCGTACCGCCGAGGACCGTGGAGAGTTCAGGTGCGAGCTTGGCGACCTGCGTCTCGTTCAAGGTGGCCTTCAGGGACAGGGTGGGAGCGACATTGCTGTTCTTGCGCACCGGCTCCGTCATCACGATATCCATCGGCACGTCGTCCACCCGGCCCTTGCCCTCCAGTTTGAGCTGGTGGTCGTTCAGCGACATGAAGCCGTCAAGCGCAGTCACCTTGTGGCCGGCAAAGGGTTTGGTCAGTGCCAGGTTCTTCAGGTCGAGATCGGCTGTCCACACCGGCGGCGGCGGGTTCTGGCTGGAAAGCATGCCAACAGTCAGCTTCGCATTGGCCCTCACGTCGCCGGTGAAATCCTCCGGCTTGAACTGCGTATCCTTGAGCGCATTGATGGGTTTGAGCGTCGCAAGCTCCGCCACGGCATCGGCCGCACCGGACACGTTCAGCTCGAGATTTCCGAGCAAAGGCTTCTCATACACATCTGAAATGAGGAAGCGGCTGTCCTCCAGCGAAAGCGTCCGGTTGGACGGGAAATAGGACGTCGCCTGCTTGATATCGACGGCCATCTTGCCGCCGACGAGGTCGAAATGCGCATCGACATCCCGCAGCGGCGGAATGTCGCCTGTCGTGTTGAGGCGCGTATCGTCGATGTCGAAGCGGATCTGCATTTCGCTTTCGCCAAGCACCAGCGGGCAGCCCGGGCCGCACATCCGTCCCTGCGGAATGAAGATCGCGATTGACCCATTGGTGACGGTGCCGCCGTAGAGATTAGAGACCACCCAGTCACGCGGCTTGTGCGCCATCCAGAACGGCCAGAGCTGCTTGACGGCCGTCGCCTCCATCTTCGGAATCTGGCCGCCGAAGCTGATTTCCGGCGAACCCTGTCCAAACCGGATTTTCAGCGATCCCGCCATGTCTCCGAGCGGGCCGCTGACGTAAAGGGAGGGAACGTCGAGCTGCTTCGTGGCCGTCGTAAAATGACCGTCCGCTTTCAGGTTGAAAGGAACGGGTGCCTCGCCGGAGGCTTCGGAGGAAGCGACGCCATTGTCTACTCTCAGTGAAAGGCCGAAGCCCTCTTCCGTATCGCTGATTTCACCGTTGACGGGGATAATCGTCCGCCCGAGTTCCACCCGCGAATTGTCGATGACCAGGCTGTTTTTCGCAAAATCATAACGCACATGCACGGTGCCGGTCGTGAACGGCTGGGCCTCGCCACCAATCATCAGCGTTCCATTGCCAAGGCCGAGCGAAACGTCCAGCCGCGGCTCCTGCGCCGCCGTGGCACGCCGGGCGACGATATTGACGCCAGTCTTGACATTCAGGCCTTCATGGAGATTTCCGTCGGGATCGAATTTCTCCAGGAACGGGCCGATATCGAAACCATCGATGCGGGCGTCAAAACCGTCGATCACACCACCTGTGCCGGAGGTTCTGAGCGACACGCTGGCGATTTCCCCGTTAAACAGCGTTTCTCCATCGAGCGTATATCCACCCTGCTGATCCGGTGTCAGCGACAGCTCCCGCACCTCGATGGTGCGCGGCTTGCCCTGTTCATTGGGCGGCAGGTGAACCGAAACGCTGGAAATATCGATTTCCTCGGTACCGCTGCTCAGAAAAGCCTGGGCAAGCTTGTCAAGTTGCCCGAAGGCCGCCTGCAATTGCTGCGGCACGGCGTCGAGCTTGATGCTGGCGAGATCGAAACCGTTGCCCTTCGGCAAAAGCGCCGTATCGAGTTCCATGCCGTCTGCTTCGAGGCTCTGTACCGACACATGGCCGGCCAGAAGCGCCAGCGGATCGAGCGCCATGCCGATTGCCCGCGCCCGGCTCAGATGCTGGCCGGATTCCTTCTCGATAATATCCACATCCTCAGCCACCAGCGCCAGCCGCAGCCCGGTGGAGAACCGGATCGCCGAGGAGCCGATCCGCGCGCTGTAATGGGGTCCGAGCGCCTTTTCCAGCGCCTGCTGGGCCTGGCTCGAAAGCGTCTTGTCGATGGAGCCGGTCTCGACCGATACGATAATGCCGCCGATGGACAGGAAGGCCAGCACGAAAAGGGCGGCGAAAATCTTGCAGAAAGCGCGCGCCATGGAGCGCGGCGGCGGGCAATGCACGATGATCGGGTCTTCGGCCTGCGCCGAAGGAAGCTCGTGCAGCGCAATCATATCGCGCTTGCCGAACGTAACCTTTTCACCCCTTATTTCAGCCATACGCCCGTGTTTGCCCTTGGATAGCTTCTGTTTCGCCGCAACACCGGAGCGGAATGGCGAAAAGTGTAAGCGGTTTTAGTCTGGAATCCCGCTCTAATTGTTTAATTCAGATCACGATTCAGATTTCAGACCTAATCTCCCGGAAATCTGAATCATGATCTGGACGACGCGCGGTTTCGCTATATATCGAATGTGGCGACTTTCCCTCAACATACCGGCGAAAGAAAGGTAGATTATGACTGACCTGACGATTGGCAGCCCCGCCCCCGACTTCACCTTGCCCCGTAATGGTGAAGGGACGGTGACATTGTCGAAACTGCAAGGCAAGGCCGTCATCCTCTATTTCTACCCCAAGGACGACACATCCGGCTGCACCGTCGAAGCGATCGACTTCAGCGCGCTCGGCGGACAATTCGAGGCCACCAATGCCGTCGTCATCGGCATTTCGCCCGACAGCGTCAAAAGCCACGACAAGTTTGCGGCAAAACATTCCCTTTCCGTCATGCTCGCTTCCGACGAAGAGAGGAAGGTTCTGGAAGCCTATGGCGTCTGGAAGGAAAAAAGCATGTACGGGAAAAAATACATGGGCGTCGAACGCACGACGGTCCTTATTGCCCCGGATGGCAAGATCGCCGAAATCTGGAACAAGGTGAAGGTCGCAGGTCACGCGCAGGGCGTTCTCGAGGCCGCCAAAAAGCTCTGAGGGCCATCCAGCCGTGATGCTCCCGACCAAAATCATCTCCCTGCGCGGCGGCGCCACGGAAGCGATCGCCAGTGCCGATCTCGATCGAAAGACCGAACTCGCGCAGGAAACCGCAACGCGCTGGTTCGAACGCCGGCTGTCATTGCGCTCGCCGCTCGATCCACCCCTGCCCGAGCGGCCGGGCAGGCCCGGGAAGCCGGAACTCGTTCCGCCGACCGCGGTGGAGCGGCGTTCGCTGCACAACGTCAAGGGCCGCATCGCCCTGTTGCACGCCATCGCGCATATCGAACTCAATGCCGTCGATCTCGCGCTCGATATCGTCGCCCGTTATGCCAGCGAGCCGGTGCCCCATTCCTTTTTCGATGGCTGGATGCAGGTCGCCTTCGAGGAAGCGAAGCACTTCCGGCTGGTTCGGGACCGGCTGCGAAGCCTCGGGGCCGATTATGGTGACCTGCCCGCCCATGACGGGCTCTGGCAGGCTGCGCATTCCACCCGCAACGATCTGACCGCGCGGCTCGCCGTCGTGCCGCTCATTCTGGAGGCGCGCGGGCTGGATGTCACCCCTTCCCTGCAGGCCAAGATGCGCGAGACCGGCGATCTCGAAAGTGCCGCGGTTCTCGATGTCATCTATAATGACGAAAAGGGTCATGTCGCCATCGGCGCCAAATGGTTCCGGTTCCTCTGCGCGCGTGAAAAGAAGGACCCGGCCGCAACCTTCAGGCAGCTGGTGCGCGCCAATTTCCGCGGCCCACTGAAACCGCCCTTCAACGATCTCGCCCGTGCCGAAGCCGGCCTGACACCCTCCTTCTACCGCTCACTCACATCCGTCAGCCAATAGCCGACAACGCCCTTCCGGCAAAACTTCGTTAACCTTAACGAATTATGATTTCGCTTAAGAAATCGGCCAGTCCGGAGAGAGATTGTGACTGATACGGCGGAAAATCGGGTATTCGGCAAGAAGCGCGAGCCACATGTGCTCATTCTCGCGCGCGGCGAAAACGTGCGGCACATGACCATCCGGCCATGGATGGCGGCGCTTGCCGGCTGCACGATCGGCCTGTTTTCGCTCGGTTATCTCGGTGCCACCAGCTATCTCATCCTGCGCGACGACCTGATCGGCGCGACCATGGCGCGCCAGACCCGCATGCAGAACGACTATGAAGATCGCATCGCGGCGCTCAGAGCCCAGGTGGACCGCGTCACCTCCCGACAATTGCTCGATCAGCAGGTCGTTGAAAAGAAAGTAGAAAAACTGCTGGAACAGCAGGCAGCGCTGACCTCGCGCCACGGGCGCATGAGCGAGCTTCTGGAGCGCGCCGAAAATTCCGGCATCGCAGCCACCGCCCCGGCCGCCCCCTCCTCCCTTTCGAACGCCATGGTGCCGGAAAAACGCGCGGATCTCTCCGGCGGCCTTTCCGCCATCGAAAAGCTGATGGCGCCGAAGCCGCAGGCGGAAAAAGCCACCGCTGCCGACAGACGGGCCGCCTATGTGCCTGAATCCGGCGAAACACCTTCGGACCGGGCAGACCGGGTTTTCTCCAAGGTCACGCTGTCGCTGAAGGATATCGAACGCCAGCAGATATCGCGCATCGCCAGGCTGACCAGCGACGCCGAGGACAAGGCAAGCGCCATGCAGGACATCATCCGGCAGGCGGGCCTGAAGATTGAGGAAAACGGCACCGACGATGTCGGCGGCCCCTATGCAGCCCCTGAGCGCGGTGAAACCGACCCGTTCAACCTGTCGCTCACCAATCTCGACAATGCGCTGAACCGGCTTGATGTCGTCAAGGAAAGCGCGACTGCCCTGCCCTTCGGCAACCCTGCCCCCGGCCGGGCGATCACCAGCCGATTCGGCAACCGGATGGACCCGTTTCTCGGACGTCCCGCTTTGCATACCGGCATCGATTTTCGCGCTGAAACCGGCGCGGACGTCAAATCCACCGGCGCCGGCAAGGTGACGGTGGCGGAAAACTCCGGTGGTTACGGCAATATGGTCGAGATCGATCACGGTCAGGGCGTCTCCACCCGATTCGGCCATCTCTCAGCCATCCTCGTCCGGGCTGGCGACCGGGTGGAAGCAGGCGACGTCATCGGCCGCGCCGGCAGCACCGGCCGCTCCACCGGCCCGCATGTGCATTACGAAGTGCGGCGCAACGATACGCCGGTCGACCCCATGCGCTACCTGATCGCCGGGGCGGAGCTGAAAACCTATCTGAAATAGCAGGCCGATTTTAACGCTTCTTTTGCTCTTTTTACGATAAATCGCACAAATTCACGACCAAGGCTCAAAAGCCCCGCCCGGAGCATCACGTTTCGCGCGCTATTCCCGTTGTTTCCTTGACTTTCCGGCAATTTGGGCCTATCCCCGCGCCAAGTCTTTGCAAGTGCCGTAGCGGCACGCAGGTGTTCTTACCGAACCAGAACGGAAAAAGTTCTTCCTTTGACAACATTCTCTGATCTTGGCCTGAGCCAAAAAGTTCTTTCCGCTATTGCAGATGCCGGCTACACGACGCCGACACCCATTCAGGCCGGCGCCATTCCGCCCGCGCTGGAAAAGCGTGATATCTGCGGTATCGCACAGACCGGCACGGGCAAAACCGCGTCCTTCGTTCTGCCGATGCTGACGCTGCTCGAAAAGGGCCGCGCGCGCGCCAGAATGCCGCGCACCCTGATCCTCGAGCCGACCCGTGAACTCGCAGCGCAGGTGGCGGAGAACTTCGAGAAATACGGCAAGAATCACAAGCTGAACGTTGCCCTCCTTATCGGCGGCGTCTCCTTCGAAGACCAGGACCGCAAGCTCGAGCGTGGCGCCGACGTGCTGATCTGCACCCCCGGCCGCCTTCTCGACCATTGCGAGCGCGGCAAGCTGCTGATGACCGGCGTTGAAATCCTCGTCATCGACGAAGCCGACCGCATGCTCGACATGGGCTTCATTCCCGATATTGAGCGTATCGCCAAAATGATCCCCTTCACCCGGCAGACACTGTTCTTCTCGGCCACCATGCCGCCGGAAATCCAGAAGCTGGCTGACCGGTTCCTGCAGAACCCGACGCGGATCGAGGTTGCCAAGCCCTCCTCCACCGCAAAGACGGTGACGCAGCGTATCGTCGCCGCGCACAACAAGGACTACGAAAAGCGCGCCGTGCTGCGCGATCTGGTCCGTGCCGAAGAAGCGGAACTCAAGAACGCCATCATCTTCTGCAACCGCAAGAAGGATGTCGCCGATCTGTTCCGCTCGTTGGATCGTCACGGCTTTTCCGTCGGTGCGCTCCATGGTGACATGGATCAGCGCTCGCGCACGACGATGCTGCAGAACTTCCGGGATGGAAACCTGAAGCTGCTGGTCGCTTCCGACGTTGCAGCACGCGGACTTGATATTCCAGACGTCAGCCACGTCTTCAACTTCGATATTCCCATTCATGCCGAAGACTATGTCCACCGCATCGGCCGCACCGGTCGTGCGGGCCGTTCGGGCAAGGCCTTCACCCTCGTCACCAAGAGCGACGCGAAATATCTCGACGCGATCGAAAAGCTGATTGCCGAAAAAATCGAATGGCTGAGCGGCGATCTGTCCACACTCCCCGCGCCCATGGAAAGCTTTGAAAGCAATTCCGGCCGCCGTGGCACCAAGGAACGTGGCGGCAGAGGCCGCGACAGAAACCGCCGCGATGCACCCGCATCGCCGGTCGAAAACATCAATCAGGGTGCACAATCCACTGTGGATACGAACATCGCGGCTCACGGAGAAGACAAGGTGAAGGCAGAACGCAGACCGGAAAAGACCCCGCGCAATTCCGAGCGCAACAGCCGCAACCTGAACTCGCTGCACGCCAATGACGACAACCGCGACCGTCGCCGCCATTATCGTGACCATGACGATGGCCCGACACCGGTCGGTTTCGGCGACGACATTCCCGCCTTCATGCTGATCGTGGCCAACGCCAAGGCCTGACCAGCGCCATGGACAACATGACATTGACCATCAAGCCCGGCCTCGATTTTCCGGGTGTTGGCGTGGGCCTTGTCATATTGCGCGAAGGCCGCCTGCTTTTGTGCCGGCGCATCAAAGCGCCGGAAGCCGGATACTGGAGCATTCCGGGCGGCAAGGTAGATCACCTCGAGACTTGCCTCGCCGCAGCGCGGCGGGAGGCCGAAGAAGAAACCGGCCTTCAGATCGGCGCCGTCGAATTTCTCTGCCACAGCGAATTCATTGATCCGCAAGACCGTCACCACTGGGTCTCGCTGATCTTCGTCACCCGCGATACGCAGGGTGAACCGACACTGACCGAACCGGACAAGCTTTCCGCCATTGGCTGGTTCGATCCGGATAAGCTTCCCGAGCCCCTCTCCGCCTTTGCAAAAGACGCCCTGGCCGCCCTGAAACAAGGCCGGACGGGAAACTGAGCCGACCGCCTGCGGGCGACGGGCGCAGTCAAAGCGCGTTTTCGAACAGCCGTATGGATTGTGAGCCGGAGCCGAATTCACCCCCTCCGCGCTATATCTTTTCTATAAAAGCAGAAATGAAAGAACGCCTTTGCGCGAGGCTTTTCAAATTCAATTTTAAATTGCTTAAATTAGCTTCATGTAAAAAACCGCCCCAGTTTCCCGAAGCGGTTTATACGTAATGAAAAAAATAGAATATAGAATGTAATATAGTCTGGCAGTGCTTATAATCGGAACACTTTCCGAGGCCTGTTACGGCCAATTTCAGTCGTCCCCTGAAACAATTCCATCTAAGCTAATCATTTACTTTCCGTCAAGCAAATCTTCTCGCAAATGCGAAAAAACCGCGGGAAGAAACCTTCCCCCGTGATGAAGCTTTATCTATTTTGAATATATATCAGCGACTTATGGAGATGGGAATAAAATGTGCATTTTTGTGGGCTGCACTCTAAGAGGCACAACCGCTAACGCGCACATTCCAAATTGCATATCTACTCCACAAATATGATAATTTTATAAAACAATACAGTCATTCTGCCGCACGGAGTTTCTCCCCGCAGCAAAGGAGGCAGGCGGATGAAACTCCGCACAAAATTAACGATAACGGTCCTTCCCTCCGCGAGAGGCGAATACAACTAAAAATTGATTGTTCGAAAAAGCGATCAATCGAACAACGCGGGCGTCGTAAACTTGTTTGCAATGCTGACTTTAGGCAATTTTCCGATACGCAGGCGAGCCCGCACGGATGCAATGTCCCGTCGCAGTAATAAAAGCACTTACAATGTCGATGTAATGAATCTGCCGCAAGAAATGATAAGCCACCACATAAAAATAGAAACGAATAAAACCAGCAATAAAGACCTACGCCTAAAGTAAATTACGATATTTTGGGCAATTTTCTCCATATTCGTTCCACAAAGCGCATACTTGCGCTGGCAATTCCCCTTTTGTTTGGCAAGGAAATTTCGATCAATCCAGCCGTTCTTCTCTTGGCTTGATCTCAGGAGAAATCATCACCATCGCCATGACGACAATCGCGAATAAAAAAAGAAACGGATACAAAACGAGCATTGCAAGGCCCTTAACAATCAAACTGAGTACCTTGTTTAACAACCCTGGCCTCTCAATACCCATCATGACCGCCTTTTCGGTGATCTATGTATGCAAATATTGTCATCCTCACCTCAAAATCGAATCGAGTTGAAGACCGCTAACGAGTCATCAACAACCCAACGGCGCGATATTTGATTTTATGCAGGAGCACGACGCGTGTGCTCTATCTTGCTGATGCCTTTAACACAGTGCTAAATAACCCATTAAAACAAGTGCGTCCTGCCAGACGCCCTTCCAATTGTTGATATGCGAACACAGAGAGGATTAAATTACATTTGGATTTTTGTAAACTCCATTTGTGATTTAATTTAAAAGAATTTGGCTAGGAAAGAAGTCGAGCCCAAGACAGACCTAGGAAGACGCCTCCGAGCTGTGAGGGCCGCGTTCGATATCGATGATCGGGACGTCTTCGCCAGTCGACTGACAATCAGCAAAAGCGGGCTGGCGCATTACGAGCGGGGAGAGCGCGTGCCCGACGCGGAACTGTTATCCGCGTATCATCGGGAGTTCGGCGTGAACATCTCCTGGCTCGTCACAGGCCAAGGCGATATGTTCGAAGGTGGGCAGTCAACCGGCACGGACCATGGCTCACATCAGCTTCTGATCGATCTGATCAACCCGCTGGGAAGGCTTATAAACAAGGTTTATCGCGACCACGACGTCAGGATAACCGACGATCAGCGCTTCGCGGAGCTGACCAGATGGCACAATAATCTGACCAGCCGCGCCGGCTCCTCCTTTGAATGGAACGATCTGATGTCCCAGTTGCCCTGGGTAGAGCAAAGCCTTGGGGAGGAGCTGCGCTCGAAACGGGCAAGTGCAGAAAGCAGCAAAAGATCGGCGAGCTGACCCTTGATAGCAGAGCCGGCACATCAGCAATGTGGTGGTTTTGCGGGAATGTCTGTGAAGCGCACGTATTTTTCCTTTGGAAAACCGGTTGTTGCCGATAAACATCAAGCCGGGACAACAGGATTTCGATCACGTCATGCTTTCACTTCGCCTGCTAACGATTATCGCCGGTTTTGCCTTTGCGGGCTCAGCAAGCGCGGCATCGATTGGCATTGTTGCTCCGCAGAACGGTCCTTACGAGCTTCTGGGGCAACAGGTACGGCAAGGTGCCAAGGCGGCGGCGGCCAAGCTTGGGCTCGATGTCGTCGAAATCCACGAGAGCTGCGAAGACGGCAGCGGTGGTGCGATTGCCGATGGCCTGGTGGCCGCCAAGGTCAGCGCCGCGATCGGTTTTTTATGCACGGAAACGCTTCAGGGCGTTCTGCCGCCATTAAAGGCGGCCGCCATTCCCGCGATCACGCTCTCCAGCCGCGCGCCTATTCTGATGGAAGATTCCCTGAAATATGGCTGGCCGCTTTTCCGCCTCTCCCCTTCCGACAGGGCCGAATCGGACAGGATCGCCGAAATTATCCTGCGCGACTGGAAGGGACATTCCATCGGGCTTGTGGATGACGGCACGATTTATAGCCGCGAGCTCGTCGACCGCATCCGCGCGTCGCTGGAGGAAAACGGCCTCAAGCCCACCCTTGCCGATACGATGCGCCCCAACCAGGAACAGCAGGTAGCGCTGGTGCGCCGGCTGGCGCGAACCGGCATTTCCCACGTCTTCGTGGGTGCGGAGCGCAACGACGTCGCCATCATCGCCAGGGATGCCGCATCCGAAAACCTTGCTTTGACCATCATGGGCGGCGACGCCATGAATGCGGCGAACAACCCGGTTCCCCTCACCGCCAATGTGCTGGCCGTCACGCGCCCGGCCTATGATACCCTGCCCTCGGCCCAGGCCGTCAGCGGAGAGCTGCGCGCCGCCGGCATCGAACCAGAGGGTTACGTCCTGCCGGCCTATGCGGCGACGGAACTGACTGCCGCCCTTGCGGAGGCGACACAGGCGCAATCGAAACCCGCGCCGGAAATACTGGCTGGCGGCACCGTCTTCAAAACCGTCATCGGCGATCTCGGCTTCACACCATCACATGACCTTTCCGACAATCCCTATCGCCTGCAGCGCTGGAACGGCCAGCGCTTCGAGCCGGCGGACAAGGCGGAAAGACAATAGGCGACACGACATCCGCGTAAATTCGATGAAACACGGCTGAAAACCCCAGGCAAGCGCGCCGCAAGCCGTTTCAAACCCGGATACTTGATGCTAAAGGCAGCTTACGCAACGCGTCGAGAGGAGTTTGCCCCATGTCCCTGCCCATCCGCATAGCACCGTCCATTCTGGCTGCTAATTTCGCCAAGCTCGGACAGGAAGTCGCCGATGTCACGGAAGCCGGCGCGGACTGGATTCATCTCGACGTGATGGACGGCCACTTCGTCCCCAACATTTCCTTCGGACCCGACGTGATCAAGGCGCTTAGGCCGCACAGCAACGCCTTTTTCGATTGCCACCTGATGATAGCCCCCGTTGACCCCTATCTCGAGGCCTTCGCCAAGGCGGGCTGCGATAGCATCACCGTGCATGCGGAAGCCGGACCGCACCTTCATCGCTCTCTCCAGACCATTCGCGGACTTGGCTTGAAGGCCGGCGTCACGCTCAATCCGGCAACGCCGCTTTCCGTCATCGAAAATGTGCTCGATGATGTCGATCTCGTGCTGATCATGAGCGTCAACCCTGGCTTCGGCGGCCAGAAATTCATCCCCGCAATGCTCGACAAAATCCGCGCAGCAAAGGCGATGATCGGCCAACGGCCGATCGAGCTGGAAGTCGATGGTGGCGTCACGGCGCAGACCGCAGGTGACATCATCGCAGCCGGCGCCAATGCACTGGTCGCCGGTTCGGCGGTCTTCAAGGGCGATGGGGTTGAAGATTATCGCAAGACGGTCGCCCTGCTGCGCTCCGCAGCGGAAGCTGGACGAACCTAACCCACCACGTCCGAATGCGGCATAACAAGGCATCGGGGATTGTCATGGAAAGCGTCATGCAGGGTTTCCGTGACAGGGCTCTTCCAACTCTGTTCATCCTGCTCAGCGCTCTTGGCTGGGGCGTCTGTTCGGCAGCATCCGCTGCCATCGGCCTCTATGTCCGCAACAGGCTGGAAACCGATCACGCCGCCGATATCGTGACGCTTTTCTTCTCGGGTGGCTTTTTCGGCTGGCTACTGACGCTCTCTGCATTGCGACTTCTCCCCACCTCAACATCCCGGCCATTGCGTTTTGCGGCGGCCTGTCTCGCGATCGTTTTTTTCACCCTAGCCGTTGCGGCAGCGTTATTCGCATTCGAATACCGCATCTTTTATGCACAATGGCACGCACCGGCTTTTTCCCGCATCTGGTTCTTCCAGCAGCTCTTCACCTCGCTCGGCGCGGTCTACCAATTCGCCATTTTCGGTCTCGGACTGTATTTCCCCTTTGCGGCTCTTCCGCTCTTGGCCGCCGGCGCGTTCCTCTGCCGGCGTGCGCCGCAAGCGACATAGCCATGCAGCTTGATAGATTGAGATTACCGGAACACTTTGCTAAACGGGCAGCAAAATTCCTCCACTAAGAAAGTCATTGCCATGATCCCTCGTTACTCCCGGCCGGAAATGGTCGCCATCTGGTCGCCGGAAACAAAGTTCCGCATCTGGTTCGAGATCGAGGCCCATGCCTGTGACGCGCTGGCCGAACTCGGCGTCATCCCCAAGTCCGCCGCCCAGACAATCTGGGAAAAGGGCGGCAGCGCCACTTTCGACGTCGCCCGCATCGATGAGATCGAGGCCGTGACCAAGCACGACGTCATCGCCTTCCTCACCCATCTTGCGGAATTTGTCGGCCCCGACAGCCGTTTCGTGCACCAGGGCATGACCTCGTCCGACGTGCTGGACACCACGCTCAACATCCAGCTCGTCCGCGCTGCCGATCTGCTGCTCGCCGATATGGATCGGGTGCTGGCCGCGCTTAAGACCCGCGCTTTCGAACACAAGAACACGGTGCGCATCGGCCGCAGCCACGGCATCCATGCCGAGCCGACCACGATGGGCCTGACCTTCGCCCGCTTCTACGCCGAGATGCACCGCAACCGCGAGCGTCTCGTCCATGCCCGTGCGGAAATCGCCACGGGCGCGATCTCTGGCGCCGTCGGCACCTTCGCCAATATCGATCCGCGCGTCGAGGAACATGTCTGCGCCAAGCTCGGCCTCATTCCCGAGCCGGTCTCCACGCAGGTCATCCCGCGGGACCGTCACGCCATGTTCTTTGCCGTTCTCGGCGTCATCGCTTCGTCGATCGAAAACGTCGCCATCGAGATCCGCCACATGCAGCGCACCGAAGTTCTGGAAGCGGAAGAGTTCTTCTCTCCCGGCCAGAAGGGCTCGTCGGCCATGCCGCACAAGCGCAACCCGGTTCTCACCGAAAACCTCACCGGCCTTGCCCGGCTGGTGCGTATGTCCGTCGTCCCCGCCATGGAGAACGTTGCCCTGTGGCACGAGCGTGATATCAGCCACTCCTCCGTGGAACGCGCCATCGGCCCCGATACCACGGTTACCCTCGATTTCGCGCTGAACCGTCTGGCCGGCGTCATCGAAAAGCTGGTGATCTACCCGGACAACATGTTGAAGAACATGAACAAGTTCCGCGGCCTCGTGCATTCGCAGCGCGTTCTGCTGGCGCTGACGCAAGCCGGCGTTTCGCGTGAAGACGCCTACCGCCTGGTACAGCGCAACGCCATGAAGGTCTGGGAACAGGGTGCGGACTTCCTGGAGGAACTGCTGGGCGACGAGGAAGTGCGTGCCGCCCTTCCCGAAGAGGCGATCCGTGAGAAGTTCGACCTCGGTTACCACACCAAGCATGTCGACACGATCTTCACCCGTGTCTTCGGCAAGGCCTGAGAGAACTCCTTGAAGTTAATGCCGCCGCGGCCTTGATCGCGGCGGCATCACAACACAGATATGGGCGCATGAAAGTTTCAGAAGCAGATATCCTGATCGTCCCCGGTTATACCAATTCCGGCCCCGACCACTGGCAGAGCCGCTGGGAGCGCAAGCTTTCCACCGCCCGCCGTGTCGAGCAGGCCGAATGGTCGAAGCCGGTAAAGGAAGATTGGATCGCCCGGCTGGTGGAAGAGGTCAACGCCTCCACAAAGCCCATCGTCATCGTCGCCCATTCGCTTGGCGTGCCGACTGTCATCCACGCCTTGCCCGAAATCGGCAAGAAAGTCTCCGGCGCACTTTTTGTCGCTCCGCCCGATGTCGCCAATCCCGACATCCGGCCAAAACACCTGATGACCTTCGGGCCCTATCCGCGCGATCCGCTGCCGTTTCCGGCGATCACCATCGCCAGCAGGAACGATCCCTTCGGCTCCTATGAACATGCCGATGACATCGCCGCCGCCTGGGGTTCGTTGCTGGTCGATGCCGGCATGTCCGGCCATATCAACGCGGAATCCGGCCACGGCCCATGGCCCGAAGGCGGCATGGTGTTCGCCCAGTTCCTGAGCCGGCTGAAGGCGAACGAGTCCTGACAGTGGCGGCCATGTGGACCGCCTCCCCCTCGATCGGCCCCGCAGGCCGATTTTCAAGACGAAGCGGTTTCCCGGGCCTGTCACAAGAATTGAAGGGAAATATGCCAGCCGCATTGTAGAATGCACTCTTTTCCTTTATGGGACCGCTTCAAAGACCAAACGCAACGCCACCAGAATCGGCGTCAACCAAGAGACCTGCCATTATGAACCGTCGCCGCCGTATTTACGAAGGCAAGGCCAAGATCCTCTACGAAGGTCCGGAGCCAGGCACGCTTATCCAGTTCTTCAAGGACGATGCGACCGCCTTCAACAAGAAGAAGCACGAAGTCATCGACGGCAAGGGTGTGCTGAACAATCGCATCTGCGAATATGTCTTCACCCATCTGAACAAGATCGGCATTCCCACCCACTTCATCCGTCGCCTGAACATGCGCGAGCAGTTGATCAAGGAAGTGGAGATGATCCCGCTCGAGATCGTCGTGCGCAATGTCGCCGCCGGCTCGCTCTCCAAGCGCCTCGGTATTGACGAAGGCGTGGTGCTGCCGCGCTCCATCATCGAGTTCTATTACAAGTCGGATGAGCTGGAAGACCCGATGGTCTCCGAAGAGCACATCACGGCCTTCGGCTGGGCAAACCCCGCCGAGCTTGATGACATCATGGCGCTTGCCATCCGCGTCAACGACTTCCTGTCCGGCCTCTTCCTCGGCGTCGGCATCCAGCTCGTCGATTTCAAGATCGAATGCGGCCGGCTGTTCGAAGGCGACATGATGCGCATCATCCTCGCCGACGAGATTTCGCCCGATAGCTGCCGCCTGTGGGACATCGAGACCCAGAAAAAGATGGACAAGGACCTGTTCCGCCGCGATATGGGCGGGCTGGTGGAAGCCTATTCCGAAGTGGCGCGCCGTCTCGGCATCATCAATGAAAACGAACCGATCCGCGGCACCGGCCCAGTCCTCGTAAAGTAATATCGGTCTGGTAAAGTAATATCGGCCCCGTAAAGTTATATTGGCCTCGTAGGGTAAATCAGGAGAAGATCAGGTGATCAAGGCACGGGTGACTGTTACGCTGAAGAACGGCGTTCTCGATCCGCAGGGCAAGGCAATCGAAGGCGCGCTCGGCAGCCTCGGTTTTGGTGGCGTCGGCCATGTCCGTCAGGGCAAGGTCTTCGATCTGGAACTGGAAGGCGCCGACAAGGCCAAGGCCGAGACCGACCTGAAGGCAATGTGCGAAAAGCTGCTGGCCAATACGGTCATCGAAAACTACGCCATCGCCATCCTCTAAAGCCGCAGGAACCGCGCCCATGAAATCCGCTGTCGTCCAACTTCCCGGCCTCAACCGCGACCGCGACATGATCGCGGCTCTGACGAAAATTTCCGGTCAGGCGCCCGTCACCATCTGGCAGACGGAAACGGATATTCCCGATGTCGACCTGATCGTCATTCCCGGCGGCTTCTCCTATGGTGATTATCTGCGGTGCGGCGCCATCGCCGCCCGCATGCCGGTCATGCAGGCCATCCGCGAAAAGGCCGAACAGGGCGTCAAGGTTCTTGGCGTCTGCAACGGCTTCCAGATTCTGGTCGAAGCCGGCATGCTGCCAGGTGCCTTGATGCGCAACGCCTCGCTAAAATTCGTCTGCCGTGAAGTGAAGCTCGAAGTCGCCAATAACGACACCGAATTCACCCGCGCCTATGACAAGGGCCAGATCCTGCGCTGCCCCGTCGCCCATCATGACGGCAACTATTTCCTCGATACGGATGAGCTGAAGTCCGTGGAAGGCAACGGCCAGGTGGTGTTCCGTTATGCCGAAGGCACCAATCCCAACGGCTCGCTGAACGACATTGCCGGCGTCATCAACGCCAAGGGCAACGTTCTCGGCATGATGCCGCATCCGGAAAACCTCATCGAAGCCGCCCATGGCGGTAATGACGGCCGCGGCCTCTTCGCTTCGGCACTCGGCGTCATCGCAGCCTGATGGACCGGGCGGGCTTCAAGCCCGCCTTTTTTGATGCCGGTTTCCGGCTATGTTTCGGCTTCTCTTCTGGATGACCTGATGCCCCGCATTCTTCGACACGATGCCTTCAAAGCCACCGGACTGATCCTCGCTGCCGCCGCACTTGCCGCCTGCCAGCCGAAACCACAGCCGGTCGCCTCCGTCTCCCGCGCAGCATTGCCGACGATGGAGAGGATCGCGCTTGGCGCCAATGCCTGCTGGTTCAAATCGGGTGATGCCGCGTTCAAGGCCTATCGTCTGGCCCCGGAACTCAATTCTTTCTCGGGCCGCCCGCGCATCCTGCTCGTGCCGCGCAACAGCCCGGAATCGCGTCCCATGCTGGTGATTCAGGCCGAAGGCAACCCGGCAAAGCTCGACGCCTTCGGACCCGTGATGAGCGACACCATCTCCGGCCGCATCGCCACCGACGTCAAGCGCTGGGCCAATGGCGGCAAGGGCTGCTGATAGAACGGAACTCCTCTAAAGAGCGGGCCGAATAAAAAAACCCGCCAGCGCCGGTTGGGAGTGGCGCGGCGGGCTGCCGAATGGCTTGATGGTGCCGGGGAAAGAAGGCACCGCTCTCCGACAAAAAATCAAAGCGGCCGGGAGGGCCAGGAGAGAAGCCGCGATTTTGCGGCCTCGTTGAGAGCCTCATCCCGCGTGACGCCGATATCATGCAGAAGATCGTCGGACAGTTCGCGCAAAGCGAGCCGCCCCTGCCGTTTCCGGTGCCAATTGAACATGCCCGCAATCATGCGACCAATAAGCGTGCGGGCGATCTTGGCCGGAAAGGGCGCCGGCGCGACCATGTCGCCGGCATCGCGGAACACGCGTTCCCGTTCGTAGCCATCAGGATAGAGTGTATCCGCTGTCGAAAGGTATTGATCCATCTTGCGCATATTGCACCTATTGTCTCCGTTTGTTTGATCTCATTCAATGCAGACAATAAATACAATTGACTTAAGCACGGATACAATGCATAAATTGTCACCATGACAAATTGGCTTCCTGACATTACCGAGGGCGACGGCCCGATTTACCTCCGTCTTGCGGACAGTATCGAAGGCGCGATTTCGGACGGGACCTTGCCGTCCGGTTCGAAATTGCCACCCCAGCGCAATCTCGCTTACGATCTCGGCGTGACAATCGGCACAATCAGCCGGGCCTATGGGCTTATTCATGAACGCGGCCTCGTCAGTGGCGAAGTCGGCCGCGGCACTTATGTCAATGAGCGCAAGACCCCTGCGCCATTATCGCCCGAGGAACCATCCGTGTCGGCATTCGGCGGCACGCGCTTCGCTCTCGACACCAGCGCCGAATTCCGCCTGAACACCACGGCAGCGCCGGATGTCGGCCAGAGCGTGCTGGTCGCTAGACATATCGAGGCACTCGCCAGAGAACATCCGTTCGAAATTTCCAACTACACCCGCACCTTTCCCGACAATTGGTGTATGGCGGGCGCTCGCTGGCTCTCCCAGAACGGCTGGTCGCCGAAACCGGAAAACATCGTCTCGACGCTCGGCGCCCATGCCGGGGTGATGAGCGTGGTAACCGCAATGACGGCACCGGGTGACCGCATCGTTTTTGAGCCCGTCACCTATTCCCACATCAGCCGCAGCGCCACCCTTGCCGGGCGCCGCGTGACGCTGGTGGAGGCGGATGAAAAAGGTATCGTCCCTGATGATTTCGAACGCGTCTGCGCCCAGCAACATCCGAAGATGATCTTCCTGATGTCGGCGGGCCAGAACCCCACCTGCGCCACCCTGCCCGAGGATCGGCGGCGGGCAATCGCGGATATTGCCCGCAGATACGGCGTATGGATCATCGAGGACAATCTCTACGGTGCCATGACCCGCGAAGCGATCCCGCTCATCGCGGAATTCGCGCCCGATCTCACCTTCGTTGTCGGTGGCCTGTCGAAATCCGTTGCCGCCGGGGTCAGGGGTGGCTGGGTTGCCTGTCCGGCGCAGTTTTCATCGAGAATACGGATTTCGCATTCGATGTTAACAGGCGGATTGCCCTTCATGCTGGCAGAACTGAATGCGCGTCTCGTCAATAGCGGCGACGCCCACGACATCCGCAAGGATTGCATCGCCGAGATCAATCAGCGCGAGGCGATCGCCAGACACATCTTTGCCGGGCTGGAATTCAATTCCCTGCCCGATATCGCCTTCATGTGGCTGAGGTTGCCCGAACCCTGGCTGTCAGGCACCTTCCGCAATGCCGCCATGAAGGAAGGCGTGCTGATCGACGACGAGGACGAGTTCAAGGCAGGCCGCTCGGAAAAGGTATTCCACCGCGTCCGCATCAGTTTTTCCGGACCTTCCACGCGTGAGGAACTGACACATGCCTTCGGCATCCTGCGCAATTTGCTCGACAACGGTTCATCCGGCTATGAAAGCGAGGCATGATGCGGGGTGCGGCCGTTCAGGCGTCGCCCGCAACAGGTGAATAAGGGCAAAAACCGCCCATTAGCCAGCAAACCGGCGCATTTTCCTGTCGCACCAATGAGCCTCTTGCGCTAAAGAACCGGAAACTTTCCTCGGCTCGAACCGCGTGAGACCTATGTCGATTTCAAACTCCATCAAGATCACCCCGGAACTCGTTGCATCCCACGGGCTGAAGCCCGACGAATACCAGCGTATCCTCGACCTGATCGGACGGGAGCCGAGCTTTACCGAGCTTGGCATCTTCTCGGCCATGTGGAACGAGCACTGCTCCTACAAGTCTTCGAAGAAGTGGCTGAAGACCCTGCCGACAACAGGTCCGCGCGTCATCCAGGGCCCCGGTGAAAATGCCGGCGTGGTGGATATTGACGATGGCGACTGCGTCGTCTTCAAGATGGAGAGCCACAACCACCCGTCCTATATCGAGCCCTATCAGGGTGCGGCAACCGGCGTCGGCGGCATTCTGCGCGACGTCTTCACCATGGGCGCCCGCCCGATCGCGGCCATGAACGCGCTGCGTTTCGGCGCGCCTGACCACCCGAAGACCCGCCACCTCGTGGCCGGCGTCGTGGCCGGTGTCGGCGGTTACGGCAATTCCTTCGGCGTGCCGACGGTTGGCGGCGAAGTGGAATTCGATCCGCGTTATAACGGCAACATCCTCGTCAACGCTTTCGCAGCCGGTCTTGCCAAATCCAATGCGATCTTCCTCTCGGAAGCCAAGGGCGTCGGCCTGCCGGTGGTTTATCTCGGCGCGAAGACTGGCCGCGACGGCGTTGGTGGCGCGACCATGGCCTCGGCCGAATTCGACGAATCCATCGAAGAAAAGCGCCCGACCGTTCAGGTCGGCGACCCCTTCACCGAAAAGTGCCTGCTGGAAGCCTGCCTTGAGCTGATGAAGACCGGCGCGGTCATCGCCATTCAGGACATGGGTGCCGCCGGCCTCACCTGCTCGGCTGTCGAAATGGGCGCCAAGGGCGATCTCGGCATCGAACTCGACCTTAACGCCGTACCGGTGCGCGAAGAGCGCATGACGGCTTACGAAATGATGCTGTCGGAAAGCCAGGAGCGCATGCTCATGGTTCTCGAACCCTCCAAGGAAGAAGTCGCCAAGGCAATCTTCGTTAAATGGGGTCTGGACTTCGCCATCGTCGGCAAGACCACCGACGACCTGCGCTTCCGCGTACTCCACGATGGCGAAGAAGTCGCCAACCTGCCGATCAAGGAGCTCGGCGACGAGGCCCCCGAATATGACCGCCCGTGGACGCCCGCCAAGGTGCCCGCAGCGCTTTCGGAAAACGACGTCCCTGCAGCCGATATTGCCGATGCGCTGGTGTCGCTGGTCGGTTCGGCCAATAATTCCTCGCGCCGCTGGGTCTATGAACAGTATGACACGCTGATCCAGGGCAACTCCCTGCAGCTTCCCGGCGGCGATGCCGGCGTTGTCCGCGTTGAAGGCCATGACAAGAAGGCCCTCGCTTTCTCCTCCGACGTGACCCCGCGTTATGTCGAGGCCGATCCCTTTGAAGGCGGCAAGCAGGCGGTCGCCGAATGCTGGCGCAACATCACCGCGACTGGTGCTCTGCCGTTGGCGGCAACAGACAACCTGAATTTCGGCAATCCGGAAAAGCCCGAGATCATGAGCCAGCTCGTTCATGCCATCAAGGGCATCGGCGAAGCCTGCCGCGTGCTGGAATTCCCGATCGTTTCCGGCAACGTCTCGCTCTACAACGAGACCAATGGCCAGGCGATCCTGCCCACCCCCACCATCGGCGGCGTTGGCCTGCTGAAGGACTGGGGCCGCATGGCGCGCATCCGTTTCGCGGCTGCCGACGAGGTGGTACTCTTGGTCGGCGCACCTGCCGGCCTCGGCACCCACATTGCCCAGTCAGTCTATATGCGTGACGTTCACGGCCGCACCGATGGTCCGGCGCCGCATGTCGATCTGGCTGCAGAGAAGAAGAACGGCGATTTCGTCCGTGGCCTCATCACCGATGGCCTTGCCACCGCCGTTCACGATTGCTCCTCGGGTGGTCTAGCCCTAGCGGTTGCCGAAATGGCGATTTCATCCGGCATCGGCGCAACGATCGATGCGGTTGAAGGCCATAATCCGGTCCTCACCTTCTATGGCGAAGATCAGGGCCGTTACGTCCTGACCGTGAAGAAGTCCGATTTCGACGAGGTGCAGACGGCAGCCAAGGCAGCCGGTGTTTCCTGCCCGGTAATTGGCGTTACCGGTGGTTCCACCGTAAAGCTGGGCACGGCGCGGGCTGTCGAGATTAAAGAATTGCACTTGGCCTATGAATCGTGGTTCCCTCAATTCATGGACGGCGAAACTTTGATCGCCGCAGAATGAATTAAGGAGAAACACCATGCCCATGAAACCCGGCGACATTGAAGACATGATTAAGGCGGGAATTCCCGGGGCAAAGGTCACGATCCGCGATCTGGCCGGTGACGGCGACCACTACGCGGCGGAAGTCGTTGCGGATGCGTTCAAGGGCAAGACCCGCGTGCAGCAGCACCAGATGGTCTATGACGCACTGAAGGGCAATATGGGTGGTGTTCTGCACGCCCTTGCCCTGCAGACCTCAGCTCCCGAATGATTGCGGCCGTGAAAGCGGTTGCGACAACGGCAAGGCTCTGTCCCGCCTGCGGGAAAGCCTGAAGACTGCGAAACAAATAAAGGCCCGCGTGACACCCTCACGCGGGCCTTATACATTAAAGGCCGGACCATCGTTATGATGTTCCGGCCTTGTTTGTCTTGAAGGTGGTTGCAACACCGTCGAGACGATGAGCAGAGCGGTTGGTCCTTGCGGGCCTGAACTTTTCGTTCGAAAAAAAGCAAAACCCTCTGCGCATTACGAGGCTTCGTCGAACCGTTGAGAGAGCCGAGCGCTCGCGTATAAGGGAGACAAGACCTCATGACCTATACTAGCCATTTTGTCGGCATCG
>NZ_JAPYZZ010000019.1 GCF_027460065.1 Martinezella rhizogenes
TCCTACGACTTCCCGGGCGACGATATCCCGATCATCAAGGGTTCGGCACTTGCCGCTCTTGAAGATTCCGACAAGAAGATCGGTGAAGACGCGATCCGCGAGCTGATGGCTGCTGTTGACGCCTACATCCCGACGCCTGAGCGTCCGATCGACCAGCCGTTCCTGATGCCGATCGAAGACGTGTTCTCGATCTCGGGCCGTGGTACGGTTGTGACGGGTCGCGTTGAGCGCGGTATCGTCAAGGTTGGTGAAGAAGTCGAAATCGTCGGCATTCGTCCGACCTCGAAGACGACTGTTACCGGCGTTGAAATGTTCCGCAAGCTGCTCGACCAGGGCCAGGCTGGCGACAACATCGGTGCACTGGTTCGCGGCGTTACCCGTGACGGCGTTGAGCGTGGTCAGATCCTGTGCAAGCCGGGTTCGGTCAAGCCGCACAAGAAGTTCATGGCAGAAGCCTACATCCTGACGAAGGAAGAAGGCGGCCGTCATACGCCGTTCTTCACGAACTACCGTCCGCAGTTCTACTTCCGTACGACTGACGTTACCGGTATCGTTTCGCTTCCTGAAGGCACGGAAATGGTTATGCCGTTCGGTCAAGCCGCACAAGAAGTTCATGGCAGAAGCCTACATCCTGACGAAGGAAGAAGGCGGCCGTCATACGCCGTTCTTCACGAACTACCGTCCGCAGTTCTACTTCCGTACGACTGACGTTACCGGTATCGTTTCGCTTCCTGAAGGCACGGAAATGGTTATGCCTGGCGACAACGTCACGGTTGAAGTCGAGCTGATCGTTCCGATCGCGATGGAAGAAAAGCTGCGCTTCGCTATCCGCGAAGGTGGCCGTACCGTTGGCGCCGGCATCGTCGCTTCGATCGTCGAGTAATATCGACTTCCAAAATTCAGCCCGGCGGCGGTGTTTCAGACACCGCCGCCGGACTTTTAATAAAAAGCCTGGCGGCGTTGCATTTTTAGTGCTTGAAAAATTCGGTGAAAGCGCGTAAACGCGCACTCACACTCACCCGCTGGATTCGCAAGTCATTGCGGAGCGCGGTGTTTTAGCAATACAGACTACTGAAATGATTGGAGTGCAGGGGCATTCCTCTCGATTTTTGAAAATCTGCGGCGCCACGATCAATAGAAGTTCATGTGTTTCCGCGTGCGGAAACGAATAACAAAGAACAAGGACAAGACGAATGACCGGCCAGAATATCCGTATCCGCCTCAAGGCGTTCGATCACCGGATCCTCGATGCCTCTACCCGTGAAATCGTGTCGACCGCAAAGCGCACCGGCGCCAGCGTTCGCGGCCCGGTTCCGCTCCCCACCCGCATCGAAAAGTTTACCGTCAACCGCTCTCCTCACGTTGACAAGAAAAGCCGTGAACAGTTCGAAATGCGGACGCACAAGCGTCTTCTCGATATCGTTGACCCCACCCCGCAGACTGTCGATGCTCTTATGAAGCTCGACCTCGCTGCTGGCGTTGACGTGGAAATCAAGCTCTAAGACCCGGCCCGATCCATCCAAGGTGAGGGCTGAAATAACAAGGAAGGTACGTGGAGCAATCCAACGTCTTCCAAACCGGAGACCGGAAACATCGTGAGATGTCGAAGGGCACTCCTTAACAAAGGCCAGAGAGGGTTTTCCCTTCAAGGCTCGCAAGAGGATGAACCAATGCGTTCAGGTGTGATTGCACAGAAAGTGGGTATGACACGCGTCTATAACGACGCAGGTGAACATATCCCTGTAACAGTATTGCGACTGGATAACGTACAAGTCGTTGCCCAGCGCACGGAAGACAAGAATGGCTACACCGCAGTTCAGCTCGGTGCCGGCCAGTCCAAGGTCAAGAACACGACGAAGGCGCTTCGCGGTCATTTTGCCGCTGCCAATGTCGAACCGAAAGCCAAGCTCGTCGAGTTCCGGGTTTCCCCCGAGAACCTGATCGACATCGGTGCAACACTGACCGCAAATCATTTTCAGTCCGGCCAGCTGGTCGACGTCACTGGAACCACAATCGGTAAAGGTTTTGCCGGTGCTATGAAGCGTCACAACTTCGGTGGTGGCCGCGCTTCGCACGGTAACTCCGTATCGCACCGTGCACACGGTTCGACCGGTAACAACCAGGATCCGGGCCGCGTCTGGAAGGGCAAGCGCATGGCTGGTCATATGGGCCAGACGCGCGTTACGACCCAGAACCTTGAAGTCGTTTCGACTGATGAAGACCGTGGCCTCATCCTGGTAAAGGGTGCAGTTCCCGGTTCGAAGGGTTCCTGGATCATCGTCCGCGACGCCGTCAAGTCGGCTGCGAAGTAAGGGAGCCTTATCATGGAATTGAACGTCAAAACCCTCGAGGGAAAAGACGCCGGCAAGGTTTCTCTGTCGGATGAGATCTTCGGCCTCGACCCCCGCCAGGACATCCTGGCCCGCATGGTTCGCTGGCAGCTTGCAAAGAAGCAGCAGGGAACCCACAAGTCCAAGAACCGGTCGGAAGTTTCCCGCACCGGCGCGAAGATGTACAAGCAGAAGGGTACGGGTCGCGCTCGTCACCATTCGGCTCGCGCACCGCAGTTCCGCGGCGGCGGCAAGGCCCACGGCCCGGTCGTTCGCAGCCACGCCCATGACCTTCCCAAGAAGGTTCGTGCGCTCGCTCTGCGTCACGCTTTGTCTGCAAAGCTGAAGGCTGAAGAACTGATCATCGTCGATCAGCTCGTTGCATCCGAAGCAAAGACCAAGGCTCTGCTGGGCAGCTTCGCTTCGCTTGGCCTGACCAACGCTCTCGTTATCGGTGGCGCTGAACTTGACGGCAACTTCAAGCTCGCAGCCCAGAACATCCCGAATGTGGACGTTCTGCCGGTACAGGGCATCAATGTTTACGACATCCTGCGCCGTGGCAAGCTGGTGCTTTCCAAGGCTGCTGTAGAGGCTCTGGAGGAGCGGTTCAAATGACGGATCTTCGCCACTACGATGTGATCGTATCTCCTTCGATCACGGAAAAGTCGACGCTGGTATCCGAACAGAACCAGGTCGTATTCAACGTCGCCAAGAGCGCTTCCAAGCCTGAAATCAAGGCTGCCGTGGAAGCTCTCTTCGGTGTCAAAGTCACGGCTGTGAACACGCTTATCCGCAAGGGTAAGACCCGTCGTTTCCGTGGGTTCGCCGGTAAGCTTAAGGACGTCAAGAAAGCCGTCGTTACGCTCGCCGAAGGTCAATCCATCGACGTGTCCACCGGACTCTAAAGGTTAGGCCCAAGCGGGCAAAGACCCAAAAGGGAACAAGAATATGGCATTGAAAAGTTTCAATCCGACCACGCCGAGCCAGCGCCAGCTGGTTATCGTGGACCGCGCTTCGCTCTACAAGGGCAAGCCGGTAAAGGCTCTCACCCAGGGCCTCAGCTCCAAGGGTGGCCGTAACAACCAGGGCCGGATCACCGTCCGTTTCCAGGGTGGCGGTCACAAGCGGACCTATCGTCTGGTAGACTTCAAGCGTCGCAAGTTTGACGTTGAAGGTACCGTTGAACGTCTGGAATACGACCCCAACCGCACCGCGTTCATCGCGCTGGTTACGTATACCGACGGCGAACAGGCTTACATTCTCGCGCCACAGCGTCTTGCTGCCGGTGACAAGGTGATCGCCTCCGACAAGGCAGTGGACGTGAAGCCCGGCAACACCATGCCGCTTCAGTACATTCCGGTCGGTTCGATCATCCATAACGTCGAGATGAAGCCGGGCAAGGGCGGTCAGATCGCTCGCTCCGCCGGTACGTATGTCCAGCTCGTCGGCCGCGATGCCGGTATGGCCATCCTGCGTCTCAACTCGGGCGAACAGCGTCTGGTGCACGGCTCCTGCCTCGCATCGATCGGCGCTGTTTCGAACTCGGACCACGGCAACATCAACGACGGCAAGGCCGGTCGTTCCCGTTGGCGCGGCAAGCGTCCGCACGTTCGCGGCGTCGTCATGAACCCGGTCGACCACCCGCACGGTGGTGGTGAAGGTCGTACGTCGGGTGGTCGTCACCCGGTTACTCCGTGGGGCAAGCCCACCAAGGGCAAGCGTACACGTTCGAACAAGTCGACCGACAAGTTCATCATGCGCTCGCGCCATCAGCGTAAGAAGTAAGAGAGGTAGTCACTCATGGCTCGTTCAGTATGGAAAGGTCCGTTTGTTGACGGCTATCTTCTCACCAAGGCTGAGAAGGTGCGCGAGAGCGGACGTAACGAAGTAATCAAGATCTGGAGCCGTCGCTCCACGATCCTGCCGCAGTTCGTTGGTCTGACGTTCGGCGTCTACAACGGCAGCAAGCATGTGCCCGTCTCGGTCAACGAAGACATGGTCGGACACAAGTTCGGTGAATTCTCTCCGACCCGTACCTATTACGGTCACGGCGCGGACAAGAAGGCAAAGAGGAAGTAATCATGGCGAAGGCTAAGACCGAACGCCGGCTGAAGGACAATGAGGCTCAGGCCATTGCCCGTACGCTCCGCGTCAGCCCCCAGAAACTGAACCTGGTTGCCGCTCTTATCCGTGGCAAGAAGGTTGATCGCGCTCTCGCCGAGCTCGAATTCTCCCGCAAGCGCATTGCAGGCACCGTCAAGAAGACGCTCGAATCTGCAATTGCCAATGCGGAAAACAACCATGACCTCGACGTCGACGCTCTCGTCGTCGCCGAGGCCTATGTTGGCAAGTCCATCACCATGAAGCGTTTCCACGCTCGTGGCCGTGGTCGTGCTTCCCGCATTGAAAAGCCGTTCGCTCACCTCACGATCGTTGTTCGTGAAGTTGAGGAAAAAGGGGAGGCCGCATAATGGGTCAGAAAATCAATCCAATCGGCTTCCGCCTCGGCATCAACCGTACCTGGGATAGCCGCTGGTACGCTGACACCGCTGAATACGGCAAGCTTCTGCATGAAGACCTGAAGATCCGGGCTTACCTGATCAAGGAACTCAAGCAGGCTGGTATCGCCAAGGTCGTCATCGAGCGTCCGCACAAGAAGTGCCGCGTCACGATCCACTCGGCTCGTCCGGGTCTGATCATCGGCAAGAAGGGTGCAGACATCGAGAAGCTTCGCAAGAAGCTTTCCGAGATGACCAACTCCGAAACGCACCTCAACATCGTTGAAGTGCGCAAGCCGGAAATCGACGCTACTCTGGTAGCTCAGTCGATCGCCCAGCAGCTCGAGCGCCGCGTGGCTTTCCGCCGTGCGATGAAGCGCGCTGTTCAGTCCGCAATGCGTCTTGGCGCCGAAGGCATCAAGATCACCTGCGGCGGCCGTCTTGGTGGTGCTGAAATCGCTCGTACCGAATGGTACCGCGAAGGTCGCGTTCCGCTGCACACGCTGCGTGCGGACATCGACTACGGCACGGCTGAAGCTGAAACCGCATTCGGTATCTGCGGCATCAAGGTCTGGATCTTCAAGGGCGAAATCCTTGAGCACGATCCGATGGCTTCTGAGCGTCGCGGTCTCGAAGGCGACGCACAGGGCCCTGCAAGCCGTGAGCGTGGCGATCGTGGCGATCGTCGTCGCGAAAACGCTTGATTGACGCTGGCGAAAGATAAGCTCGGAGAAGTAAGAAAATGTTGCAGCCAAAGCGTACTAAGTACCGTAAGCAGTTCAAGGGACGCATCAAGGGCGTCGCCAAGGGCGGCTTTGACCTGGCATTCGGTGAATTCGGCTTGAAGTCGCAGGAACCGAACCGCGTGAATGCACGCGAGATCGAAGCGGCCCGCCGCGCGATCACGCGTTACATGAAGCGCGCAGGTCGTGTGTGGATCCGCGTATTCCCTGACGTTCCGGTAACGGCAAAGCCGACCGAAGTTCGTATGGGTAAGGGCAAGGGTTCGGTCGAATACTGGGCATGCAAGGTCAAGCCCGGTCGTATGATGTTCGAGATCGACGGTGTTACCGAGGAGATCGCCCGTGAGGCGCTTCGTCTCGGCGCTGCCAAGCTCTCGGTCAAGACGCGCTTCGTACAGCGCATCGCAGAGTAAGGAGCAAGGCACATGAAAGCCGATGAAGTTCGCGGCCTCAGCGCCGACCAGCTCAAGGACAAGCTCGCCGATCTGAAGAAGGAGCAGTTCAACCTGCGCTTCCAGAAGGCGACTGGCCAGCTGGAGAAGTCCTCGCGCATCAACGAAGTCCGTAAGGACATCGCCCGCGTTAAAACCATTGCCCGCCAGAAGGCGGCAGAAGCCAAGGCCTAAGGAAAAATAATATGCCGAAACGCATTCTGCAGGGCGTCGTAGTGTCCGACAAGAACGAGAAGACTGTCGTGGTCCGGGTTGAGCGTCGATTCGCTCACCCGCTCATGCAAAAGACCGTTCGTCGTTCGAAGAAGTACAAGGCACACGACGAGAACAATCAGTATAAGGTCGGCGATGTCGTTTCCATCGAGGAATGCGCACCGATCTCCAAGGACAAGCGCTGGACGGTCGTTGCCGCCCAGGCTTAATTTCATCAGAATCGCGCCAGGTCTCTTGTACTTGGCGCGGAATCCTGTATGAAGCAGCGCAAGGACGCTCGTGACCCGGGCGTCTTTTGCTTTGATGCGCACGGAAGGTCCCTCGGGAAACCACCCTGTCACGACATTTCCGCGCAAAAAAAGAGATATTCATAAGCTGGAGCAGGGGGCTCTCTCGAGAGAGAGTTTGCCCAACCGTTCCAGTAACAACAAGAAGGCGACCTGACATGATTCAGATGCAAACAAACCTCGACGTGGCGGATAATTCCGGCGCACGTCGTGTCATGTGCATCAAGGTGCTGGGCGGCTCGAAGCGCAAATATGCTTCTGTTGGCGACATTATTGTCGTTTCCATCAAGGAAGCTATTCCGCGCGGCCGCGTCAAGAAGGGCGATGTGATGAAGGCGGTTGTCGTGCGCACCGCCAAGGACATCCGCCGCGCTGACGGCAGCGTCATCCGTTTCGATAACAACGCAGCCGTTCTTATCGACAACAAGAAAGAGCCCATCGGCACCCGTATCTTCGGACCGGTTCCGCGCGAACTTCGCGCCAAGAACCATATGAAGATCATCTCGCTGGCTCCGGAAGTACTGTAAGGAGCGATAGCGATGCAAAAAATTCGTAAAGGCGACAATGTTGTCGTATTGACCGGTAAGGACAAGGGCCGTACCGGCGAAGTAATCCAGGTAATGCCGAAAGAAGACCGTGCCGTTGTGCGTGGCGTAAACATGGTGAAGCGTCACCAGCGCCAGACCCAGGCTCAGGAAGCCGGCATCATCAACAAGGAAGCATCCTTGCACATCTCCAACATCGCCATCGTCGACAAGGATGGCAAGCCGACCCGCGTTGGCTTCTCTGTTGTGGATGGCAAGAAGGTCCGCGTGGCCAAGCGTTCGGGAGAAGTGATCGATGGCTGATAAGTACGAGCCGCGTCTCAAGACGGAATACGTTTCCCGTATCCGCGGCGCCATGCAGGAGAAGTTCTCCTACGCGAACGTCATGATGATCCCCAAGCTGGACAAGATCGTCATCAACATGGGCGTTGGCGAAGCAACCGCCGATTCGAAGAAGCCAACGATTGCTGCTGGCGATCTGGCGGCAATTGCCGGTCAGAAGCCTGTCATCACCAAGGCTCGCAATTCGATCGCCGGCTTCAAGGTGCGCGAACACATGCCAATCGGCGCGAAGGTTACCCTTCGTGGCGAGCGCATGTACGAATTCCTTGATCGTCTGATCAACATCGCGCTGCCGCGCGTTCGCGACTTCCGGGGTCTGAACCCCAAGAGCTTTGACGGCCGTGGCAACTTCGCCATGGGCATCAAGGAACACATTGTGTTCCCTGAGATCAACTACGACAAGGTTGATCAGATGTGGGGCATGGACATCATCGTTTGCACGACGGCGACGTCGGACGACGAAGCTCGGGCTCTGCTTACAGAGTTCAACTTCCCGTTCCGTCACTAACCGTAACGACGAGCGTAGAAAAGGAACTCCGATATGGCGAAAACAAGCGCAGTTGAAAAGAACAAGCGCCGCCGCAAGTCGGTCGCCCAGCAGGCTACCAAGCGTGCTGCACTCAAGGCGATCGTGATGAACCAGTCCCTTCCGATCGAAGACCGGTTCAAGGCCACTCTGAAGCTCGCTTCGCTGCCGCGTGACGGCTCGAAGACGCGTATCCGCAACCGCTGCGAAGTAACGGGCCGTCCGCGCGCGTTCTATCGCAAGCTCAAGATGTCGCGTATCGCGCTTCGTGAGCTGGGCAATTCCGGCAAGGTGCCGGGCATTGTCAAGTCGAGCTGGTAAGGAGACGGGCACATGACCATGACTGATCCTTTGGGTGATATGCTCACCCGCATCCGCAATGGTGCTGCTCGCCGCAAGTCGTCGGTAAGCACCCCTGCTTCCAGCCTGCGCGCACGCGTTCTCGACGTGCTGCAGTCTGAAGGCTACATCCGCGGTTATTCCAAGGTCGATTTCGAAAACGGCAAGGCCGAATTCACGATCGAACTGAAGTACTACGAAGGCGCGTCGGTGATCCGTGAGATCGGCCGCGTGTCCAAGCCGGGCCGCCGGGTTTATGTCTCGGTAAAGTCCATTCCGCAGGTCGCGAACGGCCTCGGCATCACCATCCTTTCGACTCCGAAGGGTGTGATGGCCGATCACCAGGCTCGCGAACAGAACGTTGGTGGCGAGGTTCTTTGCTCGGTCTTCTAAGACCCGAGCAAGGATCTCCATAACGAACAGACAGGATTGAATAATGTCTCGTATCGGTAAAAAGCCCGTTCCGGTTCCAGCAGGTGTGACGGCCAATGTCGACGGCCAGAAGGTTACTGCTAAGGGCCCGAAGGGTGAACTGTTTTTCGTCGCCAATGACGACATTCAGCTGAAGCTCGAAGATAACGGCGTTTCCGTAACGCCGGCTAACGGCACCAAGGAAGCTCGCTCGAAGTGGGGCATGTCCCGCACGATGATCGAGAACATCTTCAAGGGTGTTAAGGACGGCTATGAGCGCAAGCTCGAAATCAACGGCGTTGGTTACCGTGCCGCCCTGCAGGGCAAGAACCTGCAGCTGGCTCTCGGTTTCAGCCACGACGTTGTTTACGAGCCTCCGGTCGGCATCACCATTGCCGTGCCGAAGCCGACGGAAATCATCGTTTCCGGCATCAACAAGCAGCAGGTTGGCCAGGTAGCCGCGGAAATTCGCGAATACCGCGGTCCCGAGCCCTACAAGGGCAAGGGCGTGAAGTACGCTGAAGAGCGTATTGTCCGCAAAGAAGGCAAGAAGAAGTAAGGATCACGCGAAATGGCTAGCAGGAAAGAAGCACTTGCACGTCGCGCGAGCCGTGTGCGCCGCCAGATCAAGGCGGTTGCCAATGGCCGTCCGCGCCTGTCGGTTCATCGCTCGTCGAAGAACATCTACGCCCAGATCATCGATGACGTTGCTGGCAAGACGCTTGCGTCTGCCTCCACGCTCGAAGCCGATCTGCGCAGCTCGCTCAAGACCGGCGCCGACGTTGCAGCAGCTGCTGTTGTCGGCAAGCTGGTTGCCGAGCGTGCCGTCAAGGCTGGCGTCAAGGATGTCGTTTTCGACCGTGGCGCGTTCATCTATCATGGCCGCATCAAGGCCGTGGCTGAAGCTGCCCGCGAAGGCGGTCTGAACTTCTGATCTTTTTCCGCCCGGACAATGATCCGGGCGGAATTTCACCGGGCCATGCGGATCTCTTCATCGAGGGCGCTGGTCTTTTCGTTTGCCGTTCCACCCGTAAAAGAAAAAGGACAAGGACAATGGCACAGGAAAAAAGAGGTTCTCGCGACGATCGCCAGAACCGTGAAGAGCGCGATAGCGAATTCGTCGACAAGCTGGTCGCGATCAACCGCGTTGCAAAGGTTGTTAAGGGTGGCCGTCGCTTCGGCTTCGCCGCTCTCGTCGTCGTTGGCGACCAGAAGGGCCGCGTTGGCTTCGGTCACGGCAAGGCTCGTGAAGTTCCGGAAGCTATCCGCAAGGCAACGGAAAGCGCAAAGCGCGATCTGATCTTCGTTCCGCTGCGCGATGGCCGCACGCTGCACCACGACGTCAATGGCCGTCACGGCGCAGGCAAGGTTCTGCTGCGTTCGGCCAAGGCCGGTACCGGTATCATCGCCGGTGGTCCGATGCGCGCCGTTTTCGAAACGCTCGGCGTTCATGACGTTGTTGCGAAGTCGACCGGTTCGTCGAACCCGTACAACATGGTTCGCGCCACGTTCGACGCGCTGAAGCATCAGGTTCATCCGAAGGACATCGCTGCACAGCGTGGTCTGAAATATGCGACCCTTCAGGCTCGCCGTGCCGCTTCCGGCAACGCTTCTGAAGAATAAGGAGCTGGATCATGGCCAAGAAAACTACTGAAGCCAAGAAGACTGTCACGGTCGAACAGATCGGCAGCCCTATTCGCCGCCCGGCAATCCAGCGTCAGACGCTGGTCGGTCTGGGTCTCAACAAGATGCATCGTCAGCGCACCCTGGAAGATACTCCGGCGGTTCGCGGCATGATCCGTGCGGTCCAGCATCTCGTTCGCGTCGTTGACGAGAAGTGAGACGGAGTAACCTATCATGAAACTCAATGAAATCAGAGATAACGAAGGCTCCTCCAAGGACCGTATCCGCGTAGGTCGCGGTATCGGTTCCGGCAAGGGCAAGACCGGTGGTCGCGGTGTGAAGGGTCAGAAGGCTCGTTCGGGCGTCGCCATCAACGGTTTTGAAGGCGGTCAGATGCCTATCTACCGTCGCCTGCCGAAGCGTGGCTTTAACAACATTTTCGGTTCCGAATATGCTGTTGTGTCGCTCGGCCGCATTCAGACCGCTATCGACGCCAAGAAGCTTGACGCTTCCGCAACGATCGATGCTGCTGCCCTCAAGGCTGCCGGCGTCATCCGTCGCGTCAAGGACGGCGTACGCATTCTGGCCGACGGCGAGCTGAAGGCCAAGGTTGCCTTCGAAGTTGCCGGCGCTTCCAAGCCCGCGCTCGAAAAGATTGAGAAGGCCGGCGGCTCGATCAAGCTTCTCGTGGTTGCAGCTGAAGCTTCCGAGTAATATATAGACTTCAGACGCCCGGGGCACGTCGCCCCGGGCGTTTGCGCTTCCTGGCCACTGGTGCTTTCGATCTAAATCGATTTATAGAGGCATCAGGGCAATCTCTTCGCGGTGTGCTTTCACGGCCCCGCTTGCGGCAGAAAGTGCTGCAGGGAGAGCCTCACAGTTCTTGAACTTCCGTAGGGGAGGGGATAGGACATAAAAAACAGGGTGAGGCATGATGGCGGTCGAGAACCGCATTCGTCCGAAGCCCGGTTTTGACCGGTATCTTTTAGACCTTTCCGCATTGGCCGGTATTGCTGGCTGGCAAGGGTCATTCGGAGAAATTTATGGCTTCAGCAGCGGAACAACTGGCTTCGAACCTGAATTTTTCGACCTTCGCTAAGGCGGAGGATCTGAAAAAGCGTCTCTGGTTTACTCTTGCCGCACTTCTCGTCTACCGTCTCGGCACCCATATTCCGCTTCCGGGCCTGAACCCCGAAGCCTATGCGCAGGCCTTCCGTGGCCAGGCCAACGGTATTCTCGGTCTTTTCAACATGTTTGCGGGTGGCGCCGTCGAGCGCATGGCGATCTTCGCCCTCGGCATCATGCCTTACATCTCCGCTTCGATCATCGTGCAGCTCATGACCTCGGTCGTGCCATCGCTCGAAGCGTTGAAGAAGGAAGGCGAAGCCGGCCGCAAGATCATCAACCAGTACACCCGCTACGGCACGGTGCTGCTCGGCACGCTGCAGGCCTATGGCATTGCGGTCGGCCTTGAAAGCGGCAATGGTCTCGTGGTCGATCCGGGCATGTTCTTCCGTATTTCCACCGTCATCACGCTGCTCGGCGGCACGATGTTCCTGATGTGGCTCGGCGAGCAGATCACCTCACGTGGTATCGGCAACGGTATTTCGCTGATCATCTTCGCGGGCATCGCAGCAGGCCTGCCCAAGGCTCTGGCCGGCACGCTGGAACTCGGTCGTACCGGTGCGCTGTCGACCCCGCTCATCCTGATGGTCGTCATCGTGGCGATCGGCGTCATTGCCCTCATCGTCTTCGTGGAGCGCGCCCAGCGCCGTCTCCTCATACAATATCCGAAGCGACAGGTCGGCAACCGGATGTTCCAGGGCGATACCTCGCATCTGCCGCTGAAGCTCAACACGGCCGGCGTCATTCCCGCGATCTTCGCATCGTCGCTGCTGCTCCTGCCGGCAACGGCGGCAGGTTTTGCCGGTAACACCAACCTGCCGACCTGGGCGACCTCGATCATCGCGTCGCTGCAGCATGGTCAGCCGTTGTTCATGGCGCTCTACGGCCTGCTGATCGCGTTCTTCGCGTTCTTCTACACGGCAATCGTGTTCAATCCGAAGGATACGGCCGACAATCTCAAGAAGCATGGTGGCTTCATTCCGGGTATCCGTCCGGGCGAGCGCACCGCGGAGTACATCGATTACGTCCTGACCCGCATTACCGTGGTCGGCGCGATTTATCTGGTCTTCGTGTGTATCCTTCCTGAGACACTTATCGCACGTACGGGTATTCCGTTAGCCCTTGGTGGTACTTCGCTTTTGATCGTTGTCAGTGTAACTCTGGATACGGTTGCGCAGATTCAGGGTCACCTGATCGCCCAGCAATATGAAGGTCTGATCAAGAAGTCGAAGTTGCGTGGAGGAAAGAGGGGACGATGAGACTGATATTTTTGGGTCCGCCGGGTGCGGGCAAGGGAACCCAGGCCAAGCGGCTGACTGATAAGTACGGGATCCCGCAGCTTTCCACCGGTGACATGCTTCGCGCTGCGGTCAGCGCGGGCACCGAAATCGGCAAGCGCGCCAAGGCCGTCATGGACGCCGGCGGGCTGGTTTCCGACGATATCGTCAATCAGATCGTTTCCGAACGCATCGAAGCACCGGATTGTGCCAAGGGCTTTATTCTTGACGGCTATCCGCGCACCGTTCCGCAGGCCAAGGCGCTTGCCGACAACATGCGCAAGAAGAATCAGGTTCTCGATGCCGTCATCGAACTGAAGGTGGATGAAGAGGCGTTGATTCGCCGAATCGAAAACCGTGTGGCTGAAACCATTGCCGCTGGCGGCACGGTTCGCTCGGATGACAATCCGGAAGCTTTCCGCAAGCGCCTGACGGAGTATCGCGAGAAGACCGCGCCGCTCTCCGCCCATTATAGCGAACAGGGCGAGCTGGTGACGCTGGATGGTATGGCTGATGTCGATGCCGTCACCGAGGCCATCGAGCGCGTTCTCGAGAAAGCCTCTGCCTGATCGACGGAGCGGATGGGCAAGCGCTGTTGCGTTCTTGCCCACATCGCGCTTTCGCATGACGGCTGATCCTCTGGATCGCAAAAGAATCTTGGCGGAGCCGGTTGCTTTTTTGCGCTGATTCCGTTAAACACCGCGCCAACTCGCGACATCCCAAGCGACTGGCGCGGATTTCCCTAAAGGGAGGGAGATCCGGGTTCAGTCGTTTTGACTTGTCACGGACATCAATTTGAACTGGCGGTCTTGTTGGCCGCTCGAATGGAATCACCACTTGCCGGATGGCAACTGGAACCAAGGAGAAAAGACGTGGCACGTATCGCTGGCGTCAACATCCCGACTGCGAAGCGCGTTGTTATTGCGCTGACCTACATTCACGGGATTGGTCCGAAATTCGCGCAGGAAATCATGGACAAGGTCGGTCTTCCGGCTGACAAGCGCGTTCATCAGCTGACGGATGCTGAAGTTCTTCAGATCCGCGAAGCCATCGACCGCGACTATCAGGTCGAAGGTGACCTGCGTCGTGAGACCTCGATGAACATCAAGCGTCTGATGGACCTCGGTTGCTACCGCGGCCTGCGTCACCGTCGTGGCCTTCCGGTCCGCGGTCAGCGCACGCACACCAACGCCCGCACCCGCAAGGGTCCGGCGAAGGCTATCGCTGGTAAGAAGAAGTAATTTTCCGGTTCTCCGGAAAGGGGAGGCTGGTGCAGTCCGCGCCAGCCTTTCTGAGTTTGGCGAAAAGCTCGAATACGGGCTGATCGCCGGTGTAGCCGCTGGTGTTACGGCGGTGAAGAGATCAATGAAAGGTATAACATGGCCAAGGAAGCCGCACGCGTCCGTCGTCGCGAACGCAAAAATATCACGTCTGGCGTCGCGCACGTCAACTCGACCTTCAACAACACGATGATCACCATCACCGACGCACAGGGCAATGCTATTGCCTGGTCGTCCGCTGGTGCCAAGGGCTTCAAGGGTTCGCGCAAGTCGACCCCGTTCGCTGCCCAGATCGCTGCTGAAGATTGCGCGAAGAAGGCTCAGGAACACGGCATGAAGTCGCTTGAAGTTGAAGTTTGCGGTCCGGGTTCCGGCCGTGAATCGGCACTTCGCGCTCTGCAGGCTGCCGGTTTCATGATCACTTCCATTCGCGACGTGACGCCGATCCCGCACAATGGTTGCCGTCCGCGCAAGAAGCGCCGCGTCTGACGCGACCGTGGTTCGGAAATTCCGCCTTACCTCAGGTCTGGCGGAATTTTCGTGTATCTGGCGTGTGCGCGTCGATTTCGATCGACGGACTTGCGCTCAAGAACCCACTGATGAACCACTGAATTAGGTTCCTCTCGGTGTTTTCATGCTCGGTCCGTCACGATTGGATGGTGGCGGCGAACGGAAGGTTTAAAGATGATTCAGAAGAACTGGCAGGAACTTATCAAGCCGAACAAGGTCGAGTTCACCTCGTCCAGCCGCACCAAGGCAACGCTGGTTGCCGAGCCGCTGGAACGTGGTTTCGGTCTTACCCTCGGCAACGCGCTGCGTCGCGTTCTGTTGTCTTCTCTGCGTGGCGCCGCTGTAACGGCCGTGCAGATCGACGGTGTCCTGCATGAATTCTCCTCCATCCCCGGCGTTCGGGAAGATGTGACGGATATCGTGCTCAACATCAAGGAAATCGCCATCAAGATGGACGGCGATGATTCCAAGCGCATGGTCGTGCGCAAGCAGGGTCCGGGTGCCGTAACTGCTGGTGATATCCAGACGGTTGGCGACATCGAGATCCTGAACCCCGACCACGTAATCTGCACGCTCGACGAAGGCGCTGAAATCCGCATGGAATTCACTGTCAACAACGGCAAGGGTTACGTACCGGCTGAGCGCAACCGCGCGGAAGATGCGCCGATCGGCCTCATTCCGGTGGACAGCCTCTATTCTCCGGTCAAGAAAGTGTCCTACAAGGTGGAAAACACCCGTGAAGGTCAGGTTCTCGACTATGACAAGCTGATCATGACGATCGAGACCAACGGTTCGGTTTCCGGCGAAGACGCCGTTGCCTTCGCCGCTCGCATTCTTCAGGACCAGCTGGGCGTCTTCGTCAACTTCGACGAGCCGCAGAAGGAAGCAGAAGAAGAATCGGTTACCGAACTCGCGTTCAACCCGGCGCTTCTCAAGAAGGTCGACGAGCTGGAGCTGTCGGTTCGTTCGGCTAACTGCCTGAAGAACGACAACATCGTTTATATCGGCGACCTGATCCAGAAGACCGAAGCCGAAATGCTCCGCACGCCGAACTTTGGTCGCAAGTCGCTGAACGAAATCAAGGAAGTTCTCGCTTCCATGGGTCTGCACCTCGGCATGGAAGTGCCGGCATGGCCGCCAGAGAACATCGAAGATCTCGCAAAGCGTTACGAAGACCAGTACTAACAATCAAAAAGGCAGACCCTTTAAAGACTGCCTTTCCCCGTCAAACAGCAGATAAGTCATCTGCATGTGCCAGGAAACGGCAGGCCTTAGAGAAGGAACCTGCGTAGAAGGAGAATAGCAATGCGCCACGGTAATTCAGGCCGCAAGCTCAATAGAACCGCCAGCCACCGCAAGGCAATGTTTGCCAACATGGCTGCTTCGCTCATTACCCATGAGCAGATCGTTACCACCCTTCCGAAGGCGAAGGAAATCCGCCCGATCGTCGAGCGTCTCGTGACGCTGGGCAAGCGCGGCGACCTGCACGCTCGTCGTCAGGCGATCTCGCAGATCAAGGATCAGGACGCCGTTCGCAAGCTGTTCGACGCGATCGCTTCGCGTTACGCAACCCGCAATGGCGGCTACCTGCGTATCATGAAGGCCGGCTACCGCCAGGGCGACAACGCGGCTCTCGCCGTCGTTGAATTCGTCGAGCGCGACGTTGATGCCAAGGGCGCAGCCGACAAGGCTCGCGTTGCCGCTGAAGCTGCTGCTGCCGAAGCCGCATAAGGTCTGACGCCGTTCAGGCGTCATGAGTTTAAAAGCCGGGTGAGAGATCGCCCGGCTTTTTTGTTGAAATGGGCTTCAGGAGCGGCGCTGATAGTAGTCGTCTTTGCCGTCGTCGCCTTCGATCAATTCGACGGTCCGGTTAAGAAGCCATCTAATTCCCTTACCTTCGGCGCCAAATTCAGCATTGGATGTGTTCCAAAGATCTCCAATCAGGCTGTCAGGCGTGTCAGAGCGCAATATTGACGATAGAAATGCATTGAGTTCATTCCGCTCGTTTTTGGTCAGGTGGTACAAGCCAAAAAGTAATACGCGATCCAAGCTCTCGAACATTTCGAAGTCCTGGATCATATAGCCTGTAAATTTCAGGAACACGGGTGCGGGTGTGATGGTCTTTTTCACGATATCGTCGTTCCCAATCCCGTGAAAAAAGTTAACGTCTTCTCCAGACGCATTTCCTTAGCAAGTGTCCCCCATCTGCTTTATGACGGGACCAGAAGATGCCGATGAATAGCTCATCTATCTCACTCCGGAACGTGAATACGGGCCTTGATGTGCTTGAGTTGCGCGACAATCGTAAACGTCATGATGACCAGCAGCGACCACGAACTCCACTTGCCGATATGCACCACGGACCAGGCGCCGATCTGATCGGGGTATTTCCAGATACCGAAGAATGTGGAGATGTTTTCCGCCAGCCAGACGAAAAACCCTATCAGGACGAATGAGAGAAGCAGCGGCATCTTTCGATCCCGATCATAGGGGCGGTAGACCACCGTTGCGCGGGAATAGAGGCCGATGGCGCAGGCGGCGATGTACCAGCGGTAATCGCCGATGAAGTGGTGGGTGAAGAAGTTGGCGTAGATGGCGATGCCGATCAGCGTTGCCATCCAATAGGTGGGATAGTGGCGAATGCGCACATCCAGCAGGCGCCATGCCTGAATGATGTAGCTGCCAACGGCGGCGTACATGAAGCCGGAAAAGAGCGGCACGCCGAGGACCTTGCTATAGGCGAAGTCGGGATAAGACCAGGACTGGATGGCGCTTGATGTCTTGAACACCTCCAGCGCGAAACCGACGATATGGAACAGCAGGATGGCCTTGGCCTCGTCAAGCGTTTCCAGCCTGCTCCAGATCATGAAGAACTGGATGCCGAGCGCGATGATCAGCAGCACGTCATAACGCGGAATGCCAAATAGCCCGGCATGCGGCACGACGAAGATGGAGATGAAAAACAACCCCGCAAACAGGCAGGCACGGGCTTCCTTGATGCCGAAATAGAGAAACTCGACGATAAAGCGCCTGATGCCCTTGAGTTCGCCCCAAGGATAGGTATCGCACAGAAGATTGTCCAAAACGGAGAGGCGGGTTGCGGCTGGACGTGTTGCTGTGCTCATGTTCGCGCCTCGATTTGCATCTTTCACGTCTCATACGAAAACCCGAGGGAGCCCGCATGGGCCTGCCAAGCCTATCCCAGTCTTATTTTGCCCGCTTCCGGCTTTTCGCGGCCGCGGTGATGGTGATCGTTTGCGGTCTTTGCTTGCGGGCGTTCGGCTACGAGGTGGGATTGCCGTTCGTGGCGGTAAAATATGGCGGATCCGTGCTCTGGGGAGCGATGGTCTATCTGCTGCTGGCGACCGTCCTTCCGTCCCGCTGGCACGGTTACGAGGTTCACATCGCCGTTTTCGTCGTTGTTGTCGTGGAGCTGATCCGGCTCGTTCATTTCCCGGCACTGGATGCGTTTCGCGCAACGGCGGCCGGAGCTTTGCTGCTCGGCCGCGTTTTTTCCGCGTGGAATATCGTCTGTTATATCGGCGGGATCGCGGTGGCGTCGTTTACGTTCGGACGGGCCTTGCACGCTTATTCCTCTTCATCGTCATGATCGAGGGCCGCACCAGCCGATAGCCCAGCAAGACAACCATGGTGCTGATATAAAACACCGGCTCCAGCGTGATCGATTTCCGCGCCAGCACGAAATGCAGCACGCCGACGATGAGGACGAGATAAACGAGCTTGTGCAGTGTGTTCCAGCGGCTGCCGAGCTTGCGGATGGACCAGCGGTTGGAGGTGAGCGCAAGCGGCGTGAGCATGACAAGCCCGGCCATGCCGAGCATGATGTAGGGACGTTTGAGAATGTCGCCGGCAATGGAGCCGAGCATCAGGCCGCGATCCAGCACCAGATAGACGGTGAAATGGGCGAGCACATAATAAAAGGCGATCAGGCCCAGCGCCCGGCGATAGGCGATGAGGTTGATGTTGAAGAGATCGCGCAGCGGCGTCACCAGCAGGCCGAGGCACAAAAACCGCAGAGCCCAGATACCGAGCAGGTGCTCGAAATCCTTGACCGGGTTGAAGCCGAGGCCACCGGTTGCGGCGAGGTAGAAATACCAGAGGCCGGGACAGAGGCCGATGAGATACAGCGACCAGATGGCCGCCGGCTGGTAACGCTTGGGCAGCGACGGAAGAGGCAAGGCAAAGGCCATGATCAGTAATTCGCTTTCAGATCCATGCCGGAATAGAGGTTTGCCACCTCGTCATAACCGTTGAACATCAGGGTAGGGCGGTTCTGCGTGCCGAAAAAGCCGCCTTCGCCGATGCGTTGTTCAGTCGCCTGGCTCCAGCGAGGATGGTCCACATGCGGATTGACGTTGGAATAGAAGCCATATTCGCGGGCATTGGAGTTTTTCCAGGTCGTTTCCGGCTGCTTTTCAACAAGCGAAATCCGCACGATAGATTTGATACCCTTGAAACCGTATTTCCACGGGACCACGAGGCGAATCGGCGCGCCGTTCTGGTTTGGCAGCGTTTCTCCATAAAGCCCGACGGCAAGAATGGTCAGCGGATGGCGCGCTTCATCGAGACGCAGGCCCTCGACATAGGGCCAGGACAGAGGCTGGAACAAGCCGCTTTGGCCGGGCATTTCGTCGGGCCGCACGACGGTTTCGAAGGCGACATATTTTGCGCTGCCAAGCGGCTCTACCTTATCGAGCAGCGTGGCGAGCGGGAAACCGATCCAGGGAATGACCATCGACCAGCCTTCGACGCAGCGCATGCGATAGGTGCGCTCCTCCAGCGGATATTTCATCAGCTCTTCGATGCCGAATTCCTGCGGCTTGGAAACGAGGCCATCCACCTTCACCGTCCAGGGCGTCGGCTTGAACTTGCCGGAATTCTCCTTCGGATCGGATTTGCCGACACCGAATTCGTAAAAATTATTGTAGCTGGTAACGGCGTCGAGCGGGGTGAGTTTTTCATCCAGCTTGTATGCACCGGCCTTGGCGGAGAGTGGCGCGGCAATGGCATCGCGGCCGGCCAATCCAATGGCGGCAAGACCCGCCGCCGTTCCGAGGAAGTTGCGTCGGGACAGATAAAAGGATTTGGGCGTTATCTCTGAAGACTCGATATGGGGTGGACGATAGGCGGGCATAAGAACCTCCATAAAAGCCGGGTGCATCGGCTATAAATCGATTATGATAGCCAATACGGTCGCTGCACAGATATGTTTCAGCGCACTGCGGAAAAATAACGCCGAACAGGTGGTAATCGCGCATTTGTGATGGCGTGTCGTTTGCCGATGGTGCTGAATAGAAAGCGTACCGTACCGAACCGTACTGTTTTGCCCGAAGGTGACAGTGACAGGGCTTGCGGTTTGCGCTAGAAAAACCGCAAAATAGGGCAGGAGCTGTTTTTACCGCCTTTGCGGAAATATGCTCCTGGCCAGAGATCGAGGAAAACACCATGCCAGCCTATCGCTCCAGAACGACAACCCACGGCCGCAACATGGCGGGCGCGCGCGGCCTTTGGCGCGCCACCGGCATGAAGGACAGCGATTTCGGCAAGCCGATCATCGCGGTGGTCAATTCCTTCACCCAGTTCGTGCCAGGCCATGTCCACCTGAAGGATCTCGGCCAGCTCGTTGCCCGCGAAATCGAGGCGGCCGGCGGCGTGGCCAAGGAATTCAACACCATCGCGGTCGATGACGGTATCGCCATGGGCCATGACGGCATGCTCTATTCGCTGCCGTCGCGCGAGATCATCGCTGACTCGGTGGAATATATGGTCAACGCCCATTGCGCCGATGCGATGGTTTGCATTTCCAACTGCGACAAGATCACGCCCGGCATGCTGAATGCGGCGATGCGGCTGAATATTCCCGCCGTCTTCGTGTCCGGTGGTCCGATGGAAGCAGGCAAGGTGGTTCTGCACGGCAAGACGGTCGCGCTCGATCTGGTCGATGCCATGGTTGCGGCTGCCGACGACAAGATTTCCGATGAGGACGTCAAGGTTATCGAGCGCTCTGCCTGCCCGACCTGCGGTTCCTGTTCCGGCATGTTTACCGCCAATTCGATGAACTGTCTGACCGAGGCGCTGGGTCTCTCGCTGCCCGGTAACGGCTCGACGCTTGCCACCCACTCGGATCGCAAGCGCCTCTTCGTCGAGGCTGGTCACCTGATCGTCGATCTGGCCCGCCGTTATTACGAGCAGGAGGACGAAACCGTCCTGCCGCGCACCATCGCCAACAAGGCGGCGTTTGAAAACGCCATGTCGCTGGATATCGCCATGGGCGGCTCCACCAATACGGTTCTGCATATTCTGGCTGCCGCGCATGAGGGCGGCGTCGATTTCGGCATGGAAGACATCGATCGTCTTTCCCGCAAGGTTCCCTGCCTTTCCAAGGTCGCGCCTGCCAAGCAGGATGTGCACATGGAAGACGTGCACCGCGCTGGCGGCATCATGCGCATTCTCGGCGAGCTGGAACGCGGCGGTCTCATCAACCGCGATACCTATACGGTTCACGAAGCGACGCTTGGTGACGCCATCGACCGTTGGGACATTACCCGCACCAACAGCGAGACGGTTCGTGAATTCTTCAAGGCGGCCCCCGGCGGCGTACCGACCCAGGTGGCCTTCAGTCAGTCCTCGCGCTGGGACGATCTGGATACGGATAGCGATAACGGCGTCATTCGCTCGGTCGAGAAGCCTTTCTCCAAGGATGGCGGTCTGGCCGTGCTTTACGGCAATATCGCGCTCGATGGCTGCATCGTGAAGACGGCGGGTGTTGATGAATCCATCCTGAAATTCAACGGTTCGGCAGTCGTTTACGAAAGCCAGGACGCAGCCGTGAAGGGTATTCTCGGCAACGAGGTCAAGGCGGGCGACGTCGTCGTCATCCGTTATGAAGGTCCGAAGGGCGGCCCGGGCATGCAGGAAATGCTCTATCCGACCAGCTACCTCAAGTCGAAGGGCCTCGGCAAAGCCTGCGCGCTCATCACCGATGGTCGTTTCTCCGGTGGCACGTCAGGCCTTTCCATCGGCCACGCCTCGCCGGAAGCGGCGCAGGGCGGCGCCATCGGCCTCGTGCGTCAGGGCGACCTGATCGAGATCGACATTCCGAACCGCACCATTAACCTAAAGGTTTCCGATGCGGAACTGGCGTCGCGCCGGGCCGAGCAGGAAGCGCTTGGCTGGAAGCCGGAAGCACCGCGCAAGCGTAATGTCACGACGGCACTGAAGGCCTATGCGGCCTTTGCGTCGAGCGCGGACAAGGGTGCTGTGCGGATTCTGCCGGAGTAAACTGTCGCAGAGTGGGGCGGGAGTTAATTAACCGTCCCGTTGCGCGCTGGTTGGAGCTTGCTGACCAGGACCGAAAAGCTCTCATCCGTCATGCTCGGGCTTGTCCCGAGCATCTGCGACCGACCGATACGACGCGACGTGGATAGATCCTCGGGACAGGCCCGAGCATGACGTCGAGAGTGATGTGCGATCTGCAATTTTTCGATCAGCCGCCCTTCGGGGCGGCTTTTTGTTGTCTGAATTTGGTGTGAAGCCCAGCTCATAAACAGATTCAATTGCCTCACAGGGTGATTCTTCTGCCGCCTTCAACATTCTGTTTTTCCATCATAAATACGAAACTACTTACGGGCTTCCTCCTATCCAGCAGTCACATTGGAGTGATGTTCGCCCAGCGACCCTTTTCCAGAACGCGGCGATGCCTAACTTCATCACCATGAAAAGACGAACCGCACTCGCCCTCATCGCCTCGCTGCCTTTTGCTCCGCTGGCCCGCGCGCAAAGCGCCGGCAACGTCCGTTTCGACCCGCTATTGCGGGACGCGGACGCGCTTTCCAGCCTCAAGGCGGTGATCGTCAGCATTAATGGTGAGGAGGTATCTAGCCGTGCCTATCATGGCGCCAGCCTCAACGGTTCAACCAATATCAAATCGGCGTCGAAGTCGGTCATTTCGGCGCTGGTGGGCATGGCGATCGATCGCAAGCTTCTGTCGGGCGCAGATCAGCCGATCGCGACCATCCTGCGCGGTGATTTTCCGCCGGCCCCCGATCCTCGGCTGGAGCGGATTACCATCGGCAATCTCCTGTCCATGCAGTCGGGTCTGGAGCGCATGTCCGGCCCGAATTATGGCCGCTGGGTTGCCAGCCGCAACTGGGTGAGAATGGCGCTGGGTTCCGGTTTCGCGGGAGAGCCCGGCGGCGGCATGCTTTATTCCACGGCCTCCACACATCTGCTCTCGGCGATATTGACGAAGGCATCCGGCCGTTCGACGCTGTCTCTTGCCCGAGACTGGTTCCGGCCGCTGGAAGGGTTTTCCATTGGCGGCTGGGAACGTGATCCGCAGGGCATCTATCTCGGCGGTAACCAGATGGCGATGACGGCGCGCTCCCTGCTGGCCTTCGGCGAACTCTATCGTCTTGGCGGCGTAACGCCCGATGGTGAGCGGCTGATCTCGCAGGAATGGATCAGCCAGTCCTGGCAACAACGCACCAATTCGGTCTTCAACGGCGATGGTTACGGTTATTGCTGGTTCATCAAGGAAATGGCGGGGGAGACGGTCTATTACGCCTGGGGTTATGGCGGGCAGATGCTCTATATCGTACCTGCCAGACGGCTTTCCGTGGTCATGACCTCGCGGGAGGATGCACCCTCCGCCAGAACCGGTTATCGCGACCAGCTGCATGGTCTCATGGAAAATATCATCCGTGCTGTGTGAGGACAGCCGATAAGGGTCAGAGCGGGCGGTTGATGCTTTGGAAGGCTTCACCGAGGCGCTTCATGCGCTCCTCATAGGCACCCGTCAGGCAGGTGAGATCGGCTGCGCATTCCTGGCGTTTCTTCAGCCATTTGCTCTGTTCGTCGCGCAAGGTATCACGCGCGCCCATCGCCATCAGCTGGGTGAGGATGTCGAAGGTGGTGGCCATCTTCACATCCTGGTCGTTCAGCGCGCGGTTATCACAGATCGCTTTTTCATCGGCCGCCAGATCGGGCTTGGTGCAATCGAAGCTTGCCGCGCTGGCCGGTGAAACGAAGGAGGAGGTGAGGAGGATGCCGGAGGCGAGAAGGGTGGATTTCAGGTGCATGGATCGTCTCTTCTAAGGACCGTCTTGTCGGCTGAAACCAAAAAGAGGTGTTGTTGGTTCCAATTGCGTGAACCGATCACTGCCTGGAAAAGCTTGGCCATCATCTTGCCGCTCTTTGCTTTACAGGCTTTGGCGTTATAACTCCATCATACTGATGACGATGAGGAATCACATGCGAAGCGTGTTGAAGTATCTGTCCACCGGCTTTCTCGCCGCGCTCGTCCTCCTGCCCGTGGGCGCCGGAGCGCAGGACAACAAGACCGTGCCGGCAAGCCACACGGAAATGCAGCTTTCCTTCGCGCCGCTGGTGAAGCGCACCGCAGGTGCTGTTGTGAACGTCTATGCCGAGCGCATCGTGCAGCGGCGTGCCTCCCCTTTTGCCGGCGATCCCTTCTTCGAGCAGTTTTTCGGCCAGCAGATGCCGAACCGCACGGAAAAGCAGTCATCGCTCGGTTCGGGCGTGATCGTGACGGCAGGTGGCCTCGTGGTGACGAATAATCACGTCATTGATGGCGCTGATGACATCAAGGTGGCGCTGGCGGATGGTCGCGAGTTTTCCTCCAAGGTGCTGATGAAGGACGACCGGGTCGATCTCGCCGTGCTGCAGATCGACGCCAAGGAGCAATTCCCGGTGCTGTCGCTCGGCGATTCCGACAGGATCGAGGTGGGTGATCTGGTTTTTGCCATCGGTAACCCTTTCGGGGTGGGCCAGACGGTGACGAGCGGCATCGTTTCCGGTCTCGCGCGCAACCAGGTGACGCAGGGTGATTTCGGCTTTTTCATTCAGACCGACGCCTCCATCAACCCCGGCAATTCCGGCGGCGCGCTGATGAACATGGCGGGTGAGTTGATCGGCATCAATACCGCGATCTTTTCCAAGGGTGGCGGGTCGAACGGCATCGGTTTTGCCATTCCCGCCAATCTGGTCCGGGTGTTCGTAGCGGCCGCGGAGCGCGGCGACGCCAACTTCCAGCGGCCCTATATCGGTGCGACTTTCGATCCGGTGACATCAGATGTCGCGGAAGCGCTCGGCCTGCATCGCGCTCGCGGCGCGCTCGTCGTCAGCGTCACCAAGGGTGGTCCGGCGGAGAAGGCTGGTATCGAGCCCGGACAGGTGGTGACCGCTGTTAACGGCCTTGAAGTGGAGCATCCCGATGCGCTGGGCTATCGCCTGACGACGGCCGGCATCGGCAAGTCGGCCGAACTGACGGTTGTCGAAAAGGGCAAAGAGAAGAAGCTGACCATCGCTCTCAATACGGCACCCGAAACCGCGCCGCGTGACGAACGGCTGCTCGAAGGCCGCAATCCCTTTGCGGGCGCAACCGTCGCCAACCTCTCGCCGAAGCTTGCGGATGAATTGCGCATGCCTTCGCAGGTGACCGGTGTCGTCATCACCGATGTGAAGCGTGGCTCACCGGCCTATCGCGTCGGTTTCCAGCCGAAGGATGTCATCCTGTCGCTGAACGGTGCGGATATTGGCTCCACCGCCGCGGTTGAGAAGGCGCTGGACGACAATCCCGGCTTCTGGCGCGTGGAAATCCTGCGCGACGGGCAGCGTATCCGGCAGTTCCTGCGATGAGCGACGACCTCTTTGCCCCGCAAGTGCCCGTGGAGGTCGCCAACCGGCGGCCTCTTGCCGATCGTCTGCGTCCAAAAACGCTGGCGGAGGTGAGCGGGCAGCCACATCTGACGGGCGAAGAGGGCGTTCTGCGCCGTATGATCGACAGCGGCTCCTTGGGGTCGATGATCTTCTGGGGGCCGCCAGGAACCGGCAAGACCACGGTTGCCCGCCTGCTGTCCGGCGAGGCGGGGCTGGCCTTCGAGCAGATATCGGCAATCTTTTCCGGTGTTGCCGATCTCAAGAAGGTGTTCGAGGCAGCGCGCACGCGCCGGATGAATGGCCGGCAGACGCTGCTTTTCGTCGATGAGATTCATCGTTTCAACCGCGCCCAACAGGATAGTTTCCTGCCGGTCATGGAAGATGGCACCATCATTCTCGTGGGGGCCACCACCGAAAATCCGTCCTTCGAGCTTAATGCCGCTCTTTTGTCGCGCGCGCGTGTCCTGACGTTCGGTTCGCATGACGAGGATAGCCTGAGCGAACTCCTGAAACGTGCCGAGGAAGCGGAGGGCAAGCCCCTGCCGCTGACGGAAGAGGCGCGGGCAAGCCTCATCCGCATGGCCGATGGCGATGGCCGCGCCGTGCTGACGCTTGCCGAAGAGGTCTGGCGGGCGGCGCGCAAGGATGAGACCTTCGATACCGAAGGGCTGACCCGCATCGTCCAGCGCCGCGCCCCGGTTTACGACAAAAGCCAGGACGGCCACTACAATCTCATTTCCGCGCTGCATAAATCCGTGCGCGGTTCGGACCCGGATGCGGCACTTTATTATCTCGCCCGCATGTTCGATGCCGGTGAAGACCCGCTTTATCTCGGGCGGCGGCTGGTGCGCATGGCGGTGGAGGATATCGGCCTTGCCGACCCGCAGGCGCTTGTCGTCTGCAATGCCGCCAAAGATGCCTATGATTATCTCGGCTCACCAGAGGGTGAGCTCGCGCTGGCGCAGGCCTGCGTTTATCTCGCCACCGCGCCGAAATCCAACGCCGTTTACACCGCCTTTAAATCGGCGATGCGGGCGGCCAAGGAAAACGGCTCGCTGGTGCCGCCGAAACATATTCTGAACGCGCCGACCAAGCTCATGAAGGGTGAGGGTTATGGCGATGGCTATCGTTATGACCATGACGAGCCGGACGCCTTTTCGGGGCAGGATTATTTCCCGGAAAAAATGGGCCGCACGACCTTCTACGATCCGCCAGACAGGGGTTTCGAGCGGGAAATCCGCAAACGTCTCGACTGGTGGTCGAAGCTGCGACGTGAGCGCGGATCGCGCTAGCCCCTATAATGGCGGAGGCGGGGTCTGCATTCCCCGGCGATCTTGAGAAAAAGAATCAGGTCGTTGGTAAAGTGAGTCGCGAAATCCAGATAACCAGCTGTTTTTAAAAGAACTCAGGATGCCTTGCGGTGCAGCGTTGCCTGCGTCTGTGCCGGCAGCATCTTGACCGAGGATTCCGCCAGGCCACTATGGCCCTCGGCATCGATGACCAGGTGCCAGTGCATGGTTTCCGGAACGGCGATGCGGATCGGTGATTTTTTGGCGACGCCGCCAAGATATTTGAAGTCGAGCAACTCGGTGAAACGCTGGAAATTTGCGCCCGTCATCAGGCGGACATTGTTGACGGATGACAGCGATATTTCAAGGGTGGTGCCAGCCCGCAATTCCTTCAGGTCATAATGCGTATAGCGGAAATTCGGCCGGGCCATCGCGTGCCTCCCTGTAGAGTTATTTCGGTCAAGGAGGATAGGGGTGGCACGGTTAACGCGGTCTTTAAATGCCGCTGGCTCTCCTGAAATTTCACGCCTTCTGTCGCAATTTGGAATGGGGGAACGACGTTTCTATCGATCCCCTGAATAAGACCATCGTATAACATTCGTATTTAATAATAATAAATTTATTGCCTTTAACATCGGCTGGTCGAAGTGCATTCGGCGATGTTGGGGGGAACATGAAAAACGTAACAATATCTATGCGCCTTTACGCGCTCGTCGCATTGTTTCTGGCAATACTGGCCGCGGCTCTCACATTCAGCCTATTTGAAAGCTATCGTGAGATGGAGCGCGAGCGTAAAGCCGGGCTTGCAGCGATGAACGAGACCGCCGTCGCCATTCTCAAGCAATATTACCAGCTGGAGCAGGGCGGAAGCCTGACGCGGGAGGCGGCGCAACAGCAGGCGAAGACAACGATCGCGGCGATGCGTTATGGCAATGGCAGCGGTTATTTCTGGATCAACGATATGCATCCCACCATGGTGATGCACCCGATCAAGCCTGAAATGAACGGCACAGACCTCACTGCCAACAAGGATCCGAACGGCAAGGCGCTGTTCGTGGAATTCGTGAATACGGTGAAGGCGGGCGGTCAGGGTTTTGTCGATTATTACTGGCCGAAGCCCGGCGCGCCTGATCCGGTCGAGAAATTTTCCCATGTTGCGGGTTTCGCCCCCTGGGGCTGGATTGTCGGTACCGGTGTTTATGTCGACGATCTCGAGGCGGTATTCTGGCGTGACGCCTATTTTAACGGCGGCCTTTGTGTCGTGGTGGGTCTTCTGGTCGTTGGTGTTGCCGCCTTCGTGGTGCGCAGCGTGACGCGGCCGATCGATCTCATCCGCCAGAGCATGAAGCGGATCGCGGATGGTGACGGTGCAGCCGAAATCCAGTTTGCCGATCGCCGCAATGAAATCGGCGCGATCGCCAAGACGCTTCTGGTGCTGCGTGACAGCGTCAACGAGCGCAGTGCGCTGCAGGCCCGCGAGGCCGATCAGCAGCGGGCGCTGGAGGAGGCGCGGCACGGCAACGAGATGGTTCTTCGCTCCGCATCCGAACGGCAGGCCCATGCCATGGAGCGGCTGGGCCATGCGCTTGAGGCGCTTGCCAATGGCGATCTAACGGTCGAACTTGCCGATATCGGCGCGGATTATGAAAAACTGCGTGTGGATTTCAATCGTGCCGTCGGCGCGCTGCACGGCGCGATCGAGGCGATTGCGAGAACCGGCCATGTCGTGAATGACAGCGCCTCCGACATTAGCGGCGCGACCGGCAATCTTTCCCGCCGCACCGAACAGCAGGCGGCGGCGCTGGAGGAGACGGCGGCGGCTCTCGATGAAATCACCGCCACCGTGCGAACCGCCTCCGAACGGGCCAATGAAGCACGGCAGATGGTGCAGGACACAAAAACCAGCGCCGGCCGTTCGGGTGAAATCGTCCGCAACGCGGTCGATGCCATGGGCCGCATCGAAGATTCCTCGAAACGCATCGGTCAGATCATCTCGGTCATCGATGAAATCGCTTTCCAGACCAACCTTCTGGCGCTGAATGCCGGTGTCGAGGCGGCGCGTGCCGGCGAGGCGGGACGCGGTTTTGCCGTGGTGGCGCAGGAGGTGCGTGAACTGGCACAACGCTCCGCCAATGCCGCCAAGGAGATCAAGACGCTTATCAACCGTTCGGCCGAGGAGGTGGGCGGCGGCGTGGCACTCGTGCGCTCCACCGGCGATGCGCTGGACGAGATCGTGGCGCTGGTCAACCGCGTGGATGGCCACGTCAATTCCATCGCCACGGCGGCGCGGGAACAGGCGACCGGCCTGCAGGAGATCAATACCTCCGTCAACCACATGGACCAGATGACCCAGCAGAATGCCGCCATGGTGGAAGAAACGACCGCGGCCAGCCAGACGCTCGCCGAGGAAAGCCAGCAGCTGCGGGCGCTGCTTTCACGTTTCGAACTGGGGCAGGGCGTAGGACGCGCGGTTTCGCGGGCGGCTTGATTTGATCCGTTTTGAATAAGTGGAGGGCGCGACTTTGGCTGCGCCCTTCGCTTGTTGACGGACTTTCACCCACACTCGACGTCATCCTCGGGCTCGTCCCGAGGATCCAACCACGCTTCGTAAAATCAATCGGTTGCAGATGCTCGGGACAGGCCCGAGCATGACGGCGGGGAGGTCTTCGAACTTTCTGCTCCCCACGGATGCGGCTGGGCCGGGCCTTTGCATCAGATGGACCGCAAAACTAGCCATTCGTTATTTCCCGCAACCAATAAGGTTTCATTTACCTCATTTCTTTAAAATTTGTCCTGTATTGCCGCGATTGCGGCCGCTGAAGGTACAGGTTCTCGTATGGCGTATGTTTCCCTTCCGCGTCGTCTTGTGACGTTGCTGATGATTTCCACGGTCATGGTGTCGTGTTCGGCGGAGGGTCTCGTGCCTCCGGCCGAGGTGGACGGCACCACGCGCGTCAGCGCCATTCGCTCGTCGCGGCAGCAGGGCTACAGCGCGCCGGCGGGTGCGGTCAATCAGGCTGAACGAGCCGGGCAGAGTGCCGATTATCCGTCCGCCATATCGCAGCCGATGCCGGAACATTACGCCTCGCAGGATCCGCTGCTGCAGTCGCCGCAGGGCGCGCAGGGTTATTCGACACTCGAATCCCAGCATCAGGCGCGCATGGCGGCCAGCGGTCAGACTATCGCGCCGGCGCAGACCATGCAGAGCCAGACTATGCAATCCCAGACCACGTCCGGGCAGCAAATGGCCAGCAACCAGATCGCCGAAGGCGAGAGTGGCGTGAACATGGATTCCATGCTCGGCGTGGAGCCGGTTCGCGGACTTGCCGAAGAACAGGATGCGGATATTGCAGAGGGTGCTTCGGCGCAGCCAGTGGTGGATGGCATCGGCACCGATAATCCGGTTGCCGTCTCTCCTCCTCGCCGGCAACAAAGCACCAGTCAATCACGGCTGATACCGCCACCACCCGTTGGCTCTTCTTCCCGCCGCCAGCCGGTGGAGGAAGTCGCCATGCTCATGCCAAACGATCCGATGGCGGGTGGCGGGATGCAAAGCAACCGATCGATGCCACCTGGCGTCATGCCGTCCTCCGAAGTTGCCTGCCGCAGCGAATTGCGCCGCCTCGGCGTCGCCTTCCGCGATGTCGCCCGTATCGCCGACGGCCCGACCTGCGGCATCGATTATCCGATCGAACTCAGCGGACTTGCCAGCGGCGTCGCCATCCGCCCTGCCGTGAAGCTCAATTGTCAGGTCACGCTTGCCTTTGCCAAATGGGTGAAGTTCGAACTCGTGCCGTCCTCGCGCTTCCGTTATCTCTCCGGCGTTAGCCGCATCACGCCGATGGGCGGTTATTCCTGCCGCAAGATGAATTCGCGTTCCAGCAATCCCTGGTCCGAACATGCGCGCGGCAATGCCATCGATATCGGCACCATCACGCTGAAGAACGGCAAGGAGATCGATGTCCGCAGCAAGAGCTTCTTTGCCTTCCGCGAAAAGGCACTGCTGAAGGCGGTGAGGTCCGACAGCTGCAAATATTTCTCGACCGTTCTCGGGCCTGGCAGCGATCCTAACCACTGGAACCATTTTCACTTCGACCTGCGTACGCGGAAATCCGGTTACAGGCATTGTGATTAGAGCGGCGAGAGATAAATCGAAATCGGTCCCGCCGCTCTCAGTTTTTGTTTGAGCATCGGACTTTCCGAAAACCGCAATACAGTTTTCGCTCCGGTGCTCCAGCTGTGAGCTTTCAGGAGGTTGTCCATTGGCAACGAACCGGAGGTGCGTGAGGCTTACCCCCCTCTGCCCTGCCGGGCATCTCCCCCTCAAGGGGGGAGATCGATCTGCGGCGAGGTTTCGCCTATCTCAACGTTTGAGAATGAAGTCGGGTTAGCGCCTCCTGCCTATCTCCCCCCTTGAGGGGGAGATGCCCGGCAGGGCAGAGGGGGGTAAACTACACCCGCCCTCGACCCCAATGGACCGTCATTCCCGTCCCCGAAGCCCGAGGATGAGCCGGAATGACGGAGGGAGGGCTTTGGCACCCATCTCTCCATACATACATCCCCGTCCAATGCCCGCAAAAAAAGACCGGCCCGAAGGCCGGTGAAGAAGACAGCCTTATCGGGGGGATATCGGCGTCTTTGCAAGGGCATGCAATGGGAAAACGATCCCACGGAGTGGTCCATCCGGCGCGGATATGCGGCAAAAGACATCGCGCCGTACTGACCTGCGGCCAACATGGCTTGCCGCGCTTTTCTGATACGCTATGAGCGTCACATGTTTGTGACAACGGCCCCCCGGAGACCGCTTTCATGCCCCCTGTTTCAGAGATAATGGTCTTTGCCGCCGCACTTGCGGCAGCGGGTGTGGTGGCCGGACTTCTGGCGGGCTTGTTCGGCATAGGCGGCGGTGCGGTGCTGGTGCCGGTCTTCTATCATGTCTTCGGCCTTCTGGATGTGCCAGAGGCGGTGCGCATGCATCTTTCGCTCGGCACCTCGCTTGCCATCATCGTGCCGACCTCCATCCGCTCGTTTCTGACGCATCGCCAGAAGGGCGCGGTCGACCTCGATCTGCTGAAGGGGTGGATTGTCGCCGTGCCGCTCGGCACCATCCTCGCCTCCGTCGTGGCGGCCTACGCTTCCAGCGTCGCGTTGCGGCTGATCTTCGCCTTCATCGCACTCGCGCTTGCCTTCCGGATGATCGTCAACCGGACGAGCTGGCAACTCGGCTCCGACCTGCCGAAAAACCCTACCCGGTTTCTGGTCGGCACGGGCATCGGCCTCCTGTCCGGCCTGATGGGCGTGGGTGGCGGGGTGATGAACAATACCTTCATGACGCTTTACGGACGAACGATCCATCAGGCCGTCGCCACCTCCTCCGGCGTCGGTGTGCTGATCTCGCTGCCGGGTCTTCTGGGCTATATCTGGGCTGGCTGGGGTGATGCGGGCCTGCCGCCGTTTTCGACCGGTTTTATCAACTGGATCGCCGTGGTGCTGCTCATTCCCATCACGCTTCTCGTCGCTCCCTATGGTGCGCGGCTTGCCCATGCGCTCAGCAAAAAGCAACTGGAGCGGGCCTTCGGCGTGTTTCTGGTCTTCGTCGCGGTGCAATTTTTCTATAGCGTTTACGGCTGATTTTCCGTCTGTGCCGAACGCAGTGTTCAGTCCATCGGGCTGGCTTTTGCAACCTCTGCGGCCTATATGGCGTTCATCTCACTCGATTTCCAAAAGAGTTCGTCATGAATGCCATTGTTTCCATACGGAATCTGACAAAATCCTACGCAAATGGTTTTCAGGCGCTCAAAGGTGTCAGCCTCGATATCAGAGAGGGGGAAATCCTCGCGCTTCTCGGCCCGAACGGTGCCGGCAAGACGACGCTGATTTCCATCGTCTGCGGTCTGGTCAATCCGGGTGAAGGTTCGGTACTTGTCGGCGGCCACAATGTGGTGAAGGATTTCCGGCAGACCCGTGCGCTCATCGGCCTCGTGCCCCAGGAACTGACGACGGACATGTTCGAGACCGTGTGGAACACGGTCAGTTTCTCGCGCGGCCTGCATGGGCAGAAGAAGAACCCGACGCTGATCGAGAGCATTCTGAAGTCCCTGTCCCTGTGGGACAAGAAGGACAATATGTTGCGGGAGCTTTCCGGCGGCATGAAGCGTCGCGTGCTGATCGCCAAGGCGCTTGCGCATGAGCCGAAGGTGCTCTTCCTGGATGAGCCCACTGCCGGCGTGGATGTGGCGTTGCGCCGCGATATGTGGAACGTCGTCGCCGATCTGCGCTCCAGAGGCGTCACCATCATCCTCACCACACATTACATCGAGGAGGCGGAAGAAATCGCCGACCGGGTGGGTGTCATTAATGGCGGCGAATTGCTGCTGGTGGAAGAAAAGACCGCGCTGATGAAGAAACTCGGCCGCAAGCAGCTGTTCCTTGAGCTGGCGCAGCCGGTGGAGCAATTGCCTGACAGTCTCGCGCCATTTGCCCTGACGCTTTCGGAGGATCACAGCACGCTCACCTACGAAATCGAGGGGAATGGCGAGCAGGGACGCATTGCCGATCTTCTGGGCGCTCTTTCCGCCGCTAACATCCATTTCAAGGATATTTCCACGCGGCAGAGCTCGCTTGAGGATATCTTCGTTTCGCTGGTCGGAGGCCAGAAATGAATTTCGAAGCCATCAAGTCCATCTACCTGTTCGAAATGGCGCGTACCCGCCGCACCCTGTTGCAAAGCGTGGTGTCTCCCGTCATTTCAACCTCGCTTTATTTCATTGTGTTTGGAACAGCGATCGGTTCGCGGATTCAGGAAGTTGGCGGCGTTTCCTACGGCGCGTTCATAACGCCCGGCCTCATCATGCTGACGCTTCTGACGCAATGTATCAGCAACGGCTCCTTCGGCATCTATTTCCCCAAGTTCACCGGCACCGTCTACGAGATATTGTCCGCGCCCGTATCGATGACGGAAATCGTCGCGGGTTATGTCGGCGCGGCGGCGACAAAGGGGCTGATGATCGGCACGATCATTCTGATAACCGCGTCATTCTTCGTGGATATCACCATTGCCCATCCGTTCATGATGGTGCTGTTCTTCGTGCTGACGGCTATCAGTTTCAGTCTGTTCGGCTTCATCATCGGCATCTGGGCGACGAATTTCGAGCAGCTGAACCTCATCCCCATGCTGGTGGTGCCGCCGCTGACCTTCCTTGGCGGCAGCTTCTACTCCATCGACATGCTGCCGCCCTTCTGGCAGACGGTCAGCCACTTCAATCCTGTGCTTTATCTCATCAGCGGTTTCCGCTGGAGTTTTTATGAGATCGCCGACGTCAATCCCGTCATCAGCCTTGCGATGATCACGCTGTTTCTGGCGGTTTGCCTCGGTGTTATCGCGTGGATGTTCAAGACGGGGTATCGGCTGCGCAACTGACGGCTCAAATCGTCAGAGATCGCGGAAGCTTTCCTCATACGCGACGTCATCCTCGGGCTTGTCCCGAGGATCTGCAACCGGTTGATTTAATTGAACGTGATTGGATCCTCGGGACAAGCCCGAGGATGACGAAGGAGAGGCTAATAAGCCCTCAAGACATGATCAACCCACCATCGACATTGATCGTCTGGCCGGTGATGTATGCCGCATCCTCTGACGCCAGAAACGCCACCAGTGCGGCCACTTCTGCCGGCGTTCCGGCGCGGCGCATCGGGATGTTGCGTACCCATTCGGCCATTAGTTCGCCCGGCTTGTAATCGCCCAGCATCTGGCCCCAGACACGGTCGTTATAGTCCCACATTTCGGTATGGATGATGCCGGGGCAAATGGCGTTGACGGTGATTCCCTCAGGCGCCAGCTCCTTGGCAAGGCTTTGCGTCAGGCCGATAACGCCGAATTTGGACGCGGCATAATGCGGTGTGTAGATGAAACCCTGCCGTGCCTGACCGGAGGCTGTGTTGACGAGGCGGCCTTTGGTGCCGCTTTCGCGGAAGCGGCGGATCGCCTCCTGGCAGCAGAGGAACGCGCCTTTGGTGTTGACGTCGAGATTGAAATCCCACTGTTCCTGCGTCAGTTCCTCGATCTTGGAAATGGTGATGACGCCGGCATTCTGGACGGAGATGGACAGCGGGCCGATCGCCTCTTCGGCTGCGCCATAGGCCTCGCGCACCGCTGCCGCGTCGCGCACATCGAGGATGACGCCATGGGTGACCGCGCCGGTTTCGTCCGCCAGTTTTCTGGCGGCGTCATGGGTGTCCCTGTCGACAGAGGCGATGGCGACTTTTGCGCCTTCCTCGGCAAAACGGCGGGCGATGCCGTATCCGATGCCCTTATTGCCTCCGGTCACGAATACGGATTGACCTTCAAAGCGCCTCATGTCTCCTCCTTATGGGTTTTTGGCTATGTTTCCTTGCCGACCAGTCGTTCGGCGGTGAATTTATCGGTGACGAGCACGTCGATCACACCGGTTCTGAGCGCGCCGGCAATCGCCTCGGTCTTTTTCGAGCCGCCGGCCAGCGCAATGACGCGGTCGACATTGGAGAGGTTTTCCAGCGGCAGGCCGATGACCCGGTCGTCGAGCGGTGTCTTCACCGGCTTGCCGTCCTTGTCAAAGAAGCGCAGCGAGATGTCGCCCACCGCACCCGCCTGGGCGAGATCGGCCAGTTCCTTGGCCGAAAAGATATTGCCGGACCGCGCGAGAAGCTCCGATGGTTCGACCGCGCCGACGCCGACAATGGCGAGCGTGATCGACCCGAAGAGATCGATGGTTTCGCGCACGAAGGGATCGGCGAGCATCAAGAGCTTGGCTTCGCGCGAGGTGGCGACGCCCGGCACCGGCAGCAGTTTCGGTTCGGCCTCCGTCAGCCGCGCCAACCGGGTGGTGATTTGGGTGGCATGCGTCTGCACGGAAGGATCGCCCATGCCGCCCAGTGTCTGGACGATATAGCGCGCCTTGGCACCTTTAAGCGGATGGATGTTCTCCACCATCTTGAAGATCGTCTGGCTCCAGCTGGAAACGCCGATGATCTCGTTCTGCGACAGCGTCACCTCGAGGAAATGCGCCGCTGCCTCGCCGATGCGGGCCATGATCGCACCGTCGCGATCCTCGCTGCAATCGACAACGATCGCTTCCGGCAGGTCGAAACGTTCGCGCAGCTGCGCTTCCAGATCGCTATAGGTGCCGGGCGGCGGAATGATGCTGGTGCGGACGATGCCTTCCGCCTCGGCACGCTTCAACATGCGCGAGACGGTGGCCTGCGACAGGTTGAGATGCTGCGCAATTTCCGCCTGCCTTTTGTGCTCGCTGAAATACATCTGCGCCACGCGGGATATCATTCGAAGTTCGTTTAGCCTGCCCATAAGCCCTCCATGGTGAATTTTTATTCACCATTACCCGAGGTTACAGGCAAGGTCGAGCGGGCAATCGTATCGCGCCAGACGCTAAGCCGCTGGCTGTTTTCGCTGGCGGACGGCGCGATGGTGTTGCCGTTGCTGTTCAACGCCGCGATGGCATCGAGATCGCTCCAGACACCGAGGGCCAGGCCGGCGAGATAGGCAGCACCCAGCGCGGAGGCTTCCGGCGCGTCGCGCTGGATGACGGGGTGTTGCAGCATGTCGGCAACGCATTGCATCAGGAAACGGTTCTGGCTCGGGCCGCCATCCACGAACAGGCGTCCAAAGCCCGAAGGCGACTGTGCGCGCATGGCGGCGAAGACGTCATGGACCTGAAAGGCAATCGAGTCAGTGACGGCGCGGGCCATCTGGGCACGCGTGGTGCTGAAATTGATCTGGGAGAACAGGGCGCGCGCATTGGTATCCCAATAGGGCGCACCGAGGCCAACGAAGGCCGGCACGAAACCGGGACCGTTTGGCTCGGCGGTGGCGGCGAGTTCCACCAGCGCGGCGACATCCGGCAGGCCGAGAATCTCCGTCATCCAGGGCAGGGAGGCTGCCGAAACGAGAATATTGCCTTCAAAGGCGAAGGTCGGTTTGCCGCCGAGCCGCCATGCGACCGTGGTGGTGATGCCGCGTTCAGGCGCGATGAAATGCGGCAGGGTGGTCATCACAGATGAGCCGGTGCCGAAAGTCACCTTGCCATCGCCGGGGTTGAAGGCGCCGTGGCCGAAGAGGGCTGCGTGGCTGTCGCCGATGGCGGCGAGGATCGGTGTGCCGTCCTTGATACCGGGAACGCCCGATGTGGTGCCGAAATCGCCGCTGCTGTCGCGCAGATCAGGCAGGGCGTTGATATCGATGCCGAAGAGCTCGCAAAGCTCATCGCTCCAGACCTGCCGGTTGAGATCGAGCACCTGGCTGCGGGCGGCGTTGGAGGCGTCGCAGGCATGGACTTTACCGCCGGTGAAGCAATGGATGAGCCAGCTATCGATGGTGCCGATGCGGAGCCTGCGGCCCTTCGGGGCACGCTCCAGCAGCCAGCGCATTTTTGCGCCGGGAAACATGGGGTCGATCGGCAGGCCGGTCAGCGCCATGACGCGCTCGGAATGGCCTTTCTCGATCAGCTCAGCACAGTCTTGCGCCGTTCTTCGGCACTGCCAGCTGAGCACCGGGCCGAGCGGTTCGCCGGTCTCGCCATCCCATATGGTCACGGATTCGCGCTGGTTGGAAATGGCGATGGCCGCGACATCGATGTCAGAGGGGGCGGCGGCGAGGCAGGCGGAGATCGCTTCACGGACCGAGGCCCAGATGCGGTTCGGATCCTGTTCCACCCAGCCGGGCTGCGGATAGGCGATGCCGACGGGAGATGAGCCGCGCGCCAGCAGCTCTCCGCTTTCCGAGACGAGTATGGCCTTGGAATTGGTGGTGCCCTGATCGATGGACAGAATGGCGCGCATCATGGGAGTCTTTCGTCGGCAGTTTTTCGTTTCGGCCTTGCGGCGAGTAAACGACGATATTGCAGAAAGGGTGTCGCCGCGCATCCGAAGACACGCGACGACTCTGGGAGGAGACCTTATTTTCTCTTGATCAGCGCTTCGGCCGCATCCGCAATGGCGGCCGGCGCCATGCCGAATTCATCCAGCAGCCATTCCGCCGAGCCGGTATGGGCGAAGACGCCGGGAACGCCGAGGCGCTTCATCGGCACGGGCGAATGGTCGACCACGACTTCGGCAATGGCCGAACCAAGGCCGCCGAAGATCGAATGTTCTTCAGCCGTCAGGATCGCGCCGGTTTCCTTGGCAGCGGCGACGATGGCCGCTTCATCGATGGGGCGAACCGTCGCCATATTCAGAACGCGCGCCTTGACGCCGCGGCTCAACAGAATATCGGCGGCCTTGACGATGCGGTGGGTCAGCGTGCCGTTGGCGATCAGCGTCAGGTCGGAACCTTCACGCAGCAGGTTGGCGCGGCCGAGTTCGAAGACGTGGCCTTCCGGCAGCAGATCCGGCACGCCGACGCGTGACAGCCGCAGGAAGCATGGGCCGGCGTATTCCGCCGCCCATTTGACGGCGGCGGCCGTCTCGATGCGGTCGCAGGGGGCGATGACCGGCAGGTTCGGCAGAACACGGGTCCAGGCGAAATCTTCGATGGAATGATGCGTCGGGCCGAGTTCGCCATAGGCCATGCCCGAGGATATGCCGATCAGCTTCACATTGGCGTTGGAATAAGCAAGGTCGGCCTTGATCTGCTCCAGCGCGCGGCCGGTGAGGAAGCAGGACGCGCCGCAGACGAAGGGCAACTGGCCGCCATTGGCGAGACCGGCGCCGACGCCGACCATATTCTGTTCGGCAATGCCGACATTGACGAGGCGCTCGGGGAATTTCGACTTGAAGCCGCCGAGCTTCGAGGAGCCGACCGAATCGTTGCAGACGGCGACAACCCTGTCATTGCCGGCGGCCAGCGCTTCCAGCGTTTCGGCGAAGGCGTCGCGGCAGTCATAAAGCTTGGCGGCGGTTACGGGCGCGTTCATTACAATGTCTCCGAAAGTTCTTTGACGGCGATTTCATATTGTTCCCTGCTCGGAACCTTGTGATGCCAGTCGACGCGGTCCTGCATGAAGGAAATGCCGTGACCCTTGTTGGTGTGGGCGACGATGCAATGCGGGCGATCGCCGCGATGCTCCAGCGCCGGCACGACTTCCGCCATGGCGTTGCCGTTGATTTCGCTGACTTCCCAGCCGAAAGCCTCGAGCTTCGGGCGAAGTGGCGCGACATCATTGGTTTCCGAAAGCGCCGCACCCTGCTGGAAGCGGTTGTGGTCGACGATCAGCGTCAGGTTGTTCAGGCCGAATTGCGCAGCGGACATGATGGCTTCCCAGTTGGAGCCTTCCTGCATCTCGCCGTCGCCGGTCATGACATAGGTGTGGTAGTCCGCACCGGAAAGCTTGGCCGCCTTGGCCATGCCGACGGCAACCGGCAGACCGTGGCCGAGCGGGCCGGTATTGGTTTCCACACCCGGCACCTTGTTACAGTTCGGATGGCCGTTGAGGCGCGAATTCGGCTGCAGGAAGGTCGAGATTTCCTCTTCCGGGATGAAACCGCGCTTGGCAAGCGTCACATACAGCGCGCAGGCCGTATGGCCCTTGGAAAGCACGAAGCGGTCGCGGGCAGGGTTCTTCGGATCATCCGGCCAGATGCGCAGGACGCGGAAGTAAAGGGCCGTCATGATGTCGATAGCCGACATTTCGCCGCCGACATGGCCCGCACCCGCTTCAAAAACAGCCTGTACGTCGCGAAGGCGAATCTGGCGCGCAATGCGCTCTAGCTCCTGGGACTGCATGGAATCCTCTTCAAAACATGCGTGTGAATATTTATGCATCTATTTATATAATTGCAGACGTGGCGTTTCTGTCAAGATGGAATTGCGGATTGTTTATCGTCCGGCGGTATCGGCATTGCCGTGAAAGCCCTATTGACAAGCTTCTCTCAACTGGCTTATGCATGTTTCGCCGATGATGAATAATTATTCTAATCGGTTTAAAAAATGCAAGACAGTCATCGGGAGGAGCCATGTCCGCGCTTGAACGCAATGAGGGGGTCACGCACACCAGGAGCCCGCTTGCCTGGCTGAGTGGTGCGACCGGACCGCTTTTGGGCCTGCTGCTGCTCTGCGTGTTTCTGACTTTCGCCAGCGAGAACTTCTTGTCGCTCCGAAACGGGCTCAACATTCTCGACCAGATCACCGTGCTCGGCATCATGGCCGTCGGCATGACCTTCGTGATTCTGCTCGGCGGCATCGACCTGTCCGTCGGCTCGGTGCTGGCGCTGTCGATGATGATCATGGGCTGGACGGCCAATGTCGCGGGCATGCCGATGGGCATGGCCATCGTGCTGGCGCTTGTCGCCTCTGCCGCCTGCGGCCTCGTGGTCGGTATTCTGGTGACGGCCTTCCGGGTGCCTGCTTTCATTGCCACGCTGGCGATGATGTCGGTGGCGCGCGGTCTCGCCAATATGATCACCGATGGACAGCAGATCGTCGGTTTCCCTGACTGGTTCATGATGCTGGCGATTGAGCGTCATTTCGGCGTGCTGACCGCAACCGTGCTGCTGATGCTGGTCGTGGTGCTTGTTACCTGGATTTTCCTGCGTTTCCGCTCCGAAGGCCGGACGGTCTATGCCGTTGGCGGCAACCCGGAAGTGGCGCGTCTTGCCGGCATCAACGTGCCGCTGGTCACCATCTGCGTTTATGTCGCCTGTGCGGTTCTGGCCGGTCTTGCCGGCATCGTTCTTGCGGCACGTCTCGACTCGGTGCAGCCCTCCAGCGGCTTCGGTTACGAACTGGATACGATTGCGGCTGTCGTCATCGGCGGAACCTCGCTTTCGGGCGGTGCGGGCGGCATCGGCGGCACCCTGATCGGCGTGCTGATCATAGGCGTGCTGCGCAATGGCCTCAATCTGCTCAACGTTTCTCCCTTTTTGCAGCAGGTCATCATCGGTGTGGTCATCGTGCTGGCCGTGGGTGCTGAAACCTTGCGTCGCCGCAGAAGCTGAATTTGCCTGCGGATGGCGAAGAGCCGTCCGCGCAATAAACGACCCTCCCGGCATGGGAGGCGTGAAAAACGGCCGGAGGGGAGGAGGTTTGATCTGCCCGAAGGTCAACAATCAACAAATGGAGGAATAATCATGAAATTTTCACGCATTCTGCTGACATCCGCCGCCCTTCTCGCCCTGTCGCTCGGCCAGGCCAATGCCGCCGAAGTCAAGAAGATCGGCCTTGCCGTCGCCAATCTGCAGGCGAACTTCTTCAACCAGATCAAGCAGGCCGTTGAAGCCGAAGCCAAGACGCGCGGCATTGCCGTCGTCACCGTTGACGCCAAGGGCGATGGCCCGACGCAGGTCAACCAGATCCAGGATCTGCTCACCCAGAACATCGATGCGCTGATCTATATTCCGGCCGGCGCCGCCGCTGCGACCGTTCCGGTAAAGCTTGCCAAGGCCGCCGGCGTTCCCGTCATCAACATCGACCGCAATGCCGATGGCGCGCCGGGCGATACCTTCCTTGCCACCGATTCCGTCGCCTCCGCCAAGGCGGTTTGCGATTACATCATCAAGCAGGCCGGTGGTTCGGGCAAGATGGTCATCATCCATGGCCAGAAGGGCACGACACCGGAAGTGGACCGCACCAAGGGCTGCATGGAATCGGTAAACGCCAATTCCGGCGTGAAGATCGTCGCCGAACAGTGGTCCAACATGTGGAGCCAGGATGAAGGCTTCCAGATCATGCAGAACATGCTGCAGGCCAATCCGGATGTTTCCATCGTCTTTGCACAGGCCGACGGTCTGGCGCTCGGCGCGGCGCAGGCAATCAAGGTCGCAAACCCTTCGCAGAAGATCGTCGTTGGCGGCTTTGATGGTGATACGGCAGCCCTTGAGGCGCTGAAGAACGGCGTGTTCGACGTGACCGCGACGCAGCAGACCCAGAAGATGGGCCGCATGGCTGTCGAAATGGCCGTCAAGATCGTCGGTGGCGAGAAGGTTCCGGCCGTGCAGCTCTCCGATGCGACGCTGACGACAAAGGAAAATGTCGAAGGCTTCATCGCCAACCATCCCTGATCCTGCTGCCCCGCGCGACCCATGGGATGCGCGGGGCATTCACTGGTTTGTCTTTAGATTATTTCGGACGCAAGGCTTTGGGCATTCCCGTTGCTTATGTGTCCTGGGAGGTCCCGTCATGCGCGAGCCGGTTCTTTCGCTCCGTGGCATCAGCAAACGTTATGGTCCGCTTGAGGTTCTGAAAGCCGTCGATCTCGATGTTTATCCGGGCGAAGTGGTGGCGTTGCTGGGTGAAAACGGCGCGGGCAAGTCCACGCTGTCAGGTATCATCGCCGGTTCGCGTGAGCCGTCCGAGGGCAAGATGACATGGCTTGGGCAGCCTTACGCGCCTGCATCGCCGCGCGAGGCGATCGACAAGGGTATCGTGCTCATCCACCAGGAGCTGAAGCTTCTGCCGGAGCTTTCCATCGCTGAAAATGTCTTCATCGGCCGCTGGCTGATGAAGAACGGCGTTATCGACCGCGCCGAGATGGTGCGCAGAGCCCAGCAGCAGCTGGCGCGCCTCAATCTCCACATTCCCGCCACCCGCAAGGTGGCCGGCCTTTCCACCGCCAACCAGCAGCTGATCGAAATCGCCAAGGCGCTGGCGCTGGATGCGAAACTTCTGATCCTCGATGAGCCGACGGCGGCGCTTGGCGGTGCGGAAACGCAGGCGCTGTTTGAGCAGGTGCGCAAGCTGCGCGCCGAGGGTGTCGGCATCATCTATATTTCCCACCGCATGGAAGAGATCAAACAGATCACCGACCGCATCGTCGTGTTGCGCGATGGTGAGCGCGTGCATGAATTTGCCGATAGCGCGACGCCGGTGCGTACCATCGTCGAAAGCATGGTCGGCCGCTCGCTGGAGCGACTGTTCCCGGCGTTGCCGGAACCGCAGGACAACGTGGTGCTGGAGGTCAAGGGGCTGACCGGCGCGACCAATGCCTTCCGCGACATCAGCTTCGGCGTTCGCGCCGGTGAAATCCTTGGTATCGCCGGACTTATCGGGGCGGGACGCACCGAGCTGGTGCGGGCGATTTCCGGTGCCGACCCGACGAGTGCGGGTGAGGTGCTGCTGGATGGCAAGGTGCTGACGCTGAAAAGCCCGGCGGACGCGATAGAGGAGGGCATCGTCATGGTGCCGGAAGACCGCAAATTGCAGGGGCTGGTGGTGGAGCACGAGATCGGCGAGAACCTGATCTATGCCAATCTCGACCGCGTCGGCACCGGCTGGATCACGCCGCGCATCAAGCGCGCCTTTACCAAGGAGGCCATCGCCAAATTCGGGGTGAAGGGCCGCAGCGAACAGCCGGCATCGGATCTTTCCGGCGGCAACCAGCAGAAGGTGGTCATTGCCAAATGGCTTGCCCGCAATCCACGCGTGGTGGTGCTGGACGAGCCGACCCGTGGCATCGATGTCGGCGCACGCGCGGGCATTTACGATATCATCGTCGGTCTGGCGAAAAGCGGCGTGGCCGTCATCGTCGTCAGTTCCGATCTCGAGGAAGTGCTGGGCGTATCGAACCGCATCCTCGTGCTCGCGCAGGGAAAACAGGCCGGCATCCTCAACCGCGACGAAGCAAACGACGTCTCGGTCATGGAGCTGGCAACCATCTGAAGAAGGAAATACCGATGTCCACCATCACACTCAACGCGCCGAAACTGTTCGATCTTTCCGGCCAGGTAGCGCTTGTCACCGGCGCCGGTTCCGGCATCGGCCAGCGGATCGCCATGGGGCTCGCCCAGTCCGGCGCCAATGTCGCGCTGCTTGATCGTCGCACCGATGACGGTCTGGCGCAGACGGCCGATTTCATTGCCAGGGCCGGACGCAAGTCGATCCAGATTGCTGCCGACGTCACCAGCAAGCAGGCTTTGACTGAAGCCGTGGCCCGCACGGAGGCTGAACTCGGTGCGCTGTCGCTCGCCGTCAATGCCGCCGGCATCGCCAACGCCAATCCGGCCGAGGAGATGGAAGAGAGCCAGTTTCAGACGATGATGGACATCAACCTGAAGGGCGTTTTTCTGTCCTGCCAGGCGGAAGCCAATGCCATGCTGAAGAATGGTCGTGGCGCGATCGTCAACATCGCCTCCATGTCCGGCGTCATCGTCAATCGCGGACTGATGCAGTGCCATTACAACGCCTCGAAGGCCGGCGTCATCCACATGTCGAAATCCATGGCGATGGAGTGGGTGGGGCGCGGCATTCGCGTCAACACCATCTCGCCGGGTTACACCGCAACACCGATGAATACGCGGCTGGAAATGGTGCACCAGACCAAGCTGTTCGAAGAACAGACGCCGATGCAGCGCATGGCGGGCGTCGATGAGATGGTCGGTCCGGCGATCTTCCTGCTGTCAGATGCGGCGAGCTTTGTGACGGGCGTGGACCTGCTGGTGGATGGTGGTTTCTGCTGCTGGTAGGGTTTTGGCGTCGTGGAAGTACTGACTTACTGGTCTGATGAACATAAACGTCCGCGCCAACCGGCGGTTCACCACACTCCACGTCATCCTCGGGCTTGACCCGAGGATCCATGGGCGGCCGAGTTGTGGATCCTCGGGTCAAGCCCGAGGATGACGGAGCTGAGAGGTTTCAGCGCTTCAGTTACGCATTTCACGCCCGGCTTGCGCCGGGCGTTTTCGTATTCATAACACGAGCAGCAGCAGCTCACGCAACCTGCTTCTGCACCACGTCCTCGACAACCTCGCCCTTGAGGTAAGCAACGAGGTCCTTGATCGTCACGACGAGCAGGCCGTGGCGTTCGGCGAAGACTTCGAGCTGGGGCAGGCGGGCCATGGTGCCGTCGTCATTGGCAACTTCGCAGATGGTGCCGGACGGGAACTTCCCGGCAAGGCGGCAGAGGTCCACGGCGGCTTCCGTGTGGCCGGTGCGGCCGAGAACACCTTGCGGATTGGCGCGCAGCGGGAAGATGTGGCCGGGACGGGCGAAGTCTTCCGGGCGCGAACCCTCCGACACCAGCGCACGCACTGTCTCTGCCCGGTCGGCGGCGGAAATGCCTGTCGTGGTGCCCGGAATATAGTCCACCGAGACGGTGAAGGCCGTCTTGAGGGATTCGGTGTTGCGCGACACCATCAGCGGAATGTCGAGCGCATCCAGACGCTCACCCGGCATGGCGACGCAGACCAGCCCGCGGGCATGGTTCATCATGAAAGCGATCTGTTGCGGCGTGATGCTGTCGGAGGCGGCGATGATATCGCCTTCGTTTTCGCGGTCTTCATCGTCAACCACAATCACCATCTCGCCACGGGAAATGGCATCGATCGCGTCTTCAATTTTAGCAATGGTCATTCTATTTCAAGCCTTTCAAGGGGTTATGCCGTTTTGCGGCATTTTCGCGCTTCAAGAAGCGCCAAATATCCCTTGGGCGAACAATGCAATGCGAAGCCCGCTCACGCGCGGGCGTCTTATGCCTTGTCCTCTTCCATCCGGACTATACCGTCGGCTCCGGCCTCTCACCGGATCTGCTGACCTTCCGGCTTTGGAGACCGGAAGCGCTCGCGGGCTCCGGGAAAAATCCGATACCGCCGGTGGGGAATTGCACCCCGCCCTGAGAACAGCACCAACATAAATTATCAAATGGGAAGGAATCAAGGGGCAATGCTGTGACGAGAGCGGTCAGTGCGAAAAGAACATCCCGATTGCGGCCTAAACGGGGTATTTCCTTTCCAGTTGCGATGGTTAGTGCGGGAGTGTGCGAGCAGGGAGCGTGATCCCTGCGATCTATCGGTCGCGCAGCCGCAATTCGTCGGTCTGCATCTGTAGCGAACCGAGCGTCGAGAGGAAGCTCATACCGAGCAGGCTCTGGCCCAGTTGCCCATCCTGGGCAACGAGTGCTGGAATATCGCGTCTGGCGATCGGGCCGATGCCGATTTCGGACAGGGTGACGGGCGCCGCTGCCGTGCGACCGTTCGCGGTCATGACAGGCACGGTATAACGCAGCCCCGTCGTATCGATGCCAATCGCGGCTGCATCGGCATTGGCGAGCACCACCGAGCTTGCGCCGGTATCGACCAGCATATGGATCGTCTTGCCTTCGACGGTGACATTCGCCTCGAAATGGCCGCTCATGGATTTATGCAGCACGATCTCCTGTTCGCCGCCGGCGGTTGTCACCACCACGGCGCGGCCGGGCATCAGGCCGCTCAGCAACCGGTCGCCGAAGGATTGCAGGTCGTAGCGATAGAGATAGAGCGAGGTGAGACCGAGGATGATGACAAGCCAGGCGGCGAGTTGGCGGATGACGGTGCCGAAGCTGCCGCGTCTTCCCGCCAATATGCCGGCGGACAGGAGACCGGCAATGGGCAGAAGATAAAGGACATGGGCGAATTGATCATTGTCGATGCCGAGCGTTCGGCCACCGTCGTGATTGATGAGAAGCAGGCCAAGGCCGACGGCCAGCAGAAGGAGAACGATGGTCAGCCTGTTCATGCGGTATGTGTCTCCTTGGCGGTCTCGCTCAAATTTTCCAGTCTTTGCGGCAGCGCCCGCATGATCGTGCGGCGTTTCTCGTCGCTATAGCCTGCCCAGCCGCCGATTTCATCCAGCGTGCGGCCGCAGCCGATACAGAGGCTGTTGGTCGCATCGAGGCGGCAAATATGGATGCAGGGTGTTTCCATGACGATCTATATCAGGCCGTTACGTCGCAAGGGCAAGGGCGACGAGAGTAACGATCTCCGTGATCTGCTGGCAGGCGCCGATGGTATCGCCGGTATGGCCGCCGATCTTCCTGTCGCACAGCCTGCTGAACAGTATGGTGGCCAGAATGGCTGCCGCCAGCACAAGTGCAATCGACAGAAGAGGCAAAGCGTGCAGCGTGAAGAGGATGAAGACCAGTAACCCGATCGCCAGTGCGATATTGCGCTCGGTGTCTCCTGGCTGGCCGGCGCCTGCGGCAATGCCGGAGGTTTTGGCGGCGGGCAGGGCCTGCCAGTGCCACACCATCAGGGCACGGCTCAGGACAAGTGCGGCGATCAGGCCGGCGGCGGCAGTTTTCGCGGGAAGTGTCTCGATCAGCGATGCGAGTGCGGTGGCACGCAGGGCAAAAGATAGCACCATGGCGATGGTGCCATAGCTGCCGATGCGGCTGTCCTTCATGATCTCAAGAGTTCGTGCCTTGTCCTTGCCTGCGCCGAAACCATCGGCCATATCGGCCAGTCCATCCTCATGCAGCGCACCCGTAAGAAGCGCCGTGAGGGCGATGGCGAGCCAGCCGGTGAGCTGCGGCGAGGCATCGAAGGTGGCGAAAATCACCACCAGAAAAGCCGCGGGCAGGGCGATCAGCAGGCCGGCGGCGGGAAAGGCGCGGGCGGTGCGGCGCATCGACACGCCATCGGCATTTTCGAAAAACCGCGAAGGAACCGGCAGGCGGCTGAGAAAGGCTACGGAATGCATGACATCTGTTATAAAATCCCCGGCCTTCATGCTCTCTCCGTTGCTGCACTTGCATTTCCGGTTGTTCCGCGGCGCTTCCGCGATTATGAGAGGCGCAACAAAGACCGATTTGCCGGAAAACACAAGTTCCGGACGCATGAGCCGATGCGACAGCCAACCCGGCTACGAAAGAGACCGACACCATGAGCATGAGCGGATTGCCCTTCGACGATTTTCGCGCGCTGTTGCGTGAGCTTCCCGGCCCGGATACGCATGCGCTGGTGGCGGCCAAGGAGCGCAATGCGCAGCTGACCAAGCCTGCCGGCTCGCTCGGACGTCTGGAAGAGATCGCCATGTGGCTGGCGGCATGGTCCGGCCGTTCGCCCGCCGTCACTCGCCCGCTGGTGGCGATTTTTGCTGGCAATCACGGCGTCACTCGGCATGGCGTTACGCCTTATCCGACATCTGTTACCCAGCAGATGGTGGAGAATTTTGCGGCCGGCGGTGCTGCCATCAACCAGATCTGCGTCGCCAATGATCTCGGCCTGAAAATTTTCGATCTGGCCCTCGATTATCCGACTGGCGACATCACCTGCGAGCCCGCCCTTTCGGAGCGCGACTGCGCCGCCACCATGGCCTTCGGCATGGAGGCGATTGCCGGCGGCACCGATCTTCTCTGCGTCGGCGAAATGGGCATCGGCAACACCACGATTGCCGCGGCGATCAATCTCGCACTTTACGGTGGCACGGCGGAAGAGTGGACCGGTCCCGGCACCGGTTCGGAAGGCGAAGTCATGGCCCGCAAAATCGCGGCAGTGAAGGCTGCGGTGGAGTTCCATAAGGACCACCTGTCCGATCCGCTGGAAATCATGCGCCGTCTCGGCGGGCGCGAGATCGCGGCGATTGCGGGCGCCATCCTTGCCGCCCGCGTGCAGCGCATTCCCGTGCTGATCGACGGTTATGTGGCAACAGCCGCTGCCGCTCTCCTGAAGGCCGCCAATTCTTCGGCGCTCGACCATTGCCTGATCGGCCATGTCTCGGGTGAACCGGGTCATCTCGCTGCCGTCGAAAAGCTTGGCAAGACGCCGCTTCTGGCGCTTGGCATGCGGCTCGGTGAAGGGACTGGGGCAGCACTTGCCGCCGGCATCGTCAAGGCTGCTGCCGCCTGCCATTCCGGCATGGCAACGTTCGAGGCGGCGGGTGTGGACACCCGCATCAGCCCGCGTACCGAGCATTGAGGTCAAAGATGGACGTGACGCCGCAGAAATCGCAACCGGAGCCCGTCTTTCGCAAGGAAAAAGGCTGGCGGCATCTTTTCGCCGCTGCCCGCTATTCCGTGCAGGGGCTCGGCCGGCTGTGGCAGGAAGCGGCGTTCCGCCACGAGGTTCTCGCCTTCGGAGTAGGGCTCGCCCTGCTTCTGGTGGCCGGCGCGCCGTTCGCGCATCTTCTCGTTTTCACGGTGCTGATGCTGCTTCTGTTTTCGGTTGAGGCGCTGAATACCGCTATCGAGGAGCTGGTGGACCGCATTTCGCCGGAAATCTCCTCGGTCGGGCGGCACGCCAAGGACCTCGGCTCCTTTGCCGTTTTCTGCCTATTGCTGGCGAACGGATTTTTCGTGCTTTATTCGCTGGTAACGTCGCTGTTCTTCTAGCAGGTGTCTTTGCGGCTCAGGCGAAGGACCGGCGGCGTGGCTGGATCGCGTGGGTTTCTTCCACCGCCGGCAGGCTTTGCAGCACGCGCTTTGCCGGCAGAATGGCGATGCCTTCGGTGCCTTCACGCAGTTTCGATTTCAGGATGAACTGGCCATCATGCTTGGCGAGAATGGCCTGAACGATGGGCAGGCCAAGGCCCGTTCCCTGTTCTGCGCTCTTGATCGCGATCGATCCCTGGCCGAAGGCCGAGAGCACCACGGGGATCTCATCTTCGGGAATGCCGGGGCCGTTATCCCTGATCGACACATATTGGCCGCCGCCCGCCGTCCAGCCCGCCTTCACGAGGATTTCGCCACCCTGCGGGGTGAATTTCACGGCATTGGAGAGCAGGTTGAGAATGACCTGGCGGATGGATTTCTCATCGGCCCAGACCTGTGGCAGGCTGGCTTCGAACTGCTGGGAAATCCGGATGTTCTTGGCCCGGGCGCGCAGCTGGATCATGCCGATGCAATCCTCGGCGATTTCCAGCATGGAGATGGATTCCTCGTTGAGATCGTAGCGGCCGGCCTCGATGCGCGACAGGTCGAGGATTTCATTGATGAGATCGAGCAGATGCTGGCCGGAGCGATGGATATCGCCGGAATATTCCTTGTAGAGCGGATTGTTGAGCGGGCCGAGCACCTCTGAGGACATGACCTCGGAGAAGCCGAGGATGGCGTTGAGCGGGGTTCTGAGCTCGTGCGACATGGAGGCGAGAAAGCGTGATTTGGCCAGATTGGCCTCTTCGGCGCGCCGCCGCGCTTCGTCGGACACCGAATTGGCGACTTCAAGTTCGGCGATCAGGTCGTCCTTTTCCGTCTGCGAGGAGAGGAGCTTGATGCTGGTCTGGTAAAGCCGGCTGGTGATGCGATGACAGAAGAGGATCGCCATGCCGAACATCAGCGCCAGACCGACATCGAAGGGATCGCGCGAAATCACTGAGGTCATGCACAGCGCGGCCAGTACCGGCAGGAAGGTCATGAAGGTTGCCCGCCGCAGCATGAAATTGGCCATGGCGGTGAGCGAAAGGGCGATCAGCAGCGTTGCGCCCTTGAAGAAAAGAACGAGCGTCGGGTCGTTGCGCACCGGCTCGGCCAATGCGAACATGGCCCAGGCGCAGCCGATGACGATCTGCATGCCGAGAAAGAGGTTTTTCCAATGCTGGAGATTTTCGTCGGTGATCTCCTGTTTGGCGGCACGTTTTGCCAGCACCAGCGACATGGCGTGAAAGCTCAACGCGATCAGCGACCAGATGATCAGGCTGATATCGCCGGTTATGTAAAGGCCGATGATGGAGGCCAGCACGATGAAAAGCGGCATGATCATCGCGCCCTGCAGAGCTTCGGCGATGTGCATGGTCAGCATTTCGCGTTCATAGGCTTCGTTTCCACCGGCACCCTGCTGCAGGCGTTCACGCGTCGCCTTCACCGTTTCGAAAACCGCCTTGTTGCGGTGTTTCTTCGATCGGTCGACGATGATCTTGTCGGTGGACGTGCTGACGCTTTTACTCATTGTTACAACGCAGGTGACATGAACCCTTGCAGGCTACGCCCAAAATCTTAAGAAGATGCTGCCGTGAAAGGATTTGTTTGCCATTTCTGACAAGGGTTTGTTGTGACATGAGACGAAATGGAGGCAGGCGCGGGCGTTTTTCGGCAATTCGCGATGGCGGGCTTTTTCTCGCCACGATTTTTCTCGGTATTCTCATTGCCGCCAAGCTCGACCAGATCAACAGCGAGACCCATGTCGGCCGTTTCTTCGTGATCGATGGCGATACGCTTTCCAAGGGCGACGAACGCTTCCGGCTGCTTGGCATAGATGCGCCGGAGCTTGCCCAAACATGCCTGCGCGGCGGCGAGAGTTGGCCATGTGGGGAGGAGGCGCGCGGCGCGCTGCGACGGCTGGTGACGGCGCGGGATTTTTCCTGTTCCGGCAGCTCCAGGGACCGTTACGGGCGACAACTCGTTTATTGCACGGCGGATGGCAAGGATGTGTCCTCGGAAATGGTTTTGGCGGGGTTTGCCGTTGCATCAGGCTATTTCCAGTTTTCCGGCGAGCAGGCGAAGGCACGGCAGGAGGGGCGGGGCATCTGGGCGGGGGATTTCGAAAGGCCTTCCGAGTGGCGACGTGAGCATCGGGCAGCGGATCTGGAAACGCCGGCAGCGGGCTTTTTGACCGTCATCCGTCATCTTCTGGGGTGGGATCATGGCTGAGGCGGAGCGGTCCCCATTGCTGCGGGATGACGGGCTGGATGGGTTGCGCGGCGAGATCGCCCGCTGTCGTCTCTGTCGTGATGCGCCGCTGAAGGGAATGGCCGATCGCCTGCCGCATGAACCGCGACCGGTGGTCGTGATCTCGACCAAGGCGAAGATTCTGATCGCCGGGCAGGCGCCGGGGCTGCGTGTGCATGAAACCGGGCTGCCCTTCAACGATGCTTCCGGCGACAGGCTGCGGCAATGGCTCGATGTCGACCGGGAGACGTTCTACGACCCTGAGCGCTTCGCGATCGTGCCCATGGGTTTCTGTTTTCCCGGTTATGACGACAAGGGCAGTGATCTGCCGCCACGGCGGGAATGTGCGCCTTTATGGCGTGAGAGGGTAATAGCGGCGATGCCGCAGGTGGAGCTGATCCTCGCGGTCGGCCAATATGCGCAGGCTTTTCACCTCGGTGAAAGGCGACACAAAACCATGACCGAAACGGTAGAGAACTGGCGCAGCTATCTCCATGCCAATTCCGGCCCCGGCATTTTGCCGCTGCCGCATCCCAGCTGGCGCAATACCGGCTGGCTGAAAAAGAACCCATGGTTCACGGAGGAGCTGCTTCCGGTTCTGCGACAATATGTGGAAATGCGGGTTTAGTGAAACAATTTTCTGTTTTTCTGCGAAAATTAGTGTATTGAAAGGAAATTAATTCAGGAGGGTAGACGCATTGGATCGCCTAGACCGTAAGATTTTGCGCATTCTGCAAGAGGATTCCACGCTGGCCGTTGCCGATCTGGCAAAAAAGGTCGGCCTTTCCACAACGCCCTGTTGGCGGCGTATCCAGAAGATGGAGGAAGACGGCGTTATCCGCCGGCGCGTGGCGCTGCTTGATCCGGTCAAGGTCAACACCAAGGTCACGGTTTTCGTCTCCATCCGCACCGCCTCCCATTCCATCGAATGGCTGAAGCGTTTCTCGGAAGTGGTTTCCGAGTTTCCTGAGGTCGTGGAGTTCTACCGCATGAGCGGCGATGTCGATTATCTGCTGCGCGTCGTCGTGCCCGATATCGCGGCCTATGACGCTTTCTACAAGCGGATGATCGCCAAGATCGAAATCCGCGACGTGTCCTCCGCTTTCGCGATGGAACAGATCAAATATACGACGGAACTGCCGCTCGATTACATGCTGCTGGATAATCCCAAATCCGGCGAAGAGTGATCCGCCGTCCATCCTGTCTTTGAACGATGCCCTTTCCGGCCGCCGGGGAGGGCATTTTTATTTGTGGATTGCCTTTTCCCCGTTGATCTGACCCGTCACGGGATGACACTGCCGGAAGGTCCATCCCGTATGCACCGCCAAGGCACGACAATCTTATTCCGCCCTATCAGGCAAATTCGCACATTCAATTCTCTCCGCGCCGTCTCCGCGCAACGTGGGAATTTGATAAAATCTCTCGAATATCTACGCTTTTAATATCTGATGATGGCAACAGCGAGGGATATCGATATGATCACACGACGCGGAACATTGGGACTGCTTGCAGGTGCGACGGGGGCGGTGTTCCTGCCGCATATCCGCCGTGCTGGGGCTGCAACGACCACATTGCGGATCGGCTGGCAGAAGAATGGCGTGATCGCGCTGGCAAAAAGCCAAGGCGCGCTGGAAGCGCTGTTTAAGGATCGCGGCATCGAGGTGAAATGGTCGGAGTTTTCCTCCGGTCCGCCGCTGCTCGAAGCGCTGGGCGCGGGCGCGCTGGATATCGGGCCGACCGGCGATGTGCCGCCGCTCTTCGCGCAGGCCGCCGGTGGCAATCTGCGTTACGTCGGCACCTACAAGGCGGCGGCTGGCGGATCGGCCATCCTCGTGCAGAAGGATTCGCCGCTGAAGACGCTGGAAGACCTGAAAGGCAAGAAGGTTGCCTTCAAGCGCGGTTCCAGCGCCCATAATGTCACCGTCAAGGCGTTGCGAAAGGCCGGGCTAACGTTGAGCGACATCACGCCCGTCGATCTTGCGCCGCCGGATGCCGCCGCCGCCTTCCGCAGCGGCAGCATCGATGCCTGGTCGATCTGGGATCCCTATTTTGCCGTGGCGGAAAAAGAGCCGACGACGCGGGTTCTTTCCACTGCCGAAGGCATCGTCGATCCCTGGAGCTATTTTCTCGCCAATGGCGATTTCGTCGAGTCCAATCCCGATTTCGTGCCGCTGATCCTCAAGGAACTCGCAAATGTTGGCGCCAAGGCGCAGGCCAATATCGATGCGACCGCAAAGTCTCTGGCGGCGATCACCGGTGTGCCGGAGGACGTCACCAGGGTTTCGCTGACGCGACCGGGCGCCGATCTCGGGCGCGTGTCGCTGGTTCCGGACGAAGCCATCGCTTACCAGCAGGCGCTGGCGGATGAATTCTACGATCTGAAGATCGTGCCGAAGAAGCTCAAGGTGACGGATATCGTCTGGCGGCCGAAGGCCAGCTGATGGTGCCGGAAAGCTGAATCTCTTCAGGCAGCTGGTGGATGCTGCTGAGAGGTTGATTCAGGCAAAAGTTATGTGGGTCACATGGAGGGCGAGCGAGTGCCGCTTGTTTCTTCTCCCCGCCGGGGAGAAGTCCGCGGCAGCGGGATGAGGGGGCAAGGGCAATGATAAATCGCGAGTTTGCCCCCTCATCCGACCCTTCGGGCCACCTTCTCCCCGGCGGGGAGAAGAAATCTGCCGCAATGACGGAGGCTCAGCCCTTGAGCTTCGCAATCACCAGATGACCGGGCGTCGGATTGCCGTCCTGCATGCGCACGTTGATGTCGGTGACTTCGATGACCTCGAAACCGGTTGCAGCCAGTCGTTCGCGCACATAGGTTTCGGCATGGGCGAAACGCTGGTGCGGGCCGACCATATAGGGACGCCCGGCCATGATGTCTTCGGGCAGGGTTTCCGAGGAGAAGATTAGCAGGCCGCCGGCATTGAGATTTTCGGCGGCGCCGAAAAACAGCGGCTCCAGCGCGCCGAGATAGGGCAGCACATCGGTGGCGGTGATGATGTCGAAGGGCTCGTCGTCATTGTCCTCGAGAAAATCCTCGGCTTCGGCGACGTAGAGCGTCTCGTAGAGGTCCTTCTCATGGGCGATCTCGACCATGTTTTCGGAAATGTCGATTCCGGTGATGTCGTCGGCCATATCGCGCAGCGCCTCACCGGTCAGGCCGGTGCCGCAGCCGAGATCGAGCAGGCGCTTGAAAGAACCAAGGTTCAGCGTCTGCAGCCGCTGGCGCACCATCATCGGCACAGCGTAACCCAGCTGCTCGACAAGAATATCCTCGAAAGCTTCGGCATGCTGGTCGAACAGGGTTTCGACGTAAGCGTCAGGTGCTTTCGACGGTTGTTCGCCGCGCCCCATGGCGGCAATGCGTACGGCCGCGCCGCCGTGATCGTCAGGGTCTATGGCCAGAACTTCCTCATAGGCCTTCACCGCCGCATCCACATCGCCGGCTTTTTCGAGCGCCAGCGCGCGGTTATAGGCCTCGGCAAGCGCCTCTTCGTCGATCTTCTGGTTTTTCGTCATCGTGCGGTATCCGTCAGCGTCATCAGTTGACGTTTGCTGTAAGCCGCAACGGTGGCGGGCGCAATGTTTATGTGGCGAGACTTATCAGTGGATGATGAACTCTCCCTTCAGCGCGCGCCATTCCTGCGCGGAGATGACCTGCCGGTGCACGTAGCGGACGGAATGCAGGGGACCGTCGAGCTTTTCCTGCCAGAATTTGAGGAAACCGTGCATTTCGGGAAAGTCCGGGGCGAGATCATAGTCCTGCCAGACATAGGTCTGGAGAACCAGCGGATGGTCAGGCAGGCGATAGAATATCTGGGCAGTGGTGAGGCCGTAGCCTCTCAGCATCATTTCCATTTCCTTGTTCATGACGGCGCTTCCCGTATCCATGATTGCGATCACAGCATTGCCGCTGTATCTGACATGGGAACACGACAGGGTTAATCCAAGCTTTCCAAAGACCTGGATCGTCACAAATTTGTTATATTTTTCAAAATGTTGGCAGCCTCCGTTGATGAGTGCTGCCAACCTTGCCGTTCAGCGCTTGAGGTGTCGCGTCAGGCGGGCTTCCAGCCATGCCCAGACATGCCGCAGCGTCTCGACGATCGTCAGGTAGAAGATTGCGGCCCAGAGATAGGCTTGATAGTCGAAGGTGCGGGAAAAGGTGTAGCGGGTCTGTCCCATCAGGTCGAAGACCGTGACGATGGAGACGACTGCCGAGCCCTTGATCATCAGGATGATCTCGTTGCCATAGGGGCGTAGCGCTACGATCAGTGCCTGCGGCAGGATGACCTTGCGGAAGGTGATGAATTTCGAAATACCGAGCGAGGCCGCTCCCTCGTGCTGGCCGCGCGGCACGCTCTGGATGGCGCCGCGCAGGATTTCAGCCTGATAGGCGGCGGTGTTGAGCGTCAGCGACAGGAGACCGCAATACCAGGCTTCGCGGAAAAACCACCACAGATCGACGGCTTCCAGCGCCGGGCGGAAGCTGCCAAGACCGTAATAGATCAGGAAAAGCTGCGCCAGCAGCGGCGTGCTTCGGAAAACATAGACATAGGCATAGGCGAGCGCGCCGATGACGCGGTTTTCCGACATGCGGGCAAAGGCGATCGGCAGCGACAGGATCGCGCCGAGAATGATCGAGCTGCCGACCAGCGTGATGGTGGTGATGAGACCGTCGATGTAGCGCGGGCCATATCGCTGGAATTTATCCCAGTCCCAGCCTTCGATCATCGCGAAGATCAGCCCGGCGGCGAGCAGCAGCCACAGCGTGATGACGGCAATGCCGACGACGCGGGAAAGATTGATCGGCTTGTCGGCGACAACGGGGGCGGGCCGCGGCGGAATGAGTTCCTGAATATGGCTCATCGTCCGGCCTCCGATTTGCGAGACCAGCGGTCGATGAAACCGATGCCGACCGACGAGATGAGCGCGAGAATGAGATAAAGCAGGCAGGCAATGCCGTAGAAGAAGAAGGCTTCCTTGCTGACGCGGGCGGCAATGCCGGTCTGGCGGATGATATCGGCAAGGCCGATGATCGAGACGTAGGACGTGTCCTTCAGCAGGATCACCCAGAGATTGGTCATGCCGGGCAGGGCAATCCGCACAAGCTGGGGAATGATGATGAGCACCATGGTACGGCTGCGGGAAAGGCCAAGCGCGTCACCCGCCTCATATTGCCCCTTCGGTATAGCCTTGAAGGCGGATAGCAGCACTTCCGACGCATAGGACGAAAACACCACCGAGAGCGCCAGCATGCCGGCCACGAAGGCATTGATTTCGACGGGGCCGCTGAAACCGACATAACCGGCCACCGATTGCAGCAGCATCTGGACGCCGTAATAGACGATGAAGAGCGTCAGCAGTTCCGGCAGGCCGCGGAAGATGGTGGTGTAGATGCCGGCAGCCAGCCGCAGCGACTTTTCCTCCGATTGCGCGGCAAGCGCGATGAGGAAGCCGATCAGCAACCCGACGGGCAGGGTGGCGAGCGCCAGCGAGATCGTGACCTTGACGCCGAAGGCGATTTCATCGCCCCAGCCCGCATCGCCGCAGGCGACCAGAGTGCCGTTTCCGAAAAGCGAGAAGAGACCGACCGGTCCGCAGAAGGGATCGAGAAGTGTCGAGACATAGGTCCAGAACGCACCTATGGCGGAAAATGCTCCGCTCATGCCAGTTTTCCCCCGCGGTCTTAAGCCGCCGTGATTGTTATGCTGACGTTTTCAAACAAAAATGGCGGAAGGGCAAGCCTTCCGCCACGAGATTTCAACAGATCGAACCGGCTTAGTCGCCGTAAACGTCGAAATCGAAGTATTTTTTGTTGATCTCCTGATACTTGCCGCTGGCGCGGATACCGGCGATTGCGGCCGTGAACTTGTCGGCCAGCGCCGTGTCGCCTTTGCGCACGGCAATGCCTGCGCCATTGCCGTTGATCTCGGGATCGACCTTGAGCGGCGTCAGGATCTTGCAGCACTTGCCGGCGTCGGTCTTCAGCCACTCCGACAGCACGACGATATCGTCGATGACGGCGTCGATGCGGCCATTGGCGATGTCGAGCTTATATTCGTCGGCGGTCGGATACATCTTCACGTCGGCATCCGGGAAATGCTTTTCGGCATAGTTGGAGTGTGTGGTGGAACCCTGCGCGCCGAGCGACTTGCCCTTGAGATCGTCGATGGACTTGATCGGCGAATCCTTCGGCACGGCGATTGCCGGCGGGGTATTGTAATATTTCTTGGAGAAATCGACCTTCTGGAGGCGTTCCGGCGTGATCGACATGGACGCGATGATGGCGTCGAACTTCTTGGCCTGCAGGGCGGGAATGATGCCATCCCAGTCATTGGTGACGAAGGTGCATTCGGCCTTCATTTGTTCGCACAGCGCCTTGGCGATGTCGATGTCGAAGCCGGTCAGCGTGCCGTCGGCTTCCAGATTGTTGAAGGGCGGGTAGGCGCCTTCGGTGCCGATGACGATCTTGTCCTGCGCAAGGGCTGCGCCCGAAAACAGCGAGATGGCGGCAATCGATACGGCTGCGAGCAGACGGGTGGAAATAGGCATTTCGATCCTCTCTTTTGGTCGTTCATCCGCAGTCTGTTGTTATTTTCAGTGCGGACGCCATGGGCGCTGGGCGCGGCAGAACGGAGGATACCGCCTGTGGCCTTCAGCGCGGATCAGATTATTCATCCGGTTGGTCAAAAAATGCAACTGCAATATTAGTGATCGTGTTTGTGCCGCAGAGCTTCCACGAAAAGGCCTTGATCTGTTCATTTCCGGTACACAAGGCTTTGTCCATCATGGGAACCGAAGCGTGTGCAGGGCGTTGACCCGCGCCTGCATGCGCAGCCGGATGACTGATGTCGCGACAAGGGCGACTAAAAAACGATGGCAGACGAGGAAACGCCGATGGTGAAGAAGAACACATTGTTGACGGGGGTTGTTTTCCCCCTCATGTCGCTGGCGATTGCGGTGGAGCCGGCCGCGGCCGGTTTTGCAAGCGCCGCGCGGGTGCAGGCGCCCGCAGCGCAGACACTTCCCGGCCAGGTGATCCTGGCGCAGGCGGAGCCGGCACAGGAAAACCCGGAAGAAGAGCTGCGCAAGAAGCGCCAGCAGGCCGAAGAGGCGAAGCCGCAGGCTGAGCCGAAGCACGAGGAACGCGCGCCTGAGCCGCAGCGCGAACCGGAGCCAAAGCGCGAACCGGAACCCAAGCGTGAGGCAGCTCCCGCCGAACCCCGTCCTGAACCCAAACACGAAGCTCCACCCGAACCCAAGCGCGAAGCTCCGCCCGAGCCCCAGCAACGCGAGGCCCGCCCGGAACCCGCGCCGGCACCTGCCGAACAGCCGCAGGAGCGTCCGCGCAAACCCGAACGTGCGCAGGAACCGCAGGGCGAGGGCGAACAGCGCCCGGAACGCCAGCGGGAAGCCGCACCGGAAGCGGCGCCTGCCGAACAGCAGCCGCAGGAACGCCCGCGCAAGCCTCAAAAAGCGGAACAGCCAGCCGGCGAAGGCGAGCAGCGCCCGGAACGTCCCCGCAAGGAGAAGGAGCCCGCGAAGGAACCCGCTGCCGAACAGCAGCCCGCCGCGCGTCCGGAAAATGCCGAGCAGCCCGCCAAGCCGCGCGAACCGGCACCCTCGAAGAAGCCGCAGGTAGAGGAAAAGGCCCCGGAACAGAAAGCCGAACCGGCTGAAAAACCCGTTCCGGAGAAAAAGCCGGCAGCCCCCGAGCCCGCCGTGAAGGAAGCACCGGTTCCGACCGAAGCGCCAACGCCCGCGCGTCCGCCGGCTCCCGAAGCGCAGCCCAACCCTGCACCCGGGCGGCAGCCTTCCGAACAGCCGCCTGTGAAGTCCGAACCCGCAGCGCCGCTTCCCGGTGCCCCCACGCCGCCGCCAAGCGGTGCGACGACCGGACAGGCTCCGGCTGGCGAAGCCGTGCCCAGTCAGGTCGCCGTTCCGCAGACGGAAGCACCGCCAACGACGAAGGAAGAACTTGATAAGGCCAAGGCAATCGCCAAGGACCCGTCCAAGACCGCCGACACCGTCATTCTGCCGGTCGACAAGGGTGCGGCCGTTCTCGACAGCGACAAGGAAGTGGAGCGCTCCGGCAACCGTCAGACCCGTGAGGAACGTCGCCGCGAGCGCGAGCAGGCCGGTGACGTCAAGGTTCCGACCTCCGACGCCGAGGCGCAGCGCGCCGGTGCCGCCGAAGGCAAGGCCCCGCCGCCGCCCGTCAAGCTGGAGGCGATCACCTCCCAGCAGGGCGAGCGCATCGACCGTCGCCCGCAATATGAGCGGCCGGATGGCGTACGCGAATGGCAGCCGCGCGAAGGCCGCCCGCGCGACCGGGATATGGATGCGCCGATCATCCTGCAATTCGGCGACCGTGTCGTGGTGCGTGGCGATGACAATCAGCGCTTCATCCGCGATGGCGGCGAGCCCTATTACGAGCGCCTGCCCGGCGGTCGCGTCCGCGAAACCGTGGAACGTCGCGACGGCACGCAGGTGGTGACGATCCGCAACCGTTACGGCGACGTGATACAGCGCTCGCGCATCGACGATCGCGGTCGTGAATATGTGCTGTTCTACGCACCGGAACTGATGGATGATCCCGATCGTGACTATGTCTATCGCGATCCGGGTCTCGACCTGCCGCCGATGCGCCTGCGCATCCCCGTGACGGACTACATCATCGACACGTCGAGCGATCCGGACCGCGATTATTATCGCTTCCTGGAGCAGCCGCCGGTCGAGCCGGTGGAGCGCGTCTACTCGCTGGATGAAGTGCGTTATTCGGCCCGTATCCGTGACAAGGTGCGCCGTATCGACCTCGATACGATCACCTTTGCGACCGGCAGCGCCGACATTCCGATGGCGCAGGCCCGTTCGTTGCGCAAGGTGGCCGACGCGATCAACAAGGCACTGCAAAAGAACCCGGCGGAAACCTTCCTGATCGAAGGCCATACCGATGCCGTTGGTTCGGACGAAAGCAACCTCGTGCTTTCCGATGAGCGCGCCGCCTCCGTGGCCAACGTGCTGACCGATGTTTACGGCATCCCGCCGGAAAACCTCGCGACACAGGGTTATGGTGAGCGTTACCTGAAGGTCCAGACGCTCGGTCCAGAACAGCAGAACCGCCGCGTGACCATTCGCCGCGTGACGCCGCTGGTGAAGCCGATCGCACAGAACTGATTGGGTTCTGGAAGAAAAACAAAGGCCCGGAAGCGCAAGCTCTCCGGGCCTTTTTGTTGTCGGTGACGGGTCTTTCCGGCAACTCGACGTCATCCTCGGGCTCGTCCCGAGGATCCAATCACGTCTCGCTTAGGCGAGGCGTCGCAGATGCTCGGGACAGGCCCGAGCATGACGGAGGCGAGTGCATCTCCTCATTCGTCGGTTTCGACGTGAGGGAAAACTCAGTCCACAAACTCAGTTAAGTGCGACCGCAATCTCCGCAGCCAGCTGCGCATTGTTGCGCACCAGCGCGATATTGGTCTCAAGGCTCCTTCCATCGGTCAGGCGGAAGATATCGCCGAGCAGGTAAGGCGTGACCGCCTTGCCGGTGACTTCGTCGCGCTCGGCATGGGAGATGGCGCGGTTGATGTAAATCTCCATCTCCTCGCGCGGAATTTCGTCTTTTTCCGGTACGGGATTGGCCACCAGCATGCCACCATCGATGCCGAGCTGTTCGCGGGTCGCCTGGAAGTTGGCAATCGCCGCCGGGCTGTTCAGCGAGAGCGGGCTGGCCAGGCCGGAGGAGCGCGACCAGAAGGCCGGGAATTCTTCGGAGCCGAAGGTAACGACAGGCACGCCGTTGGTTTCGAGAACCTCGAGCGTCTTCGGAATGTCGAGGATCGCCTTGGCGCCGGCGCAGACGACGATCACGCCGGTCTTGGCAAGCTCGGTGAGGTCTGCGGAGATGTCGAAGGTTTCTTCCGCGCCCTTGTGCACGCCGCCGATGCCGCCGGTGGCGAAAACGCGGATGCCGGCGCGGGCGGCGGCGATCATGGTGGCGGCCACCGTGGTTGCACCCGTGCGGCGCTCGGCAATTGCGAAGGCGATATCGGCGCGCGAGACCTTCATGGCATCGGTGGTCTGGGCGAGCGCTTCGAGCTGGTCTTTCTCAAGGCCGATATGCAGCGTGCCGTGAATGACGGCGATGGTGGCCGGAACCGCACCCTGATCACGGATGATCTGTTCGACGCTTTCCGCCATCTCGATATTGCCGGGATAGGGCATGCCGTGGGTGATGATGGTCGATTCGAGCGCGACGATCGGCGCACCGCGCTGCTTGGCGGCGGCGACTTCCTGAGAATAGACGATGGGCAGGAGCGGGGAGATGGGGCGGGTCATTTCATCTGTTCCAGTTTTTAAAAGCGGGTTCATGCCAGCATTTCGGCCTGGGGAACAAGCCCCAACATGGCTTCGACACTGTCTTTTGATAGGTCCTGGGAGGTGGCGAAGGGTGACTGCACGGTAATGGCCGCTGCCGCCGCCCCCTGTCTCAATGCCTCCCCGATTGTTTTTCTCTCGGCAATGGCGGCGAGATAACCCGACGCCATGGCATCGCCGGCGCCGGTGACGTCCTTCACCTCGCGGATGAGGGGCGGGTGGAGGATGGCTTTTTCCGTTCGGTTGAAGGCCACGACTTCGCTTGCTCCACGGGTGACGACACCGCCGGAAAGCCCGGCCTTGCGCAGGATATCCGGCCATTCACGGACGTTCCGTGCCGTCTCGCCGGTGAGCGCGCGGGCTTCCGCCTCGTTCATGAAGAGGATGTCGATATCGCCGAGCGCCGCTTTCAGCTTCACCGCCTTGGCCGGTGAAATGGCGATGGCCGCCAGCGGCTTTTCGCAGGCGCGGGCAATGAGGCCCAGCGCCGTCAACGTATCGTCAGGCAGATTGGCGTCGCAGAGTAGAAAGTCGCTCGCGGTAATCGCCTCGCGCACGGCGCGCACCTTCAGGCGGCGCGGCGTGAAGAGTTTGTAGAGGTCCATGTCGGCCAGTGCGATGACCAGATTGCCGTCGCGCTCCAGAATGGCAGTGTAGCTCGGGGTGCGGCGATCGAGGAAAACGAAGGGTGTGTCTTCCACACCCGCCTGTCGTGCGGCCTCCGCCACGGCGTCGCCGGTCACGTCACCGCCCCGCGGGGCGATTATGCGGACCTCAAAACCGAGGCGGGAAAGATTACGCGCGGCGTTGAAACCGCCGCCGCCTGCCTCTTCCATCCAGGAGCCGGGATTGCTGGCGCCGGGCGCCGTCTCGGTCTCGATCATGCCGCGCCGGTCGATATGCGCGCCGCCCAGAACGAGTATTTTCTTCACGCTTGCGTTTCCCTCTTTGGCGGATGGAAAGACCGGACGATTCGGCCTAAACTGGCGTCTTCCTGACCTCGCATCCGGTTTGCGGCTATGGGCCGGGCACGGAAAAACGAAAGCAGAACAAAATACTTATCGCTATTTGTTTTCAATATGCTGGCTCAGCCTTGCGAAATGAGAACAAATAGAGTACATACCGTTTCCATACTGCTTCATTGCCTGTGCGGCTTCAATAACCTAAAGGTGGTTCGGATGGCACAAAATTCTTTGCGTCTCGTAGAGGATAAATCGGTGGATAAAAGCAAGGCACTGGAAGCGGCGCTCTCCCAGATCGAACGGTCGTTCGGCAAGGGATCGATCATGAAGCTCGGTTCCAATGAAAATGTGGTGGAAGTGGAAACCGTTTCGACGGGTTCGCTCAGCCTGGATATCGCGCTCGGCATCGGCGGTCTGCCGAAGGGGCGTATCGTTGAAATTTACGGCCCGGAAAGCTCCGGTAAAACGACGCTGGCATTGCAGACCATTGCTGAAGCCCAGAAGAAGGGTGGTATCTGCGCCTTCGTCGACGCCGAACACGCGCTCGATCCGGTCTATGCCCGCAAACTCGGCGTGGATCTGCAGAGCCTGCTGATTTCGCAGCCGGATACGGGCGAGCAGGCGCTTGAGATCACCGATACGCTGGTGCGTTCCGGCGCGGTTGACGTGCTCGTGGTCGACTCCGTTGCGGCACTGACGCCGCGGGCCGAAATCGAAGGTGAAATGGGCGACAGCCTGCCGGGTCTCCAGGCCCGTCTGATGAGCCAGGCGCTGCGCAAGCTGACCGCTTCGATCTCCAAGTCGAAGTGCATGGTGATCTTCATCAACCAGATTCGCATGAAGATCGGCGTCATGTTCGGTTCGCCGGAAACGACGACTGGCGGTAACGCTCTCAAGTTCTACGCCTCCGTGCGCCTCGACATTCGCCGTATCGGCGCCGTCAAGGAGCGCGAAGAGGTTGTCGGCAACCAGACGCGCGTCAAGGTCGTCAAGAACAAGATGGCGCCGCCCTTCAAGCAGGTGGAATTCGACATCATGTATGGCGAAGGTGTTTCCAAGACCGGTGAACTGGTCGATCTCGGCGTCAAGGCCGGTATCGTCGAGAAATCCGGTGCATGGTTCTCCTATAACAGCCAGCGTCTGGGGCAGGGTCGTGAAAACGCCAAGACCTTCCTGCGCGACAATCCGGATACGGCCAACGAGATCGAACTGGCGTTGCGCCAGAATGCCGGTCTGATCGCCGACCGCTTCCTGCAGAATGGCGGCCCGGACGCCGGCGAAGGTGACGACGGCAGCGACGAGGGCTGATACATTTCGCGAAGGTCCGGGCATCGCAGCCCGGAGACTTTGCCGAACCGATAAGGATCAAAAGGGTCGTGCGATTTTTCTTCGTACGGCCCTTTTTCCTTGCCTATATGTCTTGCTTCGCCTCCATGGCTGGACAGGGCCGGATGTGGACGATAAAAGCCATTGATTTTGCAATATAGCCATCCTTTGCGGTGGCGGTGATGGACTCCAGCTGTGAGCGGTGTGTGGGCATGAGCGGTGTGAATGAAATTCGGTCGACCTTTCTCGACTACTTCAAGAAGAACGGACACGAGATCGTACCCTCCAGCCCGCTGGTGCCGCGCAACGATCCGACACTGATGTTCACCAATGCCGGCATGGTGCAGTTCAAGAACGTGTTCACCGGTCTTGAAAGCCGTCCCTATTCCACGGCCGCTTCGGCCCAGAAATGCGTGCGCGCGGGTGGCAAGCATAACGACCTCGACAATGTCGGTTATACGGCCCGCCACCATACCTTCTTCGAAATGCTCGGCAATTTCTCCTTTGGCGATTATTTCAAGGAAGAGGCGATCACCCATGCCTGGAACCTGATCACCAAAGAATTCGGCATCGACCGCAACCGTCTGCTGGTCACGGTCTATCATACCGACGACGAAGCCTTTAACCTCTGGAAGAAGATCGCCGGTTTCTCCGATGACCGCATCATCCGCATTGCGACCAGCGACAATTTCTGGGCGATGGGCGATACCGGTCCCTGTGGTCCCTGTTCGGAAATCTTCTACGATCATGGCGATCATATCTGGGGCGGCCCGCCCGGCTCGCCGGAAGAGGATGGCGATCGGTTCATCGAAATCTGGAACCTCGTCTTCATGCAATATGAGCAGCTGACGAAGGAAGAACGCATCGACCTGCCGCGTCCGTCGATCGATACCGGCATGGGCCTCGAGCGTATTTCCGCGCTGCTGCAGGGCAAACATGACAATTACGATACGGACCTGTTCCGCGCGCTGATTGCCGCTTCCGTGGAAGCGACCGGCGTTCCGGCCGAAGGCGAAAAGCGCGCCAGCCACCGGGTCATAGCCGACCACCTGCGCTCGTCCGCCTTCCTGATCGCCGATGGCGTCCTGCCGTCCAATGAAGGCCGTGGTTACGTTCTGCGCCGCATCATGCGCCGCGCCATGCGCCATGCCGAGCTTCTCGGCGCGCGCGAGCCGTTGATCTACAAGCTGCTGCCGGCGCTGGTGCAGCAGATGGGCCGTGCCTATCCGGAACTGGTCCGTGCCGAGGCGCTGACTTCCGAAACGCTGAAACTCGAGGAAACCCGTTTCCGCAAGACGCTGGAACGCGGCCTGTCGCTGCTCTCCGATGCCACCTCGACGCTGCACAAGGGCGACATGCTGGATGGCGAAACCGCCTTCAAGCTTTACGACACCTATGGTTTCCCGCTCGACCTGACGCAGGATGCGCTGCGCGCCCGCGAAATCGGCGTCGATATTTCCGGCTTCACCGATGCCATGCAGCGCCAGAAGGCGGAAGCCCGCTCGCATTGGGCCGGCTCCGGTGACAAGGCGACCGAGACTGTCTGGTTCGAGCTCAAGGAAAAGCTCGGCGCGACCGAGTTCCTCGGTTACGATACCGAAACCGCCGAAGGCGTCATCCAGGCGATCGTCAAGGACGGCAAGACCATCGAGAGTGCTGCAGATGGCGAGACCGTGCAGGTTGTCGTCAGCCAGACTCCCTTCTACGGCGAGTCGGGCGGCCAGATGGGCGATACCGGTGTGATCTCCGGCGACAACGGCGCCTTTGTCGTTTCCGATACCCAGAAGAAGGGCGAAGGCCTCTTCGTTCATGTGGGCACCGTTTCCAAGGGCGGCCTGAAAGTGGGCGATGCCGTGCAATTGACGGTCGATCACGGCCGGCGGTCCCGTCTCCGTGCGAACCACTCCGCCACCCATCTGCTGCATGAGGCGCTGCGCGAAGTGCTCGGCACTCACGTTGCCCAGAAGGGTTCGCTGGTTGCGCCCGAGCGCCTGCGTTTCGACGTTTCGCATCCGAAGCCGATGTCGGCCGAGGAACTGAAGGTCGTCGAAGAGATGGCCAACGAAATCGTGTTGCAGAACTCGCCTGTCGTCACCCGCCTGATGAGCGTCGATGACGCCATTGCCGAAGGCGCCATGGCGCTGTTCGGCGAAAAATACGGCGATGAAGTTCGTGTTGTCTCCATGGGCACCGGCCTGCATGGCGCAAAAGCCAACCGTCCTTATTCCGTCGAGCTTTGCGGCGGCACGCATGTGGGCGCCACCGGCCAGATCGGTCTCATCCGCATTCTCGGCGAAAGCGCCGTCGGCGCGGGCGTGCGCCGCCTCGAAGCCGTCACCGGTCAGGGCGCGCTTGCCTATCTCTCCGAACAGGATGAGCGGGTGAAGGCGCTTGCCTCGTCGCTGAAGGTTCAGCCGGGCGATGTGCTGTCGCGCGTCGAAGGGCTGCTCGACGAGCGCAAGAAGCTGGAGCGCGAGCTTGCCGATGCGCGCCGGAAACTCGCCATGGGCGGTGGTTCGACGGACGCCGGCGCGAGCGACGTCAAGCAGGTTGCCGGCGTCAATTTCCTGGCGAAATCCATGTCCGGCATCGATGCAAAGGACCTCAAGGGTCTTGCCGATGAAGCCAAGGCCAATCTCGGCTCCGGCGTCGTGCTTCTGATCGCTGTTTCCGAAGACGGCAAGGCAAGCGCCGTTGCGGCCGTGAGCGAAGATCTGACGGCCCGTTTCAGCGCCGTGGACATCGTTCGCACCGCATCCGCAGCACTGGGCGGCAAGGGCGGCGGCGGTCGCCCTGACATGGCGCAGGCCGGCGGTCCGGACGGCGCCAAGGCGCAGGAGGCCATCGAAGCGGTGGCCGCAACACTGGCGGCCTGATCCGCCAAAACCACGGGGTTGGTCCGGTTTTCCGGGCCAACCACTTCCGTTTTCACCCATGAGGCGAGGACGGGCGGCTGCCGGCCTCGTTTGCCGGGCACCCAACTGAGCAGGATTTGTCAAATCGGGTTATGGTTCTATTGGCCATCGGTTTTGCAAAGAGGCTCGATATGAACAGTGACACGGCTTGGGCAATTTATGAAACGCGTCTGAGGCGGGTTTCGGCCTATATTCACGACCATCTTGACGAGGAACTGGATATGGGCCGGCTGGCGGAAATCGCCTGCATGTCAAGCTATCACTGGCACAGAATTTATCGGGCAATCCATGGCGAAACGGCGGCCATGACCGTCAAGAGGCTGCGGTTGCACCGCGCGGCGGGCGAGATCGTCCGCGGCGATCTTGCCATCGGCGATATTGCAAAACGATCGGGCTACCCAAACCTCCAGTCCTTCAACCGTATATTCAAAACGGCCTACGGCATGCCGCCGGCGCGTTACCGGAAGGAGGGAAGCCACAGCCTGTTCAACGCAGCTCCTTTAGAAAAGGCGACCGATATGTTTGATATTGCTGTGAAAACCGTTTCTCCCATGATGCTGACCGGCGTGCCGCATCGCGGCTCCTACATGCTGATCAGCAAGGCGTTCGAAACCCTGTTCGGGACGCTGTATGCGCGTGGACTGGCCGGAGCGGACATGCGCATGATCGGGGTTTATTTCGACGATCCCGATATCGTGCCTGCCGATGACCTTCGTTCCATCGCCTGCGTCACTGGCGTAGTGTTGCCGATGGAGAGCGAGCCTTTGCAGCGGCAATCCATTGCAGGCGGCGACTATGCCGTGCTTCGCCACAAGGGACCCTATGCGGATATGCACCGGGCTTACCGATGGCTTTATGCTGAATGGCTCCCCGCCTCCGGACGACAGATCGGCGCCGGCGCGATGTTCGAGGAGTATCTGAACAGTCCCAGGGACACACCGCCAACCGAACTGCTGACGGATATTTACCTGCCGCTGGCATAACGACGGGAGCGCGTATGCAGTCAGCTTGCCGCCGTTTGCAGCTCCTTCGCGGCCTCTTCATCGAGCTGGGCGGCTCGCTTGAAGGCCGGGCGGTCGGTCAGATGCGCCATATAGTCGATGAAGGCCGGCCTCTTTTCGATGGTGCCGAAGTGTAGCCCCCAGCCGACATGGGCGCCGACATAGACATCCGCCGCGGTGAAGAGATCGCCGGCCACGAAGCGGTTTTCGCTGACGGCGCGTTCGAGCGTGTTCATCACGTCGGCATAGCTGCCGCAGCCGGCCATTCGCAGTTTCTCCTTGGGCACTTCGAAACCCATCGCCTTCATGCTCGCCACCATTTCCAGCGGGCCTGCGGCGAAGAACATCCAGCGGTAATAGAGCCCGCGCGCCTTCGGTGTGGGCGCAAGGTTCGCGCCGGGAAAGGCATCGGCGAGATAAGCGCAGATCGCCGCCGCCTCGGTGACGATGGTATCGCCATGCTTGATCGCCGGCACCTTGGCCATCGGGTTTATCAGCCGGTAGGCGGGCGATTTCATCGAGGTCTCGAAACCCAGTATTTCCGTTTTATAGGGAACACCCACTTCCTCGAGCATCCAGCGCGCGATGCGTCCGCGCGACATGGGATTGGTATAAAATATCAGTTCACTCATGCTTTTGCCTCCCCAAGCAAAATCGCCGAAGCATTATGGGAAAACCGGAACGGATTTCGCGCCTGCGCTTCGATTTATTTGTGATCCGCAGCATCATCAGCGTCTTGCTGAAGATCGCGGTGATGCTCCGATAAATGTTTGACTGTGCCGGGCAAGTTATACGCAGTGATATGCTGTTTTGGTTTTGTCTTATTGTTGTACTGGCCGTGGCACGCGGAATCGAATTCTGCGCCTAGTACAATGGCTAATCAAGATACTGTGAGCAAAAAAGAAACCCGGCGTTGCGGCCGGGTTTTCCTGTTTCATCATTTCAGGCGGGCATTGCCTCCTGATTTCAGGCCGCCATGGCCTTCTTGAGATTTTCGTCGATCTTGTCGAGGAAGGCGGTGGTGGAGAGCCAGGGCTGGTCCGGTCCGATGAGGAGCGCAAGGTCCTTGGTCATGAAGCCGCTTTCGACGGTATCGACGCAGACGGTCTCGAGCGTCGTTGCGAACTTTGCCAGTTCCGCATTGTCGTCCAGCTTGGCGCGGTGGGCGAGGCCACGGGTCCAGGCGAAGATCGAGGCGATCGAGTTGGTCGAGGTTTCCTGACCCTTCTGGTGCTGACGGTAGTGGCGCGTCACCGTGCCGTGCGCAGCTTCGGCTTCGACCGTGCGGCCATCCGGCGAAAGCAGAACCGAGGTCATCAGGCCGAGCGAACCGAAGCCCTGCGCAACCGTGTCGGACTGAACGTCGCCATCGTAGTTCTTGCAGGCCCAGATGTAGCCGCCGGACCACTTCAGCGCGGAAGCGACCATGTCGTCGATCAGGCGGTGCTCATAGGTGATGCCGGCTTCGTCGAACTGCTTCTTGAACTCGGTCTGGTAGACTTCTTCGAAGATATCCTTGAAGCGGCCGTCATAGGCCTTGAGGATGGTGTTCTTCGTGGAGAGGTAAACCGGCCACTTGCGCATCAGGCCATAGTTCATGGAGGCGCGGGCGAATTCGCGGATCGATTCATCGAGGTTGTACATGGCCAGTGCCACGCCGGCGCTCGGGGCGTCGAAGACGTCCTTTTCGATGACCTGGCCGTCTTCACCGACGAACTTGATGGTCAGCTTGCCCTTGCCGGGGAACTTGAAATCGGTTGCCTTGTACTGGTCGCCGAAAGCGTGACGGCCGACGACGATCGGCTTGGTCCAGCCGGGTACGAGGCGCGGAACGTTCTTGCAGATGATCGGCTCGCGGAAGATAACGCCGCCCAGAATGTTGCGGATCGTGCCGTTCGGGCTCTTCCACATCTGCTTCAGGCCGAATTCCTCGACGCGCTGCTCGTCCGGCGTGATCGTCGCGCACTTGATGCCGACGCCGTGCTTCTTGATGGCGTGTGCCGCATCCACAGTCACCTGGTCGTTGGTGGCATCGCGGTTTTCAACCGAGAGGTCGTAATATTCGATATCGAGATCGAGGTAAGGCAGGATCAGCTTGTCCTTGATGAGCTGCCAGATGATACGGGTCATTTCGTCGCCGTCGAGATCGACGACCGGATTGGCTACCTTGATCTTTGCCATGAATTCCTCACCTTCGAAGCTGTGGCGCCTGATGACACCAATAGTCGGAAAAATATCCGGTCGGGCTATAGCATCGCGAGCGTCTGAGGCAAAGCCATGGGGGGCGCTTTTTTGGCGCAGCGCAATAACGCTTTGCGCATTGCCAAACCACAATGCCGGAATACAGTCAGGCGAATCGCTTCGCCCGCGTGTCGGGCCTATCCCGGGATCACATCATGCGGAAAATTCTGCTTCTGACTGCCGCCGTCCTCTTTTCCCACAGCGCCCTTGCGGTCGGGCCTGCCGATCCCGTCCAGAAAGTGATGGACATCACCGTCAAGAACTGGTCGGGCGATGCGGAAAACTGGAAGTATATTTTCGATGAGGACATGCTGAGCAGCCTGTTCAGCAAGGACTTCGTTGCCCAGTATCGCGAGGCATCCAAGAAGCCGGCTTACGAAGCCGAAAGCGGCGAGAAGGGCGATCCTTTCGGTTATGACGTTGTGACCAACTCCCAGGATGGTTGTCCGCTGCAGGAAGTCTCGGTGACCCCGGGTGCGGTTAAGGACGGCGTGACGGACGTGACGGCGAAATTCAAGCTCTGGGCCTGCATGGACGAGGCCGAGATAAAGGCGAGCGTCGACGAGGTGCATTTCGACGTCATCGAGGAAGATGGCCGGCCTGTTATCAGCGATATTCACCGGGTGGGTGACGAGGGCCGGGATTCGCTGCGCGAAGAGATGGCGAATATCATCAAGGGGGAGTGAGGGCGGCCTTTATACCCCTCCGGCTTTGATTTTCGCGCTGATCTGTGCCAGTGAGGCGCGCTTTAGGGCATCGGTTCAAAAATCGATGCCGCGCTTCAAACACGGACAAACGACGATGGCAGGCACTAACAGCGAGCTTGAACTTCTGGCGGAAGGCCCGGCGATCATTCTGGTCGAACCGCAGCTCGGCGAAAATATCGGCATGGTGGCGCGGGCCATGGCCAATTTCGGCCTTTCCGAATTGCGTCTGGTCAATCCGCGCGATGGCTGGCCGAGCGAGAAGGCGCGTGCTGCCGCTTCGAAGGCCGACCACGTCATTGACGGCACCAAGGTATTCGAGACGCTGGAAGAGGCGATCAAGGATCTCAATTTCGTCTATGCCACAACCGCTCGCGAGCGTTACGGGTTCAAGCCGGTGCGGGCGCCCGTCACTGCCGCCGAGACGCTTCGGACAAAATTCAAGGCTGGCGAAAAGACCGGTATCCTGTTTGGGCGCGAGCGCTGGGGGCTGACGAATGAGGAGGTGGCGCTGGCCGACGAGATCGTGACCTTCCCGGTCAATCCCGCCTTTGCCTCGCTCAACATCGCGCAGGCCGTGCTTTTGATGTCCTATGAATGGATGAAATCAGGCATGGACGATCTGGGGGAGACGCTGTTCCAGTCCGTCGAGCAGCGGCCTTCGACCAAGGAACAGGTTTTCGGCCTGTTCGAACACATCGAGGAAGCGCTGGATGCGCGCGGTTATTTCCATCCTGCTGAAAAAAAGCCGAAAATGGTCGACAATTTGCGGGCCGTGTTGTCGCGACGGGGTTTTTCCGAACAGGAAATCAGCGTTTTCCGCGGCATGATCAATTCGCTCGACCGTTTCCCGCGGCAATGGCCGAAGAAGACGGGCAGGGCAGCGGGGCCGTCGGCCGAGGGAGCAGGGGAGAATGCTGAAGACGAGTGAGGCGCCAGCCGATGTGCTGAAACCGGTGCTGGTATTCGATTCCGGCATTGGCGGGCTGACGGTTCTACGGGAGGCGCGCGTGCTGATGCCCGAGCGCGGTTTCATCTATGTGGCCGACGATGCCGGTTTTCCCTATGGCGGCTGGGAGGAAGAGGCGCTGAGGGCGCGTATTCTTTCAATCTTCGAAACGCTGCTGCAGGATTACAGCCCCGAAGTCTGCATCATCGCCTGCAATACCGCTTTCACGCTCGCGGGCGCCGATCTTCGCGCCCGGTTTCCGGACATGACCTTCGTCGGTACCGTTCCCGCCATCAAGCCGGCGGCGGAGCGGACCCGCTCCGGCCTCGTCTCTGTTCTCGCGACGCCGGGCACCGTCAAGCGGGCCTATACGCGCGATCTCATCCAGTCCTTTGCCACCCAATGTCATGTGCGTTTGGTCGGCTCGGAAAACCTCGCACGCATGGCGGAAAGCTGGATCAGGGGTGAGCCGGTTTCGGACGAGGCGGTGCTGGCAGAAATCGAGCCCTGCTTCATCGACAGTGACGGCAAGCGCACCGATATCGTCGTGCTTGCCTGCACCCACTACCCCTTCATGGCCAATGTGTTTCGCCGGTTGGCGCCATGGCCGGTGGACTGGCTTGATCCCGCCGAAGCGATTGCCCGGCGTGCCCGACATCTGGTGCCGTTGCCACAGGATGCGGAACATCCCGATGGTTTCGACTTCGCCGTCTTCACCTCGGGCAAGCCCGATTTCGCCACGCGGCGGCTGATGCAGGGTTTTGGTCTCAGCGCTCCCGCCGCCTGACAGCCTGTTGTATTTTTGCACCGCCTTTGCTCGTCTTTTACAATTCGAGATTGCGACCTCTTGTCGCGTCCGATTTCCTGTGTAAGATGTATTTTGTCCGTAACCGCAATAAATGGAGGCGTGAAATGAGCAATAACGTGAATATGCGCCTTAATGGCATGTCAGGCCTCTTTGGCATGGTCGTCGGCGGTTATGTGATGCGAGGCATCTCCCTCCGATAAGGCTTATGGCCTGATTCCCCAGCCGTTTGGCAATTCAACTTCGTCCGACATGTGACTTGCGCGTCCGCGTAGCATGCGTGCTGCGTCCGTCGTTTCCGCGTGTCGTTTTCCATCGATAAAGGACCTGGCCGCCTTGCCGCGCCGGGATGGATTTCCCATGCAAAATGATCAACCATTGGTAGCATATGCGCTGCCGGATGCGGTGGACCGTCTGTTCGTCACATTCGGCGTCTGGAAGACCTTGAAGACGGTCGTCTTCGCGGCTGTCGTGCCACGCGCGCCGCCGACCGATCCTGCCGATCTGCCGGAACGACTGCTGGTCGATATCGGCCTTGAACCGTCGCGAGTGAAGCGGCGGCGAGACTGGTCGGTGCCGTGGGCGCCCCGGTTTTGATAATGGCGGCCTCTTCGACGAAGAATGTCGAGGAGGCCGTATCTGTACGAGCAGCCGCCCGGTCATCCGCTGGATGACAGGGCGGCGTGATCTTCGAAGATTGAGCTTGATACCTCCCGGTTTTGGTGGCTTGCTCGTCAAATTGGGCAAGGGAGACTCAAATCATGCCGCTGGAGAACTGGCTGGCCTTCGTGGCCGCATCCGCCATCATGCTCGCCATTCCGGGACCGACGATCCTGCTGGTGATTTCTTACGCGCTCGGCCATGGCCGCAAGGCGAGCACGGCGACGGTAACAGGCGTGGCGCTTGGGGATTTTACCGCCATGACGGCCTCCATGCTGGGGCTTGGGGCGCTGCTTGCCACGTCGGCTGCATTGTTCACCGGTCTGAAATGGATCGGTGCGGCTTACCTTATCTATCTCGGCATCAAGCTGTGGCGTTCACCGGTCAGCGGCGAAGGCGCTGAAGGTAAGGGCGTGACGGGCCGTGAAAGGCCGCTCAAAATCTTCCTGCATGCCTATATCGTCACGGCCCTGAACCCCAAGAGCATCGTGTTCTTCGTGGCCTTCCTGCCGCAGTTTCTGGTGCCGACATTGCCCTTCTGGCCACAGGTGCTGATTTTCGAAGCGACATTCCTGGTGCTTGCCACTGTCAATGCTGCGCTTTATGGACTTCTGGCAAGTGCCGCCCGCAATACGATCCGCAAGCCGAAGGTTCAACGTATCGTCAACCGCACGGGTGGTGGTCTCCTGATCGGCGCCGGTCTCATTGCCTTTGGCTGGAAGAGGGCGGTCGCGCCGTAAGGCAATTCTCGATCGCCTGAAATTCGGACATAACAAAATGGCATTGCCGCATATACTTCTCGCCCTGATCACCGTGTTTTTGTGGGGCTTCAACTTCGTCGCCATCAAGATCGGCGTCACGGATATGCCACCTCTGTTTCTGACGGGTGTGCGTTATTTCTTTGCAGCCGTGCCTCTCGTCTTTTTCCTGCCGAAACCAAACGTGCCTTGGCGGCATATGATTGTCTACGGCATGGCCATGGGCTTCGTGCAGTTCGGCCTGCTTTATCCCGCCATCAAGCTCGGCCTGCCGGCGGGGCTTGCTTCGCTGGTCATGCAGTCACAGGCTTTCTTCACGCTCGCCCTTGCCGTGGTGTTTCTCGGGGAACGGCCGTTGCCCTCGCAGATTTTTGGCGCGATCATTGCTTTTGGCGGGCTGGCGGTCATCGGCGTGGAGCGCATGACGGCGGCAGCGCTGGTGCCGCTTCTGATGGGCGTCGGTTCTGCGATTGCCTGGGCCTGCGGTAACATCGTCAATCGCCGTATCGGACAGGTCAATGCGGTTTCCTTCATCGCCTGGACCAGCCTGGTGCCCGTTCTGCCGTTGATCCTGCTCTCACTCGTGGTGGAAGGGCCTGAAGCGATTGCCGAAGGGGTGGCTCATGCGACGCCGACCATGGCTTTCGTGGTGATCTATATGGCCTATGGCGCAACCATTGTCGGTGCAGGCATCTGGAGTTACCTGCTTTTGCGTTACCCCGCCGGAACGGTGGCACCATTTTCGCTGCTGGTGCCCGTTGTCGGTTTTATCAGCGCCTATCTGGCTTTCGCCGAACATATCACCGTCTTCGAGATTATCGGTGCGGCGCTGGTCATTCTCGGGCTGGCGCTGAACGTCTTCGGCCGGCGCATCGGCATTTCGCGCTTCCGGGTACGGTCGGCACAGGGCTGAGACCGAATTGCCTGTGCATTATCGGCACGGGGCAGACGCAACCGGCGATTTTTTGGTAAAGAGCATGTTCGGCCGTCCTTTAGGGAATCGGTCGGATGAGATGCAGCACAGGGAATGGAACATTGCAGGTCGGTATCGACATGGGAACCCTATCGGGCGGGCAGCAGGCCAAGCTCGATATCGAGGAATTGCTTGCGACGCGTTTGCTGGTGCAGGGCAATTCCGGTTCCGGCAAGTCGCATCTGCTGCGCCGGCTGCTGGAGCAATCGGCGCCATGGGTGCAGCAGGTCATCATCGATCCCGAGGGTGATTTCGTCACGCTTTCCGACAGGTTCGGTCACGTGGTGGTGGATGGCGAGCGCACGGAGGCAGAGCTTGCCGGCATCGCCAACCGCATTCGCCAGCACCGCGTTTCCTGCGTGCTGACGCTGGAAGGCCTTGATGTCGAACAGCAGATGCGGGCCGCAGCCGCCTTCCTCAACGGCCTGTTCGATGCGGACCGTGAATTCTGGTATCCCGTGCTTGTGGTGGTGGATGAGGCGCAGATGTTTGCGCCCTCCGTTGCCGGTGAAGTGACTGAGGATGCGCGCAAGGCGTCGCTGGGCGCCATGACCAATCTGATGTGCCGTGGCCGTAAACGCGGTCTTGCCGGCGTCATCGCCACGCAGCGTCTGGCGAAGCTCGCCAAGAACGTGGCGGCGGAAGCCTCGAACTTCCTGATGGGCCGTACCTTCCTCGATATCGACATGGCGCGGGCTGCCGATCTGCTCGGCATGGACCGGCGGCAGGCGGAAATGTTCCGCGACCTGCAGCGCGGCAATTTCGTGGCGCTCGGCCCGGCGCTCTCACGTCGCCCGCTGCCGATCGTCATCGGGGCGGTGGAAACCTCGGCGCGCTCATCCTCGCCAAAGCTGATGCCGCTGCCGGATGCACCCCAGGATGTGGAAGACCTGATCTTCACGCCGGACCCGGAAGAATTCACGCGCGCCGCCGTGCGCCGCACGCCGCCTGCACCACGCCCGACCACGGATATTCTGGCAGAACTCTCCCGTTCCACACCCGCCGCCGTTGGCCCTACACCGGAGCAGTCGCCGCGTGCAGGTCAGCCGGAACTGACGCCGGAAGAGCGCGATGAAAAGATCGGTGCGGTTCTCGTTGAAATTCTCGACGATCCGCAATCGGCCTATCGCACCGATGCGGTGCTTTATCAGGATTTTCTGGTGCGCGCCCGTATGCGCCGTATTCCCGGCACGCCGATGACATTGGCGGAATTCCGCCGGCAGGTGGCGATTGCCCGCTCCGGTGTGGATGCGACGATGGCGGCAAGCGAAGGCTGGGAAAAGGCGTTGGAACTGTCCATGTCGGTTTCCGATGATCTGCAGGGGGTCTTCCTGCTGCTCGTCAAGGCGGCGCTGGGTGAAGAGCCTTGCCCGTCAGATGCCCGCATTGCCCGGGCCTATGGCACCCATTCCGCCCGCCGTGCGCGGCGTCTGCTCGGCTATTTCGAGGAGAAGGAGCTCGTGGTGGTGCATGCCGATTTCTCCGGCAAGCGCATCGTGGCGTTTCCCGATCTCGACGCAAAAACCGCACCCGGCGATGCGGATGCGGCTGAGGATGATACGCGGCTTGCGGCGGAGTGAAGCGTCGCTGTGCGAAGCCGAGCGCAAATCTAAACTCCGTCATGGTCGGGCTTGACCCGGCCATCCATCGCCGTTGAAAAGGTGGGTCCTCGGGTCAAGCCCGAGGACGACAAAAGGGGAAATGTCGAACTTGGTCAGAGGCTGAGGAGGTGTTTCCGCCTCCTCGATGAAGACCTTATTCGATGGCCTTTGCTTCCTTCCGTGTCGCAATCAGCGAGCCGATGATGCCGGTTGCGAGGATGGCAACTGTCACGCCGAGCGAAACGGCCGGCGGGATCTTGGCGATGCCGAGCATATCGGCGACGAAGATTTTCGAACCGACGAAGACCAGAACCGCAGCCAGCGCATATTTCAGATAGGCGAAGCGGTGGATCAGGGCGGCAAGCGCGAAATAGAGGGCGCGCAGGCCGAGGATCGCGAAGATGTTCGAGGTGTAGACGATGAACGGATCGGTGGTGATCGCGAAGATCGCCGGGATCGAATCGACCGCGAAGATCAGGTCGGCGATTTCAACCATGATGAGCGCCAGGAAGAGCGGCGTCACGAAGGTCTTCAGCTTGCCAGTGGTTTCATCGGTTTCCTTGACGAAGAATTTTTCACCGTGAAGCTTCTCCGTCACCGGCAGGCGGTTGCGCAGGAATTTCAGGATGCGGTTGTTGCCGATATCGTTCTCGTCATGGTCGGACGAGAACAGCATCTTGAGGCCCGTGAAAACGAGGAAGGCCGCAAAGAGATAAAGTACCCAGTGGAAGTTTTCGACGATGGCAGCGCCGCCGGCGATCATGATGCCGCGCAGGATGATGACGCCGAGGATACCCCAGAGCAGCACACGATGCTGGTACTGACGGGGAATTGCGAAGTAAGAGAAGATCATGGCGATGATGAAGATATTGTCCATCGCCAGGCTTTTTTCGACCACGAAACCGGTGACGTATTCCATCGCCGATTGCTGGCCGGACTGATACCAGATCCAGCCGCCGAAGGCCAAACCGATGGCGATGTAGAAGCCTGACATCAGCAGGCTTTCACGAATGCCGATTTCCTTGGAATTCTTGTGCAGCACGCCGAGATCGAGCGCCAAGAGGCCAAGGACGAGAGAAATGAAGACCGCCCACATCCATGTGGGGGTACCGAGAAAATCGTTGAGGAGAAACTCCATCAGTCAACCTTTAGCCGGACGAGGTTGGCTTTGCGGATGGGGAACGTGTGTCAAGAATATACGTGGCCCCCAACCTTAAGAAACTCGACATCACGTGTTGTCCGGTAACACGTCAGAGGGGCCCGAGTTCTGATCACGATGCGTAAATGGGTGGCCGTTCGATGTTTTCAAGGGCAGGCTCAAGAAAAAAATCGGCAGGCGCTGTTTGACAAATTTGTAAAACGACTATAGAAGCCGCCCCAACGCCGGGCAGTGATGTCCGGTGTGTTTTGTTGACTGCCTTGCAGTTTAAAGGCTGACGTTCGGCGGTCAATATCACCGACATGTCCCGTGGTTTCTCCATTTGCATGTGAGAAGCCTGTCAGAGGCCCTGAAACGGGCCTCAGAGGAGGGCGTGTTTCCTTAAACCGGTTTGGCAACAGACCGGCATAACCTTTTGAGAAGGAAATACGATGAGCAAGCGCGAATCGGCTAAGTACAAAATTGACCGCCGCATGGGCGAAAACATCTGGGGTCGTCCGAAGTCCCCGGTTAACCGCCGCGAATACGGCCCGGGCCAGCACGGCCAGCGCCGCAAGGGCAAGATGAGCGACTTCGGCACGCAGCTGCGCGCCAAGCAGAAGCTCAAGGGCTATTACGGCGAACTGCGCGAAAAGCAGTTCCGCGCCACTTTCGACGAAGCAAACCGTCGCAAGGGTGACACTTCTGAAAACCTGATCGGCCTGCTCGAGTCGCGTCTGGACGCCATCGTCTACCGCGCCAAGTTCGTTCCGACCGTTTTCGCATCGCGCCAGTTCATCAACCATGGCCACGTCACGGTTAACGGCGTTCGCGTCAACATCGGTTCTTACCGTTGCAAGGCTGGCGACGTCATCGAAGTTCGTCAGAAGTCCAAGCAGCTGGTTACGGTTCTCGAAGCCGTTCAGCTCGCAGAGCGTGACGTTCCCGACTACATCGAAGTCGACCACAACAAGATGGTTGCGACCTACGCCCGCGTTCCGTCGCTTTCCGACGTTCCGTACCCGGTCGTCATGGAACCGCATCTGGTCGTCGAATTCTACTCGCGTTAATCGACGCGTTTCAGTATTGAGAAAGCCGCCCCTCGGGGCGGCTTTTTTGTTTGCTGGGGAAGGCTTTGCATGCAGGACATTCAGGCGATCGTCGATTCCATCTATGACAGCATGCTGCCGAGACTGGGTGAGGGGAAGGTTGCGGATTACATTCCCGAACTCGCCAAGGTCGATCCCAACCAGTTCGGCATCGCCATCACCACCGTCGATGGGACGACCTATACGGCCGGCAATGCGCTTGTGCCGTTTTCGATCCAGAGTATCTCCAAGGTCTTCATGCTGACGCTGGCGCTCGGCAAGGCGGGAGAGACGGTGTGGAACCGGGTGGGGCGCGAACCATCGGGATCGTCTTTCAATTCCATCGTCCAGCTGGAACATGAGCACGGTATCCCGCGCAATCCCTTCGTGAATGCCGGCGCAATCGTGGTGACCGATATCGTTCTTTCCGGCCACCAGCCGCGTGAGGCGATTGGCGAGCTTCTGCGCTTCGTGCGTTATCTCGCGGACGATGACACCATCAGCATCGACGATACGGTGGCGAAATCCGAGCAGGCGACGGGGTTCCGCAATTTCGCGCTCGCCAATTTCATGCGCTCCTTCGGCAATCTGCACCATCCCGTCGAATATACGCTCGGTGTTTATTTCCACCAGTGCGCGCTTTCCATGACCTGCGCCCAGCTATCCCGTGCCGGGCTTTTCCTTGCCAATCGCGGCCGCAATCCGCTGACCGGCCATACCGTCGTCTCGGACCGCCGGGCGCGACGCATCAATGCGCTGATGCTGACCTGTGGCCATTATGACGGATCGGGCGATTTCGCCTATCATGTCGGCCTGCCGGGCAAGAGCGGCGTTGGCGGCGGCATCATGGCGGTGGCGCCGGGCAATGCGTCGATTGCGGTCTGGTCGCCGGGTCTCAACAAGGTGGGTAATTCGGCGCTCGGGTCACAGGCGCTGGAATTGCTGGCGACGAAAACCGGCTGGTCGGTATTCGGGGCTTGATATTGCAGGCGGATGGGGGCATTGCCTGCATGAAGAACGGCAGTCGTGCCGGAGCGAGCGGATGATGAACATTCTCACCAAGATCGATGACATCGCGGATATGGTTGGGGCGGATCAGGACGCGTCCGAGGAAAACGGCAGCTCGCATCCGCTGTTCGACAATGCGCCGCGATCGGTCTCGTTCAACAAGCTGCGCAAGCGGCTGCTGCGCAATGTGCGCCAGGCGTTTGAAGATTTCGGCATGCTGAAGGGTCAGAAGCGCTGGCTTGTCGGCCTTTCCGGCGGCAAGGACAGCTATGGTCTTCTGGCCTTGCTGCTCGATCTCAAATGGCGCGGGCTTTTGCCGGTGGAGCTGGTGGCCTGCAATCTCGATCAGGGCCAGCCGAATTTTCCCAAGCACGTCCTGCCGGAATATCTGGCGAAGATCGGTGTCGCCCATCGCATCGAATATCGCGATACCTATTCGGTGGTGAAAGAAAAGGTGCCTTCCGGCGGCACTTACTGTTCGCTCTGTTCGCGGCTGCGGCGCGGTAATCTCTACCGCATCGCGCGGGAGGAGGGCTGCGACGCGCTGCTGCTCGGCCATCACCGTGAGGATATTCTCGAGACCTTTTTCATGAACTTCTTCCATGGCGGCCGGCTTGCCGGCATGCCGGCGAAGCTTTTAAATGACGAGGGTGACCTGATGGTCATGCGCCCGCTTGCCTATTGCGCCGAAGAGGATATGGCGAAATTTGCAGCCGCCATGGAATTCCCGATCATTCCCTGTGACCTCTGCGGCTCGCAGGACGGGCTTCAGCGCAATGCGATGAAAGAGATGCTGGCGGATATCGAACGGCGCATGCCGGGCCGCAAGGATGTGATGCTGCGGGCACTTGCCCACGTTAATCCGTCGCATCTGCTGGACCCTAAGTTTTTTGATTTTTCGGCGCTTGCTGTCACCGGCGCGTCACCTGAAGAGCGTAGGGAGGCCAGCCCTCCCTGATGAAGAAGTGCCCCGCGCCATGAGCCTTTCCGATAAAGATATCGAATTCCTCGTTTCCACCGTCGCCGCTGCCGGCCGTGAGGAAATCATGCCCCGCTTCCGAAACCTGAGCGCCGGCGACATCTCTGAAAAGACCTCCGCCATCGATCTCGTCACCGAGGCAGATGTTCTGGCGGAAAAGGCGATCACCACCGCGCTGCTTGAGCGGTTTCCGAAGGCCCATATCGTCGGCGAAGAGACGTATGAGGCGGACCCATCAGTCATTCCAGCCCTTGCCGATGCGCCGCTTGCCTTCGTGATCGATCCCATCGACGGCACTTTCAATTATGCTTCCGGCTTTCCTGCTTTTGGCACATTGCTTGCGGTCACCGTCAAGGGTGAGACGGTGGCGGGCATCATCCACGATCCCGTCATGGGCGATACCATCGTTGCACTCAAGGGTGAGGGGGCCTATCTCCACCGCAAGAACGGTTCGCAGGCGAAGCTCAAGGTCGCCGATCCCGTGCAATTGTCCGAGATGGTCGGTATCTTTTCCTGGGGCCACAGCCATGAGGATCGCCGTCCTGTCATCGCCGCCAATATGGCAAAGATCAAGATGGCGCTTTCAATCAATTGCTCGGCACATGAATATTGGCTTGCCTCGGCCGGCAAGCTGCATTTCATCGGCCATGAAAAGCTGATGCCCTGGGATCACCTCGCCGGTGTTCTCGTTCATCAGGAGGCCGGCGGTTACACGGCCCGTTTCGACAATACGCCCTACCGGCCCGGCCAGACGACTGGAGGCATCCTGTCCGCTCCCGACAGGGAGAGCTGGAAGATGCTGCGACGGGAAATCGTCGCGTTATAAGATTGATGCTCAGATAGAAGGATATCGCCCATGGCCATCGAACTCGACATCGCCTCTCTTGCCAATGCGCTTCAGGAAGCGGCGGCAGTGGAAATCCTGCCGCGGTTCCGCAATCTGGGCGAGGGCGATGTGCGGATCAAGAGCGAGGCTATCGACCTCGTGACCGAAGCTGACGAGGCTGCCGAGCGGCTGATCCGCGCGCGGGTACAGGAAATCATGCCGCAGGCGCTGTTCATCGGTGAAGAGGCGGTCGCGGCGGATGCGTCTCTGCTCGGCAAGCTTGCCGATGCCGATCTTGCCGTGGTGGTCGATCCCATTGACGGCACCTATAATTTCGCTTCCGGCCTGCCGCTCTTCGGCGTGATGATGAGCGTCATCTCCAAGGGCGAGACCGTGGCCGGCCTGATCTTCGATCCGATGGGCAATGACTGGGCGATTGCCGAAAAAGGCTCGGGCGCATGGCTTTGCAGCGCCGATGGCGCGCAGACGCAGATGTCCGTGGTGCCGGCGCCGGAACTGTCGCAGATGGTGGGTATCGCCAATACCGGCTATTTCGACGTGGAGACCCGGCGCAAGATTTTGATGAACCTTGCGGATGTGCGGCTGTTCACCAGCTATCGTTGTGCTGCGCATGAATACCGCCTGTTCTGTGGCGGCCACATGCATTTCCTGATGTATAACAAGCTGATGCCCTGGGACCATCTGGCTGGCACATTGATCTCGCAGGAATCGGGTGCCTACGCCGCCCGTCTCGATGGCTCGCCCTACCTGCCGCGCCATGTGGATGGCGGGCTGCTGCTGGCGCCGGATCAGGAGACGTGGGAATTGCTGCGCGAGAAGATTTTTACGGTTTAATCGGCAACGGCTTTTTCAATAAAAGGGCGCGGAACAGAATTCCGCGCCCTTTCTTTTTGTCGACGTGAATTTACCGTGTCGGCTTGTTATGGGCCTGAAACAGCATGCCCTTTTCACCGATCAGCACGAAGATCAGGCCGATGATGGAGACCACGAAGAAGCCGGCAACCATGGGCAGCGCCGTGCCATCGAAGGCCTGGCCGATGGCGGCGCCGATCAGCGAGCCGCCAACCGTTCCCATGAAGCCCATGACAGAGGAAGCCGTGCCGGCGACGTGGCCAAGCGGTTCCATGGCGAGCGAGTTGAAGTTCGAGCCGATCCAGCCGAACTGGAACATGGCGAGCGCGAAGAACACGATGAAGATGGCAAAGGGCATCGGTTCCGGCCCAATCATCTGCACCACCAGCCACAGGAAGGTGATGGCGATGAAGCCGAGCAGCGAGCCGTGCGACAGCTTGCGCATGCCGATCCGGCCGACCAGCCTTGCGTTGATGAAGGACGAGAAGGCCATGAATAAGGCAACGCCGGCAAAGGCCGCAGCAAACCATGCACCAAGGCCGTAAATGCCCTTATAGACCTGTTCAGCCGAGTTGATGAAGCCGAACAGCGCCCCGAAAATGAAGGTGCTGGATAGCGTATAACAGAGCACGATTCGGTTGGTGAGCACGATCTTGAAGCCACCGAGGATCGAACGAGCCGTGAAGGGCCTGACGTCATCGGGATGCAGGGTTTCCGGCAGGCGGAAATACATCCAGGCCGTCACGACGGCAGCGATGCCGGCCATGAAGGCGAAGATCAGGTGCCAGTCGCCGAAGAAGAGCACGATCTGGCCGGTGCCGGGCGCGATAACAGGAACGACCATAAAGACCATCATGATCAGCGACATGACTTCCGCCATCTGCCGGCCGCCATAGATATCACGCACGATCGAGATGGTGATGACGCGTGTTGCCGCCGAACCGATGCCCTGAATGAAGCGCAGGACCAGCAGGCCGGCGAAGGATGGGACGAAAACGACGGCGATGGCCGAAACGATGTAGATCGCAAGCCCGACGAGCATCGGCTTGCGGCGCCCGAAACGGTCCGAAATCGGACCGTAAAGAAGCTGAGCGATACCGAAGCCGAGGAGGTAGGTCGAAATCACGTATTGGCGGTGGTTTTCATTGACGACGCCCAGTGATGCGCCGATTTCCTGAAGACCGGGCAGCATGATGTCGATGGCCAGCGCATTCAGCGCCATCAGCATGGCGGCCAGCGCAATGAATTCCGTGCGCCCCATCGAGCCTGCGCGCGACGTGGTGGATTGTGAAAGTTCTGTCACAGGATTGCCCCAAAAAGAACGGCAAAGGCGTTGCATGAAGCAACGCCTGGCATAATTTCTGACAATCAGGGTGGGCCGGATGAACCGGCCGAAATCAGGCCGCGCCGCGGACGCTGATACCCTGTTCTTGGAAGTGGCTCTGCAACTCGCCGGACTGGAACATCTCTCTCACGATGTCACAGCCGCCGACGAATTCGCCCTTGACGTAGAGCTGCGGAATGGTCGGCCAGTTGGAATAATCCTTGATGCCCTGACGGATGTCGGCATCAGCAAGCACGTTGATGCCCTTGTAGTCGACGCCGAGATAATCGAGGATCTGTACCACCTGGCCGGAAAAACCGCACTGCGGAAATTGCGGGGTGCCCTTCATGAAAAGAACGATGTCGTTGCTCTTCACTTCGCTGTCGATCATGTCGTTAATGCCGCTCATAGGCTTATTCCTTTCACATGCGGTTCAAGGCCGCTGCTTTCTGTTTGTTCCTAAATAACATGTCGCGGCGCGATTTCCACCCGTCGCATGGAAAAAATACGACCGCTCGCAATGCATGAGACGCCAAAAAATGGCCTTTGACGCCTAACGATATCTCTGCCGGCTGCGAGCGGCGGCGGTGCGTCTCTTGCTCACCTGCTTCTTGGCCGGTTTGGGTTTGATGGCGGCGTTGAGTGCGGCTTCCAGAACAGAACCAACGATGCCACCGGCTAGGGAGCCGGTGCTTTTCGTCCGGCGCGCGCGGCGCGTCTTGCGGATGCCGGACTTGGTGAGGACTTCAGCCAGAGCGCCCTTGACGACGCCGTTGAGCAACTGATCGACGATGCCAGACAAATTTCCCTCACCGATAAATAAATCATATTTCCGTCGCGATTTTTACTATACGTGCATCGCCCACTGTATCAAGCGATCCTTTCGGGTGCCTCCAGCCTGAAGGTTTATGCATGCCGACCGTCAAGTCACGACTTGTTCTTTATTTCCCCGGTTTCGATCCGCTCGATGCGGCGGCCCATCATCTGCGCTACCAGCGCGCCGCGGGGCTGGCGGGAAAGACATGGGACGTCAATTATGCGGTAGGGCCGCTGGAGAGCAGGCCGGCGGGCGAAGCATTCACGGTGGAGGCCTCGGCGGGCGACTGGCGGACACGGTCGGATATTCTTGTCTATGACCATAACGACGTCATCTCGCAGCTGCGGGATGCGTCCGTGTGGCGGCAGGTCTGGCTGGGTTTCAAGGCCGGGGCGGGCATCGTGAGTGAGGGCGGTGCTGCACTTTATCTGCGCCACGCCTGGCGGTTCGGGCTGTTCTTCATCTTCCCGTTCCTGCTGATGCTTGTCGGTGGCGCGCTTGCTGCCGGGATTGCACTTTCGCCATGGCTCTTCGCTTTGCCGCTCTGGCTTCTGGTGGTCAGCCTTCCCGCTGCCGCCCTGTTTTTCGTGAAGGCGTTCCTGCCTTTTGCGGAGCGGTTTCACACTTTGCATCTTTATGCGGACTGGCGTTTCGCGCTCGCGGTCGGCCGCGATGAGCCGATTGCCCGTGACTGGATCGAGGAGAGGGCAGCGCTTGTGGTGACGGCGCTCGAACAGCCCTCGGATGAGGTTCTGGTGGTGTCGCACAGCATGGGTGCCAGCCTCGCGCTCGCGGTCATCGGCCGCGTGCTGGAGCTGAAGCCGGATGTGCTGGATGGCCGCAAGCTGTCTTTCGCGACGCTGGGCGGTGCTGCGCTGCAATGTGCGTTCCTGTCGAGCGCGGACCGGCTTCGCGAGAGCGTCGGCGCAATCGCACGTCACCCAGAAGTGACATGGTTCGATATCCAGTGCCTCACCGATCCGATCCATCTTTATCGCTGCAACACGGTGGCGCTGACGGGTCACCGCGATGCGCCGCAGCCGAAGATCGTACCGATCCGTTTCAAGCATTCGCTTTCACCGGAGCGTTACAAGAAAAACAAGCGCAATTTCCTGCGTATGCACCGGCAATATGTTCTCGGGCCGGATCGCAGATCAGGTTACGATTTCACCCTTTTGACGGCGGGGCCGCTGCCGGCAGCCTCTTTTGCCGATCTGGAATCGCAGAGCCCGCCCGCTCTCTAAGAGTTCTCATCCTGCCTGGTATGAAAAAAAGCAACGGTGTTACGCGTCAAGCACCGTTGCATTGTGATCACGCATTCTTGCATTGAGAATGATGATCATCTTGCGCATGACGGCGACGAGGGCGACCTTTCCGGGTTTGCCCTTTGCCTTCAACCGCTGGAAGACGGCTCTCATGTTCGGATCAAAACGAATGGCTGGTAAGGCTGCGACGTAGAGAGCGTCTCTGATCGGCTTTCGTCCGCCTGATATCATTCGCTTGCCACGCATCTGGCCG
>NZ_JAPYZZ010000002.1 GCF_027460065.1 Martinezella rhizogenes
GGCAGCGTCAGATGGGTATAAGAGGCAGCTGCTGACGTCGGTACCCGGTGTCGGTCCCGCAACCGCCCGCACATTGCTTGCCGAGATGCCGGAACTGGGCAGTCTCGACCGGCGTCAGATTGCCTCTCTGGCGGGGCTGGCGCCATGGACCCGGCAATCGGGAACATGGAAAGGCAAGAGCTTCATCGGTGGTGGCAGGGGCAAGGTCCGGGCGGTGCTGTTCATGGCAGCTCTCGTCGCCATCAGGCATAACCCGACCCTCAAAATCTTTCGTGATCGCCTCGTTCAGGCAGGAAAGCCTAAAATAGTCGCCGTCGTCGCAACCATGCGAAAGCTCCTGACAATCCTAAACGCCATCATCAGAGACAACAAACCATGGCAAAACGCTTGACATCAAAGACAGTCGCTCATTCGTCGGCTTCCAAAAAACCCAATGGAATAAAAATTCCATTGGGGCTAAAGTGCACACGATTTCAGTCTGCACAAAGGAATGACAATGACGGCAATCGAGGCGCCAGATTCGGTGAAGGCTTTTGAGGAGCGGTTGCTCCAGGTGGCGGAGGGCCTGCCGAAGCGGTTGCGGCAATGCGCCGATTATGTCGCCTCCAATCAGGATCGCATCGCCGTTTCCACCGTCGCCGAAATGGCGGATGGCGCCGGCGTGCAGCCCTCGGCCTTCATGCGTTTCTGTCAGATCATGGGCTTTTCCGGCTTTTCGGAAATGCAGCGCCTGTTCCGTGATTCCTACGTCGGAGGCTGGCCTGACTATGCGACGCGGCTCGATCACTTGCGTGAAAAGGGCGACGAGAGCGCCTCCGGCCTGCTGGCGGAATTCGTGGAAGCTGGCCGTTCTTCGCTCGAAATGCTTTTGAAATCAGTCGATACGAAGCAGCTTGACGAGGCGGTTTCGGCGCTCTCCAAGGCGCGCACCGTGCATATTATGGGCCTGCGCCGCTCATTCCCCATCGCCAGCTATCTGGCCTATGCCTTCGAGAAGATGAAAGTGCCGGCGGTTCTGCACAGCGCAGTCGGCGGGCTCAGCAATATCAGCGCCATCTCCCGCGACGACGCGCTGATCGCCATCACCTTCTCTCCCTATTCCACTGAGACGCTGGAACTGGCGGAAAACGCCCGCGCCAATGGCATTCCCGTCGTGGCGCTGTCCGATTCCGCGGTCAATCCGCTCCGCAAATCCGGCGCGACGCTGCTGACCGTGACGGAGATCGATTTCGGCGCTTTCCGCTCGCTTTCCGCCACGCTCTGTCTCGCCATCACGCTGGCGGTTGCTGTGGGAACACGCAAGACAGCCTGAATATTTTTATTGAAAATGAAAAAAATAGAATTTATGATCCAAATCCATGAAACGGGCATTCCACGACTGTCCGTCTCGTGACGGGACAAGTGAGCGGAGGAGGCTCACCGGAGCGGGATGGCGATAGCTAGCGGCATGGTTGCCTGATCCGCTCGACACACATGAGGCAGACCGCGCCAGCGTGCGGTGCTAAGGAGGAAACCTTTTGAAAAAACTTGATCTTATCACGATCGGGCGCTCGTCTGTTGACCTTTACGGTTCACAGGTCGGCGGCCGTCTGGAGGACATGGCCTCCTTTGCCAAATATATTGGTGGTTCGCCAACCAATATCGCTGCTGGTGCTGCGCGCCTTGGATTGAACAGTGCCGTCATTACCCGCGTTGGTGATGAGCATATGGGCCGTTTCATCCGCGAACAGCTGGTGCGCGAAGGCGTCGATGTGCGCGGCGTCAAGACCGACCCGGAGCGGCTGACCGCGCTGGTGCTGCTCGGCATTCGCGACCAGAACCAGTTTCCGCTGATCTTCTATCGCGAGAACTGTGCGGACATGGCGCTCAGCGAAGACGATATCGATCCCGCCTTCATTGCCGAGGCCGGCTGCATCTGCGCCACCGGCACGCATCTGTCGCATCCGAAAACGGAAGCAGCCGTGCTGAAGGCGCTGAGACTCGCCCGCGAGAATGGCGCAAAGACCGCGCTCGATATCGATTACCGCCCCAATCTCTGGGGTGTGGCCGGCCATGGCGATGGCGAAAGCCGTTTCGTGGAATCGCAGAAGGTCACCGCCAAGCTGCAATCCACCCTGCATCTCTTTGACCTGATCGTCGGCACGGAAGAGGAATTCCACATCGCCGGCGGCTCCACCGATACGCTGACCGCACTCAACGCCGTCCGCAAGGTCGCGAATGCGACGCTGGTGTGCAAGCGCGGTCCGATGGGCGCTTCGGTTTTCGCCGGCGATATTCCTGCCAGCCTCGACGATGGCGAAACGGGCGAAGGTTTCCCGATTGAGGTCTTCAACGTTCTCGGCGCCGGCGATGGTTTCATGGCCGGGCTGTTCCGCGGCTGGCTGCGCGGCGAAGACTGGCCGACGACGCTGAAATACGCCAATGCCTGCGGCGCCTTCGCCGTCTCCCGCCATGGCTGCACGCCCGCCTATCCGAGCTGGGAAGAACTGCAATATTTCTTCAAGGCCGGCATTCGCAACAAGGCGCTGCGCAAGGACGAGGCGCTGGAGCAGGTGCATTGGTCCACCAACCGCAAGGGCGATTGGGAGACGATGCGCGTCTTCGCCTTCGACCACCGCATGCAGCTGGAAGCCATCGCCGACGAGCTTGGCGTGAAGCACGAACAGATCGGCGCTTTCAAGAAGCTCTGCCTTCAGGCGGCGCAGAAGGTTTCCGGCGGCGAGGCGGGTTACGGCATACTCTGCGACGGCCGTCTTGGCCGCGATGCGCTGTTTGCCGCCAGCGGCTCCGGCCTCTGGATCGGCCGTCCCGTGGAATGGCCGGGCTCGCGCCCGCTGACGCTGGAACCGGAGCTTGGCAAGGATTTCGGCGGGCTCTCCGAATGGCCGCTTGAAAACGTCGTCAAGGTTCTCTGCTTCTATCACCCCGATGACACCGAGGAGATGCGCGCCGCACAGGAAGAGACCGTGATGCGGCTATTCGAGGCAGCACGGCGCAACCGACTGGAAATGCTGCTGGAGGTCATCCCCTCCAAGGTCGGCCCCACCGACGATTTGACCGCCGCCCGCATCATCGAGCGCTTTTACGAGATCGGCGTTTACCCCGACTGGTGGAAGCTGGAGCCGATGAAGACCCGTGCCGCATGGAAGAACGCCTGCGACGCCGTGCATCGCAATGATCCCTATGTGCGGGGCATCGTCGTTCTCGGCCTCGACGCACCGCAGAGCGAGCTGGAAGAAAGCTTCCGCCTTGCCGCAGGCTTCGATCTGGTCAAAGGTTTCGCCGTCGGTCGCACGATTTTTGCCGACGCCGCGCGGGGTTGGCTCGGTGGCAAGATCACCGATGAGGAAGCGGTGAAGGACATGGCGCAGCGCTATACCAGCCTGTGCCGCATATGGGATGAGGCGCGCGCCAAAAAGGGAGAGGCAGCGTGAAGACAATTAGATTAACGGCTGCGCAGGCTATGGTTCGTTACCTCGCCGCGCAGATGAATGAACACGGCGAAACCTATATTGCCGGTGTCTGGGCCATTTTCGGCCATGGCAATGTCGCCGGTATCGGCGAAGCGCTTTATGGCATCCGTGACGAACTGCCGACCTATCGCGGCCAGAACGAGCAGTCCATGGCTCATGCGGCCATCGCCTATTCGAAACAGCTGCGCCGCCGACGCGCCATGGCGGTCACCTCCTCCATCGGCCCGGGTGCCGCCAATATGGTGACGGCGGCGGCGCTGGCGCATGTCAACCGCCTTCCGGTTCTGCTGATCCCCGGCGATGTCTTTGCCAATCGCGGCCCCGACCCCGTGCTACAGCAGCTCGAAGATTTCGGCGACGGCACGATGACAGTGAATGACTGCTTCCGCCCGGTCAGCCGTTATTTCGACCGCATCATGCGGCCGGAACAGTTGCTGACGGCCCTTCCCCGCGCCATGCGCACCATGACGGACCCGGCCGATTGCGGCCCCGTCACGCTCGCCTTCTGCCAGGACGTGCAGGCGGAAGCCTATGACTATCCGGTCAGCTTCTTCGAAAAGCGCATCTGGCGGCAGCGCCGCCCTGAGCCAGATGTCGTAGAGTTCGAAGAGGCGGTCGCCGCGCTGAAGGCGGCGAAGAACCCGATCATCGTTGCCGGCGGCGGCGTGCATTTTGCCGGTGCCACCGAGACGCTGAAACGTTTTGCCGAAACCCATTCCATCCCCGTCGTTGAAACACAGGCCGGCAAATCGGCGCTTGCCTGGGATCACGATCTGAATTTCGGCCCGGTCGGTGTTACCGGCGCGGAAAGCGCCAATATCGTCAGCGAGAAGGCCGATCTGGTCTTCGGCGTCGGCACCCGCTTTCAGGATTTCACGACAGGTTCCTGGGCGCTGTTCAAGAACCCGAACCGCAAGATCCTCGCGCTCAACGTGCAGCCCTATGACAGCGCCAAGCATGATGCGATCAGTCTGACGGCGGATGCGAAGATCGGCCTTGAAAAACTCTCCGCCGCCCTCGGCAGCCACCGTTACGCGGCGCCGGATGCCCGCCTCAAGGCAGCATGGTTCGAAAAGGCCGATGCCGATACCGCCGCACCGGGCGAGGAGCATGTGAACAGCCTGCCCACCGACATGCAGGTGATCGGCGCCGTACAGCGCCAGTCGCGTGACAATACCGTCGTCATGTGCGCCGCAGGCACCATGCCGGGCGAGCTTCACCAGCTGTGGAAATCCAAGCTGCCGCTCTCCTATCACATGGAATATGGCTTCTCCTGCATGGGTTATGAGGTGGCTGGCGGCCTTGGCATCAAGATGGCGGAACCGGACCGCGACGTGATCGTCATGGTCGGCGACGGCTCCTACATGATGATGAATTCCGAGCTTGCGACATCGGTTGCCATGGGCGTCAAGATCACCCTCGTCATCACCGACAACAGGGGTTACGGCTGCATCAACCGGCTGCAGATGGAAACCGGCGGCGCGGAGTTCAACAATCTCTACGCCCACACCAACGTCAACCCGATTGCCATCGATTTCGTGGCCCATGCCGGTTCGATGGGCGCGGATGCGCGCAAGGTTTCCACCATAACCGAGCTGGAAGAGGCGCTCGCCGCCGCCCGCGCTTCCAGTCGCACCGCCGTCATCGTCATCGATACCGACCCTTATCCGACCCCGCAGGCCGGTGGTCACTGGTGGGATGTCGCGGTGCCTGAAGTTTCCGACCGCGCCGAAATCGGCCCGGCCCGCGCCCGTTATGAAAACCATGTCAAGGAAAGACAGTAAGATGATCCGTTACGGTACCAACCCGATTGCCTGGTCCAACGACGACGACCGCACGCTCGGCGCGCATATCAGCCTGGAGCAATGCCTCGATGAAACCGCGAAGATCGGTTTCGACGGCATCGAGAAGGGGCACAAATTCCCGACTGACCCGGAAGGCCTGAAGGGCGTGCTTTCGCCGCGCGGCCTCTCCTTCGTCTCCGGCTGGCATTCGCTGAACCTCCTGACCGACGACATCGAGTCTGAAAAGAAGGCGATGCAGCCGGCGCTTGATCTCCTGAAAGCCATGGGCTCGAAGGTCATCATCGTCTGCGAAACCTCCAACGCCATCCACGGTGCCGATGACACGGCGCTGGTCGATCGTCCACGCCTTGCGGCCGAGGACTGGGCGAAGTTCGGCGCAGGTGTCGAGGCGCTTGCCGCCTTTGCCGCAGAACAGGGCATTACCCTCGTTTATCATCACCACATGGGCACGGTGGTCGAAAGCGAAGACGAGATCGACCTCTTGATGAAGCATACCGGGCCGAAGACCCATCTGCTGCTCGATACCGGCCATTGCCTGTTCGGCGGCGGCGATCCCGTCCGCGTCGCGCAGAAATACATGGGCCGCGTTGGCCATATCCACGCCAAGAACGTGCGTCCGGTCATTGCCGATCAGGTGCGCAATGAGCGGCTTTCCTTCCTCGAAGGCGTTCGCCGCGGCGTGTTCACCGTTCCCGGCGACAGCGAGGGCGGCGTGAGCTTCCCGCCGGTGCTGAAACTGGCGGCCGAGCATGGTTATAGCGGCTGGCTGGTGATCGAGGCCGAGCAGGACCCTGACGTGCGCAACCCGTTCGAATATCAGAGCCTCGGGCTGAAATCGCTGAAGGCTTTTGCGCGCGAAGCGGGGTTGGATAAGGCTCAGGCTGCTTGAACTGAGCTGACGAACGGGCGCGGCCTTCCCCGCGCCCGTCATTCCGGCCTTGAGCCGGAATCCAGCCAGCCCAAGTCTTTGGGCTGAAAAGACTCTCCCCGCCGCGCGGACGCGCGTCGGCTGGACCCCGGATCTAGTCCGGGGTGACGGAAATACGCGAAACTACTGAATGACATGTCTGCGTTACCTACAAAAAGGAACACCACCATGACCTCACTTCTGCGCAAGCCGGTCGCGACAAGCGGCAAGGTGCACGATATCACGCCCCAAAGCGCGGATTGGGGTTATGTCGGTTTCGGCCTCTACCGCCTGAAACCGGGCGAGACGGCAGCGGAAAACACCGGCGATACGGAAGTCATCCTCGTGCTTGTCGAAGGCAAGGCGACGATTTCCGCAGGCGGCAAAGACTTCGGTGAACTCGGCGACCGCATGAACGTCTTCGAGCGCAAGCCGCCGCATTGCGTTTATGTTCCGGCCGGTTCCGAATGGTCGCTGACGGCCACGACGGATTGCACCGTCGGCGTCTGCACCGCGCCGGGTGAAAAAGGCAGCCGCGAGGCGCAGCAGATCGGCCCGGCCGGTGTGCAACTGACGGAGCGTGGCAAGGGCGCCAATACACGGTATATCTTCCCCATCGCCATGGAAGAGCGCGATGTGGCAGACAGCCTGCTGGTGACGGAAGTCTTCACACCATCGGGCAACTGGTCATCCTATCCGCCGCACCGGCATGATGAGGATAACTACCCCGACATGACCTATCTGGAAGAGACCTATTATCATCGCCTCAACCCGGCGCAGGGTTTCGGCTTCCAGCGGGTCTTCACCGAGGACGGCTCGCTTGATGAGACCGTGGCTGTGTCGGACGGCGATGTCGTGCTGGTACCAAGGGGCCACCACCCCTGCGGTGCGCCCTATGGTTACGAGATGTATTATCTGAACGTGATGGCGGGGCCGATGCGCAAATGGCGCTTCAAGAACCACCCGGATCACGACTGGATTTTCAAGCGGGATAATCCCTGAGACGCACGACGTCCCTCATTCCTGTGCTTGTCACAGGAATCCAGCCGACGCGCGTCTGCGCGGCGGGGAGAGTCTTCCCAGCTCAAGGACTTGGGCTGGCTGGATCCCTGTGACAAGCACAGGGATGAGGGCGGAGGGGCTTTGTTTCGCCTGCCACATTTCAATAAACGTTCAATACGTTGATTTCATTCTAAAACTCTCGGGAGGAGAATAGCATGGCCGCTCTTGGCGTGGGCCTTATCGGCACCGGTTACATGGGCAAATGCCACGCGCTGGCGTGGAACAACGTCACGAGCGTCTTCGGCGATGTGGAACGCCCCCGTCTTGTGACGCTCGCGGAAGTCAACCCGGAGCTGGCGGCGAAGAAAGCCGCCGAGTTCGGTTTTGCCCGCTCGACAGGCAACTGGCGCGACCTGCTGGCAGACCCGGAGATTGACGTCATCTCAGTCACCACGCCAAATGCCTTCCACCCGGAAATGGCCATTGCCGCCCATGAGGCAGGCAAGCATGTCTGGTGTGAAAAACCGATGGCGCCTGCCTTTGCCGATGCGGTGAAGATGCGCGATGCCGCCCGCCGGTCCGGCAAGGCCGCGGCGATGGGTTACAACTATATTCAGAACCCAGTCATCCGCCATATTCGCCACCTGATCGACGAAGGCGCGATCGGCAAGGTCTATCACGTCCGCGCCGAAATGGACGAGGACTTCATGGCCGATGCCACCCAGCCCTTCTACTGGAAGAGCGAGGCATCCTCCGGTTATGGCGCGCTGGACGATTTTGCCGTGCATCCGCTGTCATTGCTCTATGCCCTGTTCGGCCACGCCGAAAGCGCCATCACGGACATGGTGAAACCTTACGAGACCCGCCCGCTTGCCGGCGGCGGCGAACGCGCGGTCGAGACGCATGATCTCGCCAGCGTTCTCCTGAAGCTCGAAGGCGGCATTTCCGCCGTGCTGATCGCCAACCGTTCCGCCTGGGGCCGCAAGGGCCGCATCGCCATCCAGATCTATGGCTCCACCGGCTCGATCCTGTTCGATCAGGAGCGGATGAACGAGTTCCAGCTCTACACCACGGACGGACGGCCGGAAGAACAGGGTTTCGGAACCATCCTCACCGCCCCCCATCACAAGCCCTATGACCGCTTCATCCCCGCCCCCGGCCACGGCCTCGGTTTCAACGATCTGAAGGTCATAGAATGCCGTGAGCTGATCGCGGCGATCGAGGGCAACAAGGCCCATATCATCGATTTCGAGGAAGGGCTGAAGATCGAGCGCAGCATTCACGCCATGGCGCGGTCGTTTGCCGAAGGGCGATGGGTAAGAGCGGAGGAGATTGCGGAATAGGGGTGCCGACAAAGGGCAAAACCTCTCTTCCGTCATACCGGCCTTGAGCCGGTATCCAGCCACGGCGCATCTGCGCCGTGAGAAGAGTCTTTTCGCGATCAAGAACTTGATCGCGCTGGACCCCGGATCAAGTCCGGGGTGACGGCCGTGTGGCGGCCCCAAACCTCACCCCTTAACGGGCGTCTCCGGCACCGGCGTCACCACTGTGCCGTCCCTGAACCAGCCAAGAATATTGTCCGCCACCAGATCGGCCATGGCGTTGCGCGTCGGAATCGAGGCGGAGGCGACATGCGGCAACAGGGAAACATTCGGCAGCGACAGGAAGGCTTCCGGCACCTTCGGTTCGGCATAAAACACGTCGAGACCGGCAGCACCCAGAGCACCGCTCTGTAGCGCCTGCAACAACGCATCCTCATCGACGCTGGAGCCGCGGCCGACATTGATGAACACGCCCTCAGGCCCCAGCGCCGTCAGGATTTCGGCATTGATCGCCTTGTGCGTCTCCGGCGTGCCTGGCACGATGCAGATCAGCGTATCGACGGCCTCAACCATTTCCTTCAGCGAACCGTAATAGGTGTAGGAGAGTTCGTCGCGCTTGCTGCGGGTGTGGTAACCGATCTCCACCTTGAAAGGCTCCAGCCGCTTGGCGATTTCCTGGCCGATGCGACCCATGCCGAAGAGGCCGACCTTGCGGCCGCGCAGCGAAAACGGCGACAGGGCGAATGCACCTTCGCCAACCCATTTGCCGTCGCGCAGCCAGCTCTCGGCCTGATAAAGACGGCGCACAGTGTTGATCAACAGCGCAATCGTCGTATCGGCCACTTCGTCATTCAGCACATCAGGCGTATTCGTCACCACGATGCCGCGCGTGGCGGCGTGTTTGGCGTCCACACCATCATAACCCACGCCAAAATTGGCGATGATCTCGAGCTTCGGCAGTGCATCAATCCATTTGGCATTGACGACGCCGGAAACGGCGATGGCATTGATGCGCTCGGCCGCACCCTCAGGCAGAACCGGCTCGGCACCGGCAGGCACGGCCACGATCTCGACCTTGCCTTCAAGGCGTTCGAGAACGCGCGGGTTTATATTGCCGGGAACGAGAACGACGGCCTTTTTGTCAGACATGAGCGGATATTCCTCCAGATAACATTCCGATATCAGGAGCGGGTTTCAGGCGAACCGCTCGCCATCCCCACTCCTCTGGGCGGCGATCTTTCCAAACAACGGCGGCCGTGAAAAGGCCAATAAGAGGATGCTATGGGGGCAGACGGAAGTTTCATGCCGATTTTTTTAAGCGCCCTCACCGTCATGCCGGACTTGATCCGGCATCCAGCCAGCCCAAGTCCTTGGGCTGAGAGAGTCTTTATCATCGCGTAAACACCCGGTGGCCGGATTCCGGCTCAAGGCCGGAATGACGGAAGAAGGAAACATCGCGAACAACCAGAAACATGCAGCCTGCCGCATCCATACTCCCGGGCGATGTAGTCAAACCCGCGGCCGTACCGGCCCCGTCGATTGCCGGATACGCATTTCCGGTTTGATCAGGTGAATCCCATCAGGCTCGTGACTGCCCGCCAGCCTGTCCAGCAACGCGCGGGCCGCCAGGCGCCCGACCTCGGCCTGGCCGTTGGAAACGGTGGTCAGCGCCGGGGTAGCGATGGCGGCTTCTTCCAGATCGTCGTAGCCGGTGACGGAAATATCGACACCCGGCACCAGACCGGCGCGGGAAATGCCGTTCATCAGACCGATGGCAACGAGATCGTTCCAGCAGACGGCCGCGGTTGGCTTCTGCGGCAAGGACAGGAAATGCACGGCGGCCTCGAAACCGCCCTGCTTGGAGCGGGGGCCGGGAATGCGCAGGTTCGGATCAACCTCGATGCCCGCCTTGCGCAGCGCATTGACGTAACCCTGGTAACGGTCACGACCCGTCGATGTCTGGTCGGTGCCGCCGACCATGGCGATGGTGCGGTGGCCCAGGCTGATGAGGTGGTTGGTGGCCAGCGAAATGCCGTAGCTGTCGTCGCCGCGATAGGTCGGCATGTCGACGCCGTCCATCGAACGGGCCACGAGAATGGCTGGCATGCCGTTTTCTTCGGCCAGCGTCATATCCTCGATCGGTGTGCCGATGGCCGGCGACATGATGATGCCGTCAGAGCCGAGCTGCAGCAGCGTTTCGATGAAGGTGCGCTGTTTTTCCACCGAATCATAATGGTTGGACAGGATGAAGGTCTGGCGGCTGCGATCCAGCTCGCTTTCGATGGCTTTCAGGATTTCGCCATAGAACGGGTTCATCACATCGTGGAACACCACGCCGACAATGCCGGAGCGCGAGGTGCGCAGGCTGGCGGCGCGGCGGTTGTAGATATAACCCAGCGCCCGCGCCTGTTCCTTGATCTTGTCACGCGTATCGGAAGCAACCAGCGGGCTGTCGCGCAATGCCAGCGAAATGGTGGCGGTCGAAAGACCAAGGCTCTCGGCAATCGTCGACAGTTTAACCTTTTGTGCCATGGCATTCCTCCCCAAACGCATGTCAGCGACGGATGTCCCTGTTTAAATCGCAATTAAACAATTTAAACAAAATCCGCAACCTGTTTAAGGAATGCCCATAAAAACAGAGGGCGCATTTAAAAATTTCAACAAATTATTGAAGATTGGCGTCGATTGCCTTGAGAAGTTTAACAACGTTGCGAATATCCTTGGCCGAAAGCCCCTCTATGGCCCTTGCCCCGCAATCCGCTATTGATGTGTTGATATGCTCGACGCTTTGCAAACCCGCTTCCGTCAGCTTCACCAGCGTCACACGACCGTCCTCATCGTCACCGCTGCGTTCCACAAAACCCTGAGCTTCCATGCGGCCGATGGTGCGCGTCATGGTCGGCGCCTTGACGCCGAGTTTCTGGGCGATCTGCCCGGGTGTCAGGCTGCCTTCCTGCGCCAGCGCCAGAATGACGCCGTCCTGGCCCGCATAAAGCCCGCTTTCGGAAAGGCTGTGGCTCAGCGCCGTGCGCATGGAACGGGCGGCCTGGGTGATGGATTGCGCCAGTTCCTCGGGGTTGAAATTCTCATCCCTTTTTTTGACGTCCTTTACCTTTTTGCTGCCCTTTTCCTTCTTGGCGCTTTTGTCCTTATGCCCGGATTTGTCCTTGCTCATATGCGAGTGCCTTTTACCCTGTGGCGGAACCGATATATGTTGCTGGAAATCCTTACCGAATGCACGCGCGGACTGCCAGATGCCAAACTCATACACGCATTATCACGACGAAAACGTAACAGACCCTCATCTTCGCGCAACAGGCGCAATTTCTGTCCTGCCGCTCGGCGCGCACGAACAGCATGGCCCCCACTTGCCCTTCGAGACCGATACGCTGATTGCGGCGGGCATCGTCTCCCGCCTCGCCGCGGTTTTGCCGGCGCATCTGCCTGTCTCCTTCCTGCCGGTGGAGCCCGTCGGTTATTCCATCGAGCACATGGATGTGCCGGGCACGAAGACCCTGCGTTACGAGGAAGCCATCGAGCGCTGGCTCGGCATTGCGAAGGCGGAGCATGAAAAAGGCGTGCGCAAATTCGTGATGCTGAATGCCCATGGCGGCAATTCACCGCTGATGACCATCGTCGCCACCGAGGCCCGAGCCCGTTTCGGCATGCTGGCGGTTGCCACCAGCTGGACCCGTTTCGGGGTGCCGGCCGATATCGTGAGGCCGGAGGACAAGGCGGTCGATATTCATGGCGGCGATATCGAGACGTCGGTCATGCTGGCACTTTGCCCGGAGCGGGTGGCAATGGAAAAGGCGGGCAACTTTCCCTCTCGCCAGAGCGATTTCGCCAGCCGTTTCAGGCATCTGCGTGCCTACGGCCCCCACGCATTCGGCTGGCTGATGAGCGACTTGAACCCCGATGGCGTTGCCGGAAACGCCGCCGCCGCCTCTCAGGAAAAGGGCGAAAGGCTGATTTCCCACGCGGTCAACGGCCTTCTCGAACTGCTTGAAGATGTCCACGCTTTTGACATAACGTTATTTCATAACAAAATTTGAAAAACTCAGCCGAAACCGGCCAGAATCCCTTTGAACTGCCCTGATATCGCGCCTATATGGACGACGACACTTCTCCTTAAGGCCGCAACCGGCCTTGCTCCACACGAGGTTTCCATGACCGAAACAGCAACAGCCAAGCCCATTCCAGTCACCGTCCTGACGGGATATCTCGGCGCCGGCAAGACGACGCTTCTCAACCGCATTCTCTCCGAGAACCACGGCAAGAAATACGCTGTCATCGTCAATGAATTCGGCGAGATCGGCATCGACAACGATCTGATCGTCGAATCCGACGAGGAAATCTACGAAATGAACAATGGCTGCGTGTGCTGCACGGTGCGCGGTGACCTGATCCGCGTCGTGGAAGGCCTGATGCGCCGTCCGGGCCGTTTCGACGGCATCATCGTCGAGACGACAGGCCTTGCCGATCCGGTGCCCGTCGCCCAGACCTTCTTCATGGATGACGACGTGCGCGCCAAGACCGAGCTTGACGCCGTCGTTGCCCTCGTTGACGCCAAGCACCTGCCGCTGCGCCTGAAGGACAGCCGCGAGGCTGAAGACCAGATCGCCTTTGCCGATGTCGTCGTCGTCAACAAGACCGATCTCGTTTCGCCGGAGGAAGTGGCCCGCATCGAAGATATCGTGCGCGCCATCAATCCTTCCGCTCGAATCTACAAGACCACCCGCTCGGGCGTCGATCTCGCCCGGGTTCTCGATCAGGGCGCCTTCAACCTTGAGCGTGCGCTCGAAAACGATCCGCATTTCCTCGAGCACGGCCATGAGGATCATGCCTGCGGCCCCGATTGCGACCATCACCATCATGATCATGGGCACGATCATCACGACCATGACCACGGGCATCATCATCACGATCATGACCATGCGCACGACCATGGCCACGATCACCACCATGGCGCGGTCTCGCCGATCCATGACGTCACGGTGCAGTCGGTCTCGCTGCGCGGCGGCGAGATGAACCCCGAGCGGTTCTTTCCGTGGATCCAGAAGGTCACCCAGACCGATGGCCCGAATATCCTGCGCCTCAAGGGCATCATCGCCTTCAAGGGCGATGCCGAGCGTTACGTGGTGCAGGGCGTGCACATGATCATCGAGGGTGATCACCAGCGCCCGTGGAAGGAAGACGAAAAGCGCGAAAGCCGCCTCGTCTTCATCGGCCGCGAACTGGACCGCGAGAAGCTGGAAAAGAGCTTCAACGCCTGCCTCGCCACGGCCTGATCCCATATCCTCCGTCACCCTGGCGCCAGGCCAGGGTACGGCTGCGTCCGTCATCCGCCCAACGTGCGTCCGCGCGGCGCGTTCTTTGACACTGTACACGACAGTTGAAAATCACTGACGCTCCAGCGCTCCGGGCTTACCCCCCTCTGTCCTGCCGGACATCTCCCCCTCAAGGGGGGAGATCGGCAAGACGCTCTCTTGTCACTTCATTCTCGACCGTCGAGAGTTGCGAAACCTCGCCACGGAACGATCTCCCCCCTTGAGGGGGAGATGTCCGGCAGGACAGAGGGGGTAAGCCCGGAGCGCTGGAGCGTCGATGATTTTAACTGTCGTGTAGGGTGGTTCCTCGACCGCAGAGCGCTCTATCCCCTTGATTTCACGAATCGTGCAAACGTAAAAGCGGTTCCGCTTTCACCGGAAATGATCTAGAACCATGCCAGCCGGCGGGAATGACCTCCCCGCCATCTGACACAGATATGAAAGACCGATGCCCCATGCCGACTGTTGCCCCGCTTGATATCGAAGGCCACGTGGTCTCGACCCATTTTCTCGGCGACATTCCGCTGTTTGCCACCGCCGCCGGCACAATTCACCGGCTGGATGGCGGCGAGAAGGTGACTGAGGCGCATGACGGGCTTTTGACCTGCGTGCGTGACCCCTATAGCGCCACGCTGCTTTCCGGCGGCGAAGACGGGCGCGTGCTGCGCATCGGCCATGATGGCAGCATCAGCGAGATCGCCAATGTGCCGCGCAAATGGGTGGGCGTCGTTGCCGGCGGCCCGCAGAAGGCGGTCGCTTACGGTGTCGGCAAGTCCAGCTTCGTGCGGCTGTCGGACGGCACGGTCAAGGAATTCAAGGAAGAGCGTACGGTGGAGGCGATCGCCTTTGCGCCGAAGGGCCTGCGCATTGCCGTTGCCCGTTATAACGGCGTGACGCTGCATTGGGTGGCGACAGCAGGCGATCCCGTCGATCTCGAATGGAAGGGCGCCCATACCGGCGTCACCTTCTCGCCCGACGGCAAGTTCCTCGTCACCACCATGCAGGAAAATGCCCTGCATGGCTGGAAGATGGAAGCCACCAAGGGCGGCATGGAAGCCCGCCACATGCGCATGACGGGTTATCCCGCCAAGGTGAAGTCCATCTCATGGTCGGTGAAGGGCAAGTGGCTCGCCTCATCAGGCGCGCCGGCCGCCATCGTCTGGCCGTTCTCCGGCAAGGACGGCCCGATGGGCAAGGCCCCGGAAGAACTCGGCAGCCGCGCCAACATCATGGCCACCAACGTCGCCTTCCACCCGGTGGAAGACGTGCTCGCCATCGGCTTCATCGACGGCATGATCCTTGGCGTGCGGCTCGCGGACGGCAAGGAAGCCCTGCTGCGCCGCCCCGGCAAGGGTGCCATTACCAGCATGGACTGGAGCGCCACCGGCAACCTGCTCGCCTTTGCCTCGGAAGCGGGCGATTGCGGGATTATTGATGTTTCGGCTTAAAAGTGTGATTGACCGTGCAGCGGGCTGATTCCAGTCCGCGATGCCGCGGCCACAGTCAATCCTCAGCAAAACCCTATTCACTCACCTGCCGTCGCGTCAGAAACAGCAGCAACAGCGCCGCACCCGCACCAACAGAAGCCAGCCGGATAGAGGTACCGAAGCTCGCATATTGCGACACGAACCCCATCAATGGCACCGCAAACAGGCCGGCAAGGAAGATGGAGTTCATATAGAGCGCGGTTGCCCGCGCCGTGCGGCCGCGCGCAAAGCCCTGCACGAAGGTCAGGCAGGTGCCGGCGCACAACCCGTAATAGGCGCCTTCCATTGCCGCACCGACAAGCATGGCCGGCAAAGTCTGAACCGAAGCGATGATGTTGAAAGCGATGATCGCCATCACCGCCGAGACGCCAAGCAGGACCCGGGCGCTGACCCGGCGCATGATCCTCGGCGCAAGCAGGATCAGCAGAACCTCCATGGCACATTTGACGCTGAGCGACAGACCCGGCACGTAATCCGGCAGGCCGACTTCGCGCACCAGAAACACAGGCAGGGCCGAGGCGCAGAGCGCGTGGGCGAAAGACATGCAGAAGCTGGCCGCCGCCGCCATCAGCAGCGGCAGGTTGCGCCGCGTATCGGCATCACCGTCTGCCCGCCGTTCCATCGGGCAGGTCTGGCCGCGCGGCACGATGGCAAGCGCCAGCCCGGCCCAGATGACTGCCATCATCATGGCATTCATAAAAACCGCTTTCGCCCCGGCAAGATCGAGGATCAGGTAGGCCGCGGCCGGAAGCAGCATCCATGCCAGCGATACCATCGTGCGCAGGAAGGCGTTATATGAAGGCGCATCCAGTGCGTTCACCCGGCCATAGTAGCGACCATAGCTGAAAATCAGGGTACTGGCGGCATTGGAAAGCCCCATTCCCGTTGCCGTCACCGCCACCAGCAATGCCAGGTGCCCGGAGGTCGCCGCCGCCGCTGCGACAAATGCACCGAACACAGAGAGCAGCAGCAGCGGCCGCACCCGCACGCCGGCATCCACGCGCTCGCCATAGAAACGGCTGGCGATGATCGACGCCACCATCGCCGTCACGCTGTAGAGACCAAGCGTGGCCGGCGGGTGGCCTAGCACCTGAATGATATAAAACCCGATAAACGGCACGACAGCCGCATTGGTGCTGCCGGCGATGAAAACCAGCAGCGCGATCAGATAGGCCTGACGATCAAAAGCGCCCGGCGACGTGCTTTTCTGTAACATGGGAATCGACTGGAGACTGGCAGCGGGAGTGGATTGCAGCCACCATCACATCAAAAGGGTCTTCTGTTCAAGCCCGGGCGGAAGGCGATGTGTGTTTTCACTGCCTGCAAAGCAGGACACATGGCGCGTGTGCTTCCCTTGCCATTCCCCTAGTAGTCTCGGGGCGTCGCAATGCCTGCGCCGCCCCTTGTCGAAAACGGGATAACCGTCAGAACTTCACGCCAAGGCCAACCTTGACGACATGTTCGCTGACGTCACCTTTCGAGGTGATCGGACCGGTATGGTAGGTCGCCTTGCCGAAGTCGTTGTAACGATATTCGACGCGTCCAAACAGGTTGTTGGTGAAGGCATAGTCGATACCCGCGCCGACAGTCCAGCCGTGCAGTACCTTGCTGTCCTCACCGAAGGGTGCCTTCACTTCGCTGTCCGTCGCGGTGTAACCGGCTGCGGTGTAGATCAGCGCCCGGTCGATCGCATAACCGGCGCGCAGGCGTGCAGAACCGTTCAGGCCTGCGGAAACCTCGCTGGTGACGATGGTCTTGTCACCCCAGGCATAACCGAGATCGCCTTCGACACCGAGAATGACGGAGGGCGCGACTTCGAAATTATAGCCCGCGAAACCGGAAAAACGGCCGCCGTCAAATTCGTGCTTGGTCGTGACACCGAAGGTGGTCGACTTCACGCGGTTCCAGCCATAACCGGCCGAGGCACCGACATAAACGCCGTCCCAGGAAAAGGCAGGCGCAACGTCATTGACGACGGGTGCTGCCGGAATGTCGCCAACGGCGTCGGCGGCAACGGAAGCGCCGGAAAGGATGCCGAGCAGGCCGAGGGCGAGAAGAGATTGTTTCAACATGCGATAGCTCCTTGAAAATACCATCCCGTCACCTGCGTGATGCGAGTTTTCGCGACCAGAAACGCAGCGTGATGACGGGGTTGACGCACCCCTAGATTGAAGAACATCATGGTTAAGTTCACGTAAACGGCCTAGACAAAAAGACACTTGCCGAACGTATTCCGATTAATATTTTCAATATTCACCAAATATAAATTAGAATTCACGCGAATGATCCTGGGCTGTCCGCCGTGACATAGAGTGGTTGCCATCGCGTCATAAAAACCATCATGAGTAGTGGCCATCCCGCACTTTTATGTGTGCAGTCATCGGCGGCAACGCAAACAAAAAAAGGGAGCCCAAAGGCCCCCTTGCAGTCATGCGATGCGCCGTTTGTTCTTGCCGGCAGCGCCATGCGCCATACATACGCAACTCGGGTCTTTGCCGGCTCTTGTCCTGCGCACATCGTCTGCGTCGAAAATCCCTGTCGATTCCCGAGCCATTGCTTCAGAGCGGGATGGCGAAAGCCAGGGGTTTCGCCATCCCTTTCTTCGTCCCTCAGTGCCGGCGCTTCTTGCCGCCGTCATTCTTGTTGTCGATGACATCGACGGACGTCTTGTTGCCGTTCAGCAGGCCGTTCAGGATACCGGTCTTGTTGCCGTTCAGAATCCCGTTATTGGACAGGATACCGCTGACGCCGAGATCGATGCTCGGCGAGACAACGACAAGGGCGCCGCCCTTGTTGCTGTTACCGGACAGGATGCCGCCCAGAAGACCGCCCGCATTGGCCTGACCAACGGAAGCGACAGTAAGAATAGCGGCGACACAAGCAAATTTAGCAATCATTTCTCTCTCCTCTTATGTTTGATCACGCCATCTGGCGTAACTGAACTGTATATTTAGAGGATTCTAATTCAAGCAAAGGCTAATATTACAATAAATAATTAACTTTAATACTGGTGATTTTAATAGAATTTTATGTATCTAACTTTCATTCGTTTCGCCTCTATTACCGCGTTGGTGTCCAGCAGTGACGAGGCGACAGTAAAATGGCGGGGGAGACTTTATTAACCATCCAAATATAAGATATTGCTTAATTAGAGACCGGAGATGCGAATGCGGCTGGGGGGATATATCGCGCTTGTTCTCGGGCTTGCCTGTGCCTCCGCTGCGCGGGCGGGTGAAAGCGCCGATGAGCATAATGTCACCTACAAGTCCGGCATCGCCTATGACAGCAATTATTTCGCCGACACCAACCGGCTGAGCGCAATTTCGCTGCGTGCCGGTCTGGGGCTCAATGGCAAGGTCGTGCTTGAGGGTGCGGAACTGCGTTATTCGCTCGAGCATGAGGAGGTCCGCCTCCCCCGCTACAGCTTCGCCAATGAGCATAACACCATCGCCGCGCTGGGGCTGACGAAACGCTTTTCCGACAAGCTGGAATGGGCCGTCGAGCTGCGCGGCACCCGCAGCGATGCGGGCGATATATTCCTGCATCTGCCGGAAGAAGACATCGGTTACCGGCGGCTGGATCACAAGCTGGAAGCCTCCTCCCAGCTCGGCATCCTCGCTCTCGGCGGCAAGAACACGCTGAAGGCAAGTTACGCCAGCCTGATGAAAGGCAAAGCACGGTTCCGCCCGGCCTATTTCATGCCCACCCGGCTGGAAGCCAACGAGGCGCTTTTATCGCTGAAGGCCGAACATGTGCGGCCGCTCGCCGGCGGCGAGGCGGGATTGACCATTGCCTATGACCGCATTCTCGTACCGGAAGGGCAGCAGGAAAAATATGAGCGCTTCCCGGCCCAAACGCTGCGCGGCTCGCTGGCCTATGGCTACAAGTTTTCCGAACGTTTCGCGGTTCTGGCCGAGGCGGGTCTCACCAACATCTCCGGCGACGAGATAAGCGACAAGGTGAAACGCACCCGGCCTTATCTGCGCGCCGAAGCAGAGATGAAAGCCTCCGAACGCCTCGCCTTCGGCGTCGGTTACTCGCAGGATTATGCGCTTTTTGATCCGGACGATTCCATCGCCGAATTTCACCGCCGCTGGCAGTTCGTCATGAAAAGCAGGCTGACCGAAAAAGTCGGGCTCGATCTTGCCCTGCGGCGCGTTCAGAAAGACTGGATCTATTACAATTACGATAGCAGCGAGCGCAGGCTGGTCGCCACACTGACCTTCGATACCGGCAAGAACAGCAAGCTGGAACTGGAATTCAATCGCCTGCTGCATGGCGAACGCGATACCGACCTTGCTTATGACGGCTCCAGCATCACATCGCGTTTCAGCGGCACCTTCTGACATCTCCCGGGAGCGGCGCGGGATCAGGTCGAAATTCGGTCCCAATTTCTGCTAGAGTCGGGCCTTCGAGATTCGAAGGCAGGACAGACGGGATAATGAACAGACGACTATTGCTCCTTGCGGCTGGCCTGACCTCCATTCCCCTTGCCGCTTCGGCGCATCCGCACATCTTTGCGGAAGCCCGCATGGAAATCGTCGAGGGGCCGAACGGCACCATCCAGGAGGTGCGCAATATCTGGCGTTTCGACGAGATGTTCTCGGCAAGCGTGGTGATGGATTACGACAAGAACAGCGACCTGAAGCTGGACAAGGACGAACTGGCCGAGATCGGTAATACGGTCAAGGAATCGCTTGCCGAATATTCCTATTACACCTTCATCACCGCCAACGGCAAACCGGTGGAATTTGGCAAGCCCGACGCCATTCATGTGGACTACAAGGATCAGCAGATCCTGATGTTCTTTTCCGTGAAGCCGACCAAGCCTCTGGCCATAAAGGGCAAGCTCAGCTTCGGCGCCTGGGATCCGACCATGTATACGGCGATCGATTTTGCCAAAGATGGCGATATCGCCACTGAAGGCAAGGATTTGAATGCCTGCAAGCACCATATCGTGCGCCCCGATCCCGACGAGGTGATCTCGCAGAACCAGAGTTCGCTCACCGATGCCTTCTTCAACGATCCGACCGGCACCGACATGACCAAGCTCTTCGCCACCCGGCTGGAAATATCATGCTGAGCCGCAGGGCAAGCCTTGCCGCCATCGCCATCGGCCTCATCGCGGTGGCCGGCGCGGCCCATGCACAGTCGCCGCTCGGCATCGGTTCGGCCGAGCCGTCCTTTTCCGTCGGCGGGCCCTTTGCGCCGCTGATGCAGTGGATCAACGTGCACCAGCAGATGTTCTACCGGGCGCTGACCGGCGCGCTGAAGGCGATGCGTGAGGATGGCTGGGCGCTCGGGTCGCTGATCGGCCTCTCCTTTGCTTATGGCGTTTTCCATGCCGCCGGCCCCGGTCACGGCAAGGCCGTCATCTCGTCTTATATGATCGCCAATGAAACGCAGCTGAGACGCGGCATCCTGATTTCCTTCGTCTCAGCGCTCATTCAGGGCTTGATGGCCATCGGCCTTGTAGGTGCTGCCTGGCTGGTGCTGCGCGGCACCTCCATCACCATGACCAAGGCGACGCAGGCGATGGAGATCGCCAGCTTCGCCATGGTGGCTTTGTTCGGCGCCTGGCTCTTGGTGCGAAAGCTCTGGTCGCTGCGCATCCGGCGCGGCCCGGTTCCCGTCTTCGCCACGGCGGGCGAGGCCCCGGTGGCGAGAACCACCGGCATGGGCACGGGGCTGCGGTTCCAGGGCAAACCGGTCTTCGCGGATCATGATCACAACGGCACCGGCGATCTCTGCACCGCCTGCGGCAAATCCCATGCGCCCGACCCAATGCTGTTGAAGGGCAAGAATTTCAGCCTGCACGAAGCGTGGTCGGCCATCATCGCCGTGGGGCTAAGGCCCTGTTCTGGCGCGATCATCGTCATGAGCTTTGCACTTTTGAACGGGCTTTATCTCGGCGGCGTGCTTTCCGTGCTCGCCATGTCGCTCGGCACCGCCATCACGGTATCGGCTCTCGCCATCATGGCCGTTTCCGCCAAGGGGCTTGCCGTGCGCTTCGCCGGCCCTGGCAGCCGCAAGGCCGCCGGCATCAGCCACGCGATCGAAATCGCCGGCGCGCTTTTCGTGCTGATCATGGGTTTGTTGCTGCTCGGCGCGTCGCTTCAGCTCTGATGATCGCGGCGGCGCTGGTACCGCGCCCGCAGCCAGAACAGCAGGAAAAAACACAGCACGGCAACCGCGCCGAATCCTGCGGCGAGCCATGGCGAATAATCGCCCAGCCACAACATGATCTTCGGCATGACGAAGAAGACGATCCCGAAGCCGATGATGATAAGGGCGGCGGCGATGGCCGGCGACCAATCCTTCTTGCCGCTGGTCGGCTTTGCAGACGTCGGTTTCTCAGGCGCTGGCATTGGTCAGCTCCGCGCGAATATCCTCGAGCTTGCGCTTCTGGTTGCCATCGGCGGCAAAATTGTCAGGCGAAAGCCAGGCTTCGAAGGCCTTGCCGATCAGCGGCCATTCACCGTCGATCATCGAGAACCACGCCGTGTCCCGGTTCTGCCCCTTGGAGATCATGTGCTGGCGGAAAACGCCCTCGAAGGTGAAGCCATACCGTTTCGCGGTGATCTTGGAAGGCTCGTTTTCATTGTGGCATTTCCACTCGTAACGGCGATACCCCAGCTCCTCGAACACATGTTTCGCCATCAGGTAATGGGCTTCTGTCGCAAGCGGCGAGCGCTTCATCTTCGACCCATGGGCGACAGAACCGACCTCGACCACACCATTGGCGGGATCGGGCCGCATGTAGCTCGCCATGCCGACGACGTCGCCGGTGGCATTTTCGACAAAGACCAGCGTGACCCAGTTGAGCTTTTCGCCTGCGCCGATGAGCCAGTCACCAAAGGCATCGGCATCGGGAAAGGCGCTTTGCGGGAAATATTTGAGCAGCGCATTCACGCCCTCGCCGCCAAGTGCTGTCCAGAGCTTTTCGAGATGTTTTTCGCGATCGAACGGCTCGGCGGTTACGTAACGGCCCTTCAGCACCACCGGCTTGGGCGCCGGACATCCTTTGAAATCACTCAGATCGCGCATTCTCTTCCCCATTTGCTGGGAGAAGGATTAGGGCAAGCGGGGCGGGATGACAACAGTGGATACGGCGTTCTTGGTGGGTGGCGCTCACCCCCCTCTGCCCTGCCGGGCATCTCCCCCTCAAGGGGGGAGATCGACCTGAGGCGGCCTCTCGGCCATCCTCAACGTTGCGAGTGAGCGAGCGTTACCTGCCGGGCAGAGGGGGGTGAACCCCAAACTCCGACTTACACCTTCGCCGCCACCACGGTCGCCTCGATATGATCCACCAGCGCATCCGGCAGCCCCAGACGCCCGGCAAGAAGGTCGAGATACCCCCGCTCCGCACGCGTATCCGCCTCGATTGCAAGCCTTGAGGCCGTATAAAGCTCCACCTTCTGCTCTTCCGTCCGGGCAGCAGCCACCAGCGCATCGATATCGAGCGGATCGGCGAGTTCCTTTTCCAGGAACCGCTCGGCTTCCGTGTCGAGACCGGAGATCTGCACCTTGTCCATGATATTGGCGCGCTCCTTCTCATCGATATGACCATCGGCCTTGGCGGCGGCGATCATCGCCTGGATGAGTTTCAGCGCAAAATCATTGGAAAGGGCCGGAGATTGCGGGTGGAAGGCGGAATCGGCCGGCGGGGCAAGAAGCTCCGGTTCGGGTTTCGGCGCGGCTTCCGGGGCCTGTCCGGACTTGTAATTCTTGTAGGCGAGATAACCGAGGCCGGCGATGGCGGCGACACCGCCGATGGTGGCGACATTGCCGGCAAGCTTGCGGCCGGTCTTGGTACCGAGAATGGCAGCGGCAAGGGCACCGGCCTTCAGGGGATTATTCTTGGCGATATCGGCGGCCTGCCCGGCTCTGTCACGGACGCTTCCCGAAAGGCCCGGCACCTGAGAGCCGAGGAATTGTTCAAGAAGCTTCTTGGCGTCGAACATCAAAATCTCCTGTAGAGGTCAAATCTACAGGGGAGATAGGAAGCCGTGGGCCGAATACAAATGTCAAACCCGCTCACGCCTTCGTGAACGGGTTTGACAGAACGCACATCAGTTACGCAAAATCAGCCGCGCAGAGCAGCCGCTTCGGCGGCAAGCTTGGTAATGCCCGCCCAGTCGCCGGTCGCCACCAGTTCGCGCGGGGCAACCCAGGAGCCGCCGACGCAGACGACGTTCGGCAGGGACAGGTAGTCATTGGCATTCTTCAGCGACACGCTGCCGGTCGGGCAGAATACCGTGCCGGCAAGCGGCGAAGACAGCGCCTTGAGGTAAGGCGCGCCACCGGCCTGTTCGGCCGGGAAGAACTTCAGCACCTTGTAGCCTTCGTCGCGCAGCGCCATGACTTCACTGGCGGTGGCAGCACCGGGAAGCAGCGGCACCTTGGAACCGCGCGCAGCTTCCAGCACGCTCTTGTTGATGCCGGGGCTGACGATGAAGGTGGAGCCCGCTTCAGCCGCCGCTTCGAAATCCTTAGCGTTCAGGATGGTGCCGGCGCCGACATGGGCGCCTTCCACTTCCGCAGCAACCGCACGGATGGCATCGAGTGCCGCCGGCGTGCGCATGGTGATCTCGATTGCCTTCAGGCCGCCTGCGACCAAAGCGCGCGCCAGGGGAACGGCGGAAGCGGCATCATCCACGATCAGCACCGGCACGACCGGCTGCAGTTTGAGGATGGAGAGAAGTTTTTCGGAATCCTGGGCCAAGACGAGCCTCCTTGCGCGATTGAAACGATTGAAATCCCGTTTACCGATTAGCCTGCCCCGGCTTTGATGTCGAGGCATGGCGGGGCCATTTTTTATCCAGATACTTCAATCAATTCGCTTCTTCATGAAGCTCTCTTGCGATAATCTGGCCCCCCAGTTTGCGGAGACAGCATGGCCAAGGAAATCGAACGGAAGTTTCTTGTTGCAGGTGGTGAATGGCGCGATGAGGTGACATATAGCATGGCTTTTCGGCAGGCATATGTCGCCTCGCTGGAAAATCGCTCGGTCCGGGTCAGGATCGTCGACGGGCGTGATGCCACACTGACCATCAAGATCGGCGCAAGCGCGCTTGTCCGCGATGAATATGAATATTCCATTCCCCTCAAAGACGCGGAAGAGCTGATGGCGAGCGCACCGGGCGTGGTGATCGAGAAGACGCGCCACACGGTGGACCATGGCGGCTTCACCTGGGAGGTGGATGTTTTCGAAGGACAATATCGCGGGCTGGTCGTGGCCGAAGTCGAGATGAATGACGAGAATGCCAATCCCGATCTGCCGTCCTGGCTGGGCAGGGAAGTAACGGGAGACAAGCGCTTCTCCAACCAGTCGCTTGCCATGGACTGTCCGAACGGAGACCTGTCGGATGCCCTTCAGAATTGATCCGAAAAAGCCTTTCGGCGATGAAATCCGCCGGGCTGGGCGAGAATTGATCGGCGATGCGATTACCATCCTGCGCGACCAGCCATCGGGATCGCATGAGGCCGTGCACGAAGCCCGCAAGCGCTTCAAGCGGTTGCGGGCGCTCTACCGCCTGATCCGCAGGGTAACGCCCGATTTCGCCCGCGAGGAAAATGCCCGCTTCCGCGATATCGCCCGCTCGCTCGCCTTTGCGCGCGATGCAACGGCGCTCGTGGAAACCGCGGAATATCTCGAGGCCTTTGCGCTCTCCGACACGCAGGGCGAGGCATTGCGGTCCGTCACCGTGATGCTGCGCGAACGCCGCGACGATGCCCTTGACCACGAAGCCGGTCTCGATGAGGCGATTGCGGCGGCCATCACCGGCTGCGAAACAGGACGCGAAAGGCTGGAGGACCTTTCCCTGCCTGATGACCTGAACAAGACCGCAAGACTGGTGAGGACCGGCTGGGCGAAACAGAGGGTCAAAGCGCGCAAGGCGCTCTCCTGTTGTCGCGAGCAGGCGGATGTCGAACATTTCCACGAATTGCGCAAGGCGGGCCAGACCTACTGGATGCATCTTGGCCTGATGCGCCGCCTCTGGCCGTCTGCCATGCGCGCCAAGCGCGCCGACACCAAGCGGCTGGTCGATATTCTCGGCCACGAGCATGATCTCTCCGTGCTCGCCGCCGTCGCCGACCGGGAACCGGAGCGTTTCGGAAATGGCGAACGGCTGGCACTGCTGCTTGCTGCAATCATCGAACGGCAGCAGGCGCTGCGTGCCGAAGGCCTTGAACTGGCCGACGAGGTGTTTTCCGAATCCGCCCGCACGGAAAGCCGCATCGTCGGCCTGCTGTGGCGGCAGGCGGCGAAGTAGGCTGACAGGCGGGAAACGGTCCCACCATCGCAGACGTCATCCTCGGGCTTGTCCCGAGGATCTGCCACGTCTCGATTGAGTTGGACGTGATTAGATCCTTGGGACAGGCCCAAGGATGACGGAAGAGAGGTCTTGCTTCCTCATCAATGTCGCAGTTGACGCACGAACCGCACCCCATTTGTCTCTTTCCGTCGGATATTTGACGATTTTCAAAATAGCGCTATCCGCTGATAAATATTGCTTTGCGCCCGCCGTCGCTGTATTTCAGCGCCCATGACCGACACGACCATTCTCCCCCGCCCGGAAGTCTCTGGTGATTTCCTTGTGGCCGCGCTTTATCATTTCGCCCGCCTGCCGCGGTTCGAGAGCCTGCGCGAGCAGCTGTTCGAACTCTGCCAGAAGAACGGCGTGAAGGGCACGCTGCTGCTCGCCGCCGAAGGCATCAACGGCACGATTGCCGGGCCGGATGCGGGCGTTCAGGCGGTGCTTTCCTTCCTGCGCGCCCAGCCGGAATTTGCCGGACTGGAGCACAAGGAAAGCCGTGCTTCGCACATGCCTTTCGTGCGCCTGAAGGTGAAGCTCAAGAAAGAGATCGTCACCATGGGCGTGCCGGACATCGATCCGAACCGCATCGTCGGCACCTATGTCGATCCGCGAGACTGGAACGCGCTGATTTCCGATCCGGATACCATCGTCATTGATACCCGCAATGATTACGAGACCGCCATCGGCGTCTTCAAGGGCGCGCTCGATCCGCAGACGAAAACCTTCCGCGAGTTTCCCGACTGGGTGAAGAACAATCCCGGCCTGCACAACAAGCCGAAGATCGCCATGTATTGCACCGGCGGCATCCGCTGCGAAAAGGCCACCGCCTTCATGAAGGAACAGGGTTTCGACGAGGTCTATCACCTCAAGGGCGGCATCCTGAAATATCTGGAAGAGGTGCCGGAAGAAGAGAGCCTCTGGAAAGGCGCCTGTTTCGTGTTCGACGAGCGCGTCTCCGTGGTGCACGGCCTTGCCGAAGGCGACCACCAGCTCTGCCACGCCTGCCGCAACCCGATCACGCCGGAAGTGCGCCTGTCACCCAAATTCGAAGAAGGCGTGTCCTGCCCGAGCTGTTACGACGAACGCAGCGAAGAAGACCGCCAGCGGTTCCGCGACCGGCAGCAGCAGATCGAACTGGCAAAGACGCGCGGCGAGCGGCATCTGGGGCGGTAAGCCGGCTCGGCTATCGGACTGCATTTGCATTTGGATCGAGCGGGTGCCGCATATTTCTTCTCCCCGCCGGGGAGAAGTCCGCGGCAGCGGGATGAGGAGGCAAGCTTTCCGAAATCCGGCAACCTAGCCCCCTCATCCGACCCTTCGGGCCACCTTCTCCCCGGCGGGGAGAAGAAATGGACCGCACCCTTAGGTGATCAAGAATCGGTGGAAGTAATCAGCCTCACGCCCCCGCCCGAAGAGCGAATAGCGGTGCATCCTGCCCATCCAGCATGGCTGTTATTTCGTCTGCAGCGACCGGCTTCGAGAACAGGTAACCCTGCAATTCATCACAGCCGCACAGATGCAGGATGGCCGCCTGCTCTTCCGTCTCGACGCCTTCGGCCGTCACCGGAATATCGAGCGATTTCGCCAGCGCCACGGTCGCCTGCAGCATTTCCAGCGACCTGCCGCCCCTATCGAGCGCCATGATCAGCGAACGGTCGATCTTCATGCGGTCGAAACCGAAGCGGCGCAGATAACCGACGCTTGCAAAACCGGCGCCGAAATCATCAAGCGCAATGTGCAGGCCGAGCTGTTTCAGCTTGTCGATCGCCGCACTCGCCCGCTCCGGATGCTGGATGAAATAGCCTTCCGTCATTTCCAGCCGCAGCCTTTCGGACGGCGTCTGCGTCGCGTCGAGAATATCCGCCACATAACCGGAAAAGGCCGGATTGCGGAACTGCACCGGGGAAATATTCACCGACAGCTTGATGGACGGCCATTGCCGCGCCGTCTCGCAGGCCTTGCGCAGCACCAGCAGGCCGAGCCGGTCGATCAGGCCGCTGGTCTCGGCGGCGGCAATGAAAATATCCGGCGGCACGAAACCATAACCCGGCCGCTGCCAGCGGGCCAGCGCCTCCACGCCGGTGATGCAGCGCGTGGCGGCGCTGACAACCGGCTGATAAACCACCTGTATCTCGTCGTTCAGGATCGCGGAGCGCAGATCCGCTTCCAGCTGCAGTTTTTCTTCGCGCAGCGCATCCATCTTCAGCTCGTAGGAGACGTAACGCCCGCGTCCGTTCTCCTTGGCCTGGTACATGGCCATATCGGCACGGCGCAACAGTTCCTCGCCATTGATATCGCCGGCGCGTGAGACGGACGTGCCGATGCTGCAACCGATGCTCGCCACCCTTTCGCCAATGCTGAAAGGTTCGGTGAAGAGTTCGAGAAGCGCCAGACACAGCTTGCGGCCTTCCGACCAGACATCGTTGCCCTGAATGGCGATGGCGAATTCATCGCCGCCGAGCCGCGCCAACACCGCGTCTTCCGGCACCAGCACCCGCAGCGCCGCCGCCACACCCTTGATCAGCCGGTCGCCGGCGGCATGGCCATAGGAATCGTTGATTTCCTTGAAGCCGTCGAGATCGAGATAGAGCAGCTTGATATCGGTCTTGTCGTGGCGGGCCTTGCCGACCATGCGGGTGAGGTGGGCAAACAGCCCGGCGCGGTTGTCGAGCCCGCTCAGCCGGTCGCGCAACGCCTCTTCCCGCGCCGCCGCCTCATCCGCCTTCAGCCGGTCGAGCGTGGCCGACCCGATGATGAGCAGCACCAGGAAAAACGTGCCGGCAATACCGAGCGCGGTGAAGACCACCGGCCGCGCCTCATGAAAGCTGACATCCCCCGGCAGATGCGAACGCCAGACGAGCCGCGCCAGCACCTGCCCCAGCGGATTGACGATATCCACATGGTTGGTGGCAGGTCCGTCGCCATATTGAAGTTCCAGTCCCTCGACGACGTAGTTGCGGGCAAGCTTGTCCACCGTCGCCTGTTTGAGGTGACGGGCGAAGATCAGATAACGGCGCTCAGTGCCATCCGTGGCCAACGCCCCGGATTTGAGCCGCACAAGCGCGACACCGGCAGCGGCGATGCCGTCTTCGGTTTTGACGAAACCGGTCACCTGCGAGGTAATGCTTGGACGCATGGCCTGCACCCGGTCGATCATCTCCTTCAGGCCCTCGGCAAAATAGCGGTCATACGCCCATTTGGCCGGCTTGCCGTCCTGATAGGCCATGCGGACGCTGCCGTTCTCATCGACAATGACGGCCGTATCGAAAAGATCGCTATTGACCGTCATCTCGCCATAATTGCTTGCCACCCAGTCGAAACGGTCAGGAGCATAGACATACTCGGCAGCATCGTCCCAGGCGGCGTAGTCGTTGAGCGTGGCGCCAAGCTGCTCGCGGAAGGTGACCAAAGCGCCGGCCGTCGTCTCGCGCGAGCGGGCATTGTCGAGCAGATTGGCCTTTTCGCGGACCTGGCTGAGAGCGGAGAGGACGAGCGCGGTGACGATGAGAAGCACCAGCGCGAAGGTAGACAATACGACGCCGACGGCGGTTCTGCGCCCGACCGGCAAATAGTCCCCAATGTTGCGCGGCGCAATCCGCATAAAATCCCCTTTGAAAGCATCATCTTGCGAAGGAAACATTCAAAAGGCGTTAAACCGCCCCGTAACACCGCCCCAAAAAACAACGGGTACAAAACGACAGTCCGGGCGAGAGGCTGAAAAATCTTTCCCTGAAATGGCAGGGGTTTTTCACGGAAAACGGGTTATCGCCCTTCCCCAAACAAAAAACCTCCCCCGCGAACGGGAGAGGTCCTCAATTCCACCATGCGGCAGTTTCTTACCAGGACGGGATGACCGTGCCGTTGTACTTTTCCAGAATGAAGGCCTTCACTTCCGGGCTGTGGTAGGATTCCACCAGCGTCTTCACCCAGGGCTTGTCCTTGTCCTGCGCACGAACGGCGATGACGTTTGCATAAGGAGACTTTTCGCTTTCGATGGCGATGGCGTCCTTCTTCGGGTTGAGGCCCGCAGCTGTTGCATAGTTGGTGTTGATGACCGAAGCGTCGGTGTCGTCAAGCGAACGCGGCAGCTGGGCGGCGTCAAGTTCGACGATCTGGATGTTCTTCGGGTTTTCGGTGATGTCGGCAGGCGTTACCTTCAGGCCGGCTTCTTCCTTGACCTTGAGAACGCCCTTGGAAGCGAGAACCAGAAGCGCACGGCCGCCATTGGTCGGATCGTTCGGAATGCCGATGGTCGCGCCGTCCTTCAGCTCGTCAAGGTTCTTCACCTTCTTGGAATAGACGCCCATCGGGGTGGTGATGGTGGTGCCGACGCTGACGAGATCGAACTTGCGGTCGGCGATCTGGTTGTCGAGGTAAGGCTGGTGCTGGAAGGAATTGGCCTGCAGCTCGCCATCATTCAGCGCCTGGTTCGGCACGACATAGTCGGAGAATTCGATGATGTCGATATCGAGGCCCTTGGCAGCCGCGATCTTCTTCACCTGTTCCATGATCTGCGCGTGTTCGGCGGGGGTGACGCCGATCTTGATGGTTTCCGCCAGCGCCTGACCGGCGGTGAAGAGAGCGGCGAGCGAAGCCGCGAGAATGAGTTTCTTCATGGGTGTCTCCTTGGGTTGTTATTATAAACGCAGTTAATTCTTGCGGGTCCGCTTGTCGAAGCTGCGCGCCAGCCGGTCGCCGGCGCTCTGCACCAGCTGCACCAGCACGATCAGCACCAGAACCACGGCCAGCATCACATCAGGCATGAAGCGCTGATAACCGTAACGAATACCTAGGTCACCCAGCCCGCCGCCGCCGACAGCGCCGACCATGGCCGAATAACCGATGAGGCTGACCAGCGTGAGCGTCAGCGCCAGCGTGATGCCGGGCTTGGCTTCTGCGAGCAGCACCTTGGTGACGATCTGCAACGGTGTTGCGCCCATGGCGCGGGCGGCCTCGATCAGGCCCTTGTCCACCTCGCGGATCGCCGCTTCCACCAGCCTTGCGATGAAAGGCACGGTCGCAACCGTCAGCGGCACGATGGCGGCACTGGTGCCGATCGACGTGCCGGCGACGAGACGGGTGAAGGGAATGATCGCCACGACAAGAATGATGAAGGGCGTGGAGCGCGCCGCATTGACGATGAGGCCGAGGATGCGGTTGGTCATCGGTGCTGGAAACAGTTCGCCCTTGCCGCTGGTGGCGAGGAACACACCCATGGGCACGCCGATCAGCGAACCGACAATGCCGGCCACCGCAACCATGTGCAGCGTCTGCCAGAGTCCCTTGAAGAGAAGGTTGAAGATCATATCAGGCGACATAACCGAGCACCTCCGTGTGAAGACCGGTTTCCGCATAAAAGCGGCCGGCGCGGGCCGTGACCTCAGCCGATGCAGGATAGGAGACCACGAGCGAGCCGAAGGGCTGGCCGGAAATTTCCTCGATGGTGCCGGCGAGAATATTCACGTCTGGGCCGATTTCGGCAACAAGCCGGGCGGTAAGCGGCTGGAACGCCGTCTCGCCGAAGAAGACAAGGCGCACCAGAACACGGTCACCTTCCGCCGCCTGCGGCTTCAGGCCCGAGGTGACCCAGTGCGGCAACTTCACACCGACCGAGGACGACAGCAGACTGCGGGTCGTCTCATGTTTCGGCGCGGTGAAGATGTCGAAGGTCGTGCCTTCCTCGACGATCAGGCCCATGTCGATGACAGCCACCTGCGAGGCGATGGTCTTCACCACCTCCATTTCATGGGTGATGAGCAGCACGGTCAGGCCGAGTTCGGCATTGATGCGCTTCAGCAGTTCGAGAATGGACTGCGTCGTTTCCGGATCGAGCGCCGAGGTCGCCTCGTCGGAGAGGAGCAGCTTCGGCTGGGTGGCGAGTGCGCGGGCAATGCCGACACGCTGCTTCTGGCCACCCGAGAGCTCCGCCGGATACCGCTTCGCCTTGTCGGAAAGCCCGACGAGATCGAGCAGCGGCGCGACGCGGGCCTCGATTTCCTTCTTGCCCAGGCCGGCGATTTCAAGCGGCAGCGCCACATTGTCGAAAGCGGTGCGTGAGGACAAGAGGTTGAAGTGCTGGAAGATCATGCCGACGGAACGGCGCAGCGTGCGCAGGCTCTTTTCATCGAGTGCTGCAACATCGACGCCATCGACGACCACACGGCCGGTCGAGGGCTTTTCAAGGCCGTTGGCGAGGCGAATGAGCGTAGACTTGCCCGCCCCTGAGCGGCCGATGATGCCGGTGATGGAGCCTTTCGGCACGGTGTAGTCGATACCGGCAAGGGCTGCGAAGCCCGGCTTGCCGTCGGCACCGCCAAAGGTCTTGGTCACGCCTTCAAACGTGACCATCGGCTCCTTTGCCGCCCCTTCCGGGACCGCCTGTTCTGAACGCGCGGGCGAGGCCGCACTGGATGGAAAACTCATTGTGAACTCTGGGAATGCGTGACGGATCGGGTCTCAAAAAATCCTGTTGCGGTGCTGAACCGCTCTCTTCATGCAGCCTTCGGGCACATTCGATGACAGCTGATTTTCCGGGTCATTTCGTCAGGCTTTCACTCAGAAATGCCGGGGATCGGCAATTCGATGGCGCATACTTGCCCGCACACGCCACCTTTTAACAGGGATGTTTTTTCAATTATCTGAAAAGAGAGAAAAAATCTACCGCAAAGCCGCCTCGGCGGCCCTGCGGCAGTCAAGATTTCGCGACGATATGAAAATCACACGCGGCTGGTGAATTCCTCGAGCGGGCGGCGGACCTTTTTCAGGTTCACCAGCCAGTCGCCTTCCGGCTGGCGATAACCCAGCGGCAGGATGGTGACGGAGCGCAGGCCCTTTTCACGAAGGCCGAGAATCTCGTCGAGTTTGGCCGGATCGAACCCTTCCATCGGGGTGGAATCCACACCCTCGAAAGCGGCCTGCGCCACGGCCATGCCGAAGCCGATATAGGCCTGACGCGCAGCATGTTCGAAATTCACCTGCTGGTCACGCTGCGGATAGGTGGTGAGCAGCATCTGGCGATAGGCTTCCCAGCCTTCATTCTTGATGCCGCGTTCTTCATTGACCAGATCGAACATGTGGTTGATCCGCTCTTCGGTGTAATTGTCCCATGCCGCAAACACCAGCAGATGCGAACCATCGGTCACCTGCGCCTGGTTCCAGGCGATCTCGCGGATATTGGCGCGCACTTCAGGGTCCGTGACGACGATCACCTCGAAAGGCTGCAGGCCGCTGGAGGTGGGCGCAAGCCGCGCCGCCTCGACAATGCGCTCGACCTTGTCTTCCGCGACCGGCTTGGAAGGGTCCATTTTCTTGGTGGCATAACGCCAGTTGAGTTTTTCGATAAGCATGTTCGTTTTCCCTTGGGAGGACCAGCCCGTCCTGCCCCTTGGGCGGCAGAAACGGACGCTACGCCTTCGTAGCCTGCCTGACATAGGGGACGGGATGACGGGTGCAAGCAGGCACCGCCGGGTAACCAACGAAAAAATCAGCATGACTGATGATTTTGTTTACTTATTATTTTTCCTGCTTCGTATTTTCAGGAGCGTGATTGCCCTTGGGAAATCCCGAGACAAGCGCACTGTACCACTTCCCGCTGTTCTTCAGCGTGCGCACCTGCGTATCATAATCCACATGCACGAGTCCGAAGCGCATGCGATAGCCTTCGGCCCATTCAAAATTATCCATCAGGCTCCAGGCGAAATACCCGCGCATCGGGTAACCGTCGCGGATGAGATCGGCGACGATGCCGAGGTGTTCGGCGTAATAATCGAGCCGCGGCTGGTCATTCACCTCGCCGTTTTCGATGCCCATATTATAGCAAGCGCCGTTTTCGGTGATGTAGCACTCCGGCAGGTCGTAACGCTTGTAGAGGGTCTCCACCAGCGACTGCAGCGCTGGCGCACAAACCTCCCAGCCGATATCGGTCTTCACATCGCTGACGGCGGGAGCCGGTGTGGTAGCGGGGAATTCCGCACCCGGCGTCGCATCGTCGGCAACGCGCATCGGCGTGTAATAATTGAGGCCCCACCAGTCGAGCTTCTGGCTGATGATGGCGAGGTCTTCCGCCTCCACGACTGGCATGCGATCGCCCAGCGCTTCCATCATCTCGGCCGGATATTCGCCCTTGAAGACCGGATCGAAAAACGCGCCGTTGTGGAACTGGAAGGCCCGTTCGGCGGCCTTGAGATCGGCCTCGCTGTCGGAAGCCGGGATGACGGAATGGGCGTTCAGCACCAGCCCAACCGGCACTTTCGGCGCGACATGGCGGGAGGCTTCCACGCCGAAACCATGGGCGAGATTGATGTGGTGCATGGCGGCAAGGGCTGCCTCCATGTTGCGCTCGCCCGGCGCGTGAATGCCGTAGAGATGGCTGAGCCAGACCGCGCACCAGGGTTCGTTGAAGGTCGCCACCGCATCCAGCCGGTCGCCCAGACGGGCCATGACGGTCTTGGCGTAACGCTGGAAGGCATGGGCGGTGGAGCGCGAGGCCCAGCCGCCGTCACCCATCAGGGTCAGCGGCAGATCCCAATGGTAAAGCGTCGCATAGGTCTTGATACCGCGCGCCTTGCAGCCATCAACGAGGCGATCGTAAAAATCCAGGCCCTTTTCGTTGATCGGCCCGAAACCGTCAGGAATGATGCGCGGCCAGGCGATGGAGAAACGATAGGCTTCGACACCCATTTCCTTGATGAGATCGAGGTCGTCCTCCCAGCGATTGTAATGATCGCAGGCGATATCGCCATTGTGACGCCCGAAGACATGGCCCGGCATGTTGCAGAACGCATCCCAGATGGAGGGTTTGCGGCCATCGGCCTTGGTTGCACCCTCGATCTGGAACGAGGCGGTCGCGACGCCGAACAGGAAATCACCGGGGAAACGGACGGCAAGCGCTTGGGGATCGGTCATCTGAGGGCCTTTCTATCCATCGAGCGTAAAAAGATCAGCAGCGGTTTAGACCATGTCGTCTGCGAGGTACAGCCGGGCTCCGCGAAATCTACAACGTTTCAGACTGTGCGGTTAACAAGTCCAAAGCGCTTTGCATGCACAAAAGCCGCCGCGGCAATTGGCCGGCGGCGCAAGAGGCAGGCCCGGCGAATGCGGGTGGATGGGAAGTGGTGGAAACATTTGCATTCACCGGGCCGCATCATAGAGACCATCATCACGGCCTCTCGCTTACAGTCTTTTCACGACATCTATCCGATCAGCCCTTCCCGCCTCTGGCCGTGCGGGATGCCTCTCCGAAACACGGTTTGCCAGAACCATGCTTGTCGATGCCGGCAGCCGGTTCGCAAAAGGCGCCGCGCGTATCGCCCTTCCGTTCCGGTTGCGGGAGGAATGATGCGGCCAAATGAGCTGATGGGGATGAGTGGGGACGTATTTTTCGGGAAGTGACTGAAAAGGAAGGAGGGGTGGCGCGGAATTGTGCTCACCTTCGGGAGCAGATAGCGAACAGGCCCCCTCATCCGGCCCTTCGGGCCACCTTCTCCCCGGCGGGGAGAAGAAATATGCCGTACCCCCGCATGTGGCAAGGAGCAGGAAACTTGTTCTTCTCCCCGCCGGGGAGAAGTGCCGGAGCGCAGCGAGGCGATGAGGGGGTGACGTTGCCGTCACCCCGACAATCACGTCAAACGTAACGATTGACCACGTTTTCGAGATATTCCTGACGACCGGACTTCGGCTGCGGATTGATATCGTCGCGCTCGACCAGCGCTGCGATCTCCTCGAGCTTCAACTCGCCGCGCAGCATCTTCTGCGCTTCGGCGGAATCCCACTTGGCGTAACGCTCGGAAAGCGGCTTGGACAGCGCGCCGTCCTCGACCATCTTCGCCGCCGCCTTCAGGCCACGGGCGCAGCAATCCATGCCGCCAATATGGCCGATCAGCAGGTCCTGCGGATCGAGCGACTGGCGACGCAGCTTGGAATCGAAGTTGGTGCCGCCATTCTTGAAACCGCCGCCGGCGAGGACATGGTAATAGGCGAGCGCCATTTCCGGCACATTGTTGGGGAACTGGTCGGTATCCCAGCCGGACTGGTAATCGTTGCGGTTCATGTCGATGGAGCCGAAAATGCCGAAGGCATTGGCCATGGCCAATTCATGCTCGAAGGAATGGCCGGCCAGGATGGCGTGGCCCTGCTCGATATTGACCTTCACTTCCTTTTCCAGCCCGTTCTTCTGCAGGAAGGCATAAACGGTGGCGACGTCGTAGTCATACTGGTGCTTGGTCGGCTCCTGCGGCTTCGGCTCGATCAGGATCGTGCCTTCAAAACCGATCTTGTATTTGTACTCCACCACCAGATTGAGGAAGCGGCCGAGCTGATCCAGCTCGCGGGAAAGATCGGTGTTGAGCAGGGTTTCGTAGCCCTCACGACCACCCCACAGAACATAGTTCGCGCCGCCGAGCGTCTTGGTGGCGTCCATGCAGGTCTTCACGGTCGCGGCGGAGAAGGCGAAGACATCCGGGTCCGGATTGGTCGCGGCACCCGACATGAAGCGGCGGTTGGAGAAGAGGTTGGCCGTGCCCCACAGCAGCTTCACGCCGGTATCGGCCTGCTTCTGGGCAAAATAATCAACGATCTCGTTGAGGTTCTTGGTGTTCTCGGCGAAGTTTTTGCCTTCCGGGCGCACATCGGCGTCATGGAAGCAATAAAACGGCGAACCGAGCAGCGAGAAGAATTCAAAGGCCACGTCTGCCTTCAGCTTGGCAGCCTGCATCGTGTCTTCAAACCACGGGCGCTCAAAGGTCTGGCCGCCAAAGGGATCACCGCCCGGCCAGGTGAAGGTGTGCCAATAGGCAACCGCAAAACGCAGGTGATCTTCCATGCGCTTGCCGGCGACGATCTCGTCGGGATTGTAATGGCGGAAGGCCAGCGGATTGGTGCTGTCGGGGCCTTCATATTTGATCTTGGCAATATCGCCGAAGAAGCCTGTCGTCATTGGGTGGTTCCTCCTTGGTGGGTTTAAATCGTGTTTGAAAATTTCAAGGTTGGAGGGTGTGGTTCACCCCCCTCTGCCCTGCCGGGCATCTCCCCCTCAAGGGGGGAGATCAGCAGGACGCTATATATCGCTCCATACTCAGCCTCGCATGAGGGCGGGAAGTAGCCGCTTGTCGATCTCCCCCCTTGAGGGGGAGATGTCCGGCAGGACAGAGGGGGGTAAGCCCCACACTCCGCGTCTCACCGCGAAAGCGCCCGAATAGCCGGATAAACCGCGTGATACCGCCGATACGCCTCTTCATAAGCATCGCCAAGCGCAGCCACCGGCTCGATCGTCCGCGCCGTTTCCGGTTGCGAGCAAACCGCCACCGGATCAGCCCCGGTCGCCGCAATCAGGCCGAGACGCGCCGCACCGAAGGCCGCGCCGAAATCGCCCTCGGCGGGAATATCCACCGGCACGCCAAGCGAGGTGGCAATCGACGCCAGCCAATAGGCCGAGCGCGAGCCGCCACCGATGGCGGTGACGCGGGAAATCGAGGTGCCAGCGGATTTCAGCGCTTCGAGATTATCCCTGATGGCAAAGGTAACGCCTTCCAGCACGGCCTGGGTCAGCGCCTTGCGGTCGCTTTCATGGGACAGGCCGATGAAGGAGCCGCGAATGGCCGCGTCATTATGCGGGGTGCGCTCGCCGGAAAGATAGGGCGCGAAAGTGACGCCGGAGGGGGCCAGAAGCGTCTCGCCGAGTTCACCGGTCAGATCGGCAGCGGACTGGCCTGTGAGGCGCGAATACCAGTTTAGAGCATCCGTGGCGGAAAGGATGACGCCCATCTGGTGCCAGGTGTTGGGCAGCGCGTGGCAGAAAGCGTGGACTGCGCTTTCCGGCTTCGGCAGATAGGTGGCGTTGGCGGCGAAGAGCACGCCCGATGTGCCGAGCGACACAAAGGCATGGCCTTCCTTGACCGTGCCCATGCCGCAGGCCGACGCCGCATTATCGCCCGCACCACCGGCGACGACAGCCCGGCCGGAAATGCCCCATTCGGAAGCCAGCTCAGTGCGCAGAACGCCCGCCTCATCCGTGCCTTCCACCAGCGACGGCATGTGTTTTTCATCGAGCCCGGTGGCGGCAAGCAGCTCGGGGGACCATTTGCGCGCGCCGGTATCGAGCCAGGAGGTGCCGGCGGAATCCGACATTTCCGAGATATAGTCGCCGGTCAGCCACAGCCGCAGATAATCCTTCGGCAACAGCACCTTGGCGACTTTTGCGAAGATCTCGGGTTCGTTCTTCGCCACCCAGGCAAGCTTCGGCGCGGTAAAGCCGGGGAAGACGATATTGCCTGTGATCTTGCGGAAACGCGGATCGGCATCGAGCGCGGCGGCTTCGGCATGGGAGCGCGTGTCGTTCCACAGGATGCAGGGGCGCAGCACCTTGCCTTCGGCATCCACAAGCGTCGCGCCATGCATCTGGCCGGAAAGGCCGATGCCTTTCACGGCGGCAAGCTCTTTCGCAAACTTCTGCTTCAGGCCGGCAACGGCATTTTTCGTCGCGGCAATCCAGTCCGCCGGGTCCTGTTCGGACCAGCCGTGATGCGGGCGCGAAACATCAAGCGAGCCGTTGGCCGAGCCGACGATCTTCTGATCGCCGTCCATGAGCAGGGCTTTGACGCCTGACGTGCCAAGATCGAGACCGAGATACATGTATTTCTCCATTCCGGCGCTCCGTGCGCCACTTCCAGCCTGTTTGCTCAGGGAAGATTGTCCCTGAGGAAGATGTCGATACGAATACGTTCCTGCGCGGCGATGACGGGCAGGCCATCGGCGCGCGCCTTCAACACGCGGATGGCGCTGCGCACTTCGTGGCCGGCATCCTGGTTGAGCACGGCATCGAGCAGCCCTTCCCTCAGCGCATTGGCGGTGTTTTCCGTCAGTTCATGGGCGATGACCGAAAGCGCTCTTTCGCCATCTGCGGCCCCAAGTGCGCGGATGAGACCGCGATTACCGGCGCCGAGACTGTAGATGCCGGAGAGGGCATCATTGCCCAGAGCATCGCGCACCAGCGCCTCGACGGTGAGCGGATCGTCCCTGCCCTCCAGCACCGGCAGCAGCCGCACCTGCGGAAATTCGGTTTCGATGACGGCGCGAAATCCTTCCAGACGCTCGCGATGGTCACGTACCAGCATGGAGCCGGCAACAACCGCGACATCGCCGCCGCGCCCGGAGAGGAAACGCCCCATCAGGCTCGCCGCCGTGCGCCCGGCCGCGACGTTGTCCACACCGGCATAATGATCGCGCCGCGAGTCGGAAAGGTCGGAGACCAGCGTCACCGTGGCGATGCCATCTTCCGCCAGCCGGTCGGCGGCTTCGGCCACATCTTCGGAATCTGTGGCGACGAAGGCGACGCCGGATGGTTTTTCCCGCCGCGCAACGTCAAGAGCCTCGGTCAGCGCCGCGGCATTAAAAGGCGGCACTTCGATCACACGGATGGCCGTGCGCTCCAGATGGGAGCGGCTGGCCGCAGCCCGCACCTCGGCGCGCAATGTCGCCATGAAGGAATTGTCATTGCCAGGCAGGATGAAGATCATGGAGTAGTTTCGGCCCTTGGCCAGATTGGCGGCGGCGATATCGCGCACATAACCAAGCTCGGCAATGGCCGTTTCCACCCGCGCACGCGTTGCGGCATGGACGCCGGGGCGCATGTTCAGCACCCGGTCGATGGTGGCAAGACTAACGCCCGCGCGCTCGGCGATATCGTGAACTGTCGGCTTCATGGCTCCTCCCTCCCCCTTGCATATCCAGCTTTGCCGCCGCCGTAAATCGAAAAATGATGTACGTACCTCATATTTCATCAAATGGAACTGCGGCTAATAGAGGGTGCGCCGGTAGTCCTGCTCCAGCTGCTCGTCCATCTTGCGCATGTCATCCCCATTCGTCGGGGCACCCGTCGTTTCGTCCAGAATGATCTTGATGAGCGAGGGCATTTCCGAGCGGGACTGGAAATGCGCGGGATCCCAAAGGTGGGAACGCCTGAACGCCTTGGCGCAATGCATGAAAACCTCACCCACCCTGACGACGATGGCAAGTTTTGGAAGGCGATCCGCAACGCTCATGAGCTTCAGCAGTTCGGGATCCGTACTCAGCGTCGCACGCCCGTTCACGCGCAATGTGTCATCAAAACCCGGCACGATGAACAGCAGCCCAACATTGGGGTTGGCGATGATGTTGCTGAGCGTATCGAGGCGGTTATTGCCGGGCCGATCGGGGATCGCCAGCGTGCGCCCGTCGAGAACCTTCACAAATCCGGCAGGATCGCCGCGCGGGCTGACATCGGCCTTGCCCTCCAGATTCTGGGTGCCGATACACAGGAAAGGAGAACGCCTTATGAATTCCTGCGCATGTTCGCCAAGCCTGTCCTGACACTTCTGTATCGCCAGCGCATGTGTCGGTTCGAACAGGCTGCGAAGCGACTGCTCATCCGCAATGATGAAATCTGGATTGAGTTCCAAATTGCGTTCCAAGGCCGTCATGATCTCCCCCTGAACTGCCCGCCCATGCGGCCTGAACCCGGGTCAACCGTCCTCCCGGCCCCGTTTCCATCCGCTCCTGAGTTTTTTGAGGTACGTACCTCAAGAATTGATATACACGGCTTGCCCATTGTGATCAACAGCAAGAAGCCGGATTTGTCCTGCCAACCTCCGGCGCTCGGCACGCACGCTTTTGCCAGGAAAGGCAAAAAAAGGGGCCGTCATTCTCGACGGCCCCAGCACTGCGGTGGATGGGAGGGGATTTTATCAGTGCGCCGCGTCTGGTGGCGGCGCTGCCTTGGGTTTCTGGATCAGCACGGTCATGAAGATCAGGCTGGAGAACAAAATCGTCAGCGCGAAGAACACATCCGCAAAGGCCAATATCCAGGCCTGCTGCGAGACCATGCCGACCATTTTCTTGACCGCGACGGACGCGCCGTCCAGCCCGTAGGAATCGTAGTTGGCGCCCACACTGTTCAGCCATTCCAGCGCCTTCGGGTTGGAATAGCTGATATGTTCGGCCAGCCGCACATAATGGTCATCCGTGCGCTGCGACAGCAGCGTATTGATGACGGCAAGGCCGACCGCGCCGCCGAGGTTACGGGTGAGGTTGAACAGGCCGGACGCATTGCGGATACGGGCCGGCGGCAGGGTGCCGAGCGCGATGTTGTTGATCGGCACCATGCACATCATCAGGCCGAAACCGCGCAGGATCTGCGGGATCAGCAGCTCGTAGAAATCCCAGTCTGTCGTCACATGCGTCATGATCCATGTGCCGCAGCCGAAGCTGATGAAGCCGATGGCCATCATCGCCCGCGGATCGAGCTTGGTGGAGACCTTGCCGGCAATCGGCGCGGTGAAGAACATGGCAAGACCGGACACGAACATCGTCTCGCCGATCATCAGCGCATCGTAACCCCTGACCCGGCCGAGATAGAGCGGGTAGAGATAGGTCAGCCCGTAAAGCCCGATGCCCATAACGAAGGAAAACAGCGAGCCGATGGAGAAGTTGCGGTCCGCAAAGGCGCGGATATCCACGACAGGGAATTCCACCTTGAAGGCACGCCAGAAGAACACCACTGCACCGATGACCATGGCCACCGAACCGAGGACGATATGTTCGTCGTTGAACCAGTCCTTGTTGTTGCCCTCTTCCAGCACATATTCCAGCGAGCCGAGGAAGACGGCCATGGAGATAAGCCCCCACCAGTCGAACTTCTTCCAGAGCGACTTTTCCGGCTTATCGAAATCGATCAGGCTCCAGGTGAGGATGGTGACGATGATGCCGGGAATGATGTTGACGAGGAACAGCCAGTGCCAGGAAAAGGCATTGGAGAGATAACCACCAACCGTCGGGCCGATGGTCGGCGCAAGCGTGGCGACCAGACCGATGATCGGCGAGACGACCGAGCGCTTCGACGGCGGGAAGATCGTAAAGGCCGCCGCAAACACCGAAGGGATCATGCCGCCGCCGATAAAGCCCTGGATCGCGCGATAGACGATCATCTGGTCGATATTGGTGGCAGTGGCGCAGAGCGCGCTCGATATGGTGAAGCCCGCAGCACAGGTGGCGAAGAGTACGCGCGTGGACAGAATACGCGCCAGCGTGCCCGAGAGCGGGATCATGATCACTTCCGCGATCAGATAAGAGGTTTGCACCCAGGCGATTTCATCCGAGCCGGCACCAAGGCCGGCCTGGATTTCCGCCAGCGAGGCGGAGACGATCTGAATGTCGAGAATGGACATGAACATGCCGAAGACCATCGCGAAGAACGCGATGAGCCTGCGCCTGTCCATCGGGGGATCGGCGGGGATGGACGCCCCGCCCGTACCGACAACCGTAGCCGCCATGATCTTGCCCTCAACGGTGCGTCAAAGACGCGTCTTACTTGGCTTCCGGGTTGGCTTGCGCCGTTCTGGTGGTTTCCGGCGCCGTGCGGGTATCGACATCGACCACGACGCTCAGGCCTGCGCGCAGATTGTGCTTTGCAAGGTCTTCCTTAGAGAAGACGATACGAACAGGCACACGCTGGATGACCTTGGTGAAGTTGCCCGTGGCATTTTCCGGCGGCAGCATCGAGAAGACCGAACCCGAACCGGGCGAGATCGACTGCACAGTGCCTTCGATCGTCGCATCGTCAAAGGCGTCGACATGCACGCGCACCTTCGAACCGGGCACGACGCGGGCAAGCTGCGTTTCCTTGAAATTGGCGTCGATATAAAGCTCGTTCATCGGCACCAGCGAAGCCAGACGCTTGCCGACGGACACCAGATCGCCGTTCTGCACCGCCAGATTGCCGATGACGCCGTCATAGGGCGCTTTCAGAACCGTGAAGGACAGATCGCGGGCGGCCTTGTCACGCGAAAGCTCCAGCGAGCGGATGGTGCTTTCGGCTTCCTCGCGCTGGGCGCGCAGAAGTTCGACATTGGCCTTGGCCGAGGCGATGGCGGCATCACCGGCCACGACATTTGCCCTGGCCTGGTCAAGCGCGACCTGCGCATTGTCGGAAGCGGCAACCGTGCCGACGTCCTTGGCCTGCAACTCGCTGGCGCGCTTCTGGGTGATTTCGGCGCCGCGAAGCGCGGCGTCCAGCGCGCCCTTCTGGGCAACGGCCTGTTCCTGCGCGGCCTCGCCGCCGATGATCTGCGCATCGATGCGCTTCAGCGACAGTTCCTCGGTGCGAATCTGGGCTTCGGCCTGATCAAGCGCGATGCGATAATCGCCATCGTCAAGCGTTACCATCGGGTCGCCCGCCTTGACTTCCTGGTTCTCGACAACGTTAACCTTGGCGACGTAACCGGAGACCTTCGGCGCGATGACCGCGATATCACCTTCTATATAGGCGTCATCCGTCGACACCATGAAGCGGCCGTCGATCCACCAGTTGTAACCATACCAGCCGGCACCGGCCAGAATGGCAAGGGCGAAGATCGGCAGAAGCGGCGAACGCTTCTTGGCCTTCGGTGCTGCAACGGTTTGGGGCGGCTGCTGTGGCGGAGCCTCAACCGGCTTTGCGGGAGAGGTCTCGGCCTTGGCGGAAACATCCACCTCTTCCGCATCGTTGGCGGCGCGAACCGCGCTATTCTTCTGGGCCGACATGAGAGATTACCGTGATAGATTGAAGAAAAATTTTTCGAACTGAACCGTTCGGTTCGATTGACATAAGCTCTTTCCTGACACATATCAAGTGTTATCGAACCGATTGGTTCGACGTTCGGTTAATTTTTTTTACGTCATTACGATGCTAAGGGGCATCAGTGATGGCAGGTGAAGACAGGGATATGGAGACGGAAACGGAAACGGGCTGTCCGGGTAACACCGCCGGGCGTTTTGCGGCGGGTGAAGACCCCGCCAAACGCGATCAGATTCTGGCGGGCGCCTGGCGTGTGTTCAAACGCAAGGGCTTCGACGCGGCCAGCATGAACGACATCACGCGCGAAGCCGGCGTTTCCAAGGGCACGATCTACGTCTATTTCTCCAACAAGGAGGATCTGTTCGTCGCCCTGGTCGACCATCACCGCAACGAATTCGCCACCTCCATGCGCCATATTCTCGAGGGCACCGAGGAGGTGCGCGAAGGGCTTGAACAATTCGGCAAGGCCTTTGCCAACAAGATGATCTGTTCCGACATGATCCCCGCCATGCGTTCGGTGATCGGCGTCATCGATCGCATGCCGAAACTGGCGCAGCGTTTTTTCCTCTCCGCGCCGAACAATGTGCGCACCGTGCTCCTGGATTTCATCGAACATCAGGTCGAGATCGGCCATCTGAAGGTAGATGATCCTGAGCTGGCTGCCCGGCAATATATCGAACTTTCCACCGGCACCTTCTTCAAGCTGCGGCTGTTCGGCGAGCTGGAAGGCCCGGTTCCCGAAGAGGAACTGGACCGGGTGATCGGCAGCGCCATCAATGTATTCATGGCGGCTTACGGAACCGACAGGGACTGAGATCATTCAGCAACGGGCGGCCTGAGTGGCAACGGGCCGGCAACGGAATGACGCCCGATACGCGGCTTGCGCGAAATTTCGATGAAATCTTGCCAAACACAGGAGCCATCTCCTTGTTTCTCGCGTATTGCGCTATAAATTCCACCCACCGAATATTCGGGTGGCCTTGTTGCTGAAAGGAAAAATCCCCTGATGGAGTCCGTTCTCCCTCTCCTGTCCGACCCCGCTGCCTGGGTGGCGCTCGTCACCCTGATCGTCATGGAGGTCGTGCTCGGCATCGACAACCTGATCTTCATCTCCATCCTCACCAACAAGCTGCCACCGGAACAACGCGAAAAAGCCCGCAAGATCGGCATCGGACTTGCGCTCATCATGCGCCTCGGCCTGCTCGGCACCGTGGCGTGGATCGTGCAGCTCACCACGCCGGTCTTTGAAATCTTCGGCCATGCCTTCTCGTGGAAGGACATGATCCTCATCGCCGGCGGTCTCTTCCTGATGTGGAAGGCCACCAAGGAAATCCACCACAATGTCGACCCGGAAGACCACAAGGAAGACATGGTGGGCGGCCCGGCCGCGATGAATTTCGGCGCCGCCATCGGCCAAATCCTGCTGCTCGACCTCGTTTTCTCGGTGGACAGCATCATCACCGCCGTCGGCATGACCCCGCACCTGCCGATCATGATCGTCGCCGTCATCGTCGCCGTTGCCGTGATGCTGCTTGCCGCAACCCCGCTTGCCAACTTCATTGAGCGCAATCCGACCATCGTCATGCTGGCACTCGCCTTCCTGATGATGATCGGCACGACGCTGATCGCCGAAGGCATGGGTTTCCATGTGCCCAAGGGCTACGTCTATGCCGCCATGGCCTTTTCGGCGCTGGTGGAGCTGCTCAACATGCTGGCGCGCAATGCGCGTCGCCGCAAGAAGGCGCGCGCGGGCGAGACGCATTGACCGCATTCCTTCCGTCATGCCGGACCCGATCCGGCATCCAGCCAGCCCAAGTCTTTGGGCTGGAAAGACTCTTCCCGCCGCGCAGACGCGCGTCGGCTGGATACCGGCTCAAGGCCGGTATGACGGAGAACACGGCGAATCCCAACTCCGGCCCGGAACCGCTTCACCCCGCCTCGCGTTCTTCGATATCATCACCGATAGAGCCCTCCCCCGGTGCCTCTCATTCGAAAGCATAAGCAAGCATGACGACAGACCAGATCCTCGCTTTCGTCGTGATCGCCGGCATGATGGTCGCGTTCATCTGGGACAGGTTCCGTTACGATGTCATCGCCTGCAGCGCATTGCTGGTGGCGGTAACGCTTGGTGTCGTGCCCTTTAACAAGGCTTTCTCCGGCTTTTCCGACGATATCGTCATCATCGTGGCCAGTGCGCTGATCGTCAGTTCGGCCGTGGCGCGGTCGGGCGTCGTCGATATGACGATCAAGAAATATTTCCCGGAAATGCATTCCAAGAGCCTGCAGCTGGCCTTTCTGATGATCGTCGTCGCCATCATGTCGGCCTTCATCAAGAATATCGGCGCGCTCGCCATCATGATGCCGGTCGCCTTCCAGTTTGCCCGCAAGTCCGGCAGCCCCGTTTCCTATTATCTGATGCCGATGGCCTTTGCCGCGCTCTTGGGCGGGCTGATGACGCAGATCGGCACCTCGCCCAATATCGTCGTCTCGCGGCTGCGCGAGGAAATGACCGGGCAGAGCTTTTCCATGTTCGACTTTACCCCCGTCGGCGCGGGCCTGACGGTGATCGGCATCATCTTCCTGACCTTCGGTTACCGCCTGCTGCCTGTGCGCAACCGCCAGCAGGCATCCGTGGAGGATGCTCTCGATCAGTCGGCCTATACGGCGGAGGCAACGCTGCCGGCCGACAGCACCTTTGCCGACAGGCCGTTGCGCGAACTCTTGAAACAGGCCGATGGCGACGTGATCGCCAGCACCATCCTGCGCGGGCCGCGACGCATCTCCCCCTTCCCCGACGTCAAGCTGAAACCGGGCGACACCGTTCTGCTCGAAGGCAGCCCGGAGGGACTGGACCGCATCGTCTCTCAGGCGAAGCTGCTTTTATCCGGCAAGCCGCTGATGGAGAATGGCCAGAAAACCGTCGATCTCATTTCCATGGAAGCAGTGATCAGCAATGAATCGGTGCTGTCAGGCATTTCCGCGCGTGAGCTTTCCCTGTCCTACACGCGTGGCGTCAATCTGATCGCCGTCAGCCGCCGCGGCCAGCGTGTCAGCCAGCGGCTCTCCGACCTCACCTTGCAGGCGGGCGACGTCATTCTTTTGCAGGGAAGCCGCAAGAACTTGCCGCAGGTGCTGCAGGAATTTTCGCTGCTGCCGCTCGCCCAGCGGGAAATCCTGCTTGGCGTGCAGCGCCGCGCGCTTTTGCCCGTTATCGTGCTGGCCGCTGCCATGCTGGCTGCCGGCAGCGGGCTGGTGCCGGTTTCGGTTGCCTTTTTCGCCGCCGCCTTCCTGATGATCGTTGTCGGCGCGATCCCGCTTGCCGAGGTCTATAAATCTATCGACGGGCCGATCCTCGTCATGCTCGCCGCCCTTATTCCCGTCAGCGATTCGCTTCGCACCAGCGGGGCGAGTGAACTGATCGCGGGCTGGCTCGGCAGTGCGGCGCAGGGGCTGCCGCCTTTCGCGGCGCTCGGCATGATCCTGCTCACCGCCATGGCTGTGACGCCCTTCCTCAATAATGCCGCCACCGTGCTGGTCATGGCCCCCATCGCCGCCGGTTTTGCCACCACGCTCGGTTTCCGCCCGGAGGCCTTCCTGATGGCCGTGGCAATCGGCGCCGGCTGCGATTTCCTCACCCCCATCGGCCACCAGTGCAACACGCTTGTCATGGGCCCGGGCGGGTATCGTTTCAGCGATTATCCGCGCCTCGGACTGCCGCTGTCGATCATGATCGTCATTGCCAGCATTCCGATGCTGCTTTACGTCTGGCCGGTGAACTGAGGCCGGGCGGCGGGACCGGCCAACCCTTCGGGACTCCATATTTCCTTGACGCCTGCGGCAGAATATGGCCTAAGCCGAAGCCGAACGGGAATATGAAAAAGGCACTTTCCTTTCGCCTTTCGACATGATGTCCTGCCGCATCCAAACGAAAACTCCGTGATATCAGGGTGAACCGCCCCGATGTCACTGCCACGTCACGACGAGTGAATTTCATGACCACTTCCGGCGTTCGCGTCCGCATCGCACCTTCCCCCACCGGCGAGCCGCATGTCGGCACCGCCTATATCGCGCTGTTCAACTATCTCTTCGCCAAGAAACACGGCGGCGAGTTCATCCTGCGCATCGAGGATACCGACGCTACCCGCTCGACCCTCGAATATGAGCAGAAGGTGCTGGAGGCCCTGCGCTGGACCGGCCTGACATGGTCGGAAGGCCCTGACGTCGGTGGCCCTTACGGCCCTTATCGCCAGTCCGAGCGCAAGCCGATGTACTGGCCATACGCCGAAGAGCTTCTGGAAAAAGGCCATGCCTTCCGCTGTTTCTGCACGCCCGAGCGGCTCGAGCAGATGCGCGAAGCGCAGCGCGCTGCTGGCAAGCCGCCGAAATATGACGGCCTTTGCCTCCACTTGAAGGCTGAAGAAGTGACCACTCGCGTTGCCGCCGGCGAGGCCAATGTCGTGCGCATGAAAATCCCGACCGAAGGTTCGTGCGATTTCCACGACGGCGTGTACGGCGATGTCTCGATCCCCTGGGATTCGGTTGACATGCAGGTACTGATCAAGGCCGACGGTATGCCGACCTATCACATGGCCAACGTCATCGACGACCATCTGATGAAGATCAGCCATGTGGCGCGCGGTGAAGAATGGCTGGCCTCGGTGCCGAAGCACATCCTGCTTTACCGTTATTTCGGCTGGCAGGAGCCGGTGTTCATGCATCTTTCCCTGATGCGCAACGCCGACAAGTCGAAGCTTTCCAAGCGCAAGAACCCGACCTCGATCTCCTATTATTCCGCGCTCGGTTACCTGCCGGAAGCGCTGATGAACTTCCTTGGCCTGTTCTTCATCCAGATCGCCGAAGGCGAAGAGCTCTTGACCATGGAAGAGCTCGCCGCAAAATTCGACCCGGAAGCGCTTTCAAAGGCTGGCGCCATCTTCGACATCCAGAAGCTGGACTGGCTGAACGGCCGCTGGCTGCGCGAGAAGCTTTCCCCGGAAGAATTCATTTCCCGCACGCTGGAATGGGCGATGGAAAATGCCCGCCTGACCGAAGGCCTCAAGCTTGCCCAGAGCCGCATTTCCAGGCTCGGCGAATTGCCGAACCTCGCCGGCTTCCTGGTGTCGAGCGATGTTGGCCTGACACCGGCTTCGTTTGCGGGTCTTAAAAGCAAACCGGAGGAAATCCACGAGATCCTCACCACGGTTGCCGCCGACCTCGAAAAAATGCCGGACTGGAATGTGGAAGCCATCGAAGCCGAGTTGCGCGATGTGGCCGAACGCACAGGCAAGAAGCTGCGCGTCGTGACGCCGCCGCTTTTCGTCGCCGTCTCCGGTTCATCGCGCTCGCTGCCGCTGTTTGACAGTATGGCGCTTCTCGGCCGCTCCGTGGTTCGCCAGCGACTGAAGGTAGCGATTGCCGTTGTGGCCACGATGGTTGGCAGCGGAAGCTGATAATTTGGTGTTGGCGGTCACGCCGGCATCCTGAAATATACCCCTCTGCTTGGGGTACCCCCCTCTGCCCTGCCGGGCATCTCCCCCTCAAGGGGGGAGATTGACAAGCGGCTGGCACTTTGCCCATGGAACGGGCGGGCGCGGCATCTCATCTCCCCCTTGAGGGGGAGATGTCCGGCAGGACAGAGGGGGGTAGCCCCGAGCGCAAAGGGTAACCGCAACGAACAAGCCCGCTTAAGGCAAAAAACATGACCGACACCAAGACCGAAACCACCGCCCTTTCCTCCGACGCGACAGAAGTGCGCCGCCAGAAACTTGCGCTGCTGCGCGAGCAGATCGGCGACGTCTATCCGGCGCATTTCCACCGCACGCTGAGCAATGCCGAGCTTGCGGAAAAATATGCCGATATCGAAGCCGACGTTGAGACCGGCGATACGGTGACGGTGGCGGGCCGCGTTTATTCCTCGCGCAATTCCGGCATGTTCATGGATATCCATGACGCCTCCGGCAAGGTGCAGATTTTCTCCCACAAGGATACGACGCCGGAAGCGGCGCGCAACCTGCTGCCGATGATCGACATTGGCGATATCATCGGCGTCACCGGCAAGGTGCGCCGCACCAAGCGCGGCGAGCTGACGATCAATGCCGAAGAAATCACCATGCTGACGAAGTCGCTGCTGCCGATGCCGGAAAAGTGGCATGGCGTCTCCGACATCGAGCTGCGTTACCGCAAACGTCACCTCGACATCCTCGCCAACGAGGAATCCAAGCTTCGCTTCCTGCAACGCTCGAAGATCCTCTCCGGCATCCGCCGCTTCATGGAGGCCGAAGGCTTCCTCGAAGTGGAAACGCCGATGCTGCAGACCGTCTATGGCGGTGCAACGGCCGATCCATTCAAGACCTTCCACAACACGCTGAAGATGGACATGTATCTGCGCATCGCGCCGGAACTGTTCCTGAAGCGCACGCTGGTTTCGGGTCTTTCCGACAAGGTCTTCGAAATCAACCGCAACTTCCGCAACGAAGGCGTCTCCACAAGGCACAATCCTGAATTCACCATGATGGAGTGCTACTGGGCCTATGCCGACTACGAGGACATCATGGGTCTCGTGGAGCGGCTGTTCGAGACGCTGGCGATTGCCCTGCACGGCACGACCGAGGTTGAATTCCAGGGCCAGACGATCTCCTTCAAGGGTCCCTTCAAGCGCGTGCCGATGCCTGATGCCGTGAAGGAAGAAACCGGTATCGACTTCCTTGCCATCAAGACCGACGAAGAGGCCCGCGCCGCCGCCAAGGCTGCCGGTTTCGCCGTAGAGAAGGACTGGACCTGGGGCGAATGCCTTGCCTTCATCTTCGAAGAGAAGGTGGAAGGCACGCTGATCCAGCCGAGCCACGTCACGCATTTCCCGAAGGACATCTCGCCCTTCGCCAAGGAAGTGCCGGGTGAGCCGCGCCTCGTCGAGCGTTTCGAAAGCTATTGCAACGCCTGGGAAGTGGGCAACGCCTTCTCGGAACTCAACGATCCGGAAGAACAGCGCCGCCGCATGGTGGAGCAGCTGGAACAGGCGCACGCCCGCGGCGAAAAGGACAAGCAGCTGGACGACGAATTCCTCGACGCCATCGACCAGGGCATGCCGCCCGCCGGTGGTCTCGGCATCGGTGTCGACCGCCTGATCATGCTGCTCACCAACGCTCCGTCCATCCGCGACGTCATCCTCTTCCCGGCCCGCCGCAACAAGGCGGATTGAGTCAATAAACCACAGGCGGCCTTCAGGCCGCCTGCTACTTCCCGGTTTTCCGGTCGACATAAAGACATGCGCAAGTAGTTTGCCTAGCTTTTGGCAGAGGCTGCGAGTGAATTATTTAACTTTCAGTAGAATATACTGGCGAAATAACCTCAACTTGTGATACCCATTCCCTATCATTCGCATTGTGTTTGACGGCTTTCGACCAAGGGCCGCGGGGGATATACGCATGCCTGAGAATGAGCTTCCCAAATACAAGCCCGACATGTTTGCAGCGCCTGAGAAGGAATGCGACATAGTGATGAAGGGTGGCATCACCTCCGGCGTCGTTTATCCCTATGCCGTTCTGGAACTGGCACGCCAATACCGTTTCCGCTCGATAGGCGGCACATCGGCCGGGGCGATTGCCGCCGCTTTCGCGGCTGCGGCGGAATATTCCCGCACTGTCAGAAAAGATCCTGATGGGTTCACCCGCCTGCAGGCCCGTTGCGACACGATACCCGCTATTCTGGACAGGCTTTTCCAGCCACAGCGCCATTTTCGCCCTCTGATGCGCTATCTTCTGTGGGCACAGGCCGGCGGCTGGCCGGGCAAGGTTCTGGGCCTGCCGATGGCCTTTCCTCTGGCGGCCATCGCCGGCATACTAATCGGCGCCAGCCTCCTGTGGGCTCTGGGCGGCGGGTGGGCCGGCTCTATTCTGGGCGGGCTGGTGGGGTTGCTGGCTGGAATGCTCGGCCAGATCCTGTGGCTGGTCTTCCATCGGTTACCGAGGGATGGCTTCGGCTTTTGTTCGGGACTGACGGTTTCCGATCCGGATGTTCCCGGCCTGACGGACTGGCTGCATGCGTCGATTCAGGACATCGCTTTTGGCAGCGACGCTGCGACAGCGCCACCGCTGACCTTCGGTCATCTCGCCGGCGGCAAGCCGGAAGAGGCCATCAACCTGAAAATGGTCACGACGAACCTGTCGATGCGCCGGCCGCACACGCTTCCTGACACCAATTTAATGGTGGCTTACGACCCGAAGGAATGGAACCAGCTGTTTCCCGCTGCCGTGACGATCTGGCTGAAGCAGATCGCAATGCCGGGCGGCCCCTTTCCCGAACTCAAGGCCTTTCCGGAGCCGGAGCAGTTGCCGGTCATCATCGCAACGCGCATGAGCCTGAGTTTCCCTTTCCTTTTCAAGGCCATCCCGGCCTACACCAATGATCGCGGCACGCTGGATATTGTTCGACGTCTCAGTGGCGACGCGCGGCCCGTCATGAAGGCGAAAATATGGTTCTCCGACGGCGGCATCAGCAGCAATTTTCCCATTCACCTTTTCGACGCCCTGCTTCCATCGCGCCCCACTTTCGCACTCAGCCTCGATGAATTGCCAAAATCCGTCGCCAACAGCATGAAGCGCGTTACCATTCCGCAGGCGGCGGGCGAAGGAATAGGTGTACCCGTTCACAAGATGGAAAAAATGAGCGGTTTTCTCGGCAGCATTCTCAGTTCGGCGAAGGACTGGCAGGATCAATCTCTTGCCACCATGCCGGGCCAAAGAGAGCGCATCGCCCGCGTTTTTCTTGACGAGCAAGAAGGCGGACTAAATCTCACCATGCCGCCGGAGCGCTCGGCAAAACTGATGAGTTACGGTCTCGAAGTCGGCTCGCTTTTCGCCAATGGCGCGCTGGATTTTGACGAGCATCGCTGGCGCCGGACGCTTGTTGCCTATGATCGGCTGGAGGACACGGTTTTTGCGACGCAACACCTGTGGAGCGAACGCAAATACGAAGACTGGCTGGCCAGCTACATCGACGAGATCAAAAGCTACGAAGCCGTGACAAAGGGGGATCGGGAAAAGCTGATCGCCCGAATTGCCGCCTTTGCCGCCCTCTCACAGAGTTTCTCTCCGGCAATTGTCAACAAGCGCAAGAAATTTCCAAATCCGGCTGGCCGTTTGCGGATCGGGCCGGATATCTGACACGTCGGGTGCAAGATGGCTTGCAAGGGTTCGGGGGAGAAGCCTCTCCCGTTAGTGGCGTGTGCTTAGTGGCTCGTGGACTTTTTCTCACCGCCCGGTTCTTCCGCCGGCACATTTTCGGCGGCTGTCTTCTCTTCCGCCGCCTGGGCGGTCGTTGAGCCTTTTCCGAAGATCAGTGATTTCAGATAGGACAGGCTGAAGACGCTGCTGCCCTCCGCTTCCGGTGTCGAGGTCAGAAGCTCGTCGGTGGCGGGTTCGCCATGTGCTTCGGGAGACGGGGTTTCGCCGTTGGTTTCCGGGCTCGCTTCGCCATGGCCGTTCTCGGCCGGGGCAGCACCGTGTTCGCCACCGGCGGCGCCCTTGTTTTCGCCGTGGCCTTTCGCGGACTTGCCCTCGTGACCTTCAGAGCCGGCATCCGAGGCCGGGGTGGCGCAGTCGGCGGAATCGCTGAGGCTTGCCGCCATGGCTTCGGTATCTTCGAGCGGCAGATCGATGCGCAGCCCGTAGAACTGGCCGCTGCCATTGGCCGCGCCATCGTAATAAAAGGCGGAATAACGGTGGGCGTTGGCGCCTTCGGGAATTTTTGCCGGATCGGGAATGAAGACCACCTGTGCGGCAATGGCGCGGCCGCGCATTTCCGAGCGCAGCTGCGGTCCGTTTTTGTCCAGCACGGAAACCTGCACCAGATCGGGTTTCTGCTTGTCGTAGACCGCCTTTGCAACACGAAGCGCGGTCTTCAGCCGCTCGGGGCCGTCTCCGCCTCCGGTGCGGATGAATTTGCGCACCCATAAGGCGCCGTTCTTGCGGATGTTGACCGTCTGGACTGCGTCGCAGGAAAGCCCGTTGCTGGAAGCATAGGATGGACCAAGCAGCCGATCACTGCCGATGAACACGGCAGCAGAACCGGTCGCACCCGCCAAAAGCAGGATCCCGCCTCCAATCATAACGAGTTTGCGCGAAAACCGCATTCGTCCGAATACAGCTTTCACCCGCAACATCCTGCCATCAACTACCCCGCCTATCGCCCTCACCCCGAAACGTGGCTCGAAACATGAGGAACACACGCGGGACAAGCTCGGGACGTCGCTGTCCGAGCCCTGCGATAGTGCCGCTTTCTCATTGAAAAAAGTTTAACCCGGCCGCCACCGCGCCGCCAAAAACGCACCAATTTCGGACATTTCTGAAATCAACTAAATTGCGAATGATTTGCAATAGCGTTGACATCTGTGATTCTATAACAGATGGTATTGCGAGTTAATCGCAACAAAAATTGGTGACAGACGTGAACCTGCATAAAATCCGCCATGCCCTATTTGCTTTTTCGCTTTTCCTGCCGGCCGTTGCCGTCGCGCAGGAAAAACCGAAGGTGGTCACCACCTTCACCATCATCGCCGATATGGCGCGCAACGTGGCGGGTGATGCGGCGGATGTGGAGAGCATCACCAAGCCGGGTGCGGAAATTCACAATTACCAGCCGACGCCGCGCGATATTCTGAAAGCCCGCAAGGCCGATCTGGTGCTGCGCAACGGTCTCAATCTGGAATTGTGGTTTGAGAAATTCCTGGCCAACCTTTCCGGCGTGCCGAGCGTGACGGTGAGCGAGGGCGTGGAACCCATGGCGATCAGCGGCGGCGCCTATCAGGGCAAACCCAATCCACACGCCTGGATGTCGCCCGATAACGCCTTGATCTATGTGGAAAATATCCGCAAGGGCCTTGCCGAGATCGACCCCGCCCATGCCGATGTCTATGCTGCCAACGCCAAGGCCTATTCGGACAAGATCAAGGCCACCGTGCAGCCGATCCGCGATACGCTTTCGGTTCTGCCAGAAAACAAGCGCTGGTTGGTGACGAGCGAAGGCGCCTTTTCTTATCTCGCCCGCGATTTCGGCCTGAAGGAACTGTTCCTCTGGCCGGTCAATGCCGATAGCCAGGGCACGCCGCAACAGGTGCGCGGTGTGATCGACGCCATGCGCGAGCACAATATCCAGGTCATCTTCAGCGAAAGCACCGTTTCCGCCGATCCCGCCCAGCAGGTGGCCAAGGAAACCGGTGCGGCCTATGGCGGCATCCTCTATGTGGATTCGCTGAGCGAGGCGGACGGCCCGGTTCCGACCTATCTGGACCTTCTGCGCGTGACCAGCGAAACCATCGCCAAGGGACTGTCCTCATGAGAATGGGCAGTAAAAAATCCGGCGGCGGCCTGACGGTTCAAAATGCGACAGTGACCTATCGCAACGGCCACACAGCGTTAAGAAACGCCAGCTTTTCCATCCCCCGCGGAACGATCACTGCACTTGTCGGCGTCAATGGTGCCGGCAAGTCCACGATTTTCAAGGCGATCATGGGTTTCGTGCCGCTGGCCGCCGGTTCCGTCTCGATTTTCGATCTGCCGGTGAAGGACGCGCTCAAGAAAAACCTCGTCGCTTATGTGCCGCAAGCCGAGGAGGTGGACTGGAGTTTTCCGGTGCTGGTGGAGGATGTGGTGATGATGGGCCGTTACGGCCACATGAATTTCCTGCGCATCCCGTCGAAACGCGATCACCATATGGTCGAGGAAGCGCTGAAACGCGTCAACATGCTCGATTATCGCAAGCGGCAGATCGGCGAGCTTTCCGGCGGGCAGAAGAAGCGGGTGTTCCTTGCCCGCGCGCTGGCGCAGGAAGGTCAGGTCATCTTGCTGGACGAGCCTTTCACCGGCGTCGACGTGACGACGGAAGAGCAGATCGTCGTGCTGCTGAAAGCGCTGCGCGACGAAGGCCGGGTCATGCTGGTCTCCACCCATAATCTCGGCAACGTGCCGGAATTCTGTGACCGCGCCGTGTTCGTCAAGGGCACGGTTCTGGCATCGGGCAAGACGGCGGATACCTTCAACGAGGAGAACCTGCAAAAGGCCTTTGGCGGCAGCCTGCGCCACTTCGTTCTCGGCGGTGCCGAATTGCATAACGATGCCGATCCGCGCCGGGTGAAGGTGATTACCGATGACGAGCGTCCCTTCGTGATCTACGGCAAGAATGGCCAGAACGGGCATGAGGCACAGGCTCCGAAAGAAAAAACCGATGATAAACAGCCTTCTTGAGCCTTTCACCTATGGCTATATGCTGAACGCCATCTGGGTCAGCGCGCTGGTGGGCGGCGTCTGCGGTTTTCTCTCCGCCTATCTGATGCTGAAGGGCTGGTCGCTGATCGGCGATGCGCTTTCCCATGCCATCGTTCCCGGTGTGGCCGGGGCCTATATGCTCGGCCTGCCCTTTTCGCTGGGTGCCTTCCTCTCCGGCGGCCTTGCAGCCGGTTCCATGCTGTTCCTGAACCAGAAGACGCGGCTGAAGGAAGACGCGATCATCGGGCTGATCTTCACATCGTTTTTCGGGCTTGGCCTGTTCATGGTGTCGCTCTCGCCCACTTCTGTGAATATCCAGACCATCGTGCTCGGCAATATTCTGGCGATCACGGCGGAAGACACTATCCAGTTGGCGCTGATCGGCGGCATCAGCCTCTTGGTACTGGCGCTGAAATGGCGCGACTTCATGGTGGTGTTCTTTGATGAGAATCATGCCCGCACCGTGGGGCTGAAGCCGGAAGTGCTGAAGGTGATCTTCTTCACCCTGCTGGCTGCCTCCACGGTTGCCGCTTTGCAGACGGTCGGAGCCTTCCTCGTCGTCGCCATGGTGGTGACGCCGGGCGCCACCGCCTACCTCCTGACCGACCGTTTCGAGCGGCTGATCCTGATGAGCCTGATCATCGGCGCGGGCACCAGCTTCGTCGGCGCCTATCTCAGCTATTTCCTCGACGGCGCGACCGGCGGGGTCATCGTCGTGCTGCAGACGGCGATCTTCCTTTCAGCCTTCGTTTTTGCGCCCAAGCACGGCCTGCTCGCATCCCGCGCCAAGGCCCGCAAGGCACTGGAGGAAACGCCATGAGCGACTATCTCGAACTCGCCATCCTGCCGTTTCAGCTACCTTTCATGCAATATGCCTTCATCATCACGCTGATGATCGCCGTGCCGATGGCGATGCTGTCGTGTTTTCTGGTGCTGAAGGGCTGGTCGCTGATGGGAGATGCCGTCTCCCATGCCGTGCTGCCCGGCGTGGTGGTGGCCTATATCGCCGGCATACCGCTCTCCATCGGCGCCTTCATTGCCGGCATGATCTGTGCGCTCGGCACCGGTTTCATCAAGGAAAACAGCCGCATCAAGGAAGATACGGTGCTCGGCATCGTCTTTTCCGGCATGTTCGGGCTGGGGCTGGTGCTTTATGTGAAGGTGCAGAGCGACATGCATCTCGACCATATTCTCTTCGGCGACATGCTGGGCATTGCGCCCTCTGACATGCTGGAGACCGGCCTGATCGCGCTTTTCGCCACGCTGTTCCTCGGCATTCTACGCAAGGACCTTCTGGTCAACGCCTTTGATGCGCAGCATGCGAAAGCCATCGGCCTGCCGGTGCGGGTTCTGCATTACGGTCTGCTGATGGTCCTGTCGCTGACCGTCGTCGGCGCATTGAAGGCGGTGGGCATCATCCTCTCGGTCGCCATGCTGGTGACGCCGGGTGCTATCGCCTTCCTGCTGACCCGGCGGTTTTCCGCCATGCTGCTGGTGGCCATTGTGGTGGCGGTTGCCTCATCGCTGGCAGGCATTTGGGTGAGCTTCCTGATCGACAGCGCGCCGGCCCCCACCATCGTGATGTTCATGACCCTTGCTTTCGTCGCCACCTTCATCCGCACCACCTGGAAGGCCCGGCGGATCGACGCGGCGGGCGAAACAGGCTTCTAGAGCATTTCCGGTGAAAGCCGGTTCACCTGAAATGCTCTATCTCTTTGCTTTTGCCCAGTCCGGACGCAAAACCGCTAACGCACTTTTGCTGGACATGCTCGAGAACAACGATTTTTGCGGGCGTGTGGAACATTTTCGCCTTTTGCGCGTCATTTTGCTGAGCCTGTCGCCGCGCGGCGGGCTCGGGAAAATTACGCAAAAGGGGAAGCGCCATGCTGAAGTGGGCTCTTATTTTCTTCGTTATTTCTTTGATCGCAGGCGTATTCGGCTTCACCGGCATTTCCGCGGCAGCGGCGGGCGTGGCCCGTATCCTGTTCTTCATCGCCGTGGTGATCTTCCTGGTCTTCCTCGTGCTTGCACTGATGGCCGGAAGCGCCGTCGTCTGAACGAAAAAGGCGACCGGTTTTCACCGGTCGCCTCTCCTTTTTCCCGTATCGATAATCAGCCCGTCCAGCCGCCATCGATCACATGGATCTGGCCGGTGGTGAAACCTGCCTCGTCGGAAGCGAGATAGGTGACAAGTGCGGCGATTTCCTCCGGTGTGGCGATGCGGCCCATCGGCTGGCGGGCGATGAAATCCGCCAACGCCTGTTCGTAATTGCCGGTGGCGCGCAGGCGGTCATGCAAGGACGGGCTATCGACCGTGCCGGGGCAAATGGCGTTGCAGCGAATGCCCTTGGTGACGAAATCGGCGGCGATGGCCTTGGTGAGACCAACGACTGCCGCCTTGGAAGCAGTATAGGCGAAACGGTTCGGCACGCCCTTCACGCTTGAAGCAACCGACGACATATTGACGATCGCGCCCTTGCCCTTTTCCAGCATGCCGGGCAGGAAGGCGCGGCAGGTGCGATACATCGCCTTGGCGTTGAGGTCGAAAGAGAAATCCCAGTCCTTTTCTTCACAGTCGAGAATGGTGCCGGAATGGACGAAACCGGCGCAGTTGAACAGCACGTCGGCATGGCCGATATCGGCAGCGAAATCCTTGACGCCGTCGCCATCAAGCACGTTCAGGACGCGGGTTTCCGCACCTTTCAGGGTCGAAAGCGCCTGTTCGTTGATATCGGTGGCGATGACGCGCGCGCCGAGCGATATGAAGCGCTCCGCCGTCGCCCGGCCGATACCCTGACCGGCGGCGGTGATCACCACTGTCCGGCCGTTAAAATCCTGCACCATGAATAGCCTCCCGCTAAGGCGCGCCCATCCTTCGTGGACTGGACCGCTGAATTTTGATGATCTCAAATATGGATCGACAATTCATATGTAAACGCGGTATTCATATGGCGTCAAGCAAACTTGCGCGGATGCGGGGTATCGGGCAACCATATTTTAAACCACCCCGCCGGCGCGCATCAGAAACACCATCGAGGCCAGATGACCGACGACGACAGCGAAAGATATCGCGCCCCCGCCCTCGACAAGGGCCTGGACATTCTCGAGCTTCTGGCCCGCACGGATGGCGGGCTGACGCAGATCGAGATCGCCAAGGCGATCGGAAAGAGCCCCAACGAACTGTACCGTATGCTGGACCGTCTGGTGCGCCGGGGTTATGTGCAGCGGCTCGACGGCGACCGGTTTTCGCTGACGCTGAAAATGTTCGGGCTGGCGCATTTTCATGCGCCGATCCGCCGGCTCGTCTCCTTCGCAGCACCTGTCATGCGCGATTTTTCCGCAAGCGCCGAACAGGCCTGTCATCTCGCGGTTTATGATCGCGGCAGCGTCGTCGTAATCGCCCAGCAGGAATCCGCCACCTATTGGGCCATGTCCATGCGGGTCGGCGCGCAGATGAGCCTGTTCCACACCGGCTCCGGCCATGTGCTTCTGGCCTTCCAGACAGAGGCGCAGCGCGAGATCATGATCACCGAACAGGTGCGTGGCAGCGGTGAGACCGTGCCGCCCGACCTTGCCGAGCGACTTCGGCAGGTGCGCAGCAACGGTTTTGAATCCATGGACAGCTTGCAGACTGCGGGCGTGCGCAATATTTCCGCCCCGATTCTGACGCTGGATGGCACCGCACTCGCCGTCATCACCTGCCCCTATATTACCACGCTCGGTGGCACGGCCCCGACGCGCGAGACTTGCGAACAGCTGATCCGCGACGCGGCAAAACGCATCTCCGAAGTGGTGACGGGAAACGTCTGAAGGGCACAAAAAAACGCGACCGGCAGGGGCCCGATCGCGTTTCAATTGACTGGAGATTATGTCTGGTAAACGCGAGGGGAACGCAGATGGTTCCCCTTTTTTGTCAGGCGGCAGCGGCCCTCAGTTCCTTGCGGACCATCTCGCGTAGCGTCACCAGATCCTTGGCGAACAGGCGGATGCCCTCGGAAAGCTTCTCGGTAGCCATCGCGTCTTCGTTCATCGCCCAGCGGAACGCCTTTTCATCGAGCGACTGCAGCGGCTCGGCCTTGACATTGTCAGGCGAAAGCTTGCGCTCGAGCGTGCCATTGTCCTTGTCCAGCTCTTCGAGCAGCGCCGGGCTGATCGTCAGGCGGTCGCAACCGGCCAGCGCTTCGATTTCGCCGACATTGCGGAAGGAGGCGCCCATGACGACGGTGCTGATGCCATTGGCCTTGTAATAATTGTAGATGCTGCGCACCGAAACAACGCCCGGATCGGTCTCGGCGGTGTAGTTCTCGCCAGTCGACTTCTTGTACCAGTCGAGGATACGGCCGACGAAGGGCGAGATGAGGAAGACCTTGGCTTCGGCACAGGCAATCGCCTGGGCCTGCGAGAACAGCAGCGTCAGGTTGCAGTCGATGCCTTCGGACTGCAGCACTTCGGCGGCCTTGATGCCTTCCCAGGTGGAAGCAAGCTTGATGAGGATGCGTTCACGCTCGATGCCGCGCTCCTTATAGGCGGCAATGATGTGGCGCGCCTTGGCGATGGAGGCCTGCGTATCGAAGGAGAGATCGGCATCGACTTCGGTCGATACGCGGCCGGGAACGAGGCCGGCAAGCGCTGCACCCACGGAAATGGCAAGACGGTCGGCAACGGCGGCAACCACGGCGTCGGACTGCCCGCCCTGCTTCTTGCCCCAGGCGGCAGCTTCCTTCACCGCATCGGCAAAGGCGGGCGTGCCGAGCGCTTTGAGAACGATGGTCGGGTTGGTGGTGCAATCCACCGGCTTCAGGCGTGCTACCGCCTCGATGTCGCCGGTATCGGCAACAACAGTGGTGATGGCGCGAAGTTGTTCGAGTTTGGACGTCATGGCGAATGATCCTTCATGATCTCTGGTAAACTTGCTCAGCCGTCTTTTCGTTCCCGCACCAAGGGTGCGCCCAAGGCCGAAATCACGGTTCTGTCCGGCTCCGACTATCGCAAGCGGCGCGGCCGAAAGTCAAGACATTTGCGCATCGCAATTGACATAAGTTTCATGCCTGCGATACTCGCCCACACATAAGGAATGGCGAAAACCGTGGCGAAACTGAGAAGAGAGACCCATACGACCTATTCGGAAGCGGCTTCGCTGAGGCTGCGCGCGGCATGGCTCTATTATAACCAGGGCATGACGCAGAAAGATGTCGCCGAGAAACTGGGGATCAGCCGCTCCACCGTCATCCGCCTGCTCGACGAGGCGATGAAACGCTCCGAAGTGCAGATCTGGATCAATGAAGGGATCGAGGATTTCGTCTCGCTGGCCGGCCAGCTGGAGGCAGCCTACGGGCTGGACGAGGCCGTCATCATCCCCTCGCCCGGCCCATTCCCCGCCGGCAAGTCAGACGCGGAAGGCACCGCCAAGGCCGTCGGTCTTGCACTCGGACAATTCCTCTCCGAAGTCGTGCCGAACGGCGCCACCATCGGCGTCGGCTGGGGGCGCACCATGACCGCCTCGCTCTCCAGTTTCCGCCCGCCGCGGCGGGAAAACTGCAAGGTGGTCTCACTGCTCGGCGGTATCGTCGCCGTGCACCAGACCAATCCGCTCGACTACACCTGGCGGCTGGCAAGTGCGCTCGGGGCGGAATGTTACATGTTCCTCGCGCCGCTTTTGGTGGATTCGGTCGAGACCAAACGGGCGCTGATCGAAAAATGCGGTCTGGCGACGCTTTACGATCTCGCCGAGACGCTCGATCTTGCCATCGTTTCCTGCGGCGATATCGGCCCGCATTCCACCTCGCTGTCGGAAGGTTTCATTTCCAGGGAGACCCTGCGCGAACTCGTCGATGCCGGTTGCGTCTGCGACACCATGTTCAACTTCATCGATGCCGAAGGCCGCTCCGTCGATCACCCGATCAACCAGCGCGCCATGGCGATCGATCTCGACACGCTGCGCAAGGCCAAACACATCGTGCTCGCCTCCGGCGGCGCCCACCGCGCCATCGCCATCCGCGCCACCATCAAGCGCATTGGCTGCAATACGCTGATCACCGACGAGGCGGCGGCGCGGGCTTTGATGGAACTGGTTTAGGCCGCACGCTTAAAACACCCTGCCATTCCGGGACTGAGTTGAGGCCTTCTCGATTTCACTCTCCCCGTCATACCGGCCTTGAGCCGGTATCCAGCCAACCCAAGTCTTTGGGCTGAAAGAACTCCTCGCGTCGCGCAGACGCGCGTCGGCTGGATTCCGGCTCAAGGCCGGAATGACGGAAGTGGTGTACGGCAAATCGGCAAAGACAATTAAGACCCAATCACGCCTTCCCCGTTTCCCATCCCAGCATCGCACGCTTGCGCGTCAGGCCCCAATGGTAGCCCGTCAACGCACCGCTTTTACCAACGGCACGGTGGCAGGGAACAACAAACGAGACCGGATTTGCCCCGACTGCGGCACCCACGGCGCGGGATGCGGTGGGCTGGCCGATATCGCAGGCAATGTGCGAATAGGTGACGGCGCGGCCCATCGGGATTTTCAAGAGGCTTTCCCAGACGCGCACCTGAAAATCCGTGCCGAGCAAGACCACACGCAGCGGCTTGTCCGCCGTCCAGAGGGCAGGTTCGAAGATGCGCGCGGCGTAGGGCGCGGTCGCTTCGCGATCCTCGACATAATCCGCATTCGGCCAGCGGCCGGCCATATCCTCGAAACAGGCTCCTTCCTCGCCCGGATCGGCAAAGGCACAGCCGGCAAGGCCGCGATCGGTGATCATGACCAGCGCAAGCCCGAACGGTGAGGCGTGAAAACCGTAACGGATCGTCAGCCCGCCACCTTTCGCCTTCCATTCGCCGGGCGACATGGCCTCATGGGTGACGAACAGATCATGCAGGCGGCCGGGTCCGGACATGCCGACCTCGATCGATGTTTCAAGCAGCGGCAGGTCCTCTTCGCGCAGCAGCCGCTTGGCGTGATCGAGCGTCACGGCCTGCAGGAAGGCCTTCGGCGAAAGGCCGGCCCAGCGGGTAAAAGTCTTCTGCAATTGCGTCGGCGACTGGCCGAGCCTGGCGGCGATGGCTTCGAGGGAGGGTTGCTCGCGATAATCCAGCGTCAAAAGCTCGATAACCCCGCGCACCGTATCGTAATCCGAGCCGATGGGGGTGATGTCTTCGTTCAGCGTAATATTGGCGTTCATCGCATGTCTCCTAACGCTTCACAGAAAACCATCAAAGCGCGGCGGCCTCCACCCGTTTCTTGCGCCATGCTCCGTTTCTACCGTATTCCGGCTCAGGGCCGAAATGACGGAAAGAGAGCGGGATTATCCTCTTACATCCGCCGCCGCACCGTCGCCAGCGCACCACCGAAGGCCCTGGCAAAGCTTTCCCTATCATCCGGATTGAGGAAGGAGCCGATATCGGTCGCCCGGCCCTCACCCGTCACATGCATGGAAACGATGCCGATCTCGTCATGTCGCCGCACCCGGAAGCGTGCCCAGAAAGGATTGAAACGATATTCCACCATGCGCCCGGCGGGAGAGAATTTGCGGATCGACAGGTTGGTGCGCGATACGCTGACCTCTTCCCGCGCTTTCGCCGCCCGGTAATTGGCGCGGAAGGCGATATAAAGCAGCAGGAAATCCAGCCCAAAAAACAGCCCGACCGGCCATGCGCCGGTGGCAAGGAAAAAGCCGCCATAGATGAGGCAGGCAAATCCGGTGAGGATGAGAAGCAGCCGGAAACCGCTTCGGCCAAGCGAACGGTGCGGAACGAGTTCCGCCGCGAAAATCGGCTGGTCGTTGAGCGTATCCACGTTGCTTTCCTCAGGGCGGGCTGGCTATAGATAGTCTATGACAGTCGCCAAGAAACGATCCAGCACCCAAACATTGAAAAAGTCAATTCCGGCGCAGCGGCGCAAACCGGTGCGGGTGAAGTCAGCCTATTCCAGGGACGAACTCACCGAAATCTTCCGCCGTTTTTCCATTCAGCGGCCGGAGCCGAAAGGCGAGCTGGAACACACCAATCCGTTCACCCTGCTGGTGGCGGTGGCGCTTTCCGCGCAGGCGACCGATGTGGGCGTTAACCGGGCGACCAGAGCGCTGTTCAAGGTGGCCGATACGCCGGAAAAGATGCTGGCGCTCGGCGAAGAGCAGCTGATCGGTTACATCAAGACCATCGGCCTTTATCGCAACAAGGCAAAAAACGTCATCGCACTGTCGCAGATGCTGATCGACAATTTCGGCGGCGAGGTGCCGAAGACCCGCGAGGAACTGGTAACCCTGCCCGGTGTTGGCCGCAAGACGGCCAATGTGGTGATGTCCATGGCCTTCGGCGTACCCACGCTTGCAGTGGACACGCATGTGTTTCGCATTGCCAACCGGCTCTGTCTTGCGCCCGGCAAAACCCCCGATGAGGTGGAAGACCGGCTGGTGCGCATCATTCCCGAACAATATCTGTTCCATGCGCATCACTGGCTGATCCTGCATGGGCGTTATTGCTGCAAGGCGCGCAAGCCGGAATGCGAACGCTGCGTGATTGCCGATATCTGCAAATCCCCGGAAAAGACCTTCGATATTCCCGCACCGCTGGTGGAATTACCCGCGCAACTGTTCGGTGCGGCCAGCGGCGAATGAGGGATCGCGCCGGCTGACGGCCTTGTGCAGATGCACCATCATCGAGGCGGCGAAAAGCGGCGTCAGCAGGTTGAGGAGCGGCACCGCCAGGAATGCCGCAATCACCAGCCCGGCCATGAACACCGTGGTGCGGTGTTTCACCCGGAATAACCGGGCTTCAGCGGGCGAGCGGAAACGCATGGCCGCAAACTCAAAAAACTCCCGACCGAGCAGATAACCATTCACCAGAAAAAACGCGATGAGATTGACGCCCGGCACCAGGAGCAACAAAAGTGCCAGGAGGTTGCCGGCAATGACCACGCCGAAAAACTTGATCGATGACAGCACCGCTTCGCCGATCGGCATCGCCTTGCCGGGCGGGTCATCCGGATAGGTCTTCTTTTCCACCACTTCGGCGACATCATCGAGAAACAGGCCGGCGATGACGGCCGTGACCGGTGAAATGAGCAGCGCCAGCGCCAGGGCGAGCCCGATGCCGGCGAAAATGGCGAAAACAAAGCTCAGCCAACCGGCCCAATCGGGCACCCCGGGAATAAGCGTATCGATCCACGGCAGGGCGAAATAGATGAATATGGAGCGGATGGCGAACCACAGCGCCGCGAGCACCAGAAGCGTCAGCCCCAGCACCTTCCAGAATACCGACCGGGTCTCGGCGGCAAAGAGATTGTGGAATGCCAGCCGCGCCGCATCAAAAATCATTCGGAACTCCCTTGACGCCCCTGGCGTTGAAACTCACTTGTCAACGAGATAGGGGCTGGCCGTTCACTCCGCAAGACGGGTGCAGGGACTTGCTGCTGTCGTGAATTAAACCGCAGATGGAATTTCCCTTGAATAAAAGGTAGCCCTAAAATATAATAAACCATCTACGATAATTCGCATTCCGGTCCGGTGGAGGACATGGCCGGGAAAGCTCGTCCCCACCGTCAAATCGCGGTTCGCACGCTTGCACGGGCGCGCGAATGCATCACCGTTCAATAACTAAAAAATAAAAGAGGCGTTGGTGGAAAAGCTGCTGTTGAACCTTACGCGCGCCATGAAGGCAGGAACCCCTTCCGAGCGCAAGATTGCCAAATATCTGATCGAGCATCTGGATGAGTTGCCGTTCGAGACGGCACAGACGCTGGCCGCCAAGCTCAGCCTCAGTCCGATGACGGTCGGCCGGTTCCTGCGTTCTCTGGGATACCGGCAATTCAGCGACATCCGCGCCGATCTGCGCCATGCGGAAGAAACCGTCGGCGCAGACCAGCCCGTGACGACCGAAGGCGGCGAACGGCATTCCAACCCGTTTTCACAACTTCTGTCGCAGCAGATCCAGGCGATCCAGACCGCCTTCGATATGACCACCCAGACGATCTGGCGTCTTGCCATGAACGAGATCACCTCAGCGGGCGATGTCTTTCTGGCGACCTCTCCGGAAGGCCTCGATGCCAGCAGGCACTTTTACGGGCGGCTTCTGGAATGCCGGAGCCACATTCACCACCTCGGCAGCGACAATGCGGCCTATGTCGCCCTGTGGGATTACGAACCCGAGCAGACGCTGCTCGTCATCATGGATTGCGGCGGCAACCTCTTGCCCCTGCAGCGCCTGTCGGCCACGGCCCGCAAGGGCGGTTACAGAACGCTTCTGATCACCACCCGTTTTTACGAATGGGGACCGGAAAGCGTCGATCTCTGTCTTGCCATGCCGCAGAGCCAGAGTGGCGGCCAAGGCCTGCTGCAACTGGTCTCCCTGCTGGAATTCACCCTTTGCGCGCTGAGCGCCGGGGCCGACGACGCCGGCAGGACCCGGACAAAAAACCTTGCCGCCCTGAAACGCTCGCTGCGCAGCTGATTGCGCTTGGCGGGCGATAGGATCGAGCGGCTACCACTTGTTTCTTCTCCCCGCCGGCGAGAAGTCCGCGGCAGCGGGATGAGGGGGCAAGATCTCCGAAATCCGGCAACGGTGCCCCCTCATCCGACCCTTCGGGCCACCTTCTCCCCTCGGGGAGAAGAAATACGCCGCACCCGCCAGCATAATTCCAATCTAATAAATCAAAGACTTTCCAGTTCCTGGCGATGCCGGTACATGGCGAGGAAACGGCGATAATCCCGCTCGTAATGCGCCGTCAGCGCCGGATTTCCCGAGATTTCCGCATTGCCCGGATACATGGCCGCTCCTGCCGCCGCTAGGCTCGCATGCACACCGCCGGCCGTCGCCGCCGTCATCGCCGTGCCGAGCAGCACCGCGTCAGCGGTGGCGGGAACCACGATGCGTTTGCCCGTCACATCGGCGTAAAGCTCCATCAATAGCGGGTTCTTCACATGCCCGCCGGTAACGTGCAGCGTTTCCACCGCATAACCGAAACGCTCCATGGCATCGAGCACATGGCGTGCGCCGAGCGCGATCGCGACCGCAGTGCGCCAATAAAGACGGCAGAGACTGTCGAAGGAGGTATCGAGCGTCAGCCCGCTGATGACGCCGACCGCATGCGGATCGGCAAGCGGCGAACGGTTGCCGTGGAAGTCAGGCAGAACATGCAGCCGATCCGCAAAGGCCTCACCCTCCAGTTCGCGCAATTCAGTGACGCGCGCAACGATGCGGGCATGCAAGGCCGTATCCGGGTCGCCACCCGCCGCATGCATGCGCACGATATGGTCGAGCAACGCACCGGTGGCCGATTGCCCACCTTCCACCAGCCAGTGGCCGGGCAGCACCGCCTGCCAATAGGGTCCCCACAGGCTGCGGCCCGGCATCGGCTCCGCGGACATGGCGACAAGGCAGCTCGACGTGCCGGCGATCAGCGCGACATGTTTGCCGACATCCTCGGCAAGGCATCCGCCCAGGGCACCGAGCGTGCCGGCATAGGCATCGATCATGCCCGCCGCCACCTGGCAGCCGGTGTCGAGACCGAGTTCGGCGGCGGCCTCGGGCGAAAGCGGGCCGATGGCGCCGCCGGGCATGACGGTGGTTTCGGGCAGGCCTGCTCGCTCCTTCAGGTCGGCAAGTCCGGCAAATGCCAGATAATCCGCCTGCCAGCCGGGATTCTCCTGCGCCAGGAAGTTCCATTTCGCCGTCTGCGTGCAATTGGAGCGCTTTGCCGAACCGGTCGCCTTCCAGGTGAGGAAATCCGCGAGATCGAAGGCGAAGGACATGCGCGCCCAGCTCTCCGGCATATGCGCCTTCAGCCACATCAACTTCGGCATCTGCATTTCCGGCGAGACACTGTTGCCGGCGAAATCGAGCACCCGATGGCCCGAGGCCGTCAGCCGGTCGGCCTCGCTGATGGCGCGATGGTCGAGCCAGACGATGGTGTCGAAGCGGTCTTCCGCGGTCGTGGAAACCGAAACCGGCTCACCCCGCCCATCACGGATGACCAGCGAGCAGGTGGCGTCAAAACCAATGGCGGCAATGCTTTGCGGCAGGACGCCGGCATCGGCAAGCGCCGCCTTCACGGCGATGCAGACGGCATTCCATATATCGGAGGAATCATGCTCGGCATGGTTTTCACGCGGCCGCTGCATGAGGATGGGATGGGTGGAGCGCGCGAGCAGCCGACCGGTCGGATCAAAAATCCCGGCCCGGGCGCTCGCCGTACCGACATCGACAGCGACGAGATTTTGACGCATCAAGACTGCAATTCCATCCCTGGCGGAGCGACCCGGCGGCGGCAGGCAAGATCAGGCTCAGCCTGCGTCACGTTCCACCTGGTCAAAACCGCCCCTCCCCACATAGCTGCCGACAAGTTGGACCAAATCCGGCATGGCGTCAAACACGGCATCGGCCCCCAGACCGGCGATCTTTTCACGGAATGCGGGAAAGCGCGCATGCGATCCGCCGGTGAAGGCAAAAACGCCCATGCCGGCTGCCTTTGCGGCGGCAATGCCGGCCGGGCTGTCCTCAATCACGATACAGTGACGCGGATCAGTGCCCATGGCGCGCGCCGCATGCAGGAAGAGATCGGGAGCCGGCTTGCCGTTCTTCACCATGGTGGCGCTGAAGACATGCGGCTCGAATTTGTCGATCAGGCCCGTCAGCCCCAGCGAATAACGGATACGCTCCGGCTGGCTGGAAGAGGCGACACAGCGCTTTAACGGCAGAAGCCGGTCCAGCGTCTCGGCAATATCGTCGATCGGCTTCAATTCGGTGCGGAAGCGCTCGAACAGCGTCGCCCGCATATGGTCGAGAAAATCGATGTCGGTTTCGACACCATAATCCTCGAACAAGGTCGCCGTCATGCTGGCGACGCTGCGGCCGAGAAAGCGTTCATAAGCTTCCTCTTCCCCCATCGTCACGCCGAGATGGGAGAGCATGTCCAGAAGCACCGCAATCGAGACCGGCTCGCTGTCGACGAGAACGCCGTCGCAATCGAAAATCAGCAGAGGCCCGGTGCGGTCGTCCATCTCATGGTCACTTTTCAGCCAGCTTGTCATCCAGATAAAGCCGCAAGGTCTTCGCCGTGCCTTCTTGCCACAGCGTCTTCAATGCATGGGCGAAGCGTTTACGGAAAAGCTCCGATTCGGCAACCGCCCCGAAGATATCGTCAAGCGCGAGGAAGGTCATCGGATCGTCCTTGGCCTTGAGGGCCGCCGCCTGCAGGCGCTCGGCGCTGGCATCGTTGAAGGTGATTTCCTTGCCACTGTCCGACGTGCCGTAGAAATAACGGCACCACAGCGCCGAGACCAGCGCCAGGCCGATGATGTCTTCGCCGCGCGACAGCCGATCTGAAGTGGAAGGCAGGATGAATTTCGGCTGGCGATTGGAGCCATCTTGAGCCAGGCGTGGAATGGTGTCGCCAATCTTCGGGTTGAGGAAACGCCGTTCGATCAGCGCGAAATAATCGTTGAGATTGGTATCAGGCACCGGCGGAATGACCGGAATGATCTCGTCCTTCTCCAGCTTTGCGAGAAACGCCCGGATCAGCGAATGCTCCATCGCCTCATGGACAAAGTGGATGTCGAGCAGGGCCGCGGGATAGGCGATTGCCGCATGGCCGCCATTGAGAATACGGATTTTCATATGTTCGTAAGGCGCAACATCCTGCACAAACTGCACGCCCGCCTTTTCCAGCGCCGGGCGGCCCGCCGGAAAGTTATCTTCCATCACCCATTGCTTGAACTCTTCGCAGAAGACCGGCCAATTGTCCTCGATGCCGAAATCGTCGCGGGCAATATTGCGTTCGCGCTCGCCGGTGGCGGGGGTGATGCGGTCGACCATGGAATTCGGGAAGGCGACGTTTTCGCCGATCCAGTTGGCGAAGGCCGGGTCGGAGAGCGCGGCCAGCCCGACCACCGCGTTTTTCGTGACCTTGCCATTGTGGGGAATGTTGTCGCAGGACATGACGGTGAAGGGCTGCAGGCCCCTGTCACGCCGCGCCTTCAGCCCGGCAACGATGAGGCCGAACACGGTTTTCGGCGCGGACGGGTTCTTGCCGTCTTCGGCAATGGCCGGATGCTGCGGATTGAAGGAGCCGGAGGCATCGATGAAATAACCGCCTTCGGTAATCGTCATCGAAACGATACGGATTTTCGGATCGGCAAGCGTATCGATGATGGCGCTGGTGTCGCCGACCTTCAGAATGTCGATCATCGGCCCGGTCACGCGCGCGCCGGTGCGGTTATTGTCCTGCTCCACGACAGTGGTCAGGAAATCCTGTGCGGCAAGCTTTTCGCGCATCACGGCATCAGACGGCAGTACGCCGGCGCCGATGATGGCGAAGTCATGGTCCGTACCCGTATTGAACAGGTCATCGAGATAGACCGCCTGATGGGCGCGGTGGAAATTGCCGACGCCGAAATGCACGATGCCGGCGGACAGATCGGCGCGGGAATAGGCCGGAACCGCCGCCGTCTTTCTGGCGTCTTCAAGCGTTGCGAGGGAGAGTTTGCATGTCATGTCACGATCCTCGAAGGGGAAACGTTGGTCGTGCCGATCGCCCTCTTGCCGGGCAATCGGCCTGTCGGAGCACCGCCAGCCGCAAGCGGCAGTCAGGCGGTAAAGCTTTTTGGAGTCGCTTCCCCCTAGATCGCCTTGCCCTTGTCATCGAACCTGTGGATCTTGGTATCGTCGGGGGTGATGAAGACGGTATCGCCGTGTTTGCATTCGAACTCGCCATCGGTTCTGGCGGTAATCGGGCCGATGCCAGGCACCTCGAGATGCAGGAAGGTATCGGAGCCGAGATGTTCGGCCACCGTCACCTTGCCCTGCCAGAGGCCACTTTCTTTCGACAGCACCAGATGTTCCGGCCGCACGCCGGCGGTGGCGGCATTCTTGCTGCGGGCGAAGTCGCCGGTGATGAGGTTCATGCGCGGCGAGCCGATGAAGCCAGCGACGAAGAGGTTGGCGGGCGAGCGGTAAAGCTCCATCGGCGAGCCGACCTGCTCGATATTGCCCCGGTTCAAGACGACGATCTTGTCGGCCATGGTCATGGCTTCCACCTGGTCGTGGGTGACGTAGATCATGGTCGTCTTCAGCGTGTTGTGCAGTTCGGAGATTTCCAGCCGCATAGTGCCGCGCAGCGCCGCATCGAGGTTGGAGAGCGGCTCGTCGAACAGGAAGGCGGAGGGTTCGCGCACGATGGCGCGGCCGATGGCAACGCGCTGGCGCTGGCCGCCTGAGAGCTGTGAGGGCCGGCGCTCGAGATAATCGGTGAGGTTCAGCACGCGGGCGGCATCCTCGACCTTCTTGTCGATGACAGCCTTGTCGAGCTTGGCCATCTTCAGCGGGAAGGCGATGTTGTTTCTCACACTCATATGCGGGTAGAGCGCATAGGACTGGAACACCATGGCAAGACCGCGCTCTGCGGGTGCGCGCTCCGTCACATCCTTGCCGTCGATGACGATCTTGCCGCCGGAGACGTCTTCCAGCCCGGCAATGAGCCGCAAAAGCGTGGACTTGCCACAGCCGGAGGGGCCGACGAAGACGACGAATTCGCCGTCATGGATATCGAGATCGATCGACGGGATGACTTTCGCCTCACCGAAGAGCTTGGACACGTTCTGAAGGGAAATGCTGCCCATGTTTGTCGTTCCTTATTTCACGGCGCCAAAGGTCAGGCCACGCACGAGTTGTTTCTGCGAGAACCAGCCGATGACGAGAATGGGGGCGATCGCCATCATCGAGGCGGCCGAGAGTTTTGCCCAGAACAGCCCCTGCGGCGAGGAGAAGGAGGCGATGAAGGCCGTCAGCGGTGCCGCATTGGTGGTCGTCAGCCGGATCGTCCAGAAGGATTCGTTCCAGGCAAGGATGACGTTGAGCAGCAGCGTCGAGGCGATACCCGGCACCGCCATTGGCGTCAGCACATGGACGATCTCGTTCCACAGCGACGCGCCATCCATGCGGGCGGCTTCGAGGATCTCGCCGGGGATTTCCCGAAAGTAAGTGTAGAGCATCCAGATGACGATCGGCAGGTTGATGAAGGTCAGCATGATGGTGAGCCCGATGCGGGTATCGAGCAGGCCGGCATTGCGGAAGATCAGATAGATCGGCACCAGCACGGCGACGGCCGGCATCATCTTGGTGGAGAGCATCCACATCAAAATGTCCTTGGTGCGCTTGGTCGGCGAGAACGCCATGGCCCAGGCGGCGGGAATGGCGATGATCAGCGCAATGATCGTCGAGCCGAGCGACAGCACGACCGAGTTCATGAACGGCTTGAAGTAATCGCGCTGGGTCTGCACGGTGATATAGTTTTCCAGCGTACCCGATGGAATGAGGCTGAAGCCGGCAATCGCCTCCGGCTCGGTCTTGAGCGAGGTGAGGAAGGCGTAGAGGATCGGGAAGAACAGCAAAAGGGCCACGGCCCATGCCGCGATGGTGAAGCCGATCTTTGCGCGTGTGGTTGTCTTGCGGGCCATGATGTTTCCCCTTTACCGGTCGAGGTTCTTGCCGACGGCGCGCATCAGGAAGATGGCGACGATATTGGCGAGGATGACGGCGATGATGCCGCCGGCCGAAGCGCCGCCGACGTCGTAACCCAGAAGTGCGGTGCGATAGATGAGGAAGGCGAGGTTGGTGGAGGCATAACCCGGTCCGCCATTGGTGGTGACAAGGATTTCCGCGTAAACGCCGAGCAGGAAGATCGTCTGGATGAGGATGACGACGGTGATGGCGCGGGACAGATGCGGCAGGGTCAGATAGATGAAGCGGTTGACGAAGTTGGCGCCATCCATCTCGGCGGCTTCCTTCTGCTCGCCATCGAGCGACTGAAGTGCGGTGAGCAGGATCAGCGTCGCAAAGGGCAGCCATTGCCAGGCGACGATGATGATGATCGACAGCAGCGGAAACTGCGCGAACCAGTCAACCGGCTGGAAACCGAAGAAGCGCGACAGATCGGCCAGCACGCCGTAACCGGGATGCATGATCATGTTCTTCCACACCAGTGCGGCCACCGGCGGCATGACGAAGAAGGGCGAGATGATCATGATGCGCACGATGCCCTGCCCGAAAATGTCATTGTCGAGCAACAGCGCAATGGCGATGCCGCCGATGACGGTGATCAACAGAACGCCGCCGACGATCAGCAGCGTGTTCCAGATCGACTGGAAGAAGGCCGGGTCGGTGTAGAAATACTGGTAATTGAAGAGACCGGCGAAGCTGACATTGGCAGGGTTGAGGAGATTGTAGTTCTGGAACGAAAACCACAGGGTCATTGCCAGCGGCACAATCATCCACACCAGCAGTAGCAGTACTGATGGCGCAAGCATTACCCGCGCTAACCCGCTCGTGTTTCGTGTTGCCATCTCAATCCCTCCATCATCGGCCAAGGGGCCGGGCGTTTATCGCCGCCGGCTGGCGGCCCAGGCATCGCCCAAGGGTCGGAAAAGGTACGCAACATCCTGTTTCCGCAGATGCTGCGCAGCCATAGCCAGACCACATTGTTTTTATTTGAAAACGCCGGATCATGCCGGCGGCCGGTCTTGCCGGTTGCTCGCTGCCCGGCCTCGTTACCGGGCAGCGATCTTCGGGAGGATTACTTGATGTAACCGGCGCGGGTCATTTCACGCGTCGCCGTCGACTGGGCGCCCGCAAGCGCATCGTCAACGCTGGACTGGCCGGCAACGACAGCCGAGAACAGCTGACCGACCGTGGTGCCGAGCGCCTGGAATTCAGGGATCGCCACGAACTGACCACCGGTGTAAGGCACGGGCTTTACAGTCGGCTTGGTGATGTCGGCGGCATCCATCGCTGCAAGCGTCGGCTTGGCGAAGGCGGCAGCCTTTTCATAGTCGGCGTTCTTGTAAAGCGAAGTGCGGGTGCCCGGAGGCACGTTTGCCCAGCCTTCCTTGGAAGCGACAAGCGTGGTGTAGTCCTTGCTGGTTGCCCAGGAGATGAACTTTTCAGCCGCTTCCGCCTTCTGCGAGCTCTTGGGGATCGCAAGGTTCCACGACCACAACCAGTTGCCGTGGTTCTTCAGCTCGCCATGCGTCGGGAAGAGCGCATAACCGACCTTGTCGGCAACTGTGGAATCCTTCGGGTTGGACACGAAGGAAGCAGCGACCGTGGCATCGATCCACATGCCGCATTTGCCCTGCTGGAACAGCGTCAGATTTTCGTTGAAGCCGTTGGAGGAAGCACCGGACGGGCCGGCATCCTTCATCAGATCGACGTAGAATTGCAGCGCGCTCTTCCATTCCGGCTGATCGAACTGCGGCTTCCAGTTTTCATCGAACCAGCGGCCACCGAAGGAGTTGGTGAGCGCACTGATAAAGGCCATGTTCTCGCCCCAGCCGGCCTTGCCGCGCAGGCACATGCCGTTAATATCGGCCTTGCGGTCGGTAATCTTGCGGGCCGCATCACCGATGAATTCCCAGGTCGGGTTTTCAGGCATCTTCAGGCCGGCTTTTTCAAACAGGTCCTTGCGATACATGATCATGGCGGATTCGCCGTAGAAGGGTGCTGCGTAAAGCTTGCCCTCGGCGGAAAGACCGCCGCGGATTGCCGGAAGGATGTCATCCACGTCATATTTGTCGCCGAGCTTCTCAAGCGGCAGCAGCCAGCCCTGCTTGGCCCAGATCGGCACTTCATAGTTGCCGATGGTCATGATGTCATATTGGCCGCCATTGGTGGCGATATCGGTCGTCACGCGCTCGCGGAGAACGTTTTCCTCAAGCGTGACCCATTCGACCTTGATGTCGGGGTTCTTTGCCGTGAAGTCGGAGGTCAGACCCTGCATGCGGATCATATCGCCGTTATTCACGGTGGCAATGGTCAGCGTCTCGGCGGAAGCAAGGGTCGTAAAGGCGAGTGCCGAGCATGCGCCCAGCAAAATGGTCTTCAATGTCATATCTTCCTCCCAGAAGAAAAATGATGAGCATTCGCTTTGCTCTGGGGCATTTACTCACCCGGAGAGCAAAAATGTCAAGCAACATCCTGTGCTGCGACGCACAGGAAAAAACCAAGCCCTTGATTTTGCCTATTTAATTTTTGCTCAGTGAGTGAGCAAATATTCACTTGTCGCTTCATCGGTGATGAGGCCATTCAACAGGCCACCCCTCAGCGCCGCCAGAATCGAGGCGTTCTTGCGCGCGCCCTGCGCCATGCCGATGACGGTGCAGGTATCCCGTGCGGGGATGGGAACGGAGGCGACACGCTCGTTGACGGAGTGCTCAAGGATGCGACCTTCGGCGTCATATATCCAGCCGCAGATCTCGCCCACCGCACCGCTCGCCATCAGCGCCTTCATCTCGTCGACACCGAGGAAACCATCAACGCAGAGCGGCGCGTTTTCGCCGAGTTCACCGACACCGACGAAGGTGACGTTGGCGGCAGCGCCGAGCGCCAGCGTGGAGCGGACCATGGACTGGTCATGCAGCAGTTCACGCTCCTCCGCCGACGAGCACAGAACCGGCAGCGGCATCGGGAAATGCCGTGCCTTGATGGCATCGGCCATGCTGAAGATGACGTTGTAATAGGCCGCCGATCCATCCGGTCCGATATTGCCCGTCAGCGACACGATACGGTGCTGCGGGCACTCCATCGGCGGCAGCTGGTCCACGGCGGCCTTCAAAGTACGGCCGGTGCCGATGGCAAGCACGATGGGATCGGCATTTTTCAGCCAGCGCTCGATTTCCGCCGCACCCGCCTCGGCGATGCCGACGGTGGAGGAGACACCGGCCGGATCGCTCGGCACGACCTCGATATATTTAAGGTCGAACTTCTCTTTCAGCCGTTCGGCTTTTTCGAGACAGGCGGCGATGGGATGATCGAGCCGTACCTTGATCAGCCGCTCGGCAACGGCCAGCGACACCAGACGCTGCGCCGACTGCCGGGAAATGCTCATGGCGGCGGCAATTTCATCCTGCGTGCGGCCGGCGACATAATAAAGCCAGCCGGCGCGGGCTGCGTCATCCAGCCGTCCATGTGCGTCGTTTCGTCTGGCCATGCCGCTGCCCTCTGAGAATTATGCTTGTCGCATTTGCTGGCATTTTTTTGCGTCGGCTGTCAAACGGGAGGATGCGGAAGGGAGCGTGCGGTGGGCGTAAAATCATCTGGTGTGACGTCGCGGTATATTTCTTCTTCCCGGCGGGGAAAAGAAACAAGCAGCAACCGCTCGGTCCCTTAGCAGCGCTCAGCCCGAAGCCGGCCCCATTCGATCACGCCGCTTCCTGCACCAGATGCCCGGCAGAGACCTCGCGATAGCGCCGCTCAGGCGGCACGTAATCCACCGGGCGGATCGGGCTTTTGACCTCGTCGTTGGCCATATTGCGCCGTATCTGCCGCCGCGTCGGGTCCGGTACCGGAACGGCCGACATCAGCTTTTTCGTATAGGGGTGCTGCGGATTGTCGAAGACGGCGGCGCGTGGGCCGATCTCCACGATTTCGCCGAGATACATCACCGCCACACGATGGCTGACGCGCTCGACCACTGCCATATCATGCGAGATGAACAGGAAAGCCAGATTGAGGCTCTGTTGCAGGTCGAGCAGCAGGTTGCAGACCTGCGCCTTGATCGAGACATCGAGCGCCGAGACCGCCTCGTCGGCGACGATGACCTTGGGATCGAGCATCAGCGAGCGGGCAATGGCGATGCGCTGGCGCTGCCCGCCGGAAAATTCATGCGGGAAACGCCGCATCATGTCCGGGCTCAAGCCCACTTTTTCCATCAGGTCCGCCGCCTTTTCGCGCGCCTGCGCCTTCGGTCCAAGCCGGTGCTCCATGAAGGGTTCCATGATCGCCGCGCCGATGCTCATGCGCGGATCAAGCGAGGCGAAGGGGTCCTGAAAGATCATCTGCACGCTGCGGCGCATGGTGCGCAGCGTCGTCCGGTCGAGTTTCAGCACCTCGTAACCATCAAGCGTGACATTGCCTGAAGTCGGCTCGATCAGCCGGGTGATTGACCGGCCCGCGGTGGACTTGCCGCAACCGGATTCGCCGACCAGCGACAGGGTTTCACCTTCTGCTAGATCAAAGGAAACCTTCTCCACCGCATGCACGGCGCCGGATTTGCGGCCGAAAAGGCCGGAGCGGATATCGAAGCGCGTCGTCAGGTCCTTGACCGAGAGAATGGGCGTCTTGCCGCCGGTAACCGTGTCCTTCGTCTCCACCACCGGCGGGCTCTCGCCGGTCTTGATGTCGATAATCGGGAAACGGGCGGGCAGCACACGCTCCCTCATCGAGCCCAACTTCGGCACCGCCGAAAGCAGAGCACGCGTATAGGGATGGTGGCCGCGATGGAAAATGTCATCGGTGGCGCCGGTTTCTACCACATCGCCGCGGAACATGACGATGGTACGGTCAGCCACTTCCGCCACCACACCCATATCATGGGTGATGAACAGCACCGACATGCCCTCCTCTTCCTGCAATTGCTTGATGATGTCGAGAATCTGGCCCTGAATGGTGACGTCGAGCGCCGTGGTCGGCTCGTCGGCGATCAAAAGCTTCGGCTTGGAGGCAAGCGCCATGGCAATCATCACGCGCTGGCGCATGCCGCCGGAAAACTGGTGCGGATAATCGTCGAAACGGCTTGCCGCATTGGGAATGCGGACTTTTTCCAGAAGACGGATGACTTCGGCCTTCGCGGCGGATGACGAGATATCCTGATGCACGGTCAGCGCTTCGGCGATCTGTTTGCCGATCGGGAAGATCGGGTTGAGGCTGGTCATCGGCTCCTGGAAGATCATCGAAATGTCTTTGCCGCGAACCTTTCGCATCTCCTCTTCCGGCAGCGCCAGCAGGTCGCGGCCGCCGAGCATGACCCTGCCCTCGATGCGGCTCGTCTTTTTATCGAGGAGCCGCATGATGGAGAGCGAGGTGACACTTTTGCCCGAGCCGCTTTCACCGACGATCGCCACGGTTTCCCGCGGCGCGATCTCGAAACTCATATTGCGGACCACGGATTTCCAGCCGCCATCGACGCGGAACGATGTGGTGAGGTTCTGAACCGAGAGAACCGGGCTTACCGAACCGCCGGCCTGTTCCATGGATGTTGCCGCCAAAAGCATGCCGATCTCCTGAAAAGCAGAAGGCGGCCATCAAGGCCGCCGGATGTCTTATGCAGCAAGTGCGGTTTCGGCCATCGAAACCCAGTAGCTGATGCCGTAAGGCAGCGCATCATCGTTGAAATCATAGGCCGCATTGTGCAGCCCGGCGGTGTCGCCATTACCGATGAAGATGAAGGCGCCGGGGCGGGCTTCCAGCATGTAGGAAAAATCCTCCGCCCCCATATGCGGGTTGGGATTGGTGTTGACGGCATTGGCGCCGGCGACGCCCATCGCCACGCCGGTTGCGAATTCGGTTTCGTCTGCGTGGTTGAAGGTGACGGGATAACCGCGATGATATTTCACCTCAGCCGTTGCGCCATGCACTATCGCGGTGGCTGTCGCCACTTCCTTCAGTCGCTTTTCGGCGAAATCGCGGGTTTCCGGCAGAAGGGTGCGCACAGTCCCGGTCAATGTTACGGAACCCGGGATGACATTGACGGCCGTGCCGCCATGGGTGGTGGCGACGGTGACGACCAGCGATTTCAGCGGGTCCGTCTCGCGCGAGACGATGGATTGCAGGGCGATGATGATATAGGCCGAGGTCAGCACCGGATCGACGGAGAGATGCGGTGCCGCCGCATGGCTGCCCTTGCCGGTGATGACGATCTCGAAACTATCCGCCGCCGCCATGGTCGAGCCCTTGCGGATGGCGAATTGCCCGACCGGGATGCCCGGCTCGTTATGCATGCCATAGACCTGCGAAATGCCGAATTTCTCCATCATGCCGTCATTCAGCATGGCAAGCGCCCCTGCCCCACCCTCTTCGGCCGGCTGGAAAATGACCGCGATGGAACCCTTGAAATTACGGGTCTCGGCGAGATATTGCGCGGCGCCTAAAAGCATGGCGGTGTGTCCGTCATGGCCGCAGGAATGAGCCTTGCCCGGCGTCTTCGATGCCCATGGCTTGCCGCTGGTCTCGAGGATCGGCAGTGCGTCCATATCGGAGCGGAAACCGATGGTCGGGCCATCCCCATGCCGGCCCCTGATGATGCCGACGACGCCGGTCTTGCCGATGCCGGTCTCCACCACATCGCAGCCAAAGGACGTTAGCTTTTCGGCGACGAATTTCGACGTTTCGAAGACATCATAAAGCAGTTCCGGGTGCTCATGCAGGTGACGCCTCCAGCCGGCCACGTCTTCCTGCATTTCAGCCACACGGTTCAATATTGGCATTCTCTTTTTCTTCCTTTTTTTGTTCCCCGTCGGGTTGTCAGGGAACATATTGCGTTTGCAATTTCTCCTTTTGCAAGCAGGAAATTTGCTGATTGAGCGGAAAATAGGCCCAAAATTAAATGGCTTAAATTTTGTTCATCAAGGTGTGCTTGTCACAGGAATGCGGCGAAGGGCCCTAATGGTAGTTCACCTTCTCCGCATCGAGAATGCTGTCCGCATCCAGCGCCGCAATCGGAATATCCGTCCGCGCCGGAATATCGCCGGAAAGCTGAAGCGCGAGATAACGCCCGCAGCAGACCCGCAGGAACGAGGTGAAGTTGCCAAGATCATGCCCGGCATCGATCGATTCATTGTAGAGCTTGGCAATCAGCTGCACGCTGTTCATGCCGTCGCGACGCGCAATCTCGTCCAGGGTCGTCCAGAAGAAGTTTTCAAGCCGCACACTGGTCACCATGCCGTCGATCCTGAGTGACCGCGTGTGGCTTTCCCAGAGTGCAGGGTCTGCCTTGATGAAAAGCTTGCACATGGTTTCCTCCCTCACCACGTTCCAAAACATAAGCGGAAAACGGGGCCGGCAAAAGCCCCGTTTCGCTGGTCTTATTTGCCGAGCACCGCCATGAATTGCGAAAGCCAGGCCGGATGCGCCGGCCAGGCGGGCGCCGTTACCAGCTTGCCGTCGGTGACGGCGGCATCGATGGCGATGTCGGCATAGGTGCCGCCCGCCTGTTCCACCTCGGGGCGGCAGGCCGGATAGGCCGAGCAGGTGCGGCCCTTGAGCACGCCGGCGGCCGCCAGCAATTGCGCACCGTGGCAGACGGCCGCCACCGGCTTGTCGGCCTCGAAGAAATGTTTCACCGCAGCCAGCACTTCGGGATTGAGGCGGAGATATTCCGGCGCGCGGCCGCCCGGAATGACCAGCGCATCGTAATCCGCCACCTTGATATCGGCGAAGGTGGCGTTGAGCGCGAAATTATGGCCGCGCTTTTCCGAATAGGTCTGGTCGCCCTCGAAATCATGGATGGCCGTGGCGATGGTCTGGCCCGCCTTCTTGCCGGGGCAAACCGCGTGGACGGTATGGCCGACCGCAGCCAAGGTCTGGAACGGCACCATGGTCTCGTAATCCTCGGCGAAATCGCCGGCGATCATCAAAATCTTCTTCGGCATGTCTGCTCCTCCCGTTTTTGAATGCCTTTCAGCACCCTAACAGGCCCGGCGGAGATGCGGGTATTATGGCAATACTACATGTCCGGAAAGACGCGATCAGCGACGCTTTGGCGGCTCTGGCCAGCGTCGCACGCCACCGCCCCAGCTCTCGAATGCCCTCGAAAGCCGAAGCACGAACAGGTCTTCATAACGGGGGCCGACGATCTGTAACCCGATGGGCATACCCGATTTTGAGAAACCGCAATTGATCGAGGATGCCGGCTGTTCCGACATGTTCCACGGCACCGTGAAGGCGATATGTTCGAAGGGTCGCGCGGGGTCATTGGTGGGCGAGGCCCAGTCTGCCGGATAGGAGACGATGGGATTGACGGGCGAGATCACCACATCAACCGACTGCATCAACCGCGCGCAGGCCTTGCGCATTTCCATGGTCTGGTTGAAACCGAAAACGGCACGTGCACCGGAGACATTTGCGCCCTTTTCCGCCCATTCGAGAATATAGGGAAGGATCGTGGCACGGCGTTCATTACTCAGCGCTGCCATGTCGCCCCAGAATTTAGCCCGCCAGAAATCGTCAAGCCCATCCAGCATCTCACGCGTCAGCACCGGCTCGACCGGGATGACGATGGCGCCGGCCGCCTCGAACAGCTTCGCGGCGGCAAGCACGGCGTCTCGTACCTCTTCATCCAGCGGCAGGCCGCAGCCCGCATCCAGCATCAGGCCGATCCTCAAACCCTTCACATCGATATCGAGGTCCATCCAGTCGATGCTGTTCGGCGGCAGCGATGTGCCATCGCGCCAGTCGGGCCGCGACAGCGTCGCCATGGCATAAGCAGCGTCGACAACGGTGCGGGTCATCGGCCCGGCGCAACGTCCGGTATAATAGGGATCAACCGGAATACGGCCCTGGCTCGGCTTGAAACCAAAGAGCCCGGTCCACCCGGCCGGCAACCGCACCGAGCCGCCAATATCCGTGCCGATATGCAGCGTGCCATAACCCGCGGCACCCGCCGAGGCAGCACCGGCGCTGGAACCGCCGGGGTTCTGGGTCGGGTCCCAGGGGTTGCGGCTGAGCTTGTGGAAGCTGGAAAGGCCGGAGGAGAGCATGCCGTAATCCGGGCAGGTCGTCTTGGCATAGAGGATCGCGCCATCCTCCCGGCAGCGGGCGGCAACCGGCGCGTCCTCCAGCGCCGGCACCAGTTCCACTGCCTTGGTGCCGAGCGGCACGGGATGGCCTTTCGTGGCGATGAGTTCCTTCAGCGAGACCGGGAGCCCATCAAGCGGGCCGAGTGTTTCCCCGCTCTGCCAGCGCTGCGTCGAGGCTGCCGCCTGCCTGCGGGCATCTTCCGGGTCGTAGGCATAAAGCGCGTTCACCGTCGGCTCGAAAGCCTCGATGCGCGCTTCCACCGCCTGCCAGTATTCCGAGGGCGACAGCTTCTTTTCCCGGTAAAGCGCCAGAATTTCGAGCGTGTTGAGGTCTATGAGATCGGTCATGGCATCGTCTCGTCATAAAAACAGGAAATAGCGGCGATATCGGCTGGAAGCGGTCAGCTGGTATCGCGCGGATCGAGCAGATCACGCAGGCCATCGCCGAGGAGGTTGAGGCCGAAGACGGCAAGCGCGATGGCAAGGCCGGGCATGATGGCAAGCCAGGGGGCCGCGCCAAGATAGGTCTGGGCATCGGCCAGCATCCGCCCCCAGGTGGCGGCGGGTGGCGGCATGCCGAGACCGAGGAAGGAAAGGCCCGCTTCCGTCAATATCGCAAGACCGAGCTGGATCGTCACCTGCACGATGATCTGGTTGGAAATATTCGGCACGATATGGAAAAGCGTGATCTTGGCGCGGTTCTGGCCGATGCTGATGGCGGCGGTGATATATTCCCGCGCCCATATCTGCAGTGCGGCACCCAGCGTCAGTCGGGCAAAAACCGGCACCATGAAGGTGGCGATGGCGATGATCGCGGTGAAGCGTCCCGTGCCGATGAAGGCACCGAGCATCATGGCCGAGAGGATCGGCGGCACGGCGAAGATGATGTCGCAGATGCGCATGACCACGGTTTCGGTAAAGCCGCGCAGGGCCGCGACCGTAACACCGATTGCCGTGCCGATGAAGGCACCGATGGCGACGGCGGCGATGGCGGTGGAGAGAGAGTTCCACGCACCGGCCATCAGCATGGAGAGCACATCACGGCCGAAATGATCCGTGCCGAGACCGCCATAAACCAAGGGCGATTTCAGCTTCTGGACGATCTGTATCTTGGTCGGCGAAACCGGCGTCCAGACCAGCGACAAAAGGGCGACGGCGACAAGAAAGGTGGTGACGGCGATGCCGATAACGAAGGCCGGGCGGCGGCGGAGCAATCGCATCATCGCGCACCTGCCCGCAATCTCGGATCGATGAAGAGATAGGCGATATCGACCACGAAATTCATGACGATGACCAGCGCCGAGAAAAACAGCACGACCGACTGCATCACCACGATATCGCGCTGCGTCAGCGCCTGATAGGCAAGCCGCCCGAGACCCGGCAGGTTGAAGACATTTTCCACCAGCACAGCACCGGCAATGAGGAAGGTGAATTGCAGGCCGATCATGGTAACGACGGGGATCATCGCGTTCGGCACGGCATGCCGCCACAGCGCCACCCGCTCGCTCAGGCCCTTGGCACGGGCGGTGCGCACGAAATCCTCGTTCATCACTTCCAGCACGGCGGAGCGGCAGACGCGGGTGAGAACGCCAGCCTGCGACAGCGCGAGCGCGATTGCCGGCAGCACCAGCGCCGCAAGCCCCGCCGAAAAGCTTGGGCTCCAGCCGGGAAAACCACCTGATGGCATCCAGCCGAGCGTGGTGGAAAAAACGATGATCAGCAGCAGCCCGACCCAGAAGCCCGGCACGGCGATGCCCACATGGGAAAACAGCCCGGCTGCAAAATCCAGCGCCCCATTGCGGTTCTTCGCCGCCGCCACGCCGAGCGGAATGGCAATAGTGACAGACAGGCAGATGGCAAGCAGCGCAAGCGGCAGCGTGACGGCCAACCGCTCGATGATCAGCCCCGCCACCGGCACGCCATAGGTATAGGATTGCCCGAGATCGCCCCGGAACACGCCGGCGAGCCAGTGGAGATAACGCAGCGGCAAGGGCTGATCGAGACCCATCTGCTTTTGCAGCGCCGCCAGCGTATCCGGGCTTGCCGAAGTGCCGAGCATGATGGCGGCCGGATCACCCGGCAGCAGGCCCATGACGAGATAAATGATAAGGGAAACGGCAAACAGCGTGATGACGAGGCTTACGAGACGCCGGATGAGGACGGCTAACATCTGGCATCTGCTCCTTGCTTTGTTTTACCTGCGGTCGAGCGTCCCGTTATCCTTCTCCCGTCATTCCGGCCCTCAGCCGGAATCCAGCCGACGCGCGTCTGCGCGGCGGAGAGAACCCTGTCAGCCCAAGGACTTGGGCTGGCTGGATGCCGGATCAAGTCCGGCATGACGGAAGAAACGGGTATCGACAAACGTCACTCTTCCCAATGCACGTCCGTCAGCACATTCGAAGGAATAGGCTCGTTTTCCCACAACCCCTTCACCTTCCTGTCCCAGACGCCAAGCTTCGGCATCACGAACAGGAACAGCGCCGGCACATCTTCGGCCAGGATTTTCTGGGCGTCGCCGTAAAGCGCTTCCTGCTCGCCCGCATTCGCGGTCTTTTCGACATTGGCGATGACCTCGTTGAAGGCCGGGTTCTTGTAATTGAAATAATAGGGATCGCGGGCATAGATATCGATATCCATCGGCTCGGCATGGGCAACGATGGTCATGTCGTAATCCGCACCCTTCAAAACATCCGCCACCCATTTGGCCGGAAATTCGGTGGTCTCGATGGTCATCGTCACACCGATTTCGGCCAACATCGCCTGCAGGATTTGCGAGGTGCGCTGGGCATAGGCCATTTGTGGAGCCTTGATGGTGAAGCTGAAACCATCGGCATATCCGGCTTCCGCAAGCAGCGCCCTGGCCTTGTCGATATCGAAGGAGTGCACACCAGTCGTATCGACATATCCGCGATCATTAGGCGTGTAGTGACTGCCGATGGCCGTGCCGTAACCGGACCATGCGCCTTCGATGACAGTGCCACGATCCACCGCCATCATCAGCGCCTGTCGCACGCGTTTGTCGTCAAAAGGCTTGCGGGCATTGTTCATGCCGGCCACGACCTTCAGCTCGGTATTGCCGACGAAGGTGCCGAGGCGCTTATCGCCGTCAAAGGAGGTCATCAGCTCCGGCGCGCCGAATTCCGGGAAGGCATCGATATCGCCTGACTTCAGCGCAGCTGCCTGTGCCTGCGGATCCGCGACGAAACGGAAGGTCGCCTTGTCGAGCTTCACCGCCACTGCCTTGTCCCAATAGGCGGCATTTTTCTCAAGCTCCACCTTGTCGCCCTTGGCCCAGCTCACGAATTTGAACGGGCCGGTGCCGACAGGTGTCGTGCGGTTAGCCTCAGCACTCTTCGGCGCGACCATGACGGAGGCTGGCCAGCCGAGCCAGTAGATGAGGCTGCCGGCGGGCTGTTTCAGTTTCAGCACCAGCGTGTCCGCGTCCGGCGTCTCGATGTTATCGATTGCCGCAAAGAAGCGCTTCTGCGGGTTGACGGAAGCTTCTCCGCGCGCCCGGTCCAGCGAAAACTTCGCGACGGCGGAATCGAACGCCTCACCATCATGGAAGGTGACACCCTTGCGCAGCTTGAAGGTGTAGCTCTTGCCGTCAGGCGAAATTTCCCAGCTTTCGGCAAGCTGCGGCTTCACCTTGCCTTTGCTGTCGATGGTGACGAGACCTTCGAAAATATTCTGCCAGGTGACCTGGCCGATGGCGACGGGAGCGGCAATGGTCGGATCGAGACCGGTCGGCTCCACCGTCATGCCAAGCGTCAGGGCGGTTTTCGGCGCGGCTTCGGCGTTAACAACCGAAAACGGCAGCCAGAGCGCCGTGCCCAATGCAAGCGTCAGCGCGGTACGGCGCGAAAGCTTTGCCGCCTGCGAAAGATAAGTGCGTGGCATCCTTAGTCCCCTGTCTGGCGGCCGGGGCATTTTTGCCCTTCCAAAGACCACCCGTTGCAAAAAGAGTGTCATGTTGCAGGCGCACACACAATCTCCGTTTTGTGTGCTCCGTGTAGCTGAAATGGCTACACGGAATTGCCGGTGGAAATCAACCTTGGTGGGTAATTTCCCGAGCTGGCCTATTCCTCTCCCCAGCGGGCAGAAGAAACTACCCCGCTGTTGCCTCGCGCATGAAACGCTCGATGAAATCGGCAAGTTTGGAGGCGGCGAAAGACAATTGCCGGTCGGGCGCAACACAGAGATCGATCTGCGTATGGATGCCCTTCTTGCCGGCTAGCGGAACGGCAACCATCTGGCCGCTGCGGATTTCGCGCGCGACCGAAAGCGCCGGCAACAGCGTGGCGGCGGCATGGCCCAGCACCAGTTCCTTCAGCATTTCCAGCGAGCTGGTGATGAAGACCGGATCAAGCTCGATGCCGGCATCGGCAAAGAGTGTATCGAAGGCCTGACGCGCGGCAAAACTCTTGTCCGGCAGGGCAAGCGGCATGCCGGCCAGTTCCTTCAGCGAGACTTCCGGCTGGGCGGCGAGCGCGTGGCCGGCGGGGAAGATGACATCGTAGCTGATGCGGGTACGCGAGCGCACCTTCACACCCGAAAGCTTCGGCGCAAACAGGCTGACGACGAGGTCAGCTTCCGCCGCACCCAGCGCCTCCATCGCCTGCCGGGCGCTGGTAATATGCACCTCAAAGCGCAGCTTCGGATATTTCAGGCTGAACTGCGCCAGCACGGGCGCCAGAAGGTTCGCCACCGTCGCGCCATTGGCATAGACCGTGACCCGGCCGCGCTGCAGGCCTTTGAGATCGTCGATCAGCTGGTGCACATGGTCGAGTTCGCGCAACGTCTTGCCGGCGCGGGCAGCGAGCAGCTCACCCGCCGCCGTCAGCTTCACGCCGCGGCTGGATCGCTCCACCAGCGGCGAGCCGAAATAATATTCGAGGTTCTCGATCTGCCGGCTCACCGCCGTCGGCGCGACATTCAGGTTTTCCGCCGCGGCGCGCATGGAATTGGTGCGGACGAGTTCGTCGAAATACATCAAGGCGCGCAGTTGCATGGGGTGGAGACCTTGTTCGGGTGGGCCGGTGTGAGGGCCAGCATATCACCGCGGCACGATGAGAGAATACTTCCCACAGGAAGATCGTTGTGGAGCAAAAGCGCCGCCTGTTTCTTCTCCCCGCCGGGGGAGAAGGTGGCGCGTAGCGCCGGATGAGGGGGTGACGGTAGAGATATGCGGAGAGCTAGCCCCCTCATCTCCCCCCTTCGGGGCATCTTCTCCCCGGCGGGGAGAAGAAAGGGAGGCACCCACTCGTCACATCAACCGCGTTTGAAACCCTCGCTCGCCACCAGCAGCTGCCTTGTATAGTCAGCGCTGAATTCGCGGCTTTCCAGCGCCTCGGCCTCCAGCATTTCCACAACCTTGCCGCTTTTCATAACCGCCAGCCGATCGCACATATGGCTGATGACGCCGAGATCGTGGCTGACCATGACGAAGGTGAGGTTGCGGTCCTTGCGGGCCTGTTCGAGCAGGTTGAGGATTTCCGCCTGAATGGAGGCGTCGAGCGCCGAGGTCGGCTCGTCCAGCAGCAGGATTTTCGGCTCGACGATCAGCGCGCGGGCAATGGCGATGCGCTGGCGCTGGCCGCCGGAAAGCTGGTGCGAATAACGGAAGCGGAAACCGGAACCGAGGCCAACCTCGTCCAGCGCCCGGGCAATGCGCTGCTCGCGATTGTCGAGACCATGGATGACGAGCGGTTCCAGCAGCAGCGCATCCACCGTCTGGCGCGGGTGAAGCGAGCCATAGGGGTCCTGAAACACCATCTGCACATCGCTGTAAAAACTCTTGTCGCGGTGCTTGCTGGAATAGGAGCGCCCCGCCACCATCAGCGAGCCTTCATCGAAATGGTTGAGGCCGGCAATGGCGCGCAGCAGGGTCGATTTGCCGGAACCGGATTCGCCGACGATGCCGAAGGATTCACCCTCGGCAACATCGACGCTGACGCTGTCGAGCGCGATGTAACCGTCGAAATCCACCACCATGTCTTTGATGGAAAGAACTTTGCTCATGCGCGCCACTCCGGCTTGCGTTCCAGAACTGGCAGCGGATGGCGATGGCCGCCAATTTCCGGCAGGCAGTTCAACAGACCCTGCGTGTAGGGATGTTTCGCCTCCTTCAGATTGGCAGAAGACAGCTCTTCCACCACCTTGCCGGCATACATGACCAGAACCCGGTCGCAGAAGGAGGAGACGAGCCGGAGATCATGGCTGACGAAGATCAGCCCCATGCCGCGGTCGCGCACCAGCTTGTCGAGAATATCGAGCACTTCCAGCTGCACCGTCACATCGAGCGCCGAAGTCGGTTCATCGGCGATCAGCAGTTCCGGGCCGCAGACCAGCATCATGGCGATCATGACACGCTGGCCCATACCGCCGGAAACCTCGTGCGGATAAAGATCGAACACGCGCTCGGGATCGCGGATCTGCACGGCTTCGAGCATGGCAAGCGTGCGCTGACGCGCCTCGCCGTTGCCGATCTTTTCATGGGTCCGCAGCGTTTCCATGATCTGGCGGCCGATGGTCATGACCGGGTTCAGCGAGTATTTCGGGTCCTGCAGGATCATGGCCATGCGCTTGCCGCGCATGATCCGCCGTTCTTTTGCAGACGCCTTGAGCAGATCGATGTCGCCGAAACGCAGGGTATCAGCTTCGATGCGCGCGCTTTTCGGCGTCAGCCCCATGATGGCGCGGCCGGTCTGCGACTTGCCGGAGCCGGATTCGCCGACGATGCCAAGACGCTCGCGGCCGAGTGTGAAGGACACGCCGCGCACCGCCTCCACCAGCCCGGTGCGGGTGGGGAAGGAAACGCGCAGGTTCTCGACAGTCAGGAGCGGCGCGCTCATTGGTTCGCCTCCTTGGGATCAAGCGCATCGCGCAGGCCATCGCCCAGAAGGTTGAAACCGAGACTGACGATCAGGATCGCGATACCCGGCATGGCCGCAACCCACCATTGATCGAGAATGAAACGACGGCCGGAGGCGATCATCGCGCCCCATTCCGGCAGCGGCGGCTGAGCACCAAGGCCGAGGAAGCCGAGACCAGCTGCTGTGAGGATGATGCCGGCCATATCCAGCGTCACACGCACGATAAGCGACGACAGGCAGAGCGGCATGACGTGTTTGAGGACAATACGGAAGGGCGATGCCCCCATGAGCTTCACCGCCGCGATGAAATCGGAATTGCGGAACGTCATGGTTTCGGCGCGCGCGATACGCGCATAGGGCGGCCACGAGGTGACCGCGATGGCGAGCACCGCATTTTCAATGCCCGGCCCGAGTGCCGCCACCAGCGCGAGCGCCAGAACGAGCTTCGGGAAGGCGAGGAAGATATCGGTGATGCGCATCAGAATGGCATCGACCCAGCCGCCGGCATAACCCGAGACGGTGCCGACGATGAGCCCTATGGGTGCGGCGATGATGGCCACCAGCAGCACCACGAATAGCGTCAACCGCGAACCGTGGATGAGCCGCGAGAGAATATCGCGCCCCTGGTCGTCGGTGCCGAGTAGATAACCCGCAGTGCCGGGCGGCAGAAGCCGGGCATTGCGCAAGTCACCCTGCACCGGATTGTGCGGCGCCAGCACATCGGCAAACAGCGCCACGAACAGCAGCGCGATGATGATGGCAAGCCCGAGCAGCGCCAGCCGGTTTTCCGAAAAGCGACGCCAGATGACATAGGCACGCCCAAGCCGCGCCTGCTTGCGCGAGGCCGGCCGGTCGGAGAGCAGCCATTCGCGGCTATAGGGTTTGAGTGTATCGGTCGAAATCATCATCGGCTGCGCGTCCTTGGGTCGAGCGTCCGGTAAAGCAGATCGGAGAAGAGATTGATGCCGACGAAGATGGCGCCGATCACAATCGTGCCGCCGAGAACGGCATTCATATCCGCATTCTGCAGGGAATTGGTGATGTAGAGGCCGAGCCCCGGCCAGGCGAAGATGGTTTCGGTCAGAACCGAACCTTCCAAGAGACCGGCATAGGAGAGCGCAATCACGGTCACCAACGGCACGGCGGCGTTGCGCAGCGCGTGGAGCCAGATGATGCGGGTTTCCGAAAGCCCCTTGGCGCGGGCCGCGACGATATATTCCTGGCTAAGCTCGTTCAGCATGAAGGAGCGCGTCATGCGGCTGATATAGGCCAGCGAAAAATAGCCGAGCAGCGACGCGGGCAGGATGATGTGGCGGAACAGATCCCACAACACGTCCCATTGCCGCTGCCAGATCGCATCGATCAGGAAGAAGCCCGTGACCGGCGTGAAGGTGAATTCGTAGACGATATCCATGCGGCCGGGATAGGCGACCCATTGCAGCCGGGCGTAAAACACCAGCAGCGCAAGTAGCCCGAGCCAGAAGATCGGCACGGAATAACCGATGAGGCCGATCACGCGCACGACCTGGTCGGCAAAGCTGCCGCGTTTCACGGCAGCGAGCACACCAAGCGGAATGCCCAAGACGGCACCGATGATGGTGCCGATCGTGGCAAGCTCGATCGTCGCCGGAAACACCCGCTTGATATCCTCCATGACAGGATTGGTGGTGAGGACGGAAATGCCGAAATCACCCGAAAGCGCCTGCTTCAGGTAAAGGAAGAACTGCTGCCAGAGCGGCAGGTTGAGGCCGAGCTGCTCACGCACCCGCTCGACCACATGCGCAGGCGCACGGTCGCCGACGATCGCCAGCGCGGGATCGATCGGTACGACACGGCCAATGAAAAATGTAACCGCCATCAACCCCAGAAAGGTGGTGATGACGGTAAGGGCAAAGCCGATAATGGCCTTAGCACGGGCGTTGGCACGGCGTTTGCCCTGCCTCGCCCTGCTGTTTGCTTCAACGATGCTCAAGAGACCGACCCTTCCGGATCATTACTTGGAGATCGTGTAAACGTAGTTGGTGTCAAAGCTCGGTCCGAGCTTCAGACCCTTGAGCTTGGCGGAATAACCGGCAACTTCCGTCTGCTGGAAGATGATGACGAAGGGACCCTTCGCCAGAACTTCCTTCTGCAGGTTCTGATAGATGGCGGCACGCTTGGCGGTGTCCTTTTCCAGCAGCGCCGACTGGGTTTCCTTGGTCAGATCAGGAACATCCCAGGCATTACGCCAGGCGAGCGTCTTGTTCTTGCCTTCATCGGAATTGTCGTAGTTGATGGTGAAGGTTTCGGCATTCGAGTTCGGATCGAAATAGTCCGAACCCCACTGACCAATGTAGATATCATGCGTGCGGGCGCGATATTTGGTCAGCGTCTGCTTGCCGTCGCCGGGAATGATTTCCAGCTTGATGCCGGCCTGCGCCAGCGTCTGCTGCACGCTTTCGGCAATGCCGGTCACCGGCTGCGTGTTGCGCACATCCATGGTCACGGTGAAACCGTCCTTCAGGCCGGCCTTGGCAAGAAGTTCCTTTGCCTTGGCCACATCGAGCTTGTAGGGGTTCTCGTCGAGCGCACCGAGCTGGCCCTTCGGCAGGAAGGTCTGGTGGATTTCGCCGATGCCCTTGATGATCGTCGCACCGATCGCGTCGTAATCGACCAGATATTTCAAAGCTTCAACGACTTCCGGCTTCTTCAGGTTCTCGTTCTTCTGGTTGAGGCTGAAGTAATAGACGGTGCCCTTGGGCGCAGAGGTGACGGCAAGGCCTTCCTTCTTGGAAACGGCTTCCATGTCGCCCGGCTCGAGGTTGCGGGCAACATCGATATCGCCGTTCTCAAGCGCCAGGCGCTGGCCGGAGCTTTCCTTCATGTGGCGATAGACGACGCGCTTCAGCTTCGGCTTTTCGCCATAATAATTTGGGTTGGCTTCGAGGATGACGGCCTCGTTGGCCTTCCAGCCGAGGATCTTGTAAGGGCCGGAACCGGCATAACCGGTTTTCAGGAATTCGTTGCCGAAATCCGTGTCGTATTTGTAATCAGCGCTCGGGGTGACGGACTTTGCCTTTTCGGTGATGAGCTTCTTGTCGACCACCGAAGCGACGGTTGCGGTGAGCACGTTCAGCACGAAGCTCGGCGCATAGGGCTTGTCGACCGTCAGCACGAAGGTGTTTGCATCCGCAGCCTTGGCTTTTTCATTGACGTTGTCGCCCTTGAGGCCGAACTGCGTCAGCAGGAATGCTGGCGACTTGTCGAGCTTGACGGCGCGCTCGAAGGAGAAGGCCACATCGTCAGCGGTGACCGGATTGCCGGAGGCGAATTTCAGGCCGGATTTCAGCTTGAAGGTGTAGGTGAGGCCGTCTTCGGAGGTCGTCCAGCTTTCGGCGAGATCGCCGATGACTTTGGACGTGTCGTTGAGATCGATGGAGACGAGCTTGCTGTAGGTGTTGCCGGTGACTTCGGCTGCGGACAGTTCGAATGCCTCACCCGGATCGAGCGTGATGATGTCGTCGATGGCGAAACCTTCGACCAGCGTGTCGGCCGGCGTGGCGGCGAAAGCGTGCGGTGCAGACAACATCATCAGCGACAGGGCAGCGCTGGTGCTAAGGATACGCATGGATTTGTTGAGCGATTTGATCATAGGATCTCCCCTTTTGTTATGAGATTGATTTGGTTCGCTTAAAACTGTTCTCAGGCCGCTTCGTGCCAGGCCTGAGACAAAACACGCAGCCAGTTTTCCCGGCATATTTTAGCAAGCTCTCCATCACCGTAGCCTGCCGATTTCAGTGCCGCAACCAGATTGTGGTTGCCGCTGGCATCGGCCACGCCGACGGGTACGGTGGCACCGTCGAAATCCGATCCGAGCGCCACGCAGTCGATGCCCATGCGTTCCACCATGTAGTCGATATGGCGCACCATATCGGAGAGCGGCGTATCGGCAATATCACGCCCGTCGGGCCTGAGCATGGTGACGGCATAGTTGAGGCCCACCAGCCCACCGCTCTCCCTGATGGCATCCATCTGCCGGTCGGTGAGATTGCGGGCGACGGGAGTGAGAGCATGCGCGTTGGAGTGGCTGGCGATCAGCGGCTGGTTGGTGGTCTTGGCCACATCCCAGAAGCCCTTTTCGGTGATATGCGCGAGATCGATGAGAATGCCGAGCCGGTTGCATTCCTTCACCAGCGCGAAACCGGCATCGGTAAGACCGGGCGCGGTATCGGGCGACATGGGATAAGAGAAGGGAACGCCATGGCCGAAAACATTGTGCCGGCTCCAGACCGGGCCGAGCGAGCGCAGGCCGGCGGCATAAAACACCTCCAGCGCGTCAAGATCAGGCCCGATCGCCTCGCAGCCTTCCATGTGCAGCACGGCGGCGAAAATATCCTCGGCAAAGGCCTTGCGAATGTCGGCCGTGGAGCGGCAGAGCCGCCAGGCACCGGCGCGGTCGAGCCGCAACGCAATCGCCGCCTTCTCCATGGCGATATCGAGGGAAGGCAGGCGCTCCAGCGGCGAGGCGAGCGGCGTATCGTAATGGCCCTGTTCGTCCGGTTCCTGCAGGACCAGATCGCCTGACGGAATATAGATGGCGCAGATGCCACCGCCGAGACCGCCTGCCCGCGCGCGCGGACCATCGATATGACCTTCACGCGTGCCGTTCTTGAATTCGGCCACGGGATCGGCACCGGCCTTGCTGTTGCGCCACAAACGAAGCAGCACATCATTATGACCGTCAAACACTGCATGCATGGGAAGAAATTCCAGTCATCGGCAAGAACAAAGGGGGCGGGCAGACGCCGGGATGACACCGCGCGAAAGCAAACCGGCACCTTGTTCGCCGACCGCTATTGTCTGTCGGAAGTGATCTTAGGATGATCTTCTGGAACTTCGCAAGGCAGAAATTAGGCACCGGTGAAATTATCACCACTTGCCTTTTGCCGGAACTTGCGCAACGTCAAGCGCGCCAGCCGTCTTGCGCTTTTGTCAGCAGTGGCGTGGCGAAAACACCCCTCACCCGCTCCGGCCATTCCGGCCCGAAAGCGGCGATTTTTTCCCGCCAGCGATCCGATTGCAGCATGGCAGCGCCGATCACCACCGGCTTGATGCTGGATGAGGCGAGAAGCGAAAGACCTGCAATAATGGAGCTACCGCTGGAGATGACATCATCCACCAGCGCCACCCGTTTGCCCTCGAGGAGCGGCAGCATGCGCGGATCGATGTAAAGCCGCTTTTCCTGCTTGGTGGTGATGGAAGACATTGGCACTGACAGTTCCTCCAGATACCAGAATTTCCGCGAGGTGCCGAGCGGCACGTAACGGGAATGGCCGAGATGGCGGGCAACGGTGGCGGCAAGCGTCAGGCCGAGTGTCGGCAGGCCGATCACGACGTCGGGGCTGAAGGGCGCGAGCTTGGCGGCAAGATCGGCCGCCAGCGCCTCCAGCACCTCGAATGAGGCCTGATTGACGATAAGCGATGCGAGCGCATGTTCACCATCCGCAAGCGGCCGGATGGGCAGGCAGATCTGTCTCTTGTCATCCAGTTCCGCCGGAAAGAAGCTGGTATGCAGACCTGTCGTTGCAAAGGTGCCGGGTGGATGAATATCCTGCCAGAACTCGTGCGGCGCGGCGGGAGACTGGGCGGCGGGCGATGCGGATGACGGCATCGGTTTTCCTTTCAGGATCGGGATCGCAAGGCGGATGCGGTTTCAGCCGCGCCAATTCCGTTCGACATAGTGGGCATTTCAGCAACCGCAAACATGCGGCGGGTTCATTTCATTGGCTTTTTCCGCTAGAACGGAAACAAAGCAACAGGCATTCGGGCAAACCCACCTATGACGCGGGTTTTCCCCATATTCAAGGACAAGCTTCCCATGAGACTGCTGGACCGGATCGGCGAGGACCTGCCATTCCTGACGGAGCTTCGTCATGATCTGCACGCCCATCCGGAACTGGGTTTCGAGGAGGAAAGAACCAGCGCCATCGTCGCCGATTTTCTCGAGCGCGCCGGGCTGAAGGTGCATCGTGGTCTCGGTGGTACAGGTGTGGTCGGCACGTTGCAGGTGGGTAACGGCACCCGCAGCATCGGCCTGCGCGCCGACATGGACGCGCTGGCCATGCCTGAGGTGCCCGACCGGCCCTATAAATCGAAATTTCCCGGCAAGATGCATGCCTGCGGCCATGACGGCCATACCGCCATGCTGCTGGGTGCCGCGCGTTACCTTGCCAAGACCCGTGACTTTTCCGGCACCGTGCATTTCATCTTCCAGCCGGCCGAAGAAGGCCGGGGCGGCGCGAAAAAAATGGTGGAGGACGGGCTGTTCGACCTGTTCCCCTGCGATGCGGTCTATGGCCTGCACAATATGCCGGGGCTTGGGCTTGACGAAATGGCGGTGGTGGAAGGCCCGCAGCTTGCCTCTTCCGACAGCTGGCGCGTTACGTTCAAAGGCATCGGCACCCATGGCGCCAAGCCGCATCTCGGCCGTGACCCCATAACCGCGGCGGGCACCTTCCTCGCCTCGCTGCAAAACATCGTCGGCCGCGTCATCGACCCGTTGCAGCCCGCCGTCGTCAGCGCCTGTTCGGTGCAGGCGGGCGACCCGAAGGCGCTCAACGTCATTCCCGATCTCGTCGAAATCGGCGGCACGGCGCGCGCCTATGCGGCAGATGTGCGCGATCAGCTTGAAGCGGAGATAGGCCGGCTGGCAAAGGGCACGGCGGCAATGTTCGGCATCGAGGCGCAGTACGAATTCATCCGTCGCATTCCCCCCGTCATTAACGAGGCGGATGCAACGAAACGAGCGCTACGCGCCGCCAAGACCGTCTTCGGCACCAAGGCCCGCACCGCCTTCCCGCCCTCGACCGCCGGCGACGACTTCGCCTTCTTCGCTGGCGAAGCTCCCGGCTGCTATGTCTGGCTCGGCAACGGCCCGGCGGTGGATGGCGCGCTGCACCACAACACCTCCTATGACTTCAACGATGCGGCCATCGTGCCCGGCGTCGCGTTCTGGGCGACATTGGTGGAGCAGGAACTGGCAACGGAGTAGCCCCGTCTTGCTGCCTGCCGTTTTTCGAACGGCAACACCTCGGACGCTTGTGGCGAATCATCGGGCGCGGTAAATTCCGCGCACAGGCTCGACCCAAGCCTCCTCCCTCCTTTCGGGGAAGCATTCGACATGCGGGGTAATATCATCATCGAACCGTCTGTTCGGGCATTCGCATAAGGAGGGATTGCGTTTCAGACCCGAAATAGAGGTCTTTTGATGAAACTTTCTACTCCGATTTTTCAGTTGAAGCGGCGGGCCAAACTCATGGTCCGAAACAATGCCATTCCCCTGCACGAAGCGCTGGACTACATCGCGCGCGAGGAAGGATTTGCACAGTGGAGCCTGCTGTCCGCCCACGTTGCGGCGGGTTCCTTGTCCGAAGACCTGTTCTCGCGCATCGTGGATGGCGACATGCTCCTGCTTGCCGGCCGCCCAGGTCAGGGCAAGACAGCGCTTGGGTTTGAACTTTTGCACGCAGCAGCCGAAGACGGACGGCAGTCTGTTTTGTTCACGCTCGAAATGACGGAGCAGCAGGCGCGTAAGCGTATCGAAAAACACGCGGCCGGGCAGAGAGAAACCGAAATCGTGACGTCGGACGAGATATGCGCGGATTACATCATCCGCCATTTGTCGCCTGCCAAACGCGGTACCTTCGCCGTGATCGATTATCTACAAATACTCGACCAGCAGCGGCACAAACCGGACCTGTCGCAACAGGTGACCGCTCTTGGGAACTTCGCACAGAAGACCGGCGTCATTTTCGCATTCATCTCGCAGGTTGACCGCTCGTTTGATCCTGAAAACAAGCGGCTTCCCGATATGCGCGATATCCGCCTGCCCAACCTGCTGGATTTGGGTCTCTTCACCAAAGCCTGCTTTCTGCATAATGGCGAAGCGCAGCTTCACAATGTGAACTGACAGGTCCCGGCTGCCGCGACGACGACATCGCGGCAGCCGGTCCTGACGTTATTATCGTAAAACCTCGATGACGGGGCTTTCCATCACCTTGCCCGTCAATACATCTGCAATGCCCATATCCGTCTGGTGCGGGCCGATATTGCAGGCGAGCGTGGCACCGAAACAGGCCTTGAAAACCAGATAGGGTGGCTGCCATTCCACCACCTTGCCGACGGCTTCGCGCAGATCCTCGAAAGCCCGCGCCACCTCTTTGAGCGGCGCATTCGAAACGAGGCCGGAGAGCGGCAGGGGCAGCAGCGCTGTAACCTTGCCCCCGGAGGCAACGGCCATCCCGCCGCCGGTGCCGATCACCGCATTGGCGGCGAGCGCCATGTCCTCTGCGTTGCCGCCGAAAACGGTGAGGTTGTGGCTGTCATGCGAGACGGTGGTGGCGAAGGCGCCGTTCCAGTTTCCCCAGCCAGTGAGGAAACCGGTTTTCGTGATGGGGTCGGCCTTGCCGTGGCGATGGGTGACGGAAATCATCGTTGCACCTTCAGGCGGAACGACGAAACCGTCCTTCACGTCGGCTTCCGTTTCGCCCCATTGGGTGAAGCGCGGGCGGTCGATGGTGGCGAGGCGTACCTTCGCGCCCTCGGATTTCACCCGGAAATCATCAGTCATGCGTGGCGGAAGCTTCATCGAGCCTTCAAGCGTGGTCGTGTCGCAGGCGGGAATGTCGACCAGCATGCGGCCACCTTCCGCAACGGCCCTGCCGCTTACGAGCACATGACGGGCGGTAAAACCGCTCAGATCCTCGAAAACGACGATATCGGCGCGGCGACCGGCGGCGATGAGGCCGAGATCGGGACGGCCAAGCCTTTGCGCGGCGTTCAGCGTAGCGGCGCGCAGCGCCCATTCGGGCTTCATGCCATAACGCACAAGGCGGCGCACCACATCATCGAGCCCGCCGCCGTGCAACAGGTCGTCCGGGAAGACATCGTCGGTGCAGAGCGTCACCGTCTGCGGCAGGTGGCCGAGCTTATTCAGTGCCTCCACGAATTCCGGCAGCAGGTGATCATGCGAGCCGCGCAGCTCGATCGTCAGCCCTGCCCTGAGCTTCGCCATCAGGTCTTCACCCGAGACAAGCTCGTGATCGGAAGAGACGCCCGCCGCCATGAAGGCATTGAGATCGGCGCCACCAAGTCCGCGCGCATGGCCGCAGACCAGCTTTTCCGCGGCGAGCCCGGCCTGCACGATGCCGCTCATGCGCGGATCGCGTTCGATGACGCCGCGCATGTTCATGATTTCCGCAATGCCACCGATTTCCGGCCAGGAGAGGAGATCGGCGAGAATGGCGGCGTCGAAATCCGCACCGCCACGCTCCAGCCCCGGTGCTGACGGAACGCAGGAAGGGGCAAGCAGAATGGCGCGCAGCGGCAGGTTTTCGATCGCCTTCGCCGCCCAGCGCACGCCTTCCACACCATGCACATTGCCGAATTCATGCGGGTCCCAGATGATGGTGGTGACACCGCGGGCAACCACCGCTGCCGCATAGGCGGCCGGCGTGATCATCGAGCTTTCGATGTGCATATGCGTGTCGATCAGCCCCGGCGAAACATAGGCCCCGCCCGCATCGATCACCTGCGCGGCATCCCTGCGGCTTGCCGGTTCGTGAACGCTGGCTATCAGCGCGCCGACAATGCCGATATCGGCAGGGCGAAGCTCGCCCGTCGCCACATCCACCAATGTTCCGCCGGTGATGAGAACATCAAAACGCTGATCACCACGCGCGGCGGCAACCGCACGGGTGCGCAGGGTGTCATCGTTGAGATCGGCAGGTTCCGCCAGGCGGATTTGCGCGCTCATCGGGCGGCCTCCCGGCGCAGTGCCTCCAGTATGGCCACCTTCGCGGCTCCAGCGTCAACGGTCACGGCAAACTGGGCGTTAAAGTCTGTCACCTTCTCCGCGCGTGTCTCGACCACGGTTCTTCCCCGCGTCAGCGAGGCATGAAGTTCGACATCGATGCGCGCCTGCTGCCAGCCGAGATGATCGGAGGTGAAGCCGACTGCGGCGACGGGATCGTAAAGCGCCATGGCAGCCCTGCCGCGGCTGGTGGCAATGCCGATGAAGCCCTCCAGCAGATCGGCAATCAGTCCCGCATTCCTGCCGCCAGCGGTGCGGATCGGCAGCACATCGGCGGGCGAGGCCGTTACCTTGCGGCAGGCATCGAGATCGACCATGCGCAGCGGCAGGCCGTGAGCGAGCGCGATAGCCAGTGCCTCGGGATCGGCGAAGGCGTTGAATTCGGCCGATGCCGTGTGGTTGCCGCTGGTAAGCCCGCCCCCCATCCAGATCAGGTCGGAAATTTTGGCGGCAAGATCGGGCCGAGCGAGACAAAGTGCGGCGATATTGGTGAGCGGGCCGAGCGCGAGAATGCGTTTTTTGCCTTCACCCTCCAGCCAGTTGCAGAGTGCGGCAAAGGCATCGCTTTTTGGCAGAGCCGGCGCATCCGGCAGGCTTTGGCCGGCGGTCGGAATGCCGCTTTCACCGAGGATGGACTGCGCGGTTTCGAGCGCGCCAAGCACCGGCATGGCGCGGCCCTGGTGGATCGGCATCGACCAGCCGAAGCTTGCTGCGGCGCCTGCGGCATTGCGGCAGACCGCATCCAGCGTCGCATTGCCGAACACCAAAGAGATGCCGTCAATAGCAAGGCCTGCCGATTGCACCACCATGATGGCGGCGATATCGTCAAAGCCCATATCGGTATCGATCCACACGCCCATGATCAGCCAAACACCTTCAGGCTTGCCGCCTTTTCGACCGGCAGGTCGAAGGCGAGCGTATCACCGATGGCGTGCGCAGCAAGGACGGCATCGGTTTCCGCCTTGATGGGGCCAAGCGGCGTATCGAGCAGATATTCGCGGCTGTTGCCTGCAAAGGATGTGCCGCGCACGGTTCCCTGGAAAGGACCTGAACCAAGGGTTACCATGCGCGGCCGCCAGGCCAGTCCGGATGCTGAACCGACTGGTCCGGGAAGCGGTGTTGTGCCGTTCGCGGTTTTCAACGCGCCGCCATCAAGCGCGAAGATGTTTTCGAAGCCGACGAAGTCAGCCACGAAGGACGAAACCGGCGCGTTATAAATTTCCTCCGGCGTGCCGATCTGCTCAATCTTGCCGCCCTTCATGACGACAATGCGGTCGGCGAGCGCCAAAGCCTCGATCTGGTCATGGGTGACGAAGATCATCGTCACGCCGGTTTCCTTCTGCACGCGCTGCAATTCGGTGCGCATTTCAAGGCGCAGGCGGGCATCGAGGTTGGAGAGCGGCTCGTCGAGCAGCAGTACCTTCGGCTCCATGACCATGGAGCGCGCCAGCGCCACGCGCTGCTGCTGGCCGCCGGAAAGTTCCGCCGGCTTGCGGGAGGCGAAATTGGACAAGCCTACCGATTTGAGGCCGGAGGCCACCTTATCATCAAGCGTCTTGCCGCTCATGCCTTTGAGTTTCAGGCCGAAGGCGACGTTTTCATACACAGTCAGATGCGGGAATAGCGCATAGGACTGGAAGACCAGACCAACGGCGCGCTTGTTGGCCGCGACGCGAGTGATATCGACGCCATCGAGATCGATACGCCCGCTTGCCACCGGCATCAGCCCGGCAATGGCGCGCATCGTCGTTGTCTTGCCGCAGCCGGAAGGCCCGAGAAGGGCGAGCAGTTCGCCCTTGCGGATATCGAGATCCAGATCCTTGACGGCAATGCTGTTGCCGTAAGCGAGCGAGACTTTGTTGAGCGAAAGATAATTTGCGTCAGACATATCGGGAGAACCCCAGGAAACGTTCGGCCATGAAGACGATGCCGATGGAAAGGAAGGCGAGCAGCGAGGAAAGGGCTGCAACGGAAGGGTCAAAGACGATTTCCATGTAGCCCAGCATGTCGATGGGCAGCGTGCGCACGCCGGGACCGGACAGGAACAGCGATACCGGCACCTGGTTGAAACTCGTCACGAAACCGAGAATGAAAGCGGACAGGATGCCGCCGCGAATATTCGGCAGCACCACCCGGAAAAAGGCACCGAGCCGCGACGAGCCAAGCAGCACCGCCGCCTCCTCTATATCGGACCGCAGGTTGTTGAGGCTGGCCGACACGACCCGCACCGCATAGGGCAGAATGAGCGCGGTGTGGGCGAGAAACAAAGCAAGCGTGATGCCGATGCCGAAAGGCACGACGAAATACCGCAGCAGCGCTAAGCCGACGATGATGCCGGGCACGATGATCGGCGCGGAAACGATGGTGCGCACGGTCTCGGCAAAGGGCAGCTTGTAGCGCGACATGGCGTAGGAAGCGGGAATGCCGAGGATAAGCGCCGTAAACGTGCCGCCGATGGCGAGGAACATCGACATCGCAAAACTCTCGCGGAAGCTTTCGACCGTGAAGACCTTGGCGATCCATTTCAGCGAAAAGCCCTGCGGCGGAAAGGCGAGCGTATCGCCCGCCGAAAACGAGGCGGCGACGATGATGAGGAACGGCCCGATGAGGAAGCCGACGACAAGAAGAAGCGTGAGCGGAATGAAGAGCTGCCGGGTCATTTCTTGTTCCTTGCGGTGGCAATTCGCTTCAGCAGGATATTGGCGGCAAAGCTCATGACGATAAGAATGAAGGCGATGACGCTGGCGGCGACGAAGTTGTTAGAGACCGTCACCTGCTGGTAAAGCAGGGTTTCCAGCATCAGCACCTTCGAACCACCGAGAATGGCAGGCGTGATATAGGCCGTCAGCGAACCGGTAAAGACCAGCGTGCCGCCGACCACCAGCCCTTCCTTGGTAAGCGGCAGGATGACTTTCCAGAACACCTGAAACCAGTTGGCGCCGAGCACGCGGGCGGCCGCGATCGTATCCTTCGGCATGTTTTCGAGCGCGCTGATCAGCGAAATGATCATCAGCGGCAGGAACAGTTGCAGAAGGCCGATGAAGACAGCCGTTTCGGAAAACAAGATGCGGATCGGCGCGTCGCTCAGGCCGACGGCCTGCAGCGCCTGATTGACGATGCCGGTTCTGCCGAGAATGACGATCCAGGCATAGGTGCGGGCGACCGGCGAAATCATCAGCGGCAGCACGACGAGATTGACCACATGGCCCTTCTTGCCCGGCGATAGGTTGACGATCGCGAAAGCCGCAGCATACCCCACCACCGCCGAGACGACGGTGACGAGCGCGCCGAGCTTCAGCGTGCGCAGGAAAACCGTCTGGTTCAGCGGATCGGAAAAGAAGGCGGCATAGGCCGACAATGTCCAGCCGTCCGCGGTCCGAAAACCCTCCGACAGAAGCATGAAGACCGGCACAAGAAAGACCGCCGCCGCGAAAATTGCGGCGGGCAAGGCAAGCGCCAGCGCTTCGGCCCGGTTCTGAAACATGGGTTTATTCCCTGAGCGGCCTGAAGGCCGGTTGTTATGGCAGCCGGAAGGAGCGGCCTGCGAAAAGAGGGTGGAAAAGCGGTCAGGGGACGACCGAACCGCTTTTCCCGGAATGGAGCCGCCCTTTCGGACGTTTCGATGCCCCATTCCAAACGGTGAAAGGACTTACTGGCCGACCTTGGAATTCCACTCCGACAGCCACTTGTCGCGGTTATCGAGCGTCACGTCGGAAGGAATGAGCTGCAGGCTGCGGGCAGTTTCGTCACCATAGGTGATGTTGTTCGCGACCTCGTCTGAAACCTTGACCTCTCTGTTGGTCGGGCTGTCCACCAGCTTTTCCGCCAGCGCCTTCTGAACGTCGGTCGACAGCCAGAAATCCATGAATTGCAGCGCAAGCTCCTCGTTCTTTCCGCCCTTCGGCACGACGAGCACGTTCATGCCGCCGGTCTGGCCTTCCTTGGGCGTTGCCCAGGCAAGCGGCAGATCGAGCTTGGTGAAAGGCGCCCAGGAGAAACGGCCAATGGGGGCTGCCCAGATTTCTTCCTGCTGCATCAGCTGCACCAGCTGCGAAGACTTGACGTAGAAGGTGACGATATCGTCTTTCTTCTCGCCCACGGCTTCGATCGCGCCGGCAAGATCAGGCGTATCCTTGCCGATCGCCTTGCCCAGCATATAAAGCGCCGGCGGGCCCTGATTGGTGGTAACGTTCGGGAAAGCGACGTGATCGACAATACCGTCCTTCAAAAGATCGGCCCAGCTGTCGATCTTCATCTTGTCGGTGCGGTAGACGATGGAGGTCGCGTAGAAATTGACGCCGACGCTCATGCCGTCGCCATTCGGATCCTTGGCGATGTCATAGAGCTTTTCGATATTCGGAACCTTGGACGCATCGATCTTCTGGATCAGGTCCTTGCGGGTGGCTGATAGCGCATCGGCCATGGAGACGATGGCGAGATCGACCACCGGATTGGCCTTGTTGGCTTCCATCTTGGCAAGACGCTCGACGCTGTTGCCAGTTTCGACGACGAGCTTGCAGCCGCATTTGGCTTCAAACGGCGTATAGACCAGTTCCTTGAATTCATCCTGCGCAAAGGCGTAGACGGAAATCGTCAGCGTCTTGTCCTCAGCCTGCGCCGCTCCCATCGTCAGCATCAGGGCGGTGCCCGATGCAAGAATGATTTTTTTCATGGTGTGAGTTCTCCTGCTGTCGTTTTTTTGGCTTCAATCGCATCATGCTTTGTCTTGCCGGTGGAACCGCGCATGATCAGCGCCATCGGTACTTTCGAGATTTCCGCCGTCACATCGATGGCGACACCGTTGTCACCGGCGCTGTCGATGGCGCGCAGCAACGCCCCGACGGCCAGATCGGCGATGCGACCCATATCCATGCGCATGGTCGTGAGCGGCGGGGTGACTACGGCGGAGAAAATGAGATCGTCGAAACCGGTGACGCTTGCCTCTTCCGGCACCTCGATGCCCTCGCGCTGCAATTCGGTGAGCGCGCGCAGCGCATGCAGGTCGGAAATGGCGGCAAAGGCGGTGAAACCATCCGCCACCAGATCGGCAAGCCCCAGCCGGCAGCCCGCACCGTCAGCCTCTTCGATGCTGTCGATCCAGAGCGTCCGGGTCACACAGGCCTTGCCGAGACCATCGCGAATGCCGCCGAGACGGTCGTTCTGCACGTTGGAATCCCTGTTCTTGCCCACCAGCACCACCTTGCGGTGGCCGAGGCTTGCCAGATAGTCACCCACCTGCCGGCCGCCATCCCAATGGTCGGCGGCGACGGTATTTCCAGGCGTGGAAGGGCTGTCGATGATGGCGACAGGGCAATCGACGCCGGAGATGCGCGTGCCGCGGCGGGGAACGATGACCATGCCGTCCACTCCGCGCTCGATCAGCCGGTTGATGGCATCCGTCTGCATGGCGATCTCGCCGCGCGCATCGGCAATCAGCACGCCATAACCGGCAGAGACTGCTGCTTTTTCAATGGCCTGCGCGATCTGCGGGAAAAGAGGGTTGGCGATATCGGGCAGGACGAGCCCCAAAACGCCTGATCTGCCGGTGCGCAACGCCCTGCCCGCCGAACTCGGCACATAACCCAGTTCACTCGCCGTCGTGCGAATGCGCTCCACCAGATCGGGTGAAACACGCCCCTTGCCGGAGAGCGCATTGGACACCGTTGCCACCGACACGCCGAGTGCCGCTGCTATCGCGCTCAGATTGGTGGCAGGCCGTGAAGACGCCATGGATTGTCCGGAAAGACTGATTAAACGTTTAATCAGGATAAGCGAGGCGCGCGCCGCTGTCGAGTCCTTCGCCGGCGAAATGCGGCGAAAAGCTGGGCACAAGGGTTAAATGCCCGAAAAAAGAGCGATTATTTTCACAAGCCCTGGGTGCCGGCCGCGCGATAAGCCTCCACCTGCCGCACCAACCAATCCCGAAACAGCACGACCGGGGCGTGATTGGCACGCGAAAGCGGCGCCACCGCATAATAGGAACTGGGGCTTCTCGCCTGATGATCGAAGGCTTTCACCAGTTGCTTCGATTTCAGCTCGTTATCGATCAGAAACAGCGGCATCAGCGCCACGCCAAGCCCGGCAATGCACGCCTGCGCCACGCTTGAGAACTGCTCGAACCGCATGCCCTGTGGCAAAGCGAGCGACAGGCCTAGGCTTTCGAACCAGTGGCCCCAGGCTCCCGGCCGCGAGGCCATATGCAGCAATGGCAGGGCAGCGATATCTTCTCCCTTTTCCACCGGGTGGGCGCTGAGGAATTGCGGGCTGCAAACCGGCGCGACCATTTCATGCATGAGAAAGGTGCTTTCCGCCCCCGGCCAGTCGGCCTGGCCGATATGGATCGCCATATCCAGCTGCTCGCGCTCGAAATCGAACTGGCCGATGCGGGTGGCGAAATTGATGGTGATTTCCGGATGGTTTGCCACAAAATCCGGGATGCGCGGCAAAAGCCAGCGGGTGCCGAAGGTGGGCAACATGGCGAGGTTCAGCGTATTGCCATGCGTTTTGGTCATGATCTGCAACGAGGCGGAGCGTATTTCGCCAAGCGCCGCCGCGATGGATTTTGCATAAGCGCGGCCCTCGGTCGTCAGCGCCACGCCGCGCGCACCGCGCTCGAAAAGCCGCACGCCAAGCTGTTCTTCCAGTGACATAACCTGCCGGCTGATCGCCCCTTGCGTCAGCGCCAGCTCATCGGCGGCGGCCGAAAAACTGCCAAGCCGGGCAACGGAATCAAAGGCGGCAAGCGCACTGGTGGAGGGCAGGAGTTTACGGCTGAGAGACGTCATGACCTATTACTATAGGTAATGCAAAAATGAGTAAACATGGCTTGTGCGCGACGGTTGGGATAAGAATAATCCGGCCAGCAAATCCGGAGGCACACAGTGAGCGAACGCGCAGCATTTAATTGGCAGGACCCTTTTCTGCTCGAAGACCAACTGACCGATGATGAGCGGATGATCCGCGACAGCGCCGAGGCCTTCGGCAAATCCGAACTGCTGCCGCGCATCTCGGAAGCCTATCTTTCCGAAACCACCGAACCGGAACTCTTCCGTCTGATGGGACGCACCGGCCTGCTCGGCGTCACCCTGCCGGAAGAATATGGCGCGGCCAATGCCAGCTATGTGGCTTACGGCCTCGTCGCCCGCGAAGTGGAGCGGATCGACAGCGGTTACCGCTCGATGATGAGCGTGCAGTCCTCGCTCGTCATTCACCCGATCTTCGCTTACGGCTCGGACGAACAGAAGAAGAAATACCTGCCAGGCCTCGTTTCCGGCGAACTGATCGGCTGTTTCGGCCTGACCGAGCCGGATGCCGGCTCCGATCCCGGTGGCATGAAGACCCGCGCCGAAAAGATCGCCGGCGGTTATCGCCTGCGCGGTTCGAAAATGTGGATTTCCAACGCGCCGATCGCCGATGTTTTCGTCGTCTGGGCGAAATCCGAAGCGCATGACAATGAGATCAGGGGTTTCGTGCTGGAAAAGGGCATGAAGGGTCTTTCCGCCCCCAAGATCGGCGGCAAGCTGTCGCTGCGCGCCTCGATAACAGGCGAGATCGTCATGGATGGCGTGGAAGTCGGCGAAGATGCCCTGCTTCCGAATGTTTCCGGCCTCAAAGGCCCGTTCGGCTGCCTCAACCGCGCCCGCTACGGCATTTCCTGGGGCGTGATGGGGGCTGCGGAAGATTGCTGGTTCCGTTCCCGCCAATATGGCCTCGACCGCAAGCAGTTCGGCAAGCCGCTCGCCGGCACGCAGCTTTACCAGAAGAAGCTCGCCGACATGCAGACCGAAATCGCGCTCGGCCTTCAGGCATCGCTGCGCGTCGGCCGGCTGATGGACGAGCATAAGATGGCGCCGGAAATGATCTCAATCGTCAAGCGCAACAATTGCGGCAAGGCGCTGGATATCGCCCGTCAGGCCCGCGACATGCATGGCGGCAACGGCATCCAGATCGAATATCACGTCATGCGTCACGCCCAGAATCTTGAAACCGTCAACACCTATGAGGGCACGCATGACGTGCACGCGCTGATCCTCGGCCGGGCGCAGACGGGCATCCAGGCGTTTTTCTGAGGTTTCATCCGCATCCCCTACACCAGGAAAAGGCCTTCGAAGATCGCTTCGAAGGCCTTTTGTTTTCGAACTCGGATGCTGACGTTCCAAGCACTTGGCGAGGGGATTGCAAGACCGGATGATATGGCCGATAGGATGCCGTTTCTCTCCGGTCCTGATTGACGAGGCGATATCTGCGGCCCGACCCGACCGGAAAAACAAGGGGAAGATTATGGCGATCGTGCCGGCATCTCATAACGACACCTTTCCCGATGCTGCACCGGCGGCCGTCTGGCCGTGGCCGGATAACAGCGGCGAATGCCATTGCCTCACTCTTCGCTATAGCACTGACGAAGAACCCACCGCCGATATGGCCGCTTCCCTACCGCCGCAGCTTCTGCGGGCAGTGCCCAAACGCAAGGCGGAGTTTCTGGCGGGACGCCGATGCGCGGCGGAAGCCATACGTCGCCTCACCGGGCAGGCAGTATCTCCCGGGATGGGGGAAGACCGTGCGCCGATCTGGCCTGAAGGCGTGGTCGGCGCGATTTCCCACAGCGGTGACCGGGCGATCGCCCTTGCCGGCGCCGGCGGCAGGTTTTGCGGCATCGGCATCGATATCGAGAAGCTTTTGAGCGAAGAGGAAGCCGGTGATATCGCAACGCAGACCCTGACAAATCAGGAGCTTCACAGCCTCGGCAACGTCATCGATCCATTCATGACCGGACTGATTTTTTCGGCCAAGGAGAGCCTGTTCAAGGCGCTTTACCCAACTGTCAAACGGCTTTTCTTTTTCGAGGCGGCAGAATTATCCGCCTACGATGAAAATGGTTCGGGAGCCCTGCGGTTGACCGCCGATCTGGACGGCGGATGGCGCAAAGGAACGGAGGTTCCCTTCCGCTTTGGCCATTTCGAAGGCCTTCTTCTCACCCGCGTCCTTCTCCCGCATTGAGAGAAAATTGCGCGATTTTGGTCTCCAAAGTTCATATTTTAAGTCGTTCTTCCCGTCATCCGAGTGAAACACTCAGACGATACGCAGCCTGTTGGAATGATTCCAAACATTGAACGGTGGAGACACGACATGACCGACATCGATACGAGCAAGCTGTCCTGGGACGAGTGGGACGAACTGCAAAACCCGCCGCCGGCCGAAACCGATTTCGACCGTGTGGTTGAAAGCGCGATTTCCCGGCGCGGCTTTCTCGGTGGCGTACTTGCCTTCGGTTCGGCCGCGGCCGCCATGGGCACGCTCGGCAACCTGATGAGCAGCACCTCGGCCGAAGCGGCGCAGGCAGCGACCTCGCGCTTCCAGTTCAAGCCGGTGGCGGCTGCGACCGACCATACCATTCACGTCCCGGAAGGCTATAGCTGGAAGCCGGTTGCCAAATGGGGCCAGCCGCTGTTTTCCAACGTTCCCGATCTCGACCCCGCCAAGGGCGTCAGCGTCGAGAACTCCGAGAAGGTGTTCGGCGAGAACACCGATGGCATGGAATTGTTCATGGTCGGCGCCCACCAGCTGATCGCCGTCAACCATGAATATGTGAACCCGGAAATCAACCTGCCGCATGCCGAAAAAGGCAATCCGAAGACGGCCGACGACGTGAAGATCCTGCAGAACATGCAGGGTGTCACCGTCATGGAAGTCGCCGAAGGCAAGGATGGCTGGGAGATCGTTCTCGACAGCCCGTTCAACCGCCGTATCCACCACAACACGCCGATGAAGCTTTCCGGCCCGGCCGCCGGTTCCGATCTCGTCAAGACCGCCGCCGATCCTGATGGTGTCGACTGTCTTGGCACCTTCAACAATTGCGGTGCCGGCCGCACGCCCTGGGGCACCTACCTCACCTGCGAGGAAAACTTCAACGGCTATTTCGGCACCGCTGACGCCGCCTTCAAGCTGCCTGACGACTACAAGCGTTATGGCATCGTCGCGGAGACGCGTTATGCCTATGAGAAGTTCGACGCGCGTTTCGACGTCGCCAAGAACCCGAACGAGCCGCGCCGCGCCGGTTACGTGGTCGAGATCGATCCTTCGGACGCCAAGTCCACCCCGATCAAGCGTACTGCGCTTGGCCGCATCAAGCACGAAAACGCCGCCGTGGTCATTGCCCGTGACGGCCGCGTCGTCGTTTATATGGGTGACGACGAGCGTGGCGAGTTCCTCTATAAATTCGTCTCCAACGGCATCTATGTGCCGGGCGGCGACACTTCCAAGCTGCTTGACGAAGGCACGCTCCATGTCGCCAAGTTCGCCGATGACGGCGCTGGCGAATGGGTGGCCCTCACGCCGGAAACCACAGGCATGAAGATCGACGAAATCTGCGTCTTCACCCGCCAGGCCGCTTCCAAGGTGGGTGCGACGACCATGGACCGCCCGGAATGGGTCGCCATCAACCCGGTTGCCATCGAAGCCTATTGCGCGCTGACCAATAACAGCCGCCGCGGTGAAATGAAGGACGGCAAGCTGCGCGCCAATGCCGGCGGCGACGCCATGACCATCAATGCCGTCAACCCGCGCGAAAAGAACGAATACGGCCAGATCGTGCGCTGGTATCCGGAAAATGACGACCATGCGGACGCCAAGTTCAAGTGGGACCTGTTCTGCATGGCTGGCAATCCCGCCGTTCACAAGGACGCCTATGCCGGTTCCTCGAATATCAACGAAGGCAACATGTTCAACTCGCCTGATGGCATGATGTTCGATAGCACCGGTCTGCTCTGGATTCAGACCGACGGCGAAGACAGCAATGAAGGCAACTTCGCTGGCCAGGGCAACAACCAGATGCTGGCGGGCGACCCGGCCACCGGCCGTATCGAGCGCTTCCTGACCGCCCCAAAGGGTTCCGAAGTCACCGGCCAGACCTGGTCCGGCGACAAGCGCACCCACTTCGTCGGCATCCAGCACCCCGACGCTCCCTTCCCGGACGGCGAAGGCAAACTGCCGCGCTCGGCGGTCATCGCCATCAAGCGCGACGACAACGCGAAGATCGGCTGAGGCATAAATCTGACGCAAACCCGGCCGCGTGCAACCCGCGGTCTGGTTCAGAACATAGAAACGCCGTGCATCCGAAAGCCTGCACGGCGTTTTGTTTTGCCCGACCGATTAGAACACGTTCCGATGCACATCGCTCATCGCCCGGCGCAGATCATCGACCGCGGACGCCGTCTGTCCCGGTTCATCGTTGAGCGCGGGTGGCATTTTCCAGCCGGGGTCGATGCCTTCCATATTCGGCAGCTCATGCGCGATGCCCTTGTGGCAATCGATGCAGGTGGCCTTGCCCGTCAGCAGATATTTCGAATGAATATCGGCGGCGCGCTGCGTCTGTTTGGTAAAGTCCATGGCGACGGAGGAGTGGCAATTGCGGCACTCCAGGCTGTCATTGGCCTTCAGGCGCGACCATTCGTGCTGGGCAAGCTCCAGCCGCTTGTCGAGGAATTTCTTGCGGGTGTCGATGGTGCCGAAAATCTTGCCCCAGACTTCCTTGGAAGCCTGCATCTTGCGGGCGATCTTGTCGGTCCATTCGTGCGGCACATGGCAATCCGGACAGGAAGCACGCACGCCGGAGCGATTGGAGAAATGCACCGTCCGGGTCAGCTCCTCATAAACATTGGCGCGCATCTCGTGGCAGGAAATGCAGAAAGCTTCCTTGTTGGTCATTTCCAGCGCGGTGTTGAAGGCGCCCCAGAACATCACCCCGCCGACGAAACCGCCAAGAGTCAGGAAGGCGAGGCTGAGCGTACCCGCCGGCGTGGTCAGAACCGCCCAGAGCCAGATGAAGAGTTTTTTGATACGGGCAATCATCATTCGCTACCCGCCGGTTTCACGCCCATGGTGCTCATGTCCTCGAACGTGTTGGGCACGAGCGGTCGCGTATCGGCCTGCGGCACATGGCAGGCGGTGCAGAAATAACGGCGCGGCGAGACATCCGCCAGCATCTGGCCTTCGCGCGTCATGTAATGGGTGACGCTGATCATCGGTGCGCCGGAATCCTGGGTGAATTCGCGCTTGTGACAGGAGAGACAGCGATTGGCGTTGACCGACAGTTGGTAACCGTCAATCGAATGCGGGATGACAGGCGGCTGTTCGGGATAGGCGCGCATGCGCCTGAAATCGTCGATCACCCATTTCGGCAGGGGTTTCGCGGGCTCGGTTTTCATGGCGTCGCCGCGCGGGCCGGACAGTTCCGGCACCATCTGCGCAACGGCCCCCGTCGCCAAGGCCACGACCAGAAGCGTGGCGGCGATCCATCCGTGTTTCCTGATCATGCGACTGGCTCTATCTTGACTGCGCATTTCTTGAAATCCGTCTGCTTGGAGATGGGATCGGTTGCGTCGAGCGTCACCTTGTTGATCAGCTGGCTGGCATCGAACCACGGAACGAAGATGACGCCGGGCGGCATGCGGTTGCGGCCGCGCGTTTCCACGCGGGAGCGGATTTCGCCACGGCGCGAGACGATACGGATTTCCGAACCCTGATTGAGCCCGCGCTTGCGCGCATCCGCGGCATTCATGAAACAGCGAGCGCCGGGAAAGGCCTTGTAGAGTTCCGGTACGCGCATGGTCATGGAACCGGAATGCCAGTGCTCCAGCACGCGACCCGTCACCAGCCAGGTGTCGAATTCCTCATCGGGGGATTCCGCCGGCGGCTCGTAAGGCACGGCGATGATGACCGCCTTGCCGTCCTTGTTGCCGTAGAATTTCACGCCCTCGCCCGGCTTGACATAGGGGTCATAACCCTCGCGGTAACGCCACAGCGTTTCCTTGCCATCCACCACCGGCCAGCGCATGCCGCGCACCTCGTGATAGGCATCGTAAGGCGCCAGATCGTGGCCGTGACCGCGCCCGAAAGCGGCATATTCCTCGAACAGACCCTTTTGCAGATAAAAACCGAAATCCCTGGATTCCTGATTCTGGTAGTCGGCGTTGATCTCGCTCAGCGGGAACTTGCCGACATCGCAGTCCTTGTAGAGAACCTCAAACAGCGTTTTGCCGCGATAGTCAGGATTGGCGTCCAGCAGTTCCGCCGGCCACACCTCGTCGGTGGTGAAGCGCTTGGAAAACTCCACCAACTGCCAGAGATCGGAACGCGCCTCGCCTGTCGCCTCCACCAGCTGGTGCCAGACATGGGTGCGCCGCTCGGCATTGCCATAGGCCCCTTCCTTCTCCACCCACATGGCGGCGGGCAGAATGAGGTCGGCGCTCATGGCGGTGATGGTCGGATAGGCATCCGAAACCACGATGAAGTTTTCCGGGTTGCGATAACCCAGATAGGTCTCGTTCTTGGTGTTGGGGCCGGCCTGGACGTTGTTGTTGACCTGTACCCAGTAGAAATTCAGCTTGCCGTCATGCAGCATGCGGTCCTGCTGCACGGCGTGGTAACCCGGCTTTTCCGGGATGATGCCGTGCGGAATGCGCCAGATTTCTTCGGCATGCTTTCGGTGTTCCGGGTTGGTCACCGTCATGTCGGCCGGCAAGCGGTGGGCGAAGGTTCCCACTTCACGCGCCGTGCCGCAGGCCGAGGGCTGGCCGGTCAGCGAGAACGGACTGTTACCGGGCTCGGAAATCTTTCCGGTCAAAAGATGGATGTTATAGACCATCTGGTTGGCCCAGACGCCGCGGACATGCTGGTTGAAACCCATGGTCCAGAGCGACATGACCTTGCGTTTCGGGTCGGCATAAAGCTCGGCCAGTTCCTCCAGGAAACCGGCTTCCACCCCGGTCATGGCGGCGGTCTTTTCCAGCGTGTATTGGGAGACAAATTCCTTGAAGGTCTCGAAATCGATCGCTTCCGTCTTGGTCGGATCGGCGGAATTGGCGGCATTCACCTCCACCGGATTGTCTGGCCGCAGGCCATAACCGATATCGGTGACGCCGCGTACGAATTTCGTGTGGTTCTTAACGAAGTCTTCGTTGACGCGCCCGGTCTTGATGATGTGGTTGGCGATGTAATTGAGGATGACGAGGTCCGTGCCCGGCTTGAAGACCATGGGGATATCGGCGAGATCCATGCTGCGATGGGTGAAGGTCGAAAGCACCGCCACCTTCACGTGGTCAAAGCCCAGACGCCGATCGGCGATGCGGGTCCACAGGATGGGATGCATCTCCGCCATGTTCGAGCCCCAGAGCACGAAGGCATCGGCATGTTCGAAATCGTCGTAGCACCCCATCGGCTCGTCCATGCCGAAGGTGCGCATGAAGGCATAAGCGGCCGACGCCATGCAGTGGCGGGCATTGGGGTCGAGATTGTTGGAACGGAAGCCGGCGCGCATCAGCTTGGTGGCCGCATAGCCTTCGAAGATGGTCCACTGGCCGGAGCCGAACATGCCAACGGCCGTCGGTCCCTTTTCCTTCAGCACGCGCTTGCACTGCTGCGCCATCACATCGAAGGCCTCATCCCAGCTGACAGGCTCGAATTCGCCGTCCTTGGCATAGGCGCCGTTTTTCTTGCGTAGAAGCGGGGTTTGCAGCCGGTCCTTGCCATACATGATCTTGGACAGGAAATAGCCCTTGATGCAGTTGAGGCCACGATTGACCTCCGCCTGCATGTCACCATGGGTGGCAACCACCTTGCCTTCCTTGACGCCGACCATGACACCGCAGCCCGTGCCGCAGAAACGACAGGGCGCCTTGGACCATTTGATCTGCAATGCTGAAACACCGCCCGGCACCGGCTGGGCGGCGGCCGGCAGCGCAATGCCCGCCGTTGCCGCCGCAATGCCGGCGGCATGCGCCTTCAATAGATTACGCCGCGTCAGTTCGCTGCTCATCGCCGCCTGTCTCCTCTGTATCGACGTGTTCGAAAACCATGTTGGCGGCAATCACACCGTCGAGTGTCGAAATATAAGTGAGCGTATCGCCCAGCATGCCGGTGCTCGTGCCGTCTATGACGATGACAATCTTGCCGTTGCCCTCGCCGTGAACCTCGACATTGTCGAGCGTCAGGAGCGTTGCAAACACGGCGTCCCGCATCTGGGGCATCACCGCAACCACAGCGCTTGAGACATGATATCGGCCTGTATTCTCAGGCATATTGCGTCTCCCTGGCTGTTTCCTTGATCTTGATCACACCGACTGGGCAGACAGACACGCAGGCCCCGCAGCCGGTGCAGGCCTCCTCGACAAGCGCGGGCACGAAGGGGCCGCCGCGGCGGGGGCGAAACCGGATAGCCTCGGTCGGGCAGGCATCGCGGCAGGCCTGGCAATCGACATTGCCAAAAGCGAGACACCCCTCGCCGATCGCCATGATGTGATCGAAGCTTTGTGCGTCAGATGTCGCAAAAACCGGCTCGGGACAGGCTTGCGCGCACTTGCCGCAGAAGGTGCACTCCCCGGCGGAGAAATCCACCGAAGGCAGACCGCCTGACATGGTGATGATACCGGTGGGACAGGCTTCAACGCATTTTGCGCAACCGCTGCAGGCGGCGAGGTCGCTCAACGCGACCCCGGGGGGACAGATACGCATTTCCCGTTTCTGTCCGCCGCGCAGAAAATCGCGCCAGCTGAGTGAGACTTCCATCGTCATTTCGCCCTCAATGGCCGGGCGGTCCCGGCGGCCCGTAAATGATCTGGAACATCCAGACGATGAAGCCAAAGGCTCCGACAAATCCGACCGCCAGCACAGGCCAGATTCCAAAGGCCAGAACGGCGAAGGCAATAAGCTCCTTCGTCCGGCTCGGCTTTCCATCCGCGTGTAGAGGCGCGACTATTTTAGGCATATTCGCGTTTCCCTGTTCGGTTCGAGTTATCATCGGCCAAAAGGCCGAAATATTCAACAATTTGATTTTATTGATTATTTATCAAAGCTAACATTCATCAAGACCGCCCTCCTAAGTCACTGATTTCATGTTGTGCTTTTGCCGAAAAAATAAACAAATGATACCAAGAGAGAAAAAAGGGATGGCGGAGGTGCCGGGGGCAAGCTGCGTTCTCAACCACATGCGCCGGCCTCGTCGGTGCCAGGTGCTCGCATGAAGGGCAGAAAGCCCTGAAGCCAGATGCCGAAACTCGCGGCCCACAATATTGCGCTGAGGCCGTGATGATAGGGTGACAGGAATGCCGCGAATTCGAATTCGGGCAGGATGCGGATGAGGCCTGCCATCACCATCAGGGCGGTCGCCGCATGCGCCTGCCAGGGCAGATGTTTCAGATCGCGGCCCGTGTGCCGGAGCCCGGCAATGATGAAGACGGCCATGATGGCGCAGCCAAGCGTGCCAACCGACAGCAGGTGCAGCCCTGCGGCAGACGTAACGGAAAAACCGAGCCGCGTCGCCCCGAGCACCAGAAATCCCGCCCCGGCAAAGGCATTGCCGAGCGCCAGCAACAGAACCTCGGTCCTGAAGGCGGCGCGGCCGATGAACCATTCGGCCAGCCGGTCGAAAAACGCGGCACCGGCCGCAAGCGCCAGCCAGGCGCAGACGTCGCTTTCCGGAAACAGAAGTTTTGCTGCCATGTACAGGGTCACCATGGCGCCCGCCATATGCTGGCGGCCGGGATGTGGCCGGTAAGGCGTGGTCTCGCCGCTCGGATCGAGCGCCAGATTGATGACGACGACGTTGATGCGGGCGGCCGAGAGGGAGAAAAGCACGATGAAGATGCACAGCGCCGCCTCCAGACAGCGGGTCGCGAGTTCCAGATCGCCAGCCCACCAGGCATAACGCACCCCCGCTTCCGCCGCCGCAAACAGCATGAGCCAGACGAGGAAGGCCAGATGTTTCGTCGTTCGCCGCGCCAGCATCGCCCTGCCGATGAGGGCGGACAGCGCGAGCAGGAATGCTAGATCGAAAAAGCCCCCCGGAAGGCTCCACGCATCGGCCCCCACAAAACCGATCAGGCGACCCGGCAACCAGAGGCCGGCGAGAGCAAGCAACGTGCGGCCCGAAGCCGTTTTTGTATCGGTCCACTCAGGCACTGCCGAGCCGAGAAAACCGGCGAGCGCGATGCCATAGGTGCCAAAAATCATTTCGTGGGCATGCCATTGCGACGGCGGAACAGCGTCGGCGAAAGGCAGGCCGTAACCGCCGATGACGACCCACAAAAACGGCCAGACAGCGCCGTGCAGGGTCGCCAGAGGGAAAAACAGCCGCAGAGCTTCCGAAAGGATGGGGGGCTGTCTCATCTCATCCGCTCCTTTGCCGAAAACAATTCGGAGAAGGCCGGGCTTTCGGCCAGCAATTCCGCCTCATCGAAAACCGCGCGCGCCATGCGCCGGCCCGGCGAACCGTTCGGACTATGCGCGGCGATGACACGGCCGTCGACGCCGGAGAGCACGATCAGCCGGTCGGCCACCAGCAGCGCTTCGTGAAGATCATGGGTGACGAGAAGGGTGGAAAAGCCGCGTTTACGGGCAGCTATCACCAGCAGTTCCTGCAAATGGCGGCGCAGGCCCACATCGACGGCGCTGAAGGGTTCGTCCAGAAACAGCATGTCCGGCTCTACGGCAAGCGCCCGCGCCACACCGGCGCGCTGGCGCATGCCGCCGGAAAGCTCGACCGGATATTTACGAAAATCCGTTTCTTCCAGACCGACTTCCAGCGCAAACTGCGCCGCGATCTCCCGCCGCAACCGTTTCGGTATGCCGACTGCCGCAAGCCCGTAAGCGATATTGTCGATCAATGTCATCCATGGCAGCAGCCGCGGCTCCTGAAACACCAGCCCCTGCCGGCGGTAATTGCGCTGTACCCGGCCGCGAACGGGATCGATGACGCCGGCCGCGATCTGCAAAATCGTCGTCTTGCCGCTGCCGGAGGGGCCGAGCAGCGCCACGGTTTCCCCCGGCGCGATGCTCAGATTGAAATTCTCAAACAGGCTGCGGCCGAGAAAAGCGTGGCCGACCTGTTCGAAACTGAGGGCAAAATGGTCGCTCATCGTTTGACACCCCATGGCAGCCCGGCGGCGCGCCAGCGTTCCAGCGCCTCGCGCAGCAGATGCAGCAGGCCGTAATCGGTCAGCAAGGCAAGGCCGACCGTGATGGTGAGCCAGGCGCTGACCTGGGCGATATCGAACAGCGCCCTCGCGGTTGCCAGTTCGCCGCCAATGCCGCCGGAATTCGACAGAAGCTCGGCCATGACAGTCACTTTCCAGGCGCTGCCGGCCGTGGTCGTCCATGCCGGAAAGAGATAGGAAAGCACATGCGGCATGGTGACGGTGCGCAGGCGGTAAAACCATGGAGCGCCGAAAGCCTGCGCCATCACCTCCAGCTGCCGGTCCCGCTTGGCGACACCTTCCAGCGCGCCGGCGAAGGAGACCGGCGCCGAGGCGATCGCCACGGTCATGATGGCCGTGCCACCGGACGAACCGAACCAGATGAGCGCCAGCACGATCCAGCCGATGGGTGGCACGCCGAGCAGGACGGTGACAACAGGCTTCATCAGCCGCATGGCGGCGAAGGAATAACCGGCCAGCACACCCGCCACCGTGCCGATGCCGGCGGCGATGGCAAAACCGGTCAGGGCCCTGACGGCGCTCTGTGACAGGATGGCGAAAAAATCCGGCCGCGCCGCCAGAAGCCCGATCGCCGCGAAAGTCTCACCCGGCGAAGGCAGGATGAAAGAGCCATAAATCTCATGCCCGGTCTGCCAGGCGGCGAGAAAACAGAAAATGCCTGATAGCCCGGCCCAGCCCGCCCAGAGATAGCGACCCGTCCAGCCAAGACTTTCAAGAATGCGGTTCATGCCTGCTACACCAGATAAAAGCCGTCATCCGGCCGCCGACCGCCGATGATGGCCGGGTCCGCCTTGGCGAGTTCATCGTAAAATGCCTCGAGATCGGCGCGTGCGGCGCTCGCCTTCAGCGCCGACAAATGGCTCGTCGGGAAAGAGGCCGCGATGATTTCCGCCGGGAAACCGAGGGCATCGGCGGCGGCGGCCGCCGCCCTCTGCGGATCGGCCATGGCACTGGCGAGCGCCGCTTCCATGCCCGCCTGCAAGGCATCAATACCAGCCTTGCCGAGCTTTTCCTGAACCTGCGACGTCAGGGCGAGACCGGCTTGCGGGATTTCCGGCTTGCCCGCCACCTTTGCCCAGTCCTGCTGGATGTCGATGGTGCGGTGAACGGTCATGAAAAACGACTTTGCCTTGATCAGCACAGCGGTCGCCGCCGGTTCGCTCAGCAGCGCGGCATCCACCCTGCCCGTCAGCAGCAATTGTACGGCCTCCGGTGGCGAGGCGGCATATTCCAGCTTGATATCGCCGGGCTTCAAGCCTTTTTCAGCGACCAGCCGGCGCAAGACGAAATCGGGCATATCGGTCTTGAATGGCAGAGCAAGCGTCTTGCCCGAGAGACCTTCCAGCGACGTCAGCGTTTCGTCCTTCGACACGACATAGAGCAGACCGGTGGTCAGCACATTCAGAAGCCCAAGGCCGAGACCGCGATTATGTAGATTGGCAGCACCGTAGCTCGGCATCACCACCGCACCCATGGAACCGGAGGCGACGGCGGCGCGCATTTCATCCGGCGTTTTCCACGCCTTGAAGACGGCCTCGGGCGCGACATCCTTCAGGAACCCGCCTTTCACCGCATGGGCAAGCACGGCAGAAGGTGCTGCGGGCGGACCATAAAAGGTGAGCGGCGCGTCGGCCATCAGAATATGCGGCGTGGCAAGCGTCGCGACCGCCAAACCCGAAAGGGCCGAAAGCGCCTGACGGCGGGTGAGATGGGCCATGGTACTGATCCTTGTTCGCGCCGGAAGCGCCCCGATAGGCGTGACGTCCGCTCGAACCGATCTTCCAGCCACAACGCGTCACCAATCTGGAAATGACATTTTACAAGCGCCCGCTCTTTGCGCAGGATCAAACAGCGCCGGAAACCGGGCCTATTCGCCCGTCCTGAGTGACAGGGCCTCTCGCAGGATACGGGCGCCCTCCTGGGCGGCGGCGGCAATGTCGAGAAACATCAGGCTCGCGGTTTCGACCACACCTTCATCGACCGTATCGTCCTCGGCGAAATCGGCGAGCATCTCGGTCAGAAGCCCGATCTTGCGCCGTTCCTCTCGGGCAGCGGCCAGAAGCTTGACGATGTTGCGCTGGCGCTCGAAATCCTCGAGCTCACGCAGGGCTTCGTGCACCTTGTCGCGGCAGCCGCAATCGAGCGCGCTTTCCAGAACGACATTGCGTACCAGATGGATCGCCGCCGCGATATCCGCCCCGCCCGGTGCCGGGTGTGCCTGCTGTTCCTGTCCGCTCATCGTCATAGATTAGCTCCATGCGCCGTGTTGCGCGCGCGGGCGATCCAGGCCGCCCCTTCCTGCCCGTGATGAAAACCATTGGAAAAGGGCACGTCCGGATAGGCTTGTTGCAGAAGGGCGATGCTTTCCTCCGCATCTCGCCTGCCGGCAAGAACGTCGTCGTGGATCCGCGCCACCGCGACCATGTCGCAATCCTGCGGCGACAGGCGAAAACGCGCTATGTCGGCAGCGGCCAGATCCTGCAATTCGCCAAGCAGCGACTGGCAGGTGTGCGACACCGTCTGCACGCCGTTCAGCGCTAGAAACGACTGCCGGTCGAGGGTGCGGACAGGTAGTCCGTCAGGGTCGTCACCGCAGACGAACTGGCAATTATCCTTGATATTGCCCTTGGCGCGGGCATGGGCGCAGCGCGCCGAAATGGCGAGCGGCAGGCGGCCGAAGGCGAAGATTTCGAAGTCCACGTCAGGTGTTTCCGCCACGATGCGCTCCACTGAGGTCACCGGTAGTTCCGGCGGCAGGCAGATGGCGCTTGCCCCGCGCGAGGAAAGCAGCCGTGCGGCGGCTGCATTATAGACATTCACCATCGGCCCGACGACATGCGGCGTGCCGTACAACATGCCGAGTGCGGAAAGATCGTTCGCCTCGACGGGATAGGGGCTGTCGGCGATCAGGCCGCGCAGCTGGCGGCTTTCGCGCTCCAGCGTCACCAGGGAAAGGGTCGAGAGGATCACTTTCTTTCCCGCAGTTTCCAGCCGCTCGATCACCTCGGCCAGATGGGGCTCGGTAAAATGAAACCGTTTAGAACAGACGGTCTCGCCGAGATAGACGTGGCTGACCGGCGCTTCGTCGGCGATGCGAAAGTAAAAATCACGCCATTTTTCGCCCTGCCAGAGATAAAGGACGGGGCCGAGCGCCAATGTGGCCTTTGCGGTTTTTGCCATCGCCATCATCTCCAGCGTTTCTCGTAAGCACCGACAGTGGTGCGCTGGCCTTCGCTTAACAGCCGCAGGCGTGAAAGCAGCCGTCCCCGTTCTTCGGCGCTGGCGGCCAGCGCCCGGTGCAGGGTGGAAACCACTTCCGCCACATAGGCCTTGCCGCGCTGGCGGCCCTCGATCTTCAGCGCGCTGACACCCGCTTCCCGCAAGGCATCGATCTGGTCCATCACATCAAGCGATACCGGGTCCTCGAAGGCATAGGACTTGTCGTCGGCAATCTCGAAACGACCCTTGCACAGCGTCGGGTAACCCGCCGCCTCGCCGTCCGGAAAGCGGTTGATGGTGTAATCGCCGAGTTCCGACACCAGCTCCTGCCCGTCCTGCCGGTAATGCACATGGCTTGCCGGCGAGCAGACGCCGTTCATGTTGGGTGACTTGCCTGTGGCATAAGACGAAAGCGAGCAGCGCCCCTCCGCCATGACGCAGAGACCGCCGAACACGAAGATTTCTATCTCGCAGCGGATTTGCCGCGCCAGCCGGGCGATGTCGGGAATCGTCAGGGTGCGCGGCAGCACCACACGTTTTGCGCCGAAGGCATCAACGAGGAAATTCACCGCGTCCGCATTGGAGGCGGAGGCCTGCACGGAGACGTGGATGCGCTGTTGCGGATGTTTTTCCGCCACATGCGCCATCAGGCCGAAATCGGCAAGGATCAGCGCATCCGCCCCCGCCTTCACCGCATCGGCCGCACCGCGATACCAGATATCCTCATTGCCCGCGCGCATGAAGGTGTTGAGCGCGACGAAAGTCTGGACGCCGCGCTTCTTCGCGTAGGCGATGGCTTCGGCAAGCTCTTCGCGGGAAAAATTGAGCCCGGGAAAATTGCGGGCATTGGTTTCATCGCGAAAGCCGCAATAGACCGCGTCCGCCCCGGCATCCACGGCCTCGCGGAAGGCGGCGGGCGTTCCCGCTGGACAGATCAGTTCCATGCCTCACCTCCCCGCGTTTCGGATAGAACATGGCCACGCAACCGGTTCGCAACACGAGTCACCACCGGCGCGAAAGGCCCGGCAAAGGCACCGAGATCGCGCGGCAGATCAATGCCGCTGTCATCAAGCGCATTGCGCAGTGCCAACATCGCCTCCATGTCGCCGGTCACGCTGAGATCCCGCGAGAAGAACAGCGCATCGGCATCCTGCCGCCCCTCCATCAGCGCCAGCAGCATGAAAAGCGGCCCTTCCACCGCCGCATCCACCTTCGACAGACGGCCCTTTCGGCTGACGGTGATGGCAGGACGCGCCGGCTCGACCATGAAGGCGAAGGGGAGATCGACAGGCAGGAAGGCGTAGCGTTTGCCGCTATGCTCACCGAGCCGGCCGAACATATCCGGGTGCCGTTTCATGATCTGCGCCAGCATCGCCTCCGTCGCTCGCTGCACCACGGCAAGGGGCAGAAAATTCATGGGGCGGGCGATGGCGGCGGGAAACGGTCTCATAAATGGTCCTGTCAGGTCAGTTGCGGGCAGGAACCTAACCGCAGCGCGCCAGCGCCGGTTTGAGCGAACGCAAAGACAGAGAGATTTTCGGGTGCGGCTTCACAAAAGCCGCTATAAATCATTCACTTGCGAAGCGAAGGAGGCCGCCCATGTCCGATATAAGGATCAAACGGATTTATGATGCCGCCAGCGATGATGACGGCGCACGCATTCTGGTGGACCAGCTGTGGCCGCGCGGCATGCGCAAGGAAACCGCACAGCTTTCGCTGTGGATGAAGGAAATCGCGCCCAGCAACGAATTGCGCAAGAATTTCTCGCATATGCCGTCGCGTTTTGCGGAATTCACCCGGCACTATCATGAGGAGCTGGCCGCCAATCCCGATGCCGTGGCGTGCATGAAGGAGCTGATGGCGAAGGGCCGCGTCACGCTGCTTTATGCCGCCCATGATACCGAACACAACCACGCCCTTGTTCTTGCCGACTATCTTCGTTCGCACTGAAGCCGCATTTGCGGCAGCGCAAGGACATGCCGCACCGCCACCGGCAAACAGGCGGCATGAGAGACGAACCGACAGATACAAAGACAGAAACTAAACCCGCCCACGCAGCCGATCTGCGCGGTTTCGTCCGGTTGCTGGAAGAACGCGGGCAGCTGCGGCGAATCCGCCAGCCGGTCTCACTGGTGCACGAAATCACCGAAATCCACCGCCGGGTGCTCGCCGATGGCGGGCCGGCGCTGCTGTTCGAGCAACCCGTCGACCATGAGGGCAAGGTGCGGGACATGCCGCTGCTTGCCAATCTCTTCGGCACGCGGCAACGCATCGAATGGGGGCTGGGGCTGGAAACGGGCGGCCTGCCAGCACTTGGACAAAAGCTCGCCGAATTGCGCGAGCCACGGCCGCCGAAATCCATGGCCGAGGCATGGGGTAAGCTGCCTTTGCTGAAAGCCGCACTGTCCATGCGGCCACGTAACGTTTCCCGTGCGCCGGTGCAGGAAAAGGTACTGACGGGTGATGCAGTCGATCTTGCCCGCCTGCCGGTGCAATGGTGCTGGCCGGAAGAGCCGGCCCCGCTTATCACCTGGCCGCTGGTCATCACCCGCTCGCCTGATGATCCCGACGATATCAATGTCGGCATTTACCGCATGCAGGTGCTGGGGCCGGACAGGGTGATCATGCGCTGGCTGGCGCATCGCGGCGGCGCGCAGCACCACCTGATGTGGCAGGCGCGCGGGCTGGATATGCCCGTCACCGTCGCCATCGGGGCCGATCCCGCCACTATTCTCGCCGCCGTGATGCCGCTTCCCGACCATATCAGCGAGCTTGGTTTTTCCGGCCTGCTACGCGGTTCGAAAAGCCGCATCGCAAAGGCACTGACGGTGCCGATGCCGGTGCCTGCCAATGCCGAGATCGTGCTGGAAGGTACTGTTTCGGCCACGGAAACAGCAATGGAAGGCCCCTATAGCGACCACACCGGCTATTATAATTCGGTCGAAGCCTTTCCGATCATGACGCTGTCGGCCATCACCATGCGCCGCGACCCGATCTATCTTTCCACCTATACCGGCCGGCCGCCGGACGAGCCCTCGGTTCTCGGCGAAGCCATGCTCGAGATTTTCCTGCCGCTCGTGAAGAGGCAGTTTGCGGAAATCGTCGATCTGTGGATGCCGCCGGAGGCCTGTTCCTACCGCGTCATGGTCGCCTCCATCGACAAGCGTTACCCGGGACAGGCAAAGCGGGTGATGATGGGGCTCTGGTCGATGCTGCCGCAGTTCAGCTATGTGAAGCTCATCATTCTGGTCGATCCCGACATCAATGTGCGCAACTGGGCGGATGTCATCTGGGCGCTTTCGACCCGCTTCGACGCCTCGCGCGATGCAACGATCATCAACGATACGCCCATCGATTATCTCGACTTCGCCTCACCGAAAGCCGGCCTTGGTGGCAAGATGGGTCTGGACGCTACCCGCAAGCTGCCGCCTGAGACGGAGCGCGAATGGGGCCGCGTGCTGTCGATGACGCCTGACGTCATCGCAAAGGTGGATCTGATGTGGCGTGATCTTGGCCTTGGAGAACGACCATGAACCCGTGTCGCGTCGTGGTCGGCGTCACCGGTGCTTCGGGTGCCGGCATTGCGCTGCGCATCATCGAGCGTCTCGCCGACATGAAAAACGTCGAAATCCATCTCGTCCTGTCGCAATCCGCCAGACGCACCGTGCTGCATGAGGAAGGTGCGCAAACCTTGGGGCGGATGTTGTCGCTCGCCAGCGTCAATCACGCCGTCGATGATATTGGTGCGGCGATCGCCAGCGGCTCCTTCCCGACAGCAGGCATGATCGTCGCCCCCTGCTCCATGCGAACGCTCGCGGCCATTGCAACCGGGCTTTCGGACAATCTCCTTACCCGCGCCGCCGATGTGCATCTGAAGGAAGGGCGGAAACTGGTTTTGATGACCCGCGAGACGCCGCTGCATCTCATCCATCTGCGCAACATGTGCGCGGTGACAGAGGCGGGCGCGATCGTCATGCCGCCAGTGCCGGCCTTTTATAACAGGCCGCAAAGCGTCTTCGATATTGTCGACCAGCTCGCCGCCCGCGCGATCGATCAGCTCGGCATCGCGCCAGCGCCGCAGGCGCCGATATGGCAGCCGCATGTGGTGAAGACGCCTTGAGTGGTCAGAAATAGGCCATGGGGTCAGCGCCGAAGAGCATGGCATGGCCGCCGGCCAGCAGCCACCACACGGTCAAGCCTGTCAGCACCGCGGCGAGCAGCATCGGCCCATCCACGGCGATACGGGTTTTGCCAGTGAGAATCGCTGCGAAGGGAACCGTGGCGCTGCCGGCGGCCGTCGCGTTCCAGGCATTGCCCAGTCTTTTGCGGGCGCGTTTTTCCGTCATCACCATTCCGCCGATCGAAAACAGCGCAAAACCGCCGAACAGGATGACGGAGCGCAGGTCACCATTCGGCACGACATGGCCGAGCGACCAGAACAGGAAACCGACAAGCACGGGATGGCGGGTGATGCGCACGATGGCGCCGGGCTGCTGCCCCTGCCGCACGGAAATGGAGAGCGGATTGACGCTGAGAAGGCCGGCCAGCACGAAAAACAGACCAATTGGCGCTGCCAGAAAGGTGACATGTGCCTGCCAGGGCGCGACATCCCAAAGCGGTATGTAGTCAACCGACAGCGCGGCATAAAACACCCAGCCCAGCGTCAGAAGCGAGACCAAGGAATAAGCCCCGAAATAGGCGGGCCGGCCGATGGCCGCAATCAGCCGTCCGCGCACGGCAGGCACGGCGGGAATGGAATGCAGCGCCACGAAGAGCGAAAGAGCGGCGACGAGTTCAAGCATCCGACTGTCTTCTCACTGGTTCAGGAACAGCACCGAAGCAATGGCCACGGAGGCGAGCACGGCGGAAACCGCGCCCATGCGCTGCAGCACTCCCATACGGTACAACAGCACCGCAAAGCCAATGATAATAGGGGTTGCGACAATCAGCCCGACCTGCGCGTCGTTCATGGGAAGCTCCATTTTCCAGAGTTGCGCTTTGTCATGACAATAGGGCTTTGCGCACTCCCTTCTTTGACCGACCGCAAAGAAGCAGGGTTTGAGGACGCCTAAGCGTGGCTTGCTGTTTTACAATTACGGGCGAGGCCATGGCGATAAATACGGAAAAGGAAAGCGGAAACCTGCTTTTGTGGATTCTGGTCTGGAGCGAACTTGCCGCCTTCGGCGCGCTGACCGGCGCCTTCATCATTGCCTTCGCACTCAATCCCGATGCGTTCGCTGCCGCGCGCCAGCATCTGCAGCCACAACTTGCCGGCCTCAACACCCTGATTTTGCTGGCAAGCGGCTGGCAGGCTGCCGTCGCGGCCAGCCGCCACACTGCGCTGCCGGGCAAAAGGCGGGCGCTTGTCCTTGCCGGCCTGCTGGGTTTCGCTTTCGTCGGAGTGAAGCTCCATGAATATTCCACCGAAATCGCCTTCGCGTCTGACCCAGCCTATGGCGCGTTCTTCGAGCTCTATTTCCTGCTCACCGGCTTCCACCTGCTGCATGTCGTCTTCGTGGCCATGCTGCTGTTTCTCGTCGCAGTCTTCCCAAAAAACGAGAATGTCACGCTGGTGACGACGCTGTGGCATGTCATCGATCTGGTCTGGATCGTCATTTTTCCCATCGTCTATCTGGTTTGACAATCATGATCCACCGCACCTCCCGCCAGCTCGCAAAAAGTTTTGCAATGCTCGCCATTCTTGTTCTCGCCGGCACGGCCGTCGTCACATCGTGGAAGGCGGCGTTTCTGCCGCCGGTTGCCGTCGCCTGCCTGATGCTGCTTTTCGCGCTCATGAAATCCAGACGCGTCATCGACGACTTTCTGGGTTTTGGCGAAGAGCGAGGCCTGCTGCGCACGGCACTTCTGGCATGGCCCGCAATCTTCGCCGCCGCAGCCCTTTTGCGGGCGTTCCTGCAGGGCATTTTGTCGCTCTGAAAAGGCGGACCGCATCACCTCTCCACTTGTTTGCCAAATGGCAAAGAACGCCGGCGGCCAGCGGCTAGAAAGGCTTCAGACCCCACCGCATTCCGCCAGCCTGCTGGCAAATCCCGGCAAGAGGGTTCGATCAAGCCAGTCCGCATAAGCGGTCTTCCGGATGGAAAGGACCATTGGCATGGCAGAACGCCTGACCAAAACAGGAGCGCGAAACGTCTTTTACGGCGGCTCCATCTTCTTCTTCGCCATATTCGTCGGGCTGACCGCCCATAGCCATTATTACATGCGCACCACCTCGACGGACGAAAGCACGCTGACGGAAAGCGTCGCGCGCGGCAAACACGTGTGGGAGAAAAATTCCTGCATCAACTGTCACACGCTGCTCGGCGAAGGCGCCTATTTCGCGCCCGAACTCGGCAATGTCTGGAAGCGCTATGGCGGCGTGGAAGACAAGGAGACGGCGCGCGATTCCATCAAGGCCTGGATGGCCGCCCAGCCCACCGGCATCGAGGGCCGGCGCCAGATGCCGCAGTTCAATCTCACCGAACAGGAACTCGATGATCTCGTCGACTTCCTCGAATGGACGAGCCGGATCAAGACGCAGAACTGGCCGCCGAACGATGCGGGTTGAGGTTGACGGCAAGGAGATGACGAGATGAAATACCAGACGCAAAAAGTCGCCATGCTGTATTTTTACGGCGCAATCGGGCTGTTCGTGGCGCAGATCCTGTTCGGCGTCATCGCCGCGACGATCTACGTGCTGCCCAACACGCTTTCCGAGCTTCTGCCCTTCAACATCGTGCGCATGATCCACACCAATGCGCTGGTCGTGTGGCTGTTAATGGGGTTCATGGGCTCGACTTTCTATCTTCTGCCGGAAGAAACGGAAACGGAGCTTTACAGCCCCAAGCTCGCCATCGCGCAGTTCTGGATCTTCCTGGTGGCCGCCGCCGTTGCCGTGGTCGGTTATATGTTCCGCATCCATGAAGGCCGCGAATTCCTCGAACAGCCCTTCGCCATCAAGGTCGGCATCGTGCTTGTCGTTTTGATGTTCCTGTTCAACATCACCATGACAGCGCTGAAGGGCCGCAAGACCACCGTCATCAACATCCTGCTCTTCGGTCTCTGGGGTCTGGCGATCTTCTTCCTCTTCGCCTTTTACAACCCCATGAACCTGGCGCTCGACAAGATGTACTGGTGGTACGTCATCCATCTGTGGGTGGAAGGCGTGTGGGAACTGATCATGGCGTCGATCCTCGCCTTCCTGATGATCAAGCTCAACGGCATCGACCGCGAAGTGGTGGAAAAATGGCTCTATGTCATCGTCGGCCTAGCGCTCTTCTCGGGCATTCTCGGCACCGGCCACCATTATTACTGGATCGGCGCGCCGGGTTACTGGCAATGGATCGGCTCGCTGTTCTCGACGCTGGAAGTGGCCCCCTTCTTCACCATGGTCATCTTCACCTTCGTCATGACCTGGAAGGCTGGCCGCAAACATGAGAACCGCGCCGCGCTGCTCTGGTCGATCGGCTGCTCGGTCATGGCCTTCTTCGGCGCCGGCGTCTGGGGTTTCCTGCACACGCTGTCGTCGGTGAACTATTACACCCACGGCACGCAGCTCACCGCCGCCCACGGGCACCTCGCCTTCTTCGGCGCCTATGTGATGCTGAACCTTGCGATGATGGCCTATGCCATCCCCGAAATGAAGAAACGCGCGCCCTACAACCAGTGGCTTTCGATGACGAGCTTCTGGGTCATGTGCACGGCCATGTCGGTGATGACCTTCGCGCTCACCTTTGCCGGCGTGGTGCAGATCCAGCTTCAGCGGGTCATGGGCGAAAGCTTCATGGATGTGCAGGACCAGCTGGCGATCTTCTACTGGATCCGTCTCGGTTCTGGTTTCGCGGTTCTCATTTCGGCGGTCATGTTCATCTGGGCAATCCTGGTACCGGGCAAGCAGAAACAGGGCGACGTTGCCCGCCTCGTGCAGCCCGCCGAATGAGAAACGGACCGGCTCTCCTTTTCCCCCGGAGAGCCGGTTCCTTACCACCAACCATGGAGATGACCATGAATACGATTTTCCGCCCCGCGCCGCAGCCTTTGCCGGACGCGCCGTTCTACACCCCGATCGGCAATGAATGCACACTGTTCGAAAGCGCCTGGGTGCGGCAATTGCCGCTGCTGCTGAAAGGCCCGACCGGCTGCGGCAAGACCCGTTTCGTCAGCCATATGGCAGCGAAACTCGGCCTGCCGCTTTCCACTGTTTCGTGCCACGACGATCTTGCTGCCGCTGATCTGACCGGCCGTTACCTGCTGAAAGGCGGCGAGACCGTGTGGATGGACGGCCCGCTGACACGATCCGTGCGTCAGGGCGGCATATGTTACCTCGACGAGATCGTTGAGGCGCGCAAGGATGTGGCTGTCGTATTGCATCCCCTCACCGATGATCGCCGCATCCTGCCGCTGGAGCGCACCGGCGAAGTGCTGGAAGCGCCCTCCGGCTTCATGCTCGTCGTGTCCTATAATCCCGGATACCAGAATCTTTTAAAGAGCCTGAAACCCAGTACCCGCCAGCGTTTCGTCGCCATTGAATTCGATTTTCTGCCCAAGGAGCAGGAAATCGCCGTCGTTTCGCATGAAAGCGGGCTGGATGCGCGCGACGTCGAGCCGCTCGTCGATCTTGCCCACCGGCTGCGCGGTTTGAAAGGCCACGATCTGGAAGAAGGCGTCTCCACCCGTCTGCTCGTTTATTGCGCCAGCCTCATCGATACCGGCCTTCCCGCCCGTCAGGCCGTGCGCGCGACCATGATCGAACCGCTGACTGACGAGCCGGATGTGAAGGCCGCGCTGCATGAAGTCGCGGATGCGATCATTCGATAGGCGCTTTGATATCCACGTCGGATTGCGCGGCCCCGCGCGTTCCGGTCCGATGCCATGAGGATAAACCATGCTGGACTTTCTGGAACTGGAAGAAACCGTCGGCCGCGCCTGGCACAGGCTGATCGGCGAAACCGGCACATGGCTGCGCTTCCCGGATCATGCCGTGAAGCTGGAGGATATGCAGGCCGTGCTGGCCATATGTTTCCGCGGTTTTGGCGGTGAACATGCGGTGCAGATCGCTCCGGCCCGCGCCCGCACTTCCAGCCACCGGCTGAGGCTGCGCCAGCGCATGGGTCTTGGCGAAGAGAAGCTCGCCCAGCCCGGGCGCGATCATGCCACGCTGATGCTGCCGCCGGTGCTCGATCTGTTTCCCGACCGGTGCCTCAACCGCGATCTCTATCTCTGGCTTGCCGCCGCCATGGCGATGATGCCGCTTGAACCGGTAGCGGCGGCCGACCCGTTGGGCAACGATCTTGCCCGGCTCGACCGCGCCGCAGAACTGGCAAAAGCCGTCATCCATGCCTTCCCCGGAATGAAGGTCCGTTATCGCCGGCTTTGCGCCGCCATGCTCGCGGTGCGCCAGAAACGGCCGCTGCCGCAGGCGGAGCAGCAGGTGGAACAACGGGTGCTTTCCATGCTCGCCGATGCGGCAGGGATCGAGGGCCATGCGCCACCCGCCGGTCTTCCGGAAAAAGCGCCGCCGCGCTACCTGCCGATGTTGCCGGTGCCGCTATGGCCGGACACGCTGCTGCGCGAAACATCCGAGGCCCGACAAAGCGAAGACCAACCGGCAGCGGGCGCCGCGCCGCAGGGCGCGGAAGCGGCCCGCCATATCGCCGTGCGCGAAAAGACCGAGAACCGCCAGACCGAACGCAGCCCCTTCATCCTCAACCGTTTCGAAAAAATCCTCGCCATGGCCGAGATGGTCAATGTCGACCGTCCGGGTGACGATAGCGACGATGCCGACGGCAGCGCGGCGGACGAGCTTGACGATATGACGCTGGGTGAAAGAAAGGGGCGGCCTTCCGCCCGCTTCCGCTTCGATCTCGACCTGCCGCCTGAAGCACTGAACCATACCCCGCTGACAGCGGAGCTGACCTATCCCGAATGGGATTATCGCAGCGGTACCTATCTCGCCAATCATTGCCGGGTCATCGCCGGTCCAGCGAAAGACGCCGAGACGGCACCGGAACCCGACCCGGACACAAAAAGCCTCATCCGCCGGGTCAGGCGGCAATTCGAGGTGCTGCGGCCACGCCACGAGATGCTGCGCGCCCAGCTTGACGGCAACGACCTCGATCTTGACGCGGTGGTTCGCGCCAGAAGCGATATCGCCGCCGGAGGACAGGGCAGCGACCGCATTCATATGGCAAGCCGCCCACAGGCGCACGATCTCGCCGTAACGATCCTCGTCGACGTGTCGCTATCGACCGATGCGTGGTTCGACAATCACCGGGTGCTCGATGTGGAGAAGGAAGCCCTGCTGGTGCTTGCCCACGGACTTTCCGCCTGCGGCGACAGCCACTCCATCCTGACCTTCACCTCCCGCCGCCGATCCTGGGTGCGGGTGGAAACGGTGAAGGATTTCGATGAGCCGATGGCGCACACTATCGAGCGTCGCATCGCGGCACTGAAGCCCGGCTTCTACACCCGCATCGGCCCAGCCATCCGCCACGCCAGCGCCAAGCTGCGTGAAAGGCCGGAGCGGAGGAAGCTGCTTCTGCTGCTGACGGATGGCAAGCCGAACGATGTCGACCACTATGAGGGCCGCTTCGCCATAGAGGACAGCCGCCGCGCGGTCTCCGAGGCGCGACGCTCAGGCGTCAGTGTCTTCGGCGTAACGGTCGACAGCAAGGCGCAATCCTATATTCCGGCCATGTTCGGCCAGAACGGCTATGCCATCGTCAGCAGGATCGCCAAGCTGCCATCGGCACTGCCGGCAATCTATCGCAGCCTTGCCGGCTGACGCATGTCGCGCAACGGACCTGACGAATCTCAGGTTTGTTTGCGCGGCGACAATGTCTCCCGACCGCCCGGCGGATAGGTTTTTCCAGTCCGTCGGCCGGCCGCACCGCCGGACATCATTCCATCCGCGGCCGTGGAGCCAACCTATGTCCGAAGCCCAGACCGCAACCAATATCGACGTGCGCATCATTCCGCATCGCGAACGCCATCCGCGCATTTTCGGCGCGCTCAGTGCATTGACCGAGGGTCAATCGCTGCAGATCACCAGCGATCACGATCCCCGTCCACTGCTTTACCAGCTGGCCACCAATTTCCCCGGCCAGTTCGGCTGGGAATATCTCGAACAGGGCCCGGAAGTCTGGCGTCTCGATATCGGCCGGCTGGAAGAACAGGCCGAAGGTTCCGATGACGATATGTCCGGCTGCGAATGCTGCTGCGGATCCGAACATTGACCCCAGCGCCTGCGGCATGGTGAAAAGACCTCTGGCGGACGGCCCTTGCCGCCGCCAGCCGACAGATGAGGTGATGCAATGACGGAAATGATCAGGGAACTTGATGTCCGGCCGCTTTTGCAGAGCGGTGGCGAGCCCTTTCCGGCCATCATGGAGGCGGTGGCCGGGCTTGCCCCCGGTGAGGCGCTGCGATTATACGCCACCTTCCGGCCGGTTCCGCTGTTCAAGGTGATGGCCGAGCGCGGTTTCGACCATCAGGTCAGGGAAATCGGCGGCGGCGACTGGGAAGTGCTGTTCACGCCGCAATCCATTGAAACCGAGCAGATATCTGTTTCGCCAGCGCTTGCGGGCAATGCCGAGGAGCCGCAGATATGGCCTGATCCGGTCATCTATCTCGATCTCAGCGACGAGACGGCCGAAGGCCAGACGCTCCGCACGCTTGCCGCGCTTGACCGTCTTCCGCCGGGCGCCGTGATCTTCGTGCTGATGCCGCAGGAGCCGACCTTTCTTTACCCGGAGCTTCTGGCCCGGGGCCATCAGTGGGCGGGCAATTTCGACGAGGCGCGCACGGCGTTTCGCATCTTTATCCGCGCCGGCGCCGGCGCGCACTAAAACCATCGGCTATGGTTGATAACGAAACGCCCCGGAAATTGCTTCCGGGGCGTTTCGTTTTGACGGTATCGCAAGAGAGCGTTTCAGGCTTTCAGCGGTTTGCGTTCGCGCATCAGGATCGGCCCGTATTCGACGCAGAAGAGACCGAAACCCACGATCCAGAGAAGCGCCGAGCAGCCATAAAGGTGCATCATCACGCCGGGGAAAAACTCGGCTGCCGGCCTCAGCAGTGCACAGGCGATCAGAGATACGTAAGCTGCAATGGTCACCCTGCTGGCCGCGAGCTTGCGCCCGGTATGGCCAAGGCTCGCTCTCGTCATCACTGCAAGCATCATGCAGCCGATGACGCCGACGGTGAAGATGTGCAGGACGGAGCGCGTGTCCATCACGTCAAGAGCCGCCAGCGCTATGGTGATGAAACCGACGGGAATGAAGGCATAGGCCACATGCAGCACCACCAGCACCTGCTCTGGCCATGTCGTCCAGCCGCGCCAGCGGATCAGACGCACGGCGTGCATGAACGCGGCCAGAAGCGCCGTGGGCACGGCCAGCATGCTCTCGGGGTCTATTGTCCAGACAGCGAGCGCCAAGATGCCGGTGAGGATGGCGACGGTGTCGAAGCCGTTATAGGGCACGGGGAAATCCGTGCGGCCGAAACGGTTCAGCCAGTTGCGGGTGAAACTCGGCACGATGCGGCCGCCGACGATGATGACGAGCACGGTATAGGCCGAGACCGCAAGGCGGGTCGCGATCTGGCTATGATCGCCCCCAATCGCAGCAACGTGGAATACGATGTTGGCGACCGAAAGCGCCAGTAGTCCGCCCAGCACTTTCAGGTCTTTCCATTTGCGCCCGGCAATGACCTCACGCGCGCAGATCGCCAGAAGTGCCGGCAGGAAAAGCCCGTCCACGGCTGCGGCGGTGACCACGCCCACCTGGTCCGGCACAAGCAGGAAAAGCCGGCCGGCACACCAGAGCGCAAACAGCCACACCAAGGGTTTGCCCGATACCGGCAGCCGCCCCGTCCAGTTCGGCACGGCCGTTAGAAGAAAGCCGGCCAGCACCGCCGAAGCGAAACCGAACAGCATCTCATGGGCATGCCAGTTCGGCGCGCCATAATCCCCGCCAATATCGATGAAGCCGGAAAGGGCTGCGATCCACAGCACCATCGCCACGATGGCCCAGAGGGCGCCGCCGAGGAAAAACGGCCGGAAGCCGTAAGAAAAGATAACCGGGCCGGTGCGCGCCAGCCCTCTTGGAATGCCGCCCTTTGGCCGGCTGCGCCCTTCTGTGAGAACGGTTTCGCTGCCACTCATTATTATGCTCCTTGCTTGGTCTTGACATATGTCTAGACCCGAGCCCGTCCGACTTCTTTGCGAACAGGCAAAGAGGCGGTGCGACGCTTCCACACCGGCCTTCAGCCGCCTGCCAAAATGTCGCAGGGTGCCGAAAGCGAAGTTTGCTCCATCTCAAATTGTATTTCCGCCCCTCCGCTACAAATGCTGTGACAGAGCGAAACATGCTCTGCCCCAAGAGGGATAGGAGAAGAATGATGACGGAAACCTTCCACATCACACGGCGTAATATTCTCGCAGGCGCAGCATTTGCAGGGGCTATAGCTCCCGTCATCATGCCATCGGCAGCGAGCGCGGCAGAGGAAAAGAAGGCCGCAGCCAAGCCATTGACGAGCGCTGAGATTGCAGCGCTGCCTCGCGTAAAGGTTGATCTCGTCAAACCGCCCTTCGTGCATGCCCACACGCAGAAAGCCGAAGGCGGACCGAAGATCGTCGAGTTCACGCTCACGATCAAAGAGCAGAAGATGATCCTCGACGACAAGGGCACCGAGGTCCACGCCATGACCTTCAACGGTTCGGTTCCCGGGCCTCTGATGGTGGTGCACCAGGACGACTATGTCGAACTGACCCTCATCAACCCTGATACCAATGAGCTGCAGCACAATATTGATTTCCACTCGGCCACCGGCGCGCTCGGCGGCGGCGGGCTCACCATCGTCAACCCCGGTGAAAAGGCGATCCTGCGCTTCAAGGCCAACAAGGCCGGCGTCTTCGTTTATCACTGCGCACCTCCCGGCATGGTGCCCTGGCATGTCACCTCGGGCATGAACGGCGCGATCATGGTGCTGCCGCGTGAGGGCCTGACGGACGGCCACGGCAAGGAGCTTGTTTATGACAAGATCTATTATGTCGGCGAGCAGGACTTCTACATCCCGCGCGACGAGAACGGCAATTTCAAGAAATATGAAAGCGCCGGCGACGCCATGGCCGACACGCTGGAGGTGATGCGCAAGCTGACGCCGACCCACATCGTCTTCAACGGCGCAGTCGGCGCCCTGACCGGGGAACATGCCCTCCAGGCCGCCGTTGGCGAAAAGGTGCTGATCGTCCATTCGCAGGCAAACCGTGATACCCGTCCGCACCTCATCGGCGGCCATGGCGATTATGTCTGGGCAACGGGCAAGTTCCGCAACCCGCCGGATCTCGACCAGGAAACTTGGTTTATTCCCGGCGGTACGGCGGGTGCGGCCTTCTATACCTTCGAGCAGCCCGGCATTTACGCTTATGTCAATCACAACCTCATCGAGGCCTTCGAGCTGGGTGCAGCCGCCCATTTCAAGGTGACTGGTGAGTGGAACAACAGCCTGATGCAGGCGGTGCTCGCCCCCTCGAGCATCTGACACAAACGGGAGCGCGCCGCCGCCAGCGGTCGCGGCGCGCTCCCCCTTCTGCTATGCGGCCTGAAAGCAGGCCCGAACTTTGGCGTCTTCTCGACGCAGGCAGGTTCCCATGAGCATTCCCGGCAACAGCCACTTCCCAAATGCCGTCTCGCTTCTTTTGCCGCTCTCGATTGCGACACTGCTGGCAACGGCCATCGGTTTCCAGTCCGGGATCATCCGCAGCGGCGCTGATGACCGCGCGGCCATGATGGCTCCACAGGTCGTTACAGTGCCCGCCGGACATTTCAGCTACCGGGCGGAGGGCGAATATTTCCGCAATGGTTATGCCGTCGATGGGCCGATGGTCGACGTGGCGATGCGGAAAAATCTGACGATCATGAAATATCAGGTATCGAGCGCGGATTATGCGCGCTGCGTGGCGGAAGGCGGCTGCCAGCAGCCGGAACCCGGCTTCGCGGTTCCGATCGGCGGCGAGATACCGGCAACCGGTATCAGCCAGGACGACGCCCACGCCTATGCAAAGTGGCTGAGCGAGCGGACAGGCGAGGTCTGGCGCCTGCCGAGCGACGCCGAACTTGCCTTTGCCGCCGGCTCGCTTTTCCCGGATGAGACGCTGGGTGTGGCAGCGGATAGCGAAAATCCCGCTTTGCGCTGGTTGGCGGATTACGAGCGGCAGACCAGCCGCAAGGCCTCGGGCAACCCCGTTCCGCAATCCTATGGCAGCTTCGGCGAAAACGAATATGGCCTTGCCGATTTCGGAGGCAATGTCTGGGAATGGACGTCGAGCTGCAGCCACCGTGTGACACTTGGCAAGGATGGCGAGGTAGTCGACACCGTCGCCTCCTGCGGTATTCCGGTCGCTTCGGGAAAACACCGGGCGGCGATGAGCGCCTTCGTCAAAAACCCCAAAAGCGGTGGCTGCGCCGTTGGCGTACCGCCTGATAATCTCGGGTTCAGGCTCGTGAGAGACACGCGCTGGTACGCGCCGCTTCTCGAAAAGCTTCGTGCCACCACCCTGTTTTCTTGATAATCGTCAATTAAAACAAGCGCTTGATTCATATCATTTGATCTTCTGCCGCCGGTGATAGTGCTGTATGCTGACAATACAGAAAAGGCCGATCCCCGATTGCCAATGCAATCACCTTGAGGATCGTCCGATCACCGGAGAGGGTGCAAGTGAAGATTGACCGAAGCGTCATCCGGTCGCTGGCCTTGTTTGCCAAGATGGCCGACGATGAGCTGGACGGACTGCTGACCCACGCCACATCCCGGCTGGTACCGCCGGGCGAAGCTATTTTCGAGCAGGGCCAGTCGGCAACGCATTTCTTCCTGCTTATCCACGGCCGCCTGAAGGTGACGCAGGTGACGCATGACGGCCAGCAGATCATCGTGCGCGTGGTGCATCCCGGTGATCTCTTCGGTTTCGCAAGAGCACTGCAACGGTCAGATTATCCCGGCACCGCCACGACGGCGGCCGAAAGCGTCATCCTGTCATGGCAGACGGACCTCTGGCCGCAATTCGTCGAGCAGAACCCGCATCTTGCCGTCTCCGCCATGCAGACGATCGGCCAGCGTCTCGAGGAAGCCCATACGCGCATCCGCGAAATGTCGACGCAGGAGGTGGAGCGCCGGGTGGCCCATGCCGTACTGCGCCTTTCGCAGCAGGCGGGCCGCAAGGAGGAAGACGGCATCCGTATCGATTTCCCGATCTCGCGGCAGGATATTGCCGAGATGACCGGCACGACACTGCACACCGTCTCCCGCATCCTCTCCAGCTGGGAGAGCAAGGGATTGGTGCAGGGCGGGCGGCAGAAGCTTCTTGTCTGCAATCTGCCGGGGCTTGCTCAGTTGGCAGAGGGCGAAACCAGCCAGGTGTAGCGCGCAGACGCCTGCCGGGCAGTCCCGCTGCTGTCACTCGGCCGGCTTCGAAGCCGCGCTTTCGATATAGGCGATGAGATTGTCCATATCTTCCGGCTTGCTGATGCCGGCCAGCGCCATCTTGTTTCCGGGTATTTTCTTTTTCGGTGCGCTCAGGAAATCCCGCAATTCTTCGGGTGTCCAGACAAGACCGTCCTCGCCCGCTTTTTTCATCGCTGCCGAATAAGTATAGTCAGGCGCGCCGCCCGCTGCACGGCCGAGGATGCCGTTAAGCTGCGGACCGACCCTGTTTTTCGCGCCCTCGCCAATGGCGTGGCAGGCGAAACAGCGCTTGAAGACCGCCTCCCCCTTGGCAACATCGCCTTCCGAAAGAGCGGGAATGGCACTTGCAGTCAGCATTGCCGCTGCGATGATTATTGTCTTGCGCATCGTGTCATCCTTGTCTTGCCGCATAAATACGGCCCGCCCGCAAAAGCGGACGGGCCGGAGGTTGCTCTGTTCAGGTCGTGCCCCAGGCGGGCGTACCCTTTTTATAGGGAACGCGATCTTCGAAACCGCCGGGAATTTCGTCATAAACGAGCACTTCCGTAGCGCCGATCTTCGAGGTGAAGAAACCAAGCAGCGTCAGCTGCTTGACCAGCGTGAAAGCGTGCGGTTTTGCTGGCGTCTGTTCCGCCTTGGCCTGCTTGTCCAGCTTGGCAAGCAGCGCCTGCCGCTGTTCTGCCGTCAGCTCCAGAAAGCCCTTCTTGTGGTCGGTCTGGCTGCGCTTCTCGATACCGGAAATTGCCGAAAGGAAGAGCGTCCGTTGTTCGTCGGTGTAGCAATCGGCCGCATAGACGGCCATGAATGCTCCCACTTCAGCATCCTTCGCACCCGGCGTGGAAGTGCGGGGAATAATGGTTTCCGCCACCTCGTCCAGAAACCGGATTTCTTCCGCGGTGAAGACATGAGCACCACCGGCTGGTTTGGTAGCGTTTTCCGCAGCCGTCAGAACATCCGCGCCGATCAGCGGAAGGCCGGTGGCAATGGCTATCAGTTTCAGCAGTTCGCGTCTGTTCATCACAGGTTCCCCTTCTTGCGTTCGGAAACGGCAAAATCGGCCGCACGCGCCGTCAGCGCCATATAGGTCAGGGACGGGTTGACGCAGGAGGCCGAAGTCATGCAGGCGCCATCGGTGACAAAGACGTTGGGCGCATCCCAGACCTGGTTGTTGCCGTTGAGGACGGAGGTTTTCGGGTCGCGTCCCATGCGAGCCGTTCCCATTTCATGGATACCCATACCGGGGGCGTAACTGCCCCTGGAGGGTTTGACGTTCTTGATGCCAACCGCCTCGAACATCTCGACGGCGTCATTGACCATGTCTTCGCGCATATCGAGTTCGTTCTGCTTCATCTCGACATTCATTGACAGGACCGGCAGGCCCCACTTGTCTTTCTTGTCTTGATCCAGTTTCACGCGGTTCTCATGATAGGGCAGCATTTCGCCGAAGGCGGTCATGCCGATGGTCCAGCCGCCCGGCTCGGTCAGGGCCTCCTTATAGTCGGCGCCGATGTTCAGTTCGGCGATTTCCCGCTCCCAGCGCGAACGGCTGGCCGAGCCCTGATACCCGAAACCACGCAGATATTTGCGCTTGTCGTCGCCGGTGTTGCGGAAACGCGGAATGTAGAAGCCCGCCGGGCGGCGACCCTTGAAGTAGAAGTCCTCGAAGCCTTCCACCTGGCCGGTGGCGCCCATCCGGAAATGGTGGTCCATCACGTTGTGGCCGAGTTCGCCCGAACTGCTTCCAAGCCCGCCTTCCCAGACATCGGTGGCCGAGTTCATCAGCACCCAGGTCGAGTTCAGCGTCGAGGCGTTGAGGAAGATGATGTCGGCGGTATATTCATAGGTCAGGTTCGTCTCGGCATCGATGATCTCAACGCCTCGCGCCTTCTTCTTGTCCTTGTCGTACAAGATTTCCTTGACGATGGAGAAAGGCCTGAGCGTCAGATTGCCGGTGGCGACAGCCGCAGGCAGGGTGGAGGCCTGCGTACTGAAATAGCCGCCGAAGGGACAGCCCAGCCGACACTTGTTGCGGAACTGACAGCGCGTGCGTTCCTGATCGGGAAGCTCCTGGGTGATGTTGGCGCAACGCGAATTGATGAGGTGGCGCGTACCATTGAACGCCTTCTTCAGCCGGCTTGCGACATCCTGCTCGACGAAATTGAGCGGAATGGGCGGCAGGAATTCGCCATCGGGAAGAATATCCAGCCCCTCGCGGCTGCCGGAGATGCCTGCAAAACGCTCGACATAATCATACCAGGGAGAAACATCCTCATAACGGATGGGCCAGTCAACGGCGATGCCGTCTTTCGCATTGGCCTCGAAATCGGTCTGCGACCAGCGATAGGTCTGGCGTCCCCAGAGCAGCGAGCGACCGCCCACGTGATAGCCGCGGAACCAGTCGAAGCGCTTTTCTTCGACATAGGGCGTTTCCTGCTCATTGGCCCACATGCCGAGTGTTGCTTCTTCCAGCAGGTAATCGCGGCTGAGAACGGGATATTTCGCCTTCATCTCCTGCGTGGCGCGGTTGCGGTGGGGGTAATCCCAGGCCTCCTTGTCCGCATTCTGATAGTCGGTGATGTGCTCGATGTTCCGGCCGCGCTCCAGCATCAGAACCTTCAGGCCCTTTTGCGTGAGTTCCTTCGCGGCCCAGCCTCCACTGATGCCCGAGCCGACAACAATCGCATCATAATGATTGTTTGCCATGATAACTCCTCCGATGTGACGTGGAAAAAACGACAAGACGAAGCGCTTCCCGTCGCGGTGCGGCGGAAACTGGCCATGCGTCTGTCGAACCTCATGCGCCCCGGCGAAACCCGCCGCCGGGGAGCGGTTCTGGTTTTACTGGCAGTGTTTACTGAATGGTCGGCAGGCGCTCATTGAGGAACGCATTGCCCTTGGTCACGACAGCTTCGGCATCGAGCGGAAGGTCGTGTTCAAGGATGAACCACTTGACGCCGGCCTGCTTGGCCGCCGGCAGAATTGCCTTCCAGTCGAGAACGCCGGTGCCGAGTGTGGCAAAGCCGCGCTCGTTTTCCCCCGTGCCCGCAGGCGCATTGTCCTTGGCATGGATGGCAAATACCCGGCCCTTCAAGGTGCCGAGGAACGCGGCCGGATCATTGCCGCTGCGCGCCACCCAGGCGACATCGACTTCGGCCTGCAGCTTCGGGCCTGCCGCGTCGAGCAGCAGTTCAAGCGCCGTCTTGCCGTCGAATTTGACCATCTCGAAGTCATGGTTGTGATAGGCCATGGAGAGGCCTGCCGTGGAAAGCTTGTCGGCATAGCCGCCCAGCTCCTTGCCGAAGGCGGTCCAGCCGGCGGCGTCCTTCGGGCGGTCTTCCGGCTTCAGGAAAGGCACGGTGACAACAGGATTGCCGACAGCTTTCTGTTCGGTGATGACCTCATCGAGGTTACCACGCAGCTTGTCGATCGGCACATGCGAGGAAATGACCTTGATCTTGTGCTTTTCCAGAAGCGCGTTCAGCTCGCTGGCGCTGACCTTCTGCATGTCCACCGTTTCCACGGCCGAAACGCCGGCGCGGTTGAGGATCGCGAGCTGCTCCTCCAGCGTTCCGGAATTGCGCAGCGTGAACATCTGCGCGGCGATCGGCAGCGTCTTGCTGTCCTCGGCAAAAACCGGATTTGCGAAACCGGCCGCCAATGCGACGACGAATGCCATGCCTGCGAATTTTGACTTCAACGTTTTCAAACGCGTAACTCCCTTTCCGTTTGATCAATATGACGACACGCATGCCCTCGCCTTTCCCGGCCCTCTGGCCGGGTCATGCCGGGGCACCGCCTCCAATGCCCTGCGTCGTCCGTCCTCGATATGGGCGAGCTAGATGTCGATCCCGACCCAGGACGAGGTCCGACTGGACCGGACGGCCGCATCGATGAATGCGAGACCCGCAAGGCCGTCCTCTATGCCGGGGTAAATCACCTCCCCGGCTGCTGTCTTTCCCTCCCTCTTTGCGATGATTGCATCTGCGGCTTCGCGGTAGATTGTCGCAAAACCCTCCAGATATCCTTCCGGGTGCCCGGATGGCACACGGCTGACACGGTTGGCGGCAGCACCCGCGCCCGCCCCGTTGCGGGTGATGAGCCGCTTCGGTTCGCCATAAGGCGTGAACCACAACTCGTCCGGCACACGGTGATGCCATTCCAGCCCGCCTCTATCGCCATAGACCCTGAGCGACAGCGCGTTTTCATTACCGACGGCGATCTGGCTTGCCCAGAGCATGCCCTTGGCGCCGCTGTCATAACGCAAAAGAATATTGGCGCTGTCATCCAGCTGCCGGCCCGGAACGAACGACGTCAGATCGGCATAAAGGCTTGTCGGGATTTCGCCCGTGACGAAGGCAGCGGCGTTAAAGGCATGGGTGCCGATATCGCCGATTGCCCCACCCGCGCCGGAGCGGCTGGGGTCGGTGCGCCATTCCGCACCCTTCGCACCCGTCTTTTCGACGGCTTCCGTCAGCCAGTCCTGCGCATATTCGGCCTGAACGTGGCGCAGCTTGCCGATGGATCCATCGGCGATCATCTCGCGCATCTGCCGCAGCATCGCGTAGCCGGTGTAGTTATGCGTCAGGATGAACAGCCTGTCGGACGCCCTTACGATCTCGGCCAGCGCCTTCGCCTCTTCCAGCGTCGCAGTCACCGGCTTGTCGCAGATGACGTGGATGCCGGCGTCGAGAAATGCCTTGGACGGAGCAAAATGCAGATGGTTGGGGGTGACGATGGCGACCGCCTCGATTCCATCCTCCCGGCCGGCTTCGGCCGCCGCCATTTCCTCGAACGAGGCATAGGAGCGCTCCGGCGCAATGCCCAGCAGGGTTGCCGAAGCGCTAGCACGCGCGGGATCGGAGGAAAGCGCGCCGGCCACCAGCTCGTAACGGTCATCCAGCCGGGCCGCGATGCGGTGCACCGCACCGATAAAGGCGCCCTGCCCACCACCGACCATGCCGAGACGGATACGGCGGCTATCGAATTTATTTGAAGCGGAGGACATGGCTATCCCTTTCAAAGTCCAAGAAGACGGCGATTGGCGGCACCATCGATGCCGCTCTTGGCGAAATCGTCGAAAGCCCGCTCGGTCACGCGGATGATGTGATTTTCAATTAAGCTTGCGCCTTCACGCGCGCCGTCTTCCGGGTGTTTCAGCGCGCATTCCCATTCCAGCACCGCCCAGCCGTCAAAGTCATATTGGGTCAGCTTGGAAAACACCGCGCCGAAATCGACATGCCCGTCGCCCAGCGAACGGAAACGACCAGGCCGGTCGACCCAGCTCTGATAACCGCCATAAACGCCGGAACGGCCAGTCGGATTGAACTCGGCATCCTTGACGTGAAAGGCACGGATTCGCTCGTGGTAGATATCGATGAAATCGAGATAATCCATCGCCTGCAGCACGAAATGCGAGGGATCGTAGAGAAGGTTGGCGCGCGCATGATGACCGGTGGCGTCAAGGAAACGCTCGAAAGTGACGCCGTCATGCAGGTCCTCACCCGGATGCAGCTCGTAGCAGAGATCGATGCCATTCTCCTCGAAGACATCGAGAATGGGTGTCCAGCGCTTGCCGAGTTCGGCAAAGGCCATTTCGACAAGCCCGGCCGGACGCTGTGGCCATGGGTAAACGAACGGCCAGGCAAGCGCGCCGGAGAAAGTCGCATGGCTCTTGAGGCCAAGGTGCTGCGAGGCTTTCGCCGCACACTTCAGCTGATTGACGGCCCATTCCTGCCGCGCCTGCGGTTTGCCGCGCAGTTCGGCCGGCGCGAAACCGTCGAACATTTCATTATAAACGGGATGAACGGCGACAAGCTGGCCCTGAATATGCGTCGAAAGCTCGGTGATCTCGACGCCGATCTCGGCCAGACGACCCTTGATATCGTCGCAATAGGTCTTGGAGGCGGCGGCCTTTTCCAGATCGAAGAGTTTGGGATCGGTCGGCACCTGAATGCCCTTGTAACCGAGCGAAGCCGCCCATTGGCCGAGATTGTCGAGCGTGTCGAAAGGGGCCTCGTCTCCGGCAAATTGCGCGAGGAAAATTGCCGGGCCTTTGATCGTCTTCATGTCCTTACACTCCTTGCATTCACAGTCTGGCCGCTACCGATGCGGCGGGCGGCAGGGCGCGACCGAGCCGCGCACCACCAGTTCCGTATCCAGCACGATGGTTTCAGCCGTGCGTTTTCCGTTCAATCTGTCCACCATCAGCGCCATGGCCCTGCGGCCCATTTCCTGGCGGGGCTGGCGCACCGTCGTCAGTGGCGGCTCAAACGCATTGGCGAAGATGATGTCGTCGAAGCCGATGACGGAGACGTCGGCCGGAACCGAAACCCCACGCGCCCGCAACTCGCTGATCGCGCCAATCGCCATCTGGTCGCTCGATGCGAAGATCGCGGTAAAGGTGATGCCGCCTTCGAGAAGGCCGGTTATCGCCTGACGGCCGGCCTCGATGCTGTAGTCGCCCGTCACCACCAGTTCGTCGGTGTAGGTTATGCCAGCCTCGGCAAGTGCTGCGCGGTACCCGTCGAAACGCTCCTGCGCCAGACTTTCCGGAACGGGACCGGCCAGATGCACGATCTCTTTATGCCCCGCCTCGATGAGGTGCCGCATGGCATTCATGGAAGCGGCACGGTTGTCCACCTTGACGGTCGGCAGCGCGAGGCCGGGCACCGTCTCCGACGCGATGACGATCGGCGGCAGCGCGTCGCCCTGATCGAGAAGCTCGGAGGGAAACTGGCCGGTCATCAGGATCAACCCGTCGGCATGTTTCTGGCGCACCATGTCGATATGGGTCGCTACGCGGTTCTCGTCGTTGCGGGCATCGCCCATCAGCACCTTGAAGCCCGCTTCGCCCGCCGCTTCTTCCACGCCCTTGTAGATTTCGAGATAAAACGGGTTGCCGATATCGCGAACGAGAAGGATGACGGTGTTGTTGGATTGGCGGCGGAAGCTTGCCGCCTGCGCATTGGGAACGAAGTTCGCCTGCCGCACGGCGTCGAAAACCTTCTTGCGGGTCTCCGGGCGAACCTTGTCGGGTTGCTGCAGCGCCCGCGATACGGTCGCGATGGAAACGCCCGCGAGAGCTGCAACTTCCCTGATATTCGAACCTTGGTCTTTGCTCATCTGTCACACACGCAACTGCTTTTGGCGGCCATAAAGCAGCATCAGCGCTAGCAACGTGACACCGAATATGATCTGCCGGGCCCATACATCGAGGTTGAGCGTTATCAGTACGCTTTGCAGAATGGTGAGCGCAACTGCTCCGGCCATCGTTCCGACATATCCGCCCGCACCGCCGGCAAGCGAGGTGCCGCCGATGACAACCGCGATGATCGACGGAAGCACATATTGGTCGCCGACGGAGATGAAGGACGTGCCGGTGTAACCGATGACGCACACCCCGGTCAGCCCGGCAAACAGGCCGGAAAGGCCATAAAGCAGCGTGCGGATCAAAGAGACGGGCAATCCGGTGAGCGTCGCTGCCCGCTCGTTGGAGCCGATGGCGTAGATGGCGAAACCGAAGGCGGTGCGGCGCAGCACGAACAGCATGATTGCGGCGATGCCCAGCCAGACGAACAACACGCCGGGAATACCGAAGATGAGCGGACGGTTGATGAAACCCGCCAGCAGGGGCGCTGCCGCACCTGATGGAACGCCCTGCGAATAAACGACCAGCCCGCCCTGAATGACGGCCGTCATGCCAAGCGTCATGACCAGCGGCGGAATGCGCACGAAGGTGATGCCGAGGCCGTTGATGAGGCCGATCAGGAAGGGAATGCCGCCGGCAACGAGAATGGCAAGCGGAATGCCGGCATTCTGGCCGTTCATCATATTGCCGGCAAGGACGGCGCCAAGCGAGATCATCGCGCCGACGGAAAGGTCGATGCCTTCACGGCCGCCGAGGATGACGAGGTTCTGGCCCGCCGCGACGATTCCGAGAATGGCGGCAATCGTCAGCAGCCGCACGATCTGCGAGCCCTGTGCGAAGCCGGGCGACAGCAACTCGCCGACCAGCAGCAGGAAGGCCGATGCGCCAATGGCGATGGTCAGGGGATCGGTAAGGAGGGTTTTGATTTGCAAGCCGGGATTGGTCATATCAACGCCTCGTCACCAGAACACCGCCGGCCAGCGCCGTCAGCACGATCAAACCCTGCACCAATGTCTGGTACTCGAAAGGCAGACCCGCAAAGAAAATCACATTACCGATCATGCCGAGCACCAGCGCGCCGGCAATCGACCCCGTCGAGCTGCCGAAGCCGCCGGACAATGCGGTGCCGCCCAAAACCACCGCCGAGATGGAAGACAGCGCCAGACTTGCGCCGAGCAGCGGGTCGCCCGAGGCGGTTTCGCCCGTCAGGCACAGCGCTGCCAGCGCCGAAAACAGACCGGAGATCATATATGCGCCGATGCGGATGCCGGAAAGGCGCAGACCCGTCTGGAAGGCGCCGGTGCGATTGCCGCCGACGGCAAGCAGATGCGTGTGGAAAGGAATGCGCGACACGATCAGCGTGAAAGCGATGCCCGCCAGCAGTACCCACAGCACGAAGGGCAGGCCGATGAAGCTGCCGGAATAGGTCTGCCAATAGGCTTCCGGCACCGGAAGACCTGCCTGCGGCAGGACCCAGATCGCCAGACCGGCAAAAATGATACCGGTTGCGAAAGTGGTGACGATCGGCTGGAAGCGCAGGCCGGAAATGAAGAAACCATTGACCAGTCCACATAGCAGCCCGACAGCCGCACCCGCCGCCATACCGGCGAAGACAGCACCCGTCGTGCCGCCGAGTGCGGCGATGACGCTGACGGTGACGACATTGGCGAGCGCCACGATGCTGCCGACCGAAAGATCGATATCACCCGCCAGAATGACATAGGTCTGGCCGATGGCGACCAGGATCAGCGGCAGAAACGTCGTCAGGTTCGATTGCAGCACGGAAGGCTGAACGAAGGATGGCTGCAGAAACGTATTCACGGCAACGAGAACGGCCAGAACGACGAGGGTGATGATCCAGGGTTGCCTGCGCAGAACGCCTTGGGAATTCATGCGGCGTCTCCATAGGCGGCGCGGGTCATGTTGACGGATGTCATGTCGGCTCCGGTCAGTTCCGCAGAGATGCGTCCGCCGTTGAACACGAGAATGCGGTCGGCATATTCGAGGATTTCCGCATCCTCCGAGGAATAAAGAAGGATGGTCGCACCGGCATCGGCCTGCTGACGCATCAGCGCAAAAAGATCGGCCTTGGCGCCGAGATCGATACCCTTGGTCGGGTCGTCGAGCAGCAGCAATTTCGGAGCGGTGGCGAGCCAACGGGAGATGAAGATTTTCTGCTGGTTGCCGCCTGAAAGCGTGCCGATCGGCATATCGAGGCCGGCAAACTTCGTCTTCATGTCATCCGCGACCTTCTGTACGCGCGGCTTCAGCGTCGTGGGACGGACCAACCGCATCTTTTCGCGCACCATCAGCGCCGCGACGAGATTTTCGAAGATCGACCGGCCCTGAAGGGAAGCGTCACGGCCACGGTCGCCAGAGACATAGGCAAAACCACTATGAACCGCCTGCGAAGGCTTGCCGATGATGATTTCACGGCCCTCAAATCGGATTTGGCCGGTAGCAAATGGGCTGGCACCGAAAAGACCCTTCAGCAAGGCCGACTGGCCCTGACCCTGCAAGCCGGCCAGACCGACGATTTCGCCCGGATAGGCGTCCAGAGAGACACCGCGAACGCCCTCACCCGCCACATCCGTCAGCTTCAGGCTCGGCACAGCAGCCGAACGCCCGTTCTGACGGGCAGGAGCGGCCCGAACATCGCCGACCATGTCGTGCACGACGGCTTCACGGGTGGTGGCTGCCGTATCGAGTTCGGAAATCGTCGCGCCGTTGCGCATCACGGTAATGCGGTCGCAGACGGCAAAGACCTCGTCGAGACGGTGGGAAATCATGATGGTCGAGATACCGTCCGCCTTCTTGGCCCGGAGTATCTCGAAAAAACGCTGGGACTGACGGCCATCGAGCGCCGCCGTCGCCTCGTCCATGATCATCAGGCTGGCATTCTGGGCGAAGACCTTGAGGATTTCGACGAGCTGGCGCTGATCGGGCGGCAGATAGCCAACGATTGCGTCCGGCTCCAGCCCCTCGCCCGCCACGCCGTCAAACAGCGCGATCAGCCTCGCCGCTTCGGCTTTCAGGGCTTTGCCGTCAACAAAAATGCCGCGTTTCGGCTCGCGGCCAAGAAAGATATTGTCGGCGACGGAAAGCTGCGGAATGAGGCTCAGCTCCTGATAAAACAGGGCGATGCCGGCATTTTCTGCGTCACGCGGGCTTTTGAAGCGCACTTCCGCACCGTTGAACCTGATCGTGCCGCTGGTTGGCGCAACCGCGCCCGCAACGATCTTGCAAAGCGTGCTCTTGCCGCAGCCATTGGCGCCCAGCAGCGCGTGAATTTCACCGCGACCGACGGTCAACCTGCCGGCGGAAAGCGCGCGCACGGCGCCAAAATTCTTCGTTATGCCGGCCGCTTCCAAAGCGTTCGCCATCGCAAGTCCCCGAATAATGCTTGTCACAGGCGGATGGCCAAGGCCCTCTCCGCACTCGAAATTGTGGGTCGGGCCGGCGTTCGCCGCCAGCCCGAGAGCGGTCTTACTTGAAGAACTCGCCAGCCTGCTCCGGCGTCACAGTTGCCGTGACTGACCAGTAACCAGGCTTGCCATCGGCGGCCTTGATATTGTCGGCAAGGTTGTCGTTGCTGACGAAGGGGATCGGAATATAGATGGCGTTGCCATAGGTGCCGCCGAAGACGCCGTCCTTGAATTCCTTGCCCTGCAGCTTCAGGACAGCAACGTTGAGCGCGCTGGCCATGACACCGGGAGGATTGACCGAAGCGCCGGAATTGAACTTTTCCTTTTCCCAGCGGGTCATGAAGTCCTTGCGGATTTCACCGGTCGCGGCAATGTCCTTGGTCTTGCCGGCGGCTTCGATGGCGCGCCATGCGCCGTCCGCCATGCCGTCCTGCACCCAGACGCCGCTGATATCGGGATAGGTGGCAAGCAGGTTCTGCATGGCCTGCTGGCCCTGCGCCTGATCCCAGCTCGCATTGGCTTCGTTCAGCACCTTGATATCGGGGTATTTCTTGAACACTTCGCGGTAACCGGCGACGCGGGCTTCGTTTGCCGGGTTGCCGGCGATGCCGTTGATGGCGACGACGCTTCCCTTGCCCTTCAGCGCATCCGCAAGCCATTGTGCGGATTGGGCCGCCCATGCCTTCTGGTCGATGCCGACGTAAAGTGCATCCTTCGAGGATACTTCTGCGTCGGTGGCGATAACGAGGATGTTGCGCGCCTTGGCCTGCGCGAAGATCGGATCGAAAGCGGTCGGGCTGCCGGGATTGATCAGGATCGCATCAACGCCCTGGTTCATGAAATTGCGGATATGACCGATCTGCCCCTGCACATCGACATTACCGCTCTGGACGACGACTTCGACCTTGACGCCCTTTTCGCCCCATGCCTTGGCGGCAGCCTGGGCCTCTTCGATCATCTGCGTGCGCCATTCGCTGCCGACGAAAGAATTGGAAAGACCGATCTTGAAGCTCTGCTCCTGCGCGTGCACGGACGTGCCGGCCGCCAGCACCATCGCGGCGGCAGCCATCAAATGTCTAAACATGAAAGTTTGCTCCTCCAAGCACGGTTCTCACCGATGAAACCGTTTACATCGACAAATGTAACCGGTTTCATATTCGAGTCAATCCCGAGAATGATTTTTATCGAGATAGGTATGAGAGAATGAAATGCCGACCGGCCGCTGCGGAAAGTGCCAATTAAGGAGCAAAGATAATCTCCTTCAAAACGGGGTATAAAGACGCACCGCACCTGCCGCTTGATCGGCTTCTCATTCCCCTGTGGACAAGAGGCGATTTCCCGCATCAAATCGCCGCACGAGACAAGTCAGGAGAATGACCATGGAAATATTGCGCGCTGGAACACGGGCATCGGCCAAAGGCCCGGACGGCTGGTTTACCGGTACGGTCCGCATCGATCCGCTCTTCAACCCCTTCGATGCCGAGCGGGTGCAGGGTGCACAGGTCACCTTTGAACCCGGCGCCCGCACCGCCTGGCACACCCATCCCCTTGGCCAGACCCTGATCGTGGTTTCCGGCCTCGGCCGCGCCCAGCGTGAGGGCGGCCCGGTGGAGGAGATTCGCCCCGGCGATATCGTCTGGTTCGCGCCGGGCGAAAGACACTGGCACGGCGCCGCACCCAATATCGCCATGACCCACATTGCACTTCAGGAGGTGAAAGATGGCAAGGTGGTGGACTGGATGGAGCATGTGACGGATGACCAGTATGGTATTTGATGAAGTAGCTGCAATTGGCTCAATGCCGTTTCGCCCCGCCCGCTTGCGACAAGTTTTTTAAACCATCATGCCAAAGATCGCGAAGGCCATATGGCTTGAATCATCCATGCCTGTATAAAACGCTACCATCCTGTTGATAGAAACCCCGGGGATATCGGATGAATTCAGAGCGTCGTGGCGTTCTCGCACTTCTGGGCGGTCTTGTGCTGGCAAGGCCGTCTCTCGGCGCAGCTTCGAGCAAGCCGGCAGCCGTTGCCGCCTCCCGTTCCAGTTACCAGCCGCGACATATCCTCTGTTTTCTCGGCCCGGAAAACGGGCTGGCGGCTCTCCAGAAGAGTGCCCGGGCCGCGGTCGATGATTTCGCGCCCGATTTCAGCCTTGATGAGGATTATTCGCAGGATGAGCCGGACGACCGGATGGACCGTTCCTTCAATGTCTGCTGGGACCGTGTCGACCCCGACGCCCACCAGCTGTCCGATGAGGAGGCCGTCGCCGGGCACGGCTCGGTTCTTTATGTGCTTGGCCCGTCCATGGATGCCGAAACAACCGTGAAGACATCCGCAACTGCGCTTAGATTCGTACAGCATATGCTCGATAACGGCGCCATCGCCGTGAAGGGAGAAAGTGCCGGCGTTGCCCATGGGGCAAGGCGCTGGAAGCAACTCTTCGAACAATCGCGCAGCGAAGCTGCTGCCGATGACGGGATGGCGCTTGCCAGAACCTGCCGTTTGGCTTTCGCACGCCGCCCCATAGGCGGTGATGCCGACGGGATGATGAGCGTCGGGTTTCACCTGATTGGATTGCCAGATGTGCAGGTGCGCTTTACCAAAAACGGCGATCAGCCGTCCACGAACACAGAACAGCTAAAGATCGCCGCGCTGATAGACGATATCGCCGATCAAATGGCGCGTGACGGCGTCGAAGCGACCGTGAAGGATCGTCGCGCCACCCTGGCCGACGATACACGCTATGAGGAAGACGAATATAAATTCAATCCTTTCGGCGTCGTGAGCATTAACGACGTCAAGCTTTAACGCCCCCGGGCGCCGCGGCCTGTGCAGCAGGCGCGGGGTCGCTCTCGCCTGGCACCAGAAGCATGGGCCAGACGCAATGGCGAGCCTGATCGGGATAAAACGGCGCATAGGCCGGCATCGTCGACAATAATGTCTGGGCCACCCTCACGCCGAGATCATGCAGGGACATGCGGAAACTGGTGAGACGCGGCTCGAGAAACTGGCCGCGCGGACCATCACGAAAGCCGATGACGGCGAGATCCCGCCCCGGCTTCTGGCCGGCTTCCGCAAGACGGCGATAAAGGCCGACCGCCATCAGCTCGTAGATCAGCACGATCGCCGTTGGCCGGGGCCGCATCTGCAGCCATTCGCTGGCGGCGTGATAACCGCCCTGCTCACTCGATTTCGCGCGGATGACCAACGAGGAATCGTAGGCGATGCCATTGTCTTCCAGCGCGCGCCTGTATCCCTCCAGAAAAACGTAACCGAGATTGATGTCGTTATCGGGCACGGCCACTGCGATTGAACGATGCCCGGCAGCAACAAGGCGGTCGACGGCATTTTTCGCCACACCGTCGAAATCGAGATCGATCCAGGCGTGACTATCGCTGGAAGCGGTCCGGCCGAGCGCCACGAAAGGCAGGCGGGTCTGCTTGAGGAAATCCACGCGTTTGTCGGTACGCCGGGTGGCGGAAATGATCATCGCATCCACCATGCGCCGCGCCACCATGCGCTTTAAATATTCATCCGGGTCCTCTTCCCCCGGGCAGGGCAGAACGATGAGGTCGAGATTATGGCCGGAAAACACGCTTTGCAGGCCATCCGTCACGCCCAGGAAGAAGTTGTCGGAGTTTTCAACGGTCTGCGCGTCGCTGCCGGTCATCAGGCCGATGACATTGGTGGTTCCCTGCCGGAGGCTGCGGCCGGATTGGTTGGCGACGTAACCAAGCTTTTCCGCCGCTTCGAGAACGCGCCGCCGCGTCTCTTCGTTCACATCGGGCTTGCCGTTCAGGGCACGGGAAACGGTGCCTATCGATATGTCAAGATAATCGGCAAGCTGACGGATTCCTTTCATGCATTCCCCTCCCAGGCCTGACGCGAAATCAACGCGTCCCTTAACGGTCTTGACATATCTAACATCATTGGCATAGTTTCGTAAACGTTTACGACGCTCTGCGCAAAGAGGAGTTTGCGAAAGAGCCCGGGGAGATGAGATGACAGTTAATGCCGTTTTATGCGGGTGCGGAGCCATGGCCAAAGGCTGGTTGCGCGCCATTCAATCCACGCCGGAGATTTCCGGCGCGATCAGGATCGCCGGTCTGGTGGATCTGAACGAGAACACGGCCCGCGCGCTTGCCGAAGAATTCGCCCTCACCGACGCGGTCATCGGCACCGATCTTCGCGCGGTTATTGCTGAAACGAAAGCCGACATCCTTTTTGATATCGTCATCCCGCAGGCACGCTTTGCCGTGGTTGAAGCCGGTCTCGATTCCGGGTGCCACGTGCTGAGCGAAAAGCCGCTTGCCGCCTCGATGGAAGAAGCCGCCACGCTGGTGGAGCTGGCAAAAAAAGCCGGCAAAATTCATGCTGTGGTGCAAAACCGGCGGTTTATTGCCGGTATCCGGCGGCTGCGCCGCGCACTGGAAGACGGCGTCATTGGTGATCTCACGGCCATCCATTGCGATTTCTTCCTCGGCCCGCATTTCGGCGGCTTTCGTGAGGAGATGAAGAACGTCCTGCTTCTCGACATGGCGATCCACACCTTCGATGCCGCCCGTTTTGTTGCCAATGAAAAGCCCCTTTCCGTCTTTTGCGTGGAGAAGAACCCGGCCGGCTCCTGGTATGCCCATGGAGCAAGTGCCAACGCCATTTTCGAGTTCTCGAATGATGTCGTCTTCACCTATCGCGGTTCATGGTGCGCCGAAGGCGAGCGGACCAGCTGGGAGGCGCGCTGGCGGCTGATCGGCTCGAAGGGCATGATCCTGTGGGACGGCGAAGACAATTTCTCCGCCTCCGTAGCCGGCGACGACCAGGGACTTCTGCGTGGATTCAAGACCGTAAACGTTTCCGATGCCGTTTCCGAGAAGGATACGCGCGGCCATGCCAGCGTCATTCTCTCGTTCCTCGACTCCATCCGCACGGGTGAGATGCCGGAAACGGCCTCCTTCGACAACATCAACAGCCTTGCCATGGTGATCGGCGCGATTGAAAGCGCCCGCCTCGGCCAGCGTGTTTCCATTGCAGCATAAGGACTGAAAGACGTGAGCAATCCGGCAACATCCATCCGCATCGGCACCATGGTCAGCGCCAGCAAAGGCCAGGCGGCTGAGCGCATCGTGCAGATCGCCGATCTCGGCTTCGAAAGCTTCGAGCCGTTCTTCTGGCAGACGACCAACGGTCAGGACCTTGCCGATCTGGGCAAACGCTGCCTTGACGCAATCGGCGACCGCGACATCACCATCGGCACGCTCGGCATGTTCGGCAATCCGCTTGAGGAAACCGAGATCGACCTTGAGACATTGCAGGGCTGGAAAGACTGCATCGACAATGCCCATCATTTCGGCGCCACCTGCGTTGCGGGTTTCACCGGCCGGCTGCGCGGCAAACCGCTGCCGGAAAGCCTGCCCAGATACAAGGAAATCTGGAGTGAGCTTGCCAAGCGCGCCGCCGACAAGGGCATAAAGATTGCTTTTGAAAATTGTGCCATGGACGGCAACTGGCAGACCGGCGACTGGAACATCGCGCACAATCCCGACGCCTGGGAACTGATGTTCAACGAAACGCCGGATGAGCATATCGGTATCGAATGGGAACCTTGCCACCAGATGGTCTATCTCATCGATCCGCTGCCGCAGATCCGCAAATGGGCGGACAAGATTTTCCATGTGCACGGCAAGGATGCGACCATTCGCTGGGATGTCATTCGCGAGCACGGCATTTTCGGCAAGGAGAAATTCGTCTTCATGCGCACGCCGGGCTTCGGCGACAGCAACTGGACGGACATTATTTCCGAACTGCGCCTCGCCGGCTGGTCCGGCTCGATCGACATCGAAGGCTGGCATGACCCCGTCTACCGCGACGCGCTGGAAATGACGGGCCAGGTGCATGGTCTGAACTATCTGAAAAAATGCCGTGGCGGCGATTTCGTCGTCGACCCGACATAACGGAAGCCTTTCGGGAGAAGGTTTCCAGATAATGCAGCGACGATAACCAAAGAGGAGGAGATTATGGGTATCGCGAAATATATGATGGCCGGTGCGCTTGTTGTGGCAGGCGTATCCGCCGGTGCGATGACAGCGCATGCGGAAGATGTGACGTTGACCTTGTGGTCGCTGGACAGAGACACCCAGCCGGCCCCGAACCTCATCAAAGAGTTCAACGCGCTCAATAACGGCATCAAGATCGAATACCGCTACCTGCAATTCGATGATGTGGTGAGCGAATCCATGCGCGCCTATTCGACCGGCAATGCGCCTGACATCATCGCCATCGACAACCCCAACCACGCCATGTTCGCCTCACGCGGCGCCTTTCTTGACGTGACGGACATGATTGCGAAATCGGATATCATCAAGACGGAAAACTACTTTCCGGGTCCGCTGAAATCGGTGACGTGGGACGGCAAATATTTCGGCGTTCCGAAAGCGACGAACACGATTGCGCTTTATTACAACAAGGACCTGTTCAAGGCGGCCGGTCTCGATGCGGCAAAACCGCCGCAGACCTGGGACGAGCTGGTGGATGCTGCCCGCAAGCTCACCAACCCCGCCAAGAATGTCTACGGCATCAGCTTCAGCGCCAAGGCCAACGAGGAAGGTACCTTCCAGTTCCTGCCCTGGGCGCAGATGGCGGGCGCTACCTACAAACACATCAATACCGATGGCGCTGTGAAGGCACTTGCGACGTGGAAGACCCTGCTTGACGAGAAGCTGGCTTCCCCGGACACGCTGACGCGCAGCCAGTGGGACTCCACCGCCACCTTCAACGCCGGCAACGCGGCCATGGCGATCTCCGGCCCCTGGGAAATCGACCGCATGCTCAAGGACGCCAAGTTCGATTGGGGTGTGACGTTGCTGCCGGTTCCGACACCGGACGCGCCGCGGTCTTCGGCCATGGGCGACTATAACTGGGCGATTTTCTCCAAGACCAAACATCCGGCCGAAGCCTTCAAGGCGATCGAGTTCTTCGCCTCAAAGGACAAGGACATGTTCAAGAACTTCGGCCAATTGCCGGCGCGTTCCGATATTCCGGTTCCGCCGACCGGAAATGTGCTGAAGGACGAAGCGCTCAAGACCTTTGTCGAACAGCTGAAATATGCGCAGCCGCGTGGCCCTTCGCCAGAATGGCCGAAGATTTCCAAAGCCATTCAGGACGCCATTCAGGGTGCACTTTCGGGTCAGATGACACCGAAGGTCGCACTGGATCAGGCCGCTGAAAAGATAAAGCTGGTCGAAGGCTGATCTATCCGGGCGGGCGGCAGGTTTTTCCTGCGTCCCAACCCAAGGGTTCCTCCCGGTGGGGCTGCCTGTCGCGACAAGCGGCGGCGGCCCCGACTGGAGCTTGTGAGGATGTTTCATGAAAAAACTGTTTTCCAGCGTCAGCGACGGTCGCGGGTTCGACATCGTCCTTGTCGCCTTGCCTTTGGGCTTCCTGTTCGTCATGGCGGGGCTGCCGCTCATCTACAACATCGTCATGAGCTTTCAGGAAGTCGACATGTTCAGCCTGGGCACCTTCGTGCGCCCGTTCGTCGGCTTCAAGAATTATGTCGATCTGTTCCGGCAGCCTGAAACCCTGCCGATCCTGATGAACACCGTCACCTTCGTCGTCGCCTCCATTGCCGGGCAATTCGCCATAGGTTTCGGCCTCGCGCTGTTCTTCTGGGTGAATTTTCCCGGCGCCACCTGGCTGCGCGGCCTGTTCCTCGTCTCCTGGGTCATGCCCGGCCTCGTCGTCGGCGCCATCTGGAACTGGATCCTGTCGGGCGATTTCGGCGTCCTGAATTTCTTCCTGCGGGAAAGCGGCCTGATCTCAGGCAATATCTTCTGGCGTTCGGATGCGAATTTTTCGCTCTGGGCCGTCGTCATCGCCAATGTCTGGCTCGGCACCTCCTTTAACATGATCCTGCTTTCGGTGGGCCTCGCCTCCATTCCCGGCGATCTCTATGAGGCGGCAGAACTGGATGGCGCCAGCGCCTGGCAGCGTTTCTACACCATCACGCTGCCGATGATGCGGTCCACCATCGGTGCGATCGTGTCGCTCGGCCTGATCTTCACGCTGCAACAATTCGATCTTTTCGCCGCCATTACCGATGGCGGGCCGAACAACAGCTCCAACGTGGCGCAATATTGGGCCTGGGATCTTTCCTTCCGGCAATATGATTTCGCCAAGGGCGCGACGATATCCGTCATCATGATCGTTTTCGTCATGCTGGCTTCCGTCGTCTATGTGCGCTCGACACGGCATGAGGTGCGCGGATGAGCATCACCAACCGCAACCGGCTGATGCTGGCCATCGCCATCATTCTCGCGATCATCTATCTCTTTCCGCTGTACTGGATGTATCTGACCTCGCTCAAAAGCGGCTCGGAAATGTTCGCCAGTCCGCCCGCCTTCTGGCCCAGCGACCCGCAATGGCAGACCTATGCCTATGTCTGGGAAAGCCGCAACATGGGGCGTTACCTGTGGAATTCGGTGCTGATCGCCTCCAGCGCGGTGCTGCTGATCACCATTCTCGGCGTCGGCTGCGCCTATGTTCTGGCCCGGTATCGCAATGTCTGGGTGGATATCGGCCTGTTCCTGATCCTCATGCTGCAGGTCCTGCCGGCATCGCTGATGATCACGCCGATCTTCGTCGGTTTCTCGCAATTCGGGCTTCTGGATTATCCGCGCCTATCGGTCATCCTCGCCATCGCGGCCAAAAGCATGCCCTTCTTTGTCGTGCTGGTGCGCGCCACCTTCATGGCCGTGCCGCAGGAACTGGAAGAGGCGGCGCTGGTGGACGGCAATTCACGGGTCGGCGCCTTCTTTCACATCGTCCTGCCGCTTGCCAGAAACGGCATTCTCGTCAGCGCCATTCTCATCTTCATGCAGGCCTTCGGGGAATTCGTTTATTCGAAATCGATGATCCAGGCGGCGGAATTGCAGCCCGCCAGCGTCGGCCTCAATTCCTTCATGGGCCCCAATACCAGCGAATGGAACAACATCATGGCGTATGCGACCATGTATGTGACGCCCATTCTCGCCCTCTTCATTCTCTTGCAGCGCCGCATCGTTTCCGGCCTGACATCAGGAGCGCTCAAATGACCCTTCAGATCGAACTTTCCGGCGTCAACAAATATTACGGCGCCTTCCATGCCCTGAAAAATATCGACCTTTCCATCAAGAAGGGCACGTTCGTCGCACTTGTCGGTCCTTCCGGTTGCGGCAAATCCACCCTTCTGCGCTCGCTGGCCGGGCTGGAAACCATATCGGCCGGCGACATGCGCATTGCCGGCACACTCATGAACGGTGTGCCGCCGCGCAAGCGCGATGTGGCCATGGTGTTTCAGTCCTATGCGCTCTACCCGCATATGACGGTGGAAGAAAACCTCACCTATTCGCTGCGCATGCGCGGCGTCGCCAAGGCGGAAGCCCGCAAGGCAGCGGAAGAAGTTGCCGCGACGACGGGGCTGTCAAAGCTGATGAAACGTTATCCGCGCGAACTTTCCGGCGGCCAGCGCCAGCGTGTGGCCATGAGCCGGGCGATCATCCGCAATCCCCAGGCTTTCCTGTTCGATGAACCGCTTTCCAACCTCGATGCCGCCCTGCGCGTCCATATGCGCAAGGAAATCCGCGCGCTGCATGATCGCCTGCATGCCACTTCGGTCTATGTTACCCATGATCAGATCGAGGCGATGACCATGGCCGATCATGTCGTCGTCATGCGCGATGGCGTCATCGAACAGCAGGGAACGCCGCTGGAACTCTACGACCGCCCGGTCAATCGTTTCGTTGCAGGTTTCATCGGCTCACCGGCGATGAATTTCATTCCGGCAACGGTCAGCCCGGATGGCGCTTCGCTGCTGCTGCAATTCGGCGAAGGCGAGCCCCGGCAATCGATCAGGGCTCCGGCCTCTCTACCGCCTGGCAAACATGTGATCGTCGGCATCCGGCCGGAACATATCCGGCCCACAGCGGCAGAAGGTGCGGCATTGACGCTCAACGTGTCCGCCGTGGAAACGACCGGCTCGGCCACCTTCCTCACCCTCGGCACTTCCACCGAGGTGGTCATCGCGGTGCAGGGACGCAGCGCGGTGAAGGCCGGCGAGGTCATCGGCCTCGATATCAACCCGGCTGACATGCACCTCTTCGATGAAGAAACGGGCGCCGGTCTGGGCAATCGGTAAGCGCGAGCCAAAAACGCTGGACCATGAGGGTTTCACCATGGTCCGGAGCCATTTCAGGGCCAGAGAACAGACCGTTCCCAGGTGGCATTATCGCCCGAGAGAGCATATCGCAGCCGCTTGTGATTGCGGTCGGACGCCCCTTGCCAGAACTCGGCCATAACAGGGGCAACGGCATAAACCCGCCATCCCGGCGAGACATAATCCGGATTGGCAGCGATGAGCGCCTCTGCCTCGGCGATGCGGGTTTCGAGGCCCTCGCCTTCTTGCAGAACCTCGCTCTGCCGCGAGGCGATGGCGCTTACCCGTGAGCTGACGGGGCGACCGACAAAATCCTCAGCACATTCCTCATCGGACAGCATGACCGCCGGGCCACGCAGACGGATCTGCCGGCCCAGCGCCGGCCAATAAAAGGTCAGCGCGACATGCGGCGCTTTTTCCAGCTGCCGCCCCTTCGGGCTTTCCGCCTTCACGGCGAAATGCCAGCCACGCTGATCGACATTCTTGAGGATCAGGACGCGGGCATCCGGTGAACCGCTCTCATCCACGGTGGACAATGTCATGGCATGCGGCTCGCGGATGCCGGCCTCCAGGGCATCGTCGAGCCACAGGATAAAGGCGTCCTGCGGCGTGGCGGGCAGTGCAAGCGGATCACAATCGGGAAGCGGTGCTTTCAGCGACGGTATCTGGCGCAGCCTGTCTTTGATCGGCAGGGCAATGGTTTTGGACACGGTCATGGTCGGTTCTCCTTTAGAACAAGAGCGGGAATGGCGGAAAGGCTGGTAACCGAGAGCCCGTGCTCCGCACCTTCGGCTCCCAGCAATATGGTGGAGAGGCCTGCCGCCCGGCCGCCAGCAATGTCGGCATGGGGATTGTCGCCGATCATCCAGTAGGCCCTATGCGGTGCCAGAACCCCGGCGACGTGACGAAAAAGCGCGGGCGAGGGTTTTTCAAGACCGATCATTCCCGACGAAAAAACATGGTCCACGCAATCGGAGAGCCCGATTGCGGCCGCAAGGGACGGCAATTCAGGTGCGAAATTGGAGAGGATCGCATGGCGCCAGCCGGCGGCGGACAATTGCGCGAGGACAGGCATCGCCTGTGGATCGACATCCCAGCCGGCGGGATCGAGATAGATCGCGCGCGAGTGCGTCGCGACTTCGGCCGCGCTGCTTCGGTCCATGCCCAGTGCAACGAGAGCCGTTTCGGCTGCATTGAGAATGGCGCGCCACCATCCTTCCGCATCCAGCGCGAAGCCATGCGCGAGTTCCGCCCGATGCCAGGGAAACGCACCGGAGAGAAACGGACGAATATCGTCAGCCATGCCGAGAAATGCGGGATCCGCGACTGCCGCCGCTTGCTCCAGCGCGCCGGTATAACGTCCCCTGCGGACAGCAAGCGTCCCTTCAAAATCCCAAATAATGTAGCGATCAGGCGAAATACTGCTATTCATGCGGGCGACCGAGATTGATGAGTTTGAAATGGAATAAATCTCTATAAAGAGGTATATACCTTTAATCCCATCTGTGTGACATCTGCAAGACAATCGGACGCAGCGCATGGACAAGGACACATCGGAAACACAGCCGCTCTGGCGGCAGGTCGCTGCCGCGTTGCGGGGGCGGATCGAACAGGGGCAACTGAAGCCCGGCGAAAAAATCCCGTCCGGCCAGGACATCGCCCGGGAGTTCAGCGTCAACCGGATGACCGCACGCCGGGCGCTTGCCTCGCTGGAAGAAGAAGGGCTGCTCCGTATTCTGCATGGCAGCGGCACTTTCGTCAGCGAAGCGCCGATCCCTTACGTCGTTGGCCGTCGCGTTCATTTCGACCGCAATCTTGAAGCGGTGAATGCGCGCCCGGAACGAAAATTGCTGCGCTGGTGGCTGGAGCCCGCCACGGAAAACGTCGCGGCGGCCCTCGGCCTTGCCGTAAAGGCGCCACTGATCGGTCTGGAGATCGGCTCCTATGCCAATGGCCACCCCATCGGCATCGGCACGCGGTTTTGTTGCGCCACGCGGTTTTCCGGCTTTCCGGAGATTTTCGAAGAGCTTGGATCGATCAGCGAAACGCTCAAACGCTTCGGTGTGGCGGATTATCACCGCGCAAAAACAGTCGTTGTCGCAAGACTGCCCGCCCCGCACGAACATAATTTCCTGAAATCATCCAAAGCGCTGCCGGTCCTCGCCTATACCGCGATCGACCAGGTTACCGAGGGCGACCCGATATCCTGCTTCATCGGCTGCTTCTCGTCCCAGGCAATCGAATTGCACATCACCGGATGAGCATCAGGGAGGCCGAATGAAGCTGAATATAAGAACCTGTTTGCTCATCGGCGCCGGCGCTCTTCTCGCATTCGCCGCTTACCAGCTGAAGGATTTTCACATCGGCATAGGGGAGCGCGCCATGGGTGGCTACGACGGTTCCGCCACCAGCTCCGATACAGCCTTCGAGGCCGCGCGTGAAGCAGAGGAGGCGGCCGCCCGCGCGGATGCCACAGCTGATGCCCTGAAACGTCAGGACTGATCGTTGCGGCACTTTCGGCAGCGGGTGCGCGAGGAAACCGCCCGGATCAGCGGTTTTTAAAGAGATCGAGGATGCTGCGGCGGCTGGTGGTTGCGGGCACCGCAGTACCGCGTTCGAGCTGGCGGGCGGCGATGGCAGGCGCGCCCGAACCTTCGATATCCACCCACCGGCCGGCATGTTCTGTGGATTGACGCTTGAGGTAGGTATAGGGCGTTTCATCCCATCGAAAGATCTTGGTTTTCATGTTGTCGAGGATGAAATCGCCGCGATCCGTCCTGACCGTCAGCACGGCATGGCCCTGGGACTGTTCGTCCAGCACCACCGTGATCAGCAGGTCGGAAACAGGCAAACCCGCATCCATGAGCCGCTTGCGTTTTTCCAGCACGAGATCATCGCAATCTCCCGCGCCCTTATAGGGATATTCCCAATAGTCCTCATAACCCCACACTTCCATGTCGGTCCGCTGGTCGATCTCGACATTGACGGCATTGTTGACCGAGACGATGGTCGCCCAGAGATCTGGCGTGAGATTGAGCGGCGGCATGGATTTTACCGGCTGGCACTCGGACGAATGCCGCTGGCAGAAGTCATAGTGGCCGACGGGTTGTGACGTGATCCTGCCCGTCTGCATCGAGGGAGACGCCTGCGCCGGCGCGGCCAAACCCACGACAGCCAGAATGAAACATGCTTGCAGCGATTTGATGAGATGGGTCATGTTCGTCTCCTGACGACATGAGCTACCCGTGGCGACTTGAGGTCGCATGAAACAAAATGTTCGACTTTTAACGACCCCGAAAATTTCGGCCCGGATGGGTCGAAGAGAAGCGAGCAACAGCATTCGGGGCGGCAACAACGGTAAAGTGAGCGGCGGCAACTTGCCACGCGTGGGCGGCCTGCCTTAAGAAGGAGCCCTCACCGCAACACGATCCCCATCATAGAGAACGCTGTATGAGCCTGTTTGCGAAGTCCACCCGCGCGGCCGCTGTCCTTCTGGCGCTGGCCTTCCTGCCTTCTTATGCCGCAGCCCAGCAGATGGTCGTTGTGCCTCCCGGCAACCGCTCGGCCGAACAGCCGGAAATACCGCAGGCCTCCGCCATCAGGACCAAGGCGTTCTCCACGACCTACGAGGAAAAATTTCGCAAGACGGTCGATCTCCTGAACAGCGAACCCGGCCTGCTGGGCAATATCAGGAAGGCAGGCGCGGCCTATGGCATCGACCCGATCCACATCGTTGGCGCCATCGTCGGGGAACATACCTTCAACGTCTCGGCCGTGGATCGCATGCAGACCTATTATATCAAGGCCATCTCCTATGCCGAACTCGATATCAAGTTCAGCTATAACGGCGTGGCCCTGAAGACATTTCTCCAGCGGCCGGAATTCCGCTCCTGCGAGGCCCTTGCCACCACGTCGGAACAATGGAGCTGCCGCGATAGCGTCTGGGACCAGAGCTTCCGTGGCAAGGTAGTGGATGGCGCCAGCTATGAGGCAATCTCCTTCCAGCGGGCCTTCTTCCAGCCCTTTTACGCGGGACAGACTTTCGGGCTCGGCCAGATCAGCCCGCTGACGGCTTTGCAAGTCACCGATCTCGTGAACAAAACGAGCGGCCTTCCGAAACTCTCGGCGGACAGGCCGAAGGATATCTACCGCGACGTCATGGATCCCGACCGCAGCATCCTCTATATCGCCGCCATCATCAGGGATTCCATCGACGCCTACAGGGAAAAGGGCTTCGACATTTCCGGCAACCCCGGCATCACTGCCACGCTCTACAATGTCGGCCAGCCAAGACGCCGCGCCGAACGCCTGCGAACCGCCGTGGATGCGGGTGCAAAAAAACTGTTGCCGGTGGAAAACTATTATGGGTGGCTGATCAACGACCGTCTCGACACCCTGAAAAACATTCTCGACGGCAAGGCCATCGACCGACGCACCACCTCCGATATTGGCGGGCAGAAGCAATAGGGCTTTTTGCCGACGAACAGGTAGCAATCGCCCAGATTGCACAGCATTCGATGTTTAGAACAATTGTCACGTATTATACGCGCCAAGATTGCCAAACCGCACCATTTCGGCAGCAAAAAATCGAAAACCGCTTTTCCAACCGTCGAAAATTTGCTAGTTGGACCGGCACAAGAATTTACTGATAGTGGGATAAATCCGCCCTATGCCTGACGAAGGCGACAGTACCGACAGTAGTCGACACCGAACGAGGCTGGCTCGCATAACGCGACGCCAGCCTCGGATTTTCTTGTTTTCCTCAAAGCAGATGCTTCCAGCCTCGGATGTTCGGTCCGGGGCTTTGCGCGTTTGCACCCATTCCCATAAAGGCTCCTGAACATGGAATTCCTCGCAGATCCGAATATATGGATCGGCCTCGTCACCCTTATCGTTCTCGAAGTCGTGCTCGGCATCGACAATCTCGTCTTCATCGCGATCCTTGCCGACAAGCTGCCGCCGCACCAGCGCCACCGGGCGCGGATCGTCGGCCTGTCGCTTGCGCTCATCATGCGCCTCCTGCTGCTTTTTTCGATTTCGTGGATCGTCACGCTGACGCGGCCGCTTTTCACCGTCGCGGATTTCTCCTTCTCCGGTCGTGATCTCATCCTCATCCTCGGTGGCGCCTTCCTGCTTGCCAAGGGCACGATGGAACTGCACGAACGGCTGGAGGGTGACCAGAAACCGAAACAGGGCAAGGTCGTGCATGCGGTCTTCTGGCAGGTCATCGTGCAGATCGTCGTCCTCGATGCCGTCTTCTCGCTCGACAGCGTCATCACCGCCGTCGGCATGGTCAATAATCTCTGGGTGATGATTACCGCCGTCTGCGTGGCCATGGCCGTGATGATGGCGGCATCGCGGCCGCTGATGGCCTTCGTGTCGAAACACCCGACCGTGGTCATTCTCTGCCTTGGTTTTCTTCTCATGATCGGCTTCAGCCTGATCGTCGAGGGCTTCGGTTTCCACCTGCCCAAGGGCTATCTTTATGCCGCCATCGGTTTTTCCGTGCTCATCGAGGCGGCAAACCAGATCGGCCGGCGCAACCGTGAAAAGCGCATCACCGCCGGTGACATGCGCGAGCGCACCTCCGATGCCATTCTGCGGCTTCTGGGTGGCCGGGTCGGCGAACAGCCGTCCCTTGGCGAGACCGCCGACGTCATTGCCGCGCAGGCTGCGCAAAGCGAACTTTTCAAATCCGAGGAAAAGGACATGATCCGCGGCGTGCTCACGCTTGCCGAACGCCCCGTCATCTCCATCATGACCCCACGGACGGAGATCGACTGGCTGGATATCGACGCCGATCACGACACTCTGAGGCGTCGCCTGCTGGAACTCGACCATTCCCGGCTGATGCTGGCGCAGGGCAAGCTGGACTCCTTCCTGGGCGTCGCCGCCACCAGAGACCTGCTGCGCGATCTACTGCATGACGGAAAACTGAACCTCGAACGTTCGTTGCGCGAACCCCTTGTCGTGCATGAAAGCGCCACGGCCTTGCAGGTCATGGAACAGCTGCGCACATCGCCACTCCAGATGGCGGTCATCATCGACGAATACGGCACGCTTCAGGGTATCGCCACGCCCACCGACATTCTCGAGGCGATTGCGGGCGAGTTTCCGGACGAGGGTGAGGAATCGCAGATTTCCGGACGGTTGGAAGACGGCTCCTGGCTGATCGACGGCACCGTCGATATCAGACGCGTCTCCTATCTCCTTGATATCGATCTGGTGGATGATGCCGACCGTTACTCCACGATTGCCGGCTACATCCTCTGGCGCCTCAGCCGCCTTCCCGAAATCGGCGAACGCATTTCCGGCGACGGTTTCGAGTTCGAGATCGTCTCCTGCTCGGACAGGAACATCGAAAAGATCAGGGCATGGAACACAAGCCTTGCCGCCTGACAGTTACACGGAAGCGGGCTCCTGTTTCCGTGCAAGCTGAATCTCCACGCGCCGCGGGCTCGCTTCGGCGCGGTCGAGAAACAGGCCGAGTGCACCAAAGAAGATTTCTAGAAAACCTTCAACGGAACCATCATGGCGATCAGCCTTGCGGCCGAAGCGCTGCGCCAGCATCCGGTAAAGGGAAAGCCGCTGTGGCGCGATATGCGGCAGGGCCAGACCAACGCCCTGGCGCAGGCAATACCAGTCGGTGATAAGCTCGATCATTGGCATATCCGCCTGTTCGAAGGCGATGGTCTTTTCCCCGAGCAGGCCGACGACATCCCGCACGGTTTTACCGGCCATAGCCGCAACGATTTCCGCCGGCCACTCGCGGGGGAAATAACGATGCATGATCAGTGCCCGCTGGTGGTCACGTAGAAAACCGCCATAGTCGCGCGCCGCAAAGGCCCGGTCCTGCGCCTCGCCGACAAGCGCCATTTCCTGCGCATACCCACAGCAGATGCGGCCATTCACCGGCAGATGGGCCATCTCAACCGTTTCCACGGCGATGTCCTGACGCGACGGATGGACGACCTTGAAGGCCGGCGGGAAAGCGACGAGAGACGGGACGGCGATATTGGTGAGTGACCTCCCCCCATCCCCGCGCCGTGTCACCCCCTCCACATGCAGGTGCCCGCTGAAATGCACGGCAAGCCCGGCTTTTATCAGCGCCTCCTCCACCGCCTTGCGCGGCATGCGCCGCACGGCGGTAGTCTCGCCGAACAGAGCGGTTTCCACACTCATTGCACCATCGAAGGGATCGAGCGCCGGATAGTGGGAAAAGCCGAGCAAAGTCTTGCCGAGCGCCTCTGCCCTGGCATGCACATCGGCGATCCAGTCGAGAATGAACGGTTTGCAGCGCAGAAGCGCATTCCAGCCAGCGCCGGTGCTGTCGATAAAGGCAGCCTCTTCGCCTCGTTCAAAGCTGCCGTCGCGCGGTTCGAAAATATTGGCGTCGATCATCATGAGCCAGAGACCCGGCTCCGGCTCGACCAGATAGGAGGCATCCATCAACGTGTAGACATTGCGGCCGTCGGGTGAGCACACCTCGTAGAGCCGGTCCCGCGGCGCATCGGAAAGGCCGAAGGGTGTTTCCCAATGCAGGTAATCCGGCTGGCGGAAATAACCGAAGGCGGCCATGGGGCCGAGACCTTCCGGATAACCTTCGCAATACATGCGCTCGCTGATAACGACCCGTTCCCCTGCCCGCTTCGCATCGCTCGAGACGGAGAGGCGTTCACCGTTCTCGACCAGGAACTCCTTGGTTTGATGCCGGCCGCACGGCCCGAAGATATCGTGGTTTCCGGGCAGCGCATAAATAGCGGTACCATGGGCATCGCGGTGACGCTCAAGAATGCCCTTCAGCGTTTGTGTCGTCGCCCGCTGCCCGTCATCGGTATAATCTCCCAGCAGTACCACATGGCGAATGCCGCGCTGCCGCACCTCTTCCAACGCCGCATGCAGCGCATCGGCGCTCTCGTTGAAAACCCGGGTGGAGTCGCGCGTTTCCGACCAGCTGCGCATGGTGATGCGCTGGCCATCGATCTCGATGCCGGGAAATCCGAAATCCGCGGCCGTGTCATGGAAATGCGCGTCGGCAATGACGGCAACGGAGGGAAGCAAAGGTGTCAGCATGATGAAGCAGTCTTTCTGCCTGGGCAGTTCAAGATAATTGTCGGAACGGCGCGTTTTATGTTTTCAAGTTTGCCGAACCTAAGCCCGTTGTCATCCAGTTTCTGCCGGAAAAGCATTTACCGGCGTAAAATAGCGGCATGTTGCGAAGATACACAGCTGCATCTTGCGGTTGATACAGTTGTCTCCCGGTTAACCCTTTGTATTTCCAATGATGTAACTGGGCTTATGCTACGGATGTCGTCCTGTATTTGATGAGCCATAAATGAAAATACTGATCGCCGTACAAAAAATGCTCGATTTCATGTCCGTCCGGTCTGACAATCCCGACCTTTTGAAAGCGCAGTACCGAGCCTTCACCCGGCAGATGCCGATGATGTATTTCATTTTGCTGTCAAGCACATGGGCGCTTGCCACTACGCATATGCAATTGGCACCGTTTTGGCTCACCGTCGGGGTTCCCACGCTTCTTACCATAGGCTGCACGCTTCGGGTCACCTTCTGGTGGAGGACGCGCGGTATCGATCCCAGGCCGGAGTTTGCACTCGCCGCCCTTCGCCGGACCAACCGCCTCGCCGCCGGCATCGCCCTGGCATTCACGCTCTGGTCTTTTTTGCTGGTGCCCTATGGAGATGCCTATACGCGATCCCATGTCGCCTTCTACATGGCGATCACCGTCATTTCCTGCATCTTCTGTCTGATGTATGTACGCTCCGCCGCCTTCATGGTGACGGTCATCGTCAATGGCGCGTTCATCGCCTTTTTTGTGGCGTCACGGCAGCCGACATTTATTGCCATCGCGATCAACGTTCTGCTGGTCTGTGCTGGCATGATGTCCATCCTGCTGACCAATTATCGCAATTTCGAGCGCATGGTGCTTTCGCAGCAGCGCACGGAGGCGCTCAGCAACGAAAACCTGCTGCTGGCCAATATCGACAGCCTGACGGAACTGCCCAACCGCCGCGCCTTTTTCGCCCATCTTGAGGCCGAGCTCGAAAAAGCCAGAGAAGCGGGAACCCGGCTGGCACTGGGGGTTATCGATCTCGACGGTTTCAAGCCGGTCAACGATCTCTACGGACACTCGGTGGGAGACCGGCTGCTGATCAATGTCAGCAAGCGTCTCACCGACAACCTGAAAGCCAGCAAGGCCTTTCGACTGGGTGGTGACGAATTCGCCATCGTTGCTCCGATCATACCTGATGACGCGCAACTCGTCGCAAACGCCAATGCGATTTCCGAAGAATTGAGGGCGCCTTACCATATGCCGGAAGGAACGGTGCATGTTTCCGCATCCATGGGAATAGCGGTCTTTCCACACCTCGCCTCCACCCTGGAGCAACTTTTCGACAGGGCGGATTATGCCCTTTACCATGCCAAGAAAACCCGGCGAGGCGATGCCGTTCTGTTCGATGCGGAACACGAAAAGCAGATCAATATCGAAGCCCGCATTGAGCATCTGCTCAAGCAAAGCGAGATGAAAAATGAACTTTCGGTCATGTTTCAGCCGATCGTGGATATACGCGATGGAAAAACGGCAGGGTTTGAAGCGTTGGCGCGCTGGCACAGCCCGGTTCTCGGGCATGTACCGCCTGCGCAATTCTTCGCCATCGCGGAACGAGCCGGCATCGTCAGTTCGCTGACGCGACCGCTCCTGAAGATGGCACTGGCCTCGGCATCGACATGGGACCCTTCCCTACGCCTTTCGTTTAACCTTTCGGCTCAGGACCTCAACTCCAACGAAGGCGTGCTGTCGCTGATCGGCATCATCGAAAACAGCTGCTTCGACGCCCGCCGTCTCGATCTTGAAATCACCGAAACGGCTTTCGCCCATGATTTCGAGCAGGTGAGGCAATCCGTCGACATGCTGCGCCATCTCGGCTGCGGCATTTCACTCGACGATTTCGGTACCGGTTATTCCAGTCTCACGCGGCTGCACGCATTGCCGCTGACCAAGATCAAGATCGACCGCAGCTTCGTCACCGACCTGCACGAAAAACCGGCCAGCTACAAAATCGTGAAATCGCTTCTTGCCCTCAGCCGGGACATGGAGCTGGAATGTGTGGTCGAAGGGGTCGAAACATCAGCAGAACTCGCCACACTCGAAGGCCTCGGCGCCACGCTGGTGCAGGGCTATATTTATGCGCCGCCGCTGAGGGAGCGGGATGTGGCGGAGTTTCTTTCAGGACGGCGAGCGGTCGTTGGGACTGGCTGAGATTGCTCCAAGCTTAGGCCCCGACGCGTCGAATAGCAGGAGCAATTGGCTTCGCCGTATCGTAAAACGTGGACGGACCGGCTGGCGATGCCGTAACTCAAGCTCAGCCGAGTGTCGCGCCGCTGCCGGATATCGTCATCACTCGAACGTCAGCCACGAAACGCCTTGCACCAGTTTTCCTCCGTGCGCGCAGGAATCACCCAGTCGGGCAATCTTTTTACCCTCTATACTGGCAACAGAGGAGCCACTTGTGATCTTGTCCGACGTTGTCGGAACGCCCGTACAGAGCAGGCTGTCTCCAACCGTGGAAATAGGCACACCGTCAACGGTGACGAAAGTCTGCTGCGTCGAGACCACAGGTCCACCGATGTGTGGTTTCGGCCCGGGATCGACCATGGGGCAGACGTGCATATGACCTTTCAGCGTGACCGGACGGGAGAACATGTAAATATCCCTCTAGCTGCCAATAGTACGAAATGCGGGGGTAGATGGCTTTGTAGTATCGTATAGCGTAAACGGTCCAGCTTGAGCCGCAATAGTCATGGCGGAAAGCGCATCGACTAGGCGCATATTCTCAACAGTAAGCTGACCGCCAAGCGATGGATGTAGCTTCGGAGAATAGATTTGGCCGAGCTGAAGCTTACCCAAACTTTTTAGAAGTCGATTGAACATAAGCTTGCCATTTTCGTCAGGAGCATCAAAAGATTCTGCATCAATCCCCTCAACGGCTATACCCAAATTGATGTCAGATCGCTCAGCAGGGATCTCTTTAAACACCCCGCGGCATGTCACTCTGTGGAGAAGGATGTTAATTTCAGTGGTTTTATAGTCTTCATTCCATGCCAAGATTTTTCCGAACGCAGAAAACCCCAACGCGTGTGTCCGAACCGGATTCAGCTGTTTGTCGCCACCCAAAGCTAGAGCTATTATCGACTTATACTTTTCCGGATTACAAAACTGAAAATAGCCTTGCTTCCAAATTCCCAAGCCTGCATGCCGAATGAAATCTAAATAGGTTTCGGGAATCCTGTTTTTATATCGAGCAATATCTGCCTCGCCCATAATTTCAGGATTTTCGGGCAAGCCGAAGCGCTTTAAGGCATTTTCGTATGTTATAAAAAGCTCTGGCATTTTTACTCCTCAAAAATATCAAACTGCTCAAGACATCGGAACGTCAGGATTACCATCCCCCTTACCTGTACCACTGTCAGGAGTTTGAGCATCCGGGGAATTATCATCGCCGCCTTCGGGTTTACATTCCTCGAGTTTGGCGTTCATTTTTTTCTTTTGCTCAGCCGCTTTTTTTGCATGAGAGCGCAATTGCTCCGACCTTCTTCCCTTCCATTGAGACCCTAAAGAACTGTTGATACTCTTGTCGCCCAAGCCCGAAATTGATCCATCGCCCCCCGCAACCAAGTCCAAGGTATGGGTTGCGGCCAACTTCGTCATCTCTTCTGTCACATCTTTCGCAGCCTGTTCTTTATAGTCATTGCGCCCTTCCGATAAATACTGTTCTTCCAGTTCCCGTGTGCGGTCGGTGCGATAATCTTCTCTAGTCTGCCGACGGTTTGCGGCATCATCAGTCGGCCTCCCCTGCTGTCTATATTTATCGATATTTCTGACCAGATCATCAGGCTCCATGCGGTTTATTTCGTCTTGTTGCTCCTTCAACTGGCGCCTAAACTCTTCAACTTGCTTAGGCGTAGCCCCGTCAGGGGGACTAAAGCAATCGATTTCCCCGCAATCAACGCAAGGCTTGGCCTGTTCGCTCTCCTTGGTCTTGGCGTCAGCGTCTGCATTCGCACCTTCCATATAAGATGCGATTGCGGAGGCAGCCGCTCTACCCGCCATAGCGCCGACTTGTCCACCTATCCACGCTCCAACCGCTGTACCTCCAGGCCCAGCGAGGCTGCCAGCCAAGCCTCCAATAACACGGCCGAGCCAACCTCCTGCGATAGCACCGCCCGCCCCGGCGACTGTTGTCGTCGCACTCATGCGGGCATTCCAGATGCTGATGGACTAGAACGCAAGGCATCGACGGTGTGGTCGATCAAGGATTTGACTCTGTTGTCAGGCGTGTCACCGCCATCTCCAACATAGTTCCGTACCTCCGGAGCATCCGCCGCCTTTCCATCGGACATTATCATGACGTAGGCCCAGCGAGCGCGACCGCGTTCCGTCTTGATACCAAGCTCATCAGCAGATTTTTCACTGGCCAAGGTGGCACCCCAAATGAAGTTATCGTCGACGCCAGAAAAATACGGTGGAGTATTCGCTTTCAGGAACCGGGCTATTCTCAGTCGAGAGGAGTGAAGCATGGCCGCTTTCAGCTTTTCAATTTGGTCCCACTCAATTCGCAGCGGGCCGGGCGGAATAGCAGGAAGGTCTGCCGGCGCTTTTACTCTCTTGACCCCACCGTAGTCCGGTGCGTTGAAAACGACGCAGTCCGCAGGGCCCAAGAACCGGGCAATCTGTGGCCTTGTCAGAATTGGAAGGAGAGCGCCGAGGACATTAGGGTCCCAGTGTCGAAACAATACGCGTTCATACTGGGGTGAACTCGTGGTTGGCAGATCGCCACTGGTCTGCTCCAGTGGAATCATAACCTCGTTAATAGTCCTCAGGTGACGATAAAGATTATCGGCTCCAGACGGGCAGGACCAATAGACAGCGCAAGCATTTTTTGCGTCCAACCAGCCGATATAAGAGCGCACGGGGATAGCCGATAGATCGACTAACCATGGTCCTGACAAACGAAAATCGGCGGACGCACCCTCAAGAAACAATGACCGGGCACTTATGCCTTCTTCCTGAAGGATGTGCGGAAGATTATCAAATGCACCCCCATCTAAAACGACGGACACCAGTCCCGTCATCGCCTCCACGGCTTTTCTTGTAAGCTCGGCGGTTTCGTTTGGATTTGGCAGATCAATTATGGGTGTGTCGTTCATAATCAAATCCTGACGAACGGTGTGGAATTCTTCGACATCGACTTCAAGCAGGAGCCACTTTCACCGGGGCCGCCTTTCTTGAAGTTGATCTGGTTGCCTTCGATATCGATCTTCAGGGCAAAAAGCTTGATGCCGCTTTTTGTCAGGGAGATGTATCCGCCGGGTGTCGAAAGGCGAATTTCGTCGTCGCCAAAAATCTCCCAGACCTTCGCCTCGCCGTGATACTTTTCCTCGGAGACGAGATTGTAGAGCTTACCGACATTGACGGTGATCTTCTCACCGACGCGCGTATATTGGCCCGTACCGATCTCGACGAATTGCTCTTTGCCGATGGTGAGATTTTGCTGTTTTCCAACCTGCCGAACTTCCGTCTGACCAATATTGGTGACCTTGCTGACCCCGACCTGCTCAGCCTTCGCCACTCCAACGGACGTGGACTGAAACGCACCGATGATCGTGTTCATGATGCCCGGCAGCGGAAAGAGGCCCGAAGCATCGGAGCCGACACCCGTGCCCGATCCTGCGAGCGCCGTGCCCGCATCCGCCCGCGGGCTTGAGCCCGAGACGACACCCTCACGCGATGAAAGCCCGCCCGCGCCGAGGAATCCGAGTGCGGATGAGGCAAGCGTGGTGGCGAAAGCTGCGACACCAGGACCACCGCCGCCGGCGATCTGGGCGGCCTGCGAAAGCAGCCCCGCCGTCTGTCCTGAAAGCGCCTGCACGCCCGCCATGGCCATCATCGCCATCGGGCCAGTGCCACCGACCACGGTGTTCACAGAACCACCGATCTCGTGTTTCTGGTTGCCAGAAACTTCCACCGCGCGGTTGCCCCCGACCGAGGCGACCTCATGCCGATCGATGCGCTTGGTGCGGTCATTCAACACCCGCGTCGTCTGATCCTTCTGGGCATGGAAGAACTGGTTCTCCTTGCCGGCCTCATCGTCGAAGGTGATTTCGTTGAAACCATCGCCCTTATGCGTGTTGGAGCGCAGCACCATACGTGTCTTGTTGGCGGGCAGGTCGTAAGGCACGGAATTGGCGGGATTGTTGACCACGCCGATAACGAGCGGCTTGTCCGGATCGCCATCGACAAAGGCGACCATCACCTCCATGCCGATGCGCGGAATGACCTGCGCACCCCATGTGCCGCCACCCCATGCCTGGCTGACCCGCACCCAGCACGTATCCGTGCCATCCTTCTTCGCCTTGCGGTCCCAGGGGAACCACAGCTTGATGCGGCCATATTGATCCGGATGGATTTCCTCGCCTTCGGGGCCGGCGACGATCGCCACCTGCGTGCCCTCGATGCGAGGGCGTTTTGTCGACCGGTGGGGCGTCAAGGGAACGCGGGCCGGGATCGCCTCGAAGTGATTGCGATATTCCGGTTCGTTGCTATTCGTTTCATAGGAGAGATCAACGATGCTGTGGCTCGCCCTCACGATCACATGCTCCTCATAGGCATGGTCGGGATGGGCGACCTCGAAAGGCGTGAAACGTCGGCCAGCCTCCAGAATGCGCGTGGTCGACGAGCCGAACACCCGGTCATGATCGGCCTCGATGGACTGGGTTCTGAGTTTCTGTGCCCGCTCCGCCTCTTCCACGGTCTTGATGCGGGCCGGATATTCGTAAAGCTCGCGTTTGGTCGCATCCGGCATCTGCACCAGCGATGGCGTCATCGTGCCCGGCACCATGCCCGGCGTCTCGAAGTTCCAGTCCGCACCCGCCCGCTGGCCGGACACATAGGAGAACCGCCGCGCCCAGTCATTGATGTGGTTACGATCCGACGAGCCCTGCGCCAGCCGCACCGTTCCCTCGCCCTGTGCGGCCGGTGATGGCCCGAGCCAGCCGCTGGCGCTATCGGCCACATGCAGCTTGTGGGAACCGTCCTCGTGGCTGAACCAGTAAAACAGGCCGTCCTCTTCGAAACGGCGGGTGAGATAATCGAGATCCGTCTCGTTAAACTGCACGCTGTAGTGTTGCGCAGGCGGCGGCGAAATGATGCCCGATGTGTCGGGGGCCGGAATGCCGTGTTCGGAAAACAGCGTCTCGACGATCTCGACCGCCGTCTTATCCATCCAGATGCGGCAATCGGACCGGCGCGACAGCAGCCACATCTGTGGCCGGAGGGTCAGCGCATAGGAGCGCAGGCCGCGGGTAATCGGCGGTCCTTCATGCAATTCCGTCACCAGGCCGTTGAAGGGACGGCGAACACCGCCGCCATCACCATCGCCCTGGCTTATCTCGATCGAGACATCGACCAGCCGCCCGATCAGTTCCTCGGGTTTGACCGCTTCCTTCTTGGCCCGCACCGTCAGGCGGATGTCGAAAAGCTGCGACACGCCCTCCTCGACCGTCAGGCGCTCCGGCAGAAGCTGGTCCTCGCCCAAGGGCGAAGACACTTTCAGAACACGGCTCGCCTGAACGAAATCAGAAACCGAAGGCTGGTCGCTCATGGGACACTCCTAAATCAGGACACGCGGCTGGCCTGCAGCGGCCAGAACCAGATCGTTTCCGAATTGTAGTAGCAGGCCGAGGCGCATTGGGTGGCTTCCGAACCGCCGCGCACGAGATCGATATGACCGCCACCGGTGTAGCCGGGGATATTGTTGAAGGCCACGACGCCATTGCGCGCGCCGATGCCATTGCGGGCCGTGGCGGGCGTGAAAGGCTCGGGCTCGCCGAGATAACTCGTCCGCTTCATCAGGGTGGCGAGGCGGCGCATGTTCACCTCGATGCCCTTTCCGGCATAGGGGCCCTTCTGGATACGGTGCGAGGAGGGCACGATGTTGATGCCCGACTTCACGAAAGCGATGCTGACGCGGATGGCGCAGGTATTGTGATAGTTCGGATTGCCGATGAAGCTCTCCCAGCCGATTTCCGTGAACAGATCACGCTGGCTGAGATAATTCGGATGCGACGGATCGCTGCTCGGATAATTGCTATAGAGAGTGTCAAAGTTAACACGCATGGTTCGTCCCACTAGTTACTTTTCTGCTCACAGGGAAAGGAGACCTTGAGCGCCTCCCGCACGAGAGTTGCTGCCTGTTCATCCAGTTTTTCCGCGGGCATATCGCTAAGATAGGTGTAGATCCGGTCGGTGAGTTCATGGGGCGCCACAGCACCCGCACCACACCAGTCCGATCCGCTTGTCAGATCGGCCACACCGGCGATATAGGCGCTCGATTTTGCGACGGAAACCAGCCGCCGCATCTCCGGATCGGATACTTCCGGAGCAAACTTCCCCTCGATGGCCTGCTTGAGTTCGGCACCGGAGAAGATCCATGTCCGTTCCGCCGCACCGGCCGGTGAAAGACCGGACAGGGCCAGAACAAATGGCATGGAGACAAAAACCGCATATAGGGAGCGCATGAAAACCCGCCTCGTCCAACGTGGATGAGAAACATCACGACGTGAGCTGCAAACTGCAATGAAAACGTTCCGGTGCCGGCAATGCCGGCACCGGGTCGCGTGGCTATCAAGCAGCCTTGGTCGTCGCCAGATCGTAGGAAGCGATCATCGGAGACTGCGGCGAGTTGTTGTCGTCGAACGGCGTGTACTTCACTTCCATTTTCGTGAAGTTGAGCTTGATGGTCTCCACCGGACGGTCACCGCTGGAATCCACCGAGTAGCTGGCGATAAGCGTGTTCGTCAGCAGGTATTCGATATAGGTGTTGCCCGGATTGCCGGTCGTCACCAGATGGATCGTTGCAAGCTTGCCGGTGCGGCCGGCGCAGGCTTCCTGGAAAAGCTTCGTGGAAGACGAATCGCTAACCTTTGTCAGAATGACTTCCGAAATGGTCGGCTCGGATGCTTCGCGGTTTGCAGCAGAACCAGCCGACGTGTTCATGTTGCGAGCCACATTCCAGTGAATGGCTTCAATATCCATCCACTTGCGATGTTCTTCATGGGTGGCGTCGCCCTGGATACCGTCAATCTGCAGATAAATTGGCATGCTGTAAGCTCCTGTAGCTGAAATGACCTCTTGCTTCGAGGCCGCGTTACCCTTCGTTTAATGCCGCATGCGTCGGGTAGCCCCATCCGACGCGGCAACTTCATCCACCCCAACCTCTTCGGTTATGGCGAATTCATCTGCTTCCCCAGCCGCTTCGGCACGAATGCCGAACCCGTTTTCACCAAAATCGACAACAATCTTCCCGACGCGTTCTCCCGCGATGACCTTCTCGAGGAAAAAGCTGGAAAGGGGCGGCAGGAGATCCTTGCCGATCATGATTTCGATGGCGCGTGCGCCGATTTCACTTGCACCGGCGCGCGCCACCAAGGCATCGCGCGCCGCATCGGACAATGTCAGGTCGGTGCCATATGTTGCGAGCACACGGTCCCTGATCTTGCCAATCTGCATGTCCACGATCCTTGCAAGCTCCTCCGTGCCGAGCGGCATGAAGGGCAGAATGATCGTGCGCCCGAGGAATGCGGGCTTGAACTGTTTGGTAAGCTCCGGCATCAGAAGCGCTTCCAGCGCCTCACCTTCCGGCATCGTGTCGGGATCGGCGGAAAGCGCCGACAGCAATTCCGAACCGGTATTGGCCGTCATGAAGATCGTAGTGTTCTTGAAATCGACGTCGCGGCCTTCGCCATCGCGAAGCACGCCTTTGTCGAACACCTGATAGAAAATATCCTGGACGCCGGGGTGAGCCTTGTCGATCTCATCGAGAAGCAGAACGCCGAACGGCCGGCGGCGCACCGCTTCCGTCAACACTCCACCTTCGCCGAAACCGACATAACCGGGCGGTGAGCCGAGAAGCAGCGAAACCTTATGCTCCTCCTTGAACTCCGACATGTTGATCGTCGTCAGATGGCTATTGCCGCCATAGAGCATATCCGCCAGCGACAGCGCCGTTTCGGTCTTGCCCGTTCCGGACATGCCGACAAGGAAAAACACGGCCGGCGGGCGGCGCGGATCGGACAATCCGGCACGGGCGGTGCGCATGGCATCGGCAATCCGGGTAATTGCGGCATCCTGCCCAACCACCCGCTGTCGCATGCGCGCATCCAGCGTGCGGGCGCTTTCGATCTGGTCCGCCAGAAGTTTGCCGAGCGGAATCCCGGTCCATCGCGAAACGACGGCAGCGATCGCTTCCCGATCAACCACTGTCGGCACAAGCCTTTCAGCATTTGCCGGCCGCATATCCGCGGCAGGCCGCAGGTGCGATACATTCGACGTGCCGGTTTCGGCCGTCTGCTCTGCACTAAGCGCCCCCAGTTCGGCCATTTCCGCGTCATAACGGCTGCGCAGATCATCGATCCCGCCCGCGAGCCGTTCAAGCTCGTCGCGTATCGATTGGATGCGGTTTTGCATGTCCGCATCCTGCGGTTCACGCAGAAGCCAGTTCAACTCGTCCGACAGAAGGCGCCGCTCGCTTTCCATGGCACGCAGCCGCTCCGGCAGGGTCTGGCGTGCCAGCGAAACGGCCGCGGCGGCGGTATCGAGCAGGCTGACCGCCTTGTCCGGCAATTGCCGAGCCGGCATATAGCGCGCGGATAATTGCACGGCAGCCACGATCGCCTCGTCACGAACGGTGACGTTGTGATGGCTGACGAAACTATCGGCCACACCGCGCAACATCCGTATCGCGGTCACCTCATCCGGCTCGCGCACATGCACGGGCTGGAAACGACGCGTCAGGGCGGCATCCTTCTCGAAATATTTCTTGTATTCGCTCCACGTCGTCGCCGCGACGGTCCGCACTTCGCCTCGTGCGAGTGCGGGTTTAAGAATATTCGCCGCATCACCCTGGCCCGCCGCACCACCCGCGCCGACAAGGCCATGGGCCTCATCGATAAACAGGATGACCGGTTCGGCCGAGCGCTTGACCGCATCGATCACGCCGTGCAGGCGCCGCTCGAACTCACCCTTCACGCCGGCACCGGCCTGCAGCAGCGAAATATCAAGGTTCAGCAGGCGGACATTGCGCAGTTTTTCCGGAACGTTGCCGGAGGCGATCTCCAGCGCCAGCGCTTCAGCGACCGCCGTTTTGCCAACGCCGGCCTCACCCACGAGAATGGGATTGTTCTGTCTGCGGCGCGTCAGAATATCAACGAGCTGGCGCAACTCATCATCGCGGCCGATAACGGGATCGACCTTGCCGTTACGGGCATCGGCGGTCATGTCCTGGGTGTAAAGGCGCAAGAAATCATTCTGGCCGGCGGCCTGTCCCGCACCCGCCTGCCCTGAGCCTGCCGGCGCGGAAGGAACATCCACGCTTGCACCATTGTCGGCTGAGCTGCGAAGACGCTCAAGCGCCGTGCGATCCATCGTCTTGAGAGACGGAAATGCCGAGCGGACGAAGGAGCGAAGTGAGGTTTCCTCATCCATCGCCAACAGGAGGTCGCAAAGCGTCACGCGGTCACGGCCAGCCTCCAGCGAAGCAAGAATCCATGCCTCCCGGGCTGCCGTGAGGATGTTCTGGGAGAGCGACAAAGCCTCGCCGTCGCCGATAATGGCCTCCCCCAGACTGCGGCCGATTTCAGCCTTCAGTACCGGAAGTGGAATTTTTAATTCCTCGAATGTTTCCGCATAGATACCGGCATCTACAACCGCCAGCAGCCAATGCGGGATATCCACGTACCTGTGCCCCATGCGCACCGCAATGGAAGCCGCAGCTTCAAGGGTAACGCGCAGGTCTGGCTCAAGCGCTCCAACGAGGCGATTGAGATCGATATGCGACATGCAATGAGCCTCCTGCCCGGTTCATTCCACAACGTGACGTGGAATAACTATGATGATGAAACCGGGTTGTCCACCCCGAAGTTTATTTTTTATCGGGTTAGATTAGACAATAGACGCCACAATTTAGACACATTTTGAATAAGTCTGTCTGATCAATAGCCTCACGTAAGGGAAGTAACTACGAAAAATCCATTACTATTTTCTGGGGATAGACTACTCTTGGATACGCAGCATGTTAAGAAAGATATAGAGTTTTTGGGGAATTGCGGAGATAACATCCGCAACGATTCAAGAACGCGTGAAATATACTATAGAATTAAGGACGAAAGAAACCAGGCACGGGCAGAAGAGCGGGCTGCGTCCCCTCAGGATAACCTGAAGATCTCCAACAGTTGGGACAGTGTCAGCAATCTTGGATTGCAGATTATATATTCCGAAAGCAAGGATGTTGAAATATTGGCATGGCTCGCGGAAGCAAGCCTGCGACTGCGCGGCTTCCATGGACTGCGCGAAATCTACGAGCTTTGTGGTGATCTTTTTTGCAACCACTGGGACTCGTTGCGCTCGATCAGCGATGATAATGACGAGGAAAAATTTGCACCTTTTGCGGGATTGAATGGCATTGGCAGCGAGGGGACACTTGTTCAGCCGCTCCGGCTCGCGTCATTGATCCCCGGAGGGAAATTCGGAGAACACAGTCTCTGGGATTTCCAGCTGGCGCAGCGTCCGAACGAGAGCAAACGCCGCGAAGAACTGTACCGGATAGCGTCCGAAGCCGGTGTTGCCGCCATGTCTTCCCATCTGGCGGCGGTGAATGCCTGTCTCTCCTCTTTTGACGCCATCACGGCCGTTCTTTCCGAACGTTGCGGCCAGGCCGCCCCCCCGAGTTCCAATATCCGCAACACGCTTATCGAAGCGGCCGCGGCAATTCGCACGCTGGGTGGGCGCGACCAGGAACCGGCACCGGTAGAACAGGCGCCGCCCATTGCTGCGGGCACCGATGAAAGCGGGCAGCCGGCCGTGCGGCCATCCCCGGCATCCCCGGAAGGCATATCTTCGCGCGATGAGGCGTTTGAAACTCTTCTTTCGGTTGCGCGTTACTTTCGCCGAACCGAACCGCACTCACCGATCTCGCTCTCCATCGAAACGCTGGTTCGCAGGGGGCGCATGGATTTTTCGGAACTGCTGGCGGAGCTTCTGCCGGAAGCGCAGGCCCGTAACGCCGTTCTGACGGCCGCCGGCATCAAACCCGGCGGAGACAATAACGGGAAATAAGCAACTCGGGGCGAGACGACGCCCCGCAACAGTCATCCATGCCAAGGGGCATCAAGGAGGTTGAAATGGCAAGTGTACATGAAAAGCTGGAGCGGGTTCGCAAACCACGCGTTCACATCAAATACGAAGTCGAAACCGAAGGCGCGATGGTGGTCAAGGAACTGCCTTTCGTGGTCGGCGTGCTCGGTGATTTCTCCGGCAATCCCACCCAGCCGCTCAAGCCGTTCGGCGAGCGCAAATTCGTTCAGATCGACCGCGACAATTTCGACGAAGTCATGCGCCGCATGACGCCGGGCCTCAACATTTCCGTTGCCAACACGCTGCAGAAAGACGGCACGGACATGCAGGTCAACCTCAAGTTCGAGAGCATGGACGATTTCGAACCCGGCGCCGTCGTGCAGCAGGTTCCGGCGCTCAAGGCGCTTCTGGATGCCCGCAACGAGCTGCGTGACCTGCTTTCCAAGGCCGACCGCTCGGAAGATCTGGAGCGGATGCTCGAAGATATTCTGCAGAACAAAACCGACCTCGCAACGCTGGTTTCCGAACTGAAGGAAAAGAACGGCGCGAGCGAATAATCGCCTGTGCGGAGGAGAACCTCCCCGAACGGCCCGTTAGGGCTTCAACTGTTCAAGCGGCATTTTCAAAGCCGCATGTGGAAGGACTGAAACATGAGCGCTGAAAGCCTGATGAAAAGCGAAGCACAGGCAACGACCGCCGAAGACCAGGGACTGCTGTCCAAGGTGGTTTCCGCAACCCGCCAGACCGAACCGGACCGCGCGCAGAACCTCCTGCGCACGCTGACCGATCAGGCGCTGAAGGGAACGGTCAAATATGACCGCAACCTCACCGTCACCCTCAACCATGCGATTGCCGAGCTGGACCGGACCATTTCCGAACAGCTCGCCGCCATCATGCAGGCGCCGGAATTCGCCAAGCTGGAAGGCACCTGGCGCGGGCTGAACTATCTCGTCAAGAATTCCGAGACGAGCGTCAACCTCAAGATCCGTGTGATGAATGCCGGCAAGCGGGAACTGGCTCGCGATCTGGAAAAGGCCGTCGAATTCGACCAGTCCCGCCTCTTCAAGGCGATCTACGAAGACGAATTCGGCACCCCCGGCGGCGAGCCGCTCGGCGCCATCATCGGTGACTATGAATTCGACAATTCCTTCGATGACGTGCAGCTGCTGCAGGGCGTCTCGTCGATTGCGGCGGCGGCTTTCGCACCATTCATCTCCGCTGCCAGCCCGCACATGTTCGGCTTCGAGGATTATCGCGATCTCGCCCGTCCGCGCGATCTGGAGAAGATTTTCGACACGGTGGAATATGCCAAGTGGCGCAGCTTCCGCGAAAGCGACGATTCCCGTTTCGTCACGCTCGCCTTGCCGCGTGTACTGGCCCGCATGCCCTATGGTCCGAAGACGAACCCCATCGATGATTTCGCCTATGACGAAACCAGGGGTGCGGTGAATGGCGACCTGCAGCATGACGAATATTGCTGGATGAACGCCGCCTATGTCATGGGCACCAAGCTGACCGACGCTTTTGTAAAGAGCGGCTGGTGCACGGCGATCCGTGGCGCGGAAAATGGCGGCCGGGTTGAAAACCTGCCCATGCATGTCTTCTCCAGCGACGACGGCGATCTCGACCTGAAATGCCCGACCGAAGTCGGCATTACCGACCGCCGCGATGCGGAACTCGGCAAGCTCGGCTTCCTGCCGCTCTGCCACTACAAGAACACGGATTATGCGGTGTTCTTCGGTGCCCAGACCGCGCACAAGCCGAAGCTTTACGACAAACCGGAAGCCACGGCCAACGCCGCCGTCTCGGCCCGCCTGCCCTACATCATGGCCACCTCGCGCTTCGCGCATTATCTCAAGGTCATGGGCCGCGACAAGATCGGCTCCTTCATGGAAGCGTCCGATTGCGAAGTCTGGCTCAACCGCTGGATCGCCAACTACGTCAACGCCAATGACGAGGCGGGCGAAGAAAGCCGGGCGAAATATCCGCTGCGCGATGCCAAGGTGACCGTGCAGGAAGTGCCCGGCAAACCCGGCGCCTATAATGCGGTCGCATGGATGCGGCCCTGGTTGCAGATGGAAGAACTGACGACCTCGCTGCGCATGGTCGCCCGTATTCCGTCCAAGAACTGAGCCCGGACCGGGGTGGTCCGCCACCCCGGCCCCGTTCATCACCCGGAGCCCGCTCATGGCGCATCTGTCCTTTCCGGACGCCCGCATTTTCGCCGACCAGCTCATCGCCCTCATCGACGATGCGCTGACCGGTCAGGTGAACGCCATTCTCCATCACCCTGATTTTCAGGCGATGGAGGCGAGATGGCGCGGGCTTGCCATGGTCGTGCGCGAGGCGGGCCGCAGCACCGACGTGAAGGTGAAACTGCTGAACGCCAGCTGGCGTGACCTTGCCCGGAACACGGAGCGCGCCACCGACTTCGACCAGAGCCATCTTTTCGAAGTCGTCTATAACCGCGAATTCGGCATGCCCGGCGGCGAACCGGTGGGACTGATGATCGGTGACTACGCCTTTTCTCCCGATGATCTTCAGGGTGCAGATTCCATCACCACGCTGTCGCAGATCGGGATGGTGGCCGCTGCGGCCTTCTGCCCTTTCGTGGCGGCGGCGGCACCTTCCGCCGTCGGCCTGCAGGATTTTTCCGAACTCAGCCGGGTTCACGACTTTTCCTCGCTGAAGCAGGATAAATCGCGGCTTCGCTGGAATGCGCTTCGCGCGCGCGATGATTCCCGCTTCGTCGGCCTTGTCGCGCCGCGTGTTTTGCTGCGCTCTCCCTACAGGCCCTATGCGCGTGAACGGGATGATGGATTTCCGTTCCGCGAACATGTGGCCGAAAGTGGCGATACACTCCTTTGGGGCAACGCCGCCTTCGCCTTTGCAACGGTGGTCGTGCGCAACTTCGTCGATTCCGGCTGGTTTGCGGATCTGCGCGGTGTGACACAGGACGCCGTGGATGGCGGCATGCTCTCGCCCCGGCAATTGCCGCCGTTCGATCTTGGCATCGAGAGCAACGGCCTTTCCGCCCAGCCGCCCGTCGAGGTACAACTGACGACGGGACAGGAACAGCAGTTTTCCGATCTCGGCATCGTGCCCGTCTCCACCACCTATCTTTCCGGCATGGCGATCTTCAACGCCAACCAGTCCCTGCATGCGCCCGGCCATTATTCAACCGAAGCGGCGAGGCAGAACGCCCGCCTTGCCGCCATGCTGCAATATGTGCTGTGCGCTTCCCGGTTCTCGCATTATCTCAAAGTCATCATGCGTGATGACATCGGCCAGCTGAGCGACGCCTCGACGATCGAGCGCAAACTGGAAAGCTGGCTATCCTCCTACACGCTCGGCAATGACGATGCGGAAGCGTCGTTGCGCACGCGCTATCCGCTGCGCTCTGCCGGGATCAATGTCTTCGAGGTTCCCGGCAAGCCCGGAACATTCTCCTGCACCGTGCGCCTCCAGCCGCATTTCCAGCTCGATGACGTCTCCACGAGCTTCCACCTCATTGCCGAAACCATGATACCGGCCACTGCCGCATCCCGGTCTTCCGCCGAGCCGCAAAGGATATCCGCATGACGCTGCGCGACGATATTTCCCGCCTCCTTGATGACAACCAGCTGCAAGACGCAATAGAGCTCGCGCGGGACCATGTGAAAGCCAGGCCGACCGACAAGGATGGCCGCCATTTCTACATCGACCTGCTGGTGCTTGCCGGCGACTATGAAAAGGCCGATGCACAGTGCAATCTGGCCGCAACATTTTCGCCGCAGGACAGCGTCGGCTTTTCCCTCTTTCGCCACCAGCTGCGCGCCATGGCCGCACGCAATGCGTGGTTCGAGAACGGTGCGGTGCCGGATTTCCCCGGCGGCCCCTCCGAGCTCGACCAGCTGGCCATCCGCGCGAATATTGCCGCTCGCAGCGGCGACGCGGATACCGCCAGAACCGCACTGGCTGAACTCGACGAAAAACGCGGCAATGTGCCGATCGGCCACGATGGCAGGAGCGCCGGTGACATCCGCGATCTGGACGACAGGATTCCGCATGCGCTGGAGGTCCTGACCAATGGCGGCCGCTACCTCTGGATCGATTACGGGCGCATCGAGAGTCTCAGCATCGACCCCATGAGCCGCCCGCGCGATCTCGCTTTTCGTGGTGCCGAACTGACGCTGCGTGACGGCGCGGTCGCATCCGTGCTGCTTCCGGCGATCTATCACGGCCCGGGAGATGATGTCGGACTCCTTCTCGGCCGGGAAACCCGCTGGAGCGGAGGCGACCAGCCGCTGGCGACCGGCTTCGGCCAACGCTGCCTGCTGATTGGCGACGATGTGGTGCCTTTCCACGAGATCGGCGCGCTTTCCGCGCTCTCCGACGAAGAGAGGCAGGTCGCCCGTGGTTGATCCGCTCGAGCAATATCGCGCACGGCAAAGGACGCTGTCGCGCTCCGTTCTGGACCGGCTGCTCGATGACGCACCGGATGCGGAAACGGACACGCTTGTCAGCCTGAAGGATCAGGCCAGCGAGATGCGCGAGGTGATCCGCCGCGATCTCGAGGCATTGCTCAATACCCGCCGTAACCCCGCCGGCCCGCCGGCCGCGTTGAAGGAATTGGCAGATGCGCTGGTGAGCTATGGCGTGGACGGCATTCTTTCGGCCAATCTCGTGACGGATGCCTCCAAGGCGCAGCTCGCACGCAGCATCGAGCGGCGGATTTCCCTGTTCGAAACCCGCCTTGCCGATGTGCATGTGACCATCCTGAAGAACCGCACGGATGGCGACCGGGCGCTTCGCATGCGCATACAGGCAAGCTTCCGTCTTCAGGAAGGCATGCCGCCGATCAGCTTTGAATCCCGGATCGATCCGTCCACGCAACGTTTCCTGGTGGAGGCGACGAATGGCTGACGGCTTCCTCGAAAAATACAATGACGAGCTTTTCGCGCTGCGAAAACGCGCATCCCGCTTTGCGGCGGCGTTTCCGAAGATCGCCGGCAGGCTGCGCATGACCGGCGATGTCGCCGACGATCCGCATGTCGAGCGGCTGATCCAGAGCTTTGCCTATTCCGCCGCCCGCGTGCGCCAGAAACTGGATGACGAATTTCCGGAACTGTCGGACAGCCTGCTGGAAACGCTCTATCCGCATTATCTTGCGCCGATCCCGTCCATGAGCGTCGTGCAATTCGCTCCGAGCCCGGCTCTGGCGACCGTCCAGACGCTTGCCCGTCACAGCGAAATCCTCGCCGAACCGGTGGGCGGCGAAAGCTGCCGTTTCCGCACCACGCAGGAGGTGGAGATCGCGCCACTGCAGATCGCAGCAGCGACGCTTGCCGGCCAGCCGATCGATGCGCCTTTTTCGGCATCCTTTGCCGGCACGGCCAGCTGCCTGCGGCTTTCGTTGCGCAGCACGGCACCGCGCGGCGGCACATTCCCGGAAATGGGACTGACGAAACTCCAGATATTCCTGTCCGCCGCATGGCAGCAGGCGACAGCACTTTACGAGCTTTTGACCAACCATTGCGTCGGCATGGCGCTTGCCCGTCATTCCGAGGACAAGGAAGCCATCTTCCTGCCGGCCGGCAATCTCAGGCCTTCCGGCTTCACCCGCGATCAGGCCATGCTGCCCTATCCGGCCAACAGCTTTGACGGATACCGGCTTCTCACCGAATTCTTCGCGCTGCCACAGAAGTTTCTCTTTCTCGATATTGACGGGCTGCACAGATGGAGCGGCGGTGATTGCGAGCTTTATATCTACCTGGATGCCGCCGATGCGCAGCTTGAGCGCATGGTGTCGGTCAAGGATTTCGTGCTGAACGCCTCTCCGATCATCAACCTCTTCAAGCAAAGCTGCGAACCGCTCAGCCTGGATGGAACCCGGACCGAATACCGCCTGCTGCCGGATGCACGGCGGCAGCGGACCCGTGAGATATACGCGGTCGAAAACGTCCAGCTGACCAGCCGTTCCGGGCAGAGCGAGAAAACCTCTCCCTTCTTCGGCCGCACCCAGCGCAACAATGGTGCGAATGTGTTCTGGCAGATCCAGCGGCGCTTCGACGACGACGGCTCATCCGATACCGACATCGCCTTCGTGGACGAAAAGCGCGGACCGCTGGGGCCGCTTGACGTGGTGGCGAGCATCGACACGCTCTGTATCAACCGCGAGCTGCCGAGCCAGCTTCCGTTTGGCGGCGGGCATCCCTTCCTGCAGCTTTCGACCGGCAATGAAGCGGTGAAATCGGTCCATGCGCTGATGCCGCCGACGGCGGCGATCCGCGTCAACGAACGCTCGGCGCGCGAGTGGCGGCTGATATCGCATCTTCTGCTCAACCATCTTTCCCTCACCGATAGCGGCGGCGCACCGCTGAAGGATATTCTGTCGCTTTATTCCTTCCGGGACAGCCCGGAAACCCGGCAGCTCGTGGAGGCGATCAGCAAGGTCGAAGCGCAGAATTCCCACGCCCGCATCGGCGCAACGATGGTACCCGGCACCGACATAACCGTGGAGTTCGATCCCGCGCTGATAGCACGGCCTGCGGCATTTGTATTCGCCGGCGTCCTCAACCATTTCTTCGGGCTTTACACCTCGATCAACAGCTTCACGCGGCTGACGGCGACGATGCGTGGCCATTCCAAACCAATTGCCCGCTGGCCGGCCCGCGCCGCTGACCGGCCGTTGCTCTAGGAGATCGGGATGGACCAGCAAATGCCAACCATGAAAGACCGGCAGGCCGCGCTTCTCAGCGACGATCCCGGCCGTTTTGAACCTGCCACCGCTTTTCGCGTCGCCCAATTCGTCGCGGCAGATGACGGGGTCGTCATCGGTGCGCATGGCGGCACACAGCCAACGCCGCTCGCGGTCAGCGGTTTTAATCACAAGCGCGGCCATGCCGAACTGAAATCCGCCTTCGCCCCGATCGTCGGGCCGCTTGGCTCGCTGCCGCCGGCCTATGGCGAATTGCTGCAACGGGAAGAACGCAATCGTTCCGGGCCGCTCGCAAGCTTCTTTAATCTGTTCGCGGCAAGGTTCAGCGAGCTTTTCGTCTCCGCAACGGAGAAATATCGCCTCGCAAGAGGCCTGCGCTGGTCGGCCAGGGAACAGGACAATGGCTTTCGCAAAACCCTGCTGGCGCTGACGGGGTTCAGGACGACGGGACTGGTGCAGAAGGCCGGCGTTGCCGAAGACACGCTTCTGCGTTTCAGCGGGCTGTTGGCCAGCCGCAACCGCAATGTCAGCGCGCTCACCTCCATGTTGTGCGAGTTTACCGCGCTTCCGGTTACGGTCGAACAGTTTCGGCGGCGCTGGGTGGCTTTGCCGCTTCACGAACAAAGCCAACTCGGGCAAGCCTCCGGACTGAGGCTGGGGCAGAACACGACGGCAGGAAGCGCTGTCGAAGATATGAGCGGCGGCTTCCGGGTCGTGATCGGCCCCGTCGGCTATGCCGATTATCTGGCCTTGACGCCCGGATCGAAACGACTTGCGGAAATATTCGCGCTGACGCGTCTGTTCGTTGGCAGCGCGCTGCATTTCGATGTGCAGGTGATCCTGAAAAAGGAGGACATTCCCTTTTGCCGCCTCGGCCAGTCCGACGCGCCCGCCCGTCTCGGCTGGAACAGCTGGGCTCGCGTGGCACCCGCAGAAAAAGACAGCGCCGACGCTGTAGTGACCGAGCGGGAAGGCTCGGCGATTTCCGTGTGAGGGCCAGGACATGAAGCTTGCACTCAAGGACACACGGAACATCGGGGCGGGAAAAGCCGGCCAGTGGAGCTTCGAGCGGGGCCGCCGCGCAATTGGTCGGTCTCGTGATTGCGACTGGCAGATCGATGACAACGAGCGGCGCGTTTCCAAGCTGCATTGCACGCTGAGCCGCGATGGCGAAGGTTTCATCATCCTTGACCAGAGCGCAAATGGCACGCTGGTCGATGGCCACCTGTTGCTTGAGGGCGAAAGCGCGCGTCTTCGGGACGGTTCGCAGATCAATATCGGCGGACAGATTTTCGAGGTCGCCATCAGCGGCAATGCGGAGCTTGATTTTTCCGATCCCGACGCCTCGTTGAAGATGAGTGACGAGCCGCTGACCATTTCGGCGATCCTTGCCGATATCGCCCCGAACGGCCGTTCGGCCGGCGGCCTGCTGGGCAACACCGCCACCGCCGATGACTGGCCGGAAACACGGCGCGAGGGCCCGGGCCGCAAGGCGAAGTCCATTTCGCGCAACGTCGAGATCGGCTGGAACGAACCGCCCTCGGCACAGGGAATCGGCACTGTTCTGCCTGATGACTGGGATGCAGAGCCTGCTGCAAGCAGTGAACACGAGCACACCGATGCGCTGAACACGCCGGTCATGATCTCACGTCCGGTCTCGGCTCCGCATGTCGGGGATTTCGACAGCGTTTTCCCGGATGCGGACGAAGACCCGAGCCGGCAGGACAGATTGCCCGCGAACACGGCTACCGTACAGGAAATCGGCGATCTTCTGACGGCATTGGAAAGGGAAAGTGCCGATTGCATGGCCATTCTCGACATAGAGAGCGATCATGCCGGCCAAGGCCCGGTACCATCCCTCAGCGAGCGGATGGGAACGCTCATTGGCCAGCAACGGCGTCTTGCCGCCGCGCTCGAAACCCTGATGCACAGCTGCACGCAGAAACTCGAGCCCCGGCTTCTTGAGGCCGCTGTCGATGCCGGCAACGATTTTCGCGCGAAGATCGGGCGCAGGGACTGGCGGGGGCTGGTCATGAAGACCGACTACTGGTCGGCTTACAAAAAACAATTCGAAGAAAACGGCCGTCCATTGCCGGTCAGGCAGTTCCTCCAGCGGGCGGCGCGTGGTGAAGCCGCGCCCGCACGGGAGACTGACGCGGCCACGGCCGATGCCAAGGGGGTAAACAACCACGATGAGACATGAGAACCGTGTTGCCTGGAGCGAAGGCATGTTTCTTCGCGTTCAGCATTTTCAGCAATCCGACCGCTGGACCGAACGCCTGGTGCGCAACACCACGCGCAACCTTTCACCCTACCCCTGGGGCATCGCCGAGATCGGGGTCGACCGCAGCGCATTGTCGATAGGACAATTCGCGCTGTCGAACCTGCGCGGTGTGCTTCCCGATGGAACGCCCTTCGAGGCCCCTGAGGATTCCGACCTGCCTCCGCCGCTCGATCTCGATGAAAGCGTCAAGAACGCCATCATCTATCTTGCCCTGCCGGCCCGGCAGCCGGGCAAGGCGGATATGTCCGCCAGCGGCCGCAATGACACGAACAATGTGCGCTTCACCGCCTCGAGCTATGAAGTCACTGACACCAATATCGAGACGGATTTCGTGGCCCCGATCGATGTCGGCCGTCTCAGCCTGAAATTCCTCAAAACCGGTGACGATCTTTCCGGTTACGATCTCATCGGGCTGGCGCGGGTGATCGAAGTCCGCTCCGACCGTGCGGTCATTCTTGATCCGGATTTCATTCCTCCAAGCCTCAGCTGTGCAGCCGCGCCCCGCCTCTACGAATTGCTGACGGAGCTTCTGGGGATCGTCCGCCACCGCGCCCAGGCGATTGCCGAACGCATCGGCGATCCGACGATCCGGGGAACGGCGGAAGTGGGCGATTATTTCCTGCTGCAGATTCTCAACCGGGCCGATCCGCTGCTCGCGCACCGCGGTGCCAACGCCACACGTTTTCACCCCATCCGCTTTTATGAAGACTGCATCCAGCTTGCCGGAGAGCTTGCCACCTTCACCACGGACAGGAAGCGGGCAACGGATTTCCCGCCCTATCGACACGAAGATCTGAAGGCCACCTTCGGTGCTGTTTTTGATGATCTGCGCACCTCGCTGTCAGCGGTTCTGGAACAGGCAGCCGTGGCAATCGAACTGGTGGAACGCCGCCATGGCGTCCGCGTCGGCACCATCCACGACCGCACGCTTCTGCGCGATGCCGGTTTCGTGCTGGCCGTGCGGGCGGATATGGCCGCCGAGGATATTCGCCGCCGCCTGCCGGCACAGATCAAGGTCGGACCGGTGGAACGGATTTCCGAACTGGTCAATGTGGCGCTGCCGGGCATTCCCGTGCGGTCCCTGCCGGTCCTGCCGCGGCAATTGCCCTATCGATCCGGCACCGTTTATTTCGAGATCGACACGCAGTCGCCACTCTGGAAACAGCTTGATACCTCAGGTGCCATTGCCCTGCATCTGGCGGGCGAGTTCCCCGGGCTTGAAATGGAAATGTGGGCGTTACGCGAATGAGCACGGAAAACCCCTCTTCCTGGCAGGATTTACCGACGGTTGTCGAGATCACCGAGGAAAGCCGCCGGCGCAACCAGAACGCCCGCAACATGGCGGCGATCCTCGAAGACATCGTCGAGACCGACGAGCAGGCCCGCCCCGCCAGGGGGAAAGTGGCCACCCTGCCGGTCGAGCAATTGCTGACCGGTTTCCACTTCGGCGGAGAGGAGGTGCCGACACTTGTTCAATCGGCGGCTCCCCTTCTCAACCTCGCACATCTGCTGCGTTTCAGCGATGCCGAGCCAGAACCCGACCAGCTTCGCCGCGCCTGCGTTGAGGCGATCACCCGTTACGAGCGCGATCTCGCTTCCGCCCGCATCAGCCCCGAGCGGGCAAGAGCGGCGCATTACGTCGTCTGCGCAACGGTGGATGATGTCGTTCTCAGCAAGCCCTGGGGTGTGCGTGCAGGCTGGGCGCGCTCCGGCCTCGTTTCCACCTTCCACAATGATGTCACCGGTGGCGACCGGGTTTTCGATATTCTCGACCATTTCCACCAGTCGCCCGGCGCCAACAAGGATCTGCTGCTGCTGATCTATCTGTGCCTGTCGCTGGCTTTTGAAGGGCGCACCCGCGTTTCATCGAAAGGGGCACTGGAGCTTTCACGCATCCGCGATAGCCTCTACAAGACGCTGATCGGCCAATATGGCGCCTTCGAGCGGGAGCTTTCTCCACATTGGAAAGGCGTCGATGCCCGGCATACGCCCTTGCGCACGATGACCGCGCTCTGGACCCTGCTGTCGTTGATGGCACTCGCCTTCGCACTTGGTTATCTCTTCTTCACGCTATCGCTCAACACCGCATCCGATGTCACTTTCGAAAGGCTTGCCCATCTGCCGCCGAACGAGACGCCGAGCGTGCTGATAGCAACCCCGCCGCCCCAGCCACCGGCGCAAGTCGAAATTCCCAGGGTTGTCGAGCCCCCGAAGACGGTGGAGCCGAGACAACCTTCCCGGCTTGAAAAGCTGATGGCCTTCCTGCAGCCGGAAGTCGACAAGAAGCTTGTGACCCTTGCGGATGTGAACGGACGGCTGCGGGTTCGCATCAACAATTCGGGCCTGTTCACGACAGGCAGCGCCGATGTCAGCCCGCAATTCCGCGATCTCATCCAGCGCATCGGCGGTGCGCTTGCGGCTGAAAAATTCCGCGCCGTCGTCATCGGCTATACGGACACCGTGCCGATCAAAACGGTGGAGTTTCCCTCGAACTGGCACCTTTCCGAAGCGCGCGCCAAGGCGGTCGGAGACATTCTTTCGCAATTCACCGGCCCTGACGCGATCCTGACCGAAGGCCGGGCCGACAGCGACCCGATCGCCGATAACAAAACGGAAGAAGGCCGCCAGATAAACCGCAGAACAGAAATCATGGTCCTGACCAATCCCGATGAAAAACTGAGCGACGCCGGCATTCTCTCGCCGACCATAGAGAACAGTTCGGGACAGCAGCCGGGAGAGGCGCAGCCATGAATCCATTGAGCTATTTTTATACGATCCGTTCCTATGTCGAGAGCTATGCGGCCCTCGTCGGCCGGCGTTTCCTCTCGCTTTTATGGGTGATCGCGCTCTGCGTCGTCATCTGGTTCTACGGCTATCTGATCGCGCTCGGCGATTTCAAACCGCTTGGAACGGTGCAGGCGCGGCTCATCGCCATCGGCATCATCGTCGCCGTCTGGCTGGTCTACATCATCGTCACGATCTACCGCGGCCGTAAACAGGACAAGGAACTCGTCGACAGTATCGAGCGTGAGGCGCTGGCCAATCGGCAGGCGGAAATCGGCGAAATTCAGACCCGCCTGAAAGAGGCGCTCGCGCTCCTGCGGCGGGTTACAAAAAAGCGCTTCGGTTACATTTACGACCTGCCCTGGTACGTGATCTTCGGCGCACCCGGCTCCGGCAAGACGACGGCGCTCACCAATTCCGGCCTGCAATTTCCGCTTGGCGATGCGCTCGGCGAAAATGCGCTGAAGGGCATCGGCGGTACGCGTAACTGCAACTGGTGGTTCGCCGACGAGGCGATCCTGATCGACACCGCCGGCCGCTATACCACGCAGGACGATCTCGACGGCTCCTCGAAAGCTGGATGGGAAGGTTTTCTTGGCCTTTTGAGGCGGTATCGCCGTTCGCAGCCGATCAACGGCGCATTGGTCACCCTGTCCATTCCCGATCTGCTCAACCGCGATCCCGAAGAACAGCGGCAGGAACTGCGCTCCATCCGCCAGCGTCTTTCGGAACTTGACGAATATCTGCATGCCCGCGTTCCGGTCTATATCGTCCTGACGAAAGCCGACCTGCTGCATGGTTTCGTGGAATTCTTCGATGGTTTCAACAAGACCGACCGACAGCAGGTGTGGGGCACGACCTTCAAGCTGGATGAGAGCTACTCCGCCGAAAACCTGCCGCAGCGTCTGACGGAAGAATTCGAACTGCTGCAGCAGCGGGTTGATGCCATGCTGATCGAGCGCCTGCAGCAGGAGCAGAATGCGGAGATACGCGGACGCATCTTCCGTTTCCCGGCCGAACTCGCGCGGCTGAAAGACCGGCTCCATGAGGCCCTGGCCGAACTTTGCGCAAGTTCGCCTCTCATCGAGGCACCGCTTCTGCGCGGCGTTTATTTCGCGTCGGGAACGCAGCCGGAAAAGGAAAAATCTCCCGCAGCACCCAGAATCCGCCGCAGCTATTTCCTGTCGCGGCTGTTCAAGGACGTCATCTTCCCCGAAGCCGCGCTGGTGATGCGTGACAAGCGGCTTTCCCGGCGGCAATTGCTGGTGCGGCGCATTGCTTATGCCGTATCCGCCGCGGCGGTCGCCATCGTCTTCACTGGCTGGATTTTCACCTATTTCGCCAATACGCAGGCGCTGGCCGAAGCGGATCGCAAACTTGGCGCTTATGAGCAGCTCGTTCAGGGAATTCCCGTGCGCGAGGTCGCGGATGCCGATTTCCTGCGCATCCTCCCCGCGCTCGACAATCTGCGCGATGTCAATTCCGGCTTTGCCCGCGAACGCGTGTGGAATGTCAGCTTCGGTCTCGATCAGGAAGACAAGATTGCCGGCCGGCAGCGTGACGCCTATCAGCGCGCGCTCAACGCCCTTCTGCTGCCGCGCATGATCGTACAGCTACAAAAGCAGCTGAAGGATGAAAAGGATGTCACCCGCACCTTCAATTCTCTGAAACTCTATGGGATGCTGGGCGGAATGGGTGCGTTGGATCGCGATTTCCTGACCGTGCAGACACATCAGATGTTCGCATCCCTTTATCCCGGCGACGGACGGGCGGCAGCGAGAGAGGCGCTTGACCAGCACGCAAAGGCGCTCGCCGACGGCGTGCTCGCCCCGATCGAGCTCGATGCGCGGCTCATCGCCACCGCCCGCGAAACGATCCGCGATCAGGCGATCGGCACACGCGCCTATGATATTCTCGCCGGCCTTCCGCAAGTGCGGGAATTGATGGAATGGACACCCGCCACGGCTTTCGGCCCGCTGGGGGAGCGTGCTTTCGAGCGTCGCAGCAAAGCGCCGATGGCTGAGGGGATAGAGGGCCTCTTCACCGCGGATGGGTATCGCCGCGTCGTCATTCCGCAGGTCGCGCATGCGGCCCGCGTCGCGCTTTCCGAAGACTGGGTGCGCGGTTCTGACGATGCCATCAAGGGTGCCACTGTCGAGCAGGTGGCACAGGCCGCGCTACAGATCTATTTCGACCGGTTCGAGAAAATATGGGCCGACACGCTGTCCGATCTACGTGTCAAACCATCCCAGAGCCTGGGGGACGCGGTGGAGACGACCCGTGCCCTTGCCAATGAGCGCAACATTCTTGCGGAAGCCGCCAAATCGATAGCGGAGGCAACCGATCTGCGCCTCGGCGCGGGAGCAAATCCGACCAGCCTCGCCTCCGCCACCGCCTCCGCCACCGCCACCGCCACCGAAAGTGATGCAACGGCGGCCGTTCTTGCCGCCACCGTGAGTGCGGCGGATCCCTATGCGAGATTGCGCGACATGCTGGCGGCAAAAGGCGCGGCGGCGGCCAGCGAACAGGCCAATGGCGGAAAGGCCGGAGGCTCACCGAGAGAACAGCTGCTCGCAAATTTCAAGATGCTGAACGAACAGCTCGCCCGCTCGGCCACCACCTCCGATGAGGTCGCCAAGGTGTTCGACGTGGACAGCCAGCTCACCAAGGCCAATCAGGATCTATTGCAGCAGGCACGTGAATTGCCGGCACCGCTCGACGTCTGGGTCGCAGGCGTGGCGGCGGATGTCGGCTCGCTCGCGGTCAAGTCCGCACGCAGCCGCATCGCAGAACTCTGGACGGCCGATTCAGCCTCCCTGTGCTCCTCGGTCGTGACCGGTCGTTATCCTTTCGACCGGACCTCCTCCCGCGATGTCGCCATTGCGGATTTCACGCGCCTCTTCGGGCCGGCGGGGGTTTTCCAGAGCTTCTTCAAACAGCGCATGGAACCGTTTGTCGACAAAACGACGACCCCGTGGAGCTGGAAGGGCACCTTCGGTGCTACCGGCATTCCCAGCAGCGCCGTCGCCCAGTTCGAAAATGCCGACAAGATTTCACGCGCCTTTTTCCCGAATGGCAGCGAAACGCCGACGGTTTCGATCAATGTCAAACCCGTCTCGCTAACCAATGCCTCCAGCGCGGTGATGCTGGAAATCGAAGGCGAGCGGGTGGTTTATTACCATGGCCCGATCCAGGCGAAATCGATCACCTGGCCCTCGCGCGAAAACACGGCAAGCCTGTCGCGCATCGCCTTCCAGCCGGGCGGCTGGCAGCAGGCGAAGACCGAAAATGGCGACTGGTCGCCCTTCCGGCTGTTTGACGGTGCGAATATCGAAAACCAGTCGGGCGAGCTGTTGCGGGTGCGGTTTGAAAATGGCGGCCAGGCTGCCGAATTCGATATTCAGTTCGGCTCGGTTCTCAATCCATTCAAGCTGGATGCGATTGCCAGCTTCGCCTGCCCTGCGCAGTTCTAGTGACGGAACGAGGCGGTGGTGTTTCAAAAGAGGGGATTATGATGAAGGCAAGCACGAAAAACACCTTGGGCAATCGCAACTGATGGCCGATCAGGCATCGAGGCTTACGCAAACAGCGGCAGAGAGCGATCGCATCGGTTTCTTCGGCAAGCTCCCCAGCCATGGCGATTTCATCTCCGATGGGCTCGAGCGGGAACTGATTGGTACCTTCGACGACTGGATGCGATCGGGCATGCACGCCTGTGCGGATATGTTTGCAGGCCGATGGCCCGAAATATTCTCGTCGTCGCCGCCCATACGCTTCATCGTCGAAAGCGGCATATGGGGAAACTCCGCCTATGCCGGCGTGCTGGTGCCGAGCGCCGACCGGGTGGGGCGTAAATATCCGCTTGCCATTATCGCCCAGCTCAACGGCTTCCGTAGACATCCGCGAACACTCTATCTCGACGACACCTGGTTCATGGCCGTAGAGGCATTGGCCGAGACATCGATGACCGGCGATTTCGACATGTCCCGGTTTAATGCCTCGATCAAGAAACTGCGTCTGCCGAAGCCGCGGGAAGAGGATGACGCGCCGGAAATGGTGCGCAGCCGCACACCGACGAGCCTCTGGTGGCACATCGATCCCGTCAGCCGCCGCGCGCGCGGCCTCAAATTCGACGGCAAGCCGAAAGCGTCCGATTTCCTGCGCCTCTTCAGCGACATGACAGGCAAAGGCGACGAGGACGGTTCAGCGTCAGCGCCGGCTCCATCAAGGGCACAGGAGAAGACAAAACAGCAAATGCCGCCCGTGGCACCCGCGCCAGCACCGCCAGCAGAGCAGCCGTCATCTGTCATCTACAGCTATGCCACACATCCGGGAACGCGGCTTTCCCTGAATGCGGACGCGCTATTCGTTTCCCAGACGCCTTCCCTCTTCGCCATAGCGGATGGACAGGGCGATACGCATAGCGCCGCGGAGGCCGCGCGCCTCGCCACGAATATTCTCGCCGAAACGCCAGATGCCGAAAACCCGGAGATGATGGCACAGCAGATCAGGGGAAAGCTCGGCACGGTCAACAGCCTGCTCCTTTCCCGCCAGGCGACCGGTGCGGATGGCAGGCCGACGGCCAGCGTCGTCATAGCCTCGATCATCGCCCGCAGGCTGAGCGTCCTGTGGTCCGGTGATGCGCGCGCCTATCTCCTGAAAAACGGCACCATGCACCAGCTGTCGCGCGATCACGTCGTTGTCGGCATGAAAAAACAGCTCTCGCAATGTGTCGGCCTTTCCCAGCAATTCCGACCGGACATCGTCTTTGATGAGTGGGGTTTGCAGGACAGGCTGCTGCTGTGCAGCTACCCGCTGGTGCAAATCCTCCGAGAACGCGCCATTGCCGAGATCGTCTTCAACACCCCGGTCAAGGATTGCGCCAATGTCCTGGTCCAGGAAGCGCTGATCGAAAACGCCCGCGAGAATGTCAGCACCATCGTGATTGGAAACCGGCGTGAGCAAGGCTAGACATCCACTTGATGAGCCTGCCTATCCGGAGGTCGCAGCGCGTTTTTCCGACCTGTGGCGGAGCATTCGCCATGATGGCACGCGGGAAAGAAGCGATCAGGAGCAAAAAGACCTGATCGACCAGATCCGAAATGCGCTGGATCGAAAAACACCTGATGTTTCCGGCGAAAAACCGGTCTGGATCGCGGACAGCTTTGCCGTAAATTGCAAAGCTTACCAGAGCGAGACGACACTTCTGCTGCAATTGCGCCACCGCGATCTCGGTTCGCTGCACGCGCTGAAAACCGTTCCACCAGGCAGTCGTGACGACGCCGTTCTGCTGCAACGCTTGAGGGACGAGGCCGAGATCGGGCTCGCGCTGCGCCATCCCTGCCTTGCGGAAACATCCGCGTTTCTGCGGCTGCCAGACGGCCGGCCGGGCCTGTTACAGCCATGGTTCGCGCACTCACTGGCATTGATCGTATCTACACAACCGATTACCGCCTCGCAGGCGAGCGTGATCCTTCGCCGCGTGCTGGAAGGGTTGAGTGTCATGCATGCATTTGGATATGTGCATTGCGATGTCACGCCAGCCAATATTCTGCTGGCGGAGGGTAGCTTCGAAACGGCGAGGCTGGGTGATTTCGGCATCGCCCTGCGGATCGGCCACAAACACGCGGAACAGGGCCTGCACTTTGCCGCCTCGCCTGAATTTGCGTCACCGGAACAGAGGCAAGGCGCACCCGCAAAGCCGGATCACGACGTATATGCCGTGGGACGGCTCGCCCGGCGGCTGATCGCCACGGATGAGGCGCAGTTACCGCAACGCCTCGCAGATTTTGCGCAGGCCTGTTGTCATGACGATCCTGCCCTACGCCCGCAAACGGCGACGGAAGCGCTACAGCTTCTGTAGCACGGGTGTCAGTTGCCACTGCCGGGAAGCGGGGCTGCCGCCGTCGGCACACTCTTCTGGAACACGGTCAGCAGCTTGGCGGAATCCACCAGCGGTGCATTGCTGGCATAAAGCACGTCGCCCTTCTGCATCTGGAAGAGCTGCATGAGTGCAATGCTCGAAGCATCGCGCATGTTGACGTGATAAATCACCGGCCGCATGCTGGTGGCCGTCGCTACCGGGCCTTTCGCGCCCGCTGCCGTTGCAGACGGAACCTGAATGATCTCGTTGCGGAATACATAGACATTGCGCGCATCGGCGCGGTCATCCAGCAAACCGCCGGCGCGGCCGACAGCCTGCGCCAGGGTCAGCTTTCCGGCCTCGAACTGGAATTCACCGGCGCTCTTGAAGGCGCCAAGCGCCGTGTAACTTGCCGCATCGCCATCGATCATGATCTGATCATCCGGTGAAAGGCGGATGTTCTGACGGTCTTCCCGCATGACGCGGTCAAGCGGCGCGCTGGCTCTCTGCGAGCCGCGAACGACCGTGACGTTGACCGCGCCCGGAGCGACAGTCGGACCGCCAGCCTGATTGAGCGCGTCGAGCACCCGCTCCTGACGGGCGGTGAGCACGATTTTTCCGGGGGTCTTCACCGCACCGCTGAGCATGACGGCGCTCGTCGGCTTGTCGACGACGGTGACCACGGCCTGCGGGTTCACGGCAGAGCCCTTGAGCCCGGCGACGACCTGGGATTGCAGCCCTTCGGGCGTGGAATCAATAACCCTCTGCTTGCCGACGAAGGGAATATTGACTGAACCGCTTTGATCGACGGTAAAGCGGCCGAGATTGAGGGTCTTGCTCTGCGTCGGGGAGAAAAGACCGTCTTCACCCGTATCCAGCACGGTGATGTCGATCACGTCGCCACGCCGCAGTCTCTGGGCGTTGTAACCGGTGTTGCGAAGCGCGGTGAGGCCGGGACCGGATGCGCTTTGCAGGCTGCCGGCGGAGACCGTGGCCGCCGGTGCATTGGCCAGTTCGATGACGGGGATTTTCTCGTTGGTTCGAGGGAAGGTAGCAGACCGGATATTGCCCGCGGTCGGCCCGTCAGATGGCTTTGCACAGGCGCTCAAAAGAGCCATCAGCAAAACCGTACCCAACTTTTTCATCCCTCATCCCCTCGATGATTCAACCTGACGCAGAGATAACATCCCGACACGTCATCGCAACAACTTTAGCGGTTGCAATTTAGCGAAAACTTGTCTTCCAAAGAAAAGGTGTGACCATTCCGCAACCTTTTCCGAAGCGTTACCTCGCCAACCCCAACAATGCACCGATGAGAAATAACCCGCCTCCGCCGACTGCAATATTGGATGGAACGGTTTTGCAGTGCGGGAGTTTGTCTTGTGCAACCCAAGACAGGAGGAAGAACAATGGACCATACCAATCACGTACGCCTGGTTGAAACGGAACTCACCACCTCGGTGCTCGAAGGAGCAACCGTTTATGGCGCAGACGACCACAAGGTCGGCAAGGTCGACCATGTCCATGGTGTTGGAGCCGGCAGCACCGCGATCATCGATGTCGGCGGCTTTCTTGGCATCGGCGCGAAGCCGGTCGCCGTGCCGCTCAGCGATCTCGATTTCATGCGGGATGAGGACGGTGATGTCCACGCGGTTACGTCATGGACGAAGGATCAGTTGAAGGACATGCCCGAACATCGTCACTGAACCCCTGCCACCACACTTCATCAACGCCCGGCCATGTGCCGGGCGTTCGTTTATAGGGGTCGCTCCCCGCCCCCACTCCGCTTCCGCCGCCAAATGGAACGCATGCGCCTATTAGACATTTTCCATGACGCGCAATAATTGGTTGCAAGGCATTCAAGGGGCAACAATTGAACAGTCGAGTTCAGGCCAGCCTGCTGAGCATTGACGACGTAACCGTCATCGATGACGAGAAGGTTGCGCGGCAGTGCATCTTGCACGCCACGCATTCGTTTTAGCGGATTTCAGCGATCCGATTTAAGACCAGCTGGACCCATCTCAAACGGCGAGGAAACCGCCATCAACAGGCAATACGGCGCCGGAAATCATCTTGCTGTCGTCAGATAGCAGCAGCGCGATGCTCTGTGCCACCTCTTCCGCTTCCGCAAAGCGGTTGAGCGGATGACGAACCATCATCGGCTGGCTCTTCTGGGGATCATTCCACGCTTCGGCGGCGAGTTCAGTCAACGTAATGGTGGGCGCGACGGCGTTGACGCGGATACCGTGCGCGCCAAGCTCCTTGGCGAGAACACGGGTTGCACCTTCAAGCCCGGCCTTCGACGCCGCATAACAAAGATGATCCTGAAAACCGCGATGGCCGGCGATGGAGGTGATGTTGACGATGGCGCCACCGCCGCCCTTTGCGACACGAGCGCGGGCGAATTCCTGGCAGGTGACGAGCGCGGCGCGCAGGTTGATGCCGAGAACGGCTTCATAACCCGCATCGCTCATGTCGAGCACGCTTTCCAGCACATTGATGCCGGCACTGTTGATCAGGAAGTCGCACGGGCCAGCTTCCGCCATGGCGGCACGGGTGGCGGCAACATCGGCAAGATCGACGCGGATCGAACGGCCACCGATTTCGCTTTTCAGGCTGTCGAGATCGGACTGCGTGCGGCTGATCGCCACCACTTCCGCACCGCGTAAGGCCATCAGCTGCGCACAGGCGCGGCCGATACCTTTTCCTGCGCCGGTGATGATGACGGACTTTCCGGAAAACTGCATGGAATCCTCGTTATTTTGCGGCCAATACGGCCGGATGATCTAAACTTGTAACGCGGCTCAGGAATGGCTGGCGGATCGAATGGCGCGCGCCGCATTTTGCAGGGCCAGAAATGCGTCGTACCGCGACTGATGAACCTTTTGAAAAGCAGGATCAGGCGAAGCACAGCTGGCGATCCGCGACATGGCGGGCATCGCCGCCATCAGGTCCGGATAGGTTCCGGCGGCAACCGCGCCAAGCATCGCAGATCCGAGAAGCACCGGCTCTTCGCATTCGGTGAGTTCGACCGGGAGGCCAGTCGCATCGGCCAGCAACTGCCGGGCAAGCGGATGAGCGCCGGCCCCACCGCTGACACTGATGGTTTCCACCGGTGCGCCGTTGCGGGCCTGCGTTTCGATGATCTGGCGAAGCCCGTAACCGAGGCCGAGAAGCCCCGCGACGTAGAGCGCGACGAGCGAATCCACACCCGTCTCCATGCCATAACCGGCAATGACCGCGCGGGCATGGGGATCGGCAAAGGGAGCACGGTTACCGAGAAACTCCGGCACCACATGAAAATCCTCGGCGATCTCAGCTGCGGCGGAAGCGGCTGCGGCAAGTCTGAGCGCGCGGTCGGCAAGCCAAACCGGCAAGGCTTTGCCTTCCTTCCCGGCAAGCGCCTTCGCCTCGGCAAAGGCCGGGTGCAATTGCACGAGGTAGTCGATCGCCGCGCCGGCGGCGGACTGTCCGCCTTCATTGAGCCATGCACCTGGAACCATGGCGGAATAATAGGGACCCCAGACACCCGGCACGAAGGCGGGTTCGGTGGTGGTGGTCATGGTGCAGGACGATGTGCCGAAGACATAACCGAGGCATCGCGAGGCATCGCCACCGGCAGCAACCGTGCCGACACCGCCGGCATGGGCATCGATCAGGCCTGCGGCAACGGCGGTGCCCGCAACCAGCCCCATGGCTTTTGCCGCGTCTTCCGTCAGGCCTGCACCCAGCGCCGTGCCGGGATCGACGACGTTTTCACCGATGCGGCGAAAGCCCTGCTCGGCCAGATCAGCAAGCCCGATCTTGGTGAAATATTCCGCATCCCAGCGGTTTTCATGGGCGAGATAGGTCCATTTGCAGGTGACCGTGCATGCGGAGCGATCAAGCGCGCCGGAAGCCTTCCAGGTCAGAAAATCCGTCAGGTCGAAGAAGTGTTCGGCACGGGCATAGATATCCGGCCGGTTTTCGCTGAGCCACAACAGCTTCGGCGTCTGCATTTCGGGAGAGATGCGGCCGCCAACATATTTCAGGACGGCATGCTCTCCAGCATTGATGCGCTCCGCCTGTTCGACGGCGCGGTGATCCATCCAGACGACGATATCGCGTTCGGGATGATCGGCAGCGCCGACCGGCAGGGTCTCATCATCAGGCCCGCGAACAACCAGCGAGCAGGTCGCGTCAAAACCGATGCCGGCAACTTCGGCCGGATTAATGCCGGCGCGGGAAACGCTTTCGCGCACGCTGTCGCAAACCGCCTGCCACACCTCACCGCTCGATTGTTCGGCAATGCCGCCATCCTCGCGGTGCATGCTGATCGGGCGCTTGGCGGTAGCCAGAAGCTTGCCCGCGACATCGAAGACACCGGCCCGCGCCGAGCCTGTCCCGACATCGACGCCAACAAGATAGGAAGCCATTTGCGATACTCCTCGGAGCGGATCATCCGGTGCTTGAACTGGTTGAAGCGGCGGGACCGTTTTAGATTTTCCCGCCGCTCCTGAAGTCTTAGACGCGGTCGAAGTTGGTCGGCAAGACCAGCATGTCGCGGATGGTGACGGTGCGCTTGCGCGTCAGCATGTAGATAACGGCATCGGCCACTTCGCTTGCATCGATGAGGCTGCCCGATTCCTTGGCCTTGCGGAGGTTTTCCTCCGGCCAGTCCGCCAGAAGTGCGGAGACGACCGGGCCGGGAGAGACCTGCGCCACGCGCACGCCGTGCGGGATCATCTGGCGGCGCATGCCCTGCACGAAGCTGGTGATCGCCCATTTCGAGCCCGAATAGACCGGCTCCCAATAGGTCGGGAAATGACCGGCGATCGAGCAGGTGACGATGATATCACCCGTCTTGCGCTCCGACATGTGCGGCACGACGGCCTGCACATTCTTCATCACGGCGTTGACGTTGAGGTTCAGCATCTTGTCGATGGCTTCAGGCGTCGTTTCGGTCAGCTCACCGCCGATATAGGTGCCGGCATTGCAATAGAGGATGTCGATATGATCGACCTTCCCGAGGATTTCCGGGATCATGGCATTGCAGCTGTCGGCATCGAGCAGGTTCGTCACCTGCGAAATGGCGCGGTCACCAAGCTTGGCGGCCAGATCATTCAAGGCTTTCTCGTTCCAGTCGACCATGACCACGGTTGCGCCCTGTTCCAAAAGCGCTTCCGTTGTGGCAAGCCCGATGCCGGATGCGGCACCGGTGATGACCGCGATCTTGCCTTGCAGCGATTCAGACATTTAATTCTCCTGCGTTTATGAAGATATTTCCGGGCCGGCTCAGCGCCATTCGCGCCCGATATAGATGGCCAGCAGAATGATGCCGCCCTTGATGACATCCTGCAGATAGGGGTTGATGCCCATCAGGTTGAGGCCGTTATTGAGAATGCCGAGCAGCACTGCGCCAATCAGCGTGCCGAGGATGAGACCCCTGCCCCCTGCAATCGCCGTGCCGCCGAGAACGACCGCTGCGATGGCATCCAGTTCGAAGCCGACGCCGGCATTGGGCTGGCCACTCATCAGGCGGCCGGTGAGAATGAGGGCGGCAAGTGCTGCGGTGACACCCGAAATGCCGTAGACGGCAAGTTTGACACGCTGGGTCTTTACACCCGAAAGGCGGGCGGCAAGTTCGTTGCCACCGAGTGCATAAACGTGGCGGCCAAAAGCCGTGCGCTGCAACAGCACCCAGGCAATGGCATAAATCACCACCATGATGATGACCGGTACGGGAACGACACCGACGCGACCGACGCCGAACCAGGAAATCCAGCTCGGAATGCCGCTGACCGGATAACCGCCGGAATAGATGAGGCCGAGGCCACGTGCCATGCCCATGGTGGCGAGCGTGACGATGATGGCCGGCATCTTGCCCCAGGCGACGAGCGCGCCGTTGAAGATGCCGATGCCGAGACCGATGAACAGGCCGGCCGGCAAGGCAACCGCGGGAGACAGGCCGGTATTCACCATAAGCCCGGCCGACAGTGTGCCGACAAGCGCCATGACCGCACCGACCGAAAGATCGATGCCGCCGGTGAGGATGACGAAGGTCATGCCGACAGCGAGAATGCCGACGACGGAAACCTGCCGCAGCACGTTCATAATATTGTTGACGCTGAAGAAATTGTCGCTCGCAAGCCCCATCAGGATCGATACGACAATCAGGCCCGCCAGAGGCAGGGCGAGCGGCGAACGCAGCAGGTTGCCGAGACTAAAACCGCCCGTTTTCGCGGCAACGCCGGTGTTTGCATCAAGCGACATGTTCAACTCTCCCGGTGGTGGCGTTTGTCATTATTGTTTCTGAATTGATATCTTCGCCCTCGACCGTGGCGACGATGCCGCCGGAGCGGAAGACGCAGACCCTGTCGGACATGCCGATCACTTCCGGCAGCTCCGAGGAGATCATGATGATCGAGTATCCCTTGGCAGCGAATTCGCGCATCAGCGAGTAGATTTCCGCCTTCGCGCCGACATCGATGCCGCGTGTCGGCTCGTCGAAGATCAGCACGCGCATGTCATGGTTCAGCCAGCGGGCGATGACGATCTTCTGCTGGTTGCCGCCCGATAGCGTGTCGACGCGGGCATAAGGCCCCTGCGCCTTCACCTGCACCTGCGCCATGGCCTTTGTCGTGTGCTCCAGTTCCTTCTTGAGATCGAGGAACCAGTGGGCCTTGCGGTATTTGCGGTAATTATTCAGCGAAATATTCTGCAGGATGGAGAAGCTGGTGATCAACCCCTCCTCCTTGCGGCTTTCCGGAAGCAAGCCAATGCCGCGCATCAGCGCTTCATCAGGCCCGGAAAAACGCGTGTCCACGCCGTCGACCTTGATCTTGCGGCGCGAGGCGGAATGCGCGCCCAGCATGGCGAGAACCGTTTCCGTGCGGCCCGAGCCGACAAGCCCGGCAAAGCCGAGAATTTCGCCCTTCCGCAGCGCAAAGCGTGAGACGGGGCCGCCCTTCTTCAATTGCAGTTCTTCGACTTCGATCACCTTTGCGGCAGAAGGATCGAGCTGCGGCTTGGGCGGGAAGCTGGCTTCGATGCGCCGGCCGACCATCATCTCCACCAGACGGTCGTTGTCGACCTCCGACGTCAGGCAGGAGCCGATCAACTCGCCATCGCGAAGAACGGTGATGCGGTCGCAAATCTCGAATATTTCTTCGAGGTGATGCGAAATGAAAATGATCGCCACGCCCTGACGGCGCAGCTCGCGCATGACATTGAACAGGTGTTCTGTCTCGGAGGGCGTCAGCGTCGCGGTCGGCTCGTCGAGCACGAGGATGCGGGCATCCAGCGACAATGCCTTGGCGATTTCGACGAACTGCTGCTGGGCAACCGACAGGCGGTGCACCGGCACGTCGAGCGGCACATCCACGGCCAGCCGGCCCATGATTTCGGCCGCGCGCTTGCGCATGGCGCCCTTGTTCAAAAGGCGAAATGGCCCGCGGATCTCGCGGGCAAGAAACATGTTTTCAACGGCATTGAGATAGGGGATCAGGCTGAATTCCTGAAACACGATGCCGACGCCCGCGGCAATCGCCTCGTCATAATTGGAGAAGCGGCGATCCTTGCCGTCAATGCGGATCGTCCCATCCGATGGCTGCAAAATGCCGCACAGGATCTTCATCAAAGTCGACTTGCCGGCACCGTTTTCGCCCAGAAGCGCATGCACCTCGCCGGCGCGCGCCTCAAGGTCGACGCCGCGCAGGACTTCGATCTTGCCAAAGCTTTTTCTTATTCCATTCAGTTCCAGCATGTCACCCTCCTCAATGGTCGGGATTTAACCCCGCCCCCATACTAGATAGGGACGGGGCCTGGGAGGAGTTCTTACCAGCTGAACTCGCCGGCGTTTTTGCTGTCGACGACCATAACGTCGATCGGGACTTCCTTCGGCACCACGCGTGCGCCCCACTTCTGGGCAAGCGCCATGGCAAGGCCGACACGGACCTGGTCACGCGGGAACTGCGCGGTGGTTTCGATGAAAGGACCACCCTCAGCAATCGCCTTCACTGCTTCCGGAGCGCCGTCTACCGAGGTCAGCTTGATGTCCTTACCGGAACCCTGAATAGCAGCGAGTGCACCCATCGCACCGCCGTCATTCACCGAGAAGATACCGGCGAGGTTCGGACGCGACTGGATCATGTTTTCAACGACGCCGAGAGCAACGGAGCGGTCCTGACGGCCGTTCTGCGTATCGACCAGCTTGATGTCGGCGAATTCTGCGAGAGCCGCCTTGCAGCCTTCAACGCGCTGAAGGATCGGCACGACCGGGATACCGTCGAGGATTGCGACTTCACCCTTGCCGCCGAGCGCGTCACCGAGATGTTTGCACGACTTGTAGCCCGCGTCACGGTTCTTCGAGCCGACGAAGGTGTCGACCGGGCCGTTTGCGTTGGCGTCAACAGCAACGACAATCACGCCGGCAGCCTTGGCAGCGTGCACGGCAGCTTCGATGCCGGCGCTGTCCGTCGGGTTCAGAAGCAGGATGTCGATCTTCTGCTGAAGCATGTCTTCAACGTCGGAAATCTGCTTTGCGACATCGTGACCGGCATCGGTCACGACAACGTCAGCACCGATGCTTGCGGCGGCTTCCTTCAGCGCTTCCTGCATCGACACGAAATAAGGGTTGTTGAGTTCCTGGAAGGTCATGCCGATCTTCAGCTTTTCCTGCGCCAGCGCCGGAGCAGCCATCATTGCGATTGCAGCTGTTGCCATCAGAAACTTGGATTTCATTTTCATCTCACTATTCCTCCCGTTTGGAAAGTTGGGGCAACAAGTGCCCGTTTCCGGACAGCCCTCTGCCCGAATTGGTAAAAATCGGCGATGTGTCGCTGGTTTAATCCGCCATGACCGCTGCCTTCTGGGCTGCGAAAATGGTCCGGAACCTCGACGGCGACATTCCCTTCAGTTTCAGGAAATGCCGGTTGAAATTCGAAAGGTTGGAAAAGCCCACATCGTAGCAGACCTCCGCCACCTTCACGTCCTGATCCGCCAAGAGCATCTGGCAGGCGAGATCGATGCGTAATTGATTGCGATAGCGCACCAGCGTCGTTCCCGTATGACGCTTGAAGGCGCGGGAAAAGGCGCTCGGGCTCTGGCCCACCATGTCGGCAAGATCGATTTCCTCGACCTGTTCCGTCAGATGCTGGCGCAGATGTGATAGGGCGCGGTTGATGCCGCTATCGCCAATGCCGGTCAGATCAAGCTCGTAGCTCAGGCTCGCCAGCACTTCTGAAGACGGCGCATTGACCAGCAGATCGAGAATTTCCCAGAAAAGCGCCAGACGCGTCAGCCCCTGCGCCTCGATCAGACGAAGCACCAGCGGGCGAACCCGGTCGCTCGTTTCCTCGTCGAACAGAATACCGCGGCGGCTGCGATCCAGCAGTGCCCGCACCACATCCATCTCGGCCATGGAGGTGCAGGCATCTTCGATAAAGCTCTCCGGAAACTGGATCACGAGAGAGCGTGTCGGCACGATCTCGTCCGGCTCGATCTCGCTGATCCAGTTCTGGGGGAGATTGGGACCGGTCATGATGAGCTGACCGGGGCTGAAGCGACCGACGAAATCACCGATATAAAACGTGCCTGAGGTGGCGACGACCAGATGGATTTCATATTCGGGATGGTAATGCCAGCGCACGGTGCGGAACGGATAGCCATGCCGCCAGGCAGCGAAGGATTCGCCCTTGCGGATGTGCACCAGTTCCAGATCGGGCTGCATCATGGTTCCTCCCATCAGTCGCGTCCGCCGCATTTGCGGAGAGAGCCATTTCCTCTTTATGGCTCGTCCCAGGCGTTGATGAGGAGCATATGGCGTGCGGCATCCCTGCATCCACATCACGCCGGAGAAATTGCCGATACTTTTTTGACTCTTTTTTGTCAGGAATTGGAGAGTCGCCCGACAGGGATGACTATAAAGGCGGCGATGGCGCCAATTTTTGCGCTCAATTTGCCGTGATGCGCCCAGACAATGCGCAACCGGAAGCGATTTCAGGTGAAATTTTGACGTACGGCCTGCCGGATGCCAGCAGGCCGCACTCATACTTTTCCGCAATGTATCTGCCGCTCAATCATCAGCAGCAGGCTTCGTCCGTTACTGCGGCATCACGATCTGCAGTTTAACATCCGTTTCCCGCGCTTCCACCGCACGGTCGAAGCCGGCGATGCTGTCTTCAAAGGGAATCGTCGCCGAAATCAATGGCTTGAGGTCGACCTTGCCGGAGGCGATGAGCGCTACGGCGCGGTCATAGACATTGGCGTAACGGAAAACCGTTTCCACCCGCAGCTCCTTTGCCTGCAGGCCGACAATATCGACCGGAACCGGATCGACCGGCATGCCAACGAGCACGATGGCGCCACCCGGCCGCGCCAGTTTCGCCACGCCGAGCACGGCGGGCGCAGCACCTGAGCATTCGAAGACGATATCGCAGCCCCAGCCATCCGTTGCGGCCGAAACCGCTTCGGCGAGGTTGCGCTCGCGTATGTTGACAGTCTCGATGCCGTCATAAGCGGCGATGATATCGAGCTTCGGCTGGGCGAGATCGGCAACGATGACCTTGGCGCAACCGCCGGCGAGTGCTGCCAGCGCCACCATCATGCCGATCGGACCGGCGCCTGTGACGACGGCGATATCGCCGGGCTGGATGCGCGCCCTGAGCGCCGCCTGCATGCCAATGGCGAAGGGTTCGACCATCGCGCCTTCGGCAAAGGACACATTGTCTGGCAGCTTGTAGGTGAAGGCCGCGGGGTGGATGACCTCAGGCGTCAGGCAACCATGGATCGGCGGCGTCGCCCAGAAGCGCACAGCGGGATCAACATTATAGATACCGAGCTTAGAGGCCCGCGATGTGGCATCGGGAATACCCGGCTCCATGCAGACACGGTCACCGGCCTTCAGATGGGTGACGTCGGAACCGGTTTCGATCACCGTACCGGAGGCTTCATGGCCGAGCACCATGGGCGCGTTGACGACGAAGTGGCCGATCTTGCCATGGGTGTAATAATGAACGTCCGAGCCGCAGATGCCGACCGTATGGGTGCGGATGCGCACATCCTTCGGTCCGAGTTCACCGTACCCGGCGCCTCCGGGAATGTCGAAATCCCTGAGCGAGAGCTTGCCTTTTTCTTCCAGCACCAGTGCCTTCATCTCATCCTCCGTGGTTTGCGATACGCCTGGCAGCGAATTCAGTAAGCGTGATGGCGTGCAACTTCGGCAAAAGTAAATAGAAATCCGCCGGATCGGCCGGTTTTTCTTCGCGACGGAAAAACTGTATCGAGACGCCTGCGATTTCTCATCACTGGCGGGATGCAATGGTCTTTCGGGAGCGGGACAGAGGGCATGATTCGCCTGCCGGTACGGTACGGCATTACATTCCCACACGGCTTGTCGGCCGCGCCTGCCAGCAATTCGCTGCATGGAATCGCGCGGTATCGGCAGCAATTGTGCACGTAGCGCGATCTACCTGTGGCGTTGAGACACGCCAGTATCGTTGTCTCACGCACGAAGTGCGGCAGCGGGAGACTGGCGATAGGCGAGCAGCGCCGGTATCGCCGCCAGCACAGCGGCAAAGCCCATGAGGAAGAACGCAAGACGCAGATCCTCTCCGGTGAAGCCAACAGGCAGGATCACACCGCTTTTTGCGGTGAAGAGCTGAGCACCAATATGGGCGGCTCCCAATCCCAGCAGAAAACCGATGCCGACGCCAAGGGCCACGAGAAAGAAGAGCTCCAGCCAGACGATGGCGAAGACAGAGGCACGGGGCGCTCCGAATGCCCGCAACGCGCCGATCTGCCGACGCCGTTGCCCGACATGAATGACTGTGACCAGCATCAGCGCCGCCGCCACAAGCCCTTGCGAACCGGCGGCAACCGCGCTCAACACCGTCTTGGCGTCGCCAAGAGTCGCATATAGGCCGGTCAGCACCTCGCCCGGAAATACGCCGAGCGTATTGCCGCTGCGATATTCCTGCCGCAGGCGATAGGCATCAGCGATGGTTCTCGGCTTGACGAGAATGGCCGGCAGGCCGGGCAGGTCGTCGCCAAAGCTTTCGACGATCGGCGCATCGGGATCGATACCGCCGTGATGTTCACCATCTTCACGGGCGTGATCGTGACCGTCCGCATGTTGATGTTCGCCGGCATGCGCATCCGCATCGCCCTCACCAAGGCCTTGCTCATGCTCCGTACCGAGACCATGAACGTGCCAGACGGCCTGGATTGGCACGAGAATGGCGCGATCCCAGGGCGTGCCGGTCGGCTGCAATCTGCCGACAACCGTATAGGCGATCTCAGTATGGGTGTGGCCGCCGGTCTCGGCGCTGCCATGCATCGGCTTGATCTCAGCGCCGACGGAGAGATTGACGGCGGCCCCAAGCACGGCCTCACCTTCCAGAGCAAACATTTTGCCCTCGGCAAAACCCGGCGTCGTATTGCTGACGAGGCTCGTCGTCGTGCCGACAATGGGGTAACCGGCAAAGGAATCGCCGAACCCCACCGGCGCGGCCCAGGCAACGCGTGGATCGGCAGCAAGCCTGGTGAGAACGGCGCCATCCACGAGCGGCAGGGGCGCTGCCTGCAAAAAGATGGATGAAAGAATCAACTGGGTTTCGCTGCCGGCCGCGCCGATGACGAGATCGAATTTATCGGCGGCGCGAGCACTGCCGAGACGCAGCGATCGTTCCTGCAGCGTGACCGCCACACCTAGCGCCGTGGCCAGCGCGACGAGCAGAACCACAACGGCCCCACCCAGCCACAGGCGACGCAAATCGGCGAGGATGAAACCGATCATGCCGCGATCTCCTTGCGCTCGCTATCCGCAACGATGCGGCCGCCGCTGAGGGTCAGACGGCGGTGTAGACGACCGATCAGATGCTGGTCGTGGCTGGCGACGATCAGCGTGCTGCCGGTGCAGGCGGCGACCGATAGAAGCAGGTCGCCGACGGCCTCGCCGCTTTCGAGATCGAGGCTTGCGGTCGGCTCGTCAGCGATGATGACGCCGGGGCTGCGCAGCAAGGCCCGTGCAATGGCGACACGTTGCATTTCACCGCGGGACATGGTTTCGACGTGCTGCCCGGGGCGTTTGAGGCCGACGGTCGCAAACAGGGATTCGGCACGTTTCGTGAGGTCCGCATCCGCCACACGCGACAGGCGGGCGGGCAGCAGGATATTATCCAGAGCGGACAGGCCGGGAAACAGATGAAATTCCTGCATGACGAGGCCGATATTGGCGGCCCGCCAGCGGTCGCGACGCCCCTCCGACAGGTCAGCGATATTCTGCTCGCCCCAGACGACGCTGCCGGCCTGCACGCGCTCAAGACCGGCGATAATGTTGATAAGGGTGCTCTTGCCCGAGCCGGAACCGCCCGTCAGCGCAACGCGGCTGCCGGCGGCGATGTGCAGATGGTCGAGAACGAGGACCGGCGTCGCAAGCCCCGGAAAGGAGACGGCAAGATGATCTATTTTCAGGGAAAGCATGATCTCAAACCGTCGCGTATTCCGCCTGGCGAATGCGCAACAAGCTGACGAAACCGGTCTCGGGATCGGTCCACGAGCCCGTTTCCAGCGTGCCGCGCACTTCTATCGTCTGGCCGGGCTGGGTAAAGGTCTGTTTCTCGCCGAGATAAACAACGACGATATTGTCCGGCCAGTCGGCATCCGTGGAGCAGAACGGGCAGATCGACATGGGTATTTCGGTCAGCACGAAAAATTGCGCTTCGGCCTTCAGCGGCGGTGCCATGAAACCGCGCATGGCGATTTCCTTGCCATTCAGCTGCTTGACCTTCTCGGAAAATTCTAGCCCGAGGACGCTGACCTTGCCGTAGAGTTCGCCAAAGGTGAGATCGCTTGTCGCCTGCGCGCGCGTACCGGCGGCCAGTAGCGGCAGACCGGCAATGAGACCCAATGTCTGGCGGCGGTTGAACCGCGCCTGATCAGGCTTGCCCATGACCATTCTCCTGTTCGAAAGGTCTTTCATCGCCAGCTGCTTTCGACGGGCAATACAAGACCGGAAGTGACGGCAAGGGCACGCCATGACGGCGCGCCCCTGCCCGGTTCATATCTTAGTTGGTCTGCTTCGCGCCGAGTGCGAAAGCTTCGGCAAGACCCTTGTAGACGTCGCTCTGTTCCATGTAGCCACGGAAGCCTTCTGCACCGGGGCCTTCGGCCTGCAGCACGACGTCGTCAACCGCGTGGACACCGCTGTCCGAGCTCTTCGGGATGATGCCGGTAACGAGCACGGCACCGGGAACATCCTTGTACTGCTCGTTGGCGACATATTCCTTCTTTTCGTTCTGAACGGCCGGCGTGAACGGTCCATCGAGCTTCGGACGGAAGGTTTCGTAATGGTCAGGACCGTTATTGGCGTTCAGGAACAGGCGACGGGAAACGTCGACCTTATCCGGATAACCGTCGCCGTCCTTGTCTTCGTAGTTCGGGAAACCGGCTTCGGCATAGGTGCCGACCTTTTCGCGCATTTCGGTGCCGGGTTTGTTGTCATCGACGGTGCCGATGATGGAAACGCCGTGCGTGTGGTCGCCAGTGACGATGATCAGCGTATCGGGGTTTTTCGCCGCAAATTCGCGGGCAATGCCGATGGTCTTGTCGAATTCAATCGTTTCGAAGATGGCGCGGTCCCAATCGAGCGGGTGCGACATCTTGTCGATGCTGGCTGCTTCAACCATCAGGAAGAAACCTTCCGGGTTCTTCGACAGGTTGTCGAGTGCCACCTTGGTCATGTCGACGAGACCAGGCTGGTCCGGGAATTTGGCGGTGGTGCCCTTCTTCAGGAACTCGCGATCGAGCACAGCGTCCATGTTACCAGTGTGGAACAGGCCGAGGATCTTGCCGGTATTGGTGCCGGCAGCCGTTGCGAGTTCCGCCTTGCTGGTCGCCAGCGAGTATCCGGCTTCCTTGAACAGGGCGATATAGTCCTTGTCATCCTTGCGCTTGGAGCCGGCCGTGGCCTGCGGCAGGAAATAAGCGGAACCGCCGCCAAGAAGAACATCCGGCTTCACGTCGAACAGCATGCCGTTGATTTCGGCCTTGTCGCCACGCTTGCGGGTGTGGGCAACGACGGCGGCCGGCGTCGCATCCTGCACTTCGGCGGTGGTGACGATGCCGATCGATTTCTTGGTCTGGCGGCGCAGCGCTTCGGCCAGCGTTTCCACCTTCGGATCGTCGAGCGAGGCCGGCGTGCGGTCGGCATAAACGCCGATGGCGTTCACGGCGGTCTTGTGACCGGTCATGTAGGCCGACATGGTGTTGGCGCTGTCGGTGGCGACGGCGTCGGTGGCGGAGGTGCCGATGAACGCGACCGGCGGCACGTCGTCCATGTTGAGACGGCCATTGGCCTTGCCCTCGGTCATGCCCTTGGACATGATGCGGGCGGCGGTGCGGTGGGCGACCGACAGACCATCGCCGAGCATGAAGATGACGTTCTTTGCCTTCGCCTGGGCAGGCGTGCCGTAAACGGTCCAGGTGACGTTCTTCGTTTCGGCACCGGCCGAAACTTCGACCTTGTAGTCACCGGCATTGGCGAGCGTGACGCCGCGCAGGATGACGGCCGAACCGAGCACCTTGTCCTTGTTCTTTTCCTCGGCGACGAATTCTGCGTCCTTGCCGAGAGCAGCCTTGTAATCCTGGCCATTGACGGTGACCTTGACGTCTTCCGGCTTCACGACGGAAGCGAACTCGACTTTGAAATCGAACGGCGAACCGGTCAGGATCGTAGCACGATCAAGCGGATAAACCTCGGCAGCCTGAACGGCGCCGGCAAGAACGGTCGTGGCGACCAAAGCAGCAACGATTTTGCGCATATTCCCCTCTCAAGACGTGTGAAAACCACGTCCTGTCCTAGACCCGCCAGATGACAGTTGCATGACTTGCAGACAGCCATATTGTGCGTTGCAGGAATTCGGGGATATCGCAGCGCCCCGGATCAGCCTTTCCTGATCCGCAGTCCCTCCAGAAAAGTCCGGAAACTCTTCACCGCACGTTTCGAGGTCGTTTCGGGATCGTCGGAGTTTGCGATCCATTGAGCGGCGCTGCTGCTTGCCGCATTGATAAAGCGGGCGCATGCCTCCGGATCGATGTCACCGATGGTGCCCTCCTCCTTCAGCGCGCTGAGGCTGCGCGCAACGGCCGAGAGACAGCCATTGGCATTTGGCCAGCGGGATGGATCGCCGAGCACCGCCGGCCCGTCGCGAAACATGATCCGCTGGATTTCCGGTTCGAGCGCCATGCGTACATAACCGACATTCTCTTCGACAAAACCCTCCCACCGGGTCTCGGCACTTGAGGAGATGTCACAGAGTCTCTTTGTCATCTCCGCGTCGATCTCGGCCACAACGGCCATCAGCAGGCCCTTTTTGTCGCCAAAATGATGATAGAGCGCGCCGCGCGTGAGACCTGCCCCGGCGGTGAAGTCGTCCATCGAGGCTTCGGCATAACCGATGCTGCCAAAGGCCTCACGGCCAGCAGCCAGAAGCTTCGCCCGCGTCTCGGCAATCATTTCACTGCGAGGTTTACGCACTCTTTTTCTCCAATCTTTACATACGAGGCGTATATTAGTTGACATACGCTCCGTATGCAATTATCTCATTCACATACGTCACGTATGTATGTGGCGGACACCCGTTGAACAAGGTGCATCCCGATGTCTAATCCATATAGAGAAATTTTCCGCGCTCCAGGTGCAAAAGGCTTTTCCGCCGCCGGTTTCTTCGCCCGTCTTCCCATCGCCATGGCCCCGATCGGTATCGTCGCCATGCTTTCGCAGACCCATGGGGAATATTGGCTGGCCGGCGCCGTTTCGGCCACCTTCGCCTTGACCAATGCCGCCGTGGCACCACAAATCTCCCGGCTGGTGGATCGCATGGGGCAGAGCCGCGTCCTCATCCCCGCCACCATCGTCTCGGTCATCGCCTTTGCCGCATTGATCATCGCGACAAATCAGAGATGGCCGGCCTGGACATTGTTCCTTTCCGCCTTCCTCGCGGCTGCCATGCCGAGCATTCCAGCCATGATGCGCGCCCGCTGGACGGAAATCTTCCGCGACCGGCCGGAACTCAATACGGCTTTCGCCTTTGAATCCGCCGCCGACGAACTTGTTTATATCGCCGGCGCTTCGCTTTCCGTCGGCCTTGCGGTTTCCCTCTTTCCGGAAGCCGGCATGATGATCAGCACCACCTTCCTGGCACTTGGTAGCTTCGCCTTCCTGCTGCAACGCTCGACCGAACCGAAAGTGCGGCCGATCGAAAGCGGACACAGCCAGCGTTCGGCCATATTCCTGCGTCCGGTTCAGATCATCACGCTCGCCCTGATCTGCGTCGGTTCAACCTTCGCCACGGCCGAAGTGAGCGCCGTCGCGATCACCAAGCAGCTTGGCCAGCCGGAAGCCGCCAGCCTCGTCATCGGCGTTTATGCCATCGGATCCTTCGTGGTTGGCCTCATTCTCGGCGCGATCAATCCGAAAATGCCGCTGCAGCGGCAACTGCTGATCGCCGTCAGCATACTCGCGCTCACCGCGCTGCCACTTCTCGTCGCCAATACCAGCGTCGCGCTGCTCGCCTTTGCAGTCTTCCTCAGCGGCGTGGCAATCTCGCCGATCTTCATCACCTCATTCGGCCTGATCGAGCGCCGCGTGCCGGAATCGATGCTGACGGAGGGTGTCACCTGGGTCATGACCGGCATTGGCATCGGCATGGCGTTCGGCGCCTTCATCTCCGGCTGGGTGATCGACAATTTCGGCCCCAACAACGGCTTCTGGGTATCGGTTGTCGCGAGCCTGACCACAGTCGCCATCATCGGCCTTGGTCAGCGCATCCTGTCGGGAGAAACACGGGATTCGGGCTCGGCACCTGCCGTACAGCAGCCTGCGGAATAAGAAGAGACAATTGAAGTCTGCCGGGCAAAGAGCCCCGCAAACAACCGGAACTGTATGGGCTGATGCTGCGCGATCAGCCCATTCGCTCGGACACATGTTCCCCGGGTGATGCGGGAAAGACGACCGTCCTGTTGCCGTTGAGGAAGACCCGCTGATGAATATGGGCGTGAATGGCACGGGCCAGAACCTGGCTTTCCACATCCCGTCCCAGGCTCACATAATCCATTGCGCTCTGGGCATGGGTCACGCGGATCGTATCCTGCTCGATGATTGGCCCTTCATCGAGATCGGCGGTGACATAATGCGCGGTCGCGCCGATCAGTCTCACCCCGCGTTCATAGGCCTGCTTGTATGGGTTGGCACCCTTGAAAGACGGCAGGAAGGAATGGTGGATATTGATGATGCGACCCGACATCTCCTGACACAGCCGGTCCGACAGAACCTGCATGTAGCGCGCAAGCACCACGAGTTCGGCGCCCGTATCCCGCACCACCTGCAGGATCGCCCCTTCCGCCTCGGGCTTGGTTTCCGGCGTGACGCGAATGTGATGGAAAGGAATATCCTCGTTCACCACCTGTTTCTGGTAGTCGAGGTGATTGGATATCACTGCGACGATCTCTACCGGCAACGCGCCGATGCGGGAGCGATAAAGCAGATCGTTCAGGCAATGACCAAACCGCGAGACCATGATCACGACCTTCTTTTTTTGCGAAAGATCGTGAATGTCATAGTCCATGTCGAAATCGGCCGCGACGGGACCGAACCCGTCAAGCAGCGCTTCCCGTCCCGATCCCTGCTCGGAAACGAAGCTCAGCCGCATGAAAAACCGACCGGTCTCCTGATCGGTGAATTGCGAACTGTCGTTGATGTTGCAGCCGGACCTGGCGAGATAACCTGAGACGGCGGCAACGATGCCGCTGCGGGCCGGGCATGAAACTTTCATGATATAGGTGTTCAAATCCTGCTCCCTGACTGATGCACGCACGGACAGATCGCCCGCGCCGCGGCGCAGATCGTCCAAAAACGGCGCTGCGGCCGTAAACTGGATGCCGGTCCCGACTACATTCAGGACCGGCAAAGTGATTTACGAGACGTAGATCGGGAAGGCTTCACAAAGAGCGGCAACCTCTCCCCGCACCTCAGCCTCGACCGCGCTGTCGCCCTCGGCATTCACCGCCAGTGCGTCGATGACACGCAGGATCAGCGTGCCGATCTGCTCAAATTCGGCCACGCCGAAGCCGCGTGTGGTGCCGGCCGAGCTGCCGAGACGGATGCCCGAGGTGACGAACGGCTTTTCCGGGTCATTGGGAATGGCGTTCTTGTTGCAGGTGAGGCCTGCCCGTTCCAGGGCGATTTCAGCAATTTTGCCGGTGACGCCTTTCGGGCGCAGATCGACCAGCACCATATGGCTGTCGGTTCCGCCCGAGACGATGCCGAGACCACCTTGCGTCAGCACCTTGGCCAGCGCCTGTGCATTGGCGATGACCTGACCGGCGTAGTCGGAAAATTCCGGGCGCAGCGCCTCACCGAAAGCCACGGCCTTGGCAGCGATGACATGCATCAGCGGGCCTCCCTGATTGCCGGGGAAGACGGCCGAGTTCAGCTTCTTGGCGAGATCGGCATCATTGGTCAGGATAACGCCGCCGCGCGGGCCGCGCAGGGTCTTGTGTGTGGTCGAGGTAACGACATGGGCATGCGGCACCGGGTTCGGATATTTGCCGCCGGCGATCAGGCCGGCATAGTGGGCCATGTCGACCATCAGATAGGCGCCGACTTCATCGGCGATCTCACGGAAACCGGCAAAATCGATCTGGCGCGGATAGGCCGATGCGCCCGCCACGATCAGCTTCGGCTTGGTTTCCAACGCCCGCGCGCGCACCTTTTCCATGTCGATCAGATGCGTATCGGCATCGACCTCGTAGGAAACGACGTCGAACCACTTGCCCGACATCGTCACCGGCGAACCGTGGGTCAGGTGGCCGCCATGGGCGAGCGACATGCCCATGATCCGATCGCCTGGCTGCAACAGCGCCAGAAACACTGCCTGGTTGGCCTGTGCGCCGGAATGCGGCTGCACATTGGCGAATTCCGCGCCAAACAGCTGCTTCAACCGGTCGATGGCGACCTGTTCAACCTTGTCGACAAATTCGCAGCCGCCGTAGTAACGCTTGCCGGGATAACCTTCGGCATATTTGTTGGTCAGCACCGATCCTTGCGCGGCCAGAACATCGGCGGAAACGATGTTTTCCGAGGCGATCAGCTCGATCTGCGTCTTCTGGCGGTCAAGTTCCTCGGCGATGGCGTCGGCGATCACCGTGTCCGAAACTGTATTGTGTGACAGGCGGTTGAGCATTGTTTTCCCCTCCAGGATCAAGTGATGTCGGCTGCAAGTTCCTTGCAGCCGGTTTCAAGCAAATGGCCAAGATGCGATACGAAACTGTTCCAGACATCCATGCGGAAACGGTTCTCCGCATCGCGCCACAGCACCACGGTCACGCCGTCGAAAATCGTCCGGCGTCCCTCGCCGACGCCAATCGTCTCGATGTCGCGGGCGCAGCCTAGCGTCAGCAGTTCGGCGGCCTGCGGGCCTTCGATCAGAAGTGTCACCTCGCGTCCGGAAATATCGACGAGGCTATGCGGATAGCTCGCATAGACGCCCGCGCAGGCGGCGATCAGCCGGTCGATCTCACCAACTGGAGCAAGGATGGTCCACTCATCGGGACCGAGCCGCAGCACCTCGTTTTCACCGGAAGCGGCGCGGGCACCGATGCGGTCGGGCAAGGTGAGGCCAAGGGCGGCGTTGAGCGTCACCAGATCGCCGCGCGCGCGCAGCGACAGCCGCGCCTGCGCGGCCAGGATGCTGACCCGGGCTGCTTTGCTCTCGGCCAGCGTGCCGGCAACGGGGGAGGAAACGCGCATGTTCATTGTCATCTCCGGGTCAGATTTTCAGGCGGGTGTTTTCGGGATCGACAAAGACCATCCCGGTGATTTTCGCGGCGATGGTGCGGTCGAGCATCGGAATATAGACGGTTTCGCCCATCCGCTCATGCCCGCCTTCGACCAGCGCCAGCGCGATCGGCTGGCCGGCCGCATCCGAATGATAGGACGAGGTCACATGTCCCACCATTTTCATCGGGATCGGTTGTTTCGCATCGAAGACGATCTGCGCGCCCTCTTCGAGCTTCGAGCGGTCTTCGGTCAGAAGGCCGACGAGGTGGCGGCGGTCCTTGGCGACGAGATCAGGGCGGGCAAGGCCGCGCTTGCCGACAAAATCGGGTTTGCTCTTGCCCACGGCCCAGCCCATCGCGGCGTCATAAGGCGTGACCGTGCCGTCAGTATCCTGACCGACGATGATATAGCCCTTTTCGGCGCGCAGCACATGCATGGTTTCGGTGCCATAGGGCGTGATGCCATATTGCTGGCCGGCTTCCCACAGGATTTCCCAGAGCTTGCGGCCGAGAGGTGCCTGCACGTTGACCTCGAAGCCGATCTCACCGGTGAAGCTGACGCGGAACAGCCGCGCCGGCATGCCGGCCACCGTGCATTCCACGCAGGACATATGCGGGAAGGCCTCTTCCGTCAGCTCGATGCCTTCCACCAGCGGTGCGAGCAGCTTGGCCGCATTCGGACCGTTGAGCGCGATGGTCGACCATTGTTCTGTTGTCGAGGTCAGCCAGACATTGAGATCGGGCCATTCCGTCTGGAGGTAATCCTCCATCATGTTCAGCACGCGGGCTGCACCGCCCGTCGTGGTGGTGACATGGAAACGGTCCTCGGTCATGCGGCCGATGACGCCGTCATCACGGATGAAGCCGTCATCACCGAGCAGCAGGCCATAACGGCAGCGGCCGGGCGCGAGCTTCGTCCATGGGTTGGTATACATGCGGTTCATGAACTCGACCGCGTCGGGACCGACCACCTCGATCTTGCCGAGCGTCGAGGCGTCGAAAATGCCGACGCTCTGGCGCACCGCCCGGCATTCGCGGCCGACGGCCGCATCCATGTCTTCGCCCGGCTTCGGGAAATACCAGGCGCGACGCCATTGCCCGACGGGCTCATAGACCGCGCCATGCTCCTTCGCCCAGCTGTCGATCTGCGTCTTGCGCGTCACCTCGAAATGCTCGCCGCGATGATAGCCGGCAAAGGCTCCGAAGGTTGTCGGCGTGTAAGGCGGGCGGAAGGTGGTCAGCCCCACCTGCGGTTGGGGTTTGCCAAGCGCTTCCGCCGCGATGTTCAGGCCGTTGATATTGGACATCTTGCCCTGATCGGTGGCCATGCCGTTGGTCGTATAACGCTTGACGTGTTCGATGGAGCGCATGCCTTCACGCACGGCGAGCCGTAGATCCTTCGCGGTCACGTCATTCTGGTAATCGACGAAAGCCTTGGCCTTACCGGCATCGCGGTCACTCGGAAGCTCCGTATGCGAGACGCCGCTGCCGGTGCGATCATGATCCACCGCATGGCTGGAAGCGTTAGCGGTCTTGCCGAGTGCCGCGACGACTTCGCGGCCCCGTTCTGCGCCATCCTTCAGCGCGGCCGCGAGGCCCCAGAGCCCGCGCCCGGCGCCGGCAATCAAGCAATCCTCATTCGTGAGGGCGGGCAGGAAGGTCGTCCGCTCGTCGTCCCAGGCAAGCTTGCCCTGCGTGTGGGAAAAGAGATGCAGCGACGGTGTCCAGCCGCCCGACATCAGCACCGCGTCGCAGGCGATCTCCTGTCCCGCAGCGACGGTGGAACCATTCACCGGATTGACGCGAGCCGACTTGACGCGCAGCCGTCCCGACGTCGCCGTGACGGTATGCGACAGCTTGACCGGAATGCCGAGCGCACGCGCCTCATTCACCAGTTCCTCGCGCACCCTGGCACGGGTATCGACAATCGCCTGAACACGCGCGCCGGCGCCTTGAAGATCGAAAGCGGCATACCAGGCGCTGTCATGGCTCGTCACGATCACCGGGCGGTTGCCGACCTTGACACCATAGCGGTTGAGATAGGTCTGGGCCGCACCTGCAAGCATCACGCCCGGCCGGTCATTGCCGTGGAAAACCAGCGGTTTTTCCAGTGCGCCCTGCGCCAGCACCACCTGACGCGCCCGAACGCGCCACAGGCGCTCGCGCGGCGTATCCTTCGGCACGGTTTCGAGATGGTCGGTCAGCTTTTCGCAAAGGCCGATCATGTTCTGGTGATAATAGGCAATCGCCGTCGTGCGCGTCATCACCTTGACGCCCTGATCCTTCAGCGTCTTCAATTCATCCGCAAGCCAAGTCCATGCGGGCTTGCCGTCGATCTTTGCCTGGGGTTCGGACAGCAGCGTGCCGCCGGCTTCTGCATTTTCATCGACCAGCACGACTTTGAGGCCATCGACCGCCGCCGCGCGCGCGGCTGCAAGACCCGCGGGACCGGCACCGACGATCAGCACGTCGCAATGCAGGTTGCGCGAGGCATAGGTATCGGGGTCTTCTTCTGTCGGAGACACGCCTAGACCTGCGGCCGCGCGGATAAAAGGCTCATAGACCTTGTTCCAGAAGCTCGTCGGCCACATGAAGGTCTTGTAGTAGAAACCGGCCGAAAACAGCATATAGGCCATGTCGTTGACGGCGCCGATATCGAATTTCAGGCTCGGATATTTGTTCTGCGAGGTGGTTTCCAGCCCGTTCCAGATTTCCTGCACCGTGGCGCGGGTATTCGGCTCGAATCGGCCGGCGCTGCGGCGGGTGCCGATCAGCGCATTCGGCTCTTCGGAACCCGCCGCCACCGGGCCGCGCGGGCGGTGGTATTTGAACGAGCGGCCCATCAGATGTACGCCATTGGCAAGAAGCGCGGAAGCGACGGTGTCGCCCTTGACGCCGCGATAGGTCTTGCCGTCGAAGGTGAAGCTCACGGAGCGGGAAGCATCCACCCGGCCACGGCCGGAAACGCGATAGGAGTTCATTTCGACACCTCGGAGCTTGCTGGTGCGCGTGTCAGGGAAGACAGTTCAGGGCGCGGCTCCCCCGCGCGATAGGTCGTGAGGAAACGGTCGCTCACCGTATCGCGCACGGCGTTGAAGAAGCGACCGCAACCATGCAGGTGCCGCCAGCGCTCGAAATGCGGACCTTTGACGTTTTCGCGGATGAACAGGAATTCCTCCCATTGTTCATCGGTCTGCGAAGACGGCTCGGCGGCGCGGACGACATGAGCCTGTCCGGCATAGGTGAATTCGGCTTCGGGCAGCGTTTCGTTGCAATAGGGGCAGCGGATCAAAAGCATGGGGTCAGCTCCTCAATGCGCCACGGCGGCGGCGGCGGCCTCGTCGATCAGGCGGCCGGAGCGGAAGCGTTCCAGCGTGAACGGCGCGTTGATCGGGTGCGGTTCGTTTTTGGCGATGGTCCAGGCGAAGGTGTGTGCCGCGCCCGGCGTGGCCTTGAAGCCGCCCGTGCCCCAGCCGCAATTGACGTAAAGCCCGTCGACCGGCGTCTTGCCGAGAATAGCCGAACGATCCGGCGTGACATCAACGATGCCGCCCCATTTACGCAGCATCCGCATGCGGTTGAAGATCGGGAAAATCTCGACGATGGCCGCGATCGTATGTTCGATCAGCGGCAGGCCGCCGCGCTGCGAATAGGAGGTATATTGGTCCGTGCCCGAACCGATCACCAGTTCGCCCTTGTCGGACTGGCTGATATAGGCGTGAACCGCATTCGACATGACGACGCAGGGGAAGATCGGCTTGATCGGCTCCGACACCAACGCCTGCAGCGGATAGCTTTCGAGCGGCAGACGGACGCCGGCCGTATCCATGACGACAGATGTGTGACCAGCGGCGGAGACCGCGACCTTCTTCGCCTTGATGAAGCCGCGCGCCGTTTCGACACCTGCCACGGAACCATCGGCATTACGGCGAATGGCGGTGACCGGGCAGTTCTGGATGATATCGACACCACGGGCAGCGGCGCCGCGCGCATAACCCCAGGCGACCGCATCGTGGCGCGCCGTGCCCGCACGTTCCTGCAATGCGCCGCCCATGACAGGGTAACGGGCGCCAGGCGCAAGGCTCAAGGGCGGGCAATAGTCCTTGCATTCTTGTGGGGTGAGCCAGCGATTGTCGACGCCGTTCAGGCGGTTGGAATGGATATGGCGCTTGAAGCTCTGCACGTCGTGCACATTATGCGCCAGCATCAGCACGCCGCGCCGGGAGTACATGACGTTGTAGTTCAGTTCCTGGCTGAGATTTTCCCACAGATCGACGGCGTGGTCATAAAGACGGGCACTCTCGTCGTAGAGATAGTTGGAGCGGATGATCGTCGTGTTGCGGCCGGTATTGCCGCCGCCGAGCCAGCCCTTGTCGATGACGGCGACATTGGTGATACCGTGTTGGCTGGCCAGATAATAGGCCGCACCCAGACCATGGCCGCCGGCGCCGACGATGACCACGTCATATTCGGCTTTCGGCTGGCTATCGGGCCATTGCTCGTCCCAGTTCTTGTGGCCGGTCAGGGCGTTCTTCAAAAGATTGAAAGCATTAAAACGCGTCATGAGCGGACCCGATGGTTGGAAAATCTCGTGTCATAAAAGCTAAGAGCATTTGTCGCACCCCGGCTGGACAATCGCGTCTGTTTGCATGAATATTTGCGCCATGACCTCACATCGAACCAGAAAACGCCTCAGCGTCGCCTTCCTGCTTGCTGACCGCTTCACGCTGTCGGCCTTCGCGAATTTCGTCGATGTACTGCGCCTTGCCGCCGACGAGGCGGACCGCTCCCGGCCGATCCTGTGCGAATGGTCGGTGCTCTCGGCAACACTCGCAAACGTGCAATCGAGTTGCGGCGTGAAGGTGCAGCCCGATACACGGCTGATCGATGCCGGGCACTACGATTATATTGTCGTTGTCGGCGGGTTGATCAGCGACCATAGTGCCCTGCCGCCGGAAGCGCTGCGTTTCCTGAAGGATCGCGCCGCGGCGGGCATTCCCATTGTCGGGCTCTGCACCGGCGTCTTCATTCTGCACGAAGCGGGTCTGCTCGACGGCTATCGCTGCTGTGTTAGCTGGTTCCATCGCCAGGATTTTCTGGACCGTTTCGACACCGTGCAAATGGTCTCCGACCAGATTTTCGTCATCGACCGCGACCGGTTGACCTGTTCCGGTGGCCATGGCGCCGCGCATCTGGCCGCCTTCCTTGTCGAGCGCCATGTCGGCCAGTCCGCCGCCATCAAAAGCCTCAACATCATGATGATCGACAGCGCTCTGAGCGGTGAAAAGCCTCAGCCCGGCCAGCAGAGCGCGCGCAAGGCCAATGACCCGCTGGTCAAGAAGGCGATCCTGCGGATGCAGCAGAATATCGAGGTTCCGAGGACCGTGCTGGAACTGGCCCATGACCTTGGCCTCGGCCGCCGCAGCCTCGAACGTCGTTTTCTCAATGACCTGAAGGCGACACCATCAAAGGTCTATCTCGAACTGCGGCTGGACCGTGCCCTGTCACTGCTGCGCACGACGCATGATCCGATCACCCAGATCGCTCTCGCCACCGGTTTCTGCGACGCGCCGCATCTTTCCCGCACACTGCGGACCGAGCGCGGTTTTACTCCCAGCGAATATCGCAAGACCCAGGCGGGCCACACGGCAACCGATGAGGAATTCGCCGTCGGCGTGCTGCTTCCCCAGTCCTGAGTGGCCGGGTTCTACGAACCGGTGCCCATGAAGGTCAGCCGGGTAAGGACGGTATAGCTCGATTCCGAGGCCATCAAGGCGGCGAAGACGAGCACGAGGACCGGGGGAAGCAGGATGGCATAGATCAGGACCAGCCTTTCCCAGGCCAGATGCATGAAGATCGCGATGATGAGCCCCGCCTTCAGCAGCATGAACAGGATGATCAGCGACCATCGGGGATAGCTCTGAATGCCGAGATAATCGACCAGGTAGGAGAAGGTGCTGAGGACGAAAAGCAGTCCCCAGGCCACCATATAAAGCCTGATCGGATGCTGCTGTCCCTGTTGTGTCTGTTGCTCCGCCATGATGCCATCCTCACTCACCACAGATAAAAGAATGCAAAGATGAAGACCCACACCAGATCCACGAAGTGCCAATAGAGCCCCATGATCTCGACGACCTCGTAGTGCCCCTTGCGGCTGGTGAAAAATCCGCGCCTTCCCTCATCGAAATCTCCCCGCCATACCTTTCGCGCGATGATGAGGAGGAACAGCACGCCAATCGAGACATGGGTGCCGTGAAAGCCGGTGATCATGAAAAAGGACGAGCCGAATTGCGCCGCACCCCACGGGTTTTCCCAGGGTGCACGCCCTCTGCGATCAGCTTGCTCCATTCGAAGGCCTGCATTCCGACAAATGTCGCACCGAGTGCGGCCGTGACGACCATCAGCGCCGCGGTTTTGCGGCGATCGCGGCGGTATCCGAAGTTGACGGCCATGGCCATCGTGCCGCTGCTGCTGATGAGGACGAAGGTCATGATGGCGATCAGGATCAGCGGAATCTCCCTGCCGCCGATCGTCAGGGCGAAAACCTCGCTCGGATTGGGCCAGGTGACGGTGGTCGACATGCGTGCCGCCATATAGGCCAGCAGAAAGCAGCCGAAAATGAAGATATCGCTCAGGATGAAGATCCACATCATCGCCTTGCCCCAGGAGACGTTCTTGAACGCCCGCTGGTCCGACGACAGATCGGCGGCGACGCCGCGCAGTCCCGTGGGCCGCAGATGCGGATCGCTTGCTGGTCTTTCCACGGATACGGTCATGATCGGCTCCTTAACTGACCAGTTGACGGCAGAGATCGACGAAACTGTTCGCCCAGCCGGTGAAAAGCGCAAAAAGGATGAGCCAGACGACCAGCATGAAATGCCAGTAGATGGCGCACAGCTCCACGCTGAGGCGTATCCGTGCCGATAGGGGCGCGACCCGGGCACGGATCGCGACGCGTCCAAGCACGAAAAGCCCACCCACTATATGCAGGCCATGGAGCCCCGTTATCATGTAGAAGAAGCTATTTGATGGATTATCCGCCAGTACGTAACCTGCGGAGGTCAGTTGCCGCCAGGCCATGAACTGTCCGGCGACGAAGAGAAGGCCCGTGACGAAAGCCATCGCAAGCGCCGCGTTCAGCCTGTCGCGGTGAATGGCACCGGCTCCGGTCTTAGCCCATTGCAACGCCAGACTACTGGCGGCAAGAGCGGCGGTGTTTGCCCATAACAGTCCGGGGATCGGGATACCCCACCAGTCTGCGCCGCCCATGCGGCCGAGATAGGCGCTGATGAGCAGCGCGAATAACGCACCGACGACACCCAGAAAAACGCCGAGCCCGAGCTTGGCGATCACAACAGGCGATCCCTGCAGCTGCGGCGTATCGCCTGCCGATCCCGCCTCCAGCCAGGGTTTGGAGGTCAACCGCTGTCCTGCCATCCACCAGCCGATGATGCCGGCGATCCCTGACATGAAAATGAGAATGGCGATCATGGCGAGGCCCTCGCGGACGGCCCGGTTGCCACCGGCTGGTTTTGCGGCAGGAAGTCCTCATCCGCGCCGGGCACGCTGTAATCATAGGGCCAGCGATAAACGACAGGCAGGTCCCTGCCCCAGTTTCCGTGGACGGGCGGGGTCTGCGGCGTCTGCCATTCCAGCGTCGTTGCCCGCCATGGATTGCCGCCCGCCGGTTTGCCTGAGCGCAGGCTCCAGGCGAGATTGAACAGGAACAACAGCTGCGCTGCGCCGACGATGAGTGCTGCAACGGAAATGAACATGTTCAGGGTATGCGCAGATGGTGGAATGAAAGCGGTTTCGCCCAGCTCGTAATAGCGGCGCGGCACGCCCATCAGCCCGAGATAATGCATCGGGAAAAAGATGGCATAGGCGCCGAGAAAGGTGATCCAGAAATGGATATGCCCCATCGCCGTATTCAGCATCCGGCCCGTGACTTTCGGATACCAATGGTGGATCGCCCCGAAGATCACCATGATCGGCGCGACCCCCATCACCATATGAAAATGGGCGACGACGAACATGGTATCGGAAAGCGGCACGTCGACAACGACGTTTCCGAGGAAGAGACCGGTCAAGCCGCCATTGATGAAGGTGACGATGAAGGCGAGCGCAAACAGCATCGGCAGGTTCAGATGGATATCGCCGCGCCACAGCGTCAGCACCCAATTATAGACCTTGATCGCCGTCGGGACGGCGATGATCAGCGTCGTGGTTGCGAAAAAGAAGCCGAAATTCGGGTTCATGCCGCTGACATACATGTGATGCGCCCAGACGACGAAGCTCAGCGCCGCGATGATGACAATCGCCCAGACCATCATCCGGTAACCGAAGATATTCTTGCGCGCATGGGTGCTTATGAGGTCCGAGACAATGCCGAACGCCGGAAGCGCGACGATATAGACTTCCGGATGGCCGAAGAACCAGAACAGGTGCTGGAACAGGATGGGGCTGCCGCCGCCCTGCTTTAACTGTTCGCCCATCTCGACGATGGAGGGCATGAAGAAGCTGGTGCCGAGCAGCCGGTCGAACAACATCATGACGGCGGCGACGAGGAGTGCGGGAAAGGCGAGCAGCGCCATGGCGGTCGCCGTGAAAATGCCCCAGATCGTGAGCGGCATACGCATCAGCGTCATGCCGCGCGTGCGGCCCTGCAACACGGTGACGACGTAATTCAGCCCGCCCAGCGTGAAGCCGATGATGAACAGGATCAAGGAAGACAGCATCAGGATGATGCCCCAGTCGCGCCCGCCGGGCGTTCCCGACAGGAGCGACTGCGGCGGATAAAGCGTCCAGCCGGCCCCCGTCGGCCCACCGGGCGCGAAGAAACCGGCAACCAGCACGAGGACTGCGCAGAGATAGAGCCAGTAGCTCAGCATGTTCGCATAAGGAAAGACCATGTCGCGGGCGCCGAGCATCAGCGGGATCAGGTAATTGCCGAAACCGCCGAGAAAGAGCGCGGTGAGCAGGTAGATCACCATGATCATGCCGTGCATGGTGATGAACTGATAATAATGCTCCGCGTCGATGAAGGAGAAATAGCCGGGAAAGCCGAGCTGCAGCCGCATCAGCCAAGACAGCACCAGCGCCACCAGGCCAATTGCCGTCGCCGTCAGGAAATATTGAATGGCGATGATCTTGGCATCCTGGCTGAAGACATATTTCGTCCACCAGCTTTTCGGGTGATAAAGCTCGACGTCCTCGACTTCAGCGGGCTCGATGACCTGCCCGGCAACGGAACCAGTCTCGACCATATTCCATCCTCCCTATTCCCTCCGATACGGCTTTTTCCTTCCGATATGCATGGTGCTCATCTCGCCGCCGGTATTTCCACCGAGGCCAGCAATTTCGAAAAAGTCGGCTGCTGCTCCAGCCAGGCCTGATAGTCGACCTCGGTATCTACGATGACGGTGCCACGCATCTGCGGATGTCCGACGCCGCACAATTCCACGCAGAGAACCTCAAAGGTTCCCGTCCGTGTGGGGGTGAACCAATAATAGGTGACCGAACCGGGGATCATGTCCATCTTGGCCCGGAACTCCGGCACGTAAAAATCATGGACGACATCAATCGCCCGCAGCAGCATTTTCACCGGCCTGCCGACGGGCAAATGCAACTCACCGCCTTCAACGATGACATCGTCCATTCCGGCGGGATCGTTTTTGTTCAAACCGAGCGGATTTTCCGACGTGATCGCCCGCGTATCCGCCCGCCCGAGCCGACCGTCCGCGCCTGGCAGCCGGAAACTCCATTGCCATTGCTGGCCGACAACTTCCACCTCGCTGGCACCATCAGGCACCGTTACGAACTGGTTCCACACGAAAAGGCCAGGCAGAAGCATTGCGGCCACCCCGACCCCGGTGCCGCCCGCGAGCCATGCTTCCAGTCGCCTGTTCTCCGGTTGGTATGCCGCCCGGTTTCCGGCGCGGTGCCTGAAGCGAAACACGCAATAGGCTACGAACAGGACGATGGCGGAGAAAACAAAGCCGGTGATCCAGAAAGTGATGATGATCGTATTGTCGATATAGCTCCAGTTGGAGGCGATCGGCGTCCACCACCAGGGGCTCAGCAGGTGGAATGCGATCGATCCCACCACCAGCAGAACGAGAACCACAACGACAGCCATCGTCTCCTCCCTGACCCGGCCGCGAATATCTCCACGAGCCTGTCGCGAAGTATATTAGCATTATCTCATTAACTGGCCAGACGGGCAATTGCGGTAGGCAGCGGCTCGTCCTGCCCATTTTATCCCGCTACTTCGAATATTGCTTCAGATAGGCGATCAGATTGGTAATGTCGGTGTCGTCCTTCAGTCCGACAAAAGCCATTTTCGTGCCCTTCACCTTCGCCTTGGGGTCGTGCAGATAATCACGCAGCGACGTCTCGTTCCAGACCAGACCAGCCTTTCCCACATCCTGCATCGCCTGCGAATAGGCGAAGTTCGGGTGGGTGCCGGCAGTTCTGCCGAACAGGCCGTTCAGCGAGGGGCCGACCTTGTTCTGGTCCGTTTCAGCGACATGGCAGATGCCGCATTTTTTGAAAACGGTGGCCCCGGCGGCAGGATCGCCCTCCTGTGCGCCGACCTCGATCGGGAAAGCAATGGCGAAAAGCAGACAGATCGGAAGAAAACGATACCACATGACATCCTCGCACTCTTCATGGCCATCCCGACCGTGACGGCTCCCTTTGAGTGGGGACCGTAACGGCAAGGAGGATGATCTACGGATAGATTTCCTTTATGAATTCAAGGCCTATGGCCTGGATAACCTGGAACGATCAATTTTCGATAGAGGTGCCAGGTCGAATGTCCGAGGATGGGCATGACGACCGCAAGGCCGACAAAGGCTGGAATCGTGCCCACGAAAAGCAGTGCTGCGACGATCAGGCCCCAAAGTGCCACCGGAACCGGATTGGCAAGGGTGGCGCGTATGCTCGCATCCACCGCTGCGACTGCACCGACATCCCGGTCAAGCAGCAGCGGGAACGTCACTACCGTTGTCGCCAGCACGATGACCGCGAACACGAAACCGGCCAGATTGCCCCAGATGATGAGGGAAAGACCCTGCGAAGTGGTCATCACATCCGACACAAATGTCGAGAGCGAGGCGGGACCAGCCGCATCGAAAGTCGCGGTATAGATGCTTTGCGCAACAATCAGCCACACCACGAAAAGCGCAAGCAGCATGACGGCGACCGCAATGATCGACGGCATGGCCGGAGAGTGACGAACCTCCAGCGCGTGGCGCCAAGAGCTATCCAGCCCCTGCTCGCGCCGCCGGCTGATCTCGTAAAGACCGATGGCCGCGATCGGCCCGATCAGCGCAAAACCCGACATCAGCGGATAAATCAGCGGCAGCAGATTTGCTCCAGAGCTCCACATCACCAGAAAAACACCGGCGATCGGATACATAAGACAGAGAAAGACATAGTGGGACGGCTTCTCCTTGAAGTCATCAAGTCCCAACCGCAACGCATCGACAATATCTGCAACGCCAATCTTGCGGACTTCCGGGCGAGTAAATTCTCCGCTCGCACCGGCCATGACATGGAATGCCGTCATAGCACTTCTCCTCCTGCGCCATGATCCGGCTGGCGGCACAGGAACGCCCGGTGACCTTTATCCGTGCGTCAAACCGCAACCGGCAGACTTGTAATTTATCAAATTCTGCCGCCTTTGTCGCCTATTGTTTAAGTTGCAGAAACCCAAGGTCTGCGCCGGCACAGAAGATTGGCTGCTACCCTCTCCGTGCATTGGGCCAAAACACCGGCAACGCGAAAAACCGCATGCGATCTGCCGGCGGCCCGGTCGCATGCGGTCACTTGGTCGCCCCTTAGATTAACAGGCCGTCAGTAGTCCCAGAAAACCGGCACCCAACGAAAGGCATCGCCGTCAACGGCGACATGGCCGACCGAAGGGAATGGCATATGGGTGGCGACCAGCAACTCCCCTGTCGCCGCGAGTTCCCGCAAGAGCCGGACGCGGACGCGAGCGGCCTCTTCCGGGTCGTGCTCGAAGCCATTGAACCAGTCGGGATGCTCGAAACCGACCGCGAACACGGCATCGCCCGCAAACATCAGACGGTCCTTGCCGGAGGCGACACGGACCACGCTATGCCCGGGCGTGTGGCCGCCCGTGCGCGAGACGACGACACCGGGAGCCACCTGGTATTCGTCATCAAACAGCCGCAGCTGGTCCCGATATTCCTGGGCGAAACGTTTGGCGGTTGCACGAAGTGCATCCGGGAAGCCGGCAGGCATATTCACATGTGTGAAATCGGGTGCCTCCCAGAATTTGACTTCCGCGGCGGCAACGTGGATGCGGAGATCCGGTCGCAGCCGTTCCTTCACGCCGTCAACCAGCAGCCCGCCAACATGGTCCATATGCATGTGGGTCAGCACGACGTCGGTCACCGATCCGAGATCGATGCCGGCGCTCTCCAGTCGCTTGACCAGCTGCCCGGCCCGCGGCAGGTTCAATTCCGGATCCAGGCCGAGACCGGCATCGATGAGGATGACCTGTGCGCCGCTGCGCACCACGACCGCGTTCAGCGCCCAGTCGAAAGCTTCCTGCGGCAGGAACATATTGTCCAGCCAGACGGCGCGCTCTGCGGCGTCGACATTGTGTCCCAGCATCTTGGTTGGAAGCGGCAGTACGCCGTCGCTGATGACAAGCACTTCGATCTCGCCGATCTTCACCGCATAGCGCGACGGGACCAGTTCCTCGGGCGCCGGTCTGCCGGTATGTGAGGTGTTGCCCAAGCTCATATCTGTCTCCTGCTGACCCGTCCTGCGGGAATTTGCTTCTGTCTGCGTCATGATGCGCTCCTGTTCTGCGCGGGGTTGGAACGTGGGGGCACGAACCATGCGGTGCAGTGTATGGAGATGCGTTTTGACGGTCGATTGAGCTGAGGAAGGGGGAGGACTACCCCCAGGCACAGGGTTGACTGTTCCGTTCGTTTACGAGACCGAGCGTTGAGCCATGGCCACCCTGACTTTTCGAAAATGATCTTGAGACACGTCGTGGTCACCTGTCATCAAGGCAGAGGCCTCGTTCGGCGCGATTGCCTTTCAAGGCCAGCAGCCGGCGCTCCACACCATCCCACCGGCGGCGGCAATCATGATGTCGGGGCAGGACGAAGCTGCGGCAAAATCGGATTAGGCTCGGTCCCGCCCGGTAGCCAGGGCGTCGCAAACGGCCGCAAGCAGGGCATGTCCGTCGAAAGGTTTGCGAAGAAAGCCGCCAATGCCTCGGCTCTGGTCGGCGATTTCGTGCCGACCGCTCATCAGGAAGACGGGTAGTTCCGGGTTCGCCTGCCGTACAATATCGCGCAGCTCGAACCCGTCGGCACCGGGCATGCCGATATCGGTGATCAGCACATCGACACCCTGAAGCCCGAAGGCGAGCAGCGCCTCCCCCGAGAGAAAGCTCCGAGTCCCGTATCCTGCGGATTCAAGCAGTTCCACCAATGAAGCAAGCACCCTCGGGTCGTCGTCAACGATCGCCACCACAGGCCTGTTCATACCGTTTCCCCTTCGAACCGGCTACCGATCATGGCATCCTTGCTATGTCGAGCGGCAGAGTGAAAACGAATTTCGAGCCATGCGGTTCGTTCCTTTCCGCCCATAATTGCCCCTCATGCGCCTCGATGATCGAGCGGCAGATTGCAAGGCCCATGCCCATCCCCTGATCCTTGGTGGTGAAAAAGGGCTCGAAAATCCTTTCGGGAAACTGGACACCCCTCCCCCGGTCAGACACTTCTATTTGCACCATGTCACCCGCCCGGAAAGCACGGACCTGCAGAACACGTTCGTTCGAAACGGAAGCCATGGCATCCATGCCGTTGCGCAGGAGATTGACCAATACCTGCTGGATCTGAACCCTGTCGAACGGCACGAGCGAGAGACCGCTTTCCCCTTCGACAATCATCCTGATGCGCCGCCGGCCCGCCTCCTCCGCGAGCAGGTCGCGGGCTTGCCGGACAACGGCGCCAAGCTCGGTACTGTCCCGCTTATCCGTCGATTGCCGAAAAAGGGCTCGAATACGGCTCACCACATCGGCCGCGGAGCTGGCGCTCTGGACAATGCGTTCCAGCGTTTTCTGCGCCCGTTCGATATTTGGCGGTTCGGCCGTGAGCCAGCGCTGGCAGGCGCTGGAATAATTCATCACCGCTGAAAGCGGCTGGTTCACCTCATGCGCGATGGAGGCCGACAATTCCGCAAGGCTGGCCGCCTGACTGGAACGCGCAAGGTTTTCCTTGGCCCGGCTCAGCTCCTCCTGCGCCTGCACCTGATCCTCGATATCGAGGCAGATGCCGTTCCACTGCGCAATCTCACCCTCGCCAGTGCGCATTGCCGAGGCGCGGGTCTCCACCCAGCGGTACACGCCATCGAAGCGCCGCAGCCGGTGTCGCAGCAGATAGGGTTCACCCGTCGCCAGCGAGTGGGCATAGCGCTCTTTCACCATCGCGAGATCATCGGGATGGATGACCGCCTCGAGCGTGCCATCCAGTCGGGATTTTCCGAAACCGTCAGTATCTTCAAGGTTGAAACCCAGATACTGGCGGAGACGCTGGCTACGATAGATCGGTTTCCCATCAGGCAGGGCACAATAGATCAGCGCGGGCAAGGTTTCGACGAGCTGCTGAAGGTGCTGTTCGCTTTCACGCAGCGCTTCCTGCGTCGTGATGAGGTCATGAATGTCGGAACTGACGCCATACCAGTGGATGATCGTGCCTGTCTCATCGCGCAATGGTTCCGCGCGGGTTTCCGTCCAGCGATAGTTGCCGCCCGCCCGCAGCTGGCGGTATCGCTGAAGATAGGGGATGCCGGCCTCCACGGACAGCAGAAACGCCTCACGCGCCGCCGCCCGGTCCTCCGGATGAACGACGCCGAGCGATGGCGATCCATTTGGCGCCGTCATATCTTCGAGCGTGGCGCCGGTCACTTCCGTGAACTGCCTGTTGACATAGGCCGGCGCTCCATCCGCCATCGTGCTCCAGATCAGCGCCGGTACGGTGTCGATAAGCTGCTGCAGCTGCCGTTCGCGTTCGCGAAGGGCGGTTTCCGTTCTCTTGTAGACTTCGATATCCAACGCGGTTCCATACCAACCCGTGATGCGTCCCTGCTCGTCACGCGTCGGGCGCGCCGCAGCCCGGTGCCAGACGTAGCTGCCACCAGCGCGCAGAGCCCTGTATTCGCAGTTCCAGTGTTCCCCCGTCCTCAGGCAGCGGCGCAATGTTTCCGCCGCCCTGTCGCTGTCGTCGGGGTGGATGCCGCGCTGCCAGCCCTGCCTGCCGCCATCGAGAAACGGCTTGTCGTCCAGCAGAGCGTTGAGGTCATCAAGCGCCCTCGTGACCGAATTCTGCGAAGCAGGCGTTGCATAGGTAAATTGCCCGATCGCATCGATCGCCCAGGCGTCGCCATAGAGTTTCTCGATGGCAAGAGCGGCCTGGACCGCATTGCGCATCTCACCGAAAGAACTGGCCCTTATCCATGGATCGCCCTGCCGCATCATTGCCGGATCGACCTCGGCACTGACGCCGTTTTCCGGCTCGAGCCGGAATTCGACCTGGCGGTAGCTGCCATCCGCCTGAAGCTGGCGGTAGCGGCTGATCTGCGGGATGCCGTGAAAGAAGGCCCGTGCCGCCGCCTGCTCGACAGCCGCCCGGTCATGCGGATGGATGGTGTCCATCGACTGGAGAATATCCTGCGGAGATCGACCAGCGGACGGATCGTCGCGATTGTCCTCCCGCGACGGCAGGACGATGTCGATCACCGTACCGTACCATCCCAGGATCGCGCCATTCCCGTCGCGTATCGGCTGACCGGTGCTTCGCGCCCAGCCATAGACACCCGTCGTGCGCAACATGCGGTGCTCGACATTGTAAGGCTCGCCCGTCCGCAGGGACCGGCGCCAGGCAGCGGCGGCCGACTCGTAATCTTCCGGGTGAATGACCCGCTTCCAGCCGAACGCGCTTTCGCCCGATTGTGAATTGAGACTTTCAAGGCTTATGCCGAAAAAGGCGAGCGCGGCCGGCGTCACATAGGTGAAATTGCCGTCGGTATCGGCCGCCCAGCCATTGCCGATAATGCGCTCGACGACCTTCGCTGCCTCAATGGCATCGATATCGGGTGGCCTTGCCGATCCCGCTCCATCCATCCCTGACTTTTCCGCGGACCTCGACATGCCTCAACCCGATCCCATCATGTTTGAGATCGCCGTGATGCGCGTTGAACCGGGACCGCAGCACAGCCATCTGGTGAGAACGGTATACCGGAGCTTGCGACAAGAACACCTGTTCCGAAGGATAGGGCAAGGATTTAGAGGGTAATCGTCAGCCCTGTGGGCCCATGGCCGGTATGGGCAGGACCACGCGCGCTGGCGTTCTTCGCCGGCACATTTCCCGGCAGCGATCATCCTGCTATTCAGGTGCTGAAGATCGTCCGGATCGACTTCAGGATAGCGGAGGCATTGCGTTCGTGTTTAGCCGGCGAGAGCGGCAGCTGGCTGACGTCACCGGAACTTGCCGACAGCATCGTCGCAACCTCCTCGGCGATCGCCGGGCGGTCGGCGATCAGCCGCGCGAAGCTTTTCTGGTCGATTTCGTAAGCGGTCACCCGCGTCAGTGCCTGCAGCGTATAGGCTTCGCCCATTCCCGCAAGGAGCCCGGTTTCGCCAAAGAAATCCCCCGGCGAGAGGCGTCTTTTTTCCTGTTCGCCGTGTTGCATCGAGACGACACCGGTGCGGATGATCATCATCGAGGGCAAAGCCTCTCCGTGGGCGACGATGACTTCACCTTGGCGATACTCACGTTCGCTGCCCGACTGCGCCAGCTTTTCTCTTTCAGCCCTGGTCAGTCTGGAGAGGATCGGATTTTCGTCTATGACCTCCTGCAAGGTGGCTTCAGCCCGCCGGGAAATCTCGGCAGACGCAACACCGTTCATGACGGCTGTTGCCGAAGGCGGCATCGCGAGCTGCAACCCGATCGATCGGCAATGGCGATAGAACCGGTCGATCACCTCGTTCTGTGCCTTTATCCGCAGCATCGGATTGCTCACCCGGAAAAACAGATGGATTTCCAGGGCGGTGGCGTCCAGACCGCTCATCGAAACCAGTGGCGGCGGTTCCCTCAGGATTGAATTGCAACCGGCCAGAACCGTGGTCATGGCCTCCTCGATCATGGATGGAGCATGTGTCGGTACCAGCCGCACCGTCATCTTGAGAAGATGCGTTTCATCGGGCCGGCTGACATTGGTCAGCTTCAGCTTGGCAAGAACACTGTTGGGCAGAACAACGATATTGTTCGCACCCGTCAGGATCTGCGTGGAACGCCATGTGCTCGCAATGACCCGGCCTTCCGTACCATCTTCAAGAAGAATCCAGTCACCCAGCGCATAGGTGTGGCCAAGGTTGAGAGCAACGCCGGAAAAGACATCGCCCAGCGTGTTCTGCAGGGCAAGGCCGAGGGCAATGGCGATGACGCCTGATGTTGCGACCAGCGTCCCAACCGGAACACCGAACACGAAAGCAAGGGCCGACAGCGCGACGCACACATAAACGACGCCAACGACGATATCCTGCAACAGACGCGCCTCGCGCGGCCTGCCCTCCAGTACCAGATAGATCCGCACGAAGCCGATAACCGCCCAGGAGAGATGAAGCCACCACAACAATTGGGCAAAGACAATAAAAACGGCATGCTCATCGCCGGTCCACAGGTCTTTCGGTGGACCAAGCGGAATTTTTCCAAGAACGAGAACGAAGGTCATCGCCCCGAAAAAGGCGATCTGCACCACGAGCCGGAGATTGGAACGCCGCGGACCGATGCGCTTCCACACCGCCATTCCGGCAAGACCGAGAATGATCAGCCATGCCAGTGACGAAGCGGCAATTTCACCCATATATGCCTGCAGCATCGTGATCCTCCCGATCTCCGGTGGTCAATAACCGATGCCGGCGATATAATTCGCCAGCATGTGCTCCTGCAGTTGCTCCTGTTCGAAGAGCACTTTCAGGGCATCGCGCATATCGAGGACGCCGAGAGGCCTTGCATCCGCATCGAGCACCGGCATGTTCTGGACACGATTGTCCACCATCACCTGCCATGCCGTCTGCAATTCGTCTGCCGGGCTGCAGGAAACAATGTTTCGGCTCATCAGAGATTCAACGCTCGCCTCCTGCTCTCCATCCGTCAGATGCCGGATGAGATCGGACTTGCTGAGCACACCCGCAGCCTTGCCGCCTTGTCCGCGAACGACGGCAAGCCCGATCCCCGGGTTGGAAAGCGTCAGGGCCGCTACCTGCAACGTGGCGGCGACATCGATCACCATCAGGCGCGCCGACGTCATGGGATAGAGTTTTTCGATGCGCATGAATTCCTCCTGACGGCGCGCACTGGCGCAGCCTGGACCATCAATTTGACTGTGACAGGAACGGGGTGGCGCCGCTTACCGGCGCCACCCCACCGTGAAAGTGCGGCGAGGATCGCACTCTTCGCAGTCAGCTTATTTTTCGTAGACCGTCAGATTGGTTTCGTTGGTATCGACCACGAACACGGCGAGCAGGCGCGCGCGCTCCGTCTTGCTTGCATTTTCGCTGACGGCATGATGATCGCCCGGATACTCGGAAAAATTCTCGCCGGCGTGATAGACGGTCACCGGCCCATTATTGACCTGGCTGGTGATCGCACCCTCAAGAACAGTCGCGTAGATGAATGCGGAATTGGGATGTGTATGGGCCGGCGACGTACCACCCGGGGCGTATTCGACGAGCACGCCCTTTAAGCTTTTGCCCGGCACATTCGGCAGCGGCTGGTCGTAAACCACCTTTACGTTTTCACCGCTATTGGTGTCATGCGCCGTGGCCGCAGCCACGGAGGCAAGGACGAGCGCCGTTGCGCAGAGAAGTGTTCTGATCATTTTTCAACTCCTGGAAATGGAGGCCCGCGGTCCCGAAAGACCGGCGAAGCCGAAAGGGTTTTGTCAGCGCAAACCGCTTATTTTTTCTGGGCGGCGGAGAGCGCCAGCCAGTCTTCGAAGCGGATAGCTCCGAGGCGGGCGCCGTCATCCGGAACCAGTGTCCGGTCGTCAATGGAAACCTCGAAATAACGGGCACGCGGGTCGGCGACGATGCTGCGCGGATCGCTGGTGGCCTTGAGATAACGCGCGATGAACTCGTTCATCGGCGCACGCTCCGGGCCGGCGATCTCGATCACACCGTTCACCGGCGCGGCGAGAGCGGCATCAGCCATGGCATCAGCGACATTGTCTGCCGCGATCGGCTGGAATGCACCGGTCGGCACGCGAACCGTCGTACCTTCAGTTGCGGATTGGGCGATGGCGCCGACGAACTCGAAGAACTGGGTTGCATGCACGATCGTGTATGGAACGCCCGACTTGCGGATATGTTCTTCCTGGAGCAGCTTGGCGCGAAAATATCCCATCTCCTGCATGCGGTCGGTGCCGACGACCGACAGAGCGACGTGGTGACGAACACCCGCGGTCTTTTCTGCCGCAAAAAGATTGCGACCGGCCGCTTCAAAGAAATCCATGGCGGCCTTTTCTTCGAAGGACGGCGAGTTCGCCAGATCGATCACAACCTCCGCACCCGCCAATGCGCCGGCAAGGCCTTCTCCCGTCACGGTATTCACACCCGAATTCGGAGAAGCGGCAAGCACCTCATGTCCCTTCTTGCGAAGCCGTTCGACGGTCTTCGAACCGATGAGGCCGGTCCCTCCGATAACAACGATTTTCATGTTCAATCTCCTGGTTTCAAGTTTGATTTGAATTTCCGGAACTGCTGCCGGCGTGCCTTTGCCGAGGCCGCTTCCTTGATGAGCGAAGCTTTTTCCTTCGGGGACAATGCGTCACGGCGGGCCGTTCGCCTATCGAACGGAGGCATCGACCATCTAGTCCCAGAGTACAGGTAGGATAGATCGGGTGATTAGATGCCCCGACCGACCCCAATGCGACGGCTGCCCGCGACGAGAGGCGGCCTCACGTCTTGTCGAGGGTCAGGGCATAGCGACTGGGAATAAGGTGGCGGTGTTCAGGCTCAGGCTTGCGGCTTTTCACGCAGGCTGGAGGGCAGTGAATCCCAGGCGCGGATCAACTCGCCGACGGACGTGGTCCGCATCTTGCGCATCACATTGCTGCGGTGGAGCTTCACCGTAATCTCACTTATTCCGAGTTCGAAAGCGATCTGCTTGTTGAGGCGGCCGCGCACCACTTCGCCAAGGACCTGGCGTTCACGGGGTGTGAGGGTATCAAACCGGGTAACATGCTGATGGATATTTTCCGCTTGCGCCCGCTGTTCCACGTCTCGCTGGATCCCGGCAATCACGGCATCCAGCAACGTCTGGTCCCGCACCGGTTTTGTCAGGAAGTCGACGGCGCCAGCCTTCATGGCCTGCACGGTCATCGGAATATCACCATATCCCGTCAGAAAGACGATGGGTTTGGTGACGCCACGCGTCGAAAGCTGCTGTTGCAGGTCAAGGCCACTCGCGCCCGGCATACGCACATCCAGCACCAGACAACCAGGCCGGTCGGGAAGGCCGACATTCAACAGTTCCCGGGACGAGGCAAAACAGGCGACGGCGAGGCCAACCGATTCCATCAGCTCCTGAAGGGAGTGGCGAACGTCTTCGTCATCATCGACGACGAGAACCAGCGGTTCATCCGCAGCGACAGTGGTGGTGGCCATTCATCATCTCCCGAAACGGCGGGTTGCGGACGTGAGGATGCACGGCTCACCAGCCTCATCGCGCCATGGTCGAATGTGCATCGACGGGTGAAAAGCTTCGTTATCGGCCAAAATGACTGTATCCTTCATCGCTCCACCACCTACTCATCTGCCTCAGCGACCGCGTCCCGGTGCCGACCCGCAATCCGGTCTCCTGCTCCAGTTTCAGGTCAGGGCAACGACCCATCTTCCGTGACTGTCCGGCGGGTTCGCCCCTTCACCTTGAGATCAAGCCATTGGCGGACATCCTCGGAGAATTCCGGCGGGGCCTTGCGACCGAAATCGCCGGCTATATCGGCCAGAGTCTGGCTCGCAAGCGAATCCCGCATCGCCTTTTCCGCGCGCAACATCACCGCGTGCACCGCGCACACACCTTTGGTCGCCCATGATGGCGGACGCTGCCGAAAAACGGCACAACGACCGCGAATTTCCTGACAGTCAAACAGGGGCTTCCTGCCTTCGATGGCGTCGACGACTTCGAGGACGGTGATATCTCCGGGCGACCTTGCCAGCAGATATCCGCCTTTGATCCCCTCGGATGCGGACACGATCCCCGCCTTCTCCAGCTTCGGAAATATCTTCGCCAGAAAGCTCGGAGAAATTCCCTGCAGTTCAGCCAGATCGCGGCTGCTGAGCGGCGCGCCAGGCGAACTCGCCAACCACAGGAGACAATGCAACCCGTATTCCACACCTGCCGTCATCTGAGCCATAACGCGGACTATAGTTGTCCGAGTTAAAGCTGGCAAGCATCAATTTAAACCGCCTGCTGGAGTGCTGCAGTTATCGCATGCAAACAGCGCCACCACGCAAGGCCATCGGCCTAACCCGATCACTTATACGACCAAGCCGAAAGGTTAGCTGGATGTGCCGAGTTGCCAGCAGAAGCGACCCCTTCGTATGACTGGGCGGAGACGCTGCCCGTGTGACATCGTGTTCATCCATCAAGGACCGGCGCCTGCATGGATTGTGAGAACGGAAGCCCTCGGTGCGAGGAGAGAAAACCTCATGGACCGCAAGGCATGTTATAGCGAAGATAACGGAAGCACTCATGAAATGGCTCGCGGCATTACTTGTGTTTCTCGGGACGATTCCCACCGTGGCGCAGGCACCGCTCCCGGATGTCGTACAGCAAGACATCTCGCCCGTGACGGCGCCTCCGCAGAAGATCGACGACCTGATGCGGCTGCTCAAAGACCCCGAAATCAGCCGCTGGATAGAGGTACAGGCTGCGCAGAAAACCGGCACTGCGGCATCTGCAGAATCCAGCTCTCCTGAAACGACCTCGGTGGGTGATGTGGTCAGGGAAATGGCGGCGTGGGAGGAACGCGCGCGCGGTCGTTTCCAAACGGTGATCTCGGCAATGCCGGATATTTCCGGTGAAATCGAGCGGGTTTTTCTTCGCCTGCGGGCGGACGCAACGGGTAATGGCCACACCACGGCCTCCATCGCCCTTTCCCTGTTCATCGCGCTGGGAATAATGGCGGAATGGTTTTTTCGCCGGCGGTGGCAACGGCACGGCAAGGGGATCGAACATTACCTGCCGACCCTTGTTTTCGCGGCTTTCATGGCAGCCTCATTATTTGCAATCGAATGGCCGTCCCTCGTTCGGCTGGTGGCCACCTGTTATCTTCTGGCCTTCGTTGCCTATCGCCTCGTGGCGACGGCCATCGGGCATGCCGCCCATCCGGAAGTTCACGGACGATTAAAGATAATCGTCGGCATTGGGCTCGCCATGACGGCCTCGACGGCAACAGGCACGATCCTCGAGGTTGATGCCAATGTTCTGCAAGCGGCCGTCTTTCTCGTTTCCTGCATCATGCTGGGGCTTTCTGTCGAACTCGTCTGGTACAGTGCCAACCGAAGTGTCGCGACAAAGATCCTGCTTTGCCTTTATCTTGCGGGTGTCTGGCTGCTCTGGTGCCTTGATCTCAGAACAGCCTTCTGGATCGGCCTCTATATTCTCCTGCTTCCCCCCATGATGCGTGCCATCGGCCACGCCATACGCGGCTATGTTGCGGTTCACTTCCTGATGCCGGCGTCGGACAGCCGGAGCGTCCTTCTCGTTCGCGGCGCCCGAGCGGCGATCACCGGGCTTGCCATTGCCTGGATAGCCGTCGTCTGGGACATGGACGGCCACATGATCGGCCATGGCGACCCGCACACAGCGACACTGTTCTACGGATTTCTGAAAAGCACCGTCATAGTGCTACTCGCCGATCTGGTGTGGCATCTCACCAAGGCCGCCATCGATCGAAACATCATGACGGCCCCGGCCGGTTCGGAGGCCGAAAATCCCGCGGAGGAAACCCACGCCACCCGCCTTCACACGCTGCTTCCGATTCTGCGCAACGTGCTGGCGGTTTCGCTTTTCATCGTCGCAGGTCTCGTCATCCTCGGCCAGCTCGGTGTCGATATCGGTCCGCTGATAGCCGGTGCAGGCATTTTCGGCGTGGCGATCGGTTTCGGCTCCCAGGCGCTGGTGCGCGATGTCATCAGCGGCATCTTCTACCTTTTTGACGATGCCTTCCGGGTCGGCGAATATATTCAGGCGAAGAACTACAAGGGCACGGTGGAAGGTTTCAGCCTGCGTTCGGTCAAGCTGCGACATCATCGTGGGCCGCTCTTCACCGTTCCCTTCGGCGAACTCGGCGCGGTCGAAAATATGAGCCGGGACTGGTCCAAGATAAAATTTTCCGTCACCGTGCCCTATGACACTGACATCGAGAAGGCCCGCAGGATCGGCAAGGCGATCGGTCAGGAGCTGCTGGGGGATCCGGAACTCGGGCCCCTTTTCATCCAGCCCCTTAAAATGAAGGGTGTCGAGGAATTTGGCGAATACGGGATCGCCATCAGCTTCGCCATGGTCACCGTGCCGACCAGCCAGCAAAGTTTCATCCGCCGCTCCGCCTACGCGATGCTGCGCGAGGCCTTCCAGAAAAACGGCATCGCCTTCGCCCAGCCAAGCATTCAGGTCGGCGGCGGCAAGTCGCCGGAGGCCGCAGCCGCAGCCTACCAGTCGCAGCTCCCCACCAGGGCAGGCGAGCAGGAAGACAGAACTAATCCTTAGTGCCGGCTGGCAATTGCCAGCGCTGGGTCTGGTCGAACTGCCGGCGGTAATCACCTGGCGTCATGCTTCTGGCCGCACGGAACTGGCGCGAAAAATGCGCGGCATCGGAAAAGCCGGTCTCCTCGGCGATCCGGGCGAGAGACAGATCCGTCTGCGCGAGCAGACGGCATGCACCACCAACACGCAACTGGCCGACATATTGACTGATGGTCATGCGGGTGGAGCGCTTGAAAAGCCGCTGCAACTGGCTGTCACTGAGATGTGCTATCTCGCTCAGGGGCTTGATGCTGATGGCCCCGGTATAATGGGCGTGAATATGATTGAGCACCCGTTGCATGCGCGCCCGGTCGCGCGGCACGGTGCTCGCCGTCACTTCCCCGGCAGAAAGCGGCCTGCGGTTGGACGCGCGGGAGAGATCGACGAGAACGCCAAGCAGCGTCAATATCTGCTGTTCCGGCGCGATTTCATGCAGTGTCGCCAGACGCTCACGCACTTTCGCCAGCGCGTCGTCGCCGAAACAGATGCCGTGACCGCTTTCAACGAGCAGCGGCTTGATGGCCATCAGTTCCGGCGTCAGCGCGATCAGACCCTCGATCCAGTCGCGGGTAAACCAGCAGACCACCGCGCGATGAACACCCGGCGCTTCTATCAAGCCGTGCGACTGCCAGGCATGCGGCAGGTTCGGGCCGAGAAGAACAAGATCACCATCGCCGTAGCTTTCCACCGAATCCCCGACAAAACGCATGCCGGCGCTGTTGAGCGTCAGGGTCAGCTCGAATTCGGGATGGTAATGCCAGTTGAAGGGAAATTCGGGCAGACGGCGATCGAACAGTAGCCACGAACGGTCGGACGGGACGCTGACGGCCTCGAACCACGGCTCCATCTCTTTCGACCTTTCTCGCAAATCACGGCAGCAGAATGCGGCAATCATACAAGAAAACGCCGCAAGCGGGAATGGTCGATCCAGCCGCGATGATTATCCTCGGTTAAAAAGCAGACCATGAGGAGAACGAAGAAACATGTCTTTCGGTCCACAGGGAGACCCCGGCGGCAAACCCGATATCGTCATCATCGGCTCTGGCGTCGGCGGAAGCGCGGTCGCGCTGAAACTTGCCGCGACGGGTGCGAAAATACTGATCATCGAGCGGGGCGAAAAACTGCCGAACGAACCCGAAAACGCCGATGCGGACGCCGTTTTCGTTCAAAGCCGTTATCGCACCACCGATCTCTACCGCGATGAAACCGGGCGGACCTATCGCCCCGGCCAATATTATTACGTCGGCGGCCATACCAAATTCTACGGAACCGCCATGTTCCGTTTTCGCGACCGCGACTTCCGCGAAGTTGAGCATAAGGATGGGATCTCGCCAGCATGGCCTGTTTCCTATGCGGAACTGGAGCCATTTTACGCCGAGGCCGAACGGTTTTTCGGCGTCAGGGGCCGGGCCGGAGACGATCCGACCGAGCCGCCGCGCTCAACACCCTACATCCATGCGCCGATCCCACACGAGCCCGTCATCGGCCGTGTGGCGAAGGGCTTCGAGCGGCTTGGCCTGCGCCCCTTCCATATGCCTTCGGCAATCGACTATGGCCCCGGCGGCCTCTGTCGACGCTGCGGCACCTGCGATGCCTTCGTGTGCCGTTTCGATGCCAAGGGCGATGCCGAGACCCGGCTTCTGCGCCCGGCATTAAGACACCCAAATGTCTCGCTGCTGACCGGCGCGCGGGTGCGTCGGCTGATTGCCGATGAGGATGGCAAACATATCGTGGCGGTGGAAATCGAACGGGCGGGCGAAATCACGACAATCGAGGCGCCGCTTTTCGTTCTCTCGGCGGGTGCCATCAACTCCGCCCTCATCCTGCTTCGCTCGGCAAACGAGAAAAACCCGAACGGCCTTGCCAATTCCTCCGGCGTGGTCGGCCGTTACCTGATGAACCACCATCTGAGCGGGCTGATGGGCCTGTTGCCCTTCACCGTCAACGACACACGCTTCCCGAAAACGATGTCGCTCAACGATTTTTACGAAGGCACGCCGGGCGATGCGGCCGCCCGCGGCAATGTCCAGATGCTGGGCAACATTCAAGGCCCGATGATCCGCGCCGCCTATCCCTGGATACCAAAACCTCTGGCCAATCTCCTCGCCCGACACAGTGTCGATTTTCTCGTCATGTCGGAGGACACGCCGAAACATGACAGCCGGGTAAAGCCATTGGGGGAAAATGGGGCGGAGGTGATCTACCGTCCCGGCGACCGGGAAGCCCATCAGCGATTTGTGCGGCACATGCGTTCCTTGTTGAGAAAAAACGGTTTTCCCGTCGTTCTCGGCCATTCCTTCGGCATCGAGGCGCCATCGCACCAATGTGGCACCGTGCGCATGGGTGACGACCCGAAAGAGGCGGCGCTCAATTCCCTTTGCCGGACCTACGATCACCCCAATCTCTATGTCGTCGATGCCGGGTTCTTCCCGTCCTCGGCAGCTCTCAATCCCGCGCTCACCGTTGCGGCACAGGCGTTGCGTGTCGGTGATCATATTCGTCAAAGCCGGTTTTCAAGCCTTCGCGCCCATGACATTTCATCCACGGAGAACAACGATGCCCCATGACTTTCTCGCCGAGATAACCGGCTCCTTCGCCATGCCGGCCGGGGAGAACCCAACGGTCGCCATGATCGAGGCTGCCTATCAGCATCACGGCCTGAACTGGCGCTATATCAATCTGGAGGTCAGCCCTGAAAACCTGAAGGATGCCGTGGCGGGTGCGCGTGCGATGGGCTGGGCCGGTTTCAATTGCTCCATTCCCCACAAGGTCGCGGTCATAGAGCATCTCGACGGCCTGGGAGAATCCGCCGAGATCATCGGCGCGGTCAACACCATCGTCCGGCGGGGCGAAAGGCTGATCGGCGAAAACACCGATGGCAAGGGTTTCGTCAAGGCGCTTCGCGACGTCATCGATCCCAAGGGCAAGAAGGTCGTGCTGTTCGGCGCTGGCGGGGCAGCGCGTGCGGTGGGTGTCGAGGTGGCACTCGCCGGTGCCGCGCATATCACCATCGTCAACCGCAACCGGGAACGTGGTGAAACCGTGGCGCGGCTTATTGACGAAAAGACGCCCGCCACCGCCGTCTTCGCCGCATGGCAAGGTGCCTTCGCCATTCCCGAAGCGACGGATATCGTCATTCACGCCACCTCGGTCGGCCTTTATCCCGATATAGACGGCCTGCCCGACATCGATCTGAAAACGCTGCGTCCATCCATGGTCGTTGCCGATGGCATCCACAATCCACCGCGCACGCGGCTGATCCGCGCCGCAGAGGCCGCGGGCTGCAAGACGGCCGATGGTCTCGGCATGCTGGTCAATCAGGGCGTCATCGGCATCAAATATTGGACCGGAGTCGATGTCGACGCCTATGTGATGCGGCAGGCGCTCATCGAGCTCAATCTCTAAGGGCATCGATAGGCGAAACGAACGCTCCTCCTGCCGGAGACGCGCTTCATCCACGATGGGCATTTGAACAATTGAAGGGAGGGGCAAGATGCCCCTCCCCTCCGGATATCAGGCAGCCTTGTCCCAGACCGGCGCAAGACCATCCGGCGAGACGATGCGGCCACCCGGAACAGCCAGAGCATGGATGGCGGCCATTTCATCGGCCGAAAGTGCGAAGTCAAAAATCGCAAAATTTTCGGCAACGCGAGCCTCGCCAACCGTCTTGGACAGCGCAATGACGCCCTCCTGCTGAACGAGCCAGCGCAGCACCACCTGCGCGACCGACTTGCCGTGTCGGGCACCTATATCCTTGAGGACCGGATCGTTAAAGACCTTGCCATCGGCCATGCCGAAATAGCCGGTGACCGAGATGCCGGCCTTTCTTGCCGCGGCGCCGACCACGTCCTGATTGAGATAAGGATGGTACTCGATCTGGTTGGTGACGATCGGTGCCTTGGAGAGCTTGACCGATTCAGCCATCAACCCGGTATTGAAGTTGGAAACGCCGATGTGGCGAACCTTGCCGGCCTCCTTCACCTCGTTTAGCGCACCGATCTGCTCGGCAAGCGAAACCGCTTCATTCGGCCAGTGCAACAGAAGCAGATCGACATAATCGGTCTTCAGCTTCGTCAGGCTCTCTTCGACGGATTTGATGAAGGCGTCATGCCTGTAATTCTCGACCCAGACCTTGGTGGTCAGGAAGATATCGCCGCGAGCGACGCCGGAATTAGCGATGGCTTCGCCAACTTCCGCTTCATTGCCATAAATCTGCGCGGTGTCCACATGGCGGAAACCGGCCTTCAGCGCATGCGGAACGATCCTGAGAACATCGGGGCCGGGCATGCGGAAAGTGCCGAAGCCGAGGGCCGGAATGGTGGCGCCATTGGCGGTTACGTTGTGCATTGGTTTCTCCTTGGTTATTCCGCAGCGGTCTTCGCCGGGGAGGATTGGCGGTTGAGGACAGGCAGGACATCGCGCGACAATTCATCGATCACCTCATCGAGCGGCCGCCGCGAAGGCCGCAGCAGAAGTGCGAGATGATCGACGCCGGCGTCTTCCAGCGCATTGAGATGGTCGATGAAGGCATTGCGCCCGAGCCGCGCGCCGAAACGGCGCGGTGTCGGTCGCTCGCCCGGATCGTCAGCGAGATCGAGGTGGAAAGCACTGACAAAGGCGCCGCGCGGCAGGCCGAGGCTTTTGCGGGCGGCAGTCCAGTCCCGCGCCTGGGCGGCGAGCCGTTCCAGCCCGTTGGGATAGACGAACCGCCCTTCCATATTGGCGGCGATCCACTCCGGGGACTGTTGGCCCTGCCCGGCAATAATCATCGGAATCTGCGACTGCAGCGGCTTCGGCAGCAGATCGAGGCCCGGTTCGATCCGGCCGTCACCGAGCGGCAGGCCGGCCTTTCCGGCATCGCGCAGATAGGAGACGGCAACACGAAACGCTTCGCCGCGGCCCTCGAAATCGAGACCGAGCAGCGGATATTCCACCGGCCGGTCGCCGGAGGCGACGCCGAGGATCAGCCGGCCGCCGGAAAGCTGATCGACGGAGGCTGCGGCCTTGGCGACCATCATCGGATGACGTAGCGGCAGGACGATGGCCGCCGTGCCGAGCGCCACGTTTTCGGTGATACCGGCGAGGTAACCGAGATTGACGAAGGGATCATAGACCGAACCGGCATCGCCGAAATTATTCGGATCGAAGACCGGCACGTCGCGCATCCACACAGCGGCGAAACCGGAGCGGTCGATCTGGCGGATGAGAGCGGGATAGCGGGTGAGATCGGGAACGCCGAAGGGACGGCCTTCCCGGGCGCGCTGTTCTTCCCGTTCCTGCGACCAGTCATTGTCGAGCGGCAGCTCGATGCCCAACGTCAGGCCGCCCGCAGGTTTGCGAATGAGGTCAAGCGCAGAAGAATGGCCTGTGTTTGAAGGGGACATCAGAATTCTCCGGAATAAATCGGGGGGGGTTCGGCCCGGCGCCCATGTGCCGGGCCTTCAGGCATCAGGCGGCCTTCAGCACGGGGGCTGCACGGCGGTCGAGTGCGCCGCTCCAGATGGTCAGTAGCAGGGCGACCGCGACGAGGATGGCGCCAACCCACGGGGTTGATACGAGGCCCAGCGGCGATTCAACGACCAGACCGCCGAGCCATGCACCGATGGCGATGCCGAGGTTGAAGGCGGCGATGTTCAGCGCCGAGGCGACATCGACGGCACCCGGACGGTGTTCCTTGGCGAGCTGCACGACATAAAGCTGCAGGCCCGGGACATTGGCAAAGGACAGGAAACCGAGAGCTACCAGCGTGATGAGGGTCAGGACCGGCGAGACAGCGGTGAAGGAAAAGACGAGCAACACGATGGCTTGCGCCAGGAAGAGGCCGATCAGTGCCTTGACCGGATTGTGGTTGGCGATCCTGCCGCCGCCGATATTACCGGCAGCAATGGCAATGCCGTAGAGCACAAGGATCAGGCTGACGCTGGATTCGGAAAAGCCGGTAACATTCTGAAGGATCGGCGCCAGAAAGGTGAAGGCGACGAAGGTGCCACCGTAGCCGAGAGCGGTCATGGCGAAGACGATGAGCAGGCGGCCGGAACCGAGCACGCGGACCTGATCGAGAATGCTCGCCAGAGGGGCTTTTTTCAGCGTGTTCGGCAACAGGGCAGCAATACCGGCAAGGGCAACGATGCCAAGAGCGGCCACCACCCAGAAGGTCGCACGCCAGCCGAAGACCTGACCGATATAGGTGCCGATCGGCACGCCGGTGACGATGGCGACCGTCAGACCCATGAACATCATGGCGATGGCAGAGGCGCGACGGTTTTCCGGCACGAGATCGGCGGCGATGGTAGAGCCCACCGAGAAGAAGACGCCGTGAGCGAAGGCCGCAAGGACGCGGGCGACGAGCAGAAGCTCATAGCTCGGCGACAGGGCCGCGACGGTGTTGCCGACGATGAACAGGGCCATAAGGCCAAGCAGTAGCGGCTTTCTTTCAATCTTGCCGGTGAGCGCCGTCAGGATCGGCGCGCCGAAGGTGACGCCGAGCGCGTAGACGCTGACGATGAGGCCGGCAAGCGGCAGGGTAATGTGGAGATCGTTCGCCACCGTCGGCAGAAGACCGACAATGACGAACTCCGTTGTTCCGATCGCATAGGCCGCAATCGTCAAGGCGAAGATGGCTAGGGGCATGACAGGTTCCTCTCCGCTCACCGCCCGGGTGAGGGTTGCAGGGACAGCGTCGCTGTCGGTTGGAATTGCTGTGATGCAATATGGTCGAAGAGGGCTTGTGTGATAATCGACACCATTGGATAAATAGCTTTGAATTGAATTCACAGGATGGACACATGGACAATCGCACCGGCGAAATGGAGGTGTTTGTGAGCGCTGCGGAATTGCAGAGTTTTTCGGCAGCGGGACGACGCCTGAAACTCTCGCCATCGGCCGTCAGCAAGCTCGTCACCCGCGTCGAGGACCGGCTCGGCACCCGCCTGCTCGTCCGCTCCACCCGGATGATGACGCTGACGCCGGAGGGGGAAATCTACCTCGCCCGGGCCCGGCGGATTCTGGCCGATATCGCCGAGACGGAGCAGATCGTGGCAGCGGGTGGAAAACTGGTACCGCGGGGACTGCTGCGGGTGAATGCTTCCGTTGGTTTCGGCGAAAGGTTTCTCCTTCCGCTCGTACCGGCCTTTCTCGAACTCTATCCCGAAGTCCAGCTCGATATCTCGCTGACTGATGGCATTATTGGTCTGATCGAGGAGCGGACGGATATCGCCATCCGCTCCGGGGCCATGGATGACTCATCCCTGAAAGCCAGGAAACTGCTCGAGAGCCGGCGGGTCATTATCGCGTCGCCCTCCTACATAAAACGGCACGGAATGCCGAAAACACCGGCCGATCTCGCCGCCCATAATTGCTTCAGTTTCAATTTCCGGCGCAGCCTCAATGAGTGGCCGTTCCGTGATCCGGGATCGACGGAAATCTACCGCCTGCCGGTATCCGGTAACAGTTCCGTCAACAGCGGCATGATTATGCGCCGGCTCTGCCTTGCCGGCACCGGTCTCGGCCGGGTGGGCCAGTTCCATGTCCAGCCCGACATCGATGCCGGGACGCTCGTCCCCGTGCTGGAGGACTACAATCCCGAAGATATCGAAGAAATTCATGCCGTCTTCGCCGGACATGAGCACCTTGCGACCCGCATCCGCGCCTTCATAGACTTCCTGGCTGAACATGTCGGCAAGGACCGGGCATAACGGTTGATGGAATTGCGCGTCGTGTCAGGCGTCGTTAAGGCGCTGGCAGCACTGCCCCGCTCGCGATTATTTCTCCGCAAGAAAGTCGATGAGCGCGCGTGTCGCGGCCGACAGGCGGCGATGCGGAGCGAAGATCAGCGAAAAAGACCGGGAGCGGCCCTGCGCATGGTCCAGCACCTCGACAAGACGCCCCTCTTTGACGCGGTCACGAATGATGAAATCATAGGTCTGGCAGATGCCAAGACCGCTTTCGGCCAGGGACACCACACCCAGCACATCGTCAAACACACGGATGCGTCCGGGGGGCGTCCAGTCCAGATCGCGGCCGTCGACATGAAACAGCCACGGCGCACAACGCCCCGTGCTTGGCATCACGAAAGGCAGACATTGGTGTTCCGCCAGGTCTTCGACACGCCGCGGCATGCCCGCCCGTTCGAGATAATGCGGGGCTGCAACCAGACGCAACGGAGCGTCTTCCAGTTTGCGCGCCACCAGCCCGCTATCGGGCAAGGGGCCGAGACGGATCGCCAGATCGTAACCTTCCGCCACCAGATCGACGTTGCGATTGGTGATGCTCAATTCGATCTGGACTTCTGGATAGGCCCGCATGAAACGCTCCAGCATGGCAGGCAGCCGGTAATGGCCATAGGTCGTCGGCACGCTGATACGGACATGGCCGGTCAGCGAGGCTCCCGTCGGCCCCTGAATTGCACGCTCGGCATCGTCGATCATCGAAAATGCCGCTCGTGCCTGTTCGAGATAGGCCCGGCCTTCATCTGTCAAATTGAGGCGCCGTGTGGTTCGCCGCATCAGCTGCGCGCCAAGCCGGGTTTCCAGACGGGTAATCGCCCTGCTGAGAACCGATGCCGTCGTCGCAAGCGCAACGGCCGCTTCGGTCATCGAGCCTTTTTCGGCAACGGTGATGAATGCCTCCACGTCGCCGAGATGATCAAACCGCCGCCCCATTTTGGCCCCTTGCGAATAAGTCAGCTTTCTGCGGCCAGCCTTATCCCCGATCATCACGTCCATAAAGTGATTTCGTCGCTTCAAGAAGAAATGAATTCCCTGAAGGCGCATTTATCCGCTCCATCGGCTTCAATATGTTTGCTTCATCAAAGGCCATCCAGCCTCGTCTCTGATGTCAGGAGCAATTCATGACAAGCGCAACTCAGCCTATCAAACCGGTTCTCTTCGTCCTTACCAGCCATGGCACCAAGGGCGAAACGGGCGAGCCCACGGGCTTTTACCTCGGTGAGGTCACCCATCCTCTCGCCGTTCTCGATGCCGCCGGCATCCCGGTCGAATTCGCTTCCATCGATGGCGGCGAGCCGCCGGTCGATGGCCTCGACCTCAATGACCCGACCAATGCGCGCTACTGGAACAGCGAAGGTTTCCGCCGTGCCATCCGCAACACCTCACGCCTTGCCGGTCTTGATCCGGAAAATTACGCGGCGATCTTTTTCGCCGGCGGGCACGGCGCAATGTGGGACTTCCCGACAAGCCTGGCGGTCAACGACCTCACCCGCGGCATTTACGAGGCCGGCGGCGTTGTCGCTGCGGTTTGCCACGGCCCTGCAGCCCTGGTGAATGTCACGCTCAGCAACGGCGCTCATCTCGTCGCCGGCAAGAATGTCGCCGCCTTCACCGATGACGAGGAGCGGGCCGTCAAGCTGGACAAGACCGTCCCCTTCCTGCTGGCCAGCACACTCACGGCGCGCGGCGCACATCATCATCCGGCCGCCGACTGGACGGCGAAGGTCGTTGTCGACGGAAGGCTGGTCACGGGCCAGAACCCACAATCGGCGACCGGCGTCGGTGAAGCCTTGCGTGACCTTCTGACCGCCTGAACGGCATCACCGCACCACCCCACCAACACAACAACACATCAGCGCTCCCCGCCCATGCGGGGCGGGGAGTGCCCATGTCTGGAGAAAACCATGAAACCCATCCGCACTTTCGCTCTCACCCTGGCTCTCGGAACCGCCGCATTCAGCGCACAGGCAGCCAATGTCCTGGTCGTCCTGTCGGATTCAGACCGCCTCGACCTCAAGGACGGCAAGGTTTTCGAGACCGGCTTTTATCTCAACGAGTTGATGCAGCCGGTGAAGGCACTGCTGGACGCCGGTCATGACGTCACCTTCGCCACACCGAAGGGGAGCGCCCCTACCCTCGATAAATCCTCGGTGGACAAGATGCATTTCGGTGGCGACGTTGCCGCCATGGAAGAAAGCAGCGCGCTGCTCGAAAAGCTCAACCTGACCTCGCGGGAAAAGTCGCCGGTCGTCAGCCTCGCCCGCGTCGAACAGATCGGTTACGACCATTTCGATGCCGTTTATGTGCCCGGCGGTCATGCACCGATGCAGGACCTCCTCGTCAGCCCGGAAATGGGCAAGCTCCTGACCGACTTCCACACCAAGGGCAAGACCACGGCACTTGCCTGCCATGGACCAATCGCGCTGCTGTCCACCCTGCCCGATGCGACAGCCTTCACCGCGAAACTGGAGACAGGCGGTTCCACCAAGGCCGGAGGCTGGATCTATGCCGGCTATAAGATGACCGTCATCAGCAATGAGGAAGAGGGTATCGCCAAGGGTCTGCTCAATGGCGGAGAAATGAAATTCTACCCGCAGACGGCCCTGGAAGCGGCCGGGGGTGACTTCATCAGCAATCAGACGCCGTTCACGTCCCACATCGTGACCGACCGCGAACTGATCACTGGCCAGAACCCCGCTTCCGCCCAGGCTGTGGCTGAAGAGTTGCTGAAGCGTCTGAAATAAGCCGGGCAAAGAAAGACGTGCCAGTAGCGGCCATCCGTCAGTCAGCCATTGGAATCTTGCCATTGGCTGACTGCGTACATTCTACAGTTTACCTTTGGCGATTTTCGCCAAAGGAATTACTGAACAGCGTTCCCAGTTCCGGGATCAGATATCGACAACCAGCCCCTTCGCTTTCAGCACAGGCTCAAGATTGCTGACCTCGATCACCGATTTACCCTGTTTGTAGGCCTCTATGAAACCGGCCTCGGCATCCTCACGGGCTTGCGAAAGCCGTGCGGCTTCCTGAGCCTCCGCGCGACGCACGACAACCAGACCGTCGGCATCGCCGACGACAATATCGCCCGGATTGATGATTTCGCCGCCAACGATAATGCTGTCATTCACTGCCGCAATGGTTTCCTTGACGGTTCCCTTGATGCAGACGCTGAGGGAAAACACCGGGAAACCGAGGTCTCGCAGTTGCAGCGTATCGCGCACGCCTGTGTCCGTCACCAAACCGCCAATACCTTTTGCGAGGCAGGCATTGGCCAGGACGTCACCGAACGAGCCCGCTTCCTCATATTCGCCAGCCGAAACGACAATGATATCGCCGGGCTTGGCGTAATTGATCGCAAGCTGCAACATGATGTTGTCACGGGGTGCACATCTGACGGTGAAAGCCGGGCCGCACAGCTTCATCCGGTAATCGACGGGTTTGAGACGGGAGGACAATGCGCCTCTTCGACCCTGCGCCTCATGGATGGTGGCGGGCGAAAACTTTGCAAGCGCTTCGATGTCCGCCTTGCTTGGCCGTTCTGCTATATCTTTGATGTGGATCATAAAACCTCCCACGGTAAGGCTGGCGGCGGGAACGTCCCGCCGCTCGCATTTGAGTTCAGGTGGATGTTGAAATCGATGCTGCGGACTAAGCCGGCAGATCAGGGGATGGGGTCGAACTTCAGCTCGGAAAGCGGGACAACCTTGTCTGTGCGGGTCATCTTGTATTCCGTATCCGGGCCAAGCCACTTGTTCCAGATCGTGTTGATCTCGCCATCGGCATCAAGCTTGCGCAGAATTTCATTGATCTTGGCGGTCAGGGCCGGATTGTCTTTCGCCATGCCGATGCCGATTGGCTGATAGAGCATCGGCTCTTCGATCATCCGCATCGGCTTGCCTTTGCTCTTCGATTCATTGACGAATTTCGTGGTCGTCATGGTGTTGGCCACCATGCCGCGCGCCTTGCCCTGCTGAACGGCAAGATAGGCGGATGCCGTATCCTGGAAGGTCAAGGGCTCCGACTTGTTGAGCTTGATCGACATTTCGGAGGTCGAGCCCTTGGTTGAAGCGACACGCTGGCCTTCATAGTCGGACTTCTTCTTGCCGGCATCGTCAACCGGAACGATCAGCATTTCCTTGGCGAGATAATAGGGATCGCTGAACTGGATCTGCTCGGCGCGGCTTTGTGTGTAGGCAAGATTGGCAACGGTGATATCGACACGGCCGAGCTTCACTTCGGGAACGCGGGCCTCGACCGATACCGGCTTGATCTCCGCCTTAACCCCGAGTTCCTTCGCGATGGCCTTGCAGAGATCGACATCGAAACCGGCCATCTCGCGGGTTTTCGGATCCGGCGCGGCAAAGGGAACAACATCGGCGAAGGTCGCGCAGCGCAGCACCTTGTTCGCCGTGATCGTATCGAGCTGATCCGCCACGGCGGGCGACGCGGCTGCGGTGCCCAGAACTGCGGCGGTAAGTGTTAGGCATTTCCAGTTCATTACGGTTCTCCTTTTATATTATTGGCTGTTATCAGTGACGCAGATCGGCGAGGAACCGCTGCGCGCGCGGATGGCGGGGTGTCTTGAAGAATTCTTCCGGCGTCGCTCTCTCGAGTATTTCGCCGGCGTCGATGAACCAGATGCGGTCCGCGACTTCACGCGCAAACCCCATTTCATGGGTGACGCAGAGCATAGTCATGCCTTCCGCCGCCAGGCCCTTCATCACGGCCAGCACTTCGCCAACCATTTCCGGATCGAGCGCGCTGGTGGGCTCATCGAACAGCATGACGGGCGGCTCCATGGCCAGCGCACGCGCAATCGCCACGCGTTGCTGTTGCCCGCCGGACAATTGACCGGGATAAGCGCCGGCCTTGTCGGCCAGGCCGACACGCTCAAGCAATGCGAGTGCCTTTTGCCGCGCGATATCAGGCGAAACACCTTTGACGCGGATGGGTGAAATCGTGACGTTTTCGACAACGGAGAGATGCGGAAACAGATTGAAACTCTGGAACACGAAACCGATCCTGCTGCGCAGAAGGTTCAACTCCCTGGTGCGCGTGGCGGCGTGAATGTCCCGCCCATCGAGCGTAATCGAACCGCTGTTGATTTCCTCGAGGCGATTGACAGTGCGGATCAGGGTCGATTTTCCGGAGCCGGACGGGCCGCAGATCACCACCACCTCGCCACGCGCAACTTCGGCGTCGATGTTCTTGAGGACCTGATAGTCACCATAACTCTTGCAAACATTCGAGATGCGGATCGTCTGCTGGGGCGTCGCTGATGCGGTCGTGGTCATGGCTGCTCCGTTAAGATTTTTGCCTGCGTCAAGGACGCCTGATGCGGGCGGCCCGCCACGCCGGCGCGGCGGCGGGCGATGCGGCGTTCGACGGCATTTGCGAGATAGGTCAGACTCCAGCAGAGGGCGTAATAGACCACCGCAAGAATGAGAAATACCTGGAAGGGCTGCGTCAGAAGCTGGTTGTTCACCTGGCTCGCTGCAAAGGTCAGATCAGGTACATTGATGACATAACCGAGCGTCGTGTCCTTGATCGTCGCCACGAAGGTCGAGATCATGCTCGGGATCATGTTGTAGAGCGCCTGCGGCAGGATGATGAAGCGCATCGCACTGCCATAGCTGTGGCCAAGGGCTTTTGCCGCATCCATCTGCCCGACGCCGAGGGCAACGATGCCAGCCCTTACCACCTCACTCAGGAATGCGCCCTGATAGACGACAAGCGTTGCCAGCATGATGGCGAAACTTGGCACATCCGCACCGGTCCAAAGCGGAATGAGGAAATAGGTCCACAGGATGAGCATCAGCAACGGCACGCCGCGCGTAACGTAGACCAGTGCCGTCACCGGCCATCGCAGGACGCGCAATGTCGACAAACGCGCCAGCGCCATGAGGATGCTCACCGGAAAAGCGAGAGTGATCGCGAGCGCCGAGAGAATGAGCGTGTTCACGAGCCCGCCGAGAGGGCCATTCGGATATTGGCCGATCAAGAGCAGCAGCCAGTAGTCGTGAATGATGGTAACGATATCCCCGATCATGCGCGCGCCCTCCAGGCCGGATCAAGGCGCGTGGACAGATAAGCTCCGGCTCCCATGATCAACAGCGAGAAGAAGAGATAGAGAACCGTGCCGACGAGGTAGATTTCGAAGGTCTGGAAACTCAGGTTTTCGATTTCCTTGACCGCATGGGTCAATTCAGACGCGCCGATGACAAGCGCCAGACTGCTATTCTTGAACAGGGAGACGCTGTGATTGATGAGCGGAGGCAGCGCGTTGCGCACGCCCTGCGGCATGATGACGAAACGCATCGCCGAGAGATAGCTGTGTCCCAGCGCCTTTGCCGCTTCCATCTGCCCCGGACTGACCGAGCGCAAACCGGAACGTAGATCCTCGCTGAAATAAGCCGCCTGACACAGGCCGAGACCCACCACGGCGAAGATTGCTTCAGCATTATGATCCGTCAGCCAGCCTGTCAGGCCGGAAGGCAGCAACGTGAAGATGCCGAAGTACCATAGCATCAACTGCACCAGTGTCGGCACGTTGCGATGATAGGAAACATAGGCTGCGACCAGCCGATCCCCGAAGCGGAAAGGCGAAAAGCGGATGCAGAGCAGGATGAGCGCGAGCGACATGGCAAGCGACCAAGAACCGATGAAGATAATGAAGGTCATCTCGATGCCGTGAACCAGCATCGCGATATATTCCTGATTGCTCAGGATAGCCGAAAGATCAAAGCCGCTCACGGCTTCTGCTCCTTCTTTGTGCATTCCTCGGCTGCTGCCTGGGGTTTGGCAGTTTGAAGGCCGCCCATGACCTGCAATGTCGGGGTGATTTCCATATGGCCAATATTGACGGCAACCGGCGCGGCAATGGCAAAACCGATCGCATCGGCAATGTCTTCCGCCTTCGGCAATTCGAAACCGTCAATGAAGCGCTCACGGACGCTCGGATCATTGCCGTGAACGTGGCTGAAAATATCTGTCGCCACGCGGCCGGGGCAGATTTCCGTCACGCGAACGCGCTTGCCGAATGCATCGATCCGCAGCTGGTTCGAGAGCATGGCGACGCCAGCCTTCACGGCGTGATAGGTGGAATTGCCGCCGAAACTATAATTTCCGGCGATGGATGAGATATTGATGACGTGGCCGCGATCGCGCTCCACCATGCCCGGAACGATCAGCCGGCAGATGTGGAGGACGGCGCGCAGATTGACGTCGACCAGAAGATCGATGTCGGCTTCATCCGCCTCGAGAAACTTCTTCGGGCGATCCACGCCGGCATTGTTGACCAGAATATCAAACTGCACCCGGCTTGCGAGGTCGGCAATCGCAGCACGATCCGTCACGTCGATGACATGCGCGACACAGCCAGTCCGATCGGCCAGTTCCTTCAATGCATCGGCACTGCGGGCGACGGCATGGACTTCAATGTTTTCGCGGCGCAGCCGTTCGACGACTGCAGCGCCGATACCGGACGAAGCGCCAGTGACCAATGCGGTCTTGTAATCGGAAAATGGCATTCTGATCCCCTTGTCGTTGCCATAGAGATTAGCGAAGCTTTATTTGCTTGCCTAAGACCGATTACTTTTGGAGTAATAAGCAACTTTTATGGAGCCCGAAGCGCCATGGTTTCCGGGCAAAAAGCCTGATGGAATCCGCTTCGCACAGGTTTGCGGAAGATTCCTGTTCCCGGTTCGCATTGCAAAACGGGGGCGACCTTGTAGATTTGCCGCAGCACAACCGAAATCATCATCATCACAATGGATATCAGACGTCTCAAATCCTTCATCGTCATCGTGGATAGCGGCAGCATCACGCGCGCGGCCGATATTCTGCACCTTGCCCAGCCGGCGCTGAGCCAGCAGCTGGCCGCGCTCGAAGAGCATTTCGGCCAGAAACTGCTGATTCGCAGCCAGCAGGGCGTGACCATGACGGATGCCGGACATGCGGTTTACCGCCATGCGCAAATCATTCTGCGGCAGATGGAACAGGCCCAGGTCGATGCGGCAGCGGCGGGCAACTCGCTTGCGGGACGTGTTTCGGTCGGCCTGGTGCCTTTCAGCAGCGCCGCCACATTGTCCGTCGACCTTCTGGCGGAAACGCGAAAACGGCATCCCGGCATTTTGATCCACCTGACGGAAAGTGTCGGACAGACCTACAGCCAGATGATCATGAACGGCCGTCTGGAAATGGCCTTGATTCACGGTGTCGGCCCGATCAAGGGCGTGCGTTTCGAGCCTGTCCTCAGTGAAGAATTTTATCTTGTCGCCCACCGCAATTTCGCAATCGAGGCGGATTTGAAACCGGTGCCCATCGGCGCACTGGACGGACTGCCGATGCTGTTGCCGCCGAGTTACAATTTCGTGCGCCGCGCGGTGGACACCGCATTTACCCGCAGCCGGATCAATCTCAAGGTTGTTGCAGAAGTCGAGATCGTCAGAACGCTGGCCCGTGCTGTCGCAAGCGGCCTTGGTGCCACGATCATGCCAAAGGCGATAGCCGACCGTATCGTCTCGGAAACGGGCGAACCGCTCGTCTGTCGGCTCCTGTCTCCGCGCATCGAAGAAACATTGTCCCTCTGCACATCCGATCAGAACTCCCTGTCGGAGCCGGCTTTTGCGGTGAAGGACATTCTTGTGGAACTGACAGAGAAGCTGAAACTTTAGGGAATAACATCACATCTCCCGGTCTGGCCACAGCGGACCGGGAGATGTGTATCGTCAGTCAGCGCATGTCCCGGCAAAACTGAGCGATCCGCGCGCATCCTTCGCCCAGCATCTCCATGCTGGTGGCATAGGAAAGGCGGAAATAGGGGCTCATCCCATAGGCTGCACCCTGCACCGTGGCGACGTGATGCTCATCCACCAGCGCCATGACGAAATCGACGTCGCTTTCTATCTTGCGTCCGCCCTTGGTGGTTTTACCAATGAGGCCGGAAATATTTGGATAGATGTAGAAGGCGCCCTCCGGCTTGTGGCAACGCAGGCCGTCGATCTCGGCCAGCTGGCCAAGAACGAAGTCACGCCGTTCGCGATAGATCGCGGCTCTTTCCTTCAGCAGGTCCTGGGGGCCATCCAGTGCGGCAATGGCTGCTGCCTGTGTGACGGTGGTGATGCCGCCGCCATTCTGGCCGTTGACATTGCTGATGGCGGCAATGAGTTCTTTCGAGCCACTGGCGCAATAACCAAGCCGCCAGCCCGTCATGGCATAGGCTTTGGACACACCGTTCATGGTCAGCACGCGGTCGTAAAGCCGCGGCTCCACATCGGCGATCGTGCCGAACTCGAACCCGTCATAGACGAGATGCTCGTAGATATCGTCGGTCAATATCCACACATGGGGATGACGCAGCATAACCTCGGCAATCGCCGCCATCTCTTTCAGCGAGCAGGCTGCACCGGTCGGATTGCTGGGGAAGTTCAGGAAAAGCCATTTGGTGCGCGGCGTGATCGCCGCTTCGAGATCTTCCGCACGCAACTTGAAACCGGCCTGCTCAAAGCAGGGCACCGGCACCGGAACGCCCCCGGCAAATTTGACGATATCGGCATAGCTGACCCATGACGGCGCGGGGATGACCACCTCGTCACCCGGATTGCAGGTGGCCAGCATGGCATTGAAGATAACCTGCTTGCCACCGGCGGAGACGACGATCTGGCTGGCATCATAGGTCAGGTTGTTGTCGCGCTTGAATTTCCGGCTGATCGCGGCCTTCATCGCCACCGTTCCATCCATCGGCGGATATTTCGTTTCACCATTGAGCGCCGCGGCATGCGCGGCTTCGATGGCATGGGCGGGGGTTGGAAAATCCGGCTCGCCGGAGGAAAGGCTCACGACCTTGATCCCCTTCGCGGCCAGTTCCCTGGCACGCTGGGTCATGGCGGCGGAAGCGGAGATGGAAACATTTTTCAGGCGATCGGCGGTGGAGGGCATCTGGGTAATCTTTCGATGAGATGGAAACAACAAACAGCGACCGGCTTAGGCCGCGAGTTCGACCGCAGGCGCCAGAGTGGCGCCGGAAGCCTCGATTTCACTGCGGATGATACGCGCAAGCTCCAGAGAACCGGGCGTATCGCTATGGACGAGGATCGAACGCGCAGGCATCGCGATGATCGCGCCATCGATGGCCTCGACCTGACCATCCGTCAGGAACCGTCGAACCCGCGCGCGCACCGACGTCTCGTCCTTGACCAATGCGCCGGGCAGTCCCCGCGCCACGAGCCTGCCTTCGGCATCATAGGCACGGTCTGCCAGAAACAGCGCCAGCGTCCTGAGGCTTGCGCGTTTCGCCGCCCTTTCGATTTCACTTTCTGGCGTGACGAACACCACAAGCTCCGGATCGACGGTGAAAATGGCATTCATCATCAGATCCGCCAGTGCGGCATCACGATTGACCATATTGCCCATCGCCGCGTGAAAGCTGAAATGGCCGACCTTCATGCCTTCCGCCCCGGCAATCGCCGTCAGCGCACCGAGCTGGTAAAGCATCTGCTGACGCAGCTCATCGGGTTGGAACGGCATTTCCCGCCGTCCGAAACCGGCCCGATCCGGCAGCCCCGGATGCGCGCCGATGCCGACACCATTGGCTTTCGCCAGACGCACCATCCGGGCCATCGTGTCGGGGTCGCCGCCGTGAAAACCGCAGGCAATATTGGCGGACGACACGATCGTCATCATCGCCTCGTCATCGCACAACCGGTAAGGACCGAAACCCTCGCCCATGTCTGAATTCAGATCGATCTTCATCGCATTCTCCTTCGATCCGTTCACCTGCCGTCAGGCCATTGCCCTCAGCGCCCGCTTGACCATGTGTGACGTCTGCCTGATATCCTCGACATAGCTGGCAACCGCCTGCTCCACGGCCCGCGCTTCAGCATGGGTCGAGCGCACGAATTGTAGTCGGCTGCCGATCCGCGCCTGCCCGAGTCGCCACAGATCGCATTCGATCACGCCCGCGACCTTCGGATATCCGCCCGCCGTGTTGGCGTCACTCATCTGGATGATCGGCTCTCCCCCCGGTGGCACCTGAACCACACCCGGAACGACCCCGTGGGAGCGCATTTCGATTGTCTCCGTCGGCTTGATCGGCTCTCCGGACAGACGATAGCCGGTGCGGTCGCTGCGGGATGAAATGCGCCATGTCTGGCTCCAGAAAGCCTCGCCGTCCGACGCGAACAGTCCATGTTCACCAGCCGATATCGCACGGATCTGCAAAACACCTTCATCTGCCGGAGCAAACACGTCACGCAGGGCAATGGCAGGTTCGATAACGGCAATACCGCTTGTCGGCAGCGGCAGCTCATCCGGGAGCGTGCCGATTCCCAGCCTATCCCCCTTGGCAAGGGGCCGCCCGGCATTGCCGCCAAACCCGCCGCGCAACGCCGTGCTGCGCGACCCCATCAGCACCGGTACATCCACACCGCCTGCAAGAGCAATATAGGCGCGCGCGAGGTGCAGCGGCTGCCTCAATTCCAGAACCTGGCCTTCGGCGGCTACATGCGTACACCATGAAAGCAGCTCCCTGCCATCCAGTAACACTTGACCATCTGCCCCCGTGACCGCAAAGGCCGCACGGGCTTCAAACCGAATTTTGAACGGAAAGGTCTGGACCTCGATAACGGCCGCATCGTCGGCATTGCCGAGAAGGATATTGCCGATCTTGACGGCGAGCGGATCCATGGCTCCGCCCGCGGAGACACCGATGTCGCGATATCCCGGGCGTCCGAGGTCCTGCACCGTGTTGAAAGGACCTGTTTCGATGATCTCGATCATAGCTCGATCCTCGCCGGCACGAACCGCACGATATCGCCGGGCGCCATCAGCGCAGGCGCCGACGATGCCGGGTCGAACATCTGCAGATCGGCATAACCGATGGAGTTCCAGCCATTCGGACCCGTCAGCATGGCCACACCTGTCTGCATGCCGCCAATGGTCACGCAGCCCTTTTCCATCCTGATGGACGGCACGGTTTTTCTGGGCATATAAATTCGGGGATCGAGGCCGTGCAGATAACCGAAACCGGGTGCGCTGCCCAATGCGAAGACACGATAGGTCGCCTCATGATGCAGGCGCACCACCTCGCGGTCGCTCAAGCCGGAAAAATCGCAGATGGCAGCAAGATCGGTCGCGTATTCGCCACCATAATGCACGGGGATTTCGATGGTTTTGCCAGTCAGATCGAGGCTCCGGGCGCTATTCCATGCGTCCAGCAGCCGCCCCACGACACTGCCGGGATCATCGGGCGTTTCCTTGAAGATCGTCAGAAGATTGGTCATGCCGGGGATGGTTTCCGCAACATCCGGCCAGTTGCTGACCGTTTGCGACAAGGCCCAGATCCAGCGCTGCGCGGGCAAATCAAATTCGCCCGGTGCTTCGAGCAGAAAGGAACGGGAGCCGATGAAAGAAATGCGTGCCTCTCCCTTGGTGAGGGGTAGGGTGTCATGCAGCGGCGCAAGAATATTCGGCGTAGCAATCATGATTGAGGCTCGATTTCGAACAGGGGATCGCCAAACCCGACCAGCGCATCGGGCTCCGCAAGCTGTCTCTTCAGAACGCCCGCGCGACCGGCGGACACGGGAAGCAGAACCGAGCCGATGCGGATGAAGCCGAGAACATCGGCGCTGCCAATCGAGTGCGGGAGACCGTCAGTATCGACGGATGCGGAGGGGTGAGAAGGACAGAAACGGCCAGCCATCGGGGCTTTGACAATCACTGGCACCGTAGCGGTTTCAACTGGTGGGGTTTTCACCACCGAAACGGCCTGTCCACTGTTGCCCGCTGCAACAACGATGCGCAAATGCCCCCTGGGCGATGAGATTTCAATTCCGTCCACACCCGCCGCCGTCAGGGCTTCGGTCAGGGCCGCGATGATGGTCGTATCGGCGAGGTCGAGCGTCGTCATGCCACCCTCCGTTGCTTGAGCCATGTCTCCAGATAATGAATGTCCGTTTCACCACACGCGAAAGCGTCGTCCTCAAACAGCGCGCGCAGGAACGGCAGATTGGTCGAAATGCCGTCAATCGACGTTTCGGCAAGTGCCCCCCGCATCTTCGCCATCGCCTCGCTGCGGGTTGGCGCATGGACGATCAGTTTGGCGATCAGGGAATCGTAATAGGGAGAGACCCGGTAGCCTTCATGGATATGGGTATCGACACGAATGCCCTGTCCTTGGGGCAAGGAAAGGCCCGTCACCACGCCGGCGGAAGGCAGGAAGCTCTCCGGATTTTCAGCGTTGATGCGGCATTCGAAAGCATGGCCTTCGCATTCCACATCCTGCTGGCGCAGATTCAGTTCGTCCCCCTGTGCCGCTCTGATCTGCGCCTGGACGATATCGATCCCGCTGGTCATTTCGGTGACGGGATGCTCGACCTGCAGACGCGTATTCATCTCGATGAAATAGAAGGCCCCGTTCTCGTAGAGGAATTCGAAGGTTCCGACGCCACGATAACCGATCTGCTGGCAGGCCTCGACGCAGGCCTGCCCGACGGGCCGGATGACGTCAGGCGAAATGCCGGGCGCCGGTGCTTCCTCCACCACCTTCTGGTGGCGACGCTGCATCGAGCAGTCGCGATGTCCCAGCCAAACTGCATGTCCATGGGTGTCGCACAGCACCTGTATTTCAATGTGCCGGGGATGTTCGAGAAACTTCTCCATGTAGAGCGAAGGCGAGCCGAAAGCCTGACGGGCTTCCTCGCGTGTCGTGGAAATCGCCTCGTGCAGCGAGCCGGCATCCGGCACCACCCTCATACCCCGCCCGCCGCCGCCGCCGGCAGCCTTGACGATGACAGGATAACCGATTTCCCGCGCAATGCTTTCGACGGCAGCCGGATCATCCGGCAATGCCGCATCAGGGCCGGGAACACACGGTACATCAGCGGCAATCATCGCCCGTTTGGCAGCGATCTTGTCGCCCATCGTCGCAATCGACGATGCATTCGGCCCGATGAAAACAAGGCCGGCTTTTTCAATGGCGTCCGAAAAGGCGGTATTTTCGGACAGAAACCCGTAACCGGGATGGATCGCCCCTGAAGACGTGAGCCGCGCGGCAAGCAGGATGGCATCCTTGTTGAGATAACTTTTGCCCGCAGCGGAAGGGCCGATACAAAGAAAACTATCGGCGGTCTGGATATAGGATGCGCCCCTGTCCGCCTCGGAGCATATTGCGACGGTTTTTAGCCCAAGTTCATGGCAGGCCCGCTGGATTCTTGCTGCTATTTCACCCCTGTTGGCAATGAGAACCGTATCGAAACGCTTCTCGGCAGGTGTCGTGTTTTTGAAGACCTCCACCATCACGCGATCTCCGCCAGCATATCGCCCGTCTCAACCTCGCCGCCATCGACCTCAGTCAGATATGCAATTCGGCCCGCATGCGGCGCGGCAATGGTGTTGAAGACCTTCATCGCCTCGATGATGAAGAGGGTCTGCCCCTCTTCGACACGATCGCCGACATTCACGAACGGCTGCTGACCTGGAGCCGGGGAACGATGCAAGACACCAAAAACCGGCGCCTTAACGGTGAAGGTCGAAGCCGCGCTCACGACGGAAGTTGAAACATCCGCAGAAGAAGCCGGCCCGGCAAACTCACCTTCGGTCGATTTCGTCCCGGCAATAGTCGCCGCCTGCCCCACGGTTCGGAAAATCCGGACCGTTACTTCTTTTTTCGTAACCGTCAGCTCCGTGACGTTCGTCCGTCCAACGAAATCGATCAGCGTTTTTATCTTCGACAGGTCCATGGCACACTCGGTATTTCAGAGAGCCTTTCGCAATCGCCATTCAAACGATGCGTGGCTGCCTACCTGGGTACACGATGGCCAATATGATGGGGTCAAACGAAGTTTTAATGGACCACGGTTTTCGGGGGTTCATGCAGCATCGGTGACGGCTGCTAAATGACTGTAACCACTGCTCAATTCATTCGAATTCCCTCGGCGGAGAAGAGGTGGATTTTCTCTGACGCGGGTGACAGGTGAACCTTTTCGTCACCGACAGGGGGAAACTTCCCCCCTGAACAGCTTGCGACCTGACAGGCTCTTAAAAAACGATGCCGGGAGGCCGGTCACGCGGTCTTGAGTTTGGGAAGAACCAGATCATCGACCGTGTAAGTATGGAATTCGCTTTTCGAGACCGTGTCCAGCTTGCGGAATTTTTCAACGAATGCCGGATCGGTAAAGAATTCATCGACGCTGCCGGCACCCTGGATAGCCTCGACATTGACGACCGTCTGCCCGTCCGTGCTTTTCGCAAGGCTGCTCCAGAGGAACCCTTCTTTCCGTTCGGCGACGTAGTGTACGACGTCCTGAATGATGGCGAAGGCTTCTTCCTGCTTTCCGGGATGAACGTGAATGACGTTGACGATGAAGGTCGTGGGGGCGGGAGAGCCGGTGAAGGCTGCAAGAGGTATCGTTTCCATAAGTGTCTCCATTTTGAAGCCCCGGCCAATTCAGCCGCGGCCCCATCTGGATATCGAAAGGAAAATAGCGGATAAACGAGCTTCTATTCTCAACATACCGGAAGAAAATTCCTTAATTGGAGATCATGGACAAGCTCGGAACTCTCGGCATATTCATTCAGGTCGCGGAAGCGGGAAGCTTCGTGGCAGCCGGACATCGTCTTGGTATCTCCGGCTCAGCCGTCGGCAAGGCCATCGCCCGTCTGGAGGACGAACTGGGTGTGCGATTGTTCAATCGTTCAACGCGCAGCATGACCCTGACGGAGGATGGCGGCTTCTTCCTCGATACATGCCGGCGTATCCAGTCGGAATATGAGACCGCCCAGGCGCAACTATCGAGATCGCAGGCCATTCCGCGCGGGCAGCTGCGCGTCAGCCTTCCCCTGGCAGGCATGCTGCTGATGCCGACAATATCGGCTTTCATGGATACCTATCCGGACATCAATCTCGACCTGGATTTTACCGACCGCCTGGTCGACGTCATCGAGGAAGGCTTCGACGCCGTCATCCGGACAGGCGATATCAGGGATACGAGGCTGATGAGCCGCAAGCTCGGCACCTTCAAACACCGGATCGTGGCGGCACCCGGCTATCTCGAAGCGCATGGCCGGCCGACGGTTCCCGAAGATCTTGCCCGGCACCGCTGCCTCCACCACCGTTTTGCGAATTCCGGAAAGTTTGAACCGTGGCCGCTGGTTCGCGACGGGCGTGAGATCAGGATCGATCTGCCGGTTGCGACCGTTGCAAGCACGCTGGAGCCCTTGATCTATCTCGCGGAGCGATCATTGGGGATCACCTGTCTTCCTTCATTTGCCGTGGCATCCGAAATCGCCCAGGGGAAACTGGTTTCGCTGCTGGATGACTATGTGGCCGATGTGGGGACCTTCTGTGTACTCTGGCCAACCAATCGATATCTCTCTCCAAAGGTCAGAGCGTTTGTCGACTACATGGCCGCCAATCTTTTTGCCAGATGATCGAGAGCCTCGGATCGGCCCGGCGCTTTCACGCCGGGTCGAAAAACGTTTTTGCGGAGGTGGCCACAATGGTGGATCGGGATCAAAGCGACCCGTGCTTTTCCTGCAAAAGCCGGATGGCAAGATGCTGGAGCAGAATGATCGTCTTGGCGTCGCGAATATCGCCGCGGTCAATCATCCGCATCGCCTCCGGCAGGGGGATTTCGAGCACATCGATATCTTCTCCCTCGTCAGCGGAGCCGCCGCCTGCACCCACTTTGTGGGTGTCGGCATATTCGCCGTGGAAAAAGGCGAGATATTCGGTGACCGAGCCGGGGCTCATATAGATATCGAACAGGTGTGTGAGTTCGGAAACCTCGTAACCGGTCTCCTCCATCAGTTCCGCACGCATTCGCGTCGCCGGTTCTGCGCCTTCGAGCAGCCCTGCCGGTGTCTCGATCAGCGATTCCAGACCACCATTCAAGAGAACCGGCAATCGGAACTGGCGGGTGAGAAGGACATGGCCGTTTGCCGGATTGTACAACAGGCAAGTCGCGCCGTTGCCGCGATCATATGCCTCCCGGGTCTGCCTCTGCCAGCTTCCGTCCCGTAGCCGGAGTTCATATTCATACTTGGTCAGCCGGCCCCAATCATCCGCCAACACGCGTTCGGAAATTGGGCGGTAAACACTGTCATTCATCAAATCACCTCGTTTTCATCTGTCTTTCAAAGGCCGAGCAATTGGCCTTCGACATGCGTACGTGTTTCACCACCCACCCATATTACGCCGGTCTCATCGCGGCTCAAGTAAACGCGGCCGCGACGGCCGAGGCGCGTCCCCTGAGCGGCGACATAATCTGCCGCGACCATGCCGGTGGCAAACAGCCATTGTGCCAGCGAGGCATTGAGGCTTCCGGTAACGGGATCCTCGGCGATGGCGCCCAGATGATCGCTGAAGAAGGCGCGAACCTCAAAGGCAGCTTCGCTGCCTTCCGCGTGCGGGCCAACCACACCGATATCAATGCGCCCGGGCCAGCTGCGAACCGGATCGATGGAAAGCACCTTTTCCGCGGATGCCAGCCTGATCCCCAGCCATCCGGGACCATTATCGATCCAGGCGGCATCAAGGACGTCATGGGCCTCGATCCCCAATAGCTGCCGCGCCTCTTCCAGCTCAGCCGGCGTCGGTGCACCGGAACGGATAAGCGGCGGGGCAGCAAAGGAAAGCCGCCCATGCGCGCGCCGGATCGGAACCAGCCCGGCACCGCATTCCTGAATGATGGCCGTTTCGTTTTTGGATGAACCGTTGGCGGAGAGCCATGCATGGCAACTGCCCAGCGTGGGGTGCCCGGCAAAGGGCATTTCCCGGTCCAGTGAAAATATACGGACCCTATAGTCGGCCTTGGGATCGGTGGGCGGCAGCAGAAATGTGGTTTCAGACAGGTTGAACCACCGCGTCAACCGCTGCATTTCATCGCTCGTCAGGTTGTCGGCGCCCGTCACGACGGCCAGCGGATTGCCGGAAAGCGGCCCGGAGCCGAATACATCGATCATATGGATAGCAAAAGTCATGACATCGTTCTTTCAGTTTGGATCGACAGGCGGTCGTGGACGGAGGGCGGGCTTCCAGCTCTACCAGACAAGCAGTTTGAGACCCGCAACCGCAAAGACCGCCGAGAGCACGGATTCGATCCAGCGCCGTAGTCTGGTATAGAGTGCAATCATCGAAGCGGTTGAAAAAAGCAAGGCATACCCACCGAACACGGTGACGCCGAGAATGGCGCAGCCGCCGATGATTGCCGGTAGCATGCCGGCGGGCGCGTCCGCGCGAAACCCGAGCGACATGATGGCTATCCATGACAGAATGGCCTTCGGGTTGCCGATATGCATGAAAAGCCCCTGCCGATAGAGCGATCGATAGCGCGGTACCGCGCGCTCCACAGTCGTCCCTGCAAGATCGGAAACCGGTTTGAGGGCCGATCTGCCGGCACGGAAGGCCAGATACAGCAAATAGGCGCCACCAGCGATCTTGATGACGAAAAGCGCCTGGGCATAGGCGGTGAGCGCGGCGGACAGGCCGGTTGCCGTCAGGATCGCCCAGAACAGCGAACCGGTGATGACGCCCGTCGCCAAAGCAAGAGCCGGCAGGCGGCCATCGCATCGCCGTTGCCATGATTGCCATGTTGCTTGGCCCCGGGCTGGCGGTGGCAATGAGATAGGTGCCGTAGACGAGGGCAAGCTGGCTGGCGAACATGTCGGCTTCTCCGAAAATCAGGGGCTTCCCCACGAGTGCGGGAGATCACCGCGATGGACGATATGGACCTTGTTCCCATCGGGGTCACGCAGATAGGCACCGAAATAACCGTCGCCATAATGTGGGCGCGCACCCGGCCCCCCTTCGTCGGTTCCACCATGAGCCAAACCGCCGGCATAAGCCTCTTTCACCGCGTCTTTCGACGGCGCCAGAAAGGCGACCATGCCGCCATTGCCGGCCGTTGCCGCCTCGCCATTGAAGGGGCTGTAGACATAAAACCGCGGCAATGGGGCGTGCGGCTGCACCCAGCAAAGTGCCTCAGGCCCGCCATCGGGTGTGATGGTCCGGCGTATCAGGCCGAGCGGCGCGAACACGGCATCATAGAAATATCCCGCCCGCTGAAGATCACCCGTTCCGACGGTTACGTGGCTGAACATTTAAACCTCAATGCGCCCGCCATATGCCTGTCGCCTGTTGCAAACCGTGGATTTCATTCACCGCCGTCATAGCCTATGTTACACTTATTGGTTATTGAAATAGTGTAACGTGACACTTTTAGCGAGGTTGAGACCGTGCTGCTGCAATCCCCCTGGGTGCCTCGCCTTGCAGATATCGAGGCGAATGCCGCAGAACGGCTGGTGCTGGCCCTTGCCGACGACATCATCGAGGGGCGGTTGACGGGCGGTGTGCGCCTGCCTGCCCATCGTGACCTCGCGTGGAAACTGGGCGTGGGTCTCGGCACGGTGACGAAGGCCTATGCCGTTCTGGAACGGCGTGGCCTGACCCGCAGCGTCAAGGGTCGGGGAACATTCGTCGCGCTTCAGGAAGCACATAACGACCGGCAGATCGACCTCTCGTCCAACGCGCCGCCCGCCACGCTCAACGCCCGTATTCTGGCAAAAACGCTGACCGGCATCGCGCGCAAGATCGATGCGGATCATTTCAATCTCTATGCTCCGCCCGCAGGCCATGTGGAACACCGGCGTGTTCTGTCCCGTTGGCTTGCGACCCAAGGCCTCTCCGTAGATCCATCGCATCTGGTGCTGACGAGCGGCGCCCGCCACGTACTGTCATTGGCCTTCGATCTTGCCTGCGGCAAGGATGGTCTGCTGCTGACCGAGCGGATCACCTATCCCGGCGCACTCGCGCTGCTTCGGCGCAAAGGATGCAGGGTACGGGGTGTGGAGATCGATGCCGAGGGGATGGTGCCGGAGGCACTTGCGGAGGCACTCGCTGACATGGAGCCGGATGGCGGCAGGGCGATCTATCTGACGCCGACGCTGCACAATCCGACAACCGCCACCATGGGTATGGCGCGGCGGCATGCCATCGTGGATATTTGTCGCCGGGCCGGCGCCTGGATCATCGAAGACGGTGTCTACGCGGCGTCCGACCCGGGTTTCAGCCCATTGGCGGCATTGGCGCCTGACATTACGTTTCATGTCAACGGCTTGTCCAAGTCGCTCGGCCCCGGTTTGCAGATCGGGGTACTGGCACTGCCAGAGGGACAGAAGGATGCCGCAGAAAACCTCTTGCAGGATGCGCCGATGGCCCCGTCAGCACTTTCCTGTGCGGTGGTGGAGGACTGGCTGACCACCGGCGTCATCTCGTCAATCCAGCGTGATCTGCGCCACGAGGCGCGGCGACGCTCCAGCCTCGCGGTTTCCCTACTGGGTGTGAGCGAGCTTGTCTCGCATCCCGATGCATATAATGTCTGGCTCCCGATGGAGCGTGCTGTCGCCAAGGACTTTGTATCCACCGCCGCGGCAAGCGGCATTAGGCTGACCGCGCCGGATTCCATGATGACGGATACGCAAGATCAGGCAAGCGGTATCCGGTTTTGCCTCGGCGGTCCGTCACTCGACGACCTGACCGGGGCGCTGACGGTCCTGGCAGGTTTGCTGAAGCGGCGGCCCTGACGCCGCCAGACTAGAATCAGGCAAGAGAGGCCGTATGACCATGAACAGTCACCAGATGATACCGGACCAGGACGCGTGGAAACCCTGGAGCCCTGCTGAGCTTTCCCGGCGGCTGGGCGGCATATCGAGACCCTGGTGCATCGTTGGCGGCTGGGCTCTCGACCTGTGGCACGGAAGCAAGATGCGCGAACATGACGACCTTGAATTCACGGTCCTGCGTGAAGATCTGGAAATCTTCCGGCATGAACTGAGTGAGATGGAATTCTACACCGTCAATGACGGCGTTCTCGAACGGCTTCCGCCGGATCGGCAACCGGCCGCGGAGATTTTCCAGATCTGGTGTTTCGATCGCACTGCCAAGTGCTGGCGCGTCGATATGATGATCGAGCCCGGAACGAACGACACCTGGGCCTATAAGAGGAATCCGGAAATCACACGACCCCGCACCGACATGGTCGCGCTGACAGCCGACGGCATCCCTTACCTCAACCCATCCGCAGTGCTTCTCTTCAAGGCGAAGCACAAGCGTCCCAAGGACGAGCAGGATTTCGTAAGTGCCCACCCGAAACTGCCCCTATCGGAACGCCGGTGGTTGCGGAATTGCCTTGAGCTCCTGCATCCCGGCCATGAATGGGCGCAGGCGCTGTGAAAGCCAGCGTCCCAGCCCACCAGTTTCTGCCCGGCATTGCTGATGGACGAGGAGGAAGTTGACGACAGGCTGATGGAGCGCAACGTACCATTCAGGGTGTTTTCCAGGTCTTCAACAGCATTTGCACGAATTTTTCCGCAGCCGGAGACAACGCGCTGCTGCGCCTCTGCACGATACCGATCGTTCGGGAGACCACGGGATTGACGATCGGTCGCGTAACAAGGAAAGGGTGGTCATCCTGCGGCGTGGCCAATCGTGGCAGCACGGAAATCCCCAGCCCGGCTTCCACGAGACCGAGTGACGTGTTGAGGTGAGTCACCTCGTAAAACCAGTTCAGCTTTAGATTGTGCCGCGCAAGCGCACCGTCGAGAAGCGTCCGGTTGCCGCTGGAGCGATCGACAACCACCAGAGGGTGTGGCTCCAATTGATCCCACTGGATCGTTTCGAACGCCGCCAGAGGATGGTCCTTCCTCATCGCCAGCACAAATGGGTCATCGATCAGCGGCTCGAACGCCAGATCGGGATCGGAATTGCCCATCAGATTAATCCCGAATTCCACCTCGCCACGGGCAACCGCCTGCAAGCCCTCGTTTGCCGTCAGGTCCCTGATACGCAGCCGGATATGCGGATATTGCTGGCTGAAGGTCTTGATGACAGTGGGTAGAAAGTAGAATGCCGCAGTCGGAACACATGCCATCGTAATAAGGCCGCGCCGCTGCGCGCCGTCTTTCATTGCAAAAAGCGACCCGTCAAACTCTTCCAGCATGCGCCGGACAAGCGGCATGACCTCCTGGCCCATCGCTGTTGGAGCGACATGGCGCGTGGTCCTTTCGAGAAGCGGCGCACCAATGGCCTGCTCCAGTTTCTGGATACGCCGGGTAAGTGCCGGTTGCGAAATATGCAGCGCATCAGCCGCTCTGTGAAAGCTCTCAAATTCAACCACTGCTTGAAAAGCCCGCAAATCAAGAATTTCACAATTGATGCTCATATCGCAATAATACCTCCGAACATTGCATTTAACAGATTATACTTCTTTCCTCATATTGCAACAACGCGGCGCATTGATCCGCCAAATGCAAGATTGAGGCTTCTTCCCATGAACGATCTACTCAAGATACCCTGTGTGCTGATGCGCGGCGGAACATCGCGTGGACCGTTCTTTCTCGCATCCGATCTTCCCCACGATCAAGCCGAACGGGACGCGGCCCTCCTCTCCATCATGGGCTCCGGCCATCCGTTGCAGATCGATGGCATCGGCGGCGGCAACCCGGTCACATCGAAAGTGGCGATCATTGGCCCTTCCACGGTCAAGGGTGCCGATATCGACTATCTTTTCGCGCAGGTCCGCACCGACAGGCAATATGTCGACTATTCGCCCAATTGCGGAAATATGCTGGCCGCCGTCGGCCCCTTCGCGATCGAGGCCGGGCTTGTCGAAGCCCATGGCAGCGACACGCTGGTGCGCATTCATAACGTCAATACCGGCAAGCTGATCGAGGCGAAGGTTCCGACCCGCGGCCGCGAAGTTATCTATCTCGGCGACGCTTCGATCGATGGTGTGCCGGGCCTCGCAGCGCCGATCGCCTTGACGTTCATGGATGCTGCGGGCGCAAAAACCGGCAGGTTGCTGCCGACAGGCAAAGCCGTAGACATGATCGACGGCGTGAAGGTGACGGCCATCGATTGCGCCATTCCGATGGTGCTGATGCGCGCGGTAGATCTCGGCCTGACCGGTTATGAGGACCCGCAGGCGCTCACCGCCAACAGCGATCTCATCGAGCGCATGACGCGCATCCGCATTCAGGCCGGCAAGCTGATGGGCATGGGTGATGTCACTGACATGGTCATTCCAAAGCCGGTGCTCGTCGCGCCAGCCCGCAGGGGCGGCACTCTTTCGGTGCGGTACTTCATGCCGAATGAATGTCATCCCGCACTGGCGACGACCGGCGCCGTCGGCATCGCGACCGCGGCCGTGACCGAAGGCTCGGTTGCCTACGATTTGGCAGGCCGCCTTTCCGTGCCGACCCAGATCCGCATCGAACACCCTGCCGGCCGCCTCGACGTGCAACTGGAAATGCGAAATGGAGCAATAACCGCCGGGCTTGTGAGAACGGCGCGCAGACTTTTCGAAGGCTTTGCCTTCGCCAAGCCGACCACTGCGATTGAAGACGCAGCTTAAATACAGCCATATTGACACAAAACATGAAACAGGGAGGAGACCCTCATGCGTAAATACCTGCTTGCAACAGCGGCGCTCTGTGCGTTGGCAGCATCTGCGAATGCCGAATCCGTCAGGATGAGCGTAGGCTCATACAACCTCAACAATCTACCCTTCCCCGTGGCCGCCAGCCTCGGTTTCTATAAGGACGAAGGGCTTGACGTAACCACCGAGAACTTTGCCCAGGGCGGATCGAAGGTGCTCCAGGCGCTGGTTGCCGGTTCCACCGATGTCGCCGTCGGTTTCTACGATCACACGATCCAGATGCAGTCGCAGAACAAACATGTCGTCGGCTTCGTGCAGCTCGCCCGCAATTCAGGCCTTGTTCTTGCCGGCAAGAACGACACCGACTTTGATCCCGCCAAGCCTGAGACGATCAAGGGCAAGAAAGTCGGCATCACCTCGCCCGGCTCCTCCTCGGACTTCTTCATTCGCTACTATATGAAGCAGCACAAGCTCAGCGATAACGACATCTCCATCATCGGCGTCGGTTCGGGTGCTGCGGCCGTGGCCGCCCTGCAGCAGGGCAAGATCGATCTGCTCGTCAACTACGATCCCGCCGCGACCATCGTCGTCGAGCGTGGGCTGGGCAAGATTCTCATCGACGCCCGCAGCGATCAGGGCGCCAAGGATGTCTATGGCGGCATCTATCCGACATCGGTCCTTTACGCGACGCAGGACTACATCAATGCCAATCCCGAAGTCATCCAGAAAGTGACCAACGCCACGGTTCGGGCGCTGCACTGGATGAAGCAGCATTCCGCGGAAGAAATCGTCGCAAAGCTTCCCGATGATTTCGTGTCGGGCGACAAGCAGACCTACATCAAGGCCGTCGAAGCCGCCAAGGCGATCTTCTCCGAAGACGGCAAGTTCGAGCCTGCCGACCTTGAAACGCCGCTGGCCGTTCTGAAGAGCTTCAACGATGCGGTCGCAAAGGCGACCATCGATCTCAACACCACCTATACCAACAAGTTCGTCGAGGCCGCTGCTTCGAAGGGCGGAAACTGAGGATATGCCATGTCTTCGCCAGTGAGAAAGCTAGAGCCCGTGACGGAACTCAAACCCCAGCCGATGGTGGCAATCGATGACGTGACCATGGCATTTGGTTCGTTCGTTGCCGTTCAAAACGTCAACCTTAGGGTTGGCGATGGAGAGTTTCTCTCCATCGTCGGCCCCACCGGTTGCGGAAAATCCACCATCCTCAACGCCATCGCAGGGCTGCTGAAGCCTGCGCAGGGCAAGGTGTCAATCGACGGCACGGCCGTTCAGGGCGTTCAGAACACCATCGGATACCTGTTCCAGCAGGATGCGCTTCTTCCCTGGAAGACGGCATATCAGAACGTGGAACTCGGCTTGCTGTTCCGGGGCGTGCCTGAAGATGCGCGGCGCGCAAAGGTTACGGCCTGGCTCGAAAAGGTCGGCCTCAAGGGCTTCGGAGACCGTTTTCCGCACCAGCTTTCGGGTGGGCAGCGCAAACGCGTGCAGATGGCGCAGGCGCTCATCACCGAGCCGAAGGTCATCCTGATGGACGAACCCTTCTCAGCGCTGGATATCCATACACGCCACCTGATGCAGAACGAATTGCTGCGCCTGTGGCAGGAGGACCGTCGCGCCGTGGTCATGATCACCCATGATCTTGAAGAGGCAATCGCGCTCGGAGACCGCGTCGTCGTTCTCGCGGCCGGCCCGAAAAGCCGCGTCATCGAAAGCTTCCCCGTCGATCTCGAACGGCCCCGCAACGTCGCCGAAATCAAACTCGATCCAAAATTCATGACGCTCTATCGCGATATATGGGCGTCCCTGCGTGGCGAAGTGGAGAAAAGCTATGCAAGCCGTTAATGTTCGTCTCATCCAGGTTGCTCTTCTGGTCGTGCTTCTGGGCGGGTGGCAACTCGGCGTAAGCTCCGGTGCCATCGATCGCTTCTTCTTTCCTGCACCCTATGACATCGTCAAACAGGTGATCGACTGGGTTGCCGACGCCGGGTTCTATAAACATGTCGGCATCACGCTCAGCGAAACGGTGCTGGGCTATATCATCGGCACCGGTCTTGGCGTCGGCGCCGGCGTGTGGCTTGGCCTCAGCCCCTTCGTCGCCCGCGTGCTCGATCCGTTCATCAAGGCGGTAAACGCCATTCCGCGTGTCGTTCTGGCACCGATCTTCGTTCTCTGGCTTGGACTTGGCCTCTGGTCCAAGGTCGCTCTTGCGGTCACGCTCGTTTTCTTCGTCACCTTTTTCAACGCCATGCAGGGCGTGCGTGAGGTAAACCCGGTCGTGCTGTCCAATACCCGCATTCTGGGTGCCAAGCGCTCGGATCTGCTGCGGCACGTCTATTTCCCGGCTGCTGCGAGCTGGATCCTGTCGTCGCTGCGCACCTCTGTCGGCTTTGCCGTGGTCGGCGCGATCATCGGCGAATATCTGGGAGCTTCCGCGGGTCTCGGCTACCTGATTGCCCGCTCCGAAGGCAACTTCGATGCGGTCGGCGTCTTCGCAGGCATCATCATCCTTGCGGTTTTCGTCCTCATCATCGACCTCATTCTCGATGTTGCAGAGAAAAAGCTCATCACCTGGCGGCCGAATGCGGGCGAGGAACGACCTGCATAGGCTTGAAATCGGGCTTCAAATCAAGCGGGGCGGCCAGTCGGTCGCCCCGTTTTTTGTTGCCGCCACAGGCCGTAGCCGGCTCAACCAATTGCTGGGATTTCCCGCAAAAGGGAGCCAACGGCGCATTTGACGCAGAGCATCTCAAGACCACTAAAGCTGTGGGTTCCCCGTCAACTCACAATTTATTGTGGTTGCACTTCGGAGAAATTTGGCCTTGTTTGTGAACTCAAAATACTCACGGGGAAAGAAAACAATGTCCATAACAACAACAGTTCGCACTACTCTGCTGCTCGGATCGCTTCTGCTCGGCGCCAGTTCCGCACTCGCGGAAACAGTTCTGCATCGTGGCAATTCCGGGGAACCGCAGACGCTCGATCAGGCCCAAACCTCGATCAACATCGAAGCCTTTATCCTGAAGGACCTCTTTGAAGGTCTGACCATCTATGATGCTGCAGGCAAGATCATTCCCGGTACGGCAGAAAGCTGGACACTGTCTGACGACGGCACCGTCTACACATTCAAACTGCGTGCGGATGCCAAATGGTCGGATGGCACGCCGGTAACGGCTGGCGATTTTGTGTTCTCCTACCAGCGTGTCGAAGACCCCAAGACCGCAGCAAAATATGCGAATATCCTTTACCCGATCAAGAACGCCGAAAAGATCAACAAGGGCGAAACGCCGGTTGACCAGCTTGGCGTGAAGGCCGTGGATGACAAGACCCTTGAGATCACACTCGAGCGCTCAACACCTTTCTTCCTTGAACTTCTTGCTCACCAGACGGCCCTGCCAATCTCGAAAGCAGCCTACGAAAAGAACGGCGCTGACTTTGTAAAGCCGGGCGTCATGGTTTCGAACGGTGCTTACAAGCTCGAAGCGCATGTTCCCAATGACAGCCTGACGGTCGTCAAGAACAGCAATTTCTGGGATGCGTCGAACACCAAGATCGACAAGGTCATCTTCTACCCGATCGACGACCAGGCCGCCTCCGTTCGCCGTTTCGAAGCAAAGGAAATGGACCTCGCATACAACTTTTCTGCGGACCAGATCGACCGTCTGCGCAAGTCCTATGGCGAGCAGGTTCACGTTTCGCCGACGCTTGCGACCTATTACTATACCTTCGATACCCGCGAAGCGCCGTATAACGACGTCCGCGTCCGCCAGGCCCTCTCCATGGCAGTAGACCGCGATTTCCTCGCCAAGGAAATCTACAGCGGTTCCCAGGTTCCGGCCTACTCCATGGTTCCCCCGGGCATGGATTCCTACGGCGAGCCGGCAAAGGCCGATTTTGCCACACTTTCCCAGCTCGACCGGGAAGATGAGGCGCTCAAGCTCATGAAGGACGCCGGTTACGGTGAAGGCGGCAAGCCGCTTTCCATCGAGATCCGCTACAACACCAACCCCAACCATGAACGCGTCGCGACGGCCATCGCTGATATGTGGAAGAACACGTTCGGCGCGAAGGTGTCGCTGGTGAACCTCGACGTTGCCTCGCACTACGGCTACCTTCAGGAGGGCGGCAAGTTCAACGTGGCGCGCGCCGGCTGGGTTGCCGACTATGCGGATGCGGAAAACTTCCTCGCTCTTTCGGTATCCTCCAACAAGACCTTCAACTATTCGAAGTTCAACAACGCCGAATACGACACGCTGATGCAAAAGTCCTATGACGAGAAGGACCCTGCCGCTCGCTCCAAGCTGCTGCATGAGGCAGAAACCATCCTCATGAAGGAACAGCCGGTCGCTCCGCTGCTGACGCAGGCCGATCTCTGGCTGGTTTCCAACCGCGTCAAGGGTTGGGTCGACAACGCTGCCAACGAACACCTCAGCCGCTTCCTGAGCGTTTCCGAATAAGCAGCGCTGGCACGGTGGTCAGCACCACCGTGCCATGCCGGAGCCCGAAAAACCATGATCTCGTTTATCCTGCGCCGTTTGGCGAGCGCCGTGCCGACTTTGTTTATCGTCGTCACGATTTCGTTTTTCCTGATGCGTTTCGCGCCGGGTGGTCCGTTCAATCTTGAACGTCCCCTGCCGCCGCAGACGATGGAAAACCTGATGAGAACCTATCATCTGGATGAGCCATTGTGGCGCCAGTATCTCATCTACCTCCGCAACGCCGTCACCGGCGATTTCGGTCCGAGCTACATCTACAAGGACAATACAGTCGCCCAGCTGATCGGCAAGGGTCTGCCCTATTCGCTGGAACTCGGCAGCTATGCACTGTTGCTGGCGCTGGTGGGCGGCGTTCTTGCCGGCACCCTGGCCGCGCTCCGGCAGAACAGTGCCTTCGATTTCTCGCTCATGTCGATTTCAACTGTTGGCATAACCGTGCCGAACTTCGTTGTCGCGCCCGTGCTTACACTTGTCTTTGCCGTGATATTTGGGCTTCTGCCCGCAGGCAGCTGGGGTGATGGATCGCTCAGATATCTCATTCTTCCGATGATCGCGCTCGCCTTGCCGCAGCTTGCAGTTATCGCGCGCCTGACACGCGGCGCCATGATCGAAGCCCTGCGGATGGACCATATCCGCACCGCCAAGGCTTATGGTCTTCCGGCGCGCAGCGTGGTGGTACTACATGCCATGCGCGCCGCGATGCTGCCCGTCGTTTCCTATCTCGCGCCCTGTGCCGCCGCTCTCCTCACGGGTTCGGCGGTCATCGAAACGATCTTCACGATCCCCGGTGTGGGGCGTTACTTCGTTCTCGGCGCCATCAATCGAGACTATACGCTGGTCATGGGAACCGTGGTTCTCGTCGCCATTTTCGTCATCGTTTTCAATCTTCTGGTCGATATTCTCTACGGCCTGCTTGATCCGAGGGTCAGACATGACTGATATCCCCGGCACTGTTACCCATCAGCCGATGGTGAAAAGCCGAAGCCTGTTCCAGCTCGCAGCCCTGCGTTTCAGACGAAACAATGCGGCCATGGCGGGTTCCATCATGCTCCTGCTGATTACGCTTTTTTCCTTCATCGGCCCGCATTTCCTCACCCACACCTATGATCAGGTGTTCTCTTCCTATGTCTCCGTGGCGCCAAGCCTTGAGCCGCGCCCTGATGTGAACAATCTTCAGGGCGTGATGGAGGGCGTCGCCGGCCGGGCGCGTGTGGAGCTGAAGGAGTTTTCCGTCGAAGGGCAGACCTTCACGGCAACCATCACCTCCAGCAGCGTGATCGACCCGCGCGCGACACGCTATTTCGACCGCGCCAACGAATTCGAAAACACCAAGGTCGTGGCCACCGAAGACGAGGGGCGAACGCTGAAGCTGGAAGGCGACGTCAACCGCGAATACTTCTTCTTCGGCACGGATTCAAACGGTCGCGACATGCTGGCCCGGGTGATGCTGGGTGGGCAGATCTCGATCGCCGTCGGCATTCTGGCCAGCCTCGTCTCGCTCGGTATAGGCGTGCTTTACGGCGCAACGGCTGGATATATCGGCGGGCGCGTCGACAATGTGATGATGCGTTTCGTCGAAATCCTCTATTCCCTGCCCTTCGTCTTTCTGGTTGTCGTTCTCGTGGTGTTCTTCGGCCGCAGCTTCATCCTGATCTTCCTGGTTATCGGTGCGGTGGAATGGCTCGACATGGCGCGTATCGTCCGTGGCCAGACACTTGCCTTGAAGCGGCGTGAATTTGTGGGGGCCGCACAGGCCTTGGGTTTGAGCGACTGGCAGATCATCCGCCGTCACATCATTCCCAATACGATCGGGCCCGTCGTCGTGTTCGTCACTGTCGTCGTCCCCAAAGTCATTCTCCTGGAAAGCTTCCTCTCCTTCCTCGGCCTTGGCGTGCAGGCACCGCTGACGAGCTGGGGAGCGTTGATTTCCGAAGGTGCCAACAATATCCAGTCGGCCCCATGGCTCCTGATATTTCCGGCGATCTTCTTCGTGCTGACCCTGTTCTCGCTCAATTTTGTGGGCGACGGGTTGCGTGATGCACTCGATCCCAAGGATCGTTGACATGAATACCACATCTGAAACCATCCTCACCGTCCGCGACCTCAAGGTTGAATTCACCACGCCTGATGGCACCGTGAATGCCGTCAAGGGCATTGATCTTGACGTCAAACAGGGCGAAACGCTTGCCGTCGTCGGCGAATCCGGTTCCGGCAAAAGCCAGACCATGATGGGCATCATGGGGCTGCTGGCATCAAACGGCACTATTCAAGGTTCGGCGAAATATCGTGGGCGCGAATTGGTCGGTCTTCCGGTCAAAGAACTGAACGATATCCGCGGCGCGAAAATCACCATGATTTTCCAGGAGCCGATGACCTCGCTCGATCCCCTCTACCGGATCGGCGCGCAGATCGCCGAACCGATCATCTACCACAGGGGTGGCAGCAAAAGGCAAGCGCGTGCACGCGTCCTCGAACTCCTGAAGCTCGTGGGAATTCCTGAGCCTGAGCGTCGTATAGACAGCTACCCGCATGAACTTTCCGGTGGCCAGCGCCAGCGCGTCATGATCGCCATGGCGCTCGCGAACGAGCCGGACATTCTGATTGCCGATGAGCCGACCACTGCGCTCGACGTGACGATCCAGGCGCAGATCCTCGACCTTCTGAAGTCGTTGCAGCAACGCTTCGGCATGGCAGTCGTCCTCATCACGCACGATCTCGGCGTGGTCCGCCATTTCGCCAATCGCGTCGCCGTTATGCGCCGCGGCGAGATCGTCGAGACCGGCACGACGGAAGATATCTTCGAGCGCCCACAGGCAGACTACACGAAGATGCTTCTCGATGCGGAACCCAGCGGGCACAAGCCCGCAGTCGGCAGCGAGGCACCGGTCGTTCTCTCCGGCAAGAATGTGACGATCGATTATAAAATTCCGGGCGGGTTCTTGTCGAAGTCCAGCAAGTTCCGGGCCGTCGACAGCGTCAATGTCAACCTTCATCAGGGACAGACCATCGGCATTGTCGGTGAGTCCGGATCGGGCAAGTCCACGCTCGGTCGCGCGCTTCTGCGTCTCATCGTTGCGGAAGGCCGCATTTTCTTCGGCAAGACGGAGATCACCGGCCTTGACCGAAAGGCCATGCGGCCATTGCGACGGCATTTGCAGCTTGTATTTCAGGATCCCTATGGTTCGCTTTCGCCCAGGCAGACGGTGGGTGAGATCATCACCGAAGGCCTGTTTGTGCATGAGCAACAGCTCAGCCGGGCGGAGCGGGACAAGCGGGCAATCGAAGCACTGAAAGAAGTCGGTCTCGATCCCGCTGCCCGCAATCGCTATCCTCACGAGTTTTCAGGCGGACAACGGCAGCGTATCGCAATTGCCCGCGCGATCATCCTCAAGCCTGAGGTCGTCATCCTCGACGAACCGACATCTGCGCTGGACCGGTCCGTTCAAGGGCAGGTTATCGACCTGCTGCGTGATCTGCAGAAGACGCACGGCCTTTCCTACATCTTCATCAGCCACGACCTTTCAGTCATCAAGGCGATTTCGGATTACGTCATCGTCATGAGAAACGGGAAGATCGTGGAGGAGGGAGAAACGGACGCCATATTCAACAGGCCGGCGGCGGAATATACCAAAACACTCATCAAATCCGCGTTTTCAGCGGAAGTGGCGCAATAGTTCAGCGAGCGCACAACATTTGCGCGAGCGACCCAACGCCTCCCTGAGCGCGCTGGAAACCGACGAGACAGATATCAGCAACCGTTATCCGCGACACGCGCGGGACGGTTGCGCCAAGCCTCTGGTGGTGAACAGGACGACCTCTGAGAAACTGTCACCGATTTTCGCTGATATACAGGTGACGATTGACTATGCTTCCGCTTTCTCCACCCTGCTTTTGATAAATTTCCAGCCTGTCATGAACCCGTTCTGCGACCTTTTGTGAGGGTATGTTTTCAGGGCTGGTAATGCTTACCACTCGACGCAGACCAAGAGCGTGAAAAGCATAGTCGCGGCAGGCGATTGCCGCTTCGGTTGCCAAGCCCATTCCCCAGTATTCGCGCCATAGGTGATAGCCGATTTCGGGCTCAATGCCGGCTGGCGTCTCTTGCAGAGTAATCCCGCAATCACCGATGACCTCCCCCGAAACCACGTCCACGACTGCCCAGAGACCAAATCCATGCCGTTCGTAGCTGTCGAACGCAAGCTTCTGAAACCATGCGCTGATTTCTGATGGTGATTTGGTTCCCGGATAGAACCGCATGCACTCCTGATCGGCGTAAATTCTGCCCAGTGAAACGAAGTCAGCGCCTTCGACTTGGCGCAGATGCAATCGCTCAGTCTTCATGATTACTGACATAGGGACCTCATGAACTGCGGCTTCGCGTCCTGGAATTGATCGTCAGCCAAACTTAGAGCACCCCAAGCGCAAAGCAAAGCTTCACACCGAAAGCTGAAGTTTCGACGAGTATCTGCGCGCAAGGAAAATCCATTTATCCCACCCGCGGCTACCTCTTGACACGGTCGCGGCAATGTCGTTTATACGTATAAGCAGCTAATACGAATTAGCAGCATAACAGATAATGAGGTTCCGATGGTCAGGCGGGTGACGCAACGTGATATTGCGATCTTCGCAGGGGTCAGCCAGGCAACGGTTTCACTCGTGCTCAACGAGGCGAAATCCGCTGAAGGCCGCATTCCGCCTGAAACGCGGGAGCGTGTGCTGAAGGCCATTCGCGACACCGGTTACGTGGCGGACCCCATAGCGCGCAGCATGGTCAAGGGCGCCAATCGCATCCTGGGCGTGTTCACCTATCAGCCGGCTTTTCCGATTGCACAGGCCGATTTCTACACGCCATTTCTGATGGGAATAGAGGAGGAAGCGGAGAGGTTGAGCTACGATCTTCTGCTGATGACGGCTGCGGCGCGTGACGATAACGGCCGCAAGCGCATCTTCGGGGAAACAGGTCGGCTTCGACTAGCCGACGGATGCCTCATTCTGGGCAGTCAGTTCGATCGCGATGAGCTGGCGCAGCTGGTTGCCGGCGACTATCCCTATGTCGCGGTCGGTCGCCGTGACGATGCCGGCGGGCCCGTGCGCTATGTGGGCGCGGACTACGTCACGGCCACGCATGCACTTGTCCGAGAAGCACTTGCCGCCGGCCATCGGCGCTTCGCCTTTATCGGCGCAACGGGTCCGGCGGAATCCATCAGCGATCGCTGGCGTGGTTTTCTGGCCGCGATCGAAGGTGCGGCAGAACTGGTCTATTCCCATGAAAGCGAAAATGGCGATCCGGCCGAGCAACTGGCCGCCGTTCGCGCCAGCGGCGCAAGCGTCGTTTTTTTTGCCGAAGTGGCCGAAGCGGTGGTCTTCGACAATCATGCCCGCGCGCAGGGGGTGAGCGTCCCAGGCGATCTCTCCATCGTGGTGCTGGGCAGCGGCACACGTACGCATACGCTCCGTTTGCAACGCGTCTTCACCTCCTATGCCATCCCCCGCGAAGAAATGGGCAGGCAGGCAACTTCCATGCTGGTCGAAACCCTCACCAGCCCCCCCGGCCCCGTAAAGCAGATATTGCTGGGCTGCGACATCGTGGCGGGCGAAACGCTTGCTTCCCCAACTCAAGGCCCAACTTAAGGAAAGAGAACCTGACGTGAGAGAATACAATGCAGATATTCTTGTGGTTGGCGGCGGACTTGGCGGCGTGGCGGCGGCGCTTGGGGCCCTGCGCAACGGCCGCAGCGTTATCCTGACCGAAGCATTCGAATGGATTGGCGGCCAGCTGACCAGTCAGGCCGTACCGCCCGACGAGCACAGCTGGGTTGAACAGTTCGGGATCACCGCCAGCTATCGCGCCCTGCGCACGGGTGTGCGGCAATATTACCGCGACCACTATCCGCTCACCGACACCGCCCGCGCCGATCTGACGCTCAACCCAGGAGACGGCAACGTATCTCGCCTGTGCCATGAACCACGCGTTTCGCTGGCGGTGATGGAGGCAATGCTTGCGCCTTACGCAGCGGGCGGCAAGCTGACCATCCTCAAGCCCTATGAGCCGATATCAGCAGAGGTCGACGGTGATACCGTGCAGGCCGTGACGCTGCGCCATTGCAATACCGGTGATCTCGTTTCCTGCTCGGCCCGCTATATCATCGACGCTACCGAACTGGGCGATCTGCTGCCGCTGACCGCAACCGACTATGTCACTGGTTTCGAATCCCAATCCGAAACCGGCGAGCCGAGCGCGCCGGCGGAGGCGCAACCGCATAATCAGCAGGCCGTCTCGATCTGCTTCGCCGTCGATCAGGTTGACGGCAATCATGTCATCGACAAACCCGCCCGGTATGACCACTGGCGTCAGGTTGCCCCCGAATTCTGGGGCGGCCCGCTATTGAGCTGGGACTCGCCCAATCCGCGGACACTGGAGCGCAGCCGCCGCTTTTTCGATCCCAACCCGGTCGACAACGCAACACGCGACGTTGCCGACCAGCGCCACAGCGCCGGCGATATGAGCCTGTGGATATTCCGCCGCATTGCCGCCCGCCATACATTTCGGCCCGGCGCCTATGCCAGCGATATCTGCCTCGTGAACTGGCCAATGATCGATTATTTCGAGGCGCCGATCATCGACGTTACCCCCGAACAATATGCCGAGCGGCTGGCCGATGCGGCAAGCCTCTCCTATTCCATGTTCTACTGGATGCAGACCGAAGCGCCTCGCCCGGATGGTGGTCAGGGTTTTCCGGGCCTGCGCCTGCGCGGCGACATTACCGGCACGGAGCATGGTCTGGCCATGGCGCCCTATATCCGTGAAAGCCGTCGCATTCGTGCTCTGACCACAGTGGTCGAACAGGATCTGTCGCTTGCCGTGCGCGGCGATCGCGGCGCGGTGCATTACCCCGACAGTATCGGTATCGGTATGTACCGCATCGACCTGCACCCCTCGACGGGCGGCGATAACTATATCGATGTCGGCGCCTGCCCTTTCGAAATCCCACTCGGTGCTCTTATTCCCCGCCACAAAACGAACCTGCTGGCGGCATCCAAGAATATCGGCACGACGCATATCACCAATGGTTGTTACAGGCTGCATCCGGTCGAATGGAACATCGGCGAAGTGGCCGGCATGCTGGCCGCCTATTGCCTTGACAGGGGCGAGACCCCGCATGGCGTGCATGCCGATGAAAAGCGGCTGGCGGAGTTTCACACCCACATCGAACGCCAAGGGGTGGAGCGCCATTGGCCTGATATTCGCGGCTACTAGCCAAAACGTATAATCTGGGAGGATTATTCATGCGCAGGAGTATAGTCAAAATTGCATTGACCGGTTTTCTGGTCACATCCGGGCTGGTTTCGCCAGCTTTGTCGCAGGAATTGCGAATGGCCATCTGGAGCGCTAACGAAGCCCATCTCGCCCTCTTCAACGAGATCGCCGATGAGTTCGAGGCCAGCCATCCCGGCGTCAAGATCACCTACGATTCGCTTGCCTATGAAGGCTATGCCACCACCCTGACGACCCAGATTGCCGGCGGCAACCCTCCCGATCTGGCCTGGCTGTTCGACACCACCGCGCCTGACTTCATGGCGGCCGGGGCGCTTTATCCCCTTACCGAAACCTTTGCCAATACGCAAGGTTACGACATGGACGACTTTCCCCCGGCAACACTCACCGCCTGGTCGTATGAAGGAACACAATATCTCTATCCCTTCTCGACATCACCCTTCGGCGTCTTCGTCAACAACGACATGATCCGGGCGGCAGGCGCAAAGACGCCAGCCGAGATGATCGCTGCCGGCGAATGGAACTGGGACAATGCCATTGCGACAGCCGCGAAAGTTGCGGCCACCGGCAAACAGGGATTGATCATTCGTGATTTCGAATACAAGGCCTGGGAAAACCTTGCCGAAGTCTATACCGGCTGGAATGCCTATCCCTGGTCGAAGGATACCAAGTCCTGCGCTTTTGCCAGCCCGGAGATGGTTGATGCGATGCGCTTCATCCACGATGCGATCTTTGTGAAAAAAGCCATGCCGGGCCCCGGTGTTTCTGCCGACTTTTTTGCCGGGGATGCGGCGATGACGACCACCCAGATCAGCCGCGCGGCGCTGCTGCCGAAAGGCGACAAGGCCTTCGACTGGGATCTCGTGCCGTTACCTAAAGGACCTGCAGGTGACTATGCCGTTACGGGCCGGGCAGGCATTGGCGTCATGGCCAGCGGCAAAAACCCGAAGCTCGCGGCGGAATTCCTGGCGTTTTTCTCCTCAAAGCCTAATGTGGCCAAGCTCGCGCGGTTTTTCCCGCCGGCACGGCAGAGCCTGCTCACCGCCGATGTCCTCGCGGCCGCCAACCCATTGCTGTCGCGCGAACAGATAGAGGCCGTGGTCATTCGCGGCGTCGCCACGGGCCAGTCGACGCAGCAGGTTCTCAATTTTGCCCGGCTGCAACAGACTGTTCGCGCCGGCCTTGACGGTCTCTGGCGCCCCGATGCCGACGTCACGGCTGTCCTACAAGCGCTTTGCAGCCGTCTTGACCCGTTGCTGGCGGCCAATTGACGCTGGTAGTCATCCGATTTTCCGTGGATGCGAGAAGCAGAAGGAAGAAAAGCCATGACGCTTGCCCTCCAAACGGCGCAGACACAGGCCCGACGCGGCTTCTGGACCATGGCGCGCCGTGACGCCGCCACCGGTTATCTGTTCATAGCGCCGCAACTCATCGGTATCGTTGTCTTCGTGCTCGTGCCGCTGGTGCTGGTCTTCTGGTATTCACTGCATGAGTGGAACGTACTGGCGGGGTCGTTCCGGTTCACCGCCGTCGCCAACTACCAGAAGCTGCTCGGCGACCCGGCCATAGGCGAAGTGCTGGGCGTGACCGCTGTGTTCTCCGCCGGGCTTGCGCTGCTCAATATGAGCCTGGCGCTGGGGCTCGCGTTGCTCCTGAACCAGAAGCTGGCCTTCATGACCGTGTTCCGCACACTGTTCTTTTCCCCTGTCGTTGTGTCGCTGGTCGCCTGGACAATCGTCTGGAGTTTCCTGCTGCAGAACAATGGCGGCATCAACGGCCTCCTGCAAATGATCGGCGTCGAGGGCCCCAACTGGCTGCGCCACCCAACAACCGCGATGATCTCGGTCATCGTCGTGCAGGCGCTCAAGAATCTCGGTCTCAACATGATCCTGTTTCTCGCAGCACTTCAGGGCGTGCCGCGAGAACTGTTCGAAGCCGCGCGCGTCGATGGTGTGCCGCGCTTCAAGCAATTCTATCGCATTACCCTGCCGATGATCAGCCCGACGATCCTGCTCGCATCCATCGTCACCATCGTCGGCGCGTTGCAGGTCTTTGCGCAGATCATGATCCTCACCCAGGGCGGACCGGGTTTTTCCACGACGGTTCTCGTTTATTACCTCTATCAGCAGGCCTTCCAGTTCTACCTCTTCGGTTACGGCTCGACACTCTCCATCATCCTGCTGGTCATTGTCGGCGCTCTCACGTTCATCCAATGGCACCTGCGCAGAAAGTTCGTATTCTATGAAAACTGAACTCAGCCCACGCGCGCAGGCGCTGATCTATTTCATACTCTGCGTGCTGCTTGTCCCCTTCGTCTTTCCGACCTGGTGGATGGTGACATCGTCGGTCAAACCCGTCAGCCAGATATTTGCCTTTCCGCCTGACATCTGGCCGCGCGCCTTTGATTTTTCCTCCTATTCCGACGTTTTCAGAATACAGCCCTTCGCGCTGCAATACTGGAACTCTGCCTATATTGCCGCAATCGTCACCATCGGCACCATGGCAGTGGCTTCGATGGCCGGATATGCCTTTGCGCGCATCAGGTTCCCCTTCGCCAACGCCATCTTCATGGTGGTGCTGGTGGGGTTGCTCATCCCATCCGAAGTGACGCTGGTTCCGCTGTTCCGGATGTTTCTGAAATGGGGCATGATCAACACACACTGGCCGCTGATCCTGGTGCCGATATTCGGCGCGCCGGCAGTCTTCGCCACCTTCATCATGCGCCAGTTCTTCATCTCCTTACCCGTGGAACTGGAGGAAGCCGCGCGGGTCGATGGCCTCGGCCGGTTCAAGATATTCTGGACCATCGCCCTGCCGCTTGCCCGTCCGGCGCTGGCCGCCGTTGCGATCTTCACATTTCTCGGCAGTTGGAACCTTTATCTTGAACCCATCGTCTTTCTCTCCAGCCCCGACAAATTCACCCTGCCCCAGGCGCTGACCCAATTTACCGACGCCTATGGCGGGCCGATGTGGAACATCCAGCTCGCCGCTGCAACGATGACCGCCATTCCTGTCCTCATCGTCTTCATCGTTGCGCAGAAACAATTCGTCGAAGGCCTCGCCCATACCGGGCTCAAAGGCTAATCGAAAGGCTGACCCATGGCACCCGTTACCCTTAAATCCGTCAAGAAAAGCTATGGCGCATTCGCCACCATCCATGGTGTCGATATCGATATTGCCGATGGCGAATTCGTTGTCCTCGTCGGCCCTTCGGGCTGCGGCAAATCCACTTTGCTGCGGATGATCGCAGGCCTTGAAACTGTGACCAGCGGCGATATCTCGATCAGCAGCCGTGTCGTCAACGAGATCGAACCGAAAGACCGCGACATCGCCATGGTCTTTCAGAACTACGCACTTTATCCGCATATGACAGTCGCCCGAAACATGGCCTTCTCGCTTGAGCATCGCGGCGGCAGCAAGGCGGAGGTCGCCGAGCGGGTGAAATGGGCAGCTGACATATTGGGGCTGACGCCATTGCTCGAACGGTTCCCCCGCCAGCTTTCCGGCGGTCAGCGGCAGCGTGTCGCCATGGGCCGCGCAATCGTTCGCAATCCGCAGGTTTTTCTATTCGACGAACCGCTCAGCAATCTCGATGCCAAGCTGCGCGTGGTGATGCGCGGTGAAATCAAGGGGCTGCACCAGCGCCTCGGCGTCACCACCGTTTATGTCACGCATGACCAAGTGGAAGCCATGACCATGGCCGACAAGATCGTGGTGATGAATGCCGGGCGGGTGGAGCAATGCGGGGTGCCGCTCGAGCTTTATGACCGGCCGGCCAACCCCTTCGTCGCCGGCTTCATCGGTTCGCCGGCGATGAATTTCATCAAGGGGCAACTGACCGCCGATGGCTTCGAGGCTGACGGCGTTGTCCTGCCCCTCCCGCCCGGCCCGGTCTCGGGCGATGCGATATACGGCATCCGCCCGGAACATTTCGAACTGGTCGACCATGGCCTCACCGCAACCGTTTTGCTGGTGGAGCCAATGGGGTCGGAAACGCAGGTCACGATGATGCTCGGCCATCATCAGGTCATCGGTGTCTTTCGCGAGCGTGTGCAGGCACAGCCGGGCGCGACCATTCAGGTTCAGCCCGATCTGGCGTCGATCCATTTGTTCGATGCCGGGAGCAATCAACGTCTCAATTAGATGGATCGCGACGCAGGACGGAATTCAATGATTAAAAATCACTGCCCGCAGAAGCCGAGTGGTGTCGGACTTGAGGTAGACAGTACGAAATCGGCATGCAACGTGTTGGAAAAGCCGCAACCGGAGGGCATGCAAATTCGCACGAACGCAACGCGCCGCACTATCGGTCTGGTCCCTCCCCTATTTCTCGCTGCCGCGCTGATATTCCAGGCAACGATAGCAGTCGGCCCCGCGCAGGCGGCGGAGAGCGTGACCGTTCCGCCTTATGCGCCTGCCGTCGGGACTGAGCTTCACTATCGCGTCCAGAAGACCACCGAGACCGACATGTCGCTTTGGTTCGACAAGCCGGAAGCATCGTCCGTTGTCATGCGGGGTGACTTCCGCCAATCGTCAACCGTGCTATCGCGGGACGAGGATGGCATGCGGGTGCAATGGAGGCTTTCCGCCGATATCCCACCGGATGCGGCGGACGCAGCGGATTCCTATCCGATGAACGCCATGTTTCGCAATTCACTCGCCGCCTACGGCGTTCAGCAATTGGAATTCGAGACCGATCCAAGCGGTACTCCGACGGCGCTGGTCGGCGCGGATGAGATCGTTGCCAATATGGAAAGGCTCCTGTCCACCTCCGCGCCTGACAACACAGCCTCCCGCATGCTCCAGACGGTCAAAAGCAACCCACTCACAATTATCGACGTTCTTGCGCCCGAAAGCATGATCCTTGCACTTGGGCAGTCTTCCGAGGCTTTCACCACCGATATCGGACGGGAATGGACGGTTGAAGGCAATGAAGAACTGAAAGGTGTGCTCGTCCCGACAAGAACCGTCTGGAAACTCGACGCCGCCGACAAAGCCCGGCAAACAGCCACGTTCAGCGCAAAGACAAGCTACGATCCGGTCGCTCTGCTGCAATCGCAGCAATCCTCGATCGATGGCATGATCGCAAGTTTCGGAGACCGGGCGAAACAACTGACCGAAACCCAGTTGGCGCAGGTCAGAAGTGCTGCGAAGTCACGGACCGTGACCTATGTGAATTCAACTCGCGACGGTTCGACACTCGAAGTTCTGGAAAATACGGTTGCAAGTGTCGGCGGCATGAAGCTCACAATGGCTGTGCATGTCTGGCAAGAGGATCAGCCACCGATCCTGCCTGCGCCGAATGCGTGGAATGCCAAGAGCCTGTCTGGCCAACTCGTTGAAGCGCTGCCCAAAAACAATGTGCAAACCTCGATCGATCTGGATCAGTACCGCCCGAAGACCGATGCCGCTACGCCTCCTTCTCCCAGCGAGACCGATGGCGGCAAAACCGCCACTGACAACGCCGGAGACATTGCACCGATTTCGCTCAAGGTCGCAAAGGTGAAAACCTCGGTCGATCCCGCTTCCGGGCCTGCGGTGGAAATTGCGTTGACACCGGAAAGTGCAAGGGCGTTCGAGACCTTCACGCGCGCAGCACTCGGGCAAAAGACCCAGTTACTCGTTGATGGCGAAGTGGTCTTCGAGCCGGTGGTGAGAGAACCAATCATGGGCGGCAGCCTCACCATCGGTGGTCTTGATTCAGCGCAAGCCAAAATGGTTGAGCAGCAATTGTCGTCTTCCGAGGCCACGATCACTGTGCGGTTGGCGCCATGACCTTGCGATGAGGACTTCTTCCGGTGTCCTGACGATCATCTCGACATCCACAAACAGCATGGCCAGACTAACCTGACCGTTATCTACAGAATGTTGCCGATGCAGACATATTTGAGTTCGGTATATTCCTCGATGCCGTGGCGGGAACCCTCGCGCCCCAGACCTGACATCTTGACGCCGCCAAAGGGGGCCTCGGCGGTGGAGATAGCCCCCGTATTGACGCCGACCATGCCATATTCGAGCGCCTCGGCGACCCTGAAAACGCGGGAGAGATCACGCGCATAAAAATAGGAAGCAAGACCGAAATCGGTATTGTTGGCCTGCGCGATCACATCCTCTTCGTCTTCGAAACGGAAAAGCGGGGCGAGCGGACCGAATGTTTCTTCACGCGCGACCTGCATATCGGCAGTCACGTTGCGCAGGATCGTCGGCTCGAAGAAATTGCCGCCGAGCGCATGCCTGCTACCGCCCGCGGCAATTTGCGCGCCTTTTGAGAGTGCATCGGCGATATGCGCTTCCACCTTGGCAACGGCGTTACCATCGATGAGCGGGCCCAGAATGCTTCCCTCTTCCAACCCGTTACCGACCTTCAGCGCGGACACCGCCCGTGCGAATTTTTCAGCGAAGGCATCATAAACACCGCTCTGCACATAAAGCCGGTTGGCGCAGACGCAAGTCTGGCCATTGTTGCGGAACTTGGCAATCAGCGCCCCTTCGACAGCCGCGTCGAGATCGGCATCATCAAAGACGATGAAGGGCGCATTGCCGCCGAGTTCCAGTCCGAGTTTCTTGATCGTCGGCGCACATTGCCGGTAAAGATGTTCTCCCGTGCGTGTCGATCCGGTGAAGGTGAGAAGACGAATATCCGGGCTTGCGGTCAGCACGCCGCCGATTTCTGCGGCAGGACCCGTCACGATGCTGAAAAGTTCGAGCGGCAGGCCGGCGCGCTCGGCGAGGATGGCGAGGGCGATGGCCGAAAACGGCGTCTGCGGTGCGGGTTTCAGCACCACCGCGCAGCCGGCAGCGAGCGCCGGGCCGACTTTGCGGGTAATCATGGCATTGGGGAAATTCCACGGCGTGATGGCCGCGACGACGCCGACCGGCTGGCGCAGAACGAGGATGCGCTTGTCGGCCTGATGACCGGGGACCGTCTCGCCATTGATACGGCGCGCCTCTTCGGCAAACCACTCGATGAAGCTTGCGCCATAGGCGATTTCGCCTTTGGCTTCCGCGAGCGGTTTTCCCTGTTCCAGCGTCAGGATCATGCCGAGATCGTCCCGGTTTTCCATGACGAGCCGGTGCCACGCCTTCAGGATCGTCGCACGCTCGCCGGCTGTGCGGCGCGCCCATGCTTTCTGAGCAATCACGGCAGCAGTGATAGCCGCCTGCGTTTCCGTTGCGCCAAGTTCAGGAACCCGCCCGACGATTTCCCCCGTCGCGGGATTATGGATCGTCGCCGTTGCGCGGCCATCGCAACCGATCCAGCGTCCGGCCACGGGCACTTTTTCACCCAGGAGTGTGGGGTCATTCAGGTGCATGGAGCCGATCCTTCAACAGAAAACCTGGGCTGACGCCGGGTCGAAGGCCAAGTGCACGAGATCGCCTCGGTTGAGACCGGAAATCGCTTCGTGGCCGAAGGGCAGCCGCACGGCAAGCGGCTCGCCCGAACCGGTATGGGCCACCACATGGACGTTGTTGCCAAGGAAGGTGATGTCGCTGACTGTGGCCTGAAAACCGGCGGAGGAAACCGGCCGGTTTCGGCTGAGCTGCAGGCGTTCGGGACGCAGCATCAGCGCCGCTTTCTTGCCCGGCGTGGCCTCACCATGCATGGGAATATGATCAAAGACGATATCCCGGCCGAGCGAAACCGTCGCCTTGCCGCCGGATGCAGTAAGCAGGTCGCAGGCGATGAAATCGCTGTCACCGATGAATTCGGCCACGAAACGGGTAGTGGGATGAGCATAAAGCTCGGGGCCCGTGCCGATCTGATCGATAACTCCCTTGGAAAACACGGCGATCCGGTCAGAAAGACGCAAGGCTTCTTCCTGATCATGGGTAACGTAAAGAATCGTCACCTCCGTCTGCTGGTGGATGCGGCGGATTTCGAACTGGATTTCCTCGCGCAGCTTCTTGTCGAGCGCCGATAGCGGCTCATCCATCAAAAGCACCGGTGGGTCATAAGCAAGCGCACGCGCCAGCGCCACGCGCTGCTGCTGGCCACCGGACATCTGTGCAGGCTTTCTGTCCTCGAAACCTTCGAGGCGAACGAGCCGCAGCATCTCCTTCACCTTGGCATCGATGTCTGCCTTGCTCATGCGGCGAACCTTCAGCGGAAAGGCGATATTCTCGCCGACCGATAGATGCGGAAACAGGGTGTAACGCTGGAAGACCATGCCGATATTGCGCTTGTGCGACGGCGTGGACAGCAGGCTTTCGCCGTTCAGCAGGATGTCACCCGCCGTCGGCTGCTCGAAACCGGCGAGAATATAAAGCGTGGTGCTCTTGCCCGAACCGGAAGGACCGAGGAAGGTCATGAACTCGCCCGGCTGCACGTCGAGATTGACATCCTGAACGGCGACGACCGGTCCGTATTGCTTGCGGATTCCGCGAATTTGCAGGAGCGGTTTGGTCATGTTTTCAGTCCTTTTCGCACAGCCGCAACAAGCAGCATGAGAATGATGGTCACCGCGATGAGAAGCGTGGAGGCGGCGGCGATGACGGGCGTCAGATCCTGACGCAGCGTCGCCCAGACTTTCACCGGCAGCGTCTGCAATGTCGGGCTTGCCATGAAGATCGCAAGCACCACCTCATCCCAGGAGGTGAGGAAGGAAAAGATCGCCGCCGAAAACAGCCCGTGGCTGATGGCGGGAAGCGTGATGCGGATTTTCGCCTGCAACGGGCTCGCGCCGCACAGCACAGCCGCATCCTCGATCGACTTGTCGAAACCCTCGAGCGCGCCGGTCAGCGCCAGAATGGAGAAAGGCAGCGCGACAACGAGATGGGCGATGACGAAGCCGGTGGTGGTGCCCGCAAGACCGAGTTTCAGGAAAAAAGCGTAAAGCGCCACCGCAAGGACCACGACGGGCAGGATCATCGGCGTCATGAACAGTGCGCGCAGCGTTCCGCGCCCGATGAACCGGCCACGCACCAGCCCGAAGGAAGCCACGAGACCGATCAGCACGGAGAGTACCGTGACCATCAGCGCAATGCGCAGGCTGGTCCAGGCGGCCTCCAGCCATCTGGGGTCAGCGAAGAAATCCGCATACCATTTCAGCGTCCAGCCGGGCGGCGGAAAGATCAGCCATTGTGACGAGCCGAAGGACAAAGCGGCGATGAAAACGATCGGGAGGATCAGAAATGCCGAGGTCAGCACGGTGATGAGGAGGAGCAGCCATTTCCAGAGGCCGAGACTGTTATAATTCAAAAGCATGTCAGCGCCCCCCCGCCCCGGCTGCGCCGAAGAATTTCAGCTGCACCGCATAAAGAGCGAGCGTGACCACCAGAAGGACGAAGGCGGCTGCCCCGCCCATGCCCCAGTTGACCAGTGACTGCACGAATTGGGCGATGAGTTCGGCCAGCATCATGTTCGCCGTGCCGCCAAGCAGCGCCGGGGTGACGAAATAACCGAGTGACATGACGAAGACCATCAGCGCACCGGCTATCATGCCCGGTGCGGCAAGCGGAATGAGAACGCGCGTCAGTGCCTGCCAACGGGTGGCGCCGCACAGAGACGCGGCCTGCAGAATGGCCGGATCGATCTTGCGGATGACGCCATAGAGCGGAATGATGATGAAAGGCAGCATGATATAGGTCATGCCGATCGTCACGCCGGTGAGATTGTTTACCAGTGCCAGCGGCTTGTCGATGATGCCAAGGCCCATCAGCGTCTTGTTCACCACGCCTGTTCGCTGCAACAGCACCATCCAGGCATAGGTGCGGGCCAGAAGATTGGTCCACATCGACAGAAGCAGGATGGCAAAAACGACGGAGGCAAGCCGCGAGGGCATGATGGCAAGCGCCCAGGCGACCGGAAAACCGATTGCCAGCGACACGACAGTCACCAGCGCCGACACCGCGAAGGTATTGAAGAAAATCTTCAGATAGGTGGAGCTGCCCAGGAGTTCGGCATAGTTGCCGAGGCCGAATACGGGTTCGGTCACGCTGCGCGACAGCAGGATGAGGACAGGAACGACAAAAAACAGGATGAGCAGACCAAGCGCCGGCAGGGTGGCGGCAAAATTGCCGGCCCGGAACGGCATGCGCGCCTTCGGCCTTGTCCTGACTGTTTCATCGGTAAGCGAGACCATGTCCAAACCTCCCGGACGTGGAAAATTGCGCGGGCGCCAATGGCAGCCCGCGCCGTTATCTTATTTTGCCTGCCAGGCGTACCAGCGCTCGCCGATTTCATCGCGATGCTGCGCCCAGTAGTTCATATCGGCATTGACCTGGCTCGCCGTCTGCTGGTCCGGCAGGGACTTGGCGATTTTCGGATCCATCAGCTTGGCAGATTCGATATTAACAGGGGCATAACCCGTCGCCGTCGCCATATCCGCCTGCGCCTGCGCGGAAGTCGCCAAGGCGATAAACTTCATCGCCGCATCCTTGTTCTTCGTTCCCTTCGGGACGACAAGCGAATCCGCCGCGGTAATGTTCTGCGCCCAGGATGTCTCCACCTTGACGCCGCTCTGCTCGAGAGCGGTCATACGGCCGTTCCAGACGCTGCCGAAGGGTGCTTCCGCCGACGCAATCAACTGCTGCGACTGCGCGCCGCCGGACCACCAGATGATATCGGATTTGATCGTGTCGAGTTTCTTGAAGGCGCGGTCCAGATCAAGCGGATAAAGCTTGTCGGCCGTAACGCCGTCGGCCAGAAGTGCTGCCTCGATCACACCCGGTGCAGACCACTTGTAGAAGGTGCGTTTGCCCGGAAATTTTGCCGTATCGAAGAGATCGGCCCAGCTTTTGGGGCAGGCAGCAACTGAATCGACATTGCAGCCGATGACGAAGGAATAATAGAAGCTGCCGACAGAATAATCCGTCACGAAGCGAGGGTCGAGCTTCGTTTTGTCGATGACGCTGAAATCCAGCTTTTCCAGCAGGCCTTTGGGGCCAGCCTGCGCGGCATAGTCGCCTTCGACATCGACCACATCCCATGTCACGCCGTTGGCCTCGACCATGGCTTTCAGTTTGCCATAGTCGGTCGGGCCGTCCTGCAGCACGTTGATGCCGGTCTCCACCATGAATTTCTCAGCCCAGGCCGCCTTCTGGGCGTCCTGCGTGGTTCCTCCCCAGCTGGAAAAGACCAGGTCATTCGCCTGAGCGGCTGCGCCGAGGGCGAAAAGTGCTGCGCATGTCGACAATACCAGTTTCGATCTCATGTTCCCTTACTCCGTTTAGAGTTTGTTGTTGGCATGCACGTCTTTGCCGGCGCCTTTCACTTCAACGGTGAAAACCGTGCCGGCTTCATGATCTTGTTTTCCGCGACCTCGATGAGATCGCGGATTTTCGGTAGGAAGGATAACCAGCGCGGATCGGCCATCAGCCGGGCGCGCCGTTCCTCGCGATCGTCAAGGCTGGAAAAGGCCCAGATATGGACGATCTCGTTGATCGGCCCGATCTCGGAAAAGAAGTAACCCACCAGTTCGCCGAGATGGCTCTTCTGAATTTCGATACCCTCCTCTTCCACGACCTTGAGATAGGTCGGGATGGCGCCGTTCTTCAGCCGGTAAGTGCGGATCTCGTAAAACATCGGCTCACCGCATCACGAAAGGATCGGGGATCGGATCGTCGGAGGTTCTGAGCCATATGGTCTTGGTGCGCGTATAATCGAGCGCTGCCGCAAGCCCACCCTCACGCCCATCTCCTGAAAGGCCGAAGCCGCCAAAGGGCGCAATCGGCGAAACCGCGCGATAGGTATTCACCCAGACGATGCCCGCGCGGATCGACTTCATCAGCCGATGCGCCCTTGTCAGGTTCTGCGTGAAGACGCCGGACGCAAGGCCATAAACGGTGTCATTGGCAAGCGAAATGGCTTCCGCTTCGGTTTCGAAGGAAACGACCGAAAGAACAGGGCCGAAAAACTCCTTCTCCATCGAGGGGGATCGAATACCGTCACAATCGAGAATGGTCGGCCGGTAGAAATAGCCTTCACCCTCCACAGACGCGCCGCCCGTCACCACTTTCGCGCCGGCATCTACCGAGGCGGAAACCAGCGAGATGATGTGTTTCCTCTGGCGCTCCGTTGCAAGCGGCCCCACTTCCGTCGCCATATCCAGCGGCGAACCGATGCGGATCGCCTCGGCCTTTGTCGACAGAATCTGGAGGAACCGGTCCTTGACGCTTTTTTCGATGATCAACCGCGAACCAGCCACACAACTCTGGCCGGTTGCCGCGAAGATGCCTGCCACCTGGGCGTTGGCGGCACTTTCGAGATCGGCATCCGCAAAAACGAGGATCGGCGATTTGCCGCCGAGTTCCAGCGATGTTGAAGCAAGGTTTTCGGCCGAGTTGCGGACGATATGACGCGCCGTTTCCGGGCCGCCGGTGAAGGCGATATGGGCCACCTTCGGATGCGTGGTGAGGGCGTTGCCGCATGAGGCGCCGAAACCGGTAACAACGTTGACGACACCGGCGGGAAAACCAGCCTCATGCACCAGCCGGGCAAATTCCAGAAGCGGAGCCGGCCCATCTTCCGATGCCTTGACGACGATAGTACAGCCGGCGGCCAGCGCCGGACCGATCTTCACAGCGGCAAGAAACAGCTGGCTATTCCACGGCACGATTGCTGCGACAACGCCGACCGGTTCGCGCCGCAGCCAGACATCCATGTCCGGCTTGTCGATGGGCAGGTAGGCGCCTTCGATCTTGTCCGCGAGGCCCGCATAATAGCGATAATAATCAGCGACATAGGCGATCTGCGCCGACGTTTCGCGGATGATCTTGCCGGTATCACGGGTTTCGAGTTCGGCGAGCGTCTTCGCATTTTCCGCAACCAGATCGGCCAGCCGGTAAAGCAGCTTGCCGCGCTGCGTCGCCGTCAGTTTCGACCAGGCGGCATCCTCGTAAAGCGCCCGGTGCGCGGCCGCGACCGCCCGACCGATATCCGCCTCGCGGCTTTCCGGCATTTCGGCCCAGGGCTGGCCGGTTGCGGGATCGAGGCTGGAAAAGTGCCCCTCACCATCCTCGAAACGCCCGTCGATATAACATTGAAAACGGCGCATCATCTTACTCCGCAAAAGCCGGCATGACATCGGACAGGAAACGCTCCAGCGACGCTTTCTTCCGCTCGAAGCTCATGCCCGTATCGATCCAGAAGGAATATTCGTCATACCCCATGGCCTCGTAGGCCTTGAGGCGGGCAATGACCTCATCGGCATCGCCGACGACATTGTTCTTGCGCATGACATCGCCGGAGAGCATGGCGTTTCCGGCAATATCCTCCTGTGAAATACGCTCGATGAGCCCCTGATGAACCGGCTTCTCGTTTTTGAACCAGGCAAAGAAGTAATTGTAGTAGACGCTCATCTCATGGGCGGCCTGCGCGATATCGTCTTCATCAGAACCGACATAGGTATGGCGCAGCAGCATGATTTTCGGGCGCTGTTTTTCCGGGTTCTTGACGCAGGCATCGTTGAAGCGGCCCATCAGGGTTTCCACCTCGTCGTCACCCTGCCAAAGCGGCGTCACCTGCACGTTGCAATCATTGGCGACGGCGAATTCGTGCGAATTCGGATCGCGCGCCGCCACCCAGATCGGCGGAAAAGGCTGTTGTAGCGGTTTGGGAGCGGAAGTCGTGGCCGGAAATTTGAAGAACTCGCCATCATGCGCGTAATCACCCGCCCACACGCCTTTGACGGCGGGGATCAGTTCGCGCATGCGCTGGCCGGCGCCCCAGGCATCGAGGCCGGGAAGCAGCCGTTCATACTCGAACGAATAAGCGCCGCGGGCAATGCCGATATCGAGACGGCCATCGCAGATGAGATCGGTCATTGCCGCTTCGCCGGCAAGCTTGATCGGATGCCAGAAGGGCGCGATGACCGTACCGGTACCAAGACGTGCCGTCTTCGTGCGGCGGGCGAGATCGGCGATCGTCACGAAGGGGTTGGGCGCAATGGTGAAATCCATGCCGTGATGTTCGCCGGTCCAGATGGCATGCATGCCGCCGCGATCGGCGATTTCGCAAAGGGTGACGAATTCCTCATAGAGGGTCTTGTGATCCTGCGAGGCGTCCAGCCGCTCCATATGAACGAAGAGGGAAAATTTCATGGGTTTACCGCCTTCATGGAAATGGGATGGACCTTGCCGGCGGTCTCGTTGCCGACATAGACGCCGAAATTGCCGATGGAACTTTCAAGCGCGAAGCGATTGACGATATCCGCCGTTGCGCCGGAGTCGAATTTTGCGGAGCCGAGCGCGCCGGGCGACAGGAAGCGGCCCTGACGCGGCGCATCATCGCCCTCGGCAAGTGCGTGGTAAACGATATGCTGGCGGCCATCCGCCTTGTTTTCATAAACTGAATAAAGAAAGCCGGTGCGGACTGACAGTCCGGTAAGTTCCTCAAGGCGCGATGTCAGCGCTGCAACCGGATCGCCGCCTGCGACGACGCAGCCGGGCAGCGACAGGACATCCTCACCGACAAGGTAAATCTCGCCGCGCCGCTCCAGCACCGCGCCGACGACAATTTCGCCCTCAGCCGCCGCCGACACCGCCTTGGCGGCCAGCATCGGCGTGAAGTAACCGCCACGCGCATAACCAAGACCGTTCAGGCCGCTATTGTCGAAAGCGCCGATGCGGCCGAGCAGGATAACATGGTCACCCGCCTCGATAACCTCCTGCATGGTGCATTCGAACCAGGCCGCGACACCGGCAAAGACTGGCGAACCCTGCGGCGCATCCGACCATTCGGCGGCAGCAAAACGATCCTCTACCGGGCGCGCGAAGGTATTGGACAGGTCCTTCTGGCTTTCCGACAGAATGTTGACGGCGAAGTTTTTCGCGCCGGTCATTGTCGCGAAATTGCGCGAGGTGCGTGCGAGACAGATCAGAAGAAGCGGCGGGTCGAGCGAAACGGAAGTGAAGGAATTTGCGGTGAAGCCAACGGGCCTTCCCGCGTCATCCCGCGTGGTCACGATCGTTACTCCCGTCACGAAAGCGCCGAAGGCGTCGCGCAAGGCGCGCGGGTCAAGCGTTGCAACAGTCATTGCGGCTCCTCCTCAATAGCCAGCCATTCGGCCATCAGTGCATTGACAGTTTCAGGTGCGGTCAGATTGACCATATGCCGATGCGCCTCGACGATGCGAGCGTAACCGCGCGGCGTGATCGCCGCCATCTGTTCGGCCATCAGCGGCGTCGAATTCGGATCGTCGGAACCGGTCAGGAACAGCGCCGGGCAGGTAACCGACGGCCAGCGATCGGCATAAGTCTCGTCACCACCAGCAAAGGCCGTATAGGCAACCGCGTAACCTTCCGGATCGACCATTTCCAGCCAGCCGCGTGTCAGTTCCCGCGCATGCTGGCTCTTGGCGTCATCGCCGAACCAGCGCAGCAGCGGACCCTGCTTGTCGACGCCTTCGGTGCGGATGGCCGCAGCCCGCGCAAGCACCGCCGCCTTGGCCGCGGGATCACGGCGATAGACACCGTTCAGGTAACCGACGCGCGCGATCCGATCACCGAAGCTCGCAGCCGCACCACCGGAAATCAGCGCCCCCATGGAATGCCCGGCGACATTGGCGCGGTTGATCCGCATATCGTCCAGAAAACGGCCGAACCAGCCGACAAAATCCGTAAGCGTGCTGCCCGCAGGCAACCGTTCACTGCCGCCATGACCAGGCATATCGACCGCGATGACGCGGTGGGTCCGGGAAAAGACATCGATCTGCGGCTCCCAGGCTTCGAGCCGCATGCCGACGCCGTGGATAAGGATCAGGTCCTCGCCGGCACCAGCTTCGAAATAGGCCGCCCCACCCTCTGTCGTCCTGCGAGGGAGCGCGGCAGCACCTGCCTTTGCAACATTGACCCGTGAGGTAGCGGCGGCATCTTGCATTGGCTGCGCCCTCAGACGCCGGCCGGATTGGCGACGTCCTGACCGAGATCCTGCAGATCCTGGTAGCGATCGCCAATGCGGTGATGGGGCCTGCCGCCAACCGAAGCACCAAGCGCAACGACGATCTCGTCCGCAGCCGGGGCATCGGGTATGGCGGTCTGGATGGTCAGATAATGCGAGCGACGGCCTTCATCGTTCTTGTCCATCAGCGGGATCATGATCGGCGCATTGCCCGGACCGCGGGTGTTGCAAAAGGCGAGATAGGACTTGGCACCCACTGCCTGACGATAGTAATTGCCGAAGCGCAGCGTGTGAATGAGCGCGGAGGCATGTTCGATTTCGCCATCCAGCCCGACGACCGCCGCCTTGCCGTAAGCCTCCACAGCTTCGCCGGAACCGACCGCATCGAGGATCATCTTCGTCAGCAACTCACCGAGCACGGGCGCACCCGCATGAATTTCCGGCTTCAGGTTTTCCACGAAGCCTTTTCCCGCCCAGGGATTTTTCACGACCGCGATGGCGCTGAACAGCTTCAGAGGCGTTGCGGCGGCCTTGCCTCCCTCAATCAACGTCGTTTCGACCTGCAGCAGGGTCTTGCGGATCTGGATGGACATGGGCGTTTTCTCCGTAAATATGATGTCTTATGGTATGCCATAATATATGACTGTCAAGTGCCGCATGATTTTTCGTCAGAAAGTCGAAAACCATCAATCTTAACAGAGGTTTACTGCCTAAAATTCCGCGATGCTTCCGTCATAGGCGAGCTCGTATAGACGCGTCATTTCGGCAACTGTGGGCACTCGGGGATTATTTGCCGGCGTGCCGGAAGCGAGGCCCTGGCGCACCATTTCCGGCACAAGTTCGAGATAGCGGCTCCTGTCGATACCGAACTCTTGTGGGGTCGGCACCTTCAGCCGCCTGTTCAGGCCGATGAAAGCCTCAACCAGCTTCGCACCGGAGACCTGATCACTATCTGTCGCAGATGCACAGCCGAGCGCCCGCGCGGCCGCAGCATAATGCGGAAGAGCGGAATTCAGCGAAAACTGCGTGACGAGCGGCAACACCATCGCATTCGACATGCCGTGCGGCACATGAAAAAACGCGCCGACGGGACGGCTGAGGCCATGGATCAATGCGGTCGATGTATTGGAGACGGCAAGCCCGGCATGGGTCGCACCCAGCATCATCGCTTCACGCGCATCCCTGTCATCAGGGTTATCAGCCACTTTTTCAAGATTGGCGCCGATCAGCTTCAGGGCGGAAAGCGCCAGCGCCTCGGAATGGGCGTTACCATTGCGGTTGACCAGCGCCTCCAGCGCATGGGTCAGCGCGTCGATGCCGGTATCGACCGTAACACGATAAGGGCATGTCAGCGTCAGCTCATAATCGATGATGGCCGCGACCGGCAAAGCGGCGGTGCCGAGGATCAGCATTTTTTCGCTGGCAGCCGTATCGGTGACGACGGCGGCACGGGTTACTTCCGAACCGGTTCCGGCCGTGGTGGGAATGGCAATCACCGGCATGACGGTGAAATCCACGATCCGCGGCACTTTCAGGGCGCGCAAATCCTCCCCGCTCGTTGCAACGATGGCGCCCGCCTTGGCCGTATCCATGGCGCTGCCGCCGCCGAGTGCGACGAGACTGTCATGGCCGCCATCGGAAATACGTTTCACCAGAGCGGCGATGGATATATCCGTCGGGTCTTCGACAACGTCGGAGAACACGGTTGCTTCGATGCCTTCCTCAGCCAGCGCCTGCAACAGCACCTCGGCGTGGCCGAGCTTCTGCATCACGGGATCGCAGACCAGCAGCGGGCGATCAACGCCGAGCGATTTTACCACGGCGGGTAATCGAAATCGGCTGCCGCCGCCGATCAGCATTTCGCGGGGCATCAGGACACGGTTCATCATTGCGGTTCTCCGCCACTATCAGACTGCGTTGTTCGGAATGGCCGAAGCGGGTTTATGCACCTGCTCCGGCATGCATGGGCCTAGTGGGCCAGGATTTTCGACAGGAAAGAACGCGCACGGTCCGTTTTCGGATCGGTGAAGAAACTGTCACCCTCACCGATCTCGACGATCTCGCCGCCATCCATGAAGACGATGCGGTCCGCCACCTTGCGGGCAAACCCCATTTCGTGCGTCACCACCATCATCGTCATGCCCTCCTGCGCCAGCGAAACCATGACGTCGAGGACTTCATTGATCATTTCCGGATCGAGCGCCGATGTCGGCTCATCGAAGAGCATGGCGACCGGGTCCATCGCCAGCGCGCGGGCAATGGCAACACGCTGCTGCTGCCCACCCGACAATTGCCCGGGATATTTTCTGGCATGCGCCGTCAGTCCCACCCTCTCCAACAGCGCATTGGCCTTGGCCAGCGCTTCCGCCGGTGAGCGGCCCAGAACCTTCTCTTGCCCGATGCAGAGATTTTCGAGGATCGTCATATGCGGGAAGAGTTCGAAATGCTGGAACACCATGCCCACCCTGGAGCGCAGTTTCGGCATATCCGTCTTAGGGTTGGTCACCTCCACCCCGTTCACCGTGATGACGCCGTTGCCGATCGTCTCAAGCGCATTGACGCATTTTATCAGCGTCGACTTGCCGGAGCCGGAGGGGCCACAGATCACGACAACTTCACCCTTTGCGACATTGAGGCTGCAATTGGTCAGAACCTGAAAATTCGGCCCATACCATTTATTGACGGATTGCAGTTCGATCATGCTGGTTGCTTGCGACATCGGACTGCTCCTTAATGTATATCTGTCGACATAGGGCCATAGGCCTTGCCGAACCGCTTTTCGATACGGCGCTGAATGAGTTCCCAGGCGGTCGTCATGGCGAGGTAATAAAGCGCCGCGACCGTGAACAGCTCCAGCACGAGGAACTTTTCCTGAATGAGCACCTGCGTGCGGCGCAGAAGCTCCTCCATGGAGATGATCGAGGCGATCGACGTCGTCTTGAGCACGCCGTTCACGGAGTTGCCAAGCGGCGGAATGATGATGCGGAAGGCCTGCGGGGCGACGATGTAGCGCATCACCTGCGCCTCCGTCATACCGATGGCGCGTGCCGCGTTGATCTGCCCCTTTGGAACCGCGGCAATGCCCGCACGGACGATTTCCGACAGATAGGCCGCTTCACAGAGCGACAGGCCGATCAGCGTGGATTGCAGTACCGTCAGCTTGATGCCCATCTGCGGCAGACCGGTATAGATAATGATGAGCTGTACCAGAAGCGGCGTGCCGCGAAAGATCCAGGTGTAGAAATAGGCGGGACCGGACAGGAACCGGTATTTCGACATGCGCATGACAGCAATGACGAAGCCCAGCGCAAGACCCGCCGTCATGGCGAAGACCGTGAGGCCGAGCGTCACCAGCGCGCCCTCGAACAGATAATAATTCGTCAGATATTCGAAGAAACCTTCCCAGTTCCAACCCTTCACGTCTTTCTCCAATTCATGCGGGAACGGTCGCGGCGGGAGCTTTCCCGCCACGATGACAGTTCAGAGGGATGAAACTCAGCCTTCCGGGCCGAGAACGGCCAGGTCGCCGGGCGCCATGCTGACACCGTAGCCGCCCATCAGTTTTTCGAGCGAACCATCCGCCCTCATATCCTTCAGGGCGCCGGAGACAGCATCGGCCACATCCTTGCTGCCGAAGGAGAGCGAACCGGGGGTGGGATACATGCCAGAAAGCGCATGGGTGAATTCGCCGCGATCCTGATATTGCTTGGCGACCGGATCGATGGAGACGGCCGCCTGCACCTGGCCAGCGCGCAGTGCTTGATAGACCGTCGCATAATTGTCGAACAGGTTGATGGTCATCGGCGCGAGACCACGCGTCTTGAAGTCCTCGTTCAGTTCCTTGATCTTGCGCTCGGCGTAACCGCCGATATCGGTGCTGACGGCCTTGCCAGCGAGATCATCGACCTTGGTGATGGGATCTGACGCGCCGACGGCCGTGGAAATGCTGATGGCAAGGTTTTCATAGGGGATCATGAACAGGATCTTGCGTCGCTCTGCCGTCACGAACAGGCCGGCATTGATCATGTCCCAGCGGCCGCCCTGCAGGCCCGGCACCATGGTCGCATATTCGGTGCTGATATATTCGGGCTTCAGGCACAGACGCTTGGCAATCTCATAGCCGAGTTCAATACGAAGACCCTTCAGGACACCCTGCTGATCGGCATAGGCCATGGGCGGAAGGGTCGGGCTGGTGGCCATGACGAGATGACCGGGCTTGATGAGATGGTCGTCGGATATTTTCGGCGTGCAATCCTGCGCGACGGCGGCACCGGCGAAAAGAGTGACTGCGGCACCGGCCAACAGGGTTTTGGCGCGCACGGCTATGCATTTCCGGGAATTCGGATTCCAGTTCATATTAAGCTCCGCTCTTTATATTATTGATTATGGCATACCATCACATCAAACGGTTTTACCTGTCAAGAAGCGAAAAATTGATTTTCTAAATTATTGTAAAACAACAATAAAATAAGAAAAACCGCATCCGTGCGGCTCCCGGCGGGAAGTCACAAGGATGGGTAGATCTCAGCCGAAAAATCCTTCAGTCGGCGGTTTTTTGCGCCGTCAGAACGGCTTCGGCAATGGCGCAGGCGCTCGTGACGTGATCGAGCGCGGCCTTGTAAGCCGCGTCACCGTCGCCCTTCCGGATGGCCTCGACAATCTTTTCCATCTGCGCCGGACCATCGGTATCGCGGCTTTTGGTCTTGATCGTCATGGAGCGCAGATGATTGATCCGCACCGTCAGCAGATTGACGACGCCCCAGGCGACATGCCGGTCGATCTTGCTGAACAGCGTCTGGTAAAAGGACGAAGTATGCGCCAGCACGCCCGGCATATCCTTGGCGACATAACTTTCGCGGATGTGCTTGAGCGAAACCTCCAAAGCCTCAACGATGGCAGGATCACGGCGTTCGGCGCAAAGACGCGCTGCCATTCCCTCAAGCGCGCCGCGGATTTCGTAGATCTGCTTGGCCTCATCGAGATCGAGCAGTGCAACCATCGGGCCTTTATTCGGCAGGTTGGCCACCAGCCCTTCCGACTCCAGATGCCGCAGAACCTCGCGCACGATGGTGCGGGATACGCCAAGCTGGGCGCAGAGGTCACGCTCCACCAGTCTGTCTCCCGGCCGGAAGTAGCCATTAACGATCGCATCCCTGACCTTGTCGAGCGCGAGTTCCCTCAGCGTCTTGGTCGGACGCTCAACGCGAATGGCAGTTCCCTGCAAAGCACCGGTCATGGTATCACCTCGTTTGGCACATTCCGCTTCGGCTCGCCGCACGCCAAAGCAGGTCCTGGCTCTTGATATTATGGCGTACCAACTTATTTAGCCGCGCATCATCTTCATGGCAACAGCCCATGCGAGACTGGCAGTCTGCCCTGCCCGAAATGCCTCATCCCATCCTTTCCGATGCATAGGAGCCGGGACTCGGCGGAAACACCACCGTTCGGCTGCCGTTCAAAAAGACGCGCCGATGGATATGGGCGTGGATGGCACGCGCCAGCACCTGCGCCTCCACGTCACGGCCGAGCGAGACATAATCTTCAGCCGACTGGGCATGGGTGATGCGAACGATATCCTGCTCGATGATCGGCCCTTCATCCAGATCGGCCGTGACATAATGCGCCGTCGCGCCGATCAGCTTCACGCCGCGCTGATAGGCCTGCTTGTAGGGGTTTGCGCCCTTGAAGGACGGCAGGAAGGAGTGATGGATATTGATGATCTTGCCCGACATCGCCTCGCACATCCTGTCGGAAAGCACCTGCATATAGCGCGCGAGAACGACAAGCTCAGTGCCGGTGCTTTCAGCAATCTCCATGATCCGGGCTTCGGCCTGCGGTTTGTTTTCCTTCGTCACCGGAATGTGGTGAAAGGGGATGTCGTGATTGACGACAACTTTCTGGTAATCGAAATGGTTGGAGACGACGCCGACGATGTCGATCGGCAAGGCGCCGATACGCCAGCGATAGAGCAGGTCATTAAGGCAATGACCGAAACGCGACACCATCAAGAGAACCTTCATGCGTTCGGCCTGATCGTGCAGCGCCACTTCCATGCCGAATGTCTTTGAAATCGGTGCGAGCCCCGCCATCAGCGTATCCCGCGTCGCGCCTTCCTCGGAGATGAAACCCACGCGCATGAAAAAGCGACCGGTGCCGAGATCATCGAATTGCGAACTGTCGACGATGTTGCAACCTTTCTCCGCCAGCAGGCCTGAAAGGGCGGCAACGATGCCACGGGTGGATTTGCATGTTACGGTGAGGACGAAGTTCGTCATCTGGCGCCTCTCTGTCATCTATATGGGAAAAACCCGCGCGGTTTGAGGCGCGCGGGAAAAGCCGCGAGGGCGGCGGGGAAAAACGGGCTCAGACGTCGAGCGTCGTCTGGTGCTCCCAGGCGGTGAACTGCGCGCAATAACTGTTCCACTCCCCCTGCTTGAGCTTTAGATAGGCCTTCGAGAATTCCATGCCGAGCGCCTGCTGCAACTCCGCATCCTTCTCATATTCGCGCAACGCATCGAGAAGATTGAGCGGCAGCTTCGGTGCATCCGTGACGGTGTAGCCTTCACGATACATGTCGATATCGTGGTGCGGGCCGGGATCGGCCTTGGAGCGAACGCCGGAGAGGCCGGCGGCAATAATGATGGCCTGCAGCAGATAGGGGTTCACCGCACCATCCGGCAGGCGCAGTTCAAACCGTCCCGGACCCGGCACGCGCACCATATGGGTGCGGTTATTGCCGGTCCATGTCACCGTATTCGGCGCCCAGGTAGCACCCGAAATGGTGCGCGGCGCGTTGATGCGCTTGTAGGAATTGACCGTCGGATTGGTGACCGCGGCAAGCGCGGACGCATGTTTCATGATGCCGCCGAGAAAGGTCCTGCCCTTGGCCGACAGCCCGAACGGCATTTCCTTGTCGGCGAAGGCATTGACCTTGCCGTCGAGGTCCCAAACCGAAATATGGGCATGGCAGCCATTGCCGGTCAGCCCCTTGAATGGTTTCGGCATGAAGGTGGCGCGCAGTCCGTGCTTTTCGGCAACCGACTTGACCATGAATTTGAAGAAGGAATGTTTGTCGGCAGTCTGGAGCGCGTCGTCATATTCCCAGTTCATCTCGAACTGGCCATTCGCATCCTCATGGTCGTTCTGGTAGGGCTTCCAGCCAAGCTCCAGCATGTAATCGCAAATCTCGGCTATCACGTCGTAACGACGCATCACCGCCTGCTGGTCGTAGCAGGGCTTTTCCGCCGTGTCGTATTCGTCGGAGATTTTCGCACCGTCAGGCGAAATCAGAAAAAATTCCGGCTCAACGCCTGTCTTGACCCTGAGCCCCTCGCCCGCCGCTTCCGCGATGAGTTTTTTTAGCATCACGCGCGGCGCCTGCTCCACCGGCTGGTCTTCCATGACGCAATCGGCAGCGACCCAGGCGACGTCCTTTTTCCACGGAAGCTGGATGACCGAGGAGGCGTCCGGCACGGCGAAAAGATCGGGATGAGCCGGCGTCAGATCGAACCATGTGGCAAAACCGGCAAAACCCGCCCCGCCATTCTGCATATCGGCAATGGCTTCCGCAGGCACCAGCTTGGCGCGCTGGCCGCCGAAGAGATCGGTATAACTGATCATGAAATATTTGATGCCCTTTTCGGCAGCAAATTTGGAGAGGTCCAGTGTCACGTCATTCCCCTTTTTTTGGTATCAGACACTTCATTGAAAAAAGACGGGCACATCCTCCCAAATGCGCCCGTCCGTTCTTTGTGGCTTAAAAGCTGCCTTTTCCCGGGAACCAGTTCGTTCCCGCCAGCGGAACCTGCGCCATGGCAGCAGCCTCCATGGTCAGCGCCACCAGATCTTCCGGCTCCAGATTATGGAGATGGTTCTTGCCGCAGGCGCGCGCGATGGTCTGGGCTTCGAGCGTCATGACCTTCAGGTAATTGGCAAGGCGGCGACCGGCAGCGACGGGATCGAGACGGGCGGCCAGTTCCGGGTCCTGCGTAGTGATGCCGGCGGGGTCTTTGCCCTCGTGCCAGTCATCATAAGCGCCGGCCGTCGTGCCGAGTTTCTGATATTCCTCTTCCCAATGTGGATCGTTATCGCCCAGCGCCACCAGCGCCGCCGTGCCGATGGCGACAGCATCGGCACCGAGCGCCAGCGCCTTGGCAACATCGGCACCCGAACGGATACCGCCGGAGACGATCAGTTGCACCTTGCGGTGCATGCCGAGATCCTGAAGCGCCTGAACGGCGGGGCGAATGCAGGCGAGTGTGGGCATGCCGACATTTTCGATGAAGACATCCTGCGTGGCGGCCGTGCCGCCCTGCATGCCGTCAAGCACCACCACATCGGCACCGGCCTTTACCGCGAGCGCCGTGTCGTAATAGGGCCGCGCGCCGCCGACCTTGATGTAAATCGGCTTTTCCCAGTCGGTGATTTCACGCAGTTCGAGGATCTTGATTTCGAGATCGTCCGGGCCGGTCCAATCAGGGTGGCGGCAGGCGGAGCGCTGGTCGATGCCCTTCGGCAGATTGCGCATATTGGCGACACGGTCGGAAATCTTCTGGCCGAGCAACATGCCGCCACCGCCCGGCTTCGCGCCCTGGCCGACCACGACCTCGATGGCGTCCGCACGGCGCAGGTCTTTCGGGTTCATGCCGTAACGTGAGGGCAGATACTGGTAAACCAGCGTCTGGCTATGGCCACGCTCCTCATCCGTCATGCCGCCATCGCCCGTCGTCGTAGACGTACCGGCAATGGTCGCGCCGCGCCCAAGCGCTTCCTTGGCATTGCCCGAAAGCGCGCCAAAGCTCATGCCGGCAATGGTGATCGGCGTTCTCAATGTGATCGGCTTCTTGGCGAAACGCGTGCCGAGCGTGACGGTCGTATCGCATTTCTCACGATAGCCCTCGAGCGGATAACGCGAGATGGATGCGCCGAGAAACAGCAGGTCGTCGAAATGCGGCACCTTGCGCTTGGTGCCCGCACCGCGAATATCATAGATGCCGGTTGCCGCCGCACGGCGGATTTCCGCCAGCGTGTGATCGTCAAAGGTTGCGGATTTGCGCGGCGGGGTGAAGGGGTTGTGATAGCTCATTGGAATATCCCTCGCCTCAATACGCGTCGGCGTTGTCGATGTTGAAATTGTAGAGCGTGCGGGCAGAGCCGTAGCGCTTGAACTCGCTTGGGCTGACATCCGAAACGCCGGCCTTTTCGAGGAGTTCTGCGAGCTTTTCGAGATGCTCGGGCCGCATTTCCTTCTCGATGCAATCGGCACCCAGGCTCTTCACCGAGCCGCGCACAAAAAGCTTCGCCTCATAAAGGCTGTCACCCAGCGCATCGCCCGCATCGCCGCAGACGACGAGGTGGCCTGACTGGCCCATGAAGGCGGACATGTGGCCGATATTGCCCTTCACGACGATATCGATGCCCTTCATGGAAATGCCGCAGCGGGAAGCGGCATTACCCTTGATGACCAGCAGCCCGCCGCGACCGGTGGCCCCGGCATATTGCGAGGCATCACCCTCGATGACGACGGTGCCGGACATCATGTTCTCAGCGACACCCGGCCCGGCCGAGCCGTGAACGGTGACGGTGCCGCCATCATTCATGCCGGCGCAATAATAACCGACCGAACCGTGCACATCGACGGTGACAGGACTGTCGATGCCGACAGCGACGGCATGGTGGCCACGCGGATTGACGACTTCGAATTCGGTATCGTTGACACCGGAGGAAAGACCGTGAAGTGCGCTATTCAATTCACGCAAGGGCGTATGGGAGAGATCAAAAACTGGCATGGATTATGACTTTCAAAACAGGCGCCGATGACGGGTCTCAGGCAGCCTTTTCATGGTCCCAGAAATAGACGGTCGCCGGTTCCGGCTCCCACACCCGGGCATTTTCAATGCCGGGCAGATTAACCAGAGCGCGATATTCCGAACCGAAAGCGACATACTGGTCGGTCTCGGCCATCACTGCCGGCTTACAGGCGATGGGGTCGCGCACCACCCCAAAACCGGATTTGGTGCCGACGACGAAGGTGAAGAAACCATCGAGATCATCGAGCGCGCCGGTGAGCGCCTCCCCTAAATCCTTGCCCTTGGCCATTTCCGCCGTGAGATAGGCGGCAGCGACTTCCGAGTCGTTCTGGGTCTCGAAAGTCATGCCTTCACGCACCAGTTCGCGGCGCAGGTTATTGTGGTTGGAAAGCGAACCGTTGTGTACCAGGCACTGGTCGGCACCGGTGGAAAAGGGATGCGCGCCAAGCGTCGTCACCGCCGATTCCGTCGCCATGCGGGTGTGGCCGATGCCATGGGTGCCGGCCATGGAGCGCACGTCAAAGCGGGTGACCACGTCCTTTGGCAGGCCGGTTTCCTTGTAGATTTCTACGCTATCGCCGGAACCCATCACACGCACATTCGGCCGGATGGTGGCGAGAACCGCACGAATACCGTCAAGCTTCTGCGATGGAATATCCAGCACCGCATGGGTGCTTTTCACCATGACCGAGGCGTCAACGCCGCTTTCCTTCAGCGCTTCGGCAATGCCGGAAAAATCGGCAGCGGGATCGGCCGACTGGATCGTCACTTTCGCACGGCCATCGGCCGCACTTCCGTAAATCGCGATGCCGGCCGAATCCGGCCCGCGATCGGTCATGGTGACGAGCATGTCCGAAAGCAGCTGACCCAGCTGCGGTTCAAGGCTTTTGTCTTTCAGGAATAGTCCAACAATGCCGCACATCGACAGGCACCTCCATTCGTTTCTGAATGAAGGGCTAACATATGGAATTCCATTCCGTCAACTATCAGGAATATTTTTTTCTTCTAAGGCAAAAACTCAATCACTGGTCATCCGCCTTTGCGGATAGGAAATGATCGACAGATAACGCGCGGGAAGCTTCACCAATTCTTCCGGCCCGTGCGGCGCATCGGCGTCGAAAAACAGGCTGTCGCCGGCCTGCATGGTGAAAAGCTGCTCGCCATGGCGATAGACCACCTCGCCTTCCAACATGTAGAGAAACTCCATGCCTTCATGCTGGAAGGTCGGGAACACATCCGAATCCGTGGTGAGCGTGATGAGATAGGGCTCGACGGTGACGCCGCTGGTATTGTTGTCGATATGACCGAGCAGGCTGTATTGATGGCCGGCGCGGGTGCCACGGCGATCGATATTCACCCCCTGCCCCGCTTTGACGAAGGTGGCGCTGCGCGGCTCTTCAAACCCGCGAAAGAATGCGGTTATCGGCACGCCCAACGCCTTGGAGAGTGTTTGCAGCGTGGTGAGCGACGGGGAGATATTGCCGTTCTCGATCTTGGAAAGCATGCCGACGGAGACACCGGTGGCCGAAGCAAGATCAGTGACGGTGATGCCGAGCTTCTTGCGATAGGCGCGAACCTCGTGGCCGATGGCCATTTCCAGATTGTTGACCCTCGGCTCACGAACGGCATGTGGATCCTGCGACAGGAACTGCGCAGCTTCGGTCTTGGTGGCATCCTTCGCCATGGTGTCCTCCGGCATTATCGTGTTTTCCCTTCCTTACAGGAAAACTATTTTAATTCGGAGGAAATCTTTGCCGCATGGCATTCGGCGTCTGACCGAAGCGAGCCTTAAAACTTCCTGAAAAATGGCCTGCACTGGAAAAGCCGGTGGCGAAGGCCACTTCCGCGATGGAGAGCGGGCTTTGTTCCAGCAATCGCCGGGCGTGATCAAGGCGGATTGCGCGGTATGTCTCCAGAAAACTCGACTTCAGGTGGGTCGCGAAGAGTCGGTCGAGGTGGCGCGCGCTTGTGCCGGCCAGTTTTGCCATGGTCTGCCGGTCGAGCGGGCTTTCAATGGTCGTTTCCATTTTTTCCAGCACGGTCAGCAAGGCCGGATGGTTGGTGCCATGACGCTCCGCCGAGGAACCGCGCTGCGGCGCACCGGGTTCGGCGATGGCCGTGTGCAGATACCAGTCGCTGACACGCCTTGCGAAATGTGCGCCCATTCTCTGCGAAATCATCGCATGCATCATGTCGAGGGGGGCAACGCCGCCGGCGCAGGTGATGCGGTCTCCATCGAAAACAAACCGCGCCTGCCGGGGCGTGAGATGGCCGAAGGCCTCTTTCAGCACCGGCGCATGTTCCCAATGGATGGTGAAATCGCGGTTTTCCAGCAATCCCGCCGCTGCCAGCACATAAGCGCCGCTGGAAATGCCCCCGATCCTGACACCCTGCCGCGCCAGCCGCCGCAACGTCCCGTAAGAATTTTCCGCAACGCTCCAGTCCTGCGGCCCGCCGCCCGCACAGACAAAAATCGTGTGGCATCGCTCGCCGGCAGCGGCGAGCGCCTCGCAGCCAACAATGATGCCGGACGAACTTCTGACGGCCTCGCCATCAAAAGACAGGGGAACCGCATCGTACAGATCGGTTCCAGCGATCAGATTGGCGGCGCGCAACGGCTCCACAGCCGAAGCATAGGACATCAGCGCAAAATTCGGAACGAGGATAAAACCAATGCGCTGGACATTCTTCTGTTCGATGATCATCATGTCTCTTTTTTAAATCATAATGTCCCTTATCTGCAATCCCCTTCCGAACGGCATCGCTAAGCTTGCTCGATATCGTTCGAGGTACGCCAGATGCGCTATTCTGCTTTTTCGATTTTTAAGAACGGCCTTTTCGGCAACAAGGCGTGGAAACCCGCATGGCGGGAGGTGTCGCCGAAACCACATTATGACGTCATCATCGTTGGCGGCGGTGGACACGGGTTGGCGACGGCCTATTATCTCGCCAAGGAATTCGGCATCACCAATGTCGCGGTGCTGGAGAAAAACTACATCGGCTCCGGCAATGTCGGCCGCAATACCACGATCATCCGCTCCAATTACCTGCTGCCGGGCAACAACCCGTTTTACGAGCTTTCGATGAAGCTGTGGGAAGGGCTGGAACAGGATTTCAACTTCAACGCCATGGTTTCCCAGCGTGGCGTGCTCAATCTCTTCCACTCGGATGCGCAGCGCGATGCCTATACACGGCGTGGCAATGCCATGCGGCTGCACGGCGTCGATGCCGAGCTGCTGGACCGCACCTCGGTGAAGGCGATGTTGCCATTTCTCGATTTCGACAATGCCCGCTTCCCCATTCAGGGTGGATTGCTGCAAAAGCGCGGCGGCACCGTCCGTCACGATGCCGTCGCCTGGGGGTATGCGCGTGGTGCAGACAGCCGGGGCGTCGATATCATCCAGGGCTGCGAGGTGACGGGCATTCGCCGCGAAAACGGCGCGGTCGTGGGCGTCGAAACAAGCCGCGGCTTCATCGGCTGCGGCAAGCTGGCTTTGGCAGCGGCGGGCAATTCTTCACAGGTCGCCGCCATGGCCGGGCTGAAACTGCCGATCGAAAGCCATGTCTTGCAGGCTTTCGTGTCGGAAGGGCTGAAACCCTTCATCGATGGCGTCGTCACCTTCGGGGCCGGGCATTTTTACGTCTCGCAATCGGACAAGGGCGGCCTCGTCTTCGGGGGCGATATAGACGGCTATAATTCCTACGCCCAGCGCGGCAATCTGGCGACGGTCGAACACGTCGCGGAAGCCGGCAAGGCGATGATACCAGCGCTGTCCCGTGTCCGGGTGCTGCGCTCCTGGGGCGGCATCATGGATATGTCGATGGACGGTTCGCCGATCATCGACCAAACCCCGATCGACAATCTCTATCTGAATGCCGGCTGGTGTTACGGCGGCTTCAAGGCGACGCCCGCCTCCGGTTTCTGTTTTGCCCATCTTCTCGCACGCGGCACACCGCAGGAAACGGCGACGGCCTTCCGGCTGGATCGTTTCCAGCGCGGTTATCTCATCGATGAAAAAGGCCAGGGCGCACAGCCCAATCTTCATTAATCCAGCGGATCAAGGACGTTCGATATGGCAAGTCTCGTGCCCTGCCCGCATTGCGGGCCAAGACCCAAGGAAGAATTCAGTATCAAGGGCGCGGCCCTTGCGCGGCCGGCAGCGGATGCCGACGCGGAGGAATGGTTCGACTATGTCTATCTGCGCGACAATCCGCGCGGAGCCTATGAGGAATATTGGCACCACACCTCCGGTTGCCGCCGCTGGCTGGTCGTCACCCGCGATACCGTCTCCCATGAGATATCCGCCTGCCGCGACGCTGCCGAAAAGACGAAAGTGACAAGCGCATGAGTTCCCACCGCCTGAAGACCGGCGGTCTGATCGACCGCTCCACACCACTTTCCTTCACCTTCGACGGCAAGACGATGTCAGGCTTTGCGGGTGACAGCCTAGCCTCCGCCCTGCTCGCCAATGGCCAGCAACTCGTCGGCCGCAGTTTCAAATATCACCGCCCGCGCGGCATATTGACGGCAGGCGCCGCCGAGCCGAATGCGCTGATGACCATCGGCAGCGGTGGCCGCACCGAGCCGAATACACGCGCCACCATGCAGGATCTTTATGCCGGGCTGAAAGCGAAAAGCCAGAACCGCTGGCCCTCACTGGATTTCGATATCGGCGCATTGACAGGCCTGCTATCGCCCTTCCTCGGCGCAGGTTTCTATTACAAGACCTTCATGTGGCCCGCGGCCTTCTGGGAAAAAATTTACGAGCCCTTCATCCGCAAGGCGGCCGGTCTCGGCAAGGCGAGCTACGAGGCGGACCCGGATGCCTATGAAAAATGCTGGGCGCATTGCGACCTGCTGGTGATCGGCTCCGGCGCGGCAGGACTTGCTGCTGCCCTTGCCGCCGGACGCGCTGGCGCGCGCGTCATCATCGTCGATGAACATTCCGTGGCAGGTGGCGGGCTTCTTTCCGAAACCGCGACCGTCGGCGGCAGAAGCGCTGCGGATTTCGCCGCAAACTGCGTCGCCGAGCTCGAAGCCCTGCCTGATGTGACGGTGCTGACGCGGACCACGGCCTTCGGCTGGTATGACGGCAATGTCTTCGGTGCGGTGGAGCGGGTGCAGAAACACCTGGCCAACCCGAAAGCACATGCGCCCGTGGAGCGCCTGTGGCGCATTGTGGCCAAGCGCGCTTTGCTTGCCACGGGTGCCGAAGAGCGGCCACTGGTGTTCGGCGGCAACGATATTCCTGGCATAATGATGGCTGGCGCGATGCGTAGCTATCTCAATCGCTATGCCATAAGCCCCGGCACGGCGACGGCAATTTTCACCACCAATGACAGCGGTTACGCGCTCGCCCGCGATCTGGAGGCACAGGGTGTTGCCCTTTCCACCATCATCGATAGCCGCGAGCAGGGTAACCCGGGCTATGACGGCAAGGCGCGTGTCATCAAGGGTGGCGTCGTCTCGAATGCGAAGGGCGGCAAGGCGCTTTCCGCCATCGAGATTTATGCGAATGGCCACAGGGAAAGCCTTGATGTCGATGCGCTGGCGATGTCGGGCGGTTTCAGCCCCGTCATCCATCTTGCCTGCCATCGCGGCGGCAAGCCGGTCTGGTCGGAAGAGCATGCCGCTTTCCTGGCGCCCGGCAATCTCAAGGGCCTTGAACTCGCCGGTGCTGTATCTGCGACAGATGGCATCGCCGCCTGCCTTGAGGATGGCGCACGAAAGGGCGCGGCGCTGGCGCAAGACCTCGGTTTTACATCAACCGCACCGGTATTTGGCGCGGTGGAAAACGACATCGTGGCTCCACCCGCAAAGGCACTCTGGTCCATTCCCGGCATCAGGGCGAAAGCCTTTGTCGATTACCAGAACGATGTTCATCGCAAGGATCTGGGCCTCGCCATCCGTGAAGGTTATGGCCATGTCGAACTGGCCAAGCGTTATACGACGAACGGCATGGCGACCGATCAGGGCAAGCTTTCCAATGTCAATGCCATCGGGCTGCTGGCAGAAGCGCGCGGCGTTTCGCCGGCGGAGGTCGGCACCACCACCTTCCGGCCTTTTTATACGCCCGTCTCCTTCGGCGCCCTGACAGGAGCCTATCACGGCCATCATTTCCAGCCGGTGCGCAAATCGCCGCTGCATGGCTGGGCGCAGAAGAACGGTGCGATCTTCGTCGAAACCGGTCTCTGGTATCGTTCCTCCTGGTTTCCCCGCAAAGGCGAAAACGGCTGGCGGGAAAGCGTCGACCGCGAGGTCTTGAACGTCCGCAAAAATGCCGGGCTCTGTGATGTATCGATGCTCGGCAAGATCGAGATTTGCGGCAAGGACGCCGCCGAATTTCTCAATCGGGTTTATTGCAACGCCTTTCTCAAGCTCCCGGTCGGCAAGGCGCGTTATGGCCTGATGCTGCGTGAAGACGGCATGATTTATGACGACGGCACCACCAGCCGGCTGGAGGAAAACCGCTTCTTCATGACCACCACCACGGCCTATGCGGCTGGTGTGATGAACCATCTGGAATTCTGCGCGCAGGCGCTCTGGCCGGATCTCGACGTGCGGCTTGCCTCCGTCACCGACCAATGGGCGCAGATGGCGATTGCCGGACCAAAGGCACGCACCATTCTTCAGAGGATCGTCGATGAGGACATTTCGGATGAGGCCTTCCCGTTCCTCGCCGCCAGAGAAGTCTCCCTGTTTGGCGGGCAATTGCACGGGCGACTGTTCCGGATTTCCTTCTCCGGTGAACTCGCCTACGAGCTTGCCGTGCCGGCTGGTTACGGCGAGAGTGTTGCCGATGCGCTGATGGAAGTGGGTACGCCCGAAGGCATCATGCCCTATGGCGTCGAGGCGCTCGGCGTGCTGCGCATCGAAAAGGGCCATGTCACCCATAACGAGATCAACGGCACTGTCGTGCCGGCCGATCTCGGCTTCGGCAAAATGGTCTCCGCCACCAAGGTCGATTTCATCGGCCGGCGGATGCTGGAGCGCGAGGGCCTTTCGGCGACGGATCGGCCCAGCCTCGTTGGTGTCATGCCGCTTGATCCCGGTCACTCCTTCCGCAGCGGTTCGCACATTCTGGCCAAGGATGCTGCGGCAACGCTGGAAAATGATCAGGGTTACGTGAGTTCAAGCGCGTTTTCACCGCACCTCGGCTCGACCATCGGCCTCGCTCTCGTCAAGAACGGTGCTTCCCGCCACGGCGAGGAGATCATGGTCTGGAACGGTCTGCGCAACGAGTTCACCGCCGCCCGCCTCTGCCATCCGGTTTTCTTCGACCCCCAGAACGAGAAACTCCATGTCTGATTTCAAATCCGGTTTCCGGCCGGCACTCCGCCCGGTACTTGGCGCGAAGGCAGCGATTGCCTCCGCCGCCATCAAGCTCTCACCCCTGCCGGAAGGCATGATCGTCCATGCGCTGGCATCACCCGACGCATCGGATATGGAGGCCCGCCTGCGCGGCCTCGGAAAAGGCGATGTGCGCGCCGTCTCTCCCGGCCAATGGTTCATCGTCAGCGAAGAGCCGCTGCTTGGCGCGGATATGAAGACGCTTCTTGCAGCGCTCGAGCCGCAGGCAGCGGGCGTGGACCAGAGCCAGGGGCGCGTTCGCATCCGCATAGAGGGCAAGGTGGCCGAGCGGGTGCTGGCAAAAGGAACGGCGGTCGATCTTTCGCCCGCCGCTTTTCCGGTAGGACGCTCCGCCACGACGCTGATCGGCCACATCGCCGCCCATATCACGCGTGTCGATATTTCCGCTTTTGAAATTATCGTGCTGCGCGGTTTCGCGGAGAGCCTGTGGGACGATCTTGTTCGCATGAGCCTGGAGTTCAATTAAGCCGCGTACCGCATTCACCAGTTCTACGGCACCATGACTTTGCGCATGGAAGCACGCTGCATGGAGCGTGGGGTGAGACGATTTGAGAACGCAACCACCTTATTCATGAAGCGGGCGATAACGGACGCCTTGCCTTTGACGAGGGCCTGAAGTCCAGTTTCCGCAACGGGACGGTGTTTCATGGTGAGCAGGCGCAGCATCGGTGAGACCTGCGCACCAGCAGATGCATCAAATCCTGTTTCGGTGTGCCCCGGGCACTTCCACCAGCACTTCGGAACGATCCGACGTTGGGGAGAACTGCTGCGCGCCTGCTATGCTATATGAAGAATAACGAGGCGGAACGGGGCGAATGAGCAGGTTTGTCGAGTGACGCGGCCAAGAATATGAAGGATCCCCATCATTAAAAATTGTTACAAAACATACAGTTAGATATAATTCATCCGAACTGAGGGATTTGCTTGCCACCGAAATCCTTGCCGTCCCTATCAATGATCGGTATTGCGTTGAGGGGCACTCAGCAATCAACGAGGACAAGATGGCAACTGGCACTGTAAAATTCTTCGCTCAGGACAAGGGCTTTGGCTTCATTACCCCTGACAATGGCGGTCCTGACGTATTCGTTCACATCTCGGCGGTCGGTTTCGGCGGCTCTCTTCAGGATGGCCAGAAGGTGAGCTACGAGCTGGGACAAGACCGCAAGACCGGCAAATCGAAGGCCGAGAACGTTACTCTCCTTTGATGGCAGCGCCGCGGCCCAACGCACGATAGCGCTTGGGCCGCCACCGCCGGCATACGAACCAAAAGGCCAAGTGAGGGTATCCTTGTTCGATGGACGGGGGAGTTGCTCTAAGCAGGCAATAGTTCCTCCATCCCGCTACGGACGGCGGCGAACAGGTCCGGGCGGTCGAGGTTGATGTAGTCGACATCACACGCTGCGATTTCGCGATGAACGGCCGTGTCATCGCCACCATAATAGACCATGATTTCCAGACCGGCTTTACGGCTCGCCTCGATGATGCCGGGACGGCGCATCTGCGCGGGGGTTATCTCGATGATCGACGCATGATGCACGGCCCCGACAAGCGATGGGGATTTCGCGATATCGAGTGTCATCATCCTGCGGAACTCGGGTGCGATCGACTGCAAACCCTGACGCATCTCTTCGGAGAAGGAAAAATAAAAGGTATCACGCACCATGCCGAGATGGCGCACAAGGGCTGCAACCTTGGCGGGGTCGCAATATTTCAGTTCGATATAAACACCGGCACGACCACGCAGATGTTCGAGATAAGCATCGAGCCGCGGCACGATGGCGCCCTTGAACCTGTCGTCGAACCAGCCGCCGGCATCAAGCGTGTCGATCTCGCTCGACAGCATATGCCCGACCGGCCCGGTGCCGTTGGTCGTGCGATCCAGCGTCTCGTCATGAATGACGTAAAGCACGCCGTCCGCGCTCTCCCGCACGTCGAGTTCGATATAGTCGGCACCCTGCTGAAGCGCGAGATCGGCTGCAGCAAAGGTGTTCTCCGGCGCAAATCTGTTGGCGCCGCGATGGGATACGATCTTGGTCACTGAAATTTCCTGTCAGTTTGCCGGTTGGAGTGTCCTGGCACGCGCCTCCGCGTCATGCGAGAGATCGGCATGAAGACCGATGATGCGATCGCCCGCCTTGTCGAAGACCAGAGTGAAATCCGGTTTGCAGGCGATACCAACCTGCGCTCCGGGCGCATACCGCACGGTTTCACCATATTCGAGCGCATGAACCGGGCCAGCCGGCGTGACGATCGTGTAAAATACTTCACGCCCCATCGGCTCGACGCTGGCGACCTCACCTTTCAGGGCGGCGCGCTCGAGAGACACAAGCGTGATATCCTCGGGCCGCAGGCCGAAGGTAACCTCGCCGGTATGGTCTGACGTCAAATCAAAAGACGCTTCGGCGATCTCCAGCCGACCACCTTTGGCATGGCCTTTCATACGGTTCATGGGCGGCGTGCCGATGAAACCTGCGACGAAGAGATTGTTGGGACGGCGATAGAGATCATCCGGTGTGCCAATCTGGGCGATTTCGCCATTGTTCATGCAGATGATCCGGTCCGCCATGGTGATCGCTTCGATCTGGTCGTGGGTGACGATCAACGTGGTGAAGCCGAGGCGTTTCTGGATGCTCTTGAGCTCCGCCCGCATGGTGATGCGCAGCGTGGCATCGAGATTGGACAGCGGTTCGTCGAGCAGGAGGATATTCGGCTCCTTCACCAGCGCGCGGGCAAGCGCCACACGCTGCTGCTGCCCGCCGGAAAGCTGCGAGGGACGACGATCGAGGAGGGAGCTTATCTGCACGAGCGCTGCGGCCTCGTCCACGCGTCTGGCAACTTCCTCTTTTCCCATGCTTTTGAAACGTAAGGGGAAGGCAATGTTTTCACGGACCGTCAGGTTCGGATAAAGCGCGTAGGACTGGAAAACGACGCCGACATTGCGATCGCGGGCATCGATTCGGTTGACGTTGTGGCCATCAAAGGCGATCTCGCCGCCGGTCGGCGCATAGAGGCCGGCGAGCAGAAACAGCGTCGTCGATTTGCCGCAGCCGGAAGGACCGAGAATGGCCACGAACTCGCCGTTCTCGATGGTGAGGTTCATCGGCTTCAGAACCTGGGTCTCGCCCCAGTTTTTGGTGACTTTATTGAGGGTGATCTTGGCCATGACGATTATCCCTTGATCCCGCCGAAACTCATCTGCGTGATGTATTTTTGCGTGAAGGTGTAGAGGATCAGCACAGGCAGGAGATAGACCACACCAACGGCGGCGATCATGCCGTAGTCAGCGCCCATATTGTCCTGTGCGACAAAGAAGAGGTAGAGGCTCATCGTCATGTGGCTCTTGTCGATGAGCAGCGTCTGGACGAAGACATATTCCTCCCAGCCCCTGAGGAAGGTAAATGTGGCGACGGCAATCAGGCCGCCGCGAACCTGTGGCAACACCACCATACGAAACGCCTGCGACCGTGTTGCACCATCGGTCACCGCGCTCATTTCGATGTCCCAGGGCACATTGTCGAAAAAACTCTTGAGGACAAATATCGCGAAAGGCAGTTCCAGCGCGCTCATGACCAGCACGACGCCCGTAAGGCTGTTGAGCAGACCCATATAGTGAAGCTGGATGAAAATCGCGACGGTGAGCGCCAGAGCCGGGAAAGCGTGCAGCAGCAGCAAACCACGCAGGAAATTTTCGCGCCCCGCAAAAGCAAAACGCGACAAGGCGTAGGCCGCGGGCGTTGCGACCAGCGTCACGATCAATGTCTGGGAAATCGCAAAGACAAGCGAACTGCCCAGCGCCGTCCAGATCGACGGCAACAGATCCATGCGCGTCGTGCCGGTTCCGGCGATATCGCGGTTCCAGAGGAAACGGTAATTCTCGAATGTCAGATGCGGAAAAAGGCCGATGCCACCAAGTATGATGACCAGAAGACCCAGCGCCACCCAGGCAAATACGGGCCTGCGCAACCGGTCCGCCAGCATCGCGATGACGATCGCAACAAGATAGGCAACGCCGGCAATCCCGGTGCTGCGCCAGAGAACGAGACGGCTGACGGCATCATCCGACGATGTCAACGACTTTACTGCCAGCCAGAGATAGGGCAGCAGTACCGGAACGGACACGACCGTCAGGAAAAGGATGATGGCGGAAAGAAAGCCGGCACGATTGGCAAGGCCACGGCTTTCGAGGCGCTTCCAGTCAGCGGATGTTGCGGGATGGGAAAGCGACATCACAGCACCTCGATCCTGGGAGCGGCGAAGGTGGAGCGCATATTGGTAACGCGCCATTGAACCAAGGTTACGGCGACGCCGATCACCATCAGGCCGAGCGCCAGTGCTGCGCCATAGGCATAGGCGCCATTTTCGAAAGCACGGCGATAGATATAGAGCGCATAGGGGGTGGAATCGTAAACCGGACCCCCACCGGTGATCAGCAGAATGTATTCATAGGTCGTCATCAGTGAAAGCGCCTGATAAATGGTGATGAAGCGGATCGGCTGCGACAGGGCCGGCGCCACCACATGGCGCAGCACCCCCCATTCGCTGGCGCCATCAACCCGCGCGGCATTGGCAAGATGGGATGGGATGGAGCGGATCGCCGAGGTGAGGATCACCATGGCGAAGGATGCGCCGACGACACCATTCGCCAGAATGACCAGGAACAGCGGGAAATCGTTGCGAAGGTTGATCGGTGCAAGACCGAGAGTGGCGGTAATCTGGTTGAGCAGGCCCGATGGCGACGGATCGGCGATCCATATCCACAGGATGCCATAGAGGACGGCGGGCGACATGCGCGGCAAAAGCCACAGTCCCCGGAAGAAATTGCCGAGCCTGTCCGGGATCGCCGTCGAGGTCATCGCCAGAAGCGCGCCGAGGCCGACATTGAAGATGAAGAGGGTGGCGGTGACATAGATCAGCGTCGTCAGCAACACCATCGGAATGCGCGCGTCACGCTGCACGATCCGCTCAAAATTCCGCATGGTAAATTCGCCGACCCGAAGGCTGGCCCCCATGTCGGTAAAGGCGATTACCGCATTGACGGCGATCGGCGCGAGGAAGAACACGACGAGAAGGGCGATGGCCGGAGCGAGATAAAACAGCGGCCGGGCCGGCCGGTGCGGCCTGATCTGGAAATTCGACATTGCAAAGTACCGGTGGGAAAGGTGATGCCGCCCGGGGCAAAGCCGGGCGGCACGGGGTGATCAGGCTCAGTTGCTGGCGGCGTCGCGGATTTCCACCTCGCCGCCGAACTGCAGTTCAAGCTCGTCGGCGATGAAATCCACTGCCTGCGCAGCCGTCATCTTACCGGTTTCGACAGCCTGCAGGCCACTGAACAGAACCTTGTTGTAGCTGCCAAACTTGGTGTGGTTCGGCACGAACTGCGCGTGTTTCATCATCGGCGATGCGGCAGAAAGAACCCAGTTGTCAGCGTATTTCGGCATCGCAGTCTGCGCGTGGCTGATTGCCGTGTGGTAGGAGGTGACGGCGTGTTCATTGTTGAAATAGGGCAGCGAAGCGAGCGCCACGAGATCGGCGGCGATGTCGGCATTCTTGCTCTTGGCATTGACCGTGTAGAGAAGTGGATGCGACAGGTTTGCGGGCTTGCCGCCCTTTTCTGCCGCCGGCGCCGGAATCCAGCCTATCTTGTGGAAATAACCATCCTTGTCGGTCGGCCAGGTCGCACCGTTCTTTTCTCCGACCTGCCAGGCAACGGCCCAGACGCCCTGATGGAAGACAAAGGCCTTTTCCTGCTTGAAGGCTCCCTGGATGGCATCCCAACTCATGGCTGTATTGTCGACGGGGGTCACACCCTGCTTGGCGTTGCGCTCATACCAGCCAAGCGCCTTGGCCATCTCGGCCTTCGGGAAGATCAGTTTGCCAGTCTTTTCGTCCATGAATTTTACGCCGTAGGACTGAAAGACCATCAGATAGTCGATACCGACGTTCGGGCGGTGCAGCATGCCGTATTCTGCGGCTTTTCGGTCAACGACTTCCTTGGAAAGTGCCGTCAGGTCATCAAGCGTGAATTCGCCTGCTTCGACTTTGGCCGGCAGGCCCTCAATGAAGGCTTCATCCTTGCCGATCTTGCGCAGCATGTCCTTGTTGTAGAAAAACATGCGGATTTCCGCATCCTGCGGCACGCCGTAAATCTTGCCATCGGTCGCCTTGGCCGAATTCCACAGCACAGGCAGGATATCGCCGTAAACCCAGGGTGCAGCGGCAATCCTGTCGTCCATCTGCAGGGCATAACCCTCCTGAGCGAACTGGCCGATCCACTCATGCGGCAGCACGTAAATATCCGGCCCCTGACCAACCGACAGCGCCTTCAGCGTTTCGAGCGCCAGATCGTCCCAGCCTTTGACGGCGCTGTTATTCGCCTCGATGACAATGCGCTTGTCTACGCCCGCAGCCTTGAATTGCTGGTTCATGATCTCGGCGGCACCTTCGATATTGGTGACGCGGCCCGGCGCACTGCGCTCGGCAAGGGTGGAAATCTTGATCTTGATGTCTTCTGCATGCGCCAACCCGGCGGAAAGGGCAGAAATCGCCACGGAGGCGAGGAAAGCAAACGATTTGGTCATGGCAATTGATCCGGTTGATGGTTTTTATTTAATTAAGTTGCTTAAGTAACAAAATCATGACATCGCCACAGGTGATGGGAGAGAAACTTCGATGAGACATGCGCCTTTTGAGGGGATTGGAACGACACAGGCCGCCGTGCTGCGATATCTGCGTCGCAGAGGATCAGCATCCCGTGTCAAGATCGCCGAACTGTGCGGCGTCACCGCCGCCGCCATCAGCATGATGACGCGCGACCTTCTTGAACGCGGGGTGATACTTGAAGGGGAAAGACGCCAGGCCGGACGTGGAGCCCCCCACATCAATCTCAAGCTGAACCCTTCGGCTGGTTATGCCTTGGGGGTTCACTGCAACCGCTTCTCTGTTGTGTTGACCCTGCTTGATTTTTGCGGGGACGTATTGGGTGAATTACACTGCCCCGGGCGATACGACACGTTTGAGGACGTTCGGGAAGAGATCATCGAGGGCAAGGCCAAGTTGCTGCAACAGGCTGGTCTGGAGGGCGAAGTACTGGTCGGCGCGGGGATCGCGATGCCCACTCGCTTTCGTCAGGGCGCGTCTTTTCTCGATCTCGCGCAGGAAGTCGTGTCATGGTCGGGACCGGACCTCGCTGCCTCCCTTCAACAGGGTTTGGGCTGTACAGTCAGGATCGAAAACGATGCCAACGCTGCCGTGATGGGCGAATTGACGCTGGGCAACGCCGCTGACCACGAAAACTTCGTTTACCTGTATCTATCCGAGGGTATTGGCGGCGGTATTATCATTGAGAAACAACTTTACCGTGGCAACTTCGGTAACGCCGGAGAAATCGGCGCATTGCGCGGACGGGGCCTGACGCGTCCCTCCTTCGAAGACCTGGCGGAATTTTGCGCGGGTCATTCCGTCAATGTACCGTCAGACCGGTCGCCAGACGCCTGGAACACCTATCTGAACAGCAATCAAGAGCTTGTGGATAGGTGGATAAATCGGGCCGGGCCAGAAACTGCCAGACTGGGATTTTCCCTCAGCGCTGTGCTGGCCCCCGAGGCAATATATGTCGGAGGCTCCCTGCCCCGCATGATCCGGGAACGGTTATGCAGCTGGCTCGATTTTTCAGTTTCCGATCCGTTCGAGGGAGCAAAAGTTCTTCAGCCGGCAATTCTTTTGCCGGAAGTCTCTGCTGCGGATACGGTGGCTTTCGGCGCGGCAGCCATGATCCTTCATGACCTTCCAGCCATTGCCAATATGCGCTCGCAATCGTGATCGGCCGAAAAGCGTCGCCTGAAGATGCCGTTGAACTGGCATTCTGATTGCCAGTTCAACGCTCGTGCCTGTTCTCTTCAAAGCGACTTCCAGCGCCGCCAACGTCAAACCGGCAGCGAAGATAAACATGGCTCGCATGACGTCGGGAGTCTCTACGCCGCCACAGCCTTCGGGGTTTTCACCGTCGCGAACAGCGGCAAGGCGAGAAGATAAAGTGCGGCCCCCACCAGCCAGATCGTCCCGATCCAGATGCTTTTGGTGGAAAAGAACACCGCAGTGGTCAGGACCGGCCCTATTATACCCGCCAGGCTCATGAGGCTGGCGAGCACGCCCTGCAACTGGCCCTGCTGATCATCGCTCACGCGGCTGGTTACCAGAGATTGCAGCGCCGGCATGGCAACGCCACCCAATGCAAACAGCGGCGCTACCGCGTAGCCCATCCAGCTCTGGTTGGCGAAGGCCATCAGCACATAGGCCAGCATGTCAAAGCCAACGCCGATCATCAACGTACCCAGATCACCAAAGCGGCGCGACAGCGGCCCGACGAGAAAGGCCTGCGCCAGGGCGCCACTGATGCCGAAAACGGACAGCGACAGGCCCATATGCACCGAATCCCATCCGAACCGCTCGGCGCCATAGAGCACCCAGATCGTTCCCGGGATGGCGGCCACCAGGCCGAATACGACAGAGACGGTTACAAGTGGCAGGAGCGGCTTGAAATTCCAAAGCCACACCAATGGTGCCAACGGGTTGAGTTGCTTGAACGCAAACTTGCCCGGACCGGCCTTTCGGCTTTCCGGCAGGACAAACAGCGCGACCAGCAGGTTGAGGCCATTGAACAGGGCTGCCACAAGAAATGGTGCCCGAAGCCACCAGGCGCCCATGACGCCGCCAATGACGGGACCGATGATAAAGCCCAGGCTCATCACGGCACCAACCGTGCCAAACCGCTGCGCCCGCTGCTCGGCTGGGGTGATGTCGGTGATGTAGGCGCTTGCCACCGCCATATTGGCGCTGGTGATCCCCGCCATGGCCCGCCCGACGACGAGCACCCAGCCGAGCGGGGAAAATGCCATGACGAGGTAATCGAGCAGGGTACCGGCCAAAGAAAGCAACAAGACCGGGCGCCGACCGAACCGGTCGCTGAGTGCACCAAGGATCGGCGAGAACACAAATTGCATGATGGCGAACACCGCCAGCATGACCCCGTAGAGGAAACCGATGTCGCCGCCGCCAGTCACCTCGACCAACAGGTCCGGCAGGATCGGGAAGATCAGGCCTGCGCCAATGGCGTCGAGGGCAACGGTTGAGAGAATAACGATAAGGGCCTTGTTCATGGTATGGCATCCCTATAAGCTTTATCAGTGATAAATTTATCGGTGATAAGCTCCCTTATCAATGATAAGTCAAGAGGTATTCCATCCATGGCTATCGGACGTGATCGTATTGTCGATGAGGCTCTGCTGCTCCTGAACGAGGTGGGCATAGACAAACTGTCCACCCGCAAGCTCGCGGAACGGCTGGGCGTCCAGCAGCCGGCGCTCTACTGGCACTTCCGCAACAAGTCGGAATTGCTCGACGCCATCAATTCCGAGATGCTGCTGCGTTATCACTGCGATCGCCTGCCAAAACCCGGCCAGGATTGGATTGCGTTCACGCTGGCCAATGCCCGCAGCATTCGCAAGACGTTGCTCACCGTGCGCGATGGCGCGCGGCTGACCGCAGGTACACGGCCCTCCGTCGCCGAATTTGCCGATGTGGAAAGCGTCTTGCAGCTCTACGTCGAAACGGGATTCTCCCCAGAGGAAGCATTTGGGATCGCCATTTGCATCACGCGTTATGTGGTCGGTTATGTTCTGGAAGAACAGGGAGAGCGCGAACGGGATCGGATGGATGAAAACTCACCCAATACCGACCTCGTGGCAGAACTCGCGCCGTTCCCCCTGCTTGCAAAAGCTCTTGAAAGCTTCCCCTCGGTTGGAACGGTCAACACCGAAGCCGTGTTCGAGAGCGGGCTAAGTTACCTGCTTGCCGGCATGGAGGAGAAGCTGCGGGCGAAACAGCCTGGATAGGCGAAGAACTCTGGCACTCAGTTTCCGGCCCTCTTCTGTGCCGTGCGGATCAGGATACCGCTCTTCAATTTCCGATTACGTCATCGTCGTGCAGGCTGTGCTCTCCCGGGCTAGGGCGTGGCGCTCGACTGGCTCAATGTCGTCGCCCATCGGCCAGGGACGCGGACACTGGTTCCAGCGAGTGAACATTTGATGGTGACCGGCCGGCGCTGCCATCTTATCCGGCTGCGAACCAAACCCGCCCGACCAATCGTCACGCAGCTCAAGGAATGGATGATCCGTGAATTATCCCTGAACATCGGCTGCACGGGAAACGATACCATCAACTAAAAACTGAAATTTTGAACACGCTCGAGCCGACATAGCCAGAACAACCCTTCGTTCCGCTATTGTCACCAGATAAAGAAACTGACATCATCGGCCGGCGGGCTCAAAATGGGCCGCTTATATTCCATGAGCAGGGTGGCTCTCGACCGGAAACGGGCGGGAGCTTTTTATTTTTTGGTGGGCGATGATGCATTCAGAAAGCTGGCGGGTCGGTGTGCTGTTCTCCGAAACGGGAGTGACCGGGGCCGTGGAAACAACCCAGAGAGCTGCTACCTTGCTGGCGATCGATGAAATCAACGCAGCCGGTGGCGTGCTCGGCCGAGAGATAGAGCCGGTGGCCTACGATCCGCAATCAACTCCCAGTCTCTATAAGGAGCTTGCAGTCAAACTTTGCGACGAAGATCGGGTCCGTATCGTTTTCGGTTGCCATATGTCGAGCACCCGCAAAGCCGTTCTTCCAGTCATCGAGGCCCGGGATGCGCTGCTGTTTTACCCGACGCTATACGAGGGGTTCGAATATTCTCGGCATTGTATTTACACCGGTGCGGCCCCCAATCAAAACTCCGTCCAACTGGTCGATTTCCTGACCAAGCACTATGGAAAGCGGGTTTTTCTTGTGGGGTCGAACTACGTCTATCCTTATGAATCGAACAGGACGATCAGCGACCTTTTTCTTCAGCTCGGTGGGCAGGTTTTGGATGAAATCTATGTTCCGCTGAACCTCAAAACCGAGGACGTCACCAAGATCATCCGGCACATTCGAGCGGCACAACCGCATGTCATCTATTCGACAATCGTTGGCGACGGTATCATTCCCTTCTACACCGCGTTCAGAGAGGCCGGTTTCGATGCAGCGACGATGCCGATCGCCAGTCAGTCGACAAGCGAGGCCGACTTGATCCGTATGCGGCCGGACGTGGCCGAGGGACATATCACCGCAGCGCCGTTTTTCGCCTCTCTGGATACACCCCGCGCCCGCGCTTTCGTCTCGGCTTACCAACAGCGTTATGGTCAGGAGATGCTGCCAACCGCTCCGGCCGAGGCGGCCTATTTCCAGGTCTATCTCTATGCCGCGGCTTTGCAGCGAGCCGGTGGTGATGGGCTTGAGCAGCTTCTGCCGGCCCTCTACGGGGTGGAATATGATGCCCCGCAGGGCACTGTGAAGATAGACCGGCTGACCAACCACACACATTTGTGGCCAAGAGTGGCGAGGGTCAATGCGCAGGGCGGCTACGACATCGTCTACGATCCGTCGCTGCGGGTGGCGCCGGATCCGTTCATGCGCGAATATCGCCCGGACTTGACGCAGACTTTCCCACATCGTGTTCAGGTCTGAGAGGGAGCGACGATGTCTTTCGCCCTTCTTAGAGATTTGCGCGATCTCAAGGTTCTGGTCATCCATCCCCGGACATCCGAAGGAGAGTTTCTCGTTGATCATCTGCGACGTATCGGTTGCACGGTCAGTTGCCTCTGGCCGGTCCCTGCAGAGTTACCCCACGGCACGGATGTCGTGTTCCTCGCCATGGAAGACGAGGCCCGACCGGAAATCGAGCGCCTACTCAAATGTCTGCCCAATCCTGCTCCTACCATGCTCGCAATCGTCGGTTACGAAAATCCCTCGACGTTGCAGATCGTTCTGGAAAGCGGCGCACTTGCCATTGTCGAGAGGCCTATCAAGCCGTTCGGTCTGCTGACCAATCTCGCCATCGCCCGCAGCCTCTGGCTGGAACGCCAGAAGCTCATCAAGGAGGCTCGCAAATATAAGCGCAAGGTATTGGGAGACCAGAAGCTCGCCCGGGCAAAGGCCATTTTGATGGCCAATCGCGGCACCAGCGAGAATGAGGCGTATCGGGAAATGCGGGAGCAGGCGATGGCTCGGCGCGTGCCGATCGACGAAATCGCCAATTCGATTATCAACGCCGAACAGCTCTTGCGCCCTTCCCAAAAACATGATTAGTTTTTCGTGTGTTCCAGATGAACACCTTCGGCACATCCCTTCGTTTCGCGAAGCCATGTGCCGATGTTGCGCACGGCATGGCCGTGATGCGGTGATGGCAAGGGTGCCCGCAGGCTGTGACAAGCCTCGCGGGTTTTTTGTTGTCTGCTGACAGTGACGTCAGCCTTCCTACACTTTTTTCGGCATGAAGCCGGGCCGTTGAGCCGGGCAGTGCCACCGTGTGCGCCAATCAAAAAAGGGGAACCAAGATGGTGTTCAACAGACGTGAATTTCTCAAAACCGCAGCCACCGCTTCCGCGGCACTCGCCCTGCCTGCCCTGGGCAGCCGGGCCTTCGCAGCCAATGCGATCAAGGTCGGCGCACTCTATTCACAGACGGGTGGGCTTTCCGTTGCCGAAAAGCTTCTTGCCAACGGCGTCATGATGGCCGTGGCCGAAATCAACGCCGCCGGCGGCGTTCTCGGTCGCCCCGTCGAAGTCGTCGTCGAGGACGGGGCTTCCGACCCGAAAACCTTCAGCGAAAAAGCGTCGAAGCTGATCCTCAAGGACAAGATTTCCACCGTCTTCGGTTGCCACACCTCTGCAAGCCGCAAGGCCGTGCTGCCGATCTTTGAACGACGCGGCGCGATGCTGTTCTACCAGACGCACTATGAGGGCTTCGAGTGCTCACGCAACGTCGTCTATTCTGGCGCGGTTCCAAACCAGCAGCTCTCCAACTACATTCCGTGGATCGTCGAGAAGCTGGGCAAGAAGAAGTTTTTCATCGTTGGCTCGAACTACGTTTATCCGCGTGAAATGGCCAAGGTTTCCAAGAAACTGATCGAGGCGGCCGGCGCAGAATGGGTGGCGGACGAATATCTGGAGCTAGGCCACTCGGAATGGGCGGTCATGGTCAGCAAGATAAAGGAATCCGGCGCGGATGTGGTTCTTTCCAACGTGGTTGGCGATTCCATCATCGCCTTCTACCGCGAATTCAAGAACCAGGGCCTCTCGCAGGAGGTTATCCCGATCTGCGCGACGGTAACATCCGAAATCGAGATTGCGGCCATGGGCGCCGAATATGCGGCTGGCAGCTACACATCGTTCCCCTATTTCATGTCGATCGAGACGCCTGCGAACAAGGGCTTCATCGAACGCTTCAGGACATTCGTCAACGATCCGAAAGCCGTGACGTATCATTCGCTCGAGGCCGCCTATTTCCAGGTGTTCCTGTGGAAACAGGCAGTGGAGAAATCGGGCGATCTGTCTGCCGACGCGATCCGGGCCGGCATTCGCGGCCAGACCTATGAGGCACCCGGCGGCAAGGTGACGACCGACCCGGACAACCTGCATTGCTGGCTGACGCCACGCATCGGGCAATGGCAACCGGATGGCCAGAGCAAGGTGGTCAACGCCTATCCGGCGCCGATCAAGCCGCTGCCCTATTCGGCCTATGGTGAGACGGAAAGCAATCTGTTCTGCACCAGCAACGGTCTCGACGCAGCAAAGCTCAAGGGCTGACCCCTCCCCGCTTTGTCCCGCCAACCCTGTTTGGCGGGACATGTCTCGGCAAGGCGGATCTGCTTTTTTTCTTTGCTCGCTGCCAATCTGCTTTCAGCATTGGCAAGGGTCAGGAAAAGTCCGGTCTGCCCTTCTCACGAACGGTGGCGTTATGCTCGACATTCTCTTCATCGGCCTCAGTCTGGGCTCGATCCTTCTTCTGGTGGCACTCGGTCTCGCCATCACCTATGGCGCCATGGGCGTCATCAACATGGCCCACGGTGAAATGGTCATGATCGGCGCCTATGTCGCCGTGCTCTCGGGCATCTGGCTGAAGACAAGCCTTCTGCTCGCAATACCGCTGGCTTTCGTCATAACCGCCCTGCTCGGCCTGGTGATCGAACGGGTGGTCGTGCGGCGGCTCTATGGCCGGCTGCTCGACACGCTTCTCGCCACCTGGGGCATCGCCATCCTTTTGCAGCAAGCCGTAAGGCTCGAATTCGGCCTCACCTTTTTCGGCATTCATATCGAAGGCCTTGGAGCCGGATTGCAGAATGTCGCGGTGCCTTCTTATCTCCAAGGCACATTCAGGCTCGCCGGTGCCGACATTAACGCTTACCGCACTTTCATCATTGTGGTGACAGCCGCGTTGACGCTGGCGACATGGTTCATTCTCTATCGCACGGCAGCAGGCATGCAGGTGCGGGCCATCATCCGCAATCCGAAAATGGCTGCGGCCTGCGGCATCGACGTGAAACGCATCAACGCCTTGACCTTCGCCTTCGGTTCCGGCCTTGCCGGCGTCGCCGGCGTGATGATGTCCGGCTTCAAGACCGTTTTTCCCGACATGGGAACGACGATGGTCGTCGACGGCTTCATGGTCGTGGTGACCGGTGGGGTCGGCAGCCTTTTCGGCACGGCCCTGTCTTCGGGTCTGCTGGGGGAAATCAACGCGCTGGTCGCCATCGGCACGAACGACATTCTGGCACGCGCCGTCGTGTTCGGGGTCGTCATCCTCGTCATTCTCGTCAAGCCCAGCGGGCTGTTCTCGTTCAAGGGGCGCTGACATGAGCATCGAACGAAAATTCCAGATCGCCGCCTACGTCATTTTCATCGCGCTGCTTTTTGCAGCACCGGTTTTCGGCGACGAATTCTGGCTGAACCGCATTTCGAAATATCTGGTCTACGGCATGCTCGGCGTCGCCGTTGCGCTGACATGGGGATATGCGGGCATTCTCAATCTCGGCCAGGGACTGTTTTTTGGTCTGGGCGCCTATATGCTCGCCATGTCCCTGAAGCTGTCGAGCCTGACCAGCCTGCAACAGGGCTCTGACAAGCCGGTTCCGGATTTCATGCTCTGGAATGCCGAGCCCGGTGCGCCGACCGAACTCTGCTGTATCAACAAGGGCTCCTTCCTCTGGCTTCCGTTTCAAAGCCAGTCAGTCGGTCTCGTGCTCGGCATCCTGCTTCCGGTGGTGGTGGCCGGCGCGCTCGGAATGCTGGTTTTCCGTAAACGTATTTCCGGTGTCTTCGTCTCGATCATTACATTGGCGCTGGTTCTGCTCGTGCGTCTCGTGATGGTCGATGCGCAACCGGTGACGAATGGCTTCAACGGCCTGACCGATCTTGGCTGGTTGACGATCGGCGGCATCGAATTCGACCCTTACAGCCGGGCGACCTATTATCTGTGTGCCATATGCCTGTCGTTGACGCTCATCGGTGCGCGTCTTGTCGTAGAAACCCGTGCAGGCATGATCCTGCAGGCGATCCGCGACGATCAGGTGCGCGCCCGCTATCTCGGTTTCGACGTCTCGCTCTACCAGGTGTTCTTCTTTGCCATTTCAGCCGGGATCGCCGGCGTTGCCGGTATGCTCTATGTGGTCGTTGCGGAGTTCGCCTCTCCAACCTTCATGGATCTGTCCTTCTCGGTGACGATGGTCGTCTGGGCTGCCGTTGGCGGCCGTTCCTCCCTGCTCGGTGCCTGCATCGGCGCGATCCTGATCAACATGATCGAGGCTGAGGTCAGCGAAACCGAAGCGCTGGTCGAGGCGTGGAAAGCGATCATCGGCCTCATCTTCGTCCTCGTCGTCCTGTTCATGCCGCGCGGACTTGGCGGCCTCGCGCATGATGTGCTGCGACAGCTCCTCCGCCGGGTCAAACCAGATGCAGCGTCTTCATCGTTGCAGCAACAAAGCGAGGCATTGTGATATGAGTGCAATCGCATTGACCATCGACGGTCTCAGCGTCGATTTCGGCGGCTTCAGAGCCGTCAACAATGCCAGCATCACCGTGGAAGATGGCGAATTGCGGGTGTTGCTTGGCGCAAACGGCGCCGGCAAGACGACCCTGATGGATCTGATCAGCGGCAAGACGCGCAGCACGCAGGGCAAGGTCTTCGTCTACGACACCGACATCACCAACTGGCCTGAGCACAAAATAGCGCGCGCCGGCATCGGTCGAAAATTTCAGATCCCCAGCATTTTTCGCGATCTTACCGTGCGTCAGAATCTGGAGGTGGCGAATTGCCGAAATCCCTCCGTTTTCGCCAACCTCCGGTTTGGGTTTTCACGCGCGGAAGCCAAACGCGTCGATGAGGTTCTCGCCCTCACGGGCCTCGAAGCGGAAGAGGATATGACGGCCGCCTATCTCAGCCATGGTCAGACCCAATGGCTGGAACTCGGCATGCTCATCGTTCAGGATCCAAAGGTCGTTCTGCTGGACGAACCAACAGCCGGCATGACCCAGGCCGAGACCCGCAAGACGGCCCAGATCATCAAAAACCTCAAAGGCCGCCACACCATTCTCGTCGTCGAGCATGACATGGGGTTTGTGCGTGAAATCGCCGAGCGCATCACCGTCCTTCATCTGGGCGAGGTTCTGGCAGAAGGAAGCGTCGAGGATATCGAGCACAATCCGAAAGTCCGTGAAGCCTATCTCGGTTCGAAAGGAATTTCCTGATGCTGACATTGAAAGACGTGCACAGCTATTACGGCCGCAGCCATATCCTGCATGGCGTCACACTGGATGTTCCAACCGGCAAGGTAACGAGCATTCTCGGTCGCAACGGCACTGGCAAGACGACCCTGTTGAAAACCATGATGGCGCTGACCGACCGCATGACGGGCGAAATGCACCTGCAGGGGAAAGACATCGCCTCCTCCCCAACGCATATGAGGGCCCGGGCCGGTATTGCCTATGTCCCCCAGGGCAGGGAGATCATTCCCGATTTCACCATTCGCGAGAACATCCTGATGGGCGCTTTCGCGCGTGCCGATCGCAAACGCGAAATTCCGGCGCTGGTGCCGGAACTCTTTCCCTACCTGATGGCCAATCTCGATCGACCGGGCGGTGTACTTTCAGGCGGCCAGCAACAGCAGCTCGCCATCGCACGTGCGCTTGCAGCAGATCCGAAAGTACTGCTTCTCGATGAACCCAACGAAGGCATCCAGCCCTCCATCGTCGAGGAAATCGAAAAGATCATCATCCGGCTCAATCGCGAGATCGGCATGACGATCATCCTCGTCGAGCAAAACGTCGCATTTGCAAGACATGCGTCTCACCACTTCGCCATGCTGGAGAAGGGGGGCGTGGTTGCGGCCGGCGCCATCGACATGCTCTCCGACGCGCTTGTTCATCGACATATGGCCGTGTGAAACAGACAGACCCTTCAATAAAGACAATGGGAACAATCATGACATCGATAAAGAGCTACACCGCCGCCGCCATCCAGTTCGAACCGACAATGTTTGAAAAAGAACGGAATATTACCCGGCTGACGGCCCTTTGCGAAGAAGCAGCCGAGGCAGGCGCACGCCTGATCGTAACACCCGAAATGGGTACAACCGGCTATTGCTGGTTCGACAGGGCCGAGGTGAAACCGTTCGTCGAGGCTATTCCCGGACCGACCACCGATGTTTTTCAGGCCATTGCCAGCAAACACCGCTGCTATATCGTGGTTGGCATGCCTGAAGTCGATCCGGCGAGCGATCTCTATTACAATACGGCGGTTCTCATCGGTCCCGACGGTGTCGTTGGCAGGCACCGCAAATCGCATCCCTATATCGCCGAGCCGAAATGGGCCGCGAATGGCGATATCGTGCACGAAGTCTTCGAAACGGAGATCGGCCGGATTTCGATGCTGGTCTGCATGGATCTGCACTTCTTCGAAACGGCACGGCTGGAAGCTCTGGCCGGTGCCGACATCATCTGCCACATCTCCAACTGGCTGCAGGAGCGCGCACCTGCCCCCTACTGGATCAACCGCGCCTTTGAAAACGCCTGCTATGTCATCGAAAGCAACCGGTGGGGGCTGGAGAGAACGGTGCAGTTTTCCGGGGGAAGCTGCCTGATCGAGCCCAACGGAACGGTTGCCGCGTCCATTGATACTGGCGACGGGATTGCCTACGGCAAGGTCGATCTCGCCCGCGCACGCCGCCGCGAAGTCTTAAGCGAACCCGTCTTCAAGTCCCGACGACCCGAGCTTTACATGAACATGATGACCAACAGCTTCACCTGGAATCCAGGCGACTACTTCCGCCTCTATGGCAATCAGCCCATCCCGCGCGGGCGCAAATCGCACGCGGCCGTTGCGCAGTTTGCCCCCTCCTCCTCGGTCGCAGACAACATTGCCCGCATTACCGCCCTTGCCATCGAGGCAAAGGCGACGACAGCACCGGACATTCTGGTTTTCCCGGAATTGTCTCTGACCGGGCTTGATGCTCCCCACACCCGGGCGGAACCGATTTCAGGCCCGACTGTCTCCGCCTTCGTGCGCCTCGCAATGAAGCTCGGCTTTTATCTCGTCGCCGGATTTGCCGAGACAGACGGGGACAAAATCTACAACAGCGCAGTCCTTGCCGGCCCCGAGGGGCTGGTGGGCAGCTATCGCAAGACGCATCTCGGTATTGCCGACAGCTGGGCGACAGCCGGTGACGAATGGAAAATATACGATCTTGCCATCGGCCGAGTGGGCCTGGCGATTGGCCACGACGCGCTTTATCCGGAAGCGATCCGTTCGCTCGCCCTTATGGGGTGCGATCTGATAGCCTGCCCTTCGGCAATTGCCGGTACGTTCACCGGAAGCCACGCGGGAACGAAAATCCCGCACAACTATCCCATCCCGAAGGGCGCCGACCCCTTTCACTGGCATGCTTTGCGGGTTCGTGGGGGCGAGAACAATGTCTATTTGGCCTTCGCCAATGTGCTTGATGAAACGGAAGGATATCTGGGCAAGAGCGCCGTGTTCGGGCCGGACTCCTTTGCCTTTCCGCGTCAGGAATCGGTGATATTGGATGAGGAAGGAATAGCCGGTGCGACTGTCGACACCACCAATCTCGACACGCCTTATCCAACGAACATTGTCCGTCGAAAAGACCTTGTTGTCATGCGGCAGCCGCATCATTATCAGCCTCTCGTCAAATGGCATCAGTGAAAGGCCGGCAGGATGTCCGCATTCACATTCGCAACCGTCCCGCAGATCATTGCGGGCCCCGGCTCTATCGCAAGGCTTTCGGAGCTGAGGAGCCTGCTCGGTCCGCGCGTTCTGGTGATTTCAGACGATGGGGTCGTCAAGGCGGGCCTCGTTCAGCCAGCACTTGCCAGCCTTACAGAAGCCGGCGCCGAAACATCAATCTTCACCGGCGTTGTCGCCGATCCGCCGGAAGCCATCATCCATACGGCTGCGGCACAGGCGGTGACGTTTGGCGCAACCGGTGTGCTGGGCATCGGCGGCGGCTCGTCGCTTGATGTGGCAAAGCTTGTGGCGCTCATTGCCAAAAGCGGCGAAGCGCTCGACACTATCTACGGCGTTGGCAAGGTGACGGGGGAGCGTCTGCCGCTGGTGCTCGTGCCGACAACGGCCGGTACCGGATCGGAAGTCACCCCGATTTCGATCGTCACCACGGGCGAACACCAGAAAAAGGGCGTAGTATCACCCGTACTTCTACCGGACTTGGCGCTTCTCGACGCGAACCTGACCATCGGACTTCCTCCCGCCGTGACCGCGGCGACGGGAATTGACGCAATGGTCCACGCCATCGAGGCCTTCACGTCCGCCAGTGCAAACAACAATCCCGTTTCCCGTGCCCTTGCCAAAGAAGCCCTGCGGCTTCTCGGAGCGAATATCGTGATCGCCGTCGAGGATGGAACCGACCTCGCCGCCAGACAGTCGATGCTGCTGGGTGCAATGCTGGCGGGCCAGGCCTTTGCTAATTCGCCTGTCGCTGCCGTTCATGCTCTCGCCTATCCGATCGGAGGCCGCTACGGCGTTCCCCACGGTCTCTCCAACAGTCTGGTACTGCCGCACGTCTTGCGCTTCAACGCGACGGTGTGTGGTGATGCCTACGCGGAACTGGCACCGTGTCTCTTTCCTCACCTCGAGCCTGCCGATCAGAACGGGCGGCTCTCCGGTTTCATCGACGGACTGACGATGCTGCCAGTGCGCCTTAATCTTCCCGTAAGGCTGAGGCATGTCGGAATTCCAAAGGAGGGAATTCCTCTACTCGCGGAAAGTGCGATGGAACAGACCCGCCTGCTGGTCAACAACCCGCGTACCATGTCGCTATCGGATGCCGCCAATATCTACGAGGTTGCCTGGTGAGCAGGCCAGTGCACAACAAAACACTCGTCATCTTCGATACGGAGAAACCGGCGGTGACAAAAAAGATGGACGTGACGGGTGTCACCCCGGATTATCGCATCGTCTCGATCAATCTCGAAACAGGTGCCGCCACCGACGTCGCCAAGATGGACAAGATACTGACCATGACGCAAGCCCCCGTCGTGGTCGACTTCAACCCGGGACAACCAACCATCGTGTCCACCCGGATACTGGCGCTGTGACGGTTGACGGTGTGCTCGCCTTCGAGGAGGGTGACATGCACAAGGGCGAGACCCCGAACATCGTCGCTGCTGCCTATACCAACTCCGTCGGCAAGCCTGAAAAGACCGCCATGTATATATCGATGCCACGATCGGCGCGCTGATCCAGCAGACCAAGCCGAATGACGGCACGCTGAAAGCAATCGGCAAGCTCGGCCTCAAAGACAAGCCTGCGGCCTATGCCTTTGGTATTCGGGGCATGGCGGACGGCAAGAACGTCGCCTATCTCGCCACGTCCAAGACGCTCTACACCGTCAACCTCCAAACTGGCGCGGCAACCGAAATCGGCCCGATCACAGGGCTCGATAACGAAGTGCGCGACATCGCCGTTCTGCCGAACATGTAATTCAGCGGACGTTCAACGATGAAACTGAAAAGGCCGGCGCCCTCAAGTGTCGCCGGCCCTTCTGATGATGGAATAGCCCTGGACCACATCTTGGGCAAGGAACCGTGTCGATGACATGGATGACGCCGTTGGATGTTTGACGTCGGCGATCGTCACCTGCGCAACACAACCCACTTCGTCGGTGAGCTTGATCGTGCCGATGCTTTCCCGGGCCTTCAGAAGGCATCCGCCGACGATGAAACTTTGCGAATTTCATCAGACGCCACGCCTGAATGGCCAAACGACGATATTTCCCGCAAAGAGCGCCAACCACACCAGGTATGGCTGCAAAGGCAACCGGATGAGATGGTAGGACCATTGCCACGGTGAAACAGTCGCGGCACCAAGGCTGTCGATGGCATGCTTGATATTGGCCGGGAATACGCAGATTGCATAGAACGCCAGGCCAATGCCAGCGGCTTTCCGCAGCCGTGGCACCAGAAGTCCTACCGCACCGGCAATCTCACAACAGGCCAGTCAGGAAAATAACGGCCTCCGGCTCTGGAACCCAGGCGGGCGTGATACCGAGGAAGGGTTTGGGCAGGACGAGATGCAGAATGCCCGCGAGACCATAGAGGCTGGATAGTCCCCACTGGCACCGCCGCCGCCAGACATCAATCCTTGCCGTCATGTGCTATCCTCTGCTCGACATCCCTTTTCAGGGCGTTGAGGCTCGACTTGCGGCCCGCGACCGTCTCGATCGCTGCGATTACCAGATCGTTGGCGACGAAATCCGACTTGTGCCCTAGATTGTGCACGACGATCAGACGGGCACCGAGAATATCGCGGGCGAGATGACGGGAGTGGACCTCAGGGGAGACGATATTGTCAGCATCCCCCGTGATGATGACCGTAGGCACTTTGATTCTGTGGTAATTCACGGAAGCCGCTCTTGCCCAGTCGCTCAAAGCCGCAACCTCTTTCGCATTGTGCCGAAATGCGAGCGGCCGCAGCGCTTGCAGGGCCCGTGTCCTGTGGATGTAGTCGGCGGGAACCGGGTTCGGGGCAAAGACGCCTTTCGTGGCACGATCAATGGCCATAAGTCCGACAGGTGGCACGATAAGGGTGCTGAATAAAGTGCCTGTGACTGGGGCGCTGGCAGCCTCATAGTACCAGGCGATCCCGCCATTCCATGGATAGACCGCCGGAGACAGGAAAACGAGACCTGAGACCATATTCGGATGGCGCACGGCGAAGGACGCGGCAATTGCTCCCCCGAAGGAGTGACCGACAATAATAGCGCGGTTGATGCCTCGCTTCTGCATGAGGACGGCAATGGAGTCGGCTTGACTGTCAGGCAAAATGTTCTGCTCACCACCGACGTCGGAATTGCCGTGACCTGGACGATCGACGAACAACAGCTTGGCCCGCTCCTGCAGCTTTGTCTGAAACGAGAACATCGGATCGTAAAGGCTGGCGCTGGCACCATGAATGAAAACGATGGGTGGCAAGTCTGGCTTCCGACCTGGTTCAAGCAGGACGCTATTGAGCTTGAACCCACCGACATCGATACGGACTGGCTTATCCTCCCGCTTTGGCGCAGCAACCGCTTTGGAAACAATCAACGCGCAGCAGCCGATCATCAGAAGCGCGGCGGTCAGGCAAAGAGTTCGATCCGGCATATCCTAGGGCTGCCTCGCGATATCACTGGCAAAGATCGGACCTGTCGGAAGGCCCGTCAGCATCAAAAAAGGCATCGTTTCCCGCCACTACATGTCGAATGATGTCGGCTTGCCTTCCGCGAAACGTATCGTAGCCATAGACCGTCTTGAGGATATGCAGGGTATCAGCGGTCACGGCAGTTTTTATCCGAAGTGGAATGATTGTGCATCATCACGGTTTTGGGATCGATGGCAATGCCGAAGATGGAGTTGGCCGTGGAAGTAGGTAACGTTGTCAAGTTCCATCGCAAGTTGACCCACTTTGCCATCTGGCGCTGATCCAGCGCAAAATAGCTACAGGCTTGGCCGGCGCATCCGTATCTGCACCACAGTCAGCGGCGTCGCAACCCCGAGCACTGCAAACCTGATCGCCCAGATGCCGGAACTCGGCTCCCTATCCCGGTGAAAGCGGAAACGCCAAAGGACAACGACGACAGTACGGCGGAAGGCCCGAGGCTAAAACCGCATTGTTTATGCCCGCAATGTGTACAGCACAGAGAAAGGGACAGTCTGCCCCGCGAAATTGTCAGGAAACCTGGGTCAGCTTCGAGAAACCGTTGTAGAACGAGCCGTCGGGTCCTGTGATGTTCGTATAGATTTCGCCCTTACCGAAGTCCTCGATATGGACGACGGTCGTCTTGTCGGCTTCCTGCCAATAGACGAGGAACACATCGTCGCGGATCGGCCTGTGGGTGAACCTGACTGTCTCGACGAAACCCTTGTTGGGCTCGACGAGCCGGGTGAAGACCATCTCGCTGTCCGATTTGAAATCGATGCGGAAGGCGTTGCCCCCGCCGAAATCGACTTCATAGGCATGGCCGACGGCCGGAAAGGTAATCTGGTTCATATCGTCCTGGCTCCTGTTTTAGCGGATGGCGTCCTGCACCATCGCAGTGTCGACATATTGCTGCATGCGCAGGATCTTGCCGTCCCGAAGCTCGTAGAGATGCGCGAAATGGGCGGTCATGGACTTGCCCGTCGCCTTGTAGGTGCCTGAATAGATACCGAAGGCAGCAACGCGGTCGCCATCGGCGAGATAGGTATGGGCTTCGGCCTTATAGCCGTCCCATTCCGTCGCGAGACGATGAAAGACGCCCTTCATCAGGGCATCCACGCCGACATAGGTGCCCACGTAGGGAAAACCCGCTGCCTCGGTCCATTCGATTTCGGGAGACAGAACGGCAAGAAGATTCTTGCCGTTCTCTTCGGAGGACCCTTCATAGGTCCTCCGGATGATGTCGCGATTGCTGCTCATCTCAGCCCCACTTCATTTCGCCCTTGGCGACCTTGGAGCCGATATCGAGCGCGACGCCCATACCCAAGCCGGGGAAGTGGGCCTCCATCGCTGATTTCAGCGCAGCAGCGTTAGCGGCCTTGCCCAGTTCCTCTTCGAAGGCGACGAGATAGGCCTTGGTGAAAGCGACGCTACTCAGATCGGTCGCCGCTTGGGGATCTTGGTGGCCAGGCACGACGACGGACGGGTTCAGGGCGGCGATCTTGTCGAGATTGGCAACCCATGCCGCCCGGACCTCCTTGGTCGGTGTGTCGGCAGTCCAGACATGGACGCCGGAAAAAATCAGCACGCCACCGAACACCGCGTTGAGCGAGGGAACGCGCAGGTAGCGCCGGCTGGCCAGCCCCTCGGCGGCCACGATCTCGACCGTCTCGCCATCGACGGTCAGCGTCGGGCCGTCGAATGCTTCGGGCAGCACGATATCGGCGAGCGTCTGCGGCCCGTTCTCCTTCAACTGGAGCCCCCAGACGGCCAGCTTCTTCTCAACGTTGCCGTTGATGGCGGCGATCGTGTCGGAAGCGGCGATGACCTTGGCATTCGGGAACGCCTCGCGCACCGGCTTCAGACTGAAATAATAGTCCGGGTCGGACTGGCTGACATAGATGGTGGTCAGCGTCTTGTCCGTGGCCTTGATCGCCTCGGCCAGCGCGCGGCCGTCCGGATAGGTGAAGCCGCCGTCGATCAGCAGCGCTTCGGTCGGGCCGGTGAGCAGCACCGGCGCGCGGAAGAAGCCGTTCTGGCCGGCGGGAAAATGCTTCCACGCCAGTCCCGATCCCGCTGCATGGCCAAGACCTGCCGGGGCAAAGGCAATGGCGGCACCTGCTGCAAGTGTCGTTTTCATAAGGTCTCTCCTTGAATACATGGTTGTCTCCAGTCTTATCGGTTGCTGATACGCGGACGCGCAGCGGTGTTGGAAATGTTGATTGGGCGCGCTTCGATCAGCTCACTTGAAGTTCGGCGACGAGCAGATCGAATTCACCATAAAGAAGACGGCTATCGATCTTTCGGCACTGATCCTCGTACCTTGAGAGAATGGCGGGTACGCCCTGAATGCCGAGGCGCGCCATATCGGCCCGTGCCGCCGAGATCCTGCTCCGATAGGCGGCGAGAAGCGCCTCGTCCGGAGCCTGAAGCCGCCGAGCCGCCTCGACGAAGCCGGCCGATGTGAGCGTCTCGGCGACGATGCTGATGTCTGAATTGTTGCGGCCCGCCTGATAGCGGGCGTGCTGAAGGACCTCCAGCGCTGCAAGTTCGCGCGCCGGCTCGCTAAGACCGACGGCGACCAGCCCAAGGGTGGCCGGCGCGGAATCGAACAGGCCGCCCACCGCACCGAGCACCCGCTCACGATAGGCGTCGGAGAAGGGCTGCCCGGTCAGGCGGGCGATGCGCTGGTCATTCTGCCAGGCATAATCCGCAAATTGCTTGCTCATCGGCCGAGAACCCTCACCGGCAAACAGGCCGGTGGGCGCCAGATCGAGCGTCACGCCGTCGAGCCGCGACAACTTCTCCAGCGCCGGACCGGCGCCATAGCACCAGCCGCAAAGAGGATCGAAAAGGTAGGTGATCTGCATATCCGTTTTTCCGTGTTGTCTTGCACTGAAGATATGCGATCGGGATTGAATTGATAATTGCGACGAAGTCGCCCAGACTGTGCGTCATTGACTTACAATGCCGGAGTGTCACATGGAGGCGATCAATCTCAATCGGCTCGCTTATTTCGTTGCCGTGGTAGACGCGGGCTCGTTCACCCGTGCCGCGGAGCGGCTCGGCATCACCAAGACCGTCGTCAGCCAGCAGGTGGCCCGGCTGGAAGCAGACCTCAGGACGAGCCTCCTCTTGCGGACGACCCGCCGCGTCGAGCCAACCGAAGCGGGCCGGTTGCTACATGCGCGGGCGGTCATCATCCTGCGCGAAGCCGAGGATGCGTTCGGAGAGGTTGCCGAGGTCACGGCCAGTCCGATCGGGACTTTGCGGATCGCAGCGCCGAACGATTTTGGTACATCGACCATCGCACCGCTGGTGGCTCAATTCTGCCGGACCTATCCCGCCTGCACGGTCGACCTCGTCTTGTCGGACGCCAGGATCGACCTGATCACCGACCACATCGACGTTTCGATCCGGGTCGGCTGGCTCGACGATTCCAGCCAGCAAGCCCGCCGTATCGGCTCTTTCCTGCAGTTGCTTGTTGCCGCGCCGGACTTCGCGCGCACGATCACCGCCAATATACCCGATGATCTCGCCCAGCAGCCATTCATCGCCAACGGCGCGTTGCGTGAGCCGCTGGTCTGGCATTTCTCGCGTGCCGACTTTGATCGCTGCACTATCCGCATGCGACCGGCGATGACCATCAACGCGACGCCAGCCGTGCTTACCGCCACACTGGCCGGTGGAGGGCTTTCGGTACTGCCGGACTTTCTGGTTAGCGAACTGCTGGAGAGGGGCGCGCTCATCCAAGTGTTGCCAGACTGGTCCTTGCCATCAGGCGGCATCCACGCGGTTTATCCCGCCGCCCGGTTTCGACCGCCGAAAGTGACCGCCTTCGTCGCGATGCTGGCAGCCGAAGTGAAGCTTGCGCCGGCCGATTGAGGATTCCCTGAACCCGGCGCGACGGGTTCACAGCTCCCGCGCCGCGAGATCATTCTTGCACGAGATCGAATTTGTTGCCGTCCGGATCGGTCAACGTTGTATAGCGGATCTGCGGCAGCTCGAACTTCTGCAAGGCCGTCGCACCAAGCTGCACCAGCCGTTCGGTTTCGCCATCGAGATCGGATGTCTTGAGATCGACATGGACGCGGTTGCGCTGCGTCGGCAGGTCTTCGACCTTCTGGAACTGGAACGGGGGACATCAGGAGACGCCGCCAGTTGAACGATCATGCCAAAATCGTTGGCGACTGCGATACCGAGGACTTGCGACCACCAGGCGGCCAGTCTCTGCGGATTCGCGGTGTCGATGGTGACAGCGTGTATCTTCATGGTCTGTTTCCTTGTTTCTTCGGACAGGGAGCTGCCCCGCCCTCGTATGCGCTCACTTGCGAGGACCACTCCGGTAGTTCAGCGGGCACTGTCGATGACCGACCCGCCATCGGGCGTGAGCGAGTATCCTGTCAGGAACTGGGCGTCCTTGCTTGCCAGGAACAGCACCACAGGCGCGATGTCTTCTTCCGGCGATCCGTAACGGCCGAGTGGATTGGCCGGCGGCGGGACGTCGACTTCAGGTCCCCAGGTCGCAGCGACAGGAAGGACATTGTTGACGGTGATCTTGTCCCCCGCCCACTCGCGGGCGGCCGTTCTCGTGAGCGCCCGCACCGCCTCCTTGGCCATGTTATAGGGAGCCATGCCTGCCAGTCCCGAGACGCCGGCCAGGGACCCAAAGTTGATGACGCGGCCATGCCCGCTCACTTTCAGATGCGGATAGGCCGCCTGCATGGCACGCAGATAGGCGATTGGGCCAATCTCGAAATTGCGCTGGAGCTGTTCCGCCGGGAGGTCGAGCACTGAAGCATAGGCAACGGTAGGATCGAAGGCGTTGTTCACGAGAATGTCGAGACCACCATAGGCCTCGACAACCTTGTCCACTGCTGCCTTGATGTCATCGGCATTGCCGAGATCGGCAGGAACCGCGAGCGCCGTGCCGCCGGCGGCCTCGATTTCGGCTACGACAGCTTCAACGTTGGCCAGGGTGCGCGACAATACGCCGACCTTTGCGCCTTCGGCTGCAAACTGCTTCGCGGTCGCGCGGCCGATGCCCCGACTGGCGCCGGTGACGAGTGCGATTTTTCCTTCAAGTCTTGCCATGGGGTTTTCTCCTTAGTTGAGACTTGTCTGTTGGGTTGCCGCGACCAGGCCGTAGGGCGACGGCACATCGCGAGCGGCATTCTGCGTGGCAAAGGAAGCGGCGAGCAGTGCGAGGCCAATTACGGCAGGCAGCGCACCGGCAGGCTTGCGAACGCCCAGATGCGCCGATCCCGATAGGATCAGATGGTAAAACATGCCCGCATAAGCCAGATCGCTCAGCGGCACGCTGACGCGCGACAGGACCGCGAGGGCGCCGAGAACCTTCACCACGATCATAAGGGGCACGAGATAGGGTGCCGGATAGTTCAGCCCTGTGAGGGTTTGTCGAACCCAGGCTCCTTTGGTCAAATATAGAAACGCGGAACTTAGATAGAGCAGCGAAAGCAGTGCTGTGCTGACCCAGTAGACGATGGTTGCTGACATGGTTATTCCCGTGGGCGTCGACGCTCCCGATGAGGTCGGCCATTTCGTGTTTTCCTTCATGTCCTCATTGGCGTCGCCCACGAGAACCTGTATAATAATTTAAGTGTTGAACCAAAATTCGCAAGTAGTATGAATTTTTGACAGTAAGTATGGAAATCCAGACTAATGCAAAAGCGTGACGACTTCACCATGCAGGATGAGATGCGCCGTGCGTTCTCCATGCTCTCGGGTAAATGGAAACTGGAGGTCATGTGGCTGCTCAACGAGCGGGTCTATCGCTTCGGCGAATTGCGCAAGGCCATCCCCGGCATCACGCAGCACATGCTGACGTCCAGCCTCCGGGAGTTGGAGGCGGACGGGCTGGTGTCCCGCACCGTTTATGCCGAAGTGCCGCCTCGTGTCGAATATGCGATGACCGACAAAGCGCGGGGGCTTGGCCCCACCATGGAAGCGCTCACCGCCTGGTGGAATGAATATGGCAAGCAGTCCTCACCGAAGCCAAAGCCAAGGGGCCTTAAGGCAAAAGATTGATGGAGCCGTCCGGCTTTGGGCCGGACGGTCTTATTCTCACACGCCTTCAGCTCTGGTCTTGAAGAACTGGCCATAGGGTGAAGGCTTGCGTCGCGCGGCATTCTGCGTTGCGAATGAGACCAGCAGCGCGTCCAGTCCGACCAGCGCGGGCGCAGCCTCAACGGTCTGACCGACATTGAGATGCGCGGAAAATGCCAGCAGCAAGTGATAGAACATCCCGGCACAGGCGAGGTCCGACAAGGCGACATTGAATCGCCAGAGGATCGTGACCGCAGCAAGCGGCTTTAGCACCGCCAGAATCGGCACGAGATAGGCTGGGAATCCAAGCATCGGAAAGAGGCGCTGCACGCCGGCGATGTCGGAAAGATAATAGGCGCCCGGTCCTCAGAACGGCCTATGCAACCATCCCGCCCAAGGTCGAATACGAGCTCACGTCACTCGGTCATTCACTTACCCAGCCCTTGGCAACCTTGCTGGAATGGGGACAGAAGCACAGCGAGGATATTGAAGCTGCTCGAAAAGCTTTCGACTGTTGATTTCCGCGAAGAAGAGCAAGCGTAACTCGCGCACCTTCTTGGTCGGATAGCCCAACTGACGGATGGTGGCATTCATAAAGATGTTGATCGGATCGCGTTGAATTTGCATCGAACACGGCAGCGAGATCACGCATTCAAAGCGTAACGCTCCAGATTGGCTTCAAGCATCTCCAGCATTTGATCGCGACGCGGATCCCGGACGGATTTAACCCAGGCCACGGCAAGCGGCAATTTGTCGGGCTTTCCCTTTTGCGCTGCTCGCAACGGGATGTATCTGACCCCCTCCAGCGCAAGTTTTGACGTCCACCTCGGCACCAGGGCGGAACCGATACCAGCGGCGACGAGGTTGATGATCGTCTGCTTCTCATCGGCAATCTGGGCTATGCGAGGTCGCAGCCCTACGTCTGCGAACAGTCCGAAGGTCAGATCATGGCTATGCGGCCGTGAACGACGTTCGGGCACGATGAGAGGCTCGTCCGCGAGATCATGGATTGAAATCTCGTCCTGCGCAGCTATCGGGCTTTGGGCGGGCACCGCGACAACGACGGTTTCCGTGAAAAGTTTTCTCATTGCCAGGTTACGATTGAGCTTGTCCCTTGGCCTGATGAGAATGAGATCGAGGCGGCCAGCCAGGAGTTTCGGAATAAGGCGGATCGATTTGTCTTCAACCAGCTGGGTCAGGGTTTGTGGCGAGAGCTCGCGAAAATCCTGAAGCAATTGAGGAACGAGGCCCGCCGCGGCGCTATCGATTGCACCAATCCGTAAAATGGGAGCGGGCAAGTGGCGTGAGGTTCGAAACCGCCCGGCCACGGCTTCAAGGCGGCCGAGGAGAGGCTTCACCTCCTTCAGCAGGATAACGCCATCGTCGGTCAATTCGACACTTCGCGTCGTGCGAGACAGAAGCCGCGTTCCAAGCGATTCCTCAAGCAGACGCACGTGACGTCCCAGGGAAGCCGGCAGCATACCTGTCCTCTGGGCTGCTTTGCCGAAATGCAACTCTTCGGCCACGGCGACGAAACACCTTAATTGTTCGAGTTCCATAAAACCTCATTATATCATTTAATTATATAATTATCTGAATATTGGTTTTCGGCAAGGGGCAAAATACCGTTGATGGATGGCGCTGGAGGATGCGTCTCATCAAACATCGGGAGGAGCTTGCTGTGACTGGCGAGTTGGAAACGCGCGTCCTGCGCAAAATCACATGGCGCATCGTGCCATTCATCATGGTTCTATATCTGATCGCATTTATCGACCGCGTGAACATCGGTTTCGCGGCGCTGACGATGAATCAAGACCTGGGCTTCTCATCGACGGTTTTCGGGGTCGGGGCCGGTATTTTTTTCCTCGGGTATTTTCTGTTTGAAGTTCCCTCGAACCTCATTCTGGACAAGGTCGGTGCACGGATCTGGATCGCCCGTGTGATGATCACCTGGGGCATCATCTCGGGCGCCATGGCGCTGGTGCAGGGTACAGCGAGTTTTTACACGTTACGCTTTCTGCTCGGCGTGGCGGAGGCCGGGTTTTTCCCGGGCATCATTCTTTACTTGAGCTATTGGTTCCCGGCTCGCCGCCGCGCCGCCGTCACCGCCATGTTCATGGCCGCAGCGCCTCTGGCCACGGCTATCGGCTCTCCGATTTCCGGTGCGCTTCTTGAGATGCACGGGATCTGGGGATTGGCCGGCTGGCAGTGGATGTTCATCATCGAGGCTGTCCCGGCACTCGTTTTCGGCGTCATCGTGCTGTTTTATCTGACGGATCGGCCCGAAAAAGCCAAATGGCTGTCCGATGAGGAGCGCGCCTGGCTGGTACAGACCATGGAGCAAGAGCGGGTGGGCAAAGCCAAGGCAAGCCATAGTATCTGGGCCGGCCTTGCGGATATAAGGGTTCTGGCGCTTGCCCTCGTTTATTTCGGCACCTCGGCGGGTCTCTATACGCTCGGCATCTGGGCGCCCCAGATCCTCAAGAGCTTCGGTCTCACATCGTTCCAGACCGGCCTGATCAACTCCATCCCAGCCATATTCGCCGTCGTTGCTATGATCCTGTGGGCCCGCCATTCCGACAAGACGAACGAACGTACCTGGCACGTTGTGGGCGCCTGCCTGCTGGCAGCCGCCGGGTTGGCGCTTGCCACTGGCGCAACCTCCGTCTTTGCCGTGTTGGCCGCCCTGACGCTCGTTAATATCGGCATCAGCGCATCCAAGCCGCCGCTGTGGAGCATGCCGACGCTTTTCCTGTCCGGCCCGGCTGCCGCGGCAGGGATCGCCACGATCAACTCCATCGGCAATCTCGGCGGGTTTGTCGGGCCCTCGATGATCGGCTGGATCAAAGACACAACGGGAAGCTTCGCAGGCGGCCTCTATTTCGTGGCAGCATTGCTCGTCATCTCGGCGGGGGTCACGCTGATCCTTGCTCGTGGAGCTGCGTCTCGGAAATCTGAAGCCGCTTCCGGCCACAACTGAAATCAATTGGAGAATGACAATGCGTGAATATAAAATTGCAGCCATCCCTGCCGATGGCATCGGGCCGGAAGTGATCGCCGCCGGACTTCAGGTTCTCGAAGCGCTGGAAAAGCGCAGCGGCGACTTCAAGATCCATTCGGAGACCTTCGACTGGGGCTCGGACTACTACAAAAAACACGGCGTGATGATGCCGGCCGAGGGGCTGGAGCAGCTCAAGGCATTCGACGCCATCTTTTTCGGCGCCGTCGGCGCGCCGGATGTGCCTGATCACATCACGCTTTGGGGTCTGCGCCTGCCGATCTGCCAGGGTTTCGACCAATATGCCAATGTGCGTCCGACCAAAATCCTGCCGGGCATCACGCCGCCTTTGCGCAATTGCGGCCCCGGCGATCTCGACTGGGTGATCGTCCGCGAAAATTCGGAAGGTGAATATTCCGGCCATGGCGGCCGCGCCCATAAGGGGCTGCCGGAGGAAGTCGGCACGGAAGTGGCGATCTTCACCCGCGTCGGCGTTACCCGCATCATGCGTTATGCTTTCAAGCTGGCGCAGTCGCGCCCGCGCAAGCTTCTGACCGTCGTGACCAAGTCGAATGCCCAACGCCACGGCATGGTGATGTGGGACGAGATCGCAGCCGAAGTCTCGAAGGAATATCCCGACGTCACCTGGGATAAAATGCTGGTCGATGCCATGACGGTTCGCATGACCCTGAAGCCGGAAAGCCTGGACACGATCGTTGCGACCAACCTGCATGCCGACATTCTCTCCGATCTCGCCGGGGCGCTTGCCGGTTCGCTCGGCGTCGCGCCGACGGCCAATATCGATCCGGAACGCCGCTTTCCGTCGATGTTCGAACCGATCCATGGATCGGCTTTCGACATTACCGGCAAGGGCATCGCCAATCCGATCGCAACCTTCTGGACGGCGGCCCAGATGCTGGAACATCTGGGCGAGCGCGACGCCGCCGCTCGCCTGATGGGGGCCGTGGAGCGCGTGACCGAAGCCGGTATCCTCACCCCCGATGTCGGCGGCACAGCCAATACGCAACAGGTGACGGATGCCGTCTGCGAAGCGATCGCGGGTTCCAATATCCTGAAAGTGGCTGCTGCCGAATGAGCTGGAACGATGTGTCCGCCCGCAAAGTGCTGCGTCGAATTTTCGACGCAGCCGTCGAAAGTGCCGATCCGGCAAAAGTGATCGCGGCACATCTTCCCGAGCGTCCGAAAGGCCGCTGTATCGTTGTCGGCGCAGGCAAGGCGTCTGCGGCAATGGCGGCGGCACTCGATGCCGCCTGGGGCGACGTGGACCTGACAGGGGTGGTCGTCACGCGCTATGGTCACGCCGTGTCGGCCGGGCGCATCGAAATCATCGAAGCGTCCCACCCGGTTCCCGATGAAATGTGCGTCGAGGCGGCCACCCGCATTTTCGCATGTGTCGAAAATCTCGGCCCCGACGATCTCGTCATTGCCCTCATCTCGGGTGGTGGCTCCTCTCTCCTGGTTTCACCGGCCGGCAACATGACGCTTGCCGACAAAAGGGCGGTCAATCAGGCCTTGCTCGCCAGTGGCGCGACCATTTCTGAGATGAACGCGGTTCGAAAACAACTCTCCAACATCAAAGGCGGCAGGCTGGCGCAGGCGGCTTATCCGGCAAAGATCGTTTCTCTGGTGATTTCGGACGTGCCGGGTGACGATCCTTCCGAAATAGCCTCCGGGCCGACTGTCGCCAACCACACGACGCTTGAGGATGCCCGCGAAATCGTCTCCCGTTATCGGCTGGAGCTTCCGGCAGCGGCCCAGGCGGTGCTTGAGCAAAGCGGCTCACTCAACGTCTCGCGGCCGATAAACGGCGAAGTTCGGTTGATCGCTTCCCCCTCGATCGCACTGGATGCGGCGGCAGGGATCGCCCGCGCCAACGGCCTACAGACACTCATCCTCGGCGATGCGCTGGAGGGCGAATCCCGGGAGGTCGGCACCGTATTTGCCGGGATTGCAATATCGGCAAAGGCGAAGGGACTGCCGATAGCCGGCCCTGCCGTCATTCTGTCCGGCGGAGAGACATCCGTGTCGCTTCAAAAAGGCTCCACGGGGCGCGGCGGCAGGAACACCGAATTCCTTCTAAGCCTCGCCATCGGCCTGAACGCCGCGCCGAATATCTGGGCCATAGCCGGCGATACCGATGGTATCGACGGTGTGGAGGACGCAGCCGGGGCCATCATCACCCCGGATACGCTGGCGCGCATGCGTGCGTCGGGCATCGCCCCGCGCACCGCACTGTCCGCCCACGACAGCTACACCGCCTTCAAAGCGGTCGGCGATCTGGTCGTCACCGGACCGACGCTTACGAATGTCAACGATATCCGCGCAATCCTGATAGGTTAAATTCCATGTTCATTCGCAGCAATCGCCGGGCCAAGATCGTTGCTACGGTTGGGCCAGCCTCCAACTCACCCGAAAAACTCCGGGAGATGTTTCTCGCCGGGGTCGATACGTTCCGGCTCAATTTCAGCCACGGCAGTCACGAAGACCATGCGGCCTCCTATCGTCACATCAGGGCGCTGGAAAAAGAACTGGGCGCCGCCATTGGCATTCTTCAGGATCTGCAGGGTCCGAAAATCCGCATCGGAGTCTTGAGCGATGGTCGCCTCGATCTCGCAAAGGGGGCCGCTATCCGCTTCCTGTGCGGCACCGAACCCGGTAAAGGACTTCTCGACATTCCGCTTGCGCATCGCGAGATATTCGCGGCCGTGAAGCCCGGCGACGACCTGCTGATCGATGACGGCAGGGTCCGCGTGCGCACCACGGCTGTCAGCAACGAGCAGATCGATGCCGAGGTCATCGTCGGCGGGCAGATATCCAACCGCAAGGGCGTCAATATTCCCGGAGCCGTTCTCGACATTTCGCCACTCACCCCGAAAGACCGCAAGGATCTCGAATTCGGGCTGGAGCTTGGTGTCGACTGGGTTGCTCTCTCCTTCGTTCAGAAGGCGCGCGACATGATCGAAGCACGCTCTCTTGTCAGCGAGCGCGCCGGCCTGATCGCCAAGATCGAAAAACCCTCCGCGCTTGATGAAATCGATGACATTATCCGGCTTTCGGATGGCATCATGGTGGCGCGTGGCGATCTCGGAGTGGAAATTCCGCCGGAGGATGTGCCGGGCCGTCAGAAAGAACTCATCCGTGCCTGTCGCAGGGCCGCGAAGCCGGTGATCGTTGCGACGCAGATGCTGGATTCGATGGTGTCCTCGCCCACCCCCACGCGCGCCGAGGCGTCGGATGTCGCGGGCGCCATTTATGACGGCGCGGATGCGGTCATGTTGTCCGCCGAGTCCGCCACCGGCTCATTCCCGGTCGAGACCGTCGAGATCATGAGCCGTATCATCGAGAAGACCGAGAAGCACAAGCTCTATCGGCCCATTGTCGAGGCGACGGAACCGGAACTGATACAGACCCCTCCGCATGCTGTCGCCCAGGCGGCGGCCGGCGTGGCGGTCGCGCTCCAGTCTCCCTTGATCGTCGCCTTTACCGTGAGCGGCACGACGGCATTGCGCATCTCGCGCGCCCGCCCGCCATTGCCCATCCTTGCGCTTACGCCTTGCGAACAGGTGGCGCGTCAGCTTTCGCTGCTTTGGGGAATTGTCGCCGTTAAAGCGGAGACGGCCACGGATTACGAACGATCCGTCGATAACGCGAAGCAGGTGGCAAAAGAAACGGGCCTTGCCCGGCCGGGCGATCAGATCGTCGTCGTCAGCGGCTTCCCCTTCGCGACCAAGGGCAGCACGAACAATCTGCGGGTGGCCGAGGTTGGACAAGGGTAACGTCTGGCGATTGCGGCAAGGCGGATGGACCGGCAGATCAAGCTGATATCTCTTGGCCTGTTGTAACCAGAGGGAGTGCTGATCCACAACTCAGGGCCTCTCCAGACCGCGCGAGGCGCGGTCTTTTTGTTTAGTTATTCTAAACAAAAACCCACGGCCAACGGGATTGTTTCTCGCGATGCCCACGCAAATAATCAGATTTGTCAGAGGGATAAATTGAGGTCAGGTGTCGGGACGGCAAATGGATGATGATCAAATCGCCATGTTCCGTTTTTGGGGAGGTTTCTGCCGCCCGCCAAAACCTCTTTTCCGTCTGAAGATTGAATCCAGCCGTTTTGATCGGTCTCACGGGTAGTCCCTAAGACGACACCTGCGATCGCCCGACGCAACAATGACGAGGACAAGCATATCATGACGAACACTCTGGATTCACGCTTTCGCCCGTTTGAGGTGAAGAGAAAAATACGCGAGAGTGCAACGATCACCTCCTTTTACCTCGCACCCGTCAACCCCGAGGACTGGCGCACCTTTGAGGCTGGCCAGTTTCTCACCATCCAGATACCCGATCCTGAAGGTGGGGAACCACTTGTCCGAAACTACACGGTATCGTCAGGACCAAGTGACGTGGGCATCTACCGCATCACCGTGAAACGGGAAGCGGCGTTGACGCATGGTATGGCGGACGGCATTGCCTCGTGCTGGCTGCACGACACGGTGGAAGAAGGTATGGTGGTCCATATCGACAGGCCACGCGGCGCCTTCAAGCTCGACACGGCCAGTCAGCGACCGGTCATTCTGCTGTCCGGCGGTGTCGGCCTGACACCCACGGTTTCCATGTTGAAGGTCCTGGTCGCGCAAAGCGATCGGCCCGTCTGGTTCGTCCATGCCTGCGACGGGGGCAGCACCCACGCTCTGCGCGAGGAAGTCCGGGCGCTCGCCGAACAGCGCGGCGATGTTCATGTGCACTACTGTTATCGCTATCCGACCGATGAAGACGCGAAAGCGGGCCTGTTCCATTCGACCGGCTTCATCACACGTCAGACCTTGCAATCGTTTCTGCCGCTCGACGATTACGAAGTCTATATGTGCGGGCCACCGCCTTTCATGCAGGCGATGTATGATCTGCTTCTTTCTCTCGGTTTGGAAAAGAGCAGGATCGCCTATGAGTTCTTCGGACCCGCATCGCTGCTTTCGCCATCGCAGCCGAAGAAGGATGTAAATCTCCGCCCAAACACCACTGCCGTGTCGCAAGCGGCCAAAAGCTCGGCTATAGAAATCGTTCTTGGAAAGTCCAATGCCCGGTTCGAGTGGGACCCAGCCTCGGAATCCATCTTGAGTTTCCTAGAAAATCAGGGTGTGGAACCTGCGTTTTCCTGCAGGGCAGGCGTTTGTGGAAGCTGTGTTCAGGGTCTCGTTTCGGGCGACGTGGAATATGTGGAGGAGCCGCTGGATGACGTACCGGCCGGCCAGGTTCTGCTCTGTTGTACCAAACCCGTCAATTCGGTCGTGCTCGACCTCTGAAAGCCAGTTTCCAGCATTCATCCAAAATCAGCGAGACAAGCCATGGCCGAACCACTCAGGCTCAATCCGTACGTTGCGGAACTCCCGCCCTATAATGCCGGGATGAATATTGCGGTAGCACGCAGCAGGACGGGTTTGACCGATATCGCAGCCTTAGCCAGCAACGAGAACCCCTATGGCTGTTCGCCAAAGGTGGCTGCGGCGCTGGCCGGCCTCGATCCGTCCCGCTATGCGGATCCCGCCTGCGTGATGCTGCGTGAAGCGCTGAGTGAAAAACTCCGCGTGGACGGCAACCGAATTGTCATTGGGAACGGTTCAGAAGAGATGATCGCTGCTGTTTGCCGTGCGGTCCTGCGCCCGTTCGCCACCGTGGCGACCATGGCCCCCGGCTTCGGTCTCCACGAAATCGAACCCCGCGCAAACGGTGCGAAAATCGTCAGGATACCGATGACGAACGATCTCCGGTTCGATCTTGAGGCGATGAGGAAGGTGCTGCAAGACAAGCCGTCAATATTCTTCATCTCTTCGCCTTCAAACCCGGTTGGGCCAGCGCTCGAGCAGGATCAACTCTCAAACCTCATTGCCGCTGTTCCGAAAGAGACACTACTCGTTTTCGACGAAGCCTATTTCGAATTCTGCGACGAGAATATGCCCGACGGGCTCAAGCTATTGGCGGAGAGCGCGATCTCCTACGTCGTGCTGCGAACCTTCTCCAAAGCCTATGGGCTCGCCGGGTTGCGCGTGGGTTATGCCGTTGCCTCTGACGCACGGCTTGCACAGGCCATGTCGTCCGCAAAGACGCCGTTCAACGTCAATGCCGCCGCACAATTGGCCGCGGTTGCCGCTCTTGAAGACGAGGAGTGGATGCGAGATTCGGTGGCCAAGGTCGTTAGGGAACGCGGGCGTATGGCTGGGGCAATAACCTCGCTCGGCCTACTCGTACCGGAGTCCCGTACCAACTTTCTGTTTATCGACATGAGTTGCGACAGCACCATCGCTTTCGATCATTTCCTCTCGCATGGCATTATCGTCAAACCCTGGAAAGAGCCGGGGTTTACAAGCTTTATCCGTGTGACCGTTGGACTTCCTGCTCAAAACGATCGTTTTCTCGACGCATTGCGTTTGCTGAAAGAAAAGCTGCTTGAGGCGGACGCCCCGTTATGATCGAGCAAAATGCCCATGCGACAGGGGGTTTGCCCGTAGCCTTCCTCAGGGATATCGAAGCGGCCATCGGCCTTTCCCACCTGAAACAGGGGGATGCCGTCGCCAATCTCGATTATGGCGTAACCCCCGCAAATTTCGGCGCGGACGCGGTGGCTTTCCCGTCATCAACGCGGGAGGTCGCCTCCATCATCAGAAGCGCCGCTGCACATGGTGTCCCGGTTGTTCCACAGGGCGGCCGAACCGGGCTTGTCGGCGGGGCTGTTTCGATACCCGGCCAGATCGTTGTGTCAACCGCCCGGCTCAATCGGATTGTTGATATTTATCCTGACGAGCGGGTTGCCGTCGTGGAGGCGGGCGTTACGCTTCAAGCATTGCAGGCGGCCGTCTGGAACCATCAGCTGGAGCCAGGCATCGACCTGCCATCGCGGGGTTCTGCGACGATTGGCGGAATGGTCTCGACAAATGCCGGCGGGATTTCAGCTTTTCGTTATGGCGTGATGCGCCATCGCGTGCTCGGTCTGGAAGTCGTCCTGCCTGATGGAACAATATATTCCGACCTGACACGGGTGGTGAAAAATGCCGCCGGCTACGATCTCAAGCATCTCTTCATCGGCGCCGAAGGGACACTTGGCATCGTCACCAAAGCGGCGATCAAGCTGGAACCCGTTCCCGCCGCAACCGCAACCGCGCTTTTCGGGCTTCCCTCAGTGGAAGCGGCTCTTCAGGCAACCCGGCTCGGACTGACCGTGGAATACGGCCACATGCGTGCGGCGGAAGCCATCTGGAATTCGTTTTTCTCCCTGACGGCGGGCGAACATCTCTGGTCGGCGACCGACTACGCTCCTGACTATCCCGTCAATCTCATCCTTTCGCTTGGCGGCGGCGACGAAGAACAGCTACAGACGCAGCTCGGCCGGATATATGAGGAACTGTTTGAGACGTATCCTGACATTTCCGCCGTCGTTGCAACATCGCAAGCGCAGGAAGCCGAGTTGTGGCGTCTGAGAGAGGATACGGACCTCATCTATCGCAGATATCCAGCCGCGCCATCCTTTGACGTTTCCGTGCCGCTGTCGCAGATTCAAGGATATGTCGCCCGCTGCCTGCCGGAACTGCGGTCGATCGACCCTACCTTTGATCCCTATCTTTTCGGGCATATTGCCGACGGCAATCTCCATATCGTCCTGAATACGCCAGGCACTCATATGACGCCTGAGAAGACCGCCGCCGTCGAAGCCGTTCTTTACCGTGACCTGACGCAATCGGGAGGCTCGTTTTCGGCTGAACACGGTATCGGCTCCAAACGCGTTCACGCACTGCGTGCGACCGCCGACCCCGTGAAATTTGCCCTGATGACCCGGATCAAGGCCTTCATGGACGCTGGACACACCCTTAATCCCGGTAAGGTCACCGGCTGACATGGTAACGCCGCGCTTTTTCGGAGCGCGGCGCAGAGAGATGTGGACCGATTACGTGTCAGTTCGCCAGAACGCCGTTCTTCTTGGCCGTCCAGGTCGCGATATAGTCCATCAGGGCGGGAGACAGGCAGTCGTAGGGTTCAAGGCCGCTGTCCTTCAGCTTTGCCCGTACTCCGGACATCTTGTCTGGTGAAAAACCCGCTTCGATGATGGATGACACAAAGGCGGCGAAGCCCGGTGCTGCCCAACCCTTTTCCTCGAACCGCTCAGGGTGAATGAATGCCAGTCCCTTGAAGGGATGATCACGTTCCACGGGTCCGTACATGTGGACGCCGCATTGAGTGCAGGCGTGCCGCTGGATCAGCGCAGATAGATCGACGACAGCCAGTTTGTCGCCGTTTTCCAACACCTCCACACTGTCGGTGGGGGCCACCGCGACCACGGAGAACAGCGCCCCCTCCGGTTTCCAGCATTTGGTGCAACCGCAGGCGTGGTTGTGGGCAATGTCACCTTTAACCCGCAGTTTGACCGGCCGGGATGTGCAGCCGCACACCAGTGTTCCGCCTGAGAAGGCTGCATCGGTGGCCCGATAGCCCGAGTCGACGGTCGGATGAATGGCAATCATCGTCATGATAAGGTTCCTCCCTTTTTCGCCGGCGCAGAGTGCACCGGTTATCTTGCATGGGGCATCACGGCTAGTAGACCACGACGCCGCGGATCGATTCACCCTTGTGCATCAGCTCGAAGCCCTTGTTGATGTCTTCGAGCGGCATGGTGTGGGTGATCATCGGGTCGATCTGGATCTTGCCTTCCATGTACCAGTCGACGATCTTCGGCACATCCGTGCGGCCGCGCGCGCCGCCGAAGGCGGTGCCCATCCAGTTGCGGCCGGTGACCAGCTGGAACGGACGGGTGGAGATTTCCTGGCCGGCGCCGGCAACGCCGATGATGACCGACTTGCCCCAGCCGCGATGCGAGGCTTCCAGCGCCTGACGCATGACCTTGGTATTGCCGGTGCAATCGAACGTGTAGTCCGCGCCGCCGATCAGGTCACCGTTCCGCTTCGTCATGTTGACGAGATAGGGCACGATGTCGTCGCCGACGTCCTTCGGGTTGACGAAGTGGGTCATGCCGAATTTTTCACCCCAGGCCTTACGATCCGGGTTGATATCGACGCCGATGATCATGTCCGCACCGGCAAGGCGCAGGCCCTGCAACACGTTCAAACCGATGCCGCCGAGACCGAAGACGATTGCGGTGGAGCCGATCTCCACCTTGGCGGTGTTGATGACGGCGCCGATACCGGTCGTCACGCCGCAGCCGATGTAGCAGACCTTGTCGAAGGGCGCGTCCGGGTTGATCTTGGCCAGCGCGATCTCCGGCAGGACGGTGAAGTTCGAGAAGGTCGAGCAACCCATATAGTGGTGGATCTTGTCCTTGCCGATCGAGAAGCGCGAGGTGCCGTCAGGCATCACGCCCTGGCCCTGGGTGGCGCGGATGGAGGTGCACAGATTGGTCTTGCGCGAGGTGCAGGAATAACACTCGCGGCATTCCGGCGTGTAGAGCGGAATGACGTGGTCGCCCTTCTTGACGGAGGTGACGCCGGGTCCGACATCAACGACGATGCCCGCGCCTTCATGGCCGAGGATTGCCGGGAAGAGGCCTTCCGGGTCAGCGCCAGAGAGGGTGAAATCGTCTGTGTGGCAGATGCCGGTGGCCTTGACCTCAACAAGCACTTCACCGGCGCGGGGACCTTCAAGCTGAACGGTCATGACCTCGAGCGGTTTTCCTGCCTGAATGGCAACGGCGGCACGGACATCCATTTAAAATTTCCTTTTCATGTTTTCGTTCGAGGGGTGACAAGCAAGCGACAATGTTCGCTTGGCAATTCCGGCGGCGAGGCGGCCATGGTCAGCTTATCGGCAATCAGGCGAACCACGCGGCCGTCCCTCCGGCATCATATACTCTCAGCGCACCGCATGCCGCATCATATGTCTCTCGGCGATGCGGATGAGCATGACAAGAGTGAGATTGATGACAAGGTAGATCGCGCCAGCCAGGGCGAAGACTTCAAAAATCGCGAAGGTCTGGCTCATCAGACGTTTTGCATATCCGGTGATCTCGAGAACCGTGATTGTCGAGGCAAGGCTCGTCCCCTTGACGACGAGGATAAGCTCATTGCCGTAAGCTGGCAGCGCCTGACGAATGGCGAGCGGGAATTCGATCCGGCGGAAGCGCAGAAATGGTGACATTCCGGTGGCTTTGGCCGCTTCCTTCAGACCCACGGGAACGGAGAGCAACCCGCCGCGCAGAATTTCGGATGTGTAGGCCGCCGTGTTCAGAGCCATGGCCATGACCGCACAGCGCGTGCCGTCGCTGACGATCCACCAGGTGATCGCATTGTTTTTGATGAAGCCGAGCTGGCCGAGCCCGTAATAAAACAGGAACAGCTGCACCAGAAGCGGCGTCCCGCGAAAAACCATGCTGTAATATTTTGCAAATCCCGAAACGAAGCGGTTTTCGGACAGTCTCATCAAGGCAAGGCCAAGACCGAGGTTGAAACCGATCGCGACGGATATCACGGTTATTGCCGCCGTTGTCGAAAGACCTTTTAATAGGAATGGCAACGATGTTTCCCAAAATTCGATATCCATCGCGTTATGTCCTTGCCCTAAGTCTCACCAGACGCTCCACCCTGTCAAAGCCGGCCTGGCTGACCAGGGTGATCGCGAAGTAGACGGAAGCTGCGATAAGGAAAAAAATCAGCGGATTACGCGTGCTGCCGGCACCAACGGAGGCGGTACGCATCAATTCCTGCAACCCGACGACCGAGACCAGCGCCGTGTCTTTGATGGTTGTTTGCCAGACATTATTCATGCCGGGGATGGCGATGCGCAGCATTTGCGGCAGGATGATCCGCCTGAAGATGCGGCGCCCGGGAATTCCCAAGGCCCGCGCCGCCTCGATATGTCCTGCCGGGATGGAGGCCAGTGCGCCCCTGATGACCTCGGTCGAATAGGCGCCCGAGATCGTTCCGACGGCAACTACGGCGATGATGAAGGCGTATCCGCTGTCGGCAAGAGCCGCATATCCGAACGCCGTGGCAACCTGCGTGACGAATTCCACCGAGGAAAAGAACAGCAGATAGATGATCAGCAGTTCAGGCACGCCGCGCACGAGCGAAGTATAGGCGTCCACCACAAGCGTCAGCGGAAATATCCGCGCCCACTTGATAACCCCGCACAAGGTCCCGAGCAGCGCACCGACAACGATGCTCACCGTGCCGACGGCAATGGTTATCGCCGCGCCCTGCAGAATGGCCCTTATCCACCCACCCTGCCAAACCAGCATCAGACTAGACTCCATGAGACCTGCCCCCAAGTTTTGCTGGTTCTTCCAGCACCTTGCCGGCACCGGACATCTTCAGCATTTTCGACCGTACAAACCCTTAGAGCTTGCGATGGAACGATCGCCCCGCACTCCGGTGGAGAGCGGGGCAGACACTTAGTTGCAAGGTCGGGAGATATCCATTTTGAACCATTTCTGGCTCGACTTTCCAATCGATCCATCGGCAACGAGGTCGCAGAGGGCCTTGTCGATCTTTGCTTTCAGTTCAACGTTATCTTTGGCGATGCCGACACCGATGCCTTCACCGAGGGTGGAATCGAATTTGCTCTGAACCTTCACGTCGACAAACTGAAAGTCCTTGCCTTCAGGCTTAGCCAGAAAATCCTGCAGTGCGGAGGCATCGGCAAATGCCGCCTCGATGCGGCCGCTTGCGAGATCGATCTGCATGTTGTCGAGCGTGTCATAGGTCTTGAGATTGGCTCCGGGGATCCGCTTTTCGACAAAGTGGGCGTGTGTCGTGCCAGTCTGCACACCGATGGTTTTCCCATCAAGGCCCTTCAGCAAGGCGTCGATGTCCTTGATGCCGGCGAGATCCGAGGTCTTCGGGACCAGAAACATGTTCGCCAGTTCGGCATAGCCGACCGAAAAATTGATTTCCTTTTTCCGATCCTGGGTAATCGACATCCCGGAAATGATGATGTCGAAGCGTTTCGCCTTGAGGGCCGGTATCAGCCCATCGAAGGCCTGCACGACGAAGCGACATTTCATGGCGAGTTTCGTGCATAGCAGATTGCCGACATCCGCATCAAAACCGGTCACCTTGCCGGCGGAATCGGCCATGCTCCACGGCGGATAGGCGCCTTCGGTGCCGATCGACAATTCGCCCTCTGCGGCATGGGCCGTGCTGACGCCGGCAAGAAGCAGGGCAAGAGACAAAACTTTCAAATTCATAACGCGAGTTCCCCTATTGGTTATTTGTTGCGTTTCAGGTGCCGGACGCCGTCCGACAGAAAATCGGCGGCAGCTCATAAAGTCCGCGACAGGAACTGACGCAGTCGTTCCGATCGCGGATTGCTGAACAATTCCGCAGGCGTACTCTCTTCCTCCACCTTTCCCTGGTGCAGGAACAGAATCTTGTGCGATACCTCGCGCGCAAACTGCATTTCATGCGTGACGAGGATCATGGTGTTGCCCTCTTCCGCCAGCTGGCGGATCACCCGCAGGACTTCACCCACGAGTTCCGGGTCGAGAGCCGATGTCGGCTCATCGCAGAGGATGACTTTCGGCCGCATTGCCAGCGTTCTGGCAATGGCGGCGCGTTGCTGCTGGCCGCCGGAGAGCTGACCGGGATACTGGGCATGTTTTTCCGAAAGCCCGACCTTCTTCAGCAACTGATGGGCGTGTTCGATCGCATCCTGACGACGTTCACCCAGCACATGCACCGGCGCCTCGATGATGTTTTCAAGCACGGACATATGGGGCCAGAGATTGAAGTTCTGAAACACCATGCCTACGCGGGCGCGAATACGCTCGACCTGGCGCATGTCGGCGGGATGAGAGCGGCCGTTCCCTGCGCTCTTCATCCGTATTTCCTCACCATCGATGACGATCGTGCCGCTGCTGGGCTGCTCCAGCAGGTTTATGCAGCGCAGAAACGTGCTCTTGCCGGAGCCGGACGATCCGATCATCGAGACGACTTCGCCGGGGTCGGCGCTCAGCCCGACACCTGACAGCACCTCGTGCGTGCCGAAACTTTTATGCAGATCGCGAACCTCAACGGCTGGCCGTTCATGACGCTTGATGTTGACCGGGATCGCCGGCGGCCAGTTGATGACGGACGCAGGGGCGGCCGCTGTCGCGATTTCTCCCTCCCTATCCGGCGCGGCGACCGAGGCGAGCGCCGTCAGCGCGCGGTCGAAATACCGCAGGCTTGTTCCAAGACAGTTCTGCTGCCATTCGGGATCAACCGGAATGAAGGCTGTGCGCAGCGTCGTCTTGATTTTCCGGCCAAGCGGAGATTCGATATTTCCGAACAGATGCAGCCAGTTATCCGCCTGCACGGCATCCATCACAACCCGGCCTTCAAGAGTTCCGCATTCGATCACGAGCGGCAGCACACGGCTGTTCGGCAGGGATTTGCGCACCGCTGCCGAGACATAACCCGTGGCGGTCGCGGCAATGCCGGTATCTGTCGTTGCACCCTCGCCGGTCATCACGACCGCCAGCGCATGCCCATAGGTTTTCCTGCCCCATTCCAGCCCGTCATGATCCTCTTCGGCGACACTGAGCAAAGCGGGATATCCGTAAGGTCCGGCACCGGTGTGCAGATCGAAGACGATGACATCGGATGCACCGCTGACGAAGGTGTTCAAAACATCCCTGAGAGTGTGGTTCGACCACGTCGGACCGCTGCCGCCGTAAAATAGTCCGTCCGGACAGTCATATTGGCCTGCTTCAACGATTGCGGCGATGCCGGCATGACCACCGGCTGCGGCTTTAGCGTCTTTCAGTTTTTGATCGGCACGATCACGATCAGGCCCATCCCACTCGGCGCAGACAAACGCCTCTTGAAGCGCCGCATATCGCTCGTTTCGCGGAACGACGGCTTCCCAGTCAATGAAATTGCGGTTGAGATCGACATTGTCTTCGTTGACCCGACGGCTCCATGCCGTCCCCCAGGGGTTGATCAGGTGAATGATCACGACAGCCGTATCGGCGGCGAGGGGCAAAGGATTGTTCGCAGAGAGCCATTCGGCCTGGCATGCCGATCCGAATTGCCCCTCTACCCCGTGTGTGCCGGACAGGATGACAAGCTTTTTCGATGCATTGCGTTCGCCGAGATAGGCAACATCGGTAAAAAGCGGCTCGCCGCCAGGGCCATGCAATGGATGTTTGTATTCAAACAGGGCAGCGCCGGACCGGCGTGCCGCGGAGAGAAAACGCTGTCGCAGCACATTATAGTCCACAGAATAAAGCTCAGGCTGCCTGATGTGGCGCATCAAGGATACTCCCGATTGATTGCAGAGGTCGGCTTTTGCCGTTCACCCGCTATGTTCCCGATTATTTTTTGTAATCTTCGCCTGGCTCCATGGGCCAAGCGAAGAACGTATTGCCAAAGCATTCCGGCGCTGGCGATTATTCTGCGGCAGCGACCATGCTCACAGTCTCGCTTTCGATCATCTGCGAAAGTTTACGCCGGAACCGCAGGGGGCCAACGTCGATCTTCAGATCGAGGTTGGGGGTCTGCTTGTTGGCAATACCGTGATGAACCGCTTCCAGCACGATACGGTCCTCTTCGAACGCACCGCGAACGGAGGTTGCAAAACGCGCCGAAACATCCGGGTCATCGGGCGCGAAATTGCGCATCTGGAACCAGTAATATTTCGTGCGGTTCTCATCCACCGGCGTCATGAAGTTGTAGCTGTCCATCAGGAACGTATTGTCCGGCAATTCCCGGCCCTCGCCACCGGAACCGGACGGTGCAAAAATCGCCTTGATGATGGCGTTGCTGGGATAGCGGACCTCGTAATGCTGTTTGCGGTCGCACGTCCCTTCGAACTGCAGAAAGGGGGCGTAGAAAGGCGCGGGTTCCGAATCCAGCATCCACCGCCAGACCACCACGCCATCGCTTTTCACCGTAGTTTCCAGCGGCGTTTCTTCGCAGGCCGAACTGGCGAACGAACTCTGATGCACCCAGGCGACGTGGGACGGATCAAGCAGATTGTCCGTCATATAGAGATAATTGCAGTTGATCGTCATGGACTCGCCGCGATTGACGCCCCAAGACGGATCACCGAAATGCTCGACATGGAAAATCTCGGCGGGATCGGCTTTCGCAGCGTCACCCATCCAGATCCAGACAAGACCGTAACGTTCTTCGACCGGATAGGACCGCACGCAGGCCACATGTGGAATACGCTCTGCCCCCGGCACGCGGGTGCAGGCGCCCGAACAGTCGAAGGTCAGGCCATGATAACCACATTCGACATCATCGCCCTTGATGCGCCCCATGGACAAGGGCAGCTTGCGATGGGGACAGGCATCTTCAAGGGCTGCCAGCTTTCCACTCTGCAGGCGATAAAGGACGATATTTTCGCCGAGCATCGTAACGGGTGTCAGGTCGCGGCCGACTTCATGATCCCATGTCGCGACGTACCAGGCATTCCTGAGAAACATTTTTCTTCCCCTTATTCCAGCTTCCAGTGAGAGAAGTATTTTCTTTGTGGCGCTGGCCGACAAGCGGATTTCCATTGCGTTCTTGTTTAGAAAAACTTAACAAAAGACAGAATCGGAGATACCGTCTTGGCCATGCCTCCCCTCCATGCCCTGCAAGCTTTTGAAGCCGTTGGAAGGTGCGGTACGATGAGGACCGCTGCAAAAGAGCTTGGCGTGACACCCAGCGCCATCAGCCAACAGGTCCGCAAGCTTGAGGATCATCTCGGCGTCACGCTTCTTGAGCGCGTGGGACGCCGTGTGGAGTTGACGTCATGGGGCGTCCTTCTTCACAGGGAGGTCGCCAAGGGTTTCAACCAGCTTAACCATTCCGTCGATGTGCTTGAGCGGGCACGGAGCCAAACCGGCATTGTGCTCACCGCTCTCAGTTCGGTCGTCAACAAATGGATCGGCCGCAAGATCTTCGATTGGCAGGCTCTCCATCCTGAAGCCAACGTTCGCATTATCGGCAAGGACGATGAGCCTAGCCTCACGGGTGGGCAGAGCGATTTCCGCATAACCTATGGTAAGCGCGCAGAGGTGCACGCTCATTTCGCTCCTCTCTACACGGACTGGGTCGTTCCCGCCTGCTCACCGCGCCTGCTTGGAGGTCGAACCTTATTGACCGCAGCTGAAGTGCTTAAGTTTCCTCTGCTCAATATCGAGTGGGAATCCCACTACAGCCGACCGCCTCAATGGAGCCAGTGGGCGCAACTCGTTGGCGCGACCGTGAATGAGAGGCTCTCAAGTCTGTTTTTTGCGCTGTCGAGCAATGCAATCGACGCCGCTGTCAACGGACACGGCTTCGTTCTGGCTCAGGTTTCGATGATTGGGGACGAGTTGGAGGCAGGCACACTCGTTGTGCCCTTCGATATCCGCCTTCCACTTCCCGAGAGTTATTATCTGGCGTGGGATCGCTCCGCATTTGAGAAACCCTATGGAAGAGAATTTCATATGTGGGTGATGGGGATAGCGAAAAAGCAATCCATCGCCTCTTCGCCAGAGGGTGGCGCATAATCGCGCCAGTAGAAGCAGGCCGCGGGAAATTCGGTCGAGCGCCTCGGCGCACAAAATGTCGAACAGCCTTGCCTGCGCATCATCCAGCAACCGGGCGATTCCCTCACTGCCGCGGCTGCTGGTGCGTGAGATGGCTTCATCGCGGTAGTACCCGACGATCTTCCACCCTTGACGCTCCGCGAACTGGCGGCAAAGGTTGAATTGATCCTCAATCGACTGCGGGTTCTGGAGATCGGAGGAGTATCGGGCATAGAGGGCAACGTTCGGCATTGGAATTCCTGGCATTTCAAAGGGGGAACGCCCTTTGCCAGCAACCAGGGACAGAAAGAAGTTGCACGTCCCATTATCCTGAGGAAAGCAGGAGGACTATACACTCCGGCATCACGCAAAATGCGCCGAAGTATTACCCCCTGCCTGATACCGCCAATCGACCATCAGTGGTGTGTGATCGAGGCTCTTGATAGGACACGAACCAGAAACCCGTCCGTCACATGCTTCAACCCTACTGACATCACAGATGCTTCAACCCTTAGGTTGCAGGGCGCGACGCGAATGCAGCGTACGGACGCCAGTCCGCAGCCATTGCCGGACAGTTGGAGCGGCTTCCTTAAATGTTTTCAGCGGTGTAAATGTCAAATGGAAGCAGATTTTGTGTCATTGGAAATGTTTCTGCTCTTTTGAGCACCGCATCGCCCATGGTCCGCACTAAAGTCTCTGTCAACTGACGTGCAGGATGTGAAAGTACAGCCTTTAACAACCCCTCCGCTAAGCCAGCACGTGTTTCGTTCGTCAGTTCATGAGCAACGACCACCAATCTCTGAGCTTTCGGGCTGCGGTCCTCCCGTAGGGCTCGCATGACCCCTGTCACACCGCCTCCTGCAACATAAAGACCGACCCAGCGATCCTGCGAAGCTAAAAGCCTCTTGGTGAATTGATAAGCAGACTCAGGCTCCTCCATCGTAGCCAATGTCTCAAGCATCTGAAACTTCGGTGCAGCTTCGCGAAAGTAGGACCTGAAGCCCATTTCACATAGTTCCTGAGCGAGATAGCGATGGCTGCCAACATAGACAGCGACCTCGCCCGGTTTGGAATTCAGGTGGGCAATAAACCAGGCTGCGGTTCGCCCTTTCTTGGCGCAATCGTTGCCCACGAACCCGGCCCGCTCGGGTGCCGACACGTCAGAGATCATCGTCACCACTGGGATGCCGTCCGCGGAGAGGTCCGCTATGGCGTGATTGACCTGAGGATGGTCGGATGTGATCATTCCGATGACGTCAGCCTCCCGGCTGAGTGCATGAATTGCTGCTGCCGCCTTGTCGGGGCTCAGATCGTCCATGAAGCGTACAATCGCCCGCCCGTGGGCATCTGGGAACGCCTCGACCGATCTTGTCAGAAGATCACCCCACATCTGGTAAAGTTTGCGGTGCTGCTGCTTGAGCAGAAAGCCGAATTTGATGACCGGCTTGTCCGCCTCGATACGCCGCTTGATCGCCGTCAGGCCATGAAAACCAATTCGTTCAGCAGCCTCCAGCACCAGGTCAGCTGTCTTCGGGCGGACCGGTTGTCGTCCGTTAAGGACTCTGTCGACGGTTGAAATCCCCACATTCGCTGCTTTAGCCAGGTCGGCAATTGTCGGTCGCGACAAAATACATTCTCCCATTTTGTGAAAGCCATTCTGAACGTTTTTGAGAGAAATTACCAGACCGAAATTGACAGATTTTGAAGAATTGGCCATTGATCGTGCATCGACAAGTCGCCTCGTGGCGCCGGGCTGGGAGAGCCTGAATTTCGGAGGAAATACTCATATGACACTGACGAACGGCACCGCCACCGCGGTGGCTGCCGCTGCAAGCGGCTATGTGCTCGAAATGCGGGAGATCACGAAGTCATTTCCTGGTGTGAAGGCACTCGACGGCATGAACCTGAAAGTGCGTCCAGGCAGCGTTCACGTCCTGGTCGGTGAAAACGGTGCCGGCAAATCGACGCTCATGAAGATCCTGAGTGGCATATACGCAATCGACGAAGGAGAGATTTTCTTTCAAGGCGAGAAACTCGACCATCAAAATGCAGCCGCAGCGCTGGATCGCGGCATCTCTATGATCCATCAGGAGCTCAGCCCTGTCTTCGATATGACGATCGCCGAGAACATCTTCCTTGGCCGTGAGCCTACAGTTGGAAAGAAGGGCGTTTTCTCCTCCTTCGTCAACTTCAACCGCATGAACGCCGACACGCAAAAACTTCTTGATCGGCTAGGCCTTAGATATTCGGCCGACATAAAGATGCGCGATCTCTCCATCGCCGCGATGCAGTTAGTCGAGATCGTCAAGGCCATTTCGCGGGAGGCATCGCTCGTCATCATGGACGAGCCAACATCAGCGATCAGCGACACCGAAGTCGCCATGCTGTTCCAGCAGATCGCCGACCTGAAGGCAAATGGCGTTGCGATCATATACATCACCCACAAGATGGACGAGATCTTCCAGATCGCCGACGACATCACCGTCATGCGCGACGGTCAGTTCATCGCCACGGGGTCATCCGGCGACTACACAGAAACAAAGCTGATTTCCCAGATGGTCGGCCGGACGATCTCGAGCATCTTCCCCAAGGAAGACGTGCCAATTGGCGATGTGGTCCTCTCGCTGAAAGATGTCAGTCGCGCGGGCGTCTTCGACACTGTCAGCTTCACGGTGCGCGCGGGCGAGATTGTCGGATTGGCCGGATTGATCGGCGCCGGTCGAACAGAGGTCGCCCGGGTGATTTTCGGTCTGGACCAAAGTGACGGCGGCACGATCCGCCTGAATGGTGCGCCGGTTAAGATCACCTCTCCCACGGATGCAATCCGGCAGGGGATCGCCATGGTGTCGGAAGATCGCAAGGCTGAAGGCCTCGTGCTTTGCCGATCGGTCGGCGAAAACATATCACTCGCCAATCTGAAGAAATTCGCCTCCGGGCTCTTCATCAGTGAAAGGCAGGAGGAAACAGCCGCCCAGCGTATGATCAAGATGCTGCAGATCAAAACGCCGGACACGGAGATGATTGTCGAAAATCTCAGTGGCGGCAACCAACAGAAGATCGTGCTGGCTAAATGGCTTCTGGGCGATCTCAAGCTCTTGATCCTGGACGAGCCGACGCGCGGCATTGATGTCGGATCCAAGTCCGAAATTCACAAATTGATGACTGAGTTTGCCCGTCAGGGCCTGGCGATCCTCATGATCTCGTCGGAGCTGCCCGAGGTTCTCGGGATGAGCGACCGCGTGGTTGTGATGAGCGAAGGCCGGGTTGCCGGCGAACTGACAAGAAGCGAGGCGTCGCAGGAAAGCGTCATGCGCCTTGCAACGGGAGGACACTGATGAGCATGGAAACCGCAACGAACAGCGATAAGCAAAGCACGAAGCCGTCGCCGCTGAGCCATTTGGATTTTGCGCAGATTTACCGCAAATACGGCACGGTGCTCATCTTTATAGGCATCTGTATCCTAGCATCGCTCCTTAGCCCGACGTTCCTCACCGAAGCCAACCTGACCAACGTGCTGCGGCAGGTCGTGGTCGTCAGCTTACTTGCTTGCGGCGTCACTTTCATCATCATCCTTGGCCATATTGACGTGTCACTGGGTTCAGTGCTCGCGCTCTGCGGCGTGATCGCAACAAGCGTTATGGCAATGACAGGCAGCGTGATCCTTGCCGTCTGCGCAGGGATCGCGGTCGGTATCTTCACCGGCTTGATCAATGGCTTTGTCATCACCTTCTTCCGGATTCCGTCTTTCATCATGACGCTAGCGATGACGACGGTCGCCCGCGGTGCGGTGCTTCTCTACACCGGCGGCTCACCAGTCACCGGCCTAGGCGGCTTCAAGGTCATCGGTCAGGGCTCGCTCGGTCCGGTTCCGATTTCCGTGCTCATCCTGGTGGCTTTTGTCATCCTTTCATGGGTCCTTCTCAACAAGACGAAGTTTGGCCGTTATGTTTATGCCGTCGGCGGCAACGAGCGCGCATCCAGAGCTTCTGGCATCAATCCCGATAGCATCGTCGTCAAGGCGTTTATTTTCAACGGGATCCTCTGCGCGGTTGCCGGGATCGTTTTGATGTCGCGCATCAATTCCGGCCAGCCGGCAGGCGGCGTCGGCTACGAATTCGACGCCATTACCGCTGTTGTCGTCGGTGGGACAAGCTTGATGGGTGGCACCGGCACAATCACCGGTACGATCATCGGCGCAATGATTATCGGTGTCATCAACAACATCCTCAATCTCCTCAATGTCAGCTCGTACTGGCAGCAGATCATTAAGGGACTGATCATTGCGATCGCCGTCATCCTCGATGTCTGGACAAAATCGGCCCGCAGCAAAAAGAAGGCCTGACCGTTCGGGCCGCACCACGATTGCGGCCAGGACCCACTGTGTGTGCGCTTCACGACGCAAAACGTAACCTAGTCTCAATTGGGAGGAACCTATGAAACTCATCGCTAAACTTGCTCTTGCCTGCGCTGTTTCCGTCTCAGCTCTGTCGGCAGGCGCTGCCTTCGCCGCTGACAAATTCGTCGTCGGCTATGCGAACATGGCCGATACCGACGTCTTCGTCATGGCACGCAAGAACGCCTTCGTCGAAGCCGCCAAGTCCGATGCGGATATCGAAGTCAACTTCTCTGATGCTAACAATGACGCCAGCAAGCAGCTCGACCAGATTGACAATTTCATCGCCCAGAAGGTCAACGCCATCGTTGTCGTTCCCGTCGATTATCAGGGCATTGTCCCTGGCGTGGAAAAGGCTAACGCGGCAGGCATTCCGGTCATCGCGCTCGGCATCCAATCAGCTGGCGGCAAATATACCTTCGTCGGTTCCAAGAACATCGACGCCGGTCGCCTCCAGGGCGAATTCATGAAGGCGAACCTGCCAAAGGATGCCAAGATCCTCTATCTTGAAGGCACACCGGGCCTGTCGCATACGCAAGAGCGCAAGAAAGGCTTCGAAGAAGCCCTGGATCGCTCTGACGTAACCACGCTTGCCAGCCTGTCGGCAAATTACGATCGTGCCGAAGGCATGAAGGTGACTGAAGACTGGATCCAGAGCTTCCCGAAGTTCGACGGTGTCATCGCTGCAAATGACCAGATGGCGCTGGGCGCTCTCGAGGCCCTCAAGGGTGCGGACCGCCTCAAGGGTATCTTTATCTCCGGCGTCGATGGTGTTCCGGATGCATTGACCGCCATTAAGGCCGGCGAAATGTCCCAGACGATCTTCCAGGACGCAGCTGGTCAGGCGAAGGCCGCCTTCGAGGTTGTTGAGGGGATCAAGAAGGGCGAACAGCCGCCGGCCGAGAAGCTGGTTCCCTTCGCTTCCATCACCAAGGACAACGTCGACCAGTTCATCAAGAAGTAATTCCTCCCGGGCGTGTCGGGGATCATTCCCCGGCATGCCGAACCTTTCAACTATCCATCAGCCATTTGACCGAACACGGGAAAAGACATGACTATTAGAATTGCAGTTATCGGCGCAGGCCTGATGGGGGCGGATCACGCGAAGATCGTTGCAGAGGAGATGCAGGGCGCCACGCTGCAACTTGTCTGCGACATGGACGAGAGCCGTGCCCGCGCAGTCGCCGACTTATATGGCGCGGCTGACGTCGGGAACGATCCGGAGGCTGCTATTCGCCGCGCCGACATCGATGCGGTGATCGTGGCGAGCCCGGATTTCACGCACGCTCCACTTTCGCTTGCCTGCATCGCCACTGGAAAAAAGGTTCTTTGCGAAAAGCCCCTGTCACAATCGTCGGAAGAATGCCTGAAGGTGATGAATGCCGAAATGGCTGCGGGTGCGCGCTTTGTGCAGCTCGGCTTCATGCGCCGATATGATCAATCCTACGCGGAAATGAAGCAGGCAATGAAAAGTGGGGCAATCGGCCGCCCTCTGATGATGCATAATTTCCATCGTAACGTCGAAACACCTGCGTCTGATTTCACGGGCGCGATGGCAATTACCAATTCGGCGCCCCACGAATTCGACGTGGTCCGTCATGTGCTAGCCACAGAATACGTCTCGATTTCGGCGTTTCAACCGAAACGTTCGGATGCTCTGGTCGCTCCTGTCCTTATGGTTCTGGAAACCGCCGATGGGCAGCTGGTGAATATCGAAATCAACAACAATGCGGCCTACGGCTACGACGTTCGCGCCGAACTCGTTGGTGAACAAGCCTCGATCGCGATGAACCCGGTTGCGTTCACGCGGATAGACCAGCGTCTGGGCCAACATACGAGTTATGACGCCGATTGGCGCGGCCGGTATTATGACGCCTACCGCCGTCAGAACCGCGCATTTCTGCGCTTCGTCGAAACCGGGACATTCCCGGAGATCGCGTCCAGCTGCTGGGACGGCTACTGCGCGGCAATCGTCGCCGAAGCGGGTGTCAGAGCTTTGAACGAAGGGCGGAAAGTTGCCGTCGAAATGATTAACAAGCCGGAGTTCTATGCATGAAACTGGGTTTCGTATCCGACAGCCTTGGCGGCGTACCAATCGATGAACTGCTGGACCATGCCAAGCGCATGGGCGTATCAGGGGTGGAAGTCAACACCTGCGGATGGTCTACCGCGCCGCACTTCAATCTTAAAGCCATGCTGGGTAACCGGGATGCGCAGAAGTCTTTTCTCAAGGGGTTTGCCGACCGTGGCCTCGAGGTCATCAGCCTCAATGCAAACGGCAACCCCTTGCATCCGACAGACCCGACGCAAGGGGAAGGACTGAAGGATACGATCCGGATTGCCGGCGAGATGGGAATCAAGACCGTTTGCACAATGTCGGGCCTGCCCGCCGGCAGCGCCAACGACACGATGCCGAACTGGGTTGTCTCGTCCTGGCCACCTGAGACGCAGGCAATTCTCCGATATCAATGGGAGGAAAAACTGCTCCCGTTCTGGGACGAGATCGTCACGCTCGCCAAGGAGAATGGTGTCGAGCGGATCGCTCTTGAGCTTCACGGCAATCAGTGCGTCTACAACGTGCCATCGCTGCTGAAGCTTCGTCAGGCCGTCGGACCGACCATCGGGGCCAACCTCGATCCCTCTCATCTGTTCTGGATGGGGGCGGATCCGCTGATTGCCGCCGAAGCTCTCGGTGACGCGATCTATCATGTCCACGCCAAGGATACATTCCTCAATGCGCCGAAGCAGGCGGTCACAAGCCTTCTGGAAAACGGAAGCCTGATGGATATCCCTGCGCGTAGCTGGTCCTATATCACCTTGGGCTTCGGTCATGGGGAAGAGTGGTGGCGTCAATTCTGCTATCGTCTGAAGATGGCCGGATATGACGGGTGGCTTTCGATCGAGCACGAGGATGTACTCTTGAATTCCCTGGAAGGGTTGGAGAAATCCGTTGCCCTCCTGCAGGGCGTGATGCCAAGCGCCGCAGCTGACTTTAAACCGCAGGCGATCTAAACAGCCACGGGCGATCGATCACTTCAAAGCAGGACGCATCCGCGGCAACGTCTGCCGCGGCGAGGATGGCTATGGCCAGTGCCTAACCCCTAACCACTTGAGACGCACATGAACAAAATACTTGATGTCATCACGATCGGGTGCTCATCAATCGATCTCTACGGCGCGCAAATCGGAGGTCGCCTTGAAGACATGGCTCCTTCAACAAGTATATTGGCGGCAGCCCCACCAATATCGCTTGCGGGGCTGCCCGTCTCGGCTTGAAGACCGCAGTGATCACCAAAGTCGGTAACGAGCATATGGGCCGGTTCATTCGCGAGCAGTTCAGGGCCGGGCTTTCCAATCGAGGTCTTCAACGTTCTCGGCGCCGGAGACGGGTTTTTCTCAGGGTTGCTTAAGGGCCGGCTCGATGGAGAGACTTTGGCCGAGGACCTTGGAATACGTCAATGCCTGTGGCGCATTTGCCGTCAGCGCAGCCGGCGCACGAGCGGCGACTGGTCGACGATGCGGGTGTTCGCCTTCGACCATCGCATGCAACTGGAGGACATGGACGGATATCGATCGCGCCAACACGGGGGTATATTCGCCGGACCTTCGCGATCACGCTCAGGATGCCCGGAACATGCTGTTCAAGATGCTCGCGGAGAGCCCCGGCGAAGGAACCTATTGGGCGCTGAAAGAGCTCGCCAATGATCATCCTGACGAAAAGTATCGGCTATGGATGGCGGAGTGTGCGCGTCAGAGAGCTGTTACGGATGACGATGAGCCTGTCTGGGCCGATGCTGACATCCACGCTTTCTCTGCAGCAACTATATAGCTGACACATCGCAAGATTCGGTGTAACCACGCGGCCGGGAGGTTGATTGCTCAAGTCAGCGCTTGAAGCGGAGGTGACGAGGCGCCGCTCAGTCGCATGCCAGTGTGAGCCCTTTCCTGTGCCCCCCAGTCGAGATCGTATATGAGAGGGTCTCGCTCGCCGGGATCGGTCGAAGCCCGGCCCGGCTTTCTAGCTTGTTCGATAGCCGCCTCAGACCGGGCCAACACCGCATCGATGGCTGCGTAATCGACGCCTGGGAGATTTTCCACGTCGTTGCCATCATCCCCACCCCTCCCCTCCCGAATATTCTATCGCGCCCGCACGCTGAGCGGCGCCGGCCGACGCCGCCGCGTAGACGCCGACCGGATTGATGTCCGACGTCTGTCGCAAAGACCGAATACCCTCGGCGGACAAAGCACAGTCTGGCGACTGACCACCAACACGTCGGCGAGTACGCAGCACGTCGCGGGTGGCGTCGTGGAGGAGCAGGTCTTCTAGATGGACGAGTTCGCCGTCGATCCAGAGTGAGGCGCAGGCATCGGAGAAATTTTGCCGCTCGATCCAACCAGTCCGACGGGCGAACGGCCGACGCGCTAGTCGAGACAAGTCAAAGCGAGCCCTGCGTCAAAAGCCGGCCGCATTAAGTCAGTCATGCTGATTTTCGCGAGATCGTAAGCCATTGATATTATAGCAAACCATTTGCGAAAGGAACTCTATATGAATATTTAGGTTCGCCACCTAAAATGATTGCCGGCCGGCATTCCAACCATCGAGAAACACAGATTATTCATTGTAGAAATAACTTATTAACATTTACATATAATCCAATAATAATAAAAATTAGGATACTTTATATTGAAAAATTAGTCGTGACGAGTTTTTATTTAATATAATTATTTGCTATGTCTCAAGATACCACTAAGCAATACTCGTATCTTAGCCATTTCCTCTCGTGAGGGCATCTGGGGTGGCACGCGACCAACTGCGCGTTATATAGGGCAGCATTCGGCGTTGGCGTTTTCGGCCTATCGAGAAGCGGCGTTGGCATACAGCGACGTTGTATGTACCTCGACCATATGGCGTGGCGGCGCCGGCGGCCTGCCCGCTTTTCACCTGCGGGTTTTGGAATTTGTGTTTTATGACGGGGATTTAGCCTGTTTGATCGTAGCTGTTTAGCGTACTGGATCGTGGCTTTGGGATAATGTGGGATAGTGTAGCGTAGAATTTGGTTGCGGGGGCAGGATTTGAACCTGCGGCCTTCAGGTTATGAGCCTGACGAGCTACCGGGCTGCTCCACCCCGCGTTACCAGCGTAAATCCCTATGGGATTTATCGCGATAGCATCACAGGGACGCTGTGATGCATACTGCTGGAGCAAATTGCCGAAGGCGATTTGTCTCCTGTAAGGGGCGCACATGATTTTGTACGCCATTTTTATTGGCTTTAAATCTTTGCCTTGAATGACAAAAGGCCGCATGTAGCGGCCCTTGGTGTCGGCTGGGCCGAAGTGTGTGAGTGAGAAGATAGCATGTGTTGCGTTTTGCAGACCTGGCAGCGACCTACTCTCCCGCGTCTTGAGACGAAGTACCATTGGCGCTGGGGCGTTTCACGGCCGTGTTCGGAAAGGGAACGGGTGCAGCCGCCCCGCGATAACCACCAGGTCGGCAAAACGCAACAACATACGTTGTTTTCGAGAAACTGGAGAGCCAAGGCTCTATTTAATTTAACACGTCTCACTTGACCCATCCGTATTCCACCTTTGCTCAACAGTGAGCGGGGCAGCCATACAGACCAGAGGTCGTCGCGCCTTTTGGCGCGGCCCGTCCGGAGCCCTTCGGGCGTCAGGACAGAACAATGATGTCATCAAGCTTTGCTTGATG
>NZ_JAPYZZ010000020.1 GCF_027460065.1 Martinezella rhizogenes
CAGATGCGTGGCAAGCGAATGATATCAGGCGGACGAAAGCCGATCAGAGACGCTCTCTACGTCGCAGCCTTACCAGCCATTCGTTTTGATCCGAACATGAGAGCCGTCTTCCAGCGGTTGAAGGCAAAGGGCAAACCCGGAAAGGTCGCCCTCGTCGCCGTCATGCGCAAGATGATCATCATTCTCAATGCAAGAATGCGTGATCACAATGCAACGGTGCTTGACGCGTAACACCGTTGCTTTTGTTTTTATCGTTTCAACCGATCAGAAAATATCGGCGCCGCTGCCCCATGGGCCGTGCGGCTTGTCGACACCGTCGGTGCGTTCGAAACCATGCGCGCCGAAGAAGTCGCGCTGTGCCTGAATGAGGTTGGCGCTGCCGCGGCCACGGCGATAGGCATCGAAATAGCCTAGTGCCGAGGCCAGCGCCGAAACCGGCAGGCCGGAGAGCACGGCGTAGGAAACCACGCGGCGCAGCGGCGCATCGGTATCCTTGACGATGGCGGCGAAGGCAGGCGTTACGATGAGGTTGGCCACATGCGGATCCTTGGTGAAGGCCGAGGTGATCTCATCGAGGAATTCCGAACGGATGATGCAGCCGGCGCGCCAGATGCGGGCAATCGTCGGCATCGGCAGGTTCCAGTTGAACTCCTTCGATGCGGCCGACATGATGGCGAAGCCCTGCGCATAAGCGCCGACCTTCGCGGCCAGAAGCGCGCTTTCCAGATCGGCGATGAAGGCCTTTTTGTCAGCCGGTGCCGCCGCGAGGGTCGGCAGGCCGAAGATCTTCTCGGCAGCTTCGCGCTCATCCTTCTGCGAGGAGAGAATACGGGCAGCCACGGCCGCCTCGATGGCGGTTGCGGCGACGCCCATGTTCTGCGCCTCGATGACCGACCACTTGCCGGTGCCCTTCTGGCCGGCCTTGTCGAGGATCAGATCGACCATCGGCTTGCCGGTGATCGGATCGGCGGCGCGCAGAACCTTCTCGGTGATTTCGATCAGGTAGGAATTCAGACGGCCCTTGTTCCATTCGGCGAAGACATCGGCGATTTCGACGGCGCTCATGCCAAGGCCATCACGCAGGATGCCGTAGATTTCAGCGATCATCTGCATGTCGGCATATTCGATGCCGTTGTGGATGGTCTTGACGAAGTGGCCAGCGCCGTCATTGCCGAGCCATGCCACGCACGGATCGTCATTATACTTGGCGGAAATGGAGGTCAGCACCTTCTCGACACGCTTCCAGCTGTCCTCGGTGCCACCGACCATGATCGACGGTCCGTGACGCGCGCCTTCTTCACCGCCGGAAACGCCCATGCCGATAAAGGTGAGGCCGCTATCCTTCAGATTGTCGAAACGGCGGATCGTATCGCGGAAATTGGCATTGCCGGCATCGATCATGATGTCGCCATTGGCGAGATGGGGCTTCAGGATTTCCATCTGCTGGTCAACCGGATCGCCGGCCTTGATCATGATGATGATCGGGCGCGGAGGACGAATGGCGGCGACGAATTCCTCTATGGTTTCGCAGGGGATCAACTGTCCCTGCAACTCACCCGCCTCGGCGTAGAATTTTTTCGTCGCTTCAGGGGTTCGGTTGAATACGGCAATCTTGTTGCCCTTTTCCGCGATGTTCAACGCCAGGTTCGAGCCCATGACGCCGAGACCGATCAAACCGATTTCTGCCTGTTCCAAGGGATGTGCCTCCATCTTGCTTTTTGGTGGTCGTGTTGTGGCACTGTAATAGGCAAACGGCAAGGCTAGGGGCGACTGAAACGATTAAATTTTGATGACGCAAATCAGCTTTGCATATTTGCGACAGGTCGAAACAGCAACAGCACCTGCCCTCAAGATGATGGCCGGGGCCGGTCATCACCATCGTCTATCGCCCGCCAGGCCGCCCCGTCCATATCCTCATACTGCCCTGAGCGCACCGACCAGAGGAAGGCGAAAAGCCCAAGCGCGCCCAGAAACAGCGCGACGGGAATGAGATAGATCAGCATGTTCATGCCAGTTGCGCCCCCTCGCCTGCAAATCCGGTCTTCGCTTGGTTCTGAGGACGGACGGTTTCAGCCGTACCGGCAAGCCGCAGGGCATTGGCGACAACGATCAGCGAGGACGTCGACATGGCGATGGCCGCGATCATCGGCGTCGCATAACCGGCAATCGCAATCGGCACGGCGATGATGTTGTAGCCGATGGCAAGCGCGAAGTTCTGCCGGATCAGCCGTCCTGCCCGCTGCGATGTCTCGATCGCGAAAGGCACGGCATCGAGATCCTCCTGCATGAACACGAAATCGGCGGCCTGCCGGCCGATATCGGCGGCGGTGGCGGGCGCCATGGACACATGCGCAGCAGCAAGCGCCGGCGCGTCGTTGATACCGTCTCCCACCATCAGCACCTTGCGACCCTCGCCGGCAAGTTCGGCGCAGCGCGCCGCCTTGTCCTTCGGCGACAGGTCCGCACGCCAGTTGCCGATCCCCAGCCGCTGCGCCATGGCGCTGACGGCGGCGGCCCGGTCACCCGAAACGATTTCCTGCATCAGGCCCCGCGCTGAGAGATTACGCAAAGCCGCAACCGCACCCGCGCGCGGATTATCCTCGAAACCGAAGCTTGCCAGTTGATAGCCATCGAGCGACAGCACCACTTCCGACCGCGCATCGCCATTGTCGGTCGGTGTCTCGTCCGGGCAGGCGAAACGGCGATTGCCGAGCCGGTAGATGCCGGCTTCCGTCTCGGCCTCGACACCCGAGCCTGGAATTTCCCGCACCAACTCATAGGCCGGCAAGGCACCGTTATAGGCGGCATGCAGGGCTTTCGAGAGAGGATGACGCGAATGGGCAGCAAGTCCCGCCGCAATTGCCATGGTGGCCGACTTCACATCACCTGTCTCGACTAGTCTCGGTTTACCAACGGTCAGCGTGCCGGTCTTGTCGAACAGCACGGTGTCGATTTCGGCCAGCCGCTCCATGGCCGAGCCTTCCTTGACCATGATGCCGTGCCGGAAGAGCCGTCCAGCGGCCACCACCTGCACGACGGGAACGGCAAGGCCGAGCGAACAGGGGCAGGTAATGATGAGAACCGCAATGGCAATCAGCATCGCCTGTTTCCAGTCCCCGCCAAAAATGCCCCAGCCGAGAAACGTCACCAGCGCGAGAAGATGCACCACGGGTGAATAATAGCTTGCGGCGCGGTCGGCGATACGGCGGTAACGCGCCCGCCCGCCTTCGGCCGCCTCCATCAACCCGATCACTTCCGACAGGAAGGAGTCTCTGGCCGAGGCGGTCACCCGAGCGGTGAGCGAACCGGTGAGGTTGAGCGTGCCGGCCTGCAGGCTGTCGCCTGCCGCAACGCGACGCGATGCGCTTTCACCATTGACGATGGACATGTCGAGATCGCTGCTGCCAGAGACGACCACGGCATCCACCGCCACACGATCACCCGCCGCAATCGCAATCGACATTCCGGGTCGAACATCGGCAAGCTGGCGGTATTCCCGCGTTCCATCCTCCCCGATAACGGTCGCGCCGCGCGGCGACAGCCGGGCCAATCCGGCAATGGCCGAGCGCGCCTTGTCGCGCATGATATGGTCCAGCGTGCGGCCGATCAGCAGGAAGAACAGCAGCGATACGGTCGCGTCGAACCAGGCATGTTCACCGTGATGGATCGTTTCCCACAGCGAAACGGCATAAGAGAGCGTGATGGCAAGCGCGATCGGCACATCCATGTTGGTGCGGCCGTGTTTCAGCGCGTTCCAGGCAGATTGATAGAAGAAACGCCCGCCATAGATCAGCGCCGGCGCGGCAATCATCGCCGAAATCCAGTGGAACATGTCGCGCGTCGCCGCATCCGCCCCCGACCAGACGGAGACGGACAGAAGCATGATATTGGCGGAGGCAAAACCGCACAGCGCCACCGCCCTGATCAGCTGCGAGCGCAACGCGTCCGAAGCATCCTGCCCGCTGGCAAAAAGATGTGTGCGGTATCCCGTCGACAGGATTGCACGGGCAATCTCGGCGGGATCGGTCCTGACGCCATTGACCTCTTCCCTCCAGACAACCGCCACACGTTTGGACGACAGGTTCACCCGCGCCCGTTCCACCTGTGGCAAACGGTTAAGCGCAGTCTCGATGGTTGTGATGCAGGCGCCGCAATAAACATCCGGCACGCTGAGATCGGTCTGACGCAGCCCCTGCCCCAGATCGCGGCTCGCCAGCAGCAATTCCTCCGACGATGGTGGATTGACCGGCTCGCCGAGTTGAAGCGAACCTTCCGTTCCCGGTGCGCAGCAGCTCATTTGCGCCCCCTGATGACGGCGATCCGCGTGCCCTCATGCACGATGACACGACCGTCCTTGACGGCGGTGACCTCGACGATCCATTGCCCCGGTAGCATGTCATGTGCGCCGGTAAAGACGCCGGTGGTGGCCGGGGTGAGTTCCATGTCGAAATTCTGGCTTTCACCCACAGGCCGGCGAAAATGCGCCGTCACCGTGTCTGTATCGATCGGGCCTTTTTCCGGATGGAAAACCTCGTAACGCACGGTCTTCTCATTCACCACGAGCCTGCCCTTGATGCCGGTTGCGGCCCGTGCCTTGGCGGCTTCCGCCTTGGCATTGAACTGCTGGCTGACGACATAGGTGTTGGGCACGACGAGCCCGCTCCAGCTGTGGACCGCATTCCAGGCCATGATCATGTTGACGGTGATGATGGTGCCGAAGAACAGCACCATGACGCCGAGCATGTGCCAGCCGGTGAAAACGAAGCCGGATGTCTGGCGATTGTTGACTGTCATTTTTTCACTCCCGGAGCATTGAAGACCGCATCGTAACGGGCCGTTTCGTGGCCGGCCGTATCGCTGACGATGAATTCGAAGTTTTCCGCCGCCCGCGCGATATCCTTGCCCGGCAGGGTGACGAAGACCTTCAGCGTCGTCGCCTCATCCGGCTCCACCGTCACCTCGAAGGCGCGCGCAGCCGTATCCGGCATGCCGTTTATCTTCATCACCGCATTGGGAAGGCCTTCTATCGTCAGGCTCATTATGCGCGGCTGCGGCACCATGTTGAGAATGCGCACGGTATAGCCGTTACGGATCGACCCGTTTGATTCCAGCACATATTGCGGATTACGGTCGTGCAGGACATTGAGCGCCAGCCGCTCGCGCGTCACCAGCGCAAACAGCATGCCGATGCCAACGGCAGCCCAGATGGCGGTATAAAGCAGCGTGCGCGGCCGGAAGATGATGCGCCAGTTGAAGTGGCGGACACGCTTGCTGAAACTGCCGTCCTCCTCACGCACATTGGTGGGGCGGATGGTGTATTCGCCATTGCCGGTCGCCAGCGCCATGTTGGACTGATATTCGGACAGCGTCGCATAGGCAATCAGCCCGCGCGGCTTGCCGATCTTGTCCATCACCCCGTCACAGGCATCGATGCAGAGCGCACAGGTGATGCATTCCAGCTGCTGCCCGTCCCTGATGTCGATGCCCATGGGACAGACCGCAACACAGGCATTGCAATCGACGCAATCGCCGATGCTCTCCCCAGCTGCCGCAGCCTTCTTGGCGTGCCGCGAGCGCGGTTCACCGCGCCAGTCATTATAGGTAACGACAAGCGAATTCTCATCCAGCATCGCCGCCTGGATGCGCGGCCAGGGACACATGTAGGTGCACACCTGTTCCCGCATCAGCCCGCCGAAGACATAGGTGGTGGCGGTCAGCGTGGCGACGGTCGAGTAGGCAATCATCGGCGCCTGCCCGGTCATGAACTGCATCGCCAGCGTCGGCGCATCGGCAAAATAGAAAATCCAGGCGCCGCCGGTTAGAACGCCGATCACCAGCCAGATCGCATGTTTCAGCATCCGCTTGCGCAATTTGCCAAATGTGAAGGGCGCCGCATCCAGTTTCATGCGGGCGTTCCTGTCGCCCTCGATCGCCCGTTCGACCACCAGAAACAGGTCGACCCAGACGGTCTGCGGACAGGTGTAACCGCACCATGCACGCCCGACGGCTGATGTGACGAGAAACAGCCCCAGCCCCGCCATGACCAGCAGGCCGGCAACAAAAAAGAACTCCTGCGGCCAGATTTCGATGAAGAAGAAATAAAAGCGTCGGTTGGCGATATCGATCAATACCGCCTGATCGGGCGCATAGGGACCGCGGTCCCAGCGCAGGAAAGGCGTCAGATAATAGATGCCGAGCGTGACCAGCATCACCAGCCATTTGAACCGCCGGAACCGGCCCTCGGCGCGCTTCGGAAAAATCTTCTTGCGCGCTTCGTAAAGCGGTTTGCGCGTTTTTGCGGAATTGACGGCTTCCGCCTCCAGCCTTTCGACGGGCTGTTGCGGGCGATCCTGTCCGGCGCGATAGATGTTCATGATAGGAGTCCATTTTTATCTCCTTGCTTTCTCCCATCTCAGCGGGGAAACATCCTTGACTTACATCAAGTGACGACAAAGTGGCGCAGGGAGGGACCGCGCCGCAGAGGGAGGACGAGATGCCTGTCATGCAGTCGAGAATCATTCACCTGTCAGTCGAAAAGCCGTGGGCACAGGTCTATGGTTTCGCCTCCGACCCGCAGAACATGCCGCGCTGGGCGGCAGGTCTGGGCGGCGGGCTGAAGCCTGACGGCAACGACTGGATCGCCGATGGCGGGCCGCTTGGCGAGGTGCGTGTCAATTTCGCGCCGGCCAACGGATTCGGCGTCATAGATCATGTCGTCACATTGCCTGACGGCTTGAAGGTCTATAACGCGCTTCGGGTAACGCCGAATGGCAGCGGCGCGGAAGTGAGCTTCACGCTGCTTCGGCTTGACGGCATGACGGACGAGGAGTTCGAGCAGGATGCGAGCGCGATCATGGCCGATCTCGAAACGCTGAAATCGCTGCTTGAAGCGGATTGATGGAGTAAATGATGACAGAAAATGCCAATGACCGGCGCATCGACTATATCGAATTTAACGTCGCCGACATCGAACGAGCCAAGGAATTTTACGGCGGCGCGTTCGGCTGGACCTTCAAGGATTACGGTCCGCAATATTGCGAATTTTCCGACGGCCGCCTGACGGGCGGCTTCACCACCACCGCGCCGGTTTCGGCCAAGGGCGGACCGCTCGTTATTCTCTACGCCGCCGATATCGAGGATGTGCAGCGGCGTGTCGAGGCCGCCGGCGGCCAGATCAGCGTCGCGATCTTCGCCTTTCCCGGTGGCCGGCGTTTCCATTTCACCGATCCGGATGGATACGAACTGGCCGTCTGGTCGAAAAACTGATCGGCAGGAGCCCGCCATGACTTTGACAACACCGCCTTTTTCGTTGGTCGGTATCGATCATATCGTTTTCATCGTCGACGACATGACGCGGGCGCTCGATTTTTACCGAAACGTACTGGGGTGTAGGGATGGCTACTCTTACCCTGCTCTCGGGATGGAACAGGTCTGGTGCGGAAATGCCTTGATCGTGCTGTGGGATGTCACGCATCCCGGTGGCACAAAGGCTGCTCCGCCCGTCGCCGGAGGACGTAATGTCGATCACATCTGCATAGCGACCGGCCCTCTGAACCATGATGCGCTTCGCGCCCATCTGGCGAAATTTGACGTCACGATAGAACAGGAAGCCTTTCACGGCGGCGCGAGAGGGATGGGACATTCGTTTTATTTCCGTGATCCCTTCGGCAACAAGATCGAGTTGAAGGGACCAGCCGAATATGCGGATGGACGGGCGGAAAACGCCTGATCTGAACAATAAAAAAGGGCGCCTCCCGGCGCCCTTTTTTACATCCTACTTGCCTCATTCGCCCCCACCAAGCGAATGTACGAAGATCGCCAGCTGTTTGACAGTCGTATCGCCAAGACGCTCACCCCAGGCGGGCATGACCCCGTGCTTCGGCGAACGGATCTGCGCACCGATACCCTCTTCCCCATGCGCTTTGAGCCAGATCGCGTCGGCCAGATTGGGCGCGCCGAATTCGCGATTGCCCTTGGCGTCTTCCCCGTGGCACGAGGCGCAATTGTCGGCAAAGAGCTGCTTGCCGGGTTCCACCAGCGCCGGGTTGGAAGGCGTGCCGGTAAGGCTGACGACATAGGCGGCGACCTCGCGGATTTCGTCCGATTTCAGAATGTCGCCGAAAGCAGGCATTTCCGAAGCGCGCGTATCAGGATCATCGGCAAAACGAATGCCGTGTTTGACCGTCGTGTAGATATCATCGACGCTGCCGCCCCACATCCAGTCGTCGTCATTGAGGTTGGGATAACCCTGCCCACCTTCCGCGCCCGAACCGTGACACTGAATGCAATTGACCTTGAAAGCGGCTGCACCGCCGGAAAGGGCAAACTGCATCAGGGTCGGGTCCGCCTGAATTTCGGCAAGCGAGGAATTGGCGATTCTGTCGACATAGACGCTCTGCGCCTGTTTCGCATCGGCAATTTCGGCGGCGATTTCGCCGCGGCTGCTCCAGCCGAGCAACCCTTTTGTCGCGCCTGATATCAGCGGGTAAGCCGGATAGGCGATGGTGTAGCCGATGGCCCAGAGGATCGTGAAATAGAAGGTCCAGACCCACCAGCGCGGCATGGGATTGTTCAGCTCGCGGATGCCGTCCCATTCATGGCCGGTGGTTTCGACGCCGCTGATGTCATCAATGTGTTTTTCGGACATATCCTAGTCCTCCTTGAGCGGAATGCTGGCGGCATCGTCCGCGGCTTGTCTGGAGCCGGGGCGAAGGGTAAAAACGACGACGCCGGCAAAGAACAGGGTCATGGCAAGCAGGCCCCAGCTATCGGCGAAGTGGCGCATGGCAGTGTAGGTTTCCATCGTCTCGCCTCCTCACCGGTATCCGGCGGCATCGTCATAGGTCGAGAAATCGACCAGCGTGCCGAGCATCTGCAGATAGGCGACCAGAGCATCCATTTCGGTAAGCTTGGCCGGATCGCCGTCGAAATCGCCGACCTTCGCCTTCGGGTAACGCGCCAGAAGTTCCGACGAATCCGCATTCGGGTCGGCCTGAGCGACAAGATCGGCTGCGGACTTCTCGATCATCTCATCGCTATAGGGCACACCGACTGCGCGGTTGGCCTTCAGCTCCATCGAAATATCCGTGATCTTCAGCGGTGTCGTCTTGAGGAAAGCGTAAGACGGCATGATCGATTCCGGCACCACCGAGCGCGGATCGGCCAGATGCTGCACATGCCATTCATTCGAATAACGATCGCCGACGCGCGCGAGGTCTGGCCCCGTGCGCTTGGAACCCCACTGGAACGGATGGTCATACATGGATTCCGCCGCCAGGCTGTAATGCCCGTAACGCTCCACCTCGTCGCGGAATGGCCGGATCATCTGGCTATGGCAGACGTAACATCCCTCGCGGATGTAGATGTTGCGCCCGGCCAGTTCCAGCGGCGTGTAGGGCCGCATGCCCTCCACCTTCTCGATGGTGTTTTCGAGGTAGAAGAGTGGTGCGATTTCCACGATACCGCCGATGGAGACGACCAGCAGCGAGCCGACCAGAAGCAGCGTGGCATTGCGTTCGATGACGCCGTGTTTGTCAAGTATGGACATCGGCCTCTCCTTATTCAGCAGGCTGCAGCGAAGGAGCCGCGCCCTTGCTGGCGCCCTCTTCGCGTTGATGACCGAGGATGGTCATCGTGACGTTGTAGGCCATGATCAGCGCACCGCTGAGGAACATCAGGCCGCCCAGTGCACGCATCACATAATAGGGGAACAACGCTGCGACCGATTCCGCGAAGGAATAGACGAGGAAGCCCTGGCTATCATATTCGCGCCACATCAGAGCCTGCTGGATGCCGGCCACCCACATGACGGCGGCGTAAACGACGATGCCGAGCGTGGCGAGCCAGAAGTGCCAGTTGACCAGTTGCAGGCTGTAGAGACGGTCCCTGCCCCACACTTTCGGCGTCAGGTAATAGATCGCGCCGAAGGTGATCATGCCGTTCCAGCCGAGTGCGCCCGAATGCACGTGGCCGATGGTCCAGTCGGTATAATGGCTGAGCGAGTTGACGGCCTTGATCGACATCATCGGACCTTCGAAGGTCGCCATGCCGTAGAAGGCTACCGCCATCACCATCATGCGCACGACGGGATCGGTGCGGATCTTGTCCCATGCGCCCGAAAGCGTCATCAGGCCGTTGATCATGCCGCCCCATGAAGGCATCCACAGCATGACCGAGAACACCATGCCGAGCGTCTGCGCCCAGTCGGGCAGCGCGGTATAGTGCAGATGGTGCGGACCGGCCCAGATATACATGAAGATCAGCGCCCAGAAGTGGATGATCGACAGGCGGTAGGAATAGACCGGGCGGTTCACCTGCTTCGGAATGAAATAATACATCATGCCGAGGAAGCCGGCCGTCAGGAAGAAGCCGACGGCGTTATGGCCGTACCACCATTGCGTCAGCGCATCCTGCACGCCCGAGAACGCCGAATAGCTCTTGACGCCCAGGAACGACACGGGCACCGCCAGATTATTGACGATGTGCAACATGGCGATGGTGACGATGAAGCCGAGATAGAACCAGTTCGCCACATAGATATGTGGCTCCTTGCGCATGAAGATCGTGCCGAGGAAGGTCACGAGATAGGCGACCCAGACGATGGTCAGCCAGATATCGACATACCATTCCGGCTCCGCATATTCGCGACCCTGGGTGATGCCGAGCAGGTAACCGGTGGCGGCCATGATGATGAAGAGGTTGTAGCCCCAGAACACGAACCAGCCGAGATTGCCGCCGAACAGGCGCGCCCGACAGGTTCTCTGCACCACGTAAAAGGACGTGGCGATCAGCGCATTTCCACCGAAAGCGAAGATCACCGCCGAGGTGTGCAGCGGCCGCATGCGGCCGAAATTGAAATAGGGTGCGACATTGAGATCGGGAAAGGCAAGCTGAAGCGCCACCACGACCCCGACCAGAAAACCGACGACACCCCAGAACACGGTGGCGATGACGCCGTATTTCACCACCTCGTCGAAATATTCCGACTTGCGGCGGGCGAGCGCGGCCGGATCGACAGGCGCGAAGGAGACACGGCGCAACAGAAGCACCGTGCTGACCACAAGTGTAAAGAACAGCACCCACATATGGGCGGCGAAAAGACTGTCATGGGCAAAAGCTGCCCCAAGCAACGCGAGAAAGGCCCCGAGGGCCACGATCGCGGTTTCTAACGTGTAATTCATTGTTGGTTTCCCCCAACGTGCAAGCCGACCGACGAAAGGCAGGTTGTGCGCCTGGGAGAGCGGAAACGCGCCTTTGCGTCGGTTGGAGCATTGCCACCGGCAGGGCAACGCCACCTTGATCCAGATCAAGAAAGCAAAGCTGTCGCAGCCCCGATAAAACAGGGTTCGGTTTCGTGAAAGGAATTGCGGAAGAACAAAAAGCCGGGCCTTATCGAAGCGGTTTCGGTCATGCTCGAAATCCATCGATCCGCGCTGCCAAGCCACTGGATTTCCATCGAGACTTCACGCTAATCCTGATATTGTCGTGTTTGGCGCGAGAACTCCGGTGAGGATCACGGTGCGGCATGGGTAACAATGGGCGGGATATTCTCGCGGGGCTTTCCGTCGCCGGGCTGATGTTACCGGAGGCGATCGCTTATTCCGGCATAGCCGGCGTTCCGCCACAACATGCATTATATGCGGCCATGGCAGGCTGTCTTGTTTATGCCCTTCTTGGCCAGAGCCGTTTCGCCATCATCTCGCCCACCTCGTCATCTGCCGCGATCCTTGCGGCCATGCTGACGGCGCTCGTGCCTCAGCCCGGGCAGAAAATGCTGCTGGTCGCCGTCGCGGTGTTTCTTGTCGGGCTCCTGTTCCTTGCCGCCGGCACGTTGCGGCTGGGCGCCCTGTCGAGCATCATTTCAAGGCCCGTGCTGCGTGGCTTCGCCTTCGGGCTGGCGATCCTCATCTCGCTCAAACAGTTCCCCGTGATCTTCGGCATGCCGGAATCAGGGGCCAGCACATTCGAGGCGATCTGGCAGATATTGACCAATCCCGGCCAATGGAACGGTTTCAGCCTGTCGATCGGCATCGGCGCCCTTGTCCTGCTGCTTTTCGCACGACGGTATCCGCAGCTTCCGGGAAGCCTGATCATCATTGCGCTGGCGATCCCCATCTCGGTCCTGTTCGATTTGCAGCAACGCGGCGTCGATGTTGTCGGCACAATCGATCTGTCCGGTATCTGGGGAAATTTCACCGCGATCTCGTTCGACGAACTGGCGCATGTGGCGCGTTTCGCCCCGCCTCTGGTGCTGATCCTGTTTGCCGAATCCTGGGGAACAATACGCGGCCTGTCGTTACGGCACGGGGAAAACGTGGATGCCAATCGTGAGCTGAAAACGCTTGGTATTGCGAATATCGCGAGTGCCGCCTTGCAGGGAATGCCCGTCGGGGCCGGGTTTTCCGCCGGCGCCGCGAGCGAAGCAGCCAATCCGCGCACGGGAATGGCCTCGGCAATCGCGGCAATCGGGCTCGCCGGCTTCACTTTTGCGGCGGCCGACTGGTTTGCCTATATCCCGCATGCCGCCCTTTCCGCCATCATCATCGTGGCCTTGCTTCATGCGCTGGATCCATCTCCGTTTTTCAGGCTTTGGCGGCTGAGACAGGACCTCGTGCTTGCCCTGGCGGCAACCGCCGGCGTGCTTTTCCTTGGCGTGCTCAACGGGATGCTGGCAGCAATCGTGCTGTCTTTCGCCGTGTTCCTGCAAAGACTTTCCTCCCCGCGCATCGTGATGCTCGGCCGCCTCGGCGCGAGCCACGACTTCGTTGACGTGAAGCGGCATCCGGATGCCGCGGAGCCGGCCGGCATGCTCGTCCTGCGCCCGGCGCAACCGCTTTTCTTCGGAAATGCCGAGCCGACATTCGCGGAAATCACCCGCCGCATACTCGCGAGCCCTGACATCAACGCCGTCATCATCAGCCTCGAAGAGACATTTGAACTCGATACGACAGCCCTCGAGGCGTTGCTGGAATTCGACGCCAGCCTGCGCGGGCGCAACATTGGAATTCGCTACGCCCGAATGCATGACGCGGTGCGCGACGTTGTCGCCGCCGGTGGCGGAGACGATCTTTTGCGTCGGGCAAACTACAGCGTTGATGATGCCGTTGCCGCGATGGACGGCCTCAAGGAGGAAAAATGACGCATATTTATGAGCCCCGCCTGTCCCGTATTGCCATCGAAAAACTGCGACCGACGCAAATCGCCGTCGGCTTCCGCGAGGTCGAGCTGAAAAGAAAGGAGTGGCGTGAAACCAGGAAAAAAGACGGAGACGGGTTCCTGGGGAGCCACATCGTTCCGGTCGTGGCCGGTCCCAAGGACAGGATTTATCTCATCGACCATCATCACCTCGTTCTCGCACTGTCCAAGGAGGGCGTGGAACATGTGCTGACAAGCGTGGTCGCCAAGTTTTCCCACCTTGGCAAGGATGAGTTCTGGTCGGTGATGGACCATCGCAACCTGATCTATCCCTTTGATGCTCAGGGCCTGCGGCGGCAACCCGGCGACATCCCGAAAAACGTAAATGATCTCGAGGATGATCCTTTTCGATCGCTAGCCGGAGCCCTGCGCATGGCTGGCGGTTACGCAAAAGTCGTTATTCCCTTCTCCGAATTCGGCTGGGCCGATTTTCTGCGACGTCGAATTGATCCTGATCTCCTCGTCGACTCCTTCGACGAAGCACTGGCCGAAGCGATGAAACTGGCGAAATCAAGGGACGCCCGGCATCTTCCGGGCTGGTGTGGGGTTGAGGAATGAATGTTTTATCCCGCCTTTTGAGGTTCTGCGCCTGCCGGCCGGCTCTATATCTGGCGCTCTGCCTGTTTTCCTCCTCCACCGTCTTCGCCCAGACCGCAACGCCCGCAAATCCGACTAATCAGGCCACGGAACAGAAAGTCGATCAGCTCCTCAACCTCATGGGGCAGGATGATGTTCGCAGCCTGCTGGCGCAGCGGCTGTCAGATACGTCTGATGTGGCCGCACCTGATGACGGCAACATAAGCGTGCTCGACCAGTGGGCAAGCAAACGACGCGAACATCTGGCACGATTGGCGGATGATGCCCCGGCGATACCAGGTGAATTGTCGAAGGCGGGGGGAACGCTCGTCAATGAAATCGAGGCCTATGGCATTCTCCGTTTCCTCGCCCATGTCGCGCTGCTTTTCGGAGTGGGAATCGCGGCAGGGATCGCGACCTACTTGATAACCGCCGCCCGCACCGCGCGCGCCCTGCCCGGCAATGTCGCCGAATTTGCGCTGGCGACAGCCTCGAGACGCCTGCTGCCCGTGGTGGGATATGGCCTTTCGGCGACGATCATGTTTTTCACCATTCCGTGGCCACCACTCCTGAGTGCGGTGCTACTTCCCTGGCTTGCGGTCAGCATCGGCCTTCCGCTCGTTAAAGCGGTCGTCGACCTGTTGAAACGGGTCATCAATGACGGTCTGAATTCACGGCGCCAATTCTGGCTGACGCGCTCTTTCGATCTTCTGGCCGTGGCGATCGTCTGCTGGGCCGTGCTGCGCATGCTTGTCAGCCTCGGGGTAACGGCTGCCGCAGTCAAACTCATCTCCTATGCGATGATCGCGGCGCTCTTCGCCCTTGGTGTCTATTTTATCTGGCGCCAGCCGCAGGCGGACGCGAATACCGAACGCCGGCGGTCGCTGGATGTGGCCTTCACCTTTTACCTGCTCATCCTGTTTGCTGTCTGGATCGCAGGTGCCGGCGTATTTTTCTGGCTGGGATTTTTTGCGCTGGTTCTTCCCGGTGCCGTCGGCACGCTGGGAATAGCAGCGCGAAAAACCGCGACCGCGATGGGCGGTTATTCCGAAACGGACTTCCGCCCGGTTCTGGCGCAACGCAGTGTCCGGCTGCTGGTGCTGGGCGCCGCCGTCATATGGCTCCTGTTCCTCATCAGGAACCATCCGGGCGCGCTTCCGGGCGGATCGACCGTGAGCGCGATGTTCACGGGCCTCTTGCATGGTATTCTGGTCCTGCTCTTTGCGGATATCTTCTGGGTGGCGATCAAGACCGTGATTGCGCGGCGGTTGGAGATGAATGCACCGGCGACGAGCGAGCATGGCGTGCCTGCCTCGGACGACAGATTGCAGACAATCCTGCCGATCCTGCGCAACATGCTGGGAATTCTGATTGGCGCCGTCAGCGTCATGACGGTTCTGTCCGAACTTGGCGTCGACATAGGGCCCCTGCTCGCCTCCGCAGGAATTTTCGGGATCGCCATCGGTTTTGGTTCGCAGACACTGGTGAAGGACATCATCAGCGGCGTCTTCTACATGATCGACGACGCTTTCCGGGTGGGTGAATATATTCAGAGCGGTTCATACAAGGGAACCGTAGAATCTTTCAGCATTCGCTCGGTGAAACTGCGGCACCATCGCGGACCGATCTATACCGTGCCCTTCGGATCGCTCGGCGCTGTCGAAAATATGAGCCGCGACTGGTCGATCGACAAATTTCTTGTCACCGTTGCCTTTGATACGGACCTCACAAAAGTGAAATCGATTACCCGCGAGATCGGCAAGGCACTGAAGGATGACCCGGAATTCGGGCCGATGCTCATCGAGACGGTCAAGCTCAAGGGTGTCGAACAGTTCGGAGACTACGGCATGACGCTCGGCTTCGGCATGATGGTGAAACCAAACGGTCAGCAATCGATCATCCGCCGAAAAGCCTATTCGATGTTGAAGGATGCCTTTGAGAAGAACGGCATCGAATTCGCGACGATGAGCGGCACCTCTCCCGGAAAACCAAAGTCAGGTCCACAACCGCCCGAGGAGCCGCCATCGGAAATGACCGATAATTTCAGGCCCTAGTGGACAATAGACCGAACAGCTCCCGAAAACGTTAGGCTCGGGGCCGGCTCCCGTTTCAGCCCTTCATCTTCAGCGGCAGACCGGCGGCGACAAAATAGACCTCGCCGGCAATGGCCGCGATGCGCTGGTGCAGTCGGCCGGCGTGATCGCGGAATTCGCGCGCCATGCGGTTTTCCGGCACGATGCCGAGACCGACCTCGTTCGAGACGAGGATGATCTTTGCACGCGGCGATGCGATTGCCGATTCCAGCCCCGTGAAGGCCGTCTCCATATCGGCATTCTCCATCATCAGATTGGTGAGCCATAATGTCAGGCAGTCGATGAGGATGACATTTTCCGGGCTGTCGAGCCGCTGCAGCACGGTGGCAATATCGACCGGCGCTTCATGGGTGGTCCATTCCCCGCCGCGCCGTTCCTGATGATGGCTGATACGGTCCCGCATCTCGTCATCCCATGCCCGGCCAGTAGCAAGATAATGCAGGCGCCCACCGGCTTTTCCCGCAAGCTCTTCGGCAAAACGCGACTTGCCGGAGCGCGCGCCGCCAAGAATGAAAACGGAGCGGTTTTTATCTGTCATTGGAAACCTGAAAGGAAAGAATGAAGCGGACCGGCATCTTTGCGATGTCGCAAGCCAGAGACAGACGGTCATGAAGGGAACGATTCGTAGAAAAAGGCGTCCCCCGGTTGCTCATGCCGGACTGCCGCTGATACCGGATCGGAGAAACAAGACCCGCCCGCAGGATGCGGGACATCAAAAGCCCTGATGACCCCGGATGCCGGAAACACCGGTCCTGATGAAAGGCTAGGTGCGAAAGCCCGCCCTGTCAATCGGCGGCGGTCGTGCCGGGAAATCACACGGAACCGGTACGCAAAACCTGACCCGGAACCGGCAGACCTGTCGTCCGCGAAGTGATTGATAAAGCGACTTGGTTACCGGAACGTTAGCGAAAATCCGAATGGTACGGCGGCAACGCAGGAAGAGAATATCCGGTGACGGCAATCGCCGCCATTGCCTTGCCATGGCCTTCAAATCAATATGCTTTCGAAGATTCGTGAAACAGCAAGGTGGCCTGCCCGTGATGACCGTCATGGACTATATCTCGATCGTCGTTTTCATCCTGTTATGGGTTGGCTATACCCATGTCACGACGGGAACGCGGCTGTTTTCGCGCGCCAGCCTCAATCAGGCCATGGCCGAGCGCCGCCGCGACTGGATCATGAATTCGCTGAAGCGCGACCTGAAGATGATCGATACGCAGATCATGGCAGGCCTTCAGAATGGCACCGCTTTCTTCGCTTCCACCTCCATCTTCGCCATCGGCGGCTGTTTCGCCCTTCTGGGAGCCACGGAACAGGTCGAATCGGTGTTTCGCGACATGCCCTTCGTGCATTATGCCGGGCGCACGGCCTTTGAAATGAAGGTCATAGGGCTCACCTGCCTGTTCGGTTATTCCTTCTTCAAATTCGGCTGGTCCTATCGCCTGTTCAACTATTGCACCATCCTGTTTGGCGCCATTCCCATGGTCCATGACGTCAATACGGATCGCGAAGCGGCGGAGCGCGCGGCTGAAAACGTCATAAAGATGAACATCATCGCTGCTAAGAACTTCAATGACGGCCTGCGGACGATCTTCCTTTCCATCGGTTATCTCGGCTGGTTCATCAGCCCCTATGTCTTCATTGCCAGCACCGTCATCATCATCGTCGCGCTGTTGCGCCGCCAGTTCTTTTCAGAGGCCCGCCGCGCCATCATGGAAGAAACCCGGCCTTGAAATAGCCGCACTTAAAAGGCCAAGCCCACACGTCATTTCAAGCATATCCAAGTGAATGCCGGCCCCTCGAAAAGCTGAAAAAGCGGAAAACATGGACACAGACGCAGCCGCAAACGAAACCCGCCGCAAAGGCCGCATAGGCGGGCTGGATACGCTCAGAGGGATCGCCCTCCTCGCCATGGCGTCCTACCATTTCACATGGAATCTGGAATATTTCGGCTATCTCGAACCCGGCACGGCAACCACGGGTCTCTGGAAGCTTTATGCGCGCGGAATCGCCAGCTCTTTCCTGTTTCTGGCCGGCTTCAGCCTGTTTCTCGCCCATGGCAAGGGTCTGAACTGGCCGTCCTTCGGCAAACGTTTTGCGATGGTGGCCGGTTCGGCCCTGCTCATCACCGTAGCCACCTATTTCGCCTTCCCGGACAGCTTCATCTTCTTCGGCATATTGCACAATATCGCTGCCGCAAGCCTCGTGGGACTGCTGTTCCTGCGGGCACCCGCGCCCGTGACGCTGCTTTTCGCGATCATTGCGTTTATCCTGCCGCAATATCTGCAATCCGATCTTTTCAACGCAAAATGGCTGGCCTGGATCGGCTTTTCCACCATGCCGCCGCGCTCGAATGACTACGTGCCGCTGCTGCCCTGGCTTGCGCCTTTCCTCGGCGGCCTTGCGGTTTCTCAATTCGTCACGCCACGCGGTTGGCTTGATCGTTTTCGCAATCCAAGCTCGCCGCGCAATCTCATCGCCAGCGCCGGCCGCCACAGTCTCGCCTTCTACCTCATCCACCAGCCGGTGCTGATTGGCCTCGTTTATACACTCTCCCTCGTCGCCCCGCCTCCGCCGGTCGATCAGGTCGAGCTTTATAAATCGAGCTGCGAAAAAAGCTGCGTCGAGCAGGCAAACGGGGCGGAACTGTGCCAGCGTTTCTGTGGCTGCACGCTGGAAAAGCTGCAGGCAGAAAACCTGTTCGACTTGATGATGGATGGCAAGCTCAGCGCGGATCAGCAGACGAAGGTCAGCGAAGTAGCGCAACAGTGCACGGTTGAGGCGCAGTAGGGAGACGTCAGGGCTTGCCGCTTGTTTCTTCTCCCCGCCGGGGAGAAGGTGGCCCGAAGGGTCGGATGAGGGGGCAAGCGCAGAGACATACGGAGAGCTCGCCCCCTCATCCCGCTGCCGCGACCTTCTCCCCGGCGGGGAGAAGAAACAAGCGGCGTGCGCTCGCTCCAACGCGGCCCATCACCGCTCTAGCGATCGCCCCTCAAAGGAATGCGGTAAAGATAGAAGGCTTTAGCCCGTTTTCGGCGTTAAATCACTGAAGAACCAAGCAGCACGCGCTGCTTTCAAGTCCCCACGCCGATTTCGGCAAGCCGCGTCAGACAGGCTTCTTCGACATTGTCGAGCTCCGCCAGCGTCTCTTCGATGTCCTTGCGTTTCTGCCTGAGATCGGCGCGCTTTTCGTCGACCTTCTTCATCAGCATCACCAGCTGGCCCGATTCGCCTGGCGGTTCTTTGTAGACGTGAATGATTTCACGAATCTCGGAGATCGTAAAACCGATACGGCGACCACGCAGGATTTCCTGGATCAGGCGGCGGTCCGCAGCCCTGAACAGCCGGGTGCGCCCGCGACGCTCAGGGTGAATCAGCCCCTCGTCCTCGTAAAATCGCAAGGTGCGGGTGGAAACACCGAATTCGCGTGTCAGTTCGGTTATGCTATAATACTTGTCCAAAGGCCTATCCGATTCATGGTCGGAAGATATTATTTGACCTTCACGTAAAAGTCAATTTTTGCCCACCTCACCTATCCGGAAATACCGTACCACCAGGTCGCGATTCCCAGAAAGGCGAAAAAGCCGACAATGTCGGTCACCGCCGTCACGAAGACCGCGGAGGAAACGGCGGGGTCAGCGCCGAACTTGTCGAGAACCAGTGGTATGAGAATGCCTGCCAGCGCCGCCGCCAGCATGTTGAGACACATGGCCGTGGCGATGATGCCGCCAATATGGATATCCTGAAACCAGACCCCGGCGACGATGCCGATGGCGCAGCCGAACAGCATGCCGTTCAGGATGCCCACCCCCGCCTCACGCCGGATGATGCGTGCGGCATTGTGAATATCGAGGCTTTTGGTGGCGAGCGCCCGCACCGAGACGGTCATGGTCTGCGAGCCGGCATTGCCGCCCATGCCAGCCACCGCCGGCATCAGGATTGCGAGCGCAATGATCTGCTGGATCGTCGCATCGAACAGGCTTATGACGGAAGCGGAGAGAAAGGCCGTGAGCAGGTTGACCGCAAGCCAGGGCACGCGGGAGCGTGAGGTGCTGACGATACTGTCCGACAGTTCTTCGTCACCCACACCGCCGAGACGCAGCAAATCCTCCTCCGCCTCTTCCTGAATGACGTCGACCACGTCATCGATGGTGAGAACGCCGACCAATCGGCCGTTATTGTCGACCACGGCGGCGGAGAGAAGGTCATATTGCTCGAAAAGCTGCGCCGCCTCTTCCTGGTCCATCTCGGCCGGAATGGAGTGGTTGGTCTCGTGCATGATCGTTTCGATCTTCACCTGACGCTTGGCGCGCAGCACCCTGTCCAGATCAAGCGCGCCGACCAGTTTGAAGGTCGGGTCGATGACGAAGATCTGCGAGAAGGATTCGGGCAGTTCCTCTTCTTCGCGCAGGTAGTCGATGGTCTGCCCCACGGTCCAGAACGGCGGCACGGCGACAAATTCCGTCTGCATGCGGCGACCGGCCGAGCTTTCCGGATAATCCAGCGCCCGCATCAGCCGCACGCGTTCGGTAAACGGCAACTGCGAGAGAATATCCTCGCGGTCCTCGTCGTCGAGGTCTTCGAGAATGTAGACCGCGTCGTCCGAGTCGAGCTCGCCGATACCGGCGGCGATCTGCTCGTTCGACATCTGGTCGACGATATCGAGACGGATGCCCTCATCCACCTCGGTCAGCGCCGTCATGTCGAAATCGGAACCCAAAAGCCTGACCAGCGCGTGGCGCTGTTCCGGCAGGATGGATTCTAGCACGTCGCCGAGCTCGGACTCATGCAGCCGCGCAACATTCTTGCGCAGGAAAAGCAGGTCGCGATCGGCGATCGCAGCGCCCACCATCGCCAGAAAATCGGAGCGGACGGACCCATCTTCCGCGTAAATATCGGAGAGCGCTTCTGCCGGCTTTACGTCGTCGGGCGCGACAGGATCGTCGTCACGGTCTGTCATCTGGCGTCCCCTCGTATTCAAATGCCGCAGCGCACGGATGCGCAGGCAGAATGGCGTTAAAAAGCATATTGTCAACAACCGGATAGCTGCAGGTACGCAAGCTTCCCGACTGCGGCGAAAAATCCATTCAACATTCCTCTTCCTATCCGCCGGCGGGGTCCCAGCCAATGGCCCAAAGCATGTTTCGCCAATCTTTGCGGCTTGTTTTGCGACAACGTCCACCCCCTTTACGCCGTTCCCATTTCAATTGTCGAACGGGCGAATAAGGTTCTGCCGCGATGCACAATTAAGACATTGACAGCCGGCCCGGATCGGGGCTTCTGAAGATTATTTTGACGAATGATAAACCGCCGCCTGAGAGGCGCGGAAACACAGTTCCGGGATAGCAGAATCATGAGCAAGACGGATTTCTTGGGCAAGGCATCGTCGGCCGCGGGTGGTTGGGGCGCACTCAAAAGCGTTGGCAAACGCCTGCTGGAATCCGGTGCACCGATTTCCGGCGCCCGCACCCTTTTGAAGACCAATCAGCCGGACGGGTTCGACTGCCCAGGCTGCGCCTGGGGCGACCCCGAACACGGCTCGTCCTTCGAGTTCTGCGAAAACGGCGTCAAGGCCGTGTCATGGGAAGCGACGGAAGCGCGCGTCCCGCCGGATTTCTTTGCACGTAACACCGTCTCGGAACTGCGTAGCTGGTCAGATTACGAACTGGAAAAACAGGGCCGCCTCACCCATCCGATGCGCTATGATCGGGCGAGCGACACATATCTCCCCGTCTCCTGGGACGATGCCTTTGCCGAGATCGGCCGTATCCTCAAAAGCCTCGACAGCCCTGACCGGGCGGAATTCTACACATCCGGCCGCGCCTCCAACGAGGCGGCCTTCCTCTATCAGTTGATGGTGCGGCTTTACGGCACCAATAACTTCCCCGATTGCTCCAACATGTGCCACGAAGCGAGCGGCGTTGGCCTCAATGCGTCGATCGGCGTCGGCAAAGGCACGGTGCTGCTCGAGGATTTCGAGCATACCGACGCCATTTTTGTCATCGGGCAAAATCCCGGCACCAACCATCCCCGCATGCTCGGCGACCTGCGCCGCGCCGCCCTTCGCGGAGCCCGTATCGCCGTCTTTAATCCCATCCGGGAAAAGGGTCTGGAACGCTTCGCCGACCCGCAGGACAAGATCGAAATGATCACCGGCAGCAGCACGAAGATCGCCACCAACTATTATCAGCCGCGCCAGGGCGGCGACATGGCGGCGGTGCGCGGCATGAGCAAGGCGGTCTTCGCCGCCGACGCTGCCGCAAGGGCAGCGGGCGAGCCCGCCATTATCGACTACGACTTCATTGCCGAGCATGCCGCCGAATTCGAAGCCTATCGCGCCGCGGTCGATGCAACGAGCTGGGAAAACATCCTTGACCAGTCCGGCCTGACCCGCGCCGAGATCGAAGAAGCAGCCGGCATCTACATGAATGCCGGTTCCGTCATCGCCACCTGGGCCATGGGCGTCACCCAGCACCGGCATTCGGTCCTGATCGTTCGCGAGATCGCCAATTTCATGCTGCTGCGGGGCAATGTCGGCCGTCCTGGCGCCGGCCTTTGCCCGGTGCGCGGCCATTCCAACGTGCAGGGCGACCGCACCGTCGGCATCGACGAAAAAGCGCCGCCGGCACTTCTCGACGCACTGGAGAAAGAACTCGGCGTTCCCATGCCGCGCAAGCGCGGCCACAATACCGTTGAGGCCGTCGCCGCCATGCTGGATGGGAAGGCTCAGACCTTCATCGCACTCGGCGGCAATTTCATGCGCGCGACCCCCGACAGTCCGCTGATCGTTAAGGCCTTCGAAAAGCAGAAGCTCACCGTCAACATCGCCACCAAGCTCAACCACTCGCATCTGGTGCCGGGTGAAACTTCCTTCGTGCTGCCCTGCCTCGGCCGGACGGAAATCGACCGCAATTCGGCCGGCCGGTCGCAGATCGTCACCGTCGAGGATTCCATGAGCATGGTGCATGGCTCCGGCGGCATCAATCCGCCGGCCTCGGATGCACTTCGCTCGGAAGTCGCGATCATCGCCGGCATCGCCGAAGCCACGCTCGGCAATGTCAATGTGAACTGGAAAGCCCTCGCCGATGATTACGATCTCATCCGCGACATGATCGAGCGCGTCATTCCGGGTTTCGACAATTTCAACGAGCGTGTCCGCATTCCCCGCGGTTTTCATCTGCGCAACGCCGCCGCCGAACGGCAATGGAATACGCCTGCGAAAAAGGCCACCTTCTATAGCGGCCCGCTGCCCGAGAAGACCGAGCACCAGCAGGCGCTGACCCGCGACAATCTATTCGTGCTGCAGACCTTCCGCAGCCACGATCAATACAACACCACGATCTACGGCATGGATGACCGCTATCGTGGCGTCTATGGCGAGCGCCAGGTCATTTTCATGAACCCTGGGGATATGGAGGCGCTCGGCGCCCATTCCCGTCAGCGTGTCGATGTCATCGGCGAATATGGCGACGGGGTGGAGCGCATCGCCAGGAACTTCCGTCTGGTGCCCTATAATATCCCGCGAGGCAGCGTCGGCGGATATTATCCGGAACTGAACGTGCTGGTGCCGCTGTCGAGCTATGGCGAAGGCAGCTTCACGCCGACATCGAAATCGGTGCTGGTTTCCGTCCGCCTGCTTGCCGATGCCACATGAGCCGGATGCCGCCTGATGAATGAGGAACGATCCGCAGCAGCCTTTCTGGCCGCTGTGGGAAAACTCCAGCAATCGTCTCCAGCGCTGACGGCAACGGGAGCAGCAATCCTACTTGCGATCCATAAGGACATCGCCACCGATAGCCGCAGCATCGCCAACCGGCTGGGGCTTGCGCACGCCCTCGTTCTGCGCGAAATCACTAGCCTGTCGCCCCGCTTCCTGCGGGTGACGAAACGCGATGCCCGCACCCAGCGCAGCTTTCTGGAGGCAACCGGGGAAGGACAGGCGCTTGCCGCCTCATCCTCGCAGATTTGAACGAAGGAGCATTCCTTGGCAATCAGGCCGATCCTGCCCTACCCCCACGCCGGTCTTTCAGGGATCTGCGCGCCGGTTCTGGCTTTTGACGATCATCTGCGGGAACTGGTCACGGATCTGATCGACACGATGCGCGCCGCCCCCGGCGTCGGCATCACGGCGGCCCATATCGGCGTGATGCAGCGCGTCTTCGTGCTCGAATTGACGCCGGGAACCGTCCTGACCTACATCAATCCCGAAATCACCAGCCAATCTCCACAGACCATGCGGCATGTGGAAGGCAGCGTGTCGATGCCGGGCTTTACCGACGAGGTGGAGCGGCCTTCCACGGTGGAGGTGAGGTTTCAGGATATAACTGGCGCGGAACACGCCGAGACCACCGAAGGCTTCCACGCCATCTGCATCCAGCACGAGATCGACCAGCTTGACGGCATCTTTTGGCTGAAGCGCCTCTCCAAGCTGAAGCGCGACCGACTGGTGAAGAAATGGGAAAAATCCCGAAAGCCGTAACGGTCAGCCGGTTATCGACAGCGCAAATTCCGCATTGCCCTTCAGCGTATTGCTGACGGTACAGATATGCTCCGCCATGTGAGCGATTGCGGCACGGGTCGCTTCATCGAAACCGCCCGTAATCTCGATCCTGATCTCGAAACGAAGAATACGATACGGCTCGTCGGCGGATTTTTCCCCTGACACGTCAACGGCAACACCTTCGAAACCGTCAAGCACGCCCAACCGGCTTGCCGCAATCCGGGCGCTCAGCGCAAGGCAGGCGGCAAGCGACGAGTAAAGAAGATCGATCGGGTTGAAGCCCGGCTCCGAGACACCGGTCACGATCTCCAGAACACCGCCGGTCACCGTCGAGATCATCGGCCGGCCAAGCCGGCCGACTTTTGCCGTTGCGCCCACCGGTCTCAATTTCACTTTTGCACCATCCACCATCAAGAGAATCCAAATTTAATCGCGCGCAACCAACCGCATGGAACAAAAAACCGTCTGGCGCTTTTTATTCACACGACGGTGAACGACCGTTGAACCTTTATTTTACAGGGAGCTGGGACATATGGTTACATCTACGCTCGTCAGCATTCTCATCACCTTTCTGGTGATCGTGCTCGTCTTGTGGCTCATCGCGCGACTGCCGGTCGGCGGCGGCGCAAAACAGATCGCCCAGGTGATCGTCATCATCATCGGCATTATTTCGCTACTGAAATATCTCGCCGTATTCTGATGTCCCGGCGGAGCAAAACGCAAAAGGCGGCGAAAGCCGCCTTTTTTGCGCAGTTTTCACGGGCCTGATCGCTACTGGCGAGGTTCGAACTGAAAGGCTTTCTTGACGGTAATGTCCCGGACGCTGCCAATGCCGAGAAACGGCGTATTATCAGTATCGAAAATCGCCCTGCCCTTCGCCACGATCCACCGGCTCGAACCATCAGGCAGATGAACCTTGTAACGCTGGTCGAAAAATACCGCTGTCGTGATGCTCTCAAAAATTGCCTTCGCCACCTGATCGCGCATTTCGACATCGATTCTCTCGAGAATCTCCTCGATCGTCACCCCGCGTGACGCAACCTCTTGGGAGAAACCATGACATTCCGCGGTGACCGCATCCATGATCAGCCGGTTATCGGAAATGCTCCACATGTAATAGCCAAGCGCATTGTCTGAATCCGTCTTGTCCCCCAGCACGAAAACCTCCAGACATTTTTTCCTTACAAAAGCTAACATCAGACCTCTAATATTCCACCCCTTGTTTTTGTAGGGTCGAACGGCAAGCCACCAGAGCGTGCATTGATATCCACCGAAATTTATTGATGGTCTGATCCGGATGCCCGTCCGAAGGACCGATAAATTTCGAAGGCATATCGCAAAGTCAAAAGCCTGCTCCTACATAATCCAGCGACGAAATTTCAAAGGAGGCCAATATGCGACAAACCACTCTCGCTTTCGGATTGCTGATTGTGACTGTCGCTCTCACGGGATGCCAAACGTGGGAGAGCCCATATCGCGGAAGCGGATGGCGGATGGATCAGGTCATGGATGGCGACCCTTATCGCGTCGGCGACGGCAACCATCAGGAGAACGGAACGGCATCGAATATCATTCGGCGCTAAACCACAACCAATATGCCCGGGTGGCGGCAATCCATGATTTGCCGCCCCGAAACTCAATGACATAGTTGTGGAGAAAATCACGTCGGCATGGCCGGGGCTTGGTCCATTCCGGTCCAACGAGCCTGTCGGCTTGCAGGAAGCCAGGAGCTAACCGATTGGCTGAAAAAGAAAAAACCCGCCGAAGCGGGTTTCTTTGGTGCGGTCGAGAAGACTCGAACTTCCACGGGTTGCCCCACAGCGACCTCAACGCTGCGCGTCTACCAATTCCGCCACGACCGCATCGTGGTAGGCGTCGACTTGCGCCGACGGGGGTGCATGTAGCAAAAGGATTTTGGGTGCACAAGAGCGTCGTGACAGTTTTTTGAAATTAAAAATCGCACTGCACCATCCTATATGCAGGAAGCCCGGAAATGCTGGGGTTGCGGCCTTGTCGTCATTTTGCGAGAAGGCTGTGGAAAGGACTTTTTCATGCTCACACGCACGGATATCGAGACAAATATGTTCCCGGCCGCCGGATCAGCGCCCGTTCGCTGGCGAATCTCGGATGGTCTTGTTCCTTACGGGCAGGCTATCGAGGAGATGGAGCGTGAGGTTGCCGCTATCGCCGCCGGCGAGGCCGACGAACTCGTCTGGCTGCTGGAGCATCCTCCGCTTTATACCGCCGGCACCAGTGCCGATGTGGCCGACCTCATCGAGCCGGACCGTTTTCCCGTCTTCGCCACGGGTCGCGGCGGCGAATACACCTATCATGGCCCCGGCCAACGGGTTGTCTACGTCATGCTCGACCTGAAACGCCGCCGGCAGGATGTCCGCGCCTATGTGGCGGCGCTGGAGGATGTCATCATCCGCACGCTCGACAAGATGAATGTCCGCGGCGAGCGGCGCGAGGATCGCGTCGGTGTCTGGGTCAGACGGCCGGAAAAACCCCTTCTGCCGGATGGCGGCATGGCCGAGGACAAGATCGCAGCACTCGGCATCCGTCTGCGCAAATGGGTGAGCTTTCACGGGCTGTCGATCAATGTGGATCCCGACCTCTCGCATTTCTCCGGGATCGTTCCCTGCGGCATCAGCGCCTATGGCGTCACCAGCCTTGTCGATCTCGGATTGCCGGTTATGATCGGCGACGTCGACGTTCTGCTGCGTGAGGCCTTCGAGGAGGTTTTCGGCCCGGCAGTGCCCGAAACCGGCGCAGGCGGCTGATCCTACCGCAACCTTTGTCGCAGGCCGGTGTTTGATGCATCGATCACCACAACAGGAGGAACGACCATGTTCACAACCTCCGCCTATGCCTGCGATGACGGTTCTTCGCCGATGAAGCTCGCGACCATCAAGCGCCGCGATCCCGGTCCGCGCGATGTCGAAATCGAGATCGAATTCTGTGGCGTCTGCCACTCGGATATCCACACGGCCCGCAGCGAATGGCCTGGCTCCCTGTACCCCTGCGTTCCCGGCCATGAAATCGTCGGCCGCGTCGGTCGGGTGGGATCGCAGGTCACCCGGTTCAAGACGGGTGAACGCGTCGGTGTCGGCTGTATCGTCGATAGCTGCCGCGAATGCGCAAGCTGCGCCGAAGGGCTGGAGCAATATTGCGAAAACGGCATGACCGGCACCTATAACTCCCCGGACAAGGCGATGGGCGGCGGCGCGCATACGCTTGGCGGCTATTCCGCCCATGTGGTCGTGGATGACCGCTATGTGCTCAATATTCCCGAAGGGCTCGATCCGGCAGCCGCAGCACCGCTGCTCTGCGCGGGTATCACCACCTATTCGCCGCTGCGCCACTGGAATGCTGGTCCCGGCAAGCGGGTCGGTGTGGTCGGTCTGGGCGGCCTCGGCCATATGGCCGTCAAGCTTGCCAATGCCATGGGTGCAACCGTCGTCATGATCACCACCTCGCCCGGCAAGGCGGAAGACGCGAAAAAGCTCGGCGCGCATGAGGTGATCGTTTCCCGCGATGCGGAGCAGATGAAGAAGGCTGCTTCCAGCCTCGATCTCATCATCGATGCTGTCGCCGCCGACCACGACATCGACGCCTATCTGGCGCTACTGAAACGCGATGGCGCGCTGGTGCAGGTGGGGGCGCCGGAAAAGCCGCTCTCGGTGATGGCTTTCAGCCTCATCCCCGGCCGCAAGACCTTTGCCGGCTCGATGATCGGCGGCATTCCCGAGACCCAGGAAATGCTGGATTTCTGCGCCGAAAAAGGCATCGCCGCCGAAATCGAGATGATCGATATCGATCAGATCAACGACGCTTATGAACGCATGATAAAAAGCGATGTGCGTTATCGTTTCGTCATTGATATGAAGAGCCTGCCGCGCCAGAAGGCCGCCTGACCTCTGGAAGGGGGCGACCTTGCAGGCGTCCCCTCTCCCGTTAGACCTACTGGTCGAAAGCGTAGCCTGACCCATGACCAGCCAGACCGGTTTCAACGACATCGCCAAGGGCATGACCATCATGGCGGGTTGCATGCTTGTGCTGCCGGTCATGGACGCGATCGCCAAATACATGGCGGTCAGCGGCGGCATGTCGCCGGCGCAGGTGACCTTCTACCGATTCTTTTTTCAGGTCCTGTGCACCCTGCCGCTGCTGCTGGTGGTGTCACCCGGGGCCCTGTTCAGAGCCAAACGGCCATGGATGAACTGCCTGCGCGGCGTGCTGCACGCCTCCGCCAGCCTGATGTTCTTCGCCGCCGTCAAATACATGCCGCTTGCCGATGTCTTCGCGATCTATTTCGTCGAGCCTTTCATGCTGACAATGATGTCGGCTCTCTTTCTCGGCGACAAGGTGGGCTGGAAGCGCTGGACGGCGATCGTGGTGGGTTTCGGCGGCGCGCTGATCGTCATCCAGCCGAGTTTCGAAATCTTCGGCTGGACCTCGCTTCTGCCGGTCGCCTGCGCGTTTTTCTATACGCTTTATCTGTTCCTGAACCGCGCCATCGGTGATGCCGACAGCCCGCTTGTGATGCAGACCATGTCCGGCATCGCCGGCACGCTGTTCATGGCCGCTGCACTTTTTATCGGCGATGCTCTTGGAGACAAGGACTTTGTCGTCTCGCTTCCGCAATCCTCCTTCGCGCTTGTCCTGCTGGTTCTGCTGGGATCGATATCCGGCTACATGCACCTGCTGATCGTCAGGGCCTTCCGGCTGGCGCCGCTGTCTTTGCTGGCGCCATTCCAGTATTTCGAGATCATCTCGGCGACGATTCTCGGTTATGCGCTGTTTTCGGATTTTCCCACCCCATCGAAATGGCTCGGCATCCTCATCATCGTCGCATCCGGCCTCTTCATCATCTGGCGCGAGCGCCAGCAGCCCGCCTCCACCCCGCCGCTCGACGGACAATGACAGGGACGCGCTTCAGGTACCTGATGGCAGCGGCCCTTCATCGTGATGATCCTGCGCCTCCACGAGGCTGCCAAGCAGCCACAGCGAAACCTCGGCGGCCTCTCCGGCAGATTTGAAGCGGTATGAGCCGCTATATTTGGGCATATCGAAGAAGGTGACGACAAAACCGTCGCCGGTTTCCAGGCTCTCAACCCGGATGCGCTCGGGATCGATCATCACACAGACATAGTGGGACCCCATATTGCGCATGAAACCGGCCTTGTTGTCATGCAGCCGCACGAAAGCCGCGGCGCCATCGGCCGTCATATGCAGGCTTCTGATCGCCTCATTGGGAAAAGCACGGGCGAAATCCATGATCGCCTGCCCAACATCGTGGCTGCTATCCTCTTCGGTCGCCCGCGACATGCGCCAGGCATAAACGGCAAAGACCGAAAGCAGCACGAAAACGATAATCCAGATCGCCAAATTCATCCGGGACGCTCCCTCAGTACCGAAACCCCTCGATTCGCGACTCGAAACGACACGAACCCGATCTGGGTTCATAAAGATCGAGGCTTGCGTGAAGTGTGGCTCCCGGTGACAGGCGCCCTGTGATCAGAAACGCTTGAGGAAAGAGGCCTTCGCAAGCAGCCATTGCCGGCGAAGCTGCGACAATTGCAGATCGCCGTCGAATACCCCTGCGCCCGCCTTTCTGGCGGCAGAGATGACCGGGCCGGACAGAGCGACGGGCAGATAGGCGGCAAAGAGATTTTTCGAGATCGTCGCGCGTCTTGCCTTCTCGATATGATCGAGCGCATGGGCAGCAAAAATTTCCACCGCGATGCCGATACGCTGCCTGTCCCGACCCGCAAGAAAAGTTTCACGATCGAGACCAGCCGCCGCCAGCATGTCGGCGGGAATATAGACCTGTCCGCGACGCCGATGGAGCGGCATGAGCAGCAGCATGCCGGCCATGGCCTGGGCCACGCCCGCATGTCCCGCCGCTTCCGCGCTTTGAGCGGCATCCTCAGCCGAATGCACGAGGCTTGCGAGCTGGATCAGCGCCGAGGCGGTTTCGCCGGCATAGCCCTCAAGCGCATTACGATCCTCGAAGAGATCGTCATAAAGATCGAAGATACGTGCCTCGATCATATTGCCAAGCACCGGGCGCGGCAGGCGATATTGCTCGATCGTGGTCATAAGCGCTGCGGCCACCGGATGAGACTGGCTGTCACCGTGCGGATTGCCGTCAATAAGGTCACGCCACCATTGCATGCGCACCTCACCCGGCAGCGCCTCGCGCACGGAATCGCGGATGCGGGCGATTTCGGCATTGAATGCATAGAGCGCCGCCAGGGCATTGCGCTTGTCGGCAGGCGACAGAAGGCAGGCGAGATAGCGGTCACGATCAGTGTCGCGCAGCGTCGCGAGGCAGACATCGAGATTTTCTGTGGGTTCCATGGTTCCCCGCGCGCGAAACGCCCTCAGCCTTCGACGGCAATCAGCGCCGCGGCGACGGCACGCGATTCCGAAAGCATGATATTATAGGTACGGACGGCAGCACCCGTGCTCATCGGGTCAACCGAAATACCCGCCTCCTTAAAGGCCGTACGCAATTCTTTCGGCAGGACCCGCATGCCGTCACCCGTGCCGATCAGCAGCACTTCGATATCCTGCGCTTCCGCCAGAACCTTTTCGAAATGCCCGATGGTCAATTCTTTCGGATCAACGGGCTCCCACCCGTAAATGCCCGAAGGCAAAAGCAGAAGAGAGCCACGATGTGACATGTCGGCAAAGCGGAAGCCGCCATTGCCATAGGCATCGAGGGGCGCCCGGCCGGGAAAATGGGCCGGGCGTATTTCGATCCCGCCGGCCATCAGACGGCAGGCTTGCCGCCGATGGCATTGGTTTTGTCGTTCTTCTCGTCTTCCGCATCCTTGCTGTCAGGACGCAGCTTGAAGGCGATCAGCACCGGAGCGGCAATGTAAAGCGACGAGAACACGCCGATACCGACACCGAACAGCATGGCGAAGGTGAAGGAACGGATGACTTCGCCACCGAAGAGATACAGCGACAGAAGGGCCAGAAGGACCGTCAGACCGGTGAGGATCGTACGCGAAAGCGTCTGGTTCAGCGACGCGTCGATAATCATCGGGAGCGGCATCTTTTTATAACGCCTGAGGTTTTCGCGGATACGGTCATAGATGACGACGGTGTCGTTCAGCGAATAACCGATGATCGTCAGGATCGCCGCGATACTGGTGAGGTTGAACTCTATCCCCAGGAACACGAACAGGCCGATGGTGAAGACCACGTCATGCACCATCGAGATGACCGCGCCGAGCGCAAACTGCCACTCGAAACGCACCCAGATGTAAACCATGATCGCGCTCATCGCGAGCAGGATGCCGATCGTGGAGGTGAAGGTCAGGTCACCCGACACGGCCGGGCCGACAACTTCAACGCGGCGGAAATCGTAGTTGGCTTCAAGTTCGCCGCGTACCAGGGTGATGGCCGACTGCTCGGCATTTTCGCCGCCGTCCTGCGCCTGGATGCGGATGAGAACATCCTGCGGCGTGCCGAAGTTCTGCGCCTGGATTTCACCGAGGTTCAGCTGGTTCAGGCGATCACGAATATCGGCGAGATCGGCGTCACCCTGCTTGGCGCGCACTTCGATGACCGAGCCACCCTGGAAATCGATGCCGAGGTTCAGACCCTTTGTCACGAAACCGCCGATGCAGGCGAGCATGATCGCACCAGTGATCATGAACACAACGCGGCGATAGCGCATGAAGGGAATATCGCGTCCGTCGAACATGGCGGTGCGAACACCCTTCGGCAGGTGCTTCGGACGGCTGCGGCGAACCCAGTAGCCGAACATCCATGCCGTCAGCGTATAGGCGGTGAAGACGGTGGTGATGATACCGACCGCAAGCGTAACGGCGAAGCCCTTGACCGGACCGGTGCCCATGTAGAACAGCACGCTCGCCACGATCAGCGTCGTCAGGTTGGCGTCGATAATCGTCGCAAAGGCGCGTGTGAAGCCGTTATCCAGCGACTGGATCAGCGGCTTTCCGCTCTTCACCTCTTCGCGTATGCGCTCGTAGATCAGAACGTTGGAGTCCACCGCCATGCCGATGGTCAGAACGATACCGGCAATACCTGGTAGCGTAAGCGTCGATCCGATCACACTGAGGACAGCGAGCAGCATGACGATGTTGACGATGAGCGCGATATTCGCCAGCAGGCCGAAAAAGCCATAGAAAACGAACATGAAGATAAGGACGCCGACCGCGCCGATGGCGCTTGCCACCAGACCGGCGGTGATGGAGTCGTTACCAAGGCTCGGGCCGACGGTGCGTTCCTCAACCACGGTCAGCGTGGCAGGCAGTGCGCCTGCGCGCAGGAGAACGGCGAGGTCGTTGGCGCCCTGCACCGAGAAACTTCCGGAGATCTGTCCGGAACCGCCGATGATCGGCTCACGGATCACAGGCGCGGAAATCACCTGATTGTCGAGCACGATGGCGAAAGGCTTGCCGACATTCTGCTGTGTCGCCTGCGCGAAGCGCTGTGCGCCACGGCTGTCGAAGCGGAAGGTGACGACGGGTTCGTTAGTCTGCTGGTTGAAGCTTGCCTGCGCATCGACGAGATTGTCGCCGGATACGAGCGCGCGACGCTCCACCAGATAGGGAACCGGCGGATCGTCCTGCGAATAAAGAACTTCCGAGGTCGCGGGCGGACGGCCGTTCATCGCCTCCTGCACCGGCATTGTCGTGTCGACCATGCGGAAGGAAAGCTTTGCCGTCTGGTTGAGAAGCGATTTCAGGCGCTGCGGATCCTGAAGACCCGGCACCTGCACGATGATGCGGTCGGAACCCTGACGCTGGATGAGCGGCTCGGTGGTGCCGACTTCGTCAACGCGGCGGCGCACGACTTCGATGGACTGCGATACGGCCGAGGACAGGCGGTAATCGATGCCCGCATCCGAAAGGTTGAGACGCAGCAGGTTGTCGCCGCCGTCGCTCATCGTCACTTCCGTAATGGAACCACCGACCAGCGTGCCGGCGGACACCGGTAACGTCAGATCGCGAAGCGCGGTCTTGGCCGCTTCCATCTGGGCGGGATCGCTGATGCGGACCTGGACCTGCTGGCCGTTGCCGGTCAGGCCAGAATAGCGGATATTGGCGTCGCGAAGCTGCGTGCGCACATCGCCCACGATCGTTTCAAGCCGTTCCTTGACGATGTCGGAACGCTCGATCTTGAGCATGATGTGCGAGCCGCCCTGAAGGTCGAGACCGAGCGTTACCTTGTTGTCCTTGTACCAGGCAGGCATGCCCTCCAGCTGTTTGTCCGTAAACAGGTTGGGAGAGGCGATGAAGACGCTTGCCAGCACAAGCAGCCAGATGAAGACTGTTTTCCAACGGGAAAAATGAAGCATTTCGATCTCGGTCAAGGTTGGGGGTCGCGCGGATAGCGCAACCCGTCAAAATTCGGAAGCAGGCATCGGTTATCCGGCAGGATCAGGAAGCGGCTTCCGTCTTGACCACTTCGCCCTTCACGCGCACTTCGGCGATATAAGCGCGAGCGGCACGGATTTTCACGCCTTCGGCGATTTCGACTTCGAGTTCATTGTCGTCGATGACCTTGGTCACCTTGCCAACGATGCCGCCGCCGAGAACGACCTGATCGCCACGGCGAATATTGGTCAGCGTTTCCTGGCGCTTCTTCATCTGTGCGCGCTGCGGACGGATGAGGAAAAAGTACCAGACGACCATAAGCGGCGCAAACAGGAAAAGCATTTCCAGGCCGGAACCGAAGGCCGATGCGCCGCCCGCTGCGTCCTGGGCAAAAGCTTGACTAATGAACATATAAAACTCCTCAACGATTACGGCACGACCTCGTATGCCGCCCCAGCTTTCAAGCCGCCGGAATATAGTGGGGAACGCCGGGATTGCAACAGATGCAGGGCCCTCGCCGTACCGATTCCGGACCTCTTAACCTTTATGGTGCGGAAACACCATGCTAGGCCGGGCGCAAAACAGAGTTTTGAACACCAGACAAGCGGAAGAAACACCATGATTCGAGAAGAAACGGCCTCCCTGCTTCTTTCAGAACTGCGCCGGCTCACCAACGCCGTTGAACGGCTGGCCGGACCGGCGCCCGCCGTAAACGACTGGAATGCGGCGGATTGTTTCGTCTGGACCCCGGTGAATTCTTTCCTTCAGCCGGTTGCCCGCCCCAACCGCATCGCGTTGAAACTCATTCGCGGCGTCGATCATGTGCGTGATATCCTGCACGAAAACACGCTGCGTTTCGCGGAAGGTTTCGCCGCCAACAATGTGCTCCTGTGGGGCGCACGTGGCATGGGAAAATCCTCGCTGGTCAAGGCCGTTCACGAAGATGTGCGCGCCGCGAGCGGCGTTTCCCTGAAGCTGGTGGAAGTGCACCGCGAGGACATCCACACCCTGCCCGCTTTGCTGGATATATTGAAGGCCTCCGCCCAACTCGTCATCGTTTTCTGCGACGACCTCTCCTTCGACCATGACGACACGGCCTATAAGTCGCTGAAGGCGGCACTCGACGGCGGCATCGAAGGGCGGCCGGACAACGTGCTGTTTTACGCCACCTCCAATCGCCGCCACCTTCTGCCGCGCCACATGATGGAGAACGAGCAGTCGACCGCCATCAATCCTTCGGAAGCGGTCGAGGAAAAGGTATCGCTGTCAGACCGTTTCGGCCTGTGGCTCGGCTTCCACAAATGCGGTCAGGAAGACTATCTGACGATGATCGACAGCTATGCCGAGCATTTCGATCTGGGTCTCGACCGCGAGACCCTGCATCACGAAGCGCTGGAATGGGCGACGACCCGTGGCGGCCGCTCGGGCCGCGTGGCCTGGCAATATATTCAGGATGCCGCCGGCCGCCTCAGAAAACCGCTCGACAGATAACGCCACCGTGACATCAGGCGAAACGCGGTGTCGTTACGACCACACCGCGTGTCGTATTCCCGAACGCCCCATCTCCCGCCACATGATTTGCTGCATCCATGGAGTCACCTGCCCGCGGAGGAGCCGGCAGGCACAATGTTCAAACCATGGAGGAGATGGATATGAGCAGAAACAGAGGCGTCGTCTATATGCGGCCTGGCCAGGTCGAAGTCCGCGACATCGACGACCCGAAGCTTGAGGCGCCGGATGGTCGCCGCATCGAGCACGGCGTCATTCTCAAGGTGATTTCCACGAATATCTGCGGCTCCGACCAGCACATGGTGCGCGGCCGCACCACCGCGATGCCGGGCCTTGTCCTTGGCCATGAAATCACCGGTGAAGTCATCGAAAAAGGCATCGACGTCGAGATGCTGCAGGTCGGCGACATCGTCTCCGTGCCGTTCAACGTCGCCTGCGGCCGTTGCCGCTGCTGCAAATCGCAGGACACAGGCGTCTGCCTCACGGTAAATCCTGCCCGCGCCGGCGGCGCTTATGGTTATGTCGATATGGGCGGCTGGATCGGCGGGCAGGCCCGTTATGTCACGATCCCCTATGCCGATTTCAACCTTCTGAAATTCCCTGACCGCGATAAGGCGATGTCGAAGATCCGTGACCTCACCATGCTATCAGACATTCTGCCGACCGGCTTTCATGGAGCGGTCAAGGCGGGCGTCGGCGTCGGTTCCACGGTTTACGTCGCAGGCGCCGGCCCGGTCGGTCTTGCCGCTGCCGCCTCAGCCCGTATTCTGGGTGCGGCCGTCGTCATGGTCGGCGATTTCAACAAGGATCGCCTCGCCCACGCGGCAAGAGTAGGCTTTGAACCCGTCGATCTTTCCAAGGGCGACCGGCTGGGCGACATGATCGCCGAGATCGTCGGCACCAACGAGGTAGACAGCGCCATCGACGCCGTCGGCTTTGAAGCCCGCGGCCATTCCGGCGGCGAACAGCCGGCCATCGTTCTCAACCAGATGATGGAAATCACCCGCGCCGCCGGCTCCATCGGCATTCCCGGCCTTTACGTCACCGAAGACCCCGGCGCGGTCGATAATGCTGCCAAGCAGGGCGCCCTGTCGCTGCGCTTCGGCCTTGGCTGGGCGAAGGCTCAATCCTTCCACACCGGCCAGACACCGGTGCTGAAATATAACCGCCAGCTCATGCAGGCCATCCTGCACGACCGCCTGCCGATTGCTGATATCGTCAACGCCAAGATCATCGCGCTCGACGATGCCGTGCAGGGATATGAAAGCTTCGACCAGGGCGCGGCCACCAAGTTCGTGCTTGATCCGCATGGCGATCTCCTGAAGGCAGCCTAATTAACCGATAATTCCTCCAGGGAATGAAAGCGCGCCCGCGGCAACCTCGTCGCGGGCGTTTTTTGTCTCCATGTCTCCCACTGGAGATATTACGCTTCGCTTGTGGCAAGCGCTTCGAGCGCGGCGATGGCGTCCGCCGAGAGATAAGGCCTGAACAGGCTGGAGACCTGCTGCAGCCCCCATTCCAGTTGCTGCGGTCCAAATTCGCTGACACCTTCCTGCAGAGCGAGATAGGCGGCCCAATAGGTCGAGACGATCCACAGATTGGTCAAAACCGCATCGCGCTCGCTTTCGGGAATAGTCACCAGCCCCGCTTTCTGCATGCGCCCGATAATGTCTCCGACGGCAAGCCGCATCGCGGCGCTTATCGTCCTCACCGGCTCCACCAGCCCCGGCGCGAGCGCAAGCAGACCGACGAGATCGCGAAACAGAAAGCGGTAGTTCCACACCAGCGAGAACCATTGCCGCAGGAAACCGGCATAGGTTTCCGCCGCTCCCTTATCCGCCCCGTCGACGGTTGCGACCAATGCCACCGCATCGGCCTCGAAGCGCGCAAACAGGGCAAGAACCAGCAATTCCTTGGTACGGAAATGGTAATAGAGATTGCCTTCGTTGATCTTCACGGCTTCGGCAATCTCCGCCGTCGTCGCACGGTCCGGCCCCCGCCCGTTGAAGAGATCGAGAGCGACGTCCAGAATCCTGTCGCGCGTCAAAGTTCGAGCGCGCGCCGGTCGTTTCGCATCATTGCTCATTATCGAAATCGCATCCCGCTATTGAAATTTGAGGTATTCACCTTAACTTACCCAAAATAAGGTACACACCTTAACAGCAAGTTGTCATTGTTCAACGGGCATAAAGGACCAGCAGATGACCGAAACCGGCCTTCGCACCCCGTCCACCGATACGACCGGGCCGCAACGCGTATCGAAACTCGCCACGGCGCGTCTCGCCCTTTCCCTTATCCGCAATCCGTTGAAGGCATTGCCGCCAGAGATTTTCAGCGAACCGGTGGTCTTTAATCGCCTCGGCGGAATCATGCGTGTCCATCTGGCAGATCCCGTGCTGATCCACGAGGCTCTGGTGAAGAATGCCGCTCTGCTCGGCAAGGGGGAAGATGTACGCCGGGCACTAGGCCCCGCGCTTGGCCAGGGCCTTCTGACGGCCGACGGCGATCACTGGAAATGGCAAAGGCAATCCGTCGCGGCCGCCTTCCGCCATGAAAAGTTGCTGGAGTTGCTGCCCGTCATGATCGAGACGGCGCGACGTACGGAAACACGCTGGCGTTCGTCTTCCATCGCCGACGTCGATATCGGCCATGAAATGATGCGGACCACCTTCGACATCATCGTCGAAACCATGATGTCCGGCGGACATGGCATCGATACGGGCCGCGTGGAGCAGAGCATTACCGATTATCTGAAGCCGACCGGCTGGACCTTCGCGCTTGCCATGCTGGGTGCGCCGGAATGGTTGCCGCATCCGGGCAGGCGCAAGGCGCGCGCCGCGGTCGGTTACCTGCGCACCAGCCTTGCCACAGTGATTGCCGAACGAAGGCAGAACCCCACCGACAGGGCCGATCTCGTCTCCATGCTGCTGGAAGCCAGAGACCCGGAAACCGGCCGGATGATGAACGACACCGATATCGTCGACAATCTGCTGACCTTCATAACAGCTGGCCATGAAACGACCGCGCTCGGCCTTGCGTGGACATTTAACCTCCTGTCGCAAAACCCGGACGTGGAACGGAAAATCATCGAGGAAATCGAAACCGTTACCGCCGGCAAGCCGGTAACGGCGGAACATATCGCCAGCCTCGGCTACGTCAGGCAGGTGTTTTCTGAAGCAATGCGGCTTTACCCGCCTGCCCCCGTCATCACCCGCACCGCGCTGCAGGACTTCAGGCTCGGCGAACACGATATCCCGGCCGGAACCGTTCTTTATGTACCGATTTATGCCGTGCACCGGCACAAGACGCTGTGGGATGAGCCCGAACGCTTCGATCCGTCACGCTTCGAACCCGAGAAGGTGAAAGCACGCCATCGTTACGCCTATATGCCGTTTGGCGCCGGGCCGCGCGTCTGCATCGGCAATGCTTTCGCTGTTATGGAGGCTGTCGCGATCCTTGCCGTCATCCTGCAGACAAACCGTCTCGAAAACAAAACCATGGCATCGCCGGAGCCGCTGATGCGAGTGACATTGCGGCCGCAGGAGCGGCTGATGATGCAGATCACCCGGCGTCAAAACAAATCGCCCGCGGTGTAACCACCACGGGCGACTGTTTTATTGAATGCGAAAACCCATCCGTCACCGGATGGTGACGATCAGAGATCGACGTCGAGGATCGCCATGGAGAAGTTGTACGAGCGGTCGCCGTCTTCGTCATCGATGTAGACGACGCCGAGAAACTCTTCGCCCATATATACTTCGGCGGAATCATCCTTGCGCGGACGCGCCTTGACGATCATCTTCTCGTTGAAGGTGCGCTTGAAATAGGCGTCGAGTTTTTTGATTTCGTCGGCTTTCACCACTATTCTCCTGTGCGGTTCGGGTTGGGCCGCTTTTGGCATGGGACAAAGGCGAAAGTAAAGTGAAAGCGGCACATCGCCCATGTCTTTCCCATGGACGAGTGCAATATTCACGGCCTCTCAGATATCGGCCCCGATGAGCTGGTCCATCAGACGCGAGGGTTCGGAACACCCTGCTTCTCCCACCACCCGCGCCGGAACACCGGCCACCGTGGTCTTGGGCGGAACGGGTTTCAGCACCACCGAACCGGCGGCAATGCGCGAGCAACTGCCGATCTCGATATTGCCGAGAATTTTCGCACCTGCCCCGATCATCACGCCATTGGCGATCTTCGGATGGCGGTCTGCTCCCTCCTTGCCGGTGCCACCAAGCGTCACGCCATGCAGGATGGAAACGTTGTCGCCGATAACGGCGGTCTCACCAACCACCAGACCCGTGGCATGATCAAGGAAGATGCCCTTGCCGATGCGCGCGGCCGGATTGATATCCGTCTGGAAGATGCTCGATGAGCGGCTCTGCAGATAAAGCGCCAAATCCTTGCGGCCCTTCTGCAGCAGCCAATGGGCGAGTCTGTGGGTCTGGATCGCCTGGAACCCCTTGAAATAAAGCAGCGGCTCCATGAAGCGCGTGCAGGCGGGATCGCGGTCGTAAACGGCCTGGATATCGACGCGCAGCACACTTCCCCATTCCGGCCAGTCCTCCAGCATGTCCTGGAAGGTCTGGCGCAGAAGCACGGCCTGCATGTCGGGATGATCGAGGAGCTCGCAGATACGGTAGATCACACAGTCTTCGAGGGAGCGGTGATTGAGGATAGTCGAATAGAGAAAGGCTGAGAGCAGCGGGTCCTGAGCGGCAGCGCTACGCGCCTCATTCAGCAGGCTGCCCCAGATCGGATCGACGATCGCCAGCTGTTCCGGCTGACGGGCCTCAGTACGTGCGACCATGAATGGTCTCCTCGTTTGCAGTGGTCGTTCTTTATACAAAAAAAGACGCGCATTAGAAATGGGATTCGAATGACGACTTTAAAGACGGCAATGCTTCAGTTTTTCTTCATGCAGCATAAAAAACCGTTTCTTGCCGTCCCCGAGCGTTGCTGCATCTCCAGACGGAAAACCGGGTTCCTTTTTTCCTGGAAATGCTTGAGATCAAAGAGAGCGGTAAAATTCCAGAACCGCCGCTTTAAACACCCGGTCGCCAACGGCCAGCATATGGTCGCGGCCGGGAATGTCGATTGCCCGCGCATGCGGCATGATCGCGGCCAGTTCCGCGCCCGATCCGGCGATGTCGTCCTTCGTTCCAACCGCGATCAGTGTCGGCGCGTCGATCTTTTGTGCCTGTTCGCGCGTGACGAGAACCCGCGATGTCTCGATGCAGGCGGCAAGCGCCAGCCGGTCGCTTTTGGTCTGGTCGGCGAAGGCCCGGAACATGCGGCCACGCTCATGGGTGACCACATCGAGCGAAGGGGCAAGCAGCGCCTCGGCGATCGGATCCCAGTCGCCCACGCCTTCCACCATGCCTATGCCGAGCCCGCCGAAGACCAGCGACCGCACGCGCTCCGGATGGGCCATGGCCAAAAAGGCGGAAATCCGCGCGCCCATGGAATAGCCCATCACATGCGCTTCCGCGATGCCGAGATGATTGAGCAGCGCCACGGCATCCCCTGCCATGACCGGTGGATAATAGGCTTCCGGATCATGCGGCTTGTCGCTTGCGCCATGGCCGCGATTATCGATGGCGATCACCCGGTAACCCGCATCGCCCAGCGTCTTCACCCAGCCGGGATGCACCCAGTTGACATTGGCGCTGGAGGCAAAGCCGTGGATCAGCAAAACCGGATCGCCCGCCGGATCGCCCTCGTCGAAATAGGCAAGGCGAAGGCCGTCATGGGAAAAATCGGAAAATTGCGGCAGGTTGAGATTCATCAAGGACATCCTTTTTGCCGGACCATATGGCAGGAAAGCGCAAGATTGAACATGTTTTGCTGACGATTGTTATGGAGATGCAATGCGTTTGAGGCTACATATCCGCAACGACGGGCCGATGCGAGAAGACGGATTGCGGCTCGATAACGATATTGCATTTGGAGACGAACATGGCCGGGCATTCCATTCCCCACTTTCAGAACGATGGCGGACACAGCGTAATCGAGATCGGCGTCAAGGAATTCATGTGCACCGGCGCTTCCGTGCCTTACGATCATCCGCATATTTTCATCGATATGGGCGACGACAACGAGAAGGTCTGTTCCTACTGCTCCACCCTTTATCGCTACAATCCGTCGCTGAAGGCCGAGCAGACCAATCCTCCGGGCTGCGTCTTCCATGTGAAGGCCGCCTGACCTCCACTTTTGCTAATCGGGGCGCATCATGCCCATAAAATCCGTAGCCATTGTCGGTGCCGGCATTGCCGGTCTCACCGCTGCCCTTGCTTTTGCCCGGCACGGTATCGATTGCGACATCATCGAACAGGCCGGCGAACTGACCGAAGTCGGCGCCGGCCTGCAGCTTTCCCCCAATGCCGCCCGCATTCTGGCCACGCTCGGCGTCCTGCCTGATATAGAGGCCCGCTGGACCGAACCGGTCAGCGTCGATCTCGCCTCTGGAAAATCGCTGACCACGCTGCTCTCCCTGCCGATGGGCGCGGTCGCCCGCACACGCTGGGGCGCACCCTATGGAGTGTTGCACCGCTCGACGCTGCAAAGCGCGCTTCTCCAGGCGGTGACACGCAATTCGCTCTGCCGGTTGCATCTCGGCAAGCGCATCGAAAACGCGACGGTGGATGTCATTGCCGCAACCACATTCCGTGACCATGATCTGGTCGTCGGCGCCGACGGCGTCTGGTCGGCGGCCCGCTTTTCGGTCCCTTCCGCCCCCACCGCCACCTTCTCGGGCAATGTCGCCTGGCGCTTCACCGTCGCCGGAGACAAGGTGCCGTCCGCCTTCAACAAAACCGCCGTCACGGCCTATCTCGGCGCCCGCGGCCATATCGTTGCCTATCCGCTGAAGGAAGTCGGGGGCTTCAACATCGTCGCCATCGCGCTCGGCGCCGATCCCGGCGCGACGTGGCGGGCGGAATCGAGCGGGCGGCAGAAAGCCCTCCTGCTGGAGCAATTTCGCGGCTTCAGCCCTGACATCGTCCGATTGCTCGATTCGTCTGACAATCCGACCTTCTGGCCGCTCTATCAGGCCAGCCCCGGCCACTGGCACAATGGCCGCGACACGGTGCTGATCGGCGATGCGGCACACGCCATGATGCCTTTCGCCGCGCAGGGTGCGGCCATGGCAATAGAGGATGCGTTCGAACTTGCTGGAACGATGGCGGGCAGTAACGGCGAAAAGCCCCTGCCCGTGCCACAGGCCCTCGCGGCCTTCGAGGCGCTGCGCCTGCCGCGCATAGAAAAGGCCCGCAAGCGGGCCTCTCTCAATCGTTTTGCCTATCATGCCAGAGGCCCGGTCCGTATTGCACGGGACCTGGTATTTTCCACACGTCCCCCGGAAGCTTTCCTGAAGGACTTCGACTGGCTCTACGGCTATCACGCCAACGGCTGAAGGCTGGGCTCAGACCCCGGCCGCGGCTGCAAAACCGGCCTCGAGATCTTTCTTGAGATCGGCGACATCCTCGAGCCCGATCTGCAGACGGATGACCGGTCCTTCCGACGGGCCCTTCACAATCGTCCTGTCGATGAGCGATACCGATACGGCAAGCGATTCGTATCCGCCCCAGGAATAGCCGAGCCCGAAGAAGGTCAGCGCGTTAAGGAAGGCAGACGCCGCCTGCTTGTATTTGCCCTCCTCCGCCTTCAATACGAAGGAGAAGACACCGCTCGCGCCCTTGAAATCGCGCTTCCAGAGTTCATGCCCCGCAAAGCTCGGCAAGGCCGGATGCAGCACGCGCACGACGTCGTCGCGGCCTTCCAGCCATTGAGCGATATCAAGCGCGCTCTTCTGATGGTGTTCCAGCCTGATGCCCATGGTGCGCATGCCGCGCAGGATCTGGTAGGCATCGTCAGAGGTAACGCAGATGCCGAGATTGGTATTGGCCTGATAAAGCGCCTTCCAGTGCTTTTCATTGGCTGAGACGAAGCCCATCAGAACATCGGAATGCCCGGAGGGGTACTTGGTCGCGGCGTGAATGGAGACGTCGACGCCGAAATCGAGCGGCTTGAAATAGAGCGGCGTCGCCCAGGTGTTGTCCATGGTCACGACGCAATCGTGCCTGTGGGCGATCTGGGTAATCAGCGCCACGTCCTGAATCTCGAACGTATTGGAACCCGGCGCTTCCAGATGCACCAGCCTGGTGTTCGGCCGGATGAGCGCCTCGATTCCAGCCCCGATCGCCGGGTCGTAATACTCCACATCCACGCCGAGCTTCTTCAGCATCGTGTTGCAGAAACGGCGTGTGGGACCATACACCGAATCGACCATCAGCGCATGATCGCCCGCACTCAGATATGCAAGGAAAGGCACAGTGATCGCCGCAAGGCCCGACGGCACGAGAATGGTTCCGAAAGACCCTTCCAGCTCGTTGACCAGATTGCAGAGCGCATCGGTCGTCGGCGTACCATGGGTGCCATAGGTGTATTTCTGGTTTTCCGTCGAAAGCGTTTCTGCATCGGGAAACAGCACGGTAGAGCCGCGCACGATGGGAGGATTGACGAAACCGAAACAGTCCGCGGGATCGTTGCCGCCATGGGTCAGGCGCGTATTCACACCTGCGGCGGAAAGCAGGTCATTGGTCTTGGTCATTTCAGATCAGCTTTCGAAGGAACATTGACGCGTGCGACAATGCTGAGAGCGCAGCGCAAGGTCAAGTCCCGCAACGAGCCCCGAAGCGGGCCAATTGATCCATCACGACGCAGCATACAAGAAGTATACAAAATTCGTGCAAGTGCAATTTCTCGCAAAAATATGCTTATATTTTCACCCTTTGCACACTTCCCGACCAAAATTTGGAAAATTCCGTTTTATAGGCACAATTATTGTCCCCACGTCTTGACCCCGCTGCCAATTGCGATTGTGATAGAAAAAGCGGATCGAAAAGGTCTTGCTGAAGGGGGAGCTGGGGTAAAACAAAACATGCCGGTCCTCTTCCATCGACGATAACAAACAAAGGTTGGGAAAAATGAAAAAGGCAATTCTGTCGGCCGTCATCGGCGCAGCAGTTTTGGGAGGAGCCTCGGTCGCTTCGGCTGCGACGCTTCAGGATGTGAAGGGCAAAGGTTTCGTCACCTGCGGCGTCAGCGCCGGCATTCCGGGATTTTCCAATCCCGATGACAAGGGCGAATGGTCCGGTATCGACGTGGACTATTGCCGTGGTATTGCCACTGCGGTTTTCGGCGACCCTTCCAAGGCGAAGTTCGTCGCACTTTCGAGCAAGGACCGATTCCCGGCTCTCCAGTCCGGTGAAGTCGACGTTCTGACGCGTAACACCACCTGGACGATCAGCCGCGACACGTCGCTGGGTTTCAACTTCCGTACCGTCAACTATTATGACGGCCAGGGCTTCATCGCCAAGAAGGGCCTCAACGTGAAGTCCGCGCTTGAGCTTTCCGGCGCCGCCGTCTGCGTTCAGACCGGCACGACCACCGAGCTCAATCTCGCCGACTATTTCAAGACCAATAATCTCCAGTACAACCCGGTCGTCTTCGAAAAGGAAGCCGACGCAACCTCCGCTTATGATGCCGGCCGTTGCGACGTCTACACCACCGACCAGTCGGGCCTTTATGCAATCCGCCTGAAGCTGAAGAACCCGGACGACAACATCGTTCTTCCGGAAGTAATCTCCAAGGAACCGCTCGGACCGGCCGTTCGCCAGGGTGACGACCAGTGGTTCGACATCGTCAGCTGGGTTCACTACGCCATGGTCAACGCCGAAGAACTTGGCGTCACATCCAAGAACGTCGACGAGCAGAAGAACAGCGCCAACCCGGACGTGAAGCGTCTGCTCGGCACGGAAGAAGGCACCAAGATCGGTACCGATCTCGGCGTGACCAACGACTGGGCCTACAACATCGTCAAGCTGGTGGGCAATTACGGCGAAGTCTTCGACCGCAACGTCGGCGCAGGCTCTCCGCTGAAGATCGAGCGTGGCCAGAACGCGCTGTGGACCAAGGGCGGCCTGCAATACGCACCGCCGGTCCGTTGATCCGCCCCATCATCGGCTAGATCACGACAGGAGGCTGGGCAACACCCGGCCTCCATTTTAAAATTATATAAATAAGCTCGCAAAGAGCATATAAAAGGGAAAGGTGCCTATGGCAGGCAACGCGGTCAGTTCGCAACGATCGCGCGCGCAAAGCGCGTCGTCACTTATCAACGATCCACGCATACGCGGCATTTTCTATCAGGTTCTGACAGTCGTCATCCTGGCCGCCTTCGTCTGGGTCATCGTGACGAATACGATCACCAATCTTCAACGGTCAAACATCTCGTCCGGCTTCGGCTTCCTGAACGGAAGAGCCGGATTCGACATCGGCCAGTCGCTGATCGCTTATACCAGCGATGCGACCTATGGCCGGGCTCTGCTCGTTGGCATTCTCAACACGATCCAGGTCGCATTTTTCGGCATCATCGCCGCCTCGATCATCGGTTTCATCGTCGGTATCGCCCGGCTGTCCAATAACTGGCTGATCTCAAAGCTCGCGCAGGCCTATGTGGAAATCTTCCGCAACATCCCGCCGCTGCTCGTCATCTTCTTTTGGTACAAGGGCGTCATCTCGGTTCTGCCGCAGGCGCGTGAGTCGCTTGAGCTTCCGCTTGGAAGTTATCTCAACAATCGCGGCTTCTTCTTTCCCAAGCCACTCTGGGGAGAAGGCACCTGGCTGATACCGCTCGCCTTTCTGGTCGCAATCGTCATCAGCTATTTCGTTTATCGCTGGGCAAAGGCGAGACAGGAACAAACCGGCCAGCAGTTCCGAACCGGCATCACGGCCACACTTCTCATCATCGGCCTTCCGGCCGCGACATTTCTGGCGCTTGGCTCACCGCTGACATTCGACTTCCCGATTGCCGGGCGGTTCAACCTGTCGGGCGGCGCGGTCGTCGCACCTGAATTCATGTCGCTGTTCCTGGCGCTGTCCTTCTACACCGCCTCCTTCATCGCCGAGATCGTTCGCGGCGGCATCAAGGCTGTGGCGAAGGGCCAGACGGAGGCTGCGGAAGCACTGGGGCTTCGCTCCAGCACGACGACACGTCTGATCATCGTGCCGCAGGCGATGCGCATCATCATCCCGCCGCTGACAAGCCAATATCTCAACCTGACCAAGAACTCCTCGCTTGCGGTCGCTGTCGGTTTCGCCGACATCGTCTCCGTCGGCGGGACCATCCTGAACCAGACGGGACAGGCGGTTGAAGTTGTTGCAGTCTGGTTGGTTCTCTACCTCTCGCTGTCCCTGCTCACGGCCGTGGTCATGAACTGGTTAAACGCGAAAATGGCCCTGGTGGAGAGATAATCGATGACATTAAGCAATCATGCTTTCGTGCGTCATACCATTGAGGAAGCAAAACCCGCACCTTCGAGTGCGGTGGGCCTCTCCCATTGGCTGCGCACCAAACTCTTCGCCACGCCAAAAGATACCGTCCTTACGGTTCTGGCCATCGCTTTATTGGCCTATCTTCTGCCGCCGCTTTTCAAGTGGCTGTTCGTAGATGCGGTGTGGACCGGTACAGATCGCTTGGCCTGCCTGACATCCTCTCAGGGTGGTGCATTGCCAGATGGCGAAGCCGGGGCATGCTGGGCCTTCGTCTCCGCGAAATTCGGTCAGATCATGTTCGGTCGCTATCCGATCGACGAGCGCTGGCGTCCCATCCTGGTGATGGTGACGTTTGCCATTCTGCTGATACCGATGCTCATCCCGAAAGCACCGTTCAAGCGCCTCAACGCGCTGGTGCTTTTCATCATCCTGCCCTTTATTGCGTTTTTTCTGCTCATCGGCGGCGTCTTCGGCCTACCAAAGGTGGAAACGCAGCTCTGGGGCGGGCTGATGATCACCCTGATCCTGTCGTTCTTCGGAATAACGGTATCCCTGCCCTTTGGCATTCTTCTCGCCCTCGGGCGGCGGTCGAACCTGCCTGTCATCAAGATGCTCTGCGTGCTCTTCATCGAAGTCATCAGAGGCATCCCGCTGATCACCGTCCTGTTCTTCGCCAGCATCATGCTGCCGTTGTTCCTGCCCGACGGCTGGACCTTCGACAAGTTCCTGCGCGCGCTTGTCGGTGTGTCGCTGTTCTCGTCCGCCTATATGGCGGAGGTGATCCGCGGCGGCCTGCAGGCTATTCCCAAGGGACAATATGAAGGTGCTGACTCGCTCGGCCTGAACTACTGGCAGAAGACGAGGCTGATTGTGCTGCCGCAGGCGCTGAAGCTCGTCATTCCGGGCATCGTCAACACCTTCATCGGGCTGTTCAAGGACACGTCGCTGGTCTCGATCATCGGCATGTTCGACCTGCTCGGCATCGTTACACTCAACCAAGCGGATGCGAACTGGGCGACGCCTGTCACCGCCATGACTGGCTATATTTTCGCGGGCTTCGTATTCTGGATATTCTGCTTCGGCATGTCGCGTTATTCGCTGTTCATGGAACGGCACCTCGACACCGGGCATAAACGATAAGGGACGCTCAAAATGGCAGAAAACCAAGCAAAAAAACTGGCCGTCTCGACAACGGACGTGGCAATCGAACTCACCGGCATGAACAAGTGGTATGGCGATTTCCACGTATTGCGCGACATCAACCTGAAGGTCATGAAGGGCGAGCGCATCGTTATCGCCGGTCCTTCCGGGTCGGGCAAGTCGACCATGATCCGCTGCATCAACCGGCTGGAAGAACACCAGTCGGGTTCGATCCAGGTCGACGGTATTGAGCTTACCAACGACCTGAAAAAGATCGACGAAGTGCGTCGCGAAGTTGGCATGGTGTTCCAGCACTTCAACCTCTTCCCGCATCTGACGATCCTCGAAAACTGCACGCTGGCGCCGATCTGGGTTCGCAAGATGCCCAAGAAGGAAGCCGAAGAAGTGGCGATGCACTATCTGAAGCGCGTCAAGATCCCCGAGCAGGCGCACAAGTACCCCGGCCAGCTCTCCGGCGGTCAGCAGCAGCGTGTGGCGATCGCCCGTTCGCTCTGCATGAAGCCGAAGATCATGCTGTTCGACGAACCGACCTCGGCGCTTGATCCGGAAATGGTCAAGGAAGTGCTCGACACCATGGTCAGCCTTGCCGAAGACGGCATGACCATGCTGTGCGTGACTCACGAAATGGGCTTTGCCCGCCAGGTCGCAAACCGCGTCATCTTCATGGATCAGGGCCAGATCGTCGAACAGAATTCGCCCGCCGAATTCTTCGACAATCCGCAGCACGAGCGCACCCGGCTGTTCCTCAGCCAGATTCTGCACTAAGACTGCAGTCATCATCAAATTATCCAGCGGGGCCGTTTCGGCCCCGTTTTCATTTCTGGAGACCTGCTGAAATGACTATTTCGACACACGAGCGCAACGATTTCGATTCCGTGATTCCACCGCTCTCGAAGCGTCAAAGGCACAAAAATGGCCGCGGCGCCGCAGTTTAACCATTTGTTACGAAACAAGAATCCTTGTTTTTCAGGGCTTCTGGCCACCCATGTCATTTTTTTGTCAAATCATGCATTTTTCCGCTTGCAGACCTTCGGGAGCCTGACTATAAGGGCGCCACACCACAAGCGCACGCGCCCTTCGTCTATCGGTTAGGACGTCAGATTTTCATTCTGAAAAGAGGGGTTCGACTCCCCTAGGGCGTGCCACTTGCCTTCGTGTTCTCCCCTCCGAAAATCTCGATCCCGCCTCCAACGTCGCGAATTTGTCGCCCGTCATCATTGCTGCGGAACCGATTCCCGCGCGGCACGTTAGAATGGCGTCCCCCCGATGGAAGGCAAGCCGGATGAAATGCCATCGGCCAGATCAACCGGCTTGCCTTTCCCATCCCCCGACCACAGCGCCTCTTCGTCCCAGACCGCAGCTTGATGCCAGCTAAGGGTTGGAATCCGCTTCCCCGGTCTCGCACGAGACACGAGCACGTTTGCGCCCACACGGCGATAGGGGCGATATTTCAAGGTCTTGACCGGATCCGCCGTAGTTTTCCACAGCGCTTTCAGCGTCCATAAAAAAACTCGTCTCGAAGCGCAAAAAATCAATTTTTCCGCTTGCAGACCTTCGGGAGCCTGACTATAAGGGCGCCACACCACAAGCGCACGCGCCCTTCGTCTATCGGTTAGGACGTCAGATTTTCATTCTGAAAAGAGGGGTTCGACTCCCCTAGGGCGTGCCACTTGCTTCTCCAGAAAAATCAAACACCTGCATTAAGATGTTAAAGCATCGCGTAAACACGACGGCCCGCATCTGATGCGCCTGTCCCAGGCACTTGTTTCCGTAAAATTCAGGATTATTCGGCAGCCCCTGTCAGGGCGCGAAAGCCGCGTCCAGCACGCGTAGTTGAACACGCCTCTGGCCCTGCCAGAGATCGGCACCCACTGTTCCAGCCACGTGAATATTCCTGCCACGCGCATTCAGCAGCATCTGCCCCAGAGGCGCTTCGGCAGCGCGGAAGGCGATACCGTCCAGCCGCGATCCATCCATGGCCTCCAGCGTGATCTTGACGTGGGCTGTGCCCACAAGCCGCACATCGCGCAGGCGGTGCGCCGGCACGGCAAAGATCGGCTGCGAATGGCCAGAACCATAAGGACCAGCCTGCTCCAGCTGATCGACAAGCTGCAAAGTCGCGCCTGACGCGCCAATGGCGCCGTCGATCTTCAGGACGCTGCTTTCCACCAGCTCGTTCACCGTCTTTGCGGCAGCTTCTTCAAAGAAAGTCCTGAGCTTGCCTAGATTGGCTCGTTCCACCGTCAGGCCGGCCGCCATGGCATGGCCACCGCCCTTGACCAGCAACCCCGCCTCCACGGCGGCGCGCACCATGCGGCCCATATCGAAGCCGTTGATCGAGCGGCCTGAGCCGGTGCCCTTACCGGAAGGATCAAAGGCAATGGCGAAAGCCGGACGGCGGAAACGGTCCTTCAGGCGTGAGGCAAGCAGACCGACAATGCCCGGATGCCAGTTCTCGCGCGCCGTGACGATGACGCCCGCACCCGAGCCGTCGCCATATTCATACAGTGCCTCGGCTTCGGCCTCCGCCAGCATCGCCGCTTCCATGGCCTGCCGTTCGCGGTTCAGTTCATCCAGCCGCTCGGCAATCACCTCGGCTTGCGAAGAATCATCGATGGTCAACAAACGACTGCCCAGCGCGGCATCGCCAATGCGGCCGCCGGCATTGATGCGCGGCCCGATCAGGAAGCCGAAATGATAGGGTGTAACAGGCCCACCGAGACCCGCCTTCTTGAACAGCGCCGCAAGCCCGGCATTGTTCATGTGGCGCGCGGCAATCAGCCCCTTCACCACATAAGCGCGGTTCAGCCCTTTCAGTGGCACCACATCGCAGACTGTCGCAAGCGCGACGATATCAAGCAGTGACAGCAGATCGAGCGTGAAGGCCTGCCGGTTACGCTTGTCCTTCAGCAGCCGCAACGTGGCCACCAGCACCAGAAACACCACGCCCGCGGCACAGAGATGCCCCTGCCCCGAAAGATCGTCCTCCCGGTTGGGATTGACCAGCGCCACGGCCGGCGGCAGTTCCGTGCCGACCTGATGGTGATCGATCACCACCACATCCGTTCCGGCGTCCTTCGCGGCCTGAAGCGATTCATGACTGGTGGAGCCGCAGTCGACGGTCACGATCAGCGTCGCGCCATTGGCGGCAAGCTGCTGCATCGCCGCCGGGTTCGGCCCGTAGCCCTCGAAAATGCGGTCAGGAATATAGATTTCCGGCGTCAGGCCGAAATGCGCCAGAAAGCGATACATCAGCGCCGAAGAGGCAGCGCCATCAACATCGTAATCACCGAAGATCGCCACCTTCTCGCCGGTCTCGATGGCGCGCACCAGCCGCTCGGCGGCCTTTTCGCAATCGGTCAGCACATGCGGATCGGGCATCAGGGAACGTATGGTGGGATCAAGGAACGGCAGGGCGTCATCGACACCGACGCCGCGCCCGGCCAGCACCCGCGCGATCAATTCGGGAATGGCGTGGACCTGGGACATCGCGAGTGCACGGTTTTGCCCGGCCTGATCCAGCCGCGACACCCAGCGCTGTTCTGTCGCCGACCGCTCCACGCTTAAAAACGCGCGGGCCACAGTATCGGCCGGCTCCAACATTGCCATCCTGTCCCTTCATCCTGTCATGCGCGTTCAGCGCCTTGGTTAGAACGGGCTAAATGGCGAAGGCGCGTTTTTCAAGCAAAAACGCGCCTTGATGGAGTCACACCGAAAAAATCGAGAAAAACGGGCTGACGATCGACACTGCGCCGACCAGCAGCAGCAACGAGAAAACGGCGAGCGAGCACCAGTTGCGCTCATGCTCGGCAATGTCGAATTCCATGCTGCGAATATTGTCGTTAGCAGTGTGCGGACGCGCCCGGTGATGGGTAGCCAGCACGCCTGCGCGCTTATTGTCCTTGAACAGGATGATCGATGTCACGGCCACGCCTCCCTCGCTTGGTGAACATGATTAACCATAGGGCCGAATCGTGTCGTATTCCAGCGGTTCCGAGACCATTTCCTCAAATTTTGTGACAGCTGAAAGCTGGTAGTTTCGGGGGCGTTTTTTACACCCTCACCAAGCTCTCCCCATGACAAAAAAGACCGCGCTTCGATGTGGAAGCGCGGCCCTAAACTTCAGAAAAATCGTGACGCGTCTCAGGTCCGCTCGATGCGGATGACCTGCGGTTCGCTGACGAGATATTTCTCGTTCTTGATCGCCTTCACCGCCTTGCGGATCGCATCTTCCATCGTCGCATGGGTGACGAGGATGATGGTCTGCGGCGCGCCTTCCACATGCACGCGCTGGCGCTGCACGATGGATTCCAGCGAGATGTTATTGTCCGCCATGCGGGTGGCGATCGAGGCGAAAACACCCGCCTGATCCTTCACCGTCAGACGGATGAAATAACCGCCCTCATGGCTCTTCATCTTGGCGCGGCGGTATTCCGTCAGCGACTTGGCCGGACGGCCGAGCACAGGCACCTGCTGGGCGCCCGGACGGCTCTTGGCGATATCGGCGATGTCGCCAAGAACGGCAGACGCCGTGGCATTGCCGCCCGCACCCGGGCCGACCATCAGCAATTCGCCGAGAATGTCGGATTCGATTGCCACCGCATTGGTCACGCCATCCACCTGGGCGATGACGGAATCGAGCGGCACCATAGTCGGATGCACGCGCTGCTCGATGCCGGAGTCGGTCACCTGCGCCACACCGAGAAGCTTGATGCGGTAACCAAGCTCGGCCGCCGCCTGAATATCCTCGATGGAGATATTGGTGATGCCTTCGAGATAGATGTCATCGGCAGCGATTTTGTTGCCGAAGGCAAGCGTGGTCAGGATCGAAAGCTTGTGCGCGGTGTCATTGCCCTCGATATCGAAGGCCGGATCCGCTTCGGCATAACCGAGCCGCTGCGCCTCCTTCAGGCACGCCTCGAAGGACAGGCCTTCCTTCTCCATTTTGGTGAGGATGTAGTTGCAGGTGCCGTTCATGATGCCGTAAATGCGCGACACATGGTTGCCGGTGAGCGATTCACGCAGCGCCTTGATGACCGGGATACCGCCAGCCACCGCCGCCTCGAAATTGAGAAGCGCGCCCTTGTCTTCGGCAATGGTCGCCAGTTCGACGCCGTGCTTGGCAAGCAGCGCCTTGTTGGCTGTCACCACATGGAGACCGCGTGACAGCGCTGCCCGCACCGCATTTTCCGCCTGACCGGAAGCACCGCCGACCAGTTCGACGAACACGTCGATATCGGCTTCGCTCGCCATCTGCTCGGGCGTATCGAACCAGGTAATACCCTTGAGATCGATGCCGCGGTCGCGCGAACGATCGCGCGCGCTCACCGCAATAATCTCAATCGCGCGTCCGCAGGTAATCGCAAGTTCGTTGCTTCTCTGCTGGAGGATGCGCACGAGCGAAGCGCCGACAGTGCCGAGCCCCGCTATGCCGATTCTCAATGAATCTGCCATGGGTATGTTCCTGATTTGCTGATGATGGTGGCGGCCGAGGCCCGGCCGCCTTCGGTTGCCCTTATCTGTGGGCGTTAAGCGAAACGACATTGTGCATCGTTTCGTCTGCGCTCGACAGGAAACGCTTCAGATTGCGCGCTGCCTGACGAATTCGATGCTCGTTTTCCACGAGCGCAAGGCGGACGTAATCATCGCCCATCTCGCCAAAGCCGATGCCGGGAGCAACGGCGATATCAGCCTTCTCGACCAGAAGCTTGGAGAATTCCAGGCTGCCGAGATGGCGGAACTTTTCCGGGATTTTCGCCCAGGCGAACATCGTCGCCGCCGGTGGCGGAACCTCGAAACCGGCCTTGCCGAACGTATCGACCATGACATCGCGGCGGCGGCGATAGACGCTGCGCACTTCGGCGATGTCGGAACCGTCACCGTTGAGCGCATGCGTCGCCGCAACCTGGATCGGCGTAAAGGCGCCGTAATCGAGATAGGACTTCACGCGGGTCAGCGCCGCGATCAGCCGCTCGTTACCGACGGCAAAGCCCATGCGCCAGCCGGGCATGGAGAAGGTCTTCGACATGGAGGTGAACTCCACCGCAACGTCCATTGCGCCGGGAACTTCCAGAACTGAAGGCGGCGGATTGTTGTCGTCGAAATAAATTTCCGAATAGGCAAGGTCGGACAGCACGATGATCTCATGCTTCTTCGCGAAGGCGATCACGTCCTTGTAGAAATCGAGCGACGCGACATGCGCCGTCGGGTTCGACGGGTAATTGACGATCAGTGCCAGGGGCTTCGGGATGGAGTGGCGCACGGCGCGCTCCAGCGGCCCGAAGAAGCTTTCATCCGGCTCGACATTCATCGAGCGGATAACACCGCCTGCCATCAGGAAGCCGAAGGCATGGATCGGATAGGTCGGGTTCGGGCACAGGATCACGTCACCGGGTGCCGTGATGGCCTGCGCCATATTGGCGAAACCTTCCTTGGAGCCGAGCGTGGCGACGACCTGCGTATCGGGGTTGAGCTTCACGCCAAAACGACGGGCATAATAGGCGGCCTGCGCGCGGCGAAGACCGGGAATACCCTTGGACGAGGAATAACGATGGGTGCGTGGGTCCTGAACGACTTCGCAAAGCTTGTCGACGATCGCCTTGGGGGTCGGAAGGTCGGGATTGCCCATGCCGAGATCGATGATATCGGCCCCGGCCGCTCGCGCGCTCGCTTTCAAACGGTTGACCTGTTCGAAGACGTATTGCGGCAGACGCCGGACCTTGTGAAACTCTTCCATCACTTTCCTCATGGGAATGGACCGGTTCTGCCGGCCCATAACGAAGGTTCGTTTTTTGTTTTTAAACGCCGCCGACACGAACCGATCCGGCAGGCGTTATTCATTGTAGCGCAAAGCACGGGAAAACCTACAAGGCTTTTCTCGGCTCACACGCCATCGCGATCATCCGCCTGTGATTCGGCACAGCCTTTTCGGCCCCTTTGGCAAGGCGGATCGCGCAATAGGATCAAGGAACTTGCATAACGCCAGATTCTTGGAAAATGCAAGGCAAGCCATGCTCGAGAACGGCCATTCCTGTCGTTCAGCCGCGCTCACCCATCACAATTGCCGCACGGATGACCGAAAGCACGCGCTCCGGCTTGATATCCGTGCACACAAGCTGGCTCGGATGCCCGTCCCAGTCGCCCGGCGGGAAGGCACGTCCGTCAGGCTTCTGAATGGTCTGGCCGTCGGCAAGACCACCACAGACGACGCGCACAGGGCCGCTGCGGGTCTCGAACAGCTCTGGCGCGACGAGATAGACGCAGGCGCAGCTGTCATGCACCACCATGCCGTCGCCGGTGCGGGTCTTGTAGAAATCGATGTAGAATTGCGACAGGTCAGAGAGAAGCTGCACGGGCTTGCCGCCGGCCGCCGCCATCTCCGCCATGAAGGCGCTGGTCATCACGGTCTTTGTCGTGACGTCGAGGCCGACGACCACCACGCGCCAGGGCGCGGTGAAGACGAGATCGGCCGCTTCCGGGTCGCCATGAATATTGGCCTCGGCCGCCGGCGACACATTGCCGTTGATATCGAAAGCGCCGCCCATGACGATCACTTCCTTCACCAGCGCGGCGAAATCCGGTTCCTCACGCAGCGCCAGCGCCAGATTGGTCATGCGGCCGACGGCGATCAGCGTCACCTCGCCGGGATTGGCTTTCACCGTCTCGATGATGAAGCGATGCGCGGGGCGGGGATCGAGCGGCAGGTCGATGGTCTCGGGAATATCGATATCGCCGAGGCCGTTTTCGCCATGGATGAAGGTCGGCCAGTGGCCTTCCTTGCGGGCGGGATCGAAGGTCACGCCGGCGCCTTTCGCAACAGGCGCGGTCATCTGCCATTCCCGCTTCAGGAAAAGCGCATTGCGTGTGGTGATATCGATGGGCGCATTGCCGAAAACCGTGGTGACGCCGATCAGATCGATATCGGGGTGCCGGTGCAGGAAAAGAAGCGCCATGGCGTCATCCACACCGGGATCCGTATCGAATATCACTTTATGCATAATGCCCTCATCCATATGTCTCGAGCGCCATCGGTCCTTCCAGCGGCGCGCCACGGAAACATAACGATAAGCGGCCACACCGCAATCCCCCTGCCCGTAACCCAACACCCAGAAAGAGATTGCGCGGTCACCGTTTCGGTGAAAGAAGAAGCCCTCTCCTTCCGCCCGCCCGGACATATCAAGTGCAAGACATCGCCCTCAACGTTTTTATCATCCTCTTCTGCGTCGCCATCTTCGCCGGATTTATCGATTCCATCGCCGGCGGCGGTGGGCTCATAGTCATTCCGGCAATGATGATCATGGGCATTGCGCCGCTCGATACGCTGGGCACCAACAAGCTTCAGGCGCAGTTCGGTTCCGCTTCCGCGACGCTGGCCTATGCAAGACGCGGCCACGTAAACCTCCGGGAGCAAATGCCGATGGCTTTGATGGCCATGGCTGGCGGCATGCTCGGCGCGCTGACGGCCGCCTTCGTGCCGGCCGATCTCATGCGCGCCATCATGCCTTTTCTGCTGATCGCGATTGCGCTTTATTTCGCCTTCAAGCCGCAGCTCAGTGATATCGACAGCCACCGTCGCATCACGCCCTTCGTGTTTGGTCTGGTGGTCGCGCCGCTGATCGGTTTTTATGACGGCGTTTTCGGCCCCGGCGCGGGTTCCTTCTACATGCTCGCCTTCGTGGCGCTGGCGGGTTTCGGCATGCTGAAGGCAACCGCCCATACCAAGCTGCTGAACCTCGGCTCGAACTTCGGCGGTTTCGTTGTGTTTGCGATGGGCGGAGCGGTTTTGTGGAAGCTCGGCCTCGCCATGGGCCTTGGCCAGTTCATCGGGGCGCAGGTCGGATCACGCTTTGCGATGAAAAACGGCGCGAAGATCATCCGCCCGCTTCTTGTCCTGTCATGCCTCGCCATGGCGACGAAGCTTCTTATCGACGCATCGTCCGCCTGGTCGATCGCTACGATCTGGGAAACCATCTTCCCGAAATGAGGGATGGTGCAGCGCCTTTTCCCGTCAGGCAACGGACAGGCGCCCGCTGCCTCAGCCTGCGGCGCGGCGCCTGCGATCGGCGATTTCGCGGATCACCACCATCGCGCCCACGAGCTTGTAGGCGGAGGAGTAGCAGGGCGACATTTCCAGCGACTTGACGACCGTGCGGCCGTTCTGATCTTCCGCATAGGTATATTTCGACGTATCGCCCTTGAAGCAATTGTCGAGCTTTTCCCTGAGACTGTTCTGGAAACGGTGAACGCCGACAAGCTCGGCGATGTGGCAGCCGATCAGCCCTTCCGGCGCATTGCGCTGAAATGCATCGAGCGCATTGGCGAAGGAAACACGGTAACCGGGAGACACGATCACGACAGGCTCGTCCAGATCGTTGAGCATGTCCTCATCGAGGATCAGATGACGGTGATGCCACGCCAGCGTATCCTCATCCTCGTCACCGACGACCTTTGCCTTTAACGGCATACCGACATAGCGATCGACCAGAGTGCGCAGCAGCTCGGAGTTGCGCTGCACGCAGCCGAGATCTTCCGCCTCATGATTGAGGAGATCGATGGCAAAACGGAACTGCTCGCGAATATCTTCGGAACTTTCGGTTTTGCGTCCAACAATCCGCTCGAGGAGTTGTTCCAGTTCACGCTCCAGCACGGCAATCTTGTCGGCTTCGTTCTTACCAACGGCAGATTGCAGTTCCGTATAACGCAGCCAGAACAGCTCAATCAAATCTTTCAACCCAACTCTCCCTGAACGGGCATATGCCCCGCTCCCAATGCGAACGGATTAACCCATTGCCCCTGTTTATAGCGTCTGCGCGCTTAAAAATGACGTAACAAAACGCAGGAACGCCGTGAGGATTGATGTTCAAAATATCACAGCCACCGCTATTTTTTCAATTTCGATAATCCATGAACGAGAAATGAGGTTCCACCAATATGAAAAAATACCGAAATGCACGAATTCGCGGTCTATTCTTGTGAAATCGCAAAAAAATCCGGCCGCCCGGCAGTCGCTTCAGATCTGGTGCTTCACGTCCCAGCGATCATGATACCAAAGCCATTGGCCAGGATATTCTCGCACCCAGCTTTCCACCTTGTCGTTCAGAAGCTGCGCCGTCGCCTGAATATCGACATTGCCCTTCTGATCCCGCGGGATTTCAACCTTTGGCTCAATCTCCAGCCTGTAGCGATTGTCCGGAAGGCGTATGCAGCGGGCGGGATAGACATCGCAATTAAACTGCCGCACCAGCTTGGCCAGAAGCGGATTGGTACGGACCTCAAGCCCGAAGAACTTAGTCGTCAGCCCCTTGCCGAACTTCTGGTCGACAAGCACACCCACACCGCCGCCCTTTTCCAGCTGCCGCGCCAGCGCGAAGGAGGAGCCGGCATGCGAAGGCACGAGATTGCCCATGCGTTCCTTGCGGAAATTGAACACCTTGTCGGCCACGTAGGGATTGTTCGGCGGCCGGAACAGCACCGTTACATCAAGACCGAAGGCCGAGCCGGCCACCGGCAGCAGCTCGAAATTGCCGCTATGAGCGGTAAAGACGATGAAGGGCCGCGGATTGTCGCGCAATTCGAGAAAGGTCGGGATACCCTCGACTTCGATGCGACCGGGTTCGTTTTTTTCCGGGTCGAAATCGAACAGCCGGTCGAGAAACACATATTCCGCCGCAAGCCGGCCCATATTGGCCCAGCTGTCCATGGCAATCTCCAGCCGCTCTTCCTCGGATTTTTCCGGAAAGGCGCGGGCCAGATTGTAAAGCATCAGCTTGTGGCGGCCGGTTTTCGGCCCTATCAAGCGCGCCAGCCGGTCCGTGGCGCGAATGCCCGCATCGGCAGGAAAAAGCTTCAGCAGATTGAGAAGGCCGAAAGCGAATGTCGCGATCAGCCACTGCCGGAAGTGGTCCAGTTTCAGGACGATCCGCGTCAGGAATAATTTCAAGGGGGTCAATCCATCCGCAGAACGATTTTGCCGAACACCTGGCGCGTTTCCATGCGCTCCAGCGCCCGGTCGATATCGTCGAAGGTGACTTCCGTGTCGATGACGGGATGAACGATGCCGCGCGCCATCTTCTGCATGGCATTGGCCATGTTTTCCATGCGGCAGCCGAAGGAGCCGAGCAGCTTCAGCTGCTGCTGGAACAGCATCATCAGATTGATTTCGGTGGAAACGCCCGAGGTGGAGCCGCAGGTGACAAGACGGCCACCGCGCTTCAGCGAGAACATCGAGGCGACGAAGGTGTCCTTGCCGACGTGCTCGAACACGACATCGACACCCTTCTTTTTCGTCAGCTTGCGCACGACGCCTTCAAAACGGTCGGTCCGGTAGTTGATGACATGATCGGCCCCGAGCGCCTTCGCCCGTTCGATCTTGTCGTCGGAACCGACCGTGGTGATGACGGTGCAGCCCATCTTCTTGGCAAGCTGGATCGCCGCCGTGCCGATACCGGAACCGCCGGCATGGATGAGGATGGTTTCGCCGGGCTCGAGCTTGGCATTGTCGAACAGCATGTGCTCGACGGTGCCGAAGGTCACCGGCGCAAGCGCCGCGGCAACCGCATCAATTCCATGGGGTGCCGGCACGAGCTGGCGGGCGGGAATATTGATCTTTTCCTGCGCGAAACCATCGAGATGGAAACCATGGACGCCCTGAACATGTTCGCACAGATTGTCACGGCCTTCACGGCAGGGCTTGCAGAGCCCGCAGGTGCGCGCGCCGTAAACCGAGACCAGCTGACCGGGCAGCACATTCGAAACGCCGGGACCGATGGCCTCGACCACGCCGGAGGCTTCCGCACCGATGGTGAGCGGCATCTTGCGCTTGGCGAAAGCCATGCCGCGCCAGCCCCAAACGTCGATGTGGTTGAGCGCCACGGCCTTGACGCGCAGCGTCACCTCGCCCGGGCCCGGAGCATCGGGTTCAGGCAGGTCCACTTTTTCGAGCTTCCGGTCATCCACGAGTTGAAGAGCGCGCATATTTCAGTCCTTCGCCCGAGGGCGTTATCTAAAAATCATTCCAGCAAAACTCTGTAACGGTTTTGCGGCTGGAATGCGTAATCAAAGAGACGAGAGCGCTTCCGCAGTGCTTTTGGAAACGCTCCTGTTTAGCGGAACCGGTTAAGCCGGTTCCCGCGTCATGACAAGGCTTGCATTCTGCCCGCCAAACCCGAAGGAGTTGGAGAGAACCGCACCCACCTGCGCATCCCGCTTCACATTCGGCACCACGTCGAGCGTGATGGTCGGATCGGGATTATTGTAGTTGATCGTCGGCGGCAGGGTGCCGGTCAGCATCGTCTGCAGCGAGAAAACCGCTTCCACCGCGCCGGCTGCCGTCAGCGTATGGCCGATCATCGACTTGTTGGACGACAGCGGAATATTCTTCAGGCCTTCACCGAAGACGGCCAGCATCGAGCCATATTCCATCTTGTCGTTCTCAGGCGTCGAGGTGCCGTGCGCGTTGATATAGCCGATGTCGCTTTCGGCCACGCCCGCATCGGCCAGTGCCGCACGGATCGTCGCAATCGCCGGGCCGCCATCGGGCGAAGACCGCGTGCGGTGGAAGCTGTCAGCCTTTTCGCCGGCACCCTTGATGATACCGAGAACCTTGGCACCACGGGCGACAGCGGCTTCGAGCGATTCCAGCACCAGCGTTGCGGCACCTTCGGCGATCACGAAACCGTCGCGATCCTTGCTGAACGGCTTGGAGGCCTTTTCCGGCGGGTCGTTCTGGGTCGAAAGCGCCGAGAGCAGCGAGAAGCGGATCAGCGCCTCGGCGCTGACAGAACCGTCGGTCGCAACCGTCAGCGCGCGTTCGGTGCGGCCCTGGCGGATCGCCTCAACGCCGAGCTGGATCGCAGTCGCACCCGAAGCACAGGCAGTGGACAGAGTGACTGGCAAACCGCGCGTGCCAAAACGGTCGGAAAGACGTTCGGAAATCGCGCCGAACAATGCGGCTTCCTGGAATGCCGGATCGGGACGCTGGCGCAACGCCGTCATGAACCGTTCATAGGCGTCACCAGGCTTTGCGGCTGGCGGAGACCGGTCGGCAAGCTCGAAACGGGCGCTCCATTCAGGCTCGATCGGCGGTGCTGCGAGAAACAGCGGTCCATCGAAATCACCGGATATACCGGCCTGCGCCAGCGCCTCGATGGTGGTTTCGCGGGCGAAGGCATAGGAGCGCTCGACGGAGTTCGGAACCGGGATATCGATGAAATCGACCGTGCCGCTGATCCGGGTCGAAAGACCCTCGGTCGGGAAGCGGGTGATCTTGTGAATACCCGACTTGCCTGATGTCAGCGCCGCCCAGTTATCGGCAAGTCCCTGACCGAGCGAGGTGATGATGCCCATGCCGGTCACGGCAACGATCGGGCGACCGAGATGATCCTTAAAATTGGTCATGGTCTTTTCTCCTCACACGTCACGGGACAGGACGGCGACACCTTCGCCGCGCACATGGCCGACGGTGGTGACGACGGCCTCCGTGGCCGCCTCGCCCATCTGCTTTTCGGCAGCCGCGTCGAAGGTAGGAACCTTCGCGCCGCTTTCAAGCGTCAGCGCCGCCAGAGCCAGCCCGAGCGGAAACTGCGCCTCAAGTCCATGACCGGTGACACCGCCGAAACCACGAATGACCGAATTTGGCAGCGCCTTTTCGAGAATATCCTTCTCGCGGGCTGTCACCTCGTCATAACCGCTCGCGCCGGAAAATACGACGGTCGCAGCGCTGTCCTTTGCAGGCGCAAGCAGCCGCTCCATGCGCTTTTCCATCTTACCGTCATCGCGGCTGCCACGGTCGCCCTCAATGGCGTCGATGCGGGCATAGATGCGCGCGCCGCGCGCGCTGGCGTGCTTGCGCGATTCCAGCACGAGGAATGCGCCAAGCGAACCGGAAATCATGCCGCCGCCATCCTGGTCGCCACGCGACCAAAGCGGCTGCCAGCCGCCCTGCGCATGTGCGCCGATGGCTTCGAACAGCAGGATCATGTCGGGACGTTCAGCCGAGAAGGCACCGCCCACAAGCGCGTGGCTCGATTCGCCGGAACGAATGCGGTGGAACGCGGTTTCGACGGCGGAGATACCTGCCGCTTCCTCACCCATGAAGGTGCGGGAAGACCCGGTGACCTTGTGCACGATGGAGATATTGCCGGCCATCAGGTTGGAAAGCTGGGCGAGAAACAGCGTCGGGCGCAGTTCCGTGGTCAGCTTCTCGTTCAGCAGCTTTTCACGGTCATTGCGCTTCAGCGCCTCATCGACAATCAGCGTATCGACATTGATGTCGCGCTCGCCGCCGCCGGCAGCAACAATCATGTCCATGGTGGCGCAAGCTTCGGTATCTTCCTTCAGCCCGGCATCATCGAGTGCGAGGCCGGCGGCGAACACGCCGAGCCGCTGCCAGTTTTCCATCTGGCGCTGGTCACCGCGCTTGGCGATCTGCGCGGACCAGTCGATCTCAGGCATGGGATGGACCGGATAGGGTTTGAATTTTTCGGTCTCGACAATCGTCGCCGGCGCGGCTGCTCCAGAAAGAAGCGCCACATGCGCCTGGCTGCCGACGCCGTGACAGGTCACGATGCCGACCCCTGTTATCACCACATCATTGTCAGATTTCATCGTCTGTCATCCTTTGCAGCCGGCCCCGCCGAAACGGTCACGGCTATCCAACAGCGGTTGCGAACAACCACTTCATGCGTTGCGGAATAAAGCGCGCGGTGCGGATTGGCAATGGTGAAGGCCCGTTCGGCCATCGCCAGCCCACGATTTTCATGCATCGAAACCGGGCCGACGGGAAAAACGCCCTCTTTCGAAACGGGCGGAAGCGCTTATTTTTGCGCATCCGCGGCAATGGCCGCCATCAGGCCGACTTCTTCGGCCCGCTTCTTGACGATGGGACCGAGCGGAATTTCACTGAACGGCATAGTGCGCAGTTTCAGCTGCGCATCGCAGACCTTCTTGCCATCGCAGGTAATCTTCGCCTTGGTGACCGCAAAGCCCGAACCGTCATGCTCCAGCACGGCCTCGATGTCGAGAACCGCGCCGGGCTCAACGAAGGTGCGCATCTTGGCGCCATCGACCGACATCAGGAACGGCATGGAGGCAAAATCGCTGAATGCCAGAACCAGCATGCCTGAAGCCTGCGCCATGGTCTCGATCAGGAGGACACCCGGAACCAACGGCATGCCGGGAAAGTGGCCTTCGAAAACCGGGCTCTTGTCGGGAACGACGGACTGCGCCTTCAACGTGCGCGTCGCCATGTCCACGGCTTCGACCTTGTCGATCATCTGAAAATATTCAAGCAGCATCCGTCCGGCCCGTTTCTGGTCGGTTGTGACCCGCCCAACAAGGCCGGGTCCAGAAAAAGAAATGCCCGCTTGACGCGGGCATTGTCACATCAGCCCTTGGCTGCGCGCAATTCGTCGATCTTGGCACAGAGGTTCTTCAGCACGAAGTACTCTTCGGTGGAAACTTTGCCTTCGTTGACTTCCTGCGTCCACTGCTCGAGCGGAATCTTGATGCCGAATTCCTTGTCGATCGCAAAAACGATATCAAGAAAGTCGAGGCTGTCGATGCCCAGATCGTCGATCGTGTGGCTCTCCGGCGTAATGGTTTCGCGGTCGATTTCGCTGGTTTCGGCGATAATGTCGGCAACCTTGTCGAATGTAGCTGTCACGCCCATAATCCTTATTGTCGTTCGTATGAATTATCCTGTCTGACGCACCACATAGGCAAGTCGCACAAAAAAGCCAATGGTTTCGTGACGTAACTTTGAAATTTGCCCTAAAACTGTTGCCTAAACAGCAACCGAATGCCGGCCGCGTCCATTGCCGAGATAGGTGTCGAAGATTGCCGCTATATTACGGACGAAGGGTTTCCCCCTCTCCGTGACGGCAAAAATACCGGCCTCCATACGCACCACACCGTCGCTGTTGCCGGCAGCGAATTGCTGCGCCTGCGTTCGCACGGAATGGCTCGCTTTGCCGAAACGCTGGTCGATATCCGCAAAGTCGAGCGCGAAATCACACATCAGCCGCTCAATGACATGCGAGCGCACCTGATCCTCTTGCGACAGTTCTATTCCCTTGACCACGGCAAGCCCACCCTCGCCCACTATGCGCTGATATTCTCCTGTTGCCACCATGTTCTGCACATAACCCTGCGGCAGCCTACCTATCGAAGAAGCGCCAAGCCCGATCAGCGCATCGGCCGTATCGGTGGTGTAGCCCTGGAAATTCCGCCGCAGGGCACGGGCCTCGACGGCCTGACACAATGTATCTGCCGGCTTGGCAAAGTGGTCGATGCCGACTGCACGATATCCTGCCTGCTTCAGCATCTCGCCTGCCATCGTCATCTGGCGATAACGCTCGGCAATATCAGGCAGCGCGTGTTCGGGGATCAGCGACTGGTGTTTTTTCATCCACGGCACATGGGCATAACCAAAAAGCGCTACCCGGTCCGGATCGAGCGAGACGATCTGATCAACCGTCTTCTTCAGCGTCTCGCAGGTCTGGAACGGCAGGCCATAAAGAATGTCGCAATTGACCGAGTGAACACCCCTCGCGCGCACCGCATCAACGACGGATTTCGTCTGTTCGAAAGACTGAATACGGTTGATGGTTTTTTGCACTTTGTCATCGAAGTCCTGCACGCCGAGGCTCGCCCGCGACATGCCGACGGCGGCAAGCGCATCGTAGCGGCTGTCATCCAGATCGTTCGGGTCCATCTCCACGCTGATTTCCGGGTCCAGCCCGAAGGTGAAATGCCGCCGCAGACAGTCCATCAGGCTGACCATATCCTCCGGCTTCAGCATGGTGGGAGAACCACCGCCAAAATGCACGGCACTCACAACCGCGTCAGGTGAAACAAGCGCGCCGATCGTTGCAATCTCCTGCTTAAGTGCCTCCAGATAAACGGCAATCGGCTCGTATCTCAGCGTGTGTTTGGTGTGACAGGCACAGAACCAGCACAGACGGTCGCAATAGGGAATGTGCAGGTAAAGCGATATCCGGTTCCTGTGGTTGAGCGCACCCAGCCACTGCCGATAAGTGTCGTTATCGATTCCCTCGTGGAAATGCGGCGCGGTCGGATAGCTTGTGTAACGTGGCACTGCACCCGAATATTTGCGAAGAAGTTCCGTATTCATCACCGGATTTGCCTTTTATCAAGAAAATGTCGATTTCCTTCCTCTCAGTAACGGCTGCGACAGTTTGCAACTTTGACTTCAATCAAATTGCGCCATAAGTTCTTGCTAAAGTAGACGCGGGGACGACGGCTACATGGCGCAAGCCCTTAAAGAGACCGTATTTGATACCCACGGTCGCATTTCGTCCCGAAAAGCCAGCATTGGAAAAGGCTTATGGACACGCTGCAGAAGACCATCCACAATTCGGAATATCCCGTCGTATGCCGCTCCTGCGAGGCGCGTCACGGCGGACTTTGCAGCACGTTGACGCCGCAGCAGCTCTGCGACCTGAACCGTCACTCCAGCCGCAAAAAGCTGGAAGCCGGCAATGAGCTGCTGGGCCAGGGTGAGCTCGTCACCTCCTATGGCAACATCCTCAATGGCGTGGTGAAGCTTTCGAAAATGATGTCGGATGGCCGCCAGCAGATCGTCGGCCTGCAATTCGCACCGGATTTTCTTGGACGCCCGTTCATGGCGGAAAGCAAGATGACGGCGGAAGCAGCGACCGATGTGGAGATTTGCCTTTTTCCGCGCCGCGTCGTCGACCGCATGGTCTCCGAAGTGCCCGATATGGAACGCAAGCTGCACAGCCAGTCACTGAAGGAACTCGACGAGGCACGCGACTGGATGCTGACGCTGGGCCGCAAATCGGCGCAGGAAAAGGTTGCCAGCTTCCTTTATATGATCGCCACCCATATCGACCCGGAAAATGACGACAAATCCTGCTTTGACCTGCCGCTTTCCCGCGCCGATATCGCGGATTTCCTCGGTCTCACCATCGAGACAGTTAGCCGGCAAATGACCAAGCTGCGCAAGGAAGGTATTATCCGCATCGAGAACAACCGCCATATCACGGTGCCGGACCTCGACCTTCTGAGCGAAGCCGCCGGTAACGACTGACGAAATTTGCCCTGTTACCGCCCCTGAAGCGCGGGAACTCCAAAATTGATATGTGGCGCCCGCGCCTGAGCGGGTGCGAGCGCAAAACTGGCGAGAACCAGCAAAGCGGCGATGCATTTCATGATATTTCACCCCGTGCCCCGCTGTTTCAGCGGCCTGTTTGTTATGGTTGCATCCTAAGCGGCAAACCGCCTCCATCTGCTTAACATCTTGGGTAAGCGGATGGTTCAGAGGCAGGGTAAAGAAGGGGTTAGGATTGCCGGACGGCACGCCCCGTCAGCCTCTAATGTCATTACGGAAGGCTCGGCATCGCCACAAGTTTCTTCTCCCCGCCGGGGAGAAGGTGGCCCGAAGGGTCGGATGAGGGGGCAAGCTCGCGGTTTATCACTACACTCGCCCCCTCATCCCGCTGCCGCGACCTTCTCCCCTCGGGGAGAAGAAACAAGCGGTAATCGCTCGCTTCATATGCAGCCTTTGGCTCATATGGAACGATTCTATGGGGGATATGTGAAGACGTTAAAGAGCAGTCCAGTGAACCGCGTCAAATGCCCGGCATAATCTCACTGCGAAGCAGCGGGCGTCGCAACCGGCTTCTGGTTTTCGGCAAGCGCGCGTAGCTCGGCCACCCGGCGTTTGTATTCGGCTTCCGAAATCTGGCCGTTGCGCCGTGCCGCACCGAGGTTCGAAAGGCTTTTCTCCATCTTGGAGGCCTCTTCATCGCCCATCTGGCTGCCTGCGGCCGTCAACGGCTGGGAGAAGGTCGGATAGGTGCCGGTATCGCGCTTCTGGCTGACCGCGGTGTCGCTGACGGGGCGCGGACCGACGATTTCCGTGGTCGGGCGGCGCATATGGGCGGGCGCGACGATCGGCTCCGGGGCCTTGCAGGCTGCAAGCGTAGTGGCGAGCATGGCGCCGGAGAGCGAAAGCACAGCGATTCTCGCGGCATTTTCCGCATATGTTCCGAATGTGCCCATCTGCTTGCCCATCGTCATGTTCCGCCTGTAAGGATATCCGCCGATATCGAATTCGACCGCGGTTCGGCGCCTTGCGCGCCTCCCCTTGCTGGTGGAACTTGTATTCGTTTTCATGCAGAATGTGCAAACACAAATTTGGTGGAGGATCATGCATGGCAGGTGTTGACGGCGGGCAGAAGAAAAAGGGCGACAAAATGCCCGGCTTCGACGCCAGTTCCGCCGAGGCCTACCTGATCCGCGATCCTGAAACCTTCGCGATCAACATCGCCCGAGCGCTGGAAAATCTTGGCAAAGCCGCCTCCGAATGGCTGGCGCCGCGCGAACGCGGTGAAATTCCCCAGGCAAACGCCGATCCGGTGACCGATCTGGTCAAGACGCTCTCCGATGTCGCCGAGTACTGGATGGCCGAACCGAAGCGGTCGCTGGAAGCGCAGACCCATCTTCTCTCCAGCTATTACGATCTCTGGGCGAAATCGCTGGCGCAATTTTCCGGCGATACCGATTCGCCCCCGGAGAATGCGGCCGAAAGCGGCCACGCACAGCGCAGAAGCAAGCGTTTCGCCGATGCCGACTGGCAGGACAATCCGTTTTTCGATTTCCTCCTGAAAGCCTACCAGACCACCGTCGGTTTCGCCGACCGAATGGTGACCGAAGCGGATGGGCTGGATGAGCACACCCGCACCAAGGCGCTGTTTTACATGCGGCAGGTGACGGAAGCGCTTTCGCCGGCCAATTTCGTCTTCACCAACCCGCAGGTCTTCCGCGAAACGGTCGCCTCCAGCGGCGCCAATCTCGTCAAGGGCATGGCCCAGCTCGCGGAGGATGTCGCGGCCGGCAATGGCCATCTGAAACTGCGCCAGACCGATTATAGCAAATTCGTCATCGGCCAGAATATCGCCGTCACACCAGGCAAGGTGGTGGCAAAAAGCCCGCTCTGCGAAATCATCCATTATGCGCCGACAACGGAAAAGGTCTTTAAACGGCCGCTGCTGATCGTGCCGCCGTGGATCAACAAATTCTACATCCTCGATCTCAACCCGCAGAAATCCTTTGTCGGCTGGTGCCTTGAACAGGGCCACAGCGTGTTCATGGTCTCCTGGATCAACCCGGATGCGCGCCTCGCCGACAAGGGATGGGACGATTATATCAGCGAAGGCATCGATTTCGCGCTCGACACCATCGAGGAGCGGACCGGCGAGAAGGACATCAATGCCATCGGTTATTGCGTCGGCGGCACGCTTTTGTCGTCAGCGTTGGCGCTGCATGCGCAGGAGGGCAATGAGCGTATCCGCAGCGCCACGCTGCTCGCCGCCCAGACCGATTTCATCCATGCCGGCGATCTCAAGGTCTTCATCGACGAAGGCCAGCTGGCGGCTCTGGACAAGCACATGCGGGCGGTCGGTTATCTCGATGGCTCAATCATGGCCACCGTCTTCAACATGCTGCGGGCATCCGATCTCATCTGGCCCTATGTGGTGGATAATTATCTGCGCGGCACCGAGCCCCTGCCCTTCGACCTGCTCTACTGGAATTCCGATTCGACGCGGGTGACCGCCGCCAGCCATTCCTTCTATCTACGCAATTGTTATCTCGAGAACAATCTCGCCCGCGGGCTGATGCGCGTTGCCGGCAAGCGCATCAATCTCGGCGATATCACGATACCAATCTATGATCTCGCCACCCGCGACGACCATATCGCGCCGGCCAAATCGGTCTTCACGGGAGCTGCGCTGTTCGGCGGGCCGGTGGAATTCGTGCTCGGCGCGTCCGGCCACATCGCCGGCGTCGTCAATCCGCCGCAGCTAGAGAAATACCAATATTGGACAGGCCCGTCACCATCAGGAGACTTCGATGTCTGGCAGGCCGCCGCCACGGCCCACAAGGGTTCCTGGTGGGTGCATTGGCAGAACTGGGTCGAAAGCCAGAGTGCCGAGAAGGTGAAAGCGCGCAGGCCGAAAGATGGCAAGCGGCCCGTACTCGGCGATGCGCCGGGGACCTATGTGCTGTCGTAGAAGGTCGGTAAAATTGACCAGTGCACGACAGAAAGACGTCTTCCACCACGGCTCCCTCCACCCTTGTAACTTGATTTCGTCGCACTGTGATATTGTCGCTCGTGCGGTTGTGGATGGAAGACCGATCCCCCCTGGGGACATTGATCCCGTGAATGAGCCAGGGTCTCCATCCGCCTTTTCATCGAACCCGAACAGTCGCCGGGGCCGCTTGCGTGTGCGAAGCCCGATTAGGCAAGGATGGGATAAGATGGATAATATTGTTGGCATCGATGTTTCCAAGGACCGTCTGGATGTGGCGTTGG
>NZ_JAPYZZ010000021.1 GCF_027460065.1 Martinezella rhizogenes
GCATTGTGATGCGGTGGCGGGGGGTGGGGATGAGGGGGAAGGAATTATTTTTTGGGGCGCTGGAATAGGCGTGTCTTGGGGCTTCGGCGTTTGCCCGCTTTACCCCCCTCTGTCCTGCCGGACATCTCCCCCACAAGGGGGGAGATCGACTCGCGGCGATGTCTCGGCTATCTCGATGTCTGAGGATGGAGTGGTGAAAGCGCGCCTTGCCGATCTCCCCACCTGTGGGGGAGATGCCCGGCAGGGCAGAGGGGGGTAAAGCCGCATACGCCAACTCTATCAATGCCAAGCGTCGCAAAGAACCACAGCACACTGCATGCGAGTACTACCCGCCGATCTCCACCGCCATCGCCCCTTCGGCAATAAAATCCGGATTGGCCAGCGCATCCTCGCCTTCGCCCCTCACCGCATAGGCGAGCAGCCGGCCTTCGCAATCGAGCGTGCGGCCGCCAGCGGCACGCAGCACGGCGTCGCCAGCGGCCGTGTCCCACATCATGGTGCGGCTGAAGCGGGGGTAGATATCGGCGGCACCCTCCGCCAGCATGCAGAATTTCAGCGAGGAACCGACCGAGATACAGTCCTTCAGCCCGTGTTCGGCCACGAAGGCTTCCGTTTTGGCGGTGCAATGCGAACGGCTGATCAGCGCCACAGGCGAAGCGCCGCGTCGGCGGGCCCGGATGGGGTGGCGCGACAGGATCGCGCCGTCGCCTGATATTGCGAGCTTTTCGGCGGCGTTGTCCTTGCCCGTCCATGCCTGCCCGCGGCAGGGGGCGTAGACCACGCCGGCCACCGGCACGCCGTTGCGGATGAGCGCGATATTGACGGTGAAATCGTCCTTGCCGGAAATGAATTCCTTGGTGCCGTCAAGCGGATCGACGAGAAAGAACTCAGTCCCGGTTTCCGGCAGGATGCCGTTCGACACGGCCTCTTCGGCAACCACGGGGATTTGAGGGAAATGCGCGGCCAGCGCCTCGAGAATGATCGTCTCGGCGCGCTGATCGGCTTCGGTCACCGGCGAGCAGTCATCCTTGTAGGACACATGCGGGCCAGCGCGGTGAACCGCCATGATCGCCTGTCCGGCGTCCAGCGCCGCTTTTGTCAATATGTCGATCATCTCTCTGCCACAGCCATCCGGCGACGGGGGCATCCCGTAACGGGGTTTTGCCATTTCGTTCTTCGCTACTCCTTTGCCCGCTGCCCGTCAAATAATGGCATCAGACAATGCTAAAATAAGCATCCGGACGTCATTTTTTTAGCACTTCCTGCCAAAATCATGGCTCTTTTGACCGGGAAAGCGGCAGTCCATGTGGAAATTCCAAATTTTGTGCAGGATCGCCCGTTTTTGACTTCACATTTTTAGCGAACACGATATGCATTTTGGTAGTGGGGGTCGACTTATAAAGGCTTCCCTATAATTAACATAACGAGGCGTGGCCCATTTGAGGCCATACCCGGGGGAAAGACATGGAGTATTTTATCCAGCAGCTCATTAACGGGCTGACTCTTGGATCGATCTATGGCCTCATCGCTATCGGCTACACGATGGTTTATGGCATTATCGGCATGATCAACTTCGCCCATGGCGATATTTTCATGCTTGGCGGCTTTGCCGCGCTGATCGTTTTTCTGATTGCAACATCGTTTTTCGCCGGCATTCCGGTGGCGCTTCTTCTGCTTTTGATGATGATCGTCGCCATGCTGATGACCGGCCTGTGGAACTGGGTGATCGAGCGCGTCGCCTACCGCCCGCTCAGAGGTTCGTTCCGTCTTGCGCCGCTGATCACTGCCATCGGCATGTCGATCGCGCTGTCCAACTTCATTCAGGTCACGCAGGGACCGCGCAACAAGCCGATCCCATCAATGGTGACGGAAAGCTATCATTTCGGCGCCATCACCGTGTCGCTGAAGCAGCTGATCATCATGGTCGTTACCTCGGTGCTGCTTTTCGCCTTCTGGTATATCGTCAACAAGACCCCGCTCGGCCGGGCGCAGCGCGCCACCGAACAGGACCGCAAGATGGCCGCCCTTCTGGGCGTTGATGTCGACAAGACGATCTCCATCACCTTCATCATGGGTGCGGCGCTGGCTGCGGTCGCGGGCACCATGTATCTGATGTATTATGGTGTTGCCTCGTTCAGCGACGGCTTCGTGCCCGGCGTCAAGGCCTTCACCGCGGCCGTTCTCGGCGGCATCGGCTCGCTTCCGGGCGCCGTTCTCGGCGGCCTCCTGATCGGTCTCATCGAATCGCTGTGGTCGGCCTATTTCTCCATCGCCTACAAGGATGTCGCGGCATTCGGCATCCTGGCATTCGTGCTGATCTTCAAGCCGACCGGTATTCTCGGTCGTCCGGAAGTCGAGAAGGTGTGATCCCATGACCAATATCGCTTCCGAAAATGCCGCTTCCAGCCCGAGCCTGATGGCGACGGCCGTGAAGGAGGGGCTGATTGCCGGCGTCATCTCGTTCGGCATGTTCATCCTCTATATCGGCATCATCACCTATCAGGACATCAACAACCAGCTGATCTGGGGCACCCGCTGGGGGCTGCTGGCGATCTTCGTCGCCGTTGCCGCCGTTGGCCGCTTTCTTGTGGTCGGTTTCATCAAGCCGTCGCTGGATCGGCGCAAGATCTCCAAGGCCAAGAGCGGCGTGCTGGAAATCTCCGAAGAAAAAGGCTTTTTCCACAAGCACTTCCTGAAATTCGCGCTGGTTTTGCTGCTGCTTTATCCCGTCATCGCCGTGCAGTTGTTCGGTTTTCAGGGTTCGCTGAAATTCGTCGACAATTTCGGCATCCAGATCCTGATCTATGTGATGCTGGCCTGGGGCCTCAATATCGTCGTCGGTCTCGCCGGCCTGCTCGATCTCGGCTATGTGGCCTTTTATGCGGTGGGCGCCTATTCCTACGCGCTGCTATCCAGCCAGTTCGGCCTGTCTTTCTGGGTGCTGCTGCCGGTTGCCGGCATTCTTGCCGGCTTCTGGGGCGTCATCCTTGGTTTCCCGGTGCTTCGTCTTCGCGGCGACTATCTGGCGATCGTCACACTCGCCTTCGGTGAAATCATCCGTCTGGTGCTGTTGAACTGGACGGCCGTCACCAAGGGCACCTTCGGTATTTCCGGCATCGCCAAGGCTTCCGTCTTCGGCATCTGGTCCTTCGATGTCGGTGCGTCCAACAACTTTGCCAAGGCCTTCGGCCTGTCGATGTCGTCGGCCTATTACAAGATTTTCCTGTTCTACGTGATCCTGCTGCTTTGCATGCTGACGGCTTACGTCACCATCAAGCTGCGCCGCATGCCGATCGGCCGTGCCTGGGAAGCGCTGCGTGAAGATGAAATCGCCTGCCGTTCGCTCGGCATCGATACCGTCATCACCAAGCTCACCGCCTTTGCCACGGGCGCGATGTTCGGTGGTTTTGCCGGCTCCTTCTTTGCCGCGCGTCAGGGTTTCGTGTCGCCGGAAAGCTTCGTGTTCCTGGAATCGGCCGTCATTCTCGCCATCGTCGTTCTCGGCGGCATGGGCTCGCTCACTGGTATCGCCATTGCGGCGCTCGTCATGGTCGGCGGCACCGAGCTTCTGCGCGAAATGGAGTTCCTGAAGCATGTCTTCGGGCCGGATTTCACGCCGGAACTTTACCGTATGCTGCTCTTCGGTCTTGCCATGGTCATCGTCATGCTGTTCAAGCCGCGCGGCTTCGTCGGCTCGCGTGAACCCACGGCCTTCCTTAAGGAACGCAAGGCCGTCTCCGGCAGCTTTACCAAGGAAGGTCACGGTTGATGGCTTCCGGAACGACAACAATGACAAATGATACGATCCTCAAGGTCGAACATCTCTCGATGAAGTTCGGCGGCCTGATGGCCATCAACGACTTCTCCTTCGAGGCGAAGCGCGGCGAGATCACCGCATTGATCGGCCCCAACGGCGCAGGCAAGACCACGGTCTTCAACTGCATCACCGGCTTCTACAAGCCGACGATGGGCATGATCACCATGCGCCAGCAGAATGGCGAGGCGCACCTTCTCGAGCGCCTGCCGGATTTTGAAATTACCAAGAAGGCAAAGGTCGCGCGCACCTTCCAGAACATCCGCCTGTTTTCAGGCCTGACTGTTCTGGAAAACCTGCTGGTGGCGCAGCACAATGCGCTGATGAAGGCTTCGGGTTACACCATTCTCGGTCTTCTCGGCCTGCCCGCCTATAAAAGAGCGGTCAACAGCTCGATCGAGAAGGCCAAGTACTGGCTGGAAAAGGCCGATCTGGTAGACCGGGCCGATGACCCTGCCGGCGATCTGCCCTATGGCGCCCAGCGCCGTCTGGAAATCGCCCGCGCCATGTGCACGGGGCCGGAACTTCTGTGCCTCGATGAACCGGCTGCCGGTCTCAATCCGAAGGAATCGCTTGCGCTCAACACGCTGCTGCGCGGCATCCGCGACGAAGGCACGTCGCTGCTTCTCATCGAGCACGACATGTCCGTGGTGATGCAGATTTCCGACCACGTGGTGGTTCTGGAATATGGCCAGAAAATTTCCGATGGTTCGCCGGACCATGTGAAGAACGACCCGAAGGTCATCGCCGCCTATCTGGGTGTCGAGGATGATGAAGTGGAAGACGTGATTGCGGAAGAACTCGACGGAGGAGCGGCCTGATGTCCGGTGAACCGCTTCTGAAAGTCCAGGGTGTCGAAACCTATTATGGCAATATCCGGGCTCTGGCCGGTGTCGATGTCGAAGTCAACAAGGGTGAAATCGTCAGCCTGATCGGCGCCAACGGCGCCGGCAAGTCGACGCTGATGATGACCATCTGCGGCAGCCCGCAGGCCCGTGCCGGCCAGGTGATCTTCGATGGCGAGGATATCACCCAGCTGCCGACGCATCTCATTGCCCGCAAGCGTATTGCCCAGTCGCCCGAAGGCCGGCGGATTTTCCCGCGCATGACGGTGCTGGAAAACCTGCAGATGGGCGCCAATCTCGACAACCTGAAATATTTCAAGGAAGACGTCGAGAAGATCTTCGTGATGTTCCCGCGCCTGAAAGAACGCCAGAGTCAGCGTGGCGGCACGCTTTCCGGCGGCGAACAGCAGATGCTTTCCATCGGCCGCGCGCTGATGGCACGGCCGAAGCTGCTGCTGCTCGACGAGCCGTCGCTCGGCCTTGCGCCGCTGATCGTCAAGGGCATCTTCGAGGCGATCAAGAAGCTGAACAAGGAAGAGGGGCTCACCGTCTTCCTGGTGGAGCAGAACGCCTTTGCGGCACTCAAGCTTTCCGACCGTGCCTATGTGATGGTCAACGGCAAGGTGACGATGAGTGGTTCGGGCAGGGAGCTGCTCGCCGATCCGCAGGTGCGCGCCGCCTATCTGGAAGGCGGACGGCACTGAAAGATTTTACTTGCGCCGGAAATTTTGCGGCGCAAGACTGCAAACCGCAACCTGCCGGGGCCCTGGTGTCAGACGGCGGGACGCAAACAATAAAATGCCCGGCGGGAAACGACGGGACGACAGACAAGGCAGGGCCAGGGTGTTTCAGCCCGGCACTGATGGGGAAAGAGATGCAGGGCCTTTTTTTCGAAACCGATAACGGCGTGCGTTATGTTCTGCGCGCACTGGTTGTTCTCCTGGGTTTCTGGACGGCATGGCGCACGGGCAAATCCGTGGCCGATGGCTGGGGCGATTATACGCGTGTGGTAATCTATACGCTGGCATTGGGGCTCGTCATGCGGTTTCTGCATTACGCGCTCTTCAACGGGCCGTTCATCAACGGCTTCTATTACGTGTTTGACGTCGTTCTTCTTCTGGTCTTTTCCAGCATCGGTTTCCGCATGCGCCGGACAAGCCAGATGGTCAATAACTACTATTGGCTCTATGACCGCACGTCGGCATTTTCCTACAAGAAGAAAGATTGACAGGCGGATTTTTCCGGCTGCACAATGCTCGTCAGAGTGGAACGGTTTCTGTTCGGTTAAGGTGGGTATCGAACAGGTCCTTGCAATCAACCCATCCAAGGAACTGGGAGTAAAGTAATGAAGAAGTCTCTTCTTTCCGCTGTTGCGCTGACCGCCATGGTCGCGTTTGGCGGTTCGGCCTGGGCCGATGTCGTGATCGCTGTCGGCGCACCGCTGACCGGCCCGAACGCTGCTTTCGGCGCTCAGATCCAGAAGGGTGCCGAACAGGCTGCAAAAGACATCAATGCCGCCGGCGGTATCAATGGCGAGCAAATCAAGATCGTGCTGGGCGACGACGTATCCGACCCCAAGCAGGGTATTTCGGTCGCCAACAAATTCGTTGCTGACGGCGTGAAATTCGTTGTCGGCCACTTCAACTCGGGTGTTTCCATTCCGGCGTCTGAAGTTTACGCCGAAAACGGCATTCTCGAAATCACGCCTGCCGCGACCAACCCTGTTTTCACCGAACGCGGCCTGTGGAACACCTTCCGTACCTGCGGCCGTGACGACCAGCAGGGCGGTATCGCCGGCAAGTACCTGGCCGACCATTTCAAGGACGCCAAGGTCGCGATCATTCACGACAAGACACCTTATGGTCAGGGTCTTGCCGATGAAACCAAGAAGGCTGCCAATGCTGCCGGCGTGACCGAAGTCATGTACGAAGGCGTCAACGTCGGCGACAAGGACTTCTCCGCGCTGATCTCGAAGATGAAGGAAGCCGGCGTTTCCATCATCTACTGGGGCGGCCTGCACACGGAAGCCGGCCTGATCATCCGCCAGGCGGCTGACCAGGGCCTGAAGGCCAAGCTCGTTTCGGGCGACGGTATCGTTTCGAACGAACTTGCCTCCATCGCCGGCGACGCCGTTGAAGGCACGCTGAACACCTTCGGCCCCGATCCGACACTGCGCCCGGAAAACAAGGAGTTGGTCGAGAAGTTCAAGGCCGCCGGCTTCAACCCGGAAGCCTACACGCTCTACTCCTATGCCGCGATGCAGGCGATTGCAGGCGCCGCGAAGGCCGCCGGTTCCGTGGAGCCGGAAAAGGTTGCCGAAGCCCTGAAGAAAGGCTCCTTCCCGACCGCACTCGGCGAAATCTCCTTCGACGAGAAGGGCGACCCGAAGCTTCCCGGCTACGTCATGTACGAATGGAAGAAGGGCCCGGACGGCAAGTTCACCTACATCCAGCAGGGCAGCTAAGCCTTTCCCTTATGCCTTATCGAAGCCCGGCAGCGATGCCGGGCTTTTTGTTTTCCGGGTTAAGCCTCCTGACCTTCGTCATGCCGGCCATCTTTTCAGACGACGTCCGCCAAGCGCTCCAGCACCATGGCGGCCCGCTCAGAAACCGGCTCCTTCGGCACTATCACTGTTTCATAATTCAGCCGGGCATAATCCCGGACCAGCCGCTCATATTCCTTAACCGCCGCATCGAAACCGTGTTTGCGCTCATCATCGCCGCGGTAGATTTCCGGCCAGGGTGGGGTGAGGAAGACCAGAGAATTATAACGGTGCGCATGGCGCAGCGTATCGATGAAGCCATCGCCGCTTATATGCCGTAATGCGGAGGCGGCATCGATCAGGCCGCGGTCGAAGAAGACAAGGCCTTCCGGTGGGGCCATGCGCCGGTCTTCGAGCGCCATGGCGATGGCCCGGCGGGCGAAAGCCTGCATGTCGATCCAGGGCAGGGCCGCGCCGCCATTGCGGGTTTCCTCGATGACGATGCGGCGGCCCGGTTCTTCCACGATGGCGAAACCGCGCCGGGATAGTTCGGCAAGCAGGGTGGATTTACCGCCGCCGGAGCAGCCGGAAAGGATGATGAAACGGTTCATGGGTGTTTGTTCCTGTGTTGAGGATGAGGGTGGAACAGAGGATTTTGGGGAGGATAGGTGGCCGCTTGTTTCTTCTCCCCGAAGGGGAGAAGGTGGCCCGAAGGGTCGGATGAGGGGGCTAGCTCTCCGGATATATCTACCGTCGCCCCCTCATCCCGCTGCCGCGGACTTCTCCCCCTCGGGGAGAAGAAACAAGCGGCGGCCGCCCGGCCAATAAGCGGGTGGCGTGCACTCAAGCGGAAAATATATGCCGGACGAACCTTAGCATATTAACGGCGGTCGTCACCCCTGATGCAGGACATGCGCCGCCTTGACCGCGGCGGAAGCGCGGTTTTCGACGCCGAGCTTCACATAGATCTGTTCCAGATGTTTGTTCACGGTTCTCGCGGAAAGGCCGAGAATATCGCCGATATCACGGTTGGACTTGCCTTTGGCGATCCACAACAGAACTTCCGATTCCCGTGTGGTCAGGGCGAAATGGCTTTTCAGCAGATGGTCGTCGGATTTCTCGTTGGCGGCGGTCAGGCGGAAGAGATATTCGTCCGGTCCCATTGCGCCGAGGAAGGAGAGCTGCAGGGCAGGCCGTCCGGCCTCGGTGATCGTCAGCGGCGTGTCGCGGGCGGCATCCACCGTTGCCCTGTCCGAGAGCCAGCCGGAAATATGGGCAACGACGATCTCCAACCCGTCGTCGCGGCCGGTTGCGGCATTGACCAGCCGCGTCGCCTGCGGGGTGGACCAGTGGATGGCGCCATTGGCGCGCACGGCGAGCAGATGGCGGCCGGCGGCATCGAGCGCCACGCGGGCGCTCTGGGCCGAGCGGGCATTGGAAAGGTGCACGCGGATGCGGGCACGCAGCTCGTCAATATTGATCGGCTTGGTCAGATAATCGACACCGCCGGATTCGAGCGCCCGCACCACATGTTCGGTCTCCGTCAGCCCGGTCATGAAGATGACAGGCACCTGCGCCACCGCCGCATTGGCCTTCAGGCGGCGGCAGGTCTCGAAACCGTCCATGGTGGGCATGACGGCGTCGAGCAGGATGATATCGGGCGTGATGCGTTCAGCAATGTTGAGCGCGGCCTGTCCCGAGGTGGCGATGAGGGCGGAAAAGCCTGACTGTTCCAGCGCGTCGGTGAGGAACCCGAGCGCTTCCGGGCTGTCATCCACCAGCAGGACGATGTCTCTCGGAGCCGCTGTTGCCTGACCGCTCATGCCTTGCCGTCTCCCATGGTGTTATTATCCGCAAAACGCTTGAGAAAATGCGCGTAACCGGCCAGATCGAAAGCCTGCACATAAGTGCCAAGCTCCTGCGTGAAGGGCAGGTTTTCCGTGTTGCGGGCGAGATCGGCGAGTTTCGCCTCAATGCCGCGTATGTAGCCGATTTCGCCGAGCTGCTGCAAATCCCTGATATGGATAGCGCCCGGATGGATGATCCGTGCAACCGGCTGCGGAGCGGGTTCCGGGGGCATGTCCGTCTCGTAAATCCATTTCAGGCCGAGATGCACGGCGAGCCTGTCGCACAGGTGGCGGATATCGACCGGCTTGGCGATGGCGTCGTTGTGGTTGTCCTCGCCCGCACTTCCATTACCGTTGGCCACGGTCCCGTCGCCGATATTGGCTGAGAGCATGATGAGCGGGGCGGTCTGGCCGGCTTCGCGCAGTTTCGTGACCAGCTGCCAGCCGCTCATGCCGGGCATGGAAATATCGATGAGGAAGAGATCGGGTTTCACGCCTTCGATCAGCGTCAGGCATTCCGGTCCGCTCTGGGCGGTCAGCACCACGAAATCCAGCGGCGAGAGCACCTGCCGCATCAACTCGCGGTGATCCTCATTATCATCAACCACGACGATGGTGCGGCGCGGGCCGGAATAGGAGCGGATGGTCTTTTCCGGCGCGGGCGCGGTGCTTGGCCGGTGCACGGCTGACAGCATCAGGCGGACGCGGAAGGTGGAACCCTCATCCTTTTCACTGGAAACGGAAATCTCGCCGCCGAGTGTGTTGGTCAGGAGCCGTGTGATGGTGAGGCCAAGGCCGAGCCCCGGCATTGGCCGCACGCTCTCTGCTTCGCCGCGCTGGAAGGGTTCGTAGATGCGGGCGAGGTCCTTCTGTGCGATGCCACGGCCGGTATCTGAAACGGTGAAGCTTGCCACCTGGCTGCGATAACCGACATCGAAGGTGACTGCGCCCTCATCGGTGAATTTGATGGCGTTGGAAAGCAGGTTGACGAGAATCTGGCGCAGCCGCTTTTCATCCGTGCGGACATATTGCGGCAGCGAGAAAGCGCGCTCATGGCGGAATTCCAGCCCCTTGGCCTGCGCCTGCGGGCGGAACATATCGACGATCTGGTCGAGGAAATCCTGGATATTGATCTCGTTGGAATAGACCTGCAGGCGGCCGGCCTCGATCTTGGAAATATCGAGAAGCCCGTCGATCAGGCCCGACAGGTGATCGGCTGAGCGGCGGATGACTTTTATGGCCGATTGCCGGGGAGGGGGAATGGTGTCGTCGCGCTCGAGGATCTGGGCATAACCCAGAACGGCATTGAGCGGCGTGCGCAATTCATGGCTGAGGCCTACCACGTAACGGCTCTTGGCGCGGTTGGCGGCCTCAGCGGTTTCCTTGGCGTCCTGAAGGGCGGCATCGGTCTTCTTGTGGGCGGCGATTTCCTTGAGCAGCAATGTGTTCTGACGCGAAGATTCCTCTTCCGCCACAACGCGGCTGTCATGGGCAAGCACGAGGAACCAGCAGACGATGCCGGCAATGACGGCGAAGACGAAAAACACGATGAGGATGGTGCGGTTCACCACATCCGCCGTTGCCGGCGAGGCGGTGCCGACCTGATGGGCGATCAGCGCCAATATGCCGCCGATGGCGGTGACGGCAATCGCCGCCGCCATGCCGTACCGCCCCAGCCGGGTGGCGAGTTTCGCCACCAATTGCCTCGGCAGGAAGGTTTTGGCGACACTCGCGACCTGATAGTTGAGCTTGGCCTTTGGCTTGCACATGTCATGGCAGCGGCTGTCCAGTGAGCAGCAGAGCGAACAGATTGGCGCGGCATAGGCCGGGCACCACGCCATGTCTTCCGGTTCGAACGGGTGTTCGCAGATCGAGCAGGTGATCGCGCTTTCTTCGCGCCATTTCTGGCGCGGCTTGCGGGCAAGGTAGAATTTACCCTTGGTGGCGAAGGCGAGGGCGGGCGAGGCGATGAAGGCGACGATGAGCGTCAGATAGGGGGCGAGCGAGGCGGCAAGCGCCCCGAAAGCGCCAAAATGCGCCATCAGCGCGATGGTGGCCGAAAGCGCCATGGAGCCGACGCCGACCGGATTGATATCGTAGAGATGGGCGCGCTTGAATTCGATACCGGGCGGCGCAAGGCCGAGCGGCTTGTTGATGAAGAGATCGGCGGAAATCGTACAGAGCCACGCCATGGCGATGATGGAGAAGATACCGAGCGTTTCTTCCAGCAGGCGGTAAATGCCGAGTTCCATCAGCAAAAGCGCGATCACCACGTTGAAGACCAGCCAGACGACGCGGCCGGGGTGGCTGTGGGTGAGGCGGGAGAAGAAATTCGACCAGGCGAGCGAGCCCGCATAGGCGTTCATGACGTTGATCTTCAGCTGCGAGACGACCACGAAGGCGACCATCAGCAGCATGGCGGCTGTCTCGTTGGGGATCATGTAACCGAAGGCGGTGAGATACATTTGCGCGGGATCGGCGGCGCGGTCTACCGAGACGCCGGAACTGAAGGTGAGCACGACGAGGAACGAGCCCGCGAGCAGCTTCGGCACGCCGACGACGACCCAGCCAGCGCCGGCCAAGAACACGGCTATGCGGTGGCGAAGCCTGCTCTGGCCTTCGGCGGGCAGGAAGCGCAGGAAATCCACCTGTTCGCCGATCTGCGACATCAGCGCCAGAATGACGGCCGACGCCGCGCCGAACTCCACGAGATTGAAATCCGCGACCGTGCCTGGCGGGCCGGATGCATGGTGGATGCCGGCAAAGGCGCGCCAGAGATCGTATTTTTCCCAGTCCATCAGGGCGATGAAGATGAAGGGCAGGATGTTTAGCACGATCCAGAAGGGCTGTGTGATGATCTGGAACCGGCTGATGAGCCGTACGCCATGAGTGACGAGCGGAATGACCATGACGGCGGAGATGATGTAGCCGATCCACAAGGGAATGCCGAGCGCCAGCTCCAGCGCGCCGGACATGATCGACGCCTCGATGGCGAAGAGCATGAAGGTGAAGGCAGCGTAGATGAGCGAGGTGATGGTGGAGCCGATGTAACCGAAGCTTGCGCCGCGTGTCAGCAGATCGATATCTACCCCGTGGCGGATGGCATAACGGCTGATCGGCAGGCCGACCGCGAGCATTGCCACGGCAGCGACAAGGATGGCGTAAAAAGCGTTGGTGGTGCCGTAGGAGAGCGTGATTGCCCCACCGATGGCTTCCAGCGCCAGAAAGGAAATCGCGCCGATGGCGGTGTGGGAAATGCGGTTGGAGGAAAATTGCCGGGCGCTCTTGGCGGTAAAGCGCAGCGCATAATCTTCCAGCGTCTGGTTGGCGACCCAGCGGTTATATTCGCGCCTGACGGGGATGATGCGTTGCCGTGCCGCCATGCCTATTGAGCGCCTTTCCGCCCGCGGCCTCTCACAGGCGCACCGACATGCCGCCATCCACCGTCAGCACATGGCCGTTGACGAAGGAGGCCGCGTCGCTGGCCAGAAACAGGGCCGCACCGGCAATCTCGTCCGGTCTGCCCCAGCGTTCCAGCGGCACGCGTAGCTTGGCGAAGGCCACCATCTCAGGATTTTCGGCAAGGGCAGCATTGGTCTCGGTGGCGAACATGCCCGGAGCAATCGCATTGCTGGTGATGCCGCGGGCGCCATATTCAACGGCGATGGCCCGCATCAGGCCCGTCAGCCCCTGTTTGGCGACAGGATAGATCGCATCGCCCGGCCGCACGATGTGGCCAAGAATGGAGGTGATGGTGATGATGCGGCCATAGGCCTTTGCCGCCATGGCTTCCGCCGCATCCCGCGACAGGGAAATGGAGGAGGTGAGGTCGGTGCGGATCAATTCCAGCACGTCCTCATCGCTGAACTCGGACAGCGGCCGACGGTCGCGCGCGCCGACATTGTTGACGAGAATATCGAGGTGGCCGAGTTCGCTCATGATGCGGTGGACGAGCGCCGCCCCGGCTTTGGTATCGGCAATATCGAAGGCGGCATAATCCGCCTTGCCGCCTGCCTTGCGCAACGAGTCGACCGCCTGTTGCAACGTCTCGGCATTGCGGCCGGTCAGCCAGACATGGGCGCCAGCTTCGGCAAAGGCTTTGGCGATTTCAAAACCGAGACCGCGGCCGCTGCCGGTGATGATGGCGGTGCGGTTCTTCAGGGAAAATTTGTCGAGAATGCCCATCGTTCACCTTTCTGCTCGAAAGCACATGGCCTGCTTTGAGGCACCGGGGCGAACCCTGTCCGGGTCAAGGAAGCGGCGATGCCATCGCTCAAAACCACGCAGATGCCTGCGCCGGGATGACTATGCCGCATGTGGCGACGGGCGAAAGGTCACCTGTCCGCCTGTCCGTTCGGTGGACAGAAAAATGGCGCCGCCCGGCTCGGGCGACGCCATCAGTTTGATATCAGGCAGCAGCCGACTTTGCGAGCGGCACTTCGGCGATCGTCTTCAGAACGACGGAAGCGATCTGGTAAGGGCAGCCCTGCGAGTTCGGACGACGGTCTTCGAGGTAACCACGGTAACCGTTGTTGACGAAGGAGTGCGGAACGCGGATCGACGCGCCACGGTCTGCCACGCCATAGGAGAACTTGTTCCACGGAGCGGTTTCGTGCTTGCCGGTCAGGCGCAGATGGTTGTCCGGACCGTAAACGTCGATGTGCTCCTGCCAGTTCTTGGCGAAAGCGGCCATGAGGGCTTCGAAATAGTCCTTGCCGCCAACTTCACGCATGAACTTGGTGGAGAAGTTGCAGTGCATGCCCGAACCGTTCCAGTCGGTATCGCCGAGCGGCTTGCAATGGAATTCAACGTCGATGCCGTACTGTTCGCACAGACGCAGCAGCAGGTAACGGGCGATCCAGATCTGGTCGGCGGCGCGCTTGGAGCCCTTGCCGAACACCTGGAATTCCCACTGGCCCTTGGCCACTTCGGCGTTGATGCCTTCGTGGTTGATGCCGGCTTCGAGGCAGAGATCGAGATGCTCTTCAACGATTTCGCGGGCAACCGAACCGACGTTCTTGTAACCGACGCCAGTGTAATACGGGCCCTGCGGAGCGGGGTAACCCTGTTCCGGGAAGCCGAGCGGGCGGCCGTCCTGGTAGAAGAAATATTCCTGTTCGAAACCGAACCATGCATCTTCGTCTTCGAGGATGGTGGCGCGGCTGTTGGATGCATGCGGGGTGACGCCATCGGGCATCATGACTTCGCACATGACGAGCGCGCCGTTGGTGCGGGCCGGATCCGGGTAGATCGCAACGGGCTTCAGCACGCAATCCGACGAGTGGCCTTCGGCCTGCTGGGTGGAGGAGCCGTCAAAACCCCAAAGTGGCAGCTGCTCGAGTGTCGGGAATTCGTCGAATTCCTTGACCTGTGTCTTGCCGCGCAGGTTGGCGACGGGCTTGTATCCATCCAGCCAGATGTACTCGAGTTTGAACTTAGTCATTACGAACCTCTCATAGGTAAAAATGCGAAGCCTTGAGGCTTCCGTGGCTTTCGCCGCCGGAAGCGCTTTCGCGTTCAAGGGCTGACCCCTTAGATGCATGCCGCGTGCCAGATTGGCGATATCAGGCGATTTTTTCGAAAAATCTTTCAGGGGCCCTGGCGCGCAGGGGCTGCGATATCGCGCGCACCCGCTTCTGTTGCGCTGCAACAGGCAAATTCACCCCTCATGTTTTATCATTGAATCCTGATAGATAGCCGGCATCCTCAGCGGAAATGCCCTGCTGCGATGCAATGATTTCGATTGCGCGCGACGGATTGGCATTTGCCCCAAAAACCGGCGCTTTCGGAATGGTTTTTCTTGCTGATTGACCGATTAATGCCTATATTTTTCGCAACGTGATTTTTTTTTAATCAAACGGAGCGAATCCGGTCTTTGTGGGTTTGCTCCAGACCTAAATGTTTCGATGCAAACAAAGTGAGATGGTCGATATGGCAACTGGCTTTCATCGCGAGACGGCAACGATCTATCAATTCCCGGTCGGCGGGCGCGCAGGTGCTTCCAAGTTCCGCAACAGCGGGCTGAGCGAGCTTGAGCGTGAGGCGAAAGAGCCGCATGTGGATTTCGGCTCCTGGTATCATGACGACGCGATCCGCGACGAAGAGCGGGACGGCAAGCCGCATTCCTGATCTGAGACCGTGTCGCAGGTTTCTTCTCCCCGCGGGGGAGAAGGTGGCCCGAAGGGTCGGATGAGGGGGCTAGCTCTCCGTATATCTCGACGCTCGCCCCTCATCCCGCTGTCGCGTACTTCGCCCCGGCGGAGAAGAAACAAGCGGGAAACTATCGTTCCGTTTTTTGAGCTTGGGCGGTTTGCCCGTATACCTCCACTTTCGATCCATCACTCGGCGTCATCCTCGGGCTTGACCCGAGGATCCACTCTCTCAAGCAGCCATGGATCCTCGCCTTAAGGGCGAGGATGACGGCGAGTGAATTGCGGCACCGCGTCGAGGGCTGGCACTGCATTCACCTACCCCAACCCCCACTGCACCTTTCGCCACCCCGCCTACGTCAATTGACGTATACGGTTTCGCATCCGCGAGATCGATAGTCCCTCCCAGCAGCGGTCGTAGATACCGCTGAGCCTCCACGAGAGGCCAACAAGGAGAGGGGTTCTTCCGATGATGTTCCGCAAGACGCTTAGTGCCGCGCTGCTTGGCGCGATCCTGTCCACCACCGCCTTCCATGGCGCCTTTGCTGCCGACGACACCATCAAGGTCGGCGTGCTGCATTCGCTGTCCGGCACCATGGCGATTTCAGAAACGACGCTGAAAGACGCCATGCTGATGCTCATCGATGAGCAGAACAAGAAGGGTGGCGTTCTCGGCAAGAAGCTCGAAGCCGTGGTGGTCGATCCGGCCTCCGACTGGCCGCTATTTGCCGAAAAGGCCCGCCAGCTGATTTCGCAGGACAAGGTCGCCGCCGTGTTCGGCTGCTGGACGTCGTCCTCGCGTAAATCCGTTCTGCCTGTCTTCGAGGAACTGAACTCGATCCTGTTCTATCCGGTTCAGTACGAGGGTGAGGAATCCTCGCGCAACATCTTCTACACCGGTGCCGCCCCCAACCAGCAGGCCATTCCGGCCGTCGATTACCTTGCCAATACCGAAGGCGTCGAGCGCTGGGTTCTGGCTGGTACCGACTATGTCTATCCGCAGACCACCAACAAGATCCTGAAGGCCTACCTGATGTCGAAGGGCGTCAAGGAAGAGGACATCATGATCAACTACACGCCGTTCGGCCATTCCGACTGGCAGACGATCGTGTCCGACATCAAGAAATTCGGCTCGGCTGGCAAAAAGACCGCCGTGGTTTCCACCATCAATGGTGACGCCAACGTGCCCTTCTACAAGGAACTGGCCAACCAGGGCGTCAAGGCCGAGGATATCCCGGTCGTCGCCTTCTCCGTGGGTGAAGAAGAGCTTGCTGGTCTCGATACCGCGCCGCTGGTCGGCCACCTTGCCGCCTGGAACTACTTCCAGTCCGTCGATGCACCGATCAATGCCGAATTCATCAAGACCTGGCATGCGTTTACGAAAAACGACAAGCGCGTGACCAACGACCCGATGGAAGCCGCCTATATCGGTTTCAACGCCTGGGTAAAGGCCGTCGAATCCGCCGGAACGACGGATACGGACAAGGTTCTCGACTCGATCATCGGTGTTTCCGTGCCGAACCTTTCGGGCGGTTACTCCACCGTGATGCCGAACCACCACATCACCAAGCCGGTGCTGATTGGCGAAATCCAGGCTGACGGGCAGTTCGAAATCGTGCAGCAGACCCCGCAGGTCGTGGGGGATGAGTGGTCGGATTATCTGCCGGATTCGAAGGACCTGATTTCGGATTGGCGGAAGCCGATGTCCTGCGGGAACTTCAATGTGGCCAGTGGGAAGTGCGGCGGCAAGGGTAGCTGATTAGCGGGATGGTGGCCGCTCCCCTTGTTGGGGGGCGGTTTTATCATTCGAAACTGAACAAGAATTACCCCCCTCTGCCCTGCCGGGCATCTCCCCCTCAAGGGGGGAGATCGACCTGCGGCGAGGTCCCGCCCATCTCGGAGTTCGAGAATGAAATGGCGGGAAAGCATCTTGCCGATCTCCCCCCTTGAGGGGGAGATGCCCGGCAGGGCAGAGGGGGGTAAAGCCGCATACTCAACGGGCGCCACACAAACGCCCCGTTGCAAACCGCCCTAAGGACCCCGACATGACGATCCGATCTTTTCTCGGAGCTATCTTCCTCTGGCTCACCCTGGGGATCGCAGCCCAATCCTTCGCGCAGAGCGATCCGAAGGCGCTGATCGATCAGCTCGGCACGGCTGACTTCAAGCAGGCCGAAACGCTTATCGGCCAGATTGCCGCCACGGGCGACGCGCGTGTCGTGCCGGCGCTTGAGGCTTTCGCGGCGGGCGATCTTTACGTGCGCAAGGCCGACAATCTGGTGTTCATGACGAAGCCGTCGGGTTCCAATTTCACGCTCGTTGATCCGCTGACCGGCGAAAGCGCCGGTGAAGCGCCGAAGGCGGCTGTTACCAAAATCAGGGTCAATAACAATCTGCGCCGCGTCATTCGCGCCGCGATGGGCGGTCTGACGCTGCTCAGTCCGGAACGCTCCGTGCGGCTTTCCGCCGCCGATGCGGTTCTGAAAGCGCCGAGTGCTGAAAATCTCGAATTGCTGGAAGCGGCCATCGCCAAGGAGACCGATACGGAAGTGCGGACCCGGATGGAGGAAGCGCGGGCTGTCTCGCTGCTCTCCTCGGACCGTCCGCTCGACCAGAAGAAAGACGCGATTGCCACCATCAAGAGCCTTGGCGGGCGCGATGCGATCGGCATCCTCATGGCGGCGTCCGCGTCCGTGGATCAGAGCCTCAAACCCGATGTAGACGAGGCGATTTCCAGCATCGAAAGCGCGCTTGCCTTCTGGGATTACGCCCAGAATGTCTGGTACGGCCTGTCGCTCGGTTCCGTGCTGCTGCTGGCCGCGATCGGCCTTGCCATCACCTTTGGTGTGATGGGCATCATCAACATGGCACATGGCGAGATGGTGATGATCGGCGCTTACTCCACTTTCATGGTGCAGGAAGTGATCCGCAGTCACTTCCCCGGCCTGTTCGACTGGTCGCTGGCGATTGCCCTGCCTGCCGCCTTTCTGGTGACGGCCTTCGTTGGCCTCGTGATGGAGCGCGGTGTGATCCGCTTCCTTTACGGGCGGCCGCTGGAAACGCTGCTGGCCACCTGGGGCATCTCGCTGATGCTGCAACAGGGCGTGCGCTCCATTTTCGGCCCCACCAACCGGGAGGTTGGCAGCCCCGGCTGGATGTCCGGCTCCTTCAGCCTCGGTTATCTCAATTTCACCTGGAACCGGGTGTGGATCGTCTGCTTCTCGCTGTCGGTGTTCTTCGCGCTGCTGGTGCTTCTGAAGCGTTCCGCCTTCGGATTGCAGATGCGTGCCGTGACCCAGAACCGCCGCATGGCCTCCTCCATGGGTATCCGGACGCCCTGGGTGGATGCCTTCACCTTCGCGCTCGGTTCCGGCGTTGCCGGCCTTGCCGGCGTGGCGCTGTCGCAGATCGACAATGTCTCCCCCAATCTCGGCCAGAGCTACATTATCGACAGTTTCATGGTGGTGGTGTTCGGCGGTGTCGGCAATCTCTGGGGAACGCTGGTCGGGGCGCTGTCGCTCGGCGTGCTCAACAAGTTCCTTGAGCCGACCGTGGGCGCCGTGCTCGGCAAGATCCTCGTGCTCGTCCTCATCATCCTGTTCATCCAAAAGCGGCCGCGCGGTCTCTTCGCACTCAAGGGAAGGGCGATCGAAGCATGATTACCGGCTTCCTCCTGCGCGCGCTCGATCGCCGCATTTCCATCGCCATCGGCATCATTCTGGCCATCGCCGTTCTGGTGCCTGCCTCCAACCTGTTGCTGCCGGAGGGTAGCGCGTTTCGCATCCCGACCTACATCATGTCGATGCTGGGCAAATATCTGGCCTATGCGCTCTTGGCGCTGGCGCTCGATCTCGTCTGGGGATATTGCGGCATTCTCTCGCTCGGCCACGCCGCTTTCTTCGCGCTCGGCGGTTATGCCATGGGCATGTATCTGATGCGCCAGATCGGTACGCGCGGGGTTTATGGTCATCCGGTGCTGCCTGATTTTATGGTGTTCCTCAACTGGAAGGAACTGCCGTGGTTCTGGCAGGGTTTTGACATGTTCTGGTTTGCGGCGCTGATGGTGCTTGTCGTGCCGGGGCTGCTGGCCTTCGTGTTCGGCTGGTTCGCCTTCCGCTCGCGCGTCAACGGCGTTTATCTCTCGATCATCACCCAAGCCATGACCTATGCCCTGCTGCTCGCCTTCTTCCGCAATGACATGGGTTTCGGCGGCAATAATGGCCTCACCGATTTCAAGGATATTCTCGGCTTTTCCGTGCAGGCGGATGGCACACGCGCCGTGCTGTTTGCCGTAACCGCCGTGATGCTGGCGATCTCGCTGCTGATTGCGTCAGGCATCGTCAATTCCAAATTCGGCAAGGTGCTGGTGGGCGTGCGGGATGCCGAAAGCCGGGTTCGTTTCCTTGGTTTCCGGGTGGAAAACATCAAGCTTTTCACCTTCGTCGTGTCTGCCATGATGGCGGGCATTGCCGGTGCGCTGTTCGTGCCGCAGGTGGGCATCATCAATCCCGGCGAATTCTCGCCCGCCAACTCCATCGAAGTGGTGGTGTGGACGGCGGTGGGCGGGCGCGGCACGCTGATCGGGCCGATCATCGGGGCGCTGCTGGTGAATGGCGGCAAGAGCTATTTCACCGGTGCTTTTCCTGAATTCTGGCTGTTTGCGCTGGGGGGCCTCTTCATCGCGGTGACGCTGTTTTTCCCCAAGGGCATTGTCGGCACGCTCCAGTATTACCTTGCCGGGCGGCGTGAAAAGCGTGTGGCGCGGGCGGCAGTTGGCGGAGCGCAAGCCGGTAACGACAGCGGTTCGACAGTGGCACAGCAGGCGGCGGAGTGAGCGGACATGAACACGATTTCTGAAAACAGAACCAAAAGCCTGCTTTATCTCGATGGCATCTCCGTGTCCTTCGATGGGTTCAAGGCGCTGAATTCGCTCTCCTTCGTGGTCGAACCGGGTGAGCTTCGCGCCATTATCGGCCCGAATGGTGCGGGCAAGACAACGATGATGGACATCATCACCGGCAAGACCCGGCCGGACACCGGCACCGTGCTGTTTGAAGACAGCATTGATCTCACCAAAAAGGACGAGGCTGACATCGCCCAGCTGGGCATCGGCCGCAAATTCCAGAAGCCCACGGTGTTTGAAAGCCACACCGTCTGGGACAATCTGGAGCTGGCGCTGAACCGCAAGCGCGGCGTGTTCGCCACGCTGTTTTACCGACTGACGGAGGAAGACAAGGTGCGTATCGAGGAAATCCTCGCCACCGTGCGGCTTGGCCACCGCCGGGGCGACCTCGCCGCCAATCTCTCGCACGGGCAGAAACAGTGGCTGGAGATTGGCATGCTGCTCGCGCAGGAGCCGAAGCTGCTGCTGGTGGACGAGCCGGTGGCGGGCATGACGGATGCGGAAACGGCCGAAACTGCGGTGCTATTGAAAGAAATCGCCAAGACCCGTTCGGTGGTGGTGGTGGAACACGACATGGGCTTCATCCGCGAGCTGGGCGTGAAGGTGACGTGTCTTGCCGAAGGCTCGGTGCTGGCGGAAGGGTCGATCGATTTTGTGTCCAGCGATCCGAAGGTGATCGAGAATTATCTGGGGCGGTGATGGTGGTGTGTGTCACAAGGACATTTGGGCGTTTGTCGCTGTGGATCCTCGGGTCAAGCCCGAGGATGACGGCAGTGGGTATGTTGTCACCAGTGCCCCATTCTCCGCCGTCATCCTCGGGCTTGACCCGAGGATCCACCCCCAAGCCCTCAGCCAAACTCCTCATAAAGATCACGCCATTCCGGATTAAAATCTTCAATCAGCTTGATTTTCCAGTCGCGATACCAGCGCTTCAACGATTTCTCCCGCTGGATGGCGGTGCCGATGCTCATATGCTCCTCATACCAGACGAGGCGCGTACATCCATAACGACTGGTAAAACCTTCCGTCAGGCCCTCGCGGTGTTCGTAGATTCGCTGCTCGAGGCTGGACGTGACGCCGATGTAGAGCGTTCCGTGTCTGCCGCTCGTGACGATATAAACGAAGCCGGTCATGGTGGGCTCCCGGAGGTGGATCCTCTGGTCAAGCCCGAGGATGACGGATGGGGTGTGGTTACGTCTGGAGCTTATACCTGCAATGTTGCACGGACATTTTTGCACCCTGACGTCCCACAGCCCGGGCGAAATCTCGATGTGGTGGCGTCGTTTTCCGTCCCGCGCCTAGCTACGTCATCCTCGGGCTTGACCCGAGGATCCACAATCCGCTCCCCGATGAAGCTACAGGTGGCACCATGCTGACAGTCGAAAACATCAACCTCCACTACGGCGCAGCCCAAGCGCTCCGCGGCGTTTCGCTTAATGCAGAGATGGGCAAGATCACCTGCGTCCTCGGTCGCAACGGCGTGGGCAAAAGCTCGCTTTTGCGCGCCGTCACCGGCCAGCAGGCCACCAGTGCCGGGACGATCAGTTTCGGCGGTGCGGCGCTGGATGGGCTGGCGCCTTACCAGCGGGCGAAGCGCGGTGTCGGTTATGTGCCGCAGGGGCGTGAAATCTTTCCGCTGCTCAGCGTTCAGGAAAATCTGGAAAGCGGTTATGCGCCGCTGCCGCGCAGGGAACGGTTCATCCCGGACGATATTTTCAGCCTGTTTCCGGTGCTGCAATCCATGCTGTCGCGGCGCGGCGGCGATCTCTCCGGCGGCCAGCAGCAGCAGCTTGCGATTGGCCGGGCGCTGGTGACGCGGCCGAAAATCCTCGTCCTCGACGAGCCGACCGAGGGCATCCAGCCGTCGATCATCAAGGATATCGGCCGGGCGATCAAATATCTGCGCGATTCCACCGGCATGGCGATCCTGCTGGTCGAGCAATATCTGGATTTCTGCCGCGAGCTTGCCGACTATGTCTACATCATGGACCGCGGTGAAATCGTGCATGAGGGGCTGGCCGAAACGCTGGATACACCGGAAGCGCGGCGTCATCTGACAGTATAAATCGAGACTAAAAATGCTGCGCGCCGATCACGGCGTGCAAACGGCCGATTAATATTTTGAAAGCCTATGCGCCTCTGCATGGCTTTTATGCGCAATTTTAGCATTTCGTTGAATAAAAGCCTGTGATATTGGCAGCGCAAATGCTGCATGCGAGACACAGGAAAAGTCTATTCGCACGCCGCGACAGTTGATCCCTTACATTCCATGCACCTCCGACGTATCGTCGGGGACATAGTGCCAATAAAGGCGTGTCAATGAATCCAGACTTTGCAATTGGCCGGGCTACCCGGTTCTTCCGCTCCGCCCGCACCCTCGTTCTGGGCATTGCAATGTGCGCGAGCGCCGGCGTCGCAGCGTCGGCATCGACCTGCGGTCAGCTTCCCGGACCTGGCATGGTGCCGGGCCGGCATGATTTTTCCATTCTCTCTAACGGGCAGAAACGCGACGGCGTCTATTTTGTTCCCTCCGCCTATGACGGAAAAAAGCCGCTGCCGGTGGTATTCGATTTCCATGGCTCCAACAGCAATCCGCACGGTCAGCTGAACCGCAGCGGCTGGGACAAGCTGGCCGAGCGTGATGGTCTGATGGTTGTGGCGCTGGCCGGCAGTCTGAACGGCGAATTGCCCGGCACCCATGCCTGGAACGTGCCGGGCGTTACGACGCGTCCCGGCGGGCTGGATGAGGTCGGTTTCATTCGCAATGCGATTGACATGGTCAAGGGCAAGTTCTGCGTGGATGAAGAGCGCTTTTACGCTTCCGGTTATTCCGGCGGCGGGCGCATGCTGTCGCAATTCATCTGCAGCGGCAACGCGGATTTCACCGCCGCCGGTTTCGTCGCCTCGTTGCGCGCGGGTTATCCGCTGGAGACCGAAGGCAAGTGGAGCCCGGATGTGGCCAGCTGCCAGCCGGCGCGGCCGATGTCGATCATCGCCTTTGCGGGCTTGAAGGATCCTGCCAACCCCTATCAGGGCGGCGGCAAATCCTATTGGCAATATGGCGGCGAGACGGCGCTGAAACGCTGGGCCGAGATGGACGGCTGCAAGGGTGCTGCCAAAAGCAAGGTGGGCGAGAGCTTCACCGTTAATTCTTACGATGTCTGCAAGGCTGGTGCGCGCATCCAGTCCTATGTCATCGAAAACTGGGACCATGCCTGGCCGCGCGCCACCATGAAAGCGGAAGTGCTGGCCGCGAGCGCCGTCGTTACCCGCAAACCCGGCGGTGAGCAGACGCCGAAGGCCGAACCCGCCGTGGAGCGCAAGATGCCCACAGGCGAAGTGACGCGCACGGTTGATGCGGCCGAAAGAATGTGGGATTTCTTCCGCAACACGGAAGGGCAGATGGTGGTGGACGCCGTCGTCAAGAAGGACTGTGGCGCCAAGGCCGCGTCCGCTTCCGCAAGTACATCGGAGACCGCGTGCAGCAGCAACAGCAAGCCATCGGCCCTTCCGGTTGTGAAGACGCTCAACAACCTGTCCGGCAGCAGCGCGCCCGTGGCAGAGGACGCGTTGTAACCAAGGCGGTTGAAGGGCGCAGCCGGCTGGACGAGCTGTTCCAGGAAGGCTGTGCCAAAATCCGCCTGCCGGACACCTTTTCAAACGAAGCCGAAGCCATTCTCATCAATTCCTCCGGCGGCCTGACCGGCGGAGACGAGATCGAATGGCAGGCGGTTGCCGGTGCCGGCACCTCGCTTGTCGTGACAACGCAGGCCTGCGAGAAGGTCTATAAGGCATCATCAGGCACAGCCACCGTCACTGCCCGCGTTTCGGCCGGGCCGGGTGCGCGGTTACACTGGCTGCCGCAGGAAACCATCCTCTTCGACCGGGCGTCGCTGACCCGCCGGCTGGAAGCCGATCTCGACGCCTCCTCCGAATTCATCGCCGTCGAAGCCGTGCTGCTCGGCCGCCAAGCCATGGGCGAGGCGATGACGCATGGCCTGTTCCGCGACCGGTGGCGCATTCGCCACGGGGGCAAGCTGGTGCATGCGGAGGAACTTCTGCTTCAGGGCGAGGTGGCGGAGCTGACCGCGAAATCGGCGGTTCTGGCCGGTCAGGTGGCCTTTGCGACGCTTCTCTATATCGGGCCTCTCTCCGAGGCGCTTCTGCCTAAAATCCGGGCTATTGCCGGTGAAAGCGGCGGCGCCAGCGAATGGCAGGGCAAGCTTGTCGTGCGGGTGTCGGCGGCGGACGGTTTCTCCCTCAGAAAATTGCTTTTTCCGATCATTTCGCTCTTGCGAAACGGCGCGCCAGTGCCGAAAGTCTGGAATCTGTAATCCCTTCGGATCGCCTCGTGACGGGCATCCTTCGGGGTCTGTCAAATGTCGGATCTGATCTCCCGCAAAGCAGCTTTGCGGAGCGGATGCCAAGCTGCGGGACGACGATGAACCTTAGCCCAAGAGAAAAAGACAAGCTTTTGATTTCCATGGCCGCCATGGTGGCGCGCCGCCGGCTGGAGCGTGGCGTGAAGCTGAACTATCCCGAAGCGATTGCGCTGATTTCCGATTTCGTGGTCGAGGGTGCCCGCGATGGCCGCGCCGTTTCCGATCTGATGGAAGCCGGCGCGCATGTGATTTCCCGCGATCAGGTGATGGATGGCATTGCCGAGATGATCCATGACGTGCAGGTGGAAGCGACCTTTCCTGATGGCACCAAGCTGGTGACCGTTCACGAACCGATCCGGTGAGGAGGGTGGCATGGCGCTGGAACTGAGGCCCAATTGCGAATGCTGCGACCGCGATCTTGCGCCCGACAGTCGGGATGCGATGATCTGCTCGTTCGAATGCACCTTCTGCGCCGATTGCGTGACGGATGTACTCAAAGGCGCCTGTCCGAACTGCGGAGGCGAGTTGGTTCGCAGGCCGGTGCGCCCGGCAGTGAAACTCGTCACCAATCCGGCGTCCATAAAGCGCGTGCTGAAGGCCGAAGGCTGCGCGGCCGCGACTGCCGCCTGAGACAGAAACAAGGGAAACACCATGAAGCCAGGCGAAATCATTGCCGCAGAAGGCACCATTGAACTGAATGCCGGCCAGCCGACGGTGACGATCGAGGTGGCCAATTCGGGCGACCGGCCGGTGCAGGTGGGCAGCCACTATCATTTCTTCGAGACCAATGCCGGGCTCCTGTTCGACCGCGACAAGGCGCGCGGCATGCGTCTCGATATTCCGGCCGGCACGGCGGTGCGTTTCGAGCCCGGCCAGAAGCGGGAAGTGACGCTGGTGCCGCTGTCCGGCAAGCGTGAGGTTTATGGTTTCCGTCAACAGGTCATGGGGAGGTTATGAAATGGCGACGGCGCATTATCATGGAAGCTGCCAGTGCGGCAGCGTCAGCTTCGAGGTCGATGCCGATCTCGACCATACCGTCATCTGCAATTGTTCACGCTGCAAGCGTCTGGGCTCCACGCTCGCCTTTGCGCCGCGGGAGAAATTCACCCTGCTTTCCGGTGAGGACAAGCTGAGCGAGTATCTCTTCAACAAACACAAGATCCATCATTTTTTCTGCTCCACCTGCGGCATTGAAAGCTTTGCCTATGCCGATGGGCCTGACGGTACGCCCATGGTGGCGGTCAACGCCAATTGTCTCGACGGCGTCGATCCAAGGGCGTTGAAATCGCAGGCTTTTGACGGCGCGGCGGCTTGAGCGATGGCGATGACCCGAAATAACGTCGTCATGGCGGCCATCCTCTTCAGCGTGACTGCTGGCATCTCCATGCCGGTCGCCGCACAGACCGAGCCCGATTGCAAGTCGCCGCAGACGCAGGCGGATATGACCATCTGCGCCGGCAAGGATCATGAAAAGGCCGACAAGGATCTGAACGCCGCCTATCAGAAGCTTCGCAAGCAGCTTGCCGAGCGCGACAAGACGGCCGACGCAAGCAGCAAGGGTGCGACCGACGCTCTGGTGACGGCCCAGCGCGCATGGGTGGCTTTTCGCGATGCCAACTGCGCGCTATCCGGTTTTCAGGCGCGTGGCGGCACGATGGAGCCGATGCTGATCGCTTCCTGCCTCGCCGATATGAGCAGCAAGCGCGCCGATGAATTGCGCCAGTTGTCGGAAGGCTTCTGAACGGCATGGGGCGGCGGATCATGATTGTCGGAAACGGGGAACTGCCGCCGGGTGTGGCTGGTTTCATCGATCTTTCCGACATTGTCATCCGCTTTAATGATTGCCGGTCGCTGGGCGCCGGCGGCAGCCGCACGGATGTGGTGGCTGTCTGTAATACCGGGCGGCCGGGCCAGGAGATGACGGGAGGCCGTGACTGGCGCGAGAGCGGCGGCGTGCGGCAGGCCACCGCCCTATGGTCGGTGCGCGATCCCGCGAAGTTTTCAGAAATGGAGCCGGGCATCCGCGCGCGCTGGCCGGAGCTGACCGATTTCTGCGCCGATTACACCGCCGGTTTTGCGGCAATCGCCGCGGACACCGGCAAGAGCCATATCGTCATTCCACGCGCTGTGCATGAAAGGCTCGATGTGGCGCTCGAAGCCTATGAGCCAGCGCCCTACGTTTGCCCCAGCACCGGCCTTTTTGCCATTGCCCATGTTCTCGAGAGCGTGAGCGGCGATGGTGACGAGGTGGCGATAGCCGGTTTCGGCCATCAGGGCTGGAGCGGTCATCCTTTTGCCGCCGAACTACAACTGGTCGAAGCCCTCTCAAACGAGGGCCGGCTGACACGAATTTCTCCCATATCGATTTTCTCCGCGTCCCAAGGAGCCTGAGCCCATGCCTTACAAGATTTCCCGCGCCGCCTATGCCGGCATGTTCGGCCCGACCGTTGGCGACAAGGTGCGTCTTGCCGATACCGAACTCTTCATCGAGATCGAGAAGGACCACACGACCTATGGCGAGGAAGTGAAATTCGGCGGTGGCAAGGTCATTCGCGACGGCATGGGCCAGAGCCAGGCGACACGGGCCGAAGGGGCTGTCGATACCGTCATCACCAATGCGGTCATCGTCGACCATAGCGGCATCTACAAGGCGGATGTTGGCCTGAAGAACGGCCGCATCCATGCTATCGGCAAGGCGGGCAACCCGGATACGCAGCCGGGTGTGACGATCATCGTCGGCCCTTCGACGGAGGCAATCGCCGGCGAAGGCAAGATCCTCACTGCCGGCGGCATGGATGCGCATATCCATTACATCTGCCCGCAGCAGATCGAGGAAGCGCTGATGAGCGGCGTGACCTGCATGCTGGGCGGCGGTTCCGGCCCCGCCCATGGTACGCTCGCCACCACCTGCACCGGCGCATGGCATATCGAGCGCATGATCGAAAGTTTCGATGCCTTCCCGATGAATCTGGCGCTGGCCGGCAAGGGCAATGCCTCGCTGCCGGCACCGCTGGAGGAAATGATCCTTGCCGGCGCTTCATCGCTGAAGCTGCATGAGGACTGGGGCACGACGCCTGCCGCCATCGACAATTGCCTGACGGTGGCCGATGAATATGACGTGCAGGTGATGATCCACACCGATACGCTGAATGAAAGCGGTTTCGTGGAAGACACCGTCGCCGCCATCAGGGGCCGCACCATCCATGCCTTCCACACCGAAGGAGCGGGCGGCGGGCACGCGCCTGATATCATCAAGGTCTGCGGCAACCCGAACGTCATTCCCTCTTCCACCAACCCGACGAGGCCCTATACCGTTAATACGCTCGCCGAACATTTGGATATGCTGATGGTGTGCCATCACCTGTCGCCGTCCATCCCGGAAGACATCGCGTTTGCCGAAAGCCGCATCCGCAAGGAAACCATTGCGGCGGAAGATATCCTCCACGATATCGGCGCGTTTTCGATCATTTCCTCCGACAGTCAGGCCATGGGCCGTGTCGGCGAAGTGGCGATCCGCACCTGGCAGACCGCCGACAAGATGAAACGCCAGCGCGGCCGCCTGAAGGAAGAGACCGGCGAAAACGACAATTTCCGGGTGCGCCGTTATATCGCCAAATATACCATCAACCCGGCCATCGCCCAGGGCGTCAGCCACGAGATCGGCTCCATCGAAGTCGGCAAGCGTGCCGATCTTGTCTTGTGGAACCCGGCCTTTTTCGGCGTGAAGCCGGAAATGGTGCTGCTCGGCGGTTCGATTGCGGCAGCGCCGATGGGCGACCCGAATGCCTCCATTCCCACACCGCAGCCGATGCATTATCGGCCGATGTTTGCCGCTTACGGCAAGCTGCGCACCAATTCCTCGGTCACCTTCGTGTCACAGGCGTCGCTGGATGGTGGCCTTGCCCAGCGCCTCGGCGTTGCCAAGAAGCTGCTGCCGGTGAAGAATGTGCGCGGCGGCATTTCCAAGGCCTCGATGATCCACAATTCGCTCACCCCGCATATCGAGGTCGATCCCGAGACTTACGAGGTGCGGGCGGATGGCGAATTGCTGACCTGCGAACCGGCGACCGTGCTGCCGATGGCGCAGCGTTATTTCCTGTTTTGAGGAACGGTTGCTCCGCGCTCAGATGCAAATGAGCGCGGCCAGCAGGCTCGCGATGCCGGTCATGAAAAGCCCCATCGCCGCCAGCGCCGGGATTTTGATCCTCGGTTGATCGATGATGGCGTCCGTCTCGCTGGCCAGCAAGGTTATGGTCTGCAGAAACAGGTAAAGACAGAACAGCAACGAGGCACTGAAAAAGAGGGTAGCCGGGTATACCAGCCAATCGGAGAGGTCCGGCGTCCTGTTCTTGAATGTGGCCAACAATAGGATCAGCGAAAGCCCGGCGCTGGCGATGATGCGGAAAACCGCCAGCATTTCCTTGGTCGATTCCTTGTTGCCATCCTTCATTTCGACCGCTTGCGCCACCAGGACAGCCCCAGGATATCTTTCATCAGGTAGGGCGGCTCCGTATGGCTGTTACGCTTGTCCTGAAATTTTTTCGATGAAGGCAGCCTTTCCTTTTCGGCCAGCCGCTTTCCATAGGTTTCCTGCCAGCAGGTGATGAATTCATCCGCGTGTTTGTAACCAAGTTCACAGGGCACTTTCCGGCTGAGCGCCGAGGGGCTGAGCGTTTCCACATCGATGACACGATGGGCGAAGGCGCCGACGGCATTGGCCTGCAGGGTCACGGCCTCATCAATGTACCAGGATCGCCATTCGGCAAAACTTTTGCCATCAACCTTCTCCGCGACCTTCCGCAGCAATTCGGTATCCAGTCTTTCGCAGACATCGGTTATCAACCCGGCGACGAAGCCACGCAGGTTGGAGCATTGCGGGCCGTCGCTATAATCGAAATAGGCCCTGAGGGTACTGTCGAGATGATTGAGGACGCGGTCTTTCAAAATCAATTTCTATATCTCCCTTTGGGTGCGGAATATTACTTAAAAGTGTATTTGTGTAAACTATACTTTATAGTTGTGTCAGGTGGTAAAACCGCCTGTTCGAATCTCTTTTGAGGCCGGATTTTTATGCTGCACCGCAGCGCATCTTGCGTTATGGAAACGGCAAAAGAATTCCGCGTGGATCGATCCCAAGCGATCCACGTAAAACGCCAGAACAGGAGACAAGACATGCTCGGCAAAAAAGTGCCTGCCGTAACTTTCCGCACGCGCGTTCGTGATGAAGCCGTTGGCGGCCCGAACCCTTTCCGTTGGCAGGACATGACCTCCGACGATTATTTCAAGGGCAAAAAGGTCGTGCTGTTTTCGCTGCCGGGCGCTTTCACACCGACCTGCTCGACCTATCAGCTGCCCGACTTCGAAAAGCTGGCGGGTGAATTCCGCGCGCTCGGTGTCGATGAAATCTATTGCCTTTCGGTCAACGATGCCTTTGTCATGAATGCCTGGGCCAAGGGCCAGAACCTCGAAAACGTCAAGGTCATTCCTGACGGTTCCGGTGAGTTCACCCGCAAGATGGGCATGCTGGTCGCCAAGGACAATCTCGGCTTTGGCATGCGCTCCTGGCGTTACGCCGCCGTCATCAATGACGGTCTGGTGGAGCAGTGGTTCGAGGAAGAGGGTTATTCCGACAATTGCGAATCCGACCCCTACGGCGTTTCCTCGCCGCAGAACATTCTCGAAAACCTGAAAAGCCGCGCTGCGGCCTGATTTCGGTTTCATGATTTTCTGAAGGCCCGGCAGCGATGTCGGGCTTTTCTTTTTTCTGAGGTGCTGCTTTCTCGCGCGACGGCCTCTCCAAGCTCCGTCTCAACCTTCTGAAATCGCAGCTTGAAATCACCCCGCCTATCCGTCAAAAATCACCTTCTCAAGACTGTTTCTGAAACGGATCATCCCATGCTGCGCGTCACCTCCTATCACCCGGCCGGAACCCCCGGCGACGAGCCCTCCGGTTACGTCACGCTGGCGCATGACCAGCGGCATCTGCGCCGCAAGCTGCTGCATTTGCAAAATGACGAGATGGTGATGCTGGACCTGAAAGAAGCCGTGCTTTTTGCCCATGGCGACCTGCTGGTGGTGGAGAACGGCGATCTGATCGAGGTTCGCGCGGCGGATGAAAAGCTGTTCGAAATCAAGGCCAAGGATCGGCTTCACCTGATCGAGCTTGCCTGGCATCTGGGCAATCGGCATCTTTCGGCGCAGATCGAGGAAGAGCGTATTCTCATCCTGCGCGACCACGTCATTCGCGCCATGCTGGAAGGTCTCGGCGCCACCGTGCGGGATGTGGAAGAACCTTTCCAGCCGGCACGGGGCGCCTATCACGCCCATGGTGGCCATTCCCATGGCCATGATCACGGCCACCACCATCATGACCACGGCTGAGGCGTGAGCGAGGAAAGCGGCGTCGCCGCGCTGCTGCGGCTGATGGCCTGGCTGTCGCCGGCCTTCCCGGTCGGCGGTTTTTCCTATTCCGGCGGGTTGGAAAAGGCGGTGGAGGACGGGCGCGTGCGCGATGCCGCCGGCTTGGGCGGCTGGGTGGAAACGCTGCTGCGCCACGGCAGCCTGTGGAACGATGCGGTGTTTCTGGCGCATGCCTGGCGAAGCTCGCAGGATGCCGTTGCGCTCGGCGAAGCGGCTGATCTCGGCCGCGCGCTGGCCGGTTCGGCGGAACGTTATCGCGAGACCGTGCTTCTGGGAGATGCCTTCGTTTCCGCTGCCGGCGCATGGCCGCATGCGGTTCTCGAGCTATTGCCGAAGGAGGCTCCCTATCCCGTCGCCATAGGCGCTGTGGCTGCCGGACATGGAGTGCCGCTGCGCGAGACGCTTGCGGCCTTTCTGCATGCTGGCGCTTCGCAGATCGTTTCGGCGGGTATCCGTCTTGGTGTCGCGGGACAAAAGGATGGTGTTGCCATTCTGGCCGCAAGCGAGGCGGTGATTGCGGAGGTCGCGGCACGGGCGGCATTATCCACGCTTGATGACCTCGGCAGCGCCACTGTTATCGCTGACACGGCGGCGATGCGTCATGAAACACAGGGCACGCGGCTTTTCCGCTCCTGAGGGAGGCCTGATAATAATTGGTGGAGCGAGCGGGTGCCGCGTGTCTCTTCTCCCCGCCGGGGAGAAGGTCGCGGCAGCGGGATGAGGGGGCGAGGGCAGAGATAGATCGAGAGCTAGCCCCCTCATCCGACCCTTCGGGCCACCTTCTCCCCGGCAGGGAGAAGAAACTGGCGGCACGGTTCTTGCTTGCTCTTGAAGCGTTGGTCCAAGGCTTTACGGTAGGAAATACCAAAGCATAGTGAAGGGAACAGAGTGATGAAATCGGGTAATGGTCCGCTGCGCGTCGGCATTGGCGGGCCGGTGGGTTCCGGCAAGACGGCGCTGACGGAAAAGCTCTGCAAGGCGATGAGCGCCGATTATTCCGTCGCGGTCGTCACCAATGATATCTACACCAAGGAAGATGCCGAGGCGCTGGTGCGCATGCAGGCGCTGCCATCCGAGCGTATCGTCGGTGTCGAGACGGGCGGTTGCCCGCATACCGCCATCCGCGAAGACGCGACGATCAATCTGCAGGCGATTGCCGGGCTCAATGCCCGCTTTCCCGATCTCGACGTGGTCTTCATCGAATCCGGCGGCGATAATCTTGCCGCGACCTTTTCGCCCGATCTTGCCGATATCACCATCTATGTGATCTCCGTCTGTCAGGGTGAGGAAATTCCGCGCAAGGGCGGGCCGGGCATCACCCGCTCCGACCTGCTGGTCATCAACAAGAAGGATCTCGCCCCTTACGTCGGGGCCGATCTGACCGTGATGGACAGCGATGCGACGCGGATGCGCAACGCCATGCCTTTCGTTTTTACCGATATGAAACGGGGCGATGGCGTCGATCGTATCGTCGGTTTCCTGAAAGAGCAGGGTGGTCTCTGAGCCATGAATGCAGTGCTGCGTTTCGGCCCCTATGCCGTGTCCCGGTTCGTTGATGGTGTCTACAAGGCGCCGGTCGGCCATCTCATCCACCGGCAGGGCGCGGATGCGCTGGCTGTCGTTCTCGCCGGCCTCGAGGGCGAGACGGTGGATGTGGATGTCAATTGTTTTGCGCTGTCCGGGCCCGATGGTGTGTGGCTGATCGATGCCGGTTGCGGCACGGCCTGGGGCGCCGCCTATGGCCATGCCCGCCCGGCGATGATAGCCGCCGGAATTCAGCCTGATGATGTCAGCCGTGTCATCCTCACCCATATTCACGGCGACCACGCGCTGGGTCTCATCGATGGCGACCGGCCTTATTTTCCCAATGCGGAGATATGGGTGCCCGAGGCCGATCTAGCCTTCTTCTCCAGCGCGGAGGCGCGAAAGACATTGCCGCCCGCCCGGCAGGGCGGTTTCGATCTTGCGGCGCGGCTGCTCGATATCTGCGGCGCCGTGTTGCGGCCGATCCCCATGGGAACGGTTGCCGAGGATATCGAGGCGATCGCCATGCCCGGCCATACGCCGGGGCATGCCGGTTATCTCATCGGCAATGGCGATGACCGACTGTTATTGTGGGGTGATGTGCTGCATGTGAGCGCGCTGCAAGCGGACGATCCCGAAATAGCTTTCGTTTACGATATCGATTCCGAACTTGCTTATGCGACCCGCCGTGCGGCACTAGCCGAGGCGGCCGATCATGACTGGCTGGTTTCCGGCGGCCATCTTGGCGGATTTTTCCACATCGAGCGGCAGGGCGATAGCTTCCATTTCGTGCCGCAGCCGGGCTGATTTTCCGTTTTCGGGCATGCAGAAGGGCGGGCTGCCGGCTGGCATCCCGCCCTTCGTCCTCTCCCGGTGTTTTCAGATCTGTTTTAAGGCCGCGACGTCATTGACCTGGACGATGCGGCCGCGCACCGTGACGCCTGACTTTTTCAGTGCCGAGAAGGCGCGTGACAGCGCTTCCGGCGCGAGGCCGAGCTTGCCGGCAAGCAGGCTTTTCTGGAACGGCAGCCGTAGCGAGAAGGATGTCGCATCCCGCGGGCCCTGGTTGATGAGGTAGTGGGCGACGCGTTGTGGTGCTGTCTGCAGCCGATCATTGGCGATGCAATCCATGGTCGCCAGCAGGCTGTTGGAAAGGCAGCGCATGACGGCCTTGGCGATTGCCGGTTCCTGATCGATCAGGTTGCGGATTCTTGCCAGCTCGAAACGCGCCACGGTGCAGCTTTCCGCCGCCTGTGCGCTGTAACGATAGGTGTCGCTTCCGAAGATCAGGCATTCGTTGAAGGTATCGCCGGGGCCGCTGACGCGCACATCCGCCTCGCGCCCGTGCCGGTCCAGCCGGTAAAGGCGGACATAACCCGACAGCACGCAATAAAAATGCTGCGCCGCTTCGCCTTCCTTGAAGAGGACGTGACGGGCGTTGACGTTGGTGATAGTCGCCGCCTCCATCAGCTTCAGCGCTGCCGCGTCGTCGGCAACCCCGATCAGGGGTGCGCGCAGCAGAATGTTCCTGTCCCTGTTGCTCAGCTTCACGGTCTTGTTCACGTCCATCCGGCTCCCGCTCAAACCTTTTGCCGGGCTGTCCGAAGCGATACGAAACCGGGGAAGTTCCTTCTCCCTCACGCCTATCTGCAAAGAACTCATCGCATTTTTCCTCGACCGGCAATTCCCGATGCGAGGGAGACTAGCAGTTCACCTGAAAAGCGAATTGATTTCGATCAAACAGGATTGCGGTCGTCATAGGGGCGGAAATGGTTCGTCCATTCGTGCTTATAAGCACAGGGGGAAATATGGAGCGGGCGAGTGCGACATATTTCTTCTCCCCGAGGGGGAGAAGTCCGCGGCAGCGGGATGAGGGGGCGAGGGGCGGGATATACGGAGAGGTTGCCCCCTCATCCGACCCTTCGGGCCACCTTCTCCCCCTCGGGGAGAAGAAACAAGCGGCGACGTTTTGCCCTCACGTATCAGTTAAAGCGAAACGCCGGGCAGATGGCCCGGCGTCTCAATCGTTATTCTGCAAACTTCACTCCGCAGCAAGCGGCGGCAGCCGCAATATATTACTGCCCTTGTCGCTGGCCTTATCGCCGGTGCCCTTTTCCATGCTGGCGACCCGCGCCTCCAGCGAGGAGAGCGCCAGGCTGTTTTCGTGGGCGATCTCCGAGAGTTTCTCGTTGGAGAGGGCCTCCTCCTCCACTTCTTTCTTGCCGACAAAGCGGCCGAAGAGGTGGGCGAGCAGGCGCGACAGGTCGTCCATGATGAGGAAGAAGGCCGGCACCACGATGAGCGACAGTACCGTCGAGACGATGATGCCGCCGATCACCGCAATCGCCATCGGCGCGCGGAACGAACCGCCTTCGCCGACACCGAGTGCGGAGGGCAACATGCCCGCCGACATGGCGATGGAGGTCATGATGATCGGGCGGGCGCGTTTGCGGCCTGCCTCCACCATGGCATGCACCCGTTCCATGCCGTGACGACGCATTTCGATGGCGAAATCCACCAGCAGAATGGCGTTTTTCGTCACGATGCCCATCAGCATCAGAATGCCGATGAGAACGGGCATGGAGAGCGCGTTCTGCGTGATGATGAGCGCCACTGCCACGCCACCGATCGCAAGCGGCAGCGAGAACAGGATGGTGAAGGGCTGGATGACATCCTTGAATAGCAGGATGAGCACGACCAGCACCAGCATCAGGCCAAGCAGCATGGCGTTGACGAAGCCCTGCTGCATTTCGCCCTGCACCTTGGCGTCACCGCTCTCGGCAAGGCGGACGCTTGCCGGAAGCTGGGTCTCTGCCACGATGCGCTTGAACTCGGCCGTCGAGGTATCCAGCGCCGTGCCGAAGGGCACATCCGAGCCGATGGAGACGACGCGGTTGCGGTCGTTGCGCTTGATCGAGCTTGGGCCTTCCGAATAGTCGATATCGGCGACGCTGTAGAGCGGCACGAGTGACCCGGAGGCGGTCTTGATCTTCAGCGCGCGGATGGTGGCGAGATCGCGGCGGGTGTCGAGCGAAGCCTGTACGCGGATCGGAATCTGCCGGTCATCCAGAGAGATTTTCGTCAGCTGCGCGTCGATATCGCCGATGGTGGCGACACGCACGGTCTGCGAAATCTGCTGCGGCGTGATGCCGAGGCGGGCGATTTCATCCTTGCGCGGGCGGATCTGCAGTTCGGGACGGGGCAGAGCACCTTCCGAGCTGACATTGGCGAGGATGGGCGATGCACGCAGGCGGCTTTCGAGAATGCCAACGGCGTCGCTCAGGTCCTTCTCGTTCTTTGAAAGGAAGTTGAAGGAGAGTTCGCGTTCCGCGCGGTCGTTCAGCTTAATGATGCGGACATCGGGAATGCCATGCACCTGCGCGAAAATATCCCGTTCCACATCCCATTGCGGACGTGTGCGGCCCTTTTCCTCCACCTTCGGCAGATATTGGCCGATGAGCGGAATGGAGCCGAGACCCTTGTTGACCACCAGCTTGAGCAGCGAATGGTCGATATGCTGGAGGATAACGTTGACGGTGGCGCGACGCAGCTCCAGGTCACCCTTGGGCGATGCTCCGCCGAGGATGAAGACGCTTTCCACGCCGTTGATGTCACGCAGGGCATGATAGATCTGCGTCGTCGTCCGGTCGGTTTCGTCAAGCGTCGCATTGGGCGGCAGTTCCACCGAGAGCGTGACGCGAGAGGCGTCATCCGGCGGCAGGAAGCTGCCCGGTACCTGGGCCAGAAGCATGACGGAGGCGACGAGGAATGCAATCGCGCCGACCAGCGTCAGATACCGCGCCCACCATTTGCGGGTGGTGGCAGTGACCATGCGCGTATAGGCCTTCATCAACCGGCCGTCATTGTCGTGGTGGTCGTCCATCGCGTCTTCGGCGCGCATCAGATAGGCCGCCATCAACGGCGTGATGAGACGGGCGACGGCGAGCGAGAAGAACACCGAGAAGGCGACGGTGAGGCCGAACTGGATGAAGTATTGTCCGGGAATGCCGGGCATGAACGAGACGGGCACGAAGACCGCGATGATGGTGAAGCTGGTGGCGATGACGGCGAGGCCGATTTCATCCGCCGCTTCCAGTGCCGCGCGATAGGGTGTCTTGCCCATCTTGATGTGGCGGGCAATGTTCTCGATTTCCACGATGGCGTCATCCACGAGAATACCCGTGGCGAGCGTAAGCGCGAGGAAGCTGACGAGGTTGAGCGAGAAGCCCATGATATCCATGATCCAGAAGGTCGGGATCGCGGAGAGCGGCAGCGCCACAGCGGCAATAAGGGTTGCGCGCCAGTTGCGCAGGAAGAGCAGGACGACGATAACGGCAAGGACAGCGCCTTCGATCAGCGTATCGAGTGCGGCCGTATAGTTGCCGTAGGTGAAGTAGACGGCATCGTCGACCTTCTGAATGTCGACGTCCGGATGGTCCTTTCGGACCTGTTCAAGGCTTTCCGACACGGTCTGTGCTACGGAAACCTCGCTTGCGCCCTTGGAGCGGAACACGGCGAAGGTGACGGCCGGATTGCCGTTGAAGCGCGAGAAGGACTTCGGCTCCTGATAGGTATCCGTAATCGTGCCGAGTTCGGATAGCTTGACGAAACGGCCGTTCGAAAGGGCAATGGTGGTGTTGGCAAGCTGCGAGACATCACGCGTGTCACCGAGGGTGCGGATGGTCTGTTCGTTGCCGCCCACCTGGCCACGGCCGGAGCCGAGGTCGATATTGGTGCCGCGCAGCTGGCTGTTCACCTCATTGGCGGTGATGCCATAGGCATCGAGCTTTTCGGGGCTGAGCGCCACACGCACTTCACGGTCGGCACCACCGTAGCGATCGACCTTGCCGATGCCGGATTTGCCCTGCAACGCCCGCTTGATCGTATCGTCCACAAACCATGACAGCTCTTCGAGCGTCATATTGGGCGAGGAGACCGCAAAGCTCTGGATCGCCTGGCCTTCGACGTCGATCTTGCTGACGACGGGCACTTCGATATCGGCGGGAAGGTCGCTGCGGATCTTGTCGATGGCGTCCTTGGTATCCTGAACCGCCTCTTCCGTTGGTTTTTCGATGCGGAAGACGACAGTGGTGGTGGACTGGCCATCGACCACGGTGGACTGGATTTCGTCAACGCCGCTGATGGCGGCGACGGCGTCCTCGATCTCCTTCGTCACCTGCATTTCGAGCTCTGAGGGCGAAGCCCCGCTCTGGGTCACGGTGACGGCGACGACGGGAACGTCGATATTCGGAAAACGGGTGATCGGCAGCGTGTTGAACGCCTGCAGGCCGAGCATCATCAACACGGCGAAGCCGAGCAGCGGCGCAATCGGGTTACGGATTGACCATGCGGAAAAGTTCATTTCAATCCCTCAGTCAGTTGGACGCAGCTGTCTGGGCTTCCACCGGTTTGATCCGGTCCCCATCACGCACGAATGCCCCAGCCTTCTCGACAACCTTGTCTCCAGCGGCAAGACCGCTGACAATCTCGATATAACCACCGTCTTCAATGCCGGTTTCGATCTTCACCTGCTTGACGACGTCGCCTTCCACCTTGCGGGTGGTCGAGCCTTCACGTCCGGCGGTGACGGCCGACAGCGGCAGAGCGAGCGCATTCGTCTCTTCAACGATGATCGCCGCGCTGGCATACATGCCGGAGCGCGCGGGGCTGTTTTCGGGCAGAACCACATGCACGGAACCGAGGCGCGTCGTCGGATCGACGGTGGGCGAGACGAGGCGCACCTTGCCCTCTATTTTCTCAGCTCCGCCGGCAACCGTCAAATAGGCTTTCTGGCCGACCTTCACCTTCTGGATATCGGTTTCGGACAGATCGGCGACGAGTTCGATCGCGCCATCCTTGATGACGGTGAAAAGCGGATTGCCGGCGCCGCTGGCAATTGCGCCCACCTTGGCATTCTTGGCCGAAACGATGCCGGCGACAGGGGTTTTCACGCCGGTGCGCGTCAGCTTCAGGTCGATATCGGCAATCTGCGCATCAACCACCTTGATGTCGGCCTCGCCGGCGGAAACGGCCTGGCGGGCGGCGTTGAGCTTGGCGGCGGCCACTTCGGCCTGCGCCTGGGTCTGCTCCACCTGCGAGACCGAGCCGGAGCCGCTCTGGCCAAGCTTTGCGGCGCGGTCGCGCTGGCGGTTCGCGTCATTGGCGCTCGCCTCCGCTTCCAGGACCTGTGCCTTGGCCTGGGCAACCGCAGCCTGCGCCTTGGCCTTGTTGGCCTCAAGCTGGCTTTTCTGAAGGATCAGACTGTCCGAGGAGAGGACGGCGAGGACGGCATTTGCTTCGACCCTGTCGCCGATATCCACGTTCAGCGTATCGATCGACAGGCCGTCGACCAGCGGCTGGACATAGATTTCATCGACCGGGCGGATGGTGCCCGTCGCGATGATGCGGTCCACGAGATCGCGTTTTGCGGCATGGGCAACGATGATGGAAGGCAGGTTCTGTTGTTTGACCGGTGCCTGCGCCTCTCCCTCGGCGGCTGCGGACAAGGGGAGCGCCGTTGCGGAAAGAAGAAGGAAAACAAAGCGGTTAAACGTGACTTTATGCTGCATGTGTCTTGGCTCGCGCAATATCCGCTCACATGTCCTCTAGGCTCCGGGCCGTGTCTCAAAAGGTCATGCGATGGCGAATGTGAAACAAGGGATCACAATACTTCCTTTTCGATCCTCCCGATTCAAACGCCCCTCAACGCGAATCTCAAGCACCTTTGCCTAGTGCTTTTTTTACAAGATCAAATCTGGCAGTCTTGTGGGCGGGACTGTAATTGTTGTTGTCGTACAAATCAATCCGCATAGCCGCTATGGTTGATATACATTTTTGTATAGCCGCAGATGTTGTAATTTGTATAGCCGCAGATGTTGTAATTCGTCAGAGGGGTTACCAGTGAAATTGGCGACGTGCTGATGCCTTCGAACTACCGGCGCAGTTTGCACAAGTGGCGTATTCTCGCAAAGCCCCCAAAAGAAGAGTGTCGTCAGATGGGAAATCGAGTTGAGCCAACCTCGCCGACGTCATCCTCGGGCTTGTCACTGTTTATCTGCAACGTTGTGATTTTGTTGACGTGGTTAGATCCTTGGGACAGGCCCAAGGATGACGTCGAGAGAGTTGGCGCTCTTCATGCGAGTCATAAATCAGAACGCGCGGACCTCCCGCGCGTTCCATTACTTGGACGTCACTTCGACCTACTTCAGCGCCGCGTCGGTGATTTCGGTCGTATAAGCACCCGATGGTTCCTTGGTGATGACAGGATCGGAGCCGCCGCCAAGCAGGGTTTTCACCGTGCGGTCGTAATCGGCCTTGTCGAGCGCGCCCTTCGAGCCGGCGGTGAGCTTGGCCACTTCGCCCATCATGCGCTTCTGGTGTTTTTCGGTCTGCGCGCCGGAGGCGTCGTTTTCGAGAACGATACCGGCGGCATCGTCAGGGTTTTCTTCCGCCCATTTCCAGCCCTTCATCGAAGCGCGGACGAATTTGACCATGTCTTCCTTAAACTTGGCATCCTTGAGCTTGTCTTCGAGAACGTAAAGTCCGTCCTCCAGCGTCGCCACGCCTTCCGCCTCGTATTTGAAGGTGACGAGTTCTTCCGGCTTGATGCCGGCATCGATGACCTGCCAATATTCATTATAGGTCATGGTGGAAATGCAGGCGGCCTGCTTCTGCAGCAGCGGGTCGACGTTGAAACCCTGTTTCAGAACGGTCACACCATCAGCGCCGCCGGTGGTCGGGATTTTCAGGTGCGCCATCCACGACAGGAACGGATATTCGTTGCCGAAGAACCAGACGCCGAGCGTTTTACCCTTGAAATCTTCCGGCTTGGTGATTCCGGTTTCCTTGAGGCAGGTTAGCATCATGCCTGACGATTTGAACGGCTGGGCGATGTTGACGAGCGGCACGCCCTTTTCGCGCGTCGCGAGGGCAGACGGCATCCAGTCGACGATGACGTCAGCACCACCACCGGCCAGAACCTGTGCGGGGGCAATATCCGGGCCACCGGGCTTGATATCGACATCGAGGCCTTCGGCTTCATAAAAGCCCTTGTCCTTGGCGACGTAATAACCGGCGAATTGCGCCTGGGTCACCCATTTCAGCTGCAGGGTGATCTTGTCGGCGGCCTGGGCCCCGAATGCGGTCAGGAGTGACGCGCCGGCAAGAAGCATGGATGCAAGTTTCATTTTCATCGCTGTTCCCTTTTTCGTTATTTACGTTCGTCCCCCACGGACGGACGGATGCCAGAAGGTGACGGCCCGCTCTGCGAGCGCCACCAGACCATAAAAGCCCGAACCTGCGAGTGCGGCCACCGCGATCTCGGCCCAGACCATGTCGACATTGCTGCGGCCCATTTCCGCCGAAATACGGAAACCCATGCCGACGATGGGCGTGCCGAAAAACTCCGCGACGATGGCGCCGATCAGGGCGAGCGTGGAATTGATCTTCAGCGCGTTGAAGATGAAGGGCCAGGCGGCTGGCAGGCGCAGTTTCAGCAATGTCTGCCCCCAGCCGGCGGCATAGGTGCGCATCAGGTCGCGCTCCATGTGGCTGGAAGCGGCAAGCCCCTGCACCGTGTTCACCAGCATCGGGAAAAACGTCATGATGACGACGACGGCGACTTTCGACTGCCAGTCGAAACCGAACCACATGACCATGATCGGCGCTATGCCGACCACCGGAAGGGCGGAGACGAAATTGCCGATGGGCAAAAGTCCGCGTTGGAGGAAGGGCGAACGGTCGATGAGGATGGCGACGAGGAAACCGAGGCCGCAGCCCAGCACGTAACCGGTCAGCACCGATTTGAGGAAAGTCTGGCGGAAATCCGCCCAGAGGATCGGCAGCGAGCCGAGAAGGCGCGTGAGGATGGCGCTCGGGGCCGGCAAGAGGATGGGCGGCACGGAAAAACCGCGGACGATACCTTCCCAGAGAACCAGCAGGGCAAGGCCGAAGAGGAAGGGCACGGCGATGTGGCTAATGCGCTGTGCCGAAGCGGAAACGAAACTGCGCCGAACCAGCCATTCGTTGAAGACCCAGGCGGCAAGCCAGAACAGGATCGCGCCGATAAACCAGAAGGGGTTCGTCATGGCCGTGCTCCCATTCTCTTGAGGACGGCGGCGTGGGCAATGCCGATGATCGACACCAGCAGCGCCGCAACACCGGCGGCCATGAACAGCGCCGCCCATATCTGCACTGTCTGGCCATAATAGGAGCCGGAGAGCAAGCGCGCCCCGAGACCGGCGACGGCTCCCGTCGGCAATTCGCCGACGATGGCGCCGACCAGTGCAATCGCGATGGCGATCTTCAGCGAGGTGAAGAGATAGGGCAGTGCCGAAGGCCAGCGCAGCTTCCAGAAGATCTGTGCCGATGAGGCATTATAGGTGTGCATCAGATCGAGCTGGAGGGTTTCCGGGCTTCTGAGGCCCTTCACCATGCCGACGACGATCGGGAAGAAGGAGAGATAGGTGGAGATCAGCGCCTTGGGCAGAAGCCCGGAAATGCCGATGGAGTTCAAAACGACGATGATCATCGGTGCGATGGCGAGGATGGGGATCGTCTGGCTGGCAATGATCCACGGCATGACGGAGCGGTCCATGGCGCGGTTATGGATGATGGCGACGGCAAGCAGGATGCCGAGAACAGCGCCGATGGCAAAACCGAGCAGCGTGGCCGAAAGCGTGATGCTGGCGTGGTAGATCAGGCTGCGCTTGGAGGTGATCGCCTTGTTGACGGTCGTGTCCCAGAGTTCGGCGGCGATCTGGTGCGGGGCGGGGAGAACCGGGCGTTCCTGGGCGAAGGTTTGCGGCAGGAGTTGCGAGAAGCTCGGCGTTTGGCCGGCGCGGATGGCCTGGTCGCGGGCGAAAGGCATGTTGAGATAGATGACGGCGAGGTGCCAGAGGATGAGGATGGCGAGGAGGACGGTGAGGATGGGGAGGATGCGGTGGCGGAGGAGGGTCATGGTGTTTCTCTCCGACGCTTGCTCTGTGGGTGGGGTTTACGCTCACTACGGGGGTGACGCTTACCCCCCTCTGTCCTGCCGGACATCTCCCCCTCAAGGGGGGAGATCGACTCGTGGTGAGGTCTCGACCGTCTCAAGGACTGAGAGTGAAGAGAGGAGTGCGCCGCTTGCCGATCTCCCCCCTTGAGGGGGAGATGCCCGGCAGGGCAGAGGGGGGTAATGCTGGCGCCAACCTCACCCCTCATAACCATGCCCCGCCTTCAACCCCTCACGCACCCGATGCGCAATCGCCAGAAACTCCGGCGTCTCGCGAATTTCCAGCGGCCTTTCCCGAGGCAAGGTGGATTCGATCACATCCGTCACTCTCCCCGGCCGCGGCGACATGACGACAATTTTCGTCGAGAGATAAACCGCTTCCGGAATGGAATGGGTAACGAAGCAGATGGTCTTGCCGGTCGTATCCCAGAGTTTCAGTAACTGCTCGTTCAGGTGGTCGCGGACAATCTCGTCCAGCGCCCCGAAGGGTTCGTCCATCAACAGCAGGTCGGCATCAAAGGCGAGCGCGCGGGCGATGGAGGCGCGCTGCTGCATGCCGCCGGAAAGCTGCCAGGGATATTTCTTGCCGAAACCGTTGAGGTTGACGAGATCGAGCGTGCGGTCGATGCGCTCGCGTTGTTCCGACTTGCTGTAACCCATGATTTCGAGCGGCAGGGCGATGTTCTTTTCGATGCTGCGCCAGGGATAAAGTGCGGCGGCCTGAAAGACGTAACCATAGGAGCGGTCCCTGCGGGCATTTTCGGGCGTCGTGCCGTTGACGGTGATTTCGCCTGACGTGTGTTTTTCGAGATCGGCTATGACCCGCAGGAAGGTGGTCTTGCCGCAGCCGGAAGGGCCGATGAAGGAGACGAAATCGCCCTTTTTTACGTCCAGATCGACATCCGACAAGGCGTGGACCGGACCATCCCCCGTTTCGAAGGTCAGGCCTAGTTTTCTGGCGGAAACGACGGAATAGGAAGAGGCCTGGTTCATCTTGGCTGATTGTCGCTTTCCGTAAGGGCCGCGCGCGCCAGCGGCAGCATCTGGGTTTCCGTCAGTCTGGCGATCGTGACGCCGGGGTGGCGGTCGAGGTCGAGCCAGCGCACTTCCTCGATTTCCGCCTGCGGCACGACCTCGGCATGAAGTCTGGCGGTGAAGGCGTGGGCGACGACATCGGCGCCGGGCTCATTGGCGGCTTCCTCGCGAAAGATGCCCTCATAACGAACGGCATCTTCGGGCAGCGTCAGGCCGATTTCCTCGGCCAGTTCGCGGTGCAGCGCCTGCTGCGGCGTTTCACCCGGATCGATCTTGCCGCCCGGCTGCATGAATTGCGTGGTGCCGCGCTTGCGCACCACAAGCATCTGCCGTCGCTCGTTGAGGAGAATGGCGGCGGCGATGAGGATTTCCCGTTTCGGCTCGCTGCTCATGGTCATACGCCCGATGCCGGAATGCCTGTGCGTTCCACCTTGCGCGGCGAAACGAGTTCCTTCCAGGTGGACAGCGCCTGGCTGACGGCGGGGTAGGGATCACGGGCCACGAATTGGCCATGACCTTCCTGTGTTTCGATGGTGCCTTCCTCGACACTGACGAGGCCGCGCGACAGGGTGTAGCGCGGCAGGCCCTTCACCTTCTGCCCTTCGAACACGTTGTAATCGATGGCCGATTGCTGGCTTGCGGCGCTGATGGTCTTTTCCAGCGCGGGGTCCCAGACGACGATATCGGCATCGCTGCCGACGAGGATCGCGCCCTTTCTGGGATAGATATTCAGAATCTTGGCGATGTTGGTGGAGGTGACGGCGACAAATTCATTCATCGTCAGACGTCCGGTCACCACACCATGGGTCCAGAGCAGCGGCATGCGATCTTCGAGCCCGCCGGTGCCGTTTGGTATCTTGCGGAAATCACCCAGCCCGAAGCGTTTCTGCTCGGTGGTGAAGGCGCAATGATCGGTCGCCACGCATTGCAGCGAGCCAGAGGCGAGACCCGCCCAGAGACTGTCCTGATGCTGCCGGTTGCGGAAGGGCGGCGACATGACCCGGCGGGCGGCGTGATCCCAGTCGGCATTGGCATATTCGCTTTCATCGAGGATCAGATGCTGGATCAGCGGCTCACCATAAACCCGCATGCCGTTTTGGCGTGCGCGGCGGATGGCTTCATGCGCCTGTTCGCAGGATGTGTGCACAACATAAAGCGGGGCACCGGCCATATCGGCGATGATGATGGCGCGGTTGGTGGCCTCGCCTTCGACGGAGGGAGGCCGGGAGTAGGCATGCGCCTCCGGCCCGACATTGCCCTCGGCCATCAGCTTTTCCTGCATCTGAGCGACGATATCGCCGTTTTCCGCATGCACGAATGGAATGGCGCCGAGTTCCGCGCAACGCGAGAAGGAGGCGAACATCTCGTCGTCATTCACCATCAGCGCGCCCTTATAGGCCATGAAGTGCTTGAACGAGTTGATGCCTTTTTCCTGAACCACCGTTTTCATCTCGTTGAAGACCTGCTCGCCCCACCAGGTAACGGCCATGTGGAAGGAATAATCGCAATTGGCGCGTGTCGCCTTGTTGTCCCACCGCTGCAGGGCATCGAGAATCGACTGGCCGGGATCGGGCAGGCAGAAATCCACCACCATGGTGGTGCCGCCGGCAAGGGCGGCCCGCGTGCCGCTTTCGAAATCATCGGCGGAATAGGTGCCCATGAAGGGCATTTCCAGATGCACATGCGGATCGATGCCGCCGGGCATGACGTAACATCCCGTGGCATCGAGGATGGTGCCGCCGGTGAGGTCCGGGCCGATCTCGGTGATCCTGCCATCTTCGATCTTCACATCGGCGCGGTAGGTCAGGTCGGCGGTGACGATGGTGCCGTTTTTGATGATGGTGGCGGTCATTCGACGATCTCCGCAGTCTCCAGCACCGCATGCAGTAGCACATCGCAGCCGGCGGCCGCCCATTCCGGTGAAATCTCTTCGGCCTCGTTATGGGAAAGCCCATCCACGCAGGGGCAGAAGATCATGGTTGATGGAGCGACCCTTGCCGTCCAGCAGGCATCGTGGCCGGCCCCGGAGATGATGTCCATGTGGCTGTAGCCCAGTCGCTCGGCGGCGGAGCGCACCCGCTCGACCAGAATGGGATCAAAGGTGACGGGATCGAAATGGCCGATGGCTTCGATCGAGCAGCCGACGCCGAGTTCTTCGGCGATAACAGGCACTTCGCGTTCGAAGGTGGCCCGCATGTTGTCGAGTTTCGCCTGAGACGGCGTGCGAAGGTCGATGGTGAATACCACCTTGCCGGGCAGCACGTTGCGGGAATTGGGCGTGAAGATCATCTGGCCGACGCCGGCCACAGCTCCCGGCTGGTGGGCCATCGCCACTTCCTGGACCTTTTCGAGGATGCGGGCCGCGGCAAGGCCGGCATTGACGCGCATGGTCATCGGCGTCGAGCCGGTATGGGCTTCCTTGCCGGTCAGCGTCACTTCCAGCCACCACAGACCCTGACCATGGGTAACGACGCCGATCTGCTTGCCTTCGGCCTCGAGGATCGGCCCTTGCTCGATATGATATTCGAAATAGGCGTGCATCTTGCGCGCACCAACTTGTTCTTCGCCAAGCCAGCCGATGCGCTTCAACTCCTCGCCATAGGTCTTGCCGTCGGTATCGGTGCGGCTATAGGCGTAATCGAGATCGTGAATGCCGGCGAAGACGCCGGAGGCCAGCATGGCCGGGGCAAAGCGCGCGCCTTCCTCATTGGACCAGTTGGTGACGACAACAGGGTGTTTCGTCTTTATGTTGAGATCGTTCAGGCTGCGGACCACTTCCAGTCCCGCCAGCACCCCAAGCACGCCATCGAACTTGCCGCCCGTCGGCTGGGTGTCGAGATGGCTGCCAATATAGACCGGCAGCGCGTCCGGGTCCTCGCCGGGGCGGGTGGCGAACATGGTGCCCATGCGGTCGACGCCCATCGTCAGGCCCGCCGCCTCGCACCAACGCTGGAACAGGCTGCGGCCCTCGGCATCCTCATCTGTCAGCGTGCGGCGATTATTGCCGCCGGCAATGCCGGGGCCGATTTTCGCCATGTCCATCAGACTGTCCCACAGGCGGTCGCCATTGACCGTCAAGTTTTTACCCGCCGCCATGAAATGTCGTCCTCACCCGTTTTGTTTTTATCGAAGCAAAGCTTGTGCCGTTCCCGTTTTTGCCGGCTAAGATAACAGCCATTGCCTAAAGATGGCGATGGTGGATAAATTGACCGGCTGGTAAACATTGCAAATTCGCGATGGCGTCAGCAAGAGATTTTCGTGACGAATCGCACTAATTTTGCCTAAACTGTACGCGAAGATTATTTTTTAAGCATACTGTATCGGCAATTGCACTGAAAAGAAACAGAGAGCAGAGAATGGCCATACCGCGAGCAGCGAAAACCCAGAAGCGGACCCGCATTCAGGAAGAGAAGCAGGAAACGATTCTCGAGGCCGCGCTCAATGTGTTTTCCACCAATGGCTTCCGTGGTTCCACCATCGACCAGATTGCCGAGGCGGCCGGCATGTCGAAACCGAACGTGCTTTATTATTTCCGCACCAAGGAAGCGATGCATCGCGCGCTGATCGAACGGGTGCTGGACACATGGCTCGATCCGCTGCGGGCTTTCGATGCCGAAGGCAATCCCGAAAGCGAGATCCGCTCCTATATTCGCCGCAAGCTGGAAATGTCGCGCGATTTTCCGCGTGAGAGCCGGCTCTTCGCCAATGAAATCCTGCAGGGCGCGCCGCATATCGAGGATGAACTGAAAGGCCCGCTCAAACAACTGGTGGATGAAAAGGCCGAGGTGATCCGCGCCTGGATCAAGGCGGGGCGGATGGCCAAATGCGACCCCTATCATCTGATCTTCTCGATCTGGTCGACCACCCAGCATTATGCGGATTTTGACGTGCAGGTGCGCGCCGTGCTGGGTGACAGACACGGTGGCGACGGTCGTTTCGAGGATGCGGCCCGGCATCTGGAGCAGCTTTTCATGGGCGGATTGCGCATCAGCGGCTGAAAGCCAGGGTTCTCACGAACAGGTGATCGATTCTTTCTACAGAAACATGAGGAAAATTATCACCTTTATACTTTACTCCAAAACTCATCTTTATTATGGTGCCGGCATCCCGCTTATGGGGCCCGAAGATCGGGGCATGAAAAATCAACCGGCAGGTGAGGGAATGGCACGCAAGGAAAAGAAGAAAGCCGAACGCGGCGGCAAGCAGGGCAAGGGCGCGCCTCAACCTGAAAAGGACGTGGCCGAACAGCAGCTTTCCGGTCCGAAGAGCTTTCTTTACGTTGGCGGCCGTGACTGTCAGGTTGCCCATCTTCGCCAGATCGCCAGCAATTTCGGCGCCGAACTGATCCATCACGATGGCGGCCTGCGTGAGGCGGTTTCGCGCATCGATACCGTGCTTCCCTCCGTCGACTGCGTTTTTTGCCCGATCGACTGTATCAGCCACGATGCGTGTCTGCGGGTGAAGTCCGGTTGCAAGAAATTCGGCAAGACGTTCATTCCGCTGCGCAATGGCAGCAAATCCAGTCTGGAGCGGGCGCTGCAGACGATGAATGAACGGACTCCCAACGATGAGCGACGAGCGCAATAATTTTAAGGGTGAAGAGCCGGCGGCAGACGAAGCCTGCCGCGTGGAACTGCACAAGATGGCCGAACAGGCTGCCGATCCGGCCCTGACGGAAATGTATGAGATCGTCGGCGAACGTCAAAGGCGCAACCGCGCCGCGACCACCGGCGGCAATGTGGTGATCTTTCCCCACCTGCGCACCCGCCAGCCCGGCGAGGCGCCGCCCTTCGCTCTCGGCGAGGCGGCGGAAAAGGGCCGCAACATCCTGCCGTTTCGCTGGACGCGGCGGCGTTAAGGCCGATCAGCCTTTCGGCTTCAGGAACGCGCCGGCGCAGAGCACCAGCCATCCGCCGATCATGCCGAGGCCGCCTATGGGGGCTGCGTAGGGGAACAGGCTGTGGCCGGAAAAATGTCTGACGACGAGATCGCCAACAAAGACCGCAGTGCCGAGGCCGAGGATCAGGCCCGCCGGAATGGCGGTTCTGATGCGGTCCGCGCCGATATTGAGTGCCACCAGCACCGGCGCATGGGCCAGCGCCATGGCCGAGGCATTGCCCAGCATATAGGTTTCGCCGGTATGGGTGGCGGCGGCGGCAAGCATGACACCGGCAGCCCCCAAAAGGCCGCCCAGCAGCAGAATGAAGGCGCGCAGTCTCGCGTGGGTCATGGGTTATCCGCTTCCTGGTTCTGCATGTGAAAGGCCAGCCGTTCCACCGGCGCCCAGATGATCTCGCACAGCTTCGCATTCTCGATCGTCTCATCCATGGCGCGGCGAAAACACAGCAGCCATTCATCCCGCTCCGTGGGGCCGATGGGGGCGACGAAATGGCGGCGGCGCAGCATCGGGTGGCCGTGTTTTTCGACATAGACGGGCGGTCCGCCAAGATATCCCGTCAGATAGTCGTAAAACTTCGCCTCGCTGCCGGAAAGATCGGCAGGGTGGATGGCACGGCAGCGCGCCGCCTCGGGCAGGGTATCCATCAATTCATAAAAACGCCGGGTGAGCGCCCTGACGGTCGCATCGCCACCGATCGCTTCATAAAGGGTAACGGTCTCGCCGCTCATCGTCGCCTCCTTGGACCCTGCGGTCCTTATCGCTTTCCGGGGCAGCGAGTGCAACAGGGAAAGGCGGGATGCGACATTTGGGACATTCTGCCCATAAAACTTCAGTTTTCAGGCCCGACGGATTGTTGAATAGCCTGGACGGCGATTTTCAGCGGTGCGACATGTTCGGTCACCACCGCCCAGATCACATCATCCGCGATCTTGTGGTATTCGTGACGTAAAATATTGCCGATCCCGTGAATTTGTTTCCAGGGAATGTCAGGCGCGACATCAAGCAAGTCCTCCGGGATGTGCCGTGATGCCTCGGAAACGATCTCCAAAGCGCGCTGTACGGCAAGCTTGAGGAGCCAGTTCTGTTTGAAGTCGTCCAGTGACAATCCGGCGGTATGCGCCTCGATGCCTTGGATCGCCTCCAGCATTTCGCTGAGAACCGGCCCGACCCTACGCCTTATCATCAGAATATCCGCACTGCGGATTGCTCGATGTCGGCGCGGAGCAGCGGGTGAAGGCTGTTGCGGGTGGTCACGTCCACTTCCATAGCTAGCTCGTCTTCGAGAAACTGCTTGATGCCGACGAGATCGATCAGCGAAAAGCGACCGTCCTGATCGTAATCGATGAAGACGTCCAGATCGCTTGCGGGCAGTGCTTCATCGCGGACGGTGGATCCAAAAAGATACAGCGATGTCGCGCCCATGCTTTTCATGGCATGGGCGTGCATTTTGAGTTTCCTGATGGCCTCTGCTCTCTTCATGTGGCAAGCTTACACCATCGCGCAGGCGGCATCCACACTCAGCCAAAATTCCGGATGAGTTCGAGCCCCTTGTGCAACAGCGTTTCGGCTTCATCCTGGTTGGCGGCCTCGACGTAGCAGCGCATTTCCGGGGCGTTGCCGGAAGGGCGGAAATGGATGGTGCTGCCGTCGGTGAGCGCCACACGCAGGCCGTCAATGTCGCTCAGATCCTTGACCTTGCCTACAGGGGCGAGGAAGGCCTCAAGGTTGTCGCGGGAGGCGCGCAGATGCGTCATCAGGGCGGCGCTTTTTTCCTGGGCGAAATTTTCCAGGCGGTCGGCGGCGGCGACCGGCAGCCTGTAGGCGGCGGCAATCTGCGAGAGCGGTTTTTTCTGCTCGGCCGAGAGAAGCAGCACGGCGAGAATGGGCAGGAAGCTGTCACGCGTCGGCAGTGGCGAAAGCGGCCTGCCGTTCAGCGTAAAGGTGGAGGCCGTCAGCAGGCCGCCATTGGCCTCGAAACCCATGACGCCGTTTTTTCCCTCGGCGAGAGCCTGCGCCATGCCGGCGATCACAAAGGGTGAGCCGACCTTGGTGCGGATGACCTCGAAGGAGCCGCTCGCCTCGATGCCCGAATTGGACGTGACCGGGGTGACGACGACGCCGGCATCGAGGAAATTGGCGGTGATGAGGCCGATCAGGTCGCCGCGCAGCGGTATGCCGTTTTCATCGGACAGCAGAGGGCGGTCGCCATCGCCATCGGCGGAAACGATGGCGTCGAGGCCATGCTCGGGCGACCATTCCTTAAGAAGTGCCAGCGTTTCCGGCGAGACTGCCTCGGTATCCACCGGGATGAAGCTTTCGGAGCGGCCGAGCGGCACGACGTCGGCGCCATAATGGGCCAGCACGTCGACAAAGAGATCGCGCGCCACCGTGCTATGCTGGTAAACACCGATCCTGAGGCCGGAAAGCGCCTTTTCCGGCAGGAGGGCGATGTTGCGTTCGTAGAAGAGTTCGGCAGCGATGGCGGAATGGTCCTCGGCGGTGGCCGCCTCGTCGCTTATGCCTTCCGCCTCGATTTCGGCGGCAAGGGCCGCGATCGCGGTTTCGTCCTGCTTGTCGATTTCGCCGTCCGGGCGGTAGAATTTAATGCCGTTGCGGTCTGCCGGGATATGCGAGCCGGTAATCATCACCGCGCCGGCCTTCAGCGACAGGCCGTAAAGTGCCAGGGCAGGGGTCGGCACCGTGCCGCAATCGAGCGGCTTGAGGCCGGCTTTTTTCAGCGCGGCGATGCAGGTGGCGGAGACATCCGGGCTCGAATCGCGAAAATCGCGGCCGATGAGAATGGGATCACCCACCTTTGCCTGACCCGACGTGAGAAGGTGCCTTGCAAATGCCGTGGCGTAGACGGCGGAGGCTTTTCCCTTCAGATCGACGGAGAGGCCGCGAAGGCCGCTCGTTCCGAATTTCAGGCTCATTCCAAACTCCGTTTCCATAAAATCTTTTGAGGTGCAAAGGGATAATGAAAAAATATAACGGTTGAAAGAACCGTATCGATCCATTCAAGTCAATCATCGCTTTCATGGCGGCCGCGAATAGGCGATGATGGCGGCAATAATGCGGGTAACCTAAAATTCACCCGTCATATTTAAACTTGTCCGTCAATAGCGGCTCTGGCGACGATGGGAATACTGTGTTGCCGGCCTTTTTTGTGGTTCGTTCGGGTTGGATTGGCTGATGTACAGGCTTCAAAAGGCGGGACATAAGCAGGCACGTCCGCTCGATGAAAAAACGGCGCCCGCCGCCAGAACCCATGGTTCCCTGCTGGACGATCTGGTGGATGAGGACGAGGTTTTCGAGCGTACGGTGCTGAAAGAGCATCTCGAGCCGAGACCGGCGCCGACCGCTGCCGAGCCGGCCCCGGTCGAGACGCGGGTGAGGGCGGCTTCACCTGGTGGAGGCCTTGCCTCCATGCTACCCGGCCTCAAATATATCGACAGGATCGGTGTGGACGACGTGCTCGTCTGGCTGCGCAAGGGTATTGTCTGGATCGTGCTGGCGATCGTTCTCTGCGTCGCCGGCGCGCTCACTTACGCCTCCATGACGCCGCCGCGTTACAAGGCCTATACGGATATCGTCGTTAACCCCTCCAACCTGAACGTCGTCAATGACGGGGTGTTTTCCCCCAACCAGCAGCGGGATACGCAAATCCTCGAGGTGGAAAGCAAGCTGCGCACCATCACCTCGCGCAACGTGCTGGCGCGGGTGGTGGAGGAACTGAAGCTCGACCAGGATCCTGAATTCATCAGCCCACCGCCGCTTGCCCGGCTGAAGGCAATGTTCTCATCAAAGCCTGATGATGGCGACAACCGTGTCGGCGCGCTCCGCTCGCTTGGCGACCGGGTGGCGGCGGAACGTGATCCGCGCTCTTTTGTGGTCACGCTTTCGGTCTGGACCAATGATGCCGAAAAATCGGTGACGGTCTCCAAGGCCATCGTGAAGGCCTTCGAAAGCGAGCTGTTCCAGACAAATTCCGACAGCAGCCAGCGCGTCGTCGACGATCTCAAGAAGCGGCTCGAGGAAATGCGCGAGAATGTGACCATCGCCGAAAAGCGCGTGGCCGATTTCCGCCGCGAGAACGGCCTGCAGGAAAATAATGGCCAGCTCGTCAGCAATCTCGCCTCCGGCGAATTGAATGCGCAGGTGCTTGCCACCCAGCAGCGCCTCATTCAGGAGGAATCCCGCCTGAAGCAGATGGAGGCGGCGATCGCCCAGAACCGCACCCAGAGCGACGCCATCTTCGACAGCCAGACGATGAACACCATCCGCGCCCAATACAGCACGCTGCAGCAGCAGATCGGCGCGATGACGCTGACCTATGGCGCACGCCATCCGCGTCTCGCAACCGCCGGCGCGGAGCGGGCGATGCTGGAACGTGGCATGGCGGATGAGGCGCGACGCATCCTGCAGGCGGCCAAGATCAATGTCGCGGAAGCTCGCTCCTCGCTCGATGCGCTGAGATTGAAGGCGGTGGCGGAGCGCGCCAATGTCTTCACCGACAATGAGGCGCAGGTGCGGCTGCGCGATCTGGATCGCGACGCCCGTTCGGCGGCGGCGATCTATGAGACTTATCTCACCCGCTCGCGCCAGCTTGCCGAACAGCAGTCGATCGATTCCACCAATGTGCGGGTGATTTCGCAGCCGGTCGCGCCCAATTCCCGAAGCTGGCCGCCGGGCAAGCTGACCTTCCTGATCGCCGGTGGCATGGGCGGCCTGTTCCTCGGTCTGGCGATCGCCGTGGCGCTCGGTCTTTGGGGTTACCTGCGGCGGGACGATCACGCGGAAGCAGCGGCACGTTATGCCTGATCCGGGAGCGGCTGCCTGCCGGGCTTATTCTTCCGAGATAAGGCCGTCATAAACTTCGAGCAGAGCGGCGGCGATGGCGGCGCCCAGCGCATTGCCCGCATCGCGAATACCGGTCTCGTCGCCGTCGCGCACCGAAATGGCCAGATCGGAGGCTTCGTTGGCAACGATTTCCTTGGCCCGTTCTATCGCCCAGAGGCCGAAATCGCCGCGATTATCGATCGATACTGTTTCCATGGCGAAGACCTTTCCGTGGTTTGATGTCGTGGTCCCTTTAGCCCATCGGCGGGGAAACCGGAATAGGCGACAGGAGTGGCGCACAACCTTCAGGCGTGTAAAATGCCTGCGACATGCGGGGATTTATAAAAATATTAATGATAGTTCTTCGTAGTGTCTGAAGCCTTATACCCTAAGCATAAGCGTGAATATAACAATGAAACGATGCCTATCTTGGACACCGGACAGATCATGACAGGGAGAGAGATGCCGGATATGGGAGGGCCGGGCCAGGTCTGGCCGGTTATTCCCCTTGCGGCGTTGCCCATCACTGACGCGACCATCGATGAAACGGCGCGGGATTTCATCCTGCGTGCGGGAAGCGAGCGCGTGGCCGGTGCAAGACCGTTTTATTCGACCTCGGCGAACGGCCAGGTCATTGCGCTCTGCCATCACGATCGGGAATTCGACGCCATGCTGCGGCAGGCGGACCAGATTCACGCCGATGGCATGTCGCTGGTGATCTTCTCCCGAAAATTCTGCCGGCAGGCGCTGAGGGAACGGGTCGCGACGACGGACCTCGTTCACGCGGTGGCCAGGCGCGCCGAAGAAACGGGCAGCCGGTTTTATTTCCTCGGCGGTTCGGAAGAGGTGAACCGCGCGGCGGTCGAAGAAATGCAAAGGCTTTATCCGCGTCTCATATTTTCGGGACGGCGCAACGGTTATTTCAGCCGCGCCGAGGAAGACGCAGTCCTTGCCGATATCGCCGCTTCGAAAACGGATATTCTCTGGGTCGGCTTCGGCATTCCGCTGGAGCAGCGTTTCGTTTCGCGCAATCTCGACAGGCTTTCCGGCATTGCCGTGATCAAGACCTGTGGCGGGCTTTTCGATTTCCTTGCCGGGAAGAACAGCCGCGCACCGCAATGGATGCAGGATATGGGGCTGGAATGGCTCTACCGGGCGATGCTTGAGCCGAAGCGTCTGGGAAAGCGGTACCTGCTGACCAATCCGATCGCGATATATTCGCTGCTGAAGTATCGCTTCGGGGCGTCGGGTCAGGGCCGGTAAAGCTGCGGCAAGCCTCTTGCGCGGCAGGCATATTGCATCGCGTCAGTTAATCAGCTTTCCCTAACTTATTGAGCGAACGGGCTTTGCCGCTGAAATTCGTTGCAACTGCGAAGGACCGCGCTACACTGTCCCAATATTAGAAATTTATTCGAATCAGAGATATTTTGGGGACACCCATGGTGATTACGTCCATTTCTCTTTTCATATATGGAATTGGCACCGCCACCTCTCTCGCCATGACCTATATTGAAGGTGCCCGCCGCGACAAGAATTGGGATTTTTACCGGGTGACCGGCATTGTCCTGTGTTTCTTCTGGCCGCTGCTGGTGCCGCTCCTCGTTCTCGCGACTGCCTTTTCGTCACTCGGTTTGCAGAAACGGCGTCTGAACATGCTGTCGTTTGGCAGGGAAAAGACCCTCAGCTAGACCAGCTATGAGAACGATTGGGGTTCAGCTCTTCTTCGCCGGCGCCTTGTAGGGCGTCAGCGTGATGCCGAGGCTTGCCATCACCCGACCGATGGACATGAGTGGCGGATGTGTGGCGGGCAGCAATGCACCGGTTTTCAGCCCGGCGGAAACGGCGCGACCCAGAGACAGGCACAGGCTGATGGCATTTTTGGCGGTAAGCAGCAGTCCGCCCTTCAGGCCGGGGCGGCGGGCGCGGTCGATGCTGTAATTGATGATGCCGGTGCGAAGCGAGCGCTCCATGATCCAGCGCGGCGCCATCCGGCTTTCCGGCACATATTCGATGATGACGGCGCGGGCATTCCAGGCAAACTTAAAGCCGGCCTTGCGGCAGCGGGTGAAGAAATCCATGTCGCCGCCGCCGAGAAAGTTGAACTGCACGTCGAATTCCGGTTTCGGCAGGCTTTCGAACACCCGACGCGAGATCAGGCAATTGCCCGATCCGTGGATTTGCTCGACAAGGCCGGTCGGCGCTTCGATGGAGCCGAACAGCGGATGCGACAGGACCGCCTTCGAAGCAGGGGCGTCGAATTCGCGGTTGACGGGTCCGCCGACGATATCGACGCCGAAGGATTTTGCCGCCGACACCATTTCGGCAAGCCAGACGGGGGCGGCGGCCTCGTCGTCATCGATCATCAGGAACCACTCAGCCGAAGGATAAGTCTGCCTGGCGGTGCGGAAGGCGGTGTTGATGGCGTAACAATTGCCCTGCGTCGGCTCTACCAGTGCCTGACCGGCCATGTTGTGTTGTGCGAAAAATGCGCGCGCGACGGCAAGGCCCTGCTGGCCCGCGCCATCATTATCGACCACGACGACAGCGAAGGGAAAATCGACCTTCTGGGCTGCAAGCGATGCAAGCGTCTTTTGCAGCCCTTCCGGTCGGCGGAAACTTGGAATGCAAACCACCGCTTCCGGCATGATCTCGGGCATGGAAACTCCTAAATTCCGGCCAGTGCGGCGGCGGAAAAGACCACGGCCCTGAGGCTCTGGCGCGGGCGGTTGAGTATGGTATCGGCAAGCGCCGAAAACGCCTCGCGGTAGCGGCGGGCGCGGAAGGCCTGCGCCACGGTATAGGCATTCATGTGGTTTTCGGACCGGTGGCGCAGCCGCCGCAGTTCCTGCGGGGAAATGGCGGCGACGATGGCGGGATCGGAAAACACGGCTTCGATGGCCGGTTCGCAATCGCGGAAGGTCAGGAGCCTGTTCATCATCACGCTTGTCCTGTGCACCCGGTAATCGAGCACATGGCAGCCGGGCAGATAGACGAAACGACCGGCCGCGGCTAGCCGACACCAGCCATACCAGTCTTCTGCATAACGCAAGGTCTCGTCGAAACCGCCGAAATCCTGAAAGATGCGGGTTCTGACCAGCATGATGCCGCCATTGACGATGAAATTTCCGCCGAGCAGCGGCTGGAGAATGAAACCGTCAGGCTTTTCCCGGCGGCGAATGAGGTTGCGCCGGCCGATCTTTGTGCCGTTTTCGTCGATACGCTCATAATCACCGTAGACAGCGACGACGTCAGGGCCGGAGATGCCGGCGCACAGCGCTGCGATGGCGCCCGGTTTCAGACGATCATCGGCATCGAGAAACATCGTCCACTCGCCGCGCGCCTGCGACAGGCCGAAATTGCGCACGGCGGAAACACCCTGCCGCCCTTGCGGCCGGGCCAGCAATTTGACGCGGGGATCGGAAAACCCTTCCACCTTCCGCGCGGTGGCGTCGGTGGAGCCGTCATCGACGACAAGCACTTCGCGGATGGTCCCGCCCTGGAGCAACACGCTTTCGATCGCTTCCACGATGTAACGCTCGCCATTGCGAACGGGAATGACAATCGAAACGGAGACCAAGCTTTTCAACTCCATGGGGGGCGAGCCAAGCATTCTCACAGTGAAGTTACTACCGCATTAAGCGAGCCTCACCAATTATGACGTGGTATAGCGTCGGTTAACCTTGCAAATCTTTAATATCCTTTTGGCATGATTGGAATGTTATGTTTTGAGAATAAGAGCGCGGTGCGTCCCTTCGGATGCCGATGCGCTGGGGTTGCGGAGGCGGGTTGATGCGGATCGGGCGGCGGAATTTTCTGGGTGGTGCGGCAAGCGCTGGCCTGTGGCATGCCGTGGCCGGCCCGGCCTTTGCCGCGCAGAAAAAAGCCACGATCAAAACCGCTCCTTATGGCGCCGCCATATACCTGCCGGATCTCACCGCAGACAGCCGCATCGGCGAAGCGGTGGTGAAATATTGCTCCCGCATTACCCCGGTCACCGAAATGAAATGGGAGGTGATGCGGCCTTCGGCAGAGGTGTTCGATTTCGCCGCCGCGGATGCACTCGCGAATTTCGCGCGTCAGCACAAGCTTTCCATGCATGGCCATCCGCTGATCTGGTATGCCTCCAACGCGCCATGGCTTGCCAGTGTCAGCGGCGCCAAGGTCGAGAAGCTGATGGAAACCCATATCGTCACCGTGATGGAGCGATACAAGGATGTGATCCACAGCTGGGATGTGGTCAATGAACCGATCCCCGACGTGCCTGCCAATGTGCGCGCGCGGCGCGATGCGTGGTATTACGGCGCCGGGCCTGACGCCATCAAGAAGGCCTTCGACATCGCCCATGCGGTCGATCCGAAGGCACAGCTCGTTCTCAACGAATATGACGTGGAATTTGCGTCCGAAAAATCGCCGGCCAAACGTGCGGCCTTCCGCAATCTCATCCTCGAGCTGCTCGAAAAGGGCGCGCCGATCAACGCCGTTGGCCTGCAGGGGCATTTGCGCGGCGGCTGGCCGATCGCCAAGGACGAGCTTGCCGCCTTCACGACGGAAATGCGGAGTTACGGTCTTGCCGTCATGGTGACGGAGCTTGACGTGATGGACCAGACGCTGCCCACACCGGAGGCCGAGCGCGACATGCTGATCACCGGCCAGGTCCGCGCGTTTCTCGAAGCAGCTTCGGCAGGTGGACCGCTTTCTTCCATCACGACATGGGGCATTTCGGATCAATACAGCTGGATCCGCTGGGCCTATCCGCGCCGCGACGGAACCGCCAACCGACCGCTGCCGCTCGACTGGAGTTTCAACGAAAAACCCATGATGGCCGTCATCAATGAATTCCGGAACCGTGGTGCATGACTATGAATGCTGAAATGCCGCTTCCTCCCGTAAAAAAGGCGCTGCAAATCAACCTCCATCCCTTCGATGCTCCGCATGCGGCCCTCACCCTGCCGCATCAGCTCAGGGTCTGGGGCGGGCAGGTGGACCGCATCCTCCTGACGGTCGATACGGGGCAAGTGGGGGCCGGCCGGTACAAGGGCAACGGTTTCGATTCAGCGCGTCAGCGTCTCTTCGATATGCTGGACGAGATGCAGATCAACTATCCGCATCTCTATGTGGATATCGTCGATTACAGCGATGCGGCGCGCAGCGCGGTAACGCAGACCTTCTTTTCGCGCTCGCCGATCCCCTATCCCGCCAAGGCTTTTGATGGTGGGCCGTTCCACGTTTATTTCTACGGTCTGAAACGCGCCAATGCCCGCTACGTGCTGCATATGGACAGCGATATGATGTTCGGCGGCGGCAGCCAGAGTTGGTTCAGCGAGGCGATCGCGCTGCAGAAGGCCAATCCGGATGCGCTGTGCATCACGCCCTTTTCCGGGCCGCCGACGGTTCGCGGCGATCTCGATATTTCCCGCCATGTCGGTATGCCGGGCGTGAAGAACATCCCCGAGCCGCGCAAGCTTCCGTCGCGCATTCCCACCTGGCGTTTCGCCACCGTTTCCACCCGGCTTTTCATGATCGACATGGAGCGTTTCGCCAAGCGGATCGGCTCGCTGGAACTGCTGCGGCCCGATGTCAAACGGCGCATCCGCTCCTATGCCTATAACCAGCAGCCGGTCTCCATGCCTGCCGAGGAAGTGCTGAGCACCAACATGATGCGCAGCGGCGTTCACCGGCTCGATTTTCTCGGCACGGGCAAGGGCATGTATTCGCTGCATCCACCCTATCGTTCGCCGGAATTCTACGCGGCGCTCCCCTCGATCGTCGAGCGCATCGAAAAGGGCGATATTCCCGAAGGCCAGCTCGGCGATTTCGATATCAATGGATCGATGGTGGACTGGGAAAGCGCGCTGGCGGCCAAGACGCGTTCCAAACGCTACGCGAAAGCGCTACGCCATCTCATCTCGGCCAATGTCGGGCGTTTCACCAGGGCTTGAAGTGCCGCGCCCGTGTCCCGTTGCGGTGCTCGGGCAGGTGTATAGCGGCACGGGCCTCAATAGTCGGTGATGAGCTTGCTCCAGCTTTCCGAGCACAGCCCGCCAATATAGATGTCGCCGGCCAGCGCCTTTTCCCTCAGCGCGTCATCGCGGGTGGCCATGCAGAAATAGCCGTCGTGGCGGAAGCTCATATGGTTCTGGCGATAAAGCGCGTTGATGAGAAAGGGCTGCGACATGCCGGTGATGTGGGCATAATTCTCGTCATCGAAATGGCAGAACAGGGTGTTGAGAACATCATTTTCACGACCGGCGTCACAGACGAGATTGAGCACATAGGCCGTCCGTCCCCGCTGGCCGAAAAACAGCGCGGCGCCCATGACATGGCCTTCGGCATTCTCGATCAACAGGCTTTTCAGTTCGCCGAGGCTTTCATTGGCCCTGCTCATCTCCACCAGCCAATGGAACTCCTCATGGGACCATTCCGGGCGAATGGAAAAACGCTCGATCTTTGCGAGCGCTTCGCGGCGGAAGGTTTCGCAATCCACGGCTCTCACCCTGGCACCGGCCACCTCGTGCGGTCTTAAACCCTTCTTCCAGCGCCGCAATATGCCATCCACGAACCCAAGCGTCGCTAGGGCAAGCGTGGTTTTGGCCAGCTTCGAACGGCGTGGCATGCGCAGCGCGATCGTGCAGAAGGGCTTGAGCGCCTTGTGCCATTGCAGGCTTTCGATCGGCAGCATATTACCGCCGATCGCCACCCAGTGATCGGCGCTGACGGGGGAGGCCGTATCCGAGAACAGCATGTCGTGTTTCGATGCCCGCATGCCGCGCGACAGACGTGCTGCTCCGAGTGCGCCGAGTTTCCCGTCCGATGCGAAGGCGCATAGCAGCCTTGCGGTAATGGTTTTTCCATGGACGATGAAACGCATGGGTATGGCGAGGATGACGCTCGTGACCCTGTCGCCTGTGTCGTAGACGACGCTGCCGTTTTCCGGGCTGAAGGCGGGGCTGCCGAAGAACAGTCTTTCGATATAGGAGCGGAAGTCGAAGTTGCGCTCCTGCCCGGTCTTCTTGAAAGCGCTGTTGAGCACGGTCTCGACGGCGGGGAGGTCATCCCTGCGCATGGGGCGAATGCCGGTTGCGCTCAGCTGAACCGGGCGTTGTGTCGACTGACCGCTGTCGCCATCGCCAATATTGGCGTGTATCTGAACGTCCACCGTTGGCCTCCAGCTTTTTGCGCATTGACTAAATCAACCATAGGCAGCGTATATTTGAACTTCTTAATATAGATATAAAACCCGTGAAACGAGCCGTTCGTGATGCGCCGTGAGAAAATAAAATGCTTTTATCTCAGTCCATTACGGGATATGGCATGCTGCGCTGTAGGTTAACAAATTATATTTAAATGAGCAACCAAAGGATGAAATATGGTACATATTTGATCGACCCTTCCGGGTTTTGAAGTTTATTTTTCGGAAATGAAGGTCTTGGTCTTTCGCTGCCGATTTTGATTGCTTACGGCGGCGGCGAATAATCGCTGTGCTATTTTCCCGTGCATCATGAATAACTAAAGAATGGGATTGCGCAGGAGACCCGTATTACCGGCTATTCGAAGCACGCGTTTCAATGCTGGCGGCTTCCTGCAATTGTCGCGCCCTGAACCGGGGATGGTCCTCCGGCGCTGCTTGCGCAACAGGCTTCGCCGGTAATCCGCTTCAGATGAATTTTGAAATGATTTTTCGTTGCAAATATGTAAAAGAGCCGATTGTTGCGCGCGTTTGCACCAATTTTCGCTAAACATGCGCGGCACAAGTCTTTGTTATTGTGCATGTCTCACCGCGAAACCCGTGATATTGGCGTGGCCGGCACTAAAGAACGGATCGGCTAGGTCAAGAGATGACAGATAAAGGCGCCTGTGCGCTCGAGGCGGATGACATCCACAAGAGCTTCGGCACGCATGAAGTTTTGAAGGGCGTTTCGCTGAAAGCGCACAAGGGCGATGTCATATCGATTATCGGCTCGTCCGGTTCCGGCAAGAGCACCTTCCTGCGCTGCATCAACTTTCTCGAAACGCCGGATCGCGGCCGGGTCGTCGTCAATGGCGAGGAGATCGCCACGAAGGCCGGCAGGGATGGCAAGGCCGTGCCGAAAAGCTGGCGGCAGGTGGAAAAACTGCGCACCGGGCTTGGCATGGTGTTCCAGAATTTCAATCTTTGGGCCCATCGCACCGTTCTCGAAAACGTCATCGAGGCGCCCGTTCATGTTCTGGGTGTCAGACGGCATGAAGCGCTCGAAAAGGCCGAAGCCCTGCTGAACAAGGTCGGCCTCTATGACAAGAAAAACGCCTATCCTGCCTTTCTGTCCGGCGGGCAGCAGCAGCGCGCTGCCATTGCGCGCGCGCTCTGCATGGAACCGGCGGTGATGCTGTTTGACGAACCCACCTCGGCGCTTGACCCGGAACTGGTGGGCGAAGTGCTGAAGGTCATTCGCGATCTGGCCGAGGAAGGCCGCACCATGCTGCTCGTCACCCACGAAATGCGCTTTGCACGCGATGTTTCCTCAGAGGTCGTGTTTCTGCATCAGGGCCGGGTGGAGGAAGCGGGGCCGCCGGCACAGGTGTTCGGCAATCCCACCAGCGCCCGCTGCCGGGAATTTACCGGCGCGCTGGCCAATTGACCTTTTTACCTGACAGTCCGTTTTAACAGGAGAGACTTTAAATGAAATTCTTCGCCACGCTGCTTGCCGGAACGGCATTTGCGGTTTCCGCCTTCACCGCCAGCGCCGATGTCCGCTTCGGCATCATGAATGAATCCTACCCGCCCTTCTTCGCCAAGGATGCCAGTGGCAAGTGGCAGGGCTGGGAAATCGATCTCATGGACGCCGTCTGCGCGGAAATGAAGGAAAAATGCTCGATCGTCGAGCTTTCCTGGGATGGCCTCATCCCGGCGCTGCAGACGAAGAAGTTCGATGTCATCTGGTCGTCCATGTCGAATACGGAAGAGCGCCAGAAAGTGATCGATTTCACAAACAAATATTACAACACGCCGAGCAAGCTGATCGGCGCCAAGGATGGCAAGCCCGGTGCTGCGCCGGAAGACGTGAAGGGCAAGACCATCGGCATTCAGGTCGCGACCATCCAGTCCGAATATTACAAGAAATATTTCGCCGCTGTTGCTGACGAAAAGACCTACCAGACGCTGGACGAGGCGTTTCAGGATCTGGCCGCCGGCCGTATCGACTATGTCTTCGGCGACTCGCTGGTTCTCGATGCCTTCGTGAAGAGCGATGCCGGCAAGGATTGCTGCGCCGACATGGGCAATGTGGCTGACGACAAGGAAATCCTCGGTCTCGGCGTTTCCGGTGGCCTGCGCAAGGACGATACGGAACTGAAGAACAAGCTGAACGCTGCTCTCGCCGCCGTCCGCGCCAGCGGGAAATACGACGAGATCACCAAGAAGTACTTCAGCTTCGATATTTACGGCAAATAAGCCCTGACCGGTCACATCAATGGCAAGCCTTGAAACCACGCTGCAGCTTTTGTCACCCTATCCTCCGGGATGGGGCGGCACCCTTTTGAAGGGTGCGGCGTCGACGCTTGCCATTTCCGCCGGTGCTTATTTTATCGGCATCGTCATCGGGCTTGCCGGCGCGCTCGGCAAGCTTTCTGGCAACAGGCCGCTCGGCCTGTTGCTCAACTTCTACACCACGGCGATCCGCGCCGTTCCCGAACTGATCCTCATCGTCGGGCTTTATTATGCCGGCACGGACGGTTTGAACCGGCTGTTGCAGCTTGCGGGCCTGCCGCCGCTTGAGGTGAACGGTTTTGTTGCCGCCGTTGCGGTTCTGGGTTTCGTACAGGGCGCCTATATGACCGAGGTGCTGCGCGGCGCGATTCTTGCCGTGCCGAACGGCCAGATCGAGGCGGCGCGGGCCTTCGGCATGTCGCCGTTCCTGCGTTTCCGCCGTGTGGTCCTGCCGGCATTGCTGCCGAATGCGCTGCCGGGCCTTGCCAATCTCTGGCTTGCGGTGACCAAGGACAGCGCGCTGGTGGCCGTCGTCGGTTATCAGGAACTGGCGCTGGCGACACGTTTGGCGGGGGCCAGCACCAAGCAATATTTCCTGTTCTTCCTTGCGGCGGCGTTTCTTTATCTCGCCATCACGCTCGTCTCCAACCTCGTCTTTTCACTACTGGAACGCCGGGTGCGGCGCGGCCAGCCGGCGTTGGCCTGAGGGGGAACGGCATGGATTTTTCATGGGTCGCCAAATATTGGCCGCTGCTTCTGTCCGGCGCCTGGCAGACGCTGGCGCTGCTCGTCATCTCCGTCAGCATCGGTTTCGTGCTGGCCATCGGGCTTGCCTTTGCGCAGGTCAGCGGCGGGCGGGTGACGAAAATTCTGGCGCGCGGCTATTGCACCTTTTTTCGCGGCACGCCGCTTTTGATCCAGCTCTGGCTGCTTTATTACGGTGTCGGTTCGTTTCTGCCGATGATCCCCGGCCTGCGCCAAAGCTTCATGTGGCCGGTGCTGCGCGAGGGCTTCTTCTTCGCCGCCGTCAGCTTCACGCTGAATTACGCGGCCTATGAGGCCGAGGTGCTGCGCGGCGCGCTTCTGGCGGTGCCGAAGGGCGAGCTGGAGGCGGGCCGGGCTTTCGGCATGGGCCGCTTCACCCTCATTCGCCGCATCTGGCTGCCGCGTGCGATCCGCATCGCGCTGCCGACCATTGCCGGTGAGGTGGTGATGCAGCTCAAAGCCACGCCGCTTGCCTTCACGGTCACTGTGATGGACCTCTACGCCGTCGCCTACAAGGTGCGGCAGGACACGCTTCTGGTCTATGAGCCGCTAATCGTCGTCACCGTTTTTTACCTCATTCTCACCGCCATCATCGCCCGCTGTTTCGGCATTGTCGAACGGCAGGTGCCGGTCCGGCGGTAAATCGTTCAAGGAGTATGAACATGGGCACTATCCGTATCCTCGACGGCGGCATGAGCCGCGAATTGCAGCGGCTCGGCGCCGAGCTGAAACAGCCGGAATGGTCGGCGCTGGCGCTCATCAATTCCCCCGATATCGTGCGGCAGGTGCATGCGGAATTCATCGAGGCCGGTGCCGATGTCGTCACCACCAATTCCTATGCGCTGGTGCCGTTCCACATCGGCGAGGAGCGTTTTCAGAAGGATGGCGCGTCGCTGACCGCCCTTTCCGGCCGGTTGGCGCGCGAGGCCGCGGACGCTTCCGGCCGCAAGGTGCTGGTTGCCGGCTCGCTACCGCCGATCTTCGGCTCCTATGAGCCGCAGAATTTCGACGCCACGCGGGTGCAGGACTATCTCAAGGTGCTGGTCGACAATCTCGCTCCTTCTGTCGATGTCTGGCTCGGCGAAACGCTGAGCCTGATCGCCGAGGGCGAAGCGGTGCGCCAGGCCGTTGCCGCAACCGGCAAACCATTCTGGGTTTCCTTCACGCTCAACGATGACGCGGCTGCGGTCGCCGGAAGCGAACCGGCGCTACGGTCAGGCGAAACGGTGAAGGCTGCCGCCGAATGGGCGGCGCAATCGGGTGCGGCCGCCCTGCTGTTCAACTGCAGCAAGCCGGAAATCATGAAAGCTGCCGTTGAAACCGCCTCCGCCGTCTTCGCGGACAAGGGCGTGTCGCTCGAGATCGGCGTTTATGCCAATGCCTTCGAAGGCGAACAGGGCGATTCCGCCGCCAATGAAGGCCTGCACGGCACCCGCACCGACCTGACCGACGATGTTTATTCGCGTTTCGCCTGCTCCTGGGCGGATGCTGGCGCAACCATGATCGGCGGCTGCTGCGGTATCGGTGCTGCCCATATCCACACCGTGGCGACGGCCTTGCGGCGCAACGCAGCCTGAGATAGCGGGCGGCTTTCGCGCCAACACCGGGAATGATGGCGGCGGGCCGAAAGGCTCGCCGTTTTTTTGTCCACCGCTATTGACCTCAACCATAGTTGAGGAATTATCAGAGCATGGAACACTATCGAAGGACGTTCCATGACCGACAAATCCCTGGCGCTGAAGCTCACGCTGCTGTTCGTCGCCACGCTCACTATCATGGCCGGCACCACGGTCGCGCCCTCGTTGCCCGCCATAGAACAGAGCTTCCTGTCAACACCTGATGTTGAGATCATGAGCCGCATGGTGCTGACATTGCCATCGGTGTTCGTGGCGCTCTGCGCGCCCGTCGCCGGCGTGCTGGCGGACCGTTTCGGCCGCAAGCGGCTGCTGCTCGGCGCGATCCTGCTTTACAGCCTGTCCGGCATATCCGGCCTTTTTGCCGACAGTCTGGCCGGCCTGCTCGTCGGCCGCGCCTTTCTGGGGCTTGCGATCGGCGGCATCATGACCATCGGCACGGCGCTGGTGGGCGATTATTTCGAGGGGCCGGCGCGGGAGCGATATCTTGGCCTGCAACAGGCCTTCACCCAGCTCGGCGGCGTCGTTTTCGTGGTGGCGGGTGGATGGCTCGCGGATATCCACTGGCGCGCGCCTTTTGCTGTGTATGCCGTGGCGCTGCTCATCCTGCCGGCGGCCCTGTTTTTTCTCAGAGAACCGGCAAGGAACAGCAACCGCGCCACGCATAGCGACGAGCAGGTGCTTGCGGTCAATTGGTTGCTGGTGGCGGTGCTGGCCATGGCGGTGTTTCTCGTCAATGCCCTGTTTTACACCATCCCCTCGCAATTGCCGTTCTTCCTGCGGGAGCTCGGGGTTTTTTCCGGAAGCGTTGCCGGATATGCCATCGGCATCTTCAATCTGGCCGGCGCACTGATGGCGCTCAGCTTCGGGCGGTTGCGGGCGCGGATTGGCGTGACCGTCATTCTGGCGGCCGGACTGGTGCTGATGGCCACGGGCTTTGCGCTGCTTGCCACGGCAGGCGGTCTGGTCTCGATGCTGTCGGCGCTGGCCGTGGTGGGGGCTGGTCTCGGCGCCGTGATGCCGTCCATCATGTCCACGACGATCATGCTTGCGCCGCTGCGGCTGCGCGGGCGTATCGCCGGCATCGTCACGGCTTCGATGTTTCTCGGGCATTTCATATCGCCGCTGGCAAGCCAGCCATGGATTGCCCGGTTCGGTTTCGCCACGACCTATCGTGATATCGCCGTGGTCTTCGCCGTCATGGCCGGACTTGCCGCCATTGCCACGGTTTTTCGGCGCCGCACCGTGATACGGAAAGAGCAGCCTCTTATCCGAGGCGGGTGAAGCATAATGTGGCGGTGGAGGCATGTCGCTGAGACCGCCGCAAACCGTTCAGGCCGATGTTAAAGAGCCCGGTCCGGCTTCGGCACTCCAGCATGTCGCGGTCCTCGCGACATAAAGGAATTATAAAGTTTTCAAGTATAATTGTTTTATAGTAAAGCAAATAGAAGAATATTATAAATTACTGTTTCTCGTTCTTCTTCAAGTCGCGGTCTAGCGTTTCCGCCTGTTGGGGGGGAGTTGCTGGACCACCGGAACAGGGACCTGCCGAAATTTCAGGGGGGCAGGCATCACCCGTTGCGGGCAGGTGCATGATGCAGGTTACGATCAGAGCCGATGATCCGGCTGATGAAGCCTTGATGATGAAGGCTTTCGACGTGCAATGTCATTTTTGCCGAACACCTCCGGCACGGGAAAGGAGCGGTGTCCATTTCAGGAGCTTCCCGTGTCCTTTCTTCACAATGCCAGTATCCGCACCAAAATCCTGTCGCTCATTTTGCCGCTCTGCATCGTCGGTCTTGCCGCCGCCACCTTCATGGCCACACGCTACAAGGAAGCCGACACGCTCTATTCCGATTTCATCGCCAGCGACAACGCTGCGCTGGTGGAGCTTGCGCGGGCAAACCGTAATCTCGTCGCTCTCGGTTATGGCGCGTATCAGGTCATGGCCTATGACGCGAATGCGGCGGAAATCAACCTCGCCAAGCGGGCCTATAGTGACAGCAAACGCGAGCTTCTGGAGCGGCTCGGCAACGTCAAGGCCGTATTTCCGGAGGAGCGCGCCGCTGTTGACGTCTTGATTGCGCAATCTCAGTCCATCGCGCAAATCACCGACAAGGCCGTCGAGCTTGGAATGGCCAACAAGAATGCGGAATCTGCGGCGCAACTCATCAAGGCGGACGCCTCGATTCAGATCACGTCGGTCACCATAACGACGTTGCTGGACAAGCTTGCCAAAGGGGTGGTCAAGGGCAGCGACGATCTGACAGACCAAACCAATTCGACCATCCTGACCTCGCTCATCGTGGTGGGTGCCGCTTTTGCAGTCGGCATCATCCTCGCACTTTTCGTTGCTTCGCGTGGCATCACCACACCGATTGCGCGGTTGCGTGAGCGCATGGCGTCGCTTGCCGGCGGCGAGACGGCGGCTGAGATCGACGGCATGGACCGGAAGGACGAAGTTGGCCAGATGGCGGTCGCGGTTCAGGTGTTCCGCGAGAACGCCATCGAGCGCATCCGTCTCGAGCAGGAAACGGAAGCCAATCGGTCGATGTCGGAGAAAGACCGTATCGAACGCGAGCAGCAGAAGGCAAGGGAAGCGGCAGACGTCAAATTTGCCGTCGACAATCTCGCGACCGGTCTTTCGAAGCTTTCCGACGGCGATGTCTCCTATCGCATCGACCAGCCGTTCACGGCGACACTCGACGGTGTGCGCAACGACTTCAACATGTCGGCAGAGAAGCTGCAATCGGCATTGACCCGGGTTGCGCAGAATGCCGGCGGCATCGGCGCAGGCGCAAACGAGATCAAGTCGGCTGCCGACGATCTGGCCAAGCGCACCGAACAGCAGGCCGCTGCCGTGGAGGAAACCGCTGCGGCTCTGGAGGAAATCACCACGACCGTGCGGGATTCCACCAAGCGTGCGCAGGAGGCGGGGCAGATCGTCAGCCGCGCCAAGGCGGGTGCCGAACAATCCGGCGAAGTGGTGCGCCGCGCC
>NZ_JAPYZZ010000022.1 GCF_027460065.1 Martinezella rhizogenes
GCGGCCAGATGCGTGGCAAGCGAATGATATCAGGCGGACGAAAGCCGATCAGAGACGCTCTCTACGTCGCAGCCTTACCAGCCATTCGTTTTGATCCGAACATGAGAGCCGTCTTCCAGCGGTTGAAGGCAAAGGGCAAACCCGGAAAGGTCGCCCTCGTCGCCGTCATGCGCAAGATGATCATCATTCTCAATGCAAGAATGCGTGATCACAATGCAACGGTGCTTGACGCGTAACACCGTTGCTTTTCTTTTGTGGCGATGAGGTCCAGCGCATGACGGCGGGCTTCTTCGTCCGCCGCGAACACATCGTCCATCGTCTCGGCGGAGCGGCCGTCATGCATGCGGTCCATGACAGTTTCGACGATTTCGGCCATGTCGAGAAAACCGATACCTCCAGCGACGAAAGCGTGAAAGGCGGTCTCCTCGGCCGCGTTGAGGGCCGCGCCTTGCAAGCCGCCGCGCTCCAGCGCCGTACGGGCGAGCCGCAGCGCCGGGAAGCGGGCTTCATCAGGTGCCTCGAAGTCGAGCCGGGCGAGTTTTGCGAAATCCAGTCGCTCGACGCTCAGATTGCCGCGTTGCGGATAGGTGAGGGCATAGGAGATGGCGGTGCGCATGTCGGGAGAACCGAGCTGCGCGATATAGGAGCCATCGATATAGCCAACCATCGAATGGATGATCGATTGCGGATGGACGATCACTTCCACCTGGTCGGGTCTGAGATCGAAGAGATATTTCGCCTCGATCATTTCCAGCCCCTTGTTGAACATCGAGGCACTGCCGATCGAGACCTTCAGCCCCATCGACCAGTTGGGATGGGCGCGGGCGATATCCGCCGTGACATTGGACATCTCCTCCCGCGACCAGGTGCGGAAGGGCCCGCCGGAGGCCGTCAGCACGATGCGTTCCACGGCCTGTTTGTGTTCACCCGTCAGGCACTGGAAAATCGCGCTGTGTTCGCTGTCGACCGGGATCAGCCTGCCACCGCCCTGTTTGATCGTGCGCAGAAAAACATCGCCCGCCGAAACGAGGCATTCCTTGTTGGCAAGTGCAACATCGGCGCCGCGCCGGGCGGCCGTCAGCGTGGGGGCGAGGCCGGGGGTGCCGGCAATCGCTGCCATGACCCAGCCGGCATCCATCGAGGCTGCCTCTTCAAGGCCGGCCTTGCCCGCTGCGGCCTTGATGCCGGTGCCTGTCAGTGCCGATTTCAGCACTTCGTATTTGTCGTCTTCCGCAGTGACTGCAAGCTGCGCGCCAAATTCCCGCGCCTGTTCCGCCAGAAGCGCGATGTTTCCCGCGCCGGTCAGAGCCATGATCTCGAACCCGTCGCGGCCGCCCAGCTGGCGCACGACATCCAGAGTATTGGTGCCGATCGAACCCGTCGAACCCAATATGGTCAGCTTGCGTGGCATTTCACTGGCATTCGTCATCTTCAGCCCGTCGGTTTTTATTTGGCAAATTTAGGCTCTACTCGCGAAAACCCGCCATAACAAGGACAAAGCCCAGGCTATTGTTTTTGTGAGGCGCAAAGCCATATGCAAGAAAATGACAAGAGGATGTTGATGCGACGTTTCGTGGTTTCCAGCGGCTGGATTTTTGCGGCAAGCCTTGTGCTGGTTCTGGTTTTCATTCCTTTCGATCCGCGCCTTTCCGAAACCGCGCAGGCACTGCCGGGCCGAATAGTCACCTTTAATCGCGCGATTACCGATTTCGGAACCTTCCGCTGGATGCTTTATTCCACGGGCGCGCTCGCCATTCTCGCTTATGTTGCCGCGCGTGTCCTGCAGGCGCAGACCTATGGCGGGCGGCTGAGAACGGCGTGGCGGCTTCTGGCTTATTTTTTCCTGACGATCGGCACGGCGAGTATTCTCGTCCATACGCTGAAATTCCTGATCGGGCGCGCGCGGCCGGAGCTTTTTCTGGAAATGGGTGCCTACAGCCTCACGCCTTTCACCGGCGACAATCTTTATGAGAGTTTCCCTTCCGGCCATTCGACGGCTGCCGGAGCGTTTTTCGGTGTTTTCGCCATGCTGATGCCGCGCTTCCGCTGGGCGTTTCTGCTGCTTGCGCTTGTCATCGGCGTGTCGCGTGTCATCGTCGGTGCGCATTATCCCAGCGATGTCGCAGCCGGGCTGCTGCTCGGCCTGTGGACGGCCATGGCCTTCGCCTTTATCTTTGCCCGGTCCGAAATGCTGTTTCGTTTCGATGCACAGGGCTGGCCGCAACCGAAGAATGCAAGCCCTGCGGCGGCTGAAATAAGATAAAGACATTTAACGGGACGGGATGGGGGCGAGAGTGATGGAAGACGCGAAAGCCGGGCATGAAAAGGACGTCAGAGCCGTTCAAGCCATACGCACCTGCGTTGCCGTGGCCGGTGGCGGACCGGCAGGCATGATGCTCGGCCTGCTGCTCGCCCGTAGCGGTATCGATGTTGTTGTCGTCGAGAAACACGGGGATTTTCTGCGCGATTTTCGCGGCGACACCATCCATCCTTCCACGCTTGAACTGATGGAACAGCTCGGTTTCATCGACGAGTTCCTAAGCCTTCCGCATACGCGTGCGCCGCGGCTGAATGCGGTTATCGGCGGTGAGCGCGTCACGATTGCGGATTTTTCCCGCCTGCCGGTCCGGCACCGTTTCATCGCCTTCATGCCGCAATGGGATTTTCTCAATTTCATCGTCGGCAAGGCAGGGCAATATGAAAATTTCCGCCTGCTGATGAATGCGCCGGTCACCGGCCTCATCGAACGGGACGGGCGCGTCGGCGGTCTCACCGTCGAAACGCCGGAAGGGGTCATCGAGATCGCTGCCGATCTGGTGGTCGGTGCGGATGGCCGTAACTCCATCGTCCGCGAAGCGGCGGGGCTCGAGGTCCAGCGCTTTGGAATTCCGACCGAGGTGCTGTGGCTGCGCCTTTCGAAACAGCCTGATGATCCGGCCGAAACCATGGGGCATGCCGGTTCGCGACAGGGTTTCGTGATGATCAACCGGAGTGATTACTGGCAATGCGGTTATGTGGTGCGCAAGGGATTTTTCGCGGACATAAAGCTGGAGGGGATCGAAGCCTTCCGGGACAGGGTCGCGGAAATCTGCCCTTTCCCACGCGAAAGGCTCGATGAGCTCAAGAGCTGGGACGATGTGCATCTCCTGACCGTCCGTATCGACCGTCTGAAGCGCTGGTGGAAACCCGGCCTGATCTGCATCGGCGATGCGGCTCATGCTATGTCACCCGTCGGCGGCGTCGGCGTCAATCTGGCCATTCAGGACGCGGTTGCCGCCGCCAATATATTGGTGCCGGTGCTGGTGTCCGGCCGGGCCATTCGTGACGACGACCTCGCCGCAATCGAAAAGCGGCGGTCCTTCCCGACCAAGGCCACGCAGTTTCTGCAGCGGATGATGCGTATCGGTCGCAAGAAAGGGCAAGAGGAAAGGGCGGAAAAACCCAAAGGCCCGCCCGCCTTCGTGCGGGCGATCATCCGATTTCCGCTTCTTTCCCACCTTACTGGCCGGCTGGTGGGATTGGGTTTCCGCCGGGAAAAGATCGAGACGCCGTGAGGGCCATCAGGACGAGCGGCCGATTTCCTGCGCATATTTCAACCCGATAACGGCTGATCCGATCAACCCCGGTTCGATGCGGCAGATGGCGGGCACGACCAGCGGGCGGTCGAAGCGTCTGAGAATGCGGGCCCTGACTGCTTCATCCAATGCGGCGAGAAGCTCCCGCGAGTTCGAAAGCCCGCCGCCCACCGGCACAATGGTCGCGCCGGTGACATTGATCACCATCGCCAGCGGCGAGGCGAGAATATCGATGAGAACATCGATGGTTCTGGCGGCTTTTACATCGCCCGCCTGCCAGGCGGCGATAATATCCTCGCTGGTCATCTCCTGCCGGTGCAGATGCGCATGCAGTTTTTCCATGCCTCGGGCGCTGCCGATGGCGTCGACACAGCCTGTGAGGCCACAGCCGCATTCGAAGCGGGGCAGCGAGACCGGCGGATTGCCGGCCGATGTCGCGGCCACGGGCCCATGGCCCCATTCGCCGGCAAAACCGCCATGGCTATTGATGAGCTTGCCATCGATCACCAGCCCACCGCCGACACCGGTTCCAAGGATGACGCCGAAAACCACGCGGTGGCCCTGACCCGAGCCGATTTCCGATTCGGCGATCACGAAACAATCCGCGTCATTCGAGACGATGACGGGAAGGTTGATGGCTTTTTCCAGTTCGTCCTTCAAGACCCGGCGATGAATGCTCGGAATATTAGCGACGGTAGCCTTGCCGGTGTCGGGATCGATGACCCCGGCAATCGACAACGATACGCAGCCGGGCGTACCTCCGCTCGCATCGATGACGGATTTGAGGCCGGCGGCGAAGTCTTCGAAACTGGTTTTCGGCGTTGGAATGCGCGGCATCGGGCGAATATCGTCCGGGGCATGGGCAATCGCGCCCTTGATGGTCGTTCCGCCAATATCGAAACAAACGATCATGGTTTAAACTCCGGAATGCGCGGCATCGTAGATTTTTTCTCCACCAATCCAGGTCGAATGCATCTGGAGGTCGGGTGTGAGCACAACGAAATCGGCATCGAAACCGGGCAGGAGTTTTCCCTTGTCCGATGCGCCGACAGCCTGTGCAGGATAGGCGGATGCCATTCTCAAAGCTTCTTCCAGCGGCGTGTCCAGCTTTTCGTGCATGAAGCGGACGCAGGAGAGCATGTCGATATCCGCCCCCGCCAGCGTGCCGTCTTCAAGCGTCAGCCGGCCGCCATTGCGATAGACACGTCTGCCATTCAGTTCGAACCCATCATCATCCGTGCCTATAGTCGACATGGCGTCGGTGACGAGGAAAATCTGGCCGGGGCCATTCTTGGCGCGTAGCGCAATGCCGATGGCGGCCGGATCGACATGGAAACCATCGGCGATCAGCCCGCAATCCAGCCCGCCGTTCGAAAGGGCTGCGCCAACCAGACCGGGTTCGCGGTGGCCAAGCGGGCTCATGGCGTTGAAAAGATGCGTCACCATGGAAGCGCCGGCCTCGGTATAGGCCGTTGCAACGTCGAGGCCGGTATCTGTATGGCCGAGACTGACCACGATGCCGGCTTTTCTCAGCGTTGCGGCCTGCTCCTCGGTCACGTTCTCAGGGGCAATGGTCGTCATCACGAAGGCAAGTTCCGCCTTGCAGCCGGTCAGAACGGCAAGATCGGCCGTCTCCATCTTGCGGATCAACGCCGGATCATGGGTGCCCTTGCGTGCGATGGAGAGATGCGGCCCTTCGAAATGCAAGCCCAGAAAGCCCGGCAGCTGCGTCTTGCCGGCGGCAATACCCGCCTTTGCCGCTTTCGAGGTTACATCCGGCCGGTCGGTAATGAGCGTGACCATCAGCGCCGTTGTGCCGAACCTGGCGTGAGCGGAACAGATGCGGGCAATGCCTTCGACATCCGGCTGATTGTTGAACATCACCCCGCCGCCGCCATTGACCTGGAGATCGATGAATCCAGGCGCGATCAGCAGTCCCTTCGCGTCGATCGCTTCGGATTCGGCTGGCACGCAGTCGGAGATGGCAGCAATATGCCCGTCGCCGACCACGAGCACCCTGCCGTCATGCCACGCGGCGCCGTCGAAAATGCGGGCGCCGACAAATGCCTTGATGCCGCTCATTGGGTTTCCGTTACCTTCTTCAATGCCACGGGTGCATCCGGGTTGAAGCCACGCGCGCGGGACAATTGTTCTATGAAGCCATAAAACGGCGCAATCAGCAGCAATGCGTCGGTCAGCGGGTGGTTGGTCTCCACGAAAGGCAGGGGCTTGGCCGGGCTGCCCTCTGTGGAGGTGACGAAAACACTCGCACCCTTATGGGCAAGACCTGCAGCGATGTCAGTGACGGAGGTTTCGGCGCGGTCGCGGGCGGCAAAGGCGATGACGGGGAATTGCGGCGCGACCAGCGAGACAGGGCCATGCATTACTTCAGCCGAGGAGTAGGCTTCGGCATGCAGCTCGCAGGTTTCCTTGCATTTCAGTGCGGCTTCCGCGGCAATGGCAAGGGCAGGGCCGCGGCCCAACATGTAAAGCGATTCTTCGCCCTTCACCGCCTCGCCGATATGGCTCCAATCGAGCGCGACGGCCTTGGCGAAATTCTGCGGCAGAGCGCTGACGGCCTTGGCAAGCAGGCTGTCTTCCGTCCATTCTGCAAGGATCGCCAGACCGGCGACGATGGAGTTGACGAAGGATTTGGTTGCTGCCACGGCTTTTTCCGGCCCCGCCTGGATATTGATGGCGTGGTCGGCCGCCTCACCCAGTGGAGAAGGCAGGGTGTTGACGAGCGAGAAGGTGAGCGCGCCGCCCTTGCGGGCGCTTTGTGCGAGCGCAACGATGTCAGGGCTCTTGCCGGATTGCGAGACGGCAAAGGCCGCTGCCCGTTCCAGCCGGAGTTTCGTCTGGTAGATGGAGGCGAGCGAGGGGCCGAGCGAGGCGACCGGCAGACCGGTCTGCAATTCGATCGCATATTTCAGGAAATGTGCGGCGTGATCGGAGGAGCCGCGGGCGATGGTGACGACGACCGCCGGGTCACGGGCCTTCAGCTTGCTGCCGGCCTCCAGGAAGTCGGTCTTGGCATTGTCCAGCAGGCGGGCGACAGCATCGGGAATCTCATCGATTTCCTGGCGCATCAGGGTTGTCATTGTTTCGTGTCCTTGGTCAATGTTTCACTCTGGACCCATCGTCAGTTCGGCGACGAGGTCATAGGCATCACTACGGTAAAGTGCGCGGGATATTTCCATGAGGCGCCCGCTTTCCAGATAGGCCATGCGCTGAACGGAAAGCGCTGCCGAGCCGAGCGGAACCCCAAGCAGCTGGGTTTCCTCATCCGTGAGATTGCGGGCCGAGATGCGCTGAATGGCGCGCACGGGGCGGATACCGTTTTTTTCAAGCTCCAGATAAAGCGAGTTTTCAACCAGTTGCGGATCGGGCAGAATATCGCCCGGCAGGCTGGTGACTTCCAGTGCGATCGGCTGGTCATTGGCAAGACGCAGGCGCGTGAGCCGCGCCACCATGGCGGATTGGGAAAGACCGAGCGCCATCATTTCATCGCCGGTGGGGTGGAACAGTCCCCTGTCCAGCCAGCGGGTGCTCGCCGTCATGCCGCGCCGGCGCATGTCCTCGGTGAAGGAGGTGAGCTTGGTCAGCGGCTGCTGCATGCGGGTGATGGGCTTGACGACAAAGGTGCCCGAACCATGCCGGCGAACGAGAAGGCCGTCGCGGACAAGATCATCCACCGCCTTGCGCACGGTGACGCGGCTTACACAGGCGCTTTCAGCAATATCGCGCTCCGGCGGCAGGGCGTCCCCATGTTTCAGGCGGCCGCCATTGATGGCGTCTTCGATTGTCTGGCGCAATTTCAGGTATAGCGGGCCGCCGCCTGATTGCAGGTCCTCCAGATTAAGCGCTGCCCCGTTCATCCATAACCTCTGTCACAATCCGATATGGCTGCTTCTGGCTATACCACAGAAGATAGGATCGGCAATACCAAAATAGAACCATTCGGGAACTTGTATTATTAATCGGAGCATTTTTCGTTCATGCGCCTCAAATTAAGGCCACATGATCGAAATTTACGCATTAACCAAAAAAATTTTCCCATCGACGGAATTGCTATAGACGATTGGCATTTTTTTGGTATTGTTTTGGCATCGGTTGCCGGTGAATAGCTGTTGCGCGTCCCGCTGGCCTGGAAGAATCGGTTTCTTATCCGCGACTTGCCAGAGTAAATCGAATTTTGCTTGACCGTTGTGAAAACTAATTTCATCATGGTTAGAAATTATCGCAGATAACTGAATAACCAACGCAGAATTGGTTGCTTTTGCGAAAATTATTTACGAGTGAGCAGGGAACAAAGTTCATGAAGGTGGGAATTATCGGACTCGGATTCCGTCTCGGTTATCTGGGCTACGTTTTTCATGAGATCGACAAGGATTTCGAGATCGTCGGTTATGTCGACCCTCATCCGGCAGGTCTGCCGGGTTTGCAGGAAAAGGGCATTTCGGCCGGCAAGGTCTATGACAGCCCGGAAGCGCTGATCGCCGGTGAAAAATTCGATCTCCTGATGATCGGCTCGCCGAACCACATGCATCTGGAGCATATCCGCATCGGCCTCGAGGCCGGTTGCACCATCTTCTCGGAAAAACCCATCGTCGTCAGCATCGAGGAAAGCCTCGAACTCGCCCGGCTGCTCAACAAACACGGCCATGAGCGGCTGCTGGTCGGTCTGGTCCTGCGTTATTCGCCGCTTTACCGCGATCTGCGCGCCGCGCAGGCCGAAGGCAAGCTGGGTGATGTCGTTTCCATCGAGGCCTCGGAGCATATCCCGCCCTATCATGGCGCATTCTTCATGCGCGACTGGCGGCGTTACGAGAATTATTCCGGCTCCTTCATGTTGGAAAAATGCTGCCACGATCTCGATCTCTATAATGGTGTGGTCGGCGCGCGGCCGCGTTTCGTATCGAGCTTCGGTGGGCGCAAAAGCTTTACGCCGGCAAATGCGCCGCAGAATGACGGCATCAACGACATGGAGGTCTATCACCGCAAGCCGAGCGGCTGGATGGGCTCCGACAGGGTCTTCGACAGCGACGGCGACATCATCGATTACCAGACGGCGATCGTCGAATATGAAAACGGTGCCTCGCTCGCCTTCCATACTAATCTCAACGTTCCCGACGATTTCCGCCGCTTCTGCGTCATCGGCGCCAAGGGCATGGCAGAGGGTGATTTCGTGCGCGGCTTCCTGAACGTTCACAATGCCCGCACCAATGAGAAGACCGTCGCCAAGACCTATTCTGCGGCGACCACGCTCTCCCAGCATTATGGTGCGGACGAGCAGATGGCCGAGGACGTCATCGCCCATATCGTCAAGGGTACGCCCTTGCCAGTTTCCGCACTCGATGCGATTGAGGCCGGCATTCTGGCGCTTGCCATGGATGAGGCGCGCCATGGCCGCAAAGTGGTCGATCTGAAACCGGTCTGGGAGGAGTATGATCTGGCGCTGCACGGTCAGCCGCATTCCCCCGCCGTGAAATCGGCTTGAGGGGGTCTGCGCGATGGATGCCAAACGCAGCGCAGTCATCTTCGCCTGGCTTCTTCTCGTCCCGGCGCTTTTATATATCACGCTTATCGTTGCTTACCCGCTGGTGGACACATTCATCCTGTCGTTCACCGATGCGTCACTCAAAAAAGTGACGAACTGGGTCGGCTTCATCAATTACGAGAAAATCTTCAACGCGACTTTTGCCGATGTCATCACGCGGACCTTTATCTGGACGTTCTTTTCCGTCTCGATAAAGATGATCATCGGTACATTTGGTGCAGTGCTGTTGAATTCCGCCGTTCCAGGCCGTGCGGTATTCCGCATCCTGACCATGCCGCCATGGATCGTGCCGATGGCTATCGGCATCTTCATGTGGGGCTGGATGTATAATGGCCAGTTCGGCATGATTTCCGGGGTATTGCAGAATCTCGGCCTGGTGGATGGCCCCGTCGCCTTCCTTGCCTATGGCAGAACCGCCTTCTGGGCGACGATCGTGACCGATGTGTGGATCGGCGTGCCGATGGTGACGCTTTATCTGCTGGCCGCCATCCAATCCATTCCGCAGGATCTCTACGAGGCGGCCTGGACGGATGGCGCAAGCCGCGCCTATCGCTTCCGCCGCATCACGCTGCCGCTGATGCTGCCGGCCATGATCACCATGTCCGTCCTGTCATTGATTTCGACGTTCAATTCCTTCGATATCATCTGGATTCTGACGCGCGGTGGTCCGAATGGCGAAACCACGACGATGATTATCGACACCTACAAGACGGCGATCGGGGCCTACAAATATGGCGAAGGTGCCGCGCGCGCCGTGCTGATCTGTATCTTCCTGTCGATCTTCACCTTCTTCTATTTCCGCATAACCCGCCGTTTCTCGCAGGAGGCCACACGATGACCGACAGACATGCGAGGATCAACCGTTACACCTGGTATGAAATGGTCGGAATCTATTGCGGTATCGCCGTATTCCTGGCCTTCGTGCTGGCGCCTTTCGTCGAAGGCTTCCTGGTATCGCTGAAGCCGCTCAGCCTGCTGTTTTCCTCACCCTACAGGTTCTGGCCGGAGAACGGTTCCTTCGAGGCCTACCGGACGATGTGGGTGAGCGTACCGGGCTTCGCGCTTTATATTTTTAATTCGTTCTTCATTGCGGGTTCCATCACCCTGATTGTGCTCGTGCTCGTCATCCCCGCCGCCTATGCCTTTGCGCGTTTCGAGTTCAAGGGAGCCGGCCTACTTCTGGGCATATTCCTGGCGGTGAAGATGTTCTCCGGCGCGGTGCTGCTCATCCCGCTGTTTCGGTTGATGCGGTCCATCGGCGTGCTGAACAGCTATTTCGCGATGATCATTCCCGGTGTTGCGTTCATCATCCCCACGGGCATTCTGCTTCTCGTGACCTATATGCGCCGTATCCCGCGGGAGCTGGAGGAAGCGGCCTATGTGGATGGGGCGAGCCGGCTTTATACGCTTCGCAGGGTGGTCTTGCCGATCGCAACGCCGGGCATTGCCGTTGTCGCGATTTCCTCCTTCATCGAAGCCTATGCTCAGCAATTCATCTACGCGCTGACCTTCAACTCGAAGACAGAATACATGCCGCTGCCGGTCGGGCTGTTTGCCTATTTCGGTCGGCAGGAAGTCGTCTGGAACGAGCTGATGGCGGCGAGCTTCGTGGGCATCGCACCGGCGATGATCGCGATCTTCCTGATGCAACGATATCTCGTCGGCGGGCTGACTGCCGGCGCGGTGAAATAAGCAATAACCGGAACGACTACCAAAACGGGAGACTAACTATGGCACTGAAACATTACGGATTGGCGCTCTGCGCTTTCGCATTTGCCGGTTCCACCGCCCTTGGCACGGTGGCGGCGCATGCCGCCGACAAGGAGATCAGCTGGATCTATTGCGGCGACAAGATGGATCCCATCCATGAAAAATACATCAAGGAATGGGAAGGCAAGAACGCTGGCTTCAAGGTCGTGCCTGAGGTCGTTGGCTGGGAACAGTGCCAGGACAAGGCCACAACGCTTGCTGCCGCCGGCACGCCTGTCGCCATGGCCTATGTCGGATCGCGCACGCTGAAGCAGTTCGCGCAGAACGATCTGATCGTTCCGGTGCCGATGACCGAGGACGAAAAGAAAACCTATTATCCCAACATCGTCGATACGGTCACCTTCGAGGATACGCAATGGGGCGTGCCGGTCGCTTTCTCGACCAAGGCGCTCTACTGGAACAAGGACCTGTTCAAGCAGGCCGGTCTCGATCCGGAAACACCGCCGAAGACCTGGGCTGAAGAGATCGCCTTTGCCAAGCAGATCAAGGAAAAGACCGGTATCGCCGGTTACGGCCTGCCTGCCAAGACCTTCGACAACACCATGCATCAGTTCATGCATTGGGTTTACACCAATAATGGCAAGGTTATCGATGGTGACAAGATCACCGTCGACAGCCCTCAGGTTCTCGAAGCTCTCAAGGCCTACAAGGACATCACGCCCTATTCCGTCGAAGGTCCGACGGCCTACGAGCAGAACGAAATCCGGGCCATCTTCCTTGATGGCAAGGTCGGCATGATCCAGGCTGGCTCGGGTGCTGCAACTCGTTTGCAGGCAACCAAGATCAACTGGGGTATTGCAACGCTTCCGCTCGGCCCTGAAGCCAAGGGTCCCGGCACGCTGCTCATCACCGACAGCCTTGCGATCTTCAAGGGAACCGGCGTGGAAGAAAAGGCGACCGAATTCGCCAAATTCATCACCTCGCCCGGCCCGCAGGGTGAATACGAGTTGCAGGGCGGCGCTGGCCTCACCCCGCTTCGTCCGTCGCCGAAGGTTGATGAGTTCATCGCCAAGGACCCCTTCTGGAAGCCGCTGATCGACGGTATCGCCTATGGTGGTCCCGAGCCGCTCTTCACCGACTACAAGGGCTTCCAGGACGTGATGATCGAGATGGTGCAGTCTGTGGTCACGGGCAAGGCTACGCCGGAAGACGCCGCGAAGAAGGCATCTGCCGCTCTCGAGCAGTACAAATAATTCCTCGTGAACACGGATGCGGGCGCAAGGCCGCCCGCATCCTCTCAATTTCGCCGCGGGAATGCCTGCGCCCCTTTTTTGGCGCTCCGTCCCCGTGTTTTTCAACGGTTCCGATCCAGCGCGGTTTTGTCCCTGTTTCGGACCATCTCTGAACGTGGCCTGATGTCGGCCGCTGACGGGAGAGGCAAGTCTTGGGTCAGCTTTATCTCAACAACGTCCGCAAGAACTATGGACATTTCGAAGTCATCAAGGGCGTTCAGCTCGACATCAGGGATGGCGAGTTCGTCGTTTTTGTCGGCCCTTCGGGATGCGGCAAATCCACATTGCTGCGCATGATCGCCGGCCTTGAGGAGATTTCCGCCGGTGACGTCGTCATTAACGGCGTGAAGGTCAATGAATTGCCGCCGGTCAAACGTGGCATCGCCATGGTGTTCCAGTCCTATGCGCTCTACCCGCATATGACGGTTTTCGAAAACATCGCTTTTCCCCTCCGGGTCGAGAAGATGGAGCAGGAGAAGATCAGGCAGAAGGTTGAGGGTGTCGCGAAAATCCTCCAGCTAGACCAGCGCCTGCAGCAGCGGCCCGGCAATCTGTCCGGTGGCCAGCGCCAGCGCGTGGCGATCGGCCGCGCCATCGTCCGCGAGCCGAAAATATTCCTGTTCGACGAGCCGCTTTCAAACCTCGATGCCGCCCTTCGCGCCGATATGCGCATCGAGCTGACCAATCTTCACAAGACGCTGAAGGCGACGATGATCTATGTCACCCACGATCAGGTGGAAGCCATGACCATGGCTGACCGAATCGTGGTGCTGAATGCCGGGGAAATCGCGCAGGTCGGCGCGCCGCTCGAGCTTTACCACAAGCCGGCGAACCTGTTCGTGGCCGGCTTCATCGGTAATCCGAAAATGAACTTCCTGAAGGTCACCTGCAAATCAGTCAGCGCCGAGGGCGTGACGGTGGCCTATGAGGGCCAGACGATCACCGTGCCGGTGGAGCCCCGTGCCGGTCTCGAGGGTAAGCAGCTGACGCTCGGCATTCGCCCGGAACATACCGGTCTCGAAGCGGCCGATCTCAACATCAAGGTCGCGCCGAGCGTGATCGAGCGGCTTGGGGTGAATACCATCGCTTACGGCGTCGCGCCGACGGGTGAGAATTATTGCGCTCTGCTTCCCGGCTCCGCGCCTGTCGTCGTGGATGAGACAATCGTCACCGGCGTCAAGGCATCGGATTGCCATCTGTTCGATGAAAGCGGCATTGCTCTCGATCGTCGCGTCGACCTGTCAGTCCTCAAGCTGATCCAGTAGGAACGGAGCCGGGCCATGCACTCTGTCGTTCCACGCCCGGCTTTTCCTGATGTGATCCGTTTTCGTCGTTTTTCGCCCGTCGTCGCGAGGCGAAAAAACAACGCCGGGCTTCCGGCCCGGCGTTCAAGACTGTCATACATGTCTGCTGGATCACGGCATGGGGTTGGGCATGTAGCCGGTAAAGCCGCTGATCTTCCAGCGGCCCTGATGCAGCCGGCAATAATAGAGCGTCTGCCACTTCATGACGTCGAAGCTGCCATCGGCCTTTCGAAGCCCGCCATCGAACTTCTTGCGCACCAGCGCGGTTTCGCCTTCCACTTCGATCTCTTCCAGCGTGGTGGTCGTGAAAATCGCATGGCGCGGGTCTTCGGAAAATTGCTGGGTTTGGAAATCCTTCGCCTGTTTCAGCCATTCGTCGCGATAGGCGGCAAGCGAGGGGAAGGACAGGCGCCAATTGTCCGGGTTCGCATCACGGTTGGCGTTGATGCCGAGGAAACCGTCCTCAACGAAATCATCCGCGACCTTCGACCAGTCGGCCGCAAGGAAAGCGTCGATATCGCGCGTCACCAGCATCTCCCAGATGGAATGGCGGGCGGTGTCGGTTTCGGGAAAGGGGTTTTTGAAGGGATCGTGCATGGCTTGGGTCCGTTGTTGAAATTATTTTCAAGATTTGGAGATTTTTCTGGTGAATATTGTTGGCATATGCTCATCTCCCAATCAACAGAGAAAATAATTTTCAAATCAAAGGTATCCGTTGTGTCGTCAAGGGGACGAAACTTGGTCGATTCATGGGTCTATGCGGTTGACGGGCGCGCTTTATTAGGGTGCATCGGCAATGGGGCCAAGCGTTAAGTTTTGGCGGAACGGAGACCGGTGAGCATGGATATTTTCGCAAGGATACAGGAAGACAAGGGGCAGTTCTCGCAATCGGAACGGCGGATCGCCGATATTCTGGTTTCGGACTTCGAATTCGCTGTCAATGCGTCGATCATCGAGCTTGCGGCCCGCGCCGAAGTCTCGCCGCCGACGGTGACGCGGTTCTGCCGTCGTGTCGGTTGCCAGAGCTTTTCGGATTTCAAGGTCAGCCTTGCCAAGACGGCCTATGTGGGTGTCCGGTATCTCACCTCTGAACCTTCCAGCACCGGCCCTTCCGATGTCGCGGAAGAGGTGTTGGCCAAGGCGCAAGAAGCACTGTTCCTGCTGCACAAGACACTCGATCCCGCGATCGCCGACGAAGCGGCGGTCAGGATCGCCAATAGCGGCATGATCTACGCCTTCGGTGCGGGCGGCAATTCCTCGATGATCGCTTCGGAAATCCAGAACCGGCTGTTCCGGCTGGGTTTGCGCGTTTCGACCAGCGCCGATCATAGCATGCAACTGATGATGACGGCCGCAGCGCGCAAGGAAGACGTGATTATCGGTTCGTCGTTTTCCGGCCGCAACATGGAACTGGTGAAGTGTTTCCGGCTGGCGCGGGAAATGGGGGTCACCACCATCGCGCTTACCCAGAGCGACACGCCTGTCGCTGCCGCTGCCGATATCGTGGTGGCGGTTAATGTGCCCGAAGGAAACAATATCTTCCGACCGACCTCGTCCCGTTACGCCTATCTGGCCGCCGTCGATATTCTCGCGACGCTTGCTGCCTATCAGCAGCGGCAGAGATCGATGGTGACGTTGCGTCACATCAAGCAGCAGCTCGTGGAGCATCGCGATCCGGATGACAAGCAATTGCTCGGTGACTGACGGCGAGGAAAAAATACGGGCAGTTTTGCCTCGGACCCCTGTGGTGGGTTGGAAAGTTTCAAGGGAGTTGTAAAGGTGATGAAGGACAGGAAAGACCAGCTCGCCATCGTAACCGGTGCGGCAGGGGATATTGGCCGGGCGATTGCTGCGGCACTTTCTGAAAGCCATGCGAAGGTGGTGCTGGTCGATATCGATGCCGGCGCGCTGTCCGATGCGCTTTCCAGGCTTTCCGGTCCGGGTTTCGTTGCGAAAACCTGTGATGTCACCGATCCGCAGGATCTTGCGCGGCTGGCCGTCGAGGTCGCGGAATTGGGCGAAGTCGCCACTCTCGTCAATAATGCCGGTGCGGCACGGGCTGTCAGCCTGCATGACACGACCGCTGAAATCTGGCGCAAGGACAATGCGCTCAATCTGGAAGCGCCGTTTCTGTGCTTCAGGGCTTTAGAGGAGGCGTTGAAGCGCACCCAGGGTTCCGTGGTCAATATCACCTCCGTCAATGGCATGGCGGTGTTCGGTCATCCGGCCTATAGCGCGGCAAAGGCCGGGCTGATCCATCTGACCAAGCTGATCGCCGTCGAATACGGCAAATTCGGCATCCGCGCCAACGCAGTTGCGCCGGGCACCGTGCGCACGCAGGCATGGGAGGCGCGGGCTGCCGCCAATCCTCAGGTCTTCGAGGAAGCCAAGCACTGGTATCCGCTGCAGCGTATCGTCAGACCCGAGGATGTGGCCAATGCGGTTGCCTTTCTGGCCGGTCCGCAGGCCGCCGCCATCAGTGGCGTGTGCCTGCCGGTTGATTGTGGGCTGACGGCGGGGCAGGCGCCGCTGGCCCGGACTTTTTCGCAATCCGAACATTACTGACCGAAACCCTCTGACGGGTTCAATGCGCAATAAGGGGAGCATCATGGCGCTCGCACAGTATCGTCTTGAAAATTCATGGCATCCGCTCGCAGAGTCCGCATCTGGCGGCTTCACCTTCACGCTTGTCAATCTATCCGGCGAACCGCTGAAGGATTTTCGCATCGTCTATACCTCGCTCACGCGAACAGTCGACAAGCCGGTGTGCGGCAACGCCATCTATCTGCGTCGCAACGCCAATTTCCATGAATTTGCCCCTTCGGCCGGTTTCGTGCTGGAGGCGGGAAAATCCTGGCGCTTCACCGTCGATGGTCTTTTGAGACCGGCCCGGCATCGCACGGACGGTGCAAAATCCGCCTATGTCAGCCTTGCCGATGGCACACATCGCGCCGTGGATGTGGGTGACCTGATGCTGGATGGGCGCCACAGCGAGCCGGCGCCGGTGCTGTTTCCCGAAGGCAAGCTCGATCTGCCCTTCGCCATCCAGCCCTGGCCGGCTGAAATCGATGCTGAGCCGGGCGAGGGCTTTCCCGTCGCACTTTTCCCGACGGAAGACGCCAGGGCGGAGGAAGTGCTTGCGGTGGAAACAGTGCTGTCGCTGTTCCGCAGGCTCTTTGCCGTCGGGCATGTGCCTTTCAGCCTTGCGCCGGTGCATGAGGGAAAACCGCTGCGTTTCAAGCAGCATAGCGGGCTCGAAGCGGAAGGTTACCACATCACGTTTTCGAACGATGCCGTCACCGTGGAATATTCGGCCGCTGCCGGCCTGCAATATGGCCTGACGGTTCTGGCGCAGCTGCTGCATGGCGCGCGCATCGATCCGAAGTTCCGTTTCCCGGCCTCCGGCACCATCAGCGATGCGCCGCGTTATAGCTGGCGCGGCTGCCATCTGGATGTTTCCCGGCAATTTTATCCGACCGATGATGTGCTGCGGCTGATCGATATTCTCGCATGGCTGCGCATGAACCGCTTCCATTGGCACCTGACGGATGACGAGGCGTGGCGTCTCGAAATCAAGGCCTATCCGCTGCTGACCACCGTCGGCGCGACGCGTGGCCCGGATGGGCCGCTTCTGCCGCAGCTCGGTAATGGTGCGGAGCCGGTTTCCGGCTATTACACGCAGGATGATGTGCGCCTGGTCGTGGCGCATGCGGCGGCGTTGAATGTCGAAATCTTGCCGGAGGTGGATATTCCCGGTCACAGTACCGCGGCTCTTGTTGCCTATCCGGAACTGACGGACGGGCAGGAGGCGCCGGACAGCTATCGCTCGGTGCAGGGGTATCCCAATAACGCGCTCAACCCGGCCATTGAGCCGACCTATGAATTCCTAGGCAAGATATTCGACGAGATGGTGGAGCTCTTCCCGTCGCGGCTCATCCATATTGGCGGCGACGAGGTTGCGGATGGCTCGTGGCTCGCCTCGCCGCTCGCCAAGGCGCTGATGGACAAGGAAGGGCTGGACGGCACCTTCGGCATTCAGTCCTATTTCATGAAGCGTATTCAGGGGATGCTGCATGAGCGTGGCCGCCAGCTTGCCGGCTGGGACGAGGTTTCCCATGGTGGCGGTGTCGATCCGGCCGGAACATTGCTGATGGCCTGGCAGAAGCCGGAAGTCGGGCTTGAGCTCGCAAAGCAGGGTTATGACGTGGTGATGACGCCGGGTCAGGCCTATTATCTCGACATGGTGCAGGACGAAGCCTGGCAGGAGCCCGGCGCAAGCTGGGCCGGAACGGTTCCGCCGTCGCATACCTATGCTTATGAGGCTGTCGGGGATTTCCCGGAGGAATTGAAGGAGCGGATGAAAGGCGTTCAGGCCTGCATCTGGTCTGAACATTTCCTCAACCGCGCCTATTTCAACCATCTGGTTTTCCCAAGGCTGCCGGCCATTGCCGAGGCGGCATGGACGCCAAAGGCGCAGAAGGACTGGCTGCGTTTTTCCGCCATCGTTCCCTTGAACCCGGTTTATTGAGGGGAAGGCGAGATGCGTATTGCCGTTGGTGGAATCCATACCGAATGCAGCACCTACTCCCCTGTTCTGATGGGGCAGGAGGATTTTCGCGTCTTCCGCGGCGCGGAGCTTCTTGAGGCCGAATATTTCAATTTCCTCGGCGAAGGCGGAGCGGAGTTATTGCCGCTTCTGCACGCCCGCGCCGTGCCGGGTGGCCCGGTGTCGCGTGCGGCCTATAACGCATTCAAACAGGAGTTCCTCGACCGCCTGAAGGCCTCTTTGCCGCTGGAAGGGCTTTATCTCGCCATGCATGGTGCGATGAATGTCGAAGGCATGGATGATGCGGAAGGCGACTGGATTTCCAGCGCCCGTGCCGTGGTCGGGCCGGATGTCGTTGTTGCTGCGAGCTATGACCTGCATGGCAATGTCAGCCAGACCATTATCGATCAGCTGGATATCTTTGCTGGCTACCGAACCGCGCCGCATATCGATGTGCGCGAGACGATGGTGCGGGCATGGACGATGCTGCTGAAGGCTCTGAAGACGGGAGAAAAGCCCGGCGTGGCCTGGGCGAAAATCCCCGTTCTGCTGCCTGGTGAAAAGACCTCCACGGAAGATGAGCCCGCCAAAAGCCTTTATGCCGTCTTGCCGGATTACGATGCGCGGCCCGGCATATGGGACGCAAATTTCATGATCGGTTACGTCTGGGCCGATGAACCCCGGGCGACGGCCTGTGCGGTGGTGACGGGAACCGACAAAGCGGCAGCAAAGGCCGTCGCCACAGAGATCGCACAATCCTACTGGAACGCCCGGCAGGATTTTCGTTTCGGGCCTGTGACGGAGCCGCTCGACGCCATCATGGATATTGTGGAAAAGACAACCACCCGACCCATCATCCTTGCCGACTCCGGCGATAACCCGACCGGCGGCGGGGTGGGTGACCGCGCTGATGTTCTTTCGGCGCTGCTTGAGCGCAACTGGCAGGGCGCTCTTCTGGGCGGCATCACCGACCGCCCGGCTGTCGAAGCCTGTTTTGCGGCAGGTGAGGGCGCGCGCCTTTCTCTGAAGATCGGCGGCAGTCTCGATCCGCAAAGCCCGTCCGTCACCGCCGAAGCTCAGGTTCTGAAACTGGACGATCCCGGCGCTGCCGATCAGCGGCAGGCGGTGGTTGTCATCGGTGGCATCACGATCATTCTGGCGGCGCGGCGCAGGCCCTATCACATGATTTCGGATTTCACCCGTCTGGGCTTCGATCCGAAGGAAGTCAGGCTGCTGGTCGTCAAGTCAGGTTATCTTTCGCCGGAGCTTGCGCCGATCGCCAATCCCAATCTCATGGGGTTGACGGAAGGGGTTATCAATCAGGATATCGAAAACCTTCCCAATCACCGCCGGTCTGGCGATTTTTATCCGTGGAAGCCGGATTTCGACTATACACCCGAACCCATCCTTTCGGCCCGCTGGCGATGACAGCGGTTCGGTAGCTTTTACCCAGCGATCCGGCCCTGCCGGATCATCTCAGGCGAATATCCATGCCGTCGGCTCTTTCCATCGTCATCAACAATCCGTCGATCCGCATCGGGGCGCTCGCCATCCTGTTTTTTGGGTTCTCGAATGCGGCGACCGCGCCCTATCAGGCGGTTATCGGCATTCGTGAAATCGGGCTGAGCAACAGCGTCTATTCGCTGTTGATGCTGTTTGCCGCCGTCATCAATGTCAGCGCCAGCGTGCTCATGGGCATCGTCGCCGACAGGCTGGGCGAATATCGCAAGCCGATGCTGCTTATCGCGCTCTTCGGTGTCAGCGGTTATATGCTGGTCTATCTGGTCGGCAACGCCACGGCTTTTGTCAGTGCCAAGCTTATTCTACTGCCGATTTTCGGGGCGATGAACTCGCTGATCTTCGCGCATGTGCGCGCCGATGCCCGCAATCTTTCAACGGGCGACATGATCGCCGTGAATTCGATCATGCGGGCCACCATCTCGCTGTCCTGGGTGTTGGTGCCCGGCATTGTCGGCATTTTTCTGGTGAATTCCGGCAATATGCTTCTGGCATTCCTGTTTTCGGGTATCTGCGCGCTCATCTGTTTTTTGCTGGTTGCTTTCTGTCTGCCACGCGCGGCCACGCCAGCGGTCGTCAATACCGAAGCGCGCTTCGGCCTCATGGCTTCCCTTGCGGAAATCGGATCGCGGCGGGTGCTTTTGCGGATCATTGCCATCGCCCTGATCTGCTCCATGCTGCATCTGAATGATTCCATTCGCTCGCTGATCATCACCGGGCAGGCAAAGGGTACGGTCGCGGATATCGGTATCGTCGCAGGCATTGTCGCCGCGCTCGAAATCGTTTTCATTCTCTTTTGGGGCTGGATCGAAAAGAAAGTGCCGCAAACGCTGACACTGGCGGCGGGTGCGGTGCTTTATGCCATCTATCTCATCCTCCAGGGGCTGGCTTCCGCGCCGTGGCACATCTATGCACAGACCGTCATCAGCGCGCTCGGCGCCGCCGCCATCATCAGCATTCCCATCACCTATCTGCAGGAGTTGATCGCCGACCGGCCGGGGCTCGGAAGCTCGCTGATCGCGGTCAATATCTTCCTCGGTGCCGGTCTCGGTGCACTGATTTTTGCCGTTGGAACCCTGGTCTCCAGCTATTCGGGAACGTCGATACTGGGTGCGATCGTCGGTCTTTGCGGTGTTTACATGCTCTACACGCTTGATGGGACCGGCCGTCGCAGGTAACGGCCACCCTGATGAAAGAGGTACCAATGATTCTCGAGATTTGCGTGGACGATGTGGCCGGTCTGGAAGCGGCTGTCAGTGGCGGGGCTGACCGGATCGAGCTTTGTGCGGCGCTGTCCGGCGGCGGCGTGACGCCATCGGCGGGGTTCATGCAGCGGGCGGCGACCTATGGACTACCTGTCAGCGTCATGATCAGGCCGCGCGCCGGGGATTTCGTATTCACGCACGACGAGGCCGATGTGATGAAACGCGATATCGATGCGGCGCGCGCCGCAGGGCTTTCCGGCGTGGTGCTCGGCGCATCGCGTGGCAATGGCTCGCTTGATATGGCTTTGCTCGAAGAATTGCGTTGTCACGCCGACGGGCTGGATGCGACGCTGCACCGGGCGTTCGATGTCGTACCGGATATGGAAGAGGCCCTGGAGGCTGCCATTTCGCTTGGTTTTCCACGCATCTTGACCTCCGGCGGCGCGCGTTCGGCACTTGAGGGTGTCGAGACGCTGGCGCGCCTATCGGAGATTGCCAGAGGCCGGATCGTCATCATGCCCGGAGCCGGCGTGCGCCCGCAAAGCGTTCAGACATTGCTGGATAGCTTTCCAATCACGGAAATCCACGCTTCCTGTTCCGCCGTCCCGTTTTTTGATCCGGAAAGCAGGGTGGCGAAGCTCGGTTTTACCGGCGCGGGGCGCAAGGCGACGGATGAGGCGGCGGTTCGTGAATTGAAGACGATCCTCAACGCTCATCATAAAGGCGACGCAGTGCTCTAGCGGTGCCTGCCGCGCCATCGAGATCAAGGTGGATATTGTCCGGTTCCGGCAGCGCCAAAGCCGCCTTGATGGCTTCGGCCATGGACTGCGCGGAGATATGTTTTTCTTCCAGCACCTGTGCCAGCCCTAGCCGCGCCAGTCGTTCCGCGCGTGCGCTCTGTTCCGTTTCGCCACCGGCTGCGAAGGGGATCAGGAGCGAGCGGCATTTGGCCTGGAGAATATCGCAAACCGTATTGTAACCCGCCTGTGAGACCGAAAGTCGCGCCCCGGCAAGCAGGCTCGCGAAATCCTTGCGGAAGCGGAAGACGGAGACATTGTCCGGCGCTTCGGCGGAAATCGCATCGAAATCCACCTGCGGCATGTTGGGGCCGGTAACGAGGCACCAGTTTTTGATGCCAGGGAGCAGCGGGGCCGCCTCAAGGGCTGCCCGGATGAGGGCTGCACCGACGGCACCGCCACCTGCGGAGACGACGATATCGAATTTTTCCGCCGGTTCCGGGGGCGGCAGCGGGGCGACGAGCCCGGTATAGACGATGCGCTGGCTGATCTCGCCGGCGAGGGGGAAAGTGTCTTCCAGTCGGGCGAAATCGGGATCACCGTGCACGAGCACCGCGTCGAAATGTTTCTTCACCAGGGAAACGGTCTCTTCGTCCCGGCCCGGCTTGGTCTTTTCCTGCAGGATATCACGCAGCGACGTCATGACGAGCGGGCGCGGTTCGCTATCCTCGATCTCGTCCAGCAGCGGCAGCAATTCGAAGCGCACCTGCCTGCGGCCGAAGGGGAAAGCCTCGATGATGACGATATCAGGCTTCGCGCCGTGATAGGCGCCGATCAGCATATCGGTTCTGAGGTTCTTGAAAATCTCGTCCACCGGCTTGCCGGAACTGTCCACAAGTCCCGAAAAGTTGCCGTCGCTGACGGCGATTGGCGGCAATTCGACATGGCGGATGCCTTCACCGGGAAAGCCCGGAACCGGTGTGCCGCCCGTGACCAGAACGACATCGAAACCATCCGCCTGCAGCGCATTGGCAACGCGGCTGGCACGGGCAATATGGCCGATGCCGAGAAGATGCTGCACGTAAAAGAAAACGGAAGGACGCTTTTCCATCTCGGTCATGGTGTCTTTTCCCACTCGGTCTCGAACAGAGCCTTCAATTCGGCGATGCTGGTGCGATGGTCGAAAGCCGTTCGAACGTGGTTTTCGGCGGCAGCGCCGAGACGGTGGCGCAATTGCGGATCGGTGATTGCGGCACGCAGCGCTTCTGCAAAGGCTGGCGGATTTTCCGACTCGGTCAGCAGGCCGTTTTCGCCGTTGACGAAGAATTCCGGGATGCCTGATATATTGGTGGAAATGCAGGTCAGCGCCTGGCTCGCGGCCTCCACCAGTACATTGGGAAGACCGTCGCGGTCGCCATCGCTGGTAATGCGGCAGGCAAGTGCGAAGAGGTCCGCCTCGCGGTAATTCTCCAGTACCTGTTTCTGGTCCATGGCGCCGGTCCAGACGATCCTGTCGGCAATGGCGAGTTCGTCGGCCAGTTTTTTCAGCGCGGAGAGTTCATCGCCACCGCCAATATGGGTGAAACGCCAATGGACGGTCCCAGGAAGCGAGGCGAGCGCCCGCAGCAGAATATCGATGCCCTTTTTCTTGACCGCGCGGCCGACACTCAGGATCCTGACCGGATCGTCAGCGGTTGACCCATCCCTTTCGGGGCGAGGTCCATCGAAATGCGGGAAACGGGTGAGATCGAGCCCGTGATAGCTCAGATGCACATTCTGCTTTGCGCCGGAGAGCGTCTGCAGGTGCTGGAAACCGCCGGCAGTGCAGGTCACGGCCCAGCGGGCGCTTTGCAGCTTGGCTGCGAGGTCGCGGTCGCTGGAGGTCCAGATGTCCTTGGCATGGGCGGAAATCGTCCAGGGCGTGCCTGTTATGAGATGGGTATAGGCGGCGACGGAGGCGGGCGTGTGGATGAAGTGAACATGCAGCCATTCGGCATCCACAGGCCATTCGTGAGCCAGTACCGCGGCCTGCCCGAAACGGCGAAAGCGGTTGCGGCTGAGATCATGCGGCAGGTCGCTGAAAAACCGGCGAAGCGCCTTGGCAAAGCCCGGCTTTTTACGGCAGGCCCATAGCGCCTTCAGAACCCGCAGGGGCTCCTCATGCAGATATTCCGGCAGATATGTGACGGGCGCGCGGATTTCATCGTGAACGGGGTGGCGCTTCTTGTCCGTCGGACGGCGCATCGACATGAGTTCGAGTTCCAGCCCGGCCTTCTCGAGCCCCAGAAGCTCCTGGGCGATGAAAGTCTCGGACAGGCGCGGATAGCCCTTGAGGAGCACCACGATTTTTTTTGTGTCGGTCACGTTGCGCGTGTCTCTTTTGAAGCGGTGTTGGTTGGAAAGCCGATTACGCGGTGAGCGTAATCGGTGCCTTTTCGCTCTCGGGCGGCAGCCATTCGGCAATCCGGCGCGATATGTTTTCCAGACCGTCGAGCTTCAGATTCTGTGAGTTGACGGAAGGAGGTGCGCGGTTCGGCAGGGCTTTGAGAGCCTCTGCCATTTTTGCGGGGTTCTCTGCGTCTTCCGGCAGAAGCATGTCGAAAAGGCCAAGCTCCGATGCGCGGGTGGCGCGGATGAGTTGCTCTTCCCGCGGCACCGTGCGGGGCACGACGAGGGCGGGCTTGTCGAAGGACAATATTTCGCAGACGGTGTTGTAGCCGCCCATCGAGACAACGGCCTGGGCTCCTGCGACAAGGTCTTCCATGCGGTTGTCGAATTCGATGATCTCGATATGCGGAATATCGGCAACGCTGCTCATGAAGCGCTGGCGCTGATCCGCCGGCATATAGGGGCCGAGCACCACCAAAGCCTTGTGCGTCAGTTCGCTATCATGGCGATAGGCGTTGATGACGTCGTCGATCAATTCACTGCCATCGCCGCCGCCGCCGGTGGTGATGAGAAGATAATCGCCTTCCGGCCGGTGCGCCACGGTCTCGGCCTGCGTCTTGGATCGCTGCAGGAATCCGACGAAATCCATCTTGTCGCGCACGGTCTTGGGAACGTCGAGCCCCGTCAGCGGGTCGTGGAAATCCGGCGGGCCGTAAACCCAGACATGGTCATAGAACTGGCCGATCTTGGTCATGACGTTGTTGCGCTTCCACTCGGCCTCGAGCAGTTGCGGCGCATCCATGACGTCGCGCAGGCCGATGACGAGCTTGGTGCCCTGTCCCTTGAGGTAGGCGAGTGTTTCCTCCACCTCGCCGCGCAGGCCCATGGGCTCCTTGTCGACGATGAAGATGTCAGGCTGGAAGCTCTCGGCGGTATGATAGATGATGGAGCGGCGCATCTTCAGCGTTTCCTGAAGATCGATATGCCTGTCCATTGAGGTGTATTCGCCGTTGCGCAGCTTGATGACGCTCGGGATTTTCACGAAATCGACGCGGGCGCGGTAATCGAAGGCGCCGGCAATGGTTGCGCCCGATATGATGAGGACGTTGAGGCCGCGATAATCCTCCACCAGGGCATGCGCGATGGTGCGACACCGTCGCAGATGGCCGAGACCGAAGGAATCATGGCTGTACATGAGAATGCGCGCGTCGTTCAAACGGGAGCTCATGGGCCACACCTCTTTTTGCCTTTCACGATGAAGGCGGCTTCGGAAGGGCAGTTTATCAAGGCGTATTCCATTTTATCTGAAGGGGTCCGCAGCATCACGTAGTCCGTCGCCGAAGAAATTAAAGGCCAGAATGACGAGAACGACCGGGATCGTCGGGATGAGAAGCCACGGATATAGCGCAATGACGCTGACGCTGCGCGCCTCCGTGAGCAGAATTCCCCAACTTGTGATCGGTGGTCTGAGACCGAGTCCGAGGAAGCTCAGTGCGGTCTCGCCGAGAATCATGCCGGGTATCGTCAGGGTGGCCGAGGCGATGAGATGCGACATGAAGCCGGGGATAAGGTGTCTGCCGATGATGCGCGGTGTGCCGGCACCCATCAATTGCGCAGATAAAACATAGTCTTCCTCACGAAGCGCCAGAAGCTTCGAGCGCACGGCGCGCGCAAGGCCCGTCCAGTCCAGCATGCCGAGAATGATGGTGATGCCGAGATAGACGAGGATCGGGCTCCAGGTCACCGGCATGATTGCCGCCAGCGCCAGCCAGAGAGGAATGCTGGGGATGGATTGCAGCACTTCGATGATGCGCTGGACGATCAGGTCAAAGGTGCCGCCGCGATAACCCGCCAGACCGCCGATCACAATGCCGAGAACGAAGCTCATGGCGACGCCGAGAAGGCCGATGGTGAGCGAAATGCGCGCGCCGTAGATGATGCGGGACAGCACGTCGCGCCCCAGCCTGTCGGTCCCGAGCAGGAACATTTCACCGCCTTCGGCCGGGCATACGAAGTGGGTTCTGCCCTCGAACAGACCCCAGAAACGATAGGTATCGCCCTTGCAGAAGAAACGCAGCGGCTGGATATCCGTCGGCACATCCCGGTAGACGCGCCTCAGATTGTCCATGTCGAGTGTCATTTCCCGGCCATAAACGAAGGGACCGACAAATTTTCCGTCATTGAAGAGGTGGATAGCCTGCGGCGGCGCGTAAATATGCTCGATATTGCGGGTATGCAGATTGTAAGGCGCGAGGAACTCGCTGATCAGGATCGAAAGATAGATGACCGCCAGAAACGCGCCGGACCATACAGCGATCTTGTGCTGGCGGAATTGCCACCACATCAGCTTCAGCTGTGATGCCTTGCTGAAGGCCGCCATTCCAGATGTGTTGGGTTCGATGAGCGACGGGTCGAAGGGTGCCGTCGAGACGTAGTGGGGCAGCGCTTCGCCTGATTTCGGAATGGATGAAGTCATTTGACGTTACCACCTCCGAAGCGGATTCGCGGATCGAGTATGGCAAGGGCGATATCCGACACCAGAACGCCGATCACCGTCAGGAAGGCCAGGAACATCAGGAACGAGCCGGCCAGATACATATCCTGGCTTTGCAAAGCCCGGATGAGCATCGGGCCGGTGGTTTCGAGCGACAGGACGACGGCGGTGATTTCCGCGCCTGAGATGATGGCGGGCAGGATCGAGCCGATATCCGAGATGAAGAAATTCAGCGCCATCCGCAACGGATATTTGATCAGCACCTTGAAGGGATGCAGCCCCTTGGCGCGGGCGGTCACCACATATTGTTTCTGCAACTCGTCCAGCAGATTGGCCCGCAGGCGGCGGATCATGCCGGCCGTGCCTGCCGTTCCGATGATGAGGACGGGGATCCAGATATGTTCGAGGATCGATTTGAACTTCGCCCAGCTCATCGCCTGGTTCAGATATTCCCGGTCCATCAGATGGCCGATCGAAATACCGAACCAGATATTGGCAAAATACATCAGGATCAGCGCCAGCATGAAGTTGGGGATGGCGATGCCGAGCAGGCCGAGGAAGGTGAGCCCGTAATCACCCCAGCTATATTTATGCGTGGCGGAATAGATGCCGATCGGAAAGGCAAGAATCCAGGTAACGATGATGGTGACGAAGGAGACCAGAACCGTCAGCCATAGGCGGTCTCCCACCACATCGCTGACCGGCAGCTGATATTCGAAAGAATAACCGAAATCGCCGACCAGCATGCCGGTCGCCCAGCGGAAATAGCGGATCGGTGCCGGCTGGTCGAAGCCGTAGCGGACGCGCAGCTCCTCGATTTCGGCAAGGTTTGCCGTCTCGCCCATGGCGCGCAGCTCGGCGACGTAGCTTTCGAAATAATCGCCCGGCGGTAGTTCGATGATGGTGAAGACCAGCATCGAGATCAGGATCAGCGTGGGGATCATGACGAGGATGCGCTTGATTATATACCGCAGCATATCAGGCGTCTCCGTCATACCAGAAGGCATCCGGCATATAGACGCCGAGATAGGATGTGGGCTCATAACCGAAAAGCGCCTTGTCCGGCACGTTTCGCATGCGTTTGACGTGGACGACGGGTTGCAGCGCGCCGTTGACGATGCCGATCGAAAACACCTGCTGCGTATAAATCCCGAGCATTTCCAGCCAGATCGCCTCGCGTTCTTCCTCGGTGACGCTTCTGCGCCATTTTTTGAGGAGATCGAGAAGATGCGCCGCCTCCGGCAGGTCGGGCTCCTTGCCCTCACGGCCGCCGGACAGATAATGAATGCCCCATACCGGCCATTGCAACTGATCGTCACCGGTGGGGGCTAGGCCGGAAGGCAGCATGTCAGCTGTAGGCACGCCATTGTCCATGCCCATCCACACCGACATCAGCACCTCGCCGCCCATGGCGCGCTTGCGGAAGACGTCGCGCTGGGTGGGGCGCACCGAAACCGCAATGCCGATATGCCGCCAGTGATCCGTTACCAATTCCATGACATCGGTTTCGAGCGTGCTTTCGCCTGTCGTCTCGACGATGATATAGGCGGGTCGACCATCTGGCAGGAGCCGAAGGCCGGCATTGTCGCGCTTGTCGAAACCCGCTTCATCGAGCAGCCTGTTGGCCGCTGCCCGGTCGAAGGCGCTCCAGGCGTCGGCAAATTCCTGCCGGTAAAGCGGGCTTTCCGGCAGGACGGTGTCGGCGCTTTCTTTTGCCAGCCCGTAGAAGCAGACCATGTTGATTTCATGCCGGTTGATCGCGAGAGACAGGGCACGTCGCATGCGCACGTCCTGGAAAGCGCTACGCCAGACCGGGTCGGCGCAATTAAGATTGGGCAACAGCGCGATGCGCGAGCCCTGGGAGCGCTTGTAGAGATTGACCTTCAGGGGAAAACGCTTTTCGGCATCCTTCAGGAAGGTGTAGTCGGCGAAATCGAGGCCGAAATATTGCAGGTCGCTATCGCCCGATGCCGTCTTGGCCGAGATGATATCGGAGGAGGTGACGTTGAGCAGGAACCTGTCCAGATAAGGCAGCTGCAGGCCATTCTCATCGACGCGGTGATAATAGGGGTTGCGCTCGAACACGAACTGCTCGGCCGGCGGCGAGGTTGTGTTTCGCCATGCGTCGAGCGTCGGCAAAGCGGGGTTCTCCGGCCGGACCTGCCGTGACATCTTGATATGCAGCCCGCTCCAGTCATCCGCCTTGTTCTTCTTGATGAGCTTGGCGAGATTTTCTGCGGTCTGATATTTGACGTGGAACTGCTTCATGTAAGCGGCGGGAAGGAACAACCGCGCAGGCGAGGCCGCCGCGAGCTTTGCCAGGAAATCCGGGTTCGGGCCTTCCCAGGTGTAACGCACCGTCAGCCGGTCGATGACTTCGATCAGCGGCGGATTATTGTTGACCAGAAGTTCGATCGGCGGACCGCCCTTGTGAATTTCCTTATTGAGGGCGACATCCTCCCAGAAATAGCGAAAATCCTCGGAGGTGAAGTCGCTGCCGTCGGACCATTTGTGGCCTTCGCGCAGCTTGAAGGTGAAGATGCGCTCTTCCTGAACCTCGTAGCTTTCGAGAATGTCCGGATGAAGCTCGAATTTTTCGTCATAACCGACAAGGCGGGCATAGTTGCTGATCGGCATGAGCCGGATGTCACGCTGGCCGCCAATGAGCATGCGCACCGAGCCGCCATGTTTTCCCGGTTCGCGGCCAAGCGCTTTCATGTCGATGACGCGCGGGTTTTTCGGCAGGCGCTCGGCCACGTCGGGCAATTCGCCCTTTTCGCGTTTTTCCTTAAAATAGGCCGGGTCGATATAGGCGGCGCGGGCATAGGTCGGCAGGAAGACGGAGGCCAGCAAGGCGAGCGTGGTGCGGCGCGTGATCAAGGGCGAAGCTCCCGGATATCGGCATTGCCGTTGGCAAGGACGAAATGGCCTTCGCCGAGATCGGCTGATATCATGTCGCCATCACCCTCGTCCCGGAACTGCTTGCCCCAGTCGAATTTGCCCGTCGCGCTGATCTTGCCGATGGTGCGGAAATCAAGCGGACGATCGAGATCGGGGAAAGGCACGGCGGCCAGCAGGGATTTGGTATACGGATGAACCGGAGAGCGCATCAGGATTTCCCGCGGGGCCAGTTCCACGATACGGCCCTCGCACATCACCGCCACGCGGTCGGCCATATAGTCCACCACCGCGAGATTATGCGAGATGAAGAGATAGGTGAGCCCGAGGTCCTGCTGCAAATCCTTCAGCAGATTGAGGATCTGCGCCTGCACCGAGACATCGAGGGCGGAGACGGGTTCATCGCAGATCAGCAATTCAGGGCCGAGCGCCAGGGCGCGGGCAATGCCGATACGCTGCCTCTGGCCGCCGGAGAAACTATGGGGATAGCGGTTCAGCGCGCTTTCTCCAAGGCCGATGGCCCTGACGAGATTGCGTACTTTTTCGATGCGGTATTTTGCATCTCCCCGCCCGTGGATTTCGAGCGGCTCGCTCAGGATATTGCCGACGGTCATGCGGGGGGACAGCGATGAAATCGGGTCCTGGAAGACCATCTGTATCTTCGACCGCAGCTCTTTGAGATCACCGTCCTTCGCATTGAGGACATCGATATCGCCTTCCGGTCGGTGAAAGGTTATCGAGCCCTCATCCGGCCGGACGGCGCGCATGAGGATTTTACTGACAGTGGTCTTGCCGCTGCCGCTTTCGCCGACCAGCCCGAGGCATTCGCCGCGGCGGATTTCAAAACTGACGCTGTTGACCGCCTTCGTGGCGTTGGCGTCGCTTTTGCGGAACCAGCTGGATTTGCGGGTCGTGAAGGTCTTGCTGATATTGTCGACGGTCAGAAGCGGACCGGGGGTTTTGTTGACCGCGGCGGTTTTTTTGCCGACGAGGCTTTCGTGGTCCACCTTGATTTCGCGCAGCGCCTTCAGCCTTTCGCCGGGCTTCATGTCGAAATGCGGTACGGCGGCCATCAGGCCCTTGAGATAGGGGTGGCCCGGCGCCTTGAAAATGTCATCGACCGTGCCGGCTTCCATGATCTCGCCCTGATAGATCACGGCGACCTCGTCGGCAATATTGGCGACCACACCAAGATCGTGGGTGATGAGCAGCATGCTCATATTCAGCCGGCTCTGGAGATCACGCAGCAGCTTGAGGATTTGCGCCTGTATCGTCACATCCAGCGCCGTCGTCGGCTCATCCGCAATCAAAAGTGCAGGCCGACAGATGAGCGCCATGGCGATCATGGCGCGCTGGCGCATGCCGCCCGACAGTTCGAAGGGATACATGTTCACGACCTTCTTGGGTTTGGAAAACCCTACGAGATCGAGCGTTTCATGCATTTTTTCCGCGCGCTCGGCCGGTGACAGGATGCTGTGGATCCTGAGCGCTTCATCGATCTGGTTGCCGATGGTGTGCAGCGGCGAAAAGGAGGTCATGGGCTCCTGGAAAATCAGGCCGATGCGATTGCCGCGGATCGAGCGGATTTCCCGGCCGTCCTTCGGTAATTGCAGCAGATCGACGGGGCCGGCGGCGGCATTTTCAGGGTCGGTGAAGAGTACGCGGCCGTTTACCCGCGCCGTCTTGGGATGGATGCCCATGATGGTTTGGCCGATGACGGACTTTCCCGAGCCGGATTCGCCGACAAGAGCCGTGACTTTTCCCGGAAGAATACGAAGACTTGCGCCCCTGACGGCATCAATGGTGCCGTCCATGAGAGAAAAAGAGACCCGCAGATTTTCAATACGGAGCAAATCTGCGCCAGCGCTCATGCCAAAAGGTTCCTTGCCGTCTCTTTATCGTTGCCTTGTGACAATTGTTCAGGAGGGCTTAAATTCACGTTATCGCAGGGTTTGTTGTCTGTCTATGCCTCTGAAACATCGAATTGTTTAGCAAATTCAAAGCCGGCTTCCGAAATGTGGCGGCTTGCCTGACCGTGCATGTTTGGTGCTATGTTAACGGGCGCTTTGGAACGAGGATCCATGTCCGACAAGAAATATTACGACGCTCAGCTCGATAAGGCCCGGCAGTTGCAAAATGAAGGGCAATATGCGGAAGCAGACGCGCTTCTCTTATCGCTGGTTGCAGCAAAGGACGCGCATCTGATGGGCGAGCGAACCGTGCTCGGCCTGCCGCGCCGGTTGCATGCCGCGCGGCTGCGTCTCGCCAAGGCCGAAGGCGATCTGGTTGCCCGGATCGGGTATCAATATACGCTGGTTCCGCCGCCGCAGGCGCTGGCAAAATATGCCCGGTTTTCCCCGGAAGAACGGCGCATGATCAATCTCAAAAGCCGGGAGGATGTGCCGCGGCTCATTCACCAGATATGGATCGGTGGAAAGGCTCCGCCGGTATCGGTCAAAGCCTGGGCCGCCCATGCCGCTCAGCATGGTTATGACTATCGCCTCTGGCGGGAGGCCGATCTTGAGCGGGAGGGTGTGTTTTCGAACAGCATCTTTAACAGGATGCTCGGCGAGGGTGATTATCCCGGCGCGGTGGATGTGGCCCGTTACATCCTGCTGGAGCGTTTTGGTGGCATCTATCTCGACTGCGACTGGTATCCGGCGCGTGATGATGCGAGTTTCGATGCCTTCCTGCCTTTGATGGGGCTGACGGCGTTTGACGAAAAGACGCCGCGCGATACGGGGCAGGGCAGCATGCTGCTTGCCAATTCCTTCATCGCCGCCCCGTCTGGACATCCGGTCTTCCGCAAGATGCTTGCGGCCTTTCCCGGGATCATCGAGGAAATGCCGCGTGCGCCGGCCTGGTGGTCGACCGGTCCTTTGATCTTCACCGTCATCGCCCGGGCGGGAAGCATCAGCCTTGCGCCGGCGTCATTCGTCGCTGCGGCCCTTGCCGATCGCGCCCCGCTTGAAGCGGTGGAAGCGATCAGGCGAGAACTCGCCACACAGGAAAGCGGGATGCTGATCGCCTGGAAGTCATGGTGATATCCCGTTGACGAGGTCCTTCGAGGAACGCCAGCGGGCGGCGGGATGCCCTGTCGTCACCTCGAACAGCCGCTGCAAAAAGCGCCAGACATTGTCGTCATGCACGAGATGATGGGTGAGGAAGCCGGTCGTGCCGCCCTCTTCGGCGGTGTGCAGGATGCGGGCGGCGGTCTCGGAAAACAGGATATCGTCGTCACGGCCGCCGCGGGTGCCGTGCCAGTCTATGACGTCGACATGGGTGTTGAGGCAGGGCGGTACGGTGTTTTTCTCAGGGCCGAAGACGGATAAAGCGCGATATCCGATATCCGCCAAACTCTTCACGATACCGGCGTCGATACGGTTCCACGGCGGCACCAGCATCGGCACCAGACGTCCGCCATGCAGGTCGTGGAGCTTGTCCAGCCCGGATTGCAATTCATCAAGTACGATGGCCGGGTCGCGATGCGACCCGAGTTCCTGTTTCTTTTCTTTGGCCGAGGCGTAATTCACATGGGACCAGCCATGGACGGCGACCTCAGCGATGTCTGAGGCATCCAGATGTGTTGCAAGCTTATCCGTCGTCATCTCTGGAATGACCGCGAGCGTAACCGGGACGGAAAAGCTGCTGCAAAGATCAAGCAGCATGTCGAGTGCCGGTGTTGGTTCCACCGCATCGTCGTCCCGCAGCCAGAGATCGGCCTTTATGCCACGCCGGCTGCATTCATCCAGTGCCGCGGTGAGTTTTTCCAGACTCATGATGTCAGTGCCTTTGCCTGCAAAAGTATATGGTTCAGCGTCGTTGCGGCGTTTTCCAGAGATCGTTCATCGATGACGAACCGGCGGGCCGCTTTTGCCAGTTCCTCACGCTGCCTGTCATCGCCGAGCAGGGTCTTGATTGCCTCGGCATAAGCGGCTGTATCATGTTCCGGTGTCAGTAATCCTGTCGTGCCGGATTTTACCACTTCGGGAACGCCGGCGACTTTTTCGGCCACGACGGGCAGGCCGGCAGCCTGTGCTTCAAGATAAGCGAGACCATAGGCCTCGCCATGGCCCGGCCAAACATAGAGGGCAGCTTTTGAAAGAAGTGCCGCGATCTCTGTCGGTTTTTTTTCCCCGTGCCAGACAAGGCGGTGATCGGGAAAATCGCTGAACATCGCCTCCACGGCTGCGCGTTCCGGGCCGTCGCCGACGATGTCGAGCGTCCAGTCGACGCTCTCAGGCAATAAAGCGAGAGCTTCAGACAGGGTACGATAGCTCTCGAGCTTGTCGCCCGCCCGCATCATGGCGACGGTGATCAATCTTGCGGGCTCCGGCCGGGGTGTGTTGCGGAGAAATGCCCCGGCGTCGATGAAGGGCGGCAACATCGCCCATTGCAAGTTGGGGGAAGCGTGCACAAGCCCTTCACGATCCCGCGCGGTGAAACAGATATTGACCGCGGCCCCGTTCAATGCCGCGAGCAACCCGTCCTGAACCGCCTGCCAGCCCATGCCGTTGCGTTTCGGCGAATAGGATGCCTCTGCGGTGACATAGGGGAGGCCGAAACGTTGCACGAGTTCTGGGCCGAGCAAGTCGGGGGCCTTGTAATAGGGGTGATAACAAAACCAGAGGTCCGGCACACCCTCCTGTCGCCAGCGTTCTGCGATCGTTTCGATTTCGCGCGCCGCCTCGTCAGTGAGTGCTGTCTGCGCCGGATCGTCCGGTTGTTTCAGAAAACTGCGCAGTTCGGAGGCGACGAAAACCTCATGGCCAGCCATCGTCATCGCTTTCATCAAAAGTCGGGCCATCAGCCGGTCGCCGGAGGGAACGGGATGGTTGGGTGATTTGAGCGGCGAATAAAAGGCGATCTTCATGCGGATGGTTGTGCGTCGCCGGCGGCTGGGGCGTCAACCGGAATTTGAAAGGGCCGAGCCTTGACAGGTCGGTCATTCTTGCCCAACTGAAAGGCATCTTTTGCACATGCGCGGAGCGTGACACGCTTTGACTTCTCCAGACATTTCCCAGACCCTGCTTTCCAGCATCGAAAACAAAAGCGCCAAAGCGGGGGTGATCGGCCTCGGCTATGTCGGCCTGCCGCTTGCCATGACGGTGGCCAAGGCCGGTTTCAAGGTCGTCGGTTTCGACATCGACCCCGGTAAGATCACCGCGATCGAAGCGGGCCGCAGCTATATCGAGGCGGTTTCCGATGAGGTGCTGGCAGGTGTGCGGTCGGATGACGGTTTCGTTGCCAGCAGCGATTTCTACAGGTTGGCCGAATGCGATGTGATCGCCATCTGTGTGCCGACGCCGCTGACGAAATATCGCGAGCCGGACCTTTCCTATGTTGAAAAAACCTGCCGGGAAATTGCCGCCCATCTGCGCAAAGGGCAACTCGTGGTGCTGGAATCAACCACCTATCCCGGTACGACCGACGGGGTGGTGAAGAGCATTCTGGAGAGTACCGGCCTCGTCTCCGGCGTCGATTTCTTCATCGGCTTTTCGCCCGAGCGGGAGGATCCCGGCAATCGCGATTTCGAAACTTCGACCATTCCGAAGGTCGTCGCCGGTGACGGTGAGGCCGCCGGAAAGCTGATGGCCGCGTTCTACGGCTCCGTGGTGAAGAAGATCGTTCCGGTTTCGACCAATGCCACGGCCGAGGCGGTGAAAATCACCGAAAACGTCTTCCGTGCCGTCAATATCGCGCTCGTCAACGAACTCAAGGTCGTCTACGAGGCAATGGGCATCGACATATGGGAAGTGATCGACGCGGCGAAAACCAAGCCGTTTGGTTTTATGCCGTTTTATCCCGGTCCGGGTCTCGGCGGTCACTGCATACCGATCGACCCGTTCTACCTCACCTGGAAATCGCGTGAATATGAATTGCCGACGCGGTTCATCGAGCTAGCAGGCGAAATCAATACCGGCATGCCGCGCCATGTTGTCGGGCGGGTCGCCGAAGCGCTCGATATTCATTCCGGCAAGGCGCTCAGCCGCTCGAAGGTGCTGGTCGTCGGTCTTGCCTACAAGAAAAACGTTCCCGATATTCGCGAAAGCCCGTCGCTGAAGCTCATGGAGCTTATTCAGGAGCGCGGTGGCGAAGCCGCTTATTTCGATCCCTATGTGGCGGAAATTCCGAAAACCCGGGAATATAGCCATCTGATGGGCATGAAATCCGTATCATGGGACAGTGAGACCATCGGCAGCTTCGATGCCGTTCTTGTTGCGACGGATCACGACAATGTCGACTACGCCGCGCTCAGCGACTGGGCGCCGCTGATCGTCGATACACGAAATGTCTTCGCGCGCCGGGACATCGCAGCAAAACACATCATCAAGGCCTGATAATATGAGCAGACTGGACAGTTTCATTCGCCGGTTGACCGCGCAGCGCGATATCCTCAACCATGTCGAGGCCGATCTCGAACTGCCTGATCAGGGCGCGCTCATGGAAATCGGGCTGGGAAACGGGCGCACTTTCAATCACCTGCGGGAACTGTTTCCCAACCGCCGAATCATCGCTTTTGACAGGGCCATGGGCGCACATGCCTCTTCCGTTCCGGCGGAAGAGGATCTCGTGATCGGTGAAATCGCGCAGACCGCTCAGGCCTTCATTGGCACAGATGCGGCGATGGTGCATGCCGATATCGGTACGGGTTATCCGGAAAAGGATGCGGTTACGCTCACATGGTTGCCCGATCTTGCCGCGGGCATGCTGGCCAAAGGCGGCATCGCCATCAGCGGTCTGCCGCTCGATCATGCCATGCTGAAACCGCTGCCGGTGCCGGAAAGCGTTCCAACGGATCGCTATTTTCTTTATCGCAAGATTTGACGGTCGACGGCCCGGCGATGGAAGCGCCGTGGCTGTCTCATAGATAACGCTCACTCTCTTCTCTTGAGAGCAGATACACTTTCATCTGCGAGTTTCGACCGCGAATGGCGATTTCTTCGCTTCTGAGATCGTCAATATCCTGTCCTGCCTGGATGATGGCCGGTTCGGAAACGACGATGGCGGCGCCGAATTCCTTGGCTTTGGATTCGAGACGGCTTGCCACATTCACGGTATCGCCTATGGCCGTCAGGGTTTTTGCCGCGCCATATCCCATCACGCCGACGATGCTCGGGCCGGAGTGAATGCCGACCACCACTTCAAGACGGACGGCGAATTGTTTCTCCAATCCCTCGTTCAGAATTGCGATATCCCGCAATATGGTTGCGGCCGCCTTCATGGCGCTCTGACAGGCCCGGTCCGTATCCTCGCCAAGCCCAAAAAGGGCCATGGCGCCATCGCCGATGAATTTGTCGAGATGACCACCGGCCTGTTCGACGGCCTGGCCGACGATGGTGAAGTAGCGGTTGAGAAGGAAGACCACATCATAGGGCAGCTTCGCTTCGGACAGCGTGGTGAAATTGCGCAGATCGCAGAAGAGGATAGCGATTTCTTCTTCCCGACCAGGGCGGGCCGGCTGCGCATCCGCGGGCAGATCGCTTTGCTGAGGCGGTGAAACGAGGAGCGCGATGTTAAGGTCGCTGGTGGGGCGCAGCTGACAGCCGAGCCGCACGTCCGAATCGGCGTGGATGCGCCTTAGCGTGGTTTGCTCGATATCCCCGGGTGGCGGAAGCGGGCCCTTGCTGTTCAGAACCTTGACGCGACAGGTAGAACAGCGCCCCTTGCCACCGCAGACGGAGTAATGCGGGATGCCCGCAAGCCTGCTGGCTTCGAGAATGCTGAACCCGGCTGGGATACGTGCCTGTGCGCCTTGTTCATAGTGGATTTCAATCGCGGTCAATCGTTGCCGGAAGCTTCGCACACCGCGCAATACGAAAACCAGCATCACCGCGCCGGCAAAAATCGCCTCGGTTGCGCCGGTGATGAACCGGATCTGCGTTTCCATCTCCCTTTGCAGCGGCAGTTCGTCCCTCTGGATGGTGTTATCCGTGAGCCCCGGGGGAAGCGCATATTTCTGATCCACCTCTTCCAGCCAGCGGCCTGCATCGCTGAAGCCCAGCAAGGCCAGAAGCGGCAACATCACCGCGACAGTCATGAACAGCCCGGCGATTTTCGGATACCAGTCGCGATAACGCAGCCAGAAATAGAGGCCGATGCATCCATGGGTCCAGATGACAATCAATGCGAGGCTTTGCCACGCGCCTGCGACGGGATTGTTGATCCAGAGCCGGCGGATGACCGAATAATAACCGACGTCGATGCCATAGAGGATATGTGAGACGCGGATATTGACGGCGTGGCCGATGATGAGAAAGGGAATCGACAGACCCAATATGACCTGAAGCGCCTCGCGCAGCGGCATGCGCAGGGTTCTGCGCAGATAAAGCGAACGCAGGACAAGGCAGACATGCACCACGACCGAGCCGTAAAAAAGCAGGCTGCTGACGGGATTGAGCCAGATCAGGCTGAACCATTTTCGCGCCCGTTCAGCCGTGTCGATGGAGATGAGTGCAAGGGAATGATTGGAGAGGTGGGAAAAAACAAAAGCAAATATGATGAGGCCGGATGAAATCCGGGCGCGTCTTAAATTGGTTTCCGAAAAGAAACTGTTCATGCAAATCCCATCAAATGGCCGTTCGGTATAGAATCGTCATGCAATATATGGTGGCGATCTTTTAGACCGTTTTATCGCACTTCCGGACGGAAAACCGAGGTTCGCTTTTCCCTGGAAATACCCTAAATGCCGGCGGCCTCGTGGCAATATCGTGGAGCAATTGATCGGAACTGGTCAATTGTGCGTGTTTGAAATGCACGTATCGTGAAGGGTGTTCCATGAGGACGTCGAAAAACGGTTGACCGTCGCATCCTGGTGGAAGCCAGGATGCGATCAGAGTTCGATGACCTGGCCGTCCATAGCCGCGAATGCGCCGTTGAACTCGGCTTTCGCCTGTTTTTCGATGGTGTCCAGCTCCTCGTCGCTACGGCTTGGGGCGTGGTGGATGAAGCCGACATTTTTCGCGTCGGCAAGTTTGGCAAGGCGGATTGCCTGTTGCCAGGAGGAATGGCCATAACCGCGGTAAAGGCCCATTTCCTCATCGGTGAACATGGCATCATAAAGGAAAAGATCGACGTCCCTGATGAGATCAAGAACGGTTTCGTCGATACTGCCGGGCTCATGTTCGGTGTCGGTGATGATGGCCAGCGACTTACCTTCCCAGTCCAGCCGATATCCGATGGCATTGCCGGGATGGTTGAGCATTCCGGTTCTGATCGAGAGGCCGGGATGCACATCGAGCACGTCACCCGCCTTGAAGTCCTGGGTCGCGATCTTTGCGCAGCAAATCTCCAATGGCACGGGGAACCAGGGAGGGCTCATGAAATCCTTGAGCATTTCCCGGGTGGTCATGCTTCCGGCGAGGTGGCCCGACCAGATGGCGACATCGTTGGCGCTGTTATAAAAAGGCTTGAAATAGGGAAAGCCGACAATGTGGTCGTAGTGACAGTGCGAGAAGAACAGATTGACGTCGGTAATACCTTCCGCCCGCAGCGCAAGACCAGCGGGATGCAGGCCGGAACCAGCATCGAACAAAAGGACGTGATCACCGCATCTCACCTCGATGCAGATTGTATTCCCGCCGTATTTTCGGAAGTTTTCACCTGAAACGGGAAGCGTTCCCCGCGCACCCCAGATCTTTACCCGAAAATTTCTATTACTTTCCCGACTTCTCGTGTCGGAATCGAACGCCATGGCACACCCCAATAACAACGGAATCTTGCACGCTTTCCTCCCATGAAAGCCCGTTGTTTCTATAGATTCTTATATCCGCACATTTTTGGCGGACCCCTTTACCCCTTATTCAGTCAGCATTTCATTTATATTGCAATAGTACGACATTTATTTTTCCAATATCGCCATTCAGGGTAGCAAGGAATTGTCGTTTATGTCCTGGCGCCTGCGCGTGCTTTGCTCAGCTCAGCCGTCGTCTGGGTAAGGCGTTCGGCGAGAACGCGCATGACCTTGATGGTGATGTCGGGGAAATCGGACATGAGCTTGAAGAACTGCTCCTTGCCAATGCGCAGGGCTTCCACGTTGGTGGAGGCGCGGATGGTCGCGGTTCTGACGCTGTCACAGAGGATGGCGATTTCACCGACGATGGCATTGCCGGTCATTTCGGCCACTTTCAGCGTGCCCGATGGAGAATCGACCAGAACATCCACTTTTCCGGTCAGGAGAACATAGGCCGCATCGCCGACGTCTCCCTGCCGAAACAGTATATCTCCGGCGTGATAGGACACCCGGTCGGATGCGAATGCGAGCAGCTTGAGTTTGGATGGTTCCATTTCCGAGAAAAACGGGACCCTTTTCAACATCTGAATTTCGTCTTTAAACAGCATTGCCTTACCCTGTTCTTGTTCCACCTCGGTCACGTTCTTGGACTTATGTTGCGACCATGTCCTTGAATGTACCGTTTTCCTCGGCGAGAGTCTCGTAACTTCCGTCAGCCGTGATCAGGCCCTGATGAACGACGATCACCCGCTCGAACATACGTGATAGGTGTGCATTCGACAGGACCCACACGATCGAGGGGTTATTGTTGTTCTGTTTCAGGAGTGTGATGACCCGTTCGACAATTTCCTCCTGCTGTCGAGGGTCGAGACCGGGAAGGGGGCGGTTGAAGACGTAATAATCGGATTTACGGATCAGCGCCCGCGCGAGATTGAGCTTCTGGCGTTGAAGCGGTCCAAGCCGCTTGCCGCCGGCACCCAGGTTGAAATCCAGCCCCACCGCCAGCACGCGCTCATAGACGCCCTGCTTGCGCATGACATCCGCGACGATGCGGGTAATGCGCCGCGAGGCGTCGGTATAGCGATGGCTCACCTTGCCGAAGAGAATATTGTCCAGAAGGCTGGTGGCGCTCATATATTTGGTCGGATCGTAGATTTCGATCACGTTTTTAAGGCTGTCGGGCAGGTTTTCGTGGAACATGTGCCGGACCTCGACGATCCGGTTCATGATTTCCGGCGACAGCAGGCCGAAACGCTGGCGAGGTTCTATGTAGAAGAAGCTCAGCCGCAGCATCGCGCGCTTTTCGCTTTCGTTGGCCTCGTCGAAACTCTTTCCCTGAAGCCGCTGCAGCATCTGCTGATAGACTGGAATGTCATCGGGCGTCATGAAGGTGAGTTGCTGGAAAAAGGGATGGTCTCCCGGCAGGTCGGCGAAGATTTCCACGATGTTTTCGGCAATCGTGTAGCCCATTTCGAACAGGGTTTTGACGAGGCCGGTTTCGCGCATCAGCGAGCGGAAATAGTCGCTTTCGATGATGGTCCTGATCGTCTGGGACGAGTCACGCATGGTGCCGAACAGCAGGTTTTCGCCGACTGTCGCCTCGCTATTGTAGCTCTCCAGCTCGAAGGGCGCGATGAGGCCGCTCAGATTTTCCTTTTCCAGTTCGGCGCGCAGCACATGCCGCAGTTCCACGATGCGGGCGGCAAGATGCAGATCGGTCAGAGGATCGATCGACGAGCGCAGGGCAAATTCCAGAATATCCTGTGACAGCTCCACGCTGTCGAGCACGGCCAGAATGGCTTGGATGAGGTTCTCGGGTTTGCCGTCGCCGGCCGGGCTTGAGGCGTAGTCGATCCATTCGCTGTTGATGTCGATCAGCGGATTGCCTGCCATCTTGGCTTCGCGGATTTCCCACTTGCGATGCTCCAGCGCAGCACCCTCGTAGTTCTTGTCCGAAAGCGGCGCATGCTTGAGGCCGTAAAGCAGATTGTCCTTCAGGCTGGCGTGGAAAAAATAACTGTCCGAGGAGACATAGGAAATGCGCCGCCCGGTCAACGATTCCGGCAGTTCCAATATGTCGACATCATTGATGCTGACCTTGCCTGAGGTTGGCCAGAGCGTGCGGCCGATCGCATCCGCCAGCGCCTCGGCTCCCGAGCCGCCGACGATGGCGATCACCTCGCCCGGTTCGATCTTCAGCGACGCCTGCTCCAGAAGCCGGCTGCCGCTATCGTCCTCGAGTGTCAGATTGGCGATGACGAGCGGCGCGGTGATCGCCGCTACGGTTCCCGGGGACAGTTTCTGCACCTTGTCGTCGATCATGTTCGACGTATTGAACTGTTCGAAGACCTGCTCGTATTTTACCTGGACATCCTGTCGCGCCTGATCCCAGTCGATCAATTCCTTCAGCGGTCCCGGCAGTTCCTTGTAGGCGTTAATAACGGCGACCAGCTGTCCGACATCAAGGCTGCCTTTGAGGGTCAGATAACCGCCGAGCGCATAAAAGAAGAAGGGCGTGAGCTGCGCGAGGAAGTTATTGATAAACTTGACCAGAAACTTCCATTGGTAGAGATCGTAACGGATCTTGAAGATGTCGCCGAGCCGGTGCGAGGCATCGGCGCGCTCGAAATTAGACGTGTCATAGGCATGGATGGTGCCGATGCCGTCGACCATCTCGCCGATACGTCCTGCGAGCTGGCGCGCGCTCAACTGCCGCTGGCGGCCAAGTTCGATGAGGCGGCGGCGCATTTTGGGGATGATGCCGACCTGTATGGCGGCCATGAAAGCCGCAATTAGACCGAGCCATAAATTCTGCACGAGAATGAAGAAAAGCGCGGAGAGTGCCTGGCCGCCGAGAAGCGCCGGCTGTACGAAGGCATCGCCGGTAAATCCGCCGAGCGGTTCCACCTCGTCCTTCACCATGCTGGAGATTTCAGCGCCCTTTACCCGCTTGAAATGCGTGGGCGGGAAACGCAGAATCCGGTCAATAAGTTCGAAACGTATACGCCTGAGAAGCCGCTCGCCAAGGCGGCCCTTGTAGGTATTGATGTAATATTTGAAGAGCCCGTTGATGATGACGAGCGCAAGGAATGTGAGGCTGAGCCCCATCAGCATCGACATGCGGTTGAGTTCGACCCCGGGGAACAAAGTCACGGTACCCCAATAGGGAATATCCACCGTGAGGTGCATGAAGAGCTGCGTCGCATTCGCCCCTTCGAAGCCGTCCCCCTGAATAGGCCCGTTGACGATCTGTTTGGGCAGATCGAATGCAAGGAAATAGGGGATCATGGACAAAGCCACGATCAGCAGAATGAAGAGCTGCTGCCGCTTGGTGTGCGACCAGATATAACGCGTAAGGCTTTGTTCCATATAAAACTTCTATGACCTGGCGGGCGAGGCCCGGCGTGTTGGTTTGCGCGGTGTCTAGACGATCCGGTGGCCGGGTGGCGCAACCTCCTCCTGCAGATAGGTGTGGGACTCGCTATTTATCAGTATATTCAAGCGGTTTCGAGAAAAATAGCGGACCTGTCGAGACTTGTCCTTCACCCCGGCGATTGTTTTTGCAACGTGTGGGTGGCTGGCGATATAAATACGACTATATTTTTAGAGTTCTCTAATATTGTTGTTTTTATTGTAGAACAGGCGTTAAGACGCTTCGATATAATGAACCCGTAATGGTTGAGCCAGACACTGGCGCAATGATGGCAAGGTTGATGGCGATAGATATTTCAGAGCATACAGGCAGCGATCCGTCTCTTGATGCATTGTCGCTTTCCGGCATCAGCCTGGATGGGGCGGTTGCACATCCCATCTCTTTTGACGGGCTGGCTGGAATTTTCCATCCGGCACGCAAGGATGTGAGGCAGGCCCATGCCGTTCTTTTCGTCAGTCCCTGGGGTATGGAGGAGCTGTGCAGCCGCAAATTCCAGCGGGTTCTGGCAGAGAGGCTGGCGGCTCGCGGCGTTGCGAGCCTGCGATTTGACTATCTCGGCGCGGGTGATGCCTTCGATCCTGAAGATGCGGGCCGCGCGGCGGACTGGCTTTCCGACACGCGTGCGGCTTTCGCATATCTGAAGCGTCTTTCCAGATGCGCGGATGTGGTGGTGGTCGCGCAGGGGCTCGGTTGCCTGATCGCGGCGCAGGCGCTTGCCGATGTAGCGGGCGCCGGTTCGATGGCGTTTCTGGCGCCTGTCGTTTCCGGTCGTGCCTATCTGCGCGAATTGGCGATGTGGTCATCCATGATTGATGACGGCCTTGGCCTCCGGCCCGGTCAACGTCTCGCGGAGGCGGGCGCGATTGCGGGCATGGCCATGCCTGAAGGTGTTGCGGATGCGATCAAGAAGACCAATCTTGGCAATCTCGCTGCCGCTCCGGCGCACACCATTCTGGTCCTGTCGCGACCCGGTCGTGTGACCGATGCCGATTTCGCCAAACATCTCGCTGCAATCGGCGGTGAGGTGGAGGAGGTCGAGTTTTCCGGCTATGACGATCTCGTTTCCAGCCCCACGCTCTCGAAGATTTCAGGTGACGTGGTGAACCGGCTGGTGGATTGGGTTCTGTCTCAGACCCATGCCGAGAGCTCCGCCAATACCGGAGAGGATATCGTCCTCAATGCTCCGCAGTGCGGCCGTGGTTTCATCGAGCAACCGGTGCAGTTTGGCGAAGGCGGGCGACTCTTCGGTGTGTTTTGCGGGCCGGATGATCGGGAGACGGCGTCTTCGGTGCTTCTGCTTGGCGCCGCTTACGACCGGCATGCGGGCTGGGGCAGGCTTTCCGTGCAGATGGCTCGTGCCCTGGCGCGCGACGGTGTTATGTCGCTGCGTTTTGACGCGGCCAATATTGCTGACAGTCCGCCCGTCAAAAACGCGCCCGATCAGGTTCTGTACGATGCCGCGCAGAATGACGACGTGGCCGCTGCGCTCGATTTTCTCGGCACGCGTGGCAAGGGGCCTTTCATTGCGGCGGGCCGGTGCAGCGGCGCCTATCTCGCTTTTAACGGCGCGCTTGTCGATGATCGCATTGGTGCCGTGGTTGCGGTCAATCCAGTTGTTTTCCACTGGCGCAAGGGGCGTTCGGTGGACGAGGCCCTGCATAAACGTCCACGTTCCTTCGGCGAATACAGCCAGCGTTTTCGCCAGGGTGCGACATTCAAGCGCCTCATCAGCGGCGATGTCGATGTGGCAAGCGCCGGGCTGAACATCCTCAAGGCGACGATGAAGCGGCTTTCAACAAAAACGGCAAGGCTGTTTCGCAGGGGCAGTGAGGAAGGGCGGGCCATCTTCGGCGCCTTCGATAAGCTCAAGACGAAGAATACCTCCGTCCATCTGCTCTATAGCGACAATGACGATGGTCTGGAGCATTTCCAGTATTACTTCGATGCGGATGGTGACGGGCTGGCAGCCTATCGCAACGTGTCGCTGACCATCATTCCCGATGCCGATCACAATCTCTCAACACCGGAAGCGAAGACGATCTATATCGAAACGGTGAAGAGACTTGCCCTAGAAGGAAAACCGCCGGCTGGAGCCCAGTGACACGACCTCTCCGGAGGGAGGGGCCTCGGTTGTGGCGGTTTCCGGTAAAAGGCCGATTTTTCTGGTTTCGCCGGGGCCGAGATGGAACCAGCTTTCGCGGGCGCGGTAGCCCTCTGCCGTGATATGGACCGATTGCGCCAGCCGGTCCGTGCCGATTTCGAGGGCCCAGTTGCCGTTTGTTTCGCTGATTGCGACCTGAAGGTTTGCGGCATGCAGCGCCTTTTTCCGGCCGAGCGGAAAATGGAAGGCGTCGGCGATGACATGCCCGGTCGCAATATCCCGAAGGCGGGCGATTGTCACATCGTGGGATGGCGGGCCGAAACGATAGGCATAGGTCGTATCGAAAAAAGCGCCGAACAGGTCGGTTGCGGCAATCGTCTGGCCCTGTCGGGGCAAGAGTGTAAGTGGCCGTTTGGCGTGAACGACGGGCTGCACACCTTCGCGCAGGCAGGTCAGTTCCAGCATGGCGTCCAGGCCGTCGCCGGTCTCGTTGAGGATGTGAATGTCGAGCCCGTTGGTGCCTTCGTCGGAAAGGCTGACCTGAACGGGGCGGAACGCTCTTTTCAGCGCATGCCAGGCGGATTTGGGCCTGCCGGCGGCATCGATGATACCCCAGCCCGCACCGGGAACGAGGTCCTGCAGCGTCCAGACCAAAGCGCCCTGACAGGAAGAGCCGTTGCGCCGCCATTCGGCGAACGTCGCCTCCATCACCTCGGCGGTCACGGCGCGCGACATGTCGAGATAGAGGGCACCATCTTCCCGCCGCAGCACATCTGGTTCGACCTCGTAAAGCAGCTTCAGATAGTGATCGCGGACATCCTCGAAATCCCAGGAAGCGCCGCGGTCACGCGGTGTTCGCACTTTCCATCGCGGATCGTGAACGGCCACGCCGGGAAGATATCTGTCCAGCGTTTCCTGCTCGGGAATATTGGCGAAGGCGAGACATTCGGCGGCGAAACGCAGATCGGCCCGGCGGGCATCTTCCAGTGGCCGGCAATAGGCGCCTACGCCGTAATAATGGCCGACGCCGGCGTTGGGAAAAAACGGTAATGCGCCGCCGGAAGGGGAATTGGCGACATAGGCCGCATCCGGTCGTTTTTCGGCGACCAGTTCAGGCAGGACCTCCTCGGTCAGCGTTCCCTTCCATATCTGCTCCGGCAGGCCGAGCATTGCGCCCTGCTGGTACATTTCACTGCCGCCGCAGAAAATGGCAAGCGATGGAGAAAGCGCTGTCGCCTCGAGAAACTGTGAGATTTCCGTGACGATATGCTGGCGCAGGCCTTCATCTTTCGCCGGGTAATCGAAATTGGCGAGCATGGCATCCTGCCAGACCATGATGCCGAGTTCGTCGCAAAGCACGAAGAATTCCGGCGTCTCATAAGCCATGGTGCCGCCGATGCGGATCATGTTCATGCCGGCTTCCGCGGCTTTTCGCAGCCACGGCTCATAATCCGGCCTCGTTCCCGGCAGGCGCACAATGTCTGCCGTCGTCCAGACCGCACCGCGGCAGAAGACCGGCTGACCGTTCACCTTGAGGCCGAAACCGTTGCCGTCTTCGCCACGGTCGACCTCGATTCGCCGGAAGCCGGTGTGCCCAAGGTGATGTCGAGTGCCGTCCAGTTCGAGAACGACGTCGTGCAAAGCCGGCCTGCCGTGTGTGTGCGGCCACCACTGCTCGACATCCAATATGCGCAATTCGCCGGAAAGCTTGCCGTTTTCGTCTGGAGACAGATCGGCGCTGTAACCGGCGCAGCCAAGCCTTGCCGATTTTATGGGCCGGCTGGTTTCCAGCACGATGCTGACAGTTCCCGTTCCATCCTCGTCCAGCGAAGACCGGAGCGTACACAGCACCCCGTCCTGTCTGATGAGGCTGATGGGTCGCCTTGGGCCGGCGGCATGGATTTCCGGGCACCAGCCGGGCATATAACCGAGCGCCGTGGTGCGGATCAGCCGCAGCCCCTGCGTATTCATCATCTGCGGGCGCCAGCGGGCGCGGGGGCCAGTTTTTTCGAGCCGGGGGGCCAGCGCCCGGAAGCAGATCGACAGTTCATCCGCGCCTGTCATCTGGACCGGCACTTCCAGCCTTTCGAACATGCTTTGGCTTGCGGCAATCAGTTCACCGTTGAAGAAGATTTCGGCAATGGTGGAGAGACCATCGAAGCGCAGGGTGGCCCGTTCCCGGGCGTCTGAAATCATCGTCAGCCGATACCAGGCATCCCTGTCATTGAGGGCGACGGGAGCGAGGCGGTCGAATTTGCCGGCCGCTTCCAGAGCCTGCGCCACGGTGCCGGGTACGGAGACATGAAGGCTCTCAAGCGATGCCGGAATATCGGACGGGGTCTCGCAGCCATCGGCGGGCGTCAGTGTCAGCGTCCAGCCTTCACTCAGCACTTCTTCGCTTTCACCCGGAAGATAGGTCCTCACGCGACCTCGCTGGCATCAGATAGTTTTTCGCCAAGGTTTTCCATCAAACCATCCCATGCGTCCGCGGCGGGATCGAGCACGGTGGCCAGCGCATCGAATTTACGTCGGGTGACGGCGCGTGCAAGCTGGAACTGAACGGTCTTGGCAACCTCGGAGATTTTGAGTGCGTGGTTTCTGGCTTCCGAAAAACCATCCGCGTCCAGCCATTCGAAGTGGCTTGCCGCCAGTTCGAAATTGGCGCCGAGTTGCCGCAGCGTGTTGAAGGCGTATTTGTGGAAGAAGCCGAAGGGCCTGTCGGCGACCTTTTCCACCTGCGCCGGAAATACGTTTGCAAAAGCCCGGACCGGGTTGGCGGAAGGGCGTCTGGAAAAATGAAACTTCAAGAGCCGTTCGGCGGCCTTGCGACTATGCGCGGGGGAAGGATTGCTGTCCGCGAATTTCGCAAATTCCGTATAGGGCAGGAAAGGCGGGTCGGTCTCGGTGAGATGATGCTGGAACAGCCCGTCAAAGTCCTCGCCGGAGAGATGGAAAAAGCCGGCATTGTGGAAATAGTCAAGTTCCCGCTTTTCTAGATCGAGCCGGTTGATGGCGATGGTGGTCTTACCGTGTTCCTTCCGGTAGCCCACCCCATGGGTGTCGGGCATATAGAAGCTGTCCATCTCGATCAGGCAGATGCGGCCGCGCTCCAGTTGTGCCTCGATGTGGTTTTCCACCCTGTCGAAGATCGCTAGTTCGGTGGCGCGAACGCCATAAAGGGCTTCGAGGTCTTCCAGCGGCACCTTGAAAAAGGTGAACTGGTCACCTTCGAAATCCTGCGTCAGGGTAAAACCGAACATGGCTTCCGGGGATAAGCCTTTGGAGGCCAGCACTTCGATCCATAAATCGATGTAGCAATTGGTTTCCGGCCACATTCTCTCAGAGGAATGAAGCGGATGCTGCACATAGTTTTTGGGATCGAGGCCCGGAAAAATCTGCCGCATGGATAATCAGCCCCAGAGGGTTTCCACGACCTTTGCAGGCCATTTCTTCACGTCGAGACCGTGATGGGCAAACAGCGCCAGCGCGATGCGCTCCAGCCCGAAACCGACGCATGCGGTGTGAGCGACATCGCCATTTTCGAGATTCAGGCCCCATTTCTGGCCGAAGGCGTCCTGATGGTAATTGAAGCTCATGCAGGCTGTCGGGTTCGTCGTCGATGTGACCGGGATCAGCAGTTCGAATTTCAGGTTCTGGTCGCGCTGGTTGTTGGCCAGCATCTTGCCGGCGCGGCCGAAGAAGGGATCGTTGGCAATATCGATGGTGACCTCAAGCCCGACTGCCTTCATCATCTCGACGCCGCGATCCATCCAGGTCTGGCGGAATTCGGTGACGTCGGACTCGGTGCCCATGCAGACATATTCGCGCATGCGGAAAAGCTGCTGGCGGGCGGGATCCTTGGAGGGTTCATGGCGGAAGCAATAGGACTGGATGTCATAGAGACTGCCGCCGGCAGGCAGCGCGCCACGCTTGGCGATCGTCGGATAAAGCGGATAGCAGGCTGCAGGCGTCAGCACGATGTCGGTGGCTTTCTGGTCTTTCGTCCAGTCGCCGCCCTCATCCATGGATTTCAGCAGGCTGACATGATCGAGTTCGCAGCCACAGAAGGAATGGACCGTGCCGGCGAGCTGCGGAAAGCTCTTCATGTAACCGCTCTTTTCGAAATAGGCGCGGTTGATGCCGGGCGGAAAACGGATCGCTTCGGCGCCATCGGCGCCACCCGTGCGGTCGATCAGCCGCTCGAATGCGGCAATCACGTCTTCGAACTGGCCGCTGCGCCCATAAAGACCGTCCACACCCGTTTCAATCAGCAGGCCTTCTTCGAACAGTCGATCGAGGAACGATGTTTGCATGTCCATGGTTTTATCCCAAGAGGCTCGTGTCCTGCCTGTGAACCAGCAGGAGATTGGCGGAATTGCCGAGAATACGGTCGTTGGAAATCATCAGCCGGGCGGAATGCGCGTCGCGCAGGTGTCGGCCGAGGCTGTAGGGCGTGCCGTTCTTGTAACCCATGATGCCGCAGACCAGCATGGCATGATCGATGATCTCAAGAATGGTTTCGGAAGAGCAGATCTTCACATTGTTCATCGCCACCGCAAAGGCCATGGACATCAGTTTTTCCGGGTCACTCTTGGTGTCCTCGTAGGCCTTGATGCCGGCGATGATGTTGGATTTGACCACCTGCAGCTTGGTGGAAACCTCGGCAAGGCGGATTGCGCCGGGAGGGGCGGTGCCGGGCGATTTGCGCGCCGCGGCTCTGACAAAAGACTGGGCGCGCAGCACGGCATCGGATGCGATGCCGTACCAGACGGCGCTCCACAGGAGATGTGAGCTTGCAAGCATGGATTGTGCGGCGATTTCCGCGAAAGGCTTCGGGAAAATCTGCGCCGCTGGCGCTTCGCCGCGAAACAGGAAGCCGTCCGAACAGGTGCCGCGCATGCCGAGCGTATCCCAGATATGGGTCTTCTCGAGCGTATATTGGTTTTTCAGGAATACGGTCATCACCTGGTCGGCGGGCGCGGCATCCTTGTGGGCGCGAGAGGTGATGAGGATCGCATCGGCATTGCTGCCGTAGGAAATGACGGTGGCATCCTTTTCCAGCCGGCAGCTATCGCCTTCGACTTCGATCGCACAGATGGAGTTGCGCAGATTGCCGCCGATGCCGCCTTCGGTGGTGGCGGAGCCGAGCAGTAGCTGTTCGCCTGCAACGCGGCGCATAAAGCCCGGATGCCAGGTGCTTTCCACGCCATGTTCCACCAGGCTCGACAGCTTGATGTGGTGCATGGCGAAAATCATTGCGGTTGCCGAACAGGCCTGGCCGAGCCGGGCGCAGATATCGGCGATCTCTTGAATGGAGGCGCCTTCGCCGCCGAGTGAGGAGGGCACCTGAATGCCGAGCAGCCGTTCCTGCCGCAAGGCATCGACGGCTTCCTGCGGGAATCGGCCGGTGACATCCACCTCATCCGCATGCTTTGCGGCAATGATCGCGACACGGCCCGCGCGCGCGGACAGAGTTTCATCCTGCGGCGCTACGGTCACGTTCATCAGGCAGCCTCTTTACCATCCAGAATGAGCTTAACGGTGTCTTCAATGGCCTTGATGCTGGCGAAGGACTTGCGATTCAGCAGGTTATCGGGGAATTCGATATCAAAAGCTTCTTCAATACCCAGCATCAATTGCACCGACGCAAAGGAAGAAAGGCCCGCTGCATAAAGATCGGCTTCATCTGCAATCGTATCGACGGGTGTGGGAAGCTGGCCGAATTTGGCCAGTATTTCACGAATAGTCGCATTCATTCCGACGTATCTCCAATGAAATCAACATTAGGAAGGTTTGTGCTTATCGTTATGCCGCAAACGATAATATTCACCTAAACCGTTAGGTTAATTACAACTAACGGCAGCATGCGCCATTCCCGCACCTTTGCCAAGCGTTGATGAGCGGCCTTGACAAAAGCCGGACGGTGTCTTTTCCTATGGCCATTCACCAGGGGTGTCCCGTCAAGGGGCTGAGATTCTGCTTTCATGCGCAGTGACCCGTTGAACCTGATCCAGTTCATACTGGCGTAGGGACGGTGCAAAGATCGAAGGTCGGCTGGCGTCAAAACGTTCGGTGCCGGCATTTCGGTATTTTCCATCATTCCGGCTCGAACTGGGTCTCCACTGTCAAACTTTGGAGCCTCAAGATGAATATCGCTGCCAAGAATATCCCGCTTACGGTCACCACCGGACCGCATGCCGCCTCCACGAAAATCCACAAGTTAGGAATTTTGCACCCGCATATCCGCGTGCCGATGCGCGAGATCGCGGTGCACCCGACGGCGGGCGAACCGCCGGTGACGGTCTATGATTCCTCCGGTCCCTATACCGATCCAGCCCATCCCGTTCTGATCGAAAAGGGTCTGCCGCGCCTGCGTCATGACTGGGTCGTGGCGCGCGGCGATGTCGAGGCTTACGAGGGCCGGCACGTCAAACCGGAGGATAACGGCTTTGCCACCGGCGAGCGCCTGACGCCCGAATTTGGCGTGCGGCACCAGCCGCTGAAAGCGACGGCGGGCAAGGCGGTGACGCAGCTTGCCTACGCGCGGGCGGGCATCATCACGCCGGAAATGGAATTCATCGCCATCCGCGAAAATCTCGGGCGGGAGGCCGCGAAGGAAAAGCTTGCACGTGACGGCGAGAGTTTCGGCGCGTATATTCCTGATTATGTCACGGCGGAATTCGTGCGTCAGGAAGTGGCATCGGGTCGCGCCATTATTCCCGCTAACATCAACCACCCGGAACTTGAGCCGATGATCATCGGCCGCAATTTTCTGGTGAAGATCAACGCCAATATAGGCAATTCCGCCGTTACCTCCTCCATGGCGGAAGAGGTGGAGAAGATGGTCTGGGCTATCCGCTGGGGTGCGGATACCGTCATGGACCTTTCGACCGGGCGCAACATCCACAATATCCGCGAATGGATCATCCGCAATTCACCGGTGCCGATTGGCACGGTGCCGCTTTATCAAGCGCTGGAGAAGGTCAACGGCATTGCCGAAGACCTCAACTGGGAAGTGTTTCGCGATACGCTGATCGAGCAGGCGGAGCAGGGGGTGGATTATTTCACCATCCATGCCGGGGTGCGGTTGCATTACATCCCGCTCACCGTCAATCGTGTCACCGGCATCGTCTCGCGCGGCGGGTCGATCATGGCCAAGTGGTGTCTGCATCATCATCGCGAAAGCTTCCTCTATGAGCATTTCGAGGAGATTTGCGACATCTGCCGCGCTTATGACGTCTCCTTCTCGCTGGGCGATGGTTTGCGTCCCGGCTCCATTGCCGACGCCAATGACGCGGCGCAGTTTGCCGAGCTGGAGACGCTGGGCGAGTTGACGCAGATCGCCTGGGCAAAAGATTGCCAGGTGATGATCGAAGGCCCCGGCCATGTGCCGATGCACAAGATCAAGGAAAACATGGACAAGCAGCTGAAGACCTGCGGTGAGGCGCCTTTCTACACGCTTGGGCCGCTCACGACAGATATCGCGCCCGGTTACGACCACATCACCTCAGGCATCGGGGCGGCGATGATCGGCTGGTTCGGCACGGCCATGCTCTGCTATGTCACGCCAAAGGAACATCTCGGTCTACCTGACCGGAACGACGTGAAGGTCGGTGTCATCACCTACAAGATTGCCGCCCATGCCGCCGATCTTGCAAAGGGTCATCCGGCGGCGCAGGTGCGGGACGATGCGCTGTCGCGCGCACGGTTCGAGTTCCGCTGGGAAGACCAATTTAACCTGTCGCTCGACCCGGATACGGCGCGCTCCTTCCATGATGAGACCCTGCCGAAAGAGGCGCACAAGGTTGCGCATTTCTGCTCCATGTGCGGACCGAAATTCTGCTCGATGCGGATTTCTCACGATATCCGCGCTGAGGCGCAAAAGGAGGGGCTGGAGGCGATGGCCGCCCGCTTCAAGGAAGGCGGCGAGCTTTATATGCCGCTGCCGACGCCGGCAAATGCCGAATAAAATGCGCGTCCTTGTCAAGGGAACGGGGGTCGCCGGATTGACGGCGGCCTTCGAGCTGGCGCGGAGCGGCGTTCTCGTCGAGGTGTCGGAGTGCAACGCCGAGCCTTCTCGCGGGGCGTCGTTCTATGCAGGCGGCATGCTGGCGCCCTGGTGTGAGCGTGAAAGCGCGGAAGAGGCGGTTCTGACACTGGGCCATGCGGCGCTTGACTGGTGGGATGAAGCGACGCCCGGCCTTGTGGTCCGCAACGGCACGCTGGTGGTCGCGCCCGCGCGTGACAAAGCGGAGCTTTCGCGTTTCGCATCGCGGACCAGCGGCTATCGCTGGGTGGACGAGGCCGAAATCGCCGATCTGGAGCCCGATCTTGCCGGGCGCTTCCGGTCCGGGCTCTATTTCGCCAACGAAGGGCATCTCGATCCGCGCCTCGCACTTGCATTGCTGTATCGGCGGCTTTGCACCATGGGTGTGCGGTTTCACATGGGCGTCCCGGTGAACGAGCGGCCGTTCGACCGGGTGGTGGATTGCACCGGGCGTGCGGCGGTGGGCAGGATTTCCCGCCTTCGTGGTGTGCGGGGAGAGATGCTCTATCTCGCCTCACGGGAGGTTTCTCTCTCCCGTCCCGTCCGGCTGCTGCATCCGCGCATTCCGCTCTACATCGTGCCGCGAGAGCCGGGCCGCTTCATGGTGGGCGCGACGATGATCGAGACGGAAGATGCCGGCGCCATTTCCGCCCGTTCGATGATGGAATTCCTGAACGCCGCCTATGCCGTGCACCCGGCCTTTGCGGAAGCGGAAATCATCGAGACCGGCACGGGTGTGCGTCCGGCCTATCCCGACAATCTGCCAAAAGTCACCGAGGATGGCCGAACCATCTTCATAAACGGTGCGTACCGGCATGGCTTTCTGCTCTCGCCGGCAATGGCGCGGCGGGCGGCCCGGATCGTGTGTGAAACTCTTATTCAAAAGGAACAGGATCATGAAACTCTTGGTGAATGGCGACGAGCTTGATCTCGCTGCCGAGACGCTGGCCGGTCTGCTCGCCAGCCTCGACTATGAAGGCGAGTGGCTGGCGACGGCGGTCAATGGCGATCTGGTGCATTCGGAGGAACGCGCCGGTTACGTGCTGAAGGCTTTCGATCGTGTCGAAATCCTCTCACCAATGCAGGGAGGTTGAGGCCATGCTGACGCTTTATGGCCGCGAGGTCTCGTCCCGTCTTCTGCTCGGCACGGCGCGTTATCCGTCCCCCGCCGTGCTCGCGGATGCGGTGCGGGCCAGCAATACGGATATTCTGACGATTTCGCTGCGACGGGAAATGGCAGGGGCCAAGAAGGGCGGTCAGTTTTTCGAGCTGATCCGCGAACTGGACCGCCATATCCTGCCCAATACGGCCGGTTGCCACACCGCCAAGGAAGCGGTGCTGACGGCGAAGATGGCGCGCGAGGTATTCCGTACAGACTGGATCAAGCTCGAGGTTATCGGCAATCACGACACGTTGCAGCCCGATGTCTTCGCGCTTGTCGAGGCTGCGAAAATCCTCTGCGATGAGGGTTTCGAAGTCTTTCCCTATACGACGGACGATTTGGTCGTGGCCGAAAAGCTGCTGGAGGCCGGCTGCAGGGTGCTGATGCCCTGGTGCGCGCCGATCGGCAGCGCCATGGGGCCGCTCAACCTGACGGCACTGAAATCGATGCGGGCGCGGTTTCCCGACGTGCCGCTGATCGTTGACGCAGGGATCGGCCGGCCCTCCCATGCGGTGACCGTGATGGAGCTTGGTTACGATGCCGTTCTCCTTAACACGGCGGTTGCGGGTGCGGGCGATCCAGTCGGCATGGCGGAGGCTTTTGCCCGCGCCATAGGGGCGGGCCATCAGGCGTATCTCTCGGGGCTGCTGGAACCACGGGATATGGCCGTTCCTTCGACACCCGTGATCGGGACGGCGGTTTTCTCCTGATCGGGGCTTTCCGCCAAGGTCTGGCACGCCACCTTTTGCGTTGACAGTGCCCCGCGGTGGCGGGATACCGGGAGGAAAGGGGAACGGCATGGCGGCACGCAACAATCTTCTCACGGATATCGACGGTGTTCTGGTCGGCAACGTCACCGATCTCTCCCTCGGCTCCGGTGTCACGGCGATTGTTTTCGAAAAGCCTGCCGTTGCTTCCGGTTCGGTTCTCGGTGGCGCACCCGGCGGGCGCGATACCGGTCTGCTGGACCCCGCGATGACGGTGGAAACGGTGGATGCGCTGGTACTATCAGGCGGTTCGGCCTTCGGACTGGATGCGGCGGGCGGTGTTCAGGCCGGGTTGCGGGAAATCGGTCGTGGGTTGCAGGTGGGTTCCACCCGCGTACCCATCGTGCCGCAGGCGATCCTCATGGATCTGTTGAATGGCGGGAATAAGGACTGGGGGTTGCATTCGCCCTATCGCGAGATGGGATATGCGGCTTTCAAGGCGGCAGGCCGCGACCCTTTCGAACTTGGAACGGCGGGTGCAGGAACGGGTGCGACGACCGCGACCTTCAAGGGCGGGCTCGGTTCGGCAAGCGCCATCAGTTCTGGCGGATACAAGGTTGCGGCCATCGTTGCCGTCAATGCGCTTGGTTCCGCAACAGTCGGCATAAGCCGCCATTTCTGGTCAGCACCTTTTGAAGCGCATGGCGAATTCGGCGATCGCGGTTTTCCCGCCCGTTTTACAACTGATGATACCGCGCTTCGCCTTAAGGGCGTCAATCTCACCGCGACGACCATCGGCGCCGTGGTAACCGATGCGGTGCTCACCAAGGCGCAGGCCCATCGCCTCTCCGTCATGGCGCATGACGGGCTGGCGCGTGCGGTTCTGCCCGCTCATTTGCCGAGCGATGGCGATACCATGTTCGCGGCTGCGACCGGCGACAAGCCGCTTGAGGGCGGCGTTCATTTTGCCGAGCTTTGTTATCTCGCGACAATAGTGATGGCGCGGGCGGTGGCGCGCGGCGTCTATGAGGCGACGGCCCTGCCGGTGGATGGGGCGCAGAGGGCCTATCGTGACATTCATGGCCGGGGTGTTTGAACCATGAGCGAGACACGCCTGCCACTGAAGCCTGTTCTGCGCATCGATTTTCCGCCCGGAGAGCGTCTGGGGCACGGCAAAGTCGAGTTGATGGAGTTGATTGCCGAGACCGGATCGATCTCGGCCGCCGGTCGGGCGATGGACATGTCCTATCGACGTGCATGGCTGCTGGTGGATGCGCTGAACCACATGTTCAGGCAGCCGGTGATCGAATCCCAACGGGGCGGCAAGCAGGGCGGCGGTGCGGCACTGACTGTTTTCGGCACCGCATTGCTGGAGCGTTATTGTGGCATGGAAGAGCGGATGAACGAGGCCCTGCGCGTGGATATTGACTGGCTGGAGGCCAACCGCAATCCCGATGATTCGCTCAATAGGGATCGAGAGCCGCCGACTTTATGATCGCATGCACCGGTTTTCCGGGTTCCAGTCGTAGCCGCTCGCGGGAGAGGTCGGTGATGCGCGACTGGATGATATCGCCGCCGCAATCCACCTGGATCGTCACCATTCCGTCTTCGCTTGCCGAGATACCGGCGACATGGCCCTCGAGAATGTTGAGCGCACTGAGACCCTCGGGCTTTACCAGAGCCAGCATGACATCGCGTGCAGGTATCAGCACCCGTGCGGGCGTTCCGGCTGTTCCCTTTTTTGCCGGAACCTGCAGGAGCGAGTTAGTGAGCCTGACGGCGGCAAGCCCGTGTCTCTCATCGAAGCTTTCGATGTTTCCTGAAAGGATGCTGCCCGCTTCCCGCCGCTCGAGATGGGTACTGAAATCGGGTCTCGACAGCACCTCGGCCGCTTTTCCCTCAGCCTCCACCTTGCCGTCTTTCATCACCACGATGCGGTCTGCAAGGCGGGCGACTTCCTGGATGGAATGGCTGACATAAACGATCGGGATTTTCGTCTCGTCGCGCAGCCGCTCGAGATAGGGAATGATCTCGGCCTTACGCTGTTCGTCCAGCGAGGCGAGCGGTTCGTCCATCAGCAGCAGTCTTGGCGATGAGAGTAGTGCGCGACCGATGGCTACACGCTGTTTTTCGCCGCCGGAGAGCCTGTTCGGGCGGCGCTGCAGAAGATGGCCGATGCCAAGCATGTCGATGATGCGGTCGTCATTTGCATTTGTGTCTTTGCCTGCCGCGAACCATCGGCCGTATCGCAGGTTCTGCGCTACGCTCAGATGCGGGAAGAGCCGTGCCTCCTGAAAGACATAACCGAAGCGGCGTTTATGGGCCGGCAGAAACAGACGCTTTCCGCTATCGGCCAGCACTTCGCCATCCAGCGAAACCTTTCCCTCATCCGGTCGCAACAGACCGGCAATGATGCGGATCATCGACGTCTTGCCGGAGCCGGAACGCCCGAACAGGGCGGTGACTCCGCCTTCGGAGGTGAAGGATGCGTCGAGTTCGAAGGCGCCGAGGCGGTGACGGGTGGAGACTGAAAGCGTCATTCCATGCTCACCCGTTTGCCGATGATGCGGGCCAGAAACTCCGAGACGAGCAGCGCCAGCATGGAAATCACGACCGAAACGATGGTGAGGCGCAACGCACCGGCATCACCGCCCGGCACCTGTGTGAAGGTGTAGATGGCGGCGGACAGCGTCTGTGTCTCGCCCGGAATGTTTGAAACGAAGGTGATGGTCGCACCGAATTCGCCCATGGCCTTGGCGAAAGCGAGGATCATGCCGGCGATGATGCCGGGCAGCGTTAGTGGCAGGGTGACGGTGAGGAACACCCAGAGTGGGCTTGCCCCCAATGTTCCAGCTGCCTCCTCGAGCTTGAGATCTACCGCTTCGATGGAGAGACGGATGGAGCGCACCATCAGCGGAAAGGCCATGACGGCGCAGGCAAGTGCCGCCCCTGTCCAGCGGAAGGAAAAGACGATGCCGAACCAGCTATCGAGAAATTGGCCAATCGCACCGCGGCGGCCGAAGAGGACCAGCAGCAGAAAGCCGGTGACGACGGGCGGCAGAATGAGGGGCAGGTGGACGATGCCGTTGAGCAGCAATTTGCCCCAGAAGCGGCCGCGCGCCAGCGCCACGGCCACCGCTATGCCGAAGGGCAGGCTGGCAAACATGGCGATGGAGGACACCCACAGGCTGAGCCTGATCGCCGTCCATTCTTCAGGGCTGAGTGTCCACCAATGCAATGCCATATCCTGCAATCGTCATGTTTCGTGGCCCGCCGGAAAGCGGGCCTGAAGCAAGCTTATTTCAAAACGGTAAAGCCTTGCTTTTCGAAGAAAGGCGTTGCCTTCGCGGACTTCAGGAAATCCAGATAGGACTTCGCTGCCGGTGATTTTGCTTCCGAGAGAATGGCGACCGGATAGATGATCGGCGGGTGGCTGTCTTCGGGGAAGGTGCCGACGATCTTTACGCCTAGATCGGCGGCGGCGTCGGTCTGGTAGACGATGCCGTAGGGCGCTTCACCACGCGAGACGAGCAGCAGGGCGGCGCGCACGCTCTCTGCACCGGCGACTTTCTTTTCGACCGAGGACCAGACGCCGAGCTTTTCCAGCGCCGCCTTGCCATATTTTCCGGCAGGAACGGAATCGACCGCACCCATGGCGAGGCGGCCATCGCCCACGAGAGCCGCAAGATCGAAGCCCTGCTTGATCTCGACCGGCTTTGCCTTGTCGGCAGGCGCGACGAGAACGATGCGGTTGCCGAGAAGGTTGGAGCGGCTGTCGGCATTGATGAGCTTCTTGTCGGCGGCATAGTCCATCCATGCGAGGTCGGCAGAGATAAAAATATCCGCAGGCGCGCCCTGCTCGATCTGCTTGGCGAGCGCAGAGCTTGCGGCATAAGAAACGGTCGCTTCGTTGCTACTTTCCTTCGCCCATTCCGCATTGATGGCGTCGAGCGCGTTTTTCATGCTCGCGGCGGCAAAAACTGTAACCTTCTCGGCGGCATGGGCCGGAACAGCCACAAAGGAGGCCGCCATCCAGAAGGATGTGGCGGCGGCAATGGTTTTGAAGAAGCTGCGGCGCATAAGTCTCATGGTGTCCCCCAAGGTCAGATGTATTCCGATGAATATAACGATAGGCCTATAGGGCAATCATTATATTTTCAAGGATATATCGATGCGATGAGGAAAGAGGTCGCTGTGCGTGCTTATGTAAGGGGGATAATCAAGGTCTAAAAGCTTTCCGTCGTCATGCTCGGGCTTGTCCCTGCTATCTGCAACGCCTTGATTTTATTGGACGTGATTAGATCCTTGGGACAAGACAAAGCATGACGTCGAGTTTGAGGGCAGGTTTTTCCTTATCAAGGCCGCCCGCTCTGCCTGATCAAAACCGCTCGCCGGCGAAATGGGCGATCTGCGCGCCGGCCTCGTAATAGGCTTCCTTCATGGCGCGGAAAGCCTGTGCTTTCGGCTCCGTCACCGGCAAGGGCAGATCGGCTTCGGCGATTTCGCCGAGAATATGCTGGGCAATCACCTTGCCGAAGGCCGTCCCCGGCGCGATGCCGCGGCCGTTGTAACCCGAGAAGCCGACGACATTCTCCGCGAATTTATGGAAGCGCGGCACGGCATTGTCCGTCATGCCGATCTGGCCGTACCATTCACATTCGAATTCCGTGTCACCCAGCTGCGGGAAAATCCGCTTCAGCGAGCGTTTCGCCCAGGCACGATGAATGGCGGCGCCGGTGCCCCGCAGCGCACCGACACTGCCGAAGACGAGCCGACCGGCCTTGTCCATGCGGAAGGATGACAGGATTTCCTTCGTATCCCAGCAGCCCTGCCGGCCGGGCAGAATGCTTTTCTGCAGATTGTCGCTGAGCGGCCTGGTCGCGAAATTGAAATAGGGCAGGTAAACTTGTTCCTCACGGATAATCTGCCAGGGGCCGGTGCTGTAGGCCTCAGTTGCGACGACAATCCATTTTGCCGTTACCGATCCTTCCGGCGTTTTCACCACCCACTTTGCGCCGTTGCGGCCGGTTTCGATGACGGGGCTTGCCGTACGCAGCCGGACACCGGCCTTTTGTGCAGCGCCGGCAAGGCCACGAACGTAAGCCAGCGGCTGGATCGTGCCGGCGCGGCTGTCGAGAAGCGCGCCGGAATAGGCGTTGCTGCCGATATAGCTCGCTGTCTCGTCAGCATCGAGAACTCGAACCGGCGCGCCTCTCGCCGACCATTGTTCGCAACGCTCGCGGATTTCGGCGAGCCCTTTTTCACCGACGGCGCAATGCAGCGTCCCGTTTTTCTCGATCTCGCAGGGAATGCCGTGTTTTTCCACCAGTTCGCGCACAAGAAGCGGAGCATCGCCGAGAAGATCGAGAAGCCGTTCGCCGTAAGTCTCGCCCAGCACATCGGGAAGCTCTTTCGGCATGACCCACATGCCGCCATTGATGAGGCCGACATTACGCCCGGCACCGCCGAAACCGATCTCTTTCGCTTCCAGCAGCATGACGTCGACACCACGTTCGGCAAGATGCAGTGCGGCGGATTGCCCGGTGAAACCACCGCCGACAACCACGACATCGGCAACCGCATCTCCTTGCAGCGCAGGTGTCTTGGGCGGCTGCGGCGCGGTCTTCTCCCAGAGGCCATGTGAGCGGGGGTCGTTATACATGTTCCACCATAGTGCGGGCGAGTTCATTTGATTTTCGTATGAGTGACACGCCCTTGTTTATGAGACTTTACAAGCCACTCCGTCTGTTGAATATCGACATATCGTCAATAGTTCATTCCGTGAGGGAATATGGTCCTGCCGCCGCGCCGTTTTCTGCCGTCGCTTTCGCTGCTGGCGGCTTTCGAGGCTGCCTCGCGCACCGGTAGCGTTACCGCTGCGGCAAGGGAGCTCGGCCTGACACAGGGCGCGGTCAGCCGGCAGATTCTGGCGCTTGAAGAGCAGCTTGGTGTGGCGCTGTTCCTGCGCGAACGACAGACGATCCGGTTGACCCGCGCGGGGGAAGGTTATGCGCGGGAAATCCGCGAGGCTTTGCGGCGTATTTCGACGGCGTCCCTCAATCTGCGCGCCAATCCGGATGGCGGCACGCTCAATCTCGGCGTGCTGCCCAGCTTCGGCACGCGCTGGCTGGTGCCGCGCCTTCCCGATTTCATCGCCCGGCATCCCGGCATTTCCGTCAATCTTCTGACGCGGTCGTCGCTGTTCGATTTCCGCACCGATACCGTCGATGCGGCGATCCATTTCGGATTGCCGCATTGGCCGGGCACCGAACTGGTTTTTCTGATGCATGAAAAGGTCATTCCGGTGTGCAGCCCGACTTTTAAGGAACGTCACGGGCTTTCTCGGCCGGATGATCTGCTGCATGTGCCGCTCCTGCACATGACAACCCGGCCGGACGCCTGGGAGCAATGGTTTCGCAGCCATGATGTGCGTTTCGACAATGTGCACGGCATGCTGTTCGATCAGTTCACGATGATTGCCGAGGCGGCGAGCGCTGGCGTTGGGGCGTCGCTTGTTCCTTCCTTCATGATCGAGGAGGAATTGCGAAGCGGTCGTCTGGTCGGGGCTGTTGCGGGGGAGGTGGAAAGCGACGAGGCCTATTATCTTGCCTGCATGCCTGATCGCGCCAGCTATCCGCCACTCGAAAGTTTCCGAAGCTGGATCGTCTCTCAGGCCGCAATCGGCAGAGGTGTTGGCGGGGAAGACTTTTCGGCGTAAACCGGGGGGCGGTCTTGCAAGAGCGCCGCGGCTAAGCCAATAGTGCGCCATGACGTGTGGCGGACGGCGCCACACACCGCAAGTTCCAATACGGGAGATGTCCGTGAAGCCCATTTTTGTTCAGCTTCAATGCGAGCCCGGCAAGACCTATGATGTCGCCGATGCCATCTATAAAACGGAGCTCGTTTCCGAGCTTTATTCCACCAGCGGCGAATATGATCTGATGCTGAAAATCTATCTTCCGCAGGAGGAGGATATCGGCAAATTCATCAACGAGAATATCGTCAATATTCCAGGTATCGTCCGCTCGCTGACGACGCTGACCTTCACTGCGTTCTGACTGCATTTCCGGCCTTCAACCGGGCATCCGTGCGGAGGGAAAGTCCTTTAAGCTCAAGGGCTTTGTGGCTGGTGGCCGCCTTTAGGCTTGTTGCGGGGAATAGGAATGAGTGAAGAATTGGGAGCGTCAGAAAGACGTAGCGCTTGGCACTCCAATCCTGATTTGCAGGTGCTTTTTCAGCTCATTGCATCAGAATTTTCGATACATCCCGGACGGCTTGCGATCAGCTAGGCAGACGAATTTATATACTAAAAGCGCGCCATCGACCCCGTGTTCGGGATACGATATTAAGCGCGCTTTGATCTTGACGGGGACGAGGCAGCGATCGGGTAACGGGTTTCCCGCATCAGGCCGCGGCCAGATTCCGGCTGCGCACGAGATCGCGGATGGCGATCCGCACGTCATCGGCGCTGTCGAACTTCTGTTCGTCCAGGTCGTGAACGTGGAACTTCACCGCGATGAACTTCAGCCGGTCGTTGTCCGGTATGACGATGCCGACGGGTTCGCCAGCGAATTCAATAACTTGCTTTTGCATAGGTATACTCCCGCTGTGGCTAATTTACACAGCATGTTGTCGAACTGATTTTCAGGAAATTGAGACCGTCAGGTCACATTCGACAGCAGCGGGAACACGTGGATTTAAATCCAGCATTCCAGGACACAAGACCAAGGATTGCGTTAATGTTGATATGTTTTGACATGACACACTCCCTGTATTGGTGTTGGCCCAGAATCAGGAGACTCGTTCTCCAGTTCCACACTGATAATCCAGACCAGCACTAAAATCAATGCTGATTGTTATAGGTAGAATATTTTTCTTTATGATGACAGGAGAGGGGCGGAAATGTGAAATTTTTGTTTTCGTGGGAAGCCGCCCCGAAAAGCCCGGCGTGGCGGGCTTTTTATGCTTATTTTAATCGCCGGCGGATGCCGCAGGTGGGTAAATATGATCGTTTCCGTTGAAGTCGGAGACGGAGTAACAGCCATCGCGGGTTTTTTCGGCCGCATTTGGGCCGATTACAGCCTTGCCGTGACCGCCGGGAATGTCGAGGACATAGGTCGGCTGGCAAAGACCGGAGACATGCCCCCGCAAGGCGGAAACGATTCGCTGACCCTCTTCGATCGTCAGCCGAAAATGGCTCGTGCCCGGGGCAAGATCGGGATGGTGCAGATAATAGGGCTTGATGCGGTTTTCGACGAAGCTGCGCATCAGTTCGGCGAGAACCGCCGGATCATCGTTGATGCCCTTCAAAAGCACGGTCTGGCTGACCATGGCGATGCCGGCGTCTATCAACCGTGCGCAGGCGTTTCTGGCAGCGTCGCCGAGTTCGCGGGCGTGATTGGCGTGCAGGGCGACATAGATGGTCTTGCCGCTCTCTTTCAGTGCCTCGATCAGTGGCGCGTCGATGCGGTCGGGATCGACGACCGGTACGCGGGTGTGGAAACGGACGATCTTGACGTGCGGTATATCCCTCAGGCGTTTCATCAGGTCTGACAATCGTCGCGGCGAGAGAACCAGGGGGTCGCCGCCTGTGAGGATGACCTCCCAGATGGCCGGGTTGGCCATTATATAGGCGAATGCCGCATCCAGCTCTTCCGGGCTCATCATCCCGTTGCCCTGCGGGCCGACCATTTCGCGGCGGAAACAGAAACGGCAATAGACCGGGCAGACATGCACCGCCTTCAAAAGCACGCGGTCGGGATAACGGTGAACGATGCCGTGGACGGGGCTATGGGCGTCGTCGCCGATCGGATCGTCGCGTTCTTCGGGAAGATGGACGAGTTCGGCGAGATCAGGCACGAATTGTCGGGCGATCGGATCCTGGGGATCGTGGCTGTCCATCAGCCCGGAAACCGTTGGTGTTATGGCGAGCGCATAACGCTGCGTCACCGCGCGCAGGCCCTCGAGCGCCTCGGCTTCGATCAGCCCCGCTTCGAGCAGCGCTTCCGGTGTCTTGATGGTTTCAAGCCTTGTCATCGTCCATATTCCGCGACGGGCGCCCACATGACGAGCTCGATACGGGGTGCGCCGGTTGCCAGCATCACCAGCCGGTCGAAACCGAGCGCTATGCCGCTAGCCGGCGGCATGATCGCAAGTGCGGCCAGAAAATCCTCGTCCAGCGGATAGGTCTCGCCATAAACCCGCTGTTTCTCGGCCATCTCCATTTCGAAACGGTGCCGCTGCTCGGCAGCGTCGGTCAATTCACCGAAGGCGTTGGCAAGTTCCACGCCGCAGGCATAAAGCTCGAAGCGTTCCGCCACTCGGGCATCCCCAGGCGATTTGCGTGCAAGGGCCGCTTCGCTGGTGGGATATTCATCAAGAATGGTTGCGCGGCCGAAACCGAGTTCCGGCTCCACCCGCTCGACGATGACGCGGCTGAACATATCCGCCCAGGTATCGTCATCGGCCACGCGGATGCCGGCATTGGTGAGGCTCGCGGCAAGGTGGCGCTCATCCGTTTCGCCATTGCGGCTGATGGTCGCCAATAGATCAATTCCGGCATAGCGCTCGAAGGCCGCGGCAACGCTCAGACGTTCCGGTTCGAGGAAGGGATCGACGCTGCGGCCGCGATAGGTGAAATGTTTCGTCCCGGTGGTTTCGGCGGCCAGTGCCAGGAGATTGGCGCTGTCCTTCATCAGGCTCTCATAGGTTTCGCCGACCCTATACCATTCCAGCATGGTGAATTCCGGGTAGTGCAGCGGGCCCCTTTCCCTGTTCCGGTAAACATGAGCGAAACAGGAAATACGTTTTTCACCCGCGGCGAGCAGTTTCTTGCAGGCGAATTCCGGCGAGGTATGGAGATAGAGCGGTACGGCCTCGCCAGCCGGTGTCAGACCCTCGGTGGCAAAGGCGTGCAGATGCGCTTCATTGCCGGGGGAAACCTGCAGGGTGGCGGTGTCGACTTCGAGAAAATCGGCACGGGCGAAATAGCCGCGAAATGCCGACTGGATCGCGTTGCGGCCAAGGAGAAAAGCGCGGCGGTCGGCATGGACATCAGGTGTCCACCAGGGCGACATTGTCTCGTTGCTTGCGCGCATCGTCTGTTCTTTTCCGTCTTCTCTGCGGCGTCCGATTGCGGATAAACGGCCCGCAAAACGCCTGATCGCATCATTTAAAGCAATTCCGGGCGGAAAACCGCTAGGCACTCTTCCGCGAATTGCTGTAGAAGGCTGGCAATTCGCGCGGATTTAAGGTAGTTGCGCCCCAGAAAAAAGACAAAACGTCTGCCGGGGCCGGTGCTGCCGCGCAGTCCTTTACGACGCATTTCATCGAGTTACAAGGAAGTCATATGGTCAAGGTTATCGCCTCATCCGTCCGCAAGGGCAATGTTCTCGACGTGGACGGCAAGCTTTACGTCGTTCTCACCGCGCAGAACTTTCACCCCGGCAAGGGCACGCCGGTCACGCAGGTGGACATGCGCCGCATCGTTGACGGCGTGAAGGTTTCCGAGCGCTGGCGCACCACTGAGCAGGTCGAGCGGGCTTTCGTCGAAGACCTGAACTTCCAGTTCCTGTATGAAGATGGCGAAGGCTTCCACTTCATGAACCCGGAAAACTACGATCAGGTCGTGGTCGATGTCGAGACGATGGGTGACCAGAAGGCCTACCTGCAGGAAGGCATGACCTGCGTTCTGTCCATCCACGAAGGCAACCCGCTGGCTGTCGAACTGCCGCGTCATGTGACGCTTGAAATCATGGAAACGGAACCGGTCGTGAAGGGCCAGACGGCATCTTCTTCCTACAAGCCGGCGATCCTCTCTAACGGCATCCGCACCATGGTGCCGCCGCATGTTGACGCCGGTATCCGCGTGGTCATCGCGACGGAAGACAATTCCTACGTCGAGCGCGCCAAGAACTGAGCCTGACGGCAGTTGCACAAAAGGCACCGGGCGACCGGTGCCTTTTTTATTTATGCCCTGAATAACAAAAAGCCCGCGTCGTGACGCGGGCTTATACATTAAAGGCCGGACCATCGTTATGATGTTCCGGCCTTGTTTGTCTTGAAGGTGGTTGCAACACCGTCGAGACGATGAGCAGAGCGGTTGGTCCTTGCGGGCCTGAACTTTTCGTTCGAAAAAAAGCAAAACCCTCTGCGCATTACGAGGCTTCGTCGAACCGTTGAGAGAGCCGAGCGCTCGCGTATAAGGGAGACAAGACCTCATGACCTATACTAGCCATTTTGTCGGCATCGACAT
>NZ_JAPYZZ010000023.1 GCF_027460065.1 Martinezella rhizogenes
GGACACGCAGAAGAATGCGGCCATGGTGGAAGAGACCAATGCCGCAAGCCACAGTCTGGCCAAGGAGGTGGCATCGCTCAACCAGCTGCTTTCGCAGTTCAAGCTGGCCGAGGGCGCCTATCAGCAGAAGAGCCAGCCGGCTCCGGTGCGCAGTGCCGCGGGCAGCGACAGATCGGTGGCCTCTCCCGTGCGGGCGCTTGGCCGCAAGCTTGCTTCGGCATTCTCCGGCAATGCCGCTGTTGATACGTCAAAGGATGACTGGCAGGAATTCTGAGCGACGATTGGCTGCCAATTGAGCTTCGGCGGGGAGAAATCCCCGCCGATGAAGATTTCGCGTAGTCGAAAACCGTTTTGTCAAAGCCGATTACAGGGCGACCGTGCCTTCTATGCAGGTGGCTACGTCTCCGCCAATCCAGATGTCCTGCCCGTCCGAAGAGACGTGAAGCCGTCCTTTTCGGCCGACGACTGTGCCTTGAGCAGCCACATAGGACGGTGGAGCAATGCCGCTGCCGATGAGCCATTGGGCAATGCCTGCATTCAGGCTGCCTGTGACCGGATCTTCGAAACCAGCCGCGGTGAAGGCACGAACTTCGAAATCCACATGATCGCTTCCCCCTTCATCCTCGCATGCGGCCACGATGCCGACCCTTACTCCCGAAATTGCCGCGAAATCCGGCCTTACCGCCAGAACGTCGGCTCGCGTTTTAAGAAGAAGTGCCAACCATCCGGGGCCATTGTCTACCCATTGTGCGTCAATGACAGTGTCCTCCTGGAGGTGCAGACCGGCACACACCCGCTTGAGAAGTCCGGGATCAATCGATCCTTGCCGGACAAGCGCCGGCGCGGCAAAAGCCAATCTTCCGTCAATGTCGCGAATACGAATGAGACCTGCTTCGCATTGCTGGATGATATCGTTGCTTCTGGAGCCTCCATTATTGGCGAGCCAAACATGGCAAGTTCCCAAAGTCGGGTGTCCGGCAAAAGGAAGCTCTCCGGCGGGCGTGAAAATCCTGCCCCGGTAATCGGCGCCGGGAACGGTCGGCCGGAGAAGAAAGGTTGTTTCACTGAGGTTCGTCCATCGAGCGAAACTCAACATCGTCTCTACGGGTAAATCATCTGCATCGATAACCACCGCCAGGGGGTTACCCAGCATCGGCTCGCATGAGAAAACATCGACTTGTTGAAATCTGAACTTCCTGCTGCCCGACTTGTACACGTTCATACCCGATTTACTGTGTTTGAAACATTTCACTTGATATGCCGCGAAATCCACAGGAATGGGTGGCGTTTCGCAACCTCGTTTGCAAAGCGGATTTGCGTCAACGCATCGATACGGCTTGGTCTCGCTGCGGCGACCTTCCGCCATATCCGCGTCTGAAAAGCCTGATCAGCGGTTTCTCAAACAGGAAATGCGCAGAGACCGATACGGCCAGTGCAACCACGATGATGACGACGCCCGCGAGAAATCCGGGCGCCAGTATCTTGTGGACGATTGAAATCACCAGGCCGTGCAGAAGATAAAGGGCGTAGGACGAATCCCCGACGATCTCGACCGGTTTCAATACGCGTCTGGGCCATAATCCGCCGTTCTCCAGCCATACGCATCCGGCCACGAGGAAAAAGGCAGGCACGCCCCAGGTCATCAGGCGCAACATTCCAGACTGCTCGCTTATCATAGCCGCCGCAACGAAACCGGTGATTGATATGACAAGCGCGGCGATACCCGCTTGCACGCCCTGGAACATGAAACGCGACAGCAGCAGCCCGCCCAGAAACTCCAGCAAGAGCGGCGAGGTCCAGGTTTGCACGAAGGGGGATTGCGAAGGGAAAACCTGCCCTGCCAGGGCCATGACGGACAGGATGCCGACCGTTACCGCCAGCGGTGCACGCAGGGCAAGTCCAAGTGCGAAGACAATATAGAAGAACATTTCCATATTGAGGGTCCAGCCAACGACCAAAAGGGGAACCACCTCGCCGTTATCGCCAGCATAAGGAATAAAAAGCAGCGATTTCCATAGATGGTCGAGGGTGAAGGTAAAGGTGGAAAAAACGCCCGCCATCGCCCCGGCGCACATCACCAGGGTCACTGCCCAGTACAGGGGCACAATGCGGACCAGCCTGTGGTATAAAAACGCTCCCGGCCCCGCCGTCGTCGCGAAAGATCCCATGATGAGGCCGGAGATGACAAAAAAGACGTCCACGCCGGCGGCGCCAATCGTGAACGGTTCGCCGATTATATGAAACAACAGCACCGAAAACGCCGCGAGCGCCCTCAGAAACTGGATGGAATAAACCTTTTGCATCGACACCCCTGAGAATCTCAACCGTTCACGTTCCTTGCCTCAAAAACGAGGCAGCAGCTCGGACCCCATCGAAAAGTCACCGCATTATCCTCATCCGATGCTTGCAAGAATTGATGGTGTATATGTTCAAAAAATACTTAAAATCTGAAGAACTCGGCGATCATAATTATTCTTTCTGGAAGCGGCAGTCGTGCGCGCAATTGCGCAACCATCCTGATCAAGGGTGCTAAATGCCGCGGCAAGGTCGACTTTTGGCAGCGTTCGGGTAATCGGCGCGCGGCGCCGTCTCCCCGGCCAGATGCCTTTCATCCCATGCCCATCCGTCGACATGTCCAAAAATCTGCCATTCCTCCGTGTATTATAAATAACTAAAAAATAGGGTTTTGGCGGGATATTCATATTCACGGATGAAGCATCGGATACGATGTGGGCCGCATGGAAAAAGGCAGAGAAGACCCCCTTATGGATGCAGCGCACGAAGAACAGGCGCGTGGATATTGGCGGAATACACTGTTTTATGTGACGTTCCTTTATTTCACGGTCGGCTTCTCGCCCTATGTTTCGCTTTCCTCGACCTATGAGGGATCGGCCATGGCGGCCGGGTCCAACCTGCTCAATCAGCTCACCGCGATCATCCTGCTATTCAGCTTCGTGGCATTCATGGCGAAGGAGCATTCGTTTTCCCTGATCTTCACGCCGCGCCTGCTGATGGCGGCGATTTTCGGCTGGTTTGTCTTCACCTCGATCGTGGGGGAAGCGCCGATGTTTTCGATCAGGCGGCTTGTCATGTGTGCCATCATCTGCGTGCTTGCCGGCTGCTTTCTGCAATTGCCGCGTACGGAACGGCAATTCACCACGCTGCTTGCGGGCTGCGTGATGATTATACTGTTCCTGTGTTACTTCGGTGTCATCGTGCTGCCATCGCGGTCTATCCACCAGGCAAGCGACGCGTTGGAGCCGCTTCTGGCGGGTAACTGGCGCGGGGTTTTTCAGCACAAGAACGAGGCTGCCTCGGTCATGGCGGTGCTGATCATCGTGGCGATCTATCTCTGCAGGCGCTGGTCCTTCATCGGCGGCTCGCTGGTGTTGCTGCTGTCGCTGATCTTTCTCGTCAAGTCGGGTGGCAAGACGGTGCTTGGCCTGATGCCGATCGTCGTCTCGGCCGGCTGGTTCATCGTGCGCTGGCCCCGCTGGCGATATACGGTCGTGGCCTCGCTTCTATTGGTCTGCACCGTCGTGACCGTGGGCACCACGGTCGATCCGGTGTTTGCGCAGATGCTGACCCGGATGGGTATCGACGCCAGTTTTACGGGCAGAACCGATATCTGGACCGTCGCCATCGATTATATCCGCCAAAGCCCGATCCTCGGATATGGATACCAGGCCTTCTGGCGCAGCGACACCCTGATGTCGAGCTTCACCGAAAACAACACCTGGGCGACGACCGCGCCGGCTTCCCACAGTGGCTATTTCGACCTGTTGCTTGCGGGCGGCATACCCGGACTTGTTCTGGTGCTGATGTGGATATGTGTATTGCCGCTCCACTATCTCGGCAAAATGAACGGCGCCACACGCAACAGCCCGCTGACGCGGCTCTTTGTCGGTGTCTGGCTTTATGTGCTGCTCTACGGCTTTCTGGAAACCCTGTTCCTGCTCAGCTCAGGTTTCGTCTGGTTTTTCCTGCTGGTGGCGGTGATGGGCCTGCATCTGCAGGCGAATGCCAGCCTCGTGGAGGATGAGGCCGAACCCGAGCCTGCTCGAGCTGGCACAGATGCGGACGGGATCAAGATACCGCATCCCGGATTTCCCGTTGTTCGAAAAAAGCTCGCGACTGTGCAGTCGATGCCAGATGCAGAGGCTGACTGAAGAGGTGTTGAGCGAGATTAGGGTCTGCGCGACAGGGTCTGTGGGAACGTGTCGATATTCGTGGCTAAGGCGTTTGCCGCTCCTTCGGGGGTGAAAGAGGTGACGTCGATTGTTTGCAAGCCGAGTGCGCGATACTCCGCCGCATCGCTGTTGGCCTCGTGAATTGCATCGATCGCTTCTCCCCGCCGCTGAAGCCGCATAGCTCGCTCTCCATCATCGAGATCAAGTACCGTCCATCCGCTTATGGGCCATTCTGCGAGTTGGTCAGGCGTGCATACTCCAAGAAGAAGGACCGGATTGGGAGCAAGCATCTCCGTCACTGACTTCATAAGATCCTCGTAGGGCTTCCAGAGAGCCTCGTTATCGCGGATCGGAAATCCAGCGAGCCTTTCAGCGGGCAACATCAATTCATCCCAATCAATAATAATCCAATCGGGAAGGAGGCGTCGAAGGTAAGGGATGATCGCAGTTTTCCCAGAACCCGGCGCTCCAAGGACATAGTGAATATGCCTGGTTCTCCATTCAGCCAAAGGCAATTCTTGCGTCGAAGGTTCCGATTCCGTCATGGTTCTGCTTTCGCTGTCACGGTCGAGAATTCGGTTGGCAATCATATAATGGGATAAAAAGTAAGGCGCTTGAAGCCTTTAGTAAAATGGCGCACCCGACAGGATTCGAACCTGTGACCTTTGGAATCGGAATCCAACACTCTATCCAGCTGAGCTACGGGTGCAGCGGACACGCTTGAATCGCGTGCAGCGGTTGGTTCATACCCCAGCTTTGTTTTTGCATCAATGTCTAAAAATCAAAGATTTGCGAAACCTTGCCTGTTTTCTGGTGGGGGCACATAGGGTGGCCTTCTGTGGAGTGGTTGCGGGCTTTTTCCGCGGCAATGCGGGTGATGCGTCGTTTGACGTATTGCTTTTTTAGTGGAATCGATTTTCTCTTATAAGTAGTATCTTATTGCCCGGCCCGCCTGTTGTTTTGTCCCTTTCGTGAAGTGGCGGCCAGATTGCGGCAATGCCCTTCAAGCCCGGTGCCGGAGGCGATTTTATCCCCTTAAAATTGGTGGGTAAATAGTCATACTTTTTTTGTTCGCCGGATGCCGGGTTTGGGTTCCGGTTTGCTTCGCCGGCGTTTAACTGTCAAATTATTATACAATATTAGTATCATCTACATTTATTTGGGATACAGTTTCGCAGCGTTGTCGGTTATAACTTCGACAAGGTAAGGGAACGAATCAGGCGGGGGATCGGATGGCTTTGCGACTGGCACATAGCAACGGGCCGCGGACGGAAAAGAGCGAAAGCGGCAGCGCGGAAGCCGCGCATGATACGGCAATCGACTATGGGTTGCTGACGACTGCGATCAGCTATCATTTGCGACACTCGCAACTTGCCGTGGCAAATGGTTTTGCCGATGTGCTGGCGGAGCAAGGTTTGCGACCGGCCGATTTTTCCGTTCTCGTCATCGTCGGCGGTAATCCGGGCCTGAAACAGAGCGATGTGGCGGAAGCGCTCGGCATCCAGCGCGCCAATTTTGTCGCGATCGTCGATAACATGGAAGAGAAGGGGCTGCTCGTCCGTCGCAAGTCGGAAGAGGACAGGCGCGTTCATTTCCTCGACATGACGCAGGAGGGCAGCAGCCTGCTCGACCGGCTTTCCAATACATGGCGGGACCGTGAGGAAAAGCTGATCGACAGGATCGGCGGCAAGAAGGCCCGCGATCAGCTTCTGGCCTTGCTGGGACGCCTGCGCGACTGAAAGTCGAAGAGGTCGACGACAATCGAAAATCCCGGCGGCCGCGAGATGGACGTGTGGCGTCCATGGTGTTTTTCCCGTCGTCTGCAATCGCAGTAACGTCTTCCGTTCCCGCTTTTTCACGGTAGCCTGATCGGTAGCGGGCTGAATTGCGTTGCAATTTTCCTGCGAAACCGCCAAGACGCATGGATATCTTCGCGCCCTTCGGCACGAGAGCCGCTACCATGCGATCGACTGGAAAGGCCGGGGACCGGAACGCCATGCTGAATATCGATACGAGTCACCCGCTTTATCGCCCGCTGTGGGTCCGGTTGCTCATCGTCGGCTTTTGCGCCGCGTGGGCCGTCATCGAATTCGTCAATCGCGAATTTTTCTGGGGCACCATCGTCGGTGGCATCGGCGCTTATGCGGCTTATGAATTGCTGCTGAAGTTCAAACCCGCGAGCAATGCCGTCGCGCCCAAGGATGATGCTGGCGAGCCCGCTGCCGAAAGCGCCTCCACTGACAAGAACGATGCGGGCTGAAGCGACCCCCATTTTCGGTTTGAAGTATTTCCCCTCTTAGTCTCACCGCCCGTTTTCAGCGGAAATGCGCCCGGGTCCGCAGCATGCGCAGCGCCTGGTCGATTAGCAGATTGGCGGCCGTCATGCGCAGTGTGGCATTGTGCCGGAATTGCGGTTTTACCCGATCGGGATGATTGAGCCGTGCGAAAGCCCGGCGTTTTTCCGCAAGGGTCGCGACTGTATCGGTTTCCTGGATCGCCAGTTCCGCGGACACATCCGCAAGCGCGGTTTTTTCGAGATGGGCCGGCATCGGTTCCGGTTCGGGCTCGGCTTGAGGTTCCGGCGGTGGCGCGGGATCGGCCAGGAAGGCGAGATAGGCATCGAGATTGCCGTTTGCTGGCTGCGGCGCTTCTATATGTGTATCGATCACGAAACCCGAGCTGAAACCGGCAATGCGGTGGCCCGCGGGCGGTGAAGCCTCCGCGTCTTCTTCTCTGTCCTGTTTCAGTCTTTCGACGACCGACTGGAAGACGGATTGTCCGAAGAGCATGCGGCTGTTCCCTGCGCCGGCCTCAATGATCCGGCTTTTATAGGGGATGAAGGTGGTGTCGGGCTTGCCGTCTTCACAGGTTGGTCAGCTTGCGGCTCTCATCCAGCACCAGATCGTAAAGCAGGCGGGCACTGGGCGGCAGCACCCGGCCCTTGGTGGTGATGATGCTGTAAGGCTTGACCACGAGTTCGAAATCCGTCGGCAAGATACGGGTTCGGCCGATATCCGCCTGTTGTCCGGCAACGAATTCGGCCATGTCCTGCGCGATGGGGGCGATGGCATCGGTATTGCAGACGAGGGCGAGGGTGAGCACCACGGATGGCGTGTTGATGACGTTGCGCGGCATGGCGACGCCATGGGTGAGGAAGACATCCTCCATGGTTCTGCGCAAAAGCGCGCCGGGTGGCTGGAAGACCCAGTCGTAACCGGAGAGATCCTGCAGGGTCACGGGCTCGCCGCGCAGCAGCGGGTGGCCTTCGCGCACCACCAGACAGGCGCGCTCTATGCCGATTTCATGGATGGAAAAGAGGCCGGGATCGAAATCATCGGGAATGCGGCCGATGATGAAATCGTGACGCGCCGCCAAAAGTTCGCGGGCCAGCACGTTGCTGCTCTCCACCTGCACGTTGATTTCGATGCCGGGATAGGTGTCCATGGCGCGCCTGATGGCGGGAACGACGAGGCTGATCGCCGGCGCGGTGACGGCACCGATATAGACCGAACCGCCGCTGCCTGATTTCATCTGGTTGAGTTCGCGGCTGGCTTCGCGCAGTTCCAGCAATATGGTGCGCGCCCGGCGCGCCAGTGCCTCGCCGAATTTCGTCAGCACCACCCCGCGCGAGGCGCGCTGACAGAGTGGTGATTTGACGATTGCTTCCATTTCCGAGAGCATGCGCGAGGCTGCGGGCTGCGTCATGTTCATGGCCGCCGCTGCCGCGCTGACCTGCCCATGCTCCTCGATCATGACCAGCATGCGCAGATGGCTCATCTTCAATCCGGCGCGCAGCAAAGGGTTGTCTTCAAAGACGAAAAGAGCCTCTGTTGTTTGCGCCTGCTCATACACTTTCTGGTTGCTCATCGGTGGTTTTATACCCCTCATCGTTTTTTGTATCGATTTAATATATCATAATTGATATATGGAAACCGATATATTCTATTTGACAGTTATATGGATTCAGAACAATTTGCGGAATGCCGGGGAGGAGCGGCAGCTGTTTCTTTTCGCAACTGCGAAATGGAGCGAGCGCAGCGCGGCTCCTTACTTGTGATGGCATAAATTTCATGGTGCATCGCAGCATGCGGGCTCCAGAGAAGGCTCAAGGGAGAGAGTTAATGAAGTCCATTATTTCGCTGATGGCAGCTTGTGCCATCGGTGCTGCGTCTTTCGCAGCGCCGGCTTTCGCACAGGACAAGGGTTCTGTCGGTATCGCGATGCCGACCAAGTCGTCCGCACGCTGGATCGACGACGGCAACAACATCGTCAAGCAGCTGCAGGAAGCCGGTTACAAGACCGACCTGCAATATGCTGACGACGATATTCCGAACCAGCTTTCCCAGATCGAAAACATGGTCACCAAGGGCGTCAAGGTCCTCGTGATCGCGTCGATCGACGGCACCACGCTGTCTGACGTTCTGAAGCAGGCCGGCGAGCAGGGCATCAAGGTCATCGCTTATGACCGCCTCATCCGTAACAGCGGCGACGTCAGCTACTACGCCACCTTTGACAACTTCCAGGTTGGCGTTCTGCAGGCAACTTCGATCGTCGACAAGCTCGGCCTGAAGGATGGCAAGGGTCCGTTCAACATCGAGCTGTTCGGCGGCTCCCCGGACGACAACAACGCCTTCTTCTTCTATGACGGCGCAATGTCGGTCCTGAAGCCCTACATCGACAGCGGCAAGCTGGTCGTAAAGTCCGGCCAGATGGGCATGGACAAGGTCGGCACGCTGCGTTGGGATCCGGCAACGGCCCAGGCTCGTATGGACAACCTGCTCTCGGCCTACTACACCGACGCCAAGGTTGACGCCGTTCTGTCGCCTTATGACGGTCTTTCCATTGGCATCATCTCCTCGCTGAAGGGCGTTGGTTATGGCACGAAGGACCAGCCGCTGCCGGTCGTTTCCGGTCAGGACGCTGAAGTTCCTTCCGTCAAGTCGATCATTGCCGGCGAGCAGTACTCCACCATCTTCAAGGACACCCGCGAACTCGCCAAGGTGACCGTGAACATGGTCAACGCTGTCATGGAAGGCAAGGAACCGGAAGTGAACGACACCAAGACCTATGAAAATGGCGTCAAGGTCGTTCCGTCCTACCTGCTGAAGCCGGTTGCAGTGACCAAGGAGAACTACAAGCAGGTTCTCGTTGACGGCGGTTACTACAAGGAAGATCAGCTGAAATAAGCTGAAGACACATGCGGGGATGGCTTGGCGTCATCCCCGTTTTTCCATAAAAATAAAAACGTCTGAATTAATCGGGCGCTGGATTGCGATATGGCCAATACCATTCTCGAAATGCGGAACATCACCAAGACGTTTCCGGGCGTGAAAGCGCTTGAGAACGTCAACCTGAAGGTTAAAGAGGGTGAAATCCACGCACTCGTCGGTGAGAACGGCGCGGGGAAGTCGACCTTGATGAAGGTCCTTTCCGGTGTTTACCCCGCCGGCACCTATGAGGGCGAAATCCACTATGAAGGCGCAGTGCGGAATTTTCGCGCCATCAACGACAGTGAAGATATTGGTATCATCATCATTCACCAGGAGCTTGCACTCGTGCCGCTCCTGTCGATTGCGGAAAACATCTTCCTCGGCAACGAAGTCGCTTCGAACGGCGTCATCAGCTGGCAGCAGACCTTCAACCGTACCCGCGAACTCCTGAAGAAGGTGGGTCTGAAGGAATCGCCGGAGACGCTGATCACCGATATCGGCGTGGGCAAGCAGCAGCTGGTCGAAATCGCCAAGGCGCTGTCGAAGAGCGTGAAGCTGCTCATCCTCGACGAGCCGACGGCTTCGCTCAACGAGAGCGATTCCGAGGCGCTGCTCAATCTCCTGATGGAATTCCGCAATCAGGGCATGACCTCGATCATCATCACCCACAAGCTGAACGAAGTGCGCAAGGTGGCCGACCAGATCACCGTGCTGCGCGACGGCATGACGGTGAAGACGCTTGACTGTCATGAGGAAGAAATCAGCGAGGATGTCATCATCCGCAACATGGTGGGACGCGATCTGGAAGATCGTTATCCGCCGCGTGACGTGCCGATCGGCGAGACCATTCTCGAAGTGAAGAACTGGAACGCCTATCACCAGCAGCATCGCGACCGCCAGGTTCTGCACGACATCAACGTCACCGTGCGCAAGGGCGAAGTCGTCGGTATCGCCGGGCTGATGGGGGCAGGGCGCACCGAGTTCGCGATGAGCGTGTTCGGCAAGTCCTATGGCCACAAGATCACCGGCGACGTGCTGATCGATGGCAAGCGTGTCGATGTCAGCACCGTGCGCAAGGCGATCGACGCCGGTCTCGCTTATGTGACAGAAGACCGCAAACATCTCGGTCTCGTGCTTAACGACAACATCCTGCACAATACCACGCTTGCCAATCTGGCCGGCGTGTCGAAGGCCAGCATCATCGACGACATCAAGGAAATGAAGGTGGCGAGCGATTTCCGCACGCGTCTTCGCATCCGCTCCTCGGGCATCTTCCAGGAAACGGTCAATCTTTCAGGCGGCAACCAGCAAAAGGTTGTGCTGTCAAAGTGGCTGTTCTCCAATCCCGATGTGCTTATCCTCGATGAACCGACACGCGGCATCGACGTTGGCGCAAAATACGAAATCTACACCATCATCAACCAGCTCGCTGCCGATGGTAAAGGCGTTCTGATGATCTCATCGGAAATGCCCGAACTGCTTGGCAATTGCGACCGCATCTACGTCATGAACGAAGGCCGCATCGTCGCTGAATTGCCGAAGGGAGAGGCGAGCCAGGAAAGCATCATGCGCGCTATCATGCGCTCAGGGGAGAAGAACTCATGAGTTCGGCAAACACCACAAACGAAGAAAGCAACGTCATCTCGGTCGGGTCGTATATTCGCTCCAATATCCGCGAATACGGCATGCTGATCGCGCTCGTCGCTATCATGGTTTTCTTCCAGTTCTACACCGGCGGCATCCTGTTCCGCCCTGTGAACCTGACCAACCTCATCCTGCAGAACTCGTTCATCGTCATCATGGCGCTGGGCATGCTGCTGGTCATCGTTGCCGGGCATATCGACCTTTCGGTCGGCTCCATCGTTGCCTTCGTCGGCGCGATCGCGGCCATATTGACCGTGCAATGGGGCATGAACCCGTTTCTGGCGGCGCTGATTTGTCTCGTCATCGGCGGCATCATCGGTGCTGCCCAGGGTTACTGGATCGCCTATCACCGCATTCCGTCGTTCATCGTGACGCTGGCTGGCATGCTGGTGTTCCGCGGCCTGACGCTGTTCGTGCTCGGCGGCAAGAACATCGGCCCGTTCCCGACCGACTTCCAGATCATCAGCACCGGCTTCCTGCCTGACATCGGCGGTATCGAAGGTCTGAACACCACCTCGATGATCCTGACCGTGCTGATCACGGTCGTGCTGTTCTACCTGGCGTGGCGCCGCCGCGTGGTGAACGTGAAGCATGGCATCGACGTGGAGCCGTTCGGCTTCTTCATCGTGCAAAATCTGCTGATCTCGGGCGCTATCCTGTTCCTCGGCTACCAGCTGTCCACCTATCGCGGCCTGCCGAACGTGCTGATCGTGATGCTGGTTCTGATTGCGCTTTACAGCTTCGTGACGCGCCGCACGACCATCGGCCGTCGCGTTTACGCCATGGGCGGCAATGAGAAGGCCACCAAGCTTTCCGGTATCAACACCGAACGCCTGAGCTTCCTCACCTTCGTCAACATGGGCGTGTTGGCCGGTCTTGCCGGCATGATCATCGCGACCCGCCTCAACTCGGCGACGCCGAAAGCCGGCGTGGGCTTCGAGCTCGACGTGATTGCGGCCTGCTTCATCGGCGGCGCTTCGGCCTCCGGTGGCGTCGGCAAGATCACCGGTGCGGTCATCGGCGCCTTCATCATGGGCGTCATGAACAACGGCATGTCGATTGTCGGCCTCGGCATCGACTTCCAGCAGATGGTCAAGGGCCTCGTGCTGCTCGCTGCCGTGTTCTTCGACGTTTACAACAAGAACAAGGGCTGATCGGCCAAACTCCTATCGCAGTCAAAAAAGTGGCCGGTTTCCGGCCACTTTCATAAGATGCAGGTGCAATGCACCGCGTAGAAGAGACAAGGCGCATTGCGCCGCAGGAAGGAAATCCCGTGCTCATTTCACAGATCAAAGATGCCAGTGGCAACATCACCGTCGCGGTTCGCGAAGAAGGCGGGCAGGCGCAGGCGGTTAAGGGTGCCAGCTCAGTTTACGCGCTCGCCATGGAAGCCGCCAACGGCGGCATGAGCCTTGCCGATGTCATTTCCGCCCATGGTCTGGGCGACGCCGTCGATCTCGAAAAGGCCTATGCCGAAGGCCGTTTCCTGCCGCCGATCACCCATCCCGATCCGGCGCATCTACATCTGACCGGCACTGGTCTTACCCATCTTGGCTCTGCCGCGACCCGCGACAGCATGCACAAGAAGACCACGGAAGCCGCCGAGGAAAGCCTGACGGATTCCATGAAGATGTTCCGCATGGGTCTGGAAAACGGTAAGCCGAAGGCTGGCGAAAAGGGCGTTCAGCCCGAGTGGTTCTACAAGGGCAACGGCCATGTGGCGGCAGCACCGGGTGCGGCTCTCACCTCTCCGTCCTTCGCGCTGGATGGCGGCGAAGAGCCTGAGATGGCCGGCATCTATGTGATTTCCGACAAGGGCGAGGCTGTGCGTATCGGCTTTGCCGTCTCGAACGAATTTTCCGATCACGTTACCGAGCGGATCAACTATCTCTACCTCGCCCATTCCAAGCTGCGCCCGGCAAGCTTCGGCCCGGAAATCCGCGTCGGTGCCCCGCCGTCGGACATTCGCGGCACATCGCGCATCCGTCGTGGCGACGAGGTCATCTTCGAAAAGCCGTTTGTTTCTGGTGAGGACAACATGTCCCACACCTTCGCGAACCTCGAATATCACCACTTCAAATACGGCCTGTTCCGCGCACCGGGCGATGTGCATGTGCACATGTTCGGCACGGCGACTCTCTCCTTCGCAGACGGTATCAAGCCGGAAGCAGGAGATGTGTTTGAGATCGAGGCCGCCGGTTTCGGCCTGCCGCTGCGGAACCCGCTGGCTGTGGATGCGGAAGAAGAGATCGTGGTTCGGCAGATTTGATCTGACGGACTGCGCATGACATTGGTCGAGGGTGGGGCGCTTTGGGTCACTCTCCCTCGACGTCATCCTCGGGCCTGTCCCGAGGATCTGCAACCGATTGATTTTACGCGACGTGGTTAGATCCCCGGGACAAGCCCAGGGATGACGGAGGAAGGGATCACCGTTTCTTTCTCGACCGTTGTGTGACAGGTGCCCCGGACTTCACTCGAACCCCCACAACTTGCCTTCGCCCACCTCCACGGAATTCCCTGCGGGGTCGCGGATGTAGACGGAATAGCTGCCATTCGGCCAGCGATGATAATGTTCGACGGGAATTCCGAGCGCCTCGAAGCGCGCCTTCCATTCGTCCACTTCCGCCTTGTCGTCAGCATAGAAACAGAAATGGCCTTGCCCTATCGCCCCATGGCGCGGGATTGGGTTGTTGGCGTCCGCCCGGCTTGATTCCTGCGGATCGAAGAGCAGCAGCATCTGCCGGCCGCATTTGAAGAAAACCAGCTGGCCGGGTAGTTTCAGCACCATTTCAAGCCCGAACACATCCCGGTAAAATGCCTCGGCGGCGTCGAGATCATCCGCATAGAGCGCGGTTTCCATAATTGCGGATGGTGGTTTCATCATCGTCCTCTTCCCAAGATGATAAATTCTCTCGTACCGTCAGACATCCATATGCCACGGCCAGGGCGTAGGGACCATGGGGCTGTTTCTCCGGTGTTGCGGATCGGCTATGGAATTGGGGCACTTCTCACGGATGGCCGATGAAAGACGGAGTTCAAGGTGGGTGAAACAAGTATAAGGCGACTGACGGAGGAAGATGTGGACATCTTCCGCGCAATGCGGCTCGAAGCGCTCCGGACCGAACCTGCGGCCTATGCGAGCACGGCAGCCGACTGGGAGAAGCTGTCGGCAGACGAATGGCGCGCGCGGCTGACCCAGAATAATGTGTTTGCGGCGTTCTGGAACGGTGCGCCGGTGGGGATCATGGGGCTGGTGCGCCAGGGTTCCAGCAAGATGGCGCACAGGGCGACGCTGATCATGGTTTATGTACGGGCTGAAGCACGGGGAACGGGCATTGCCCGTGCGCTTCTGGAGGCCGTGAAGTCTTTTGCAAGCGACAACGGCGTCCGCCAGATCGAGCTTGCGGTGAGCGCTGAAAACCCCGCCGCTGCCAGCTTCTATAAACGGGCCGGCTTTTCGCAGATAGGATGCGTGCCGGGCGGGATTCTGCACGAAGGTCGGGAAATCGACGATATCATGATGGCCTGTCGTGTGGATGCCGAGGGCAAATGACAGAATGAGAGAGCAGCCGGGAACATTGCGCGGTCCTGCCTGCCGGATGTCCGGCCCGGCAGGTCGGAGTGCCCAGCCGCTCAGATCTTCGTGCTGTAGGTCAGCACCGTCAGATCGTGTTTGCCGACACCGCGTTCCAGAACGGTCCAGCCGCAATTGATGTAATAGGTTTCGAGATCGCGCTGGCAGCAGAGATAGCTGGTCTCATGACCAAGTTCGGCGGCCCTTTGCGTTGCTGCCTGCATCAGGGCGCGCGCAACGCCCGAGCGCCGGCGGTCTTCTTCCACCCATAATGCGGCGACCCACGGCAGATATTGCGGGCGTTCTTCCAGATCGCAATGAATGAGGAAGGCGGAGCCAACATAGGCATCGCCATCATGGGCGACGAAGCCGGTGGGCAGCTTATGGGGATTGGTCATGTCCTGCAGGTGCTCGGCGACGTCCCCGACCTTGAGGCCGCTATCCTGCCACCATGCCGTCCAGACGCGCTCCGCGATGGTGGGGCCATGGGACTGGCAGTCGCGATAGTCGGAAATCCTGTACAAAACCCTCTCCCGTCCAGCGTGCCACGAGCGGGCGGATGCTGGAGCATGCATGCAAATCGATGCCGGGATTTAAACGGTCGCGAGGTGCTTTCGCAACCGCCAACTTGTCGCGCCGGGTCAGGCTTTCGTGGCCGTCACATGCAGCCAGTCGGTGGGAAGATTGTCGTAACCGCTGCCGTGCCGGGCTTCGATCTCCACTTCCGTCCAGGCGAATTGCCCGTAGGCTTCCTCAAGCCAGGTTTTGGAAGGATAGTTGTAATAACGGCCGAAGGTGTCGCGGCCTTCGGCTTCTCCCGCCTTGAAGCTCGCATAAAAAACGCCGCCCGGTTTGAGGGCTGTGTGGATGCGGCCAATAATTCCCGGCAGGGCAGGGCGGGGCACGTGCAGCAGGCAGGCATTGGCCCAGACGCCATCATAAAGCGCCACGTCCTCAATATTTTCGAACAGCAATGTCCTGACGGGAATGCCGAGCCGGGCCTCCGCCGCCTTTGCAATGTCAGGCGTTCCATCGGTGGGGTGAACATCGAAACCGCCAGACAGCATGTATTCGCTGTCCTGTCCGCCGCCGCATCCCAATTCGAGGATGCTCGCGCCGGCTCGCAGCCGCGCCAGGAATGTCTCCAGATGCGGGCGGTCCGGTTCCTGTCCCCGTGACGTATAGGCTGTGGCATGGCCGGTATAAAAGCCGATCGTCTCGTCGTCCTTGGCGGTCATGTCTCAACTCTGCGATTGGCTCTGTGACTGCTGCACAGTGACCGATACATTCAAGGTTTCACCGGCCGGGCCGATGCGCATGCCTGATATCGGCGCGCAATCGCGGTAGCAGAGGCCGGATGCGATGCGGACGTAACGGTCATCGGGGCAGATATTGTTGGCGGCGTCGAAGCCGACCCAGCCCAGCCCCTGAAGATGTACCTCGGCCCAGGCATGGGTGGCCGTCTGTTCCGCAACCTCTTCCATCATCAGATAACCGGAAACATAACGGGCGGGCAGGCCCATCAGCCGGGCGGCGGAAATGAGGATATGGGCGTGATCCTGGCAGACGCCCTTGCCGGCCTCCAATGCCAGTTCGGCCGTGGTTTCGGTGTCGGTCGAACCCGGCACATATTCCACCTTGCGATGGATGTTTTCCATGAGATCGTGCAGGCGGGAAAGTTCGGTGTCGCCCGTGTTGACCTTCACCAGCTCGCGCACCAGTTTGCCCGGCTTGGTCAGCGGTGTCTCGCGCAGGAAAAGCCACAGCGGCGCATTGCCAACATGAGGGCCGACCACGCCGGCCTTGTCCTCGGTGGCGACGAGGCCGCTCGCCACGACCTTGACCTTGCGTTGCGGGCCTTCCGTTTCCACCAGCGCGACCCGGTTGCCGAAATGGTCGTCATAGGTCACTTCGACGGTGGCGCCATCGACCGAGACATCCCAGTCCTCAACCGTCTGGCACGGGCCGGTCTGCGGCGTCAGGCGCAGCCGCTGCAACGCATAGGGCATCGGCTCGTCATAGACATATTCGGTCGTATGGGTGATTTTCAGACGCATAAGCTGTCCCCGTCCACGCGCTTATTGGTAAAAGCGGTAGCCTTCCATGATTTCCTGCCCCAGCTGGCCGTTACGGTTGACGAATCTCTCCAGAAACTCGTGCAGACCTTCATCCATGACGCGGGCGATGGTCGTCCTGCGCAGGCCGTCGCGGATGCTTTCCGCCGTGTCGTGAGCCTTGTGCCTTTCGCCGTAATCCTCTGCCACATAATTGAGATTGCTGGCGATTTTCTCATAACAATAGGCGAGCGAACGCGGCATGCGGCCATTGAGAATGAGGAAGTCGGCAATATTGGCCGGCTTGTATTCCGCATCATAAACCCAGCCATAGGAGCGATGCGCCGAGACCGAGCGCAGGATCGATTCCCATTGCGCATTGTCCAGCGATGACCCCACATGCGCCATCGCCGGCAGCAGCACGTAATATTTCACGTCGAGAATGCGGGCGGTGTTGTCGGCACGCTCGATGAAGGTGCCGATGCGGGAGAAATTGTAGAGATCGTTGCGCAGCATCGAACCGTGGAAGGCGCCGCGCACCAGACCGGCGCGATGTTTGATGACATCGATGGTCTGCGGCAGTTCCGCATGGCTGAGCTTGCGGCCGAGGATGTTTTTCAGCTCTATCCAGAATTCGTTGGTAGCTTCCCATGTCTCGCGCGTCAGCGCGGTGCGCACCATGCGGGCATTGTTACGGCCCGCCTCGATGCAGGACATGACGCTGGAAGGGTTGGCCTTGTCCCGCAGGAGATAGTCGATCGCATTGGCTGCCGTCACCTTCTCGCGCGTTTCGAGAAAGGCCTCATGCACGCCGGCGCTCTGCAACACGCCGTCCCAGTCCTCATCGCCGCTGCCACTGCGCGTCAGTGAAACGCGCAGGCCAGCATCGATCAGCCGGGCGATGTTTTCAGCGCGCTCGATATACCGGAACATCCAGTAGAGCCCGTTTGCCGTTCTGGCCAGCATGGCTTAATCCTCCAGTACCCAGGTGTCCTTGGTGCCGCCGCCCTGGCTGGAATTCACCACCAGCGAACCCTGCTTGAGGGCAACGCGGGTCAGGCCGCCGGGGATGATCTTCACCTTGTCCGACACCAGCACATAGGGACGCAGATCGACATGGCGCGGCGCTATGCCGTTCTTGACCATGATCGGCACGGTGGAAAGCGACAGCGTCGGCTGCGCGATGTAATTGGAGGGGCGGGCTTTCAGCTTTTCGGCAAACTGCGCCCGTTCCTTCTTCGTCGCGGTGGGGCCGACCAGCATGCCGTAACCGCCCGAACCATGGACTTCCTTGACGACCAGTTCGGCAAGGTTGTCGAGCACATATTTCAGGCTGTCCTGCTCCGAACAGCGCCAGGTCGGCACGTTTTCCAGAAGCGGCTTGCGGCCGGTGTAGAATTCCACGATCTCCGGCATGTAGGAATAGATCGCCTTGTCGTCGGAAATGCCGGTGCCGGGGGCATTGGCGATGGTGATGTTGCCGGCGCGGTAGACATCCATGATACCTGGCACACCGAGTGCCGAATCCGGCCGGAAGGTCAGGGGATCGAGGAAGTCGTCGTCGACGCGGCGATAGAGCACGTCGATCGCCTCGTAACCGCGTGTGGTCCGCATCTTGACCTTGCCGTCCATGACACGCAGGTCGGAGCCTTCCACCAGCTCCACGCCCATCATGTCGGCGAGGAAGGAATGTTCGTAATAGGCGGAATTGTAGATGCCGGGGGTGAGGATGGCGACGCGCGGCTTGTCGGTGCAGCCGGGTGGCGCCAGCGAGGCAAGCGACTGGCGAAGCTGGTAAGGATAGTCCTCCACCCGCCGCACCCGGTTTTCATGGAAGAGTTCCGGGAACATCTGCATCATCGTTTCCCGGTTTTCCAGCATGTAGCTGACACCTGACGGAGTGCGGGCATTGTCTTCCAGAACATAGAACTGGTCTTCGCCGGTGCGGACGATATCCGTGCCGACAATATGGGTGTAAACGCCGCCGGGTGGGGTGAAACCGATCATTTCCGGCAGGAAGGCTTCGTTTCTCTCGATGATTTCGCGGGGAATGCGTCCGGCCCGGATGATTTCCTGCTTGTGGTAGATGTCGTCGAGGAAAGCATTGAGGGCGAGAACGCGCTGTTCAATACCCTGGGCCAGCTTGCGCCATTCACGGCCGGAGATGATGCGCGGGATGATATCGAAAGGGATCAGTTTTTCTGAACTGTCGGCGTGGCCATAGACTGCGAAAGTAATGCCGGTTTTTCGAAAGATGTTTTCCGCGTCTTTTGATTTCTGGATCAGGTGCGCCCTGTCCTGCCGGCTGTACCACTCGTTATAGTTTTCATATGGGCTTCGCGGCGTGTTGTCCGCATTTATCATTTCGTCAAATGCCAACTTCGATGTCCCCTTTTTTGCCATATGAATACAACGAGAAATGCAATGCAAGAACTATGCGGAGCTCTCGTTGAAGATTTTTCGCCGGTCTAGAGTTTTAAAAAAGAAGCGTTTTTTCGGTATTTGCTTATAAATGCAGCACCGGTAGATTGGTTGCGCACGGTAGCGGGATCGAAGGGAGCGAAGGGCCTGTGTGCTGCATGGGCGAATGCACAAATTTTATTCGTTCGCTTTCGGTTGATGGATTGCGGATTGCGCATCAGAAAATCTGAAAGATGGGATCACAAAAACACCTTTGACCTTTCATGGCGAGGGGAATAGCGCCTTGCTGACCGGCCGGGATCATCTGCCGGTTCGTGCCTGGCCGCAGGAAGATCAATTCGCCGCATCGCACCCATCGGGGCAATCTCCCGTGGCATTGTCGCGCGGCACAGGGGATGTGCAATGTCGCTCGACCGTCTGGCTCCGGCCATCTTCGTCTTTCTCTGGTCGACCGGCTGGGTCACCGCCAAATATGCCGTCTATTATACCGGGCCGCTGACCTTTCTCTGTCTGCGGTATCTGCTGGCTGGCCTGCTATTGTGGGCGATCTGCCGGTTTTCCGGCATTTCGTGGCCGAAACAGCGTGCCGATGTCCTGCGGGCGATCCTCTCCGGCGTGTTTTTGCATGGCATTTATCTCGGCATGATCTGGTGGGCGATCGGGCAGGGCGTGCCGGCCGCGATCGGCGGTATCATCGCCGGCCTGCAGCCGCTGATGACGGCGGTGGCCGCCCGTTTCATGATTGGGGAGAGAATTTCGCCGCTGCAACGCGTGGGCCTCCTGCTCGGTTTTGCGGGCATCGCCATTGCCGTGCTTCCGAAGGTCATGGCCACAGGCGCGCTTGGCATGTCGGTGCCGCTTTATGCTGTGGCGGTAAATGCGCTGGGCATGGTGTCGGTGACCTATGGTACGCTCTACCAGAAGAAATATGTCCATGGCGGAAACATCATGGCCGTGGCGACGCTGCAATATGTCGGCGCTCTACTGGTCACCGTTCCCTTCGCGCTTTTGCTGGAGGATGGGCATGTGGACTGGAGCCTCGGGCTTGTCGCCACGCTTGGCTGGTCCGTGGGCGCCATCTCCATCGGCGCCGTGGCGCTGCTTCTTTATCTGATCCGGCGCGGGCAGGTCTCACGCGCCGCCTCGCTGATCTATCTGGTGCCGCCGCTGGCCGCCGTGGAAGCCGCCGTGCTTTTCGGGGAAACGCTGACGCCTGCCATGATCGCCGGCACGGTTCTGGCGGTGACGGGGGTTTATCTCGCCAATCGCCGCCCCACCGCTGCGGTTGTCGCACGTTAATTAATACAACCTCATATTAGGGTTTTATTAACCATAAAATTATACCTCTCGTTAATCCAAAGATTTGGCGGGGGTTACATGTCTATTTCACGTCGTGGTGTTCTGTTCGGATTGCCGCTGTTCCTGGCCGGCTGCGCCAATACCGGCATCGGCCAGCAGAGGCTGAATTATGCGGCAAAGCCGGAGGAGAAATTCCCGCTTCCCGCCATGCATCTCGAAAAGGTCAAACCGGAACTGCGCCGGCAGGAGGTCGCCTATGACACCAGCCATCCCGCTGGAACGGTGGTGGTGGATACACCGGCGCGGCGGCTCTATTACGTTCTGGGCGATGGCCGCGCCATGCGTTATGGCGTCGGTGTCGGCCGGCAGGGGCTTGCTCTGAAGGGCGACGCCTATATCGGCCGCAAGTCCGAATGGCCTTCGTGGACGCCGACCGCCAACATGATGCGCCGTGATCCGCGCAACCTGAAATTCGCCGGCGGCATGCCGGGCGGCCCGAACAATCCGCTCGGCGCGCGTGCGCTTTACCTCTATCGCGGCGGCAACGACACCATGTTCCGCCTGCATGGCACCAACCAGCCGCAATCCATCGGTCACGCCATGTCGAGCGGCTGCATCCGCATGCTGAACCACGACATCATCGATCTTTATAGCCGCGTTCCTGTCGGCTCCAGGGTCGTCGTGTTGCAGGCGTAAGGGAGAGGCGGATTTTTCCGCCTTTGCCAGCCCAGAAAATGCCTGTATCCTTGGGTTGATTTTTTCGACATGAGCCCAGTTTTATGGTGGAAAATCAACCATGTGTAGAATGCCTCCCTTTATGTATTTAAGGGAGTTCTGCTATATCGGAAACGTGATTTCCGGTGTTCGAGACGTGTATCCATAAACGCATAATTGCGCTGTATCGAGCGTCGAACCACTTCAACGGGGACACATGAACATGGCAACTCTAGACAATCTCTCTCGCTATCGCCCGCAGGCACTGGGCGCGCTGCGCATCATGACGGCGCTGCTTTTCATTGCACATGGAACGCAGAAGCTGTTCGGTTTCCCGGCATCGCAGATGGACGGCGCCCTGCCGACGATGCTGCTCGTGGCGGCGCTTCTGGAAGTCGTCGGCGGCATTCTCGTGCTGGTCGGTTTTTTCACGCGTCCGGTCGCCTTCATCCTGTCCGGTCAGATGGCTGTCGCCTATTTCATGGCGCATGCGCCGAGCAATTTCTTCCCGGCCCTGAACGGCGGTGATGCAGCCATCCTGTTCAGCTTCATCTTCCTGTATCTGGTCTTTGCGGGTCCGGGCGCTTTCTCGGTGGATGAACGCCGGGCCTGATCTGCTCGACCTGTCATCGATCTCTCTTGCCGAAGCTCCGCATGGTCACGCCGTGCGGAGCTTCTTTTTTGAAGAAGGATTGAAACTTCGGCCGTCGCCGAAGCATAGATGCTTGTTTTCGGGTTAAGAACGATACATCCTGAACGCAGTTGGAAAATCGATCCGTGACCCCTCAAAACACCATCGCCCGTGAATTGCTGTTTCTCGCCCTGTTGTCCACGCTGTGGGCCGCATCCTACACCTTCATCAAGATCGGGGTGGAGACGATACCGCCGGTCACCTTCATCGCCTCAAGAACCCTGATTGCCGGCCTGTTACTGCTTGCGGTGATCCGGCTGCGCGGGTTGCGGCTGCCGACTGATTTTGCCACCTGGCGGCTGTTCTTCATCCAGGCCTGCATCAACAGCGTCCTGCCCTTCACGTTGATCGCCTGGGCGGAACAGAGCATCGATGCCGGGCTTGCCGTTATTCTCAATGCCACGACGCCGATCTTCACCTTCCTTCTCACCGCGCTTGTCATCCGGCATGAGGCGGTGAGCGGGCGCAAGCTGTTCGGCACCATTGCTGGCATGACCGGTGTTTGCCTTATCATCGGCATGGAAGCGCTTGGTGGGGCAGGGGAGGCGATATGGAGTCAGCTTGCGGTGCTGACGGCGGCATTTTCCTACGCCTGCGCGGCGATATTTGGCAAGAACTTCAAGGGGCTTGATCCGATCATGCCGGCCGCCGGCTCGCTGATCTGCGGTGCGGTGCTGCTGCTGCCGGTCAGCCTGATCGTAGACCGGCCCTGGACATTGTCGCCTTCGGCGGCGTCATTGACGGCACTTGTGTGCCTCAGCGTCTTTTCCACCGCGCTTGCCTTCATGATCTATTTCCGGCTGATGCAGACGCTCGGTTCGGTCGGCACCACATCGCAGGCCTATCTCAGGGTGCCGGTCGGTGTTGCCATCGGCATGGTGTTTCTGGGCGAGGTGCCGACATCAGCCATGTGGGTGGGTCTCGTCTGCGTCATCGCCGGCGTGCTGGCGATGACCTTGCCGTCGCGCCGTCGATCGGTGGTGCAGAGCGGGTGAGGGCAAAGAAAAACCCCGCAGGCTGGTGGCTTGCGGGGTGTATTTAAAGACGTGCCGGCACAGCGAAACCGCATATGGACCGAGCGTGGGCCGCTTGTTTCTTCTCCCCGCCGGGGAGAAGGTCGCGGCAGCGGGATGAGGGGGCAAGGGTAGTGAGATACGGCAACGTTGCCCCCTCATCCGACCCTTCGGGCCACCTTCTCCCCGGCGGGGAGAAGAAACAAGCGGCAATGCCGCTCGCCCTCCGTCCTGGAACTATGCTTAACGGTTGCGGCCGCGATTGCCGTTGCCGGAGGCGCGCTTTTCCTGGCCGTTGCCGCCAGCAGGTGCGTGGCGGTTGGCGCCGCTGCCACCGGGTTTGCGGGCCGGGCGACGGTGCTTGCGGGGGCCGGCCGGACGACCTGCGTCGCCTTCAGCCTGCTTCACGCGCTTGAAGTCGGACGTGACTTCGAGATCATTGTCCGCATCGCGCGGCGCGTGGTTGCGGGACGGGCGGGATTCGCCGTTGTGACGGCCGCCTTCACGCGGGCCACGGCTCTGGCCGCCATTGTTGTTGCGGCCGCCACGGTTGTTGTTGGGGCGCGTCGGGCTGGCAAGACCGGCCGGACGTTCACCTGAGGCAACCGGGATATCGATCTTCATCAGCTTTTCAATGTCGTGCAGCAGGCGGGTTTCGTCCGGTGCGCAGAAAGCGATGGCAATGCCGTCGCGGCCGGCGCGGGCGGTACGGCCGATGCGGTGAACGTAAGCGTCAGGCACTTCCGGCAGGTCATAGTTGAAGACGTGGGTTACGGCCGGAATATCGATGCCGCGGGCAGCAACGTCGGTGGCGACCAGAACCTTGATCTCACCGTCCTTGAAGCCCTTCAGTGCCCGCTCGCGCTGGCCCTGGCTCTTGTTGCCGTGGATGGAGGCGACCTTGAAGCCGATATGTTCGAGATGCTTGTAAAGCTTTTCCGCGCCGTGCTTGGTGCGCAGGAAAACGATGGAGCGACCGTCCGGGTTCTCGTTGAGCGACTTCTTGAGGAGATCGGTCTTGTCGTTCTTGCCGGCGACGAAATGCACGTACTGCTCGACCTTGTCCGCAGCCTTGCCCGGAGGCGTGACCTCGACCTTGATCGGGTCGGTCAGGAAGTTGCTGGCAAGCTCGGAAATTGCCTTCGGCATGGTGGCCGAAAATAGCAGCGTCTGGCGCTTGGGCGGAACCATCCGGGAAATCTTGCGCAGATCATGGATAAAGCCGAGATCGAGCATCTGGTCGGCTTCGTCGAGAACGAGATACGTCACCTTCGAGAGCGAGATGGCGTTGCGGGCGATGAGGTCCAGCAGGCGGCCGGGGGTCGCCACGAGGATGTCAGTGCCCTTTTCGAGCTGAAGCTGCTGCTTGTTGATCGACGCGCCGCCGACAACCTGGTTGATGCGCAGCGGCGTCTTCTTCACGAAGGAGCGCAGATTGTCGCCGATCTGGTTCACCAGTTCGCGGGTCGGTGCGAGGATCAGCGTGCGGGTGGTGCGGTTTGCCGGACGATCCGCCTGCTTCATCAGCATTTCGATGATCGGCAGGCCGAAGGCTGCGGTCTTGCCGGTGCCGGTCTGTGCGAGGCCGATGAGGTCACGGCCTTCGAGCAGCAGCGGAATGGCTTTCGCCTGAATGGGGGTAGGGGTCGTATAGCCAAGCTGGGTAACGCTGGCCACAATCTTTTCGGAGAGGCCGAGTTCGCTAAAACTGGTCAATATATTGCCTTTCGGGGCGCCAAAACAAACTCATCCGGAGCAGGGCTGCTGTCCGGTGGTTTCGGCGTCAAGAACCCCGCGTGAATTGGGAACTTGTGGGTTGGAATAACTTTCTGCGCATCAGTGCGGCAAATGCCGTCTTCTGTATTCGTTGCGCTTTTCCTTCATGCGGTCCAAGTGGGTCTTGGTTCATACGCTGCAGCTCACGCGGCTGCCGAAGGTGAAAGCTTGAGGGGCATGTGGGCGTTTTGCGCATCAAAGTCAAGCGATAGTTTTGTAACGATGCCGCCTGATGGCGCATGGCAGCCATGCGCATCGTTTGCCGGCTATCATCGGAACGCACCCCCACAGGCGAAGAATTGTGGTTAAAAAAGGGTAACGCGACCTTCGGATACATAGCAAAGATCGATTTTCTCACATAACGTTTTTTGTGACGGCATCCGGAAATATTTGATTCGACAGGGATGGACTGCCGGGGTGTGGAGTATCGATTGACCGAAGGCTGCGGGTTGCTGGAAAAAGCGTGCAGGGCCGTTGCCGCCCTGGACCTGCCCGCGTGCATCAAGGACAGCGAGCTGCGCTATGTCGTGGTCAATGCCGCCTATGGCCGGGTGATGGGGCGTGCGCCCGCGGCATTCGAAGGCCGCACCGGCATTTCCCTTTCCGGCGATATTCGCGACGCCGAGCGCGAGGACAGGGAGCGCCGCTCGCTGGTCTTCGCCACCGATGAGATGATTGCCTGCCATGTCGTGGGTTCCCCGGTGCCTCACTCGCTTCGCTGCGAGCGTTTTACCGGCGATGACGGCAATATTTTCCTGTTCGAGGTGTTCGAAGAGATGCCGTCCGCCGTGGTGGCGGAATTTCCGGATGCCAGGGGCACTTCGGATCTGCTGTTCGGCAGCGGCGTGATCGATCTCGTCGACGCCGGTATCGTCATTTATGACCGCGAAAACCGGCTGGTCTATTGCAACGCCCGCTTTCGCGAGTTCTATCGCGCCCTCGGCATTGAACTGACGCCCGGTGTCCGGCTTGAGACGCTGATGGAAGCCCTCTATTTTTCGAGTGGCTATCGCGACACGAAGGACGATGATCCGGCCTTCGAAGGGTGGATGCAGGCGCAGCTGCAGGATTTTTCCCTGCCCTATTTCGAAAAGGTGGACCAATTCGCCGATGGCCGCTGGGTGCGTGTCGTCAACAAGCGGCTGGAAAACGGCATGCTGGTCGGGCTGCGTGTCGATGTCACCGAGTTCAAGGCACATGAGACGCTTCTGAGCACCCAGATCCGCGAGACCTGGCTGCTGCGCGCCGCACTCGAGCAATTGCCCGTCGGTGTGTTCCTGAGGGATCAGCACAGGCGGCTGACCTTTGCCAATACGGCTTATGAAAAATTCCTGGATGGCAACCTTGCGGATTATATCGGCAAGAACGAATGCGAGATGTTTCCGGAGGAAGGGCCGCAGTTCCAGCGGGAAAACGAGCATATTCTGCAAACCGGGGCTGCTCTTGAAAAAACGGCAAGCGTTCTGCTTTCGGATGGCAGCACCATTCCCGTCATCACCCGGCTCGGCCGGGTCGCAACGCCTGACGATGAATATTATCTGGTGGGTTCGGTCACCGATGTCAGCCTGTTGCAGGACCGGGAAAAGGCGCTGATCGCCGCGCAGGCCGAGGCCGAGGCCCTGCACCGGCAGCTCCAGGCGGTTCTTCGCGCCCTACCGGTGGGTGTGCTTCTGCTGAACGCCGATCTCGTCATAGAATACGTCAATCCGTACTTCTACCAGGTCTGGGGGGAGATCGGCGGTGAGAAGTCGCTTGTGGGAAAGAGCTATCGCGAATTCATGGAGATGAATTTCGATAGCGGCCTTTACGACTATGGCGACCGGTCCTTCGACGAGGTTTATGGCGAGCGGGTGCAGCGGCTGGCCGAAGATACAGTCTTCGCTCCCCGCGAGGTGCGCAGCAAAAGCGGCAGGGTGACCGTCATTTCCAAAACCCGCCTCGAAGGCGGGAAAATCCTCAGCACCTATGCCGATGTCACCGATGTGCGCATGCGCGACGACGAGATCAGCAGGGCGAAGGCGGAACTGGAACGCGTCGGCGAATATATGCAGGGCGCCACACGCGCCATGGCGCAGGGGCTGGTGCTGGTCGAGCAGGGCACGATCATCATGTCCAACGAGGCGATGGCACGGATGTTCGAGGTGCCGCCGCATCTCTTGGAAAAGGGCCGCAACTGGGCAGGCTTCTTTGCCCATTGCGCCGGGCGCGGCGATTTCGGCACGGCCGCGGAGGCTGGCGAGACGCTGCGGGTCTGGAGAGAAAATATCGCGGCCAACAGGCCGTTTTCCTGGCTTGTCCATGTTGCCGGCAAAACCTGGCTCAATCTGGAGGCCACCAACAGTTCCGGCAATTACTGGCTGATCATCGTCACTGACGTGACCGAAATGAAGATGCGCGAGGAGGAGTTGCAGCGGCTGCTTTCCCGTGCGGAAGCGGCGGACCGGGCCAAATCGGAATTCCTGGCCAATATGAGCCATGAAATCCGCACGCCGATGAACGGTGTGCTCGGCATGGCGGAGCTTCTGGCCAAGTCCAAGCTCGACACGCGCCAGAAGACCTTTACCGACATCATCGTCAAGTCAGGCAATGCGCTGTTGACGATCATCAACGATATTCTCGATTTCTCCAAGATCGAGGCCGGGCAGATGAAGCTGCGCAGCGTGCCTTTCGATCCCGCGGAAGCGGTGGAAGATGTGGTCTCGCTCCTGTCCTCGGCGGCGCTGGAAAAGGACATCGAGCTGATCGTCCGCATCGATTCCTCGGTGTCCGGCAAAGTTATCGGCGATGCCGGCCGGTTCCGTCAGATCGTCACCAATATCGTCGGAAATGCCGTCAAGTTCACCGAAACCGGGCATGTGCTGGTCGAGCTTTCGGCGCAGTCGGCGGAGGCGTCGGAAAGCATTTTTTCGCTGCGCGTCGAAGACAGCGGCATCGGCATTCCGGCCGACAAGCTGGAAACGATCTTCGACAAGTTCAGCCAGGTCGACGGTTCGGCGACGCGACGGCACGAGGGAACGGGGCTGGGCCTTGCGATCACGGTCGGCCTCGTCGGCCTGTTCGACGGCAAGATCAATGTCGAAAGCGAAGTTGGCAGGGGCTCGGCCTTCGAGGTCGATATCCCGTTTCAGGTGATGGAGCGACGGCGGGACGTGCCGCTGCTTTCCGTGGCGATCGACGATATCCGGGTGCTGGTCATCGACGATAACGACGTCAACCGCCGTATCCTGACCGAGCAGCTTCGAAGCTGGGGCGTAGATGGCCACGCGGTTGAGGATGGGCTCTCCGGCATCGCCGTGTTGCAGGAAGCGGCATCGCTCGGCTTTGCCATCGACGCCATCATCCTCGATTATCATATGCCCGTCATGAACGGGCTCGACGTGGTGGAGCGTATCCGCGCGGATAAGCGGTTTGACGATATCGCCATTGTTTTCCTGACTTCGATGGATGTCGTGGGCGACGAGACGCTGTTTACCGATCTCAGCGTGCAGGCGCATCTGATGAAACCGGCGCGGGCGCGGCTGCTGCGCTCCACTCTGTTTGACGTGGTGCGCGATGTGCGGCTGAAGCGAAGCCGCCAGCATTCGCTTACGCAGGGGACGGGTGGTGAACAGGTCCGGTCGGAAAGCCGTCCCACCGAAAGGAAACAACGGGCCGAAGCTCCGGCCACGGTTCCCGAACGCAGCCGGCCGTGCCTTCTCGACGTGCTGGTGGCCGAGGATAACGACGTCAACCAGATTGTCTTCAGCCAGATATTGCAACAGGCAGGCCTGCGCTTCCTGATCGTCGGCAATGGCAAGCGGGCCGTTCAGGCATGGGAAGAATATAATCCCGCCCTTATCCTGATGGATGTTTCCATGCCTGTCATGAACGGGCACCAGGCGACACAGGCCATCCGCGCTGCTGAAAAATCTGCAGCCGACGGCCGGCATGTGCCTATCATCGGCGTCACCGCCCATACGCAGGAGGCGGACCGGGAACGTTGCCTGGAGGCGGGCATGGATGATTATCTGTCGAAGCCGATCAGCCCCGAAAGCCTCGAAGACCAGATCGCGCAATGGCTGGGCGAGAACGTGCTGCGGCGGGATGCTCCGGGCGTGTGAATATCCGGCACCCTTTTCTGAATTGCATCAGGCCGAAGGTTTGGTGCCGCAGAGCATTTCCCGCTTTCCGGCAAATCCTTTTCTGCGCTCCAGGTCAAAACCGGCGGCGATGAGATTACGGCGGACGAAGCCGGCGGCGGCGTAAGTGGCGAATGTGCCCCCCGCTGCCGTTTTTGCGAACAGCGCCTGCATGATCTCCAGCGACCACATGTCCGGATTGCGCGCCGGCGCGAAGCCATCGAGAAACCAGGCATCGAAACTCAGATCGCTGCTGGAAATGCCGGCAAGCGCCTCGCCGCAGACCACGGTCAGGCGCGTTGCATCGTCCAGTTCGATCTCGACCCGGCCTTGCGGCTCGGCGGGCCAGCGGGCGACAAGCGCCTTGCGCTCGGCATCCACTTCCGGCCAGCGGGAAAGCGCCCGGTCGATCTCGTCCGCCTTCATCGGGTAGAGTTCGAAGGAAATGAAATGCAGCGTGGAGTGGCCGTTGCGGACCTCTTTCCATTGCCGCCAGGTCTCGCAGAGATTGAGGCCGGTGCCGAAGCCCAGTTCGCCGATGCGGAAAACGCCGTCCCGTTCGAGCCAGCGTTGCGGCAACCCGTTTCCGGACAGGAAGACATGGCCGCATTCCAGCCTGCCATCCGTCTGGCAATAAAAATGATCGTCAAAGGCCAGCGAATAGGGCATATCCCCGTCACGCCAGTCGAGCGCGGTCTGGTTTTCCCCGGTTGCCGAACCAGTCTCTCTGATAGTGTCGTTGGAATTTTTCATGGCTAAAGCCGATAATCCCGCTTTCGAACAGGGTCAATCACCAAGAATGCGTTTGCCGGCTTCCGTGCCGCTGCTCATCGTCGGCGGCGGCATCATGGGTCTGTGGGCGGCTGTGAAGGCAGAACGGCTCGGCATCGATACCCTTCTGGTGGAGGCCGGCCGTCTTGGCGGCGGCGCGAGCGGCGGGCTTCTTGGCGCCTTGATGCCGCATATGCCGGACCGGTGGTCGGACAAGAAACAGTTTCAGTTCGATGCTCTGGTCGCGCTGGAGGCGGAGATTGCGAGGCTGGAGGCGGAAACGGGGCTTTCCGGCGGCTATCTCCGCTGCGGCCGGATTATTCCACTGCCCAAGCCGCATCTGCGCGGCATTGCCGAGCGACATGAGCGGGATGCGGCGGAAAACTGGCGATCGGGCGAGTGCCGGTTCCATTGGCATGTGGGAGAGAGGCCATCGGTGGCGGGTTGGGTGGATGATGCGGCGGGCGAGGCTGGTTTCGTCTTCGACACGCTGGCGGCAAGGGTCTCGCCGCGCGCCTTGATCGCGCTGCTCTCGGCTTTTCTCCGCAAGGCGCGGCATGTGCAGTTGGCGGAAGGCTGCCGGGTCGTTTCCCTTGATGCTGATGCCGGCCGGGCGGTATTGTCTTCGGGAGAGGAGATAGGTTTCGGCCATGTCGTGGTCGCCAATGGTCATGAGTCCTTTCCCCTGATCCGCGACGCTCTTGGGCTGGAAGCGGGAGTTGCGCTGGGGCAGGCGGTAAAGGGGCAGGCGGCGCTTCTTGACGCTGCTGCTGATCCGGCCATGCCGGTTGTGTTCCTCAACGGTCTTTATATCGTGCCGCATGAGGATGGCACCGTCGCGATCGGCAGTACCAGCGAAGATTGTTTTTCCGAGCCCTTCAGTACCGATGAGAAGCTCGAAAAACTGCTTGTAGACGCCTGCGCCGTTGTGCCTTCGCTTGCCGGCGCACCGGTGCTCGAACGCTGGGCCGGGCTGCGACCGAAGGCGGTGGGGAGGGACCCGATGGTGGGGGCACTGGCTGGCCATCCGAAACTCGTTGCGCTCTCCGGCGGTTTCAAGGTCAGCTTCGGTCTTGCACATTTCCTGGCCGAGGCGGCGTTGCAAACCGTGTGCGGTCACACGGCTGTCATCCCTTCGAGCTTTCGCCTTCAAGAACACGTGAGTATTGCCGTCCCGGACTTTAGAAAGTTCTGATTGGACCGCTTACGTCGTTAATCTGTCACGCAAATCACTTATCTGCTGGCCTGCAAAGAGGCCGGTTTGTCCGCATTTGCGGCGAGGTGACAGCGCATGCGATACGCCATTCATTTCACGCCTTCCCCCAATGACCCCCTGACGCAGGCTGCCGCCGCGTGGCTGGGGCGCGATGCCTATTCAGGTCATGCGGTGGAACCGCCGGGCATGATCGATCTCGGTATGCAGGAGATTTCCTACCATACGGCCCTGCCGCGCCGTTACGGTTTCCATGGCACGATAAAGGCGCCTTTCCGCCTTGCCGAAGGCCAGTCCGAGGCGGCGTTGCTGCGCGACCTGATGTATTTTTCCGGCAGGCAGGATCCCTTCACGCTGCCGCAACTGGTGGTGGCAAGGCAGGAGAATGTCTTCAGCCTCGTTCCCGAGCGTCCCTGTGAAGTGCTGCATTTTTTTGCGGCCCGCGTGGTGCAGGAATTCGACCACTACCGCGCACCGCTCTCCGAGGCGGAAATCGAGCGGGCGGATCCGGACCGGCTATCGGCCTCGCAGCTCACCAATCTGCATCGCTGGGGCAGCCCGCATGTGATGGATGAGTTCCGTTTCCAGATGTCGCTGACGGGCGGTGTGGAACCTTCCAGCAGCCAGAGGATCGAGCGGGCCGTGCGCAAGGTGTTCGAACCGCTATTGACCCGGTCGCTGCAATTTTCCAGCCTGGCTTTGTTCATCGAGGATGAGCCGGGTGCGCCTTTCCGCGTGCATTCACTGCATCCCATGGGCCGGGTTTCCGCCCGCAAGATTGCCTGAAGCACGCTTGCTCATAATCGTATACAAAAAAGCATAGGAATGTCGGCAAGATTGTCTCGACATTCCGCATGCGAATGCTACCGTTCGACATCGCATATCCGAAGCGCGCCTGCCTGTCCGGCCCGGCAAGGTTCGGAGGTTTATCTTATCTCCCGCAACCGGCTTGCGCCCCGGGAGAGATGTTCTGGGTGGCTGAATGATTTCCGAAAATTACTCCCGCAATCTGGTGGGCTATGGCCGCAACGCTCCTGATCCGAAATGGCCGGGCGGGGCGCGCATCGCCGTGCAATTTGTCATCAATTACGAGGAGGGCGGCGAAAGCTGCATTCTCGACAATGACAAGGCATCGGAATCGCTGTTGTCGGAGATTGTCGGTGCCCAGCCCTGGCTCGGCCAGCGCAACCTGAACATGGAATCGATCTACGAATACGGCTCTCGCGCCGGCTTCTGGCGGCTGTGGCGCATGTTCACCGGGCTTGGCGTCACCACCACCGTTTATGGTGTGACAGCCGCCATGGCCCGCAATCCCGAGGCTGTCGCCGCCATGAAGGAAGCGGGCTGGGAAATCGCCAGCCACGGTTATCGCTGGCTGGAATACAAGGACTTCTCCGAAGAGGAAGAGCGCAAGCACATCATCGAAGCGGTGCGCCTGCATACCGAACTGACGGGTGAGCGTCCCTACGGCATGTATCAGGGCAAGCCATCCGACAATACGCTGCGCCTCGTCATGGAGGAGGGCGGCTTCCTTTATTCATCCGATTCCTATGCCGACGATCTGCCCTATTGGGTGAAGGGGACGAGCGATGAGCCGTTCCTGATCATTCCCTATACGCTCGATACCAACGACATGCGTTTTGCCACGCCGCAGGGTTTCAATTCCGGCGATCAGTTCTTCACCTATCTGAAGGATGCATTCGACGTGCTTTATCAGGAAGGTGTCGAAGGCGCGCCGAAGATGATGAGCGTCGGCCTGCATTGCCGTCTTGTCGGTCGGCCGGGCCGGGCCGCGGCGCTGCGCCGTTTCATCGAATATGTGCTTGGTCACGAGAAGGTGTGGATTCCGCAGCGCCTCGAAATCGCCCGCCACTGGCATGAACACCACAAGCCGGAGACGCTTTGATGGTGACGCGCGAGGAATTTGTCGCCCGTTTCGGCGGCGTGTTCGAACATTCGCCCTTCATCGCCGAAAGGGCCTACGATGCTGGCGGCGCAGGCCTGGAACTGACGGCGAAGGCGGTTCACGGGGCCCTTTGCGCACAGTTCCGGGTGGCTTCCGAGGCGGAAAGGCTTGGCGTTTTGCGGGCGCATCCCGATCTCGCCGGCAAGCTGGCGATTGCGGGCGAACTGACCGCCGACAGCCGCAACGAACAGGCCGGTGCCGGGCTCGATCGGCTTTCGCCGGAGGAGCACGCACGGTTCACCCAGCTGAACAGCGCCTATACCGAAAAATTCGGCTTTCCCTTCATCATCGCCGTGAAGGGGCTCAACAGGCAAGATATTCTCTCCGCCTTCGAGACCCGCATCGACAACGACGCGGCGCAGGAATTCGCAACCGCAACAGCGCAGGTGGAAAAGATCGCCTGGCTGCGTCTTGCCTCGATGCTGCCGGAAGGCTGAATTGGCGAGTACGGGCGGTTCTGCTAGGATCGCGCTGTCTGGAGATTGAGATCATGAGACCGTCCGAGGTGCTGGAAAAGAACAGGGAGGCGATCCGCGAAGCGACGAAGCGCTTCAACGCGGCAAACCCGCGTGTGTTCGGCTCCGTGGCCCGTGGCGAAGACAGGCCGGACAGCGATCTCGATATTCTGGTGGATGCCCTGCCGGGCACGACACTGCTTAGTCTTGGCGGTTTGCAGGATGAGTTGGAGCAGATGATGCTCGGTACTAAAATCCATCTTCTGACGCCCGGGGATTTCCCCGAACGTTTGAGAGGCAGGGTGCTCTCCGAGGCAAAACCCATATGAGCGGGGACCGCCGGCTTGATCACCTCGCCGATATGGAGCGCGCTGCAACCTCCGCCGTGGGCTTCGTTGCCGGAATGAAGAAGGATGATTTTTTTTCCGATGTGCGAACACAGCATGCAATCGGAATGTGCCTCATCGTCATCGGTGAGGCTGCGGTTCGGCTGATAGAAACCGCCCCGGATTTCGTTGTCGAACATTCCGATTTCCCATGGCATGCGGTGCGTGGATTGCGAAACCGCATCGCTCATGGCTACTTTGCCCTGGACATGGAAATCATCTGGGAAACCGCACAAACCACAATTCCCGATCTGCTCGCCAAACTTGAGGCGATGCGCAACTGGCATGCCCAAGGTGAGTGACATTTGACCGATTTTCTCGAGATCAAGCCTCTGACCAAAGAGGCGTTCGCGTCCTTCGGTGATGTGATCGAAATAACGCCCTCTTCCATGCGCCACATCAATGGTGGCCAGACCGAGCGACATCATGCGCTTGCAGCGCCGGAGGCTGCGGGCGAGGGCGCGCGCATCATTCTCAATATCTTCCGGGGCCAGCCACGCGTCTTTCCGCACAGGATCGACATGATGGAGCGGCATCCGCTCGGCAGCCAGAGCTTTTCGCCGCTCTCCGGTCGACCTTTCCTCGTTGTCGTCGCGGAAGATGATGGCGGCCGACCCACCCGGCCACAGGTGTTTCTGGCGCGGGGCGATCAGGGCGTGAATTATCGCCGCAATGTCTGGCATTATCCGTTGATGCCGTTGCAGGCGGTTTCGGATTTTCTGGTTGCCGATCGCGAAGGGCCGGGTAACAATCTGGAAGAGTATTTTTTCGATGAGCCCTTTATGATCGCGGAGCCCAGCCTATGACCGGTTTGACGACCCATGTCCTCGATGCTGCCCATGGTGTGCCCGCTGAGGGGCTGACGATCGAGCTTTACCGGCTCTCCGGGGATCGCCGGGAGAAGATCAAGACAGTGAAGACCAATAGCGACGGTCGGGTCGATGGCGGGCCGCTGCTTGTCGGCGACAGTTTTAAGGCTGGTGAATACGAACTGGTTTTCCATGCCGGCGATTATCTGCGCGGCAGGGGCGTTCAATTGGCGGAGCCGGCCTTTCTCGACATCATCCCCATTCGCTTCGGCATTGCCGATGAAAGCGGCCACTATCATGTGCCGCTTCTGCTTTCGCCCTATAGCTATTCCACCTATCGAGGAAGCTGATAGCCATGATCTTTGCCGCGATTGCCGATATTCACGGAAACTGCGCAGCACTGGAAGCCGTGCTGGAGGATATTGCCAAGCTGGGCATCAAGGACATCGTCAATCTCGGTGATTGTTTCAGCGGCCCGCTGGAGGCAGGTTTTACCGGCGACGTGCTTGTGGGCAACTGGATACCGAGCATTCGTGGTAATCATGACCGGGAGCTGATCGAGCGTGCGCCGGAAGAGATGGGCAGCTGGGAGAAGCCGGCGCATGCGCAGCTCACCGCCGCGCATCTGGACTGGCTGCAGACGTTACCCTTCAGCATGGTGTTCAGGGATGTCGCCTATTGCTGCCATGGTTCGCCGCTCGGCGATCTCGACTACTGGCTGGAAACGCTGTCGCCGGAAGGCATGCTGAAACTGCGGCCTCTCGCTGAAATCGAGGAGAGGGCGCAAGGTATCACTCAGCCGCTGATGCTGTGTGGCCATACCCATATTCCCCGTGCGGTGCAGCTTTCCGATGGCCGGCTGATCGTCAATCCCGGCAGCGTCGGCTGCCCCGGCTGGAAGGATGACACGCCTTTCGACCATCATGTCGAGGCCGGGCATGCGCTTGCCACCTATGCCGTACTGGAAGAGACCGGGCGTGGCTGGCAGGTCTACTTCCGGAATATCCGCTACGATAATTTGGCCATGTCTGAAATGGCGCGGGTCAACGGTATTCCCTATCTCGCCGACGCGCTGACGAACGGGTGGCTTCGCAAGCCGTCTTGAATATTTCGAAGAGTTGTACTATTTGTTGTACAACTCTCTTGGAGGTTCTTCCATGCGCACCGTCATGTTTTCGAAAGCACGCGAATCTCTCGCATCTCTTCTGGACGAGGTATCGCAGGATCGTGTCGCGCTGGAAATTGTGCGCCGCGACAAGCCTTCCGCGGTCCTTATCGACAAGGACGAATATGAAGGGCTGATGGAGACCTTGCACCTCTGCTCTTCACCGGAAAATTTTGCCAGGCTACGAAAGTCGATGTCAGACGTGAATGCTGGCGCTTTCGAAAGTCACGATCTCATCGACTGATCTTTAAACTGTCGCGCATGAGTGCGAGCTTCTAACCGGAGAAAACCTCATGCAGCACAGCGGCACAGTTACTCTCGGCTGGAGCCACGAAGGGTGGGAAGACTATCTCCACTGGCAAAAATATGATCGAAAGATGCTCCAACGCATCAACGAACTCATCAAGGACTGCAGACGGCATCCGTTTGAAGGTATCGGAAAGCCAGAGCCGCTGCGCTTTCAGCTCAAGGGCCTGTGGTCACGCAGGATTTCCCAGGAACATCGTCTTATTTATGAGCTTCGCGGCGAAGGGGAAGCGGCAGTGCTGATCATCCATCAGTGCCGTTTCCATTATTAATCCTCACCCCTCGCTGGTCATCACCACGCAGGCATAGGACTGCGCCTTCAGTTCCTTGCAGGCCGATACGGCCGAAGACTGGTCTTCGAAGCCGGTGAAGCGGGCGCGGTAAAGCGTTGCCGATCCGCTTTGAACGGCCTCCGTATAGGGGGCGATCCCGGCATAGTTTCCGATATTGGAACGGGCATTGGCGAGCAGGGAGCGGGCGGCGGCTTCGCTGTCCGTTGCGGCAATCTGCACTTCCCAGCGGCTTCTCTCGCCGGTCGTAGCCGCGGTGGGAGCGGGTCTTGGAATGGCGGAGACCTGCATCATGTCGGCCATCTGGCTGTTGGCGGTGGCAATCTGCATGGCGACCGGATCGGCGCGGCGTTCGGCGAACATCGGCAATGGTATGGCTGCTGGAGGCAGGGCTGCGGCCACATCGAAGGTGCGGCTGACATTGGCACTAGCGACGAGCTGTTCGGTGTTGCGGCTTCTCGAAGCCTGCGGCACGGCCTTGTCCAGAAGAGCGGCCATCTGGGCATCGCGGCTGCGGGCGGTCTTGCCGCCCAGCACAACGCCGACGACACGGCGGCCATTGTGGTTGATGGCGCTGACGAGGTTGAAGCCGGAGGCATTGGTGTAGCCGGTCTTGATGCCGTCCATGCCCTGATAACGATACATCAGATTGTTATGGCCGCGGATGCGTTTTCCCTGGAAGCTAAAGGATTCCATGGCGAAGAGGCCATATTCCTTGGGGAAGTCGCGCTGCAGCGCCAGGCCGAGCCTGGCCATGTCGCGCGCCGTCGTCACCTGGGATTTGCTGGGCAGGCCCGAGGCATTACGGAACACCGTTTTCGACATGCCGAGCTGGCGGGCCTTGCGGGTCATCATTTCCGCGAACCGTGCCTCGGAGCCGCCGAGGTGGTCGCCCATGCCTTCCGCCATGTCATTGGCGGATTTGACGATCATGCCATAAACGGCTTCGCGCACGGTGAAGGTCTGGCCCTGACGCACGTAGAGCTTCGAGGGGATGACCGATGCGCCGTTTTTGGACATGGTTATCTTCTGGTCCCAGCGAAGCCTGCCGGCGTGCAGCGCCTCGAAGGTCATGTATAGCGTCATCATCTTGGTGAGCGAGGCGGGGTGGTTCAGTACATCGGCATTGCGGGCGGCCAGCACCTTGCCGGTATTGGCATCCATGATGAAGTGGGCGTAACCGGCCTGGGTAGGCGATGCCTGCAAGGAGAGGATCGCGCAAAAGAAGGTGAGCGCGAAGACCCATGCACCCGCCATTCCCCGTTTGTCCATTCCCGACATAATCCACCCCTTTTGTTCGACCGCCACGATGGGCGAAGTTTTACTGACACTTTCCGGCAACAAAACCGCTAAAACTTTAGAGATCGCTTTCATGCCTAATTAAGTATGAATTTCAACCCGAGGGCTGCCCCCACAATTTCCTTGCAAAGAAACCAACCATCCGGTATGTTTTGGAGCATGTCAAATGCACATGAACGCAGGAAGCAGCCCGAAATCGTACGCCGCAATCTTCTGGATTGCGCGGCGAAACTTGCTGCCGATCAGGGCGTTGTAGCACTTTCCGTGCAGGCGGTGGCGGATGCGGCGGGGGTGACAAAGGGTGGGCTGTTTCATCATTTCCCCTCCAAGCAAGCCTTGCTGGAAGCGGTCATGACAGACCTTCTGACCGCGCTGGATGCGGAAATCGATGCGCTCGTCTCACAGGATTGTGAAGCTTACGGATGCTTCACCCGGGCCTATTTGAACGCGGTTTTCGATGATCGAGACCGGGATTCGGGCAGGCAATGGGCGGCAATCTCGGTTTCCATGGTCGGCGAGCCGTCGCTTCGGCGCATGTGGACCAGCTGGGTCGAGGGGCGTCTTGCTCGTCATAAAGATACGGATGGCGGGGTGGTACTGGAGATGGTGCGGCTTGCGGCTGACGGCATCTGGTTTGCCGATCTTCTGGCCGATGATGGCAGGGCAGGCGGCGACAGGGCGGCTCTCAAGGCACGGATGATCGCCCAGACAAAAAAGGAAATGGAACGATGAACGCGGCTGTTTTTACCTATGGGGCGCTTGTCGCGGCCATTATCTGCGAGGTCATAGCGACCTCTTTCCTGCAGCAGTCGCAGCAATTCACCCGGCTATTACCGACGGTGCTGATGGCGGTTTTTTATGGTGCCGCTTTTTACCTGCTGTCGTTCACGCTGCGGGCACTGCCGGTCGGCGTTGCCTATGCGATCTGGAGCGGGCTTGGCATCGTGTTGATTTCCGTCATTGGATATTTCGTGTTCCGCCAGACGCTTGATATTGCCGCAGTCATCGGTCTCGGTTTCATCATCACCGGGGTGGTGATCGTGAATGTGTTTTCGAAGACGGTGGGGCACTAGGCTCTCTTCCTCCTCATTCCTGTGCCTGTCACAGGAATCCAGCCGGCGCGCGTCGGCGCGACGGAAAGACTCCTTTCAGCCCAAGGACTTGGGATGGCTGGATCCCTGTGACAAGCATAGGGATGAGGGAGGCAGCGCAGGGCGGGACTTTATGGCGCCGACTCTGAGGCTCTGCACCATCTAGTCGACGTCACCATCACGCCAGAATGCTGCGATCCACATCGGTGATCAGCCTTTTGCCACATAGTGCCATGCTGACATCCATTTCCTTGCGGATGATCTCGAGCGCCGTCGTCACGCCCTGTTTGCCATCAGCGCCGAGGCCATAGAGGAAGGGGCGGCCGATATAGGTGCCTTTGGCGCCGAGCGCCACGGCCTTCAGCACGTCCTGACCGGAGCGAATGCCGCCGTCCATGTGCACCTCAACCCTGTCGCCGACGGCATCGACGATTTTCGGCAGCATGGCGATGGAGGAATGGGCGCCATCGAGCTGGCGGCCGCCATGGTTGGAGACGATGATGGCGTCGGCGCCTGTGTCGAGCGACGCGCGTGCATCTTCCTCGTCAAGGATGCCCTTGAGGATCAGCTTGCCGCCCCAGCGTTCCTTGATCCATTCGACATCTTTCCAGGACAGGCGCGGATCGAACTGTTCCGCCGTCCATGAGGAGAGCGATGACAGGTCTGAGACGTTTTTGGCGTGGCCGACAATATTGCCGAAGCTGCGGCGTTTGGTGCGAGCCATGTCCAGGCACCATTGCGGCCGGGTCGCCATCTGCCAGATGTGCTTCGGCGTGAATTTCGGCGGTGCCGACAGGCCGTTGCGAAGGTCCTTGTGGCGCTGGCCGAGAATTTGCAGGTCGAGCGTCAGCACCAGCGCCGAGCATCCGGCGGCCTTGGCGCGATCGATCAGATTATTGACGAAGTCCCGGTCCTTCATCACGTAGAGCTGGAACCAGAAGGGTTTCGAGGTGACGGAAGCGACATCCTCGATGGAGCAGATGCTCATGGTGGAGAGCGTGAAGGGCACGCCGAATTCCTCCGCCGCTTTTGCGGCCAGCATTTCGCCATCGGCGTGCTGCATGCCGGTGAGCCCGGTGGGGGAGAGCGCGACCGGCATCGAAACCTTCTCGCCCACCATTTCGGTGGCCAGCGACCGGTCGGTCATATCCACCAGCACGCGCTGGCGCAGCTTTATCTTGGCAAAATCATCCTCATTGGCGCGGTAGGTGCTTTCCGTCCACGCGCCGCTATCGGCATAGTCGAAAAACATTTTTGGCACACGACGCTGAGCCTGTTGCTTCAGGTCCGCTATGGTCAGGATTTTGCCCATGGATAAAGCCTTCACATTTGAATGATGGCTTCACATAACATGAATGTGGCGGTCACGACATCAAAATCGACGGATTTCCATCACCAGAACGCCCGCAAAAACAGCTCGGCTCCCAGTATGAGCAGGCAGATGAGAAACCAGCGCCGGAATGTCGCCGGGCTGACGATGGTACGGATTTTCTGGCCAAGCCACATTCCGGCAAGGGCCGGCAGCACGGCCAGCGCGGAAAGCGACAGATGCTCGACGTGAAAGGCATTCTGGGAGGCGAGGCCAGCGGCGAGCGCGACGGTAGAGACGGTGAAGGAAAGGCCAAGCGCCTGCACGAGATCATCCCGGCTGAAACCGAGTGACTGGATATAGGGCACGGCGGGCACAACGAAAATTCCGGTGCCGCCGGTCAAAAGGCCGGTTGCCAGCCCCATGACCGGGGAGAGTTTTGGTTCCAGCCCGGACGGAATCGAGACGGGTCTGGCAAGCAGGCTATAGGCCGCGTAAGCAGCGAGGCAGAGGCCGAGCGCCGAGGTGGTCCAGACGCCGGTGCCTGATGTCATCAGCCGGATGCCGATGAGGGTGCCGACGGCGATGGCGATCATCATCGGCCACAGCCGTTTCACGATGGCCCGGAAATCCGGCCCGGCGAGCAATTGCCAGATATTGGTGATGAAGGAGGGCAGGATGAGCAGGCCGGCGGCAATGACCGGTGGCATGAAGAGGCCGAGCACGCCCATGGCGACCGTGGGCAGTCCCATGCCGGTCACGCCCTTGACGATGCCTGCGATGATGAAGGTCGCGAGAACCATGAGCATGGTGGTTGTGTCTAGATTCAGCACGGGGCACTCCAGAGGTCATTCGCATTTCGGCCGACCGGCGGCGGCAATCGCATGAAGCTCGGCGTTGCGCCGGGTTTCTTCTCCCCGAGGGGGAGAAGGTGGCCCGAAGGGTCGGATGAGGGGGCAGCGTTAGCGATGGACCGCACCCTCGCCCCCTCATCCCGCTGCCGCGGACTTCTCCCCGGCGGGGAGAAGAAACAAGCAGCGTCCGATCGCTCCATAGATAGCCTTGATATAAATGACGTTGCGGCTTTATGTTTCGGCCCCAGCCGAACTATGCCAGCACGCTTTTCATTGCCCTGCCGGCCACATAGGTTTCCACCACGGTGCGGTCATCGCCCATGGTCAGCATCAGGAACAGTTCTTCCGTCAGGCTTTTCACCACTTCCATCTTAAGGGCCATGGCGGGTGTGGAGGAGGCGTTCAGCACGGTGATGTCGGCATCCGTGCCGGCGTCGAGCGTGCCGATGCGGTCGACCATGGAAAGCGCTTCGGCATTACCGCGCGTCATCAGATACCAGCTTTCCAGCGGGTTCAGGCGCTCGCCCAACAATTGCTGGACCTTGTAGGCTTCATCCATAGTGCGCAGCATGGAATAGCTGGAGCCACCGCCGATATCGGTCGCAACTGCGATGCGCACCGGCTTTTCACGCCGCTGTAGCTTTTTCATCGGGAAGAGGCCGGAGCCGATGAAGAGGTTCGAGGTGGGGCAATGTACGGCCACCGCGCCGGTTTCCGACAGTACGTCCGCTTCGCGCTCCGAGAGGTGGATGGCGTGGCCGAGCAGGGTCTTGTTGCCCATCAGGCCGTATCGCACATAGATATCGGTATAGTCGGTCGCTTCGGGGTAAAGCTCGCAGGTGTATTTGATCTCGTCCAGATTTTCGGAGAGATGCGTCTGGATGAAGAGATCGGGAAATTCCTGCGCCAGCGCCTGGGCGGCCTCCATCTGCTTTGGGGTGGAGGTTATGGCGAAGCGCGGCGTGATGGCGACGTGGTTGCGGCCCTTGCCGTGCCAGTCGGCAATCACCTGGCGCGTCTCGTCATAGGAGGTTTCCGGCGTGTCCAGCAGGCCCTGCGGGGCGTTGCGGTCCATCATCACCTTGCCGCCCACCATCAGCATGTTGCGCTTCATGGCCTCCGTGAAAAAGGCGTCGGCGGAGGTCTTGTGCACCGAGCAATAGGCAGCGGCCGTGGTGGTGCCGTGGCGCAGCAGCTCGTCGTAGAAATGCGTGGCGATGCGCTGTGCATGGGCGCTTTCAACGAAGCGGCATTCTTCCGGGAAAGTATAGGTATTCAGCCATTCCAGCAGGTTGGCGGCATAGGAGCCGATAACCTGCATCTGCGGGAAATGCAGGTGCATGTCGATGAGGCCGGGCACGATGAGATGCGGCCGGTGATCCTTTTCCTCGACGTCTTCGGGGGTTGTCTTACGGATATCGGCATATTCGCCAATAGCGGCGATCCTGCCATTTTCGAGCAGCAGGCCGCCATCTTCGATATAGAGATAGCTTTGCGTATCGTCGATTGCGAGCGGCGCGCGGCGGAAGCTCAGCAGGCGGCCACGCAGCAGAACCATGCTCATTCAGTCTTTCCTTCGGCTTTTCCAGCCCCGGAAACCGCACTTTCATACCATGCGGTCAGCACCTTGCGCTCATCCGGGGTGATGGCGGTGATGTTGCCGGGAGGCATGGCATGGCTGCGGCCGGCTTGCAAATAGATTTCGCGCGCATGGGCGGCGATCTGTTCGTCGGTTTCGAGCTTCACGGATTTGGGTGTGAAAGGCACGCCTTCCCAGACAGGCTCGGCCGCATGACACATGGAACAGCGACCCTGAACCACATCACGCGCCTTGGTAAAATGAGCGTCGCTGACGAATTGCTGCTGCATGGGGGAGAGCGTCGCGGCCTTCTGCTCCTCCTCGCCGGTCAGCACTTTCGGCACGGTGGAAAGCCACATGATGACGATGAAGATGAGGGCGGTGAGAAGCCAGGTCCATGTTGGTTTACCCTTGCGGGCATGGGTGGTGTTGAACCAGTGCCTGATAGTGACGCCCATCAGGAACACCAGCGCTGCGATGATCCAGTTGAACTCAGTCGCGAAAGCCAGCGGATAATGGTTCGACAGCATGAAGAAGATGACGGGCAGCGTCAGGTAGTTGTTGTGCAGTGAACGCTGCTTGGCGATGCGGCCATATTTCGGGTCGGGCGTGCGCCCGGCAATCAGGTCGGCCACGACGATCTTCTGGTTCGGAATGATGATGAAGAACACATTCGCCGACATGATGGTGGCGGTGAAGGCACCGAGATGCAGGAAGGCGGCGCGGCCGGTGAAAACCTGCGTATAACCCCATGCCATCGCCACCAGCGCGACGTAAAGCACGATCATCAGGCCCCAGGTATTGTTGCCGAGTGGGGATCTGCAGAGGAAATCGTAAAACAGCCAGCCGATGGCAAGCGAGGCGAGCGACAGACAGATGGCCTGGAACTGGGTAAGCGCCAGTACGGAATGATCGATCAGGAAGAGATCCGCCCCGCCATAATAAACGATGCAGAGCATGGCGAAACCGGAAAGCCAGGTGACGTAGCTTTCCCATTTGAACCATGTCAGGTGCTCAGGCATCTGGGCAGGCGCAACCAGATATTTCTGGATGTGGTAAAAACCGCCGCCATGCACCTGCCACTCCTCGCCATAAGCCCCCGGCGGCAGATGCGCCCGTTTGACCAGCCCGAGATCGAGCGCAATGAAATAGAAGGATGAGCCGATCCAGGCGATGGCGGTGATGACGTGGAGCCAGCGGACGGCAAAGGCCATCCATTCCCACGCAATGGCGTATTCGTACATGCGGTTCCCCTGATCCTTGTGCAGCGCACCTTGCGAGAAATTTGACCGTTAGGAAAGGGAAAAGCAGCGGTCGGGGAGTGATTGTTCACAATCCGATGGTCTTGTGTCCACAACCCGGTTCGGGCCGCGAGGGGACCGCCGCAAGCCCGGTAAAGTTGCAATGCGTGCTTCCTGCCGCATAGTTTGTGCTTAGCTGGCTAACGCGACTCAGCTATTATCCTGTAAGCGGCCCGCCGATGTGCTAAAATATAGGGCTGCGGAGCTTTTAAAGCTCCCATGACATGTTTCGCTGGCGGTTATTCCGAAAGCGGGTGCTGCGAACCCTGTGGCGGGGGCAGATCAGGGGCAGGTGTCGCAGTTTCCGGTGCCGTTGTGTCCGGGTACGTGTTGATGTGTGGAATTTGAATGAAGGGACGCAATGACCTTCCGGCAGCCGCCGTTGTTTTCAACGGAGACCATGCCGATGCGCCTTGTTCTGACGGTCCTCCTTCTGCTGCTGGCGTTCAGTGCCACAGCACTTGCCCATGAATCCCACAAGGGGTTCAAATATGAGAGCTATTGCTGCAATGGCGACGCCCAGACGGGAGATTGCCAGATGATCCCCACGCGAAGTGTGCGCGTGACGCCAGATGGTTATGAGGTTTCACTCGCCCCCGGCGATCATCGCATGGTGACGCGACGCCATGTCTTCAACTGGTCGCAAAGCGAGGCGAGGCGGTCCGAGGACGGCGAATATCATCTCTGTCTGTTTCCGGATGAGGATACGCCACGCTGCTTTTATGCGCCTGACATGGGGTATTGATGGGGCTGCTGCGGCCGGCTTTCCTCGATCCGCTTTAATATCCAGTCGCGAAACAGCCTTATCTTGCGAATGTTCCTGCGGTTTTCGGGATAGACAAGCCAGTAGTTCTTGCCTTCGCTGCTGAGATGCTCGAAGGGCTGGTACAGGCGGCCGAGCGCGATCTCATCGGCGTAAAGTTCAGGGGTGAGCATGGCCACCCCCTGATTGGCAATTGCCGCGGCGGCTTCGAAGGCCTGCACATTGAGGCGGCTGCGCGGATAACGGTCAAGGCCCGGATTTTCGACGCCCACCTCGCGAAACCACTGGCTCCACCAGATATCGCCGGGATCGATGATGCGCAGGCGTAGCAGATCTTCCGGCCTCTGCAATCCGCCGATGCTCTCGGCGAGGTTTGGATGCAGCATCGGCGTATAAACGCCGCGTAGCAATTGATGATACGCCAGCCCCTTGCCATCGTCGCGGCTCCAGCGAATGGCGACATCGCAGTCGGACTGGGCAAAATCGATCAATGCGCTCGATGTATCGAGCCGCACGGCGATGGAGGGGTGCTCGAGCTGGAAAGCGCCGAGATGCCGCGACAGCCAGCGCGACGCGAAGGTCGCCGTGGAATGGATGGTCAGGGTGGCGTCGGACGTGTCGCGCACATTGTCGACGGCCTCCCGCAGGCTGTTGAAGGCCTCCGCCACTTTCGGCGCCAGTTTCTGCCCGGCCTCGGTCAGTAAAACCTGCCGTGCTTTGCGGATAAAGAGAGGCTCACCGATATTCTCCTCCAGCAGCTTCACCTGATAGCTGACAGCCGTTTGCGTCATGCCCAGCTCTTCACCGGCCTTGGTGAAACTCAGATGCCTGGCGGCGGCATCGAACACACGCAACGCATTCAGCGGGAACTGGCGAGACATCTTCATGGATAAGTTCTCTTTATGCTAAATACCAAAGGTTTCATTGGTTTTTATCCGAAAATCAAGTCATTTTCAGTTCCATAGATCAACTGAGCTTCTGAAAATTCGGATGGAGATGAACATGCGCACAGCATTCTTGCGCGCGTGGTCCCGCTTGCGCGCGGGTCTGCGGACAGCGGAACATTTTGCTTTTGAGAGCTTTCGGCCGGACAATCTGGCCGATGAAAGCCTGCCTGATGCGTTGAAGCGCGATCTCGGCCTCAGGGATGGGCGGGCTGGTGTTTGCGGGGATTCCCAGTTTCGGTGGCAGAAAACGCTTGAAGCAACTCGGCTGCCACAAGGGCCGCTATGACGGCGGGACGCTTGTCCCTGACGCCGATGCCACCGATGGGTAGCGTCAGTCTTGCAAGGCGGGAAGCGGGTTCTGCCTGATCCGCCAGCCAATGGGCGAAGGTGGCGCGTTTGGTCTTCGAACCGATCATGCCGACATAAGCGAGATCGTCGCGGGCAAGCGCTTCCTTCGCAATCAGGAAATCGAGCGCGTGATCGTGGGTGACGATGATCGCCGCGCCGTTTGCCGGGATTTTTTGAACGAATGCTTCCGGCATAGGCGTGAGGATGGATGCGATGCCTGCCGGAATGTCGCGTAGCTCGCTTTCACGGGTTTCCACCACAGTAAGGGTCAGCGGTAACAGCGACAGGGCATCTGCCAGCGCCTTGCCGACATGACCTGCGCCAAAAATGAAGACGGCGGGCTGCTGTTCGGTTTCGCCCTTCAGCCGCGCCTCAAGCCCGGCAGCGATCTCTGCCGTCATCAGTCGGAAGCGGATAAGGGTGCGACCGCCGCAGCACTGGCCTATTTCCGGCCCTAGCGGAATATCCATGCGGTCTTCGGCAGCACCTGTTCGCAGCATGGCACGGGCGTGGTCTATCGCCATATATTCGAACTGTCCGCCGCCGATGGTTTCCCACAGGTCAGCCTGTGAGACCAGCATGAAGGTGCCGGCCTCGCGTGGGGATGAGCCTTTTACGGCCTCGATTTCCACGAGGATTGCGGGGGCTGGGCGGGCGAGGAAGGCGGAGAGGGAGGTGTCAGGCATTGGGGCTTGGCCGCATGGGTACTCCCCTCACACCTTCTTCAACCGTTCCACCGCCATCAGCACCCGCTCAGGCGTTGCCGGTGCATCGAGGCGCGGGCAGACCTTGTAATCGGCGACGGAGGCGACGGCCATGGAGAGGGCTTCGAGAACCGAGATCGCCAGCATGAAGGGCGGTTCGCCCACGGCCTTGGAACGGCCGATGGTGGGCTCGGCATTTTCCGCCCATTCCGCCAGCTTGACGTTAAAGCTCTTCGGCCGGTCGGAGGCGAGCGGGATCTTGTAGGTGGAAGGCGCGTGGGTGCGCAGCCGTCCCTTGCCGTCCCACCACAATTCCTCGGTGGTCAGCCAGCCCATGCCTTGGACGAAGGCGCCTTCGATCTGGCCGATATCGATGGCCGGGTTGAGCGATTTGCCGACATCGTGGAGAATATCGGTGCGTTCCATCAGATATTCGCCGGTCAGCGTATCGATCGATACTTCCGAGCAGGCCGCGCCATAGGCGAAATAATAAAACGGCGTGCCCCGGCCCGCGGCACGGTCCCAGTGGATTTTCGGCGTCTTGTAAAAACCGGCGGCGGAAAGCTGCACGCGGGCGAAATAGGCCTTTTTGATGAAATCGTTGAAGGCGATTTCCTCAAGGCCGATGCGCACCCGGTTCGGCAGGAAGACGACTTCCTCTTCCGGCACGTTCCAGTTCTCAGTGGCGAATTTGACGAGCCGCTCGCGGATCTGGCGGGCGGCGTCATAGGCCGCCATGCCGTTAAGGTCGGTGCCGGAGGAGGCGGCGGTGGCCGACGTATTCGGCACCTTGCCCGTCGTCGTGGCTGTAATCTTCACCCTGTTGATATCCACCTGGAAGGCATCGGCCACCACCTGCGCCACCTTGGTATAAAGGCCCTGACCCATTTCGGTGCCGCCATGGTTCAGGTGAATGGAGCCGTCATTATAGATATGCACCAGCGCGCCCGCCTGATTGAAGGCGGTCATGGTGAAGGAGATGCCGAATTTGACAGGGGTGAGCGCGATGCCCTTGCGGATGATCGGGCTGGTTTTGTTGAACTCGATGATTGCATCACGTCGTGCGCGGTAGTCGCTTGACGTCTCCAGCTCCTCGACGACGCGGGCGATGATGTTGTCCTCGACTTCCTGATGATAGGGCGTCGTGGTGCGGCCGGAGCCGGTCTCGCCGTAGAAATTCAGCTTGCGGATATCGAGCGGGTCTTTGCCAACGGCATAGGCGATCTCCTCGATGAACCGTTCCGCCCCCAGCATGCCCTGCGGCCCGCCGAAACCGCGAAAGGCGGTGTTGGAGACGGTGTGGGTTTTCAGCGGCCGCGAGGTGAGATGCACATGCGGGTAGAAATAGCTGGAATCGGCATGGAACAGCGCGCGATCCGTGACCGGGCCGGACAGATCGGAGGAAAAACCGCAGCGCGCGGCATAGGTGGCGTCGACGGCGTGGATGCGGCCTTCTTCATCGAAGCCCAACTCGTAATCGACGCGGAAATCATGGCGCTTGCCGGTGGCGCTCATGTCCTCGTCGCGGTCCGGACGGATTTTCACGGCCCGGTTCAGCTTCTTGGCGGCGATGGCGCAAAGGGCGGCGAACTGGTTACCCTGCGTTTCCTTGCCACCAAACCCGCCGCCCATGCGGCGCACCTGCACCGTGACGGCATTGGACGGCACCTGCAGGATGTGGCTGACAATGTGCTGGATTTCGCTTGGATGCTGGGTGGAACTCCACAACGTCACCTCGTCATCCTCGCCCGGTACGGCCATGGCGATGTGGCTTTCGAGATAAAAATGCTCCTGCCCGCCGATCCGCATCGTGCCGGTGAGACGACGCGGTGCGACATCCATTTCGATCTTCGCATCGCCACGTTTCAGCGTCATAGGATTGATGACGAGCGCGCCGCCATTCTCAATTGCCGTATCGATATCGGTGAAATGCGGCAGGTCCTTATATGTGATCTTCGCCTTGCGGGCCGCCTTTCTGGCGATATCGCGGGTTTCGGCGAAAACCGCGAAGATCGGCTGACCGTGGAATTCGACCTTTGTCTCGGCGAGCAATGGTTCGTCGTGGCGACCGCCGGACGAGACATCGTTTTCGCCGGGCACGTCTTTGCCAACCATGACCCAGAGCACGCCCGGTGTGGCCTCCACTTCGGAAAGGTCCATCGAGACGATTTCGGCGTGCGCCCGGTCGGAAAGGCCGAGTGCGCCGTGGACGAGGCCTGCGGGCTCAGGGATATCATCGATATATTCGGCGCTGCCGGTTACGTGCTTATGGGCGGAGTCGTGCCGTAGCGACCTGTGGATGGGGCCGTCGATTTCGGTCTTGGTCTTGTCGAAGCTTGTGGTGTCCATGGTTCAAGCTCCTTCTTTGGGAATGATGGCATGGGGCAGTGACAATGACCCCTCATTCCTGTGCTTGTCACAGGAATCCAGCCGCCGCGCGTCTGCGCGTCGAGAGAGTCCTTCCAGCCCAAGGACTTGGGCTGGCTGGATTCCTGTGACAAGCACAGGAATGAGGGAGGTTGTGGGTGTCGCCATCACCATCGCCATCATCACGCTTCCTCCAGCGTGAAGCGCGCGAGTTCCTGCTTCTCGCCCGAAGTCTCAAGGAAGAACCGCGTCAGCAGGTTCTTGGCCGTCAATTGGCGATATTCGGCGGTGGCGCGCCAGTCGGTCAGCGGTGTGAAATCCTCGTCCAGCACATCGCGCGCCGCGTCGATGGCATCCTGCGACCACGCCTTGCCGAGAAGGGCTGCCTCCAGATGCGCGGCGCGTTTCGGCGTGCCGGCCATGCCGCCAAAGGCGATGCGGATGTCCTCGATGGTGCCGTCAGCGTCGAGCGTCAGATTGAAGGCGGCGCAGAGCGCGGAGATATCCTCATCCCGGCGTTTGGAAATCTTGTAGACGGCGTAGTGGCTTTCCGGCTTCTGGAACGGAATGAAAAGCTCTTCGACGAATTCGCCGCTCAGTCGATCCTGTTTGCCGTAATCGATGAAATAGCTCTCCAGCGGCACGGTGCGGCCGCCGGAAGACGAGCGCAGGGTGAGCGTCGCGCCAAGCGCGATCAGCGCCGGTGGCGTGTCGCCGATGGGCGAGCCGTTGGCGATGTTGCCGCCGATGGTTCCCATATTGCGCACCTGCTCGCCGCCGAGGCGGTTAAACAGCCGGGCAAGCGGTGGGAAATGGTCTGCAATGGTCTTGAAGGCCTGGCTGTAGGTGACGCCGGCACCGAGTGTCACGCCATCCTCATCCACCGTAATCGCCTGCAAATCGCCGAGATTGTTGATGAAAATGACGGGGTTCAGCGCCCGCATCTGCTTCGTCACCCACAGGCCCACATCGGTGGAGCCAGCGACGATGGTGGCCTTTGGTTCAGCAGCGTAAATCTCGGTCAAATCGGAAAGCGTCGCCGGAATGATGGTGCGATCCTCGCCTCTGACGACGGTGATCGTCTCGTTTTCGCGGATCGCCCAGAGCCGTGCCATGATGTCGGTGCGGTCCCGTTGCAGCGGATCGAAGAGCGCACTCGGGCGGGCCGCGGCGATTTTTTCGGCGGCCTTCACGATCGGCTCGTAACCCGTGCATCGACAGAGATTGCCTTGCAGCGCCTTTTCAATATCGGCGCGGCCGGGTTTTTCGCTTGATAGCCAGAGGCCGTAAAGCGACATGACGAAGCCCGGCGTACAGAAACCGCATTGCGACCCGTGGAAGTCCACCATGGCCTGCTGCACGGGGTGCAGCGTGCCATCGCGCGCGGCCAGATGCTCTACCGTGACGATGTGGGTGCCGTGCAGCGAGCCGAGAAAACGGATACAGGCATTGACGCTTTCATAACGCAGCGAACCATCCAGCAGCCGCCCGACCAGCACCGTGCAGGCACCGCAGTCGCCTTCCGCACAGCCTTCCTTGGTCCCGGTCAACCGCTTGCTGATGCGGAGGTAATCGAGAAGCGTGTCCGTCGGTCCGAAATCCCTGAGCGAGATGGTTTCGCTGTTGAGGATGAAGCTGATCGCGTCTTTCATGCAATGCCCTGCTTTTTGTCCGGCTGCCGAGCCGGTTTCTTGTCGTTATCTCTGCATATCTATGCACGACCGCGCGTGCATATCGATTTCCGTTTTGGCAATTCATTGTTTCCATAACGGAAAGAAAATCCGGCAATTATTGCGCCGTCCACCCGCCATCGACGGAAATATGCGTGCCGGTGATGTTGCTTGCGGCGTCACTTGCCAGAAACAGGGCAGCCGCCGCCACGTCATCGACGGTGACGAATTGCTTGGTCGCCTGCAATTCCAGCATCACGTCGTTCTTCACCGCCTCTTCGCTGATGCCGCGCATCTTGGCCATTTCAGGTATCTGCTTTTCGACCAGCGGCGTCAGCACATAACCCGGACAGATGGCATTGACGGTGACGCCCGTCTGCGCAAGTTCCAGCGCTGCCGTCTTCGTCAGGCCCATAATGCCGTGTTTGGCCGCCACATAGGCCGATTTGAACGGCGAGGCGACGAGACCGTGGGCCGAGGAAATATTGATGATGCGGCCTTTGCCGGCCTTCTTCATCAGCGGTATCGCGGCACGCATGGTATGGAAGGAACTGGTCAGATTGATGGCGATGATCCAATCCCATTTTTCCGTCGGGAAGTCCTCGATCGGCGCGATGTGCTGGATACCGGCATTGTTGATGAGCACATCCACCGAGCCGAGTTTTTCGTGGGAGGAATTGATAAGGTCGGCGATCTCGTCCGGTTTCGTCATATCGGCCGGGTGATAAAGCACGCGCCCGCCGCTTTCGGCTTCCAGCAAAAGGCGGAGTTTTTCAATCTCGTCTTCGTCGCCGAAACCGTTCAGCACGATATTGGCGCCTTCCCTTGCAAATCTCTGGGCGATGGCAAGGCCGATGCCGCTTGTGGAGCCTGTCACGATAACTGTCCGATGCATGCTTTCCCCTTTTTGCATTACTTCGCACATGTTTAAGCAGGTTATGCCCAAAGGGGGCGGGCTGGCAATCGCCATTTCGGGCGTCATCTCGCGGGCCATTTCAGGCAAGGGCGGCGCGGTGGCGAATCCGGCTGCGCCTATCCATTTTTTCGAAGCTAAGCTTCCAGATTTTGCGTTTGTCTGGGGGGCTGTGCGTCCCTATCTCTGAGGCAGGCAAACAGAGGTATCGTTTATGGAACTCGGTCTTTACACATTCGCGGATGTCAATCCCAACCCCGCCGATGGCCGCGGGCCGGAAGGCGCGCGCCGGCTGAAGGATCTTCTCGAGGAAATCGAGCTTGCCGATCAGGTCGGGCTCGATGTTTTCGGGCTGGGCGAGCACCACCGCCCGGATTATGTCGCTTCCTCGCCCTCCACCGTGCTTGCGGCTGCGGCTGTCAAAACCAGGAACATTCGTCTCACCAGCGCCGTCTCGGTGTTGAGTTCGGATGATCCGGTACGGGTGTTCCAGCAATTTTCGACCGTCGATCTTCTCTCGAACGGTCGCGCCGAAATCATGGCCGGGCGCGGCTCCTTCATCGAATCCTACCCGCTGTTCGGTTACGACCTTGAAGATTACGACGTGCTTTTCGCTGAAAAGCTCGATCTGCTGCTGGCGCTGCGCGAGCAGGAAATCGTCACCTGGTCCGGCACCAAACATCCGGCCATCAACGGGCGCGGCGTCTATCCGCGTCCGCTGCAGGAACGTCTGCCGGTGTGGATCGCGGTGGGCGGCACGCCGCAATCGGTGGCGCGGGCCGGGGCCATGGGCCTTCCGGTGGCGCTTGCCATTATCGGCGGCGAATATCGCCGTTTCGCGCCGCTGTTCGATCTCTACCATGAGGCAGCACGCCGGGCGGGGCAGGAAAAGACCAAGCTGCGCACCAGTATCAATGTGCACGGCTTCATTGCCGACACCACGGATAAGGCGGCGGACCAGTTTTACGGCCCGCAGGCGGAGGTGATGAACCGCATTGGCCGCGAGCGTGGTTGGGGGCCGACGAACCGCGCGCACTTCGATGCGGCACGCGGGCCGGAGGGCAATCTTTTCCTCGGCGAGCCGGAACTGGTGGCGGAAAAGATCATCAAGGCACATGGAGTGTTCAGGAATGATCGCTTCCTGCTGCAGATGGCCATCGGCCTGATGCCGCATGACCAGATCATGCGCGGCATCGAGCTTTATGGTACGAAAGTCGCTCCGATCGTCAGAAAAGAATTGACGGGGAGTGCCGATCCGGTGAAAGCCACGGCCTGATGATTACCAAGGCGGGCGTTTTCAGACCCGCCAAATAGAACGACGGACAGAGACATGGTCATTTCCACCGAAGAAGAACTGGTTCTGCTGAAGGATATCGGCCGTTTGTGCGCCGTTGCCATGCAGACCATGGCGGACGCGCTGGAACCCGGCATCACCACGGCCGAACTGGATGCTATCGGCCGCAAGGTGCTGGAGGATAACGGCGCGCAATCGGCGCCGGAATTCTGCTACAAGTTTCCCGGCGCGACCTGCATCAGCGTCAACGAGGAAGTGGCCCACGGTATTCCGGGGCCACGCATCATCAAGGCGGGCGATCTCGTCAATATCGATGTCTCGGCGGTAAAGAACGGCTTTTTCGGCGATACGGGTTCGTCTTTCGCCGTGCCGCCGGTGAAGAAGGATATCGAGCGCCTGTGCCGTGATGGCAAACGCGCCATGTGGACGGGCTTGCAGCAGGTGAAAACCGGCCGGCCCTTTGCCGATATCGGCAATGCCATCGGCGCTTTTGCCAAAAAGAACCGCTATACGCTGATCACCAACCTCGCCAGCCACGGCATCGGCCGTTCCCTGCATGAGGAGCCGAAGGAACTGGCGACCTGGCCCGACAAGGGCGAGCGCCGCATCATGCAGGAAGGCATGGTGTTCACCGTCGAGCCGTTTCTTTCGACCGGTGCCTATTGGGCCGAAGACGGCGACGATGATCCATGGACGCTCTATAGCGATCCGAGCGCTCCGACGGTGCAATATGAGCATACGGTGGTGGCGACGAAGAACGGGCCGCTGGTGCTGACGCTGGTTGAGTGAGGGGTGGAGCTGAGTTCCGTTCATCAAGGGCAACTACAAACGTCTATCTTCGTGTTCTGGCCCTTTAGTGGGGCGAGCGGGTGCCCCTTGTTTCTTCTCCCCGAGGGGGAGAAGTCCGCGGCAGCGGGATGAGGGGGCGCCCTCGCTGGATTTCGGAGAGCTTGCCCCCTCATCCGACCCTTCGGGCCACCTTCTCCCCGGCGGGGAGAAGAAACAAGGCGCAACATCCGACCATTCATGACAGATAACGACCGCTTATGACGCCGATCAAAATAACTCGCTTGTCGCTTATCCGCCCGGTTGCGATAAGCCATGCATGACCACCGACAAGCCACTTTCCGCCAGACATCTGACTGTACTCGGTTTCGCAGGCGCCCTCATGATGGCCTCCGCCATGGGTTTCGGCCGCTTTTCCTTCACCCCCATTCTGCCCGGCATGATGGCGGATGTGCCGCTTTCGGCGGGCGATGCGGGCATCGTGGCGGCGGGCAATTTTGCCGGTTATCTGGCGGGTGCGGTGCTGTCGGCCTATTCCTGGGGTTCGGGGAGGGAGCGGCTCGTAGCACTTGGCGGGCTGTTTTCCACCGCCGCGCTGCTGCTGGCCATGGCCGCTTTCAATTCCGTCGTGGCCTTCACCGTCATCCGGTTTCTGGCCGGTGTCGCCAGCGCGCTGACCATGATCTTCACGTCGCAGATGGTCATCGGCCACGCCATGAAGGCTGGCAAGGACCATATTCAGGCGCTGCATTATGGCGGGGKTGGCGCGGGTATCGCCATCTCATCGCTTGCGGTCTATCTGATCGGCGTGGTTTTTGATGGCGGCGGTGCCTCCTGGCGGGAGGAGTGGATCGCCGGTGCCGTCTTTTCCTTCCTGACATTCCTTCTTGTCTGGCGGGTGCTGCCCGCAGGCCCGCCGCGGCATGCGTCCTCGGTGGCCGAGCCGCCACTCCAATGGACGCGGCCGCTGTTTCTGACGACGCTTGCCTACGGGCTTTTCGGTTTTGGTTATGTCATCACCGCCACCTTCATCGTGGCGATTGCGCGCATGGCTACTGCCGGTGCCTTCGTGGAGTTTCTGGCCTGGTTCATCACCGGCTGCGCCGCCGCCATTTCACTGTTCCTGTGGAAACCGGTGCTGAAGTCGCAGGGATTGAAACGCGCTTTCGTGATCGTTCTCGCCGTCGAAGCCATCGGCGTCTTCGCTTCCGTGATGCTGCCGCCGGTGCCTGGTATTCTCGCGGGCGGTCTGCTTCTGGGGCTGACCTTCATGGTCATCACCGCCTATGGCCTGCAGCTCGGCCGGGAATTTGCCGGGCCAAGCCCGCGCCGCGCCTTCGCGCTGATGACGGCGGCCTTCGGAACGGGCCAGATCGTCGGGCCGCTGGCCGCCGGCTGGATTGCCGAGGTGACGGGCAGTTTTACCGCACCCAGTATTCTTGCTTCCGCGGTGCTCGTCGTCAGCATTCTCCTGATGCTGCCGGTGCTCGCTACCGAGCGGCGGCGTTAAGCAGCGGGCGGTCTCTCCCCGTCTTTCTGCGGTGTTCCATCGCGGCTCGTTTCGCCAGCTTCGCCTTACATCTTGTTAAGGTCCGCGCTTCTCCGTTGCTGTGCACAAATTTCTGCCCTAGGTTCGGGCCATCTAGTGCTTCGCCAATAATGGCTGATTTCAAACGCGCGTGAGTTCGAAAACGTGTTTCATTCCTTCTTTCCCAAGCCGAAAGCCTTCTTTACCTCCGCCATCGTTTGGGCCTTCTTCGCCATTCTTGCCTGGTATTTCATCTTTGAAAGGCTAGGGGCGTCCTGGGGTTATGTAATGCCCGAGCAGGAACCCTACGATCTCAGCTATTTTCTGGTTCCGGCAAATCTGTTCTTTTACGGCTATCTCGCATCGTGCCTGGTGTTATTCGGCGTTGTCTGGACCATCATCGCCAAGGATCACGCCTGGAAGCTCTGGTCTATCTGGGGATCGCTGCTGATTATCGCGGTGACCTATTTCGGCGTTCAGATTTCCGTCGTCATCAACAATTTCCGGCGGCCTTTCGGTGACCTTCTGCAAAATGCCCTTTCCAAACAACCTGGTATCGAAGTCTGGGATTTCTACAGCCTCCAGATCGTCTTCGCCAAGATTGCCTTTCTCAGCATGGCGGTTTCGATCCTGACGGATTTCTTCACCAGCCATTACATCTTCCGCTGGCGAACCGCGATGAACGACTTTTACATGTCCAAATGGGAAAAGCTGCGCCATATCGAAGGTGCTTCCCAGCGCGTTCAGGAAGATACGATGCGGTTCTCTTCCACGCTGGAGGCATTGGGCATCACCCTGATCAATTCGGTGATGACACTCGTCGTTTTCCTGCCGATCCTGTTTGCGCTGTCTTCCTATGTCTCCGAACTGCCGATCATCGGTGAAGTGCCGCATGCGCTGTTCTGGCTGGCGATCGTCTGGTCGATATTCGGTACGGTGCTTCTGGCAACGGTCGGCATCAAACTGCCCGGTTTGAACTTCCGCAACCAGCGCGTGGAAGCTGCCTATCGTAAAGAACTGGTCTATGGCGAAGATCACGCCGACCGCGCCCAGCCGCCGACAGTGAAGGAACTGTATTCCAATGTGCGGAAAAACTATTTCCGCATGTACTGGCACTATCTCTATTTCAACGTCGCACGGTATTTCTACATTCAGGCCGATGCGGTGTTCCTGCTCCTGATGCTTGTTCCCACCATCGTCGCCGGCAAGATCACCTATGGTATCTACCAGCAGATCGCCACGGCCTTCGGCCAGGTCAGCAATTCGTTCCAGTATCTGGTCAATTCCTGGACGACGATCATCGAGTTGCTTTCCATTCATAAACGTCTCGTGGCCTTCGAAGCGGCGATCGACGACAAGCCCCTGCCTGACATCGACGAGCGCTATCTGCAACGGGAAGCGGAAGCTGGTGAACTGGCGGCAAATAAGCCCTAAAACATATAAAAAAGGCGGCCGCGCGGCCGCCTTTTTATATGAACTGAGAGCCGCTTAACCCTCGGTCTTTTGCTTCTTGCGTGCCTCGATCATCGGCATCGCCTCGGCATAACTCACGCAGGCTACATCCTGTTTCCGGCAGACTTCGCGCAGCAGGCGCTCATAGGCGTTCCAATAGGCGCCGCCATTCATCTTCACGAAATGAAAGCCCATCTGCAGCGGAATGCGCTCGCCATTGTATTGTCTGTCGAAAGCGTTGCGGAAGGCCGTATAGGCGCGGTCTTCAAATTCCCTGGCGCGATCCGGCGTCTCGACGCCGATGGAATGGCGGATGAAGAGATTGTAGTCCATGGCGATGATGGGGCGGTTGCCCGGCCCTTCGGGAATGAGCGGCAGGCCGAAATGCTCGATACCGTCGCGCTCCGCCGGCCATTCCGGCCCCTTTGTGATGCTGGTGGCATCGTAAACGAAGCCGTGTTTTTTCTGGGCGGTGGTCAGCGCTGGCCCCTGCGACAGATAGGGGGCACGGAAGCCGTTGATCTTCTTCACCATCTCGCGCCAGCCTTCGGGCTCCTCGCCCTTCTTGCCGATCATCTGCCAGGCATTTTCCAGCGTGCTGGTGAAGGTGGTGAATTCGCCGTCCCATTGTTCGGCGGTCCATTGGCCTCCGTCGAAATGGCCGCAGGTGTGGTTGCCGATCTCGTGACCTTCGCGATAGGCGGCCCAGATGTTTCTGAGCCTTGCCTCCACCTCTTCCGGCGACTGGCCGAAGCCGACATTGGAGCGACCTGCCTTCTGGCCCGGACCCTGATAGGTCTTGGCGCTGGTCTTGCGGTCCATGACCAGCGTGCAGGCGAGGAAATAGGTGAAATGCGCGCCAACTTCTTTCGCGGTCGCCCGGCTTCTTTCCCACAGCGTATTGTCGCCCGCCCCATCAAAGGAGACGATGACGAGTTGCTTCGGCTTTTGCGCCTCCTCGGCAAAAGCGGGCAGGGCGGCGAGAAGCGACAGGGAAAAAGCGGTAAATTGGCGAAACATCAGTCATCCGTCATATGAAACACCGTGGCCTTTTGCGGGTGGAATAAGGCGAAGCTTTGAATAGTCTGGCTTTTAAACGTCATTCAGCCTAATTCCTGTTCTGCCTCGCGGTGATTGGGCCGCGTTCCGATCCACCGGGGACCGTGTTCCATGCTTTTTCTCGCACTCTGTCTTGTCCTGTTTTTCCTGACGCATCTGTTGAAGGTGCTTGCGCCGCAATTTCGCGCGCGGATGATCGCGAAGCTGGGTGAAGGTCCTTTCAAGGGGCTTTATTCCGTCGCCAGCCTTATCACGCTCGGCCTCGTCATCTTTGCCTTCGGTGAAGCGCGGCAGGAGACCGGCATGCTCTGGAACCCGCCGGTGTGGACGAGCCATCTTGCCGTGACGCTGATGCTGCCGGCGATGATCTGTCTTATCGCCAGCCTCATCCCGGCTGGCAACATCGCGGTGAAGACGAAGCATCCGCTCATTCTCTCCGTCAAGATCTGGGCGCTCGCCCATCTTCTGGCGAATGGCGAAACCTCTTCGATCCTGCTTTTTGCGTCCTTCCTCGCCTGGGGTGTGGTGATGCGCATTTCGCTGAAGCGGCGGGAAAGGGCGGGCGAAAAAGTGCTCCGTCCCTTCGTCTCGGGCCGTTATGATGTGGTGGCCATTGTCGGCGGCATCGTTCTCTGGGGCGCTTTCATCCTGAAACTGCACGAATGGTTGATCGGCGTTCAGCCCATCGCCATGTAGGAAAACAACGTTTCCCCCTTACATATCAGGCAAAATAGGCTAGAAGGCCGACCATGACCCGGTCGGCCACGCTTGTGCTTGCCCGGGTAAGCGGCTTGGTATGTCCGCGGACGGATGGATCGGCGACGATCTCCGCGCGGGTAACGGAGAATTTGATGGCAAACGAAAATGATACCTTTATCCGCGAAGTGAACGAGCAGATCCGTTCCGAGCAGCTGTCGCGCTTCTGGGGCCGTTACGGTATCGTGGTTGCGGGCGCCGCTGTTCTCGTGGTGCTCGGCGCTGCCGGTGCGGGCATCTATGAATACTGGAACACCAGCCGCGCTTCCAATTCCGGCGACCAGTTTCTGGCGGCGCTGACGCTTGCTTCCGAAAACAAGACGGATGAAGCGCTGAAGGCCTTCGCCGATCTCGAAACATCCGGTCATGGCAATTATCCGGTGCTGGCAAAATTCCGTTCCGCCACGCTGCTGTCGCAGAAGGGTGATGCGGCCGGCGCCATCGCCGCCTTCACCGCCATCGGCAACGATACATCCGCGCCGCAGGTGTTCCGCGATACCGCCAAGGTGCGCGCGGCATGGCTGCTGGTCGATAACGGCACCTATGATCAGGTTGTTGCGCTGGCCGAACCGCTCAGCGGTGAAAGCCAGACCATGCGCGCCTCCGCGCGTGAGGCGCTCGGCCTTGCCGCCTACAAGGCTGGCGATTTCGCCAAGGCCAAACAATGGTTCGAGCAGATCGTCAGCGACACGCAGGCGCCACGCAATGTGACGAACCGGGCGCAGATCATGCTCGACAATATCACCGCTTCGGGCAAAGCTGCTTAAAGCCGCTTCCCCGAGCCAGATCGCCCCGGCATATCTTCGCATTGCCAAAGCGATCCAACTCTTTATTTTACGCCTGTCTTTTGCCCAAAACAGATAACGTTTTGGGCAGACTTGCTCCAAGGAACACACAACAATGAGCTTCACCGTCGCCATAGTCGGGCGCCCCAATGTCGGCAAGTCCACGCTTTTCAACCGTCTGGTCGGAAAGAAGCTGGCGCTGGTGGACGACACGCCAGGCGTGACCCGCGATCGCCGCCCCGGCGACGCGAAGCTCGTCGATCTGCGCTTCACCATCATCGATACCGCCGGTCTGGAGCAATCCGGGCCGGAAACGCTTCAGGGCCGCATGTGGGCGCAGACGGAAGCGGCGATCGATGAAGCCGATGTGACGCTGTTCGTGGTCGACGCGAAGGCAGGGCTGACGCCGGCCGACGAGACGCTGGGTGAAATGCTGCGCCGTCGTGGCAAGCCTGTCGTGCTGGTCGCCAACAAGTCCGAAGCGCGCGGTTCTGACGCCGGTTTCTACGATGCCTTCACGCTCGGCCTCGGTGATCCCTGCCCGATCTCGGCCGAACACGGCCAGGGCATGATAGACCTGCGTGACGCGATCGTCGAGGCGATTGGCGAGGACGTGGCCTTCCCGCCTGAGGTGGACGAGGCCGAGACGGACATCGTGCTTCCACGTGCTGAGCCCGGCAGTGAGGAAGAGGAAGACGAAGAGCCTGTCTATGACGAGACCAAGCCGCTGCGCGTCGCCATCATCGGCCGGCCGAATGCGGGCAAGTCCACGCTCATCAACCGCTTTCTCGGCGAAGACCGGCTGCTGACCGGCCCGGAAGCCGGCATTACCCGCGACAGTATTTCCGTCGAATGGGACTGGCGCGGCCGCACCATCAAGATGTTCGACACGGCCGGCATGCGCCGCAAGGCCAAGGTGACGGAGAAGCTGGAAAAGCTCTCGGTCGCGGATTCGCTGCGCTCCATCCGTTTTGCGGAAACTGTTGTCATCGTGTTCGACAGCACCATCCCGTTTGAGAAGCAGGATCTGCAGCTGGTCGATCTCGTCATTCGCGAAGGCCGCGCCGCTGTGCTCGCCTTCAACAAGTGGGACCTGGTGGAAGACCCGCAGGCCTATCTGGCCGATCTGCGTGAAAAGACCGAGCGTCTCTTGCCGCAGGCGCGCGGCATCCGCGCCGTGCCGATGTCCGGCCAGACGGGTTATGGCCTCGACCGGCTGATGCAGAACATCATCGATACGGACAAGACCTGGAACCGTCGCATCTCGACCGCCAAGCTCAACCGCTGGCTGGATGCGCAGACCACGCAGCATCCGCCGCCGGCCGTCTCCGGCCGCCGCCTGAAGCTGAAATATATGACGCAGGTCAAGGCTCGCCCGCCGGCCTTCATGATTTCCTGCACCCGCCCGGAAGCCATTCCGGAGAGCTATACGCGTTATCTGGTGAACGGCCTGCGCAAGGATTTCGACATGCCGGGCGTGCCGATCCGCGTGCATTATCGTGGTTCGGACAATCCGTTCGAGAGCAAGGGGAAGAAGCGGCGTTGATTTTGACGTGAAGGGTTGCGGCGTATTTCTTCTCCCCGTCGGGGAGAAGGTGGCCCGAAGGGTCGGATGAGGGGGCTCGCTCTCCGAATATCTGTACCCTCGCCCCCCTCATCCCGCTGCCGCGGACTTCTCCCCCTCGGGGAGAAGAAACAAGCGGTGGACGCTCATCCAACGCCTTGTTTTGAAGAGTAAAAGACGATGTTGATCAAGCAGACCGACTATTTCAGGATTTACCGCGTCATCAACAGCCTGCTCGTCAGCCAGAATGCCGATCCCGCCTCGGGCTCCATGTATTTCAGCACCTTCGGCGCCTTCATCCTGCAGCAGCACTACAAGGTGAAGGCGGTGCCGAAGGGTGGGCTTGCCGCCTATAATCTCGGCGGAACGGTTCTCTTGTTCGCAGATCATCGCGAAGACGGTTATGTGACGGGTGCAGGCGAGAATTTCCATTGCTGGGTCGAGGCAGACGGCTGGGCTGTCGATTTCATGGCGCCCGCCTTTTCTGAAGGCACCGATGCACTTGCCGTGCCGGCAAAGATGTTTCAGCGGCCGCTTGCTGCCATGGCGGCATCGATCAACGATCTCGGCCAATCCGGCGATTTCTTCTACCGCTCCGAGCCGGAAGCCACGGCGAGACGTTTTGCCGACTGGCACAAACAGGCGATGATCGGCGATATGGCGAGCGTTGCCGCCAACTGGTTCCGCAAATCCCCAAAGCAGATGGCCGCATCACTTTCGGTGACCGACCGGGACGGCAAGGCGCGGACCGTGCCGCTCTCGGGTGAAATGCTGACCGGAGCCTGGTGACGGCGGATTCCGCAGCACTATGCCGGTCCCGACGGTTTTGGCAGCAAAAGGCCTTTTGATTTAAAGGGGCAATGGCTGTTACAAAGACCGGGCTTCAACAGGGACGGGATTGACGTGCGCCGATGGCTGATGACACCATTTCAATGAGCTTCACACCAGACACGAAACATGTCCTTGCCTATGTCTATGGCTATCAAAATCAGGCCTATGAAAATTACAGCATGATTTTCGACAAGTCCTGGAAGCGCCATTTTGCCTCGGCAAGAGCGCATCTATCCTTGTTTGCGGGACTGGCTGCCGGTTTCATCTATTCCTTAAGCCTGCCGTGGTTTCCGGGCGTCTGGCCGGTGGTCGGTTATTGGGTGTTTGCACCTGCACCGTTTGTGGCCCTCGCCGTCTGGCTTATTGTCTGGCGGGGCTCGAGAAGGGAGATGAAATCCTATTACGAGGCCCTGGCACACTGGAATATCGCCCATGAGCTGATGTATTCGCCTCAAATACAGGTCGAGATAGGACCCCAGGGCTACAAGCAGGTCACAAGACTGGACACCGTGCAACTGAGCTGGGCGCGTTATCATCTCGCCATCACGCCGCCGGACAGTCTGGTGCTGGTTTTCCATGGGACGGTCGCCGTGATACCCAGCAGTGCCTTGCCGATGGCGCCAAAGGACATTGTCGAGAAGATCAACCTATGGAGCGCGGCCCAGCAGAAAGAGCTTCTTCCTCTATCCTGACGTGGCATCTCAAGGGCTGTTACGGGCTGTCATCCGGAAAAGGGACGGCCAGCGTAATCTCGCGGCAGCCGCCTGACGTCAATCAGCAGCCCGACCCCGTTCTAAAGATAACGGCAGTCGCGTCCTGATCGCCTTGTGACACTCCCGCACCCTTTCGTCCACTCATTCCCGCACAAATCTCGGGGATTGCCTCATGCAAGCCGCGAGCGCGACAGAAGCGGCAGCGATTTTCCGGCAGCGTGGATGACATTGTCGAGGAATTGCCGCGAGGCTTTTTCCCAGCTGTAGCTTTTGGAAAGCGCAAGCGCTGCCTGCGGTGAGCAATGAAGCGCTGCCAGACAGGCATCGCGCAGATTATTGTCCAGTGCGCCGGCGGCGGGGTTGCCGCCGAGAATATCGATCGGCCCGGTGACGGGGAAGGCGGCGACGGGCACGCCGCTGGCCAGCGCTTCCAGAATGGTGTTGCCGAATGTGTCGGTCTTCGAGGGAAAAACGAAGACATCGGCCTGCGCATAGGCGTCGGCGAGGTCCTCACCGGTCTTGATGCCGGTGAACAGAACATCAGGGTATTTTTCCTGCAATTCATGGCGGGCGGGGCCGTCGCCGATGACGATCTTCGATCCCGGCAGATCGAGCTCCAGGAATTCCGGCAGGTTCTTTTCCACCGCCACCCGGCCCACCGTCATGAAGATTGGCCTTGGCAGATCGAAAGGCAGCTTTGTTTTCGTGCGCGGATGGAAAAGCTCGGCGTCGATGCCGCGGCTCCAGCGCTTCAGGTTGCGCACACCGCGCGCTTCCAGTTCGGTCTCGAGGCTCGGGGTGGCCACCATGCAGGTGTTGCCGCCATTGTGGAACCAGCGCACAAAGGCATAAAGCCAGCTTTCCGGGACGGGGAAACGTGCGGCCACATATTCGGGAAAGCGGGTGTGATAGCTGGTGGAAAACCGCATATGGTTCTTCACGCACCAGCGTCGGGCCATGAAGCCCAGCGGCCCTTCCGTGGCAATGTGCACGAAGGAGGGCTGGCTTTTTTCAATCTCCGCCGCCACACGGCGATAACCGGCGACCGACAGGCGGATTTCCGGATAGGTGGGGCAGGGGATGCTGTAAAAACTTTGCGGCGTGACCATGCGCACATCCACGCCCAGCCGAGCCAGTTCGGTATTGGTGTTTTCGATCGAGCGAACCACGCCGTTGACCTGCGGGTGCCAGGCATCTGTGACAATCGTGATTCTCGTCATGAAACACTGATCCTGCTCATCTGCGCACGGGCGAATCCCCATTGCCCGGCTTCTGCCCGTATATGCGGCGCGCGTGTTACAGGATCATGTCAGGGTCTGTGACGGTGGGGAATCGTGGTTTGCGCTCAAAATCTTGCTGTTGTCCGCGGCGCTGCCTCCTGTCCTCATCCCTGTGCTTGTCACAGGGATCCTGTGTATTGGAGTTATGGTATAAGGGTTGCGGGCGGAAGGCCGTCGGGGTCCTGGTCGATTGAGACCGTTTGCTGGCTTTGGCCTCCGCCCGCTCTTGATAATCCCAACCTGAACAGTTGACAGAGGCCGTGAGCGCGGACCTCGTAGCACAGGATGAGGCTTGCCATGGTACACCCTGTTTACATCGGATGCGACGTTGCAAAAGCACATCTCGATCTTTTCGACGCCGCAACC
>NZ_JAPYZZ010000024.1 GCF_027460065.1 Martinezella rhizogenes
AAAATGTAATCGTTGACATTATGATTTTTGTGTTGTTGTATACGTTAACATCACAAATTTGACGGCCTTAATGGCTGCGGGAACTTACGATCAAGGGCATTGATTATGTGCTGCCCAATGGAGGCCTACCAGTGAAGAAGTTGAATGTTGCGCTTATTGGCACGGGGTTCATGGGCAAAGCCCATTCGATAGCGACGGCGGTTGTGCCGATCCTGTTCGGCGCGCCGATCGAGATTGAGCGCAAGGTGGTCGTCGATATCGACGAGGAGTTGGCGCAGAACGCCGCCAAACAATATGGTTTTGCGGAATATGCAACTGACTGGCGGGAAGTCGTTTCACGGCCCGATATCGACATCGTTGATATCTGCACGCCCAACAGTACCCACGCCGAGATTGCGATAGCCGCCGCCAGGGCTGGCAAGCACATCATGTGCGAGAAGCCGATGTCGATGACGGTCGCCGAGGCGGAAGCCATGCTTGCGGCTGCGGAAGAGACCGGCGTTGTGACGATGGTATCTTATAACTACCGCCATACGCCGGCCTTGCAGATGGCCAGGAAGCTGATTGAGGAGGGACGCATTGGCGACATCCTGACCTTCCGCGGTTATTACCTGCAGGACTGGGGCGCGGACCCGGAAAAGCCGCTCTCCTGGCGCTTTAACAAGGCACTGGCGGGCTCTGGTACGCTCGGCGATATCGGGACGCATGTGATTGACGCCGCGCGCCTTCTGGTCGGCGAGTTCGCTTCGGTCAACGCAATCGTCAAGACCTTCATCCCGGAGCGTCCGCTGCCGGCCGCCTCAATGAGCTGCGCGTCGCCTTTGCCGATGATCCGGCCGATGCCTTCGGCTTCCGCACCATCTATTCCGGTCCGAACCAGCCGTTCGGCGACAAGCTCTGGCCGGTTGCCGGCATGGGGCAGGGCTACATCGATATCAAGTCGATCGAATGGTACAACTTCCTGAAAGCCATCGCCGACAAGACTTCGGCTTCGCCGGACTTCAAAGACGGTGTGCAGATCGAGCGCATCGCAGAGGCAATCCTCGTCTCAGGACAGACCGGAGCCTGGGAAAATATCGAACAATCTGCCGTCTGAGGAGTGTTCCATGACCATTAAACTTGCAATGCATACATGGCCTTATGCCAGCAATCCTACATGGCTTCCGGCTTACACGCTCGAAGAAACCATTCGGCGTGTAAAAAAGATCGGCTATGACGCAATCGAAATTGGCTTGGCCAGCCCGCACGTCTTTCCCCAGACTTTGAGCGCTCAGCGCAGGAAGGACCTGGGTCAAATGTTGAAAGATTATCAGTTGGAACTGGCGGCAACCCTGCCGGCTCATGGCGGTGGTCCTGGCAATAACGTCGCTTCGCCCATTCCTGAAGAACGACGTTGGGCCATCGACAATTACAAGGACACAGTGCGGCTTACGTCTGATTGGGGCGGCAACCGCGTGATCTGCCTGCCTGGCTGGTACATCTTTGGCACCACTTACCGGCAGGCGTGGGATTGGGCGAGGGATGCGATCAGCGAGATCGCTCGATTTGCACAGGACTTCGGCGTCGAGATCGTCATTGAGCCCACGCCGGAAGACAGCAACATCGTGAATACATGCGACAACACCATCGACATGATGAAGGACGTTGGCGAAGCAAATGTAAAGCTGATGTTCGATGCGCACCACGTTCTGGCTGAGAAGGAAGTGATGAGCGACTACGCCTATACCATGGGCAAGGACCTCGTCCACATTCACGCATCGGACAACGACCGACTTCCACCAGGTATGGGGCGAGGCGACTGGCCGGCCCTGATCGATGCTCTCTGGGAAACAGGGTTTGACGGTTATCTTTCGATGGAATGCGGCTTTCACAAGCGGGGCATCGAGCCGGATTGGGTTGCTCGCGTGTCGCTGGAGTATCTCAAGCCGCTTGTCGACGCTGCAAATGCTCGCAAACCGAGGTGAATGAGTAATCGGCAACATTTTGGCCGCCCCCGGGAGTGGGCGGTCCGGCAAAATCTTGGTGCCGCCGGACACCAGATATAAAAAGGGGAATATGATATGAAACAATGGATTCTTGGCGCGACCCTGGCAACCTTCACTGCGTCGGTTGCTCATGCAGGCGACATCGGGGTCACGATTTCTCACAGTGACTCCAACCTTGCGGTTCTGGTGCAGGGCATGAAGGATGAAGCCGCAAAGGTGAAGCAGCCGCTTCAGATCGAATTTGCAGAAGGCGATGTGAACAAGCAGCTCTCGCAGGTGCAGAACTTTATCGCAGCTGGCGTGGACGCAATTATTGTAAATACGGTCGAGACGTCGGCGACACCGGCTATGACGAAGATGGCCGCCGATGCAGGCATCCCGCTGGTTTACGTGAACAATACGCCGAGCGATGTGAAAGAACTCGGCCCCAAAGCTGCATTTGTTGGATCCGATGAATATGTTGCGGGAACACTCCAGGCAAACGAAGTGTGCCGTGTTCTCAGGGAGTCTGGCAAGACGAAGGACGCAGGTATCCTGATCATTCAGGGCATCCTGGCGAATGAAACGGCCGTTCTGCGAAGCAAGGCCGTTCACGACGTCGCCGCTGCCCCCGATTGCAATTTCATGAAGATCATCGATGAGCAATCGGCGAATTGGGACCCGGTCAGGGCGCAGGACCTGATGACGAATTGGATAACCGCAGGCTACAAGCCCGCTGCCGTTCTGGCCAACAACGACGAAATGGCGCTTGGCGCCGTCAATTCGCTGAAGGCGGCTGGCTGGGACACGAAAGATGTCGTCATCGCCGGCATCGACGCGACACAGGAAGCGATGCATTACATGCAGAACGGTGACCTTGCCGTGACAGTATTCCAGGACGCTCTTGGACAGGGCGCCGGGTCCGTTGACGCAGCTATCAAGCTTGCGAAGGGCGAAAAGGTCGAGTCGCCGATGTGGATTCCCTACGAACTGGTCAATCCGGCAAACGTTGCGCAGTACCTGAAAAAGAACTGATCACGCTGAACCCGGCAGATGTATCCGTTGCGGATACATCTGCCCTGCTGAGATTATGCCAGAACAGAGAAAGTACAGACGATGACGACTTCATCGGAAGCCACGGCTGTGGCGGAAAAGCGTGCACCGAAAAGGAAGTTCCAGAGCGAGATGTCGATGCTGGTTGTGCTGGTTGGCATTGCCCTGACATTCGAGGTTCTCGGCTGGATCTTTGTCGGCAATTCGTTCCTTGCCAATCAACAGCGGCTGTCGATCATCATCCTCCAGGTTTCGGTGATCGGTATCCTGGCGGTGGGCGTGACGCACGTCATCATTACCGGCGGCATCGATNATGACGACTTCATCGGAAGCCACGGCTGTGGCGGAAAAGCGTGCACCGAAAAGGAAGTTCCAGAGCGAGATGTCGATGCTGGTTGTGCTGGTTGGCATTGCCCTGACATTCGAGGTTCTCGGCTGGATCTTTGTCGGCAATTCGTTCCTTGCCAATCAACAGCGGCTGTCGATCATCATCCTCCAGGTTTCGGTGATCGGTATCCTGGCGGTGGGCGTGACGCACGTCATCATTACCGGCGGCATCGATCTGGCGTCCGGTTCGGTGGTCGGCCTCACCGCCATGGTCGCCGCGTCCCTGGCCCAGAGTTCCACCGATCTGCGCGCGCTTTATCCCGCTCTGACCGACCTGTCGCCCATATGGCCGATCCTCGCCGGTCTGATTGTCGGGCTGTTGGCCGGCTGGATCAGCGGTATGCTGATCGCCAAGACCGCCATTCCTCCCTTCATTGCCACGCTCGGGATGATGGTCTGCGCCAGAGGCGTCGCCAAGTGGTATACGATGGGGCAGCCGATCGCGCTGCTGACGCCGGAGTTCACCTGGCTTGGCAAGAGCTTCCTCATCCTCGGCTTCCCGGTTCCGCACAATGGGCACCGCCTATGAGCTCGATGCGATCGCTGCGGCTGTCATCGGCGGCACCTCGCTCGCCGGCGGCGCAGGTCGCATCACAGGGACCCTGATAGGCACGATCATCCTCGGTGTGATCACCTCAGGCTTCACCTACCTGAAGATCGGCTCCTATTACCAGGAGATCATCAAAGGCGCCATCATCGTCTTCGCCGTCGTCATCGACCAGTACAGACGATCCAGGAAAATAAGGGCCTAGAGCGCGCTGTTCAATCGAGATTTGGTGCAAAGCGCAGCAACTGGCGAACGCCGCTCATGAAGTCGGCTTCTGACGAAGAACGCAAAGGCAATGGATAGTGAAAGTGGCAAGTATCGATTTGAACAGCGACCTTGGTGAAAGCTTCGGTCCTTGGCCGATGGGCGATGACGTGTCGATGTTGTCGCTCGTCACCAGCGCGAATGTCGCCTGCGGTTTTCATGCCGGTGACCCGGCGGGCATCCTCGTCGTGTTGAAGGAAGCAGCGAAGTGTGGCGTTTCAATCGGCGCACATGTCGGTTATCGGGATCTCGTCGGCTTCGGCCGCCGCAACATGGACCCTTCCAGCGCCGAACTCTTCGGCGATACTGTCTATCAGATCGGCGCGCTGATGGGCCTCGCCAAGGCCGCCGGAACTACGGTGCGCTACGTCAAGCCTCACGGTGCTCTCTACAACACAATCGCCCATGACGCCCGTCAAGCCGCCGACGTGATAGACGCCGTCAAGGCGGTCGATCCGTCACTTATGCTCTTGGTTCTTGCTGGCGCGCCGATCGTGGAGCAGGCTCGTGCAGCTGGCCTCACGGTTGTCTGCGAGGCTTTCGCCGATCGCGCCTACAATGCCGACGGCAGTCTCGTCAGTCGACGGCTTCCGGGCTCCGTCATCCATGATCCGGCAGCTGTCGCGGACCGTATTTTGCGCCTCGTGACCGAGGGTCGTATCGCCGCCATAGACGGTTCTGATGTTCGGCTGGAAACTCAATCGATCTGCATTCACGGCGATACGCCGGCGGCCGTAGGGATCGCGCGCAACCTGCGTGAGACGCTCGTCACCCGCGGTGTCGACCTGAAGCCCTTTGCCGAAGGGATTATTGTCCATGCGTGATAGTCTCCGCTTTCTTCCAGCAGGCGGCAACGCTCTCCTCGTCGAGCTTGGGGATCTGGAAACAACGCTGACATTACTCGACGGTCTGCTCGCCGCCCCGCCTGAAGGCGTGACGGAACTGGTGCCGGCTGCACGCACGGTAATGGTGCACTTCGACCCACTATTTACCGATCGCGCTCGCCTTGCGGCAGCGATCTCCGCAATCGACCTGTCCGTTCGTAGCACGCGGCGGGGCGAAGTCTTCGAAATCCCCGTCACCTATGACGGCGAGGATCTCGAGGACGTGGCGGAAATCCTTGGTTGGACGGTGGAGGAGGTCATTCGTCGCCATACCGAAGCGACCTTTACCGTTGCCTTCACCGGCTTCGCGCCGGGCTTTGCCTACATGACGTGCGACGATCCCGGTTTCGACGTACCGCGCCGGAAAAGCCCGCGCGTGCGCATTCCCGCCGGCTCCGTCGCCATAGCGGGCACGTTCGGGGGTGTCTACCCGTCCGACAGCCCCGGCGGCTGGCAGCTTCTCGGCAGAACTCCGCTCGCGATGTGGGACACCAATCGCCCGCGCGCCGCTCTTCTCGCGCCTGGCGACCGTGTACGCTTCCACGGCATGGCGAAGGGCGCGACCATGCCGGTATCCACTGTTTCGGCTCGGCCGGGGCAAGATGCGCGCCCTTCCGAAGGTCTCAAGATCACCCGCGCCGATCGCCCGGCGCTCTATCAAGATTTCGGCCGCCCTGGTCGGGCCGATCAGGGCGTTTCGGAGGCCGGCGCGCTCGACCGTGCAAGCCTCACCGAAGCCAATCTCTGCGTGGGCAATACCCGCGGCGCGGCGGCCATTGAGATTGCCTTTGGCGGCTTCGCGCTCAAGGCGGATCGGCCGGTGACGCTCGCCGTGACCGGCGCTCCCAGCCCGCTTACCATCCGCACGGCGGCCGGGCGCGAAATATCGGCTCCATTCGCTCGCCCTTTCTCGCTTGATGCGGGGGACGAGTTGACACTCGGTTTTCCGCCTGAAGGTACGCGTAGTTATCTGGCATTGCGGGGCGGCTTTGCCGTCGAGTCCATTCTTGGTTCGGCATCCACCGACACGTTGGCGAAAGTTGGGCCCCCGCCTGTTATCGCAGGCGACATACTCTGTGTGGCGAATGCTTGCGCTGCAGCCGTCGATGCCGACCGGCCGCAGCCACAACGCCTGCCGCGTGCGGTTGAGACGGTTACGCTCGATGTCGTTCTCGGGCCTCGTACCGACTGGTTCACGGAGAAGGGCGTGGAAACACTGCTCTCACAGGAATGGCAGGTGACGGCGGAATCGAGCCGCGTTGGTGTGCGGCTTTCCGGCGCCGATCCACTTGAGAGGCGCGATGCGGCCGAGCTTCCCTCGGAAGCCACGGCGCTCGGTGCGATCCAGGTGCCACATAACGGCCAGCCTGTACTCTTCCTCGCCGACCATCCGCTGACCGGCGGTTATCCGGTGATCGGCGTCGTCGCTTGCCATCATCTCGATCTCGCCGGCCAGATTCCCATCGGCGCGCGCATCCGCTTCAATTCTATCACAGCCTTCGATCCTCTTATACGGGAAACCGACCGATGAAAAAGCTGCTCATCGCCAATCGCGGCGAAATCGCCATCCGTATCGCCCGCGCCGCCCGCGACTACGGTGTCGCCTCAGTCGCTATCTACTCGGACGCCGACGCCAGCTCGCTTTATGTTGAGCTTGCCGACGAAGCCTATGGCCTCGGTCCCGGCCGGCCGGCGGACACCTATCTGGACATCGGGAAGATCGTGGAGATCGCGCGGCGTGCGGGTGCGGACGCTGTTCATCCGGGCTATGGCTTCCTGTCGGAACGGGCGGAATTCGCTCAGGCCGTGATCGACGCAGGCCTCATTTGGGTCGGTCCGAGACCTGCGGTCATCACGGCGCTCGGCGATAAGGTAGAGGCCCGTCGCATTGCCGAAAAGGTCGGCGCACCGCTCGTCAAGGGGTCGCCGGGCCCGTTGGCATCGGCGGCGGAGGCTGTCGCGTTCGCCAGGGAAGCCGGCTTGCCGCTTGCCATCAAAGCCGCGTTCGGTGGCGGTGGACGTGGTATGAAGGTGGCGCGCAAACTGGAGGAAGTCGGCGAACTCTTCGACTCCGCCGTGCGCGAGGCCAAGGAAGCCTTCGGCCGGGGTGAATGTTACGCCGAGCAGTTCCTCGACAAGCCACGCCATATCGAGGCGCAAATCGTTGCCGATAGCCACGGCAATACCGTCGTTCTCGGCACGCGCGACTGCTCGCTGCAGCGTCGCAACCAGAAGCTGGTGGAGGAAGCGCCCGCGCCTTTCATCACCGAGGAACAGCGTTCCCGTATTCACGACGCTGCACGCGCCATATGTGCAGCGGCCGGTTATACCGGTGCGGGCACGGTGGAATTCCTGCTGTCGCAGGATGGCGTGATCTCGTTCCTCGAGGTTAACACACGCCTTCAGGTCGAGCATCCGGTGACGGAGGAAACGACCGGTATCGATATCGTCATTGAGCAGTTGCGCATCGCCGACGGCTTGCCGCTTTCAGTGACGAAGACGCCTCCGCCGCGCGGTCACGCATTTGAGTTCCGCATCAATGCCGAAGATCCCGGTCGTGGTTTCCTGCCGACGCCGGGCCTCATCACTCTCTTTCGCGCGCCCTCCGGGCCGGGAATCCGGCTCGATGCGGGGGTGGAAACGGGTTCGGAAATCCCCGGCCTCTACGATTCCATGATGGCTAAACTCATCGTCACCGGTACGACACGCGGGGAGGCACTGATACGCGCCCGCCGGGCGCTCGCCGAGTTCAAGATTGAAGGTGTTGCTTCGGTGCTGCCCTTCCACCGCGCCGTGCTTGATGAGCCTGCATTCACCGGCGAGGATGGCTTTGGGGTCTTCACCAACTGGATCGAAACGGAATTCCGCGGCATTGAGCCCGCCGCTCGTGTGGATGCGGTCGAACGCGGTATTCTGCGCAGCTTTATTGAGATTGACGGAAAACGCCACACGCTCGGCCTGCCAACGGCACTCTTCTCCGGCCTTGCCGCGGCGCCTCCAGGTCCGCAAGCTGCGTCGGGAGTTTCCTTGGCCGAGGGCGCGGTGACAGCTCCCATTCCCGGCACGCTCCAGCAATGGCTGGTTGAGGACGGGGCGGAAGTCGCGCAGGGCGAGGCTGTCGCGCTTATCGAGGCAATGAAGATGGAAACCCGTGTTCTAGCCCCGAAGTCTGGCCGTATTCGAATTCTGGCCTCGGCGGAGCTTGGGAAAACAGTAGGCCTCGGCGAACACCTTGCAACAATCGAGTAGTGGCGGCGGGCTATGGTCACTATTCTCGACAGGACGTCGTCCGACGAAAAGCGTATCCGCCATCCGGAAAAGGCGCATCGGCCCGATACCGAGGTCATGCGCAAGCCGGAATGGATCCGCGTCAAGGCCCCGACTTCCAAGGGCTATCACGAGACGCGCGAACTGGTCCGCTCGCACAAGCTGGTAACGGTGTGCGAGGAAGCCGGCTGTCCGAATATCGGCGAGTGCTGGGAAAAGAAACACGCGACCTTCATGATCATGGGTGAAATCTGCACCCGCGCCTGCGCTTTCTGCAACGTTGCGACCGGTAAGCCCAATGCGCTTGACATGGACGAGCCCGAAAACGTCGCCAAGGCCGTCAAGCAGATGGGGCTTTCGCACGTCGTCATCACCTCGGTGGATCGCGACGATCTCGCCGATGGCGGTGCTGAACATTTCGAAAAGGTCATCTGGGCGATCCGTGCCGCATCTCCGACGACGACCATCGAAATCCTCACGCCCGACTTCCTGAAGAAGCCCGGTGCGCTGGAGCGTGTCGTCGCCGCCAAGCCTGACGTTTTCAACCACAATATGGAAACCGTTCCGGGCAATTACCTCACGGTTCGCCCCGGCGCGCGTTATTTCCACTCCGTGCGCCTGTTGCAGCGCGTCAAGGAACTGGACCCCACCATGTTCACCAAGTCCGGCATCATGGTTGGTCTCGGTGAAGAGCGCAACGAAGTGCTGCAGCTGATGGACGATCTGCGCAGCGCCGATGTGGACTTCCTGACCATCGGCCAATATCTGCAGCCGACCCGCAAGCACCACAAGGTCGAGGCCTTCGTGACGCCGGAAGAGTTCAAGTCCTACGAGACGGTCGCCTATGCCAAGGGCTTCCTGATGGTCTCCTCCAGCCCGCTGACCCGTTCCTCCCACCATGCCGGTGAAGACTTTGCGCGCCTCAAGACCGCGCGCCAACGACTTTCCTAACAAACGTACTAGCCGCGTCTAAATGCGTTAAGCCGTCCCAATATAAGGAAAACCTATGGTTCGACATTAGATAAAATAATTTTCCAAAATGATCTTCGTGCCATTCAATCAACGAAACTCACCTACGGAGGATGAAATACAGAATATATACAGAATAAAAAATCTTCGGTTGTGAATTAATTTGGCCGCATTGAAAAGTTGAAAAAACAATATGTGGCTTATTCGAATATAGCTCGAAGAAAAACATGTAACGAGAATTGTATAGTTCAAAAAAGGGGGAACTATGAAAATTTCGGCGATTGTTACAGGAACATTTTTTTCGGCCTCGACGCTGATGCTTTCGAACCCGGTTGTCGCAAAGGACGGGGAAATTGTCATCGGCATGGCCTACGCGAAAACGGGCTGGATGGAGGCTTACGACGGCGATGGCGCCAAAATGGCCGAACTCTGGATTGAGCGGGTCAATTCATCGGGTGGAATTGGCGGCAAAAAGATCAGGCTTCTGACGGCCGATACGAAGACGGATCGGGTAGAGGCCGCGAAAGCAGGCCAACGGCTCGTATCCGAAGGAGTTGATCTCCTTATCGTATCTGCGGATTATGACTACGGTTCTCCGACCGCCCTACAAGGTCAGAAGGCGGGCGTTATCTCTGTCTCCCTTGGCGCAGGCGACCCCAAAATGGGCGTCGTCGGCATTGGCCCACTAGTCTTCACCTCCGCCGTTGCTGCTCAGTTGGAGGGGGCTACGATGGCCGACTGGGGCATCGAGAAGAAAGGGTTCAAAAAAGGTTATGAACTCATTGATGACATCAACGAATACTCGAAATCAGTCTGTGCGGGATACAAATGGGCATTCGGCTCTAAAGCGAAGGTAGTTGGTAGCGATTCGTTCAAGCTCACCGACGCTGCTGTCAACGCTCAGGTGACACGACTTGCTGAAGCCGTCAAGAACGACGGGGTTGATAACGTGATGGTGTGCTTTAGCGGTACGCCAGCAGCAAGTGTCATCAGGCAGATTCGCGCGGCGGGCATTACTATTCCCATCATGTCAGGCACTTCAATGGACGGAACCTATTGGGTTAATTCTGTTCCGGATTTGAAGGATTTCTATCTTCCGACGTCTGCACTTCCCCAGGGAGATAGCCGGCCGGAAGTCAACAAAATTACCGAAGCGTTCAAAGTGAAGTACGGTTCTGTGCCCAGCACACAGTATCCTTATCCGATCTATGCTTGGCTCGACCTCTGGAGAAAAGCAGTCGAAGCAACCGGAACTACCGACACGAAAGCTGTCGTCGGTGAACTGGAAACCTATTCGGATGTTCCCACAGTACTTGGCCTCCGGAGCTTCAGCACGAAGCTTCACATCCAGACGAGATCACCTCTTTTAATAACACGTTATGCGGATGGGAAACAAGCGTTTGTGGAGGAATGGCGTATCCCGACAGACATCCCGGCCGAGGTTCTCTACAGAACCAAAAAGTGAACCGATACAACTAACTAAGCATCAATTTGGCGTCGCCAGCCGCCGCGCCAAATTGACGCTCAATCGAGTATAATACATGTTGTTATCGAAGCTTTTTGCGAAGGATACCTTCGGAGCCGATGGCGCTCGTCGTGAGTTGACCGTAAACAATCTCACGGTGCGCTTTCAAGGACTTTCCGCGATCTCGAATGTGACGTTGTCAATCGGGGGTAACGAGATTCTCGGCCTGATCGGTCCGAACGGCGCAGGCAAGACGACGCTCGTGAACTGTCTTACCGGCTTTCAAAAGCCGACCGAAGGTCAAATTCTCTTTAATGGCCATGACACCACCCGATGGACCGCGAAAACCTTCAGGCGAAGAGGCGTCGCGCGTACCTTTCAAGCCGGACGCCTTTTCAAAGATATGACCGTCCTTGAGAACGCACTGGTCACTGGTGTTGCCCTTGGCATGGGCAGTCGGGAGGCGAGGGCGCAGGCCCGAGCGCTGTTGGATTGGACAGGGTTGAAGGACAGATACGATCATTTGGCGTCTAGCCTCGCCTACACCGACCAGCGTCGTCTTGGTATCGCGAGGGCGCTGATGGTTTCGCCGAGATTTGTGTTGCTGGATGAGCCGGCCGCCGGCATGTCCGATACTGAGACCGAGGAACTTATGGGAATTATCGGCGAAATGCCGAAGATGTTCGACTGTAGCGTAATGCTGATCGAACATAACATGCATCTGGTGATGAGCATATGTGGTCGGGTTCATGTGCTCGATGGAGGAAAGACCCTAGCCGAGGGTGCGCCTGAAGAGATCAAGCGCCATGAGGCCGTCATCAATGCTTATCTCGGGATGGAGGAGTAATTGACGCCCTTGCTCGCAATTGATGATCTCCATGTCCATTACAATGGAATGATCGCTCTGAGGGGTATTTCCCTTGAGGTCAACATGAATGAGATCGTGTGCATTATCGGCCCGAATGGCGCCGGTAAGTCCACAACGCTGGCCGCCATCGCAGGTGGTGTCAAGGCAACCAAAGGCTCCATTCATTTGGCCGGCACGAATACGGCGGTCTTTGGCCCTGAAAAGCTGGCCGACATGGGCGTCTCGCTTGTCCCGGAGGGAAGACATATATTTTCATCCCTTTCCGTCGACGAGAATTTGATGATCGGGAGCCATCGGCGCACGGACAAGAAGGCGGTTAGAGCAGATCGAGATAGGCTATTGGGCTTGTTTCCCCGGCTGGTCGAGCGGTTGAATTATCCCGCAGGCCGCCTTTCCGGAGGTGAACAGCAAATGCTTGCCATAGCACGAGCGATCATGACGAAGCCGAAGCTCCTGCTGATCGACGAGCCTTCACTGGGTCTGGCGCCGAAGATTGTCGAGCAGATCTACAGTATCGTCACAGAGTTACGGGACCGCGACGGGTTGACCCTTCTGATAAACGAACAGTCATCCAACCGTATCCTGAAGCACGCAGATCGAATCTACGTTCTTCGCTCCGGCCAGATTCAACTGCATGGGCGTGCAGATGATCTGAAGGACGGTGAGCGCATTCGACGTGCATATTTCGGCTTTGAGGGAAACGGTCATGGTTGAATTTCTGCAATACAGCATCGATGCGTTAAGTTTAGGCAGCATCTACGCTTTGACCGCACTGGGTATCGGTCTTCTTTTCGGAATATTGCGGCTCATCAATTTCGCCCATGGGGATCTCATAACGATAGGCGCCTATGCTCTGATCGTTCCGTCCTCCAACGTGGCGGCCGAGATGTTCATCGGGTCCTTCGACATCTACCTGATGATTCCGCTCATCTGTCTTATTGTCGTCGTTGCGGCATTGCTTACGGATATTGCAGTTTTTCGACCGTTGCGGCGCGCCGCATCGCCGACGCTGCTGATCGCGTCTTTTGCAGTAAGCTACATTATTCAGAACGGTATTCTGACAATCTACGGCGGTCGAGCCAAAAGCGTAAACTTGTGGAACAATCTTAACCAGCAGTTCGCGCTGGGCGAGTTGCGGATTCCGATCCTTCAGCTTGTGACCATGATCGCGACCATGGCACTCATGCTGGGCCTGATCCTGTTCCTGAAATGGACCAAGTACGGGAAGCAAATGCGGGCTGCTTCCGAAGATTTCCGTATGTCGCAGTATCTGGGTATCCGAGGCAATCTGGTCATTGGTCTCGCCTTTGTCATCAGCGGCGTTCTGGCGACAGCGGTATCCTTGCTTTACACGACCCAAACAGCCACCGTCAGCTATACGATGGGTGTTCCCTTGGCACTTTTTGCGTTTGTCGCCGTTGTCGTCGGCGGCATGGGAAATCTCGCCGGCTCGGTCATCGGCGGTTATTTGATCGGCTTCCTCGTTACGATGCTCCAGGCATATCTCCCGCCAGATTTGAGAGGGTTCCGCGACTGCTTCGCTTTTGCTCTGGTCATCTTGATTCTCCTGGTACGTCCCTCAGGTCTGATCCCCGGACGAAATACAATTGAACGAGTCTAGGAGATTATATCGTGATTACGGAAAGCCGTTATACTTGGCGCAAGGCGATATTTGACTGGCAGGCGCCTGCAATTCTTGTCTTCTGTATTTCTCTCGTCGTCGTTCTGGCTTCATTCTTTGATTCTAGCGTTATATCGACAACGATTGTTGAGATGATGATTAGAATTGTCGTTGTCGTCGGTATTTACATCTTCATCGGAAATTCCGGCATCGTGTCCTTCGGTCACATTGGCTTCATGTGCATTGGAGCCTATGCGGCCGCCTGGGTGGGCGCCGATCCCCTTTTCAAGGATGTCATGCTTTCCGGCCTGCCGGACATTGTCAGGCTGCATCAATATCCCTTTATGGCTGGAGTTGCACTGGCGGTATTCTTATCGACATGCGTCGCGCTCGTTCTCGGCATTGCGATTATGCGTATTTCCGGCGTCGGTTCATCAATTGCGACTTTTGCGTTCCTGATGATTGTGAATAGTCTCTATTCGAACTGGGAGTCGGTTACGGCCGGCGTCAGCTCCATCACGGGAATTCCCACCGTGGTCGAACCCTGGATCGCCCTGGTCTTTGCCGGAATTGCTATTTGTATCGCTTTCGCTTTCCAGACATCGCGAATTGGCATCATGTTGAAGGCGACCCGGGATGATCCGGTCGCAGCAGTCGCGTCAGGTGTCAGTCTTGTCGGCGTGCGACTATTGGCATTTGTGCTGAGCGCTGCAGTCGTTGGAGCTGGCGGTGGATTATATGCCTATTTCCTCGGCATTCTGACGGTTGATCCATTCTACCTGCAGCTGTGTTTCCTGACGATCGCCATGCTCGTCGTCGGCGGTATGTCGAGCCTGACAGGTGCTGTTTCGGGGGTGATTTTTGTGACCCTTGTTACGGAGTCGCTGCGCGCACTTGAGCGAGGTGATGGGTTTATCGCACTTCCAACGGGAAGTCAGGAGCTCGGACTTGGCGTCCTCATGGCTGTGATGTTGGTGGTGCGGCCGCTTGGGTTGAGCAATGGAAAAGAGATCTTGCTGTTCAAATTTCAAAGGAACAAGCCGCCTCGCAGCCAGCGACGTGACGTTCTCGACTCTATCTGAATGTTAGGTGCGGCGCACTTGTCGATGGGAGAACAATTGTGAACTCAACAAACAAATCGTTTCGTGGTGAAAAGGTTGATGTGTTGATCGTCGGGGCTGGTCCCTCCGGATCAGTTGCAGCGAAGCGTCTCGCCGAAGCAGGCATGTCAGTTGTCTGTCTTGAGCAGGGCGCGATGCCGGATGCTGCGGATTTTCCAGGGGTCCGCGACGAATGGGAACTTGTCAATCAGAAGCAGTGGCATCCTGATCCCAATATACGTGACCGTGTCGCCGACTATCCGATTGAAACCTCGGAATCGTCGATCGCCCCCCTCATGTATGCGGGGGTTGGCGGAAGCGCCATCCTGTATGGCGGACATTGGGCGCCGTTCCTACCATCGGACTTTCGGACGAAGACCCTGGACGATGTGGGGTTTGACTGGCCTTTTACCTATGAGGACATCCTGCCCGATCTGATCGCGGTTGAGCAAGATGTCGGAATTTCGGGGCTGCCCGGCAACACAGCATATCCAGAAAGGGACGACTCTCATCTGATGCCGCCCCTTCCGATCGGCAAGGTCGGTAAAAAGGCCGCTGAGGGAATGAACAAGCTCGGTTGGCACTGGTGGCCCGGCATTCATGCCATCGCTTCTCGCCCTTACAACGGGCTTAACCCTTGCGTTCGTCGCGGCACGTGCATGACGGGATGTACGGAAGGTGCGAAATCGACCACCGACATAACGCACTGGCCGAGCGCCATACGGGCCGGCGCCCAGCTTCTTGCAAACTGTCGGGTCGCTGAAATCGAACTGAACGACGCCGGGTTGGCAAAAGGGGTCGTCTACATTGATAGCCGCGGTCGCAGGCGGCGGCAGGAAGCTGATGTGGTCATCCTGTGCGCCAATGCGGTTGGCACGCCCCGGCTGATGCTGGCGTCAGCGACGGGAAAGCACCCGAATGGGCTGGCCAATAGATCCGACCAGCTGGGACGCAACCTCATGATGCATCCCTATGCCGCCGTGCTTGGGATATTCGATGAGAATCTCGAGAGCTGGCGTGGTCCGTTTGGGCTGTCGCTGGAATCCTACGAGTTCTACGAGACTGACGCCGCCCGCGGGTTCAAGCGCGGCGCAAAGTGGAACATCATGCCGACCGGTGGACCGCTTGGCGTTACGGGCATGTTCGGCAGCGACGTGCTGGGCGAGGCTCACTCGGACCCCTTCGAAAGATGGGGCAAGGCATTTCCAGAAACAATCCTGCGTCGTTTCGGAAAGGGAATTCTCTATGGCATCCAGGGCGAGGATCTTCCGGAGGAGAATAACCGGGTCGTTCTCGACGAACACCTGACGGATAGCGATGGAATACCGGCGCCCAAAGTCATTTACCGTGTATCCGAAAACTCGCGAAAGTTGCTCGAATTTAACGTCGCACGCTGTGTTGAAGCGGCTGAGGCTTCGGGCGCCATCGAAACGCATATCATTCCGCAGGTTCGTGAAACCGGCTGGCACCTTTTGGGAACCGCACGAATGGGGGATGACCCGGAAACCTCGGTCACCGACCAGTGGGGCGCTACGCACGATATCCCCAATCTCTACATTCTCGATGCAAGCACATTTCCCACGTCAGCCGCGGTAAATCCGACGGCAACGATCATGGCCGTCGCCCATCGCCAGGCGGGAAAAATAATTGAAACGCGCAGAGAGTTGGAGAACCGATGAGCAATCCTTCCGATCCCGGTCCTCTGAGCGCCGGTGAAACATCGCGACTGGTACAAATTGGTAATATTCTGATCCCGGCCTACGACAGCTTGCCGAGACTGGAAGACACGCCGGTCATCGAAAATACCATTCAACGGGTCCTGAATTACCGGCCCGACCTGCTGGACGACCTTCGAAAAGGGCTTGCCGCCTCCGCAGATATGGGGCCGCTCCAGGCAGTGAACCACTTGCACAACCAGGATCCCGCCGCGATGCGCGCGATCGGACTTGTGCTCTCTGCCGCCTACCTGATGACCCCCGATATTCGCAATGTAATCGGCTATCCGGGCCAGGAAAGGGTAGAGCGCGAACAGAACGACCCAACCGAGATACCAACACGGGAAATGCTGGCTGGCGTTATCGCCCGCGGCACCATCTGTCGTTTCACTCCCTGACGAGTTGCAAGAAGGTTTAGAGCAATGAAAATCGCCGTATTGATGCGTTTGGTGCCCAATCTCAGTGAGGGTGTGGATCTTAACGAGGACGGAACCGATGTTGATCGGGAGTGGACCGACACCCAGGCCAACGAGACAGACGAGCAGGCCCTCGAAGAGGCGCTCGTCGTCAAGGAAGCGACTGGCGCCACAGTCTCCGCGGTAGCACTGTCGGACGAAGGGGTAGAACGCCTTCTGCGGTCAGCTCTGGCCAAGGGTGCGGATGACGTGGTTGAACTGGATCTCGGGATTGAACAAGCCCAGGCTCTTTCGTCGGCTGCAACCGCTCAGCTCATTGCCGATTGGCTAAGCGACCAGCAATTTGACGTGATCCTGGTTGGAAATCAGAAGGTGGATGATCCCTTCGGAGGCCTTGCCGCACATCTGTCGGCAGCTTTGGAACTTCCTGTCATCGCAGGTGCAACACAGGTGAATGTCCCGGATACTTCACGACTGAGGATACGCCAGGAATACGGTGGCGGGAACTCGGCATGGATTGAGTTTTCAGGAAAAGCAGTCATCGGTGTACAGGCAGCGAGCCGCCCGATCCGCTACATTTCGGGTTCCAAGCTACGTGAAGCGATGGCCAACCCTTCCTATCAAAAGGTTTCGGTATCCAATGATCGGCTTCGCACGAATGTTCCCAGCTTGAAGCTGGAGTTTCCTCAGTCTGTCGAGGGCATCGAGTTGATCGCTGACCCTGCAGAAGCGGCGGCCCGCCTGATGGCCATTCTTGAAGAGCGCAACTACATCTGAGGTGAAAGTGATGACGCAAGTTCTAATTATCGGCGAGACAACTGGCGATGCGGTAGCACGTGGGACGCTCGAGCTGATTTCGCTGGCGAGATCGTTGGCCTCGGCGGCCGAAATTACCATATTGCCTCTCTACGGCAGCGACACGGCGTTGGAGAAGATGGTATCTTACGCTTCCGTCGCTCGACCACAGTCCATTCCCTTGGACTATAATCCGGTTCTGGCGGCCGCTTCCGTGCGTAATGCTGTTCGCCAGCTATCACCCGATCTTGTTCTGATGTCCTATTCGCTTGCCGGTGTGGAACTTGGACCGGTGTCGGCAGCAGCCTGCGATGGATGCTGCATTAGCGGAGTCCAGCATGCAGATATCGCCAGCGGCAGCATAAATTGCGACGTGTTGCTGTATGATGGCAAACTCGTGGGCAAAGCGACAGGTTCGCTCCCTGCCTCGCTTATCATTCTCGTCGGCGCCTATCCACCCGCCGAGCCGCTCGATAGTCGCGCCGCAATAAGCGTCCTCTCCGACCCAGACCAATCCACCATCGTTCCCATGTTGGCGACGCCCGTTCCGCCGGATCTGGAGGTTTTCGATCTCGCCAGCGCCCGCGGTATCGTAAGTGTTGGACGAGGTATAGGCAGCCAAGAAAAACTGGGTGCCTTCCGCGAGTTGGCAAGCCTCCTGGGTGCCGAAATTGCAGGAAGTCGGCCGGTTATCGACAATGGCTGGCTTTCGAAGGATCGTCAGGTCGGCAAATCGGGACAATCCGTGCGGCCGGAGCTGTACTTGTCGATGGGCATTTCCGGTGCGGTGGAGCATCTTGAGGGCATTGTCGGCGCCGAATATGTGGTGGCAGTCAATACGGACGAAAAAGCTCCTATATTCCGCCGGGCCGACCTGGGAATAACATGCGACATTTTTGACTTCGCGGATGCGTTCGGCGAAGCTCTTCGCAAGCGGAACGGATAGTTCAATGTTTCTGGTCGCTGGTTGGATCGCCACTGCCGCATTTGCGGCCATGATGTTTGCAAGGTACTTCCGGCTCTATAAGGCTATAGCGGTTCCGGGTGGACCCTTGCGCAACGAGCGCCGTAGGGAGCGGCTCCTGGGAATGGTGCAGGATATCTTCCTGCACCAGCGATTGCGGCGGTTCACACTTTCCGGCCTGCTGCACGGGCTCATCTTTTTCGGATTCCTGTTTCTCATTACCGCCGCGTTCCAGTCCATATTCGGCGCGCTGTTTCCCGTTTTTGACGAAGCAGTCTCCAGCGTTTCGCTTAGCTGGTTCGGTGCTTTGCAGGAATTTGCCGCCATCTCCGTCTTGGCAGGGGTCGGATTGGCGGCCTGGCACAGATACGTGATAAAGCCGCGTCGTTTTCGCGGGTCAAATGAACGCGACGCATTGTTCATATACGGCTTTGTTTTGGCTATAATTCTGTCGATGATGGTGGAGTTCGCCGCTCTGCGCGTGCTCCACGGTCTACCATTTTCTATGTCCCATCCCATATCCTCGCTTCTAGCCCTGCTTTTTCCTTTATCGCCACCATACGGTCAAATCGTGCTTGAAGCGGCGCGATGGTTGCACATCTTCGCGATTCTGAGTTTTCTCGTTTATATCCCCGGCTCAAAGCATCGACATATCCTTCTCGCTGGCCCTAACATATTCTACCGAAGCCTTGAGCCGAAGGGCTGGTTGCCAAAGCCGAACCAGCGCATTCTAAAAGACGACGCGGAAGTCAAGATTGACTTGTCCTGGAAAGATAAGCTTGACGTTCTGGCGTGCACCGAATGTGGTCGATGTCAGGCCGTCTGTCCCGCCGCGGCCAGTGGTTCGGACCTTAGCCCAAAGCTTTTGATCATGACATTGCGCGATCAAAGTTTAGGGGAGGGAGAAGTCCGATACGAGGCGGGAATTTCGGAAAGTGCACTCTGGGCCTGTACGACCTGTCGTGCCTGCGTGGATGAATGTCCCATCCACATAGAGCATCTTCCCAAGATCGTCGATCTGCGGCGAATGCTTGTGGAGAACGCTGCGGTCGAACCCAAGTTGGCTGCGGCATTTACCAATCTTCAAAAGACCGGCAATTCCTTTGGTAAACCCGGCAAGAGCCGGGCAAAGTGGACTAAAGATCTTGCCTTTCGGATACCCGATGCCCGGGATCAACCGGTCGACTGGCTCTGGTTTGTCGGAGACGTTGCTGCGTTTGATCCCCGCGCCCTGGAGACGACGCGCCGTTTGGCCGAGCTATTTCATCGCGCCGGACTGAATTATGGCATTCTTTATGATGGAGAGAGTAATTCGGGAAATGACGTGAGACGCGCCGGAGAAGAGGGTACGTTTCGTGCTTTGGCATCCAACAACATCGCCGCCTTGTCGGAGGCGCAATTCAACAGGATTGTTACTTCGGATCCGCACAGTTTGAATGCGCTCAGGAACGAATACCCGTCCCTCGGTGGAAATTTCGAGGTTCATCACCATGCGTCGGTCCTTTTGGCGGCGGTAACGGACGGGCGCCTTTCTCCTCCAAAAAATGCCGATAAAACCAAGGTAACCTATCACGATCCATGTTATCTCGGCCGCTACAACGGTGATTACGATGCTCCTCGCGCGCTCATTACCGCTGCGGGGTATGATCTTCTGGAGATGCCGCGAAATCGCGAGAACAGCTTTTGTTGCGGTGCCGGTGGCGGCCGCTTTTGGATGGATGACAGCGATTTTACGGAACGACCGAGTGAAAACCGTATCAAGGAGGCGATTGCACTCGGCGAGATTCAGCGTTTTGTTGTTTCTTGTCCGAAAGACAAGGTCATGTATACTGCGGCGGTGAATAACCTTGGCCTGGCTGACCAGATTAAAGTCGTGGACGTCGTTGATCTTATGTTCGAGGAAATCACGTGAGTTCGGTGAGGGCGGCAACCTGTCCCCGGTTCTTTTCCACATTTCTCAACGCCCTCCACTCAGTCAAATCTTCCCCGGGAGCGCATAAAAGTTGCCACTTAGATGCAAGGACATCTTCGGTCTTTGACCATTATCGTCTCACCCGTCCCGGGTTTGATTTTGGAAGCACCGGCTGACGTCGGGGCTTAAGCATTTTTGATGACGAACCAGGGACGAGAAGTAATATACGATCTTAGTGGAATAACATTCGCAGACGATCTGTGATCAGGCAGGGTAGCGCTAGGCATGTTCAGCTTTCGAAGTCTCGAAGTCTTTTACTGGACCGCGCATCTGCGGAGTTTTTCCCGCGCCGCAGATAAGCTTCACACGACGCAACCAACGATCTCCCAGCGAATTGCGGCGATGGAGGGCTTGATAGGGGCAGCACTTTTCGATCGCTCCGCAAAACCCATAGCGCTCACTGCTGTTGGCCGTATTCTTTTTGGGCATTCGGAATTACTACTGCGGCACGTTGAAGCGATGGAGCGTGATCTCGAACTGAGCAATCGTTTCGAAGGTACCGTGAGGCTTGGGGTCTCGGAAACGATCGTGCAAACCTGGCTCGCGACATTCCTTGAACAAGCCGCCCGCCATTTTCCTCGGCTTGATATCGACATGACGGTGGACGTGACACCATCGATGTTAAACGCTCTTCGCAGCGGTGAAATTGATATGGCGTTGATGCTGGGACCAACGATCGTGGAGGGCTTCAGTTGTCTAAAGCTACGCGATTACGCCCTTAAGTTTTATGCAATCCCTGATCTGGTGTCGACAGATGTTTTCTCGGTCGATTCAATGCCGATGACACCGATTATCACTTATCCACGAAACACATATCCCTATACCTATCTGAGAGAGATCATCTTCAGGGAGATTGGCCGCATCCCGCGCATTTTTACGAACTCGTCAATTTCCACGATCGAGAAAATGGCGCTGGACGGTTTGGGCGTCGCCCTTGTCGCGGAGGGGGCATTGAGCGATCAGGGGCTGGCTAAAATGAAAGTTCTGCAAAGCGACATCGAATTGCAGCCACTGAGCTTTTATGCCTATTTTCAGAACGGTGTGCGTGGAGAGGTATTTGAACAACTCGCTGGTATCGCTCTGGATGTTGCATCGGCAACGGAGCTATGAACGGATTGTGTATTCAATTCTCTAATGAAAATTGATCGAATAATATAATTTCACTTCTATACGTTCCCGCGATTTAATCCTCCCATAACGCCTTGGGAGATTGACTTGCTGAATACCTCGCCCTCCAAAGACTTTAGACCAACCGCCACCGAAATCGCAGAAGCGCGAGCGCGAATTGCAGAATATGCGGTTCGCACACCAATACTCGAGAGTGAAGTTCTTAACCGGCTGACAGACGCCAAGGTCTTCATTAAGCCGGAGAACCTGCAACGGTCGGGATCCTTCAAACTTCGGGGGGCGCTCAACAGGGCTTTGCAACTCAGCCCGGCAGAGCGCGAAGGTGGTATCGTCGCTTGGTCGTCGGGCAACCATGGACTCGCCATTTCCTATGTGGCGAAAGCACTCGGCATAAAGGCGACTGTGCTTATGCCGCAGGAGGCACCGAGAACAAAAATCGATGGTGTCCGGGCTAACGGTGCAACCGTACGTCTCTACGACAAAACGAAGGAAGTACGAGAAGAAATCGGTGCGAAGATTGCTTTAGAAACCGGCGCTGTGATCGTGCCTCCGTATGACGACCCTTATGTCATCACCGGACAGGCGACGTTGGGGCAGGAGATAGCAGAGCAGGTTCAAGATCGAGACTACGAATTGGATCTTGCACTGTTCCCATGTTCGGGCGGTGGGCTTGTCGCCGGTGCCGCCTGTGGCGTCCACACAATCATGCAGCAGGCGTCTATTTTCAGTGTAGAGCCTGACAATTTCGATGGAATGGCCCTCTCGCTCGCAAGTGGGACCCGCCAGAAAGCGCCAGCGACCGGGAATTCTATCTGTGATGCTCTTTTAGTGCCGCTTCCAGGCGATCTCACCTATCCTATCTGCAGATCTCATCTGGCGGGTGGCTTGTCGGTATCGAACGACGAGGTCATTGAGGCAATCAGATTTGCATATCGGGAGTTGAAGCTCGTGGTTGAACCCGGTGGCGCAGTCGCCTTGGCAGCCATTCTCGCTCGCAAACTCGATGTCAAGAAAAAGAAGGTTGCAATCCTTCTCAGCGGCGGAAACGTCGATGCCGAAAAATTTGCTTCATACATTCTGTAACACCTGCCCGGGACACCGATAATGCTCGATCTGGAAAGCGCTAAGGGCAAGAATATTGCTCAAACCATCGAACACTTCATGACACTTGACCTCACGGGGGTGGGGCTCATCGGAAAGATTTATGAAGCCCTGCAGAAACGACAGCCCGGCTTCGCCTGTATGTCGGCCGCAAAGCTTATCGTTGAGCGAGTGCGTGACCATGGCGGGCCAGTCGTCATTGCGACGGGGTTTCCAGAAGGAGCGGGTGTGCCCGAAACTGATGGTCCGGTAGGAGCGGCATTCATCGCTCGGGCCTTATTTCTCGGCCTGGGCGTTGAGAGTGTGATCCTCACCGACAATGATTGGGTCGGAATGATGGAAGGGACGTGCCGCGGTGCGGGTCTTGCACCCTTGCCCTTCCCTGAAGACGGCAAGATAAAGCCGATCGATTTTATTCGTCCGGTCTATATTCGCAGCGTCCCGAAAGACGATGCGGGTTGCAAAGCAATAACGGACGAACTCCTCGATGTTATGAGACCTTCACTGGTGCTCTCCATCGAACGTCCAGGTCGCAATGATAGAGGCCTCTACCATGGTCTTGGGGGCAGGCCGCTTGATAAACTCGTGGCCGATCTCGACCAATTCTTCCTGCGTGCAAAAGAACAAGGCGTACCATTCATTGGTATTGGTGATGGCGGCAACGAATTGGGCATGGGGGTCATCGCGGAGGAGTTGAAAGAGTTCTCGCCGAAGGCGAGGGATAGCGGCCATCCAGGGAGAGGGGGCGTCGCCGCGGCTACTGCCGCAGATCATCTTATCGTCTCCAATGTCTCCAATTGGGGGGCGACCGGTCTTGTGGCGGCGCTTTCAGCCCTGCTCGAAAAGCCGTCGGTGTTTCACGACGGCGAGCTTGAACGCCGGTGTATCGAGCAATGTGTCTCCTTCGGTGGCGTAGACGGCATGTTCATGGGGCCGGAGCCGGCCGTAGACGGCATTTCCGCGCAGGAGTGGGAAGGGCTTGTCAATACACTTCGTAATACCCTGGAGAGACTTGCAGGCAGGGTGACAGGATGGAAAGGGGATAGCGGGGACTGGCGGCAGCTGAAATGAATGGTCAAATGAGCACAATTGAAGACCGGTTGTCAGGCCTCGGAATTGAAATTCCCAAGGTCAATCCTCCCCAGGGCAACTATTTATCCTATGTCCGAACCGGTTCGCTCGTCTTCGTCGCGGGGCAGGGGCCTCGGCAGAACGGCCAATTGCTCTATAAGGGCACCGTTGGCCACGATCTGTCCGTCGAGGACGGTCAAGCCGCAGCACGTCTCTGCGCACTCAATGTTTTGGGACAACTCAAACATGCATGCGAAGGGGATCTCGGCAGAATTGTCAGAATGGTTCGTGTCGGCGGCCTTGTCCGCTGCGCCGATGATTTTGAGGAGCAAGCCCGCGTACTGAACGCAGCCTCAGACTTAATTTGTGATGTTCTTGGGCACGCCGGCAAACATGCTCGCATCTCATTCGGAACCAATGCCCTTCCGTCGGGGATGGCAGTTGAAATTGAGGCTATAGCAGAGGTGGATTAACTTGCCGGGAGGCAAGAATTTCCAATCTGCTTCGTATTTTGATCAATTCCGGGGGTGATTATGGAGGAAATCCAGACATCACCTTCGGTTCACTTGATGCACAGGGTTGACGGGCAGTGCCTGGATTAGCCCGGCAAACTTCCTTGAAAAGATCGTTTGCTGCAAGTCTACCACCAGCCCAGAAGCACAGTGTCTTTGCGTTTTTTCGCTAGGGCTCAGCTATCAGTTCTATCTCAGTCAACCTTACATTGACATATATTTTACCGATTGACATTTGTGGTAAAATTAATTTACCAAAGATCAGCACCATAAGCCACGGGCTGATCTCTAAGGGGACGGCAGAGGGTTAGGCGCTGTGCTGTCGGGGTGATTGCCGGAGCATTTGTTTTTATCCGAAAGGTAGGAAATTCAGTGTCCAGAGCCATTGCCCGTTGCAGAAATGTCGACGATTTTCGTTTGCTTGCCAAAAGGCGCCTTCCCGCTCCAATTTTTCACTATATCGACGGCGCGGCCGACGATGAGATTACATACCGCCGCAACACCGAGGCGTTTGCGACCTGCGATTTGGTACCAAACGTGTTGGCTGGAGTGGAGACTGTAGACATGTCCGTCACGGTCATGGGCAAAAAGCTGGATTTACCGCTGTTTCTTTCACCGACGGCGCTCCAGCGCCTGTTTCATCACGACGGCGAGCGGGCGGTAGCCCGAGCGGCAGAAAAATTTGGCACCTTCTTCGGTGTTTCGTCACTTGGCACAGTGAGTGTCGAGGAGATCGGAAAGACAATTCAGACTCCAAAGATGTTCCAGCTTTATTTTCACAAGGATCGTGAACTGACCTGGAGCATGGTAGAACGGTGCCGTGAGGCAAAATTCGATGCTATCGCTTTGACCGTCGATACCATCACTGGAGGAAACCGTGAACGCGATTTGCGCACTGGATTTACATCCCCTCCAAAACTGACGCTTTCCAGCCTCGCAAGCTTTGCGATGAAACCCAGATGGACATGGAACCATCTGACGAAGGAAAAATTCAGCCTGCCCCAGCTTGACGGTCACGTTAGTCAAGGCACCAACATTGCCATTTCGGTGGGGGAGTATTTTTCAACGATGCTCGACCAATCGATGAGCTGGAAAGACGCTGAACAGGTGAGGGAGCGTTGGGGCGGTCATTTTTGCCTAAAAGGTGTGATGAGTGTCGAAGACGCCAAACGTGCCGTGGACATAGGTGCGACGGCCATCATGATTTCAAATCATGCCGGTCGCCAACTCGACGGGTCCCGTGCGCCGTTTGACCAAATCTCGGAGATCGCCGATGCTGTCGGCGGGCAAATTGAAATTATTTGTGACGGGGGGATCCGTCGGGGGACACACGTACTGAAGGCCATGGCTGCCGGTGCTACTGCCTGCTCGGGTGGTCATCTCTATCTCTACGCGCTGGCCGCGGGTGGTCAGCTTGGTGTGGAAAAAACACTTTCAAATCTAAAAGCTGAGATTGAGCGCGACATGAAGTTGATGGGATTAACGAAACTTGATCAACTCAACTCCGGGCATCTTCGTTTCCGGTAGTCATTATTTCGAGTTTTGAGTTCCCTTCTTTTGAGCGGATAGAGAGCAACCTGCAACAACCAGCCAACCTTGTCCGCGAACGAAATTCGATGAAAATCGCCTCAGACAGCCTCAGCTTTTCGAAGTGCTGAGGCCACCACTTTCAAGACGACGAAGGGAAATCTCGAGTTTTTCTTCCGCCTCTCGAATTTCTCTGGACGCCTGTCTTAGGTAGCTGAGGTGTTCATGTGCGGCGGATTGGGCTGCCTGAGGCTTTCTGTCGATAATTGCTTGCGCAATAGCGATATGTTGATCGCGCAGGAGGTCCCGGACATAGGGGATCGCGAAAAGGCGCCGTCTATTATGCAGAACGTCGGTTCTGAGGTTTTCGGAGAGTGCACGCATGATCTGGAGAATTACCAGATTGTGGCTAGCTTCGTAGATTGCGATGTGCATCTCCGCGTCGGCATCCGCCTCCTCGATTGGGTTGTTGGCTTTGTGCGCCGCTTCGATCTTCAGCACGCATTCTCTAATACGTTGAATCTCTGGTTCGTTTGCTCGTTGTGCCGCCAGCGCGGCAGCTGAGCTTTCTACCACGTCCCGGAACTCGAGGTAGTCGTCCGCGACTTCGCTGCGCTCAGAGAGCATCGCTATCAATGGATCCGTAATAGTTGTCGCACCGATCTGGGCCACCTTCACGCCTTTTCCTTCCATGCTTGTCAGGAAGCCTCGCTCTTCGAGAGATTTTAATGCGTCACGAAGTGTTGGCCGCGAAACGTTAAGCTTCAGCGCCAGTTCTCGCTCGGGGAGCAGTGGCACACCAGGGCGTAAAGAGCCTTCGAGAATAAGGGTCTCAATATGTCTCGCCACGGTGTCCGCCGCTCTTTCTGGTCTGCTTGGTGCGTTCCCATTCATGTTTGCCACCTACCTTCTAATTTCTATTGCGCCGCCCGACGGTAAAGGCCGGGAGGCGGATCACCCATTCGCGCTCCGGCGTCGACCCTTTTGTGCCGAACCGGCGTTGGGGTTGAATGACAGGGCGGTTTGCTCCCATCAGTCTCTGTGGCGAGGAAGGCTGAGCAGCGGAGATCCGAGTTGCCGCGATATTTCGTTCGCAGCGTCCGAAACCAGTTGGCCGATCTCTCGGACCCTTTTGTCCGGCATACGTATTGTTGGACCGGAAACGGAAATTCCCGCCACGGCCTCGCCATAACTGTTCACAATAGAAGCTGCAACGCAGCGCATGCCTATGGTTCTCTCTTCGTCGTCGAAGGAATAGCCAAGACGGCGCGTTTGCTGAATTGATTCGCGCAATTCTTTGATGTTCGCGATAGTCTTATCAGTGAAGCGGGTGAACGTCGCGGTTTTAAGGAACGCTTCCAGCCTATTGTCGTCGAAAGCGCTGAGAAGCGCTTTTCCTATTCCTGACGCATGCAGGGGGGAGCGGGTGCCGGGAGGGAAAAATGCACGGATTGTGTCGTGCGTTTCCACCTGACTTATAAACAATACGTCGCCATCTCGTTCGATGCCAAGATTGGAGGTCTCTCCTGTCCGGGCCATAAGATCGCGCATCACCGGCCGACTTCGTTCGACGATATTCGTTCTGCGCAAGAAAGCGGAGCCCAGGCGAAAGGCTTCCGGTCCAACAAACCACTCTTGCCGTTCCGTGTTGCTTTCAACGTATCTCCGGTTTTCAAGCGTTGCGAGTATGCGGTGAAGAGTTGCCGGGGACTGATTGAGGTAATTGGACAATTCCGTGAGAGTAACGCCATCGTGGGACGCCAGCGCCTCGAGTACATCAAGCGCCCGGGCGAGAGCCTGAATGCTCGCCGCTGGCTGAGTTGGCTTGGCACCCTTTGGGCGTCCTCGTTTTCTGACCGTTTGCTGCATGGCTTTAGGGTAGAAAAAATAATAGCAAAATCAACTTAGGAATAATGAAAAAATACAATGCTATGTTTTTAAACAGCTATTTCTATTTTTTTGAAAAAATGAAAAATCATTTCAAAAAAATTTACTAAATGAGACGTCCGTGGTAACTTTCTTGTTGAACAAGGAGGAGTAGCCATGAGCACCCAGAATCCTATTTTCATTCCCGGCCCGACGAACATCCCCGAGGTGCTCCGTAAAGCCGTCGATATGCCGACCATTGATCACCGTAGTCCGCTTTTTGGCAATATCCTTCATCCTGCGCTTGAAGGCGTCAAAGCGATCCTCAAGACCTCCAAGGCTGAAGTTTTCGTGTTTCCTTCCACCGGTACCGGTGGTTGGGAGACCGCGATTACGAATACCCTGTCGGCAGGGGATAAGGTCCTGGCGACGCGCAACGGCATGTTCAGCCATCGCTGGATCGACATGTGCCAACGCCACGGCCTCGACGTTCAGGTCGTGATGCAAGAATGGGGCGAAGGCGTGCCCGCAGACACTTTTGAAGAAATTTTGACGGCGGACAAAGGTCACGAAATCAAGGTTGTGCTTGCCACACACAACGAAACGGCAACGGGCGTTCGTTCTGATATTGCAGCCGTGCGCCGTGTGCTCGACAATGCAAAACATCCAGCCCTGCTCTTCGTCGATGGTGTGAGCTCGATCGCCTGCTATGACTTTCGGATGGACGAATGGGGTGTCGATGTCGCCGTCACGGGATCCCAGAAAGGCTTCATGCTTCCACCTGGCCTCGCAATCGTTGGTTTCTCCCAAAAGGCTCTGGCAGCGACCGGTTCCGCCAGACTGCCGCGAACCTTCTTCGATGTCCGTGACATGGCCAAGGGTTATGCTGCAAATGGATATCCCTATACACCTCCGGTCGGTCTGCTGAACGGGTTGAAGGTGGCGACCGACATGCTGCTGGATGAAGGGCTCGAAAACGTCTTTGCCCGGCACCATCGGATTGCCGAAGGTGTCCGTCGCGCTGTTTCCGCCTGGGGGCTGAAGCTTTGCGCCGCCCGTCCCGAACTCTATTCGGACAGCGTCAGCGCCATCCGAACGCCAGAAGGGTTCGATGCCAACAAGATCGTCGCTCACGCGCTCAACACGTATGGCGTTGCTTTCGGAACGGGCCTTGGCGATGTTGCGGGGAAAGTGTTCCGTATCGGTCATCTGGGCAGCCTGACCGACGTCATGGCGCTGTCCGGTATCGCCACCGCCGAGATGGTGATGGCGGACCTCGGGCTGCCGGTCACTCTCGGTTCAGGCGTTGCCGCCGCCCAGCAGTATTATCGCCAGAGCGCAGGCAATGCTCAGAGAAAGGCCGCGTGATGAGCGATACAGAAATGTATATTCCCGATTATGATGACATGCTCGCTGCCCATGAGCGGATAAAGCCTCATATCCGGCTCACGCCGATCCGACAGTCGGATTATCTTAACGATCTCAGCGGCGCTCAGCTGTTTTTCAAATGCGAAAATTTCCAGGAGCCTGGTGCCTTCAAGGTACGCGGTGCCGCCAATGCCGTATTCGGGTTGGACGAAGCACGTACAGCAAATGGCGTGGCCACGCATTCTTCTGGCAATCATGCCTCGTGCCTGTCCTATGCGGCGATGCTGCGTGGTATCCCCTGTAATGTGGTCATGCCCCGCACGGCACCTCAGGCCAAAAAGGACACGGTGCGCCGTTATGGCGGCAAGATCACCGAGTGTGAGCCTTCCACCTCATCGCGGGAAGAGACTTTCGCGAAGGTACAAGCCGAAACTGGAGGAGATTTCGTCCACCCTTATAATGATCCCCGTGTGATTGCCGGTCAGGGAACCTGTTCGAAAGAATTCATGGAACAGGCAGATGGACTGGAAGTGGTCGTAGCCCCGATCGGCGGTGGCGGCATGATCTCGGGGACCTGCCTTACTCTGTCGAAGCTGGCGCCCGAGACGAAGGTGATTGCGGCCGAACCTGAGCAGGCCGACGACGCCTATCGCAGCTTCAAGGCGGGTTACATCATCGCCGACGATGCGCCGAAGACCGTCGCGGATGGGCTACTTGTGCCGCTGAAAGATCTCACCTGGCATTTCGTGTCGAACCACGTCTCCGAGATCTATACCGCCTCCGATCAGGAGATCATCGATGCGATGAAGCTCGCCTGGAAGCACCTGCGTGTGGTGCTGGAACCGTCCAGCGCCGTGCCCTTGGCAACCATTCTGAAGAATCGCGAAGCATTTGCCGGCAAGCGTGTCGGCGTCATCATCACCGGCGGTAACGTCGATCTCGACAAGCTGCCCTGGAACTGAAGAGAGAACCATGAACGCCCATACAGAATTCGCCGGCCTAGAAGTCGGATACGATGTCCCTGCCTTTCCGGGCATGGATGAAAAGGACATTCAGACGCCCTGCCTGATCCTCGACCTCGACGCCTTGGAGCGCAACATCAAGAAGATGGGAGACTATGCCAAGGCCCACGGCATGCGCCACCGCGCCCATGGCAAAATGCACAAGTCCGTCGACGTTCTGAAGCTTCAGGAAAAGCTCGGCGGCGCGATTGGCGTATGCTGCCAGAAGGTCTCGGAGGCCGAGGTCTTTGTGCGTGGCGGTATCAAGGACGTCCTCGTATCGAACCAGGTCCGCGACCCGGCCAAGATCGACCGTCTGGCGCGTTTGCCTAAGTTCGGCAGCCGGATCATCGTCTGCGTCGATGATCTCGCCAATGTCGATGATCTGTCGGCCGCGGCGCAAAAGCACGGCGCGACCCTCGAATGCCTCGTCGAAATCGACTGCGGCGCCGGGCGCTGCGGCGTAAAGGCGGCGTCCGAGGTGGTGGAGATAGCCAAGGCGATCGACGCAGCAGTGGGCTTGAAATTCACGGGCATCCAGGCCTATCAGGGCGCGATGCAGCATATGAACAGCTTTGAAGACCGCAAGGCCAAGCTCGATGCGGCGATTTCCCAGGTGACGGAGGCTGTCGAGGCCCTCAAGGCCGAAGGGCTTCACCCGGAACTGGTCTCGGGCGGCGGCACCGGCTCGTATTATTTCGAGTCCAACTCCGGTGTTTACAATGAGCTTCAATGCGGCTCATACGCCTTCATGGATGCAGACTATGGCCGTATTCACGACAAGGACGGCAAGCGGATCGACCAGGGAGAGTGGGAAAACGCCCTGTTCATCCTGACCTCGGTGATGAGCCACGCAAAGCCGCATATCGCCGTTGTTGATGCCGGCCTCAAGGCGCAATCTGTCGATAGCGGTCTTCCGTTTGTCTATGGTCGCGACGATGTCAAATACGTCAAATGCTCCGACGAGCATGGCGTGGTGGAGGATATGAACGGGGTTCTCAAGATCAATGAGAAACTGCGTCTCGTACCCGGCCACTGCGATCCGACCTGCAATGTTCACGACTGGTATGTCGGGGTGCGCAATGGCAAGGTCGAGACCCTGTGGCCGGTCTCGGCGCGCGGCAAGGCCTACTAGAACAGGCGATAGCAACGGATAGAATTCACCGCCGGGGCCATCTGGTGTCCCCGGCGCGCTATCCAGGCGGGAGTAATTTCATGATCATTGTCCCCGAACACGAGATCGAAAGCCTCGTTTCTGCGTCGGATTGCTTTACTGCAGTGGAGCGGGTCTTCGCATCGATGGCGCAGAAATCCGCCTACAACTTCCCGGTGATCCGCGAAGCCATCGGGCATGCCGACGCGCTTTACGGCTTCAAATCGGGTTTTGATCGGGAAAGTCTAGCCCTTGGCCTGAAGTCCGGCGGCTTCTGGCCCAACAACATGGAAAAAGGGCTGACGAACCATCAGTCGACCATATTCCTTTTCGATGCGGATACCGGCAAATGTCGGGCCGTTGTCGGCGGCAACCTGTTGACAGCGTTGCGCACGGCAGCTGCCTCCGCAGTGTCGATCAAATATCTGGCGCGGCGTGACGCCAAAGTGCTTGGCATGGTCGGGGCGGGCCATCAGTCTACCTTCCAACTTCGGGCTGCCCTCGAGCAACGCCCTTTCGAGAAGGTCGTTGGATGGAACATTTATCCCGAGGCGCTCGACCGTCTCGCCAAGATCGCTGCCGAACATGCCGTTCCGTTCGAGGCAGTCGACCTTGATCGACTGGGCGCGGAAGCCGACGTCATTATCACGATCACTTCGTCTTTCGCGCCGATCCTGAAGGCGACGCAAATTCGCCCGGGAACTCATCTTGCCTGCATGGGTACGGATACCAAGGGGAAACAGGAAGTAGAGGCCGAACTGCTGGCGGCGGCGACCGTCTTCAGCGATGAGATCGCGCAATCGGTTACGATCGGAGAAGCGCAGCATCCGGTCGCCAGGGGATTGATCTCTCCCGACAGGATCATCGAGATCGGGGCGGTTATCAACGGCGCTCATCCGGGTCGCTCAAACACTGATGAGATTACAGTCTTTGACGGGACCGGCGTCGGGCTTCAGGACCTGGCCGTGGCGTCGAAAGCGGTCGATCTGGCTGTTCAAAAAGGTGTTGCCGTTGTCGTGGATTTTTAGTCGCCGGAGTAACTGTCAGCCGGGAAGAATAGCGATGTGCATAGGTCTATTCAGGTTGATCGGAGGCCGCAGAACTTCGGAAACTGGCATTACCGTGCTGCAATTTCGATCTTGAAACCCACGATGCAAGGTCTGTTCATATGAGAGTCGCGATAAACGGTTTTGGCCGCATCGGACGGTCAATTTTGCGTCTGGCTGTAAGGTGCGATGATTTCGACATTGCATTGATCAACGATGTCGCCTCCCTCGAAACCTTGGCGTATCTTTTCGAGTTTGACAGTGTATTCGGACCTTGGGCCGGGCGTGTGGAAATAGAGGGAGGTTGCCTCGTAATCGACGGTCGCGCCATTCCATTTCACCACCACCAAGACCTCGGCGCCGTGGATTTATCAGGCGTGGATGTCGTTCTCGAATGTACGGGGCACCGCGACGCACTGGCGTTCTCGCGCTCTTCATTGGCGGCAGGCGCGCGCCGCGTCGTCATATCAGGGCCGGCGAAAGGGGCCGATGTTACCCTTGTGATGGGTGCAAATGACGAGACCTATCGCGGCGAGCATATTGTCTCGAATGGTTCGTGTACGACGAACGCGATTGCTCCTCTGCTTCGGATCGTTGATGAGCAGTTTGGTGTGGTTGGTGGACACCTGACGACGGTCCATTGTTATACCGGAAGTCAGCCTACCGTAGATCAGCCAAGGGGCGATCCGGCGCGTAGCAGAGCGGCGGCATTGTCCATGGTGCCGACAACGACCAGCGCTCATCTTCTGTTAGGTGAAGTTCTTCCTCAACTTGCCGGGCTTATAGAAGCGCGTGCCCTTCGCGTGCCCACGGCAAGTGTTTCGGCAATCGACCTCACTGTTGCTCTACGGGCGCAAACGGATATCGGGAACGTAAGAGATATTCTCCAGGACCTTTGCGAGAGATCATCTGTACTTGGTTGGATCGAGAAACCGCTGGTTTCTGTGGATTTGCGCGGACGTCCAGAGTCGCTGATTGTGAGCGGGCCAGAGCTTTCGATGTCCTCCACTGGCGGATTGCTGAGAATTTTCGGTTGGTACGACAATGAGTGGGGCTTCGCAAATCGTATGCTCGAAATGGCGTTGCGGGTGGGCGAGTGGAATCGGGAGAATCGACAGGTCTTCTATACGGGGCGGGGGCATAATTAACGATCTCGCTGTGTTTCGGCGTGGAATATTGGGTCTGACGTAATCTCGATGACATCAGGGTGCTCCGACGATACGTGCCTCAAGCAAATCGAGTTTCCCGCGCCCGTACATCTGGCGTTTGATGAGTTTCAGCTTGGTGATCTGGCCCTCTGTCTGGCCGTTCGACCAGATTGAGTTATTGCATTCTGAACCGCTGCCCTGTCGCGGATAACGCCGTTGGCGAATGATGCGACCAAGCTTGTTGCTGCGCGGGCGAGCCACGTGTCCAGATCATCTTTAGACTTGCGCCGTAGCATCTCGTGAAAGCTCTCCACGACATCTCGGGCCTCGACGAGGTCTGGTAGTCGCTCCTCGATTGCGGCAACCGTCATCGTTTGAGCCTTGGTCAAATTGTTGCGTTCAAGGGTCATCAGGCGGACGATGGTGCGTGCCGCCGGCGCGTGGCCGAGCCCGTTCTCGGCCTTTTCGGCCCGCCTTCGTCGTGTTGCCCATTCAGTGACAACGCGGAGACCGCCGCCAAACCCAGCCAGCCGAAGCCGACGCCACAGTTCAGCGCCGTTCCGTAATCCGGCATCCCATTGCGCTTCGAGCCACGGCGGATGTGGTTCGAGTGACGTTTGCCGGACTCGAAAGATGTCGGTCCGTTGACCACGAACGACGCTGCGAACCAACTTTCTGCTGTGCCCGGTTCTGCGCACGATTTCTTTGATGGATAAGCCTTCGCCGACGAGCCCACGAATGATAGCGTTTGCCTCTTCTCGTCGCAGATATCCCTCATACTGCAAACGCTCGGCCGCAGTCAGAAGCTTCGGATTTACGGTTGCTGTGCCAACTGCGATGCGGACCTGCCGCATCGACCTGCGCACTGCGTCGAGAAAGGCATGGCTAGCGTTCTCCATCAGATGCCAGCGGTCGGCGACTTGATTGGCATATGGCAGGGCCTGTGTGGCGGCCTGCGCGTATCCGCCACCGCGGTCTCGTGCGACGATCTCGATCTGGGGATGCTGGACCAGCCAGGCCTTGGCAGTCGCCGGTTCTCGGTCGGGCAGCAAGGCGATCGCCTTTCGCCGTTCAAGGTCGCAGATGATCGTGCCATATCGATGGTTGCGACGCCACGCCCAGTCATCAATGCTGATAACGCTTGGCGGCGGTGGCGGTGGGCGATCATATCGGCGAATGGTTCGAAGCAGCGTGTCATTGCTAACCGGAAACCCGAGACGATCTGCGAACCGTGCTGCCGGGCGACCACCCAATGCTAAAGCGAGATGGTGAACCAACGTGTCTAGGCGTGCTGTCCGGCGGGCCATGGGCCGGACGATATCATTACCGAAACGCTCTGCGAAAATCTTTCGGCGGCATTCGTCGGCAGCACAGACGAAGCGTCGGACAGTCAGATGCAGTTCGATCCTTCGACCCGCACACGGCAGATCGGCAATTATCCGAGGATAGCGACTATGAACACGATGGGAGGTCGTACCGCATTCGGGGCACCTACAACCTCCGGACTGACCACATGCCGCGACCACGATCACGTCGGGTCTGTGATGCACTGCCTCCACGTTCAATTCGGCAGGGATCAGATCGGAAAGCCGAAAATGGGCTCGCATGGTGCTGATTCTCCTTCGGAAACCAGGCCAGTAGAATCCCAAACATCATCGAGAATGAGTCAGACCCAACATTCCGCGCCGATTGACACCCAGTTTCCGCTGATGACAGCAAAACACTGCCAATCGCCGCGCAGATGTACACGCTGCGCAGTTCCGGGACGCTGGAGGAACAGTTTGCTATTCTTAACCGCGCAGGTGTTTCGGCTGTGGAAACGCTGGATCGGCACCGGCACGCTCGACTGGAAGACGATCCTGCCCGCAGCCAAACAGGGCAGCGCAAAGTGGTTCATCCTTGAGCACGACTAATCGCTGGATGCGGAAGCAGTACTGACCAAGGGTAACGTGTTCCTCAATAACCATCTCCCAAACGTTAAGTGAGGATCCGTCTTTGGCATCGGGGTGAACAGGCCTAATACAGTCGGTACGGCGCCCGCCGACGCGAGATACATTGAAGCAATGTTCCAAAGAGTGCGGTTTCGGCTTTGTAGCTGGGTGAGTGAGTGGATGGGATGTTCTGTCCAGCCGCGCTTATGCCCTACTGGACGATGGAAAGTGTGTTGCACATCTCAAATTGCTGGGTTTGTTGCTTTCCGTTGAGCGCGCCGATCTGCAACACGACCCCATCATGTTGCAGATCGAAGATAGGCCGCTGTTGCTTTATTGAAGCGGTGCAAACGAACGGTTCATCGCCACGCGGTCCTCGTGGGTCGCGTCCGGCCCTAGCGTTGCCATCTTGCTCTTGAACACGGGCCACCTTGTGTGTGCTTCACCCTCGACTGCGGCGTCGAGTGCCTTGCGCATGGTGGGGGCGTCGAAGTCGCAGCAGTATCCAGGCGTCAACGGTTGCTGCCTCCAGGATTCGGCGAGGGACCCGCCGTCGACAGGGTCGAACCCGACCTCGTTTACGATTGCCATGGCGATCTCCTTCGCGGCGGCGTCTCCCGCAACCGCCACGGCCAGACGACCAGGCGTTCCCTCGGGCTGACCCAGCTCGGCCAGGGAATAGGAGAGGATGTTATTGAAGGCCTTGATGATAGGGCGACCGATCTGTCTGGAGACCCAGACGCCCTCGACCTCGCCCGCATCGAGGTCGGCGATCTGCGGGTCGCGCAGGCCCGGATAGTAGTTGCTAGTATCGATGACCGGGACGTTGGCGGGCAGGTCCTTGAAAAGGTCCTTCGGCAGGTTTTCGATGGCGAGAAGCGGAATTGAAAGGATGACCGCGTCCGTGCCGGAGATCGCGCCCTTCGTGTCCGTCGCCGTGGCTCCGATTTCGTCGGCGAACGGCCTGACAGCGTCGGCTCCCTTCGAGTTCGCCACGCTGACCTCATGTCCTGCCGATGCGAGCTTGCGTGCGAGAGTGCTGCCAATGTAGCCAATTCCGATAATACCGATTTTCATGCTGATGCTCCTGTTGTGCTGCCTACCAAGATAATGGATACTGCGACTACAACAAGAACCGACAGATAAGTGGGTTACCCACTAAAAGGTAAGTATGTCGGCGGGGTATTGTGTGAGCGCTATCACCTGCCCGGACCTCGCACCGGAATTGCGGCATGGCATTGCGTTTGGGATTGCGAGCCGTTCAACGGACATCATACAGATTGGATTTAGAAGCGTAAAAGGTATTCCGCTTTGTCCTTTGACAATGGCCAGCAACAAGAGGCTGCGTTAACGGCGGAGTAAAAACCGCCCACTGGGGGGAGCAAAAGTCGGCCACTATGGCGGCCGCCTGAGACCGCCGGGAGGGCGTAGCCCGAGCGGGGATCTCAGGCGGGGGCGGCGATTTTTTGAGAGGTGTCCGCCGGCCTTGCGGGCGCGGCTTTGGGCGAGACGATAGCTGTCGCCGTTCATCTCGAGGATGTTGACGTGGTGGGTGATGCGATCGAGCAACGCGCCGGTCAGACGCTCGGATCCCAAGGTTTCCGTCCATTCGTCGAAAGGCAGATTGCTGGTGATCAGAGTGGCGGCGGTGGTGAAGCCGACCGACAGACCCCTCTGGCAAGCGGCCAGGCCAAGACCGAGCGCGACATGTGTCTTGCCCGTGCCGCTAGGTCCGAGCGCGATAACGTTCTCTCGACGATCGATCCATTCGCAGCGCGCCAGTTCCAGCACCCGCATCTTGTTGAGCTTGGGGATGGCGGCGAAGTCGAAACTGTCGAGGCTTTTAACGACCGGGGACCTGGCCGCCTTGATGCGGCGCTCGACCTTGCGGCGGTCCCGTTCGATCATCTCCCGCTCGGCAAGACGGGTTAGGTATCCGACATGATCGACGCCTTCCGTGGCACATAGCCGGGCCAGCTTCTGATACTCGCGCTGGAAGGTCGGCAGTTTCAGAGCCTTGAGATAATGAGCGAGTAGAATCTCGGGTGTTTCGGCGCTCATGCCACTTCTCCCGCATCATTCGACAAAAGGCGCATATACGCCTTCGCCGAGGTCTTCTCGACCGTTGCCCTCGGCAGGTAGGGATAGATGGACAGGTCCAGTCGCGGCGGCCGGCGCTCCACCCGGCACAGGATCAGATGCTTGACGGCGTCGACGCTGATCGCGCCGAGCTGGATGGCCTGCTTTACCGCCGCATGCAGGTCTGCCAGTTCGAAGCTTTCCAGCAGGCGGAGAACCTGTACGTATTCCCGCCGCCCATGCTTTGCCATGCGGCCTTCCATCAGCCGGCGCAGCGTCGCGAATGGATCGCGGCGGTGGGTGCCAAGACCCCTACATTATGCCGGGCAGTCCGTGGGAATACGGCTATCGCGAGAGCTTCAATTCGAAGCTTCGAGACGAACTGCTCAACGGTGAAATCTTCTACACACTCAAGGAGGCGAAGATCATTATCGAAAACTGGAGACGGCACTACAACACCGTGCGGTCTCACTCGTCGCTGGGCTACAAGCCACCATCCCCCGAAACGACCATTTGGCCTCGCCAGAACGGACCGGCTTCAACACCAGCGGTGGCCAGCAGGCCAAGCAAGCACTAACATTCCAACCGGATCACCGCACGGGGGCAGACTACAACCGGCCGGACGATTCTATCGGTCCGTGTCGTGAGGAAATGGCAAGGCAGCGTGTCGAGTTTCTGGTTTGCCCTATTCTGCCGATTTCGCATCGTAAAAGCGCACTTTTATCCAGATGTCGCAGAAATTATCAAAGCCGGAAAAATGCGAATAATCTTGTTAAGTTCTATAACTATTCAATAGCCGGGCAAAGGCGCGGATTGTAACGTTCCAAAGAAGAACACAACCTTGGGCCCGCTGGGTAACGGTAAAACTACCCATAGACCCGAATGATCTCGGGCTTCCTTTTCGAAAGTCAATGAATGGAAAATAAACGCCTTCCCGCAGTCGCGGCAGCGGGCGCAGCATTTCTGTTCCTGTAGCTGAGGTATCCATATGTTTTTTGTTCACGCCCTGAAGATTGGCACTAAACTTCTGATTTTGACAAGCATAACAGTCGCCATCGGTGCGAGCGTCAGCATCTATGAAGCGACGAAACTTCAATCCATCGATAATACATACAGCGATGTCCTGGATCGTGATGCGGCCGGCTCCATAAAGCTCGCCGAGATCACCGGAAATTCGGATTCTCTTGGACGCGTTCTCTATCGCATGATCGCTGAATCGGATCCGCCCACCATAAAGGCGATGGAAAAGGAGCTAAACGACGTCTTTGGTGAAACAGAAAATTTCGTGGATCAGGCGGCCTCCCTTTATCCTGATCAAAAGGCTGATTTTGATAGTCTAAAGTCCGATCTTAAGAATTTGCGCGCAACGACCCCGGATATCATTGCCTCAGCTCAGAGCCCCGAAACGGATGCCGCATTGAAGCTCGCCAGCGCAAGTTTTGCGCCGATGCGCCTTAAATTCGATGCCAATGCTACAAAACTTTATGACTGGGCGAAGTCGGAACTGAAACGCAAGAACGATGCGGCAAGCGTGGTAACAGACGCCACGATCTTTACGAGCTATGGGGTACTCGCAGTAGGAGCCGTCCTCGCGATCATTCTGGGAATTTTGATGAGCCTCACGCAGGTTGTGCGGCCGATCAGGCGCCTGACGGATGCCATGGCCGAACTTGCCAGCGACAAGCTCGAGACGGATGTACCCTTTACCGATATGCCCAACGAGATTGGTTCCATGGCGCGGGCTGTGGAAGTATTCAAGCAGAATGGCATCAAGGTACGCGACTTGAGCGCCCAGGAATCGGCGTTGCAAGCCAAGAGCGCCGATCTTCAATCGAGCATCGCGGCGGTCGTGTCCGCCGCTGTGTCCGGCGACTTTACCCAACGTATCACGCAGGACTACGGCAATGACGATCTCAACCGCTTTGCCATGGGTGTGAACGAACTGGTGGCCTCTGTCGATCGCGGAATTGCGGAAACCCGCCGCGTCGTTTCGGCCCTGGCCGAGGGCGATCTGACGGACGCGATGAAAGGCAATTTCCAGGGGGCCTTCGGCGAGTTGCAACAGAACGTCAATGCAACGATGTCCAATTTGGGCTCTGTCCTCGGCGAGGTGCGTTCAGCGATTGATACGATCAATGCCGGTGCCGACGAGATGCGGACGGGATCCGGTGACCTTTCAAAGCGCACCGAGCAGCAGGCTGCGTCTCTGGAGGAAACATCCTCGGCTCTCGAGGAAATCACCGCCGCAGTCAAGAACTCCACCGAGCGGGCGTTCGAAGCAAGCCACATGGTCGATGAGGCGCGCCGAAGCACGGAACTCTCAAGCACGGTCGTCGAGGAGGCCATATCCGCCATGGGTCGCATCGAGCAGGCCTCTGGCGAGATCAGCCAGATTATCAACGTAATCGATGAAATCGCTTTTCAGACCAACCTGCTGGCGCTCAATGCCGGCGTTGAGGCGGCACGCGCTGGCGACGCGGGCAAGGGCTTTGCCGTTGTCGCCCAGGAGGTCCGCGAACTTGCCCAGCGGTCGGCCGCCGCCGCCAAGGACATCAAGGGGCTGATTTCCCGCTCAGGCGATGAGGTCCATTCCGGCGTCAAGCTTGTGACGGAAACCGGCAAGGCGCTTGGACTGATTCAGGGCCATGTGGTCAAGATCAACGAACATGTCCATTCGATCGCCACCGCAGCCAAGGAGCAGTCGACCGGGCTGCATGAGGTTAGTACCGCCGTCAACCAGATGGATCACGTCACCCAGCAAAACGCCGCGATGGTGGAGGAATCGACTGCGGCTACCAATCGGCTGGCCGATGAAGCGGCAAGCCTCGCGCGGCTTATCGCTCGCTTCAAGCTGGATACGCGCTCCGCACCGCAGGCTGCAAGCCGGACGAGCAAACCTACCGCTTCACCTGCCCGAGCCCTGGCTAACAGGCTTGCCGGCGCCTTTGGCAGCCGTGGCGGGCAAGCTCAGACGGAGTGGAGCGAATTCTGATGGTGCGGCGGCCTGACAGCAAAATACGCTGCCAGGCTGCACAGGCCATCATCACGCTGTCACCTCGTTCGTCAGGTGACAGCGCCATGCCAATGAAACACGGACCCATTGTGAAGAGAAACCTGCAAATGCCCCATCGCAAAATAAGTCTCACCCATCCGATTATTCTTGAAGACGCCGACATTCAGGCGTTGCTCGAACATGAGAGGGAAAAACTCATCCAAACGACAAATTTTCTCGAAGCTATTTGCGCGAAACTTTCGGCGCGCCATGGCGTACCGCGCCTGTCTATCGTCGATGGCAACTCTCCGCTCGAGGCTGCGGAAGGTTGCCATGACTGATCGTACTTAACTCGCCCTGCTCAGCGGTCACTGAAATCGATAATCTTCTTTCAACTGCCAGCGACAAGGCAGCGCCCGGATCGGAAATGCTGTGAATTCTCTTCGTAAGCCCCAGACCTCCGTCGAGCTCCATATTCGATCGATCGGCCGTTATTTTGTGATCGCGGTCATCATAATGACGCTACTGATCGTGGCAACCTACAAGACCGTTTCGATTGCGCTTGACCGACATTCACTGCAGCAAGATATCAGTTACCTGCTTGGACGGCAGTTCATCCGCTTTCAGCAACTCTCCAATCAGACACGGGCGATCATGCGTGCTTCTGCGGACCAGACGACTCCTGACTATGTCGTTACGCCCATGATTGACAACGTGCGCGACGCCATCATCACCATCCGCAGACTCAACATTGAACTGGACAAGCTCCATGGGGAAATTGCACAGAATTTCCTAGAACGGCTCAATCCGAGAGACGAGGCCGTGGAAAATCTTCGGGCTGAATTCGAAGGTCGGCTGGAAGATTTTCTCGACCGGGCCGAGCGTGTCATCGCTGCCCCGCGGGAAGACAGGCGCGAGCGCTATTCCTTCTGGGGCCCGATCGATTTTGCCGTCGCTTCCGACAGCCTGCTTATGCGCCAGTTCAGTACGCTGATCGAAAGCGCCCACGACAGAAGTGAAAGCAGCATCAGCCACGCGCGCCTGATAAGCACGCTGCTTCTCAGCCTCAACGCCGCCGCGCTGATTTCAGCGACCGTTCTGCTTTTCCTGCCCCTGCTTCGAAACCTGCGTGACGAACACCGCCGCACCCGCGATTTCGAGGTCAGGCTTACGCATTTGGCGCATTTCGACGCCTTGACGGGCTTGAATAACCGGTCCTCCTTCAATGACGCGTTGAGTGGATTATTCAACAATCTGGAAAAGACCGGTGCTGGTTTCGCCATGCTGCTTGTCGATCTCGATCATTTCAAAGACATTAACGACAGTCTAGGACATCCTGCCGGAGACGTGGTTCTCAAGCAGGTAGCGCACATCCTTCGGAAGATCTTTTATTCAGGCGAGGTCGTTGCAAGGCTGGGAGGTGATGAATTCGCAATCCTTCTGCCCGGAATCGACAATGCATCGACGCTTGAAGCCATTGCGCATAATGCAGTGGCGGCGATTGCAAGTGCCTATCCTCTGGCGGGACGTTTCCTGCCTGTGTCGGCCAGTATCGGAGGCGCTGTGGCTCCCCTGCATGCAAGCGATGAGGGTATGCTGACCCAGATTGCCGATCTTGCGCTTTATGCGGCCAAGGGAAAGCGAAACACGGCGACGATTTTCGACGAGAGCTCACATACTCAGCGCCTCCAGGACATCCAGCTTGCAGCAGGCCTCGCTGCCGCCATCGACCGCGACGAGTTCGTCGTCCATTATCAGCGCAAGATCGACCTTCAGACGGGTGGGCATCTCGGTTTTGAGGCGCTGGTGCGCTGGCAGCATCCCGAACTCGGCCTTCTGCCGCCCGCGCGATTCCTGCATCTCATCAAAAGAAATAATTTCATACGCGGCATGACACGTTGCGTCGTCAACACGGTGGCCTCTGACCTCAGGGCATGGAAGGCAAAAGGGCTGCAGCCGGGATCAGTCGCCATCAACCTTCCCGAAGCGATGCTGGTCGGGAAGGATGGCTTTGAGCTGATCGACGCTACAATCCACGCAAACGGTCTGGATTGGGAAGATCTAGCGGTCGAGGTGACGGAGGACGTCTTCCTCAACCGCGGAGCGGACCAGATACGAGAAACCATCACCGAGTTTCGTCGCAGGGGCATGTCGGTGGCGCTGGACGACTTCGGCACCGGCTTCGCATCGCTGGTGCATCTGCGTGACTTTCCATTCGATGAACTGAAGATCGACAGGAGCTTCGTTACCGATCTCGGCACGGATATCCGATCCGAGCAGATCGTCACAGCCATGATCGATCTTGCACGCAGTCTCGGCAAGCGGTGCGTTGCTGAAGGGATAGAAACCCCGGCGCAGTATGATTTTCTTCTCCGGGCGCGCTGCGACATTGGTCAGGGATATCTTTTCGCCCGACCTGAAGCTGCCAGCGACGTGATCACGCGTCTGACGGCTCGCGCACCCGCACAGTCTAACGTGCTGTTTCACCTGCGTCAGGCTACAGGCTGAACAGTTCGCAAACAGCAAGAGCCCGAGTAGCCAAACCATCGACGGAGACGCATATGAAACTGCATGCAGGTATAAGGCTGGCGATTTCTCTTCTTTTATCCTCCGCTGCGACCGCTGCCGGCGCGGACGACGGGATGTCCGTGGATGTCGTCCACTTCTGGGTGTCGAAAAGCGAATCCGCAGCATTGGACGTTCTCCGTAACAGCTGGTCCGCCGCAGGCAATCAATGGGCGGACATTCCGGTCGAAAACAAGATTGCAGAGCAGCGGCTGGTGAGCGATCGCATCGCCAACGGTTACGCACCGGCAGCCATGCAGTGGAACGCCAATGAAGGTTCCCGGGAACTGCCCGAAATGGGGGTGGTGCAGGACATTGACGACGTCGCCTTGGCTGAAAAATGGCATGATGTCATTCCTGCCTCTGTGCTCGCCCGGATATCCTACAGGGGGAAAGTCTATTTCGCCCCGACCAGTATCCACGCAGAAAACTGGCTGTGGACGAGCACGAAACTCTTCAAGGACATTGCCGTTACTATACCTCGGTCATGGGATGAAATTTTCGATACGGCCGAAAAGATCAGAGCATCAGGAAAGATCGCCATCGCCCTTGGTGGAAAACCATGGGAAACCTCGCTTATCTTCAACGACATCATTTTCGAGGTCTTTGGAGCTGAGGGTTACAAAAGGCTAATCAGTGGCGACCCGGCACTGGTTCAAGGTCCGCAGATGGCCGAGGCACTGACCATCCTACGCCGTCTTTCCCGATATGCCGCGCCGTATGAGGAACGCAAGGGCAAGACATGGGCAGATGCGACAGCTGCCGTCGGCGCGGGCGAGGCAGGCATGCAATTCATGGGCGATTGGGCAAAGGGCGAATTGTTGGCGCGCGGCTACCGTGTTGGTGATGACTTTGACTGCAGCCTCGTTCCGGGGACATCCATAGCATATTTCATGGTGGTCGATGCTTTCGCATTCCCGATTGCCAACCGTGATGGCGTGGCCGACGCCCAGCGCGCATTCGCGCGCATGATCCTCAACAGGGAAAATCAGGTTGCGTTCAGTCGTATCAAAGGGTCATTGCCAGTACGGGTCGACGTCGATCCAACTGCCCTGGACCGTTGCGGGAAGCTCGGGCTGGAAATGATAAGGGCAAAGAAGGGCGAGGTAAGCGCACAGTCTCAGGCGATGCCGAGCCAGATGTCGGAAGGCTGGATCGGCATCATCGGCGACTATTTCAACGATGAAACGATTTCTCCTGAACAAACGCAACAACGGCTTCTCGAACTCCTCAGTCAGCACTGATTGTTTTGGCCTTGTCGCTGTCCCGACGCGCAACGCCGACTTCATAAAGTCTGAAGTGGAATGTCACGGCTTTCAACAGAGTAATCCACGCACTGAAAAATTTCAGTGGAACGCGCACGGCACTGCGGGAAATGAATAATTCCCAGGGGCCTGACCGGGAAACATGTCCGATCAACGCACCTCAAAAACGAGCATTTTTTCACAGACTGGCGGGAAAATCGGTCTATGCAGAGACGAAGATCATGAATTGCTTCGGAAAGCTATAAACGCTTGTAAAGCGAAATCTAATTCAGCTAAGCTTATGGCAGTGAATTCTGAAAAGACATTCTTCAAAATTCAACTATTGATTGGGAATTCGTAAAAGTCATACAGAAGTCGATACGGATATGGTTTATGTTTCAACTATTCTACCTCAGTTAGTATTTCATGCCCGAAAATAAATTAACCGATTTCAATCCACAATTCAAAGGCGAAACCTTCGAGGACATGGTTGACGCGTTGACGGCAGGGTTTGGTCATTTCGAAGCGTCGCGGACCGACAGGCAACAGTTGCTCGATTGGAAAGTCGGTTTCTGGGGTAACGAACAATTGTCGTTGGTAAGCAATCAGGATCTTGGCGGCTGGGGCGCGAGGACGGTAGGGGAAACGCCCGAATGTCTTGCAATTCTTCTGCCACGAATGGGCGCGCTCGATGTCAAACTTGGCAACACCACGGTCGCAGGCATGAAAGGTCGGTTGCTCGTGATGAACAACCGCGAACCGGAAAGCGTCTCCGTTAATAGCGGCTTCCACCGTTCTGATACGGTGAGCCTGAGCTGGAAGACAATATCCCAAACCTTTGCGGCCATGGTGGACACGCCGTTGGTCGGCGGAATGGATTTGTCGCCCGTTGCGGACCTTTCATCAGGTACAGGTCAACTGATCGGCAGTCTGGTGGAGACTATCATTCTCGGAATGCGCAACGATGGGCCGCTGCTCAGATCTCCCATTGCCATGGCGAATTTGACGCAGGCCTTGGCGGATATTGTCATCCGTCTTCTTCCTCATAGGCACTCGTATCTCCTGGACAACAAAGTCCATCTCTTATCGCCAAGGCATGTCAATCGCGCCATCGAATTCATGCATCTGAATATCGGGCAGCCCATAACCATGCGAAACGTGGCCGAGGCGGCGGGTACTTCCCTTCGCGCACTCGAAGTCAGCTTTCGCGACTTCAAGCAGATGACACCATCAGGCTATCTTCGGAAAATCCGCCTGCAAGCTGCGCGCAGCGATTTGCTAAATCCATTAAACCAGCTATCGCTGAGGGACATCAGCCTCAAGTGGGGATTTCTCCATTTCGGACGCTTTTCCGCGACCTATCGCGCCGGCTACGGAGAAAATCCGTCAGATACGAAAAGGCGGTCCAGGATAAGCACGTAACTACAAGTGCTCTGATTTTCGAAATCCCGGAGAAAACTTGGGTCTCAGGTCAGACGCCATGTAGCCTTGTTCCATGGGCGAGGGTGCAATTGGCAGGCCATTTATCGCAGGAATTTCCGGCATTGCCGTTCCGTGCTTTCAAAGCGTGAAGTGCAAGGATGCCGGCGCACCGTAGGAAGCGGATTTTAGAACTTCACCGATAGCGTCGCTTTGACCCCATGCTGTTGGGCGTCTTCAGCAATCTGGCCGGAATAGGCAATACCGAGAGTGGAGCTTGGGTTGAGGTCGTAGTCGAGCCCGGCAGCAAAGATGAAGGCGTTGCGCGCCACCGGGATGCCGGCGACGGTGAAGTCGCCGCCTCCCGCAAAAGTATGCGTCGTCAGCGGAACGGTATCACCGGCCGCATGCYGCCAGCCCGACATGCCGCGCAGGGTGGCATTCGCTTCCCCCAAGCGAATATCCATTTCGGCATGCAGGCCAAGTGTGGCGATGGTGGTATTGGTGAGCGCGGCGGCCCCGCCGTCTTCTGTGAACCCCGCAGTCCGAAGGGCCACGTGAGCGAGATTGACGAAGGGCTCGAAAGACACCGCCGTCGCATCGAAGCGATATCCGAGCTCGGCAAAGGCCTGCAGTGTGCCGGCGCCGTAACTCGCATCAAGCCTCTCCTCTAAGCTTCCGATCACGACGCGGCGGCGAGTATCAAGCTCGTGCCAAGTATGGGCAAGGCCGGAGCGGAAAGCTAGATTGCCCCACTGCGTGCCGGCATAGAGACCAAGGTGATAATCGTCGCTCGATCCCGATGAGGCGTTTTGGCGCGGGTTAAAGCCTGAATTGCCGTAACCCGCCATCAGGCCGAGCCTGAAGTCATCGAAGGTGGTATCGACGCCGACGAGAAATCCACCGGTCTGATGGCGCAGCGTAGCGGCGTTGCCATCCGTGGATGTCTCGCTCAGTCCGCCAAAGGCCGTACTCCAGAAAACCGGCCTTTCCCACGTATCGGCGGCGATCGGTTCCGGACCGCGCGGCTGGAAGGCCTGTATCGGGAATGCGGTGGCACCGGGATCACCGAAAGCGGAGCGCAGGCGCTCATTGGCGGCATCGCGGACAAAGAGGCTATTGGCGATCATCGCCGTCTTGATCGAGGCGTGGATTTCGCCGGAAAGGGCGTTCAAGCTCGCCTGGATCTCTGACCTGTCGTCCGCCAATGTGACGATCGCGTCGTAGACGTTGTTGCCGGTCCCGAGTTGCTCGGCGGTACCCGCCGCCGCAATCTGGTTGCGCGTCGCCGCCATGTCGGTGAAACTCACGTCGTTGCGCGCGATCTGCAGATAGACGTTGTTCAGATCATAGGAGAGGTCGGCTGCCAGGAAGGCGTATTTGGAGGTGACCGCGCCGAATGTGCCACTGATCCCGCCGGTTGCGGTCAGGATAGTATAGGGGGAGAAGGGTTTGTAGTTGCCATTCATCCCAACATGGGTGACGGAGGCGCCGTTTAGAAACGCGGTGCCGGCGACCGAGATGAAATCGCTGGCGGTGCCGGCGGGATCGACCTCGACTTCATAGGTGGAGCCCGGATCGAAAATGAGGTTGCCGCCGACAGTCAATGTTCCGATGGAGTTGCCGGGTGCAACAGTGACGCCCGCGCCGGCGTTCAGCGTACCAATGGCCCCCGAGCCGCCCAGTCTACTGCCCGTCATCGTCAGGGTGCCGCCAAGGCTGCCATTGACGACCAGGCCGCCGCCCGACACGATCGTCGTGCCGGCAAAGCCCGAACTGTTGCCAGTCAGGAACAAGGTGCTGCTGCCGCGTTTGGTGAGATCGCCGCTGCCGGAGAATATGCCGCCATAGGTGCCGTCGCTCGCTTGGTCGATGGTCAAGTCGGCGTTGCCAATCGCGATCTCGCCGCCGTGTCCTGAAAGCTGCCCCATGGTCAGGTTGAATCCACCGAGATCAAGGACACCGCCATTAACCGCGTAGGCGCCGTTCTGCACGAAAGCGCCGGCGCTGCCCGCCAGCAACGTGCCGGTCTCGACCGTCGTCACCCCGCTATAGATGTCGGTGCCGGAAAGCGTCAACGTACCGGTGCCCTGCTTGGTGAGGCCGCCGGTCCCTTGCAGATCTGTTGATATACCGACGGCAAAGCCGTTCGTATCGATAAAGGCGCCACCGGCATCGATCGTTACCTCCCCGGCGCCGAAGCCGCGCAGGAAATTCGCCTCGCTGCCCGTTGCGCGCAGAATCCCGCCGTCGAAAACGAGGTTTGCGTTACCGGCTCCTCTCTCGACGTAACCCGTCTCCAGAACGCCGCGTTCGTTTCCGGCACTTCCGCCAATCTCCACCGTTCCCGTGGAGCCGGAATCGTCGGCAATGACGATCTTGGACGCAGAAACCATGCCGCCATCGCTAATCGTGACACTGCCTCTGCCGAATTCGCCGACGAAGAGTGCACCTGAGCTGATCCAGCTCGAGCCCGTGCCGGTCACGCTCACCACACCACTGCCGACTGAACTGAAGCCGACATAGCCTTGGCTGCCGGCGACGGAGCCGCCATTTGAAATGGTTAGCGTTCCCGTTCCGGCCTCGCCGACTGAGACGTACGTAGCATTGTTCCAGACCGAATTTGCGCCCGTGACGATGACCTCGCCGATGGCGCTGGAATCATTGCTGATATAACCGGATGCGCTATTGACCGTGCCGCCATTCGAGATGGTGAGCGTGCCGGTGCCGCTATCGCCGATGTAGGTGTCCTGGGAGCTGGTCCAGGTCGAACCTGCACCAGTGACCGTGACCGAACCGCTCGCGCCGGAGAAATAGCCGACATGGCTGGCCACACTATCGACCACGCCGCCATCTTCGACGCTGAGCGTGCCGGCGCCCTGATGGCCGACAAAGAGGGTGTCGTAATTAGTCCAGGTGGAGCCCGGCCCCGTCACCGCTACGGTGCCACCCGCACCCGGATCGACGCCGAGCACGCCGATATCATTGCTGACATCGCCGCCATTCCGGATGATGAGGGCTGCGTCGTCACCGCTTTGCTCTCCTATCAAGAGGTCATTATTGATCGTCCATGGGCTTGGTTGCGTGCCCGCACCGGTTGCGCCCGGATCTGTGCCGTCGACAATCTTCGTATCGCTGCCACCGATGACCTGTTGCGCCCATCCCGGCACCACGACGAGCGCCAGCGCCAGCGCCGATGCGCACGACAATGTCATAGCTTGTCGCAGGCCCATTCCTTGGATAGTTGCCTCATCGAGCCATTTGGCCATGTCTTTGTCCGATAGTCGCTTCCTCTAAAGAAGAATAAAGGGCAATCGATTTAATATTTCGTTATGGTTAATATCTAATTTAGTCTATTAGCGATCTTTTTCGTCTCCACAATGAGCGAACGACAGCTTAATTTTTCTGCTCTTGCCAAGTTAAGCTTTGTTACTCGATCAACGCCACGATGACTGAGCGCGATATCAAGGCGGTCGGCGCTGTCACAGGCGCGAACTATGGCCGCCTGATGCGGGGGTAACCCCACTCGGCGCCTGGAGGCAATGGCCAAGCAACGAACCGCCGAGGCTCGGGGCGCAGCCCTCTACGTCGACAATCTCTTGGCCAATTCTGTCGAGGAAGCGAGTGCTGCTGGCGTTACTGACCGCGATCCCCTTGAGGCGACCGATTATTACCGCACGCCGCGTGGCCAGAAGCCGAATGGTTTGAACCGTTCATCCCTGTCGCATCAGGCTGCGGCAGTCAGTTGGGATGCATTCCATCTCGCCGAAGTTCTGTTGACCCAGCCTCTCTACGTCGTGGTGGGCGATCAGGTCGGAGCCTTCGGCGCTTACCGCGATGGCTGCGAGATCGTCGAGCGTGCTACCTCGAAGAAGAAGGAACCGGTCGTCGTTGAAAGGTGGTCGCACTATGATCTCTATGACAAACCGGAGCCGGTCGGAAAGGCGCTGGCAAAGCTGATCCCTTTCTACAAGGAAAACCTCTGAGCATGACCAAGCGGCCGTCATGTAAAGTGGCGACCGCCCAACATGCCCTCCCGCGCAGTCGCCTCGTTTACCTGCCCTAACTGGTCAATCGCTAGTGATAGGTATCTACACCGCTAAAAATCATGCATTTGTCGAAAACCGCGATTGTCAGTCTTGGTTCGATTCCCTTCAAGGCGAATTCTTCACGTCGCTGAATTGCTGCCGATCAAAGGGGGGCGACACAAGGTGCACTCTCCAGATCTTCTGCGCGTGGTATCGCCGATTGCGCGCCTTTCGACAAGCATGTGATCGCCGCCGCGGTTGCCGCTCGTTCCAGTGACTGTGAGAAGGTCATGCCCTGATCGAGGCCACTGACGAGATAGCCGCAGAACGTGTCGCCCGCTCCGACAGTATCGACCGGTTGAATACTTGCGCTTTTCACTTTTATGAGTTCTCCATTCCGAATGGCAATCACGCCGTCCTTGCCAAGCGTCACGACGAAGGTCTGTCCACTCTTTGCATGAAGACGGCGGAGCGCCTCCACACGCCCCTGTTCGTTGATCGCGGGAGAACCCGCAAGCATATCGAATTCGGTCTCGTTCGAGATGACAATGTCCGCGAGCGCGGCCAGCCGAAGTGCATCTTCGCCGTGTTCAGTATCGTGATGGCGCCGTGCTCGCGTGCGGCAGTAAGAGCATGCTCGACCGTGGTTGCCGGGATTTCCAGCTGCATCATCATTAGGTCTCCCGCATCAGCCCCTTCGAATGCTGCGTTGGCACGACGGACATCAACTGCGTCGTTTGCTCCTGCAATGACAGTGATCATGTTTTCGCCCGATGCATCGACAAGGATGACGGCCGTTCCGGTCGCCAAGCATACTGTCTTGACCATTGACAGATACGTCCCTGCCTCGCGTAGGAGGTTTAACGCAGTCTCGGCGAAGTGGTCACTACCGACGGCACCAACCATGCGTACCTTTCTTCCTGACCGCGTCGCCGCCAGCGCCTGATTGGCGCCTTTGCCGCCGGGCGAGGTCTCGAAGGTGCGACCTACAACTGTCTCTCCCGCGACAGGTAGCCGTTCGGCAGTGGCAACAAGATCCAAGTTTATTGATCCCAGAACTGTGATCATGTGTGCAATTCCTCTCGCGATGTCCATTGAAATTGCCGATGTGTCTCAACCAAACATGTTTTCGACCAATGGGTTGAACGATTCTCTGTATCTGCAGCTTGACACTGTCACGACCGTGGATAGTGTAGTGGTCATACCACGGTATGGACAAATGATGACAGAGAAAAAATCGATCAGACGTGAAACGCAGGAAGCAGGAGCCCACAATCGGGTTTCCGCGTTCCTTCGTGACCAACTGTTGTCCGGCGAACTGAAGGTAGGAGACTGTCTCTTGCCGGAGCGTGAGCTTGCGAGACTTTTGAATGTCAGTCGGCCCGTCCTGCGCGAGGCTTTACGCGCTCTGTCCATGATTGGTGCTGTCGAAATACGGCATGGTGTCGGCACGATCGTGAAGAGGCCGGATGCATCGGCTCTCGGCGACGTCTTCAGCTTCATGCTTGCGCACGAGTCCAACGTTACGGCCGATATCATGGAGGCGAGAAGGGCGATCGAGCATCATGCCGTGCGGCTGGTGTGCCAGCGGGCGACTGAGCAGGACCTGGCGAATATCGCCAATGCGCTCAGGCATATTGTTGAGACGATCGACAATCCGGACGCTGGTGGCGTCGCGGACTTCCAGTTCCATGAGGCCATCGTCAACGCTGCGCACTCAACAACGCTGTCGACGATCTATGCGTCGATCTCGCAGTTGATGATGCGTTCGCACCTTGAGCGCCGCGAAAAAATCATTCGTGTCGATGGAATCGAGGAATTCCTGATCGACCACCATCGGTTGATCCTTGAGGCTCTGGTAGCCCGTGACCGGGTTCGAGCCGATGATTTGCTGCACCAACATTTCGAGATCGGCGCCGATTTCCGTCGCCGGGCAAGTCTGCACGAACTGGCAAAAGGAGCAGTTGCTCCAGCCTAGTTCATTCATTCAAATAGGGAGGATATTCATGAATATTGTCATCGGTAGCGACCACGCGGGTTTTCCGTTGAAGGCTGAAGTAGTCGCGGTACTCAAGGAGCTCGGTCACAAGGTCAAGGACATCGGCAGCTTTACGCCGGATCCGGTCGATTTTCCGGATATTGCAGGGCTCCTCTGCAAGAAGGTGCGTGACGGTTCTGCGGAACGCGGCATCCTCGTCTGCGGAACCGGTGTCGGTGCTGCCATCGCCGCCAACAAGATCAACGGCATCCGCGCAGCGGTCTGCCACGACGTGCACTCGGCGCACCAGAGTGTCGAACATGACGACGTCAACGTGATGTGTATTGGCGCGAAGATCGTAGGGCCGTGGCTCGCACGCGATCTGGTCGTCTCGTACCTGGACGCTCAATTCGACCGAAACGAGGATTTCGTCCGTCGCGTCGAAAAGCTCTCGGCATTGGAAAAGGCGCAGTAAGCCGCCTTACCAATTCAATGGGAGATCAGACATGACGACTAGCAATTTTCCGAAGCTCGCGTTTATCGGGCTTGGCGTGATGGGCAGGGAGATGGCCTGCCACCTCATCGCCGCCGGATACCGGGTTCGGGTTTTTGACATCTCGACGGACGCTGTTTCAGCACTCGTAAGTCAGGGCGGTATTGCGACCGAGAGCGTGGCCGATGCGGTCTCCGATGCGGAGATTGTCATCTCGATGTTGCCGAACACGCCCCAGGTCGAAGAGGTCGTCTATCGTGACGGCGTGGTCGACCATATGCCAAGCGGCGGCATCTTCATTGACATGAGCACGATTTCGCCTGAGGCGACGCGGTCTATGGCTTCGGATCTATCCGCGAAATCCATTGCCATGCTTGACGGTCCGGTTTCGGGTGGTCCGATCGGTGCGAAAAACGGCGCTCTGTCGATCATGGTCGGAGGCGACGGTACCGCCTTCGCACGCGCCGAAACGGTGCTGAAGGTTATGGGTACGACCGTCACCCATGTTGGTGCGCCCGGTGCAGGCCAGACCGTGAAGCTCTGCAATCAGCTCATCTGCGCCGTCAACATTCAGGCGATCTGCGAGGCCTTGGCCCTTGGCAGGGCAAGCGGTGTTGATCTTGACCAGATGCGCGACGTGCTGCTCGGCGGTTCCGCATCCTCCTGGATGCTCGAAAAGCTTGGTCCGGCGATGATTGCAGGGGATGCCAGTGCAGGCTTCCGCATCGACCTGATGCTGAAGGATCTCAGGTTAGTACTGGAGATGGCGGGGCAGAAGGATGTCCCGATGCCGGCAACGTCGCTCGTCACCTCGCAATATGTCGAGGCGAGGGCGCATGGGGAGGGATCTAACGGCAATCAGGCGTTGTTCCGGGTTTATGACCGGATGACGGGACAGAACCAGCCACAACTCACGGCAGCTCACCCATGACGTTCGATTTCTCGGTAGTCCTCCTGCGCTGGCAGATGCTTGTCGATGGCATGGCGCTGACGGCACAGTTGGCTTTGATCACGACGGTGACCGGCTTCCTGATCGGAACGGCGTGCGCGATCGCTCGCCGTTCCGGCGGGCCGGTGCTTCGGAGGATCGCAACGGTCTATGTCGAGAGCATCCGCAACACGCCGTTTCTGGTGCAGATCTTCGTGATCTATTTCGGGCTTTCGAGCCTGGGCTATTCCTTCGGAGCGATTGTCGTCGCTGTCCTTGCCCTGACGGTCAATGTCGGAGCCTATACCGCAGAGATCATGCGTGCAGGTTTCGACTCCATCCAGAAAGGACAATGGGAGGCGGGCGAATGCCTTGGCCTGTCACCGGTGCAGCTCTACTGGCATGTCGGATTGCGTCCTGCGATGGAGCGTGTGTATCCCGCGCTGACCAGCCAGTTCATTCTTCTGATGCTTGCCTCGTCGGTGACTTCACAGATTTCGGCGGAGGAGTTGACCGCTGCCGGCAACTTCATCCAGTCGGAAACCTATCGGCCATTCGAGACCTATCTCGTCATCGCCGTGATCTATCTTTTCCTGTCCCTCGTCATGCGTGCGCTCTTCTGGGCGCTGGGCATGGCCTTGTTCCCGCGCCGCCGCAGGCTCGGAACGCCGTTGTAAAGGGAGGCGACCAGTGACAACAGCATTCAACCAAAATCATCTGATGTTCCTTCTGGAAGGCGCTCTATGGACCATTGTCCTGAGCGGGATGGCATTCATCGGAGGAGGGATCGTCGGCTTCCTCGTCGCGCTTGGCCGCATCACGCCCTCGCGTGCCGTCCGCCTTATCACGGCGACCTACGTTCAATTGATCCAGGGCACACCGCTTCTGGTCATCATGTTCATCATTTATTTCGGTCTGCCGACGCTCGGGCTCTCGATCACGCCTCTCTTCGCCGCCGGTATTTCATTGACGATCTACGTCAGCGCATATCTGGGTGAGATCTGGCGGGGATGCCTGGAATCCGTTCCAAAGGCACAATGGGAGGCAGCAGAGTGCCTGGCGCTTTCCCGCACTCAGCGGATGTTCAAGGTGATCCTGCCGCAAGCGGTCCGGATCGCAACGCCACCGACCGTCGGCTTTAGCGTGCAGATCGTCAAGAATACCTCGCTCGCGTCTGTTGTCGGCTTCGTGGAGCTGACCCGCGCAGGGCAGCTCATCAACAACTCGATCTTCGAGCCTTTCCTCATCTACCTCACCGTTGCCGCCCTCTATTTCTGCCTCTGCTTCCCTCTGTCGGCATTCAGCCAGCGGCTTGAGAACATGGGGTCGAGGCGACGTATTCAGGCGGAGCCGGAAACGCAGAGCGCAGCAATTCAGGGAGGCTGATCATGTCGATGATCGCATTAAAACAAGTCAAAAAAAGCTTCGGCGCGCTGACGGTATTGCAGGGCGTGAGCTTCTCGGTCGAAAAGGGCCAGGTCGCGGCACTGATCGGTGCCAGCGGATCCGGAAAGAGCACCGCGCTTCGTTGCGTCGACCGTCTCGAAGTGATCGATAGCGGCGAGATCATCGTTGCTGACCACAAGGCGCACGACCCCCAGCTTGATCTGCGAAAGCTTCGTCTCGACGTGGGCATCGTGTTCCAGAGCTACAATCTTTTCCCGCATCTCACGATCGAAGAAAACGTCATGCTTGCCCCGCGTTCCGTGAAAAATGTGCCGAAGCATCAGGCACGCGACCTTGCGCGGGCAGCACTCGAGCGCGTCGGTCTCGGCGAAAAGGCCAACCACTATCCAGAGCAGCTATCGGGTGGACAGCAGCAGCGCGGCGCTATCGCCCGATCGCTGGCGATGGAGCCCAAGGTGATGCTGTTCGACGAAGTGACCTCGGCACTCGATCCGAAGCTGACGGGAGAAGTACTGCGTGTCATCGAGAAGCTAGCCGAGAGCGGCATGACGATGATCATGGTGACGCATGAGATGAATTTCGCACGCAAGGTCGCAGATCGCGTGATCTTCATGCACCGGGGACTCGTCCACGAGGAGGGCGATGCGTCGATCCTGAGTGCACCAACCACTTCGGAGCTGCAGGATTTCCTGAGTCACGATCTCTGAAATTAAAACAAAACGGAGGAGAATAAAATGTTGAAGAAATTTCTAGCATTGGGCGCCGTGGGGGCCATGCTGACAGCCCAGGCACTGCCGGCCATGGCCGACACATATGCCGATATCATCGCTGCAAAGAAGATCCGCGTGTCGACCGATCTTGCCATCCCGCCCTCCGGCATGCTTGATGCCAACCTCAAGCCTGTTGGTTCGGACGTGGAAACCGCGCAGCTCCTCGCCAAGGATTGGGGCGTCGAGCTGGAGTTCGTGCAGACGACCGGCTCTACACGCATTCCGAACCTTCAGACGAATAAGGCCGACATTGTCATCTCGACGCTTTCTGTAACGCCGGAGCGAGCGCAGGTCATCGATTTCTCGAAACCCTATGCGGGTCTTCTGTCTGTGATTGCCGCGCCGGCAGCCTCTCCAATCAAGGACTGGGCTGATCTGAAAGGCCAGTCGGTCACAGTGACACGTGGCACGACGCAGGACAGCGAGTTAACGAAACTGGCGAGCGAACACGGCTTCACCGTCACTCGTTACGATGACGATGCGACCATGGTCACCGCAGCCGTCTCAGGACAGGCAAAGGCGATCGCAACATCGGCCACATTGGTGAAGCAGGTTCACGATAAAAATCCGACGCTTGCTTTCGAGCCGAAGATCACCATTCGCGTTCTGAACCTGGCTATCGGCCTTAAGAAGAGCGAGCCGGAATTGCTGGCCAAGCTGAACGAATGGGTCGCGGCGAACCTGAAGAACGGCAAGCTGAACGAGATCTACCAGAAGTACCACGGCACCCCGCTGCCGGAGGAGATCGTCGACGCGAAGTGACCGATCGGCGTGGGCGGTCGGCACAGGGAGGGTTCTTTTCGGCCGTTCACGTTTCACACATGACTTAACCAAATGGGAGGAAAAAGCATGACAATCAGAAAATTCCTGACGATGGGTGCCGTTCTGGCAGTGGCCGCCTTCGCAGTGGCTCCGGCTTCGGCCGATACGCTTGCGGATATCAAGGCAGCAGGCAAGCTGCGCGTCTCGATCGATTTGGCAAGCCCACCGAATGGTATGCTGGACGGAGGCCTCGAGGCGACCGGATCGGATGTCGAGACAGCGGAGCTTCTGGCGAAGGACTGGGGGGTAGAGCTCGAAATCGTTCAGACGACGGGCGCGACCCGCATTCCGAACCTGCAGACGAATAAGGCGGATATCGTCATTTCGACGCTGGCGGTCACGGAAGAACGCAAACAGGCCATTGATTTCTCGACACCATATTCTGGCCAGCTCTCAATGGTCGGTGGGCCAGCCTCGATGCAAGTCAAGGATTGGTCCGATCTCAAGGGCAAGGTGGTTACCGTATGCCGGGGCACAACCCAGGACGTTGATATGACCAAGAGGTCTTCCGAGGTCGGATTCACGATCGCCCGCTACGATGACGAAGGTGCCATGGTGACCGCCGCCGTCTCCGGCCAGGCCACGATTGTCGCCTCATCCGAGGCTCTCATCAAGCAGATCGCGATCAAGGCGAAGTCGCAGGCCTTCGAGCCGAAATTCACGATCCGTGTCTTCGATCTCGCGGTCGGTGTACGTAAGAACGAGCCTCAACTCCTTGCAGCCGTCAACGATTGGGTTTCCACCAATCTGAAAAACGGCAAGTTGAATGAGATATACGAGCGTTACCACGGACATCCGCTACCCGACGAGATCGTAAAAGGCAAATAGTGAACGCGCTCCGGGAGGTAGCAAACTCCAGGAGCGTCAGAATATCACAGCAAGTTAAGCGTTTACTGAGAAATTAAGCCAACCAGCGTCCAGACTTCTGTCGGCCCGAATTATGCTTTTCATTAGGGCTAACCTCATGTTTATTTTATGAAACAAACACCAATCGGGGTGCGCGCGTCAGGCCTATCGACGAAGATTTCGTGCAGGATATCTGTGAGATAGAAGTGCTGATCGAACCTGCCTTGCCCCGCTGCTTCGTGGACATCGCCACCAAGGCCGGGATCGAGAGTCTGGAAAATCTGCAGCAGCAGATCGAAGAACAGAGCTTCTCGGATGAGACGAAGCATTCCAACCTCGATTTTCAGTTTCATCGACTGATGTATGACCGGCACTATAATCGCCACGCCGTCGATCTCTGGGTGCGCCACGGCCAGATTCTCGGCGCGATCAGCCGCCAGTTTTCCACTTCTGTCAAGCGCTAGCGGGACGTGATGGAGGAGCATAAGGAACTGGTGCGCTACCCGAAACTGCACGACGCCGATGCAGCGTCGGCGGCCATTGCCAAGCATGTTTCAGGCTTAGGCGCCCATATCATCGAGCATATGCGCGCGCGTCGCTGGTAAAAGCATGACCGCTGTATGACAGCAGGTTCGGTCGCGCGCGGCGCTTTTGCAAATGCGATTTACCTTTGATCGGCCAGTCGACCAACATTTGCGGGGAATATGGGATCGGCCTTTATACTGTCGGGTCGATGCAACGGTGAATTCGTCTCAACTCAGCGTTACACTTGTGTGGCAGAACCACGACCTTGTCCTTTGTGTTTTAACTTGTTTCGTTACGCGGGTCTAAGCGCCCGTAGAGCTTCGACAAGCAATCTATGATCATCAGTATCGGGCAAGCCACTGACACAAGCGGTTCCAATGAGAGTGCCGCCGCGCAGGATCAATGGAAATCCTCCTCCGCTTGCGACAAACTTTTCTTTCGGCAGGCGAAAACGGTCGTTGAAATCGTAGTTTCCAACCTCCGCCTCAAGCCGAACTGCAAGCGAGCTCTTGTGAAAACGATGCGCAACGGCCCGTTTGCGCCCCGTCCAGTCGAGATTGTCTATGGTTGCGCCGGGCAGCAGTGTCGTGAACACCGGAGATAGACCGTGACTGATCTCGATCGCGACAGGCGCATTTTCAGCGCTTGCCCGTGCGCGAATTTCTTGTCCGAGAGCCCATGCAAAATCGTAGCCGAACCTGTCAAGCTCAAGCTCTTGTTGTTCGGTGGCGAGGCTCTCCAAAGTGTAGGTCATATAATCATCCGTTCACGAGGCATTGATAGGATACGCAACGAATGCAAAACGGGTGCAGTCCGGCGACCAACTGTTGACATTGATTGTCCCTTGCCCCCCGAAAAGACGGGCAACTGTTCTGGGTTTAGACCATTGATTGTCCTCCACCAACCTTAATTCAACCCACAGATCGGCCGGGTGGCCGCGCGTATTAGGAGGGCAGGCGAGGTACACCGCTTTCTGGCCGTCTGGGGAAATATGAGGAAACCAATCAACGGTCTCTTCGTAAGTTAGCCTCTCGGTATCGGTTCCGTCCAGCCGCACCCTGGCGATTTGTGCATGGCCGGAGAAAGCCTCGGTGTTGAAGTAAAGCCATGCGCCATCCGGACTGTATTCCGGTCCATCCGCCGGGACCCCACCAGACGTGATCTGCTGAAACCCTTTACCGTCAGCTTCGAGCTTGTAAATCTCCGCAGACTGAAACGAAAGCCGCCCATCAAATAATTGAGCCTCGACGCCCACGAACGCGAGTTGCCTCCCGTCGGGCGAAACGCCGTGTAGAAAATGTAGCAGGTTGACAGGACCTTCACGGCCGGAGATCTTTACGGCTTCACCGCCATTCAATGGTGCTCGATAGATTTGCCAGTCGTCATAAGTCGAAACGAAGATATGCTCGCCATCCGGGTCAAGCACATGGTCGTTATTCATGCGAGGAAGGCCACTCAGGGGTATGAGTTCCAGACTAGGCGAGGACACGGGTAAACGCCACAAATGCCCATCCCCATTCAGAATGAGGGTGTGACCGTCAAGGCTCCAGTTCGGGGCCTCCAGGAGGAGATTCTTCGTTTCGTACAGCAATCGATTGTTCCCGGTTGCCGTGTCATGGATCCAGACCTGACACATCTGATTTGCCGCTAGCTGTCGCAGTGGAACACTCATGGCAGGATACGTCCTCTCGTTTGCATGAGGCTTTGATCGAGAAGCTTCATCACGCTCAAAGTCAGATAATGGGGAGCAAGGGAACTCTCTTTTTGACCTTCCCGAAGGCAGTTGGCTGCTTTCTCGATCTCCCAGCGGTACCGCTCCCGGCTTGCAGGCTCGGTCAGTTCTTCTGGCTCCCTGTTACCCGAACTCAGAAGAGCCCGGCCTGGATTGAAAAGGTTGTCTGTCACAGAAAGCCAGCCGTCGTCGCCGATAGGCCTGAATGTAGAAATATCTGCGCCTCCGGCTCCCGGAACAAAACCTCCCGACATCACCGCATGCCCCTCAGCGTTACTCATCAGAATTGCTGATGCGCCGTCGACACCGCGATCAGTCAATCGGCCTGATGCCGTGATTTTGGGGGAAGAAAAAAGATTGGGAGCGAGTCCTGCAAGAGTGTTTAAGGGGTAGACCATGCATTCAAGCGTAAGGCTGCCGCCGAGGTCGGGGTCCGATACGCGCGAGTTCCTCGGTCCGCCCATTGGACCGATCAAGGCCGCAAAAGCGCGGGGCGTCCCAATGTCCCCCGCTTCAACCCGAGCAGCAAGTTTACGAAACAACGGATTGCACAAGGTCCACATGGCATCCCTCATGTGGAGGCCTCGCTCGCTTGCCAGTGTCAGAACGTCTTCTGCCTCTCCGGCATTCATCGCAAACAGCTTCTCGACCATCAGTGATTTGTCACCTTCGCGCATGAGCCGGGCATGCAGGTGATGATGGCTGTGCGGGTTGCAATATAAACAATGTCCACATTCGGGTCCGCTGCAATTGCGGCGTTGCCGCCATACGCTTTGTCGATGCCGTACTTCTCGGCAAAGGTCTTTGCTCTGCTAAGGTCACGAGACGCAACAGCAACACATCTTGAACCTGGTGCACACGCCAGATCTTCGGCAACCACGCCATCTATTCAGAGAGGTTTCCTTGAAAGGCAATTTCGATACCAAACGCAACTCGGGGTATAAGGATGAGATCGCCTTCCGTTACCATTTTCCAAAGCAATATAGGGGCATCGCTGAAGCGTTGGTCGGTGATTGGATCATTTCCGGGAGCCTCAACGCGACGGCGGGTGCAGGGCATATGTAGCAAGCGCAAAGGTCGTGACCTTGGAAAACGATCCTGTCAGTCCCGGCCATGACCATGCCGTTATGGAGTAATATCAAGAGTTGACTGCAGCACTACAACGCTGTGCGTCCGCATTCGTCATTGAACTACTGGCCACCGGCAACTGATGCCACTGCGTGGCCTCCCCCAGAATAGCCTTGCTTCAACTCAACGAGTGGCAGCCAGACCCAGTATGCACTAACACTTAACCCGGATTAGCCGACTGGAGTGCCCCCCGTTTCACCGACAGGGATAGACCACTTATTAGGCAATTTTCGCCTATCCAAGACTCTGTACATATTGGCGTAGACCGGTCCCTCGCCACCCTGTGGCGGCACCCAGTTGATGTTCTGGTTGGGATCCTTGATGTCGCAGGTCTTGCAATGCACGCAGTTCTGGGCGTTGATGACGTAGACTTGCCTGCCATCCTTCAGCGTGCCGAAGAAGGAGAAACCGAACAGCTGGTTCGTCCACATGTCCAGACCGCCGAGGCCAAGGCCGAGAGCCGTGCCGAATTTCGACCAGAGCGGCTTGACGTTCCTGACCCGCTTCAGGTCCTTGCCGATATCGCCGTCGCGCCATTCGGCTTCGATCTCGACCACCTCGTCATGGGCGCGGCCGGCAGAGAGGGCCGCAGCGATCTTTTCCGCCGCCAGCATGCCCGAAAGCACCGCATTATGGCTGCCCTTGATGTGCGGCACGTTGACGAAACCGGCGGAACAGCCGATCAGCGCGCCGCCGGGGAAGGTGAGCTTCGGCACCGACTGGTAACCGCCTTCGGTAATCGCGCGCGCACCATGAGAGATGCGCTTGCCGCCCTCGAAGGTGTCGCGGATCGCCGGATGCGTCTTGAAGCGCACCACAAAGCCGACGGCGACGAGGTTAGATCTTGAAATAGAGCAGCAGAATAGTGAAGTCTTGGCCTCAATGAATCACAGGTCCAACCTGCAGCTTCGCCTCCAGCACACGGTCGAGGGACTGTCGGTCGCAGCAGTTTCGTACTATGGGTCGGACTTGTGGGCTACTTCTCGAAAGGGATTGAGGAAGGCGGCCTCCATTTCAAGGCGGCCAGTTTCACGGTGATGTCGGTTCCGGTCTCTTTGTGTGTTGTCATTCGGACAATAAGGAAACGTCATACCGCAGAGTAAATCGCAAGATTTCCAAATTAACTCGTGAAGGGTGACTGCTTGGCCATGCGGAACTGCAAACACGCTCATAACCCGCGCTGGCTCATTCGTCGGAGGGGATGATCCGCAAACGGCAGAAGAAGCGGTTTCGAGGCTCAGTGTTCACCTGATATATTATGGCCAGACGCACCTCCTCTGGGTGATCATAAATGATGATGTTGCCGACGCTCGCCTGATTTGTTCAAACCCAATCTTTGAACGGAGAAGGCACGACCGGACCGTGCGGGTGGTTGCATTGTTGACCTAGGTGAGGCCACCCGGGCAACGGATGGTGAATAATTTTCTTATTTAATCGCGAACGTACATGCCAATTGCTTCTCGACAAGGCGCTCAGCACTTAAGAAGCTGCAGATACTACAGATTTGAGATTCCAGCAGTAAATCCATTCGCGTGTTGTTGGGGGGGGGCGATGCGATGAAGCGTGAAACGGACACTCCATCCTTTGGCGGCCGGGGGCCATTGTACTTTGCCAAGCTAGCCACTAATCTTAGTCCGATCGTTGGAATAATTTTTATAGCAATTTAAACAAGATATAGAACTAGATGGCGATCGGCGGTCCGATTCCCAAGAAGAGCGTTTAGCATGTACATTGCATAGATGTTTGCTGGAGCGCCTTATGCCGCCATCGCTACAGTTTAATGTCGTAGGTCACCCAGGTCGTCTTGCTGGCCACGCGGTCATAAACACCGCGACCCCGGTAATTGTTTTCCGCCGTTATCCAGCGCACAACGGACCACCCGTTTTTGGCCGCAATCTCGCGCACCGCTGCGATTAAGGCGTCGGCGACGCCCAGTCCACGTGCGCTGGAAGAAACGAAAAGGTCGTCCAAGAAGCAGCCCGTCGTCGCTGAAAGCGGACGAGCGAAGGGGCGGAAGTGGGTAAGCCCGATCACTCCCCCGTCTTCGTCAACGGCTAAGAGCCCACGGGATTCTTGTGTTTCGTCGAGCAGCCAGGACCAGACGGTGTCCCGCATTTCGGTCGTCTGGGTGACTTTGTAAAACTCGGCATAGCCCTGATAGAGGCTGTCCCATTGCGATCTGTCATCGACACGAAACGGGCGAATGAAAAATTTGGTCACAGGTTAATCCTAGTAAAAACTCATGGAGCCGCCGGCGCAACAGTTTTCTGTTTTCCGGCAAGACGGATAAGTGCAAGCGCCAGTTCGGCAAGCGTGAGCGACAAGACGACGGCAAGAAACCAGTGGTTGCCAATATGCACGATCAGCCAGCCGCCGAGCATGGGAAAACCGAAAATACCGAAGAAATATGCAATAACGAACCACGTCAGCGCCGCCGAGCGTAGTGGTGAAGGCGCATCATTTACCGCTTGCGTCTGGATAATGGAATAGACCAGCCCATAGCCGAGGCCAAGCGTGATTGCTGAGGCTAGCTGAACAAGGAAACCCGCAGGAAAACCGAAGGCCAAGACGACGCCGAGCGTCATTAAAACCAAAAGAAACACAGCCAAACGGTCCGGATCAGCTTTTGTCAGTGTTGGCGCCAGAAAGAAGCGCGAGGCGACGACCGTTATGGCGTAGGCGCCATAATAAGTTCCGGCCTCCAGTGTGGTTCCGCGGATCAGCGACGTCTGGAAGGTCATGAGACCTGTGAAGACCGAGGCGCCGAGCCCGACCATCAGGATAGGGAACAGCGCCCGACTGCGAACTAAAGCAGGGAGGGCGCGGACCCAAGCAGTCGATTCATGGGTGTTTTGCGCCACGCGCGGACGAGGCGAAATGATCTCGAAGGAAAACAGCATGACCGAAGCCAGGGCGCAGGCGCCAGCAATCACGTTGAAAGCTTCGGCGGTGCTCAGCCCGAGATTGTTGATCAGCGCCGTCGAAGCAATGGGGCTGAGGCCAATGCCGCCCATCTGGAACACGCCGAAGCGAAGAAACCAGAAGCCTCGATCCTGATCCGTCACGCGGCCAGACAGCGCCAGCGGGGCGGCAAGGTAGAAGGCCCCCCAGCCAAGCCCAATGAAGATACCAGCAATGGTCAATAACGGCGAAATGGCGGTCTGCGAGGCGATGACTGCATAGCCGATCGCCACCAGAAAGGCGCCGAGTGACGCCATACGCGCCGCACCCACTCGGCCGCCAAACCAGCCGACCACTGGAACGCCGACGAGCGTACCGACCATGGCGCCGAACAACGTCTTGCCTGTCTCAATCTCGCTTCCGCCAAGCGTGCGGAAATGTTCTGTCATCAAAAAGGTTGCCCCATAACCGAGAGCGGTCAGGAGCGTTGCGGTGAAAAGAAGATACGCATGGGACGAGCGCATGAGAAATTCCTGCTTATATTGAGTGGACCTTTCATTTCGTGTTTTGGGCGCATATTAAAGGTCCACTTCATTAAGGGGAAACGGACCACTCGGCAGGGGCAGATGACTTTGGATGTTACCAGAAGGCGCGAAAGCGCCGCTCACTTGGTCGATGTCGATATCGACCGTGCAAGCAATGTTACCATCGGGCGACAGATCTATCTCGCCTTGCGGCAGGCGATCGTTGCTGGGCGCACGCCGCCCGGCGCGCGACTGCCCTCGACGCGTGTAGCCACTGCCTTATGGAAGGTGTCGCGCGGAAGCGTCGTCGAAGCCTACGACATGCTGCTGAGCGAGGGGTATATCGAAGGTCGTCCCGGATCAGGAACCTATGTAGCCGAGGACGTGCCAATGCGCGGGCGAATCTGCAGGCAAAACAAAGCCACGGATGCGACCGTGGGGCGTGTATCCAGAGCCGCAGCGCTGATGATTTCTACATCCGCACTTGAGCCGCCGCCACAGGTGGCATTCGTTCCCGGGCGAGCAGCGCTGGATGAGAAATCCCGAGCGATTCTGACGCGGCTTGGTCATCGCCATGTTGGCGCCGCCTCGGGCGTCTACGGCGACCCTCGTGGATTGCCGCAGTTGCGCGAGGCGGTTGCGACCTATCTGTCGGCCGCGCGGGGGCTGCGTTGCGACCCCGAGCGAGTGATCATTACGTCGGGCGCACAACAGGCGATCGACCTTGCTGCGCGAACGCTCATCGACCCCGGCGAGCGGGTTGCGATCGAGGATCCAAGTTATCCGCCGGCACGGCTCGCCTTCAGCGCCATTGGCGCAGCATTGACGCCGATCCCGGTGGATGGCTCGGGAATCCGTGTAGACATCTTACAGCAGTCCGGCGTGGATATTCGCGCTGTCTATGTTACGCCGTCGCATCAATATCCGACAGGCAGTGCTCTTTCCATGGCGCGTCGGATGGCTTTGATCGATTGGGCAGCGACTACGAACGCATGGATACTCGAAGACGATTACGACAGCGAATTTCGCTACGATGAACGGCCTCTCAATGCGCTGCAGGGGATAGACGAGCATAACCGCGTCATCTACATAGGCACCTTCAGTAAGGCGCTGTTGCCGGGCTTGCGCTTGGGCTACCTTGTCGTGCCCGAAGCGCTGGTTTCTGCGTTTAGCAGCGTTAGGGCGGTGTTTGACCGTTTCCCGGCAACATTCCACCAGTTAGTGGTCGCTGACTTCCTGACCGAAGGGCATTTTTCCAGCCATCTGCGTCGGATGCGCGAGACCTATAGAACGTCGCGCGATATGCTGTTTCACTTTCTGCAGGTGCGTGTCTCGTCTCATCTGAAAGCGGAGCTTCCGAAGCAGGGCATTCATCTGCTTGCCGAGCCGCTCCATGACCGGGCCGACACCGAGATCGCCGAAACAACTCGCCGGGCAGGTATTACGCTGCTGCCGATCTCACCAATGTCGCTCCTCGAAAAGCCACGACACGGCATTCTACTTGGTTTTTCTGCCTTGTCAGAAAGGGACGCTGATATCGCGACGTTTCGGCTAGCCAAAGTCTTGAGCGCGATTTGACCTAAAGAGCGTGGCAGCCGCCTAGGCTCGGCACAGGTCGAAGAGTTGATTATGCTCAAGGTGAACCATCATTAGACACGGTTGTTTTTGCATAAACGCGTCGCGCTTGGACTGTACACTACAGACTTCTTTGCGGACACTCTTGGCGTGCGAGTGGTGAAAGGTGTGTCGACGGCAGACATTGTCTGGATCATGGCAACAATGAGTATTCCCAGGCGATCGGGCGTTGAGGGCTCCTGCTCATTTCGATTGCCGATCGACCCTGCCTCAGACGACTTGAGGCCCTCGCGAAACATCTCTCGATCGTCATGACCTTTGACGACAATCGCATAATCGTTGCGGGCGACGCTGTGCCACAGTTCGAGGGTGCCGGTCTTGCCGCTACGAGCTACCGTGTCGCGGGCGATCATCATCGCGTAGTCCGGATGCGACATGTCGCATCTCGGCACCTCTTGCGAGCTTACTATCGTCGCGACCGGAATTCCGACCGCGATCGGCAGGTTTGAATCACTGAATCAGACGATGTGTCCTGCCAATCCTTCGGACAGTATTCTCATCGATCCCGGCCTTGCTCGCGTATTGCGGCCAACTCGACAAGACGTCGCGAATACCAGCGACCAATGATTTGGCCCTGGTAGGCTTGATGGAGGCGTTCTCGGCGAATGCAAGAAGATCCTTGAGGTCAAAGCCATCTCGCTTGCCATTCAGACTCATCTGATGCTGTCCCGTCCATTCGCCGCCGGGATTATAGGAATAGTTGACGTTGAACGCGGGGGATAGTTTCCAATCGCCTTCCTGGTTCATCAGGAACGCTATGTTTTTGACGTGGTCATCCTGATTCCTCGCTATGACATTAAAAACAGCCCGAATGAATTGCTGTTCAAGAGCTGGCGCACCAAGACCAAGCTCGCGGATCGTCAGGATCGCCTGCTCGTAGGAGTATCCTCGAGGGTCGTTGAAATCGAAGTGCTGCAACGCGCATAGGGATTGCATATGTAGCTTGTGCGTCACGCCCCTCCTGTCGACCGGCCGGTCAAACCGCCGCGTCATGAAATGGCTTCGACCACCTTCATGGTGCAACCGGGAGGGCATCATCTCTATTCCTGCGTCTATCGCCATCAGGTAGTAAGCGTACTCAATCAACCCAAACCCCTGAGGGTCGGGCTCTTCCTTATCGCGGTTGCTGTCGATACCGTCGAATTTCATCAACCAATGCTCAAAGCCTTCTCCCGCATCGATCTGACCATGTCGGAATTCGCCGGTTTCCTCGTTCCATGCCAGGATCGCTTTGGCACGTGCCCCTCCAGCCGACGTACCAACGCGAAGGATATCGTCGATCGCGGCGAGGTCATTTTTGCCGGCCGGGATACCTTCAAGGTCTGCTTTCTCGCTGAGGACAATATTTGCCAGCCGTACGAGGTTCGCCACTTCGATATTTCGGGCTTTACGATTGGTCCCCAAGAGGGAAGGTCTGAATTCCAACGCTCCCATCCCACGTGTGCCAACGTAACAAAGCCGTTCCACGGGATTGAAACTTTCCGGACCACGACCCTGCTCAGCAAGCCACGTGTTGATGAGCCTGTCGCCATACTTGTCCGGCAGAGCATCGGCCAACATCCCAGGCAAACCCTTGAAGGTAGTCTTGGGAAGTGACGGAAATGAATACGGGTCAGCGCTGAGCGGCATGACAAGAGGGGAAAGCTCGATGCCAGACTGTGCGAACTCGGGATCATATTGAAAAACGGCATAGCCGCTATCAGCAAGCCACGAGACAGCAGCGACTTCCCGCCCCCAGAGAACCACGGAAGCGTCAGTAGATGGCTCAGCCATTTATCATTCCTTTTCCCCCCATTCCCATTTCTTCGGAGGCTTTTGTGAGCTTGTGGGGCGGGACCTTTGGCGTTCCATCCCTTGAATGCGCACGCGTTCGATCGGCCGTACTCGAGAATCGGGGACAAGCAGGTCCAGGTTGCCTTCAATCTTCAGGGCGGTCAGTACCCGGAGCAGCGTATCGAGAGTGGGATTGTCACCTGCCTCAAGCCTCCGGAGCGTTCGCTCGGATATCCCGGCATCAACCGCCAACTGGCCTTGGGTGATGTTTCTGGACAAGCGAAGACGTTCAACCCTTTGCCCGATCTGCTTCGCGAGCATCTCCGGCGATATACGAGTTAAAGCGGCCATATACGACCTCAAATCAAACTAAAGCGCTTTTAATAGGACTCAAATTACCGCCTAACAAGAAGCGAGTTAATATCGTTATAAGCGGACGCTTAGATCCTATTATTGACAATTTAAAGGATAATCGGCCATCAATGACCTTTACGAGTTCGATCCTTCCTGAAGTGTGTACGCGCACCCTTCCATGTCTGTGCGCTGAAGGTCGAAAAGCTGACACTTACATTGATCTTGTCGATCCAATCGTCCTCACATTGACTGGCCGACGATTATGATCACTCGCCACGGCGATGTTGTCGCCTACCGTAGTGCCTTCAAAGCCGGCATCCAGGACTTTCTCACAAAGCCGGTCGATGGCGAAGTTCTGTTCGAGGCGCTCCAGCAGGCCTTCGAAAGCCTGGATGCGCGGCTGGAGCGGTGCGAAGCCCAACGGCAGTTAGCAAAGTTGACGAACCGCGAACGCGAAGTTTTCGAGATGATCGCCAACGAATGGGCAAGCAAGGAGATTGCGGCAGCGCTCGGCGTATCAGTACGTACTGTCGATGCACCTCGGGTAAAAATTTCCGGAAAACCCGGTACCAGTTCGGTAGCCGAGTTCGTGCGGTTGATGCTCACCAGCAAGACGACGCAATAGGTAGTTCTACCTACTCTGTATGGTGGCAACGCGGATTCTGTGATGGAAGTCGATTAGGTACGACTTGGGCCGGGAAAGCCAGACGCTTCTCCAATCAAAAACAGGAACCACTCTGTGATCAAACGTTTTCTCGTAGTAGCATTCGCCTTCAGTTCCACGATCGGCGCGGCCCAGGCCGAACTCCTTACCGAAAAGAATATCCCTTCCGACCTCGCCGTTCAAATGGCCAGCAATGCAGTCGAAGCTTGCGCTGCAGACAACTATAGTGTGAGCGCAGCCGTCGTCGATCGTGCGGGTGTCCTTCGCGCGCTGGTTCGTGCAGACAATGCTGGTCCGCACACCGTTGACTCTTCGCGCGCCAAGGCCTTCACCTCTGCGTCGTTGCGGATACTAACCTCGAAGCTGGCAGAGAATGCCGCGAACAATCCGGGTTCGGCCCAGGTGGTGAACATTCCCGGCTTTTTGGTGCTTGGGGGTGGCGTACCAATCAAGGCTGGCGATGTGGTGATTGGCGCGATTGGCGTCGGTGGGGCTCCAGGGGCGAATCTCGACGAGGCCTGTGCCGTCGCCGCAATCAACAAAGCTTCTGAAGCGCTGAAATAGCCCCGCGCCAAGCGCAACGCTTGCTCCCCGGCCGCTGCCGGGGGGCGATCCTATTGTCCACCTTGCCTGTCCGCCGGTGTGAATTTTGTGAGGACGGCACTCTTTCACCGATAAGCCTTGCTATTGGCGCTGCGGCCGGGTCGCTGTGTCGTGCCGTGTTGACAGTCTCGGACTACCCGCGTTGCTCTCTGCCTACGCAACGGCACGTGGCTATCATGGCGTGGGATTCGGCGGTATTTCCGTTGGTGGCCTCGTTAACAATTACCGCGTCTTCCCACAAATCCCGGCCGATCATCTAAGGTAAACGCACGACCTTGCGCGCAACGCTTTCACGAAGGGAGAGCTTCCCGCGCATGGTGCGGAACTGGCCGACGATCTTGAGCGGCTGGTCGACTCCACGGCGCCGAGACCATTGCAGCCGTGATCTTAGAGCCCGTGGCGGGGTCGACCGGTGTTCTCCTCCCACCAAAGGAATATCTCGAGCGGCTCAAGGCAATCGCGGACAAACACGGGATCCTGCTCATTTTCGATGAGGTGATCAGCGGGTTCGGGCGTCTGGGCTCTCCATTCGCGGTTGATCACTTCGGAGTAACGCCGGATATTATCACCGCTGCGAAAGGACTGATGAACGGCGCCGTGCCGATGGGCGCAGTGTTTGCCAATAGCGAGGTTCACGGCGCACTGATGCAGGGGCCTGAAGGTGCAATCGAACTCTTCCATGGCTACACATATTCTGGCCATCCTGTTGCACGTGCCGCCGGTCTAGCGACAATCGAAATCTATCGCAAGGAACGCCTCCTTACTCGCGCGGCTGAAATCGCTCAGTATTGGGAGGGAGCGGTCCATGGACTGAAAGGATGCAAGAACGTTATCGACATCCGGACGATAGGTCTGGTCGCCGGCGTCGAACTCGCGGCGCGAGATGGAGCGGTCGGCAAGCGAGCCTTCGATGTGTTCGTGGAGTGCTTCCAGAAGGGCGCACTTATCCGAGTGACAGGTGACATCATCGCGCTGTCTCCCCCCGCTGACGATCGAGAAAAGCCAAATCGATGACCTCCTGTCGATTCTGGCCGAAGCGATCGATCACGCCGAATAAAGCAGATGCGGAGCGCGAGGTTGAAAAACGCCAGAGTCGCTTTCGCGCTCCCCCGCACCTTCCGCCGGAAATGGCATTCGGAGTTCTCCACCTAATTTAGGGAAACCGCTATCCGTCGAAATCGGCCCCAATCACCGACCATCTCTTAGGGGCTAACTTCAACCCGCCGGGAATTTTGATTTCGACGGTTGGAGTCGAGGTCCGCGCCGCCGCGGAGGAGGGCGCGGCGCTTCTCCAACATTTAAATCTGACTCACCCGCCTGCATTTTTCAATTCCCGGCACTCTCTATGCGGCGGGTCCTCAGCACCTTTTCCAGCCAGCCGAGTTCCATTTCCGGCACCGATTCCAAGAGCAGGTCGGTGTAGTTGTCGAATGGTGGCGACAGCACCTTGGACTTTGGCCCGAAACGGACCAGCTTGCCCCGGTGCATGACCGCGACCGAGTCGGCGATGGCACGGACGATGGCGATGTCATGGGTGATAAAGACGTAGGAAACAGCGGTTTCCTCCTGGAGCTTCAGAAGCAGATTCAGGATGCCTTCGGCCACCAGCGGGTCGAGCGCCGATGTGGGTTCGTCGCAGAGGATCAACTCCGGTTTCGCCGCGATCGCCCGAGCAATAGCAACGCGCTGCTTCTGCCCACCTGACAGTTCCGCAGGATAGCGGTCGAGGAATCGATCGCCAAGTTCGATCTGTTCGAGCAGTTCCTTTACCCGTTCCGTCTTCTTCGCGCCGTGAACGCCGTAGTAGAAGGTAATCGGTCGGCCGATGATATCGCGCACCGTCTGCCGCGGGTTCATCGCTGTGTCTGCCATCTGGTAGATCATCTGCACGCGGCGCAACTGGTCTTTGTTGCGTGAGTTCAACGCCTTCGACAGTTTCTTGCCATCAAAGGTGATAGTGCCTTCGGATGGCGGGAGTAGGCCTGTAATGACACGTGCGAGCGTCGACTTGCCCGAGCCACTTTCGCCGACGACCGCCAGCGTTTGACCCTTCGGCAGATGCATCGAAACATCGTGCAGTACCTTGAAGCCATTAGCGTAGCCGGCGGTAACGTGGTCGATCTTCAGGAGCGTGTTGCTCTGGTCGACCGCTTCCGTGCGCTTGGTTTGCCGTACGTTGACCAGCGCACGGGTGTAATCCTTCCGTGGCGCTTCGATGATCTGTTGCGTCGTGCCATATTCGATCGCCTTGCCGTGACGCAGTACCATGATGTCGTCGGAGATCTGTGCGACGACCGCGAGGTCATGAGTGATATAGAGAGCGGCGGTACGCGTCTCCTCGATTGCATGCTTTATGGCGGCAAGCACGTCGATCTGTGTGGTGACGTCAAGCGCTGTCGTCGGTTCGTCGAAGACGATCAATTCCGGCTTCGGGCAAAGTGCCATCGCCGTCATGGCGCGTTGCAACTGTCCACCCGAGACCTGATGCGGGTAGCGCTGGCCGAAGATGTCCGGGTTGGGAAGGCCCAGCACTTTGAACAGGTAGAGGGCGCGCTTTTCCGCCTCTTCACGGCTCATGATCTTGTGGCGCAGCGCTGCTTCCATCACCTGCTCGCCGAGTTTGTGAGCCGGGTTGAAGGCGGCGGCTGCCGATTGTGCGACATAACAAACTTTGCAGCCGCGAATGGTACGTACGCCATCACGGCTAAGCGTCAGAATATCCTTGCCGTTGAGTAGGACCTGGCCGCCGGTGATTTTCGCACCGCCACGGCCATAGGCAAGGGCGGAGAGGCCGATGGTCGACTTGCCAGCTCCGCTTTCGCCGATCAGGCCGAGCACCTTGCCCTTTTGCACGTCGAAGGACACGTTTTCCACTAGGGTCACCATTTTGGGCGGTTCCCCAAACGGATAGCTCGTCGCCTCGATCGTCAGATTTTTTACGGAAAGCAGATCAGGCATCGCCGCGTCCTCCCTTAAGGCTCGAGGTCCGTCTCATCAGCCAGTCGACGACAAGGTTGACGCATATTGCCAGGCCAGCAATCGCCCCGCCCGGAACAAGGGCAGCGGAAATGCCGAAGATGATGCCGTCCTTGTTATCCTTCACCATGCCGCCCCAGTCGGCGGCGGGTGGCTGGATGCCGAGACCCAAGAAGGAGAGGGTGGACAGGAACAGAATGGAAAAGGCGAACCGCAGGCCGAATTCGGCTAGCAATGGCGATAGCGTGTTTGGCAGGATTTCCCGGAAGATGATCCAGCCCGTGCCTTCTCCGCGCAGCCGTGCCGCCTCGACAAACTCCATCACCGCGACGTCGAGCGCCACGGCCCGGCCTATGCGAAACACACGGGTGGAATCCAGGATTGCCATGACGAGGATCAGGATCCAGAGCTGTTGCGGCAGAGCTGCCAGCACGACGAGGGCGAAGATCAGGGTTGGGATCGCCATCATCAGGTCGTTGAAGCGTGAGAACAACTGATCGACGAAGCCGCCGGTGACCGCCGCCGTGAACGACAGCAACATGCCGAGTGAGAAGGAGGTAACCGTCGCGGCAAGCGCTACGAAGATCGTTGTCCGCGCGCCGTAGATCAGACGTGACAACAGGTCGCGGCCGAGGTTGTCGGTACCAAGCAGAAAATCACCACCCATCGGCAACCAGATGTCGCCAACCACGTCGCGTTCACCGAAAGGCGCAATCCATGGCGCGAAGATGGCGCAGAACAAGGCCAGCACGATGCCAACGATGCCAACCCATGCACTTAGGGGGATAGAGCTTAATCTCATCGCGGGTGCCTCAATCTCGGGTTGGCAAGAATGGCGAAAATATCCGCAGCCATGTTGAGGAAAATATAGAAGGCGGCAAAGATCAGGCCGCAGGCCTGCACCACTGGCATGTCGCGCACCGTGACCGCATCGACCATGTACTGGCCCATGCCCGGATAGACGAATACCACTTCCACAACGACGACACCGACCACGAGATAGGCGAGGTTAAGCGCAATGACATTGATGACAGGAGCGACGGCATTTGGGGCGGCGTGTCGGGCGATGATACGAAAAGCACCTAGACCTTTCAGTTCAGCCGTCTCGACGTAGGCCGATGACATGACGTTGAGAATCGCGGCGCGGGTCATACGCATCATATGGGCGAGAACCACCAGCACGAGCGTTGCTATCGGCAGTGCAATGGCTGAAAGCCGGGCTCCAAAGCTCATTCCGTCATAAACGGTGGCGGGGAAGGTGGCTACGCCCATTTGCACGGCGAAGAACAGGATCAGGAGATAACCGACGAAAAATTCAGGCAGTGAGATTGCAGCCAAGGAAAAGACATTGATGATCTTGTCCGGCAACCGGTTTCGGTACTGAACCGAAAGCATACCGAGCCCGACGGCCAGCGGAACGGAAACAATGGCGGCGAAGAAGGCGAGAAACAGAGAATTCCCGAGACGATTGCCAATCTGTTCGCGGACAGAATTTTTGCTTGCCCAGGATTTTCCGAAGTCACCCGTCAACGCATTGCCGAGCCAGCTGACATAGCGTTCGGTTATCGGGCGGTCCAGACCGAGATCCTTACGGATGTTTTCAACTGCTTGCGGTGTTGCCGACTGGCCAAGATAGGTGGTCGCGAAATCACCAGGCAGAGCTTCAACGCCGCCGAAGATCATCAGCGATACGGCAAAGAGAAGACCAACGCTCAAGCCAAGCCGCTGGATAATGAGAGCTGCCAAAGGACGGCGCAGGCTGAAACGGCGCAAGAAAGTGCCAGTCACGACACTTGTCTGGGGTGTGGCGGCGGTCGCTGGAACTGGGGCGGGCTGTGAGAGGCTTTCGCCCCTCATAGCCGGTACCGAGGTCAGCGCCGGACCCTTGATCGGTCCAAGGCCAGCCATCAGGCGTTAAGCCAGACGCGGGTTGCGACATAGCCATTCGACAAGTCGCTGCCGATATCGTGAACGTAGCCCTTAACTGCTTTGGTCGAGGCGTTAACAAAGTCGTTGAACATGGGTAATATCACCCCACCTTCGTCACGGACCATCACTGCCATGTCCCGATACATATCCTTACGCTTGGCGTTATCCAGTTCGGAGCGTGCCTCAAGCAGGATTTTGTCGAAGTCCGGGCGCAGGAACCGTGTATCGTTCCAGTCAGCGCTCGACAGGTAGGCTGTCGAATACATCTGGTCCTGTGTTGCGCGTCCACCCCAGTAGGCGGTCGAAAAGGGCTGAACGTTCCAGACATTTGACCAGTAACCATCGCCCGGTTCACGCTTCACTTCGATTTCGATGCCTGCCTTTTTGGCACTTTGCTGATAAAGTACGGCGGCATCGACTGCACCGGGGAAGGCGACGTCTGACGTACGCAACAAAACCGGGCCGCTATGGCCGGACTTCTTATAGTGGAAGGTTGCCTTATCCGGATCATAGGCGCGCTGCTCAATGCCTTCGGGGAAGAACGCATAGGTGTCGTTTATCGGAAAATCGTTGCCGACCTTTCCGTAACCGCCGAGAATAGTCTTGACCATATTCTCGCGATCAATCGAATATTTCAGCGCCAAGCGCAGGTCGTTATTGTTGAGCGGTGCAGCGTTGCAATGCATGTTGAACACGTAATGACCACGACCTGAAGTCGACAGAATTTCAACGTTGGGTGCGCGTTTCAGCAGGTTTACAGTCTTGGGATCGACGCTGTTGATATAATGCACCTGATCGGAAGACAGCGCCGCAACGCGTGCCGTTGCATCGTTCATGTTGATGATTTCGATCGAATCCACATAACCACGATCCGTTCGCCAATCCTCGGTATTTTTCTCCAATGTTGTACGTACGCCCGGTTGGAAACTTGTCAGCTTGTAAGGGCCAGTGCCGATGCCGGCCCCCGGATCGTCGTATCCGCCGCCAGGTTGGATGACGAGGTGGTAATCTGTCAGCAAAAGTGGCAGGTCAGCATTACCTTCGCTCAGAACTATAACCAGATTGTCTCCATCAGCCTTGATTTCCTTGATAGACTTTAGGACGCCGAGCGCACCGGATTCCGACTTCGCGTCGGTGTGGCGCTGTAGGGTCTTTATGGTGTCTTCGATCGTCAAGTCTTTGCCATTGTGGAACTTGACGCCTTTGCGGATTTTGAATGTCCATGTGGCTGCGTCGGCAGACGGTTCCCAGCTTTCTGCAAGAGCAGGAACGGGTGCGCCCGTCAACGGCTCTGTTTCCACGAGCATGTCGCCCCAGCAGCGGCCAACACAAAGCATCACTTGCGAAAGAAATTTTGCTGGATCGTTCGAGTCGGTTGCTGCTCCACCTGAAAGGCCCAGCTTAAGGTGGCCTCCGCGTTTGGGTTGCTGCGCCTCGGCGTTAGGCGCAAAAAGCATACCCACACCTGACAATGCTGCGCCTGCGAGAAGAGTGCGACCCATGAATTCGCGACGGCTAAGGCCCGCGGCTTCAGGAGCGCTGACTGGCATGGTCTTATATTCCATTTTTGATCCTCCCTTGATATGTCAGCGCCGCATATTCCCACCCCCTCCCAGGGATATCACTCGCGGAAATCGCGAGATCGAGCGTTAACGGAGCCATTGGCATTCAAGATAGACGCAAAATCGAGAATGAAAGAACCAACAATAAAGATGCCTATGGCCATATTTATTTTATGAGTTCGGACAGGTTGTCACCACGTATCAATGACCTCAACATTCTCATGGTGTTAAAGCATTTCTGAAAATAGAAAAATCGTCCCGATTCAACCTATAAAAAAAATGCACCCTTAAGCCCAATTTAAATTTCTGGCCCCCGCTTATCCTTGCTCTTACTCGTGTTGCAGGAACGGGATGAACCGCGACTGCTTCGACGCCATCGTCAGGAAGACAAACGAGTCTTGATAAAAGCCAATTGAAATAACCCCCGGACAGTGTCCGATGGGAATGGAGGAAACGTATGACTCAGCCATCTGAACATTTGCCTCTAAAAGGCGTTCGTGTCGTCGATTTCGGTCAGCAGATTGCTGCACCTGCCGTTGCCATGATCCTTGGCGACCTCGGTGCCACAGTCGTTCACATAGATCCGCCGACCGGCCCTCAGTGGGATCATCCCGCAAACGCCATCCTGAACAGAAACAAGCGCGTTATCAATATTGATCTCGACACTGACGAAGGGCGCTCCCAGGCACTTGAGCTTATTGATAACGCAGACGTTGTCATCGAGAGCTTCCGTCCGGGCGTATTGAAATCACTTGGTATCGATTTCACGGACTTGCGTAACGGCAAGCCCGAACTCGTCACACTGTCAATACCTGGCTTCGCCAGCAATGACGACCTTCGCCGTGAATGGAAAGCGACCGAAGCGATTGTGGCGGCCACGGCAGGTGCCTTCACAGACATGGGCTTCAATCGCGTACTCATGGGATTAAACCCAAGCTTCTCGCCTCTACCACTGGGTTCGGCCTATGCAACTACTCTCGCAGCTGCCTCCGTAGCTCTTGCGTTGCAATCCCGTGTGTTGACAGGTCGCGGTGATGCGATCGAAGTGCCTATCATCGCAGCATTGATGGAGGGACTGTCATACAATTCTTACGTTATTGAAGGCCTTCCTGATCGTTATAAAACAATGCGGGAGCACGAGATCGAACATCGCAAGGCCAATGGTATTGAGATGGATTTGAGCTACGAAGACCTGCAAGAATATCTGGATCCGTTTTACCGAACCTACAGATGCGCCGACAACCGCCTTTTCTATTGCGTTTGCCCATCTCATCGAAACCACGCCAAAAGAGCGCTTACTGTCCTCGGGATTTACGACGAACTCGTTGCAGAAGGGCTTCCGGAGGTGAATGACCTTCACCTGCCCATTAAGGAATGGAGCGGTGAGACTTCTATCGGCGTTTATCCGCTCCCCAAAAAATGGGCGGACATTATCTCTGCCAAGATGAAGAAGGCATTCCTGACAAAGACTTCGGAAGAATGGGGACGTATTTTCGGCGAAGGCCAGATACCAGGGGCGCCGCACCGCACTACGGCCGAGTGGGTCAAAGACGAGCACACCAATACCGCAGGGCTGATGGTCAAGGTCGATGATCCGGTTTATGGCAGGATGACACAGCCTGGACCCGTTGTGTGGTTTGAGGCGAGCGCGGCCGCAATGGTAAATCCTACTCCACGGTCCGCTGTTTCGTTCATTGACGCCCTGGCAGCTTTACAGGCGGCGAGCGATGGAGAATCGAGACACTGTGCCAAGAAATCGTCTCAACCTGCAAAGGAACGAGCCGGTTGGCTTGACGGGGTAAAAATACTCGACCTCACCAATGTTATCGCGGGTCCGCATTCCACTGCCTTCCTGTCGCGCTTCGGTGCGAAGGTTATTAAGCTCGACCCTGTTCGTCCCCTTTATGACCCGCTGATCGGCACATTGTTCACGTTCCAGACGGGCATGGGGAAAAATAGCGCCCTCGTGGATATCATGAAGCCGGAAGGCCGTGAGGTTTTCAATCGCCTTGTGCGCTCGGTCGATGTGGTCGTTATCAACGCCCCCGAACGCCAGCTCGAGTCGTTGGGACTGGACGAAAAAAGCCTTCTGGCCATTAACCCTGCTGTCATCTTCAGCCGTCTCGATTGCTTCGGGGGACCCCTCAAAGGTCCTAAAACGAATTACATTGGTTATGATGACATCATCCAGGCAAACAGCGGGATTATGAGTCGTTTCGGTGGAACGGAGACGCCCGAAGAGCACGCCCATCTCGGTACGCTGGACGTCAATTGCGGCTTCGCTGGCGCTCTCGGCATTGCAGTTGCCCTGTATCACAAACACAAAACAGGAAAGCCGTCGCGTTCAAGAACTTCGTTGTCGGCGATAACGAACCTCGCACAAATTCCGTTTGCGTTCGATTATGAAGGGCGCGCGCCATTCGACGAGCCATCGGGTCGTGGTGTACTTGGATATAATGATCTGTCCCAGTTCTATCGTACGGCAGATGGTTGGATTTACCTTGACTCCACGAATGACGAAATCGGTAAACTTAACATCGTCGAGGGGCTGGAGGGCATCGATCTTGCTAATGATATCGGCGCATTCCTTAAGAATGCCATCAGGGCAGCGCCGTCCAGTGCATGGGTAGATCGTCTGACCGCCGTGGATGTTGCCGTCGCTCAACCGATGTCGATCGAGGAACTGCGGGATTCTTACAGCCGGGAAGCAGATGGGAAAGCGGGTACCGATCTTGGAAGTTTCGCATTTTCCGTGCATCGTGATCACCCCAGCGGCCACGTCCTCATTCAGATCGATCACTATGCTATTCGTCCGACAGACGCTCGAATTTCGTCGCCGTCTCTCCCCGAACGATGGGGTCACTCGACGCGGGAGGTTCTCAAAGAGGTCGGTTACGATGAGAGCGCCATCCAGTCGATGCTGGACCGTTATATCGCTTCTACCGGATGGGCGAAGGAATTCCTGCCGAGCTGAAGCCCGCTTGGCGTACTGCGGAATCAAGCGATGATTATCCGACGCGCCAACGAAAACAGGAGCTTCGGGCGGCGCGACCGCCCGGGAAAGTGGTGAGGAGGATTTTCGATGAAGAGCCAGTTTGATTCGGAATTCGATTACATCGTCGTGGGTGCGGGCACAGCGGGATGTATCGTCGCCAACCAGTTGTCGGCTGATCCGCGAAATCGAGTTCTCGTTCTCGAGGCGGGCGGTAGAGACAACTGGATCTGGTTCCATATTCCTGTGGGCTATCTGTTCGCCATCGGTAACCCGCGGGCAGACTGGATGTTCAAGACGGAGATAGAGAGTGGGCTCAATGGGCGAGCTCTCGCCTATCCGCGTGGCAAGGTAGTCGGCGGATCTTCGGCTATCAACGCCATGATCGCTATGCGGGGTCAGGCCGCGGACTATGACCAATGGCGCGACCTTGGCCTGCCGGGTTGGGGGTGGAGCGACGTTCTCCCGCTCTTCCGAAAAATGGAAGATCACTTCCTCGGTGAAAGCGAAGTGCACGGAGCGGGTGGGGGGTGGCGAGTAGAGCCCCCGAGATTGCGATGGGACATTCTGGACGCGGTCCGCCGGGCGGCGCAAGAAATGGGCATACCTGCCAGTGAAGATTTCAACACAGGCGATAATGAGGGCGCAGGCTATTTCCATGTCAATCAGAAGCGCGGGCGACGCTGGTCCTCCGCGAGAGGTTTTCTTAAGCCGGTCCTGAAAAGACCGAATCTCAATCTCGTCACCAACGCGCAGGCGGAAACATTGTTGTTCGAAGGCAATAAGGTTGTTGGTCTACGCTATCGCCAAGGTGCAAAAATTGTAACCGCCCGGGCACGCGGCGAAGTCGTGCTCAGCGCTGGCGCGATCGGTTCTGTGCAGGTTCTTCAAAGGTCGGGAATCGGACCGAAGGAATGGCTGGCTGCAGCGGGAGTGGAGACCATTCTGCACCGCAGGGGCGTCGGAAGCAATCTCCAAGATCATCTTCAGCAGCGTGCGATATTCAAGGTATCCGGTGTTCGTACCCTCAACGAAACATACTCCTCGTTATGGCGACGGGGAATGATGGGGGTTGAATATGCTCTGCTTCGGCGCGGACCTTTGACAATGGCCCCGTCCCAATTGGGCATTTTTACCAGATCAAGCCCTGAACACGACCGAGCGAATATCCAGTTTCACATACAGCCACTTTCGCTTGAAAAATTCGGTGAGCCGCTCCACCGATTTCCGGCGATAACAGTGAGTGCATGCAATCTTCGTCCGACATCCCGAGGCTATGTCAAATTGAGAAAAACAGACCTGGAAAGCCCTCCAATCATCGCTCCAAACTATCTGGCGACAGAAGCCGACCGCGTGGTTGCCGCCGATGCCATACGGGTCACACGAAAGCTGATGGCCCAGAGTGTGCTGAAGCGCTATTCGCCGGTTGAAGCTCTTCCAGGGCCATCGGTGTCAGATGATGCGGATGCCCTCGCAAAGGCGGCTGGCGACATCGGCACCACCATTTTCCACCCTGTTGGTACCGCGAAGATGGGCCGCCAGGACGACGAAACGGCCGTTGTTGATTCGCGGCTTAGAGTGATCGGGATTCAGGGATTGAGGGTCATCGACGCTTCGATCATGCCAACGATTACCTCCGGCAACACCAATACTCCCACAGCGCTCATCGCGATGAAAGGAGCAACCATGATGCTTGAGGATGCCAGGTCGAGATGAACATAGGGACATCGTCCTGTTTCTGAACTTTCAACGCGAATGAGGTACGCATGGTGCCTGTGGATGGCTACGCCGGGTCATTTTGGCCCGCCTCGACGGTAAGCCAATTCCAGAACGCTTCCATCTGCGGCGTCGAGTTTCGGTGAGTTGGACGAACTGCATAGAAGGCTTCGGTCGTCGGGACGCGTTCATCGAAAGGTGCTATCAGACGTCCGCTTTCTAGAAAATTAGCAATTAATGATGTTCGACCCAATGCAAACCCGTGCCCTAAGGCTGCCATTTCCAAAGCGCTGATCAGCGTATCGAACTGCAGGCCACGCGACACGTCAACGTCCCAGTATTCACGTTGCTTCAACCAGTAGCCCCAACCCTCTTCATACCCGATGACGTGCAAAAGGGTGTTGCGACCGAGAGCGACGGCTGCGTTCTCGAACGTGCCGTTTGACATGATCGATGGGCTGCATACTGGAACGAGCTCGTCTCTGGTCAGACGTTCGGCTAGGAGGCCGTTCCAGCGACCACTCCCGTATCTGATTTCGATATCGACTTCCCTCTTCTCGTCCTCAACCCAGATGTTGCTGCTGAAGTGTAACACGATATCGGGGTGCATTTGGCGGAAACGCATGAGTCGTGATGAAAGCCAGGTCATAAAGAACACAAGGTTGACCCGCACAGTCAGCACGCGTGTAAGTCTCCCGCCGAAAATTTCGTTTGTTGCGACGCTTAAACGCTCGATGCTTTCTCTTACCGCCGGCATATAGGCCCGGCCAGCATCCGTAAGTTCGATGCCGCGAGCCTTTCGCTTGAAAAGCGGCGTCCCGAGATGGGTCTCGAGCCCCTTTATTTGTTGGCTGATGGCGGCCTGGGTTAGATTAAGTTCGTCTCCGGCTATGGTAAAATTTAGCGAACGGGCAGCTGCTTCAAAGGAACGAAGCCAGTTTAGCGGTGGCAATTTTCTTTTCATCTGATGCCGGGTACCTTGTACTCTGTCTATGATGAAATCAGAAGAAGGGGACTATATGACGCTTTTGGTTAAGATATTGATGAACGGGATACGCCATATAAATTGAGCTAATTTAGTATCACCGTCCCCATTGGACGAAGTGTTTTCCACTATATCGTTCAAACACTCAGGGACTGAACTGCACCCCATTTCGACCGGACAGTTGAATAGCCCCGAGATTTGTAGACGCCTTCTTTCCTAAATTTGAGGCAAGAAGAGCATCATGAGAAAATCGAATTTCAGCGGAGAGTTCAAGCGCGACGCGGTGCGTCAGATCACGGAACGGGGCTATCCGGTTGCGGAGGTTTCGCAGCGGCTGGGTGTGACCCGCACTCGCTTTATGAGTGGAAGAAGAAGTTCTCTTTGGCGTCTGGGAACCAGGGTAACGACCAGTCCGAAGAGATCAGGCAGCTTAAAAAGGAGCTGGCGCGTGTCACCGAGGAGCGCGACATATTAAAAAACGATCACGGGCTTTGGTCCGCCTGTGCGCGGTAGAAACGGGTCGTGCTACGCTGCCGGTCGGAGGGGAGTTGCCGACTGCTTTTTGGAGGCGTTTACCCCGTTAAAAAACGTGGCACATGGGCTGTTGTGGACTTGAGAATGGTGACGCGGTTTAGGCGGCGATCCCGGTTAGGAAATTGACGAACTTGCTCGGCCCAGCCCCTCCCGATTCAAAGGAGGAGAAGCCGTGCCAAAGACAAGTTCATCAATGCCGCAGAACCTCACCCGCTTGAACCCTGGAGCGGCGGCCATCGACATCGGGTCCACGATGCATATGGCTGCGGTCAATCCGGATTGTGCCGATATGCCAATTCGTTCTTTCGGGACCTTCACCCACGATTCGCATGATCTCGCCGCTTGGTTCAGATCCTGTGGCGTCACCAGCGTGGCGATGGAATCGACTGGTGTTTACTGGATCCCGGCCTTCGAGATCCTTGAGCAGCACGGCTTCGAGGTGATCTTGGTCAACGCGCGTTATGCAAAGAATGTCCCGGGTAGGAAGACCGACGTCAGCGATGCGGCATGGCTTCGCCAGTTGCATTCCTATGGCCTGCTGCGCGGGAGCTTTCGGCCGAACGCACAGGTCGCAACGCTGCGTGCTTACCTGCGCCAGCGAGAACGGCTGGTCGAGTATGCGGCAGCTCATATCCAGCATATGCAGAAGGCTTTGATGGAGATGAACTTACAGCTCCACCATGTTGTCTCCGACATCACAGGCGCGACCGGCATGAAGATCATCCGTGCGATCGTCGCCGGCGAACGCGATCCCGACGTTCTGGCATCGTTGCGTGATGTTCGTTGTCATTCCTCTGTCGAGACAATCAGAGCATCGCTGATCGGCAACGATCGTGATGAGCACGTGTTTGCCCTGTCCCAGTCACTGGAGCTTTACGACTTCTACCAGGCGAAGATGCTCGAATGCGACCGCAAGCTTGAAGCGTCGATTGCGTTCATGACCGTGGGCCCTGAAGCGCCGCTCCCGCCGCGACCAAAGGTCCGGACGAAGACCAAACAGACGAATGCACCGTCCTTCGATGTAGGAGCTGCACTCTACGGTCTCACCCGGACAGATTTGACCCAGATTCATGGCCTGGGCTCCTCGCTTGCGCTAAAACTCATAGGCGAATGCGGAACGGATCTGAGAGCATGGCCCTCTGCCAAGCACTTCACATCGTGGCTCTGCCTTGCACCCGGCAACAAGATCTCCGGCGGCAAAGTGCTTTCGTCCCGGACCCGTCGATCCTCTAGCCGCGCGGCGGCGTTGTTGCGGTTGGCTGCCACCACAATTGGGCGAAGTGACACCGCCCTCGGCGCGTTTTACCGACGGCTGGCAGGGCGTATCGGTAAGCAGAAGGCAGTGACGGCGACGGCCCGCAAGATTGCAGTCCTTTTCTACAATACCCTGCGATTCGGGATGGCGTATCGCGATCCAGGCGCTGCGGCCTACGATGAACGGCATCGTGGCCGCGTCGTAGCCAACCTCCAGCGGCGCGCCCGGTCCATGGGCTACGAACTGGCACCCATAACGGCTGGAGACTGTGTTTCTTAGGAAGCAGCCGCGTATTTCGCCAGGGATGCAAAGTGAAGTACGCGTTCGTTGCCCAGCATCAACAGCGGTTTTCGGTGCGAATGATGTGCCGCCTGTTCCGCATCCATCCCAGCGGCTTTTACGCCTGGCTCCGGGTGCCCTTGAGTGAGCGGGCTTGTGAAGACGAACGGCAATCCGGCTTCTGCGGAAAGCCTGGGAGGAAAGCGGCAAGGTCTACGGTTATCGCAAGCTTCACGACGACCTGCACAATCCCGGTGGCGCAACCAGCCAACCATCGTGATCAGAGCACGAGCCGGAAAACTCCAGCTTCCGGCGATTCAAGGTTTGGTCTCAGAGCACATCTCTTCAAGACTCCCGTAATGTTAAATACGAAGGAAGATCTCCTGCGGCTCTCATCATTTGGCGGATGCGCTCGATTAACTCGTCAAGGACAGCAATTCTCTGCGCGCCAATTGGCCGTATCGCGTAGTAGGACACTTCGATCTTAGGTTCGAATGGTATCGCCACCACTTCGGCACCCGCAGAACGAAGGCTGGTATGATCCACGATGCCGACACCCATGCCCGCCGATGCAAAATGGCAGCAGTTCAGCATTGACGTTTCCATCGTGCTTATCGGCTGGTGGTCTTCGATTGAGAAGGCGCGGTCAAGTGCGAGCCTGAGCGGAGAATTGCGGCCGGGAATGAGTACTCGTTCATCGAGAAGGTCATTTGGCGTGACGACCCGGCGGGATGCCAAGCGATGATCTGCCGTCATTGCGGCGACGGCATAGGAACTGTGTAGAGGCGTGGCGTTCTTGTCCGCCATTCTGGGAGAACCGAAAACCAGCCCGAGATCGTAGCGGTTCTGGTCGACCATATCCCATATATGCCGGCTGTTTTCGACGTCGATCACCAGCGGAATATCCAGCCGGTCGCCAATGGTTTCGACAATCGCCCGGTGCAGATAGGGGCGAACCAGCGATGTCACGCTGCCAATGCGCAGAACGGTATTCTTGTGCGCGCGTATGTCATCGGCGGCCTGAGCAATCTGGTCGAGGCCGAGATAAAGCCGCTCGACCTCCCGATAAAACTGTGTGGCTTCGGCGGTTGGAACCAACCTGGCACCGACCCGTTCAAACAACCGCATCTGCACGATATCTTCGAGATCGCGGATGAGACGACTGACGGCCGGCTGGGTGACGTTCATGGCTTCGGCGGCGGCAGTAATGCCACCGGTCATCATCACGGCTCGAAACGCTTCGACCTGCCTCGGTTTCAGCCTCACTTGGTTTCCTCCATAACATTGCGGCATGGTTTAAGTACAAAATGCAATTTTTCTTTTGCCAGGTAAAACGTTAATTCGTCTTTTACCCGCAGGGAGCGCGGGTTGGACAACCCGGAGGAGTCCCCGTTATGAAGTTTTCTGTTTTCGCAGCCGCAGTGGCAGCGTCCGTTTTTGCCATGCCGCTAGCAAGCCAGGCGAGGGATCTGACCGTTGGCCTGTCTGCCTCAACGACATCCATGGACCCGCAATTTTATGTCGTCGGCCCCAACAGTGCGATGGCGCGCAATATTTTCGATGGCCTCGTCAACCAGGATGACAAGCAGCAGATCCAGCCGGCGCTTGCGGTTTCCTGGAAAATCGTCGACGACACAACCTGGGAATTCAAGCTGCGTGAAGGTGTGAAGTTCCACGACGGTAGCGATTTTACCGCTGAAGACGTGATCGCCAGCATCAGGCGCATTCCACTTGCCTCGACCAACAGCCCAAGCTCGTTTGCCGCTTACGTGAAGGCCATCACCGAGGTGGAAGCGGTCGATCCGCTGACGGTTCGTATCAAGACCGCCGGTCCGACACCGCTTCTTCTCAACAACCTCAGTCGTATCGCCATTCTTCCGGCCGAAATGGAAAAGGTCGCGACTGGAGAAATGAACACAGGCAAGGGTGTCATCGGCACTGGCCCGTTCAAGTTTGTTTCCTGGTCGCCGGACGACAATGTCGTTGTTGCACGCAATGATGCCTATTGGGGCGAAAAGGCCGCATGGGACAAGGTAACCTTCCGCGTCTTCAAGAACCCGAGCGCCCGCGTTGCCGCGATGCTTTCTGGCGATGTCGACATGATCGAAAGTATCCCGACGGCCGATACTCGCCGGTTTGAGGCGTCAGACAAGCTAAAGGTTGTCAATATTGCGGGCAACCGCATCATGTATCTGCACATGGATCAGGCCCGCGAGGAGTCGCCGTTCGCCAAGGGACCTGATGGCAAGAACCCACTTCTGAAACCGGAAGTCCGTCGCGCATTGTCGCTCTCGATCAACCGTGAAGCACTTGTTGATCGTATCATGGACGGACAGGGTGTTCCGGCCGGTCAGGTCGTCCCGGAAGGTTATTTCGGTTACGACCCGGCAATCAAGGTCGATGCCTATGATCCGACAAAGGCCAAGCAGCTGCTTGCGGATGCTGGTTATCCGAACGGTTTCTCGCTGACCTTCCACGCCTCGAATGACCGTTATCCGAATGACAGCAAGGTTGCGCAGGCCATCGGCCAGTTTTTCAGCCGTGTCGGGGTGAAGACCGAAGTCGCCACCCTGCCGGGCAGCGTCTATTTCACACGTGCCTCGAACCTCGAGTTCTCGTTCATCATGGGTGGAGCGGCCGTGGAAACCGGCGAAGCCTCCGGCGTTCTTGGCCCGATCCTCGAGACCTACGGCGAAAAGGCCGGTCAGGGCAATCGCGGTCGTTATTCCAACCCGGAATTCGACAAGGCCCTGAACGAAGCCCGCTCGACGCTCGACGACGCCAAGCGTGAGGAACTTCTGAGGAAGGCCACGGAAATAGCGATGACGGATCTCGGTGTCATTCCCGTTTTCTATCTCGCCAACACCTGGGCGGTGAAGAGTGATATCAACTATGCGGGTCGTTCCGACGGTTACACGCTTCCCTACTACGTGAAGCCGAACTGATCGAAGAAAAGGAGCGGTCTACCATGTCGTTCAGCGGTGTATTTCCCTATCTCGTTTCCCCGGTCGATAGCGCCGGTGAGGTGATGCAAGGTGTGCTGACGGATCTGGTGGATCACCTGGTCGACGCAGGCGTGCATGGTCTGACGCCGCTCGGCAGCACGGGTGAATTTGCCTATCTCTCCCAGGAGCAAAGACGCCGCGTCGTCGATACCGTAATCTCGGCCAATCGCGGCCGGGTTCCCGTAGTCGCCGGCGTGGCGTCGACATCCACTGCCGACGCCGTTGCCCAGACGGAATATATGGTCGCGGCCGGTGCCGATGGCATTCTGGCGATCCTCGAAGCTTACTTCCCGGTCAGCGACGAGGGTGTGGAAGCCTATTTTACTGCAATCGCCAAGGCAGCCAGGGGCCGACCGGTGGTGCTCTATACCAATCCGCAGTTCCAGCGTTCCGATCTTTCGTTGCCGGTTATCGAGCGACTGAGCCGGGTCGATAATATCCGCTACATCAAGGATGCCTCTACCAATACGGGGCGCCTGCTTTCCATCATCGAGCGGACCCGCGGTCGAATGGAGGTATTTGCAGCCTCCGCGCACATCCCGGTTTGCGTGATGATGATTGGCGGCGTGGGCTGGATGGCCGGTCCGGCCTGCATCGTGCCCAAGCAAAGCATTGCGCTCTATGAGGCAGCCAGGGCCGGTGACTGGACGCGTGCGATGGACCTTCAGCGGCCGATGTGGAAGGTCAACGAGATTTTCGCAAAGTATTCGATCGCCGCCTGCATCAAGACGGCGCTCGATCTGCAGGGTTTTGCCGTTGGTGCGCCGATGCATCCGCAAATGCCGCTTGGCGACGCCGCGCGAGCGGAAATCGCCAGTATGCTGCGCGATGTCGGCGCGCTCTGAGTTTTCTGATCCCACACATTGAAGGCAGTAAGAATGAAGCCGATTTCGATCATCGTCGATTGTGATCCCGGTATCGATGACACGATTGCCCTGTTGACGGCATTCGTGTCGCCGGAACTTAGGATTCTGGGCATCACCCCGGTCTGTGGCAACCAGCCGTTGGAGCGCACGGTGCGCAATGCGCTGCAGGTCTGCGAACTCGGCAATCGTGCCGACATCCCGGTCTATGCAGGCTGCTTCCGGCCGATGTTGCGTGAGGCGATCCATGGCCAGTTTCATGGCAAGACCGGCCTCGGCAACACCGTATTGCCGGAACCCGTGAAGACGGCAGAAGAGACGTCCGCCGTCGATTTCCTGATCGACGCGCTGGGCAAGGCCGCCGAACAGGGCGAGCGTATCACGCTCTGCTGCCTGGGACCGTTGACCAATGTTGCGGTTGCCTTGCGCATGAAGCCACAGATCGCCGAAGGTATCGAACGCATCGTCATGATGGGCGGCGCTTATCGCGAACCGGGCAACCGCACCATGACCTCGGAATTTAACGTTCTGGCCGACCCGCATGCCGCACACGTGGTGTTTTCGAGCGGCATTCCGCTTGTTGCCCTGTCGCTGGATGCCACGCATCAGGTCATGTTGAAACCGGAGCATGTCGCCGAGTTTTCGCATGTCAGCGGCCGCATCTCCGAAACATTGGCCGAGTTAATGGCGTTTTGGGATCGCAACGATGTGCGCCGTTATGGTTCGCGTGGCGGCCCGCTGCATGATCCCCTGGTCATGGCCTATATTCTTGCGCCGCATCTGTTCGAAACCCAGAGGGCACGCGTTTTCGTCGAGTATGAAAGTGAGCTTTGCATGGGCCAGACGATTGCCGACTGGTACGGCAAGAGCGGCCTGGAGCCGAATGCCGATATCGTCACCAAGGTCGATGCGGAGGGCGTGATCGCTTTCTTCCTCGAGCGCCTGTCGCGTTATGCCGAGAAGGTTGTCGCATGAAACCCCACAAGGTCATCATCGATGCGGATCCGGGCGTGGACGATGCCGCCGCCATTCTGATGGCGCTTGCCTCGCCGGAAATCGAGGTTCTGGGACTGTCCATTGTCGCCGGCAATGTGCCGCTTGGCGATACCGTCACGAATGCCTGCAAACTGGTGGCATTGAGCGGTCGCCGCGACGTGCCGGTGCATGCCGGCGCGAGCGGTCCTCTGGTGCGCGAGCAGGTCTACGGCAAATATGCCCGGATTGGTTCCTTTGACGACACGCTGGTCAAGGCCGGTGACATCGTGCCGGCCGAAGAAGGTGCGGTTCAGTTTATCGTGCGTTCGGCGCGCGCAGCCGCAGCCGGGGGCGAACAGCTAACCATCTGTGCCATCGGACCGATGACCAATGTGGCGCTGGCGTTGATCCAGCATCCGGATGTTGCCCGTGGCATTCGCCAGATCGTTTCGATGGGCGGCGCATTTACGGCTCTCGGTCACCGTACACCCTGGGCAGAGTTCAACATCTATGCCGACCCGCACGCGGCGGAAATCGTCTTCCAGTCCGGCGTGCCCGTTGTGCTGATGCCGCTAGACATGACGTTTCAGGCGCTGTTTACCGCCGATCATTTCGAACGTTTTCGGGCAGGCGGCGAAGCGGGTGCGGCGCTCTATAATCTTTTCTCTACCTTCGACCGTAGCGATGAAAAACGCTTTGGCCGGCCGGGCGGACCGATCCATGATGCGACGACGATCGCCTGGCTGATCCGGCCCGAACTGTTCACCAGCCGCGAGGCTTTTGTCGGCGTTCAGGTCACCGGCCTCACGATGGGTTATACCTATGCCGATTTTTACAAGAAGATGAATCGGGCGGCGAATACCACCGTCGTCACCGATGTCGACGAGGCCGGTTTCATCGAATTGCTGATCGAGCGCATCGCCCGCCACGGCGGTGCAGCGCTCGGCAGAAAAACCCTGGGAGGCTCAAACTCATGAGCGGATATCTTCTAAGCCGGTCGCTACAAACCGTGCTCACGCTTTTTGTCATGTCGGTTCTGGTCTTCGCCGGCCTCTATTTCGTCGGCAATCCGGTTGACGTGCTGCTGAGCCCGACTGCGACACCGGCGGAACGCCTGCAGGTCATCCAGTCCTTCGGCCTCGACAAGTCGGTTTGGGAACAATACTGGCTGTTCCTCACCCGTGCGCTTTCCGGTGATCTCGGCAATTCGTTTGTGTTCAACCAGCCGGCGTTGACCCTGATTTTGAACCGCATGCCGGCAACGCTGGAACTTGCCTTCGTCGCGCTTTTCATGGCGCTTGTTATCGGTATTCCGCTCGGCGTTTATGCCGGCCTGAAGCCGAAGGGCTTTGTTTCCAAGTCGATCATGACCTTCTCGATCCTCGGTTTCAGCCTGCCGACGTTCTGGATCGGGCTCGTCATGATCATGCTATTCAGCGTCTATTTCGGCTGGTTGCCCGCATCCGGTCGCGGTGAGACTGTCAACGTACTTGGCGTGCCGCTCAGCCTGTTCACGTTCGATGGTTTGACGCATCTTCTGCTGCCGGCCTTCAATCTGGCGCTGTTCAAGATTTCGCTGGTCATCCGTCTTACCCGCGCCGGCGTGATGGAAACCATGCAGCTCGATTTCGTTCGTTTCGCCCGCGCCAAGGGTCTGCCGGAACGCCGTATCGTCACCGTGCATGTGCTGAAGAACACGCTTATCCCGTTGATCACCGTCATCGGTCTGGAACTTGGCTCGCTGATCGCTTTCGCTGTCGTCACGGAAACGATCTTTGCCTGGCCGGGCATGGGTAAGCTGATCATCGACGCTATCGGCGTTCTCGACCGTCCCGTCATCCTCGCCTACCTGATGATCACCGTGGTGATGTTCAGCATCATCAATCTTCTGGTCGACATTCTGTACTCCATCGTCGACCCCCGCGTTCGTCTTGAGGGGAATTCGTGATGACCGACAACAACAGTTCGACCGTTTCGGTTCATGCCGCCGCAAACAGCGGCGCGAAATCCACCTCGCGTTCGCCCGCGCGGGAAGTCGTCCATGGGCTGCTGCACGACAAACTCGCGCTCGTCGGTATCATATTGGTGACGATCTTTATCGTGGCGGCCATTTTCGCACCGGTCATAGCGCCGCAAAATCCGTATGATCTGGCTCAGCTTGACATTCTCGACGGTCGACTGCCGCCGGGTTCGGAAAGCATGTCGGGCATGACCTATCTGATCGGTACCGACACGCAGGGCCGCGACCTGTTCAGCGCCATCCTCTATGGCCTGCGTACCAGTGTCCTCGTCGGCCTCTCCAGCGCGGCGATCGCACTCGTCATCGGCGCATCGATCGGCCTCACCAGCGCTTATGCCGGCGGCCGGCTGGACTCGGTGCTGATGCGTATCGTCGATATCCAGCTCAGCTTCCCCGCGATCCTGATTGCGCTGATTTTCCTCGCCGTTCTCGGCCAGGGTGTCGACAAGATCATTCTGGCGCTGGTGGTGACGCAATGGGCCTACTATGCCCGTACGATCCGCGGTTCGGCGCTGGTCGAGCGCAAACGTGCCTATGTCGATGCCGCCCGCTCGATGGCGCTGCCGGACCGCAACATCCTGTTCCGGCACATCCTGCCGAACTGCCTCCCGCCGCTGATCGTCGTCGCCACCATGCGCGTCGCTTATGCCATCATGCTGGAAGCAACGCTTTCCTTCCTCGGCATCGGCCTGCCGGTGACGGAACCGTCCCTTGGTCTGCTGATCTCGAACGGCTTCGAATACCTGCTTTCCGGTGACTACTGGATCAGCTTATTCCCGGGCATCGCCCTTCTGTTGCTCATCGTCGCGATCAACCTGATCGGCGATTCCCTGCGCGACATCCTCAATCCGCGTCGTGAGGGCTAAGATCATGACCAATCCAGTTCTTTCGATTTCCAATCTCAACACGGCCTTCCGCGTCGGTGGCGAGTGGCGCAACGTCGTGCGTGATGTCAGCTTCGATATCGCGCCGAAGGAAACCGTCGCCGTTGTCGGTGAATCCGGTTCGGGCAAGAGCGTCACGGCGATGTCGATCATGCGGCTTCTGTCGCCCGGCAATTCGCGCGTGAGCGGAAAGATCGAGTTCGAGGGCGAGGATATTCTGTCGATCCCGCTTGAAGACATGCAGAAAATCCGCGGCAATCGCATCGGCATGATCTTTCAGGAGCCGATGACCTCGCTCAACCCGGTGCTGAAGATCGGTGCGCAGATCACCGAGGTCCTGCGCCAGCATCGCGGCATGACGGAAAGCGAAGCTCAGGCGGAAGCCGTGCGGCTTCTGGAAAAGGTCCGCATTCCCTCGGCAAAGTCGCGCCTTAACGAATATCCGATGAATTTTTCGGGCGGCATGCGTCAGCGTGTCGTTATCGCGATTGCGCTTGCCTGCGATCCCAAGCTGCTGATCGCCGACGAACCGACGACAGCGCTTGATGTGACCATCCAGGCGCAGATCCTCGAACTCATCAAGACACTGCAGGAAGAGGAAGGTATGTCCGTTCTCTTCATCACCCACGACATGGGCGTTGTTGCGGAAATATCCGACCGGACGGTGGTGATGTATCGCGGCGAGCAGGTTGAGACCGGCACGACGCATGATCTCTTTGCCGGCGCCAAACATCCCTATACCCGTACGCTGTTGTCGGCAGTACCACAGCTTGGCTCGATGACTGGCAAGGATCGTCCGTTGCGGTTCCCGCAGGTGGACATGGCAACCGGGAAAATCCAGCCGGTCAAGCCGACCGAGGATACGGTGAGGCACGATCACCCACCGATCCTCAAGGTCGACAACCTGGTTACGCGCTTTCCGATCCGGAAGGGCTTCCTGCGCAAGACCGTCGGCTGCATCCACGCGGTCGAAGGCGTATCGCTGGAACTGCGTCAGGGGGAAACCCTGTCGCTGGTCGGCGAATCCGGTTGCGGTAAATCCACCACCGGCCGCTCGATCATCCGTCTTACCGATGCGGTATCCGGTGAAGTGCAGATTGGCGGCAGGAACGTACTCACGGCCGGCAAGAGCGATCTCGCCGATATCCGCCGTGAAGCGCAGATGATCTTCCAGGACCCGTTCGAAAGCCTCAATCCGCGCATCCGCGTCGGCCAGGCGATTGCCGAGCCGATCATCACCCATGGCCTGGCGCCGGCCTCGCAAGCGCGTCAGCGCGTTGGCGATCTTCTGGAACGTGTCGGGCTTTCCGCCTCGATGGCGGATCGTTTCCCGCATGAGTTTTCCGGCGGCCAGCGTCAACGCGTCTGTATCGCACGCGCCTTGGCACTGGAGCCGAAGCTCCTGATTGCCGACGAGTCGGTGTCGGCGCTCGATGTTTCGGTGAAGGCACAGGTCATCAATCTGATGCTGGACCTGCAGGAAAAATACGGCCTCGGTTACCTCTTCATCAGCCATGACATGGCGGTTGTGGAGCGCATCAGCCACCGCGTCGCCGTGATGTATCTCGGAGAGATCGTCGAGATAGGCCCGCGTCAGGCCGTCTTCGAAAATCCGCAGCACGAATATACCAAGCGGCTGATGGCGGCGGTCCCGATCGCCGATCCGTCGCGCCGACAGACACGCCGTATTTCCAATGACGAGATCAAGAGCCCCTTCCGCCCTGCAGATTACGTGCCTCCGAAGCGCATCTACGAAGAAGCCGGCGAAGGTCACTTCGTTCAGATCGCGTAAGGAGACCGCGTCATGATCATCACCTTCGGCTCAATCAATGTCGACTTCGTTTATGAGGTCGAGGACATGCCGCAACCGGGCCAGACGCTGCTTGCCAAACGTTTCCGCACGGAAGCCGGCGGTAAAGGCGCCAACCAGGCGCTTGCTGCGGCCCGGGACGGTGCCGAAGTGGTGATGGTGGGGGCTGTGGGGCAGGATGGTCTGGCCGAAATCGGCTTGCAGAACCTGAAGACGGCAACGGATATCAGCCGCGTCGCCTCTCTTGGCGAACCGACCGGCAATGCCTCGATCCATATCGACGCCAAGGGTCGGAATATGATTGTGGTGGCAGCTGGCGCCAACCTTGCGGTTTCTTCGAGTTGCGTGGAAGAGGATCTGTTGCAGCGGGCCAATGTCGTGCTCATGCAAATGGAAAACGATGTGGCCGAAGTGGAAAAGCTCATCCGCCGCACGCATGCCTCCAAGGCCACCTCGATCCTCAACCTCGCACCGGCATTTCCTTTGTCGGAAGAGGTTCTGTCTTTGTGCGATCTGATTGTCGTCAATGAAGATGAAGCCGAGGTTTTGGCGGGTTGGCTCGGTTGCGACGCATCGGCGGAGGCCCTGTCTGTGCGTCTTGGCGCCGGCGTTCTGCGCACACTCGGCGGTGATGGCGCGGAAGCCTGCGCGTTTGGCGAGCATGTTCGTATCGCGGCCATGTCGGTCGACGTACAGGACACAACGGCAGCGGGCGATTGTTTCGTCGGGGTGCTTGCCTCAGGATTGGACTGCGGCTTGCCGCTCAAAGCGGCCATGCAGCGGGCGTCGGTCGCCGCGGCGCTGGCATGCTCACGAAAAGGTAGTCAGAGCAGTATCCCTGAGCGTCGGGCTACGGATTCCGTCGATAACAGGTGCAACTAGCTTAGCGGCATGAGGTTGCCAGTACTTTCTCATCTGGTTCGGATCAGCTTTCTCGATCGTATTAAACTCATCCGCCAAACTACATGGTTGATGGTTCGAATCCGTTCAAGACCGATCTCGCCTGTCGCCTGTCGCCAGGCCGTCATGCCACCCTCAGCCCTAACTGCGACACGAGCTCCGCCGCCTGCGCACGCGAAATAATAGCGCCCTTGAACCGTCTCGCGTCGCTCAATTTGATCCCACCGAGATCGGCTCCTCGAAGGTCGGCGTTTTCGAAACGGCAGTCGACCAGGTTGGCATTGCGAAGCGACGAGTCCTCGAAGACCGCATCACGGAAGTCGCAGGTGTGAAGATCGGCATCGCTAAGATCGACCTTTCTCAGCACGGCCTTGCGAAACGATGTCTTGGGAAGCTTTGCGAGCGAGAGCATGACCTCCTCAAGTGCGAGGTTGAGCGTCTTGGCTTCGGTGAAGTCCGCGCCCGTCATCTTGCAGCGCATCAGCCGCGCATGCCCGAGCGATGCCCGTCGGAACACTGCGTTGTTGAAGTCCCCACCGTCGATGACAACCTGGCTGAGGTCAGTCCCGACGAAGCTGGCAAAGGCCGCACGGCATGACCGGAACCCTGCTTCCTCCAGAGCGCATCCATCAAACTCGGCACGGGTCATCCGGCATCGCTCGAACTGCCACCGCCGGAGTTCCAGACGGGAGAGGTCTGCAGCCTCCATGTCGCAGTTGATGAGCTTCACGCGTTTGCCCGCGTCGGCGAGCGGCTTGATATCCTCGTGCGTGAGGGATCTGTCCTCAATGATATGGTCGAACGGTTCCGTCATGATCCCGTTCCTGTCTTGACCTTCACAGGCGTTGTCTTGGTCAGCGAACCCGATGGAGCGCGTTGCCCTGACCATCCTCCTCCAAGCGCCTTGTTGAGCGCGATGTAAGCGTTGGTTACGGCAAGCTGGCTTTCGATCAGGGCGCCTTCTGCAGTATAGAGCTGGCGCTGTCCGTCAAGGAGGTCGAGATAGTTCAACGACCCGGATTCGTACTGGGATCGCGAGGCTGCATCTGCCCGACGGTAGGCGTCGACCGCGGATGCCAGCTTTGCGCTTCTTCTGCGCTGCTGTGACAGGGAGACGATAGCGTTCTCCACTTCTTCCATCGCGGTCAGGACGGAAGCCTCGTAGGTTGCGAAGGACTGGTCGCGCCGGGCCTCGGCGACGTTGACCGCGGACTTGAGCTGGCCGCCACGGAACAGCGGCACGTTCAATGCCGGACCGAACGCCCAACCGATCGTAGAGCTCCTGGCAATGTCGCTGAGGTGAAGCGCTGAGGATGCGATGTTTCCGGTGAGGCTAACGGAAGGATACCGGGCGGCCTCGGAAGCTCCGATCCTCGCGGTCGACTGCGCAAGCTGGCGTTCCGCCAGGCGCACGTCCGGACGCGACAGGAGGACGTCGGCCGGAATGCCGACCGCAGGCGTGATCCGTGGCCGTGGGATAGGTTTGGACTTCGAAAGCTCGGCCGACAGGGTGGCGGGCGGAAGACCGAGCAGAACTCCGAGACGGTTCACTGCGCTGGTGCGGGCGATCTCATACGTCGGAAGGTCGGCTTCCGTTGACGCTGCCAACGCTTCGGCTCTCGCCACATCCGCCGTGGTGCCTGAGCCACCCTCGAGCTTCGCCCGAGTGAGGGCGGCGGACTGACGTTGGGATCGTGCCGTTCTTGCGCCCAGCGCAAGTCTCGCCTGAGCGGCGCGGACCTGCGCATAGTTGGAGGCGACATCGCCAACGAGCACCAGCATCGTGTTGCGGAGTTCCTCCTCGGCGGCATCCAGCCCATACTTCGCTGCCTCCACGCCACGACGCTTGCCGCCGAACAGGTCAATCTCCCAGCCTGCGTCAAAGCCGCTCCGATATTGCGTGAACACGTCATCCGCCCCGATTGTTGTCGCGACTTCGGCAGTCTTGGTGCGGTTCACGCTGGAGGTACCACCGAGCGTTGGCGCGAGCTTTCCTGTTTCCTCGCCAAGCGTGGCGCGGGCTTCACGAACGCGGGCCTGCGCGACGGCGACCGAACGGTTCCCCTCTATCGCCCTCGCGATCAGTGAATCCAGTTGTGGATCCTTCATGGTAGACCACCAGTAGGCAAGCTCGGCGGGACGGGATGCTGTCTTGCCGTCTGCGGTCGACCATGTTGCAGGGACGTATAGGTTCGGTCGTTCGTAGTCCGGCCCGACCATGCAGCCGGCGAGCAATGTCATGAGTGCAACGGTCGGTGTCAGTGTCGCTATGCGGCGAAGAGGGCTGGTCTGGCGAGGTATGGTCGGCATTTTGAACTTTCTGCGAGGCATGGGCTTGATGAAGAGTTGCCCCACCCCGGCAGAGGGTCGTGGGGTGGGGCTCTCGTCCGGGTAGGGCTGCCCGGACGAAGTTGCTGTTATGACTTCATATCATGCACGGGTGAGGCTGCCGTACCCTGACTCTTCGCCATCGGCTGCTTCCTCCGAAACAGTTTCATAACGAAGACGAAGAATGCCGGGACGAAGAACACCGCAAGGATGGTCGCCGAGATCATGCCGCCGAGTACCGCTGTGCCGATGGCGTTCTGGCTGGCGGCGCTGGCACCCGAGGCGATGGCCAGCGGCACCACGCCGAGCGTGAACGCCAGCGAGGTCATGATGATTGGACGGAACCGAAGCTTTGCCGCCTCGATCGCCGATTCCAGCAGAGGCTTGCCCTCGGCATAGTTGTCCTTGGCGAACTCGATGATCAGGATCGCGTTCTTTGCCGACAGGCCGATGATCGCGATCAGGCCCACCTTGAAGTAGATGTCGTTGGGCATGCCTGCCGCCATGACAGCCAGCACGCAGCCGATGACACCGAGCGGCACCACGAGCATGACCGAGAACGGGATTGACCAGCTTTCGTAAAGGCCTGCGAGCAGCAGGAACACGAAGAGAAGGCTGATGCCGAACAGGAACGGAGCCTGCGAACCGGACTTGATCTCCTCAAGCGACTGGCCTGTCCATTCGAAGCCGATGCCTTCGGGCATCTCACCTGCAAGACGCTCCATCTCGGCGATCGCAGCACCCGACGAATTACCGGGGGCAGACTCGCCGGCGATGCGGACGGACGGATAGCCGTTGTACCCGACGATCTGGGGCGAACCCTTCTGCCACTGCGCGATTGCAAAGGAGGAAAGGGGAACCATTCCACCGCTCGCATTGCGCACGTTGAGCTTGAGCAGATCCTCAATCTGAAGACGGCTCTGGTCTTTCGCCTGCACGATTACGCGCTGCATGCGACCCGCATTCGGAAAGTCGTTGATGTAAGACGATCCGAGATTGGCGGTGATCGTGTTGTTGATGTCGGAGAAGGTGACCCCAAACGTGTTTGCCTTCTCGCGGTCGATGACCAGTAGAACCTGCGCAGCGTCCGGCAGACCTTCGACGCGCATGCCTGCGAGGACCGGGCTCTGGCTGGCCTTCGCCATCAGTTCTGCTCCGGCGGCGGACAATGCAGCCTGCCCGATGCCGTTTCGGTCCTGAAGACGGAAAGCGAAGCCGCCCGTGGAGCCGAAACCTTCGATGGCCGGCGGCGACAACGCGTAGCTGGTCGCATCCTTGAGGCCGAAGAGAGACATGTTCACCCGATCGGCGATTTCCTGTGCGGAATTGCCTTCGCCACGTTCACTCCAGTCCTTGAGCGTGACGAACATCAGGGCAGCGTTCGCGCCGCTTCCGGAGAAGCTGAAGCCCTGAATGGCGATGACATCCTTGACAGCAGGTTCGGCTTTGAAAATCTCCTCGATCTGTTTGACCGATGCCGTGGTGCGGTTGGCGCTGGCTTCCGGCGGCCCCTGAATGTCGACTATCAGATTGCCCTGGTCCTCGGCCGGAACGAATGCGGACGGCAGGTTGATGAACAGGTAGCCAAGGCCGACAACGAGCGCCAGATAGATGACCATCATCCGGCCGGCGCGACGCGCCATGCCATTGGTCACCTTCGTGTAACCGTTGGTCAGGCCATCGAACTTGCGGTTGAACCAGCCCGCCAGCCCCTTCTTCTCATGATGCCCCATCGGGATCGGCTTGAGGAAGGTCGCGCAGAGTGCTGGCGTGAGTGACAACGCCAGGAAGGCCGAGAACAGGATCGAGACGACCATGGTCAGCGAGAACTGCCGGTAGATGATGCCTGTCGAGCCGGGGAAGAAAGCCATCGGAATGAACACGCAGGCGAGAACGAGCGTGATGCCGAGGATGGCTCCGGTGATCTGGCCCATGGCTTTGCGCGTTGCATCGACCGGAGAAAGACCTTCCTCCGCCATGATGCGTTCGACATTCTCGACAACGACGATCGCATCATCGACAAGGATGCCGATGGCGAGAACCATGGCGAACATGGTCAGCACGTTGATGGAGAACCCGGTCGCATACATGATCGCGCAGGTGCCGAGCAGCGCAACCGGCACCACGAGGGTCGGAATGACGGTGTATCGGAAGTTCTGCAGGAATACGAACATCACGACGAAGACGAGCACGACGGCTTCGAGCAGCGTGTGTACCACCTTTTCGATGGACGCGGACACGAATGGGCTGGTGTCATAAGGCGTGGCGTATTCGACCCCCTTGGGGAAGAACTGCGCAAGTTCGTCGAGCTTCTCCTTGACGGCCGTTGAAGTCGCGACCGCATTGCCTGTCGATGATAGCTGGATGCCGACGGCGGCGCTTGGCTGACCGTTGAGGCGGCTGGAGAAGTTGTAATTCTCGGCGCCAAGTTCGATGTGAGCGACATCCTTCAGAAGCACGGCGCTACCGTCGGGATTGGCACGAAGGATAATGTTGCCGAACGCCTTGGGATTGGAAAGCTGGCCCTGGACGAGAACGGTTGCGGTGAGATCCTGGTTGACAGGATTCGGCGCAGCACCGATCTGGCCGGCAGCGACCTGCGCATTCTGGGCGGTGATCGCAGCGTTTACGTCAGCGGCGGTCATATTGAGGCCGACCAGCTTGTCCGGATCAATCCACACGCGCATGGCACGCTGTGCCGCGAAGAGCTGCGCACGCCCAACACCGTCGAGGCGGCGTATTTCGCCGAGCACGTTGCGGTTCAGATAGTCGCCGAGCGCGACTTCATCCATCTTCCCGTCGGTCGACGTCAGCGTGACCATCATGAGAAAGCCGGAGGCGGCCTCCTCGACGGTCACACCCTGTGAAGTTACGGCGGAGGGAAGACGGGACTCGACGCGCCTGATGGCGTTCTGCACATCGACGGACGCCTGGTCGATATTCGTTCCGGCTTCGAATGTGGCATTGATGCTAACCGAGCCCGAGGTATCGGATGTGGATTCGAAATACATCATGCCGGACACGCCGTTGAGTTCCTCCTCGATCAGGCGTGTCACGCCCTGATAGATTTCCTGAGGAGACGCTCCGGGGTAAGCCGTCGAGATGGTGAGCTGCGGAGGCGCAACCTTGGGGTATTGCGCGATAGGAAGAAAGGGTAGGGCGATGATACCTGCAATCGAGATGAATAGCGCGAAGACCCAGGCGAGGATCGGTCTGCTGATGAAGAACTGAGCCATTTTACTACCTTACCGGCCTGTCGCGGATGGAGCGGTTTCGCCGCCCGACTGCTGTTTAGTTTCTGCGGTCCAAGGTTCGGGTGCGACCTTGCTGTCCGGCTGCACCTTCTGCACACCATCGACCACGACGGTCTCGCCACCCTTCAGACCGCTTTCGACAACCCATTCCTGACCGAGCGACTGGCCGAGCACGACCTCTCTGAGCTGGGCGGTGTCTTCGGCTCCAACGACATAGACCTGGGCCTTGCCGTCTGGCGTGCGCAGGATTGCGCGCTGCGGGATGGTGATCGCGTCCTGCCTGACGGCCTGCTCGACCTTCACGCGGACATACATGCCCGGGAGCAGATCGCCGCTGGCATTGGGGAACTCGGCACGAAGCGTCACCTGGCCTGTGGTCGCGTCAACATTGGCGCTGGAGAACAGCAGTTTGCCCTTCTCGCCATAGGTGTCGCCGCCATCGAAGACGAGTTCGACGCTGGCCTCGCCGGGAGCGGGGCTCGCGAGCTTGCCTTCGGTCACAGCACGCCTCAGGGCGAGGAGATCCTGAGCCGACTGCGTGAAATCGGCGTAGACCGGATCGATCTGCTGGATCAGCGCGAGGTTGGAGGTGCCGTCGGCGGTCACAAGGGCCCCTTCAGTCACAAGCGCGCCACCGATTACGCCTGTGATGGGCGCGCGGACTTCCGTGTATTCGAGATTGATCCTGGCTTCTTCAAGTGTCGCCTGCTGTAAAGCTACATCGGCCTCTGCCTGGGCCAGATTGACGGCCGCAGTGTCGTACTCAATGCCGCTTGCAACATTGCGTTCGCGCAACGTTTTCTGGCGATCGAGCTGAACCTTCGCATTGTCACGCGTCGCTTCCGCCCGGCGAAGCGTCGCTTCGGCGCTTGCGACACGGACTTTGAAAAGCCGCGGATCGATGCGGTAGAGCACATCTCCCTGCTTCACCAGCGCACCCTGCTCGAACACGCGCTCCTGCAGGATGCCGGAGACGCGGGCGCGGACCTCGGAAATCCGGGTGGCGGCAACGCGGCCTGGGAGTTCGCTGACGACCGGGATGGGATGGGCTTTCAGTTCGATCACGCCGACGGCGGCCGGGGGCATCTCTCCCATGTCCTGCGCAAGGGATGAAGTCGCCGTGAGAGCGAGAATGGAGGTAGCTATAAGGCACGCCTTTAGGCGCGGCAGTTGGCTGCAGCGGTACATGATGTTTCCTTGGATGTTCAGGTCAGGCCGGGAAGGCCGGGTTGTTATGGATCGGGGTAGGTCGCGTAGATCGTTCGCACACCTTCGAGGATTCTGGTCCGCTCTTCCTCGGTCCATTGGTGAAAGGCAAAGAGTTCCGTGACATAGACACCTGACAGGGCCAGGTAGGCCATCAGGGCGGCTTCAGGCTTGGGTCCGCTGGAGATCGCTTCGAGGTCGACCCGCGTCCATTCGCGCATCAGCTTCTGGACCTTCTCGTCCTGCGAGACGGAAGCGCTGATGGCCATCGAGACAGCACGGTCCGCATCGCTAATGCTTTGCTCCGCGGCCTTGATGCGACCGAACAGCTCCGGATGCGGCGTATCGACAGCATTCGCCACCTCCTGCGCCTGCCGATCGCTCTCGATTTTCATGCGACGATCGATCAGGGCTTCGAGGAGCGCGCTCTTCGACTTGTGATCGTAGACCACAGTCGACTTGCTCACGCCCGCTTCCTGCGCGACGGCATCGATCGAAAGACCGGCAGCGCCGAGCTTCACGACCACCCGCTCCGCGGCATCGAGGATGTCGTCTTTCATGATTCTGCGAATACGACCCACGTCATTCTCCAATTGTCACTTGTACAGTTTACGAACGGTCGTATATAAAAGCAAGTAGGAAAACGATCGTTCGAATAAATTCGTAAATCAGGTGAAAGCATGCCCTCCGCCAATCGCTGGCTTATCCTCGTCGCCTTCAGTCGCCGACGTGAGGGCAAACGCGACGCTGGATGAGAAAAGCGCCAGGCTTCGCTCGATCCCCGGCGTCGGTCAGGTGACGGCGCTCACGCTCATGGCTCACATGCCGGAGCTGGGCGACAGCTCTCCTGGCGGCATGGCAGCCCTTGCAGGACTTGCTCCCTTCAATGCCGATAGCGGCATCCATCGGGGCCAGCGCCATATCCAAGGCGGTCGAAAGCGTGTGCGCGATGCCCTCTACATGGCAGCCCTTGTCACCTATAGAATGAGATCGCCATTCGCATGCCTCATTCAAACCATGCAGGCCAAAGGCAAACCGTTCAAGGTCATGATCATCGCCATCGCCCGCAAACTGCTCGTTATCGCAAACGCCATTCTTAGAGACAAAACCACTTTCAGAACAACTTGAAACAACACGGATCAATACAGTTGCTAGGGGTCGGGTCGTGCTGCGAATTCGTAAAAGCAGTCAAAATCGGCCTTCGCAACGAGTTTCTTGCCCCCGTGGGTTGCCGTATAAAACTTGATTATAGTAATCATGTTCAATAATATCGTGATCCGGTCCATTATTTTGCTAGGGCGGATGAATCTCAGAGTGGAACGGTGCGTAGTCCGATCAGGACGACGCCGGCCGCGCGCGGCCAGGGGAGCGAAAGACGTGATGGATATGGCCGGTGCGGAGGCGCATGATTTTGCCGGCTCGCTCGAGGACGTCGGCACTCTGGAGGAACCGCTGGAGATGCAGGGCGATGCACGGCACTGGCGCGAGGTCAGCCCCGGCATGTTCCTCGGCATCACCGATCTTCGCCTCGACACGCCGCTTGCCTATCAGAGCCACACCTTTCCGGCGATCTGCCTTTCCGTCGTACTGGAGGGCTTTGCGACCAACACGACCGAGGGCATCGAGGGCGGGTTCTGCCCGGACGAGGTCTGGATCACCTCCACCGGCGAAAGCCAGCGGACGAGCATGACGATCCATGCGGATCAGCCTGTTCGTGTGGTGGAGTTGTTGCTGACGCCCGCCTGGAGCGAGCATAATCGTGCCGTCATGGATTGTGATCCCACCTATCAGGCCATGCAACGCGCCATGTGCCAGCCGGTGATGATACGCCGCCATTCGCTTGATGCGCGGCTTCGCCAGATCGCCTGGTCCGTGTTGAACCCGCCGGCGCATGGTGCCTTCACGACCGTACATCTCGATGCCAGCGCCATGAGCCTTCTCGGCATTCTTGCGGAAGCGTTCCGTCCTTCCGAAGTTGCCGCGGCGGCCAACCTCACACCGAAATCGCTGGAGCGCATGCTGGAGATTCGCCGACATATCGAAGCGAATGCCGCAGCGATAGATTCGCTCGCAGCCCTTGCCACCCGCTTCGCTATCAGCCAGAGCAAGCTCAAGCAGGATTTCCAACGCGCCTTCGGCATGAGTGCCCGGGAATACCTTCTGGAACGGCGATTGCTGATCGGTCGGAACGCCATCCTGCGCGACGGATTGAGCATAGCGGAGGCGGCCTACAAGGCCGGCTACCAGCACCCTGCAAACTTTACATCTGCCTTCACCCGGCATTTCGGCTATCCGCCTAGCCGATTGAAATCTTGAATGATTTAAAACTGGATAATAATCGTAAGCTTTTTGCCGAAACGCATAAGCCAAGCGCCTCGACCCTTCTTCCATCCGCCGCGATAATCCGCGCCGAACTGGGGTCCGGGGATTGATCATGAAAACTGCCATACGGTTTGCCACGCTTCTGGCAAGCACTAGCCTGCCTGTCATTGCTCTTGCACAGGAGGCGACGGAAACGACCGTGCTGAAACCGATCATCGTCACGGCGCAGAAGCGCACGACGGAAAGCAAGGACGTGCCTGCGAGCATTGTGGTGGAGAGCGGCGAGACGCTGGCGCTCCAGAAGACAAAGCGCCGCGATGATGCCATCGCAGCCGCGCCTAATGCGCAGACCGGTGCCGTTACGGCGAAACTCTATACCTCTTTCACCGCGATCCGCGGCGTCGGCTCTGCGCTTATCGAGAGTGACCCGTCGGTCGGCGTCTATCTCGATGGTGTCGGCATCGGTAGCGCACAGGCCCATAGCGGCACGTTGCTCGACGTCGACCGTATCGAGATTCTGCGCGGACCGCAGGGTACGCTCTATGGCCGCAACAATATTGCCGGTTCGGTCAACATCATCTCCAACCTGCCTGATCCCGACCGGACCGGCGGCGAACTCGGAGTCGAATATGGTCGCTTCGGCACGGCGACGGCAACCGGCATCTTCAATACGCCGATTGGTGACAATGGCTGGGCAGCGCGCGGCGCCCTTTCGGTCTCGAAGACCGACGGTTCCCTCTATTCGACCATCAATGACGATGATCTCGGCGGCGGCAAGGATGTGCATGGTCGCGTCAGCGTTGCCGGCGACCTTACCGATAACCTCGAATTCCTCGGTATCGTCGATATCGAACGCCAGATGCTGGACGGCGAGATGCTTGGTATGCCAGAAGCGGATTTCCTCAAGGGCAGGCGGGGAGTTGCGATTGACGATCCGATCCGTATCGAAAGCGATCTCGCGACCGTCTCCGGCCAGCTCACCTACCACCTCGACAATGGCGACAGGATCGTCTCGATCACCGGCTTTCAGAAAAGCGCGGTGGATGTCGGCGGCAACGGCTTTCCGCTCGGATATTTCGCGGCCTATGACGCACTTTTCCAGTCCTTCGGCTTCCCGAATTTCCGCTACCGCGCGGACAACCCGTTCGACGGCAGCTATCGTCAATGGTCGCAGGAGGTGCGTTATGTCTCCGAGGACAACGAGCGCTTCAACTGGGTCGCCGGACTTTACGGCGAGTTCTCGGAGGGTTCGCGCACCTATGGCGCCAACAGCACCTTCACCGGTGGCGCTGCGACGCTTTCCACCCGCGGAGATACGGACACGGTTTCGCTTTCGGGCTTTGCGGATGGAACCTACGCGCTCAACGACCAGTGGAAAATTTTTGGCGGCCTGCGTATCGGCCATGATCGCAAGTCCTTCGACTACGACTTCACCGACAACAAGACCGCTGAACTGCTTGGCCTGACCGGAACCTTTGCGCGCGGTTACAACGCCCGGCTTTCCGAAACCTACGTTACACCACGCATCGGCCTGCAATTTACGCCGATGGAGGGGCTGAACCTCTATGGCGGTGTCTCGAGCGGGTACAAATCGGGCGGCTTCAATTCCGGCTTTGTCGGCCTTGGTGATGAAGGGGCCTACGCTTCGGAAAGCGTCACCAGCTACGAGGTGGGCCTGAAGTCGGCGACGCTGGACGACCGGCTGAGGGTCGAGGCTTCGTTGTTCTACATCGACTGGCGAGACCAACAGGTCCAGGGCTTCAATGGGCTGACGGGCGCCACGCCAATTTCGAACGCGCCACAGAGCCAATCATTCGGCGGCGAGCTCTCAGCAGCCTTCGACATTGACAATCACTGGTCGCTGACGGCCGGCGCTGGCTACGCGGATGCGACTTACAAGGAATACCGCAATGCGCGTGCGCTCGATGGATCGGGTGCGGTGGATGTCAGCGGCAACCAGCAACAGTTCGTTTCACGTTTCACCGGGTCGGCCGGTCTCTCCTACCAGTGGGAAACAGGTTTTGACGACCTCGTCGGCAAGGTCGGCGTGAACTACCGTTATCGGTCGAGCTACTATTTCGACGTGCAGAACACGATCCAGCAGAAAGGCTATGGCCTCATAGACGCCTATGCCGGACTGGAGAATGACCGCTACGCGGCCTATGTGTTCGCCAAGAACATCGGCGATACCGACTACCGCACGGTCGCCGCAAATCTCGGTGTCGGCACGCTGGTTTCGCCGGGTGACCCGCTGACCTTCGGCGGCAGCTTCAAGATCAAGTTCTGAGCCCAAGATGGCGAAGAATGCATTAGCCGACATGCCCGAAGAGGCCGGGCAGGGAGACGACGTTGCCGGCGGTGGGGCTGCCGGCCATCTCTGGCGACTAACGAAGGGGTATCGTGGCTGGATGGGTATCGTCATCGCGGCGTCGATCCTCTCCGCGGTGCTTGAAACCGCTGTCGCCGTGCTGGTCGCATTGGCGGTCGCGGCACTCATCGCGGCAGATCGCGACGGCGCGATCTTTTGGTCGGCCGGGCTTCTGGGATCGATCGTGCTGTCCTGCCTCCTGCAGATGGTATCGAACCTACTGTCGCATCGGGTGGCGATCGACGTGCAGGCGTACACGCGGCTTGCGATAGGCCGGAAACTCTGGTCCACGCCGCTCGGTGCTCTCCAGCGCTTCGAGGTCGCCGATATCCGCCGCACGCTGATGGAGGATGTCGAGCGTATCGAGGATGGTATCGCACATCTCATCCCCGATCTCGTCGCTGTGATGATCGCGCCGCTTGGCATCGGCATTGCCATGCTGTTCCTCGACTGGCGACTGGCCATTGCAGCATTCCTGCCGGTTCTGGCCGGCTTTATCGCTTTTTCCATGATCCTGAGGCGTGACGGAGGGCTGTCCCGCCGGTTTGTCGCGGCGCAGACGGCGGTCGATGCTGCTTTGCAGGAGGCGATCCGCATGGTGCCCGTCATCAAAGCCTATGGTATCGGCCCGGGCGATCTTCGCCGGGCGGAGGCATCTTTCCAGGAAGTGGACGACGTGGTTGGCCGCTGGCTTTCCTTCTCCGCGTCCAGCAACAACTGGTTTTTCCTTGCCATCACCTCGACGCTTTTGATCGTTGCGCCATTTGGCCTGTGGCTCCATCCGCTGCCGGACGGCTATTCTGTACTCGTCTTCTTCCTGCTTGCGAGCTTCGCCCTTTCTTCGCTTGGCGCGCGGCTGTTCGGCGCGATGGGGCGGCTGCGCATCCAGCAGGCCTCGCTGGCACGCGTTGATGCACTGCTCCGGTTGCCAGACCTTCCGGTTATTGAGGATCGACCACAAAACGGGCAGGATATCCGCGTCGAAAAACTTGGTTTTGCTTATGAAGATGGTTTCGCGCTGGAGGATATAGACCTGGATATCAAGACCGGTCAAAGCGTGGCGTTTGTCGGTCCGAGCGGTTCCGGAAAGTCGACCCTTGGGCGGCTCCTGCTCCGTTTCTTCGATCCCGATACCGGCCGCATCACGCTCGGCGGCCGCGATATCCGCTCTTTCCCGCAGCATGAACTTGCTCGGCAATTTTCCCCGGTGTTTCAGGAGTCGTTCCTGTTTTCACAAACGATCCGCGCCAATATCGCGTTCGGCCGGCCAGGGGCGACGCAGGACGAGATCGTCGAAGCCGCACGTCTTGCGCAGGCGGATAGTTTCATAGTGGCAATGCCTGAGGGTTACAACACGATACTCAACCGCGGCGAAGGGCTCTCCGGCGGGCAAAAGCAGCGCATCGCTATAGCCCGGGCCATCCTGAAGAACGCGCCGATTCTCGTGCTGGACGAGGCAACGGCTTATCTCGACCCGGACAGCCAGTATGAGATCCAGCAGGCCCTGGATGCGTTGGCAAAAGGCCGGACCGTCATCGCGATCGCCCATCGCCTTTCCTCCGTGCGCGGGTTCGACCATATCGTCTATCTGGAGAATGGCCGTATCCTGGAACAGGGAGACCACGACACGCTGCTTGCCCTCGACGGCGCCTATGCCCGACAATGGCGCTCGCATATCGCGGCGCGGTCCTTCATCCTCGAGAACGGTAGGGTGCGCTGATGGCGGACCGCAATGCTCTCTTGTCCCGGGGTTTTCGGTTGGATGCGGCTTCGCTCGGGCGCATGCTTGATGGCCTGTTGCTCGCCGCTCAGCCGCTTCTTGCTGCGGTTTTCCTGTGGCGGGCTGCCGATGGACGTCCGGGACGTTCCGCTCTCTGGTGCGCCGGCATCCTGCTCCTGATCTTTGTTACCCGGCGTCTGCTGCTTTGGCCCGCCTCGCGAAAACTCTATGCTAAAGCTTATGGCGGCGGACTGCGTCTGCGACGGGCGATCCTTGCACATTTGATCCGCATGCCGTTGGGCGCCTTCCGGGCGATCGAAGGCGGCAAGCTTATCCAGGCCGTGTCGGAAGACGTGCTCTGGCTTGAAAACCATGCATCCTATACCCGACCGGAGATAGGCGCCAATGCAGCAGCACTCTGCGCCTGCCTGATCGGCGCGCTCCTCTTCTGGCCAATCGCTGGTCTCACAGCAGTCGCGACCATGATTACGGGATTCGTCGTCCTCGTTTTCGCGCAACGCCGGCTGGCCATCGGGTTGGAGCGCCGTGCGCGCAGCCTGGCTGCCGTTTCGCTGGCGATGCAGGAGCAGGCGGAGGGCGTCTCGGTGCTGCGTGCTTTTTCAGGTGAAGGCGATATAGGGGAAGACTTTGCCCGGAATGTCGCCCAACTTCGTCACGGTGCCTGGCGCGGTATCCGTCAGATGACGCCGATCGCCATCCTGTTCCGCATGACGATCGAGCTCTCGGCCGCCGTCGCCATGCTCATCGCCGTTCTCACCTTGGGCGAGACGTCGGGCGCCGATACCATTCGCAAGGTGGTCGCCTTACTATTAATCGTTTCGGCGATTGTCCCGGCGCGGAACTTCGCAAGCCTCACCGCCATGCTGGTGCTCGCCCGCATCGGGCGGCGGAATGTCGATGCCATCTTTGCTGTGCCGGTGCTTGCGCCGGGTGCGGACAGCCGTCCCGATGCCTTCGACATACGCTACGAGAATGTCTCTTTCACACATGACGGTCGGCATTCGCCGACACTCTCCGACGTCTCCTTTTCGGCGAAACAGGGGGAGATGGTCGCGCTGATCGGTGCGAACGGCAGCGGCAAGACCACCTGCCTGCAACTTCTCATGCGCTTCTTCGAACCGGATGCCGGCACGATCTGCATCGGCGGTCGGGATATCCGGGAAATCGATGATCAGGTGCTCGCTTCGATGATCGCGCCGGTCTTTCAGGAAACCCTGCTTTTCAACGGGACTATCGCCGACAATATCCGTATCGGTCGGCGATCCGCTTCCGACGCCGAGGTTGAAGCAGCGGCAAGGGCGGCCGTCGTGCACGACACGATCGTGGGTTTCGAGAACGGCTACGACACGACGGTCGGCGCGCTCGGCGCCCGGCTTTCGGGCGGCGAGCGCCAGCGCATCTGCATCGCCCGGGCAATCCTCAAGGACGCACCGATCATCATCCTTGACGAAGCGACCTCGGCCGTCGATCCGGAAAATGAGGAGGCGATCCAGCAAGCAATTTCGGCTCTTGCCATCGGCCGCACGCTCTTCGTCATCGCGCACAACCTGCCCTCAATCATCGCGGCCGATCGCATCATTCTTCTCGATGCCGGTGCGATGGTGGCGAGCGGCACGCATGAAACTCTTCTGCAAGAGTCAGCGGATTGCCGCCGGCTTTGGAACCGCTCGACCGTCATGCAGAACTGGACGATGGCGATACACCGATAGTCGTTCCTGCAATGTTACATCCAACTTAGTGCAGATACAGCGAGTGTTCTCGAGAGCTTCTCACTCTTACAGGTATTTAGGTGATGTAAGTAACGAAACGACAGTTCATATCCAATCAAGAGCTGGGCGGCACGAGGTCGTCCCTGCACCCGAAAAGGTCGAGCGCGATCTTTAGCCCGCCGCTCCGGTCTGCAACAGCATCGTCGTGCTGAGCCCAACCCGCCCGAGGCGGGCTGGGAAATCTACGATTCTCGATCAGAGGACTGAGACGTTCTCAGCCTTCGATTTTCCAGTCTTGCGGTCTTGCCCCAGCTCAAAGCTGACCTTATCGCCTTCGCGGAGCGAATCGCCGCGTTGCAAGGCAGACACGTGAACAAATACATCTTGTCCGCCATTCTCAGGCGTTATGAAACCGAAGCCCTTGTCGTCGTTGAAGAATTTAACCGTACCCGTTGGCATGAGAGACTTATCCCCTGTGTCGTTCGTCGCAAATTGCGAAGCGGAAACTACAGCGGGGGCGCTTCTCTAGCAACTGTGAGCATGCAGTTGGCTTGCTTTGTGGGTGAATGTCGATGGATCGATTCCGGTGAGCTTTGCTGACCTCGAGGATGGGCTTTGCCATATCCGGGATCTCATCTGTCCCAAATCACAGTAGGCGTTCTCGTGCGGCCACTAAAGTTTTCGAGCCATCCGGGAACAAAGCTAGATATTTAGGACGAGAGAGCCGGGTTCGAATCCCATCAAGGCGGACGAGACGATGATGGAATCTGATTGCTATCTCATCCGGCGGAAAGGTCTTGTGTTCAATCCAGCAACGGATGTCGCTCAATAAGTTCGCGAGCTTTATTCCAATTCCGATAGGTCCAGCCGGCCTCTTTCAGAGTGATGACATCGTGCTTGGTCCTAAGTTTTTTATGTGGAGCGGAACCCCCAGCTGCAGCGTGAGGGTCGCGGAGTCGAGTGGACGGACGCTTGTCCGTCCGATCCAAAACCATGGGTCGCTGTGTTCCCGCCAGATGCTGCAGATGCGACAATGTGAAAGTCCGCGAGCTCGTAGATCTGACACGGAAGCGCTCTCCCGATAACACGGTCTTGGAACACGTGGATTGGTATCAGTCCGACGAGATTATCCGGGCAAAGCCCAACTCGATCGTTGGCGGAACGAACGCGAGGGCATGTGCGGTGTGGAGGGGATGGAATTTTCACAACGAGTGAGCCGCGTGAACAACCACGCGGCTCCTTTGCATTCATGCCTGATCGAAGAATTCGACGGCGCCGCTGTCGAGGTGATAGTAGGCGCCGACAATCTTGATGCGGCCTTCCGCCAGCGGTTTGAGCAGGAGAGGATCGCTTTCCTCGCGCAGATTGCGCACGACGCGGCGAANCTTGGAACACGTGGATTGTATCAGTCCGACGAGATTATCCGGGCAAAGCCCAACTCGATCGTTGGCGGAACGAACGCGAGGGCATGTGCGGTGTGGAGGGGATGGAATTTTCACAACGAGTGAGCCGCGTGAACAACCACGCGGCTCCTTTGCATTCATGCCTGATCGAAGAATTCGACGGCGCCGCTGTCGAGGTGATAGTAGGCGCCGACAATCTTGATGCGGCCTTCCGCCAGCGGTTTGAGCAGGAGAGGATCGCTTTCCTCGCGCAGATTGCGCACGACGCGGCGAACATTCTGTTTGACGGCGTTTTCCAGCGCATCGCCCTGCTGACCTCTCGCTTCAAGGACTGCCGGAATGATCGGCTCGATCATGTTGTCGATCTGACCCGGGAAGCGTGCATTCTTTTCCACCACTGACATGGCGGCCTTCACCGCTCCGCAGCTTTCATGCCCCATGACGACGATGAGCGGTACGCCGAGTTCTGCGACGGCATACTCGATCGAACCCATCGCCACCGTGTCCACGGTGTTGCCGGCATTGCGGATGATGAACAATTCGCCAAGACCACGGCCGAACAGGAGTTCCGGTGGTACCCGGCTGTCTGAGCAGGAGACGTAGGCGCAGAACGGTGCCTGTCCTTTCGCCAGTTCAAGGCGGCGCGCCTCGCTTCGATCGGGCACGATGATCTCGTCACGCAGGAAGGCTTCATTGCCGCGCTTGAGGAGGTCGAGAGCGCCATCAGGCGTCAAGGCCGACTTGCCGTCCTTGACGGGGGCGGGTTCAAGGGCCATTGCTTTGCCGCTTTTGGTTTGAGCCTGTGTAGTGGCAGGCAGTACCGCGACAGCTGAAGCAGCGGTCGCGGTCATGAAAAGGCGACGGGAAACATTACACATCGAAAATTCTCCGTTAGACGGCACATTTGCCGTCGGGTTGAAAAATCAACGAGCATGTTCGGAGAGATGGACGTTAAACCCCAAGACTGCACCGAGCACGCTCGATGCGGTCCGACATCAAAAAGGCAAGCCTTGATCAGAGGGGCCCGGTCCGCAGCCACGATGTAGGGCATGTAAATTGAGTTTCAATAGCAGTATTCGAACGGCGTGCTTTTGAGCAGATAACGTCGTGCAACGGGAAAAAAAGAAAAGATTCTGGGTGCCAGGCTCTTGAAGGGGAAAAACAGCGTTCCCAATTGTTCGCCAACCCGCTGGTCCGGGCCCCTCTGGTGAGAGCCGTCGGCGCTCTCGCGATGTCGGACCCTTTCGACATCGCGCGCCGACAGAGGCTCAGTTTCTTGGAAACATCATTTTTGTTCGTGGAGTGGCTGGGGAAGCCT
>NZ_JAPYZZ010000025.1 GCF_027460065.1 Martinezella rhizogenes
AAAAATCAACGAGCATGTTCGGAGAGATGGACGTTAAACCCCAAGACTGCACCGAGCACGCTCGATGCGGTCCGACATCAAAAAGGCAAGCCTTGATCAGAGGGGCCCGGTCCGCAGCCACGATGTAGGGCATGTAAATTGAGTTTCAATAGCAGTATTCGAACGGCGTGCTTTTGAGCAGATAACGTCGTGCAACGGGAAAAAAAGAAAAGATTCTGGGTGCCAGGCTCTTGAAGGGGAAAAACAGCGTTCCCAATTGTTCGCCAACCCGCTGGTCCGGGCCCCTCTGGTGAGAGCCGTCGGCGCTCTCGCGATGTCGGACCCTTTCGACATCGCGCGCCGACAGAGGCTCAGTTTCTTGGAAACATCATTTTTGTTCGTGGAGTGGCTGGGTAAGCCTCTCTGGATGTGGGCCGGCTTTCTGGGCCTGGTGATTGCGATACTGTCGTTCGATCTCGGCGTCCTGCACAAGGAAAACAAGGAAATCGGTGTCAGTGAAAGCATCAAGCTTTCGGTGCTTTACATCTCGCTCGGCCTCGCTTTCGGTGGTTGGGTATGGTGGTATCTGGGCGCGGAATCCGGACTTGCCTACATGACGGGCTTCGTCGTCGAAAAGACACTGGCCCTCGACAACGTCTTCGTCATCGCCCTCATCTTTTCCTTCTTTGCTGTTCCACGCCTTTACCAGCACCGTGTGCTCTTCTGGGGTATTCTCGGCGTCATCCTCTTGCGCGCGATCATGATTGGCGTCGGCGCGACGCTGGTGGCCGAGTTCTCGTGGCTGCTTTATGTCTTTGCCGCGTTCCTGATCGTGACCGGCATCAAGATGCTTATCATGAAGGATGCCGAGCCGGATGTGTCAAAGAACCCGATCATTCGCTTCATGCGCCGTCGCTTCAACCTTACCGACAGCCATCATGGTGAACGCTTTTTCGTGAAGCAGGCGCATCCGCAGACCGACAAGATGGTCTGGTTCATCACGCCGCTGTTCATGGCCCTGGTCTTGGTCGAAGTCGCCGACGTCATTTTTGCCGTAGACTCGGTTCCTGCGATCTTTGCCATCACGACGGACCCGTTCATCGTCTACACGTCGAACATCTTCGCGATCCTCGGTTTGCGCGCCCTCTACTTCGCGTTGGCGGCAATGATCCATCGCTTCAAATATCTGAAGCCGGCTCTTGCGATCGTCCTCGTCTTCATCGGCTCGAAGATCTTCGTCGCTGACATGCTGGGTCTGGAAAAATTCCCCGCTGCCCTGTCGCTCGGTATCACCTTCGCGATCATTATAAGCGGCGTCGTCTGGAGCTTGCTGAAGACCCGCGCCAAGCCGCTGCCGCCCCATTGAATCTACCCGGCACACTGCTCGTCCCCTTCCAACACAACCAACCTCAAGGAACACATCCATGTTCTCAGAAATTATCGCTGCGATTTTTTCAATATTCATCATCGAACCGATGCAAGCCGAAATAGCTGACCGTGTGGCGGCAGCAAAAGCGCCTGCCGAGATCGTCCGCGCTTCGCAGGAGTGCCTGGCAACACAGGCGCCCCGTCTTATCGATCGCGCAACAAATGATATGGGTTGGGCGCTCTCCTATACCGTCCGCGTTTCGCTCGGCTGGAATAACCCACTCGATCTCCTGGACACGAGCGCGCCGGGTTGTGCGGCATTGGTCAATACTCTGAAACAGAATGGCGAGGATAGCGCAGTATGACGGGGAGAGAACAGCAGCCGCAGGGCGAAGGGATCGCATCGACCCGCCTCCGTGAATTGGCCGCTCTTGGTCGAGCTGAAGGCAGCATTGAAATCGGCAAGGCTTTGTCCGTCATGGGGCAAGCCGGCACTGCCCTTATCATCCTGCTTCTGACACTGCCGGCACTTTCGCCGATCCCAGGACCATTCGGAATGGTCTTTGGAACGGCGCTTGCGCTGGTGGCGCTTCAGATAGCTTCCGGATGCGAGACGATCTGGCTGCCGGTGAGTCTTAAAAAACGCCGTCTGTCGTCAAGCACGATCGATGTCACCCTTCGCTACACCGGCCCGCTGATCGCTCGGGCAGAAAAAATCATGCGCCGTGACCGACTTGCTGTTCTGACCGGCAATCCGGTTCAAATGTTGCTGGGTTTTCCCATTTTCCTGCTAGCAGTCGCCATCGCTCTGCCGATACCCTTTGGAAATTTCCTGCCGGCCTTGGCCTTGATCGTCATTGCCGTCGCCCTCTTGGAACGCGATGGTCTGATCACACTGATTGGACTGATCTTCTCGGTTGTAGCCTTGGCCGCGACGGCGGCTTTGGTATATGGCGTCATTACTACAATCGGGTAACGATAACGACGTGAAACGCAGGACTGCGCATGTCGCCCAGTGACAATCGTATCTGTCGATGCCGGTCTTCAGTTCAACAACTCAGGATTCCCGCGACACCTTATCCCGGGAAAGGCCGATTGCGTATTCTGGTACAGGTGCGCTATGGGCGGGAATGGTCCGTATCCTCCATGTCCTGCACGGCGCGTGCAGTGGCTTGACGCTCTGCACAAAGATTGACGTCTTTTCGCCTGCCTTCGCAACCGCTATCGAGAAGGGAATTTTCCGAGCTGGCGAGTGTTTCGTCGTCGATCTTGGTGAAAGCGCGGGCCAATTTATCGAGGTCCCTGTGGGCGGAAAGCCGGCCACCCAACCTGGTGCTCAAGGCCGATATCCCCCTATCATTGTATAGATGAGCTTCCTATGGGTGACTGAGTGCTTCCGAAATGATCGCTTTAACTGCCTCACCTTGGTGCTGCGCGACTGGACTATTGCCCGCCAAGCCTGTTCCTGAAGGCGCGCCTGAAGCTGTGCCATCGCGCCTTCGAAGGCATGAAGTTCACCATTCGCAGCGTATCGGGCTGGCCGCAACGGCTGAGGACGAACGCAGGGATGTAAGTCGAGGGAGCCGGCAACGACCGCGCCGATCGTGCCCCCGTCGATTATCCGGCGGGCCGTCTGGTGCGAGCCGCCAAGAAACGTGTCTGGTGCGCAGCCGACGCGGACGCCCTTTTCCCGGGCAGCGGAGACCAGGCGCTCGGCATCAGCGAGCGTTGTCGCCAGTGGCTTTTCCGAATGTATGTGGTTGCCATGCGCCACCGCCTGCAGCCCGACCGGAACATGATGCTGCGGCGTCGTTAGGTTGAGAATGATCTCGATGCGCTGATCGGAAAGCAGCGCGTCGATGCTCATGGCGGCGACGCTATAGGTTGCCGCCTTTGTTTCGGCAGCGACCGGATTGATATCAGCGACACCGACGATATCAAGCACCGGGAATTTCGGCGCGGCCTTCAGATAGGCGTCCGAAATATTGCCGCAGCCGATGATACCCACTCCGATTCGTCGCATGGTCTCCTCCTTGAGAGGCGGCGCCATTGATGACGTGCCGGAACTCATTTGTCACCTCTTTCCAACCAGCGAACATCGTCCTGCGAAAGGCGGATGTCGAAGGCTTCCAGGCTGTGGTTGAGTTCGGCGAGCAATCGCGGACCGATCAGCGGCACGACGCGGCCCTGCTGTGCCAGCACATAGGCAAGCGCCACCTGGATCGGATTCTTGCCAAGACGTTTGCCCAGTTCGATAGCGCGATCACGGCGGGCGAAGTTACCCTCCGAATACCAGGAGCGTGCCAGTTCCGCGTCATCCAGTTTGCCGCGCCCGGCCCGGTCGGTGAAGAAACCCCGTGCCTGGCTGGACCAGGCGAAATTGGTGACTTTTTTCTCCGCGAGCCAGCCTGTCCACTTCTTGCCCGTAGACGCGATGCAGCCGGCCCAAACGGGATCGACCATCTCTGCCAGCGAGAAGTTGTTCGACAGCACACTTGGGCGGGTCTTGCCTGTCTGCTCGGCATAGGCGATCGCTTCGTCGAAGCGTTCGCGAGTCCAATTGGAACCGCCAACGGGTCCGCGAATGCGCCCGGCCTTGACCTCGGCATCCATCGCATCGACGAACTCTCCAACCGGAATGTCGGGATTGTCGCGATGCATGAAGTAGATATCGACGTAATCGGCCTTCATGCGGTCGAGGCTGACGGTGAGTTGCTTGGCGATCACGTCGGGATAGCAGAGCGGCGTATGAACACCCTTGCCGATCACTACGGTCTCTTCACGTATGCCACGGCTGCGGATCCATTCACCGATTAGGCGATCCTGCATCCCGTTGCCGTAGCCAAACGCGGTATCGACAAGATTTCCCCCGGCCTCGAAGAAGGCATCTAGAACGATGGCTGCGCCAGAGAACGTGGAGAACTCCATCAAGCCGAGGGCGGCGAGTGACATCTCCTTCGGCAGGCCTTCGATCCGGCCCCGCGCGACCTTGTTCGTCTTGCGGGTAAGCACGTCGCCTCTAAGCGTTCGCGTCCGGTTCGTGTGCTTCTCGCTCTCATATTCGAGTCCGATCGCGGCACGCCATTTGTCCATCACGCGCAGATTGCCGAGCGTATCAGCGCGGGTCATGCCGGGATAGCTGAACTCATTGCGCCCAGTGCGGATGGCATTGCTCGCCTCATCCACCTCGAAGCTGTAGAGATGGCGCGGCTCGTACACCTCTACCTCGCGGCGTGTTCCATCGGTACCGATGGTGCGGATCGTGCTCTTACCGCCCTGCTTGCCGCCGGCAAACCAGAACTGGTCGAGTTCGATGCGGCCCTTGGTGCCGATGATTCTCAGGACATTCTCCTGCGCCAGCGACACAGAGCAGGAGACTTCAGCGATGACGCCGTTCGGGAAATGGAGAAGCGCCGACGTCCACTCGTCCACGCCGGTTTCGCCGAGATGGCCGACGGCCGTCACCTTGTCGGGATCGAGAAAACCGGAGGCCTCGTCGATACCAGCGATCAACCGCGCCATGGAGACCGGATAGCCGCCGACGTCGAGAATGCCGCCGCCGGCGAGTTTGTTGGAAAACAGCCGGTGCTCGGGATCGAAGGGCAGCTTGGCAAAGCCGAAACTCGACTTGATCATTCTGATATCGCCGATGGCCTTGGCTTTCAGCAGTTCGATCAGTTTCGCCGTCAGCGGATGCAAGCGGTACATATAGGCTTCGCCGAGGAACGTGCCGGCCTTGCGCGCTGCTTCCTGCATGGCTTCCGCTTCGGCTGCCGAAAGGCCCATCGGCTTTTCGCAGAGCACATGCTTGCCAGCTTCCGCGGCCTTGATCGCCCATTCGGCATGGCCGGGGTGGGGAATGGCGACATAGACCGCGTCGATGTCGGGGTCAGCAAGCAGCGCCTCGTAGCCGTTAATGATTCGCGTGCCGGGAAAATTCTCCGCAAGGCCGGGCTTGCCGGGATTGCGGGTGCCGATGGCCTCGACGGGACCATTATACGACTGTGCGGCACCGGCGAAGAAGTCCTTGGCGATGGTGCCCGGGCCGAGAATGCCCCAGCGGACTTTGCTTGTAGCGGTCATGCTTGTATTCCTTTTCAGACGTAGCCTCGGTGGCGGCGATCGTTGCCGTGCTGGCTCTAGCCCTCAGTGTTCAATTTAATTCGATGATGGCGCAGCCGTAGCCGGCGAGTGTCAGCGCACCGGAGATGACCTTGTTGTTGTCGAGGAGGTTTTTGCCCGACGGGACGCCGGTCACCTCGGCAGGTATGTCCTTGATGTTCTGCAGGAAGAGTAGGCGCCGCTCGCCGTTCTCGCGCAAGGTCACTTCGACACCGTCAGGTAGGTCAGGCACCAGCGGTGTTACATCCGCATCCGCAAAGGTCCGTGTCGCGAGCTGGTGGGTCAGGTCCGAGGTCAGGTACGTGCCGACGTAGAGAACGCGGCCTTTGCCGACGGTGCGCGAGGTGATGACAGGCGCGCCCTCGGCGTATCGGTTGGACCAGACACCGATCGTTTCGACATCCGTTTCCGTGGCAAGGTTCTCGTAGAAATAACCGGCATCGAGTTCGCGATTGCCGAAGGTGAAACGGCGAATGCGGCGGCTTGATTCGGCCGGCCGATCGGGCGGAATGACGAGACCGCCAGAGCGGGTCATGGTGGTGAAAAGCCCTTTGGCATCAGGTGCGGCCAGCCGTCCGAAATCCTCCACGCGCACTCCGGTCAGCTTCGACAAGGAACGACCCGGCGCCGTTTCGCGGATGACGTGGTTGTTTTCGTCGCGCGTGCCGGTTCTGGCCCCGATGATGACGGTGCCGCCGTTGCGGGCAAAGTCTTCCAGCCGCTCCGTCCATTCATCTTTCCAGATTACCCAATGCGGGACATAGAAGACCTTCAACTTCGACAGGTCGTCTTCCGGATGAATGAAGCCGCAGGCGATGCCCCGATCGTAACAGTACTGATGCAGCAGTATGGCATTATCCTGCGGGCTCGGAAGGCCGATCGGGAAGGTCTTGTGGGCCTCCTGGTTGTCGAAGTCGGAGCCGGCGATACCGACATCCATGCGCACCCAAGTGCCGAGGATCTTGTCCTTCAGCGCCGTCATCTCGGTCGCGAATTGTTTGGCTTCGTCATATCGGTGACGAGCGACGTCATCGTGGTCGATGACCCCCATCCAGTAGATTTCGGCGCCGAAATGGGCCGGGCGCCAGCGGAAGAACATGACGCCGTCGGCGCCACGCGCCACCGACGACATCGCCATGCGGCGCATTTCGCCGGGCTCCGGCGTCAGCGTGCAGAAGCCCGGCTGGGCGCCGAAGCCGGATTGCTGCTCCGGCACGATGTAGTTGCCGGAAAAGCCGCGGCAGATGTCGAGATGCAGTGCCTGGGCCTTCGCATGGTCGCCGAATCGGAAGAACTCGTCATAGAGGAACGGATAGATATCGTAACCGACGAAATCGAGATCGGTCGAGAACTGGCCGCGAAAGTCGATGTCGCGCAGGCCGCCGAGATTGTGGAAGATGAACCAGTCCTTGTTCATCGCGCGCAGGATCTCGACTTGGTCGTGCTGGAAGCGGGCGGTCGAGAAGGCGAGGAAACGGTGGTAGTCCTGCAGATGGCCTGGACCGGGGAAGGTCGGGGCAAAATCCTGCGGGAAGACGACCTGGCTGAAATCGTCGTAAGCCGTCGCCCAGAAATCCCCGCCCCAGGCGAAGTTAAGTTTGTCGATGGTCTTGTAGGTGTCCTCAAGATAGGCGTGGAACTCTTTGAGCGCCGAGGCCGAGTAGGATTCCGGCATGCTGGTGTTGAGTTCGTTGTCGGTCTGCCAGCCGATGACATCAGGATTGTCGCGATAGTGCTCCGCCATCGCGCTGGTGATCTTGCGGCTGTAGTCGCGAAAGACCGAGCTCGATGTATCGGCGTGCTGGCGCGAACCATGGCTCATCGACCGGCCGTTGCCGTCGACGCGCAGGATTTCCGGGTGCTTTACGGTGAGCCAGCGCGGCGGAGTCGCGGTCGGCGTGCATAGGATCGTCTTGACTTCGTGGCGGCCAAGCCCGGCAATTGCCTGGTCGAACAGATCAAAATCGAAGATGCCCTCGCGCGGCTCGAAGATGTGCCAGGCGAACTCACCAAGCCGCGCGGCGTTGAAACCGGCCTCCGCCATGCGACGGGCGTCATTGTCCCAATAGCTCTCGTTCACATGCTCGGGATAATGTGGCGTGCCGACCAGGAAGCGGTCGGTGTCGATAGTGCGCCAGACGGAAAGGGTACGTGAATTCTCGGTCATGAATATGGCTCCTGAAGCGGCAGGTCAGTCGGCGAGGATGGGTTTGCGGGCGCTGATCGTCCGCCCATCGCCGGAAGAGAAAAGGTAGAGTTTACGGGGGTCGATGCTGAGGCCGATGGCCGTGTCGTTGGAGACGGCGGTCACATGGCCGATTTGGACGGTGACATTGCCGGTGCCGCTCTCGGAACTGACGCACTGCAACTGGCCTGCATCGACATAGAGAATGGTTTCGCGGCCGAGATGTTCGACCAGCCGGATGTTACCCGAGAGTGTCGCGGTTGCGGAGCCGGAAACGACGCCCAGATCTTCCGGGCGGATGCCCATGGTCAGCTTTTCGCCGGCTTGGACCGTTGCGCCCTCGGCCAGCTCGACGGTCAATGGCGAGAGGCCAGCCGTCGACACAGTGGCAGCGTGACCGGATGTGGAATCCACGATCACCTCGAAGAAGTTCATCCGCGGCGCGCCAAGGAAGCCGGCGACGAAGAGGTTGGCGGGGTTGCGGTAGAGTTCCAGCGGCGAGCCGACCTGCTCGATCGAGCCGTGGTTGAGCACGACGATGCGGCTCGCCATGGTCATCGCCTCGACCTGATCGTGGGTGACGTAGACCATTGTCGCGCCGAGCTTGGCGTGAAGGCTGGAAAGTTCGACCCGCATCTGTGTGCGCAATGCCGCGTCAAGGTTGGAAAGCGGCTCGTCGAACAGGAAGACATCGGGCGAGCGGGTGATCGCCCGGCCGATGGCGACACGCTGGCGCTGGCCACCGGAAAGCTGTTTCGGCCGCTTGTCGAGCTGGTCGGTGATGCGCAGGATCTTGGCGGCGCGCATCACGGCGGCATCAATCTCGTCCTTAGGCCGGTGCGCCATGCGCAGACCGAAGCCCATGTTTTCTGCCACCGTCATATGCGGATAAAGGGCATAGGACTGGAACACCATGGCGATGCCGCGCTCGCCCGGCTCGGCATTGCTGACATCGCGGCCGTTGATGAAGATTTGACCGGAGGAGATCGTCTCAAGCCCGGCGATGGTCTTCAACAGCGTGGACTTGCCGCAGCCGGAGGGACCGACCATGACGATGAATTCGCCCTGCTCGACATCAAGGTCAATGCCACGCAGCGCGTGATAGGCGCCGTAGCTTTTCTGGATTTGGCGAAGTTGAAGACTGGTCATGGCGTCCTGCTTGCGAATTTCGGTTTCGGATCCGGCGTGCGGGGTGTTTGGCTGGTGGTCCGTCATCCCTTGACCGCTCCCATGGTGAGACCGGCGATGAAGTGCTTCTGCATCAGGAAGAACATGATGACCGGCGGCACTGCGACAACGATAGTTCCAGCCGAAATGAGGTTCCAGGCCGAGACCCATTCGCCGCGCAGGTTGGCAAGTCCGGCAGTCACCGGCTTGACGCTGTCGCTGATGGTCAGCACCACCGCCCAGAAATAATCGTTCCAGATGAAGGTGAAGAGCAGGATCGCCAGTGCCGCAAGGGCAGGGCGGACCAGCGGAATGACCACATGGACTAGCGTCTGGAAGGGCGTTGCCCCTTCGGCGCGAGCGGCCTGGAACAGTTCGTCCGGCAGGGCGGCAATGAAGTTGCGCATGAACAGCGTAGCAAAGCCGGTCTGGAAGGCGACATGGAAGACAATCAGCGCCATCGTCGTGTCGTAGAGGTTGAGCCGCACCATCAGGTCGCGCACCGGGATCATCATGATCTGGTGCGGCAGGAAGTTGCCTCCGACGAAAAGCGCGAAGACCAACATGTTGCCGGGAAACCGATAGCGCGACAGCACGTAGCCGGCGAGCGTGCTCAAGATCAGAACGCCGATCACCGACGGGATTGTGATGACGAGGCTGTTGAGGAAATACTGTGCCATCGGCGTCTGCGTGAAGACCGCCGTATAGTTCTCGATCAGGCCGAACTGGGTCGGCCAACCCCAGAGATTGCCGCCCATTACATCCTGCATCGAGCGGAACGAGGTGAGGATGACGGCAAAGAGCGGTCCCAGCCAGACGATCAGGATGCCGACGACGACAGCGACATAGAGGCGGCGCTGCCAGATTGCGCTTTCGGGAATGGGACGAGGATACATCAGACTCCCCTTTCTTCAGCGCGAATGATCCGCGTGAGGTACCAGACGATGAAGACGGCCATGATGACGAACAGCACCGAGGCGATCGCCGCGCCATAGCCGAAGCGATAGGAAAAGATCGACTGTTCGAACATCTGGTAGGCGAGCACCGAGGACGAGCCGAACGGTCCGCCGCGGGTCATCACAGAGACCATGTCGAAGGAGCGCAAGGCGCCAACGACGGTGACGGCGATGGCGATGAAAGTGACTTGTGTCAGTTGCGGCAGCACGATGTGGCGCAGCATGTTCCAACCCTTGGCGCCATCGATGCGTCCGGCGCCGATCAGGTCTTCGCTCAGATTGTTGAGGCCGGCCAGATAAAGCACCATGCAGAAGGCGATCTGCGGCCAGAGAGCTGCGAGGACCACGGCGAAGGTAACGAAATTCTCGTCCGAGAGGAGGGCCGGCGCCGTTGCGCCGAAGAAGCGGAAGATCACCGCCAGAAGCCCGAATTGCGGCGTATAAACCCAGGAGAAGACAACGCCAACTGCGACCGAAGCCAGCACCAGCGGAATGAAGAACAGCGATTTCAAAAACCGCATACCGCGAATCTTCTGGTTGACAAGAAGCGCGATGGCGAGGCCCAGCGGCGGCGCCATCATGAACATCGCCAGCCAGATCACATTGTTCTTCAGTGATACGTAAAACTGCGGATCGTTAAACAGCTCGCGATAGTTTCCGAAGCCGATCCAGATCATTGGGCCGAAGCCATCCCATTCGTGTAAGCTGATCCACAGGCTCTGCACCGAAGACGCCAGGATGACGACGGAAAAGAGAATTGCGGCGGGCATGATCAGAAGGGTTGGTGTCAGCCACCATCGATGGCGGCGCCAAAGGGTCTTCATGCTTGGGTTACCTCATTCACAACACGGAATCTGGAAGGCATCGGGGAGCGAGACAAAGTCCCGCTCCCCTCCGCCGGGAGGCGCTAGATCTTGAAGATCCGGCGGCGAGTTCCCTCGAGGCGCTGAAGGACGGCATCCCTGCGCTCCGGTTTTGCCATGAATTCCTGGAAGCCGATGAGGCCTGCCTGGGCCATGTCCGGATCGGTGTCGCGGTCGTAGTATTGGGATGTTCCGGCCACCGTCTTCAGGCTTTCCACTGCGGCATTGACCAACGGATCCTTGCTGGCCGGAAGACCGTTGCGCGGCGGAACGTTGCCCGCGGGCTCCAGATAGGCGCTCAGATTTTCCGGCTGGTAGAAGAAGGCGAGGAACTCGCGGGCGCCCGCCTTGTTCTTCGCATTGGCGGGAATATGGACCGAATTGACCGAGAACTCCTCGTAGCGATCAATGCTCTCTATCTTGGGGAAGGGGGCGAAGGTCAGCTGCCCGATATCCTGCTCCGGGAAGGCATATTTCACGAAGGCGCCGAGATTCATCATGCCGGCCTTTTTCTGGGCGAGGAAAGCGCCAGCTTCCTGCCAGCCGAACGAGGTGTGATCCGGTGTGAAGAAGCCCTGCTTGATCAGTTCTTCCCAATGGTCGAAGACAGGCTTTAGCGTCGCATCAGTGTAGGCCATCTCGCCGTTCATCAGGGCAAAATGCTTGTCGAGGCCATTGATGCGCAGGTTCATCTGATCGAACCAGCCGGCAGCCGGCCAAAGCTCCTTGGTGCCAATCGCGACCGGCGTGAGGCCGGCGTCCTTCGATTTCTGGCCATAGGCGAGGAATTCGTCCCAGGTCGCAGGCACGGCCAGACCGTGCTCGGCGAAGACGTCTTTGCGATAGAACATGCCCCACATGGTGCCGCCGGTCGGCAAGCCGTACTGCTTGCCATCGACGGTCACGGCGCCGGTGGTGGCGCCCAGCACATCCTTGTATTTTTCCTTCTCGAAAAGATCGGAAACATCATCGAACAGTCCGCGGTTGACGAAAGCCTTCATGCGGTTTCCGGAAAACCAGAAGCAGACATCGGGGGCGCCGGCGACCAGATAGTTACGGATCGCCGTCTTGTGCGCCTCGTGGTCCATGTTGTTGATGACGACCTTGGTGCCTGACTGCTTTTCGAAATCCGCGCCAATGCGCCGCAACGCTTCCAGCGCCTTGGCGTTGCTTTCCGCAGAGATGACCGTGACCTCGGCCGATTGGGCGAGGGATGGCATTGAGAAACCCGTCAGTGCCGCCGCGGACACGCCGCCTGCGGTTTTGAGGAACGCACGTCTTGTTGATGCCTGTTCGATGCACTTGAATGTCATTTTCACTCCTCCCGTTGCCATTTCATTCAATCATTCACGCCGCTACAACCCTTCTCCTCAATGGCTGTCCGAAGCGCGACAGGACGCAGCGAATCCTCGGGCAAAACGTTTGTTTACCCGCTCCTTTCGGATCCCTGTGATTTGTCGGAACGAACCGGATTAAATGTCGCTGAATCCGGTTCTGGTGTTGATCAGTCGGGTAAAGTTTGCATATATCCAAATCAGAGGCAATGATTAATTTACAAAATAAAGAAAGAAAGCCTGTGAAATTGAAAGGTGACCAAAGCACGGCCAGGGCAATGAACCGCAGACTGATCCTCAATCTTCTGCGGCAGGACGGCGCGCGCAGTCGCGCCGATATTGCCTCGGTGACAGGGCTCAGTCCGGCGGCGGTGACCTTTGTGGTGGCTGATCTGATCGATGAAGGCTTGCTGATCGAAGGCAAGACTGTTGCCGGGTCGGCCGGACGTCGCCCCATACCGGTTGACATCAACTATGCTGGAGGCCTTGCCATCGGCTTCAAGCTAATGGTCGGCTCGGTCGAATGCGTCGTTACCGATCTTTCCACCAATCCGCTCGGCTCAATGCGTCTGCCGCTCGCGGGCCACGATCCGGATCACATCACAACGACGCTAGCGAAGGCCGTGCCTCAACTTGTATCGATTGTCGATCGACCAGAGGCGCGGCTGGCGGGCATAGGTATTTCGATACCCGGCGTTGTTGACAATCAGAAAGCCGTCTGTGTCCGCAGCCATCGCTACAATTGGGATAACGTGCCGCTCGGCCCGATGATGGCCGAACGGGTCAATGTTCCAGTCTGGCTGGAGGATGACACCAACGCCTACGCGATCGCTCAGCAACTGTTCGGTCTTGGGCGTCAGCATCGGAACATGGCTGTGCTGGCGATCGGCGTCGGCATTGCCTGTGCGCAGATATTCGAGGGCAAGCTCTATCGCGGCGCAAATGGTGCTGCCGGTAAGTTCGGCCACGTCTCCTACGAGGAAAATGGACGTCCGTGCGAGTGCGGAAAACGCGGCTGTCTGATGGCCTATTATGCGGAACCGGCGATCCTCAGCACGTGGCGCGACGCGACGGGGCGTGGAGGGGACGCTGGCAGGTCCGAATTGCTCGCTGCCTTGAAGAGAGGCGAGCCCGAGGCTGCTGCCGTTCTGGAGGAAGCGGGAAACGGCATCGGCCGGCATCTCGCCAATCTCGTCAATGTCACCGATCCGGAAGTCATCGTTGTTGGTGGCGAGGCGGTAGCCTTCGGCGATGCGCTGTTTGGACCGTTGCGTGCCGCATTGAAGAAAAACACGTTTCGCGCTCCGCCATCAGTCCTGCCGGATTGGGAAGACAATTCATGGGCAAGAGGTGCTGCCGCTCTCGTCACGCAAAAGCTCTTCGATTTCGAAACGTCTGCGGGAAATGCGCTTCCGCAGACTGCTGGAACTGCCCGACAAAAAGGCGAGCCATTCTTGCGCTGATCGGGGACAGGGGGTGAGATTGGATCGCCCGCTGACAGGCTCGGCGCCAGTGTCTGCTCTACATAGGGGAGGAACACGTTGCCGTTCATGGCTCCGTCGTAGACGAACGGCGTGATCGGCCGCGACTGACCGCGTTGTTCGACTGGTGGCGTCGCCTTAACAGATTTATTGTGATGCGGACGGTATCTCGGCGCATGACCTAAGTCTCACCCAAGCACTCTTGCTGCTACGGCATCTTCAGCCCGTCCCGCAGCAGATGCGCTCGACGTTTACGATCCAGCTAGCCTGTAGCATCGCAGTGATGCGACGATAGCGATAGCGGCCATACTGGAGAGCGAGCGCCGTGATCTCGGGGGTCAACGCCGCTTCGTCATTCGGGGTCTTTGCGATCTTGCGTCGCGTCGAACGATGCTTGCCGAGAATCCGGCACGCCCGTTTCTCGCACACGCCGTTCCTCGATAACATGATCCACGCCGGCGCGGCGGCGGGCGGAGCTTAGAAGTTTCCCCTAGCGGTCTCGGCAAGGATCATCTTGTCCAGCGTGAGATCGGAAACGGCACGCCGGAGCCGGGCATTCTTGGCTTCCAGCTCTTTCAACCGCTTCACATGGTCGCCCTCCAAGCCGCCGTATTCAGACCGCCAACGGTAGTATCTAACTTTTCGTCACGCCTATTGACCGGATCTTTTTAGCCATCGATTTTCCCTGCCATTCAATGTCCTTCCTCCGCTCAATAGTCATACTGTTGATTTCCACTGAGAGCTGACCCGGCGCAGCCTAAAATAGGGGGTGCGGACGAAAACTTGGACCACCAAGGAGGTAGTTCATGTATTCCTACGCAGATAGACTTCGAGCCGTTGAGCTTTATATCCGGCTTGGCAAGCGACTTAACTCGACCATTCGACAGTTGGGTTATCCCACCAAGAATGCGCTGAGGGGCTGGTACCGCGAGTACGTACAGCATCTCGACCTGCGTACTCAGCCGGTAGCGCGAGTGCCAAAATATTCCGAGGCTCAGAGGCAGGCGGCACTTGAGCACTTTCGCGCCCATGATCGTTGCATCTCTGCGACGATGAGGGCACTTGGCTATCCCGGACGAGGGACACTGACCGCATGGGTCCGGGAGGCATTTCCTGAGACGCGAACATCGATGGTCGGTCGATCGTGGCACCCTGGCTATTCCGACGAGGTCCGGCAAGCGCGGGTCATCGAACTATGCAGTGGAGATGAAAGCGCTCAACAGGTGGCTGACCGGCTGGGCGTCTCAAGGCCGACATTGCACAGCTGGAAAGATCAGCTTCTCGGTCATGAGGCCCCTTCATCTATGAAACGCCGCAAAGCCAACTCTAAAGTGCCAGAACATGAGGAACTCGAGCGCCAGCTTGAAGCCCTCCAGCGTGATGTCCGTACCTGGGCGTCGATCTGCAGATCCTGAGTACTCGGGAAAAGACCCAGCTGATTGACGCCCTTAAGGAAGTTTATCGATTGCCAGAGCTGCTTGCCCAGCTTCGGATTGCCCGTAGCTCCTACTTCTACCATCGCGCCCGCATGTGCCTGGCAGACAAGTATGCCGCCGTCCGCCACAGCCTAGCGGAAATCTTTGAAGCAAACCGTCGTTGCTACGGCTATCGGAGACTACAGGCGTCGCTGGCCAAGCAGAGCGTGATAATCTCGGAAAAGGTTGTCCAGCGATTGATGAAGCAGGAGCAACTGGTCGTTGCCACACCGCGTCGACGGCGGTTTGGACCATATCTGGGAGAAATCAGTCCCGCACCCGACAACCTGATCAACCGCGACTTCAATGCAAAGGCGCCGAACTTGAAATGGCTGACAGATATCACCGAGTTCCAGATCCCAGCTGGCAAGGTGTACCTTTCGCCCATCATCGATTGCTTTGACGGCATGGTCATAAGCTGGTCGATTGGAACACAACCAGATGCGGGCCTGGTCAATACGATGCTGGATGCAGCCATCGGAACCGTGAATGATGGCGAAGAACGACCAATCATCCATTCTGATCGCGGAGCCCATTATCGCTGGCCCGGCTGGCTAGCCCGTATCAGCGAAGCAAAATTGGTTCGCTCGATGTCCCGAAAGGGTTGTTCGCAAGACAACGCCGCGTGCGAAGGGTTCTTCGGTCGGCTGAAAACCGAACTCTTCTATCCACGAGACTGGAAGACCGTAACGATCGAACAGTTCGTCGCCGAGGTGGATGCATATATTCGATGGTACAATGAGAAGCGTGTCAAGAAATCGCTGGGATCACTCAGCCCGGTCGAGCATCGTCAGAGCCTCGGCCTGAACTTATGAAGTAGTCTAATTTTTTATCCGCACCCCCGCCGGGTCAGTTCTCAGTGGCAATCAACATGCCTTGGTCAGCGAGATGATGGAGGCCCGTTACGAACGGGGTCTGCTACCGTTCCAGAAGTAGGTGGCCGCCTGCCAGCTTCTCATCATTACGAGCTGGGCTTTGTGCAGCTCTCCAAGACCGGCACGGAGTTGCTGTTCGAGCTGATATCAAGAGAGCTTGCGCACCCAGCTTGTTTCACATAGGTTCAATAATTGAAGTAACTGATTTGCACGATTGGTATTGATAATATGAGATCGGATGGGAGATGAAATGTTTGTGCGTGCCCTGCTTGAGCTTAGCCAATATGGATCAGATCGACGACTGGACCTGCTCAGCGCTACTCAAAAGTCGGAACAGGCCGCGCGTCTTAAGTGGCGGTATCGCTTCCACATGCCACATGGGAAGTGGAGCTGCGGATGAAGACTAAGTCATTCTCGGGCATGCGCTGCTCCATTGCAGGAGCATTGGAACAGATCGGCGACCGATGGGCCTTGCTGGTGATACGCGACCTGTCGCTCGGCCTCAGTCGCTACGACGACCTGCGGGCCAGCACGGGAATTCCGGCCGCGACGCTTGCGGCGCGGCTTAAGCATCTGACCGCGTCGGGCATCATCGAACGTCTCCGCTATCAGGAGCGCCCGCCGCGTGACGAATACCGCCTGACCCGTAAGGGTCGCGACCTGTGGAAGGTCAGCGTGGCGTTACGCGAATGGGGTGATCGCTGGGATGCGACCGGATTTGCGGCGCCCTCTATCGAAATGATCGATCGAGAGACCGGCCGTCCCCTGACCTTGGCACTGGTCGATGCTGTGACCGGTGAGATCTTGTCGCTTGAACGTGTTGGGCTGCGGCCGGGCCCGGGAGCCGATGACGCCACTCACCGCCTTTTAACTGCAACAGGAACCGACTGATGTCCCGTAACATCGAATTCTTCTACGATTTCCGTAGCCCGTACTCCTATCTCGCGTTCACCCAGCTTCGCGGGCTGAACGCCTCGATCGACTTCAAGCCGATGAAGGTGCTAACGGTGATGGAGAAGGTTGGCAACACGCCGACCACGATCACCTGCGCCGCCAAAGGCCGGTACGCGCGCACCGATCTTGGCCGCTGGGCGCAACGTTACGGGCTTGCGCTCAACCCCTCGGACATGCGGACGAATGACGGCGAGGCAATGGCGCGCGCGGTGATCGTGGCCGCAGCGGAGCAGCGCGCGGACGTGACGCTCGCGCTGTTCCGCGCCATCTGGAGCGAAGGCCGATTGCTGGCGACGTCGGAAGCCGTTGTTGCCGAGCTCGCTGCAGCGGGCATCGACACTGCGGTTATCGCTGACAGGATCGACGTGGAAGAGGCGGTGGCTCAACTCGACGGCTTCACTGACGAGGCGGCGACGCGCGGGGTTTTCGGGTCGCCGACAATGATTGTCGATGGCGCAATGTTCTTCGGCAATGATCGGATCGACTTTCTGCGTGAGGAAATCGCGCGCCTGGAGGCGGCGGCATGAGCAATATCCAAAAGCCGCTCGCGCTTGTCACCGGAGTCGGCCCGGGGACGGGGACTGCAACCGTCCGCCGTTTCGTGGAAGGAGGTTATCGTGTGGCGATGCTGGCCCGCAATGCCGACCGGCTCATCGCGCTGGAGCGCGAAATCGCCGACACGATCGCGGTGCCATGCGATGTTTCCGATCCAGAGGCGCTGGCACGCACGATCGAGCGGGTGGGCGCTCCGAAGGTGGTGATCCACAACGCGGTCGGGGGAGCGTTCGGCACCTTCGACAAGATCGAGGCGGAGACGCTCGTCCGCAACTTCGAGATCAACGCCATGGCGCTGTTCCATCTCGCCCGCCTGACTGCACCCGCGATGATCGAGGCCGGCGAAGGGGCGATCGTCGTTACCGGCAATGGCGCTTCGCAACGGGGCAAGGCGGCTTTCGCGGGCTTTGCGCCAACAAAGGCGGCACAGCGCATCCTTGCCGAATCCCTGGCGCGTGATCTCGGACCCAAAGGTGTCCACGTTGCGTATCTCGTTATCGATGCAGCCATTGACGTTCCTTGGCAACGTGAGCTCCAGCCGACTAAACCGGATGACTTTTTCATCTCGCCGACGTCTATCGCGGCCGAAGTATTCCACCTCGCACATCAGCCACGGGACGCCTGGTCGTTCTTGGCCGAGGTACGACCGTTTCACGAGCAATGGTGAGCACAAGAATGAGCAAAACCGAAGATAACCGCCCGGATGGGCTGGCCCATTTACGATCCCTGCTTGCCGCTGGCCGGCGAGCGCCGATGGGTGATACCCTGAATTTTCACCTGGTCGAGGTCGATCGAGGAAGAGCCGTATTCGAAGGAATACCCGACGGCAGGGCGTATAACCCGCTGGGTGCGGTGCACGGTGGTTATGCGGCTACTTTACTCGACAGCGCGTGCGCGATTGCCACGCATACAGTTATGGAACCCGGACGCGGCCATACGACGCTTGAGTTGAAGGTATCCTACCTGCGCGGACTCAGCGCCGAGAGTGGAACGGTCCGCGCCACAGGGCGAGTTATCTCCTGCGGGCGCCGTGTTGCCTTTGCCGAGGCTGAACTTCACGACGGCGCCGGAAGACTTTGCGCCACAGCGACTTCGACGCTTTTGGTTTTCGACGTTGAGCCCGGGGGACGCGGTGCACTTGAGCCACTGGAAGCGACGGGAGGCGACCAATGAAGGCCTATGCCCTGGATCGCTATGGAGAGCCGCTAACGCTTCACGATCTTCCCGAGCCAGTCGCCAGTCCAGGCGAAGTGGTGGTCGAAATAAATGCAAGCAGCGTTAATCCGCTAGACGAGAAGCTCCGCACGGGCGCCTTCAAGGCGATCCTGCGGTATGACATGCCGCTGGTCCTTGGGCATGATCTTGCCGGCACTGTCATTGCCGTCGGCGAAGGCGTGCGGCGTTGGAGGGTCGGCGACCGGGTGTTCGCCTGTGTCGGCGGGGACCGCGTCGGTACCTTTGCCGAGCGGATCGCGGTCGCCGAAGCCGATCTCGCCCCCATCCCGGCGAACCTGGATCCGCCAGCAGCCGCGGCACTACCGCTAGTGTCGCTTACCGCCTGGCAAGTGCTGGTCGAACGCGCGAAGGTGCGGCCGGGACAACGAGTGCTCGTGCATGCCGGTTCGGGCGGCGTCGGCACGGTAGCGATCCAACTTGCCAAGCATTTGGGAGCTCATGTCGCAACCACCGTTGGAACCGCCAACCTCGCGCTTGTTCGCGATCTTGGTGCCGATGAGGTGGTTGATTACCGCCAGGAGGCATTTGAGCAGCGTTTAAGTGATTATGATGTTGTACTTGATACGCTCGGCGGCGATGTGACGGTGAAGTCTCTCAATGTGCTCAAGCCCGGAGGAATGCTGATCTCGATCGCTGGGCCGCCTGATCCTGCCTTTGGGGAAAGGATCAACGCTAACTGGTTGGTCAAACAATTCATCAGATTTGGAAGTTATTCGATCCGCAAAAAGGCGCGAGTACGCAGTATCGATTACAGCTTTCTGTTCATGCGCCCGGATGGTGACCAACTTGCGGAAATCGGGAGGCTGATTGAAGCAGGCGCTCTGCGCCCAGTCATTGATAGCGAATTCTTGTTCGAGGAGACCGTCGCCGCCTTGAAGCGATCGGCAACTGGGCGAGCGCGAGGGAAGGTCGTCATCCGGCAAACGGTGCGTGCGCGAGACGGAGCGGCTGGAACGGCAAAATAGCGCTGACGGTCAATAGCCGCGTCGTCGCGTCAAAGTGTATAATCTTGACTGATCCTCACAGTTATAGAATTACCATTTAATAGCCCCATACCAAAGCTCGAGATATGGAGGGGCTCGTCCAGAAGTTAGTACGTCGCCAGGATGAGGCCTAATCGCTATCCGGTCCCTCGTGGTGATGTTGGCAGACCAACGTGGAGGATGCAGGAGGAGCAGCCGTCTTTGCACCAGTCCTTATCGAGTTGGGCCGATCGAGAAGGGCTCCGAAGGAAGGCCTCGGCCGTTCTTCATTCGATCCCGCCCTGTGCTTGAACAGCTATTGTAATGGGTGTCGAAATGACAAGCATATATTCTGGTCCCGTCTTCGAGATCGCAAAGCCACACGCGCCGTCTGCTGCAACGAATCCACGCTGATGGCGTGGCCCCTATGGAGCACGGGGTCGCCAAGAACGGGGGAGTTGCTTAAAGCTATTTTTATTGAAGGTTATTCAATGCACTTGTCTCGCCTTTGAAAAAACGTCTACAGGCGGCGGCATCTGTGGAGCGGTACTCTCTTGTTTATTGGCGGCCCCCGGCTAAGGGATTGAATTTTGTGATAGGAACAACCCTTAAATATTCGCTTATCGGCGTCGGCCTGTGGCTCGCGGCGATACTGGGGTTCGCTTTTAATTCAGCCCAAACGACGGAGCGGCGGCTGGCTGATGAGTTGGAAGCGACCGGACGGACCTTGCAACGACTGATCTCGCAGCGCGTGGCACAACACGATGCACACATGACCAGCCTTATTGCGCTCACCAGCGGAGCGGAACCCGCCCCGTTCGGCGCTGTTCGGCACGTAATGGAAACCATCACCCGGTTTTATCCGAGGATCGCTTGGATCGAACTTGTCTCGCTCGAGGATACAGCGACCGAGGACAAGGGCTTGAGTGTACTGCTGGAGGTCCCAGAGGGTAAAAGCGTGGACATCTCTCCTCTGCGCGGCCCGCTTGCCGAGCAGGTACGCGGCAAGATCACTGTCTACGAAAACAGGAACGGACACTATCTGCTAGCGAAACGCGCGCTCGTGCCTTCGAAATCGGTGGTAGTGCTTTCCATTGATGCGCGGCTTCTAATAGAGCCCGAAGAACAGCCTGCCTGGGCCCATGTCCGCCTTATGCTAGGGGGAAAACCCTTGCTCGATCTGCCGGCACGGGATCGCGTCGATACAGGAACTTCGTTTGTTGCGCCGCTGCATTTTGAATCCATTATTGATGGCGAAAAGCAGCAGCTGTCGTTATTGATTGAGCGGCCGGTGCCGCTTGCCATACTTTTTTCAGCAAAGCCCTTTTTGGGCTTTTCCGCCACCACAGGGCTGGCTTTGTTTGCAGCGATGTTTGCATTGCGTCAGCGATCGACAACGCTGGGGCTGCAACGGGCAATGGAAGAGGCCGAAGCACGCGCCGTGTTGCATGAACGAGAGACATTGCTTGCACATGCCTCGCGGGTCAATGCGATGGGCGAGATGGCGTCAGGCATCGCGCACGAGTTGACGCAGCCGCTGACTGCGATTCTCAGTCGCAGCCAGGCGGCGCTTAGGTTGGCAGATGCGGATCTAGCCGATATCAAACGCATTTCTAGCGCGCTGGAAGTCAACGTCCAAGAGGCCAAGCGCGCTGGACAACTCCTGAGGCGGATGCGCGACTATGCCTCAAAGAAGGCACCGCAACCCGTTGAAAACTCGCTAAATGAGATCGTCACCGAGATCGTCGCGCTAACGAGTATAGATTTGAAGCAGCGTGGTATCCGCCTCGCTTGTAGCCTCAGACCGCAGCCGCTGAAAGTCGTCGCTGACGCTATCGAGTTGCAACAGGTGCTGCACAATTTGATACGCAATGCAGCTGATGCACTTGAGGGCACCGACTCGAAAGTGGCAATCATCCGAATAGAGACGCAAGCAGCGGCCAACGAAGCCCGCATCATCGTCAGCGACAATGGGCCGGGCATCGTCCCCGGTGCCCTGCCAAAACTTTTTCACCCCTTTTTCACGACAAAGCCCGAGGGCATGGGACTCGGACTATCGCTATGCGCGACCCTCGTCGAACGTATTGGCGGTAAAATAGCAGCAGAAAACTCCACAAGCGGAGGGGCAAGGTTTACCATTACGTTGCCCTGCGTATCAAAGAGCGAGGTATTGTGAGTAAGTATAAGGTGTACCTGGTCGATGACGATGAATCCGTCAGAGAGGCGATAGCCTTTCTGCTTGGCACCTACGGAGTTGACGTCGAGACCTTCGGTGACCCCAAGACGTTTCTTGCGCATATTCATGAGGAGAAGCCAGGATGCCTGATCGTTGATCTGCGTATGCCGCTGGTTTCTGGGCTGCAACTGCACGCGCAACTGGCTGAACGCGACATTGACTGGCCGACGATCATGATCACCGGCCACGGTGATGTGGTGGCCTGCCGCAGTGCCTTCAAGGCCGGCATCCAGGACTTCCTCGGCAAGCCGGTTGATGGTGAGGTTTTGTTCGGGGCGGTTCAACAGGCCTTTGAAAGCCTGGATGCCCGGCTGGAGCGGCGCGAGGCACGACTGCAATTGGCGCAGTTGACGGACCGCGAACGCGAGGTTCTCGAGATGATCGCCAACGGATGGGCAAGTAAGGAGATTGGAGTGGCACTCGGGATATCGGCGCGTACCGTCGATGCGCATCGGGCAAAGATTGCCGGAAAACTCGGAACCAGTTCCGTGGCCGAGTTCGTGCGATTGACGCTCACCAACAAGGCAACACGTAGGTAATCCTACCTACGCCGAGTGGTGACAGCGCGGATTATGCCAAGGGGGACGCTTTGGTATCACTTCGGCCGTGCAAGCCAAACGCTTCGCCGAACAACGACAGGAACCACGCTGTGATCAAACATTTTTTTATAGTCGCATCCGCCTTCGGTTTTACAATCAGCTCGGTGCAGGCCGAACTCCTTACCGAAAAGAATATCCCTTCCGACCTCGCCGTTCAAATGGCCAGCAATGCAGTCCAAGCTTGCGCCGCAGACAACTATAGTGTGAGCGCAGCCGTCGTCGATCGTGCGGGTGTCCTTCGCGCGCTGGTTCGTGCAGACAATGCTGGTCCGCACACCGTTGACTCTTCGCGCGCCAAGGCCTTCACCTCTGCGTCGTTGCGGATACTAACCTCGAAGCTGGCAGAGAATGCCGCGAACAATCCGGGTTCGGCCCAAGTGGTGAACATTCCCGGCTTTCTGGTGCTTGAAGGTGGTGTACCAATCAAGGCTGGCGATGTGGTGATTGGTGCGATTGGCGTCAGTGGGGCTCCAGGGGCGAACCTTGACGAGGCATGCGCCGTCGCCGCAATCAAAAAGGCTGCCGAAGACCTGAAGTAAGCCCCGTCCGTTCGCGACGTTTACTTCCCTGTGTCACGGCCAATTTTCAGCTAAAACGCGGACGAGGTTCGCGCCCGTTCTTGGGCATTCATTCTCCGCAGTATCGGAAATGGCGTCGCCCGCAGGATGACAAACAAGGTAGGATTGAGCGTCAGTCAGGCAGGATGGACAGGGAGATGGCAGGGGTGGGCGACGGGCGTAGCCAGTCCGGAGTTCCACCTCCACCAAGGCACGATTTTCAGCGTGCCAGCGGTAATACAATCACCCCGGCGCGCCCCAGTTAAACCTCATCAGGTGCCGCGAACTATCACTTTGGGCGTCAAGACAATGTTTTTTTGCGACAGCCTGCGATGATCTATCTCCGCAAGCGCGAGCTCCATCGCTGTCTCGCCAACACGTTGGCTGAGCAGGTCAACGGTACTCAATGTGATGCGGCCGTTGGCCGCAAAGGCGTTGTGGTCGCACCCAATGACGGAGATATCCGTCGGTACACGCAGCCCAGCTTCCAGGAAAGCAAGCAGCATTTCGGCGCCAATCACGTCCGTGGCCGCGATCACGCCATCGACCCGTCCCATCTGTGCCAGGCGTGCAATGTCCTTTGCGTGGGCTGCAGCTGCCTGCCGCGAAAGGCCATTGACGTTGGACCGCATCACGGAGATTGGTCCTGCAGCTTCCACTGCTCCGGAATAACGATCCTCTACAACTGCGCGAACGCCGTCCGGGCCGACAAAATGCAGGCGTTTCTTGCCAGCCGCCAGCAGATGACGTGCTGCCAAGCGTCCTGTCTCCAGATTGTCAATTCTCACGCTTGGACAACCGAGAGCGACACCGTCGTAGTCAATTAGGACAAGGCGCGTGTCTCTTGCGATCGCTTTTTTGATTGAATCATCCGAGTGCGGCATCGGCACGAGGATAACGGCTCCCACCCCTGCGCCGTGAAAATATCGCAGGTGCTTGTCCTGCAACGCCTTGTCGTGATTGCTGCAGGTTATGACCATATGCAATCCTTCACGCAGCGCAATCTCCTGCGCGCTGGTGATCACTTCTGACGAGTAGGAGTGGTCGAAGCCGGAAACGACAATGCCAATACTATCTGCGCGGCCCGCTGCAAGCCGCGCTGCAACACTATTTCTGACGAATTTCAGTTCTTCCATCGCGATTGTAACCGCAATTCTGGTTTCCGGTTTGACCCGATCGGGATGATTGAGGACATTGGAAACTGTAGCGCGCGAGACGCCAGCTATGCGCGCAACCGCCGCCATATTCGCCACTTGCGCTCGTTCCTCGCTCATGAATCTCCTCCCTGTCGGTCACCGCGCGCCCATGGCGTGATGGACGCAACTCATAGGCCCTCGGTTATCACAGGTCAGGACGTTTTACGACATGGTAGCGATATCCCGGAGATGAATGCGCAAACGGTCCTCCTCGATGGTCGGAATGGATAGTCCAATACATCGGCTGAGCTCTTCGAGCGGCCTATCAAGATAAGGAAATGCTGCTATTGCAATCTGCTTGGATGTCCACAGCGGGCGAAACTCCCTGATCGCTACCTCGACCCTGTCCCAGGCCTCCTCGTCATCCATTGCCGCGCGCGTGAGAAGTAGGGAGGGGGCGACGCTGGAGCCACTCGCGAAATCGAGAATTCGCGTCAGCGAATGTGTTCCCGGACGAAGTGCAACGCTTTCTTGTGGCAAATTGACCACTGCGCTGGTTCCTTCTGGAACGGTGATGCGCACGTGTAGCTGGCCGTCCCCATACTGCCATGATGCGCTGATGCTTCCGCACGGACTGTCGAATTGTGCTTCGGCTTGATTGAGACCACTCCAAGTCGGCGGGGTAACGGAAAACGTCTTCCAGCCAACACTTTCGCTGCGTAAACCGGCCAAAGTGCGGTGCATCCAGTCGGCAACCGAACCGAAGGCGTAATGATTGAAGCTTGTCATTTCGCCGGGGTTGATCGTCCCATCGGGGAGCATGCTGTCCCAACGCTCCCACATCGTTGTTGCGCCCATCGTTACCGGATACAGCCATGAGGGACATTGCGTCTGGGTAAGTAGCCGCATTGCTACACGTTCGTTGCCTGTTGCCGTCAGGGCATCGAGAATGACAGGCGTGCCGAGGAACCCCGTCGCAATCGTAAATCCGGTTTTTCTCACGAGATCAGCGAGGCGTTGACCTGCATGTTGCATCTGTTTTCCATGCAGCAAGCCGTAGCTGATCGCGATGGCGTATGCGGCCTGCGTCTCAGAAGTGAGACAGCCTTCGCGAGTGACGAAGGTCGCGTGAAACCTGTCAAATATCCTATCAGACAAGTCACGCAGCCTGCTTTCGTCGGCTGCTCGATCAAGGGCATTCGCACTGTCGGCAACGACCTTCACGGACCTGTAGAAGCAGGCCGTCGCAACAAGGTCCCGGTCGGTCATCGCGGCTGCAGGATCGTCAGGTGGGGCGGTTGGATCCAGCCAGTCACCGTATTGATGTCCGCCTCGCCAGATGAGATCCGTGCCTGTCGCTCTTTCGACGCGCTCGAGCCAGCGCAACATCGTATCAAATTGGGATGCGAGTATTTCCTCGCGACCCGAATGCTCGTAAAGCACCCAGGGAACGATTGTCGCTGCATCGCCCCACCCCGCCGTTGCAACCGACTGACGTCTGTAGATATCCGGGACGATCACCGGTATCGACCCGTCCGGGCATTGCGACAATGTCAAATCCCGCAACCAGGATTCAAGCAGGTTCATGCAGTCGTAGAGATACACGGCAGTGGGCGCAAACACCTGGATGTCGGCAGTCCAACCGAGACGTTCGTCCCGTTGGGGGCAGTCCGTCGGTATCCCAACGAAATTTCCCCTGAGACTCCACACGACATTCTCGTGAAGCTTGTTCAGCAAGGAGTTGGAACAAGAAAACCATCCTGTCCTGTTCATTGCAGATCCAATGACGATGGCTTCAATCCGCGCGATCTCGTCCTCGCGAACACCGTTGATCGACGCATAGCGAAAACCATGAAACGTAAATTCGGGCGCCAGGATACTGTCGCCGGGGCCGGAGAGATAATAGGTGTCGGTCGCCTTGGCATCTCGTAGTGGGCGCAGCGCCAGACGCCCATTCTCAAGCGCCTCGGCATGCCGAACGACAACCTTGCGGCCGCATTCGGGTTTCTTGAGCGATAGTTTTACCCAGCCGACGAGGTTCTGTCCGAAATCGAATAAAAGGGAACCATCATCCTGCAATCCGAGAGCGTTGCCGTGACGCGTCTGGGTGACCGTAATTCCGGGAAAATTTTGACGCTCAAGGATTGTTGTGTCAAACGCGATCTTTTCGACACCAAGAGCCTGCGGCTCATGCCGAAAATCCAATGAACAGCCATCATAAAGGTCATCCGACTGGATGAACGAACTTGACGCAGTCCAACTCTCGTCGCTGGTTACTGTGATAACCTTGCCGCTCTGCAGCGTGATCTTGAGCGACGCCAACAGGCCAAGCCGATCGCCATAAAAATCTCTGCGCGATGGCCGGCCAAGTTTGCCTCGATACCAACCGTTTCCGAGCAGCACATCAATGGTGTTCCGACCAGTATTGATGTATTTCGAAACGTCGTATTGGCTGTACATGAGCCGATATCTATAGTCGGTCCACCCCGGTGCGAGGACGTCATCGCCAACTCGAACACCATTGATTTCGGCCTTGTACAAGCCAAGGGCCGTAATCGACAAAATGGCCGAAGTGATTTCTCCATCGACCAGAAATTGCTTCGAAAGACGAGGCGCGCCGGCCGACAGATCCTTGGCTCGGGAAGGCCCTATAAGATCACATCCTGCGAATGGATCATCATTTCCTACTGAAAGGCTCGTCAAATCGGCGGCGTGATTTTCTGTCTCCTGAGCAGCCCGGTCTGACCGGGTAAACGTATCGGTTCTGGAAAGATTCATGATCGGGCTGCTCTGGTTTTTTGGCGTATGTGCGTTGTGCTAGTTGCAGATTGCGCCGCTAAGCGATTTGCTCGGCATGGGTTTCCGCACTTGCAACCGGCTGACGTGCGGTCGTGCGGATAATGATGTGGCCGACGAAAGCTGAGACTATGGCGAGACCGACAAGCATCCAGAAAAGACCGGAAGGGCTCCAGGCTATGATGGTCGGCGTGACAAGCGCGAAGCCGGCGAATACGAACCGGGCAATGGCGTAAGTGAAACCTTGCACGGTTGCGCGCGCGTTGACCGGAAAGGATTCCTGGCTCCAGACCTTGTAGATCGCCTCACCCGCAAACGGGTTACTGAGATTGTAAAGGACCAGGACGACCAGCATGATCCAGAGTATCTTGCCGCCAGACAAGGCTGCAACCGTCAAACTGACAACCAGCAGGACAGCGCCGAAGTAGAACAGGTGATTTCTCCGCTCGCTGTCCGCCGAGCGGGCGAACAGCGATGCGCAAGCGAGGCCGACCAAGGTTGCTGCAAACGAGAAGCCCGTTGCAGTTGATTGGGTTGCTTCGCCAACCGTCACAAGGAAATAGGTCTTGAATTGACCGAATGTGTTGGCGACAAGGCCATAGAAAATGTAGAAACCGGCAGTCAGAAAAATGCCCTTGACGAAGTGCGGCGCTGTTAAAATCGTCTTCAGCGGGATGGCGATTTCATCTTCATGTACAGTGTTCCTCGCCTTTGTTTCAGCCTCCAGCTGCTGGAACGACTTGCTGAAAAGCCGTACCAGCAATGTTGGGAGCGCGACAATGATGAGATGCGCGAACAGTATTTTTACGCCAGTCATCCCAAGGTTCGCGACGAGGAAGCCCAGAAGGGTGCTCACCACGATGCCTATTGTCCACATGACTTGGGTGAACGCCACAAGCCGGCCTTGGCCATCCTTTGGCGCGCGCTCCGAAATGACCGCGATCGACGTTGGAAGATCGGCGCCAGCAGCAAGTCCTGTTACTATAACGCCCGCTATGAGAGCGTTCTGGCTCGGAGCGAGAATAATGATAACGACGCCTAGTATATAGAGCGCCAGATCGAGGTTGAAGATCAACCGACGACCGAAAACGTCGGCAATCCGACCACCAACCAGCGCCCCCACGGCGATGCTTAATGTAAGAGCTGCGCTAATGAAGCCGACCGCCCACGGATCCATTCCGTAAGCGGTCTTCCAGATCGCGAGACTGATGCCGACTGAAATGATGGCTGACGAATCCAGATATGATGCCATCCCACCGGTAATGGCGAGTTTCCAATAGCGTGCATCCAGTGCCGGCGCACGGTCAAAGTCTTTCATGAGAACCTCCTAGATATTTCCCCCTCCGGGTGGAAATCATACCTAAATGAAAATTAGCGCGCGTCAATCAACATTATTTCAATATTATCGCGCGTCAATAATGGAATTTCTGATCTGCTGTGAGCGCGCCGGTTGGAAACGGCGCTTGAGCTAAATAATGCGACGCAAGTCGTCAGGCCGCCGTCACAGCTTGGCCGATGGACGAGGTTGGCCTCAGTGCTTGGCCGACGCACTGATCACGGCCATCTGGCGCAGAGGCAAGCCGGATACGCTGCATCATTCGGACTAGGGGTAAATGGCTGTTGAGTACGCGAAGTTGGAGCACCGCGTGCGATCAGTAAGACTGTCTGGTGCAGGTAATCGTAAAAAAAAACATATTGAATGTTGAAAAAATTGCACATAAGCTGCCGGTATTGTCTTGCAAGAAAATACATAAGGGGCGCAAGGCGGCAGCGTAATTAATCGACAAAGATTTCTGAGGCCTGGGAGACGTCTGTCTTTCCGACAGGTGTATCTGCGCGCTTAGCACATACAGGGGAGCAAGTCAGTGAGTGTCAATTCCGACATTGTAAAAGGTCCGGCCATCGCAAGAAATGCTCTTGCGATCGAGCACCGCTCAATCGACTACGTGCCACTTTCTGAAAGGCATGGACGCCTTTCCGATCAAGCGACAATATGGTTCGCGGGAAGTGCGCAACTATTAAGTCTCGCCACCGGCGCGATCGGCATCACATTGGGTTTGAACCTTGCATGGACGCTCATCGGCCTGCTGGTGGGGACCGTGCTTGGAACGATTCCTGTGGCCGCCCATGCGAGCCAAGGTCCGCACCTCGGGCTGCCGCAAATGGTGCAGACCCGTCCGCAGTTCGGTCGCTATGGTGCAATTTTCATCTGGCTCGTGGCGGTACTGGTTTACTGGGGCTATGTCGTTCTCAACGTGAACCTGATGGGAGCGACGGCCGAGCAACTCACCTTGGGGAGCGCGAGCATCACCGGCATTGTGCTCGGCGTGATCTCCATCGTGTTCGCAATCTTTGGCTACCACTGCCTCCATATCGGCCAACGATACACGACTGCGGTGCTTCTCGCGGTGCTGGCGGTCTTTACATTCGGAATAGTCTTTGGCGTTGGCTTCCCTCCAGAGCAAGTAGCCCTTACCGAAACATTCCAGTTCACACCGTTCCTGATGGTTGTCTCGGCGTCTCTGGCATACCAGCTTTCCTGGGCGTTTTTCGTGTCGGACTACTCCCGCTATATGCCGCCGAACACCAGCCATCGATCCATCATTCTCTATACGGCGTTCGGCGCCGGTGCTGGTGTTTTCTCCATGGAAGCTGTTGGAGCCGTGGGCGCTGCACTCTTCCCCCAGGATAGCCTTATCATGGCGCTTCAACAGTCTGGAGACGAGATCGTCCACGGCTTCGGCGCTGTTCTCCTCATCGTCGGCGGTATTGCACTGCTGATCTTTAACGGCATGTGCGTGTATGGTGGAGCACTCACTTTGATTACCGCCATGGATAGCGTCGTTGCGACGTCCCCCACTCGAAGCCTGCGTGTCAAGACCATCGCGATCATCGGCATTACTGCCACAATCGTGGGCGTGCTGCTGCCCACCGACTTTATCAACACAACGTTCTACACCATCCTTGCAGTACTGGCCTACCTCATGGCGCCGTGGACGGCCGTCAATCTCGTCGACTACTTCGTGGTTCGCAAAGGCCGTTACTCGGTCTCTGAGATCTTCAATCCCAGAGGAATCTACGGCAACTGGAACTGGCGCGGCATCGCGGCCTATACGCTCGCCTTCATTTCCATGATCCCGTTTATGTACTTGTCGTTTTACCAAGGGCCTGTGGCGATCTATCTAGGCGGCGTCGATTTTGCGTTCTTTGTCGGCATTCCCGTAGGGGCGGTTCTTTACTGGCTGTTCTGCCTGAACCTCGATCTCAAGCAAGAACTTGCGATCATTGATGCAGCGGACAACGACCTTGATGTCTACGCGAAGCCGGTAGTGTAACAGCGTTATTGCTGCAGGTTTCCGTAAAGTCAGAATACCGCGCAGACGGCGCCAAGCCGTTTGCGCGGTATTCTTTCGTTTAGAGCTGGAGAGCGAATGTCAGATCATCGGCGGCGTAACGGCGCAGGCGACGACGGCGACTGTTTTGCCTACGTTCTTAAGGCGATAGGGCTGCGGTCCAAAAATCTGAAAGCCTCCACCGGCTTCGATACGGCGAACGCCTTCTTCCGTTTCAAGCTCGACGGTACCTTCGAGAATACAGGCGGCAGTCTCGCCGTCGTGCTGGATCGCAACCTTTCCGGTATCGGTTCCCGGGGAATAGTGCTCGATAAACATTTGGAGCTTCTTATCGCGACGCTCTCCACCAAGCACACGCATATCGACCTTGCCGCGAGAAACTACCGCTAGATCCTGCGCCTCGTAGATCATTACGTTCTGCTTGGAAACGGGGAGTGCGAAGAAGTCGGCGATGGAAATAGGTATGGCGTTCAAAATGCGATGCAGAGAGCCAAGGGACGGCGCGTGCGAATCCGCTTCGATCAATGAAACAGTCGAGTTTGTCACCCCCGCGCGCTTGGCCAACTGTCTTTGCGAAAGGCCTGCCTGCTCGCGGACGGCTTTGAGTCTGGCGCCTACCGCTAGATCGCTAGCGTCGTTTTTCGTGCGTGGCTTGGCCAGAATCGTCTCGTCGTCGCCGAATTGCTCGTTGTCCTCGGATACCTTCACATCTTTCTCCATATTAACCGATCCCGCAAAACTACATAAGGCGAACTAACCGAACAATAGCAGTGTGTTTAAAAAAATGAACGGGCATCCCGCAGCGTAGCCATTGCACCTCGCGATTTGGAATGTACAGACCCGTAAGGCTCCATAGCGCGCCGTATTCCGGGCCAGCAAAATGCAGTCTCACGCATTCTAATGCGAAAGAGTCTTGTCGGCTGCAACCCCAACTTGGACCTGTATTGGCGATGGATGAGAATATGCTTCGAAGCCATCAAAGTGTTGAAAAAAACATATTGCGTGTATCGAAATATTCAACTACGTTTTGGGCAAGATAAAAGAATACGGGAACATCAAATGAGTGCTTTCGGGTGCAGATCACTCTGTCGGCGGATTGCCTTCCTTGTTTATTGCTCCTCGTCATAACGTGACGACAGCTTGAACCGTCGAAAATGACCGACAGCCGGTGAGCTTTTTAGACCCTAGCATTTTCCAATGCTCTGCGCCTCCCGGCGAAGGCCCGATAGTTCTCAGACCGAGAACTGGTCGCAGAGAGGTGTATTCGTCGACCGCCGATCGGAGGTCGCAAACATCAGTTGAACCCACTGTGTTTCTGAAAGGAACCGTTTCGATGAAAATGAGAAGAAGCGACTTCGTAAAACTGATGACTGCAGCAGCGATCAGTACGGCCTTACCCGGTGTAGCGTTCTCCGAGTCCCCTAAAAAATACGTGTTTGTCACAGGCGGGGATTTCGCCCCCTACGACATGACGAACCCGGACGGCACGTTCTATGGCTTCGAGATCGACCTTCTCAAGGAACTGGCGAAACGCGGCAAGTTCGACTACGAGCTGCGTCAGATGGCTTGGGACGGCATGATGCAGAGCCTCATGGACGGCAAATTCGACGCCATCATCTATAGCGTCACGATAACGGATGAACGTCTCAAGGTCGTGGACTTCTCGCTTCCCTATACCTCGGAAGCGTCGTCATTTGTGGTGGAAAAGGACGGAGGCGTTTCCATTCCGACGAGCGACGCCAAGGTCGACATCGGCGAAGCGGACGGTAAGGCTTTCCTTGAATCGAAGGTCGTTCCGGCGTTTAAAGGTAAAGCCGTTGGAGCGGAGGCAGGAAGTACTCAGTTGAACTTCGTAAAACAGTTCCTGGAGCCGAACGGTGTGGAGATCCGTCAATACGTCGGTCTTCCCCAGGCATACCAGGATTTGGCTAGCGGTCGTTTGGCCGCCGTCGTGGCCGCCGAAACGAGCCTCGCGGACTTCGTCGACAAGAACAAAGATACCGCCGAAGTAGCTGGTCCCGGATACGTGGGCGGCACCCTGGGTTTTGGCCCCGGTATCGTTGTCCGCAAAGGAGACGCGGCGTTGCTCGGCCCGATTAACGAAGGGCTGAAGCAGATGACTGCAGATGGCAGCCTCGCCGAGCTCACAAAGAAGTGGTTCGGTCGCGATCTGTCTCCCAAGCGTTGAGTTCGCCATGATTGAGAAGCTGTCCCTTGTGGGCTTTGGAGCTGGAGGATGGGGCTCGCTCCTCCTTCAGGCCGGGCTAATGACCCTTACGGTCTCGATGGTCGCGTTCTTTGTCGGTCTGTTTGTCGGTACACTTGTCGCCTGGGCAAGAATTTCCGGTTCCGGACTGATCAGGGTATTCGCCTCTGCTTATGTGAGTGTTTTTCGCGGCGTCCCCGACATCCTGGTGATCTACCTCTTCTTCTTCGGCGGGCGGCAATTCGTAGCCGCGATTGGAACGGCGATCGGAATGCAGGGACCGTTCGAGGTGAATGGGTTCGTGGCCGGCGCGTTAGCGGTGGGCCTGATTTCTGCGGCCAGTCAGTCGGAAGTCTTGCGCGGCGCCTATCAGGCCGTTCCGAAGGGAACCATCGAAGCCGGCTCTGTCGTTGGGATGACACGATTGACGTTGTTTCGAAGGGTGATCATGCCTCAGGCTCTCGTCACGGCAATTCCCGGCCTGGGCAATCAATGGCAGGGTGTCGTCAAGGACTCAGCGGTAGTCTCCGTTACGGGTCTGGTGGAAATCATGCGCCAGGTGGCCGTCGCCTCCGGCTCCACGCGCGAGTACCTGCTTTTCGCAGTAGCCGGCGCCGTGCTCTATCTTGTCATCACCACACTGTCGGATCAGATCACGCGGGTCGCGGAGCGGTCGGTCAGACACGGTGAAAAAAGGAGGGTGACGTAATGAATATCACTTTCCTATCGGACATGTTCTACAAGCTCCTGTCCGGTGTCCCGCTGACCCTCAATCTTACGATCGTTTCCTTGATCGGCGGCGGCATTCTGGCTTTGCTGCTCAATGCTATGAGATCAACGCTGGTGGGCAACGCCGTTGCCTCGGCCTACGTCTTTCTGTTTCGTGGCACGCCGCTTCTGATCCAGATATTCGTCATCTATTATGGACTCAGTGCGATCCCCTTTATTCGGCACAGCTTCCTCTGGACTTTTCTAAGGGAGCCGTATTGGTGCGGCCTGCTGGCGTTGATACTTAACGATGCGGCATACACCTCCGAAATTCTGCGCGGAGCGTTCCGAGCCGTTCCTCTCGGATCATACGAGGCAGCCAAGGTCGTCGGCATGACGCCATGGGGTACCTTCCGACGGATCAGCTTCCCCATCGCCTTGAGGCAGGCGATGCCTGCCTATTCGAATGAAGTCGTGGCGATGTTGAAGGGCACGGCTTTGGTTTCGACGATCACATTGATGGAAGTCACCGGAATTGCGAGCGCCGCCGTCAGAGAGACCTGGCGTGCTATCGAAATATTCCTATGCGCGGCCGTCATCTACCTTACGCTTTCCCTGCTTGTGACCTGGCTTTTTGCCTATGTCGAAGGCCGTCTTTCCCCCTGGCTGTTCCGAGAGGCACGATGAACAATACAAATGCGAAACCTGCGATCGTGATCAAAGCGCTGCGCAAATCCTTTGGATCGGTCGAAGTTCTGCGGGGCATTGATCTGACTGCCAGGGACGGTGATGTCATCTCGCTAATCGGATCGAGCGGATCGGGAAAAAGTACGCTCCTGCGGTGCATCCCGATGCTGGAAACGCCGAACGCGGGGGAGGTGACCGTCGGTGACGACCATATCGTGCACGGCGGCCGCAAGGTCTCAAAATCGGACAATGCTACCGCTCGCAGGATCCGTCGTAATCTGGGCTTCGTGTTCCAGAGCTTCAATCTTTGGCCGCACCGGACCGTCATTCAGAATGTCACCGAGGCGCCTGTTCATGTTCAGGGCCGCAGCCACCGCGAGGCGATGGAAGAAGCGTTGGTGTTGCTTGAAAAGGTAGGTCTGGCGCACAAGCGAGACGCGTGGCCCACGCACCTTTCAGGTGGTCAGCAACAACGTGTGGCAATAGCGCGTGCGCTAGCTCAGCGGCCGAAGGCTATCCTCTTCGACGAGCCGACATCGGCGCTTGATCCAGAATTGGTGGGCGACGTCCTAAAGGTAATCCGCAGCCTGGCGGAAGAAGGCCGAACGATGATCATCGTCACCCACGAAATGGGCTTTGCACGCGAGGTATCGTCACGGGTGGTCTTCCTGCATCAGGGACAGATCGAAGAAGACGGCACGCCGGAAAAGGTCTTTTCGAATCCGGACTCCAGCCGATGCAAGGAATTTATCGGCAGCCACTTTGATAGAAATAGATAGTATTGGGATCAATATGTCTCCACTTGAAAATGGTTACCCCTATTCCTCGATTCGTCGTGCCGCAGGCCTGCTATTCCTATCGGGTGAAGTGGCTTTGGATGACAATGGCAATGTCCCAGAAGGGGTCGCCGCCCAAACGCGACTTGTTATGGAGCGTATCGAGCGGGCGTTGAAATGCGAGGGAGTGAGCCTTGCACATATCGTTTCGGCCACGGTACATCTGACGAACGCGGCTGATTTCGAGGCTTTCAATGAGGAATATGCACGTATTTTGAAGGCGCCGTTCCCGGCCCGCACGACGGTGTGCGCGAGTTTGGTAGACGACGTGTTGATCGAGGTCTCCGTAATCGCCGTTGAAGCGCTTCAGGCGTAAGCGTTTGTAAAACGTCGCCTAGCGCATAGGCGCGGACAAAATAACGTGACGAGGACTGCGACAGCCGTGTTGCAGGCACTGCTCGCAATACCAGGAATAGGAATAGCAGATTGCGTGATTCATTGGACTTTCAGAACTTTTCGGAAGCGCGCGCGATCGCAAAGCGTCGTCTCCCAAAAGGGATCTTCGAGTACATCGACCGGGGTACGGAAGACGAGCATGCCCTGACCTCCAACAGGATCGGCTTTGATCGCGTCAAGATCATGCCTTCTGTTTTGAAGGGTGACACTGCCCCGCGCTCGACGTCAGTCACGCTTTTTGGCGTAAACTACGTTTCACCGATCGTGGTTACGCCAACGGCGTTCGCGGGACTTGTCCGTTATCGTGGGGAGATTGAACTTGCGCAGGCTGCGGCCAAATTCGGAATACCCTATTGCGCCGCGACCGAAGCTATCTCGTCCGTCGAAGAAATAGCCGATGCAAGCACCGCTCCTGTCTGGTTCCAGCTATACCTATGGGACAAGGAAGAGCTCTCCTACGAGCTTCTGGACAGGGCTTGGTCGAAGGGTGCGCGCACTCTCGTCCTTACGGTGGACACTGCGGTCATGCCGAAGCGCGAGTTCAATCACAGAAATGGTTTCGATATTCCGTTTCGCTTTTCGACCAAGAATGTTCTGGACGTAGCACTGCATCCTGGTTGGGCTCTTGGTGTGCTCGGTCGGTATTTCGCAACAACCGGATTGCCAAACTTTGCGAATTACCCGCCGCAATATAGAAAGAACCTTCTGAAGCGAGGCGGAGGGCCTTCGCTCAACTTGATGCCCCACCTCAACTGGAACCACGTGCGCCGGGTCCGCGAGCACTGGAAGGGCAATCTCGTCGTCAAGGGAATACTGCGCACCGAGGATGCACTAACGGCAAAGGATATCGGTGCGGAAGGGATAGTAGTCTCAAACCACGGCGGACGGATGTTGGACAGCGCCATTTCGCCGATCGAAGTCCTTCGGGAAATTGCTGACAGCGTCGGGAACGACGTGACAGTCCTGGCGGACAGTTCGGTGCAACGTGGCAGCGACGTTTTCAAGCTTATCGCTTCCGGGGCACATGCGGTTCTGGTTGGCCGCAGCATGCTGTACGGCACCGCCGCGGCCGGCAGCGAAGGCGCTATGCAGATGATGAGAATACTGACTGACGAGATCGGCCTCACGATGGACCTCAGTGGTTGCCAAACGCTGTCCGATATCGAAGAGAAAATGCTCCATCGCGGCTATTGAGCTTCAACGGAATAGACGCCGCGCCGACTGCGGTGTCGGAGAGGCTGGTCTCCTTCCGGCACGGCCGCCGATCCGTTCCGGTCAAGACCTCAACCAAACGAAACACGAGGGACTATTCTCATGTCCAGCGACCACTTGAATCTCCAACTTTTGAACGATCTCGGTCCACGTATCTCGGAGCTTGTTTCCGATATTGAATCCCGGCTGATCGAAATACGGCGCGACCTTCATGCACATCCTGAACTGGGTTTCGAGACGACGCGAACTGCGCAAATAGTGGCGGACGAATTAACCGCAATGGGACTTGAAGTGAAAACCGGAGTGGGGCGTAGCGGAGTGGTCGCAGAGATCGCCGGCCAATACCCGGGGCCGTGTGTTATCATTAGGGCGGACATGGATGCGTTGCCGATCGAAGAGGCGACCGGCCTACCGTTCGCATCGACAGTGAAAGGCAGCATGCACGCCTGCGGCCATGATCTGCATACCGCTTCCTTGCTAGGAGCGGCCAACGCCCTTTCGGTACTCAAGCCGCGCCTGCATGGCAACGTTCGGCTGGTGTTTCAGCCCGCGGAGGAGATTGCCGACAGTGGCGCGGCCGCGATGATCCGAGACGGCGCAGCAGAAGGTGGCGACTTTGCCATCGGGTTCCACAATATGCCACACCTTCCGGCCGGGCAGGTGCAACTCACGCTCGGCGCCAGTACTGCGTCAAGCGACGAGTTTAAGGTCGTCGTGCGCGGTGTTTCGGGACACGCCGCGCGACCGCATCTGGCAGAGGACCCGATCGTGGCCGCTGCGTACATGATCGCGCAACTCCAGACTGTCGTTTCGCGCCAGGTGGACCCAGCGAACTCTGCAGTGCTGACCGTCGGCCTCATCCACGGGGGGAGAACGCAGAACATCATCCCGGACGCCTGCATCTTCGAAGGAACAGTGCGATGCAGAAGCCCCCAGACGAGAGATATCGCCGAAGAGTCGTTCCGGAGGATTTGCAACGGCGCCGCGCAGGCGTCGAATGTCACAGTGGATATCGACTATGTCCGCGGTGTGCCGGGCGTGATGAACGACGAGGCTCTCGTGACTCGTGCGACCGAGGCTTTTACGCAGCAATTCGGCGAGGCGCCTCTCGTAGAGGTAAGCCAGGATTTCGGCGGCGAGGACTTTGCCTACTTCTCGGAGCGCATGCCCGCGCTCCATATCAACATCGGGTCGAGCCAATCTGGTCGCGCAGATCGCTTGCATAACTCGGACTATCAACCGGACGAGGATTGTATCGCGAAGAGCGCTGTGGCGCTCACCCGTATGGCCGTCGAGTTGCTATCCTGAGAAAATACGCGAGCGGTGGTTTTAGACCCGCGCGCATATGTGACATCAAAGTTTTCGAAGAAAGTTCAGCAACCATCTCTCATTGAGCGATGGTTGCTTGTTTCCGCGCGCCTGCGCTCAAGCTTGTTGAAGAAATCTCGTGCGATCTGTCGCCAAGTCAAATGGCGTACGAAAGCCCGTTGACGAGTTGCAGAAACTATGGAAGGTTTGTCGTCAACGGCGTATAATTGCCGAATGGGAACACGGCTCGAACTTTTTATACGAGCCCACAAAAGCAGCGGATGATCGCGGCCTGTCCAAAGTGGCAGCCGCATGATTAATCATGCATGCTCCGGGAGTTTGAAATGTCGGTTCAAGGGTTTCAGCCGGGATTTGTACGTTTCGAAGGCGTCAGCAAGAGCTACGACGGCGTAAGCTTGATCGTGGAAGATCTGGACCTTTCGATTGCGAAGGGCGAGTTCCTCACGATGCTCGGGCCCTCGGGTTCCGGGAAGACCACGTCACTGATGATGCTGGCAGGTTTCGAACAGGCGACGTCCGGGGAAATCTATCTCGACGATGTTCCGCTCTCTCTTACACCGGCACATCGTCGGGGAATCGGTATGGTTTTCCAGAACTATGCGCTCTTCCCGCATATGACCGTCGCAGAAAATCTCGCATTCCCGCTCGAAGTTCGAAAGATGACGAAGGCCGACACCCAGAGGCTGGTGCTGCGCGCGCTGGAGACGGTTCAACTGTCTCACCTTAGAGATCGAAAGCCGGCCCAGTTATCCGGAGGGCAACAACAGCGTGTGGCGCTTGCACGCGCACTGATATTCGAACCGACCATCGTTCTCATGGACGAGCCTCTCGGGGCTCTCGACAAGCAGTTGCGGGAGCATATGCAGCGGGAGATACGGGCGCTTCATCGCTCGCTTGGGATCACAATGGTGTACGTGACCCACGATCAAAGCGAAGCTCTCACGATGTCCGATCGTGTCGCCGTCTTCGGATCGGGCAAGATACAGCAGTTGGCGTCGCCGGAGCAGCTTTATGAAACACCTAGCAACGCTTTCGTGGCCTCGTTCATTGGCGAGAACAACACGATCGCAGGTGAACTCGTCGAGTGGGGCGCACAGCTTTCGAATGTCAAATTGCGCAATGGCGCGGTGGTCACGGTGCGCACCGGCGATCTCATATCGTCCGACCGGAATGCGATCATTTCCGTGCGCCCCGAGAGAGTTGTCGTTCGGCCGGCCGTTAACGACGACACCATCGTACTCCAGGCCGAGTGCACAGATCTGATCTACCATGGCGATCACATAAGGGTCTGCTTCGACGACAAGGCCCTTGGCGCCGTCGTTGCGAAAATCCCAAACGCTCGAGCCTATGAGTTACCGGCGGTTGGTGACGTCGTACCCATCGGCTGGAATAGGCGCGATGCCATCGGATTGAAACAGGGTTTATAACAAAGGGGATCAGCATGTTCAGAAAATTCGTTTTTTCGACATCCATGGTTGTCGGACTTATGGCGTTCGGCGCGCAAGCGGCCGACCTCACAGTCGTATCTTGGGGCGGCGCATATCAGGATGCTCAGCGGAAGGTCTTCTTCGGGCCCTTCAAGAAGGCTACGGGCACGGACCTTGCAGAAGAATCCTGGGACGGCGGGATTGGCGTACTTCGTTCCCGCGCATCGTCAGCCGATCCGGGCTGGGATGTAATCCAGGTCGAGACGAGCGATATTCTTCTGGGGTGCGAAGAAGGACTCTTCGAGTCGATCGACTGGCAGAAGCTCGGTGGAAAGGATGTCTACATTCCCGGCGCCGCCGAGGAATGCGGGGTCGGAGCAATCCTGTATAACGAAGGCATTGCGTATGACCGCGACAAATTGAAGACCGTTCCGACGGGCTGGACTGACTTCTTCGACGTTGCAAAGTTCCCAGGCAAACGGGCCCTTCGCCTCGCGCCGAACGTAGCGTTGCCCGGAGCTCTCCTCGCAGATGGAGTGAAGCCTGAGGACGTCTACAAGGTGCTCTCGACGAAAGAGGGCGTCGATCGGGCGTTCGCCAAGCTAGACGCGATAAAGAACGACCTTGTTTTCTGGAAGGCTGGCGCGCAACCCGCACAGCTTCTCGCCTCAGGTGAGGTAGTCATGACAACGGCTTACAACGGTCGTATCGATGCCGCCAATCGCACGGACAAGCGGAATTTTGCCTTTGTCTGGAACGGAAGCATGCAGACCTTCGACTACTGGGTGATGCTCAAGGGTTCCCCCCGTAGGGACAAAGGCTATGAATTTCTGAACTACATCAACCAGCCGGAAAACCAGGCAAAGCTGCCGGACGAAATCGCTTACGGCGTCGTGCGTAAGGAGGCGAGCGCATCTATCAAGCCCGAACGTCTGGTTGACATCCCTTCAAATCCGAAAAATCTTGAAGTTTCGATCCCGCCAAACAGCGAATTTTGGTTGGAAAACAACGACAGACTGACCGAACGACTACAGGCTTGGTCAGCGAAATGACGTTCTAAATTCGTTTCGTGCGGTACCCTCCCAGGGCCGCCCGGCCGCGTCGATCTTCGACGCGGCCGGGTAAAAGGGACGTCAATCGTTACCAGCTGGATAAGCCCCTTGAAGAAAATCGACGCAAAAAGAGACGGTGAAGGTCATCGCGGGCCGAGGCGGAAGAGTCTCGCCGGTATTTTGCTTGTCCTGCCGCTGCTGCTTTTCCTTCTGATTATTTTCATCGTCCCACTCGGAAAAATCCTGTCGCTCAGCGTCAAGGACGATGATTTAGCACCAATCTGGCCGCTCGTATCGAGCGAATTGCGCGATTGGGATCGGACGCAGCCATCAGAGGAAATGTTTTCAGCCCTGGCGCAGGACATGAAAACGTCGCAGCAGGCCCGCACGACCTCCCTGGTTGCGCGTCGCGTCAATTATGCGCTGCCGAACGGACGAACGCTGATAAACTCGACGGCTCGTAAAATTGCATCAGTTGACGGCGTCCCGCCAAATGGCTGGAGAGAAACATTCCTGCAAGCCGATCGGGCTTGGGGCGACCTTGAGACGTGGCAGGCGCTTTATCAGGCATCCGGTCCCGCGTCGGGCTTTTACGTACTCGCCGCATTCGACCGCGCAATGAACGCAACCGGTCAAATCGTGCACGCGCCAGAGGAGAACAGCGTCTACCTGGCCATACTGAAGCGGACGTTCGGCATAGCCGCACTTGTCACGGTCATAAGCCTCCTTCTTGCCTTCCCCGTCGCCTATTTTCTTGCGAACGGTCCGAAGGCTTGGCGGAGCATCGTCATGGGCCTTGTTCTGCTACCTCTGTGGACATCGCTGCTCGTTCGAACCGCCGCCTGGGTCGTGCTGTTGCAGGATCAGGGCCTTTTGAATCAGGTGCTCCAGTGGCTCCACCTGACGTCTCAGCCTTTGGAATTGATCTTTAACAGACCAGGAGTGATCATCGCCATGGTGCACGTGTCGTTGCCCTACATGGTCCTTCCGCTTTACGCGACGATGGCCACGATCAAGCCAGATTACATGCGTGCTGGTGAGTCACTTGGCGCGACGCCGCTTCTGGCGTTTCGACGAATCTATCTGCCGCTGACAGCGCCTGGCGTAGCAGCTGGCTGCTTGTTGGTGTTCATCATGTCACTCGGCTATTACATCACGCCGGCGCTGGTAGGGGGGGCGAGCGACCAGATGGTTTCATATTTCATCGCCTACTACACCTCAGAAGCCGTGAATTGGGGCCTCGCAGGCGCGCTCGCACTCGTTCTCATAGTGGTGACGTCCATTCTCTATCTGGTCTATTCCAAGATCGCCGGCACGAAGGGATCGAGCTTTGCCTAGGCTTTCACCCACACGCAGACAGACAGCCGGTTGGACCCTGCTGCTATATGTCTGCACCATTCTGGTCGTATTTTTCATGGTCGTGCCTATTCTGGCCATCTTGCCCTTATCGTTCAATGGCAGCCAGTTTCTGGCCTATCCGATGCGTGGAACGAGCACGCAGTGGTATGCGGAACTGATCTCTTCCCCGAGGTGGTCTCATGCGATTTGGAATAGTCTCCTGATCGGTTCGGCAGCGGCAATCGTGGCCACCATCCTGGGAACAATCGCTGCACTTGGACTATGGTGGAGTGATTTCCGGGGCAAGGCGCTTCTTACTGCCTTCTTGCTCAGCCCTATGGTCGTCCCGGTGGTTGTGTTCGGTGTCGGTCTTTCTCTGTTTCTGGGCCCCCTTGGTCTGGTGAGGTCTTACAGCTCCATCATTTTGGCGCATGCCGCCCTGGGCAGCCCGTTCGTAGTGATTACGGTCGGAGCAGCGCTGGCGTCTTACGATAGAAATCTCACGCGCGCGGCACTTGGCCTCGGTGCCAAGCCGCTTTACGCGTTCCGCCGCGTCATGCTGCCCCTTATCACCCCTGGCGTACTTTCTGGGGTCGTCTTTGCGTTCGCCACCTCTTTTGACGAGGTCGTCGTGGTCATGCTGATTGGAGGGCCGGAGCATCGAACGTTACCGCGCGAGATGTTCTCGGCGATCCGAGAGAATCTGTCGCCGACGATCGCAGCGGCAGCCACGGTGATGACGTTTTTCGCCATCGCCCTGATCGCATGTGTGCAGGTCCTCCAACGAGCGCGCAAGTAAGACGGCACTGACGGCCGAAAGTGTGTCGCATCGGGCAGATCCGAAAGCACTGCATTTTGACCGGCCGCCGGATAGCGGCCGGTCGTATCAGTCCATTGTTAGGACTTTGCCTTTTCGTAGCTCTCTGCATCCGGATACGGAAACCACCAGAAATCCTGCGGCGCCGCGGCCGGATCGATAACCACGTACTTCGAAGACTGGAACTGCGCGAGACCTTCAGGTCCAAGCTGGCGCCCGACGCCCGATAGCTTACGGCCGCCGAAGGGGAGCGCGTCATTGTCGAGGATTGGCGCATTGATCCAGAGCATGCCGGATTCAACTTCGTTCACCGCACGCATCATCTCGCTCATGTCGCGGGAGTAAAGGTTTGCGCCAAGTCCGAAATCTGACCGGTTGGCGAGTTCAAGCGCCTCGTCAAAGCTCTTTACGCGGCAAATCGGGGCTACCGGACCAAAGGATTCGCCATTGAGGATTTCAGAGTCGGGAGAGACGTTGGTCAGGACAGTCGGCTCGATGAACCAACCGTGGTTCAGCCCATTCGGGCGACCGCCGCCGGTCGCAAACGTGGCGCCTTCCTGGCGAGCACGCGCCAGCAGCGCCTCGAAGCGATCTCTCTGGCGATGAGTAGCCATCGGGCCTATATCCACGGTTTCCAGGCCGTTGCCGATGCGGAGCTTGCGCGTTTCAGCCACCAAACGCTCGACGAATTCGTCATGGATGCTGTCGTGAACGTAGAAGCGCTCCGCCGACGTGCAGACCTGACCGCAGTTCAGGTAGGCGGCAAAGGTGGCGGCTCGTACGGCGACATCCATCGGCGCCGAAGGCATGACGATAAACGGGTCGTTGCCGGAAGCTTCGATGAGCGCCGGTTTGAAGGTGTCGGCGCACACCTTCATAATCTCCTGAGCGATCGGAACGGAACCGGTGTAGGCTACGCAGTGGGTCTTCCTGCTACGGACAAGCTGCTGCGCCACCCGGGGCCCGCCGGTCACGACCTGAACAAGTCCTTTGGGCAGGTCATTGAACACCTCGGCAAACTTGAGGGTGGTGATGCTCGTCTGCTCATGCGGCTTGATGATGACCGAATTGCCTGCAGCGAGCGCGGCCGCCAGTTCCCAGCAAAGCAGAACCAGAGGGAAGTTGAAGGGGAGAATGATCACGACCGTGCCGAGCGGCTCCTTCACGGAGAAGTGGAACTGGCCCGGGACCGTCGTGCCGGCGATCCTGCCGACATCACTTCGTCCGAGTTCGGCATAATAGTCGATGGCCGTGGCGCACCACGACGTCTCATCGACGGACTCCTTGAACGGTTTTCCTTCTTCGCGGGTCATGAAGTAGCCGTAGATCGCCTTGTCGCGACGGATTCTTGCCGCTACCTCGTGAAGCATTGTCGCGCGTGTACGAGGATCAATCGCAAGCCAAGCTTTGCGTGCCGAATTTGCAATGTCGATAACGCCCTCGACCTCTTGTTCCGAGGCGTTTGCGATTTCGGCGATCCGATCTTCAGTCGCTGGGTCGATGACCGCGATGCGATCGGTTGTTTCGCTTTTGAGGTAGCGCCCTTCGACGTATAGCGTACCGGAAAGGCGATCAAACTCCTGATGAAGTGACATGTTTTCTCCTTAATATGCTCAGGCATCTTGGTTGCATGAGCTGTGGTTTGGGCACGAGTTCCCAAGGCAGAATTGCGAGTGGTGGGTCTTCCCAAAAGGCGTTCGAACAGAGACGTGCACTCGTCCGGTTGACCATGAGGGGTTTAGTCTTTCGGCAGATGAAACGTGCGACGCCGGTGGACTGTGCTCTGCGATGACCTGGGAACTCATATTGTCATCGCGCTCGCTGTGAAGCGCTTTATATCGAGCGAAAATGAGCTCATTTCTTCAGCCCTCTGCTTAAGGTGGTGCGATAAGACACAGCTTCGCTAGTCGATGCGCCCGTGGAGGCTCCGATAAAGCTGTCCATGATGAAATTCGTCCGGCGTTCCGCTTTCCCTAGTGTTCTCTGACGCGGTCATCAGCATCGCAACGCTATGTCAAATATTTTCAACATTCAATACGTTTTTTTTTACGGTTGGCTGTGGAAATTTTTAGTCCAAAAACAATGACCTCTTGAATGTCGCCATACTTTTTCGCAAAAACTGCGATCACAGATCGCAGATCGCGGTATTGACAACGCGATTTAGATACGCTCTGAAATCGTGCCATTGCGCTGTCTTGAGCCACTATCTGACGCGCCTCAACGACAATGGGAGACCAGCCATGACCCTCACCAAGACTTCAACTCAAGGCCTGTACACGGCAACAACGACACCGATGAATGCGGATGGCTCGTTAAATCTCACGCTAATTGGCGCTCAGGTTGAGAAGCAGCTTCGAGCGGGCATTTCAGCAATCGTGGCGGTTGGAGGGACCGGTGAGGCGTCGGCGCTTTCGGTTTCTGAACGAGTGGACGTTGTGCGCGCCACCGTCGAGGCGGTCGCCGGGCGAGTGCCGGTGGTCGCCGGGATCACCACGCCCGGTCTGCCAGACACTTTGGCGCTCGGCCGCGCTTTCCTCGATGCCGGCGCCGATGGCCTCATGGTCATTACGCCATATGGCACCGCGCCAAGCCAATCGGGCATTCGGGACTACTACAAGGCGGTCGCCGACGGCTTGGGTCAGGCGGTGATGTTGTACGACATTCCTTACCTGACATTGGTGACAACCCATCCCGAGACGGTGCTCGATATCGCGAATGATGGCTCCATCTTTGCCATGAAGGCCTCGAACCCGGATCAATCAGCCTTCACTCGGCTCGTCCAGCTCGTCGGCGACAAGATCGCCATCATGTCGGGCGACGAGCATCTCTTCGCGGTGCAAATCGCCCTCGGCGCCGTCGGCGGTGTCCTGGCGTCAACGAACGTGCTGCCAAGGACATGGGTGCAGATCATGGAGACGGCTCGCGCCGGCGATCTCGCGCTTGCGCAGCACCAAATCGCTCGCATCCGCGACTTCCTCGTCAACGTCTACGCCGAGCCAAATCCCGGTCCGATGAAGGCGGCACAGGCTCTCACAGGTTTCGACGTCGGTCCTGTTCGTCTTCCGAATAGGGCTCCCGAAGCGACGCTTGTGGGTAACATGCGGGCGCAACTGACAGAGCTGCTCGCATACGAAGAGGCGCTGGCGGTCTAGTCGCGCTTTGAAATCAGCAGGTTCTATCCCTGAAGGGAAAAGAACGGGGAACATAATCAAATGGAGAGAGAAATGACGCGTTTAACAAACTACGTGCATTCCATCTGCGTTGCGGTCACCTTTGCGGGAGCCGTGGGCTTTGGTGCGCATGCCGCCGAGCCTTATTACGAGCTTCCAGGAGAGTATCCCGTCTGCTCCGACGATTCTTACAGGCGCGCCGCCGAGGACGGAATCAAGCTGGGTGTGGCTGCAGCGATGCCGTGGTCCGGAATTGACCCGGCAACTGGCAAGGCCATCGGGATTGACGTCGAATTGCATGCCGAAGTCTTGAGGCACATGGGCATCACCAAGATCACCTACGAGGCTGGCGCGTTCAATTCTCTTATCCCCTCGATGCTCTCCAAGCGCATCGACATGGTCGTCACCGACATCCACGTGACACCTGAACGAACGAAGACGATCGCTTTTAGCGGACCGGTCTGGTGGTACGGGCCAGCCGTCGTGGTCCAGACCGGTAATCCGAAGGTGGTGAAGTCTTTCGATGACCTTTCGAGGCTCCGAGTAGGCGTATTGCTAGGGACTGGCACGGACGAATATCTAAAGAAAATGGGTGTGCCGGCAACCCGCTACCAAAGCTACGCGGAAGAGTTCGCCGCCATTCAGCAGGACAAAGTAGACGTTGTGCTGGAGTACGACCTGCTTGCCGCAGAATTCAAAAAAGCCAACCCGAATGCCAAGGTCGAGGCTCTCTCCAACTTTCCCATTCCAGACGACCTCCTTAAGAACGGTTACGGTTACGCGCGCTACGGTCTCCGGAAGGAAGATTGCAGCTTCCGTGCGGCGTTCAATCAATCACTCGCTGAGGCGAGAGCATCGGGAGCGATGTCCGAAATCTTGCGGAAAAACGGTCTGTCGGATCGAAACCTCTTCGTCTTCCCTCTGCAAGCCAATTAATCCAAGGAGCGACTGCGAAATCGGCCGGTGATGTCCGGCCGATACTCGCCGTCGGGAAATACTATGGAACTTTTGAACCTTGATGTGATCCGATCTTACGGATTCGTGCTCTTGCAAGGGCTGGGCAACACCGTTTTGCTAACACTCATAGTCATCGTTCTGGCTGGAGTGTTAGCCATCCCTCTGGCCCTTGTGCGAATGTCGAAGGTCTGGGCGGTCCGCCTGCCGTTCGAAGCGTTCGTAGAAATTATCCGCGGAACGCCGCTCATCCTGCAGCTTTTCTACGTATATTACGTGCTGCCTTCCGCTGGGCTGCAACTCGATCCATTTGCCGCAGCCGTCGTCGCGTTGACCATGAACTACACCGCCTACTTGAGCGAAGTCTACCGTGGCGGCATTAAGTCCGTGCCGGAGGGCCAACGCAACGCGGCTGCAGCATTGGGAATGACGCCGAGCAAGGCGTTTATCAGAATCATCCTGCCGCAAGCCTTCAGGGTGGTAACGCCTACTTTGGGGAACTACTTTATCGCGCTCTTCAAGGACACGGCGCTGGCGTCCGTCGTGACCGTCAACGAACTGCTCTACACCGGTAATCTGGTGTCGTCGTCGACCTTCCAATATTTTACCGTCTACACGGTCACGGGAATTCTCTACTTCGTCGCCGGTTTCCCAGCATCGTTATTTGTGCGCTACCTCGAGAAGAGAATGCAAAACAAGAAGCGCCGCCCGCGCGCGTCGGCGCGTCCGCCTCACCATGATGCACTCGAAGCGGGGAGATCCAGCCAATGATCATCTTGAAGGATTTGGAGAAATACTACGGTCATCTGCAGGTGCTCAAAGGGGTGTCCCTCAACGTCAAGAAGGGTGAAGTCGTCTGCCTTGTCGGACCTTCTGGCAGCGGAAAATCTACGCTTCTGAGGTGCGTGAATAATCTCGAGACCCTGACCGCCGGTGAAATACGGCTGGACGGGGAACGCGTATACTACGACGAAATTCCAAATGGCTTGAAGCCACACAGCCATGCCCGGATCGCCAAGATCCGCGCCCGGCTTGGGATGGTGTTTCAGGACTTCAATCTCTTTCCACACATGACAGCCCTGCAAAACATCATGGAAGGACCCGTGCAAGTACTCGGCATCAGAAAGGACGAGGCGCAGCAGCGCGCTCTGGATCTCTTGACGCGAGTCGGACTGGCCGAAAGGCACGACCATTATCCGGAGGAATTGTCGGGTGGCCAGAAGCAGCGTATCGCAATAGCGCGCGCGCTGGCGATGAGGCCGGAAGCGATGCTCTTTGACGAACCGACATCCGCGCTAGATCCCGAATTGGTGCACGAAGTTCTCTCTGTCATGCGGGAACTGCGCGGCGAGGGAATGACAATGATCATTGCAACCCACGAAATGAACTTTGCACGTGAAGTGGCCGATCGCATCGTCTTCCTGGAAGGCGGAGTTATTCTAGAAGATTCGCCTCCATCCGAATTTTTCGACGTCACGACTAGCCCGCGCAAGGAGAGTTTTCTGCGCAGCCTAACGCGTCGGTAGAAAATCCGCTCCCGCCCGACTGCATCGACACACCCTGAAATGCAGGTCCCGGCGTCGGGTCGCCATGTATATCGAAAGCGAAATTGTATGAAACTCGACGAAAATAGCAGAGCGAAGCTTGCTGAAATCCTCGGTGATCGCCTCAGCCTCAATCCCTCAATCATCGAACAGCACGCGCGTGGTGAGGGGCACCTGCCGGCGTCGCCGCCGGACGCCGTGTGCTTTCCAGTATCGACTGCGGAGGTCAGCGCGGTCGTCAAGATCTGTAATGAAACGGGCATTCCTGTAGTACCTTGGGGCGCTGGCACATCGTTGGAAGGCAACGTATCGGCGCTGCAGGGCGGCGTTTGTATCGACCTGAGCAGGATGAATGTCGTTCACGCGGTTAACGCAGAAGACCTTGATGCAACGGTCGCTCCAGGCGTCACCCGTAAGCAGCTAAACACCTATCTTCGTGACACCGGCCTCTTCTTCCCCGTTGATCCGGGTGCGGACGCCACCATCGGCGGAATGGCGGCGACCCGTGCGTCAGGGACGAACGCGGTCCGTTACGGTAACATGAAGGCGAATGTTCTCGCACTCGAAGTCGTGCTCCCAAGCGGCGAGATCATCAGGACCGGCTCGCGGGCCAGAAAATCCGCAGCGGGCTACGATCTCACAAGCCTGTTCGTTGGAAGCGAAGGCACTTTGGGCTTGATCACGGAAATTACCATCAAGCTCTACGGCCTTCCCGAAGTGATTGCATCGGGTGTGTCGAACTTCCCAACCGTCGAGGCAGCCGTTTCGCTGGTTACTGAAGCCGTCCAGCTCGGCGTACCGATCGCCCGTGTCGAGTTCCTCGATGAGCAGACGATCGTTGCCGTTAATCGTTTTTCAAAGCTGGACCTGGCGGTTGCGCCGACGCTTTTTTTCGAGTTTCATGGTTCCGCTGCTTCCGTTGCGGATCAGATCGAACAAATTTCAGAACTCATTGCCTCCTACTCCGGCTCGCCGCTCGTTTCCTCCACTGACCTTGAGGAGCGCAACAAGCTCTGGCACGCCCGACATGAAGCTCATTACGCATTGCTAGCCATGCGTCCGAACGCGCGCGTGTACGGAACCGACGCTTGCGTGCCGATTTCGAAGCTCGCAGAATGCGTGAGACTGACGAGAGAAGATCTAAAACGCGTGCCATTTTTCGTGAGCGTCATAGGTCACGTCGGCGACGGAAACTTCCATCTCGGCATGGTCATTGATCCAGACGATCATGCCGAGTTCGAACTGGCGGAAGAAATACACGACAGGCTCATCGAGCGGACTTTGGCCTTGGGGGGAACCTGCAGCGGCGAACACGGGATCGGGTACGGCAAGACGAAGTACATGGAATGGGAACATAAGAACGCCATTGGTACCATGCGGATATTGAAGCAGGCCCTTGATCCAAATAATATCATGAATCCGGGGAAAGTGCTTCCTTGAAGGAGAGAAACACTCTTGTAAGCCGATTTTGGACGCCGGGTGCGCAGACACCCGGCTTGACCTTTGATGCTATTTTTGGTGGTGCTTAAACCTCGATTTGGATGCCAGAGTTGAGAATGACGATGAAGACAGGGCTTGTATTGGAGCCGATCGATTTTCAGTCGATGCAGGATCAGGTTTACGAGCAGCTCCGCACGGTGTTGATGAGAGGCGGGTTCGAGCCTGGTCAGAAAATCAGTGGCCGGATGGTGGGCAAGGCGCTCGGGACGAGCGAGATGCCCGCCCGGGCCGCCTTGGGACGATTGCTGGCGGAAAGGGCGTTGATTCAGAAGTCAAATGGCACGTTCACCATTCCTGTCGCGACCCGAGGCCGCTTTCAAGAGGTGATGGAGCTGCGCGAATTGCTCGAAGGGCATGCTACGTTTCAAGCGTGCGGTCGTATTGATGGCCAAGGTCTCGAGGATCTCCGACGCGCTAGCGATGGCCTCACCCAGGCCATGGACGCGAATGATCTCGAAAAGTACCTCGATTTCAACCAAAAGCTAAAGTTTGGCATTTACCGGCATTGCAGTTCCGAAACTCTGCGCTCCCACATAGAATTACTTTGGCTCCAGTGCGGTCCATTCCTTCGCCATCTCAGTATTGATCCCCGCAAAGTCCGGGCAACCTCCTACTGCGAGGAGGCTGTCGATGCTCTCGTCGCGCGAGATGCCGCCAGGGCGAGTGCCGCCATATCCAAAGACATCCGGTCGGGTTTAGAATTTCTGCTGGTTCATGGAAGCTTCGCCGACAAAGTCGACGAAGGCATCGGAGATACATGACGTGGGGCAACCGATGTCACAGGCTCGCTTGAATAAGCCGTCGCCTCGCTCACAACGTTTTCGACAGCGACGATTCTGCTGAGACGAGCGCAGAGTAGAACGGATCGGACGGCTCTTGGTCGACGACGCACTGTCAGTGGCTCTCTGCGATACTTGCTAACCCTTGCGCCAGCGGCGAACGCTCGCACGCTTAGCCGACACGCACTTTTTGCCGCCACCATTCTGCCGATCAGGCGGCCAGGATGAATGCGACTGAGAACCTCGCTCCGGAAAAAATGGCACTACCGCTTGACTTAAAGTTTGCAGAATATATATAAGGTTTTATGAAGAAGCATTGAGAGCCTGGCCATGAAAATAGTAGTCCCAGTGAAGCGAGTGATCGATTCCAACGTGAAGGTGCGCGTTCTCGCTGACGGATCCGGCGTCGATCTGGTTGGCGTAAAGATGTCGATGAATCCATTTGATGAAATCTCGGTCGAAGAGGCCGTTCGCCTTAAGGAGGGTGGAGACGCGACGGAGGTTGTCGTGGTTTCGATCGGTCCTGCCAAGTCCGAAGAGACGCTGCGTACCGCACTCGCCATGGGCGCCGATCGCGCTATTCTCGTCGAGACCGACGATACTGTCGAACCGCTCGCCGTCGCCAAAATCCTCAAGGGCGTTGCCGACGCTGAACAGCCGGGGCTGATCATCGTCGGCAAGCAGGCGATCGATGGCGACAGCAACCAGACCGGCCAGATGCTGGCGGCACTCCTTGGCTCTGCACAGGCAACCTTCGCCTCGAAGATCGAGATCGGCGCCCCTGGTCCTGGAGGCAGCGCCAGGGTCGCCCGCGAAGTCGATGGCGGCCTGCAGACGATCGAGGTCAAGCTTCCTGCTGTCGTGACAACGGATCTGCGTCTCAACGAGCCGCGCTATGCCTCACTGCCGAACATCATGAAGGCGAAGAAGAAGCCGCTCGATAAGAAGACGCCTTCCGACTTCGGCGTGTCCACCGCGTTGCGTCTGAAGGTGCTGAAGACCGAAGAGCCATCCAGCCGCAAAGCAGGTGTCAAGGTCAAATCGGTCTCAGAACTCGTCGAAAAGCTCAAGTCCGAGGCCGGCGTCCTCTAAGGTCCGAAAGGAAATATCACCATGGCTATTCTTCTTCTGGCTGATCACGACAACACCAGCATTTCCGAACAGACCGCGAAGACGCTGACGGCGGCAAGCCAGATTGCCGGCGATGTCACCGTGCTCGTCGCCGGCAAGGATGCGAAGGCCGCCGCCGATGCCGCCGCCAAGCTGTCGGGCGTCTCCAAGGTGCTACTCGCCGAAAGCGACGAGCTTGCCAACAATCTGGCGGAACCGCTGGCAGAACTCATTTATTCCATCGCAGGCGACTACGACACGATAATCTCCGCCGCCACGTCGGTGGGTAAGAGCGTGCTGCCGCGGGTCGCCGCCCTGCTGGATGTCGCGCAGATCTCGGAAATTATCGAGGTCGTTTCGACCGACACCTTCAAGCGCCCAATCTATGCGGGTAACGCCATCCAGACCGTGCAGGCGACCGACGCAAAGAAGGTCATCACCGTGCGCACCTCATCTTTTTCCCCGGCCTCCCAAGGCCCCTTTGCTGCCGTTGAGGAAATCTCGACGGCAGCTCTTTCTTCCGGACCGTCGCGTTACGTTTCCGACGCCCTCTCTACGTCGAATGGTCCAGAACTAACCTCCGCCAAGATCGTGATTTCGGGCGGTCGCGCGCTGGGATCCGCCGAAAAGTTCAAGGACATCATCCTTCCGGTGGCCGACAAGCTCGGCGCCGCCGTCGGCGCCTCGCGTGCCGCCGTTGATGCCGGCTACGCCCCCAACGACTGGCAGGTCGGCCAGACCGGTAAGGTCGTCGCTCCCGATCTCTACATTGCCTGCGGCATCTCAGGCGCGATCCAGCATCTGGCAGGCATGAAGGACTCGAAGGTCATCGTCGCCATCAACACGGACGAGGATGCGCCGATCTTCCACGTAGCAGACTATGGTCTCGTTGGCGATCTCTTCGAAATTCTGCCTGAGCTACAAAAAACGCTTTAGGGCAGTCGTAACGTCGCGAGAGCCGAACGGTCGGCTCCCATTCCCATTCCTGCTCGATGGAGTAACACGTGACCAATGACAATCTCGTTTTAACGGTATCTTGTAAGTCCACCAGAGGGATCGTGGCGGCGATCTCCGGATACCTTGCGGAGAAGGGTTGCAGCATCATCGACAGTTCGCAGTTCGATGACCTCGAGACTGGCAGATTCTTTATGCGGGTCGGCTTCCGGTCGGAATCAGGCGCTTCTGAAGATGAAATACGTGAAGGGTTCACCGACGTCGCGAAGAGTTTCTCGATGGACTACGATTTCCATAACGGTGAGAAGCGGACGAAGGTCCTCCTGATGGTATCGCGTTTCGGCCACTGCCTTAATGACCTCCTCTATCGCTGGCGGATTGGCGCGCTTCCAATCGACATCGTCGGTGTTATCTCGAACCATTTCGAATATCAGAAGGTCGTGGTAAACCACGACATTCCTTTCCATCACATCAAGGTAACGAAAGAGAACAAGCCCCAGGCTGAAGCGCGAATGCTTGATCTCGTGGAGCAGACCGGTACGGAGCTGGTTGTCCTGGCGCGATACATGCAGGTGCTGTCGGACCAGCTCTGCGCAAAGATGTCCGGACGGATCATCAACATCCACCATTCATTCCTTCCAAGCTTCAAGGGTGCGAATCCTTACAAGCAGGCGTATGAGCGTGGCGTAAAGCTAATCGGCGCCACGGCGCACTACGTGACGGCGGATCTCGATGAGGGGCCGATCATCGAGCAGGACACAGTACGCATCACACACGCCCAGTCGGCAGAAGATTATGTTTCGCTCGGCCGAGACGTCGAAAGCCAGGTCCTGGCGCGCGCAATCCATGCACATATCCACCATCGTACCTTCATCAACGGCAACCGCACCGTCGTGTTTCCCGCAAGTCCCGGCAGCTACGCCTCCGAGCGGATGGGCTGACCTATGCCGGTACAGCTCATCGACGGAAAAAAAGCTGCGGCCTCGGTCATCCAGGCGGTGGCGGACGCCACGGAAATCCTAAAGACCGAGACAGGTGTAAAGACTGGCCTCGCTGTCGTCATCGTCGGTAGCGACCCGGCGAGCCACACGTACGTCGGCGCGAAAAGTCGGATGGCCAAGGAATGCGGTTTCACCTCGATCCAGCACACTTTGCCGGAAGAGACGTCTCAGCAGGACTTGACCGAACTTGTGGCTAGATTGAACGCAGACGAGAGCATCCACGGCATCCTGGTGCAGCTTCCATTGCCTCGGCATCTGGACAGCGAGGCGGTCGTCCAGTCCATTCGGCCCGAGAAGGATGTGGACGGACTGAACTTCGTGAACGCGGGGAAGGTTGCGACGGGCGATCTGAGGACTGGACTGGTTTCCTGCACACCAGCGGGCGCCATGGTATTGGTCGGTGGCATCCACGGGAGCGATCTTTCGGGCCTCAAAGCTGTAGTCATCGGGCGCTCAAATTTATTCGGCAAGCCGATGGTGCAATTGCTGCTGAACGCGAACGCTACGGTGACTGTTGCGCATTCGCGTACGAAGGATTTGGAGGATGTCTGTCGCGATGCAGATATCCTCGTTGCTGCGGTTGGCAGACCGGAGATGGTTAAGGCCGACTGGGTAAAGCCGGGTGCGACCGTGATCGATGTCGGGATCAATCGGATCGCTGCGCCCGAGCGGGGCGAGGGAAAGAGCCGTTTGGTTGGTGATGTCGATTTCCAGACGGTGAAGGATGTCGCTCAGGCAATCACGCCCGTTCCCGGGGGCGTAGGGCCAATGACGATCGCGATGCTGATGGCAAACACGGCTATAGCGGCGTGGCGTGCCACCGGGCGCGAAGCGCCCCACTTTGATAGATCATGAGACTGAGTTGCTGATGATGAACGTTTTACCCGAACGCGAAGCGATGGAATTCGACATTGTGATCGTTGGCGCGGGTCCTGCGGGTCTCAGCGCGGCCATCCGGCTGAAGCAGGTCGAGCCGGATCTTTCGGTCGTCGTTCTGGAAAAAGGCGCCGAAGTCGGCGCGCATATCCTCTCGGGCGCCGTGGTCGATCCCATCGGCATCGACCGGTTGCTGCCCGGCTGGCGGGAAGAGGAGGGGCATCCCTTCAAGACCGAAGTCAAGGACGACCAGTTCATGTTCCTGGGCCCGGCCGGCTCCATCCGCCTGCCGAATTTCATGATGCCGTCCTTGATGAACAATCACGGCAATTACATCGTCTCGCTTGGCCTCGTCTGTCGCTGGCTGGCGGAAAGGGCGGAAGCGCTCGGCGTCGAGATCTATCCGGGCTTTGCCGCCACCGAAGTGCTTTACAATGACGAAGGCGCCGTCATCGGCGTCGCCACCGGCGATATGGGCATCGAGAAGAATGGCGAGCCCGGCCCCGCCTTCACCCGCGGCATGGAGCTGCACGGCAAATATGTGCTTGTTGGAGAAGGCGTGCGCGGTTCGCTCGCCAAGCAGCTGATCGCCAAATTCGATCTGTCCAGGGATCGCGAGCCCCAAAAGTTCGGCATCGGCATCAAGGAACTCTGGCAGGTCAAGCCGGAACATCACAGACAGGGCCTCGTGCAGCACTCCTTCGGCTGGCCGCTCGGCTTCAAGACCGGTGGCGGCTCGTTCCTGTATCATCTGGAGGATAACCTCGTCGCCGTCGGCTTCGTGGTGCACCTCAACTACAAGAACCCCTATCTTTATCCCTTCGAGGAATTCCAGCGCTTCAAGACGCATCCGGCGATCCGCGACACCTTCGAGGGCGGCAAGCGCATCTCCTATGGCGCGCGCGCGATTACCGAAGGCGGTTACCAGTCGGTGCCGAAGCTCACCTTCCCCGGCGGCGCGCTGATCGGCTGTTCCGCCGGTTTCGTCAACGTGCCGCGCATCAAGGGCAGCCATAATGCGGTGCTTTCGGGCATGCTGGCGGCGGAAAAGATCGCTGCGGCCCTCTCTGCCGGCCGCGCCCATGACGAGGTGGTCGAGATCGAAGCCGAATGGCGCGACGGCGATATCGGCAAGGACCTGAAGCGGGTCAGGAACGTCAAGCCGCTCTGGTCGAAATTCGGCACGGCTCTCGGCGTTGGCCTCGGCGGTCTGGACATGTGGACGAACCAGTTGTTCGGCTTTTCCTTCTTCGGCACGCTGAAGCACGGCAAGACGGATGCGCAGAGCCTCGAGCCGGCTTCGAAGCACAAGCCGATCGCCTATCCGAAACCGGATGGCGTTCTGACCTTCGACCGCCTGTCTTCGGTGTTCCTCTCCTCCACCAATCATGAGGAGGACCAGCCGGTGCATCTTCAGGTGAAGGACATGGAGCTGCAGAAGCGCTCCGAACACGACGTCTATGCCGGTCCCTCGACGCGGTATTGTCCGGCCGGCGTCTATG
>NZ_JAPYZZ010000026.1 GCF_027460065.1 Martinezella rhizogenes
TCGCACTCGGCAGAAAATCGTGGCTCTTCGCCGGATCAGACCGCGGTGCAGATCGAGCAGCCTTTATGGCCACATTGATCATGACGGCAAAGCTCAACGGCATCGATCCGCAGGTGTGGCTGGCCGACGTTCTTGCCCGCATCGCTGACACGCCGATTACCAGGCTGGAGCAGTTGCTTCCGTGGAATTGGACGCCGCCGACCGTCAACGCTCAAGCGGCCTGACCTGCGGCCTTCACCGGAGGCTTACGCTCCATCAACCTACTACGAGAACGTCGCCAAGCGCTTGGATGTGGACCGCCTGTCGGTTCGCGCCCGCAGCGATATCAGTCTGAAGATCGAGATACGACGGGTGTTCAATGAGAACTTCCAGGTCTATGGCGTGCGTAAGGTCTGGCGGCAATTGCAGCGGGAGGGCTTCGACACCGCCCGTTGCACTGTCGCCCGGCTTATGAGATCGATGAGCCTGCAAGGGGGTCATTCGAGGAAAGCCAATCCGCACGACGTACTCGGACAAGACAGCTCCAAGCCCGCTTGACCGGGTAAACCGCCAGTTCAAAGCCCCAGCACCAAACAGGCTGCAGGTTTCAGACTTAACCTATGTCGCCACCTGGCAGGGCTTCGTCTATGCGGCTTTCGTGATCGACGTCGTCGCATCGTCGGCTGGTGGGCCAGCCGGACAGCACACGCAAGCTTTGTCCTAGATGCGCTAGAGCAGCGCACTCCATGATCGGCGTCGCGCTCATGGAGGCGGTCTCGTGCATCACTCGGATCGCGGCGTCCAATACGTGTCCATTCGGTATTCCGAGCGATTGGCAGAAGCTGGCATCGAGCCGTCTGTCGGAAGCGTTGGCGACAGTTACGACAATGCCTCGCCGAAACGATCAACAGTCTCTACAAGGCCGAGGTCATCCATCGGCGCGGGCCATGGAGGAATTTCGAAGCGGTGGAATTCTCCACTTTGGAATGGGTCGACTGGTTCAACCACCGACGACTTACGGAGTCCATCGGAAACATACCGCCAGCCGAGGCTGAAGAACGCTACTACGCCGTGCTGGACGAACCCGCTATGGCCCATAACTTAAACCAAATGGCTCCGGCAAACCCGGTGCAGTTCAGCGAGCCGGCAGTGTTCTACCGTGCCGATAGCAACCATCATCAGCTGTTCGAAAAGCTTCACGCCATCGGCTGAAGGCTAAAGGCTTTGTCCTTCATCACCCCGTCAGGCGGGGTGATGTGATAGCCTTCTTGAAAAGCGCGGTCATCGCATCACTGATGCCCTGCGACGGGCTGACTTCGAAGAACAGCCCCGGCGAAGCGCAGGACTGCATGCGTGCACCGATTTCCGGCTGAAACGGCTTGATCCAGCTATTATACCAGTCGTTGGTCGGCAGCGGCAGGTAGGTGGTGTAGAGCACGGCGATGCGAAAACCCTTTTCCTTCAGCTTCGTGCAATATTTGNCCCCGTCAGGCGGGGTGATGTGATAGCCTTCTTGAAAAGCGCGGTCATCGCATCACTGATGCCCTGCGACGGGCTGACTTCGAAGAACAGCCCCGGCGAAGCGCAGGACTGCATGCGTGCACCGATTTCCGGCTGAAACGGCTTGATCCAGCTATTATACCAGTCGTTGGTCGGCAGCGGCAGGTAGGTGGTGTAGAGCACGGCGATGCGAAAACCCTTTTCCTTCAGCTTCGTGCAATATTTGAGGTCAATCGGTTCCTGACAGCGGCCGCCCGTCGTTTTTTTGGTGCAGGTGGACGGCTTGTAGCTATCGCCGACGCCATCGGTCACGAAGAAGACGATCTTTTCCGGGCTCGCCGAACTCGCGCCCGTGCCCGAAGAGCCGATCTTGTCACCAATCTGGGTCAGCGCCCGGTCGAAATCCGTCTGCTGGTCGTTGTTGAACCCTTGCTTGGGGATCGACATCAGGTCGACTTCAGCGGCTTTCTTCTTCGCTATCGCCAGATCCGATGTCAGCGGCACGACTTCAAGCAGCTTTGTATCTTCGGCTTTCTCTCCGAAGGAATAGACTGCCATACGATATTGATTGCTGCTTTTGCGCATGGACTTTGCCGTATCCATAAGGCTCGCTGTGGCCTTTGCGACCACATTGATGCGCGTGGTCACGCCGAGGCTTTTAGCCTTGTAATAATAGCTGTTCGTATCCACCACCCCGTCCTTCACGATGTGACAGGCGAAAGCGCATTTGTCGCTCGTATTTGCAACCATGGTGGCAACATCGGTCGGTGTGGCGCCGACACCCATCGAAGGGGTATTATCAAGAAGGACGTAGAAGTCGCTGAAGGTTTCCGTCTCGTATTTGGCTGTCGCCCTGCCCGAAACGGTGATGAGATCTTTTCCAAGTATCTGCGAAAGCGTGGTCCCGACGGATGCCTTAAAGTCGACGGAGGATTCGATGGCATTTCCGCGCTTGATCACCGACACATCGAGAGACAGGAGCTTGTAGTCCGAATTGGCCCGCTTGTTGGCATCGAAGAAGGCCGAGGCTTCATCACCGCCAAGCGTAACGACACCATCACCCGACATTTCCTTCGCTTTATGAACACTCGCCGACGTATCGGCAACCACCGCAAGCGCTGCGGCATCCGCCGCCATCTGCAGGTCCGATTTGACGGTCATGCCGTGCGTCACATCAAGGGCCACACCGGCAACCCCGATCAGCGGCACCATCAGCAAGGCGCTGAGAATACCGAAATTCCCTGATTTATCCTGCCAGATATTTTTCAACTTCGCCCCCGAAACCCTTGTGGAGGCGAGACTTAGCCAAATATTGTTGAAGGGCAGTTTCAAAGGACAACTAATTTTCGATAAATCTAATTTCCTGAATAACTAACGTTGCAATCGAAAACAGGCGGCGCAACCAACCAACCAAAAAATATATATTTTTATTTTAAGAGACCTGAATCTAACAGCATCTATAAGGTCAACAACGTCAATGCGTGCGCAAAACGCGTTTTTAGGTTGCTATTTACACCGTCTTGTCTCCGGTCTGCGCAATTATTGGTCTCGGCCGAGGAGCTTACCTCCCTCATCGAAGTGATGAATGAGGGGCCGGTTCGTAAGGGAGATTAAATCAATTTTTACTTAAGTTGTTCATCATTCTCCGATCAGTTTGGGATTGAGGAGGGGAACAATGAGGACGTTCGTTATTTCGTTATCGTTTATGTTAACGTTAACATCATCGGTCAATGCAGCGACAATTGGAATTTCGGTAGCTGGCCTCGACGAATTCAACACGACGCTACTAAACGGACTCGTAGATCATGCCCGTAAGATGTCGGGAACCAAAGTTATTAGCGCGGATTCAAAAGGTGATGGTGAACTCCAAAAGAGACAGGTCGCTGATCTGATCGCGCAAAAGGTCGATGCGGTAATAATTCTTCTTGCGGATGGTGATCTGGGCGCTCAATTGACTCCAATCGCGTCAAACGCCGGTGTTCCCCTTGTCTTCGTGAACAACGTGCCAGCAAATGTTGCAGATTTGCCCGCGAACCAAGTGGTTGTTGCATCGGACGAAAAGGAGTCCGGAACTCTTCAGGCCAAGGAAGTCTGCAAACTCCTGAGCGGCAAAGGTCGCATTGCTGTACTTGTCGGCGAACCCTTTCATGCCGCTGCCCGGGCACGCACGCAAGACATAGACGATGTCATCGCGACGAGCGAATGCTCCGGTCTTAAGGTTGTTGAACGCCAATCCGCGTACTGGTCGCCGGAACATGCCGACGCGCAGGTACAGGAATGGCTTGCCGCCGACGTTGAGTTCGACGCAATCCTGGCCAACAATGACGACATGGCGCTTGGTGCCATCAGCGCGCTCCGGCGCAACAATATTGGGCCAAAGGAAGTCATCGTCGCTGGGATTGATGCTATCCCGCCAGCAGTTAAAGCAATTCGCGACGGCGATCTTAAGGTTACCGTGTTTCAAAATGCAGCCGCCCAAGGAGCCGGCGCGGTTGAAGCGGCGCTAAAACTTGCTCAGGGCCAGTCAATACCGCGGGAAATTTACATCCCATTCGAGTTGGTCACTCGGCAAAATGTCGAACAATATTTGTTGGAAAGCCACTGATTTCGTGAGGCTGTGATGAATTACTGGAACAAACTGAGCATACGAGCTCAAATAACGATTGGATTTCTTCCTCTGATCTTTTTCATGAGTTTGCTATCGCTCAATGTCGTATCGGGCATGGATAAGCTCACCGCAATTTTTTCCTCTTACCGCGCCACGGTCGGCGAAAGCCTTGCAATTTCGAACTACAGCGATCGCCTAAATGATATTAAGATGTCTGTAGAGGCATTTCGGTCCGCGCCCTCGAAGGAGTTGGTTGAGCGCTTCAAATCCGGTGTCCGCTCATTCGAGAATAATGATCCGCGAATTGCGCAGAATTCTGCCCTTCTGGCAGCCCTTGTTACCATCCGAACACAAATATCCGCTTACGATCAGGCATTCGACAAAATTGTGTCGTTGCAAGCTCGCCACGATTTGCTTGCATCGAAAGTTACGGAATTTGGCCCTTGGACCAGTGTGGCATTGAATGACGTATTACGGAGCGGGTGGAGGCAGAACGACTTACAATTGGTCTACGCCACGACGCAGACACTGGAAGCACTTAATCGTAGCCTCTATGCCTCAGAGCGTTTTGTCGCGACAGGTGATCTCCAAGCCTACGAAAGGGCCCAAGCTGCTCTTAACGAAGCCTTGGGGCTAAATACGACAGCGACGAAAAACGCCCAGAATGAACTACAGCGCACCCGCCTTGCCGGTGCCGCCCAGCTCATGCAAAACTACACATCACGCCTTCGTGAGATGCGGGATGTCTGGAGTGAGACCATCAACATCCGCAAGACGGAATTGAATGAACTGGCTCCCGAAATCGCGAATGGTTTTCAGTCACTTCGAACAGCCGTCGCAAGTACGCAGACCTCGCTGGACGCCTCAGTCGAGCAAACGATGTCTTCTGCGACAACCACTACTTTGATTGTCAGCGTCGCATTAGTCGCTATCGGCCTCGCTCTTTCCTACTATCTCGGACGATTAATTTCAGGCGCAGTGCGGAAAATGGCTATATCAATGGAAAGATTGGCACGAGGCGAAGACCTCGAGGAGTTCTCGGGCGCCGCGAACCGCCATGAACTTGGTGCCATGGTCCGTTCGCTGATGGTGTTTCAGGAGACAAAGCACGCCAAGACACTCGCCGATACTAGAGCAGAAGACGCCCGGCTCGCATCAGAAACGCAAAGGCGCAGCCAAGAGCACGAGCGTATTGCTGATGCGACAGCAATGGAACAGGCATTCATCGAAATTTCCAGAGGCCTGGATTCCCTGGCCTCGGGAGACTTGACTGCGCGGATTAGAGAAGTGGATCCACGCTATACTGTCATCCGCGATCGGTTCAATGAATCTGTAACAAGCCTCGAAGGGGCATTCGGCGCCGTCATCCAGGCCGTTGGCACGATCCGTTCTGGACTTGGCGAGATTTCGACGGCGACCAATGATCTTGCGCGCCGTACAGAGCAGCAGGCCGCCTCGCTCGAGGAAACGGTGGCAGCCCTATCGGAAGTGACGCGTGGCGTCAACGGAATGGCAGAAGGTGCCGCTCATGCCAATGATGCCGTTTCCACCGCCCAAGCAAATGCCGAGAGAGGTGGAAAAATTGTCGGCCAGGCAATCTCGGCGATGAACGAAATTCAGAACTCTTCGGCACGAATTGAAAGCATTATCGGCGTAATTGACGAGATCGCATTCCAGACTAACTTGCTTGCACTAAATGCCGGGGTCGAAGCCGCCCGGGCCGGAGAAGCCGGAAAGGGCTTCGCGGTCGTCGCCCAGGAGGTGCGTGAGCTTGCTCAACGCTCGGCAAATGCTGCCAAAGAAATCAAGCAGCTCATTTTCACATCATCCACACAAGTCGATGTTGGAGTTCAGCTGGTCGGGGATTCCGGGGTTTCTCTCAACGAGATTGTCAAGCAGGTGGGCGCGATGAGCATGACCGTGAAGGATATTGCGGTCTCAGCCCGTGATCAGGCCCTCAGTCTGCGAGAAGTTTCCGCCGCCGGAGATCAGATGGATAAGGTCACTCAACAAAATGCAGCGATGGTAGAGCAAACCACTGCCGCCGCCCAGAGCCTTACACATGAGACGGAGAGATTGGCCATGCTGATTGGAAATTTCAAAACCGGCAATCAATACGGAACCGAACTTCTGCCCTACGCGATTGCATCTTAAGCAGCTACCTGCCGCGCGACCTCACGGGCGCGCGGCATTAATCGGAGGATTCATAGCCTCTTCGGCCACAATACGAGTCTGGAGATTGAATATCGAACAAGAGCATCAGGCATGCAAACTGACCATTTCCAGCCGACACGCCAAGATCTGTCGAAATGACAGCCGGCAACAGCTGCGCTTTCATCGGAGACCCGTATAAAGGTCTGCCAGCTGGAGTTGACGCAACTCTATCAGGATCGCGAAAGCGCGCCGTCTTACTCAACCCATGTTGCTATCGAAATCAACTGCTCTACAGTTACGTCGAACATTGTGGAAATCGAATTCGCAAGGCTGGCCGCATCCGGCTGACTAGCAACATATTGAGCAAATTCGATCTCGGTCTTCGTGACGGGCCGCTTGTGCCATTAATGCCTCTTCTTTGCTTTCAGGATTGCGGCACGGATTTCCCCTACATATTGGCGTAGACCGGCCCCTCGCCACCCTGTGGCGGCACCCAGTTGATGTTCTGGTTGGGGTCCTTGATGTCGCAGGTCTTGCAATGCACGCAGTTCTGGGCGTTGATGACGTAGACTTGCCTGCCATCCTTCTCCACCCACTCATAGACGCCGGCCGGACAATACCGCGTCGAGGGACCGGCATAGACGTCGTGTTCGGAGCGCTTCTGCAGCTCCATGTCCTTCACCTGTAGATGCACCGGCTGGTCCTCCTCATGATTGGTGGAGGAGAGGAACACCGAAGACAGGCGGTCGAAGGTCAGAACGCCATCCGGTTTCGGATAGGCGATCGGCTTGTGCTTCGAAGCCGGCTCGAGGCTCTGCGCATCCGTCTTGCCGTGCTTCAGCGTGCCGAAGAAGGAAAAGCCGAACAACTGGTTCGTCCACATGTCCAGACCGCCGAGGCCAACGCCGAGAGCCGTGCCGAATTTCGACCAGAGCNGATCGGCTTGTGCTTCGAAGCCGGCTCGAGGCTCTGCGCATCCGTCTTGCCGTGCTTCAGCGTGCCGAAGAAGGAAAAGCCGAACAACTGGTTCGTCCACATGTCCAGACCGCCGAGGCCAACGCCGAGAGCCGTGCCGAATTTCGACCAGAGCGGCTTGACGTTCCTGACCCGCTTCAGGTCCTTGCCGATATCGCCGTCGCGCCATTCGGCTTCGATCTCGACCACCTCGTCATGGGCGCGGCCGGCTGAGAGGGCCGCGGCGATCTTTTCCGCCGCCAGCATGCCCGAAAGCACCGCATTATGGCTGCCCTTGATACGCGGCACATTGACGAGACCGGCCGAACAGCCGATCAGCGCGCCGCCGGGGAAGGTGAGCTTCGGCACCGACTGGTAACCGCCCTCGGTGATAGCGCGCGCGCCATAGGAAATGCGCTTGCCGCCCTCAAAGGTGTCGCGGATCGCCGGATGCGTCTTGAAGCGCTGGAATTCCTCGAAGGGATAAAGATAGGGGTTCTTGTAGTTGAGGTGGACGACGAAGCCGACGGCGACGAGGTTATCCTCCAGATGATACAGGAACGAGCCGCCGCCGGTCTTGAAGCCGAGCGGCCAGCCGAAGGAGTGCTGCACGAGGCCCTGTCTGTGGTGTTCCGGCTTGACCTGCCAGAGTTCCTTGATGCCGATGCCGAACTTTTGGGGCTCGCGATCCCTGGACAGATCGAATTTGGCGATCAGCTGCTTGGCAAGCGAACCGCGCACGCCTTCGCCAACAAGCACATATTTGCCGTGCAGCTCCATGCCGCGGGTGAAGTTCGGACCCGGCTCGCCATTTTTCTCAATGCCCATATCACCCGTGGCGACGCCGATGACGGCGCCTTCGTCATTGTAAAGCACTTCGGTGGCGGCAAAGCCCGGATAGATCTCGACGCCGAGCGCTTCCGCCCTTTCCGCCAGCCAGCGACAGACGAGGCCAAGCGAGACGATGTAATTGCCGTGATTGTTCATCAAGGGCGGCATCATGAAATTCGGCAGGCGGATGGAGCCGGCGGGGCCCAAGAACATGAACTGGTCGTCCTTGACCTCGGTCTTGAAGGGATGCCCCTCCTCTTCCCGCCAGCCGGGCAGCAACCGGTCGATGCCGATGGGATCGACCACGGCGCCCGAGAGGATATGCGCGCCGACTTCGGCGCCTTTTTCCAGAACGACGACCGAAAGATCCGGCTCGACCTGCTTCAGCCGGATGGCCGCGCTGAGACCCGCAGGACCCGCGCCAACGATCACAATGTCGAATTCCATCGCTTCGCGTTCGGGCAGTTCCATCGCTTCCGTCATCAAAGGGCTTTTTGCAGTTCCGGCAGTGCCTCAAACAGATCAGCAACGAGACCGTAATCGGCAACCTGGAAAATCGGCGCTTCTTCATCCTTGTTGATGGCGACGATGATCTTCGAATCCTTCATGCCCGCCAGATGCTGGATGGCGCCCGAAATGCCGGCGGCGATGTAAAGCTGCGGCGCGACCACCTTGCCGGTCTGGCCAACCTGCCAGTCGTTCGGCGCATAACCGGCATCGACGGCCGCACGGGATGCGCCAACGGCGGCACCGAGCTTGTCGGCGACGGGAAGAATGACTTCCTTGAACTTTTCCGAAGAGCCAAGCGCACGGCCACCGGAGATGATGATCTTCGCAGAGGTCAGTTCCGGACGGTCGGATGAGGCCAGCGCGTCGGAAACGAAGCTGGAGACACCGGGATTTTCTGCAGCAGCGATCGTCTCGACCGGTGCCGAACCACCTTCGGCGGCGGCTGCAAAGGCGGTCGGACGCACGGTGATCACCTTCTTGGCGTCGCTTGCCTGCACCGTCTGGATGGCATTGCCGGCATAGATCGGCCGCTTGAAGGTGTCAGGCGATACGACCTCGATGATTTCCGAGACCTGCGCCACGTCGAGCAGCGCTGCCACGCGCGGCAGCACGTTCTTGGCAGATGCGGTGGCTGGTGCGAGGATCACATCATAGGAAGGTGCAAGCGAGATGATCAGCGCTGCCAGCGGTTCTGCCAGAGAATTGGCATAGGATGCGTCGTCGGCAAGGAGCACCTTGGAAACGCCGGATAGTTTTGCAGCCGCGTCAGCAGCGCCTTTGGCGCCCGAACCGGCGACCAGCACATGCACGTCGCCGCCGATCTGCGTTGCCGCCGTCAGCGTCTTTGCCGTCAGGTCGGAAAGGGTTGCGTTGTCGTGTTCTGCCAGAAGAAGAATGGCCATAAGAATATCTCCCTTTTCCGAAACCTTAGAGGACGCCGTCGGCTTTGAGCTTTTCGACCAGCTCGGCAACCGAGCCGACCTTGATGCCGGCCTTGCGGCCTGCGGGCTCCTCGGTCTTCAGCACCTTCAGGCGCGGCGAAACGTCGACGCTGAAATCGGCCGGAGCCTTTTTGTCGAGCGGCTTCTTTTTTGCCTTCATGATGTTCGGCAGCGAGGCGTAACGCGGCTCGTTCAGACGAAGATCGGTGGTGACGACGGCTGGCAGTTTCAGCTCGACAGTCTGCAGGCCGCCATCGACTTCACGGGTGACCGCGACCTTGCCATCAGCCGGCACGACCTTGGAGGCAAACGTGCCCTGGCCCCAGCCGAGCAGGGCTGCCAGCATCTGGCCGGTCTGGTTCGAATCGTCATCGATCGCCTGCTTGCCGACGATGACAAGACCGGGCTGCTCAGCCTCGGCCACGCCCTTCAGGAGCTTGGCGACGGCGAGCGGCTCGACGGTTTCGTCGGTCTCGATCAGGATGGCGCGGTCGACGCCCATGGCGAGTGCTGTGCGCAGCGTTTCTTCCGCCTTGGCCGGGCCGATGGAGACGACCACGACCTCTTCGGCCTTGCCGGCTTCCTTCAGGCGAAGGGCCTCTTCCACCGAGATTTCGTCGAACGGGTTCATCGACATCTTCACATTGGCAAGCTCAACGCCAGAACCATCCGACTTCACGCGGATTTTCACGTTGTAGTCGACGACTCGTTTAACGGGGACAAGGATTTTCATCGGCGGCTTTCCTATCGATCTTTTTCGTTGGGAGTTGAAATCATTGTCGCGCGAGTATACGGGTGGCTTTATGCTGAATCGATATTGTTTGCCCGATCGTCGATTCAACGCTCGTTTCGCTGAAAATCTGCCTGCTATACCACGCATCGCCATTGCAATGCGCCATGAAATCGAAGCCGCTCCACTTGACAGGGCGTCTCGCCGCTTACCGTGCCGAGTTACACCGGTTTCGTGAGCTTTGACGTCGATATACAGTCCTAACTGCTCAACTTTGTTTACTCGGCAGCATCCCCTCTGGCTTTCGATGACCGAAGGGGTTCATTCTTTTTTTTGGGCAGATTTTGCCGTTTCTTTGGAGAAGCGGACAGAAGATATTCGCCCGAATCCACTAGGAACCGTTCATTTTCGCGAATTCGCTGTTGCGCCACATCGCCAAGCCGGCTGATGGTCAATGCGGCCAGTAGGTTGGTGATGGCAATAGCTCCCAGCGCAGATTCGGGAAATGCCTGACCAGACGACTGCGCTACAAAATGCAAAGGCCCCGCAAACTTACTGATAGGCGCCGCAAAACTGTCGGTGATCGCGATGATGTGGGCTCCCGAAAGCGATGCTTTTTCTGTCAACGTGTGAACTACGCGATTGAAGGGCGCAAAAGTCACCGCAACGACGACATCGCCGGGCTGGATATCGTCCAGTGGACCTTCGGGTGCTCCCCCGGGAGCATCCAGCAGAATGATGTTAGGGCGCGCTTTTCGTAAGGTGTAGGCAAGGGTGAAAGCGGGCGTGAAGGCAGTTCGGCGACCAATAATATAAACCTTCGGTGCTTGGGCAAGAAGTTGCACCGCCCTTTCGAGCTTTTCCTCCGACAGATGTGCCCTTGCCTGTTCAACGACAGCCAGTTCCGTTGCGAAGAATGAATCGATAAACGACTGTAGCCCGGAATTCTTACCCATTTCCGCAATCAGTGTTCGCGCGCTAAGCTCATTACGGTTTACAGATTGTCGATCTCTTTGCTGGCGCTCCTGTGCAATATCAATGAATTGCTGACGTAATTCACCGTATCCTGCAAGGCCCAGCTTTTGTGCCAGCCGGACGAGACTGACAGGTTGGATGTTGGCCCGCCTGGCAACTTCACGCATGGTATAGAATGGAATTTCATCCGGATTGTTGATGAGGTAGTGAGCCGCATCCACCGTCTGCCCTGAAAGCTCAACGCAGATTTTCTTAACTCGCTCGATCACATCTGGTTTGGTCATAACTCTCTCTGGACATCGGCCATATATGGTCTTCAAAGTGGATCATTTTCCCCAATCGGCCAAATAAAGCAATGAAGGACTACCATGTGCAAACATTAGGGGGAATCCCCAAGGCGAATTCGTGTGGGCCGCTATTCCTAATAATCGAGGGCCACGATTTGAGAGTATCAGCGAATAATGTTGCGCAGGATGCCCACATTTTCCACTTCCACTTCAACAACATCACCCGGTTTCAACCACAAGGGCGGCTGTCGTTTGGCACCGATGCCCTGGGGAGTACCCGTCGTGATGATGTCACCGGGGGAAAGAGCCAGAAAATAGGAAATATAGCTCACCAACTGGCGAACCGGAAAAATCATGAGATTCGTATTGGATGATTGAACCTGCACGCCGTTGACGTGAGTCTGGATATCGAGGTTCTGAAGGTCCCCAACCTCCTCGAGTGTAACAAGTACCGGTCCGACTGGGGTCGAACCGTCCACAGCCTTGCCCGCCAGCCATTGCGTCCCACGATACTGGAGATCTCGCGCGGTGATGTCGTTCAGGACAGTCACGCCGGCTACGAAATCCAATGCATCCTCTGCGGAGACGGAGCGGCATTCCTTGCCAATTATGATTGCAAGCTCGCCTTCAAAATCGAGGTTCGGTGTGATGTTGGAACATGATATCGCGTCGAAAGGGCCAATCAGCGAGCTTGCAAACTTCGCAAAAATGTCGGGATACGACGGAAGCGCCCGGCCGGTCTCGGCAACATGGTCGTTGTAGTTGAGACCAATGCAGAGAATTTTCGAAGGATCCGTGACCGGCGGGCCGAGCCGCACCCTGTCGAACCGGCCGACGTTCGCTTTTGGGTTCGCCCTGGCTGCCGCAGTCAATCGCGCCGAGAGTTGTGGCAGCTCTCCCCCGTGTCGCCGCAGCAATTCACGCACCGATGAGATTGGCTCCCCGCGCCCGCCCGGCCCGCCTTCAAGTAGCGTATCCACGTCGAAGATCGATGTATCAATTACGATACCTGCCTTCCAAGCGTTACCAGAGTCATACGTAACGAGTTTCATTGGTCCTCCTGCACCGTGCCGGTGCTTTCAAGTCAAAAGTGAGAATTGCATAAGTCAAACAACGGACGATTGCCGCAGACCGGCACCTCTTCCACTGCTGAAAACCGATCGCCCCAAAAAGGCTGCAGATAGCTCGAACCCTAGGGCCGGTTGCCTTTCATAAAGTCAGCAGCGCGCTCCCCAATCATAATCGCCGGGGCATTCAGGTTGCTTGATGAGACGAACGGCATAACCGAGGTGTCGGCAACACGCAGACCATCGATTCCATGAACGCGCAACTGCGGGTCGACAACAGCCATCTCGTCCGTGCCAATCTTGCAAGCGCCGCTGAAATGATAGGCTCCCTGAGTATATCTCCTGACGAAAGCCTCGAACTCTGCACGCGTCTTTAACGGTTTGGCAGGCAAATGCGACTCGCTGACAAACGCCTTCATCGATGGCTGCTCCATGATCTCCTGTCCGAGGCGAATCCCGTCTACGAGGCGATCGACGTCATAGGGATGGCTGAGGTAATTAGGATCCACGATCGGAGGAACACTCGGATCAGATGAACGCAGAGTGATCCGACCCCGGGATTTCGGCCGGCAGGCGTAGACGTTCAGCGTACATCCATTGCCGCTCGCCGTCGTCTCCACCCCCTCCTCGATGCCGGCGCCGGCCAGGAAATGGTATTGAAGGTCGGGCGTTGGATCCGATGTGTCTCCCCACCAGAACGCTCCGCCTTCGCAGATGTTCGAGGTAATCGGACCAGATCCGAAAAGCGCATATTGAGCTGCCGCAGCCGCCTGCCACCGAAGTTTCTTGTATTTGTCGTAGCTCGTGTTCGACTTCAGGTTATAGATCAGGAAGCAGTCGGTATGGTCCTGCAGGTTTTGCCCGACGCCTGGCAGATCGTGAACCACCTGAACTCCGGCCCGCTGAAGTTCGGCGGCAGGCCCTATTCCCGAAAGCTGAAGCAGGCGCGGCGATCCGACTGCCCCAGAGGATATGACGACCTCCCGCTCCGCTCGCATGGTTTCGACGCGGCCATTCTCGACATACTGAACGCCGATAGCGCGACCGCCCTCTATAAGGATCTTGGTGACCTGCTTGTTGGTAACAACCTTGAGATTTCGACGCTTTCTAGCTGGATGAAGATAAGCATCAGCCGAACTGCATCGACGGCCATTCTTCGTCGTCAGTTGGTAGAGCCCGGCTCCCTGAAGGTTTCCAGAATTAAAATCCGGATTATAGGGTATCCCCGCCTCCTGGCAGGCCTTCACCCAGGCTTTGGTCAACGGCAAGGTATATTGCTGGTTCGAAACGCTCAATGGTCCACCCTGACCATGAACATCGTTCGAATAGACCTCGTTGTTTTCTGCCTTGCGGAAATAGGGGAGAACATCTTTGTAACCCCAACCTTCGGCTCCATGATCAACCCATCGATCAAAATCAGATGGTGCGCCTCTCATATAGATCATCGCGTTAAGAGAGCTACCGCCGCCGAGAACGCGCGCTTGTCCGACATTTGGCTCGGTGTCATTTTGATGGCGGAGTTTCTCGACTTTGTACCAATGAAGGAGAGAACTCTTGAAGGACTTATAAAACGTGACTGGAAAGCGGATCCAAATGCTGCTGTCCCTCGGACCGGCCTCAAATAGCGTAACCGAGACATCAGGATCTTCGCTCAACCGACCCGCAATCGCGCATCCAGCCGATCCTCCGCCTACCACGATAAAATCGGGCATCACATCATCCTAATTTTGATTGTATACCGAAAGCAACTTGCATCCGAACGTGAACAGGCGCCGATAAGGAACCGATCCGCCTAGAGTATGCCCGAGAAGAACGCATCGACTTCCGCCTGACGCATGTCGCAAAACCAGCATTCCACAATCTGTTCGTTTTCGAAGCGGTAGGCGGCCAGCCGGTCTGTACGAACCTGCTTGTCGCCGCGCGACCAAATCTCATGGACCATGATCAAAATGGCGTCGTCCGATTCTGCGATGAGTTCGTCATGCCCGGCCTCGCCACCGACGATCCATCTGTCGGTATAAGCCGCGACCTTGTTCACCCACCCCTCGACGAAGCCGCTGGCGCCATGGAAGTCTCCGGATAGAACAGGGTGCGTCCCCCCCATATGGACGACAAGATTTTCAGCATAGTAGCTGCAACCCTTCTCAACATCTCCGCTCGACCATGCTTCATGGTACTCACGAAGAATATCGCTCGCACGTTTCTTGCTCATGTGGGTTTCCCTTTATCGTTAAGTGGGCGTTGATCGTATTGAACCGTGAAATTATGCAGACACCCGACGCCCCTCGGTCGATACAATGGATTTTCCATCGGCGGATATCGCGACACCATAAATGTCGAGTGCCGCCTGTTGGGATACGACGCCATCACGAACGTCCCGCAAGACGGAAAGGGGGTCGCGTTGGTGCGGATGTCCCCAACCGCCGCCGGCCGTAGCCTCGATCACCAAATGGAGCGGCTTGACCTCTTCAACGCCGTAGGGCGGGCAATACAACTCCGCTCCCGTCGCCAGATCGAAGGCCCTGATCGACCCCTTTTCACCCCAATGCCCGCCATTGACGCCAGCGGCTGTCTTTTTGCGAGCGCCTTCTCCCCTGAGAAGATGTTCGCCGCCCGCCAGCACATCGACCACGTAATCGACACCGGTTCCGCCGCGATACTGGCCGGCTCCCCCGGTATCACACCGCATCTCGTAGCGATGCACGCGGATCGGATAGGACTGCTCATAGGTTTCGACATTAGGGATGAACATGCCGCCGAGCGTCATCTGATGGCTTGAAGTTGCAAATCCATCGCGCCCCTTGACCGCACCGCCGCCCGAACTTCCGTGCCAATGGTAGAGAACAAACACATTCCCGTCGGGTTTCTTGCCTGAGGAGATGCCGAACACCGACTTGCCCCAGCCTGCGCAGGCACGCTCGGGATCCGCCTGGGCCAACGCTCCCCAGCATGCATTCATGATGTCGATCGCCGGGAACACAGTATTCATCGTCATAGGTGCGGGAGGCAGGGCGTTCACCACGCTGCCTTCAGGCGCGATAATTTTCACACACCGGTAGGTGCCCTCGTTGTGCGGGATCGCGGGATCAAGGAAAGCCGAGAGCGCGCAATAGACCGCTGAATGCGTGTTGGCGATCCCGCTATTTTTGAAACCTTTGATCTGCGGTGATGTACCCGTGAAATCGAAGGTGATCATGTCTTCGTCGATAGTCATCTTTATACGCGTTTCAATATCGACAAGCTCAAAGCAATCGGTATCGCTGAAGTCCGAGGCATGCCAGACACCGTTCGGCAGCTCGGAGATGGCCTGACGCATTCGCCGCTCGCCATAGTCGAGAAGAGCGTCGAGATAAGCGCGCCCCTTCTTGACGCCAAGTTGGGCGATGACGTCAGCCAGCCGCTGACCGCCGATCCGTGTCGAGCCGATCATCGCGCCGAGATCGCCTTCCAGCAGATCCGGGCAGCGCGAGTTGAGCAGCAACATCCGCCACAGGTCGTCACGCAACTGGCCCCTTTCGATCAACTTGAGGACCGGCAGGCGAATTCCTTCGTGAAAAATCTCGGTCGCCCTGGCATTGTAAGTACCGGCCGCGCCGCCGCCAATATCGGACTGGTGGGCGCGATTGCTACAGAAGCCGAAGAGTTCGCCTTCCACAAAAACGGGACGTATGAGGGTCCAGTCGGGCAGGTGATTGCCTCCGGCCGCATAGGGGTCGCTCAAAATAAAGACATCTTCCGGCTCGATACGCCCGGAGAAATCACGAAGGACGGCCCGCACGGCAAATCCGCCACTGCCGGAATGGATCGGCAGGCCGTCCGCCTGAGCGATCGTCTCACCGTCCGCATTGCTCAGGAAGCATGAAAAGTCATGGCTCTGGCTGAAGATCGGACTGCGCGCTGTCCTGGTCATGATTGTGCCCATCTGCAGGCTGATGTGATCCAGTTGTCGCTGCAGGATTGCAATGAGGACCGGATCGTATTCTGGAGATAAAACAGCGCTCATAGTTCGACCTCGTCAATTCTAGTAAAAACCAATTCACCTTCCGGAGAGTTCAACCGCCGAAACACCAAAGATCCGGTGGTTTTCAAATCGTGGCCAAGGATGCTGTGCTTGTTCATGCGGCCTCGCCCTGCAAAATCTCGACATGATAGTTGCCGGCATCGGTCATCGTCAGCTTGTCGCCGGCACCGAGAATAAGCGTGGTCGTCGCCTCTTCTATGATGGCAGGTCCCACGAGTTTTTGGCGCGGGGTCAGAACCGTACCGTCGTAAACAGGCGTTTCAACGAAACCCAGTTCCTTGTTGATCCAGACCGGCCGGCGCGAAATCGCCAGCGGGTCGGATACGATTGCCGACGCCGTGGCAACTTCCAATGCATTCAGCTTACCGACCGCAGCCAACCGGAGATTGACGACCTCAACTGCACCCGCAGGCTGGACATAACCGAAAAGACGCTGATAGACCTGCTCAAACGCCGACCGTATTGTCACTGCATCCGTCGAGGAGCACTCCACGGGTATGGTCCATTGCTGTCCAAAATAACGCAGGTCATAAGCACGATTCAGAACAGCTTTCTCACCGGTAAAGCCCTCGCGTCCCAGTACATTCGTTGCTTCCGCCTGCAATTCGGCAAAAGCCGCTTCCAATTGGTCCGGTCCCGAGACCTCCATGTTATCCAGCTCTTTGAGCCAGCTGCGGACATAGTCATGGCGCAGGTCGGAATTACACATTCCGAATGCGCAAAACACGCCTGCCAGCCGTGGAATATAAAGACTTGAGCAGCCAAGTAGCCTTGCTGTTGATGGGCCATGCAAGGGGCCTGCTCCGCCGCATGCAACGAGCGTAAACGCCCTTGGATTATAACCCTTCTCGAGTGACGCCTGCTCGACAGCGTGGAGGATATTTTGTTCGACGAGTTGAATAATACCTGCGGCTGCATCCGCGACGCTGAGACCGAGAGGTTTTGCGACATGCGTTTCGATCGCCTCGACCGCTTTTTCCCGGTCCAGGGTGATAACGCCGCCCGCGTAGGGACCCGGCTTTAGCCGTCCAAGCACGAGTTGGGCGTCAGTCACGGTCGGGCGGGTGCCGCCACGACCGTAAGATGCCGGTCCGGGGGTCGAGCCCGCACCTTCAGGACCGGCCTTCAGAAGCCCCGCGCCGTCCACAGAGGCGATCGTGCCTCCGCCTGCGCCGACTGTGTGAATGTCAACGGAGGGAATGTTCAGATGGTAACCATCGACCACGATCTGGTCGGTCATGGAGACCATACCATGTTCCATCAACGTCACATCACAGCTTGTTCCACCGACCTCGATTGACATGAGGTGCTCAGATCCCGTGTCCTGACCGAAGAACTTCAAAGAGCCGACGCCCGCCGCCGGACCCGACAGAACCAGGCTGGCAGGCGCGTGTCCGATCTCGTCGATCGAAATCGCTCCTCCGTTCGACTGGATCATCAACAGCTTGCGCTTCAGCCCTAGCGACGACAGTCGCTGGGAAAGGCTCTCGAGATATGGCACGACGCGGCGCGCGACATAGGCATTGACGACGGTCGTCGACGTCCGTTCATACTCGCCGATGGTCGGGGCGATTTCCGATGAGGCGGTGACCCACACATGCGGAAGAAGCTTCTTCAGTTCAGCCTTGGCCGCTCTTTCATGGGCCGGATTCGCGTAGGAATGCAAAAAGCAGATCGCAATCGCCTCGACACTCTCTTCCTCGAAAATACGTGCGGCGGCGGCGATTGAATTGGGATCGAAAGGAACTCTGACTGTACCGTCCTGCTCCAGTCGTTCGGTGACGGGGAGGCGCAGATAACGGGGCACCAGGACTTCCGGAAACGGCTTTCGGTGATCCCAGACAAACTCCCGCATGGAGCGCCTGATTTCCAGCGAATCACGAAAGCCTTCGGTAACCAGAAGACCGACCTTTGCACCCTTCTTTTCAAGCAGCGTGTTTGTGGCAATGGTCGAGCCATGAACAAACAATTCGGTATTGGAAAGGAAGGTTTCGACGTCGATCGCCAAAGCGCCGGCCGCCAGTCGGATCGCCGAAAGCACACCCTCCGTAGGGTCGGAAGGAACCGAAGGAGCCTTAAACGCACGCACGGCCCCTCTGGAGTCAACCATGACAAGGTCGGTAAAGGTACCGCCGATATCAACTCCGACGCGGTAGGGTGCAATTAACATCGGCTGTCCACTCATCATTGCTTCACCATATCTAGTATCTTCTGTCACAGGCTACTGAGCCCCCGGCCTCAAACGGCCGAGCCCCGGTGTGTGTCAAACTCTCGCTCGACGACGCGCACCAGCTTATCCGCGATCGAAAAGACTTCGACCTCGGTCATCGGGCTGGAAAGCGACCCGGAGCAGTTGGGCGTGAGGAGGACGTTTTCATCCAACATGGCCAACTGGACCCGACGGATGCGCTTTGCAGCCTCCGCAGTCGGAAAAGCACTACGATAGCCGGTGACCTTCCCCGCTCCGATATGAAGCCGAAACAGCGACCCCATCCCGGTGACCGTTGCAGCCACGCCAGCGTCCGCAAGCCCACTGGTAATTCGCGCGCGCAGGACATCGCCAAGTTTGTTGAGCCGATCCACCACTGGCCGAGAGTAATGCTCCAGCGAGGTCAGGCCTGCAGCCATGCTGAGTGGGTTGGCGCTAAACGTGCCTCCCATCGACACTTTCGGCTTGCCGGCGGAATGATCGAAGACCGACATGCATTCAGCGCGCCCAGAGACGGCTCCGATCGGCAATCCGCCGCCAATGATCTTGGCCGTCGTGATCAGATCTGGTTCGAGACCGAAAAGAGGGGAAGCGCCTTCATAGGAAAGACGGAAGCTGATCACTTCGTCGGCAATGAGGATGATGCCGTCACGGGCACAAGCCTGCTGGATGACGACAGTTGTCTCTCTCGACATCGGCACTGCCCCGGCACGCGAAGCATTTGGATCGACGATCACTGCAGCCAGCGTGCCACCTTCGCGTCGAAGAATGTCGGCGCAACGCTGGGGATCATCATAGGGGAGAACCACCACCTCTTGAAGAACAGAAGCCGGTGTGCCGGCATTGCAACGTATGGATGCAGGATCACCATTCTCGTCGTTCCAATTGGAAGGCGTAGGATCGAGGCTCACCTCCATCCAGTCATACGCACCGTGATAGCAGCCCTCGAACTTGGCAATCCGGTATCGACCGGTCAGGCCTCGCGCACCCTTAATTGCGGCCAGGACAGCCTCGGTTCCCGAATTGCAGAAACGGGTCTGCTCCATCCGCGGACTTCTGGCGGCCAGCGCTTCGGCCAGAAGGATTTCACTCTCGGTCGGCATTCCGAATGCCGTGCCTCTGGTCATCGCATTGCGGACCGCATCTAGAACCGGGCCATATGCGTGGCCATGGATGAGCGAGAAAAAGTTATTGGCGCAATCAAGAAGTCGCCGCCCGTCGATATCGATGACCCAGCATCCTTCACCACGCGCAGCATAGGGCGGATGCGGTTGGAGCCACGACGCCGCCCGCATAGATCCTCCCGGGACCACTTTTCGCTCTCGCTCATAGGCGGCCTCGGAGCGCTCACCGATGGTTGAAACTGCGTTACCGCTGTTGTGCTCTGGACCCGATTTCATTGAATACTCCATCCGCTCTTTAATAGGCGACAGTAGACACATGATCCTAAATGATGTCAACAGGATCATGTGATCCAAGCCTGTTTTTCTAGCTTGTGAAAAAGCTCTCGCCTCAGTCCGCAGTCGCATATGGCGGAGAAAGGCGTGCACAAGAATATGCGAAAACATATCGCCATGAGACAACCAACTCGTGGCTTGCCTCGACTTCCGGGCACTCCCATGAATTCCGACAAATTCCGAATTGAACTCAGAAAACGGGTGAATCTTGGCGTTGGATCAGTTGATCCACTTGACATACATCTGGATCATGATGTTGATTGCCCAGGATAGAGAGCATGGGTGTATCGGCGCTCATGAAAATAGAAACACTTCTCGGAAAGATTATTTGACTTGGAACCGGGGCCGCCAGTCCGTGAAGAAAATCGTAAACCACATGCCGGTGACTTTGCTGCTCCCTGATATGCTGCGGACTTGCGCTACGTGTCCAAACCGACCGCTTTGAGGGAACTGCGGCTAGGCGATATTCCGATTGTGAAGCCGCGCCGAAGACACAATTCGAATGCTTTTGAGGAGGCCGTTAGATGACTCATATGGACCAAAAGACCGTTTATGACGTTGTGATTGTGGGAGCCGGTCCGTCTGGAGCGGTCGCCGCAAAACGCTTGGCGGAAGAGGGAATGTCGGTTATCTGTCTGGAACAGGGTGCCTACCCTGACTACACGAAGCTTCGGCATTCGGGTCTAGAGTTCGAACTGACCAAATCTCAGCATTTTTCATCAAACCCCAACAGAAGAAAGTCTTCCTCCGACTACCCGATCAATGTTGCGGATTCGGACGTCGAACCGCTGATGTGGAATGGAGTTGGCGGGAGCTCGATCGTCTATACAGCCGCTTGGCATAGGCTGAAACCGAGCGACTTTCGAGTACGGACAGTGGATGGCGTCGCGGACGACTGGCCATTGAGCTATGCCGACCTGGAACCATTTTATGCAAGAGTCGAGAATGATTTTGCAGTTTCCGGCGTTGGAGGCGACCCGGCGTATCCGCCCGGTTTTGATATCCCGCTACCGCCCTTCCCCATGGGAAAGATGGAGAAAAAGTTTGCCGGCGCACATGACCGTCTTGGATGGCACTGGTGGCCCGGTAGCAATTCGATAGCAACGGTGAGGCACAATGGGCTCTTGCCCTGCGTTCGTCGCGGCGCCTGCGCTTGGGGTTGCTTTGACGGCGCCAAGGCCTCCGTCGATCGTACACATTGGCCCGCATGCATCAAACTTGGTGTGAAACTTGTGCAGAACGCGCGCGTTATGCGTGTGGAAACCGGAGCCGACGGTCTCGCTACGGGCGTTACCTACGTAGACCAGGAAACAGGCAATACACATTTTCAGCCAGGCCGGACTGTCATCGTTTCGGCCAATGGCATAGGCACGCCCAGACTACTTTTGAACTCGGCTTCGAGCGACCACCCGAACGGGTTGGCAAATTCCTCCGGCCTGGTAGGCAAACGATTGATGATGCACCCCTACAGGACCGTAACGGGGCTTTTCGACGATTTTTTCGAAAATTGGCAGGGACCTTATGGCCAACGGGCCTACTCGCTGGAATTTGCCGAGACCCGCAAGGATACGAATTTCATCCGAGGAGCAAAATGGCAGCTCATGGGAATGGGCGGCCCTCTGGCATCGGTGGGAAGTTGGCCATGGGGCAGCAACGATGATGTCTGGGGCGAAAATTTCCATGCAACCGTGCACAAGCGGTTTGGGCGCTCAGCCTACTGGGGGATCATGGCGGAGGATCTGCCAGATGAGAAAAATATGGTTACTCTCGATCCCGATTTGGCTGACGCCCATGGGATGCCCGCCGCGAAGGTCAGGTATAAGGCATCGCAAAACACAACGGATCTCCTGAACTACAACCTGGCGCGCGCATCGGATTCCATGAAGGAAGCGGGTGCGTATGAAGTGGCGGAAACGCCGCTGATGCGAGAGACCGGCTGGCACATACTCGGAACGGTGCGAATGGGCGGCGATCCACGCACATCGGTTGTCGATTCGTTTGGGCGTTCGCATGACGTGCCAAACCTCTTCGTCATGGACGGCAGCGTCATGCCGACGTCGGGTGCGGTCAACCCAACCGGTACTGTGACCGCGCTGGCGCTGCGAAACGCCGAATCCATTATTGAAAACCGACGCTCTCAGCCAGTCAGCCGGGCTGCCGAAGCGCAAAAGGTGGGATTTTAAGCCGTGACGACTATCAGTGATGACTTTCACACGAGGATTACATGGGTCGCCGACGCCCTTATCCCCTCAGACGCAAATTTTGACATGCCTTCCGCCATGGAAGCCGGCATGCTGGATCGCCTGCTGCCCCGCGCCCTGAAGGAGCGCGACGATATGGCGCCGGCATTTTTCAAGGCGCTGTCCCGGCTCCCTGACGTGCGGCCGAACAATCCACTGGACACAATCCGCTCTCTCGGCGCCGACGATTTCTATGTCATTTCGTTCTTGATTGCCGGCGCTTTTTTCCTGGACGACGCTGTTGTCCGAAAGTTGCGGTATCCGGGACAGGAAGCCTTGTACGAGACGCCGGACTACGACGAGATCATGGAGACGGTCGAACGGATCCAATCAAGAGGAGCCGTCTTTCTGGATGTCCGGGAAAAATCAGCACCCGCCTAAATCTGAAAAACAGAAATCTTGTCACGTCACTGCGCGAAACGTCCACTCCACTTTGATCGACTTGTGGTTGGATCCGTTCGCCGGAACTTCTCTTTCGTCGAGAGCATGCCTTCCGACAGCCGTGGAGGCCGGGGCGGCTACATCGTCAAATTCCAGCCATGTGTATGGTGTTAGGGGATTACTTTGTTGGGGTTCAGCAGCCCGTGCGGATCGATCGCTGTCTTTATCCGTTTCATCAAGTCGATTTTCCCTTCGGCGCCATAGAGCCGCAATAGATCCAGCTTGACGCGCCCTATCCCATATTCAGCGCTGAACGTTCCTCCCATTTCAAACGCCAACTTGTAGATTTCCGGAGAGATATTCAGTTCCACGTAGCGTTTGAAACCTTCCTTGTCATGTCCTTCAGGGGAGAGAATATTGAAATGGACGTTGCCGTCACCGACATGGCCGTAGACCGAGAGAATAGCATCGCTCCGATGACTGCGAACCAGTTGGCACGCCGATTCAATGAAGGTGGCAAGGCGGGATGTTCGCACCGCAATATCATGTTTGACCGATCCGCCGTGGTGAACCTCGGCTTCGGGTATAGTCTCGCGCAGATGCCAAAGGTCTGCCCGTTGCTGTTTGCTCGCGGCAATTGTGCCATCGCTGATCAATCCGGATTCGAACAGCCCGGCAAGAAGCACATCCATACATTCTCCCAGGTTCAATGCAGGAGAGGAAGTCGCGGCCTCCAGAAGGATGTAATGCGCGCTTTCCTCCCCAAGCGGATTCCTGAGATGGCCTTTGGCGCTGAGGAGTAGATTTAATGACGTGCTGGAAATATACTCGAATGACGTAATCGCCTCTCCGCTTTGTATCTGGGCCGCATCGAGGATGGTAACAAGCGAGGCAATGTCGCGCACAGCCAGAAAAGCGGTAATCGTCTGGCTGGGTTTCCTTGCCAGCTTGAGGGAAACGCCGGTGATAACCCCAAGCGTTCCTTCAGCCCCGACGAAAAGCTGCTTCACGTCATAGCCTGAATTATTCTTCCGAAGCGGGTTTAGCTCGCTAAACAGCGATCCGTCTGGCAATACGGCTTCAAGCCCGAGCACCAGATCGCGTGCCATCCCGTATCGGACGACGTTGGTTCCGCCGGCATTGGTCGAGAGATTGCCGCCGATGCGGCATGACTGTTGTGAGCCCAAAGCGAGGGGCAGCAATAGGCCCACATCATCGGCGGCCCGCTGCAAATCGCTGAGTATGATGCCTGCATCCGCGGTGACGGAGAGATTTCCGGGGTCCAGATCGCGGAGCCTATTCATTCTTTCCAGACTGATGAGCAATTCCTGCCCATCGGCGTTCGGCGTTGCTGCGGCGCAATAGCTGGTATTCCCCCCCTGGGGTACAAGACCAACCTTATGCTTCGCGCATGCCCGGATAATCGCCTGAACTTCCGCAGTATTGCGTGGACGCAACAAGGCGGTTGTCGCTCCGAAATACTGTCGGCGAAAATCCGTGACGTAGGACGATACGATATCCTGGTCTTTCGTTACCACCTCGGCAGGCAGATCCAAAAGCACGCTGTCGATTTGTTGCATCGGCAATGTTCCGTTTATCGACGCCTGACCCGCATCCGTTTTTCAGCACCCAAGTCGGCGACAATCACAAATGCAGTTCTCAAACACCGAGAGCGTTACCGCGTCACCAGATCGGGAAGGGCTTCTCCCTGAAGCGCCCGCCGCGCCCTTTCCACGGCCTGTTCTTGCAACGCATCCAGTGACGTGGTCGAACGCCAGGCAACATGAGGGGTAAAGACCGTATTCGGCGCAGCGCGTAACGGATGGCCAACCGGCAAAGGTTCCTGGGCAAACGTATCGAGGCCTGCGCCGGCAATACGTCCTGCACGAAGAGCAATGGCGAGCGCCTCCTCGTCGATCAGGCCACCGCGCGAAACGTTTATGATCACCCCATTGCGACGCATGCGCTCCAATACCTCAGCCGAGATAAGGTGGCGGGTATCTGCGGTGAGCGGCAGATGAAGTGAGATGACGTCCGACTCTTCCAACACCTGCTTCAGGGTCGCGACAGGGACATCTGAAAAGATTGACACTGGGTCAAAGGCATGGACCTTCGCGCCGATAGCAGCCCACCATCTGGCGACCAGCTTCCCGATGCGACCCATTCCAACTATGCCAACCTGGAGGTTCGACAGTTTAGGTGTATCCAGACCAATCATTCCCGCCCACTCGCCCGCGCTGATGGCAGCCTGACCTTGCGGGATTCGCCGCACCAGGCTTAATCCCATCGCAAAAGCATGTGACGCGACTTCCTCGGACGCCGTGTCGGGAACAATGGTCACGGGAACGCCGACGTTATTTGCAGCCGCAACATCGATGTTGTCGTAGCCGACGCCGTAACGCACCACGGCCTTGCAGCGCCGCAACATGCCAAATTCTTTCGCCGTCATCTTGGCGTAGGGTGTGACCATGACCACTTCCGCATCGGCCATGCGACTGCTGAAAGATTCCTGATCCTCGGCAACCACCATCTCTCGACCGAAGCGTTCAGCGAGCGCACGTTCTCTGTTTACATTCGGGAAGCGGTGGGGAGCGACGAGGATAATCCCCGTCTCATTTGCCATAGTCATCTTGCCAGTTCTCCGCATTTGATAAGAATTTGATGGGGCTTCAGTTCGTCGTGTCGAGATCGATCAGTTCGATCTTGTATCCATCGGGATCGTCGACGAAGGCAATCACGGTCGTCCCATGCTTCATGGGTCCTGCAGGTCGGGGAATCCGGGCGCCGTTCGCCGCCAACTCATCACAGATGCCGTAGATATTCCGGACACCGAGTGCGACGTGCCCGTAGCCGGTCCCAAGCTCATAAGCAGTTTCTTGATCCCAGTTGTGGGTGAGTTCGATCACCGCGTGGGACTCTTCCGGACCATAACCGACGAAGGCGAGTGTAAACCTGCCTTCAGGATAATCTAACTTGCGCAACAAGCGCATTCCCAAAAGCCGCGTATAAAAATCAATTGATTTATCAAGGTCTTTTACACGCACCATTGTGTGCATTACCCGAAATTTAGCTTCGCTCATCAATATTGTCCTCTCTATTACTTATCCCGCAAGCCATGCCCGACAGCTACCTCGGACTCGCCAGCATCGGGCGCGTCCAGCACCCCATTGGCAAACCTCGCAGCGCGGATGGGCGGTCAGCCGTTTTTCAGGCATCCGACTGGGTCGGTCCCAAGTCAGCGTCATTCGCGGCATACGGCTCTGCCAACCGGAAAAGTGGCTCCGAATAAAATGCATTACGAAGCATTGGCGAAACCACACTGCACCCGAATGCACGTTTCCCTTGCTTTCAAACCAGTGAACACTATGATCCTATGATGTGTCAATAGGATCAAGTGATCCTGAGCATGTTTCTTCCGCTCGGGACGAAGGCGGGGGGAACGCGTCTCCGCTTATTGCCAAAATCCCGCTTCCTTTCCGGACCGGGTTGAGAAAAAAGCCTTCGACGAAATTTGCTGGATTGACGTCAGCACGGGCAAGCCAGCGACAAGTATGCATGCAGTTACACCCTCTTGCGTGAACGCCAACGTTGCCCCTCTCAATTTAAGGGCACGCAGACGAGCGACAAATAAATTGATTGGATCACATGATCCCATTGACACAATATCGGATCATAGTGTTCACTGCCTTCAACAAAAAAAGGGGATCAAGGGCGAGAGAAGCTAAGTCTCGCGCCCGGAGCGATTAGCGGCGCACGCTTGCGCAAGCGCTCCGGTGCACATTGCCCTCTAGGTCATTCAGTTTCAGCAGTCGATTGACCCTGTGAAGGAGAGCTTATGACTTCAGTCACTTTCGCAAATGTCTGGAAGCAATTTGGTACGCACACCGCTATCGAAAACCTCAACCTCGAAATCAAAGATGGCGAGTTCATGGTGTTCGTCGGCCCTTCCGGATGCGGAAAGACCACAACTCTTCGAATGCTTGCGGGTTTGGAAACCCCGACATACGGCAAAATCATGCTTGGGAATGAAGATGTAACGCTGACGCCGCCTGGTCGACGCAACATCTCAATGGTGTTTCAAAGTTACGCGCTTTACCCGCATATGACGGTCCGCCAGAATCTTGCGTTTGGGCCCGAGATTCGTGGTGATAAGAAATCTGACGTCGCGGCTGGAATTGACAGGGTAGCAAGTCTTGTTGGGCTCGATACGTTGCTGAACCGCTTTCCAAGCGAACTCTCCGGTGGGCAGCGGCAGAGAGTAGCCCTGGCGCGTTCGATGATCCGTCGTCCCCGGATATTCCTTCTCGATGAACCTCTGTCAAATCTGGACGCAAGCTTGCGCACTCATATGCGCACAGAGATTGTCGAGCTACAGCGGCAACTGGGTGTGACGGCCGTTTACGTCACACATGATCAGGTTGAAGCAATGACCATGGGGCACCGGATCGCCGTATTTGATCATGGCCACATTCTACAGGTTGCAACGCCAGCGGAACTTTATCGTGCACCGGCCAACAAGGTCGTCGGCATGTTCATCGGCTCACCGCGCATGAACATCCTCCCGGCTCATGTTTCCCTCGCAGGCGAGACCGTCAACATCCGTTGTTTCGGCACGAATTTTTCAATGGAGGGCTGTCATTTTCCGAAGGACCGGCTGTCAGGCAAGATCGAATTGGGTATTCGGCCGGATGAGATCCAATGGATAAAGGATGCACCTTCAAGGTGTACCGAGAAAATAACGGGCATTGTTACATCGCTCGAAACGACCGGGTCGGACACTTTTGTCTTGGTCGATGTCGAGGGAACAGAAGTGAATTCCAAATTTCCGAGCTTTGCTCCTGTGAAGCGCGGAGACTCGGTCGATTTGGTCTTTGATCCCGCAGATCTGCATCTTTTCGATTCAGAAACCGGGAAAAGCATAAAATTCAGGTCAAACAATAAAAATTAGTGGAACAACTCAAAAACGGGAGAAATACACATGCAAGCGCGAAATATTTACACCCTGATGCGCATCAACTCGGACAAAAAATCTGGCATCAACCGCCATCAATCCCCCACATCACCACAAATCGATTCTGGAATAATAAAAAATATTAGGTCCAAGCTTCCTATATTCCATCGATACTACCTGGCCGCACTTATGGCCACCACTGCTTTCTCCATATTACCTTTGGACTTTGCACAGGCTGCAAATGTAAAGGTTGCATTCGCACTCAACTGGACGTTCGCCGATCCCAAGCTAGCCGAAAAATGGTTTGGAGCGATCAAAACACAGTTTGAGGCGAAACATCCGGGTGACACGATGGAACTCGTCCCCGTGCCCGGCACCTACGATGATTTCATCACCAAACTCAGCCTTCTCTACAACTCGGCGGACACAAAGCCGGATATTGTCCAATATTTCGATATTAACGTCGGCCAATTCGCAGCCAGTGAGCTTCTCGCCCCGCTCGATGACAGGGTCGCCGATGCATCCTGGTGGAAGGAGGTTCCTGATGCCGTGAAAGAATCTGGTAAGTTCGATGGCAAAGTCTATTCGGTAGCACAGGGCATCAACACCTATGGCATGCTTTTTGATCGTACTCTGACCAGCAAGGCAGGCCTTCCTGCGGATTGGTCCCCGAAAAGCTGGAACGACATTCTTGACGCCGCACGGGCGATCAAGAAAACGTCTCCGGACGCCTCGCCCCTCTACGTCGTGACAGGAACAGCCCAGGGCACATTTGGCGTGGTCGCAGGCCCCGGCCTGCTTCTCTCCGCATCGAGCACACCGACCATCTACAACACCCAAACGAAAAAATGGGTCGTCGATAGCAAGGGCATCCGAGAAGTTCTCAACTTCTACAAGACCGCGGCGACAGAAGGTCTCCTTGCGCCAACATCACAAATGATGGATGCCAACGGCGCCAACAACCCAGCCCAGGCAATGCATGACCACAAGTTCGGCATTTCCTTTGCTGGAAACTGGATCCCGATGTTCTGGGGCAAGAACGTATGCGCTCCTTGCTGGGACGATAAGGAAGAGACGATCGGCTTTGCCGAAGTTCCGACATCTGAAGGACAGGCACCAGGAACCGGAAGTAGTTTCAACGGGGTCGTCTTGTCCATGTCCAAGAACCCTTCGGATCCCGACCTCGCCTGGTCAGCCATCGAAATCATGCAGGAAAAGCAGAACATGCAGGATATCGCCGCTTGGGTGGCGGTTGTGCCAGCCGTAGAGTCTTTGAAGTCCGACGATTCCTATCTCTCGCTGAGCCGATCACCCTTCCAGAAGGCATTTGCTGATTTGAGCGCGACCTCCAGGGGAATGCCGTCCCAGGCGGAGTTTCCGATTTGGGGCAATGCGTTTCAGCAGGCAACCCAGGCGATGGTGCTGAAGCCCGCGACGACGATCGATGAGGGTGTAAAGATCTTGCGATCCTATATGGCGAACCAGGTGGGAGAGGAAAACCTGGAGACCATGCCTTGAATTCGAAGTACTCACATAGAACCGACGAGGGGCCAGTTCGTTCGACTGGCCCCGAGGACGCAGGTTCGATCGCTTCCCGGCCGGAGAATAGCCCGCGTCTGGACGAGCCGCGTGTGAACGCCATAAGCTTCGTTCTGCTCTCCCCGGCGGCGTTGCTTCTTGCCACGCTTTTTCTTGGGCCCGTCCTCTATGCAGTCTATCTCGGCTTCACCAATCTCCAACTGATAGGGGTCAACGCCGTCAATTACCGGTTCACCGGACTACGCAATATCATATTCATGTTGAACGACATGATCTTCTACAAATCACTCTGGCTTACCGTGATTTTCGTCGTTGGGTCGGGTGCAATTGCGACCACATTGCTCGGATTGGTCTTGGCCTTGGCAATACAGAAATGCTCGGCCCCGATAAGATGGATAACAAGCGCCGCCGCCATCCTTGCCTGGACGCTGCCGCCAACCACCATCGCTTTTTTGTGGATGGCAACGAGTGCTCAATCGGGTCTCATCTCTATCCTCGCCGGCAATCAGCGCCTTGATCTTCTATACCAGCACGCCATGTTCGTAGTTTCGACTGCAAACGCCTGGTCGTTGGCCGGGCTGGCTATGACCATGTTTTCCGCAGCTCTTCGCAATATACCTGGCGACCTGATGGAGGCCGCCCAGTTGGAGGGTTCCACTTCCGTTCAGTCATTGCGGCGAATAACCCTGCCGATGCTTAAACCAACAATCGTAACATGCGCACTGCTCATGATGCTGATGACGTTTGGCAACTTCACGCTGATATATCTGATGACGGGCGGAGGTCCGAATAACGAAACGAATATTCTTCCCGTCTATACCTATCAACAGGGATTTAAGTTTCACAACCTGGGTTATGCCGCTCTATTGGGCAATGTGATGGTACTTCTATCCGCTGGACTCGGCGGGATGTTCGTTTGGGCGACAAAAGCTCGCCGTCCGCAATAATTAAGAATTTCGCCTCAGGCTCACTATAGAAGGTTAATGCGATGCGGGATATTTCTGCCGTTCCAGCTTTACGCTCACCCCTTGGGCAGAAAGCAAACAGACTGAACAAATATACGTCAGAGTGGGTTGTCGCAAATTCGACAGCCATCTTTCTGACGGCTTTTTTCGCGCTGCCGATGTTGTGGATGGTGCTTGCCTCCGTTGATCACGGCGCAACAAATCAGCTAAGGTCTCCCGATCTTACCGCCGAGCACTACCTGGTTGCAATCCAGGCGAGCAACCTTGCCGCGCTCGGCAATAGCCTCCTTATTTCAACGGTCGCAACGGTTGTTGGAACAGTTGCAGCATTCACTGCCGCCTACGTTTTCTCAAAACACAACATTCCTTTCAAGAATCCCCTCTTGTTGACCATCCTGTTCCTTTCTGGTGTTCCAATCTCGATATTGATTGTTCCCGTTTATAAAATGTTCTCGACGCTGGGGTGGCTGTCAATCATTCCGACGGGAGTTCTGCTCGGTGTGACCGCTATTCCGTTCCAGATCTACCAGCTAAAAAACTTCATCGACGCCGTACCGGTCGAACTCGAGGAGGCCGCGGCACTCGAACAGGCCAGCACGTTTCAGATATTGACCCGTGTTATTCTGCCGCTGACACGACCCGGTCTCGCTTCTTCCGCGATTTTTGGCTTCGTGAACGCCTGGGGGAATTTCCTAATGCCGGTTGTTTTAATCAACCGCCTGGCGCATCAGCCCGCCCCTGTTCAGCTGTTCGGATTCATGGGATCGAACTCGATCAACTACGGTGGAATAGCCGCCTATTCGATTGTTTACTCGCTCCCGGTGATCCTCCTGTTTCTCGGAATGTCTCGTCAATTCAAAGCAGGTTTCTCACTTGGCGGCGCGGTAAAATAGCCTGCAGCCACTTCTATCGTCATCAATACATAAACTACCCAAATCCCCCTTTCCTCGTGGGCGACCTTGAGACCAGCCTGATCAACGACGGCTTCACACTATCCCTCGGGTGTACCGTCGCGCTTAGGACACGCGGAAGTCAGAGGCCTGCTCCGGCACAATGAAGTTGCCGGAATAGGCCCGGCAAACGTCGAGATGCAGCGCCTGCGTGGCTGGGTACCCGCCAGTACGGCGCATTTCATCGTAAAGCATAGGGTAGACGTCGAAGCCAAGGAAATCGAGATCCTGACCTAACTGGCCACGAAAGTCGATATCCTCCAACCGCCCGAGATTATGGAAGATAAACCACTCGGGATTTACCCCACACAGGATTTCCACCTGGTCGTGCTGAAACGCTGCCGTCGCGTGGGCGAGGATGAGCTTGTCGATCGTCTCGTATCGGCCGCGCAGAAAGCGTCGGAATTCGCGCTCGCTCGCTTCGGAATAAGATGTGGAGGTCGTGTTCAGCTCGTTATCGGTCTACCAACCGATGAAGTTCGGGTTGCCTCCATAGTGGGCCGGCTGTGCATACGGTAGACGGCGCTGTTGGTATCGGCATGCTGACGTGAACCGTGCGAGGCGGTTCGGCCACGTTCATCGACGCGCAGCACTTCCGGGTAGGTGGCGTTGCGGTCGGCATGCAGAAGATGGTCTTCACGCCTTCGGCTGCGAGCATCCCGATCGCGCGATCGAACAACAAAAAACCAGCGGATGAAACCGAAGTAGGCGACCGCAACATCCCATTTCGGCTTCCAGTGAAAAGCTGCGCTTTTGGTGCGGATCACGTCGCCTGCGTCCGGACGATGTCAGATCGACCTGCATATCAAGGTGGCGACAGCGCCCGTTTATCCCGAAAGTCTATGAACATTGCCCACAGTCCGGATGTTCGTCGTTCAATACACCAGTAAATCCTACCGTGGCGTTGGGCGGCGGCTCGTGGCTTTAACGGCAACCAGCATTCTTGGAATGCCCGTCCGACCTCAGACTTTTCTAGACAATGTCAAATCGCTTCAGCATTTGCCTGAGCGTAGAACTCTGCGCATGTAAAGCTATCGGGCCAAGGAGCCCTCGAGGTGCCTGTTTTCGGCGCTTTGGAACTGACGATGCAAGCCACCGCCGACCAGCAATCAGAACTGACTACCCGCGAACTTTTGAAAGACTGGCGCGACGTCGGCTCGTTTCCCCGGGCAAGCGCTAACAGCACTTGCCCGGGCTTTGACCCATGACAGCACGGCTGAACATTTGATGAAGCATCCTCTGGCAGAGGCCACCACGAGACGAACCGATCCATCGCCCTTAAACTCGGCAGCTACGCCTGCAGTTTTTCCCAAGGTTGTACGACCAGCCTGCGCCATCTTCAACTCTTCGAAGCGGCTATGCTCTTACGGAGGATAAGCCTGCTGCGAATGACAATGCGCATTGGCGACGAGTTTTGCGTCTGATCAATGGCCGCAAGCAGGAGATCTACCGCCGTGCGCCCCATCTCTTCCACCGGCTGTTTGATCGTCGAAAGTGGAGGGGAGCAGAATTCGCAGACGGGAGAGCCGTCGAAGGAGACGATGGAGAGGTCGTCAGGTATCGCAAGACCCGCGTGTTGAACCCGGCTCATGAAGGAGATCGCCATATCGTCGCTTGTCGCGATCACGGCTGTCGGCCTGACCGAAAGCTTCATGAAGTCCTCGAACGCGCGAATACCGATTTCGAAGCCGTGCTGGTATTCGAGATCACCGCCGGATATTGAAACGGCCTCCTCGGCAAGCCCCTCCTCCTTCAATGCCTCAACAACTCCGCCGTAACGCTCGACATCATGGTAGTTGCCCTCTGGACCAGCAATATAAAGGAACCGCCGGTGGCCCAGGCCGATCAGTTTCGTCGTCGCGTCACGTATCGCCTCACGGTCATTTGTCACGACACTCGGCAATCCGACTTCACTCATGTCGAACAGCATGGAGACGATCGGCAGCCCAGCGCCCGCGGGAGAGCGCCCGTCGACCTCGGGAAGTTTCGACGAGAAGATGATGGCACCCTGAACCGTTCCGCCGAAGGCAAGATTAAGGATATGTCGCTCGGAGGCTTCTTCGCGATCGAGATTGGCGATCATCAGATTGTATCCTGCCTGGATCAGGGCTTTGTTGATGCTCTGCAGGACCTGCGGTATGATTTGCGATGCGCCGTAGTAAGGCGATCCAGGCAAGATGATCATGATCGTATTGGACTTGCCGACCCTAAGGCCACGCGCCATCGCATTCGGCGTGTAGCCGAGTTGCCTCGCGGCCACCTCGATCTTGGCGCGCGTCTTTTCATTTACTCTGCCCGGATTGGCAAGCGCTCGGCTGACGGTCGAGATGGCAACACCGGCAAGCCGCGCGACGTCGGCCATCAATGCGCTTGACTGCTCCTCTACGGCCACATCTTTGTTTTTATTCACGTTTATTTCATTCTCCCGGACGCTTCGAATTGCAACTCTATGGCATCCGGTGATTTATAGCAAACGTTTGCCAAAAATCGCTTGCTTAAAAAACCAGCTTGATTATCATCTAGGCATGGCAAACGATTGCCATTTCTTGATGCTTTGAAAATTCATGATTTATTGGATGCGGAACCGCTCTTCCGCACGCAGGTAAGTCATGCCTTTAGAAATGGATGGATTATGGCTACCAGCGACAGGCTCCGCTTCGGCGTCGATCTCGTGACGTTCTTCGATCCAGGCTTCTGGGGGGTCGAGAGCCATGACGCGATCATCGACTATGCGCGCACCGCACCCCGTGCCTTCTGGGACAAGATTCTCGACAGCGTCCAGGCGTCCGGCGTCACCGGCGTCGAGCTGACCTTTTCTCCGTTCAATTGGCAGGATGCCATCGAGACCTATGATTCCGTCGACGCCTTTGCGGCCGAGCTGGCAAGACGCGGCCTGACTCTCTGCAGCGGTTTCTTTGCGGAACTGGAAGCGGCGGGCGACTTCACCGAGCCTGAGGCCCAGCGCGCACTGATTGACAAGGCGGAGCGCTATGCCGATTTCCTGAAAGCCTGCGGCAGCGACATCATGGTGATCGGCGCGCCGCTTCGCCAGACGCTCGGCGCCCAGCCGGTGCAGTTTTACGATTTCGACCGCGCCAAGGTGATCGCCGATTTCCTGAACCGGCTAGGCGCGACCCTCTATGTTAAGGGCGTACGGCTGGCGCTGCACACCGAAGCGCATTCGATCTTTGCCGCAGCGCGCGATGTCGACCTGATGATGCTTCTAACCGATCCGGCCTATGTGCATATGTGCCCGGATACGGCCCATATCATCGTTGCCGGCTCCGATCCCGTCCAGCTTGTCGATCGCCACCATGAGCGGATGATCATCGCCCACTGGAAGGACGCGATCGGTCCCATGCCCGCCGAGACCCTGATCGACAGGCATATCCACGAACGCCACCAGCCCTATTTCTGCGGCTTAGGCCTTGGGCGCGTCGACTGGCCTGCCTGGATCCGGCTGCTGCGCGACCGTGCTTATGAAGGCTGGGCGATCCTCGAACTCGATGCCGCGCCGGATCCCGTCCGCGACATCGCCAATGGCCTGACGCTCGTCCGGCAGGCACTCCTGCCGATCTATCGCTGACAATTCTTCCCAAGACAATGAACGCCCCAAAAAGAGGGCATTTTCAAGAGGCGGAACAATGAAGACCATGATGAAGCTTTTTCTTACCGGTGTGGCATTCGCCGGTCTCTTCGCTTCGGCACGCGCTGAGGACAAGCCGACAATCGAGATCATGTCGTCCTGGACGTCGGGCGGCGAAGCGGCAGCCCTCAACGTCATCAAGACCGAATTCGAAAAGCGAGGCGGTGTCTGGAAGGATTCCTCGATTGCCGGCTTCGGCGCCGCCGACGCCGCCTTCCAGAACCGAGTCGTCGCCGGTGATCCGCCAAGCGCCAAACAGGGCGTCATCGGTCTTGCGGCCACAGATTTCATCAACCAGGGCCTGTTCAATCCGATCGACGGCGTCGCTGATGTCGGCAAATGGGGCAACGTCCTGCCGAAATCGGTCCATGACCTCATCTCTTATGACGGCAAGGTCTATCTCGCGCCGACCGGCGCCCATGGCGAAAGCTGGGTCTTTTATTCCAAGGAAGCCTTCGGGAAGGCCGGCATCGCCGAGGAGCCCAAGACCTGGGACGAGTTCTTCGCCGACTTAGACAAATTGAAGGCTGCAGGCATCGTTCCGGTTGCTTGGGGCGGCCAGCCCTGGCAGCAGACCAAGGTCTTCAACATGATCCTACTCTCGCAGGTCGGAATCGACGGCTTCCTGAATATCTATGTCGGCAAGGACAAGAGCCAGGCCTCCACTAACGGCGTGAAGAAGACCTTCGAAATTCTCGGCAAGCTGCGCGGCTACGTCGATGCGGGTGCCGCCGGCCGCAACTGGAACGACGCGACGGCCATGCTGATCACCGCCAAGGCCGGCGTGCAGTTCATGGGTGACTGGGCGAAGGGCGAATTCACCGTCGCCGGCAAGGAGCCGGGCAAGGACTATGGCTGCATGATCGTGCCGGAATCCAAAGGCATGGTCTACATCGCCGATTCCCTCTGGTTCCCGAAGACCGGCAATGCAGCGACCGACAAAGCGCAGAAACTTCTCGCCGAAGTCGTCATGGATCAGCAGGTGCAGGTCGATTTCGCCTTGAAGAAGGGTTCGGTTCCGATGCGCATAGACGTCGACAAGTCGAAGCTGGATGTCTGCGCGCAGAAGGGTGTCGAACTGATGGCTGCAGGTGCGATTGTCCCGGATCAGGCGATCGTGCTTACTCCCCAGCAGGTCGGTGCGCTCGACGATTTCATCGATGAATACTGGAGCGGTGGTTCGAATGATGCGGCCTCTGCGGCCGAGAGTTTCTTCGCCGTCTTCGAGTAGAGCAGCGCCTGCGGCGTCGGCTTGATCCGACGCCGCATTGCCGACCGCGATGCGCGGCGGCGCATGCCCCCGCTTTTCATCCGTCAACGAGTTGGTCGATGCCCATCAAACGCAAACCCAATCTTTCCGCCACGATCGCCCTGCTGCCGACTTGGTTCGTCGCGCTCATGGTCTTCGTCGGCACCATGGTCTGGTCGATCCGCCTGTCCTTCACCAACTCGACGCTCTTTCCGTCTTCAACCTATGTCGGCTTTGCCCAGTATTCTAAGCTGTTTGCTTCCGCCAAGTGGCTTGCATCGCTGCAAAACGTGTTGATCTTCGGCGTGCTCTACGTCGCGGGCTGCCTTTTGCTTGGCTTCCTGCTGGCCGCGGCGCTGGACCGGAAAATCCGCTTTGAAAGCGCCTTCAGAACCATATTTCTTTATCCCTACGCCATGTCATTCGTGGTAACCGGGCTGATCTGGCAATGGATGCTCAATCCGACGCTCGGTATCCAGGCGAGCGTGCGGTCGCTCGGCTGGGAGAGTTTTGTCCTCGACTGGGTGGTCAATCGTGACATGGCGATCTATGCGCTGGTGCTTGCCGGCGTATGGCAGGGCGCTGGGCTGGTGATGGTCATTGCGCTCGCCGGCATGCGCGGTATCGAAGGCGAGCAATGGAAGGCGGCGCGGATAGACGGCATTCCCGTCTGGCGGATCTATGTCTCGATCGTTCTACCGCAGCTCGGGCCGGCGCTGGCGGCAGCCGGCATGCTGCTCGCCATGGGGGTGATAAAGACATACGACATCGTCGTCGCCATGACTAATGGCGGCCCCGGCAATGCGACGGAGGTGCCAGCGAAATTCATCATGGATAATTTGTTTGGTCGCCAGAACCTCGGCCTCGCCACCGCCGGCGCGACGGTGCTTGTCCTCGGTGTGATCATCGCAGTAGCACCGTTTCGCTACGTCATGCACATGCGCTACAGAGCGAAGGGAGCCGCGTGATGGCCGGTCCTCATCCAAACGGCCCGAAGCCGGCACAGATCACTGCCGGGCGCATCGGCCTCTATGCCTTCCTGGTCGTTGCCGCACTTTTCTTTCTTCTGCCGTTTTACACCATGGTCGTCACCTCGCTGAAGTCGATGGAGGAAATCCGGCTCGGGCAGATATTCGCCTTGCCGGCGGCGCTCGATTTTTCCGCCTGGACGACCGCCTGGTCGGGCGCATGCATGGGGACCGTCTGTGTCGGCATTCGCAGCGGCTTCTGGAATTCGGTGGCGATCACCCTTCCCGCGGTGACGCTCTCGGTCTTTATCGGCGCCGTCAACGGCTACGCGCTGTCGCTCTGGCGGCCGCGCGGGGCAAATCTGCTCTTCGGCCTGCTGATGGCCGGCGGCCTCATCCCCTACCAGATCTTCCTCTATCCGATGGTCCGGGTGATGGCGAATATCGACCTATACAATTCGCTTGCCGGCATCATTTTCGTGCATGTCATCTTCGGCCTGCCGCTGGTGACGCTGCTCTTCCGCAATTATTTCGTCAGCGTGCCGGAGGAGCTCTGCAAGGCGGCTCGCGTCGACGGCGCCGGCTTCTGGCGCATCTTTTTCGAGATCATGCTGCCGATCGCCGTACCGATGGTGGCCGTGGTCTCTATGCTTCAGTTCACCGGCATCTGGAACGATTTCCTGCTTGGTCTTGTTTTTGCCGGGCGTGACAACCTGCCTATGACCGTGCAACTCAACAATATCGTCAACACCACGATGGGCGAGCGGACCTACAACGTCAACATGGCGGCGACAATCCTGACCGCGATCATTCCGCTCGCCATCTATTTCCTGTCCGGCCGCTGGTTCGTGCGCGGTATCGCGGCTGGCGCAGTAAAGGGGTAATGCTTCCATGCAATCTGCCGTCTCCGTCAAGGATCTGAAGATCGCCTATGGCGACCATACAGTGATCGAGAAGCTGTCGATCGATATCGCTCCCCGAGAATTCCTGGTCCTGCTCGGTCCTTCCGGCTGCGGCAAGTCAACTCTTTTGAGCGCCATTGCCGGCCTTCAGGACATCACCTCGGGCGAGGTGTGGATCTCAGGCAAGAACGTCAGCTGGGAGGAGCCGAAGGACCGCGGCATCGGCATGGTCTTTCAGTCCTACGCGCTCTATCCACGCATGTCGGTCCGCAAGAACCTGTCCTTTGGCCTTCGCGTCGCCGGTCTGCCGAAACCCGAGATCGAGGCCCGCGTCGGCCGCACGGCCGCGCTACTCCATCTCGACGCGCTGCTCGACAGGCGCCCTGCCGAGTTGTCCGGCGGTCAGCGCCAGCGCGTCGCCATCGGCCGGGCGCTGGTGCGCGAAGTCGATGTTTTCCTTTTCGACGAACCGCTGTCGAACCTCGATGCCAAGCTGCGCAACGAATTGCGCGTCGAGATAAAGAAGCTGCATCAGCGCCTCGGCAACACCATGATCTACGTGACCCATGATCAGGTCGAGGCGCTGACGCTTGCCGATCGTATCGCCATCATGCGCGATGGCGTGATCCAGCAGCTCGCTTCGCCGGCCGAGATCTATCACCGTCCAGCCAATCTCTTCGTTGCCGGTTTCATCGGCGCGCCGGCAATGAATTTCATCGAGGGCATGATCGAGTGCGCCGCCGCCTCGCCGGTCTTCCTGAGCAAGGGGCTCGCCGTCGATCTCTCCGGCTATTCCTTTAGCGCAGGCGCGGCGGAAGGACCGGCAACGCTCGGCTTTCGCCCTGAGCATCTTGTACCCGATGGGGCGGCAAGCAGCCTGCCCATCATTCCCGGCCGTGTTTCCGTCGTCGAGCCGATGGGTTCGGACGCCGTCGTTTGGTTTGACTGGGCGGATCAAAGTCTCTCGCTAAGACTGATGGGCGACGTCATCCTGCAGCCGAGCGACGCCGTGGCTCCTGGGCTCGATATCGCCAAGGCGTCGCTCTTCGGCGCTGACGGATCGCGGCTGTGATGCCTCGTCCCTTTGTTTTCCCGCAATTGCCGGCGCGTTGCGCGCGGTTTTGAGCAATTGCACCAGGACAGGATTTGGAAATGTCTGAGATTGTGTATGATGCACTGGTGATCGGCTCCGGCGCGGCGGGTTCCTTCGCGGTCAAAGAACTGACGGCGCAGGGACTTTCGGTGCTGCTTCTTGAGGCCGGCCCCGCTGTCGGGCCGAAGGATTTCGATCCCGCGCGCAAGAAGGCGCCCGCTGGCAGCATCAATATCTGGGAGCGCGCGCGGGCGACGATCAAGGGCCAGCCGATCCAGGCGCGGGCGGCGTTTTTTACCGAGCGCTTCAGCCATTTCTTCGTCAACGACCGCAAGAACCCCTATACGACGCCGAAGGGCGAGCCATTCCTCTGGATCCGCGGTCGCCAGGGCGGCGGACGCCTCCACAGTTTTGGCCGCGTGCTGCTGCGCTGGACCGATGACGATTTCAAGATCCGATCACGCGCGGGAAAGGGTGTTGACTGGCCGGTCTCCTATGACGAGCTCGCACCTTTCTACGACGAAGTGGAGACCTATCTCGGGCTCTACGGCAACCAAGATGATGTGTCGACGCTGCCGGACGGCGTCTATGCCAAACCGGCAAGCCTGACGCCCGCCGAACAGATCTTCAAACAGGCGGTCGAAAGCCGCTGGCCGGAAAGGCACGTCGTCTCCTGGCGCTACATCGCGCCGGATGCCGAACGCATGCCGCGACCGCTGCGGGAAGCCAAGGCCACCAGCAGGCTGACAGTCCGCTACGATGCCGTCGTTCGCCGCATCACCACGGACGGGAAAACCGGACGTGCCACCGGCGCAGAATTCATTGATCGCAATACCGGACAAGTATCGGCGGCACGCGCCGCGATCGTGGTTCTCTCCGCCTCGCCGATAGAGAGCGTACGGCTGCTCTTGAATTCGGCTTCGGCAAGACATCCCGATGGGCTCGGCAACACCTCGGGTGCACTTGGCCGCTATTTCATGGATCAGCTTCCGTGCCTCGCCTTCGGTTCCTTTTCGAAGGCGCAGGGTTGGGCTTCCGATGGCTCCGCTCCGACAGATCCGTTCTACAATCCATCGGGCGGGATATTCATACCCCGCTTCGGCGAGGGCGACGCTGCCCGTGGCGATTTCGACTACCAGGGTAGCGTCGGCCGGACGCCGGTCTCCGGCCACACTGACGCGCGTCTCGCCTTCTTCGGCTTCGGTCGCATGCTACCCTATGCCGACAATCGCATCACGCTCGATGTCAGGCGTAAGGACGCCTGGGACATTCCTGTGCCGCATATCCGCTGCGTCATGCAGGCGGAGGAGCAGGAGTTGCTTCGCCGCCAGGAGGAAACGCTGACCGCCATGATCAGGGAAGTCGGCGGCGATCTTGAATTCATCGGTTCGCCCACCGGCCTCAAGGAGATGGGCAAGGGCGCTTTTCCCGAGGCCGACGCCTTCAGCCGCTTCATGTTCCGCAGCTGGTTCCGCAAGACCATGTGCATGGGCGCGGCAATCCATGAAACGGGCGGCGCACGCATGGGTGAAACCCCGGAAGCTTCGGTGCTCAATCCCTACAATCAACTCTGGGATGTGCCGAACCTCATCGTCACTGATGCCAGCGCCTTTCCCGGCAGCGGCATCGCCGGTACGACCCTAACAGTCATGGCTCTGACAATCCGCGCCTGTCGCAACCTCGTTGACCAGTACCGGGCAGGACAGTTGTAGGCACGCTTCAGCGGGCAAAGTTGTATTTCTACGCTCGGAAGCGGAATCGAACTCTTGGCCACCGGTCTGATGGAATTCTCGCGGTACGGCTTCATGGCGTATGTGGCACGCGGTTCAGCGCGCGCGAATGCGAGTTAAGGGGCATTGATGTTCGCTATTCCTCATGCACCTTGACCTTCACGACATCATGTCGTTTGAAAACGCACCCATCGACAATAGCAAGGCTTTTCAGCAGGAGAACGTTCAAGAGGATCGCGCGTCGTACGAAGCACGCTCGAGAGGCTCTGACGTTGCTGAATTCCGTGGGCTATTATGACTTGATGAGCGAAGGCGTTGCGTCCTTAACTGGAGTAATTGATGCGTGAAGACCCTTCGGCATATTGAGTGGTCGCCATTTCTCCAAAGCGCTTCGGAGGCAGCCTCTCATGTAATCACCCACCGGAACTGCGCTACGCGTACCCGTGTCTACATGCACCATCATATGTTCACCGGTAGCTAGGACCAAGCCTCTCGTATCGTCCAGGACATACTGATAGATATGGAGCCGGAGATCATCGAAACCAATCGTTTCCGTGTAGATGCGCAGTGGTGTCCCGTGGCGGCACTCCCTTAGATTTCGAAGGTGTCCCTCTACGGAAAAGAAGCTGAAGCCCTTAAGCCGGTATTCTTCGGTAAAGCCCATTGCACGCAGATAGTTCTCACCTGCATCAGCCAGCAGTTTATAGTATTGCCACTCCGTCATGTGCCCGTTGTAGTCGATCCATTGCCCTTCGACGACTGTCTCGAGCGTCAAAAGAGCATTCTCCTGCGGTCGATCGTCAGCGGCCGTCGCTTCAAAAGTCAGGACTGGCATCTCAATCGATCCCCATCAAATCGTCACCCATTTCAATGAATGCGCCTTTGGCGGCGTTGATTTTTGTCACGACCCCGCTTTCTTCAGCGACTATCGACTGCTCCATCTTCATAGATTCCATGACTGCCACAATGTCACCGCAAGCAATCTTGTCGCCTTCATTTACGCAAAGCTCGAGTACGAGGCCTGAGAGGGGAGCCTTAATGCCGGCACGATATGTCGGGACCTCACGGATCTCCTCGGCAAGTACCAAGGATGTGACTTCGGCCAAGGATTTCACCGTGACAGGTTCTGCCTGAAGGGCAACAGCTTCCTCGGAGAGTCTCTGCATTTCAACGTCGATCCAACGAGTATAAACCCCGAAATCTTCACGCCGCTCAGCAGCGAATTCCGGTCGCTGAATAATCGCGCGATGAAGCGGAACCACCGTTTTGACACCTTCGAGCGAAAACTCGTTGAGGGCGCGCGCAGCTCGCTCAATAGCCTGCTTGCGATCTCGACCGGTCACGATCAGCTTGCCGATGAGAGAATCGTAATAGGGTGGGATCGTGTCGCCCTCAACATATCCGAAGTCCAGACGTACACCTGGACCTCCTGGCAACAGCATCCTTTTGATCTTCCCGGGGACTGGGAGAAAATCAGCCCATGGGTCTTCGGCGTTGATACGGAATTCGATGGAATGTCCCCTCACGAACATGTCCGAGAACGGCAACGGGTTCCCTTCGGCGATACTGAACATCTCCCTGATAATGTCGATACCCGTCACTTCCTCAGTGACCGGATGTTCGACCTGAACGCGGGTGTTCACCTCCAGGAAATAAATCTCGCCCTTCTCTGTCACTAGAAATTCACACGTGGCGGCGCCGCAATATCCAACCTCCATGAGAATGCCGACCGAAGCCCTCTTTAGCTGCTCTAACTGATCATCATCTAAGAACGGGGCGGGAGCTTCTTCTACAAGCTTCTGCTGCCGGCGCTGGAGCGTGCAGTCGCGCGTAGAGAGGACGGCGACATTTCCATGTTTATCCGCCAGACATTGCGTTTCGACGTGCCTGGCGTTTTCGGCATAAACTTCCACAAAGCATTCTGGCCGCCCAAACGCCAGCCCCGCTTCGCGCTCAGCGGCCGCCATCATCGGCTCCAACTCGCTCAACTCCCTGACGATACGCATTCCCCGCCCGCCACCGCCGTTTTGGGCCTTGATGATAACCGGCAGCCCGTGCTTCTCTGCGAACTCCCGTGCATTCTCGCGAGAGGTTCCACCGTCGTCGAGTGACGGTAGAAGCGGTGCGCCAACCTTTCGGGCTATAGCGCGGGCTTTCACCTTGTCACCGAGCTGGCTTATTGCATGTGCCGAAGGGCCAATCCAGACAAGGCCAGCAGCTTCCACTGCTGCCGCGAAGGTCTCATTTTCAGACAGGAGGCCGTACCCAGGATGCACCGCGTCGGCACCGCTTTTCACGGCGATATCGAGAATTGCCCGCTGGTTCAGATAGGTCTCTAGGGGCGAGTTTCCCTTCAGCGCATGGACTTCATCCGCTGCACGGGCATGCATGGATTGCATGTCGGCTTCCGAAGCCACAGCTATGGATCTGTATCCCCCGTCGCGGCACGCACGTACAATACGCAGGGCGATCTCGCCACGGTTTGCAATCAGTATCTTCTTCATTTCGTCCTCCCGAACTAGCGATCAATGAGCACTGCCGATGCCAGATTCCACGTCAGCCACACGTCGCTGCCTTGCGGTGGGATCTGCGACTTGGTGCATTCGACAAGGAGCGTATCGCCTGAGGGGTCCGACACGGTCACGACGCAGCGGCTCCCCAGAAAGAGCTCCTTCACAATCTTTACCGGAATCGGCGTCGCCTGTTCCGGGCCTGCCTGGTTTGATGGCTTCAAAATTAGATCTTCTGGCCGCAGAACGACAGAATGAGGTGCGCCTTGGAGAAATTGGAAAGCGGAAGATTTCAAGAGAATGCTACCGATGCGAGTCGTCACCTTCATCCTGCCGTCGGGCGCCGTTTCGAGCTTCGTCACCTCGACAATATTGGCCTCTCCGAGAAACCGGGCAACGAACCGAGAATTCGGCCGGAAATAGAGTTCCGACGGCGTGTCGTACTGAAGAATTTCGCCACCATCCATGATCGCGACCTTGTCGGAAAGGATGAACGCCTCCTCTTGATCATGGGTCACGTAGACTGTCGTGATGCCTGTCCGTTGCTGGATTTCACGAAGGTCCGCACCGAGTTGTTGACGAAGGCGTCGATCAAGTGCCCCCATCGGCTCGTCCAATAGCAAGAGCGCGGGATGGTAGACGAGAGCACGACCGATAGCGACCCGCTGCTGCTGTCCGCCACTCAGCTCACCTATCGCTCGATCAGCGGCATGTGGCAGCTCGATCAGCTCAAGGATTTCGTGGACGCGCCTTCGGCGGTCGTCCTGTGGCCATTTATGGAGCTTGAGCGGATATTCGATGTTCTGGGCCACGGTCATGTGAGGGAACAGAGCGTAATTCTGAAACACGAAGCCGATATTACGTGCCTGAACGGGAAGATTTGTCACCTCGTTGGAACCGATGGAAATCTTTCCCGAACTGGGGGTCAAAAGACCAGCGATCGTTCGAAGAAGCGTTGTTTTCCCCGACCCTGAGGGGCCAAGCAACGTACAGAAAGAACCTGGTTCGATCTTGAGGCTCGATTGCTTCAATCCATAGAAGCCGTTTGCAAAGCGCACTTCCACGCCCGTGACGTCGATGCCATTGGCGCGATTGCCATTGCCCTCCCCGGCGCTACTCCTCGCCACTTCAACGCGCTGTATCTTCATCGTGCAGTTCCCTTTTTATCTCTGCCTCGCCGGAGCGTCCGGGCCGCTCCGGCGGCGGCCATTGAGGTCATCTTAGGGCCGTGACCGCTTTTTTATCAAGACCGTTGTAATAAAAAAAGTTGATCAAGCCTTGCGGTCCCGAATCTTTTTGTTACAGTTGTTATGTAACGTCCAGGTAAAAAGGAAGGACAGTGCAATGGGGAACGGGACTAACAAGACAGCCGCAATAGCGCTCGGAGCACTCGCAACGCTTTCGGTCGCCGCCGCTGCTATGGCGGCGGACATTCTGCCCGCAGATGTCAAAGCTAAAATATCGGGAGAGCTTGTCTGGCACGACGCTTCGGGCGGCGCCACCACTCGCACTCGCGAACAGACCGTGATCAAGGATTTCGTCGCTGAGACCGGCGTTCAGGTCAAGGGAGATTTCAACTCCGACATGACCAAATTCTTTGCCGCGATGGACAGCGGCGCCAGCATTCCGTGGAGCATGATCGAATTCCCCACCAAGGGCGACTTCATCAAGGCACGTGACGCCGGGTATCTGCAGAAGCTTGATCCCTCGATCGTCGACTTCAAGAGGATCAATCCCACGGCGCACGACGACTACGGCGTCGATGTCCTGCGATACGGCATCGTCTTTACCTATAACAAGGACAAGTTCAAGGACAGCGCACCGAAGAGCATTGCCGACATCTTCGACGTCAAGCGCTATCCCGGCAAGCGCTGCCTCTTCAAGTACCCGCAGTTCGGCGGCGTGCTCGAATCGGCTCTGCTGGCGGACGGTATAACTCGCGACAAACTTTACCCGCTCGATCTGGACAAGGCTTTCACCAAACTCGACAGCATCAAGTCCGATATCCTCTGGTGGTCGAACGGTGACGATGCCATCCGACTGCTTTCGAGCGGCGAATGTGCAATGGGCATCGCGTGGAGCGGCCGCGTTTATGGGGCGGTCACGAACGACAAGGCGCCGCTGGCAATCGCTTGGGAGAATTCACTGTACTCGCAGGCTGTGTACGCTGTGCCAAACGGCGCGCCGAACGCGGTTGCGGGACAAGCGATGATCGCCCACTTCATTGGGGACACCGAAGGCCAGAAGGCATTGGTCAAGGGGATCACCTACACGACCGACATCGTCGGGCTCGACAGTACCGCATACGGCGAAGATCTCGCCCCATGGATCGTAGCAGGCGATAATGCTAAGCAGGCGATTGAAGAAAATGCCGACTACTACGCCAAAAACATCACGAACGTAGTCGATCGCTTCAACCGTTGGGTCGCCCTCAACTAAGAGAAAGTCCGATATGCCTCGCTTGGTGGATCATAACGAACGTCGTAAGCAAATCTGCGATGTCCTGCTAGACATCGTCTCGGGGGCCGGAATTTCCGCCGCCACCATCCGAGAGGTTGCAGATCGTTCGGGCTGGTCCACCGGCGTCATCGGACACTACTTCACGAACCGGAAGGACCTGCTGCTGGGAGGCCTTAGAAGGGCTGCCGAGATTCTTGCCGAACATAACACACGCGTCATAAATACGCTTGAGGGCATCGCTGCCCTTGAGCAAATTCTGGAAGGCAGTATCCCGCTTGACAAGCGACGCCTCGCTCTCTGCCGGATATTCTTTTTCTTCTACGCTGAGGGAATGACGGAAGAAGATCTGCGCCAGGAACTCGAGAGCTACCTTCTCGGGTGGCGAAAGTCGGCGACGCGGGCCATCCGCCAGGCACAGGCCCACGGCGACCTGCCGCCAGATCTCGACCCGAAGCGCGTCGCCGCCGACCTCGTCGGGCTTGCCGACGGTTTGAGCATCCACTCCCTGCTCGATCCAGGAGTTATGATGCAATTGCGGGAGCAATCGCCCATTCGATACTGGATCAGACGCCTGGCGAGCGAACCGCCGGGCGAAAAGGGCGAGCCGACGCCGCCCTCCCAATATGCATCCGCGTAGCGGACGAGAATAAACCAAACTGGGAACGCACATGTCGTACGTGAATTCATCTACCCTCGGGTGGACCGTATCCTCTATTCTCGGAGATGCAGGTCCGCAGGTTCTGCATCAGCCGGACAAGACGGCTCTCATCTGGGAGCATGGATCGCTGACTTACAAGCAGTTGCGATCAAGAGCGCGCCGACTGGCCGGCGCGCTCCGGGAGATGGGCCTGCAGACTGGTGACCGCGTTGCCTCAATGCTCTTCAATCGAGGCGAGATATTCGAACTTTACTTCGCCTGTGCGTTTGCCGGCCTCGTATTCGTTCCGGTAAGTTTTCGTCTGACGTCGAGCGAGGTCGCCTTGATCCTCGAGGACAGCGAGGCGAAGGCATTCTTCGTGGAAACCGAGACTGCGAGGGTGGCGGCTCAAGCGATGGACGCTCTCACGGCTGCACCGCAGATCGTGACGCTCGAGGCTGCTTCCGGCGGCATCGAATATGAAGCTCTCACTGACGAGTGTGCGCCCCTTCCTTCGACGATACCCCATGACACCCAGATGATCATGTATACGTCAGGCACGACCGGGAAGCCTAAAGGCGTGGTGATGCGATCATTGGCGGTGATGTGGTGCGCGATGCAGCAGGCCAGTCTTTTCCGTCATCTCGACCAAAGTGCCGTGATGCTCCTCAACGCGCCGATGTACAACACCGCAGCGTTAAACGAGAGCTCCATACCGACATTCCTCGTTGGGGGCACGGTCGCCATCATGCCGAGCCGCGGGTGGAGTGCTGAACGGCTAGGAGAGTTTGTCAAGAAGTGGAGTGTCACGCACTCGCTCATCTTCCCCTCAATGTACCCGAACATGATCGACGCCGACGAGCGCGATCCGCTGCCGTTTCAGTCGATGAAGTGGTGGTACACCGGCGGCGAAAACTGCCCGCCAGCTCTAATGGCGGAAGTACGACGTCGCTGGCCACACATCGACCTCGCTATCGCGTACGGTTCGACTGAATCGGGTCTGCCGACCTTGATCGAGGGCGACGACATAGAGCTTCATCCCGGCTCAGTCGGACGTTGCTCTCCAGGTCAGTCAATCCGACTGCTCGACGCCGATGGTAAGGATGTCCCCATCGGGGGGGTCGGAGACGTTTGGACTGCCGGCCCGTCGGTGATGCGCAATTATTGGAACGCTCCGCAACTCGACGCCGAGACCGTATCCGAAGGCTGGCTGAAAATAGGGGACCTCGCAACCATCGACGAGGACGGATGGATCTCCATTGTCGGCCGTAGCAAGGATGTCATCATATCGAAGGGCCAGAACATCTATCCGGCCGAAATCGAGAACGTGATCCGTCAGCATCCGACGGTCCTCGACGTTGCCGTCGTAGGTCTCCCTGACCCCGAATTTACCGAGGTCGTGTGCGCAGCAATTGTTCCACGAAACAAGGACGTGACCGGATCGGGAGCCGAAATCATGGCGTTCCTCTTGACGCAGCTGGCTTCATACAAGAAGCCGCGGCACATCCTCTTCGTTGAAAACTTTCCAATTCGCAACGCAACCAAGATCGACAAGACGGAGCTCGCCAAGATCTGCGCCGAGCTCGTGAAAGTCTGAGGAGTATCCAATGACCCAGAATGTTAGCCCCGAATGGCAGGCTTTGTTGGAGGAACTGGACCGTAGGCGCGAGGTCGCGCTTGCATCGAGCGGCCCAGACCGCATCGCACGCGAACATCGCTATGGCCGCTCGACCGCCCGTGAGAGGATCGCCAAGCTTGCTGATCCGGACACGTTCCTCGAAATCGGTACTTTCGTGACCACGCCGACGGAAGACGGTTCTCCCCTCGCCTCGACTTTCGTCTGCGGCCTATGCGAGATCGATGGTCGCCCGGTTGCGATCGGTGCCGAAGACTACAGTGTCGAAGGTGGCGGCACCGGCGTTCATCTGGCGCGCTACAAGGGCGGATGGGGTGGCTTCATCGAGGAGTTCGCTCTTGGCTACAAAATCCCGCTCGTAATGCTGATTAACGGCGTTGGCGGCTCCATCCTTCTCCAGGACGCGATCGGCTATCCTGAACTGCAGTCCGCAAATCCGACATTTCCGATGTTCGACCTGCTTCAGCACGTCCCCGTGCTGGCAGCAGTTCTTGGCCCGACAGCGGGCAGCTCCGCAGCCCGCGCACACATTTCACACTTTTCGGTGATGACGTCTGATAACGGCTGCCTATTCGCCGGCGGGCCACCGGTCGTGAAACAGGCTCTGGGACTGGAGATCGATAAATTCGCCCTCGGGGGGACTGCCGTCCACACGCGCGCGTCCGGCCTGATCGACAATGCTGCAGAGAATGAGGACGGGGCGCTTGCTCAGATACGACAAGTCCTCGATTTCCTGCCTGACAACGTGAGCCGTCGCCCGAAAGTTATTGAGGATTGGACGGCGGGAGACCAGAACGACCTGTTCTCGATCGTTTCGCCGAGCCTGAGACGGGCATATGACGTCCACAAGCTGATCCGTTGTGTCGCCGACCAAGGCAGCTTCTTCGAGATCGCGCCGGACTACGGCCGTTCGCTTAGGACCGGTTTTGCGCGTATCGAAGGCCGGACGGTTGGCATTCTGGCTTCTGACGCCCGCTTCGTCGCCGGATCGCTGGATGTCCAGTCATCGCTGAAGCAAGCCAAATTTGTCGAGCTTTGTGACCGGTTCCACATCCCAATTGCCTACCTCGTCGACGTGCCAGGATTCCTGGTCGGCCCGAAAGCCGAGGAAGCAGGCGTGCTCACCTTCGGTGCAATGGCGTTGCGTGCAATTCAGCAAGCAAAGGTACCGGTCATCACAGTTCAGATCCGGCGCTCTTTTGGTCTCGGCGGCGTAGCCACGGGAAGCCGCAATCCGCTCAGCCTCCGCTTGATCTGGCCAAGCGCCGCATGGGGCGACATGCCCATCGAAGGCGGCGTCGAGGCAGCTTTCCGAGCAGAGCTCGACGCTGCGCCAGCCGACGAACGCGCTGCGCTTAAGGAAAAGCTCACAAAGCGTTTCGAGGAGCAGACGTCTATCTGGCGGGCCGTTGAGAAGTTCGGGGCCGAGGAAATGATCGACCCGCGCGACACCCGCAAGTATCTCGCACGCCTCCTCGCGCTCTACTACGGTATGCCAATGGAGGGACGAACCACATGAGCTATGTGCCCGTCACCTCGCCCGTCGGGAGAAAGCAGCCGTTGGGGCGCTTCTCAGCAGGTCTCGTTCTGCTTTTCCCAGCCGTTCTCATTCTCGCGGTCTCGCTGGGATGGCCGCTCGTGACGATCATCATGCGCAGCCTGCATGAGAAAGGCCGATCTAACTTCACCGACCCGCTCTATTTCGGTCACTATACCGCGATCGTTCAAGACGACCTGCTTCGTCAGGTGGCGTTGCACAGTGTGATGCTAGCTTTCGTATCGATGATCGTAACGGTGCTGCTCGCCTTCCCGGCGGCATACGTGATCTCGCGACTTTCCAGGAAAACATCGTCATTGATGCTGGTGCTGGTGCTGATGCCATTCTGGGTTTCGATTATCGTTCGCCTCTTCGCGTTCACGACGATCCTCGGCCAGCAGGGCATTGTCAATTCCTTGGCAGGCATATTCGGGATAGGTCCCTTGCCTCTGCTATACAATACATTTGCAACTATCCTGGGGATGGTCGCGTATCTGCTGCCATACCTGATCCTGATCCTGGTCTCGGCGATGATGTCGATCGACACCTCCCTTCTCACCGCTGCCCGCACAATGGGCGCGTCGGAACGGCGAGTATTCCTTGACATCTATTTCCCGCAGGTTCGGCCCGCGCTTCTTGGCGGCAGCGTGCTGGTCTTCGTTCTAGGTCTAGGCTTCTTTCTCACGCCAGCCATCCTGGGCGGCCCGCATAACCTGACAATCCCCATCTTTATCCAGCAACAGGTGCAAAACTATCAATGGGGCAAGGCTGCGGCCATGGGTATTCTGCTGCTTGCGGTATCCGTGGTCGGCTATATGCTGGCGCTCAAGATTGGCGGCAGGGGCATGCTTTCGCCAGTCCAGCAAGGCTCGCGCGGCGCAACCGCACGCGATCCACTGCGCCCCACGCCGGTCACTGCCCTCTGCGTCACCGTTCTGGTCTTCGATCTGATCCTGCTTATCCTCCCGCTGCTTGTCGTCATTCCGACATCAGTCACCGAGACGACGCAAATCCAGTTTCCTCCGGTAGGCTTCAGCACGAAGTGGTTCATCGAAGCCCTCACCTCGCCGATATGGATCGATGCCTTCATCAAGAGCGTACGTGTCGGCGTAATGACCGCGGTATGCGCAACCCTGTGTGGCCTAGCGCTAGCGCGTGTCGGCACTCGCTCGAAGTCCATGATGCTGAAATCAGTCATTCAGGTAGGGGCGATAATGCCGCTGATCGTTCCGGTCATCTTGCTGGGTATTGGTATCTACGACGTTCAAGGACGACTTGGCCTCATCGGAACCGACGTCGGCCTGGTCATCGCTCATTCGGTGCTGTGTCTTCCCCTGGTCTTTCTCATTCTTGCCAACGCCCTTGCGGCAGTGGACGTCTCGATAGAACAGGCTGCTTGGACCATGGGAGCCAGCAACGGACGCGCTTTCTGGAACGTTGTCGTGCCAATCGTCATGCCCGCACTCGTCGGAGCATTCCTAATATCCTTCGTGACATCGTGGGACGAGGCCGTACTGGCCATGTTCCAGACCGGGCTCGATAAGACCCTTCCGGTAACGATCTATTCGTTCCTGAAGAGCGGAATAACCCCTGCAGTGTCTGCTGTCGCCACAGTCGTGATCGCACCTGTGTTTATCGGGACGATCATCATCGCAGTCAAATCCTTCACATCCAGCAGAATTGTCACGAAAGCGAGAAGCTAACCCATGACAACCGAACGTTTCCCAAGCGGCTCCGCGTGCATCGTGGGCGCGTACGAGTCCCCGCGTCGAAAGGCGCCTGGGATTCATCCCTACCAGATCCATGCCGAGGTCATCGCCGAGGCCCTCGCCGACGCCGGAATGTCTCTGTCGGACGTGGACGGTTTCGCAACAGCCGCATCATTTCCCTCGGAAGCCGGCTGGCAGTTGAATGCGGTCGAGATCGCTGAATACGTGGGTATCGTCCCCTCATGGGTCTGCAGCACGGATATCGGCGGAGCAGCTCCTCTCAGCCACGTCGGCAACGCGGTGGCCGCGATCAAGGCAGGCCTCTGCAACACGGTGATCGTCAGCTACGCTTCATCCGGGCGCTCGTGGCCGCTGAACGCAAGCGACTTCAACACAGGCCAGACAGGTCCCGGTGAATTCGAAGTGCCTTACGGTGTTTCGACCATCTCGGCACACGCGCTGGCGGCAACGCGATACATGCATGATTATGGACTTCGGCCAGAACATTTGGCTGAGATCGCGGTGCAAGCTCGGCGCTACGCAAACCCCAATCCTCACGCTATGTACCGCGACTTGATTTCGATCGATGACGTACTCGCATCTCCAATGATCTCAACTCCCCTTCGGAAGCTGGACTGCTGCGTCGTGAGCGATTCTGGAGGCGCCATCGTCGTGACATCCAAGGAGAGGGTACGCGACAGCCGACGAGGCGGCCCTTCTATCCTGGGTTTCGGCGAAGCAATCAGCCACGGCCAGATGAACCAGATGAAGGATTTGACCACCACGGTTGCGGCGCACTCCGGCCGCCGGGCTTTCGAAACTGCCGGGGTGACGCCGAACGACATCAAGGTAGCACAGATCTACGATTCCTTCACCATCACGGTCGCCCTTTCGCTGGAAGCGCTTGGCTTTGTCCCGAAAGGCGAGGTTGGTGCCTTCATCGCTGCCGGCGGCATCCGGCCTGATGGGCGGCTTCCCATCAATACCGATGGTGGTGGCCTCTCATCGAACCATGCCGGGCGCAGAGGTATGTTCGCGATCATCGAGGCGGTCCGCCAGCTCCGGGGCGAAAGTCCCGGCCTCCAGCTCGGCTCACCTGAACTCTGCCTCGTCAACGGCACGGGGGGATGGCTCTCGGCCACTGCCACTCTCATTCTTGGAGGCAAGTAATGATCGACATGACGCCAGTCTATCCCGTCCACAACGCGCTCTCTGAGCACTGGTTCATTGCCGCACAGCGCGACATCCTGCTCGTCCAGAAGGATCCAGCCACCGGCACGGTACAGATGTATCCCCGCGCTCGCGTTGTCGGGCATCCGGAGCGCGAGCCAGAGTGGGTCGAGGCCTCTGGCCGAGGGACCCTCTACTCCTTCACCGTCGTCAATCGATCAATTCACAAGGAGTTCGCATCGATGACGCCGTTCGTCATCGCGCTGGTTGACCTTGAAGAGGGCGCACGCATCACGAGTTGGGTGATCGACACGCCGGTGGAAAATATCCGATGCGACATGCCGCTAAAGGTGGTGTTCCGCGAAATTCACCCTGGCGTCAAAATGCCGTGCTTCGTCGAGGCCTGAAATGGAAACTGTATTCAACGATATCTCTGAAGGTGCGGTCTACGTGTCCGCAGGCCGAACGATTACCGAGGCCGACATTGTCAATTTCGCGGGGCTGAGCGGCGATTTCAATCCCCTGCACATGGATGAGGAATGGGTTCGCGAGAACACCAAGTTTCCCTCGCGTATAGCGCATGGACTACTCGTCCATTCGATTGGCGAAGGCCTCAACTGCTTCGAATTGTCTGCCTGGAAGATACTCGGATTTCTCGAGACACAGCGGAAGATGCTCCTTCCGGTGTTCCCAGGCGACCGGATTACTCAGCGTTACACCGTCAAGTCGAAACGGCCGAGTTCGAAGGATCCCGCGCGGGGTGTGGTGGAGGTTGAAGTGACCATCACAAACCAACGAGGTGAAGTCGTGCAGGACGGATACAACAAATACCTTATCGGAGGAGAGCAATGATGCGCGGGTTGCAAGGAAAGATCATAATAGTCACTGGCGGCGCGCAAGGCATCGGCAAAGCCACCGCAATTCGTCTTGCTGAAGAAGGTGCCACGGTGGTTGTCGCCGACCGCAATATTCAAGGCGCACAGGCGACCGCCGACGAACTCAATAACAGTTTCGGCCAATCGATTGCAGTCGCCCTCGACGTCGTCGATCGCCAGAGCTGGCAGGACGCCGCTACGAAGATCAAGCAGACCTTCGGCGGCGCCGATGGTCTTGTGAACAACGCAGGCTTAACGCGCGACAAGTCTTTGCTGAAGATGGCTGAGGATGACTGGGACGCGGTTCTGGATGTCAATTTAAAGGGCGCATGGCTTGGATGCCAGGCGATCGTGCCTTTGATGGTCGGACGCGGCGGCGCCATCGTAAATCTGTCCTCTGAATCCCGTTGGGGCGCCTTCGGGCAGTCAAACTATGCCTCTGCCAAGGCGGGATTGGTAGGCCTTACCCGCACGGTCGCGTTCGAACAGGCCAGAAACGCCATACGCGTCAACGCTGTCGCGCCGGGAACCACGTCCACGCCGATGGTCGAAGCCGTTCCGGAAGATATTCGAAAAGGCTGGCTGGACAACATCCCCCTTCGGAGGGAGGCCGAACCGGCTGAGATCGCGTCGGTGATCGCATTCCTGCTATCCGACGACGCCAGCTATGTGACCGGCCAAGTGCTCGGTGTGAATGGCGGATCGGCCCTTTAGAGCATTTCCAGTAAAACTGCGTAGCGGTTTTACGTCCGGAAAATGCGATAAAACAAAGAGATAAAGCATGTCCAACGATTCCGTTTAGACCGACATGCTCCAGCGCCGGGATGCAGGAACGGCAGAATGCTTCACCGTTCCTCGGATAGCGGACCATCTTTGCCTTGTCAGGATGTTTGACCGCTGGCTCAAGCGACCAAGCCAAGCTGCAAGGTTGCACCTACTGGGAAATGTTTCGCGGGATAGTGTCGGGAGGTGATGGCTCATCTCCCGACTTCGTTTTTTAGGCTTTTACCTTTTCGCCACGCGGATCGTACCAAGCGCCGAACTGGATATCGATCGCGTAGCGCTTCATCGCGACCTCGACCTCCCATTTTCCACCGGCAAGCCACTCCTTGGTGACGCCCTCATCACTTGATACGTAACCGAGGCCCAGCGATGCTTTCACACGGTGGCCGTATGCGCCAGACATGACCGATCCCACGATAACCCCGTCCCGCAGCAGCGGCTCGTAGTGGAATAACATCGGCGGAACGTCGTCGCCTGCAGTTACCTTGACCTGTACGAGCCGCCTCTTCAGCGCACCTTCGGTTTTCTGGCGTACCAGCGCATCGCGGCCGATGAAGCCGCCAGACTTATCGAGTGCGACCGTAAAACCGACGCCACCTTCCAGCGGTGTGTCCTCCTCGCCGATATCATGACCCCAGTGGCGATATCCTTTCTCCATGCGCATTGAATTGAGGGCGAAGAAACCTGCATTCTTGAGACCGAGGGCTTGCCCTGCTTCCGTCAGAACATCGTAGACGTGGGCAGCCATCTCGCTAGGGATATACAGTTCGAAACCGAGTTCGCCGACAAAAGTCAAACGGCTGGCGCGCGCACGTGCATACCCAAGATCGATTTCACGGCTGGTTCCGAAGGGAAAGGCTTCGTTCGAGAAGTCGTCCGGCGAGACACGCGACAAAAGTTCGCGCGACTTCGGACCCCAAAGCGCCAGCATCGCAAGGCCTGAAGTAACGTCGGTGATGTAAACTTGGGCGTCCTTGGGCACGCGCCGCTTGAACCATGCCATATCGCGTCGCTGGGAGACAGCGACGGTCACGACGAGATACGACTGCTCGGCAAGACGAGTGATGGTGACGTCTGCCTCGATGCCGCCCATCTCGTTGAGCCACTGCGTGTAGACCACCTTGCCGATAGGAACATCGCACTCGGCGGCGCTGATCCAGTTAAGAGCCCTCAACGCGTCGGGACCCTCGACCATGTACTTGATGAAGCAGCTGTGGTCGAAGAGCGAGACATTCTCCGCGGTGTTGGCACATTCAGCCGCAACGTTGTCGAACCAGCTCGGCTTGGAATACGAGTATTCGATGTTCTCGATTTCATCGGCGGCCCCATAAAAACCGGGACGCTCCCATCCAGCAAGCTCGGTCATGAATGCACCGGAGGAGATCAGGCGATCGTGGAACGGCGAACGACGGACGCCACGCGCGGTTTCGAACTGTTTTCCTGGCCAATGCATGTCGTACAAAGAACCGATCGTTTCGACGGAACGATCTTCAAGGTACTTCTTGTTTCGCTGGAAAGCCTGTGTACGGCGAACGTCGACGTCGAGCAATTCGACAGGCGGACGTCCGTCGGCAATCCAAGAAGCCATCGCCTTGCCAACGCCACCCGACGAAAGAATACCGACGGAGTTGAAGCCCGTGGCGGCGAACAGCCCATCAATCTCCGGCGTCTCTCCAAGGTGATAACGGTTATCCGGAGTGAAGCTTTCCGGCCCATTGAAGAAGAGCTGGATGCCAGTCTCCTGTAAGACAGGGACACGCTCCATCGCCATCTCGAGATACGGGCTGATGTGATCCAGGTCCTCCGGGATCGTATCGAAGCAGAAACTTTCGGAAATGCCCTTCTGCCCCCAGGGTTTTGCGCCCGGCTCGAAGAAGCCGACAAGAAGTTTGCCAGCATCTTCCTTGTAGTAGCTCCATTCGTCGGCCGTGAACATGACCGGCAGATCGCGCGGCAAGCCCGGAATTGCCTCCGTTACAACATAGAAATGCTCGGCTGCATGCAATGGGATCGTCACGCCAATGTCGGCGGCCAGGTCGCGCGACCACATCCCGCCCGCGATGACGACCTTCTTAGCTGAGATCCGGCCCTTGTCAGTCATCACGCCGACCGTCTTCCCACCTTCGGTCAGGATCTGCGTTACCTTGACACCTTCTTTTATCTTGGCGCCACCCATCCGGGCGCCTTTGACATAGGCCATCGTCACGTCGGCGGGGTTGACCTGACCATCCTTCGGGAACCAGAAGCCTCCCACGAGACCCTCAGGGTTGATCGGTGACCAGCGTTCCTTGATCTGATCGACGGTCAAAGCCTCTACAGGAAGACCAAAATTCCTGCCCATGGACGCGCCACGGGCCAACTCTTCGTAACGAGCTTGAGTTTTGGCGAGGCGTAGAGAACCGTTCTGCTTGAAGCCTGTCGCCTGACCGGTCTCCTCTTCTAGAAGACCGAACAGTTCTCCCGTATATTGGGCCAGCTCAGTCATGCGCCGTGTCGCGCGTAGTTGCGTCACAAGGCCGGCCGCATGCCAGGTGGTACCGCTCGTCAACTGCTGCCGTTCGCATAGGACAACGTCAGTGATCCCGAGCTTGGTCAGATGGTAAGCGATCGAGCATCCTGCGATACCACCGCCGACGATTACGACGTCCGCCTGTGTGGGCATTTCCATGGGAGATTTTCCTTCGAGCTTGAGTGACCAGGACAAATTGTTTGCAGGAACAATAACACACTGATATTGAAACTCTACAGAAAATATGTTGAGTTTTGCACGTGGGCAGAATTAGCGCGCCCCGTTAACGCGAGAGGACTACTGATGCTAAACCACGACATCTCCAACCGTCGCAGCGATGCAATATCGCGCGGCGTAGGGGTCACCACCCAAATTTATGCAGAGAAGGCGCAGAACGCGGAGATATGGGACGTCGAGGGGCGCCGCTATATTGACTTCGCCGCCGGCATCGCGGTGGTCAACACCGGCCATCGGCATCCCAAGGTTATCGCGGCTGTCAAAGATCAGCTCGATCGCTTCACCCATACCTGCCATCAGGTCGTGCCTTACGAAAATTACGTCCGACTTGCGGAGCGACTGAACGACGCGGTTCCGGGCAATTTCAAAAAGAAGACGGTCTTTGTCACCACCGGGGCCGAAGCAGTAGAGAACGCCGTAAAGGTCGCGCGGGCGGCAACCGGCCGCTCAGCGGTGATTGCATTTACCGGTGGATTTCACGGCCGCACATTCATGGGAATGACTCTCACGGGCAAAGTCGTGCCTTACAAGGCCGGCTTTGGCGCCATGATGCCTGATGTATTTCACGTACCTTTCCCCGTGGAACTTCATGGCACGTCAATCGACGATAGCCTGCAAGTACTCGAGAAACTGTTCAAGGCCGACGTCGACCCAAATCGGGTTGCGGCTTTCATCATCGAGCCGGTCCAGGGTGAAGGCGGCTTTTATGAGGTTCCGAAAGCCTTCATGACGAAGCTTCGGGAAATTGCGGACCAGCACGGCATTCTGCTGATCGCCGACGAAGTTCAGACTGGTTTCTCCCGCACCGGTCGCCTCTTTGCCATGGAACACTACGGCGTCGCAGCCGATATCACGACAATGGCGAAAGGGCTTGGAGGCGGATTTCCGATTGCCGCGTTGACCGGCCGTGCCGAAATCATGGATGCGCCAGGCCCTGGCGGACTTGGTGGAACATACGGCGGGAACCCGATCGGTGTTGCCGCCGGAAATGCCGTCCTTGATATTATCGTCGAGGAGAACCTCAACGACCGCGCAGAGCAGCTCGGCGCGCGTCTTAAACAACGACTCCAGTCGCTCGTGCACGCTGTCCCGCAGATTGCCGATATTCGTGGTCCAGGCTTTATGAACGCCGTGGAATTCAATATGCCCGGCTCGACGACTCCGAACGCCGACTTCACCAACAAGGTTCGCATCAAGGCTTTGGAGAAAGGGCTGATACTCCTGACCTGCGGGGTGCACGGTAACGTGGTACGCTTCCTGGCGCCGATCACCATCGAGGATTCGGTCTTCGCCGAAGCGCTCGACATTTTGGAAACGACTTTGCGTGAAAGCGCTGCGGAGGCTTGAATATGGCAACCTGTGTCAAACTCCTCGCCAAGCTCAGCGACAAGAGCCTCCTCTCGGATAAAGCCGTAATAGATGGTCAGTGGATCGATGCCAGTGATACCGGCGAGACCTTCGACGTCACCAACCCGTCTACGGGCGAAGTGATTGCCAGACTGCCAAACATGGGAACTGCGGAGACACGCCGTGCTATCGACGCGGCCTATAGAGCCCAGAAGGCTTGGGCCATCAAAACTGGAAAAGAGCGCGCAGCCGTACTGCGGCGACTGTACGATCTGATGGTCGCAAACGCCGATGATCTCGCGACGATTCTCACGACGGAAATGGGCAAGCCTTTCGCAGAAGCTCGCGGGGAGGTTCTTTATGGCGCCTCCTATTTGGAATGGTTTGGAGAAGAAGCAAAACGGGTCTACGGAGACACGATCCCGGGCCATCAAACCGATAAGCGCATCATCGTGCTAAAGCAGCCTGTAGGAGTGGTAGCCGCTATAACGCCATGGAATTTTCCAAACGCAATGCTGGCACGTAAGCTGGCGCCCGCGCTGGCCGCTGGTTGTGCGATGGTGTCGAAGCCGGCCGCCGAGACGCCGCTTTCGGCACTAGCGATGGCAATCCTCGCCGAGCGGGCAGGCTTACCCGCAGGTCTCTTCAACGTCGTTCTGTCAACCGACTCCGCATCAATCGGGAGGGAAATGTGCAGCAATGACAAGGTGCGCAAACTTACCTTCACCGGCTCCACGAACGTCGGCAAAATCTTGATGCGCCAAGGCGCCGACAACCTTCTCAAGCTTGGTCTTGAGCTTGGCGGTAATGCGCCGTTCATTGTTTTCGACGACGCTGACCTCGATGCCGCTGTTGACGGCGCAATGGTATCAAAATACCGCAATAATGGTCAGACCTGCGTATGTGCCAATCGCATTTACGTACAGGCAGGCGTATACGATGCTTTTGCTGCGAAGCTTGCGGTAAAGGTGGCTGCGCTGAAGGTCGGAGATGGCTTCGAAGCCGGCGTAAACTCGGGGCCGTTGATCTCCGACAAGGCGCTTGCGAAAGTCGAAGATCATATTTGTGACGCGCTTGCGAAAGGTGCCGTGCTCGCTGCCGGTGGAAAGCGCAATGCTATGGGTGGGCTGTTCTTCGAACCGACCATATTAACCGGCGTCACGACCGACATGCGGATTGCCAGGGAAGAGACCTTCGGTCCTGTCGCACCGCTGTTCAAATTTGAAACGGAAGAACAGGTGATCGAAATGGCCAATGCTACAGAGTTCGGCCTGGCCTCATACTTCTACGCCAAGGACCTTTCGAAGGTGTTCCGAGTCGCTGAGGCGCTGGAGTATGGCATGGTCGGCATCAATACCGGGCTCATTTCCACTGAGGTCGCTCCTTTCGGCGGCGTCAAGCAGTCGGGCCAAGGTCGCGAAGGCTCCAAGTACGGCATCGAGGACTATCTTGAGATCAAATATCTCTGCCTGAGTGTGTGACCCAATTCAACAGACCCGGGCGATCAGTGATCGCCCGGGTCTGTTCAGAAGAACCATCTTGCCTGCTAGAATGTGGGAGGAGTGTTCACCCATATCAGGCGGCAGGTCGTTAACCCGACTGATCGCCAGGAGTGCGCTCGATGACTCTCGAAATAGATGGAGTCGCCCTCATTGAGTGTTGCGATGCCCAGACCGTCGACCTCCACTTCGAAGCTGCCCTCAAGCACCCGAATGAACTCCTCCCCATCGTGCCGATAGAAGCCCTCGCTTCCGGCACCGGGTGACAATGTCCATTCCTGGCAGTCCATCATACGGGGTCCTGACGCGAGCTCGCGGATCATTATACCTTTCCCCAAGGTTGGAAGCTGGCGTCCTTCCCCGGTTCGAACGACTGACTTCGTCGCCTGGACGGGTCCGGCGGTCAACTGCGTCACCGTTACCCCAAGCGCTTCTGCTACCGCGCGCAACAATGGGACACTTGCACCACGAGAGGTGCGTTCCAGAATGCTCAGCGTTGAAACGGATACATCAACCATCTTGGCCAGAGCGGAGAGGGTCAATTTCTTTTGCTTCCGTAGCCGCCTGATTTCGAACCCCAGACGTGAAACTGGTGTCTCTTCACCGGGCGTAGCGGATGCACCCTCGTCTAATTCGTTCAGAGCCGATTTAATTGCTGCGAGGTTGAGACCCTGTACGGATCGAAGACGAACAATCTGGTGAACGCGCGCGAAATCTTCATCGCTGTACATCCGATAGCCGCTGGCGGTACGCGTAGGAACAATCAGTCCATGCTGTTCCCATAAGCGAAGTGTGGCCGCAGGCACTCCGGTCGCTACTGAAAGCTCAGATACTTTATATTGCTTGTTCATCGTTTCATGTAGATCCGTTTCGGAACAAATTGCTAGGCAAAATCCTGAAACTTTTCAACAAGTGGCTCGCTGATTGAGGTGACACAAAAGCTGGATAAATCTGTGCATCAATCTCAAATCGGTCTTTAGCTACGGGTTCTATCGGCCGTCTCTCTGTTCACCGAGTCCGGCCAGAGCCAGGTTGCGGCTCCACCCATTACAACGACGTGTCGGCGCCCGTCAGGTGGATCAACACGCACAATCGCCTCGGTTAAAAGCAAAAAAAGCTGCTTCAGATACTTCATATGCTCCTCCTACATATTGGCGTAGACCGGCCCCTCGCCACCCTGTGGCGGCACCCAGTTGATGTTCTGGTTGGGGTCCTTGATGTCGCAGGTCTTGCAATGCACGCAGTTCTGGGCGTTGATGACGTAAACTTCCTCGCCATCCTTCTCCACCCACTCATAGACGCCGGCCGGACAATACCGCGTCGAGGGGCCGGCATAGACGTCGTGTTCGGAGCGCTTCTGCAGCTCCATGTCCTTCACCTGAAGATGCACCGGCTGGTCCTCCTCATGATTGGTGGAGGAGAGGAACACCGAAGACAGGCGGTCGAAGGTCAGAACGCCATCCGGTTTCGGATAGGCGATCGGCTTGTGCTTCGAAGCCGGCTCGAGGCTCTGCGCATCCGTCTTGCCGTGCTTCAGCGTGCCGAAGAAGGAAAAGCCGAACAACTGGTTCGTCCACATGTCCAGACCGCCGAGGCCAACGCCGAGAGCCGTGCCGAATTTCGACCAGAGCGGCTTGACGTTCCTGACCCGCTTCAGGTCCTTGCCGATATCGCCGTCGCGCCATTCGGCTTCGATCTCGACCACCTCGTCATGGGCGCGGCCGGCTGAGAGGGCCGCGCCCATGACG
>NZ_JAPYZZ010000027.1 GCF_027460065.1 Martinezella rhizogenes
GATGAAAATTGATGGCGACCGATCATAATAACAATATCATGATATTGTTATTATGATCGGTCGCCATCAATTTTCATCGCCCTTGATGAAAATTGATGGCGACCGATCATAATAACAATATCATGATATTGTTATTATGATCGGTCGCCATCAATTTTCATCGCCCTTTTCGGTCCACTTCATAATCAGACTCCCTCTCTGCTTCACCAATAAATAATTTATCCTTCATGCAAAACCTATATAAACCACTTGATTTCAGGCGGTTTAAATTGCCTGCCCGTATAACAAGCAAAATCCGCCAATCAAACCTGCTTTCCACGCGGCAATGGTCTACTTACATAATTTATATGTTTCAGCACCATTCTTACATAAATTATATGTTTACGAGCAACGCACTCCCCTGCCTCAAGCCAATAGCGCGCCGCGATCATTCACTTAAGTCAATGCCGGTAATTTATTCCGCATACTAAGTATAAAAATAATAATATATGTATTTAAAGCGGATAAATCGGTAAAATATTCCAAGCATAAACATCCCTGTAACCTACCGCCAAATCAACCCTCAAAGCTGCGTTGGCATCCTTGACAACAGAATGTTGTGATGGCATAAACGACAACATGATCGCCGCGATACTTGTCGAACGTTCGAAAACTGTTTTGCCTGATGGTGCGATTGTCGAGATCGTCGTGTGGAAGGTGCCAGAACCCGTTCCCGGTAGCACGCACCTGTTCAAGTATCGACTGTTTTTTGGCAAGGACGGTCGGCGTATCGTCGGTTTCGACAATGAACGCGGCAAAGGCGATCATTGTCATCTTGACGGCGACGAGCATCCTTACATGTTCACAACGACCGATGCCCTCCTGTCCGACTTTCGGAAGGAGATAATCAAGAGGAGGAAGAAGCCATGAGAGAAGCCTTGATTCAAATCAGAGCAGACAGCGAAGCTGCCCTCGATGAGGCTTTTGACAGGGCAACGAACGCGATGCGTTCAGGTAATCCCTCAGAACCCGTGGCAGTCTTCACCTTTTCGTCGCCCGCACAGCTTTTTTCTGTCATCACCCCCAAAAGGTGGGAATTGATTGAACATCTTCAGAAGATCGGTCCATCGAGCATACGCGGACTTGCCCGATCCGTCGAACGTGACGTCAAGCGTGTCCACGAGGACGTGTCCGCATTGTCGGACTGGGGTATATTCGAACAAACCGAAGACGGAAAGGTTCACGTACCCTACGACGTCATCCACGCGAATTTCGACCTCAGAGCGGCAGCCTGATCTGGGACGACTCACCAATCCCCTTACGACCTTCGGTCCATCGCGGGAAGCCTCCCGGCTCCACAGGTAAGGGTAGCGGATTAAAAATGCGGTCTCGATCTCATCGAAACCGCTCACCGGACCATCTCTTCCGTTTCCGCATAAGCACCTGCCTGCTACGTTCGAGGCGGACAAGCATGGCCAGCTACGCTTTTTTTAAGGTCATCAATTCTCCCCCAACCTTGCTATAGTGTAGTTTATAGACTACGGTATATCCCATGATCGAGCTAAAGCAGACGGCGGTTTTCGCCAAATGGGAAACCCGTCTAAGGGACAAACGAGCGAGGACTATCATTGCGGCGCGATTGATGCGGCTGGCTGAAGGCTTGCCGGGAGACGTCGAGCCGGTTGGGGAAGGCGTCAGTGAATTGCGAATACACTATGGCCCCGGCTATCGCGTCTACTTTCAGAGACGGGGCAATGTTCTCATCGTGCTTTTATGCGGTGGCGACAAAGGATCGCAAGCCCGTGATATTGCCGCCGCGCATAAACTCGCCAAGGAATGGAGCGAAAAAGATGACTGAAAAACTGACCACCTATGATCCTGCTGCCGCTTTGGTCGACGATGAAGAAATCGCCGCGTTCATGGCCGACGCCTTCGAAACCGGCGATGCTGCCTATGTTGCAAAGGCGCTCGGCGTCGTCGCGCGTGCTAAAGGGATGACCGAAATCTCGCGCAAAACAGGCCTGTCTCGCGAACAGCTTTATCGATCGTTCAGCGAGCGCGGTAACCCAACGCTCAAAACGACGTTGGCCGTTATGAGAGCACTCGGTGTTGATGTGACCGCCAAGACCCATTCCGCGCAATAATACGGTGGTCCGCATATGTGCGGCAGAAACACGCTATGACAAAGCATCCGCTCGCCTAATCCTTCCGCATCGAACGGCAGGACCAGGCGCGAGGGGATCTCCTTGGAACCTCACCCCTCATCGACACGACGGCGGTCCCAGGTTGGACAATGCAGTCGCCTGAAGCGAATGACCGCTGCGGTCTCGATCTTATCGAAACCGCTCACCGAACCATCTCTTCAGTTTCCGCATAAGCGTCGACTGCCGCCTCAAATTCGTCCAGCAAAGCGTCAGACATATTATCAATAGTGCCAACCGTACGTAGATCAGACTGCCGCATCAAGCGTTCCTAATCTTTAATATTACGAAGGACCAGACGAGGCTTGTTGCACACCTCTATCACGACTTCATGTTGAGCAACTCAGGAAAATCGTAGTACCGCAGCCGCTTGTCGCGGCAGCGGTAGTCATTTTTTGAGAGGCTCACCATCTTGTTCTGTTTTAAGGCAACGCCGATATAGGACCAATTCGGGTTGGCACGTTCCGCCGTCCGCGTGCAATAAGCGTAGATCTGCTTTTCAGGATCGAGCAACACTACGCTCGAAATCCCGGCTTTCGTGAAATCCCCAGCTTGGATGGTCCCGCGCACAGCGCCCACATATTCGCGTTTAATCGATCTGACCGGAGGACGCTGCGAATCCAAGACAGATTGTGGCGTCGGAGGTTGGCAGCCAGCCAGTGTCATCGCGGCGGCACAGAGAAGTAGAGTCGTCCTCACTCAGTTCAGTCCCCAAAAGGCAAGGCACAAGAAGCGCAATATATCCTACAAATATTACGAGATCCGCAATGCACGGCCATTCATAGCCGATGCCGCTATGCAGAGATCCCGGGCTTCCCCGAACCTAACCAAAGCTGCTGCGTCCGCATTCTTCAAGACTACTATCATCGATCGGTATGTTGCGCTGGCTGATCGTCACGGGATGGCGAGTGCCTCGACGCCGAGAAGCCAGCGCCCTCTTGCGTCTCACACTGGCCTGGATGTGCCCGTACAAGCCCGTTTCATAATCGCTTTCGATGCGGTCAGCGCATACGAGAGGCTTCAAGTTAGTCAAGCGGAACATCCAAACTGCAAGAATGAATGGAGATACCTGTGCGACGCGGTTCTTATTCTTGTCATCTAACATTATAGATCATAACTAATGTGTCGCGGAAGGTGGGGACATGCCCCTCGGCAGCGATGATCCAACTGACCGGTCGCCACTTTCCGCTTTCAAGCCTTTTCGCGATCCAAAGGTTTCTCTGCCATTTGCGTGCGATATCACGATCGTAAGAAGACCAACATCACTGCCAAGCCCTGCCCGCATTTTACCGCCTCTACCGCTTCCTGGGCTGCAACCAGCGAATACGTGACTGCGGATCAATGACAGACCACTGCGGCTCAATAAGCTCGCGCAGCATGCAGCGCAGATATGGCCAGGGGGCTTCCGCCTTGCGCAGGTCCGGATCGTAATTCACCAACATGTAATGGAGCTTGGCGGCAATGTCGTGGATGTGATGGGGCTGAAGCGAAATCAGGATACGCCCGGCAATTCCCTCAAACTGGGCAATCTCCTGCGCCTTCGAAAGGCTCGCGCTGTATCCTATTCGGAGATCAGCCGCATTCCAGGCCTGCCTTTGCCTGCGCAACTCGATGCGCGCGCTGGCAGCAACCTCGGCGCCGATACGCGGCGCCAGCTCCCTGATCTCCTTGAATGAGGAGACAGTGCGAGACGATGATGCATCACTGTCAGTTTCGATGACGACGCAAGGGCGACCGCCGGTTTCTTTCAGCAGTCTCGCTTCAAGATCACGGCTTTCACGCTCGGCGACAAGACGATGCTGATAACGGTCAAACCAGCGCGGCCAGAGCTCCTTGATATGGAACGGTCCGGCGACCGTCCGTGACGGAACTTCGTCAAGCAACATCGGCAGGATACGGGCCGCCGCCGGAAGAAGATTGCGCCTGTTAATCACCTCCGGTGGAATCTCGGCCCGGTCTTCGTCCGGAAATTCACTGACGCATGAAATTTTAGATAAAGTTCTGCTACTCTCAGAATCAGCCATGATCCAAGCTCCAACTAGCTAGATTGTGGTCAGGCTGGAGGGCATGGGCAAACACGCCTTCCAGCTACTTTCAGGTCACACAATAAACGTCCCCGTTTACCCTGTCAATAAACAGGGACGTTTATGTCGAGGGTTTTACTTTCGGTTATTAAAGGGGGCTAGTGCTGCAGTCGAATGGGACGTCCGCCACTTAAATTTCAGGAAACAAAGATTCGTATCTCATCGGAAATGAGGGCTAGGATTCAGGCGTTGGTCGGTAACTATAGGATCTCGGCGTTCATCCGCGAGGCGATAGAACACGAGCTTGATCGTCGTGAGAAAATTAGATCGAAACCAGAAAAGTCCCAAGAAGGGAAGTGACCACTTTGCCAACGCAGTTGGAAAGAAAGAGCTGATCAGCCGGCCGAACGGTCTAGAGCGTAAACTCATTAATCAGCTTGTCAGATCAAGCCTAGCTACACGGGCATCAGAAGATGCAAAAAGGGTTATGTCCGAGAACAACGTCAACGCGCTTTCGTTCGAGTTCGATCGCTCGAATATGTTTGAGCCGCTTTTGCAGGCTGACCCGTCGTTTCGTGGAAAGTGGGAGATATTCCAGGAGGAGTATCGATCCGAGGAGGAGTTGCCGCATTACTTGGCATTGTCAGAGCTTGCTCGTCATCTGATTCAGGATTTGGCGACAGGTAACACGCATCGATTTGATGCGGTCTTTGATGTTGTCGAACGCTGGCACATCACCGGCGACCCGTATGTTAAAGAAGCGGCTACAGTAGGTCTTCTCGAAGATTTGCAGAATGGAGATTTGCATCACAAAACTCGCCCTGACGATTTTCTTCCATGGCTGCGGCCGGAAACGTTGGAATGGTGGACTAAGGTCCACGAATTCTGGGCTACAGGAAAACTGATAATTTGAAGTCCTTCCTCAGAAGTTGGGTTACGATAAGGGCATGTTTTTGATTCCTGAGGCTTTGATTTGGAGGCCTCGCATGCCCCGTCACCAGTTCGACCTGACTAATTTCGAATGGAGCATCATACAGTCGTTGTTACCGAACACCCTTACCGCCGCTGCAGGGAGTGTTGGTGGCATGCACCACGGAAACGCCAAACAGGACGATTGCAACAGCAAGAAACGCCATGCGCGTGCCATCGGGCAGCGTCAGGCGTAAGCGCAGCCCTGTTCACACCTTGACCGAATTTTTGGAAAACTGCAGAGGTCGACAAATACTTGAGCACATCGGCGTCGTGTTAGCTTGACCTGCCATTGTTATCGGGAGGCCAATATGTGCAAGAGAGTGGTCATTTACGCGCGGTATTCAACAGATCAACAGAACCCAGCTTCAATCGAAACCCAGCTTGATCTGGGGGCTTCATTTGTTGCGGAGCGCGGTTGGAAGCTGAGCGGGACATATGTTGATGCTGGCGTTAGCGGCGCTAGTTTCGAAACACGGCCGGGCCTTCAGGCTGCGCTGAGTGGGGCGCGAGTGGGTGCCTACGATGTCCTACTTTGCCTTACACTTGATCGGCTGTCGCGAGACCTAGAACACAGTGCAAAAGTGTTGAAGCTGCTCCAGTTCCACGACATTGAACTTTGGACGGTGCACGGTGGTTCTCAAGTGTCAGCTATGGAACTTGGCCTGAGGGCGGTCCTGAATAGCGAGATGCTAGAGCAGGTTCGATATCGAACCAGGGAAGGCATGAAGACTGTTGCGAAGACGGGCCGAGTTCCCGGCGGCATTTGTTACGGCTATTCGATTAAAAAGATGATTGGAGCGGACGGCGAACCGATCCGTGGCCTGAGGGATATCATTGCCGCCAAAGCGGCCGTGATTGTGTGGATATTTAAGCAATACGTAAAAGGCCTAAGTCCTGACGCCATCGCAGAAATCCTCAATGAGCAGGGTATACCAGGCCCTCGCGGGCAGGCTTGGAGAGGAACGGCGATCCGGGGACACCGGCGAAGAGGTAGCGGAATTCTAAATAATCAGATGTACATCGGTCGCTTGGTGTTCAACAGACTCGTATACCGAAAGAACCCAGTGAGCGAACGCCGGGTGTCTCGGCTCAACTCGCCGGAGCTACATATCATTCAGGAGGTTCCGACGCTTCGCATTGTCTCGGACGCACTCTGGAAAAAAGTAAAACGCAGACAAGCTTTACCTCGCCAACGGAAAACAACCTTGGGCCGACCGTCTAACCCACCCGGTAGTTCCAAGGCAGGAGATGCGCGATTTGGCTCTGCTTATGGCCATTAACGAGGGCCGTTAGCGTGCTTCTCAGATAGCCAAATGGATCGACGGCGTTGAGCTTGCAGGTCTCGACGAGCGATGCGATGGCCGCCCAATTCTCCGCTCCAGAATCATGACCGGCGAAGAGAGCGTTCTTTCGGTTTAGCGCTATTGGCCTGATGGTTCGCTCAACGGTATTGTTGTCGATCTCGATGCGGCCATCGGTCAGGAAGAAACAAAGGCCATCCCAGTATTTGGCGATATAGGCCAGAGCTTCGCCGAGCGGCGATTTGCCAGCGACGTGGGCGCGATGATGCGTCAGCCAAGTTCGTATGTCCGCAATCAATGGCGCTGATCGTTCCCGCCGCCCAGCCAATCGAGCATCGGCGGGAAGACCACGCAGCTCCGCCTCTATCCTATAAAGTTCACCGATCCGTTTGACGCCATCCTCGGCTATTGGTGCAGCGCCGCTGCGCGTGATCTCGACCAGCTTGCGCCGGGCATGGGCCCAGCAGTAGGCAAGCTGGATGTCGGGACCGACACGATCCGGTGCGATCAGGCGATTATATCCGGCGTAGCCATCCACCTGTAGGATGCCTGTGAACCCTTGCAATATCCGCTCTGCATGTAGGCCCCCGCGACCTGGTGCATAGGTAAAGGCTACCCCTGGCGGCGCACCGCCACCCCACGGTCGCTCATCGCGGGCCAAGGCCCAAAAGTATCCGGTCTTGGTCTTGCGGGAGCCAGGATCGAGGACTGGCGCACGAGTCTCGTCCATGAACAGCTTCGTTGACCGCTTCAGGTCGGCGATGAGAGCGTCGAAGACCGGGCGGAGTTCGAATGCTCCCCGGCCAACCCAGTCGGCAAGAGTGGATCGATCAAGATCGATGCCCTGTCGGCTCATGATCTGAGCCTGCCGATAGAGCGGCAGGTGATCGGCATATTTGGACACCAACACATGCGCGATGGTCGCCTCGGTCGGCAATCCAGCGTGGATCAATCGTGCAGGCGCTGGAGCCTGGGAAACTCCATCGGTGCAGGCACGGCAGGCATATTTGGGACGACGAGTGACGATGACGCGGAACTGCGACGGGATGATATCGAGTCGTTCGGACACTTCCTCTCCGATGCAATGCAAGCCGCAGCCACAGTTGCAGATCAGGCTTTCCGGTTCGACGATCACTTCGACACGAGGAAGGTGAGCGGGAAGAGAGCCACGATTGGCTGCCCGTGATTTGGGCTGCGGTTTACCCGGAGCGATGTCCGCCTCGTCCTCGGCATGCACGGCCGCCATGGCTGTTTCCAGGTCTTCCAGTGCGAGATCGAATTGCTCGGGATCGGACTTCTCGGATTTGCGGCCAAAGGCGGCTTGTTTGAAAGCGGCGACCAGCTTCTCCAGCCGCTCGATCCGATCATCCTTGCGGACTTCACGAAGCTGCGACGCGACCAGCATCGCCTTCAGGGCAGCAATATCGTCTGGAAGATCGACCACATCCAACATTCTGGAAGTCTATCAAATTGGCCGTCATCTCGCTGCCGGAATTTGCGAACCGAGTCATCGTGCCGCACCTACTCGATTGCTCTCGGCGCTCTTGTCTCTACGGAGCGGACCCGCCGCCAGTCGAGCCCCGCAAATAGCGCCTCGAACTGGGCATGGCCCAAGGTCATCAGGCCGTCCCGAATGTCTGGCCAAGTGAACGTGTGCTCCTCCAGCCGTTTGTAGGCCATCACCAAGCCGCTGCCATCCCAGTAGATCAGCTTCAATCGGTCCGCCGTGCGTGATCGGAATACGAAGACCGTTCCCGTGAACGGGTCCTTGTGCAGTTCGTTTTTTACCAGCGCTGCCAATCCACCGTGACCCTTGCGGAAATCAACAGGCTTGGTCGCCACCATGATCCGAACCCGGTTCGAGGGAAAGATCATACCGGAACCGCGCAGGCACGCGCGACAGCGGCGATCCGGGAGGCGGACGCGCCTTCTTCCAACCGGATCGTGACAGCGCCGACGATGATCTCGGGACGGCTGGCTTTCTTGACGGGCGGCTCCGCAATGGCGGGATCGACGACAACCGCCGCGAACTCCACCGCCCCCTCGGGTGCTGGCAGAACCAGCTTGCCCTGCCGTGCCATCGTTCGCCAAGTCGAGAGGTGGTTTGGCTTCAGGCCGTGGCGTTCTGCAACTTCATTCACCAACACTCCGGGCCGAAGGCTCTCCGAAACGATCTGGGCCTTCACCTCGTCCGGCCAGTGCCGCTGTGGCTCACGCCCAGACTTCCTGGCCGTGAGAAACTCCAATGTAGTCTCCATGGAGAAACTCCCGTTGCTCTTCCATGGATAGGCGATCACAGATCAGGTGGGCGAGGACAATGTGGGATTGGAACAGCGGTTACCGTCAGGCTCCGTCCGTGTCTCATTTCGCGAGACCGGGGCAAAGCTGCTGGAAAATCGTGAGTGCAACGTCATATCCGGACGCAGACGACCCGTCGAGAATCTCTCCGGACCTCAGGTCACGGACAGCGTATTGAGCAGGCCCGTCGGCCGGACCTGTTACCCCTTCAAACGCATATGAACGACCATACACGTCAGTCCATGTGCCTTTGCGACAATTCCCCGTCACGCGGTCTGCCACCCTAACCTCGGCAAGAGTGCGTCTCACGCAGGCGCTGGAATGATCCAGCACATATTCGACACAATACGCCCTGGCATCATTTGGCGTGTGCCTGACCCTGATCACTGCATTCGCCGTCCCTATCCCCTTCTTCGAAATCGTCGTCAGGTGCATGCCTGCCCGCGACCCGTAATAGATCGAATGGTCATCTGTAGCGAACGCAGACTGGACACCGGCAAAGACAACGGCGGCTGCCAGGCAGATCGAAAGTTTCAGGATCATGGCCTTCCTCTCAATGCTCTCAGTTGCAGCAGACCTTGCGGACGTAGGTGTTGCCAAAGGTTACGAGGGAATCTTTCGCAATGAGGCCGTGCCCCTTGAGAGCATTCGAGAGTTCCTTCGCTTCCTGCTCGCCGTAGACGTCAGGCAACGTGACGGCGATCCAGCCGTTCGCGGCTAGGTGAGCCGCCAAAGGCACGGACGAGCCTTTGATAAAGGAACGGGCATCATCAAGCGTCCTGAAAGACTTCACCTGCACGAACCGTCCTTCGCCATCCGGCTCTTCGAACTGGCTCACCCGCACCCAGGAGTAATGCATATAGCCGCTGGATCCTGCCGTGTTCACACGATACCAATCACCGGAAACCTGCAGGATCGAAACGGAACTTCCATTGGCAACCTGTCCAATCGTTCTGGCATCACCCTCAGGTGCCAGTTTGACCGGCGCCACTCCTTTGGGGTGACGGACGAAGCCGCTTTCTGCGAGCGGGATTTCCAGCGACGGCGCGTCCCTCGCAGCGCTGTCTGCCGGCAGGCTGGCTGCGCTCGGGCGAGGCTGGACAGGCGGGCTGTCGGGGACTGTCGCGACCCTCACCCCGGCTTTGGAGTGGCACAGAATCTGGACCACCGATGGTGTGACACGATCGGCCAGATCGGCTGTGGAAAGAGCGCCACCGCTTTCGGTCGCATCAGCAGTCTGGTTGACCAGGCTCTGGGACTGCATGAACAGTTCAGCAACGGAAGCACGGATGGCAAAGTTGACGTTCTGGGCCGTAATGCCGATCTCATCGGCCGTCTTTTTGGAGAGCGTCGCGCTGGTGATACCGAGGAGATATCCGTTGCGATCGATCACCGGTCCACCGGAGTTTCCAGGCTGGATCGGCGTAGAGATCTGAATATATCTGGTATCGTTTCTGATCCCTGCAAGCGCGTTCACATTGCCTGTGGTGACCTTCACGGAATCCGCCAGAAGCGTGGCGAGCGGGAAGCCGACTGCGACGATATCCTCACCAAGCCTCGTTGGCGATTTTCGAAAGGCTATCGGCTTTAATGGTTCGGCGACTGCAATCTTCACAACCGCCAGATCGTTGATCTCATCGATGCGGGGATCAGAGGCATCGCCTTTTCCCTTTATTTCGATCTTGCCACAATCCTGCACGACATGCGCGTTCGTCAGGATCCAGCCATCGGCGGTCACCGCAAATCCCGTCCCTGAAGACAGAACCTCATCGGCAAAAGAGTGCGACGCAATGACCGCGGCAAGACCGGCGGCAATGAAAAAACGAGAGCCAGAAAACATATCAATCCCCAGATAGCCCGACGGTAAACGCACCAGGGCTCTGGTTGCAACCTGATATTGCACGATTGATTAATGCGTCACGTTTCACAATCCCACAAGGACAGGACCAGCTCGCCAGACGTCGAGCGGTGACTGCCATGTTGCCCTGGGTCCCGCTCCCCGTTTTTATCCTTCACGAGACCCTCTGAGCGCCTGCGAAAACACCGTGCCAGGCCATCGACTGGACCCACACGCCCGGCATCCTGGTCCCGCCCTCGTCCGCGTGCCCGCCCTCCGGCCCAACGCCCCCGAAACCATCCCTTCAAACCATCTCTTCAGGGGCAACGGAAATTTCCGTCCGCATATCCATTGCTACGGTTATCGTCGATGCCCGGACACTACCCGCCGGTCCTTTCGCTCAGGTCGAGCAGATCGGCAAACAGGGCCCGATCAGCGTCCCGGCCGAGGCAGACCGAAAACTCCCGTTCAAGCCATGTCTTCAGATCATTTTGACCAGGCGTTTCGACAGCTCCGTTGTTTCGCTCCAGTTGCTCCAGCACAAATGCGCCAAGCAAAATCTTGCGCCGGGTTGCCTTTGCCCGTTCCTGTTTGTCCAGTCGCGATTGCAGGGCCCGCTCCTGTTCTTCCAGTTCCCGAATGCGCCGGGCTATCGGCTTTCGCATCGCCGGTCTCCTTTTCCCGCTTGATGGCATCAAGTCATTCAAAGCTGCATCCGGCGCTTCGGCTACTGACACTTGTGTCAGTGGAATTGCGACCACCCCTGCTGCTAGCCATGCGTCGATGAAAGCAACAAGGGCGCACTTACGAGTTGGCGCCGGATTGACGGGAAAACCGCCCCTTGCGGGAAGTCGGATGACAGGCCGGACGCAGCTGTCTCGACCCTGATCTTCCAGCCTTCTGCCGGCGTGGCTTTTTCGGGAGACAGGCATGGCGATCTACCATTGCAGTGTAAAACCGATCGGACGCAGCGCCGGCAAAAGCGCCGTCGCCGCCATCGCCTATCGCACCGCCAGCCGAATTATCAATGAACGCGACGGTCTCATCCATGACTTCACCGCCAAGCAGGGTGTGGTTCATGCGGAAATCATTCTGCCCGATGGCGTCGAAGCGCCCTGGGCGCTGGATCGGTCAGGGTTGTGGAATGCCGCAGAATTCGCCGAACGTCGCCGCGATGCCCGTGTCGCCCGCGAGTTCGAGATCGCCCTCCCGCATGAGCTGTCCGATAGCGAACGACTGTCGCTCACCCGTACTTTTGCCACCGATCTCGCCAGTCGCTTTGGCACCGCCGTCGACTTCGCCATTCATATGCCGCAAGGCAAAAGCGACGACCGCAATATTCATGCCCATGTGGTGATGACCACACGGGTGATTACGCCCTCAGGTTTCGCACAAAAGACGCTGATCGAGCGCGAGAACAGATGGCTGATCGATAATGGCCTGCCGACCTCGCAGATGCAGATGAAGGCGGTGCGCGAGGCCTTTGCCGATCTCGTCAACCGGCATCTCCTGCGCGCCGGTCTCGACCGCCGCGTCGACCACCGCTCGCATCTTTCCCGTGGTCTTGCCATAGAACCGACCGGCCATATGGGTGTGCATGCCTCGCAGATGAAAGAGCGTGGTGTCGATGTGTCCCGGTGCCGCATCGAGGATGACGCAGCACGACGAAACGCCGAGCTGATCCGCCGCCGTCCCGAACAGGTACTTGCTCTCATCACATCAGCTCAAAGCGTCTTTACCCGTCACGATATCGCCAAAACCCTCAGCCGCTACATCACCGATGCGGCCGCCTTCCACAATGCCCTTGCCGCCGTCATGGCGTCCCCGCAACTCGTCCTTTTGCAGCAGGAGCAGAGACAGGAACCGGCCCGTTATTCCACCCGGGAAATGATCGAACTCGAACAGCAGATGGTAAAAAGTGCCATCAGGATGGCGGCGCGATCGAGCCATCATGTCGAAACAACAAAGGTCACAAATGCAATCATCAGACAGAGCGAGGAACTGGCAGGGTCAGGTCTCAGTGACGAGCAGAAGAAAGCCGTGTTGCATGTCACCGGACCCGAACAAATATCGGCGGTGATCGGCTTTGCCGGGGCCGGCAAGTCGACGATGCTGGCGGCAGCAAGGCGGGCATGGGAAGCGGACGGTTATCGTGTTCATGGTGCGGCCCTTGCCGGCAAGGCGGCAGAAGGATTGTCCGTATCGTCAGGCATTGCCTCGCGTACCCTTGCCTCCTGGGAGCCTGGCTGGGAGAACGGAAAATCCATCCTCGGCCCAAAGGACATTTTTGTCATCGACGAGGCCGGCATGATCGGCAGCCACCAGCTCTGCCGCTTCGTCAGGCAAGTCGAGGCGCGTGGTGCCAAACTGGTGCTGGTCGGCGATCACGAGCAGTTGCAGGCGATCGGTGCGGGCTCGCCTTTCCGGGCGATCACCGAACAGATCGGCGCCATCGAACTGACAGAAATCCGTCGCCAGAAACAGGGCTGGCAACAACAGGCCTCGATCGCCTTTGCCACCCGTCGCACACATGAAGCTCTGGCCGATTACGCCAGGCAGAATGCCATCCGCTTTGCTAACGACCGCGCACAGGCATGTGCAGACCTCGTGCGTGACTATCTCGCCGACAGAGCGCAAAATCCCGATCACTCCCGCATTGCCCTTGCCCATCGTCGCATCGATATCCGCGCCATCAATGACGCCATCCGGAAAGGTCTTCAGTCCGAGGGTGTTTTGGCAAAAGGCAACGTTCAGTCCGTCACCGCGAACGCAGCATATGGCGTCAGGGACAGGGCCGGGCAAACAGATGGCGAGATCGTCTATCGGACCGTCAACGGCAGCCGTGCTTTTGCCGCCGGCGACCGCATCGTTCTGCTGCGGAACGATCGCGGGCTCGGCGTCAAAAACGGCATGCTGGGAACGGTGGAAGCCGTCGAGCCGGACGCACTACATTTGCGGCTCGACGGAAGTTCGGGCGGACAGAAAACCGGCCGCAGGCTGACTATCCACCCCAAAGATTACCAATCCTTTGATCATGGTTACGCCACCACCATTCACAAGGCGCAAGGGGCAACCGTCGACCGGGCCTTTGTCATGGCATCCGCCACCATGGACCGGCATCTGACCTATGTCGCCATGACCCGTCATCGCCATCAGGCAATGCTTTATGCCGGACGGGATGAGCTCAGGGATATGAAGGCGCTCACCGCCAGTCTCAGCCGCTCGGGGCTGAAAGAAACCACGCTCGACTATACCGACACCTTTGCCGAACGGCGCGGGCTGAAGGAGCAAAAGGGGGACGCGATCCAGCAGCAGCGGGTGCCAAGGCAATCGTCCTTGCAGCAAACGGCAGAAAGACAGAGGCAACGACAGGGCACAGACGCTGACCGCGTCGTAGACCTTGGTCTGCATCTTCACCATCAAACACTTGAGGTCGCTGCACCGCTCGTTCCCGCCATTACCCGCTACGAAAAATCCGTCGACCAGATCGCCCTTGAGAAGGCGAGACCAGAACTGGAAAGAAGCATGGAAGAGGTGCGCAGTGTCGCCATTCGTGTCTATCACGATACCTTCGCTGCCTGTGAAGCCATCAAACAACATGTCCTCGATCCCGACACCGATCCTGCCATTCTGGCAAGAGCCATCAGGGAGCGGCCAGACCAGTTCGGTGCCTTGCGCGGCAAATCGGGCATCCTTGGTGACAACAGGGAAAGAAAAGAGGTCCGGCACTACGCCCGATCAGTCGCATCGCTTGTCGAGAATACCGCCACAAGCTGGCAACGGCATCTGGAAAGCGAACACCGCTCGGAAACATGGCAGCGTGAGAAGCGGGATATCGTCGAAGTCCCCACCCTCACGCGGCGCAGCGAGGAAATCCTCAAACACCTCGACGGCCTGCCCCATGACGAAAAGCCAGAATTCCTCCGACAGATGGAAAACACAAGCGACGGCCTCCAGGCATTGCAGGAGGTCAAAACAATAACGCAAGCACTGACGAGGCGGTTCGGTACGACAGACCTGCGCAACGAGGGTCTGAACAAGCTTCGGGTCACGGCAGACGCAGATGTCTCTGTCGAACGGATCAGGCAGGTGGCCGGACTGGTCGAGCGGACACACCACGCCGAACTCGTCGAAAAGCAGAATCTTAGCCTCGGCCTGACGCAGCGGCGCGGGTTGCGGTTGTGAGAACCGTCACGCCCGCACGCGTAAAAGCAGGGGCCAACGAGAGAAGCACATCCTGTCCTCGCCATGCGCCATATCAGGCCATATGATCTTTACTTTCGGATCATATGGCCTATATTGAGCCTATCAGGAGGCCACTATGCAAATCGCCGTCAAGCCCCACAAACCCGCGGAACTCAATGCCGTCGCACTCAAGGCCTATGCCAAGGTCGCCGATGCATGGTCGCTGAGCCTCAGGGAAGCAGCGGGCCTCGCCGACATGTCGGAGAGCACATGGAAGCGCGCGCGCAAACCGGGGTTTACCGGCGAATTGACGAAGGACCAGTTGCTGCGCCTCAGTGCCGTGATCGGGATCTACAAGTCGCTCGAACTTTACTTCTCTGAGCAACTCTCCAGAAGCTGGTTCACGCGCCCGAACACGGGCCCGCTCTTCAGCGGTGCGCGGCCGGTCGACACCGCCATCGATGGCGGCCTCCCGCAAATTCTGGCGATCCGAACCTATCTCGACGCTCTGCGGGGCGGCGCATGAGGAAAACCGAACTGTCGGTTCGGGGACTGGTCCGCCTGCTGCCCGCGACCTACCACAAGCCGCCGGCGCTTCGCGGTCTAGTCGACAGCGACGAGGAACTGGAGGTTCTGGCCGAGATCGAGGGGTTGACCAGCGCCCGGTTGCTCGCCGAACGCGGCCGCAATCCGCATCTCGATCCGCGAGAGCTCGCCTGGCGGCGGCGCAACCGTGATCTCAGGATCTACGGCGACACGCACGTCAATGCCGCCTTCACCTATACGCGGACAGGTGGCAACCGCTTCAACTCCGAAGATCGCGGTGCCTGGTATTGCGCCTGGGACGTGATGGTATCGGTTGCGGAGGTCGCATGGCACAGAACCCGCGAGCTCCGTTTCACCGGATCGTTCCATGACAGCGCCCGTTATGTCGAACTGATCTCCGACTTCATCGGAGAATTCGACGACCTGACCGATGAACCCGAACACGCCGCGCTCAACCCGGACCCGGAGGTTGGCTATCTCGAGGGACAGGAACTGGCCGCCCGGTTGCGAAGAGATGGAAGCCGCGGCCTCATCTATCCCTCCGTCCGTGCGCCCGTCGGAAACTGCCTGGTTTGTTTCGATCCGGGGGCTGTCCAGAACGTCCGGCCCGGCGCGTCCTGGGATCTGAGCTGGCAAGGCACGCCGGACTATTCGATCGCCATCTCGTAGCAGCGACGAAGCACAGGTTTCCGCGAGATGGTCGACTGCCGGTTACGACGTCATCCACTCATCTTCGGCAATGAACCCACCAATCTGGCGTCTCCAGAGCCGTGCAAACATCCGTCCTGCTCGACCAGTTCGTCCGGTCGCCCCTCTTCGACAATCCGGCCATGATCCAGCACGATAATTGGCCTGTGCGTCATAAATGATATGGGCCTTGGCGCCACAGGCATTATGGGAGAAATGAGCCCAGTCGGCCCCCATGCCCGACAGCCTGATCCCGGTGGAATCGATGAGATGCACGGCTTCAGCCGCCTTCTGGCGCAGGCCGCGACAGGCGTTGGCGGCGAGGTGGGCGAACAGACCGGAAAACACTGCGCTGGATCTGCCTGTATTGGCGTCGGCCAAAGTGGAGCGGGACACCGGGCGGCTGCCGAGATGATAGAGACGAGCGCTGTGGCTGGAAAAGTTACCGACAATCTCACGCAGGCTGGTGGCGCCTGAGAATTGCGCATAAAGCAAGGCGATGAACTGATCCTTCGTGGACAGGCGGCGCATCCGGTGGTCTGACCGGTGCTCCTCCACAAGTCTATCGAAGACAGCCCATGGAACATGCTTCAAAAGCTGATGAAATGCCACGCCACATCATTGTCAGATACTGGACGAAAAAATCGACATTGCGTAGTTTTAAACAACAACTGCATCCATTGAAGCGATTTGGCACTTCGTCTCCCACGATTCAATTCAAACCCGGATAAGTCGCCGTTCAAACCGACCGCACAGGAGAAACGCTTGCTGATACTTGAGATCGTCATTTTTTCTGCGGCTCTGATCGCGGTGAGCCTTCTGGCTGTACAACAGATTGTCGCGCAGGTTCGGGAGTATAACTTCTACAAGAAAAACGGTGGCGATTTTTCTGTCGACAGCGAAATGGATCACGTCAGGCTCGACAGATCCATGCACTACAACGACCTCCGCCTCACGAACTGGCAGCGATTTTATCTCTTCCGCCCGGCCTGCATCGCGATGCTCGTCTTTGTTTGGGCTATGATGACAGTCTCTCTGCTTTAACTGAAGCGCCGGGCTTTTATGTCAGCTGAATGGCGAAAAAGTTTTCTTCTCCGAAGGAGTTGCTTCATTCAGAACAGACCACGCCGGTCCAACATATCAAAATCTGGTTCCAGACATTATCCGATCGTATAGTTCGGTGCCATCCTGAAAATGTTGTGCTTATGTTACCCTTGGTATCGCTCGCCGACCAGACTGGTTTCGGCAAGGGACCTGCAGCGCCTCACCAGTGCCAAGACATGCGATTTTGTTCGGCGAGCGCTGGGAGGGGAATAGTGATCTTAGTCATTCGGTTTAGGCTGAAGTTGAAATTCGACGTTCCTGCATATAGCGCTGCGATTGCGCGTAGTCATGCGGGCTATTCAAAGCCAACTCGCCGTTAAGCGGAAACAAATGCTTCTTCTGGCTCCGCAAATCTGCAAGATGCGCCCAAACGCTGAACTCGAGGTCCAAATCGTTGACCTTCGCGATCGCGGTCGTTCCGCTCTTGGTGTAGATAACCTTGGTGCCGGCCAGCGAATATATTCCCGAACCGCTCTAGCACATCGGTGATCAGCCCAAAGTTGGGCTCGCCCGCTATTACCCGATCGTATAGTTCGATGCTACGCCGCGAAGATGTGTGACCGTCGCTTGCGACAAAACACCACTGCCCAGATACTCAGCAAAGCTGTATGAGAATATGTCACTTCGTTCTATCGCCTGGACCAGATTGGTATCGCCAAAGACAACGAGGTATTCGTGATCCTCCGGCGCCCAGATCCAGAGATCATGACCTGAAAAATGGATCAGAAGGCCATAAGGCGAATTTTCAAACAGTGCATCAAGCACCAACCCGACCGGTTGCCGTGCAAAATGGCGCGGAGGCTGACCGAACTCGTAAGCAGCAAAATCAATCTCGTCACTACCGATACGCGCAGCAACAAGAGCGACTTCCTCCTCGCTTGGGAACTCAGGATAAATCCTCGCCGCGAAATTCCTGTTTCGGATGGCCCGATGATCCAGAGTGCAATTTTTTCCAATAAAGTCCATAATCAAACCCCAGGTCCGTCATTATAGCGTATCTCGGTCTGACGACCGTTCGGCCTGCGTATCTGCAACGTCGGACGACCGTCAGAGCTTCCCGGACGGACGGTAACCTTGCTGCCGTCTTCCAGTTCCCCCGTGCGGCCCGGCCCGTATTGTGTTTCGATACCTTTCTCCTTGCCCGGTTTCAAGGACTCGAAGTCGCGTTCTGCTTCCGCCATACCGCCGTCCTTTTCGCCGTGTTTTGTCTTGCCCTTTGTCTGTTGACTGACGCCCGCTTCATTCTCCAGTTCCTCTTGGCGCTTCTTCTGTTCTTCCGCCTTTGCCGAACCGCAGTTCCCCGTGCAGCTTCCCGCCTCGCCATCGGCGGGTTCAGAATGGCTCTCATTGTACATCTTGTAGAGTTCGTAGCCTTCATAGGCCAGCATGGCGAGGCCGATTGCTGCGCCAACTGGCCCAAGAAAACCGAGCGCGGCGCGGGCACCGAGCCTCGTCGCTACGCCTGCAGCCGCACGGCCAAGCAGAACCTCCCCGCCAGCAGCAGCCACGGCAGTCATGCGCGCCCCCGTTCTTTCGCCGCATTCGCCATCAGCCGCATCATTTCATCCAACCGAGCGTCAGGATTGCTGCCTTTGAGGTTCTGGCGAATATCAGGTGCTTCGATGAAGCGCCCGTTGCTTGCGCTCATAAGGTAGGTCCACTGAAAGAATCCGCGCTCGGTTTTCAATCCGTAAATTCGTGCCTGTGTTTCATATCGTTCCATGAATATGAGCGCTTCGCGCTCCTCCATGCCTTGTAGCAAATGCGGCGCGGACCTTTGAAACGCCCCCACTCGGCGACGACGCGCAGCGAGCATTCGAGATGCACTGATGACCTCGATATTTTCAGGAGTCAGGCGCAACATGCCGCCTTGCGCTACGACATCAACTGGTCGATGAGCGCGCTTGATGCTCCCACCCCATACCTCGGCCGGAGCGAAGTAGATTTCTTCGGCCGGGCCTATAAGGCGCACCACCTGTTCCGGCGAAAGCGCCGGCAACACCTGCATCATGACATTCGGGTCGGCATGGCGGAAAATAACAATTTCGCTACGACCCCGCCCCTCTTCAAGATCAAGGGCAAACGACGCCTCTTCTTGCGCATCGTCGGCTGCCAAGGAGATATCTCCGGCTTCTCCGGAAACCGAACCGCTCAATCCCGCGAGCGCGTCTCGCTCGAGCGGCAGAATGATACGGTTAATACCACGAAGGTGCCTGTGGATTGTTTCCTCGGACAGGGAGCGATCGCCGACCCAGAACACTACAGCAGGCTTGTCTGCGACAAGCTTGAGCAGGGCCTCTATTCTGCTCTTTACCTGCCTCGGCAGATCGATCTCGTCAGCCGGCAGCACGCCGCCGCCACTTTCATCACCCCTGGCGACGGCATCCGCCATGGCGTCCGACAGTTTCGCCGCCAGCGCCTGAAGTTCTTCATCGCTCGGCTCCGCCGTCTCGATCAAACCATCCGGCGCAGGTGGGACCGCCGGTGAAAGGCTGAGGGAAACCAGCCACGGTCCGCCGAGCATGATTGCGGCATCCGGCCCCGCCTGCCGATAGAGCGGCCTGTGGCACAGGCCCGCCGCCGAAAGATCCCCTGTCAGGTTACCGAAAAGGGCTCCGTCCAGCACGGCATAAATGCGCCTTTCGCCGCTGTCTGCAATCTGCGAAAGGCGGGTCAGATAAGCCTGACTGACCGCAGACAGCTCCGCCCTGCCATCAAGCTGATCCTGCATGCCTATCCCCGAACCGTCGGAACGGACCCGCCGGCCATGTTGGCCTGGCACGGGGTGCCGTCGCTACCGCCATTGGGTTCGTTGTCACCGATATAGACGTCGGGCGAACCGGTTTGCGCATTGCCGCCGCAGTCGATCGCATCTCCGACACGGCCGGCCGGCTTGCCATTGATGAAGACTGTGTATGCTCCCACCGCCAGAGCCCGCGAATGCGACGGCTTCGGGCAGGAGGGGCAGCCGTGCGGCACGTAGGCATCCCCGACACGCATCAGCGGCCGACCGTTCACATAGACATTGTCACTACCGCCCGTGGCCGGTGTGGGCGGAAAATGGCAGGAATGGGCGGAGCCGATATCGGCGCGGCGATGAGCTTTGGACATAGGACCGATTACCCTGTGCTAGAAAAACATGAGCGGCTGACAAGGCGACGCACAGGCACCTCGGCGACAACCGCCCGGCTAGAATGCTCGGCGGATCTGTTCACCCAGCTTTCGCAAGGATTGACGCGGCAACGGAACGTGGTCCTCAATACTTCTGATCCAGTCGCCACTTGCGTCGCGTTTTGTATGCGCCGCATTCCACGCACTCCGTCCCATATTTCCAGCGCCAACAACCTGCTGCGGCGAGCCATTTCCAGTATAGTCATTCGCGAGATCGAGGCTGACATTCGCGCCGAACAGGTCTCCCGGCAACCAGTCGACGGTGAGGAGCGTTCTGGTCATGGGCAAGGCACGTCCTCCGGGTAGTTGCGTCGCGGCCGTACCCATGCGGATGTGAGACCCCAAAAACAGCACATTTCTTGACGCATCGAGGAGAAAACTCTCGCAGTTCGGGAAACCATCACCCGAAATCGCCGAAGACACATGTATCTTTTTGTCGGCCCTGTTAAACCTGAGACTGAATTCATGGGTGACATCGAGATCCGGCACCATTCCGCCCCAACGCTCCCACACCTTCAGGCTTCCTCCACGCGTATCGGACCCTCCATCCGAAATATCACCGCCTAGAATCCAATGGCCCGGATCCGTGTCGGCGCCATAGAAGGCAAAATTCTTGCCGGCGTAAGACAAACGACCATTGACGCTCTGATCACCGTCTTCTCGATACGGCGAAATATTGCCGGAGGTGTTTTTACGCGGATGTTTCCTCGGTTGAGAATAATCGTTTTCCATCTTGGGCAGGATATCGCCCCGCTTGGTCCATTCGGACTGAGGAAGGTCGATACCCCTGTCGCCCAACTCATCTCTCGCCATCACCTCCGCGGCACGACTGCCGCGTCCTTCAAGTACACGCGGTATGACTTCGTTGGACGACGGGTCGGAAAAGCAGCGCTCACGTGTGAACTGAGCTGCTTTCAGGTCGATTGTAACTTCATGGGTGATTCGCGAGGTTACGCTCAAACTTGACGAGAATCCTCTTGAATCGCCGTGGAAGCCAAGACCACCCAGACCAAAATTCCTATCGGGGTGAAATGACCGCGTTACCAGAAGCAGCTGGCTCATTCGGAATCCCTCACAAAGGTTTCAATCGCGCTCTGGGATAACGACAAAACACGGCCCGCAGGGAAACGCTGAATGGAAACGGCCGCCTTATCCTCGCTTGTAAAAGCCAGATCGAAAGTCGAAGAGAGTATCCGCGCCCATCCATCATTATAGGTCGTTCCTTCGACATGAATGACGCTCATCGAGGGCCAGCTCACCTGCTTTTTGGTTTCCGGGTCGGTTACTTCAGCACTGCCAATCAAAATCTGCCGGGTTTTAAGGGGTTTGGCGTCACTGCCGGAAGGGGATTGAAGCTTGAAGCTATAGGTTCCGCTCTCAGGATAAACAAAATCCACGATGGATGCAGGCGACGACACGCGGATATGGAACTCCTTTTCATGAGCGTCCTTTGGTCCCGCATCTGCTGCTATGGCGCGCCATTCATCATCGGAAACCTGGCGCCCAGATATGATTACCGCCCCGCCTTCTTTATAGAGCGGCTCATCAACAGATATAATTAAACGGGTCGACAACTCTGGCTCCTTCGCTTGGCTAAATGCCGATGGTAAAGTCAAAGCAAACAAGATGGTTAAACCGACGATCTTCCTCAAAATGCCCCTCCTTACCAACAGCTACTTAATTCAAATCTATACGCGCTGCCGTCATTTTTACCGAGTTTTCTTCCTCAACGATGAAATTCGTCCCCTTGAGTTTGACAGTTCCATCAGGAAGCATGCGAAGCTCGGACTTTCCGCAACGGAAGACAATTTCCTCATGGGCATCGATGGTTTTCGTCCCACCTACAACTTCGCTTGAGGCTGCCACGGCGCTTTCATAGATGGCTCCGCCGACATTCACGGTATGGATACCACCAACGGTGACTATATTCGCTCCCCCGACCGTCAAGGTCGATACACCTATCGCGTTTATGGAAACAGCGCCGGAAGCATTCACCGTGTAATTACCGCTGCCACTCATAGCAGACATGGTTTTGGCGAGAAAATAGCCCGCATCCCGAACACCAAAAGAACTCTCAGCGAGAGGTCCCCGAACGACGCCGCCGCCAATTCCCGTACCAATGTTCAACGTGGCATTCTGGCCGATATGCGTCATCTGACTGGACTGAACTTCGGTCAGCAGCGCACCACCGACCGACGTAATCTTGTTTGCATCAACTCTTTCAGTCGCATGATTGAGAACCTTCAATGTCAGGTCTTTTTGGGCATGCAGGAATATCTCTTCGAGCCCATTTTCATCTTCGAACGAAAGTTCATTGAAACCTTCACCCTTGTGGGTATTCGTGCGGAACGTACTCTTCGTCTTGTTAGCGGGCAGCTCATAAGGCACGGTCTGGCGGGCATTCGGCACCACCCCAGTCACCAGCGGCCGGTCCGGATCGCCATCGACGAAGGCGACCATCACCTCCATGCCGATGCGCGGGATGATCTGGCCGCCCCAGGTGGAACCGGCCCAGTTTTGCGCAACACGAACCCAGCATGTATCCGTGCCATCCTTCTTCGCCTTGCGGTCCCACGGGAACCACAGCTTGATGCGGCCATATTGATCCGGATGGATTTCCTCGCCTTCGGGGCCGGCGACGATCGCCACCTGCGTGCCTTCGATGCGCGGGCGTTTTGTTGACCGATGGGGCGTTAGCGGCACACGGGCCGGGATCGCCTCGAAGTGATTGCGATATTCCGGTTCGTTGCTATTCGTTTCATAGGAGAGATCGACGATGCTGTGGCTCGCCCTCACGATCACATGCTCCTCATAGGCATGGTCGGGATGGGCAACCTCGAAAGGCGTGAAACGACGGCCCGCCTCCAGAATGCGCGTGGTCGATGAGCCGAACACCCGGTCATGATCGGCCTCGATGGACTGGGTTCTGAGTTTCTGCGCCCGCTCCGCCTCTTCCACGGTCTTGATGCGGGCCGGATATTCGTAAAGCTCGCGTTTGGTCGCATCCGGCATCTGCACCAGCGATGGCGTCATCGTGCCCGGCACCATGCCCGGTGTCTCGAAATTCCAGTCCGCACCCGCCCGCTGGCCGGAGACATAGGAGAACCGCCGCGCCCAGTCATTGATGTGGTTACGGTCCGACGAGCCCTGTGCCAGCCGCACCGTTCCCTCGCCCTGCGCGGCCGGTGATGGTCCGAGCCAGCCGCTGGCGCTATCGGCCACATGCAGCTTGTGGGAACCATCCTCATGGCTGAACCAGTAAAAAAGACCGTCCTCCTCAAAACGGCGCAGGAGATAGGAGAGGTCATCTTCGTTCCATTGGACGCTGTAGTGCTGCGCAGGCGGCGGCGAGATGATGCCCGACGTATCGGGGGCGGGAATGCCATGTTCGGAAAACAGCGTCTCGACGATCTCGACCGCCGTCTTGTCCATCCAGATGCGGCAATCGGACCGGCGCGACAGCAGCCACATCTGTGGCCGGAGGGTCAGCGCATAGGAGCGCAGGCCGCGGGTAATCGGCGGCCCTTCATGCAATTCCGTCACCAGGCCGTTGAAGGGACGGCGAACACCGCCGCCATCACCATCGCCCTGGCTTATCTCGATCGAGACATCGACCAGCCGCCCGATCAGTTCCTCGGGCTTCACCGCTTCCTTCTTGGCCCGCACCGTCAGGCGGATGTCGAAGAGCTGCGACACGCCCTCCTCGACCGTCAGGCGCTCCGGCAAAAGCTGGTCCTCGCCCAAGGGCGAAGACACTTTCAGAACACGGCTCGCCTGAACGAAATCAGAAACCGAAGGCTGGTCATTCATGGCGAACCTCGATAGCAGAGCTCAAAAAAATCAATTAGCCGTCAAAATCTCGACAGAATGCAATCAAACATTGTGGCGAAACCAAGGATTCACCATGAATTCTACAACCTGGATACGCCAAATATCCATCGATGAAATCTGACAGGCCGGGGCACGGAGTGACGATCGAGAAAATTTCGAGGCAAACAAAACACGACGCCGACCGTTACGGTTTGCGCCGCGAAGAAGCCGCCGGGGTTCGCCACGGCGCCGGCTGGTGGGTCAGTATCAGGCGACGTGGCCACAGGATTGTCAGGCTGTTCAAGGACAGTATCTATGGTTCCGGCGAGGAAGCCTACCGTCAGGCACGCGCCTACCGCGACGCCATTATCCTTGCCATCCCGCCCGCCACCAACCTCGAGCAGGCCGTACTTGTGCGCAAGAACAACCGAAGCGGCATTTCCGGCGTCAGGCGTGTTGAGACGACCGACGGCGATGTGTGGCAGGCTACCCTGATGACCAGTGAGGGACAGAAAAGAGAAAACTTCTCCGTCGCCAAACTGGGCGAAGAGGCGGCAAAGTCGATGGCGATTACACAACGGCGTAAATGGCTGAGGGCACTGCCTGTGACACATCTTGCCTATGCCCATCACGCTGCCGAGGTTGCGCGAACGCAATTTGGCGACGAGCTTACGCCGGCGGATGATGTTTTGCCGGAGGTGCGTCTGGCCGATACTGACATTGAGGCGCGTATCAAAGAAATTAACGACCAGTTTGATGCGTCTCGCCCGAAGCGACTGCGGGTTCGGGTAAAAAGCTATTCAACAGACAGGGTATCCATCGCAGTTTCCGATGCAGAAAGCCCCGCGCGGAAAAAGCTCATGCATATAAACAGAAGGGGCAAGACAGGTGTCGAAATCATAGACGCGATCAACAGATGCGTCCGGGAAACCGTAACGGCAATTCACGATGAGAAGACCGCATGCTGGTTCAGTTCCACCTATGGGGACAAACTGCTCAATCCGCAGACATTCAATATTGATGAGGGTTTCAACCTGCTTGTTATTGTGCCTCGGGAATAGTGCATCTCATCGACTTGAGCTTATGTTGATGACGGCGGACGAGCCTACCTGAACAAAGGAATAATCGACCGCACCCCGCTTCCACGCCGCAGTTACAATTTCGATAACGTCATTCTTGTCGAGATTGTCTGGCGCCCCAAGCTGATCCGATAACGCATCCAGCAAGCCGGAGGGTCTTGGCGTGGTAAAGGCGCACGCCCTGTGTCCATCAGGACCAGCGGCAATCCAAAACGACAGTAACTCCACGCCGCCTTCCCTCTCATGTCGCCACCCCACGACATCAACAGAGCCGCTATTATAACCGACGAAGCTACGACGCCACTCATCAATGTCCGCATCGGTTAAACGCTTCCAATCGAGTTCGTCGCCGTTTACCATCGCTTCTTGCACAGTGGGCGCTTCACAGATGGTGAGAAGGCGCTCCACCGTCATATCCGCCGGCGTGGCCGCGGCTTCCCCGAAACTCAAAAATGCGGCTAAACCGCTGCTGATTGTCGCAACCTTGAGGTACCGAAGCTGGATCTTGCACGCTCCTTTTCTCATATCTCCTCACTCCTGTTGATCTCACCACGCTCTTGTAGCTTACGGCGCCACCCACTCGTCTTCGGGAATGAAGCCACCAATCTGGCGTTTCCACAGGCGCGCAAACAAACCATCCTGCTCGACCAACTCTCCCGGGCGCCCCTCTTCGATAATCCGGCCATGATCCAGCACGATGATGCGGTCCATTCTGGCGATAGTGGCCAGGCGATGCGCGATCGCGATCACCGTTTTGCCCTCCATCACCAGATTGAGCTTTTCCTGAATGGCAGCTTCGGATTCGCTGTCGAGTGCCGACGTCGCCTCGTCGAGGATCAGGATGGGCGCGTCTTTCAGGAGTACCCGTGCAATGGCGACCCGCTGGCGCTGCCCGCCGGAAAGCTTGATGCCGCGGTCTCCGACAAAAGCCTGATATCCTTTTCGCCCTTCGCTGTCGGCAAGATCGGCAATGAAGGCATCGGCCTTCGCCACTTTCGCCGCCTGTGCCACCTCCTCCTGCGTCGCCTCTGGTCTCCCGTAGCGGATATTGTCGCCGACCGACCGGTGCAGTAGGGCCACGTCCTGGGCAATCACCCCGATATTGCGGCGCAGGCTCATCTGTGTGACCTCGCGAATATCCTGACCGTCGATGCGAATGGCGCCCTCCTGAATGTCGTAGAACCGCAGGAGTAGATTGACCAGCGTCGTTTTTCCCGCGCCTGACAGACCTACAAGTCCGACCTTCTCCCCGGCACGCACCGTCAGTGACAAATCATCGATTACTGGCCTGCCTGACTTGTAAGCAAAGCGGATATGGTCGAAATCGATGTTCCCATGCGGAACACGCAGTTCAGTAGCACCGGCTCTGTCGGTAATCGTCGGCGGCGTCGTCATGACAGGCATTGCATCCTTGATGGTGCCAATCGCTTGGAATATCTGCTGGCCCATTTGCAGGAAGGTGAATGTATGCCCCGACAGGCGTTGCAGAATATAGACGGCGCCGACAAATTCCCCGACCGTGATGAAGCCCTTCACCAGACCGGAAAACCCCACCGACAGAATTGCCAGCCACAACGCCATGTTAAGCGCAACCACGACCAGCTCCGACGCGCGGTAGACACGCTGCTCCCTGTGCTGCGTCTGCACCGCCTTGGTCAAGATGCGACGAATAGCGCCCGCCTCACTGTCTTCGGCGGCAAATTGCTTGATCATCTGCATGTTGCTATAGAGATCGGTAATCGCCCCCGAAACAAGGCTCTTTTGTTTCGCCGAGCGCCGTGACCGTTCCGTGAAGACAGGAGCCAGTTTGACGGCGAGAACCACATTCAGCACGATCCAGATGAACACCGGCAGCGCCAGCTGCCAGGACAAGGCGGCAAGGAGCGCGAGAGAGCCGATCATTTGCAGTAGGAAACGTGGTCCGATCTGAAACGCGTTGATGATCTGCTGCTGAACCGCCGACGACACCTGCGAAAGACGCGAGGCGACCTGCCCGGCATAAAGCTCATGAAAAAATGCCAGATCCTGTCTCTCCACGGCCTTATGGCCCTGCCACTGGATCGCCGCCGGCATCGCGATACCAAGGGTGTGCGAATTGAGCGTGTTGAGAAGAAACGACGCTATCGGCATGGCCGGAAAGATCAACAGTCCGAGGACGGTCAGCAGCCGCCATTCATTCCGCAGAAAAGCTTCCGCCCCCTGCGCCGTCACGCCATCGACGATAACGGACAGTCCCCAGATGATAGACAGGTTGATGGCTTCAACCGTCATGGACGACAAAGCGAGCGCGATGAGGACGCCGCGAAACATCGCAACGAAATGCAGCAGAACCGACACGGGTCCTTTCGACGGCAGTGGCCGAAAGGGAATATCGAGCGGCCGTATCAGCCTCTCGAAAGGGCGAAAAATCGTATCTGAAATCGACATGGGCCTCTCGGATCGCGGTTTGGCATCGAAGGGGAGGAATCAGCTACGTGCCCGGCATGGAACCATGCATGGCGTTCAATCTCAATTACCGGATGTGTTTTTGCAGCCAGAGGATCATTATTCAGGCTCGGTGAGGGTCGCGCTTGAAATGTTGTCCGCCCGGCGAAAACTGTTACGCGATTGTAGTTACAATCGCGCGATTGCCCCCTGACCGGTTAATGTGGCGGCATCCATCGCGGGACCCGCATCAGCCTATGCCAATTCTATACGCCCTGTATTCCCACAATTGCGAAGCTGGTCGAATGGAACAACGGCGATACGACCGTCGAAAGTGCCAACGGCCAAAGAATCGTCAGTCGCATCCATGCAGTAAATAACCGTTGGAAGACCTTCGATCGTCACCTGCCCGGTAATCAACACTGCACCATCCGCTGCGCTCAGCGTGGAGAGTGTACCGTCCAGAAACGCCACAAGGATCAATCCTTCTTTTCGAGCATGTACGATGGCACTCGCGCTGGCATTGATGGCAAAGCGCCAAATCTCCCGATCCGCACCGGCATGTCTGAACGATCTGGAACGGAGGCCGCCGCCTATGGCATCGTCGTTCGTGATCGGTCTGCGGAATATAAAACCTCTATTTCCCTTGTTCGGATCCGGATTGTAATGCCGTCCCGTCATGATTATGCCGGGCCCCAATTCATCTTCGACGTAACAGCCCAGACATTCCATTGCATGACTGGCGTGACTTCCGTCTGCTTTCAAGAGCGGCCAGAGCGGCTCGACAGCGCCGTTTGCACCGACACGACAGAGACGCTTGTTTTGATGCGAGGTCTCAGGTCTTCCTTGAAGGATGAAGAGATCTGGCGCTCCATCGATTCCCGAGAAGTGGTTGAAACAGTCATAATGGCCAAGATCGGCGAAGCGCACGTCGGTTGTCTTAATATCCAAGATGATATCGGCTTTTGCTCTTCCTGCCCGATGTCTGTCCAGTCGACCGAGCACTAATCCGCCCTTTGAGGAAACGAAATTATAGCAACCTTCAAAAGCGGCAATTTCGAAGAGCCTGTCGTCGGACAGGGTCAATAGGCGTGAATGCTGTATCTGCCAGCCTGAAACGTCATATACCGCGATGACGGGAGGGGATGTCCGGAGGATATCTGCCCCATATCGTCCGTCTTCCTTGAAGCTGGTGACGCTGCCACTGGCTACATCATAAATTTCGAGCAAGCAATCATTGTGAACCGCCGCTATCCTCGCGTCATCAAGCCAGGCCACATCCCAGATCGCGCCTCGGCTTGAAAGTTCATCGCACCCGAACCATGCCTTCAGCTCTTTTTCCAACATCTCGTGCTGAGGTTCAGCAAACGCGAGACTATGCCTGACGATCCCATGGGCGGGGTCGATCGCCACGTCCGGTGTCTGCGCTGCGCCGGTCTGTTCATAAGGCAGGCTGAGTGGATAAACCTGATCGAACGGATCATCCCCCTCTCCCCAGTCTTCATCCCAAGGCCTAACCAGGACATCGAGCCTGTTTCCATCCCCATTGAAGCTGCAGCGCTCGACTTCCGGCAAGTTCCTAGCCGCCGGCCAGGATCGATCCGTCTGCCAATCCCAGAAATATAATTCGCCCTCGAACATGTAGCCGCCGTCATAGCTGCCAGCTGCCACGGCAAGGACCGGATCGAAAGGATGAAAGCTCACGTCATTGATGGGCAGTCGCAAAAGGTCAAAGAAGGCGAAGGGCCTTGCTTCGCCGCGGTGGTGAAGGGCCAGACGTTGACGGATCCGCTGCCCCGCGTAGGTGGCCCGGCCAGGAGGGTTTGTAAGCAATGGCAGCGTGCTTGCGATTGCAAGCATGCTGCCGTCAGGGCTCGCGAACGCCCGAGAAATTACCCCGCTACCCCGGATGGTTGGTGAATAGATGATCAAAAAACTCAGTCTCCTCAGTGCCGCGCCGTACTTCCCTGTCGCCTACAGTGCGGTAGAAGCCACGCCCTGCTTCAAGCCCTATAACCCGCCCACTCTTGCAGCGCTCTTTCTATATCGTAGCGGTAGGCCGCCATATTCTCCGTCTCGCGAACGGCACGAAGATAGAGTTCAACAGCATTCCGTTGAGCTGGCGTCAGCAAGCGAAACTTCTCTGGAGACGCGAGCAAGTGCTGTGCAAACTCATGTTTATAGTCATCATCGAGATAGGCAATCAGATATGCGGGCAGATGAAATCGCATTCCTTCGACATCAAAAAACGACGGGCTACCGGAGTGATTGTTCAGGGCCTCTAACGTGATTGCGACCCAATCATTCTCTTCATCAGCGGCCCGGCATGCAGCATGAACCTCGTTGCTCGCGTAGTCGTCGAGCGCCTGCGTCTCGTTAAGACCCACGCCGCCGCCCAAGGTAACGCCTGTAAATGCGTCTCGTATCGCGGCTTTCGCCTTCTCGATGATATCAGTTGCCGGTTTCATCAGAGCGGGCGCCTGTTCAATGATGCGCGCCCCCATCTCCCTGCGACGTCGGCCAAGCCCCGCCCTCGGTACGCTCGAACTGGATGCCGCTCAGGGTGCCCTCCTGCGATGTCGCGGATCGTGCTCGCTGCCGCACTCTCTTCTCCCAAAACCCGCTCTTTCATTTCGTTATTCCGCGCCATCCCCCCTGAAGTTACCCCGCATACCCAGTTCCCGGTATGCCTGGAGAAATCCGTCTCCCGCGGCCCTTGAGCGCGAAGCCACCATTGATATCGTGCCCGAACTATAGCGGCAGCATATGTATTGAGGAGTACGCGGCCGCTTCCGGGGAGGACATCATGACGTTTTTATTGGCCGTTTCGCGCGCCATTGATGCTGCCAATTCAGCCATTGGCAAAGCCATTTCCTGGCTGCTTCTTGCAGCCATTTTCATCAGCGCCATCAATGCCATCATGCGCAAGGCGTTTTCCATGAGCTCGAACGCCTGGCTCGAGTCGCAATGGTATCTGTTTTCTGCGGTCTTTCTGATCGCTGCCGCCTACACGCTTCTGAACAACGAGCATGTGAAGGTCGATCTGGTCTATGGCAATCTTCCGCGCAAAGGGCAGCTATGGGTCGACATTCTCGGGACGATTTTCTTTCTCATGCCTTTCTGCCTCATCACGGTTTATCTCTCCTGGCCAGTGTTCCTGCAGAAATTTGCCTCCGGTGAAGTATCGAACAATACGGGCGGCCTCATCCAGTGGCCGGTCTGGGCGCTGATACCGATCGGCTTCAGCCTGCTCGCCCTGCAGGGCCTTTCGGAACTCATCAAGCGCGTCGCCATCCTGCGCGGCGATATTCCTGATCCGGTTGCAGCGGCGGATGCCGAAGCGGCAATGCTCTGATCGAAGGAAAACAACAATGGCATTCATTGCGGAAAATCTCGCCCCGATCATGTTCGCGGCGCTCATCATCGTGCTGCTGCTGGGCTATCCGGTGGCCTTTGCTCTCGCCTTCGTCGGCTTTTTCTTCGGTTTCATCGGGATCGAACTCGGCCTCTTGCCGGCAACCCTGTTCCAGGCCATCCCCGATCGCATATTCGGCCAGATGTCGAACGAAACACTCCTGGCCATACCGTTCTTCACCTTCATGGGACTGATCCTTGAAAAGAGCGGCATGGCGGAAGACCTCCTCGATACGATCGGCCAGCTGTTTGGACCGGTGCGCGGCGGCATCGCCTTTGCGGTGATTTTTGTCGGCGCTATTCTGGCGGCCACGACAGGCGTTGTTGCCGCCTCGGTCATTTCGATGGGTCTCATCTCGCTGCCGATCATGCTGCGGTATGGTTACGACCGCAAAATCGCCGCCGGCACGATTGCGGCCTCCGGCACACTGGCGCAGATCATACCGCCAAGCCTCGTCTTGATCGTGCTGGCAGACCAGCTCGGCCGCTCTGTGGGTGACATGTACAAGGGCGCCCTCGTTCCGGGTCTCATGCTTGTCGGAGCCTATACGCTCTACATCATCGTGACCTCGATCATCAGCCCGGCAAAGGTGCCTGCCCTGCCATTGGAGGCCCGGACCCTGCGCGGCAGCAAATTGCTGCTGAAGGTCATCACCTCGCTCGTGCCGCCGCTGGTATTGATATTCCTCGTACTCGGCACGATCTTCCTCGGCATCGCCACGCCCACGGAAGGCGGCGCCATGGGTGCGGTGGGCGCTCTCGCCCTGGCGCTTGCCAACCGCAAGCTCAATTTCGGCCTCGTCCAGCAGTCGCTTTACGCCACGGCGAAGTTGTCGTCCTTCGTACTGCTCATCCTGCTCGGCGCGCGCGTCTTCTCATTGACCTTCTATGGCGTGAATGGCCATGTCTGGGTCGAGCATCTGATGACATCGGTTCCGGGCGGCGAGATCGGCTTCCTGATCGTCGCCAACCTGCTGGTGTTCTTCCTGGCCTTCTTCCTCGATTATTTCGAGCTGGCCTTCATCATCATCCCGCTTCTGGCTCCGGTCGCCGATGCCCTTGGCATTGATCTCATCTGGTTCGGCGTCATGCTGGCGGTCAACATGCAGACCTCTTTCATGCATCCGCCCTTCGGTTTTTCGCTGTTCTTTCTGCGGTCCGTTGCGCCGACACGCGCCTACAGGGATCGCATCACCGGACAGACGATCCAGCCGGTCACCTCGAGCCAGATCTATCTCGGCGCCATTCCCTATCTCTTCATCCAGCTCGCCATGGTCATCATCATCATCGCCTTCCCGGGCATCGTGATGCACTACAAGTCAGGCGCCAAACAGGCCGATCCCTCCGCCGTTCATATCAACGTACCCATGCCCGGTGCAGGGACGGACGCCGATCCTTTCGCCAATCCGTTCCTTGCGCCCGGCAACACCGCGCCGAGCTTCGGCAAGCCAAGCACACCGTGACAACCGGCCGGGCGCGCAAGCGCCCGCCGCAAACCATCGACGCATCGGACGTCGCTCATATTCAACAGGAGGAGGTAACCCATGAAGGACAATCCAGGCCGCAGACAATTCTTGTCGGGCGGTGTGCTTGCGGGGGCGGCAGCTGCTGCTTCGACGCTTGCGACACCGGCCATAGCCCAGTCATCGCCAACCGTTCGCTGGCGTCTGACATCAGGTTTCCCGAACAATCTGGATACGATTTACGGCGGCGCCGTTGTCATGGCCAACGCCCTGAGGGCCATTACGGGTGGCAAGTTCGACATCCAGGTCTTTCAGGCCGGAGAAATCGTTCCCGGAACCCAGGCCATCGACGCCGTAAAGGCCAATACCGTCGAAATTTCCCATACCTGCGGATATTATTTCACGGGCAAGGACCCGACATTCGCGATCGGCTCAACCATCCCCTTCGGCCTGAACGCCCGCCAGCAGAATGCATGGCTTTACCATGGCGGCGGCAACGAGGCCTATAATGAATTCCTGTCCGACTACGGCGTCATCGGCATTCCCGGCGGTGCGACGGGCGCCCAGATGGGCGGCTGGTATCGCAAGGAAATCAAGAGCATCGAGGATATCAAGGGCCTCAAGATGCGTATTGCCGGCGTTGCGGGACAGGTGCTCGCCAAGCTTGGCGCCGTGCCGCAGCAGCTTCCCGGCGGCGACATTTATCCGGCACTGGAACGCGGCACCATTGACGCCGCGGAATGGGTCGGTCCCTATGACGACGAAAAGCTCGGCTTCTACCAGATCGCGCCCTATTATTATTATCCGGCCTTCTGGGAGGGTGGCCTGACGATCCACTTCTTCGTCAACAAGGACCAATATGCGGCCCTGCCCGACGAATACAAGGCAGCACTCGATACCGCCTGCAAGGCCGCCAACATCAACATGCAGGCGCTCTACGACGTCAAGAACAAGGATGCGATCCGCTCGCTGGTTTCCAAGGGCACGCAGCTTCGTCCGCTGCCCCGGGATGTGCTCGACGCCGCCTACAAGGCAACCTTCGAGCTCTATGACGAGTACGCCCAAAAGCACCCCGCATGGGCCAAGATCTATCCCGGCTGGAAGAAGTTCCGCGACGAGAGTTATGAGTGGTTCCGCGTCGCCGAATATACCTATGATAGCTACGGCTATGCGATGCAGACAGCCGGTAAATAAGCTGACATGACTTTTACCGAGGCCCCGGATGGCGACATTCGCGGGGCCTCGATCCGGTCCCGCTATTCCTTGATGAGCCCGTTGTCTATCGCATAGCGAATGAGACCGGCGGTCGTCGCAATATCCAGTTTCCGCTTGATGTTCTTGCGGTGGGTTTCCATSGTACGCTCGGCRATATCGAGSGCCARAGCAGCATCGCGGTTGCTTTTTCCCCTKGCAATCAAAAGCAGAACGTCCTGCTCGCGGGTGGTMAGTTCCTTCAGCCTGCCGGTGGAACTCTCCATCAGCACRTCCCGAACGCCTGAGGAGAAATAGGTGCCGCCGGCCGCAACGGTATCGATTGCCGCCACTATTTCCTCCGTGGCCACATCCTTCAGAATGTAACCGGCCGCCCCATACATCACCGATGTCGAGATATATTCCCGGCTGTCATGCATCGACAGCATCAGTACCCGGGCGGAAAGCTCGCAACGGTATCGATTGCCGCCACTATTTCCTCCGTGGCCACATCCTTCAGAATGTAACCGGCCGCCCCATACATCACCGATGTCGAGATATATTCCCGGCTGTCATGCATCGACAGCATCAGTACCCGGGCGGAAAGCTGTCTTTCCTTGAACAGCTCCAGGGCATCGATGCCATTGATCTGGGGCATGTTGATATCCATCAGCACCACATGGGGTTTTGTGGCGACAGCCGCGTCAATGCCCGCCATTGCGGACACCGCGGTTCCAACCACAGCAATATGGTCGTAAGTCTCGAGCACCGCCTTCAACCCGTCGAGGACGAGAGGGTGATTGTCGACAAGAAGAACCCGGATCGGATGAACGGTCACTCCGCAGCCTCCTGCAACCGAGGGCCGTGATCCTTCATGGCGGTCATGGGCAGGACCGCCCGCAGGACGGTTCCCCTGGCGGAGCTTTCCACATCGAGCCTGCCGCCGAAATGGGTCATGCGTTCCTGCATGTTTCTGAGACCAAGACCCTTGTCGGCTGGCATTTCGTTCTCTGTACGGGTGGCCGGAAATCCACGGCCATTGTCGCTGACAACCATCTGCACCCGCTCATCGCGGCTGGAGAACCTGATGGTGACCCGCGTTGCATCCGAATGACGCTCGATATTGGTGAGCGCCTCTTGTGCAACGCGATAAAGGGCGACGCGGGCCTCCGGAACAAGCATGTGCTTGAAGGCCACCGATTCCAGCGTCGCCGCAATACCGGTGCGTTCGGAAAAGCTGGAAATCAGCGCTTCCAAAGCTGCAGTCAGTCCCAGGTCGTCAAGAACGCGGGGACGCAGGTCGTGCGAGATACGCCGGACCTCCTTGATCGCCTCGGTCAATGCCGACGCGCCTTTGCCGATCGCCTCCACCGCGCCGACATTATCCGGCGTCACCTTGCGCCGCGCGAGATCAATTGCAAAACGCACGCCGACGAGATTTTGAGAAATGCCGTCATGTAGTTCCCGGGCAATGCGCAAGCGTTCCTCTTCCTGGGTATCGATGACCCTCTGCATCAGTTCCTTCAGCCGCCCGTCCGCCAGCCTCTGCTGGCGCAGATTGAGCAGCATGCAGGTGGCAAACACCAGGAGAACGGCGGGGACTGCAAACAGCGCCACGATCAGGAAATTCCAGGTGATGGAGTGGCGCAATTCTTCCTTGGCCGCCGCGGTCGCCGCAAAAACGTCATCCAGATAGACGCCTGTCCCGATCATCCAGCGCCACTTGTCGAGGCCGGCCGCAAACGAAAGCTTATCGGCCATCTTCCGGGTTGAAGGTTTCTCCCACTTGTACTGGACAAGTCCTCCCCCTTCTTTTGCCTTGAGGATCAGGTCGTAGATAACCCGGTTGCCATCGGGGTCATAGAGATCAAGCCAGTTATTGCCCGGACGGAAATTTTGCCGCGGATGAACGACGTTCAACCCATCATAGTCATAGACGAAGAAATAACCGTCCGTGCCGTAGTCGAGGTCCATCAGAATGCGCTTGACCTCTTCCTTCGCGGCTTCGTCGTCCGGCCCGGCCTTGTCATAAACCGAACGGATGGCGGAAAGGGCGAGATTGGTGAGGTTGAGGAGTTCCGCCTCCTTTGCGGCAAGCATGTTTCGCTCGAATGCGTCGATGCTGGTGCGCGCCAGCGTCATTGACTGCCAGGTAATGAGCGCCGTGATGATGATAATGGCAAGAACAAGGGGGCCGATGGCCAATGCAAGGATCTGGTTCCTGAGTCTCATGCGGCCCTCCGTCACATTCGCTCTTACTTATCCTCAATTGACAACACTTCGCACGTCAAGTCGAGCGCGTAAAAGCGTATACTGAGCGAGTTGACCTGAGATTGACCACTCAACCTTGGCATAGTGGGCAGTCGGAGCATCCTCGACTTCGAGGAGAGTGACCGCTTTGAGGGGCTGAAAATATCGGAGCATTAACGAATAATATAAAGCGCAAGGTTGCGTTGGCGTCAGTGCAAATGACGGCCGCCTGCTCTTGATTGGAATCGAACCGACGACGATCAGATTCTGAGCTATGTGAGCTACCAACCGAACAAGGCGCTGGTGATCGAAGGTTTTACTCAGCCGCGTCAGTTCCAAAGAACTTTCGACTCTCCCATTCCTGTGGCGTCAACGTCTTGACGTCGAAATGATCGCGGGTACGGGCATAGGTATGTCCGCCCATGCGGCCGACGGCGTCCATCATCTGCTGGTCGATATGTAAATTGGACGCATTGACCGCATCGCTGCGAACGAAGACGCCGACGACTTCGCCGAGGATGATCTCACGGGCAGGCCCCACCTGCAGTGAGGTATGACGACGGCACTCAAGCGCGGGTGCCGCGAGAATGCGTGGGCTACACAGCATCTCACCCGGTACTGTTTCGAGACCCGCCTCCTCCATCTCGTTGATGCCTGGACCGAATTTGATCGCGCAGATCTCCATCTGGTCCACGAGCGCGTTGTCGCAGATATGCACGGTAAATTCGCAAATTTCACGGATGTTGCGGGCGATATCGTTCGTCACCGAAGGCGCAATTGATCATAGTCTTTATTTTCTCCGACTGCCCAAAAGGGGCAATGTTGACCTCGCCCCCTAAGAAACAGGCATACCAATTCCAATGAAATCTGGATGTCCTAACCATTTGGTGTCGGACACAAGATATGCCTACGCGAGGGCGCTTGCTGGAAGTCCGAGTATTCCCGCGAACTCGATCTGCAAGAATTGCCAAAGTTCATTGCGGCGGTTCAAAGTTTCAGCATAAAATCACCGAGGGTGGAATTTAAGCAAACGGCGGAATCGGGATGAAAAACGCGTTTCAGGATCAAGGCAGAAGACGAAGCAATCAGCCACGGGCTCTGGATGGGTTTTTCGACAGTGCGATGGTGGAGGCTGCTGCATTCGGGCTTGAAGGCCTGATTTACGACTATACGCCCGTACCGTTCACGCCCGATGGACAAGTAGTGCCTCCGACCATCGTCGGTATGCGCAACATGCCCAAAGATATGGAATCCATGTGGTTTGATGGGGGGCTCTATCTTTCAGATCCGGTCCAGATTCTGGCGCTCAGATCAATCCAGCCGCTCTATTGGTCCTATCATTTCGACGAACCGTCGGTTCTGACACCCACGGCCCAGGGGGCGGTCGCGAACTATCTCCGCGACTCCCAAATGGCGCGTGGATTGACCGTACCGGTTCAGACCCCATCAAAAGGCTGCGCCACGGTAACGGGGTTCTGGCGGCGACCGCCAGACAGGCAGATTCTGGAAAGCCTGTTCGTGGCGGAGTTCATGTTGTTTGCCCACAAACTGCATGGAAAGCTGTTGGCAGAAGCCAGTCAGGAAGACTTGGCAACGGTTGCCGTGCGGCTGACCCCGCGCGAAGCGGAATGTGTCCGCCTTTGCGCGGAAGGCATGTCGGACAAGCAGGTGGCATATGCGCTGGACCGCTCCATCTCGACCGTCGTGATGCATCTTCAGTCAGCCATGCGAAAGCTCGGAGCACGCAACAGGGCGCAGGCGATTGCCCGCGCCGCCCACTACGGAATATTGCAGTAGATATTGCCAGACGGGCCGAAGCGCATTCTCCTACGTCTCGGCCGCATGTGCACGCCAGCGGTTAATGTGCCGGCAAACGATTTCCGCGAGCTGCGGACCTTCGCGCCTGCGCAACGCCTCCACCATGTCGAAATGATCATCCGACGAGGCTTTTAGAGTGCTCGTGCTGAGCCAACCCGACCAGGAACCCGGCAGATCGCGTTCCCTTAGATCATTGAGCAGGTTCGCCATCATTGTATTGGCAAGCGAGGCATTCATGGTCCTGTGAAATTCGTGGTTGAGGCGTCGTAATTCCACATACGATCCGACTTCGATGGCCTGTTCGAAAGCCGCCGCCGCCGCGGCTATCTTCTCGATATCACTCGATCGTATATCCTTGACCATGAGGAGCGCCGCCTCCCGTTCCAGAATGGTGCGGATCTCAGAAATCTGCGACCGTGCCTCGGTACTTGGCATCATCAGGCGGATACCGCGATTGGGCACATGCTCCGCCATGCCCATCAGCACCAGATCGTCCAGCGACCGGCGGATCTGCGCCCGGGTTACACCGTAAGTCTCCTGCAGATCGACCTGCCGCAACCACTCACCGGGGCGATAGGTGCCCACCAAAACGTCCGAACGGATACGTTCGGTAAGCGGGCGTACCACTTCGGCCGGTCTCGCCGTTTCCGGCCTATCCAAATCTCTGTCCTTGCCGCTGTTCATCAGGTCTTGTCTTTCGCGCGTTCATCCGGTGGGAAAATAAGCGCATTCGCCCGATCGATCCAGATATTACCTTGTCCTTCAGGCGCCGGCCGGATTGCCTGAAGACGAAGGCGGCATTCTCCGAGAAAGGCTTCCTGCTCAAACCGGTCGCCGAGATAATTCGCGGGGCCGAAGTGAACGAGAAGGCGATTTGCATCTGGCACCTCGGCCAGCCGGATATTCTGGGGCCGCACCGCAACGACAGCCGGGCTGCCCGACTGGAGCGGCAATGGCGCAACTCCGCGAATGGCCTGCCCGTCCCCGAACGTGATGACCGCCTCTTTCTCGGAAACTTCAGAAAAAGACCCGCCCGCAATCAGATTGGCGCTGCCGATGAAACTCGCCGAGAAGGGATGTACAGGCCGTTCATAAATATCCTGCGGGGTGCCCATCTGAATGATATGGCCTCCGCGCATCACCACAATCCGGTCGCTCATCGATAGAGCCTCTTCCTGGTCATGGGTGACATAGATCGCGGTCAGGCCAAGCTCGCGTTGAATGTTCTTCAGCCAGACGCGTGCTTCCTGACGAAGCTGGGCATCCAGATTGGACAGTGGCTCGTCCAGCAGAAGCAGTGTCGGGCGGAACACCACCGCGCGTGCCAGGGCCACACGCTGCTGCTGCCCACCAGACAGTTCGCCGGGATAACGTTTTGCATAGGCGGTCAGTCCGACGAGTTCGAGTGCCTCCCCTACCCGCCGGTTTCGCTCGGGCGCCGCGACCTTCCGCAGCTTGAGGGAGAGGCAGACATTATCTTCCACCGTCATGTGGGGCCAGAGCGCGTAGGATTGGAAAACGACGCCAAACCCCCGTGCCTCGGGCGGAAGCGCAATTCCCGTAGCGGCATCGAATAATGTGCGGCCCGCAAAGCTGATGCGGCCATGAGTCGGCTGATCGAGGCCGGCGATCGCCGCAAGCGTCGTGGATTTGCCGCAGCCTGACGGACCAAGCAGGGTGAGAAACTCTCCGGCGCCGACCGTGATGTTAATGTTGTCTATGGCGTTGATGGCACCATAGCTGCGGGTAAGATCGGAAAGGACGAGATCAGTCATAGAGTTTTACCCGGAAAACGAGCCGCGTCGCGACGAGGAAGAGAGCAATGAGAACCATCTGAAGCGTTGCAAAGGCGGCGGTTACGCCGACATCACCATTTGTCCAGAGGCTGAGCATCGTCACACCCATCACTTCCAGCCCGGGAACGATGAGGAAAATGGCGATGATGTAGGATTTGAGGTGGAAGATGAATAACAGCACGAAGCTGCCCAGCATGGCCGATCGCAGAAGGGGCACCATGACGATGCGCATCGAACTGAACCAGTTCGCCCCCACCGTGCGCGCCGCCTTGTCGAGATCCGCGCTGATCTGGATGACGGCCGGCTGTATGGCGCCGAGCGCGAGCGGCAGCGTCGCCATGACGTAAGCGAGGACGAGTATCCACAGGCTGCCACGCAGCCAGCCCAACGGTGCGAAGATGACGGTCGCGTAGAAGATACCCAGTCCGGTAATGAGGCCGGGGATGACGCGTGGCGAATAGGCGAGCGTCTCCAGCGTGAGCTTGAACGGAAAGTCCGACCGCTGAATGAGCAACGCCACCATCACTGCCAGTATCGTTCCCGCCGATGCGGAAAAGAAAGACACGAAGAAGGTGTTGCGGATCGCCCGGACGAAAGCCTCCGAAGCCAGCAGCGTATTGAAATTCTTCAAGGTCAAAGTGGTCCAGGGCGCCACGAGCGGCGAAAGGAAGGTGGTGAATGCACGCAGGACAACGCCGAAGACCGGCACGATGACGAGGAAGAAAGCCAATAGTGCCACGATAACGACAAGCGGCCATTTCAAGCTGCCGAGCTTCAGGAGGGCAGGACGGCTGCCCTTGCCTTTCACCGTCTCGTAGCGATGGCTGTTCTGCAGTAATAACCGCTGGACAAACAGTGTCGCCGCCACGAGCACAACGAGAAGCAGGGAGGAGGCCGCAATCAGACCATGGTCCGGATCGCTTGCCGCAATGCCCTGATGATAGAGGAAGGTCGACAGCGTCTCGATCCGCGCAGGTCCGCCAAGAAAAAGCGGGATGGACAGCGTTTCGACCGCGATGATGAGGTTGAGTGCGGCGGAGGTTATGATCGAAGGGATCATCAACGGCAGAGTTACGCGCGCCAGGACACTCAGGGGACGGGCACCGACCGTTCGCGCCGCATGTTCAAGCGCGGGGTCGACAGATCGAACGGCGCCATAAAGACAATAGAGATAGGCGAGCGGAATCTGCGACACGCCGGCGACAATCCCCATACCCGTCAGGGAATAGAGATTCCAGGGGGCACCACCCAGCATACGCGCGAGCCACTGGGTCACAAATCCGGACGGTCCATACATGATGACCCATCCCATGCCAAAGATCAGGTGGGAAAGGTAAAGCGGCCACATCAGGACGCCGCCTATCCATTGTCTGCCGGGAAGATCGGTGCGCCCGAGCAGCAGGGCGGCCGCCACGCCACCGACCTGCGCGATGACGACGGTGATCACGGCGAAGACAGCCGTTGTGCCAAGAACCGAAACGAGCTGCTCAGACCCAACGAGCTTGCCGAAATTGGCGAAGGTGAAGACCCAACCTTCGGAATAAAGCGGCCGATCGATAAAAACCTGAACGGCGATGGGAATTGCCGGCGCCAGCATGAGGATCGCCGTCACGACGAAGATCAGCAGTTGAATGAGCCGTGAGTAGTCCGGCAAGGTTGACGGCGCCTCCCCTTGAGGGATCGCCGAAGAAATACGAGGGCTGCGGCCCATGATTGTCCACCCTTTTGTCAGGGTCCGGCGCGACATCACGCCGGACCGTCAATCACATTTTGAAAGCAGCGCCCCAGCGGGCCGAAAAGGCCGCATTGCCATCGATCATTTTTCGGTCGTAGCTAATCATCAGCAGGTTCTGTTTTCCGCCCACGGCCTTGGCCACCTCGTCCAGCGAATAGGACAGGTCTCCCGCCGCGACAAAGCCGGGGCGATATGGCGTGAGTTTTCCGGCGGCAACCGCCGCTTGGCCTGCCTCGGAGAGAAGGAAATCAAGGAAAACCTTGGCCGCGGCCGGGTGCGCAGCCTTAGACGTTATGCCCATTCCGCGCGGAAAAATGACGGTGCCATCCTTCGGGAAATTCCAGCCAATGATGTCACCAAGCCCGTCGGTGATCTTGCTGAACACCACCGGCCCAGAGACGAAATAGGCCGAAGAAAGTTCTCCGCTCAACGTGCGCTCGATCATGCTACCCGCACCGCCGCCGGGCTTGATGGACGGACCGGCCTTTTCGAACCAGCCCCAGGCCTTGTCGCCATATCGCTCCACCAGAGCATAATTGAGCGCGCCGCCAAAGGCATAACGGCCGTCATAGGTCCCGACCTTGCCGGAAAACACGTCCGGATGCGCGGAGATATTGGCGAAATAAGCCTCCATGCTGTCGACCTGAAGTTCCGCCGGAACCGTCAGCTTGTTGTAGATGGTCACCATGGGGTCAGCGGAGAATGTATAAAGGCCGGCGTGCGGATAGCTCCATTCCGGCAGCTTCTCCCGCTCCGGCGAGTTGTAGTCGGTTAAAAGGCCATCCTTGATCGCGCTCATCCAGTCGACGATCGTGCTTGAGATCAGGAGATCGGCAGATTCAACACCGCTCCCCACCTCGGCACGATAGCGGGAAAAGGCTTCGGAAGGTCCCATTTCCAGGCTCCCGACCTTGATGTCCGGATAGGCCTTGTTGAAAGCCTTGATAACCGGCGCGATATTGTCTTCGCTGAGGTTCGTGTAGATGCGCAGGCTGCCCTCGGCTTTCGCCTCCGCAAGGAGTTTGGAATAGCTGGCAGGATAACCCGCCGGCACATCCTGCGCCTTGACGGCACCGGCGGTGAGTATGACGGCGGCAGTCAGAAGATATCTGTATTTCACGGCTTCATTCCCCTTTTTTTATCAGCGATGTCTGGCATTCCCCGGCATCGATCCATCGCGCGATCAACTCCACGGCTTTCAAGGTGACGGGCCTGAGTTCATGACCCACACCCTCGATTTCATGGAAAACGGTCTGAATATCGTGGCTCCGGAAGCTCAGGCTGAGGCTATGCGCACGCTCCAGACGACTGGCCCCGGCCACGCCCTCGTAAAGGGATCCATGCGGGGCACCGGCGGGCCGCGCAACGAGGCCGCCTGTCCTGTCTTCCGATCCGATGATGATCCCGACCGGAAGCTTGCGCAGCGAAGTAATATCCGTTGCACGGCCAATCGCCGCGGCAGCGCCGCCAAGCCCCGGCCACCATTCGAGCGTTTCATCAAGCAACGTCACATTTCCGGGTGAGGCGACAACAAGCCCTGACAGTTCCGATGCACAAAACAGCGCATATCGATGGGCAAACTGCGCACCGCCCGAAAATCCGAAGAGATAGACGCTGCCGAAACCTCCGCTCAGCCTGGAGGCTGCGGCAATCATGGATTTCGTCACCGAAATATAATCGATACCGGCCGACACCAGGAATTTATAACCGTCGGAATGATCCTCTCCGCCGATCTCGGAGGCAAAGAGAGGTGCAAGAATGGAGACTGCCCTTCCCCCAAGCCCTTGGCGCATGGCCTCGAGCATACCGGCTGCATCGCGATCGGAACCATGAGCGACAATGATCAGAGGTGCCTTGGCCGCGCTCGGATCGGCCCCCTCCTCAACAGGCACGCCTGCCGGAGAAAACAGGAAGCCGAAACGCGGCTCACCGTCAGTAAACGCATGGATCGGGCTCGTCGAATGAAACGTCACGTCGTTCTTGCTCCTGTTGGCCCCAGCAATCTGAACTTCTCAAACCAATAAGGCAAACAAAATTGGCGCCAATTGTGCGCGCGAAAAATTAGCCAGGTGCCGTTGCTCATATTCTAGTGACCTTCGACCATGACGGTTGCGCCGGAAATATCGCAGAGGCGCTCGCCGCGCCGCAGGCGTGCAATAACGGATGCCTCATTTTCCTGCATGGCAATTGCGCGCGAACAGATCGGCATGATCTGTTCCGGTTTCAGCACCACGACGCCATTTTCGTCACAGAGAACGCCATCACCTGGCATCACCGATATTCCGCCGACGCTGACCGGGATGTTGATGGCACCACCGAGGCCGACGAATTTCGTCGTTTTCGACGAGGTTCCACGACACCAGACCGGCATATCGTGACTGCGTATCTCGGCAAAATCGGTCGCCCGCCCATCGATGACGGCGGCGGCAACGCCGGCCAGCGTAGCCGCGAGGGCGACCACTCCGCCCCAGCAGGCATGCGTATCATCGCCGGCGCGATCGATGACGAGGATATCCCCGGGGCGAACCATGGACAGCGCATAATGCAATGTCGCCGAGTCCATGCCCGGAATGCGAACCGTGAACGCCGTGCCGGCCACACGCTTGCCGGTAACCACCGGGGCCAGAGCCGGATCACAGAAACCATCATGCAGGATATGGCCGATGGTTGCCGTTTCAGTCCGCGACATCAGGTCGACAAGATCAGATGAAAGCGGCGCTGCGGGCGGGTTGACCTGATAAAGCGACGCCGTCATGAGCGACTTCCGGCAAACACTGTCATTGTCGGCCGCAGATCCCGGCCCTGGGTGAGGCCGGGCAAACGGCGGCGGGTTTCCTCCACCTCGGCCGGATCGATATCCGCGACAATGACGCCGGGCTCTTCGCCCAGTGAAGAAATGACCTCTCCGAACGGAGAGACAATCATGGCATGACCATGCGTCTGCACACCATCCCGCGTGCCGCACTGGGCCGCAGCAACGACATAGCTTCCGGTTTCGATCGCACGCGCCCGCAGCAGGGTTTCCCAATGCGCCGGCCCGGTAACAGGCGAGAAGGATGCCGGGATCATCAGCACATTTGCACCAGCGCTGGCCAACACGCGGAAGAGCGCGGCAAACCGCACATCATAGCAGATCGACAATCCGAGCCTGACATTTGAGGCGCCGAGATCAACGACGACAGGCGGGCCCTCGCCCGGCTGTACGGCCCGCGATTCCCGGAAATCATGCCCCTCGCCGAGCTTCACGTCGAAAGTGTGCAGCTTGTCGTAACGCGCAACGATGTCTCCCGTGGGAGAAATGACGTGGGTGCGGTTCCAGATGCGCGTACCGTCTTCGGTTCTGATCAGAAGCGATCCATCGTGCAGCCATATTCGCAGTTCGGCGGCCAGTCGGCGGCAAAGCGCCAGGGTCGTATCGTCATCTTCGGCAACGCAGATGCCGGCATACTGCATATTATCCTTCAACAGGATATTGGCGGCTTCCGGCAGACTGACAACGGTCGCCCCAAGTCCGGCCGCCTCGCGGACGAACCCTTCAATGGCGCGATTATTCGATGCGACATCGGCGGTGCTGCACATCTGAACGGCGGCAAAACGGGTGGCGGTTGTCATGCGGAAACCCTCAGGTCGTGTTGGCTCAGAAATCCTTCAACGGCAGTCATGGTATCGGCGCGCTCCTCCAGATGACACATATGCGCGGAGTTCGGCATCACGATCTGCTGCGCATTCGGGATGAGTTGCACGAAGGGCTCAACGCAGGCCTGCGTCGCTTCGTCATGATAACCGGACATGACGAGCGTCGGTACGACAACACGGTGAAGCCGGTTATCCACGATCCAGTTCTTCAGTGTTCCGATGACGTGGAACTCCGTCGGTCCGTTCATCGCATGATAGACGGTGGGGTCTTCCGCGAGCGCCCGGAAGGTTCGCACCACGTCATCAGGCCAGGGATCGAGGCGGCACACATGACGCCGATAGAAGACATCGCTTGCCGCCTGATAGTCCGGATGATCATAGGTGCCGTCCGCCTCGTGGCGTGCAAGCGTCTCCTGCACGTCGAGCGGAAGGGCCTTGCGCAATCTCAGCGCCTCGGCCACCCAGACCGGCATGGAGGATGGTGAGGAAGCAATGACGAGGGCATTGAGCCCCTCCGGGCGCCGGACCGCATGTTCCGCTGCCAGCATTCCACCCCATGACTGCCCAAGCAGATCATAGCGCTGCCCTATCCCCAGATGGCGCAGCAGATTGTCCAGCTCGTCGAGAAACAGATCGACGGACCAGAAACCCTCCGGCGCATCGCGCAGGTGAGTCGAGCGGCCATTTCCGATCTGGTCATAGTGAATGACGCAACGGCCACTCTGCGCAATATCTGCGAAAGACAGCACGTAATCATGGGTGCAGCCGGGACCACCATGGGCCACGATCAGCGGCACCTTATCGGAATTCAGGTTTCCCGTTACCTGAAACCAGGTCTTGTATTCCCGGAAAGGGGCATATCCCTCAAGGACTTCAGGCCTCTGCTGCATCGATATGTCATCCGTGTGAGTTCAATATACCCACAGCATGCCAGTGCTGAAACGGGCTGCCTACCTGCAAAGAATTACAGGATTGCGTCCCGCGCCAACGCGCGCTCTTTTCGACAGAAATCTTCTGGAGACGCAAGCATGCCTGAAACCGGTCGCCCCGATCTCCGCGCGCAATTGCACTCCGGCGCAAAGGTGCAGGGCGCATTCCTGTTTTTGGCCTCTCCCGACGTGGGGGAAATCATGGCCCTGGCGGGTTACGGCGCGCTCGTCATAGACAGGGAACATGCGGCAGCTGGCCTTTCCGGCGCACTGCACGAGTTGCGCGCAATAAGGTCCGTGAGCACCGTGCCAGTGCTTGCGCGCGTGCATGGCGCCTCGGCGGCGGACATCAAACCGCTGCTGGATGCCGGGTTCGACGGCATCGTCGCGGCGGATGTCCGTTGCGCGGAACAGGCGCGCGCACTCGTCGAAGCCGCCCATTATCCGCCTATCGGACGACGTGGCGCCCAGTTCACGGTTTCCCGCGCTGCACGTTACGGCCTGGACCGGATCACCTATGTGGAACAGGCCCGATCCCGGACACTGGTTGTCGCCATGATCGAATCGCGCGAAGGAGCCGAAGCGATCGATGCCATTACGGCGGTCGAAGGCATCGATATGCTGTTCATCGGCCCGCTCGATCTCACCTCCGGCTTCGGGCCTTATGGCGATCTCGGTTCGAGCGAACTCAAAAAAGCGATTGCCCATATCGAGGAACGCGTTCTCGCATCCGGCCGGTTGCTCGGCGGCGCCGCGATCGACCCTTCTGATCTCGGCGACATGTTTGATCGAGGCTACAGCCTCGTGACAACTGCAAGCGATACAGGCCTACTCACACAGGCATCGAGGGCGGCGATCAGGCCTAAGACAAGTTAAAGTATGCCCCGAGCAGACCGGGGCTAGCGTCAGATACCGTTTTACCGGTCGACGGGATGGCGCTTGTTGGACTGGTCATGAACCAAGGCTATCGGATTGCCCACTTGAGGCCCATATTTTTGCAGTCGAGCAAAATCGAAGTGAATAGATGGAGTGGTTGCCGCCCTGCCCAAGCGACAATTTTGTTTGAAGATTGTTGCGTTCAATCTACTCGATGGGAAGGACGGCAACCACTCCATCTATTCAGGTCAACATTCCGAGCCGATTGACACATCGACGTTCCGTCTAAGAACCTCGATGCATTGCTGGATATGTCGTCACTCAAAAAAGCGGACCGCATTAAAGTGAAGCATGCGACGCGTGAGATTCTCGATAAGCCGAAGCAACGAGCGTGAAGGTGAACCAACGCTAGGCAAGCCGAAACATGCCGGGGAATCAAAAGGAGGCTGGCTCCAGCTTAGAGAGTTTGATCTGGACCCTCCAAAGTGGATCAGCTGGCTGGAGTTTTACCGCTCGCCCGGTCAACCACTTCAACGGGGCGAATATGGGCGGCATCTACCTCGGCGCGGCCGCCACCATTGATCAGCTTCAAGCCTGTTATCGCGCATCGTTTGTCGTAGGCCTGCAAGATCAATCAGCGAAACAGCCGATCGCTAACGATACGCGATGAAAGCCGTGTGATCCGCCCCCTTTCCTCGTTCGAACATGCAAGGAGCTTGAATGCCGTCCGAGAATCCGGCGCCCGTTGGCGTATCTATCGCCTCGCCCGACCGCGGCAGTTCCGGTTGATCCTCCGCTAGGCTAATCGACAAAATACGATTGAAGTCCACCGTTGAGATCGGCCGCACGGCTGCTTGCGCCCTTCCCGAAATCCGTCCGCTTCGTTGAGCACTCCGCGCGCGATCACGCCATCTGGCCCGCTGAAAGGAACAGCGTTGACGAAATCAAGATAGCTGCCAGGCTCGATCAGAGCCAAATACATTCCGGGCGCTTTGGGATCCGGAATCACCTGTGCGACTTTGGCCAACGCGAAATATCCGCGCGTCGCCGCCACCTTTCGCGGCTCGTAATAGATGCTTCAGTCTCCCATGCAGGCCTGGACACGGCCAAGATACTGGCTCGGAAACTGATACCGCTAAGCCGGGCTGTCGTCATAGATCGAATCTGTGCGGTGAATGAAAATCCCGAATCCCATACTCGATCTCTACCACGGTGACCGCGATTCAAACCAGGGAGATCGGTCATTATGCATGCCACCAAGTGCGTCGTGCTCTACGCGCGTTATTCAACAGATCAACAAAACCCCGCCTCGATCGAAACTCAGCTCGATCTCGGAAAGGAGTTCGTCCTGCGACAAGCTTGGCACTTGGCCGACACTTTCGTCGATGCCGGTATCAGTGGCTCGTCATTCGAGACGCGGCCCGGCCTCCAGGCCGCTTTGGCGAAGTCAAACATCGGCGCATATGACGTCTTTCTCTGCCTCACCCTCGATCGCCTTTCTCGCGACCTTGAGCACAGCGCTCGCATTCTCAAGATACTGCAGTTTCATGACGTCGAGTTGTGGACGGTTCACGGCGCCGCGCCGGTGTCGTCAATGGAACTGGGACTGAGGGCGGTTCTAAATCAGGAGGTGCTCGAACAGGTTCGCTACCGAACGCGCGAAGGCATGAAGACTGTCGCCAAGCATGGCCGGGTGCCAGGCGGTATCTGTTGCGGCTACAGAGTGCGACGTGAGTTCGACGATAGCGGGGAGCCGGTGCGCGGCCTGCGTTCGATCGATACAGATGAGGCGGCAACCATCGTCTGGATCTTTGAGCAGTACGCCGACGGCATGAGCCCTGTCAGGATCGCTGAGGAACTCAATGCACGCGGTGTATTCGGTCCTCGCGGCCGACCTTGGCAGGGGACCGCAATTCGCGGGCATCGAAATCGCGGCAGCGGCATTCTGAACAATCAGGCCTATATCGGACGGATCGTCTTCAACCGCCTCGCTTATCGCAAAAATCCCACAACAGAACGTCGGGTCTCACGGGAGAATGCTGCCGAGCACCACGTCGTGCAGGAGGTGCCGTCGCTGAGAATTGTTGAAGATGTCCTTTGGCAACGGGTGAAGATGCGCCAGGAGAATTGGCGCGCGGGCTAGGACAGAGCTTCGTCACCACTCGGACGGATGGCCTCAATCTGCACATGTGCCAAGGATCGGCGTCATCATCCGCACATGGGCATCGATCCGCTCGAGAACTTTCTCCGGAACGATTTTGCGATCCGGAAGCGACCACCAAACTTTGTTGACGCGCTCGACAGTGTCGATCACCGATTTGAGCACGGCCGCTTCCGGCAAACGCGCACGATTGGCGAAGGCTTTCCATCGCTGCGCATTCAACGCCTTGAAGGGGCGCTCGCTGGCAAGCGACAGCGCCATGGCATCCGCAGGGATGTAAGGGATTGTCGAGAGCACGTCGTAGACAGGCGCAAGCTGCGGTTTGTCGCCTGCCTCGCGATAGATCAATGACCAGTTCTTCAGGTGCATGTCGCCATTGCCGGTTATAGCAGCCAGAGCCAGTCGGCGGACGAACTCGAGCGCAGCGGTGGACGAAACGGCAACGTTCAAGGCTGCAGCGATATCATGATAGGCGGCTCCTTCGTACTTCCTCGAAGGGTAGATTCCGAACACCTGTGCGAAATCTTCGATATGGATCCGCTCACCGTTTGCGCCACGATCGAAGCGTTTGACGAGCAGGACTTTTCCATCCGATAGCGTCTCGAACTCCTTTGGAATACCTTCGAACTCCGATTGCTCGACAAGTTCACGTTCCGGAACCTCCATGCCGATCGCTTCAGCCAATGCGAGATTGGCATATTCGTTTTCCGACACGCCAGGAAACGAGGTCGACGGAAACTTGGCAATGTAGGATCCCTGGTCGTCGCCAAGCGGCAACGTCAGTCCACCGCCCTTTCCCGTATTCTTGATGACCGAGAGCTTCATCTGAACGCCGGCGAGCGAAAATCGGGCTTTCGGCTTGGGAGCAAGCTTGTCGAAACACGCAACCGTTCTGTCACTCGGTTCGACGCGGACTGCGCCCGGCAGATCCGACCCGAGCGCGACGAGTAGGTCGAAATCGTTTCCCGCGCGAACATTCCCCGCGTGGTGCTTTTCCATCGCCTCGCGCAGCTTGTCTTCGGGGAGCAAGTTGGCAAAAAAAGCCGGCAACGCTCTGGCAACGGGTTTCGGGTCCTTGCGCAATCCGCCAGCGGCTGCGCGGAAAGACAGGCTGAGCACGGGAAAACCGCCGGTTGCGCGATAGCTGTCCTCGAAACTGAAGGCGTTGAAATCGCCGGGCGTCCGGACGATCGTACCGACCTTCACATCGTTCAGCAGGACTTCAAGCGACGAAATGGATCTCGGATCGGAAGAAGCCTCATACATTCTCGTCCCCGTCTGGATGAGCAATGAATGCCGGGATATCGTCGAGATCCTCATGCGGCCGCAGTAGCGCGTCGACGGCCGGAACGATCTCCTGCGGTACGAGCATTAGCTCAAGCCCGAGAGCGCGGGCGATGTTGATCAGCGTCGTCGTGCGGGCGGCACTGCTTCCGGCTTCAATCTCACGATAGCGAGGACGCGATATGCCCGCTATGTCGGCAACCTGCTCCTGGGTCAATTGCCGACTTTTACGAGTAACCTTCAGCAATTGCCCGATTTCCAGCAAGGGTTCTGATTCAGATCGTGCCATCCTACCTACCCAACCATTCTCCGTGAGTAGGACGAGCTATCTCAAACATTTTGAGCGCGGTCAATATAAAAGACGTAATTACAGATCATTATCTAGCAATTGATCTGTTTATATATCATTCGCGTTGTTTTCTGAATGGTAATGCCAGAGCCTGCGAGCCGTACCCATCTTACATGCTTTGTTAACGGCATGCTCCTATTCCCGCTTGCCCTCGGTACTGGTGCCAGAGAGAAACGGAATGAGCATGCCCAACCGCTCGTTCTGTGCTGATCGATGTTCTCTCATGCCGCCGCGGCATGTCGAACAGCGGCATGGTCTCGCGCATCGCCGGCGAGGCTATCGGTGCCGACGAATACCTGCCGAATATGGGTTCGGAGGAGTTCCTCTTGTGCTTGTCCCGCCAGGCGCTGGAAACATCGTGCGCCGAGGCATCCGTGCAGCCGCGGCCGAAGGTTCGTGAGACCCGCGCATCGCTCGTCGAGCATTTTGCGAGCGATCACTTCGTCCATGAATCCGCCCGCTTCGCGCTGCCTGCCGACGAGTTGCTCGATTGGATCCGGGGGAACTCTGCCACGGATGTCATCGGCGCGACCTCGCAAGATGACGACGGCGGTCATGCTGGCGACCCCGCCGGGGACCAGGAAGGGCAGATCGACGAAGATTCGGATCCGGACGATCTACAGGATACAGATTTGTCTGACAACAAAGAGCACGACGACGTCGATCAGAGGGTCGCAGCATGACCGCCGTCCCACAGTCGAACATGGCAGCACCCGCCCCCGATTTTTCGGGGGTGGAGTTTGCCACCAGCGCGGACGGCCTAACCGTCGCCCGCATCGGTGACCTTGTCCTTGCCATGATCGTATCACCTGGCGGCTTTGCGTATCTCGGTAGCGCCATCGCTGTCCGTCGACCGCTGGTTGATCTGACGCGCGCCGACTTTATTGGGCATGATGGTCGGGTGGCCAATGAGGCCGAATTCCGCGCGCGCGTCGCCGAGACTGCTGAGCATAAGTGTGAGCTAGCCAGCCTCAACCGTGTGCAGACCCGCGCGTCAGCGAGTACCCCGTGGGGCGGATCGCAGATGGCGGTTACTTATGGCGAGGGTGTCGTCTGCCACGCGACGGCAGGGCATGGCGGCTTCCATCTCTCGGCCAACCGCAATGCCAAGGTCCACCCCCTGCTGCGGAAGGACACGCCTTGGTACGAAGAGGATTGTGAATGGGCGATCGTAGCGGTCACCTTCCCGGATCTGTTCACCGCCTATCAGCGGTCCATGGCAGAGAAGACCCTTCGCAATACCTGGCCCGACGCCTGGGAGACGATCCACTGCTGCGTGCTTACAGCGGGTGAGAGCTGGGCCAAGGACCGCAGGGTGTTCGATCAACGCCATGGGAACGACTTCATCGTTACGTCTGCGACCCGGTCGGATCAATACCCCGGCATGACCGAGGTCCTGGCGAAGGTCGGCAGGGGCCGTGATGGCGAAGAACGTCGGTTCCTGGTGCAAAGCGACGAATATGCCGGTCGCGACCGGCTCGGCTTTGTCATCGATCTCGCGCGCCATGCTGAATATGACGGGCCGTCTTCATTCATCGGCTGGCGGAGGGATGGGTCATGATCCAACTGCTCGTTTTGAAACCACTGGCTAAATCGACGGCCGGCTGGAGACCTAGCGGCATCCGATTGTCTGACCCGGCAGATTTCGGCGCGCGCGGCAAGGCAGGCAACGACAGTATGGTCAGAAGCCGGGCTCGTCGCCGATCGGGTCCGCGTACTTTATATGAGGAGTTTATCTACCGCCTCACCTTCGAACGTTGGGTCGAACTCGACATGATCGCCTGCAGGCTGGCGGTGCAAGAGCGGGTCGCCGATGATATCCAATGTCGCGATCATGAGCCTGTGCATCATTCGGCGACACAGGCGGACGGAAACGAAGGCGCTGTTGCGGGACTTGCCTGGCTTCGATGTAACCGGCATGGCGGGCTCGGCCATGGATCCTTCTCGTTGCTTGGGATTGGTATCGGACCCGTGCTGGACTGCCCTTCTTGTTCGCTGCGGTCTGAACCGGCGGCCGTTCGTTTCAAGGCCGCTTGCGCGCCGCGGGGCGGCCGACCCAGCCTCTCTGCGCGAGGGCAGGCCCGCGGTTCCAAGCAGATCAAGACCTGCTTGTCCCGTAAACCTGCCCTGCTGGTTCAGCCGGATCGGACCTCTGAAGCCGCCCGTTCTTTGCCGGTTCTGGTCGTCCGCATCGAAGGGCAGACCGGCACGGGCCGGAACCGCTTCGGCAGCCAAGGAAGGCACAGACATGGCCAAGTCCCCTACCCCCGACCGCTCTAATGCCAGATCGTCGCAACCTCGCCGAGGGACAACCCTCGAAATGGTCCGCCTCTCCTGCCCCGACGCCGCCCAGGCGCTCAAGATTGCCGAGAGCTTCGGCACCATAGTTGTCGACAGCGATGGCATCCGCAGCCTCCACGAGCGGCTGATCGTTGAAACCGCCGACAGCCTGTCGGAAGGGCTGGGCGAGAAGGCCATGCAGATCCACCTCCAGCGCATCGTCGGAGCCTTTGTCGGATCCGCGCATGGTGCCGGGCAGTTCTACTCCCGCGCCGTTACCGAAGCGCGCGACGCAACCGCCAAGGCATCGAACAACGCGCGCGATGAGGATCTCGACGGTCCGGTCGGTTATGACAGTGCCGCCCAGCGCAAGCGTGAATTCGCGGCCGACATGGGTATCCAGTCCCATGCGCTGCGAATGGCAGCCGAGGGCGCGGTGGCAGCCTACGGTCAGGTTGTCGGCGAGATCTGGAAGCCATTCGGCCGACCGGTCGAAAATCCGGGCGGATCCCTCGACCGTAAAGCCGCTGAAGTTCAAATGGCCGCTTTCGGATGATATACTCGGCGGGGTCGCACCCCGCCATCTTCCCTTTTCTTGGACTGACCCCGACGTGCCGGCTTTCTTCGTGCCGAAATGAAGGCTGGCGACGCATCTGACGCGGCCCGTCCCGCTCGGCGGTCCTGCAGGAGCCGGGCGCCCACGCAACGGCTTTGCCGTCCTCCACGCTGTTGCGGCCTTCGGTGCACGGCCACACCATCGGCTCCTGACTTTGGACCTCCGTAACGGGCCGCGACAGGCGCGGTCCCGGAATAAGGAGAGACAAGTCATGACCAGGAAAATGGGAACGGACAGAGCCGACATCTATACAAAGATCACCGGTCGGATCATCGAGGATCTCGAACAGGGCGTGCGTCCCTGGATGAAGCCATGGAGCGCCGCCAACACCGATGGCCGGATTACCCGGCCAGTACGCCACAACGGCCTCCCCTATTCCGGCATGAATGTGCTGCTCCTGTGGCCGGAGCAGATATCGCGGGGCTTCTCCTCCTCGATGTGGATGACATTCAGGCAGGCTCTCGAACTTGGCGGCGCCGTGCGGAAGGGCGAAACGGGCTCGACGGTCGTCTTCGCCAGCCGTTTCACCAAGTCGATGGTCGACGGAAACGGGGATGATGTCGACCGAGAAATTCCATTCCTGAAGGCATATTCGGTGTTCAACATCGAGCAGATCGACGGCTTGCCCGACAGCTATTGTGTCCCGCCGGCCAAGCTGCAGGATCCCGTCGAGCGAATTGAAAACGCCGACCGCTTCTTCCGTAATACCGGCGCCGTGATCCGGCACGGCGGCAACCAGGCCTACTATTCGCCCGTCATGGACCATATCCAGATGCCGCCCTTCGAGGCGTTTCGCGATGCTGGCGGGTACGCGGCCGTCCTCAGTCATGAGGCGACACACTGGACGGCAGCGGAACACCGCGTCGGACGCGATCTCTCACGCTATGCCAAGGATCGGACGGAGCGCGCGCGCGAAGAACTCATTGCCGAGCTTGGCAGTTGCTTTTTGTGCGCCGATCTCGGCATCGCGCCGGAGCTCGAGCCGCGGCCGGATCATGCATCCTATCTGCAGTCGTGGCTATCGGTGCTGGCCAATGACAAGCGCGCGATCTTCCAGGCGGCGGCCCATGCGCAGCGCGCGGTAAGCTTCCTGCATTCGCTGCAGCCGGAAGCGAATGCGAAAGTTGCGGCCTGACCTTCAGGCGCGGTCGTCACGTCCAGTGGCGGCCGCGTGATCCATATCACGCTGGTCCTTGAGACCTTGTGCGATGTCAGCATCGAGCCCTCCCCAGATCGACGGTTTTTGTGCGTCGGGTTTGGGTTTGCGCGACGGTTTGCGTTCGATGATGAACGGCTTGGTCTGTTGACGCATTGATCCTCCAGGCTGCGATTCGCGAGCGCAACGATATCGCATAGGGCGTTGTGGGCAAGTCGGCTAACGTTCGCGAGGGTCTCCTTACCCCCCAATTGAGGCCTGGAGAGACGACGGTGCAAGTTCGACATGGTGCAATATGCCATTCTTGCCTAACGAAAGTGCGGTGGAACACCATTGCCATATCCCTTTACGTCGGAGTTTCCGGCAACCCATCTGCGAGCTCGATGAGGCATGTCTGACCGGAGACCGGCTGCGCCTCGATCGTTTTCCCGCAACGACAAGGCTCAGATTTCTTACCCCGGACCCCTCACGGGCTCCTCCTCTCCCACTAACAAATCTGCGACTTGCCGCCCTCCATTTCATTGCGGCCTTATCAGGTGCGGTCCGATCGTCACCGGTCTTTTGACAGCCATCGAGGCCGCGATGGGCGCGGCCCGAACTTGAGAAAAGGAAAACGACAATGGCAACCATCGGCACTTTCACCTCCACCGAAACCGGCTTCACAGGCTCCATCCGCACCCTCGCCCTCAACGTCAAGGCACGCATCGCCCGCATCGAAAATCCCTCCGACAAGGGCCCGCAGTTCCGCATCTACGCCGGGTCCGTCGAGCTGGGCGCCGCCTGGCAGAAACGCTCCGAGCATACCGACCGCGACTATCTCTCGGTCAAGCTGGACGACCCGAGCTTCCCTGCTCCGATCTACGCAACTCTAAGCGAAGTCGAAGGTGAGGATGGCTACCAGCTGATCTGGTCCCGCCAGAACCGCGACTAAGACCTCGAGGCTCCGCCCACCGGGCGGGGCCTTCTCCGTCCTTGTCGTTTAGCCCTCCCTATATCCGCAATCGGATGAAAATGGATGGAACAATGGATGCCCAAGGCCCGCAGTTACGCATTTCGGCCGGCACCGTCGAACCGGGTGTCGCCCGGCAGAAGCGCTCCGAGTAGACCGAACGCGACTATCTCTCGGTCAAGTTGGACGAGCAGAGCCTCCCTGCTCCGGTCTACGCAACATTCACGGAAGTCGGAGGTGAGGACGGCTACCAGCTGTTCTGGTCCCGCCAGAACCGCGATTGAGACATCGAGGCTCCGCGCGCCCTGGAGCCAACGACTGTAGAACAGGATCTTCAGCGGATCGAGAAAATCCTATCCGGCATCGATGTCGCCCGACGATAGCTCATATGAAATACGGTCGCATCCCCTGACCGGGGCCGCGGGTTCTCTTCTTTCTGCCGTCCTATTTTACGGCTGCTCGGCCCGCCTCAAGGACGAGTGTGGGCCCCCGATTTTGCCGCCGTTCCGGTTCCCTGCGCTCTGACAAAACCGACACCCCACCCGCCGCCGCTGGCGGTCGCTTCGCGCTCCTTGACCCCGGCTTCGTGCGCCCGTTGCCCCGTTAACGTCATCAAAAAGGAGACGTTCAACATGACTACTCTCGATCAAATCAACGAACTGCGCGCGGAGCTTCGGAGCTGCTATTTCACCAAAACCGAACGCGCTCTGGCGGAGGCCGAGTTCGCTGCCCTTGTCGCTCAGGCGCAAGCTGAAGATGAGCAGTTTGCTCGCGACATCGCACTCTATCTCGCTGACCTCGAATGAGGCCGGCGATATTTCTTTGTTATGATGTCGTACGGCGAAGCGGCGGCGACATCTCAATAAGAAGATGCCGAAGAGGCTGTTTTTCAGCGAATTCGGCTTTGACATGCCTTAGAACATGACGCTGCCCTGCGAATGGCACCAGGTTGATCGCAGTTTCAAATGGCAGCCAGCAAAATTCGCTATGTTCCTCGTTGAGAACAACGGGCGTTTCGCCGTTCACGAACCCAACAAAAACAGGCAGAATACTTATGGCGTCGCGGTCAGCTTCGTAGAATTGTTCGCAGATATCAGCCGAATAGAGTCTGTCACAGACCAAGCTCGTCTCTTCCTTCACTTCTCTGAGGGCCGCCTCCCAGGCCTTTTCGCCGCTCTCTATGCCGCCAGCTATCTGACACCACTCCCCAATCAAAGTGTGGCTTCGACGAAGTAGTAAGACTTGCGTTTCGTCGTTGACTACGCGGAGAACGATAACCGAAACGGCAAAACAACGGACCGGGATATCAGTCATGCTTCACGGTCTCCCCAAGGTGCGAGTAATCTGCTAATGAAATAACAGCACGGCTTCGCCAGTAATCATCTTGCCTCAGATGTGTGATGCTTCCCGACCGGGCGGGAAAGCTGACGTAACCGACCGCATCAACCGGCATCTTGATCCATGCCGCGATAACGAAAGTCAGTGCGAAGCCATGTGTAACGATAATCTGCGTTTCGCATGGCCGCGACACAATAGCATCGACGGCACGATAGACGCGCTCTGCGATCTCTCTGCGTGTCTCGCCATTCTCAATGCCACCGCGATGGTCCAGGCGACCGTCATCAGGTGCTGGCACCTGGCGAGTATCAAGCCATTCCTGAGGCATACCTTCAGCACAACCGTAGCTTATCTCGCGCAGATCATGATCAGTATGAACCGGTCTTTTCAGACGTTCGCCAATTACATCGGCAGTTTGCGAGGCGCGTAAGAGATCAGAGCTAAATATCTCGACCGTACCGTCTTTAACAACGGAACTGAGCCGGTCTGCCACAGCATGTGCGTCACCATAACCTCGTTGCGTAAGGCCAGTGTCGTACCATCCACCGACTTTCTTTTCGATGTGGTGATGCGATTGGGCGTGGGTCACGACAAATATGCTCTTCATGCGCTTTTCCCCCGTGGCTGAATACTCCGACCGTGTCAGGGCTTTATTCAAATCGTGGAAGGATTCTGCAACCCGCAATATCGCCCCACTCCCACAACTAGTCGCATTTTCCAGGCGGCGGCCCATGCGCAGCGCACCATGGCACTCCTGCATTCGCTGCAGCCGGAAGAGGATGTAAAGGCCGCAGGCTGACATCCAGCCTGCTATGAACGGTCGTTACCACCCGCGACCGGCAATCTCCTCCATACCGGGCCATCGTCTCGGTCTTGAAGGAGCTCTCGCCGGTTTGCTCCCTCCTCCGGTGCCTCTCTCCGACCCCTCCCCCGGCCACGCCGGCGATGCCCTGGAAGGCGGCGATAGCAGTGCTGTCCGTTGTTGTGCGGCAAGCCTATCGCAGATAGAGCCTTTCCTGCTCGACCGCCTCTTCCATTCCCTGCAGTCTGAAGATTTCGGCCACCGCGACGATCGTTCGGTCGGCATTTTTAATACCGCCCTCGTTGCGAATGCACTGGAAGACCTCCCGCATCGCGGTGACACAGGCGCGGATCCCGTGATTGGCGTAGATGACCATGGCGATCGTTTCAAGCTGACGGATGCGCCCTTCACCAAGCTCGGGATAGGCGGTCGGCACGATGACGAGACGGGTTCGGCCGTCCCATCTGCGTGCGAAGCTTTCGATTTCAGAAGAGGTTTTTTGCCGGGAATGAACGAGAATCATCCCGGCACCCGCCGCCTCATAGGCTTTTGCCCGACGGATGGCTTCGTCTTCGCCGAGACCGGCGATCAGCGCCTCTGTTCTGGCGATCACGCAAAAATCGGCGTCGCGTCGTGCGTCGATGGCGGCTTCGATCTTTCCCTGAAATTCCTCCGAGCGGATGAGCGCGTGGCGGGCGCTATCGGCAAGGCTCGTCACCTTCGGAAAGGCCTTGTCCTCGATGACCACGGCGGCCGCACCGGCGGCCTCGTAAGCTCTGACCGCGTGATGGACATTGATTGCGTTGCCAAAACCGGTATCGATATCGGCAATGACCGGCAGGGTGGTTGCCGCGGCGATCGCCCTTACCATGTCGAGGTGCTGCGACATGCTGACGATGCTCATATCAGGCACGGCCATGAGGGCGGATAGTTCAAAACCGGAGGCCCAGAGGCCATCGAAGCCGGCCTCTTGCGCAAGACACGCCGATAGCGGGCTATGGGCGGCCATCACATGGGCCAGTCCTTTCGTTTCAATCAGCATCGACAGGCGTTTGCCGGGGCTCATGGCAGGCTCCTCAAAAGGGACACTCGGAAAGATCGACCGGTCTCTGAAGGCCGGCCCCGGTCACAACTGCGCGCAAATCACACGGCCTGCAAATCGTGCCATCGCAAAATGCGGGGCTTTCGCCATCATCGCCGCATGGCGGCTATCGATCGATCTCAACAAAGCTGCCATCCTCTCCATCAGCGCCACCATCGCGATCCCGTCGTCATCACAGCTAGACGGCGCCGGTGGACGTGAGAGGCTGGATCGACGGAGAGGATGGGGATCGAAGGATGGTTGACGCTTCAGGCGAGCTTGCCCGGCTTGTCGCGCTATATCGGCACCAGCACAGGGCCTGGATCGCAACAGCCGGTCCGGGCGAGGACCTCGACGCCGATTGCCCCGAATTCGACCTGATGGAGGAGACCGGCGACAGGATTATTTGCCTGCCCTGCCAGACCAAGGCCGAGGTCGGCCAGAAAATTCTGACGATCCTGGAATTTCAGGCGCTGCAGCTGTCGATCAAGGAAGATTGCGCCGATGGACGGGATTTGATGCGGATTTTCCTGCTGTCGCTTCTCTGCGATGCCTAGGCGGGTGCGGGCCGCCGGCACCCCCTGCCCCGCTGTTCCCGCCCCTGTCCCGGCAGTTGGCCGGGTTTTTTCCGCTCACTCGGCAAGCGCCACCGATTTGCAAAGCCGGATGAGCCAGCGGCAAAAGGCGCGTGCAAGTTCCGGATTGCCGCTGCGGTCAAGCGCAAAAGCGCGGTAGTCCATGCCGCTCGGTGTGCGGGTATCTGGGATGACGGTGAGGAAACCGTTTCGGACGAGTGGCGAGACGATGATTTCCGGGGCGACCAGCAGGCATTTGCCTGTTGTGACGGCCGGGAGCGCAAGATAGTGATGATCGACCCGTGCGCCGGCAAGGATGTCGCCGCCCGAAAGTCCCATGGCCTTCAACCAGGTCGGCAGGATGTCTGGCCGGGACGTAATCGCGAGGATAGGAACCGCCCTTATGATGTCGGCCATCCTGTCGCGCAGCTGCGCGGGCGCGCCAACGCAGACGAGCTCCTCCCGATGGATCAGCCATTCATCGGCGAGTTCCTCTACATGAAGGTCGCGCGTGATCAGGACATCGTAACTGTCGGCGACATCCGGCGGCGTTAGCGACGAGACGACATCGATCGTGACGCCGCCCATGTCATTGGAGAAGAGCTGCAGATTCGGAACGAGGACATGCGAGGCGAAGGTCGAGAGCGAGGTGCGCACGACTAGCCTGTTGATCGCGGAGGGATCGCGGCGCTTCATCCGGTTCGTGGTAAAGCAGATCGTCTCGAGCGGTTCGGATATCGCCCCCGCATAGAGGCGGCCGAACTCGGTCAGGCGCCCTGCCCGTCCCCGCCGCTCAAACAGGCTTGCGCCGAGATAGGTTTCCAGCACCGCAAGATGCCGGCTGATCGAGCTCTGCGTCGTTCCCATGTTCTGAGCCGCCCGCGTCAGGTTACATTCGCGCGCGACCGCCGCAAAGGCGCGGATGGCGTTGAGCGGTACAGGCTCGGTATCCCTCGTCATGCTCGGTTCCTCCTTGGTGCTCACGCAGCTATGAATCGTATGTTGATTATAGTCAACATTGCATTGGGAGAGAAAGCGGATTGTGATGAGCGTCGGCGGGCAAGGGATCGCCGTGCCCGCCGTGATCCGGAAACCGGCGTCTTTGCGGCTGGACACCGACCATAAAATGTTGACTATAAACAATGGCGCGATTGCCGTCGCCACGGCATTGCATGAGATATGGATATCGGGGCGCTGGTCGGCAGAAACATCGTGAAGATCCGCAACGAACGGAATGTCAGTCAGGAAGAACTGGCGTTCCGGGCGAATATCGACCGTTCCTATCTAAGCCAGATCGAAACCGGCAAACGCAACCCGTCGCTCAGATTGCTGGCGAAGATTGCCGACAGCCTCGGCGTCAAGGTCGCGCGCTTTCTCACGGAAGACCAATAGGCCTCGGCATGCCGGCCAGGAGACCGACAGCGGTCGGCCGGCGCTGCACATGACCTCCTGCCCCTTGCCTGCTGGTCGGGAACGCGCGTTTAGCCACGATGAGCTTGCCTTCTATGCTTGCAATTTCTTCCAGCCTTCGGCGTTCGGTACGGCTTGTCTTGCCGTCGTCAGAGACACGGTGCATAAAGGATTCCTTCGAGAAGGGAGGCCCTGACCGGCCCCCGTTTTGGGGTTATTAATTCTGTGAACACAGAAAGGGATAAATCAGAATTCGGATATTGTAAATCTGAAATCGGATTTGTGCGGTGATTTATTGGCTAGACCTGAGGTTCCGTCCAAAACGGCGCTCGGCACGCGTCTTCGTGAGTTGCGAAGAAAGCTTGGCGATCCTGAAAGAGACGTATTTGCGGCCCGACTCGGCGTCAGCAAAACCACGTTGGGAAATTACGAAAAGGGAGACTCGGAGCCGACCGCTTCGGTGCTGAATTCGTATCGTCATAATTTCGGGGCTAATGTCCTCTGGATACTGACGGGCGAGGGCGACATGTTTTCCGAAACCGCGGCAGTAACCGAAGACGTCGTTATGGTGAAAACTCCACTGTACGAGGTCCAAGCCACCGCTGGCTCCGGTCTCATACCCAAAGACGACCGCCTGCATTATTCGGTCGCTTTCAGCCGCGCCTTTCTCCGAAGCATCGGCGCAAAGCCTGAAAGTTGCATTATGCTGGAAGCCAAGGGCGAAAGCATGCTGCCGACGATCCCTGACGGCGCGTTCATGATCGTCGATCAAAGTAAAACCGACATTGCCGATGATCAGGTTTTGGCTTTCCACGTTGGACCAGGTATCAAGGTAAAGCGCGCAAATTGGCGTATGGATGGATCGCTCGAATTGCGGTCTGACAACGAACAGAATGGGTATCCCAAGGAGGTCATTGGCAAGGACATTGCAGATGAGCTTTCCATCCTCGGCCACGTGCTCTTTCTTCTTCGTCGAGCATAACTCAGGATTCGCTGAGCGACGGCATTGACTACGAATCTGAGGGGCAGGTCACACCCTGAATTTCCTCGATATAGACATTGCGCAAAACCCCGACCACGTCGATGCCTATATCACCTATATGGAAACGGTGACGGCCAACATCATCGATGGTGCGGCGATGCTCGGAGCCGTGCAGTCCCGGATAGACCTGCAAAGTGAATTTGCCTCCCGGTTGTCGAATTCTATCGACAGAGGCATCGGACGTCTTGTCGACGCCGACATGGACGAGGCATCCACCAGACTCAAGGCGTTGCAGGCACAACAACAACTCGTCGTCAGTGCTTTGCAAATCGCCAATACAGAGCCACAGGCCATAGTGTCGTTGTTTCGTTAATAAAACTGACGGTCTGGACAATATGATCTACTGACCAGTGCGACACCGCATCGCGGTCACCTATCTTTTTTGGGTTTCGACGGAAGAAGACCGTCGCGCTGCATCTGCTTACGGGCGAGCTTCCTCTGACGACCGACTGCTTCAGCTTTCTCACGCGCCTTTTTTATCGATGGTTTTTCGAAAGCTTCACGCAGCCGCATTTCGCGGAAAACGCCCTCGCGCTGAAGCTTTTTCTTGAGAATGCGCAGTGCCTGATCGACGTTGTTGTCGCGTACTTCAACTTGCATGGGTCCCTCTTGAGGTCAAAAACGGTGCGTTACCATACGCAATTTTCCATTGAATCCAAGATCGGCGGTCCCCCATGGTGGAAAGCGCGGGATCGGTTGTGCTACCGCATTTTCGATCGTGCGTCCGGGGCTGTTCCGATCTTACTGCGGGCGTCGATCAAATGCCGCCACAAAGCGTCTGACGGATGTTTCCCTTCCGTTTTCCCGACCCCGCCAAGCCCGCGAACGTTCCGAGGCCGGACACTCCGCACTTCTAAAGTTGTCTATTTTGTCGGCATTTTCCATTTTGACGATTCCGCATTAGCACGCTCCTCCGGCGTAGTTGGCACCATACCGGCCTTTTCCGGCGTCCAATCAGGGTCCTCAATCCAAAAGCGCAACGGCAAAGGTTGGGTGACATCACCAGTTTCAAATATGCGACGTGGATAAATCAGATCGCCATAACTGATATCGCTAACACCACGATCGACAGTCACTTGAAGAAGATATGTCCGGCTTTCTTCTGATGGTTTATGGGTGGGATCGAATTTGAGGATGAAACTCTCCTGTTTCGGAGCGAGGCCGTAATCTCGAAGGTTCATCTGGAGAATACTTCCGCTAGAAGACGTTAGTTCGGCAAACAGGTTCTTTCCACCGGAATCGAAGTCTTCGGGCTTAGACGGCACTTTTATCGGTGAGGACGGCTGCCAACCCTTTGTCTCAAGCATTTTTAACAGCTCGACAACGTAATCATGCATTTCGTTCAGGGGTCTGGGCTGAGCGAAAGGACGTAACGCTATTCCATTAATTACACCGGCTCGCTGAGAGACATGCAATGTTCTTCCGGGCGGCAGCTCAAAGCTCTGCTCTCCCTCAACCAAGCGAAGCGCTATCCAGTTATCCGTGAACTGTATGGGCATCCAATCGCCAATGTCATCAACATCAACAATATATTGCTGCGGTTTCCAGGGTCCCATTTCCAGATGATTGCGCTCGATAAACTCCTTTACCGTCATGCCCATGCCAACCTCGATGCGCCTTGGTTCGCCTTTGGATGGATCATTTCGTTCAAACATAAAATGAACTCCATAGAAGAGGATAGTAGACAGCAGCAAGAACACCAGAAACTTTTTCATAGGGTATGCTCACCATTTCCAGCCCTGCTGTGAAGACAGTCTATCCATGAGCGAATTGTAATAGTTCACCCTATGATTGGGATTGGATATAGAACCAACGAAAGGCACAACATTCGGGTCTCCACATGTGGTCGAAACGGGAATGTCATAGAGGTTTTTCTTTAGAACCGGCTTCAACACTGCACTCGCTCCTTCCATCATGGAGAACGTCCCACTGTAATTTTCATAAACAGGTTGAACCACATCCCTCTGTTCAAAATCGGCGATCCAGTCTGACGCACTTTTGAGATTGTCTCTCTCCAATTCGTCAAAAGCCGATTTTATTTTCGGAGGCATGACTTTACCGGTGGCCGCGTAACACTTTTTCATATCCTCATAACCGTGCCGCGCCCTGTATGCCGCCATCGGATATATGTCGCCGAAAATTGCTTTATTGGCATCACCGAGGGCTTGGTACATATTGTACCAAGGATCGAGACCAGTCGGGTTCATAAAGTCGTACTTGGGGTCAATACCCGTGATCACGTCCGGATCGAGACTTCGTGTGAGCTTCATCGCACATCCGCCCTGAGCCGAAACCACAGAAGCAAGTTTGATCCAGCGATTGCTCGGGTCTTGCGCCGCCAGCTTGCCGTAAGCGGCAGTGATGGCTTTGTTTCGCTCAATCGGGTCCTCTATATCCGTGATCTGCTTCGTTTCTTTTTCGATTTGCTCGATTTTCTTTTTGCAATCCGCAGCAATACAGGTAGCGCAAGTTTCTGAAACATTGCCGGGGGCTGCATCTTTTTCAGCTCCGGCTTCCGCGTGTTTCAGTTCTGCAGCGGATACGGTAGCCGGACCGTTGTTTCCCGAGGCCATATTACGCCTTCTCCGCTTCTTTGATCATGTATTTCATCATCAGACCCACGCGTTCATCGGGGGAAATTGCTGAACCACGCTCTTTTGAGACGGCCTGCATAGTGTCGCTTTGCTGCAATCGCCCTCCATGCAGCACCTGCAAGTAGCACCATTTGCGGAACGCCGATTCTTGCGTGACCCCCGCCACTTGGGCTTCTCGTAGCCATTTCCGAACATCTCCGGTAATTGCCCGATCAGATTTTTTCTCGAGGAGAGCCGATGCATATTCTCTGAGGTATTTGATGGTTCGCCTCGTCAGCCAGTCAAATCTGCGACTGTCCATAGCTTTGACTTCAGCCAGCCCAATCCTCATGGGTCCGCTTTGCGGCAACGGCATCTCATCATGCCGCTGTACTCGCATCGGCTTCGCCCCCCAATCTTCATCGGGCAACAATAAGAGTGCGTCAGCCGGCCCCAGTAACCTGGAAAGACCGTCCCATTCTAAAGAAGAGGAGACTTGTGCTATGACATTGGCGTCAGCGTGTCGGAATACGACCATCTCAAACCCGCTCGCGGGGATTTCGACGTCACGTCCAAGGTAGGCTTGCTTGGGGAACAACACCTTGTTAATTCCCCTGAGATGCCTGTAGAGCACCTCATATCCAGCAGTGCATTGCCAGAAGACGGCGGCCGGGCGTTCGCCGACGAGGATCAGAAATCTGTCAAGAATGTTTTCATCGACAAGCTGCTTTCCGGTTCCCTTTTCAGCGTTCTTAGTTCTCGCATCATAATCCAGGCGAACGACTTGCGGTGCTGTACGCAACTGATCAGCGGTAGCGTTACCGTGATCCAGATAGAGAGAGCGATGAATGAACCCGCCATCGAATAGCGCCATGGGGAGGTCATGAAACTGCGCGCCATCGACAACAGCAAAGACACTCTCGCGCGCCTCCAACAACAGAGAACGCAGTTGTCTGTTTTCAGCCATATTCCCTCACGAAAGGCGTGGACGATTCAGCCGCTTTCCACAAACCGGATACGTCTCCTAGTCAAACGTGATCCACGGCACGCCTTGAACAAGGCGGCCGCCATGAGCACATGGGTCACCCGATCGCGCAACCGGCTTGCCTTGTATCCTTGCGACAGACGAGCCTCCGCTTATTCTGTCCGACGTTGTCGGTACACCAGTGCAAAGCAAACTATCCCCGACTGTGGCGATTGGAACGCCTTCCACGGTGACGAAGCTTTGCTGCGTCGAAACAACCGGACCACCCACATGAGGTTTCGGTCCCGGGTCGACCATTGGGCAAACATGCATGTGCCCTTTAAGTGATACAGATGATCCCATCAGTCACCTATTTATCAATGAATGTAATGGGTTGATAATTGTGGAGAAATGCGTCGTATGCATTCGCCATCTCGACGTTCACTACTTTGGGAGGATCATCGGACGACTGCTCCCAGAATTCAGGCGCTTTTTGCTTGTCTATTCCGATAATGAAACCATTGGTACTAATGCTCAGTTTTGGGAACAAGACAGCACCAAGTCCATAAAGCGCACCGCCGTTTGCTTTTTCGAAAGCTGCTAGCACGTCACGCGATGACGCTTCGAAAACAGACACATCGCCGAACATGATATTGAATTTTGTATATCTATCCAGTTGGATACCAGTCAGTTTCTCGTTTCGAAAATATAGGACGGGTGCCTCCATGTCCCTCGCCTGCTGTAAAACAGGTATGTTATCAGCACCTTGTTCGGTAAACTCGGCATATATAGGTCCCAATTCTGCTTCAAGGGACGCGACGTCATCACGCGACATCCCAAAGCGGAGCGGCCCAACCCCGATTAGTGGATTTAATTCCCAAGCTTCACTCATTCGATATCCCCTAAATAATACCATACCGCTTCAAACACGCAGTATAGGCCTCCATTTGGTAAATTGCCGCGTCATATTTCCCAGGGAATTTTGCCATTATCTCTCCAACGTCAATGGCCTGAGCAGCTATGAAGTTTCCGGAGGCGATCATTTCCTGCTGGCCTGCCAGTGTCGCATTGGATTGTGGAGACCGCCCATAGCTGTTTGTCATTCGATGGTCACGTTTATCCATTTGAATTGCCGGACCGACATCAGGATGCAGAGGCGAAATCGATCTAGCAGGCATATGATGACTATCCAGATCGTCGCCTTTAGTCTCTGGAGTCCCTGTCATACACCCGTGCGCGCCCCCGCGGTACTTCGAGCCAAAGGTACCACAAGCAAGCGCGGCGCAGGGATTCTGCGCACACGTCGCGCAAGTAATGGTTGTAGCCTTTGCATCGGCTTTATCTGCCGCCTGATCTCCAGCAATCCAGTCCTTAAAATCCTGTATTTTTTCATTTGTGTATTGCCCTGGCCCCGTTTGGTCGATCCACTCGCCTGCTGCCTTGCCTCCAAGGTAACCGCCAGCCGCACCCGCAGTAGCGCCTGCTGCGCCACCAACCCATGCACCATATCCACCGCCGCCGATCGTACCGAAGCCGGGCGCAACAAGTGTGCCCCCGCCTGCGCCGGCAGCCCCACCCAAGGCGGCACCGCCAACGAGACCACCAGCCCCGCCGCCAACCAGGCCGAGATTGCCAAGCAGGTTTTCAAAAAAACCGCCACTCATGCTCGATCACCCGCCACGAGCGCTCCCGTGATCCCTCGCATGAACAGTTTGACCTGTTCGTCGGGGGACGATCCTCGCTTAGTGATAAACTCCAAGGCCTCCGGGGACTGCGCGATACGACCGTTTGTTTTGCACATCATGAAGGCCCATCGGAATTGCGCCCCTTCAGAAACCAGCCCAAGTTTTTTGCCCGTTTCCTCGCAGACTCGTAAATGCTCTTCGATAGCCTCGTTTGTCGCACCAGCCGTTTCTTCCGGGCAAGTTTGCTTGAGGTAAATATGTCGTCGAAGACGAGCTGCTGATTGACGTCTCTTTTCTATAGCCTGCATCTCGTTTATCGAGAGCTTGAGCGGACCGGGCGGTGATAACGGCATGTCTTCGCCCCGATTAAGCCGAAGTGGCTTGTCTCCCCAGTCGGCATCAGCGCTGTATAGAATTTGTGAGGCTGGTCCAAGGACACGCGACATGTTCACATATGTAAGACTGGGTAAAACCTGAGCCATGACATTGGCATCACAATGACGGAACAGCACCATGTCATAACCAACCTGATTTGGCTGGTTAGGTGCTCTAGCGAGAGGGTCACGTTCATAGCTTTTTCCGCGATCCATATTGGCGCTACTTGGCAAAAGAACCTTATTAATGCCCCTCAAGTGTCGATAGAGCGCTTTGCCGCCAGCATCGCAGACCCAGAATACGACCGCAGGACGTTCGTCAATCAAAGTCAGCAGTCGATCCAGCAAAGCAGAGTCTGGAGAGAAATCATCGTAGTCGTCATCGCGACGATACAGTCTCGTATCACGATCTAACCACACCAGTTGCGGTGCGGTTTTTAATTGATCAGCTGTGCCGTTGCCACGGTCGAGATATAAAGAGCGATAGACAAAATCTCCTTCGAATAACGCATTAGGCAGGTCATCAAACTGCGCGCCGTCCAGCACTGCAAAAACGGGCTGACCTATGCTTGATAAAAGCGGCTTCAGCTTCAGGTTTTCAGCCATGTCAGCCTCTTACGAATGGCGTGGACGATTTGGCCATTTCGCGCAGACATGAGGCCCCTTCACCCGGCCCGCCCTTTTTGAAGTTGATCTGGTTGCCTTCGATATCGATCTTCAAACCATGAATGTGAATGCCAGTGCTATTCAGCTCAATGTAGCCGCCTTTAGTCGACAACAGGATCGTGTCGTCACCAAAAATCTCCCAGACCTTCGCTTCGCCGTGATATTTCTCTTCGGAGACGAGGTTGTAGAGTTTGCCGACATTGACGGTGATCTTCTCACCGACACGCGTGTATTGGCCCGTACCGATCTCGACGAATTGCTCTTTGCCGATGGTCAGGTTCTGTTGTTTTCCAACCTGTCGAACTTCCGTCTGGCCGATATTGGTGACCTTGCTCACACCGACCTGCTCAGCTTTGGCAACGCCCACGGATGTAGACTGAAACGCACCGATGATCGTATTCATGATGCCTGGCAGCGGAAAAAGGCCAGAGGCATCGGAACCGACACCCGTGCCTGATCCTGCAAGCGCCGTACCCGCATCCGCCCGCGGGCTTGGACCGGAGACAACGCCCTCGCGCGATGACAGACCGCCGGCACCGAGAAAGCCGAGTGCGGATGAAGCCAGCGTAGTGGCAAAAGCCGCGACACCGGGGCCACCGCCGCCGGCGATCTGGGCGGCCTGTGAAAGCAGGCCGGCGGTCTGTCCTGAAAGCCCCTGCACGCCTGCCATCGCCATCATCGCCATCGGTCCCGTGCCACCGACCACGGTGTTCACCGAACCGCCGATCTCGTGTTTCTGGTTGCCGGAGACCTCAACGGCCCGATTGCCGCCAACCGAGGCGACCTCGTGCCGGTCGATGCGCTTGGTGCGGTCATTCAACACCCGCGTCGTCTGATCCTTCTGGGCATGGAAGAACTGGTTCTCCTTGCCGGCTTCGTCCTCGAAGGTGATTTCGTTGAAACCGTCGCCCTTGTGGCTGTTGGATCGCAGCACCATGCGCGTCTTGTTGGCGGGCAGGTCGTAGGGCACGGAATTGGCGGGATTGTTCACCACACCGATGACCAGCGGCTTGTCCGGGTCACCGTCGACAAAGGCAACCATAACTTCCATGCCGATGCGCGGGATAACCTGCGCGCCCCATGTGCCGCCGCCCCATGCCTGACTGACCCGTACCCAGCACGTATCCGTGCCATCCTTCTTCGCCTTGCGGTCCCACGGGAACCACAGCTTGATGCGGCCATATTGATCCGGATGGATTTCCTCGCCTTCAGGGCCGGCGACAATCGCCACCTGCGTGCCCTCGATCCTCGGCCGCTTCGTCGCCCGGTGCGGCGTCAGCGGCACGCGCGCCGGGATCGCCTCGAAACTGTTGCGATATTCCGGCTCGTTGCCGTTCGTCTCATAGGAAAGGTCGACAATGCTGTGGCTCGCTCGGATGATCACATGCTCTTCATAGGCATGATCGGGATGCGCAACCTCATAAGGCGTGAACCGACGGCCGGCCTCCAAAATCCGCGAGGTGGACGAGCCGAATACACGGTCATGATCCGCCTCTATCGACTGGGTCCGCAGCTTCTGCGCCCGCTCGGCCTCTTCAACCGTGCTGATGCGGGCCGGATATTCATAAAGCTCGCGTTTGGTCGCATCCGGCATCTGCACCAGCGATGGCGTCATCGTGCCCGGCACCATGCCCGGCGTCTCGAAATTCCAGTCCGCGCCCGCGCGCTGGCCCGAGACATAGGAAAAACGCCGCGCCCAGTCGTTGATGTGGTTACGGTCCGACGAGCCCTGCGCCAGACGCACCCGGCCCTCGCCCTTAGCGGACGGTGACGGCCCGAGCCAGCCGCTGGCGCTGTCGGCCACATGCAGCTTGTGGGAACCTTCCTCATGCGCAAACCAGTAGAACAGGCCATCTTCCTCGAAACGACGCAGAAGGTAGGAGAGGTCATCTTCATTCCATTGAACGCTGTAATGCTGTGCAGGCGGCGGCGAGATGATGCCTGACGTATCGGGGGCGGGAATGCCATGTTCGGAAAATAGTGTCTCGACGATCTCGACTGCCGTCTTGTCCATCCAGATGCGGCAATCGGAGCGGCGCGACAGAAGCCACATTTGCGGGCGGATCGTCAGCGCATAGGAGCGCAGCCCGCGGGTGATCGGCGGCCCCTCATGCAGTTCCGTCACCAGACCATTGAAGGGGCGGCGGATGCCGCTGCCTTCCGCGCCATCTCCCTGCTCGACTTCGACCGAAACATCGATCAAGCGTCCGATCAGTTCCTCGGGTTTCACCGCGTCCTTCTTGGCCCGCACGTTCAGGTGAATCTCGAAAAGCCGCGAAACACCCTCGTCAACCGCAAGTCGTTCCGGCAGAAGCTGGTCTTCCCCTAACGGAGACTTGACCTTGAGCACACGGCTTGCCTGAACGAAATCGGAAGAAGAAGACTGATCATTCATGGCAAACCTCGATGGAAGATCGGAAAAAAATCAATCAACTGCCAAAATCTCGACAGAATGCAATCAAACATTGTGGCGAAACCATGGACTCAACATGAATTCTGCAACCCGGATAGGGCAAAATACTACCCATGAAATTTGACAGGAGGGGGTGGACGTGCCGGTAGGAGCAAGGCCGAAACAGACAAAACACGACGCCGACCACTATGGCTTGCGTCGAGAAGAAGCCGCCGGGGCACACCGCGGTGCCGGCTGGTGGGTAAGCCTGAGGCGGCGCGGCCACAGGATCGTCAGGCTGTTCAAGGACAGTGTCTACGGTTCGGGCGATGCCGCCTATCGTCAGGCGCGTGCCTATCGCGACGCCATCATCCTTGCCATTCCGCCCGCCACCAACCACGAGCAGGCCGTGCTTCTGCGCAAGAACAACCGAAGTGGCATTTCCGGTGTGAGGCGCGTCGAGACAGCGGATGGCGATGTCTGGCAGGCAACTTTGATGACCAATGAGGGGCAAAAAAGAGAAAACTTCTCCATCGCCAAGCTAGGCGAGGAGGCGGCAAAATCGATGGCGATAACGCAGCGCCACAAGTGGCTGAAGGCGCTGCCGGTAACCCATCTCGCCTATGCCCATCACGCTGCCGAAGTGGCGCGCCATCAATTTGGCGAAGAGCTTGTGCCTTTGGACGACATTATGCCCGAGGCGCGTCTAGGCGATGCGGAAATCGAAGCACGCATCAGGGCGATCAACGAACGGTTTGATGCGGCGCGGCCGAAGCGACTGCGGGTCCGGGTCAAAAGCTACACGAAGGACAGGGTCTCCATCGCTGTTTCCGATGCGGGTAGCCCGGCGCGGAAAAAGCTCATCCATCTCAACACACGGGACAAGCCCCGCATCGAAATTATCGACACGATCAAAAAGAGCGTCCGGGAAAGCGTATCGGCAGTTCATGATGAGAACATCGCGCGCTGGTTCATTTCCGAACATGCAAACAAACTACTCGCCCCACAGACCTTCAATGTTGATGAGGGTTTCAACGTACTACTGATTGTGCCTGGAAGCAGGGACTATCAGATGCCGGGTGACGAACTGGAGTGATCAGTTATGCGTAGCGCGCACTCGTACTCCAGCACGACTTGCACATAAACCTGTTGTCAAATGATTTGATTGGCAACAGGTTTATGTACAAGTCGTGCTTATCGGCTATGCCCGTTTTTCGAAAAATACGGTCAGCGGCCAGTTTCCACTGTAGTAGGGGTTACATCCAGGCTGTGGGTCGGAAGTGCCTATCGTGAACCAATTCGAGTATCCAACGGTGGCGTCGCTGTCGATCGCCTTGAAGCGGATTTTGGTCGTGTCGTAGGGTTGCGTCGCATAGCCGGAGAGCTTCAGGTCTTTCGAGACCTGGTTGGAGATGACGCCGAACGGCAGTTCCTCGCCCGTTTCCAGCTCGAGATAATAGCCAGCCGGACGGGTGGGGTTGATCAGGCGGTTCGGTCTATGCGGATTTGGCGCGCCGAAATTGAAGAGAGCACCGTATGCACCGTTGTCGATCTGGGGCAGCTTGCGCACATCGTCAGGGATGTGGGGGAAGGTTGGACCGTCCTCTACCGTGTATTTTCCCTGGTAGGTGGCGACCACGTCGCCCATGTAGTTGATGCCTTGGATGAAGACGGGGTAGACGCCCGCCTTGGACAGCGTTCCTTCAAAGTAGGGGCCGTTTACGGTGATGCCGTCTGGCGGCATGTACACCCGCCGCCAACTGTCAACGGTGATCCCGTTCGGAATGGGCAGCGTGTCGAAGCGGTACTTGCCCGTGTGGGCGTAGAGGTCTACCGTGACCGGGGTTCCCTGGACCGTGTAGACGTCGAAATTGGCTACGGCCGTTGCTACAAGTTCACCGTTCGCATCGTAACCTTCGAGTTCGACGATGGTTCCCTTGCCCTCGGCCGTAGGCGTTCCCCAAAAGGTCTGCGTTGCTCTGTCGAAAACGATACCGTCGGGAAGTGCTCCAGAAACCACACGCCAATCATCATCCTGCCAGTCGGCCTTCATGGGGAGCTTTTCGGAAAACGGGTAACCAACACCGCCGACGAAGTAGGGCAGTGATGTCTTTATTCGGGGGAAGCCCTGGCTGAGCGACGACCAAAATCGGCGTCTTATAGCGATAGAAAATCTGCCCAGGCTTACCCTTAATGATCGTCGCCTGCCCTACAGACGGAAGAAACATGCTGGATGCAACGAGTACGTTCACAAATGATCGAAACAATTAATCCGCCCCAAAATAAATTTATACAAAAATGTAATCTTCACAAAACTCGCAAAATTCAAACACATTATTATAATTATTGAAAATACGTAAGAATATTGGAATAAATTATTCTTTGCGTGGGCGCATCAAGGGAGGCTGCCCCTTCCAGCGCACCAGCCAATTTCATTGAGCCACGGACTATACGATCTATCTGGAGAACGGCTGACCAAGCTTCTGGACAGTATTCCCAGTTGAACTCTCATGGATTCTGGTGCCAGAATAGCTTGCTTTGCATAGCTTCATTACTGTCCAAAACAGACTATAAATCAACCGGGACAGCAATTTCTCGAATCTGTCATAAGGTACGAGGTTCATGGGGAGTGGTGACTTTGAACGAACAGGATAGAATGGATTTTCTGTCTGCTATGGGGCAGGAGTTTGGCGGAGCTCTATGTCCGCCCCTCCCAGAAGACGCGGCATCCCCTATGGAGTGCTGCGAGGTCATTTTTAAAGTGTTCGGGGATCAAATTGATCCACAGATGCTGTCAGAAATCACAAGAGACGATATCAGCGCGCTAGCAACACATTTTGGCAGGTACTTCGAGTCAGATGCACCGTCAGAGGAACAGATAAGTTTGGCTATTCAACAAACGTTGCTGCGGTGGCCTGTAGAGTGATTGTCATGATTTTTAATAGCTTGTCGATGGCATCGCTGCGGCTGTTCCGAAGCTCAAAAATGCAGCACAAAAGCCGCTGATAGCCGATACCTCAAAGTATCGCAGGCCTATGCGCTCTGCTTTCCTCATATCTGCTCCGATTTGTCACCAATAGGTCAGGCCGCCGCGTCGGAGAAAAAACCTCGCGAGAAGCATACTTCCACAGAGGGTAATGCCCGGCGTTCATATCGGGCGCAACAGGCTTCCTGTCGTTCGCAAACGCTCCTCTAGCAGTTCCATCAGCTGCTCCTCGCGAATACGCCCTTGTCCCAGACCGAGCTTCATGGCCAACTCGCGCCAACCATATGTCGGCTTCACCTGGGGTGCGCCATAGGCGTCAGCAAACCACGCGAGAGCGACTGCATACCCGTATCCGTATTCCATCTCGACCGAGCCGCCGACAGATACCCAGATATCGGCACCGATAAAAATCGGCGTCCTGAAATCACCACCGATTACCATCGACGAGTCTTCTCTGGACGCGAAAACCCAATCCCTGACGACAGCGTCTCCGGTGACGAAGATGATGCTGGCCCAGTCATTATCGACGCTGCCGCATTTCAAATCACCGAAAACAACGAGGGTAACATGCCCATCGCCCCCCTCAATCTGTGTTGAGACCTTGCCGCTGACATGCAGGTTTCCGTCGATCACAGTGATCCATGAAGACGGGACGAAATCCCCGTCAATCTCCAGGTCGCCCCGATGAATATATGCATCTGCAGTTTCCGTCCGGGGGCCGCCGGGAACCAGCTGAAACCTCAACAGGGCCTCGGCCACGGCGGGGTCGGAAAGCTCTTTCGACCTGTTGGTTACAAATTCCTGCCACTCTGCTGACGTTACACTGTTCAAGGACGTCCATGCTCCTCATTTCGCTGAATACACCTGAACGGCAGAATGCCACCGGATTTGACCTGAAGCGGACACTAGGAGGCTGGTGTCAACATGTCCAGAAAGGATGGTTTGCCCACGGCGGCTTCCCGGGTTACCCCGATGGAAGCGAACTATTCAGAGAGGAAACAATGCTTAAAAGATTTCTACCGGTTTTGCGCCTGCTTTCCGTCGTCATCGCACTCCTTGGCGCGGACGGCATTCCCGCTTTTGCAGAATCTCGTTACGTCGCCGCAGGCACAGCGGAACAACCTGCCAATTTGGGGGAGGTCAAGGGTGTCATGACCTTCAGGGGACAAACCGGCGAAGGTCCGATGAAAGACGCCTGGTTCGCCTTCACGCTTTCGAATGCTACCCGCGTCAGGATCGCAGTCGACCAACCGGACGTCACATTCGATCTTCGTCTGGTTGGCAGTCGAGGTGGCGATGGCGTTCTGATCAGTACCGCCTTCTCCCGTGAAGCCAGCATTGAGTACGAAGTGGATGCGGGAACGTACCTGTTGCGTACCTATGCGGACACCCCCTCAAGCTACACCGCCACGCTGAAGGCAAACTGACATAAACCGTCGATCCGCCACTGACATCGTCAGCGGCGGGAACGACCAGAGGGGACCATCTGTACTTATGGATAAACGACTATCAGACCAGGAACATACCGCCGTTTAAACTCGAAGCGTCAAAATTTTCAAGAACAACGCCCGCGTATCATACGTCGTACCCATCTTCTGGATTGTCGGTGTAGCTTGTCAGACCAAAACGCACGACGGCGTTATTTCCCTGCTGCCAACTTAATTTTCAAATTGCACCAGAGTATCCACACAGCCGGATACGAACCGTCAGGAACATCCAGCCTGGCTTCGACGAGATTAAAAATGCGAGAAGTCGAGTTTATCGCCTTCGCCCAGATTGAAGTCCTTTACTACGGATTAGTTAACCCTGCGACACAATCATCAATAAGTAAACACTAATACAACTATATGGTGATTTTATCTCTGCCAACCGTCAGATGCGAGGTCACCCATGATGCCTAAAGCTGTTACGTCATATGAATTGAAATGGGCTTTCACCTTATGCGCAGTGCCCGTTGCTATCTGCTTATGGGTGGCGATCGGCGTCGAGATTTCGGTCGCGTTCTGGCAAACAACTGCCGTCCCGGTCGTCGGATACGCAATCATATCGTTTACCGTCATCGGCCCCCTCGTATCAGTGATTGCGATTTGGGGACGCGACCCGGTCATCCAGTCGGTCTTCGTCGCTTACTACATCGTTCTTCTGGGAATTGCTGACTTCCAACGGAAGCCTTTGGAGGACGCCTCATTCGGCGATCAATTCGTCAATGTTTTTCGAGCGGCCTATTACAGCTTATTGATTATCTTTTTGCTGGCCTTTTTCGTTGTTATCGCAATTAGGCGGGGAGATCAGAGCGCAATGAAGTCAATCGTTCTCGCCGTGTTTATTGTCCTATCGTCTGCGCTCGCGCTCGCATTGCCACAGGTGTTATAAACCGATAAAAATGGGGCAGGCAGGCCATCTCAGCTTCACGCCAACCGGCGTATCCCTGGAGTGCCCCCCGTTTCGCCGGACATGTCGGCTAGATTGATTTAGCCCTGATGAACTGCCGAGGGGAAGCCATCTTGAGAGCGGAATGGGGATGGATTTCATTGTAGTCCTCGATCCATCCGTCGATGAGACGGAGCGCCGTTTCGGCGTCCGGTAGTGCCGAGATGCGGACGTAATCTCGCTTCAGGGTTTTGACGAAAGCTTCTGACATTCCGTTCGACTGCGGACTGGCCACCGGCGTGAAGCAGGGCGTCAGGTTGAGCGCCTGGGCGAACAGCTTCGTATCCCTCGCGGTGTAAGCCGACCCATTGTCCGACAGATGTTCGATTGGATGTGGGGCTCTGGTTCCGTTGAAGCGTTTCTCGACCGCCTCCAGCATCATATCGCGCACGTCCGAGCCGGAGATGCCCGCATTGGCAACTGCCGTCCAGGCAATGATCTCGCGGTCCTGACATTCCGTTCGACTGCGGACTGGCCACCGGCGTGAAGCAGGGCGTCAGGTTGAGCGCCTGGGCGAACAGCTTCGTATCCCTCGCGGTGTAAGCCGACCCATTGTCCGACAGATGTTCGATTGGATGTGGGGCTCTGGTTCCGTTGAAGCGTTTCTCGACCGCCTCCAGCATCATATCGCGCACGTCCGAGCCGGAGATGCCCGCATTGGCAACTGCCGTCCAGGCAATGATCTCGCGGTCGAAGGCGTCGATAATGAAGGCGAGACGAATGACCTCACCATTCCAGCAAGTGAACTCCAGACCGTCGGAGCACCAGCGCAGGTTTGAGCGCATGACCATGACCTTGCCGTCATGGATGCGGCCCTTGCGAACGGCCGTATGCTTCTCCAGCAGCATTGCGTGGTTACCCATGATGCGATGAACCCGTTTGGCGTTGACGACAGGCTTATCGGCGGCTCGCCTTTCGCGATTGAGGAGCGCGGCGATCCGCCGATAGCCGTACGTCGGCCTTTGATCCACCAGCCTGCGAATGGCGGGCAGAAGCTCTGCATCCTCGACCTTGTGGTATGGCCCACGCGGCTTTGTTTTGCCTTTCAGCCGCTCGATGAGGTTGGAACGGGAGACGCCCAGCGTGTCTGCGACGGCCTTCATCGCGAACCGTCCTTCGGCAACAAGATCGGCCGCGATATCCTTTTTTTTGAGTCCGCTTTGGAAAGGGCTTCGCGGAGGATTTCGACCTCCATCGTCTTGCGACCGAGCATGCGCTCCAGCTCCCGGACACGATCCTCCAGCTTCTTCACTTCGGAATTGCCGACAACCGGCTCGTCAGAATCCACGGCTGCAGCACCTCCCTCGCTCAAGAGCCTGCGCCACCGATAAAGCAAATTGGGCGCGACGCCATGACGGCGAGCGGTCGAAGATACCGTCTCGCCGGGTTCGAAACTCTGCTCAATGATTGTCAGCTTTTGCTCGGTTGTCCACCGCCTACGGCGAACATCACCCGTCAGCAATTCAACGTGTCGATACTCGTTAGACATAAGCCTGTCCTCAAGCCTGTGCTTGAGCCTTTCTGCTTATGCCGACTGTCCGGTCGAAATGGGGGGCAGTTCAAAGGAAGACCTGCCTATCATTCACGGGGACGCAAAGGGAGCCGCACTTGCTCAAGCCCAAGCC
>NZ_JAPYZZ010000028.1 GCF_027460065.1 Martinezella rhizogenes
GGTAGGCCCAACAACGTCACCGATGCCCGTACCATCGATCCCGCGCCGCGCCAGAAGCCGCCAATAATCGTTTTGGGTGGCAGGCAAAACAGGCGGCGGGTTTCCGGCCGGAACAGCACTCTTGGCGAGCCACGTTGAGCCATTATCGAGAACCGCATCGCGGATCGCGTAGGCGCTGATGGTGCTATAAACGCCCGCATCAGTGATGCCGGTAGCGCCGGTATCGCCTTTCGGCCCGACCGGGCCGGAAAGATAGAACGGCACAGACCAATCCCCATCGGTCGAGCTGCGCTTGATGAAGATAGCCGTTCGGCCCTCGCCGGCATTAGCAACAAGAACAGAGAAGCCTTTGGCCTCGCTGCTGAAGAGGTTGCGGCCGGCGATATCGTCCGCGTCAGCATCGTAATCGACGCCTTGAACAAGGCTAGAACGCTGGATGACGGTCGCAGTGTCAGGCCCGGTAAACAGGATCAAGCTATCTTCTGCTGGCACCAGCCCCGAGACGGCCGCCAGAGACGGATTATTGAGCCTTTGCAGGTAGAGCGCCAGCGCGTCCGCATTGGCCGACTGCTGCCGGCTGTAGGACATATCGCGCACGATAGCGTAATTGTACGTCCCGCTTGCGCCTGTCCACTTGATGGCGGCCGTCATTTTCGTGTTGGTGATCGGATGCAGGTTTGCACCGTCGCTGTCGTCGGGCAGGATAGGGAGCGGTGCGCCGCCTTCCGCTTCAACAAACACCGTGCCGCCGACAATGAGCGCGACTTTCCAGCCAGTGTCATTGCCGACGATGTCCGCTGACCCTTGGACAAGGGTCACGGTTCCGTCCTTATAAAGAGCGGTCATGATTAATCTTTCCGTGGAATGCCGAGGATGTAATAGCGCAGCCCCTGAAGGCTGTTATCGAACTCGTAGGAGATGCGCCCGTTATCGAAGTCGGAGAAGTTGTTGTAATAGGCCCGGACAGGCAGGCCCCGGTAAGTGTGAAAAACGGCGTGGTTGGCGTAGAGATCGGCATAGGTGCAATCGCCGGCCATTGTCTGCGGCAGTGGCGACGGAATCCGGTCAATGCCGATCATCGAGACGTAAGGCGCGCGAACGCGCTTGTTCCATGACGAAAGGCCATCACCGCCGCCCCCGTGCACGGTCATGAACTTGACCATCGGAAACACGCCGTCGCCATTGAAATTGACCTGATAGGTCTGGTGGCCGTCGCCAGAAACCGGCAAGTACCCCTCGGCCAGCATTTGCAGGCAAGGCCAACGACTATCGAGGGCGATATCTGCAAATGATGGATTGTTGCTCGACCCCGGCCGCAGGAATTGGACGACGTTCTGGCCATTCCAATTGAACTGCCGCAACACTTCGTTGTCGCCAGCCGTGGGCGGGGATTCATCAAAGGCGATGACGATGAAACGCGCCCGGCAGGGTCTGTCCGCATTGTTGAACCTGATCCTGCTGCCTTCAAACCAGTATTCAGCGCCGTAAGGCGTGGCCGAGGGAGAGGCTGGAAACGAGATCGTGCCGCCATCATAATAATGCACGTCCGCAACCGTGCCGTAGGGAATGCCGATCCCGATTTCGTAATCGGTAACGCCAACCGGCAGGTAGATGTCATCGGCCGCGATAATCTTCGCCGGGTTGTTGGAGCTGTCGAAGGCAATCTGCGTCAGGCTCGCCACGTTCACGTCATAGCCGGGCTTTGCGACCCGCACGCCATCCTTGCTGATCTGGATGGACTGCTGGCCGGGAACCGGCGCTTTAGGCTGGCCGTCAAGAATGGCCGTGTTGTCGCCGGGGAGGCGCCAGATGACAACCGCCTTCCTGAAATACTCAAACGTGCCAACCTGCGCGTACATGCTTTGGGTATAAATGCCCGTCATGGTGCCGGCTGAGGGAACGCCATCGGTGCGGAAATTCTCCAGCCAGCCCATTTCCGGGCCGGCCGAGGATGTCCATTTCGTCCCGCGCTGCTGGTATCCGGTCATGGAGCTTTTGCGCACCATCTCCCCGATAAACCGGCCGTTCGAAATCCGGATGCTTTTGATATCGAACAGCGGGAAACCGTAAGGCAGGTTCGGAAAATAGCCGTGCCGGAAAAACTTGTGCTGGCTGTAGGCACCGCTCCCCGAGGAACTAAACGAGTGAAACGTGTAGTTCGACGGCCCCGTGCCGGGCGGATGATAGACAGAGCCAGGTTGATCGGGAATGATCCAAGTGAACGTTACTTTGACATCAGCCGACCATTTGGAATTGTAGAAAAAGGCCCCGACTTGGCCGTCCGGCGTTGTCACCGGATCGAAGTTGCCTTTGGTGATTTTCACGCAAGGCACCCCGGCATAGTCGAGGCCGATAAGCGTTTGTGTCATGAGCGTATCACTATGGTTCCGGCGCTTAGATTGATCTGCATTTTGCCGTTCGGGCTTTGCAGCAGACCGGCGTTGACCGTGCCGATATTGGCAACCGCCAGACGCACGCCGTTCTGATCGAACACAACGATTTGCTGCCCGCCTTGCCCGTTTTCATCTACGAAAATGGTGCGATTGGCGGACAGAATGTTTTCAGTTTTGAGGACGCCGTTTTCCATGAAGACGCGCAGGATAAGAGCGGCAAGCGCCGCCTGTTCGCCCTTGCGCGCCCGGGCGGCGATTTCCACGCGGGAGAGAACATCACCTGTCGTTTGGGCCGTCATGGAAAGATAGCCATCGGCCAGAACGTCGCCCATCTCGGCGCGGACACCATCCACGCGACGAGCCATTGCGCCGATCTGCGTTGCCCGCACTTCGCTTTCACGAATGATGGAGGCAATGGAGTTGCCGAGCTGGGCGCGCATGGCCTGCCGTTCGAGCTGGGCCACCGTGTCGGTGGTCGAGGTGACCATCGAAACGCTATCGACCTGTTGCCACAGATTATCGATATCGGCTTGCAGCCCTAACAGGCGGTCGGAAATGTCTTTCCGTACCTGTCCCAGCCCGATTTCGAGATCCGCGTTACCGCCGTCCAGAGAACGCACCGTGATTGGCTGCGTCCAGCTTGTCGGCCGATCCGCGACGAACTTGTAACGGAACTGGTAATCCGACAGGCTCAGAACGCCTTCCTGCAAGAGCGCCACAAGCTTGTCAGCCGTGACGGTGCGCGGAACGACGTTCTGCGGCTCGCTTTTCAGCCAGTATTCAAAATCGATGGCGCGAATGGTTACGTCTTCGATTTTCGCCCATGACAGGCGGAAGGCAGGATAGCTGCGGCCGTCAGCGCCGACGCCGAGAACCGGCGTAACTGCGAAGTCTTGCAGCTCGTTGAGGTAAATCGGCTGATCGTTCGGGATTGGAATGGTCGGCGGAATGACGCCCACGGCCTTATAGATGAGGCCGTTGCGCTCTTGCAGCGACAGGGCCACGTTTCGGGGCCCGTCACTATCAAGCGCCGAGATCGAGCGGCCTTGCACCATGTAGACGCCACGCCGCTTTTCGTTCCGGCTGTCCCAAAATACCCAATCACCCGCCTTGATATCTCGGAAGCCCGGCCGAAGGACAACTTCCGCCGTCGCCTCGTATCGGTTTTCGTTGAAATAGATGCTGGCGAGCTGGTTTGCCTGCCCCTTGGAAAATACCATGCCGAAACTGAGCGGAACGTCGCGGCCGCGCCGGTCAATCGCCACTATGGCCGCGCTGGTTTGCACGTCATAGCCAGCAGGTGACCACATGTTTCCCGGCTCGTGATAGGTGCCGGAAACCGCGTTGACGAGATCGCCCATTGAGCGACGCTTGCGGAAGCGGACCTTTTCGCCGCGCACAAGATCGTCGTCGGTAAAGGTGGCAACAATCGGCTGTTCCGAGCCGATGATCGGCCATGACCCTTCAACGCCATCAACAACCGTGCCGCCACACGACAACATGAGCGCGTCTATATTGTCGCCGTGATCGAGATCGGCATCGAGCAGTATCGAGCAACGATAACGCCGGCCGTAGTCTACGAATTCATCACAGAGATTGGCGGCCATCACATAGCGGTCGAAAGGCAGATCGAACGCCGGCATATCCATGCCGAGGAACAGATCACCGTTCCACGAAAAGCCCCGGCGATAGTTGTAATCCATAATGACCGGGTTTTCCGTATACTCGTAAGTCGAGTAGTCGCCCCAGCGATGGTTGCCGTTTCCGCCAATGCTCGAATCCTTGCGGAAATCGTAGAGGCGAGCGCCACGCAGCTCGAAAAAGAAGTCGGGAAACTGATTTAGCTTCTCCTGATCGTAAATCAGCTCGACTTTCAGCCAGCAGATACCGACGCCGATATGATCTTGCGTCCAGCGGCCGACAGGGTTGCTATGCGCGATCATCGCGCCATCGGCGGCCGTCTGCGTTCCATCGTAGAACGTGAAGAACATCCGGCCGGCATAGTCACCGGTCGCCACCTCATACCGCTTGTTATCGGCTGTCGTCAGATTGAGCTGCGAGCCGCCCGCCCAAATCCGTACAAGGCCATCGCACGGGAAATCTGAGAACACGTAGACCTGCTCAAGATTGCGGTTCGCCTGTTCCCATGTGTTGACGTAGCAATCGTGGCCGGCGAGTGCGACAGGGCCGCAGGCAGCTTTGCGGCTGACGTTCTCGCCATAGTCCCGGTCGAACTTCGTGCCGGCTGCTGCGGCCTGCGCTTTCTTCGCCCGGCGTTCCTCCATCTTTGAAACGATGAGGTTGAGGCCGAGGCCGACAAGCATCTTGCCGAGGCCGGTTCCGAGGATACCGCCAACGAAAGAAACGACAGGTGCGAGGAAGCCCATTATTCCACCCTGAATGCCGCTGTCACGTAATAGACAGGCACAAATTCGACCGGCCCGCCGTGGGCGCGTGTCGCAAATCCGATTGAGGTAAAGACGCCGCCTGAAAACCGGCCGTCGCGTTCAATCACGCCGATATCGCCACGCTGGGCCATGACAGGCGGGATTTCCGAAAAGGCGGCCGCGAACGCCTCTTTGACGTTCGCAAAGCCATGCTTGCGCAGCTGCTTGGCTGCGCCGGCTTCTGTCGTATAATTGCGGCCCTTCGGATGCATGAAGGAACCACGCACTGCCTCGACTGCATCATCCGGCAGGATGTAACAGTCGGAAACGCCCCATTCGCTGGGCAAGTCTTGATGCCGCGCCACAACCGCATTGAGGCGCGCTTCCCATCCAGATTGTCGCATGTGATTTCCTACTTGGATGAAGCCAAGCGGCCCCAAAACACTTCGGTTCGGCCGGCCTTGCCGGCGTGCTCAAAGAACCTGTCGCCCGGTGCGCGCCGCTGCTGATCTGCAACCGAGCGCACGCGGCCGTTCTTGCGACTGTAATCGAGCTGGCGGCCTTCGCATTGCGCCGTCAGCACATAGCCGTTCTCGTCTTCGTCATGGTCGATGGTATCGAGATAACCACGCGCCACAGCCTCGACCTGTAGCAGCTCGCGCGTGTCCGGATGGAAATGCGCGTCGAAGATCGTAACCGGCGTATCCCGGTATTCTTCATCTTCGATCTGCTGGAGAATTTCCGGCGTGAGGCCATCATCAGGGCTGGCCGCAAGTGTCAGCGTAAAAGAGCTGCTGGCGTTCGTTCCGTTGCCATCTTCAAGGCCAGACACCTTGATTAGGCCGAACTCGATATACGTCACACCCTGCCAGACGAGTGGCGAGCGGTCAGAAATGAAGCCGTAAACGCCGGATGGGAACTGAAATCGCAGCATCTGCCGCGTGCTGATGCGCCCCTCATTGTAGAGGGCCTTTACTTCTGGAGACATCATCTGCCGTCATTCCTGAAGCTTGAAGGAAACAACATAACGCCCATTGGCTTCAGGAGCCGAAAAGCTGCCGGGAACCGGCCGCATGATGAGCGGGATTTTAGCAAACCGGACAATTGCCCCAGCCTGCGCAACGGCCCTGTATGGTGGCGGCTCGACCGTAATCGTCCGCGTCGTACCAGCGCCGGAAACCTCGACGACTTTCCCGAGATAGGTGCGGGTCAGAAATTCGAGGCCGATCAGGTCGGTATCATCGAGACCAAGATCGGGTGACACACCAGTGACGGACAGAACATTTCCGTCCGTCACTGAGGCCAGCAACCCTTCGTCCTCGGCAGGAGCATGATTTTGCCAATGCGCTTTCGGGTAGCAGACGCGAGGATGCCGAAAGATGACACCCTTTGCCCGCGTCCCGCCACGAAGGGAAAGCCACCACGATTCCAGAGAGGATTTCTCGGAGAACGTGAGCGGCTTTGTGACAAAGGATGCCGACCATGATGGTTCGGCAACCTGCGAATAGTTGGTGAGCTTGCCGCGTGTGGCCGAGGCGGTCACGCCATCGTCAAGCGTCAGATCGGCCGTTGTGAAAACCACATTCGGCAGCTCACGCGGAAAGGTTAGGGCCATTAGATGATCCGCCTTTTCTGTCCATCTTTAATGATTTTGTAGACTTGGCTCGGCAACTGCGCGTCTCGTTCGCGAGCGAACGCCATAAGTTTGGCGTCCGTCTCTTCGTTTCCGCTTGCCTGAATGGTCGTTCGGGCATCAACGGTCGTGTTTCCCGAGCGGGAGGCGTTCATCGCTGCGACTTTCGGAATTCGCGGAGCGGATACCGCCCCTACCGCACCGCCGTCCGCGTAACCCTTCAGGCCCCTGCGCATGGCATCCATCGCCGCAGGACCGCCAGCCCGGCGAACGGAGTCCGCATCAAAGACATATTCGCCTTTGTGAACGACGCCGGCGGGTTGATACTTTCCACCAGCACCCGTGTAGCCGCCGTCCGCAAAGCCAAGCCCCTTGAAGATATTGGACAGCCACCCACCGCTCCCCGTTGCCTTCGAACCTCCAAACATCGAATCGAACGCGCTGTTCAGAAAAAGGTCAGAAAGCTTGCCGGCGAGATTTGAGAGGGCTTCGCTGAGGCTGGTTGTGCCTTTTATGACATCCACGAAACCCGTTTTGGCAGTGTCGTAGAATTCTTGAGAGGCGCTTTCCGCCCGCTGCTGGGCTTCTTCAAGCTCTCGAAGAACGTCTGACTGCTTTGCATACGCCTCAGATGCGGCGTTGATTTTGGCAATGTGATCTGGCGTCAGCTGTGCATTCTGCCAGTCCGCAACACCTTTTTTCCTCGCCTCTTCGCGAACATCCCGCAAAGCCTGCTGTTCCAGGTCGAGCGCCATGCGCCGCTTTTCCTGCACGTAGAAGCTTTGACCGACGATCTGCTGTTCTTGGATAAGCGCGGCGGTCCTGTCCTTCACCGCCTGAATATCTTCCGAAAAACGATCATCGGCGGTTTTCTTTGGGGCTTTGGCTTTCCCGGTTGCTTCCCCGAGATCACCAATACCCCCACCAAAACCGGCAGTATTTTGCGTCGGCTTTTCCTTGCCGCTGGCGTAGGATTCGAACTTGGAGTTTATGCCCTCAAGGTCGGAAAGCTGCTTATCAAGCGCGTCGATAAGCGCCTGCCGATCCCTAACCAGCGGGCTTTCGGAAACCGTGTTCTGAACATCGGTTGCCTGCGGCGTCGGCAACAGCGACATGGAAGGGTCAACTTCCTGTTGGATGATTGATGCTGCAAGCTCCCTTTCCGCCTTGGCGCGCTGCAAGGCCGCTTTCGCAGCCTCAATATCCGCAACAATCTTTGTACGGGTAGAAGCCACCGCCTCGGAATTTGCGTAGTCCAGATTCTGGATTTCAAACCCGAGTGCTTTGACAGTTTCGCCATGTGCTTTTGCAGCTCGCTGAGCGTCCGTGTTGGCATCGTACATCTGGTACAGAGCATAGGCCGCCAGAAGCGCCGCACCTGCCGGCCCGCCGACAAGCGCCAAAGCGCCGCCGAATGCACGCATAGCGCCGGCAGACACGGTTGCAACGATGCCGGTATTGGCAATAGCGGCGTTTGCGGCCGCAGTGGTCAATACCACTTTCGAGTTTGCGGCAGTCAGCGCGGTCCGCGCCGCAAGCATGTCTCTTGACGCCTTCTGCACACTCAACCCGAGAGCCGCACCATTCCTTGCCGCGAGCAAGGCCGTTTCAGCATATCGCAGGTTCGCGGCCGCTGCGGCCTGCTTTGCCTGTGCTGCCGCAAGCGCGCTTCGTGCCGTCTCGACAGAGGCCGCGCGTTCCGCGAGCTGGGCGGATGCGAGTTTGTAGGTGGCGGCCACCGCACCATTTACGGCGTTGCCGGCATAGTTCACCAGCAAAGCGCCGGAAAGAATAATGACGGCATCCGCCACCGCGCCGATGTTATCGGACAGGAGGCCCATGACATCACCAATCTTGCCGGATGCGCCAACCGATGAATCAGCGCTACCGACATATTGCGTGATTTCGTTTTTCAGGCGCGTGAAGCTGTCACCAATGGTGGCGTTTGTGGCCTGAAACTGCGCTTCAATGGGCTTTTGAGCAGCAAGGATTGCCTTGAAAACCCGGTCCGAGGTCAACTTTCCTTCCGCGCCCAACTCCTTCAGGCCGGCAATCGTCGTCTTGAATTCCTTGGCGATGGCATCTGCAAGGATAGGCGCGTTCTCTCTAAGAGATCGCAGTTCATCACCTTGAAGGACGCCAGAGCCTAGCGCCTGTCCCAACTGCATGATACCGGCCGCCTGCTCTTGCGCCGACGCGCCGCCCGCCTTGAAGGCTTTCGCAACCGTGCTTGTCGCCGTCGCAATTTCTTGCTCGTTTTTGGCAACGTTCGAGGATGAACGAAGAAGGCGGGCATAGAGGTCGGCATAATCCGTGATCGAAGCGCGGGCTTCGATTGCGCCTCGGTTCAGCTCCGAGAGAGGCCGTGCGGAAACCCCCATGGACTGTGCGGCCGCATTGATCTTATTCCCGGCTTCCGTCCATGCATCCGCATAGCCCGCAACCTCGGAAACACTTAGAGCGGTTCCGATGCCGGCCACCGAACCCAAGAGGATATTGCGGAAAGAGGCCGAAATGTTCTGGTTCATTTTCTGGAAGCGGCTTTCGATAGCCTGCGCGTTCCGGTTAACGATACCAACATTGCGGTTCATCGCGTTCTGGAATTGGCGAAAGTCCGCCGACAGCTGGACGACAAGCCGCTCGATGTCTGTTGTTGCCATTTTTGATTTCGTCCTGATATCTAAGCAGCGTTGCAAACAGGGGAGAGGCAGCGCGTGAAGCTGAAGCAGCGGTTCACCCGAGTTGGAAAATTTGGCCTGCTCTTTTTCGTAGCAGGCCCAATTATTTCGTACGGGATGAGGGAGTGGCTTATTGCCTATCTGAAATCACTGAGGGGAACCGGGCTAACCGAGGTTCCAGACGTGACGCTGTACCACGCCGTCATCATCGCCGGCGTGGTCATGTTCCTTGCGTCCATCCCGATGATGATCGCCGGTCGAGAGTATGAAGGGACGAATGAACCGGAAGATAACGGACTATGGCGATAGCCCCTCCCCTTCCTGTATCCAATCCCACAATTCATCGACCTCTTGAGTGGTCAAGCTGCCATCGTCCGTGGAATGAGCTTCAACGTACCCATCCACAGCCGCCATGAAAGCCCAAACGGACATCTCGTCACATTCGGCCGGGGTGAACCCCATCACCGCGCCTGTCCCGTATATCGCGGCAATTCTCAGCTTTCCGTTTGGGAGAGCGTCGAGCTGTTTTCCTTTGGAATTGCCGCGTCGGCCTCCCCCACGGCCTCATCCGGCGCACCCATAAGAGCCGCCGCAAGTATACCCTGGGCGGGCAACAGATTGTCCATTGGCGGGAAAGCCTCGACGTAGGCGCGCGTCTTTTTCAAAGCGTCAACGGCCGTCATCCCGCCGCCTATAAGGCCAAGGCGGATAACATTGCTGATATCCTCAATTTGCCATGCCCCGGTCTGGAGACGCTGCAGGATGACATAAGGGCCAGCATCACATTTTTCCTGAAGCTCTATCAGCTGCCCCCAAGCGAGACGGAACGTATACGTTCCGTCTCCCCAATCCAGCTCAATGCGGGCACTACGCATCAGCCACCGGCCGGCGTGACAACACGCGTCATCTTGCCGTCACTCTGCATGGAGACGTTGTTGGTAGCGCGGCGGCCGTTGTTCGCCCCGACTTCCAGCGTTTCCACATGCATTTTCCCGGTCCATGTGATCGTTTTGGCGGGAAATTCCATTTCGACTTTCGCCGGAATCGAGTCCACGCTCTCCCAAGCGTCCAGCCAAGTTTCGACGCTTTCAGCTGCCAGAACGCCTTCGCCGTTGATCGACATGGACAAAGAAACAGCATCGCGACCAAGCCAGTCCACTTCATCGGGATTGTCACAGTCGGGAATCTGCTGTTCCTCAAGCCCCTTGCTAAAGGAAATGGAGCGCTGGGAAAAACCGCAGGGCGCGGAATATACGATAGGGTTCGCGGCGTTTCCGAGAAGCACGCGAATTTTGCCCCCCTTGATGGTGGTTGGCTGCGCCATTGAATGGCCTCCTGTTCGATGTGATTAGTGGTTTTCGACCCCGGCTCGAAAGGTCATGACGATCTGCGTCGTCAGGCCATCAGGCGCGCGAATATCCCGCCGCCCCTCGAACTCGAAATAAACGAGCGCGTTATCGGCAAGGGCAAGACTTTGCTCGTGAAGTCCGGCCTTGATCGCCTTGGCGATTTTTCGACCTTCGGCAAAACCCGGATCACGCGACCATGCATCAATCTGGATAAACAGCTCCGAAGCGTCGATGCAGTCAAAATCCTCGGGAACGTCCTGAGTAGGACCGAAGGAAATATAGGGGAACTCGGCCGTGATTTTGCCGGCCTCCATTGGAACCCGGTCATATACCCGGTTGCCGACAAGCGCGGTAACGGCCGCGTCTGCGCGTAGAGTGGAAACAATTGCGACTTGCAATTCGTGAGTAGCGTCTAGTGTCATGATCCTTCCGCCACTTTCTTGATTGCCTGCCGGGTGGCGCGGCGTACAGCACGAACCGCCCGCCTTTTGTTGGAGCGCCAAGACACATAGAAGAACGGCTGGGCTGTCGTTCCGGGGTGCTGTGTGCCGGCGAACATGCCGCCGTTTTCATGCCGCGCGGTCCCAAACTCGACCCACCGAGCATAGAATGCCTCGCTGTTGCCGGCGTAAATCGTGAGCGTCATATCGTCCGAAGCCGTGGCCTTGACCTTGGCGAGAACCATCGACCCTTTTGGAGCCTTTCCCCATGTCCAGCCGATGCTGTCACGCAACGTCCCATCATCGACCGGCACAAGGCTTTTCATCATCGCCACAATGCGATCCGCCTGCCGTTCCATGGCAACCCTGATACGGTCTTTCGCAACGGCCGGCAGTTGCACGAGTTTGCGCTTCAGGCGGTCGAGGTTCCGAATTTTCGTCATCCGTCAGCAACCCCGCTCTGACAAAGGAAATCGAGCCAAAGGCGGTCGCGCGTTCGGGTTATTTCACGAATGTTATACGAGACACCTGACCGGACATCCCGGACGCGCCAATCGGCGTTAACTTCCAGAGTTTTCCGGGAGGCACGCACGTAAACAATTTGGTTTTGCTGCCCCTGTAGGCGGCCGGCCAAGACGGCCTCACCTCCACGCAATGGCGTAAAACCGGCCCTCACCTGAAACTTTTCCACCCAATTTCCGACTGTGACGCCATCGCCCCTGTCGACTTCCTCTCGGACGTCGAAAGCAACGCAATGGAACAAATCACCCGCTGATCTGGTCGCCGCCATCTGAAACCGCCTTTTTCGCTGGCCTAGTTCGGCCGCCAATCCAGACCGCTTTCCCGGCCGCTACCGCCTTCATGGCGCAATCTTTTTTTACGGTGCCTTCCCAGCCGGCTTTGTACTCGACCGTCACGGCGCGAACCGGCTTGTAATCAAAGTCCGAAATGAATCTGACGCTTGCCATCATGCACCTATCGATAGACGCGGTACGGCTGCAAAAGCGCATCGACCGCAAAAGGGAGATTGGTAACGTCCGCGCCGACGACTACGGCCTCGCGGTTCCGATACCAGTGAGCCACCAGCAGCAGCACGGCGAACCGGATAGGTTCGGGAACGTCGCTAACGAAAGCGCCGTCGTTATTCTTGCGGGCGCACCCGACTTTGAAGCGAATGAGGACGTTATCCCCGCGCCCGGAAACAAACGGCCATGAGCCTGAAACCGGGTAGACCCCGCCGATATCGGTTTCGTAATCCAAGGCTGGCAGCGTCTGATAGGTGCCATCCGCCCCTCGATATTGGATCGAGATCACGTCAAGCACTGGCGGAAACGGCAATGGAATGCCCCCGCACTCGCTTGAATAGAAGTCCTGCACGGCCAATTCCAGCGTCTGGATACCGAGGGCGCGGCCGAGCCAACCAGTCGGGCCATCAATCCATGTCGTGGCCGCAAGGATAAGGCCCTCAACAAAAGGCTCATCTTCTTCCGGCAAATCGGCCAGATGCCGGCGAGCGTCATCGAGCGACACAATCGGTTCCGGCTTTTCCACGACACGGATATCAGGGTTCATTATTTGCCGTCCTTCTTGCCGGCTGATTTCTTGCCGGTTTCGTTGCTCGAACCATCATCCGCAGGCGTCACGCCATCCTTGCTGTCGAGCGCGGAAAGCTGCTGTTCAAAAATGGCGATGGCGGCGTCTTTTGCCTTGATGGCGTTTTCGAGACCGGGGATTTTCCCCAGTTCTTCGGCCTGCTTATCGAGCTGCGTACGCAGATCGACGATTGTGGCGTCACGATCCGCAACGGTTTGCACAAGCGTGGCGTTTTCGGCTGTCAGCTCGTCCAGCTTGTCGGCCAGAGCGCGCCCGGCTTTCTGGTTTTCCGCCTCGGCAGCCTTGGCCGCTTCGGCGTCTGCGAGCGCTTTTGCCTCGCGCTCTTCTTTGGCCTGCCTTTCGGCTTTTTCGTCGTATTCGACGTAAAGGCCAGATGCGACAAGCGCCTTAGCTTCTGACTTGTCTTCAGGCTCGATAAGATCGTCACGGCGAACATTACCGTATTTTCCAAAGCTACTGCGTACTGCTTTCAATTTCATGGTTCTTCTCCATCGGTTCACAGAGCGGGCGGCCGAAGCCGCCCGCCTTCGTGAGCCGATGCAATCAGGCTGCAAGTGCGGTCGTGAAGTCGCCCGTCACCAGAGCGCCGGGACGCTTGACGGCGAGTGCCAGGCGCTTTTCCGCGCGGACGGTCAACATGTTCTTGACGAAGTTGTCGCGGTCTTCCGAGGAAATAGCGACTTCGGTATCCATGCGGTCCCAAACCTTGGCGGCCATGCCGAAAGCGCCGACAAGGAAATCGTCCTGATCCATCGCGGCGGTCGAAACCACCGGGCGGCCCCAGAGCTGCGGCCCCATCATCTGGACGATGGAGGCGAACAGATAGCGCTTTTCGCCATCCTTCATCAGCTCGATATCAGCCCAATCGACGGGATTGAGAACGATGCCGTCAGCCGGGTACTCGGCAAGCGACGCCTGAAGGATGGCAAGGCGAAGGACATCGACCTTGTTCTTGCTTTCGATGGTGATGCCAACAGGGGCAAGAAACGCGGTTGCCTGCGGAACAAGACCATGAAGGTTCTGACCCGTGCCGTCGCCCTTGAGGATCTGAGCTTCCTCGACAAAGTCGAGGCCATAACGCAGCTCGCCGTCAATTTCGCTCTGGAGCTGGGGAATATCGTCCATGGCCTGACGCGACACAGGAATCCAGTGAGCGATGGTGCGAACGTTCGCGTCGGCCGGTTCGTATACCAGATTGGATTCCGGCTTCATCTGGCCTTCCGCGACTGCGGCGGCCGCAAGAACGCGCTGCTTCAACCGCGCGTATTCGACGCTGTTTTGCGTGGTGCGACCCTGCTGCAAGAGCTGACGAATGAAGAGCTGACGGCGTGGCAGGCCGACAATTTCCGTGTCACGCTGCGGCGTCACCAGCGCGCCGGCCGAGCCGGTCGAGGTGGTGATAGCGTTATTGAGCGTGACGACAACCGCGCCCTTGGAGCCGTTTTCAACGAACTGCTTGACGCTATTGTGTTCCGCCACCATCTGGCCGAGGGATTTCGGCTCGTCCTGACCGCCACCACGGCGCGTCGCAAGGCGCTGCTCCAGATCGGTATTGCGGGTTGAAAGCTGTTCAACCTTTTCCGTCAGCTTGTCGTGGGCGTCGGAAAGCTTGGACTGCGTCAGCAGCAGCTTGTCCGCCTGCTGCTTCAGTTCGTCTGTCACCGTTCCAGACTGCTTTGCCTGTTTCAAGGCTTCCTCGGCCGTCTGCTTTACGCCGTCCGTCACTTCCTTCAGGCTGTTCTTGACATCAGCCAGAAGCTTTTCGATGTTCTGCGCCTCGTTACGGACAGAGCCGATGATAGAGCCGGGGACGGATGCCATCAGCAACGCGGCCGGAAAGGACGGCATGGATGCTTTGCGCATTGCCGGGTGCGCCCCGACAAGGGCAATCATCGCCATGGTGGGCGCGGGTGCTGCGCTGGATGCCATGGCGTGAAACATGTGGCCGGTCGAAGGCGCGGCGAACAGGGCGGCAGCGAAGAAGGCAAGCGCGATCGCTCCGCAAACAATTGCGAATTTTTTCATGGTTTTTTCCTCTTTGTCCGAGCCTGTCAGGCGGACTTTTTGAATGCGTTGATTGTTGAAAGGAGGTCTTCGACCCCGGACAGAACAGCAGCGTCTTGCTTGCTGGTTAGGGCAGCGTCCTGCTTGCCCCCTTTCAGCGCCTGAATGAGCTCACGCCGCTGAGATCGCGACATGTTCAATTGGGCGAGAAGATTGTCGATCTGATGCGCGGCTACGACCGCTTTGCCGTTCGCGGAGTTTTCCGGCGCTGCGGCAACCTCGTCAGCAGAGAGAAGCGTATCCGCAAAACCTTTGTCCACGGCTTCCGCGCCCCCGATCCATGTTTCTCGGTCGAGCATCTTGGCGACCTCGGCGCTATCCATGCCGGAGCGCGCCACATAGATATCCACGGCCGCCGCGTCGAACGGCTCCAGAAAATCCGCAACCTCGCGCAGCTGGTGGCGGTCGCCAGAGGCAACCACCCACGCGTTATGGATCATCAGGAACCCGGCGCGGGCGATCTGGATTTCATCACCGGCCATGGCGATGACGGACGCGGCCGAGGCGGCAACCCCGAGGATTTTCACTGTCACCTTGCCCTTGTGTTCGCGCAGGGTGTTGTAGATCGCCAGCCCCTCGAAATAGTTGCCGCCCGGCGAATTGATGTTGACGACAACATCCTTGTTGCCGATGGCGCGAAGAGCGGCGGCAATCCGTTTTGCCGTCACACCTTCACCCCAATAATCCGCCCCGATGACATCGAGAATGGAGATCGTGTTGTCCTCGGACTCGGCAGCCTGCCGGATATCCGGGTTCCATGTCTCCAGCGCGCGGGCCGTGACCTTGGATTGCAGCCCCGGCCGAACGCCGATTGCCGCGCTGGGAAGTGCACGAAGTGTCATGCTGCCGCCTTCTCTGTTTCAGTTTGGAGCCATGCGCGCATTGCGGCGCGGGCCGCGTTTCCGTCACTTGCCGCACCCAGCGCCTTCAATGGCGCCAGATTTGTTTGCGCGGTCAGCTCATCGCCGCCTTCGACGCGCGGAAGGTTGAGCTTTGCGCGGCCTTCGTTGCGGGTCATCAAGCCGTTTTGCGTCATGGTCGAGAGGAAGGCGGCCTTTGCCGCGCTATCCATCTGCAAGAGCGCTTCGCGGTTGAACTCGGCATAGCGGCGGCGATTGCCGGTAGGCCGAATAAGCTGCTTTTTGATCCGCGCCTCGATCCTGTCGCAGAGCGGATCAATGCCGAGCGTCAGCCATGCCAGGAGGATTTGCTCAACGCCACTGCCCCACATGGTCTGTCCCTGCGCAGCATGGCCGATGATGATTGGCGGCACCCCGAACCAGCGGCAAATTTCCTCGACGGTAAAGCGCTTGTTCTCAAGCATCTGCGCATCGACAGGCGAGAGCGAAAGCCGGTCATATTTCAGGCCGGCTTCAAGGATCATCAGCTTGCCGGCATTGGACGAGCCAACAAACTTTTCCATGATCTTGCCGAGGTCTTCACGCTGCTTTGCGTCCAGAACCTTATCCGAAGATAGAACGCCGCTGGCCTGCAATCCCTTTCCGAACAATCGGCCGGCCGCCTCATCAATGGCAATCGCGGAACCGAACGCCTGAGAGCCGAACCGGATCGGCGACAAGCCAACGTCGCCGCCGAACCCGAAGCCTTTCAGGTGAAACACCTTGTCGCGCGGCAGCACTTCTGTCTTGCCGCGATCATTGAAGGCATATTTCAAGACGTTTTCCGCGTCTCGGATCGGCTCGCAATGGGTGCTTGGCAACGGCTGCAAAGCGCTCAAACGGGTGCCGATTTCGACCTTTTCCGCATACCCGTTCCCGGTTGTCATCATCCACGCGACCATGGTTTCCCAAAATTCGAGTGGCGTTTGATCTTCGTTCGGGCTGTCGCACAACACTTCGACAAGACTATCGTCGGTGTCGATTTTCACGCGGTCGTCATTGCCGCGTTTCTCGTAAATCGAAAGCGGAAGACAGGAAACCGCCTGCGCCGTCAGTCGAACACATGACCAGACCGTGGCGAGCTGCATGGCGGTGTTGAGCGTCACAGTCTTGCCGGCATGATTGCTCATACCGAACGCGGCGGCCCAGCCGGCACCCTCCTTCAGGTTCAACCGCTGTTGTTTGGCAATCAGCTGGTCTTGCGACATGTTGGATGGCGCGGTGGCGCTGCCCCGCTTCTTTTTCCCGGCCATTAAACACCTACCATCACGGGGTTAGAGAGGAAGTCGTCAAGGTTTTCGCCGGGCCGCTCGCGGCAGAAGGCCATTCCAACGGCCATGGCTGTCGAAACCATGCCGTCAATTCGGCCGAAGGCGTTTTCCTTGTCGAACATGCGATGCCCGGTTCTGTTTTCGGCATAGACGACGCTGGCCGCGCAAGAATCGAGCATTGGGTTTGGATCAATCTGGATGCGTTCCTCGTAGAGAACGTTTTCCAGCATGTTGATGCTGTGCGGCATCCAGAGATAGATTTCCTGATGACCTTCCGGCGCATCTTCGTCACGCTCAAGAACACGCTTCTGGAAGCCCTGCGGATGAATTGTGGTCGGCAGCGAAACGCCATCTTCGGCCAGATGCTCTTGCAGCTGTTCAAGTCCGTACTGGTCGCAACCGATTTCCACCGGGCCGTACTTGGCGCAGATTGTCGCAATCGCTTCCGCCAGCCATGAATATTTCAGCCGCTGGCCCGGAACGGCCTCGATATGACCTTGTTGGCTCCAAGTCACATAGGGCGCTTGGTCGGTGTTCGCTCGATCTGCAAGCGTATCTTCCGGCGTCCAGAACCAAGTTTTTGACACGAATTTCTCCGCGTCCTTGGTCTTGTCGAGAACCCAAATCAGGGTGAGCGCCGTGAAATCTCGCGTTCTGGACAGGTCAAGCCCGCCGTAGCACGGATAGCCCTTCTTAACCAGCTCGGCCAGATCAATACGCTTCTGGCACTTCATCCAAGCTTCGCGCTTGATCGCGGCATTGACCGATTGCGTCCACTCGCAGAAATGCAGGCGGGCGATGGTGTTTCGCTTGCCCGGCATTTTCTGCGCCATGGCAACGCGGCCCGCCAGATATGCCTCATCAATCGTGGATCCGAGAAGCGGGTTGACCTTCACCCAGCAAGAAGGATCATTTTCCCAATCATCGCCTTCATCGAGCGAGCAGACGAATGTGAATTCGGTATCGTCCTCGACAATGCCGGCGGCGACGTTGACCGCGTGTTGATGCTCCTCCCAGCAGATCGATTTACGATCCGAACCGGAGTTTGTCGCCATGACGAGGAGCGGTTGGTCGCGGAACTTGAAACCAGCTTCCAGCAGGTCAATTGTGTCGCGGTTACGATGTTCGTGAACCTCGTCACACAGGCCGCAATGCGGACGCGGGCCAGACTGGCCAGCATCGGCCGAGATCGCGCGGAAATAGCGCTTGTCACCCTTCTTGCCGACATAGGTAATCTGCCAGACCGGGTTTTCGCCTTGCGTCGTCGTCCGCTGCGAGAGCTTTGCGGACTGGTCGCGCATCGAAACCGCATCTTTGAACAAGACCATTGCTTGGTCTTTTTTGGATGCGGCCGCGTAGACTTCCGCGCCGGCCTCGCCGTCGCTCATCAGCATGTAAAGACCGATACCGGCCAGCATCGGGGATTTGCCGTTCCCCTTGCCCTCTTCATCGTAAAAACGCCTGAAACGACGAAGACCGGTATCGGCCCACTTCCAACCGAACAGCGAACCGATGCGGAACGCTTGGCTTGGATGCGGGATAAACTTCTTTCCCTGAAACTTGCCGTCCTTCAGGCGAAGGTTGCGGCCGAACCAGTCAATGACCTTCTTTGCCGCGTCAACGTCCCAAAATAGGCCGCGCGCCGGGCCGTCGCGAAGGTCGCGGAGATGGCGGGCGCACTGGTTGCGGACATGCGGGCCGGCCACGATGTTGCCGAGCAGGACATCCGCCGCCCATGCCGTTACCGGGTCCGCGTCATAATCGGGAGCCGGGATTTCATCGACAGGAAACAGGTCAATCGAAGTCGTCGCCGTCATCGTCAAAATTGAAACCCATCTGGCCAGACGCTTGCAGGCCCCGTTCGGCGGCCGGCGTCATGCCGAAATCACTGGCGAGGGAGCGGATTTGCCGCCATGTCTCGTTGTACTGGCTGACTTCCGGCAGGTTCTTTATCTGGACGCCGTTCCGCGTCTCGCTTTCGTAGGTCTCGCCGGCGTCGAGCTTGAGCCGCAATCGTTCGTGGCGCTCAATCGTCCAGCAAAGCTGCTCGAACATGTAGGCGTTCGATTCCGTCAGGCGGTTCTTGCGAGGATCGCAGAGAGGGAGCGCGATCCGGTCCCAAATGGCAGAAACCGTGAACGGAAGGCCTTCCGGTTTCAGTTCGCGAGATCGTTGCGCCGCTCTGGCCTCGAAATTCGCGCCTTTTGCCTCGCCGTTTTCGGTCATAGGCACGACATTTTCAGACGCAGGCTTACGGCCCTTCATGGTCTAACCCTCTGATAAAAGTGGCTTTTTGTCTCCAATTTCCACTTTCTGCAAAGAAATGGTGGACGCCGGTGTGCGGTCGAGGTGCCTTTTGACTTTTGACCCCCCCTCCCCCTCCCGTGACATTTTTGCAACGTTTCGGCCTCGGCCTTGATCGGCGGGCCTGTCAGCGGTTTGCGGGGTGTCGCGGGTCCATTGGCCAGCCATCCAAGCCGGTCGCGGTCGAGAACCCGCGATGTTCTTCGGCCTGCTTTGTCGCATCGTGGTGCGTCTTGCACAGCGACTGGAAAGGCCCATTCCAAAACTTGTCGGGGTTGCCGTTGTGTCGCTCGACGTGGTCGCAGACCGTGGCAACAGTGATGCGGCCTTGCAGCCGGCACATACGGCAAAGTGGTTCAATCGTCAGCTGATGCTTGCGGGTACGTTTCCAACGCGCAAGCTGATACCAGCCGCGCCACTCGCGCGCCTCGTCTGATCGTTGATCTTTGCCCATAACCTAGAATGCAAAAAGGCGACCGGGTTAGGGTCGCCTCTTAAACATAGCTATCGCACTGGCCTTGTCTCTGTGCCTCATGAGCGAGGCCGGCAAGGCTGGGTTCCGAACCGCCTGTTCCCTGTGACCGTTCCGGTCAACTCTGGCAGCGTCTGGCGCTGGCATATGAGGGTGGCGAATCCGAAGTGTCCGTTAGCGAATGACTCTCACAGCTTTTTCAGAAATGCAAGAGCCATAGTGACGTCACCCATTCCACCCCCGAACGCCTCGACCCTTACCCGCGCCCGAGGCGTGCGACCGCTCATGACTTGGACAACAATGCATTCATGGCCAGCGAAATGACCGTGGGTGATAGTCGCCCTGCTGCCCTGCCCGATTGTCCTGTCGACAGGCATACGGGAAACTTCGTTCCTGTCGGAAATCCCTTTCAAAACAGCCACATCGACATCGCGCACAATGTGGTAACAAGCATCGCGACCGACAAAACCAAAGACGCTTTTTTGCTTTAGCAGGCCCTGAAAAGCGGCGGCTGAAGGAACAATCCTAACGAGCGCATAGCCGGGCAGCAGCACGCTTTTGCCTTCGATTTTCTGCCCTTTCTTGATCGTCACCCAGCTTTCCTGCGGCACAAAAATTTCAACGCCGGCATCAGAAATTCTTTTTTCCACAGCGAACTCATGACCGCCATGCACAGCCAAACAATACCATCGCGCCTCCTTTTCGCGCTCTGCGACCACCTTTGCGGACGCGGCCGAGAGCTGCGCCATCGACAGGCGAAGCGCCCTCGTCATTCTGTTTTTCGACCATTGCGACGGCTCGACACCATCACCGGCACAAGCCCCCGCCCGCGCCCCTGAAACCTTGTTTGGCATTCAATCAAACCTTGCTGATAAGCGTTGTGAAATTTTCCATCGCGGCATCAACGGCCGCGTTGAGATCGGTAATGCCGAGGTCAACCGCTGGGAGCGGAACGTAATTCGGCGTGAAGGTGAAGAACGGCCAGCCGCGCCGGTCATGCAGCCGCGCCCACGCCGCGAACAAATCGCTGTCGCGCTTGACGGATTTTAACTCTCCGGACAGCTCCTCCAGGACGGCCGGGCAGAGGTATGGTTTGCCCGCCCGCATATCTGCCATCATTTCGTTGACGGCCGGCCAGCCGTGGGCCGCAAGCTTTTCCCGGCGCGTCTCGTCCTCGGTTTTCATGCCGTTGGCGATGCGACCGCGATCAAATGCCGTGATGACAATTGAGCCGGTCGGCGGCTGGAGAAGCATGGAAAACCGCGTCGTCATCCATAGCGGGCTGAAAGACTTTGCCTCGATCATTTCCGGCTTGGCAGCCGTTACGGTCGAAGGCAACTTTTCCCAAGCCCTGTCACGCAGGATGTTTGCCGGGCTAGGCATTGCACCCTTGCCGATCCACCGAACATAGGCCGGCGTCAACCGGATGCACTCTCGGCGCTCACTGTCCGAAAGTTTCAACCACTCCGCACGCGCCGAAGCATCGCTATGGTTCTCATAGCCCGGTATCGACGGGAGCCACCTGAGGAACTGGCGACGGATTTTCACCCGATCCAACACGCTCCGCGCCCCCGCGCCTGCGTTCTTTTCTGGAGAGTTATTTGGAGAGGTTTGTGGAGAGGTATTATACGTGGGGAAATCCACGCCATCTAGGGAGGGAACATCGCCCCCACTGCCGGGTAAATACTCCCCATCTGTCACCAGCGCGGAACCATCAAATTCCGGACTTGGAATCCCGGTTTCGTTATGGCCGTCAGGCCAGCGCGCGACATAAGCCTTGCGAGCATGTTGCGGGCCGCTAAACCCGGCCGATTCAACGACCAGCCAGCCCCGGTTTTCAGCTAACGACAGGTGTTCCCGCACGGTTTTCCGGTCGCGGCCGCTCTTTTGGGACACGTCCGAGACGGACGGAAAGCAGCTATCGCCGTTTTCACCCATGAATTCGGACAGAACGCGGAGAATATCGCGTGTCGTCGCCGGCAGGTCGGATTCCCCGATTGCCCGCCGCCAGCGCCACACTCTGGACGATTGTTTTTGTGGCCTACTCATCGCGGCGCACCCCCTTTCCATTCGCGAAAATCTTTGTCGAGCCGCCGCCACGCATCGCGCGCACGGCCGGGCTTGTTCAGGTCTTTCTTGGATTCGAAATTCAGGATCGATTTCAGCCGGGTGTCAGCGGCCGTCTTGTCGCGCACGGGACCACCTGCCCCGCGCGTTTCCAAGAAACGCCAGAATGTCGGATTTGAGATCCCGATAGAGGCGGCCGTGGTATAGTCAGGGCCAGAGGCCGCAGCCTTGAGTTTCGCTATCGTTCTCGCCGCCCGTTCGCCCACGCTTAGGAACAGCATCAGCAGCTCGACCGCGCGGCCGACAAGATCAATCTCGTATTTGATCGCGGCCGGATGGAATGTGGCGATGACAATCATTTCGCCGTCCGAGGACCGCGCGCTAATCAGGTGCACGCCGGTATCGTCGGTTTCCAAAAACCAACGGTCGCCCCGCAGCCGTTCCGCGATGTATCGGAGCTTGGCGACAAACTCGTGTTCCGTTTCCTGCTGGTCAGCCATTTGCCATCCCTTCCAGCTGGAGGGAGCGATTGGCAGGCAGCAATTTTTCAACGGGCATGTAGTCTTGCCAGTCAACGCGGCGAACGATGGTCTGAAAACCATACGTGCCATCGTCCTGCATTTCCCAAACGAACCACGCCGTATTCATTCGGCTGCTGGCAATGTTGCCGTCCCAGCCGTCACGGTGCATCATCGGAAGGCGGCGCTTGAACTGATAGATGCGGGCGGGTGGGCAGGCATCCAGAACAAAATTGCGGTCCTCGTCAGCGAAGCCGGAATAGGCGTTCCAATTGAGAAGCAACGCCATTTTGCGAGGCCGATGAACGCGCAGCGCGTGGGCGATGAATGCATTCATGAACCCGCCATAAGGTGGGTTTGTCACAATGTCATAGGAGCCAAAGTCTGCCGGCTGCGAGGCCATAAAGTCCCGAACGTCTTGCTTGCTGCCTTCCCTGTTGGTCGTGCCGTAATCGTAAAGATCGGACAGCACTACACCATAGTTGAACGCTTCCAACATGCGGACAATGGCCCCGCGACCGCAGGCAGGCTCAATGACGGTTGACGAGAATTCTTCCAGAGCCAGCAGCGTGAACATTGCTTCAGGTGGCGTCTCGTACAGGTTCGGCCCGCGCTCTTCTTTGGTGGCGCTAGCAGTTCCAACAGCCGCCCGAAGGTTCGACCTGGGCGGCTCGATGACCGCTGGCGCTGAAACAGCGGGCGGTTCATTTGTTTTCAGCTGCCCGAGATAGGCTGCGACCTTTTCAATATGCTCCCTGCTCTCGACGGCCTTCAGGACAAGTTTCATTTCAGAAATGTTGTCCCGTTCCGGCATGAACATTGTCTGGATTGGCTTGCGGCGCTCTTTTCCATCCGCACCCACTGTCCGCTCAAACTGGGGAATTTCCCCGGTTACTTCCAGCCGGGTGCGAACGCCGGCGACCGTCTTATGATCGACGCCCAGCTTAGCCGCGATAGCGCGGTTCGAGGCCGAAGGCGTGTCCTTGAGCTGATCCTGAATTGCCTTCTGCTTTTGCTTCGTATCGAGGTGACGCCGGGCGAAGTTGATCGAACGGGCGAAAGATCGCTTTTCTTCCTCTGATAAACCCTTGCGAACGAAGCGCGGCCACTCGGTAATGCCGAGAGATTTGCAGATGGCAACGCGATGATGACCGTCGAGGATATGACCGTTTTCGTCATACTCGACCGGCACCAAGACTCCGTTTTTCTCAATCGATTCCCGCAAGGCGTCGAAATCGTCTTTCGAGAGCGGGTCGAGAACCTGATAGATGCCGTTTGCCGCCTCTTGGAGAGCATCGAGAACCAGCCCCGTCATCGCGCGCCCCCTGCCCGGCTGGGCCTGTGTGGATCGTGCTCGATAAGGATTTCAGCGCACCGCTTTGGCGAGACGCCACGGCCGAGCCGTTTCTCGGCGGCCTGCGGATGAATTTGAAAAGCCGCGCTGGCGAGAGCGCGGCGAACAACTGCCGGAAGAGCGTCAAAGCGGGCCATGGTTGCGGCCTTATCTGCGACTGGCGGCGGATAAAGGGAGCGCTTGCCCATCAGTGAACCCCCATCATCTTTCGCAGATAGGCTTGCCCGCGCGCAGTCAGAAGAACCACTGTGCAGCGGCTTTCTTCACGAACGAGAATATACCCGACCTTTTCGCAGGCCTCCGCGCACTTACGGTCATGAAGCCGGACTAGCTGGATGCGTCCGCCAGCGTTTTTCACCATGCGGAGGAACGCCCTGTCGCGGTCGGAAATCGGGCGCTCTATGAGCGGCTGGACAAGGTGAGCAGAAGGCGGACGAACGTTCATAGTCAGCCCTCCCCGAGATTTGCGGCCAGTTCGTTCAGCTCGCGCTGCAAATCCGCAATTTCGATTTTGATTTTCTTCCGGTCAGCCTCGCAGATGCGGCCATCGGCGCGGGCCGACTGGATGGCGCGGACGAGGTCCATGGCCTCGCTCATGATATCGACGGCATCGCCATCGGTAACACGCCGCGCGCCGGGCAAGCCGCTCTTTGGGACGAGATGAAAGCCGAGAATTTCGGCCATCTTGCCGGTTATGACCGGATGCTTTGCGGCGGTGTCGAGATCAATGGCGACATCAACAGGCATGAATAGCTCATGATGCTCGGCACTGGACGAGCCGTACCGGGTTAGCATCGAGCCATTAACGCGCGTCATGTAAGCGACAAGTTTAGTGCCGCCAGCGAGTTTAAGGCCGACTTCAACGGCGCGTTTCAGTCCCGCATAGGCTTCTTCGGAAAAGGGGCGCATCAGACCTCCAGAGAGATTGCAATGAATAATTTCAGGCAAAAGATTCAGTGAACGGCAGACGCCCGCGCGATAACTTGCCGGTCAGATTGTCGAAGCTCTCAGGGGAGCCAGTACGCAGATGACACAGAGAACAGCGCGCCGGGTTTCGCTCGACTACCCAAGATGCCAAGCGAACCCGGCGCGGATCGCAGCAGGCCGAGAGGATTGGCCGCGCGAAAACAGAACAAGAGCGATCATTTTTCGCTCTCCTCCGGCCCATACACGTCAGGCCGAATTTCATGACGGGAAATCCCGGTTATCCGCTCGAAAGCGAGCACGCGCCCCGCAGGAACGCGCGGCCAGCGATACAAGGACGGGTGCTTAATCCCCAGCTCACGAGCCAGAGAGACAACGCCACCGGCCTTTTCGGCCCCTTTTCGGACAACATCAATCATGTCGCGGACCGTAGTTTAAGACTACGATTTCTGTCAAGAGAGTTCGTAGCTGCAAAATGGTAAGCAAAGACTACAAATGGGCTATGGATACCATCGGTTCACGCATTCGTTACGCCCGCACCGCCAAAGGTCTCACCCAGCAGGATGTTGCCGACTTCCTGAAGATAAACCGCGTGAGTGTTTCCACATGGGAGAACAATCAAACGCGGCCCGAAGCGGCAAAGATTCCAGCGCTTTGTGAATTTCTTGGGATAACGGAGAGCTGGCTTTTGAGCCGCAGCGGCGACGATCCCGAGCCGATAAAGCGTGATCGCGCGACACCTACACAACGCGTGAAAATTATCCCCGGAACAGAGCTGGTAGGCGTTGAAAAAATGCCAGTGTTCGCGGCCGCTCAAGGTGGCGACGGGCATGTAATTGTGACGTTCGATGCTGTGGATTATGTCAAGCGACCAGCCGAGCTTGAGAGCGTAAGGGGCGGCTACGGCCTACTGATTGCTGGGGAATCAATGGTGCCGGCCTTCCGTGCGGGAGACATGGCCCTTGTAAATCCGCATCTTCCGCCGTCCCGAGAAAAGAACGTGATCCTTTATCACACACCGCCGCATGGCGGCGATGTTGAGGCAATCGTGAAGCAGCTCAACGGCTGGAATGATCGAGAATGGTTTCTGCAACAATGGAACCCGATGCGCGAGTTTACCGAGTTTCGCCAAGAATGGCCTATCTGCCATCGCGTCGTCGGACGCTATGACGCCCGCTAATTCGCGAGCGCCAGCAACTCGCTCGGCGTCTCTCCGTATTGTGAGATAATCTTCGCATCTTCCCAATCATCGGATTCCGGGTCGCCCGTTCGTGAGAACGCGACGACGCCGGCGCTTCTTTCTGCAAGCTTCTCAGCAACGCGCTCGCAATGGAGCAGGTCACGCGCCGGGCGCGGGATATCAGGAATTAGCGCGCCTTTTTTTCCACGCTGGAAAGTCTGGACGACGAAGTACGTAACCATAAATTTTCTCCCTCGTTCACGGTCTGTTCTTATATACGACTCAACTCACAGACTGAGTCCAGCGAAAAATTCACGTAGCTGAAAACTACGTTTTGCCGTTGACAACCGGCGTAGTCTGAAACTACCTTGCCGCCATCCCACCCCGTTGAACCCCTCGGCGGATCGGGAACCAACGGCCGGGCGCATTCCCCTCGAAATGAAATGCGGCCCGGCCATCTCAAACAGGATGGAGAAACCGGCATGAAGACCAGCAGAACGAACAAGGGCGAGAATGAGCGCCTCATCTCGGAAATGGCGGATTACATCGTCGAGCAGGGCGACAACTGCACGCAGGAAACCATGCTCCTGCAATTCAGCCAGAGCGAAGTCGACTCCTGCTTTAAGTCCGCTCGCGATGAAGTGCACCAGCGCCGTTTGCAGCGCGCCGCCTGACGCGTCCGCTTTCGATTTCCGCACCTTCGCCTGCGCAGGCAGGTGCGGCCTTCCAAACGGACGGAGAGGCACAATGCCAGCAAAGCCAAGCATACGCATACGCCAGACGAAACCCACGCGGGACAAGTCCGACTGGCAACCGAGGAAAATCATGGTTTCGACAGTCGGCGGGATAGTCAGTCTACCCGCCGTTGCCATGCATACCGCCGCGCTGGCTGACAAGCATCGGCGCCAGCGTAGAGGCGCTCAATCGTGACGGCCGGACCGATCACCAGCCGCCAGAAGTCGGTTTTTCGCGTCGTTTACCGCGACGGAACGACAATCATCACATCCGCAACCAGCTCGTTGCAGGCCGAGCGCAACGCCGTCAGCAAACGCCCAGGTGTTGTGAAGGAAATCAAATTCGTGAAGGGAGGCCGCCCATGACAGAACATCCTCTTTTTCGGGCCGCTCGCAAACTGGCAAACGCCGTCGAGCACGACATGAACGGCACCATGGGTAAGGGCGGCAATGGCGGCCTGCTTTCCGATACGACCTTGCGCGCCGCCCATGAAGTCCACGCCATCTTGAGCCAGCCAGACCACCGGCACGCCGACGACATTGCCGTAGACCAGTTCGCGGAAGCGATGAAGGCAAAGATGACGAGGAAGCGCGCGGAAGGGCGCAGTGGCTGGGCAGATAAGACGCTCTGCACGCAAGCCGACCTTTCAGCGATGCTCGAAAGCCACGTCAGAAAGGGCCACCCCGTCGATGTGGCGAATTTCGCAATGATGCTTCACGCTCGCGGCGAAAACATCGTTATCGACGTAGCTGCAAGTTTTGAAAGCGCCGACTGGTACTGGCGCACGATGGACCCCGACGACAGCGGCGACTATCCGGCCGACGCAATCAATCGCGCCGGCCTCGGCAACTATTGCGTGGCCGAGATCGCTTGCAGCTTCACCGGCCCGCGCCGCTTTGGCTTCACCGCGCCCGTTCTCGACCCGGAAAGCGACGACGAGGAGTTTCTGCACTTTGCGAGACAGGAACAGGCGATTGAAGCCGCCTCAGCTCGCAGGGCGATAATTGAGGCGCGCGAGGCCGCGATTGAAGAGACGGAGAGTGCAGCATGAAGGACCACCCAAATCACCCCGTTACAGATGAGTTCATTGCCCAGCGTTGGCCCGAGATCGATACCCCGGAAGGTCGCGGAGAAATCCGCCGCCAATTTGACGCGCTCATGGAGCAGATCAGAAACGCCGCTTGGAAGCCCTTCCCCCGGTTTCATGATCATATGGCGAGCATTGTTGTTGAGAAGTCCAGAACACTACCTGATCGACTAAATAACCTGAAGGCTGCGCTTGCCGGCATTCCGCCCCATCTGCTCAAGTATCAGTGGAAGGCAGACGAGCGCCCGCACTTCGGCAATAAGTCGGTGCGAGTGGAGCCGACCGATATTGCAGGAGATGACGGTCACGGCTTCGGTCGCCAGTGGATTGCCCGCGTCAATCACGTCTCCAAGAACTACGTGGGGACGCTTGCGGACTTCATAGCCGCCGCCAACCCTGACACTGTCGGTATGATGATTGCCCGCATTGAGCATCTTGAATCTATCCTGCTAAAGGCGCAGGCGGACGGGAAAAACGAGGAACATCTAACGCCTGAAGAGGCATGGACGATCCTTTGCGAAACACCCGACATCACCTCGCCTGAAGAATATCCCGACCACGCGTTGATCACATTCGAGCAGTTACGCAGCTTCATGGAACGCGCACAGGCCGTGCCAGAAGGCTGTCAAATCGTTCCGAAAGAGCCAACCGAAGAAATGAAAACTGCCGGCCTTAAAACTACAGGCATGCCAGAAAACACCTACCGGGACATGCTCGCGGCGGCGCGAGGAGAAGCCATAGACGAGGACGCTTGGCTTTAGCCGCATCCGGTTTTGCCGGCGGCGAAACGCCATCACCGAGGAAACTTTGTGACACCGCTTGCAGAATCACACGGAATCACTGTTACCTGTAACCATCATGCAAAACACACGCGCACCCATCAGTAAACGAGTTGCCGCTCACCGGGAAAGACAGACTGCCGCAGGACGTGCGGAAGTCAGCGCATACATGTCAGTTGAGCTGGTTGCAGAAATAGACAGGATCAAACAGGAGCGTGGGGCATCGTCCCGCGCCCCGATTTTGGAAGAGGCTGTTAGGCTTTATATAGAACAAACAAGGGCATAAAGTAAAAAGCCCCACCTTTGGCGAGGCGGGGGCTTTTTGGATAAGTAGTCAAAAACGATTTTGAAACCGTCGAACAGTTTCAAGATAGTTCAGAATTAACGAACCCGCAAGATGTTAGCGCTTGCGGGAACGCTGATTTTTTGTCTGCTGTCCATGCCCTCTTGAGAGAGGACAAAGGAACCATGTTCCAGCAGATTGGCGCGGTGCAGGCAAAATCCGGCACCAGACGAACCGGCGCACCCGTGCGCAGAAATTCCCGCCTGAAGGGCAAGTGTGAGGCTGTATTCTGGAAGCCCCTGCCCCGCCACGAAGCCCGCGAAATCCTGCTTGCCGCGCGCAAGTACGAGCTGGCGATGAAACAGCCGGGTAAGCGCACCGGCCCCCTTGGTCACGTTGCGCTTGAAGTGTTGGATTACCTCACCAATCTGGTTGATTTTGGAAATGGCCGGCTTGATCCGTCCATCAGCACTATCATGGAAAAGATCGGCCGCGCCCGAGCTGCTGTATGCCGCGCGCTCGATGCCCTCCGGACCCATGGCTTTGTTGATTGGTTGCGCCGTTACATTCCCACCGGCAATGAAGGTGCAGGCCCCCAGGTGCAGCAGACAAGCAATGCCTATCGCTTGAGCCTGCCGGCGCGCGCCAAGGCGCTTCTTGGCAAATACGCGAGCAAGGCCGCCCCCCTGCCCGACGACGCTGTACAGGCCCGTCAGGAACGCCAAGACGCCATCAAGGCGCACATGGACAGCCTTTCGCCGGCGGATCGCCTACGGGAAACTGTAGAGGACAGGGCACGCGCCGAGCAGTTGGCGGGCTATGTGGAGCGGGCAGCACAGAACCGCGCTCAGCGGGCCGAGGAAGGCCGCCAGACGCCGGCAGCAAAGCAGATGCAGTTTCAGTATACCCAGCCGGCGACGGCAAACCCTGCCATTGATCGCATCCGCAAAAATTTAGAGGCAAGAAAGGCCGCAAAGCTTTTGAATGAGCGTGAGTTCACTGAAAGAACTGAATCCGGTCCTGATTTTTATAATCCTACGGATTAGTAAGCGGACGCCGCTTGTTCGGCCCGCTATCGCGGCCCTGCGGCGGTTCCGAACCGCGTTTAAGTGCGGTTCGGCGGCAACCTATACGCAGTTTCAGAACCGTTCGCACGCTCGGATAGGTCTTTTAGCTTATGAGAGGTAGCAAGGGGAAATCTTGAAGAGAATATTATTCCAAATCGCCCGGAGCCGCGTCTTGCGATGCAGCTTTAAGGCGAGAGATTGTCAGGCGGCTGGTGCCGAATTTTCGGGCCACTGCGGCTATGCTGGTTCCGGCCGCCAGATCGGCAAGCGCCAGCTGTTTTTGCCGATCCGTCAGGGCGGGCGGCCGGCCGAAACGTTTTCCCTTTTCGCGCGCCCTCGCCACGCCGGCTTGCGTACGCTCAATATTCAAATCCCGCTCGAACTGGGCCACGGCGTTTAAGACGTTCATTGTCATCGTTCCGGCTGAGCTGGTGAGATCGAGGCCGCCCAGCTGGAGGCAATGCACCCTCACCCCGTTTTCCGCGAGCATCTTGACCGTGCTGCTGACATCGATGGCGTCTCGGCCGAGGCGATCCAACTTTGTGACGATAAGCACGTCGCCCGGTTCCATCCGGTCGAGCAACTTCATGAAGCCCGGCCGCTTCGCAGCCGGCGTGCTGCCGGAAATCGTCTCGGATATGATCCGGCGAGGCTCGACTGAAAAGCCAGCGGCCGAGATTTCGGTAATCTGGTTTTCGACCGTCTGCCCCGTGGTTGACACTCTGACATAAGCGAACGTGCGCGACATAGCTGTTTCCCTGTTCAAAAGTGCCCCGTTCTTTTTGAGCATGTAAGAAAGTCGGGATAGGCACTTTTGAGCAGAACCGCCCTGCCCTGTCTATAACCGGACGGTTTTGAGCATCGAGGTTACGCGCCGGGGGTGGCCATGCAAGGCCTTGAAAATGAATGCCCCAATCCCCCGATTTAAAATTAACAATGGGTTTACTTTCACCACTCGGCGCACCGGATTTAACGAGATACCGGGTTTGTTTAGTTACCGGATAATGCTCCTTATCTGATTAATGGGTTTACCCGGTTTTTAAAAATATCCGGTTGCAGGATATATCCGGTATGTGGTTATATCGGGTTAATTCAGTTACCGGATTTAAACATTAATCCGATATCAACTTTTACCGGGTATCTGAATAAACCAGATTATTTTTTCAACCGGAGTTTTGCCCATGCCCGTTGTCGTAATTGCATCATCGAAAGGTGGCGCTGGGAAATCAACCACGGCAGTTCTGCTAGGCACTGAGCTTGCCCGCAAAGGCGTGCCCGTCACAATGTTGGACTGCGACCCCAACCATTCCTTGAGCATATGGGCTGGGAAAGGGTCACTTCCTGAAAACATTCAGGCACTGAGCGACGTCACAGAATCCAGCATCGTCAAGACAATAAAGCAGCACGATGTTGATGGTGCGGTTGTAATCGTTGACCTAGAAGGCGTTGCATCTCGCATGGTATCCCGCGCAATATCACAAGCAGATTTGGTGCTTATACCCATGCGCGCGACAATCCTTGACGCGACGATTGGCGCGCAATCGCTCCAGCTCATCGCCGAAGAGGAAGAAGCAATAAACCGGCGTATTGCCCACGCAGTTGTTTTCACCATGACACGCGCCATCCGGTCAAAGCAGCAGACAGGAATTGAAAGCTCACTGAGGGAAGGCGGTATCGACATCATAGACCCGCCTCTTATGGAGCGCGCTGCTTTCTCTGCGCTCTTTGAATTCGGCGGCGATCTGCATTCAATGGAAACAAAGCAAGGCAATATGTCATCGGCAATCGAGAACGCCGAGGCATTCGCCATGGCAGTTTACAAACGTCTGACGGAGGCACTGAAATGACCGATTTCAAACTTGATTTGGGTGCGCTGAAACGCACCGCAAAGCCGGCGACAGAAGCGGCCATCGCGAAGGCCGACGCGGCAGGGGAGGCGAGGGGGTTTGTTGATCGCTCGCCGCGTGGAAAGCCCGGCCGCAAGAAGAGCGAGCGCACCGGCCAAGTGCACGCCAAAGTGCTGCCGCACGTGTCGGAAGAGATCGCGGAGGAAGCTTTGCGGCGCGGCGTAGTTCAAGGCGTCATCATCGAAGAGGCGTGGGCACTGTATCTGGAGAACAAGAAATGACGGACAGGACACCGGACGAGATTAAAGCCTTGAAGGCCTCCTGGGAGGCTGACCCGAGTTGGGACATAGAAGATACGGAGGGCTTCGAAGAGCACGCAACCGAACTAAAATCCTACCGTCACCAAATGGAGCGGAAATGGGAAGAGGCAAGGAAAAAGAGAATTAGGGATCGTGCGCATGCGTTGGGTTGCCCTGAAAATCTGGCTTTGGCCGAGTATGTTGAAAATCTGGAAAGCCGATTGGAGTCTCAGTTTGAGAGCATCTGGCGAGGGCTGGAGGAGGTCCGCGCCAACAAGTGAATGTTTTTCGATTAAGAGGCCGCCCTTCACCACCGGGCGGCTTTTTCTCAGCAAGAAGCCATGTGATGCATCTTGAAAAGTGTACACTATTCGTGTATATATCTTTTCGCAGGATAGGCCTGCAATTAAATCGTCGCTGCTATTTTAAAGGTTTTAGATAAAATGCACGCATACTTTATGGAGATTAGAAGTTGGAATTTGAGTGGGATGAAAAGAAACGGGAACATGTAATTAAAACCCGCAAAGTTGATTTTGGATATGCAGCCCTGATTTTTATGGGGCCGGTCGTGACAAATGAAGACGACCGACAAGATTACGGCGAAACAAGACACAGGTCTGTGGGAATGGTTGGGGATGAATGCTTCATCGTTGTTCATACTGAGCGCGATGGCGTTACCCGCATCATCACAGCATGGAAAGGAGGTCGAGATGACCGACAACGTTATGAGGCGAGTATCTCTGCAAGACCTCGTCAAGATGAAGGAGAGGGGTGAACTCTACCACGATCCTAATGCACCTGAAGGCGAAAGCCTCGGCGCTTCCTTCTGGGAAACCGCAAGGATCGAGGAGCCAAAAAAACCTCGATCTGTTCATTTGAAGTTGGACCCGGAAGTTTTTGACTTCTTCTTTTCGCTCTCAGGCGGAAAGGGACATCTTACGCGAATGCAGGCTGTCCTGAAGGCGTACGCGAAAGCCCACAGCCCAAGATAGTTGCAATCGAAAGCCGCGCGGTAACATCGCGCGGCTTTTTTGTTTTTTGCGTCGGCAACACCGCAGTTAAAAATCTAGGTCATCATCTGGCGAAACTGACAGGAGCGCTTCATGGGCGGCCTCAACAAAAGCCGCACGCGCATCTTCCGGCCGATCATCCAAGCCATTTTCAAGAACGGCGGAACATACCATGAGGGCCGTCACGTAAGCTTGACTATCGGAGCTTGCCGGCCAGTTGTTGAGAAGGCAGCGGGCCAAGTCCGTCACCGTTTCATAGGTTTCGAAATCACCCCAATTGACCGTTATCGGCTGTATCCTGAATTCGCTCATCAGGAGAGCTTACACTAAAAGCAGCCGCGTTTAATCAACCCGGTACACGTCCGCGTTATCCTGCCGTTCTCTGAGGCCCTTGTAAGCCGCATGACGTAGCTTGCGATCCGGCGTCATCTGGCGGAACTCAATTTCCGCAATTAGCGTCGGCTGCACCCAAATGACCTCACGCCGGCCAGAATAGGCCACGGGCGGCTTCTTCTTCCGCCAAGGCAGCTTATCTAACATCCGGCGCAGCTCGTTTGCGGCGCGCTCCTTAAAGCCCGTGCCGACGCTTCCAACATAGCGCAGCTCGTCGCCGTCATATGCGGCCAGCAAGAGCGAAGCAAAGCCGCCGCTTGCAGACAGGGAGGGTTCATATCCCACGATCATGAACGGTTCGGACTGGACGCATTTCACCTTGATCCAGTCACCGGTTCTACCGCTCCGGTATGGGCTGTTTCGGTCTTTACCGACAATACCTTCCAGCCCGAGGCGGCATGCATGTTCAAGCATCAGGCCGGGATTGTCGGTTTCAACTTCTTCCGAAATCCGGATTGCACCTTCGAACCCCGTAAGCATCTCTTCAAGCAGGTGGCGGCGGTTTCTGTAGGGCAGCTCACGTAGATCGCGGCCGTCGAGATACAGAAGATCAAAAGCGTAGAGAAGGGCATTGGCGGCCACTTTATTGCCACTACGCGCGCCAACGGCACCCAAGCTGTTTTGTAAGGCATTGAAGTCCGAGCGCCCTTGTTCGTCCAGGACGACCGCTTCGCCGTCGATGATGAAAGACGCCGGCCCGAGATCGCGCGCCGCTTGCTGGATAGCCGGAAACCGCGCGGCCCAATCATAACCGCCGCGCGTCAATATCCGGACGCCGCTCGCATCGGCGTGGATCGCGAGCCGATAGCCGTCCCATTTGATTTCCCAGCCCCATTTGTCGCCTGCAGGCGGCTTTTGTTTCAGGAGCGCAAGGGCAGGTTCAACACGCGCCGGCATTGGCTCGAGCGGCAACGCTGGCTGGGCCTTGTTTCGCTTGCGGATCGGGCGCGACTGGATGGGCTTGCCATCATCGCGCAGCAGCGGCTTTGATCGAGGGCGAGGGGGCTTTGTCATGCTCACAGCCTGCGCCCGAAACCTTTACAAACATTTGTCAGGCCACCATGTCAGGGTGCATGAAGAAAAATCCCGACGACCCCGGACCGGAACCTCGCTACCGCTGGCGTGAGACGTGGCCCGGCGAGGGCCATGAAGACTATCAGGCATGGGACGGAGAGCGGTCATTCGGCCGCATCATGCTTGAAGTGAATGGCACGATGAGGACGAAGTGGCGTTGGTCTATCAGTCACATGGAGGGCGTAAAGCAAACCATCTTGCCGCATAACGGCTGGGCGGACTATCCTCGCGTTGCGGCGGCAAAGGTCGAGGACACATACGAGCAGATTGCGGCGCTAAATGGCTTGAAGATCAATGAGCCGCCAAGAAAGCCCTAAAAGAAAATCATTTCAGCATTCGCCGGCGGCCGAGACGCCAGCATGAAACATTCATTCGCGAACTTGTAATTTTATTGCGGCCGCGGATCCGCTCGAGCGCGCGATCGGCGCGACAAATTAGAATGTCATTTCCGACACCAGCGCCAGAAACGCAAAAAGCCGCCCGGCGTAACCGAGCGGCTTTCTTGTTCATAGCAACGGCAGGTTCGGGATTGCCGGCTCCTTGCCGTCAAGGATGACGACTTCGCCAACTTCTTTTCCTTCGCCGCCTCGGATTGTGTAGGTCAACGAAACCGGCGTCATTGGATAGCGGCCGAAGATTTCCCGCACTTCCGGCCGGTCATTGAGCGAGATCATGAAGCGGCCCTTGATGGCGCTGAGACGTTCAGCCATTTCCGCAAAATCATCCCGCTTGAAGACGTTCTTTCCATAATCGTTCTCGCAGCCGTAGTAAGGCGGGTCGAGATAGAACATCGCACCCGGCCGGTCGTACCGGTCGATGAGCGTGCGCCAGTCAAGGCACTCTATCACGACGCCGGCGAGGCGTTCGTGGACTTCTTCCATGATCGGCGTCAGCCGCGTGACGTTGAACCGAGCGCCGCCCGTGGTATCGACGCCAAAGGTTCGGCCGGAAATCTTGCCGCCGAACGCCAGCTTCTGGAGGTAGAGGAACCGGGCGGCCCTTTCCAGATCGGTCAGGGTGACAGGATCGCACGCGGCCAGCCGCTCGAATTCCCGCCGTGACGTGATCTGGAATTTCATCACTTCAAGCAGCTGCGGCAAGTGACGCTGCAGGATGCGAAACAGCGTCGTCACGTCGCCGGAGATATCGTTGATGACTTCCGCACGAGGGACAAGGCGACGGCGGAAGAATACGCCGCCCATACCGGTAAACGGCTCCACATAAAGGTCATGCGGAATTTGCTCGAGCAATGCAGCGATCCGGCCGGCGAGCTGCTTTTTTCCGCCGAGATACGCGGCAGGGGGAGACACCGGCCGCACTTCGGAAAACTGAAAGAGATTTTGCATTTGTCTAAGACCATCTTTTCTGACAAACCGCACGGGCCTGCGCAGGCGAAGGGTGCGGCAATGATCTTTGATGTTGTCGGGCGGGGTATGACGCCAATCTGCACCCGCTGTTGCAGCCGTGAGGCTGCGGCCACCCGAGGGCAGCTATAGAAACGGGCCGGGCAGGGGATACCTGCCGGCCCGTTTGTTTTCAGATTTTGCCGATGATGACGCCCGCGATACGCTTCAGGACATCCGCGAAGGACACACCCAGCGCCATGCCGCCGATACCGATCACGGTCAGGCCGCCTATCCCCATAAGCCGCCAGCGCTTCACATCGTCCGTGACGGGCTTCATGTCCGCCACTACCGCCTTAACCTTGGCCGTGTCTTCTTCGAGCTGGCGCACGTTCTCAGCGACCGGCTTCATCTCGGAAACGTCCTCTTTGACAATCGCCATGGATTGCTCGACGCCGGAAACTCGGTTTACCAGCTCGTCCATGCGCTTATGCACCACGGCCCGGCTTTCGTTCGCCTTATCTTCGGAGCGCCGCGCTCCGTCCTCGATACGGCGGATGGACTCTTTCAACGCGTCCACGCCGGCCAGCAGTTGCCCCATTTGCTGATGCAAAGAGGGATCGAAATTATCAGGTGGTGCCATAGCCCCGTACCCTTCCACCCGTTATTTAGGCTTCACGCCACACAGCGCTTGAAGCTTTTCGTTTTCAGTGAGGATTTGTCGCTCTGTTTCCGGCGTCAGGTCATCTTGCGTTGATGGCCTGATAGCGCGGGCAACGTCGCAGTAATTGCCGCTAGTCACGCACCCAGCGACCAAGACGCCGCTTAATGTCAGCATCGCCACTCTTGCGAATGTCATCTTCGATCCCTCGCGCCTTTGCGGCGGATTTCGCGTTGCGCTTGAGCTGTTCGGCCGAGGCATCCGCCTTGCCGGCCGAGCGGCCGTAAAGAAAAGCGCTCACAACGAATGTGAGCGCCACGCCGGCAACCGCCAGCCACCGTTTCAGAGTGTCCAGCATGTCAGGTTGCCTTCGTCCGGTTGATGGTGATGCGGCCGGAGCCAATCAGCCAAACCAGCACGCCGGCCGCCACGGCCGAGAACACCAGACTGCCAAAGGCCCACGGATTGGAGATCGCGCCGAAAAGGGTTGCCCCGCTATCGGCAATGTCTTTCGCGTCACGTACCGCACTAAGGCCGCCAGCGCCAAAGACGCCGGCAATGACCGTCCAGAGGGACTTGCTTTGCGCAGCCGGCACGTTGTCCGGTTGCGCATCGAGCGCGGTAACATCGGCTGGCGGCTTTCCCTGAAACCGGGCGATGGTGGCCGCTTCCAAGGCATCAAGGAAGGACTTGTAGTAGCCGGCGATCAACTTCGCCTTGTCGGTCCCGTTCACGACTGCCCGAGCGCCGATAGGATCATCTTTCTTGAGGTTGAAAAACTCCGTCAGCTTGCGGCCGGTAAACAGACCTTCCAACATGCCGACGATCGCAATCTCGGCACTGATATCGAGATCGAGGGCGAGCGAGGGATTACCGACAAGATCAACGCCGATCCGCTTGCCCAGCTTTTCGTAGTTGTCCTCGTGGGTAAGCTGGATATCGCCACGGCCGAAATAAGCTTTGCCGTTTTTCCCCTTGCGCCAGTATGGCGTCTTCACCTGCTTGAGCTTTCCGGCCTTGAACGCCTTATCCAGCGCCGCGATTGCGCCGGCGTCGGTTGATGCGAGCGTTTCGCGCACCGGCAACATGCGGCCGGCCGTTTCGTGAAACACCGATGCCAGGATGTAGGCGAGGAGGCGGTTATTATCCGAGCCGGTGATCTTGTGGGACCGCCAGCACCGGAAAAGCGCGTTCATGCCGTCAATCTGGCCCTGCGAAAGGCGGCCGCCAAAAGGCGCGCGCCTCGCATACGCGAAGAACGTTGTCATATCCATTGAGGATATCTCCTGATTTTTTAGGGGAGGGCGGCGCTCTACGCGCCATCGAATGGCACATCGACTTCGGTTCGCCGAAATGCTTAGTTGCTAGTCGAAAATGCGCCGCACTGGGGGGTAACTTGAAATCGTACTATCAAGTGTTTGCTTGGCTCGAGGGTGATACCTCGACTCCAAGCGTCGCGATGCTCGACCGGGACTTAGGCTTCGTCCAAAAAACGTTTGTCCGAGCATATAAGAAAGGGGACAAACTGTATTGGGACGGCCATGTAAGAGACCTCTCAAAAGTGACGAAGGTCGCCGTTTACCTGACACCCGCCCCTATCGATGACCTAGTGAGCCAAGACGATGCGAGATCCATTAGGCAGATGGACGAGTTTAACGCGTCCTCACGCTCCGTCACTTGGATAGGATTTCCCAATACTACTCCGCTGGATTCCGCACTGGAACATGGGGAGGACGTGACCGGAAAATTCATCACAGAACCTCCCGGCAAGTCTCTAGGACTATCAGGTATTTTCAACAACAGTTGGGTCGTTACGACTGTTACTGGTCTCCTCTTCCTGCTGATAACCGCATACTTCGGTTTAGGGTGAACTGTATTAAGTGGAAGGCGCAAGGATTTGCGCCGCCCTTTCTTCACCAAAGAGCGTTGTGGCGATCTGCACCAAAAGCGGCCACAATTCGTGGTCGCTGTGGTATGAGTTCGCGGTTTCAAAGATTTTGCGAACGCGGAAAGGCTGTTCCGCCATCGCCGCACCCACCTGATCGGCCTCTGCATTCGCCATGCGAGACCATAGATCGACACTGTAGACAACAGTTGCAGCCTCAGGGAAAGGAGAAGGCGGATAAGATGCCAGTTCCGCAAGCTCTTCCGGCGTCATATCCCGTTCGTGAGTTTCGCCAGTCTCCGCATTGTAAACAACGATAGTCATAATCTGACTCCCTCAACAACAAAAACGCCGTGAAGAAATGTTCCAACCGGGGCAATTATCCTGAGAGCATTTCTAGGAGTTGTTCCTGTAATTTTATGACCGATATTTCTCAGAACCCTGTTCGATCCAACATCAGATATGCTTTGACCAACAGAGTAGGCAACCAATGGAGCGTTGAATGCTGACATTGTAATTATTCCTGATGAATTTTCATCACCGATAGGCATCTGCGCTATTCCGCCATCACCTCCAGAAACAGTAGAGGTTGAACCATTGAAATAGTTGTCAACGATATTGTATCTATAGTCTGTTGTAGACGTTAGGAATGTTGCTCCGTTGTCCGTTGAAACTTGAATTCCGAGGTATCCACCGGTGGTGAGAATTGTCCTTTGCGTAATCCTGATGGAATAAAATGCGGATAAGTTTGTGATCGCGACAACTGATCCGCTGCCAACTCCTATTGTTGTGATGTACTCCCACCCGCCAAGAAGCTGACGCGCCTGCGCAGGCGTCAAGTCCTCTACGTCACCACTGCCAATCGTCAGCCGCCCTTTAATTGCAGGAGCAGAGAGCTGCGACAAAAGCGCGTTACTGACAACGTTGTTCGGCGCCTTCTTGAGAAGCTTGCCTGTTGTATCGGCAAAGACAGCCAAGTCATTGACCGAAACACCACCGGTAGGCCCAACAACGTCACCGATGCCCGTACCATCGATCCCGCGCCGCGCCAGAAGCCGCCAATAATCGTTTTGGGTGGCAGGCAAAACAGGCGGCGGGTTTCCGGCCGGAACAGCACTCTTGGCGAGCCACGTTGAGCCATTATCGAGAACCGCATCGCGGATCGCGTAGGCGCTGATGGTGCTATAAACGCCCGCATCAGTGATGCCGGTAGCGCCGGTATCGCCTTTCGGCCCGACCGGGCCGGA
>NZ_JAPYZZ010000029.1 GCF_027460065.1 Martinezella rhizogenes
TTTGCATCCTGTTCAACAACCGACGGATTTGCCGTGTGCTGAGATCAAGCACATGCGCCGCCGACACCATGGTCATCCCACCGGCAATCACCTTCGACAAAATCTCGATCCGCTGCAAATCACGCTCGCTCATCGCAATCAGTCCCATCTGCAATCTCCCGGGCATCATTCAGACCCGGGGAGTGTGACATTCCAACTTTGCAGAAACAGGACATTCTAACTTTGCGGCTACAAACAATAATCGCATAAGATAGATTATGGAACATTATTTGATTGTTACGTTTTCCACAATCGTGGGAAACTGGCCATTCTGCGGTTTGCGGACCATGCTCTACACCGCGATAATTCGCGGCGTAGTGACCGTCGTTCTCGGCGGCTTCGGCAAGCCTGGAGCGTGACACGGCACTCCGGTTCGACGAGAACCAGCAACGCATCACGTCCGGATTTTGTCCTCCATCCGCTCCCGGCGCATGAAGGCCCAGTCGATAAGCTCAGCCATCGACGGCCCCAGAGCCTTGCCCATATCGGTCAGCGCGTACTCCACTTTCGGCGGCACCTGTGGATAGACGGTACGGGTCACGATTCCGTCCTTCTCCAATTCCTTCAGTTGCTGGATGAGCATCTTCTGGTTCACCCCTTCACACCGCCGTTCGAGTTCGGAGAAGCGAAGCGCTTCCTTGGCCCCGAATAGTTGGCAGATGATGACGATCTTCCATTTACCTTCGAGCACTCGCAGGGCGTCAGTCGTCGCCTCCGCCCATTTGCGCTGCTGCTGCGGGTCTCCGCACCTCCACTCCCGTTCCTGGGCCATACTTACCTTTTAGTGGGTAACCCACTTACTTGTCGGTTCTTGTTGTAGTCGCAGTATCCATTATCTTGGCGGGCAGCACAACAGGAGCATCAGCATGAAAATCGGCATCATCGGAATTGGCTACATTGGCGGCACTCTCGCACGCAAACTCGCATCGTCTGGACATGAGGTCAGCGTGGCGAACTCAAAAGGAGCCGACGCTGTCAGGCCGTTCGCCGACGAGATCGGAGCCACGGCGACGGACACGAAGGGCGCGATCTCCGGCGCGGACGCGGTCATCCTTTCCATTCCGCTACTCGCCATCGAAAACCTGCCGAAGGACCTCTTCAAGGACCTGCCAGCCAACGTCCCGGTCATCGATACCAGCAACTACTATCCGGGCCTGCGCGACCCGCAGATCGCCGACCTTGATGCGGGCGAGGTCGAGAGCGTCTGGGTCTCCAGACAGATCGGTCGCCCTATCATCAAGGCCTTCAATAACATCCTCGCCTATTCCTTGGCCGAACTGGGTCAGCCCGAGGGGACGCCTGGTCGTCTGGCCGTGGCTGTTGCGGGAGACGCCGTCGCGAAGGAGATCGCCATGGCAATCGTAAACGAGGTCGGGTTCGACCCTGTCGACGGCGGGTCCCTCGCCGAATCCTGGAGGCAGCAACCGTTGACGCCGGGATACTGCTGCGACTTCGACGCCCCCACCATGCGCAAGGCACTCAACGCCGCAGTCGAGGGTGAAGCACACGCAAGGTGGCCCGTGTTCAAGAGCAAGATGGCAACGCTAGGGTCGGACGCAACCCACGAGGACCGCGTGGCGATGAACCGTTCGTTTGCACCGTTTCAATAAAGAAATCGCGGCCTATCTTCGATCTGCAACATGATGGGGTCGTGTTGCAGATCGGCGCTCAACGGAAAGCAACAAACCCAGCAATTTGAAATGTGCAACACACTTTCCGTCGTCCGGTAGGGTATAAGCGCGGCTGGACAGAACATCCCATCCCCTCACTCACCCAGCTACAAAGCCGAAACCGCACTCTTTGGAACTTATTCGTTCATGAAATCCCGGATTTACGCAGCTATGGCTCGTTCGCGCACCCGATAAATGCCGCAACGAACCACTCAGATTGATTTCAGCGAAACACGCTTTTCAAGCTCAACCGCCTGTTCCTTGCGTTCACTATAACGATCCGTGAGATAAGCGGAAGCATCACGCGTCAGCAGCGTGAATTTCACCAGTTCCTCGCACACGTCCACGACCCGGTCATAATAAGGTGATGGCCTCATCCGGCCTTCCGCGTCGAACTCCTGATAGGCCCTTGCCACCGAGGACTGGTTTGGAATGGTAATCATCCGCATCCATCGGCCGAGAATCCGCATCTGATTCACGGCGTTGAAGGACTGGCTGCCGCCGGAAACCTCCATGACGGCGAGCGTCTTGCCCTGCGTCGGCCGGATTGATCCGACCGCAAGCGGAATCCAGTCGATCTGGGATTTCATGATGCCGGTCATCGCGCCATGGCGTTCGGGACTTACCCAGACTTGGCCCTCCGACCATTGCGAGAGTTCACGCAATTCCTGCACCTTGGCATGGCTGACGGGCGCTTCATCAGGCAAAGGCAGGCCCTTCGGGTCGAATATCCGAACCTCGCAACCGAGCCGGTCGAGCAACCGACCCGCTTCAAATGCAAGCAGGCGGCTATAGGAAACTTCGCGCAGAGACCCGTACAGGATCAGGATACGCGGTTTGTGGGTCGAAAATGCCGGACGCAGAGCTTGCTCCTCAATTCCGTGCAGGTGCTGCGCCTTCAGCGCTGGGAATGTGTCAGGCAATGCGCTTTCCTTCATTGTCGAGCACCTGCTCGCCATCCTCTTTGAAGAACGGTTTGTTGAAAGTCTCGGGCAGAATATCCAGCACGACCTCTGACGGACGGGCGAGCCGGCTGCCAAGTGGTGTGATAACGAAGGGCCGGCTGATGAGGATCGGCATGTCGATCATCGCATCTAGCAGTTGGTCGTCGGTCAGATCGGGATTATCGAGGCCATATTCGGCGTAAGGAGTCCCCTTCTCGCGTATCGCCTCACGGACGGTCAGACCCGAATCCGAAATCATCCGGGCCAGTTGGTCACGCGTGGGCGGCTGTTGCAGATATTCGATCACCTCAGGCTCGATTCCCGCCGCACGGATCAGCGCCAGCGTATTGCGAGACGTCCCACAGGACGGGTTGTGATATATTATGACGTCCATTGTCATGCCCTCACCGGCTGTTCACAGCAGGGTGCGAGCTCGTCAATTAACGGAGCGCAAAGTTCGGTTGAACCACCGCAGCAATCCTTCAGCAGAAACAGCGTCAGCTCACGCAGCCCCTCAAGGTCGGCGCGATAGATGATCGACCGGCTTTGCCGCTCGCTCTTGACCAGCCCTGCCCGCGCAAGCGTGGCGAGATGCGCCGACATCGTGTTCTGGGGAACGTCGATGAGACGCGCGAGTTCGCCGGCCGGAATACCCTCGGGCTCGTGTTGCACAAGACGCCGGAAGGTCTCCAGTCGGGTCGATTGAGCGAGCGCGCCAAGCGCGGTTATTGCATCAGAGTTATCCATATATCCAGAATAATGGATATATTGACAATGTCAACGATTGAACGATGCGTCTGTGGAATTTCGGAAGAAATCTGCAGCAGATGAAATAAATAATGATTATATATCAATACATAAATGGAAATTCCTAATGTAATTTAGAATTCCCCTGACGCCTCCCGGCGCCTCAGATCGAGCTCTTCGCTGTAACGCCTCAGCGTGTGGCTCTCGGTAAGCAAGCCGACGGGGCGGTTTTCGATTCTGTCGTTGACGACGACCAGCGCTTCGCTTTCCGCCGCGTCGAAGGCCGCAGCCGCCTGCCGTGCATTCATGGTCGGCAGCAATATGTCGTTCCTGTAGTGCAGATAGGTTTCGAGGCTGATTTTGCTGGGGTCGCGCTCCATGGGGTCGGCATAGATTTCCGGGACGAGCACGATACCGGCATAACGCCCGTCATCATGGGTCATGATCACCCGCTGCGTCGAGCCGAGCGGAAACTTCTCCTTGAAGGCCGGAAGCCCCATGCTGACATTGGCCTTGCGGATGTCGGCGCGCATCATCTTGCCCACCGTCAGGTCGCGGATCCAGCCGATATCATGGGCGCTGCGAATGCTCTCGCCGCGCAGGTGAAAACGCCAGGTGGCGAAGGAGTAACCGAAGGTGGTGCGCACCACCAGCGAGGTGGTGATGACGGCGGCCAGCACAAGCGCCGTGATCTGAAAGTCGCCGGTCAATTCCAGCGCCAGAAACGTCATCGTCAGCGGCCCGCCGATAATGGCGGCGGCAAAGGCGCTCATGCCGATCACGGCATAAACGATGGGAGCCGTCGAACCGTAACCAATATAGGGTGCGCAGAGCGCGAAAATCTTGCCGAGCAGCGAACCCATGAACAGCGAGGCGAAAAACAGGCCGCCGCGGAAATTCGAACCGATGGAAATGGCGCTGGCTGCCGCCTTCAGCAGAAACAGCCCGGCCAATCCGTAGATCGTCAGTTCGGCATCGATGTTGAGATGCAGCGCGCCGTGGCCGCTCGAGAGAACCTGCGGCGAAATCAGCGCCAGCCCACCCACCGCCACGCCACCAATGGTGGGACGCAACCAGCCGGGAATGGCGCTCTTGCGCGCTGTTTCCTCGATGAAGGACACCGCCTGCATCAGAACGATGCCGATGGCAGCGCAGACGACACCGAGAAAGATGGCCGGCACATAATCCGCCGGCGTTACACGGCTGGCGTCGACAATATCGATCGACAGGCCATGGCCGCCGATAAGTCCGATGACGGTGGTCGCCACCAGCGCAGAGACGATGAGCGGCGCAAGCGTCACCACGGTATAGGTGCCGATGATGAGTTCAATGGCGTAGAACGCCCCCGTCAGAGGCGCGTTGAAGGCTGCGGCGATCGCACCTGCGGCACCACAGCCGACCAGGATGCGCATGTCCCCTCGCCTCAACTTCAGCTTGATGCCGATCTTGGAGGCGACGCCGCTGGCGATCTGCGTATAACCGGCCTCAAGCCCGACGGAAGCGCCGAAACCGTTGGAAACGATGTTCTGCACGCAGACGATAATGCTGTCCGTCAGCGACAGGCGGCCGCCATGCAGCGCATTCGCCTCGATCGGGTCGACCATGGGCTTCTTGCGGGTCTTCGACAGAATGAAGATGATGAGACCAAGCAGGATGCCGCCGATGATCGGCCCGAACAGCACGATCCTCCCGGTCAGGTCGCTGCTGCTCAGCCGCTCTACACCGAAGACCAATATATGCAGCGCCGTGCTCAAGGCCCCGATCAGCGCCACCAGCAGGCCCGCCGCAATGCCGATGAGAACGGCGAGCGCGACGAGACCAAGTTCGCCACGCCGGAACATGGCCCGCAGCCGGCTGGCGCGCAGATTGTCGAAGAAGCTCGCCATACTGGGTGCACGGAAAGGCCTGGTCGACATGTTGTTCCTTTTCAGGCGGCGCCAACGCGCAACGCGCCCCTAATTTGCTGTTTCAGAGCACCCACTACCCAAAAACGGAATCCGCTTCGATCTCAACCTCGAAACGCATCTGGTCGTAAGCCGGTTCAACATGATCCGGCGTCTCACGCATCACCGTGTCATAATCGAGCGGAATATGCATGTGGGTCAAGATCGCCCGTTTGGGTGCGAATGCCTCGATCCAGCCGAGCGCCTGTTCCAGTGAAAGATGGCTGGGGTGATATCGATACTGCAAGGCATCGATGACGAGCACATCGAGGCCGGTAAGCTTGGGCAGGCTTTCCGCCGGAAAATCGCTGACATCGGTGCAATAGGCAACGTCGCCGATGCGAAAACCAAGCGAATGCACGTCGCCATGCTGCTGCATATGCACCTTGAAGGGGATCGGCCCGCCTGCCCCGTCGATGATAACAGGCTCGTTGATATCGGCGATAAGCTGCGGCCTGACGATCGGCGGATAGTTGCTGCCCGCCGGCGTCTCCAGGCAATAGGCAAAACCGTCGCGAATGCGCGCCATGGTGACGGGATCGGCCCAGATCGGAATACGGTGTTTCTGAAGAGCGAAATAGATGCGCAGATCATCGATGCCGTGCAGATGGTCGGCATGGGCGTGGGTGTAAAGCACCGCATCGACGGCTTGCACTTTGGCGGCAATCATCTGCTCGCGAAAATCCGGGCCGGTGTCGATGACGACGGTGGTCTTGCCACCGTCAGGGCCGATCTGCTCGACCATGAAGGCCGCGCGCGTGCGCCTGTTCCTGGGGTTTTGAGGGTCGCAGGCACCCCAGTCGCCGTTGATGCGCGGCACGCCGGGCGACGACGCGCAACCGAGAACCGTGAAGCGACGACGGTAGATTGCCACACCTACACCCTTGTCATCTTGGAAAAGCAGCGAAAGGCGTTTTCGGTGGTGATTTCGGCCATGCGCTCGAAGGAAACACCATGCACTTCGGCCAGAACTTCCGCCGTGTTGACCACATAGGACGGCTCATTGCGTTTCCCCCGCCAGCGCTTCGGCGCAAGATAGGGCGCGTCGGTTTCAACGAGCAGCCTGTCCAGCGGCACGGTGGCGGCGATATCGCGGATATCCTGCGACTTCGGGAAGGTCAGGATGCCGGAAAAGGACACGTAACCGCCAAGCTCGACGCCCGCTTTCGCCAGCTCAGGACCGGCGGAAAAGCAATGCAGGATGAAGGGAAATGCGCCCTTCCCGCTTTCGGCGCGCAGGATAGCGGCCATATCGTCATCGGCGCTGCGGCTGTGGATGACGAGCGGCAGCTTCGTTCTTCTTGCGGCCTCTATGTGGCGAATAAGGCCGGTCTTCTGGTCTTCCGGCTTCTGCGTGTCATAGAAATAATCCAGCCCCGCCTCGCCGATCGCCACGATCTTGTCATGGCTTTCCGCCAGCCGCACCAGGTCGTCGGCGGAAATGTCGAGTTCCTCGTCGGCATTGTTCGGATGCGTGCCGACCGAGCAGAAGACCGAGGGATAGTGTTCCGCGATCTTCAAAAGCTCAGGCAGGCGGCGCACCCGGGTCGAGATCGTCACCATCTGGCTCACACCGGAGGCATGGGCGCGAGCGATGATATCGTCGCGCTCCGCCTCGAAATCGGGGAAATCCAGATGGCAATGGGTATCGATCAGCATTGTCTCGCCTTCACGCTTCCGGGGCGACGTATCGCGGGAAGACCGGCTTCGGCGCTTCGAGCGGTGTGCCTGGAACCAGCCGACCGGCTTCGCCTAGCGCTGTGAAATCACGTTTGTCAGCAGGCGCCGCAACGAGATCGAGCAGCTTCGCGCAGGAATCGGGCATGAAGGGCTGCAGCAGGATGCCGATCTGGCGCACCACTTCGGCCGTCACGTAAAGCACGGTGCCCATACGCTCCGGATCGGTCTTTTTCAGCGCCCACGGTTCCTGCGACGCGAAATAACGGTCTGTTTCCGAAACGACGGCAATGATGGCGGCAAGCGCGCGGTGAATGAGCTGCTTGCCCATTTCCTCGCGGCAGACCGCGAGCAAGCCGTCCGCGGCCGCGAGCATCGCTTTGTCTTCATCGTTGAATTCGCCGGGCGTCGGGATCTGCCCGTCGCAATTCTTGACGATCATCGACAGCGAACGGCTGGCAAGATTGCCGATGCCATTGGCGAGATCGGCATTGATGCGGGTGGCGATACCCTCTTCGCTATAGCTGCCATCCTGGCCGAAGGAGACTTCGCGCATGAAGAAATAACGAACCGGATCGAGGCCGAAATGGCTGACCAGATTGGCCGGGTCAACGACGTTGCCGAGCGACTTCGACATCTTCTCGCCCTTGTTGAGCAGGAAGCCATGAGCATAAACGCGCTTTGGCAGAGGCAGCTTGGCGCTCATCAGGAAGGCAGGCCAGTAGACCGCGTGGAAGCGGATAATGTCCTTGCCGATGATATGCACGTCGGCAGGCCAATATTTGGCGCGCGGGCCGTTTTTGTCCTCGATGTAGCCGGTCGCGGTGATGTAGTTGGTCAGCGCATCGACCCAGACATACATGACGTGCTTGGGATCATTCGGAACCTTGATTCCCCAGTCGAAGGTGGTGCGGGAAATCGACAGATCCTTCAGGCCGGATTTGACGAAGGAAATGATTTCGTTGCGGCGTTCGGCCGGGCCGATGAATTCCGGGTTTTCCTCGTAAAGCTTCAGCAGCTTGTCCTGGTATTCGGAAAGTTTGAAGAAGTAGCTTTCCTCTTCCACCCATTCCACCGGTGTGCCCTGCGGCCCGTAACGGACACCGTCGGCGCGCACTTCCGTCTCATCCTCGGCGTAGTAGGCCTCGTCGCGCACGGAATACCAGCCGGCATAGCTGTCCTTGTAGATGTCGCCGCTATCGGCCATCAGGTTCCAGATATTGCGCGAGGTCTCGTGGTGACGCTCTTCCGTGGTGCGGATGAAATCGTCATTCGAGGCGTTGAGCAGCTTGCCCATCTCGCGGAACTGATCGGAATTGCGCTGCGCCAGCTCTTCCGGCGAAATGCCTTCCGCCCGCGCCGTCTGCTGCATCTTCTGGCCGTGTTCGTCCGTGCCGGTCAGGAAGAAAACATCCATTCCGTCCAGGCGCTGAAAGCGTGCCATGGCGTCCGTCGCAATCAACTCATAGGCATGGCCGATATGCGGCTTGCCGTTGGGGTAGGAGATCGCGGTGGTGATGTAGAATGGTGTCTTGTCTGTCATGACGGTCTATCGACTTTACAGGCTGTTTTTTGGATAGACCGCTCTTAAACCATTGTTCGCAGCAGCGAAACAACAACTTCCCCATTTTGGGTATGATTCATATCCCGGCGCCTAAACCGAACGGATATCTTCCAGAATGGAAAGCACCATCTGCTTCTTGTCGAGGTTATAGGCCTGCGCCACGGTGATGCGTTCCGAAAGCGTCGAGGAAAGCCGCGCGTGTTTTTCCGCCGCCGCAATGTCGCCCGCCATTGCCGCCGCCCGGGCTCGCGCCATCAATTCTTCCGTCACATGTTCCATGAAGAAGCCGAGAACGATGTCGCCGTCCTTCTGCGCCAGAACCTCGGCCAGCTTGTGCATGCGCTTGCGCGCCCCCGGCCCTTCGGCTGACATGACCTCGGCAAAGGCCTCGACAATGTCGGAGCCGCCGTAATTCATCAGCTTCAACGCCTGCGCGACGCTGCCCTTGGACGCCGCAAGCAGGGAATCGCGCTTTTCGCCTTCAGGACTGATGTCGAGTTGATCGAGCGCTTTGACCATGGCCGCGTTGGAAAGCGGCAGGAGCCGTAGCGGCATGCAGCGCGAGCGGATGGTCGGCAGCAATTTTCCCGGTGCATGCGAGAGCACGAGGAACATCGCCCGCTTCGGCGGCTCCTCCAGTATTTTCAGGATGGCGTTCGCCGCATTGCGGTTAAGGTCATCAGCGGGGTCGATGATGACGATGCGCCAGTTGCCTGTGCCCGAGGTTTGCGAAAAGAAATGCCCTGCCCGCCGCACCTCATCCACGGTGATCGCGGATTTGACGCGACCGGTCTTTTCATCCACCGGACGCGTCAGATGCAGGAGATTATGCGAGGCGCCGGCAGTGATCTGCCGGCTGACGAGCGATTGCGGATCGGGGTCAGCAAGGAAATCCGGTGCGGATGCAGGATCGGGGTGGGTCAGCACATGATTGGCGAACCGGAAGGCGAGCGTCGCCTTGCCGATGCCCTCCGGTCCTTCGATCAGAATGGCGTGATGGCCTTTGCCCGAGCGATAGGATTGCGCAAGGAACGCCTCCGCCTCTTCATGCCCGAAAAGCCTCGTGTTCTGCTGCGGCGCGATCGCGCCGTCGAGAACGCCCTGAACCTCACTCATGCGCCGCGTCCGCTGCGTTTCCCGCACGCTCGAGCAATGGCTCGACGAACGACATGACGTCTTCCGTGACCTTGTCTTCCGGCTGGTCGGCATTGACGATACGGCAGCGACGCGGTTCGGCCAGCGCAATATCCAGATAGGCCTCGCGCCGCTTCTCGTGGGTCTCGATTTCCTCTTTTTCGAAGCGGTCTGGGGTTGCCCCCTCATCCGCACGTTTTCTGGCGCGGGCGAGACCCTTTTCGGCGGCGATATCGAAGATCAGCGTCAACTCGGGCACGACGCCGTCGATGGCAATGCGTTGCAGCGTCTCGATGAAATCATGCTCCAGATTGCCGGTCGTGCCCTGATAGACACGCGAGGAATCAAGAAAACGGTCGCAGAGCACGATCTCGCCGCGCGCAAGCGCCGGGCGAATGACTTCCTCGACATGGTCGTTACGCGCCGCCGCAAACAGGATCGCCTCCATGCGCACGCCGAACGATTCGGCCGCACCTGACAAAATAACGTGTCGGACCGCCTCAGCGCCCGGCGAACCACCCGGCTCACGCGTGACGACCACCTCGAAACCACGGCCGCGAAGCGCCTCGGCAAGCGTGCGAATCTGCGTCGACTTGCCAGCGCCTTCGCCGCCCTCGAAGCTGATGAACAATCCTGTCTTTTCGGCCAATGTCTCGTCCTGCACGGGTTTCCTAGAATTCGAAATGCCTGTTTACAGCATCGAAGCGAAATGTGTGAAGCGCTTTTGAGAAAAACCAGTGCCTGAACAAAAGCATAGGAATAAGGCGGCGAAAATGGCCATTACAGCCAGAAGAGCAGCAATTCCTTCAGCGCGCCCGTCGCGTTCTGTGTAAGCGAACCTTTGCCCACCGCCGCCTTCGTATAAAGCGGCACTTCACGCAGCAGCCGTTCGCCCGAAAATATCTTGAGCGTGCCGGCGTTCGCGCCGACATCCAACGGCGCATTCAGCGGCCAGCGATAGACGATGCGGCCGGAAATGCGATCCGGATTATTGACCGGCACCAGCACGCTGACATCTTCCTTCGGCGAAAGATCGATGTGCGAGACATCGCCGCCATAAACGCTGACGGTGCCGACGGCTTCATCCTTGCTGAAAAGATGGCGTTTTTCGAAGGCTGTCAGGCCCCAGTCCACCACCCGGCGGGCTTCTTCCTGCCGCGTCTTGTCATCTGCAATGCCTGCAAGCGCCAGATAGACGCGGCGCCCTTCCCGTTCGGCCGAAACGACAGCTGCAAAACCGCTGCCTTCCGCAAAACCGAGACCGAGACCATCTATGCCGCTGCCCGGCATCAACAGCGTGTTCTTGTTGCGCTGGAAGATCCGGTTCCACTCGAAATCGGGCTTGGTGAAAAGCGGGTAACGATCTGGATAGGTGTCACGCAGATGCTGGGCGAGACGCACCATATCCCTGGCCGTCGTCTGGTTGCCGGGATCGGGAAGCCCCGTGGAATTGGCGAATATGCTGCGGTTCATGCCGAGTTCGCCCGCCCGCGCCGTCATGCGCTTGGCGAAGGCGGCATCTGAGCCCGCCATGCCTTCAGCCACGATGATGCAGCCGTCATTGGCATTCTGCACGATGATGCCGGTCAAGAGATCGTTGATGCTGACGGAGGATTTCAGGGCCGCGAACATGGTGGAGGTGCGTGAGGGAGCACCGCCCGTGCGCCAGGCATATTCCGAGACTGGATAGGCCGCCTCCGGCGTCACCTGCCCCTTGGAGAGCGCATCGAACACAACTTCCACCGTCATCAGCTTGGCAAGTGACGCGGGCGAAAAGGACTGATCTTCATTTTGCGAAAGAAGCACCGTGCCGGTCTCGGCATCGATCATATAGGCCTGTTCAGCCTTGGCGATGAAAGGGGCTGTCTGCGCTTGCGCCGCGCCCGCACTGAAAAATGCAAAGGCGGCCACAATGATGGCCGACCGGTAAGAGCGATGTATGGCCTTGCGCATGAAACCGCCCAGTCCTGCGTGCTGCAACCGGCTGCACGCCATAAAAGCGAAAGGCAGCCTACTCTCAATTCGTCAGCGAGACTTCGCCTGCTGACGCTTCACATGGGCGAGTATCGATTGCTCGTTGAGCGCACCACGGTCGACGAGCACGCTATCGAAGGCGCGCACGGATTTGGAAACCGTAGCTGATTCTTCGGAATAGGCCGCCGAATATTTGGAAGACGGCGTCGGCACGCGCAGATAATTTCCGCCGGGCGCTGCCGGCTCACGCATGAAATTGCCCTCAGGCCGCTCGGCCAGGAATGGGCCGATTTCCGGCAAAACTACAAATTGTTCGAAAGCCGGCTGAACGCCGTTGACCAGCGGCATGGCCTGAAGTGCGGCATTTTTCTTGGAACCGACCAGCGCCGTCTGCGTGGAGCTGCCATAATTCGGGTTGGACGCCGGCGCTGGCACGAAGTTCGGAGAGGCTGAAGCCACCATCACGCCCGTTGCGATCTGCCCTTCCGGAGCGACGCCCGGCGAGCGCGAGCCCTTCGGAATATAGGAGGCCATCAGATAGGGCATATCGTGACCGTCAAGCGGGGCGCGACCGGCATATTGCACGCGGACATTCGCCGTACCGGTCGCCTTCATGTCGAGAAGATCGGCCGTCTTGCTGGAAACGTCGATCAGACGGCCCTCATGGAAAGGTCCGCGATCGTTGACGCGCACCAGAACCGACGCGCCATTTTCCATATTGGTGATGCGCGCATAGCTCGGCAGGGGAAATGTCGGATGTGCGGCGGAAAGATGTTCTTTATCGTAAACTTCGCCATTCGCCGTCAGGCGGCCGTGGAAGGCGGAACCGTACCAGGAGGCGAGACCGGTCTTGTTGTAACCCGGCTCTTCTTTCGGGAAATAACGCCGGCCTTTGACCGTATAGGCATTGCCGACCAACTCTCGCCCGCCGCCCTTGGGAATGCTCTTCCCATCGGCCACGCGCGGGCTGGCTTTAACGCCATATTCCGATTCAGAGAAATATTCCTTGCTGCGCTTGGGCTTAGGCTTGGTCTCAGTGGTGGTGGAACACGAAGCCGTCGCGGCGCAAAGCACGGAAATTGCAAGCCACTTCGCACCCGATCTGGTGCTGATGCCGAGTTTCTTGACCGTCGAATTCAAATCGTCTGCCCCACGCTTATTGGCCCACGCTTACTGGCTTGGAGAACCGCACCCTCACTTGCCTCGATAAATTGCCCCTGCCATCGAAGCACCTAACAGTCGCTTAATCTTGTGCATAACGTGGCGAAAATGCGAACGACTTCTGCAAATTCGATAAAATTGTAACGAACGTGGTTAATGATTTCTATCTTTTTCGCCCGCCTTCAGGGTGCAATTTATCCACCCTTACCGCCTCGCCCCACCGCATCCGCAAGGAACAAACAGGTGACGACGGCGTTTTCTCCTCGCAAACAAACGAGCTTTCTGCCGGTTTGCTGAGGGAGGAAACATGATCAAGTTTATGAAAACCACAGGTCTGGCACTTGGCCTTGCCTTCACATCCTTCGCCGCAACGGTTCCCGCGGGAGCGCAGGACATGGAGCTCAGAATCGGGCCGGACGGCGTTCGTCCCGTCATCCGTGACCGGGACATGGACCGTCGTGGCCCGCCCCGTATGCGCGGTTGCAGCGAGCGAGAAGCCCGTGCCGCTGCCCGCGAAGCCGGACTGCGCGATCCCGAGGTCGTACGCGTCACCCCCCGCCGCGTCGTGGTCGAGGGTTTCACCCGCCGCGGCCAGGATCGCATCACATTCGCAAACGAACGGGGCTGCCCGGAAATCTGATGATATCAACCACCGCCTCGAACCCGCCGGAAGGCGGGTTTCTCGTCATGCCGATTTTTAGCCACACAAATCCTAAGTAGACGTTGGAAGCATTCCCGCGTCGTCCAATCGTCGTAATCGTTTTGGCTGAATGGCAGATGGGGTGGGATTCGAACCCACGGTACGCTCTCACGCACGCCGGTTTTCAAGACCGGTTCCTTAAACCACTCGGACACCCATCCTTCGGTGGTGAGGCTTTATAGCGGTTTGAAAAGGGCCGTCAATCCCGCCGTTTCAAGCGCACGCCTGCATGCACTTCCTTGTGCGGATCCCCATGCAGATCATTGAGCGGGCGCGGTCGCAGGGGGCAGTAGCGAGCCTTCGCCGGAAGGAACGTTCGGAACCTGCTGCGCTGAATCAAACAGCGTCAGGCTGAGAACGATTGCGACAAGCACCAGCAAAAGCGCCACGAAGAGGATTCCCGATTTATCCATGCGTCTGCTCATGTCACGTTATGTTAAAGGCGAATATGTGCAATTCGAGGCAATGCAAAGAATAAAGCAAAAGTCTGTCAAGTTGTCTTACAGATTCGCATAACTCATCGTTCAAAAATCTGCAGATTGAGCGAAATTTATGCATAGGCGTACTGTTTGGGACGGAAGTGGCCTATCGCGTCAACACTGTTGTCACTTATATCAAGCCATCGCTCCCGGGCATTGCCCAACTTTCCCCGAGCGATCAACCTTGCCCCGCCTGTTTGCGGGGCTTTTTTCTTTCATGGACACGCAAGATGAAATCCCGCCAAAAGGCCTGGGCCTCTCTCTAGCGCCCTCACCTCAAACGCCGATGCCGGGTCCGCCATTGCCGTGCCGGCCATCGCCCCGGAGAATATCCTCAAACAGGTTGAGCAGCGCCGGCGGCAGGGTGTCGGAGAATTCCGCAATGATCTCGCTGGCGCGATTATAGGAATAGATGGCCGAGAGCGTCAGCACCAGAAGCACGATCCAGGGCCAGATCGGCTTGCGCCTTTGCGGGCCTCCGCTCTGCTGTTGCGGTAAAGTCATACTACCACCTTCCGTTCACACCTTCACGCGCGGTTCGCCTCCAGGCGCATAGGCAGTTTTCTGCTGGAAGCGGAATATATTGCCGCATTGGGCGCAGCGGATCATGAAATCCGTCGGGTCACCCGAGGCGCGTTCCGTGCGAAATCCCCGCGGCATGTCATCAATGCGAAAATCCACGTCCCGGCGGCTCTTGTCATCCGATTCCGATGCTTCGGCAAAACCCTGATGACCACATTTGGAACATTCGAGCTTTCGGGAATATCTGTCGCGCGCTGCCATCTGCCGTCCTTTGTTTGGTTGGTATCAGGTAGCAGCGGCAAAACGTCATTTCAATGCCGGCCGCCGCAGGTTAAAGCTTTGCATGGCTATTTTCCGCCTGGAAAATCATCCGGCGGCCGGAACGAATATGGAAGCCCATGGACGACCAAAGACCCCTGCTTTCATCGTTTCTCGTGCGCCGCGCAGCCATCATTGCCGGAATTCTTCTCATCCTTCTCGCCGGCCTCAATGTCGGGATCAAATGGTATGGCGAGCGGATTCTCAAGGCGGGACATGTGACCGATACCGATGAGGTGGAGATCACCATCGGCAATGATCGGCTGAAACTCGCCAGGAACACGCTGCGAACGCCCTCCGAGCGACTGGGTGGCGAAAGCGAACGGGTCGACCTTTATCTCACCTGGCCTGACCTCAAAGGATATGAGGAGGCGAATCGCGCGATCTTCGACGATCCGGCCCAGGCGGCGGGGCTGATCTTCGTCCAGCTCTCGCAAAGCACCATGTCGGAAGATATGTCCGGCCGTTTCGGGCCGATCTATTCACGGCTGACCGAAGGAGAGCCGGTGCCGCTGAAACACGGCCTCCTGCTGCATCGCCTGCGCGCCGATTCCGGCTATGGCAAGGAAGTCATCGTGACCGGCGAGCGTGAAAACGACAATACCTTTGTGGCGCGCTGCCTCCTGCCGCAGACCCCGCAGGAATCAACGGGCAGCGATTGCCAGAGGGACATCCACATCGGCCAGGATCTCAGCCTGTTCTACCGCTTCTCCGCCAGCCTGCTGCCGCAATGGCAAAAGCTCGATGCGGATGTGAAAACCTATGTTGCTCAACGCCTCGTAAAAGACGGAAAGCCGTGACACGCCACGGCACGGATTACGCACGAAAAGTCGCATTTTATGGAAGGCGGATACCTTTCATAAACCACTTGGTAACGCCATCCCGATAAAGTTTCTTCCCGGAGCATCGGGCGGGGCGTGTCCGAGCGGAACAGAAATATGCGATTGAAGAGTTCAGCAGTGTTGAAAAGTCTATCTGGAGCACATTCGCGCAAAGCGGGTGCAACGTCTTTCGTAAGGTTTATTGCGTTAACCCTTGCTGCGGCGTTCATAACCGCAACATCCGTTCAGACCGCAAAGGCCGACCCGAAATATGCGGGTATCGTCATCGACGCAAAGTCCGGCAAGGTCCTTTATGGTGAGGATCCTGACGGCCTGCGTTATCCGGCGTCGCTGACGAAGATGATGACGCTTTATCTGACATTCGAGGCGCTCAACAGCGGACGTATTTCGCTTGATTCCAGGGTGACCGTTTCGGCCAATGCCGCCAAGGAGCCGCCTTCCAAGCTCGGCGTGCGCGCCGGCGGCAGCGTTACCGTGGAACAGGCTATCCTTGCCCTCGTTACCCGTTCCGCAAACGATATGGCGACCGCGCTCGGCGAACATCTCGGCGGCTCGGAAGACCGTTTTGCCAGAATGATGACGGCAAAGGCCCGCGCACTCGGCATGACCCGCACGACCTATCGCAACGCCAACGGCCTGCCCAACACGGCGCAGATGACGACGGCACGAGACCAGGCCCGTCTCGGCATCGCGCTTCGTCAGCATTTCCCGCAATATTACGGCTATTTCAACACCCGAACCTTCAATTTCGGCAAGCAGGTGATCGGCAATCACAATCGCCTCGTTGGAACCGTGAAGGGCGTGGATGGCATCAAGACCGGTTACACCCGCGCAGCCGGCAGCAATCTCGCGACGTCAGCTCAGCTTGATGGCCGCTCTATCGTCGCTGTCGTTCTTGGCGGGCGCTCCAGTGCTGCCCGTGATGCCACCATGCGCAAGCTCGTTGCAACCTATCTGCCGCAGGCATCGCGCGGCGGCAACAGCAACCTGATCGCACAAACGCGTTCGGCCCCGGTCGAAGAACCCGTTACCGTGGCGGCAGCCGTTCCTTCTCCTTCCGTGGCCGTCGCAGCAACCGATTCCGGCCTGCCCAACGCTGGACCGGTGCCGCAGGCCCGTTACGAAGAAGCACCCGTCACAGCCTTTGCAGGTTCTTCTTCCAATGCCGCCGTCAAGGCCATGGAAGCCGCCACCTGGCAGAAGGGCAAGGATCCGATCGTTCGCGCACCGGTCGCTCCCGATCGTAATCTGATCACCAACTCGACCAAGGTGGACAATATCGTTACGGCATCGACGCCAGCTTCCGTCTCCGCCAGGGCAGAGGCACCGCAGGGTGGCTGGGTCATCCAGATCGGCGCATCGCCGGATGAAAACTCCGCCCGTGGCCTGCTGCAGAACGCGCAGGAAAAAGGCGGCGCGGCACTGCGCTCCGCAAAACCCTTCACGGTCGCGTTCAGCAAGGACGGTTCCCAGATCTACCGCGCCCGTTTCGGCGGCTTTGATGGCCAGAACGCTGCGGTAAATGCATGCAACGCATTGAAAAAGAAAGGCGTCAGCTGCTGGGCGTCACTCCAGTAACGGATGTTTCCGCAGGCGGTGCTTCATTGTCGAAACATCGCCTGTCTCCTCGAATTGTGTAATGAGTAGCGAGGCTTTCCAAGATGGCAGTCAACGAGAATTATTCGGACATTGCGTCTGGCAACGGGCATGGCAGTCAGTCGGTTCTGCATCCCATTCACGAGGCGGCAATGCGTATCGCCGATCTCGGTCTCAATCGTTCCAAGGCGAAGACGCGTGATCTCGTCAGCCTGCTTCTGTCGCACGGCGCCCGCGCATGGCGCGCCAACCAGCCGGAGGCCAGCATCCACCTTCATGTGGCCCGCCGCTCCGGGCGCGCGCCGATCCATATCCGAATTCGCTAGCGAACCGAACCAGCGAGATAAGACCCAAAGAAAAACCCCGCGGTGCCTGAGCGCTGCGGGGTTTTCCGTTGATTGACGAAAGAGAAACGAGGCGGCTTACGCCTCGCTCTCCGGTGTCTCAGGCGTATCCGGCAGATTGTCTTCCGCCTCGTCGCCATTGCCGTTTTCCGCTTCTTCGTCGCCTTCCGGCTCGTTGATGCGTTCCACGGAAACCACCTTCTCATCCTTGGCGGTAGAGAAGATCGTCACGCCCTTGGTGGCACGGCTGGCGATGCGGATGCCGTTGACCGGCACACGAATGAGCTGACCGCCATCGGAAACCAGCATGATCTGGTCGCCCTCTTCCACCGGAAAGGCAGCGACGAGTTCGCCGATTTCGTTGGTTTTCGAGGTGTCGGTGGCGCGGATGCCCTTGCCGCCACGACCCGAGGTGCGGAAGTCGTAAGAAGACGAACGCTTGCCGTAGCCCTTTACGGAAACCGTCAGCACGAACTCTTCGCGTGCCTTCAGTTCCTGGTAACGCTCTTCACCAAGTTCACCTTCTTCCGTCACCTCTTCGCCGACGAGCGCGATATCCTCTTCATCGACGCCAGCGGCGCGCCGCTCGGCTGCCGAACGCTTGAGGTAAGCTGCACGCTCCCATGGTTCAGCGTCCACATGGCCGACAATGGTCATGGAGATGATGCGGTCGCCTTCAGCCATGTTGATGCCACGCACGCCGACGGAGTTACGTCCGGCAAAGACGCGCACATCGTCCACGGGGAAGCGGATGCACTGGCCGAGCGCGGTCGTCAGCAACACATCGTCACGATCGGTACAGGTTTCGACGGAGAGGATTTCATCGCCGTCCTCGTCGAGCTTCATGGCAATCTTGCCATTGCGGTTGACCTGTACGAAATCGCCGAGCTTGTTGCGGCGAACGGTACCGCGCGTCGTCGAGAACATCACGTCAAGCGTTTCCCAGGTCGTTTCGTCCTCGGGCAACGGCATGATGGTGGTGATGCGCTCGCCGGGCTCCAGCGGCAGCATGTTGATGAGGGCCTTGCCCTTGGATTGCGGCGTACCGATCGGCAGGCGCCAGACCTTTTCCTTGTAGACGATACCGCGCGAGGAGAAAAACAGGACAGGCGTATGGGTATTGGCAACGAAGAGACGGTTGACGAAATCCTCGTCGCGCGTCGCCATGCCGGAACGGCCCTTGCCGCCGCGACGCTGCGCCCGGTAGGTGGTCAGCGGCACACGCTTGATGTAACCGAGATGCGAAACGGTGACGACCATATCCTCACGGGCGATGAGGTCTTCATCGTCCATATCGGGGCCGCCTTCAACGATCTGCGACCGGCGCGGCGTGCCGAACTCGTCGCGGATCGAAACAAGCTCATCCTTGACGATCTGCTGGATGCGCAGGCGCGATGACAGGATGTCGAGATACTCGCTGATCTCGGCGCCGATCTTGTTCAGCTCGTCGCCGATTTCATCGCGGCCAAGCGCGGTCAGGCGGGCAAGGCGCAATTCAAGAATGGCGCGTGCCTGCTCTTCGGAAAGATTGTAGGTGCCGTCTTCGTTGATGCGATGGCGCGGATCGTCGATCAGACGGATCAGGCTTTCCACATCCTGCGCCGGCCAGCGCCGCGTCATCAACTCTTCGCGGGCCGAAGCCGGATCGGGAGCATGACGGATGACGCGGATGACCTCGTCAATATTGGCGACCGAAATCGCCAGACCGACCAACACATGCGCGCGATCGCGCGCCTTGCGCAGCAGATACTTGGTGCGGCGGCTGACGACATCCTCACGGAAGGAAACGAAGGCACGCAGCATGTCCAGCAGCGTCATCTGTTCCGGCTTGCCGCCGTTCAGCGCCACCATGTTGCAGCCGAAGGAGGTCTGCAGCGGCGTGTAGCGATAAAGCTGGTTCAGGATGACTTCGGCATTGGCGTCGCGCTTCAGTTCGATGACGACGCGGTAACCCTGACGGTCGGACTCGTCGCGCAGGTCGGAAATGCCCTCGATGCGCTTTTCCTTGACCAGTTCGGCCATCTTCTCGATCATCGTCGCCTTGTTCACCTGATAGGGGACTTCGGTGATGATGATCTGCTCGCGGTCGCCGCGCATCGGCTCAATGGTTGCGACACCACGCATGATGACCGATCCACGGCCGGTCTCATAGGCCGAGCGGATGCCCGAACGGCCCATGATCAGCGCGCCGGTCGGGAAATCCGGTCCGGGAATGATCTGCATCATGTCAGGCAGCTCAATCGCCGGATTTTCAATCAGCGCGATACAGCCGTCAATGACCTCGGACAGATTGTGCGGCGGAATATTGGTGGCCATGCCCACCGCGATGCCGCCTGCCCCGTTGACCAGAAGGTTCGGGAACTTCGCGGGAACGACGACCGGCTCCTGCAGCGTGCCGTCATAGTTGTCGCGGAAATCGACCGTTTCCTTGTCGAGATCGTCGAGCAGCGAATGCGCGGCCTTTTCCAGGCGGCACTCGGTGTAACGTTCAGCCGCCGGCGGATCGCCGTCGATGGAGCCGAAATTGCCCTGCCCGTCGATCAGCGGCAGGCGCAGCGACCAGTCCTGCGCCATACGCGCCAGAGCGTCATAGATCGCCATGTTGCCGTGCGGATGGAATTTACCCATTACGTCACCGGTGACGCGGGCGCATTTGACGTATTTCTTGTTCCAGTCGATACCAAGTTCGGACATGCCGTAGAGGATACGGCGATGAACCGGCTTCAGGCCGTCTCGCACATCGGGAAGCGCGCGGGACACGATGACGCTCATGGCGTAATCGAGATACGACCGCTGCATTTCCTCCATGATGGAAATCGGTTCAATGCCTGGCGGAAGTTTTCCGCCGCCGGGGGGGCTCTGGTCAGTCAAAACGGATCACATTCTCTGTTAAGAATCGGATGGATTTTTATAGCGGAAACAGCAACGTTAAGCCAATTTCCCGGCGAGTTTTGAACAGGCTTTTGCGTCATTTGCAAGACGAACGGCGCTTTTCACGATTTAGCCCGGCAAAAGCGCTACCGCTCCCTTTCAATGTTCCGGCGAGTTGCGTAGGCTCCGCCATAAAAACAGATGAGACGGGGAAAGAATGGCCAGCAGCGAAACGCTCATCAACGCGCTCACCACACTCCTGGTCACGCTCGATCCGCCCGGTCTCGCCCCCGTTTTTCTGGCGCTCACCGTCGGCATGACGCGCGACCAGCGCAGCCAGGTGGCACTGCGCGGTTCCATCATCGCCTTTGGCATTCTCGCCGTCTTCGCGCTCTTCGGCCTTGCCATTCTCAACCTTCTCGGCATTTCGCTCGGTGCCTTCCGCATCGCCGGCGGCCTTTTGCTGTTCTGGATCTCCTTCGAGATGATTTTCGAGAAACGCCAGGAGCGCAAGGAAAAGACCTCGGAAATCGCCATTACCAAGGATCACCTGCACAATCTGGCGGTCTTTCCGCTGGCCCTGCCGCTGATCGCCGGTCCGGGCGCCATTTCCGCCACCGTGCTGCTGGCCGGCTCGATGAAAACCACCGTCGAGATGGTGGTGCTCATCCTCATCCTCGCTTTCGCCATGGCCCTCGTCTACGCCGCGCTGATCGTCTCGGAACGCATGGACCGTTTTCTCGGCAACACCGGCCGCGCGATCCTTACCCGGCTGCTCGGCGTGCTGCTGGCAGCACTTTCGGTGCAATTCGTGGTCGATGGCATAAAATCGGCCTTCGATTTCTGATCTCAGGCCTGATCGTATGTCTGCGCAACAAAATCCCGCATCGGCCTATAACTCAGGAAATTCCATCCTTTAAATCCGGCCGCCATTTCGGCTAAAAGACCCACATATTTTCCGGATTCGAAAGTTCTCCTCATGCGTTCCATGCTGCGCCGCCTGATCCCGGATGCCGCACCCGTCAGCAACAGGGAAAGGCTGCGTTCCGCAACCGGCGCCTTTGTCGGCATTCTGCTGACCGGTCTTCTCGGCAGTATGGCTCTGCGTTTCGATCCCACCCTGCCCGCCATGATTGCACCGATGGGCGCTTCGGCCGTGCTTTTATTCGCTGTGCCCTCCAGTCCGTTAGCGCAACCCTGGTCGATCCTGTGCGGCAATCTCGTATCGGCTTTCGTGGGTGTAACCGTGGCGCTGCTGGTGCCGGATCCATTCCTCGCCAGCGCACTCGCCATCAGCCTTGCCATTGCCGCGATGATGGCGCTGCGCTGCCTGCATCCGCCAAGCGGTGCCGTCGCGCTGACGGCCGTTCTCGGCGGTCCCGCGGTGCACAGCCTCGGTTATGGCTTTCTGCTCTGGCCGGTCGCCGGAAACTCGCTGATCCTTCTCGCTCTGGCGCTCGTCTATAACAATGCCACCGGCCGCGCTTATCCCCATGGCCTGAAGCTTGGAAAGGCCGCCCACGGCACGACCGATCCCACCCCCATCCAGAAGATCGGCTTTTCCTCCACCGACCTCGACGAGGTGCTGAAAGAATATGACGAGGTCCTCGATATCGACCGGGACGAGCTCGAGACCATCCTGCGCAAGACCGAACTGCGTTCTTATCGCCGCCGCGCGCTGCATCTTGATTGCGCCAGTGTCATGTCGCGGGATGTGGTCGGCGTCGCCCCTGACGACAGCCTGCGCCATGCCCATGCGCTGATGCACAGCCACCATTTCAAGGCGCTGCCCGTCACCGACGATAAGGCCGAGATCGTCGGCATCGTCACCCAGACGGATTTTCTGGAAAAGGCAAGCTGGAGAAACGGCCGCCCCTCCATCGGCTTCCTGCAGCGGCTGCGCCTCATTCTTTCAGGCGCAAGCGCCCCCAACGATACCGTCAAGGACATCATGACCTCACCGGTGAAAACCGTAAGGCCGGAGACTTCAATCGAGGAAGCCATCATCCGCTTTGCTGAGGAAGGGCTGCATTACCTGCCGGTCATCGACGCCAAGGGAAAGATGGTGGGCATCGTCTCGCAATCCGATGTCATGGTTGCGATGCTGGCGGACAAGGTGGCGTCCTGAGCAGCTGAAACATTAAAGGCGGGCAGCAGCCACGCTACGCCCGCCTTCCATCATTTGCGATCTCCCGCTTAGAACGGAATATCGTCGTCCATATCGTTGGAGAAGCCGCCGGAAGGCTGGCCACCGCCACGGGAGGAGCCGCCGCGCGGTGAGGACTGCTGGTCGTAACCGCCGCCGTAACCGGAGCCGCTGCCGCTGCCATAATCATTGCCGCCGCCGAAATCACCGCCGCCGCTACGGCCGCCGCCGCCCTCGCCGCGACCGTCAAGCATCGTCAGCGTGGAGTTGAAGCCCTGCAACACGATTTCGGTGGAGTAGCGGTCGTTGCCGGTCTGGTCCTGCCATTTGCGCGTCTGCAGCTGGCCTTCGATATAGAGCTTGGCGCCCTTCTTGACATATTGCTCGACGACCTTGCACAGGCCTTCGTTGAAAACCACGACGGTGTGCCATTCGGTCTTTTCCTTGCGCTCGCCGCTGTTGCGGTCACGCCAGGTTTCCGAGGTGGCGATACGCAGGTTGGCGATGGGGCGGCCATCCTGCGTCCGGCGGATTTCGGGATCGGCGCCGACATTCCCGATCAGAATTACCTTGTTTACGCTACCAGCCATCTCGTCATCCTGTCCGCCAGCCTTCATGACCGGCAATTGCATTTCAAAAAATTCGCCACACAATAACCACCGCCGCCCGCAAAGGGCACCGCGGCCAGGGAACTATCCACAAAGAATAATCTTAAGCTGTGGGAGCAGACATTCGCGCTTGCAATTCGTTCCTTTTTTGTTCTATTAAATCGCAGATTTCGAGTCAAGCATTCCGAAAAGCTGCGACCGATAGGAAATAGACCTCGACACCTCCGGCTGCGTCACTACATAAGGACGCGCTGCCATCAAGTGTATTATTTTTGTCCGAGCCTTGTCATGAGTGAACTGAAGACGATTTCCATCCGTGGCGCCCGCGAGCACAATCTCAAGGGCATCGATCTGGATCTACCGCGCAACAAGCTGATCGTCATGACCGGGCTTTCCGGCTCGGGCAAGTCGTCGCTTGCCTTCGACACGATCTATGCCGAGGGACAGCGACGTTATGTCGAAAGCCTTTCGGCCTATGCGCGCCAGTTCCTGGAAATGATGCAGAAGCCGGATGTGGACCGGATCGAGGGTCTGTCGCCGGCGATTTCCATTGAGCAGAAGACCACCTCGAAGAACCCGCGATCCACGGTGGGCACCGTCACGGAAATCTACGACTACATGCGCCTTCTGTTTGCGCGTGTCGGCGTCCCCTATTCGCCAGCCACCGGTCTGCCGATCGAGAGCCAGACCATCAGCCAGATGGTCGATCGCATCCTCGCCTTCGAGGAAGGTACGCGTCTTTATATTCTCGCGCCGATCGTGCGGGGCCGCAAAGGTGAGTATAAGAAGGAACTGGCCGAGCTGATGAAGAAGGGCTTCCAGCGCGTCAAGGTGGATGGCCAGTTCTACGAGATCGCCGACGTTCCTGCCCTCGACAAGAAATACAAACACGATATCGACGTGGTGGTCGACCGTGCGGTGGTGCGCCCGGATATGGCCGCGCGCCTCGCCGACAGTCTCGAGACCTGCCTCAAGCTCGCCGATGGGCTGGCAATCGCCGAATTCGCCGACAAGCCTCTGCCGCCCGAAGAGACCGCCGCCGGTGGCTCGGCCAACAAGTCTCTCAACGAGACCCATGAACGTGTGCTGTTTTCGGAAAAATTCGCCTGCCCCGTTTCCGGCTTCACCATCCCGGAAATCGAACCGCGGCTATTCTCCTTCAACAACCCCTTCGGCGCCTGCCCGAGCTGCGATGGCCTCGGCTCGCAGCAGAAGGTGGATGAAAACCTGATCGTTCCGGAACCGGCCCGCACGCTGCGCGACGGCGCCATCGCCCCTTGGGCGAAGTCGTCTTCTCCCTATTACAACCAGACGCTGGAAGCGCTTGGCAAGGCCTTCGGTTTCAAACTATCGAGCAAATGGACGGAGCTTTCGAAGGAGGCGCAGCACGCCATTCTTCAGGGCACCGATGACAAGATCGAGTTCAACTATCAGGACGGCGCCCGCTCCTACAAGACGGTGAAAAACTTCGAAGGCATCGTGCCCAATCTGGAGCGTCGCTGGAAAGAGACCGACAGCGCCTGGGCGCGCGAGGAAATCGAGCGTTATATGTCGGCAGCCCCCTGCCCGGCCTGCGCCGGTTATCGCCTGAAGCCGGAAGCGCTGGCCGTCAAGATCAACAAGCTGCATATCGGCGAAGTCACCCAGATGTCGATCCGCAAGGCACGCGACTGGTTCGAGGTACTGCCGGAAAGTCTCAATGCCAAGCAGAATGAAATCGCTGTCCGCATCCTCAAGGAAATCCGCGAACGCCTGCGATTCCTCAACGATGTCGGACTGGATTATCTCAGCCTGTCGCGCAATTCCGGCACGCTGTCCGGCGGTGAAAGCCAGCGCATCCGTCTGGCCTCACAGATCGGCTCGGGTCTGACAGGCGTTCTCTACGTTCTGGATGAGCCTTCGATCGGCCTGCATCAGCGTGACAATGCCCGCCTGCTCGAGACGCTGAAACATCTGCGCGATATCGGCAATACTGTCATCGTTGTCGAACATGACGAGGACGCCATTCTGACGGCGGATTATGTGGTCGATATCGGCCCGGCCGCCGGTATTCACGGTGGTCAGGTGATTGCGGAAGGCACACCGCAGGACGTGATGGCCAATCCGAAATCACTGACCGGCAAATACCTCTCCGGCGAACTCGGCGTTGCCGTGCCGGCTGAACGCCGCAAGCCGAAAAAGGGTCGCGAGATCAAGGTTTTTGGCGCCCGCGGGAACAATCTCCAGAATGTCACGGCGGCCGTGCCGCTCGGCGTTTTCACCGCGGTAACAGGCGTATCCGGCGGCGGCAAGTCCACCTTCCTGATCGAGACGCTCTACAAATCGGCGGCGCGCCGGGTGATGGGCGCGCGCGAAATTCCGGCCGAACATGATCGCATCGACGGTTTCGAATTCATCGACAAGGTGATCGATATCGACCAGTCGCCGATCGGCCGCACGCCGCGCTCCAACCCCGCCACCTATACCGGCGCCTTTACGCCGATCCGCGACTGGTTCGCCGGCCTGCCGGAGGCCAAGGCGCGCGGTTATGCACCGGGCCGTTTCTCCTTCAACGTCAAGGGCGGCCGCTGCGAGGCCTGCCAGGGCGACGGCGTCATCAAGATCGAAATGCACTTCCTGCCTGACGTCTATGTCACCTGCGATGTCTGCCACGGCAAGCGCTACAATCGCGAGACGCTGGATGTCACCTTCAAAGGGAAATCCATCGCTGACGTGCTGGATATGACGGTCGAGGAAGGCGTAGAGTTCTTCGCCGCCGTGCCGGCGGTGCGCGACAAGCTGCAATCGCTGTTCGATGTCGGCCTTGGTTACATCAAGGTCGGACAGCAGGCCAATACGCTTTCCGGCGGCGAGGCGCAGCGCGTCAAGCTTGCCAAGGAACTGTCAAAACGCTCGACAGGCCGCACGCTCTATATCCTCGACGAGCCGACGACGGGCCTGCATTTCCATGACGTCAACAAGCTCCTGGAAATGCTGCATGCGCTGGTGGAACAGGGTAATTCCGTTGTGGTGATCGAACATAATCTCGAAGTCATCAAGACGGCCGACTGGATAATCGATATCGGCCCCGAAGGCGGTACAGGCGGCGGCGAAGTGGTCGCAACCGGCACGCCGGAGGATATCGTCAAGGTGGAACGTTCTTATACCGGCCACTTCCTGAAGGAACTGCTCGACCGCCGGCCAGCCGGGAAACGCGAGGCTGCGGAGTAATCCGCAGCTTTGGCAAAGGTTCAAGAGGCCGAGAGCCTGAGGAGAAACTGCATATGTCGACATCAGGCACAATCCGCACCGGTATCGGCGGCTGGACTTTTGAGCCTTGGGAAGGCACGTTTTATCCGGAAAAGCTGACGAAGAAGCGCCAGCTCGAACATGCCAGCCGGCAATTGACGGCAATTGAGGTGAACGGCACCTATTACAGCAGCCAGAAGCCGGAAACCTTCGCCAAATGGGCCGCCGAAGTGCCCGAGGATTTCATCTTCTCGCTAAAGGCGAGCCGCTTCGTCACCAATCGCAGGGTTCTGGCCGAGGCCGGTGAATCCATGACGAAGTTTCTCACGCAGGGGCTGACGGAACTCGGATCCCATCTCGGCCCGATCCTCTGGCAGTTTGCGCCCACGAAGAAATTCGATGCGGATGATTTCGGTGCGTTTCTGGCGCTGCTGCCGGAAAAACAGGACGGCATTTCCCTGAGGCATGTGGTTGAGGTGCGCAACGAGACATTCCAGGTGCCGGAATTCATCGATCTCCTCGCCAAACACAAGGTCGCCGTCGTCTGCGCCGATCATCACGATTATCCGATGCTGCCGGATGTCACCGCCGATTTCGTCTATTGCCGCCTGCAGAAGGGCGAGGACGATATCAAGACCTGTTATCCGCAGACCGGGATCAGCGACTGGGCCAAACGGGTCAAGACCTATGCGGCGGGCGGCGTGCCCGGCGATCTGCCGCTGATCGCGCCCGAGCGGAAGGTCGAAAAGACACCGCGCGATGTCTTCGCCTTCTTCATCACCGGCGGCAAGGTCAATGCGCCCGTGGGTGCGCAGGAACTGCAAAAAGCGGTCTGAGGTCTCTCAGCCGGCCAGTTCTTTCATCGGGTTGAAATCGATGGCGGCAAAAGCTGCCTCGATCACCTCCGGCCCTGCTCCCGGCCGGGTGGCATCGCTGGAGAGGATCTGCCGGAAACGGCGCGCGCCCGGCATGCCCTGAAACAGGCCGACCATGTGGCGGGTAACGTGATTGAGACGTCCACCTGTGGCAATATAATCGGCAGCGTAATCCATCATCGTGTCCCGCAAAGCCATCCAGTCATATTGGAGGGTTTCCTCGCCATGGATGCGATGATCGACATCGGCAAGGATCGAGGTGTTGTGATAGGCGGCCCGGCCGAGCATTACGCCGTCCATGTATTTCAGGTGTTCACCCGCCTGATCGAGATCGGCGATACCACCATTAATGCCAATGAAGACGGCAGGATTTTCCCGCTTCATGCGATAGACGAGATCATAATCAAGCGGCGGAACCTCGCGGTTTTCCTTCGGCGAAAGCCCCTGCAACCAAGCTTTGCGCGCATGGACCCAGACCGCATCCGCACCGGCGACCACGACCCGCGCCAGAAAATCCGGCAACACGGTTTCCGGCTCCTGATCATCCACCCCGATGCGGCATTTGACAGTCACCGGCACAGCCGCAACCGCTTTCATCGCAGAAACACATTCCGCTACCACTTCGGGCTCGCGCATCAGGCAGGCGCCGAAGGTGCCGGATTGCACCCGGTCCGAAGGGCAGCCGACATTGAGGTTGATCTCGTCATAACCGTAATCACCGGCAATCCGCACCGCCTCTGCAAGCTTGGCCGGATTCGATCCGCCAAGCTGCAGCGCAACAGGATGTTCCTGCGGGTGGTAACCGAGTAACTTATCACGCGGGCCATGGATGATGGCGTCGGCGACGATCATCTCGGTGAACAGCAAAGCGCGCTTCGACAATTGCCGGTGCAGAAATCTGCACCTCGTGTCGGTCCAATCGATCATCGGGGCCACGGCGAAGATTTTTTCGCCGCCAGCAAGCGCTTGTCTGTACATGGATAAACCTCTTTGCGCCGGCTTCTACAACAAAGGGCCGCAAAAAGCCAGTTTTGCAGGCAAGGTCATTTTGAACTGGAAATCGCCCCGGAATCGCGGGACAAGACTTGCAGCTCAAGAGACGACAGGAAATCCCCATGGCCGCCACCGTCATCCCCGCTCCGAAACCCGTTCTGCTGCCCGTCGAGGGCACGGACGACCTTTTCCCCGTGCGGCGGGTCTATTGCGTCGGCCGCAATTATGCCGATCACGCCATCGAAATGGGCCACGACCCCTCGCGTGAGCCGCCCTTTTATTTCCAGAAGAACGCGGACAATCTTCTGCCCGCTGGCAATGATTTCCCCTACCCGCCGCTGTCCTCTAACGTGCATTACGAAGTCGAGTGCGTCGTGGTGCTAAAGAGTGGCGGCGCGGATATTCCGGCGTCAGAGGCACTGAGCCATGTCTGGGGTTATGCCGTGGGCATCGACATGACCCGCCGCGACCTGCAGGACGGGTTGAAGAAAATGGGTCGCTCCTGGGAAGGTGCCAAGGCGTTTGAACATTCCGCACCGGTTTCGGCCATCGTTCCCGCCGATAAGATCGGCCATCCCGCAACCGGCGCGATCTGGCTCGATGTCAACGGCGAACGCAAGCAGACCGGCGATCTCGCTCAGATGATCTGGAAGGTGCCGGAAGTGATTGCCGAGCTTTCCAAACTGTTCAGCCTTGCCGCCGGCGATGTGATCATGACCGGTACGCCAGCCGGCGTCGGCCCGATCATGCGCGGTGACAGGATAGAGTGTGGTGTCGACGGTGTCGGCACGCTCTCGGTCAAAATCGCCTGATCGGCAGGAAACGCAAAGGGAGGATACCGCCATGCCGCTTTACCGCCTCGCCGACCGGATACCGCAAACCCCTGCCCCGGATCGTTACTGGGTTGCGCCCGATGCCAATGTCATCGGTTCGGTCACACTTGGCGAAGATGTCGGCATCTGGTTTGGTGCCACGCTGCGCGGCGATAACGAGCCGATCAGCATTGGCCGCGGCACCAATATTCAGGAAGGCGTGATGGTGCACAGCGATCCCGGTTTTGCCGCAACCATCGGCGAAATGTGCACCATCGGTCATCACGCCATCGTCCACGGCTGCAGCATCGGCGACAATTCGCTCATCGGCATGGGCGCAACGATTTTGAACGGCGCGAAGATCGGCCGCAACTGCCTCGTCGGCGCCAATGCGCTGGTGACGGAGGGCAAGGAGTTTCCGGATAATTCGCTGATTGTCGGCTCGCCGGCGCGGGCTATCCGCACGCTGGATGAAGACACCGTGGCCGGGATTCGCCGCTCGGCAGAAAAATACATCGAAAACTGGAAGCATTTTTCGAAAGATCTGGCGATGATCGAATAATGATGGTTGGCGGGTAACGACGCCCGCCCCCTCACAATTGGCGTTATGCCGCGCAGGCCGCGCAGAGACCGCGGATTTCAATGGTGGTCTTTTCCGCCTTGAACTTGCTGTCCTTAACCCAGCGCTCCAGACGATGATCGATCTCGTGGTCGTGGAACTCCGTCACCTGCCCGCAGGATTCGCAGATGGCAAAAGCCACGGTTCCATGGTGTTGCGAGCAGCATTCCGCCTGGGTATGCGTGCAGGCAACGAAGGCGTTGAGGCTTTCCAGCCGGTGCACGAGACCGAATTCCACCAGCTTTTCCAACGCCCGGTACACCTGCAGCGGCGCGCGGAAACCATCATCGCGCAGCTTATCGAGGATCATATAAGCGCTGAGCGGCTGATGCGCATTCGAAAGGGCATTCATCACCAGCGACTGGTTCTTGGTGAGGTTCTGCTGGGTCTGCGCATTCATGGCTTGCCTCCTTCATCCGCGGAGCGGGAAAAACCCGGCGCCGGCAACAGGCTTATAACGAACAGGATCACCGCGGCAACCACGATGGATGGGCCGGACGGTGTATCATAGGTGAGCGAGCCGAACAGCCCGCCGATAACGGCAACCGCACCGATCAGCGAGGCCACGACTGCCATGACCTCCGGCGTACTGGAAAAACGCCGCGCGGTCGCGGCCGGTATGATGAGCAGCGAAGTGATGAGCATGATGCCGACCACCTTCATGGCAATGGCGATCACCAGTGCCATCAGCAGCGTGAAGATCAGCTTCGAGCGCTCCGGGTTCAGCCCCTCCGCTTCCGCCAGTTCGGTATTCACGGTGGAAGCGAGCAGCGACCGCCACAGGAAGACCATGGAAACGATGACCACCAGCCCACCGCCCCAGATCAGCGCGATATCGCTGCGGGTGACGGCAAGAATATCGCCGAACAGGAACGAGACGAGATCGATGCGCACCCAGCTCATGAAGGCGACGATGACAAGGCCGATCGCCAGCGCCGAATGGGACAGGATGCCAAGCAGCGCATCGGAGGAAAGCGCCTGCCGCCGTTGCAGGAAAATCAGAAGAATCGAAACGGCCGACGCCACCAGAAAGACGCTGACGATAAGGTTGAGCTGCAACAGCAAAGACAGCGCAACCCCGAGAAGCGCCGAATGGGCCATGGTATCACCGAAATAGGCCATACGCCGCCAGACGACGAAACAGCCAAGAGGACCGGCGGTGAGCGCGACGCCGATGCCGGCGACCATGGCGCGAACGAAGAAATCGTCAAACATGGCGCTCTCCCTGCCGCTGGTCGTGTGGCGCATGGTCCCCATGATCATGGTCGCAGCCGCATTCGCCATGGTCATCCTGATGGTGTCCATGGTCATGATGATGATCATGTCCGTGATGGTGCCCGTCTTCGGGGTGGCAATGGTCGGTCACCGTTCCATCCGCATGCTGCACCCGGCCATCCGGCAGATGGGTGTGATCGTGATGGTGGCTGTAGACGGCAAGCGCCTTGGCCGCCATGCCGCCGAAAAGCCGCATATATTCCGGGCTCTGGCTTACCGCCTGCGGCGTGCCGCGGCAGCAGACATGGCCGTTCAGGCAGATCACGATATCGGTCTCCGCCATCACAACATGCAGGTCATGCGAGATTAACAGAATTCCGCAATCATTTGAATTCCTGATATTTTTTATCAGATCATAGAGTGCGATCTCGCCGGAAAAATCAACACCCTGAACGGGCTCATCGAGAACCAGCAGATCGGGTTTGCGGGCAATGGCGCGAGCCAGAAGTGCCCGCTGGAACTCGCCGCCGGAAAGATGCTGCACCTCGGCGTTGGCCAGATGTGCGATGCCCGTCGCATTCAGCGCCGCGTCGATTTCCCGCGCAGGCAGCGGCCCGGTCAGCGTCATCAGCCGGCGCACGGAAAGCGGCATGGTCCAGTCCACCGAAAGCTTCTGCGGCACATAACCGACGCGCAGACCGGCCTTGCGCGAGACCTGGCCTTCGCTCGGCTTCACCAAGCCGATCGCCATTTTTGCGCTCGTGGATTTGCCTGAACCATTCGGGCCGATCAGCGTGACGATCTCGCCCCTGCTGACGGAAAACTCCACGCCGCGCACCAGCCAGCGGCCGTTGCGCTGCACGCCGGCATTGGCAAGGGAAACCAGTATTTCTTTGCCCTCAAGGGCTGAATGAAGCATGGGATCGTCCGTTCGGCGATGTTGCCTACCGCTATTGCATACGTTATAGAGTTACGCAATAAATGTAATAACATAACTATACTTGTTCAAGTGGAGTGCATTTCATGAAATCGATCCTGATCCCGCTCATGGCATCGGTGGCAATAGCAGCCGCCGCGTCGGGCGCCACCGCCGCGCCCGATGTCGTGGTCTCGATCAAGCCCGTCCATTCCCTCGTTGCAGCCATCATGAAAGGCGTGGGCGAACCGCAGCTTATAGTCGACGGCGCGGCTTCGCCGCATACCTATAATCTCCGGCCATCCAATGCACGCAAGCTCGAAAAGGCGGATGTGGTGTTCTGGGTCGGCCCCGGACTGGAAGCTTTCCTGCAAAAGCCGCTGGAGGCACTAGCCAGCAAGGCGACCGTGGTAGAACTGGAAGATGCCAAGGGTCTCGAAAAACTGCCCTTCCGCGAAGGCGGTCCATTTGAAGCGCATGACCATCGCGAAGAAGGCCATGAGACGCATGACGGCCACACCGAAGGCGAAGGTACGCATGATCACGGACACGACCATGCCGATGCTGATGACCACGAGCACGGCGCCTATGACACCCATCTCTGGCTGGACCCCGCCAATGCCAAGGCCATGGCCCAGACGATCGAAACGGCGCTGATTGCGGCCGATGCCGGCAATGCCGCGACCTATCAGGCCAACACCAAGAAACTGATCGACGATCTCGATGCGCTCGACGCCGAAGTCGCGGAGACGGTGAAGCCGGTAAAGGACAAGCCCTTCATCGTCTTCCACGACGCCTATCAATATTTCGAGCATCGTTATGGCGTGAAAACCGCGGGATCGATCACCGTCAGCCCCGAAACCCTACCGGGCGCGGATCGCGTCAAACAGATGCAGGAGAAGGTTCGCCAGCTAGGCGCGACCTGCGTTTTCGCCGAACCGCAATTCGAGCCGAAACTGGTCTCCGTCATCACTGAAGGCACAAAAGCGAAATCGGCAACGCTCGATCCGGAAGCGGCGACACTGGAGCCCGGCCCCGATCTTTACTTCAAGTTGATGCGCGGCATTGCCGGTTCGCTCAAGGACTGCCTGTCCTGAAGGTTTAGACATGTGCGCTGAATTTCCGTCATTTCGACCTTGAGCCGGAATGGCGGAAATATGGGGGGCGAGCACACAGCTACACCGGCCAAGACCGCGCATTACTTGACCGAGGAGCTTGCCCTACGGCTTCGGCGCCATCGAAGACCAGACCGGCCCGCTGATGCTCTGCAGCGTTTCCGCAGCTTCACCGTTGATGCGGGCCAGCAACGCCTTGGCAAGCTCCCTGCCCGCCAGCTTGATGTCCTCGTTGACGGTGTGGATCTGCGGCTTGATCCAGTTCAGGAATTCGGCCGACTGTTTCGAAACGATATCGACATCTTCGCCAATCTTCACGCCTGCAGCTTCGAAACCCGCCACCAGCGCGATGGTGCTGCTGCCGCTGATCGAGACGATCCCGTCGGGCCGATCCGCCGACTGCATCAGTGTCCGGCCGAAATCCCGGATTTTCTCGAGCGGCGTCTCGATGGTGATGGCATCCAGCGGAAATTCGGTGAGTCCGAAATCTCTGATCCCGCGATTGAAACCCTTGCGGGCATGGTCGTGGAAGGAAAAGCGCGATGGCGGCACGATGACGGCGATCCTCTTGCGCCCGCATTGCGCCAGCCGCTCGACTGCCTCATAGGCGTAGGCCTCATTGTCGAAATCGTGAAAAGCATGTTCGATGCCCATATCCGAGCGCCCATGGGTGACGAAGGGCATATTGCGCTCGGTCATGAAACGCACGCGCGGATCGTTCGGCTCTATCTTCGAAATAATCACCCCATCCGCCGAGCCGGTCTCGAGAATGTAGCGGATCGGCACCATGGAGTCCTTGGCATGGATGTGGGGCGTGACGACAAGGTGATATTGCGTGGCGGAGAGAACCTCGGTGATACCGAACACCATCTGGCTGGTAAAGCCCATCAGTTCCTCGTCAACGCTCAGCACCAGCGCGATGACATTGGTCTTGCCGGTGCGAAGGCGCACGCCGGCGCGGTTCGGCTGGTAACCGATCTGCCGGGCGATCAACCGCACACGCTCCTTGGTCTCGGCGCCGATGTCAGGCGCATCCTTCAACGCGCGCGACACGGTGGTGATGCCAAGGCCCGTCATATAGGCGATGGTCTTCAGGGTCGGGCGCTCGCCCGTCGTCGCAGGCATATCGCCCCCGCCGGATTTACCAGTATCGTTCATGTCATTTCGCCACACTTTACCGAACGATAATCATAGATAGCTTTTGCTTCGTTGCAACGGCAAAGGTCTCCGGCAAACCGCGGGTCTTTTCCGCGTATCCGCCAATCCGGCTATAACGATATAGATCGAGAAAATATTCCCCGGCCGCAACCCTTTCTTCAGGGCCTTGAAATCGCGGATATTGACAGACAGAATTCCTAATTACTGAGATTAAAAAAACTAGTATAACTATTTAATATAAATATATAAAGTTAATGAAATGTCGCTCGACAAAGCTTCTCCATTCCACTCAATAAGCCCTCGACATTTTTCAGGCACCCAAAAGCCATTCAAAAGAATTACGGGAGGATTGTTTTACGGTAACGTTACCGGAGGGAGGAAAACGCAAAGCCGGATAAAAATGTCGCGGCCGCTTTGCGCCCATCCATCCCCCCAGATTCTGACACAAGCCTGCACCATAATGCCGGCCGTCTTCGTTGAATTCTTATTTATGCAGGGTCCGATCATGATTTCCTCCTCCACGCCCGAAACCGTTATCGATCTGGCTGGGCTCTGGCGCCTGGCCTCGGCGGAAGGAGACCATGCCACCGAGCTTTCCATTCCGGGCGATATTCACACCGCGCTCAAAAATGCCGCCATCATTCCTGATCCTTATCACGGCGCCAACGAGAAGGCCGTTCAATGGGTCGCGCAGCAGGACTGGATCATCGAGAGAACCTTCATCCTCGATGATGCAGAGGCGAGCTGGTTTCTCGATATCGATTATCTCGACACGGTCTCCATCGTTTTCGTCAACGACATCCCTGTCTTGAGCGCCGACAATTGCTTTCGCCGTTACCGGCCCGATATTTCCGGTGCCGTGCGGCCGGGTGAAAACACCATCCGCATCCACTTCCATTCCAACATCACGGCCGGCGCGGAGCGGCAGGCGCGGCAGCCCTTTTACATTCCTTATCACCCAGGCAATTCCCCGATCGCCAATGGCAACATGTTGCGCAAACCGCAATGCCATTTCGGCTGGGACTGGAACATCGCCATTGCACCGCTTGGCCTCTATGGCAAAATCCTGCTGAAGCGGCTCGATACCGCCCGCATCGAACATGTCGTCACCTCGCAGCACCATGTCGAAGGCGGCGTCGAGCTGCATGTGGCCATCACGCTCTTTGCCGAGGGACCGGCAAGCCTGCCGGTCTATCTGTCGCTGGGCGACGAAAGGCTGCGGCTCGATTGCGGCGTCGGCGCGGGCGAGACGGTGGTGCACCATGTCTTCTTCTTGGAAAATCCTGATCTCTGGTGGCCGGCCGGCAGTGGTGAGCAAACGCTCTACAAACTCACGGTGGAACTGCCTGACGAAACCGTCACCCGCCAGATCGGCTTCAGAACCATCGAACTTCTGACCGACAAGGATGAGGCCGGCAGCCGCTTCACCTTCCGCATCAATGGCCGGGAGATATTCTGCCGTGGCGCCAACTGGATTCCGGCAGATGCGCTTTATTCGCTGACCAGCCGGGAAAAGACCGAAGACCTCCTCTGCTCCGCGGTCGAGGCTAACATGAACATGATCCGCGTCTGGGGCGGCGGCTTTTATGAGGAAGACTGGTTCTACGATCTCTGCGACCGTCTCGGCCTTCTGGTCTGGCAGGATTTCATGTTCGCCTGCAATCTTTATCCCTGCAGCGAAGACTTTCTCGACAATGTCGAACATGAGGTCGATTACCAGGTGAAACGCCTGTCTTCTCACCCCTCCATCGCGCTCTGGTGCGGCGATAACGAGCTGGTGGGCGCGCTGACCTGGTTCGATGAATCCCGCAACAATCGCGACCGCTATCTCGTCGCCTATGATCGTCTGAACCGCACCATCGAAAGGGCTCTGAAAAAAGCCATCCCCGAGGCGCTCTGGTGGCCATCGAGCCCCGCCTCGGGTTATCTCGATTATGGCGACGCCTGGCACGCGGATGGCTCCGGCGACATGCATTACTGGTCCGTCTGGCACGAGAACAAGTCGTTCGACAATTACCGGTCGGTGAAACCGCGTTTCTGCTCTGAATTCGGTTTCCAGTCCTACACATCCATGCCCGTCATCCGCACCTATGCCGAAGACAAGGACATGAACATCGCCTCCCCGGTCATTGAGCTGCACCAGAAGAATGTCGGCGGCAATGAGCGGATCGCCGGCACCATGTTCCGTTATTTCCGCTTCCCCAGGGATTTCGAGAACTTCGTCTATCTGAGCCAGGTCCAGCAGGCGCTGGCCATCCGCACGGCGGTCGACTACTGGCGCTCGCTGAAACCCCATTGCATGGGCACACTTTATTGGCAGTTGAACGACACATGGCCGGTCGCCTCATGGTCGAGCCTCGATTATGGCGGCGGCTGGAAGGCGCTGCATTATGCCGCCCGACGGTTCTTCCAGCAGGTCACGGTCTCGGCCATTCCCTCCAAGGATGGGCGACAGGTGAGCTTTTCCATGGTCAACGACACGGCGGAAGATGTCGAGATCGACATGAACATCGTTGCGCTGACCATGGACGGCAACCGCGTGCCGCTGAAATCCGCCAACGGCACATGCGCGACGGATAAGGCCGCGACGCTGACAGAAATCGACATGGACAGCCTGCCGGATGGCGCCATCCTTGCATGGAGCTTCATTGCCTCGAACGGCATGACCGGCGAAGGCCATCATGTGCGCGACACCTACAAGGCGTTGGAGCTTCAGCCTGCCGGATTGGAGCTTTCCGTAGGGCCGCTGAAGAACGGCCAGTTTGAAATCGATGTCACCGCCGCCGGTCTCGCGCTCTTCGTCATGCTGGAGGCAGACCAGCCGGGACGGTATTCCGATAACCTCTTCGATCTCGCCGCCGGCGAAACCCGCCGCATTATCTTCACTCCGAAGACGGATGGCCCCCAGCCGCATTTCCGCATCTTCGATCTTCATACCTGCCAATCCTCGCCCAATCCCGGCATTGAAACAATGCAGAGAAAGGCATAACCATCACTCAAGAGAAGAGCGGGCGCCACGCGCCTGCCATCGCCTATTCAAAGGGTTGCCGGGTTCTCCGGCAACCAGTCATCAGCAAGTGGAGGAAGACCCATGGTTTGGCAACCGGCCGAAAACCGATACGCGTCCATGAAATACAATCATTGCGGCAAGACCGGCCTGAAGCTGCCGGCAATCTCGCTAGGGCTCTGGCACAATTTCGGCAACGACACGCCTCACCAGACGAAACAGACCATTTGCCGCCGCGCATTTGATCTCGGCATCACCCATTTCGATCTCGCCAACAATTACGGCCCGCCGCCCGGCAGCGCCGAAACCGCCTTCGGTGAAATCCTGAAGACGGATTTCGCCGGCTATCGCGACGAGATGATCATCTCATCCAAGGCCGGTTACAACATGTGGCCCGGTCCCTATGGTGAATGGGGCAGCCGCAAATATCTGATCTCATCCTGCGACCAGAGCCTGAAGCGCATGGGGCTGGATTACGTCGATATTTTCTACTCCCACCGTTTCGACCCCAACACGCCGCTTGAGGAAACCTGCGGCGCGCTGGACCAGATCGTACGCTCTGGCAAGGCGCTCTATGTCGGCATCTCGTCCTATAACTCGAAGCGCACCCGCGAGGCCACCGCTATCCTGAAGGACCTCGGCACGCCCTGCATCATCCACCAGCCGAGCTATTCGATGATCAACCGCTGGATCGAGGAAGACGGTCTCGTTGATACGCTGGAAGAGTTGGGCGTCGGCTCCATCGTCTTTTCGCCGCTGGCGCAGGGCATGCTGACGACGAAATATCTCGGCGGCGTGCCGGACGGCAGCCGGGCGTCGCAGAGCAAGTCGCTCAACCCGGCCTTCCTCAATGAGCGCAACGTCGAAAACATCCGCGCGCTGAACGGCATTGCCGAACGCCGCGGCCAGACGCTGGCGCAGATGGCGATCGCCTGGGTTCTGCGCGGCGGCCGCATCACCTCGGCGCTGATCGGCGCAAGCCGCGTCGAACAGGTCGAGGATTGCGTCAAGGCGCTCGACAATGCCGAGTTCTCCACCGAGGAGCTGGCGGAAATCGATCGTTACGCCAGGGATGCGGATATCAACCTCTGGGCAAAATCCGCCGAACGCACCTGATACAGAAAGGGTCGCCCGGTTCCGCCGGGCGGCCCGCACGCTCCGAAAGCTTGAGCTAAAAATCTCAAAATAAAAGATTAACTCCCGCTCCTAAGCATTAACAACCATTACATAAATGTAATTTTAAATTCAGTTTCCGTTCATTCGTTTATTCGTAAGTTCTCCTCATCGAAACACGAGAGGAAACTTCCATGAAAAAGTTCGTCACCATTCTTCTGGCAGCCACCGTTCTTGCAGCACCGATGGCTCAGGCCCAGAGCCGCCACGACGACCGCCATCGCGGCGTCACCGTCGAGCGTCAGGTCACCACCAAGAAGGTCATCGTCAAGAAGCACCGCTGGGATCGGGGCCAGCGCCTCTCGGCCCGTGAGCGTCGCAACATGGTGGATCGCCGTGACTACCGCCGTTACCACCTCGCAGAACCGCGCCGTGACCAGCGCTGGGTCCGCGTCGACAACCAGTTCCTCCTCATCAACGCCGTCAGCGGCCTGATCGTCGGCCTCGCCGCCGCCCGCTGAGTTGAAGCAGCAACCGAAATGAAAAAGGCCCGCTTGCGCGGGCCTTATACATTAAAGGCCGGACCATCGTTATGATGTTCCGGCCTTGTTTGTCTTGAAGGTGGTTGCAACACCGTCGAGACGATGAGCAGAGCGGTTGGTCCTTGCGGGCCTGAACTTTTCGTTCGAAAAAAAGCAAAACCCTCTGCGCATTACGAGGCTTCGTCGAACCGTTGAGAGAGCCGAGCGCTCGCGTATAAGGGAGACAAGACCTCATGACCTATACTAGCCATTTTGTCGGCATCG
>NZ_JAPYZZ010000003.1 GCF_027460065.1 Martinezella rhizogenes
GCCGGCATTTCGTTCTCTGTACGGGTGGCCGGAAATCCACGGCCATTGTCGCTGACGACCATCTGCACCCGCTCATCCCGGCTGGAGAACCTGATGGTGACCCGCGTTGCATCCGAATGACGCTCGATATTGGTGAGCGCCTCTTGTGCGACACGATAAAGCGCGACACGGGCCTCCGGAACAAGCATGTGCTTGAAGGCCACCGATTCCAGCGTCGCCGCAATACCGGTGCGTTCGGAAAAGCTTGAGATCAGCGCTTCCAAAGCTGCAGTCAGTCCCAGGTCGTCAAGAACGCGGGGACGCAGGTCGTGCGAGATACGACGGACCTCCTTGATCGCCTCGGTCAATGCCGACGCGCCTTTGCCGATCGCCTCCACCGCGCCGACATTATCCGGCGTCACCTTGCGCCGCGCGAGATCAATTGCAAAACGCACGCCGACGAGATTTTGAGAAATGCCGTCATGCAGTTCCCGGGCAATGCGCAGGCGTTCCTCTTCCTGGGTATCGATGACCCTCTGCATCAGTTCCTTCAGCCGCCCGTCCGCCAGCCTCTGCTGGCGCAGATTGAGCAGCATGCAGGTGGCAAACACCAGGAGAACGGCGGGGACTGCAAACAGCGCCACGATCAGGAAATTCCAGGTGATGGAGTGGCGCAATTCTTCCTTGGCCGCCGCGGTCGCCGCAAAAACGTCATCCAGATAGACGCCTGTCCCGATCATCCAGCGCCACTTGTCGAGGCCGGCCGCAAACGAAAGCTTATCGGCCATCTTCCGGGTTGAAGGTTTCTCCCACTTGTACTGGACAAGTCCTCCCCCTTCTTTTGCTTTGAGGATCAGGTCGTAGATAACCCGGTTGCCATCGGGGTCATAGAGATCAAGCCAGTTATTGCCCGGACGGAAATTTTGCCGCGGATGAACGACGTTCAACCCGTCATAGTCATAGACGAAGAAATAACCGTCCGTGCCATAATCAAGGTCCATCAGAATACGCTTGACCTCTTCCTTCGCGGCTTCGTCATCAGGTCCGGCCTTGTCATAAACCGAACGGATGGCGGAAAGGGCAAGATTGGTGAGGTTGAGGAGCTCCGCCTCCTTTGCGGCAAGCATGTTTCGTTCGAAAGCGTCGATGCTGGTGCGCGCCAACGTCATTGACTGCCAGGTAATGAGCGCCGTGATGATGATAATGGCAAGAACAAGGGGGCCGATGGCCAATGCAAGGATCTGATTCCTGAGTCTCATGTGGCCCTCCGTCACATTCGCTCTTACTTATCCTCAATTGACAACACTTCGCACGTCAAGTCGAGCGCGTAAAAGCGTATACTGAGCGAGTTGACCTGAGATTGACCACTCAACCTTGGCGTAGTGGGCAGTCGGAGCATCCTCGACTTCGAGGAGAGTGACCGCTTTGAGGGGCTGAAAATATCGGAGCATTAACGAATAATATAAAGCGCAAGGTTGCGTTGGCGTCAGTGCAAATGACGGCCGCCGCTCTTGAAAGGATCCGAACCTTAGGACCCGCAGAGCGACAGCAATGCTGGCATTGATTTTCTTCTCATTCAAGCACAAGAACAGCTCTCGAAAGAGGTCTGCTTTGGCCCAAATCGGTCATCAACCCATTCTGGAAATGCAGTTGGCCTTCATCCAGCCGATCACTGCATCTGCATTCTTTTCTGGCGGATGTACGGGATAGAAGACGTGTTTAATAACACCTGCTTCGATGATCATCGTCAGCCTTTTTAACAAGGTCATGCCCCCGGCTTGGAACATTGGTAAGCTGAGGGCCGACGCGAGGAGGAGCGAGTGATCGGAGAGAAGCGGGAACGGGAGGTGAAGCCGTTCCGCAGCCTCTCGTTGGTATTCAGTTGTCTGTGTCGAGAGGCCAAATAAATGGCTCGCGCCTAGCACCTTTAATTCTGCGAAATGATCCCGGAACGCGCAGGATTGCGGCGTACATCCTCTCGCGCCAGGAATTGCATCCCACCCGTCAATAGCTTTGCCTCCGGGCGTGCTTGTCCGAGGATAAGCGTAGACTACAGAGAGGCCGGGACTGCACAGGTCCACGGTGGTCCCATCCGTAGCCTGCAAAGCAATGCTTGGCACTTCCATCCCAAGCAGATGCGTAGCCGCTCCATCGTCTTGGGAGACCAATTCGGCCTCGTCGTTCCCGAATTCACTCATTGGTGTCTCGTTTTTTCGTTACACACGCCCTCAGCAGCCGCTGACGCTAGACAATTATCGGGCCACTGCAATGTCTTCTGTCGGCGGATACCGTTGAAAAACTCTGGCGAGCGGCTGTGGTGATCGGATTGCTATTCGTCAAACTCTACGTGACCGCCTTCGATAACTACATGACGGCCTTGAATCTCGACAAAGCGCCAATCCTCACCAAGTGAACCATCCGGGAAAATCTGCAGGCGGTAACCGCCTGACAGCGACACGTCAGCCCCGCCATAGTTGTCTGTGTTGACAGCTATGACGAAGAGTTGCTTTGTGGCGTTCACGAAGGATTTTGTCTCCGCGTCGTAGCCTTTCAGCAGAGATGCAATTTTGATGAGTTGTAGGTTTCCCGATTTGGGGTCGCCATCGTTTGCCTCCGTTCCTTCGGTCGGCCCGACGAACCGATCTGATGTCCCTGTCACTATCGTCTTCTCATCAACGAAGCGCCACGGGCATTGAACATGTAGTGCGTACGAACCGACAGTTCCTCGGCCCGAAGGGTGCGGCACAACCTTTCCAAAATGGAAAACCTTCATGTCCGCAGCATTGCGGGCAATGCTCAGCGGCAACCCTACGAGTACCTGAAGGCAGGTTTGTAAGCGGGTTCGATTATTGTTCTCGGACATCAAAACGAAACTCGATTGAATCAGGAATTTATCGGGCTTTTGCAGAGCATTACACAGGATAACGTTGAAATCCATCGACCGCACAATTCGAACCTGCGTTCGATCAATGGTCGGAAGATTGTCATTGCTGGCGCACTAATGTCGTGATTCAATCCGCCTATTGATTTGCGGAGGATTGAGCGATGATGGGATGTCAGGCAGCTCCGGCGCAGCTCTTCTATGACTTCTGTCTTGATGATCATGTCCCCGCCGACCACCTGTTACGCGGAATTGACCGCCATCTCGAACTCGGTAGCGTTCGAGAGCAGTTGAGGCCTTTCTACAGTAGCACTGGCCGTCCATCGGTCGATCCGGAGTTGATGATGCGGATGCTGATCATCGGCTACTCCATGGGAATCCGCTCGGAGCGGCGGCTGTGTGAAGAGGTCCATCTCAACCTCGCCTATCGCTGGTCCTGTCGTCTCGGACTGGATGGTAAGGTACCCGATCACTCCAGCTTCTCGAAGAACCGCCATGGCCGGTTCAGGCAGAGCGACATCCTGCGACACATGTTCGAAACGGTGGTGGAGTGCTGCCTCGAACAGGGGTTGGTCGGCGCGGAAGGATTTGCCGTCGATGCCAGCCTGATCGCGGCGGACGCCAACAAGCAACGGTCGGTGCCGGGTTCGGAATGGGAGGCAAAAGAGGATGCAGGCCGTTGCCCCACGCCTCAGCGCAGGGTTTCAATCTATGCCGCCTTCATGCGGCAATGATGCCATATGGCGGCCGCTGCGGCCGGAGTTTTGCCAACCTCCTTAGGTTTTGTGCGGTTGCAGCAAGCAGGAATTCGTCTCGGGCACCACACGGCCCTCGAAGCCTGAGACGCGCCATCCGTAGTATGCGCTTGAGATGTGCGAAGAGCATCTCAACCTTCTTTCTGCGATGCCGCGACAGTTCATATTCTGGTGTGGCCGCAATCGCTCTGGCGACGTCACGCGCATCCTCGTTGAGATCGCGCGGCACTTTGCGCATCGGCGTGTTCGGGCAACAACGCTGCTTCAGGTCACAGACATCACAGTCCTCTTTGCTGGCACGATAAATCCGTGTTCCTTCGGCCGTGATCCCCGATCTCGGCGTATTGTAAGTGCGGTGAAACTGCTTCAGTTCGTTCCCGGCTGGACAGATGTATCGCTCGTTCTCGGCTTCCCAAGTGAAGTCCGAACGTGAGAAGGTCCCATCCGTCCGGTTCGACTTGTCAAAGACCGGAATGTGCGGCGCGATCTTCTTCTCCTTGACTAGCCATGCCAAGTTGTCGGCGGAACCGTAAGCGCTGTCAGCAGCCAGGTAGTCTGGCCTCAAGCCGAAGCGGTTCTCGGTCCTGTCGAGCATTGTGCGGGATGCTCCGACTTCCGCTTGGCGGATCGCACGCGTCGCCTCCACATCGACAATGACACCGTGATCAGTATCGATCAGGTAATTGGTGGCGTAGGCGAAGAAGGCATGGTCTTTGTGGGCACCAGTCCATTGGGCGGCCGGATCAGACGTGGAGATGAACTTCGGTGTAACTGGCGACGCAGCACCGAAAGCGGCATCATCGAGAACGGCCAGATACTCGTGTACCGAAAACGCATCGCCACTCAGCCCGGAAGACCGAAAAGGGCGGACACGCGCCCAATGCATCGAGTTTTTCAACGAAATCGGCCCAAACCGGTCATTCGGGAGTGGTTCACTCTTGTCTGCGATGGGGTGATTGGCGGCCGGTCAGCTTCAGGGGCTGAACGGGCAAAAGGCGACGTTGCGTGTGCCAGCCAAGCCGCGATGCGCTGGGTTCCCGAGAGTAACGATGGAGGGCTAGTGCGTCACCGCTGGTCAAGATCGACATGGCTCTTGTAGACGGCACCTTCCCGATATCTCATCGGAAGTTCGGCCGCGGGCAGATTGCGCGCCTCGAACGGTTTCCCGCTGGACCAGGGGAGCGCGTTCAACGCCACGCCGAACCCTGTGCTGAAAAGCCACGGCGCGAGCTTCGTAAGGGGCTTCTTCCACGCGATTGCAAGAATACCGAGCGGCAACTTCACGACTAAGAATAGGATGAGGACGAGCGGGGCGACGAAGAGGGTCAGCACCATCGGAATCGCCGTTTCCAACATGGGATCGCCGCCGTATCGCAAGCGGAGCGGTGGGTTCCGTGCGGCCGCAAATGGAATCAGTTCTTCCATGAAGCGAACGTAGTCGGCGGACCGATCGACGCCCGTTTCTCCGAGCCAATCGAGCGAAGAGATTTCCCTTGACACGAAACGCGTCCTTAGACGCGCGCTATAGACTGGAAAGCCAGTGGTGCCGACCCCACTCGTGACGTGGAGGTGCAGGAATCGAAGCGACGTCCACGTCACGAGGCTAACGGACCGCCCTCGCGTCACCGAGAGGCCCCGGTCCTCGATGACGTAGACCATCTCGACCTTTTGCGGGGTATCGCGATACCTCGGGATCTTCGCAGTGAAGCGGTAGTTGGGAAGATCGTCCGTCTGCAATCAAGCCCTCCACTACGGTCCGCCAGTCGAAATGCTGCCTATCCCGCGATAGGATTCGATATCTGATTTACACGCAACTTGTTCTGCTGGGAATGACTGCTTGCGGCGGATCAGAGATCAGCCGCTATCTTCGCCTTTGGGCTCGAGAGCAGACCGACTTGAACGCTTCAAGGACGTCCGAAATTGGCGCGAAGCAGCCGATCAAGCATGAAGGCTCTCGGCCCAAAAGCCGCCGTACGTTACGTCCGAGTGAAAAGACTGCAATGGATGTTGAAATCAGCGGATGGCTACTCCAAGTCTTCTTGAGCAAATTCATCGGTAACATGAATATCGGTCATCTCAAGACGGCCAGGACCCATGTTTACATATTTGTGCGGTAAGTTGGCCGGCCCGAACACGATCTGCCCCTCCCTAACGTCCAACTGCTGCTCCCCAATGGTAAAAAGCGCTCGTCCTTGCCGCACTATAAATACTTCATCATAAGGATGTTTGTGTAGCTTGGGGCCGCGGCCGATTTCGTCCGTGGTGTAAAACATGACCGAGACGTTTGCGCCAAATACGCTCCCTTCAAATTCGCCTTGCCATACGCTCTCTTTTTCGGCCCATTGAGCGCGTTCGAGGAGCACTGCTTTCTTTTGCATTGAGATTCCTCTCTTAGTCAGGCCAGCCGTTCGAGCCCAGACTAAACATCACACATGCAGCAGTGCAAATGTCGGTATGAACCGCGCCGAGATTGCCGGAGGTGTTTGGTTTAGGTTATGCGGCCATGGCTGGTTGGTCCAGCATGGCGTAATACTGCTCCTCGGCTTCGGCTGGCGGGATATTGCCGATAGGCTCCAGAAGCCGTCGATGGTTGAACCAATCCACCTATTCGAGGGTGGCGAACTCCACCGCCTCGAAGCTGCGCCATGGTCCTAGTCGATGGATGACCTCGGCCTTGTAAAGACCGTTGATCGTTTCGGCGAGAGCATTGTCGTAACTGTCGCCGACGCTTCCGACGGAAGGCTCGATGCCTGCCTCGGCCAGCCGCTCCGAATACTTGATCGACACGTATTGAGCGCCCCTGTCCGAGTGGTGAATCAGGCCGCCGCCATGAACGGGACGCCGCTCATGAAGCGCCTGTTCCAAAGCATCGAGGACGAACCCGGCACCGCTGCCTTGACGTAGCAAATTGAAAGAGCTATATCGAGTAAACGCTTACTCAAATAGCTAACGAAGGTCGTATCATGCCTGATCCAGGACGGATTGCCACCGGAACTCCAACGGAGAGCAGCAAACACAGTGTCTTGATTACAGGCGCGGCGGGGAAGATCGGAAGTGTGCTTCGGCATGCGCTTCTTCCGCATTGCCGCCTTCTCAGAAGCAGCGACATCGTCGGAATCCAGCCTTTAACGCGACAGGAAGAATCTTGGCCCCTAGACGTCCAGAATCTCGCCGACACAAAGCAGGCGATGAAGGGCATAGACACCGTATTCCATTTCGGTGGCCTGTCGATGGAAGATACATGGGACGCGATACGCGACGTCAATATAAATGGCACCTACAACGTGTACGAAGCGGCCCGCTGCGCAGGTGTTCGCAGAATAGTGTTCGCAAGCTCGAACCATGTTGTCGGCTTTCGCCAGAGAGATCAGGTGACCGGCCCGGATGTGCCGATGAGGCCGGATTCGCGCTATGGCGTCAGCAAGGTTTTCGGCGAGGCGATCGGGCTTCTGTTCGCAGATAAATATGGAATAGAGACGATCAGCCTCAGAATAGGGCAGTTCAGACCGAGGCCGACCAATAAAAGAATGCTGAGCCTATGGCTGAGCGAGAGAGACATGGCCGATCTTGCGGTTCGTTGTCTATTCGCGACTGATATCAGGTACGAGATCGTGTACGGCGTTTCCGGAAACGACAGGAGCTGGTACTCCAATCCCGGAGCGGGAAGGATCGGTTTCTTTCCGAAAGACAACGCGGAGACTTATTTTCCAACGCTGTCACCCGAAGATATGCAGGAAAACCATATTGAGGCCCGGTTTCAAGGTGGCCCGTTTTGCTTGGACGAGATGGTCGCGAATGGAGAACGGCAACGTGGCTAAGTTTGAATCTGTCGAAGAAGATCACGGATCCCCCCAGACGCGCGGGCATCTGTCCGAAAATCCGGCGACCCAGGAAGATTCGAGACGGCCGCCCCCCCTCCCCGCCCCGCAAACCAAAGTTCCGCGAAACCTCAGACAGGCGCTGTCTCTCGACGATTTCGAGAAAATGGCATTCCGTTACTTGCCGAGCATGATCAATGGCTATATCGCCGGCAACGTTGAGACCGGCGCGGCGCACCTTTCTTCGGTAAACGCTTACCGAAACTACTCATTTATCCCGCGCTTACTGCTCGATGTATCGCAATGCGATCAAAGCATCAATCTGTTCGGCCGGCGCTACGAAGTGCCATTTGGCATCGCACCTATTGGAGGCGCCGCGATTGCTGCTTACAAGGGGGATGTGGTCCTCGCTATGGGAGCCGCGCGCACCGGGCAGCCGATGATCATGAGCGCGTCCTCCTTGATCCCGCTCGAGGAAGTCCGCCGCGCCTATCCCGAAGCTTGGTTCCAGGCGTATCTCGCGGGAGATCTGGCCAGAATTTCGGCTATGATCGAGCGTGTGGCCACTGCCGGCTTCGAAACGCTGGTGATCACCGTAGATACGCCGGTCCCCGGAAATCGGGAAAACAATGTCAGGAGCGGATATAGCATGCCGGTTCGGGTTACCCCCCGTGTCGCACTCGACTCCCTGTTTCATCCCCGCTGGCTGCTGCAAACCCTGGTAAGAACCTTCCTTTCCCGCGGGATGCTGCATTTCGAGAACATGGAGGCCGAGCGCGGCCCACCTATGTTCTCTCGAACGCCCGGGCGTAACTTCGATGCCCGCGATCGCCTGAGCTGGGAACATATCGTATTCATCCGGAATATCTGGCCGGGAAATCTGGTGATCAAGGGTCTTCTCGCGATCAATGACGTTCAGCGAGCTCGGGATGCGGGTGCCGATGGCGTCATACTCTCCAACCATGGTGGACGCCAGCTCGATCATGCGGTTTCGCCACTTCGCATGTTGCCACTCATTCGCGATGCCGTTCCCGGGTTTCCCTTGATGATCGATGGTGGAATCCGGCGTGGCACCGATGTGCTGAAGGCAATCGCGCTAGGCGCGGCCGCCGTCTTCGTCGGCCGCCCCTATATTTTCGCCGCCTCAGTCGCCGGCACGGCAGGGGTCCAGCACGCTTCCAGCCTATTGCGCGACGAAATCCGACGCGACATGGCTCTCCTGGGCGTCTGCAACCTCCAGGAGCTCTCATTGAATCACATTATCGCTAACAACCGAGGATGACCATGGACAACCCCATTCGACTGCTTTCGGCGATTGCCCTGCAAGGCGCGCTCGAAACAACCGTTCTGCCCGCTTTTACACGCCAGACCGGACGAAGTGTGGAAGCTGAGTGGGCTCCGACCACCATCATCGTCGATCGGGTGACCGGGGGGGCGCAACCGGACGCCATCATCGTAACGGACGGAGCGGTGAGAGATCTGCACGATAAGGGAATAGCCGATAGTACGACTGCCGCCAGGCTTTGTACCGCCGTGCTTGGCGTGGCGATCCCCGAAGCGTCGACGCCGCCCGATATATCCTCGCTCGGCGGCTTCTGCAGCGCTCTCGTCAAGGCGCGCTCCGTCTGTTTTTCCAGGGCAGGAGCGAGCGGCATCTATTTCCGAAATCTCATTGAAGAGCTAGGAATCGGACAGCCAATCTTGGAGAAAGCCACGATCATACCGTCGGGCTTCACGGCGGAAAAGCTGATCACGGGAGAGGCGGATCTCGCCATCCAGCAGATAAGCGAGCTTTGCGTCGTGAAGGGCGTAAAGATCGTTGGGCAGTTTCCGGCGGAGGTTCAGCAGAAAACGCCTTTCAGTGCCGTAAGCCTGCGCAGTTGCGGCAACCCGCAGGATGCCCGACTTCTGATCTCGTTCCTCGCCAATGCAATGGCAAGAAATGCCTATGGCGATGCGGGCTTGCTTACCCACGACCGAGCATGACCCCAAGCAGGATATTTTCCGTCAGCCGTTCCCGCACGCCACGCCGCTGTCAGCGCAGGCGATCACCGAATACGACTTGCAGCTCTTCAACGTGCTCCGCGGTCAGCACCCGCTTCTTCATGTTACGCAAAATCAGATTCAGCTTTGCCGCCTCTTCCAGTTCCTCCGCGGCGAAGACAGCCGACAGGAGGTCCGTTCCCGCGACCACAGAACCGTGATTGGACAGTAACACTGCGTTGAAGCGCCCTCGAAGATTTCGAATCTGTTCTTCGAGACGAGGGTCACCGGGGCGAAAATATTCAAGAAGTTTCACACACCCAAAGCGCATTACGGCATATGGCGTGAGCGGCGGAAGGGCATTGCGATCATCGACATCCGCCAAACACGACCACGCCGTTGCAAATGACGAATGGAGATGGACGACGGCGCGAGTACCGGGTCGCGTCTCATAGAACGCACGATGAAGCCCCAGCTCTTTCGACGGAGGATTTCCTGAAACCAGCCTCCATTCGCGATCAAGCTTGCTGATCTCGGCCGGCGCGAGCGATCCAAGACTGGAATTGGTGGGCGTGATCAGCACGCCATCATCCACGGCCCCACTGATGTTCCCGGCCGATCCGGCCGCCAATCCCCGATCGAACAGGGATTTCCCCAGCTTGACGATCTGCTCTCGGAGCTCCGCTTCAGTCTTCATCGTCCCGCAAGCCTTTCCTGCGCCCGCTCGAAAAAGTCGATCGAGCCAAAGTTACCCGATTTTAAGGCGAGCCCGACAGGCGTTTGTGCAGAGGACGTCAGAACCGGCACCCCCGGCTCGATCTCCGGACCGATTTCAAGATGTCCGAGGCGCAATGCCGACACGACGGCGCCGGAAGTCTCACCGCCCGCAACCACCAGTCGCCGCACACCCGCGTCGACCAGCCTGACCGCTGTTTCCGCAAACAGCCGATCCAGCGCGTTGGACACGGTGTCGCGTCCGTATGCCTGTTGAACCGCCCGTACCGTCTCTGGCGTCTGGGACGAATACGCTAGGGGCGTCTGTCCTTGATGACGAAGAAGGAAATCGGCGACGTGGTCCGCCGTCGTTTGGCCCTCGATGACGGAAGCCACGTCGATCGCGATGGCCGGATGACGCTCGCTGTAATGCTTGACCTGCTCCTGCGTTCTGATCGAGCAGCTGCCAGCCAGAACGGCACCGGCACCGTCAACGTCGGGCATCGCCGGCGCTCGGCCGCTCGCAAGGCCGCGGGAGATGAAATTGGAAGGCAGCCCCAAGGCGATACCCGAGCCACCGGTGATCAACCGCCGTCCCCTGACGGACCGTCCGATCGCCAGCAGATCGTCGTCGTCGATCGCATCGACGATGCACAGCACCTGCCCTTCGGCCGCCGCCGCATCCAGCCCTTCCACTATGGCCGCATCCCCGCGTCGAACCGTGCCGATACCGAGATGTCCGACCTCCGATTGCGTCTGGTTCTTCAGCCAACGGCGGATGTCGGGATCCGTCATTGGGTTCAATGGATGGTTCTCCATTCCCGACTGGTGCAAGAGCCGGTCATGGACAAAAAGGTGTCCCTGGTAAACCGTTCTGCCGACCGCAGGAAGTGCCGGGCAGGCAACAACCCCCTTCTCGCCAAGTTCCTGTGCGAGCATTTCGCTGACCGGCCCGATATTTCCTTCGGGCGTGGAATCGAACGTCGAGCAATATTTGTAGACGATTTGCTCGCATCCCTGCAGTGTCAGCCAGGCAAGCGCCCTTCTAGCTTGTTCGATTGCATCCGGCACAGGAACGGAACGGATTTTCAACGAAACGACGCCGGCCTCCACGTCTTCTCCGGCATCATCCGCCGGTATGCCCAGGTACTGAACGGTTCTCAGACCGCCATTGATACCGAAACCTCTTGCCAGGGTGATGGCGATATCGCTCGCCCCCGTAAAATCATCTGCAATCACGCCGATCAGCATCGCTCAGTTTTCCAGTTCGCTTGGGTTGGCGTCTGCCGACAGAAGCGTTTTCAGCTTCTCGACAGCAGCATCGGGACTGGACAGAACAGGTATGCACGTGACAGCTTTTACCGCCTCCATGGCCTGGGCAGTGGAGAAATGCGCAAGCACGATCGCGTCAAAGGAGGTGAGAGTGGAAGCCGCGGCCGCAACCAAGCGATTGTGAACCTCAATATCCCCGCTGCGGACCGCCTCGATCGCGCCTTGAACGAAGAAGCTCTCGAGCTTCGATTTGGATTTCATGCGAACCGCAACCTCGCGGAACTCTTCCTCCATGCCCGATAGGGAGGGCTCGAAGGTGTACAGCATCGCAACTCTCGCACCGAGCTCAATCGCTTTTTCAAACATCGCTTCATTGGGCTTGAGAACGGGAACCGGGACTTCTGTGGCTGCCCTTTCGATTGCGGCACCGAAGGCTGAGCATGTGAACAGGATGGCGCGGCTGCCTGTTCCGCTTGCATATTTCGCGAGTGAAGCCACCCGGCCGTAAAGATCGTCCGTGAGCACCGTATGCCGAGCCCTGTCAACGGAAAGACTGTCGTCCAGCAAATTTACTAGCTCGACAGATGGCCAGCCGGCGGCGAACGCCCGCTTGATCGGCTCGACTGCGATCGGTGTCGCGTGAATAAGTGCGATTCTTGTGGTCATCTCGTGTCCTGTTGCTGGACGACGACCGCCAGGAGGGAGCGGCCGTCGCAGGTCAGGTCTGCTGCCGTCGCGAGACCTGACGGTCTATGTCGCTTCTGACAGAAGCAGCCTTCGCGTTTCGTGCCCGGGAGCACCGGCTAGATCGCGGCGTGTGTCGCGGGATCGAAGAAATGCAGCTTCGAGGGGTCGAGCGCGATATCAATCGTCTCGTTGGCGTGAACGTTGCTGCGAGGGCCGAAACGCGCCGCCGAATGCCCGGCTCCCTTCACCTCAAGCATGTCCGGATCTCCGCTATCAACGTACTTCGCATCCGTGGTGAAGTGAACGATACACTCGGCGCCCAATTCCTCCGTCATCAGCGTTTGAGCGCGGAATGTCGGCAATGGCAAAAGCGCCAACTTCGGGTCATGCAGATCCTCCGGCCGGATGCCGATGACGACATCCTTATTGTTGTAGCGGGAGAGTGCCGGACGGCTCTCGAACTCCGGCTCCGGCAAGGAGATACGCTGCGTTCCGAACTGCAGCTGGCGATCGGACAGGTGCCCTGCCATCAGGTTCATCGACGGAGATCCGATGAACCCTGCAACAAATGCGTTTTTCGGGTTGTCATAGAGGTTCTTGGGCGTGTCAACCTGTTGCAGTACCCCGTCTTTGAGCACTGCGACCCGGTCACCCATGGTCATCGCCTCGGTCTGGTCGTGGGTCACATAGACCGTGGTGACCCCGATCTCGCGCTGCAGGCGACATATCTCGGCTCTCATGTAGACTCGCAGCTTTGCATCTAGGTTTGACAGAGGCTCATCCATCAGGAAGGCTGCAGGTTGGCGAACGATCGCCCGCCCCATTGCGACGCGCTGCCGCTGGCCGCCGGACAACTGCCCCGGCTTGCGGTCGAGTTGAGCCTCGAGATCCAGAATACGCGCAACAGCCTGCACGCGCTGCGCGATCTCCCGCTTCGGGACCTTCGCAAGCTGCATCGAAAAGGCGATGTTGTCGAAAACACTCAGATGCGGATAGAGCGCGTAGTTCTGGAAGACCATTGCGATATTGCGATCCTTGGCGTCGACATCAACGATGCTTCTGCCGCCGATCCTGATATCCCCGGAGTCGATATCCTCCAGACCGGCAATCGTGCGCAGTGCGGTGGATTTTCCGCAGCCGGAGGGTCCTACCAAGATCAGTATCTCTCCATCGCTGATCTGGAGGGAGAGGTCTTTGATGGCGTGATAGCCGTTCTGGTAAAGCTTGTTCACCTTTTCAAGGACGATATCTGCCATGATCATACCCCGTAAATCTTGCGGCGCTGCGCCAGGAGTTCGCCCGGACGCTCGCCGTTTCTGAGTGCCTCGACATACAAGGCTTGGCTCGGCATTACGTTGCTGACATTGCAGTTCGGCCCGAACATATCGAAATAGGCGATGAGATCGTCCAGCCAGCGCTGTGGCGCCTCTTTCGGCGAAGTGATCTCGAAAATGATCTTGTCCAGCCCCAGCCTGTCCACGACCTTGCCAAGCTCTCCACGGGCGTTATCGCCCTGAATCTCGATCTCCTCGTGATCGATCAGGAGGGTGAAGGCACCGTGTTCGAGGAACGGTATAGCACCTTCGACGATCTGCTCGGCCGTTGACGGAACGTCCTTGGCACCCTTCCGCCAGTTTCTTTCAGGGTGATGCTCGTAGATGATACGCATGCCGTGATCGATCGCGATCTGGCGCCACGATTTCCAGGTCTCGTCGGAGACGTCTCCAAAGGTGTTCATGAATTCGATGACGCGGAAGCCCAGTTCAGCGCCCGCGGCGATCGCGTCCTCGACCCGCCCCAACCGAAATGCGCGCACGAAGTAGCTGTGGTCCAGATAGGGCTCCACTTCAAATCGCTGATACAGCGCGATTTTCTCCTTCAGCCAGTTTGACGGGTGCCATAGCACCTGCGGCGTCGCGACCTTGACGTAATCCAGTCCGGGCGCAGCCACCTGCAGGAAGTCTTCAAGCTCCAGCAAGCCCATTCGCTCGACGTACCAGGGCGCTTCGTCAAACCCCACATCCTTGAGCCAAGTCTGGCCCACCCCACGAGGCTTCGGCGCCGGCTTGTTGCGCGTGAATACCTTGTCGATCGTCATTACTGCGGCCGTGTCATTCATGAAAGTCTCCCTTGAGTACCGTTGGAACATGTTGGCTTTTTTGTCGCTATCCCTTGAGCCCTGCTGCAGAAAGGCCTCCGATTAGATGCCGCTGCGCAAAGAAGTAGACGACCAGAACAGGAATTATCGAAACGAGGGTGGCCGCCATGAAGAGGTGCCACTCGACGCTGTAGCGTCCTTGGAAGAAGGCAAGCCCGACGGAGATCGGATAGTCCTTGAAGTTATCCAGGAAGACCAGCGGACCCATGAATTCGTTCCAATTCCAGAGGAACGAGAACACCACGATGACCGCAAGCACTGGCTTACACAGCGGGAGTATGACTTTGTAGAGGATCATCCAACTGTTGGCGCCGTCCAACCGTGCAGCCTCGTCGAGCTCCTTGGGGATGCTGCGTATGTATTGGGTCATGAGGAAGATGAAGAAGGGATGGCCGAAGAATTCCGGCAGGATCAACGGCCAATATGTGCCGATGAGCCCCACCTTCTGGAACATCCAGTACATCGGAATGTACTTGATCTGGCTCGGAATCATGAGCGTGCTCAGCATCAGCATGAACAACACTTTCTTGCCGGGGAATTCGAACCTGGCGAAACCATATGCGATCAGCGGTACGGATATTAACTGACCGATTGTGCTGACCACAACAAGATAGGTGCTGTTTCCCATGAACCGCCAAAGCGGATACTTGTCGAAGGCTTCCTGATAGTTCTCCCAATGAGGCGTCTCCGGTACCCACTTCATGGGAAACGCGAAGACCTCGGCGGGAAGCTTCAGCGACGTCGATGCCATCCAGAAGATGGGGAGCAAAAAAGTCACGGACAAAAGGATCAGAAGACCGTACACCGCGACATAGAGAGGTGCTGATTTCATCAGCTTCTTACGGGCGCGCCGGCTGCGGACACGAAACGGATCGTCGAGCATGGTTTCAGTTCTGGTCGCCATAATACACCCACTTGTTCGCCCACCACTTGGCAAGTGCCGTGGACGTCATAATCACGGTGAGAAGGAAGATCGCCAGGGCCGAGGCGTAGCCCATGTTGAAGTTCGTGAAGGCTTCCTCGTAGAAATAATAAAGGAAGAAATATGTTTGGTTCAGCGGGCCGCCCTTCGTGATCACGACGGCTTCCGTGAATATCTTGAAGGCGTCGATCATTTCGATGATCAGCTGAAAGAACAGGGTCGGAGTGAGAAGCGGCAGCGTGATTCTCCTGAATTTCTGCCAGCTATTCGCTCCATCCATAGAGGCCGCTTCATACAGCTGGGCCGGTATGTTCTGCAGGCCGGCGAGGTAGATGATCGCGGCGCCGCCGACCTTCCAGATGCTCATCAGGGCGACGGAAAACAGGGCCCAGTCGGCATCCCAGAACCAGTGCGGACCGGCGATGCCTACATATCGCAGAAGTGTATTCACGACGCCGGTGTCCGGCTGCAGGAACCAAACCCACATCAGCGACACGGCCACGCCGGAAATCACCGCAGGGAGAAAGAACACCGTGCGAAAGAAGTTCATTCCGGGAAGCTTCAGATTCAGCAGAAGCGCGAGCGCCAATCCCAATGCCAGTTTGGCGGGCAGCGAGAAGAGCACGAAAAGTACGGTGGCACGCGCCGCATCGAGAAATAGCGGATCCTCTGTGAACATCCGCCGGTAGTTTTCGATGCCCACCCATTGGGCTTCGCCCACCAGCGTCCATTGCGTGAAGCTCAGGTAAAAGGTCGCAAGCACGGGCACCAAGTAGAATACGGAAAAACCGATCACCCAGGGGGAAAGGGCTGTGTAGCCGTCCACCATCTCCTTTCTCTTCCGCGCGCGCTTGCTTCTGCCGGGTAGCAACGCTTTCCGCTGCGTTGCGCTTGTCGCACCGACTCTCACAGCCATTCGATTCATGGAACTCCCCTAATCAGTTTCCGAGGCGCTTTACGCACTCGTCGAGCGCTGCCTGCATCTTAGGCACATCCTGGTTCAGGGATGCCTTAATCTCGCTGCGCTCAAGCTTTCCCAAGCTAATCAGTTCAAACGTCTGATAGACGCGGCGGACCGATGCGCGGAAGCAGGGATGCGCGCCGTCAAAGTCCTTCACCTGCGGCCAATCCAAGGTGCCCTGAAGTACTTTTACGGCGTCCTCTTGAGCGTAAGGGTGTTCCGGCCAAAGAGCGGGAATGCTTGGGAACATATTGAGGCCGGTCGTCATCGCGATCCGTTGCCCGTCCATGCCAGCAAAGAACTTTAGGAATTCCCAGGCCTCCTTCGGGTGCTTGGTGCCTTGATAAATGGCTACCGGCGCGGACCACGCGTTGGAGTAGCGAATACTTCCCGGACCGGCCGGTTCAGGGACCAGCCCTACATCCATTTTGTTCTTGAGGGCCTGGAGCAGATGCGACTGGTTGAGGGTCGCCATTGCCAGTCGACCTGCCATGAACAGATCGACTGGCCCGGTGCCCTGACTTCCGAGCACTTCGATATCGGCCGGTGTGGGTGTCGCAGCGGTTTTCACCAGATCCCAGTACCATTCGAAAGCCGCAACCGATTGCGGCGAATTGTGATATCCGTCAACCGTCTTGCTGTCGTCGCTGTAGGGCTGAGCATCGTAGTTGCGCCAAACCGTTCGATAGGCATCGCGCGGACGGTCTCCGCCCCAGATCCCTTTTTCCGGATTCGAGAGCTTCTTGGCGGTGTCCAGAAAGTCTTGCGCCGTCCAGTCTGGCTGGGGATAGGGTACACCCGCGGCATCGAAAACCGCCTTGTTATAGAGGACGACATTCGTTCCCGCCCCCATCGGCAGCGCCACGATCGCGTCCTTAAAGGTCGCGTAGTTTCTCCAGAGCTGCCTTGAATACATTTCCGGATCGAAATCCTTTTCGGCAGCGATGAAAGGGCCAAGATCAAGAGCCCGAGGCCTCCAATTGTCATTGTCGATCATCGGGAAGATATCCGGCACGTTCTGCCCGGACCCGAGAGCGGTGTTTACCCGGTCGGCAAATCCCGATTGCGGAAGGAACGTTATCTCGATCTTGATGTCAGGATATTTCGCTTCGAACGCGTCAACGATTTTCTCCTGAGTCTCCTCAGAGCCGAGATCATGGCCCGGCATGGACCACATTTTCAGCACCACGGGGTCTTTTGCGTCGGCCGTAGCACCGCCAACTAAAAAAGCCGCCGATGCAACCCACATCGTCATCCATTTCGTCATTGCACACCTCCCTCGCGCCAATCGACGTAATCTCCTCCAACACCGCTCCAAACCCGCGCATCCCTCAAGATCACGGAGGCAGAGCAGCGCCTTACTTGTTGAGTAAACGCTTTCTCATCAGATCGTCAAGCGTTTATTTTCGCCTCACCCGAACTAATTTCACCAAGCCCTTTAGAAGCCGCCGAACAGATGCCCTCTACCGGCAAAGCTTCGTGAGACCTAGGAAACTGTAGAAACTCCAGCACGAGCTCAACAAAGCTCTTGCACTTGTTCAAGCGATTTCCTAATTTCGTAATCACAAGAAAGCGCTTACCAGTTCAGATGCACACATATTACAGGACGACCGAATGAAGCGGGTGACACAAAGGGCTCGGCGCTCGCGCGTTGAAGGCCAGATCGGACTGGAGGAGGTCGCGTCATTGGCCAATGTATCCATCGCAAGCGTTTCACGCGTGCTGAATGGAAAGACCACCGTGGCCGACGACATCCGACAGCGCGTGGAGGAAGCCTGCGCCAAACTGGGTTATCTTCCCAACGGCGCCGCTCGCGCACTGTCGACGCAACGCACGAAAGCGATAGGCGCCGTCGTGCCTTCGATCGAGAACGGCGGATTTGCCCGGGTGATCGCGGCGCTGCAGGAACGACTGCGGATCGCTGGTTACAACCTGATCCTGGCAGGCAGCGGCTATGAACAAAGACTGGAATATGAGGCAGCGGCGGCACTACTGAGCCAAGGCGTTGACGGCCTGGTGCTCGTGGGCAGCCAGCATGACGAGCGCTTGATGCCACTGCTGGAACGCCGCGGCATCATTTTTGTCGAGACCTGGATTCTAGGCAACGAACGTCCATGCGTCGGATTTGACAACGCGCTCGCCGCCAGACGCGTGGTCAAATACCTATTGGATCTGGGCCATGTGAAAATCAGCGTAATCACCGGTCGGACGTCCTTCAACGACCGGGCCGCCGCTCGCGTACGCGGTGTAGAGGATGAGCTCAAGGCTAACGATCTGAAGCTGCATTCGCATTTGGTCGTGGATCAGCCCTACCGCATTCAGGACGGCAGGATCGCAACCCGATCCCTGCTCGAGACAGATAACCCGCCGAGCGCCATCGTATGCGGAAACGACCAGCTCGCGTTCGGCGCGATTATCGAGAGCAAGTTTCGCGGTCTCAGCATTCCCAGGGATATCTCGATCACAGGCTTCAATGACGCCGACTATGCGCCGCATCTCGATCCGCCGCTGACAACGATCAACGTGCCTTCGGAGGAGATGGGTACGCGCGCCGCAGAATACCTCATTAAAAAACTCAATGGTGAAATTGCGATGGCGGCGTGGGAGGTGGACGTCAACCTCGTGGTTAGAGGCAGCACGGGCGCGCCCCCGTCCAAGCGGTAAAGGATTACGTCATGTTCGCTGCTCCCCCGGACGTCAAAGCGGAAGTTTTCGCACGCCTTCCCGATAACCTGCGAAAACAGGGCAGTGCGTCGGCATGGTTGGAAAAACACAATCGCGGCCGACCACGCCATTCCCTCCTCGAGGGACCGTCGTTCGATGCGAACGGCGCTCTCTATCTGGTCGATACCGCATTCGGACGCGTGTTCAAGATATCGCCGGAGGGCGCCTTTTCCGTCGTCGCCGAATATGATGGGCAACCGAACGGACTGAAAATCCACCGAGATGGACGAATATTCATTGCGGATCATATCCGGGGATTGCTGCAGCTTGACCCTGGCCGCGGCGCGGTGTCGACTATTTGCGAAGAGGGCCCAGACCGGCCGTTCCACGGGCTGAACGATCTCTTTTTTGCCGGCAACGGCGATCTCTACATGACGGATCAGGGCCAAACCGGCCTGCAGGATCCGAACGGACGCGTTTACAAGCTCACCGCGGCAGGCCGGCTGGAATTGGTAATGGCGGGCATTCCATCCCCAAATGGTATCGTCATGAACAGCGAGGAGACATGCCTATATGTCGCGGTGACCCGGGACAACGCGATATGGCGCCTGCCTCTAATGCTCGACGGCACGGTTTCAAAAGTTGGCGCTTTCATACGACTGTCCGGCGGTATCGGTCCCGACGGTCTTGCGCTGGACAGGCAAGACGGCCTCGCGATCGCCCATATCGGGCTTGGCTGCGTATGGATGATAGATCGACGAGGGGAGCCCTGCTTGAGAGTTCGCTTGCCAGAGGGCAATTCGCCGACCAACGTCGCGTTCGGAGGCCGCAATTTCCGGAGCTTGTTCATTACGGAAGCAGACAGCGGCACTGTTTTTGTGGTACGAGACGCGGGCGTGCAAGGCCACAAGATGTTTAGCCATCCGCAAGACTAGGTGTTCAGTCCCGGCATCTAATTGATCGGGTTTAGGATGGGGCGACCCGGTGACCGCTGGTTTTGCGACGACGGACATGTCTACGGCCAGGGCGAGACGCCAACGAAGCTTTTCTGGTTCATAGCCCGTGGCGCCGATCCGGACAGCTTCACCGTACTGAACCAACGTTATGGCGCCGACGTGGCCGCCGGTTATTACATTACCAACCTGCGCCTTCCCACCGAGGAGCCGGCTACATTCGGGATCGTCGGTTATTATTACGGCAGCGGCCAGAAACCGGGTATCCATATCGAAGAGAGCCACTACGCAAAGGACAGCCGCAAGGTCTATGCTTATGGCGTCGAGATCGAAGGCGCGGATGCAGCCAGTTTCCATTCCATCGGCGACAAAGGCAGATATTTCGCCGACAGCAAGCATATCTATTGGCAGAAGAGCTCCGTTCCTGATGCTGACCCCGAGAGCTTTGTCTGCGCATCAGAAGCAGGCCAGTATCGCGCTCACGACAAAGAACGGCCCTATTATGCCGGGCAACCTCAATCCGTTTCGGCCGAGTTCGAGCCCTGAAGCGACTATTTCCAGGCGGCCCATTGGCGAGGCTGCAGCGAAATATTCCGCTACATTCTGTCATCCGGATCGGATGGCCTCATATTCATGATCCTGAGGCATCCAAGCCCATAACCCGCGGCGGAGGTCGCGACACGAAGAACGGTCACAGGGCAGCGAATTCGTCGCCGAGGGCGTCGTGATCTCCGCCTTCTTCATAGAACGGATCCCGAGCGCGATAAGCGTTGATGACATAGTTCTCAAGCTTCGGGAAATTGTCGCGCGGAAATTTGCAGGGATAATGCGACGCCTCGAAGTTTTCGACCGACCTGCTCGCCAGCTTATCCCAGCCTTCAAGCTTGTTCTTGCCCTCGAAACGCAGTGATCGCAGTTGGGTAAGCTCCGACAGGTGCGAGACGTCGCCCGTAATCCTGCTGGACACAAGTTGCAGGACTTCAAGTTCCTTAAAGCGCAGAATGTCGTCAATGTCCTTGATCGTCGATGAGATCAGAAAGAGTTTTCTAATCGGTGACTTTTCGAAAAGTGCAAGCGATCCGCTGAACCCGTGGAGCGCGAGCTTCTTCAAATCCGGCCATCCGTTTCCGAGATTCTCGACCTTGTTAGTCTTCCAGTCGAGATTGAGCCAGGTCTCGAGCTTCGGAAAAAGCTCAGGCAGTCTCGCCCGGAAAGAAATGCCGTGCGTTGTAATTTTCCTGATGTTCGGGAATTTTTTGAAGACGTCGAGATCGAAATCCTCGGAGAAGGCGCCGGACCCGACTATGCCGATCTCAATGATATCATCCTTCTTGCGGATGCCGCTGAAATCGGGAGAGAAATAGTCCTGCAGTTCGTTCTCGGCGACATCTTCAACCTCGATCGAAAATCCGGTGCAACCATGTTCGTCGATGAGGTGCGAATACGCCGTGAAGGCGGCCTTGTTGAAATAGGCTATCTTCTGAAATGCCGGGGATCGCGTCTCCTCGATAAAGACGTATGGCCCTGTCATCAGGTTTTCCATCGTTCTTTCATCTATTTCCAAAACGATCTCGGACACTTAACTTCTCCATTATCCATCGGCAGCACAGAACGCCTGATTGTTGTTTCGATACTCAGCATCGACCGAACGCGGTTCTTATTCTCGTTGCAGTCAGCGTTGCAGCCGCTCTTTGGGCCGGTGTAGCACGGTTAAACACCGATTGCCCGTCAAGTTTCACATTGGCCCAGTTGCTGTCGGCCACCGCATTAAATCCGGATTGGGACAACAGCCGGTTCTCAGCGGTTTTTATGCCTGGCTTCGGATGCCCTTAAGCAAGCGTGCCTTTGAGGACAAGCGGCAGATCGATCTCCTCCAGACGGCTTGGGAAGAGAGCGGCAAGGTCTACGGGTATCGCAAGCTTCATGACGACCTGCTCGATCACGGCGAGACATGCTGCCCCAACCGGGTTGCGCGTCTGACGCGAATTGCCGGGATAAAGGCTCAGATCGGCTACAAGCGCCGTCCCGGAGTTTACGGCGGCAGGCCTTCCGTCATCATCGATAACACGCTCGACAGGCAGTTCGACGTGGCGGCTCCGGACAAGGCTTGGGTCACCGACATCACCTACATCCGAACCTGCGAGGGTTTCGCCTATCTCGCGGTGGTGATCGATCTCTATTCCCGCCGCGTCATTGGCTGGTCGATGCAGAGTCGTCAGACAACGGATGTTGTGCTGCAGGCATTGCTGATGGCTGTCTGGCGGCGAAAGCCAAAGGAAAAGGTCCTGGTGCACTCGGACCAGGGATCGCAATTCACCAGCATGGACTGGGAAGTGTTCCTGAAGCACCACAATCTAGTTCATTCGATGAGCCGACGGGGCAACTGCCATGACAATGCCGTGGCTGAGAGCTTTTTCAATCTGTTGAAGCGGGAGCGGATACGCCGAAAGGTCTATCGTTCAAGAGACGAAGCCAGGCAAGACGTGTTCCACTACATCGAGATGTTCTACAACCCGAAGCGCAAACATGTTAGAAACGGCATGCTGTCGCCCGTCGAGTTCGAAAAGCAGCAGAAAACGTAACCCGAGGGTGTCTGCAAAACGCGGGGCTATTCAAAACGCTCATCTGCTGGATTGGTTTGAACTTCATTTGCGGCGCACACGCTGCTTGAGAGGACGGTCAATGACATCCTCGATATTCTGCGGCGGCCGAGCTGGAAACAAGCCTTCGAACTCAGCCTCCGCCTCAAGGGCAAACGCAATTTTCACGAGACTCTCGAGGGAGATTTTTCCGGTTTCTTCAAATAGCCTCAGCGATCCGTAAGAGACATTCGATCTTGCAGCCAGTTCACGCTGGGTCAATCCATGCTCGATCCTTCGGCGCTTCATTCTGTCCGCCAGACCCCCGATAATCTCCGCCGGGGAGGATATATTAAATGCCAACATATTATCACCTATATGCAGAAAATACATATTATTGCCAATATAATAGCATTTAAATAAATCGCAAGTAGCACGTGTGCCCGGAAAACTCGGGCTTTATGACTGTCTGCGCATTGCAGGACACGTCATCATCGCGGTTGTTTTCTACCCATGGGTTACAGGCCAAGCCTTTGGTTCCAATGCGGCCAGCCAGCACCAAAAAAAGGACGGTTCCGAGCGCACGGAGGCTCAACCAATATCAACTGCAACAATAACATTCGGCGCCAGACCTTCGATACAAGGCCGGCACTCTACGTAGCGGTCGATATCAAAAACGATTTACGATGGAATTCCCGTCACGCGGTCTGCAGGCCAGCCGCGAGCAAGGAGACAAACAAGCAAACAGGAATAAAGCCATCGGCGCGCTGGACGCTATTCGTGGCCTGGTAATTATTCACGACATGGGTCACGTTGACGTACTGGTTCCCAATATTGTTTCCGGCACTGGGTGGCATAAAAAAATACGACAGAAGGAACCCGATTATCGGACCAAGAATGAGCCCGCCGATAATTGGATGAGATAAAATACCAACGATGGTTTCCATGTGTAATGCCCTCGAATACAATCGCAATGGCGTTACAACCAATCCATTCACAGCCAGTTATTGCAATTATTAAAAGGCATTGCACAACGACGGATGACCTGTTGCCCCTTTTGCACCAGCCTTGGAGACACAAAGCCTCCCCAGCCCCGTCATCGCAAACACAGCCTTTACAATCGCCAGCAAGCGGATCACCTACCCGCGATTACATAAACCAAACTCCCAACTTCATCCGGGTGATCCAGGGCAGATAAAGCCATCGTGCATCTTTCACATCGGGGATTTGATGAAGTATTTTTGTCTCGCCATTTATCCCGGCACATAAGCCTGTTCAAAAGCGATGCCAGGAGCAGAGTCCATTAGAATCACACAACTTATTATTGTTTTTTCGCAAAGATGTGGTTAGAGTTCCCATGCTGCCGCAGGCATGATGGAGGCATTTTTAAGGCAAAAGAAAATATACCCGCAGAAAAAACTCAAGAGTGAGGCAATTTATCAATACTGCCGCACGGTTCATAGCGATTACGGATCCGAACAACTCATACTTCCAGAGGCTTTTGTCCAGAATTTCGCCTAGAGGTGATTATGTCTTTTTCTGCATTAGAGAATCTAATTGCAAAATCCGGAGGCTACGATCTTCAAGAAAATGATCTTGGTCTCGTTGCAATTGAAAGTTGGGCAGGTTTTCCCACGCGGAAGTTTTCCTACTCCAAAACGGACGCAAATGGCGTCAAAAAAGAATCCATTGCCGTGATGCTCAATCCGACTCCGAACCAGGTGGCTCGGTGGATCGTCAACTCCGTAACAACGGTTTGCGGCCGTTACGTTGAGGATTTCGGACGTCAGATGGTGAGGCATATCGTGATTGCTTCCGGCTTCCAATTTCTGGTTCGCGGCATCCATCTGGAAGACATGGGTGGGACTGGCAAGCACACTTACTATCCATTCTTTGACGGCGTAACCGTCAAACTCGATAGCATTGCCGATGGCTGGCCAACGCGGCTCCTGGACCCTGCCGAAATAGAAAGCACTGTAACTGCCGAGCAAGGTAACGTCACCCAAGTCGGGAAATACGCACGCATTCAGTCGACGACGAGGCAAGAATATTTGGATGCTGGCGGTACGCAAGAGGTGTCGAACGAGAAGTGGCTGGGCGTTGTCCGGCAGCTCTACCAAGCGGCATGGGGCAACGATGACAACAAACTGATGGTGGCCACAACACGTGCCAAAAAGAAGGAATGGGGATTTTGATGGTTAGCAGCGGCACGTTTTAACGCAGTAAAGAGAACAAGAGAGGCCGCACGATGAATTCACAATCAAGAGCGGAGTTGAGCCGTGCATCCTCGATGCAAATCCACGCGCGTTCCGTCTCGAACAACGTCTGTACGGTGGTTGAAGGACAGACTTACAAGCTGGTTGCGTCTGGGAAATGGTGGGACTGGTTCATTCGTTGCGGGCCCGACGGATATTCTTCCACGCTCCTGAATCCCGTTGCACATCTAAAATGCGCGCCTAACGAAAAGTGGTTTTGCCTGATGGGCGCGATCAATTGCGATCCAGAAAGTGTTTTCCGCATCGGCTCGGCGAGAATCTGGACGGCGACAAGAAGCGGAATGCTCAACTGCTTCGCAAACGATATTCCCGCTATGCGCTGGAACAACTGGGGTTCCATTTCGATCGAGGTCCAAACTGTTTGAATAGATGACTGGTCTTTTCTGGTTTCAACGAGACCTTTGGCCTTCGGGATTCAAAAACGATCTTGATAGATAACGATATCAGTATCAGTCGAAGTCGATGTAGATGCGCTTCACGTCGACAGTCACGCGTCGTCCGTTACCCGTAAGATTACGAAAATCCATTTGCTTTTTACTCGGCAGTGTTCCGCCATATCCCATCGCAAGGTTGCCGAAAATGCATCAAAACCAAGTAGCACATTTCATGAAGACGGAGACTTTGCATGCGAACTGGATTGTGTCTCGTAGCTGCCGTCGTGTTAGTCGGTGCGCACGCTGAAGCTGGCAGTACTAACAAGGAACGGGTGACGCCGGAGCCCTTTGGTGGATGCCAATTTTCTAAGAAAACGATGAGTTTCGCCGGTGATGTCCAAACACAGACGAGATGTTTACTTCGCAAGGTAAGAGTGAAAGGCACGGGTGCCGATCCGCAGCAGATACCTAATTGGTTGGTCGATCATGTGGACAAGCCCACCGACATTTCAGAAGAAAAGTTACGACAGTATCTCGCGAAAAATGACTTAACGGCTAAGCAGGTAGGTGGCGAGCCGCAAACCCCCACAGCTTCTGCGGTCCGCTACTTTGTCATCCATGACACAAGCAGCCCCGAGATAAGCACATCCAGTGAATTCCCCAAGGATATGGACTCGCGAGATTATACAGGAAATCGCCTCGAGGGTGTTTGGTCGAACAGCGAAGTAAGACTAAAAGTAAACGCAATAACCAGCCGCGATGGGCAATCCTTAATGTTCAGGGATTGGGGCCTCGAGCGCGAAATGTCTGGCACCAAACTCGAATTGAGAAGGGACAAGCCTGGGCAGATTCAGAATATTCCTGAGGCAAGACCTCTCTTTGTCCATGTCGAAAATGTTCAGCCGCGTATCAAGCCGAAGGACTCCTGGGCCTGGAAAGCGCCTGAACAAGGGTTAACAGACGCACAGGAAAAGAGATTGGCACTCCTCTACGTCACCGCTAGCTACAAGGCCGGGCGATGGCTTGTTCCGGCCTACCATTTTAATATCGATCAAGGTATCCCCCAAGGTCACGACGATCCCCAAAACATAAATTTGAACAACTGGGTCAGCCAGATCGAAGCTATTCATCGGATTCTGAGGACATAGTGGAGCGAGCATATGTATTGAACATCGCTTGATAGTCAGGGCAATCTGCATTGTGCTCACTGCGTTCACGGCGGGGTGCCTCAAGAAGGAGGCTCCAGCCGAGCCTCCGTCTGTCGTAACGGATGGAAAAGGGAGCGCAACCGGCACGAAAGAGCCCAAATGTACGCTAGCCTGGAAGATGCACGGCCACACAACGCAAGCTGAGGCCAAAAGCTTTGCCGCGACATGTCTTACTGCGGCCGATGGAGCGGTCGATATCAAAATGTCGCGGTCGACGGTGCGGGCAAAGCTGAGGTCATTTATACCTTCAAGCCACGCCCTCACGGCGATCGTTCCTTCAGACATCGATGTTTTCTGCCCGGGCTATGGGAACGCGAGCGGTGAAGATCGTGCGGCGTTTTGGCGAGAATTGCTAACCGCCATGGCCAGACCGGAGTCGGATTATAACACCAAGACCGTTTTGTGGGAGCAAGGACAGTTCCAGTATAGCGTTGGGCTTTTGCAGCTATCCTATAACGACAAGGATTCTTATCGCGATGTCAGCCCGCCAGGTTGCCAGTTTACGACCGAGGCCGAGGTCACCAACCCGGACGTGAATCTGCAATGCGGGGTCAAGATCATTGCGAAGCTGGTAAAGAACGGCGGGCCTATAGGTGGAAGCTCAACGAAGCCGAACAGCGGGGCCGCCGCCTACTGGTCCACCTTGCGAATGTCTTCACCTGATGCGCGCAACGAGATTACCGCGGCGACACGCACCATTGCTGCCTGCCAGGCGAAATAATGTATCCCGGCGGTTATTGAAGTTTGAAACGGATTCGAACCAGGAGCTGGTGAAAAATAAGCGAAGTGTTTGAAAGTTGATCGCCCGATTTATCCGGAGAATTGGCTGCCGAGTACAATTTTCAGCTAAAGAGTGTCGCCAGGAATGTTGCTTTCCATTTGCTGATAAATCGCTGTCTGAAGGTTTCAGTAAACAGTCCCCTTCCAGCTATTTTAGTCGACCTCATCGGCTTGAAGCAAGCAAGTTGAAAACCTTGCAGTCAAGGGGACAAACACAAGTTTAGTTTTAGAAGGAAATACAACGAAGGCAGGTTTTAGAGGCTTGGGACTGATCAAAATTGGGGGTAAAAATGGGAAGTATAATTTTTCTGCCTGGGATTCTCGGTAGCAGGCTGAAGCTTGGTAAAGAAGAGATTTGGCCACCTACGGTTGGAGAGGTGCTTAACGGCTACGAGAGGATCGACAAGTTAACCGACCCTGCGGTGATTGCGGGCAGTCCCATCGACAGTGTTTGCCTAAAATCGGTTTATAAACCGCTCCTCGATGATCTTCAGGTAATCGCAAGTGGTCATGCCGGGGCTGTCGCGCGCAGCCTGCACAGCTTTGGCTATGATTGGCGGATTGATCTACGCACTGTTGCATCGGACATTGCGAGTCGCATCGACGCCCTACCCCCATCGGATCGTAACGAAATCCATTTCGTAGCCCATTCCATGGGCAACCTCGTCCTTCGGCTTTTACTCGAAAGCGGTACATTCGATAAAAAGCCATGGTTTTCGAATATTCGGACTTTGGTCTCTCTTGCGGGCCCGCACAGAGGAGCGCCAACTGCGCTTGTCCGCGCGCTCGGGCTCGAAGGTACTTTAGGCCTTGCCGGTCCCGACATTAGAAAAATGGCTAAAGATATACGCTATCCATCCCTTTATCAGCTTCTGCCTCAGCCCGGAATTGTTGCAGCGTGGAGGGATCGCGGATCATCGATGGTAGCTCTGGATATCTATGATCGAACCACGGCGGCGGCTTTGGACTTAAATGCGACCAATCTTAAAGTCGCAAAAGATACCCATGCAATACTCGCCAGGAACAAGAAACCGGCCCACGTGACCTATGTCTATCTCGCTGGCACATCGGAAGATACCTGGATCCGCGTCAACACCAGCGTAGGTCAGCCAAGGCCCGTCGCAGGAAAAGATGCTGGCGATGGCACAGTCCCGTTGTGGAGTGCTGTCGAACCAACCCAACTCCATCATGTGGCGCCGGGCGTTCATGCCGAGATATTCAAGCATGAACAGATCCGGGCCCTTATTTATCGCTCTCTTGGTGCTAGAATCCCAAGTACCAACTTCGTAAGTGCCGCAGACAAACCTTTGTTGATGATGCAGACGGGTGAACTTGCCTATGCCAAGAGTTCTTCCGTTGACGTCATGGTGATACCTTCGAACGGTTTGACAGAGATAAGCGGCGATCTGGTTATCGAATTTACCTACGATCCTATCGCGGCTGGTTTTGCCCCGTTCCAACGTATTCCGCTAAGTTACAAAGGGCCACAGATAGATCAGATAAAAGTGAGGTTGCCGAATTTGACGCGGGTCGGCTTTTATCGAATAGGATTCGACGGAACGCATGAGGTCGGTAAAAACGAACATGCCATCTTTGCAATATCGCCAGTTGGGGCGTCAGGGGCCAAATCGTGACAGCACGTGAATTACGGGATGTGAACCGCGCCGAGTTTGCCGGAGCCCATTTCGTTTAAATTATGCGGCCCAGGCTGGTGCGTCCAGCCTGGCGTAATACTGCTCCTCGGCTTCGTCCGGCGGGAGGCCGATGCCGCAATCGGTGGCTGCGCGAAACCGTCGTCACCATCGCTCATCTCTCGTAGCAGCGCCAGATTGCGCTCGATCGCAACGGACGCAGGAACAAGACCGAGCGATCATTTTGCCACCCGCTGTGCGGGATGAGAAATCCTGAACTCCTCAACCAAGTTGCGAACACGCTCCGCAACGAAGATTGCGTGCTCGGTAACCTGCGGCAACCCCATCAGCTCTCCAAAGGTCCCACGCGCAAGCGGTCCGGCGATAAAGAGTGAAGTCACGCTTTCGCCTGAGGTCGCCACGGGATTCGACGACGCATCGACGAGAATACCGAGCCCGGTTGGGCAGGGTTGCAGAAGACCAGCTTCTTCAAGTTCACGAAGCAGGACCTGGCTTTGAAGGATGCCGCCATGCGCCGGACCCGTGGTGACGACGATCGCGTCGACATCGAGCGCTTCGGGAACGCTCGCGCGCTGGGGTCGAAGCATTACTCTGTAGCCGGTACCAATCCGCGTTATGGAAGTGAGCGAGGCAGCCCGGACATTCATTTGACCGCTCGCGATCAGTTCCTCCACAGCGGCTTCGACCTGCGGAGCGATGCGAAAGCGATGCACATCCCAGACGGGCCGCAAGTGTCGGGCAACGCGCCTTCTCTCAATGACAGGCAGATTTCCCCATATGTCCTTCCCCTGCGCCCTCAGCGCATCCACGACGCTATGCCACGTCAGGCCCCGTTCCTCTGCTTCTCGCAGCGTCTGGCGAACCTTATGGAGTAACTTGCTTGCCGAGGTGAACGGTTCAGACAGGAAATCGCCGAAAGGCTCCTGCCCTACAGGGCCATGGCCGCGAGACCGCAAGCCCCTGCGAGAAAAAGACGTTATCTGGCCGACATGGCCCCGTCTCTTGAGCGAGGCAACCACATCGGCAGAGGTCAAGCCGTTTCCGACGATGAGAACACGATCTGCAGGCTCGACGGCGTCGATCGCATCGGTCACGGTGACATCCGCAATCAGCTTGGGATCATCTTTGAAGGCCTGAAGCACCCGAGGCAAAGAAGGTGGTGGATGGCTGACCGCCAGCGCGACTATATCTGCAATGAGCGCTGTTCCGTCAGACCCTGCAATCTCATAGCGGCTTCCTTTTTGTGACACCGAGATCGCTTTGGTCCGCCAGTGTCTGATACGGCCGTCATCCAAAAACGGTTGAATCCGTGCCGAGACGTAATCGCCGAAAACAGACCGACTGGGATAAGGCGAGCCATCGTGTCCTATGAGTTCCGCGTCGTCACGGGCAGAAATACAGCCAAGATAACGCTCAAAATCATCGGGGATATCCGGAAACAGCGTCATTCTTGCCGCGGGGACGTTGATCCTATGCGCGGGATCGGTCGCGCTATAAGCCAAGCCACGGCCCAACTCCGATCGAGGCTCGATGACAACAACGGATGTATCATTCGGGAAGCCGTTGCCTGCAACCAGATGCATTGCCATTGCCGCGCCGGTGAAACCACCGCCGACAACCGCCACGGTTACGCGGGCAGAAGCTATGGGAACAAGAGAATTCATTGCCTCTACATTCTCCCCAAGGAAATCTGTGTCCCGCATGATGGGATAATGAGTAAAGCCCTAAAAGGCATTTTTCGCTTCCCGCGCATAAGGCTCATCGTCACCACTATTTTATGTTCCCGACGTTTCCGACACTGCTGGCGGATGTAGCAAGATCAATTACCAACCGGGGCGCCTCGTGCGCCCCGGCCTCCAAAAGTTTCTCAACTCCAGGCGTGAAGCGGCGGCTTCTCGCCATTAAGGAAATACTTGCCGAGGATCGAATATTTCCATCGCACGGGATCATGCAGCGTGTGGGTGCGGGCATTGCGCCAATGGCGATCGAGGTGGTGCTCTGCAAGCGTGGAGCGGGTGCCGGCAAGTTCGAAGAGCTTGTTGGTCGCCGCAATGGCAATCTCGGTCGAGAGAATTTTCGCCTCGGCCGTCACGATCTGTGCTTCGGCGACCGTTTCAGCATTCGGGTTCTGGATGGCCCGATCGATGGCATGACCGGCTTTTTCAAGCAGCGCCTGTGCCGCATGCAGCCGCAGCGTCAAATCGCCGACAGCCTGGATCGTGTAGGGGTCATCCCAGGCATGCTCAACGCCGCTATCTACCCATGCACGGCTCTTGCTGCGCACGAAGGAGACGGTTTCATCGATTGCCGCCTGCGCAATCCCCGTATCGACCGCGACCTGAATGATCTGGAAAATCGCACCGTCGGCGGTCGGTTCCGCATACCCTTTGTAGCCGGGAACCAGATGGGTTTTCGGCACCTTGACGTTATTGAGGATGACAGTGCCCGAGAGCGTCGTGCGCTGTCCGAAGGACGACCAGTCGTCGATGACGGTCAATCCGGGCGCGTCCCGCTCGGCAATCGCATACCAGGCGCGGCCTTCGTCATCCAGCGCAACGATGGGCACGAGATGGGCGAGAAGTGCGCCCGAGGAGTAAAATTTCTGGCCGTTGACGATCACATGGTCGCCCGCATCAACAAATTTCGTTTCGAAATCCGCGGCCCGCTTGGAACCGAATTCGGAGAAGGCATTGCCGAAGCGTGTGCCGCGCAGCACTTCTGAAAACAGCAGCGTCTGCTGGGCCTCATCGGACACCGTCCGGATCGCCGCGACGACGCCGAGATGGTTCTGCGCGATCTGGCCAATCGAGGAATCTGCCGCCGATACGATCTCGATCACCTTGGCGAGCGTCGCGTAGGAGACTTCAGGACCGCCGAACTTCTTCGGCACGTTGATCGACCAGAGTCCGCTTTGCGAGAAGGCATCGAGTTCCTTCACCGGCCAGATGCGATCGCGATCGCGAATGGCTGCCCCGGGGGCAATTTCGGCCGCCAGCTTCTTCGCCACGTCGATCGCTTCGGCGTCGCTCTTGATGATGTGTGCCGGCTCGCTCGGCCGCGCCACGGCCGGAACGCCTTGCGCCGCATCTTTCGTCTTCACGTTGGAAATGGTCATGCCATGTCTCCTCTTTCCTTTGGTTTTCAATGAATATGCGTGACAGGCGCGGCTGGTTTCTGGCCCAGATAAAAGGCTTTCACGTCATCGCGCGCCTTGAGCTCGGCGGCCGTGCCTGACAGCACGCTCACCCCGTTTTCCAGAATGATGGCCCGGTCGGCATAGGCCAGCGCGACTGCTGAGTTTTGTTCAGCGACCAGGATCGAAAGACCTTCTTCGCGATTGAGACGCTTCAGCGTGCGGAAAATATCCTGCACGATGAGAGGCGCCAGCCCCATTGACGGTTCGTCGAGGACGAGCAGCCGCGGCCGCGACATCAGTGCCCGGCCGATGGCCGTCATCTGCTGCTCGCCACCCGAAGTGAGGCCGGAAAGCACCCGTCGCTTTTCCCTAAGCCTTGGGAAATGCGCGTAAATTTTCTCAAGATCGGTCGCGATTTCAGTGCGTGTGGCGGATCGGCCAAGACCGCCTGAGACCAGATTTTCCTCGACCGTCAGCGTCTTGAAACAATGGCGACCCTCGAGCACCTGCACGAGACCGAGACGGACAAGGCTTGCCGGGGTTTCGCGCGTGACATCGCGACCGTCAAACAGGACATGGCCGGCAAGCACCTGCCCCCGTTCGGCCGGAAGGAGGTTGGAAACCGCCTTCAGCGTCGTCGTCTTACCGGCACCGTTCGCACCGAGAACCGCAAGTATCTCACCTCGCCCAAGCGAAAAGGTGACCCCATGCAATGCGGTAATGGCATGATTGTAGGTTGCATGGAGCCCCTCCACAGCGAGCAGCCTGTTCCCCTCGGTCATCACGATCTCCTTGGCGCTTTTAGTGATATTGTGGCCGGACACGGGGAAACCCTTGCCCGACCACGCAAACATCAGTTCGTCACGGAATTTGCATCTTCCGACGTGCGGAGCTTGATGCCCTTTTCAGCCGCATAGGCCTCGGACGATTTCTCGATGATCGGGCGCAGCAGGGCCCAGTCCGGTGCGATCCAATCGGAAACCACATTCCATTTCTTGCCATCCCACTGCTGGAACGTCACGTAGCCGTTACCCTCGTGGTTATCCCAGGTGACATTGATCGAATGGAAGAGATCCTTGGCGCCCAATGCCTCGACACGGGCTGGGTCCAGTTGCAGATGCTCGAAGCCCCAGCGAACTTCGTCGCCGGTCAGGGTGCGCTTGCCGAATTTCTCCTGGGCGATCCGCAAGGCCTCGACATTCAGGATACCGTTGACGATACCGAGATTGTGATAGACGGAACCGATGCGGCCCTTGTCTTCAAGGTTACCCTTGCCGGCGTCGTAGACCGTCTTCACGATCTCCTTCACGACCGGATATTCGGCTCCAGATGCCTGGGTGGTGATGGCGGTGTAGCCCTTGGCCGCATCGCCGGCGGGAATAACGTCCTCTTCCGAGTTGGACCAGACATTGCCAATGATGTGATCGACCGGGAAACCGGTCTTCGCCGCCGTCTTCAGCGCCACCGGGTTCATCACACCCCAACCGCGCAGCACGACGTAATCCGGCTTGGCACGGCGGATCGTCAACCACTGCGACTGTTGCTCGTTGCCGGGATGCGGGACTTCGATCTGCTGCAGCTCGAAACCGTATTTCTTGGACAGAAGTTCGTAGATCGGGATCGTTTCCTTGCCATAGGGCGAGCCGTGATAGAGCACGACGATCTTCTTGCCCTTCAGCCCTTCAAGCCCGCCTTGCTTGGAGGCGATGTAGTTCACGATGCCCGAGGTTTCGCTGTAGGGGTTGAGCAGCAACGGGAAGACGTAAGGGAAAACCCGACCATCGGTCGAATCCGTGCGGCCGTGGTTGATGGTAATGAGCGGCACCTTGTCCTGCGTGATACGGTCAATCATGGCATAGGCGATGCCGACCGACAGCGGGTTCCATGCCGCAACGCCGGGATTGCTCTTCAGCCTTTCATAAGCCTCGACACCGCGTTCGACTTCGTACTGGGTTTCAGCCTCAGACCAGGTCAGCTTGACACCGTTGACACCGCCGTCCCTGATATTGATGAGATTGAGGTAATCGATAAAACCGCCGAAAAAGCCAGTGCCGCCTGCAGCATATGGCCCGACGCGGTAGCTCTGCAGAGGAAAGTGCTGCTCATCGGCCATGGCCGGGAAGGCGATGGCCGCGAGGCTGATGCCGGCAGCAAAGGCTGCTGCTTTGATCTTGGTATAAAGGGTCATATCTGGACACACTCCGTCTGTCGGCTGGCGCTCGGCCATCCCGTGTTGCTTTCAGGAATTCTTTGCTGTTGGGCTTTTCTTGTTGGAAGCCTTTGCCTGTCAGGCCCGGCTTCGAGGAATCCACATCCGCCTGACGGTCGCCGCGATGCGAGACCTCAAGCGATCCCACAACGAGACGAGGCCGTCAGGCTCAAGGATCAGAAACAGGATGATCAGGGCGCCCAGCACGATGCGCTGCGTCATGTCGAGCACGCCGGAATCAAAGACACCGCCCAGGAGTATGGAGCCAAGTCTGGATAGGATGAGCGGAAAGACGACGATCAGCGCCGCGCCGAAAAAGGCACCACGGATCGAGGCAAGCCCGCCGATGATGACGATGAAGAGGATTTGAAAGGAACGGTCGAGGTTGAAGCCAGCGGGCTCCACCGTGCGCAGATAGGCGAAGGCCCAGATCACCCCGGAAACGCCGATGATGAAGGAAGAGATCGCAAAAGCGAGCAGCTTCGTGCGCAACACCGGAACACCGATGATACGTGCGGCGGTCTCGTTGTCTCGCACCGCGATGAAGTTGCGGCCGGTTTGTGACGACACCAGGCGGTAGGCGAGGAAAGTGAAGACGGTGACGACGGTCAGCGCGAAGAGATAACGCCCGACCGGCCCTTCGAAGGAAACCCCGGCCAGCGACAGCGCCGGCGCATCGATCACACCCGATGCGGACTGGTTGGAAAACCAGCTGAATTTCGTCAACGCCCATTGCACGAAGAACTGCGCCGCGAGCGTCGAGACGGCGAGATAGAAACCACGCAGTCGCAGGCTCGGCAGGCCAAAGACGATGCCGATGACGGCTGCCGAAACGCCGGCAAGCACGATCGAAACGATAAGCGGCAGCCCATCGACCCGCAGGTTGAAATTATACGCCGCGAAGGCACCGACGGCCATGAAAGCAGCCGAGCCGAGTGACACCTGACCCGCATAGCCAGTCAAAAGGTTGAGGCCGACCCCGGCAAGGCTGAGAGCAAGAAACGGCAGCAGGATTGCCTCGAAAAGGTAACTGGTGCCGACAAATGGCACGACGAGATAGGCGATGGCGAGCACCGCAATCGTTCCGGCATGGCGCGGCAGGGAAAACGGCGGCGAAAGATCGGCTGTAACGGCGGACATATCAGACCCTTTCCACGAGCTTTTGACCAAACAGGCCAGAAGGGCGGATCAGCAGGAAAGCGAGCGCCACAACATAGGCGAACCAACCCTCGATGCCGCCGCCGAAATACTCGCCGATATAGACCTCGGCGAGCTTTTCCGACGCGCCAATGAGCAGGCCCCCGATGATCGCGCCGAGAATGGAATCGAAGCCACCGAGAACCAGCACCGGCAAGGCCTTCAGGACCACCAGCGACAGAGAGAACTGCACCCCGAGGCGCGCGCCCCAGAGCAGTCCCGCAACCAGGGCAACGAGACCCGCCGCCGCCCAGACGCTCGCCCATATCCACGGCAGCTTGAGACCGACGGCAAGCGCCGCGAACTGGTCATCCGCAACGGCGCGGAAGCCGAGACCGATGCGGGTGTAGCGGAAGAAGGCCGAGAGGGCCGCCACCATGCCGGCCGCGACGACTGCGGCAAAGATGTCGAACTGGCTAATGAAGACGCCGCCGACATCAAAAGGAATGTCCTCGATACCGAGATCGAGCCCATGAACCTGCGTGCCCCAGAGGAGCTGGGCCGCGCCCTCGATGATGTAGGAAAGACCAAGCGTCGCCATGAACAGCGTGATCGGTGGCTTGTTGGTGAGCGGCCGAAGCACCGTTCGTTCGATCGCGACACCGATGGCTACCATGATGGCAAAGGTAATGGCGAAGGCAGCCACAAAGGGCACGTCGCGCTCGACAAGGCTGACGAAGGTCAGCGCGGCGAAGAGGAGAAGCGCGCCCTGCGAAAAATTCAGGACACCCGATGTCTTGTAGATCAGCACGAACCCGATCGCGACGAGCGAATACATCACCCCGGAGAGCAACCCGCCGACCAGCACCTCGGTAAAGAACAACCAATCAAACGCAGCCATCAGATACCCTCCCCGTCTTCATTTTCCGGCGCAGCGCCGAGATAGGCATCGATGACACGTTGATCGCTGGCAATCTCCGCAGGCGTCCCATCGGCGATCTTGCGCCCGTAGTCGAGCACCGCGATGCGGTCGGAAAGCCCCATCACCACGCCGATGTCATGCTCGATCAGAACGACGGTGACTGCATATTCGTCGCGCGTGAGCCGCACATAATCGGCAAGCTCGTTCTTCTCCGTCGCCGTCATGCCTGCCATGGGCTCGTCAAGCAGCAGGATGCGCGGCTCGGCGGCAAGCGCACGGGCGAGTTCCACCCGCTTCTGCAATCCATAGGGCAGCGTGCCGGCAAGCCGGTCAACGTAGGGCGTCAGATGCAGGAAATCGATGATCCTCGCTGCTCGCTCGCGGGCATCGGCCTGCTCCCGACGAGCGCTCGGCAGGCCGGCGATCTGGCTCAGGAAATTTGCCCGCTCGGCGTAAGCCCGCCCCGTAGCAACGTTTTCGAGAACACTCAGGCCCTTGAACAAAGCGAGGTTCTGGAACGTCCGCGCCACGCCGAGACGGGCGAGCTTCTCGGTCGGCACTGGACGATAGGCTTTGCCATCAATCGCTACATGACCGCGATCCGGCCGGTAGACGCCTGAGATAACGTTGATCAGCGAACTCTTGCCGGCGCCGTTCGGCCCGATAATGCCCAGGATTTCACCCTGCCGCACGGCCAGATCGATGTTCTGTAGAGCGACGACGCCTCCAAAGGAGAGATCAATACCGCGAAGCTCCAGCACGAGGTCTTTGGCGGCGTCCAGCGCGCCGCGTTCCTGCTCGACATGCTCGCTGCGCAAGGCAATGTGTTGGCGAATGCCCGTTGGGACCGCCACCTCCGCGCCAAGGCTTGCAACCAGAAAACTCGATGCTGACATCGTTCAGTCCATGCTCCGCCCAATGGGCACAGGTTTCCAATCACGGAGGCGGTCCCACCCGTGGTACAGGCGGCGGCCAAAGGCCGCTGCCGTCTGATCTGCAATCTTACTCCGCAGCGATTGCTGCGCTGATCTCCGCCTGCTCCAGTTCGCGCACGAGCGGGATGACATGCTTGCCGAAATACTCGACTTCTTCCTGAAAATGCAGGAAGCCTAGCAGGATAAGGTCAGCACCGGCGCGCTTGAGGTTCACCACGCGCTCAGCCACCTGCCGCGGCGTCCCGATCAGGTTGGAGCGGAAGCCGTCATTATACTGAACGAGATCGTCGAAGCTGGATTTCGCCCAATTGCCCTCGCCTTCCGGGGAGGACTTGCCGGCATTTTTCACCTCGTGACCAAAGGCATTGACCGCCTCCGGATTGGCCTTCTCGATGATCTCGGCAAGCACGGCCCTCGCTTCTTCCTCGGTCTCGCGCACGATGGCGAAGGCGTTCACGCCGACTTTGACCGCGTGGTTGTTTTCCTTGGCCTTGGTCCTGATATCGTTGACCTGCTTGGCGATTTCCTCCGGCGTATTGCCGTTGGTGAAATACCAGTCAGATACGCGGGCCGCCATATCGCGGGCCGCACGCGACGAACCGCCCTGGAAGATTTCCGGCTGCGGGTCGATCGGCTTTGGCTTCAGGGAGTAGTTATTGAAGCGATAGAAATCGCCGCGGAAGGTGAAATTGTCTTCGCTCCAGATGCCGCGCAGAGCCCGGATGAACTCTTCCGAACGGCGGTAGCGTTCGTCGTGATCGAGCCACGGTTCGCCAATGGCGTGAAACTCGCCGCGGAACCAGCCGCTGACGATGTTAACTGCAACACGACCGTTGGTGAGATGGTTGATCGTGGCAATCTGCTTGGCGGCAAGCGCCGGGTTCCAAGGACCGGGCAGGATGGCGGCGATGACCTTCAGTGTCGTCGTCGATTCCAGAAGAGCGTGACTGAAAGACACGGATTCATGCTGGAATTCGGCGCCGTAGCCGGCGGTGAAGCGGATCTGGCTCAGCGCGTAATCAAAGCCGCTCGCTTCGGCGATCTGCGCGAGCTTGCGATTGTAATCGATGGTCCAGCTGGTGCGCTGCTCAATGTTCGAGATGACGAGACCGCCGGACACATTCGGCACCCAATAGGCGAATTTCACGGGCTCGGCGTGGTGTTCAGTCATGGGAATCTCCTCTTTCCTGATGTCAGTTGGCGACCGCGTCGCGCAAAACGACGCGTGGGGCCGGATGATGATTGCTGGCAGCGACAGCAGCGGTCGGCAAAAGGTTGAACAGTTCTGCAACGGCACGCTCGATACGTGCTTCGACGGCTGGGTTCGAAAGCGCGTAGTCGGTGAAGTCGGCTTCAACGGCATAGACCGTCGTTGGCACGGTAACGGCGCCAAAAAAGCCGAACAGCGGCCGGAACTGATGCTCCAGCATGAGGCCATGCAGCGGCGTACCGCCCGTTGCCGCAAGGACCACGCGCTTGCCCTGAAGTGCACGGAAATCTACGAGATCGAAGAGATGCTTCAACGCACCCGTATAGGATGCGCGGTAGACCGGCGAGCCGACTACAAGCACATCGGCACTTTCCACCACATCAATAATCCTGCGGCCGGCCTCATCCAGTTGATCCGCGCGAAGAGCCCGGAACAGGACCGGCGCCGCGACAGCCAGATCGATCGTATCAGCGGAGACGCTCGCTCGTCTTTCGATCGACGCCAAGATGTCCGAGACAATACGTGCCGTGCGTGATGGTTGTTTTACGCTGCCGCTTATTCCAAGTACGTTCATCGCTTGCCTCGCTCTTCTCGTCTTTAATTTCTATGGTTTTAGTAGATAATCAAAGATGCAAATTCCAAATTGCGGGCAATTTGAGGAAACCAATCTCGTACATTTGCTCTTTGGCGCAATGGACTGGACAGGCGGAGTAAGCGACGTTTCTCTATCGATTGCTGGCAAGGGTTGCCCGCCCACGGCGTGCCGAAACGCGACTATTCGGCACGACTACGGCCTCAATAGCCTTCCACAATTCATCACGCGGTTTTTGGATAGCGACGACACCAGCCAGAAGCGCTAAAATACTTCAAATCGATCGAGACGCCATGAATGAGGATCAGGACTTGAGGATCATCACAGGAACTGGATTTGCCGCGGCCGCCCTGCTCTTTACGGCTTCAGGCGCCTTTGCCACGCCGACCTATCTCAGTTGTGAGTTTGCCGGCTCGAAGGGTGTCCCTCAGGTGTTCAATTTCGCCCTCGACGAAAAAGCCGGGACGTTTGGAGTTTATGTCCCCGCTTCTGGAAGCGAGAGAAGGGAAAAAGGCATCTTTGCCGATGGGAAAGCGAGCCTGAACGAAGGCTCGGTGGCTTGGGAGATCGACATCGCCAAGGCTACAGTCATTCGTGACAAGCGCATGGTTGGCGAGAAGGACAGTGGCACTTGCAAGACGATCTCGCAGGAGCAGAGCGGCTTTGAAGAGTGATTATCCGTCTGGCGGCGGGCGATCAGCGGCCAATCGGTGACCGCTGATATTTGTTGGCAGTGAGAGTGGGGCGAACCGCCCTGCTTCACATGGCCAAAGCAGCCTGATGAATGGCTGCCAGCTCTTCGTAACAGGAGATGTTGCTGGCCAGGACAGGCTGCCCTTCGAACAGCTTTTCGCCTTCCAGCGAAAACGGCATGGAACGGCCACCAGCCTCGTTGACAAGGCAGAAGCCGGCCATACAATCCCAGGCGCGCATATGGGGCTCGTAATATCCGACAAGGCGTCCTGCCGCGACATAGGCAAGCATCAAGGCTCCCGAGCCGTTGCGGATGAAGTTTCCGCCCCGGGTCAACACATCGCTGATGATGTGACCGACGCGCTGCGGCGTGACATAGTTATTGCTGCCGATGCCCGTCAGCGCGTTCTGCAGGTTCCGTGATGGATCGAGTTGCAGGCGTGCACCATTGAGGGTCGCGCCATGGCCCTGTGCCGCAGCGTAGATTTCCTGCGCACACGGGACCTTGATGACGCCGACGACCGGAGCGCCGTCACGGATGACGGCAATGGAAACGCACCAGCTTGGCATGCCATTGACGAAGGGGGCGGTGCCATCGATTGGGTCAACGACCCAGGTGTAACCGGACTTGCCGTCTTGATAACCGTGTTCCTCACCGAGGAAACCATCATCCGCGAAGGCTGCGGCGACGCGCTCGCGCAGCATGGTCTCGACGTTGCGGTCTGCAATGGAGACCACGTCCTGCAGATCGCGCTTTGTCTCGATCACGAGGCTGTCGCGCTTATTGAAGTAATCGAGCGCCATTAAACCGGCCTCTTCCGCCAGCGTCTCTGCCAGCGCGAAGCGTTGATCGAGACCGTCAGTCTGTCCTGTCATTTCCATTTTCCTTAAGTCCATGAGTCTTCAAGCGTCAATGAGGGCTATGCCACGGTTTTTGAAATTGAGTGTGACATCGCTCGTTTCGCGTTGCGTGTGGTTCATTTCATGATCGACGATGAAGAGCGTGCCGACTTCGGTCTCGACTTCATATTCGATGTGGCCGCCGAGATAGGCCGTGTGCAGCACGCGGCCGGGCATGCCGCTGCCGCCCGCCGCGCCGATGGTGATGGCGCCGGGACGCACGGCAAGCTTGGCGGTGCCGGAACGCGGGCCGCGGCTTCGAACCCGATGTTCCATATTGCCAACCCGCACGAGGGATTCCTCACCCGTCTGGGACACCACTTCGCAGGACACCACGTTCGCCTCACCCATGAAATCGGCGATGAAGGAGGATGCGGGTGCCTCGTAAAGTTCGCGGGGCGCGCCGGACTGGGCGATTTCCCCCTCCTTCATGACGATGATGCGATCCGACACCGCCAGCGCCTCATCCTGATCATGCGTCACATAAACGGCGGTGAAACCGATCCTTTGCTGAAGCTCACGGATATCGGTACGCACGCGGCGGCGCAGGCGCGCATCGAGGTTCGACAAGGGTTCATCGAGAAGCAGCACCTGCGGCTCCAGCACGAGGGCGCGGGCAACCGCGACGCGCTGCTGCTGGCCGCCGGAGAGTTCCGCCGGCAGGCGGTGGCCCATGCCCGCAAGTCCGACAAGCTTGAGCCCTTCTTCGGCCTTCTCCCGCGCCTCGGCCTTTTTCAGGCCCGAGGACTGGAGGCCGTAGGCGACATTATCCAGCGCGCTCATATGCGGAAACAGGGCATAGGACTGGAAGACCATCGAGACATCGCGCTCGTTGGCGGGAAGCATGGTGACATCCTTGCCGCCGATGAGAATGCGGCCGGAATTGGGATGTTCAAGGCCGGCGAGCATGCGAAGTGTCGTCGTCTTGCCGCAGCCGGAGGGCCCAAGAAGGGTGACGAGCGTGCCGGGCTCGATGGTCAATGACAGATCTGGAATGGCAGTGAATGCGCCGAAGGTCTTGCGGACGTTTTCGAAGACGACGGAGCCCGGTTTGACGGTGATCATGCGATTTTCTCCTGAGGGTGAGAAACGGATTTGGCTGCATCGAGGCCCGCGACGCGGTTTTCGCGCCGCAGACGTCTTTCGCCGACGATGAGCTGGAAGCCCGCGATGACAGTGATCATGACGACGATCAACATCGAGGAATAAGCGATTGCGACACCGTATTCGCCGTTTTCAACGAGGCCGACGATATAGGACGTCGCCATGTTGTATTGGGCGCTGACGAGGAAGATCACCGCACTGATGGACGTGATGGCCCTGACGAAGGAATAGACCAGAGCCGCCCTGATGGCCGGGCGCAAGAGCGGCAGCACCACCAGGCGAATGGTGCGGAAGCTGTTTGCCCGGAGTGTGAGCGAGGCCTCGTCGAGGCTTTTGTCCAACTGGCTCATGGCCGCAATGCCGCCGCGCACGCCAACCGGCATGTTGCGGAAGACGAAGCAGGCAATGAGGATCAGTGCCGATCCCGTCATTTCGAGCGGCGGCAGGTTGAAGGCCATGATGTAGCTGATACCGATGACCGTGCCGGGAATGGCAAAGCTCATCATCAAAGCGAATTCGAACAGATTCCTGCCGGCAAATTTCTGCCGGACGATGATATAGGCCGTCAGCAGCCCGACAGCCGCGGTGAGCGGAGCGGAAATCAGGGCGATCTCCATCGTCGTCCAGAAGGAATTCCACGCGACGCCCGTCCAGGCAATCGAACCATTGCTGAGGCTGACGGAGAAAGCGCGGACGTAATGTTCGATCGTCAGCGTGTTATCCAAACCCCAGGTCTTCACGAAACCGCCGACGAGGATCATGCCATAAACGACGATGGTGAAAAGCATCCAAGGAACGACAAGCGCGTGTACCGCAATCGACATGGATTTAGGGAGGGCGGCATGCGCGCCGCTGTCGCCCTTGCCGGTGACGGTGGCGAAATTCTTGCCGGCCAGCCAGAAGCGCTGGGCAATGAAGGCTGACAGCGTGAAGCAGAGCAGCACGATGGCGAGGACTGCCGCGCGTGACGGGTCATTCTGCGAGCCGACGACGGCGAAGAAGATTTCCGTCGAGAGAACGCCGTGGCTGCCGCCCAGCACCAGGGGATTGCCGAAATCCGCCATGCTTTCGATGAAGCCGATCAGAAACGCATTGGCAAGTCCCGGCTTCATCAGCGGAAGCGACACGCGCCAGAAGGTGCGCCAGCGGTCGGCGCGCAGCGTTTGTGATGCCTCTTCCATCGACGGGCTGACGCCCTCGACGACACCGATGAGGACAAGGAACGAAATCGGCGTGAAGGACAGGACCTGCGCGATCCATATGCCTGTCAGGCCATAGAGCCAGCGACCCGGCTCGATACCGAAGACGTTCGACATGAATTCGGTGACGACGCCTGCGCGGCCGAAAAGCAGCGTCAGGGCAAGGCCGATGACGAAAGGCGGCGTGATGATCGGCAGGATCGTCAGCAGCCGCAGGCCTTTCTTGAACGGAAAACGCGTGCGGGTGGCGACCAGCGCAAAGGCCAGTCCGAGGATGGTCGATCCCGCCGCCGTCATGATGGCGAGGAAGAGCGTGCGCCATGCGACACCGCAGCGGCCGGCACCGACGACACAGTCTAGGCTCCAGATGCCGGGATCGCGCATGTTGCGGATAAATCCGTCGGGATTGAACGAACCGTCAAAGTCCTGAACCGCGCCCACCATCATGCTGCCGATGGGATAAAAGACGAAAACGCAGACCAGGAACACGAGCAGCGAAATAGAGGAGACGACAAAGACGTCGCCCTTCATGAAGCCCCGTTCGGCAAGACCAAAGGAAATGAAGAGCACGAAGACGAAAGCCATCGTCACGGCGCCGGCGCCCATGGAGGGCTGGCCGTCGGCCATGGCGCCGAACAGGCTTTCAGTGGCCTGCCAGGTCCATCCGCTAAAGCCGATCGCCAGCCCCTGAAGCACGAGGAAAGCAAGCCCGAAAGCGCCGGCGGCCACAAGAAGCCTGCCGCGCAGGAGAGGATCGGACAGCGTGCGCGCAACGGCTCCCAACAGAAAGAAGATCAGCACGCCGAACAGCCAGGTGCGGCCTTCGGTTATCATCTGGAGAATGCCAGGCGCGACCTGCGATGATGTCGGAAAATCCGATAGCCATCCAAGGCCGAAGAAGCCGCTTTCGATGCGGTACCACGGCACCAGCACCAGGGCAGCAAGGCCCAAGGCCAGAACAATATCCAGCCTGCGATTGCCATGGGTCATGGTCAACCTCACAAAATTGAGTGTGTGGGAAAAAGGCTGCCTTCGTCATTGAGAAACGAGGGCAGCCGACATGGGAAATCAGTTGGCGGCGGCGCCGACGTCCTTGTCCCAGCGCTCCAGCAGGGCCTTGCGCTTTTCAGGATCGCCATAGGTCTTGAAGTCGTAATTGATCAGCTTGATATCCTCGAAGCGCGGCGCTTCCTTCGGAATTTCGGCCGTCTTGTTCGACGGAAGCTGGAACGACTTCGCATCCTTCATGCGCGATTGAACGTCCGGCTGCAGCGCCCAGTCATACCAGGTCTTGGCGTTTTCGAGATTGCGCGCACCCTTGACGATGGACATGGAGCCGATTTCGTAGCCGGTGCCCTCACACGGCGCGACCGACTTTACCGGAAAGCCTTCCGCCGTCTGCGCCACGGCATCATGCATGAAGACGATGCCGACAGCCGTTTCGCCGCGCGCCGCCGCCTTGACCGGCGCCGAGCCCGACTTGGTGTATTGCGAAATATTGCCGTTGAGCTTCTTCAGGTAATCGAAAGCCTGATCTTCGCCCATGATCTGCACCAGCGAGGCAAGCGCGGTATAGGCCGTGCCAGAGGAATTCGGGTTGGCGATCTGGATTTCGCCCTTCAGTTCGGGTGCGAGGAGATCAGCCCAGCACTTGGGTTCCTTGTAGCCCTTCTTCTTGAAGATATCCGTATTGTATCCCCAGCCGAGCGCACCGGCATAAACGCCGACCGTCTTGTAACCGGCACTTTCGGCCTGGTTTTTCGCCCAGTCCTGCAACTGGTCGAGCATCTTCGATTTATATTCGAGCGTCAGGTTTTCAGAAGCCGCCTGAAGATGCGGATCGCCGGTGCCGGCCCACCACAGATCGGTCTTCGGGTTGCGCGCCTCGGCGCGGATCTTGGCGTAAGCCTCGCCCGAGGACATGCGCACCATGTTGACCTTGATGTCATGGCTCTTTTCGAAGTCACCCTTCATCTGCTCGCAGATCACCACATCAGCGGCACAGATGAGATTGAGGTCGCCGGCGGCATGGGCCGGGACGCTCAAGAGCGTGGTGCCCGCCAGAAGCAGGCTGGATATGATCGTCAGTCGCATGATTTCCTCCATTGTTTGCGTCTGAATAGGTCTGCGGACATGGCTTCGCCGTTCGACATGCCGGTGGCTGTCGTCCTGGTCCGCTTCAAGTCGTCTGGTTATTGGCTGGGGGGATGTACTTCCGTATCAAACCGCCGCAAAAGCCGCCCCCGTTCTTCCGGTGTGCCGAAGGTCGCAAAGTCATAATCGACCATCTTGATCAGGGAAAGATCGGGCGCGCCTGCCGGCAATGCGGCCTTCGCGTTTGATGGTACCTGGTTCTGCCCCGCAGCAGCCCCGGTGGCCTGACCTTCCGGGCTCAGCGCGAAGTCCACGAACCGACGGGCTTCCTCCCGGTTTTTCGTACCCCTGACAATGCTGACCGCACCGATCTCATAACCGGTTCCCTCGCAGGGAGCGACGATGACGAGGGGTGCACCCGCCTCCTTCTGCGTGACGGCATCATGCATGAACGATATGCCGATCACTGCTTCTCCGCGCGCCGCCGCCTTGACCGGTGCCGAGCCCGCCTTGGTATATTCGGCCACGTTCTGATCGAGCGCCTTCATGTAGCTGAACGCCTCCTCCTCGCCGAAGAGCTGGACGAGGGTCGCGAGCATGGTGAAGGCGGTGCCCGACGAGTTCGGATTGCCGGCCAGAATTTTACCGCGATAGGTCTCACTGATCAGGTCTTTCCAGCAACTTGGAACCGGAAGCCCCTGCCGCTGCAGAAGGTCGCTATTATAGGCAAAACCGAGCGCTCCCGCATAAATGCCGGCAGATTGCCCACCCGACATGGTGTAGAAATTCTGCGCCCAGGGAAGAACCTCGGTTTCATTCTTCGAGGCATAGGCCTCCAGCAGCCCTTCGGATGCGGCCTGCAAATGAGTGTCACCCGTACCGGCCCACCAGACGTCGACCGTGGGGGCGTCCTTTTCTTTTCTGACCTGTTCAAGAATTTCGCCGGTGCTCTTGCGGACCATGATGGTCTGCACGCCGGTTTTCGTCTCGTAAGCGCGCTGCATCGCCGCGCACCAGGCATCATCCGCTGCGCAGAGAATGTTCAGCCGTCCATCGGCTTGCGCCCCGGCAGTGCCGAGCGCCCACAGGGCTAAACCGGCGCTGAATGCCGCAAGCGATGCTTTCACCTTGTCCTCCCATGGAACCTCCCCGTTCCATTCTTGACGACAATCATGCCAGAACGACGAATTTCAGCAATCCATTGAATGGTTACCGATTTTTCAACGAAAGACACCTGCGGGCGAGATTGGTTACGAATATTACAAATGTAACACGACCGGTCATCATCGAGCTTTTGAATATTTCATTGCTCTTGCATATGATCGGTGATGGGAGGACTTCATCGTGCAGAAACAGAGGATCGGGATACTGATCGTCGAAGACGATCCTGATATGGCCGAGCTGATTGCCGATCTTGTGGAAGCCGAAGGCTGGTCTCCGCTTGTGGTGCACTCGGCGGAAGATGCCGCGGCGACACTGGGACGCGAACACATCCATCTCGTGCTGCTGGATCACAACCTGCCCGGAATTTCCGGCAGAACCTTCGCCCAGCGCATCCGCAGCGAGCTGGGGCTGAATGTCGGCATCGTCATGGTAACAGCCGCTGGCAGCGCAACCGAGCGCGTGCTGGGTCTGGAAACCGCCGCAGACGACTATGTCGTCAAACCTTTCGAGCCGATTGAACTGACGGCACGGATCAAGGCCGTTCTGCGGCGCATCGCTCCGTCCCTCAAGGTCGAAAAGGAGCCGGAGCGCGAAAACGAAATGAATTCGCTGAGACTGGGAGACTGGGCGGTCGACCTTTCAGGGCGGCGCGCCGTCTGCCTCGCAGATCGCAGCAGGACGCTGACGACGGCCGAATTCGCGCTTTTGGAGATCCTGGCGGAAACGCCGAACAGACCGGTCAGCCGATCCCATATCCTCGATCGCCTCGGCGCGGAAAGCGACCGCTTCATCGATCGCAATGTCGATGTTCTGGTGCTGCGCCTGCGCCGGAAGATCGAGCGCAACCCGGATCTGCCGCAACATATTCAGACACGCAGAGGCAAGGGTTACGTCCTGCATACAGACAGTGCCGAGCCGCAATTGTGATCAACAGGCTCTTCCTCCAGTCAATCGCGTTTCGTCTGCCCTTTGCCATCGTCTTCATATGCTCCTCGGTCTTCATCCTATCTGCCGTGGCAATCTACGGCCTGCAGAAGGCGAAAACCGAAATGGCGACTTACAGCCTGCAGGCCTTCTCCAGCCTTGCGCGCGCCTCACTCGTTTCGCGACAGGTGGCTGATCTCGTTTCCAGCGCGCCGCTGCTGATGAATGCAACGTCTCCTTACCGCGTATCGAGCGAAAGCCGCGCCGTTGTTGCGCAGGTGGACAGCCTTCTCGAGACCATCGCCCAATACAAGAAGGCAGAAACGCAGAACGCCATTCCAAACGACGATATCGTCGAGCTACTCCAGGCCATTCGCCAGCAGACCCTGTCGCTTGCGGCGGATGCGGACGCCGCCCAGCAGCACAAGGCAGAGGCGGCAGCCGCACTCGGCGAAATCGCAACGGGTCAGGCCGTTACCGAAGGCGCCCTTCGCCAACGCCTGAACGCCATTGTGCAGGCTGCGGCCAATTCCGCCAGCCTGTTCCAGCTGGGTGAATTGCAGCGCCGCTTCACGTCGGAAACCGGATATTTCATGAATGAGCCGGCTGCGATGGATAACGCCGGAGCCGAAGGTCTTGTGCCCTACAAACGCGTGTTCGACGCCCAGACGCAATATCTTCTGGAAATGTTCGCGATACAATCCTCCGTATCGAAACTCCACGTCGTCTCCCGCAACCTTTCCCACGCCACCGAAACGCAGAGCGAAGCCGTCGCGCACAGATTGACGCAAGGCCTCGCCTCGGCTTCGGCGGCGCTCACCCGGCTGATCGTGATGGTCGCGATCGCCTTTGTCGTCGTCATCATTCTTTCGACCCTCTCCATCCGCTCCGTCATGCGGGTCTCCCATGGCATAACGGCACTTTCAGGCGGCATGAATTCCCTCGCAAATGGCGAGCAGAATGTCAGCCTGCCCACCTATCGAGGCTCGGAAACCGAACTGATACGCCTGTCGGACGCGTTTCACGCCTTCAAGGACAGCGTTGACCGCGTGTCCCGTCTTCGTCGCACGGCGGAAGCCGCGGCCCGGACAATCCGCTCCACCTTCCGGACCATGAATGAGGGTATCGCGCTGTTTGACGCCACCGGCCAGCCCATCACCATGAACAGGCGCATCATCGAGCTTGTCGGAAAGCGCGGCGGTTATTCCAGGAAGCTGCCGTTGCGCGCCTTCATCGAAACGATACCGGAGATCGATCCGGCGCTCTTGCCCTCTTCCGACGATCCCGGCGGGCTTGCCAGCCGGATCACCGTGCGCCACCGCACGCAGGACCAGCAGGTCACGGAAATTGCCGTCTCCCGGCAACCGGACGGCGGCATCGTGCTGCTGGCCCGCGACGTTACAGCGCTCGACCGCCAGGAGGCAGAGGCTGCAAAGGCGCAGCGGCTCGACGGCATCATGCGCATGACCCATCAGCTCAGCCACGAAGTCGGCAACATGATCGGAATCATTACCGGAAGCCTCGGGCTTCTGGAGCGGGAAACAGGTTTCAGCGAGCGCCAGCAGCGCAACATCAACCGCATCCGCAAAGCCGCCGATCGTGGCCGCCAGCTTGCCAGCAGCATGCTCTCCATCGGCAGCCAGCAGCCGATCCACCCTGCCTATGTGGATGTCGCCTCGCTTTTGAAGGGAATGGTGGATGTTCTCGAAATTGCGGTCGGTACGCGCAACCAGATCAGCCTGCGCCTCCAGGATGATCTGCCAAGGCTGGCGCTGGACGCCGCCCTGTTCGAGCAATCCATTCTCAACCTTTGCCTCAACTCAGCGGCAGCCATGCCGGGCGGAGGCGTCATCATCATTGCGGCGCAGACATCGGACAATGCAGTCGAGATTTCGGTGGAGGATAACGGACACGGCATGGATCAGGACGCGGTTGACCGCGCTTTCGAACCCTATTTCACCACGCGTGCCCAACAGGGCGGCACGGGCCTTGGCCTCGCCATGGTCTACGGTTTCATGCGCCAAAGCGGCGGTGATGCCAAAATCATGTCGCAGCCCGGTTGTGGCACGCGTGTATCCCTGACATTTCCGATTTTCAGCGAGCAGAACGCCGCCGATTACCAGCCATGATCGTCAACCTGTCCAGATGAATGGAAAAACGCTTTCGCTGGCGGATCGCTTTGTGTCGGCCAATGGGCCATTCGTTCGTCACACCCGATCGGAAACCGTTTTGTTGTTGGAGACAGCCAGCGCAAGGCCGATGAGTATGACCCCGACCCCGGCGGCGAACAACAGGCCGAGCTTGTCTCCGAACATGAATGAGGCGGCAGTAATCCCGAACACCGGTTGAAGATATTGCACACTTGCCGCGACACGGGCCGGGACAGCCCGCAGAATGTATAGCCAGAGCAACAATCCTGCCACGGTTACCATGACCCCGAGATAGATCGCAGCCCAGATCGCCTGCGTGCTGATCTGGTACGGCGTGGTCGACATTTCGGAAGCGGCAAGGGGAAGAATGGCGAGAAGTCCAGCTACGGCATTCCATGCCGCGACCGGCAATGTTCCATATCGTTCTGCCAGTTCGGCGCTCCAGATGTAATAGAACGCTATGGAGACGGCTGAAACGAGCATCCAGGCAACACCAGAGGTTGTTGTCTTTGACAGATCGTCAACTCCGGAGCCGCTCCCTATTGCCACAAGTCCTATCCCGCAGAACGCCGCAAGGAGGCCGGTCCAGTGCCGGCCTGCTACCGGCTGTCCCAGGCGCAGGGCCGCGAAGATGACCACGAAGATCGGGATCGTCGCAGAAACAATCGTGCCGACAGAGGCCGAGGTTCCCTGCACGCCGAAGGATTGGGCCACATTGCCAAGCGTTATGCCCATGACCCCCAGCGCGATGATGCTCGGGACAGCGCGCAACGGCACCCTTAACCTTCCTGCGGCCATGACCAGCAATAGCGGAACGGCGATCATGAAGCGCAACGCCGTGAACATGAGCGGCGGGACTGTTTCGAGCCCCAGCTTCGTGATCGGGATCGACAGGCCCCACATCACGGCAAGAACAAGCATTGCCAGAATATTCCTCGTGGAGGCAGCTGTCTTGAAGGCGCTGGCGCTGGCCGGAAGGGCCGTATCATTGGGCATGATCAGTTTCACCCGTTGGCAGGAGTGTGTACTCATGTCATTCATATGATCCGGCAATGCCCTGCCGACAAACGATAACTTCTCACAGGACGCGTGAGCATACATCACGCATTTCGCCATGGCCGATCTTTTACCTCCCTTGCAGACCCTCCGCGCCTTCGAGGCGACGGCACGGCGCCTGAGCATGACGCTGGCAGCGGAAGAACTTTTTCTCACGCATGGCGCGGTCAGTCGACAGATCAAACTGCTGGAAGAAAATCTTGGAGCACCGCTCTTTCGGCGCCTGACCCGCAAGATCGAGCTGACGGAGGCGGGTGTTTCGTTTTTCGGCGTGGTGACGCGGCTCCTGTCGGAGCTGTCGCGGGAAGCCGAAGCGATCAGGAGCCGAAGCGACACGCAGCGTCTCGTCATCAGTTGCGGTGTTTCCTTCGCCAGCAAATGGCTGACACCGCGCCTTCACAGGCTGATGGCACTGCATCCCGAATTCGACGTGCATCTGGAAGTGACGGATACATGGGTGGACTTCACCAAGGGACAGGTCGACATCGCTCTCCGATATGGAGCGGGTGAGTATCCCGGTGCCACGGCGGAGCGGATCATGAACGAGACGGTCTCACCCGTCTGCGCACCTGATTATCCTGAAAAACTGGACGGGCTTTCCGACCCTTCGGATCTGGAGAAATGTCAGATGATCCACGAGATCGGCATGACGGCAACCTGGGAGCGGTGGTTCGCGATGATGAAGCTGCCTTATCCCCGGATGCGCGGTCCCGGTTTCAGTCACGGCAGCATGTCCATCGAAGCCGCGATCCGAGGGGAAGGCGTTGCGCTCGGGCGAAGTGTTCTGGTCGCCGAAGACCTCGCCCAGGGCCGCCTTGTCGCGCTGTTTCCGGATGCGAAGATGGACGTGGAGCTGGGCTATGACTTTGTTTACAGAAGCGGCACGCAGGATCATCCAAAGGTGAAAGCCTGCAGGGACTGGATTGCGAAAGAGGCGCGCCAGTCAATATCGACGGATTGAATGGCTTTCCCGGGCTCATCACACGTCCATCATTCCAGAAATGTTGTTCCGGCACTTACCGGATCCGGCTCCAGCCCGGCTTCGACCCGATTTTCCGCATCGGCCTGGCGGGGCAACGGCAGCTCAAGCTGGATATTCTCCATCTCGGGCAGGCTTGCGATGCCGTCACGAAGGACAAGGTCTTCATAAGATGGCTTGAACGGCATCGAAATCTCCTGCTTACGAGAAATTGGCCGCCAACCGCTTCTGCAGGTAGCGGCCGTTTTATGCGATCAGCCCTTCACGAAGGCCAGCAGATCGGGGTTGATGACGTCCGCATGGGTCGTCAGCATGCCATGCGGATAACCCTTGTAAACCTTCAGCGTGCCATTCTTCAGAAGTTTGACCGACAATTCGGCCGAATCTGCGATCGGCACGACCTGATCGTCATCGCCGTGGAGAACGAGCGTCGGCACCGTGATCGCCTTCAGGTCTTCCGTCTGATCGGTTTCCGAGAAGGCCTTGACCCCATCGTAATGGGCCTTGGCGCTGCCCATCATGCCCTGACGCCACCAGTTCTGGATGGCACCGGGATAGATTTTGGCATCCGGCCGGTTGAACCCGTAGAACGGACCAGTCGGCACGTCGAGGAAGAACTGCGCGCGGTTCTCGGCCACGCCCTTGCGGAAGCTGTCGAAGACTTCGATCGGCAGGCCGCCGGGATTGGAAGGCGTCTTCAGCATCAGCGGCGGCACGGCGGAGACGAGCACGGCCTTGGCAACGCGGCCCTGCGGCTGGCCGAATTTCGCGACATAGCGTGCCACTTCACCGCCGCCGGTCGAGTGGCCGATATGAACCGCATTTCTGAGATCGAGATGTTCGGCGACGGCGGACGCGTCGGCGGCATAATGATCCATGTCGTGGCCGTCGCTCACCTGCTGCGAACGGCCGTGGCCGCGGCGGTCATGCGCCACGACGCGGTAACCGTTCTGAACGAAGAACAGCATCTGCGCATCCCAGTCGTCGGAGGAGAGCGGCCAGCCGTGATGGAAGACGATCGGCTGGGCGTCCTTCGGGCCCCAGTCCTTGAAATAGATTTCGACGCCGTCCTTGGTCTTTACGAATGATTCGGTCATTGAAAATGTTCCTTCGTTGCGGGATGGGATAGATTTTGAAAATACTGTTGACGGCATGGCCATCGCAGTGGAAAGCGCGGCACCGGCCAGCAGGACATGCCTTCTGGAAATTGCGAGCTCGATCGGATTGTCGGTCATTTCGGTTTCCTGCCTGGCTTCAGCGTGCGCGGCGGGTGGTTTCGAACAGGAACCAGGTGCGGCGCTCCGTCTCGTCGATCCAGTTTTCGATCAGGCTGGTGGTGGCGTGGTCATTGAGGTCGGAGGTGAGGTTGTGCGTCTGCCGCAGGATGGCGGTCAGCTGCTTGTTGTCTTCGCGCAACTCGGCCAGCATGTCCTCCGGCGTGACGAAATCGGCGTCGTTGTCGAGGAGACGCTTGACGCGGGCAATATGACCGATGGAGCGGATGGTCGTACCGCCGATCTTGCGCGCCCTTTCGGCAATGTCGTCGGTCATTGCAAAGATCTGGGCGCCCTGTTCGTCGAGCAGCGTGTGATAATCGCGGAAATGCGGGCCGGAAACATGCCAGTGGAAGTTCTTGGTCTTGATGTAGAGCGTGAAGACGTCCGCCAGCAGCGCGGTCAGCGCAGCGGAGATTTCGCGGCTCGCTTCAGTGCCGAGATCGGTCGGCGTTGCGAGTGGAAGCTTGCGGTTTTTGGCAGCTGTGGTCGTGTCCATGATCGTTCTCCTTTGGCAATCGGCCGCTCGTTGTTGAGCGCCCCTGTTGCGGCTGTCTGATCGGCACCGAGAATAGGGAGAAGGATGGTTCGGGAGAAATCGGCTGCTGGTACAGTCCAGCCGATACCTAAGTGTAGTTTCGGCAAGGCCAAGCCTGCGATAGTTTCTGCCTGTCGCCCCGCCCCAGGGCGATTGGCTCGCAGAAGCCAGAAACTCCGGCGTCCCCTCCCCGGAGCCGCGGATCTCCCTCCCGATCCGCCAAGGTCGCCCCCCCGCCGCAGGAGGCGGCCTTTTTTTTCATTTTGGCCGTGGGAACGCAGGCAACCTATGCCTGAGTATTATGTTTACCCCTTCGCAGTTGCTTTAGCGTCATGACTATCGTCAATCCGCACAATCGAAGGAACCTCTGAGATGGCAGAAGAACGGCCGGAAGGTATTGAAAAATACAACCACCCAGCCGGTGGCTGGGATGCATTGAAGGCCGTCGCGAAGACGCTCTCGCATCAGCAGATCATCGCGCAGGGCACCATGACGCTGCTCAAGGCCAATCAGCCCGAGGGTTTCGACTGTCCCGGCTGTGCCTGGCCCGATCCCAAACACACCTCATCCTTCGAGTTCTGCGAAAACGGCGCCAAGGCCATCACCTGGGAATCGACCGCGAAACGATCCGGACCGGAGTTTTTCGCCCAGCATACGGTTTCCGACCTGTGGCAATGGACGGATCACAAGCTCGAGGATGCCGGCCGGCTGACCCTTCCCCTGCATTACAATGCCGACAGCGATCGTTACGAGCCAATCGCCTGGGACGATGCCTTTCATCTGATCGCACAGGAACTGAACAAGCTCGATGATCCCGACAAGGCCGAATTCTACACCTCCGGCCGGGCATCCAACGAGGCTGCGTTTCTCTATCAGCTTTTCGTGCGCGCCTATGGGACGAACAATTTCCCTGATTGTTCCAACATGTGCCACGAGGCCACCAGCGTTGGCCTTCCGAAGTCCATCGGCGTCGGCAAAGGTACGGTGACGCTGGAAGATTTCGATCATGCCGATGCGATCTTCAGCTTCGGCCACAATCCCGGCACCAACCATCCCCGGATGATGACGACGCTGCACAATGCCGCCAAGCGCGGCGTCCCGATCGTCGTCTTCAATCCGCTGAAGGAACGGGCGCTGGAACGCTTCGCCGCACCACAGGACCCGATCGAAATGGCAACGCTGTCCTCGACACCCATCGCCTCCGCCTATCATCAGCTCCGCACCGGCGGTGATCTTGCCGCCCTCAAGGGCATCATGAAGGCGGTGTTCGAACTGGATGCAGAAAGCCTGAAGAAGGGTGGCGCCGGCGTGCTCGACCGAGCCTTCATCGAGGAGCACACGGCCGGCCTCGATGCGCTGCGCGCCGACATCGAGGCGACCTCCTGGGACATCATCTCATCTGTCAGCGGACTGACGAAAGAGGCGCTTGAAAGCGCTGCCCGAATTTATGTGAAAGCCTCGAACGTCATCATCTGTTACGGCATGGGCATCACGCAGCACGCCAAGGGCACCGGCAATGTGCAGCAGATCGCAAACCTGCTGCTGCTGCGCGGCAATATGGGCCGCCCGGGCGCTGGCATAGCGCCCATTCGCGGCCATTCCAACGTGCAGGGAGACCGCACCGTCGGCATTACCGAAATCCCGAACAAATCGCTGCTGGATGGCATGGAGCGCGCTTTCGGTTTTCGGCCGCCTGCGGAAAAGGGGCATAATGCCATCGAAGCCATCGAGGCGATCATTGCCGGGAAATCCCGGGCGCTCATCTGCCTTGGCGGAAATCTCGCCGTCGCCATGTCGGATACGGCCGCGACCTTCGAGGGCATGCGCAAACTCGATCTCGCCGTTCACATCGCGACGAAGCTCAACCGCTCGCATCTTCTGACGGCTAAAACATCGCTGATCCTGCCCTGCTTCGGACGCACCGATCTCGATACACAGGCCTCAGGCCCGCAGGCCGTGACCGTCGAAGATTCGATGTCGATGGTGCATGCCTCGCGCGGTTTCCTCAACCCACCGGGAGAGCTTGTAAGATCGGAGCCGGCCATCATCGCCGGCATTGCCAAGGCCACCATCGGCAACCGTTACGGAATTGACTGGGACTGGCTGATCGCCGATTACGACCGCGTCCGGGACAAGATCGAAGAGGTTTTTCCCGATTTCAGGGATTTCAACAGCCGGGTCCGCATGAAGGGTGGCTTTCGCCTCGATGTCGCAGCGTCCTATCGTCGCTGGAATACGGAAAGCGGCAAGGCCAATTTCCTCGTCGCCACGGGGCTTGAGGAAGATCCGCTCATCTCCAACCCGGACGCCCTCGTCCTGACCACCATCCGCAGCCACGACCAGTACAATACTACGATCTATGGCATGGATGACCGTTATCGCGGCGTCTTCGGGCGCAGGGACATTATCTTCATGAACCGGCACGACCTTGCCGAACGCGGTCTGAAGGACGGCGACCGCATCGACATTCACGGCATCGGCGCAGAAAGCGCGGATAGACACCTCGTGCAGGGTTTTACCGCCGTCGAATACAATATCCCAAAGGGTTCGGCGGCCGGTTATTATCCGGAGATGAATGCGGTGGTTGCACTTGGCCACTATGATCGCTTGTCCGGAACGCCCTCCTACAAGGGTGTTCCGATCACCATAAGCCCGGCGGCGATCTGACGAGTGCGAGACAGGCGCGCAAGACAGCGGTCGTTGCGCGCTTTTCTTTCCGCTGCCCCGTGTCAAGTTCACGGAAACCCCACCACCGGCCATCTTGCATGGCCTGTGGATGACCGGCCGTATATGCGGATTTTTCGATATATCGCCGCACCGTTTTCCCGCTATCCTGATGTTTCGACGACGGGGGCAACCAAGACCTATGTATAGGTCAGGTTGTGCTGAAAAAACCGTATTGTCTGCAAAAATCGCATCGGGGGAACAATGTCGATTGCGTCAAGGATGTTTCGTGCTCGCGAGCCGGAAGGCGGAACGCACCATCTGGCCTTTGGTCTTGGGGCGCTGGCGCTGGCGGCCGCGGTATTTTATGTCGATACCTATACCGACATAGAAGGCGCGATCGCGGTGCTCTATGTGATCACGATCCTTTTGGCCGCCCAGGCGATAACCCGGTCCGGACTGATAGCGATCTCCTGTATCTGCGCTATTCTTTCCCTGTTGTCCTATGCGGCAACGCATGCAGAGGACGCGGATTTCCAGTCGGCCCTTCGATTGGTCGTCGCCCTTGCAGCACTTGCCGTCACGACCATGCTGCTTCTGAAAACGGAAACCGCCCGGCTGGCGATGTTGTCCGTCAACGCGGCACTGAAGGAAAGCGAGGAGCGCTATCGCTCCATTTTCGACCGCACGCGCGTGGCGCTCTGGGAGCGTGACTATTCGAAGCTTCATGCTTTGCTGATGGGCCTCAGGCAGCAGGGGATTACCGACATGCGCGCCCATGCACGCGCCAATCCGGGTTTCACGCAACAATGTATCGATCTCATCACGGTCGTTGCTTCGAACCAAGCCGGTAAGGAAATGCTGGGCTACGACTCCTCGATTCGCGGCACCCTTCAACAATCGGTCGTTTCATCCTCCAGCAAGTTCGCTGACGTGTTGCAGGCAATCATCGACAACCGGCGTGTCTTCGAAGACAAAGTGGTTGTGCGCACCGACAGCGGCGAAGACAAGCTTGTGCTGCTTTCCATCAGTTTCCCCGCGGAGGCGACCTCCTTCAACCGGGTGGTGGTCAGCATGGTGGATATCACCCAACGGGAGATGGAGCTGAAGGCGCTGGCGGAAGCACAGGCGGAGCTGACGAAGGCCTCCAAGGCGGCAGCTGTCGGTGCCATGTCCGCATCGCTCTCCCACGAATTGAACCAGCCGCTCGGTGCCATCATCGTCAATGCGCAGACATTGTTGCGCTGGCTCGATCGCGATCCGCCGGATCTCGCCGCCGCCCGCCGCTCGGCCGAACGCATGATCCGCGATGGCGAGCGCGCCAGTGATATCATCCAGAACACACGCAGCCTGCTCGCCCATACGAGCGGCAAGGTGGAAACCTTCGACCTCGATGAGTTCATCGATGAAACGCTCAGCCTTCTCGAACATGAACTGGAGCGCAGCGGCACCACGGTCCACGTGGAAAATGAGGCCACGCCGCCGATAACGGCCGTCAGGATCGAGTTGCAGCAGGTTCTCATCAACCTCCTCACCAATGCCATCCAGGCCATGGACGAGGCGGGTACAGGCAATCGCACCATCACGGTGCGGAAAGAGCGCGAAGACGGGGATAATATTCAGATCGCGGTTGAGGATAGTGGCCCCGGCTTTCCCGCGCAGATGAAAGACAAGCTGTTTTCGCCGTTTTTCACGACGAAGGAGACGGGAATGGGCATGGGGCTTTCCATTTGCCGCACGACATTGGAAGCCCGCGGCGGCAGGCTTACCGGTGACAATCATCCTCTCGGCGGGGCGGTCTTTACCATTTCCATGCCGATCAGCCAGGAGATGGAACATGCCTGAGCCACGCAAGACCATGAAGGAGCCGCCCTCACCCGTCGTTTTCATCGTCGATGACGATGTGTCGATGCGGGAGGCGCTTACCGATCTTTTCCACTCCATGAAGTTTGATGCCGAAGCTTTCGACAGCGCCGCCGCTTTCCTCGAAAAAGCCAATCTGAACCGGCATGGCTGCCTGCTGCTGGATGTGCGGCTTCCAGGTATAAGCGGCCTTGATTTCCAGATGCAGCTGGAACGCGTCGGCAACAGGATGCCGATCATTTTCATGACCGGCTTCGGCGATATTCCGATGAGCGTGCGGGCGATGAAGGCGGGAGCCGTGGATTTTCTGACCAAGCCCTTCAAGGAACAGGACATTCTGGATGCCGTCGCGGCAGCGATGGAACGGGACGCGTCACGCCGCCGCGAAAGTGCCCAGAACGAGGCCGTCACCTCCCTTGCCGAGCAACTGACGCCAAGGGAGCGTGAGGTCATGGGCGCCGTTGTCCGCGGCCTGATGAACAAACAGATCGCCTACGAACTCGGTATCAGCGAGGTCACCGTGAAATTGCACCGGGGCAATGTCATGCGCAAAATGGAGGCAAGATCGGTGGCCGACCTCGTGCGGAAGGCGGAACTGATCGGCGAGAAGCTGCGACCACCTGTATCTTAGTATGGTATCTTTCAAACGGGCCTGAGCGCATAGAGAAACAAAGAAACAGAAAAGGTCGCTCTCATTGCCCCCCGTTCCCGTCATTGCCGTCGTCGACGACGATCCCGCTATCCGCGAAGCCATGGATGATCTCATCATGTCCTTCGGTTACGAATGCCGCCTGTTCGCATCTGCCGAGCATTTTCTGGAGTCGCAGCAGCAGGCGGGCATCGACTGCATCGTCGTGGATGTGAAAATGCCCGGTCTGTCCGGCATCGAGTTGCAGAGCGAGCTGAACCGGCGCGGCAGCCATCCGCCGATGATCTTCGTGACCTCCTACGAGGATGAGCGCACCCGGAATGCGGCCCTGAGCGGCGGCGCTTTGGCCTTTCTTCGCAAGCCGGTCAATATCGGCAATCTGATCGGATGCCTGGAATCCGTTCTCGGCCAGCGGCCCTGACCGCAGCGTGACGCTCGGCCATCTGGCAATCGAGCAACCACCGCCTTTCACAGACTGCGCAGACAGCCTTCCATCGCGCTGACCGCCGCCTATTCCCGTGAATATCCGCCGTTATTTCATGCCCCGACGCCATGTCGTCCGGGCACGCATTGCCGTTGAGCGCATCATTTCCGGCGCGCATGTCCTGCCGCCAACACCTTCCGCTATACGAACTAGACCTCTGTATAGATGCCGGCGCTTCCACCTCGCCGTAGCCTTTGTTCCAGTCAAGCGCCTCCCTTCCGGACGGTCCTTGCGACACCATCACTCTTTTTTTGTGGAGCAGGGCATGACCTCCATCAGTCAGAATGCAGACGAGCGCAGACCTCGTCATCTCAAAGTCACGGCGGTGTTGGCATTGGGTGCGATTGCAGTGCTCGGTGGCAATGCTCTCCTGATCAGGAATACCGAACCCGCGCTTGCGGCCTCCGAAGACGTCGCATCGGCCAGCGCCTTCCGCATCCTCACACCGCAGACGATCGACAGGCTGGCCGGACTTTCCGCACCTGTGGCGGCCGGCGGCGATGCGGCCGAAGGCGTGGCTGTTCCGGCCTTGGGCAAGACGTCCTGCGTCGCCACCCGTGCCGCCCGGAAAACGGACCGGCATGACGCGCTCGATCCCAAAGCCTTCTGCCAGCTGCAGCACCGCCTCTTTAATGCCGAGCTGATCGACCGCATCGCCGTGCTCCAGCTCGCATCACAACCCCGCTTTATCGACACCTCGTCCCAACTCGCCATGAACAAGGAGTTCTGAAATGGAAACGTTGACCAGACGCGCAGTCCTCGCAATCGGCGCCGTCGGCGGCACCGCCCTTGCTGCCAGCACGGCCGGAGCAGCATCTTTCGGCAATCCCGATCAGCCAGCCGAAGGAGCAATCAATGCCAATGCCGCAGGGCTCAGCGACCCCGGCCCGAAGAACCCCGCGATCAACGACCAGTTTCCATCCTTCCAGAGCCCGCCGGCGACCGATGTCGGCGACATGCAGCTTTTCTGGGCGTCGTTCAACAATGCCGCCAAACGTATCCAGAACGGCGGCTGGGCCCGTCAGGTGACCAAGTCGGACTTCGCGATTTCGGATGCCGTCTCCGGCGTCAACATGCGGCTGGGACCGGGCGGCATTCGTGAGATGCACTGGCACCGGGCCGCCGAATGGGCGATCATGACCAATGGCCATTGCCGCATCACCGTGCTCGATCCGCAGGGTCGCGCCTATGTGCAGGATGTAGAGGCCGGTGATCTCTGGTATTTTCCGGCCGGTTATCCCCATTCGCTGCAGGGCCTTGGTCCCGACGGGTGCGAATTCGTCATCGTGTTCGACGAAGGCGACCAGTCCGAATATGGCACCCTGCTGTTGACCGACTGGCTGGCGCATACCTCCCCCGACCTGCTGGCCAAGAATTTTGGCGTCGCACAGGATGTGTTCCGCAACATTCCGTTGCAGAACCTCTGGATATTCCAGGGCAAGGAGCCGGGTCCACTCTCTAAGGATCAGGAAGCCGTTGCCGGTGCCGGTCTTCCGCCTTTTCCCTTCACCTATAAACTTGCGGCATCAAAACCGCTGAAGGAAAATGCCGCCGGCGTCATTCGCCTTGCGGACAGCAGCGCCTTTACCGTGTCCAAAACCATTGCCGCCGCCATTGAAACGATCAAGCCGGGCGGCGTGCGCGAAATGCACTGGCATCCCAATGCTGACGAATGGCAATACTGGATCAAGGGTGAAGGCCGGATGACCGTGTTCGACGCGGGCCCACGCAGCCAGACCGCCGATTTCCGCGCCGGCGATATTGGCTACGTGAAAAGAAGCCAGGGCCACATCATCGAAAATACCGGAAAGACCGATCTGCAATTCGTCGCGGTCTTCAAGGCTGCGGAATACCAGGAGGTCAGCCTGTCGTCCTGGCTGACGCACACCCCGCCGGCGCTGGTCGCCCAGCACCTGAATGTCAGCATCGAGGATGTGGCGAAATTTCCCGCCAACCAGCCGGCGATCATGCCGGGCTGAATATTTTGTTCCTCTATTGACCGGCGTTTCGGCACGTCCAATCCGCCGGTCTTTCCTCACCCCAACAATGCTCCTCGCGGCAATACCCATATCGAAAGGCAGGAACGGGCCATGAAACCATTGACAATCCGCATCGCCGGCGGCTCGCTTGCCGGTCTCTTCACGGCGATACTGCTTCAGGAGGACGGGCATGATGTGAGAGTTTACGAACGCTCATCGTCCGGGCTCGCCGGGCGCGGCGCGGGACTGGTGCCGCAGCAGGACCTGTTCGAGGTTCTCGGTCAGATCGGCTGCGAAGACGTCGCCCATGTTGGTGTGGTCGCCAAGGAACGCATCTATCTCGATGCCGGTGGCCGCGTCGCCCAGCGCCAAAACACGCCGCAGATGCAGGTTTCCTGGGACTACCTCTTTGAGCGCGTATCCTCCCGTCTCCTGGCGGACACCTATCGTCTCGGACACCATGTCGAAGCGGTTCGGGAAGCCCCGGAGGGAGTTTCGTTGTCCTTGGCCGATGGCACGGAGGAGCGCGCTGATCTGGTGATCGGCGCGGATGGTCTGGGTTCGGCAATCCGCAACGCCGTCAACCGCCGCTCGGAAAACACCTATGCGGGTTATGTCGCCTGGCGCGGGCTGGTCCCTGAAACAAACCTGCCTACCGATGCGGCCCTGCTGCTGGACCGCTTCGCTTTCTACATCGCGCCGGGAATTCACTTTCTGGGTTATCTGGTGCCCGGGCCCCGAGGCGAGACACAGCCGGGACAACGCCGCTATAACTGGGTCTGGTATCGTCCGACAACGGCGGAAGAGCTTGCCCGAACCTTCACCGGCCGCGACGGCAGGCATTTCGAACATTCCTTGCCCCGCGGCGAACTGTCCGGGAGCCGCCGCGCGCAACTGCGCGAAGACGCCTTTTCGTTTCTGCCGCCGCAATTGGCGCTCGCGGTGGAAGCGGAGGAAACCCCATCCATCCAGGGAATCTTCGACTATGAGGCTGAACAGATGGTTTCGCAGCGCGTCGCACTGGTTGGAGATGCTGCCTTTGTTGTCCGTCCTCACACCGCAATGGGCGTTTCCAAGGCCGCAGGCGACGCAATGGCACTACGCGATGCCCTGCGGCAAACGGACGATCTACCCGCGGCCCTTGCACGATATCAGAGAGCCCGCCTGGCGGTGGGCAAGTCCATTGCCGCCTATGGGCGCCGCCTTGCCGAAACCGCGATGTAAACACGGGTCAAAAATCAGCAACGCTGCCGCCTTGCGTCACTCCACCTTTGCGCTACGCTTGCGCAGGGAATTCTCAATGGAGGGACTGAGGCATGTGCAATATCTGCGTGATCGAGAACGTGAAACGAAACATGCTGTCACGACGCCTGCTGTTCAAGGGCGCCGTGGCCGGGGTAACGGCAATGGCGGCGGGCAGCCTGGCGGCCCCGGTACTGGCGCAATCACCCAGACAGGTCATCGATCTCACCCATAGCTACGATTCCACATTTCCCACATTCGATGGCAAACCGGGCATAGAATTTGAGTGGGCAGCCGAGATTGCCAAAGACGGCTATCAGCTCCACAAGCTGACGATCTACGAACATACCGGCACGCATATCGATGCACCGTTCCACTTCAGTGCCAACGGCGCGAGCGTCGACCAGCTGGAACCGCAGAAACTCGTCGCACCGCTGGTCATCATCGACATCACCGACCGCGCGAAAGAGGATGCCAACTCCACCGTCGAGGCCGAAGACATCAAGCGCTGGATATCCGCGAATGGCGACATACCGGCAGGTGCGATCGTGGCTTTGCGCTCCGGCTGGGCAACGAAGGTGAAGAGCCCCTCATTCCGCAATGACGACGCCGGAAAATTCGCCTTCCCCGGTTTCGGCAAATCCGCGACCGACCTGCTGCTCGAGCGTGACACGGTGGCCATCGGCGTCGACACGCTGTCGCTGGACCCGGGCGATTCGGCAGATTTTGCCGTTCACAATTCGTGGCTTCCGGCGGGGCGTTATGGGATCGAAGGCCTGAACAACCTCGAGGCGCTGCCGATCAAGGGCGCGACCATAATCGTCGGTGCACCGAAGCATAGTGGCGGAACGGGTGGGCCGGCCCGTATTCTGGCCCTGGTCTGAGACCGGCGCGCCGGATAAGAGCAACCTGCCGCTGCCGGCGCATGAACTCTGACTGAATAGTCTCTTCAGCTTCCGTTCCGATGGGATCGTCTAGAACAAAGACGTTCAACCGCGGTCCCATCCGCCTGAGGAGACAGTCATGATCCGGAAGTCTTTCATCGCAAGTGCACTCGTTGCTCTCGTTGGCCTCTCGGCTAGCGCACCCGCCATGGCCAATGATGTGCGCATCGAACAATATGGCTGGTCCAACTCTGCCGGCGGCGCGCAGGAAGGGTATGGCAACCGTATCCGCACCTACCAGAACGGCGGTTACAACCGGATCGTCGGCCACCAGTATGGTCGTCACAACCTTTCGGCCGTCGGTCAGGAAGGGCATGACAATTACGGTTCCACCACTCAGAACGGCAACCGCAACGTGGCCGGCATCGGCCAGTTCGGCTCCAATCACACCACCATCCTGACGCAGGACGGCAATGGCAATATCGCCGCCGGTGTGCAGGTCGGCCGCGGTTGCAGCGCCAATGTCAGTCAGGGCGGCAACGACAATGTCGCGGCCTTCGTGCAGGCCTGCCCGTAACGACATTGTCACGGCGTGAAATGATCGAAATCGACCACCAGATCATCAGGGAGACGTGCCATGCCCCATAATGTCAGACACCCGCGCCGCCTGGCGGCAATCCTTGCTCTGGCCCTGCTTCCTGTCGGCGCCGTTGCCGCCATATCGACAGCAAAGGAACCGGCAGATGGGCGGCTCTGCGAGATCAAGGCAACACCGCAAGCGGGTATGGTGAGACTGGAGGCCGTCACCAAGGGTGATACCGGTGCCGGCGGGACTTACGCCTTTCACGTCGAAAAATCAGGCGGCAGCGGCAGCTCCGTCATCAACCAGGGTGGCGACTTCAACGCCGCTGCCGGACGGTCACAACTGCTGAGCTCGGTGACGCTCGATGCGAAGGGAGCCCGCTACAAGGCGGTGCTCGATCTCGTGATCGACGGGAAGAGCTTCAGTTGCACGAAGCAGATTAGCGGCGATTAAGTCGCCACACGCTGTAAATTACCATCTGAGAGGGCGCCGGTTCAGGCGCCCTTTTCTTTTGCGTGCCCCGAGTGACTGAACGCGATGTGAATGGGTAATTCCGGTCGGGTTCAGTTGCGGAATGCGATTATGGATCATCGGCAAGGCGCTGACAGATGGAGAAAAGAATGGCCCGCAACATATTGAAACTTCTCACCGTCACCCTGCTTGTCGGCGGCCTGACGCCGCTCGGATTTGCAGCACCTGCCCATGCCGGCGGCCGCATCTCCTTCGATCTCGCACCCGGCAATAATGCCGATGGCGACCTGCTTTCGACCGGGCTGCGCGCCTATTCGCTTTACCGCAATTTCAAGGATGCCGACATAAAGCAGCTCGGTCGCGGCAATGCGGCGGGCATCGCCCAGAATGGCGGCGGCAATCTCGGCTTCATCCGGCAACGCGGCAACGGCCATTCCGCGACGCTGCAGCAGAATGGCAACAACAATGCCTATGGCATTTTCCAGTATGGGCGCAACACGGACACCAATGTGGTGCAGGATGGCGACAATGGCAGTGGCCTGACCTTCAGTTACGGCTGGTAGGGCAATTGCCGGACAGCCATAACGCGGGCACCTCACCTCACCTCACCTCACCTCACCTCACCTCACCGCAGCTCGGCTCAGTTCGTAAGAACGGCCAGAAGCTTTCCGTCTCTGCCCTGCACGATATCCTGTGCCGGAACCGGTGGCGCATCGGATGCAGGCAGAGGCGGAGCTATCAGCCACGCCCCGGGATAGTCATTGCGAAGATGGCGGGGATTATAACGAATATTGCTACCGGCGGCATGGTGATACGCTCCAAGCGTTGCGTCTTTTGACAGGACGCCTCTTCTAACCTCGTGGAGTTTTCGCTCGCCATCAAGGGCAAGCGTTGCCTCCGAAAGATCGAAATTATCGATCCGGACGCTCTGGCCTTCCGGCGTATCAATAACCCATCTGTCTGAATCGACGAAACCGTCGGTATAGACATTGCCGGTGGAGGACCGCAGGAACGTGCCTTTCGGCAAGGCAATGCCGTCAACGACATTGCCATCGGCGAGAATGCATGTGCTGAAGGCGGATGTGCCGCCATCGGGCTTCAGGTCGAATTGCACAGGCTGTGTCGCGTCACAACGCCAGCCGCTCTGGCTGGTCACGCCCCTGCCGGTTATCCGCATATTGTCAGGGGTAAAGCCGATCGTCTCGTAATTCTCGTTGGTTTTGATCGAGATATAACGGGCGATCTCCACGGCATCGATACCAGCGACGGGCACGGGATGCGGAAACACGGCGCGATTGAAGGATTCCGATGTATCTGCAACCGACAATTCGAGTTTCGTGCCCTTGGGCATATCGATCTGGCCAAGGCGCGTCGGCTCCGAGAGTTCCGGGCTGTAGCGCACCGCCCTCTCTTTGTCATAGGCCTGCATCTGGAGATAAAAATCGCCGATCTGCCACAGGGTGAAAACTGCGACAGCGGTCACCACCCCATAGGGCAGGATCATCGGCCGCTTCCAGCGTCCCGCCGCATATCGAAGGACAAGCCCCAGTGTCCAGACGACCCAGACGAAGGTCGTGACGAGAAGGAAGGCAAGGAGAAGCAGCGCTTCGACGGATGGCAGTGCGACAGGGATCATGAAACCAGCGGCCTTGGGCGGATCGTCTTGATCCTGAAGAGACACTGGAGCTTTAGCCGCAAGCGATGACCAGTTCAACTCGCAGATGATGGCAGTGCCGAACCGGGCGACGGCAGATGGCGGCCGCCCGGTGAGGATATTATCGCAAATCAGCCACCGAGGACGAAGCGGGAGAATGCCAGCGCATTACGGGCATCTTCATCCATTTTCGCGATGTCTGCGCCGCCGCTCAGGTCGCGCCACACCTTGATATCCGACCCGATGGTGCCGCCTGTCTTGACGAAAGGCTCCATGACGACTGCGCCGGTGTAGTTGATATCACGCAGCGCAAGGCCGATTTCGTGCCACGGCATCCTGCCCTTGCCCGGTACGCGGCGATTGCTTTCACCGGTATGGAAATGCCCCAGAAGCGGGCCGGCCGTGCGGATGGCGTCGCCGAAACTGTCTTCCTCGATGTTCATGTGGAAGGTATCCAGCATGACCTTCACATTGTTCTTGCCGACATCCTTCACGAAAGCGACGCCTTCGGCCGCCGTATTGAGGACATGGTTTTCAAAGCGGTTGAGGACTTCGATGCACAGATTGATACCGAGATCATTGGCGAAATCGGCAATGCCGTTGATACCCTCGACGCCGCGCGCATAATCGCCTGCCTTGTCGACGGGCTGCGAATAATCAATTGGCCAATAGGAATGCAGAGCACCGCCGATAGTGTGGATGTCGAGCTTGGCGACATTGGAAAGGGTCCGTTCAAAAAACGCCTTGCCGGCCGCACGCACCGCAGCATCTTCCGACGACAGGTTCTTCGTTTTCGATGGACCGATGCCGGCAGTGAGGATGATGCCGTTATCCTTCGCGCTCTGCCTGATGGTCGCGAGTTCGGCGTCGCTATATTCGTTGATGTGGTGTGCGGCGACTTCGATGATGTCGAAACCGAGCTTGGCGACCTTCTCGATATAGGGACCGAACTTGGCGCTCCACTCATGTTCCCAGTAAGAATAATAGATGCCGTGTTTCATGGGGGTCTCTTTCGTTTTCTGTTTCGCTTGACTTTGAATAGGGAGGCGCAGTGGTTCAGGCGGGCTCAGGACGCGGTGCTTTTCCCCGGGTTTCTGATGCGAAGATCAGGCTCCGCGCTTGTGGAGGTAATGAAGCGGCCATTGGGAAGATCGTTCTCCTCCACCTTCCTGATGATCTCCTCCTCGCCGAGACCGAAGCTCCGCCAGCGGTCCCGCAGCCGCGCACGCAGATCGTCCTCGTCGACGTCGACGAAGACAGTGAGATCAAAAATCGGTTTCAGACGATCCCATGGCGTCTCTCTGGCGAGGAGATAATTGCCCTCGCAGACGATGATATCGACGGATTGCGGGACCAGCCGCCCGCCGGCGCGGGCGATCTCGATGGCGCGATCAAAGACCGGCACGGCAACGACATCGTCCTGATTGGCTTTCAGACGCTCCAGCATATGGCGCAGTCCGTGGGCGTCAAAGGTATCGATGGCACCCTTGAAGGCACGCCGGTTCATCGCCTCAAGCACGGCATCGTCATAGTGAAAGCCATCCATCGGAAACAGCGCAGCGGACACGCCTTTGCCTGCGTTCAGGGCATCAACCACACATTCGGCAAGAGTTGATTTTCCCGATCCGGGGGCGCCGGCAATGGCAATCATCACGCGCCGGCCATTCGAGCCCGCAAAACACTTCAGCGCGAGGCCTGCAATTTCACCGGCATTATCGTCAATTTTACTCAAGGTGCTCCTCGCCTCGAAAAGTGGTGTCACGACCGGCTACTCGAAAATCCGGTACTGATTTGCCTTGTCGCGTAGAAAGGCCAGCCCCTTCTCCAGGGACTCCTCAGTGCTGGCCGCGACGGGCCGCCACGTCGAAATCGCGCCCGCCATCTCCACCGGCATCGCGGCAAAGCCCTCGAGCGCAAGGACGCCGTTGAACCTTATGGCCGCGAGCGCCGAAAACACCTCGTCCCAGGCGACGTTGCCGAAACCCGGCGTGCCGCGGTCGCTTTCCGACATATGCATATATTTCAGATGGTTGCGGGCAGCGATGATGCCATTGGCAATGCCCTTTTCTTCCATGTTCATATGGAAGGTATCGAGATGGATGAAGATATTGTCGGCACCGATGCGCTCCACCAGCGCCACCGCCTGTTCGGCGGAGTTGAGCAGATGGTTTTCGTAACGGTTGACGGTCTCGATGCCGAATTGCAGGCCGAACGTTTTTGCGTGGCCGGCGGCTTCGGAGAGCGCCCTTGTCAGATTGTCATATTCACCCTGCGTCGGCGGAAAACCGGTGCGCTCATTGGTTCCGCCATAGGTGACACCCGTCAGCGCCTTCGCCCCGATGGCAGCAGCCTTGTCGAGGGCGGCCTTGAGATGCTCGACAGCGGCTTGCGGACGGACAGAAGCCCAGGCCGGTTCCGGCAGCACGAGCGAACAGACAGCGCCGAGATCATGCCGCTCCAGCAGGCTGCGCGTGTGTTTCGCATCGACGGACGCGATATCGACAAGCGGGATTTCGATGAAATCCTGACCATAGCTAGCTGCACCGGCAATGGCGCGGGCGGCATTTTCATGGTCCCATTTCAGAGACCACATCATCGCGTGAACACCGAGGCCCTTCACGTCATACCTTCTTTCTGAGAGATGCGAAGTAACTGGAAAACAGGCCGCGTGCCGCCATGACGACGATCATCAGCACGCCCCACAGCGCGGTAGCCAGATGCTGGTTGGCGCCGAGAAGATTGAGACCCGACGACAGGAGCTGCAGCACGATGAGCGCGACGAAGACGGGTAGCACCCGGCCGAAACCGCCGAACGGATTGATGCCGCCGAGAAAGGCCGCCAGCACCGTGATCAGCAGGTAGGATTCCCCATGGCCGACGCGGACGGAGTTGAAACGGGCCAGCATGATGATGCCGGCGACTGCGCACATCAGACCCGAAAGCGTATAAACGAGCACCTGGATCTTGCGGGTGTTGAGACCGGAATAACGTGCAGCCTCAATGTTCGAGCCGATCATCAACAGCCCGAAGCCGAGCTTGGTGCGCGTCAACAGCACATGCCAGACGCCGACGCAGACGATGAAAATCAGAAGCGGGATCGGCAGGCCGAGAAGCGTACCATGACCGAGCGGCGCCATATAGGCTGGGAAACCGGAGACATCGCCGCCGCGGGTGAGAAACTCGCCCAGCCCGCGCAGGAAGATCATCATCGACAGCGTCACCAGAATGGGGTGCGCGCGGGTGTAGGCGATCGCCGCTCCCGTCATCGCCCCGGCGGCTCCGCCGGTGACAAGTGCGGCAAGGCATGCGAGCAGGAAAGCGCTCGGCGGCGCATCCACCCCGCCATGGGCCTGCAGCACCCAGGCTGCGGCGAGGCCCGACAGATTGGCGGCGAAGGTGACGGACAGGTTGATCCCGCCCGTCAGCAGCGGCAGCAGCATCGCCAGTGTCAGCAGGCCAAGCTCCGGCAGCTGGAAAGCGACCGAACCGAATGTCGCTGGTGACAGGAAGTTGTCCGCAACGGTTCCGAAGATGAGCATGACGGCGATGAGGGCAATCACCGGGCCTGCCATGTCGGCCCCGAAAATCGCGTTGAATTTCTTGATGACGCTGTTCATCGCTGGGCGCTCCCCTTTTGCGCGGATGTGCGAAGCGCACTCGGCAGAAGCTTGTCGAACCGGGTGGAAGACAGCGTGATGGCGACGAGAATGATGGCGCCGACGATCATCTTGAAGGCAAAGGGAGAAACACCCATCAGGTTAAGGCCGTTCTGGGTAATCGACACCATCAGCACGCCAAGCACGCAGCCGATGACAGAGCCCTTGCCGCCGCCAAGCCGCGCACCGCCAAGCACGGTGGCAGCAAGCACATCCAGCTCGCGGCCATAAAGCGCGTTCGGCACCACCTCCTGCGCATAATGCGCCTGCATGAGCCCGGCAATGCCCGCCATCAGGCCAAGCCAGCCGAAGGAAATATAATGCATGGCGCCGATATTGATGCCGAAGCGGCGTGCGCCCTCGGGGTTGTCACCGAAGGCATAAAGCTTGCGCCCGACGGTGGTGCGCGAAATCATGAACCAGGTGGCGACGCAGCAGAGGATCATGACGACGACCGGCAGCGTCAGCTCGACCCAGGAACCATCGGGCATTTCGCGCTCGTAAAACACCACACGCGTCGAGAGCCATTCCGGCAGATCGTAGATCGACACGCCCTTGGTGAAGAACATCAACAGCCCGAAGAAGATGTTGAAGGTGGAGATGGTTGCGACGATGGAAATGATATTGAGCCGCCAGACGAGGAAGGCGTTGACGAAGCCGAGGCTGAGGCCAACGGCGCCGGCGATGATGAAACCCTCCGCCCAGTTGCCGCCGCCGAGCGCATTGAGCACCAGCACCGTCACATATTGCACGACGGAGGCCGCGACAGCGAACGAGATGTCGATGCCGCCGGAGATCAGAACGACGAGCAGGCCGACCGCGAAGATGATGTTGACCGCCGAGACATTCAGCACATCGAAGGCGTTGGATATCGTGAGGAAACGGTCGGTGGCGAAAGAAAGCCCCGTGCAGAGCAGCACCATGACGACAAGCAGGGTGAATTCGGTCGTATGTCCGAGGATGAGCCTACGCATAGATGGCGGCCTCCAGTTCGGTCAGCGACAGGCGTCGCGGATCATAGGTGGCGTGGAAGCGGCCTTCGACCATGTGGATGACCCTGTCTGTGTTGAAATAGACCTCCGGCGCTTCGTCGGAGATGACGATGATCGACAGGCCTTCTGCCGCGAGCTTGCGGACGATTTCGAAGATGCCGGCGCGGGCACCGACATCGACACCCACGGTCGGCGCATCGAGGATGAGGATTTTCGGCCCGATCGCCAGCCATTTGGCAATCGCGACACGCTGCTGGTTGCCGCCTGAGAGCGTGCGGATCGGATCTTCCGGCAGGCCGATCTTCACCCCGAGCGCTGAAATCCAGCGGGAAACGACATCCGCCTTTTTCGATGGCGAGATGAGACCGCCGCTCAGCAACTTGTCGAGCGAGGCCATGACGAGATTGTCGGCAATGGATTGCGGCTGGTTCAGGCCCAGCGAGAGCCGGTCTTCGGAGAGATAGGCAACACCCGCCCGGATCGCGTCCCGGTTGGAATGGAAATCCACCGTCTTTCCATCGATGAGGATTTCGCCCGATTGCGGCCGGTGCATGCCGAACAGCGTCAAAGCCAGCTCCGTGCGCCCGGCCCCGAGCAGGCCGGTGATCCCGAGCGTTTCTCCGCGCCGCAGATCGAAGGAAACATCCTCGAACTCCCCCGCCCGGCTCAGGCCGCGCACGGAAAGAACGACGGGCTTGTCGTCGTGATCGGCGGCAATGACGGCGCTATCGAAGTTGCGGCCGGTCATCAACTCGGTCACGCGCGACTGGGTCATGCCTTCGACCGGGAAGACACCAACGAGCGATCCATCCCGCAAAACGGTGATGCGATCCGATATCTCAAGCACTTCCGCCAGACGATGCGAAACGAACACGACAGCGACACCTGACGCTGAGAGGTTGCGGACGATGTCGATCAGATAATCCGTCTCCGACTGAGTCAGCGATGCGGTGGGTTCATCCATGAAAACGAGACGGGCTTCGCCGACCAGCGCGCGGGCAATGGCCACGATCTGGCGCTGGGCAATCGGCAATTCCTTGAGCGGCCTGTCGAGATCGAACGAGACACCGAGCCGCGCCAGAGCTTTTTCGGCGGCTTTCTCGATTGCGCGCTTGTCGACCAGCCCAAATCTGCCGTTCACCGCATATTGGAAACCGATATTTTCGGCCACCGTCATTTCATCGAACAGCGCCAGATCCTGCCAGATCACCTGGATGCCAAGCGATTGCGCCAGCGTCGGGGTCATCGCGGTGATGGACTTGCCATCGAAATAGAGCTCGGCATCGCTTTGCGGCGTGTAGACCCCGGTAATAACCTTGATCAGGGTGCTTTTGCCGCAGCCGTTTTCGCCGGCAAGGCAATGCACTTCCCCCGGATTGACCTCGAAGGAAACGCCCTTCAAGGCGCGCACGCCGCCAAAGGTGACCTTGACATTCTTGAGGGACAGGAGCGGTTCTGCGCTCATGATAGCGTATCTCTCCTTTCGCCGCGAAAGCATCGCAGACGTGGCGCTCGGCATATTTCGGTTGGACGTCGCGCGGGCGATGTGTCCCGCGCGACGCCTTCGGCCTTGGGGAGGATCAGAGGCCCATGGAAACGAGCTTGTCGATGCTTTCCTTGTCGATCTTCAAAAGCTGATCGACGACGATGGTGTTACCCTCGGGATTGATGGTGCCGAGGCCTTCGATAGTGTCGCCGGCCTTGGGCGTCTCGCCCTTGGCGATACGGTCGGCGAGCGTGATGAAGACCTCTCCGGCCTGCTTCGGGTTCCACATGAAGCCACCTGTCAGCGCGCCAGATTTGATCAGCTTGGCACCCTGCCCCGGCGAAAACGGGCCGATGACGAAGACCTTGCCATCCTTGCGCCGCTCTTCGACGGCACGTCCGGCGCCGATCGGCCCCTGCGAACCGAAGGCAAGGAAACCCTTGAGGTCGGCATTGGCCGACATCAGGTCAAGCGCGGTCGAACGGCTCTTGTCGAGGTCTTCCGCAACCCCGTAGCGGTCGCCGACCAGTTTCATATCAGGGTAGTTGGCCTTGATATAGGCGATGGCGGCATCGGCCCAGGCATTGTGAAGCGGAACGGTGAGCGAACCGACGAAAACGGCATAAGAACCCTTGCCGCCCATCTTTTCCGCCAACAGCTTGCCATGTGCTTCACCGAAGCCCTTGGCAGACGCCAGCTCGAAATCCCAATCGGCGCCGAGCTGTTCCGGGGATTCATGGGTGATGACCTTGATGCCGGCGGCCTGGGCTTTTTTCAGCACGGGTTCCAGCACCTTCGCATCATTCGGCACGACACCGATGAAATCGACCTTCTGGGCGATCAGGTCTTCGATCGCGCGCACCTGCAGGGCCGGGTCGGCACTGGTGGGGCCGACCATGAAGCCGTCGACGCCGAGCTTCTTGCTCTGCTCCTTGATGCCGGCCTCCATGGCGTTGAACCACGGAATGCCGCCGATCTTGACGACGACGCCCACCTTCGGCCCTTCGGCAAAGGCTGCGGATGAGAGCAACGCCAGCGACAGACCAACCGCCGCAGCAATAATTTTCTTCATTGATGTTCCTCCTCAAAAATTCGGCAAACGAAATCCGCCCGCAGCCCGTTTTTCCCGGACGCGTTCAAAATCTCTCATCTCGCTTATTCGAGACTCTCCCTTGCCACTCCCACAGCAACCATCATGCACAATCGATATTGCCAAGTTGCACAATCGATGGTGCAATAACCATAACATGAAGCGCCCTTCCGTCAAGGGGATGCGTGCTCTAATAATCGGAATCAGTTGGGGAGATCACAGTGACGGGCATAAGTTCAAAAAAAGCCACCATTTATGACTTGTCGATATTATCAGGCGCTTCCGCCTCGACGGTCAGTGCGGTGTTGAACGGATCATGGCGCAAGCGGCGCATCTCGGAAGAAACCGCAGACAAGATACTCTCGCTCGCCAAGGCTCAGCGCTACACCACCAACCTGCAGGCGCGCGGCCTCAGAAGTTCGAAATCCGGCCTCGTCGGGCTTCTGGTGCCGGTTTATGACAACCGGTTCTTTTCATCGATGGCGCAAACCTTCGAGGGGCAAGCCCGCAAACGTGGCCTGTCGCCCATGGTGGTTTCCGGGCGACGCGACCCCGAGGAAGAACGACGCACCGTCGAGACGCTGATTGCCTATTCGATCGATGCCCTGTTCATCGCCGGCGTGACCGATCCCGATGGCGTTCACCAGGTCTGCGCGCGCGCGGCCCTTCCGCATGTGAACATCGACCTGCCCGGCAAGTTTGCGTCCTCCGTCATCTCCGACAACCGGCACGGTGCGGAAATTTTGACAGCGGCGATCCTTACCCATGCGGCAAAAGGCGGCCCGCTCGGTCCTGACGATGTCATCCTGTTCGGTGGCCATGACGACCACGCCAGCCGCGAGCGTATTGATGGTTTTCATGCCGCGAAAGCCGATTATTTCGGCGTTGAGGGCGGTGACGATATCGAAATCACCGGCTATTCGCCGCATATGACGGAACTGGCTTTCGAACGGTTCTTTGCCCGCCGAGGCCGCCTTCCCCGCTGTTTCTTCGTCAATTCATCGATCAATTTCGAGGGGTTGCTGCGTTTCATGGGGCGCCATGACGGCGAAGCATTCGGTGATATCGTCGTCGGTTGCTTCGACTATGATCCTTTCGCGTCTTTTCTTCCTTTCCCCGTCTACATGATCAAACCCGATATTGCGCAGATGCTGGAAAGAGGGTTCGATCTCTTGGAAGAAAACCGGGCAGAGCCCGAAGTCACCATCATCGAACCGCAACTCATCCCGCCACGAACAGCCCTTAAGGGGCCGCTGGACGACATATGGGACCCGGTTGCATTGCGCCGTATGGCAAAGTGAAACGCCTGCACGAAAGTGCCGAAATCTTCGCTTGACCTCAACCGCGCTTGAGGTCGTACCGACTTGCAACAGGCATCACCATTGCAACGGAATAACGATGATTGAAAAGCTCATAAAGGTCCTGGAAAGCGGAAGGGATAGCGCAGTCCTGCGCTTTTCCATCGCGAGGGCGCTGATGGAAGCGCGGCAATTCGAGGACGCCGCACACCATCTGCGGGAAGCAATCCGGCAGAATCCCGACTATTCGGCGGTGTGGGCGGAGCTCGGCGAATGCCGAGCGCGGTTGGGAGACCATGACGGTGCCGCAACGGCCTGGGTGGAAGGCGTGGCAGTGGCCATCCGGCGGGGTGACATTCAGGCGAAAAGACAGATGGAAGTCCGGTTGCGACGTTTGCAGACGCGCAGCCTGAGTGTTGGTTGACGGCGGTGGACGTTCAGTCGATCCCATCTGCCAAAAAATCGCCGGAAGATTAGCCAGGTTTCATAAAACTGGTTATGATCGCCGGAAAAATCACGGGAGGCGGCTGTCGAGAGCCGGTGGTTTATGGGTTTTTCCGATCATATCAAGGAAATCGAGACCGTCGGTCAGGGCAGGAATACCGGCCGGGATGCGGTGGTGCTGGAATCCTGGCGGCGTTGCCTCGACACCTACCAGCTTGATCCAACCAAGGCGCGCGAAGCTGTGATCGTTTCCGAGACACGTCTTCGCGAACATCGCCAGCACGCGGAAGACCTCGTGCACATCGCCCGCTCCGGCCTGGAACGGCTTTACCGACAGGTGGCCGAGCAGAATTACGTCCTCCTTCTTTCCGATCGGCAGGGCGTGACGGTCGAGTTCCTGGGCGATCCCTCCTTCAACAATAATCTGCGCAAGGCCGGGCTTTATCTGGGCTCGGAATGGTCGGAACCCCGCGCCGGCACCTGTGCCGTCGGTGCCTGCATTGCAACCGGCGAGCCGCTCACCATCCACCAGACCGATCATTTCGATGTGACGCACACGCCGCTCTCCTGCACCGCAGCGCCGATCTACGATACGCAGGGCGCGCTGACGGCGGTACTCGATATTTCGCTGCTCAGCTCACCGATCCTGAAAACGAGCCAGAACATGGCCCGCCATTTGGTCTCTTCCACCGTGCGGAGGATCGAGCTTGCCAATCTGATGGCCAGCAGCCGGCATGACCTCGTTCTGCGCTTTGCGGGTGCGCCCGAATTTCTGGATGTCGACCCGGAAGCGGCCCTGTCGGTCGACGGTTCCGGCCGCATCACGGGCATGACGCACGCCGCAGCCCGCCTTCTCGCCGCATCGCGGGGGCTCGACTGGCGCATGCCCGAGCGTCTTCTCGGACAGCGGGTGGAAGAGTTTTTCGAAGCCGGTTTCGATGAGCTTGCCTCCCTCACCCGCTCCAGCCTGCCGCAGGACAGGCGCATCGTCGTCAGGGACGGGACCGTGCTTTATGCGCACGCGATCGAACCGCAGCAGCGCAGGTCGAGCGTTCCGCTTGCCCACTCAAGACCGCAGCCGGTGATGGAGAGGATCGGCGGTGACGGCCCGGCGGTTCGAATTCTCAGGCGGAAGGTGGAAAAACTCGCGCCCGCAAGACTGCCGATCCTGCTGCAGGGCCAGACCGGCACCGGCAAGGAACACCTCGCACGCATCATTCACGATGCCAGCGGCGTTTCCGGCCGCTTCGTCGCCGTCAATTGCGCCGCCATTCCCGAACAGCTGATCGAAAGCGAGCTGTTCGGTTATCTGCCGGGCGCCTTCACTGGCGCTCTCGCAAAGGGGCGCAAAGGGCTGGTGGAAGAGGCGCAGGGCGGAACGCTTTTCCTTGACGAAATCGGTGACATGCCGTTTGCGGCGCAGAGCCGGCTTTTGCGCGTTCTGGCGGAAGGCGAGGTTCTGCCTGTCGGTGGCTCCACCCCGCAGAAGGTGGATTTCAGGGTGATTTCGGCATCTCATCGTCCCCTGAACGACATGGTGCGAACAGGTGCATTCCGCGAAGATCTCTACTATCGGCTGAACGCGGCGGTCCTGACGCTGCCGTCACTCAGCGAGCGCGACGATTTTCCGTGGCTTCTCGACAGGATACTCGAAAAACACGGCATGCCCGGCCGGCCGCTGACGCTCTCCAACGCTGCCCGGCTGACGATCCTGCACCACCGCTGGCCGGGCAATATCCGCGAGCTGGACAATGCGATCGCCTTTGCAGCCGCCCTTTGCGACGACGGGCTGATTACAGTGGAGGACCTTCCGGAACAGCTCACCGCCGCATCCTCCATCCCTATGATCGACAGCCGCGGCACCGATCTTCGCGCATTGCTGGCCGCCTGTAACGGCAATATTTCCGAAGCCGCCCGCCGGCTCGGTGTTGACCGCACGACTCTCCATCGCCGCATGCGGCGCCTCGGCATCGGAAAACCTCACTGAAGATGAGGCATATGCCACAGCTGTAGCGCCACAGCTGTGGCAGGTCGCAAAACAGGCCTTCCCCAAAACTCAGCGATTTCAGGCCTTCGGTGGAGAAAGCCGTCCTGGCATGGGCATTGCACCTTCTCTGGCATCAAGTGCCATCGAGGAGAAAACATGCGCGCGCTCAGATTTCATGCAGCCAGGGATTTGCGGATCGAAGACATTGCCGAGCCGAAACGGCCTGGCCCGGGACAGGTCCTCGTCCGCAACCGTTTCGTCGGCATCTGCGGTACCGATCTGCATGAATATAGCTACGGCCCGATCTTCATTCCCACCGAACCGCATCCTTTTACCGGCGCCCGTGGCCCACAGATTCTGGGCCACGAATTCGGCGGCGTGGTTGAGGCGATCGGCGACGGTGTGACCTCCGTCAACGTCGGCGACCGCGTCTCCATCCAGCCGCTCATCATGCCGCGATCCGGCGATTATTTCGCTGATCGTGGCCTTTTCCATCTCAGCACGCAGCTGGCACTGGTCGGCCTCAGCTGGGATGGCGGCGGCATGGCGGAAGCAGCACTTGTCAACGACTATAACGTCCAGAAAATTCCGGACGAGATGACCGACGAAGAGGCGGCGCTGGTGGAACCCGCGGCCGTTGCCGTTTATGCCTGTGATCGCGGCGGCGTCACCGCCGGTAACAGCGTTCTGGTCACGGGTGCCGGCCCGATCGGCATGTTGACGCTTCTGGCGGCCCGCGCCGCCGGCGCTACCCAGCTTTTTGTCTCCGATCTGAATGATACCCGCCTCGAGCTTGCCCGCAACGTCATCCCTGATGTCATCACCATCAACCCCAAGCGCGATAATGTCGGTGATGTCGTCCGCTCGGCAACCGAAGGCAAGGTCGGCTGCGACGTGGCGATCGAATGCGTGGGTAATGAACATGCGCTCAAGGCCTGCGTTGACGCCGTGCGCAAGCAGGGCGTCGTCGTGCAAACCGGGCTGCATCCGCATGAAAACCCGATCGACTGGTTCCAGGTGACGTTCCGTGATCTGGAGATCAAGGGCTCCTGGGCCTATCCAACCCATTATTGGCCGCGCGTCATCCGGCTCATTGCCTCCGGCCTGCTGCCGGCGACGAAGATCGTCACCAAACGCATCACGCTCGATACGGCAGTGACCGAGGGCTTCGATGCCCTGCTCGACCCCGCCGGCACGCATCTGAAAATCCTGATCGATCTTTCGAAATAGGCTTTTCGCCTGCGCCTGCCGGGAAGAGGAGCCCGGCAGGCGCAGGCATTGGCTTTCGGAGCGGCGACACCGCCGCTCCGCCATCAGACCAAGCACCATGGAGGAGATGAATATGCTTGATGTCAGTCCCGCCACCAAAATCGACACGGTTCTTTCGAAGCTCGGCAATGCGCTTGAAGCCGGCGACATAGACGCCGCCGTCAACCTGTTTCAGGCCGATTGTTACTGGCGCGATCTCGTGACCTTCACCTGGAACCTGAAGACGCTGGAGGGCCGCGAACAGATCCACGACATGCTGGCCAGCCAGCTCGCCGCTATCAAGCCCTCCGGCTTCGTGCAGGATGTCAAGGAGCAGGCCTCTGAAGGCGGCGGCGTCACCGAAGGCTGGTTCGAGTTCGAGACTGGCGTCGCCCGTGGTTACGGCCATATCCGCCTGAAGGACGGGCTGATCTGGACCTTGCTCACCACCATGAGCGAACTGAAAGGCCACGAGGAACCAAAGGGCATTCGCCGGCCGATGGGCGCGGAACACGGCCACGATCGCAGCCGCCGGACCTGGAAGGAAAAACGTGAGGCCGAGGCCGCGGAACTCGGTTATGCGGAGCAGCCCTATGTCGTCATCATCGGCGGCGGACAGGGCGGCATCGCGCTTGGCGCGCGCCTTCGCCAGCTCGGTGTGCCGACGATCATCATCGAAAAGAACGAGCGGCCCGGCGACAGCTGGCGCAAGCGCTATAAATCGCTCTGCCTGCATGACCCGGTCTGGTACGACCACCTGCCCTATATTCCTTTCCCGGAAAACTGGCCGGTCTTCACACCCAAGGACAAGGTGGGCGACTGGCTGGAAATGTACACCAGGGTCATGGAGCTGAATTACTGGGGCTCCACCACCTGCAAATCGGCGCAATATGACGAGACGACCGGCGAATGGACGGTGGTTGTCGATCGTGCCGGAAAGGAAGTCGTGCTGCGACCGAAACAGCTGGTGCTGGCAACCGGCATGTCCGGCAAGGCCAATGTACCGAAATTCCCCGGGCAGGATGTCTTCAAGGGCGAACAGCAGCATTCCTCGCAACATCCCGGCCCGGACGCCTATGCCGGCAAAAAGGTCGTGGTGATCGGCTCCAACAACTCGGCGCATGATATCTGCGCGGCGCTCTGGGAAGTGGGTGCTGATGTCACCATGCTGCAGCGTTCCTCTACCCACATCGTCAAATCGGACTCACTGATGGAGATCGGCCTCGGCGATCTCTATTCCGAACGCGCGGTTGCAAACGGCATGACCACGCGCAAGGCCGACCTCATCTTCGCCTCCCTGCCCTACAGGATCATGCATGAATTCCAGGTTCCGATTTACAACCGGATCCGCGAACAGGATGCCGATTTTTATGCGGCACTGGAGAAGGCCGGTTTCATGCTCGACTTCGGCGATGACGAGTCCGGTCTTTTCATGAAATATCTGCGCCGCGGCTCGGGTTATTACATCGATGTCGGCGCCTGCGATCTGGTGATCGACGGCTCGATCAAGCTGAAATCCGGCGTGGACGTCTCACATCTCACCGAAAATGCGGTGGTGCTGAAGGACGGCAAGGAACTGCCCGCCGATCTGGTGGTCTATGCCACCGGTTACGGCTCGATGAACGGCTGGGCGGCGGACCTCATTTCGCGCGAGGTGGCGGACAAGGTCGGCAAATGCTGGGGCCTCGGCTCCGACACGACAAAGGATCCCGGCCCGTGGAAGGGCGAGCAGCGCAACATGTGGAAGCCGACCCGGCAGGACGCCCTGTGGTTCCACGGCGGCAACCTGCATCAGTCTCGCCATTATTCGCAATATCTGTCGCTTCAGCTCAAAGCCAGACAGGCGGGGCTTAAGACACCCGTCTATGGGCTGCAGAAGCCGCATCATCTGTCCTGATCATGCTCCGGGGCGCCGGTCGAACCGGCGCCCTCGATGGCAAGCTTATCTTTCTCTCTAAGCGTTCTTCACGTTTCCAAGCTCGCTCAGTATGGCGATCAGTTGCGGCGCCATTTCGCGGATTTCCGTCAGGTGGATGGCGCTCAGATGCGCCATTGCCTGTTCGGCCTTTTCCGTCAGCTGCAATGTCTGGCGGCGCCGGTCCGATGGGTCTGCTTCGCGCGTGATGAAACCGCCACTCAACAGACGCCCGGCGAGTTCCGTTGCGGAATGCGGCGCGATCAGCAACCGCTCCGCAAGAAGCCCGACCGTCATGACCTCACCCTGCGGCAGCCCCTTGATGGCGAGCAGCGCCTGGTGCTGCTGTGGCGGCACGCCGGCGGCCTGCGCGGCCGAGGTGCTAAAATCCATGAATTTCTTGAGGGTATGGCGAAAGACGGCAAGCGCCTCATACTCCGACTGGGTGGGTAATGTCATATTTCGCAAGCCCTTATGCTGGTCGCCTCTCATTGCTCTTTAGCCCGGCTGTCCGCGAATGAACATCGCAGGATATTTGACGGATCACAAACCGGTTGATTTATATCGTATTACGACATATTTGTCGCGCCACTGTTTTCGTGCACGCAAGGATACGCCGTTGACCCAACCCTCTTCGTCTCCCAGATCAAACCAATTCGGCACCGGTTTTCCACGGCGGCAGGCTGGAGATTTCACGACGGACAAACGCGTGCTGCTGCTGATCGTCATGGCGGCCATCGTCGGCTCGTTAGGCGCCCTTGCCGCCCGGCTTCTCGTCAGCCTCATCCAGCTTGTCACCAACATCGTCTGGCTTGGCCGCTTCAGCACGCAGGATGTCAGTTTCGCGGAGATACATCCTTCCCTGTGGATGGTCGCGGCACCGGTTCTCGGCGGGATCGTCATTGGCCTGATGGCCCGTTTCGGCTCGGAAAAAATCCGCGGGCACGGCATTCCGGAAGCGATCGAGGCCATCCTCATCGGCGGCAGCCGCATGTCGCCGAAAGTGGCGCTGTTGAAGCCGCTTTCCTCGGCCATTTCAATCGGCAGCGGCGGCCCTTTCGGCGCCGAAGGCCCGATCATCATGACGGGTGGCGCGATCGGTTCTCTCTTCGCCCAATGTTTCCACATGAGCAGCGCGGAACGCAAAACCCTGCTCGTGGCCGGGGCCGCCGCCGGCATGACGGCGATCTTCGGTTCGCCGATCGCCGCGGTCATGCTGGCCGTCGAACTGCTGCTGTTCGAATGGAAGCCCAGAAGCTTCATACCGGTCGCAGTCGCCGCGGCGGTTGCCATCAGCTGGCGGCCGTTCTTCTTCGGCGCGGGCCCCCTGTTTCCCGCGAATTTCGGTTATGACCTGCCGTGGTGGGGGATTGCACCCTGCATATTGATTGGCGTGCTCGCCGGATTGCAGTCCGGGCTGATGACCATATTGCTCTACAAGATCGAAGACCTGTTCGAAAAACTTCCGATCCACTGGATGTGGTGGCCCGCTCTCGGCGGTCTCGCCGTCGGCCTCGGCGGCCTGATGGAGCCGAGGGCGCTCGGCGTCGGTTACGACATCGTTGCCGACCTCCTCAACAACAATCTCGCCATGCAGGCCGTCGTCACCATTCTGCTGGTCAAGTCCGGAATATGGCTCATCGCCCTGTCATCGGGCACATCCGGCGGCGTGCTGGCGCCGCTCCTCATTCTGGGTGGATCGTTGGGCTATGTAACCGGAACGTTCCTGCCTGGCGAACCCGCTCTCTGGGGATTGCTTGGCATGGCGGCGATGATGGGCGGAACCATGCGCGCGCCGCTGACCGGGATTTTCTTCGCAATCGAAATCACCGGTGATCTCAGCACCGCGATCCCGCTCATGATAGCCACGGTGGCCGCATATTCCGTCACCGTCCTCCTCATGCGGCGCTCGATCCTGACGGAAAAGATCGCCAGGCGCGGCCAGCACATCACGCGCGAATATGCGATCGATTCCTTCGAACTGACCCGGGCCTCTGAGATCATGATCCGCAGGGTCGACACCCTTCCCGCCGCGATGACGGTATCGGAGGCGATTTCATTTTTCACCGCTTCACAGGAGACGCACCGGACATATCCGGTCGTGCAGCCTGAGGGAAAGCTGGTGGGGCTTGTATCGCGGGCAGACATCCTCTCCTGGCAACAGGAGCCGCCAAATGAGGAAGAGACGCTGGCCGACAAGCTCGCTGATCGTGAGGTCCCGGTGGGGCATGAAGACGACCAGGTCGGTTTGATCGCTGACCTGATGCTGAGCGCCGATACCGGCAGGATCGCCATTGTCGACAGGTCTTCGAACAGTCTCGTCGGTCTTGTCACACGCAAGGACTTGCTTCATCTGCGCCGGGCGCAACAGAGGTCGGAGTTGGAGCGGCAACCCTTCATCCGGTCGGCAACGGCAAACCGCGGCCTGCCGGCAACCTCGCCCTGACAGAGTGATGGACGCCGGCCCGCCCTGTTTGGACGGGCCGGCAATCTTTACCGCTAGAGGCTATCGGACCGCCAGAAACGATAGAGCTCCGCGACATTGCCGCTGGTCATGAGCGGCATCGCGGCTTTTAGCCGCTCCGCCGGCCAGTCCCACCATTTCATCTCGAGCAGCAGGGCGACGCTATCGTCGTCAAACCGCTTGCGGATCGTTTTTGCGGGGTTGCCGCCGACGATGGCGTAGGGTTCGACGTCCTTTGTCACCAGTGCCCGCGTTCCGATCACCGCGCCATCACCGATGGTAATGCCGGGCATGATGATCGCTTCCGAACCGATCCACACATCGTTGCCGATCACCGTGTCGCCCGCCGGCAGATAACCGTTGGCGGCATTCTCGAATTCCGGCACCTCCGGCATGAAGAAGAACGGGAAGGTGCTGATCCATTCGTTGCGATGGCCCTGATTGCCCGCCATGATGAGGGCGGCGCCCGAACCGATCGAGCAGAAGCTTCCGATCACCAGCCTGTCCGCGCCCTCATCCGGCAGCAGATACCGAGCGCAATCCTCGAAACTGTGGCCGTGATAATAGCCGGAATAATAGCTGTATTTTCCGACCACGAGGTTCGGGCTCTTCACCTGCTTGTCGAGCGTCATGCCCCGGAACGGGCTTTCGAAATAGTTTTCCATTGAAATAGTCTCACTGCATCTGTTCGCATTCGCTTGCCTTCAGGCAAGCACAAGCCTGGCGCAAAACCGACCGGTTTTGCGCCAGATGCTCCTCGCGCTCAGGCGGGAGCTAGATGCAGGTGATACTCGAGGCTTTAATCATGGCTCTTGGTTAGCGCAAAATGGGCCAAAGGCCAAGCGCTGGCACATGACGACTTCAAGCCTCACGACGCTATGGCCAGAATGATCGCGATCACGATCAGCATCGGCCCCATCCATTTGAAGTGACGCGCCACCCACGGCTGGTATGCGGGGTTTTTAGACAGGGCCAGATAACCAAACCCCACCAGCGTCATCCACAGGCCCGCACAGAACATGATGAATTCATCGATATAGGCCGCGATCATGGCTCCCCCTGAGGCGCATTGCAGACAGTTGCGATGAACCTAGCGGGCGTGAACGCAAAAGGCAAAGAACGGGGGCGGCCCAGGGCCGACGCAGGTAAAACGCAGACCGGAGATCAGAGCCCAAACCCTGATCCCCGGTGTCCATGTTTGAAGCGATGCCCTCACCGCCCCGCCGGATGCAAGGGCTGAAAGCGATTGAGGATCAGAATTCCTCCCAGTTGTCCGCTGCGGTATTCAACGCGGCATTGCCGGAAAACGCAGCCCTGATTCTTCCACCGAGAGCGCGGGCGGGCGAAGCGGCCGGCCTGTCGGCCGCCGATGCCGTGCGCATGGGTGCAGAGGTTTCCGCATAACCGGATTCAGAGAGCTTGAACTGCGCAATCAGCCGGTTGAGCGACGATGCCTCGCGGGCGAGGCCGTGGCTTGCCGCCGTGCTTTCTTCCACCATGGCGGCGTTCTTCTGGGTGTCCTGATCCATCTGGTTCACAGCCGTATTGATCTGCTGCAGGCCGGAGGATTGCTCCTGAGCCGATTCTGAGATGGCGGCAACGTGCCGGTTGATTTCCTGCACTTCCGTCACGATCAGTTCCAGCGCCTTGCCGGTCTCACCAACCAGCTGCACGCCCTGCTGAACCTGCCCGTTCGACGTCGTGATCAGGTTCTTGATCTCCTTGGCCGCATTGGCCGAACGCTGCGCCAGTTCGCGAACCTCCTGCGCGACAACGGCAAAGCCCTTGCCCGCATCGCCCGCACGGGCCGCTTCCACGCCGGCATTCAGCGCCAGAAGGTTGGTCTGGAAGGCGATCTCGTCAATGACGCCGATAATGTTGGAAATCTCATTGGCGGAGGTCGCGATCTGCTCCATTGCGGAGACGGCTTTCTGAACCACTTCTCCGGATTTTTCCGCACCGATTTTCGCGCGGCCAACGAGGTGGCCGGCTTCCTGGGCCCGCTTGGTGGAGTCCTTCACCGTCGTGGTGATTTCTTCCAGAGCCGCAGCCGTTTCTTCAACCGCCGCAGCCTGCTGCTCCGTGCGTCTGGCCAGATCGTCCGCGGCCGATCTGATTTCGTTGGCGCCGGCATCGATACCGCGTGCATTCTGCGCCACCTGGGTCAGCGTCGATTGCAGCTGTTCCGCAGCCCTGTTGAAGTCGCCGCGAATACCGTCAAGGCTCACCACGAAAGGCTGGGCAATGCGGTAGGTCACGTCACCTTCAGCGATCCTGGACAGCGCCGTGGCGAGATTGTTGACGGCGAACTGAACGTCGGCGGCTTCCTGCGCCTTCTGTCTTTCGCGTTCGATCCGATCCTTTTCGGACATGGACCGGTTAGCTTCGGTTTCATTCTCCAGCCGCACGCGCGCGATGGCGTTCTCGCGGAAGGCCTGGACGGTGGCGGCCATCTGGCCGACTTCATCCCGGCGGTCCATGCCGTCGATCTCGCTTGCGGTATCACCGGCGGCGAGTGCTTCCATGCGGGCGCGAAGCCGCGCAATCGGCGTGGTAATGCCGCGCGACGAGACAAACAGACCAAGTGCGATCAGGGCGATAGACACCAGTGCGAGGGTGATGAGACCCGTCCAGATCGTCGTGTTGGTGCTAGCAGTCAAACGCTCCCTGCCGTCATTCATGACCTGGATGAGCTGCTCGTTACCCGCACTGATCTTCGGCGAGACCTCGGTTATTTTCCTGAGAACGTTGAGCGCCATCTGCTGCGCTTCGGCCTGCTTTCCGGCCTGCATCAGGGTGATGACCTGGTTGCCGATCTCCTCGACCTCGACAACACCCTTGAGGATGTCGCGGGCGGCATCCGTGCGTGCCGGCACCAGCTCCATGATCTTGTTCTGGCGCTCTTCGAGCTGCTTGCGATCCGCCCTGAAGGTTTTGACCGCGGCTTCGAAATCGCTGCTCGCCGGATCGTTAAGGCTGGCGCGCAGCATCTGCATGCCGAGCGCATTGAGATTGCCGCTGGTTCTGGCGTTTAGCACCGCAGCAAGGGCCTCATGGCCGATGAAATCGCTATAGACGGTATCGGTGCTCTTATATTGCAGGCTGACATAGCTTATTCCGGAAAGCGACATCAGGCTCATCAACGAGATGACAAAAACGACCTTCGTTTTTATCTTGGTATTCTTCAGGAAAGACATGAATGGCCTCAAGGCAAGCGCTCTCCCGCCGCCCATAAGGCAGGCCGGGGAACCAGATGATGAAACATCGCGGGTAGCTGTTGCCCCTCCTCATAGGGCGACAAGCGGATGCCTTCTGAACCGCCGCCGGGGCAATTCAAGGGTAGCTCTGCTTGTTCTACCGGCTCCGGATCAACCCTTGGAACCTGCGTATTTTAGATTTCACAAAATCACTAAATGAAGTGTTACCCGAGCCATGCAAGTGCTGACAATTCGGCATGCAAAACGCATTTTTGCCGTTACAGCAAATTATAAAAAATCATCTCCACGCAAATGAAAACGCAGCGGAAATCACTTTCCGCTGCGTTCACTCATGTAATGCCGGTCGGCTGGACCGCATTCGCAGGCTGGAGCCTGCGAAACCCGATGCTTAGTAGTGCACCGATTGGGAATCGATCGGCGTCGTCTTCGGCGGGGCGAACTTCGTCAGGTCGATCCCTTCGACGGCAGAGCGATACTCTTCAATGCTCGGCGTGCGGCCAAGAATTGCAGAGAGCACCACGACCGGGGTGGAAGCCAAAAGCGATTCACCCTTCTTGTCGGCACTGTCTTCCACGACACGGCCCTGGAAGAGACGGGTCGAGGTTGCGAGAACCGTATCGCCCTTTGCCGCCTTCTCCTGGTTGCCCATGCAGAGGTTGCAGCCAGGACGCTCCAGATAGAGGATGTTTTCGTATTCGGTGCGGTTCGAGGTCTTCGGGTTGACGTCATCGAATTCGAAGCCGGAATATTTCTGCAGGATTTCCCAATCCCCTTCCGCCTTCAGCTCATCGATGATGTTGTAGGTCGGTGCGGCAACGACGAGCGGCGCCTTGAACTCCACCTTGCCTTCGGTCTTTTCCATGTTGCGCAGCATCTGCGCAACGATCTTCACGTCGCCCTTGTGCACCATGCAGGAGCCGACGAAACCGAGATCGACCTTCTTGTTTGCGCCATAATAGGAAACAGGACGGATCGTGTCATGCGTGTAGCGTCTGGAGACGTCGTTGTTGTTGACGTCAGGATCGGCGATCATCGGCTCATTGATGACGTCGAGATCAACGACAACTTCAGCGAAATATTTCGCGTTGGCGTCCGGCTTCAGAGCCGGCTTTTCGCCCGAGCGGATTTCAGCAATACGCTGATCCGCCTTGTCAATCAGGCCCTTGAGCGTCTGGGCGGCATTGTCCATGCCCTTGTCGATCATGATCTGGATGCGCGACTTGGCGATTTCGAGCGACTCGATCAGCGTCTCATCCTCGGAAATGCAGATCGACGCCTTGGCCTTCATTTCGGCCGTCCAGTCGGTGAAGGTGAAGGCCTGGTCGGCGAGCAGCGTGCCGATGTGGACTTCGATGATGCGGCCCTGGAAGACGTTGTCGCCGTGCTGCTGAAGCATCTGCGCCTGGGTGGCATGCACCACGTCGCGGAAGTCCATGTAAGGCTGCATCGTGCCCTTGAAGGTAACCTTGACCGATTGCGGGATCGGCATGGTCGCTTCGCCCGTTGCCAGTGCCAGCGCAACGGTGCCGGAGTCAGCACCGAAGGCCACGCCCTTGGACATGCGGGTATGGCTGTCGCCGCCGATGATGATCGCCCGATCGTCCACGGTAATGTCGTTCAGCACCTTGTGGATCACGTCCGTCATCGAATGATAGACGCCCTTCGGGTCACGGCCGGTGATGACGCCGAAATTGTGCATGAAGGACATGAGCTTCGGCGTGTTGGCCTGCGCCTTCTTGTCCCACACGGAAGCGGTGTGGCAGCCCGACTGATAGGCGCCGTCAACCAGCGGCGAAATGACGGTGGCCGCCATCGCTTCCAGTTCCTGCGCGGTCATCAGACCGGTCGTATCCTGCGAACCGACGATGTTGACCTTGACGCGCACGTCCGAGCCGGCATGCAGCACCTTGCCGGGGGTGACGCCGACGGCATTGCGGTTGAAGATCTTCTCGACGGCGGTGAGGCCCTGGCCATCGATCGAAATTTCCTTGTTCGGTGCAAAGACCGGGGTCGCCTCGACGCCGAGCGTCTGAGCCGCGAATGTCTGGAGCTTCTTGCCGAAGACGATGGCATAGGAGCTGCCGGCCTTCATGAATTCCATCTTCTGCGGTGTGAAGGAAGAAGCGAGGTCCACCAGTTCGGTGCCGGCTTCGTCCCGCAGCTTGCGGTTCTTGGCGTCGATTTTCAGAACGGTGCCGGTTTCGACCGAATATTTCTGCTCGAGGATCGGATTGCCGTCATTGTTGAGGATCGGCTTGCCGTCTTCACCGAGCTTCTTCACCCAGTTTTTCAGGTTGACGCCGATACCGCCCGTCACATCGACGGTGGTGGCGAAAATCGGCGAAATGCCATTGGTGCCGGCGACGATCGGCGCGTAGTTGACGAAGGGCACATAGGGGCTGGCCTGCTTGCCGGTCCACAGCGCCACGTTGTTGACGCCCGACATGCGCGACGAGCCGACGCCCATCGTGCCCTTTTCGGCGATCAACATCACCCGCTTGTCGGGGTGCTGCTGCTGCAGCGCGACGATTTCCGCCTGCGCTTCCGGCGAGATCATACACTGGCCGTGCAACTGACGGTCGGAGCGCGAATGCGCCTGGTTGCCGGGCGACAAAAGGTCGGTGGAAATATCGCCTTCGGCGGCGATGAAGGTGACGACCTTGATCTCGTCATCGACATCAGGAAGCTTGGTGAAGAACTCGGCCTTTGCGTAGCTTTCCAGAACGTCCTTGGCGATGGCGCTGCCTGCCTTGTAGGCGTCGCGCAGGCGGAACATGTCGGCGTCGTAAAGGAAGACCTGGGTCTTCAGCACGTCACCCGCCTTGACAGCGATCGCGGCATCGTTGCCGAGCGCGACATCAAGCAGCACCTTGATCGACGGGCCGCCCTTCATGTGCGACAGCAGTTCCAGAGCGAAGGAAGGCGTGATCTCCGGCACAAGCATTTCACCGAGGATGATCTGCTTCAGGAAGGCAGCCTTGACGCCGGCAGCACTCGTGGTGCCCGGCAGGGTGTTGTAGATGAAGAACTTCAGCGCATCGGCGCGGTATTCGCTGCCGGCATCCTTGATGAGCTCGATGATCTCGGCCGTCAGCGCACCGTCATCAATGGGTTTGGGTGCGAGACCCAGTGTTTCTCTGCTTTTGATTTCAGCCAGGTAATCCAGGTAAAGGTTCATCGCAATCCCAACGTCATGGTGTCTATGGAGCCGATACCGAGCGCCACCCAACGGTATTGCTCATCGGCCCGGGTTTCTATCGATTTCGAGTACGCCAACAGGGGCCGGCTGACAAGATGGTGCTTTTCAGTAAAAAACCCGTAGACGGGATTTGCATCGATCCCGAGCTCCGGATCTGCCCACGCACCTATACTTTCGATTGTGGTAACCGGCATGTTTCAGCCACTGGTTTTTCGGACCTCCCCCGTTAAGGATTTATTAACCAAATCAGCGCGAATATTAGATCATTCTAATTACCCGTTATTGGCGTGATTAGATGGCGCGCTCCGGACAAATCGGCAGCGCGACAGCTTGGGGAGGCAGCATGAGGTTTTCGACATCAAGCTACTTGTTATCGCTGGCGGCACTGGTTCTCACACCGGCATCGGGCCTTGCGCAGGTCGCCACGACGAATTTCAACGTCCAGATCACCATTCAGGCGGCATGCCAGATCAATTCGGCTGGCAATCTCGATTTCGGGACCAATGGCGTGATCGGCGCCCCGATCGACGTCACCAGCCAGATCGTCGTGCAATGCACTGCTAGCACGCCCTTCAGCCTCGGCCTCAGCGCCGGCGCCGGCTCGGGAGCGACGGTTGCCAACCGGCTGATGACGTCGACTGCGGGTGCGACCATTTCCTACTCGCTTTATACGACTGCGGCACATAGCACGGTATGGGGCAATACCGTGGGAACGGACCGGCAAACGGGCACGGGAACCGGGGCACCGCAGAACTTCACTGTCTTTGGGCGCGTACCTGCCCAGACGACACCTGCGGTCGGCGTCTATACCGATACGGTGACGGCCACGCTCAATTACTGATCGCCATAGGGAGGATCGCGCATGCGTCTTTTTACCTTAGCGGCTGCGTTTTTTGCCGGTTTGAGTGTCTCGCCTTCACAGGCTGCATCCTTACGGGTCGCCCCCGTTCTTCTCGATCTCAAGGCCCCGACAGCGGCCTCCAGCCTTCGCATCTGGAACGATGCGAAAACCCCGATCAACGTGCAGGTCCGGATTTTCCGCTGGACCCAGCAGAATGGCCAGGATGTCTACACGGCGGTAAACGACGTCGTCGCCAGCCCGCCGATGACGCAGCTGAAGGGCGGCGCGGAAAATCTCATCCGCATCGTCCGGCTCTCCAAAACACCCGTCAGGGCGGAGGAAAGTTACCGCATCATCGTCGACGAATTGCCACCGGCGGGAAAACCGCAATCCGGCACCGTCAATCTGGTGGTCCGCCACTCCATACCCGTCTTCTTCTCGCCCGCTTCCACCGGTGACGCGGAGCCGGTCTGGAAGGTGACGCCGCAGGGCAAGGGTTACAGGGTCTCGGTGTCGAACGCAGGTGAGAGGCGGATCAGGATCGCCAACCTGATACTGTCAGGCGGTAATGGCCAGCCAATTGGCCGCCAGCAGGGGCTGGTGGGTTATGTACTCGGCAAATCCGCCGTAACCTTCCTCGTTCCGGCAACGGGCGGCAAGGCCGGCGGCACGCTGAAGATTTCGGCAGACAGCGAAGGCGGCCCCGTCAATGCGACGGCGCGCGTCTCGGGCGGCTGACCTTGCCGTTTTGACGATTGCCGGTTTGACGGTCTTTTTTTCGGGCAGTTTCTCCATGGCGCAGGATATTCCCCCTGCGGCAGCAGCGCCTTCTTTTGCCGCGGGAGAAGCGGGACAATTGCAGCTCGAAGTCTACATCAATGATGTTTCGACAGACCTGATCGCGACATTTCGCCAAAACGACGCCGGATCGCTCCTCATCGAACCGGATCAGCTGAAGAACATCGGAATATCCCCGGTCGAGAGCGCCGTCAGTGCGGATGGCTGGATCGATGTCTCCCGGCTGCCTGGGGTGACGGCGCGTTACGATGAGAGCACCCAGTCCGTACATTTCACCCTGCCCATCGCAGCCCGGGCGAACAAGGTGATCGACGCATCAGGCAAAAGCACGCACGAAGAAGACGACGAGACCGAGGAAAAGGCCACGAGCAACTTTGGAGGTCTGGTGAATTACACGATCTATGGCTCGTCAGGCGGTGGCACATGGTCTGACATCGCCGACTTCAACGGCGTTTCCGCCCTTCTGGAAAGCCGGGTCTTCGGGCCCCTCGGCGTATTGTCCTCGTCCCAGGTTCTGAGCACCTCGCGCCTGTCGGAATTCGACACCCAGCGCCTCGATACCACCTGGAGCTATTCGAACGAAGAAACGCTGACGACCTATCGGGCCGGCGACCTGATCACCGGCGGGCTGAGCTGGACCCGCCCCACCCGGCTGGGCGGCCTGCAGATCCGCCGGAATTTCGATCTGCGGCCGGATATCGTCACCATGCCCATGCCCGAATTTGCCGGTTCCGCCGCCGTGCCCTCCACGGTTGATGTCTATGTCAACAATATCCGCCGCCTGTCGCAGGATGTGCCGGAAGGCCCCTTCTCCATCACCAATCTTCCCGTCATCAGCGGCGCGGGCAATGCGAGACTGGTGGTGCGGGATGCGCTCGGACGTGAAATCGTGTCGGAAACCCCCTTTTACACCTCGCCTGACCTGCTGGCGAAGGGTCTCGTCGATTTCTCGGCGGAACTTGGTTTTGCCCGGCGCGACTACGGAACGTCGTCTTTCGACTATGACGACAGGCTGCTCGGATCGGCAACGGTACGTTACGGGGTATCGGACGGGTTCACGGTCGAAGGCCATGCCGAAGGCGGCGAGGATTTCTACAATATCGGCCTTGGCGGCGTCTTCACGCTCGGAGCCCATGGATTGGCGGCACTTTCCGCCGCATCGAGCCATTTCGGCGACGAAAGCGGCTATCAGCTTTCCGCAAGCGTCGAGGCCGAACTGCTCGGGGTGAGACTTAACGCGCGATCGCAACGGGCATTCGGTGACTATAACGACATGGCCTCCGTCTCGGCCAATACGTCGAAAATCCAGCCGATTTCAGGGTTGCTTAGCGTGCGACCGCCGCGCGCCATCGACCAGATTTCGGTTTCCACGCAGCTCGGATTTGATGAGACCAGCCTGAACTTCTCCTACACCCAGCTCGAAACCTTCGATGAGCGCCGATCCCGCCTTCTCGGTCTCTCCGCCACGCGGCCCTTTGGTGAAAACGGCAATATCTTCATCACCGCCTATAAGGACCTCGAAGACAGCAACTCCTACGGCATTTTCGCCGGTCTCTCCTGGTCGTTCGGTGGTGGCGTCTCGGGCTCCGCCGGCATGTCCTCCAATGCCGATGGATATTCGCTGACGGCGGAAGTCGTGAAATCCGAAGAACAGGCGGAAGGAAGTTACGGCTGGCGGCTGCGCGGCGCATTGGGTGGCAACGATATCGCCTCCGCATCCGGCAGCTATCGCGGCAGCGCCGCACGCGTTTCGGCCGGCATCGACCAGTTCAACCGCACGACACAGGCCTATGCCCAGATCGAGGGATCGATCGCGCTCGCCGGCGGGGATGTCTTTATTGGCAACCGGATCGATGACGCCTTCGCCGTCGTGGATGCGGGCGCACCCGGTGTCGATATCCTGCTCGAAAACCGCCCGATAGGTCAAACGAACCGCCGCGGCAAGATATTGCTGCCGAACCTGCGCTCCTATGACGTCAACAACATCACGCTCGACCCCAGCAACCTGCCGGTCGATGCCCGCATCGACCACACGAAACAGACGGTTCGGCCAACCGAGCGAGCCGGCGCGGTCGTCAATTTCAAGGTGGAAACCGAGGGACAGGTGGCGCTGGTGACGCTGAAGACCGAGAGCGGCGACTTCATCGAAACCGGATCGACCGGCACGATCGACGGCAAGCGCGAGTTCATCGTCGGCTATGACGGACAGGCCTATCTCGACAATATCGGCGAAACCCACCGTCTCCACATCACGCAGCCCACTAAGGGAAAATGCGAGGCGGAGATCACCGTTCCCACCGCAGGCGCTCAGCGCGCCACTCTCGAAACCCTCTGCAGGAGCGTTCAATGAAGGTCCTGACCCGCGCGGCACTTGCCATCGCCGCCTCTTTCGCCGCCTCTCCGGTTCTGGCACAAAGCTGCACCTTCAGCATGTCGGACATGAATTTCGGCTTCGTCAACCTGGCAGGCGGCGCAGCCGTGGACAGCACGGCGACATTGTCGGTGACCTGCAACAACCCGTTGTCGCTGGCGCTTTCCATTCGCATCTGCCCCAACATCAATGCCGGCAGCGGCGGCCAGTCGGGCGGCATCCGCCGGATGCTCCAGGGCAGCAACATCCTCAATTACCAGCTCTATCAGAATTCCGCCCGAACGACCTCCTGGGGATCGGTCACCCAGCCGGCGCTCGGCTCGCCGCCGCCGATCGATATGGCGCTGCCACTGCTGATCAACACCACGACCCGCACGGTTTACGGCAGGATCAATGCGGGTCAGGCCTCTGCGGCGCGCGGCCTTTATCTCTCCAGCTTTGCCGGCGGCGAGACCAGCTTCACCTATACGGGCTTTACCCTGATCGCACCGAGCTGTTCCTCCGTGACCCAGAACCCCACGCAGGTGCCTTTCACCGTGAGTGCCGCGGTGGCACCCACCTGCATCATCTCGGCCCAGAACATTGATTTCGGCAGTCACGGCGTGCTCAACACGGCGGTCGATGCGAACGGCGCCATCAATCTCACCTGCACCAATGGCCTGAACTACAGCGTGGCGCTGAATGGCGGCCTGAGCAACAGCCCGCCCGCCGCACGCCAGATGGTGCAGGGTGCATCATCGATCATCTACGGTCTCTATCGCGACATAGGTCGCACCAATGTGTGGGGAAGCGGCGCCGGGCAAATCGCCACCGGCACGGGAAACGGCAGCCTGCAGACTTTGACCGTCTATGGGCGCGTGCCGGCGCAGAACACACCGGCACCGGGAAATTACGCCGATACGGTCGTCGTGACGGTGAATTACTGAGGCCCATCAGATAAGGCTCCAAGTTCCAGCCGCCGATCGATGCCTATACTGGCGAGAAACGCCTCGTCATGGCTGACGACCAGCAAGGCGCCGTCATAGGCCCTGAGACCCGCCTCCACGGCGGCAATGGAATCGATATCCAAATGGTTCGTCGGCTCATCAAGAATCAGCAATTGCGGCGGCTGAGGACCACCGAGGACACAGGCAAGGCCGGCACGCAGCATCTGCCCGCCCGAAAGTGTTCCGACATTCTGCAAGGCAGCGTCAGCGCGGAACATGAAGCGTGCAAGCGCTGCCCGACAGGCATTCTCCCCCGATTGCGGATTGAGCTTGAGGAAGTTCTCGCGGATCGACAACGTCGCATCCAGCAGGCTGACCTGCTGATCGAGGAACGCCGCGTTGACACCGAGGTGAACTCTTCCTGCGAAAGGTGGCAAATCCCCTGTTATCACGGATAGCAGCGTCGTTTTTCCCGATCCATTCGGACCGGTGACGGCGACCCGTTGCGGACCGGTGATCTCGAAGGACAGGTCCGCAAGCACGGGGTTTTCGACGGAGTATCCCGCAGTCAGCTTTTGCAGGTTCAACACGGTTTTCGTCGCGTGCAGGCCGCTGGGCGGCAGGGTGACGGTGACGTGCTGCAGGATTTCGATCCTTTCGCGCGCCGTCCGCAAATCATCCGTCGCTTCGGCTTTCAGGCGGCTGGCGAGATTGGCATTTTCACCGCTCGTCTTTTCAGCACGCCTTTTCATGCCACCGGCAGAGATGCGCGGCATGTCCCCCTTTGCCGCTTTTGCGGCACCCTTCGCATCGCGGCGCGCCTTGCGTTCCAACGTCTCCTGCGACTTCTTCCTGACCTCGGACAGGCGCTTTTCAGCACTGGCAAGGTCATGCTCGGCAGCCGCCAGTTCCAACGCCTTTTGCGCGCGGTATTGGCTCCAGTTGCCGCCATAACGGGCGGCGCCGAGCGAGGTCATCTCGACGATGGCATCGAACGTCTCGAGAAGTTCGCGATCATGGCTGACGACGATCGCGCCGCCGCGCCAACCCGTCAGGAAATCGGCAACGAAGATGCGACCGTCGCGGTCGAGATTGTTGGTCGGTTCGTCAAGGATCAGGAAATCCGGCGCGGCGTGGATCTGTGCGGCAAGCGCTGCCCGTGTGCGTTGCCCACCCGAGAGCGCGGAAAGCGGTGTGGCCGGTGATGCATCGAGATCGACCCCGGCCAGCGCATCGGCAATCGCCTCCTCCAGCATCCAGTCGACATCGCCGAGTTCCTCGAGCGTGGCCATTCCCGCCTGTGCGCGCGAAAGCACCTGCAGCGCATGGCGCGCCTCAAACAGGTCGGCGATGGTCTCGTCGTCCCCGACCTGCACGCTTTGCCGCAATACGCCGATCCTGCCGGAAACGGAGACCGTGCCTGTTGATGGCAGCAGCTCACCGGCGATCAGCTTCAGAAGCGTCGACTTGCCGACACCGTTGCGCCCGACAAGGCCCACGCGTTCAAGGCCGAAGCGAAGATTGATGTTCGAAAAAAGCGGATGACCGTCAGGTGTTGCCCACGAGAGGTCTGAAAGGGTGATGGAATGCGGCATGGATACGGGTTCTCCTGATGACAAGGCGTTGCGGCTTTGTGATCGGGTTGAAATCCATGGTGCACCATCCTGTTGGTATTGCGGATAAAACGCCCTTACGCGAACAAAGCGGCGCGTTCGTGACGTAGGTTCAGTGTTCCGAAGGAAACGCCGGGAGGATACCCCCGGCGTTCCGGTTTTTCAGGCCACCAGACCCTTGGTCAGTTCCAGCGCCTGCCGTTCGAACAGCCGGCGATAGATGCCGTCATGGAGCCGGATCAGCGCCTGATGGTCGCCCTCCTCGACAATCCTGCCCTTGTCGAACACCAGCAGCCGGTCCAGCGCCCGGACCGTGGAAAGACGATGGGCGATGACGAGCGTGGTGCGGCCATCCATCAGCCGTTCCATCGCCTGCTGGATCTGCACTTCGCTTTCGCTGTCGAGGCTTGAGGTTGCCTCATCCAGGATCAGCACCGGCGCATCCGCCAGGAAGGCGCGGGCGATGGCGACGCGCTGGCGCTCGCCGCCCGACAGCTTGACACCGCGTTCGCCCACCATGGTCTCATAACCCTTCGGCAGGGACATGATGAAATCATGGGCGCTCGCCTGTTTCGCCGCCTGCTCGATCTCACGACGCGAGGCATCCGGCCGGCCATAGGCGATGTTTTCCGCCAGCGTGCGGTGGAACAGGATGGGTTCCTGCTGCACGATGGCGATCTGGCCGCGCAGGCTTGCCTGCGTGACATCGGCGATGTTCTGCCCGTCGATGCGGATCGCCCCCGCCATTATGTCGTAAAGGCGCTGGATGAGTTTGACGAAGGTCGTCTTGCCCGAACCGGAATGACCGACCAGACCCACACGCTCGCCCGGCTTGATGGTGACCGAGAAGTCCTCATAAAGCGGGGTAGCGTGCGCGCCATACTGGAAGGTGACGCGATCAAAGACGATCTCGCCCTTGCCGATATTGATCCGTTTGGCATCCGGCCTGTCTTCGACACCCAGCGGCATCTTGTCGAGCAGCACCAGTTCTTCCATGTCGTTGACGGCACGTTGCAGGTTGCGGATATCCTGACCCACATCGCGCAGATAACCCTGCAATACGAAGAACATTGCCAGCACGAAGGTTATGTCGCCGGGCGTCGCCAGACCCTTCTGCCACATGATGAGGCCGGTGCCGAGGATGCCCGCCTGCATCGACACCATCATGAAGCTCTGGATCGTGCCGTTCAGCGTGCCGCGTTTCCAGGTCCTGCGCGTCCGGTTGTCCCATTTCACCAGCACATGACCAAGCCACGTTTCCTCACGGGTTTCGGCACCGAAGGCCTTGACCACCGCGTTGCAGCTGATCGCATCCGCAAGCGCACCGCCAAGCCGGGTGTCCCAGGCATTGGCAAGCCGTGCCGCCGGCGAAACATAACCCATCGAAAGCCCGACGGTGACGCCGATATAGATCAGCGAGCCGAGACCGACGATCAGGCCCATGACCGGCCAGTAACTGCCGAGCACGACGGTGGCGCCCACCAGCATGACAATGGAGGGCAAGAGCGCAACGAGCAGCAGGTCGTTGAGCGAATCCAGCGCCCACATGCCGCGTGTGATCTTGCGCACCGTCGAGCCGGCAAAACTGTTGGCGTGCCAGTCGGTGGAGAAACGCTGCACCTTGTGGAAGCCATTATTGGTGACGTCAGCCATGGTCTTCAGGGTGAGCCGGATGATGCCGTTGAAGATGAACCAGCGCAGCACGACGCTGGTAAAGCCAAGCGCCACGACGATGACGAAGGCGCGCAGCGCTCCATCACCAGCATTGGCACCCCCGGCAATGGCATCAACGATCTGGCCGGAAAAGACCGGCACCATCACTTCGGCAAGCGTGCTGGCAACCACCAGCACGATGATGAAACCAACGAGCGCCTTTCGGTGGCTCCAATGGTTGAAAACAAAGCCGAGCACATGGCGATAGGCATCGGCGCGGAAATCGAGCTTCTTGCGAGACATTTTAACCAGTCCGGCGTCACGAAACAGGACGACCGGTCCTCAAAACGGAAGTTGGATGGCACAGCCCCGGCGGGAAGACAGAATGATCCCGTCAGATCAATCGGGCTATGAAGGAAAACAAAACCGCATGTCGGGCGCGCATAAGGCGGGCCGCGAATGGATATGACCTAGTGTCGGGACATACCTTGCGGGAGGTTTTTGATGAATGCTGGTGTCATGCAACGCCTCCCTTTGTTCGATCTGACGCGGTGAAGTGTTTTGTAGCTGAGCCGCTCGACCTTGCCAAGCGGATTTTTGCAACCTTATGGCAAGTGATGTGAAAATAACACACCAGCCGACCGGCCGCCATGATCGTGGCCGCTCCGGGCGCGGCCACGATTTCCGAGGTCGATATCATCCGCCGCGCAGCCTGACGGGATACGCAGCGGCAGACCGGAAGCGGAGATTTACCGCTCCCGGTCAGTCCATCTGCACATTTGCGTTCTTGACCACCGGTTCCCACTTGGCGATCTCAGCCGCAACGTGGTCTTTCAGTTCATCCGGCGAGGAGGCGACGATCTTGGCGCTGAAATCCGCCATGCGTGCGGCAACGCCCGCATCCGCAAGTGCCTTCTTGGCGGCGGCGTTCAGCTTGTCGACCACATCGGCCGGCGTACCGGCGGGCGCAAAGAGCGCGTTCCAGGTATAGGTCTCGTAACCCGGCACGGTTTCGGCAATCGTCGGCAGATCCGGGAAGGACGAAGCCCGCTCCTTGGTGGTGACGCCGAGCGCCCGCAAGGTGCCGGATTTTATATGTCCCGACGAGGACGGCAGATTGTCGAACATGATGGAAATCTGGTTTCCGAGAAGATCGTTGAGCGCCGGGCCTGCCCCCTTGTAGGGCACATGCTGCATGCTGACGCCGGCCATGCTCTTGAACAGCTCGCCGGAAAGATGCAGCGGTGTGCCGTTGCCGGAAGAGGCATAGGCATATTTATCGGGTTCCGCTTTCAGGAGCGCGATCAGCTCCTCGACGCTGTTGACGTTGAGCTTCGGATTGACCACCAGCACGTTCGGAACCACCACCAGCAGCGAAACCGGTGCGAAATCCTTCTGCGGATCGTAAGGCTTGGTCTTGAGAATGAGCGGGTTGAGCGCGTGCGTGGCAACCGTGCCCATCAGGATCGTGTAACCATCCGGGTCGGCGCGGGCCACCCGGTCGGCGCCGAGATTGCCACCGGCCCCGGCGACATTTTCAACCACGATCTGCTGGCCGAGCTCATCACCCATCTTCTGCGCGATGACACGCGCCACTACGTCCGTGGAGCCGCCCGCCGCAAAAGGAACAACCAGCGTGATCGTTCGATCGGGAAAGCCCTCGGCACTCGCAGTCATTCCCATCATGCCGAAAGACACCGCCGCCGCGGCAAGTTTCAACACGGTGCGTCTTTTTGAAGACCGGTAAATCATGAACCCTCCTTGTACATGGCCTCCTCGCCATCGGCGCATAGTAGCTCAAATGCACCTCAGGGCAACCCGCCGGGTATCGGGCGATCCCGGCAGGTTTTGCGCAGCGGGGACCCGTCAGGCCTTCATCCGTTCTTCGACGACCCGCCAGTTGACCAGCTTGTCGAGCACGGCTCGGATATGTTCGGGCTTGCGGTTTTCGTAATCAAGGTAATAGGCATGTTCCCAGATATCGATGCCGAGATAGGCCGGGCGACCGACGGCCACGGGATTGTTGCCGTCCTCATATCCGATCAGCGCGAGCTTGTTGTCGTCACCACGCGTCAGCCACACCCAGCCGGTGCCGAACACCGTGTCGGACACATCGACCGCGCGTTTGATGAAGCCGTCATAGTCTCCGAAGGTCTCGTTGAGGGAAGCGGCGAGATCGCCTGTCGGCCGGTTCGGCCCGCCGGGAACGAATTGGTCCCAATAGGCGACATGGTTCCACGCCTGAGCGGCATTGTTGAAGATTTTAACGTCCGCCGCCGCCTTCGACCTCGCGGATTCCGTGACGATCTTGGCCAGCTCCATGTCGGCATAACGGGTACCGGCCGCAAGCGTATTCAGCTTGTCGAAATAGGCCTTGTGATGTTTTCCGTAATGCAGGCCAACCGTTCTTGCCGAAATCACGGGCGCCAGATCGGCCTCAGCAAAGGGAAGTTTCGGCTGTATCAAAGGCAATGCGGCCCGCGCGACATGCGGGCTGGGAAAGATTGCGACGGCGGCCGTTGCCGCGCCTGCGGTGAGAATGGTGCGTCTGGTCATGTCCATCATATCCTCCTCATGAACGGTGATATGGGACTAACCCCGAACTACGGCCCTGGTTTCCTCACGCGGATGCAAATCTGTCGCGGGCCATGATGATCGGCGGATGCGACGCTGTATCGACGCGCTGCCGGGGACGGATGCATGAGTTGACCGACACATAAAAGAAAGGCCCTCCCGGCTGGAGAGGGCCTTGCCCGATCAGTAGCGATAATAGTCGCGACGGTCGCGATAATCCCGGTAGTCCCGGCGATCGCGCCATTCGCGCCATTCCCGTCTCGCCTGGCGTTCCCGCCATTCCCGGCGGCCTTCCCAGCGATCGCGGCGGTCCCAGCCGCGCTCATAACGTGGCGGGCCGTTCGGGCGGCAATGACCGCGGGGTGACAGATGGAAGCCGCGTCCGCAGGCATAATCCACCGTCTGAACATGGGATGCCGAAGGTGCGGACGGTTGGCCGACAGGCATGGCATTCACGCCGGTGCCGAACAGGGCGCCGAAAATCAGTCCGGCGGTTAAAATCATCTTGCGCATCTTATTTCCCTCCTTGTGGGATGGGGGGATTTAGCGCCCAGCCGGGTGAACTGTGGCTGAATGAATCGTGATCTTTTCGTGGCAGCGGGTGAGGCCGACAGCTGCGCTCGCCCCACGACGCCTGTCACGAAAGCGTTAAGGAAAGCCATTAGAACCGCCGCCAGCCCGTCCAGAAAATGCACAGCCGTGCAGCGACCGGCCAGCGCCTTTCCCATCCAGACGGGTCAGCGCTTCGCAGCTCCACTCGCGCCGAAATATCGGAGACATAGATGAAACGCCGCACTTTTATGATGTCCGCCGCGGGCGCCGCCGCCGGTCTCGCCCTTGCGCCCCGCATGAGCTTTGCCGCTCCGGGCACGATCGACTGGTACACCAGTTCGGATACCAATATCCTCGATTTCTGGTCCAACACCATCAAGCCCGCTTTCGAAGCGGCCAATCCCGGCCTGAAGCTCAATCTCGTTGATGCCGGCGATGGTGCAGGCATCATCGCCATCGGTGAGCGCGCCATTGCCGCGAAACAGACGGGCACCGATCCGCAGGCCGATTATTTCGAAACCGCCGATCCGCTTCTGCCCGCCGGCGCCATCGACGCCGGTATCTATGTGAACATCGCGAAAGCCGGCCTTTCCAACTATTCGCGCGTCAATCCGCTCGCCATCCGCACCGAATATAGCCTGCCCTATCGTGGCAGCCAGGTCCTGCTTGCCTATGACACCAGCAAGCTGAAGCCTGCGGATGCGCCGAAAACCTGGGATGAACTCGTCACCTGGATCAAGGCCAATCCCGGCCAGTTCGTTTATAACCGTCCCGACAAGGGCGGTTCCGGCGGCAACTTCGTCCGCCGCGCCATCCATCAGGCCAACGGTCTCGACCCGAAGGCCTTCACGGTCGACAACTACACCCAGGAAGCCAGCGACAAGGCTCTGGGCAAGGCATGGGCGCTGCTGACCGACATCGCCCCTTCGCTTTATGGCAAGGGCGCCTATTCTTCCGGCAACACACAGTCCCTGCAACTCCTCTCACAGGGCGTCGTCACCATGACCCCGGTCTGGTCCGATCAGGTGCTCAAGGCCATCGATCAGGGTGTTCTGCCGAAGGAAACCGGTCTCGTCCAGCTCCAGGATCTGGCGCTTTGCGGCGATTTCTCACGCGCCGTGGTGCTGGCGAACGGCGCCAATCGCGATGCCGCCCTCAAGCTCGCGGACTTCGTGCTGTCGGAAGAAATCCAGGGCGCCATCCTCACCGAACTCGGCGGTTTCCCCGGCGTTTCCTGGGACTATGTGTCGGCTGACCTGCGCAAGCGCTTCGCCGATATCATCCCGCAGACCATTCCCACCTTCCCGGGCGGCAAATGGGAAACCGCCATCAATGATGGCTGGTATCGTCACGTCGCTCCGAACGTCGACCGCAAAGCGTGACCGAGGCTGCAGAAGGAGCGGTTCGCCCGCTCATCGATCATACGGGCAGGAGGCCAGTGGGCCTCCTGCTCGTCGCCATTCCCGTTTTTCTGATGATCTGGCTGGTGATCTGGCCCGCCATCAATGCCATCGGCCGCACGGTCTGGCGCAAGGGTGCCGACGGTCAAGCCCGCTTCGATCTGTCGAGCTATGTTTTCTTCTTCTCGGATCGTTACAGCCTCGACAATCTCGCCGTGACGCTCTGGACCACGCTGGTCTGCGCGGCGCTCCTGCTGGTGATCTGCCTGCCGATCGCGCTTTATCTTCGCTTTTCGCAGGGCCGTCTTCCGGCCTATGTGCAGGCGCTGGCCATCTTCCCGATGTTCGTGCCCTCCATCATCCTCGCCTTCGCCTTCATCCGCGTTCTGGGCCCGAACGGTATGGTGGATATATTGCTCAATGCCGTCCATCTGCCGAAGATCCGCACACCCTATCTCACGCCGTGGGGACCGGTGATCGGTCTTGTCTGGGACAATATTCCGCTGACGGTGCTGATCCTGCTCGCCGGGCTCGGCAGCGTCGCCAACCAGTCGGTCGAGGCTGCGCGTGACGTGGGGGCCAACGCCCTTCAGGTCTTCTGGCACATCATCCTGCCGCGCATTTCCAACTCCATTCTGGTTGCGCTGTCCTTTTCGGTGCTCGGCATTTTTTCGTCGTTCACCCTGCCCTATCTCCTCGGCCCCGCATCTCCCGAAATGATCGGTCCCTTCATGCAGCGCACGTTGCGCGACGTGCAGGATCCCGTCGGCGCCATGACCCAGGCCGTCGTCGCTTTTGGCTTCTGCATCGCCTTCGGCCTGTTCTACGTGCGCTCGGTCGCGCGCAACCAGGGGAAATGACATGACAACCCTGACACGGCCGCGGCCGCGCATGGACTGGCCCGGCATCGTCTTCGCCACCCTTCTCACTGTTGTCATCGTTGGGCCTCTGCTCGTTGTCGGCACCTGGGCCTTCACCGAGGTCTGGCGTTTTCCCAACGTGATCCCGCAACAATTCGGTTTCCGTTTCTGGGGCCAGACGCTGGGGCGCGCCGATGTGTGGAATGCCCTGATATTGAGCCTGCAACTGACCACGGCGGTAACCCTGCTTTCGGCGCTGATCTGCCTTCCCGCCGCCTATGCCTTTGCGCGGATGAGCTTTCCGGGCCGCAATCTCCTGTTCTTCTCCTTCCTTGCCGGCCATGCCTTTCCGAAATTCGGGCTGCTCGTGGCGATTGCCGCCATTTTCCTGCAGCTCAACCTTATCGGCACGTTCTGGGGTGTTGTCCTGATCCAGCTTGTCGGCACGCTGATGTTCATGATCTGGATTCCGGTCGCCGCCTTCCAGGCCGTCGACCGGCGCATGGAGGAGGCGGCCCGTGATGTCGGCGCCAGCCCGCTCCGGGTCTTCTGGTCGGTGACCCTGCCGCAGGCGGGACCAACCATCGTCGCCGCCGTGCTTTTGAGCTTCGTCAGCACTTTTTACGAGACCGAAGGCGCATGGCTCCTCGGCGCACCGGGCATCCGAACCATGCCGGTGCTGATGATCAGCTACATCAACAACCAGATGGTCATCCAGTATGGCGCGGTCCTCTCCGTTCTGCTCTGGGTGCCGTCGTTCATTGCCCTCATCTTCGCCCGCCGTGTCATCGGTGGCGGCGCCTTCGCCCGCGGTTTCGGCGGTTAGGAAATCAGCATGTCCATACTTCACATCCGCCAGGTCACGAAAACCTTCACCGGCGGCACAAAGGCAGTCGACAGTTTCTCGCTCGATGTCGCAGATGGCGAACTCGTCTGCCTTCTCGGCCCTTCCGGTTCGGGCAAATCGACGCTGCTGCGCATGGTCGGAGGGTTCGAGCAACCGACCGGCGGGCGGATCACCATCGACGGGGAAGACGTTACCCATCTGCCGCCGGAGCGACGACCGACCGGCATGGTGTTCCAGAGCCACGCCCTCTGGAGCCATATGAACGTCTTCAACAACCTCGCCTTCGGCCTCAAGCTGCGCCGCATTCCGGCTGCCGTCATCAGGCAAAAGGTGGAAGCGGTGCTCGAACTCGTCGGGCTTTCCGGTTATGGCGAGCGCACTACCAGCCAGCTTTCCGGCGGCCAGCAGCAGCGTGTAGCGCTTGCCCGCTCGCTGGTTCTGGAGCCGAAAATCCTTCTGCTCGACGAACCCTTCGCCAGCCTCGACCAGCATCTGCGCGAGCGGCTGCGGGAAGAGGTTCGGGATATCCAGCAGCGTCTCGGCATCACCACGCTGTTCGTCACCCACGGCCAGGACGAGGCTCTGTCCATGGCAGACCGCATCGTCGTCATGGCAAACGGTAAAACCGAGCAGATCGACCGGCCCAATATCATTTATCGCGAACCGCAGACCCCGTTCGTCGCCGGCTTCATCGGCACCATGAACCTGATCGAGGGTGCGATTTCGAACGGAAGCTTCATGCGCGCCGGCTTTGCCTTTCCGCTTGCGGTTTCCGACGGACCGGCCACCCTCGCCATTCGCCCGGAAGCAATCGATCTCGCGACATCCGAAACCCCTGATGCGCATGTGCACCGGGTGACGGATTATGGCACCCACGGCCTTGTCGATCTCGACCTTGCCGATGGGACAAGGATCAAATCCATGGTCGCCCATCCGGATCTGTTCAGGGTCGGGCAAGGGGTGCGGATCACGCCCCGCGCCGTCACCCTTTATCGCGATAATCGTCCAATCCACCGGAGCTGACATGAACCCGCCGATCTTCATCGAACGCGATGGCCACAGGACCCGGCTCAAATGGCATCGTGCCCGCCGCCGCGCAGCCGACCCCGTTTTCACCGGGGAACGCATCATCGAGGCGATGCGACTTGGCGCAAGCATTGAAGTCGATCTCGTCATTCATGCAGATCACGGTTGCGCCATCCTGCATGACCGGACGCTGGAGCGGGAGACCACCGGTACAGGCAGGGTACGCGACACCTCGGCCGCCGCGCTGCGCCAGCTTTACCTGCGCGACAATGAAGGCATGCCGATCGATGCGAAGGTGATGCTGCTCGAAGACCTCTGCGCGCTTCTCGCCAGCGAAACCGTGCACCCTGACGCCTTGCTGCAACTCGATTTCAAGGAAGACCTGCAGGCGCTTACTCCGCAGATCGTTACCGGCTTCGGGGCCAGCGTTTCGCCGATCGCAGGTTCGGTTATCCTGTCGGGCGGTGATTTCGACGCCATCTCCCAGCTGGCGGGATCAGCACCCGGCCTGCGCACCGGCTATGATCCCTGTCATCGCGGCACACTTGCCGAATTGCAGGCGAGCGGACATTATCTGCATTTCATCGAAAGCGCCCTCGCCACCGCGCCAGATGCGGGCATGATCTATCTCGCCTATGAAATCGTGCTTGCCGCCGAGGATGCCGGTGTCGACATCATCGCCCCGATCCATGCCGCGGGTCGCCGTATCGATGCCTGGACGATCAACAAGGTAACGCCGCAATCCACAGATTGGGTCGAGCGGCTTCTGAGACTGAAGGTCGACCAGATCACCACCGATGACCCGGACGGGCTCGCAAAGGTTTTCAACCGATGACAGTCAATTACAGCAGCATCCTCGAGCATATGGTCGCCACCGCCCGCGAGGCCGGCGCGTTGACGCTCGACCACTTCAAACGCTTTCGCGACATCGAGATCGGAGTCAAGGGACCCGGAGATTTCGTTTCCGATGCGGACAGGCAATCCGAAACGCTGATCCGCGAGCGTCTGCTCGGCCAATATCCGTGGGGGCTGACCGGCGAGGAATTCGCACCCGTCGAGGGGGCGGATCAGGATCATCGCTGGCTGGTCGACCCGATCGACGGCACGACCAATTTCCTCTTCGGCCAGCACTACACCATCACCATTGCCCTGCGTCGCGGCAATGAGACCATATGCGGACTGGTCTATAATCCCGTCTCCGACGAGATGTTTACCGCGATCAAGGGAGACGGCGCCTATCTCAACGGCGAGCGCCTGTCGGTCAATGCCAGCACGGATGTCGCCCTGATGTGCGTCGGCACCGGCCTGCCGACGCCCAATCTCCAGCTTTATCCCGGCGCCTATCAGCGTCTTGATGACATCCGCGCGCCCATCGGCGCAGTCCGTGTCGTCGGCAGCGCCGCCAATTCCTGTGCTTACGTGGCCTGCGGCCGTCTCACCGGCTATTACGAGGAAACCGGCTTTGTCGACACGGCAGCCGGCATCCTGCTGGTTCAGGAGGCCGGGGGCATAGTCACCGACTGGTGGGGTCGCGGACTGGAGTTCTATGAAAAGACCGGCACGCTGATCGTCGCCAATGCCGCGACCCATGCCTATCTCATGGAGCACCTGCGCGGCGTTCCGCCGAAGAACCCCTCATAGGAGCTTCTTCTTCAGAACATCTAGGCCGCAGCAATCGTTTCAGGCCACCTGCACCATGTGGCCGGGTGAAACGGTCCTGTAAGTCCGTTCCGGTGTTTCATAACCCATTGCACGTATCGGGCTTTTCAGCTCGTCATTGGAAACGCTGCGTCTTATACCGCGCCGTGCCGGATCCGGCACCGGCACCGCCGCCATCAACTTTTTCGTATAGGCATGCTGCGGATTGTCGAAAACGGCGGCACGCGGACCGATTTCGACGATCTCTCCGAGATACATCACCGCCACACGGTGACTGACGCGTTCCACCACCGCCATGTCATGCGAGATGAACAGGAAAGCGAGGTTGAGGCTCTGCTGCAGGTCGAGCAATAGGTTGCAGACCTGCGCCTTGATCGAGACATCAAGCGCCGAGACGCTTTCATCGGCAACGATAACCTTGGGATCAAGCGCAAGCGCCCGGGCAATGGCGATGCGCTGGCGCTGGCCGCCGGAAAACTCATGCGGGTAGCGGCTGGCCATATCGGCCGACAGGCCGACCTTCTCCAGAAGATCGGCGGTCTTTTCCTTTGCCTGTTTCGTGGTTCCCAACTTGTGCTTGATGAAGGGTTCGGAAATCGCCGTACCGACAGTCATGCGTGGATTGAGCGAGGAGAACGGGTCCTGAAAGATCATCTGCACCGATTTGCGCATATTGCGCAGACCAACCGTATCGAGCCTCATCACATCGTAGCCATCGAGCGATACATCGCCGGACGACGGCTCCACGAGACGCATGATCGAGCGGCCGGTGGTGGATTTTCCGCAGCCGGATTCACCGACCAGCGCCAACGTCTCGCCCTGGAAGAGATCGAAGGAGACGTTTTCGACGGCATGAACCGCACCCGTCTGCCGCGCCAGCAGGCCGGAGCGGATAGGAAAACGCGTCACAAGGTTCCTGACCGACAGGACCGGCGTCTGTCCGCTCGCAACCGTCTCGGCCACCTCTTCCGCTTCGGTCGAAAGGCCGGTTTTCATGTCGAGCACCGGAAAACGCGTCGGCCATTGCCGGTCGCGCATCGAGCCGAGCTTCGGCACCGCCGAAAGCAGTGCGCGCGTGTAGGGATGCTTGCCGCGCTTGAATATCTCCTCGGTCGGCCCGGTCTCGACCTCGTCGCCGCGATACATGACGATCGTCCGGTCGGCGATTTCGGCCACCACGCCCATGTCGTGGGTGATGAAGAGAACCGACATGCCTTCCTCTTCCTGCAGCAGCTTGATGAGGTCGAGGATCTGCCCCTGAATAGTGACGTCGAGCGCCGTCGTCGGCTCGTCGGCGATCAACAGTTTCGGGCGGGAGGCGAGCGCCATGGCAATCATCACGCGCTGGCGCATACCGCCGGAAAACTGATGCGGATATTCGTCGAAACGGCTTGATGCATTGGGAATGCGAACCTTTTCCAGAAGCCGCACCGTCTCCGCCCTTGCCTGCTGCTTCGAAAGCCCTTTGTGCCTGATAAGGACTTCGGAAATCTGGCGACCGATGGTGAAGATCGGGTTGAGCGAGGTCATCGGCTCCTGAAAGATCATCGAGATATCGTTGCCGCGCACGCCGCGCATCTCCTTTTCGGAAAGCGCCAGCAGATTGCGCCCGTTCAGCAGCACTTCGCCTTCGATCCGGCTGGAGGCGGGGCTGAGCAGCCGCATGATCGACAGCGAGGTGACGGACTTGCCGGAGCCGGACTCGCCGACGATCGCGACGGTTTCGCCGGGCGCGACATCGAAGGAGACATTGCGCACAACGCTCTTCCATTCGTCGTCGACGAGAAAGGACGTGGTCAGGTTACGGACGGACAGGACGGGTTTTGTCTCCATGGTGTCAACGCCCCACCGCATAGGCCTGCATCAGCCGGGGTGTCGCGGCCGCTCGTAACAGGCCATCCGCATCCCGCCTTGCTGCGGTCAGTCGCCCGACCGACCAGGCATCGGCAACCGTGACCCGGTGGCCGCGACGGCGAAGCTCATCGAGCGTCGCCTCACCCACCGTGCTTTCCACCATGATTTCACCCGGCGAACTGGTGCGCGGATAAAACGAGCCCGGAAAATGCGAGGTGTGGAACAGAGGCATGTCGATGGACGCCTGCAGGTTCTTGCCGTGATGGGCATAACGCAGGAAGAAGGGCAGCTGCCACTGATCCTGCTGATCGCCACCGGGCGTGCCGAACACCATCGAGGGGCGGCCCTGATGCAGCGCGAGCGACGGCGTCAGCGTGGTGCGCGGGCGTTTGCCCGGCGCAAGCGAGGTCGGCAGGCCTTCCTTCAGCCAGAACATCTGGGCGCGGGAATTGAGCGCGAAACCCAGACCCGGCACGATGGGCGATGATTGCAGCCAGCCGCCCGAAGGCGTGGTGGAGACCATGTTACCCCAGCGGTCGATGACATCGATATGCACCGTGTCACCGCGCTTCTCCGTCAGATGCGACATGGTCGGCTCGTACACCGTACCCTTGCCGCTCATCTCCGCCAGCATCGCCATGGTCGCGTCCACCTGCTTTTCGTAACCGGGCACGGTGCCGGGGCGCAGGTCGAGCGACGCGTCGCTACCGATCAGTTTGCGACGCCCGACATTGTAGCCTTCAGAGAGAAGGTACTCGGTCGGGATTTGTCCGAATTCCGGGTCGCCGTAATAGACCTCACGGTCGGCAAAGGCGAGCTTCATGGCTTCGACAATGGTGTGGATGAAATCGGGACCGGACGGGTCCATGGCCGCGATGTCGAAACCTTTCAGCAGCGCAAGCGATTGCAGCAGAACCGGCCCCTGTCCCCAGGCGGGCGTCTTGGCAATCGTCCAGTCGTGATAATCAAGCGTCTGCGGCGCTTCGACGGTCGCGCTCCACCCGGCCATGTCCTGCGCCGTCAGCACGCCCTTGTGCCGTGCGCCGCTGGCATCCATGACTTCCGCCGTCTTTACGTAACTGTCGATAGCTTCCGCAACGAAACCCCGGTAGAAGGCATCCCGCGCCGCCTCGATCTGGTTTTCGCGGCCGGTGCGCGCTTCGGCTTCGGTGACGATCCGCTGATAGGTCGCGGCCAGAACCGGGTTACGGAAATTGGCGTGAGGCTCCGGAGCCGCACCACCCGGCAGCCATGTCTCATGGGAGGTCGGCCATTCCTTCTCGAAGAAATCCGCCAGCCCTTTGATGGTGGCGGAGACGCGCGGCAGTGTTGGATGCCCATGCTCGGCATAATAGATGGCGGGTTCCAGCACGTCGCGCACGCTCATCGTGCCATAATCACGCAACATCAGCATCCAGCCGTCGAATGCGCCGGGAATGACGGTTGCGAGCAGCCCGTCGCCGGGGATCAGCTTCAGCCCTTCCGACGTATAGTGCTCAATCGTCGCACCGCTTGGGGCCGGACCCTGCGCGCAGATGACTTCCACCTTGTCATTCTGCTTCGAATAAAACACGGCCGGCATGTCCCCGCCCGGACCGCAGAGATGCGGCTCGACAATCTGCAGAACGAAACCGGTGGCGACGGCGGCGTCGAAAGCATTGCCGCCCTTTTCGAGAATGGCCATGCCGACGGCCGATGCGATCCAGTGCGTTGAGGTGACGACGCCGAAGGTGCCAAGGATTTCAGGGCGTGTGGTGAATTCAGTCATTCCGATATTCCTTGTAAAAAATCATGCTTCGCGCGGATCGAGCGCGTCGCGCAGGCCGTCGCCCAGAAGATTGAAACCGATGACGACGAGGAAGATGGCGATGCCGGGCCACATCGTCATCCACGGCGCCTGGCTGAGGAAATTCTTCGCAGTGTTCAGCATTGAACCCCAGGACGGCGCCGGCGCCTGCTGGCCGAGACCGAGGAAGGAAAGGCTCGCCTCTGCGATGATGGCGGTCGCCACCGTCAGCGTCGCCTGCACGATGATCGGCGCAAAGACATTCGGCAGGATGTAACGGGTCATGATGTCGATGTGGTTGAGGCCGATGGACCTCGCGCCTTCGACATAATCCTCCATCTTGACCGCCAGCACCTGCCCGCGCGTCAGCCGCACGAAAATCGGCATGGCGGAAAGGCCGATGGCGATCATCGCATTGGTAAGGCTCGGGCCGAGGAAGGCAGCAAGCGCAATCGCCATGATGAGGAAGGGCATGGCGAGCAACGCTTCTGTGATGCGGGAGATGACCATATCAACCCAGCCGCCGAAATAGCCTGATATAAGGCCAAAGGGCACGCCGATCACCACCGCGATCATCACCGAGACGACACCGGCCATCAGCGAGGCGCGGGCGCCATAGATCATGCGCGAGAGAATGTCGCGGCCGAGATCATCGGTGCCGAGCCAGTGGGCCGCCGATGGTGCCTTGCGGATGGCCGACCAGCTGGTCGCAACCGGGTCGGCAATCGGCAGGATCGGTGCGGCAATGGCAAGCACGGCGAAGAACAACACGATGACCATGCCGACAAGCGCCGACTTGTTGCGCTTCATCTTTTTCCAGGCGCGGCTTTCCTGCCGTGTCGCCGGTACGGATAGGTTTTGATCGAGAACGGTCATGATATCAGCCTCAGATCGTCGCCCTGAGGCGGGGGTTAAGCAGGACATAGGCAATGTCGGCCAGAAGGTTCATGAGAATGAAACCAACTGCGGTGCAGAGCACGATGCCCTGTACGACGGCATAATCGCGGGTGAACACCGCATCGACCGTCATCTTGCCGAAGCCGGGAATGGTGAAGATCTGCTCCGTCAGGACCGCGCCGGCCAGCAACTCGCCGAAGAGCAGCGCCAGCAGCGTGATGACCGGCAGAAGCGCATTGCGGAAACTATGCGACAGGATGATCTCGCGAGGCGAAAGCCCCTTGGCGCGAGCGGTGCGGATGTAATCGGAACTTAACACCGCCACCATCGCCGAACGTGTATGGCGCATCAGCGTTGCCGCAAGCGCGTTGCCCAAAACGAAAGCAGGCATGATCATGGTTTCGATGGAGCGCACCGGATCAACAAAGATCGATTCATAACCGGATGCCGGCAGCCAGCCGAGTTTCACCGACACCAGCAGGATCAACATGATACCGAGCCAGAAATTCGGGATGGACAGGCCGGAAAGCGCCACGATATTGGCCGTGTAGTCGATCCACGTGTTCTTCTTGACCGCAGCGAGAATGCCGATGGGAATGCCGATGACCATGGCAAAGAACATCGCCATGACCGCCAGCTGAATGGTGACCGGCAGCTTCTGGCCGATCAGCTCCAGCACCGGCTGGTTGGTGCGCAGCGAAATGCCGAAATCGCCCGTCACCACACCGCCCAGCCAGTTGAGATACTGAAGCGGCACGGGGTCGTTGAGGCGATATTTTTCCCGCAGAAACTCAATCGTCGCTGGATCGCGCTCCTCGCCCGCCATGGCAAGCACCGGATCGCCCGGCAACAATTTTTGCAGGGAGAAAACGAAGATGGAAATGATCAGAAGCGTCGGGATCGCGACCAGCAGTCGCTTGCCGATATAGACAGGCATGGCATTGCCCCCGTTTGAGTCCGGTCTTGGGGGGCCGCACGGCAAGCCGTGCGGCCTGTTCGAAGCTGTCAGTCCTTGGAAACGCCGAGAAGGCGGATCATGCCATCGGGCGACGGCGCCCAGCCCTTGACCTTGTTGGAAATGGCATAGGCATAGGGCTGGTGGCCGAGATAGATGATCGGCATATCGTCGTTGAGGATGACGCTTGCGGCATCGTATTTTTCCTTGCGGACCGCATCTTCGGTCGAGGCGCGGGCCTCGTTCAGCAGCTTGTCGACTTCAGGATTGCAATATTTCACATCATTGATGCCGCCCTTGCAGGTGACGAACTGGTGCAGGTTGCCATCGGGATCGATACGCCCCGACCAGTCGGAACGGCTGAGCTGGTAGTTGCCGGCGGTCTGCTCGGACAGGAGCGTGGCAAATTCCGTCGCCTTCAGGGTGACGTTGAAACCGGCCTCGGCCACCATGGACTGGATGACCTGCATCATCTGCGTCTGCGTGGTGTTGTTGGCGTGCTGAAGCTCGACGTCAAGCTTCTCGTAACCCGCCTCCTTCATCAGTTGCTTGGCCTTGTCGGTATCGCGCGGCGGCACCGGCAGGTTCTGGTTGAACCACGGGCTCGTCGGCGGGAAAGCCTGATTGCCACCCTTGGACGTGCCTTCAAAGACGATCTGGCCGATGGCTTCACGGTCGATGGCATAGGAGAACGCCTGCCGCAGGCGCTTGTCCTTGCCGAGCGGATTATCCGCGCGCGCGCCATTGTTCATGTTGACATACATGGCCATGTAACCCGGCCCGATCACATCGGCATAGGTCAGCTTGGAGTCGTTCCTGACGGATTCCGCATCGGATGCCGAAATACGTTCGGCGATATCGAGGTCGCCGGCGCGAAGGTTTGCAAGCTTCACGGTCGTATCTGGGATCGGCAGATAAACGACCTTGTCGACGAGGACCTTGTCCTTGTCCCAATAGTCAGCGAATTTCTCGAGCACGATACGGTCCTGCTGGATACGCTCGACAAATTTGAACGGCCCGGCGCAAACCGGTTTCGAACCGAAATTCGCGCCCAGTTCCTTGGCCGCCTTGGGTTCGACGATCATGCCGGCGCGGTCGGAAAGCTGCGCCAGAAGGGTAACGTCGGGCGTCTTCAGCGTGAACTTCACCTCCAGCGGTCCCGTCGCCTCAACCTTCTCGACCGAGGAGAGTTCGCTTTTGCGGCGCGATTCCGGCAGCGTCATATTGCGCTCGATGGTCGCTACCACGGCAGCCGCATCAAGCGTCTCGCCATTGTGGAATTTGACGCCATCGCGGATTTTCATGGTCAGCACCTTGCCGCCTTCGGACCAGGCCCATTCGGTGGCGAGCTGGGGCACGATCTTCATGTCCTGCGAGATATCCACCAGCTTGTCGCACATGGCGGTGTAAACGATGCGGCCAACGAAGGTGCGCGATTGCGCGGGGTCGAGCACATCGGCATCGTCGTTGAGGCCGATGCGCAATTCGGACGATAGCGCCGGCGCGGCGAGCAATGCGCTGGCGAGCAGCGCCGCAGTCAGTGTCTGGATTTTCTTCATGTTCGTTCCTCTGGTCTGGTTATTTTGACTTTTTGTCATTGGCCGCCCTTGAAGGGACGACGGTTTTCATCCGAGGCCTCAAGAAGCCTCGGTCAGCGACTTATCGGCTTTGGCCGCATTGCCCTGCCCGGTTCCCTCCTCCAGAAAGCCAAGCGAGGTGGCGCGGATCAGCCTTTCCTGATGCATGAGGAGATGCTGGCGCATCGCTTCACCGGCTCTGGCGGGATCGCGGTCGGCGATGGCATCGACGATGGCCATGTGCTGTTCGAACGAAGCCCTGCCGTTCGTACCGCTGCGACGCGCCAGTTCCCGTATCGACTGCCAGGCATCGTCCTGACGAATGCGGTTGACGACATCGAAGATCGACAGGAACAGCTTGTTGCCAGCGCTCTGGGCGATCTGGCGATGGAGCGAGCCATCCCACAATTCCTTGGCGTCGGCATCCGTGCTCTGGCCGGTCTTTTGAACAAGGGCGCGCATGCGCTCCACCTCGGCCGGCTTGGCGCGCATGGCCGCAAGCTGCGCCAGTTGCGGCTCGATGCGCAAACGCACCTCCATGATTTCCATGATATCAGTGCCGGCCACCAGTTCGGTGACTTGAGCGGACCAATCGTCCGGCTTTTCACCCACAAAGGTCCCGGCCCCTTGCCGCCGCCAGATCAGACCTTCGGCTTCGAGAACCTCGAGTGCGCGACGGATCGAACGGCGACCGACATTAAAAGTCTCCGCAAAGGCCCGCTCCGTTGGCAAACGACCTTCTTTGGTCAGATCCTGCGTCTGAATATAGTCACGTAGCTTCGCCAGGGCGTAATTGGAGTTGTCGTTAGGGTTCACCGCCACATCGCACCAATCATTGAACCAATCTCACATTGGTTCATTTGGGGAGAAATTTTCTCGGACGTCAAGCGCATTTTTGAGCGGTCATAATTAGCGCTCAAAATATGGGCAAGTGGCGTTTTTTGAAGTAACTATTTGGGGCAGCGCCGCCCTGGCCTTGCCGGTACAGCGACTCTCTTCAAGGATCGATGGAGAGCCTGATGCGCCCCGACAGTCGCTCGCCGGGGGCAGCTATCCTCAGACCCTGCCCTTCCCGTCCCGCCTGCGGCAAACCAAGTGTTCCGGCGGCCATGGAAACGGGTTCGAGGCAAAGATAACGGTCCATGCGGTGGACGGCCAGATGACCGAAAACGGGATCGGCCTCGAGCCGCAGTGAAAACCTGCCGCATCGAACCTGCGCATTTGACCAATCGGTGAAATGCAGGGTGTATCCCGTCGCTGCGGGAATGGCGGGTTTAGGGAAAGGCTCTGGCGGCTGGCCGGTCGGCACGTTCTGGGCGTCCAGTGGATATTGCAGCCTGGCATCCGTCCGCGCGTCACAGTCAAGCCCAGCAGCCAGATAAGGATGCCAGCCCATCGCCATCGGCGCAGGCACATCCGCCAGATTGGTTATCGACAGTTCCACAGTGAGGCCGGCATCGTCCAGCAGGAAAGACTGTTCGGCGCGGAAAGAAAACGGCCATTCGCCGTCAGCCTTGTAATCCAGCATCAGCCCGATGCTATCGGAAGACAGACTGGAAATCTCCCATGCTCGACGGTGCGCAGGCCCATGCATGGCATCCGGCGCAAGGGCCGGATGAGGAGAAAGCTCATAGTGGATGCCCGTATGAACGAAGGAGCCGCCATAAAGCCGGTTGTGATAGGGAAACAGCGGATAAGCTCCGGCACGCGGCCAGTTGAGCGGCTCGAAACCGTCCTCGCTTGTCGGCACCAGAATATCCCCGCGGTCCGCATGGTGCAGATGGGTCATCCTGCCGCCCCATGCGGGGCGCAGGCGGGCCGAAAGCGGCCCGCAGGCAATCGCAACCGTTTCAGGCAAAGGCATAGGAACCGTCAGGCCGTTTCGGCACCCGTCTTTGCCAGTGAACATAGCCATCCTCCTGCATGGCTTTTTCATCCATCTCGACACCCCAGCCGGGGCGATCCGGCCTCAGTTCCAGATATCCGTCCTTCGGCAAATAGGGGTCGACGACATAACGGGTTTCATCCTCGCGCTTCTCAAGGTCGGTGCCGCCGTAGACGTAGCACTGTCCTTTCGGCAGTCGGTATTCGAGAATACGGAAATTCTGCTGGGCAGCGGAAAAATGCACGTTGACGGCGGTGGCGAGCGGCCCCATCGGGTTGTGCGGCGCGATGCTGACGAAATGGGCTTCCGCAAGCGCGGCGATGCGGCGCATCTCCGAAATGCCGCCGACGACGCAGATGTCGGGCTGAATAATATCCGCACCCTTTACCTGAAGAAGACGCAGGAACTCATTGCGATTATAGAGACTTTCACCAGTAGCCAGCGTGCAGTTCAGCCCCTGTTTCAGATCTCCCCACATCTCGATATTTTCCGGACGCAACGGCTCTTCGAAGAACAGCGGATCATAGGGGGCAAGCGCATTGCCCAGCTGACGGGCGGCGGCAGGCTCGAAAATCTTGGCATGGGCATCGAAGGCGATATCGTAATCGGGTCGCACGGTCTCGCGAAGCGAGCGGAAATATTCGGCCGAACTGCGCACCACCTCACCCCAGCGATGGGCGTGGATATCGAGACGCCACGGGCTGAGCTTGAAGGCCGTGAAGCCCCACTCCTCGTTCAGCCGGTCGAACTCTTCCTTGGCCGCTGGCGCGTCCGGCGCGGTATAGACGCCGGCATAGACCTTGATGCGGTCACGCACTTCGCCGCCCAGCAGCTTGTAGACAGGCACGCCGGCCGCCTTGGCGGCAAGGTCCCACAGGCAATGATCCAGCGCCGAGATTGCCGAGAGGCCGAGCGCTCCGGGTGGAAAGCGGTTCTGCTGGAGAAGGAGATTGTAGAGATACTCGACCCGCGTCGGGTCCTGCCCGGCAAGAAAACCATAGAGGTAATCCAGCACCGGCGGCAGTGCGAGATCGGGGCCGTGATTGTAACATTCGCCCCAGCCGGTCAAACCGTCATCGGTATCGAGAGCGACGACAACGCGGGGACGGTCCTTGTCGCGGGTGACGAATACCCGCATGCGATCGATTTTCATGCTTTAGTCTTCCTCATGAATGGCACGATGCAACAGCCGCGACACTATCGGGCGGCAACACCGTTCTTGATCTCGGATGGCTCGATGTAGCGGAACCTTCGGGTGCGGTCCCGATCTCGCGGGTCCGGGCGCGGAATGGCAGACAGGAGCGCCTGCGTGTACGGGTGATCCGGCGCGTTGCAAACCTTTTCGGCCTCTCCCACTTCCACCAGCTTGCCGCGATACATCACCCCGACGCGGTCGCACATATATCTGATGACACCTATGTCATGGCTGATGAAGATATAGGCGAGACCGAGTTCGTCCTGCAGCCGCATCAGCAGATCGAGCACCTGAAACCGCACTGAAACATCGAGCGCCGATGTCGCCTCGTCAGCCACGATGATGCGCGGCCGCAGCGTGATGGCGCGGGCGATGCCGATGCGCTGACGCTGGCCGCCGGAAAAGGCGTGCGGATAACGCTCGCGCCCGGCCGGGTCGAGACCCACCTGCTCCATCAGCGCGCAGACGCGCTCATCCAGCTCCTTGCCTTTCGCAATGCCGTTGACCAGCAAGGGTTCGCCGATCACCTGCGCTACCGTCATGCGCGGATTGAGCGAGCCGAACGGGTCCTGAAACACCATGCGCAACTCACGCCGCGCGGCTTTCAGTTCCGCCCCTTCGATCTTGGCGAGATCGACCACCGTGCCATCCGCCCGGCGATAAAGCATTTCGCCGCCGTTCGGATTGTAGAGGCGCATGATCGAGCGGCCCATCGTGGTCTTGCCGGAGCCGCTTTCGCCGACGATGCCGAGCGTCTCGCCCGGAAGCAGCTTGATCGAGACGCCATCCAGCGCTTTCATCTCACCGAAATGCATCGAGAGGTCGTTCACCTCGAGGATCGGGGCTGCGGCAAGATCGAGCGGCGGGCGGGCAAGCCTGATTTCCGCCTTCTGCTCCAGCTTCAGAACAGAGCCGATCAGCATGCGCGTATAGGGGTCCTGCGGATTGTGGAATATCTCATCGACGGTGCCGTATTCCTTGGCGACGCCGTGATGCATGACCAGCACGTCATCGGCAATCTGCGCCACCACACCCATGTCATGGGTGATGAATAGCACAGCCATGCCATGCGCCTTTTGCAGCCGTGATATCAGGTCGAGGATTTCGGCCTGTGTAGTGACATCGAGCGCCGTCGTCGGTTCGTCGGCGATCAATAGCTGCGGTTTGCAGGCCAGCGCCATGGCGATCATGGCGCGCTGGCGCATACCGCCGGAATACTGGAAGGCATAACGATCCAGCGCCTTTTCGGGGTTGGGAATTTCCACCTGCCGCAACAGTTCGATGGCTTCTGCCCGTGCCTGCGCCTTGCTCATCTTCAAGTGCAGCCGCAGAACTTCGGTGATCTGATCACCGACGGTATGCACAGGCGACAGCGACGACATCGGCTCCTGAAAAATCATCGAGATGTCTGCGCCACGCACCGAGCGGATGGCCCGGCTGCGCGGATCGAGCTTTGCGAGATCCAGCGACGTGCCGTCGGCACGGTTGAGGATGATCGACCCGGAGGCGATGTAACCGGGGCTGTCGATGATCTGCAGGATCGAGCGGGCGGTAACGGATTTGCCGGAACCGCTTTCGCCGACGACGCAAAGCGTCTTGCCGGGATCAATGGAGAAAGACAGATCGTTGACCGCCCGGAAAATGCCGTTTCGCACGGGAAATTCGGTGACCAGATTGCGGACGTCAAGCAGCGGTCGGGCGGACTTCATGGAGAGAATATCGCTCATCCGGGGCCTCACTTGTTATAGGGGTCGGCTGCGTCACGCAGACCGTCACCGAGCAGATTGAGTGCCATGACGGCAACGACGACAGCCACGCCGGGCAAGAACAGCCACGGTGCGGTTGCAATCGAGCGAATATTCTGCGCCTCGCGAAGCAGCACGCCCCAGGAAATGGTCGGCGGCTGGAGGCCGAGACCGAGGAAGGAAAGCGAGGTTTCCGCAAGGATCATCGCCGGAACGGCCAGCGTGACGGAGGCGATGATATGGCTCGAAAAACTGGGCAGCATGTGGCGGAAGATGATGCGTCCTTCCGGCACGCCATCCAGCCGCGCTGCGGCGACGAACTCTTCTGTCCTCAGCGACAGGAACCGGCCGCGCACGACGCGGGCAAGCTGCGCCCAGCCGGTGAGCGACAGGATGATGGTGATCATCATATATTGCAGCGTTGCCGGCCAGCCCTGCGGCAGGGCGGCGGCCATCGCCAGCCAGATGGGAATGGTGGGCAACGACAGAACGAAGTCGATCACCCGCTGCATGACGAAATCGATGCGGCCGCCATAATAACCGGAGATACCACCGAGAACGACACCAAGCAGCAGCGAGAAGAACACGCCGACGAGACCGATCGACAGCGAAATCTGCGACCCCTGCACCACCCGGCTGAAAACATCGCGGCCAAGGCGATCCGCACCGAAAAGGAAGAGCGGCCGCGTCTTGTCGGCGGAGGCCAGCAGATGGATATCCGTGGTGAACAGGCCAAATACGGAATATTCGTAGCCGCGACCGAAAAGCTGGATCGGGATTTTCTTGGCCGTATCTTCAACGAACACCGCCGCCAGCGTTTCAGGATCACGCGTCAACTTCAGCGGATAATAATGCAGACCAAGCGAGAGGCCGTCCGTCGTATCGATGAAGTGGACGCGTTGCGGCGGATGGAATGTGGCGCGTGCGTTCTGCAGTATCGGATCGTTGATAGCGAAAAACCCGGGCAGAAGCGCAACGATATACATGGCGATGGTGATGAACAGGGCGGCCATGGCCAGCTTGTGGCGCTTGAACGCCCACCAGATGAGCTGCCACTGCGAGGCGACGGCGGCGCGGTCCGGCCGGATGTTGGTGGTCATAGTGATATCGCTCATGGCGCCCTCCTATTCGAGACGGATGCGCGGATCGACCAGCGCAAGCAGGATGTCGCTGATCAGCGATCCGATCAGCGTCAGGGCGCAGATCAACAGCACGAAAGCGCCGGCGAGATACATGTCCTGCGCCATCAGCGACTGCAAAAGCAGCGGCGCGGCCGTGGGCAGATTGAGCACGATGGCGACCACCACGGAGCCCGAAATGAGATTGGGCAGCAGCCAGGCGATGGTGGAAATGAACGGGTTGAGCGCAATTCTCAGAGGATATTTCGTCAGCAGCCGGAACTCGGACAATCCCTTCGCACGTGCCGTGGTCACATAGGGCTTGGGCAATTCGTCCAGCATGTTGGCGCGCATGACGCGGATGAGGCTTGCGGTGGACGACACGGCAAGGATGGCGACCGGCAGCCAGATATGGGCCATCAGGTCGATCATCTTGGCGATGCTCCAGGACGCCGTTTCATATTCTGCCGAAAACAGCCCGCCGACATCGGCCCCGAACTCCACCGCCGCGACATACATCAGCACCAGCGCCAGCAGGAACGACGGTATGGACAGGCCGAAAAAGGAAAAGGCGGTGAAAAGATAATCGCCGATCGAATATTTGCGCACGGCGGAGAAAACGCCGATCGGAAGGGCGATGGCCCAGGTGGCGAGAAGGCTGGCGACGGCCAGAACCAGCGTCAGCGCCATGCGCTCCCAGATCAGGCCGGAAACCGGCTGCTGCCATTCGAACGAAATGCCGAAATCACCGCGGCTGACGATGCCCCATATCCATTTCAGATATTGCACGATCATCGGGTCATCGAGACCGAAGCGTTCACGCAGCTGCGCCGCCGTATTGTGGTCGATAACCTCGTTTGAGGCAGCCAATGTGGCGATGTAGGTCGTCACATAATCGCCGGGTGGCAGCTGGATCAGCACAAAGGCAAGGAAACTGACGGCAAACAGGGACGGTATCATCCACAGCAGGCGTTTGACGATAAAAAGCAGCATGTCGCTCTCGCAATCACATTATACCGCACGCACCGCCTTCCACTAAGAAGACGGGTTTGTGGGTGGTAGAAACAACCTGAAAGGCGTCGCCGCGTTTAGGCAGCGACGCCCATGTGGCGGTGTCAGCTTGTGAAGGTGAACTGTTGCGGCAGCGCCGGGCCGGGATTGGGCCACGACCAGCTGTCGGGCTCGGTTTCCGGCACATTGCGCAGATTGTTGCGGATGATGCCGAAACCACCGACAGCAAGGCAGAGGCCGATCGTCTCGAACTCGTCCGCCGCGATATCGAAGATTTCCTTCATCTTCTCGCCGCGCTTGGCAAGGTCGGCTGTCGAGCGCGCCTCGTCGAACAGTTTGAAGCGTTTCTTTTGGCTTTCCGGCGGCTCCTCGCCCTTCTGGCCGTTGGATGTGTACCAGAGCGCCCACGGGATGGCGTAACGCGAACCCTGCGGATGGAAGGCGAAGAAATCGCGCGGGTCGAGCATCGGATCGAGACCGCCGGGGCCGGGCCAGACCGCCGCATCATGCGCGTTATCATCGCCACGCGTGTAATAGAGCGCGCGTTCGATGGTGTTGACCTTGATATCGACGCCGATCTGCGCCCACTGCGCCTTCACCAGTTCCAGCGCATCGACCAGATCGGGATAGAGCGTCGGGATGACATCGATCGAGAAGAAGATCGGCTGGCCGTCAGGACGCAACCGCATGCCATTTCCGTTCTTCTTGTCGTAACCGGCCTTGTCGAGAAGATCATTGGCCTTGGCGGCATCATATTCGGTATACTGGCGCGCCAGCTTTTCATTGTACCAGGGATGTGTCGGGCGTGGCCCGGCCTGATAACCCTCGCTCTGGCCGAAATAGACGATGTCGATGATTTCCTGCCGGTTGAGCGCGACGGACAGCGCCTGACGGAACGACTTGTCGGCGAACATCTTGCGCATCGCCGGGTCTTTATGGGTGATGTTGAGGTATATCTGGCACTGCTGCGAGGCAGACGGCACCAGCGTCAGCAGGCGGTAATCGCCCTTTTTCATGTTCTGCGACAGGGTCGGCTTGTTGGCGAGAACGCTGATATGGCGTTCCTGAATGTCGATCTTGCCGGAAATGACGTTCAGCATCAGCGATTCGACATCCTGCGAGATGCCGAAATTGACTTCGTCGATGTAAGGAAGCTGATTGCCTTCGGTATCGACCTGCCAGAAGTAAGGATTGCGGGTCATGACCACACGGGTCGCGCCGCCAGAATAGGGTTCCTTCACCACCCACGGGTCAAGCGTCGGCTTGTCGACATTCGACCAGCGCGACGGGATTTCGATGTCGCCACACTTGGCGCGGAACAGTTCCGTCCAGCTGGATACGCCGGCCGCCTTCACATCGGCATCGAGCGCCGTGTTGTATTTCGGCAGAAACTTGCTGCAATAATGCTTGGCAAACAGCGTTGGGTGCTGGCCGAGCGGTGTGGCGAGGTTTTCGAGATAGAGCGCATTTGGCGCTGCGAATTTGAACCTGACCGTGAAATCATCGACTTTTTCGACATCAACTGCCTTGCCGGCGACGGAGAGCTGCGCTGGCGTTGCGCTGTAAAGCTCCTTGTTCTTGATGCAGTCCTCGATGGCGAACACCACGTCATCTGCGGTGAAGGGATGTCCGTCAGACCATTTCGCACCCTGCAACAGATGGAAGGTGAACTGCGAGGCGTCGTCATTGACCTCCCATTTTTCAGCGAGATTCGGCAGAACTTCGGTGAAATCCATGTTCCAGCGAACCAGCCCCTGATTGCCGACCATGCGCAGGATGCCGTTATGGTCCGACGAGCCGCGCAGGCCGCGGCGCAATGTGCCGCCATAGGTGCCGATCTTTTCATGCGGCGTCACCACCATCGGATTTTTCGGCAGGCGCTCGGCCAAAGGCGGCAATTTGCCGTCCTTTACCAAGGCCGCCAGGTCCGGTGCTTCCTTGCCAGTGGCAGCCCGGGCCGAGGTCCCGATGACTGAAAGGGCGGCGACGCCGCCAAGCCCAGCCACAAAGGTTCGGCGCGTCACGCCCAGCGAAAATTTATCCCCATCGCGCATCGATTATCCTCCCAAAAAATCACCGGCAGCGAGACGGCTTTCACCGTATCGCGACAGCCCTCCCGGCCAGCCAGCACACCGATCCTCCATCGGCAGGGCCAGACCATATGGGCGTTTTCAGATGATTACAAGTATTGACAGATTTTTACATATTTTTTATTCCTAGCTCACTTTTTACGAGCAGACTTGCGGAAAAACTCGGGATCACAGCACCCTCGATTACACGACGCCGGTATTTTCCCATTGCGGATGAAGTACAGGAAACCCATTAACTTCAGCGATTTGCAACGGAAGGGCTGCTGATGGACAATGCAACAACATCTGCTGCCGCTCGAGGCGAGACTCGCTTGAGCGACATCATCTACGAAAAAATCATCGGCATGATTTCCGACGGCCGGTTTCCGGTCAATGAACGGCTGCCATCGGAGCAGAATCTCGCCTCGATGTTCGGCGCGTCCCGGCCGGTCGTGCGTGAGGCGCTGGAGCGACTTCGCAACGATGAGCTTATCGTTTCGCAGAAGGGATCCGGTTCTTATGTACGCCAGCAGCCGGATTCTTCCGTGCTGCAACAGGTGCCAGTCGGCTCGCTCGCCGACGTGCAGCGTTTTTTCGAGTTCAGGGCAGGACTGGAGGCTTCCGCCGCTGAGCTTGCGGCGCGCAACTGGCAGCCAGCCGACAAGTTACGCATCGAGCAGGCGATTACCGCATTGGAACAGTGTCTTGAGCGCAACGATCTCGGTGCGGACGAAGACTTTGCCCTGCATGAAGCCATCGCGAAGGCGAGCCATAACCAGTTCCACATCACCGTACGGATCTGGTTCAAACCGCATTTCGCCATCGGCCAATCGGTGACACGCAGCCTCAGTCTCAAACGGACGTCGCAGCATGTGCGCGAGGTCCAGAACGAGCACACATCCATCGTGGAAGCGATTTTTGCGCGGCGGGAGCAGGCTGCTCATGACGCGATGAAAGACCACATATTAAAGGCGCGCGCCCGCATGTTTCAGGGCGTAGGCGGTTAGGCCGCGTCCAGCAATTTCGAAGACGGCATCGTAGAGGACGACGAGGGAGAGGAACCAGTGAGCCAGCCGCGCATAATAGAACCGAAGCTCCGTTCCCTGATCGATATTCCATTGAAGGTCGGCGAATCGCCGGCATGGGATGAGCGAACCGGCGACCTGTGGTTCGTCGATATTCTCGCACCCGCCATTTTCCGCCTCTCGCAGAGTGGAAAACTCGATAGATACGATATGCCCGCGCAAGTGGGCTGTCTCGGGCTTTGCGACAACGGTATGGTCGTGGCTGGCCTCAAAACCGGAGTTCACCTTCTCGATCCGGCCACCGGTAAGCTCGAACTTCTGTGCGACCCCGACGAAGGACGACCCGACAGCCGCCTCAATGACGGCAAGGTCGGCCCGGACGGCCACTTCTGGGTGGGAACCCGCGATGAGGCCGCCGTACAGACAGGCAATGCGCGTCTCTATCGCGTCGCGCCGGATGGCGGCGTCGAGCGCATCATCGACGGCGATATGTTCACTTCAAACGGGCTTGCCTGGAGCCCCGATGGAAAGCGGATGTATCATTCCGACAGCAGCGGCCTCATGTATCAGGTTTTCGATTTCGATGCCGCCACTGGCAAGCTTGGTCCCGCCGAACGCCTCCATGATTTTGCTCCCGACGAAGGCAGGCCGGATGGCGCGGCGACCGATAACGAAGGCTGTTACTGGAGCGCCGGCGTTCAGGCGGGCCGCCTCAATCGCTTTTCACCTGACGGGGAGTTGTTCGAGGTCTACAGGCTGCCATTCAAGGGGCCGACCATGCCGTGTTTCGGTGGTCCGGACCTCAAAACGATCTATCTCACCAGTCTCGTGACCGAGACGAACGGAATTACCACCGCAGGAATGCTTGTTTCATTCGACGCCCCTGTCGCGGGCACGCCGGTTCACAAATTCTCCATCTGAGACGCCCTTCTATCTTGAGGAACAAACTGATGACGACATTCGATTTTCGCCAGGCGCTGCAGGGCATCTCCGGCGTTCCCGTGACGGCTTATGATGCAGGCGGCGAAGTGGACACTGGCGTCACCGCCGAGGTTTACGCCCGCGTTGCCAAGGCAGGCATCCACAATATCGTCGCGGCGGGCAATACCGGCGAATTCTACGCCCTGACGCCGGCGGAAATTCTGACGGTCTATGAAGCCGCGATAAAAGGTGTCGACGGGAAAGCCCCGGTCACGGCGGCAATCGGGCGCTCCCAGCGGGAGGCGCTGTCCATGGCGCATCAGGCACGGGAAATGGGCGCATCCGCCGTCATGTCCCACCAGCCGGTCGACCCTTTCGCAGCCCCGCAATCGCAGATCGATTATTTCATCGGTCTGGCCGAGGCCAGCGAATTGCCGCTGGTCGCCTATGTCCGCGCGGATGGTTTTTCGGTCGATGACATGGTGAGACTGTCCAGCCATCCGAATGTTGCGGGCATCAAGTTCGCGACAACGGACATCATGCTTCTGTCGCGCGCGATTGCCGCCTCTGATCCGAACGGCGCGCTCTATGTCTGCGGCCTGGCGGAAAGCTGGGCGCCGGCCTTTTCCGCCGCCGGCGCACGCGGTTTCACCTCGGGTCTCGTCAATGTCGCACCGCAATTTTCCCTGCAGGTTCATGACGCCCTGACAGCAGGCGATTTCCGGGCCGCACGGAAGATCGTTGAAAAGATCGAATTGTTCGAACGGCTGCGGACCAGATATCGCAATGGCGCCAATGTGACCGTGGTGAAGGAAGCCATGGAAATTCTGGGGCTTGAGGTTGGCCCGGTGCGCGCGCCGGGGCTTGCGCGTCTGGACAAAGAGGACCGCGCGACGCTTGAAGGGTTGCTTGCCAGCTGGCGTTGATGGACGCCTCAACACAAAGCTTTGCGTGATTGGTTTTAAACCTGCGCCAAGACCGTTATCGGTCGCGAGTACGGGATCGGTCGGTGCAATATGGCTCGAACCGCCCCCCTCTTACGTTCTGCTCATGGAATATGCCGGCCATGAGCCGGCATATTCTCGCTGATCGGAAAGCTGCACGAGTTGTGATCGAAGCTCAGCCGAACAGTGCAAGGCTGCTTTTCACCGTGACCCACACGCCCCAGAGCAGTGGAATGCCGACAGCAGCCCAGGCAAGAGCCGCCTTGGCATCCAGCCCGCCGCGGCCGATGCCGAAGGAGCCTGTCGGACCGGCATTGGCAGCCGCCGTCTTCGCCTGCAATGTCGCGACCTCCGCATCGGACATGAACCACTTGTCGGCAAGCGGCCGCACGAAGGCATTGGCGACAAGGCCGATGGCCAGCATCCCGGCAAGGATATACATGGTGCTGGTATAAAGCGCAGGCCCCGGAGCAACGCCCGCTGCGATCTGTGCCTCGCGGATATAGTTGACGACCACGGGTCCGGCGATGCCGGCCGTCGCCCATGCCGTCAGCAGACGGCCATGGATCGCCCCCACAAACTGCGTGCCGAAAATATCGGCGAGATAGGCGGGAATGGTCGCAAAACCACCGCCATACATGGAGAGGATGATGCCGAAGGCGAGCACGAAGAGCGCCTTGTTGCCCATCGTCGCCAGCGTTGGCGCCAGCGCATAAAGAATGATGCCGAGAATGAAAAAGCAGAAATAGGTGTTCTTGCGCCCGATCTTGTCGGACATCGACGCCCAGAAGAAACGGCCACCGATATTGAACAGCGACAGGAGCCCGGTGAAACCGGCGGCAATCGCCGCGATCTGTGCCTTCTGTCCCGCATCGAGATCGGCAAAACCGACACCCGGCAGGCCGATCAGCGAACCGGCAAAGATTTCCTGCAACATCGGCGACGCCATGCCGATGACGCCGATACCGGCAGAAACATTGAGGCAGAGAACCGCCCAGATCAGCCAGAACTGTGGGGTCTTGTGCGCATCACGCAGATGGACGTGGCGGGTGGTGATCATGGCGCTTTTGGCCGCCGGTGCTGTCCAACCTTCCGGACGCCAGCCGGCCGGGGGGATACGGTAACCGAAGGCGCCAGCCATCATGAAGGCGAAATAGACCAGCGCCATGACGACGAAGGTCTGCCAGACACCAATAGACGCTTCGGTCTTGAAGGTATTCATCAGCAGGTTGGCGAGCGGCGCACCGATCATCGCACCACCGCCAAAGCCCATGATGGCCATGCCTGTCGCCATGCCGCGACGGTCCGGGAACCATTTGATCAGGGTCGAGACCGGCGAAATATAACCGAGGCCGAGGCCGATGCCGCCGATGACGCCTGCACCAAGCCACATCAGCCAGAGCTGATGGGTGGCGACGCCGATTGCGGCCACCAGAATGCCGCCGCACCAGCAGCAGGCGGAAACGAAGCCCGCCTTGCGGGGTCCCACCCGTTCCAGCCAGCCGCCCCAGATGGCCGCCGAGCAGCCGAGAAGCACGAAGAACAGCGTATAAATCCAGCCAAGATCGGCCACGCGCCAGTTACACTCCGTGGTAAAGAGCGCGCCCATCAAGGTCAGACTGGAGCAGCTCGGATCGGTGACCGGCAGCGCTTTCGACAGCGGCAGCCAGAACACGCTGAAACCATAGGCCATGCCGATGCATAAATGGATGGCAAGCGCTGCCGGCGGCACCAGCCAGCGATTGAAACCCGGTCTTGCGATTATTCGTTCGCGGTCCAAAAACCCGGCCTGCGCCGCCTCTCCCGCCGTTGCGTCTGCTACTGCCATCGACATTACCTCCCTCGTGGATGTCTGGACATTTTCCATTCGCCCCGCCAGGCGAACGTCGATACCGCCGAACGTCCTCCCGTGCGGCGAAAAGCTTTATGGGTCTTCGCCCGGATCAGGCACGCGTCGGTTCCGGCACGCTCGGTTCTGACAGGGACTCACCCGCAATCGGTCCCTTCCCGCCCGGCGCGCCCTTGGCATCGTCGCCGAGCCCCACGGCACCGGCTGCCGGCGCATCGGGCCTTCTGATCTCTTTCGATGCGGCAAGCACGAGCGGCAGGAAATCGCCCGCGCCGGCATCCACCATCTCGAAGAAGCGGCGGCGCATGCGCGGTTCCCAGAACTTGTTGATATGCGTGGCAACGCCGTCCACACGAATATCTTCCGGCTGCGACAGGAAAAACGTCGCGATCTGGTTCGCCATCCTCACCAGCTTTTCATCCGTGTGATTGAGCAACATGACTTACTCCCCGCGCCGGCTCCTCGGGCCAGCGCCTCCATGAATGAGAAGGCCGGGACTAGGCCCGGCCCCCGATTATTCCGCAGCTTCGAGCTTGCCGGCGATCCGGCGGGACTGACGCGCGAGCGCATCATATTCTTCCTGCCATTCCGTCGGCCCGTTGGAGGGCGAGACCTGAACCGCCGTCACCTTGTATTCCGGGCAATTGGTCGCCCAGTCGGAGAAGTCGGTGGTGATGACGTTCGCCTGCGTGCCGGGGTGGTGGAAGGTCGTATAGACCACACCCGGCGCCACGCGGTCGGTGATCAGCGCCCGCAGCGTCGTATCGCCTGACCGGCTGACGAGCTTGATCCAGTCGCCATCCTTCACGCCGCGCTGTTCGGCATCGTGCGGATGGATTTCCAGACGATCCTCCTCGTGCCAGACGACGTTTTCGGTGCGCCGTGTCTGCGCGCCGACATTGTATTGCGACAGGATGCGGCCGGTGGTGAGCAGCAGCGGGAAACGCGGACCGGTGCGTTCGTCCGTCGCCACATATTCGGTGCGGATGAACTTGCCCTTGCCACGCACGAAACCGTCCACATGCATGATCGGCGAACCCTCAGGGAATTTTTCGTTGCAGGGCCACTGCACCGAACCCTTCTCTTCCAGATAGGCATAGGAGACGCTGGCGAAACTTGGGGTCGTTGCCGCAATTTCATCCATGATCTCGGAGGGATGTGTGTAATTCCAGGCAAGACCCATGGCCTGGGCGAGCTTCTGGGTCACTTCCCAGTCGGCATAACCGTTCTTCGGCGACATGACCTTGCGCACGCGGTTGATGCGGCGCTCCGCGTTGGTGAAGGTGCCGTCCTTTTCGAGGAAGGTGGAACCCGGCAGGAACACATGCGCATAATTCGCGGTCTCGTTCAGGAAGAGATCGTGAACCACAACACATTCCATGGCGGCAAGGCCGGCGGACACATGTTTGGTGTCCGGATCGGACTGGAGGATATCCTCACCCTGAATGTAAATGCCCTTGAAACTGCCATCGACGGCCGCGTCCAGCATGTTGGGAATACGCAGCCCCGGTTCGTTGTTGAGCTTCACGCCCCAGAGTTTCTCGAACACGTCGCGTGTCGCATCGTCTGAAATATGGCGATAGCCCGGCAACTCGTGCGGGAAAGACCCCATGTCGCAGGAACCCTGCACATTGTTCTGACCGCGCAGCGGATTGACGCCCACACCCGGGCGGCCAATGTTGCCCGTGACCATGGCGAGGTTGGCGATCGCCATGACAGTAGTCGAACCCTGGCTGTGTTCGGTGACACCGAGACCGTAGTAGATCGCGCCATTGCCACCCTGGGCATAAAGCCGGGCCGCACCGCGCAATTCTTCCGCTGGAACACCGGTATAGCTTTCGGTTTCTTCCGGGCTGTGCTGCGGCTCGGCAACGAAGGCTGCCCAGTCTTCGAATTCCGACCAGTCGCAGCGCTCGCGGATGAAGGTCTCGTTGAACAGCCCTTCGATGACGATGACATGTGCAAGCGATGTCAGCACCGCCACATTCGTTCCGGGCTTCAGCGGCAGGTGGAAAGCGGCCTCCACATGCGGCGTGCGCACAAGATCGATACGGCGCGGATCGATGACGATCAGTTTAGCACCCTGGCGCAGCCGCTTCTTCAGCCGTGAGCCGAAGACCGGATGGCCGTCGGTCGGATTGGCGCCGATGACGAGCACCACATCGGATTGCTCGACGCTGTCGAAATTCTGCGTGCCGGCGGAGGTGCCGAAGGCCTGGCCGAGGCCATAACCCGTCGGCGAATGGCAGACGCGGGCGCAGGTATCCACGTTATTGTTGCCGAAGCCGGCGCGGATGAGTTTCTGGACGAGGAAGGTTTCTTCATTCGTGCAGCGGGACGAGGTGATGCCGCCGATGGATTCCCGGCCATAGCTGCCCTGAATCCGCTGAAACTCCGAGGCGACGTGGGAGAAGGCTTCTTCCCAGGTGACTTCCCGCCAGGGATCGCTGATCTTTTCGCGGATCATCGGGTTGAGAATACGATCCCTGTGGGTCGCATAACCATAGGCAAAACGGCCTTTGACGCAGGAATGGCCGCGGTTTGCCTGCCCGTCCTTCCACGGCACCATGCGCACCAGCTCCTCGCCGCGCATTTCCGCCTTGAACGAGCAGCCGACGCCGCAATAGGCGCAGGTGGTCACCATCGAATGTTCCGGCTGGCCGATCTCGATCACCGATTTTTCGGTAAGCGTCGCGGTCGGACAGGCCTGCACGCAGGCGCCGCAGGAAACGCAGTCGGAATCAAGAAAAGCCTCATGCGCGCCGGGCGATACGCGGCTCTCGAAACCACGGCCTTCGATCGTCAGCGCAAAGGTGCCCTGCACCTCCTCGCAGGCCCGCACGCAGCGGGAACAGACGATGCATTTGGACGGATCATAGGTGAAATAGGGATTGCTTTCGTCCTTCGGCATCCAGCGGGCATTGAGATCGCCCTCTCCGGTGCGGGACTTGACGTGATTGTCGCCCTCGTAACCGTAACGCACATCGCGAAGGCCGACCGCGCCCGCCATGTCCTGCAACTCGCAATCGCCGTTGGCCGCGCAGGTCAGACAGTCGAGCGGGTGGTCGGAGATATAAAGCTCCATCACGCCCTTGCGTATCTGCTTCAGCCGCTCGGTCTGGGTATGCACGACGAGACCGGCAGCGACCGGCGTGGTGCAGGAGGCGGGGGTGCCGTTACGGCCCTCCACCTCGATAAGACAGAGGCGACAGGAACCGAAGGCATCCACCATGTCGGTGGCGCAGAGTTTCGGCACATCGATGCCCGCCTCGCGCGAAGCGCGCATGATCGAAGTTCCGGCCGCCACCGTCACCTGCCGGCCGTCGATGGTGAGCGTTACCATGTCGGTCGCGAGGGATTTGGGGGTTCCATAGTCGAATTCGGTTACAAGGGCCATGGTCTTACTCCGCCGCTTCAACACGTGGGATGGGGGCAAAATCTTGCGGGAAATGCCTGAGCGCGCTCATGACAGGATAGGGCGTGAAGCCGCCCAGCGCACAAAGAGAACCAAATTTCATCGTTTCGCAGAGATCTTCGAGCAGCGCCGTGTTTTTCTCCCGCTCGATGCCAAGCGCAATCTTGTCGACAGTCTCGACGCCGCGCGTCGAGCCGATACGACAGGGCGTGCATTTGCCGCAGCTTTCGACGGCGCAGAACTCCAGCGCAAACCTGGCCTGATGCAGCATGTCCGCGGTGTCGTCGAAAACCACGATACCGGCATGGCCGATGAGGCCGCCCGCAGCAGTAAAGGCTTCGTAGTCGAAGATCGTGTCGAACAGCGACACCGGGAAATAGGCGCCGAGCGGCCCCCCCACCTGCACCGCCTTGACCGGGCGGCCGGTGATGGTGCCGCCACCGATATCATTCACCAGCTGCCCAAGGGATAAGCCGAAGGCGGTCTCGTAAAGACCGCCATACCTGATGTTTCCAGCAAGCTGGATGGGGATGGTGCCATGCGAACGGCCGACACCGAAGTCGCGATAGAAAGCAGCGCCACGATCCATGATGACGGAAATGGAAGCCAGCGAAATCACGTTGTTGACGACGGTCGGCTTGCCGAACAGTCCCTGCAATGCCGGCAGCGGCGGCTTGGCGCGCACCGTTCCACGTTTGCCTTCCAGGCTGTTCAGGAGCGAGGTCTCCTCGCCGCAGACATAGGCGCCGGCGCCCATGCGTACTTCCATGTCGAAAGCGCGGCCGGAACCGAGGACGGAGGGCCCAAGAATGCCCTCGCGTCTTGCGATCTCGACCGCCTTTTCCATGACCTTGATGGCGTAGGGATACTCCGAACGGGTATAGATGAAGCCCTTGGTCGCGCCAACGGCAAGGCCGGCAATCGCCATGCCTTCGATCAGCACGAAGGGGTCGCCTTCCATGATCATGCGGTCGGCGAAGGTGCCGCTGTCGCCCTCATCAGCGTTACACACGATATATTTCTGATCGGCCACCGCATCCGCAACGGTCTTCCATTTGATACCGGTCGGGAAACCAGCCCCGCCGCGTCCACGCAGGCCGCTTTCAGTGACCTGCGCAACGATGGCGAGCGGCTCCATGGCGACGGCTTTTTCGAGGCCTTTCATGCCCTGATAGGCGCGATAATCCTCCAGCGACAAGGGATCGGTCACGCCACACCGGGCAAAGGTCAGGCGCGTCTGGTTCTTCAGGAAGGGAATGTCCTTCGTTGGCCCAAGACAGAGACGGTGATCGCCACCGGCAAGAAAATCCGCCTCGAAAAGTGAAGCGACATCGGCGGCCTTTACCGGCCCGTAGGCGATACGGCCATGCTCGGTGCGCACTTCCACCAGCACTTCAAGCCAGAGCATGCCGCGCGAACCATTGCGGACAATATGGACATCGACGTTGCGGCTGGCCGCCTCTCGGGCGATGGCGTCGGCTACGCGGTTTGCGCCGACGGCAAGTGCGGCGGAATCGCCGGGGACAAAAACGGTGACACTCATCGGCGCGCCTCCGTCAGAATATCACCAAGACAGTCCTCATCAAGACGGGCATGGACTTCGCCATCCAGCATCAGGGCCGGCGCCTGCGCGCAGAGCCCGAGACAGAAAACCGGTTCCAGCGTGACCGAGCCATCAGGCGCGGTTTCATGCCAGTCGAGACCGAGGCGGTTCTTGATGGTTTCCGCAAGAGGCTCGCCACCCATCGACTGGCAAGCCTCGGCGCGACAGAGCTTTAAGACATGTCGGCCGTGGGGATGATCACGAAAATCGGGATAGAAGGTGACGACGCCATGAACTTCCGCGCGCGATATGTTCAGCGCGGAGGCGATGATCTGCTTGGCGCTTTCCGGGATATAGCCAAATTCTTCCTGCACGGCGTGCAGGATCGGCAGTAAAGCTCCCTCCAGCTGGAGAAATTCATCAATGACAGCGGAAACACGGGCCGCCTCATCTGCGGCAACCGCTCTGATATTCATAAGCCAGTCCTCCCAAACCGACAGGGGCAGGAAATGATGAGCGGGATATGGTCAAATCCCGTCGCAACCCCTGCATTGGCTGGAAGAATGGGGAGATCGGCAGGATCAGGTCAATAATCAGTTTCCGTCGTTTGATAGGAAATTCCTATCAAACGCTTTTTCATCCGCGCGCTGGCGGGCCTCGTGAAGCAGCGCCGAGACGAGTGGCGTGTGTGGTTCCCGGTGCGTTGCAATCAGGCCGACCAGATGTTCGGCGTCCGGCTCGGTGATCGGGATGATTTTTATCTGCTTTGGAAAACCAAATGATTCCGCAAGGTTACGCGGCATTATTGAAGCCCATTGTCCGGTTCGGATGTGGGAAAAGAGCACGATCATGGAGTTGGATTCCAGTGTCGGCTTTGCCTCCACACCGGCCTCTGCCATGTGTTTGTTGATGATGCGGCGGTTCTGCATATCCGGCGTCAATAGGCATAACCTAAGACCGGACACCTGCTTCCAGGTAACGCTTTCCTGATCGGCGAGCGGCGTTCCACCTGCCGTGATGAGGTGATATCTCTCGGAATAAAGCGGCACGGTGGTCACGCGCCCCAGCGGTTCGTTGTCGAGATAACTGATTCCCGCATCGATCTCGAGATTTTCGATCTGCCCCAGCACCTGAAGCGAGGTGCGTGACGTGACTGAAAAGGTTACATCGGGATGGCGCGCCTGGAAGGATTCCGTCAATCGCGGCACCATCGCAAGCGCGGTCGGAATGACGGCAAGGCGAATATGTCCGGCAAGCCCCTTGCGGGCTGCCCGCATTTCCTCCCGCATGGTGCGGGTATCGCCAACGATACGGCGCGCCCATTCCAGCACGCGCTGGCCCTCCGGCGTCAGCCCCTGATAACGCGCAGCGCGCACCACCAGAACGACACCCAGCTGATCTTCCAATTGCCGGATTGCCGCCGACAGGCTGGGCTGGGAGACACCACACTCCTCCGCCGCCCGGCCGAAATGTTCCGCCCGCGCCAATGCAATGAAAAATTCCAGCTTGTCGATCATACGCTCTCCCCCGCGGCGCGATCACTTGACCGGTGCGCGCGGGAGAACACTAGAACGTGCCAGCAGCACCCGTAAATGGCTGCGGGCATTTTCCCGCAGACTAGGCGCAGGCGACGAGGGCCGGCCCCTTCACGCGCGGATAGTCATAGGCGTTGACCTTTGAGGTACTGTAACCGGCACCAACAAGAGCTTCGGCAAGCTTGATCGCAGCCGTAACGCCATCGATGACAGGTACGCCGGTGGCGTCCCGCAAGCGGTCGCAGAGCGAGGACATGCCGGCGCAACCAAGGATGATCGCCTCCGCCGCATCCTCACGCTTGGCGGCCTCGATTTCGCGGCGAAGCAGGGCTTCCGCAACCTGCGGATCCTCCTCAAGCCCGAGAACCGGCAGGTCGATCGCGCGGACCTTTCTGCAATGCCGTTGCGCGCCATAATCTTCCACCAGATCTTCGATGATCGGTATGGACCTTGGCAGCGTCGTGATGATCGAAAACCGGCGGCTGATCGTCATCGCCACCTGCACAGCCGCCTGGCAGATGCCGATGACCGGACCCTGCGCCACTTCGCGCGCGGCGTGAAGTCCCGGATCATCGAAACAGGCAATGACATAGGCATCCACGCCCTGCCCCTCGCCTTTGCGGATTTCCGCCAGAAGCCCGGGAACGGCCATCGCCTCATCCGCCTGCCCTTCAATGCTTACGGGGGTATCGACGGGATTTGCCGCAGAGACGTGGGTCTCCTTCTGCTTGACCCGCAAGGCGCTATCGAGGGCCTGTGCGGTCATGGAAGCGGTGGAATTGGGATTGATCAAACGAATATGCATCGCACGCATCCTGAAAAGCCTTCACTTGCCGTCAGGCGCGGTGAAATCGGTGATTGGTGGCGCCTTCAGAACGAACTGGCGATCCGAGGTGATGTAGTTGTCGGCGTGAAGCCGGGCGATCGGCTGGTAGCGATCGGCATCGACGTAACGCCCCTCTTCATCGAGGCACTCATTATGGACATGCATATGCACCACTTCGCCTAGTACCAGCGTGCGGCGAGGGTAATCGATCAGCCGCTCCACTCGGCACTCGAAGGCGCACGGCGATTGCGCCGCATAACTCGCGTCGATCTTGTTGCAGGGCATGGCCGTCAGTTTGGCCATCGACATTTCGTCAACTTCATTGTCGAAGCCAAGACCGCAGATGAGCATCTGCTCCGACAGCGCCATATCGACCATATTGACGACGAACTCGCCGGTACGGCGGATATTCACCATCGTATCCTTTTCCTCTCCGCTCAGCTTCGGCTGAATGCCGAGCACGACGATGGGCGGATCATGCGAAAAGACGTTGAAGAAGCTCATCGGCGCCGCATTGTTGTGGCCCGCTTCCGAACGGGTCGTCACAAGCGCGATCGGTCGCGGACCGATAAAATTCGTCAGAAGGCGGTAGCGGCTCTGGGGCTCAAGCGCGCTGAAATCGAATTCCATGATCGGCATCCTAATTTAGTCTACAATTATCTTTCATATTGTTGACAATGTTGCAACCAAAATCCCGTTGATACGGTTGACTTTTTCATTCACATCACGCTTCTCTAAGGCGATTGGGGAGTATGTCGAATGACCGAGCAGGCCGGCCCGTCCACGCAGCAGATTGTCGAGAAAGTATGGCTTTCGATTGCCGAACGCCGGTTGCGTCCGGGCGTGCAGCTGAAAGAAGAGCAACTGGCGACAATCTTTAGCGTCAGCCGCGCAAGAGTCCGCCAGGCTTTGTCCGTTCTTGAGCGTGACGGGCTGGTGACCATCGTTCCCAATCGCGGCGCTTTCGTCTCCAAACCTTCGGTCGAGGAAGCCCGCGATGTCTTCTTCGTGCGTCGTACCGTCGAGCAATGCGTCGTCGAAAGACTGTGCAGGTCCGCCACCAAAGCCGATCTCAAAAAGCTGCGCGACCATGTGGCCAAGGAGCGTGTGGCCAATACCAAAAACGTCACGACCGACATCATCAAGCTTTCCGGCGGGTTCCACCTTCTGCTTGCGGAAACGCTCGGTTCTGATTTCCTCTTTACCACCATGCGCGACCTCATTTCCCGCTCGTCGCTCATTACCGCCGTTTACCGTAACACGGATCGCTTCAACTGCGGCCCGGACGAACATGCCGAAATCGTCGATGCGATTGCCAACAATGATCCGTCGCGGGCCATCCATCTGATGACCCATCACCTGGAGCATGTGGAAGCGGAACTCGATCTCAGCGAAATCCGCGACCTTTCCCACGACCTGCGCGCCGCCCTCGGCTGACCCCCCTCTCAGGCGCGCTGTCGTTCGCCCGCCCATTGCGTATCTTCTTCGACCAGATGACAGGCGACCCGCGTGCCGTTGGCAAGGCTTTTCACCTGCGGCACCTCTGCCGAACATTGCGCTGTTGCGAGCGGACAACGGGGGTGAAACGCGCAGCCCGAAGGCGGCTTCAAAGGGCTCGGAACTTCACCCGCAACAATCTCCCGGTCCCGCTGCGGCGTCTTGATATTGGGGATAGTCTGGAGAAGCAGCCGGGTATAGGGATGGCGTGGATTGGCGAAAAGCTCTTCGGTATCGCCCTCCTCCACAATCCGCCCGAGATACATGACAGCGATGCGGTCCGACATGTGACGGACAACACTCATGTCGTGGCTGATGAAAAGATAAGTGAGGCCGAGTTCATCCTGTAGGCGGCGCAGAGGTTGAGCACCTGTGCCTGCACAGAAACGTCAAGCGCCGATGTCGGCTCGTCGCAGACGAGGAACTCCGGTTCGCTCGCCAGTGCACGGGCAATCGAGATGCGCTGGCGTTGGCCGCCGGAAAATTCATGCGGAAATTTTTCGCCATCGGAGGCTGAAAGGCCCACGGTTTTGAGAAGCTCCTCCACGCGCTCCATCGTCTCTGCCTTCGTCGCGCGCAACTTCAGTTCGCGGATGGGTTCGGCGATGATGTTCTTCACCCGCCAGCGCGGATTGAGGGAGGCATAGGGATCCTGAAAGATCATCTGCGCCGACAGGGGTTTGCCCTTGCCGCCGGACGCGAAATGAAACTCGCCGGCACTTGGCCGAAAAAGCCCTGTGACCAGACGGGCGACGGTTGATTTGCCACATCCGCTTTCACCGACAATGCTGAGACAGCCGCCGGCCGGAACGGCGAAATCGATATCGTTAACAGCTTGCACGAACTGCCGGGGTTTGCGCTCGATGATACGATTGAGCAGCGGGGCCGAAACGTCGAAGGTTTTCGTCAGGCCTTTGACCATCAAGGCCGGATTAAGGGATGTTGATCGTGTCATGCTGTGCCTCCTGCGTTCAGCCAGCACGCACTGGCACCATTGCCGACGGTTTCAAGTTCAGGCCGTTGCCGCAGACAGCGCGGCCCCGCAAAACCGCAGCGGGGATTAAACGCGCATCCGGGCGGGATCACATCGAGACGCGGCATCGCCCCGTCAATCTGGTTGAGCCGCTCCACCCGCGCGCCAAGCGACGGAATGGAGGCCATCAGGCCCTGCGTATAGGGGTGGCGCGGTTCGTGCAGCACCTGCTCGACCGGCCCGACCTCGATCAGCCGGCCGGCATAAAGCACCGCCACCCGGTCGGCAGCTTCGGCAATGACACCCATATCGTGAGTGACGAGCATGACCGCCGTCTGCTTCTCTTTGCACAGTCGCCGCAGCAGGGAAATGATCTGCGCCTGGATCGAGACGTCGAGTGCGGTCGTCGGTTCGTCGGCGATGATGAGCTTCGGCGAGGCAGAAAGGGCCAGCGCAATCACGACACGCTGGCGCATGCCGCCGGAAAACTGGTGCGGATAATGATCGATACGATCCGCAGGCGACGGAATTCCGACATCCCTCAGCAACTGAATGGCGCGTGCACGCGCATCCGCCTTCGACAGCGGCAGGTGCTGGCGGATTGTCTCGACAAGCTGGGCACCGACCGTAAAGAGCGGATTGAGCGAGGTCAGCGGGTCTTGAAAGATTGCCCCGATCTCACGACCGCGAATACTTTCCATCGCCCGGTCATCCAGCTGATCGATACGGCGCGACCCGAGCCAGATTTCACCATCGGCAATACGGCCGGGCTTTTCGAGCAGGCCCTGTATTGCTAGGCCCGTCATGGATTTCCCGGCGCCAGATTCACCGACGACGCCCAGGATTTCGCCGGGCCTGATCGAAAGGCTGATATCGGAAAGGGCGGTAACGGTGCCGCGCCGACCGGGAAACTCGACCTTGAGATTGCGGACATCGATGACCGATTGGTTCATTTCAACCATGTTGTGCGACCTCCACCGGATAGCTCGGAGGGAAAATTTCGGAGACGGGCGGATTCGCCCAGCTCCGTTCGGGATATTTGGCAATCAGACGATCAAACTGCGCCTGCGCTTGTTCGCGGGCACGCCGCATGTCCATATGGGCGACCTGTCTTTCGCGCATGGAAAGACGACCGTCGACAAAAACGGCTCTCGTGACCTTGCCCGAACCGCCGGTCACAAGCGTCGTGATCGGATCGACGCTCGGTGCCATGATGGCATCGTCGAGATCAAAGACTGCAATATCAGCCCTTGCGCCGCTTGAAAGATGACCGAGATCGGAGCGCCCGAGTGCACGCGCGCCGCCGAGCGTCGCCGCATCGAAAAGATCGGCGCAGCGGATCTGGTCCGGAACACCGTCATTGATGCGACAGGTGATCAGCCCAACGAGCAGGTTCATCAACATGTCCGCCGGCGCCGTATCCGTTCCCATCGCAATGTTAATGCCGCGTTTGCGGCAGGAGGAAAAGGACGAGAGCGTGCTGCCGCCACGGCTCGAGACCAGCGGGCAGTGGACGATCGACACGCCGTTCTCCGCATAAAGCGCCAGATCTTCTTCCGTTGCATTGGTGGCGTGCGGCGCGATCAGCCTTTCGCTGAGGAGCCCGGCCTTGGCGAGCCAGACCGGCGCGGTCGAGCCGTGAAGCTTGCGAACCGTATCGACCTCCATGACGCCCTGCGCCATATGGAGACGGAACTTGCAGCCGAGTTCGCGGGCGGCCGCGTCGGTGCGCTCTATCAGGCCCAGCGTGGAGGTTTCCACCCGATCCGGCGCAAGCATGCCCCGCACCAGATCGCCGTGTCTTCCACTCTGCTTTTCGATGAAGGCAATTGCGTCTTTCAGGCCCTGGAAACCACGCTCTTCATCAAAGACCGGCACCATGCGGCCCGGTTCTTCCAGCACCATGCCACCGGAGCGGAAGGCGGGGCTGAGATAAACGCGAAGGCCAAGTTCACCGGCCGCATCGGCGGCGGCCTCGAACTCCGCCACGGTTTCTCCCCAGGCGCGATAAAACAGCGATGCGATTGGCGCCGCGGTGGTGATGCCGTTGAGGAGCAGTTGTCCAAACGCGAAACGCTTCTGGAAGGCAAGCTCTTCCGCGGAATACATCTCATAGGGACCGGCCTCGACATAGGAGCGCGGCCAGACACGGCCCTTGGCCCAGCCCGGATGATGATCGATGCCGAGAATGGTCGTATCGAGATCGGAGAGCGCATCGAGATCGATCAGGCCGGGGCTGACGAGAGCATTGCCGAAATCGATACGCCGGGCGACCTCGCCGGGAAATCCGTGTCCGACAAAGAGAATTTCACCATTCTCGAAGACAACCTCACCGTTTTTGAGCAGTCGGTGCGATCCGTCCTTGTGCCCGACGACCCAACTGGCTGTCAGCAGGGTCCGTCCTTGCGGCCTCTCGCCAAGTTGCAGGGAGTTGAGAACATCGCTCATCACGGCGCCTCCACGATGGCTTTGCCGTTTCTGGCGGTGACACGGCCGCCTTTGACCACCAGCGGCCGCGGCGCGATATCGACAACGGCATGCGCCAGCGTTTCGCCGGTCAACAGGGTGAAGTCGGCAGCACAGCCGATCTCCATGCCGTAATCTTCAATACCCATGACATCGGCGCCGCCCCTGGAAACGACGTGCAGCACATGCGCAAGTTCGACATCCGAGCGCAGGCCGTTTTTCATGCCTATGATCTTGGCCCGATCCAGCATGTCCGGCTGTCCCCACGGACCCCATGTATCGCGGATACCATCGCAGCCGCCGCCAACGCGCACGCCTGCTTCCTTGAGGCGCATGATCGACGGCACGCTTGCCGATGGCGCACCCGTGGTCAGGATGGCAACGTCGAGCCGTGCGATCTCATCGATCAGCCTGCCGACGCGCAGATAGTCATTCATGCCGAGTGCAAAGGCATGGCTGATGGCGACATTGCCCTGCATGCCGTTTGCCCGAATGCGCTCGAAGATAAGCTCCATGGTGAAGGCACCGAGGTCGGCGGCTTCATGCAGGTGGATATCGATCGGGACGCCGTGTTTTGTTGCCAGTTGGAAAAGAATGTCCAGCTGGCCCTTCGGATCGCGGTCGATGCCGCAGGGGTCAATGCCGCCAAGCACCTCGCAGCCCTGCTTCAGGGCTTCATCGAGAAGCTCCACCGTGCCGGGCATGACCATGACACCGGATTGCGGGAAAGCGACGACTTCGATGTCGATGATACCTTTCAGCTTTTCGCGTGTTTCCCAGATGCCTTCGACCAGTTTCAGCCCGTGGGTGGGGTCGATATCGACGTGGCTGCGAATATGCGTGCCGCCATTGGCCGCAAGCCCGATAGCATGGCGCATGGACTGGCGATGCGGATCGATGCCGATCTGAACGCGGTTTTCCCGCTCGAAATCGATCCGTTCGCGCAGGATGGCGGCACGGTTGTTGACGTGCCAGGGCATGCCCCACGTCGTCTTGTCCAGATGCGTGTGGGCATCGATGAGACCGGGAACGGCGATTGCACCCTTGCCATCCTCGACCGGGAGGCCGGGTTCGGCGTCGAACTTTCCGAAGCCGGTAATCTTGCCGTTCCTGATCATGATGTCGCAGGCTTCGCCCGCCATGGGCCGTACGTTGCGCAGAAGAAGATCGTGCATGGAACTCACCTCAGTTTCGGATTGAGCGCATCGCGCAGCCAGTCACCCAGAAGGTTGACGGTGACGACGAGCAGGCAGAGCTGGAAGACCGGAAACAGCACGATCCACCAGGAGCCGGAAAACAGGAACTGGTTGCCGATACGGATCAATGTGCCGAGTGACGGCTGGCTGGGCGGCATGCCGATGCCAAGGAAGGACAGGGTCGCTTCGGTGAGGATCGCCATGCCGAAATTGAGCGTCGCGGCGACCATGATCGGCGTCAACGTATTGGGCAGGATATGCGCCGCCATGATGCGGCGGGCGGGAACCCCGATCAGCTTTGCCGCCTGCACATAGTCCTTGCCGGTTTCGACGATCGCCTGGGCGCGCACCGTGCGCGCATATTGCACCCATGCGGACAGCGCGATGGCGAGAATGAGCACTGCGGACGCACCAACCTCCCGCAGGCTGTCTGGCAGCATCTGCCGCACGACGGTGGAAACCAGGATCGCGACGAGAATGGTCGGGATGGACAGCGTGATATCACCGATGCGCATCAGGAGACCATCGGCAAAACCACCGAAATAACCGGCTACCAGACCTGCGGTCATGCCGATGACCAGCGAAAGCACCACGGAGGCGACACCGATGACGATGGAGATGCGCGTGCCGTAGAGAATGGCCGACAGCATGTCACGTCCCTGCGTGTCCGTTCCCAAAAGAAACGGCCATTCGCCGCCCTCCTGCCAGATCGGCGGCAGCTCGGCCTTCCACATGTCGAGCGATGCGCCGTCATAGGGGTTCTGGGGTGCAATCCACGGCGCGAATATGGCCGCGAGGATCAATATCGCGAGGACGAGCGCGCTGATCTTGGCCGATTTGCTGCGGCTGAACGACCAGTAAAGATCGCTGTCACGCATGCGGCTGAAAAGCGACCGGCGGGCGGGTTTTCCCGTTTGTGAGAGGTCTGTCATGAAACCGGCTCCCTTCGGTTAGCGCGCGGTGCGCAGACGCGGATCGATGACCGCATAAGCGATATCGACGAACGTGTTGAGGACAACGAAGATGAAGGAAATGATGCAGAGATAGGCCGCCATGACGGGAATATCGAGGAAGGTGACTGCCTGAATGAACAGCATGCCCATGCCCGGCCACTGAAACACCGTTTCCGTAATGAGCGCGAAGGCGATGAGCGAGCCGACATTCATCGTCGTCAGGGTCACCACCGGCATCAGACAGTTGCGCAGCGCATGACGGAAATAGATACGCCAGCGCGGTATGCCGCGGGCCCGCGCAAATTTCACGAAATCGGACCGCAGAACCTCAAGCATTTCCGCCCGCACCAGACGCATGACAAGCGTGATCTGGTACAGCGAAAGGGCAATGGCCGGAAGAATGAGGGCAGCGCGTCCGGATGACGTCAAAAGCCCCTTCGACCACCAGCCGAGCTGGACGGCATCGCCGCGACCAAAGGCCGGCGCCCAGCCGAGGGAAACGGAAAACACCAGAATGAGAAGGATGCCGACAACGAAGCTTGGCAGCGAAACCCCGACAATCGACAGGAACTGCAGACCTTCCGTATACCATTTCCCGCGCCGTATCGCCGTCAGAACGCCCAGAGGCAGGCCGACGACCAGCGATATGATGGTGGCCACCAGCACCAGCTCAAGCGTGGCAGGAAACCTTTCCGCGATCAGCGGCAGCACCTGCTGGCCGTTACGATAGGAAACACCGAAATTACCCTGTGCCGCGTCTTTGACAAATCGCAGATATTGCGTCGGCAGGCTGTCATTGAGACCCAGCCGCTCACGCAGCGCGGCACGATCCTCCTGCGAGGTCTGCTCCCCGACCATCAGCTCGACGGGATCACCCGCCAGCCGAAAGATGAGAAAAGCGATAAGCGCGACGGAAAGCATGACCAGCACGGCATTTCCCAGACGCTTGATGATGAAAACCAGCATTGTTACCTCTCGGACGCGAACCTGAGCCACACGGGCATGCAGGTTCGATCATTCTCTTCCAGAGACGGGCCATGGGTTACGCGGCATGCAAGAACCGCGAAACCGTTGCAACTTTGTCGACAATTTCTGACGCAGATCATCGCACTGCCACACGGGATGCCTGCTGAAAACAACCGAGGCGCTCGGTCGGTTGACCGGCGCCTCACCTGCAATCCGTCTTATTTGTCGACCTGGGTCAGCCAGTGCCGCGGCTTGTTGTCGGCGCGGAAGTCGACGCTCTTGACCTTGGCCAGCATCGCCCAGGCAATCGGCTGCTGGTGCAGCGGCACGAGCATGGTCTCGTCCTTGGCGATCTTCAGCGCAGCCTCTTCGAGCGCCAGGCGCTTCGTATTGTCCTGCTCCTGCGCCGCCTGCGCGACAAGCTTGTCAATGTCCGGGTTGGACCAGCCGCCATAATTGGAGACGCCCATCGCACCCTTGCGGGTCGAGAGGATCTGCGACAACATCGAGAAAGCGTCCAGCGTCGGCTCATTCGCCCAGCTGAGGTTGAACACGTCAGCCTTGCCGCCATTGCGCTTGGGAGACTGCACCGAACGTGGCGCGATGTCGATGGTCGGCTGGAAACCGCCGCGCTTCAACATATTGGCAACGCCCGAGCAGATATCCTCCTCGTTGACGCTCTCATCATTCATGCAGGTATAGGTGAAGGCGAGGTTCTTCATGCCGGCATCGGCGAGCAGCTTCTGCGCCTTGGCCGGATCGGCGGGCTCAAAGGTATCGAGCGACTTGGCATAACCTGCGATTTCCGGCGCAATCAGCGAGCCGGACGGTCTTGCGAGACCACGCATGACTTTTTTGTTGATCAGGTCACGATCAATGGACGCTTCAAAGGCCTGACGGACACGCAGATCGTTGAAGGGGTTCGGCTTGCCGTCTTCCAGCTTTTCGCGGCGGTTGAAGCCGATGAAAAGCGTGCGAAGTTCGGTGCGCTTCTTGACCGAGATATTGGGCGAAGATTCAAGGCGCGGCAAATCCTGGATCGGAGCGGAATCGATGAGATCGATTTCACCTGAGAGCAGTGCGGCAACGCGTGTTGCCGCGGATGCAATCGGCACGAATTCGATGCGGTCAAGATTGTGCTTTTTCTGGTCCCACCAGCCTTCATTGGCCACGAGAACGGTCTTGCTGTCGGGAACGCGGCTTTCGAGCTTGAACGGGCCGGTGCCGTTGGTGTGCATGGTGGTGTAGCCATCAACCTTCGACGCGAAGTCAGTGGGCTTCTCGCTGTTGTTATCTTTCAACCACTTGGCGTTAAAAATGAAGATGTTGGTGATGTCGTTCAGAAAGAGCGATGTGGGTGCGTTGACATCGAGATCGACGGTGTAATCGTCCACTTTTTTAACACCGGCGAAGATCGGGATATTGCCTCGCAGCGGCGATGTGGCGTCCGAAGCACGCGTGAAGGATGCGACAACATCATCGGCGGTGAAGTCTGCGCCGTCATGGAACTTCACGCCCTTGCGCAGGGTAAAGCGCCAGGTCTTTCCATCAATCAGCTTCCACTCGGTGGCAAGCGCAGGCTCAATCTGGAAGTCCGGCCCGTAGCGCACGAGGCCCTCATAAATATGGTTCAGAAAAGCGAGGTTGGATGTGGACGGAACCGAATATGGATCCAGCGAATAGAGATCGGCGCGACCACCCCAGCGGAGAGTCTCCGCATTGGCGGGAACGGCAATGGCGGCGGCAGCCATGGCCGCCAGGACAAAACTTCTGATACGGGACATTTGATCCCCCCTTTTTATAAATCGTTGGAAGACCGGCAGGCGGTCCGGTCGGGCAAAGGGAGTATTGTTTCGCTCAAGCTTATTGTCAATAATATTGTTGACAATTATCGTACTCAAAATCGTAAGTTTTTGGATACGAGTTCAAAAGAGGGAGGACGGAATATGACAGGCTTTCTGCTGCTGCACGGGACGATCGTCACGGTGGATAAGGAGCGGCGCATTATTGAAGACGGCGCACTGGTGATCGAGGGCGACAGGATTGTCGACATCGGCACCGTGGATGAACTGGAACCCCGCCATGGGGACAAGGAGGTCATCGACTGCACGGGAAAGCTGATCATTCCCGGCCTGATCGATGCCCATGGCCATGCCGGCCACGCGCTTCTTCGCAGCATCGCGGCGGACACCAATGCGATGTGGATGAAAATCATCACTCCGACCTATTATCACTACGTGACCCGCGACTACTGGTATGCCGACGGGCTGATTTCCGGCATTGAACGATTGCGCGCCGGGGTGACGACCGGGGCCAGCATCATCACGTCAATGCCGCGCGCGGATGACCCCGTCTTCGCCATCAACCACGCCCGTGCCTATAGCGAACTCGGCCTTCGCGAAATCATCTGCGTCGGGCCCTCGGGTCTGCCCTGGCCACATCCCGTCACGCGATGGGAGAGCGGCCTGCCCGAACGCCGCGACGTAAGCTTTGACGAAATGATGGAAGGCAGTGAAGCGGTGATCGAGGCATTGCATGGAAGCGCCGATGGCCGCATCAGCGTTTTCCTGACGCCTTTCACCATCGTGCCTTCGGTCGAACCGTCCAACGCATCGACGCCCGATCAGGCTGTGAAACTGACCGAGGGCGACAGAATGCAGGCCCGCCGCATACGCGAGATGGCGCGAAAGAGAGGCCTCAGGCTTCATTCCGACGCCTTTGCCGGGCAAATCCGCATGGCGTTTCAGGACAAGGAAAATGCCCTGCTCGGCCCTGACATTCACCTTCAGCATTGCTGGGGCATCTCCCATGACGAGATCGACATACTGGCCGAGACCGGCACCCGCGTGACGCACGCACCGCCCGGCCGCGCAACCCCGATCATGGAAATGATGTCGAGAGGCATTCGTGTCGCCATCACCACCGATGGTGCTGCCCCAAGCCGCCATTTCGACATGTTGCAGACGGCGCGTCTGGCACAATTCACGCAACATCTCCTGCACAATCACGATCGCTACCTGCTGCCACCAGGCAAGATATTTGAAATGATCACCATCGACGCGGCCCACGCCATCGGCATGGAAGACGAGATCGGTTCGCTGGAAATCGGCAAGAAAGCTGACGTCGTCGTCATAGATATGCGCAAGCCACATCTGATGCCCATGTGGATGCCGGTGCACCGTCTGGTACATCAGGTTCTCGGCAGCGATGTCGATACCGTCTTTGTGGATGGTAAATTGCTGATGGAAAACGGAAAAGTACAGACATCAAATGTTGATGACGCCATTACCTTTGGCCAACAGGAGGCCATGGCGCTGGCAGAACGGGCCGGCCTGAAAGCACATATGCACGATCCCGGCTGGGGCCGCCTGCTGCGCACATTCGACGAACCGGTGTGCCCTCCCCGTCCGCCGGCGGATGCCAGCTCCCGCGCGACCGACCACAAGCCCGGTCAAGGTCACTAAATCTTCAGGCGGCGGCAAGCCCCCTTCCCAAATCCTTACCAGCATCACGACAAAAACTCCCCGGCCTGGAGTGGTCCGGGGAGCAAACCTGACATCATGTCAGGAACTTTGACTGGAGCTAGTGACTCACCCGTTCGAAAACGGGGTGGATCTGAGTTGTCTAACCCGGTTTATGCTTTTTATGCAGGCGATTAGAACGAACGCTCAAGACGAACGAAACCGGTCCAAGCTTCAGGCTTCTTTTCGACGTCGAGGTAGTTCGCAGTCAGTCTCGTGGAGAAGCCGTCGGTGATTTTGTAATCAACCGTCAGACCAGCCTTCCAGGCATCGTTGTTCGAGAAATCATCCCAGGAAGCGAGGCCGTAGCCACCGTAATATTGCACGCCGGGGGTGATCTTCAGCTTGTCGGTTGCCTTGATGGCGTAGGAAGCAGCAACGGCCCATTCGGAAACGTTGTAATAGGCGTTTGCGCCGGAAGCCCAGACACCGGCCAGAGCGAATGTGCCCGGACCAACACCAGCTTCTGCAATCAGGCGAACGGCGCCATTTTCGCGATCGGTGTCATAACCACCGATAAGAGCGAAAGAGACGCTGTCGAACTTGGCGCCAACGCCAGCAGCAACACCAACGTTGTTCGAAGTACCAACGTTGTTGGCGTTGTTGTTCTTGTTGTAGGAACCGACAGCAACACCTTCCAGCTCGTCAACCGAAACGCCGGCCCAGAAAGAACCTGCATCGTAGGTGTAGCGAATGGAGTTGAACTTGGAGTTTGAAGACAGTTCGTCGGTTTCGCCGCCGATGCCATCATCCCACCAGCTGGTGAACTTACCAACCTTGAGGCCGGCGAGTTCGATGAACGCCTGGTCAACGAATACCGGCGAACCCTTGTCGTTCGTGTTTTTGTCGTTCAAGGCAGCAGAGCCGCTGTCAGCATTGCCCTGGAAGCCGATGAAGCCGCGCAGAGCACCGAGTTCGGTGTCGGTGCGGGTGTCAATTTCGAACTGTGCGCGGGTGAAGGAATCCCAGTCGGACTTGCCCGATTTGTCACGTGCGAAATCGGTCTGGAAACGGACATAACCCTGGAACTTGAGGCAGGTTTCGGTGCCGGGCATATAGAAGAAGCCCTTACCGAAAGCGTCGCAGACGCGGACATATTCCATGGGCTCGGGTTCAGCGGCGACGATGGCGTCAGCAGCTTTTGCGCCGGATACTGCTGCGAGAGCGGCAGCGGAGCCGATCAGAAGGCTTTTGATGTTCATTTATAATCTCCAGTCAAAAATTTTTTCAACAAATGCGCAGATTTGAGGGCTGGTCTTTCCCTGCCGCCCGCTTCCCTGCGCTGATTGAGCAAATGACAGAAACTACTGTGGAGTCGCAATTAAAATCGAATGAATGGAAATATAATATAAGTACACTTTCGGATTAAGTAGTAAAATTACAACAATTTACTAGTTTAAAATATAGTAATTTCATTATTTATTTCGAAATAATTCCATTTATTACTAAGAATAAATTTTCTAAAATTACTATATTATTACGTTGCAAAACATAGGTGAAACCCTCGCGCAATCCTGCGAAAGACCGGGAACGCACCCATATGCGAGAAGAGGCGACCAAGACTTGCCTTGCGGAGCCCAGAGCGAGAAAGGAAAAGCGCGGCAAGAAGACATCAGGTTACGGCGGACACGGCGGCCTGCCCGCCTCCCCGTCAAATCCGCTAAAGGTCGAGGGCTTACGGCCTGTCGCCGGAAAGGCCGGTGGGGAATATCGTCGTATTCCCCAGCATCGCCTCTATCGCATCCGCAGGAAGAGGACGGCTGAAATAATAGCCCTGACCGTAAGGACAGCCGGCCGTGCGCAGGAACGTCGCCTGCTCGGCGGTTTCCACGCCTTCGGCAATGACATTGATGCCAAGCGATCCGGCAAGCTGGATCATGATCGTGACGATGGCGCTGTCCTTGGTTTTCTCCGGCAGGTGGGTCAGGAACGACCGGTCTATCTTCATGCAGGACAGTGGGAATGTCTTGAGCATGCCGAGACAGGAATAACCGATGCCGAAATCATCCAGCGCCAGGCTGACGCCCATCTGTTTTATGGCGCGCATGATCCGCACCGATGTCTCGACATCCTGAATGATCAGCGTCTCGGTGATCTCGATTTCCAGCAGGGAGGGCACAAGACCTGTTTCCTTCAGCACCGACCGGATCTGCTGCACCAGCCCGCCCTGAAACTGACGCGGCGAGATATTGACCGCCATCTTGACCGGCGCGAGGCCGGCGGAAACCCATGCCTGCGCCTGATGGCAGGCCTTCCGGAGGATGTTTGCCCCGAGTTCCACGATAAGCCCGGTTTCTTCCGCAAGCCCGATGAATTCCGCAGGGCCGAGCAGACCTTCCGTGGGGTGCTGCCAGCGCACCAGCGCCTCCACGCCGCTGATCCGGCCGCTGGCAAGATCGACCTGCGGCTGGAAATGCAGGACAAATTCGTCCTTCTCAACGGCTTTGCGCAACTCCTCGATACGGGTGAATTTCTTCCTCAGATCATCCGCCATGTTCGGCGTGAAGGTGGCAATACTGTCGCGTCCGTTATGTTTGGCCTCATACATGGCAAGATCGGCCGCCGCGACGATTTCCGCCGTGGTTTCCCCGTGTTCCGGGAAAAAAGCCATGCCGATGCTGCAAGTGACCTTGATATCGTAATTGCCGATGCGCAACGGCTGCGAGACTGCGGCGCGGATGCGCTGCAGGCGGTTCTCGACATCATCCTTGCGCTCTTCGAGAATAATGACGAACTCGTCGCCCCCTACCCTCAGAACGAGATCGTTTTGCCTGAGGCTCGCCGCAATGCGCTCGGCGGTTTTCGACAGCAGTGCATCGCCGATGCTGTGCCCCAGCGTATCATTGATCTGCTTGAAATTATCGAGATCGAGAAAACCGATGCCGACCCTTCTGTTCATCTTTGCCGCCGCCGCCAATATCTCCGGCAGCCGGGTATCGAGGAAACGGCGGTTTGGTAGCCGGGTCAGCATGTCGTGATCCGCCAGAAAGGCGATGTGTTCCGCTGCCCTTTTTCGGTCTATCGCCAGACCCGCCATACGCGCCGCGGCACCGACAAATTCCACCAGCGCAGCATCGGGCTTGCGGCCGGCCAGCTTGCACCAGACGAAACCGTGCGCCTTGCCTTCACTGGCGGGAATATCGAAACTGAAGGCCGTATCCTCCGCCGGATGGGCGAGGCTTTCGGGATCGCTGACGTTAGAGATGAGCGTGATCAGCCCTGCCTGCTGCGCAAGGGCGGGTGAGACGTAAACGGAAGGTTCCCCCACTGCAGCCTCAAACACCCGCACGGCGCAGGCAAGGCCAGTCGCCAGATTCTCGATGGCCTTGACGAATTCCTCGAGAAAATCCTCGATACGCGCTGCCGCGACAATCATCTCCAGAATATGCGCCTGCGCCTGAAGCAATCGCTCAGAGGCCTTTTTCTGGGTGATATCGCGCGATGCGCCCACGACGCCGATAATCTTGCCGGACTTGTCCTTCAGCGGCACGCGCGACATCATCAGCCAGCGATCGATATCGCCGCGCATGGCGCGTTCCTCATAACCGAGATCCGGTTCGCCAGTGCGCATCACCCGCGCTTCAGTATCGGGAATGCCGGCGTTGCGTGCCGCTTCGCCATGAATATCGTAATCGGTGAGCCCGATCAGCTCCTCGACACTTTCAAAGCCGTTTTCGGTGACGATGGCCCGGTTGGCAAAAAGAAAACGCCCTTCCAGATCCTTGGCATAAATAAAATCCGGCACATGATCGATCATCGCTTCCAAAAGCGTGTGACGGCCGGAGGGATTGGCGTTTTCGCCTGTTGCTGGAGAGGCAGATGGCGTTATGCCGCGCTTTTTTCGCGACATCCGGTTCTCTTCGGGTGTCTTCGGGCCTTTGGAACGCACCTCTCCGCCTCATCACTTTATAAGGAAGCAGAATAGTAGGATTATACATATTATATAATGATGAACGGCGAGTAGAGATTGCGGAGAATACTCCTTTTACCATCGACAAACCACCGACCACATGAAACGAAACGGCGCGACAAAAGCCGCGCCGTCCGATGGTCAACAGGGAAAAGACGGCTTACACCACCGGCGTCGGAAGGTCCTTGCCGGTAAAATGCGCATCGAGATTGGCCAGAACCAGATCGGCCATGGCACGCCGTGTCTGGTGTGTGCCGCTGCCGACATGCGGAGCAAGCGTGACGGTGTCGAAGGCAAACAGTGCCTCCGGCACGCGTGGCTCGTCCTCGAAAACATCCAGCGCCGCGCCACCGATCGTGCCGTTCGAAAGCGCCTCGACCAGCGCCTTCTCATCCACAAGCGAACCGCGCGCCACATTGACGAGCACACCCTGTGGCCCAAGCGCCTTCAACACGTCTGCATTGACGATATGACGCGTTTCGGCAGTGGCAGCGGCAGCGATAACAAGCACATCACAATTGGCGGCCAGCGTCTCGATGCTGTCGTAGTAATCATAGGCCACATCGCGGCGGTTTCTGGCGGTATAGGAAATGCGTGCATCAAAACCTTCAAGCCGCTTTGCAATGGCCTGACCGATGCGGCCAAGGCCGAAAATGCCATAACGGCGACCGGCCACCCGGGTGGAAAGCCCCATATCGCCCTTCAGCCATTGCCCGGTGCGCACATGCTGATCCGCCTGCGGTAGCTTGCGTGCCTGCGCCAGAATGAGGCCAAGCGCGAGGTCAGCGACGTCGGCCGTCAGCACATCAGGCGTATTGGAAACGCGGAAACCGCGCCGCTTGGCTTCCGTCAGATCTACCTTGTCGAAACCGACACCGTTGATGGCCACGATTTCGAGGTTGGGGAGTGCAGCACCAATATCTGCCGGCAGGCCGATATGGCCGCCGGTGACGACGCCGCGGATCGCGCCGCCCTTTTCAGCAAGGAACGCCGCCTTGTCTGCCGCTTCGAACATGCGGTGCACGGTGAAGCGCTCAGCTAGTTCCTGTTCCAGTGCCGGGATGAGCGGGCACAGTTGCACGATTTCAGTGGTCATGGATTTTCCTTTGCGGCCCTGCGCTATTTCACGTCGGCCTTGACGAATTGCCGGAGTTCCGGCGTTTGCGGATTGGCGAAGAGTTCGGACGAACGGCCCTGCTCCCAGATCTTGCCCTTGTGCATGAAGATGGTTTCGGTCGCCACGCGGCGCGCAAAGGCCATTTCATGGGTGACGAGGATCATGGTCATGCCGCCCTTGGCGAGGTTTTCCATGACGGTCAGCACTTCCTCGGTCAGTTCAGGATCGAGCGCCGAGGTCACCTCGTCGAACAGCATCACCTTCGGTCGCATGGCGAGCGAGCGGGCAATCGCCACGCGCTGCTGCTGGCCGCCGGACAGCTGGTCGGGATAGGAATCGAATTTCTCCGACAGGCCGACGAGTTGCAGAACTTCGCGGGCGATATCCTTGGTTTCCGATTTCGCCACGTCCTTGACGATGCGTGGCGCAAGCATGATGTTTTCGCCGACCGTCAGATGCGGGAAAAGATTGTAGCTCTGAAAGACGATGCCGACATCGGTGCGCAGCTTGCGCAGCGCCTTGGCGTCTTCGCCGATCGCATGACCGGCGATTTCGATACGGCCCGAATTGATCTTCTCCAACCCGTTCATGCAGCGCAGAAGCGTGCTCTTGCCCGAGCCCGAGCGGCCGATGAGGGCGAAGACTTCACCGCGACCAACCGTCAGCGACACGCCTTTGAGGACTTCCAGAGCGCCAAAGCTCTTGTGAACGTTTTCAACGATTACTTCCGGCATGAAGCCTCCTTTCCAGCCAACGCGACAGCTGGGACAACGGGTAGCAGACGATGAAATAAAGCACGGCCACCGCGACGAAGACGCGGAACGGCTGGAACGTGGCATTGTTGATGAGCTGCCCCGCTCTTGCCAGTTCGACGAAACCGATGATCGATGCGATGGACGTATTCTTGACGACCTGAACGGCAAAACCGACGGTCGGTGGCAGGGAAATGCGGATCGCCTGCGGCAGGATGACGTAGCGATATTGCTGGGCGCGGGTCAGCGCCAGCGATTCCGATGCTTCCCATTGCTGCTTCGGCACCGCCTGGATGCAGCCGCGCCAGATTTCGGCGAGATAACCTGACGTATAGATGGTCATCGAAGCGCCGGCAGCGATCAGCGGCGGCAGTTCCAGCCCGGCAAGGCTGAGCCCATAATAGGACAGGAACAGGATCATCAGCACCGGAATGCCCTGAATGACCTGGATATAGGTGCCGGCGGCGATGCGCAGCAGCTTGTTATCCGAGGTACGGGCCAGTGCGATGAAAAAGCCGACGATGCCGCCGCCAATAAGCGCAATGATCGTCAGAAGCACGGTCCATTGCAGGGCGGTAATGAGGAAGCCGAACTCGTTCCAGCCGAAAGTTCTAAGGGTCATGACTGCACCTCCGGCAAAGCGGTCATCGTCTTGCGGGCCACACGGCGGCCAAACAGCCACATGCCGATAAGGGCAAGGATGAGCCGCAGGCTGAGCGCCAGCGCCAGATAGATGAGCGTGACGACGATATAGACCTCGAAGGAGCGATAGGTCTGCGATTCCACGAAGGCTGCGGCGGCCGCAAGCTCATGGGTGGAAATGGCCGAACATATGCTCGATGCCAGCATCATCAGCACGAACTGGCTGCACAGCGACGGATAGACCTTGGCGATAGCCGGCACCATGATGACGTGGCGATATATCTGGTATTTCGTGAAGCCCAGCGCCTCGCCAGCCTCGATCTGCGACTTGTGCACCGCCTCGATGCCGGCGCGGATGATTTCCGTCGAATAGGCCGCGAGATTAATCGTCATGCCGATCAGCGCCGCGGTATCTGCCCCGACGCGAAAGCCGAGGCCCGGAAGGCCGAAATAGACGATGAAAAGCTGCACCAGAAACGGCGTGTTGCGGATAACCTCCACATAACCGTCCACAATGATGCGGACGATGCCGCCCTTGATGGAGCGCAGCGAGGCCAGAAGAATGCCGAAAGCGCAGCCGAGCACGATGGACAGGACCGACAGCTTGATCGTCAGCCATATGCCGTTCAGAATCTCATTCTGATATTGGGCGAGCGCGCCGAATTGAAAAGTATAGGACATGCGTCACTCCGTTGACATTTCCCGGTCCGCCGGAAATTTTTCTCCGGCGGACGCGTTGAAAGGCTCAATCAGAAGCTAGGCAATTGCGGCAGCGGACGACCGGTCCACTTCACCGAGATACGGTCGAGATCGCCCGACATCTTCATGAGGTAGATGGAGGTGTTCAGCCACTGGCGCAGCTCGAAATCCTCAAGCTTTGTCGCCATGGAATTGCCCTGCTGGAAGAAGGTGAAACCAACCTGCAGACCGGCTTCCGGGCGCTGCTTGATGATCGCTTCGCCAACCGTGGACGGCAGGGCGACAGCATCGACCTGGCCGGCAAGCAGTGCCTGGGCGCTGGTGGAATCGTCTTCGTAAACGACGATTTCGAGACCTTCGACATTGGCTTTGCGCAGCGCAGTTTCCTGCGAGGAGCCGCGATTGACCGAAACGCGCTTGCCCTTGAGGCTGTCGAGATTTTCGAACTTCTGGTCCTTGCCCGAGATGATGTCCATGTTGAAGGCGCTGTAAGGCTGCGTGAACATGACGGTCTTGGCGCGCTCGCCGGTCGGCGCCAGCGTCGCGACAAGGAAATCGACCTTGCCGGTCTGAAGTGCGGGGATGCGCGCCGGCGGCGTCAGCGGCACCAGCTCAACCGGCAGCGACAGGTAAGAACCGATGAGGTTGGCGACATCCACGTCATAACCAGACGGATTGCCCTTCTCGTCCACCATGCCCATCGGCGGAGCGCCGGTCAGAACGCCGATCTTGACCTTGCCGCGCGCTGTGATCTCGCTGAGCGAGACAGCATGGGCGGATGTGCTGGCGGCAAGCGTTGCTGCGGCAACACCGACGGCAACGGTCATGTTCTTCAGAAATCTGGATATGTTCATGGTTTCTCCTCCAACCTTTAAGTGGCTGCCCAAAGCGGAACAGCGATCTTGCGCAAAGCGAAAAATGTTCTCGATAACATTTCACCGCGATTGACAAAAAACTCCTCCCAAGAAACCGCGAAAGCTCAAAACCATGTGAATTTTCCTTAAAATTCAACAATTTCGGCTGGTTATCGATTTTCCTCTGGTCGACACCGTTTCACGTTCTTGGCAGGATCAATAATGCATGTTATCGGTATCATTGCAAGTCCGATCTACAGAACTGTTGCATCGGACATTCATTCGGGAGGAAACCATGTATACACGTTCGGCAATTTTCGAAGGCAGGATTCACCCCGGCCGGGAGGAGGAGTTTTTCCGCATCGTCGAGGAAAAATTGCTGCCGGTCTGGAAACGCATGCCGAATGCGCAGGCCGTGCGGGTGATGCGCACCGAGCGCACCGATCCGGACGCAGCCTCGATCATCATGGTGCAGGAAATCGACTATCCTTCGATGGAAGCGGTGGAGGAAGCGCTGGTCTCGCCGGTCCGGCTGGAAGGCCGGGTACTGACGGATGAGATGATGAGCATGTGCGACGGACGGTTTTACCATCTGGTCTATAGCCGCGTCGCATAAATCCGGTGCACGCCGCATTGATATCAAATCATACGGCGTGCTTTCCCCTGATATCTTCGTGTATGTCTTGTCCTGAAACGGTTCGAATTTAGGGAGACATGCTTTGGTGGAGCGCACGCCCTTGGCCGCAGCGTTAGTCACGTCAAAAAAAGCAACCATGAGCGACGTCTCGAAACTCGCGGGCGTCTCCAAGATGACCGTTTCGCGGGTGCTGGCCGATCCTGCCCTGGTGTCGGAAGAGACACGCCAGAAGGTGATGAAGGCCATCGAGAAGCTTGGCTATGTGCCGGATCGAATCGCCGGTTCGCTCTCTTCCCGGCGCACCAATTTCATCACCGCCATCCTGCCGACGCTCACCAACTCCAACTTCGCCGACAGCGCGCAGGGGCTGGCCAAGGCGCTGCGCGCCGCCGATTATCAATTGCTGATCGGTTATACGATGTATGACCTGCAGGAAGAGGAGCGCGTCATCCGCACCATGATGGAGCGCCGTCCCGATGCCATCGTCGTCGCCGGCACGGTGCATACCAAGATCGCGAGCGAAGTTCTGATGCGCGCCGGCATTCCGATCGTGGAGATCTGGGACGTTCCGGAACACCCGATCGACCATGCGGTTGGCTTTTCCAACTACGAGGTGGGAAGAAACGCTGCCAAATACCTGATATCTCTTGGTTTAAAGCGTATAGGCGCACTCGGCTCCCGGGCTGACGGCGCTGTGAATGATTGGCGCGGCGAAAGCCGCCTTGTCGGGTTTGCAGCAGCGTTGCGCGAAGCCGGCATTTCCGACGATCTCATCATCCGCGAAGGCAGTGCGCCAGTCTCCTATGACCACGGGGCAAAGACGCTCGGCTCCCTGCTCGCGAAGGCGCCCGATGTCGAAGGCATTTTCGCCGTCTCCGATATTTCCGCCGTCGGCGCACTGATGGAATGTCACCGCCGCGGCATTGCCGTGCCCGACCAGATTTCCATCCTCGGTTTCGGCGATTTCGATATCAGCCGGCAATGTTACCCGGCGATTTCAACGATCCGCGTCGATGCCCAGATGATCGGCCGCAAGGCTGGCGAATTGCTGCTTTCGATATTGGAGCCGGAGAAGGGTGCCGCTGTTCCCGAAGGCGCGCGGGTGGATGTCGGGTTCGAACTGATCGTGCGGGAGACGACGAAGCGGTTGAGCGTCTAACCCTATTTGAGGGAGCGGGAGCCGCTTGTTTCTTCTCCCCGCCGGGGAGAAGTCCGCGGCAGCGGGATGAGGGGGCGAACTCTCCGAAATCCGGCAAGGTTACCCCCTCATCCGACCCTTCGGGCCACCTTCTCCCCCTCGGGGAGAAGAAATATGCGGCACCGCTGTGGCATATCTCAACATTCCAACTGAGTGACCCGTAAAGCATCTACCGAGCACCCCAGGTATCCGTCAGCCGATACCCCTGCGGCCATGGATCGGACGGATCAAGCATATGCTGGTGGATACCCGTGATCCAGCCGCGACCGGAGATTTCCGGCAGGATGGCCGGACGGTCGCCAACCGTTGTGGTTCCGAGAATGCGGCCGGTGAAGGTCGAGCCGATCAGCGACACCGCCGTTAGCGTTTCGCCTTCCTTCATTTCGCCGCGTGCATGCAGCACGGCCATACGGGCTGAAAGCGCCGTGCCGGTCGGCGAGCGGTCCACCTTGCCCGGCTGAATGGCGACGGCCGCCCCTGCCCTGAGGCCTTCGGCCGTGCGCTCCACCTTGCCGGCAAACAGGCAGAAGGAAAAATGCCGCCAGTCGGGGTTTTCGGGATGGTCGAAACCCAAAGCCTTGTTGGCGGCATTGGTGATGCACACGCCGAGGCGGGCGATCTCATGCGCCTCTTCCGGCTTCAGTCTGAAACCCATCGCTTCGGCATCAACGATGACGAAGCTGTCGCCGCCATAAGCGGTGTCCACCTTCAGCGTACCGAGGCCTTCGACCTCGAGTTCGACGTCAAGCTCTGCAGCAAAGCTCGGCAGGTTCTGCACGAAAATGCGCTCGGCCTTGCCGTTACGGCATTCGGCGCGCACTTTCACCAGTCCGCCGGGAGCTTCCAGCAGCATATGGGTTTCCGGCTCCTGCATCGGCACGATGCCGCCATCCAGCAGCACCGTAGACACGCAGATGGAATTGGAGCCGGACATGGGCGGCGTATCTTCCGGCTCCATGATGATGAAGGCGGCATCCGCGTCAGGATGTTTCGGGGGCACCAGCAGATTGACGTGGCGGAACACGCCGCCGCGCGGCTCATTGAGCACGAAATTGCGCAGCGTCTCATCGCGGGCGATGAAGCGGCTCTGTTCCCAGATCGTCTCCCCCGGCGGCGGCTTCACCCCGCCGACGATCACATCCCCCACTTCGCCTTCCGCATGGGCGGAAATGACATGAACGGTCTTGATACTGCGCATTCAGTTCTCCTCAGGAAAGCCAGACAGGAAGGCGGGAAACGGCACGGCCGGTCAGCGCGCTTTCGACGCAATCGGCAAGACTGCCGAAGCGCACCGCGCGGCCGCTGAGACCGGGGCCGTAATGGGCGTATTTGCCGGAGTTGGTCATCAGTGCGCGCGTCTTCGTCGGAAAGACCGGCTCGGAAATCGAACACCAGCAGAGATCCGGCAGCACCTGCACGCCGCCGTCCTTCAGGCTCTGCAGCGTGCCGTCCTGCATGGCCGCGTCGATGACCTGCTGACCGGCGGTGACGATGACGGCGACATCCGCATGGCGCTTGCGGCCATTAAACACGGCCGCCAGCGCCCGACATTCCTCCAGCGAGGCATGCGGGCTACCGATAGCGACGAGCTGCACCTCTTCCGGCCCCTCGTTCAGAAGCGACCAGCCGGCGGCCATATCGGCGAGCGAAATGGTCACGGTCCCGGCGGTTTCGAGCGGCACAAGTTCCGCTTCCGGCGTCACGCCCTCGATATGCAGCATGGGCGAGGCAGAGGTGGTGCCGAAGGCGGCACACAGCGCTTTCAGATCATCCCGCGACGGTTTTGCGGACCCAAGGCCGCGCAACAGCGGAATACAATCCGGTGCGGCCTTGCCGGCGAGATACCCGACGAGCGGCCAGAAGGCGTCATCGATACCAGCTGGCAATGTCACATCGACAATGCGCTGCGGCCGGCGGTTTTCTTCGAGATACACCCCCGAAAGCGGCGCCCTGCCCGTCATCGCAATACAGAGATCGAGAAAATCCGGGTGCTTTGCGGTGCGGGCACCGAGCACCGTATTGGCGAAGATTACCGCATTCGATTCGGCCCAGCCGATCGATTCGCCGGCACCTGGAGCACTGTCGAGCAGGTAAGGCGAACAGGTGAAGGTGGGGCGACAGCCCATGCGCACATAGGCATCCGCCAGCCTTGCGGCCGGATCGCCGAAATCCTCCGGCACGCCCTGTGCGCGCCAATTGGCCTTGTCCACGGAAATGGCGTTCATGGTCGATGGAACCCGGACCTTGCCGCCCATGTCGGCCATTTTTTCCGCGAAGGTGAGGTTGGCGGGGCTGGCATAGATGCAGCCGTCGATATGGCTCTGGGTGACCTCAACAAGCGCGGAAGCCCCCTGCTGGGCGGCCATGGCGACGATGATGCGCATGGCCTGACGCACCGCGATGCCATCACGCCCCTCAAGCATCGCCCTGTCGTCGTCCGTGAGGTCGAGATGTGCCGTCGCCGGCGGGGCGATTGCAAGCGAGACGCCGTCGGCCTTGATGGTATTTTGGTCGATGCTAACATGGGCAGCTCGGGAAAAGCGGGCGAAAGTTTCGGTATCGAGGCGGATGACCGGCAGGGCCTTGTCGAACATTTCCGCAGCGACAAGCGCGCCGAGCGTCAGTACATCTTCGGCCTCGCAGAAAACCAGTGCCGAAGGTGCGCGGCCGGTGAGGATGAGATCGAGCAGAACGCCCGAGCCGGTGCAGGAGCCGCGGCTGGTCGGCATGAACAGCACGCCGCCGGTGAGACAGATGCCGTGCAGCGGATGATGCACGTCGATCACCTTGCCAGTGGCGGGATCGACCCCGCCCCAGAAGCTCAGCGCCTCAGTGGTGGCGATGACCCTGCCTTCGGCGGCGCCGGCCAGAATGCTGCGCGCCTGAGGAGCAGCTGTTGTCGAAACGGAAGAAGACATTGAAAAATCCCCGTCAGAAACGTTGCGGCGAAAATGCCCGTGTATCGATGGCGGGCTTTTGCCCCGTCAGAAGATCGGCGACGATGCGGGCCGTGCCCGCCGATTGCGTCAGCCCCAGATGCCCGTGGCCGAAAGCATAGACCACCCGCGCCGTGTGCCGCGCTTGCCCAATGGCTGGCAGGCTGTCCGGCAGCGACGGGCGAAAGCCCATCCACTGCTTGCCGCCTTCAGTTTTCAGGCCCGGCAGAAACGTCTTCGCCTTGGTCAAAAGCGCCTCGGAACGGGCAAAGTTGGCCGGAAGCTCCAGCCCGCCGAGCTCCACCGCACCGCCAACGCGAATGCCGGAGGAAAGGCGGGTAACGACGAAACCATGGCCGCCGAAGGTGACCTGCGTGCGCAGATCGAAAGCACCTGAAGGCAGTGTGGTATTATACCCCCGTTCCGTTTCCAGCGGAATTTTTTCACCAAGCGAACGGGCGATGCGGTGCGAGAAAGCCCCCGCCGCCAGCACCACCTTGCCGGCCTTGCGGGTGCGGCCATCATGGCTCACCACCTCGACGCCATCGTCCAGCGGTCGGAGCGAGGCGACATCGAGGCATTCGATGCGGCCACCAATGGTCCGGAAATGCTCGGCAAGTCTCAGGGTATAAAGCTTGGGATCGGCGATGGAATACCACCCCGGCGTAAACGTGCCGCAGGTAAAACGCGGCGCGATGCCGGGCTGTATCTCGGCCATCTGATCGGCATTGAGATGCCGGAACTCGATGCCATGGCGTTCGCGCGCTTTCCAGCCGGCCAGCGAACCTTCGAATTCCGCTTCGCTTTCATAGACCTGGAGGTTGCCCTCCTTGCGCAGCATGGCAATGGTGTCCGTTTTTCTGAGGAACGGCTCAAGCTCGGCCCTGGAAAGATCCATCAGCGCTGTCTGGGCGGCGGTGGAGTGCTCAACCTTCGATGCCGCGCAGGCCCGCCAGAAGCGGAACATCCACGGCGCGATCTTCAGCGCATAGGCCGGCGGCACGCTGAGCGGTCCGAGCGGATCGAGAAGCCACTTCGGCGCTTTCCAGAGAATGCCCGGCGATGCCAGCGGCAATATATCGGTGAAGGCGAAAGCGCCGGCATTGCCGGCCGAAGCGCCCGCCGCCGGTCCCTCGCGGTCGATGACCGTGACCGAGAGGCCACGGCCCTGCGCGGCAATTGCCGCCGAGAGGCCGACAACGCCGGCCCCTATGACAATGACATCATTCGCAGGCATTACCGCACGCTCGCCAGGAACTTCTGGGTTTCGGCGTGCTGCGGCGCGCCAAAGAGCTGGTCCGGCGTGCCGATTTCCGCCATCACGCCCTGATGGAAGAAGGCGACGCGGTTCGAGACATCGCGCGCGAAGGCCATTTCGTGGGTGACGCAGATCATCGTCATGCCCTCATCGGCCAGCATCTTCAGCGTATCGAGCACTTCACCCACCAGCATAGGGTCGAGCGCTGAGGTCACTTCATCGAACAGCATATATTCTGGCGACATGGCAAGCGCGCGGGCAATCGCCATACGCTGCTGCTGGCCGCCCGACATGCGGTTCGGATAGACCTTCAGCTTTTCGGCCAGGCCCACATGGGTCAATTGCTTGACCGCAATTTCCTCGGCCTGCGCCTTGGAAATGCCAAGCACCTTGCGCGGCGCCAGCATGACGTTTTCCAGCACCGTCAGATGCGGGAAGGCGTTCCATTGCTGGAAGACGATGCCGACCTTGCGGCGCAGCTTGTTGAGGTCGGTCGATTTGGCGTGCACTTCCGTGCCGTCAATGACGATCTTGCCGCTGTCGATCGGCTCCAGACCATTGATACAGGTCAGCAACGTCGATTTTCCGGAGCCGGAACCGCCGATGATGGTGACGACCTCGCCCTTGTTGACGGTGAGGTTGATCCCTTTCAGAACCTCCAGCGGGCCGAAGGATTTGCGGACGTTTTCGATCTCAATCATTGGGGGACCACCGTCTTTCGAGATACCCGCCGAAACGGGCGATGGGGAAGCTGATAAGGAAGTAGATGGCGCCGCAGATCATCAGGATGGTCAGCGGTTCCTGCAGGCGGGTGACGAGGATCTGCGAGGCGCGCAGAAGCTCGATGAGGCCGAGCCACAGCACCAGCGCCGAATCCTTCATGACGCCGAGCGTCAGTCCGATCCATGACGGCAGCGACACGCGGGTGGCAAGCGGCAGCACGATGTAGCGCATGTCCTGCGACCACGTCATGCCGAGCGATCGGCAGGCGCGGCGGGTGTTCGACGGCACGGCATCGATGCCGCCGCGCACGATCTCGGTGCAATAGGCTGCCGTATAAAGCGACAGCACCACGCAGGAGGTGGTGAATGGCGGCCAGCCGAGCTTGGCGATCGACTGGAAAGCGTTGCCGAGAACCAGCTGGATGAGCAACGGAACGGAACGGAAAATATCCAGCACGAAGGTCAGCGGCAGCGACCAATACGGGCCGAACTGGAAGCGGATGACACCGAAGATGATCCCCATGATGGTGCCTGCCGTGACGGCGACGGCGGTGACGGCAAGCGTCATGCCGGCACCCTTGGCCAGGAAGGCGAGATCACTCCAGGTGAGAGCGGTTTCAAACATGGCTCACCTCTCTCAGTAGCGGAACAGACGCCAGGCCAGCATTCTGGCGGCGAGCGTGACGATCTTGGCGATCACATAATAGATGACCGCAGCGAGCGCGAAGAATTCGAAGGTGCGGAACGAGCGGGCGTTCAATGCCTGCGTGACACCGGCGAGGTCCGTATTCATGCCGACCGTAACACCAAGCGAGGTCATGAGGATTGCCCAGACCATCTGGTTGGTGGCCGGCAGAAAGGCGACGCGCAGCATCTGCGGCATGATGATCAGACGGAAGGTCTGCATCGAGGTCATGCCGAGCGAACGGCCGGAGCGCGTTTGCGTATCGGGAATGGCCTTCAGCGCACCGCGGAAATTTTCCGCCAGATAACCGGCGTTATTGAAGGCTATGCCGGCAAGAAGTGCTGTGAAGGGGCTGAGATGAATGCCGAAATTGCCGAGGCCGAAATGGGCCATGTAAATCTGGAACAGCGCCGGCGTGTTGCGGGCGATTTCCACCCAGACGGAGGCGATGGCGCTGAGAATTCGATTGCCGGAGAGCCGGAACAGCGTCAGCAGAATGGCGAAGGCAAGGCCGATCACCATCGACAGAAGGGCGATCTGCAGCGTCACCACCGCGCCGTCCAGAAGCTGCGGCAAAGCCTTCAGCGCCTGATTCCATTGGAATGTATAGTTGAACATGAAGCGTCCCGCCTTTTCAGAAATGGTCAACGGCGCGATCATTTTGACCGCGCCGTTTACGAAAATTCCTGATCAGCGATAAACGCCGTTGACGGTGAGCGAAGGGACTTCGCCGCCGACCCATTTTTCATAGAGTTCGGCGTAACGGCCGGTGCGAACCTGCTGGTTGATGAAGAGGTTCAGGTAGTTGATGAGACCATATTCATCGCGGTTGGTGAAGAGCGCGACGTAATCGATGTCATAAGGAGCCTTGCCGACGACCGAAATGCCTTTGAACTTACCGCCCTTGACGTTGGACTGTGCAACCGTCGAGGTGGAAACCGTGGCGTCGATCTGGCCCTGGCTGAGCGCGAGGAACACGTCGGCCTGCGTCTGGTACGGACGGAATTCGCCGCCGCCCCATTCCTTGACCGACTTTTCAAGCGCGATGGCTTCGAACGTGCCGGCGGTTGCGCCGACCGTCTTGCCCTTCATGTCTTCGAAGGACTTGATGCCCGACTTGTCGTTGGCGGTAACAGCCATTTCGAAGGCGAAATAAGGCACGGTCATGCCGACGGTCTTGGCGCGCTCCAGCGTATCGGAGGTCGAGGCAACGCCGACATCAACGCGGCCCGACATCAGTGCCGGAATACGCTCGGGGAACGGCGTCTCAACGATTTCAGCCGTGACGCCCAGCGCCTTGGCGAGGTCGTTGCAATAATCGACGTCGAATCCGATCGGATTGTTCGCGTCATCACGCGCACCCATCGGCGGGAAGTCGAGCACGACGGCGCAACGCAGGGTGCCGGACGAAATAATGTCGTCAAGCTTGTCGGCCTTGGCCGGGGTGATAGCGGAAGTAGCGGCCAAGAGGCCGGCGAAAATGACCGATTTTTTCATTCTTTATTTGCTCCCAGAATTGGTCTGCCCTTGAAGGCGAAGCCACTATTTCCCCATGGCAGCGATAAATCAATATAAAAATACAACGAGTATACAAAAAGAATTTTTTGCGTGTGCGAACGAGTGAGGTCGGTTGAGCGGCCTGAATGGAAAAAACTGCGTAAGAACAGTGTCGCGGGGCCTATAGATACATCCACCCTTTCCGGCTTGACGCCGATTTGCACCTGCCGGCGCCACGACGTGAAAAGACAGATTGCATTACCCTCACCTTTGTATACTTTATGTATTCAAAATGTGCGAGCCAGTATTGGAGGACTATAATGGGCGACACGACCACCTTGACCGTTGAGGCACTTTTCCAGCGGGTCGAGTCGATTTTTCTGAGGGCGGGGCTGAATGCCGTGCAGTCGGGAGCGCTGGCGCGCGTCATCACCGCCGGCGAGCGGGACGCCTGCAAATCGCATGGCATTTACCGTATCGAAGGCGCACTTCGCACCGTCAAGGCCGGCAAGGTGAAGCCCGATGCGATACCGGACGTGGCGGAAGACGACGGCACGGCCATTGTGAAGGTGAATGCCATGGGCGGTTTCGCCAACCCCGCCTTCGAGCTTGGCCTGCCGGTTCTCGCCGAGCGCGCGAAACGCCTGGGCGTCGCGGCACTCGTCATCAATGACTGCACGCATTTTTCCGCGCTTTGGCCCGAGGTAGAAGGTTTGACCTCGAACGGACTGGCCGGGCTGGTGATGTGCCCAAGCTATTCCACCGTCGCACCGACAGGTGGAACCAAGCCGCTGCTGGGCACCAATCCCTTTGCCTTCGGCTGGCCACGCAAGGACACGTCGCCCTATGTCTTTGATTTCGCGACATCCGTTGCCGCCCGCGGTGAGATAGAACTGCATCGACGCGCGGGAAAATCTCTGCCGGAAGGCTGGGCGGTGGATTCCGAAGGCAACCCGACCACCGACCCCGAGGCAGCCCTTGCCGGGGCCATGCTTCCCTTCGGCGGCCATAAAGGTTCGGCCATCGGCACCATGATCGAGCTTCTCGCCGGTATCATGATCGGCGATCTCACCAGCCCCGAAGTGCTTGATTATCTCGGCACCACGACGCTTGCGCCTTTCCATGGCGAATTGATCGTTGCATTCTCCCCGGAAGCTTTCGCCAAGGGGCGTCCGGGTGATCCCTTCCAGCGCGCCGAAGTGCTGTTCGATGCCATTATCGGTCAGGGCGCCCGCCTGCCCTCCGGCCGTCGCTTTGCCGCACGGGCAAAATCCGAGAGCGAAGGCATTACTCTCACGGCCGCTGAAATGGCCGGGCTCGATCGGTTGCTGGAGAAGGGACTGGACGCGGTCTCCTGACCGCGTTGAGGATCGGAAATGAAAAAGGCCCGCAAATGCGGGCCTTTTATTTTATCACTGTGATGACTCAGGCAGCTTTGCAGGCCTGAACCGCACCCGGAAGCTTGCTCCAGTCGGCATACCAGCTGTTGAACAGCTTGAACTGCGCCTCGACATAACCGCGCTGGCTGTCCGTCAGGGCATCGGTTTCGTTAAAATGCAGCGTGTATTCCTTGTCGCCCTTCAGCACCATCATGTGCTTGAAATAGAGAACCAGATCCGGGCCTTCATCGAAGGAGGAGAGCACGGCAAGCGCCTGCTCCAGCTCCAGCGCGCGGGCGCGGGCATCCGCATCACCCTTGGCGGCAGCCTGCGACAGCTTGCAGAGATGAATGACTTCCTTCGGCAGGACATTGCCGATGCCGGTGATGGCGCCGGTCGCGCCGCAATTGACGAAACCGTGAACGACGGCGGTATCGACGCCGATCATCAGGGTCACTTCATCATCGCGGCTAGTGATGTTTTCAGCGGCATAACGCATATCAGCCGGACCGCCGAATTCCTTGAAGCCGACGAGGTTCTTGTGCTCGGCGCGCAGCGCGAAGAAGAGATCGGCGCGGGTCGCGAAACCGTAATAGGGGCTGTTGTAGATAACGGCCGGAATTTCCGGCGCAGCCGCAAGAATGGCCTTGAAGTGCGCCTTCTGGGCGGAGATGACCGAGCCGCGCGACAGAACGCGCGGAATGACCATCAGGCCCTTGGCGCCAACCTTCTGGGCATGGGCAGCGTGCGCCACGGCAGATGCCGTGTTGACCGCGCCGGTGCCGACGATAACAGGGATGCCGGCCTTCACCAGGCGTTCCACGCCTTCCATGCGCTGTTCGTCGGTGAGCAGCGGCCAGTCGCCCATCGAGCCGCAATAAACGACAGCGGACATGCCGTCGGCAATCAGCTCCTTGCCCTTGCGGACAAGCGCATCGAAATCAGGGGTGCGGTCCTGCTTGCACGGGGTCATCAAGGCGGGGATCACGCCGGAAAAAATGCTGGCCGTCATTATTTGCTCCTAAGGCACATGGTTCTCAGGAATGGACGCAGCTCCGCGCCACCCTTTCGACAAGGACATTACTATCTTGTATTTTATTTGTCGACAAGAAATCGACAAGCTACAGACTTATTTCCAGACGCTCGTTTCGCACCAGCAATTTCTGCACCTGCCGCACGATCTGTTCGGCATGTTCGCGCGCCAGTTTTTCAGAAAGAGCGATATCGCGGGCGGCAATCGCAGCGATCATTTCCTCGTGGTCATCGACAAAACGCTTGGGCAGGCGGTCCTCGTAAGACTGGTAATAAAGCCGCAGAATGCGGCGTCCCTCATCCAGCAGGCGCTTGAACAGGCTGGTGAAATAGGGGTTGCGGCCGGCCTCGGCGATGGCAAGATGAAGGGCGGCATTGGTGGAGATCATCGCCAGCGCATTCTGCTCTTCTACCGCAACGGCAAATTCCGCATTATGCGCGCGGATGCCGGCCAGATCTTCCGGACGATGATATTGCGCGGCCAACTGGGTGGTGACACGATACATCAGCACCAGCGCATCGAAATAGGTGTGCATGTTGAGGAAATCGATATTCGACACCATGGTCGAGCGGTTCGGCAGCGTATCGATCAGCCCCTCGCCCGAAAGCCGCACCAGCGCCTCGCGGATCGGCGTGCGCGACATCTTGAACCGTTCGGCAAGCTGCACCTCATCGATCGGGCTACCCGGCGGCAGCACCAGATCGAGAATCTCGTCGCGCAGCAGATCATAGACCATCTTCACGCCGGAGCCGCGCTTGCGCTCGGCAGAAGCAATTATATCCGTCATCACCAAATCCCTCTTGTCGACATAAAGAGTACTATTATATTTTTTCGTTATCAACGCCGCCCGGTTGCTCCGCCTCCTCGAATGGCGGAATAATTGTTCAAAAACAACCAAAAGCCGTCGCGGAAATTACCCGCGGCGGCTTTTAATCGTTCGGTTTGTGGCGTGGGCGCTTTTTATAAAATGTCGCCGCTTAGTTTATCGGGGAACGGGGAGCACGCCGCCTGTTTCTTCTCCCCGTCCGGGGAGAAGGTCGCGGCAGCGGGATGAGGGGGCAAGGGTAGAGATTTACCGAGAGGTTACCCCCTCATCCGACCCTTCGGGCCACCTTCTCCCCGGCGGGGAGAAGAAACGAGCCGCACCGTCGTACTCCCCCACAATTCCCTGTCGCTGTAGCTGCGCGTCAGTTGCGCAGGCCGGTGGCCACGACGGAAATCTTGAAAGCACCGTCGAGTGTGGGGTCGAAGGAAGCGCCCATCACCACGTCGGTCTCTTCACTCACCGCTTCGCGCACCAGCGTCATCGCCTCGTCGATTTCATAAAGCGTCAGATCGTTGCCCCCCGAGATGGCCACCAGCGCACCACGCGCCTCCTTCAGCGAGGGTTCGCCGAGCAGCGGATTGGCGATGGCTGCAGCAGCCGCTTCCGAGGCGCGTTTCGGACCCTTGGCCTGCGCCGTGCCCATCAGCGCGCGTCCGCCATTCTTCATGACATAACGCACATCGGCAAAATCAAGATTGACGAGACCTTCGCGCAGGATGAGATCGGTGATGCAGCGCACGCCAAGCGACAGAACCTTGTCGGCCGTCTTCAGCGCATTTTCGAAGGTGGTGCCGGCATCGGCGATACGCAGCAGGTTCTGGTTGGGAATGACGATGACGGTATCGGCGGTGTTGAGCAGGTTGGCAAAGCCATATTCGGCCGCCCGCATGCGCCGTGCACCCTCGAAGCTGAACGGAAGCGTGACGACACCGACGGTGAGGATGTTCTTCGCGCGGCAGGCCTCGGCAATGACGGGAGCCGCACCCGTGCCGGTGCCGCCGCCCATGCCAGCGGTGATAAAGCACATGTCGTAACCGCTTAAGTGATCCATGATCTCATCGAGGGAATCGATCGCGGCCTGACGACCAACCTCGGGATCAGCGCCTGCGCCGAGACCGCCGGTCAGTTCGGAGCTCAATTGCACGAGCCGCGGCGCATTGGTTTTCTTCAGCGCCTGCGCATCCGTGTTGGCGGCAATGAAATCCACCCCGCTAATGCCCTCGGCAATCATATTGTTGATCGCATTGCCGCCACCGCCACCGACGCCGACGACGGCGATATTGGGCGTGTTGCGGGCAATGGTGGCGCGCGGAGACTGGGTCATCGTCTTATTCTCTTTCTAAACTCATAGGGTCCGGCGCCGTTTTGACCGCGGCACGCGAATGATCGGCAAGGTCCCGGCGCCTCTGCCCCGACAGGAGAAGAAGGCCGTAACGCTTTGAATTTTCATGCCAGCCTATTGCGCCAAAATGGCGAAGGACTGGCGTTCCAGGGACGAAAGATGCTCCACGGTGACGTTCTCCGACCCCTTACCCGGATGAAAACCGAACCGAATCAACTGCTTCGCTATAGAGTGGTGATAGCCGAAAAGGCACGCTGTTTACACTCCATTCACTATGTTTATCTCACTTTGGAACGAGTTGCGCCGAGAAGTGTTTGCTTGCCGACCGCGCTGAGGCGCACGGAATGGAGGCAGGCATATGCTGGCAGACGTCTTGCAAAACGAACCGGGTTTCCGCACGGAACAACCGCGCGTGCTGATCGTGGAAGACGAATTTCTCATCGCCATGGATATCGAGGATTCGATTTTGCAGGCGGAAGAAGAGGCCAATGTCATCGGCATCGCCAACCGGCTGGATGAGGCCGTGGCGCTCGGCAGCCGTGCCGATATCGCCTTCGTCGACGTCAATCTTGCCGATGGACAGACCGGCCCGGAGATCGGAAGGCGGCTTTCGGAAGATCATGGCGTCGTGGTGATCTTCATGACGGCGAACCCGGAAGTCGTCATCAATCTGGGCATCGGCGCCGGCGTGATCGCCAAGCCCGTGCCGCAGGACGCCGTCGAACAATGCCTTTCCTATGCGCTTGCCAAACGCGCCGGCACCCATGCCGTAACGCCCATCGGCATGATGGCTTTCGACTGAAAAACCTCCCGAAAACGAAAGAAAACACCTGAAAACAAAAAAGCCTGCCGCGGGAGGAGGTGCGGCAGGCTTTCTGAAAAGATGAACAGCGATATGGGAGGAGGAAAACCGCTGTCCCCGGGGCAATCCTTTGGGAGGAGGAGTAGGATCGCCCGCACTACCAAAAGGATGTGGGAGGAGGTACATCCGTTTCGGTGATTTGAAGATAGCATTTTTCTGCGCGTTTCACAGGCACAAGGTTGCAGCACAGATATGCGCTCTACGCATGGCAATTTTTCCGATTGAAAATCCGGTCGAATAGTCACGAGAGACTGCATTATCCAGGCGGCGGGAGGCGTTAACGCTTTTATCTGCGGCGGAACAAAACTCCGCGCACGATCAACGGCATCGCCACGCTGGAGAACCCCGGAACGAAGGGCCCAAAAACAAAAACGCCCGCGAAGCGGGCGTTGAAGCATTCATAAGTGACGATATCGCCTGTATTACTTGCCAACAGCGGCGCGGGCAACGCTGGTGATCTGGCTGCGATCAATACCGAGATCGTGCAGTTCACGGGTGCTCATGCGGCCCAGTTCGTTGATGGTCTGACGATATTTGCGCCAATTGTTGAAGCTGCGTGCGACGTTCATGACATGACCCTTTCTGAGGTTTAGGTGACGTCAGTAACGTTTCGTTCCGGCGTCCTTTGATGCCCTCTATATGCGCTTTCTCATGCCCAATGAACAGGCAGAATAAGGCAATCCACCCATGCGCTACACGCAAGGGTTCCAATTTACCTCTTCCCGAAGAATGACGGGTGGCTGAAAATTCAGCCACATGGAGGGCGTGTCTAAACGCCTCGCGCCTTAAAATTTGTAGCGCACGCCGAAAACGTTGGCGTTGGTCGCACCCTTCATATTGCCCAATGTCTTGCCACCGCCGGAGCGGTGGTGAAGGCGCCAGAAGAATTCCGTCGAGGAATCCTCGCTGAAGGAGACGTTGATTTCCGGCCCGAGATAAAACAGGACGTTGGCATTGCCATCATCCTTGATTTCCTGCTCGCGCTCACGGCCCCGCTGCGCGTCCGTGACGAGGCTGAGGCCGGCGGTGAAGCTCGGCGTGATGAACAGTCGCTCGCCGAGCCTGATCTGTTCATAACGCGCGACCGGGCCGGCCCACACCTCACCGGTGAAGCCTTTGCCGAACCTTGCGGCAATGCCGATTTCTCCACCCAGTTTCACATTGCCGAGACGATAGGGATAAAACTGGTAACCGCCGCCCAGAATGGCATTCTCTTCGTATTCCACGGGAACAAGGGCAGCGCTTTTCAGCATGTCTTCTTTCGTCAGCACACCACCGAAACCGAATATCGCCTCGCTTGTCTCCGAAGCCATATCCTCCGATGCGAAAGATGGTGTCGCGGCCAGTGTTATCATGGCCGCCAGCGACAGACGTGCTGCGATATTCATTTGCTACTCCTGAACAAAGCCCTCTTTTACCCAGCCGTCTCATAGGCATATTCCCCGAAGGCGAACATACCGTTACCGAACACAATTAATTCAACTCGTCAGGAAATGACGGAAAGCGGACTTTTTCGCCGTTCATCGCAGGAACCGCCGGAAGCGGCGAAGCGCGAAAATGAAGAGCGCAGAGCCTATTGCGAGCAGCGCCAGCAATTGCGGCCAGACCACATCCAGCCCTGCCCCTCTGAAAAGCACCGATTGCGCCAGAATGACGAAATGCGTGTTGGGTGCGAGCAGCATGATGTACTGGATGATATCAGGCATGCTTTCGCGCGGTGTCATGGCGCCGGAGAGAACCTGCAAAGGCAAGAGGAACAGGATCAGCAACATGCCAAATTGCGGCATGGAACCGGCAACCGTCGCCAGGAAAATCCCCATTGATGTCATGGCAAAGAGCTGTAGTGCCGTTCCGAGCAGGAAAAGGGAGAGCGAGCCTTCGATGGGAATGGCGAGCAGCCCCCTGACGACAACGAAGAGGGAAAACGCCGAGGCCACCAGCACCACAAGGCCCATGGACCAAACCTTGCTGAGCATGATTTCCAGCGGCGTGACCGGCATGACCAGCAGATGCTCGACCGTGCCATGTTCACGCTCACGAATGAGCGCCGCCCCCGTCAGCACGATCGACAGCATGGTAATGGCGGTGATGATGTTGTTGATCGAGCCGAACCAGGATTTGTCCAGTTCCGGGTTGAAGCGGGAACGCAACGTCAGATCGACCGGCACCGTCGTCGCGCCGCGATAGCGGTTGACATATTCCTGAACTTCGCTGGTTACGATGTTCTGCACATAACCGCCGCCGCTGAAGGCCTGGCTCATGCGGGTGGCGTCGATATTGAGCTGAATGGCGGGCTGCTGCCCAGCCATTAGCCGACGCTGGAAATCCGGTGGGATATTAAGCGCGAAAGTATCGAGCCCCGCATCCATGCGCTTGTCCATTTCCGCAATGGAAATCTGCTTTGGCGGCGCGAAATAGGGCGGATAAAACGCTGTGCTGATGCGGCCGGAAAGCGGCGACTGATCCTCGTCCACGATTGCGATGGCGGCATTGTTCAGGGTTTCCGGCAGCGCGCTGGAGCCGGTGTAGATTTGCAGCGTGAAGGCGTAAACGATCAGCAGCAACAACATGCCATCACGCACAAGTCCGCGCAGTTCCTTGATGCCGAGCTGGAAGATGTTGGACGAAAACAACCTCATGGCGCCTGTTTTCTCAAAAGCGCGGCACCGGCGATGAGCAGCAGCGGAATGGCGATGATGAGCGGCAGGAACGAGCCGGAAAGCCCGGCGAAATCCAGCCCCTTGGAGAAGGTGCCGCGCGAAATGGTCATGAAATAGGTGGCGGGATAGATGTTACCGATAAACGCCCCCGCCCCCTGTAGCGACGAAACGGGATCGATCATGCCCGAATATTGTGTCGCCGGAATGAGCGTCAGCAAGGCCGTGCCAAAGATCGCCGCGATCTGGCTCTTCATGAAGGACGACATGACGAGACCGATGGATGTGGCGATGATGACGAAGAGCAAAGCGCCCGTCGCGTAAGCAAGATAACTGCCGGTAAACGGCACCCGGAAGATGAAGATCGCAAATGCAGTCAAAAGCAGGAAATTGAGCATGCCGAGCGCCACATAAGGAAGCTGCTTGCCGATCAGGAATTCCAGTCGCGTGGTCGGCGTCACGTAAAGATTGACGATCGAGCCTAGCTCCTTTTCGCGGACGACGCTGAGTGCCGCCAGCATGGCCGGTATGAGCATCAGTAACAGCGGAATGACCGCCGGGACCATGGCCACGAGGCTCTTGACATCGGGATTGTAACGATAGCGCGTTTCGATACTGAAACTGCTTTGCGTCGCTGCATTGCCGTAAATTTCGCTCGCCTTGCGCGCCAGCCATGTCTGGTGCATGCCCTGCACGTAACCGCGCACCGTTTCTGCCCGCTGCGGCATGGCGCCATCGATCCAGGCGCCGACCTCCACCGTCTTGCCGCGCAGCACATCGCGGCCGAAACCGGGTGGGATTTCAATGGCAAGGCTGAGTTCCCCGTCACGCATGCGCCTATCCATATCGGCATAGTCGCGGATCGGTTCCTTCTCGATGAAATAGCGCGAGCCGGCTATGTCGAGCACATAATCGCGGCTGATGGTGGAATCGTCGCGGTCCAATACCGCGAAGGTCAGGTCCTCAACATCGAGATTGATGCCGTATCCGATCACGAACATCAGGATGACGCTGCCAAGCACCGCCAGCGTGCCACGAATGGGATCGCGCTGCAGTTCCAGCGCCTCACGGCGGGTATAGCTGAACATGCGCCTGACATCGAAGAACCGTTTGCGGGCCGGTGCAACATGCTGCGTCGGGACCACCTCCGTTGCCGGAGCGAGCGCAACTGCCGGTTCCGCCTTTTTGACACCCGAGGCATCCTCGAGATAGGCGACAAAAGCCTCTTCCAGCGTTGCAGCATTGCGGCTTTTGGTGATCGCGTCAGGCGTATCGCTGATCAGCACCTTGCCGGCATGCATCAGCGAAATCCGGTCGCAGCGCTCCGCCTCATTCATGAAATGCGTGGAGATGAAGATGGTGACATTGTCGTTACGCGACAGATCCGCGAGGATTTGCCAGAAGCCGTCCCGCGCCACCGGGTCAACACCCGAGGTCGGCTCATCGAGGATGAGAATGTCAGGTGAATGGATCATCGCCACGGCCAGCGACAGCCTTTGGCGGATGCCAAGCGGCAGGTCGTCAGGCATGGTTTCCATGACCGCACCCAGATCGAAACGCTCGGCCATCTCGGCGATGCGCGGCTGAATGGTTTCTTCCGACAGCTTGAACAATCGCGCGTGCAGATCAAGGTTCTGTCGTACCGTCAGTTCGGAATAGAGCGAGAAGGCCTGGCTCATGTAACCGACGCGGTGGCGGATCGCCATGTCGCTGGCATCCACCTTGTGCCCGAACAGCTTCGCTTCGCCTTCGCTAGCGGCCAGAAGCCCGGTCAGCATCTTCATGGTGGTGGATTTTCCGCAGCCATTCGAGCCGAGAAAACCGAAAATCTCGCCACGCGGAATTTTAAAGCTGACATTGTCGACGGCGGTAAAATCACCGAAGCGCATGCTGAGATGCGACGCCTCGATGGCATAGTCACCATCATCCGTCACCTTGCGTGGCGCGATATGCACCTCGTGGTAGTCCTTGCGCTTTTCTTCCGGAAGAAGCGCAATAAACGCGGCATCGAGATTGGCGGTCGAGGTGCGTTCGAGAAGTTCGTCGGGGGAGCCGGTGGCAAGGATCTTGCCGCCATCCATGGCGACCAGCCAGTCGAAACCGGCGGCCTCTTCCATATAGGCCGTCGCAACAATCACACTCATGCCCGGACGTCCGGCACGGATCGTATCGATCAACTCCCAGAACTGCCGGCGCGACAGCGGGTCGACGCCGGTGGTCGGCTCATCGAGAATGAGCAGGTCGGGATCGTGGATCAGCGCGCAGCAGAGACCAAGTTTCTGTTTCATGCCGCCGGAAAGCTTCATGGCCGGGCGGTCCGTAAAAGGCTCCAGACCGGTACTCTTGAGCAATTCGGCAATACGCGCCTGCCGCTCCTTGCTGCCCTGCCCGAACAGCCTGCCGAAGAAATCGATATTCTCAAAGACGGACAGGGTCGGATAGAGGTTCTTGCCGAGGCCCTGCGGCATATAGGCAATGCGCGGGCAAGTATCCTCGCGGTGGCGCGGATCGGACATATCGCCGCCCAGAACCTCTACTTTTCCCTTTTGTATGGCACGTGCACCGGAGATGAGCGACAGCAGACTGGATTTGCCGACACCATCTGGCCCGATCAGCCCGATCATCCGGCCGGCGGGAATCTCCACCGATATATCGGCCAGCGCTACCGTGCTGCCAAAGGCCAGCCGCACATCCGCCAGCCGCGCGACCGGCGCATTCGGATCGTTTTTCGTACTTGTCGAGGGCGCGACCATCACGGCCACCCTCACTTCACAAGATTGCGTTCGAGGTTTTCCGGCCAGGCGGCCTGCGGATCAAGCCGGACATAGGCCATGCCGGGCAGACCGGTTTTGACGTACTGAATATATTTCTGCAGCAGCTCCTGCGGAATTTGCGCGCGCACCCGGAACGTCAGCTTCTGGCGCTCCTCTTCGGTCTCAACCGTTTTGGGTGTGAATTGCGCGACATCGGCGACGAAGGAAACCTTGGCCGGAATGGTATATTGCGGCGCGGCGTCGAGGATGAGGCGGACATCGGAGCCCATGGACGTGCGGCCTGCCTCGGCCGTCGGCAGGAAAAACGTCATATAGACATCGCCGAGATCGACGAGGTTGAGAACCCGTCCACCGGCGGAAAGCACTTCTCCCGGCTGGGCGATACGATATTGCACCCGGCCATCGCGGGGCGATTTCAGCGTGGCATCGGCTATGTCTGTCTCGATGCTCTCAATATCGGCCTGCGCGGCGTCGACAGCCGCTTCCGCATCAACGATCTGAGCCTTGGCGGCATTGATTGCCGCATCGGATGCGGCAAGCGAAGCCTGCGCCGAGGCAAGCGTGGCGCGGGCGGATTGCTCGGCAGCCTCGCTATCGTCTACGATCTGCTGCGAGACGGCGTTGCCCGTCAGCAGCTGTTTCGAGCGTGTATTGGTCTTTGAGGCGGAATCGAGTTGGGCTTTGCGCTGTTCGACCACCGCAAGTGCCGAGGTCTTCTCCGCTTCCCGCTGGGCAACGAGGCTGTTGGCGGTATCGATCGCAATTTTCGCGCGACGAAGCTGCGCTTCCGCCTGACGTTTCTTGGCTTCCAGCTGGGCCGTGTCCATCTGCGCAAGCACTTGCCCGGCCTTCACGAAATCGCCTTCGCGCACCATGATATCCTGAAGGCGGCCGGCGGTTTTGGTGGAGATGTCGATCTCGACAGCCTCGATCCGGCCATTACTGGCCACAAAGCCGGCGGGAAGTCCCTCCCCCTTCAGCTTTGACCAGGAGAAATAGGCGACACCGGCAATAACCAGAACCACCAGACCAATGAGCAAGCCTTTTTTAGACATCCGTCTTCCCCATGAACCCTTCAGGTTTCAACCGTAATACGATGAAACCGAAGAAGCCAGCCACCTTTACGTTCATAATTCGTACCTGACATTTCCCATATTGGAGGGAGAAGGCAGGTTGCTGGGGGCTGTTTAGGTGAGGAAGCGCCTCGAGGCTTTGACACACGTCAAGTGAACAGTAGATACAGACGTGACTGCGCAATAAGTATTCGTCACCCCGGACTTGATCCGGGGTCTAGTGCGATCAAGTCATTGATCGCGACAGACTATTTTCACGGCGCAGACGCGCCGTGGCTGGATGCCGGATCAAGTCCGGCATGACGGAGGAGAGGGCTATCGCGCTGAGACCGCAGGGTGAACCTGCGGTCTTGCTTATATCACTGCGATCAAGCTCTACACCGCCCGCGCCCGTTTCACTTCCACCTGCGTCCATTCCGGCAGCCAGTCGCGGTGGGCCACGAGAAGGTCGTCCACCAGCGACCATATCTGGTCGAGGTCCAGTTCCGCCGCCGTATGCGGGTCCATCATCGCCGCATGGAAGATGTGCTCGCGGTTTTCGCTCATCAGCGCCCGCACTGTCAGTTCCTGCACATTGATGTTGGTGCGCATCAGCGCGGTAAGCTGCGGCGGCAATTCGCCGATGAAAGTCGGCTGCACGCCGTTATGATCGACGAGGCAAGGCACTTCCGCCGCGCAATTGGCCGGCAGCGAGGTGATGCAGCCATTGTTGCGCTGGTTGCCGTAGATAACAGAGGGTTCGCCGGTCCAGACGGAATTGATGATGGAAGAGGCATATTCCTTTGATGGCTTCACCTCGATCTTGTCGGCAGAACGATAAGCGGCCGCCTGCCCCTTCCAGCGCTCGATCTGCTCAATGCAGCGCTTTGGATATTCATCGAGCGGAATGCCGAATTTCTCGATCAGGTCTTCGCGTCCCTCCTTGATGAAATAGGGTGTATATTCGGCGAAATGCTCGGAGCTTTCGGTGACGAAATAACCGAGCCGCGTCAGCATCTCGTAACGCACCTTGTTGGGGCAACGCGGGTTCCAGCCGGGTTTTGGCGCACGGCCTTCGCGATAGCCGCGCACGAGATCAGGATAAAGGTTCCTGTAGCTGCCATCCGGCTGGCGATGCTCGAATTCGAGGAAAAACGCCATGTGATTGATGCCGGCCGAACGATAGCGGATTTCCTCGTAGGGGATATCGAGATCATGGGCGAGTTCCATGGCTGTGCCCTGCACCGAATGGCAAAGGCCAACCTGCCGGATCGTCGGGTATTTTTCCGCAATCGCCCAGGTGTTGATCGCCATCGGGTTCACATATTGCAGCATGATGGCGTTGGGGCAGACGGCCAGCATGTCCTCGCAGATCTTCCACAGATGCGGCACGGTGCGAAGGCCGCGCATGATGCCGCCGACACCGAGCGTATCGGCAATGGTCTGGCGCAGGCCATATTTGCGCGGCACCTCGAAATCGGTGACCGTGCAGGGCTCGTAACCGCCGATCTGGAAAGCGACGACGACGAAATCGGCACCGGCAAGCGCCTTTTTCTGGTCGGTATAGGTCTCGGCCTTCGCCTTTGCCCCGAGCGTCGAAATCAGCTTGTTGACGACAATGGCGCTTTCTTCCAGCCTCTCGCGATTGATATCCATCAGCGCGATGGTGGCGCCGGAAAGGGCCGGACGCTGTAGCACGTCCCCGATGATGTTCTTCATGAACACCGTGGAACCTGCGCCGATAAATGTGATCTTGGGATCTCTTGCCATTTCTACCTCCGGCATTTGGCATTCAAGCGATTTCGAAGGCGGCTCGTACAAGCCGCTGAGTATATTCGGTTTTCGGTTTGGTCAGCACGTCCCCAACGGACCCTTCCTCGACGATCCTGCCGCCCTGCATGACGATGACGCGGTGGCAAAGCGCGCGCACCACCTTCAGGTCGTGCGAGATGAACAGGTAGCTTAAGCCGCGCTCATCCTGCAGCTTGCGCAGGAGATCAATGATCTGCGCCTGAACGGAGAGATCGAGCGCCGAGGTCGGCTCATCGAGCAGAATGAATTCCGGCTCCAGCGCCACTGCCCGCGCAATCGCGATGCGCTGGCGTTGACCGCCGGAAAATTCGTGCGGAAACCGTGAGAGGATGTTGCCGGGCATGCCCGCCGCCTCCAGCGCATCGCGCACCCGCTCCAGCCTTTCGGCTTTGTTTTTACCCAAACCATTGATGATCAGCCCTTCCTCGATAATCTGGCCGATGGTCATGCGCGGGTTGAGCGAAGCGAACGGGTCCTGAAAGACGATCTGCATACGCGAACGCAGGGGCCGCATTTGAGCGCGAGAACGCCCATCGACCCTCTCGCCATCGAAGACCACCTCGCCGCCCACCGGCTCGTTCAGCCGCAGCAGCGATTGCCCGAAGGTTGTCTTGCCGGAACCGGATTCACCGACAAGCCCCAGCGTCTCGTGTCGCCTGAGGGTCAAGCCGAGGCTGTCGACGGCGATCAGTTCCTTCAGTTCGGGTTTGAACAGGCCGCCATATCGCATCATGAAGGACACGCGCACGCCGCTTGCCGTCAGCAGTACGCCGGAATTTTCCGGCAGCGGCTTTGCCGTGCCACGCGGTTCGGAGGCAAGAAGCCTTTTCGTATAAGGATGCTGGGGCGCTGCAAACAGCCGCTCCGTGGTATTGTGCTCACGCATCTCGCCATGCTGCATGACATAGACGTAATCGGAAAACTGCTTCACGATCGTCAGGTCGTGGGTGATGAGAACAACGGCCATGCCGCGCTTCTTCTGCAAGTCTCGAATGAGGTTGAGGATCTGCGCTTGCACCGTCACATCGAGCGCGGTGGTGGGTTCGTCGGCAATCAGCACATCCGGATCATTGGAGAGCGCCATGGCGATCATCACACGCTGCCGCTGGCCACCGGACAACTGATGCGGATATTGCTTCAGCCGTGCTTCCGGCTCCGGTATCTGCACCTGCCGCAGAAGATCGAGCGCCCTCGCCTCCGCCTCTTTCCGGCTGAGCCTCGAATGAACCCGGATCGCCTCGACGATCTGGCTGCCGATCGTATAGATCGGGTTCAACGAACTCATCGGCTCCTGAAATATCATCGAGATGCGGTTGCCACGCAACGCCCGCCGCTGGCGGCTCGAAAACTTCAGAATGTCGTCGCCATTGAACCGGACAGTCGCGGATTTCGAAACGGAAGCCCGCTTCGTCAAAAGCCCCATGATGGTGCGGGCCGTCACCGATTTTCCTGAACCGGATTCGCCGACGATCGCAATCGTCTCTCCCCGGTAAAGCTGGAAGGAAATATCTTTCACTGCTTCCACGGTGCCGTGTTCCACCTTAAAGGTGACGGCAATATTGCGGGCATCGATGATGGCGTTATCCTGACGGTCATCGGCATCGAAGCGGATGGCGGGCGCGTAGGCGTTGTTCTGGGCAGCAACCATTTGCACGCTCCTCTCAATAGGGATCGACGGCATCGCGCAGGCCATCGCCCAGCGCGTTGAAGGCGAAAACAGTGACCAGCACGAAACCGACCGGGGCAAGGATCCAGGGATAGGAACCGATGACCGAATAGGTCGCGGTATCCTGCAGCATCAGCCCCCAGGAGATGAGCGGCGGCTTGACCGCAAAGCCGAGGAAACCGAGGAAGGATTCGAGCAGCACGACACTTGGAATGTGCAGCGTCACGGCGACGATCACATGGCTCATCACATTCGGCAGGATATGCTGGAAAATGATGCGCCTATCGGTGGCACCGACGGCAATGGCCGCCCGCACATAATCGATACGCGCCAGCGCCAGCGTTTTGCCACGCACCTCCCGCGACATCTGCGCCCAGCCGAGCGCCGACATGACGCCGACGACGAAGACGAGGAACACGGTGGTTGGCGCGGTCACCGGGATGAGCGATGTCAGCGCGAGATAAAGCGGCAATTGCGGGAAAGCGAGAACCACTTCCACGAAACGCTGCACCCAGGCATCCAGCGGCCCGCCGAAATAGCCAGATATCAGCCCGACACTGGTGCCGATGACGGTGACGATGGCGACGACACTGAGCGCGATGGCAAGCGAGATACGCGAACCGTAGATGGCGCGCGACAGCACGTCGCGTCCGAATTTATCGGTTCCGAGAAAATGCACCGGCTTGCCGTCCGTCGAGCCGAAGAAATGCCGGCTCATCGGAATGAGACCCAGAAGCCTGTATTCCGCGCCTTTCACGAAGAAACCAAGATAAACGGGATTGTCGTAATCCGGCCCGACGATGGGCTGGAAGGTGACTGGATCAAGCTCTTCCGTTTCGGCAGTCGCGTAAACGCGGGGGAACGGACTGAACTTGCCGTCCTTGTCCGAAAACCGCACCACCTGCGGCGGCGAGAAGCTGGCATTGGTTTCAAGCGGGTTCATCGGCGCGAAGAAATCCGCGAAGACGGCGATCAGGATCAGCAGCACCACCAGCACCAGCCCGACCATGCCGGTGAAGGAGCGCCTCAGACGCCGCCAAACCAGCGCGAGATAGGACTCGTTACCCTGCGTGCCGCGTTCAGGCTTGGGGGTGATGGCAGTTTCGTTTTTCACTTCCTCAAACGCCATCATCTCAGGCCCTCCCGAATTCGCGAACGCGTGGGTCGAGCATGGCAAGCAGCATGTCGGCGATGATGTTGCCGACGATCAGCGTGGCGGCCAGCACCATCATGAAGGTCGCGGTGACATAGACATCCCCCACCGCCATGGAGCCAACGATGGCAGGGCCGACGGTCGGCAGCGCGAAGATGATGGCAGTCTCGATTTCGCCGCTCAGCATGTAGGGCAGCACAACACCCTGATACATGACCAGCGGGTGCACGGCATTCGGCACGGCATGGCGCATGATGACCGCACCTTCCGAAAGCCCCTTGGCGCGGGCCGTCTCGACATATTGCGCATTCAGAGTATCGAGCAGATTGCCGCGCATCACCCGCATATTATAGGCCAGCCCACCGAAGACGGCGATGGCGACCACCGGCCAGACATGGCTGACGAGATCGACGAATTTGCCCCATGACCACGGCGCACCGCCATATTGCGGCGAGAAGAAGCTACCGATCTCCGACACGTCGAAATGAAACACCATGAGATAGACGAGGATCAGCGCCATCAGGAAGCGCGGGATCGTCATGCCGAGGAAGGCGATGGTGGAGAGCAGGTTGTCGACCCAGGAATATTGCCGCGTAGCCGCCCAGATGCCGAAGGCAATGCCGAGAATGGATGCGAAGATGTGGCAGACCAGCGCCAGCGCGATGGTGCGCGGCAGGCGTTCGCCAACCACATCGGCAACCGGCTTGTTGTAATAGAAGCTGTAACCGAAATCGCCGCGGGTGACGATGCCGCCGATCCAGTTGAAATATTGCACGACAAGCGGCTGATCGAGGCCGTGTTCGACACGATAGGCCTGCGCCTGCGCTTCCGCCTGTTCGAAGGACGCCCCGCCTTGGTTCATCAGCTGCGAGCGGATGTAGTCGGCATAATCGCCGGGCGGTGCCTGGATGATGGCGAAGGTCACCACGCTCAGGATCAACAGCACCGGAATGGCGGATGCCACGCGTATCGTCAGAAATCTCAGCATCGAACGGTCTTCCTCGGTTTGGATTGGCCGTGTGTCTCCGGCCGCGCTTCACGCGCGACCGGTACCGGGTGTGCTCCGGGAGGAGTTCTTCAAGTTTCGCATTTTCCGGACGTAAAACCGCGACGCATTTTTACTGGAAATGCTTTAGTTGATCGGGCCGCCCTCACCCGGCTTGCCGGGAAGCTGTTCAGGGAAAAGTTCGTATTTGCCCTGCTTGTCGGCCGCCACCCACAGGCGTTCGCGGATGATGGAATCTTCGGCCCAGTTGAACATGAAGATCGGCGTACCCTGCGGCACGTTGGAGAACCGCTTGTTGACGATGAGCGCACCGGGATATTCCGTGAGGCCAATCGTATAGAGGTTCTGCGTATAGACCTTCTGATACTGCTTCATCAGTTCCGCCCGTTCGGCATTGTCCTGCGAGGAGATGAATTTCCGCACGATGTCGGCCATGTCCTTCTCGAACGGCATCAGGTCCAGCTCCTTGCCTTCGGGGGCGCGGTGGTTCCAGCTGGTGCGCGGGCCGACGGGGGCAAGCTGCTCGGTATTCTGCACCACGGATGAGAGTTCGGTGGCATTGCGCCGCACCAGCCAGTCGAACTGCCCGCCATAATGGGCCGCATCACGCTGGTTGGAATCGAGGCTGTTGATGACGACGCGCAGGCCGAGTTTTGCCATCTGGCCGACAAGACCTTCCGCTAGGCTCTTGTCCGTCGCGTAGCCATTATTGACGAGAAGGGTAATTTCGACATTACGGCCACCGAGCGTTTCCTTGGGGAAATTCATGAAACCATCGCCATCGGTGTCCTTGAGGCCAATCGAGGCCAGTGCCGCCTTGGCGCCCTCAAGGTTGAAGGGGTAATAGACCGTAGAGGCGCGATCATAAAAGCTGGTGCCGGAAGAAATACCGCCCGGATAGATCGCCGTGAAAGGCCCCTTCACCAGCGAGTCACCAATCGCCTTGCGATCGAGAGCGGAAGTGACGGCCTGGCGGAAGACCTCGTTGCGGTTCAGCTCACGGATCGCCTGTCCGCGCTCGTCGGGATTGCCCCAGCCATTGGCGGAGAAATTCATCTGCAGATTATAACCGATGAGGCGCGGCCCGAAGGCAAGGCGGGCCGGCGCGTTGGGATCGGCGGCACGTTTCAGCGAGGCGACGAAATTTTCCGGCTGTTCGAGATTGGAGAAATCGCCCGATCCCGCCACGGCCTGCACATCGCGGTCCGCCCAGGTGGAAAGCTTGTAGTGGACTTCGTTGAGATAGGGCAGCTGCTGGCCCTTTTCATCCACCTTCCAGTAATAGGGGTTGCGTCTGAGCACGATGAGATCATCCGGCCGATACGACACCGGTACCCATGCGCCCATGACCGGCATGTTCATATACTCAGGCGGGAAAGCATTCTTGAATTGGTTATAGGTGTTCTTGGAATATTTCGGGTGTTGGGGTTTCAGAATATGCGACGGCCCGGGGCAGAAATTCGGATAGGCCATGGTGTAGAGATATTGCTTGGGGAAAGCCGCCTTGAACGTCCATTCGACGGTATAGTCATCGATCTTCTTAAGCGTCGTTCCCTCACCGAAAGCCTCGGGCGATGCACCGCCGCCAAGCGGTGAGACGTTGGGATCGATGACCGCATCTTCCCAATAGAACATCACGTCATCGGCGTTGAAGGCTTCGCCATCCGACCATTTCGCGCCCTTGACGAGATGCATCGTCAGCTTGTGGCCGTCCTCGGACCATTCCCAGCTTTTGGCCAGATTGGGCAGCGGTTCGGTGTCCTTGGCATCCACTTGGAAAAGCGGCGCGGTGCGGGTCAGGCATTCGGAAAGGGCGATATCGATGCCGCCCCAGCCCTGGCTCTGGCCGGCAATGTAGTTCCAGCCCTCGGGCCTGCCGCCGACCACATGGCGCATCGTGTCACCGTAAACGCCGACGCCATCGGGCATGTTGCCCGTCTTGTAGACCAGCGGCTCTTCCGGCAGACGCTCCTTCAGCGGCGGCAGCTTGCCGGCCTTCTCGAATTTCTCGCTGACCCAGTCGGGTTCGCTATAGCTCGGCAGCGCCTTGAATTCGAGGATCGAGTCGCGCGCGACATAATTGATCTTGCCTTCGGCCGGAAATTGCGGCGGCTCGGGCGGCGTGGTGGTCTCGAAGGCATGCGCATTGAGTGCGATCATCGAAACACTGAGCCCCAGTGCCGAGATGATACCGATCCTGCGTTGAAGTAACATCGTTTTTCCTCCCAAATGGCAGCTCTTCGACCGCCCACCCTCTGTGATCGTTATAACCGGACGGCGAACTCCCTTCCGCCGCCGGCCTGTTTCCATGCTTTTCCTCAGACAGCCTTTTTCACTGCAGATTTTTCGGCCCGTAACTCCTCGATAGAGCGCACGTTACGGCGGGCGGCCCCCGCCCAGTCACGCGTCTTGACGGTGGATTTCGCCAGCCTTTCCTTCGCCGCCGGCACGGCATCGGCATATTGCGGCAGCCAGCGCGCTTGGGCTACGACCATCTCGTCCACCATCTGCCAGACCTCCTCCGGCGTGGCGACGGCGCCCACCAGCGGATCATGCAGCACGGCGAGCTTCAGGAGATCGATGTCACCGCTCACCGCCGCATGGACTGACATGCGCTGGACATTGATGGAGGCCATGCATGTGGCAGCACAGGCTTCCGGCAGCGTAATGCCCGAGACCATGTTGATGCCGAAACGATCGACGAAACCGGGTGACTCGATGATGGCATCGGCCGGCAGATTGCTGATGACACCATTATTCTTGACGTTGAAATGACCGCGATAGACACGTCCCGTCTCCAGCGCCTCGAGAATATGGCTCGCATGTTCGTTGGAGCGCTTTGCCGGATCGATCGGCTTGGCGGCCGAGGCGAGAAACTGCGGGAATTCGGTTTCGAACCAGTTGCGCGTTTCGGTGGAGTGGCGCAGATACCCGCCGGTTTCACCGTGGATCCAGTCGGACATGTCGATCCATCGGGCGATTTCCTCCGGCCGCTTGCGATACCACGGCAGATATTCCGAGAGATGACCGTTGCTTTCGGTCGAATAGACACCGAACCGCTTCAGCACGTCGATGCGCAGCTTCTCCTGCTGCGAGAAGACCGGATGCGCCTCGAAAGCGGCAATCAACTCGTCCTTTTCGATCTTGCGGCCGTTGAGCCTCAGATCGATGAACCATGTCTGGTGGTTGATGCCGGAGCAGATGTAATCCAGTTCAGACGGGGATTTCGCACCGAGGATTTCGGCGATCTGTTCCGCGCCATGCTGCACGCCGTGGCAGAGACCGACCGTGTCCACCTTGCCATATTCGACGGCCGCCCAGGTGTTCATGGCCATCGGGTTGGCATAGTTCAGGAACTTCGCGCCCGGTGCGGCGACCTCGCGGATATCTTTGCAGAAATCCAGAATGACCGGAATGTTGCGCTGGCCATAGAGGATGCCGCCGGCGCAGATCGTATCGCCCACGCATTGGTCGATGCCGTATTTCAGCGGAATACGGATATCATCGGCATAGGCCTCCAGACCGCCGACCCGCACGCAGCTGATAATGTATTTCGCACCCTCGAGCGCACGGCGGCGATTGGTATCGGCTGTCACCTTCACCGGGAAACCATTGGCCTCGACGATCTTTTCAAGGATCGCCTTGATCATATCGAGATTGTGCTGGCTGATATCCGTCAGCGCGACTTCAATGTCGCGAAACTCCGGCACGCACAGGAGATCGGTGAACAGTTTTTTCGTGAAACCGACGCTGCCTGCGCCAATAATAGCGATTTTGAAACTCATAACGCCACCTCTGTTGCAAATCGAACGGGTGAAACGGGCCGAAGGATCATAAAATGGCGCTGCAGAAAAATACCCGTGAGAATCCCGAAAAACCGGCATTCCTCCCAATTTTTCAGCAGCAATATCCCTCTGGCTGTCTCCTCGGATCGGGATTATGCGTATAAAGACGGAGAGAACCAGAGAAGGATTATGCTTTCATGGGTAATTTTGTGCTGCGTGATTTGATCGATCAGGGACCCGGCATGCGCACCGTCTCGCTGCCGCGCGGCCGCCAGACGCTGCACACCATGCCGACCAGCAGCGGTTATGAAATCCGCCGAGGCGGCAATTATGACTGGGACGGGCGCAAACGCGGCCAGACGCCCTTCACCGTCCTGCAATATAGCATCGCCGGACAGGGCAACCTGCGTTACGAAAACCGCCATTATGTGGTGAGGCCGGGCGAAACCCTGTTGCTGCTGATCCCGCACAATCACCGCTACTGGCTGGAAGACGGCAAGGAATGGGAGTTCTTCTGGATTTCCATGAATGGCGAGGAAGCCCTGCGCATTCACCGCAATATACTCTCCGTTACCGGCCCGATCCTCAAGCTCCAGCCCGAAACCGTCGATCATCTTGCGGAATGCTGCTCGCGCCTCGTCAATGGCGCGGAAACGCCGGGCGCTGCTTCGGCTGTCGCCTATGAGGCGGCGATGACGCTTTATGATGATGTCTTCGGCTCGCACCCCTCCTTTGGCGGCGAATATCGCACCCTGCAACAGGTGCTGAGTTATATCGACAGCCATCTCGGCGAGCGGCTCTCGGTGAGCGACCTTGCGGCGGTAGCTGGCCTCAGCCGGGCGCATTTTTCCCGCATCTTCACGGCGAGCGAGGGTCTGCCGCCAGCGGAATTCGTCCTGCAGCGGCGGCTCAGGCGTGCAGCCAAACTTCTCACCACCGCCGCGAACATTCCCGTAAAGGAGGTTTCGGTGCTGTGTGGGTTCGAGGATCCGAATTATTTCTCGAAGGTTTTCCGCAGGCTTTACGGCACCAATCCCAGCGAATTCCGCACCACCGGTATGTATGCGAGCGTTCGACAACGTTGACGCGAAATGCGACTTGGTTTTGACATGTTTCAGGCGATTAAGGATGGGCGTTACGCCCTTTTTGGAGACCGATCGAGGTGAACAGCAAAATCAGGACGATCCTCGTCTTTCCGATCAGGGCAATCATCGTTTTCGCCCTTGTTCTCGACGGTATTTTCCGCCCGCTTTATCGGCCAGTCATCAGGGCGATATCAAACCTGACATTCATCCGGCGGCTGGAAGGCCGGATCGCGCAATTGCCGCGCCTTGCCATTCTTCTCTGTCTTGCCGTGCCCTTTGCAATCGCCGAGCCGATGAAGATCGTCGGCCTCGTCCTCATCGCCCATGGCGCTTTCAAGTCTGGGGTGGTCCTGACGATCCTTGCCCATCTTTCCACCTTCCTGATTGTCGAGCGCATCTATCATGCGGGCCGGGAAAAGCTGCTTACCTATGGCTGGCTGGCGTGGATCATGCGTTATGTGCGCTTTGCCCGTGCCTTTTATGATCGCGCCAAGGCTTCGGCCCTGAGCTGGATCCGGATGCGCCTTCTGGCGCAGTAGCGGTAACAGTCACCGTTTGCGTCGCCACCTCTTCAGGAGATATTCCGCAAGGGCGGTCGACTGCAGCGAAACGAGGATGATGACGATACCAAACACAACGCGGGTTTCGGGCACCTCATCGAAGAGGAAATATCCGACAGCGGTCACGAACAGGATCGACAGGTAACCAACGGGCGCAAGCACACTGGCGTCCGCGATACGATAGGCCCGTAGAAAACAATATTGCCCCATCTGTGCCAGCAATCCGATGCCGAGCAGCGCAACCCAGTCGAATGAGGCCACCGGCTTCCACGTCCAGATTGCCGGAACGGCGGTGATGACCGCCAGCCCGACCGTATAGAACACCATCATGACCGTGGTGTTCTCCTGCCGCAGTGCCCGGGTCTGTATCACCGCCAGCGCGCCGAACACCACCGATACCAGAACGACAAGCACGCCCACGCCAAACTCCGCGCCATCAGGCCCGATGACGACCAGAACGCCGACGAATGCAAGGCAGGCTCCCGTCCAGCGAAATCGGCTCACGCTTTCGCCAAGAAAGGCAACGGCCATCGCCATCGTCACCAATGGCCGGGAAAAACCAACGGCATTGACGGTCGCAAGCGGCAAGAGGGTGATGGCGATGAAATTGCTGGTGAGTGCGATGGCGTTGCAGCAGATGCGAAAGAGGTTGCGCCAGGGATATTTGACACGCACCATCTCTCCCCTGTGCCGCCAGATCAGCGGCAGGATGAAGATCAGACCGATCATCGCCCTGATAAAGACGAGCTGGAAGGCGGGATAGGTGACGCCCTGCGCCTTGACGAGCGCGGTCATGCCACCCGAGACAAGGGTCATGTCCAGCAACAGCCAGCCAACGCCCGCGCGTGTATCCGTTTCGCGCGGGTTTTCCTGTTTCTCACTTTGGCCGTCGCCATTCACGCCGGCTGCACGAGATTGGCCATCAGGCGGAACGCCCCCGGCACAAGCTTGTCCATCTGGTGATGCAGCACAAGGCTGGTATGGGTGTGCCGGCCCTTACCGATGACGCCCGAGACCAGCGCGCCTTTGAGCGGCTGTTCGTCGACATCATGCATCGCAAGCAAGGGCTCGTAGACATCATCCCAGCGCGAGGCGAAATAGAGCCCGCGCTCCTTGTCCCAGCCCGCCCAGTCGGCGGCGTCGATGACGTTGGGGCCTGTCAGCAGCGGGTGATCGGGCAAAAGAACCGTCACCTCCGCTTTCGGGTCCGTCACCCGCCAGCGCAGTGACGGCTTGCCGATTTCGAGACGCCGAACCGGCGTTGTCTCCGGGTTCCAACCATCCGTCGGACGATGATAGAGCGTAACCAGATGCCCGCCATTCTCCACGAAACGATGGAGCCTCTCCGTTGCCGCGGCCAGATCCCTGCGGATGCCGAAGGCGAATATGCCAACGACAATGGTGGTGAAGGAGGAGAGATCGCCGCCGAGCGCCTGTGCATCGAGTTCGGTGACATCGAGACCCATTCGCGCTAGCCAGAGGCCCACCCTGTCGGCACCGCCGCCGATATAACCCACACGGGCGCCCTCCGGCAGTTTGAGGTCCAGCGAGAGGATTTTGAGGGCGGAAGGGGCAAGAAATCTTGCCCTGCCGATATGGGGATAGGCGATGGGGGTAATCTGAAAGGCCGGTTGCGAACCGACGCTCGCTTCTATCTCAGCAAGGCCGGGCGCCGTTTCTCCAGTGCGTTCGGCCAACCAGTCATCACCACTCTTGCGCACGCTCCAGCCACCGGCAGCGCGAAACGAAACCGGTGCATCAGCACCCTTGATTTGAACCTGAAAACCCTGTGCGCCCTGCCCTTGCCCAAGCGGAACCAGCAGCGCCTCAGGCGAGATCATCAGCGACTGCGCGGGCGTCACAAAAAACGGTTCCTCCAGATCGTAGAAGGCGGACACCTCACGGCCTTCAACCTTTGCTGCAAGGCGCACCGAGGCATGACCATTGCCGCCCGCTGCTTTCCAGTCCGGCTGATAGAGCCCGGAAACCGGGGCATCCTGATCAGCGGCAAGCGAAAAGACCAGCGTCTGGCCACGCGACTGAACCGACGACGAAACACCGGAAGGCAGGACCGGGGCGATCTCAACTTCAAATTCAGCCGCCCTGTCGGCCAGTTCCACATAAAGGGCCGACCTTCCACCCGGAACGATCTCCGCCGGTTCGGCATAGGCCCGCTCGAAAAGATCGAGTGCAGTCAGAATGGTCGCATCAACCTGCGCCCGTTTGCGTGCGATCCTGTGCCCGTGCAACACCTTGAAATCCGCGCTCGCGGTCTCGTCGACCTTCTGCAACAGCGCGGCTGTGCTCAGGAGTTGCGCCGTGATGCTTCGCCTGTCGGGAAAGGCCGAAATTGCCTCGGCGATGGCCCGTTCCGCCTCCACCAGTGCATTTACCAACTCGCCATCCAGACCCGGGAATGCGGCAAGATCGGCAAGAGAAGACGGCAGATTGTCGAGGATCGAGCTTTCTTCGCCCCCCGCACCACTGGAAAGTTCGAGATGCAGCGGCCAGACTTCCTGCGCCTGCTTCGGCCAATGGCCCATCCCCTGTGAAGCGTGGTAATAACGCGACCACTCCCCGATGCGGTCATATTGCGCACCGGTTGCCTGTTCCTTGCCCGGCGCGTTCACCGTCAGTGTTGTTTCCGGCGGCGGCACTTCATCGTCATAGGTATCGCCACCGCCCGACCATGCCGGAAGGTAGAACTTCGCCACCCGCCACGGCTTGAGCCCCTCGGCAAAATGCTCCGGATAGGCCGAAGGATCGGCGGCCAGCGTGATTGCACTTTTCGCCGCGCGCGTCATGGCGCGGTGGTGGCCATGCTGTCCCGGCACATCGAGAAAGGTAGGGATGACGATATCCGGCCGCTCCTTGCGATAGGCGCGGACCAGCCTTTCGACGATGCGCTTCTGCCCCCAGCGGTCAAAAGTTTGGTCGCCATCCTTCGAGAAACCAAAATCGTGGATGATATCCGCCGGGCCATGGCCGAGCCAGCTGATGTCAGCATCAATGACACGCGCGGCCTCCTCCAGCTCCCGCGACCGGATGACGCCGAGCGCGCCGAGCCGCTCCGGCCCCAGCGCATTCTGCCCGCCCTCGCCGCGTGTGGAGCAGGCGATGATGATACGCATGCCGAGTTCCATGCGGAAATAGGCGAGAAGTCCGTTCTGCTCATCGTCGGGATGCGCCCCGGTATGCATGACGGTGACTGTGGATTTCAGCGCGCTCAGCTTGCGGTGCAGGCGAATAAGCCATGGATCGGCCATCTGCCGTTCGATGCGCTCCCGGGGATTAAGCATGGGCGGTCTCCTCCAATATTCAGCCGGGCACCTGCGTTGCGGCACCCGAGGACGTCTCGAGTTTTGGTGTGACGATGTCGAACAGCGGCAGGGCGGCAGCGCCGAGTGCTGCCGTCAGCTGTCCGGATTTGCCGTGCATGACGCGCGGCAACTCCCTTTGCCGCCGGCTCGCGACCGAGGTCGGCAGATGCCCCATCTGCGCAATGATCTCGCTGATGATGGCTTCGGGCAACGCACCGCCGAGAATGACCGTCTGCGGATCGAGAATGTTTTCCAGCATCGCAACCATGGGCGCCAGATGGGCCGCGGCCTCGTCGATCCACTCCATCACCACAGGATGGCCTGCCTTGAACAGGGCGTCGAGATCGTCAAGTTCCGTATCGGCAACACCGGCGCGCCCAAGTTTTTCCTTCAGCACGTAAGCCGAGGCATAAGCTTCGAGACACCCTCTCTGCCCGCAGGAGGGGCAAAGCCTGCCCTTTGGTGAAACGGTGACATGGCCGATTTCGCCGGCATTTCCGAACGCGCCGCGATAGGGCGCACCATCCTGAATGATGCCAAGACCGATACCGACGCCGAAATAGATCATGCAGAAATTGGGGATCGCCAGCCCCGCGCCGAACAGGCGCTCCCCGACAGCCGCGGCTGTCGCGTCATTTTCCACCACCACCGGCTGGCCGCAGGCATCGCTCAGCATCTGGCGGGCATCGATGCCGCCCCAGCCGGAAAGGGTCGTTGGCCCCACCGATGTCATGCCATCGATCTCAAAAGGCCCCGGCATGACGACGCCGGTGCCGAGCAGTCTACATCCGAGATTTTTCGCGACCGTCGCATGCTCGGCCGCAAAGGTCTTGAATATGGCCTCCGGCGTTGTGTCCCTGAGCGGCGTGACGCGATGGGTGCGCAGCACTCCCGCCAGATCGAGGCCGACGGTGACCATGTGGTCAGCCGCGATTTCTACGCCGATCGTCGCGCCGCCATCGGGATTGACAGCGAACTGGATCGGCGGCTGGCCCCTGCCGGTGCGACGGCGGCCGAGTTCCTTCAGCAACTCCTCACCCACCAGCTCATCGACGATATTGGCGACTGCCTGGGCTGTCAGATGGGTGATCTTGGCGATCTGGGCGCGGCCGAGCGAGCCGTGCCGGCGCACAAGGTCGAGGACGACTCGCCTGTTGTGCTCGCGGCTGCGCTCAGGATTTTTTCCGATTGCTACGGGATAGGTATCTACCGTGTGCACCGTCATCTCTTCAATTTCCCCGTCCCTTAGAAAATTCATAGCGTCCAAATGACGATAAGCGCAATACAATAATTCAAGTAAATTATCTTATTGACAAATGCCCGTGTTCGGAGAACCGTAGAGAACGACCGGGGGTCAGGCTCGTATGGGGTGGGATACGGAAATTCCCGTTACCGGCCGAGTCAATGAGCGCGCGCGAAAGCGCGGATAAAGGGAACGATCACTCCGCATCCGGAAGACCGGACGGAGGAAATGGAGGGTTACATGCGCAGGGCAACTCTGTTCGCCGGCTTGGTCGCCGGTTTCAGCACATTTGCATTCAACGCCGCGCAGGCGGTTGAAATCGAATATTGGCAATATGTCTTCGACACACGCGTAAAGGCCATGGATGAGCTGATCGCGGAATTCCAGAAGGCCAATCCTGACATCACCGTCAAGCAGGTGACCTTTCCATACGCCGATTACCAGACGCGCGTCATCGCCGCCAATCTTTCCGGCAAAGGCCCTGACGTGATGCAGCTGTTCTACGGCTGGCTGGACAAGTTCGCGGCCGGCGGCATCCTGCAGCCGCTGCCTAAAGATGCCTTCCCGCATGACAAGATCGAAAGCGAATTCTTCCCGATCGTCAGCGCGATGAAGCGCGGCGACGATTATTACGGCCTGCCGACGGCGGTTCGCTCGCTGGCGCTGTTCTACAACAAGAAGCTCTTCACCGAGGCCGGTCTGGACGCCGCCAATCCGCCGAAGACGCTTGATGAATTCGTCGCTGCGGCGGAAAAGATCGCCAAACACGACGCCGCCGGAAATCTGACAGTTGCAGGTTCCACGCTCGACATGGGCGGCCAGGACCACCAGTGGTGGCGTGAAGTCCTCATTCGCCAATATGGTGGCGAACCCTATGCCGACAACGACCAGAAAGTGACCTATAATAGCGAGCCGGGTATTCAGGCCCTGAAATTTTACACCAGCCTGCAGCTTGAAAAGAAGATCGGTCAGGTCGGCTTCATGGATGAAGGCCAGGCCGCCTTCCGCGCCGGCAAGGCTGGCATGACCATCGACGGCACCTTCCGGCTGGGCTCGTTCCGCACCATCAAGGATTTTGAGTGGGGCGTGACCGAGCTTCCCACCAATGACAAGAACATCCGCTCCAACTATGCGAGCTATTTCGCCAACGGCATCAGCGCCAAGACGACGGGTGAAGAGCTTGAGGCCTCCAAGAAATTCCTCGCCTATATCTCTTCGCCAGAGGCCATGGCGATCTGGCTGAAGACGGTGGGCGAACTGCCGGCGCGGCGTTCTGCAGCGCTGACCGAAGAAAACCTGAAGGACCCGATCTACGCACCGTTCCTGAAGGGTCTAGAATATGCCCATACAACGCTGTTCATGGATGAGGCTGCCCAGCGGCAGAACGCCATCGATATGACCAACCGGGTCCTGCTCGAAGGTCAGTCGGTCGAAGATTCCGTCAAACAGGCAGCTGAAGCCGAGCAGGAAATCATCAACGCGGCGAAACCCTGAAAACCGCAGGTTCAGACATGACAGCGATAGATCAACAGGGGGCGGTATCCGGCCGCCCCGGCGGCTCCTTCGGAGATCGCCTTTCCATGCGCACGAAACGGCTTTTGTGGATCTGGAGCTTTCTGGCGATCCCGATCTTGTTTTACAGCGTCATCCGGTTTTACCCGACGTTGCAGGCCTTCTATCTGTCCTTCACCAACTGGGACCTGCTGCGGCCGGCAAAATTCATCGGCATCGCCAATTACGTCAAGCTGTTCAAGGACCCGCAATTCTGGAAGGTGTTCAAGAACACCTTCACCTATCTCATCGTCGGCACGCCGATCAGCCTCGTGCTGGCTTTCGTCATCGCCTTTTATCTCGACCGGGTGCGCATTCTGCACGGGTTCATCCGCGCGCTTTATTTCCTGCCCTATCTGACGACGGCCGCCGCCATGGCCTGGGTCTGGCGCTGGTTTTATCAGCCGCCGCCCATCGGCATCATCAACGACGTGCTCGGCATGATCGGCATTCCCCAGCAGCCATTTATCCGATCCACCGATCAGGCGCTTTATTCCGTCATGGTAACCGCCATCTGGGCGGGGCTCGGCTTCCAGATCATCATCTTCATGGCCGGCCTGCGCGCCATTCCAACAACATTCTACGAAGCCGCCCGCATCGACGGGCTGGGTGAATGGGCAATCCTGCGCAAGATCACGCTTCCGCTCCTGAAGCCTACCACCGTTTTCCTCGTGGTGTTTTCCTCGATCGGTTTCCTGCGGATTTTCGACCAGGTCTATAACATGACCACCAATGATCCGGGCGGGCCGCTCGGCTCCACCAAACCGCTGGTGCTGATGATCTACCAGACCGCATTCAATTCCTATGCGATGGGTTATGCCGCTGCGCAGACGGTCGTCCTGTTCACCATTCTTCTTGTCGTGTCGCTGGTCCAGCTCTGGGTGCTGAGGGAAAAGAAATGAGCGAAGCCTTGCCACTCTCCCACGCCCGCATCCGCCCCGGCCGCATCGTCGCCTGGACGCTGCTGTTCATTGGCGGCCTGATCATGGTTTCGCCGCTGCTGTTCATGTTCGCGACCTCGTTCAAGACGGCGGATCAGGTCTATGATCTCAGGCTCATTCCCGCGGCACCGACAATTGCGAACTACATGACCGTGATGGCCGATGGCCGTTTCCTGCGCTGGTTCTTCAACTCGACACTGGTTGCGGTTCTCGTCACCGTCTCCAACTGCTTTTTCGACAGTCTGGTCGGTTATACCCTGGCGAAATTCGAGTTTCGCGGGCGCTACTTCATCTTCCTCGCCATTCTTTCCACGCTGATGATACCGACGGAAATGCTGGTCATCCCGTGGTATCTGATGTCCAGCCAGCTGGGCTGGCTCGACAGCTACTGGGGCATCATGTTCCCAGGCATGATGACGGCCTTCGGCACCTTCCTGATGAAGCAGTTCTTCGAAACGGTTCCGAACGATTTCCTCGAGGCGGCGCGCGTCGATGGGCTGAACGAATTCCAGATCTGGTGGAAAGTCGCCCTGCCACTGGTGACGCCGGCGCTCTCCGCACTCGCGATCTTCACCTTCCTCGGCAACTGGACAGCCTTTTTCTGGCCGCTGATCGTCACGACAAGCAAGGAACTCTACACCCTGCCGGTCGGTCTTTCGAGCTTCGCGGTAGAACAGCAAATCCAGTGGGAAATGATCATGACGGGCGCAGCCATTGCGACCATCCCCACCCTCATCGTCTTCATCGTCCTGCAACGCTACATCGTGCGCGGTGTGATGCTGGCGGGCCTGAAAGGATAATATCATGGCCGATATCAACCCGCGCCAGTCGGATACCAGCAAGTTTCCCGATCCCGTTTACAAGGAAACCGTGCTGCGCCCGCTTTTCGACGGCGCCAAGAACCACCATGTCGACGGCTTCCGCCGCATAGACCGCGCTCATCTGGTCATGCTGCGCGAGACCGGCATTCTCGATGCCGAAACAGCAGCCAAGATCGCCGGCGCGCTTGAGGATATCGACAGGACCATCGAAACATCGGAGCTTGTTTATACCGGTGAAGTGGAGGATTTCTTCTTCCTGATCGAGAAGGAGCTGAAAGCCCGCATCGGCGTCGATGTAGCCGGCCGCCTTCACACGGCGCGTTCGCGCAACGATATCGATCACACCTTGTTCAAGATCGGCCTCAAGGACAAGATCGACACGCTCACCGCCAAGGCGCGCGTTCTCTTAAAAGCGCTGATCGATGCCGCCGAGCGCAATCAATCCACGCTGATTGTGGCCTATACGCATGGGCAGCCGGCCCAGCCCACCACCTTCGGCCACTACCTTTCCGCCGCCATCGAGGTGCTGATCCGGGATATCGAGCGTTTTGCCGAAGCGCGACGTATCGTCGATCTTTCGCCGATGGGCGCCGCCGCCATCACCACCTCGGGCTTCCCCATCGACCGGGCGCGTGTTGCCGAATTGCTCGGCTTTGCCGCGCCACTGCGCAATTCCTATTCCTGCATCGCCGCCGTGGATTATACGACAGCGACCTATGGCGCGATCGAACTGATGTTCCTGCATCTCGGAAGGCTCATTCAGGATTTCCAGTTCTGGACGAGCTTCGAAGTCGGCCAGATCTACGTGCCGAATTCGCTGGTGCAGATTTCCTCAATCATGCCGCAGAAGCGCAACCCGGTGCCGATCGAACATCTGCGCCACCTCGCCAGCCAGACATTCGGGCGGGCACGGACCATGCTGGATGTGATGCATAACACGCCCTTCACCGACATGAATGACAGTGAAGGCGAGACGCAGGGCATGGGTTATGAAGCCTTCGCCTCCGCCGGCCGGGTTCTCGACCTTCTCGCCAGCCTCGTTTGCCAGATCAGCATCGATCCTGAAAGGGTCGACCAGAACATTCGCCGTTCCTGCATCACCATCACGGAACTGGCGGATTCGCTTGTTCGTATCGAAGACCTGTCGTTCCGGCAGGCGCATGAAATTGCCGCGACCGTCGCCAAAAGCGTTGTCGCGCTGAAAGGCGATCTGCCGAATGACGGCTACCAGCCGTTCCGCAAGGCCTTCCATGAACTGACAGGGCGCGACACCGGCATCGACGAGGAAAAATTCAGGCAGATCGTCTCGCCGGAACATTTCGTCGCCGTTCGCAGCCGCTTCGGCGGCCCCGCCCCCGCGCCGATGCGGGAGGCCATTGCGGCCTATCGAGACAAGCTTGGTGAGTTGGCAGCGGAAGCGCAGCGATCCGCCGAGCACGAAGCGGCGAAGGCCGCCGAACTGGCAGAGAAATTCACCGCCCTGACGGGAGCGCGATAATGGCGACAATCGAACTCAATCAACTCGTGAAGCGCTACGGCAAGGTCGAAGCGGTCAAAGGCATAGACCTGGCCATTGAAGACGGCGAATTCGTCGTTTTTGTCGGTCCTTCCGGCTGCGGAAAATCCACCACGCTGCGCATGATCGCCGGGCTGGAAGAGATTTCCGACGGCACGTTGAAGATCGCCGGAAACATCGTCAACGAGAAGGAACCGAAACAGCGCAACATCGCCATGGTCTTCCAGAACTATGCGATCTACCCGCATATGACGGTTCGCCAGAATATCGGCTTCGGGCTTTACACCGCAAAACTCGACAAGACGGAAAAGAACCGGCGCATCGAAGAGGCCGGCCGGGTGCTGGGGCTTGAGGCCCTGCTCGACCGCCGTCCCGCGGCCCTGTCGGGCGGCCAGCGCCAGCGTGTCGCCATCGGCCGCGCCATGGTCCGCGATCCCGCCGCCTTTCTGTTCGACGAACCACTATCCAATCTCGACGCTCAGTTGCGCTCGCAGATGCGCATTGAAATCAAACGCTTGCACCAGCGTCTTAAGACAACAACCGTCTACGTCACCCATGATCAGGTGGAAGCCATGACCATGGCTGACCGTATCGTGGTGATGAAGGACGGTCATATCCTGCAGGTCGGCACACCGACGGAACTTTACGAAACACCCGTCGATATTTTCACCGCCCGCTTCATCGGCAGCCCCTCGATGAACCTCATGCGGGGTTCAAGAACAACCAGCAGCGTCGCCCCCTCCGCGACGGGTGACCTTCTGGTCGGTGTTCGTCCGCATGACCTGCTGGTTGGAGAAAGCCAAGCCCCGCAGGGAACGTTTACGCTTGAGGGAACGGTAACGGCTGTCGAGCCGCTCGGGCCAGAGACGCTTGTTCATCTGGACACCGACGCGACCTCGGTGATTGCCACGGCCAGAGGCAAATCCATTCCCGTTGTCGGCAGCCGGTTGCAATGCAGGGCGGAAGCAGGTTCGCTTTATCTTTTCGATGCCAAAACGGAAAAGCTTCTGGGCCGCGCATGATGACAACAGAAAAAACAGCCGTCATCAGCGTCGGCCGGATCTATTGCGACCTCATTTTCACCGGGCTCGATGAATTGCCCGTGCTCGGCCGGGAACTGTTTGCCCGCGACATGGAAATCGCCGCCGGCGGCGGAGCCTTCATTGCCGCGGCACATTTTGCCCATATAGGCCGCTCGGTTGCGCTGCTGGCAAGGCTCGGCACCGATACGTTTTCGCGTGATATCGGTGAAAAAATGGCGCAAAGCGGCGTGGACCTGCAATTTCTAGAACATGCAACAGATGCAGGACCGCAAGTCACGGTAGCGACAGTGGTCGGTCAGGACCGGGCATTTTTGACGCGCCGCGCTGGTGCCGCCCGGCCTTCGACGCTGGATGCCGCCTTTGCATGGGACAAGGCCCGGCATCTGCACATCGCCGAATTCGCTACTCTGCATGAGATGCCCGATCTGGTCTCGCGCGCCAAGGCAAGCGGATTGTCCGTTTCGCTCGATCCGAGCTGGGATGCAGCGCTGATCTATGACAAAGGCCTGCTCAAGGCCTGTGCCGGCGTCGACGTGTTTTTGCCCAATCTTGAAGAGGCCGAAGCGATCACGGGACATTCGGAACCGGAAGCGGCCATCAGGGCATTGGCGGAGGCTTTTCCGATCGTCGCCCTCAAAGGCGGCGCGGAAGGTGCATGGGTATCTTCTGCCGCTGGGCTTCACCATAGTGCAGCTCAGAAGGTTCCGGTGGTCGATACGACCGGCGCGGGCGATGCCTTTAATGCTGGTTTTCTTGATGCTTGGCTTCAGGCGCAGGACGACCAACATTGCCTCGAAGCCGGCATTACGGCGGGTAGCCTCGCAGTACAGGCGGCAGGCGGTGCACCCCAGGTGACCGCCGCCGCGTGAGGCGCCCTGCCCGCGTCATTCCCCGCGCGGAAAACGCTGGTTTTCCTCCAGCACGTTGAGGTCCATATGGTTGCGCATGTAGCGTTCCGAGGCCTTTTGCAGGGGCTGGTAATCCCACGGATAATAGGCGCCGTTGCGTAGCGCCTTGTAGACCACCCAGCGCCGCGCCTGGCTTTCGCGAACAGCGGCGTCGAACACCGGCAATTGCCAACGCCGGTCAATCTCGGCGGAAAGCGATGAAAGCACATCGCTGAGAGCGGGATCGCCGGCAAGATTGATGCGCTCTTCCGGATCAGCCTCAAGATCGTAAAGCAGCGGCGGATCGGCCTCGCAGACCGAGAGCTTGTAGCGGCCGTCACGGATGGCGACGAGCGGCGTGATGGAGCCTTCAGCGGCATATTCCATCGGCACCGGGCCGCGCCCGCCGGTTCCCGCGGCCAGTGACGCCAGATCTTCGCCATCGGTCCAGCGTTTGAGCGAGGTTATATCGAGACCCGCCAGACCACACAGCGTCGGTGTGACATCGAGTGTCGAGACAGGGGCATCGATCAAAGCCGGCTGCCAACCGGGTGCGGCGATCATCAGCGGCACGCGGGCGGAGCCCTCGAAGAAACACATCTTGAACCACAGACCGCGCTCGCCCAGCATATCGCCATGGTCGGACAGGAAGAGAATGATCGTGTCCTCCTCCATCCGCGTCGCCTTCAGCACATCAAGGATTTCGCCGACCTTTTCGTCGATATAGGAGATATTGGCGAAATAACCGCGTCGTGCCCGGCGTATCTCTTCGGGCGAGATATCGAAAGCCCGATGGTCGCAGGCTTCCAGCAGCCGTTGCGAATGCGGGTCGTGCTCATCGAAGGAAAGCGCTTCCGTCTCGGGGTCGAGCGCCGGGCAATCCTCGTAGAGATCCCAGAATTTGCGCCGTGCCACATAGGGGTCGTGCGGATGGGTGAAGCTGACCGTCAGGCACCACGGCCGATCGTCGAGACGACGCGACAGATCGTAAAGCTTGCGGGTGGCGTGATAGGCCACCTCATCATCATACTCCATCTGGTTGGTGATTTCGGCGACACCCGCGCCAGTCACCGAACCAAGATTGTGATACCACCAGTCGATCCGCTCGCCGGGCTTGGTATAGTCGGGTGTCCAGCCGAAATCCGCCGGATAGATATCCGTCGTCAGGCGCTCCTCAAAACCGTGCATCTGGTCCGGGCCGACGAAATGCATCTTGCCGGAAAGGCCGGTGTAATAACCCGCCGCCCGCAGATGATGGGCATAGGTCGGGATATCGGAAGCGAATTCGGCGGCATTATCGTAGACCCGCGTGCGGCTCGGCAATTGCCCGGACATGAAGGAGGCGCGGGCCGGCGCGCAGAGCGGGCTTGCCGTATAGGTGTTGGCGAAGCGGACGGACCGCTTCGCCAATGTTTTCAGATGTGGCGCGTGGAGAAAATCAGCCGGACCATCGGGAAAAAACGTCCCGTTGAACTGGTCGGCCATCAGGATCAGGATATTGGGACGCGGCATTTCGACTTTCCGGCTTAGAGACCAAGCTTGCCTTTGACAGCATCCGCACCCGGCTTGCCATCGAGCGTGGTGACGCCCTGCAGCCAGCCATCCAGCGCTTTCGGATTGGATTTCAGCCAGGCCGCTGCCGCCGCTTTGGAATCCTCGCCGCCAAGAATCGAGCCCATCAGGGTGTTTTCCATGCCGATATCGAACTTCAGGTTCGTGAAGAGCGTCGCCGCATTCGGGCATTGCTGCGGCCAGCCGGTGCGGGCGAGCGTATAGACTTCCGCGCCGCCGAAATTCGGGCCGAAATAGGCGTCACCGCCGGAGAGATAGGCGATATCGATCTTCTCGTTCATCGGGTGTGGCGCCCAGGCGAGGAAGACCACCGCCTTCTTGTCCCTGCCCGCCCGCTCCACCTGCGCCAGCATGGCCTGTTCGCCGGATTCGACGAGCTGCCAGCCCTTGAGGCCGAAATCATTGGCGTCGATGATCTTCTGGATATTCTGGTTGGCCGGTGCGCCGGGCTCGATGCCATAAATCTTGCTCTCGAACTCGTCGGCATGTTTGGAAAGATCGGCAAAATCCTTGACGCCCTTTTCCGCCATATAGGCCGGCACCGCCAGCGTGAACTTTGCCCCTTCAAGGTTCTTCGTCATCACCTCGGCCGCCTTGGCGGCGTTCAGGTCGTCGACGAAGGATTTCTGCGCCGGCATCCAGTTGCCGAGGAAAACGTCGATCTCGCCGTTTTTCATTGCCTGATAGCCGATCGGCACCGACAGCGTCTTGACGTCGGCCTCATAGCCCAGCGCATCAAGCAGGACGGAGGCGACGCCATTGGTGGCGGTAATGTCGGTCCAGCCGGGATCGCTAAGGCGGATCGTCTTGCAGGCCGCGTCATCGGCAGCCTGAAGCGGGGTGGAGAAGGCGGCCACGGACAGAATGAGACCGGCGGCGATGCGATGCAGATGAGAAATGGTTTTCATTGCGGCTCCCCTTTTATTAGTCCAGTTTATTGAACACCACGTTGCTTTTGCCTGTGAAGCGGGTATTTTTCGATGACTGATATAAGGAATTTTAATGTCAGACCGACCGCTCGATCTGGGATGGATGCGCATTTTTACCGAGGTCGCCCGCCGCGGCAGCCTGACGGCGGCGGCGGCATCCCTGCGACTGACCCAGCCGGCCGTCAGCTATCAGATTCGCCGGCTGGAGGAGGAACTCGGTGTCGCGCTCATCCGCCGCAAACATCGCGGCATCGAACTGACGGCCGAGGGACAAAGGCTATTCGAGATCGTTTCGCGCAATGTCGACGCCATCGACCTTTTGGCGCAGCAGCTTCGCCGGACGGAGGAACGCCAGACCATCCGCCTGCACACGGACTATGCTTTTTCGTCTCTCTGGCTCATTCCCCGCATGCATGGTTTTCGCGTCCTCAACCCGGATATCAACATCCAGATCGTCGCCACGCAGGACCCGATGGCGCAAGGCAAACACGATAGCGACGTGATGATCATTTTCGGTACGCGGCAGGAAGCGGGCGACGGGGCTGTATTGCTGCTTTCGGAAAAGGTGACGCCGGTCTGCTCACCTGCCCTTCTGGCTGAAACGCCCGCCCCCGCGACCATCGCGGATTTTTCGCGACGCAAGCTCATCCATCTCGAAAACACCTCGCAAGCGCACTGGTTCGACTGGGCGGCCTATTTCAAGCATTTCGGTGTGCAGAGAGGTGCCGAACACGATGGCGGCGATATCAGCTTCAACAATTACACCATGGTGGTGCAGGCAACCATCGGCGAACAGGGTTTCGCGCTCGGCTGGGCCGGGCTGGTCGATCCGTTGCTCGAGGCCGGCGTGCTGGTGACGGCCGGCCCGAGCCTCGATGCACCCGGTCGCGGCTACTGGCTGATGCGACCGAAAAGCAGCGACAGTGCCGTGAGGAAACTGACCGGCTGGCTGATCGACGAGCGGCGATAACGCCGCCCGCCAACGGTTAAGATTCCCGTTCAGATCGGATAATGCAGCGGCCCGTCCTGCAGGGTGACCCAGCGCAACTCGGTGAATTCGGCAATGCCCGCCGTGCCGCCAAAGCGGCCGTAACCGGAGGCCTTGACGCCGCCGAAGGGCATCTGCGCCTCATCGTGAACGGTTGGGCCGTTTATGTGGCATATGCCGCTTTCAATCCGGGCAGCAATGGCAAGCGCCCGCGCCTGATCCCTGCCGAAGATCGCGGCGGAGAGGCCAAACTCGGTTTCGTTGGCGATGCTCACCGCCTCATCGATGCTGCCCGCTCTGATGATGGAGACGACGGGACCGAAGCTTTCCTCGGCATAAAGCCGCATGGCGGGGGTGACGCCATCGACGGCGATTGCATCCACCATCGTGCCGTTGCCGCCGCCGCCCGCGACCAGCCGCGCGCCCTTGGAAACGGCATCATCCACCAACGCCCGGATGCGCGATGTCGCTTCGGCGCTGACCAGCGAGCCGAGCGGTGTTTTGCCCTGACGCGGATCCCCGGCCGTGAGGCTCGAAGCTTTTTTGGCAAAGGCCTCCACAAATCTATCGGCAACGCTGTCGAGCACGATGATGCGCTCCGTCGACATGCAGATCTGGCCCTGGTTCATATAAGCGCCGAAGGCAGCAGCCGCGACAGCCGCATCGATATCGGCGTCATCAAGCACGATGAACGGCGCTTTGCCGCCAAGCTCCAGCAAAGCGGGTTTCAGATAACGGCCGGCCGTTTCGGCAATCACCCGGCCGACGCGGGTCGAGCCGGTGAAGTTCACGCGCCTGACGGCCGGGTGTGCGATCAGCGTATCGACGATCTTTGCCGCATCTTCCGGCGCATTGGAGACGGCGTTGAGCACGCCCTTGGGCAGACCGGCGGAAGCGACGGCTTCGATGATCAGCGCATGGGTGCGCGGGCAAAGTTCCGAGGTCTTCATAACAACCGTATTGCCGCAGGCAAGTGGCGTGGCGATGGAGCGCACGCCGAGAATGACGGGCGCATTCCACGGCGCCATGGACAGGACAACACCTGCCGGCTGGCGCAATGCCATCGCCATGGTTCCCGGACGGTTGGAGGGGATGACCTCGCCCTTGATCTGGGTGGTCAGGCTTGCCGCCTCGACCAGCATGTCGCTCGCCAGTTTGACGTTGAACCCGGCCCAGGCATCGGTTGCGCCAATTTCTTCCTTCATCGCCTGGGTAATATCAGGCCCGGCGGCGAGAAGCGCCTGTGCGGTAGCCAGAAGCAGGCGGCGGCGTTCGCCGGGCGGCGTTGCCGACCAGACCGGGAAAGCCGCCGCCGCGGCATCGGCCGCACGCGTGGCGTCCTCTACCGTTGCCGCCGCTGCGCTGGTCGCCACATCGCCGGTGATGGGGTTGCTGCGTTCGAAACGTTTGCCGCTCGTGGCCGGGCAATGATCGCCGCCGATGAAAAGATTGACAGTCTGCATGGTCTTCCTCCTGAATTCAGACAATGGCGGCGGTGGTGCCGCCGAGAAACGCCCGTTGCACGGCAGGATCGGCGGACAGGGCTTGCGCCGTGCCTGCCCCGACGATCCGCCCTGCTTCCAGCAAATAACCGCGGTCGGCAAGCGCAAGGCTTTCGCGCACATTCTGCTCCACAAGCAGAATGGAAAGGCCGCTCTTCTTGATCTCCGCCAGGGCGGCAAAGAGTTCCTGCGTGACGATGGGCGCAAGCCCAAGGCTCGGCTCGTCCAGCAGCAGATAATCCGGGGCCGACATCAAAGCCCGCCCGATGGCAACCATCTGCTGTTCGCCGCCGGACATGGTGCCGGCAAGCTGCTGCCGCCGCTCCGCAAGTCGCGGAAACAGCGAGAAAATATGTTCGCGCGTCGTCTTTTCCGCTGAACGGGCATGGCGGGGATTGGCTCCGAGACGGAGATTATCCTCCACCGTCAGCGCCGCGAAAATTCCCCGTCCCTCCGGTACCAGCGCCACGCCCCGTTCCACAATCTGATGGGCGGGGACAACGGCAAGCGACGCACCGTTGACGCGCACTTCGCCGGAGGCCGGAGCCACCATGCCGCCGACCGCTTTCAGCAGTGATGACTTGCCCGCGCCATTGGCGCCGAGCAGCACCACCGTTTCGCCCTCGGCAACATTGAGCGATATGCCGTCAACTGCGAGATGTTTGCCGTAGCGGATTGTCAGTGCGTCTATTTCAAGCATGTGCCGCTCCCAGATAGGCGGAAATGACCTGCGGATCATCAAGCACCACGGCCGTCGGCCCGTCGGCGATCTTGCGTCCGGCCGCCATGACCACCGAGCGCGGGCAGAGCGCGCGCACGGCGGCCATGATATGTTCCACCAACAGGATCGTCGTACCCTCGGATGCCAGCCGCCGGATCAGCGCTATTCCTTCCTGCAGCTCCGTGGGGTTGAGCCCCGCGAGCCATTCGTCGAGAAGCAGAAGCTTCGGTTCGCCCGCCAGCGCACGCGCCAGTTCAAGGCGTTTTTGGTCGATATAGGTGAGATCGCCGGCCGGCATCGTCTCCCGCCCGGCAAGACCTATTCTTTCGAGGCAGGCCCGCGCAACCTTCTCCGCGTCGAGACGGGACAGTCGTTGCGGCCCGAACATCGCCGATACGGCAACGTTTTCTAGCAGGGAAAGCGACGGCAAAAGCCGCACCAGCTGGAAGGTGCGCGCCACGCCGGCGCGCGCAATCACATCCGGCCGCCGGCCGGCAATCTCCTGCCCTTTCAGCCGTATCGACCCTTCGGTCGGCTTCAGCGCCCCGGAGATCAGGTTCATCAGCGTCGTCTTGCCGGAACCGTTCGGCCCGAGCAGCCCGACGACCTCGCCGGCCTTGATGGTGAGGCCAAGCCCATCCACCGCCTTCAGCCCGCCGAAGGTCTTGCGGATATCGGTGATTTCGAGAACGACGCTCATGCGGCTTTCTCCTTTTTGCGCAATTTCTCCAGCGCCGCCAGCACGCCATCCGGCAACACGAAGACGATGAGGATGAAGAGAGCGCCGAGAATGATGGAAAAATGGTTGGGGAAGTTCGCGCCCAGCCACTCGAACAGCAGGAACAGCGGCACCGCACCGAGAATGGGTCCCCAGCGGCGCGTGGCTCCGCCAAGCAGCGCCATGATGACGGTGAGGAAAGATACCTGCGGATTAAAGACGATGGCCGGCTCGATATAGACCCAGCGCGGAGCCTGAATGGCGCCGACAAGCGTGATGATCGTGGATGAAAGCACGAAGAGCGTCAGCTTGGTGCGGGCAAGATTAATGCCCGCATGGGCGGCCACGACCTCGTCGTCGCCGATTGCCTTCAGCGCCAGTCCGAGCTTGCTGCGATCGATCAGGATTGCCAGCAGAAGGGTGATGACAGCCAGCGCCAGCAATTGCCAGAGCACATGCTGCGGTTCCAGCGGCAGGAAGATGTAGCGGCCAAGCGTACCCGTCACATTCACCTCGTACCAGGTGATGAGCTGGCGGATGAGTTCGGCAAGACCAAAGGAAAAGATCACGAAATAAATGCCGGCGACGCGCAGCGTGGAAAGCCCGACGACAAGCGCCAGCGCCGCGCCGACAAGGGCCGCGCACAGGAGCACCAGTGGCCAGGGCAGAACCTCGCTCAGCACCGCGACCGTATAGGCCCCGACACCGAAGAAGGCGACGGTAGCGAGCGAAATATAACGGGTCGGGCCGGAAAACATCGCCCAGGCGGAGGCGAGCGTCGCATAACCGAGAAGGCCGATGATGACGCCGACGCCATAGGCATCGAAAAAGAAGGGGGAAAGCGCCAGCAGCGCAGCTGCGGCAAGGCCGATGAGAAGCGGGATCATTTGCCCCTCCTTGCGAAGATGCCTTCCGGACGCCAGAGTAGCACCACGAGAAAGAGCAGATAGGTGGCGGCAAGCGTGAGGCCGGGATCGACATAAACGAGCACGAAGGTCTCCACGAGACCGAGCAGCAGGCCGGCCACCAGCGCGCCCAGCAGATTGCCGACACCGCCCATGATGACGACAACAAGCGCCTTCATGGTGAAGACCACGCCATAAGAGGCGGAAAAGGTCTGGTACATCGAGATCATCACGCCGCCGGCCACGGCGAGCGCGCCGCCAAGGGCAAAGCCGATCGAGGCCACACGGTTCACATCAATGCCAACCAGCGGCGCGGATTTGGGCGCAAGCGCCACCGCCCGCAGGTTGAGACCCCAGCGGCTGTGGGTGAGCGCCAGATAAAGCCCTCCACCGATCGCGACCGACAGGCCGAAGGACAAGAGCCGGTTCAGCGCCACGGTCGTGCCGAAGATATCGACGCCTTCGGCAAGATAGGAATAGGAATGGTAGTTGCCGCCGAACGCCACAAGCATGATGCCCTGGATAACGAAGAGCAGCCCGAAGGTCGCCAGAATGGAATCGACTTCCAGACGGCCCGAGCCGCCCGAACGGCGCACCAGCGGCCGCATCATGACCCGGTAGATCACGAAAGACAGGGCGTAACCGAGCGGCACGATGATGAAAAGCGACCAGAGCGGCGACAGGCCATAGCTGGAAAACAGCACGAAAGCGATGAAGGCAGCCGCAATCAGCACTTCGCCATAAGCAAGGTTCATGATGCGGGCGATGCCATATTGCAGCGAAAGTCCAAGCGCGATCAGCGCATAGGTCCCTCCCAGCATCAAGCCGAAGATGAGGGTGGATAAAAACAAGGGAATGTCTCCAGTCTGGAAGATGGCTGAAGCCTGCCGGCCGGGGTTCACGGCCCGGCCGGCAAAGGCTCACCATTGCGGCTTCGGAATGACCGGCTTTGCCGCGCCTGAACGGTCTGCCGGCGCAATCGCCACAAAGCGGTCACCCTGCCATTGCCCCGCCCACCAGAGCTGCCGAAGCTGGTTGTCCTCAAGCTTGACCGGGCCGATGACGGTGTCGAAGCTTCCCGTCGAAAGTTCATTTGCCACCGCCGCCTTGTCGAGGCCGACGCGTTGAACGGACTGGGCCAGCATTTCGAGGCTCGCATAGGTGATGGCGCTTGCCCAGCTATCCGGCTTGGCGCCGATAAAGGCCTCGTGTCGCTTGAAATAATCCTCGATCCTGTCGCTGCTGCCATCAACGCCGCCGATGCTGATCACGCCTTCCTGCTTGCCATCGGAGACCTTCGGGAAGATCGGGAAAGCACCGCCGACGCCGACATAAAGAACCTTCGGGTTAAACCGGGCCGTCTGCGCCTGTTTCGTCACCGCGAAACTGTCGGGCGGATAGGAAAAGGCGATAAAGCTGTCCGCACCGCTCGCCGCCGCCTCGTTGACCAGCGCTGCGAAATCCGAGGTGCCGACCGGATAGGTCTTGTCGTAGGCGAGTGTGAAACCCGCTTCCTTCAGCGCCGGCCGCGCGGCCTTGATGAGATCGATGCCGAAACCGTCAGCCACGGAAATCACCGCGACCTTGTCATTGATCTGGCCGGCCTCGCGCGCGGCTTTCAAAACGTCGGCCAGTGCATTGGCATAATCATGACCGCCGCCCAGCATCCAGAAGCTCTTCTTCCAGCGCGCGGCAAATTCGGGCGCCTTGTCGGTCACGCCGGTAACAGCAAGCTGCGGATAACCGAAGCGCTCATAAAGCGGTGCGACGGCCAGATTGAAGCCGGTGCCCCATGGCGGCAGAATAAAATCGACCTTGTCCTGGCTGGCCAGACGCTCGGTGAACCGCACCGCATCCTCGGCCGAGGAACGGTCGTCATATTCGACCACTTCCACCGGCAGACGCTTGCCATCCGGCAAAGTGAGGCCGCCGGCATCGTTGACCTCCTTCACCCATAATTTGTAGTTTGGAATGGTGGTGATGCCAGCACCTGTGGCATTGGCGCCGCTTTTTGAAACGGCATAACCGATCTTCACCGACGTGCGGTCCTGCGCGTTGGCAACACCGAAAGATACCGCCGACAGGGCAGCACCGGAGAGCAGGCAGAACAGCGTTCTGCGCTTCAGACAATTCATGATGTTCCTCCCAAAGCGCCTTATCGGGGTTGCCGTTCTCCTCAAGGCTTTCCCCTGCGCTGAGCAAAGTTTAGCAATGACAGCCGCATATAAAATGCACTAGTGTAGCGCATTATTGTACTTTTGGAGGCATAATGCCGCTGCAAAGCCAGATTGCCGGCAATCGCGTGGAGATTACGGCGCGCACCCTCGCCTCGACGCTGCGCATATCCGAATTCCGATTGGAATCGGATAGCGCCCATCTGCTTCTCCTTTCCGCCGGCGAAGCGGAGATCACACAGGGTGAAAAGACGCTGCCCGTCGCCGCGCCGGGACTCGTCTGGCTGCCCATCGGCCCCGCCGGCCGCCTGCGCCTGCATGCCGGAAGCCGTGGATCGCTGCTGAGGACCACGGAAATCGGGCTTGCCCATGCGATGCCCACCGGCACGAGCGCCAGCGCCGTGCGCAACATATTGCAGCGTGTTCTGACGCAGGCGCCGGCGGAAAGAGACCGGCAGGAGCTGGCGGGCTATCTGGAGACCATCGCCAGCGAGAATGTCCGCGCAACAACCGGTTCGGACACGATCATCGCCAGCCTGCTCTGCGTTACCCTCATTCGCATCTGCCAGCACGCCATCGCCGATATTGCCGCCGCCATCTCCACCCCCGGCAGCCTTACCGAACGGTTTGTCCTGCTGGTGAGCCAGCACAAGCGCGACCAATGGGGCGTGGATGATTATGCTAGATATCTGAGCGTGAACCGTGAACGCCTGGGATTTGCGGTGCGCAAGGCCACGGGGCTTTCGCCGCAGGCCTATATTCACCGGGAACTGCTGTCCGAGGCGCGCGACCTTCTTCTGAACTCTTCGCTGCAAGTTGCTGAAATTGCCTTTCGATTGGGCTTTCAGGACCCCGGCTACTTCAATCGCTTCTTCACCCGCAACGAGGGCACCTCTCCCGGACGTTTCCGCCGGGCTGCAATGCGGATGCAGAACGTGCCGCCACCATCCTATGCGGCGTGGCCGTGACGGCTTGGCATAAGGCTGTAACGTCAGCGACTTATTGCTATCCATTGCAGTCCGGCAGCCTTCCTGTGCTGCCAGACCAGCAACATCTTTCACCTACCCGATTTCGGTTCTCAATATTCCATCTTCACATTTTGTAACTTATAAATTACAGTCTCAATTACAATGCAGCTAAAGCAATCTGCAACATTTCAAAAATGGTTTGGCAAACTGAAGGATGAAAGGGGCAAGGCTCTGATTACGTCCCGTCTGAACAGGCTTTCCTTCGGTCATGCAGGCGACGTCGCTCCCGTTGGCAATGGCATCAACGAATTGCGCATCCATTATGGGCCAGGCTATCGGGTTTATTTCGTGAGGTCAGGTGATGTCATTATCTTTCTCCTTTGCGGCGGGGACAAAAGCACGCAGGAGAAGGATATTAAAGCCGCAAGGCAGATTGCGGCGCAATGGAGTGATGACGATGAGTGAGAAATTCACGAACTTTGATCCCGCCGAACACCTCAGGAGCGATGAAGCCATTGAGGTGTTTCTGGAGGATGCGTTCGCTACCAATGATGCGGCATACATAGCAAATGCGCTTGGTGTTATTGCGCGTGCAAAAGGCATGACGCAGGTAGCGCGTGAAACCGGACTTGCCAGAGAGCATCTTTACAAATCGCTTAGCGAGGCGGGAAATCCGACGCTTGAAACGACGATCGCCGTCCTCAACTCCCTGGGTTTTCAGCTCACCAGCAAACACAAGGCGGCATGATCAGCACCTGACATCATCCACCACCACCCGGTGCCGCCCGATCGGCAGCATCATCGGCTTGCCGGAGGTCGGATCTTCGATGACCCGGCTTTCGATGCCGAAGACGTGGTGGACATTCTCTTCCGTCAGCACCTCTTCCGGCGTGCCGCAGACATGCAGCTTCCCGTCCGTCATGGCCACGAGATGATCGGCATAACGGGCTGCGAGATTGAGATCGTGCAGCACCATGACGATGGTGGTCTCCCGGGCATGGTTGAGGTCGGTCAGAAGATCGAGCACTTCGACCTGATGGCTGATATCCAAAAAGGTTGTGGGCTCATCCAGCAACAATATGTCGGTCTGCTGGGCAAGCGCCATGGCGATCCAGACCCGTTGCCGCTGGCCGCCCGACAGTTCATCCACCGGCCGCTCGGCAAGGTCCACCGTATCGGTGGCGACGAGGGCCGCGGCAACCGCCTCGTCATCCTGCCGCGACCAGCGGGCGAACATTCCATGATGCGGATGTCGGCCACGGCTGACGAGATCAGCAACGACAATACCCTCCGGCGCGATCGGCGACTGCGGCAGAAGGCCCATGCACTGCGCCAGTTCCTTCGAAGGAAGCCGGTGGATCGACTTGCCATCGAGCAGGACTTGCCCGGCGCGCGGCGTGATCAGCCGCGACATGCTGCGGAGAAGTGTGGACTTGCCGCAGGCATTGGCGCCGACGATGACCGTGATCCTGCCGCGCGGAACAACGAGATCGAGCCCTTCGATGATAAGGGTTTCGCCGTAGCCAGCCGAAAGGCCGTTCACGGAAAGGGAGTGGCCGGTCATAACGAGCCTCCGCTGCGGTTGACCCGCACGATAAGGTAAATCAGATAGGGCGCGCCCAGCGCACCGGTAACGACGCCGACCGGGTATCGACCCGGCAGCAGGAACTGGCCGCAATAATCCCCCACCAGCACCAGCACCGCGCCTACAAGTGCGGCGGGAACGAGCAGCGAGCCGTTGCTGCCGACGATACGCGCGGCAATCGGCCCCGACAGGAAAGCGACAAAGGCGATAGGTCCCGAGACCGCCGTTGCAAAAGCGATCATGCCCACGGCGGCGATGATGACGATGATGCGGGTTTTTCCAACCCGCACGCCGAGTGCGGCCGCGGCATCATCGCCGAGCCGCAACGCCTCGAGATCACGCGCACGACTGATGAGCAACCCGCCGAACAGGATGAGCGCGATGAGGAGCGGCGACGTCTGGGCAAGTTTGGCGCCGTTGACACTGCCCGTCAGCCAGCGCATCGCCTCCTGAAGCGTCCAGGCGGGCGCGACTGAAAGAATATAGGCGATGAAGCTTTCGAGCATGGCAGAAACGCCGATGCCGACAAGGATGAGCCGTGTTCCCGCCACGCCGTTGCGGAAGGACAGGAGATAGACCAGCAGCGCAATGCCAAGACCGGCGAGGACGGCAAAGACCGAGACAAGCGGCCCGTTCAGCTGCAGAACAACGATGGCGAAGACGGCGGCAGCGCTCGCGCCGGAACTGATGCCGATAATATCGGGACTGGCTAGCGGATTGCGCAGCATGATCTGAAAGGCAACACCGCCCAGCCCGAAGCTCAGCCCGGCCAGCACCGAAAGCAGCGCACGCGGCAGGCGCAATTGCCCGACAGTGAAGCTGACACCGGCAATATCCTCGCCAGCCAAGACGCGCATCACCTCACCGGGCGGCGTAAAGGATTGCCCCAGCATCAGCGTCAGGGCGAATGCGGCAATCAGCAGGAGCGACAGGATGGTTATGACAAGGCGACGCCGGCGCTGCCGGGTCTGGCGGTTCAAGACCAGTGTGTCGATGACGGCAGCGTGCATGGTCATAGTTCGCGCACCCGCTGGCGTCTGACGATCCAGATGAAGAACGGTGCGCCGACCAGCGCGGTAACGATGCCGACATCGAGTTCGGACGGCCGTGCGACGATGCGGCCGACAATATCGGCGGCAAGCAGCAGGCAGGCGCCGCCAAGCGCGGAAAATGGCAGCAGCCAGCGATTGTCCACACCGACAAGCAGGCGGCACAGATGCGGCACCACCAGCCCGACAAAGCCGATTGGCCCGCAGATGGCTGTGGCCGCACCGCAGAGAAGAATGGCGCCGAAAGAGGCCACGGCCCTGGCGACAGCGACATTTTCACCAAGGCCGGCGGCGAGCTCGTCACCCAGCGCCAGCGAATTCAGCCTGCGCGCCGAAAGCAGACTGATGGCAAAACCGGCAGCCAGAAACGGCAGAACGGTCTCGATGCGCTCGAAGGTCGCGCCGCCGACACCGCCGATCTGCCAGGCGCGGATGCCGCCGGCAATATCGCTGCGCGGCAGAACCACGGCGATGACCAATGACGAGAAGGCGACGGATGTGGCGGCACCGGCAAGCGCCAGTTTCAGCGGCGTGGCCCCGCCCCGTCCCAGCGAACCGACGACATAAACGAAGATGGCCGAGAGGCCCGCACCAACAATCGCGGCAATGATGAAGGCCTGTGAAGACGCAATGCCGAACCAGACGATGGCGATGACGACGGCGAGCGACGCACCCATATTAACGCCGAGAATGCCGGGATCGGCCAACGGATTGCGGGTGACGCCCTGCATGATGGCTCCTGCCAGTCCGAGTGCGGCACCGGCCAGAAGCGCAAGCACCGTGCGCGGTATGCGAACCGCAACCGCCGCTTCCGCAACCGTTTCGACCCGGCCGGCAAGCGCCGCTGTGATATCGGCCAGCGATACGTCACGCGTGCCGATGGCGACCGAAAGCCCGCAAAGGACTGCGAGAAGCGCCAGCAAAGCGCTGAGCCACGCCGTTCGTTTGCGGTTGGAGCGGCCGGCAAGCAGCACGGCCGGACCGTTACCGGATCCCGGCATTATCATTGCGATTTTCCGGAGGATTTGTCCGCCGCTTTAGCCAGAAGATCGGCATAGTCCTTCAGCACCCAGGAAATCGACAGCGGCGTTGGATTGGAAGCGGTGCCGAGCGGATCGCGGCCGAGCATGACGATAGCATCGCGAGAAACCGCGGGCATGCGAGCAAGCAGCGGATCGGCGCGCATGGCATCGAACAGCGGCTTACTGCCATACGTCACGACAATATCGACATCATCGAAGGCATCAACACGCTCGGCGCTGACACCAGCGGCGAATTGTCCCGGCTTCGTCGCTTCCACGACACTTTTCGGCGAGGCAAGCCCGAGATCGGCGAAGAACTTCACCCGGCTGTCATTGGCCGTGTAAAAATTGACAACGCTGAGATTGGTGGCATCGAGATGGGTGACGAACATCGCCGACTTCCCCTTCAGCTGCGGATGGCCTGCGACCACCTCGGCAATTTCGCCTTCGATGCGTTTGATCAGCGCTTCACCTTCCGCAACCATGCCAAGGCCAGCGCTGTTCAGCCGGATCATCTCGCGCCAGTCCGTCGCCCAGGGGGAAACGGGATAGGCGACCACGGGCGCGATCTGGCTCAGCGTATCGTAGTCGGACTGGCTGAGACCGGAATAGGCCGCGAGAATGACATCCGGCTGCGTTGCCGCCACGGCCTCGAAATCGATGCCGTCGCCCTCATCGAACAAAACCGGTTTGTCCGCCTTGAGTTCGGCGAGCCGCTTCGCCACCCAGGGCAACAGGCCATCGCCGTCATCATCACCGAAATTGGCGGCGGCAAAACCGACAGGCACGACGCCAAGCGCCAGCGGCACCTCATGGTTCGCCCAGGCGACAGTGGCAACCCGCTGCGGCTTCTTCGCAATCGTCGTCGTACCGAAGGCGTGCTTGATGACGATGGGATAGGTCGTCGCGTCATCCGCCGAGGCAATATTCGGCGCGATTATCGACAGAAACAGCACAAGGGCCGGTACGAGGCAGCGGAACGGACGAAGCATGACGAAGCTCTCAAAGGTTCAAAAGTGGACTTGAACTCTCAGCTTCATATGCCCCCGTCAAGCCTAAGGAAGAGATGCCGCCCGAACAGCGGTGAAATTTCCGGGGTTTTGTACAAAACCACAAAAAGTTACAATACCGGACAAACTTTCTCAAGTTATTGGGCGCTTCGAGAGTGGGCCGTGCAAACGGCGATCGGGGCATCAACTTCTGGAATCTGGCAATGAAAATCGAAATCCACGGCAAAAACCGTAAAACCGCGCCATACCGTTACGGGCAAGCCACCCTGCTTGCCTGCACGGCGCTTGTCGCCACCCTGCCCGGCCCCCTGCTGGCACAGGAGGCTGCCAATACAAGCGGCAGCACGGTTCTGGAACGGATCACCATCGACAGCGGCGACAATGACCAGAAGTCCATCGTCGCCACCCGCACGACGAGCGGCAGCAAGATGGCGACCGACATTCTCGATACGCCAGCCTCCGTTTCCGTCATCACCGCCAAGGAAATGCAGCAGCGCGGTGTGCAGACCGTGGAAGAAGCGCTTCAATATACGGCCGGCGTGACCACGGATTTCTACGGCTCCGACGATCGTTTCGACTATTTCAAGATTCGCGGCTTCGATGCCTATACCTATCGCGACGGCCTGACGCTCGGCCGCCCTTTTGGTGCGGCGCGTGAGGAAACCTATGCCTATGAGCGCGTGGAAGTGCTGAAGGGCGGCAATTCCACCACCTTTGGCGTCTCGGATCCCGGTGGCTCTGTGAACTATTCCACCAAGGTTCCGAAACGCACCCGCTTCGGCGAAGCCTATATCACCGGCGGGTCCTATAGCCGCGCCGAAACCGGCTTTGACTTTGGCGACAACATCACCAACGACGATACGTTGTCCTATCGCCTGACCGGCAAGCTCAGAAATGCCGATGCGGAATATGACTATTCCCGCGATGACGAGAAATTCTTCATGGGCGGCCTGACCTGGCGTCCCACCGATGTCACCAGCCTGACCGTGGTTTACGATCATCTCAACAAGGATGGCGTTCCCGGCGGCGGCGGCCATCCGGTCGGTTCGCATTTCGACAGGAGCCGTTTCTTCGGCGAACCGGATTACAACTACCGCGGCACCAACCGCAATTCGCTGAGCGTGATGTTCGACCACGATTTCGGCTCCGGCCTGACGCTGAGTTCCAATGCGCGCTACAGCAAGACAAATACCGATTTCGGTTATGCCTATATCTCGTCCACGCCGACCAATGGTTCGACAATCGCCAACCGCTCCTATTTCGGCAACGATACCGAGACCGAGAATTTCCTGATCGACACACGGCTGCAATACGACACAACCTTCGAAAACGTCGAAAGCCGCAGCCTCGTTGGCGTCTTCTATAACGACTACTCGTCCAGCAGCAAAAACTACTTCGGATCGGCCCCAAGCATCAACTGGATGAACCCGGTCTATACCGGCGCACCCTCCTCGGTGCCGCTCTTCTCCAACTCGCTGACGGACCAGAAGACCAAATCGATCTATCTGCAACAGGACCTGACCTTCTTCGACAGGCTGATCGTCAGCGCCGGCCTGCGCAATGACTGGATCGACACCGACCAGACCAACCGGCTGAACGGCACAACGGCGAGCGGCGACATCAGCGAACTGACCAAGCGCATCGGTGTGTCCTACAAGGTCACCAACGAGATCGCACCCTATATCAGCTACGCCGAATCGGTGGTGCCGGCATCGGGCCTCACCGTGGAACCGGAGCGCGGCGAACAGATCGAGCTTGGTATCAAATACCGGCCGGAGGCTTTCCCCGCTTTGTTCACAGCCTCGATCTACGACCTGAAGAAAAACAACATCACCGTCACCAGCCCGATCACCAGCCTGCCCACCACGATCGGCGAAGTGCGCGTGCGCGGTCTCGATCTGGAAGCCAAGGCGGAGGTCACCGACAATCTCAGCCTGACGGCAGCCTACTCCTATCTCAATGCGGAAATCACCGAAAACGGCACGGGCGGCAATGTCGGCAACCGGCCGCAATTCGTGCCGGAACATCAGGCTTCACTGTGGGTCAACTATACGCTCGAGGGCAACGACCACTTCGGCGACACGACCTTCGGTCTCGGCGGCCGCTACACCGGCTCTTATTATTTCGACAATGCCAACAAGGTCTCTACCGGCAGCAGCATCACCGTGGATGCGGCATTAAGCTACAAAATCCAGGAAACCGCCTCCCTGGACCTGAACGTTTCCAACCTCTTCAACGAAAAACACGTCGCTTATGGCGGGTTCGGCGCTGACTTCTACAATCCCGGCCGGGCGTTTTCCGTCACACTGCGGAAGACGTGGTAAACGTCACGATTATCAATATTTTTCAGCGTATTGCATAATTTTCCTAATGTTCAACGTCATCCTCTGGCTTGTCCCGAGGATGACGTCGAGCGAGGTTTATGGAACGCGTCAAACCGCTGAACGTAACCGGCACGACACCGACCCGCTATCAAAGCAGCCTGTGCATGCGCCGCCAGGCGGCCGGCGTATCACCCACCGAGTGGCGGAAGGCCTTGGTCAGATGGGCCTGATCCGAAAAACCCAGCTGCGCGGCGATATCGGCGACGGTCAGATCGCCTTCCAGCAGAAGTTTCTGGGCGACGTTGATACGCCGCTCCAGCTGCCATTGCAGCGGTGTCTTGCCCGTGGTCTGGCGAAACACCGTCGCGAACCAGCTTTCGGAAAGCCCGACAATATCGGCCATTTCGGCAACCGTCATGCGGTCGTCGCCACGCCTTTCGACCCGGGCGAGCAACCTGTTCATCTGCGCCTGCGTCAGCCTGCCATTGGCCTGCTCGGGCGTCGGACCGGGAATATCCAGCAGACCCGCAACGATGCCGCCGACCAGACTTTCGGCATAAAGCGGATGTTTCGTAGGCTCGGCCAGTTCATCGACAAGCAGGCCTGCGAGCGTTTCCACCGCGCCGATATCCTGTATCTCCACCGGACGGCGCAGCGCCGTCATGGCCGCAGAACCACCCACCGCTGGCGACAGGAAGCGCAAAAGCCGGTCTTTGTGAATATGCAGATTGAGGTGCGAAAAGCGATGCGTGGCGTTGCTGCTTGTCCACATCGGCACACCGGCCGGCACATAGACCGCCCGCGTCATCGGCCGCGAATGCTGCGAAAGCTCGCCATCGCGGTTGGAAATCCGGATTCTCGACGATACGTCATTAAAGAAAATCATGATGCGGGGATCAGCAGCCAGATAATAACCCTTCGCCCCCATCTGGCTTTCGGCCTCCCAGAACGCGCTGACCAGCCCGTCAAACTGGCGCCATTTGACCGGCGCAGTGACGCTGATCCCTTCCGTGTGCCAGGTCATGGAATGCCAGAAACTCAATGCGGTTACCGTCCGGTTGTCGAGCCGAGGTTGGGGACGCGGGAAGCGGCAAACGCCGCAACAGACATCGCGCCCCACGCCAATAACATGACTTATCAATTCATGTTAATAGCAAAGATCGTTATAAAATGAAACATTCGCTCACGCGGAACCTTCAACCCGGGGGACCCGTTAAGTCCATGAGATGAATTTAACACGGGAGACTGTCATGGATAGCAAGAAGGAACCGGGCGACTTCGCAGACAAGAAGCGCGAGGAACAGGGCCGTGGCGTTATTGTCGCCGGGCCTGATGCGCATGAAAATGAAAAGAGTGGCAAGACGCCTGCGGGCAGAACCGAAAAATCCTCCCCTGACCGGCAGGTTCCATCTTCCGACCGCCGCTGATGTGATTTTTGGATGCTTTGACAAGGTCAAAAAAACACCTCCCCGATCGCTCGGGGAGGTGTTGCCTTATTGGGTGGTCGCCTTTCCGCTCAGACGAGGTCGAAACGGTCGGCGTTCATCACCTTCGTCCAGGCGGCAATGAAGTCGCGGACGAATTTTTCCCTGCTATCGTCCTGCGCATAAACTTCCGCATAGGCGCGCAGGATGGAGTTGGAGCCGATCACGAGGTCGACACGGGTCGCCGTATATCTGGCTGCACCGGTCTTGCGGTCACGAATCTCATAGAGATTGTTGCCGGTCGGAACCCAAGAATAGGCCATATCCGTCAACGTCGCGAAGAAGTCCGTCGTCAGCGCGCCCGGTGTCTGGGTGAACACGCCATGCGCCGCACCGCCATAATTGGCGCCGATGACGCGCAGGCCGCCGATGAGGACGGTGAGTTCCGGCGCTGTGAGACCGAGAAGCTGCGCCCGGTCGAGCAGCAGTTCTTCGGGGCTGACGACATAGTCCTTCTTGACCCAGTTGCGGAAACCATCCGCCAGCGGCTCAAGCGGCGCAAAGCTGTCGGCATCCGTCTGCTCGGCGGAAGCATCACCACGGCCGGCCGCGAAAGGCACGGCGATATCGAAGCCGGCCGCTTTCGCCGCTTGCTCCACGCCGTAATTGCCAGCGAGAACGATCACATCGGCGATGCTTGCGCCGCTTTCACGGGCGATCGGCTCCAGAACCGAAAGTACGCGGGAAAGACGGGCGGGCTCATTGCCTTCCCAGTCCTTCTGCGGTGCTAGGCGGATGCGGGCGCCATTGGCGCCGCCGCGCTTGTCCGAACCGCGGAAGGTGCGGGCGCTGTCCCATGCGGTCGCAACCAGATCGGCGACCGGCAGGCCGGAAGCGGCGATCTTCGCCTTGACGGCAGCGACATCGTAACCTGTGGAACCGGCAGGGATAGGGTCCTGCCAGATCAGGTCTTCAGCCGGAACGTCTGGGCCGATGTAACGGGACTTCGGCCCCATGTCGCGATGCGTCAGCTTGAACCAGGCACGGGCGAAGACGTCCGAGAAATGGTCCTGATCGTCCTTGAACTTCAGCGAAATCTCGCGGTAGATCGGATCGACCTTCAGGGCCATATCGGCATCGGTCATCATCGGGATGGTGCGGATCGAGGCATCCTCGACGTCAACAGGCTTGTCCTCTTCGGCGATGGTGATCGGCGCCCATTGCGATGCACCGGCGGGGCTGTGCGTCAAAGTCCATTCATGCTTGAACAGCATGTCGAAGAAGCCGTTGTCCCATTTGGTCGGTTCGCTCGTCCAGGCACCTTCGATGCCCGACACCACGGTGTCACGACCAATGCCGCGGCCCTTGGTGTTGATCCAGCCGAGGCCCTGATATTCCGGGCCAGCAGCTTCCGGATCGGGGCTGAGATTGGCAGCACTGCCATTGCCGTGCGACTTGCCGATGGTGTGGCCACCGGCCGTCAGGGCGACGGTTTCTTCGTCATCCATGCCCATGCGGGCAAAGGTTTCGCGCATCTGCGCCGCCGTTGCCAGCGGATCGGACTTGCCGTTGACACCTTCCGGGTTGACGTAGATGAGGCCCATCTGCACGGCGGCAAGCGGGTTTTCCAGCGTCTCGGGCTTGGTGACATCGCCATAACGACCGTCGCTTGGCGCCAGCCATTCCTTTTCGTCACCCCAATAGGTGTCCTTTTCCGGTGCCCAGATGTCTTCACGGCCGAAGGCGAAACCGAAGGTCTTCAGACCCGCGACGTCATAGGCGATAGTGCCGGCGAGCGCGATGAGATCGGCCCAGGAAATCTTGTTGCCGTATTTCTTCTTGATTGGCCACAGCAGGCGGCGGCCCTTGTCGGTGTTGACATTGTCCGGCCAAGAATTGAGCGGTGCGAAGCGCTGGTTGCCGGTGTTGGCGCCGCCGCGACCGTCGGTGACACGATAGGAACCGGCCGCGTGCCAGGTAACGCGGGCCATCATGCCGACATAGCTGCCCCAGTCGGCCGGCCACCATTCCTGGCTGTCCGTCATAAGCGCACGCAGATCGGCCTTGAGGGCTTCGACATCAAGCGTCTTCAGCGCTTCACGATAGTTGAAGGAGGTGCCGAGCGGATTGGTCTTGGTGTCGTGCTGATGCAGGATATCGAGGTTCAGCGCGTTCGGCCACCATTCGGTCACCGATTTACCGGAGGCCGTATTGCCTCCATGCATGACGGGACACTTGCCAGCCGGTTTTGAAGTTGCGTCCATTTCGCCCTCCGATGGGTTTATCAATTAAACAAATTATCAGTTCGACATGTGCAGCATTCCGAGCCAGAGGCAGCGGCAGGTCTCAAACGACCTGCTGCGATGCCGATGATCATCCACAGCTACAGCTTCTTTCTGTCATGAAGATGACTAACAGCCGGGTTCCATAATTTCCAATTGTATATTCTAAAGGCTGCGATATGCTGAGCTTATGATTGCCCTCTCCATGAAACATCTCCGTTATTTCGATGCGCTGGCCAAAATCGGCCATTTCGGGCGCGCCGCGGAAGCCTGCGCCATCTCCCAGCCTGCACTATCCTTGCAGATCCGGGAACTGGAGGAATTGATCGGTGCGCCGCTCGTCGAACGCGGCAGCCGCCAGATCCGACTGACGGCGCTGGGTGAGGAATTTGCCGAGCGCACCCGGGCGATACTGCGTTCGGTGGACGAGTTGCAGGACCTGGCGCGCGCAGGACATGGCCCTCTCAGCGGCCGCCTGCGCATCGGTGTCATTCCCACCGTCGCACCCTATCTTCTGCCGCAGGTGATCAAAACGCTGACCCGGCATTACCCCGGACTGGAAGCACGCCCGCGCGAGGCGGTGACGCAGAAGCTCATTGAAGACCTTCTCGAAGCCCGGCTCGACATGGCAATCGTTGCGCTGCCGGTCTCGGAACCATCTCTGGAAGAAGTGCCGCTGTTTTCGGAAGAATTCATTCTGGTGCGGCCGATGGAGGATGCCGGCATGCCGGTGCCGAGCGCCGACAAGCTGGGTGAAATGCGCCTGCTGCTTTTGGAGGAAGGCCATTGTTTCCGCAACCAGGCGCTTTCCTTCTGCAGCACCACGAATGCGCCGCCGCGCGTGCTGATGGAAGGCAGCTCGCTGTCGACGCTGGTACAGATGGTTGGCGCGGGTATCGGCGTCACGCTCATTCCGCAGATGGCGGTCGATATGGAGACGCGACTATCCACCGTCTCGGTGTTCCGTCTGGCGGAGCCGCGCCCATCCCGCACCATCGGCATCGTCTGGCGCAAGAGCAATCCGCTTTCGGCGCAATTCGCCCATATTTCGGAGATTGTTCGGGAATGTGGCCTTCAGAAACTCGGTCTCGCGCCATAATGGCTTCGGCCGGATGATCGCGCGCATCGTAACGCGCGCGATCTGGAAAGGGCGGCTGCCTATCGCGACCCTGCCCTTGCATGTCTGTCGGTCCATTCGGGTGGCGCGCCGAACTTGTCGGCCACCATGCCCTGCAAGCCGCGTGAACGGCCATAGGCGTCACATTCGACATATTTGGGTTTTCCGCCCAGCGCGGAGCGGATGCGTTGGCCGGAGGGAATGGAGAGGTTCAGGCCATCGGAGACCTTGCCCGTCACCAGAATGCGTGCGAAATAATTGGAGAAATCGGCGGCAAGCCCATAGGCATCGCCGATTTCCGACACACGGGGTTTGCTGGTGATGGAGTTCGCACCCTTGGACCAGACGGCCGCCGCGCGTTGCACGCCGGTATTGTCCACCGCCTCAGCCTCGACGGCCAGTCCGCCGAGCCCGACAGGCAGACGCGGCACGCTGACGGGCAGGACAAAACCGCTGCCGAGAGTAACCGCCGTCGACACTCCCGCCATGGCCTTGTTGGTCGGCACCAGATCGGTGACGACGGTGCGCACCGTCATGTCCGCCGGCTGGCCAAGGGCGGTGATCCGGTATTTGTCACTGAGCGCCACGCAGATGGCGCGATCCAGCGCATTCGAAACAAGGATACGGTCCTTTTCCGATGTGACCCGCGACGAGGCCGCAAAGGAAAAGGTGGTCGGCACGATGGCGACGGTCTTGATGCCGGCCAACCCGTAGGTGTCAACGAAAGTCCGGGATTTGGTGAACTTGCCTTTGGCAGGGCTGAGCTGGGCGTAGGACGTCAGCGTACCGCCTTCCTTCAGCGGCACCGAGCTGCAGCCGGACATGATAATCGCAATGGGCAAGGTCGCGAAGGCGGCGCCGCGGCTGCGGCGACCCCTCTCGCCGGAAGCCCGGGGTAACAGATTCCACCGTTGTTGCACTGCACGTACTCCGGTTGCGTGGTTGATCTTATGCCCCACACGGTACGACAGCCAAAATTGCGGCAACATTACAATCACTACCCCCCGGACGCAGCAACACGGACACACCGCTGCGCAACAGGACAGTGCAACAAGGCAATGCGCCTATGTGCTGCTCCGTTGATCCGATCTCCCGGAATGGCAAAGCCCGGCAGCAGCGCGGAAGAACGCGGCCTTCATCCGGCTGCGTTTGTCTGTGCCGTCCATGCCGGAAATCGGGACCTCAAAACCGAATATGTCGTCGGGTTCGGCCGAGCGTTCGCTCCAGAAGGAATCGATGTCTGAAAACAGCATCTTTTGCCGTCGGCTGCGACGACAATTGATCGGGTGGCGGGCCTGGGACACGGCCAGATAACGGCCGGCACCGCTATCGAGGAAAGCTTGCATTGCCATCAGAACAGCTTCCTTGGGACGCAGACCGAAGAGATCGCGGGTGACGGTCACCATTTCCTGTTTTGCCGCACGGGGACCCTGCATGCCGCCGACGACGATGGTCCTGCGTCCACCTTTGGTCACGAAAAGAAATTTTGCCGTCCATAATATCGCTTCGTCATTACATCGGCTAAGCCGGATGGCGAGGGCACCTTCATGTCGTCCGCCGCAGCGGTCGGCAAGACCAAGGCTGCACCGGTATTCATCGGAGCGGCCGTGCACGACGCCCGTCTCCACCGTTCCGCCAGCCCAAACCGCAGCCAGGACATCTTTTGCAAAACAATGGCTCGCCAGTCGAAAGTTCTCTCTCAGAAGCTCAAGACGGTTTGCATAGGAGAGTTTCGCAACGAGGAATTTCGAAAACGGCTTCTGCAGAAGATCGTCATGAGGCGGCGGCAGTTGTTCGGCTGCCGAAAACCGGCAGAGAAACCGCCACCAGCGCAAGGTCAGAAACGGGTGTGCTGCAAACCGCATCCACAGAAGAAAACCGCGTTTCCAATGGGTGCGAAACATGAATGCAGCGATGCTTCGCCCCAGGAAGAACCGCGGCGGGGGCCGTCCATCACCGGCGAGTGTCGTTTGCGGGAAGAGAAAGGCCGGATCGGCGTTTTCGGGGCTGGCATCGGTCTGGAATATTGCGTTTTCGGAGGGTGACATCATGGTTTGCCTGGGAGGAGGACGAGCGTGTAAAACCGGTTGAAACGAGATAAAATTTCAATGACTCAGGAATTGCTTGAAAAGCCCCTACGGGCCGGAAGCGGCAGAGGGGAATAGAGACTTAACGAGCTGATAAAAAAGGCTTTTTATAATAATTTCGACGGCGGCCAACCCTCTGGCCTTCGCAAAGACGCGCGATCCCGCGAGTTTGTGGCCGACTGGACAGAACTGCGCATGCGTCACCGAGATGTAGCCGGGCATGATGACAGCGAAGAGCAAGATGACGAAGGTGACGCCTCGTCTCTCGACCGCCCTGTCGCAGGAAGCCCGGGGAAACGGATTCCGCTGTCGTTTCACTGGATATGCTCCGGCTGGCATGGTTGATTTCGCGATACGGCGGCGCAAATTGCGGCAAGATTACAATCGTTCCTCTGGACATGGCGCAAACCACGCTCAGAAACGCAGCCGGAAGGTGCTTCCGAAGGCGCTGCTCTCCAGAAAGACCCGTCCGCCGTGATTGGTGACGATCTGCTTGACGAGGCTGAGGCCCAGTCCGGCACCGGTGCTGCGCGGCGTGATTCGGTAAAATGGCTCGAAAATCCGCTCCTGCTGGTCTTCGTTTATCCCCTGCCCTTCATCGGAAATCACGATTTCACCGTCGGCGAGAACCGACACATGGATCATCCCCGTGTTTCCACCATGATCGATGGCGTTGCGCACGATGTTGCTGATGGCGCGCGGCAGCGTGAACGGGTTGCCCTGTAACTCAAAGGCCGCGACCGCCGTTTCGAAGGCGATGTCATAACCCGCCGAAAGCGCAAGCGGTGCGAGATCGGCAACGACGGTACGGGTGATATCGACGAGATCCACCCGCTCGCGCCGATCGTTCACCTGGTCATTCCGCTCGAACGCCAAAAGCTGTTCGGCGGTCTCACCCAGGCGCGCCACATCCGCCAACAGACGTTGCCGCTCCGGCCCGGGCAAACCCTCGATCCGGGTCTGCATGATGGCAATCGGCGTTCTGAGCTCATGCGCCGCATCGATGAGGAACCGTTGCCGTGCCCGGAACTGTTCTTCAAGCCGCTCAAGAATACTGTTGAAGGAAAGGATGAGCGGGACGACTTCGCGCGGCACATCTTCGACGGGAAGCTTCGAACCGCCGCGCCGGGGGTCGATCTCCGGCGCCTTTTTGACGACGGAACTAAGACCTGCAAGTGCCCGGCGCACGATGCGGGGTACGGAAAAGAACACGGCAGGCAGGATGACCGCCAGCAACGGCACGTAAATCTTGTAGGTCTCGGCAAGAAGCGTCAGGAACTGCGCCCTCACATGCGTGGTTCCGCCGAACATGACCCTGACCGGACCCCACTTCGTCTCCAGACTCTCGACCATGGCCGCCTCGGCGACGCCTTCGCCCCCGCGAATATCGGCATCCGTCAACAGATAGAGATACCGGGACAATTCAGCATATGCGGCCGGCACGGCGCCATAGGTGGCCACCCGCCCATCCAGCGTGGAAGCCGTAAACCAGAGCGTACCGTTTTCTGCCGTCAGGGCCCGAAGCGTCGGGCCATCGGTAACCACAAGCCCCTTTTGCGGATCAAGCGACAGCGACTCGTCAAGTGCTTCCGACAGACCGCCCCAAAGCGCGATATTGGGCGAAAGGATCGCCAATCCATAAACGCACAACCCGATGATAACGACGGCGATCATGGCGGAAACGACGATGCTGAGCTGCCAGCTCAATTGCCACCAAAGGGACGGATTGGACTTGCCCTGCGCTTTCATGCGTCCTCCTTCAGCAGATAACCGATGCCGCGAATATTGTGCACGCTCACCCCGGCCGAGGCATCGAGCAGGCGTTTGCGTAGCCGCGATATATGCGCGTCGAGCGCATTGGACTGGATTTCCTCCTCGTAATTGTAGACGGCCGCCTCGAGGGTGGAGCGCAGTACCGACTTGCCCTTGCGTTTGGCGAGCGCGACGAGGACCAGAAGCTCGCGTCTGGGAAGATCGAAGGGAAGCGAATTGATGGTGACGCTGAGATGCAGCGGGTCGATTACGATCCGGCCAGCGGCAATCTCCGCCGGTGCGAGGCCTGACGGCCGTCTCAGAACAGCACGTACCCGCGCCAAAAGCTCGGCGACGAGAAACGGCTTGCCGAGATAGTCATCCGCGCCGCCATCCAGCCCGGCGATGCGGTCCTCCGGTTCGTTCATCGCCGTCAACAGGATGATCGGCGTATCGACGCCGGCGCGGCGCAGTTTAGGGATGAAGGCGAGCCCTTCCCCGTCCGGCAACCGGCGATCAAGCAGAATGGCATCGTAAAGGTGCTGGCGCGTCAGCTCCATCGCGTCACCGAGCCGCATCGTATGGTCGATGACGATGCCCTGCTTGCCGAGCGTTGCCGACAGCGCATCCGCCATTTGCTTTTCATCTTCGATCAACAGAAGTCTCATGGATCACCGTCCCTTTGCTATCTGTTGTCTGCCAGAAAGGTTGCGGCAGTATTGCGGCGAAGAAACCACAGCCGGGTAATGCTGCTGCAATTGTGGTTGCCTATCCAGAGGCCATCCGCCTGCGAGACAGGCGATGCGACCACCGTGACCGGCGGTCCAGCGATTGGAAGGATCACGATATGGCGCTGCGATGGGTAAAGGGAACGATCAAGGCAGGGGGCGCGCTTGCGGGCTGCGTTCTCGTCGTCACCGCTCTTGATCCGGCACGTGGAAGCGTGGATGCGAACGAGCGCGTCAAGGGTATCGTGGCGGCGGCGGCGATGAGCCCGGCCGGCATTCCCTTCGAACTGACAGCCCAGGAAATAGCGACGATCGGCATGCGCCCGATGGCGGAACGGCTTAGCATCAGCGGTGAGCTTCAGCCCGTCAGCCGCGTGGTGATCCGCGCCCGAGAGGCCGGAAAGATTCTCGACATGAACGTCCGGGAAGGACAGGTGGTTCGGGCGGGCGACGTGCTTGTGCGTTTCGAAACCGACGAGTTGCAATCAACGCTGCTGCTCCGGCAGAGCGACCGGGATGCGGCCGAGGCCGAACTGACGCTGGCGATGCAGGCGCTGGCAAGAACCGAGCAACTGGCAGCGAAAAACATCGCCTCGGCGGAGCAGCTCGACAAGGCGAAAAGCGATGTCGTGGTCAAGACCGCAAGGGTCCAGAGCCTGTCAGCGCAGGTGGATATCGCCCGCCTTGCCCTTCGCAACGCCGAAATCCGCGCGCCATTCGCTGGCACCGTGACCCGGCGGGTGGCAGAGACGGGCGCGCGTATCGGCGCCGATGGCGAACTTCTGACGCTGGTCGATACCAGCGAACTGGAAGCGAAGGTTCTCGTCGCCACCCGCAATATTCCGCGCGTCGCCCGCGGCCAGACGGCGGAACTGGAGATTGACGGCCTCGCCGGCCGGATCGTCAAAGGCACGGTAGAGCGCATCAGCCCGGTGGCCGAGGACGGCACGCGGGTCGTTGCCGTCTATCTCAGGCTTACCAATCGCGATGGGCTATTGTGGGGTGGAATGTTCGCCGGCGGATCCATTCTGCTGCGCGAAAAAAACGATGCGCTCGTCGTGCCCGCCATCGCACTGCGCAAGGATGAGACGGGCTACCATGTGCTCAAGGTGCAGGACGGCCATCTTCGTCGCCAGACGGTCGCCGTGGGGCCACACTGGGACGGCGGCAGCCTGATCGAGATCGGCGCGGGTCTTGCGGATGGCGAGACGATCCTGACGGCGCCCCTCCCCGAATTGCGCCCTGATATGGCCGTCACCATCGACAAGGCAGGCTGAGATGTTTCTGACCCGCATATCCGTGAGCCATCCCGTCTTCGCGACCATGATGATGGTGACGCTTCTGGTCATGGGCGCCTTTTCGCTGCAGCGTCTGGGGCTGGATCAATATCCCAATGTCGACGTTCCCGTGGTGGTGGTCGTCACTGCCTATCCGGGCGCGACGCCGGAAACGGTGGAAATGGAAGTGACGCGCCCGGTCGAGGATGCGCTGAACGCCATCGGCGGCCTCGATGAGGTGACGTCCACCTCCTATGAGGGGCGCTCCGTCGTCGTTGCGAAATTCAAGCTCGAAGTTCAGAGTTCGGCCGCCGCGCAGGAGGTGCGCGACAAGATCGCCCCGATCGAGGCGAATTTCCCGGAGGATGTCAAAAAGCCCACGATCTCGCGGTTCGATCCTGCCGCCGAGCCGATCCTGTCGCTGGCGATCAGTTCGACATCGCTCGCTGTGCCTGCACTCACCACCCTCGCCGAGCAGAAGGTAGTGCGGCAATTGACGACGGTTGCAGGCGTCGGACAGGCAACGCTGGTCGGCGGCCGCAAACGGCAGATCAATGTGACGATCGACGAGGCGCGCATGCGCGCGCTGGGAATCGGTGTCAACGAGGTGGTGACTGCGTTGCGGACGGGAAACAGCAACAGCCCGGCCGGCAGCATCGTCGATCCCGTCTCCGAACGCACGATTCAAGTGCAGGGCCGCATCGAGGAACCCGAGGCCCTGCTGGATATGGTCGTGGCAAGGCGTGGCGGCGTGGCCGTCCCGCTGCGCGACGTCGCCACCCTGTCCGAAGGGGCGGCCGATGCCGAAAGCCGCGCCATTTATAATGGCCAGACGGCGCTGGCGATCGACATCGTCAAGGTTCAGGACGCCAATACGGTGCAGGTTGTGCGCGATGTGAGGAAGCGCCTCGAAACACTCAATGCCGAGCTTGCCCCGCAAAATCTACAGCTGCGCGTCGTTACGGATTCATCGATACCGATCGAGGAATCCGTGACCCAGGTGCAGACCACGCTGATCGAAGGTGCGGCACTCGCCGTCGCCATCGTCTTCCTGTTTCTCAATTCCTGGCGCAGCACGGTCATCACCGGGCTGACGCTGCCGATCGCGATCATCGGCACGCTCACCGTGATCGATTTCCTGGGTTTCACGCTCAATACGCTCAGCCTGCTGGCACTGACACTGTCCATCGGCATTCTGGTGGACGACGCCATCGTGGTGCGCGAAAACATCACCCGCCATCTGCACATGGGCAAATCCCATCTGCGCGCCGCCCTCGACGGCACCGGTGAAATCGGGCTTGCGGTGATCGCGACGACGGCGACGATCGTGGCGGTTTTCCTGCCGGTCGCTTTCATGGACGGTATCGTCGGCCGGTTTTTCTACCAGTTCGGCGTCACCGTTTCCGCCGCCGTGCTGATCTCGCTTTTCGTCGCCTTCACGCTCGATCCGATGCTGTCGAGCGTCTGGTATGATCCCGATGCGCAGGCCGATGCGAAGCGTGGTCCGATTGGCCGCCTGATCTCCCGTTTTGACCACGGCTTCGAATGGATGGCCGGGCAATACCGGCATGCGATCGGCTGGACATTGCGTCACCGGCTCGTCACCCTGCTTGCCACCACAGGCATTTTTATCGGCAGCCTGTTGATGGTGCCGCTGGTCGGTACGGAATTCGTGCCCGATGCCGATGAGGGACGCTTCCAGATCAATGTCACCGCACCGGTCGGCTCTTCGCTCGACTATACGACGGTAAAGCTCAGGCAGGTCGAAAAGGCACTCAGGGAATTTCCTGAAGTCGAGATGCTTTATTCCACCGTCAATACCGGCGGTGCGGCCGGCAAACATCGCGCCGCCATTCTTGTCGGGCTCGTACCGCTGTCGGCACGCACGCAGACCCCACTTTCCCTTGCCGAGCCGGTTCGCAAACGCCTGTCGGCAATTCCCGGTATTGAGATCAATATCCTGCAGAACGGTCTCGGCGGCGGCGAAAGCCCGGTGCAGCTCAGCGTCCTCGGCGACGACAGGGCAGTCCTAGAAAAAATCGCAAACGGTCTTGTGGAAGACATGAAAAAAATCCCGGGTCTGGTGGATGTGACCTCCAGCGCCAAGGACGTGACCTCCATCCTCTCGGTCCGATTGAAGCCCGCAGCGGCAAGCGATCTCGGCATTGCCAGGGCCGATCTCGCCGCCGCCCTGTCTCCCCTCATCGGCGGCGAGGATGTTTCGAAATGGACCGATGCGAATGGCAACAGCTACGATATCGTCATTCGCCTGCCCGTCGAGCGGCGCTCCGATGCGGCACGTCTCGGGGAGTTGATGATCGCGACCGACCGCACGGGGGCGAACGGCGCGCCGCTGATGGTACGCCTCGATCAGGTCGCCGATATCGGCATCGTGGCGGCACCGGCGGAAATCCGCCGCATCGACAATCGCCGCGAAATACTGGTGTCGGCCAATATCACCGGTCGTACGCTTGGGGATGTAACGGCGGTCTTGCAGGGCCTGACCGCCGGCCTCGATCTGCCGGCCGGTTATCGCGTCCGCTTCGGCGGCGAGGCCGAAACCATGCAGGAGACCGTCGGTCATATGGTTACGGCGCTCAGCATGGCCATCATCTTCATCTATATCGTGCTCGCCTCGCAATTCGGCAGCTTCCTGCAGCCGCTTGCCATCATGGTGTCGCTACCGCTGTCGCTCGTCGGCGTCCTCATCGGCCTGATGGTGGCCGGCAGCACCATCAATATGTTCTCGCTGATCGGCTTCATCATGCTGATGGGCCTCGTGACCAAAAACGGCATATTGCTGGTGGATTTCGCCAATCGCGAGCGGCGGCGCGGCCTCACCCTCAATGAGGCGCTGGCGAATGCCGGCGTCATCCGCTTCCGCCCCATCATCATGACGACGCTGGCGATGATCTTCGGCATGATCCCACTCGGTCTCGCCGTTGGCGGAGGCGGCGCCCAGCGCGCACCCATGGCGCATGCCGTGGTTGGCGGTCTCATCAGTTCCACGCTGCTGACCCTGATCGTGGTGCCCGCCATCCTGTCCTATATCGACAGCATCACGCGGCGTTTCGCCCGCCTGCTGCCGAAGGCACCGGACAAGGTGGCAGAAACGGGAGTAAAAAATCGAACGGCGTCAACGATCTAAGCCGATCTTCGGCGTGGCGCTCAGGGCTTCTCGCTGTCCTGGCGCTTCTTTTTGCCCTTGGGCTTGAAATCAACCAGCAACGATTTCAGCTCGATGTCGCGAACGCGTCTTGCCGCCTCGTCGGGGCGCACCCATTGCAAGAGGCGCTCGCCGCTTTCCTTGAAACTCGCATCAACCTCCGTCACTTCGATCTGGAAGACATCGACCATGCAGGGCACGACATCACCATTGTCGAGCATCTTGAGATAGGTATAGCGGCCTATGGCGTCCTTTCTCACCCGGCCGCGCACGCCCGCCTCCTCCCATGCCTCGATGGCCGCCGCCTGATGCGGCTTCTTGCGTTTCATCGGCCAGCCGCGCGGAATGATCCAGCGGCCGCTGGTCCGGGAGGTGACGAGGAGAATTTCGATACTGCCGCCATCGGCATAACGGAAGCAGATCGCGGCATATTGCTGCCGGAAAGCGCCGGTGAAGAGCTTTTCCGGAACAGCAGCCAGCTGCTGGAGCAATGTCAGTGGACGGGCCGGGCGGGTCTTCCGGCGTTTCTTGGCGGGTTTCATATCCGTTGATAGTGCCGATTTTCCGGGTTGCATCAATGCCCCGCGTGCATTTATGACAGTTTTATGACAATCACCCCCCACAACTAATATAGCGCCATTGAGGGCCAATTCGCATGATGAGTATTTTTCGCAAGCTGATGCCGCGCGAGGACCGTTTCTTCGACATGTTCAGCAAACATTCCGAAACCGTCATCAAAGCGGCTGCAGCCCTTGATCAACTTTTGAGCGGCATCGACGTCGAGAAGAACTGCGACCTCATTGTCGCCCTTGAGAATCAGGCCGATGACATCACTCGCGAGGTTCTGCTTGCGGTCAGACGCAGCTTCATCACGCCGTTCGACCGGGGCGACATCAAGGACCTCATCCAGTCCATGGATGACGCCATCGACATGATGCACAAGACGGTCAAGACCATCCGCCTGTTCGAACAGAGCGAGTTCGACCCGCTGATGAAGGAGATGGGACACGAGATCGTCCGCGCGGCCGGCCTCATCGCGGAAGCCATTCCGCTTCTCAACAAGGTCGGCGCGAACGCGCAGCGCCTCTCCGCCATCGCCGAAGAGGTGACACGCGTCGAAGGCCGCTCCGACGATCTCCACGATCAGGGGCTGAAAGACCTCTTCCGCCGCCACGGCGCGAACGGCAATGCCATGGCCTATATGATCGGCAGCGAAATCTACGGCGAACTCGAAAAGGTCGTCGACCGCTTCGAGGATGTGGCCAATGAGATCAGCGGCATCGTGATCGAGAACGTCTGATGGATGTCGCACTTGCCCTGCCGCTGCTTGTCGGCCTCATCGCCATCGCGCTGTTCTTCGATTTCCTGAACGGCCTGCACGACGCCGCCAATTCCATCGCGACCATCGTTTCCACCCGTGTGCTGCGGCCGCAATATGCGGTCGCCTGGGCGGCATTTTTCAATTTCATCGCCTTCCTGTTCTTTGGCCTGCATGTGGCCGAAACGCTCGGCACCGGTATCATCGATCCGGCCATCGTATCACCGCAGGTCATCTTCGCCGCACTGATCGGGGCGATCGTCTGGAATATCGTCACCTGGATTTTCGGCATCCCCTCCAGCTCGTCGCACGCGCTGATCGGCGGTCTCGTCGGTGCCGGTTTTGCGAAGGTGGGCTTTAATTCGATCGTCTGGTCGGGTCTACTGAAGACCGTCGGCGCCATCTTCATGTCGCCGGCCATCGGTTTTTTCCTGGCGCTGCTTCTCGTCCTTGCCGTGTCGTGGCTGTTCGTGCGGCAGACGCCTTTCGCGGTCGACCGCACCTTCCGCGTCATGCAGTTCATTTCCGCCTCGCTTTATTCACTCGGCCATGGCGGCAATGACGCGCAGAAGACCATGGGCATCATCGCCGTGCTGCTCTTCAGTCAGGGGTATCTGGGACAGAGCTTCTACGTGCCCTTCTGGGTGGTGATTTCCTGCCAGTCGGCCATGGCGCTCGGCACACTGTTCGGCGGCTGGCGCATCGTGCATACCATGGGCTCGAAAATCACGCGACTCAACCCGATGCAGGGTTTCTGCGCCGAAACCGGTGGCGCACTGACGCTGTTTGGCGCCACATGGCTCGGCATTCCGGTGTCCACCACCCACACGATCACCGGCGCCATTATTGGCGTGGGCGCCGCCCGCCGCGTCTCTGCGGTGCGCTGGGGGCTAGCAGGCAATATCGTCATCGCCTGGGTCGTGACCATGCCGGCCGCAGCGCTCATCTCCGCCGGTGTTTATGGACTGACGTCACTGTTCGGCTGATCGTTACCGATTGCCACTCTCCCGGAACAAAAGCTGCCCTGCCGCTGTTGTTCCGGGAGACCAATGGCGAAGCGGATCGCAAGACAATGGCACGGCAGGTTTTCTGGAAGGGTTATCTGAAGCTGTCGCTGGTGACAGCCTCCGTTTCGTTGACGCCCGCGACCACCGAGAGCAATAAATACTCCTTCCACATCCTCAATCGTAAAACCGGCAACCGCGTCGAAAGCCGGTATGTCGACAGCGTCACCCACAGACCGGTCGCCGCGAAAAATCAGGTGAAGGGTTTTCCGCGCGGCGAGGACGATTACGTGCTGCTGGAGGATGACGAGATCGATGCGGTGGCGCTGGAAAGCACCCGCACCATCGATATCAAAACCTTCGTGCCCAAGGGTTCGATCGACTGGATCTGGTACGACCGCCCGCATTTCCTTCGCCCGGAAGACAAGATCGGCACCGAAGCCTTCAGCGTCATCCGCGAAGCCATGACGGCGAATGACGTTTTCGGCATCGCGCGTCTGGTAATCTATCGCCGCGAAAGAGCCGTTTTGCTCGAACCTTCCGGCAAGGGCATCATTCTCTGGACGCTGCATTACGGCGAGGAAGTGCGCGAAAGCATCGACGCGCTGGAGCCGAAGATGAAAATCGAAACGCCTTTGCTGCAGGCGATGGAAAAACGCATCGGCAAACAGGTGACCAGCTGGAAGCCGACCCTGGTGCAGGACCCCATCCAGAAAAAGATCAAGTCGCTGCTGAAGTCCAAGGGAGACGAGGTCTCCTCCTCCAAGAAGAAGGCCGGCACGATGGCCAAGACCGGCGGCAATGTCATCAACATCATGGATGCGCTGAAGAAGAGCATCGCCGCCGAAAAACCAAGCTGAGGATCAGCGCGCCTTTTTCGGCAGCGGTTCGGCGGCAGCAAAAAAGTCGTCCCACGGGTCTTTTTTCAGGGCGGAGAGCCGCGTGCCGATATTATTGACGGTGAAATGGGCCGGGCCGATCTCCGCCGTCAGTTCAGACCACTCCAACGGTGCGGAAATGGCCGCACCCGGCCGGGCGCGGGTCGAATAGGCCGCCACCGCCGTGTTGCCCCGGCCATTGCGCAGATAATCGATGAAGATGCGGCCCTGACGTTTCGCCTTGGTGGCGACGGAAAGATATTTTTCCGGTTCAGCCTTCGACATATCCGCCGCCATGGCTGTGGCGAAGGCCTTGACCGGCGCCCAGCCCGCCTGCGGTTTCAGCGGCGAGACCACATGCAGCCCCTTGCCACCCGACGTCTTGACGAAAGCGACAAGGCCCGCCTCTTCGAAGCGCCGTTTGAGTTCTTGCGCCGCCTCGATCACCGCGTCCCAGGCCACATCCTCGCCGGGGTCGATATCCATGGTGATCATGTCAGGCTTTTCCCAATTGGCAGTGGTGACGCCCCAGGGGTGGATTTCAAGCGCGGCGGATTGCACGAGCGCCATCATGCCGTCGAAATCAGTGATGCGGATCAGCGGTTCGCCACCCTTGTCCTTGGGATCCTTGATCTGCTCGATTGCCTTGTTGATGCCGCGCCAGGCGTGTTTCTGGAAAAACCGTTGGCCCTCTATTCCCTCCGGGCAGCGAAGCAGCGCCAGCGGCCGGTTGACGACAAAGGGCGCCATGTACCGCCATACCTGCGCATAATAGTCGGCAAGCCCCTCCTTGGTCACGCCGTCATCCGGCCAATAGAGCCGGTCGGGATGGGTGAACTTGATCTTCGACTGCGGCGTATGGGTATCCGACACGGCCTTCTCCTCGCGTTCGATTTCGCCCGCCGGTTTGTCTTCACGCAGCCCCCGGAAGGATGCGTGACGCAGATTGCCATCTCCCGACCATGCGCGAAACTCCACTTCCGCCACGAGTTCCGGTTTCACGAAATGGAGATCACGGCGGGCAAGCGCGGTCAGCTTGTCGCCGAAGGGGCTGTTCTTGCGTTCCAGCGGCTGCAGACGAGAAAATATCATCTCCGCGACTTCGCTGGAATAACCGGTGCCGACACGGCCGACATGCCGCAGTTTGCCGTTTTCATAGACCCCGAGTGCCAGCGAGCCGACGGCATGCTCCGAAGTCGAGGAGACGGTATAACCGCCAATGACAAATTCCTGCCGCATCGAACATTTGGACTTTACCCATTCGCCCTTGCGGCCGGAAACATATTTGCTGCTCTTGACCTTGGAAATCACGCCTTCGAGGCTGAGCCGGCAGGCGTGATCAAGCACCAGCGCACCACTTTCCTCGAAATGCTGGCTGTAGCGGAGATGGGGATCGCCCGCCGGCAACAGTTTTTCCAGCAGCGCCTTTCGTTCGCTCAGCGCCGCGCCGCGCAGATCGCTGCCATCGAGATAAAGGAGATCGAAGGCATAAAAGACAAACCGGTCGTCGCGTCCTTCGCTCAGATCCTGCTGCAAGGCGGAGAAATCGGAAGCGCCACTATCGCGTTCGACGACAATTTCACCGTCGATCAGAACAGTTTCTGCCGGCAGCGCCGTGAGTGCCGCCGCCACTGCCGCGCCGAATTTTTCCGTCCAGTCCAGCCCGCTGCGGGTCAGAAGCTGAAGTTTGCCCTGATCGACACGCGCCTGCAGGCGGTAACCATCGAATTTGATTTCATGCAGCCAGCGTGATCCCTCCGGCAGTTTCGGCTTCAGCGTGGCGAGTGCGGGCGGCACGAAAGATGGCAAGGCCTGTTTGCGTGCTCCTTTGGGCAGCGCATGCGCCTGTTTCTGGCCGGATGTCGAGGCAGCGGCCTTTTTCGAGACCGGCTTGGAATTCCAGGTATCCTCCGGTTTTTTTGCGACCTCCTCGACACTGCGGCCGGTCTTTACGGATTCCGGCCTTTCCTCGAGAATATCAGCACCGCCTTTATGCCTCGCCTCCTCATCGTCCCCCTTGATCAGCAGCCAGTTCTCCCGGCTTTCTCCGGGCTTGCCGTGCATGCGCACCAGATGCCAGCGCCCCCTAAGCTTTTCACCCTCCAGTTCAAATTCAAGATGGCCCTTGCGGTAACCTTTCCGGGCGTCACCAATCGGCTGCCAGACGCCGCGGTCCCAGACGATCACGGTGCCGCCGCCATATTGTCCCTTGGGGATGACGCCTTCAAAGTCGCCATAGCTCAGCGGATGATCCTCCACATGCACGGCAAGGCGCTTGTCTTCGGGATCGAGGCTCGGGCCACGCGTCACCGCCCAGCTTTTCAGCACCCCATCCATTTCCAGGCGAAAATCATAATGCAGGCGGCGGGCATCGTGTTTCTGGATGACGAAGCTCGATCCCGGTTTTTCAGTCTTTGTGCCTTTAGGCTCCGGCGTCTTGTCGAAACTGCGCTTGGCGTTATAGGTCTGCAATCCCATGGATCAGCTCGCTTTCCGCGAGGCCTTGCGGCCTGATGCCGTGGCCTTTTTTGCGCTGCCTGCTCCGGCACCGGCGCTGCGGCGCAGGGCCTCCTTGAGATCGATGATATTGTCTTCCTTGCGCGGCTGTGGTTTGGCGATTTCCCGGCCTTCGATCTTGGCTTTCACCAGTTCCGCCAGCGCATCATTATACCGGTCGCTATAGTCGGCCGGATCGAATGTACCCGCCCGTTTTTCGATGATGTGGCCGGCAAGTTCCAGCATTTCATCATCGAACTCGATATCGGGGATCGACTTGAAAACGGATGTCTCCGAGCGAACCTCGTAGCTGAAATTCAGCGTCGTCGCGACAAGCGCCTTGCCGCTCGGGCGGATCAGCAGAATGCGGTTGCGGCGGAAAAGCACGGCTTCGCCGAGTGCCACGACATTCTCGTCGTCCATCGCCTTGGCGAGAAGCGTCAGCGCCCCTTCGCCACCCTCCCCGGTCGGCGCGAGATAATAGGACTTGTCGAAATAGAGCTTGTCGATCTCGTCACAGGGCAGAAAATGTTTGACGTGGATGACCTTGTCGCTGTCAGGCATCAGCTTTGCGATCTCGTCTCCCTCGATGACGATATGGTCGCCATTGTCGAGTTCATACCCTTTGACTTGATCATCACGAACCACCGGCTCGCCGGTATCGCTATCGACATATTGCCGCTCGACGCGGTGACCGGTCTTGCGGTTGACGATATTGAACGAAATCTTCTCCGCCGAGGTAAGCGCGGAATAAAGGCCGATTTCGCAGTTGAAATCGGCAAATGAGAGGTGCCCCTTCCAGCTCGCCCGGCGGTTCATGGCCGTCGCCCCTCACCGGCGTGCCGGTTCTCTCTGCACGGATCCTGAGGCTTGAGGCGGTCTGTCATCGCAGTCTCTCCCATGGATAGAGGTCCATCCGTGGCGCGTTCATGACTGGGGCATCATGCAGCCGGTCAGCGCAGCGTGGACACATCACACGCAATCCTAACGATCTGCCTACGCTCTCGTTCCATCGAACATGGGAAAGGAGGGCGACGGCGCCGTGCGCCGTCGCATCTCTGATCAAACGGAATGTTTCTTGCGTTTGGCGGTGCTCGCGGCAGGAGCCGGAGCCACATCCGGTTTGCCGAAGAGATAACCCTGCGCCTGGGCGCAACCCTCATCGACCACCATGCGGTATTGCGCGTCCGTTTCGATCCCTTCCGCCGTGACCGGCAGATCGAGGCTGCGGCCAAGGCCGATCACCGCACGCACGATGGCGCGGGCATTGTCATCCTCGCTCATGGCGGCGATGAAGCTGCGATCGATCTTGATCTTGTCGAAGGGGAAGCTCTGCAGGTTGCTGAGCGAAGAGTACCCCGTGCCGAAATCATCCATGACGATGGCAACACCGAGCGCCTTCAGCTGGTTGAGGATGACCAAAGTCGCTTTGCGGTCTTTGAGAAGTGCTGCCTCGGTAATCTCCAGTTCCAGCCGGTTCGGCGAAAGTCCGGTCTGCATCAGCACAGTGCAGACGACATGGCCGAGATTGGCCAGCGAAAACTGCAAGGGCGAGACATTCACCGCGATCTTCAGATGCGGCGCCCAGGTGCTTGCCTGACGGCAGGCCTCACGCAGCACCCATTCGCCGAGCGAGATGATGATCCCGCTTTCCTCCGCGATAGGGATGAAGACATCCGGCGGGACCACGCCCCTTGTCGGGTGCTGCCAGCGCACCAGCGCCTCGTAACCGACGACCTGACCACATTCCACCGACAGGACCGGCTGGTAGTTCAACAGCAACTCGTTGCGATTGACGGCAAGCCGCAAATCCGTTTCGAGCTGCCGGCGCTCACGCGCCTCCTGATCCATCAGAGGATCGTAAAAAGCCAATATGCCGCGCCCGCCAACCTTGGCGCGGTAAAGCGCCAGATCTGCCGCGTGCATGATGCTTTCATCATCCCGACCGTCGCGCGGGAACACGGCGATGCCGATGCTGACACCGACGGCGGTCGGGTCATTGGCGACATTCATCTTCAGGGCGAACATGCCAAGGATCGTTTCGGCCAGCAGGCGCGCTTCGTCCGCCTTCGTATGCCGGGTGGTCAATATCACAAATTCATCGCCGCCAAGACGGGCGACCACATCGCCTGCCCTTGCACATTCATCGAGGATGGCGGCGACTTTCTTCAGGACGCGGTCGCCTTCGGCATGGCCGAATATGTCGTTGACCGCCTTGAACCGGTCGAGATCGAGCGCCAGCAGCGCAAATTCGTCCTCCTCGTCGCCATTCTCGATCTGCTGGTGAAGACGGGTCTGGAACATGGTGCGGTTGGAGAGGCCGGTCAGGACATCGTGGCGCGCGAGATATTCGATTTCCCGCTGCGCTTCCCGCTTTTCCGTCAGGTCGCGAATGGCCATCACCTCGCAGGGGCGGCCGCGATATTCGATCGTGCGCACGCCGAGTTCGAAGACCTGTGCGTGCCCGCCCCGCTCGCGGATCGCCTCCACCGGCGCAGGACGCGGCAGATAGGCGGGCTGTCCATCGATGGCCTTGAAGAGATCATCGGGGTTCTGTCCGACCAGCGATGCTTCATCCCGGCCAAGAAGGCCGGCAAACCGGGTATTCAACTCCACGATCCGCCCGTCACGGACGACGGCGAGGCCATCCAGCGTCGCATCCACCAGCCCTTTGAGATCGACAAGGTAACGATCCACCAGAGCGGCGACGGCGGTGGAGGAAAGGATCAGGAAGGTGACGCCTGAAATGGCGCAGATCATGATCAGCCTGGCGACATTGTCGGGGTCAGGCCCTGACACGGATGGATCCGGCGTGAGCACCGTGGCTGACATGGTGGTAAAATGCAGCGCGCAGATGCCGAAGATCGCCGCTCCGGCGGGCGCGGCGATGCGCTTCCATGAGCCCAGACGATGAAAAAGGAAAAAGGCCAGAACAAAAGCCACCAAGGCGACGGCAAAACCGCTGAGAACCGGGCCCCACCGATAGCTGATCGTGGCCGCGACATCCATGCCCGCCATTCCGACGAAATGCATGACGGCAACCGACAACGTGACCAGCGTTCCGACGACAAGTGAACTGTAGATGGCCTGCGAGCGGGCCGTGAGCGCCAGCCAGAAGCCAAAAACGGCCAGAAGGGCCGAAAGAGCCGTAAAAAAGAAGTCGTAACCAATCGGAACCGCGCCCTTATAGGCCAGCATGGCGACGAAATGGGTGGCCCAGACGCTCAGTCCCGCGGCAAAGGCCGCAACCAGAACCCAATAGGGCTTGCGGCCCGCCGGACTTTCCTCAGCGCGCAACAGAAGATGAAAAAAAGCAAACATGCCAAGCAAGCAGATAACAGCTGCAAGAAGAACAACCGCATGGTCGTGCTGTATGGCAACGCATTCCAAAACCGTGAACATGATGCACTCTCCCAGCCTCTGAAGAACCGCTCACGGTGGCACTATGGGAGTGCTTTATTTATAAATCTCTAATGCAACCATTGATAATTGTATCAATATTTTTTCGCGCACGAAAAAGTGTCCGGGCCAGCGTGCCAAGCTGTAACACTTTCGGCAAACCGGCCCGAAGAAAATGGTGGCCCGAGGCTTTATTTCCAGCTTCGGTAATCGGCTGCGGTGCACCCGAAAGGCGCTGGGCCATCGGAGAAACGCTCCTGCAAGCGCGCACAACCCCACTCGTTGAGTGCCGTCGGCAGCATGTTGTTGATGTCCATGCCGGGTGAATTGAACTGCGACGGAGCACTGGTGACATACCACAGCCAGTAACCAAAGACCGCGACGATGATGAGGGCTACGATGGCAACGAACGTTCCCAGCCTTCGCAGGAGGCTCGGTCCTTTCTTTATCGCCGCGCCCTGGGCCGCGGCACCCGCCTGTGTCTCATTCGCAAGCAGCGGGGCAAGCGAAGCGAGAGCCTCTGCCCTCTCCTTCTCCGTAAGGTCGATCCGCTCCAGCTGGTCGTCGATGAGAACCGGCAGTGCGCTGTTGCCATGCACGACCGCCAGCGCCACATCATGTTTGTCGGTGTGGCCGACGACAACGGGAATGCGACCGCGCTCAAGATGGGTGAAGGATTGCCGCTTGGTCTTCCCGTCCCTCACCGTATCGGCATAGGTGACGAATAGACGGCTGCGCTTTTCGGCCACAGCCGTCAGTGCAACGGGAATGACGGTCAAAGGTGCTGCATGCCGCAGCTGCAGGCGGACACGCAGCACACGGATAAGCGTGAACAGCATCGCGAGACTGCCGAAACCAAGTAGGGCAACGAACACGCCAAGCGTGATGATGCGGTTCCAGAGCATGTCGAGACCCAGCGAAATCGTTGCGAGTCCCGGGTTCTTCGCGGAAATGACCAGTCCGGTTTCGTAATCGCCGGAATGGAAATCGACGAACATCACCTCGACGTCCTTCTTGTAGCTGACGCCGCCATGATCATAGGAAAGCTCCGCCTCGCAGGTCGTGAAGATCGCCTTGCGCGTCTTGCAGCTGCCGTTGATATCGCCGTTTTCGATTTCCAGCGGGTCCTTGCTGATCTGATAATCGCGCAGAATGCCCGGACCTTCGGCCACAAGCATGACGGCAAGGATCGCCACAAGCACCGGAATGGAAAAATAATAGGCAGGAGGCACCGAAATGACGCCACGCTTGAGGCTCAACGGCCGCGACGGAAGTTTTATCTGGGCAAGATTCATGGGAGACAACACATCTGCGAGAGAGTGGCGGGCGAAGCCTGTGGCTCGTACCCGACGGAAGGAATGGTCACCACCGGTGTCTAATCCGGTGAAGCCTTGGAGAAAACCCCAAAAATTCACGGGATAGTCGCAAGAATTGCGTATTTCCAGAAAATGCACGCGACATCGTGGCTGGCGCTTAAGCCGCGCAAGCCAAAGAGCCAAGGTTGCCGCAAGCCGCCAAGCAGACTGAAATAAAAACGGGCGGTAAAACCGCCCGCTCTCTATTCATAGGGAAGCATTTGCCTGCTCGTTATTCCTTCGTCACGTTTTCCAGGCGGGTCGTCTGGCTTGGATGCCCGACATAATCCTTCACCCGCGCATTCAGCACGATCGGCTCGTATCGCTCGAAAAGCGGCAGCACTGCTGGCTTCTGCGCAACGAACATTTCCTGCATCTGCGTGTAGATTTCGCCCCGCTTCTTGGCATCGGGCTCCAGCGAAGCCTTCGCCGTGAGCGCCGTCAGTTCCGGGATGTCCCAGGCGGAGCGCCAGACGAAATTGCCGGCATTGTTTGCAGCAAGCGAATTGTCGGGGTTGCTGGAAAACTGCTCCATCGATCCGAGTACATTGGGCATATAAGCGCCGGTCTGTGGAATGAGCAGATCGAAATCGCGTGCACGGTGCGCGGCGATCACATCAGAGCCATTGCCTTGCTGAATATTGACCTTGATGCCGATCTGGCTGAGCGAGGCCTGAATGGCGGTGGCAAGGTCGATGCGCGGCGTCTGTGCAATCGTCTTCAGATTGAGCGTGAAGCCGTTCTCATAACCGGCCTCCTTGAGGAGTTCCTTGGCCTTGGGAACATCGAGTTTCCAGTCCGGGCTCGGGATGGCGTATTCGAAGTTCTCCGGCACCGGCACGGTCCGCGCGCGGCCGTAAGGACCCATGATGGTTTTTTCCATCCCCTTGTAATCGATACCATAGGCAATCGCTTCACGAACCTTCGGGTTCGACAGGGGCTCCTTGCCGGCATTCATGGACAGGACGTAAAAACCGCCCGTTGGCACGCGCTGGATCTGAAAGCCTTCCTTGTTATTAAAGGTGGCGAGATCGGCCGCCGTCAGCGCGCTGGCGATGTCGATGTCACCACGGTCCAGCATGAGGCGCTCGACCTGGCTTTCCGGCACATGCCGCACGATGACGCGGCGCATTTTCGGGCTGCCGGCCACATAATCCTTGTTCGCTTCCAGAATGATGATCTCATTCGGTGACCAGCGATTAAGCGTGAAGGGCCCGGAACCGGCGGAATTGGTTCTGAGCCAGCCATTGCCCCAATCGCCATCGACTTCATGCGACTTGAGCTCCTTGCTGTCGACGACGCTGGCGATGACCATGGCGAGCCGATAGAGCAGCAGTTCGGAGGTCGTTTCCCCCGAAAGACCAATCCGCACCGTCTTTTCATCCGGGGCGGTCACCAGCTTGTCGACATTATCGGCGTTATAACCAACGCGCTTCAGGTTCGCGGCGGCGGCCTGGTTCATCTTCAACAGGCGGCTGAACGAATATACGACATCAGCCGACGTCACCGGGTTGCCGGAAGCAAAATTCGCTTCGCGCAGATGGAAGGTGATGCCCTTCTCGTCTGTCTCCCAGCGCTCGGCGAGTTGCGGGGAAACCTTGCCCGACCCATCGACGGAAATCAGCCGATCGTAGAGATTGGCCATGATTTCGTTGGCTTTTGCTTCGGTGGCCTGATGCGGGTCGAGTGACAGCACCTGCGCCAGCGACGTTGCGACAATGAGCTGGTCGTTCGGCGTTTTGGCGAAAACTGGGGACGCCTGCATCAGCATCGCGCCCAAAGCCGTGGTGAATGCGAGACGGATCAAAGATTTTTTCATACCTGCTCCTCCTACAGATCGGTCATTCAAGATGGAAAAAGGGCCGGCGACACTGCACAACGCCGCCGGCCCGAAAAAGTCAGAGATGTTTGTTATCAAGCGCTTCGATCAGCGCTGCGATGTAGCCGTAACAAAAACCGAAAGCGACGCCGACAGGATCGCGGCCGGCGATCGTCGGCACATGGTCGGGCATGATCATGTAGCGATAGCCAAGCTCATGATAGAGTTTCAGCGAGCGCACCATGTCCATGTCGCCTTCATCGGGGAAGGTTTCCATGAAGGACAGCTTGCCGCCGCTGATATTGCGGAAATGGACGTTGAAAATCTTGTCGCGGCTGCCGAACCAGCGGATGATATCGTCGATCTCCTCGCGCGGATTGTCGAGCATCTCGCCGATGGACCCCTGGCAGAAATTTAACCCGTGATAGGGGTTTTCACGCATCTGAACGAATTTTTTCAGTCCCTCGACGGTTCCGAGCACACGGGTGACTCCCTTGTAGCCCGGCGGCGTGTAAGGATCATGCGGGTGGCAGGCGAGGCGCACCTTGTTGCTTGCGGCAACCGGCACGACGCGCTCCAGGAAATAGTCGATCCGCTCCCAGTTATCGTCTTCGGAGAGAACACCGGCCAGACCCGGATCGGCATTGTGGTCGGCCTTGTCCCACCGCCAGGCTTCGTTCAGCGAACCGCCGCGGCCAAGTTCCATTTCGGTGCGCGGAATGCCGATGAGGTTGAGATTGTATTTCGCCGCCGGAATGCCGGCTTTTGCGATATTTTCAATCATCGTGCAGACGGCATCGATTTGCCGGTCACGCTCCGGACCGGCAAGCAGGATATCCGGATACGATGCCTGTTCGATGGGACGGGACGGCAGCGGCAATTGCACCATGTCCAGAACGAGGCCGAAGCTTTCGACCTTGTCGCGCAGACGCTCGAAGTCATCCAGAACCCAGCTAGCGGGTTTTCCGGGCGGGTCAGCGCTTATGTTTTTGACGCCGAGCTGCGCCCAAACCTTGAAATCCTCATCATCGCGCGCAGCAACCTGGGTACCGACATACATCGATTCTCTCCTCTCCCATGCAAGTCATCATATGACATCGCATGAAATAAGATGAGTGTCGAGACGCTATTGCGCTTCCGAAAGCAACCGGTATCGACGCTGGCTCGCAAGCATGTGCTCACGCATGGCTTTTCGTGCTGCCTCGGGGTCCTGCTCTACGATGGCCCGCAGGATAGCCTCATGCTCCGCCTGCACCTTGCGCAGATAATTCGCATTGCCGGTTTCCGGCAGCGTCGGAAACTGGCCGCGAGGAATGGAGCGTGAGCCAAACTGGCGAAGGGCCTCGAGGTAAAAGCGGTTATTGGTGGCAATCGCGATGGCGGAATGAAACTCGTAATCGGCATCGACAGTGGTTTCGCCGGCATCGATGGCGCGAGCCATTTTCCTATGCGCCGCAGAGATTGCAGCCTCCTGCTGGGCTGTGCGGCGATAAGCGGCGATCGCCGCCGCTTCGCCTTCTGTTGCAAGCCGGAATTCCAGCATTTCCAGGGTTTCGGCAATCGTGCCGACTTCCGATTGCGTCAGCTTCACACCGGTCCATTCGCTGGCATTGCTGACAAAAACACCCTTGCCCTGGATGGGAACGACATAACCCGCAGACCGAAGATCGGCGATTGCCTCGCGAACCACCGTCCGGCTCACGCCATAGGTCCGTTCAAGCTGCGGTTCGGTGGGCAACTGGTCACCATTTTTCAGTTTTCCACTGCGAATTTCTGCGCTGAGATTATCGATGATCTGTTGTGCCCGCCTCTCCCGCGGCCTCGCCTTATCGCCAATCATGCCACTCTTCCCTCTTGCAGAATACGAATCCCTTCGTTACTCATATGATGACATGGCAGCACGTCATATGTTTTCATGTTAGCTCAGGGAGGAGTTGGGATGAAGTACCATCAAGAGTTTTTACAGAGGAGAATTGCGCGTCTGCGGCGAGCGGCTTTTGCGTTCTCTGGCACTGAAGGGCTTCCTGCAGGAAAGCGCGGTCAGCAATGACGGAAATTTCCCTGCGCGGGCTTGGACATCGTTTCCTGCAACTGATCGTCAGCCTCTTCATCCTGCTCTGCATCACCTTCATCATCGGCCGCGTCATGCCGACCGATCCGGTCGGCGCGATCGTCGGCGAGCTTGCCGATCCAAAAGCCTATGAGGCGATGAGGGCACGACTTGGTCTCGATCTGCCACTCTACCAGCAGTTCTTCATTTATCTGCGCGGCCTGCTCCATGGCGATTTCGGCATTGCGATCCTGACGGGGAACCCGGTGACCCGCGATCTGGCACAGGCCTTCCCCGCCACCTTCGAGCTCGCCACGCTCGCCATCATCATCTCCACCATCATCGGTGTTCCGCTCGGCCTCGCTGCCGCCCTCTTCCGGGATACGTTCATCGATAAGTTCGCGCGCGTCTTTGCGCTGGTCGGACATTCGATACCGGTCTTCTGGTTCGGCATCGTCGGCCTTGTGGTTTTCTACGCCAGCTTCAACCTCGTCGGCGGACCCGGTCGGGTCGATGTTTTCTACGAAGGCATCGTTGAACCGAAAACGGGGCTGATGCTCGTCGACAGTCTGCTTGCGGGCGAAACGGAAATCTTCTGGAACGCGCTGTCGCACATCATCCTGCCGGCCATCATTCTCGCCTACATGGCAATGGCCTATATTACCCGCATGACCCGCGCCTTCACGCTTGAGCAGCTTAGCCAGGACTATGTGATCGCCGCACGGGCAAAGGGCGTCAGCCCGACACGGACGATCACCCGGCATGTGCTTCCCAACATCGCCGTGCAGCTGATTACCGTTCTCGCAATCTCCTATGGCAACCTGCTGGAAGGCGCCGTCGTTACCGAGATCGTCTTTTCCTGGCCTGGTATCGGCCAATATATGACCAACGCGCTGCTCATCGGCGACATGAATGCCATTCTTGCGGCCACAATCGTCATCGGCTTCGTCTTCATGATGCTCAATTTCCTTGCGGATCTGGCCTATACAACGCTCGATCCCCGGACACGGGAGGTCGCACGATGACCGACATCACCCACACCAATCCCGTTCCTCGCCGCAGCGCCCTCTCCCGCCTGTCAACCACCACGGGGCGCACGCTGCGCAAGCTCGCGGACGAACCGCTTGGCATGTTCGGTTTTGCAATTCTGGCCATTCTGGTTCTGGTCGCCATTTTCGCGCCGCTGATTGCCCCCTACGACCCGGCCAGCCAGGTTCTCGAAAACGCGCTTCAGCCTCCGAGCTGGGCGCATCTGGCCGGCACCGACGAATTCGGCCGTGATATTTTCAGCCGGCTCATTTATGGCACCCGCATCACCATCCAGACCGTGCTTTCGGTCTCGATCATCGTTGGTCCGATTGGACTTGCCATCGGCGTCATGGCCGGTTTCTTCGGCGGGCGCACCGATGCGATCCTGATGCGTGCCACCGATATCGTGCTGTCCTTCCCGTCGCTCGTTCTGGCCCTTGCCTTCGCGGCCGCCATGGGTGCCGGTCTCGGCACGGCGATCATCGCCATCTCGCTGACGGCCTGGCCGCCGATAGCGCGCCTTGCCCGTGCGGAAGCCCTGGTCGTTCGCAATACCGACTATGTCGCCGCCGCCCGTCTTTATGGCGCCTCGCCGCTGCGCATCCTGTTTTTATACATAGCGCCTATGTGCATTCCCTCCGTCATCGTGCGACTGACGCTGAACATGGCCGGCATCATCCTCACCGCGGCCTCGCTCGGCTTTCTTGGTCTCGGCGCGCAACCGCCGCTGCCGGAATGGGGCGCGATGATCTCGAGCGGCCGCAAATTCATGCTCGACTACTGGTGGGTCGCCGTCATGCCCGGCATCGCCATCCTGCTCACGAGCCTTGCCTTCAACATCGCCGGCGATACGCTGCGCGACCTCCTGGATCCGCGCCATGCCCGCTCCTGATAGCCCCCCCATCCTCTCGGTCCGCAACCTCAATGTCCGGTTCGGCCGCAACAGCATTCCGGCCGTCTCCGATGTCAGTTTCGATGTCGGCCGCGAAAGGGTCGGTATCGTCGGTGAGTCCGGCTCAGGCAAGTCAACGACCGGCCGGGCGGCCATGCGGCTTCTGCCAAAAAGCGCCACGGTAACCGCCGAGCGCATGGATTTCCTCTCCGAACCGCTGCTCGAAAAATCCGAGCGCCAGATGGGCGCCATCCGCGGCAGCGAGATGGCGCTGATCATGCAGGACCCGCGCTATTCGCTGAACCCGGTGCTGCCGATCGGAAAACAGGTCGCGGAGGCGGCGGAACTGCATCTGGTGCTTAAAGGTGCCGCGGCCAGAGACGCTGCGCGCAACATGCTGCTGCGCGTCCGCATCAGTGACCCCGACCGGGTGATGGGGCTCTATCCGCATCAGATTTCGGGCGGCATGGGCCAGCGCGTCATGATCGCCATGATGTTGCTGGCAAAACCGAAGCTCGTCATCGCCGACGAGCCGACCTCGGCTCTCGATGTCAGCGTGCGCAAGGATGTCCTGCTGCTGCTGGACGAGATGGTGCGCGAAAACGATGCCGGCCTGATCCTCATCAGCCACGACATCCGCATGGTTGCAGCCTTCTGCGAGCGCGTGCTCGTCATGTATGGCGGGCGTGTGGTGGAGACGCTGACGAAACTTGAAGAGGCGCAGCATCCCTATACGCGCGGCCTCATCGCGGCGATGCCCGATCCCCGCAACCCGGTCCGCCGTCTCAAGGTGCTGGACCGTCAGGCAATCGATGCGGAGGTGCTGCGATGATCACGGTGGACAAGCTTGATGTCGTCTACGGCGCGAAGGAACACCAAAACCACGTCGTGCGCGGTGTCAGCCTCAAGGTCAATAGAGGCGAAACGCTTGGCATCGTCGGCGAAAGCGGTTGCGGCAAGTCGACTTTGCTGCGCTCTCTGGCGGGTTTGGAGGGCGGCTGGACCGGTTCGATCAGCTTTGACGGCAAGCCGGTCGGCAAGCTGCGCAGCCGCGAGGAACTGAAACTGGCGCAGATGGTGTTCCAGGATCCCTATGGTTCGCTGCATCCGCGCCACCGCATCGGCAGGGCTCTGGCCGAACCGATCCGCGCCATGGGTCTCGGCGATGGCTGGTCGAAAGTGCCAGCTGCCCTGCAACAGGTCGGCCTGCCCGCACATTTCGCCGAACGGTTTCCGCACGAACTGTCGGGCGGCCAGCGCCAGCGCGTGGCCATCGCCCGCGCCCTGATACTCGAGCCGCCGATCCTGCTGCTCGACGAGCCGACATCGGCGCTCGACGTCTCCATCCAGGCGGAAATCCTGAACCTGCTTGCCGACCAGCGCGAGGAACGGGACCTGACCTTCGTTCTCGTCAGCCACGATCTCGCGGTCATCGCCCATATGTGTGACCGGGTTCTCGTGATGCAGAATGGAAGTTTCGTCGATGAACTGACCAAGGCAGACCTTGAAGCCGGCGTGACCCATGCGCCCTACTCCGCTGAGCTGTTCGAAAGCAGCTTCCTGTGAAAACGGAAGGGGCCGCTCGCGTCTGGATCAGTTCAGCCGGTCTCCATTTTCCGTAAAGATTCGCCGAGCGTTACTTCTGCCGTAACGCCGTGGCATCACGTCGGAATTGGCCAAAAACAGCAAAGGCCATGCGTTCAGCATTTGTTCTAGCTTCATAAGTGAGTCTTTGCTAATCATCGCAGCAACGACGCGACCGGTGGACCGATACCGCCGTGGCAATTTCTGAAGCGACCCTCGTGGATGCGCGAATATTGGGGAATGCGAGGATGGCGGCTGCCTATCTGGACAAGTTGAACGAGCAGCAGCGCAAGGCGGTGGAACACGGTGTCGGCCTGGCGGATGGAGAGACGGCCGGTCCGCTGCTGATCATTGCCGGCGCCGGTTCCGGCAAGACCAATACGCTTGCCCACCGCGTCGCCCATCTGATCGTGAATGGCGCCGATCCCCGCCGCATCCTGCTGATGACGTTTTCGCGGCGGGCTGCCTCGGAAATGTCGCGGCGTGTCGAGCGGATCTGCAAGCAGGTTCTCGGGGCAAATTCGGCAATCATGACCGATGCCCTCGCCTGGTCCGGCACGTTCCACGGCATCGGCGCACGCCTGTTGCGCATCTATGCCGAGCAGATCGGCCTCAATATCGATTTCACCATCCATGACCGCGAAGACAGCGCCGACCTGATGAACCTTGTCCGGCACGAACTCGGTTTCTCCAAGACAGAAAGCCGCTTTCCAACGAAGGGGACATGCCTTGCGATCTATTCGCGCGCCGTGAACTCCCAGATGCCGTTAAAAGACATCCTCCGCCAGCACTATCCATGGGTCTCCGACTGGCAGAGCGAGCTGAAGGAACTGTTTGCAGCCTATGTCGAGGCCAAGCAGATCCAGAACGTGCTCGATTACGACGATCTCCTGCTCTACTGGGCGCAGATGGTCAGCGATCCCGTTCTGGCTGATGACATCGGCAACCGTTTCGACCATGTGATGGTGGACGAATATCAGGATACCAACCGGCTGCAGGCATCCGTGCTGATGGCGATGAAACCCGGTGGACGCGGGCTGACCGTGGTGGGTGACGATGCGCAGTCGATCTATTCCTTCCGGGCTGCGACAGTGCGCAACATCCTCGATTTTCCGGCATGCTTCAGCCCGGCGGCCGATATCATCACGCTGGATCGCAACTATCGTTCGACGCAGCCGATTCTGGCCGCCTCCAATGGCGTCATCGATCTGGCGCGCGAACGTTTTACCAAGAACCTGTGGACAGAGCGGCCCTCACTTGAACGACCGAAGCTCGTGACGGTGAAGGATGAAACCGAACAGGCGAATTTCATAATCGACCAGATTCTCGCCAATCGCGAAACCGGCACGACGCTGAAACAGCAGGCCGTGCTGTTCCGCACCTCCAGCCATAGCGGCCCGCTCGAAGTCGAGCTCACCCGCCGCAACATCCCCTTCGTCAAATTCGGCGGCCTGAAATTCCTCGACAGTGCCCATGTGAAGGACATGCTGGCCGTGCTCCGTTTCGCGCAGAACCCGCGCGACCGCGTCGCCGGTTTCCGGCTGCTGCAGATGCTGCCCGGCATCGGGCCGAAGAAAGCCGGCAATATCCTCGATACGATAGCCCCGGACCCTGAGCCGCTGCTGGCCCTTGCCGAAATTCCACCACCGCCGAAAACCGGTGACGACTGGACGGCTTTCACACAATTGCTGCTGGGCCTGAGGCGGAGCCAGAACGGCTGGCCAGGCGAAATCGGGCTGGCACGCCTGTGGTACGAGCCCCATCTCGAACGCATCCATGAGGATGCCGACACCCGCAAGGCCGATCTGCAGCAACTCGAGCAGATCGCCGGCGGTTATCCTTCACGCGAGCGTTTTCTGACCGAGCTGACGCTTGACCCGCCGGATGCCACCAGCGATCAGGCCGGCGTGCCGCTTCTCGACGAAGACTATCTCAGCCTCTCGACCATCCATTCGGCCAAGGGCCAGGAATGGCGATCCGTCTTCATCCTCAACGTGGTCGATGGCTGCATACCCTCCGACCTTGGGGTCGGCACCACCCAGGAACTGGAGGAAGAGCGCCGACTGCTTTACGTCGCCATGACCCGCGCCAAGGACAGCCTGTCGCTGATCACCCCGCAACGCTTCTTCACCGGCGGCCAGAACCATCAGGGCGACCGGCATGTTTACGCCGCAAGAACCCGCTTCATACCGGCGACATTGCTGCAATTTTTCGAGACGGCCACGTGGCCATTGGCCTCAGCCGCCGCCTCGGAACGCAGCGCGCAGCAGATCCGTATCGATGTGGGGGCAAGGATGCGGGCGATGTGGAAGTAGCTAGCGATGCGAGCTTTATGCGTCAAAGATTCCGTGCCAAAGCAAGGAAATAGAAACTCGGGCGGATTTCGCTCGCAACTTCATGCTGACAGCACATTTTTTGACAGATCATCAAGAACCATACGGAGTTCCAGCCACGGGAATTCATCCGGCAGGCCCTGCTGCTATCAGGTGACATGAATGGAATGCAGTTGAGCAATGGCTCCGGTGATCGATATCGCAGGCTCCGCCCACAATGCTTTCGCCAGCTGCATTTCAAGGCGGTCAGACCGTATCTCGGCCTTCTGAGCGCGACTGTATCCCCATGCTTCATCTAAACGATCCCAAGCTTCCTGCCGTTCCCAAAGGGCAGTTAGTGCCTCAGCTTTGATGGTTTGATGCTCAGGAGCGTCGCCGCATATCCGATCAATCTCCTCCTGACTCGAAGCCCAGACTGTTACAGCCCTGCCCGGCAATGCGATTTTGACCTGCGGGAAGCCGACGGCGACCACCATCCTACTTTCAACGCCTTGTTGTAGTTTACAAAGGCGCTGAGTTTCGTCATGTGCCTTGAGCCATTTTTGCCAAAGAGCGATCACCCGATAGTCAACCTCTGAGGCAGGCGGTGTCTCCGTTCCTCTAGCTTCTTCAGATGCGCTAGCCTGCGACGCCAGCAAGGCCGCAAGGCCGCAAGGCCGCAAGGCCGCAAGGCCGCAAGGCCGCAAGGCCGCAAGGCCGCAAGGCCGCAAGGCCGCAAGGCCGCAAGGCCGCAAGGCCGCAAGGCCGCAAGGCCGCAAGGCCGCAAGGCCGCAAGGCCGCAAGCACGGAAAGCACTCTGCGTCGTGTTACAATAGACAAATATCTGCTATTCTCAGAATCATCCATGATCTGAGCTCCCATAAGCTTGATTTTGGGCATTTCTCGAAACGAGATTTTCGTATCATTGATACGATAACAAAGCTGCCGCCTTATTCAACAGAAATCGTATCAGCATTACGAAATGAACTTTATTCAATGCAAAATGGCTCGAGCAGCTCTGGGATGGGGAACAAGAGATTTGGCGAAAGAGGCCAAAATTTCTCCTGATACAGTGGCGCGTTTGGAAAGAGGGGAGGCTTTAAAATCCTCCACAATGAATGCCGTGCGCGCTGCTTTCGAAGCCTCCGGCATAGAATTCATCGAAGAATCCGGCGGCAAGGGAGTGGGCGTTAGGCTTGCTACGCCTCTGAGCAACTAAAAATCACACGTAGAAAAACCTGCAGGGCGTCCGGCGCGTCTACGCACCAAAAACCCGCTGTATACCGGCAACCCTGCTGCAATCTTTCGAGACGGCCACGCGGCCATTGGTTTCGGCCGCCACCTCGGAACGCAGCGTGCAGCGGATCCGCATCGACGTGGGCGCGCGGATGCGGGCGATGGGGGAATGAGAAGCCCGGTGGGCTGCCGCATCATAGACCTCAACGCGCGAATGAAGGATGCCCTTGTGTGGGTGATCAAGAAAGCGTTATTGACTGTCCGTCCCGATAAAGTCATATCACCCTGAGTAGGCAGATGAGACAGGATCCGCGAAGTGCAACTAGAAGTATTCCCGATATCAGGCTTGAAAAAGATAATCCCGGCTCGTTTTGGCGACAACAGGGGTTACTTCAGCGAGGTTTTCAAACGGGAGTGGTTTCGCGAAAATGTAGCGAATGTGGAGTTCGTGCAAGATAATGAATCCTTGTCTGCACAGGCAGGAACCGTGCGTGGGCTCCATTTTCAGGCGGAACCCTTTGCGCAGGGCAAACTTGTTCGATGCATTCATGGGCGGCTGCTCGACGTGGCGGTCGACATCCGAACAGGCTCACCCACCTTCGGTCAGTGGGCAGCTGTCGAGCTGTCTCCGGAAAACGGTGAGCAGCTTTGGGTACCGGCGGGATTTGCCCATGGCTTCATGACGCTCGTCGAAGATACTGTTATCTCATACAAGGTGACGGCCCCCTACAGCGCAGCACATGACCGCGGTGTTAAATGGGACGACCCGGCCATCGGTATCAACTGGCCAAACAATGATGGCTGCGTGCTTTCCGACAAGGATGCCAAGCAACCGCTCCTATCCGAATTGCCTGAATATTTCACTTATCAGAACACCGGGAACTGATTATGCGCGTTCTAGTCACCGGCGGCGCCGGTTTCATCGGCTCGGCCCTCGTCCGTTATCTTGTAAGCGAGGTCGGCGCGGATGTTCTCACCGTAGACAAGCTGACATATGCGGGGAACCTCGCCTCCCTCAAGCCAATTGAGAACGCACCGAACCATCGCTTCCTTCAGGCCGACATATGTGACCGGGCCGCAATGAATGACGCCTTCGCGACATTTCAGCCGGATTATGTGATGCATCTGGCCGCCGAAAGCCATGTCGATCGCTCAATAACCGGCGCCGCTGATTTTATTCAGACCAATATCAATGGCACGTTCACGATGCTGGAAGCAGCGCGGCAATATTGGAGCGGCCTTGCGGATGACGCCAAGGCGAATTTCCGCATGCTTCACGTCTCCACCGACGAGGTTTATGGCTCGCTCGGGGACGATGGCCTTTTCGAGGAAACAACGCCTTACGATCCGTCGTCGCCCTACTCCGCTTCGAAAGCCGCGAGCGATCATCTCGCCACGGCCTGGCAGCGCACCTATGGCCTTCCGGTCGTGATTTCCAACTGCTCCAACAATTACGGGCCATTCCATTTCCCGGAAAAGCTCATTCCGTTGATCATCCTCAACGCATTGGAAGGCAAGCCGCTGCCAGTCTACGGAAACGGCGCCAACATACGTGACTGGCTCTACGTGGAAGACCACGCACGCGCTTTGTGGCTCATCGTGCAGAAGGGACTTGCCGGCGAGAAGTACAATGTCGGCGGCAGAAACGAGCAAAAGAACATCGATGTGGTGAACTGCATCTGTTCCATTCTCGACGAGCTGCGCCCGCAATCCACGCCCTATGCCGAGCTCATCAAATACGTGACGGATCGTCCCGGCCACGACGCCCGCTACGCCATCGATGCGACCAAGCTTGAAACCGAACTCGGTTGGAAAGCGCAGGAAAACTTCGCCACCGGCATCCGCAAGACAGTAGAATGGTATCTCGACAATGCGTGGTGGTGGCAGCCGCTGCGCGAGGGTGTGTACTCCGGAGAGCGCCTCGGCGTTCTAACGAAAGGCTGAACGAATGCGGCTTGCAGTGACCGGTAAAAACGGACAGGTCGTCAGCGCCCTTCAGGCATTGGCGAGTGTCGATCTGGAGATCATAGCTCTGGGTCGACCCGAACTCGATCTCGCCCAACCTGAAACTGTGTTGCAGGCACTACGTGACGCAAGGCCCGACGTCGTGGTTTCCGCTGCCGCCTATACCGCTGTCGACAAGGCAGAGAGCGAGCCGGAGCTTGCTTTCGCTGTCAACCGGGATGGAGCAGGAGCCGTCGCGCAAGCGGCAAAGGAACTGGGCGTTCCAATTATTCATCTTTCCACGGACTACGTTTTTGATGGGACCAAGGCTACGGCTTATGTCGAAACTGACCCGATTGGCCCCATGTCCGTCTACGGCCTCTCGAAGCTCGAAGGCGAAAAGACCGTCGCGGACAATACCCCCAATCACGCCATTCTGCGCACCGCATGGGTTTATTCGGAATATGGCAACAACTTCGTGAAGACCATGCTCCGGCTAGGTGAAAGCCGCGACGAAATCAATGTGGTTGCGGACCAGTTCGGATGCCCCACCTCGGCAAACGATATCGCCAGCGCAATCATCGAAATCGCAAGGCAGCTTTCGGCAGATTCTTCCCTCCGTCTGCGTGGCGTTTTTCATCTGTCTGGAACGGGTGAAACCAACTGGGCAAATTTCGCGAAACAGATATTCGCATTTTCCGCCGAAAATGGCGGAAAGCCGATGGTCGTCAACGATATCGTGACGGCGCAATACCCTACCCCGGCCAAGCGCCCAGTAAATTCCCGGCTTGATTGCAGCAAACTGGAAGAGGTCTTCGGAATAAGATTGCCGGCCTGGCAAACATCAACGCGCGCGGTGGTCACCGCTCTTGCGCAGAGCAAAAAGGAAACGCCATGAAGGGCATCATTCTGGCCGGAGGCAGCGGCACGCGTTTGCATCCAATGACATTGGCGGTCTCGAAGCAGATCCTGCCGGTCTACGACAAGCCGATGATCTATTATCCGCTGACCACGTTGATGCTGGCCGGCATTCGTGAAATTCTCATCATCTCGACACCCCATGACATGCCGCTTTTCCAGTCTCTTCTGGGTGACGGCGCAAAATGGGGTCTTTCCATCGAATACGCTGTTCAGCCAAGTCCAGATGGGCTGGCGCAGGCCTATATAATCGGGGCAGACTTCGTGGCGGGTTCGCCTTCGTGCCTTATCCTGGGCGACAACATATATTATGGTCACGGATTGCCGGAACTTCTGCAGGCCGGCACGGGCGTAATCGATGGCGCGACTGTTTTCGCCTATCACGTCAACGATCCCGAGCGTTATGGTGTGGTCGATTTCGATAGCGAAATGCGAGCCATTTCCATCGAAGAAAAGCCCGCGAAGCCCAAATCCAGTTGGGCAGTAACCGGTCTTTATTTTTACGACGCCGATGTGGTCGACATCGCAGCCAACCTCAAGCCTTCGACACGTGGCGAATACGAGATTACCGATGTAAATCGCATATATCTTGAGCGCGGCAAGCTTAAAGTGTCGATCATGGGGCGCGGCTACGCCTGGCTAGATACGGGAACACCCGACAGTCTTCTTGAAGCCGGTGAATTCGTGCGTACGCTGGAAAAGCGACAGGGTTTCAAGATTGCTTGCCCTGAAGAGATTGCACTCACTAAGGGTTTCATAACAGAAGCGGAGTTTGACATTATAGCAGAAAATGCCGGCAAGGGCGATTATGGCGTTTATTTGAGAAAGCTTGCCGCGTCGTAAAGAACGCTTCACCGGCCAATTTCCACAAGGGGTCAACAACCTGCCTTTCGATGTGGACATTCATCATTGGCCAGATGCTATTGGAGTTGAAATGACAGCGTTACCACTTTCCGCCGTTACAGTGGTTTCGGTTTGTTACAAAAGCGATGGGCTTGTCCGGGATATGATTACGTCGATTCCGGACGAAACCCCAATCGTCCTAGTGGACAACGGGCACACGAATACTTTTGCCGATCTCCCTCCAAAAAGGAACGTCAGAGTTGTGAAACTCGATAAAAATCTCGGATTCGGTCGGGGCTGCAACGCCGGAGCTGAAGTTGCCGAGTCCCCTTGGATTTTCTTTGTGAATCCCGACGCTAGATTAAATCCGGGGGCAATCGAGGCTCTTCTTGAAGCAGCTGCTCAGTATACTTCGGCAGTTGCTTTTAATCCGCGAATTTATAACGCAGACGGAAGCCCGTACTTTAAGAGGCGATCTTGGCTTTTGCCTCGCCAACTCTACATGAGCAAAGGCTGGCCAAGTGAAGACGCAATAGTCCCGGTACTGAGCGGTGCCGCGCTCTTTGTATCCAAAAGAAGCTTCGACTATGTTGGTGGTTTCGATCCCAATATTTTTATGTACCATGAAGACGATGATCTATCTCTACGCTTAGCAGCTCTTGGCGAGCTGATGTTTGTGCGAAAATCAACAGTAGTTCATTCAGCTGGTCACTCCTCTGGACGGTCTCCAGAGATTGCCAGACTGAAGGCATATCACATGGCTCAGTCAAGGATTTATGCTGGAAAAAAGCACCATAGGCCGTTTGCTAAAACCTCCACTCTCCTGCAAGCCTGTCTTCTCTTTCTCTCACCTCAAGTGCTTTTTTCAGCACGGCGCAGGGCAAAAGCTATCGGATTTCTCCAGGGCGCTCTCGGTAAAACCTTGTCCGAATTCTCCACTGTCGATTCGTTCAACACCCCGACAGAACTTTAAGCGCGACGTCCAGATAGTGCGTGGAAACGTGAGTGATATGCCCCGGCGTGGCGGGTCACCTGTCAAAATCATGTGCTCGACTTGCGAACCAGAATAAGTTATCGCGATCCAAATGCGAAGCATGTTGCCGGAACCTATACAAAGTCAGGAATGCGATTTGGCCACACGCCGTGAAGACGAAAGCAAACTGATGGACAATCTGATCGCCGATATCGATTTCATATCCGGGGAGGTAGATTCGCTCCAACGTGGAAACTGGGCAGGCAACGTGTCGCTAATGCGACTACTTAAAAATCTGCTTTACTCGCGGTTGCTTTACAAGCTTTCAAAGATTGAGCGGTTCAGCCAGCGTCGACGCGAGCGTTTTTTCAAGTCTGCGGAAAAACGTGATCCGATGTTGTTGGTGCGGAAGGTCGACCAGTTCTGCATAAAATATTATCGACGCATCAATGAAAATGAAGCACTAGCAAAACGCATATCTGAATTAGGAAACAAGACCGGATTGAAGGTCACCGCGATTGTTCCAAACTACAATCATGCGAATTATCTACCACAACGCATTGAGAGTATTCTTAATCAAACCTATCCCCTTATTGACATCATAATTCTAGATGACTGTTCGACCGACAATAGTCGCGAGATAATAGAAGCGTATGTAAGTAAACATCCCGCACGCATAAAGTCAGTGTTCGCAACGAAGAATTCTGGCAGCGTATTTCGGCAATGGGCGAAAGGTCACTCGCAGGCAACGGGTGACGTCGTGTGGATTTGCGAAAGCGATGACTTCTGCGAACCAACATTTGTGGAGCGTGCAATCCGCGCCTTCAGAGATCCGAGCGTCATGCTGTCTTTTGGAAGTGTCCAGTATGCTAATACCAGCGGCGAATTTGTACAGGGGCTGGATGATTACCGCGAAGAATGCGAACCGGGCATATGGGATCACACAATCGTCCGACCCGCATCCGAATGGTTTTGCAACGGCTTTGGTGTTAAAAATGCCATACCCAATGTTGGTGGCTCGTTATGGCGTCGTTTTCACATTTCTGAAGATGTTTGGGCTCAGGCCTCGGAATTTAAAATCATGGCCGATTGGTTCCTCTATTCCGTTATCGCGAGTGGAGGACAAATCGCATATGAACCCACGGCAGTAAGTTACTTTCGAATACACGCCAATAATACGTCCGGAAAAAAAGCACAAAGCGATCCATCATATTACGATGAATACTTTCGCATCATGAAGATTTTAAAATCAAAATGGCTGATTCCGGAAGAAATACTAGCGCGGTTTCTCGCTGAATCCTATAAAAATTTTAAACGCTCACGCGTAGGCGGACAAAAATTCGAAACAATTATCAAAGAAAATGAGTTGAAAGCAACGTCGCGCGTTCAGCCTCACATCTTAATCGGACTACTCGGCTTCACTTTCGGTGGCGGTGAAATATTGCCTATTCACTTGGCAAATGCGCTCCACGAATTGGGAGTGGTCGTCTCGGTTTTACAGATTCACACCACCGACGATCAACAACGGGTGAAACAACTATTGAACCCCGCGATACCTATCTACAATGCGAACCATGTTCGAGAGATGGGTGCCGTGAACTTTTTGGAACGTGCGGGGATATCGATTGTTCATTCTCATGTAGCGAACGTCGATAAACTCTTCCTCGAAAATGGCGACTTACCATGTGCATACTTCTGCACATTGCACGGTTCTTACGAAGCCATGAAAATTTCAAAGAGTAGAATTAGTCGATGGAGTAAAAAGGTCGATCGATTTGCATATTTAGCCGAACGCAACCGTGTACCGTTCGAAGGCTTGAACATACCAGACAATAAGTTCTTAAAAGTACGAAATGCCATTCCGGTGGATGAGAGACCATTTCCAAAAACTCGAACGGACTTGGGAATATCGAAAGACGCGATTGTCTTTTCTCTGGCCGCACGGGGTGTCGAAGGCAAAGGATGGATCGAGGCCGTTAGAGCTTACCTGAAATTGCGGGAACGTCGCCCAGACATTCCATTGGCGTTACTTATGGCCGGAGAGGGAACCAGCGTAGAAGATGCCAAAAAGATCGCGGCCAGCGACCCCACGATTCATTTTCTCGGATTCATCAGCGAGGTTCATGGACTATATCGACTTAGTGACGTAGCTCTGCTTCCTAGCCGATATCCAGGCGAGTCATTTCCGCTAAGCCTTATTCAAGCTTTTCAGGTCGGAATTCCGTGCATTGCCACTGACGTTGGTGAAATCAAAAGGATGACGACACTTGATTCAAAACAAGCCGGCATCATTTTTAAGCCAATTGACGATACAGAAATGTTTGTGGATGAGCTTTCGCAAATCATGGAGAAAATTCTCGACGCATCTCTGAGAGAGGAACTGCGTGAGACCGCAATCAGCTTAGGTAAATGCTTCGACATCAAACAGTTGGCATCAGAATACCTTGAGGAATACCTTTCACTGATCAAAAGCAACGATGCTTTTCACAGCAGCATGAAAGTTCAATAATGCAACGCTTGCCATGCATGATGATAGCGATTATCGGTGTGTGGAGCTCATCACAGGGCGTCGCAAGCGCAGGAATTGGTCGGACGAAGAGAAGATTGAGATCCTAGCTGCCAGTAACTGCTCTGATTGCTCTGATCCCCAAAAACTGGATCGTTTTTGATTGGAGTTTTTCGCGCTAGATTCCCGGCTGGGAACAGGAGCGGAAGCAATGAAAGCATCGATTTTTTCGGACGCACAGAAGGCGTTCATTCTCAAGCAGGGTGACGATGGCGTGCCGGTGGCTGAGATTTGCCGGAAAGCTGGAACTAGCCAGGCGACCTATTTTAATTGGCGCAAGAAGTATGCGGGTCTACTGCCCGACGAGATGCGGCGATTAAAGGCTCTGGAAGATGAGAATTCCAGGCTCAAGAAGATCGTCGCGGATCTGACACTGGACCGCGAGATGTTGCAGGACGTCATCCGCCGAAATGTATGGTCCGCCCTGTCATTGCAAGGATTTTAGGTTCCGGCGATAGCAGTTTGCGTAAATGTATCCGGCCTCTCGCGAGTGGACTGCTGTTGCAGCCAGGCCCTGATGAGATCCGCACATTCTGTTTCCAAATAGCTTCTTCGGGCACGAAGCCCGCTTTCGACCAGGATTTACAGAATGTCGATCAACTGTCTCGTCATCACCCTCGAACCTCGCAATCTGTCCGGCCTCAACGGCCAGAAAGGCGATTGGGTCAAGCTGCGACCTGACGCATGTACGTGGCCCCCGGCTTTGTCAGGACAACCCAAACGATACGGGCCAGCTTGGCAGCCAAAGCTACGGTCACCTTGTTAACATGCATTCTCAGCCGCAAGGTGTCGATCCAGACGCCAAGACGATCCTTGCCGCGATCGAGATGCAGCATACATTGAATGATCAAGCGACGAAGATAATTGTTGCCGCGTTTGCTGATGCCCAGGAGGTTCTGCTTCCCTCCGGTGGAATATTGTCGAGGCACCAGGCCCAGCCAAGCCGCAACGTCCCGGGCTTTGGAAAAGCGTGTCGGATCACCGATCGCGGAAAGTATGGCGGTTGCGCCAAGCGGCCCGATCCCCGGAATTGTCATAAGGCGTCTTGCGCGCTCGTCGGTATCGGCGATCTTCTCAATGTCGTCGGAGACCTGTCTGATCCGGGCTTCGAGCCGGCGGAAATCATCATGTAGATCTCGTGGAACAGATCGCGCCATAGGCGTCAGATCATTGTCGAGGTCATCCATAACCCGGCAAATGTCGACCTTGAATACGCCAGCTCCCTGCCGCATCGCGACACCATGCTCGAGGCAATGGGCGCGCATTTGGCAAATCAGGTTCGTCCGGGCCGATACCAGTCGGCTACGAACCTGGTGCAGCATTTGAAGGTCAACCTGATCCGCTTGCTTGACACCAACAAAACGCATTGTCGGTCGCGTTGCAGCCTCGGCGATTGCCGCGGCATCGATGATGTCATTCCTGTTCGACTTCACATAGGGCTTCACGAATTGCGCAGGGATAATGCAGACGAAATGACCCATCGTCTGCAGTTTGCGCGCGAGCCATTGCGATCCCGGGCAGGCTTCCATTCCAACAAGCGTCCGGTGAGCCCGTTCGAAAAACTGCAACAAAGTCTCACGTCGGAATTTGACGCGCTGAACGATCGCGCCTGAGCAATCAAGGCCCACGACATGGAAGAGGTTCTTTCCAATATCTACTCCAAAGACGGCGCACTCCTGCGGTTGGTTACGATTCATAATCAGGGCCCTCCTTTGCCCATCCCCACTATGCTCTCGGGAGACAACGCGGACCATCCCATTAGCTCTGAGGCCTGTCCGGAAGCGCAAGCTGATCGACGGGATGTTGGTGGATTGGGGCATATCGATCCGACGGGCCTGCCAGGCGCTGAAGTTCGACACGTCGACCTATCACTACAAGTCCCGTCGCACCGAACAGGCCCCACTCGAGAGACGGATCAAGGAGATTTGCGAGACACGCGTGCGGTATGGCTACCCGGCGTGTCCATGTCCACTTGCGCCGCGATGGATGGAAGATCAATATGAAGAAGACGCGCAGGATTTACAGCGAGTTAGGCCTTCAGCTGCGCAACAGGCATCCCAAGCGTCGGGTGAAGGCAAAGCTCAGAGACGATCGCCAGGAGGCGGTCGGGCCGAACGATGTCTGGGCGATGGACTTTGTTCACGACCAGCTCGCGACCGGCAAGAAGCTACGCATCCTGACTGTGGTCGACACGCACTCGCGCTACTGCCCCGCCACCGACGCACGGTTCACCTATCGCGGTGAGGATGTGGTTCAGACGCTGGAGCGTATCTGCAAGGGCATGGGCTATCCCAAAACGATCAGGGTCGATAATGGCAACGAGTTCATCTCTCGCGACCTCGACCTTTGGGCCTACGCCAACAACGTCACTCTGGACTTCTCTCGGCCCGGAAAACCGACCGATAACGGCTTCATCTAGGCCTTCAACAACAAGCTTCGGGCCGAGTGCCTGAACGCGCATTGGTTCCTGACCCTTGCGGATTCGCGCGAAACGTTGGAGACTTGGCGTCGATACTACAATGAGGATCGCCCTCATTCGGCAATCGGGTATAAGGTCCCGATTGCGATGCATAATCCCGGTGGCGCAACCAGCCCGTCATCGTGGTAACAGCCGGAAAACTCCAATTCCCGGCGCTCCAAACTTGGGGCTTAGAGCAGGTGCCGAGGCCGCACACCCTCATCACTCCAGGAGGGCTATGTCGCCCCTACGCAGTTGGTATTTTGCCATGTCCACATGTGGCGCAAGTTCGTCGATGCCGTGTGGCCGCCAAACGGCCCCATGTATCTTCGCGTTGTGTCGATTGCTGGGGAAAAATTGGCCTAGCCACGTAGATTTGTTATTTTCGAGGCTATATACGAAAAGAAACATTGTGCTTATGGGGCGGGAAATGGCCTGCCGACCTACGTAAAAGATTAGCCGGAGCGATTAAATGCGTGATTGTATTATAGTAACTGGTGGTGCGGGGTTTATAGGCTCAGCTCTCAGCAAGCTCATTTGCGCGTCTGGTCTGCCGGTGGTCGCTGTCGATAGCTTTCTTGAGCAGGTACATCCTAGTGGAGAACGGTCCGAATTTATGGACGACCGCGTCATTCTGCTGAAGCGGGACGTGCGAGACGCGAATACTTGGGCTGATCTCTTAGCGGAATACCGACCGGTGAAGGTCGTGCATTTGGCCGCGGAAACGGGAACAGCGCAGTCGCTTACCGAGGCAACACGTCATGCCTCGGTCAATGTAGTCGGGACCACGGAAATGCTCGATGCGTTCGCACGCGCGAATGTTCGACCCAACCGCATCGTTTTGGCGTCAAGCCGCGCCATTTATGGCGAGGGCATGTGGCGGGACACTTCGACTGGAGTAGATTTCTATCCGAAACCTCGGACCCACGAAATGTTGGCCCAAGGACAATGGGTACCCAGCGGCCCTAGCGGAGCCGCTGCTACACCCATCCCGCACAACGCATCGGTTGTCGTACCACGGCCGACCAGCGTATATGGAGCGACCAAGCTAGCACAGGAGCACATTCTCGCTTCGTGGTGTGGAGCATTCGGGGTCCCGCTGAGTATACTGCGACTTCAAAATGTGTATGGCGAAGGGCAGTCACCCTATAATTCGTATACCGGGATTATCAATGTATTTCATCGGCTTGCTCGAGAAGGTCAGGCGATACCAGTCTATGAAGATGGGCTTATAGGCCGCGACTTTGTTCACATTGATGATGTCGTTAAAGTCATCGAAAGTGTCTTGGCAGACAATAGTGTGGTTGATCACAAATTTGACGTGGGCACCGGGACGGAAACGACCATCTTGGAAGCCGCCCAAGTGATTGCTGAACTGCATGGGGCAGCTAAGCCTGTGATTTGCGGCAAGTTTCGTGATGGAGATGTCAGAGCAGCTGTTGCAGACGTAGGTGCGATGCGCGCAACAACAGGTGTTTCGCCGAAGGTCTCGTTTGTCGAAGGTTCAAAGCGCGTCGGCAATTGGCTGATTCGTGGCGGACACATTTGATAGGCGCATGCTCGCCGAACTACGGTAGCAGAATAAGACTAGAGAGTGGGGAACATGTTTCAGTTACCAAAAACAAGCCATTGTGGCGTGTCGATTCAGGTTCAATCAATTCTCTATCATGTAGATGAAACGTCGATCCGCAGAGCTCTGGAGTCCCTCACAAGGGCAATTGAACTCGCTGTAAGGGACGGGCACTGCACCGAGGTACGCGTGAGTTATGGCGATACGTCTGCGCAACGCTGTCTTTCTGAGGCCGCGCTTGAACGCTTGTCAACTGAATTTTCAGGGACATTTAAACTATCGTATCGTTTTTTTGACGAGAACCTTGGTTCCGCTCGAGGGCACAATCGCCTAGCGGAGCACGCGGATACCGACTTTCTGCTCATTCTCAATCCCGACGTTGTGGTCTCCCCACGGCTGTTCGAAAACATGCTTGCACCATTCAGTGACGAAAAGACGGGGATGGTGGAGGCTAAGCAACTTCCAATCGAGCACCCCAAGGCCTACGATCCAAATACCGGAGAGACAGGCTGGGCGACGACGGCTTGCGCGCTAACCCCAACTGCTCTTTTCAACGCGATTGAGGGGTTCGATGCAGATACATTTTTCCTGTATTGCGATGATGTCGATTATTCATGGCGCGTACGCGAGGCGGGATATAAGGTAATCTTCATGCCTAGTGCCGTCGTTTTTCACGACAAACGCGTCTCGCAACAAGGTGCTTGGCAGCCATCTAGTGCCGAACGTCGCTACTCGGCCGAGGCAGGTCTATTGATAGCCCACAAGTGGTCAAGACCCGATCTCGTTAAGAGAATTGCATCTAGATTTCGCAAGGGTGGTCCCGACGAACTAGCCGCGCTCAAGAAGTTCGAAGAGAAGGAAGCGGCTGGGACGCTGCCGACACCACGAGACGCTGCCCATCGCATCGGCGGATTCGATGGTCATTTTTATACCAAGCATAGGTACATACTCTGATGTTGAACCTAGATGGACACTATGATCATGCATTTGAGCATGACAACGTTTACGGGCATGCGCTGGCATTACTTGCGCGATACCGAACCGTTGACCCGGAAGTGCGGGATAGAACGCGAACCGTTCATCTCGATCTAGGCTGTGGTTTTGGCCGAATTGCTGAACCGCTCACAGAGATACTCGAGCGCGACTACATTGGTATTGATGGTGCGGCAGAGGGTTTGCAATCGCTCAAGTTTCGCGGCTTCGAAGCCCATGAACTCCTGTTCGATACTTACGAGCAGACTTTGAACGCTCTTCGCGAGATCCTGGCTGGGCGACAGGTGGGCTCATTGACAATGCTTGACACGCTCGAGCACTTGCCGAATGGCGATATGGTTTTGCGCGTGATTCGCGAGCTAATTGGCCAAACAAATGCTCCAGCGATTATTAGTGTCCCTAATGTTGCACACCGCGATATTGGCTTTAAATTGGCATTCGGTCATTGGGACTATACGCGCTCGGGTCTGCTCGACCACACACATACCAGGCTATTCAGTCGTATCTCGCTTAAGAGGACCTTTGGGGCAGCCGGGTTGCATATTGTTGACCGCAACGACGTGGATTTGGTTAGCAGCGACCAGTATTTCCCGGACACTCACCCTGCGCTTGCAACGGGAACAACACTCCATTCCGTTTTGAAATCTTTGCGCGAGAATATTGATGATTCAGCCGTTGTAAATCAGTTTGTAAGTTTGGTTGTTGCAGGACCGCAAGTGACCGCCCACGCTTACCTTGAAGATAGTGCGCGGCACTCCGAACGTCCGTTCTTGTCAATTGTCATGCGGACTCAGGGCAAGCGTCCGCACTGCTTAGATGAGGCATTGACAGCGCTAGCTGGCCAAGAAGACCGAGACTTCGAGTTGCTTGTAGTCGGGCACAAATTGTCGCTTGAACAACAGATGTCTGTAGAACGCGCGATAGAGGACACTCCAGAGTGGCTTCGCAACGCCACTCGGCTTATTCGAGTCTATGATGGCAACCGGACCCGACCGCTCAACCGCGGCTTTGAAGAAGCACTCGGGGAATATATTGCCATTCTGGACGATGACGACATTCCGATGGCGCACTGGGTTTCGACTTTCCGAACACTTGCAGAAAAGAAGCCGGGTGCAGTGCTCCGTGCGATTTGTGCCCGCCAAGACGTTGATACTGTGACTGTTGGCGGGAGAAAAGGGGTTCGCGCAGTCGGTGCATTCGACCCTTATCGGGCTGTCTTCGACATTGTCCAGCACTTGGTGATGAACCAATCTCCAACGTGCGCGCTCGCCTTTCCACATGGCGCGTTCCATGAACTCAACATCAGATTCGACGAATCGCTGACAACCACTGAAGACTGGGATTTTTTGCAACGGGTTGCGATCGTTGTCGGGGTAAGCTCGTCCCAAGAGATCACCTCAATCTATCATTGGTGGAAGCGGACAGAAGACTCCTCACGTACTGATCATAATGAAGCCGAGTGGAAGTCAAACCACCTCGCGATCTACGGGAAGATTGACAACCTGCCGATCCTCCTGCCGCCCGGCTCTGCTCAACAGTTGCGTGATCTGTACAATCTGGCAATGATCGGAATGCCTGTGCATGAAGGAGACAGGGCGTCGTGTGAGAGAGAGATCACCGCAATTCTCTCTTCGAAAAGTTGGCGCTGGTCAGCACCCATGCGTTGGCCCGCAATGAGGAGAGGGCGAAAAGATCCTAGGGTCGAGGATCTTGCGAGCATGACATACTTACAACTTGCAACACTCTTGGCTCGCCTTCGGCGGTCGGGATCTTGGCGAAAAATGAGGATTTTTCATGGTGATCGGCGAAGGTAATGACTGTGGTTCCAACTAGAACGCAGGAGCAGCATGCGAGTGAACAGCACGGAGACAACTTCGCCGCTATTCGACTGATCGCTGCTGTGCTTGTGGTTTTTGGTCATTCTTTTCCACTCTCCGGTGGTCATGGACCGGGTTATCTGGGTAGCCCGGTATCCACGCTCGCGGTGAAGGTGTTTTTTGTGATCAGCGGCTACCTCATATCGGAGAGTTGGGTGCGAGATCCGAACGTGGTGCGCTACCTTCTCCGGCGCAGTTTACGAATTTTTCCTGCTCTGATCATTCTGTGCCTAGTCACTGTTCTCCTTGTGGGGCCAACACTCACGGTATTGCCTGTCAGTACCTACTTTGCCAAATCCGGTACATGGAGCTATTTTTGGAATGTGGGCTTATTGCCCAACTACAGCTTGCCTGGCATGTTTGCGAGCAACATTTATCCCAACGCAGTAAATGGCTCGCTGTGGACGCTGCCAGTCGAATTCCTGATGTATCTCATCATGCCGCTTGTTCTTCTTCTGCCAATGTCTCGATATGCTGTGGTTGTTGCGGCGCTAGCGCTGTCAGCAGCTTCAGTTTGGTTTACCCGCATACATATTCCCGATGCGCCCCCGGTCTTTTGGGGCACCAACTCGTTGAATGCACTGGAGATGGCGCCATATTTCCTCTGGGGGGCCGCATATCGATTGTGGTGCAAAAGGGGGCAATACCTGAATCTGCAGGTAGCTGTGCTCATGCTCCTGTTGCTCCCACTGCTTGCCACCGATTGGCTTCGCTCTGAGGTAGTGGCGCTGATTGTGGTGCCGTACCTAACTCTCGCATTCGGTCACGCTGCACAGCCAGTTTTTGCTTGGCTTGAGCGATACGGCGATTTTTCCTACGGGGCATATCTTTACGGCTTCTTATGCCAGCAGATTGTTGCACACTTCCTGCCTTCGGCCAATCATTGGCTAAACTTCTTTCTTGCTGTAGCTCCCACTCTGCTTCTCGGAGTGCTCTCTTGGAAGCTAATCGAAGAACCGGCTCTGAAGTTGAAGCCCCGTCAGAGGGTGAGGCGCGCAGAGGTGGTTGCCCCCGAGAGAGCAACACCGCCGTTTGCGGTTCAGCAGGGCGTGAGTACTTGACACGAGGTGCGGTAGACCGTGCGCTACATCGTGATCACTTACGATGACATGTCGCTAGAGCTTAAGTTCGTGTGCGATTTGTTGCCCCGAAGCATTGACCGACTATCGCTCCATACGCGGTCGAAGTCCGGATTCGGTCAAGCATTGTGGACCTACTAAGGGGATATCTCTATTTCGTCGCCGTGTGCCGCTTGTTGTTGCACATTTGGATGGCCGCGCGACTGAATTCTACAATTAGGTATGCTTAATAAAGGACTATACGATGGATGGAATTTCTATGACCACGCTTGAGAAAAAAGTAAATCGACTGATTGTTTATTTTTTCTGGGATGCCGATGGCATCGTTGATGATTATGTCATTCATGCCCTAAATTCACTTTATAACTATGCATCCAAAGTCGTAGTAGTTGTAAATGGACATGTAAACGAAGATGGGTACAATAAGCTTAGCTCCGCGTCGAATACATTAATAATCAGAGAAAATTATGGACTTGATGCTTGGGCATACAAAGCAGCATTCGAGCAATTGGGATATGAGTATATTGCGGACTTTGATGAAGTTCTCGTTACAAACTTCACATTGTATGGCCCAGTACTTCCACTTTCAGATATGTTCAAAAAAATGGATTCAACAGCTTGCGATTTCTGGGGCTTGGCTGGCTATAATCAAAAAAAGACCGACGGCTTGGAAGTTCAGCATATTCAATCTTTTTTTGTTTCCTATCGTAGATCTTTAATTTCCACTAAAGATTTTGAAGATTATTGGAATCAACTACCAAAAATTGAAAATTACGCAGACTCTGTTAATCTTCACGAGCTATCCCAGACTCCATATTTCGCGGCTCGCGGTTATACTTTCGCTAGCTGGGCATCAACTGAAAAATATGCCAACGTTTCTCCGGCAAACTTTATAATCACTTGTGCAGATCGTCTGTTGGTGGAGGATAGCTGCCCATTTATAAAGCGGCGAGCACTCTTTTTTTCAAATGGTCGGTTTGAACCTGGAAGTGGTATTCAAAAGATCGAGCATATAACAAATTTCATCAAAAGTCGCACCGACTATGATGTTTCCATGATTCTTGAAAACATGGCGAGAACTCAGAAACCAATTACGCCACCTGGCAACAACGTCGCCCTAGCTCAGAATCGTCCTGTCTCACGTCTTCAAAAATATAAAATGAAAATTGGGTCACGTGTTCACCCGAGCCGAAAAGTTAGAAGGTCTTTCAGAAGGATACTTGCAGAAGAGACCAATGGCCCCGTTCCGTTCGAGCATGAAGATCTAATTTGGAAACGCTATCTAGATTGTTTTCGTTACAAAAAGCCTGAAGCTAATTTGATGGAGACATGGATTCCCAATATCCAACACATTGGTCGATATTCCTACGCCGCACCAGACATATGTATTGTGAGTGTAGGAACGGTTATTGGGTCATTCTGCTCTATTGGTCAAAGAGTTGTAATAGGGCATGGAAATCACCCAAAAGCGTTTTTATCGACGTCACCGTTTTTCTATTTCGATGAATTAGGTTTTAAATCTCAAAAAATGCCAACCTACGACGGATTTTGGTACATTGAGCCTGTAATAATAGGCAACGACGTATGGATTGGGGATGGTGCCTGGATCAAGAATGGAGTTAAAATAGGAGATGGCGCAATTATTGGTGCAAGAGCCGTTGTTACTAGGGATGTTCCTCCTTATGCCATTGTAGTAAGGAGTCCCGCACAAGTTATAGATTATAGATTTGATGAGGATACAATCCAAACCCTTTTAGCTAGTAAATGGTGGGATTTACCGGATGATGTTATTCGTCAAATACCATTTGATGATATCGAAAGAGCGACATCATTTTTGACAGCATTGAAAAAGGATGACAGCATTGAAATAGAGCGTCTCTAAGAGCCTGACCGAAAAAGAGTTGAGTGAAATCAGTCATTTGTGATTATGTTTGTTTGCTTAGTGCGAACGAAGACCACAATGGGTTGGACTGATTTCACCCGTTGGCAAATATGCCCGACGCGCGCGCCGCTATGCAAGTGACCTGACGGATCGGGAATGGGGATTGACCGTCCTGCCTATCTGGACCAAGGCGTTTGGGCAGGCCGCGTAGCACCGATCTTCGCGAGGTTATGAATGCGTTGCTCTGCATTGCTTCGACGGGTTGTCAGTGGTGAATGCTGCCCAAGGATTTTCCGCCTTTTACAACTGTGCAGGCCTGTTTTACGAGTGGCGAGCGGCGGGTTTATGGGGACGGATCAACCAGAGGTGGCTCGGGAAATCTGGACAGTGGGTTTAAGTGGAATTTCTGCCTGACTTCGGCTTAGATGCCGGAAACAGGAGATACCATGACGAGACGACCACGCCGGAACCATAGTCCGGCTTTCAAGATAAAGGTTGCACTGGCGGCCATCCGAGGCGAGCAGACGCTGGTGGAATTATCCCAGCAGTTTGATGTGCACGCCAACCAGATCAAACGGTGGAAAGACCAGCTTCTTGAGGGGGCGACAGGCGTTTTCGGCGATGAAGCGAAGGTGGAACCGGCAGGTCAGAAGGCCGAAATCGCCATTTCGATGGATAGCAAGGGCGCGTGGCGGGACAACGTCTTCGTCGAACAGCTCTGGCGGTCGATCAAATAGGAAGAAGTGTACCTCCACGCCTACAAGACCGTATCCGAGGCCCGTGTCGGCATTGGCCGATATCTCACCTTTTACAACAACCGATGCCCACATTCATCGCTTGACCGGCAGACGCCTGATCAGGCCTACTCCAACGCGCTGGCACCGATGATAGTGGCGGCATAGTCGAGGCGGAAATCCACTTAACCAAACGCCCGAAACTGTTCAGGCAAACCGAGCCACCTCTCTTGCTTTGGCAAAGTTGCTGGAAGAGGCAGGCACTCCGTCACAAGGCGCGGATATGAGCGCAGCATTGATCTCTCACGAAACGAGTCGGGGAGATGTCCATGCCTCGCCAGTTTACGACATATCAGTTCGATCTGTTCTCGAGCATACACAGCGGGAAGACACCAGCGATGCCGCAATGGCAGACGTTGCCGGAAGGAACACAACAGGCGTTGACGGCACTCATCGTACGGCTGCTCGTCGACCACGCCAACGGCGAGAGCGCCTCCCAGTCGAAGGAGGCCGGTCATGATGCATGAGAAGATCAGCGCCCACCATCTTGAGCGCAAGGCCATTCTATATGTCCGACAATCATCGGCTCATCAGGTTCTGCACAACCGCGAAAGCAGCGCCCTTCAATACGCCATGCGTGACCGCCTGACGGCACTTGGCTGGTCGCAGATCGAAACAGTTGATGAAGATCTTGGTCGTTCGGCAGCCGGAGGCGTAACCCGCGCCGGCTTCGACCGGATGGTTGCCAAGGTCTGCCTTGGGAAGGTTGGGGCGGCTGCAGCACGAGAGGTATCGCGCTTTGCCCGCAACAGCCGGGATTGGCAACAGCTCATTGAGATGTGCCGCGTCGTCGACACCGTTCTGATCGACCAGGAAGCGGTCTATGCGCCGCGCCAGGGTAATGACCGCCTGCTTTTGGGGCTGAAGGGCAGCCTCAACGAGTATGCGCTGGATCTCTTGCGCCAACCTTCTCTTTCCGCCCGCTATGAGAAGGCTCGCCGCGGCGAGCTTGTCGTTAATGTCCTGATTGGATTCTTGAAAGCCGGTTACAGGATCGAGAAGGATCCCGACCGGCACATTCAAGAGGCCATTGTGCTCGTCTTCAACAAGGTTGCCGAACTCGGCAGTGCGCGGCAGGCGTTGCTATGGTTCCTTGAGCAGGGCCTGGAGGCGAGGTCATCTGGCGCAGGCCCAATTACGTAACCATCCATCGGATGATTGAGAACCCGATCTACGGAGGTGCGTATGCTTATGGTAAGAGTCGCTCCGTGCCGGGATACGATGGCCGATCCGGAATTCGCCGCGAGGCGCCCAATGAATAGCTGGCCTTAATCGCGGATGCCCACGAAGGCTATGTCAGTTGGGAACGGGCCGAGGAGATCCGCAAGATGGTCAGCAATACTGTGGCTGCCAGCCGACATAACGGGGCGCCGAAGCATGGCGACGCTCAGCTTGCCGACCGTTCCGTTGTAAGAGGCGCAGGCGGAAGCTGACGGTCCGGTACACTGGAAACAATCATAACATTCCTCGCTATTCCTGCTGGCGTGGCCTGCTCGACAACGGTGAGCCTCGCTGCATCGCCTTCGGCGGCCTGCGGGTCGACGATGCGATCGAGGAGATGCTGCTTGGCGTCTTTGAACCGGGAGCCATTGCTGCTAGCGCTGAAGCAGAACGCAACATAGCCAACCGTCGTGATCAAGTTCACGACGCCCTTCAGCGAGATCTCGAGGCGGCGAGCTTTACGGCCGATCGGGCATTCCGGCAATATTACGCTACTGATCCGGAGAGCCGGCTGGTGGCATCGGAGCTCGAGGCGCGCTGGAACAAGGCTCTCACTAGCGTTGGCGAGATCGAGAATAAGATTGCCAGCCACAAAGCTGCGATACCGCAAGTGTCGTCGTATTCCATGTTGGATATCGCCGCTCTTGCCGGAAACCTTCGCGCCGCCTGGTCGGCGCCGGCAACCTATACCAAACTTAAAAAACGGATTCTGCGCACGGTCATTCATGAAGTGGTTGCCGATCTCGACGATGTGGCTTCCGAGATCGTCCTTGTCATCCATTGGGCTGGTGGAGTTCACACCGAACTGCGACTGCCGAAGCGACGTCATGGCCAAAGAAACGCTACGCCCGACGACCTGATTGCTGGCATACTCAATCGCAATGGATTGACCACCGGCAATGGCAATCGCTGGACAAGTGAACGCGTCACAGCACTCCGGTCGTACCGCAATATCCCGGTCTAACGACCGCAGTCAGAAGGGATAGAGCCTTGGCTCAATCTGGGAAAGGCGGCGAAGCTACTTGGCGTTACGCCAAAAACATTGAGAATCGCATCGGAATCAGGTGAGATCGAGGCCCTGCATCCCTTGCCGGCCGGCCCATGGATCTTCAGTCACTCAAAGCTTGAACTCCCGCAAACAAAACAGCTCGTCGATCGCGCGCGACAGAACCCCAGATACCCCGCGGGATCGCCCAAAAATCAAGTAAACCTATTTACTTCAAAAACATAGAAAGATAGGCGTTATGAAACACGATTGTAAAAGGTCAGATATCGGCCAATGCCGACGCGGGCCTCGGACACGGTCTTGTAGGCGTGGAGGTAGACTTCTTCGTATTTGATCGACCGCCAGAGCCGTTCGACGAAGACGTTGTCCTGCCACGCGCCCCTGCCATCCATCGGTAATCCCCCCGCCAATTAACGGTGAGCGTCCGGCGATCGCATTTTTTATCTGAGATCGACGTGGGAGGTTGAGTTACTGGCTTAACGCTTTAGCTTGTCGGCCATTATGCACTCGATCCTTTCTCATTGAGGCAAAACTCCTTGTATTGAGCCCTCAAGTACCCGTCCGAAAACACTTCATATATTGACATGCCGATGGATGGAGACTATCTGCGTGACGCGATCTGCATCAAATTTATAGTTCCAGAGCAACTCTTCCTCCGTGGGAATTATGAAGGTATTGATGATAGCTTGGAATATTAATTGGCGTCGCGACGGACGGTTGAGTGGATAAGACCTAGCATTGGTTCACCTACGCCACTAGGTTGACGAAAATGGTTGTTTTAGTGAGGTGATACGGCGCCGCAAGCAATGCGAGCGCTCTTTTTTGGACCCCGTCTTGAATTCGCAAGGATGCTTAAGTGATCGGATCATTTTTGTCGCCAGACGACAAAAAGTTGCTGACGCGGCTTTTTAAGGAAAACTTCAAAAAACACGTTGGCTGGTACTCTGCGGCAATTGTGGCAATGCTGGTGGTTGCTGGCACGACCTCTCTCAGCGCGTGGATCATGCGTGATATCGTCAATAGCGTGTATTTGAAGCAAGGTTTCGATGTCGTTCTTGAGATTGCGTTTGCTGTTGCGGCCATTTTCATCGTCAAGGGTCTCGCTACCTTCGTACAAAGCTACTATCTCAGCAAAGCGGGCAATAGCATCGTTGCCGAACAACAACGTAAGATTTACGATCGGCTTCTGAAGCAGGGCGTGTCCTTCTTCCAGAACCTGCCATCTTCAGAACTCCTTGTCCGCGTCACTTACAACGCCCAGGCTGCGCGCAGCGTGATCGACACAATCGTCACATCTTTCGTCCGCGATCTATTCTCCCTTCTTGGCCTGATCATCGTGATGTTTGCCCAGAATTTCCTTCTGAGCGCGATTTCCATGATTATCGGTCCTGTGGCGATCTTCAGCGTTCGTCTCGTGCTGCGGCGCGTCCGGAAGATCATGGAGGCCGAACTTGCTTCACTGGGCGAAATCGTTAACGTCGTCCAGGAAACCAGCATCGGTGTGCGGGTAATCAAGGCTTTTTCGTTGGAAAAGCTGATGCGTCAGCGCATGAACAAAGCGGTTTCCGATGTTGAACAGCGGGCTAACGGCATAGCCAAACTGGAAGCAGCGACGAGCCCGATCATGGAGACGCTGTCTGGCCTTGCTATCGCCGTGGTAATTGCCGTCTCTGGCTACACCGTGCTCGAAAAAGGTGGCTCCCCCGGAGATTTGATGGCATTCATCACGGCTCTTCTCCTTGCTTACGAACCCGCAAAGCGGCTTGCTCGCATGCGCGTACAAATCGAAGGCGGCATGATTGGCGTACGCATGATGTTCGAGGTTCTGGACGCCCCGCTGACACTTGCGGAGAAACAGGACGCCGTTGCTCTTCAAAAAGCAAGCGGCGATGTCGAGCTCAAAAACGTCAGCTTCGAGTACGTATCCGGCCAGCCGGTCTTGAAGGACGTCAGCGTCCTCTTCGAGGGCGGCAAGATGACCGCACTGGTCGGCCCCTCCGGCAGCGGTAAATCCACCATCATCAATCTCATGATGCGTCTCTACGATCCGCAAAACGGTTCCGTCGAAATCAACGGGATGGATCTGCGAGACGTTTCCTTCGCCAGCCTGCGTGAACATGTTTCTTATGTCGGCCAGGAAACCTTCCTGTTTTCAGGTACGATCAAGCACAATATTTCTGTCGGCCGCGACAATGCGACCGACGAAGAGATCATTGCCGCCGCAAAGGCCGCGAATGCGCATGATTTCATCATGAAGATGCAGAATGGGTACGACACAAGGCTCGGCGAGAACGGTTCGGGCCTGTCAGGCGGCCAACGCCAGCGTGTCGCCATTGCGCGTGCGATGTTGAGAGATGCGGATATTCTGATCCTCGATGAAGCAACGAGTGCGCTCGATTCGGAATCCGAATCGCTGGTGCGCGATGCGCTGGAGCGTCTGACCCTCAACAAGACCTCTATTGTCATCGCCCACCGTCTCTCCACCATCAATCGTGCCGACAAGATCGTAGTGATGGATAATGGCGAAGTTGTCGAACAGGGCAGCCGCCGCGAATTGTTGGCCAGCGACGGTCTTTACAGGCGCCTTCACAGCATCCAGTTCGACGCGGACGTCGCCTGATCAACGAATAGATTCGGGTGGCAATGCCGCCCGAATTCGCTTCTCTGAAAAGAGAAAATGCATCTGGAAGCATTTTGCCGCCGCGCGGTTTTCAAATCGCGCCCTTCCCTCGTCGAAAGCGGCAAAATTTCCGACATTTTCGCAGCCACCCCTATCAGGTCATACTGATGCTGATTGGTCGACCACATTCTTTTTTAGCGACAAGAGATGACAATTGCTCCGTGAGCGTCTGGTGAGCTGTTTTTGCTGATGGGGCAAATCGGGCGATGTTCTGGCATTAGAACCAGCATTAGTGCTGACATTAATACCAGAACAAAGAGGTTTCATGGCCCGCGTAGAGATCATGTCCGGTACCGAGCGCAGACGGCGTTGGTCGGACGAGGCGAAGCTGAGGATACTTGCGGAAGCTGATGAGCCCGGTGCTCGCATTGGCGATGTGGCGCGCCGACACGACATTCATCCGGGCCAGATCCGCTTGTGGCGGAAGTCGTTCAACTATGTGGATCGACCGACGGTGTTCCTTCCAGTAGAAATCATGGAGGAGGTTGGCGTAAGTCAGGCGTCTACCACGGTAACGAGGCCGGCGATCGTCGAGATCTTGCTTCGAAACGGTCGGTGCTTGAAGGTTTCGGTTGACGTCGAGTTGAAGCTGCTCGGCCCGCTGGTCGCTTGCGTGGAGGCGGCATGATCGGACCATCGGCGAATGTATGAGTCTATCTGGCCTGTGGAGTGACCGATATGCGGCGTGGCATTGATGCTCTGTCGGCGCTGGTTGAAACGGTCGTGAAGGAGGCGCCGGGCTCGGGCGCAATCTTCGGCTTCCGCGGAAAACGCGCTGACCGGATAAAACTTCTGTGGTGGGACGGCCAGGGGTTCTGCCTGTTTTACAAGATTTTGGAACGCGGATACTTTCCCTGGCCGACGGCCAAAGAGGGCGTCGCGCACCTGACGCAGGCGCAGCTTTCAATGCTCGTTGAGAGGATCGATTGGCGGCGCCCGGCCTGGACGTCCCCTCCTGCTCGAATGGGCTAAAAGCTATATTTTGCAGTGACATCCGGGGCTCAATGCTAGCGTGTCGGAGGCAAATCAGCTAGATTTACGGGTATGGATACAGCGCCGCTGGACAGTCAGGATGAGCTCACTGCTTTGCGCGCACTTGTCGCCGAACAGGCGGCGAAGCTTGAGAGTCAGGAAGCCGAGGTCATCAAGCGAGACTCCATCATCGGGCTTCTTCGCGCGCAACTGGAGCTGCTCCGACATCGGCAGCATAGCGCCTCTTCGAAAAAGATCGACCGGAAGATAGAGCAGTTTGAACTGATGCTGGAGGAGATTGAGGCCTCCCGTGCCGAAGCTGAACTGCGCTCCGGCAAAACTCCTCTGCCGGAGTTGGACGACGCATCCGAGAAGCCGAAGCGTATGCCATTGCCCGATGGTCTCGCCACCGAAGAACTGATCTATGTGGCTCCCTGCAATTGCCCGACCTGCGGTGGCACCTCGTTCCTGAAGGCTGCCGACAGGGTGGTCCAGATGTTGGAGCACGTGCCGGCGTCGGTCAAGATTGTCCGGCATGTCGAGAAGCGCATGATCTGCAGGGAATGCGACACGACAGTGGCTGGCGAAATGCCGACCTTGCCGATCGAGCGCGGCAAACCCGGGCCGGGATTGCTCGCCCATATCATGATCGCCAAATTCGACGATCACATCCCCCTCTACCAGCTATCCGAGATGTACGACCGGCTGGGGATAGACATCTCCCGATCCGTGATGGCCGACTGAGTCGGCCGCGTATCCGCTTTGCTGACACCACTCGTTTTGTTGATCAGGGCCCATATCGCAGCACTCGACGGAATACATACGGACGATACCCCGGTCGATGTTCTCGACCCCGGGGCGGGGCAAGACAAAACCGGCAGGGTCTGGGTCTACTACGTCTTTGATGGCAGTGGCTATCAATCCGCCAATCCCGCAGCCATCGCCTATTACTACAGTCCTGATCGAAAAGGCGCGCATCCGGCTGACCACCTGGCAAGCTTCAACGGCGTCATGCATGCCGACGGTTATGGCGGCTACAAGAAACTCTACGGCAACCAGATCATCGAAGCCGCCTGCATGGCGCATGTGCGGCGCAAGTTCCATGATGTGATCAAGCTGAAGCCATCTCCGATCGCTGAGGAAGCGCTGTCGCGTATCGGCGTTCTCTACGATATCGAGAACCGTATCCGAGGCATGTCGGCTGACGAGCGGCACACCCTGCGCCAACACCATGCCCGGCCGGTTCTGGACGAGCTCAAGGTCTGGATCGAAACCACGCTCCCAACTTTGCCACAGAAGCAGAGGCTGGCCGAGGCGATGCGATATGCCCTGTCTCGATGGGCAGCTTTGAGCGTCTACATGGACGATGGCCGGGTCGAAATCGACAACAACATCGCTGAACGAGCCATGAGACCGCTTGGAATCGGAAGGAAGAATTCTTATTACCATTATCAATGGTTTAAGGCGCACTTTAAAACACCACCTGGGTCGCAGGCAGCGCGTAGCATGGTGTCGCGGTCAGGATGGGTCAGAGCGCCAGGAATACTCGGTTGCTCAAACTCTTGTCCTGGGATTGGCTACCCAATGGTGACGATGCGTTGGAAGGCTGCCTCGATCTGGCTGCGGACATAGGATAAACCCGTCCAAATTTTTGCTCGAGGATTCCTTCTCCGCTCCCGACGCCCTGACCATTCCGGATCGCTGATTATGGGTTAGCTCTCAAGCAGCAGGTGACGTTGTTTCGACTTCAATTTTGCGAGCAACATCCCATAGGAAGCCGACAAGTTCGCGAGCGACCGCGGTGATGGCCACGTTGCTCTTCTTCCCTGATCCGACTAATTTGTGGTATCGTGCGCTCAGCCTCACCTGGGCTTTCCAGGCGATGTCATTAATGGCCTGCGGGACGTCCGGGCGTCGCTTATGCATCCAGTTCCCAACCTTGGCCTAAACGCGGTAGGACCAGGCAGCTTCAAACAGCAAGGCGCGAAGTGCCGAGTTGCCTGTCTTCGTTATCCCGCGTGGCCGAACGGAACCGCCACTTGAGTGCTCTCGAGGAACCAGTCCAAGGTATGCCATAAGCTTCCTGGGATTGTCGAAGCGGGAGAATATTCCGACCTCAGCGACCAGTGTTGCGGCAATGACCAAGCCTATGCCTTTGAAAGCCTGAAGGTTCATCACTGTACGTGCCAGGGACCATGTTTGAGAAATGACGGCGATCTGATCCTCCAGCTCCCTTTTGCGGGCCTCGGCCTGCTCCAGTCGGTTAGGATCGCTTTGAAACGCGATCTGCTGCGCGTGATGTTGGAAATGTCGATTGCGTAGCCAGGCTCTATGCCTTGAGGTCCATGACTTGGCTGAATATCGAAGGTCATGCTTTAACAAAAACAGTTGGATCAATGTTCGTGTTTTCCGCGCATCATTAGACGCGACAGATCGAGCTCGCACTACACGACATCAGGAACCCAAACGAAGGTAAGTTCTCCGGCGCGCAACAGCCTTGCAAGCATCACGGCGTCGCGAGTGTCGTTCTTCTGCCGATTGCCCGGCCGGACAGGGGTATGGCTTGGCGCGACTACCCGGCAAACAAAGCCAACGCCTCAATTTGCCGAAAGACGTTGTATCCACACAGCCCTGCCTCGTAAACAAACTCCAGCCGTCCGTGCCTGTTCGAAAGCTTCTTTACAAGCTTGGAGATCGCATCTGGCTCGTTTGGAATGGCTCCGAAAAGACGGACCTCGCCAGATCGGCCAGCGTCTGCAATGGCAACGGAGATTGAGTCTTTGTGGACGTCCAACCCAATATATGCTTCGTAGTCAGTCATGACGAATCCATCCTCCTATCGGCCGAAATGGCACCAGGCTATGCTTCGCTCAACGCGCGACATCGCAAGGAGGAATGGTCATAGCATCTGGCTGTTTGCCGGCTCGGACAAGGGCGGTGAGCGCATCGCCAACATCCTGACTATCATCGAAACGGTCAAATTGCAGGGCCAAAATCCGGAGGTGTATCTGACAGATGTCCTCGCCCGGATCCAGGATCATCCCAAGGATCGAATTGAAGACCTGCTGCCCTGGAACTGGACGCCAGAAAACGCTCGATGCGAGGCCGCCTGATGGCGCACTCAAGGTTCATCTACACACTCGGCCAAGTCGCCCGCATGATCAGCGAGAACCTCGAACTGATCGAAGAAGTGACCGCAAACTCGGACAACATCTCCGAGGGCGAGCTCGTTTACGTTAGCGATGGCACGAAGGGTCTGACCGAGAATGGCATCGAAGAACTTCAAAGCCTACTCGCCGACATCAGGACGTGGGACAGCGGTATCCGCGAGTTCCTCATCGACACACAGTGCGATCCCAAAATAATCAACCGCATCATGGCCGATGAGATGAAACGCAGCCTATAACTTCCATCTCTCTACACCCGAAAAATGCGTTCGCCGGACGCTCACATTGCTCCCATGCATTGGGCGGCCTCCCCCAACTACAAAGTCGGAACCCAACTCGGCATTGATGACCTTGGCAGACAGCGCTAAATCGTGACAGCATTTAGCGCATGAGATCATCAGGAGACATGAGCGGAATGACGGCGATCGAAAAACTGGCGCAGAGTTTTGCAAAAGCGAGCCGGGAGGGTGCGAGAATTCCTCTGGCGAAGCTGGAGGCGGAGGGCTTCATTCCCGCCACGCTTGCAGAGGCGATGGCGGTTCAGCAGGGCTTTGCCGGATATTGGGGAAAACCGGTTGCCGGCTGGAAGCTGGCAATCCGCCCGGATGGCGAGGCCGTCGGGGCGCCCATGTTCGATTGCTGCCAGGTCAATGAAGCCAATATCGCTTCTTTTCCTCTTCATGGCACGGAAGGTATCGAAGTCGAGATTTGCTTCACGCTGTCCGCCGATATCCCAGCCGCCACCGAAGGGCCACTGACCAGAACCGGTCTGATGCGCTATATCGACAAGGTCCATCTGGGTGTCGAACTTCTCCGCTACCGGCTGGCGGAGAAAAATCAGGTGCCGTTTCCGCTCTTTCTCGCGGACCGTCTTGCCAACCATGGCTTTGCCATCGGCCCGGTGGTGGATAAGGGCATAGTGGAGGTTTTTGCCGGTAACGGCGATGCACTGCCGCAGCTCACCGTCACCGAGGGATCAATGGAACTCTTCAATGCCACGGTGAAACACCCGAATGTCGATCCACTGGCGCCGCTCTTGGCCTTCGCCAATGGGGCACTCAACACGGGAGGCATGCTGAAGGCAGGCAATGTGGTGACGACAGGCAGCCTCTGCGGGGCAATTCCGGGCACACTTTCCGGCGATACCCACATCAGGCTGGAATCGGTCGGTGCTTTCACCCTGTCGGGCCCGAAAGAATAAGCCTCCCGTCCCTCGGGTGAACGATCCCGTTTACCGAACGACCGATCGGGGAACGGAAAACAGGCGCCGCCTCTAACCGGCGCCCGTTTTTGCGATGCGTCATTTCACCCGCCCATATTCACCGAGAAAGTCGAGCAATGCCCGGATGCGTGAGGGCAATGGTCCCCGCTGGCCGACATAGACGGCATGAAACGTCTCCGTTTCGCCGGTATCGAGATGATCGAGAACGGAGACCAGCCGGCCGGCGGCGATATCCTTCCGCACGGTGAAAGCCGCCAGGCGCACCAGCCCGACACCGGCAAGCGCCAGACGGCGAAGGCCCTCGCCATCGCTGACCTGCACACGTCCCGCCGCGGGAATGACGACGGTCTTGCTGCCGTCCTGCAGAGGCCAGCCATCGGTCGACCGGGCGTAACCCAGCGCAAGGCAATTGTGCCCTTCGAGATCGCTGATGGTTTGCGGCACGCCGCAGCGCTCCAGATAGTCGGGGGCGGCGGCGATGACCATGCGGGTCTCGCCGAGTTTTCGCGCGACCAGACTTGAACTTTTCAACGGCCCGGCGCGAACTGCGACATCCATGCGCTCTGCGAGAAGGTCAACCACCAGATCCGTCTGCACGATATCAAGCGTGATATCAGGATGAAGCGCCAGAAACCGTGGCAGGATGGGCGCAAGGATATGTGTTGCGTAAGAAGCGCTGGTGTTGATCCGCACGCGACCGATGGGCTTTTCGCCCTCTCCGGCGGCGCGTTCGGCCTCTTCGAGATCGGCGAGGATACGGGTGGCCCTTTCGTAGAAAGCACAGCCCTCCGGCGTTATCTGAAGCTGCCGGGTGGATCGGTTGAGGAGACGCGTTCCCAGCCGGCTTTCCAGCCGGGCGATGAGCTTGCTCACCGCCGAAGGCGTCATCTTCGCCACCGCCGCCGCGCGTGAAAAACCTCCGAGTTCGACAACCCGCACGAAGATTTCCATCTCCCCTGCCCGGTTGATTTCCAGTCGCGCCATGATGACTTCATCTCACAAGTGATAGTATTTTCGGCATTCTATTTCATGCAAGCGCGAGTGTCTATCTTCAGGACCATCGCAACCCACCACGGAATGGACAGGCACGAGGCGGCCACATGCCCGGCGCGGTACCATCCCGAACCAAGAAGGCAATGCCCCATGGAATATCGCTATCTCGGCAAATCCGGCCTCAAAGTGCCGGCCTTAAGTTTCGGCACGGGAACCTTCGGTGGCTCCGGTCCGCTTTTCAGCAACTGGGGCACCTCTGATGCCACGGAGGCCCGTCGCCTTGTCGATATCTGCCTCGAAGCCGGCGTCAACCTGTTCGATACGGCCGATGTCTATTCCAACGGAGCGTCAGAAGAGGTGCTCGGCGAAGCCGTCAAGGGGCGGCGCGACAGCGTTCTGATCTCGACCAAGACCAGCCTGCCGATGGGAGATGGGCCAAACGAGGCCGGCTCCTCCCGCTTCCGGCTGGCGCGTGCGGTGGACGATGCGCTACGGCGGCTCAAGACCGATTATATCGATATTCTGCAGCTCCATGCCTTCGATGCCTTTACGCCGGTGGAGGAGGTGCTGTCGACACTCGATACGCTCGTCCGGTCCGGCAAGGTGCGCTATACGGGCGTGTCGAATTTTTCCGGCTGGCAGATCATGAAATCGCTTGGCGTCGCGGACCGTTATGGCTGGCCGCGTTATGTGGTCAACCAGGTCTATTATTCGCTGATCGGTCGGGATTACGAATGGGATCTGATGCCCCTCGGCGCCGATCAAGGTCTGGGCGCCATGGTCTGGAGCCCGCTTGGCTGGGGACGCCTGACCGGGAAAATCCGCCGTGGCACGCCGCTGCCCGAGGGCAGCCGCCTGCATGAGACCGCAAGCTTCGGCCCGCCGGTGGATGAAGAGCATCTCTACCGCGTGGTCGATGCGCTGGACGCCGTAGCGGAAGAAACCGGCAGGACTGTGCCGCAGGTCGCTCTCAACTGGTTGCTCCGGCGCCCCACGGTTTCCACCGTCATTATCGGCGCCCGCAACGAGGAACAGCTTCGCCAGAACCTTGGTGCCGTGGGGTGGGAACTGACATCGGCGCAGGTAGCAAGGCTGGACGAGGCCAGCGAGACGGCCGCCCCATACCCGCATTTTCCCTATCAGCGGCAGGCGGGCTTTGCCCGACTTAATCCGCCTGCCATCAGCGGCTAGGTCCCGGCGTTACAAGGCCCGCGGCGTGGTGGCGCTCCGAGCAGCTCCACTCGCCTGAAAAACGGGAGAGTACCGTCGCCCTTGATGACGCGATCAAAAGCGGTAGTGCAATCTCACGCAGCCTTTCTGGATCGCCTTGGCGCTGAGCAGGCTCGGGCTTGCCCTATGCTCGGTGAGAGGAAAAAGAGGTTCGCCTGAACCGAGGATTTCCGGGATGACGTAAATCTCGATTTCATCCAGTGCGCCGCGCTCCAGAAAGGCCATTTGCAGCTTTCCGCCGCCCAGCATCCAGACATCGCCGTCATTGAGCGCGCGCAATTCCCTGATCAACGATGCTACATCGCTGCGCACCTCCAGAGGTCCCTTGGGCGCCTCAATCGGCCGCGACGTGACGACGATGACGCGCAGATCTCCATAAGCCCAGGGCGACGGTTCGCTGGCGATGAAATCATAGGTCGCACGCCCCATGACCACGGTTCGAATTCCCTTCAGGAAAAGCCGGTAATCGTGCTCACCGAGGTCCATGTCATCATATTTGTAGAGCCAGTCGAGAGAGCGGTCTCCCGAAACGATCCGCCCATCCAGACTAGCCGCGATATATCCGCGAATGACCGCCATATCATCCTCCTTGATTTATAAATGAATATACGTTTATATATTTCCATGCCAAGACACAAGACGATTTCAGATGATCAGGTGCTGGATGCCCTGCTGCCCCTCATGTTGCAGACAGGCCCCGACGGGCTGACTTTTGCCGCAGCCGCAAAGGCCTGCGGCTTGTCTGCGGCAACCCTGGTGCAGCGTTACGGCAAGCGTGAAGACCTTGTCGAAACCGTGCTTCTGCGTGCCTGGGACAGGTTGCAGACGGAAACGGAAACGGCCGATGAGGAGGAGCCATTGACGCCGCAGGGCGCCATATCCCTTCTTATGCGCCTCATGCCGCCTCAATCCGCGGAACAGAACGCCAGTGACGGGCTGCTGCTGCTCAGGGAAGACATTCGCAATCCGAAGCTGCGGGCGAGAGGAGCACTCTGGGGACACACCCTCGCCCACGCGCTTGGCCGCCGTCTTACCCGTAAAAATGAGAGCGCGGAACGACTGGGATGGCAGATGGCCGCCGTGTGGCAAGGCGCACATACATGGTGGGCTTTTGTCCGCGGGGAAGATGCCGGCTCAGCAATCCGCAGGGCGCTTGAAGAATGGGTCGCCGTGGTGAAGGTCGACGAGCGGTAATCCGCGCCATCGGGGCGCATGTTTCCCAAGCCCGCCAGCCGGTGAATTCATCCTCCAAAAACCGCTTGACCTCAACCGTGATTGAGGTCCTAGAAGTATTGTCACCTTGTTTTCGCAAGGCTCTTTCCATGCTCTTGAGCGAACAGTTGACAAAGGATACCCCATGGCTTTCCAGCTTCCCGACCTCCCCTATGCCCATGATGCGCTCGCCCCTTCGGGCATGTCCGAGGAGACGCTGAAGTTCCATCACGATCTCCACCACAAGGCCTATGTCGATAATCTCAACAAGGCGATATCAGGCACCGAATGGGAAAAAAGCAGCCTCGAAGACATCGTGCGCGGCACCTATGAGAAGGGTGCGGTCGCGCAGTCCGGCATATTCAACAATGCCTCCCAGCACTGGAACCACAATCTCTTCTGGGAGATCATGGGGCCACAAAACCACGCGATCCCTAGCCCGCTGGAAGATGCGTTGACGCAGTCTTTCGGCTCGGTGGCGTTGTTCAAGCAGAATTTTGCCCTCGCCGGTGCCTCGCAGTTCGGCTCGGGCTGGGCGTGGCTGGTGGTGGATACTGATGGCACGCTGAAGATCACCCGCACGGAAAATGGCGTCAACCCGCTGTGCTTCGGCCAGAAGGCGCTTCTCGGCTGCGATGTGTGGGAACACAGCTATTACATCGATTTTCGCAACAAGCGTCCGGCCTATGTCGAGAACTTCCTCGACAATCTGGTGAACTGGCAGGCAGTCGCCGCCCGCCTCTGATTTGAGCCCACCGACCCGGCCGGCCCCGCTGCCCTGGGCGGCCGGTCGGGTCAGGCGCAGCCGGACAGCCGCCGTCCGGCTGCAACTCCATTCGAGCATCCCCATGCCCTATGTCGTCACCGAAAACTGCATCGCCTGCAAATACATGGACTGCGTGGAAGTCTGCCCGGTCGAGTGCTTTTATGAAGGCGAGAACATGCTCGTCATTCACCCTGATCAATGTATCGATTGCGGCATCTGCGAGCGCGAATGTCCGGCCGCGGCGATCCGGCCGGATACCGAGGCCGGGCTGCATGTCTGGCTCGACCTCAATCGCCACTATTCCGGCATCTGGCCGCGCGTGCACCAGAAAAGACCGCCGTCTGACAATGCCGACATCATGAACGGTGCCGCAGCCAAGTTTTCCATTTTTTCCAAGAACCCGGGAGCGGGCGGTTAGCCCGGCACTGCATGTCTCATAATCTCAGGCTGATCGATGGCGGTGTGGTCAATCACGCGCATGTTCCGCTGAAAGCCTCGGCCTCTCCGACGATCTCACCGCGTGAATTCAAGGACGCCATGGCGGGCCTCGCCTTCACGGTGGCCGTGGCCACGGCCTCCCATGCGGGTGAGCGGATCGGGCGCACGATCACATCCTTCATGCCGCTCAGCGCCGAGCCGCCACTTCTGATGATCTCCATCGACGCCAGCAGCCGCATGGTCGATCTCATCGCCGCAAGCCGGCGATTTTCCGTCACGGCGCTGTCCAGAGGGCAGGAGGAGGTCGCCGACGTGTTTGCCGGTAAAGGAAACCTGCCGGACCGGTTTTCCGTCGGTAGCTGGGATGTGTGGCCCTCGGGAAGCCCAAGGCTTGCCGAGGCACTGCTCTCCATGGATTGCGAACTCGTCGGCTCCATCGATGCCGCCGACCACATCCTCTTCGTCGGCGCCATCATCGAAGCGACGTCCGATCCGTTGCGCAAAGCCTTGCTCTGGAGCGAACGGGGCTATGCCGGCACAGAGGAAGGCAACCCCGTTATTTCGTGAGGCCGTGCCCCGGCCATCCCGAGGAATGGGCAAGGATTGCCGGGTGCCTCGACAACAGCCGGCAACAGTGGAGAAGTTCACGCAGGTTCCGCCGGCACCTTTTCAACGACTTCCGGCCAGAGCCCTTCCGTCACCGCCATTAGCCCCGGCGTTCCCGCAGCAACCCACGGAATGCCGCTGCCGGGCCGGGTTCCGATGCGGACATCAAGACCGGCTTCCCTTGCCAGAACGACGCCGCCGGCGATGTCCCACATGGTCGTCAGTTTCTGCAGATGGCCGTCGAATATGCCGCGCGCGGCAAAGGCGAGGCCGATTGATGTCGAGCGGATGGATTCCACCACCCAGCCCGCATGCCTGAGCCCGACGGTAAGAGCCGCCACCTCTTCCGCATCGGCGGCGGCGCTGTCGCCGAGCGACATGACCTGCACATCCGCGAATGGCACATGACGGGGAAGCGCTTTGCCGTTCAGCATCAGCCCGGTCCCGTCAGCCGCCGCATAGATATCCTTGAAGACCGGCATGGCGACGACACCGAGTTCCGGACGCCCGTTCCGCACGAAACCGAGTGAAATCCCCCAGAGCGGAGAACCGCGCAGGAAATTGGCGGTGCCGTCGATGGGATCGATGATCCAGTAGGCGTCATCGGCCACGCCGCCCATCTCTTCGCCCAGCACCGTTTCTCCGGGAAAGGCCGCCGCCAGACGGTCGCGCACCAGCTTTTCGACCGTGGTGTCGGCTTCCGAGACGAAATCCTGAAAACCCTTCGTCCGGGTGGCAATGGTGTCGCGCGCCTCGAAAAAGCGAAGGGCAAGGCCCATCGCTTCCTCGATGATGGCGACGGCGCGGTCGAGACGCTCGCTCATCGTGTCCACGCCCTGCCCGTTTCACCGGCGCCCGCCTTCAGCCAGCCGGTGAAGGCTTCGACTTCATCGGTCTGGATCGCGCCGACGCCCGCCTCGGCAAGAGCACCCCACACGGATTCGGGGTTTGAAAGCGCCCGCGTATCGTTGAAATCAAGGCAATGGGAAACGTCAAGCGAATTGATCCACAGGCGGATATTCTGACGCTCCATCTCGGCCCGGCCTTCGGCCAGATCGGCGATATCGGTAAATTTCACTTCGATCATCGGCGCCTTCAAGGCTTCGATCCGGCGCAGATCCTCGGCGAACTTGCCCTTTCTGACCGGGAACATCGGCATATGCGGGATCTTGCCGAACCAGTTGGTGTCCAGCACCGCGAAACGGCTGGCCTCAGGATCGATATCGGTCTTCACCAGCACCTGATCCTCGACGCCGAGCCGCAGCACGGTTTCCATGACCTGCGGCAGATCGCGGGTGAATTTGGTGTCGATATTGACGGTGATCCTGCCACGCGCCTCTTCCAGCAATTCCTCCAGCGTCGGCACGCATTCATCGGTCACATCAGCACCGTCGCCACCCGCACCGGCCCTCAGCTTCGCTGCGCGAACCACCTCGAACGGCAGCATGCTCACAGTTCCCTTGCCTGTCGTCGTGCGGTCAAGCGTTTCATCGTGAATGACGACCAGCCGGCCATCGGCCGTCGCCTGTGTGTCGATCTCGATCATCTCGACACCGGCCGCAACCGCGGCGCGGACGGAGGCCAGTGAGTTTTCGGCGGTGGCCGTCCAGAAACCGCGATGGGCGATGGTCAGGATGGCCGGATTGTCGCGCGCGCAGAGCGCGAGAACATTGCAGGCATTGGAGGTCTTTCGGGAGGTGGCAAGGTTTTGGTGCATGGTTTTCACTTTCGGACGTTGCAATTACCGGGCTTGGCTACCCGGATCAGATTTTCCCCATGCCCGCCGCCATCAGATCGTCGCGCAGGATGCGGCCGGCGATGATGAAAACGATGAGTGCGGGAAGAAGCAGGATGAAGGAGACGATGGAGGCAAGCGGCAGCTGCATCGAATAGGGGTCGAGATACATGTAAAGCTTGATCGGCAGGGTCTCGACGACGGGCGCGCCGACAATGAAGGACTTGTCGAATTCCTCGAAGCTGCCGATGAAGGACATCAACCCGCCGGCGAGAAGACCCGGCACCGCCAGCGGCAATATGATGTGGAGGACGATGCCGATTGTTCCGGCACCCAGCGAGCGCGCGGCATGGATGAGATCGTCGGGAATGGTCTCAAGCGCCGCCGTCATCAGCCGGATCATCAGCGGCAGGGTGCCGACGATCTGCACGAGGATGACCCCCGTCACCGAATAGGCAAGGCCGAAAAGCAGAAACACCTGCCCGATGCCAACAGCGACGACCAGCCCCGGAATGATGATCGGCGCCAGAATGAAAATCTCCACCAGCCGTTTCAGCCGGAAGGGAAACCGCGCCATGGCCCAGGCGGTGGGTAACGCGATAGCCGCCGTCAGGAAGGTGACGACGATGGCGATGACGATGCTGTTGATCGCGGCGCGGATGAGACTTGCATCGCCGAGAATGCCTGCCCAGCGCGCCGTGGTGTAATGCTCCGGCACGACAAGTGGTGGCGACCAGCCATCGGCAATGCTCCAGAGGAACATGAGAGCCAGCGGCAGGGCGATGGCGAGCGTCAGCGCTCCATACAGCCCGATCGAGACAAAAATCCGGTCCTCCGGCGTGAAGGCGCGGCGGCGGGGAGTGATGGCAGGTTCAATCGTGATGGCACTCATCATGCGTCTCCTCGGTTTTGGCCGGGGCCGATGCGGGATGTCAGGGAATAATAAAGAATGAGTACGGTGACGGCGAAGAGGCTCAGAACCATGCCCATGGCATAGACCTGATTGAAACGGCCCTGGTTGAACTCCTGGATCATCAGCACCGAAAGCGGCCGGGCCGTCGGCGGGCCGACGATATCGGGGATGGCATAGGAGCCCATGGAGCCGATGAAGGTCAGAAGAATGGCGGCGGTGATGCCCGGCATGGCGAGCGGCACTTCCACGAAAAAGAAGGTTTTCAGCCGCGAAGCGCCAAGCGTTCGCGAGGCGTAACGAATATCCTCGGGAATGGCGGCAAAGGCGCTGGTGATGATCAGCGTCATGAAGGGTATCTGCTTCCAGACGCTGGCGAGAATGACACCGATGCCCCAGTCGTCGCGCACGAGCTTGGGCAGTTCGAGCCCGAGTGGCGCGACCAGACGATCAAGAAAACCGCCCCTTTCGAAGACGACGATGACCATCAGGCCAACGATGATGCCCGGCACGGCCATCGGCAGTTTGTAGAGGCCACTGAACAGTTTTCGCCCCAAAAAGCTCTTGCGGATCAGAAGCGCCAGCGGCACCGAGGCCGCAAGCGAGACGATGACCGGCATGACGCCGTAATAGATAGAGGTCGTCAGACCCCGGATCATCGATGCACGGGTGAAAATCCGCTGATAGAACATCAGCGTGAAGCTGCCATCCTCTTGCCTGAAGCTGCCGATCAGCGCCGACAGCAGCGGCCCGCCGAAGAAGACCAGAAGATAGCCAACACCCGGCAAAAGCAGGAGGAGAAGCTGGGCGCGCCTGTCGCGGAGAAGCCCGGCCATCATGCCGCCTCCCCCGCCATCCTGTCATCGAGAAGATGGACCGAACCGGGAAACTGCAGGGAGACCCTTTGCCCCGCATCGATCAAAGTTTCCGCGCCGGACTGGCTGACCCTTATCTGGCGGCCGCCGATATCAACCGTATAGAGCGCATTGGCACCCATGAAGGAAACGGCGGAAACCGTGCCGTCACCGGCCTGATCGGCGCGGATGTGGATGTTTTCCGGACGAACGGAAATCTGCACATTGCCGGCCGCAGCCCGATCTAATGTCACGGGCTGGCCCCAGGGCAACTGCGCCTGCTGGCCCTCAGCGGAGACCGGCAGAAGATTGGTCTGGCCGAGAAAGCCGGCGGTGAAGGCGTGTTTCGGCGCCCGGTAAAGCTCAAGCGGCGTGCCGATCTCGACCACCCGGCCGGCATTCATAACGACGATCCGGTCCGACATCGCCATGGCTTCGGCCTGATCATGCGTCACATAAAGGCTTGTCGCACCGATGCGGCGGTGAAGCTCGGTCAGCTCATGGCGCAGCGTGTCGCGAAGCTTGGCATCGAGATTGGAAAGCGGCTCGTCAAACAGGAGCAGGCTTGGCTGCATGACGATGGCGCGCGCCAGCGCCACGCGCTGCTGCTGGCCGCCGGACAGTTGCCGCGGCATGCGATCCACCAGACCGATGAGATTGCAAATTTCCAGCGCATGGGCGATGCGCCGCGCCCGCTCATCCTTCGCGACCTTCTTCATCTTCAGCCCGAAGCCGAGATTTTTGGCGACCGACATATGCGGGAAAAGCGCATAGGACTGGAAGACCATGGCGATATCGCGCGCTTCCGGCGGCGCCTGATCGATACGCTTGCCACCCAGCCGGATTTCGCCGCCCGAAGGCTGGCTGATGCCGGTGAGGATGCGCAAAAGCGTCGACTTGCCGCAACCGGAGGGCCCGAGAATGGTGACGAATTCGCCCCGCTCCACGGTAATCGACACCGGATGAAGCGCCCGGCTCGCCCCGTAATCCTTGCTGATCTTGCTGATTTCGAGTTCACTCATGGCGAGCCTCCCTCATATTTTTGACCAAGGGTATCCGGACCGTGCAGGCCCTTGCGGCCACACGATCCGGCAATCCCGGCGGCGTTACTGGTTGAGGACTTTTTCATCGAGCGCTTCGGCAAGCGCTGTCGACATGTCCCAGAAAGCCGGCAGCGACAGGCGCGGATAGACACTCTGCGGCAGCACATGCTCCTGCACGGCCTTCGGCATCAGATCATTGGTGACATCGGTGCGCGGAGAGCGCGAGGCCTTGTTTTCCAGCTTCCAGAGCTGAAATTCCTTGCTCATCGCCATGTCAATCAGCAGCAGCGCCGAGGCGACGTTCTTCGCATTGGCCGGCACGAACATCGCGTCACCGGAGCCAACCTGACCTTTTTCCAGAAGCGTAACGCGGAAACTGTCGGGCAATTGCTTGGTGCCGAGGAAGCTCATGACCTGATCTTCCCAGACCGTGCCCATGTAGAGCTGCTGGTTGTTGATGAGGTTGAGCGTATCGGCATTGCCGTTGGTCAGTTCGGCCACGGCGAGAAGACGACGATAATAATCCCAGACAGGCGTGAGGCACTCGGACTCCATGGCCCAGTCTTCGGCCTGCTGCAGCGTCTGGTTATAGTCGGTCAGCTGCTTGCGGCAGTCGCCGGTAAGATAATTGAGTGCGACCGAATAGATGAAGCCCCCGCCCGAACCACCCTTGGCCGGCAGGGTGACACCAAGCCGCTTGGGGTTCTTTTCGGCCCAGATGAGAAGGTCCTCGAAGCTCTTCGGCACATCGTCGGCTTTCACGAAGGCAGAGTCATAACCGATGGCAGTCTGGTTGAGGTGCACCAGCGGGAAGCTGCCGCCATGCGGCTTGCCGAAAACGGTCTCGGCCAGCTCAGGATTGTAATTGGCCATGTTCGGCAGGATTTTCGTCAGCGCAATATTGCCGACAACGCCCTTGGCAGACAGCAACGGGTAGCTGCCACCACCGGCGAAATAGGCATCGACGGGCGAATCCTGCCCTGCCGCCTGCACCGCAATCAGCTGCTGGTTCGCCTGATCGCCCTTCACGTCGCTATAGGCGACCTTGATGCCATATTTGGCTTCGAAACGGGTGATCAGTTCCTTCCATGTATCGGCGAAACTGCCGGCGAAATTATACATCGTGACCGTGCCCTCGGCTTTGGCGGCGGGAACGACGATGTCGTAGAAATTGTCGCGCGTGACCTTCGACAGATCGAAGTCGAGGTTTTTCATGTTGCTGTCTGCCGAAAGGCACGGCGCTGCCGTCGTCGCCAGCGCAAGCGCGGCGATCGCAAAAAATTTCATGCGCATTGAATGGTTCCTCCTGGGGAGCCGTTGTTGACCGGCCCCTTATTAATACACTCTAAGTGTAATATTTATGACAGTCCAGTGAAAAATGACGTCGCAAACCAGTGGCCCGTGTTGCCGCCGCCCTGTACAGCCGTTATCCAAGGCCATGACAACAGATCAGACGCCGCACCAGACCTTCGACCGCGAGCCGCTTGCCAGCGAAAACGAGCGTCTCATTCTGGATATCGTGCGCCGTCACGGCCCCATTGCCCGCGCCTCGATCACCGGCCACACCAACCTCACGCAGCAATCCGTGCACCGGCTGATCGAAGGCCTTCAGGAGCGCGGGCTTCTGCAAACCGGTGCGCCGCTCAAGGGCACACGCGGTCAGCCGAGCCCCACCATCGAGCTGGTGCCGGAAGCGGCCTATTCGCTCGGCATTTCCATCAACACGGACTCCGTGGTGATCTGCATCGCCGATTTCCGCTGCGACGTGATTGTCGAGGAAAAACTTAAGATGCTTCCGGAAGACCGCGAGGAGACGCTTGCGGCATTGTCGGTGGCGCTCGAACGGCTGCTGGCAGAACACGGGATCCCGCGCGCGCGCCTGCTTGGCCTCGGTTTTTCCATGTCCGGCTTCTTCGTGTCGGAAGACCGCGCCTTCAATGCGCCGGAGCCCCTGCGCGACTGGTCGCTGATGGACCTGAAGCCGATCCTCGAGAAACGGTTCCACCTGCCGGTCTGGCTGGAAAACAACGCCACCACGGGTGCGATCGGTGAAAGCCTTCGTGGTGTCGGCTCCTGGTGCCAGACCTTCGCTTATCTGTCCTTCAACTATGGTTTCGGTGGCGGACTGATCCTCGGCGGCCGGCCGTTTCACGGCTTCCATGGCAATGCCGGCGAATTCAGCGGCATATACAGCCCGGATGAATCGCCGAAACGACCGGCCCTGCAATATCTGATCGCTACCCTGCAGAAAAACGGCGTCGACATCCATTCGATCGAACCGCTCTATCAGCAGTTCGACCCCTCATGGCCGGGCGTGGAAGAATGGCTGACGGAAACCATGCCGCAGGTGGACAGGCTGGTGGCGAGCCTGATCGCAGTCCTCGATCCGCAGGCCATCGTCTTCGGCGGGCAATTGCCGCGTGCGCTCGGCCAGATGATGATCGAACGCACGCACATGCCCTCCCGGCGCGAGCACCGTTATGGCGTCGGCCCGAAGGAGGCGAAGCTGGTTCTCAGCGAAACGAAGGGCGATCCATCCGCGATCGGTGCTGCGCTGCTGCCGCTCCGGGTGCGCTACTTCCTGTAGCGGGCGGGCCAGACAGGCTGATGTAATCCCGCAACAATCATCACGGAAACGTGAGCCTGATCCGGCCCCCCGGTTTTTTACGGGTTGGCAGCAGGCGCCCGAAGAAAGTAAATATGACATCTATAGTCATGTTTACTGCCGCATGGCGTGGTGCGCGGATTTTCATCTCGCCTCATGCGCCGTGCCAATACGTCACCGGGTCGATTGATGAGCAAAGCCCTGTTTGAGGTTCTTGACGCCAAGGAAGAAAACCGCCTGCTGCGGTTTTTCCGCCGGCGGCTACAGAACCGGGAAGATGCCGCCGATGCGATGCAGGAAACCCTGCTGCGGGCGCTGGAAGTCTCGCAAGCGACGTTGATCGACAATCCGCAGGCCTATCTCTTCCAGATTGCCAGATCCGTCGCGCGACTGACGGTCATTCGCCAGTCGCGCGAGCGGCCGTTATTTGCCCCCTATGAGGCGGGTTTTGCCATTGCCTGCGATGAGCCCGGACAGGAGCGGATCGTCGCCGGACGGCAGCATCTGATCTTGATGGCGCGCGCCATCGAGGCACTGCCCCAACGTTGCCAGCAGGTCTTCGTGCTGAGCCGGCTGCATGGACAGTCCAATGGCGAGATCGCCGCCCGGCTTGGCATTTCCCGCAACATGGTGGAAAAACACATCATCAAGGCGCTGTTGCACTGCCGTCAGCTCCGCGCACAAATAAAAATGTAATCCGGCATCAGGTGTTCGCATCCTTTTTCACTCTATAAGGGAAAAGGAATAAACATCGGCACGCAACAAACGGCAGATCAGGACATGAACGAACGCCCGGACGGTCTGAAGGATGGCGGCCTAATTGATGATAGTCTGACCGGTGACAGGCTGGCCGAAGAGGCTGCGCTGTGGGTGGCGCGCATGCAATCCGCAGACGCGACCGAAGCGGAGCGCGAGGCGTTTCATATCTGGCTGCGAGCCGACGCCGCCCATGCCGCCGCCTATGAGGACATGCAAAATCTCTGGGGAGAACTCCGCGAAATCGAGCTTGCACCGGCCGAACCGAAAAACCGGCGCGTGTCTCGCCGGGCGATGCTGTCAGGTGTCGCCGGTCTCTGCCTTATCGGACTTGCGGCGCTGTTTGCGGAGAAAAGCGGACTGACGGACCGCTGGCAGGCGGATTATTACACCGAAATCGGCGAAACGCGGATGCTGTCACTGGAAGATGGCAGCCGCATCAGCCTGAATACCGACACGGCGATTACCGTACACTATTCGCAGAACGAGCGGCGCATCACCCTGCTTCGCGGCGAAGCCTATTTCGATGTCGCGAAAAACCCGGAGCGGCCCTTCATCGTTGAAGACGGATCACTGGCGGCAAAGGCGCTCGGAACCCATTATTCGGTGCGCGCCGGCAGCGGCGCGCTGCCGCAGGAAGTGCAGGTGGAGGAAGGCCGCGTCGAGGTGACGACGGGCACCGATGTCGCCATTCTCACCCCCGGCGAGACCGTCACGCTTGGCGACAATGGCAAGCTGCTACGCGCCCGCAAGGATGTCGCCAGCAGCATGGCCTGGCGCGAGGGCAAGCTGATCTTCTCCAGCCAGCCGCTGCGCGAGGTTCTTGATATTCTCTCGCAATATCGCCGGGGCCGCATCGTCATCCTCGATGAGGCGGCGGCAAGGCAGCGCGTATCCGGCATATTCGACCTGAAGGATACCGATCAGGCGCTCACCATTCTCGAAGAAAGCCTTCCCGTCTCGGTGTCGCGGCTTTCGGACATGCTGGTTTTTGTCCGCTCGCGATAAAAAGTAATTTTTTTGGCGCTCCGACGTCAGGAGGCAGCCTGTCTTTTCACTCTAGTCAATCAGCACCCGTTTCGGCTTTCGCCGGGACGGCATGAGATCATGAGTGAGAGGGCAAGACATGAATTTGGGCAAGCAGGCACGCGGCTGGTTCTGGCTGACGACGACGGCGATCATCGGGGGCATCGTCGTGGCAGGTCCCGGCGCCAGCGCCGCCAGAGCGCAGACACCGCCTGCCGCAAGCGGTGCGCCCGCAACGGTGACCGTCTCCATTCCCGCCGGCCCGCTGGAAAACGCCCTCCTCACCTTCGGCCGTCAGGCCAATCTGCGCATGGTCTACCCTTCAGCCATCACAAAGGGTCGCAGCACGGCAGGCGTTAGCGGCACGCTCAGCGTCTCGGCCGCCGTCAGCGGACTTCTGGCCGGATCGGGACTGAACTACACCCTGGCCGGCGGCAACACGGTCCGCATTTTCGATCCCGCAAATCAGGCCGGAGAAGGCGGCGGATCGGCTGCCGCCGGCACCACCCTGCTCGCCCCCATCACCGTGCAGGGCAATGGCCTCGAAGGCGCCAAGGGCATTCTGGAAAGCAAGGGCTATGTCGGCAAATCCGGCCGCACCGCCACCAAGACCGACACCCCGATTGCCGAAACCGCCCAGTCGATCACCACCGTCAGCCGCAAGCAGCTGGATGACCTGAAGCCGCAGAACCTCTCGGAGGCGCTGAACTACACGCCCGGGGCGCGCATCGGCCAATACGGCGCAGAGCCGCGTTTCGACGCCTTCAAGGTGCGCGGCACCGATCTCAGCACCACCGGCATCTTCCGCGACGGGCTGCGGCAGGTCAGCAGCCAGAACGGCAGCGCCCGGCTGGAACCCTATGGCGTGGAGGCCGTCTCCATCCTGCGTGGCCCTGCCGCTTCCATCTATGGCGCAAGCAGCTCCGGCGGCATCGTTGACATCGTCTCGAAGCGCCCGACCGAAGAGACGCTGCGTGAGGTGGAGCTGCAATATGGCTCCTTCGGCCGCGTGCAGGGCGCGTTCGATCTTTCCGGCGCCGTCAATGACGAAAAGACCATGCTCTACCGCCTGACAGGTGTTGCCCGCGACGGCCGCAACGAGATCAGCGCCATCAAGGACGACCGGCTGTTCATCGCCCCCGCCTTCACCTTCCAGCCGGATGCCGGCACCAAGCTCACCGTGCTCGGCGAATATATGGACAGCACCACCGGCGGCACCTGGGGCTACATCAACAAATATGGCGCGAGCGGCACCTCTATCGGTGCGACATCGGTTTATGGCGGCGATTCCCGATTCAATGATTTCGAGCAAAAACAATGGCGTATCGGCTATGAGTTCGAGCATGAACTGAACGACAATGTCACCTTCTACAGCAAGGCGCGTTATTCCGCGCTTTCGGCCGACCAGCAATGGGTCTTCGCCAGTTATCCCGGCATCACCATCGAGGATAATGAAGGCGTTTCCGCCGACAATTACCTCAAGACCGAATTCGACACCGGACCGGCCCGACACACGCTGCTGACGGGCATCGACTTCAGCCACATGTCCTACACATCAAAACAGGGTAGCGGCACCAGTCCCTTTACCGACACCTTCACCTATGTGCCTGACGTATCGTTGATATTGAAGCAGCGCATGAACACGCTGGGCATCTATGCGCAGGACCAGATCGAGATAGACCGCTGGCGCCTGACGGCCGGCATTCGCCACGACTGGCTGGACACCGAATATCAGGCCCAGACGGTTGGTGCGGTAACGGCTCCCACCTATGGCGGCGATGAAACCAAAACGACGGGCCGCGCCAGCCTTGGTTATGTCTTTGACAACGGCGTGATGCCCTATGTCAGCTACGGCACCTCCTTCGTCGCCAATCCGGGTGTCATCATCACCACGGGAACGGTGACGGGACAGGCGCAACCGACGGTCGGCAAGCAATATGAACTCGGCGTCAAATACGCCCTGCCGCAATATAATGCCCTGCTGAGCGCCGCCTTCTTCAATTTGGATCAGGACAACGCCACCGTTTACGAGACCTCCTCCGGCATCAACCTGCTGCGCCAGCTCGATCTGCGCTCGCGCGGGGTGGAGCTGGAAGCCACGGCCTCGCTCGACAATGGCTGGAGCCTCATCGGCTCCTACTCCTATAACGACGTTGAAATCACCAAACTGACGTCGGAAACGGTCGGCAAGCAGCTCAACTCCTCGCCTTATCACACCTTCTCGCTCTGGGCCGATTACGAGTTCCAGGATGGCGCGCTGGAAGGGCTCGGCATCGGCGCGGGCCTGCGTTATGTCGGATCGAGCTTCGGCGACAACCAGCACACGCCTATCCTCGACAATGAGGCCCGCACCTTCGTTGATGCCTCGCTGCGCTACGATCTCGGCAAAGCCCTGCCTTCGCTGGAAGGCGTGAAGCTGCAGATCAATGCCACCAACCTCCTCGACGAAGTCAAACAGGTGTGCACAACGGGCTTCTGCTATTATGACGAAGGCCGCAAGGTCATCGGCAGCATCCGGTATCGTTTCTGATGTTGCAGAAGAATCCCGCCACAACAAAGCCCTCGCCGGCCGCCGTCTTCGTTTCGGTCGGCGGGCTTTATGTCGGCCAGAGCGTCATTGGCGGGCTGACCTTTCTCGGTCTGCCCGCGGTGCTCAGAACCGCCGGCCTGCCACTGGATCAGATCGGCCTGCTCTATCTGGTCGCTCTGCCCTGGGCGCTGAAATTCCTGTGGTCGCCGCATGTGGAGCGTTACCGCCTGCCGCCGGTCGGCAGGAACCGCTCGCGGGTGATCGTCGGCGCGGGTATCGTCACCTGCGCCTGCGGCCTCGCCCTCCTCGCCTTCACGGGCCCTTCGCCGGTTTCCGTCGCCATCGCCATCCTGTCGGTGGTTGCGCTGGTGACCGCGACCGTCGATATCGCCTGTGACGGTTATGCTGTCGAAACGCTGGCGGCTGAACATCATGGCTGGGGCAACGCCGCGCAGGTGGGCGGCTCCTATCTCGGTTCGGCCATCGGCGCGGGCCTGTTTCTGGTGCTCGTGGAACGTTCCGGCTGGACGAGTGCCACGCTGGTCATGGCCGGAATTGTCATCCTGCTGGCGCTACCCTTCCTGTTCGGCCCGGCCGCGAAAACGGCCGTGCAGACCCGCGACCACCTGCCATCCATCAGAAATGCGCTGCAGCGGCGGGAAGTCCGCACCGGCCTTCTGGTCGCAGCCGTTTATGTCGCCGCGCAGAAATGGGGGCTGGCCATGCTCGGCCCGTTTCTGGTCGATTACGGTTTCGATCTCGCCACCATCGGCGCGCTGAATGGTGTGGGCAGCATGATCATCGGTTTTGCAGGTGCGCTGCTCGGCGGCACGCTGGTCAGGCTTTACGGCGCGTCGCGGGTTCTGCTCGTCGCCATCTTCGTGCAGACGGCGCTGCTCTGCCTCTTCGCCTATTTCAGCGTCCACCGCGATGTCTCGCAATGGGTGGTCATGGCGGTGGCGGTGGCAAGCTCTTCGGGCATCATGTCCATCGGCTTCGTTGCGCTATACGCCTGCTTCATGGGCTGGTCCGACCCCCGACAAGCAGGCGTCGATTTCACCCTGTTCCAGTGCATGGATGGCATCATCAGCATGGCGGGCGGGCTGGGGGCCGGCGCGATTGCCGAAAAATTCGGCTATCAGGCGTCCTTTGCGCTTGCCGCCATCGTTTCCATGCTCGCCGCACCCGTCATCTTCCTGCTGATGCGGCGGCAGCGCTCCTGAACGAAAACCACCGGGCGCGGCGACTAGAACCGCGCCCGGCAGGACCTTGGTTGAACCTACTCAACCACCACCGACAGTGCCGAGCCATTGTAGACCGGCCGCACCTTCACATTGCCCGCATCGATCGTGGTGAAGGTGCCGGCCAGTCCGTTGGCGAAAATCACGTCGAGCCGCGTGCCGGCAGCCGGTGCGCCGCCGTCAAAGGTGAGTTTCAGCGTTGCGCCCTCCAGCACCACATTGCCCTCGACGTGCAGCAGCGCCTTCTGCGGATCAAGCGCCAGCGTGCCGCCCGACTGCTCATAATCGCCACCAATGATGACGTCCTTCTCTCCGCCGAGCGAAAGTGTGCCGCCGCTCACCAGCACGCCGCCGGTCCCAAGCGCATCGGCGGTGGACGCCACCAGCGTTCCGTCCCTGACGATCGTGCCACCGCTGTAGCGGTTGTCACCGCTGAGCGTCAGCGCACCGCTGCCGGATTTGACGAGGCGCCCTGCCCCGGTAATATCGTTCGTCCAGCGGTCTGCCGCATTAAAACCGCCTGCCGCGGCATCCATCGTCACCACGACATCGCCGTCAAACGCGCCATAACCGCCAGCAGCGGCAACGAGGTTGATCCGGCCCCAACCATTGCTGTCGTCAAGCAGTGGATAGCCGGCCTCAATGCCGGTGGAAAACAGCACGGCGCGGCGCTCTGCGGCATTCAGATAGGGAAGTCGCGTTTCCAACAGAACCTCGGCCCCCTTCGGCACCACCATCGCCGCGTCGCCTGCGGCCTTGTCCCGGCTGAAGGAGAAAGTCATGCGCCGACGATAATCCCCGCCGTTCTTCGCCGCATCGGCAAAGCGGTCGACGTCAGGCTTTGCACCATGGGCAAAATCGACGAGGGACTGGCCCTGCGGCAGGCGTTTGGCGAAATAGGCCTGTACGGCGTCAAGCGCAGCCTTCTTCACCTCGGCATTTTTCGGATCCTGCAACATGGCGGCGGCCATGGCGGTGGCGGTGATACGGCCGCCGATCACGTCGAGCGGTGAATGCATGCCGGCGACGATGCGACTTTCACCCAGTTCGGAAGCCGCCGTCAGCAATTCGGAAAAACGTTCCGGCACGGCATAGGCATAAGCGATGGCGGCAAGATAGGCGGCATTGGTATGCCCGCTCGGAAAACCGCCATCCTTGGCACGGCCGCGATTTTCGCGGGCATATTTCAGCGCCGGCACGATGACACCAGGGTCGCTGTCGTAGCTTTCGAAGCTACGGTCGCCAATCGTTTCCTTGCCGGTCTCGATCACCTCACCCTTGTCATTCATGCGCCAGGGCCGCGGCGAGGAATAGAAATATTTCGCCGGCGATGTCGTGCCTTCCGGGCCGCGGATCACCTTCATGAAGGCGACGAAATCCTTCAGCTCGCTATCGGCCGCACCGGCCTCGGTGCCCTTGTCGTCTTCCTTGCGGGTGACGACCTCATTCGGGTCGAAATCGGCAAGCGTATGATTGATCGTCGTTGTCGCGCCGGCCCCTTCGCGATACCAGTCGGAAAGCGGGCCTAAGCCATCGATGACGCTGTAACCCTGCGAACGGCGGTCGTTCATATAGGCTTCGAAGGCAGCGGCGCGCGTACGGTTGTCGCCGGTCACGGACAGCACGTAACGCATGTTTTCCTGCCAGACGGCGGGATCGACGATCTTCACATGGCTGAAATCCGCCGGACCATCGCCATTGGCGCCGCCATCGGCCCATTTTTCATCGCCGAGTGTCCAGATGCGGTTGAAACCGGAGAGAATCTCGATGATCGGATTGTCCCGGTCGTCATAGGCGCGAACCTCCTCGCCTTTGGCATTCTTGCCCGTCTGGTTGCGGTAATTGTCGGCAAGCGGCAGCGGATAGGACGCCGCAGGCTCCGGCACCGTGATGGCATAACCCTGACCCGCCGGTCCGTTGCGATCGAATGCCTCGGCGCCTTGAACGAGAACCAGCAATGCTGCGGAAGCAAGCAGGGTCGAGCGTACAGACGGAAAATACGACATATTCAGTTTGGCCATAACGAATCCTATGATTTGCAGCGAATGACGCGTGACGAAAACAGGCGACGCGGTTTTCCGCGCGCCTCGTCATCAGGTTTAAACCGCGCTTATTTCAGTTTTTCGATGGGGCTTATCGAGACAGCATATGCGGCAATATCCGCTCGCAAGGAGGGGATGGATATGCCCGGAGGCCGGCTCCGGGCATGGTCTTCGATGGCTGCATTCTTCCGGCAAGGCCGGATGGGTGCCGATTATTTCTTGACCGCAACCGCCTCGTTGATCTTGGCGACATCGTCTTCCAGAACCTTGTAGGTCTGGTCGAGCGTCAGTTCGCCGACGATCAGCTGGCTCATGCGCTGCACGATCTGCTGATACATGGCGCTGCCGCCCTTGGCGCGCTCGAATTCGCGGGCGGCCCGCGGCACGTTCTTCTTGTTGTCGAGGAAGACCTGCATCGCCGCCTTGGCGTTTTCGCTCTTCAGCTTGTATTGCGGATCGGCGATCTCCGCACCGGTCAGGATGACGTAGTTTTCGGCGATTTCCCGCTGCACCTTCTCGGAGCCGAGGAATTCGATGAAATGGGCCACGTCTTCAGGATATTTGGTGCGCTTGAAGCCGACGATCGCGGTGCCGCCCGGCATGGCGTAGCAACCGGCATCGCCGCAGGGGGCATTGATCGCGGTCCACTCGAAGGTATCGCCGATCTTGTTCTGGAACGGATTGACCATCCAGTTGCCGGCCAGATACGTCACGACATTGCCGTTGACGAACTCGTCACCCATGTTCTTGTATTGCGAACCGCCGGCGGCACCCCACATTTCCTTGGGGAAGCTGCCATTCTGCGTCCACGAAAAGAGATCGGCGATATATTTCTTCGCCGCATCATCCGGGAAGCTGAACTTGCCGTCCTTCACATAGGTCGAACCATAAGAGAAGGCGCCGCCGGAGAAACGGTGGCCGGAACGGTCCATTGTGAAGGGGATCTGCACGCCCGTCGCCTTGGCGACACGGGCGGAGGCTTCGACGATCTCGCTGAATTTCGCGGTCGGACCGGGCAAGGGTTCGCCGGCCTGCTCGAACAGCGTCTTGTTGACGAAGGGCAGGTTCAGCGTCTGCGATGCCATGTAGCCGTTGATCGACTTCGGATCGTTGACATTGGGCAGGCGGAGCTGGTCGAGGCTGGAACCATGCAGCTTCGCGAAGGCTTCCGCATCCTTCATGTAAGGCCGCATGTCGAGATAATAGGGCGCCAGCTGCCAGTCGGTGATCTTGGCGATATCAGGGCCTTCGCCCACCGCCAGCTGCACCGGCAGCTGCTTGGAAACCGCATCATAACCCGACGATACGAAATTGATCTTCACATCAGGATTGGCCGCCTCGAACTCCTTGCTGAGCGCGGCCATGCGCTGCACGTAACCCTGATCGTCATCCGTAAAAAGAAACGTGATCGTGCGGGTCTCGGCCTGGGCGGCCGCCAGACCGGCGACGGAGGCAAATACGAGGGCGCTGACCCCCGAAAATAATTTCATCATGCTCATCCTCCCAATGAAAACATTTTCACAAACCGAACAAAAGCTCCTCTGCCAAATTCGATTTATAATGTTTTGCGACTTGACAGAATAAACGTCAAGCTGTTTGTTTTATGTAAATCACACAAATCGACGTGAAAAAGCGAAGATCGGTTCGTGAAAATAATTTCATTACAGATCGACGGGAGGCGATCCATATGACGGATGCAGCATTAGCGGCAAGCGCCTCGCAGCCGACCTACAGCGTCGGCAACGGCGAGACGGTGACGGCATGGATCGTCTCTGATCTGGTGGAGACATCGTTTCCGGGCACGCCGGCACCGGCAGAGGATCGGGTCAACTATCGCTTCATCAACGGTTTCGTCGATGTCGGCGACCTGCCCTGCCGGAAGGCTTTCCAGCAGACCATGATCGGCCGCGACATCAAGCCTGACACGGACTGGCCGGTATCACATCTCAACCTGCCGGGTTCCAACCGTCGCGTTGAATTCACCGGCTTCTGGCATGTTCCCACCCATGTGCAGCGCTGGCTGAAAGGCACCTTCCGCACCGATGCGGCACGGCAGGCCCACCTGCGGCTTCGCACCTGCGGCGGCGTTCGCATCTGGATAAACGGCGTCGAACAACTGCGCTTCGAACCCTTCATCCGCAATGTCGAAAGCAGCCGCGATGTCACACTTGATCTGGCCGCCGGCGACAATGAGGTGCTGCTGCTCTGCGAAGACCTGGCGGAGCGCGACATCATCTGGTTCGTCGAGCTTGAGGTCATCGATGCCGTACCGCTGACCGTCGTGCTGCCGGTCCCCCTCAACCGCGAAGAGACGAAACGTCTGGCCGCGCTGGTGCGTGACGTGCACCCGGCCCGCGACGCATTTTTTGGCAGCGCGCTCGAGCTTGTCTTCGGCGCAGCACCTGCGCACGACCTGCCGGTGCACATCGCAGTCAAAAGCCATGGCCATGAGCGCGCCGCACTCGCCGATGTCGAGACCGTGCTGAAGGCCGGGCAATCCTCACTGACGATCCCCGAGACGATTGGTATTGCCGACGGGTATCACGGCATCAGGATCACCCTCGGATCGGGATCCGGCACCGTCACCCGCGTTATCGATGCCGCCTTCATGCGCGATATCGCGCCGCAAGCATCCTCTGGCGAAATAAACGAGCGGAAGAAGGCAGCGCTCTCCTTCAGCGCCCGTTTTGGCGCCTGGCGCATCGGCCGCGCGCTGGCCATGGTCGCCACCGGCAGCGATGACATCAAGACGATCGGCGGCATCGTTGATGCGACGCTGCACTCCATCGACCGGCGCGAAGACTGCTCCGACTTCATCATGATCCCGCTACTCTGGCTGGTACGCGCCTATGGTGACCGGTTGCCGGCGGACATGCGGGCGCGCATCGATGCCTCGATCCTTGGCTATCGCTACTGGGTGGACGAGCCGGGCAACGACGTCATGTGGTTCTGGAGCGAAAACCACGTCCTCTGCTTCCATACCAGCCAGTTGCTCGCCGGCGACTATCTGCCGGACGCCACTTTCACCGCCTCCGGACGTACCGGACGCGAGCAGGCGGCGCTGGCGGCGGACCGGCTGGAGCGCTGGTTCGACAGCGTCGAGGCGCATGGCCTCGCGGAGTGGAATTCGGCCGCCTATTACCCCGTGGATTTCATCGGCCTCCTCGCCATCGAACATTGGGCGGGGCCGGAACTTGCCGCCCGCGCGCGCTACCAGCTTGATCTCATCTTCGAAATGATCGCGCTGCATACACTCGGCGGCGTCCCTTCCGGTTCTCAAGGGCGAGCCTATGACAAGGAGTTGCGCGCCGGGCCGCTGACGGAGCTGGCGCCCTTTGCCGAGGTTGCCTTCGGCAAGGGCTGGCTCAACAATGGCGTCGCCTCGCTGCCGATGTTCTGCTGCGGTGATTACCTGCCGCCGGCGCATCTTGCCGCCCTCTCACAGCTGACAAGCGGCCGCATGGTCGAGGCGCGGTATGCGCAGGGGCTGGAGCCCGGCAAGCTCGTGCTGTTCAAGAACGAAGCCGCCCAGCTTTCCACCGTCGTCGATCACAAGACCGGCCGCAAGGGGCACCAGCAGCATGTCATGGACATCAAGCTTGCCGGCCACCCGATGGCGCGGCTTTGGGTCAATCATCCCGGCGAAGACGATCCATGGGGTACGCAGCGCCCTTCCTACTGGGCCGGCAGCGGCATCCTGCCGCGCGTGGCGCAGCACCGCGATATCGCAATGCTGATCTTCGACACCGGGGATCACCGCAATGACTGGACCCATGCCTATCTCGGTCGCGACGGGCTGGACGAGGTGCTGATGGAGGGCAACTGGCTCATCACCCGTTCGGGCCAAGGTTTCGCGGCGCTCTACGCCACGAACGGACTTGAACCCGTCACCTCTGGCGCCACCGCCAACCGCGAGATCAGATCGCCCGGACGCCGCGCCGGCTGGATCGGCGTCATCGGCTGCGGCGACAATCAAGACTTCGCCGGCTTCCGTGAGAAAATTCTCGCCACGCAGGTCACCTTCGACGCCGAAAACCGGCGGCTCTCGGTCACGCCATCAGGCGGCGCGGTTCTCACCCTCACATGGGACGGCAGCTTCACCATCGGCGGACAGACCGTGGCCTTCGACCACGACCAACCGCAACCGAAAATCACCTTCGACAGCGCCGATCCCACTTCGGACGACGCGGCACGCCCCTTTTACTCCTAAGCGGAATGACCAGATGAACCAGCCAAGCATGGAAAAAGACACTCTCCGGACGACCATCGACAATGTCGCCGCCGCCTTCAGCCGCCTCAAGGGCATTCAGGAAGGTCTGGTCAGCGACGGTTCCGATGGCAAGATCCAGTTCGACGAATGGGACTGGGAAGTGGGTGTGGGCCTTTACGGCTTCCTGCGCCGGGCGCTCGCCGCCAATGACCAGAAGGCATTGGACGACCTCGTGACATGGTATGGCTGGCAGATCGACCGTGGCCTGCCGCCGCGCCAGATCAACAGCTCCGCGCCGATGCTGCCGCTCGTCATCCTGACAGAACATGTCGACCGGCCGGATTTCCGCGCGCTGGTGGAAGACTGGGCCGACTGGCTGGTGCATGAATTGCCTAAAACCGAAGATGGCGGCTTCCAGCATGTCGTCAAGGAGCGGCTGAATGAGGGCGAATTATGGGACGATACGCTGTTCATGGCCTGTCTGTTCCTCGCTCGCGCCGGTGTGGTCTGCAAACGCCAGGACTGGATCGACGAAGCCGTCTACCAGTTCATGATCCATGCGCGGTATCTCTCCGACCCCGTCACCGGGCTCTGGTATCACGGCTGGACCTTCAACGGCCGCCACAATTTCGCGGACGCCTTCTGGGCGCGCGGTAATTCCTGGATCACCGTCGCCATTCCCGAACTCTTCGAGCTGGTGCCGACGCTTGCCGGAAAGGACAAACGTTTCCTCGCCAATGTGCTTTCAAGCCAGGTGCGGTCGCTGAGGCAATATCAGCGCGAAGACGGCATGTTCCACACGCTGCTCGATGACCCGACCTCGCCGGTCGAGACATCGGCAACGGCCGGCATCGCCTACGGCATTCTGCGCGGCATCGAGGCCGGCATTCTCGGCGAGGAGAACCGGCCGCATGCGGAGCGCGCGCTGAAGGCCGTGCTTGGCAATATCGATGACGAAGGCGTCGTTCACGGGGTTTCCGACGGCACGCCGATGGGCCACGATCTTGATTTCTACCGCCGCATTCCCAATCTGCCCACGCCCTACGGGCAGGCGCTGACGATGCTGCTTCTGATCGACGTTTTCCTGAAAAGGCCAAAGGCATCGTGAACATCATGACCATCAGTCAGGACATTACAGTCGCCACAGGTGGCCTTGATGCCACGGCGGCCATCCAGCAGGCTATCGATGCCGTGTCATCAGCAGGCGGCGGCCGTGTGTCTCTCTCGGCCGGGCGTCATGTCAGCGCCGGCCTCCACCTCAAAAGCGGTGTGGAACTGCACCTTGCCGAAGATGCGGTGCTTGCCCCCGTTTCCGATTACGACGCCTACGCGCTTTCCCGGGTTTCGGTGATTGCCGAAGACTCCGATCGCGGCATGATCATCGCGAGAGGCGCGAACAACATCGCCGTCACGGGTCCCGGCCGCATCGAGGCCGGCGGTGAAAACTTCGTCATCGGCGATGACACGGCCATGGGAACCTATATCCCGGCAAAGAAACGCCCGCGCGTCATGGTGCTGGAAGCCTGCCGCAACGTGCGCCTCGAAAACCTCCACGTCAGCGGCTCCCCCATGTGGACGCTGCATATGGTCGATTGCGAGGACCTCCATTTCCGCAACCTGCGCATCGAAAACGACCGCCGTCTGCCGAATACGGACGGCATCGTGCTCGACGCCTGCCGGCGCGCATTGATCGAGGACTGCTTTATCTCGACCGCCGATGACGGCATCTGCCTGAAGACGAGCGCCGGGCCGGATGGCAAGGCGGTGGGGGTCTGCGCCGATATCACGGTGCGCCGCTGCACCGTTTCCAGCATGAGCTGCGCGCTGAAACTCGGCACCGAGTCTTTCGGTGATTTCACCAATGTGGTGTTCGAGGATTGCAAGGTCGTGCAGTCCAACCGCGGCATGGGTCTGTTCTCCCGGGATGGCGGCGCGATGCGCAACATCCGCTTTTCGCGGATCGAGACCGAGTGCCACGAGACACCGGGCGGCTTCTGGGGTTCGGGTGAAGCGGTCACCGTCACCGTCGTGGACCGTCGCCCCGAACGGCAGGCCGGCCGGGTGGAAAACCTCGTGGTGGAAGATTTGGGCGGCTCCATGGAAGGGGCGATCAACCTCGTCTCCACCTCAAAGGCCGGCATTCACAATGTCAGGCTGGAGCGTGTCACGCTTGCGCAGCAGCCCGGCAAGCTCGGCACCGGCCTACAATATGACCTGCGCCCCACCAATGCCGATATCGCGCCAAGCGCCGATGCGGCTGGCCGCGCCAATGCCTGGACGCAGGATGCGCAGGGCCGGATTGTCGGCATGGAGGACTATCCGGGCGGCATGCCCGCGATCTATCTTTCGGGCGTTCACGGATTTTCGGCGCATGATGTCGCCATCAAAAGAGCGATGCCCTTGCCGGAGGGCTGGAACGGCCAAGAGATCGTCGCGACGACGGGCTCGAATGAAGGGAGCAGGTGATGGGAAGTTTGAAACTCGAAAACCTCAACAAGGCGTTCGGCGCCGTTCATGTGCTGCATGATATCGATCTTCAGATCGAAAACGGCGAATTCGTCGTTTTCGTCGGCCCCTCGGGTTGCGGAAAATCGACGCTGCTGCGCATCATCGCCGGTCTGGAAGATATCACGTCTGGCAGCATCGCCATCGGAAATCGCGATGTCAGCGCGCTGTCTCCGGCCGAGCGCAAGATCGCCATGGTCTTCCAGTCCTATGCGCTTTATCCGCATATGAGCGTGCGCAAAAACCTTGCCTTCGGTCTGGAAAACCTGCGCTTCAAGCGGGCGGAAATCGAAAGCCGCATCAACGAGGCGGCGCGTATGCTGGCCATCGAGCCCTATCTAGACCGCAAGCCGAAACAGCTTTCCGGTGGCCAGCGCCAGCGCGTCGCCATCGGCCGCGCCATCGTGCGCGAGCCTGACATCTTCCTGTTCGACGAACCGCTGTCGAACCTCGACGCCGCACTGCGCGTGCAGACCCGCGCCGAAATCACGAGGCTGCACCGCGATATCAAGACCACGATGATCTATGTCACCCACGATCAGGTGGAAGCCATGACCATGGCCGACAAGATCGTGGTGCTGCGCGCCGGACGTATCGAACAGGTGGGCAGCCCGCTTGAGCTTTTCGACAATCCGCGCAACCTCTTTGTTGCCGGTTTCCTCGGTTCGCCGCGCATGAACATGCTGAAGGGCACCATCACCAAGGGAGAAGACGGCAACATCGCCATCGACGCCGGTTACGGCGTGTCGCTGCCATGCCTCGTCGATCCCGTAACCGTCAGCCCCGGACAGGCGGTTCTCGCGGGCATCCGCCCCTCGCATTTCGCCATCGCGGAAGCCGGCCTGCCCTTCGAGGTGCAATATCACGAAAGCCTCGGCACCGAGACCTATCTCTACGGCAATCTCCAGGGTGAGAAAGAGCAGATCATCGTGCATCAGGCGGGTCATTTCGCGCCCGCTTCCGGCTCGGTGCTGAAGATCATGCCGGCACGGGAAAAGGTGCATGTCTTCGATCCCGCCAGCGAACTGGCGCTGCCGCGCATCGCGAGCGAAGGGAGGGGTTAGCATGGCCAATCCGACGCTTGCGAGACTGTCCGACCGTGCGCTCGACGCCGTGATGGCGATCGCCGAAGTGCCGCTCAACTTCATCGAGCGGGTGATCGGCAAAAGGCGCATGCCCTATATCTTCCTGATGCCGAACCTCGTTCTTTTCGGCATCTTCACCTTCCTGCCGATTGCGATTGCGGTCGGTTACGCCTTTACCGGCGGCACCGAACTTTTGATCTCCGACCGCCCCTTTGTCGGCCTGGAGAACTTCGGCAAGCTGCTGGATTGCCAGAGCTATATGGACCCCGGAAGCTGCCGGGAATCGCTGTTCTGGACCGCGATCTGGAACACGCTGTGGTTCGTCGCCTTCAATGTCGTCGCCACGCTGCTGGTCGCGCTCATCACGGCGCTTATCCTCAACCGGGCGATTGCCGCGCGCGGTTTCTTCCGCGCAATGTTCTTTTACCCGGTGCTGCTGTCGCCCGTTGTCATCGGCCTCATCTGGAAATGGTTTCTGGACCGCAACGGCCTGCTCAACGCCTTCTTCCAGATGCTGGGCGTGCCGCCGGAAATCTTCCTGCTGGATGTCGGCTGGTCGCGCTTTTTCGTGGTCGTCGTGTCGGTCTGGTTCCATATGGGCTTTTATACGCTGATCCTGCTCGCCGGCCTTCAGGCCATCCCGAAGGATCTTTATGAAGCCGCCGCCATCGATGCCGCCTCGCCCCGGCGCACGCTGTTGCGCATCACCCTGCCGCTTCTCGGCCCCAACCTGCTCGTCGTGCTCATCCTCTTGATGATCCGCTCGGTGCAAATCTTTGACGAGGCATGGGTTCTGACCAATGGTGGCGGGCCAGGAACGGCCAATACATTCGTCGTGCAATATATCTACCAGATGGCCTTTGGCAGCGATCTGAGGCTGTTTGGCCTTGCCTCCGCCGCATCGGTTCTCATGGGCCTTGTGCTTCTCGCGCTCACCCTCGTGCAGCTGCGCCTCGGCAAAAAGATGGAGTCCTGACCATGTCCAACGCCGTCTCTTTCCTCACGCGCACCCGCCGCCCCGGCCGGATTGGCCTCACCGATATCCTCTCCTGGGTCTGGCTCATCGGCGGCACGCTCGCCGTCCTCATCCCGGTCGTCTGGGCCGCCATGTCATCGCTGAAACCGGAAGCCGAGATCACAAGATTTCCGCCGAGCCTTCTGCCCCGCGCCGCCGTGCAGGTGGAGGTTCAGGGTTACGACAAGCCGCTCAGCCTGTGGAAAGCGACCATCGACGGCGCTGAGCGGGACATGGCCATGGTCCGCCGCGTCGGCCTGAAAGCCCAGATGGTCGATCCGGCCAATCCCGGCCCTCCCGTCAGCGTCGACACACGCGAGATAACGCCGGTTCAGAAACTGACCATCGCGACGGAGAACTTCACCGATCCGCTGACGCAGTTCAGCTTCCTGACCTTCCTCAAGAACTCGGTCTTCGTCACCTTCGTCGCAACGGTCCTGACGCTGATCGTCAACGCCATGGCTGCCTTCGCACTCTCGAAATACCGCTTCCGTGGCGAAAAAGCGATCTTCGTGCTGATCATCTCCACCCTGATGATCCCGCTCACCGTCGTCATGGTGCCGGCCTATCTCGTCATCGTCGGCGTCGGCCTCGTTGACAATCTCTGGGGCGTCATCATTCCCACCGTCGCCACGCCGACGGGCGTGTTCCTGCTCAGGCAATATATGCTGACCATTCCCGACGAGCTGATCGAGGCGGCGCGCGTCGATGCCGCCAGCGAATTCCGCATCTTCTGGCGCATCATCCTGCCGCTCACGGCACCCGCACTCGCGGTCCTCGCGATCTTCTCTGTGCTGTGGCGCTGGAACGACTTCCTTTGGCCGCTGATCGTTCTCAGCAGCCGCGAAAACTTCACGCTGCAGGTGGGGCTTAACGCCTTCCAGGGCGAGTTCTCGGTGCAATGGCACTATATCCTCGCCATGACCTTCCTCAGCCTGGCACCCGTCACCGTCGTGTTCCTGTTCCTGCAGCGCTACATCACGACAGGCATTGCCGGCACGGGGATGAAGTAAGGGGAGCATTGCGGCTTGTGGTAAAACCACAGCCCGTAGGCGATTGGGATGGCGCAGGCCCGTCCCCTCCTCCGTCATCCCGGCCTTGAGCAGGGATCCAGCCGACGCGCGTCTGCATGGCGAGAAGAGTCCTTTCAGCCCAAGGATTTGGGCTGGCTAGATTTCGGCTCGAGGCCGGAATGACGTGAGAATTAATCGGCTGGCGTCTATTCAGCCGCCAGCACAAGGCGACACTCCAACACCCTATCTCGGCGGCGGCGCGATACTGCCCCTTAACACCAGCCGACAACCGAGTTCCAGCCGGTGCGCCGGGCGCGTCGGATCGGCCGCCACCAGCCGCTGCTCCAGCAGCGCAAGCGCCGCACCGCCCAACCGGTCGGCCGGCAGCTGGATGGTGCTGAGCGGCGGCGCGCTGAAGGCCGCCGGCATGATATCGTCGAAACCCAGCACCGAGACGTCATCCGGCACCCGGATTCCAGCCTCCGTCAGCGCCTTCAGACAGCCGAGCGCCAGATTGTCAGCGGCGCAGAAGATCGCCGTCGCGTTTCGGAGCGGGCGTTCCTCGGCGAGCAGCCGGCGAATGGCGGCCTCACCCCATTGCGGCTCAAAGCTTTCCACCTCGACAACCATGTCCGAAGGCACGGCAAGGCCCGCCGCGAGATAGGCGTCGCTGTATCCATCATAACGACGGCGGATTGTCGTGCGCCCCTTCCAGGTGATATGCAGGATATTGCGATGCCCGAGCGATAGCAGATGTTCGATGCCGAGCCGCGCGCCAAAACGGTTTTCCGCCGTCACCGTGTCAACGATCATGGCCGGGTCTTCACCATTGATAAGCACCACTGGCCGGCCAAGCGCCGACAGCGCCTCGACCAGTTGCGACCTGTCATCGTTGAGAACCACGATCCCATCGACATTGTCTCCATCCGCAGCCGCCACCACCGCGACCGGATCAATCCGGCTCGTCGCGCTGACATAGGGAACGATGCGAATGCCGCGCCGCTCGCATTCGCGCCGAAAACCGTTCAGCATCGTCCAGCTGACCATGTTGAGGTCGCTCTGCGGTGCGGCGTCATTGGTCATGGCCAGAAGCACGACGCGCAGGGTGGCGATGGTCGCCTTCTGCCGGCGGTTTTCGAGATAACCGAGCGTGCGGGCCACCTCCAGCACCCGTTCGCGAACCTGCGTGGTCAAGGGCGCGGTGCCGTTGATGGCATGCGAAGCGGTGCTCAGCGAAACATTCGCCTCCCGCGCCACATCCTTAAGCGTCGTTTTCCTATCCGCTTTCATATAGGGGAAATTCAACCACTCTTCTTCGGACGGTTCGGGCAGAAAGCCTGCGCCGCGCAGTCGATCTGAAGAATAGCCGTGCCTGTTTGCTGCTCTCTCGTTAGCGGAAGACTACAGTAACATCCGTAAATGCGGAATTGATTTCTTTGGGTTTTTGCCATCACCTGGCCAAAAGCACCGCCCGCAGCAAGCTGCGGGCGGTAAGGCGGTCAGAGCGCCTGGGAGATATGGTCGATGCTGTCCTTCACGGCAGCCAACGGGTCCTTCAACTCATGCACTTCCGTCGCGAAGGGCTCGAAGCTGTAAGGCCCCTTGTAACCGGCCGCCTCCAGCGTCCTGATCTGCGCGATATTCTCGAGCCGGTCGTCGCCATCCACGAGAACACGGTGGGCGTCCAGCATGTCGGCGACGGAGACGGCGGGGTCGGTGACGCCGGAAATGTGGACGAGGCCGGTGCGTTCGGGGAAGAACTCGGTCTCGCCCGCAAGGTGATGGTGAAAGGTGTCATGCACCAGCTTATAGACATCACCACCGCCGGCCGCATCGATTGCCCTCACGGCCTCGGCCTTGGTGCGCAGCGAGGACACCGGGAAGCCGAGCGGCTCGACAAGGCCGGTCAGGCCGCGTTCCTCGAGGATCGGCTTCATGGCCTTCAGCGCCGTGACGAGATCGTCGAAAGAGACGGCCGTGCCGTCATTGAGCGGGCACATGACGAGCGCCTTCGCGCCGCTTGCCGCCGCATAATCAGCCATGGCGACGGCCCGCTCCGGCAGGTCGCCCGACCAGACGTTGAAGGGATAAAGCGCGTTGATCGAGATGATCGTCACGCCAGCCTTTTCGGCCGCCGCCTTCACCGCGACCGGATCCGTCGTGCCGACGATATCAGGCAGGTCGTTGCGGATTTCGACTTCGGTGAGGCCGAGTTCACGGGCGGTTGCGAAGAACGCCTCAAGGGAAAGCTTCGGCGCGGTGATGTGGTTGATGGCAAAACGCATGAAAGACCTCACTGATAAAGGGCCGGACGGGTGGGAAGTTCGATTGCGACGGCCGCCCCTTGTGTCTCCTGCGCGGCCACGCAGGCGTCGGAGGTGATGGCGGCCACGTAGCCGTCCCAGGAATTCGGTCCGGACGCCGTTCCCTTTGCCGCAGCATTGATGAAGTCCTGCAACTCCACATCATAGCTGGCGACGAAGCGATCCTTCCAGTCGGTGAGGATATCGTTTTGCAGCTTGGCCCCGAGGCGCGTCTGCACCGACATCGGCTCCGGCAGGCTGGCAATGCCGTCCTCACCCACCACCTGGCACTGGATATCATAGCCGTAGTGGCAATTGACGAAGATTTCGACGTCGATGATCGTACCCTTGGCGGTTTCCAGAATGACGATCTGCGGGTCCTTCAGCTTCGCATGGCTGCGGGCGGCGGAGCGGGGAAAGAGGACGCGGGCCGAAACATAGTCATCGTCAAGCAGCCAGCGCAGCACGTCGATCTCATGGATCATCGTGTCGTGAATCGCCATGGGCGTGACATATTGCTCCGGAACCGTCGGGTTGCGGTGGGCGGCATGCACCATGATCGGCGCGCCGATCCGGCTGTCCACGGCCTGTTTCAGCGCCACGTAACCAGCATCATAACGGCGCATGAAGCCCACCTGAACCAGCCGCTTGCCATGCGCCACCTCGGCGTCGACGATGCGTCCTGCACCTTCCGCCGTTGTCGCCAGCGGCTTTTCGCAGAAGCACGGTTTGCCGGCGGCGATGGCTGCCAGCACATATTGCTCATGGGTTGCGCCCCATGACGTGACGAGCACGGCATCCACATCGGGCGATGCGATCAGTTCCTCGCCGGTGGCGAAGATGGCGGCATCCGGGGCGATGTCGTTTTTGACCGCCTCGGCCGAGGCGCGATTGACGTCGCTGAGCGCAACGATCTTCGCGCCGCCGAGAACCTTGTTGATACGGCGGGCGTGATCACGCCCGATTGCGCCGGTGCCGACGACACCAATTCTCACAGTCATCTGAAAAACCTCATTTCCAGTATTTGGCGACGTATCGCCGGGTTTCGCTGAGCATGAACCGCGCGCTTTCATCGACGCGGTCTTCCCAGGCAAAGACGCAGTTCGACAGCACGCCATCGAATTTCATGTCGGCAAGCGTCGCAAAGAATGTTTCCCAGTCGATCTCGCCCTGGCCGAAATCGGTATGCTGATGCACTCGGACCTTCGAGCCGGGCGGATTGACGATATAACGCAGCTGCGACGACTTGTTGTGGTCATAGGTATCGGCAAGGCGCACATGCACCAGATGGCCCTCGGTCGCGCGCAGGTTCGCCACCATGTCCGGCCCGTAAAAGAACGTGTGCGGCGCGATGAAAGAGGCCTTCACCGCCTTGGAATTGATGGTCTTGATGATGTCGATGGCCGGGGCGATTTCCTCGAGCCAGTCTTCGGGATGCGCCTCCAGCGACAGCACCAGCCCTTCCCGCTCGAGGATCGGCACCAGAATATCCATGGCGCGGAAGAACTGCGCCTCGCAGGTTTCCGGGCGATGCAGGCCGGAACGGTCGTTGAGGCTGCGCTCCGGCGAGCCACCGCGGCCGAATTCCGAAACGAACATCGGGCATTCCATCTCGACGGCAATCTCGATGGCGCGTTTCCAGTTGTCGATCGCCACCTCCCATTCGTCCGGATAGGGGCTTGCCCAGCGATACATGGGCTGCAGCGTGGCGAGACCGACACCATGGTCCTTCAACGCCTTTTTGAATTCAGCGACCCGTTCGGGATAGACCTTCGGTCGTGTCCACCAGGAGAGGAAATCCGGGCGCGGCGAAAGTTCGACGTAGTCATAACCGAGGTCTGCGACCTTGCGGCAGGTCTCAGACAAGGAGAGGTGCCGGAACATGTGTGGATCGAGCGTATGTTTCATGGTGTTTCCAGTGGAGTGATAAACGGACCGGGGCCGAAGCCCCGGGGCTTATTTCGCGTAGGCGGACATATTTTCCGGTGTGACGAGTTCGAAAGGCACCCAGAGCGTCTTTTCCGTGCTTTGCCCGGCAGCGGCCTTCACCGCCGTCTGGACGGAGACCTCACCCTGCTTCGTCGCATTCTGGTAGACGGTGATATCGAGGTCTCCGGCCTGCATGGCAGCAAGACCGTCCGGCGTGGCGTCGATGCCGGCAATGACGACATCCTTCATGGAAACGCCCGCTGCCTTGAGGGCCTGCGCGGCGCCTATCGCCATTTCATCATTATTGGCGATAACGGCATCGAACTGGATACCCGCCGTCAGCCAGGAGGAGACAAGGTCCTGCGCCTGCGTGCGGCTCCAGTTCGCCGTCTGCTTTTCGAGGATTTCGATCTTGCAGTCCGATTTGGAAAATACCGTTTCGACATCCTTGGTACGCACCAGCGCCGCGTGATTTTCCAATGGCCCCATCAGGATGACGGCCTTGCCCTTGCCGCCCATCAGCTTGCAGGCAGCTTCGGCTTCCATGGTGCCGGAATCGAGTTCGTTGGAACCGACAAAGGCCGTTCCATCAGGCAGGCCGGTTTCCAGTTCGGCCGGCGGATGGTTCACATAAACGAGCGGAATTTTCGCAGCGGACGCGGCTTTGGTGATTGCGGCAGTCGCATCGCCATCCACGGCATTGACGATGATCGCATCGACACCATTGGCGATGAAATTCTGCACCTGATTAAGCTGCTTTGACGGATCAAGCTGGGCATCCTCGACCAGAAGCTCGATGTTTTTATCGCGCCCGGCCTCGGCCCTTATGCCGTTGAGCAGGATCGTCAGAAACGGATTGTCGAAAGACGTCATCGAGACTGCGATGCGGGTTTCGGCAAGGGTCGGTGTCGCGAAAATGCTGAGTGCCGTCGCCATCAATAGTTTTTTCAAGGTTTCCTCCCGCGGAAATCGCCGCTGGTTGCTTCATGTCGTGTCGCCGGAGCCGGCCATCCTGCCGGCTCCGGCGCGTTCGGCCTGCCCGGCGGCACTCCCCGGGAGCGGGGAAGTCGCCTCGGCGTGGCCATGGCTCAGTTCTTGGCCTGATAGTTCTTCAGGTTGTTAGGCGTGACCAGTTCGAAGGGAACGAAGACCTTCTTGTCGATGGTTTCGCCCTTGGCGAGTTTCAGCGCTGCATCCAGCGCACCCGTACCCTGGCCTGCGGCATTCTGGAAAACGCTCACATCCAGATCACCCGCCGCCATGGCGGCAAGCGCGTCCTGCGTGGCGTCGATGCCAGCGATGATGACGCTGTCCATCGACCGGCCCGCCGCCTTCAGCGACTGGATGGCGCCGATGGCCATCTCGTCATTGTTGGAAATGACGGCATCGAACTCAACGCCGGCTGAAAGCCAATTGGTCATCAGATCCGAGCCCTGCGTGCGCGACCAGTTGGCGGATTGTTCCTCGACGAGCTTGATGAAGCCGCAATCGGGCGTGGCGACCACATCCTTGATATCCTGCATGCGCATGCGCGCCGCCTGGTTGGAAAGCTCGCCCATCATCACCACGGCCTTGGCGTCCGTCTTGCCCGCTTGCTTCAACAGCCGGCAGACTTCCTGCGTCTGCAGGGTGCCCGACTGCTTTTCATCGGAGGCGACAAAGGCCTGTTTGTCCGGCAGGCTGTCGAGATTGACCGGCTGGCGGTTGACATAGACAAGCGGAATGCCGGCGGCGGCTGCGGCCTGCGAAAGTGCTACGGTCGCGTCCGTGTCGACCGGATTGACGATGATGGCATCGACGCCGGCTGCAACGAAATTCTGCACCTGGCTCAGCTGCTTGCCGACATCGTTCTGCGCATCCTCAACCTGCAGCGAAACGCCGTTCATACCCTTGGAATAATCGATCATGCCGTTGCGCAGCACCGTCAGGAAATTATCGTCGAACAGGGCCATCGAAACCCCGACGGTCTGCGCCGATGCGCCCGTTGCCAGCATCGCGGCGAAAGCTGCAATTGCGAAATGTCTTTTCATGTCGTTCTCCTCCAAACCCCTTTGAAAAGAACCGGTTGCGCCCTCTCGCGCATTTCGCGCTGTCATGGCTTTCCGGCAAAAAGCTGCCCCTTCGCCGCAAAGGAAAATCCGCGGCGTCAAGCAACCCTGAAATAATCTAGTGTCGTGAAGGTCGGCCTCCTGCCCGCTCCACAGGCGGCCAAGATTTCCTAGTCCGGTCGCGGCGTCAACGCATCAGCAGCACGCAAAACCATCAAGCATGATAGAAACAGGCGCCGGGTTTATGATGGAATCTATCAAACCATCACAGGCTCTCAGGAACCCACAGATGCGCGGGCACGAAACGCTGTCCCGGCGTTTCCGCCATGCCATGTTCGATCGTGTGAACCATGGTGGCCAGAAGGTCGGTGCAGAGTTCGCGAAGCGGGGTCTGGAAGACGCCGCTGATGCGCCGTTCCAACAGCGCCTGACGGGATTCGGGGGTGAGTTCATTCACCAGACAGACGATGTTTTCCTGCCGGTTTTCCTGCTGCAGGGCCTCGATCACCCCCTCCATGCCGCCGCCGACGCAATAGATGCCGACGAGATCCCGGTGCTTGGCGATGGTGTCCATGACCAGTTCATAGGTCAGCCGGCGTGTTTCCAGCGTGATCAATGCGTCCATTACCTCGAATTCCGGCGCATATTCGCGCATGTAGCTGCGAAACCCGGTTTCGCGCAGCGAATGGCCGTGGAAACGGTGGCCGCCGAGGAGAAGAAGCACCTTGCCCTTGCCGCGCGCCAGCCGGGAAATCATCCACGCCGCCGTGCGCCCGACCTTCATGTTGTTGGCACCGAGATAGGCTTCCCGCACGCCCTGGGCAAAATCGGAGAGCAACGAAAACGTTGGTATGCCCTTGGCCTTCAGCGCCTCGACGGCGGCCGTGACATCATGATGGTCCGGCCCGGTTGCGGCCACCGCCTGCACGCGGCCCTTCATGCCGGTCAACAGGGCTGCAAGCTCGCCCGGCTCGCCGGACTGGGCGAATTCGATGCGCAAGGTGAGGTGCCGATCCCGGATATTGCGCGCCGCAAACTCCAGCTCGTCGGCGAAGGTCTGGTAGAAGGCATGCCGTTCCTTGCGCAGGATGATGCCGAGACTATAGGACGGCATATCGGCCAGCATGCGCTGGCGAATGATGTTGGCGGCATGAAAACCGATCTTCTCCGCCGCCTCGAACACCCGCCGCGCGGTTTCCTCCCGCACCGGCAGGCGGCCGTTCAGCACCCGGTCAACGGTGGCGACGCTGACGCCGGCGGATTTTGCGACATCGGTGATGGTTGGACGCTTCATGTTGGCTCCCGCAGGCGGAAAGATTCCTGTCATCTCTTGCAAAACATGTCACGGATGATGATGGAATCCAACATGGCGAAGGGATATGGCGGGGAGCGTCGCGGCAAAAATTCCGATCCGCCGCCGCTTGAACAGTTTCTGCTTCACCAGTCCATCACGACTAGCCAATACGACTAGCATACCACGCCTTCTCCCTCATTCCTGTGCTTGTCACAGGAATCCAGCCAGCCCAAATCCTTGGACTGAAGGAGTCTCTTCACGGCGCAGACGCGCGTCGGCTGGATGCCTGTGACAAGCACGGGAATGAGGAGAATGGGGTGGTATGGTATGGGCCAACGCAAGCAAATCGTCGGCCAGCGGCCTGAACGGCCCAACCACCGTAATGAAACTGCGGCAGCGGCGTTCATAGCCTTTTACAGCAGCATTCGCCCCCTATCCCGATACCGAATGCCGCTGATCTCGTCAGACCCGCTCCAGCGCCACGGCAATACCCTGCCCGACACCGATGCACATGGTGGCGAGCGCCAACCGCTTGCCGGTGAGCGAAAGCTCCAGCGCCGCCGTGCCGGCAATGCGGGCACCCGACATGCCGAGCGGATGGCCAAGCGCAATTGCGCCGCCATTGGCATTCACCCGCGCATCGTCATCAGCAATGCCAAGTTGACGCAACGTCGCAAGGCCCTGACTGGCGAAGGCCTCGTTCAGCTCGATCACATCGAGCTGCTCCTGCTTCAACTCGAGCCGGGCCAGCAGCTTCGCAGAGGCCGGGGCCGGGCCGATACCCATGACGCGCGGCGGCACGCCGGCCGCGGCACCGCCGAGGATGCGGGCGATGGGGGTGAGACCGTATTTCTTCGCCGCTTCCGCCGACGCGATGATGAGCGCGGCCGCGCCGTCATTGACACCAGATGCGTTGCCCGCCGTCACCGTCGCGCCATCGCGTTTGTTCACCGGCTTCAGCTTCGCCAGCGCTTCGAGACTGGTCGCGCGCGGATGTTCGTCCTTGGAGACGACAAGCGGATCGCCCTTGCGCTGCGGGATCGTCACCGAGACGATCTCTTTGTCGAGACGGCCATTGGCCTGCGCATCCGCCGCCTTCTGCTGGCTGCGCACCGCAAAGCCATCCTGATCCTCACGCGAGACCTGATAATCGACGGCGACATTGTCGCCCGTTTCCGGCATGGAATCGACGCCATATTGCGCCTTCATCAGCGGGTTGACGAAACGCCAGCCGATGGTGGTGTCATAGATTTCAGCATTGCGCGAGAAGGCGCTCTCGGCCTTGGGCAGAACGAAGGGCGCACGGCTCATGCTTTCCACGCCGCCGGCGATCATCAGTTCCGCCTCACCCGATTTGACGGCGCGGGCGGCCGCGATGACGGCATCCATGCCCGAGCCGCACAGCCGGTTGATCGTCGTTCCGGTCACGGAAACCGGCAGGCCGGCAAGCAGCAGCGACATGCGCGCCACATTGCGGTTGTCCTCGCCCGCCTGGTTGGCGCAGCCGAAGATCACATCCTCGACGGCCTCCCAGTCGACGGAAGGATTGCGTTCCATCAGCGCCTTCAGCGGCACCGCGCCGAGATCGTCGGCCCGCACGGAGGAGAGCGCGCCGCCGAAGCGGCCGATGGGCGTGCGGATATAGTCGCAGATGAATGCGTCGGTCATCGGTTTTTCCTTAAAGTTCCGGGGCGACGAGATCGGCGACCTCGCCATCGACCGCCAAAGGCGCTCCGGTCATGGCCTGCAATTCCTCTGATGTCATTGCCGGCAGTTTTTCACGCAGCACGAAACGGCCATCCACCACGTCGATGACCGCATGGCTGGTATAGATGCGGGTGATGCAGCCAACGCCGGTCAACGGGAAAGCGCATTTTTCCACCAGTTTCGGTTCGCCGTTCTTGGTGACATGTTCGGTGATGACAAAAACCTGCTTGGCTCCATGCACCAGATCCATGGCCCCGCCGACGGCCGGCACGCCCTTGGAACCGACGCGCCAATTGGCGAGATCGCCATTCTGCGCCACCTGATAGGCCCCGAGGATCGCCACATCGAGATGCCCGCCGCGCACCATGGCGAAGCTGTCGGCATGGTGGAAGAAGGCGGCACCGGGTTTCAGCGTCACGGCCTTCTTGCCGGCATTGATGAGGTTCCAGTCCTCTTCACCTTCCGGCGGCGCTTCGCCGAAATTGAGAATGCCGTTTTCGGTATGGAAAATCGCCTGACGGCCGGGCGGCTGGTAGCGCGCCACCATTTCCGGAAAGCCGATGCCGAGATTGACATAGGCGCCGTCCTCGATGTCCTGCGCCGCGCGCCAGGCGATCTGGGCGTTGGAGAGCTTGATGTCTTCGCGGGTGTCGATGGTCTGGGTCATGCGTAGGCTACTCCCGCACGAATGAGAACTTCTTCCTGTTGCGGATCGGGGATTTCCACGACGCCGTTCACGAAAATGCCTGGCGTCACGACATGCTCCGGGTCGATCTCGCCGGCAGCGACGATCTTGGAGACCTGCGCGATGGTGGTCTTCGCGGCCATGCACATCAGCGGGTTAAAATTGCGCCCTGCCTTGTTGTAGGTGAGGTTGCCATAGGTATCGCCAAGCTCCGCCTTGACGATGGCAAAATCCGCCTTCAACCAGCGTTCCTGCACATAAGAGCGGCCGTCAAATTCCGCGATGACCTTGCCTTCAGCCAGTTCCGTGCCGAAGCCCGTCGGGGTGTAGAAGGCCGGGATACCCGCACCACCGGCGCGGATGCGCTCGGCGAGCGTGCCCTGCGGCACCAGTTCCAGCTCGATCTCGCCGGCCAGATACCGGTCTGTAAAGGCACGCGGATCAGAAGAGCGCGGAAACGAACAGATCATCTTCTTGACCATGCCGGCATCAATCATCGCCGCGATGCCGATGCGGCCATTGCCTGCATTGTTGTTGATGACTGTGAGGTTCTTCGGTCCCCTGTCGATCAGCGCGTGGATCAGCTCGATCGGCGCGCCGGAGCCGCCGAAACCACCGATCATGATCGTCGCACCGTCACCGATGCTGGAAAGCGCCTCTTCGGCGCTCTTGATTGTCTTGTCCATTCTCAAAACCTCCATCCAGCCAAGCGGATGGACCGGCAAGGCTGCGTGGCCATGAGGTAAAGCCGAAATTGCATCGACGGCAAGGATTTTGTGCGTTATATGATTTTTGTTCGTATATCGCACAAAATGGAGCTTAGGCATGGCCGTCAGCGAAAGAGACATGATGGGCGGTCTCGCCAAGGGATTGCGGGTCATCGAGGCTTTCAGCGCCGAGCGGCCGCGATTGTCGATTTCAGATGCGGCGGAGATCGCCGGGCTGGACCGCGCCACGACGCGCCGCTGTCTGCTGACGCTTTCGGAGCTTGGTTATGCCGCCTATGACGGCAAATTCTTCACCGTGACACCGAAGGTGCTGCGGCTCGGCACCGGCTGTCTTGCCACCATGCCGCTGCCGAAGATCGTGCAGCCGCTTATCGACCACCTCTCGGAAGAAATCGGCCAGAGCACCTCCGTCTCGATTCTGGACGAGACCGAAATCGTTTATGTGGCTCGCGCCGCGCAGCAGCGGGTGATGTCGATTGCACTGATGCCGGGGTCGCGCTTGCCCGCCTATTGCACCTCGATGGGCCGCGTTCTTCTTTCCGTGCAGCTACCCGAGCGGCAGCGCGATATTCTCGAAGCCTCCCGGCTGGTCGCCCGCACGGAAAAGACGATCACCGACATGGAAGCTCTGCTCGCCGAAATCGAGGTGACCGGCCATCGCGGTTATGCGCTGATCGATCAGGAAGTGGAGATTGGTCTTCGCTCCATCGCCGTACCGCTGAAAAATGTGCGTGGCCAGACGGTTGCTGCGCTCAATGTCGGGCTTGCCGCTTCAGTCGCCTCAATGGAAGATCTGGTGGAGCGTTATCTGCCGGCGCTTCTCTCCGTTCAGCGGGAACTGGCGAGAATGCTGGTCTGAGACTGAGGCGGTGTCAGCCGCGCGCCCATATCACCCATTTTGCGCTGTTCGGCGAGACGCCAGGTGCGGGGCGTCATGCCGGTCTCCCGCCTGAAGAAGCGGTTGAAATAAGCGGGATCGGCAAAACCCAGCCCTTCGGCGATCATCTGCACGCTGGAGACCGTAAAGATCAGCTCCTGCTGGGCGATCTCGATCTGACGCTTAGCGATCAGCCGTTGCAGGCTGAGGCCGGAAACCGAACGGACGAGCCGGTTAAGGTGGGTTTCGGAAAGCCCGAGTTTCCCTGCATAAAATCCGGCTTTTTGCGGCTCGCGGATATGGCGGGCAATCAGCGAGAGCAACCGTTCGAAACGCTGCTCAGCAAGGCCCTCGCCGCTGGTTTCCAAAAGCGGTCGCGCCGCCCGTGAAAGAAGCGCAACCAAGGTGGCGAGCTGGCCTTCGATCATCGCATCGCGACCGATCTCGCGCGCCTCATATTCCGTGGAAATCCGTTCGAAACCGCTGCGCAGACCCTCTTTCTCAGTAAAATCCCGCAAGGGCACAAGCACCGGCTGCTGGAAATTCCGCAGCAAAAGCGCCTGCACCGACGCCGGCAGCGCTCCCGGCAGCATGGTGACGATCACCCCGCCAATATCGCGTGAAAAACGGAAGCCATGTTCAAAACCCGGCGGCACGATGATGGCGACCGGCGGGCGGATCGGCTCGATGCGACCCTCCAGCAACGCATCGCCCTCACCGCCAAAAATGTACAAGATTTGCAGAAAGGCGGCATGACGGTGCAGACCGATTTCAAAGCGGTGCAGGCTGCTTCGCGAAAAAAGCGTCTCGCAATGGAAGCGAAAATCGGTGCCCTGTACGCCTTCTTCGCCATAAAGCCCTTCATTGGCAGTTACCCGCATCCCACCCCGCTCCTCCGTCCGATGGTCGGATTGTGCAATTTACGGGCCGGAAAGTCCATTGAGCTTGTGACCGGCCTTGGTCAATTTCTTGACCGGAGACAAGTTCGGGAGGAAACAATGCGTACACAGGTCGTCATCATCGGCTCCGGCCCATCGGGGCTGCTGCTGGGCCAGCTTCTGGCGAGAGCCGGCGTAGAGACCGCCATTCTCGACCGGGTCAGCAAGGATTACATCCTCGGCCGTGTCCGCGCCGGCGTGCTGGAGGAAGGCACGGTGCAGCTGATGGAAAAGGTTGGCGCGGACAAGCGCCTGCACCGCGAAGGCCTGCCGCATGACGGTTTTTCGCTGACCTTCGATGGTCGCGACCACCGTATCGATCTGTTTGATCTGACGGGCGGTAAACGCGTGATGGTTTATGGCCAGACCGAGGTCACCCATGATCTGATGGATGTGCGCGAGGCGGCAAACCTTGTGACCATCTACGACGCCGCCAATGTCCAACCGCATGATTTCGATGGCGCAAGCCCCTATGTCACCTATCAGAAAGACGGCGTAACCCACCGGATCGATTGCGATTTCATCGCCGGTTGCGATGGTTTCCACGGGGTCAGCCGCAAATCCGTGCCGCAAGGCGCGATCAAGGAATTCGAGAAGGTCTATCCTTTCGGCTGGCTCGGCATTCTCGCCGACGTGCCGCCCGTCAACCACGAACTGATCTATGCCAACCATCCGCGCGGTTTTGCCCTCTGTTCCATGCGCTCGCACACACGCAGCCGGTATTATATACAATGTTCACTGGATGACCGGCCGGAAGACTGGAGCGACGAGCGTTTCTGGGATGAAATCCGCCGCCGCCTGCCGGAAAACCATGCGGATGAAATGGCGACCGGTCCATCCTTTGAGAAATCCATCGCGCCGCTCCGGTCCTTCGTCAGCGAGCCAATGCGGTTTGGTCGGCTGTTCCTCGCAGGCGACGCTGCCCATATCGTGCCGCCGACGGGCGCCAAGGGCCTCAACCTCGCCGCCAGCGACGTGCATTATCTGAGCGAGGCGCTGATCGAGTTTTATCGCGAAAAATCTGAAGCCGGCATCGATGCCTATTCGCAGAAGGCGCTTTCGCGCGTCTGGAAGGCCGTCCGCTTCTCATGGTGGATGACGACGATGATGCATCGTTTTCCCGATACGGAGGATTTCGGCCAGCGCATCCAGGAGGCCGAACTGGATTATCTCGTGCAATCGCGCGCCGCTTCCACGGCGCTTGCGGAGAATTATGTGGGGCTTCCTTACTGAGAGGCAGCCTCCGCCCTCCCATCCAGCAGCTCACCCGCCGCCTCGCGAATAGCCTGCATCAGCAGCGACAGCGGCAACGAGGGCTGCGTATCGGCCCTCACCGTCAGCCCCACCGGGCCGCTGGTATCGCCGGTCTCCACCGGCAGGATGGCCAGAATGCCATCGGCCACATCCGCTGCCACCACGCCTTCCGAGATGATCCAGATCGCATCACTGGTGCGCAGGAAGGCGCGGCCGAAGGCGTCGGACACGGTTTCGATACGGATCGGCAGGGCCGGAACGCCGTTGGCGATCAGGAACTGCTCGACGACAGGGCCAATCACCGATTGCCGTGTCGGCATCAGCACCGGATATTCATGCAGGTGATCGAACACCGAAAGACCCGGTGATAAAAGCGGATGGCCGGCGCGCACCACGAAACGCACTTTCTCCGAATAGAGATGTTCGAAGGAAAAGCCCGCCATTTTCTGCGGCGCGGCGAGACGCCCAACGACGAGGTCTAGATCGCCGACGCGCAGCTGCTCCAGAAGCACGGCGTTTTCGCCCGTCACGATCTTCACCGGGCTGCCGGTCTTTTCCGCCAGAAAACCGGCCATCGCCTGCGGCATGATCCGCACCGAAACCGTGGGCAGGGCGCCGACCCGGACGGGAGGACCGGCACGCGCCGCCTCCTGCGAGACCGAATCGACCGCCTGTCGCAGCGCCGTCATCGTCGCACCGGCATGGCGCAGAAAGACCTCGCCATAACGGCTGATGCGAATGCCGCGCCCCTCCCGGTCGAACAGCGACACGCCGAGAATCTCTTCCAGTTCGCGAATGGTCTTCGTCACCGCCGGCTGGCTGACATGCAGGATTTCCGCAGCGCGGATAACGCTTTTCTGGCGCGCCACCTCCACGAAGGTCTGCAGGTGGCGGAACTTGATACGCTGATCGACCATCGCTCATATAATCCAGTGGTTATGATTTTCATCGATAATGTCATTTTACTTAACCGGAACCGGCTTGCAATATTCTTCGCAGGAGGAGCATGCCATGCATTTTCTGCACTGCGGCGAGACTGTGATCCATTATCGCGTCAAGGGACTGGACAGCGGCAAGCCTGTGATCGCCTTCATCAATTCGCTCGGCACGGATTTCCGCATCTGGGATGCGGTCATCGAGGCGCTTGGCGATGACTATGCCTATGTGCTGCACGACAAGCGCGGCCATGGTCTTTCCGACGTCGGGCGTGCTCCCTATTCCATCGACGATCATGCCGGTGACCTGATTGCGCTTCTCGATCATCTCGGCGTCAAAAGCGCCGTCATCTGGGGCCTGTCCGTCGGCGGACTGATTGCGCAGGGGCTTTATGCCCGCCGGCCCGATCTCGTTCGGGCACTGGTGCTCAGCAATACCGCTCACAAGATCGGCACGACTGAGATGTGGAATGCCCGCATCGACAAGATCGCCGCCGATGGCCTCGCCTCGCTGGTCGACCCCGTCATGGAGCGCTGGTTCACGCCCACCTTCCGCCAGCCCGAGAATGCCGCCTATGCCGGCGCGCGCAACATGCTCTCGCAACAGCCGGAAGCGGGTTATAGCGGCACCTGCGCCGCCATCCGCGATGCGGATTTCACCGAAGAGGCGGAGCGCATCGCCGTGCCGACGCTCTGTATCGCGGGTGATCAGGACGGCTCCACCCCGCCGGAACTGGTGCAGTCGCTGGCGGGCCTCATCCCCGCAAGCCGCTTCGTCACCCTTGCCGGCTGCGGCCACATCCCCTGCCTTGAACAGCCGCTCGCTTATGCGCAGGCAGCCTCGATTTTTCTCAAGACCTTGCCGGAGCATTGACCGATGGCGGACCATATCGACAAGAACGAACGTTTCGAACAGGGCATGAAGACCCGCCGCTCGGTGCTGGGCGACGCCCATGTCGACCGGGCGCAAACCATGACGTCCGGCTTCGACCAGCCCTTCCAGCAGCTCATCACCGAGGCCGCCTGGGGCACGGTGTGGTCCGGCAACCACTGGACGAAGCGCGAGCGTTCGATGGTCACCATCGCCCTGCTCGCAGCGCTCGGTCAGGATGAGGAACTGGCCATGCATGTGCGCGCCACCGTCAATACCGGCGCCACGGAGGCGGATATTCGCGAAGCGCTGCTGCATGTGGCGATCTATGCCGGCGTTCCCGCCGCCAACCACGCTTTCAAGATCGCCAAGCTTGCCCTGGCCAGCATGAAGGCCGATAGTTCCCCTGATAAGTCTGGCACTGATAATTCTGGCGATGGGGAGGAGACGAAATGAGCAACCAGCCGCCTGAAACCGGGCCCTTCTTCGCGCGCAACCGCGATATTCACCCGCTGGCCTATGCGCCCGGCTACAAGACCTCGATCCTGCGCTCGCCGCAACGCGCGCTGATTTCGCTGGAAGGCACAAAAAGCGAGATCACCGGCCCCGTCTTCGGCCATGGCATGCTGAACCCGCTGGATAACGACCTCATCCTCAACTATGCCCGCCCCGGCGAAATGCCCATCGGCCCGCGCCTTCTGGTGCATGGCCGGGTGCTGGACGAGCGTGGCCGCGGCGTGGATGGCGCGCTGGTGGAATTCTGGCAGGCCAATGCCGGCGGCCGCTACCGCCACAAGAAGGAAAGCTACCTTGCCGCCATCGATCCGAATTTCGGCGGCGTCGGCCGCACGATCACGGATGAGAACGGTTATTACTGGTTCAAGACCATCCAGCCCGGCGCTTATCCCTGGCCGAATGGTGTCAATGACTGGCGACCGGCCCATATCCATTTCTCGGTCTTCGGCCACGGCTTTGCCCAGCGGCTGATCACCCAGATGTATTTCGAGGGCGACCCGCTGATCTGGAAATGTCCGATCGTCAAGACCATTCCGGATGAGGATGCCATCAAAAGACTGATCGCGCCGCTGGACATGAATGCGACGCTGCCGATGGACATGCTGGCCTATAAGTTCGATATCGTCCTGCGCGGCCGCCGCTCGACCCTTTTCGAAAACCGCATGGAGGGCAACTGACCATGGTTCAGCCGCTCAACTATTTCAAGGAAACCGCCTCGCAGACGGCAGGCCCCTATGTACATATCGGCTGCACGCCGAATTTCGTCGGCATCGAAGGCGTGTTCGAAAAGGATCTGGGTTCCGGTCCGCTTTATAACGACAAGGCCCGCGGTGAACGCATAAGCGTGCGCGGCACAGTCTATGACGGTGCGGGCATGGCGCTGAAGGATGCGCTGATCGAAATCTGGCAGGCCGATACCGACGGTTATTACAACAGCCCCAGCGAAACCCGCGGCAAGGCCGACCCGAACTTCATCGGCTGGGGCCGCTCGCCGGGTGACATGGATACCGGCGAATTCGTCTTCGAGACCATCAAGCCCGGCACGGTGCCGTTCCGCGATGGCCGCCCGATGGCGCCGCACATCACCTTCTGGATCGTCGCGCGCGGCATCAATATCGGCCTGCAGACCCGCATGTATTTCCCGGAGGAACAGGAGGCCAATGCGGCCGACCCGGTTCTCGCCCGCATCGAGCAGAAAAGCCGCATCGCCACGCTTGTCGCCAAAAAGGAGGAAGGCAACGTCTATCGTTTCGATATCCGCCTTCAGGGCGAAGGCGAAACCGTGTTTTTCGATATCTGAGCCCAACGGACAAGTGAAATGAGCCTTTCCCCCTTCGAGCATCCGTTTCTCTCAGGCCTTTTCGGCGATAGCGAGATCGTCGAGCTTTTTTCGGCAAAAGCGGATATCGACGCCATGATCCGCTTCGAGACGGCACTGGCGCAGGCGCAAGTGGGGACCGGCATCATCTCCGAGGATGTGGCGAAGGCGATCGTCTCGGGGCTTTCGGAGTTTGCCGCCGATATGACCGCCCTTCGCCATGGCGTCGCCAAAGACGGCGTGGTGGTGCCTGAACTAGTGCGGCAGATGCGGGCAGCCGTCGCCGGCAAGGCGGCGGAAAAGGTGCATTTCGGCGCAACCAGCCAGGATGTCATCGATACCAGCCTGATGCTGCGGCTGAAAATGGCGACGGAAATCATCGCTGCCCGGCTCGGCCAGCTCATCGATGCGCTCGGAGACATCGCCTCCCGCGATGGCCATAATGCGCTCACCGGTTACACCCGCATGCAGGCTGCCATAGGAATAACCGTGGCCGACCGCGCGGCAAGCTGGATCGCGCCGCTTGAGCGCCACCTGCTCAGGCTGGAAACCTTCGCGCAGAGCGGTTTTGCCCTGCAATTCGGCGGTGCGGCCGGAACGCTGGAAAAGCTCGGCGACACTGCCGGAGCCGTGCGGGCCGATCTCGCCAGGCGGCTCGGTCTCGCTGACAAACAGCAATGGCAAAGCCAGCGCGACGGCATCGCCGAATTCGGCAATATTCTCTCGCTCGTGACAGGGACGCTCGGCAAGTTCGGGCAGGATATTGCGCTGATGGCCGAGCTCGGTACGGAAATCCGTCTCTCCGGCGGCGGCGGTTCTTCTGCCATGCCGCACAAGCAGAATCCGGTCAATGCCGAAACGCTGGTGGCGCTTGCCCGCTTTAATGCCGTGCAGATCTCCGCGCTGCACCAGTCGCTCGTGCATGAACAGGAACGGTCCGGCGCGGGCTGGATGCTGGAATGGTTGTCGCTTCCGCAAATGGTGACGGCAACGGGTGCCTCGCTGCTGATCGCCGAACGGCTGGCAGTGCAGATAGACAGGCTCGGTACGAACGGCAACTAGCCGCAGGCGGGTTCGTTTTGATCGCATCAAGGGGTTTCCGGCACTGCCAGACGGCGTGCCGGAGGCGGGTTGGCCGCGCGTGGAAAGCGCTTGCGGTTTCACGTCTTAGTCATTGATAAAAACACTTTATTCGAAAATTCAAGAAATGAAAAAACAGCGCGAAAGCTGTTTTTTAACCGGACATAATGCTTGACACAAAAATGAACTAACTGGTACAAACATTATGATTAACACCATGCCGGTGAGGAAGGCTCAAAGCCTGCGGCGGCAGGAACTGACAAAAATGGAGGGCTTTGGCGCCGCAAGGTTCCGGAGCAATGCGGACAAGGCGAAACGCCTGTTCGGACCCGAACGGGTTGGGAGGAAGAATGTCTTACAGTCTCGATTTTTCGGCGGTCATAGAGCGCCTGCCCGAGCTGCTTTTGGCCTGTCTTGCGACAATCGGCCTGGCGATTGCCGGCATGTCGCTCGCGACAGTCATCGGCGTTCTCGGCGTCGTTGCCCGCCGTTCACGCTTCAAGCTGCTGCGCGCGCTCGTCATCGGTTTTGTGGAAGCCATCCGCAACACGCCGTTTCTGGTGCAGATATTCTTCATCTTCTTCGCCCTGCCGCAGATCGGCATCAAGCTCAACCCGACCGTGACTGCCATCATCGCGCTCGCTCTCAACGGCGGCGCCTATGCGATTGAAATCATTCGCGGCGGCGTCGATTCCATTCCCAAGGGCCAGGTGGAGGCGGGACTGGCGCTCGGCCTGCACCGCGCGCAGATTTTCCGTCATATCATCCTGAAGCCGGCGCTGCGGGCGGTTTATCCCTCGCTCACCAGCCAGTTCATCATGCTGACGCTGACCACCTCGGTCTGCACCTCGATTGCGGCTTACGAACTGACCTCGGTGGCGCAGAAGATCGAGGCAGATACGTTCCGTTCCTTCGAGGTCTATTTCTCGATCACGCTGCTCTATCTGGTCATTTCCTCGCTGATGATGGGCATTTTCGCGCTCATCTCGCGTGCATCCTTCAGCTATCCGGTCAAGTGAGGAAAAGACAATGGCATCAATCGGTCCCAACGAACTCTTCTTCCTGATGCAAGGCCTGAAATGGACCCTTGCGCTGACCTTGATCGGCTTCATCGGCGGCGGTGTCTTCGGCCTTTGCGTGGCGCTGGCCCGCGTCGCGGACAGCCCGGCAATCCAGCGCGCGAGCATGGCTTTCATCGCCGTTTTCCAGGGCACGCCGCTCCTGATGCAGCTTTTCGTGGTTTATTACGGCGTGGCGCTTGCGGGCCTCAACGTCGATGCCTGGATCGCGGTCGCTATTGCCTTTACCCTGCATGCCAGCGCCTTCCTCGGCGAAATCTGGCGCGGCGGCATCCAGGCAGTGCCGAAGGGCCAGACCGAGGCTGCCAATGCGCTCGGCCTGCATTACGTGTCACGCATGAAGGACGTGGTTCTGCCGCAGGCCTTCAAGATTTCACTGCCGGCCACCATCGGTTTCCTCGTACAGCTCATCAAGGGCACCTCGCTTGCGGCAATCGTCGGCTTCGTCGAGCTGTCGCGCGCCGGCCAGATCGTCTCCAACCAGACGTTCCGTCCGCTCACCGTCTTCGCCATCGTCGGCATCATCTATTTCCTGATCTGCTGGCCGCTTTCCCTGTGGGGCGCCGGCGTTGAAAAGCGGCTGCAGGCCGCATCCCGCTAATCGTCAAAAATCATCTCATCAGCTTTGTAAGGAGGAGCAAAAGATGAAAACTACCAACATGAAATTCTCACGCCGCGCGCTGCTCGCGCTCGCCGCGGCAACCGTCGCCCTGCCCTTTGTCGCGCCGGTCGATGCTTCCGCCGCCACGGTGGAAGAGGCCAAGGCCAAGGGCAAGGTCGTCATCGGCATTCAGGGCGATAATTCGCCATGGGGCTTCGTCAATTCCAGCGGCGTGCAGGATGGTCTCGATGCCGATATCGGCAAGGCCTTTGCCGACTATCTCGGCGTCAAGGTGGAATTCGTGCCGCTCGCCGTGGCCAACCGCATCCCGGCACTTTTGACCGGCAAGGTCGACCTCTTGTTCGCGACCATGGGCATGACCGCCGAGCGCGCCAAGACTATTCAATATTCCAAGCCCTATGCCGGCAACGTGCTCTCCGTTTATGGCCCCAAGGACAAGAAGATTACCGGCTATGACGATCTGACCGGCGTGGCCGTCGGTGTGCCGAAGTCGAGCGCTATGGACACCTCGATCACGGCAGGCGCCGGCTCGAAAGCAAACATCCTGCGCTTCGACGATGATGCCGCCAATATTCAGGCACTCATCTCTGGTCAGGTCGAGGTCATCGGCGGCAACCAGTTTTATGGTGACCGGCTGAACAAGGCGGCCGAAGGCAAATACGAGCCGAAATTCGATCTCACGACGCTTTATAACGGCGCCGGCACCCGGCCGGGTGAAAAGGACTGGAACGAAACCGTCAACGCCTTCCTCGACAAGATCAAATCGGACGGCCAGCTGGCCAAGATCTACGACAAGTGGATGAAGCGCGAAGTTCCCGCTTTCCCGGAAAGCCTGCCGGACATTCCTTTCACCGTGAAGTGAAGGATCGGGACAGGTATATTGGGAGGAGTAACCAATGGGAATCTTTGAGACAAAGATACGTTGGCGGACGGCCCTCGCAGTCGGATTGGCAGCGCTGCTGCCGATCCTGACACCCGCAGGGGCAGACGCCCGGACGCTGGAAGAGGCAAAATCCAGCGGCAAGATCGTAATCGGCATTCAGGGTGACAACGCGCCCTGGGGCTTCATCAATTCCTCCGGCGTGCAGGAAGGCTACGATGCCGACCTGGCCAGAGGGTTTGCGGATTATCTCGGCTTGAAAGTGGAGTTCGTGCCGCTTGCCGTCGCCAACCGCATTCCGTCGCTGCGCACCGGCAAGGTCGACGCCCTGTTCGCGTCGATGGGGATGACGCCGGAACGGGCCAAGAACGTGCAATATGCACAGCCTTACGCGCATAACGTCATGTCGGTTTACGCCACCAAGGACAAGAAGATCGTCAATTTTGACGATCTGACCGGAATGACCGTTGGCGCGCCGAAATCCAGCCCGATGGACACAGCCTTGACTGCCGGTGCGGGTACGAAAGCGAATATCCTTCGTTTCGATGACGACGCCGCCACCATCCAGGCGATCCTGTCGGGCCAGATCGAGGCGATCGGCGGCAACCAGTTTTATGGAGACCGTCTCGCGGCGGCTGGCGGCAAGGATTACGAGGTGAAGTTCGACCTCGTGACCCTCTATAACAGCGCCGCCACGCGCCCCGGTGAAAAGGACTGGAACGAGGCGCTCAACGCCTGGCTCGACAAGGCCAAGGCCAATGGCGACCTCGCAAAAGTCTATGCCAAATGGATGAAGCGCCCGGTTCCGGACTTCCCGGCCTCGCTTCCCGACATTCCCTACACCATCAACTAAACGCCGCTGTAAAGCATGAAGGAAAGTTCCATGTCGCAATCCTCCGCCGCACAGGCTCCGCTGATCGCCCTTGAAGGGGTTGGAAAGTGGTATGGAGCCTTCCATGCGCTTAAAGGCGTCAACATGACGGTTCGCAAAGGCGAAAAGATCGTTCTTTGCGGCCCGTCGGGTTCGGGCAAATCCACCCTCATCCGCTGCATCAACCATCTGGAGGAAATCCAGGAGGGCAAGATCACGGTCGAGGGTACCACGCTGTCGGATTCCAGCCGCGCCATCGATGCGGTTCGCCGCGAAGTGGGAATGGTGTTCCAGAGCTTCAATCTCTTCCCGCACAAGACTATCATGGAAAACTGTACCCTTGCCCCGATGCGGGTGAAGGGTCTCTCCAAGGCCGATGCGGAGGCGACGGCCCGCAAATATCTGGAGCGCGTGCGCATTCTCAACCAGGCCGACAAGTACCCGGCACAGCTTTCCGGCGGCCAGCAGCAGCGTGCGGCGATTGCCCGGGCACTGTGCATGGAACCGAAGGCGATGCTGTTCGACGAGCCGACTTCGGCACTGGACCCGGAAATGGTGAAGGAAGTGCTCGACACCATGATCGGCCTTGCCCGCGACGGCATGACGATGATCTGCGTGACCCATGAAATGGGTTTCGCCCGCCAGGTGGCCGACCGCGTGGTCTTCATGTCGGAAGGCGAGATCATCGAGGAAGGCCCGCCGGAAGAATTCTTCCGCGATCCCAAGCACCAGCGTACGCGCACGTTCCTCGGCGAAATTCTCGCCCACCACTGAGGTTCGCGCGCTCTTAAGGCGGGCGGGATTGTCCCGCCTCTCCCACACCGTCCGATGAGCGACACCTGATCATGACAGAAAAAACCGCCTACAAGGTCGGCCTGATAGGCGCCGACATCCAGCTTTCCAAATCGCCCGCGCTGCACATGCGCGAGGGTGCGGCCCATGGCCTCGACTATTCCTACGAGCTTGTGGATGTTACCGCCCGCAAACTGCCGCAGAGTAGCCTTCCCGCTCTTCTCGACGAGCTGGAGGCGCGCGGTTTTGCCGGGACGAACATCACGCATCCCTTCAAGCAGGCCGTTATTCCGCATCTGCATGAACTCTCCGACGATGCCCGCATGCTGGGCGCGGTCAACACCGTCGTCTTCCGGGATGGACGCCGCATCGGCCACAATACCGACTGGTACGGTTTTTACGAAAGCTTCGTGCGCGGCCTGCCGGATGCAAAGCGCGACCGGGCGCTTCTGGTCGGCGCAGGTGGTGCAGGCGTTGCGGTGGCCCATGCCACGTTGAAGCTCGATATAAGCCGTCTCGATATCTTCGACCGGGATTTTCCACGAGCCGAACGTCTCGCCGACGAACTCAATGCCCGTTTTGGCGAAGGCCGCGCCTTCGCGGTCAAGGACCCGGCCGACTCGCTGCCCTTTGCCGATGGCCTGATCCATGCCACGCCGATGGGCATGCCCGCCCATCCCGGCATGCCTGTTGCAGCCGAGCTGATCGAACCAAAGCACTGGGTCGCCGATATCGTCTATATGCCGCTGGTGACCGAGCTTCTGGCGACCGCGGCCAGCAAGGGATGCCGAACCCTGCCCGGCGGCGGCATGACCGTGTTCCAGGCCGTCGGCGCATTTCGCCTCTTTTGCGGCCGCGAGCCGGATGCGAAACGCATGACGGCGCATTTCACAGAACTTTGCATGGCGGAGGGCGTGGCATGAGCCTTTTTACGATCCTGAACGGTCCGAACCTCAATCTGCTCGGCCAGCGCCAGCCGGAAATCTACGGCTACGAGACGCTCGCCGATGTCGAGGCCGATTGCCGTGCCATCGCCGAAGCCGCCGGCCACGAGCTGTTTTTTGCCCAGAGCAACAGGGAATATGAGCTGATCGACTGGATCCATGAAGCCCGCGGCAAGTCCGCGGGTATCGTCATCAATCCGGGCGCCTTTACCCATACGTCGGTGGCGATCCTCGATGCGCTGAACGCCTTCGAGGCGCCAGTCATCGAAGTCCATATTTCCAACATCCACAAACGCGAGGTCTTCCGGCACCATTCCTATGTGTCGACCCGTGCCGAAGGCGTGATCGCCGGTCTTGGCATCGAAGGTTACGGGGTGGCACTAAGCCACCTCATCAACCGTTTTTCCCGATCCTCGTAATATGCTCGGGCTTCAGCACATAGCGCAGCAACATCTCCGCCACATGCGCGGACAGCGCTTCCTGGCCAGCCTCACTGAAAAGCGTATCGCCAAAATTGAACGAAAAAGTTTCGGTGTTCGAGACGTTGTAAAAAGACAGTGCGCTGATCTGCCAATGCAGCTCAAGAGCGTCCAATCCCGGCCGGAACAGACCAGTATCCTGCCCGCGCTTCAATATTCGCCGCATGATTTCGATGGCAGGCCGGTTGACGTTGCGGATCGCCTCCGAAACCCTGATGTGCCTGCCGTGGTGAATGTTCTCCGTCATGACCATCCGGACGAAAGCGGGGTTGCGACGATGATGCTCGAAGGTGAAGCGACAGAGTTTCTCCAGCGCGGCAATAGGCTCCAGATCATCCAGCTCAAGGTTGCCTTCGCCGCCGCGCACCTGCGCATAGGCTTCCTCCAGGACGCGTTTGTAGAGGCCTTCCTTGTCGCCGAAATAATAATAGATCATGCGCTTGGACGTGCGCGTGCGCGCCGCGATCTCATCAATGCGCGCGCCGGAGAGGCCGTTCTGCGAAAACTCATCCATGGCGACGGAAAGAATGTCGCGGCGAACCCCTTCCGGATCGCGCTTCGCCTGCCGGCTTTCTCGGGTTGCGTTCGAAGTCGCGCTTTTGGTCATCATCCATTCCATCGGTGCGGCGGCGGCCTTAAGGTCACGCCCTGCTTATTAACCAATTAGTACATAAGGCTGAAAAGGAAGGCAATATGGCGAGCTATGACACAGGAAGACACGGCATGCCAATGCGCACATCCATCGCAACCGTGTCGATCAGCGGCGAGTTCCCCGAAAAGCTGGCCGCCATCGCCAAGGCCGGCTTTTCCGGCGTGGAGATTTTCGAGAATGATTTCCTGACCTATGACGCCTCTCCGCGCGAGGTGAAGGCGCTTGCCGCCGATCACGGGCTTGATATCACCCTCTTCCAGCCGTTCCGCGATTTCGAGGGCATGCCGGAACCGCACCGCGCCCGTGCTTTCGAGAGGGCTGAGCGGAAATTCGATATCATGGGCGAACTTGGCACCGATCTGATGCTGATCTGCTCGAATGTCTCTCCGGTCTCGCTCGGCGGCATCGACCGCGCCGCCGCTGATTTCCATCAGCTCGGTGAACTGGCCGCAAAACATGGCGTGCGCGTCGGTTACGAGGCGCTGGCCTGGGGCCGCCATATCAGCGATCACCGCGATGCCTGGGAGGTGGTGCGCCGTGCCGATCACGCCAATGTCGGCATCATTCTCGATAGTTTCCACACGCTGTCGCGCAAGATCGATCCCAATTCGATCCGCTCCATTCCCGGCGACAAGATCTTCATCGTACAGCTGGCCGATGCGCCGCTGATCGACATGGACCTGCTCTACTGGAGCCGCCATTTCCGCAACATGCCGGGTGAAGGCGATCTGCCTGTCGTGGATTTCATGCGCGCCGTGGCCGCGACGGGTTATAGCGGACCGCTGTCGCTGGAAATCTTCAACGACCAGTTCCGCGGCGGCTCCGCCCGACTGCTTGCCGAAGATGGCCACCGTTCGCTGATCAACCTCATGGACCAGGTGCGGCGTCTTGAACCCGATATCCGCATCGACGTGCCCGCCATGCCGGAACGGGTTGAGACGCAGGGTGTGGAATTTGTCGAGTTCACCACGGCACCGGAGGAAAAGGCCAATCTGGAAGCGCTGCTCACCACGCTCGGTTTTGAAAAATCAGCGCAGCACCGCAACCGCGCGGTCGATCTTTATACGCAGGGCGATATCCGCATTGTCATCAATACCAGCGATGACGGCGACAGCTTTGCCGGTGCTTCCTATTCGATCCACGGCACCAATGCCTATGCCTTCGGGCTGAAGGTTGACGATGCCAAAGCGGCGCTGGCGCGCGCCGAAGCGCTCGGCGCACCGACCTTCGCGGAACCACGCAAGACAGGCGAAGTCGCCGTTCCCGCCATTCAGGGCGTCGGCAATGGCGTCATCTATTTCCTCGATGCGTCACCGGCGCTCGCCTCCATCTGGGACAAGGAATTCGTCTCCACGGGTAGCCCGAAAGCACAGGGCGATGCCGGACTGACGCGCATCGATCATCTCGCGCAAACAACGCATTATGATGAAATGCTGACCTGGCTTCTGTTCTACACCTCGCTGTTTTCCTCCCGCCGCACCCCGATGATCGATGTGGTCGATCCAGGTGGGCTGGTGCGCAGCCAGGCGATTGAAAGCGTGCCCTCACCGCATTTCCGCCTGACGATGAACGGCGCGGACAATCGCAAGACCTTCGCCGGCAAATTCCTGGCCGAAGGTTTCGGCACCAGCATCCAACACATCGCCTTTGCCACCGACGACATTTTCGCCACGGCCAAGGCGATGCAGGCGCGCGGCTTTCACGCCCTGCCGATCTCGCGCAATTATTACGACGACCTCGAAGCCCGTTTCGGGCTGGAGCCGGAGTTTTCCGATGCCCTGCGAGAAGCGAGCATTCTTTATGACCGCGACGACAATGGCGAATATTTCCAGATCTACAGTCGCACCTTCGGGGAAGGTTTCTTTTTCGAGATCATCGAACGGCGCGGCGCTTACGGCGGTTATGGCGCCATGAACGCCCCCTTCCGCATCGCCGCGCAACGCCGCCTTGCGCCTCCCGTTGGCATGCCGAAGGAATAACAGCCTGCATGAAATCGGTGGCTTTGAGGCAGGAGGGTGCTCCTTCCATCCTGCCGCCACCTTCCCCTTCCCTCATCCCTGTGCTCGTCACAGGAATGAGGGAGAGAGGACGCGATAGACCATCCGCAAAGCTTAATCTCGGCATGCCCCGCACTAAACCGCGCCCAATTAAAATGCACATTGCGCATTTGTAGAGCAGTACACAAAAATTGTTCAACACTCTGGACATGATTGTTCTGTTTTGTTAGCTTTTTCGGCAAAACAAGGGTGGGGGAATAAAGTTTCATGCGCATCGTGGAATCTGCGGCCGACGCAAATTATCCTGATGGTACCTGTGAGGTCATCAGCCGCGCTTCCGTGGCATTGCGGGCTTTGAATTGCCCGGCGGCGTCCAAGGCGCCTTCCACCGGCAAAGCGGCCTGAGACATGCGGTCCCTCGTGACATTCCTGTCCTGTCCGCATGGCACCGCCCGGCGAATGCCTGCCCGCGACCTTTTCCCCTTTTCCATTTCAGACGACTGCGCCAGAATTGCCGCGCGAGCCATGACGGAGACGATAATATGACTGCCGCAAACGCAAACGCCCTCCTGTCCGTCGAAGGCCTGAGCGTCGAGTTTGGTAACAGCCGCGTCGTGGACGATATCTCCTTCCGCGTCGAACCCGGCCGCACCGTCGCGGTCGTCGGTGAATCCGGGTCGGGAAAATCTGTCACCTCGCTCTCCACCATGCGCCTTGCGGACATGATGGGCGCGACCTACCCCACCGGCAAAATCCTGTTTGAAGGCAGGGACTTGCTGAAGGCTTCGCAGAAAGAGATGCGCTCGATCCGCGGCAAGGAGATCGCCATGATCTTCCAGGAGCCGATGACCTCGCTCAATCCCGTCTTCACCATCGGCGACCAGATCTGCGAAGTGCTTGTTTTGCATGAGAAGCTCGGCAAGACGGCTGCCATGGCGCAAGCCCGCGAGCTGCTCGAAATGGTGCGCCTGCCCGATGCGGCCGAGCTTCTCAAGCGTTATCCGCACCAGCTGTCCGGCGGCATGCGCCAGCGTGTGATGATCGCCATGGCGCTCGCCTGCCGGCCGAAGCTTTTGATCGCCGACGAGCCGACGACAGCGCTCGATGTGACCATTCAGGCGCAGATCCTCAACATCATGCGCGACCTGCAGAAGAAACTCGGCATGGGCATGGTCTTCATCACCCATGATATGGGCGTGGTGGCGGAAATGGCCGATGACGTCGTTGTCATGTGGAAGGGCAAGAAGGTTGAGGAAGGCCCGGTGAAGGATATCTTCGCCAACCCGCAGCACCCTTATACGCGCGCCCTGCTTTCCGCCGTACCGCGCCTCGGCAGCATGGAAGGCGAAGCTTTCCCGAAGCGGCTACCGCTCACCGTGTTGCAGGATGGCCAGCCTGTGGTGATCGGTGAAGAGCGCGTTCAGGACACCGCGAAATACGATCAGAAACCGCTTCTATCGGTGAAGGACCTGTTCGTTCGCTTCGATATTCGCAAGAACCTGTTCGGCAAGGCGACGCACCGTTGCAGCGCCGTGCAGAAGGTGAGCTTCGATATTCACGCCGGCGAAACGCTGGCGCTGGTGGGCGAGTCCGGTTCGGGCAAATCCACCATCGGCCGCACCATTCAGCAGCTGCAGACGGCCGTGTCGGGCGAAATTGCCTTCAACGGACGCAGCTATTCGCAGATGTCGGCGGCGGAACGCTTCCGCATGCGCCAGGAAGTGCAATACATCTTCCAGGACCCCTTCGCCTCTCTCGATCCGCGCAAGACGGTCGGCTTTTCCATTGCCGAGCCGATCAACACCCATGGTTTGATCAATGATCAGAAGGCCGTACGCCGGCGCGTGGATGAGTTGCTGGAACGCGTGGGCCTCAGCTCGGAACATGCCGCGCGTTATCCGCACGAATTTTCCGGCGGCCAGCGCCAGCGCGTCTGCATTGCCCGCGCGCTTGCCTCCGATCCGAAGCTCATCATTGCCGATGAGGCGCTCTCGGCGCTCGATGTCTCCATTCAGGCGCAGATCATCAATCTGTTCATGGATCTGCAGGCCGAGCGTGGCCTCGCCTATCTCTTCATCAGCCATGACATGGCTGTCGTGGAAAAGATGAGCCACCGCGTCGCCGTGCTTTATCTCGGCCAGATCATGGAAATGGGTAGCCGCCGGCAGGTGTTCGAAACGCCGACGCATGATTATACCCGCCGCCTGCTGTCGGCCGTGCCGGTTGCCGACCCGACCATTGAGCGCCGCATCGCCATGATCGAGGGCGAAATACCCAATCCCGTGCGCCGTGTCGGCGATGAGCCGGCCATTCTCGCCCATGAGGAAATCAATCCGGGCCACTTCATCGCGAAGAGCACCTGAATAACAACCAGAACCGCAACCATCTGAAGAGGAACAGGTAGATGACAATAATCAAGAAGGGGATGACGACAACGTTCGTCGCGCTTGCCATGGCCGCCACGGCCTTCACCGCCGCACCGGCTTTCGCCGCCGGCAAGATGACCATTTCCAGCCCGCAGGACCCGGGCAGCTGGGATCCGATCGACACCTTCCTCGTGCAGTGGGCGGCGGTCGCCACCAACATTTTCGATGGCCTGACCTATCGCGGCCCGGATCTGAAGCTGGCGCCCGGCCTTGCCGAATCCTGGGAAGAGCTGGATGAGGGCAAGCGCATCCGCTTCAAGCTGCGCCAGAACGTCAAGTTCCACAATGGCGAACCCTTCAACGCCGCCGCCGTCAAGTTCACCTTCGAGCGCCTTCTTGGCGAACAGGGTGCCAAGGGCCCGCAGCGCTCCAACTATGTCGCCATCGAAAGCGTCGATGTCATCGACGATTACACGGTGGATATGAAGTTGAAGGCCCCCGATCCGGTGCTGCTCACCAAGCTTGCCGGTTATGGCGGCATGATCGTTCCGCCTGAATATATCAAGGAAAAGGGCGAGGACAATTTCAACCTCAACCCTGTCGGCACCGGCGCGTTCAAATTCGTTTCCTACGCGCCGAAGACCAATATCAAGCTGGAAGCCAATCCCGATTACTGGGGCGGTGCACCAAAACTCTCCGAGCTTGAATATCGCTTCATCGCCGAGCCAGCGACCGCCGTTGCCGAATTGCAGGCCGGCCGCGTCGACCTCGTCATTCCGCCGACAATCCCGATCGGCATGATCCCGGTCATCGAAGGCGATTCCAAGCTTGAGATCGTCAGCGTTCCCGGCCCGACGGTGGATGCGCTGCGTTTCAACACCCGTGACGGCATCACAGCCGATCCGAAGGTGCGCAAGGCGATCATCATGGCCGTCGACCGCGGCACCATTGTCAAGTCGATCCTCGCCGGTCAGGCATCCGAGATTGCAAGCTTCCAGAGCGCGCTGTCCTTCGGTTACGACGCGGAACTGAAGCCGCTGCCTTACGATCCTGAAGGTGCGAAAAAGCTCCTCGCGGAAGCAGGCGTCAAGGCAGGTGCGGCGCTGCAGATCGATATCCGCGGCAATGACGCGACGATGAACGAGGTGGCGCAGGTTATTTCCAGCTACCTCTCCATGGTCGGCATTACCGCCACCATCAAGCCCTATGAGACCAACGTTCTGCTGAACGACATCATTCCGCAGGGCAAGACCGGCGCGATGTTCCAGCAGAAATGGGGCGGCTGGACCTTCGATTACGACAACACGGCCTATTCCATGTATCACTCGGGTGAAAAGTGGAACCCTTACGACAAGGACGAGAAGCTCGACAAGCTCCTGGAATCCCAGCGTCCGCTGACCGACCGTGCCGAGCGCGAAAAGATCCTCAAGGAAATCGGCAGCTATACCGCCGAACGCGCGCTGGAAATCCCGCTTTACAACACCAATGCCATTTACGGCATCAACAAGCGGGTCAAGGGTTTCGTCGCACCGCCGGATAACCGCCTGAAGCTGACCGACGTCACCGTCGAATAATCAGGCTGTTTTCTGATCAACACACCTTGCCCGCCGCAATGCGGGCAAGGTCGGGTCTCTCTTCAAGGTAAAAAACGTGGCCGGTTTCCTCATCAAGCGATTGCTGCAGGCGATTTTTGTCGTCATCGCCATCACCCTTCTCGTTTCTTTCGCCATTCGCCTCACCGGCGATCCGGCTGTCACCATGTTCCAGGGCGGCGGCAGCATGACGGAAGACGATCTGGCGCGCATTCGCGCGGCGCTGGGCACCGACCGGCCGTTCTTCGTGCAATATTTCAGTTTCCTGAAGGGCCTCGTGACACTCGATTTCGGCCGCAGTTTCACCGGCAGCACGCCGGTCTCGCGGCTCATCGCCGATGCCCTGCCCGCCACGCTGCTGCTCGCCTTTATCTCGATGGCGGTGTCGATCGCGCTTTCCATTCCGCTCGGCATCAAGGCCGCGACCTCGCGCGGCAAGACGGCCGATCAGGTAATCCGCATCTTCTCGCTCGTCGGCCTGTCCTTCCCGAATTTCTGGCTAGCGACCATGCTGGTGCTGCTGTTCTCCATTACGCTCGGCTGGCTGCCGCCCAGCGGCATGGGCGGCTTTGCAAGCTACATCATGCCATCGGTCACCATGGGTGTGATCCTCACCGCCACCAATGTCCGCCTCGTTCGCACGGCGATGCTGGATACGCTGCGCTCGCAATATGTCATGGTGGCGCGCGCCAAGGGCCTCAGCGAAAGCAAGGTTCTCTACAAACATGCGCTGCGCAATTGCGCCATTCCGCTCATCACCTATTTCGGCCTGCAATTTGGCGGGCTTCTCGGCGGCATCGTCGTCATCGAGCGCGTCTTTAACTGGCCGGGTCTCGGCACGCTGGCCTTCGATGCGGTCGGCGCGCGTGATTATCCCGTGCTTCAGGCCGTCATCACCGTGCTGTCGCTGATGATCGTCGGCATCAACCTTCTGGTCGATATCGCCTACGGGCTTGTCGATCCGCGCATCCGCACGGAGTAAGTGACGATGGCTGCCAAAACCTCGCGTCTCGCGCGCTTCACCAATCTCGAATTCGTCCTCGGCGCGTTCCTCACGACCGTCATCTGCCTTGCCGTCGTCTTTTCCGACGTGCTGTTTCCGGGCGGTGCGGACAAGATCGACCTGATGGCGCGCCTTGCCAAGCCCTTCGCCAATGCCGCCCATCCGCTCGGCACCGATCCGCTCGGCCGTGACGTGCTCGCCCGTGTCGTCGCCGGCGGCAAGATTTCGCTGCTGGTCGGTTTTACCTCGGTCATCGGCGCGGTCATCTTCGGCGTCGCGGTCGGTCTGGTCGCCGGTTATTATCGCGGCTTCTGGGACATGCTGGTCATGCGTTTTGCCGATATCCAGCTCGCCATGCCCTTCATTCTTCTGGCCATCACCTTCATCGCCATTGTCGGCGGCAGCCTCACCAACACCATCATCCTCCTGATCGTCTCGCAATGGGTGCAATATGCCCGCCTCGTGCGCGGCTCGGTGCTGACGCTCAGGGAGCGGGAATTCATCCTGTCTGCCCGCGCCATCGGCGTGAAGGACTGGCGTATCATCCTCCAGCATCTGCTGCCGAACCTCATCGGCCCTGTTATCGTGCTGATGACGCTCAACGTCGCCAATAACATCCTGCTGGAAAGCAGCCTCACCTTCCTCGGCCTCGGCGTCGATCCGACCATTCCGAGCTGGGGCGGCATGCTGGCGGATGGTCGCACTTACCTGCAGACGGCATGGTGGGTCAGCGTTTTCCCCGGTCTTGCCATTCTGCTCACCGTGCTTGGCCTCAACCTTCTCGGCGACTGGCTGCGCGACAGCCTTGACCCAACAGGCAGAACCTCGAGGTAATCCAGATGAGCCAGATTTTCGATCAGACCTTCGAGCGCACGCTGGATACGCTTCTCGCTCGCGCCATGCCCGGCCAGTCCTTCGAGGCATGGACCTTCGATGACGTCAAAAGCCGCCGCGAGACCGAAGAAAGGCTGAAGAAAAAAGGCGTCAGCGCCCGCATCCGCAGCGCCTACAAACCGCTTCTCTTCACCTTTCTGGAAGAGATCAATCTGGATGGCGTCGATACCATAAAGGTGCGTTACCCAGTACACGTAAATGCGCCCGCAAACCGTTTCCGGCTGGAGGCCTATCCGCTTGCGGCTTTAGTGGGCGATACCAAGATCGATTTCATCGCCCGCGACGACGACGCCTTCCATTATGACGTGACGCTGAGCCGCAACGGCAAGCAGGAAACCCTGAAGGTTCTGGCCCCAAACCGGGTTCATACCGATATCGTCGGCGAAACCAATGTCTCGCCAACCGGCTGGTTACGGCTCGCCGGCGATGCTGCGGGCGAGCGGCTGGAAACGGATTACGAGCGGCTTTTCGAAGCGGCGATCCATGCCGTTGCCAACCACGGCTGGGGCGATGAGGAGCCCTATTTCGAAGAACTGAACATCCGCGTGGCGCATCCGGCCGAAGACCTGCCGCTTTCCGTCGGCGATGAGGTCGTCAGCCTGCGCGAAGCGCTGCATGAGGATTTCTATTTCTCCCTCCTGGAGTTCTTCCAGAAGAAATCCGGCCGCCCGCTGGGTGACCGCGGCCTGAAGCCCGGCCAGATCGTACCAGAAATCGTCAAGAGCGCAGGCGAAGTCTCGTTGCGCATCGAGACCCGCGCGCTCAGCACCACCTTCCTCGATAGCGACAATCAGCCGATCGATAAAGCACGGGAACCGGTTGCGGCAAGCCAACTGGCGGAACTGCTGGCGGATATCGGCTGCGAGACCTTCGAGGCCCGCTCGCGCGCCGGCCGCGTCCTCTCCGCCCGCTACGTGGCCGGCAGCGATGCCGCCGTGATGGTGAGTGGCGGCCAGCACCCCAACGAGACGACAGGCATCGTCGGCGCCATCCGTGCCGCCCGCAAGCTCGCGGAGCGCAAGGGCGCGCATTTCACCATCTCACCGCTGGAAAATCCTGACGGTTATGCCCTGCACCAGCGGCTGCGCATCGACAATCCGCGCCATATGCACCATGCGGCGCGTTACACCGCTCTTGGTGATGACCTCGAATATCGCACCCCGGAAAATTCGGGCGCGCATCTCAACGAGAAGGAAATCCGTTTCAAGGCGCAGGAGATGAGTGGCGCGCGCCTGCATGTGAACCTGCACGGTTATCCCTCTCACGAGTGGACCCGGCCTCTATCCGGTTATGTGCCGCGCAATTTCGCCATGTGGACGCTGCCGAAGGGGTTCTTCCTCATCATCCGCCACCATGCGGACTGGGAAAGACAGGCCGAAGCGCTGCTCGACCGGGTGACCCGCCATCTCGGCGCCATTCCAGGACTTCTGGACTACAACAACCGCCAGATCGCGCTTTATGAAATCCACGCCGGCGAAACCGGTTTCCGCATCATCAACGGCTTTCCGTGCCTTTCCTCCGTGGACGACCGCCACACCGTGCCGATGACGCTGATCACCGAATATCCCGATGAAACCATCTATGGCGACGATTTCATCACCGGCCACACCGCGCAGATGGAAACAGTTCTATCCGCCTATGATGCCTGGCAGGAGATTCTGTCACCACAGGTCGCCTGATGGAGCCCGCCGGAAACGGCGGTGGCAAAAGCGGCGGGAAAGGCGATAACAAGTCAAACCCGATCAAGCAGGAAGCGGAGCGGTTTTGCATGGTAAGGGCGTGAACCACAGGAGGCCCCATGCCCGCTCTCGACAAGCTCATCTGGCAGATCGAAACCGATCTGCACAAGGACCTGACATTGACGGTCCTGTCGGATCGCTGCGCGATCAGCACACATCACATGTGCCGGTTGTTCCAGCTTTCCACCGGCCTGTCGATCATGTCCTACGTCCGGGCACGCCGCCTTTCCAGGGCGGCGGAAACCATCGCACGGTACGATGGCGACATTCTCACCGCAGCACTTGATGCGGGATACGGGTCCCATGAGGCGTTCACGCGAGCCTTTGCGAATTATTTCAATGCATTACCGAGCACTGTTCGCAAGGCCCGATCAACCTCGTCCCTTGATCTCATGGAGCCATTAAAAATGAAAAACGACATGTTCGTCGAAGTCCAGCCGCCGGAAATGCGCCGTGCCGACGCCTTTATGGTTGTGGGTCTCAGCACCCCGTGCTCGCTGGAGAATAACAGCACCATTCCCGCCCTCTGGCAGCGCTTCAATCTGCGCGAAAGCGAGGTCGAGGAGGTGGTATCCGGGGCTGCTTACGGAGTGTGCAGCGCCGCCGATGAAGCCGGCAACTGCACCTATCTCGCCGGCGTCCAGGCGTTGACGAAAACCCCGGGCATGGATCATATCGAGTTGCCAGCGCAATCCTACGCGGTCTTCACCCATAACGGCCACATCTCGGATCTTCCCCGAACGGTCTACACGATCTGGAACAAGGCGCTGCCCGATGCCGGACTGAAAACCGCCGACTCTCCCGATTTCGAACGTTATGACCGGCGCTTCAATCCTGAGACCGGGCGGGGAAGCGTGGAAATCTGGATACCCGTCATCGCCTGAAACAATGGCCTGTAAAGACCATATGTCCCAGCCAGCGTTGGGGCATATGGTGCATGGGCCGCCGCCCAACCGGAGGCGGTCCGCTTATTTTGCCGACGCGGCGGTGGCGAGCTTCTGGTCCCGCTGCTTCTGCAGCAGCTTCTTGCCCTTGCTGAGAATATGCAGGTTGGCTGCATCGAGCTTGTTGTAACCCGCCTGAATGATATCGATATCGGCAACGTGGCCGATCGCTGCAAGCTTGTACATGACGTCGCCGACGGCCACATCGATGCTGGGCGCCGGCGCGGATACGGCATCCTTCACGGCGGCCTGCAGGTCCTCCACCGTTCCGCCCATGGCGTGATAGAGCGTCAGCGCCTTGCGCAGGAATGCCTCACGACGCTCGATCCTGTTGTTGAGCGTATTTTCCCCGACGCGACTGCGCATCAGCTCAACAGCTTTATTCTGATATTCGCCCATCAAGACACCAAATAAAGTTCCAAAATATGCTTGGCGAGACTACGAACAATCCCCTTAGAACTGGTTAAGGCATTGGTTTCGTCTCTACATCGTCACTATCCCGCGTTGAGTTTGCGCGAAACTGTTCTCACGACATGCCAAGTCCGTCGGCGGCCGTTTTTTTAGACTGGCAGCAGCGGCGCTTATCCATCACGGCGGTATGGAGTAGAACGAAATGCTGGCTTATTGATAACCGTCAGGTTATTTATCGCCCCCCTTATTTCATTTTACATTGGCTCTTTCACTCATCAATCTGGCAAGTCTGGATCGGTGGATGGGAGCCACGGATAAACTGGGAGGAAATCATGAAATTTCGGATCACCGTCGCAATCGCGGCCATCTGCTTCAGCTCTGCCGCTTATGCAGAAACGATCAAGGTGGGCGTGGTCGGGCCGTTCTCCGGCCCGTTTGCGCTGCAGGGCAAGAACTTCAAGGCCGGCATTGACGCCTGGTTTGCCCTGCACGGCAACAAGGTCGGCGATGACACGGTCGAGGTCGTCTATCGCGACGTGCCGCAGGCCGATCCGGCGCAATCCAAGGCGCTGGCGCAGGAGTTGGTGGTGAAGGAACGTGTGCAATATCTTGCCGGTTTCTATTTCACCCCTGACGCCATGGCCGTCACGCCGCTCCTGAAACAGGGCAATGTGCCGATGGTCATCATGAATGCCGCCACCTCGGCCATCGTGACGAAGAGCCCCTATGTGGTGCGTACCTCGTTCACCACCTGGCAGACCTCCACCCCCATCGCCAAGGTGGCCTTTGATGGCGGTGTGAAGAAGGTCATTTCGCTGGTCAGCGATTACGGCCCGGGCGTCGATGCCGAAAATGCCTTCAAGGCGGCATTTACCGCCGCCGGTGGCGAGGTGGTGGAAACCATCCGCATGCCGCTTTCCACCAATGATTTCAGCCCGATCATGCAGCGCGTGAAGGATTCCGGCGCGCAAGGCGTCTTCGCCTTCCTGCCGTCGGGCCCGACCACGCTCGGTTTCGTCAAGGCCTTCAACGATAACGGCCTGAAATCCGCAGGCGTTAAGCTCTTCGCACCGGGTGACCTCACCCAGGAATCCGACCTGCCAGCGCTGGGCGAGGCCGCACTCGGCATGCAGACGACCTTCCATTACGCCGTCTCGCATGATTCACCTGAGAATAAGACCTTCGTGGAAGCCGCCACCAAGGCGATCGGTAATCCGAAGGAACTGTCCTTCCCTGCCGTCAGCGCTTTTGACGGCATGTATGTCATCAGCAAGATGATCGAGGCGACCGGCGGCAAACAGGATGCGGAAAAGGCAGTCGAGGCGGTGAAGGGTCTTTCCTGGACAAGCCCGCGCGGCCCTGTCAGCATCGATCCGGAAAGCCGCCACATCACGCAGAACATCTATCTGCGCGAAGTCGCCAAGGCGGATGACGGCAGCTATTACAACAAGGAAGTCCAGACCTTCGAAAAGCAGGGTGATCCGGGTCTCGCCGCCGCGAAGTAAAAGGCAGCTTTAGCAACGTTGTCGGGCTGCCAAAAGCGGCCCGTCTCCAGCCCGGATGGGCATCGCTGCACCGGGAGGAGTTTTTTCAGCATGCAGACCGTCTTCAGCATCCTCATCGATGCGCTTGCCTATGGCATGGTCCTGTTCATCATCTCCATCGGCCTTTCGGTGACGATGGGGCTGATGCGGGTTGTCAATCTGGCGCATGGCGCTTTCGCCATGATCGGCGGTTATCTCGCCTCCTATGCCGCCCACGGCCTTGGCCTCGGTTATGCTGCGGCAATCCTCGTCGCCATCGTCGGCACCATCGTGATCGCCATTCCGCTCGAGCGTTTCCTCTATCGCCGCATCTATGGCGCACCGGAACTGACGCAGGTGCTGATGACGATCGGCATCACCTTCTGCATCATCGGCATCGCCAATTTCGTGTTCGGGCCGACGCTGAAAACCATTCCGCTGCCGCAGCAGCTGGCCGGCCCCACCGATCTCGGCTTCCGCACCATCGCCACCCACCGCATCTTCGCCATCGCCTGCGGGCTGGCCGTGGCAGGTGCATTGTGGTTCACCTTCGAAAAGACCGCCTTCGGCATCAAGCTGCGGGCCGCTGTCGATAATGCCGCCATGGCCGCCGCGCTCGGCGTGCGCACCGAGATTATCTACGCCGTCAGCTTCGCCATCGCCGTTGGCCTTGCCGCCATGGGCGGCGTCATCGGCGCGGAACTGCTGCCGGTCGAACCCTATTATGCGCTGCGCTACATGGTCACCTTCCTCGTGGTGGTTTCGGTCGGCGGCGCGGGCTCCATTCCCGGCGCGCTGATCGCCTGCCTGCTGCTCGGCACCATCGATACGACCGGGCGGTATCTCGCCCCCGAATATGGCGAATTCTTCTTTTATCTGGCGGTCATCGTGATCATCACCTTGTTCCCGCGCGGCCTTCTCGGAAGGGCGAAATGAGATGGCGGTGCTCATGAACGACGTGACTGAAACGGCAGAGATCCCGAAGGCGCGCTCGCCGCTGCGCACGCTCGCGGGGCCGCTCCTCATCATCGCCGCGGCCATCATCGGCTACTTTCTGTTTCCAGATAATCTGGCACTTCTGACCCGCATCATCGCCATTGCGCTGCTGGTGCTGTCGATCGATCTCGTTACCGGTTATTGCGGCGTCGCCACGCTTGGCCATGCCGCACTCTTCGGCGCCGGCGCCTACGCCGCCGGCATCGCCGCCGCCCATTTCGAGATCACCGACCCGCTTCTCATGACCGTAATCGGCGCGACAGCCGGCGGCGTCGCCGGGCTGCTCTCCGGCACGGTTCTGCTGCGCGCCCATGGCCTGCCGCAGCTGGTACTTTCCATCGCCGTCATCCATTTGTTCCATGAGGCGGCCAACAAGGCATCGGGCTGGACAGGCGGCAGCGACGGTCTGTCAGGTGTTTCCCCGGACGCCCTGTTCGGCACCTTCGAATTCGACCTCTTCGGCCGCACCGCCTATATCTACGGCGTCTGTCTGCTGCTCCTTGTTTTCCTCGCCCTCAGGGTCGTGGTCAATTCGCCCTTCGGCATGTTGTGCCGTGGCGTCAAGCAGGACAGCATCCGCATTCAGGCCATGGGTGGCGCCGTCAACGGCACGATCTTGAAGATGTTCGTGATATCAGGCATCGTCGCCGGCATTGGTGGCGCGCTGAACGCCATCTCCACCCAGGTCGTCGGGCTCGACAGCCTCAGCTTCACGCTTTCGGCCGAGGGGCTGGTCATGCTGGTTCTCGGCGGCGCGGGCTCGCTTTACGGCGCGCTGATCGGCACCGTCACCTTCATGTGGTTCGAGGATGTGGTGTCCGCGGCCAATCCGTTCCACTGGCTCACCATTGTCGGCCTGCTGCTGATTGCCGTCGTGCTGTTTGCACCGCGCGGGCTTTACGGCGCGGGTGAACAGATCATCGCGCGCCTGCGGGGAGATCGCAAATGAGCGCCATTTTCGAAGTCTCCGGCCTGCAGAAGAATTTCGGCGGCCTTGTCGTCACCAACAACGTCTCGCTGTCGCTTTCGCCGGGAGACCGCACGGTGCTGATCGGTCCCAATGGCGCCGGCAAGACGACCTTCGTCAATCTCGTCACCGGCAATATCAAACCCTCAGCCGGCACGGTGCGCATCGCCGGCGAGGACGTCACAAACCTCAGCGCCAGCCAGCGAGTGAAGCGCGGCCTCGTCCGGTCCTTCCAGGTGACCCGGCTGTTTCAGGACATGACGCCCGAGGAACATGTGGCGCTCGCCATTCTCCAGCGGGAAGGCAAGACCGGCCGGATTTTCGGCAGATACCGCGCCATGCCCTCGGTCATGAACGAAGCACGCGATATTCTTGGCACGCTTGGCCTTCTGCCGCTTGCCGAAACAAGGGTGCGTGAAATCGCCTATGGCCAGCAGCGGCTGATCGAGATCGCGCTTGCCATGGCGCTTCGCCCGAAAATCCTGCTGCTCGATGAACCGGCCGCCGGCGTGCCTTCCACGGAAACCGCGCGCATCGAACAGGCGCTCGACCGGCTGCCCGCCGATCTCGCCATATTGATGATCGAGCACGACATGGATCTGGTTTTCCGCTTCGCCAAACGTGTCGTGGTTCTGGCGGCCGGCGCCGTCATCTTCGATGGCTCCCCTGATGATGTCACCAGCAATGCGGAAGTCCGCCAAGCTTATCTCGGAAGTTACGCCAATGCCCGCTGCGCCGCTTGAAATCGCCAACCTCACCGCCGGTTATGGCCCGACAAGGGTTATCGAGGGCCTGTCGCTCTCCGTGCCCTCGGGCTCGCGTTTTGCCGTTCTCGGCCGGAACGGCGTCGGCAAGACCAGCCTCTTTGCCACGCTGGCCGGCCAGACGAAACGTTTTGCCGGCGATATCCGCATTGGCGGACAGGACATCGCCGCTTTGCCGAGTGCTGCCCGCGCCAAGGCCGGCCTCGGTTACGTGCCGCAGACGCGGGATGTTTTCCCGACGCTGACCGTCGAGGAGAACCTCTTCGTCGGCCTCAAGACCCGTCCGAAATCGGCCATCGAGGAAGCTTACACGCTGTTTCCGCGCCTGAAGGAGCGCCGCCGCAATCTCGGCTCGCAACTTTCCGGCGGCGAACAGCAGATGCTCTCCACCGCCCGCACCATTCTCGGCCAGCCGCGCGTGCTGCTGCTCGACGAACCGCTCGAAGGCCTCGCTCCCGTCATCTGCGAAGAACTGATGGCCGCCTTCTCCAAACTCGCCAAATCCGGCGAAATGACCATTCTCCTCATCGAACAGCGCATCCAGATGGCCATCGACTTCGCCGACCACGCCATCATCATGGAACGCGGCCGCATCGTCTGGGAAGGGCCGTCGAGCGAGCTTTCTGAGAACCCTGGTATTATCGACACGCATCTCGGGGTTGGCGGGCTGCACTGAGCCACCCTCCCCCTTGTAACTTGATTTCGTCGCACTGTGATATTGTCGCTCGTGCGGTTGTGGATGGAAGACCGATCCCCCCTGGGGACATTGATCCCGTGAATGAGCCAGGGTCTCCATCCGCCTTTTCATCGAACCCGAACAGTCGCCGGGGCCGCTTGCGTGTGCGAAGCCCGATTAGGCAAGGATGGGATAAGATGGATAATATTGTTGGCATCGATGTTTCCAAGGACCGTCTGGATGTGGCGTTGGCAGTATNCCCTTGTAACTTGATTTCGTCGCACTGTGATATTGTCGCTCGTGCGGTTGTGGATGGAAGACCGATCCCCCCTGGGGACATTGATCCCGTGAATGAGCCAGGGTCTCCATCCGCCTTTTCATCGAACCCGAACAGTCGCCGGGGCCGCTTGCGTGTGCGAAGCCCGATTAGGCAAGGATGGGATAAGATGGATAATATTGTTGGCATCGATGTTTCCAAGGACCGTCTGGATGTGGCGTTGGCAGTATCGGGCATGGCGTTCTTCGTCGAGAACAGCCATGCCGGGCTCGATGATCTGGCGCAGCGTCTCAAAGACGTTCATGCCGATATCGTCGCGCTGGAAGCCACCGGCGGCTTCGAGACGCTGGCCGTGGCAAAGCTTTCGGCGGCCGGATTTGCGGTGATTGTGGTCAATCCGGCGCAGGTGCGTGCCTATGCCAATGCCATCGGTCGCCGTGCCAAGACCGATGCGGTCGATGCGGCAGTGATTGCCGCTTTCGTGTCTGCCACCAAGCCACAGATCCGGCCTCTGCGTGATCAGCAAACCCAGCTTTTATCGGCACTTGTCGACCGCAGGCGGCAGATCGTGCAGATGATCGTGGCCGAAGAGAACCGGTTACGCATGGCGCTGGAGAAGGCGACCCGCAAAAGCATTCAGCGCCTGCTTGCCGCCCTGCGTCGGGAGGTGGACAGCATCGATGCGGAGATGGACGATCATATTCGCAAGTCGCCCCTGTGGCGCGTGCGTGAGACGCTGCTGACGTCGGTACCCGGTGTCGGTCCCGCAACCGCCCGCACATTGCTTGCCGAGATGCCGGAACTGGGCAGTCTCGACCGGCGTCAGATTGCCTCTCTGGCGGGGCTGGCGCCATGGACCCGGCAATCGGGAACATGGAAAGGCAAGAGCTTCATCGGTGGTGGCAGGGGCAAGGTCCGGGCGGTGCTGTTCATGGCAGCTCTCGTCGCCATCAGGCATAACCCGACCCTCAAAATCTTTCGTGATCGCCTCGTTCAGGCAGGAAAGCCTAAAATAGTCGCCGTCGTCGCAACCATGCGAAAGCTCCTGACAATCCTAAACGCCATCATCAGAGACAACAAACCATGGCAAAACGCTTGACATCAAAGACAGTCGCTCATTC
>NZ_JAPYZZ010000030.1:0-51349 GCF_027460065.1 Martinezella rhizogenes
TCGCACTCGGCAGAAAATCGTGGCTCTTCGCCGGATCAGACCGCGGTGCAGATCGAGCAGCCTTTATGGCCACATTGATCATGACGGCAAAGCTCAACGGCATCGATCCGCAGGTGTGGCTGGCCGACGTTCTTGCCCGCATCGCTGACACGCCGATTACCAGGCTGGAGCAGTTGCTTCCGTGGAATTGGACGCCGCCGACCGTCAACGCTCAAGCGGCCTGACCTGCGGCCTTCACCGGAGGCTTACCCGTTATCAAGCTTTCGGAAAAACAGATAATGATGCTGATACCGGCTGAAATAAGCCTCACTCTTGAGGTCGCCGGGGACGGCAAGTTTTTGGGGAAGACGCCGCCAAAGCAGGTCATTGTCGCAGAGGCGCTGCAAATGCGCGTGGAGGCCACGTATATAGGTCTCAGCCTGCGCTTCACCCCAAGTATCCACAGTGTCGCGCCAGATTTTATCCTGTGCGGCATCGGCAGGCGCATAAAAGCGATAAGCTGCCATAACTAGCGACGCTTATTTCGGCCGATTACATCATCAGCAGAGACGGCTCTAAACTCGCTGTCATCCGCGCGCATTGCGGGAGCCAGTTCCTTTTGCAAGGCCTCCCATGCCTCGTCGCGGGTTTGCAGGTCACGCCGAATAAGCGCTCGAATATATTCGCTCGCATTCTCATAAAGACCGTCATCACCAATTTGCTGCTGGATATGGTCTTGCAGCGCACCGCTGAGTTTGACGTGAATGCTTCCTGACGCCATGGCGTTTTCCTTTCGGTCTCTTCGATTATGGAAAGCGTAGCATATATTGTCAATATTCATCACAGAGTGTCGGCAACGCGTGCCTCTTAGTCGACCGTACGGGGCCACAGGGGTCAAATCGCTATATCGTTTACTTCGCCGAGCGATTGAAATATTTCTAGTCCAGCGCGAAAGCACAAATGAGGATCAGGAATTGAACGTCATTACAGGAACCGGATTTGCCGGTGCTGCCTTGCTTTTTTCAGGCTCTGTCGCCTTCGCCGCGCCGACATACCTCAGCTGTGAATTTGCGAATCCAAAAGGAACCTCACAGGTGTTCAATTTCGCCCTCGACGACGCCGCCGGGACATTTGGAGTTTATGTCCCGGCTTCTGGAAGTCAGAGAATGGAGAAAGGCACCTTTTCCGGCGGCAAAGCGAGCCTGAATGAAGGCTCCGTGGCATGGGAGATCGACATCGCCAAGGGTTCCGTCATTCGTGACAAGCGCATGGTTGGCGAGAAGGACAGCGGGACCTGCAAGATGATCTCGCACGCGCAAAGCGGATTTGAAGAATAATTGCCGGTCTGGACGGGAGGCCAGTATCGAGACATCCGCGCATGGAGCTGACGGCCCGGCGCATCTATAGCGCCTTGGCGAAGCGCTCCAGTTTACCCAGCGTTTGCTGACCAAGCTCCACGGCACCGAAGCCTTTCGCTTGCTGGAACTCGGCTTCCGTGCTGAACACCATGCCCAGCACAACTTTCGTCGCGCCATCCTGATCTTCGAAGGAGGCCCAGGCATCGGCATGTTTCGGACCGTTTTCGCCCCACAGCAGCGTATAGGCGAGCCTCTCTTCGGGGCGGACCTCGACATAACGATGATGGTTCGGGAAGACTGTGCCGTCAGGGCCGATCATGTCAAAGACCCATTCGCCGCCGGTCCGCAGGTCAATTCTCTTCGTGCGGCAGGAAAAGCCTTCAGGGCCCCACCATTGCGGCAGCGTCTTCTCGTTCATCCAGGCTTTCCAGACGATGTTGCGCGGCACCTTTATCACTCGTTCCAGCACCATGGTCCGCCCGGCCACGCTGGCCAGATTGTTGAGGCCCGCGCCGAAACCTTCTTGATAGCCATCGCGCATATCCTTGGCCAGAGAGGAAAGCTGCACCGTTACGGTCAAGCGGCTCCGCTCTTCCGCAGACTGAAAATCGGCAGTGACCAGCGCTGCCGACTGCGTGACACCGTCGGATGAGACCACCTCGTAATTCACGCTGCGGCGGGTTGGCTGCAGCTCCAGCCAGCCGCATTCACAGCGAATATCCGGCTGGCCGGCGACGTTGCAGAGCGAAACTTCGCGGCCGCCCAGCCTGCTGTCCGCCTCCAGGAACTCCACGGCGACCGAGGGTGAAGGAGAAGCCCACACCGCCCGGGCGGCGGGTGACAGCCAGACCTGCCAGAGAGCCGATAGCGGAACGGCAATTTCCCGTTCGAAGCTCAGCGTCGCAAAACGGTCTTGTGGCTGACGCGGTTTAGCGTGTGCGCTTTTCTGATCCGGTTTCGTTGTCATTCGGAATCCTCCTTCATGGCCTGCATTGCAAATGCCTCCAGCCGGTCAAGCCGGCTCTCCCACACGGCCCGCTGCTCATCGAGCCATGTCCTTACCGGCTCCAGCGCTTCGGGCACGATGGCGCAGGTGCGCACCCGTCCATCCTTGGACGTGATGATCAACCCCGCCTCCTCCAGCACGGAAAGATGCCGCATGACCGTGGGCAGACGCAGCCCCGTGGGAGCGGACAGCTCCATGACCGGTGCCGGCCCGCCGCCGAGGCGCGCCAGAATCGCCCGCCGCGTTGGATCGGCCAGAGCCTGGAAGATCAGTGAAAGCTCATGATGATGCTTAGTCATATTGCTAACTATCATGCTTCATCGTGAAGACACAAGGAAAACTTAGCATATCAACTAAGTTTTTATCGGTGGAATGATCGCGGGAATAAAAGCCGACGCAAAGGATCCGATCTCCTGATTATCGCACGCTTCGATCAGGCGAGAGCGGAGGACGACAACGAAATCGAATCCTATTGCCGGTCGGCAGTCGCCAGGTTCATCGCCGCGCACGGTGATAACGACGACGCGGGCGGAAAGCCTGGGAGTACTTGCAGGATATGATGAGGGCGTTTCCCGTCGTCAGTTCGTCGCTTCATGCCCAAAACACCCAGCTTCCAAGCCAAGCTTGGAAGCCTTCATGCTATCTCAACTTGTGAGGGTTCCATTCCCTGCGCGACGAGCGACGCGGGAGACTTCGAATGCGGGTGGGAAGCGTTAAGTCGCCGAGCCACGATATCGTGGTTGAGCCACAGGACGGGACCGGAAGGTTCGGACGTTTCGCCGAAAATCAGCTGCCCGGTGGCCTTCACAACGAGACCGCTCAGGAGGTCGCTGATCATCACCTTGCCATCCCGATGCATCTGGGTGATCTCGTTTGACGTGCCAATGGTCAGATCGGCCTGTGCCTGGCTGTTTGCCATGGGCCATGCCGAAAAATCATAGAACGGACGCATGACCTCGCTGGCCTGCATGTCGGTGATCTTCCGGAAAACATCGTTCATGGTTAAACCGTCGGCCAGAAGCTGCTGGCAGGCCTGCCACTGTTCATCTGCCCACTGGCCACCGTTTTCTTTCTTCAACGCAAGCAGCAGTGGTATCAGGGGCAGCTCGATACCCGTGAACACATCGGACGAATTGGTCCGGATTTCGGGGCAATTATAGACAGTTGCCTTGATCCCTGTCGCCCAGGCTTGCTCTGCAATGCCTTCGAGCCGCATCTTCGCGTAACCCTGGGTGTAGTTGGTGTAGGTCTGCCAACGATAGCTTCCGTCAATGAGGACCGCCGATCCGTGGTAACCATAGGCCGTGTAACGCACTTGTCCGCCCGAAGTTTCCACGCGTTCGCGGATCGCCGCGCTGAAATCAAGGAGATGGCGGAAGGTGTTTGCGGAGACATCCTCAAAATTCTGCAGAATGAGCTTTCCCATGTCACTGTCGAGCAAGGTCTGCGACGACATGTGGCGGGTTCCGGTCCCCTTGTAGATTCGATTGGCGACGACCAGAAATACCTTCGCCTTCGGAATGCCCCCGGCCATGGTGTGGGCGAAGAAAACATTGCGGCCATGGGCGATCATTCCGTCCAGAACGGTCATGACCTTTGAAAGCGACTCCGTAAAACGCGCCGCGGCGATGTCGCGGCATTGCCCGACATAGTCCCAGTCGAGCTTGTCGTGTTCCCAGCTCTCAAGCGTCATCTTCGCCAGGAGATCGGTGGGAGTGGGGCCGCCTGCCGGCGCGTCGAGATCAAAACCCGCCATAAGAGGTATGTTGATAATCCTGCCGCCCAGCTGGGCCTCCGCCGAAGCCAGTTCCTCGGCGTTAAGCGGCCGCAATGCGTTGTTCTCGTCGCGCCGCCCGACGGTGATCCCCACAATCTCCATTCCGGCCCGTCTGGCTTCGTCCAGCAAGCCGGTGGCGTATCCGCGACCGAACAGTTCGCCGAAGAGTACGAAAACATCGCCTTTACGGAAGACCGTGTTTTCGGAGAGACGATTCAGTGCAACCGGATTTTCCATAGTGTCAGCTCTTTAATTCGTGTGTCGTCGAGCATGGCTCATACGAACTTTCCCGAATACATGACCGCGATGGCACAAAATGGGAACTCATTTTCGGTGACCGTTCATTTCAAAACGTGAAGTCGCTCAATATTGGTCCTGCAACGCAGGGAAATACCGAGGCCGCAGGAGACCGGCCCGTCGATACCGAAACGAGCTTCCCGGCAACGCTCGTCCCACGGATGCTGGCTAGGCTGTTGATACTGCCGAGCGGTTGATCCGCCGGGCTCCAGCCAAATGGCTCAATCGCGTTGCCGCCGGAGTTGCCCTAGCGGACCTCTACGTTCATACAGTTACGATGACGCATGATTCGAAAATATTCGTAGGCCTTCGGTCCGCTCGCAAAAGCTCACCTTCGGCCAGCGAATCCAAAGGTCCAAAATGCCAATGGGACGGGTGCGAAAAGACCGGCGCTCACCGCGCGCCCGTGGGAGCGGGTGCTGAAGGTCTTTACCTCTTATTCTGTCTTGAGCATGTGACCGACTATAACAAGGGCTACAGCTTTACCGCGGCACCGTCCAACCCCAACGTCGCCCGTTACCAGAAGGAGGCGGCGACCGGTGCTCGCCCGACCTGGGGAACCCGGGTGACCGAGGCGACTGAAACGCCGCTACCGTCTTCAGTTCGTTCGGGCTCGGCAAAGACGCTGAATGCCCGCAGAGGCGACAGGCCGGGACAGCCAGGGGTCGGCGTCCAACAGAGAAAGCTGAAGGTGCTTGAAGCCAAAGCTTTCGAAACACTTGGCCTTTCTTCCCAGGCGACATCCGGAGAAATCAGGAGCCGCTATAAGGAGAGGCTCAAAATGCACCATCCCGACGCCAACGACGGAGATCGCAATTCCGAGGATGCACTTCGCGCTTCGATCGAGGCGTATAGAATCCTTAAACTGAACGGTTTTTGCTAAAACCTGTTCAATAGGGCTTGCGATACATGCCTTGACGGGATTTCCGAACTTCAAGACTCGGTATCAGCGGTCTATGAAAATTGTAGGGGCTCCATCCGGAGCGGTGCGGCGCGCAGCGTCTCCCCAAACGGCGTTACACGACCATGGTCATGTCAAGTCATGCCGACTTCGCGAGTTTACGACAAGAATCGCCTGAAATCGCTGATTGCGAGAACTGATTTTCTACAAAATTAGTAGATATAGAATGACCGGTCTTCCTTTGCACGGCGCACAGGCTTTACGATCTGTGCCAGAATAATTCGAACCGCGTCTACCCACCATCCGCAATTGCCGCCTGCGCGAACTGCCGAACCAATGAACAGCCAACGCCCTCCAGAATATCCGGGGCGGAAAAAAGACGAGAAACGATAGATGCCACGTTACGTTATCATCGGCGCCGGTGCGGTGGGCGCAAGCCTTGCGGCACAGTTCGCGCTTTCAGGAATTGACTATGCGCTTTTCGGACGGGGCGCCCAGATCAGCCATATCAGGCAGCATGGCCTCACCTTCCAGCGCCCCCTGGAGACGCGGCAGATCGATCTCAAGGTTTTCGACCTTGCGGATCTTCCGGAATTGACGTTGGACGATATCCTCCTGCTGACGGTGAAAGCTCAGGATGCCGTCAGCGGGCTTGCTTTCTGGTCCTGGCAAAGCGTCTCGAACACGACCACGCCGGCAGCGGCAAACCTTCCTATCGTGACTTTTCAAAATGGACTGGCGACCGAGGCGAATGCCCTGAGGACATTTGCGAGGGTCTATGGTGCAAGCATTCTGACACCGGCGCGGTTCACGGAAACCGGCAAGGTGGTGGTCGGCGGCGAGCCGCAATTGGGCATCGTGACACTCGGGCGCTTTCCGTCCGGACGGGACGACGTGACCACGCAGATCGCGGCAGACCTGAACAGGGCCGGATACCTGGCCGAGGCGAGCGACAATATCCGCCGCTGGAAAGCGGCAAAACTGCTACACAATGTTCGCAATGCCCTGGAACTTTTCGAGGGTCCAGCCGATCTGAACGACAGGATCAGCGCGGCTCTGGTGGATGAGGCCCGCCATGTGCTGGAAGCAGCAGGTTACACCCTCGCCTCGCCCTCCGAGCGAACCGTGGACATTTCCAACTGGCGCGTTGCACCGAACAGCGGCATTCACCCGGGCCAGCAATCAACATGGCAGAGCTTTAAACGCGGAGCTTCGAGCGAGGTGGATTTCCTCAACGGCGAAATCGTTTTGCTGGGCCGGCTTCACAATGTTCCGACGCCTTATAACGAAGCCGTTCAAACGCTTGCCGGGAAACTGGCGCATCAGGGCGGGTTTTCAAAACCGCTGCCGCTCGATGCGATCACCTCTCTCATCGCCGCCCTGGACCGGACAGCGCATCCCAATCCCGCCACCCCTTCATGACCGGCAGCGCGTAGCAGCGCGATTTATCAAACGACAACGTGAAACGATAAAATGAGAGAAGCCATATCAGACCATATCCTTGCCGCCGCCGGTACGCTCTTCTATCGTGAAGGTATCCGGGCTGTCGGCATAGATCGGATCATCGAAGAAGCGAATGTTGCGAAAGCCACGCTCTACCGGCATTTCCCGTCCAAGGATCACCTCGTTGCGGCCTATCTGGAGGCACGGCACGAGCGGGTAATCCATTCGTTTCAGAAAGTGCTGGATGCGGACATGGCTCCGAAGGAGCAGATCCGGCTGATCTTCGATCAACTCCACGAAAAAGCCGACAGCCCGGATTTTCGCGGCTGCGCTTTCGCTCTTGCGGTTGCGGAACATGGCGAGTCCGAGCGTGTCGTATCCGTTGCACGTACCCATAAGGCGAAGGTCAGGGACGTATTTGCCGCTGTCCTCGCAAGAGCCGGCAGCACTGCGCAGATTGCCGTCGCCCATCTTTCGCTTCTTTACGAAGGGGCATTGGCAACCGTCGCCGTCGGGCGGAATCCTGAAGCTGTCCTGGTTGCGCGTGACTGTGCTCTCTCCGTCTTCGACATGGCCGCCTCCACCAATCAATCCAACTGAAAGCAGCAGACAATGACAAAGACGATCGATTATTTTTTCAACATCGGCTCTCCCTGGGCCTTCATCGGTCTCGAACCCTTTGCTGCCCTGGCGAAAGAACAGGGTGCCACGATCCACCCACATGTCATTCCGCTGATCGAGGAAAATGGCGGCATTTATTCGCGAAACCGGCCCGAGGCCAGACGTGCCTACTGGATCAGGGATCTGAAGCGCTGGGCGGAATTGCGCGGAAAAGTGCTCAATTTCGACAATCGCGCAGCTCTCTCCGATCCCTCACCGGCAGGCCTGATGGTTGCGGCAGTGATCGAGGCGGGTCAGGACTGGCTTAAGCTTGCACTTTCGCTTCAGGAGGCTTTCTGGGTTCGCGGTGAAGACATCGGCAATGCGGATGTCCGGCGGGCGATTGCGACAGCCGCGGGCTTTGATGCGGCGGCGCTCGATGAACGTGGCCAAAGCGATGCGGTTGCGGCCCGGCAAAAGGCCAGTTTCGAAGCCGCCAGGACAGCCGGTGTGTTCGGCGTGCCGACCTACCAATATCAGAATGAACTCTATTGGGGGCAGGATAGTCTTCCGTTCCTCGAGCGTCACCTCAGCGGTGAGAAGCTCGCCGCCTGATATCGCCGCCGGACGGCGGGAGACGGTTTCGCGGTCCTGCCAAGGCGTTTCGTCCTATGTTCATAAAGCCTCTCGCGGCTTTCTCCCGCAAGGCTCCCATGGAATCTCCTTATGCCCGATCTGCCCGCGCCTCTTATTCAATCCCTGCAGGACCTGCTCGGTGAGCGTCTATCGACGTCACTTGCCCTGCGCGAGCAGCATGGGCGCGGCGAAGCGCATCATGCAGCCACGCTTCCCGACGCGGTCGCTTTCGCTGAAACCACGGCAGAAGTATCCGAAATCGTGCGGCTATGCGCGGCAGAAGGCGTGGCCGTCATCGCTTTCGGCGCCGGCACTTCGCTCGAGGGGCATTTGACGGCCGTTAATGGCGGGGTCTCGATCGACCTTTCACGCATGTCAAAGATTGCCCGTATCAGCAGTGACGATCTGGATTGCACGGTTGAGGCTGGCGTGACGCGGGAGCAGCTGAACACATATCTGCGAGACATGGGATTGTTCTTTCCCATCGATCCCGGCGCAAACGCCTCGATTGGCGGCATGGCCGCAACCCGCGCTTCCGGCACCAATGCCGTCCGCTATGGAACGATGCGGGAAAACGTCCTCGGGCTGACCGTAGTACTGCCGACCGGCCAGATCATCAGGACCGGCGGTCGCGCCAGAAAATCTTCCGCCGGCTATGACCTGACACGGTTATTTGTGGGTTCGGAAGGAACACTCGGGATAATCACCGAAATAACGCTTCGCCTCTACGGAATACCGGAAACCATCTCGGCAGCACTCTGCTCTTTCGAGAGCGTCGAACAGGCGGTGGCAGCGGCCATTCAGGTCGTGCAGCTTGGCATCCCTGTCGCCCGCATGGAGCTGATGGACCGTGGCCTGATCAGGGCCGTCAACGCCTATTCCGGGCTTACCCTGAAGATCGAGGACACATTGGCTTTCGAGTTTCATGGCTCGCCCGCCGGCGTTCAGGAGCAGGTCGACATGGTATCCGCCATCGTCGAGGACCATGGCGGCAAGGATTTCGAGTGGGCCAATGCGCCCGAAGAACGCAATCGTCTCTGGAAAGCGAGGCATAATGCGTTTTATGCCGTCGTATCGCAGAGACCAAACGCCAAAGGCTGGTCATCGGATGTCTGTGTTCCGGTCTCGCAGCTCAGCAACTGCATATTGAAGACCCGTGAACTTCTTAAGGATTGCAGCGTCCCGGCCGCTATCCTCGGCCACGTCGGTGACGGCAATTATCACGTCGTCTTCGCCGTCGATCCCGGCAATGCGGAAGAACTCGGCGAGGTGGCGGCCATCAACAAGAAGATGGTGCAATATGCCCTCTCTGTCGGCGGCACTTCGACTGGCGAACATGGCGTGGGCACCGGGAAGATCGCTTATCTGCGTGAAGAACATGGTGACGCGGTTGATCTGATGGCGCTCATCAAACATGCGGTCGATCCCGCCGGTATCATGAACCCGGGAAAAATCCTGCCGAAATAGAATTGCCATTCTGCAGTCCTGATCGTGAGGCCATGCGATGAATTCCTTCAAAACTCACAGTTCCCACTGGGGAGCATTCTCCGGACGGTTTGCAGACGGGCGACTGGAGATAGAGCCCCACCCCGGTGACCCACACCCGTCACCGCTTCTGGGCAATCTTCCCGCCGTTGCCCACAGCCCGGCTCGTGTCCGGCGGCCTGCCATCCGGCGGGGCTGGCTTGAGCGCGAAACGGGCCATGCGCAGCGACGCGGCGCCGACGATTACGTCGAGGTCAGTTGGGCCGAAGCGACGAAGCTGGTCGCGGATGAGCTTGGACGGGTCTATGACGTTCATGGCCCAAGCGCCGTGTTCGGCGGCTCCTATGGCTGGTCGAGTGCCGGCCGGTTTCATCACGCACAGAGCCAAATACACCGTTTTCTGAATGTCCTTGGCGGATATGTCCGGTCCGTCAACACTTATAGTTCCGGCGCGGCCATGGTCATCATACCCCATGTGCTTGGACCATATGACAGCTTCGATCGCAAGAGCGTGACCTGGGACGCTATTGAACGCAACAGTGAACTGGTGCTCTGCTTCGGTGGGATGGCGATCAAGAATGCCGATGTCCACGGTGGAGGGATCAGCACCCACACCGTCCGGCAAAAACTGGCCGGCGCCAGAGCTCGCGGTGCGGACTTCACATTCATCAGCCCGTTGGCGGACGATTTTCCGGGTGATCTGAATGCAGAGTGGCTTTCCATAACTCCCGGCACGGACGTGGCGATGATGCTGGGGCTTGCCCATGTCCTCGTCACCGAAGGACTGCACGACCGGGCGTTTCTGGACCGTTACACGGTTGGCTATGAGCGGTTCGAGACCTATCTTCTCGGCAAGGAGGACGGCCAGCATAAAAGCCCCGAATGGGCGTCTGCAATCTGCAACATCGCGCCGGAAACGATCCGCGAGCTGGCGCGGAAGATGTCCAGTTCGAGGACCCTGATCACGGTCAGCCATTCGCTCCAGCGGGCCGATTATGGCGAACAACCGGTGTGGATGGGCATTGTCCTTGCCGCGATGCTTGGCCAGATCGGATTGGATGGCGGCGGATTTTCCTATTCCCTCGGCGCACTGGGCAATATCGGCAAAAACCTTCTCGCCGTCCCCTTGCCGACGCTGCAGCAATTCAAAAATCCCGTGCTGGACTATATCCCCTGTGCGCGCATCGCCGACATGCTGCTCAATCCCGGCGACGAGTTTCACTATAACGGCCACACGCTTCGCTATCCCGATATCCGGCTCGTCTATTGGGCGGGCGGCAATCCGTTTCACCACCATCAGGATATCAACCGGTTGCGGGCCGCTTTCCGGCGCCCCGAAACGATCATCGTCCACGAATCGGCCTGGACCTCGACCGCGCGACATGCCGATATCGTGCTACCCGCCACGACCACACTTGAGCGTGACGACATCGGCGCTGCCGATCGCGATCCCCTGATGATCGCCATGAAGCGCCTGCTCGCCCCCGTCGGCGAAGCGCGCAACGATTATGAGATATTCGCCGACATTGCACGGGAACTCGGCAAGTTCGACGCCTTTACTGAAAACCGCAGCAGCAGGGAATGGCTCACCTTCCTGTATGAGACCACCCGCAACGCGCTCGCGGATGGCGGGCATGATGCGCCTGATTTTGAAACCTTCTGGGAACGGGGGGAGCTGCTTCTTCCGGTTAAACCCGACGAAGGTGGCCCGGCGCGCAGCTTCCTACTGGCCCCCGAGACTAACTCGCTGCCAACGCCTTCAGGAAAGATTGAGATTTTTTCCGAAACTGTCGAGAGCTTCGGTTACGATGACTGCAAAGGTCATCCGCGCTGGTATCCGCCACGAGCGGAAACATCGGATGACGCACGCCTCCATCCCCTTCATCTCGTCTGCAATCAGCCCTATCAGCGTCTGCACAGCCAGCTCGACTATGGCGATTTCAGCCGTTCGACCAAGATCAGGGAACGGGAGCCTGTTCGTATCCATCCCGCCGATGCGGCTGTCCGGGGAATATCTGACGGCGACGTCGTCAGGCTTTTTAACGGGCGTGGCAGCTGTCTGGCTGGTGCCATTCTCAGTGAAGACGTCATGCCGGGCGTGATGCAGCTTGCCACCGGCGCATGGTTCGAGCCACAAGATCCCGCTGCGGACAATGCCGTCTGCGTCCATGGCAACCCCAACATCCTCACCCGCGACATCGGCACTTCGAAACTGGCGCAAGGTTCGACCGGCCAGATCGCCAAGGTGGAGATTGAGCTTTTCACCGGCGATTTGCCGCCGGTCAGGGTTTTCGAAGCCATGACCTTTGTGCCGCGTGACACAGTATCTTCGGCACCGCGACATCATCTATTGCCGGTGCGAGACGGCAATTTACATGCGTCTGAAACACCAATCCAAACTGTCGACCAAATGGCGATAAAATAATTCACTAAATCGATAGAAAAAGAATAACCAGTCTTTCTCCCTCACGCCCGGCTGCTAGTTTATGGGCAAGATAAACACCGCAACGAAGGGGCCGCGACATGACTGAAATATGTAGAAGCGGGCGCGCTCCTCAGCCAGGCGAGCTGCCAGGAGCCGCTCGCTAACCCTCGCGGCCAACCCGCTCACCCCATGAACTCAAGCATTCCCCCGCTCGGCTGAAAGGCCGGCGCGGCAACGGTTTGATATGCGTTGTAGCAATAACGGCAACAGCATGTGCGACCGCAGGAGATGCCGAAATTACAACGAAAAAACTTTGAATTTCTCAGGATCATATCATGACAAAACGTTCTTTCTCATTCTCCCTGTCGCGTCGCCGGCTGCTTTTCACAGCCTCCCTGGCAATCTCCGCCTCGCTGCTTTTGTCGACCGCAGGACCTTTGACGGCAATCGCTGCAGAGACGCCGCGCGACGGCGGTGACATCACTTTTCTGATCGATTCACTGGGCGATACGTGGATCCCCAACAACAGCGCCATTTCAAGCTTCCAGGGTCACATCTGGGGCCACGTTACGGATAAGCTGCTCTATGTCGATGCGGAAGGTAAGGTCAGTCCATGGATTGCCGAGAAGTGGGAGCAGAACGATACCGCGACTGAGTTCACCCTCCACCTGAAAAGCGGCGTGACATTCTCCGATGGCGAGGCGCTCGACGCAAAGGCCGTCGTCGCCAATCTGGACATCTGGTATGCGGGTCGCAAGAACGAAGGCATCAATCCCATCGGCCTTTTCCCCAAGACCTATGATCGGGCAGAAGCGGTCGATGCCACGACCGTGAAGGTCTACTTCAAGAAACCGACGCTCGGTTTCATCCCGACACTTGGATATCACGGATCGATCCTGATTTCGCCCAAGACCCTTGCCCAGCCGGCCAGCGAGCAGGCAGACCTTGGCAAGACCTCTGGCAGCGGCCCCTATGTCGTTGAATCATGGAAGGAAGGCGACCATGTAACCCTCGTCAAGCGCAAGGATTACAATTGGGGGCCGGCGGCTGTCGGCCACACCGGCCCTGCCTATCTCGACACTATCACCTACAAGCTTGTGACAGAGCCGTCACTGCGCGTTGCCTCCGTTCAGTCCGGCCAGGCGGATGTGGCTTACAACGCCTCGCCCCAGGAACTAAAATCGCTGAAAGACGAAGGCTTTACCGTTGCAACCCCGCGCTATCTCGGCTTCGTCAACGGCTGGGCCGTCAACACCAAGCTGCCGCCTTATGACGACGTGAAGGTGCGTCAGGCGCTTCAGTCCGGCATCAATCGCCAGGAAATAATCGACACGGTCTATACGCCCGACTGGAAGCTTCCGACCTCCTTCATCCAGAGCAACGTTCCGGGTGCAACGGATCACAGCGATCTTCTCGCCTATCAACCGGATAAATCCGAAAAACTTCTCGACGACGCCGGATGGGTTAAAAGCGCGAATGGCATCCGTGTGAAGGATGGCAAGCCGCTGGAGCTGACCATTCATTCCAACCCCTACCTCGCAACGTCAAAATCGGTTGATGAACTGATTGCCCAGCAACTCGGCAAGCTGGGATGGAAAGTGAATATCCGCGCCTATGACGTCGTGACATTCGGCGAAAAGGTCAAGTTCGGTGGAGCCGCAGTTCCCGCTTATGAGGTGACGCGCAGCTTTATCGATGCCGGCACAGTCGCCAGCATCCTGACCAACGCCAATAACGGCGAAAACTGGTTTGCGCTGGATGATCGCGACGCCAAATTGAACGATCTGCGCGACAAAATCGCCGGCGCGGGTTCCGTCGAGGACCGCAAGCCTCTTCTGGACGGCCTGCAAAAATACGTGCTGGAACAGGGCTATTTCATACCACGCACACAAATCGTCCAGCGCATCTACGTGCAATCGCCGAAGCTGAAAGGCGAGGTCTATAACGGGGTCGCTTACGCCAGCTATTACACGGCCTTCATTGCCGAATGAAGCCAGCACCCACCCTGTAACGTCAAGGAGGTGACGGCATGAGCAATGCCTACCTAACCTACGCCGCAAAGCGGCTCGGCCAGGCGATCGTCGTCATCCTTCTGGCCTATGTCTTCACCTTCGTGGTCGTCAGCGTCCTGCCTGGCGACCCGATCACCAGCGTTCTGCGCAACCCGCAGAACGGTTTCACCGAACAGGAAATCGCCGAGATCATCGCTGCGCAGGGGCTGGACAGGCCGATCATCGTGCAGCTCTGGCACTCCCTCACGGCATTTTTGACGGGCGATCTCGGCATTTCCATGCGCTCCAATCGACCCGTCGCGACCCTGATCGCCGAAGTGTTGCCATCGACGCTGGTTTTGGCCTCGGCCGGGCTCGCGGTCGCGTTGATCCTCGCCTTCGCCGTTGCCTATGGCACACAGGTGGTGCCGAAACGATATGGACAGGGCCTGCTGCGGGCCTTCCCGTCGCTATTCCTGTCGACACCCAATTTTGTCATCGGCCTGTTTCTGATCCACCTCTTCGGTTTTCAGCTCAGGCTGTTCCGGGTCATCGAACCCGACAGTTTCTGGGCGACGCTGTTTGCGGCGATCACCATCGGCATACCGTTTTCCGCACAGATCGCGGAAGTCCTGATCGCCAATCTCGATCATGAAGCGGAGCAGGACTACGCAGCGGTTGCCCGCAGCCGTGGCATCGGACCGAAGCGGCTTTTCACGACACATCTGCTCAAGCCCGCATCGCTACCGGTCGTGACCGTCATCGCCCTGACCGTAGGCGAACTTCTGGGCAATTCGCTGATCACGGAAACGGTGTTCGGTCGCACCGGTATCGGCAGTCTCGTACAGCGCTCCGTCAGCACGCAGGACTTGCCCGTCCTGCAGGCCATCGTCTCGCTGGGCGCCGTGGTGTTCGTCGTCGTCAACCTCATCGCCGATCTTCTTTATCCGCTGCTCGATCCGCGGGTGAAAATTGTCGTCGGCCGAAAGCGCCGCCTGACGACCATCGATGACACATCGCTCGGCCTTGAAACGGGGAGCAAACCATGAGCCTCATCACCAGCCCGGTTTCCGGCAACAATCCTTTCGAGAGACTGAGAGCTCTCAACATAACGGCAACGGTTGCCATTTCCCTCCTCGTCATCGCAATCGTCGTCGCCTGGTCCATTGCCCCGCAACTGTTCACCAGCCAGAGCCCGATCAACGGCGTCCCTGCCGACAAGCTTCTGGCGCCAAGTCTTGCGCACTGGTTCGGCACGGATCATCTGGGACGCGATCTCTATACGCGGGTGGTTTATGGCACAGCCTCGTCGGTATCGAGCGCTTTGGTCGCTGTCGTCATCGGCGTCGTCATCGGCGGTGTGATCGGTCTGCTTGCCGGGTTTTTCGGCGGCTGGGTGGATATCGTCTTTGCGCGTTTCGTCGACGTACTGCTGTCCATTCCGAAGTTCCTGCTCGCGGTCATCATCGTCACGGCCATCGGCTTCGAAACGATCAATGCGGCGATCGCGACAGGCATATCAGCCATTGCGTTTTTCGCCCGCGTGGCGCGCTCCGAGGTCATCAAGACCCGTCAGGCGACCTTCGTGGAAGCGTCTTTTCTGCTGGGCGGTTCACGCCGCTACATCGTTCTGAGACACGTCCTTCCAAATGCATCGCGTTCGATGCTGCCGCTTGCCGTGCTGCAATTCGGCGAGTCCATCCTCGTAATCGCCAGCCTCGCCTTCCTTGGCTATGGCGATCCTCCGCCTTCTTCCGACTGGGGCCTGCTGATTTCGATCGGCAAGGACTACCTCAAATGGCCCTGGCTCGTTTATGCGCCCGCGTTCGTTACGATCGTGACCGTCCTCTCTGTCAACAGGATCAGCCGATGGCTTCGCAAATCGCACTGAAAACAGCGCCAGTCTTTCCCGAGATCGTCGCAGCGGCTCCCGAGCACGCGAGACCCCTCCTCAAGGTCGAAAATCTTGCCGTTTCCTACGGACGGCAGGAGGTCGTCCATAATGTCGGCTTCGAAATCGGGCGCGGCGAAAGCCTTGCCCTCATCGGGGAATCCGGTTCTGGAAAATCGACAATCGCGAAAGCCGTGCTGCGGCTTCTTCCCAACGGTGCGAACGCCACGGGTGAGGTCGTTTTCGACAGGCAGAACATTCTCGCATTGCCGGAACGGCGTTTCAGGCCGTTTCGCGGCCGTGAAATCGGCTTCGTGCCGCAGGATCCGGGCAACTCTCTCAACCCTGTGAGGACAATCGGCTCGCAGGCACTGGAGGCCGCAGCGCTGACGGAAGAGGTCAATCCTTCGATCCGCAAGACACTTATCCTCGACACATTCGCCAAGGTGGGTCTCGACAATCCGCAGCGGGTTTACGATTCCTATCCGCACCAGCTATCCGGGGGCATGCTGCAGCGCGTGCTGATCGCGCTGGCAATATTACCGCGCCCTGCCCTGCTGGTGGCGGACGAGCCGACCTCGGCGCTCGACGTCACGATCCAGAAGCGCATCCTCGATCTCCTCTCCCGCCTTCGGGATGAGCTGAACATCAGCCTGCTTCTCATTACCCATGATCTCGCGATAGCGGCAGAACGGGCAGATAAGCTCGTCGTGCTGAAGAACGGTGTCGTGCAGGAAGCAGGCAAAACGTCTGCCGTTTTTTCCTCCCCCTCCTCTTCCTATGCGAAAAAGCTCCATGGGGACGTGCCAGCGCTCAACCCTGACCGCTATGCAAAGTTTCGCGATCCGGGGTTCGGTCTCCTGAAGGGTGATACGTCGCCGAAGATCGCGGTAGAGGGTGTTACCAAACGTTTCACCGTGGACGGCAAAACACTGACGGCGGTGGACAATATTTCATTTACGGTTCCGGCAGGCACGACCCATGCCCTCGTCGGCGAATCCGGCTCCGGCAAGACAACGACGATCCGCCTGCTGCTGGGGCTCGAAGAGCCGGAAAGCGGCACGATCACGGTTGCCGACGAGACCGTCACGAGCAAAAGCCAGGCGTCACTGCGGTCCGTCTGGCGGCATCTTCAACTGGTTTATCAGAACCCTTTCACGTCACTCGACCCGACGTGGAAGGTGGGGCAGCTTGTGCGTGAACCACTCGACCGGTTCAGGATCGGGACGCCGAAAGAGCGCTCCGAACGGGTAGAGGAAGCTCTCGCGAATGTCGGCCTGAGCGAGCACCTGCTGGAGCGCAAGCCATCGGCCCTGTCAGGCGGGCAGCGTCAGCGGGTGGCAATCGCCCGTTCGCTGGTGCTCCAGCCTGATGTCATCGTGCTGGACGAACCCACATCCGCTCTGGATGTCAGCGTTCAGGCAGATATCGTCGAGGTGCTGCTGTCGCTGCAGGCGAAGCTTGGCCTGACCTATGTCTTCGTTTCGCACGATCTCGCTCTCGTCCGCCAACTCGCGCATAGCGTTTCAGTGATGCAGCGGGGACGTATTGTCGAACATGGCGCCGTCACCGAAATCTTCCGCAACCCGAAACATGAATATACCGCGTCGCTGCTGAACTCCGTCCCGTCGGGCATTGCCGGGACGGGTCGCATTCCCGCGGCCCAGCGCGCTCTGCGGAAGGAACAGCACGCATGAATATTGCAGCACCTTCCGGCGACCTTCCCCTGCTGTTTCGACCGAAGCAGCGGCTTGGCTTCAATACGCGGGTGTCGTTCAACGACGATGACGGTCCGGCAAAGGGGCTGCGACAGGGCATAGAGTTGTTCAGGCAGGCGGAAAGGCTGGGTTATCAGTCAGGCTGGGCCTATCAGCGCCACTTCGACAACTATCTTTCCTCTCCGTTACCCTTCTTTGCGGCAGTCGGTCAGCATACGCGGCACATCACGCTCGGCTCCGCCGTCATCCCGATGCGGTATCAGGATCCGATCCTCCTGGCTGAGGCGGCGGGAACGACCGACCTTTTGATCGACGGCCGGCTTGAACTTGCTATTTCGACCGGGGCCAATGGCGCATTCGATGCCGTGTTCGGTACCGTCGACACCGATGCCCGGACGGAGGCAAAACGTCGCCAGTCGCGCTTCCTCGCGGCCATTGCCGGCGATGTTCTGCACACTGTCACGGAGCAGGACGTAGGTGCACCTCCGGGAGCCGAGTTGCGGGTTACCCCGCATAGTCCAACCTTGCGGCGCCGTATCCGACAAGGTTCCGCCAGCATCGATTCAGCGATCCAGGCCGCCGAACTTGGTATCGGCCTGATTTCCGGCACCGTCCTTCACGATCAGGCCGAAGGCGAGACTTTCGGTCAATATCAGGCGCGGATCATCGATGCCTATCGCACCAATTGGCTGCGCATCTGGAAGACGCCGCCGCCGCCGGTCGCCGTTGCAGCTTCGGTTCTGGTCGGCACCACCCCGGAGCTACGGGAGAAATACGCGGCTTACGATCTTGAGCGTCGCACCGCCGGGATTGCCGCCTCGCGCCCAAAGGGAGCACTGGCTCCCGCCGGCCCGCCCGTCGGAGCACTGATTTCTCCGGTCTTCCAGGGCACACCCGACGAGGTGATCGAGACGGTGCTGAGCGATCCGGGACTGGCAGCCGCCGATGACCTCGTTCTGTTTCTGCCTCCCGCTTTCGGGCTGTCCGAAAACATAAGATTGCTTACCGATCTTGCGACGACGGTCGCTCCGTCTCTGGGGTGGAGACCCGCTTCCCATCACGACGAGCCGGAACAGACGGCAATCGAGGGTTCTAGGCCATCAGCATAGTCAGGCAATATTTTCTACATATTCCATAGAAATAGAAAGACCTGTCTTCCTCATTTGCCACACCGGCTTTAGCTTTTACCCGACACTCAGAAACACCAAGGAGCTCCCATGGCTGCGGAATTCATCAGCGTCAGCTTTCCCAACGCGTCCAATGATCTAGACCCCATCCCGGATGCTCCGGTCGATCCGCTCTTTCTGGAACGTTATGCGCGCGCACTGGACGACTACGGGTTCAACTACACGCTCATTCCCTACTCCTCCTCCTCGTTCGATCCCTTCACTTTGGGCGCGACGGTTCTCGCCCATACGAAGAACATCAAGATCATCGTCGCGCTCCGGCCCAACACCGTTTATCCGACGGTTGCCGCCAAATCTCTTGCAACGCTTGACCAGTTGAGCGGCGGTCGCGTCGTTGTCCACTTCATCGCGGGCGGAAGCGATGAGGAGCAGGCGCGTGAAGGGGATTTCCTCAACAAGGAAGAGCGTTACGAACGTCAGGAAGAATATATCCGTATTCTCCGCCTTGCCTGGACATCGACCGAGCCCTTCGATTTCGACGGGAAATATTACCAGTTCAAGCAATTCCGCAGCGCCGTACGCCCCACCAACGGTCTGATCCCGATTTCGCTCGGCGGTTCATCGGATGCCGCCTATCGTATTGGCGGCTCACTATGCGACATTTTCGGCCTCTGGGGCGAACCCCTGGCTGAAACCAAGCAGCAGATCGACCGTATCTATGCAGAAGCCGCAAAAGCAGGCCGAACCGATCGCCCGCGCATCTGGGTTACCTTCCGGCCAATCGTGGCTGAAACAGATGAACTGGCCTGGGAAAAAGCACACAGGGTTCTCGACCGTCTGAACGCAAACCGTCAGAAGGGTCTTTCCCGCGCACCAGTCAACGCAACACCACCTGCCAATATCGGGTCCCAACGGCTGCTCGATATCGCCAAACGCGGCGATGTTCACGACCGGGCGCTGTGGTATCCGACGGTGACTGCGACCAATGCAAGCGGTGCGACAACCGCTTTGGTCGGATCACCGCGCACGATCGCCGATTCCATTCTCGACTATATTGATCTCGGAGCCGATCTGATTTCGATCCGCGGATACGACAATTATAATGATGCCGTCGATTATGGACGATACATCCTGCCCCTCGTCCGCGAGGGCATTCGCGAACGCGAAGAGGCAAAGAAAAAGGCAGCCGCCTGATCGCCGCAGTACGGCCACGCCGCCGGACCTATGCACCTCTTCTACCAGGACCGGGATCATCCACACCCGCCATGGGTGATCCCGCCTCCCGACCTTCAGAAAGCCGTTATCCGCATGTCCTATGATCCCACCGCACTTGACGCTGCCGTGCGCGTCCTTTCCGAAGCCGCACCGGATGCGGATCAGACCGGCCAGTTTCCCTGGACCGGTATTCGCGCCGTTCATCAGGCGGGGCTTCTTGAGAGCACCGTGGCCACGCGTTACGGAGGCCCGGGGGGAACCTTGAGCGCCGCGGCCCATATTCTGGCGGCGCTTGGACGCGGTGATCCCTCCGTCGCACTCATCAGCGCGATGACGATCTTCACGCATCTGGGACAGGCAACCAAGGACCACTGGCCCGAGGGTTTTTACAGGGAGCTTCTTGCCAAGGCCAAACATCAGCCGCTGCTGCTGAATGCGGCCCGCGTGGAACCTGAGCTCGGCTCTCCGGCCCGCGGCGGATTACCGGCCACACGTGCGCACCGGACGGCAAATGGGTGGTCGATCACCGGTCGCAAGCGTTTCGTGACGGGTGCGCATGGCCTCACGCACTTCCTCGTCTGGGCGCATACCGACGAGGTTCAGGCTCGGGTCGGTACATTTGTCGTGCCCAACGACCTGCCCGGCATCAAAATCATAGAGAACTGGAAAAGCCTTGGAATGCGGGCAACCGGTTCGCACGATGTCGAATATACCGAGGTTGAAATCCCGGCAGAAAATGTGCTGGAACTCGTTGATCCCTCGGTTGCACAGCAGGACAATCGCGGCCATGCAGCAATGACGCTCGCGCTCACGGCAATCTATCTGGGCGCGGCCGAAGCGGCTCAGGAAGCATTCATTCGCTTCGCCCATGAACGCGTGCCCGCCAATCTGGGCCACCCCATTGCGCGGACAGAACGTTTTGTCGCGCTTTCGGGTGAGATCGACCTTCTGGTCTCGGGCGCCCGGCAGATCATCTTCGGCGCGCTCGCAGGCCATATCGGTGAAGCCGAACACCTGATAAGGGCCCGGCTTCTCGCCGGCCGGCAAATCCGCGACGCCGTGCAACTGGCTGTCCGCGGCATCGGCAATCCCGGCCTCAATGCCGATCTCGGCCTCGAGCGGCATTTCCGGGATATACAGTCGGTTCTCGTCCATGCTCCCCAGGAGGATACGTCCGTCGCCATTCTCGGACGCGCCGCATTCGAGCGCTGGAAAACGGGCGAAAATGAGCGATCAATACATCCAGCTGGCATGTCAATCCTGAAGACGGCCTGAGGCACGGTGGTGCCGCCTTCCTCCACAGCATCTGGGGTGGCGAAGAAGGTGTTTTCGATATCCGGGATACATCAGATATTCATCTATGCGTTAATCTGAGGCGCATCTCGGTGACTCGATGATTGATTGTTTTTGTCTCCGCACGCTGGCTTCACTGCAAAAACTTGAGTGGGTAAGCATCGACATTCCGTCGCTTTGCACCATAGCAGCGCGCGATTTCATTCCGCCGCACATTTTGCACCGTTCTTGCGACTTTCCCATTCCTGCGGGGTCAGTGTCTTGATGTCGAACTGGTCGCGCGTGCGGGCGTAGGTGTGTCCGCCCATGCGGCCGACTGCGTCCATCATCTGCTGGTCGATATGCAGGTTTGCGGCGTTGATGGCATCACTTCGCACAAACACCCCGACAACTTCCCCGAGGATGATCTCACGGGCAGGACCAACCTGCAGCGTGGTGTGGCGGCGGCATTCCAGCGCGGCCGGGGCGGCGAGAATGCGCGGGCTGCGCACCATCGTGCCAGACACGGTTGAGAGGCCGGCTTCTTCCATTTCATTCACGGCCGGGCCGAATTTGATGGCGCAGACTTCCATCTGCTCCACCAGCGCATTGTCGCAGATGTGCACGGTGAATTCGCCGGTTTCGCGAATATTGCGGGCCGTGTCCTTGAAGCGCATGTCGGCATAATTCTCGACGCCGATGGCGACGATGGCCGGGTCGTGGGTCAGCACGTTGAAAAAGCTGAACGGTCCGGCATTCGGCTGGCCGTCCTTGTCGACGGTCGTCACCAACGCAATGGGACGGGGGATGACGGTGCCAATCAAAATCTTGTAGCGCTCGCGCTCATTGAGCTTTGCGAAATCGAAATGGGTATGGGCTGTGGTGGTGGTCATATCAAACCTCGGCGGCGATGCGGTGGGTTTCAAGGGGTGTGTGGCGGCTCAGGTTTTCAAAGCCGTCCCGGGTGACGACATACATGTCACCGACATTGCAGCCGGCAACGAGCGGCTCCAGCCATTGCGTATGCAGCACGAAGACCATGCCCTCCTCCATCCGGTCGTAATTATGTGACGAGATGTTGAAGCTGTTCTGGCCACCCGCCATGCCAACGGAATGACCGAGGTTCGGATTATGCGGGCCGTGCGTTGCCGGATAAACATGCATCAGGGTTCGCCCCTGCGCTTCCCAGTCGATATCTTTCACATATTGGCGCGGGATAAGGCGGGCGCTGCCATCATCCATCGGCGCCCAGTTATAGGGCATGGTGCGGGCTTCGGGTGACGTCAGCAGACCGCGCTCGATCATCGGCTCGAAGGCCGCATTGTTGACGTCCCGCATCAGGGCGCCGGGACGGATAAGCTTTTCGGCGCGTTTTACACCGTCGGTGCAGGCGGTCAGCACATCTTCCTGCCGCCTGGTGATGTCGCCGACGGCGATCATGCGGGCGGTCTGGGCGGTGTAGCCGCGATAGGTGACGTTTGACACATAGAGATTGATCAGGTCTCCCGGACGCACAACATGACCGTAGGGCTTGCCGCAATGCGTGCCGAACGCATTGATGCCGATCTGATATCCGTCGCCGGTCTCGCCGCCGAATGAAAGCTGCGCCTGGGTAAAGGCGGCATAGATCTCGTGGTCGGTCACGCCGGGTTTCGTCACATGATAGGCTGCCTGCGTTGCAATGCTGACCAATTGCGCGGCGGCCCGGAACATCCCTATCTCGCGCGGCGATCGCACCTTCTGCATACGATCGAGGATGGCGTTGTCGGCGATGAACTTCGCCTTCGGCATCAGCTCATCGAGAGCCGCCCAGAAGGTCAGCGACGTGCGGTCGCCGATGCGGCCAATCTGCGCCTTTGCAAGCCCCATCCCGGCCAGCAGCTCGGCACATTTTTCCGCCGTTTTGACGATGCTGTCGCCCGGCCGGTCGGCATATTCGCGGCCAATCGGGCCGATCTGCCAGATGTCCTCCACCAGCACGGGCTCACCGCCCGGCGGCAGAAGCACGGACTGGGTGAAGAAGGACAGCAGCACCATCGGCTTGTCGACATCCGTCGGGATGATCAGCACGCCCTCGCGCATCCAGTCACAGATATAACGCAGATAGTGGTTCGATGTGTGGAACCAGCCGACACCGCCAGTATGGACGATCAGCACATCATGCCCGGCTTCAACCGCCTGACGGCGAATGCGGCGCAGGCGATCCTCGAATTCCTCGACCGGCAGAGGCAGCGGCGCGGAAAAGTCGAAATCCGGCTGAAAATCGGCAAGCAGCGATCCGATGCAGTAAGAGCCTGTTTTGTTGGTATGTATATTCATTGGTATTCCCTCCGGAATTTTGAATGATTGGGTCAGGCCTGCCGCGTTGGCGCCAGCACGCGTCTTGCGACCAGCATGACGACGAGGGTCAGCCCGATCAACAGCCCTGACATGGCCGCAACGCGCACATCGAGAGACTCTTCGATGAGAGCGAACATGCGCAGTGGCAGAACCGTCGTCTGCGCATCGGCGAGGAAGAGCGAGACCGAAACATTATCGAGCGACTGGATGAAAACGAGAAATGCACCGGCCAGGATGCCCGGCGTCAGCAATGGCAGGATCACGCGTCTGAGCGTTGTGAACCATGTCGCTCCCATCACCGTCGAAGCCTCTGCCAGCGACGGGTTGATCCCCTGCGCGACGACCGAAGCGGCGCGATACATCAGCGGCCCGAACACCACGACATGGCCAATGACGGTAAGCCAGAGCGATGGCTGGAAACCGACAAAATTGGCGACGATAAGTGCCGCAAGACCATAAACGAGGCTCGGGAGGACCAGCGGGGCGAGAAGCAAGGGCTCGATCGTGTTGACCGCGCGGCGCTGCATCCGCGCCATGCCGATGGTAGCCGGCACGGCGAACAACAGCGAACCCAGCACGGCAAGGCCCGCGATCTTCAGCGAGTTGCCTGCCGCAATATGCTCCGTGGCAGAGCGGGCCGGGTCGAGCAGCGCCTCGTACCAGCGCAGTGAAAAGCCCTCGGGCGGATATTTAAGCGTCTGGCCCGATGTAAACGACATGGTGATGGCAATCATGATCGGCGCAACCAGATAGATCAGGCTCAAGCTGCCGAAGCCGAAGACGAATGCCTTGTAGAGGAGACCGGGGATCCGGCTTTCACGATTGCTACGCATGGCCGACGAGCCTCCGGTGGCGGGAAATCATGGTGATCGTGACAAGCAGAATGCCGGTGGACATCAGCAGCACGACGGCGATTGCGGACGCCATCGGCCAATCGAACAGCGTGCCGACCTCCCGATAGATCAGTTGCGGGACATAGACGTTGCGGGCACCACCGATAACGGCCTGAGTGACGAAGGACGCGCTGGTGCTGGCAAAGACGAGGATCCACCCAGCCAGCAGGCCGGGCAGCATCATCGGCAACAGAACCGTGACGAGGACACGCCACGGGCCTGCGCCTGAGACCTGCGCGGCTTCGGTATAGGTGACTGGTATGCGCGACAGGATGGCGATCAACGGAAGGATGATCAGCGGCAAGTCGATCTGGCACATGGCCATCACCAGCCCGAGTTCAGTCGACATCAGCGTGAAGGGACGCTCCGCAAGGCCAAGCGCCACAAAGATTTCACTGATCGGCCCCTGCCGCCCGAGTATGACGATCCAGGCGAAAGTCCGCACCACATTGCTGGTCAGCATGGGGATCAATGTCAGGAAGATGATAATCTGGCGTGCGGTCCTGCCGCTATGCCAATAAAGCAGGGCGATGGGCACACCGAGCAAAGTCGTGCTGACAATTGTCTGCAATCCGAGCACGGCGGTGTTGAGCAATACGCGATAATTGAAAGCATTGCCGAGAAATCGTGCGTAATTGTGCAGGGACAGGCCATCGGGGCCGATGAAGCTGAACCCGACGAGAACGGCGAGCGGCGTTGCAAAGAACGCCACCGAGAGCACAAGCATCGGGATAACGTATGGGAAGCCGCTCGCCTTCATTGTCTTTCCTCAGCCGGCAACGATGGCGTCGAACTGGCGGATCCATTCCGCACGGTTCCTGTTGATCGCGGCCCAGTCCGGATAGACAAGAGAAGCGAGTTGTTCGCGCTTCACATAGGCCTCGATACCGGGCGTCAGTTCCACTTGCCCGTTGGTCGGAAACATTTCCTGCGGCGGCATCTTCAGCCTGTCCTGCGCGGCCTTGGAGATCGCCGCATCCATATAGGCATAGGCCGCATCGACATTCTTCGCGCCCTTGGTCAGGTGGATGTTGACGGGAGCTGCCGGCGAGCCGGTTTCCGGCTGGACGAACTCGGCCTTCAGGCCCAGAGCCTTGAGCTTGGCCACATTACCGGTGGAGCACATGAAGACGGCGATCTCGCCCTGCTGGAACAGCGTCATCTGGTGGTTAGTGCTGGCAACGACGCCCTTGATATGGTCGGGATTGTCCTTGAACAGCTTGAACACGGCATCCATGTCGGTCGGGCCGGAACCGAAGATCTTGGCGATCTCGGTATAGGCCATCACGCCGGTGTTGGAGGCAAAACCCGTCCATGACACCAGGCCCTTGTAGGCCGGGTTTTCGAAGAGATCGCGATAGCCTTTCGGTGCAGGGACGAGATCGGGATTATAGGCGATGCCATTGACTTCAACCGTGACTGTCGGCCCGTACTCACCCTGGAACGCTGGATCAAGCATCCCCCAGTTTTTCAGCTTCGACGGGTCGATCTTCTGGATCAGGTCGTTCTCGACGGCAACGGCCATCTGACCGGGCGACATCAGAAGGGTGTCATAGGGCGGGTTACCGGGGCTGGCCATGACCTTGGCGAGTTGGTCCTGTGCCATGGCGGGGGCGACGGTCAGATCGAAACCAGCCTCCTTGACGAGCGGCGTCAGCACGGTGCGATACCCGTCTTCCCAGTTGCCCGGAAAGGTCGCCGCGACGGCGGTGCCACCGGCGGCGCGGACAGAGAAAGGAATGGTGGCTGCGGCAGCCGCGCCGGCGGCAAGCAGTCCGAAACGGCGTCGTGTAATGTTGAAGTCCTGCATCTGTTCACCTCTGTTGTTGTTGTTTATTCACGGAATGCTTCCGGTTCGCCCGGAAAGGCGTGACACCTCGCAGTGTCGATCTCGGCAAAAAGCTTTGCGCCCGGCTCGGGAATGAAAGTCGAAGGTCCACGAACCTCCGAGGCGCGCAGGCTCGTGCCGTCGTCAAGAACGAGATCGTGGACGAGCGTGGGCCCGAGCGGCACGGATACGGTCAACCGGGCCGACATCGCCGATGCGCCTGGCATAGCGGACAAACGAAGGTCTTCGGGGCGGAAGGTAATGCTGACCCTGGAACCGACGGTGAAATTCAGGCGACGCGGCAAAATCAGGCTGTTGCCATTGGCGAGCGCAATAACCGTTGCCTCGGCATCCAGTCGATCGACCGTGCCGTGAAGCACATTCGCCTGCCCGATGAAGGTGTTGACGAACAGCGTCTTCGGCCGATCATAGACGGCCATCGGCGTATCGATCTGCTCGACATTGCCCTGGTTCATCAGCACGAGCCGGCCGGCAAGGCTCTGCGCCTCCTCCTGGTCATGCGTGACGATCAGCGTGGTGATGCCGAGCGTCTTCTGCAGGTGGAGAAGCTCGACCTGCAGGTCGAAACGCAATGCCCGATCGAGCGCGCCGAAAGGTTCATCGAGAAGCAGAAGCGATGGCCGCCCGGCAATCGCGCGCGCAACCGCGACACGCTGCTGCTGTCCACCGGAAAGCTCCCGCGGCAGCCGGTTGCCATATCCAGTCAGCTGCACGAGCGAGAGCATTTCCTCCACCCGCCCGCGCCGCTCCGCGCGGGATACTTTCTGGCAGGCGAGCGGATAGGCGATGTTTTCCGCCACCGTCAAATGCGGAAACAGCGCATAGTTCTGGAACACCATGCCGATACCGCGGGCGCGGGCCGAGACATTGGCGAGATTCTGGCCACCGAGCTGAATAAGGCCGCTTTTTGGTTGGATCAGCCCTGCAATCGCCCGCAGGACTGTCGATTTGCCGCAGCCGCTTGGACCCAGAAGAGCAACGATCTCGCCCGCTTTGACGTCAAAGGAAATATCACTGATCGCGTTCTGCCCGCCATAGCTATGGGTCAGGCAACGAACGCTAAGCTCTTTTCCTTCTGCTGCATTCGAAACCTGCGGCATAGATATCCCTTTGAGTTGCACCATGGCTGGCGGGCGCTTCGCGCTCGCTGCCACCAGACGGAGATGTGATCGTTCAGCTATTTGGAGTTCGCTCTGGGTCATGGCGAAGGAGTTGCAAGCCGCATGCCAATTCGGCGAATGAAATGCAGATTAATAGATTATATAATTGATATTTATACCATATTTTTGATTTATATTATTTCGTACAAAGATAATAAAATCATTATTGAAAATCGTCGCAATCCATAACGGTGCAGATTTATTCAAGATCGCTCATTCGTTGGGCACAAAATTGCAGCCAGCCCCTCGATAAAGCTGCAAATTTGTTCTCCTTCTTATATGTCCCGCGCACCTGATCGTGTTTATCAGTTTTAAATACGACATATTATCAGATACTTCGCATCAAGAGACGCACGATGTCCGGCGATAAAATGGTCGCGTTCATTTTTTAATCAGATTATATTCGCATGAGTATACGAATATTCATGCGAATTTCGCCGCATTGTAAAAATCAGAAAAATATTTCTTTTAAAACAATAACATGAAGTGATGACATAAAATTTGGCACGCTGATTGCATCGTCATTTCCAGAAAATTCACACCGACAGAGACGTGAAAAAGGGGAACGACATGTATAGCTTCAATGAAACTCTCAAGGCCGGCCTTGCCGGAATCCTGTTCACATTGCTCGCATCGACGACCCAGGCGGCTGAAGGCACCGCCATGAAAATGGTGCCGGATCCAGACGTGGCCAAGCTTCCGGGCGTGGCCTTCAACCAGACACTCGCCGACAGCCTGCCCGCCTCGATCAAAGACAAAAAGGCGATCAAGGTCGCAACGGACTTGACGCCACCGATCAGTTTTCAGGACGAAGCTGGCAAGCTCGTCGGCATTGATGCCGATATCGTGGCGGCACTTGGCGTTATCCTAGGCGTCGATGTGCAGATGACCAATGTCGGCGCAGGCGCTGCCATCGTGCCGGCCGTTCTGTCGAAGCGTTTCGACATGACCATTTCCGGCATCAACGACGATATCGAACTGGAAAAGCAGGTCGATGTGATCGACTACATGTATGATGCAACAACGATCATGACGATCAAGGGCAATCCGCTCGGCATCAAAAACATGGAAGATCTGTGCGGCAAGAAGGTTGCCGTACCCGTCGGCACCTTCCAGGCGCGGCTGGTGGAGACCGCATCGGCCAAATGCGCGACACCGATGAACGTCATGTCGATCCCGAAAATGCCTGACGTGCTACAGGCCGTTCGTACCGGCCGCGCCGATGCGACCGTCAATGGTTATGCGACAAGCGTCTATACGACAGAAAACCAGACTGGCAAGGGTGTCGGGCTTCAGGCGCTCCCGGACGTGCGTCTTGCCGTCGGTTATCTCGGAATGCTGATCGCCAAGGACAATCCACAACTACGCGACACGGTCGTCGCTTCGTTGCAGCATATGGTCAATAGCGGTGCATATCCGGCAATCATGGAAAAATGGGGCCTCGGTCCCCTCGCCGTCAAAACCGTCAAGTTCAATGATGCCGCCTCGATGCCGGTGAATTGAACATGGCTGTGTTTGCTCAACCCTTCAGCATGGCCATCGCACCTCCCATCGGCAAACCAATTCGCTGGGGGCAAATCTCGACCGGCGCCAGCGCGATACTGGCGCTGGCTCTCCTCATAACACTCATCGCCAGAAACCAGAGCGTCCAGTGGGGAGAAATTCCCCGCTACATGGTCGATCCCGTCATCCTCGATGGCGTGGTTTTGACCTTGGAGCTGACGGCAGGCGCCATGGTCTTCGGCATCGCCTTCGGCTGTATTGTTGCCATCATGGCAACCAGTCAGAACATCGTTCTGAAGGCGATGGCGATTGCCTTCGTCTGGTGGTTTCGCGGCGTGCCATTGATCGTTCAGATTTTCTTCTGGTTCAACATCGCCCTTTTCATCCCCGAGGTCGGGATCGGGACATGGTCCATCTCGGTCAACGACCTCGTCACACCGGCTATCGCAGGCTTTCTGGCGCTTGGCCTGCATGAGGCAGCCAATATGAGCGAAATCATCCGCAGCGGCCTCACCGCCGTCGATCGCGGCCAGCGGGAGGCGGCGTCTTCACTGGGTCTTCGACCGCTCCAGACATTGAGAACCGTGGTGCTGCCGCAGGCAACGAGGCTGATCGTTCCGCCAACAGGCAACCAAGCGATCGGCATGCTGAAGGCAAGCGCCATCGTCTCCGTCATCGGAATGCAGGACCTGCTCACCCAGGCGCAGGCGATCTATGCCCGCAACTTCCTCGTCATCGAAATGCTCTGCGTCGCCTCGCTTTGGTATCTGATCATTACCACCATCGCCTCGGTCGCCCAGCATTTACTTGAACGGCAGCTTGCCCTCAAAGGCCGCGACGCAGGCCCACGGAAGGACAGCACGCGACGCACCTGAGGCGTCGCCACTTCATCTTCAACCACACAGGATCGCCATTGCAGCGCATCCGATCAGGAAACACCTAGGAGCAGATCATGAGATTGGGTATCGACGGACAGAAACTGCCGGAAGCAAAAAAACGCGGCCCGCTAAAGAGCCTCGACCATGTGAAGGAACTTGGCCTTGCCGGCATTTTCTTCAGCACGGTTCTCGATATGAGCGAGACGCTGGACAGAGGCGAACTCGCCGATATTCGCGCCAGGGCGGACGAGCTGGGCCTCTATCTTGAGGCGGGCATCGGGAAGATCAACCCCTATTGCAGCGCCGAAGCCCCGGAGTTCCGGGCAATTGGCGATGGCGACGTGATACTTGGTTTTACCCGCATGATCGAGGCGAGCGCAGCTATCGGCTGCCGCGAACTTTGGGTCTCGCCCGGCAACTTCAAATCAGAATATCGCGGCCGCCTCGCCAATGACCGTTTCCGCACAGACGTCACCTGGGACGAACAGCTTCTTGCAATGGAAAAGGTGCTCCTGAAACTCGCCGCCGTTGCCCGTGCCAATGGCGTGCATCTCAACATGGAAACCCATGACGAGATCACCTCCTTCGAGATTTTGCGGTTGATTGACAGGGTCGGTGAGGACTGCCTGGGCGTCGTCTTCGATACGGCCAACGGCCTGCAACGCGGTGAACATCCGGTCTATGCGGCCAAACGCGTCGCTCCTTACGTTCGCCAGACCCATATCAAGGATGCTTATGTGGCGCATGCGACCGGCGGCCTCGATTTCCAGACCCGCCCCGTGGGCCGCGGCATCGTGGATTTCGGGACGATCGTTCCCATCCTCGCCAAGGCAAACCCGGACCTCAACCTCTCGCTTGAAGTCGCCGCTTCCGTCGATGACAAGCCACGCAAGGCAAATCCGCGTCAGCGCATCGAGATCGACGATCCGATCTGGCGCGCCGGCCATCCTGATCTCCATGCGGAAGAACTCGAAGCCTATCTTTCGATGGTCAGGGTCTTCGAAAAGCGCGTTTCCTCAGGGGAGATTCCGGATTGGGAAACCTATGAAGCCAACCATTACGGATACCCAACCTACGAGAAGCAGGCCTATGGCTATGACGCCGCGATTACCTTTATCCGCAATTCGGCAAAACATATCGAGACGATCTGCGCCGATAACGGCATCGAGCTAAGCCCGCCTGCCGCCAAACGTCAGGCAGCTTAAGCTGGTCAACGGGATGGCGGTGGCGTGCGCCGTCATCGTCGTCTAAAAAACTTCGGACCGGCTGGATTTTGTGCGTAGACCGATATACGCAACAATATTTCCATGGATATGATTAGATCGAGCGGCAAAAAAACTTGCGTGCATTTGGAGCAGGACATGAAACGGACGCGTCGTCAAAGCATCAAAGCAGCGCCGAAGACAAACAGCACGGCAGAGGCGGCGGAAAACAACAATGACGATGTTTCGGAACGTATCCGCACCACGCTTGCGAACGCCATCGGCGAAGGCGCCCTGAAACCGGGAACAAAAATCCTCGAAGATGCGATCGCCGATCATTTTGGCGTCAGCCGCACCGTCGTTCGCGGTGCCCTTGGCGTCCTTGAGAGCGACCACCTGCTGGAGCGCAAGCGTAACCGCGGAACCTTCGTCGCCGAGCCGGGCATAGAGGAAGCAAAAGCGCTGTTCGAAGCCCGCCGCAAGATCGAACACGCGATCCTCGATCTCGTCATGGCGCGCGCGACCACCGAGGAGCTGAACAGGCTTGAAAAGCTGACTGACGAGGAAGAGCACATCCATCATCACGGCGATGAGAAATCGAAAACTGTCCTCTCAGGGAAATTCCACATCGTGCTGGCCGAGCTTGGCGGCAACGGCGTCCTGACCGAAATGCTGTCAAAAATCGTCGCCCGCCTCTCCCTCGTGATGGCGCTTTACGAAGAAGAAAAGCAGGATGATTGCGGCGCCGACCATCATCGCATGATCGTGTCGGCCTTGAAAGCGAAGGATATTACCAAGGCGCAGCAATTGATGGACCACCATCTCGCCGACATCGAAGGACGTGTGCGGCTGACTGAAGGACAGGGTGACCGGCATACTTTTTTGGCAGTACTGGAGAATTTTTCGTAGAAATCCCAAGCCAAATTTCGCTTCCGCTTTTTGCAGTTGATGGATTCGAACCGTCGTCGTGCGGGTTTCGCCCTGCTTGTCCTCCTTCTCATAGGAGAAGTCGATGGAGTTCAGCCCGCCGCCACTCATCTAAGCCGAAGTCACGCAGAAATTCCACTTCTCCTAGCTGTGCAGATTTCCCGAGCCAGCTCTCTTCTCGCCTTAAAATTAGGAAAGAAGGCGTCTACAAATCTCGGGGGGCTATTCAATTCATTCGATGTCTATCTCCCAAAAATCCGCCTGTGTTCTTCGCGCATTCGCATTCCAAGAAATTGAATCAATTCGCGATCAGACGCATTGAGAGGATCAATATGCTCCAGTACTGAAACAGACAAAAGTTCACTCAGTTCATCATCGTAATCTCCAGAGAAATTTGTTTCCAGGGTGGCAAAAAAACGGGCGACCCATTGTTCATTCTTGCACTGTTGAGCGCGCCTCAGATAGTCTGAGACAAGTATATGAGGCAAAATCTCGCCGGAGTTGTCATGCAAATGCTCGGAGAATACAACCTTTAACGCCTCAAACCGTTCTGCTAAATCGGTCGTAAAATTTATGCTAATTCTACTCATCATAGCCCTTTTAGTGCTTTTGTGAGGTTGCTAAGGATGTCCATCGCGACCTCACCGTCAACAGCAAGGGCATGAGGTGTGTTGCGAAGCCAATTTTCTAGGCCCTTACCCGAGCCGGAAGACCATGCTTTAGAGCCGTCTTTTTGACCCGTGAACGCTCCAGTCGGCCAGATTCACACCAATCCTCAGGCCGAAGGAGAAGAAGCGTCATAGTCCTCAAACTCCCAAAACATGTAACGAGCTAAAGTAGTGGCTATCTCGCCCCATGTTTCTCCGAATACACTATTAACCAATTGCTGCACTGCTAGTTTGATCGCGGCCTCATCATATTCATTTACAAATAGTACATGCCTGGCAAATGTCGGTTTATCGACACGGTTCTTGTGAAACCATTTTGGAGAACAAACTTCAAAGCTGAAAATATCTCCTCCTGCTCCACCAATAACCCCCACTGTCACGTCCATGCCAACACAGAAGTCAGTTGGATCATCGGGCCAGTAGTTTGCCAGCTCTCCGCCAACCATTGAATATGATTTTATCTCAGCTCTCATGGTACGACATCCACATGACCGTTAGATCCCCATTTCAACTGGCCGGGGAGTCTTTGCTCAAAATTTGCCTGAATTTTTCCTAGCTTATCCTTGTAACTCGGAGGCCGGAACTGGCGCAACCTGTCCGCACTTTCATAATAGCCATTTGAAGTAATTCGGTATCCAGGACCCACCCAAGCTTCACCCATAGCCATTGTTTGTTTTTCGTTGAATGAGCCCATACCGAAGTTTATTTTTCCCTTTCCTTGCAGCGCGGCTGATGCGGAGTTCGCAGCTTCCCGCAAGGCACCGCCAAGCAGCGACCAATCTGACCCTTTACTTATCGAATACTCAACCGCCTCTTTCGACAACCATTTCCCAGCAGTTGTTTCATAGAGACGCAAAGCTCCACTTGTGATGACTTTTCCGGTAAGTTTGACACCGGACGCTAAAAAGGCGGGGCTTGGCGTCAGGAGGAGAACTTCATCCGCAGTTTCGATTGCTCCCGGATTGTTGCTGTAGAAGACTTTCCGGCGGACGTCGCTGAAGCTTGTCTCAAGGAAACCTGTAACATCTGCTGCACCAAGTTCCCCGTAGATCCCACCCGCGTTGGACGGTGTTGAATTGACGACGTCTTTCAAAACCTTGACGAGTGAAATTTCTCCAACCGAGTCGTAGCAGAGCTCGTAGATTGAAGTGCTCCCCATTTCGACCGGACAGTCGGCATAAGCAGAAAGGCTCAAGCACAGGCTTGAGGACAGGCTTATGTCTAACGAGTATCGACACGTTGAATTGCTGATGGGTGATGTTCGCCGCAGGCGGTGGACAACCGAGCAAAAGCTGACAATCATTGAGCAGAGTTTCGAACCCGGCGAGACGGTATCTTCGACCGCTCGCCGTCATGGCGTCGCGCCCAATTTGCTTTACCGGTGGCGCAGGCNTTGAAGTGCTCCCCATTTCGACCGGACAGTCGGCATAAGCAGAAAGGCTCAAGCACAGGCTTGAGGACAGGCTTATGTCTAACGAGTATCGACACGTTGAATTGCTGATGGGTGATGTTCGCCGCAGGCGGTGGACAACCGAGCAAAAGCTGACAATCATTGAGCAGAGTTTCGAACCCGGCGAGACGGTATCTTCGACCGCTCGCCGTCATGGCGTCGCGCCCAATTTGCTTTACCGGTGGCGCAGGCTCTTGAGCGAGGGAGGTGCTGCAGCCGTGGATTCTGACGAGCCGGTTGTCGGCAATTCCGAAGTGAAGAAGCTGGAGGATCGTGTCCGGGAGCTGGAGCGCATGCTCGGTCGCAAGACGATGGAGGTCGAAATCCTCCGCGAAGCCCTTTCCAAAGCCGACTCAAAAAAACGGATATCGCGGCCGATCTTGTTGCCGAAGGACGGTTCGCGATGAAGGCCGTCGCAGACACGCTGGGCGTCTCCCGTTCCAACCTCATCGAGCGGCTGAAAGGCAAAACAAAGCCGCGTGGGCCATACCACAAGGTCGAGGATGCAGAGCTTCTGCCCGCCATTCGCAGGCTGGTGGATCAAAGGCCGACGTACGGCTATCGGCGGATCGCCGCGCTCCTCAATCGCGAAAGGCGAGCCGCCGATAAGCCTGTCGTCAACGCCAAACGGGTTCATCGCATCATGGGCAACCACGCAATGCTGCTGGAGAAGCATACGGCCGTTCGCAAGGGCCGCATCCATGACGGCAAGGTCATGGTCATGCGCTCAAACCTGCGCTGGTGCTCCGACGGTCTGGAGTTCACTTGCTGGAATGGTGAGGTCATTCGTCTCGCCTTTATCATCGACGCCTTCGACCGCGAGATCATTGCCTGGACGGCAGTTGCCAATGCGGGCATCTCCGGCTCGGACGTGCGCGATATGATGCTGGAGGCGGTCGAGAAACGCTTCAACGGAACCAGAGCCCCACATCCAATCGAACATCTGTCGGACAATGGGTCGGCTTACACCGCGAGGGATACGAAGCTGTTCGCCCAGGCGCTCAACCTGACGCCCTGCTTCACGCCGGTGGCCAGTCCGCAGTCGAACGGAAGACCGCGAGATCATTGCCTGGACGGCAGTTGCCAATGCGGGCATCTCCGGCTCGGACGTGCGCGATATGATGCTGGAGGCGGTCGAGAAACGCTTCAACGGAACCAGAGCCCCACATCCAATCGAACATCTGTCGGACAATGGGTCGGCTTACACCGCGAGGGATACGAAGCTGTTCGCCCAGGCGCTCAACCTGACGCCCTGCTTCACGCCGGTGGCCAGTCCGCAGTCGAACGGAATGTCAGAGGCTTTCGTCAAAACCCTGAAGCGAGATTACGTGCGCATATCATCTTTGCCAGACGCCGAAACGGCGCTCCGGCTCATCGACGGATGGATCGAAGACTACAACGAAATCCATCCTCATTCCGCGCTCAAGATGGCTTCCCCTCGGCAGTTCATCAGGGCTAAATCAATCTAGCCGACATGTCCGGCGAAACGGGGGGCACTCCACTAGTCGGGTTTGGCCACTTCACGACTAAGCGCAGCGATGCACGCTTCTCGAATTTGCCACGCTACGTCGAGTCCAAGTCCCTTGCGATCTACGCTATTTAGCCAATCTGCAAGTACGCGCCGATGCACAATGGCCTTGTAGATACCCACGTCCTCTGGTGTGACCACTTCTTCATGTAAGAAATGTCGCTTATCGCTGTTTCGTGATCCCTCCGGCATGGTCACATCAATAACACCGCGATCAGTGCGCAGAAAGCAATGTGCTTCGGGTATAGCGGAGAGCCCGTTCTGGGCCAGTTCGTTTCCGACGCCCGGGGTGTTTTCTTCCGTCATTTCATAAACACCCAGAACCAGTTCGATGACCAACCCGTTCTCTCGCGCAAGTGCCGCAAGGAGAGCATGTTTGCTACTGCACGTGCCTCTGCCCTCAGTCAGCACAATTCGAAAGTCCGGCTTGCTGGTGCGACCGTACGGAAGGCGCTGAACATATTCAACAGCCTCCCCAAACGTCTCCAGGCCGCATAGTCTGGCGAAGCGGCTCAACTCACCATCCGATGTAAGGGGCGTATTTGAACCTGGCGGAAGTGCATCAAACATTTGCGCGTCTCCAAAGCGTGTGAGTTGTTCGATAGAACATGGCAGGTCTGGCTTCCATCAGGTTTCAGACATGCGCATATGAGTCCTGCCACAACCGCACCCTGCCGCGTGCTAGAGCATTAATTATCGCACCTGGGTCAAACGAAAGCAGTCGAGGTAGCCCCGTTATCCATTATTTACGCAAGAACGCATCCTCCGTGTCGTAATCGAACAAAGGAACACTGTAGCGCGCGAGGACAGGAAAACGCTCTCGCCAATCTTCGCCGGCCTCGCTTCGAAGCCACTCGCATGTGTTTGCTACTGAACCTGCATAGTCTGTGGCAGGTAAATACCCGATCTGTCGCGCAGCATCCGTACTCAGGGTGAATGGAGCGGGTACAGACCAAGGCGTCCAGCCAGCGGGTAGGCCAAGCCGTGGATCGCCAACGTCGAGCGGCACAAAGGTCCCAGTCCACCCCATAGCTTCGGCAATGTGAGTTCCGATCTCAAGCGCCGTCGGGGCGACCGGATCGGCTATATTAAGGATCAGGTTTCTGCCATGGGCCAGCGCATGGCTAGTGACCTCGGCGATGTTCTGTGCAGCGGTCGTATGAAAACGGCTTTGTCCGTTAAAGCAAAGCGGTATGGCTTTGCGACCGTCCATCATGCGTTTCACAAACCACCACTCACGGGGATGGGTGGAATGAGTGCCGTGGATTGCCGCCGGGCGCAGGATGGTGACAGGGCACTGCGCTTGGAGCACTCGTCTTTCGAGCGCGATCTTTTTGGTCGAGTAATTCTGCGGGCCGGGCTCGACGGTTGGCTGTTCCTCCGTCATCCCCTCCGGCAAATCAGGGAAGCCGTTCTCTCGTGCTTCGTCTAGGGTCCTGCCCAACGCATCGCGATAGACGCTAGATGATGAGATCACCAAGAATTGCCCGACCGCGCCTGCGATAGCCAGAAGTTGGTCCGCGTGCGTTTCGTCGTATGCCACAGTGTCGATGACCGCATCCACACCTTCACCGATAGCATCTGTTAACGCGCCGGGTTGATCGCGGTCGAGAACGATTGCTTCCGCACTGAAGCCGAGCGCCTCATCGGGAATGTTACCACTCCGACTTGCGAAGGTGACGCCCCAGCCTTGCTTCAACAGCTTCAGACCAACCGCACGGCCAATCTGACCGGTTCCGCCGATAATGAATGCCTTCCTTGCCACGTCGGTCTCCGAGAACTGGGTCGGTTCGGACGAAGGTAACAAGGCCGGCTTCGCAACGAAAGGTCTAAAGATGTATGCGGTCGATCAGCACCCCCAGGACCTATCGCCTACCGCCGGCGCACGGTCGCCCCCAGCCGTTGACGAGGATACGTGGTGCTGTGTGAGCCGACAGGCCATCGACGTCCGATGACGGCAGCAATGCGACCATTTCCATTTCGACGATGCGCCCCCGGTTTCGCCGCCTTCGGTGTATACCTCGCGTGCGGCGACGATTCGGCTCCCGTAAACTTTACCTTCCAGCACGCCTAGTGCCGACACAGCGTGATCACCGCAACAGCAAGACTCCGCGTGCCGTGGAGGGGTCAACATTCCATGCTTAAACACACACTAGCTACATCGCCTCCATTCCCGATCTCGGCGCGCGACTTCAATCGTTCACCCTTGAGCATCCCAACCCAAGCGGCACTACGGCCTTTTATTTGGCGCTTGCCATAGAGAATCCGCCTGTGATCGTCCAAGGTCCCGGAATCCGATACTGGGCGCTCATCCAGACGCCGGCTGGATTTAAGGAACTTATGTGACGGAGACTGTCGTGGCTTTCGAGTATTTTGCGGCAAGCTTTTCAAAAGAAGGGCTCTCACAATGCCAATGCACCTGTTCAGCTATCCAACAGCTTTAATGTTGGAGTCTCTCCCCATGATTGACGGCGTCTGCCGCTTGTGGCACGGAAAAGGACGCTGAACCATCGACCAGAATTCCTACACAGGGGATATCATGACTCAAATACTTTTGCTCAGGCAGTTCGAACGCTAAGCGCATAAGCGCGAGTTCATCCTTTCGCTTGTGCGCCAAGCCCGAACTTTCATCGAGCATTGGAGCACTTATGCGAGCTATCGCGACCACGCCGGTTGTCGGCGAAGATGTATTTGACGTGAATTCCGAGATCGGCGGAACATTCACAGTTTCCGTCATTGAGGACCTTGGTAACGGCACTGTCATCGTGCGCATTCTGTATGGTGAGATCACGGAAGACAGTTGGAAATCCTTCGGTCTTTTTGACGGTAACATTTTCCAAACCCATAGAGCGCGTCTTACCAATAGGCGCATCCTGCGCTAACTTCCTCCGGCCACCCCTTCAATAGCACGGGGTGGCCGCTTCCACGCCACGCAAAATCGTTACGCAGGCTTGCGGAAACCTATCAATCCGAACTTCGAACGCTTGATAATTGCGGCATTATGGAGCAAGTGCCACAAGATATCGATGAAGGCTGAAGCTATCTCCTGAGGATGCCTTCGTATGCCGACAATCTATCTTTTGCGCCACGGCGAAACCGTCTCGGGGCTTATCACCCCCTGAATATCAAGCGCAAAGATCGCTCGGATTGAGGTCGCCGGGACAGCTTCGCGCCAGTAGGAGACATGGGTCCACGTATCGATTATGGACGTGTTTCGGCCCCTTGTCAGTTCTTCGAGGCAGCAAACGATGGCGCTGAAAGCGGACCTTGCAGATCGCCACCGTCTTAGGCCATATCTGACGCAGGTTTCGCTGAGGCTATCCCAAAACTTTGTGGAATGGTCTCTCCAAAGAGTTTGGGCAGTCCTAGAATTTCTGCTTCAAGGGCAGCCTACTGGCCCAGTCGTGCCAGTAGGCTGCGACGCTAGAGGTTTGCTTTACGATATGATCAGCGGCCGACGGGGCGGGCCACAAGTCCAATTGATAGCTATCTAACGGAATGTCATTGATATTGGTGTTCAGTTCGTTGGCCGCCTGCATCGCCCGGCCTTGGTAACGCGCTCGATAGGACCCGGCTGGCATGGCCATGCCCACGCCATGATCGGCTGCCCATTCCAGCAACGTAATTCCCCCTTTGGGTGCTTGAAATGAGACTTCCACAATCTCTTCCCAACTTTCATCGATGCCGGGGTCTGCATCGAACAAGTTTATCGTGATGCCGACGACGCCGGTGTGCAGGCCGGTCATCAGAAACAATATTGCTGGCTTTTGTGCCCCGCACAGGCCATTGCGCTGGCCGACAAAACAATCGTCCATCGCTCCGTCAAATGAGCCATCCAGTTCGATATAGGCCTGTCCGTATTGGACCTCGACATTTCCTGCAAACAGTTCGGTCACGATATTTGTCCGTTTCCTCTGGCTATTTTTGAGCTTCACTCCACTTGGCTGGAGGGTACTCCTTGATTTCAACTGTACCGCCAGTGGGCGCGATTATAACCCGAGCGCAAACTAAAGGCAGTGTTTCCGACCTCGGAAATCTTGTGGCATTTGCTACACAATTCCGTACGAATGTGCACACGTGAGGAAATGGGTGTCGCGCGTGCCGAGGGAAAATTACGTGGCGAGAAGCCGAAGCTTTCCGATCGCCAACAAAAGGAACTGCGCCACCGGTACGACACCGGGACTACTTAATCAGCGGTCTTACCGAGGTATTTTCGATCCCGCAGCCGACAGTGTATCGGATGCCAGGATGTAAATTGGAGAGGCAGGCATGATTACCAGGCGCGCTGCGCTTACGTACTTTGCAGAGGCGTCTCTTGCCACGATTTGGAAGGAAGAAGCCATGGCGGCAGAGTGGACAGCGGAGAGCTTCGAGGCTCACATCAGAGCTTTTTTGGATGACATCGAGACTAAAGCGAATGCCGCAAGCTCGACATCCCAAATTGGTCCGTTGCGAGATCAACTGAACCGGGAATGGCTCGGTGCCAAGCCCGGTGCCTTTCTGCCACCCGAGATGTTCGATCAGCTCAGAGCGCGGCTCGGAGCGGTCGAGGACGTTCTAACAGACCGCTTTGTCGCATTGAGGGATGCGGTTGGCGACACCCAGGCAGATGAGCGGATCGTCATTGAGCGCGACGGCCCGGTGACCGCGACATTCTTTTCCGCACGGGACTACTCGAACAAGGATCAGTCATGGGATGCCACTGTAGCGCGACAGACCATCCAATTGACAGAAGAACGACTTGGGATCGAATTTCCACGGGGCCTGCGCGATGTCTACACTCTCCAAAATGGAGGGCATACCGACTTCTACCTGTCCAGCACCGAGAAAACACCACCCTATGAATTTGGTGGTTCGTTGCATGCGAATATCAATGATGCCTATGACATCTGGTTCTCGGCGCTTCCGGGCATGGACATCACGCCCCTTCAAAGCCTGCAAACTCTCGGCAGTTTCTCCGACACGATAGATTTCGGCGAAGTGGATGACGCTTGGCGCAGCTATATTCCCGGCATAGACCGTCTCATACCAATCAGTAGTCATGGCTCGGACATTTGGCTCTGCCTCGACTATCGCGGGGGCCGTACAGCCCCCAAAATTGTGCTGTTCGATGACGTAAAAGGTGAGCGCTCTGGCAAGAACCTATTTTCTTATGAAGCTCCTGACTTCGCAACCTTCTTTGCAGGGCTCAGACGTCACGCGATTACGATCGAACATGGCCTGAGAATGCGTGGTTTACGCGTACTTGCAGAAGGCGGGTAAGGATATACCTTCGAGATTTGTGTGTGTCGGGAAATACTCTGTAAAGCCCCCTGGAGGCTAAATGACCGCGACGCGATAGTGCCATATGGCACTGATAAGCGGGGCCAACTAGCGATCAAAGCATCACCCACTTCGAGCAGGACGACTTCTTTCGCAGCAGGCCGATGATCCGTTTTGCGGACAACGGCGAAATTCCGATCCCGATGCAGCACGCTTGGCTTGTCGACAAGAATGGCTGCCCAATCGACCGAACATGGGAGCAGAGCCAGACCACATCTATTTCGGCATCGTATTCCGCAAGGCCTTCATCATTGAGATGATGAACATCAATCGTTGCGAGGATGGCCTGCTCGTCTATCCGAACGTGCTTCACCGGCATTTCGGCTCGGCTGAATTACTGGAGGCAGTCATCGAACCCAGTATGGCAGCTTTCCATATTGCGCGTGGTGATTGACACGATAGCATGCACCTGAGGGCGAACGGGGGCAGAGGTCGTGTTTCAGCGTATTCTATTGGTAGTGACCACGATGTCTTTGGCTTGGGTCGGAGCCGCATATGCCGATATCACCTTTGAGCGGGTTCCAATCGACGGCTCTTCGCCTGTTCTCCTGCTCAAGGGTGAGTTCACCACATCGGACAATCCCGACCAACTTTCACGTGAAGTCGCGGCAAGCGGTGCCAAACTGGTCACCTTCAACAGCAACGGCGGCAACGTTGCAACAGCGATGGCGTATGGGAGGATGATCCGGTCGCTCGGACTATCGACGCTTCAGCTTCGTTCTGCCGAATGCGCTTCTGCCTGCGCACTCGCTTTCGTGGGAGGTGTAAACCGACAGGCAGAACCTGGCGCGATCGGAGTGCACCAGTCTTCTTTCTCCCCAGAATCCAGTATCGAAGGGCACGTCGCAGTCGCCGCCGTTCAGGCGCTAACCGCCCAGATTATGACGTATCTCGTCGAAATGGATGTGGATCCCAAGCTGCTTCAACTGAGCCTGTCGGTTCCCAGTGACGACATGCGGTATCTCACAGCTAGTGAGATGCACAGCTTTAAAGTGACGTGGGGAAGTCTAGCTGATCTAACTGAATCCGTTGCAGCGTCCAAGGTCGCCCCGACAGCCGTGCCTGCAACCCCGCCAACCACCAAAGCCCCTGCGCCGACAACCGAGGAAAAAGCATCAGTCTTCGTCACAGCGTACCATGACGCCTGGTCTCGTAGGAACGCAGAAGCGCTCGCCTTTATGGACAAGGCATACGCCGAGACCGTCGATTTCTATGGGAAAGCAACGCCGAAAGCCACCGTGATTGGTGAAAAACGGAACTTCGCGAATAGGTGGCCAGTCCGTGCGTACAGCGTGAAGGCAGGTTCGATGAAGATAACCTGCGCGGAAACCTGCAAGGTTGACGGAATCGTTGATTGGTACACGAAACGCGACGTCGGGAACCGGATTTCATCTGGCTCCGCCGAGTTCTCTCTGGTTTGGGACCAGAGGACTGGTGTGATCCTCTCCGAAACCGGGAAAGTTATCCAGACCGACAAGGGTGTCTCTCAACCTGTAAGTCTGATATCCCAGTGGACGGAACAGAATGATGCCTGCCGCGGCGGCAGCGGTGACTCGCCGGAAACAAATGCGGCCTGTGAACGAAGAGAAGCCATCGGCAACAAGCTAGAGGCCGTAGGATGGTGTTATGGTCGTGAGGGGGAATACGGCTATCAAATGCGATGGCATACGTGTGAGGCTACATCCTATAAACAGGAAAATGCGGTAGGGGTTGCTCCGAGCGCGACGTTCAAGCGGCCGGACCTTTCCGACTACCCAGCCCAAGGTCGTTTCTCAGGAAAGACCGTCATGCCAGACTTCAGGGGGCGTGATCGCGAATTCAACAGTTTCAGGACTCGTATTCGCGACGGTATGCGTCAAGGGCCAAATTTCGCCAGCCGTTATACCCTTATCCAGGTCGGGTGCGGCACGGGGTGCTCATTCGTTATCGTCGCCAACAACCAAACGGGCCGCCCGGGTTCGTTCCCTCGTGGTGGGGAAGAGCACATGTATCTGAGCTTGGACTTTCGCAGCGACAGCCGGCTGGTCGCGGCCCAATGGCTGAACTACGACACCAAAACGTGCGTCGTTGAGTTCTTCGATTTTGATCGAGACACATGGAAGCCGGTTGCTACAACTAACGTCGGCAACGATGAAGCATGTTATAGGACCGTTGCCGAAAACCTCCGCTGAGTTTGATACGATCTACATCAATTAGAGCTTTTCTGTACCACGGTGCTGATTCAGCCAAGCTGCGGCTTTTGGCGCTCGTCACCCGGCTGCAGATGTTCGTATAACAAGGCGGTCATTTTCGATCGCGCTGCTGACGTGTGAGGAGCGTTTTCCTTACACATTGATCAAGCGCGCTGGCCATCCCTAAAGCTACCCCCTCAACATTGACGGCATGAATGCGCCAATTGCGGACATTCCTCAAATTGCTCCGGGAGGGATCACCACCCCATATCTGACTTTTAGGAAGGCTATACGCTTTCGCCAAAAGCGGACGTGCCTCAAGTCAACGGCTACTGCTTACTCGAGATCAATTTGAGTGAAGACTGCCGAAACATGGATATCGATCATTTCCAGAGGGGCCGTCCCAGTGTTCTGATATTTGTGCGGCACGTTCGCAGGACCGAAAACGATCTGCCCTGCAGTTACGCAAAATTCCTGGTCGCCGACTGTGAATTTTGCCTTGCCACTTCGAACGATAAAAATCTCGTCGTAAGGATGCTGATGAAGCTTGGGACCCTTGCCGATTTCGTCGGAGCTAAAGAACATCACAGACGCGTTTGTGCCAAATGCCTTTCCCTCAAACTCGCCATGCCAGACATTTTCGCACTCCGCCCATTCTGTGCGGTTCATCACGCGTGCTCCTGCCATCGCCATCTCCTAATCAGGTCGGTACGGTTGCAACTTAAAGCATAGCCGACTGGCAGCCACTTCGATAGTGTCGGTTTGAAACGGCCACTTGCTAAGGCCGCCTGTCCGTAACCCACCCCACCTCGACCTTCAGGAAACCAATCACGGAATACCCGCCGCAGGGGCAAAAGGACATCGTGACGGCCACAGTGTTTTCGGAGTTTTACGAGCGTTTTGCAACGACATCGAGCAGCAGGAACGCCGTGACGATCACCAGGCCTGCGGCCGTCAAAATGGACCACGAGTAGAGCGGCGAGAAGCCTTCAATAATGAAGGTGAGAACAGGCAGGGCAGCCATCGTCACCATCACCGTATAGGCGTCACAACGGGCGATACCGACTTGCAGCAGATATAGAGGCGCAAGTACGCCGACAACCGACACCACAAGCAGCGTCGCGACCAGAACGCCAGACCATTCCACAACTGCAACATCCGCCCCCAACGTCATCATGAGTGAGATCGGCAGGATAAGGTAGAAACGGTGCGCCAGAACAGCGCCGAACTTCCAGCCGCGATTGAGCAACGCCTTGGATGCCAGAGTAATCAGCACCGCTCCGATGCCGGCCGCAACACTTGCACCCAGACCAAACCACGCGTTCCGGCCGAAGGACGTGAAACCACTGCCTTGCAAGGCGGCAACTCCCAGGATGACGCACCCGAGGAGAATTCCGGCGCATACCGCGATACGCACCGCCGAAGGCCGCTCTCCGGTGAGGATTAGAGAGATCAGGACAGCGAGGATTGGGCCGATGCCGATTTCGACGGCTCCGACGATAGCTGGCTCGATCAGTTTCAGGGCATAGAAAAAGCTCAGGAACGTGAGCGCTGTGCTGGCATTCAGCAACAGGAGTGGTCCCCAGGCTTTTTCGCCGGCCCCCTGGCGCGACAACAGCAGGAAAAACGCCGCCGTCAGGGCAAAACTTATCAGAACAAAAAGCGGCGACGGGAACGCCACAAGCCATGTACCGAACATCACCTTGCCGACAGCCTGGAGAAGCACAGCCAGAATGATCGTTGCCCGGCCGAAGTTCGTCGCTGATATGGAATTCACTGTTGATAGCCCCCGCGATCTATGTGGGGGCTTTATATGGAAAAATTGGCTTATGTCACGCAGCTCTGCGTGGCTGACCAAGACGCCACCGTTCTCTCGACAATGCCAATGTAGTATATTCTGGCCGTCGAGTGATCCCCACTATCAGCTCTCGTCCTACCGCCTGTTCACGCAAGGTGGAGAAGACAATCCGCGGCAGCGCCACATGCTTACGCAGCTTAACGGTTAAGTTGAGAAAAATGGCCGACACCACTTGAAGAGCATTTTAGCCCTCGGCAATATGCCGTGGGGGCTTCTTCATGAAAAAACGATACTGGTTACTCTGTGGACTTATTCTGTTCGGCATTTCGAAACTTGGAGAAACACCTTCGGGATATGGCGTAACCGCACCATCGCCGAGTTCCTCAGGAGTGACCCACGCCTCGAAACCAAAGCCATCAACGGTGACCAGCGGGCAATCCACCATTTCTCCGGCAAACAACACCGTTACCCCGCCGAGCGAAACAACCAAGCCACATTCTACGCAGACAAGGCGAACCAAGTTTGTCAGTGGAAACGGTGTCGCACTGCGTGCCGCTCCAGGGCCGAAGGCTCAAATCATTGATAGGCTGGATAGGGGGAAGAAAATCGACCTCTTACAAACGGAAGGACAATGGTCCCGGATCAAAGACATTCTGACTCAAAAAGAGGGATGGGTTGCAAGCAGGTTCTTGCGGGATGACGAACCCAAGCGAGAGCAGATCGCAAAACCGTCGGAACCAACGATCAAATCCGCGCCAACAATATCGCCGACCATCATCGTCCAGCGGATCATTGCTGAATCCGTGACCAGCTATCCCGGCACATGCGCCTGCCCTTACAGCACAGATCGCAGTGGCCGAAGGTGTGGCAACCGAAGTGCGTATTCAAAGCCTGGCGGATACGCACCGATCTGTTTCGCGCAAGACGTCACGAAATCGATGATCGAGGCGTATCGCTGAGTGAGCCGCAGATGTCCTTAACTAGAATGTGGAGTACTTTGTGTCTAATACATCTGTCGGGCCACTCCGATTAGCGGACCGCCTGAAAACTCTGCGCTACTTAATCCACACACTGATCATCCAGATTCAACTTCCAATTCAGCACCCATATCCGGTGATTTGGTGCCGCTGCGATATCCGCGATACGGATCGCGCGGGCCCTGACAAACCCGCCTTGACACTCGAGCATTGTATCCGGCGGAATACCCGCGAACCATTTGCTGACCGTTTCTGCATCCCTTGAGGTTGCGACGAAAATATAATCCCGCGTCGGCCAGCCTTCGCTGAAATCGTCGTCCATCTCGACAACCAGGTTTGAGACGTCGTCACGCTGACCGATCTCAGTGAGAAGGGTGACGAAATTCAAAACGCCGAACTGCAAGACGCGAGAGTTCCCGATGGCATTGTTCGTAACGCCATGGGCAAAATACTCGCGGGGGGAGACAAGCGGCCGACAGTTTGCCCAATCCCGCTGCCCGACATAGTCAGCCTGCCGAATTCGTTCACGCAGGACCTGTTGGTTGGCTTCGACCAGTGACAATCCGTCTTACCTCGTGAAATTCGAGTTTTGCGTCGCATGGATTGCGGGCATTTGCGACGCCTCAAGTGTCATACAGGTCGTACAGAAGATGTCCTGCATATCCGGTAAGGTAGTCGTTAATGGCAGGCTTTGCCATCGTTCAATTTCCGGGAGCAGATGCTCTCCACTACTGCTTCTGCCGGAAGCGGCCGACGATTATGTGGCGACAGACAATCCGGTCCGCTTTATTGAAGCCTTTGTTGACGGCCTCGATCTCAACGCTGTCGGCTTTGTGCGGGTTCTCACCCCCAACGATACGAATGCAACTGCCATCAACTCGGGCGACCACGACGCGATGGCACTACCAAGCCACGCGCGATCAATCGCGGCTCGCAAAAGGATTGTCGGAACGCGGGCCTTCGGACGTCTGTTGGGAGGTCTAAATTATTCAGCACTCTCTTCAACATGCCCATCAATAACAGAGATGGACGTAGGACTTCGGCCATTTCCGGAACGCTGAAAGATTGTCCATGCCGGCTGCCCTTCGGCTGTCATGAAGGACGTTATGAAACGCTCACCTTCTAAGGCGAGCGTAACCTCTGACAGACGCCCATAAAGCGCTACATCGGTTACCTTGCGACCTATCAAAGAATCGAAGACGTCAATCCACTCTTGTTCATCGCTCCAGCTTCCGCAGAGAATGGATCGGGGGCCTTCAATACGCCAACTCCATTCAATCATCAGGGTGTATTCCCCTTGCGATTGTCCCGGCGAGCCATCCGACTTCGAGGTTGGAGAAAGAGGGCCGAATTCAAGAAAGATAGCAGAACCATAACCCCGCCAGACGTTAGAAAGCGAGCGAGAAAGGAGGGCGACCCGATAAGGCTGGAAGAGAACTGATGACAACTATGAAACCTTCTGTCGTGACGACAATAGCTCACGCGCCATAGGCTACTGTCAACAGTGTTGCATGTCTTCCCACGAGCGTTTGCAAACGCCGAAAATGTGGGAAGTATGCCCCGCTGGCGGCGATGTGCTCTGCCTTCAAGCGAGACATCCCTTCTCAGAACTATCCGGGCATTTTACCCAATCGTTCAAACAGGCCATCCAGGTCTGCGCGAGCACGGGCGATATCGCCACCATCGCCGTTGCGCTCTGCAAAAGCGACTTGCCGACGAAACAAATCCTCCGCGCCGGCATGGTCACCCGCCGAAAAGCTGGCAATCGCCAGATCGCGTAGCGTCGCGCCGATCACGTCGAGAATTTCATGCTGTTCGGCGATTGCCAGCCGTCGGCGCATAAGTTCCACCGACCGGTCTGGATGTTCGAGCGCGAACTCGTTTTGGGCGAGATTGCCGATTATACGCAACAGAGCCGGATCGTCCTCACCGAAGGCGATCTCGGCTCGTTCGAGAGCTTCCGCATTGAACTTGCGTGCCTCTTCGAATTCGGCAGCTTCATGCAGGCAGAAAGCAAGATCGGTCATCGCGGCGAGCACGACATTCTCCTCCGCTTCCGGGTCGGCCTCAACGATCGTCAGCGCGCCACGATGCAGATCGACCGCCTCCTGCCACTTACGATCACGCGCAAATGCAACGGCCCTTGCGGTCATGAGAGAGGCGCATTCGGGTGGCGTCAGAAAGGGGTGTTTGCCGTCGATCGCAAGTGCCGTTTCAACCTGCTCGATATAGGCGGGGTTACCCTGCTTCCACAGCACGAAGCCGCGGATCAGGCTCGATCTGCCCAGCGCATGGGGTTGGTCAGCGGCGGGATTGTCCTTATCCTCGACCAGTTCCTCGCAGACACGGGCGAGTTCCAGAAGCAGTGCCTCGACGCTGAAGCGCTTCTCTGGATCGCGGATCATGATCCGCAGGTCTTCGAGCCGTTGCTCGGGATCGTCGGCCGCAGAAAACTCCTCACCCATCTTTGTGAGCACCCGTTTGATTGCTTCGTCCGCATCCTCATCACCATCGGCCCGTGCACAGCGGAACAGATAGAGCGCTTCTTCAAGGTCACATTCTGTGCCCTTGCCATTCTCGTGGGCCACACCGAGTGTGTAGGCTGCGCGGTCGAAACCGCCATCAAGCGCGGCGGCGAGCAACTGAATACCTTTTTCGGCATCTTCCTTCACGATCGTTCCATAATAATAGGCAACACCAAGATTGTTGGCACCACGGGGATTGCCTGCCTGAAAAGCGCGGCGATACCAGTAAAGCGCCCGGATCGGGCTCTTGCGGATGCCGGTGCCGGTACTGTAGCGATGGCCGAGGCTGACCATGGAATCACTGTCGCCGAGGTGGGCTCCCTGGCTGAAGAGCTTGACGGCGTGGCGATGATCTTGCTTCAGCCCGGCTCTGCCGTCGGTGTAAAAATGGCCGAGATTGCCCATGGCCGTGCCGCAGCCGGCTTTGACGCCCTGCTCGTAATAGTCACGTGCCTTGAGGAGATCGGCCGGGAAAGGGCCGTCGCCGTGCTGGTACATGCTGGCGATATTGTTCATCGCGTCGCCATGCCCCAGGGCAGCCGCCTTTTTGTACCATTCGACTGCCTGCACCCTGTCGAGGGTGACATTGCAATAGCCCTGATCATAAATGTCACCCAATACGAAGGCGGCATCGGCGTCGCCGGATATTACCCGCTGTTTCAGATCGTCGAGCGGAACATCATAGAGGCTGTGCCAGCGTTTCTCCGGGACCGGACCGGCCGTGCGCTTCTCGAAATAGCGGTCTGCAAGCGTCGTCAGATACTTTCTCAGCATGGATGGCATTTGGGATCAATTCCGGCTGTGGGCGAAGTCGTATGATTAGCACAGATTGTGTTATTCCAGTTGAACCGATGTTTTTTCACGCCCCGAACCAGCCGGATCATTCAAAAATTGCAATTGTCGCGATCAACCATCCATAGTCAACATTCCGAGCCGATTGACACATCGACGTTCCGTCTAAGAACTTAGATGCATTGCTGGATATGTTGTCACTCAAAAAAGCGGACCGCATTAAAGTGAAGTATGCGACGCGTGAGATTCCCAACAAGCCGAAGCAACGGCGCGTCAAGGTGAACCAACGCTAGGCAAGCAGAATCATAGAGGGAAATCAAAAGGAGGCTGGCTCCAGCTTAGAGAGTTTGATCTGGACCCTCCAAAGTGGATCAGCTGGCTGGAATTTTACCGCTTGCCCTCCGGGTTGGTGGCTAGCACGACGGAGTATGACATGCCCAAACGCTCTTTCATTTCGTTATTCCGCGCCATCCCCCCTGAAGTTACCCCGCATACCCAGTTCCCGGTATGCCTGGAGAAATCCGTCTCCCGCGGCCCTTGAGCGCGAAGCCACCATTGATATCGTGCCCGAACATATAGCGCAGCATGTGTATTGAGGAGTACGCGGCCGCTTCCGGGGAGGATATCATGAAGTTTCTGTTGGCCGTTTCGCGCGCCATTGATGCCGCCAATTCAGCCATTGGCAAAGCTATTTCCTGGCTGCTTCTTGCGGCCATTTTCATCAGCGCCATCAATGCCGCCATGCGCAAGGCGTTTTCCATGAGCTCAAACGCCTGGCTTGAATCCCAGTGGTATTTGTTCTCCGCCGTGTTTCTGATCGCCGCCGCTTATACACTCCTTAACAATGAGCATGTGAAGGTCGATCTGATTTACGGAGGCCTGCCGCGCAAAGGGCAATTGTGGATCGACATTCTGGGGACGATCTTTTTTCTCATGCCTTTCTGCCTCATCACGGTCTACCTCTCCTGGCCGGTGTTCCTGCAGAAATTTGCCTCCGGTGAAGTTTCGAACAATACGGGCGGCCTCATCCAGTGGCCGGTCTGGGCGCTGATACCGATCGGCTTCAGCCTGCTCGCCCTGCAGGGCCTTTCGGAACTCATCAAGCGCGTCGCCATCCTGCGCGGCGATATTCCTGATCCGGTTGCAGCGGCGGATGCCGAAGCGGCGATGCTCTGATCGAAGGAAAAACAACAATGGCATTCCTTGCGGAAAATCTCGCCCCGATCATGTTCGCGGCGCTCATCATCGTGCTGCTGCTGGGCTATCCGGTGGCCTTTGCTCTCGCCTTCGTCGGCTTTTTCTTCGGTTTCATCGGGATCGAACTCGGCCTCTTGCCGGCGACCCTGTTCCAGGCCATCCCCGATCGCATATTCGGCCAGATGTCGAACGAAACACTCCTGGCCATACCGTTCTTCACCTTCATGGGACTGATCCTTGAAAAGAGCGGCATGGCGGAAGACCTCCTCGATACGATCGGCCAGCTGTTTGGACCGGTCCGCGGCGGCATTGCCTTCGCGGTGATTTTCGTCGGCGCGATTCTGGCGGCCACCACGGGCGTTGTTGCCGCCTCGGTCATTTCGATGGGTCTCATCTCGCTGCCGATCATGCTGCGGTATGGTTACGACCGCAAAATCGCCGCTGGCACGATCGCGGCTTCCGGCACGCTGGCGCAGATCATACCGCCAAGCCTCGTCTTGATCGTGCTGGCGGACCAGCTAGGCCGCTCGGTGGGCGACATGTACAAGGGCGCCCTCGTTCCGGGTCTCATGCTTGTCGGCGCCTATACGCTCTACATCATCGTGACCTCGATCATCAGCCCGGCAAAGGTGCCTGCCCTGCCATTGGAGGCCCGGACCCTGCGCGGCAGCAAATTGCTGTTGAAGGTCATCACCTCGCTCGTGCCGCCGCTGGTATTGATATTCCTCGTACTCGGCACGATCTTCCTTGGTATCGCCACGCCCACGGAAGGCGGCGCCATGGGTGCGGTGGGCGCTCTCGCCCTTGCGCTTGCCAACCGCAAACTCAATTTCGGCCTCGTCCAGCAGTCGCTTTACGCCACGGCGAAGTTGTCGTCCTTCGTACTGCTCATCCTGCTCGGCGCGCGCGTCTTCTCATTGACCTTCTATGGCGTGAATGGCCATGTCTGGGTCGAGCATCTGATGACATCGGTTCCGGGCGGCGAGATCGGCTTCCTGATCGTCGCCAACCTGCTGGTGTTCTTCCTGGCCTTCTTCCTCGATTATTT
>NZ_JAPYZZ010000030.1:51495-54057 GCF_027460065.1 Martinezella rhizogenes
CTTCCCGGGCATCGTGATGCACTACAAGTCAGGCGCCAAACAGGCCGATCCCTCCGCCGTTCATATCAACGTACCCATGCCCGGTGCAGGGACGGACGCCGATCCTTTCGCCAATCCGTTCCTTGCGCCCGGCAACACCGCGCCGAGCTTCGGCAAGCCAAGCACACCGTGACAACCGGCCGGGCGCGCAAGCGCCCGCCGCAAACCATCGACGTATCGCACGTCGCTCATATTCAACAGGAGGAGGTAACCCATGAAGGACAATCCAGGCCGCAGACAATTCCTGTCGGGCGGTGTGCTTGCGGGGGCGGCAGCTGCTGCTTCGACGCTTGCGACACCGGCCATAGCCCAGTCATCGCCAACCGTTCGCTGGCGTCTGACATCAGGTTTCCCGAACAATCTGGACACGATTTACGGCGGCGCCGTTGTCATGGCCAACGCCCTGAGGGCCATTACGGGTGGCAAGTTCGACATCCAGGTCTTTCAGGCCGGAGAAATCGTTCCCGGAACCCAGGCCATCGACGCCGTAAAGGCCAATACCGTCGAAATTTCCCATACCTGCGGATATTATTTCACGGGCAAGGATCCGACATTCGCGATCGGTTCGACCATCCCCTTCGGCCTGAACGCCCGCCAGCAAAATGCATGGCTTTACCATGGCGGCGGCAACGAGGCCTATAATGAATTCTTGTCCGACTACGGCGTCATCGGCATTCCCGGTGGTGCGACGGGCGCCCAGATGGGCGGCTGGTATCGCAAGGAGATCAAGAGCATCGAGGATATCAAGGGCCTCAAGATGCGTATTGCCGGCGTCGCGGGACAGGTGCTTGCAAGGCTTGGCGCCGTGCCGCAGCAGCTTCCCGGCGGCGATATTTATCCGGCGCTGGAACGCGGCACCATCGACGCCGCGGAATGGGTCGGTCCCTATGACGACGAAAAGCTCGGCTTCTACCAGATCGCGCCCTATTATTATTATCCGGCCTTCTGGGAAGGTGGCCTGACGATCCACTTCTTCGTCAACAAGGACCAATATGCGGCCCTGCCCGACGAATACAAGGCAGCGCTCGATACCGCCTGCAAGGCCGCCAACATCAACATGCAGGCGCTTTACGACGTCAAGAACAAGGATGCGATCCGCTCGCTGGTTTCCAAGGGCACGCAGCTTCGTCCGCTGCCCCGGGATGTGCTCGACGCCGCCTACAAGGCAACCTTCGAGCTCTATGACGAGTACACCCAGAAGCACCCCGCATGGGCCAAGATCTATCCCGGCTGGAAGAAGTTCCGCGACGAGAGCTATGAGTGGTTCCGCGTCGCCGAATATACCTATGACAGCTATGGCTATGCGATGCAGACCGCCGGTAAATAAACTGACATGACTTTTGCCGAGGCCCCGGATGGCGACATTCGCGGGGCCTCGCTCTCTTGGCGCTACTCCTTGATAAGTCCGTTGTCTATCGCATAGCGAATGAGACCGGCGGTCGTCGCAATATCCAGTTTCCGCTTGATGTTCTTGCGGTGGGTTTCCATCGTACGCTCGGCAATATCGAGCGCCAAAGCAGCATCGCGGTTGCTTTTTCCCCTTGCAATCAAAAGCAGAACGTCCTGCTCGCGGGTGGTCCGCAACGGTATCGATTGCCGCCACTATTTCCTCCGTGGCCACATCCTTCAGAATGTAACCGGCCGCCCCATACATCACCGATGTCGAGATATATTCCCGGCTGTCATGCATCGACAGCATCAGTACCCGGGCGGAAAGCTGTCTTTCCTTGAACAGCTCCAGGGCATCGATGCCATTGATCTGGGGCATGTTGATATCCATCAGCACCACATGGGGTTTTGTGGCGACAGCCGCGTCAATGCCCGCCATGGCAGACACCGCGGTTCCAACCACAGCAATATGGTCGTAAGTCTCGAGCACCGCCTTCAACCCGTCGAGGACGAGAGGATGGTTGTCGACAAGAAGAACCCGGATCGGATGAATGGTCACTCCGCGGCCTCCTGCAAACGAGGGCCGTGATCCTTCATGGCCGTCATGGGCAGGACCGCCCGCAGGACGGTTCCCCTGGCGGAGCTTTCCACATCGAGCCTGCCGCCAAAATGGGTCATGCGTTCCTGCATGTTTCTGAGACCAAGACCCTTGTCGGCCGGCATTTCGTTCTCTGTACGGGTGGCCGGAAATCCACGGCCATTGTCGCTGACGACCATCTGCACCCGCTCATCCCGGCTGGAGAACCTGATGGTGACCCGCGTTGCATCCGAATGACGCTCGATATTGGTGAGCGCCTCTTGTGCGACACGATAAAGCGCGACACGGGCCTCCGGAACAAGCATGTGCTTGAAGGCCACCGATTCCAGCGTCGCCGCAATACCGGTGCGTTCGGAAAAGCTTGAGATCAGCGCTTCCAAAGCTGCAGTCAGTCCCAGGTCGTCAAGAACGCGGGGACGCAGGTCGTGCGAGATACGACGGACCTCCTTGATCGCCTCGGTCAATGCCGACGCGCCTTTGCCGATCGCCTCCACCGCGCCGACATTATCCGGCGTCACCTTGCGCCGCGCGAGATC
>NZ_JAPYZZ010000031.1 GCF_027460065.1 Martinezella rhizogenes
GCGGTCGAAAGCGTGTGCGCGATGCCCTCTACATGGCAGCCCTTGTCGCTTATAGAATGAGATCGCCATTCGCATGCCTCATTCAAACCATGCAGGCCAAAGGCAAACCGTTCAAGGTCATGATCATCGCCATCGCCCGCAAACTGCTCGTTATCGCAAACGCCATTCTCAGAGACAAAACCACCTTCAGAACAACTTGAAACAACACGGATCAATACAGTTGCCAGCCAGCCCAAGTCCTTGGGCTGAGAGGAGTCTTTGCGCCGCGCAGACGCGCGTCGGCTGGATTACTGTGACAAGCACAGGAATGAGGAGGCGGGTGGCTCAACACTTTCAGCCAAACAAAAACACCCCCACTGGAAATTTAACGCCCGTTCCGCGTTATGCTCGCAGCACTTTACATTCGCGCGGGCGGCCCTATCTCAATGAATATGAAGCCGGAACAGCTGTTGAATTCCACGCCGAAGGGGCTTTATTGCCCGGTGGGCGATTTTTACATCGATCCCGTGCGCCCCGTGGCGCGGGCGCTCATCACCCATGGCCATTCCGATCACGCCCGTGCCGGTCATGGCGCGGTGCTCGCCACGCGCCAGACGCTCGATATCATGCGTATTCGTTACGGCGAGGATTTCTGCGGCAGCGAGCAGGCAGTAGCATTCGGTAAAACGGTGGACGTAAATGGCGTCACCGTGGGTTTCCACCCTGCGGGCCATGTGCTTGGCTCGGCGCAAATCTCCGTGGAAATGAACGGCCTGCGCATCGTCGCATCCGGCGATTATAAGCGCGGTGTCGACCCCACCTGCGCGCCCTTCGAAATGGTGCCCTGTGATGTCTTCATCACCGAAGCCACTTTCGGCCTGCCGGTGTTTCACCACCCTCTGCCGCGCGTGGAAATCGGCAAGTTGCTGACGTCCATCAAACAGTTTCCCGACCGCACCCATCTCGTCGGCGCTTATTCGCTCGGCAAGGCGCAGCGCGTTATCAGGTTATTGCGCGATAATGGTTATGCCGATCCGATCTATATTCACGGCGCTCTGGCGCGGCTCTGTGATTATTATGTCTCGCAGGGTATCGATCTCGGTGATCTCAGGCCCGCGACACTGGAAAAAAGCAACCCCGCCGATTTCAGGGGCGCCATCGTCGTCGGCCCGCCCTCGGCCTTTCAGGAGCGCTGGGCGCGGCGTTTCAACGAGCCGCTGATCGCTTTCGCCTCCGGCTGGATGATGGTGCGGCAACGCGCGAAGCAGGGCGGTGTGGAACTGCCGCTGGTCATATCGGATCATTGCGACTGGCCGGAATTGCTGGAGACCATCAGGGAAATCGGTCCGCAGGCCGTCTGGGTCACCCATGGACGAGAAGAGGCGCTGGTGCGCTGGTGCGAATTGCAGGGCATTGCCGCCAAGCCGCTGCATCTCGTCGGTTATGAAGACGAGGGGGATTGAAATGAAAGCCTTCGCCACCCTTCTCGACCGCCTTGTCCTTACCCCGTCGCGCAATGGCAAGCTGAAGCTGCTCACCGATTATTTCCGCGATACGCCCGACCCCGACCGGGGTTACGGCCTGGCGGCGATTGCCGGCACGCTGGACCTCAAGAGCGTCAAGCCGGCCATGCTGCGCGAACTGGTCATGGAGCGCATGGACGAGGTGCTGTTCCGTTATTCCTATGATTATGTCGGCGATCTTGCCGAGACCATTTCGCTGGTCTGGGGCAATATCGGCGGCGTGGATGATGCGGAGGCGCAGGATCCGCGCCTCGGCGACGTCGTGACGCTGATGAATTCGCTGGGGCGTACCGAGGTGCGCGGCGCGGTGCGCGATCTGCTCGACCGGCTCGATACCTCCTCGCGTTTCGCCTTCCTCAAACTCGCCACCGGCAGCCTGCGCATTGGTGTTTCGGCAAGGCTGGCGCGGCAGGCGCTGGCGGATTTTGCCGGTAAGGACATCACCGAAATCGAAACCCTCTGGCACGGTCTGACGCCGCCCTATACGACGCTTTTCGCCTGGCTGGAGGGCAAGTCCGACCGACCGGTGCTGGCCACGCCCGCCATCTTCCATTCGGTGATGCTGGCGACACCGGTGGGCGACGGCGATCTCGATGCGCTGGACCCGGCCGATTATGCGGCGGAGTGGAAATGGGACGGTATCCGTGTGCAATTGTCCCGCGCCGGCGAAACGCGAAAGCTCTATTCCCGCTCCGGCGACGATATTTCCGGCGCCTTTCCAGATGTGCTTGACGCCATCGAATTCGAAGGCGTGATGGATGGCGAATTGCTGATTGGCGGCACGGCGCGCTCCAACAATCTCACCCGCACCTTCTCCGATTTGCAGCAGCGGCTGAACCGCAAGACGGTAACGGCGAAGATGCGGGATGACTATCCCGCTTTCATCCGCGCTTATGACCTGCTGTTCGAGGGCGAGAGCGACATTCGCGCGCAAACCTATCTGGAGCGCCGCGGCCGGTTGTCTGATATCATCGAGCGCGCGCCGCATGATCGCTTCGACCTCTCGCCGCTGATCGGCTTTTCCAGCTGGTCGGAACTCGACACGCTGCGCGCCGCGCCGCCCGATCCTGTCATCGAGGGCGTGATGATCAAGCGCCGTGACAGCACCTATCAGGCCGGGCGCGCCAAGGGGCCGTGGTTCAAGTGGAAACGCGATCCCTACAATATCGACGCTGTCATGATGTATGCCCAGCGTGGTCACGGCAAAAGATCGAGTTATTATTCCGATTTCACCTTCGGCGTCTGGGCGGAAGGCGAGGATGGCGAACAGCTCGTACCTGTCGGCAAGGCCTATTTCGGTTTCACCGATGCGGAACTGGAAGTGCTGGACAAGTTCGTGCGTGATAACACCGTCGAGCGTTTCGGCCCGGTGCGGGCGGTGCGGGCCACACCGGATTTCGGTTTCGTGCTGGAGGTGGCCTTCGAAGGCATCAACCGCTCCACCCGCCACAAGTCAGGCGTCGCCATGCGGTTTCCGCGCATTGCAAGGCTGCGCGCCGACAAGTTGCCGGCCGAGGCCGACAGGCTTTCGACGCTTGTTTCGATGATAGATGGTGTGGAGGGTTAGGAAAATGAGGCGGCTTTGCGTCTGGAAACCTAACCCCTGTCCAGAAATTGCCATGATGGCTGCGAATACGTTGTTGTCATTCGCGAATCCGTGATTGGACAGCGCCTCGCCGCAGTGCTGAACTGCTGTTACAACCATCCTCTTCAGGTGACCTTATGGCAGACAAGCGCTTTCTCTCCTCAACCGTTAGACAGGAAGAGAGCAGGGCGACCATGAAGAGCATGACCCGGCGAAGCTTGCTGGCCGGTGCCGTCGGTCTGTCGGCGGCGGCATTTTTACCACCCCGCGCGAAAGCAGGCATTGTCGCCCCCGAGGTGCTGCCGCTGGAACGGCAGGATTATGCCGAGGCACGCAAACGGTTCCACACCCATTTGTTGCGCCACATGGCCGCGCCGGAAAAATCCTCGGTCCTCGGCACGCCACCGGGTGCGGAACGCGTCACCTATCCCGGCGGGCCGGATGGTTCGATCGAGCTCGTCGCCTGGCTCTCCCATTATCAGCCCTCAAAAACGCTGAAACCTGCGGTCCTATTTCTCCACGGCGGCAACGCCACGGGTGATGGCCACTGGGCGCTGATGAAGCCCTACTGGGAAGCGGGCTATGTCGTGCTTTTACCGTCCTTCCGGGGGGAGAACGGCCAGAACGGCCATTATTCCGGTTTTTACAATGAAACGACGGATGCGCTGGCGGCGGCAACCTATCTGGAAAATCTCCCCGGCATCGACAGAAATCGCTTCTTCATTGCCGGCCATTCCAATGGCGGCACACTGACGCTTCTGGCCGCCATGAGCCGCAGGTTCCGCGCCGCAGCCCCCATCTCGGCCGGCGTCAATTCCTGGCGTTATTTCAATCGCTATACCGACGAGATCTGTTTCGACGAGACCAATGAGCGCGAATTCATCATGCGCTCCTCCGTCTGCTTCGGCCCCAGCCTCAAATGTCCGGCACTGCTGCTGCGCGGCACGGAGGAGCGGCCTTTTGATGCCGATCACCAGCTTTTCGTGGATCGTGCCCTGACATCCGGCTTCAAGGTCGACAAAAAACTGCTGCCCGGCACCCATAATGGCGTGGTGCCGCATGCGGTGGAGGAGAGCATCCGCCTTTTCAACGCTTTCGTTTGAAATGCGATATCGCGCCGCTGGTTAGGCGCGCGTGGCGTCCTGGTTTTTGACGATGCCTAGTTCTTGACGATTGAGGTCTTGGCCTGCTCCGCCCACCAGGCGCCATCTTTCTTGTCGGCATATTGGGCGCGCTTGTTGGTGAATTGCCCCTGGGTGCACATCTCGCGGTAATTGCGCTCCGGCAGACCAAGCTCCTTGACGACGGCATGCACCACCGTCGGGCCGGTCATGTCATAAACGCTGACGAGGGTTCCCTCTTCGATATTCTGGGCAATACGGTCGGCCATCAGCTTCAGCGCCGGGTGGCCGGGTCTGGAGGCCATGAAATAATTCGTCACTTCGCCATCTTTCATGGCGATGAAGACGGCTTCCTCATCCGGGCCGATCGCATCTTCCGGGCGGGCCGCGAAATTGGAATCGATATCGAGATAGATGCCGCCATCCTGCAAAAGGACGAGAATGCGCCAGAAATCCGCCTTGGCGGCACCCACCTGCAGCCGGCGGAAGGCATCGGCGTAACGCCCGGGAAAATGCCGGTCGATATAGGCCTGGCAGGCCTCGTCATCGTGATAGCGATATTCGAATTCCGGGGTCAGCCAACGGTTAAACAGGAAATTCGCATAGATCGGCGTCGTTACCCGGTTGGAGTAATTCGTCTGCCAGATGATGCGTGGAATGGTTTTTTCCGATTTCGGGCGGCGTCGCGCGGGCTGGTGCGCGGGAAGCGTCTTTCTTCTGCCGGGCCGCAGAAACAGATCGATGGAAAAGATGACCTTGACGATGTTGCCGCCGATCTTGATCGCGCGGTACGCAATCGGGTTGTAGCCATGCTTAGTCAAGTTCAATGCTCCCGCGTGTGGAATCGCCAGCTCTTCCTGTCGCTATTGTCACGCGCGTGGAAACGGCGGTACGCGGTATTTATTGTACGCAATTAGTTTGTCAATACGCTGAAAACAAGACCGGCCGAGCCCGGATAAACGGGCTCGGCCGGCTTCGGAGGAGCTGTGGTCAGGCTTTGCGGCCGTTGAAGTAACCGAGCAGCCGCATGGCATTGGCGGTCACCAGAACCGTGGCGCCGGTATCGGCGAAGACGGCGAGCCACAGGCCGGAAACGCCGGTGACGGTGGTGACCAGGAACACCGCCTTCAGGCCGAGCGCGATCGTCACGTTCTGGCGGATGTTGCTCATGGTGGCGCGCGACAGGCCGATGAGGCGGGCGGCATCGCCGACATTGTTGCGCATCAGCGCCGCATCCGCCGCTTCCATCGCCACGTCGGTGCCGGAGCCGATGGCGACGCCGACGCTGGCCGCCGCAAGGGCCGGTGCATCGTTGATGCCGTCGCCCACCATCACCACGGTCTTCTTTTCGGCGAGCTTGCGGATTTCCTCGACCTTGTTCTGCGGCAGCAATTCGCCGCGCGCCTCAAGGCCCAGCTTGTTGCCGATTGCCTTCGCCGTGCGGGCATTGTCACCCGACAGCATCAGCGAGGAAATGCCCATGTCCTTCAGCGCCTTGACGCCTTCGGCCGCATCCTTGCGCGGCTCGTCGCGCATGGCGAAGAGGCCGCTTGCTTCACCGCCGGCCATCACGACAGCTACCGTCTTGCCCTCGCTCTCCAGCTTGGCGATGCGATCGGACAGGTCCTTCGAAACGGTGCCGACGTCGGTGGCGAAGCGTGGTGCGCCGATGAAGAGGCGCTTGCCGCCGACATTGCCCTGCATGCCGCGTCCGGAAATCGCCTTGATCTCGGAACCGGGCAGGGGCTTCACGCCCAGCTTTTCGGCGTGGTTGACGATGGCCCGTGCCAGCGGATGGCTCGATTCATGCTCGATGGTCGCGGCTTGTGCAATCAGTTCGGCTTCATTGCCGTCAAGCGCCACCACGTCGGTCACGACAGGTTCACCCAGCGTCAGCGTGCCGGTCTTGTCGAATGCGACGGTTTCGGTGCGTGCCAGCATTTCGATGACAGCACCACCCTTCACCAGCATGCCATGGCGTGCCGCAGCCGAAAGGCTGGAGGCGATGGCCGCGGGAACGGAGATGACCAAGGCGCAGGGGCAACCGATCAAGAGCAGGGCAAGACCGCGATAGATCCAGGTATCCCAGTCGCCGAGGCCCACAAGCGGCGGCACGACGATGGTGAGTGCGGAGATCGCCACGATCAGCGGCATGTAATAACGCGAGAAGCTCTGGATGAAGCGTTCGGTCGGGGCGCGGGCATCCTGGGCTTCTTCGACAAGCGTGATGATGCGGGCAATGGTGTTGTCTTCCGGTGCGCGGTCGACACGGATGCGCAGCGAGCCGTCATGGTTGATCGAACCGGCAAAGACGCGCGCGCCCTTTTCCTTGGCAACGGGAATGCTTTCGCCGGTCATCGGCGATTCATCGACGCTGGATTGACCTTCCATGACAACGCCATCGGCAGCGATGCGGTCGCCGGGGCGCGCCACGACCACCTGACCGATGCGCACTTGATCGGCGGCGATCTGCCGAAGCGAGCCGTTTTCTTCCACCAGCGCCGTTTTCGGCAGCAGCGAACCGAGCGCCTTGATGCCGGAGCGTGCGCGGGCGGCCGCAAAACCTTCCAGCAATTCACCGACGGAGAACAGCAGCACGACGATGGCCGCCTCTTCCGCCTCGCCGATGATGATCGCGCCGATGGCGGCAATCGTCATCAGCATCTCGATGGTGAAGACCGCGCCGAAACGGGCGGCATTGAAGGCATTTCTTGCGATCGGGAAAAGCGTGGCCAGCGTGGCGATGATGAAGGCATAACCACCCCAGGCCGGGAAGCTCAGTTCCGCCGCATAGGCGGCGGCGACCAGAATGGTGCCGGTGAAGGTGTTGCGCGCCTTTGCGGTGCGCCACCACGCGCCTTTTTCCTCCGCTCCATGGGCATGCCCTATCTCGGCGCTTTGGCTTGCGGCGGCAGGTGCGGCAGCGTGTGAATGGCCCGAATGGTCGTGGCCGGAATGATCGTGACCTGAATGATCATGGCCGGAATGGTCATGGTCATGCCCCTTGCAGGACTGATGATCTTGTCCTGAATGTGCCGCGTGGTCGTGCCCGGAATGGTCATGTCCCGAATGATCATGCCCCGAATGATCATGATCGTGGTGATGGCCGCCGCATGTCGCGTGGTCATGTTCTTGACCATGATCCGCCGTCTTTTCGCGTGCGGTCTTTTCCTGCGGCAGCAGAGCGGGCTTGAAGCCGAGCTTGCGCAGGGTGTCTTCGATCTTTTCGACCGGGGTTTTGTTTTCGGCGAGCGAGAGGTTCAGCCTTTCGCGGGCCACCGAGACCTTGACGTCGCCAACGCCGGGCAGGCGGGAAAGCGCGGTTTCGATCTTGGCCGCGCAGCTGCCGCAATCCATGCCGCCGACCGAAAAGATCAGCGCATTGTTCTTTTCAGCGACCGTTTCAGCCTCGTCATGGTGGTGGCCGCCGCAGGTGGAATGGTCGTGATGATCAGCCTCGACCTTCGCCTGCGGCGCCTTTTCGCGCGGCAGCAAAGCGGGCTTGAAGCCGAGCTTGCGCAGGGTGTCTTCGATCTTTTCGACCGGGGTTTTGTTTTCGGCGAGCGAGAGGTTCAGCCTTTCGCGGGCAACCGACACCTTGACGTCTGCAACGCCGGGCAGGCGCGAGAGCGCGGTTTCGATCTTCGCCGCACAGCTGCCGCAATCCATGCCGCCGACCGTGAAGGTCAGTTCCTCTGCTTCCCCGTTCAAACTGCCGCGTGTCGAAATATTCATGGTTCTCGCTCCTGAATTCCAGTCGACAGCCAATCTGGTACCTCTAGCAACTAGAGGTTCAAGAGGGAAAATGCAGTTTTTCGATTTTTTTTGAAAAAACCGACGCCAGCCTCGCGCCAGCCGCGCGGTCCATCATGCTGGCAGATTGGATTCCATGAAGCGGTTCAGATGATAGCACTCCTTTTGAAAAATGGTCGCCGGGCGGCCTCTCTGGCGGCACTTGCGGCTCTGCCGCTGCTGAGCGGTTGCCTTTTCGTGACGGATACGACCCGGATGGACCCGGACGTCTTTGTCAGGGAAACGGCGCCGGTATTCAATTTTAATTCCGTCAGTTCCAATCGCCAGCCGGAACTGCCGCCGCAGCCGGGACAGCTTTCGACGCGCCCGCCCGATCTTTTCAGAACCCGCTTCCATCAGGAATATGGTCCGCCGGTACGCGGCCAGGGGCTGCAGGCCCCGCAGGTGCAGGGCTATAATGCGCCGCAGCCGCAGGGCCAGATGATGGCCTATGGCCTGCCGGTTTCCAATCCGCTGCACCGGGTCATGTATGGCCCGATCCGCGACGAAGACCGCTCCTTGCCGGCCATTCCCTATGGTCGCATCGACCCACGTTATCTCAGGCAGGAAGTCAGCTACCAGACGGCGGAAGCGCCGGGCACCATCGTGGTCGATACGAAACAGCATTTTCTCTATCTCGTGCAGTCCGGCGGGAAGGCGATCCGTTACGGCGTTGGCCTCGGCCGTGATGGTTATGCCTGGTCGGGCCGCGGCAAGATCCAGTGGAAGGCGAAGTGGCCGCGCTGGACGCCGCCCGATGAAATGGTCAAGCGCCAACCGGAACTCGCCTCCATCTCCGCCGCCAATGGCGGCATGACGCCGGGTCTCAACAATCCGCTCGGTGCGCGCGCGCTTTATATCTTCAAGGATGGCAAGGACACGCTGTACCGCGTGCACGGAACGCCGGACTGGCAGTCCGTCGGCAAGGCGACGTCCTCCGGCTGCGTGCGCATGCTCAATCAGGATGTGATCGACCTCTACGAACGTGTGCCACAGGGGGCGCAGATTGTGGTTATCTGACCACGTTCTAAAAGAAAGAGATGCGGGCGCCGTTCCGGCAGCGCCTTGTGACTGGCTTTTAGCGGTCGGTTAACTATTTTCGCAATACGCCTGTGTACGTGGAACAAACGATGTACAACGGCGATATAGCCGTTCGAAATGTGGGACAAACCGGCCTTATGACAAGCACCGACACAGATCTTTCCAGACGTACTTTCCTTTCCCTTCTGGGTATTTCCTCCGCTTCACTGCTAGCTGGCTGCGCGTCATCAGGCACGGGTGAAGCCATTCGCCAGCAGGCGAGCAGCATCGGCAGCGATTTCCGCCAGATGTTCTCGTCGGGCGTCAGCGACGCGGAACTGGCCGTCATGTACGGCTCGGTCGAGGATGGCGGTTACGTCATTCCCGCGGTTCCCTATCAAAAGATCGACCGCCGTTATTATCGTCAGCGGGTCGTCGACCCGACCGGCGAACGCCCCGGCACCGTCGTCGTCGATACGCGCTCGCGCTTCCTTTATGTCGTGGAGCAGGGCGGCAGCGCCATGCGTTACGGGGTTGGCATCGGCCGCGATGGTTTCGCCTGGTCGGGCGAAGGTGTCATCCAGTGGCGCCAGAAATGGCCGAAATGGACCCCGCCGGACGAAATGGTGGCCCGCCAGCCGGAACTGGTCAAATATTCCTCCAAGAACGGCGGCATGCCGCCGGGCCTGAAAAACCCGCTCGGTGCCCGCGCGCTCTATATCTTCCAGAACGGCAAGGACACGCTCTACCGTCTGCATGGCTCGCCGGAATGGAACTCCATCGGCAAGGCCGTCTCCTCCGGCTGCGTACGCCTGATGAACCAGGACGTCATCGACCTCTACGACCGCGTGCCGCAGAAGGCGCGTGTGGTGGTGTGGCAGTAAGCCGAAAACTCCTTACCTAAAAAGGCGGCCTTGTGCCGCCTTTAAGGAAACTGCTTCTATACTCGGCGTCATCCTCGGGCTCGTCCCGAGGATCTAATCACGTCGCACTAAATCGACACGTAGCAGATGCTCGGGACAGGCCCGAGCATGACGAACGAGAGCTTGCAGGCCTTCTGGTTTGCAGGGACTACGGCCGGGAGAGACCTTCCTTCAGCGCATTCACTTGATCGCGCAGCTGCGCCAGCTCCTCCAGCCCGCAGCCGGTGGCCCCGCCGATGGCGGCCATGATCTTCACACCCTCTTTCTTGAGGTCGGCGCCCTTTTGGGTCAGCGCCACCAGCACCTGCCGCTCGTCCACGGTGCCGCGTTTGCGGGTGATCAGCCCGGCATGCTCCAGCCTCTTGAGAAGCGGCGACAGCGTGCCCGAATCGAGCCCCAGCATTTCGCCGAGCGCCTTGACGGTGGATGTCTCCTTTTCCCACAGCGCCATCATGACAAGATATTGCGGATAGGTGAGCCCGATCGGGTCCAGCAGCGGTTTATAGGCGCGGGTGAAGGCATGCGCCGCGCCGTAAAGGGCAAAGCATATCTGCTGGTCCAGCCTCAAAAGGCTTTCCATTGTCTTCTCTTTGCCCTCTGCGTCCATTTTCCTGCTCCAAAATCAACCGGGGAGGGAACAATCAGCCCCCGCTTTCGGTTCCTGCCACATGGATGCGCGGCTAAATTTCGTGAGAATTATCGCAAAAAACAAATCTTCATTCAATGTGCAAAACTATATTGCGCACAATTTAATTGTGCGTTATAAGATGTCCAACACCAACCCGAAGGAGTAAATGCCATGCCCATTCTCTACACGACCAAAGCATCCGCCACCGGTGGCCGCGCCGGCAACGCCAAGTCGGAAGACGGCGTTCTCGACGTCACGCTCACCGTTCCGAAGGAGCTGGGCGGCGATGGCGCCCGTGGCACCAATCCGGAACAGCTTTTTGCGGCCGGTTATTCCGCCTGCTTTCTCGGCGCGCTGAAATTCGTTGCCGGCAAGGAAAAGGTAAAGATTCCTGAAGACACCACTGTGACGGCAACTGTCGGCATCGGCCCGCGCGAAGACGGCGGCGGTTTCGGCATCGAAGTCTCGCTGAAGGCCAATATTCCGGGCGTCGAGCGCGAAGTCGCCGAAAAGCTGGTTGCGGCCGCACACATCGTCTGCCCCTATAGCCACGCCATGCGCACCTCCACGGAAGTGCCGGTCTCGGTGGCCTGATAAGGCGGCTAAGCGCTGGATCGTCACTCTTGGGGCCGGTTCATCCCGGCCTTCTTGTTTATAGAAAGAAATATGCTATATTCTTTCCAAGGAAAGGATGTGCGCCATGAATATTCACGCCAAGACCGCCATGGATCCCGCATCGCAGGGCAGGGTCGTCACCAAGGCCGTCATCGCCGCCGCCGAGCGGCTGGGCCTGAACGCGGCGCGTACGGCCGATATTCTGGGTGTCTCCGCGCCAACGGTCTCGCGCATGAAGCGGCTCGATTTCCTTTTGGAGCCGGGCGCCAAGTCCTTCGAGCTTGCGGTGCTGCTGATCCGGGTTTTCCGCTCGCTGGATGCGATTACCGGCGGCGACGAGGCGGTGGCCAAAAGCTGGCTGCGCAATCACAATACGGCGCTTGATGCCGTGCCTGCCGAAAGGCTCACCACCATTACCGGATTGATCGATGTCCTCTCCTATCTGGACGCCCGACGCGCTCCTGTCTGAAAAACGCGCCGCATCGGGAAAATACTGGCGGCTGGTGGAAGCGCAGCATCAGGTTTCCACCATGAAGCTGGTGGATACGGTGGAGGAGCAATCGCTGCTGGAGGATATTCTGGAGACGAGTAAAAGGCCGTTTCCGCCTGAGTGCGCCGGTTTCGATTATCTTCTCGCCACGCCCTTCCGATATGGCGCCGCTTATCCGCATGGCTCGCGTTTCCGCCGCGCGGGTTATACCGAAGGCGTTTATTATGCCGCCGCGAAGGTGGAAACGGCACTCGCCGAAATGGCCTTTTACCGGCTGCTGTTTTATGCCGAATCCCCCGGCACGCCGCTGCCGGCCAATCCCGCCGATTATTCCGCCTTTGCCGCCCGTATCGCCACCGATGCGGCACTTGACCTCACGCAACCCAAACTGAACCGCGACGAGGCGCACTGGACCGATCTCACCAATTACGAGCCATGCCAGGCGCTGGCCGAGCAGGCGCGTCTGGCGAAGGTGGAGGCGATCCTCTACCGCTCGGTGCGCGATCCCGCCGCTGGCCTCAACATCGCGATCCTCTCTCCCAAAGCCTTTGCCGAAAAAGCGCCGGTGGAACGGATGAGCTGGCGCATCCGCCTGTCGAAGACGGGCGTGCAGGCACTATGCGAATTTCCGATGCGCAGAACCGGTTTCGCGGTCTCGGATTTCGCCGGCGATCCACGCCTCGCCAGCCTGCTCGGCTGACGAGGCGTTATTATCGGCAGTTTCATGCCGAGGCGAAAAACGCTTCGGGATCATCGACTTCCATCAGCTTGCGCTTTTCGATCAGCCAGAAGCGGGTTCCGACCGTCCGCACGAAACTCCGGTCGTGCGAGACAAGCACGCAGCTGGCCTCACGGCTGATGATTTCCGCCTCCAGCGTTTCCTGGCCATCTATATCAAGATGGTTGGTGGGTTCGTCCAGCAGGTAGAAATTCGGCTCCGCCATCCGCAGTGCCAGCATGGCGAGCCGCGCCTTCTGTCCGCCGGACAACCTCGCGATGCGGCGTTTCTGCATTTCCATGTCGATGCCGGCGCCGGCGAGCAGGCCGTGGATGCGCTGGTCGCCAATGTCGAAACGGCGCGACAGCAGCGCCGCCGGCGTGCTGTCGTCGTCGATTGCGGCCAGCGACTGGTCGACATATCCGGCCACCAGCGACGGCGTAGCCTTTATGCCGTCCTGTATCTGGCCGGCACCCGTTACCGCCGCCTGCAGCAGCGACATCAGCCGCGTCTTGCCGACGCCATTGCGGCCGAGAATGACGATACGGTCGCCCTGGCGGATAAATTGCCGGCCGGTGCGAAACAGCACTGTTCCATCCGGCGTCGAGACCGGCACGTCCTCCAGCGTGACCAGCACCTTGGCATGGGTGCCGCGATTGGCAAGCTGGATCTTGCCGGCGGATCGCTCGCTATGGGCAGGGCGCGCTTTCTCCTCGATCTTTTCCGCACGCTGGCGCAATTGCTTGGTCTTGATGGTCAGGAGATCGCTGCCGGAATTGATGCCGATATTGTTGAGCTTGGCCGCCTGCCGGCGCAATTGCTGCGCGGTTTTCATGTCGCGCTGGAAACGCCGCTCATCGGCGGCATCTTCCTCCTCCAGCGCCGCGCGCGCATGGCCATAGGGCAGGCGGAACAGCGCCGAGTTTTCCGGCCGCAGAAACAGCGTCGTCCGTGTGACGTTGTCGAGAAAGGCGCGGTCATGGCTGACGATGATGACGGCGGTATCGCGCGGCAATTCACCGAGCCAGCTTTCCAGCACGTTGATCTTTTCGAGGTCGAGATGGTTGGTCGGCTCGTCGAGCAGCAGCACGTCAGGTTCGGTGATCCATGCTTTGGCCAGCATGGCAAGCCTTTGCCAGCCGCCGCTCAGTTCCTTCAGGCGGCGCTCGCGGAACGGTTCAGGCACCAGCATGGCGTCGAAGATGATGTCGGCGCGCCAGCTCTCGCTGTCGATCGTGTCCGCCGGCAGGGCGGAAAGCACGGCGTCCCGCATCGTGTGGTCCATCAGCGCGGAAGGCAGGTTTTGATGGACGATGGACTGCGTCAGCCCGCGCAACCGGGTCAGGTCGCCGCTGGTGGGCTCCATGTCACCGGCAAGGCAGTTGAGCAGGGTGGATTTGCCGCAGCCATTGGCGGCAACAATGCCGATGCGGTCTCCCGCATTCACGGTGAGGCTGAGATTGGAAAAAAGCGGCTTACCCAGAATGATTCCGAGGTTTCGAAGCGTGATGATGGTCATGATGTCGTCTCTGGCAGGACGGACCCGTCAACAACCGTGGTCTGCCACAGGCAGTACCGGGTTTCGGTTCGTGGTGATCCGTCGTGAAAAACAGGCGCAACGGCAGACAAGCTGCATTCTGCGCGGCCTTTTGGGCAAACCAGAGTGTTCGTGTTCCGGTCAGCCCTGCAAACGTATCCGCAGGGCAAAAAGGTGGCAGAGCTGACGATTGCGCCAGAAGCAGGAAATATCCATGCGAAGCCTCCTTTCTCGAAACGTGTTGAACTGCTCCTTGATTAACAGCGGCGGCTGTTCGAGGCAATAGCTTTTGGAGTGGGAGGTCGTGCGAGAGCAAATCCTGTTTGAACGAAATTCAATGGTACACGAGGCGAGGTTTTTTGCGTTGAGGTATCCCCTCAAGCTCATTCCTGTTCCGGGGAACACAGATGAGGGAAGGAGAGCGCACGACAAAACAGCGAGCTTTGTAGCCGGCGCACCGACTGGAAATGCTCGGGAGAATGCGGCAAGCCGCACCCTCCCGTTTCCATGTGGTCCTTAACCCGCGCCGCTCTATTGCTTGCCCACACGCGCGCGCAGTTCTTCGACATGCGCGGCGATCTCAGGCGTCACCGCATCGCCGAAATCTTCCATCTCGAACATCGGGCGGATTTCGATCTCGCTTTTCTCCAGCATCGGGTTCGGGCAGCGCTTCACCCATTCCACGGCCTCGTCCATGTCCTTCACATTCCAGATCCAGAAACCGGCGACCAGTTCGTTGGTGTGCGGGAAGGGGCCGTCAACGACGGTGCGGCTATCGCCGTCGAAGACAACCCGTTTGCCTTTGGAGGAGGGGTGAAGGCCGTCACCGGATTGCATGATGCCGGCATTGACCAGTTCCTCGTTGAATTTTCCCATGGCTTCCATGAGTTCGGTCGTGGGCATGACGCCTTCTTCGCTGCTCTTGGTGGCTTTTACAAAAACGATTGCACGCATGATCATTCCTCCTTGATGTGCGTTTCTGCTGAGTTTCGCTCCCCGGCGCGACGGCCGGATGACATTCTTGCCGATAAAAGTGGCGTTATCCCGTCAGCCGAGATCGATGAGATCGCGGCGCAGCCGGCCCGGGTCGCCGCTGCCGATCTTTGTCTCCACTTCGGCGTGGGTCTGTTCCCAGATGGGGAAGGCGACTGCAAGCACCGCCATGCCCTCCGGCGTCAGCCGCAGCCGCTTGCCGCGCTTGTCCTTGGGGTCAGGCTCGATGCGCACCAGCCCGCGCCGCTCCAGCGGTTTGAGCGCCGCCGTCAGCGTCGTGCGGTCCATCGCCAGAAGATTGGCAACCGGCCCCATCGGCGGCGGCTCCGGCCGGTTGAGCGATATCAGCAGGGAAAACTGGCCATTGGTGATTCCCGCTGGCTTCAATGCATTGTCGAAAAGTCGCGCCAAAGCCCGCGCCGCACGCTGCGCATGCAGGCAAAGACAGGAGTCTCGCACGAGAAGGGTTGTCGAAAAAGGAATCACGCCGGCGTTTGACATGCGGTAAATATGTTGATATCAACCTAATTAGTCAAGCGGAACTTGAGGCTCCGCAGACTGTTTATTGCCTTTCAGCACAGAAATAGGCGGCGCCCTCCGGTGGAGCGGAGCGTGCCGCGGTGAAAGACGGATCCAAGGAGGAAAGATCATGTCTCATCCCGTCGTTTCGAAGGAGGAGTGGCTTGCGGCCCGCCGCGATCTGCTGGTGAAGGAAAAGGAACTGACCCGCGCCCGTGACAGGCTGAATGAGGCCCGGCGCGCGCTGCCCTGGGAGGAGGTGACGAAGGACTATATCTTCGATGCGCCTTCCGGCCCCAGGTCACTGAAGGAGCTGTTCGGCGATTGCAGCCAGCTCATCGTTTATCACTTCATGCTGGCGCCGGACTGGGACGAGGGCTGCGTTGGCTGCTCCTTCTTCGCCGATCATGTCGATGGCGCGCTCATTCACCTCAAGCATGGCGATGCGGGTTTCGTCGCGGTTTCGCGCGCACCGCTTGAGAAGATCGAGGGCTACAGACACCGCATGGGCTGGAAATTTCCCTGGGTTTCAGCCGAGGGGAACGATTTCAACTATGACTATCAGGCCTCATTTCGCGACGAGGACATGGCCAAAGGTGAAATCACCTACAATTACCGTGACATGGCGCCCTATGGCGACCTGAAGGACCTGCACGGTATCAGCGTTTTCGCCAAGGGTGAGGACGGCAAGATTTACCACACTTATTCCACTTATGCCCGCGGGGCCGAGCAGACGCTCGGCACGTTGATGCTTCTCGATCTGGTGCCAAAAGGCCGTAATGAAGAAGAGGTAATGGATTGGGTGCGCCGCCACGACCAGTATGAGGATGCGCCGAAGGCCGCTTCCTGCTGCCACTGAAAAGAGAGACGAGGAGGAGACGACAATGGAAATGCCAAGTGTGAAGCCGCAGAAGGAACACGAATTCCTGTCGAGGCTCGTCGGCGACTGGATCATGGTCGCCGGCCATGACGGATACAACCCCGATGATCCCAACCAGCGTTTCACCGAGACCGTCCGCTCCATCGGCGGCTTGTGGGTCATCGGTGAAGGCAGTGGCGGAATGCCTGACGGCGACCGCATGACGGCCGTGATCACGGTTGGTTTCGACCCGGCCAGGGGCAACTTCGTCGGCACCTGGGTGGGCTCGATGATGACCCATCTCTGGGTTTACAAGGGTTGGCTGGAAGAGGACGGCAAGACCCTGACGCTGGAGGCGGATGGTCCCGCCTTTGACGGTTCCGGAGACACCGCCACCTATCACGACGTGTTGGTGCTGCATGACGATAATCACCGCAGCTTTTCCGGCAGCGTCAAGCAGCCGGATGGCACCTTCAAGACCTTCATGACATCGGAGTTCCGGCGCAAGACGTAAACCGCGCCGGGTTCTGGCCGCACGACAAGCGCCGCCGCGTCCTGCGGCGGGCACTTAACTGAACTACACCACGCACCCAATCTCCAGAGGAGACGACAATGTCCGATACACATGGAAAATTCATCTGGGTCGAATTGATGACGCCCGACATGGAGGCGGCTGCCCGCTTTTATGGGCATGTCGTCGGCTGGCAGACTAAGGATTTCGGTTCTCCGGAAATGCCCTATCTGGTGCTGGAAGCAGACGGTAAAGGCATGGGCGGCGTCATGGAGCTGACGGAAGAGCATAAGGGCCAGGGCATTCCCCCGAACTGGACGGCCTATGTCGATGTCGACGATGTCGACGCCACGGCGAAACTTTTCGCCGAAAAGGGCGGCGCGATCAGACGCCCGCCGCAGGATATTCCCGAAATCGGTCGTTTTGCCGTGGTCGCAGACCCCTATGGTGCGGTGCTCTGCATCATGACGCCGTTGCCGATGGAAACCGGCGGTTTCCCCGAGGATATGCAGGCCAAGCAGGGCCATGTCGGCTGGTACGAACTCTTCACCGACAATGTCGATGAGGCCATGGCTTTTTACGGCGACGTGTTCGGCTGGACCAAGGACCATGATTTCGACATGGGCGAGATGGGCCCTTACCGCATCTTCGCCCACAAGGGCAAAGCCGTTGGCGGCATCATGAAACGCATGCCGCAGGTTCCCGTCTGCCATTGGGGTTATTACTTCAATGTCGATGGCATCGAGGACGCCATCACCCGCGTCAGCACCGGCGGCGGCAAGGTCGTCAACGGGCCCATGGAAGTTCCCGGCGAGAGCTGGATCGTCAACTGCGTCGACCCGCAGGGCGCCTATTTCTCGCTGGTCTCGCAGAAAAAATAATCTCTTCTTTTCGAAAACGATCTGCCGGGCCCCGTTCCGGCAGATTACCGCTCTCTCGATAGCCTGACGTGGTCGATGAAGGCGCGCAGCTTCGGCGCAATGTGGCGGCGGCTGGGATAATAAAGATAAAACCCAGCAAATACAGGCGAATAGTCTTCCAGCATCGAAACGAGCTTCCCGCTTTCCAGATGGGGACGGAACGTCTCTTCCATGCCGAAGGTAATGCCCGCGCCGGCGCATGCCAGTTTGATCATCAGCTGCATGTCGTTTGTGGTGAAGTCCGGCTGCACCGCCACCGCAAATTCGCGGTCGTTATCGGCAAATTCCCACCGATAAGGCGCAACACCCGGACGCGCCCGCCAGCCGATGCACCTGTGACCCATCAATTCGCGCGGCTGCTGCGGCAGCCCAAAACGGTCGCGATATTCAGGGGAACAGACGGCGAGCTGTCGCTGTGGCGCCGATACCGGAACGGCGATCATATCCTGTTCAATAAGCTCTCCAAGGCGCACGCCGGCATCGTAATGTTCGGCAACGATATCGAACTCTTCGTCGGTCACGACGATGTCGAGCTGCACTTCGGGATGCGCGTCGGCAAAACTCGCCAGCAGCGGTCCCGAGAGAAAGCGCTCAGCGATGGAGGAAACGGCGAGCCGAAGCTGCCCCCGCACCGCGCCGCTTAAGGACGACGCGGCCTGTGCCGCTTGCGCGATCGCGCCGATCGACGGCGACACATCCGCATAAAGCTGCTGTCCCGCTTCCGTCAGGCTGACGCTGCGCGTCGTTCGCCGTACGAGCGCTATGCCCATGGTCTCCTCGAGCTTGCGCATGGTCTGGCTGACCGCGGACCGCGTGACCCCGAGCCTGTCCGCCACCGCCCGGAAGTTTCGCTCCTCGGCTACAAGGCAGAAGGTTGAAAGTGCATTGAGATCGATATTCATTGGTTAGAAGTTCTATCCATGGAAGTTACGATTGAGGTAATTATCACGACAATGCCAAAGCTTTATCTTCCCTGCAACGGTCGCTTCCAGAAGAAAACGGCCGCAACAGCAAGGAGAAAGCCATGACATTTAACAAAGTCGTTCTCATCACGGGTGCATCAAGCGGGATCGGTGAGGGCATCGCAAGGGAGCTTGCGGGCGCGGGGGCGAAGCTGGTGCTCGGCGCACGCCGCATGGACCGTTTGCAGGTCCTCGCGGAAGAGTTGCGCCGGAAGGGTGCCGAGGTCGTCGTGCATCCGCTTGACGTAACGGACAGGCAGAGCGTCGAGGCTTTTGCCGAAGCCGGGCGCAAGGCCTTCGGGCAGATCGACGTCATCGTCAACAATGCCGGCATCATGCCGCTGTCGCTGATGTCGTCGCTCAAAGTCGACGAATGGGACCGCATGATCGACGTCAACATCAAGGGCGTGCTTTACGGCGTCGCCGCCGTGCTGCCGGAAATGACGGCGCGTGCCTCCGGCCATATCATCAATATCGCCTCCATCGGCGCGCTCGCGGTTTCACCGACGGCTGCCGTTTATTGCGCGACGAAATTCGCGGTGCGGGCGATTTCGGACGGGCTGCGTCAGGAGAACCGTGACCTGCGCGTCACCTGCATTCACCCCGGCGTGGTGGAAAGCGAACTCGCCCACACCATCACCGATCCTGCCGCCGCCGAACTGATGCAGAGCTACCGGGCCATCGCCCTGAAACCCGACGCCATCGGCCGTGCGGTGCGTTACGCCATCGAGCAACTCGATGATGTCGATGTCAATGAAATCGTCATCCGCCCCACCGCTGCCTGAGGAGGATGTGGCCATGAATATTGTTTCGACATCAGTTGCGGTTTTGCTCGCGACGGCTTCCGCCGAGACGGAGACCCGCAAGGCAGACAACGCCATGGAGATGAAGATGACCGAAACCGCTCAAGTCCAGAATCACCCTTATGTCGGCATGTGGGTCACGGGCGACGGCCATATTCGTCAGGAGCTTTTGCCTGACGGCCGTTATGACGAGGCGCGCGGCAAACGCAAAAGCGCCTATCAGGGACGTTATGAGGTGAAGGGAAACCACATCGACTATTGGGACGATACCGGCTTCACGGCCGACGGCGAATTCGTCGATGATGTGCTCCATCACGGTGGCATGATCTTCTATCGTCAGAAGTAACCGCCGCGACGTTAAAGCGCCGCCCGCCCATCGAGGGGCAGGCGGCGCGCTTGTTTCTAGCGCTTCAGGCTTCCCAAAATCCCGCGCACGATGGCGCGGCCGACCGAAGTCGCAACCGAGCGGGCAGCGCTTTTCATTGCCGCCTCGATCACCGTTTCGCGCTGATAACCGCTCGTCTTGCGGGCGCCGGTGGTCGAGGCCTGTTTGGGTTCCTCATCACCAAAGCCGGGCAGGCGCCAGCGCCCCGAGGCGTTGTCGGATTGGTTGGCGGCATTTTCTTCCTCGGCGCGCTTGGCGGCTTCCGCTTCCGCCGCCTTCTGGGCGCGGGCGGCAAGAATTTCGAAGGCCGATTCCCGGTCGATATCCTTGTCATATTGGCCGGAGACGGGGCTGAGATCGATCAGCGACTTGCGCTCCGCATCCGTCAGCGGCCCGACGCGACCGGAGGGGGGACGTACGAGCGTGCGCTCGACGATGGAAGGTGCACCCTTGTCATGCAGGGTAGAGATCAGCGCTTCACCCGTGCCCAGCGTGGTGATGGTATCGGCGGTGCTGAAAGCGGGGTTCTGGCGGAATGTGTCGGCGGCGGTGCGAACCGCCTTCTGTTCGCGCGGGGTGTAGGCGCGCAGCGCATGCTGCACGCGGTTGCCGAGCTGCGCAAGCACGGTTTCCGGCACGTCGAGCGGGTTCTGCGTCACGAAATAGACGCCGACACCCTTGGAGCGGATGAGACGCACGACCTGTTCCACGCGCTCCACTAGCACGCGCGGCGCATCGTTGAACAGCAGATGCGCTTCGTCGAAGAAGAACACCAGGCGCGGTTTTTCCGGATCGCCCACTTCAGGCAGTTCCTCGAACAGTTCCGACAGCATCCAGAGCAGGAAGGTGGCGTAAAGGCGCGGATTCATCATAAGCTTGTCGGCGGCGAGAACCGAAACCGTGCCGCGCCCGTCCGCGCCGACGCGCATGATGTCGGCGATCTTCAGCGCCGGTTCACCGAAGAAGTTGGCAGCACCCTGCTGTTCGAGAACGAGCAGCCCACGCTGCAGCGAACCGACCGAGGCCTTGGAAATCAGGCCGAACTGATTGGAAAGCTCGGTTGCGTTTTCGCCCATATAGTTCAAGAGCGATTGCAGGTCTTTCAGATCGAGCAGCGGCAACCCGCCCTGATCGGCAATCTTGAAGGCGATGTTGAGTACGCCTTCCTGCGCTTCCGAGGCGTCCATCAGCCGGGCAAGCAGCAGCGGCCCCATCTCGGCGATGGTGGCGCGCACGCGATGGCCTTTTTCACCGTAGAGATCCCAGAAGATCACGGGCGACTTGCTATAGGAAAAATCGGTGAAACCGATCTGTTCGGCGCGTTTCTGCACCCAGTCTTTCGCTTCGCCTTCCAGTGCGATACCGGAAAGGTCACCCTTGATATCGGCGCAGAACACCGGCACGCCGGCCTTGGAGAAGCCTTCGGCAAGCACCTGCAGCGTCACGGTCTTGCCCGTACCCGTCGCGCCGGTGATGAGGCCGTGGCGGTTGCCGAATTTCAGTTCCAGATATTCGCCTTTGTTGAGGCTGTCGTCCGGATTGCGGCTGGTGCCGATATAGAGCTGTCCGTCCTGCAACATCGACCATTTTCTCCTGCGGCTGATGCATGACCCTTAAAATCGCGGTAGATTTTGTAAAAAGTCATGTCCGAATGAATGCGTAGCTGGCATGCTTTGGCCGTTCCTCGCGAAAGCGGCCTTTTCATAGTTTGGTTGTGATGATCTTATAAGGACAGTTTCAAGGCGCAACAACTGCTTGATGGCGATCAATAAAAACCGCTTGATGAAAGTTGCCGCACCATTCATGGCCGCTTGAATGCGATATGAGATTGTTTTACGTTGACGTTAACGTCAGTTATTCGATGTTGGCGTCGTTTTTCAACAGGAGGCAAGAATGAACGAAGTCGTGGATCAGATCGCCGTAAAGGCGGGGATCGACCCTGAACTGGCTGAAAAGGCCATTGGCATGATTCTCGGTTTTCTCCAGCGCGAGGCGGCAGACGGCCCGATCGCCCGGATGATCGAAGCCATTCCCGGCGCCAGCGATCTGGTTGCCCAGTATAATGGCGAAGGCACCGGTGGCGGTGGCGGTCTGCTCGGCGGCCTGATGAGCGCGCTCGGTGGCGGCGGCATCATGGGCCTCGGTCAGCAGCTGATGAGCCAGGGCCTCGGCATGAGCGAGATTTCCACGCTCGCCAAGGAAACCATCGCCGTTGCCCGCCAGCATGCGGGCGATGAGGTCGTTGACCAGGTGATCGCATCGGTGCCGGGCCTCAGCCAGTTCGCTTGAGGCGGTTACGCCATCGCAGGGCGCGGCGGCTGTTCATTGAACCGCCGCCGCGCCTCTTCTATTTCGGCATGGTGCGTCTCCGCCCAGATCCACACGCCGCAAAAGGCGCTGCCGAGTGTGCGGCCAAGGGTCGTCAGGCCATAATCCACATGCGGCGGAATGACGGGATGCACGGTGCGCTGCACCAGCCCGTCGCTTTCCATCTGCCGCAGCGTTTTCGTCAGCATCTTCTGGCTGATATTGCCCACATGTTTGCCGATCTGCGTGAAGCGCTGTGTCCCATGCTCTTCCAGCACTTCCAGAATGAGCATCGTCCATTTGTCGGCGACTTTCGCAATGATATCCTGAACCAGCGCCTCTATCGCCGGGTCGCTCTCCGCTGGCGGCGGAACCTTGCGCCGGCTTTCGATGGCCGGATCGGCGACGTGCCGTTTCATCTTACACTCTCCTTTGGGTAAGTATAAATCTTTTGGGTGCCTACTTTCGATTGGAGAGTATCATAGCTAATTTCCTTTCACCCAACAAGCAAAGGATGTTCCCATGAAAATCTCGGGCAATACCATTCTCATCACCGGCGGCGGTTCCGGCATCGGCCGGGCGCTGGCGGAAGCGTTTCATCAGGCGGGCAACAGGGTCATCATTTCCGGCCGCCGCCAGGCTGTGCTCGACGAGGTGACTGCCGCCAACCCCGGCATGGCCTCGATGGTGATGGATGCGGGCGACGCCGAAGGCATCCGCGCTTTTGCCGACGCGCTGGTAAAAGCCCATCCCACCCTCAACGCCGTCATCAACAATGCCGGCATCATGCGGCCGGAAGATATCGCCGCCGCGCCTGACTATCTCGACACGGCGGAAGAAACCATTGCGACCAACCTTCTCGCCCCGATCCGGCTGACGGCGGCGCTTTTGCCGCATTTCCTCAAGCAGCCGGCCGCCACGGTGCTGACGGTCTCCTCTGGCCTCGCCTTCGTGCCCATGGTTCTGACCCCCACTTACAGCGCCACAAAATCGGCCATTCATGCCTATTCCGTCACGCTGCGGGAGCAGCTGAAGGAGACGCCGGTAGAGGTCATCGAAATCGTGCCGCCCTATGTGCAGACGACGCTGATGGGCGAAGGGCAGGCCAATGATGAAAGAGCCATGCCGCTCGAGGCTTTCATTTCAGAGGTGATGGATATTCTCTCCAACCGCCCGGATGAGAAGGAAGTCGTGGTGGAACGTTGCAAGCCGTTGCGTTTTGCCGCGCAGAGCGGCAATTTCGATCAGGTCTTCGCCATGATCAACCATATGCATCCTTGAGCGTCGGCGTCTGTCGCACAAGGACATCCTGTGATAGCGTCGCGCTCTTATCCGCGGAGCGCGCGCTTTCATGGGCCAAGCCCAGTTCCTGATGCCGAAAACCGTTCTGCCCGGCGTTGCCGCCGTGGTGGCGGATAGCGATCGCTCCTTCCCGCGCCACATGCATGATCAGTTCGGCATCGGTCTCATCGCCCGCGGCGCGCAGAAATCCCTTTCCGGCCGTGGCATGGTGGAGGCGGGCGCCGGCCAGGTCATCACGGTTAATCCGGGCGAGGTGCATGACGGCATTCCGCTCGGGGAGGGTGGCCGCGCGTGGCGGATGCTCTATCTCGACATCGAGATCGTCCGCGATGCCATTGCCGATATCAGCGAAAAGGATCGCGGCACGTTCGAATTCGCCTATCCCGTCGATACGAGACCTCTGGCGGAGCGGTTTAACGCTGTTTTTTCCGCTGTCACGGCGAAAGAACGGCCGGGCGAAACTCTTGATAGTGACGAGACCCTGCTGATGCTTCTGGCGGCCGCGATGGAGACAGCGGCCAAACCGCCTGTCATGGCTGCGCCCGACACCATTAAGCGCGCGAAAAGCAGCATCGATGATGACCCCGCCCGGCCGTTCCGTCTTGCCGATCTGGCCAGTGAGGCCGGCATGAGCCAGTTCCGCTTCCTGCGGGCTTTTGCGAAGGCCACGAGCCTGACCCCGCACAGTTACCTTCTCCAGCGCCGCGTCCATCTGGCGCGCCGCGCGCTGGCCGAAGGCACCCCGCCCGCCGAGGCCGCCTCCATCGCCGGTTTTGTCGACCAGAGCCATCTAAACCGGTTCTTCGTACGCCAAGTCGGAGTGACACCGGGAGTGTATCGGGCGGCGACAGGCGGCTGATCTTCGCTCTTCTTCGACCTGCCGCGCTAAGTCCTTCGCTGTTCATTTAAATTGAGATGGGAACGTGAGAGAAACCACATCCTCTCCGTCATTTCGGTCTTGAGCCGGAATCCAGCCGCCGCGCGTCTGCGCGGCGAAAAAAGCCCCTTCAGCCCAAGGACTTGGGCTGGCTGGATGCCGGATCAGGTCCGGCATGACGGACGGAGAGGAGTTGGCGCATCAACTCATCGTTGGAATACGCTGCAATCCGGCGATGACGGTGTGCGGATGTGGCGCTGCAATTTCATCCAAGACACCCACCCCACGCATCATCATGCTTCCGTCCTCCACCCCAAGAGGACAGACCCGCACCATGACACCCGAATTCCTCATCACATCCTTCATCATCGCCGCTTCTCCCGGAACCGGCGTGGTCTACACGCTGGCCGCCGGTCTTTCGCAGGGGGCGAGGGCGAGCCTCATCGCGGCTTTCGGCTGCACGCTCGGCATCGTGCCGCATCTGCTCGCCGCCATCACCGGCCTTGCCGCCATTCTGCACACCAGCGCGCTGGCCTTCGGCATCGTCAAATATCTGGGGGTCGCCTATCTGCTTTACATGGCGTGGAACACGCTGCGGGAGAACGGCGCACTGAAGATCGACGATACGAGGGAGCCTCAGAAAGCCACCCGTGTCATCGGCGAGGCGATCCTCATCAATCTGCTGAACCCGAAACTGTCGATCTTCTTTTTCGCCTTCCTGCCGCAGTTCATCGCACCGGGCGAGCTTTCGCCGACAGGCCGCATGATCGAGCTCGGGCTGATCTTCATGGCCATGACATTTCTGGTCTTTGCGCTTTACGGCTGTTTTGCCGCCTCGGTCCGGCGGCAGGTCGTGTCGCGCCCGGCCGTGCTTATCTGGTTCAGGCGCAGCTTCGCCGCCGCTTTCGTGGCGCTGGGTGCGAAGCTCGCCTTTACCGAGCGGTGAGGCCGAACCGGCCGGCGGACCGCCTCAGTCGTCCCAATCGGGCGCAAGGTGGCCGGGGCTGACGATGCGGCCATTCGGCTTTGCAAGCGCGTGGATCGCCTGCATTTCCTCTTGCGTGAGCGCAAAATCGAAAATGTCGAAATTCTCCTTGAGGCGGCTTTCCGTCGCGGTCTTGGAAAGCGCCACGATATCCGGCTGCTGCACCGCCCAGCGCAAGGTCACCTGTGCGGCGGTCTTGCCATGCTTCGCGCCGATATCCTTCAGAACAGGATCGTTCGGCACTTTGCCGTCAGCCATCAGATAATAGGCCGTCACCGACAGGCCGTGTTTACGGGCCGCTGAAATCACCTTCGTCTGGTCGAGATAGGGGTGATATTCGATCTGGTTCGTGGCAAGCGGCGTGTCGGAGAGTTTCACCGCTTCTTCGGTCAGCGCCACGTTGAAGTTGGAAATGCCGATATTGCGCGCCTTGCCGGCCTTGCGCACCGCGTTCAGTGCGCCCATGCGCTCGGCAAGCGGGACATCGCTTTGCGGCCAGTGCAGAAGCAGCAGATCGACATAATCAGTCTTCAGTTTTGCCAGGCTTTCATCGACGGAGGCGAGAAAATCGTCATGTCGGTAGCGATCCACCCAGACTTTGGTGGTGAGAAAGATATCGTGCCGGGAAATGCCCGATTGCGCGATGACTTCACCGACGGCACCCTCGTTCTTGTAAATCTGGGCGGTGTCGACATGGCGGAAACCGAGTTTCAGCGCTTCCGGCAGAATGCGCCTGACATCGTCTTCCGGAATGCGGAAGGTGCCGAAACCGAGGGCGGGAATATTCGCGCCGTTCGCGCTGACGTCGTACATGGGTGTCTCTCCTGTTTGCTGAAAACATGGCCGGCGGAAGGGGCCGGATGGGGAAGCCGCCTTTCTTTAACTGGTGTCGGAGCGATCGGTTTCAACCGTGCCGGAATGATATCACATCAGCACATAGTCCACCGGGCGCGGGTCTACAGGCAGATCGGTCTCGCCCATCGCCTCGCGCAGGTTGATCTCGATGGTGGTGGCGAGCGCATTGATCGGCAGTGCATTGAGGCCTGTGCCGAAGGGTTCCTCCAGCTCGTCGGACAGGGCATCGAGACCGAAAAACGTATAGGCGACGAGCGTGCTGGTAAATGGCGTCGCCCAGCCGAGCAGATCGGTAAAACCGAACGGCAGGAGAAGGCAGAAAAGATGCGCGGTGCGGTGCAGCAGCAGCGAATAACCGAAGGGAACCGGCGTGTGGCGGATGCGCTCGCACGAAGCCTGCGCGGCCGCCATCTGCTGCACGGTGGCATCCAGAATCTGCAGCTGGATATCGCTGATCTGCCCTTTGGCGTTGGCGGAGATGAAAGCACCGGAGATTTCCCGTAGCAGCATGTCCGGCCGGTTGCGACTGCGGGCATAGGTCGCGGCCAGATCGTCCGGGATGAGGCGGGTTGCGGTGGTCGCCTCACCGGGCCGCAGATACGAGACCAGCGTGTGGCAGAAGGCGATGGCAAGATCGATCACCCGCCGGCGCGCTACCGGTTCGGCCACATCCTGCCGGCTCTCGAGCAGCGCGCTTTGGCGTGCCAGCGTGCGGGCCACCGTAATCAGCGCGCCCCATTGCTTGCGGGCTTCCCACCAGCGGTCGTAACAGGCATTGGCGCGAAAGCCGAGAAACACCGAAAGCGCGATGCCGAGCAGCGAAAACGGCGCACCGTTCAGTGCCGGCACCAGATCGGGCCGGTCCTTGTGCGCCCAGACAACCAGCGTCGACAGCACAAAAACGGCAAGCACCTGCGGAAAGATGCGGACGATGATGGAGCCGCGCACAATGAAGAAAAGCTGCAGCAGGTTCGGTTTTGAACGAACGATCATGGCGAAAACCCGAAAGGCCTGGATGGTGGCGAGGATGCAAAATCCTGGCCCCTATCTACATGATGGCAGCGCGGGCTTGTCCACCCTTTTTTGCACGGTTGCGCCCGGCGACGGGCGGGGTTACCCCTCGGGATGCCGGGAAACGTCACCGGTATGATCCGACGATGCGGATGGAAGGAAATCTCGCGTGTCACGCTCACAACGGCTTCTTGATCTCCTGCAGATCCTGCGCTCCCACCGCATGCCGGTCAGCGGCGCGGCCCTTGCCGCTGAGACCGGCGTCAGCCTGCGCACGCTTTACCGCGATATAGCGACGCTGCAGGCACAGGGCGCGGATATCGAGGGCGAGGCCGGTGTGGGTTATGTGCTACGCCCGGGTTTCCTTCTGCCCCCGCTGATGTTTTCGCAGCAGGAAATTGAGGCGCTCGTGCTCGGCTCGCGCTGGGTGGCGGGCCGCGCCGATGCGGGACTGGCCGAGTCCGCGCGCGCCGCGCTCGTCAAGATCGCTGCCGTTCTGCCCGATGCCCTGCGCGAGGAACTCGACAATTCCACCCTGCTTGTAGGTCCCGGGCAGGGCCTTGCCGCCATCCATGTCGATCTGGCCGCCATTCGCGAGACAATCAGGAAAGAGAGCAAGGTGGCGATGACCTATCGCGATGAAAAGGGAGAGATGACGGAGCGGGTCATCTGGCCCTTTGCGCTCGCTTTTTTCGATCTGGTGCGGGTGGTGCTGGCATGGTGCGAGACCCGGCAGGATTTCCGCAGTTTTCGGGCCGACCGCATCGAAAGCTTCCGCCCGCTCGACAGTCGCTACCCGTGCCGGCGTCAGGCCCTGCTGAAAGAATGGCGCGAGCGGGAAAAACAGCGGCGACGCAATCATGCTGACAAAAACTGACAGCAGGCGGGTCTAGAAACCGTTCATCCGCAACACAGGAGAACGACCATGACCCACCCCGATTTCACCATCCTCTATGTCGACAACCCGCCTGCTAGCACGGAGTTTTACAAGGCGCTGCTGGGTGTCGATCCCGTCGAATCCTCACCGACCTTTTCCCTCTTCGTCCTTGCCAACGGCATGAAGCTCGGCCTCTGGTCGCGGCACACCGTGGAGCCCCGGGCATCGGTGACGGGCGGCGGCGGAGAGCTTGCCTTCCGTGTCGAAAACGATGCGCAGGTGGATGAGACCTTTGCCGGGTGGAAGGCAAGGGGTGTCGCCATGCTGCAGCAGCCCGCGAAAATGGAGTTCGGTTATACCTTTACGGCCGCCGACCCAGACAGCCATCGCCTTCGGGTCTATGCCTTCGCGGGCTAACGAAAAGAGGTTTGGGCTGGTTGGTGACGCAAACTCGCCTTAGTCCACGCACTCGGCACTCGGCACTCGGCACTCGGCACTCGGCTTCCGCGCCCCGTACTCCGCACTCTCCTCATCCCTGTGCTTGTCACAGGGATCCAGCCAGCCCAAGTCCTTGGGCTGAAAGGACTCTTCCCGCCGCGCAGACGCGCGTCGGCTGGATTCCTGTGACAGGCACAGGAATGAGGTGGGCAGCGTGCGACAGCGCGGCGTCGAGTTCTTTGCCCTACTTTTTCACCGCCACCACGAAAAGCCGGGGAAACCGCAGCAGTAACCGGCCGTCCGCCATGGGCGGATAGGCCGCCGCGATGCGTTGCGTATAATCGGCGAGGAAGGCTTCGCGGTTTTCCTCGCCGGCGGCGGCGAGATAGGGGCGCAGCCCCGTGCCCTTCACCCATTCGACGATGCTGTCCGCATCCTTCATCGGGTGATTATAGACGGTGTGCCACACATCCACGTGGGCCGATTTCGGCGCCAGCGCGTTGAAATAGTCGGATGGCGCGGGCAGGGGCTTGCGGCGCAGCCCGCCGTCGGCAAAGGTCTCTTTCCACGGGCCGTTCGCGCCGGTCGCTTCCATCGCGGTATGTGTCGGTTCCTGCAGGTTATCAGGCATCTGCACGGCTAGAACGCCGCCGCTTTCCAGCTGGTCCATCAGTTGCGATAGAACGGCAAGATGGTCCGGCACCCACTGGAAAACCGCGTTGGCGTAAAGCAGGTCGGCTTTCTGGGTCGGCCGCCACTGCGAAAGATCGGCCTTGCCGAAACGGGTGTTCGGCAGCCGGTCCGCCGCCTTTTCCAGCATGTCGTCGTCGCTGTCGATGCCGGTGATGACGTTGACGCCATAACGATCGGTCAGAAGCTCGGTGGAATTGCCGGGGCCGCAGCCGAGATCATAGCCGTTCAACACGCGCTCCAGCGGCACCTGGGCCAGAAGGTCCCTTGCGGGCCGCGTCCGCTCGTCTTCGAATTTCAGATATTGGTGGGCGGACCAAGCCATGATTTCCTCCTGCGGAACCGTCGCATCCGGATGGGCGAACGAGGACGGGCGAAGCGCGCTGCAAACGCCGTCAGGGCCTCAGCATCGCATGCGCGAAATCGCGCCGCCATCATCCGATGCATGAATTATTGTGATGATTCTATTCATCAACCTTTTGTTTCACCTCACAAAATGTCTTTGCCAGGGCCTCCATTTGTTATTTTCCATCAAAATCAGATATGGCGGCAATTAAAACTTGACCTGTCTGGGCGAGAGGCATTCACTCCGGCCGATTTCCAGCACATGCCCGGTTGTGAACGCGAAGCGTTTTGCGTCCGGCAATGCATCAAGACAAAAAGACGGAGCGTTTTCGCCAGACGGAAATGCTTGCAACAGGAGACCGTTATGAGCGTCGATACCGCACCTCGATCAACCACCTGGACCTATGTTGACGGTCAATGGCTGCCCGGCAATCCGCCGCTCATCGGCCCGACCTCGCATGCCATGTGGCTGGCCTCCACGGTATTCGACGGCGCACGCTGGTTCGATGGCGTGGCGCCCGATCTCGATCTGCATTGCCAGCGTGTCAATCGCTCCGCCACCAACATGGGCATGAAGCCGACCATGACGGCGGAAGAGATCGAGACGCTAGCGCTGGAAGGCGTTGGGAAATTTGACGGCAGGATGGCGATCTATATCAAGCCGATGTATTGGGCCGAACACGGCATGCCCGGCAGCGTCGTGGCACCGGATGCCAGCTCCACCCGTTTTGCGCTTTGCCTGTTCGAAGCGCCGATGGATGCCGGCAAGCCGCTGACGCTCACCGTTTCGCCGCTGCGCCGTCCGTCGCCGGAAACCGCGATGACCGACGCCAAGGCCGGCAGCCTTTATCCCAATAGCGGCCGCGCCATTCTGGAAGCCCGCGCGCGCGGTTTCGACAATGCCCTGATGCGCGACATGAACGGCAATGTCGCCGAATCCGCTTCGGCCAACATCTTCATGGTCAAGGATGGTGTCGTCTTCACGCCCGTGCCGAACCGCACCTTCCTCGCCGGTATCACCCGTTCGCGTGTGATCGGCCTTCTGCGTCAGGCCGGTTTCGAAGTCCAGGAAGCGACCCTGTCGGTCGAGGATTTCCGCGAGGCCGATGAAATCTTCTGCTCGGGCAATTATTCCAAGGTTTCGCCCGTCGTGAAGCTGGATGACCGCGAATTGCAGGCAGGCCCGGTCGCGCGCAAGGCGCTTGATCTCTATATGGACTGGGCGCGTCTGGGCACGGACGTCTGAAATCCGCATCCATCGCGTTAAACGCGGCCATGGCAGGCATTCGTCCGGTCATGGCCGTTTTTGTTGCGGCGCAAAAAATCCCCAAAAAGATGGGGGAGTTTAATCCAATTTTAGACAAGCTTATTTTAGTTTGCGGCATCTTCATTTCCGGCTAGCGGGGGCCGCCAGATGTCTTTCAGCATTCGTAATATACTTGTCGGTTTTTTCCTTCTCATCAGCCTTGCACTTGCCGGTTTGGTCGGCACGCAATCGTGGCGCTCGGTCAATCGCGCCAGCGCCTTTTCGGAGGTTGCGCAGTTCGTCTCGCTGGACAAGCTTCTTTTCAACGCGCTTTTGAATTTCCGCAGTGAACGCGGCGACAGCGCTACGGCGCTGACGCTCGATCCATCGAAGTCGGCAGGCAGCATCGCCAGTGTTACGGCAGCGCGCCAGAAGGTGGATGCCGCCATGACGGCGTTCCTCACACAGTCTTCGTCGCTTGAAGATGCGAGGCTGCAAGGTCCGCTCAAGCGCGTGAAGGATGTCTATGCACAGTTCGTCGAGCTCAGAAAGAAGGTCGACGCCAATGTCTCGCAGCCGCTCGACCGGCGTGAAGCCGGGCTCGACAAGACCGTCATGACGCTCGGCAGCGATTTCCTCGCCTCGCTGGAAGCCGGCTCGACAGCGTTGGAAGGTGCTGTCCGCTCTCTCGATCAGGGCCAGACAGGCCTCATCCAGCTGCGTTCCTACGGCTGGTCCGCCCGTGCGCTTGGCGGCAGCGCCACCGTTGTCCTCAACGCCGCCGTGGCGCAGAACCGGCCGCTCACCGCCCAGGAAATGCAGCAGCTCGGTGCATTCGACGCCGGCGCGGCTTTCGCGTGGAAGGCGACGGGGGATCTCGTCGCGCATGAATCAACACCGCAATCGCTCAAGGACATCTACGCCACTGCGGACAAGACCTACTTCAAGGGCGATTTCAACACCCAGCGCACCAAGCTCATCGAAGACCTCAACAATGGCCGCACGCCGGCCTTCACCTTGGACAGCTGGCGCACCACCGTCACGGAAAATCTCGGCACGATTGCGAAGATCGCCTCTGCCGCCATGGATATCCTCGATGCCAATGCCGAAAAGGCAAAACAGGACGCCTTCATCGATGCGGTGGTCTATCTGGCCGTCTTCATCGCCACATTGGCGCTCTGCATCGTCTCGCTTGCCGTCATCGTCGGCCGCGTCACCCGGCCGATCAGCCGCCTGACCAATGCGATGATGGCGCTTTCGGGCGGCAATCTTGCAATCGATATCGACGGCGCAAAGCGCGGCGACGAGATCGGCGAGATGGCCCGTGCCGTGGAAATCTTCCGCGAAGCGGCCATCCGCAACCGGCAGCTGGAGGCGGACGCCGTCGCCAACCGCGAGCAGGCCGAACGCGACCGCATCGAGCTGCAGCAGCGCGCCGAGGCCGAGGCCGAGGAACGGCTCAACCAGGCCACGGGTTCGCTGGCGGGCGGTCTTCGCCGTCTCGCCTCCGGCGACATGGTCTGCGAGATCGCCACGCCGTTTGCACCGCAATTCGAAGCGTTGCGACACGATTTCAACAGCTCCGTGCACCAGCTGCGCGAGGCGCTGACGAGTGTCGGCCAGTCCGTGCAGACGGTGAATGGCGGCGCCCATGAGGTTTCGTCGGCGTCCGACGATCTTTCCCGCCGCACCGAGCAGCAGGCCGCTTCGCTTGAAGAAACCGCCGCCGCGCTGGAAGAGATTACCGCCAATGTCTCCGCCACCTCCAAACGCGCCGGCGAGGCTCGCGACACGGTGCGGGAAGCAAGGACCAAGGCCGATCTTTCCGGCAAGGTGGTGCGCGATGCCGTCTCCGCGATGGAACGCATCGAACATTCCTCGCGCCAGATTGGCCAGATCATTGGCGTCATCGACGAAATCGCCTTCCAGACCAACCTTCTGGCGCTGAATGCGGGCGTCGAGGCGGCAAGGGCGGGCGATGCCGGCAAGGGTTTTGCCGTCGTTGCACAGGAGGTGCGCGAACTGGCGCAGCGTTCCGCCAATGCGGCCAAGGAAATCAAGCAGCTCATCAACACATCAGCCGTTGCGGTGGGTGAGGGTGTGAAGCTGGTGGCCGATACAGGTGTCGGACTTTCCGAAATCGAGCAGCTGGTGCTGTCCGTCAACACCCATATGGATGCCATCGCCACGGCGGCACAGGAGCAGTCGGCCGGTCTCTCCGAGGTCAATACCGCCGTCAACCACATGGACCAGGCCACGCAGCAGAATGCCGCCATGGTCGAGGAAATGAATGCGGCCGGTGCCGGTCTCGCGCAGGAATGCGCCAATCTCCAGGCCCTGCTTGCACAGTTCCAGCTGGGCCAGCAGGCCTCTGCCTTGCGGGAGACGGCGCGGCATATGCAGCGCGCCGCAAGCCCCGCGCGCGTTCCGGCCGCACCCGTCGCAGCACCCACAAGGGCCCGTCCCGTTGCCACGCGCGGCAATGCGGCGCTGGCGGTGAAGGGTGATGACTGGACGGAATTCTGAAGCCAGCCAGAGGGTAGTGAGCTGGTTGTTGTACGCCGTCACCCCGGACTAGATCCGGGGTCCTGTGTATTGGAGTTATGGTATAAGGGTTGCGGGCGGAAGGCCGTCGGGGTCCTGGTCGATTGAGACCGTTTGCTGGCTTTGGCCTCCGCCCGCTCTTGATAATCCCAACCTGAACAGTTGACAGAGGCCGTGAGCGCGGACCTCGTAGCACAGGATGAGGCTTGCCATGGTACACCCTGTTTACATCGGATGCGACGTTGCAAAAGCACATCTCGATCTTT
>NZ_JAPYZZ010000032.1 GCF_027460065.1 Martinezella rhizogenes
CCAACGCCACATCCAGACGGTCCTTGGAAACATCGATGCCAACAATATTATCCATCTTATCCCATCCTTGCCTAATCGGGCTTCGCACACGCAAGCGGCCCCGGCGACTGTTCGGGTTCGATGAAAAGGCGGATGGAGACCCTGGCTCATTCACGGGATCAATGTCCCCAGGGGGGATCGGTCTTCCATCCACAACCGCACGAGCGACAATATCACAGTGCGACGAAATCAAGTTACAAGGGTGGAGGGGTGGTAGTGCAGGCCTAATTGCCGCCGGGCGACTAGGCCGTCAAAAGCTCGGGCACTTCGACACCCGCCACCGCATCGGCAATAGTCGTGTTGAAAAGGATGTTGCGCGTCGCATCGGCCACGCGGGCAAAGACGTGGCGGATTTCGCACTGCTTTTCGCCGTCACAATCCTCGCAGCGACGATAGGCGGTCTGCGACAGGCAGGGCAAGGGGGCAAGCGGCCCGTCGATGAGGCGCAGCACCTCGCCGAAGGTGATATCCGATGCCGGGCGCGCCAGAAGATAGCCGCCCTGCTTGCCACGCCGGCTTTCGACGAGACGTTCCTTCTTCATTTCGAGAAGGATCTGTTCGAGGAATTTTTTCGGAATGGCCTGTTCGCGGGCAATGTCGGAAATCTGCACGGGACAGCCGCCGTCGGCCTTTGCCAGCGAAAGAAGCGCCCTCAGCGCGTATTTTGCCTTCTGCGAAATCATCGTAAAACCAGTAGACCACAAGCCCGGGAACCCGGCAATTCCGGCTTAGCGCAGAAGTTGTCACAATTCAAATCCAAGCTGCAAAGAAGGTGAACGGGTATCTTTTGCTCATACTACGCGCGCGAGAGGCATTTTTGCTCTCAAGTGCAGCGCACAAGGACTGTCATTTCTGTTCCAAAGGCTGGATTTCAACAATAATCGGTCATGGAAATCCCGGACGTGACAATGACGATCAATACAGCAAATGCCTCTGCCGATACCGCCTCCCTCGATACCACTCTTGCGGGTCTCGATCTGGCGGGACGTCTCTCTTTCGTTGCCGGCCTCGGCGGGCGGGCGGTCTTCACCACCAGCCTCGGCATCGAGGATCAGGTCATCACCGCGGCCATCGGCACGCATCGTCTGCCGATTGACGTCGTGACGCTGGAAACCGGCCGCCTCTTCAAGGAAACAGTCGATCTCATCGACGAAACCGAAGAACGTTTCGGCATCGAAATCCGCCGTTTCCGTCCCGAACAGGACGATATCGACGCCTATGCCGAAAAATACGGCCTGAATGGTTTTTACGAAAGCGTTGAAGCGCGCCACGCCTGCTGTCATGTCAGAAAGCTGATCCCGCTCGGCAAGGCGCTGGAGGGTGCAGCTTTCTGGATCACCGGGCTCCGCCGCGGCCAGTCGGGCAATCGCGCGACGACGCCGTTTGCCGAGTTCGATGCGGAGCGCAATCTCATCAAGATCAATCCTTTGGCTGACTGGGATATCGACCTCATCCGGGCGCATGTCGCCCAAGAGAACATTCCCGTCAATCCGTTGCATCAGCGCGGTTACCCCTCCATCGGCTGCGAGCCGTGTACGCGCGCCATCAAGCCCGGTGAGCCTGAGCGCGCCGGACGATGGTGGTGGGAAAACGACGAGAAGCGCGAATGCGGTCTTCACGTCGCCGGTGCGGAGCAGACATCCGCCATTTCCGCCATCCCGCAACGATAATCATTCAGTACATCTCCCGGAGTTCACAATGTCCAACGCAGTCCACGAGACGGACAGCAAGAATACTGTCGCATCCAAGCCGCCGCTCGATCCCCATCTGAAGGCGCTTGAAAACGAAGCTATTCATATTTTCCGCGAAGTCGCCGCCGAATTCGATAACCCCGTGATGCTCTATTCCATCGGCAAGGACTCGTCCGTGCTGCTGCACTTAGCACGCAAGGCGTTCTTCCCCGGCCGCATTCCCTTCCCGCTGCTGCACGTCAATACCGGCTGGAAGTTCAAGGAAATGATCGAATTCCGCGACAATATCGTCAAGGAATACGATCTCGATCTGATTTCCCACACCAACCCGCGCGGTGAAACGGAAAATGTGACGCCCTTCTCCCACGGATCGGCGCTTTACACCGACATTATGAAGACGGAAGCGTTGCGCCAGGCGCTCGACGCCGGTGGGTTCGACGCGGCCTTCGGCGGCGCACGGCGCGACGAGGAGGCGAGCCGCGCCAAGGAGCGCATCTATTCATTCCGCACGCCCGATCATAAATGGGACCCGCGCAACCAGCGCCCGGAACTGTGGAACATCTATAACGGCATGGTCCGCAAGGGTGAAAGCGTGCGCGCCTTCCCGCTCTCCAACTGGACCGAGGTCGATATCTGGCGTTACATCGAGGCGGAAAACATTCCGCTGGTGCCGCTCTATTACGCCGCCGAGCGCCCCTATATCGAGCGTGACGGCATGATGATACTTGCCGAAGACGAGCGGCTGGAACTGTTGCCCGGCGAAGAGATCAAGCACGGCTCGATCCGTTTCCGCACGCTCGGCTGCTTCCCGCTGACCGGCGCCATCCGTTCCGAGGCGGCGACGCTGCAGGACGTCATCGCCGAACTGGAAATCGCCACCGTTTCCGAACGGCAGGGCCGCGCGATTGACCGCGACCAGTCCGGCTCGATGGAGAAAAAGAAGCGCGAGGGGTATTTCTGATGAGTGCTGCCGCCATCAATCCCCCCTCTTCCGCCACCATTCTGCCGTTTGCCGAACATTCGAAGGCAACGCGCGATACGCGTCCACTGCGCCTCATCACCTGCGGCAGCGTGGATGACGGCAAGTCAACCCTGATCGGTCGTCTTCTCTGGGACACCAAGGCCGTCAAGGAAGACCAGGCCGCCACCCTGCATCGCGACAGCGGCAAGCAGAACGATCTCGGCCTGCCCGATTTCGCACTGCTGCTGGACGGTTTGCAGGCCGAGCGCGAACAGGGCATCACCATCGATGTCGCCTATCGTTATTTCGCCACCGACCGGCGCGCCTTCATCGTCGCCGATACGCCCGGCCATGAGCAATATACCCGCAACATGGCGACCGGCGCTTCCACCGCCGATCTGGCCGTGCTGCTCGTCGACGCGCGCACCGGCATTCTCGAGCAGACCCGCCGCCACGCCACTATCGCCGCGCTGATGGGCATCCGGCAATTCGTGCTGGCGGTGAACAAGATCGACCTGACGAACTACGACAAGGCCGGTTTCGAACTGATCGCTCACGAATTCCGCGAATTCGCTTCCAATCTCGGCATCAAGCAGATCATCGCCATTCCGATGTCGGCGCTGAAGGGCGAAAACGTCGTGTTGTCAGGCAAAGCCTCCATGCCCTGGTATGAAGGCCCGACGCTGGTGGAGACGCTGGAGCTTGCGACCGTCCGCTCCACGCAGTCCGGCGGCTTCCGTCTGCCGGTACAGCGCGTGTCGCGGCCGGGTGAAAGCTTCCGCGGTTATCAGGGCACGGTTGCCGGCGGTTCGGTAAAGCCGGGCGACAGCGTTGTCGTCCTGCCCTCGGGCATGGTCGCCAATGTCAAGCAGATCGTCACTTTCGATCTGGTGCGCAACGCCGCCGTGGCAGGTGATGCCGTCACCCTCGTACTCGACCGTCAGGTGGATGTCTCGCGCGGCGACATGATCGTCTCCATCGAGGCGCAGCCGCTCACGGGACTTGCTTTTGACGCGCAGATCGTCGCCCTGCAGCCGGGCGGCATCGAGGCTGGCAAACGCTACTGGCTCAAAAGCGCCAGCCGCCGCCAGCGCGTCAGCGTCCAGCCCGTCAGCCAGCTCAACCTTCGGGAAGGCGAATGGCAGGCGCATGAAACCTCGCTGCCGATGAACGCCATCGGCAAGGTGCGGCTCTCCTTCGACGAGACGGCGATCTTCGATCCCTATGAACAAAACCGGGCAACCGGCTCCTTCATCCTGATCGATCCCGACACCAACAATACGGTGGCGGGCGGCATGATATCGGCCAAGCGCAGCACGGGTGCAACGGAGGAACAGGGCGACCGCGTCATCCTCTCCCTGCCCGCCGCTCTTGCGGAAAAGCTGCTCGCCGGTGAACTGCTCGCCAAACACCGCGACGAGATCGACATCCGCCGCACGGATGCGGCGACAGCCTCGCGGCTCATCGGCGACCTCGACTGAAAATGCCCACATGAACGGAAAAAGGCGACCACGGTGTGGTCGCCTTTTTGTTTGGGCCTGTCGTCAGACGCGCCTTAAAACACGAACATATAAAGCAGAATGATCACGAAGATCGGAACGCCCATAGCCCACAGTGCAATACCCTTCAGCATGTTATCCTCCATCGTTGTTATGGATAGATAACGACTGAGCGCGCTTTCCGATCCATGAGCCCCTGATTTTTACGGGTAGTTTCTCGGCCTCGGGCAAAGCCGTTTGTTCATTTGACGTTCATGCGCAAAAGGCGAATTTGCACGCGGTCGCTCCGCCAAGCGACCCAACAGAGGCTCGTTGTTCGACAGAACAGCGGGCCTCTTTTTTGATCGCGATAAATTGATCATCACGATGTCCCGGAAATTCGGGGCTGGGGGCGCTGACGGGTAACTTCTTGGATTGTGGATCAGAATTGACGCTTTTAAGACGTCGGATGTCGCGCGTCCCCTGAAACAAGGCCGCGACATTGAGGCCTGGCGCTTGGCGGAGCGACGGGCCTCTTTCGTTCGGGTGACCGGCTGCGGCATTTATAAGCCGGCCGAAACGGGCTTATTGGCATGCATGGCCGGATTTCCAGCCGCGAACGCCCATGCGATCCCATCGGACGATGGTTTCAAACCGTGCGGTTTCGATGCGAGAATTTGATTTCGGGGATTTTCGGGATAATTTACAAGCCACTGTTTTGGTTGGCTTTAAGCTGGTCGGAGTGAGAGGATTCGAACCTCCGACCCCGTCGTCCCGAACGACGTGCGCTACCAGACTGCGCTACACTCCGTGACCAGCAGCGCGTCTATAGACCAGCCTCCGGCATTCGACAAGCGGCTTATTGCATTTTTTATGACAAGTTTTTGCCGTCCGGTGAAACGGTCCCATCCAGCACCCGCAGAGTGGGGCGGAAGAGCGGAAAACGTTACAAAAAAGCAATTGTGGCAGGAAATTTTCATCAAGCCGCACACCTCCCCTGCCCCCCGCCGCCAAATCTGCTAGGGGAACGGAATGACCGGCGGGAAGCCGGACACGGCACAAAGGACATTTCACCATGCTATTTCGCAGCGTAACGCTCGCAGCGTTTGCCATTGCGCTCTCCGCCTGCACCACCTCCACCGGCGGTTCCGCCCCCACATTTGCCCAGAAGAGCCCGGTCGAGACCCGCTGGGTCGGCCAGTCCGCCGGCATTTTCTTCGCAAAATTCGGCCCGCCGCTGAGCGATACGGAAACCGGCAGCTCCACTGTCTATAACTGGCGCGGCGGCTACAAGAAGGCCACCATTCCGGCCAAGTTCGAAGAGGGCAAAGATGGCAAGAAGGGTCGCCAGATCTCGCCGGCCCGCAGCGCTTCACTCTCCTGCACCGTGCAGCTGGTTGTTTCCAGCGACTACAAGATCACTGCCGTGCGCACGGTCTCCGACCGCCCCGGCGTCAACGGCCCGAGCTATTGCGCGGAATTCCTCGCCGCAAACTGAGCTTTCGGCCTCAGAGCGAACACAAAAAGGCCCGCCCGAAACGGTGGGCCTTTCACTTTTTCGGGAATATCGTCATTTTTCTGAAAAAATCGGTCCGCAGCAGCGCCGCGCCGATCATCATGGTCGGCAAAATACGGCCGGGGGCGCTTGTTGCCCTATCCGGCCGATAGAACCCTTTCAACCGTTTGAAAGCATCGGCTAATCTTCACCGTGCTGAAAATGACAATCCGCAAACACGCAGGATTCGCTGGCGCGACCATATGTCCCGGCCAAATCCGTGCAAAAACGCTTGAACTGGAGTGAATGGGTCCGGGTTGTGCCGCTTTGCGCTTTGCTATATCGGGGCGATCGGGAGGAATGTTTTTAACACAAAACAAGAATCAGGTATGGCCGTGACTCCCATCGATCAAGACAAATCCCAGCTCACTGATCTCTCCCATGCATTTCCGCTGAACCGCCGACAGGTTCTGGGCGGTGCGCTCGCCGGAATTGCCGCAGCGGCGCTGCCCACTTCTCCGCTTCTCGCTGATACTGCTGCCAAGAAGGTAGACGTGCTTTTGATCGGTGGCGGCATCATGAGCGCGACGCTCGGTGTGTGGCTGCGCGAACTGGAGCCCACCTGGTCGATGCAGATGCTGGAACGGCTGGATGGCGTGGCGCTTGAAAGCTCGAACGGCTGGAACAATGCCGGCACCGGCCACTCCGCGCTTGCCGAACTGAACTACACGCCGGAAGACGACAACGGCAACATCAAGATCAGCCAAGCGATCAACATCAACGAATCCTTCCAGATTTCCCGGCAGTTCTGGGCATGGCAGGTGCGCAACGGCGTTTTGAAGAACCCACGCTCCTTCATCAACCACACGCCGCATATGAGCTTCGTCTGGGGTGACGAAAACGTCGCCTATCTGGAAAAGCGTTATCAGGCACTCAAGGCCAGCCCGCTTTTCGCCGGCATGGAATTCTCCACCGATCCCGAGCAGATCAAGAAGTGGGTGCCGCTGATGATGGAAGGCCGCGATCCTTCTCAGAAAATCGGCGCGACCTGGTCGCCGCTCGGCACCGACATGGAATTCGGCGAAATCACCCGGCAATTCGTATCGCATCTGCAGGGCGACCAGAATTTCGACCTGCAGGTCAATAGCGAGGTTTCCGATATCCAGCGCAATGCCGATGGCAGCTGGCGCGTGACCTATACCAACACCAAGACCGATGCCGAACAGGTGGTGGATGCGAAATTCGTGTTCATCGGCGCCGGCGGCGGCGCTCTGCATCTGCTGCAGATGTCCGGCATTCCGGAAGCCGATGATTATGCCGGTTTCCCCGTGGGCGGCTCGTTCCTCATCAACGAGAACCCCGATGTGACGATGCAGCATCTGGCCAAGGCGTATGGCAAGGCCTCGGTCGGCTCGCCGCCCATGTCGGTTCCGCATCTCGACACCCGCGTGCTGGGTGGCAAGCGTGTCATCCTGTTCGGGCCTTTCGCCACCTTCTCCACCAAGTTCCTGAAGGAAGGCTCCTATTTCGATCTCGTCTCATCGGTCACGACCAGCAATGCCTGGCCGATGGTGCGGGTGGGCATCGATGAATATCCGCTGGTGGAATATCTCGCCGGCCAGTTGATGATGTCGGATGACGACCGTTTTGCCGCGCTGAAGGAATATTTCCCGAATGCCAAGCAGGGCGAATGGCGCCTGTGGCAGGCCGGCCAGCGCGTGCAGATCATCAAGCGCGACGAAGAAAAGGGCGGCGTGCTGCGGCTCGGCACCGAAGTCGTCTCCGCCAGGGACGGCAGCATCGCCGGCCTGCTCGGCGCTTCGCCGGGTGCCTCCACTGCTGCACCGATCATGCTCAGCGTTCTGGAAAAGGTCTTCAAGGACAAGGTCGCGACGCCGGAATGGCAGGCGAAGCTGCGCCAGATCGTGCCGAGCTACGGCACCAAGCTCAATGACGATCCGGAGAAAGTTCAGCAGGAATGGGCTTACACGGCCGAACACCTGCAGCTGCCGACCCCACCGCAGATCGATCTTGACGCGCTGAAGGGTGCCGGTGCAGCGCCTGCGGGTGCGCCGGTGAAGAAGGTGCCGGATATCGCGCTTTAAGGTTTAGCTGCGATTTGAGGATTGGACGCCGCGTGTCTTTGGATACGCGGCGTTTTTTATGTTGGATAAAGACGCAAATTTCCATTTAGTCTATCATTTTTCGAATCCTACGAAGAATTTGATAGCTATGAATAAAATGCCTAAAAAGAAGAAACGGGTACTTCTTACAAGAAACGAAGCGATGGCTCGCGTGGACAAGATGATACCGATCTTGTATCGAAACGTCGTCAACGCGCTTCGTATCGAAGCCACGATGGAAACTGGGAATGCTCTAGTCCAGAACATGGACAAAAAAAGCTTTCCCGGCGCTGATGCATTCAACACAATAATGCAAAGCCTTGCATTTGATTTGGCGATGCACCTCGCTCGTCTCTACGATGTTGGCGTCAGAAGTCGACACGTTAACTCTCGAGACGTTGCCTCAATTCCCCTTGTAATTAGATTGTTACGCCAAAAACGATGCCGTAGAGAACTTAAAGCCCGTGCACGCAACTGGCTTCCGCACGACAAATCGCTCGCGAACGTTTTCGAACAAGATTGTACCAATGCTTTAGAAAGGGCATCTGACTGCTATTCTAATACATTCAAAGGCCCGTTCGGGAGAAGCGGCCTTAAGACGCTAAAAACATTTCGCGATACGTTTATGGCGCACTCATTAATGACGGACGCAAATGCGAGGCCTATCTATAACCAATTATTTAGGCTGACCGATTGTGCTCGCGATTTCGTGGAAGACGCCCGATTGGCAGTTAGCGGGGACAATTCTAGCTTGAAAGAAAGAGAAGAAATTTTTTCAAAACACGCCCAGATGTTTTGGCAAATGGCTCTACTTGGCAAGAAGAACGAGGATTGACCTAAAAAATGGCTGGGGCGCCAGGATTCGAACCTGGGAATGCCGGTACCAAAAACCGGTGCCTTACCGCTTGGCGACGCCCCAACAGGGCAGCGAAAGCGAAACGCCGCTGCCTGAACCGCGCCTGATTAGCAAAGCCTGCCCGGCGCGGCAATGACCCGGCGACCAATTTTTTCACAAAACCCAAGCTTTTTGGATGCTGTGCCGCGGACGGCATGATAGGGCTTGGCGATTGTGCGGCGGGTGCCGCCGGCACTTTCGGCATGGCATTCATTCAGGAGGTCTCGATGGCAGACCCGGCATTCGATCTCGATTTCAAGCCGGCCTATGGCGAGGCGGTTCCTGTCGCCCCGCTCATCCAGCGCCTCACCGTCAACAATCCTTCCGCCTTCACCTTCCATGGCACCAATTCCTATATCGTCGGCGACCGCTCCGTTGCCGTCATCGATCCGGGCCCGGAGGATGAGGCGCATTTTCAGGCGTTGATGGCGGCGCTTGATGGCCGCGAGGTGACGCATATCTTCGTCAGCCATACCCATCGCGATCATTCGCCGCTGGCCCGGCGGCTGAAGCAGACGACCGGAGCGCTGACAGTGGCGGAAGGCCCGCATCGCGCCGCACGGCCGCTGCATGTGGGCGAAACCAATCCCTTTGCCGAAAGTTCCGATACGGCTTTCGTGCCCGACATTGCGCTGGGCGACGGGCAGAGCCTTTCCGGCGATGGCTGGCGGCTTACCGCGCTGCATACGCCGGGGCACACCGCCAATCACGCCGCCTTTGCGCTTGAGGGCAGCGGCATCGTCTTTTCCGCCGATCACGTCATGGCCTGGGCCACCACCATCGTCGCGCCGCCTGACGGCGCGATGAGCGACTACATGGCCTCGCTGGAGCGGCTACTCACCCGCGACGACCGGCTGTTTCTGCCCGGCCATGGCGGGCCAGTCACCGACCCCGCCGCCTTCATGCGCGGGCTTCGCGCCCATCGCCGCATGCGGGAAAAGGCGGTTCTGAAGCGTATCCGGGACGGCGACAGGCGGATCACCGATATGGTGAAGGTGATCTATGCCAGCACCGACAGGCGCCTGCACGGCGCGGCAGCACTTTCCGTGCTGGCGCATATCGAGGATCTGATCGAAAAGGGCGAAGTGCGGACGGATGGCGCGCCTTCGCTGCTGGGCGAGTATTTTCCGGCCTGACGGGGTTTTAAGGCGCGAATTCTCAAGATGCTTTCGCCGCTTACGCCCCGTTCGATAGGGAACGAGCGGATGCCACTCGTTTCTTCTCCCCGCCGGGGAGAAGTCCGCGGCAGCGGGATGAGGGGGCGAGGGTAGAGATATACCGAGAGCTAGCCCCCTCATCCGACCCTTCGGGCCACCTTCTCCCCCTCGGGGAGAAGAAACAAGCGGCGATGTCGCGATCCATCAGGCCGACGCAGCATGCAGTTCCGCCTGCTGGCCTCAATTATCGTTCAACCCCTGCATTTCCGCATCCAGCGCATCGAGATAGGCCTCGGCAATCGCCGCGCCCATGCCGAGATCATGCGGGCCGTAGCGGGAGGCGACGCGCACGTCGACGATGGTGGTTTCCGCTTCTTCCTTCAGGCGGATGAGGATATCGAAACGCAGGCCCCAGATGCGGGTGCGGGTTTCGCCCTGCATCAGCACGATACCGCTGCCATTGAAGAAGGTGGGCTGCGGCGCTTCTGCCGGGCGGGCCATGGGCACGGGCACGATGGACGGCAGGTCCTCAACCGGCGCATCTTCCGTGGGCTGCGTCCTGTCCTGTGGCGGCACGCCGACTGAAGGGGCATCCTCCGCGCCGATCACACCCTTCGTATGGGCGATGCGGATGGACTGGGCGGTGGCCATTTTTTTGGCGGCGGCATAGATGCGGTCGATCGCGCCTTCGTAACGGCGCCCGGCAAGGCTCGCATAGGCCTCCATCTGCGCGTCGCGGTCGGCTTTGGTCACGATCGCGGGCCGCACCAGCCATTGCTGATTGGCAGCGGGCGTCGCCAGCCATTCCGGCACGTCGATCAGATCGGTGGAGATGTCGTAAATCTTCGGCTGCTGCCAGTAAAGAAACGCGCCATAACCAACGACGCCGAGCGGCAGGGCCGAGAGAAGCAGCGCCGCCAGCGCCGAAAGCCCGCCGCGCGCGCCCGTCGTCCACAGCCGCTCCAGGCCGATCAGCGCCAGAAGCACGGCCACGAGAGCGATTCCAGCGGCAATGATGAGCAGCCCGACAAGATCAGGCGTCGTCAGTGGCCCGAAACGGTGGATGCCGGCGGGGATCAAAAAAAGCACAAGCGCCGCAAGCCCCAGATAACGGGAAAGATAGGCTGCAACCGAAAAAGGCCGGACGAAACGCACAGTCATGGAAGCGGATATCCGTTAGATCGCATTGGCTAAAAAGCGTTGCACCCGAAATCTGGCAGGGAATCACCTGCATATGATGTCATAGACCGGATTTGCGGCGAGGAAAACAAAGGAGGGGTTTGATCTGCGGGTAAAGTGCGCAAACCCTGCCTTCGTCATGCAGGACTTGATCCGGCATTCAGCCACAGCGCATCTGCGCCGTGAAAGAAGCCTCCCCGATCAAGGACTTGCTCGCGCTGGACCGGGATCTAGCCCGGGGTGACGGAGCGTGATGTTACGGCTCTGCCAAACCATAGGCTCCGAGCCCCCCGGGGCCCGGTTCGAGCGGGTGAGAGGCCAAAGCGACGATAGGGCGGAATATTTTTCCGCATTGCCCCAACTCAAGAGAATAATTCCCCGACAATGCGCCAAATACGCAAGTCCATCCCTTAATTGCTGAGGAAATCGGCGTATTCTCGGCGACCTCCCTCGAGAATGCGTGTAAAAAGTGCAACATTCTCGTTTTCTTGCACAATAAAGAGACATGTCATGTCACAGGCAACGACGTCCGCCGGCTCCTCCGGGCCGAAACCCTTTTATCGCAATTTCGGCTTTCAGGTTCTGAGCGCCATGGTCATCGGCCTGCTGCTGGGCCTCCTTGCGCGCAACATCGGCCCCGATGCCGCCGGCAGCCAGAACTGGCTTTCCGTGACGCTGCAGACCATCGGCAGCATTTTTGTGCAGCTTTTGCGCGCGCTGGTGCCGCCGCTGATCTTTACGGCCATCGTCGCCTCCATCGCCAATCTCAAGAACCTCAGCAACGCGGCAAAGCTGGTGTGGCAGACGCTTTTATGGTTCGCCATCACGGCGCTGATTGCCGTGGTCATCGGCATCGTGCTTGGCCTCGTCATTCAGCCGGGCGTCAACACGGCGATTGCCAACACGGCAGCGGCCGCACCCTCCTCCACCGGTTCGTGGCTGGACTTCCTCAAGGGTCTCGTTCCCGCCAACGTCTTCGGACTTGAAGCCTCTACCAAAATCAACAACGGTTCCGGCAGCACCTCGCTGAACTTCAACGTGTTGCAGCTGCTCGTCGTCTCGATTGCCTTTGGCGTCGCTGCGCTGAAAGCCGGCAAGGCGGCGGAGCCGTTCCTTGCCTTCAACCAGTCGCTGCTTGCCATCGTGCGTAAAATCCTGTGGTGGGTCATCCGCCTCACCCCCATCGGCACGATCGGCCTGCTCGGCCGTGCGGTTGACCAATATGGCTGGACGACGCTGTCGCAGCTCGGCTGGTATGCAGCGGCGGTTTATATCGGTCTCGCGCTCGTGCTCTTCGTGGTTTATCCGGCGCTGCTTCTTGCCCATGGCCTGAAGCCATCGCGGTTCTTTGCGGGCGCATGGCCGGCCATCCAGCTTGCCTTCGTCTCGCGTTCCTCCATCGGCACGCTTCCCGTCACTGAAACCGTGACGGAAAAGAGCCTCGGCGTGCCGCGCGAATATGCCGCCTTCTCCGTGCCGCTCGGCGCCACCACCAAGATGGACGGCTGCGCCGCGATCTATCCGGCGATTTCGGCGATCTTCATCGCGCAGTTCTTCCAAGTGCCGCTCGGCATTCAGGAATATGTGCTGATCGTTTTCGTTTCGGTGCTGGGTTCGGCTGCAACAGCGGGTCTCACAGGCGCGGTGGTGATGCTGACGCTGACGCTCTCCACGCTCGGCCTGCCGCTTGAAGGCGTGGGCCTGCTACTCGCCATCGACCCGATCCTCGATATGGGCCGTACTGCGGTCAATGTCGCCGGCCAGGCGCTGGTGCCCACCATCGTCGCCAAGCGCGAAGGTATTCTTGATGAGGCCGTTTATAACAACGCCAAGGACATCGACGCGCTCGATGACCGTGAGGCAGTGACGGCCTGACAGCGATAATCACGCGGCGTTTCCGGTAAAAGGAGACGCCCTGTGTGTGCCACTTCTGTTTTTCCACGAAAGTTTGGGGTTGACGGAAATGGCTTGATCGATAGCCATAACGACACGGACAACAACGCAACTTCAGCGGACCCTGTACATGGCGAAACGTAACTGGATTTATGTCGGCCTTCTCGCCTTCCTGTCCCTCGGGCTTCTCATCGACGCCGCCATCTGGCCCGCCGGACCGCCTAGTTCCTTTACCGCAAACGACCTGGTGCAGATGATCGGCATCATCACGCTGTTTGCATGGTGGCAGATAGAGGATGCCGAAAAGCGGGACATCCGGCGCAGTTCCGCCGCCAAAGTCGCGACCATTCTGCTAGCCCCTGTCGGTCTTGCCATCTATCTTTATCAGACCCGCCGCTGGACACGCGCCACGCTCGGCCTCATCGCCTTCATGGGTGGCATCCTTCTCGCCGCCATCCTCACGCTGCTGTTGAGCGACTGGCTCATTCTGCAGGGCATTTTCCCGCCTTCTTTTCTTCGTGACCTTTGAACGTATCAGTATTTAGTTTCGTGATCGACGGAGGCTCGTATCTTCCGCCCTGCCAGACCCAACTTTCCACCGTGATGGGGTTTTCCCCACCTGAAAACCGACTTATCAGTGGTGGTGACAACCGTTCGCATAGCGGCGGTAAGATCTGCTACATCTGGTTGGACTGGAACGCGCTGTGGTAATGCTTCGAATGTCCGGCCGTTCCGGTAAACACGATCCAGCTCTCACCGTTCGGCGTATTCTCAAGGTCAATCACGCCGGTGAGTTTGGCGCTATTCGCATCTACGGAGCGCAGATATGGATGGCCCGCCGGCTGTTTCCGGACATCGTGCGCGCTCTTCAAGAGATGCGGGAAGACGAGATCGATCATTGCCGCCTGTTCAGAGAAGCCATGCCAGCCAGAAACGCAAAGCCTTGTCGGGTCATGGCGTTTTGGAGCCTCGGAGGTTTTCTGCTCGGCTTCCTGACCGCGCTTGGTGGGCGCAACATGGTCTGGATTTGTACCGAAGCCGTGGAGAGCACCGTTCACCGCCATCTGGAAGATCAATTGGCTTTCCTGCAAACAAGAGATCCCGAGCTTCATGAGCTTATCACCTCAATTCAGGAGCAGGAATTGGCACATCTACAGGAAGCCGAGAAAAACCAGACGACACGCGGCTTGGGTCACAGGCTTCTTGTGCCGATTATCGGCTTTCTTACCGACCTGATGATCTGGCTCTCGACATGGGGGGATTCCAGCTGGATGCGCGCTGAAATGGCGAGTTCCAGGCGGGCTTGAAGACGGATACGTTCTCGCACCAAATGCAACTTTCCACCCCGATGCGGCTTTTCCCCAAATGCAAACAGGCGTATCAATCGCGGCAATAAAAGTGCCGTACGGCTGTCATATCAGGGAGAAACAAGATGCGTGTTTCCATCGTCCTCGGTTCGCTTGCCGCCCTTATGGCGCTCACCGCCTGCCAGACGCTGACGCCGGAAGAGCGCCGCGCGCGGGATGAGGCGACATGCCGGGGCTATGGTTTCCGCCCCGGCACGGACCCGATGGCCGGTTGCCTTCTCGATCTGGAAATGGACCGCCGCGCCGACAACCGCGCCTGGCAGGCGCAGATGAACCGCGACATGTTCTATCGGCCGGTCGTGGTCGAACGTCAGATCATCGTCCGACAGAACCCCTGACGGGAATGAAGGCGACATTGCTTCGGGTTTGCCCCTCCTTCGCCCGCGCAGCCAGCGTCGCCTGCGCCGCAGCGAGCCGGGCGATGGGAACACGGAAGGGTGAGCACGACACGTAATCGAGATCCGCATCCTCGCAGAAATGGATCGAGGCCGGATCGCCGCCATGTTCGCCGCAGATGCCGAGCTTCAGTTCCGGCCGCGTCTGGCGTCCGCGTTCGGCGGCGATGCGGATGAGTTCGCCCACACCGTCGAAATCGAGCGAAATGAACGGGTCGCGTTCGATGATGCCCTTGCGCTGATAGGTATTGATGAAACGCGCCGCATCGTCACGCGAAATACCAAACGTCGTCTGTGTCAGGTCGTTGGTGCCGAAGGAGAAGAATTCTGCGGCTTCCGCAATGACATGGGCGCGCAGGGCAGCACGCGGCAGCTCGATCATAGTGCCGGTGAGATATTCGATCTCCATGCCGGTTTCCTGCGCCACGGCAGCGGCAACACCATCGATGACCTCAGTGACGTAATCCAGCTCCGAGCGCAGACCGACGAGCGGCACCATGATCTCAGGCACAACAGGCGCGCCGGTGATACGGGCCGCCTCCACGGCAGCTTCAAAAATGGCGCGGGCCTGCATTTCGGCAATTTCGGGATAAGAAATGGCGAGACGGCAGCCGCGATGGCCGAGCATGGGGTTAAATTCGTGCAGCGCATCCAGCCGCTGGCGGAACACCGTTTGCGGCATGCCCATGGCGGCCGCCACCTCGACGATCTCACCATCGGTCTTCGGCAGGAATTCGTGCAGCGGTGGATCGAGCAGGCGGATCGTTACCGGCAGGCCGTGCATGATCTGGAACAATTCGGTGAAATCCGAACGCTGCATCGGCAGAAGCTCATCGAGCGCGGCGCGCCTGCCCTTTTCGCTTTCGGCGAGGATCATCTCGCGCATCACATGAATGCGGTCACCCTCGAAGAACATATGTTCGGTGCGGCACAGCCCAATACCCTCAGCACCGAAGGCCCGGGCGGCGCGGGCATCGGCCGGCGTATCGGCATTGGTGCGCACCGTCATCCGGCGCAGATTGTCTGCCCATTGCATCAGCTTGCCGAAATCGCCTGACAGTTCCGGCTGCGTCATCGGCACTTCGCCCTTCAGCACCCGGCCGGAAGAGCCATCGATGGTGATGACATCGCCGCGTTTCAGCATGCAGCCAACGCCGATCAGCACCCTGTTGCGCATGTCGACACGCATGGAACCGGCACCGGTGACGCAGGGAATGCCCATGCCGCGCGCCACCACGGCGGCGTGGCTGGTCATGCCGCCGCGCGTCGTCAGAATGCCTTCGGCAGCATGCATGCCGTGAATATCTTCCGGGCTGGTTTCGATGCGCACCAGAATGACGCGGCGCCCCTCGGCTTCGGCGGCGACAGCCTCTTCCGAGGTAAAAACGATCTCGCCCGTTGCCGCCCCCGGAGAAGCCGGCAGGCCGGAGCCGATGATGGGCCGGGAAATGCCCGGATCAATCGTCGGGTGCAGCAGCTGGTCGAGCGATGAAGGCTCGATGCGGCAGACCGCCTCCTCCTGCGAAATCGTCCCTGCTTCCACCATATCGACGGCGATCTTCATGGCGGCGCGGGTGGTGCGTTTGCCGGAACGGGTCTGCAGCATCCAGAGCTTGCCGCGCTCGATGGTGAATTCCAGATCCTGCATATCGCGATAGTGCGTTTCCAACCGCTTGCAGATCGCCAGAAATTCGGAAAAGGCCTCCGGCATCAGCTTTTCCATCGACGGCTTGTCGGAGCCGGATACCAGCCGTGCGGCCTCCGTGATCGACTGCGGCGTGCGGATGCCCGCCACCACGTCTTCCCCTTGTGCATTGACGAGGAATTCGCCGTAAAGCTCCGCCTCACCGGTCGAGGGATTGCGGGTGAAGGCGACGCCGGTTGCCGAGGACGAACCAAGATTGCCGAAGACCATGGCCTGCACATTGACGGCAGTACCCCAGTCGCCTGGAATATTGTGCAGGTGACGATAGGTCACGGCGCGATGGTTGGTCCAACTGGCAAAGACCGCGCCGATGGCGCCCCAGAGCTGGACATGACAGTCCTGCGGGAAGGCTTGTCCGAGCTCATCCTCGATCAGCTTTTTGTAGAGCGAAACGACGTGCTGCCATTCGACCGCCGACATGTCGGTATCATATTCATGGCCAAGCCGGCCTTTTTCATCCTCAAGGATTTCCTCGAACATTTCATGATCGAGGCCCATGACGACGTCGCCATACATCTGGATGAAACGGCGGTAACTATCCCAGGCAAACCGGGCATCACCCGCATCGTGGCCCAGCGCCTCGACCGTGCGGTCGTTGAGACCGAGGTTGAGGACGGTATCCATCATGCCGGGCATGGAGGCGCGGGCGCCGGAGCGGACGGAGAGAAGCAGCGGCGAATGGCTACCGCCGAAGGTCTTGCCGGTGACGATCTCCATGCCGTGCAGGCCGGCCATGACCTGCAGCTTCAGCTCTTCGGGAAGATCGCGGCCGTTCTTGTGATAAAGGGCGCAGGCATCGGCGATGATGGTGAGGCCGGGGGGAACGGGTAGGCCGAGACTTGCCATTTCGGCAAGGTTCGCGCCCTTGCCGCCCAATATAGCAACGTCACCTGCCCTGCCTTCGGCAGCACCATTGCCGAAGGTATAAACCCACTTTTTCATTCCACGCTCTCCACCCAGAAGCGTTGTCATTTTTCTATCATCTACAGCATTGCCAGCATGTTGGGAACGCCGCAACGTGCAGTTTACATCGCAGTGCAGCATAATTGCGGCGAATTGCGCGCAAGAATTGCCGCAAAGGCCAAATAAGGCACGATTGACGCATTCGTGTAGTGCGCTGAAACGGAGTGTTGCCTAAGCCATTCAAATCACTGCAAAGAGATTATTCATGCAATTTACCCGCCGCCATACGTTGAAATTTGCCGGAATTTCCTGTGCCGCCACCGCTCTCGCCGGTGCGCTCAAAGCAGAAGGGGGTGCAGCCCCCGCAAATGCCGCCCTGCCCTTCGCCTTAACGACACCGATGCATGTGGGTCAGGCGGCGCTGCGAGTCCGCGATCTCGATCAGATGATCGATTATTACCGTTCGGTTCTCGGCATGAACGAGGTGGAACGCACGGCAAGGGGCGTGACGCTCGGCGTCGGAAACGTGCCCCTGCTCGATCTCGTGCACAAGCCGGCGGCGGATTTCGAAAGCCCCACCTCCGCCGGCCTGTTCCACATCGCCTATCTGATGCCCTCCCGCAAGGATCTGGCACGCTGGCTGGTGCATGCAGCATTGAAGCAGGTGCCGCTAACGGGTTTTGCCGACCACAATGTCAGCGAGGCAATCTACCTCAACGATCCCGAAGGCAATGGCATCGAGGTTTACAGCGACCGGCCGAGGGACACATGGGTCTGGAGCGGTAACGTGGTGAAGATGGGCACCGAACCGCTCGATGTCGATGATCTCGTGACGCTGACCGACACCAGAAAAAGCGATTATGAGACCGCCCCGGCCGGCATGCGCATTGGCCACATTCACCTAAGGGTCGGTGAAATCGCCACTGCCCGCGCCTTTTACGAAAAGGCGGTCGGCCTGCGACCGACGCAGGATGCGCGCTCGGACGCCTCTTTCCTCTCCTCCGGCGGTTATCACCACCATCTGGCCGTCAATACGTGGAACAGCCGGGGCGCGAAGCAACGCAATACCATGGAGACCGGTCTCGACTGGTTTTCTCTCACCATTCGCGATGCGGCCGATCTCGAGGCGCAGAAGGAGCGTCTGCGGGCAACCGGCTATGTGCTGGTGGAGATGGAGAATAAGGTCGTGGAGGCGATCGACCCGTGGGGCACGCGGCTGCGGCTGGTGCCAGGTTGAGTGACGGTAGGCCTCCATGCATCATGCGCGGAGAAATTCACACACTGCGCGATTGGCAGTTGCAGCAGGCCAATGGTTTACAGGGATTCGCTGCGTCTCCTCCTCCCGTCATTCCGGCCCTGAGCCGGAATCCAGCCGACGCACGTCTGCGCGACGGGAAGAGTCTTTTCAGCCCAAGAACTTGGGCTGGCTGGATACCGGCTCAAGACCGGCATGACGGAGGAGGTTTGCTCCCCGGAAACGACTACCAGCCATACAGCCACCTCCACTCTGTGAACCCGGGAAAAGAAAGCCTTGCGAGGCCACGGCAGCGGCCTCGCAAGGCATTCCATCCGGTACAGGAAACCGGATGGTGGGGTCTGGAGAGAACCCTAGGTTCGTGACCAATACATAGCAAAATGCCACGAGATGTCGCTCACCCGAATGGGTGATACGGCAAGATAAATTCACATTGAGCAAAAGTCGGGAGATGATCCCGAACGAGCCGCCTCAGACGGCTTCGCGCAACTGTTCGGCAGTCTGCAAATCCACGGAGACGAGCTGCGATACGCCCTGCTCTGCCATGGTGACGCCAAAGAGGCGGTTCATGCGGGCCATGGTGATGGGATTGTGGGTGATGATGACGAAGCGGGTTTCGGTGGAGGCCACCATCTCGTCCATCAGGTTGCAGTAGCGCTCGACATTGTGGTCGTCGAGAGGTGCGTCCACCTCGTCCAGCACGCAGATGGGCGCGGGATTGGTGAGGAAGACCGCGAAGATCAGCGCCATGGCCGTCAGCGCCTGCTCGCCGCCGGAAAGCAGCGTCATGGTCTGCGGTTTTTTGCCCGGCGGCCGGGCGAGGATTTCGAGGCCGGCTTCCAGAGGATCGTCGGATTCGATCAGCTGCAACTCCGCCGTGCCGCCACCGAAAAGATGGGTGAAAAGCCGCTGGAACTGCGAATTGACCACGTCGAAGGCGGCAATCAGCCGCTCACGACCCTCGCGGTTGAGGTTCTGGATGCCGGCGCGCAGCTTGCGCACGGCATCGATGATGTCATCCCGCTCCTTGATCAGCGCCTCGAGCTTGGCGGAAAGCTCCGCCTGTTCCTCCTCGGCGCGCAGATTGACGGCACCAAGCCTTTCGCGCTCGATCTTCAGCCGGTCGAGATCGCGCTCGACATCGCGGATATCGGGCTTCGGCTGGTCCGGGCCAAGGCCGGTCAGGCGAAACGCCATATGCGGCTCGGTATTCAGCGTTTCGCGAATGCGGTGTTCGGTCTCCTGCCGTTTCTCGCGGGCGGAAACCAGCCGCTCTTCGGCGCGGCCGCGCTTTTCGCGGGCTTCCGCCAGTTCGGAAAGCGCCGTTGCCGCCACCCGGTCTGCGGCACGCTGCAGGTTTTCCGCCTCGGCCAGTCGGTCGGCGGCTTCGCGGCGGGCGTCTTCGGTTTTCTGCAATTCATTGAGGAGGTTGCGGCGTTTCTCGTCAAACTCCTCCGGCGCTATATCAAGCTCGGCGATTTCCTCGCGCGCCTCTTCCTCGCGTTCGCGCAGCGTGGCGATGTGGTCGGCCGCACTTGCCGCCCGCGACTGCCAGGTTGAACGTTCCTGCCCTATCGCCTGAATTCTGCGCTGGCGGCTTTCCGTCTCACGGCTCACGCCTTCATGGCGCGCACGGGCCTCCGCCAGCAGGCCGCGGTCAGTCGCGACTTCCAGCTGGCTTTCACGCAGCTTGAGATCAAGCACGGAAAGATCCGGTGCGTCTTCCATTTCGATGCGGGCATTTTCCTCCTGAACGGCGATCTCATCGATCTGCGCGCCGATCTGGTTCAGCGCTTCGGAAACGATATCCCGGCGGCGCAGCAGATCGCCTGAGGCCCGTTCGGCTGATGTCAGCGCCTCGCGTGCCTCGGCAAGCTGGCGGGTCGCGAGCCGGCTCCGGTCGCGCACGTCCGAAAGCTGCAATTCGCTGCTTCTGATGGCCTCGGTTCTCGCGGCTAGCTGGTCTTCGGCCTCGTCCAGAATGGAGCGGGCCTCGTCCAGTTCGGCTTCGATTTCGGCGAGGCGGTTCTTCTGCGACAGGCGAAGGGCTGCAGCACCCGGTGCATCGGCACTGGCGATGTGGCCGTCCCAGCGGAACAGGGCGCCTTCGCGTGTTACCAGCCGCTGGCCGGCTTTCAGCGAAGGCAGAAGGCGTCGGGCCTCCGATACGTCTGCGACGACACCGATCTGCGCAAGGGCGCGTCTAAGCGCATCCGGCGCCTGCGCATAGTCCAGCAGCGGTTTCGCACCCTGCGGCAAGACGGGATCATCCGCACCATTTCCGTTGCCGCCCCAATAAGCGGGGGCGCTCGCATCGAGCGGGCTTTCGAGATCGTCGCCAAGCGCCGCGCCCAATGCGGCCTCATAACCGCGCTCCACCGTCATTTCTTCCGCCACCGGCGTGAAACTGCCATTGGCAGCGGCACTGGAGGCGAGGATTTTGGTGATGGTGCGCGCTTCGGTATCCAGCGCGTTCAGCCGATTCTTCGCCGTTTCCAGTGGCCCGCGCGCCAGCGCTTCGGCCGAACGTGCCTCGGCAACGGCAGCCTCGGCCTCCTCCGCCACGATCAATGCATCCTCGACGGCGATCTCAGCTGCCTCGACCGCTTCACGCCGTTCTGCGGGGTCCGGAAGGCCGGAGAGTTTTTCGTCGATGAACTCGATCTCGGCCGTTGCTTCCTGCGATTGTCGCTCGAGCCGTAGTTTGCGGTCGGAAAGATCGCGGATCGCCCGCTCCAACTGCTGACGGCCGGCCGCCGCCTCAGCGCGTTCGGCGGTGATGGCAGTGAAAATAGCTTCGCTTTCCGCCAGCTTGACGGCCGCAGCCTCGAAGGCTTCACGCATTTCATCAGCATGGCGACCGGAATCGGAGAGGATTTCGAGAAGTTCAGACTCTTCTTCGTCCAGCCGTGCGAGTATCTGGGCATTATCGGCAACCAGCCGTTCCTCGCGGACGATATCCTCGCCAAGCTGCGACAGACGGCGCGCCAGCTCGTCTCGGCGGCGCAGCAGGCGGTTCGCCTCGTCATCCAGCTGGGTGCGGGCGATCTGCAGGCGTTGCAGGGCGGCGGCCACGCGGGCCTCGTCCTCGCGCAGTTCCGGCAGTTTCAGGCTGGCGATGGCCTGCTGCTTGGCCGCTTCCATCTGGCCCTGAGCCTTTTCGGCGACGATGTTTGTGGCCTGGTTGAGGGCGCTTTCCGCCTCGCCTTCGGCCTCCTTCGCCTCCACCCAGCGAATGTGCAACAGGGTGGCCTCGCGGGCGCGGATATCAGCGGACAGCATCTTGAAGCGGTTGGCCTGACGCGCCTGACGTTTCAGGCTTTCGATCTGGCTTTCCAGCTGGGCGGTCACGTCTTCCAGCCGCTCCAGATTGGTCTCGGCGGCGCGCAGGCGAAGCTCGGCCTCGTGGCGGCGGGAATGCAGGCCGGAAATGCCGGCCGCCTCTTCCAGCAGCTGGCGGCGAGCCTGCGGCTTGGCGTTGATGAGCTCGCCGATACGCCCCTGCCCGACCATCGAGGGCGAGCGAGCGCCGGTGGAGGCATCGGCAAACAGCAGCTGCACATCCTTGGCGCGGGCTTCCTTGCCATTGATACGGTAAACGGAGCCGTTTTCGCGCTCGATACGGCGCGTCACCTGAATTTCATCGGCATCGTTGAAGGCAGCGGGCGCGGTGCGGTCGGAATTGTCGAGATAAAGGCCGACTTCGGCGGTATTTCTGGCCGGGCGGTTGCCGGAACCTGAGAAGATGACGTCATCCATGCCGGATGCGCGCATGTTCTTGTAGGAATTCTCGCCCATCACCCAGCGCAGCGCTTCGACGAGATTGGACTTGCCGCAGCCATTCGGGCCAACGACGCCGGTCAGACCGGGCTCGATGATGAATTCGGAAGGTTCAACGAAGGACTTGAAACCGACGACGCGGAGCTTGTTGAACTTCATGCCGGCACACCCCGGCAAGAAGACGGGCAATAAAAAACGGGCGCGCGGAAATATCCGCCGCCCGCTTTCTGAAGGCTTCGGTGATCAGAGCAGCTTGTCGATGACAGCCGACATGGTTTCAACCGACATGTCTCCTGCGTATTTCTTGCCGTTGATGATGAAAGTCGGCGTGGAGTTGACGCCGAATTCCGTCGCACCGCGTTGCATGGTTGCGTTCACATCATCCAGAAGTTTCTGGTTCGTCAAGCAGGCCTCGAAAGACTCCTGTGAGAAACCGGCCATTTTCGACATTTGCAGCAGGGCGGCGCGCGCATCCTGGGCGACAGCCCAGCTCTGCTGCTGCTTGAACAGCATGGAAACGAAGGGGAAATACTGTCCTTCCGGTGCGCAGCGCGCCAGCATGAAGGCGGCAGCGGCGCGCGGATCGAACGGGAATTCGCGCAGCACGAAATAGACCTTGCCGGTATCGATGTACTTCTTCTTGATCTCGTCGAAGGTCTTGTTGTGGAAGTTGGCGCAGTGCGGGCAGGTCATCGACATATATTCGACGATCTTGACGGGTGCGTTGGCATCGCCGAGCGCTGCTTCCGGCAGCGGGCCGGGCTTCATCACCGCAGCCATATCCACGTCACCGGTGGATTCAGGCAATTCCTGCGCCTCGGCAATACCGGGCGTGAAGGCAAACGGCAGGGCCGTGGCAATGGCGGCAAGGGCAACACCGCCGAGAAGGCTGCGACGGGAAATGGTCAGTTCGGGAAAATGCATGAAAGCACCTGTTGGTAATAGACTCTATTGTCCGTTGATTCCGATATAGCGACGGCCTGTTCATCACAAGCGGGGTTTTGGACTCTTCTTGTCAAAGAATTGTGACCAGTCAAGGACAACCGCACCGATCAAATGGTTCGGCCACGCGGCTTCTTCTGCAAGACCGCCGTGCCAAGCCTCTCCACCGCCTTGCGCAATGCCTCGCTCTCGATGCCTTCCATCATGTCATCGAGACGTTTTGCCGCATCGCCGCGCAGGGGTTGCGGTTTGCGCCGGCGGGTGATGGCCTGCGACACCGGCTTCTGCACGATCCTGATCTGGCGCACGGCCGGGAAGCCAAAAAAACCATTGATGCGGGCGATGAGTTCGCCCTGCGCATGGGTGAGAAACAGGGCGCGCGCGCCTTCGCAGGCAATCGTCAGCACGCCGGGCTGATAACCGCCGCGATCCGGCCCTTCGTCGCGGCGCGGCCAGGTGATCTTTTCCGGCCGGGTGCAATCGGCAAAATCGTCGCCGGCAATCTCGTCCCAGGAGCCGAGCAGCGCCGTGTTGATGCCCGCCCGTTTCGAGAGTACCGGGTCCATGATGCCATTGGCGACCTCGGCGATCTGGACGACGCCCTTCCGCTGTATAACGCCCTTCTGGGGATAACGCATGTTTCACTCACGTTTTGGGAGCAGGCGAATCCGCATGTTCTTGATCGCCCGCTTCTTATGTCCCAACTATAGGCCAAATCGAACAGAAACGGCAAACCATGCTTCAAAAACCCGCCTCGTCGTCTTATGCGCAGATGCTGCTCGCATGGTACGACCGGCACCATCGCGAATTGCCCTGGCGCACTTCCCCGGCCATGGCGGCAAAGGGGAAACGTGCCGATCCCTATCACGTCTGGCTCTCCGAAGTGATGCTGCAGCAGACGACGGTGCAGGCGGTCAAACCCTATTTTCTGAAGTTTCTGGCCGCCTGGCCGCGTGTTGACGATCTGGCGGCGGCGCCGGTCGAGGATGTCATGGCCGCATGGGCGGGGCTGGGTTATTACGCCCGTGCCCGCAACCTGAAGAAATGCGCGGAAGCCGTAGCGCGCGAGCATGGCGGTATCTTCCCGGATACGGAAGAGGGCCTGAAGCAGTTGCCCGGCATCGGCGATTATACGTCCGCCGCGGTGGCGGCCATCGCCTTCAACCGGCAGGCGGCTGTCATGGACGGCAATGTGGAGCGCGTGATCTCGCGCCTCTTTGTCATCGATGCGCCCCTGCCCGGCTCCAAGCCGGCGATGAAAATGAAGGTCGCCGAACTGACGCCCGCAGACCGACCCGGCGATTTTGCGCAGGCGATGATGGATCTCGGCGCGACGATCTGCACGCCGAAACGGCCGGCCTGCGCGCTCTGTCCTTTCAATGGCGCCTGTCTTGCGCTTGCCCATGACGAGCCGGAGCGGTTTCCGGTGAAGGCGGCGAAGAAGGCCAAGCCCGTGCGGCTCGGGGCTGCTTTCGTCGCAGTGAATACAGAGGGAGAAATTCTGCTGCGGCGGCGCATCGACAGCGGGCTTCTCGGCGGCATGACCGAGGTGCCGACAACGGCGTGGACCGCGCGGATGGATGGCGGCACGGAGGTGAGCCACGCACCCTTTGCTGCCGACTGGCAGATGGCGGGCGTGATCGTGCATGTCTTCACCCATTTCGAACTGCGTCTGACCGTCTATCGCGCGCAGGTGCCGGATGGCCTTCAAACCGGACCGGATGACGGATGGTGGGAGCCGGTTACAAATCTTGACGCGCAGGCGCTGCCAACGGTGATGAAAAAAGTCATTGCAGCAGCTATTCCATCCGCATTCGATAAAAGCAGGAAAGTTCGATGACCAAGATTGACCATATCGTATTCGACATCGGCAAGGTGCTGATCCATTACGATCCGCATATTCCCTATAGCCGCCTCATTCCAGATGCCGATGAGCGCCAATGGTTTTTCGAGAATGTCTGCACCCATGACTGGAACCTCGAACAGGATCGCGGCCGCCGCTGGGAAGATGCCGAGGCGCTGCTGCTTGAGCGGTTTCCCGAACGGGAAGAACACATCCGCGCCTTCCGCAAGTTTTGGCACGAAATGGTCTCGCACTCCTATGATGACAGCGTCGCGATCATGGTTGGCCTGATCGATAGCGGCCACGATGTGACGATGCTGACCAACTTCGCTTCCGACACTTTTCGCGAGGCGCAGAAGATGTTCCCCTTCCTCACTCTGCCGCGCGGCGTTACGGTTTCCGGCGATGTGAAGCTTTTGAAGCCGGATGTGGCGATCTACGATCTGCACGCAAAGGAATTCGGCCTCAATCCGGCCACCAGCCTCTTCATCGACGATACGCTCGCCAATGTCGAAGGCGCCAAGGCCGCCGGCTGGCAGGCCGTGCATTTTACCGGCGCGGAAAAGCTGAAGCAGGATCTGCGGGCCTATGGGGTGGCGGTGTAGGACACCGCCCCCTGATATCGCGTCATGCCATGGATTAGGGTTCATTCACCCAGTCCTCATGCCCATGACGCACGCGGACGATGAACACTTCGTCGTCCGCGTCGACGCTATAGACAACCAGATGCGCCTTGAAGCGATGAATGCGCAGCGGCGGCGACAATTCGTCCCGTTCGCGCGCCATTCGCGGATTACACGATATCAATTCGAAGATCGCGAAGAGTTCCCGATGATATTTCCGTGCCTGTTTGGGCCCGAATATCTGGATGCCCTCCTCCGCAATACGAATGACGTCCTCTTCCGCGAGCAGAGACAGGCGAAAGCCCATGATCAGCCGATATCGCGTTTCGCTGGCCGGGCCTCGGCCTCGGCGAACAAGGCCTCCGGCGAACGATCACCAATGCCGCTCTGCAATCCTTCATCCACCAGGCGCTGCATGGCGGCGATCTTTTCGCCCCGTTCCTGATCCCTGCGGATGAGATCACGCACATAGTCGCTGGCATTGGAGTAACGGCCTGTTTTAGACTGTGCCTCGACCCATTCCTTCATCTGGCCGGGCAGCGATATATTCATGGTCGCCATCTTCATCTCCTTTGAGGACAGGGTGCAGAATTTGGCAAAGTTTGTCAAAACGGATCGGGAAAAGAAATTGGCGCAGGCGGAAATGGCGGTCTCCGGCCTGCGCCAGTCCTGCCGCAAGCGGCATCGGACGCAGTGTTTTTGTGACTTTCCGAACCGGATTTTCACAACCACTGCTCTGATTTGAGACAGTATTGCTCGTCTCTTGCGCGAAACTTGTCTAGCTAAAGTTTTATATTCGAAAATACCAACGCCCGACACCAGGGTGCCGGGCGTTGGTCGTTTCTCTATCCGGGACTGAAGGTACTAAACCGGACAGAGACGTATTCTGACAAGGGCGGGCGGTGGATCGTCCGTCTCCAGCCTTTTGGGCTTTTGACTATTCGGCCTTTGCCATTTCACTGCGGATGATAGCTCTGAGATCATCGATCGGCTTCAGCGCGTCGCCATCTTCGAAATGCCAGAACGTCCATCCGTTGCATGCATCGAGACCCTGAACCTTCGCGCCGAGGCGGTGAATGGAACCGGCGGTCCCGCCGGATGCGAGCGTACCATCCGCACGAATAATGGCGCTATAACGGCGTCTTGCATCCGTCAGTACCTGGCCGGGGCGGACGAGGCCGCTTTCCACCAGCGTGTTGAAGGCAACGCGCGGCTCAGCCTTCTTGCCGGTCATGACGGTGAGTTCCGCCTTGCCGAGCGGCTCGACGGCAGCGATGCGAGCGGATGCCGCATCGATGTAATCCTGTTCGCGCTCAATGCCGACGAAGTGGCGGCCGAGGCGTTTTGCGACGGCGCCCGTGGTGCCGGAGCCGAAGAACGGATCGAGCACGATGTCACCCGGCTTGGTGGACGCCATGATGATGCGGGCCAGCAGAGCTTCCGGCTTCTGGGTGGGATGCACCTTCTTGCCGTCGTCGCCTTTCAGCCGCTCATGGCCGCTGCAGATCGGGAACAACCAGTCCGAGCGCATCTGCACATCGTCGTTGGAGGCCTTCAGCGCGTCGTAGTTGAAGGTATAGCTTTTGGCTTTCGGATCGCGGCTGGCCCAGATCATGGTCTCATGGGCATTCTGGAAACGACGACCCTTGAAGTTGGGCATGGGGTTCGTCTTGCGCCAGACGATATCGTTGAGGATCCAGAAATCGAGGTTCTGAAGCATGGCGCCGACGCGGAAAATATTGTGATAGGAGCCGATGACCCAGATGGTGCCGTTCGGTTTCAGCACGCGGCGGCAGGCGAGCAGCCAGGCGCGGGTGAAGGCGTCATAGGCCTCGAAGGAGGCGAACTGGTCCCATTCGTCATCGACGGCGTCGACCAGCGACTGATCCGGCCGGTGCAGCGTGCCGCCAAGCTGGAGATTATAGGGCGGATCGGCGAAAATCGCATCGACCGACTGGCTCGGGAGGGCATCCAAGGCAGCGACACAATCACCTTTGATGATGCTGTCTTTCCAGGCGTCGCTCTCGCCCGCACGATCAAAACCGGCACGCCGAAAATCGGCCAGCGGAAAAACTGCTGCCATTGGTACTCGCTCCATACGCTTACTCTCTACTGACGCTTATGGTTACCGAAGATGGTTATCAAAGCCTGAACAAGTCACGGAAAATGCGAAATAAATGGCTGTTGCGGCAAGCACGCGTGATTTGCGGCGACCGGCGGGGAACCCGAAGCGCGGCAAAAACGTTGTGCACAACGGGTTCTTCTGTCACCGCCTGTCGCCGCGGCAGGAAGAGCCATTCAGGCAGGGGGGTAATCCGCAATGGGGTCCGTGATGAAAATGGCTTCTTTTTCGATGAACGTCGTTGGCGCCGCGCTTTTCGCAATCGCGCTGCCGGTGTCCTTGCAGGCGCAGCAACCGGCCCCGCAATATAACGTCGTCACCGATGCGGTCCTGTTTGATGGTGGCCCCTCGCTCGGCAACAGCGACAAGGTACGATGGGATTTCTACAAGGCCGACCGAACTGGAGCGCGCACGGATGAGAATGCCGGCGGTTCCTATGACGCCACATTCGAGGCGAAGCTGCCGGCCGGCCGATATGTCGGCGTGGCAGCGCTCGGCAATGTGAGCCGCGACGTGCCCTTCGAGGTGAAGGACGGAAGCATCGCCCGGCCGAAGGTGAATTTCGACGCGGCGGAACTGACTGTCGTGCCGAAGCGCAGCGCCGGCGGCGATGTGGAAACACAGGCGAAAACCGAAATCACCAAGGGCGATTTCAAGGACAGCGTCTATGGGCAGAATACGGTCTTCGTGCCGGCGGGAGAGATTGTCCTCACCGGCAGCATAGGCCCGGCGCGGGCGCAGGAAACGCTTGCCATCAAGGCCGGCGAAAAGATCAGCCATGAATTGGTCATTCCGAGCGGCGTTGTCGTCGCCAGGGCGGTTTATGCGGAAGGCGGCAAGGCCGTCGAAACGGACGACATCCGTTTCGAGGCGATGTCCGCCAAGGAAACCCTCGATGGCACGCGCCAGACCATCAACGGCACTTACGGCACGGGCAAATCGATGGAAATGCCGGCCGGAGACTTTGTCATGCGTGCCCGTCTCGGCAAGGTGACGGTGGAGCAGCCCTTCACAGTAACCGCCGGAAAGCGCACGGAAATTACCCTTAATCTCGATGCCGGGGTTCTTGCCATCACCGCCCCCGGCGCGGAACGGATCGATATCGTCGAAACGACCAAGGACCTTCAGGGCACGCAGAAGGAGATTTCCGGCCGTTACGGCACGAAACATCAGGAAACCCTGCATCCCGGCGATTATTCGGTGAAGGTAAGCTACGACAAGAAGTCCGGCCGCGACCCGAAGGAGATCACGGCGACCGTCAAGGCGGCGGAACGGACCGAGACGACTGTGGCGGAGTAATTACCACGGGGCGCTTGTTCCTTGTCCCTGCTCCCTCTCCCCTTGTAACTTGATTTCGTCGCACTGTGATATTGTCGCTCGTGCGGTTGTGGATGGAAGACCGATCCCCCCTGGGGACATTGATCCCGTGAATGAGCCAGGGTCTCCATCCGCCTTTTCATCGAACCCGAACAGTCGCCGGGGCCGCTTGCGTGTGCGAAGCCCGATTAGGCAAGGATGGGATAAGATGGATAATATTGTTGGCATCGATGTTTCCAAGGACCGTCTGGATGTGGCGTTGGCAGTAT
>NZ_JAPYZZ010000033.1 GCF_027460065.1 Martinezella rhizogenes
AAAGATCGAGATGTGCTTTTGCAACGTCGCATCCGATGTAAACAGGGTGTACCATGGCAAGCCTCATCCTGTGCTACGAGGTCCGCGCTCACGGCCTCTGTCAACTGTTCAGGTTGGGATTATCAAGAGCGGGCGGAGGCCAAAGCCAGCAAACGGTCTCAATCGACCAGGACCCCGACGGCCTTCCGCCCGCAACCCTTATACCATAACTCCAATACACAGGACCCCGGATCTAGTCCGGGGTGACGGAGTGGGGATGAACTCACATTTCAAAACGCTTACTCACTTTTCCAGGCCGTCGACAAATCCCCATAGGCAATGTCGATAGTCGTGACGAGCGACTTCAGACTGGTATTGCGCAGAATGACGGTCGGCAAAGCGACGATGGAGAAATTCGGCAGGTCGTCGCCGGTGATTTTCTGGATGTCGCGGAATTGCGCCGCCCGTTTTGTTTCATCCACCTCGATGGCGGCCGCACGGAAAAGATCATCCACCTTGGGGTTATTGTAGTGGGCGGCATTAACGTAAGGCGCCGGGTTCTTGATGCCATCGNAAATCCCCATAGGCAATGTCGATAGTCGTGACGAGCGACTTCAGACTGGTATTGCGCAGAATGACGGTCGGCAAAGCGACGATGGAGAAATTCGGCAGGTCGTCGCCGGTGATTTTCTGGATGTCGCGGAATTGCGCCGCCCGTTTTGTTTCATCCACCTCGATGGCGGCCGCACGGAAAAGATCATCCACCTTGGGGTTATTGTAGTGGGCGGCATTAACGTAAGGCGCCGGGTTCTTGATGCCATCGGACCAGTAGAGACGCTGCACGCCCGCCGTCGGATCGAACAGCCGGCTGATGCCGTTCACCGTCAGGTCGAAACCGCGCTCGGTGTAAACGCGCTTGATGAAGGTAGCGAGATCGCCTTCGACGATGTCTACCTTCACGCCGAGTTTGCCGAAGGAAGAGCGCAGATAGTCGGCTGTTTTGCGGAAGACGTCGGATGGCAGGAAGGCAAGCCGCAGCGAGAAGCGGGTGCCATCAGCACCTCTCGGGTAACCGGCCTTGTCCAGCAATTCGTTCGCTTTGGCGAGATCGAAGGGATAGGTAAAAGGCTTTTCATCATTATAGGCGGTGAAGACGGCCGGGATGTTCGACCCGGCCGGTTTGGCCGTGCCGAAGAAGATCGCGTCATTGATGAAATCGCGGTCGATGGCATGGGCCAGCGCGTGGCGGACTTCCTTTTTGGCGAGGATCGGGTTTTCCAGATTGAACTCGAAGATGGCGGCATTGTTGAGATAGGAGTCTGTATAGACCTCCACCGCAAGCTTCGGATTTTGCCGCAGACGCTCCAGATCGCTGTAGGAAACGTCAGCGGTGTAATCCGCCTCCCCCGTTTCCACGGAAATGGTGGTGGAGGCCGCATCCGCAACGAAGCGTGCCACGAAACCATCGAGATAAGGCAGATCGGCCTGCCAGTAATGCGGGTTCTTCTTCAGCTTCACATAGCTGCCGCGTTTCCATTCCTCGAACACGAAGGGGCCGGTGCCGATGGGCGCATTACCGTTCGGGCTTTCATTGTAGTTTTCCGAAGCATAGGCGTGGGCCGGCAGTATGGGCGTTTCGCCGCCCGTCAGCGCGCGCAGAAGGTAGGGTGCGGGTTTGGAAAGCACCACCACCGCCGTCAGCGGATCGGGCGTTTCGATATCGGCAATATTGGCAAAGGTGATACGCCCGCGCGGACCGACCTTCTTGAAGGCGAGCAGCGAAAATTTAACATCCTGCGCGGTGAAATCCTTGCCGTCATGCCATTTGACGCCCTTGCGCAGCTTGAACGTGTGACGCAGCCCGTCTGCCGACGTTTCCCAGCTTTCCGCCAGAACCGGATGCGGTTTGAACTCGCCGTCGAACCGCACCAGCCCTTCAAGGATTTTCGTGGAAATGGCGCGGGTGCGCGTATTGGAATCGGAAAGCGGCACGAGCGTCGTCGGCTCGCCGAGACCCGCAAGAGTAACGATCCCGCCCTTTTTCGGCGTTTCCGCCGCCAGCGCAGGCAAGGACGGCAACAGCATGGCCCCGGCAAGCGCGGCACTCAAAAGCAATGTCTTACGTCTTGTAATATTCATGGATGTTTCCTCGTAGAGACTTGTTTTCAAATTTTCAGGCAGGTTTCAGCCGGGTTTCCACCAGCCGGGCAAACAGCGTGGCGCCAACCGGCAAGATGGCGTCATCGACGATGAAACCGGGATTGTGGGCAGGCACGGTGCCGGAATGACCAAGGGTGAAAAACGCGCCGGGCGCATGTTTCAGGAGATCGGCGAAATCCTCGCTGCCCATGAAGCGGCCGGGTTCAGTGGAAACGCGCTCGTCTCCCAGAACCTCGCGGGCCACGCCAGCAACGATCTCCACAGACGCATCGTCATTGGTGAGAACCGAGAATATGTCGCGAATATCCACCTCGGCGGTCAGGCCATGGGCCGCGGCAAGGTGATTGGAAATCGTGCGGATGCGCTCCCGGATGGTTTCGCGCACGCTGTCGGAAAAAGCCCGCACCGTTCCGGCAATCGAGGCCGTTTCGGGAATGACATTATACGCCGACCCCGCCTCGATACGCGTGATCGACAGCACGGCGGGATCGGTCGGCGACACGTTGCGGCTAACGATCGTCTGCAAGGCCTGAATGAGTTCGCCCGTCGCCGGCACCGGATCACGCGAAACATCGGGGTGGGCGGCGTGGGCGCCCCTGCCCTTCAGCCGGATATCGAAGAAATCCGCTCCTGCCAGAATGGTGCCGGGCGAAACCTTGAGATGATTGGGCGCGGCATGAGTGGAATTATGCAGCCCGTAAATCTCGTCGATCGGAAAATCCTTGAACAGCCCATCGGCAATCATGGCGCGCGCGCCGCCAAGACCTTCTTCGGCCGGCTGGAAAATGAACACCACCGTGCCAGCGAAATCGCGGGTTTCCGCCAGATAACGCGCGGTGCCGAGCAGGATGGTAGTGTGCACATCATGCCCGCAACCGTGGAACTTGCCGGGATAGACCGACGAATAGGGCAGTCCGGTTTCCTCCGGCATCGGCAAGGCGTCCATATCGGCCCTGAGCCCGATGGAGCGATTGCCCGCATGGCGGCCGCGCAACACACCGACCACGCCGGTCTTGCCATAACCACGATGCACCTCGATGCCCCAGGAGCCGAGCTTTTCGGCAACGATGCCTGAGGTGCGCACTTCCTCGAAACCGATTTCAGGGTGCTGATGCAGATCGTGGCGGATGGAGACGAGTTCGGGAACATAGGTCCCAATCCGGTCCAGAATTTTCGGTGCTGATGTTTTGACGGGATCGACGGCGATATTCACGGTATCTCCTCAGGGCAAAAAAAATCGTTTTCGCAATCGACCGATTGCGAAGGGTTAGCTTCGGAACTGGAAAATCAGGGCTGGAAAGGCGTCAGAGCCTCAGGCCAGCCTCCTTCATCAAGGGCAGAATGCGTTCGGCGAAGTAATCAAGGTCTTCACGGAAATCGTAGAAATTCAGCTGAACCCCATCAATGCCAGTCTTTTTCAGACCGACAAGCTGCTCGACCACCTGCTCGGGCGAACCGATGATTTCAATATTGCCGCCGAGATTGCGGCCCTGCTTGTGGCGCGCATCGCCGCGGCCGCGCCAGGCATGGGCGTCGCTGTCGTAGTTATTGGTGGCGAAGGCACGGGTGCCGGCCTGCGGTTTTCCAGCCTCGATGGCATCGGCATAAGCGATCGCCTCCTTTTCCGTATCGCGACTGACAATGATCGGATTGATGAGCGTCTTCACCTGCCGGCCATAGGCTTTGGCACGGTTCTTGATCGTGGCGACATGATCGGGCAGCGTTTCCAGCGCGCTGTCTATATGCGCCCCGCCGGGCGAAGTGACGAAAACCAGATCGGAATGGCGGGCGGCAAAATCGATACCGGCAGGCGAACCCGTCGCCGTCACCAGCGGCGGGCGGCCGAAGGCCGGTTTCGGCGTGATCCAGCCATTGTTGATTGCCCAGGGATTGAGCTTGCCTTCATAGGAGAAGTTTTCTGTCTCACCCCACAGGCGGTGAAGCACATCGAACAATTCATCCGCCATATCATAACGCTTGTCATGGTCGATCCGCTGCCAGCCGAACATTTCGTGCTCGATGGCGCGGTGGCCGGTGACGATGTTGATGCCCCAGCGCCCCTTGGCGATATGATCCAGCGTCGCGCCATATTTGGCGAGATGCAGCGGATGCAGAGGCCCGTAAAGCACATGGATGGTGGAGATCAGCAGAATGCTCTTCGTCACCGCCGCCATGGCGCCAAGCGCGATGAAGCTGTCGAGTGAGGATTCGCCGTCATATCCGCCCTTGGGCAGCCATTGGGTGCGGCTGAAGGCGATTTCGAAACCAAGTTCCTCCGCCCGCTTCACCAGTTCGACGTTATAATCGAAAGTCCAGCTGTTGCTGGTCGGCAGGCTGGAGAAATTGATGTCCTGCAGATTGAGGAACAGGCCCAGCATCAGCGGCTGTTTTACCGCCCGGCTGAGCGGGCTGTCGTCAAAATCGGCAGGACTTTTCAGTTCAAGACCTTTCAGCTCCGAACCATCGGGCAAAGGAACACTCAGCGCCATGTCTTTTCTCCCTCGGAATGATCACCCTGCGGGTTGGCTGCGGCCAACCGGGTGCGCAGGTAGCTCTCCACGCCGCGGGGTTGACGACCGGTGATCTGGTCGATGGTATCGGTGACGGATGCCGCCAGACCTTCGCGGATGAGTTGCCCGAATTCGCCGATCGCTTTCTGTTCGAACACGCCAATATCCGGTGGAAAGGCCAGCACGGCATCATGCGAAACACCAACCGACCGATGCAGGATACGGGCCGCGATGCGGGCGATCTCCAGCCCCGTCAGGGCTTCGCCGCCGGTCAGCACCAGGGGGCCGGCAAGCGCTGCGTCGGCAGTCAGCGCGTGAACCGCCACATCGGCGATATCATCGGCATCGATGAAGGAGACGGCCGCATTGCCGAACCGGGCGGGCACATCCTCACCCTTGCGCAACGCGGCGACAACGGGTTCCAGCGCCACCTGCATCCATGCATTCGGCCGCAGCACCGTATGTGCTATGCCGGTTCTGGCGAGATACGCCTCCACCTCGGCATGGGCCGCACCCGAGATGGAGCGGGCGGCATTTTTAATGGTCCAGTCGGAGCCGGATATTTTTACGATCCGCAAAGCACCGGCCGAGAGAGCCGCATCGATGACCGCCTTCTGGTCAACAGCCAGCGTTTCTCCGATGGGGGAAAGCACAAAGACGGCATTTATGCCGCGTGAAGCCTCCTTCAGGCTGGCCGGATCAGAAAAATTCCCCTCCGCAATCTCGACCCTGTCACTCCAGAGCTTCAGCGCATCCTCGCGCCTGCGGGTCAGCACGCGAACTCTTTCCTGTTTTTGCAGAAGACGGCTGACAACACGCTGGCCGAGCTTGCCGGTTGCACCCGTTACAAGAATGGTGGCTGCCATGACGTCCTCACTTTCCAGCTTTGTGTTGTGCAGTCTCTTGCAGTGAAGAAAGAGCGCGTGGATCGGCCCAGTCCCGCACATCGAAATCGTCAGGGATAAATTTCCATTCCAGCAGGAAATCCTTGAAATGGCTCAACGCATCCAGCTCCGCCGGATCGAGATCGAGCCGCAGATTTTGGTGCACATCCGCGCCATTGGCAGCCAGAACCGCCTCTTCGCTGACGCCGATCTCTCGGGCGATGAAACGCACGGCCTCCGTCGGGTTGTCATTTGCCCACTGGGCAACCCGCTGAACGGTGGCCACCAGTTCCGCCACCAGATCGGGCCGCTCATCGGCAAAGGTAGCGTCCACCGTCAAGGGACGTGGCGTGCCATTGTTGATGCGGATTTTCGGATCGGGATGAAACCCGGTCGAGACGACGACCTGAGCACCGATGAGATTGGCGACGGTGACACCTTCGGCGCCCTTGACGAAAAACGCATCGATCTGGCCGCGGTGCAGTGCTGTAATTTCCTCGCCATAGGGAAGCCGCCGGCGCAGGCCATGGAAACGCTCATCCGTTGGACCAAGCAGCACCGGCTCTCTTGCTGTCAGATCGACAAGTTCGACATCGGCAACGGTGAGATCGGAAACGGTGAGTGCCGACACGATGCCCTTCAGCGACGTGGCCCGCTGGAAATCGATGGTTTCATTCGGACGTTTCGGCAGGCCGATGCGCCGCCCCTTCAAATCGCGGCCCCTGCTTATTCCGCTTGCGGGCAACGCGATGACCGCCTGAAACTCATCGGTTCTCGTCAGCCCCACCAGCCGCGTCTGCCGGCCACCCGCCTTCGCCCAGATTGGCGGGATGTTGCCGCCCTGGCGGAAGGACCAGTCCAGCCGATGATCGAAATGGCTCTGCCTGATAGCTGGATCAGCCGCATCACGAATGGAGGAAACGGAGATGCCATGACCGGCAAAACGCTCCTCTATCCAGCCAAGCTGCACCGCGATGGAAAGCGGCGTTGGTGCCGGGCAGCGGGTGTACCAGAGGGTCACGGGTTGGGTTGCTCGGCGAAGGGCGGCATCAGCCATGGCGGTCGTCCTCGAAATTGCGATCTGGACAGCACGCTACACGCCGCAGGGTATTTTCTATAGATAAAGTGTACTATTTAGAAGGCGATTGAAGAAATTCGTTTCCATAACACTAGGCCCTCGCACGGTGAACGAAATATCCTTTCGAAAATGGCGTTATTTCCGAACACAACGCCCAACGCAGCCACTCCTATCAGCGGCATCCACGTGGGAGCCGGAAAAGCCATGGCTCGAAAGTTTTTCTTCTCCCAGCAGCAAGGATTTTTAACTCGCGACCGCAATCGCGGCTGTTACGCTTTCGGACAATTGCACCCGCCACAGGCTGGAATCCCATACAGACGGAAAAATAAAAGCATGAGCAACACCAAACGCCGGCTCAATCTCAATGTCGGCATCAACACAACGGGATATCTTCCCAATGCCTGGAAATACAGAAGCGGAGACCGGCACGATATCAATGATATCGGCTATTACCGGCGGCTGACGGAACTGGCCCACAAAGGCCGGTTCGACGCCGTTTTCCTCTCCGACCACCCGGCGCTGCTGACCGATCCGGCCAGCCGCCCATTTCACACCATCGACCCGCTCATCCTCTCCACCTCACTTGCCGCGCAGGTGCCGGATATCGGTTTTGTGGCGACGATATCCTCCACCTATAATTCACCCTATAATTTTGCGAGACGGACGCAGTCTATCGACGTGGTCACCGGCGGCCGGCTGATCGTCAACATCGTCTCCTCCTTCAATCCCAATGTCGCGGCCAATTTCGGCAACGATCCGCTGCCACCACGCAGCGAACGTTATGCCAAGGCCACCGAATTTCTCGATGTCGCGAAAAAGCTCTGGTCGAGCTGGGATCCGCGCCGTGAGGGAGACGTGCCGGAAGATCGCTTCTGGGATGCCGCAACGGCGGAAACCATCGATCACGAGGGGCAATATTTCCACGTAAAAGGGCCGCTCAACGTTCCACGCGGGCCGCAGGGACATCCCGTCATCGCGCAGGCCGGCGCTTCCGAAGGTGGCATCGATCTGGCGGCTCGCCATGGCGAGATCATCTATTGCAACATCCTGTCACGCCCGGCGGGTCAGGCCTTCGGCAAAAAGGTGCGTGACCGTGCTGTCTCTTTCGGCCGCGATCCCGCCGGCATCCGCATCGTTCCCGGCCTTGTCGTCATTCTCGGCGAGACCCGTGAGGAAGCGCTGCGCAAGCATGAACTCTTCAGCGGGACCGGCTCGGAAGACGGGCTTCTGGCGCGTTTCGCCAAGGAAAACGGCATTGATCCGCGCGATTTCAACCCGGATATAAAACTCGACGGCGAGCGCTTCATTCCCGACCAGAACCGGCAATGGGCTGTTGGCATGGGGCTTGGCCTTTCCGAGCTGCTGACCCATGAAAAGCTCACCGCCCGTGAGGCCGTGCGCCGCTCCGAGGGGCACCACCGGCTGCTGCTTGGCACGCCGGAAGAGGTGGCGGATGGCATCATCGACCTCTGGCAGGATGGCACGGTGGATGGCTACACCCTGCAGCCACCGCGCGCGCCCGATGATATTGCCGAATTCGTCGAAAAGGTCGTGCCGGTGCTGCAGGACCGCGGTGTTTATCCGCGTGAATATGACGGTGCGACGATCCGCGACCGCTATGGTCTGCCTTATCCCGATTAAACCGAGGATGTGGCGCGGTTAAAGCGCCACACCCCCATCGTCCGCCCCGCGGACGGCAATGGCGGGTGCCAGGGACATATTATTGACCCGCCACCTTCAAAACCGGCCGGCCGCCGGAAAGCTGTGGCACGACGGAGGCGAAATCCGTGACGATCTGGCGATAATCTTCCGGCTGGAACTCATAGGGCAACTCCAGACGGAATTCCGAGACATGCGGCAGCACGGGATCACGCGACAGCGTCTCCAGAATCTCCTCAGTGGTGCCAACGATGTCGGGCAGGAAAAGCGTGCGGCGCGCGCCATGCGGCGTATGTGTGCGCTTGTCACGCTCAGCGGCGAATTCGGCATAACGACGGCGTGTCGCGGGGCTTGCGCTATCGGTTGGCAGGATCACCCGTCCCAGCGCGACACGCGGCTGGCGCTCATGCGCCCATTCCTGCCGGAAGCGGGCGACGAGAGCCGCCTGCGCGATCAGAAAATCATCGGTGTTTTCACCGCTGACGATATTACCGGTCAGAAGATTGAACCCTGCCCTGCCGGCCCAACGGGCGGAGTTCTGCGATCCGCCGCCATACCACAGCCGGTCGGTCAAACCCCTGGCGAAGGGCCGAAGGCGCGGCACCTGCGCACCAGCGGCATTGCCGGCCTCCGTGTCATTGGACAAAGGTTCCGATCTCAAAGCTTTCGCCAGCTTTTCCGCGCGGGCGTGGCTGTAATCCGCATCGGCAGCAATATCGACATAGTCCGAAATGAGATGCGCAAAGGGCGGCGCGCCCACCGAAACGCCAACATTCAGCCGTCCGTGTGACAGGACATCAACCGTGGCAAGATCCTCGGCCAGCCTGAAGGGATTTTCATAACCCAGCTGAATGACGGCGGTGCCTAGCCCGATCCGCTTCGTGCGCTGCGATGCAGCGGCAAGAAAAGTGGCTGCCGAGGAAACGCCCCGTTCCAGATGGCGCTGACGCACCCAGGCGCTGTGATAACCCAGCGCCTCCCCGGCTTCGAAAAGCTGCAGGGTTTCTTCCAGCCCCTTTGCAGGGTCATCATCGTGATAATTGCCGGGAACCAGAAAGGCGAAATGGGAAATACGGGAAAGAGGCATAGTGAACGTCCGGGAATGGTTGTTGACGGAAGACGGGCTCAGGCGACGCTGCTGCGGCCGTTCTTCCGTGCCGCGCATACTCCAGCAGAATGCCCGATGAAGGGCGCGGCTTGCACGGCATGGTCTTTTATAGTCCCGGTCATTGTTGAAAGATCGTTGCGCGATTTAATAGTCTACTAAAATTATGGGTTATTCGCGAAGAGCTTGCCGCGTCCTGCTCTCCACTTCCCCCGTCCCCTTCGCAGCTCCGAACAGCCACAAAGCCGGTCTGGCCTACGGCGCCAGATACGAGCTACCCGACAAAAAACTTGATTTCCGCCTCAAACATGTAATACAGATTATCATACATGTTGACAAATAACGCATACATGTATGACATTGCGGCAATCATGAACGCTGCGATACCTGCATGAGGGAGGAATTATGATCATCACCGACGTCGAGGTCCGTGTTTTCCGCACGACGACCCGTCGCCACTCGGACAGCGCCGGTCACGCGCATCCGGGGCCGGCGCATCAGGTGGAACAGGCCATGCTGACCATCCGTACGGAAGATGGGCAGGAAGGCCACTCCTTCACCGCGCCGGAGATCGTTCGCCCGCATGTCATCGAAAAATTCGTCAAGAAAGTCCTGATCGGTGAGGACCATCGCGACCGCGAACGGCTGTGGCAGGATCTTGCCCACTGGCAGCGCGGTTCGGCCGCACAGCTGACGGACCGCACATTGGCGGTGGTGGATTGCGCATTGTGGGACCTTGCCGGCCGCTCGCTCAACCAACCTGTATACAAGTTGATCGGCGGTTATCGCGACAAGGTGCTGGCCTATGGCTCGATCATGTGTGGTGACGAGCTGGAAGGCGGGCTGGCGACGCCGGAAGATTACGGCCGTTTTGCCGAAACGTTGGTGAAGCGCGGTTACAAGGGCATCAAGCTGCACACCTGGATGCCGCCGGTCAGCTGGGCGCCGGATGTGAAGATGGACCTTAAGGCCTGCACCGCCGTTCGTGAGGCGGTTGGCCCCGATATTCGCCTGATGATCGACGCTTTCCACTGGTACTCCCGCACCGATGCGCTGGCGCTGGGGCGTGGCCTCGAAAAACTCGGTTTCGATTGGATCGAGGAGCCGATGGATGAACAGTCGCTGTCTTCCTATAAATGGCTTTCCGACAATCTCGATATTCCGGTCGTCGGCCCGGAAAGTGCGGCCGGCAAGCATTGGCACCGCGCCGAATGGATCAAGGCCGGCGCCTGCGATATTCTGCGCACCGGCGTTAACGATGTCGGTGGCATTACTCCGGCGCTGAAGACCATGCATCTGGCCGAGGCCTTCGGCATGGAATGCGAAGTGCATGGCAACACGGCCATGAACCTGCACGTTGTTGCCGCCACCAAGAATTGCCGCTGGTATGAGCGTGGCCTGTTGCACCCCTTCCTCGAATATGATGACGGCCACGATTATTTGAAATCGCTGTCCGACCCGATGGATCGCGACGGCTTCGTGCATGTCCCTGACCGACCGGGCCTTGGCGAGGACATCGATTTTACCTTCATCGACAACAACAGGGTGAGGTAACGGGCGATGAAAACGGTGCTCGCCTTCGGAGACAGCCTCACCTGGGGCGCGGACCCGGCAACGGGTCTGCGGCACCCCGCCGAACACCGCTGGCCGGAGGTTCTGGAGGCCGCGCTTGCCGGAAAGGCGAAGGTTCACCCGGAAGGACTTGGCGGGCGCACCACCTGCTACGATGACCATGCCGGCCCCGCCTGCCGCAATGGCGCGCGGGCGCTTGAAGTCGCGCTGTCGTGCCACATGCCGCTTGATCTCGTCATCATCATGCTGGGCACCAACGATATCAAGCCGGTGCATGGCGGGCGGGCGGAAGCCGCAGTTTCCGGCATGCGGCGGCTGGCCCAAATTGTCGAGACCTTTATCTACAAGCCGCGCGAGGCGGTGCCGAAACTGCTGATCGTCGCACCGCCGCCCTGCGTCGCAGGCCCCGGCGGAGAACCCGCGGGCGGGCGGGACATCGGCCAATCGCTTAGGCTTGCGCCGCTTTACCACAAACTCGCTGCCGAACTGGGGCACGCCTTCTTTGATGCCGGATCGGTTGCCAGCGCTTCACCGGTGGATGGCGTGCATCTGGACGCGCCGGCAACGGCGGCAATCGGCCGGGCGCTCGCAGCACCCGTCAGAGAGATTCTTGGCTGATCCTGCGACGCCCGAGGAGGAACCGGGCGCGAGGATCAAAACGTGGAAAGGCCGTATGAACCGGCCATATTGGGAGGAAAAATGAAACATTTTCTTGCAACCGCAGCGCTTGGCGCATTGCTGATCGGCGCCATGCCGCTCAGTGTTTTCGCCGAAACGCCTAAAGACCAGCTCATCGTTGCCACAACCATGAGCAATATCCTGACCCTCGATCCCGCCGCCATCACCGGCCGCGAGACCGTGCAGGTTCTGAACAACGTCTATGACACGCTGGTCGTGCTTTCGCCTGAAGATCGCAGCGTGCAGCCCCGCCTCGCGGAACGTTGGGAAATTGCCGAAGACCGGAAATCCATCCGCTTCCATCTGCGCGCCGATGCCAAATTCGCCTCCGGCAATGCCGTGACGGCAAAGGACGTGGCGTGGAGCCTGAAACGCCTGCTCGCCCGCAACCTGGCGCAATCCTCCTTCCTGAAAACCCGTGGTTTCAAGCTGGAGGAAGCCGACAAGCTGTTCGTTGCCGAGAACGACCAGACCTTCGTGCTGAATATTCCGAAGCCCGACGACCCCAACCTGCTTCTGATGATCCTTGCGCAGAACGGTCCCGGCTCGATCATCGACAGCAAGACCGCGCTTGAAAATGAAAAGGACGGCGATCTGGGCGGCGCATGGCTGACGCTGAACTCCGCCGGCTCCGGCCCCTTCAAGCTGACGCAATGGAAATCCAACGAATATATCATCCTCACCCGCAACGACGATTATTGGGGTGAGAAGGCCAAGATGAAGCGCATCCTGATGCGTCATCTGCCGGAATCGCAGTCGCAGCGGCTGATGCTGGAAAAAGGCGATATCGACGTTGCCTATTCCCTGCAAGCCCCAGACCTGAAATCGCTTGAGGCCGACAAGGCCGTCACCATCGAATCCACCCCCGGCTCCGGCTTTTATTACCTCAGCGTTTCGATGAAGGATGAGAAATTCGCCAACAAGAAGGTGCGCGAGGCCCTGCGTTACCTGATCGATTACGACGGTCTCGACAAGGCGGTCATGCCCTATTACGGCAAGCTGCATCAGCGCTCCCTCAGCACCGGTGTGATGGGCGCGCTGCCGGACCAGGGCTACAAGCTCGACATCGAAAAAGCCAAGGCGCTTCTGGCTGAGGCCGGTTATCCCAACGGGTTCAAGACGACGCTGCGCGTACTCTCGGAAGATCCTTTCATGAAGGCGGCAACGGCGATCCAGAACACGCTGGCGCAGGCCGGTATTCAGGCCGAACTGATCAGCGGTTCCGGCGACCAGATCTATGGCGCCATGCGCGAGCGGAATTTCGAACTGCTGCTCGGCCGCGGCGGCGGCGGCCAACAGCCACATCCCGACAACAACCTGCGCTCCATCGCCTATAATCCCAACAATGCCGACGACGCCAAGCTGACCAACTATCAGAGCTGGCGGACAAGCTTCTTCGATGAAAAGCTGAACAAGATGATCGAAGAAGCGCTTGTCGAGCGCGACGTGGCGAAACAGACGAAGCTTTATGAGGATTTGCAGGGCTACATGGATGAAATCGTCATGTCCATTCAGCCCTTCTCCGAGGTCATCGACACCGCCGCCTTCCGTAGCGACATCAAGGGCATGATCGTCAGCCCCTGGCTTTCGCGGTTTGAAGAGGTGAGCAAGGAGCGGTGATGTATTCAGTACGCAGTCATCCTCGGGCTTGACCCGAGGATCCATGGCTTCAACCGCTTATGGATCCTCGCCTCAAGGGCGAGGATGACGGCGGGGAAGCGAATCTGGTAGTGGAATTTGTAATCCCTGAGGCGCGGCTAACCCCGCTCCTTTTCTTTTTCTACCTACGCTCGGCATCATTCCAAAAAAATGCCCGGCAGGGAGGCCGGGCAAGGAAGGAGGATGTTGTTATCCGTGACGCCCCGGAGGATGACAGTCACGTTTTGGAAGCCGTCAAACGCCTTCATATTCCAGAGAGGCACCGATCAGTTCGCGCGCATAGGCATGCGTCGCGCCATTGCCGGCGATGGCCTCCCGCGGCAGGATTTCGGTGATTTCACCGCGCAGCATCACCGCGAACCGGTCGCACATGTGGTCGACCACGGCGAGATCGTGGGTGACCATGATATAGGTGAAGCCGCGCTCTTCCCGCAGCCGCTGCAACAGGTTGAGGATTTCCGCCTGCACCGAGACATCGAGAGCCGAGGTCGGCTCATCAAGCAGGAGCAGAGACGGTTCGAGGATCAGCGCCCTGGCAATCGCCACACGCTGCCGCTGGCCGCCGGAAAGTTGATGCGGAAAGCGGTCGAGAAAGGAGACGGGCAGGCCGACATCGGTGATGACCTTGCGCATGCGCTCTTCACGGTCGCCGAGCTTGTGGATCGCAAGCGATTCCGAAAGCACGGTGCGCACAGACTGGCGGGGATGCAGTGACCCGTAGGGGTCCTGAAACACCATCTGCAGCATGCGGCACCGCTCGATCAGCGGCATGTCACGCACCGACCTGCCGTCGATGAGGATGTCGCCGGTCCAGAAATCGTTGAGCATGGACACGCAGCGCAGAACGGTGGATTTGCCGGAGCCACTTTCGCCGACAAGGCCGAAACATTCGCCCGGCTCGACGCGGAAGGATACCGAAGGCAGCACGTTCAGCGCCTTATGGCCGCTGCCGAAGGTGATGGAGAGATCGCGGGTTTCAACGGAAACGGCCATTATACTTTCTCCTCCAGCCATTCGGGACGGCGGTCCAGCACCGCAAGCGGTGCGCGCGAGCCGCCGATGCGCGGCTGCGCCGCCAACAGGCCGCGCGTATAGGGATGCTGCGCCTGATCGAGATCGCGTGCGGCAAGCGTTTCTACCACGCGGCCCGCATACATGATGAGGACCCGGTCACAGAAATTGCGCACGAGATTGAGGTCGTGGCTGATCATGATGAGGCCGATGCCTCGGTCTCGCACTAGACCATCGAGAATGTTCAGCACCTGCAGCCGCACCGTCACGTCAAGCGCCGACGTCGGTTCGTCGGCAATGACGAGATCGGGATCGGCGAGCAGCATCATGGCGATCATCACGCGCTGACCCATGCCGCCGGAGATTTCATGCGGATATTGCTCATAGACGCGCTCCGCATCGCGGATTTTCACCGCATCGAGCATGGCCAACGTCTTTTCACGGGCTTGCGATTTCGACGCCTTAAAGTGGCGCAGATAGGTTTCCGTCACCTGATCACCGACCCGGCGAATAGGGTTAAGGGAAAATTTCGGATCCTGAAGGATCATCGACATGCGCCGGCCACGCACCTTCAGCATCTCTTTTTCACTGAGCGCGAGAAGATCAATCCCTTCGAAATCGAGCTTGTCAGCGGTAATCGTCGCCGATGGCAAAAGGCGCAGCAAAGCCCGGCCGACGGTGGATTTGCCAGAGCCGCTTTCGCCAACGATGCCGAGCCGTTCCCGGCCAAGCGTAAAGGAGATGCCACGCACCGCCTCGGTTGCCGAGCCGCCGTAACGAATGCGGAGATTTTCGACGTCAAGGATTGGTTTTTCCATGGCCTTATCTCCGGTTCATCTGTTTCGGATCGAGCGCATCGCGCAGGCCGTCGCCTAAAAGATTGAAGGCGAGGCTGACGGAGAGGATCGCAACACCGGGGAACGTCACCAGCCACCAGCTGTCCAGCATATAACGCCGCCCGGTGGCGATCATCGCCCCCCACTCCGGCAGTGGCGGCTGCGCGCCGAGACCAAGAAAGCCGAGGCCGGCAGCAGTCAGAATAACGGTCGCCATGTTCAGCGTCAGGCGGATCAGCACCGAAGGCAGGCACATGGGCATGATAGATTTGACGATGATGCGCAACGGCGAGGCACCCTGAAGCCGTGCGGCGGCAATGTAATCCGCCTTGCGGAAGGTCATGGCTTCGGCGCGGGCGAGACGCGCGATCGGCGGCCACGAGGTGAGCGCAATGGCGATGATCGCATTGTTGAGGCTCGGCCCAAGCGCCGCGACGAAGGCAAGCGACAGGATGAGGCTCGGGAACGACAGGAAAATATCCGTGATGCGCATCATCACCGTATCGAACTTGCCGCCGAGATAACCGGAAGCCGTGCCGACCAGAAGGCCGACCGGACCGACGATGATCGACACCAGCGTGATGATGGTGAGCGTGATGCGTGCACCCCAGAGCAGACGGCTGTAAATATCGCGTCCCAGCTCATCCGTACCGAAGACATGGCCATTACCCGGCGCCTGCAGCGTGTTGGCGAGATCCTGCGCGTAAGGGTCATGCGTCGCGAGCCAGGGCGCGAAGATCGCGGCGATGACGAGGAGCAGCAGGACAGCCAGGCCGAAGGCCGATGTCGGGCTTTTCAGCAGGAAGAGGATGATGTTCTTCAGCGCGTTTAACGGCACGGGAAGACGAGAGGAGGTTTCTGCACGAGCCGTCATCAGCGGGTCCTCGGATCGAAAAAGCGGTAGAGAATGTCGGACAGGAGATTAAGCCCGATGAAGATGACGCCGACGATAAGCACGCAGGTCATCACGGCATTCATGTCGCCGATGATAAGATTGCTGGTGAGATATTGCCCGAAACCCGGCCAGGCGAAGACGGTCTCAATGAGCACCGCGCCTTCCAGCAGCGAGCCGTAAGCAAGGGCGATGATGGTGACGAGCTGCACGCGAATATTGCCGAAAGCATGCAGCCACACCGTCTGCCGCTGCGACAGGCCTTTGACGCGGGCTGTCGTCACATATTCCTGACCCAGCTGATCCAGCATGAAGCTGCGCGTCATCCGGGTGATATAGGCCGAGGAGGAATAACCGAGCAAGGCGGCGGGAAGGATGAGGTGGTTGATGGCCGACCAGAACACTTCCATATCGCCGGCAAGCAGGCTGTCTATCAGCAGGAAGCCCGTCCGCTCCTCCACCAGACCGATATAGAACTGGTCCATGCGGCCGCCGCCGCCGACAAGGCCAAGATGGGCGTAAAAAACGATCAGCGCGATCATACCCGTCCAGAAAATCGGCATGGAATGGCCGAACAGGCTGAGTACGCGCACCAGATGGTCCTGCCAGCGGTCTTTGTTGACGGCGGCATAAACACCCATGGGAATACCGAGGCCGGCACCGATCAGGATAGCGAAGGTCGCAAGTTCCATCGTCGCCGGCATGACCCGGATGATATCTTCGATCACCGGGCGGCCGGTGCGGATCGAGGTTCCGAAATCGCCGGTGAAGACATCACCGAGATAATAGATGAACTGCTGCCACAGCGGCCGGTCGAAGCCGAGCGCATGGTAAACCTGTTCATAGGTTTCGCGCGTCGCGTCCTCACCGACGATCGCCCGCACGGGATCGGCAGGCATCAGACGGCCGATAAAAAAGGTCAGCAGCAACAATCCAAGCAGCGTAACCGCAATGCTTCCGATCTGGCCGGAGAGGCCATACAGCGAAAGGCGTCTTCTTGACATGATTCCTCCCTTGCCAGAAACCGAACGCGCAAGGAGATAGGCACAATCCTGTCTGACAACTATTCACAAGTTGTCACAGGTGTTGAATGCTGTCAAGCATGTGCTGCCAAAATCGATAGTGCCAAGAGCAGCGAAATGTATGCACCGCGTTGTTTCGAGCTGCGGTTGCGGCACCCTTGTTTCACAGAAAAATCGCCCGCATTGCCGCAAATGCAAAAGCCTGTATTCTCCCGCTTAACAAGAGGCGGACATGGAAGCTTGTGGCGATATCGCCGACAATGTCTGCCACCTCGGGGGAGGAAAATATGATCGACATGACACTTCTGGCCTTTGCCGTGGTCGCCTTCATCGGCATTGCGACGCCCGGCTCAACCGTCTTGCTGGCGCTTGCCAATGGCTCGAAATTCGGCGTGCGTCGCGCCATGATCGGTATGGTCGGCGCTGTCTTTTCGGATTTCGTCCTGATCGGCGCCGTTGCACTGGGATTGGGGGCTCTCCTCGCCGCCTCGGAATTCTGGTTCGGCGTCGTCAAATGGGTGGGTGTTTGTTACCTGGTTTTCCTCGGCATCATGCTTTTGCGCTCAAGAGGGACGCTTGATGGCGCTCTTGGTTCGACGGAGGCAAACGGGGCAGCATCGGCGCGCTCGATCTTTCTGAAAAGCTTTCTCGTCGCCGTGACCAACCCCAAGGGATATCTGTTCTTTTCGGCCTTCCTGCCGCAATTCATCGATCCTGCCGCGCCGCAAATCCAGCAATATGCCGTGCTTGCGCTGGTCTTTGCCGGCATCGATTTCATCGTCATGTTCGGATACGCGTTGCTCGGCGCGCAGGCGGTCAGGATGTTGCGCAAGTCCGGCGCCCTGTGGCTCGACCGCATCTGCGGCGGTGCGCTGCTGACGCTTGCCGCCTCCCTTGCCCTTTACCGACGGGCCAGCGCATAAGCCATTGCCGTTCCTGCTGTTTCCGTCTCACTCAGCTATGGTGCGGGAACGCAGAAGCACCTTGTAACGCTCAAGGCTGCCGCGCAGATGCGCCGCCATATATTGGCGCGCAGCATCGGCGTCCCCTTCAATGATGGCATCGACGATCTTCGCATGCTCCTCCTGGAGATGCAGATTGTAATCCTTGGGACGGGAACCCGGCGCCGCCCCCTGCAATTCGCCACGGGGAATGATGCCGGAGCGGATGAGCTGGAGAAATTCGGGGAACCGCCGGTTCTGGGTCGCCTGCGCAATCGCCAGATGGAACTCGAAATCCGCGTCGCGTGTCGGCAAACCCGCGCCAAGACAGTCTCCCACCCGCCGATGCGCATCGACAATCGCTTCCACCTGCACGGCGGAACGGCGCGAGGCCGCAAGACCGGCGGATTCGACCTCGAACACGGTGCGCAATTCCAGGAGCTCGATGACAGAGGAAATCCGCCCCACCGCCAGATCGTTGAAAGGTACTTCCTTGGCCGGTTTTGCCTCAACGGCAAAAACGCCTGCCCCCTTGCGGGCTTCAACCAGGCCATCGGCACGAAGAATGGCGATGGCCTCACGCACGACCGTGCGGCTGACGGAATATTCCCGCGTTAACTCGCTTTCGCTCGGAAGCCGGTCACCGGGGCGGAACACGCCTTCCGCCAGATCCCGCCGCAAGGCCGAACTGATTTTCGCCGCAAGCGATACTTGCTTGGTGCTGCTCTCAACGTCCATTCCGGCCCACCTGTTTTAAACCTGTCTGGCATGTTAGCAAACACCCGCCACATTGCAAGGGCCGGCGCCAGCGTCGGTAGAGCCGAAGGTGAGGTTCAGGCGGCCACCATGGCCGAGTTGCTGGAAAAACGGCTCCTATATTCACCCGGCGAAAGCCCGAGAATGCGGTGAAACACGCGGCGGAAGGCGGCGGCATCCTCATAACCCACCGACCACGCGATCTGATCGACCGAACGGCGGGTGAATTCCAGCAATTCCCGCGCCTTGCCGACCCGCAGATGCTGGACATATTCGATGGGCTTCATGCCGGTCGCCGCCTTGAAGCGACGCAGGAAGGTTCGCTCCTCCAGCCCGGCATGGCCGGCCATGTCGGTCACGCTCGTCGCCCGCCCGGCGCGGGCCTGCAGCCAGTGCTGCACCTTCAGGATCGGCTCGTCACCATGCGTCAGCCTCGGTGCGAAACTGCTATAGTGACGCTGTTCCCGCCCGGAAGGGTCGATCAGCAGGAATTTTCCGGTCTCGATCATGACCGAAGGGCCGAGCAGCCGGTCGACGATGCGCAGGCCAAGATCGGTCCACGCCATCAGCCCGCCGGCGGTGATGATATCGCCGTCCTCGATGACGATCTTGTCTATTTCCAGCCGCACATCGGGAAAACGCTCACGAAACCGTTCAGCAAACAGCCAATGCGTCGTGGCCGGGCGAGCGGCCAGAAGCCCGGTCGCGGCGATCATGAAGGAGCCGCCGCAACTGGCCGCCAGCGTCGCGCCTTGCGCGTGCCGGTCCAGCAGCCAGCGAGCGTAAGGCTCTGCCTCTTCGATTTCGGCCGGCCCGGTCAAACGGCCGGGTACAACGAAGATATCGGGATGTCCGGGACCTGGGTCGGTATCATGACAGCGGGAAAACCCACCGCCCTCGCCCATACTCCAGTGACTGACCCGCAATTTCGGCCCGCCACGATCCTGTGAAAATACCGATGCGATGGCGAAAAGATCGGTGATGCCATGTACCATGGCGATCTGACAGTCCCGGTAGAGGACCAGACCGACTTCCAGCGTGCTTCCTGTTACACCCGCCATGCCCCTACCCCTGTTTTGTCAGTTTTGGCTCGCTTTCTGTCAGAAGCGCCAATCCAGCCCCGGCTGCATCAAGAGTATCTCTATTCCCACGGGACGCAAGCAAGCTGCCTGCAACAGGAGAGAGAGAGCCATGACAACGATCACCACCAGAGACGGAACGCACATCTTCTATAAGGACTGGGGTCCGAAAGACGGCCAGCCCATCATCTTCTCCCATGGCTGGCCGCTCAGCGCAGATACCTGGGATGCGCAGATGGTATTCTTCGCCAATAACGGTTTCCGCACCATAGCCCATGACCGCCGCAGCCACGGCCGTTCGGATCAGGTCTGGCACAACAATACCATGGATCAATATGCCGACGATCTCGCCGAACTTATCGAACAACTTGATCTCCACGACATCATTCTGGTCGGCCATTCCACCGGCGGCGGCGAGGTGGCACGTTATATCGGCCGCCACGGCACGGCCCGCGTCGCGAAGATCGCCCTCATCGGGGCGGTGCCGCCGCTGATGCTGAAGACGGAAAGCAATAGCATCGGCCTGCCGATCGATGTCTTCGATGGCATCCGCAAGGGCACCTACGACAATCGCAGCCAGTTCTTCAAGGACCTGACCATTCCCTTTTACGGCTACAACCGCGAAGGCGCCGTGATTTCGGAAGGCATTCGTGAGGAATTCTGGCGGCAGGGCATGATGGGCGGCCTCAAGGGCCAGCTCGACAGCATTCGCGCCTTCTCGGAAAGCGATTTCCATCAGGACCTGAAGGCCTTCGACAAACCGACGCTGGTGCTGCATGGCGATGACGACCAGATCGTGCCGGTCGGCGCTTCAGCACTTTCCACGGTCGGAATAGTCAAACATGCGGCCCTCAAAATCTACGAGGGCGCCGACCATGGCCTGACTCAGACCCATCAGGACCGGTTCAACGCCGATCTCCTCGCCTTCATCAACGCCTGAAACCACCAGACACCGGAGACACGGACATGACACAGAATACCTTTCTCATCACCGGCGCATCCGATGGTATCGGCGCCGTTTATGCCGAACGCCTCGCAAGACGCGGCCACGATCTCATCCTCGTGGCGCGGCGTGCCGAGAAGCTGAAGAAACTGGCAGCGCAGCTGGAAAAGGACCACGGCATTGCCGTCGAGGTTCTCAGCGCCGATCTTTCCAGGGCAGAAGACCTCGAAAAGGTTGAGGTCCGCCTGCGCGAAGACCAGCGCATCACCGGCCTCATCAACAATGCGGGCATTGCCGGGGAAGGCGCCATCACGGCGCTGGACCCGGCCTATGTTACGACGATGATCAACCTCAACATTCTTGCCGTCACCCGGCTCGCGGCAGCCATCGCGCCGCGCCTTTCCGCCGCAGGCAAAGGTACGATCATCAACATGTCTTCGGTCACGGCGCTGATGCCGGCGGCATTCACCGCCGTCTATCCGGCCACGAAGGCTTTCGTGCTCGCCTTCACCGAAGCGCTGCAGGCGCAGCTTTCGCCGTCCGGTGTACGGGTTCAGGCGGTGCTGCCCGGCATCACCCGCACCGCGATATGGGAAGAGGAACGGCTCGACGCCATTCCGGCCGCCATGATCATGGATGTGCACGACATGGTGGATGCGGCCCTTGCCGGTCTCGATCTCGGTGAAGCGCTGACCATTCCTTCCCTGCCGGATACGGCCGACCTTGAAAATTTCCTTGCAGCACGCGCGGCGTTGAGGCCCAATCTGTCGCATGCACTTGCCGCCAGCCGGTATCGTGCAGGCAAAACCGAATAGTGGGAGACGTATCATGATCCTTGGACTGACCATTCCCCAATTCACGACATTGCATGTGGCCATAAGCTTCATCGGCATTGCCACCGGACTGATCGCCCTGCCCGCTTATGCGGTGGGGCGGTGGATGCCGCGCATGACGGCGGTTTTTCTCGTCACCACGCTTGCCACCACGCTTACGGGCTTTCTGTTTCCCATCGGGAATTTCACGCCCGCACTTGGCGTCGGCATCATCTCGACCGCCTTTCTGGCCATCGCCCTCGTTGCGCTTTACGGGTACGGTCTCAATGGCAGATCGCGCATCATCTATACGATTACCGCGACGATCAGCCTTTATTTGAATATGTTCGTATTGATCGTCCAAGCCTTTCTCAAGGTAGAAACCCTCAACAACCTGGCTCCGAACGGCAACGAGCCGCCATTTATCGTGGCTCAGACGGTCCTGCTTCTGGCGGCGATCTGTCTTGGCTGGAAGGCGACGCGCCGCAGGCTCGCGACCTGAAACAAGCCGAAATTCGCATCTGCTTTTTAGAGAAAACGCCTTGTGCCGGAATAGTCTCGGCACAGGGCGTTTTGCGCGCCGAATGCAGCCAATCTCCGTTATTCCGTCACAAAACGAAGAAATCCCGTCTCTAGAATTCCCTCTCGAATCTTCTTGAAAGGATCATGGGAGGTCTTCGGAATGGTGGCAATTTTCAGCCCTTGCAAATAAACATTATACATTATATGATAATATATATTAATTTAGCGAACAGGAGAAGGCGATGAAAGCCGTAAGGATCAACGAGCGTCTGACGGTTGCGGGCCAGCCCATGATTGCCGACTTCCCATCGCTCTCCACCCAGGGCTTTAAAAGCATCATCAATGCCCGGCCCGATGGCGAGGAGCCCGGTCAGCCGGGCAATGCGCAGGAAAAAAGCGCCGCCGGTGCCGCCGGCATGGATTACGGCTTCATCCCGGTCAGTGGCCCCACCATCACTGAAGCCGATATCCGCGCCTTTCAGCAGAAGATGGCCGAGGCCGAAGGTCCGGTTTTTGCCCATTGCAAGGGTGGCACCCGGGCATTGACGCTTTATGTTCTCGGTGAAGCGCTCGACGGGCGTATTCAGCGGAGCGATATTGAGGATTTCGGCAAGACGCATGGTTTTGATCTTTCCGCCGCCACGCGGTGGCTGGAGCGCCAGTCGGCAGCGGTGCCGCACGTCAAGGCGTTTTTCGACCTGCGCACCTGGAGTGTGCAATATGTCGTTTCCGACCCCGCGACCGGCGGCTGCGCCATCATCGATCCGGTCTATGATTTCGATGAAAAATCCGGCGCGACCGGAACGATGAATGCCGACACCATTCTGGACTATGTGAAAAGCCAAGGGCTTTCGGTGGAATGGATTCTCGATACCCATCCGCATGCCGACCATTTTTCCGCCGCTCATTATCTGAAGCAGAAGACCGGTGCAAAGACGGCCATCGGCGCCAAAGTCACCGGCGTGCAGAAGCTCTGGCAGGAGAAATACAACTGGCCCGATTTCAAGACCGATGGTTCGCAATGGGACCGGCTGTTTGCGGCCGGCGACCGGTTCACCATCGGTTCGCTGGAAGCCCGCGTCCTGTTTTCGCCCGGCCATACGCTGGCTTCCGTGACCTATGTGGTGGGCAACGCCGCCTTCGTGCACGATACGCTGTTCATGCCGGATTCCGGCACGGCGCGCGCCGATTTTCCGGGCGGCAGCGCCAAACAGCTCTGGGCATCGATTCAGGATATCCTCGCCCTTCCCGACGATACACGGCTTTTCACCGGCCATGATTACCAGCCGGGCGGCCGCGCGCCGAAATGGGAAAGCACCGTCGGTGAACAGAAACGCAACAATCCGCATCTCGCCGGCATGACGGAGGAGGACTTCATTCGTTTGAGGGAAGCGCGGGATCGCACCTTGCCGATGCCGAAACTCATTCTCCATGCCTTACAGGTCAATATTCGCGGCGGCCGTCTGCCGGAGCCGGAGGCGAATGGCAAGCACTATCTGAAATTTCCGCTCGACGTGCTGGAGGGCAGCACATGGTGACGGAAATCCCGCTGGAAAAACCAAAACATATCGGCGAGATACCCCTGCCCGCCATGGAAAAGCGCGCCACTGAGGTCGCGATACTTTTAAAGACGCTGGCTCACCCTGCCCGGCTGATGCTGGCGTGCACGCTGGCGCAGGGGGAGTTTTCCGTCGGCGAGCTGGAAGCCAAGCTCGATATCCGCCAGCCGACGCTCTCCCAGCAACTCGGCGTGTTGCGGGAAGCGGGTATCGTCGACACACGGCGTGAAGCCAAACAAATCTTCTACCGGCTGGCGGAAGATAAGGCGGCGCGGCTGATAGAGGCTCTCTACGCCATTTTCTGCGCGCCGGAGGAAAATCCGTGACACCCTATTGGCCCTCTCTCTTCGGCGGCATGCTGCTGGGTCTCGCCAGCATTCTGCTGTTTGTCTTCAACGGCCGCATCGCCGGTATCAGCGGCATCATGGGCAAGGCGCTCGGCAGGGAGCCGCGCTTTGCCGATCTGGCCTTCCTGTTGGGCCTGCTGGTCGGGCCTTATCTTTATGCCGCCGCCTTCGGCCGGTTTCCCGCCGTCACCGTGGCAACGCCATGGCCGCTGGTCGTCATTGCCGGCCTGCTTGTAGGATTCGGCGCACGCATGGGCTCCGGCTGCACCTCCGGTCACGGCATCATGGGGCTGGCGCGATTTTCCCGCCGCTCAATCGCCGCCACCGCAACCTTTCTTGTCACCGGCATTTGTGCCGCGACGATAGTGGGAGCGCTGTCATGAAAAATCCGGCCATGGCGCGTCTTGCGCTGGCACTCATCGCCGGCGCGCTGTTCGGCTTCGGCCTCTCACTGTCAGGCATGATCGATCCGGCCCGCGTTTCCGGTTTCCTTGATGTGGCGAGCAGCGATTGGGATCCAAGCCTGATCTTCGTTCTCGGCGGCGCGGTCCTGGTGGCTGTGCCGGGCGTCCTGCTCAGCCGCTTGCGTGTCAGGCCCTTCCTCGCGGAAGATTTCAGCCTTCCCGTGAAAACCCGCATCGACCGGCCGCTCATAACAGGCTCGGCGATTTTCGGACTGGGCTGGGGGCTTGCCGGCTTCTGCCCAGGCCCAGCACTGTCGGCTTTCGCCCTCGGGCTTGCGCCGGTCATCCTCTTCGTCTGCGCCATGATCGCCGGCATGATCGTTCACGACCGGCTCTACGCAACAGAGCCCTAACGCCAACGCTCGTTCACGATAGACGAAAAGCAGAGGGTCGCGCGGGCAAAAAGCACCCACGCGACCACGCTCCATTACAGATCGATCAGGCTCTTGCCCGTCATTTCCGGGGGCAACGGCACGTTCATCAGTTGCAGCAGCGTCGGCGCGACATCGGCGAGAATGCCATCATGCACCTTTGCGCCTTCCGGGCCGCCAAACAGGATCACCGGCACCGGATTGGTGGTGTGAGCCGTATGCGGGCCGCCTGTGACGGGGTCGACCATGGTTTCGCAATTGCCGTGGTCGGCAATGACAAGCATCGCGCCGCCCACCTTTTCGAGAGCAGCAACGACGGCATCAAGCCCGCGATCCACGGCTTCGCACGCCTTGATCGCCGCCTGCAGATCACCTGTATGGCCGACCATGTCAGGATTGGCGTAGTTGGTGACGATCAGGTCATAGCCCTTGCCGATCACCTCGACGAATTTCTCCGTGACCTCCGCCGCGCTCATTTCCGGCTGCAGATCGTAGGTCGCGACCTTCGGGGATTTCGGCATGAAGCGGTCTTCGCCCACTTCCGGCTCTTCCTTGCCGCCATTCAGGAAGAAGGTGACATGCGGGTATTTTTCCGTCTCAGCCAGGCGAAACTGCGTCAACCCCTGCTTTGCAACCCAGGCGCCGAGGGTGTTGACGATATCGCGCTTCGGGTAAGCCGTCGTCATGAAATCATTGTGCCGCGTCGAATACTCCACCATGCCCAGCAGCGCCGAAAGCACGGGCTTTTCGCGCACAAAACCGTCGAAATCATCCGCGCCAATGGCGAGCAGGATTTCACGGGCACGGTCGGCGCGGAAATTCAGGCAGAACAGGCCGTCACCAGCCTTGAAGCCTTCGTAACCATCGATCACCGTCGGCAGGATGAACTCATCCGTGATGTTGTTTTTGTAGCTCTGGGCAACAGCGCTCACCGCATCCCGCGCATGTTCTCCCTTGCCGAGAACCATCGCGTCATAGGCTTTCTCGACACGCTCCCAGCGATTGTCGCGATCCATCGCATAATAACGGCCGATCACCGTGCCGATGCTCGCCCCCTGCGGCAGGCTTGCCACCAGCGCCGCCACGAAATCTTCAGCCGATTGCGGCGCGACATCGCGGCCATCGGTGATGGCATGCACCACAACCTTCAGCCCCTGGCTGATCATCAGCTTCACCGCAGCCTGGCCGTGAAGGATGTGGCCATGGACACCGCCATCGGAAACCACGCACATCAGATGCGCCACGCCGCCCGCAGCCTTTACCGTGGCGGCGAGATCAAGCATCGCCGCATTGCGGAAGAAGCTGCCATCCTCGATAGCCAGATCGATCTGGCCGAGATCCATGGCAACGATGCGGCCCGCGCCAATATTGGTGTGGCCGACTTCGGAATTGCCCATCTGCCCGGTGGGCAGCCCGACATTCGGGCCGAAGGTGGTCAGCGTCGCATTCGGGCAGGTGGCGAAAAGCCGGTCCATGGTGGGCGTATTCGCCAGAACGGGCGCGTTGCTGGATGTATCCTCGTTCAGCCCCCAGCCATCGAGAATAGTCAGGACAACGGGTTTGGGAGTGCGCATGGGAGGACCTTCTTCTTCATTCGGTTGCCGGCGGACAGCGGACCGCCAGGCACCGGAGCGCCCTCGTCCGCCACTATGATCATGGTGAGAAAACATGCTTCTCGTTCTTCTCTTCTATACCCGAAGATGACGAACGCAAGCCTATACCGACAGCGAAACAGTTCCATGAAGGTCGAAAACGCTGGGTGAAAATGCAGTCAAACCACGCGTCCACCCTTGTAACTTGATTTCGTCGCACTGTGATATTGTCGCTCGTGCGGTTGTGGATGGAAGACCGATCCCCCCTGGGGACATTGATCCCGTGAATGAGCCAGGGTCTCCATCCGCCTTTTCATCGAACCCGAACAGTCGCCGGGGCCGCTTGCGTGTGCGAAGCCCGATTAGGCAAGGATGGGATAAGATGGATAATATTGTTGGCATCGATGTTTCCAAGGACCGTCTGGATGTGGCGTTGGCAG
>NZ_JAPYZZ010000034.1 GCF_027460065.1 Martinezella rhizogenes
GGTTGCGGCGTCGAAAAGATCGAGATGTGCTTTTGCAACGTCGCATCCGATGTAAACAGGGTGTACCATGGCAAGCCTCATCCTGTGCTACGAGGTCCGCGCTCACGGCCTCTGTCAACTGTTCAGGTTGGGATTATCAAGAGCGGGCGGAGGCCAAAGCCAGCAAACGGTCTCAATCGACCAGGACCCCGACGGCCTTCCGCCCGCAACCCTTATACCATAACTCCAATACACAGGATCCCTGTGACAGGCACAGGGATGAGGTAAGAGCGAGCAGACGGAGGAAAGTGCACGTGGGAACCGACACACCTTCGTGCAATCGTCCCTACTCCCCCGCCGCTTCCGCCGGCTTCGCCTCAACCGCTGCGGGCAGGCGCACCGGTTTCAGCATCAGCGCCGCGGCAAGACCAATCGCCGCAGTGGCGGCGGCCGCGAAGAACAGCGGCGTAAACGCATCCGAATAGAGCGAGGCGACGGCGGCCTGGGAGGCGGCGGGCAGTTCGGCGAGCATTTTCGGTGTCAGTTCCTCGATCCTGCCGACACCCGGAATATCGATCGCGACACCTTTAAGGCTCGACGAGACGATCGCGCCATAGACCGAAATGGCGATGGCNTGCGGGCAGGCGCACCGGTTTCAGCATCAGCGCCGCGGCAAGACCAATCGCCGCAGTGGCGGCGGCCGCGAAGAACAGCGGCGTAAACGCATCCGAATAGAGCGAGGCGACGGCGGCCTGGGAGGCGGCGGGCAGTTCGGCGAGCATTTTCGGTGTCAGTTCCTCGATCCTGCCGACACCCGGAATATCGATCGCGACACCTTTAAGGCTCGACGAGACGATCGCGCCATAGACCGAAATGGCGATGGCGGCACCACCCATGCGGGTCAAGGTGACCGCGCCGCTCGCCGCGCCGATATCGGCCTTGGGAGCGGAATTCTGCACGCCGATGATGGGAGCCTGCTGGCCGAGGCCGACGGCGAAACCCTGCGCGAGCATCAGCACCGCGATCAGCCAAAGCGGCGTTCCGGCATGCATCTGCGTGAAGAGCAGCATGACGAGGACATTGATGGTGAGGCCCGCCACAGAGAAAGGCTTGTAGACGCCGGTGATCGAAATCAGCCGGCCGGCAGAAAGCGAACCCATGACGATGCCGCCGGTGACGGCGATGAAGAACAGGCCGGCATGGGAGGGCGAAAGGCCAGTGGTCGTTTGCAGGAACAGGGCATAATAATTGACCATGCCGATGCCGATGCCGCCGCTGGTCAGCGACACGATCATCAGCAGCGGAAAAGTGCTGTCCTTGAAGAGGCGCAGCGGCACGACGGGTTCCGGCGCGCGGCGCTCCACCTGCACCCACAGGAAAGCGGCGATCACGGCAAAGGCGATAATGCCGAGGCTGGGGCCGGCGATCAGCGAGCCGAACAATTCGCTGCTATCGGCCCAGAACACTACGCTGGCAATGGTGGCCGCCAGAAGGACCGCGCCGAGATAATCGATCTTCGGCTGTCGCGCCGGGCGCCGGTAAGGCAGCATCAGCGCCAGACCTGCAATGACGATAATGCCGAGCGGCAGGTTGATGAGGAAGATCGACCGCCATCCGAACAGGTCACTCATCGTGCCGCCGAGGATCGGGCCGACACTACCCGAGGCCATGATGGTGAGGCTGGAATAGCTCTGGTAGCGGGCGCGTTCGCGCGGCTCGAACAGATCCGCATTAACGGAGAAGATCGACACCATGATGCCGCCGCCGCCAAGCCCCTGCAGCACGCGGGCGGCAATCAGGCTATCCATCGACCAGGCGAGACCGCAGGCGAGCGAACCCAGCGTAAAGATGACAACCGCCGCGATCATCACATATTTGCGGCCGAAGAGATCGCCGAGCTTGCCATAAACGGGCATGACCGCGCTGGTCGCCAGAAGATAGGCCGAGCCGATCCAGCCGAAACGCTCCAGTGCGCCGAATTCGCCGACGATGGTGGGCAGCGCTGTCGAGACGATCTGGTTGTCGAGGGTGGCCATGAACATGGCCAGCATCAGAAACAGAAAGACGATGAGCCTGCGGCGGTGATCCGACACAAGCGGCGCCACGGGGGCGGTGGACATATCCATGAAAAATCTCGTTGAGTTCCGGCGATTTTGCTGCGACAATTTGTGTGCTATCAGCACATATATGTCAATGTCAAGTTTTTGACATCTGTGCTATCAGCGCTAAATGTGATCGGAAACCAGCATCGAAAGGAGCGGCGGAGCGTGGCGAGCGAGGAAGACTGGAACGAGGATTTGCCCGAGGACATCAAGCGGATCGGCAATACGATGACGCGCATGCGCATCATGATCGGCCGCCGCATCATCGGCCGCATGGCGCTTGCCAAGCTCGCTCCGGGTCTCGAACTCTCCCATATCGATGTTCTCGATATTCTGCGCCGGGCCGAAGGCGATGTCACCGTCGGTGCGATTGCCGAGGGCATGCGCATCGATCCCTCGCGCGGTAGCCGTGTCGTTGCTGATATGGTCGGGCGCGGCCTGCTGAAACGGGGCGTCTCGCAGGAGGATGGCCGCCGCAGCATCGTCGAGATCACGCCGCTTGGCACCAGTCTTTTACAGGAAATGCGCCGGACCAAGATGAGCGTCATCGAGGATGTGATGGATGGCTGGCCGGCAGAGGATGTGGAGGCATTCGCCCGCCTGTTCGAGCGCTTCATCGACCGTTTTGAAAACCGGCTTTCGCCGGATGCGGACGTGCTCACCGATCAGAAAAAATCATAGTTGCACCTGACATCCACAACTTCACTTTAAAACGACGAGACCGTAACGTGCCGCGATCGAACAGGTTTCAAGGGGTAATTTCGATGTTGACGATTTACGGTGTCTACCGTTCCCGCGCCACGCGCACATTGTGGCTGGCGGGGGAACTCGGCATAGAATTCAAACATGTGCCTGTCATTCAGGCGCGCCGCCTTGCCGATCCGCTCGCCACTGATGCGCCGCTCAACACGCTGTCGCCCGCGTTTCTCGCCGTCAACCCGATGGGTACCATTCCCTGCATCGAGGATGACGGCATGGTGCTTTATGAATCCATGGCCATCAATCTCTATCTGGTGCGCAAATATGGCGGGCCGCTCGCCCCGGTCGATCTGAAGGAAGATGCGGCGATGCTGCAATGGTCTTTCTTTGCCGCAACCGAAATCGAGACCAACTCGCTGAAAATTTCCTCCGCCATCGCCGAAGGCCTGTCGGAAAGCGACAGCGGCAAAGCGGTGATCGATGTTGCCGCCCGCCTGCTGAAGCGCCCGTTCCGGGTGCTGGAGCAGCATCTCGCCACCCATGATTACCTGGTGGGAGACCGTTTCACCGTGGCCGACCTCAATGCAGCGGAAATCGTTCGTTATGCGCAGGGTCACCAGCCGCTGTTTGACGCCCATCCGGCGGTGAAGGCCTGGCTCACCCGCTGCCAGGCGCGCACGGCGTTCAAGACCATGTGGGATACGCGCGCGGCCGAGGCGGCGTAAACGAGAGAAAACGCCGCCGGCACACTCTCTGCGCCCTCATTCCTGTGCTCGTCACAGGAATCCAGCCGACGCGCGTCTGCGCGGCGGAAAGACTCCTCTCAGCCCAAGGACTTGGGCTGGCTGGATCCCTGTGACAAGCACAGGGATGAGGGAAAGGGAGCCCCTTCTCAAGAAGGCAGGCACGTTAGCGACGGAGCCAGCTTGGAACTTTGTTTGCCTATCGCAAGCTCAGCCCCTCTCACCCTCCAGCGCCCGCTGCACCGCCGGACGGTCGTTCATGCGGCGGAAGTGGTCGTGCACTCTCGGGAAGCGGGCAATATCCACACCGTCGCTTTCCAGCCAGCCGGACATGACGAAGAGATAGGGATCGGCAACCGAATAGGCCGTACCCAGAACCCATGGGCCGCGCAGCATGCCGTGTTCGATTAGCTCGAAGCAATCACCCATGTTTTTCGGCACCTTGGCCTTCATGTCTGCAAGCGAGCTATCCTCACTCGCCCAACGGCTTCCGCGCCGGCCATGGGCATGGGCGACATGCACGGTGGAGGAGATGAAGGCGTTGAAGGACTGCATCAGCGCGAATTCGAAGGGATCGTCAAGCGGTGCGAGCTTCTTCTCCGGCGTCATCTGGGCGATGAAGGCGAGGATGGCGGGCGTCTCGGTTAGCACGCCGCTTGCGGTGGCAAGCGCCGGCACGCGGCCTTTTGGATTGATCTTCAAAAATGTCTCGGAGCGCTGTTCGCCCTCGGCGAAATTGACGCGGTGGGCCGTGTAAGGCAGGCCGGATTCCTCAAGCACGATATGGCTGGCGCGGGAGCAGGAACCGGGGGAGAAAAACAGGGTAAACATGGATATGCGACCTCCAGGACAATGAAGGCGCCCACTTCCTCTTGCTGCGGACGCCGGGCCTTGCCGGTGGCCGGGAGTCGGCCATCACGCGCAGGGCAAGCCATCATCGTGCCGGCAACCGGCGGCGTCAAAGGTTTTATCGTGTTTTTTGATGCCGGATTTTACAGCCCGACGACTCTGACATCACCGACATGGATGCCGTTCCAGTTGCGCATCTGCCGGTTGGCCATGCCTGTCAGAGCCTGCTGCTCAGCGCTGCCCTCATCAAAATAGCGGGCTAGCAATGCCGAGACCATGGCTTCGGCCGCGCGCGTGGTGCCGTCCTCGCATTTCACCGCCATGGCAATGCCCTTTTCCGGCAGAGCCGCCACAAAGACACCTTCAGCGCCGGTCTTGGCGAAAATCTTGCCCGGTGCGATCTGCATCAGCCTGGTGCAGGCGCGGCCGGTGCCCGCGACATAAAAGGGTTCCGCCATGCAGGCCTCGAAGAGGCGGCGCGAGGCTTTCGCGCGTTCTGCCTCGAGCCCCCTGCCCGTCGCCATTTTGGCGAAACCATGCGCCAGCCCCTTGAGCGGCACGGCATAGGTGGGAATCGAGCAACCATCCACGCCGCAATTGTCATGGCCGAGCGCCGCCCCCGTCAGGCTCTCCATCGTGGCACGGATTTGCCGCTGGAGGGGATGATCGTAACCGACATACCCTTTCGGATCCGTGCCGGTGTGGCAGCAGGCGCAGATGAAACCGGAATGTTTGCCGGAGCAATTATTGTGGAGCGCCGTCGGCTTTTCCAGCGTGCGGGCCTGATGGATGATGGTCTTCTGGTCCGACGACCAGTGCGCGCCGCATTCCAGCGTGTCGACATCCCGGCCCGCTTTCGCAAGCATGGCAGCGGCGAGTTCCGCATGAGCGTCTTCACCGGAATGGGAGGAGCAGGCCAGCGCCAGCTCGCGGTTGCCGAAACCATAGGCATCCGCCGCACCGCTCTCCACCAGCGGCAGCGCCTGCATGGCCTTGCAGGCGGAACGCGGGAAGATGCCGCGCTCGATATCGCCGGCAGAAAACAGCACCCCACCATCGCCATCCACCACCACGGCAAGACCCTGATGGCGGCTTTCGACGAGATTGCCTCGGGTCACTTCGACGGTAACGGAATTGTTCATTCTCTCAGCCTCAAAAAATTCTGATTTTATGTTGTTGATACCGCAATTGATTTTTCGATGCACGGGGCTATCAGTGAAATTCGCAAAACGTCTGCTGCTGGCGATTGCCGTTATCTATCTGCTGCCGGCTTTGGCCTCGGCGGGCTTATGGGCGATGAAAGACCACCCACGCGGCTGGAACAGCGCACGCTGGTCTTCCTCCGGAATATTGCCGCAAGCCACAAAAGACGGGCAAGCGGCCGTGTACGTCTTTTCCGCCATGACGGGAGGGTTCAAGGGTTCCGTCGCCAGCCATGCCTGGGTCGTGCTGAAGAAACCCGGTGCCACCACCTATGACCGCTACGACAAGGTGGGCTGGGGCACGCCTATCCGGCATAATGGCTATGCGGCGGATGCCTTCTGGTATTCGAATGTTCCGCGCGAGGTGGTTGCCATTCATGGTACGGAAGCCGAGCGGCTGATCCCGAAGATCGAGAAGGCCATTGCCGACTATCCCTATGGCAAGCCGGGTGGTTACCGCATCTATCCCGGCCCCAACTCCAACACCTTCGTCGCCCATGTGCTGCGCAGCGTGCCGGAACTGGGCGTCGTGCTGCCGCCGGATGCGGTCGGCCGCGACTATCTGCCGGACGGCGCGTTTTATCACATTGCCGATGACTGGAAGGATGCGAGCGTCTCGCTTGGCGGCCTGTTCGGCGTTTCAGCCGGCGCGCGCAGCGGTTTCGAGGTCAATTTCCTCGGCCTCGTCGCCGGCATCGATTTCGGCCGGCCGGGAATTAAAATACCGGGGCTCGGTTATTTCGGCGTCGCGGGAATCCGGGCGTAAGCCGTCACGTTTCGCTGGCCTGAGCGGCGCGCCGGGCGCGGATGCTCTGGGCGATGAAGACGCGCGACAGGCCGTGATAAAGCGGCTCCCGCGAGAAAAGACGCGAGGTCAGATATCCGAGCATAGCCGCAACCATGATGGGAATGACGCCTTCGTGATTGCCGGTCATTTCGAGAATGATGACAAAGGCCGTCATCGGCGCCTGCACCACGCCGGCGAAATATCCCGCCATGCCGACGATCGCGCCGAGACCGATGCTGGTGCCGAGCAGGTCGGCCATGGTGCTGCCGAACCCCGCCCCCACCGACAGGGACGGCGCGAAGATGCCGCCTGGGATGCCCGACATCATGGCAAGAAACGTCGCCCCCAGCTTTTCGATGAAGAAGAAGGCTGGCGCGGCCTCGCCTTCGATTGCGGCGCGTGCCTGTTCGTAGCCCGTTCCGAAGGTCGCTCCGCCTGTCGCAATGCCGATCACGGCGGAGGCAAGGCCGCAGGCGGCGGCGACCGCCAGCATCCGCTTCAGCGGCATGGTCTGGGCAAAACGGCGGATACGCGCGGACAGACGCAGGGCCCCGGCGCTGAACAGCGCCCCGAATGCGCCGCCGCCAACACCGCAGATCAGCACCAGCAGCCAGTCCATCATCGTTTTCGCCATGACCGAACTGGTGCCGAAATAAGTATAGCTGCCGACCAGCGCCAACGAGGCGAGGCCCGACAGGATGACGGCAGTGAGAACGAGGCCGTTCGCGCGGGATTCATAGGTCTTGCTCATTTCCTCGATGGCGAAGACGATGCCCGCCAGCGGCGTATTGAAAGCCGCCGCGATGCCGGCTGCCGAGCCGGCGAGAATGAGACCCTTGGCCTGCGCCATGCCGCCCCAACGGGCCGCCTGCAACATGATGGAGGCCCCGACCTGAACGGTCGGTCCCTCACGGCCGATGGAAGCGCCGGAGAGAAGACCGGCCACCGTCAGCACCACCTTGCCGAAAGCGAGTTTCAGCGACAGCAGCCGCGAACGATCTCCATCGTCGCGCAGGTGCCGCGCGGCAATTGCCTGCGGAATGCCGCTGCCACCGGCATTGGGAAAAACCGAGATTGCAAGCCAGGCGCAGAGCGTGAAACCGAGCGGCGTGATGATCAGCGGCAGCAGAAATGCCCATTCGCCTACGGATGTAGCCGCAAAGAAAAGATACTGGGCGCGATCCGCCGCCCAGGCAAAACCGACACTGATAAGGCCGACCGCAATCGCGCCAACCCAGAAAACCGCCCTCGGCTTCCAGACCCGCCAGGAGCCCCACACGACGCGGGAACGGCGGAGCATCTTCAACTTCTTGTAATCGGCGGGCATGGCGATCCGGATCGGTGATTGGTGTTCGGCAGACGTTAAGCCCGTTTATCTGCCTCAAGGCCCGCGATTGCAAGGTTTTGCATTTGACTTATCACTGCCGATGACCGATCTTATGCATCGCAATTGCAACGCAGAGAGACGATCCATGAAAACAGCAACAATTCCTTCGCTGCGGGTGACAGCGGATTTTCGCGAGGCAGCCGAAAGCGTGCTGAAGGACGGCGAGACGCTCTCGGCATTTATGGAAGAAGCCGTGCGCAAGCAGGTGGAAATCCGTAAATCTCAGGCGGAGTTCATCAAGCAGGGGCTTGCAGCGCGCGAAGAATCCAAGCGAACGGGCGTCTATCACAAAGCCGAGGACGTTCTTGCAGAGCTGAAGGCTATGCTTGACGAAAAGCTTGCTGAAGACAACGACAAGTGACATTTCAGGTTTTTCTTGCCGACAGAGCGCGCGACAATATAACACGCCTCTATGCACATCTCCTTCGCCAGGACAAATATGCGGCGAAGCGAGCCTACAGGGCCATCGAAAAAGGAATTGCCGCACTTGCGGATTTTCCGCTCAGCTGCCGGAAAGTAGATGCAGAAAATCCCTTTCTGAGGGAGTTTCTTATTCCATTTGGCTCCTCAGGCTATGTCGTTCTTTTTGAGATAGAAAGTGCCGAGAAAGTAACAATCCTCGCGATCCGCCACCAGCGCGAGGATGACTATCATTGATCCTCACCGGTCGCTGACGGCCGCGCGCGGGTTCACCCACGGCTCCTGGTTGGAACGCGGCAGCGGGGTTTTGCCGAGGATGTGATCAGCCGCTTTTTCGCCGGTCATGATCGAGGGGCCATTGAGGTTGCCGTAGGTCACATGCGGGAAGATCGAGCTGTCGGCGACCCTTAAGCCCTCCACGCCGATCACCCGGCATTCGGGATCGACGACGGCCATGGGGTCGTTCCTGTCGCCCATCCGACAGGTGCCGCAGGGGTGATAAGCGCTTTCCAGATGCTCGCGCAAAAAGGCGTCGATCTGTTCGTCGGTCTCGATGTTTTCCCCCGGCTGGATTTCCGGCCCGCGAAAATCGTCAAAGGCCTTCTGGCCGAAAATCTCGCGCGTCAGGCGCACGCAATGGCGGAATTTTTCCCAGTCTTCGGGGTGGCTCATATAGTTAAAGCGAATGACCGGATCATCCGTCGGATCGGCGGAGCGAAGCGTGACGTTGCCGCGCGATTTCGACAGGTTGTAGCCCACATGCGCCTGAAAACCATGGCTTTTTGCTGCCGCCTTGCCGTCATAGGAAATAGCGACGGGCAGGAAATGATACTGGATATCAGGCTGTTTCAGACCGGGTGCGGAGCGCAGGAAGGCGCAGGCCTCGAACTGGTTGGAGGCGCCGAGCCCGCCTTTCGACAGCAGCCATTGCGCACCGGCCACGCCCTGCCAGAACCAGGGCAGCCAGGAATAGAGCGAGACGGGCTTGGTGGAGACCTGCTGGAAATAAAACTCCATATGGTCCTGAAGATTTGCCCCGACACCGGGACGATCCGCCTTCACCTCGATGCCCATGTCTTTCAGATGCGCGGCGGGGCCGATGCCCGACAGCATCAACAGTTTCGGCGAGTTGAAGGAGGAGGCTGAAACGATGATCTCGCGATTGGCCTTGATGGTTTCAATCCCACCCCTGCGCTCGATCTCGACACCCACGGCACGGCCATTCTCGATGACCACCTTGCGGGCAAAACCATTGACCAGAGTGACGTTGCCGCGCTTTAGCGCCGGTTTCAGATAGGCATTGGCGGCCGACCAGCGGCGGCCATTGTGGATGGTCTGCTCCATCAGGCCGAAACCTTCCTGCTTGGAGCCGTTATAGTCGTCCGTCAGTTCGAAACCGGCCTGTGCGCCCGCCTGAATGAAGGCGTGGAACAGCGGATTGCTGACCGGCCCGCGCTGCACATGCAGCGGTCCATCCGTGCCGCGCCAGCCCTCTTCGCCGCCATGGCTGTGTTCCATGCGCTTGAAGTAAGGCAGCACATCCGCATAGGCCCAGCCATGCGCACCGAGTTCTTCCCAGCGATTGAAATCCTCGGCATGGCCGCGCACGTAAACGAGGCCGTTGATGGAGGACGAGCCGCCGATGACTTTTCCGCGCGGCGCTGTAATCCTGCGGTTACCTAGATTTGGCTCGGGCTCGGAGAGATAACCCCAATTGTAGCGCTTCATGCTCATCGGCCAAGCGAGCGCCGCCGGCATCTGGATGAAGGGTCCGAAATCGGAACCGCCAGCCTCGATGACGATGACGGAATAACGGCCGTCTTCCGATAGGCGGTAGGCGATGGCGGAGCCTGCGGAGCCGGAGCCGACGATGACGTAATCTGCTTGCATTGTTTGCTCCACTGGGGGCTTCGGTTCCGATGAATGTATTCGGGTGGGGCTTACCCCCCTCCAACCCTCAATAAGGCGCGTCCACCTTCCCCGTGCTCACATAAACCGTCTTCAACTCGCTATAATGCTCCAGCGCCGCCGCCGAATTCTCGCGGCCGAAGCCGGATTGTTTCGAGCCGCCGAAGGGTATCTCCACCGGGCAGAGATTATACGTGTTGATCCACAGCGTGCCCGCCTCCAGCCGGTCCACCACACGGTGAGCGCGGGCGAGGTCGGCGGTGAAGACGCCGCCGGCCAGTCCGAATTCGGTGGCGTTGGCGCGGGCGAGGACCTCGTCTTCATCTTCGAAATCCAGCACGCACATGACGGGCCCGAAGATTTCCTCGCGGGCGATGGTCATGTCGTCGGTCACATCTGCGAACACGGTCGGCTGCACATAGGCGCCCTCGCCCGGGACATTGTTGGGAATGCCGCCGCCGGTAATCAGCGTGGCACCATCCGCCTTGCCCTTTTCGATATAGGACAGAACCTTCTCCTGCTGGGCCTTGGAGACCAGCGGGCCGAGATGGGTGGCATAATCGAGGGGGTCGCCGAGGATCATCGCCTCGGTGCGGCTTTTCAGGTTTTCGAGGAAGCGGGCCTTTGCCTTTTTCTGCACGAAGACGCGCGTGCCGTTGGAGCAGACCTGGCCCGAGGAATAGAAGTTGCCGAGCATGGCCCCACCGACGGCGCTTTCAATATCGGCGTCGTCAAAGACAATCATCGGCGACTTGCCGCCGAGTTCCATCGTCACATGTTTCAGATGCCCGGCAGCGGCGGCGGCTACTTTGCGGCCGGTCGGAACCGAGCCGGTGAGAGAAACCTTGGCGACGTCAGGGTGGTTCACCAGAAGCGGCCCGGTATCGCGATCGCCCTGAATGACGTTGAAGAGACCCTTGGGCAGGCCGGCCTCGATCAGAATTTCGGCAATCTTCAAGGCACCGAGCGGGGTGTTTTCCGAAGGTTTGAAGACCATGGCATTGCCGGCGACGAGTGCCGGGGCGGCCTTCCAGCAGGCGATCTGCTGCGGATAGTTCCATGCGCCGATGCCAACGCAGACGCCGAGCGGCACGCGCTTGGTATAGGCGAAATCACCGCCGAGCGGGATGTAATCGCCATTCAGCGCGGAAGGTGCGATGCCGCCAAAAAACTCGAAGGCATCGGCGCCGGAGGTGGGATCGGCGACGATGGTTTCCTGAATGGGCTTGCCGGTATCCAGCGTCTCGAGCGTGGACAGCGCATCGTTGCGTTCACGCATGATATCGGCGGCGCGCTTGAGGATACGGCCGCGGGCCATGGGGCTCATCGCCGCCCATTCCTTCTGGGCGCGCTTGGCCGAGGCGATGGCGCGCTCGACGATGGCCGGCGTTGCCGCATGCAGTTTTGCAATCACCTCGCCCGTTGCAGGGAAGATGCTCTCGAACGGCGTGCCGGTATTGTCCTCGACATAATCCCCGTCGATGAAATGCGAGGCTTTCGGCTGCGCCTTGAGCGGTGTCGCAATGGTCATGTCGAAGTCTCCTAGAGAGTGCGGATGGACGGCTTGGCGCGCTGTCCATCGGGAAAAGATTTGAGCTGCATGTCGAAATAGTCCTCGACAAGCGCCGGCGCGGAAGCAAGGCCAAGCGGGGCGGAACGCAGGCTGTGCCTGATATAAAGCCCATCAATTAGCGCCGCTGCCCCTTCGGCGATGCGTGCGGCATCGTCGGGCGGGCAGAGCCGGTTGAGGCTCGCCATGAGATTGGAGCGCAGGCGGCGGGAATAAATGACCAGCAGGCGGCGCGTTTCTTCCGAGCGCTGCGCCTCGACGTAAAAGGCGAGCCATGCCGCCACCGTTTCGGGCGTGAACTGATCGCTCTGGAAGGAGACATGCACGATGGCGCTCAGCTTTTCACGCGGACCGGAGGCGCGGATCAGCGCCGCCACGGCATCGCGCCTGAGATCACGCAGCAGGCTGCGAATGGTTTCCAGAAGCAGCTGCTGCTTGCTGCCGAAATAATGATGCGCCAGCGCCGCCGACACGCCCGCTTCCCGGGCGATATCAGACATTGTCACATTCAGTGAACCATGGTGGCCTATGGTGCGCAACGCCGCATCCACAAGCGCCTTGCGGCGCAGAGGCTCCATTCCGATCTTGGGCATAAGCGTCTCCTTGATGGATGGCAAATTATTCTTGATTGACTGATCAATCAATAAAAAATGCGCCATTTTATGTCGCGGATTTGCGATGGATCATATTTTCCACCGCGGGCCGTCGCTATGATCGTCAGGAAGCACGCGAGGCGGCTTGGAATCTCCGTGCCCCAGCGGTCTCACGGGGGAAAAACTAAACCGTGATATACTGCGAATTGGGAATGAGACGCGTTTCGTGCTAGGGTGTCTGGTGATACAAATTTCGCTGGAAGCGGCGCCAGACGAAAACACAAGAACGCCCGCACATAGACCGTAATGGCAGCCTTCTCATGAAGCCTGCCAGAATTTTCACGACGGTTAAGGGAGTGATATCATGCCAATGGTAACAGTATCGATTTCCCCGGAACAGGCAGCGAGAATGCGCGAAGCCGTGAACTGCGGGGCTTATGCTTCCGGCAGCGAGGTTGTGAGGGAAGCGCTGAGATTATGGGCGGCATCGGCCGCACATGGCACGGGCGCAAAGTCCACACAGCCCGTCGAGGCGGACCGGGAACGTGTGAACGTGGCGGAGCTTTATGCCGCTCACAGCGGGCATATCCGCCGCGCATGAGACCCGGCGCTGCGGCCCGTGTAATTGCACGGGGCCGTTACAAAACGTTCATTAAAGCTTCATAGTCGTGAAAGCTTTTGTTGACCTGTGATCTGCGATTGTTCTCCGCAAAAGAGACAGGATCCCCTGGGGGTTAGCCATCAAGGGGACGGACAGTAGCGGAGAACAGAAATGCAAGCCGTCGCGCTAGAGAACGATGTCATCAGGCGTTTTGCCTCCGGGCAGATGTTTCCCATGGCGAAGCTGGTGCTGGAAACGGCGTTCCAGCCGATTGTCGAGGCGACGACGGGCACGATTTTCGGTTATGAATCGCTGATGCGCGGCCATGACCGGCTTGGTTTTTCCAATCCGCTGGCGCTTCTCGACCAGGCCGCCGAGGATGGCGAACTGAAGGCCTTCGAGCAGATGCTGGCAAGCCGGGCGCTCGCGAAATTTTCCACCCTGCCCGACTTCTCCTCCGCCACGCTTTTCCTCAATCTCGATGTGCGGCTCATTCCGCATGGCGATGTCATTCTCGACAAGCTCGTCGGCCATCTGGCCCGGGCGGGCATTCCCGCCTCCTCCATCTGCTTTGAGCTTTCCGAACGGTTCGACAATACCAGCGTGCCGGAATTCACGTCGCTGATCGCCCGCATGCGCAAGGAAGGCTTCAAGCTGGCGATCGACGATTTCGGCGCCGGCCACGGCGAAATGAAGCTGCTCTGCGATTTCCCGCTTGATTACCTCAAGATCGACCGGCATTTCATCTCCGGTATCGACCATCTTCCCCGCAAGCAACATCTGGTGCGCAACATCGTCAACATCGCCCATGTTCTCGGCGTCAGGGTGATTGCGGAAGGTATCGAAACGGAAGCGGAATTCCTCTCCTGCCGCGAATTCGGCGTCGATCTGGTGCAGGGCTGGCTGATCGCCAAGCCGACGGTCTTCACCAGCGAATTGCCCGAGAGTTTTCCGCACCTCAACCGCATGGGCGTGGCGCGGCGCAACAGCCAGACGCTGGACGAGATTCTGATCCGCCGGGAAATCGAGCGCCTTCCCACCGTGTTCGAACATGACAGCGTCGACAGCGTCTTCGAACTGTTCCGCAGAAACCCGCAGCAGGCTTTCTTCCCGGTTCTCAACGCCAATGGCGAACCGCGCGGCGTCATCAACGAATATCACCTCAAGGAATATATCTACCGGCCCTTTGGCCGCGATCTGCTCAAGAACAAGATTTATGAGCGCACCATTTCCCATTTCGTCGATCCCGCGCCGATCGTCGGCCTCGATGCGGATGCGGACCAGCTGATGAACATGTTCGCCAGCATGGGCGGCAGCGCCTGCATCATCCTGACCGAAAACATGCGTTATGCTGGCATCGTTTCCGCCGCCTCGCTCATCAAGGTCATCAATGAAAAACAGCTGAAGATGGCGCAGGACCAGAACCCGCTGACGGCGCTGCCCGGCAACCGTGCGATTGGCGGCTTCATTGCCGACAGCTGCAGCGACGGCGACGAGACGCGCTTCTTTTGTTATTGCGACTTCGATAATTTCAAACCCTTCAACGACAAATATGGCTTCAACGCCGGCGACCACGCCATCACCCTGTTTTCGGCACTGATGCGCCGTTATTTCTTCGCCGGCGACTGCTTCCTTGGCCATATTGGCGGCGACGACTTTTTCATCGGCGTGCGTGACTGGTCGGTGGAGGAACTGACGGAAATCCTCGAGCGGCTGCTCAGCGATTTTCACGACGACGTCGCCGGGCTCTATTCCGACGAAGACCGTGCCGCCGGATGCATGAAGGGCCAGGACCGCAACGGCAATGAACGGGACTTTGCGCTGCTGCGCTGCTCCATCGGCGTCCTCACCTTGTCGAAGGGGTCGATCATCGCCAATCCCGAAAGGATCGGCAGCGAGATTGCCGGCGTCAAGGCGGCCGCGAAGGAAAACGAAGGCGGCCTCGTCGTCAGGGTATTCGGCGAGGCAAATTGACACCAGCGACAAACGGCCTCCTTCCCTCAAGCGCACATCTGACCTACATCTTCAGGTAACGCCGACTAGTGAGGAGTTGCCCCTGCCCATGTCCGATACCAAGACCCTGCCCGAAATGATGCGCTTCATCGACCTGCCGTCCCATGGCGGCCCGGAGGTGATGCGGCCCTCACAGGCGCCTTTGCCGAAACCCGCCAAGGGCGAGATCCTTGTGAAGGTCGAGGCGGCGGGGGTCAACCGTCCCGACGTCGCGCAGAGACAGGGCATCTATCCGCCGCCAAAAGGTGCAAGTCCTATCCTTGGGCTGGAAATCGCCGGCGAGGTTGTCGCACTCGGTGAAGGCGTCACCGAATTCAAGCCGGGCGACAAGGTCTGCGCACTCGCCAATGGCGGCGGTTATGCGCAATATTGCGCCGTTCCCGCCGGGCAGGCCCTGCCCTTCCCCAAAGGCTATGATGCCGTCAAAGCCGCCGCACTGCCGGAAACCTTTTTCACCGTCTGGGCCAATCTCTTCCAGATGGCGGGCCTGACAGAAGGTGAGACCGTGCTCATCCACGGCGGCACCAGTGGCATCGGTACAACGGCGATCCAGCTTGCCAAAGCCTTTGGCGCGGAGGTCTATGCCACGGCAGGCTCAGCGGAAAAATGCGAAGCCTGCGTGAAACTCGGCACCAAGCGCGCGATCAACTACCGCGAGGAGGATTTCGCCGAAATCGTGAAATCCGAAACCGGCGGCGAGGGCGTCGATGTGGTTCTCGACATGATCGGTGCGGCCTATTTCGAAAAGAACCTTGCGGCACTCGCCAAGGATGGCTGCCTCTCCATCATCGCCTTTCTGGGTGGTGCGACAGCCGAGAAGGTCGACCTGAGACCGATCATGGTCAAACGCCTCACCGTCACCGGCTCCACCATGCGCCCCCGCACCGCGGACGAGAAGCGCGCCATCCGCGATGAGCTTGTCGAGCAGGTCTGGCCGCTGATCGAAAACGGAAAAGTTGCACCTGTTATCAACCGGGTGTTCACGCTGGACGAGGTCGTGGACGCACACCGGCTGATGGAAAGCAGCAATCATATCGGCAAGATCGTGATGAAGGTGTCGTGACACTTTGAACGCGCCCGTTGTTTTTATTGACAACGGGCTAGCGCGTTGTCATGAATAACAACATGAAGGCCGTTCTGCTCGAGAAACCCCGTAAAGTGATCGATGAGACGGCCTTTTTCGAGGTTGTCCTGTGGCATCTTCCCGAGCCCGTTCCCGGCAGCGCCCATCCCTTCAAATACCGGCTGGCGCTGGTGATAAAAGGGGAATGTGTTCTGCGTTACGACAATGAGCGCGGCAAGGGCGATCATCGTCATATGGACGGGCGTGAAGATGCTATCCCCTTCACCACGCTCGAAGCGCTGTTCGATGCATTTCAGGCGGATATGGAAAGGATTTTGTCATGACGGCACTCACGGTACGTCTCAGCACGATCAAGGATATCAAGAACCGCTTTGTTGCCGCTGGCAATCTGGCAATGTCCGGAAAACCGGTGGAAGCAAAACCATCCGTCGAATTTTCGAGCTATGAGGATCTGCACCGTATTCTGGCGCCGCTGCGGCTTGCCATCATCAAGGCCCTTGCCGGACAGGGAACGCTCTCGATCCGCGAAGTTGCCCGCCGGGTTGGACGGGATGTGCAGGCAGTTCATCGCGATGTGACGACGCTCCTCCATGCGGGCATTATCGATCGGAACGAGGCCGGCATCGAGTTTGCCTATGACAGCATTCACTTCGAATTCGACGTGAATGCTGCAGATGCAGCATAGTCGCCGAGCGGCGGTTAAAAGCAACACCCCTTGCATTACTGACGAATCGTACTACCTTCTAGTTATGTTCAACGTATCGGAAGGAGGTGATCCAATGTCTAGTGAGATTTCGGTCTCTGGTGCAGGCAATGGAAAGGGTGGTTTTGCGACGGGGCAGCCCTCGGCGTAATGAGCCTTACCTTCGGAACGTTGAGAAACAGTCCCGGGTCTGTAAACAAGACCAAACTCATGGAAGGGTCGCTTCGGCGGCCCTTTTCCGTTTCTGGGGTTATGTGCGGGTACGTATGCTTGGCTTATCTCTGTGCATCACCCTCCCTCATCTCTGTGCTTGTCACAGAGATCCAGCCAGACCAAGTCTTTGGGCTGGGAAGAGTCTTTTTCGCCGCGCAGACGCGCGCCGGCTGGATTCCTGTGACAGGCACAGGAATGAGAGTGTGGGATAAATCAGCGCTGTAAATTCGACGCCTCGTTGTACGCGTGACACGCCCCTTCCGTCATGCCAGGCTTGACCCGGCATCCAGCCGCCACGCGTCTGAGCGACGAGAGCAGCCTTTTCAGCCCAAGGACTTGGGCTGGCTGGATACCGGTTCAAGGCCGGTATGACGGGGAACTGAGGATAGGCGCAAACCACCGGCTGCCAATCGCAGCCGCATCTCCCCTACTTCTTGCCAAACACCTTCCACCGCGTCGGGCGGAAGCGCAGTTCCGCGCCCACGGCGACGGCGGCGTTGAGCGGCACTTCGATTTCGAGGTGATAGGGTTCATGGCCGTTATTGGCGATGTCGATTTCGGCGATACGGGTGCCGGCAAGGCGGCGACAGGTGGTGACCTTGCCGTAAAGTGCGTCCTTCTCGTCCGTCAGCACCACATCTTCCGGGCGGAAGAACAGCTCGCCCTCGCCCGTGCCACCCTCATCAATGCCGATGCTTTCGCCCTGGAACAGCACATGGCCGTCGCGGATCGTCACCGGCAGGCTGGAGGATTCGCCGATGAAGGAGAAGACGAAGGGAGAATTCGGCGTGTCATAGACGTCATCGGCCGTGCCGACCTGTTCGATCTTGCCTTGGCTCATGACGACGACGCGGTCTGCCAGTTCCAGTGCTTCTTCCTGATCGTGGGTGACGAAAACGGTGGTGTGGCCGGTGCGGTCGTGGAATTCGCGCAGCCAGCGGCGCAGCTCCTTGCGCACCTTGGCATCGAGCGCGCCGAAGGGTTCATCGAGAAGCAGGACCTTCGGCTCGATGGCGACAGCACGGGCGAGCGCCACGCGCTGGCGTTGGCCGCCGGAAAGCTGGGTTGGATAGCGCTTTTCAAGACCGGAGAGATGCACCATGTCGAGAAGTTCGGATACGCGTTTGCGGATCTCGGCTTTCGGCGGGCGGTTGGCGGAGGGGCGCACCTTGAGGCCGAAGGCGATATTGTCGGCCACCGTCATATGGCGGAACAGCGCATAGTGCTGGAACACGAAACCGACATTGCGTTCCTGCACCGTGCGGTGGGACGCATCCTCGTTGCCGAAGAAAATCTGGCCCTGCGTCGGCTGTTCGAGGCCGGCGATCAGACGCAGCAGCGTCGTCTTGCCAGAACCGGAAGGACCGAGCAGCGCGATCAACTCGCCGGAACGAATGTCGAGCGACACGTCGTTCAGCGCCGGAAAGCGGTCGAACTGCTTGGTGATGCCGGAAACTTTCACTTCCATGAAGATGCCTTTCAATGCTTGCCGGCTGCGTTGCCCGCGCCAAAGCGTAGTTCGAGAATGGTTTTGAGAATGAGCGTGACGAGCGCCAGACCGGCGAGCAGCGTCGCCACCGCGAAGGCCGCGCCCATATTGTACTCATTATAGAGGATTTCCACATGCAGCGGCATGGTGTTGGTCTCGCCGCGAATATGGCCTGACACGACGGAGACGGCGCCGAACTCGCCCATGGCGCGGGCATTGCAGAGCAGCACGCCGTAAAGCAGTCCCCATTTGATATTGGGCAGCGTGACATACCAGAAGGTCTGCCAGCCGGAAGCGCCGAGCGAAATCGCCGCCTCCTCGTCGCCATTGCCCTGATCCTGCATCAGCGGGATCAATTCACGCGCGACGAAGGGAAAGGTGACGAAGATGGTGGCGAGCACGATGCCCGGTACCGCGAAGAGGATTTCGATGCCGTAACTCTTCAGCCATGGCCCGAGCACGCTGTGGGACGAGAACAGGATGACATAGACCAGGCCCGAAATGACCGGCGAGATCGAGAACGGCAGGTCGATGAGCGTGATCAGGAAGGCCTTGCCCTTGAACTCGAATTTCGCGATCGCCCAGGCGGCCGCGACTCCGAAGATGAGGTTGAGCGGCACGGAAATGGCGGCGACGAGCAGCGTGAGGCGGATGGCGGAGAGCGCATCGGGTTCGACGATTGCCTCCCAGAAGGCGTCTGCACCCTTGCGGAAAGCTTCGAAGAACACCGAGACCAGCGGCAACACGAGGAAGGCCGCAAGGAACAGAAAGGCGACGGCGATCAGCGCCAGCCGCGCAGGCAGGCTTTCGCTGGCGGGATCGCGGAACGGCCGGGGGGACGTGCGGGAAGCGGTCTCAGACATAACCGTACCTCTTGCGGCTCCAGGCCTGAATGAGATTGATGAGGAACAGCATGGCAAACGAGATGATCAGCATGATGGTGGCGATGCCGGTGGCGGCCGCATAGTTGAACTCCTCCAGCCGGATGACGATGAGGAGCGGCGCGATTTCCGAGACGTAAGGGATATTGCCGGCGATGAAGATGACCGAGCCATATTCCCCGACACCGCGTGCGAAGGCGAGCGCGAAACCCGTGAGGATCGCGGGCGTCAGGCTCGGCAGCAGAACGCGGGTGATGGTCTGGAAACGGTTGGCGCCGAGCGTCGCCGCCACTTCTTCAACCTGCCGGTCGATTTCCTCCATGACCGGCTGCACCGTGCGCACCACGAAGGGCAGGCCGATGAAGATCAGCGCGATAACGATGCCGGTCGGCGTGAAGGCGATCTTGATACCGAAGGGTTCGAACAGCGAACCGACCCAGCCGCGATTGGCGTAAAGCGTGGTGAGCGCGATACCGGCCACCGCCGTCGGCAGGGCAAAGGGCAGATCGACGATGGCATCGACAAAGCGGCGACCGGGAAAACGGTAACGTGTCAGCACCCAGGCGACGATGACGCCGAAAACCGCGTTGACCAGCGCGGCAAGAAAAGCCGTGCCGAAGCTGACGCGCAGCGCATTCAGCGTGCGGCTATCCGTGGCAATCGCAATGAAATCTGAAAAACCCAGTTTCGCCGTGGACCAGATGAGGCCGCCCAGCGGAATAAGAATGATGAGAAACAGATAGGTCACTGTGTAACCAAGCGTCAGGCCGAAGCCCGGTATGACGCTCGACTGCCGCCATTTCCACCTGTTTCCGGATGTATTATTGCTCATCAAGGCTCCGGATAATCTTTAGTTTGGCGCATTTCCGGACAGGAAACCGGGGTCCGCTTTTCCTGGAAATGCTCTCTGGGAGCCGGTGTTCCCCGGCGTTTATTATAAAGGATCGACCGGCACGGTGTCCGGTCGATCGGTTTTTGTTTTCTTTTGTCCGTGCGGACGCGGGCGATCTCTTTTCAGCCCATCATCCGCTTACTTTGCGGGCTTGTAAATCTGGTCGAAGATGCCGCCGTCACCAAAATGTTCAGGCTGCGCCTTGGCCCAACCGCCAAACTGCGGGTCGTCAATGGTGACGAGCTTGATATCGGGCAGCTGCTTGAGCAGATCCTTGGAAACCACGGCCGGGTTGGACGGGCGGTAGAAGTGCTTCGCCGCAATATTCTGGCCCTCGTCGGAATAGAGATATTGCAGATAGGCTTCCGCCGCCTTGCGGGTGCCCTTGGCGTCGACATTGGCGTCAACCACGGCGACCGGCGGTTCAGCGAGGATCGAGATCGGCGGCACGACGATATCAAAAGCGTCAGCGCCGAATTCCTGACCGGCGAGATAGGCTTCGTTTTCCCAGGCCAGCAGCACGTCGCCGATCTGGCGCTGTGCGAAAGTGACCGTGGAGCCGCGGGCGCCGGTATCGAGAACCGGGGCGCGCTTGTAGAGATCGCCGACATAGGCCTTGATCTTGTCCTGATCGCCCTTGAACTCTTCATTGGCCCAGGCCCAGGCGGCGAGATAATTCCAACGGGCACCGCCCGAGGTCTTCGGGTTCGGCGTGACGATCTGCACGTCACCCTTCACCAGATCGCCCCAATTATGGATGCCCTTCGGGTTGCCTTTGCGCACCAAAAAGACAATGGTCGAGGTGTAAGGCGAGGAATTATACGGCAGACGGCCGCGCCAGTCCTTGTTGATCTTGCCGGAATTCTGGACGATGGCGTCTATGTCGCTCTGCAATGCGAGCGTCACCACATCCGCTTCCAGACCGTCGATGACCGAGCGCGCCTGCTTGCCGGAACCGCCATGCGACTGCTGGATCGTGACGTCCTCACCGGTATCGGCCTTCCACTTCTTGGCGAAGGCCTCGTTGAAATCCTTGTAGAGCTCACGGGTCGGATCGTAGGACACGTTGAGCAATTTGGTCTGCGCGGCGGCCGAGCCAACGCCGCCAAGTGCCAGTGAAAGGCTAAGCGCGACAACGCTCAAACCGGACAGAAGCTTGGACATCGGTATTCCCTCCTGATTGCGATGGCTTAACTCTACCGGTTGAGTAGAGTTGGTCAATGAGGCCGAATACGATCGAAAAAGTGTTTCCCGAGAGCGTTTTCCCGGGCAACAAATACAGCGCAGCATAAGCGAAAGGCGCAACAAGCGTCGTGTAAAACTTTGCTGAATGCAAAACCGTTTCACATTTTTGCCGATTTTTTGCCGCGATGGCGAAAAATATTATGGGGTTTTAGACGATTTTTTCGTTGAGCAGCGTTGGATCAGCGGTGAATATCTCATGGTTACCCCAACTCGTCGGCCCGGCGGGCTCAATCCCTAAATGGCCGCGACGCCCTCTCTCCCACCCTCATTCCTGTGCTCATCACAGGAATCCAGCCAGCCCAAGTCTTTGGGCTGAGGGGAGTCTTTTCGCCGCGCAGACGCGCGTCGGCTGGATTCTTGTGACATCCTCGGGCTTGTTCCGGGGCACAGGAATGAGCGACTGTCTTTGATGTCAAGCGTTTTGCCATGGTTTGTTGTCTCTGATGATGGCGTTTAGGATTGTCAGGAGCTTTCGCATGGTTGCGACGACGGCGACTATTTTAGGCTTTCCTGCCTGAACGAGGCGATCACGAAAGATTTTGAGGGTCGGGTTATGCCTGATGGCGACGAG
>NZ_JAPYZZ010000035.1 GCF_027460065.1 Martinezella rhizogenes
ATGAAATAGAGATTGCCGAGCGTCTCGGCACGTCGCGGACGCCGGTGCGCGAGGCCGTCAAACGTGTTGAAGATGAAGGGCTGATCGACGTCCGCGCCCAGGCCGGAACCTTCGTGACCCGCATCAGCCGCAGGCAGGTGCAGGAAGCCTATATCATCCGCATCGCGCTGGAGCGGGAAAGCGTTCGCCATGCGGCGCAAACGATCAGCGCGGATGGCGTGCAGCGCCTGCGCGACATCATCGATCTTCACGCCCTTTCGGTCAAAAGAAGCCGCTTCGAGGATGCGATCGATCACGATGACGCCTTTCACAGGGTCATTGCCGAGGTCAATGGTTATTCGATGTTGTGGCGCGTGGTGGACATTACCAAGGCGCAGATGGATCGCTGCCGCCTTCTGTCTCTGCCTTCGCCGGGAGCCGGTGAAACGACGATCGAGCAGCACAGCGCCATTGTTGACGCCCTGGAGGCGCATGACCCGGAAGCGGCCGAAAGGGCGATCCGGGAGCACCTGGAGACGTCGCTCAGCAATACGCTGAAACTGCTCGGCAGTATTGAAGCCAGCGGATTTGCCGGCGTCTGAAACGCGATTGAAGAGGACGATCGGCGCAATTACTCCATATGGAAGACTTCGCTCATCTGCGCCCACCATTCTCCCGGCAGGCGCGTCGGGAAGGGTAATTGCAGGGGTTCGCAGATTGCCCACCATTGCCGCATCCGCTCGCTCCTGGCCATCTCCGCCATATCGGCGGAGAAATCATCGCCCGCATATTCCCAATAACCAAAGAGCAGGTTTTCCGGTTCTTTGAGAAAAATCGAATAATTGGTGATATTGGCGCGGGCGATGGCCTCGAGCACCTGCGGCCACACATTGGCGTGCAGCCTTTTATATTCCTCGACCGTACCGGGCCTGAGGTNAGAGCAGGTTTTCCGGTTCTTTGAGAAAAATCGAATAATTGGTGATATTGGCGCGGGCGATGGCCTCGAGCACCTGCGGCCACACATTGGCGTGCAGCCTTTTATATTCCTCGACCGTACCGGGCCTGAGGTTGAGGCAAAAACCCATGCGTGTCATCGAAGGCTCCTCAATAGGTCGTCCGGCCGCCGGAAAGGTCGAAAACCGAGGCGGTGGTGAAGCTGTTTTCGCGGCTCACCAGCCATGCGACCATTGCCGCCGCCTCTTCGACTTCCAGAAAACGGCCACGCGGAATACGTGTCAGCATGTAATCGATGAATTCCGGCGTCAGTGTTTCGAGGATCCGGGTGCGGGCGGTGGCCGGCGTGATTGCGTTGACGGCGATATCGTGTGCCGCCAGTTCCTTGCCGAGCGATTTGGTCAGGCCGATCACGCCCGCCTTGGCTGCCGAATAGGCTGAAAGCTTGGGATTGCCCTCTTTGCCGGCAACCGAGGAGATATTGACGATCCTGCCATAATTCCTGGCCTTCATGGAGGGGATCACGGTCTTGTTGACATAAAAGGTGCCGTTCAGATTAATCTCGACGACGCGCCGCCATTCCTCGATGTCATAATCCTCAAGGGTCGCATTGCCGCCCGCAATCCCGGCGGAATTGACGAGGATCGACACGGGTCCGGTCTCGGCTTCGACCTCGGCGTGAACGCGGGCGAGGCCGGCAAAATCGGTGACGTCAACGACCTTGCCGCTGGCACCCTCGCCCAGCACGCCGCAGGCCTGCTCAATCGCCGTCTCGCTCATATCCCAAAGACTGACTTTCGCCCCGGATTCAATAAGCCGCCTTGCGATGGCGAGGCCAATTCCCTGTGCACCGCCGGTCACCACTGCCGCCTGTCCGTCGAGATCAATCCTGTTCATGTCATTCCTCCGTCTGACTTTGCGATAACTATTATACTAGTATTTCTATTCCAGAAAGAGGAAATTATGCCTGCGCCGGAATTATGTTTGCCCCTTCGGAGTGAGGGAAAACGAATTGCTCCCGTTAACGGGATGGCCGCCTTCATTGTTATGTTCAAAAACTTTCTTTTTATTTTCTCCTGTCAGTGGATTTCAGAAAAAATCTTTATAAACAAAAGGATATTTCGGATTTCGTTTGGTTTTCCGGTGTTGGCTGCGCCGCAAGCGCCGGGCGCTTGTCGGGTAAAACGTGAAGTGCGGGTTGATTGTTACACTAATATAATATAGGCATTGATCCACGCGCCTGAGAATGCGCGGATCGCCGGCCGACGGTCCTGGAGGAGGGGCGCGGCCTGCGCAACGGGAGGCAAAAATGAAACTGAAGAAATTCATTGCTGTTACATTTGCGACGCTCTGTCTGGGAACGGGAACATCCCAGGCGCAGCCTGTCGAGCTCACTTTCGCCAATGCTCTGTCATTGCCGCAAGTGGAGCCCTATCAGCGCGCGGTCGCTGAATTCAACGCCGCCAATCCAGATATTAAAGTGAAGCTGATAAATACCCCATGGGGGGAATACTGGCAGCAACGCCGGGTCGACACCGCCTCTGGAAAATTGCCGGATGTCTGGCTGTTCGTGCCGGGCTTCGGCGCGGAGTGGCTCTACGGCGACAAGCTGTTGCCACTCAACAAATATACCGACGCGGATCCGACGATCAACCTGCCCGACGCCAATCAGACCATGCTGAAATACATGACGATGAACGGCAAGCTCTACGGCATCGGCTATGATTTCAACGGGCAGGCCGTCTATTACAATCCCAAACTCTTCGATCAGGCGGGCATTCCCTATCCGAAGGACGGCTGGACCACGGACGATCTGACTGCAACCGCGCGCAAGATCAGCCAGAAACTGAGCGTCAACGGGCGCAAAGTCTGGGGTTTTGCCGGCGGCAGTTCCGAATGGGTGTACGAAGGCTGGTTCCGCGGCTTCAAATCGCGGATGATCACCGATGACGGCAAATATGGCGCCAACAACAAGGAGGGCATCCAGACCGTTTCCTTTTTCATGGATATGATCAAGGACGGCGTCATGCCGATCCCCGACCAGAAGGATTCGAGCGGACAGGCGCAATCGCTGTTCATCGGCGGCACCGCCGCCATGGTCTTGGGGGCCGGCCACGCCACCTATATCTTCTCGGATGCGGGTGTCGATTTCGGTATCGCCCGGCTGCCGGTTGGACCGGGAGGACAGGTCGGCACGGGATTGGGCGGCGCCTATGTCATCAGCGCCGATACGCGCTATCCCGACGCCGCCTATAAATTTCTCGCCTATATCACCAGCGGCCCGGTTCTGGCCAAGGTGGTGACGACGGGCGTGCCGGCGCGCACCTCCGCTTGGGGCAAATTGTCCGACCGCATGACCGAGTTCGCCACGAAAATTCAGGGTTTCGAGCCTTTCAACGCGGTCAAGGGTTCGTTCCAGGTGATGGATATCCAGAAGCGCGTCTTCAGTGAGGTCTGGAACGGCAGCAAGGATGTGCCCACCGCGATGGCGCAGATCGCCACGGAAGCCGATGCCGCCCTGGCAAAGGCGGCCGTCAAGTAGGATGAGCGGCAGACGCCGCCCCGGCGGCGTCTGTTTCATTCGTTGTCGCCCCTTGCGGGCGCCCCCTGACAAGAGGTGGGAACCAATGGCCGTGATTACCGCAGTCGATACCGCGCCTTCAGTGGCGTCCTCCAGATTGAAACGCTCGGTGAAAGAGGAGCTGGCAGCATGGCTGTTTCTCCTGCCGTCCGTCGTTCCCTTTCTGATATTCACACTGATACCGGCGCTGGCGACATTCGTTCTCAGCTTCTACCGCTGGGATTTCATTTCCACGCCGCAATTTGTCGGTCTGGCCAACTGGATCGATCTGTTCTCCGGCAGCGCCGCAGGCCAGAGCGTTCTGGTGACATTGCTTCTCTGCGCCATCAGCGTGCCGATCTCCATGACGATCGGGCTGGCGCTGGCGATTGCGCTCGATCGCATTCCGTTCGGCAAATTGCTGTTCCGGTCGATTTTCTTCATGCCCATCGTGACCTCGATGGTGGCGATTTCCTTTGTCTTCGGCAACATGTTCGCCACCGAAACCGGTCTCATCAACTATGTCATCGGCCTTGCGGGCCTGCCGCCGGTGGCCTGGCTTACCTATCCGACGCAGGCGATGTTCGCCGTCTCGATCATGATGATCTGGTCGATGTCGGGCCTGTGCATGCTCATCTATCTCGCCGGCCTGCAGCAGATCGATCAGTCGCTGATCGAGGCCGCCCGGCTGGACGGCGCCAGTCGCTGGCAGCTCTTCCTTTATGTCGTGCGGCCGCTTCTCGCCCGCTCGACATTGTTTCTGGCGATCACCCAGACGGTCCACGCGCTCCAGACCTTTGAGGCGGTCTATGTGCTGACGGATGGCGGCCCCGGCACCTCAACGACGACGATCGGTATGTACATTTACAAATCGACCTTCCGCCGCTTCGAGGTGGGCAGCGGCGCCACCGCGTCGATGGCGCTGTTCGTGTTGATGCTGATCGTCACCGTCATCCAGTTGCGGGCGCAGAGGAGATTGCAGGATGTCTAGAAACAAATCCGTCGAACTCATGCGCTACTGTTTCGTCATCGTTTTGGCGGCGCTGTTTCTCGTGCCCTTCGTGTGGATGGCGTCGCAGTCGATCAAGGGCATTGGCGACTATTTCCGCCTGCCGCCCGAACTCATTCCTGACCGTATCCGCTGGGACAATTACACGAAGATGGTCAGCAACTACCCGATCATTCCGGCGGCGCTGAACAGCCTGTTCGTGGCGGTGGCAGTCACCTTGATCCAGCTCCTCACCGCCTCCATGGCCGGTTTCGCCTTTGCCACATTGCGGTTCCGCGGCAGCCGCATGACCTTTGTGATGCTGCTCACCCAGTCCATGCTGCCGGTGGCGGTGGTGCTCGTTCCCATGTTTCAGGTGGTGCAATATCTCGGGCTGGTGGGGTCGCTCTGGGGCATGATCATACCTTTTGTCTTCACCGCCTTCGGGACCTTCCTGCTGACGCAGTATTTTCTCGGCGTTCCCAGGGAAATCTTCGAAGCGGCGCGGGTCGACGGGGCGTCCTATTTCTTGATCTGGTGGCGGGTCTATCTGCCGCTGGCGCCGGCGGGTCTCGCCACGCTTGGCGCGCTCTGCTTCGTTTATTACTGGAACAGCCTCATGTGGCCGTTGCTGGTTTCCGGCGGGCCGGAAAACCACACCTTGCCTGTCATGCTCGCCCAGATGATCGGTATGAGCGCCTCAAGCCCGCATCTTGTCATGGCGGGCGCGGCCATCGCCGTTTTCGTGCCGCTATGCCTGTTTCTGTCATTGCAGCGTTTTTTCGTGGCCGGGGTCACATCCGGCAGCGTGAAATAGAGCAGCGGATTTTTACCCGCTTTCGCATTTCGGTCCGGCGCTTCAGCCGGCTCGTATCCGGCTGCGCGCTTTGCGCCGCCATTTTTCAAGGGAGAGAAGAATGTCAAAATATTCTGTGGTCCTGGCCGGCTGCGGGCGGCGCGGCGCCTTTCACGCGGAAGGGTTCACGGCCAATGCGGATCGCTTCGATCTGAAGGCCATCTGCGATCTGGACGCCGAGCGCGCCAACGCGCTGGCCGAGCGTTTCAATGTCAAGAACATCTATGCCGACGTGGACACCATGCTGGCCACCGAGAAGCCGGATATTTTCTGCTTCGCCACGCTTCCCGCCATCCGCCTGTCGCTCATCGAACTGGGCATCAAGCACAAGGTCAAGGTCATCGCCTTTGAAAAACCGGTGGCGACGGAATTGCCGGAAGCGAAAGAAATTTTCGAGCGCTGCCGCGCTGCCGGCATCAAGCTTATCGTGTCCCACCAGCAGAAATACGGCAAGGCCTGGCACAAGGTGAAGGAACTGGTCGATGCCGGCGAGATCGGCGAGATCACCAAGATCCACGCCACCGCGCGGGCATGGCTCAGCCAGCTCGGCACCCACATCATGGATTACATGTTGTGGTTCAATAATCGCTCCAAGGTGAAATGGGTCGTCGGCCAGGCGATCGGCACGGGCAAGTTGACCGACAGCCACCCCTCGGCCGATTACGTCATCGGCAGCATGGAGTTCGAAAACGGCGTGCGCGGCATCATCGAATGCGGCGCCCATGCACCGCATTTCGTGCCGGGCGACAATCCCGTCGGCGATATCAAATTCTGGACCGACAGCGCCATCACCATCCACGGTACCCAGGGCTATGCCCGCGTGACGACCGGCAACGGCTGGCAGGCCGTGACGAAATCGAGCCAGGGCGAGGTCTTAAGCGGCGAGGGCTTCTTCAACCCGTCCTACGAGCAGCCGCTCTATATTCGCGACCTGGCCGACTGGCTGGACGGTAAGCTCGCCATCCACCCCTGCGACGGCGATATCAGCTATCACGGCTTCGAGGCGGTGATGGCGCTCTATCTCTCGGCAATCGGTCATCGTAGGGTCGATCTGCCGCTCAAGGAAATCCCCGACGGTTCGCTGATCGAACGTCTCGGACAGGTTCTTCCCTCTAGCGACGAGTATATTGGACAATGATCAGATTGGGTGGATACGGGGTTCCGGTCACATCGGACGACCCCCTGGAAATCGCGCGCGCGCATGTCGACTTTGGTTACAGAGCGGCCTATTGCCCGGCGGTTGAGTTGGGCGACAAGGATCGTATAAAGGCGATCCGCGATGCTTTCGCGGCAAACGATGTCGAAATCGCCGAGGTCGCCGCCTGGCGCAATATCGTGCCGCCGGAGCCGAAGGTGCGCAAGGCCAACCGCGCTTATGTCAAGGAGCGGCTGGCCGTCGCCGACGAGGTGGGCGCACGCTGCGCGATTACCTATATCGGTTCCATGCAGCCGGGCGGCAATTACGAGCCGCATCCCGACAATCTCACGCAAAAGGGTTTCGACGAGTTCGTCGAATGTGCCCGCGAGATCATCGATGACGTCAAACCGAAACGCGCCAAATTCTGCCTCGAAATGATGCAATGGGAGCTGCCGGACAGTCCGGAAATCCTGCTTGCCCTCATTAAGGCCATCGACCGGCCGGCCTTCGCCGCCCATCTCGATCCGGTCAACCTGATCGTCTCGCCTCGCCTTTATTATGACAATGCCAGCCTCATCCGGCGCTGCTTCGAGCTTCTTGGCCCCTACATCATCAGCGCCCACGGCAAGGACATCGTTCTGGGAGACAAGCTGTCGCTGCATTTGAGCGAGGTTATTCCCGGTCGCGGCAATCTCGATTATCGCACCTATCTCAGTCTGCTTGATGGAACCGGAATACCCATCATGCTTGAGCACCTCGCCGATGCCGATTATCCCGAGGCGCGTGATCATCTCAGGAGTATCGGCGGATCAATGGGAATAGCGATTTAGCTTCGACGGGTCACGCCAGCATCGAGCGGACGGATCCAGATCCGGTAATTACGAGACAGTGGGACTTGGGATTAGGGCGGGCAGTGCCCGGCGCGGCATGTCGGACATTGCCCATCGCCACTACCAACAGTCACCTCTATGTACAGAGCTAGCTCGGGAAATCTGCATGGAGGAGATGCAGCGCGCCTAAACAGAGCGCGCCATCACAGCAGAATGACCGCAAATGACGGCATGTCGCATCCCGTGTTGCACGGAATAGCCGTGGGCATAGGGAATGGCCGGAAAACAAGGTGTAATAGCGTGCGACATGATGCGAGACGGATTTCGGCAAACTAGAGCCCGATTCCCCGTGTAACGCTATGAATCTGTTGAATAAAGTATTGGCTGGGGAACCTGGATTCGAACCAAGATCGACGGAGTCAGAGTCCGCTGTTCTACCATTGAACTATTCCCCAAAAGCCGGAAGCGCGTTGCCGCGTTCGCTTTGGTGGGTCGTCATATAGATGATTTATTCCGGGGCGCAAGTCGAAAAAATCGAAAAATGCGTTTTATCCCGCTTTTGCGTTTCGTCTCCGGGTCAGAGCCTGGCGCGGGTGGAGCGGGGGGTGGAGAGCAAGAGGCTGGTCTCGCTGCCGGTGATGCCGGGCACGAGGCGGATGCGGCGCAGCACGGCGTCGAAATCGCTGAGGGTTGCGGCATTCAGTTCCACGATCAGGTCCCAGCGGCCGTTGGTGGTATGGATTTCGGAGATTTCCGGAAAACCGCCAAGGGTGCGGATGACGCGGTCCGTCACATGGCCTTCAATCTCGATCATCATGATGCCGCGGATCGCGGCCTCCACGGCGTCGGCTCGCAGGATGACGGTATAACCGATGATGGAACCGTCATTTTCCATTTTTTCGATGCGCGAGCGAACCGTCGCGCGCGAGGTTTCCGTCTCCACGGCCAGATCGGAGATGCTGCGTCGGCCATTATGCCGCAAAAGGGTGATGAGACGTCCGTCGAGATTGTCCATTGATGTCATTTCGATAAAAATATTTTACCAAAATGATAGCTCATTTCGATAATATTGCCAATATTTGATGTTCATTCTGCCACGTCTCCATGGTCTAGTGGAACCATCGGTTGGGAAAGCGAGGACGGGAATGGATATCAGGCTTGTTGGTGCGCCGTTGCAGATCGGGGCCGGGCAATTGGGCTGCGAGATGGGGCCGAGCGCCTATCGTGTCGCGGGGCTTGCCGATGCTCTCGAAGAACTCGGGCATCGGGTGGTCGATACCGGCAATGTGACGCCGGCGCCGCTCAGGGAATTTTGCCACCCCAACCCGGCCGTGCATCATCTGGCTGAAACCGTGGCCTGGACCGAGGCGTTGACAGAGGCGGCCTATCGCGAAAGTGTGGATGCCGTGCCGATTTTCCTCGGTGGCGACCATGCGATTTCGGCCGGAACCGTGGCCGGCATGGCGCGCCGGGTGGCTGAAACGGGCCGGCCGTTTTTCGTGCTCTGGCTGGATGCCCACACCGATTATCACACGCTGGAGACCACACGCAGCGGCAATCTGCACGGCACGCCCGTCGCCTATTTCAGTGGGCGTGACGGGTTTTCCGGCTATTTCCCGCCGCTTTCCCATGCTGTTCCGGAAGAAAATATCGGCATGATCGGCATTCGCAGCGTCGATCCGGCGGAGAGAGCGGCGCTGGAAAAGAGCGACATCACCGTTCACGACATGCGTTCGATAGACGAGCATGGGGTTGCCGTTCTACTGCGCGAATTCCTGGCGCGGGTTCAGGCGGCAAACGGGCTTTTACATGTCAGTCTCGATGTCGATTTTCTCGAACCGTCCATTGCGCCTGCCGTCGGCACAACGGTTCCAGGCGGCGCGACATTCCGCGAGGCTCATCTGGTTATGGAAATGCTGCATGATAGCGGGCTGGTCTGCAGTCTCGATCTGGTGGAGCTCAATCCGTTTCTCGATGAGCGTGGCAGGACGGCGACCCTGATGGTGGATCTTGCCACCAGCCTGATGGGCAAACGCGTCATGGACCGCCCGACGCGGGCTGGCTGAAAGGGGCGATGCGATGACCGTGATATCAAACCTCAATATCGTGCCCTTCGTCAGCGTCGATCACATGATGAAGCTGGTGCTCAAAGTGGGAATCGATACGTTTCTGCGCGAACTGGCCGATGTGGTGGAAGAGGATTTCCGCCGATGGGAAAGCTTTGATAAGACCCCGCGCATCGCCTCCCATTCGAAGGAGGGTGTCATCGAGCTGATGCCCACCAGCGACGGCACGCTTTACGGCTTCAAATATGTCAACGGCCACCCGAAGAACATGAAGGAGGGCCGCCAGACCGTGACGGCCTTCGGCGTGCTTTCCGATGTCGGCAACGGTTATCCGCTGCTTCTGACCGAAATGACGATCCTGACGGCGCTGCGCACCGCCGCCACCTCCGCCGTTGCGGCGAAATATCTCGCTCGCCCGAATGCCCGCTCCATGGCCATCATCGGCAATGGCGCGCAGAGCGAATTCCAGGCGCGCGCCTTCAAGGCCATTCTCGGCATCGATACGCTGCGGCTTTTTGATATCGACCCTTACGCCAGTGAAAAATGTGCCCGCAATCTCGCTGGGCAGGGTTTTGCCATCGAGATTTGCGGCTCTGCCGAAGAGGCGGTCGAAGGGGCTGACATCATCACGACAGTCACTGCCGACAAGCAATATGCGACGATCCTGACCGACAACATGGTCGGTCCCGGCATCCACATCAATGCCGTCGGCGGCGATTGCCCCGGCAAGACGGAACTGCACCGGGACATTCTGCTGCGATCGGATATTTTCGTTGAATATCCACCGCAGACGCGCATCGAAGGCGAAATCCAGCAATTGCCGACGGATTATCCAGTCACTGAGCTCTGGCAGGTCATCTCAGGTGAAAAACAGGGGCGGGCAGGCGACACGCAGATCACGCTGTTCGACAGCGTCGGTTTTGCGACGGAGGATTTTTCGGCGCTGCGTTATGTCCGCTCGAAACTGGCTGCCACCGGGCTTTATACCGAGCTGGATCTCCTGGCCGATCCGGATGAACCGCGCGATCTCTTCGGCATGCTGCTACGCTGCGAGGCGGCTCTCGTCTAAACCGGTGATCGCGAGCCGGCCTAATTCGCTTCCCGGTGGTTCCGGCGGGCCACGACATGCTCCCGCCAGATGGTGAAGAGGCCGGCGGCGATAACGATCGCCGCACCGATGACCATGTTTGATGTCACCACCTCGCCATAGATGGTGACGCCGATAATGGAGACGAGCACCAGCTGGTAATAGGAAAAAGGCTGCACGGAGGCTGCATCCGCCAGTTCAAACGCCTTGATCAGGCAATAATGGCCGCTCATGCCGGTAACGCACAGCGCCAGCATCCATCCCCAATCCTGAGGTGCAAGGTTGACCCAATAAAACGGGCCGACCAGCGTCAGCGCTGCTGCGCCGGCCACGCCGGTGTAGAAGAAGCTGGTCATCGCTGAATCGCTCTTGCTGCCGAGGCGTGTCAGGACGCTGTAGAGCGCAAGCATGAAGGCGGCCACGAAGGTGATGATCAGCTTGTTGTCAAAACCGTCGCCATCCGGTTTGAGGATGACGAGAACGCCGATGAAGCCGACAAAAATGGCGCACCAGCGCCGCCAGCCCACATGTTCTCCCAGCAGCGGCATGGACAGCGCCGCAACGATCAGCGGTGCGGAGGCAAGGATGGAATGGCTATGCGCCAGCCCGACGACGGCGAAGGAGAAGATGGAAAAAACGATCTGCACGGCAAGCAGCACGCCACGGCTGATCTGCAGCCATGGGCGGTTGGCCATAACGGCGCCGCGGATGCCACCCGCCGACCTTGCAGCCATCAACAGGACGAAGACGGCGAAAGCCCAGTATCGCAGCATGGCGACGAAGACGGGCGGATAGGCGCTGCCCAGATGTTTCGATATGCCATCCTGCGCCGCAAAGATCGTGAAGGCGACAAGCGCATAAAGAAAACCGGTCCTGGCTGATGGCATAAGAAAACCGCTATCCGACTGCCGCCGGCAAAAGAGTATTCGGGGTGAATGAGGTGGGTATCAGCCATATGTTACGGCCGAACCTTGTCAGACAACCTTATTTTCCGAATAGCTGCCATGCAAGTCCGGACGCCGGTTTTTTAGAAGGACAAATTGCCGGCTCAGGCTGTGCTACGGAATTCTTGGGGCCAATGATGGCAATGAAAACCGTGGCAATCACGCCTACGTCATCCTCGGGCTTGCCCCTAGGATCTGCAAGCGATTGATTTTATTCGACGTGATTAAATCCTCGGCACAGGGCCGAGGACGACGTTGAGAGAACGGCAGCCTTCGCTGCCGATTCGGTACCGTGCTTACAGCCTCTCAGCCGATCGTCACTACCGTCTTTGAGGTCGCGGATTTCAGCGCGGCATCTGCGAGTTTCAGCGCGATCAGCCCATCCTTGATGGAGGGCGAGGGCGCGACATTGTTTTCGATGCTGTCGATGAAGGCGGTGATTTCCGCCGCATAAGCCGCGGTGTAACGCGTCATGAAGAAATCATGCAGCGGCGGGCGGGTGTAACCTTCCGCATTGGCGATCTCGATGGAAACCGGCCGCTGGTTTTCGGCCGCTGCCGAGCCTTCCGAACCGTGCACCTCGATGCGCTGGTCGTAACCATAGGTCGCGCGGCGCGAATTGGAGATGATGGCTTGCCTGCCGCTCTTCGTCGTCAGGATAATGCTGGCGCTGTCGAAATCGCCGAGCTTGCCGATCTCCGGATTGACGAGAACGGAACCGGTGGCGAACACGCTTTCCACTTCCTCGCCGAGCAGGAAACGGGCCATGTCGAAATCATGAATGGTCATGTCGCGGAAAATGCCACCGGAAACCTTGATATATTCGGCCGGCGGCGGGCCGGGGTCGCGGCTGGTGATGGTGACCATTTCCACCTTGCCGATGCGACCATCTTCTATTGCCTTGTGAACGGCCTGGAAATGAGGATCGAAACGGCGGTTGAAACCGAGCATCACCTTCGCGCCGGTCTCTTCGACCACCTTGGCGCAGGCTTCCGCGCGGGCGACATCGAGATCAACGGGCTTTTCGCAGAAAATAGCCTTGCCGGCGCGGGCGAAACGCTCGATCAGGTCGGCATGGGTGTTGGTCGGCGTGCAGATGATGACGGCATCGATCGTCTTGTCGGCCAGCACCTCGTCGATCGTGCTCACCTTGCACTGCGCCTCGCGGGCGATGGCTTCCGCAGCACCGGCCATGGCGTCGACAACGGCCACCAGCTTCGCACGGCTGTCGGTGGTGATCGCCTTGGCGTGGACCTTGCCGATCCGTCCAGCGCCGAGCAGTGCCAATTTCGTAACCATTTTTCCTCCGGTTTCTCACACCCGTCCCTCACTCCTGGAGAGACAGAATATGAATGCAAGCAATGTTTCGATATGGAATATATGTTCTATTTTGCTAGATCGACATCGCAGATGTGTCAAGCGTTTTGACGGCGGCGAGGGGCAGGCGGCGCGTCGAATAAGTGAAATCCCCCGCATTGCCAAAAGGCTCCGTGGTGGGACTTCGGGACGAGGGGTTTGGGGATCGGTTCAGGGTGAGATGGTGTCCGTCTCTGGCGGAAGCGCATAAACTTCAACGGGGGTTTCGAGACCGCGCAGAAGCCAGGGGCCGAGATTTTCGAGCGCGTCGCGGTTCCCCGCCATGCGAACGAACTCTTCAGAGAAAAGCACGTTGCGCCCGGTCTCCTTGGTCAGCGTTTCCAGCCGTGAGGCGATATTCACGGCGGGGCCGATGACGGTGAAATCGAGGCGGGTTTTCGAGCCGATATTGCCATACATGACATCACCGACATGCACGCCGATACCGTAACCCAGGGGATCATGGCCCTTTCGGCAATTGATTTCATTAAGCGCAACGAGACCCTTCTGCGCGCTGGCAATGGCTTTCAGCAGGTTTTCGCAGGCCTTGGGATCGCTGAGGGGGAAAATCGCGAGCAACCCATCGCCCATAAACTTCAGGATTTCACCGCCGGCTTCCTCGATGGGATCGCACATGGCGTCGAAATAACCGTTCAGAAGCTCGATGACATCGTCGCGCGGCCAGAGGTCGGAAATATGGGTGAAATTGCGCAGGTCACAGATCAGGATCGCCGCGCCCACCGTGATGCCGCTGCCGCGCGTCGTTGCGCCATTGAGGATTTTTTCACCCGCATGTGGACCTACATAGGTCTCGAGGAGGGTGCGGGTCATGCGGTTTTTCAGGCGAATCTCACTCACCAGCGCCAGGGCGGGCAGAAGGTTCTTCAGGGCGAGGACTTCCGCTTCGGTAAAGCCGCCCGGCCTGTCGCTGGAGAAGGTGGCCACATGGCGCTTGCCGAAGGTGTGTTCGATCGGCCAGGCGCAATAATCCGTCAACCCTTCGGCTCGCAACTCTTCATAGATGGTATAGCCCGGCGCGTCGGTTTCCTCGCCGGTGAGCCGGTGGCGGACTTCGGTGGCGCCCTGGTGAATGTCGTTGATCGGGCTATTGAGATATTCCGGGGAGTTTTCCATGCCGTAGCCATAAGTGGCGATATCGGCGGCGGGCAGGCCGGCTTTCCACAGAATGCGCGCGCCGAGCCATTGCGGATGGCGAATGCGGAAAGCAAGCACGCCCCTTGCGACGGAAACTCCGCTCGCCCGCAGCCTGTCGCAAAGCTCCACGAATATCTCGTCGATAAAGCGTTCGTCCTTGGTGCCAGTGACGAGCCAGTCAAGGATTTCGGTCCTCTCGACAGGCCACAATTCATCCACTGCGGAAGAAACCCGTTCTTCGGTGTCAAGGCTTAGTGTCATGGCAGGATTCCGGAGGTTGTTGCCGCTCTCGCACGGGCGCTGTCATGCCGAACATGGTCGCTCGTGAACCCCATGTGGTGCTGGATAACGAAAATGTTAAGAGAGCGCTGCGGAAAATGTTCCGGAAGAGATTTGTGGCCCCAAGGCCATGCGCGCCGCCCCGATGTTACCGTGAACATCGTCCCCGGCGGCGCTTCAGAGTTTCAGTGACCGTTCGCGGCGGACGATCAGATAACGGTTTCGACAGGAATATGCAGGGCGGCGGCAACGCGGCGGATGCGCAGCGGATCGCTGTCGGTGCCTTCTTCCAGCGCACGGATTTCGCTGGTGGTCAGGCCGCAGGTAACGGCGAGCTGTTCGACCGTATAGCCGGCAAGCGTTCGCGCCGTCAGGACTTTTTTTGCAAAAGGAGCATCGGTTTCGTGATCGGAATCAGGTTGTGTAATTGAAATTGTCATTATTGCATCTCCCTCATGATGGACACTTAAATGCGGGCGGCACAGAAAAGTTGCCGGACCGAATGCGACCGCGTTGCCGGAGAAGAAATCGTGCTGCAACGCAGCGAGGAACATAGACGCTTCGCCCACCTACGCAATAGTTAAATTTTGTTAAGATTCGTGATCGCCGCATTGCTGCGGCGGTTTTCAAGAAAAAGAGGCCTAAGATACCGCCGTTTTCCGGGCCTTTGCAGAGTGCGGTAACGGTTAAAGCATGCCCCAGGCGCGAAAACGGCCGCGACCCGTGACTTCCCGCAATTCCAGCTGCTTGGCGAGGCCGATTGCCCCCTGCGGCGTGGTGCCCAGTTCCTTGACGATCATTGCCGCCGAGACAACCGGCCGTGAGACGACAAGCTCCACCAGTTCGGGCAGCCGCGAGGAGGAGCGCCGGCCGGTCAGTTTGCGTATCATGCGCTCCCTTGCGTGGCTCAGCCGGTCGTGTTCCTTCAGGCTGGCCTGTGCCGCCTCGTAAAAGCTGTCAAGCAGGGCAGAGAGACGCTGCGTCTGGTTTCTCGCGTGCCGGCGTTCGCGCGGCACGGCTCGAAGACCGGCGCTCAGCGCCGGTAGGTGATCTGGCGTGACCGTGCCTTCACGTAGGAAGGCGGAGGCCAGAAGCCGCCCGAGCCAGGAGCTGCGCTGCAGCACCTCGATCATGTTCCAGGCATCGAGCAGAATGGCGGTACGAAGAATTGCCGGCAATTCCTGCGTGCGCGCATGCACGTCCCACCATTCCTTCAACCGTTCATCCTCGTCCCAATCAGGTTCGTTGATGATGTCATGGCTTTCCTCCCTGCGTATCGTCGGAAGCGCGTTGCCGGTGGTGATTGCATCAAGGGTTGCGGCGCTTCGCGTCAGCAGCGCATCCAGCTCGGAAAAGGCGCCATCCAGCGCTGTTTCTCCCACGGCGTCGGCATATTCCTCGGGTGATCCACCCACGGTTTCCGCCAGCGGCGCGGTCTCCGCATCAGCGGGAGCGACCTTGCCCCTTAACCTTGCAAGGCCGGGCGCGGTGAAGGCCCAGCCTGACGCATTGGAAAAGATCAGCCGTCTCGACCGCAGAATCCGGTGCGCGGCCGTCATTTCATGGCTGGGTGCCCGCACATCCATATGGGCATCATGCAACACCAGATCTTCCATATGGACGAGTTCACCATCCACCCACATGGAGGAAATGGCATCGGTGAAATCCTGTCTTTCGATGAAGCCCTGTTTCATCGGCGAGCGGCTGATGCGCTCATCCAGCCGCGCAAGCGCTTCGCCCGCACGGGCGGCGGCGATGAGGAGCTTTTCGATCTCGATGTCCGATATGTCGTAAATCATTGATATTTTTTAGTTTGGGCGCGGGCGGCTTACAAGGCGGATCGCAATGGCGTCGCTTTATTTTTCCCGCTATCATGGGCCCCGTCTTGTTGTGCGGACCCCGCGTGGAGGGCCGGGAATCACGAGGACATGCGCCACTATCGCTTTTCCGGTCCTTTTGCTGCAATGCGGCATAAGCTTGCGCATTGCAGCATGGCGGGTATATACCCCCACCCAAGAGCGACAAATCATCACACCTTCCGTTCGCCCTTCCATCTCCAGACGAAGATGAATTGGAGTTTACCCGTGAATATTATGGCAAATGGTCCCGCCACCGCGCCGGATCAGAAAACCCGTTTGAAATCGATTATCGGCGGCTCGGCGGGCAACCTCGTCGAATGGTACGACTGGTACGTCTATTCGGCTTTCACCCTTTATTTTGCGCCGGTCTTCTTTCCCTCCGGCAACCAGACCGCCGAACTGCTGAGCGCGGCCGCCGTCTTCGCCGTCGGATTTCTGATGCGGCCCATCGGGGCTTGGTTCATGGGCACCTATGCCGACCGCAAGGGCCGCAAGGCGGGCCTGACACTGTCCGTCACCTTGATGTGTCTCGGTTCGCTTTTGATCGCAGTCACGCCCGGCCATGAAACGATCGGCATTGCAGCACCTGCCATCCTGGTTTTCGCCCGGCTCCTGCAGGGCATCAGCGTCGGTGGTGAATATGGTGCCAGCGCAACCTATCTCAGTGAAATGGCCGGCAAGAGCCGCCGTGGCTTCTTCTCCAGTTTCCAGTATGTCACGCTGATTTCCGGCCAGCTTCTGGCACTGGCGGTGCTTCTGGTGCTGCAGCGGGTTCTGACGCCGGAACAGCTCGGCTCCTGGGGCTGGCGCATTCCCTTCTTCATCGGCGGCCTGCTGGCAATTGCGGTGTTTTATATCCGCCGCGGCCTTGCCGAAACGCAATCCTTCGAAAACGCCAGGACGGATGAGGCGCACAAGCCGAAATCCAGCGGCTGGGCGCTGTTCAAACACTATCCGCGCGAAGCGCTGATGGTCATGGCGCTGACCTCAGGCGGCACGCTCGCCTTTTACGCCTATACGACCTATCTGCAGAAATTCCTCGTCAACACTTCGGGCTTCAGCAAGGAAAGTGCCACCGAAATCACCACGGCGGCGCTCTTCGTCTTCATGCTGTGCCAGCCGCTTGCCGGCGCGCTGTCGGACAGGGTGGGTCGCAAGTCGCTGATGGTGGGCTTCGGTATTCTCGGAACGCTGTTTACCTATGTCATCTTCACCACGCTGGCGACGACGACGGATCCGATCGTGGCTTTCGTTCTGGTGCTGGTCGGGCTCCTGATCGTTACCGGCTACACCTCCATCAATGCGGTGGTGAAGGCGGAAATGTTCCCCGCCCATATCCGCGCGCTCGGCGTGGCTCTGCCCTATGCGCTGGCGAACACCATATTCGGTGGAACAGCGGAGTTCGTGGCGCTGAAGTTCAAGCAGATCGGCCATGAAAACTGGTTCTTCTGGTACGTTACGTTCATGATCGCGCTGTCGCTGGTGGTCTATGTGAAGATGCGCGATACGCGTGATCACAGTCATATCCACGAGGATTGAGCCTCAGCCATACCGACCCATGAAAGCCCCGTCTCCCGGCGGGGCTTATACATTAAAGGCCGGACCATCGTTATGATGTTCCGGCCTTGTTTGTCTTGAAGGTGGTTGCAACACCGTCGAGACGATGAGCAGAGCGGTTGGTCCTTGCGGGCCTGAACTTTTCGTTCGAAAAAAAGCAAAACCCTCTGCGCATTACGAGGCTTCGTCGAACCGTTGAGAGAGCCGAGCGCTCGCGTATAAGGGAGACAAGACCTCATGACCTATACTAGCCATTTTGTCGGCATCGACAT
>NZ_JAPYZZ010000036.1 GCF_027460065.1 Martinezella rhizogenes
TTTGCATCCTGTTCAACAACCGACGGATTTGCCGTGTGCTGAGATCAAGCACATGCGCCGCCGACACCATGGTCATCCCACCGGCAATCACCTTCGACAAAATCTCGATCCGCTGCAAATCACGCTCGCTCATCGCAATCAGTCCCATCTGCAATCTCCCGGGCATCATTCAGACCCGGGGAGTGTGACATTCCAACTTTGCAGAAACAGGACATTCTAACTTTGCGGCTACAAACAATAATCGCATAATCTATCTTATGGAACTGGACGGTCATTTCGTGTGACGCCGCCAATGCTCATGTTGGGACGTCGTGTTTGTCTCGATGTTGATTGGTTCAACGCTCGTCATGTGAAGGCTTTCTTTGAATTACGACTCGGCGCTTGACCGCCCCGAACATGGCACCGCGGTGGCGCGAGCACCATGTTCGGGACCGCTATGAATTGAACGAGATTTTTTCGATCCCAAAAGCCAGGACGATGCCCTAACTCACACGTCAACCGTTCGCCGGATGACTATTTTTCCTCGCGCCCGGCCAGACGCAGATCGCTCCAGCGCTGCGGGGGTGTCCTCGAACGCAAATTCGCGGTCAATGATCGGCCGCAGGGCGCCGGCTTCGACCAGCTTGCCGATTTCCGCCAGCTGGCCGCCCTCTGGGCGCATGAACAGAAAGCCGTAGCCGTCTGTGAACCCGCACTGGTCGCACAGCCCGTCAAACACCGCTTCGCCGTATGGCGCTGTCTGCGCGTCATCGAGCCGCACCTTCAGATCAAGTTTAACGGTGCCCTCCCCTGCCCCCTCGTGCATTCATTTCATAAGGGAAATAGATGGCCGGATTTTACGCGGCCCCTACAGCGAGACTATCCCGCCGCTACCGTGGATTAACTTTGCACCGCCGCTCTCAGCCGGTTGCGGCCATTACGCTTCGCCACGTATAGTGCTTCATCCGCTCTCGAAAGCAGTTCCTCTGGCGTTTCATTATGCTCGAATTCGGCCACGCCTATGCTCGCGGTCACGGTAAGCTTGGTCCCGTCCGACAAAATCAGCGGCCGGTTTGCGATATGGCGCAGCATCCTGTTGCCGAGGGCATCGGCAGCCCTGATGTCGTTGTCAGGTGCGACCACGACAAACTCATTACCCCCATAGCGAACGACCGTTCCCATTGTCTGGAACTGGCTGTCGATCAATGTACAAACGTGCCTTAGGAGCTCATCACCGACCAAATGGTAAGTATCGTTGATATGCTTGAAGTGATCGAGATCCAGTATCAAAGCCGAGAGCGGCCGGCTTAAACGCCGGGACCTGATGGTTTCTTCTTCGAGCTTGTGGTCGAGATAGCGCCGGTTGAATGCGCCGGTCAGCGGATCGCGCATGACGTCGCGTTCAAGAGCGGCGATCCGCGTGATATCCTTTGTAGTGAGATCGGACAGGCGCGACACAATCAAAATAAACGCGCTGCCAACCATCAAAATGATCGAAACAACCAACTCCGTCATTGTTGCTCCCGAGTTAACTACGAGAACGCCAAAACAGGCATAGCCCATGAGGAATAGGAAAATGAGCGCTCGCAGGCTGTACCAGCCCCGGCGCATTCGGCCTTGGTTCAAGGTGCGTAAAATAGAAGACAGGGACGGCACCGCCGCAGTAAACAAACCGATGCCGGTCACGATCAAGGATGCATAGCACAGACAATAGATCACGCTAGCCGCAGCCGAATAACATATTCCTAATACTTGACCTGTAAACGCTATTCGACGCTATTCACTGTTCTGTCAAGAAAGTGACGTGAACCATGCCATGCCACAATACGGTGGATTTACAACCCGGCTTTAAAGGAACAACGTTCGAAGGAATGGTCGAGACCTTTTCCGAGCACTTTGGCCCGTTTGATGCAATGCCTATCGGCAGACCGGAAGATTTTTCTTGGACGACCGGCTTCTGGACAAGCGGTTCGGTGACATTGTCAACCAGCCTGTTTCACAATGAGTGGCAGGTAAAGGCAGTACCGGAAACTGGAGAATGGCTATCGATCCTTTCGCCACGCAGCGGCAGAATTGATGTGGCGCTAAAAAACCGCACGATTGAAGGTCGTCCGGATCGGATGGTCTTCACGAACAATCACGAGGCCAAGCATTTTTTTGTTCGAGGCGCACCGCATGCGAATGATGTACTGCGGTTAGACTGGTCACTCATCAAGCAAACAGCAGCTTCAATTCTCGAAGTACCGTTGAATGGATCGTTGAATCTGACGCCTGCGGTTGACCTTTCGACGGCCGAAGGGCGGCTTCTTCACAGCGTCGTTCAAACCATTATTGGTGGGATGCGCAATAACGGTCCGTTACTTCAATCTCCAATCGCGATCTCGCACATGACGCACGCGTTGACACAATTGGTAATTCTCACCGTTCCTCATCGCTTGTCGCATCACCTCCAAAAGAAGACGTTTCAGATCGCGCCATGGCACGTGCGCGACGCCATTGACTTTATGCAGGTCAATATCTCAAAACCGATTACGATGGCGGAAGTGGCAAGCGCTGTAGGCGTGTCTGCGCGCGCGCTCGAAACGGGATTCCGCACCTTCAAGGAAACAACTCCAGCGTCCTATTTGCGAACAATTCGACTGCGGGCGGCCAGGGATGATCTGCTCGATCCACAGAATCGGCAGGGTGTGAAAACGATTTGTCTAAAGTGGGGGTTTTTCCACTTCGGTCGCTTTTCTGCAGCATATAGGGCGATCTACGGCGAGAACCCGTCCGATACGAAGAATCGCTTAGCCCGTCCTTGACTTTCTGACCGCAATCAACGTGAAGAATTGATCGTTGATGAAGATAAGTGTTGGCTGGTTGCTTGAGAAGCGTGGCCCGTCATCGCTACGTATCGGCAATGACGGGCTGTGAAGACTGTCAAAGAAGCGTGCTGCGGATTGCTCGACCACCCGATCACGCTCCACTCCATAGGGCAGCAGCAGCCTTCAGGGTCCATCGCGCCGACCAGCAGAAGCGACTTGGTATTATCGGTGCACACTTCTTTTTCCTGCCGCCAGATAGTCCCGACGTCAATCCATCGGAGAATTCCTGAAGGCTTTCAGCCTCCAAGAGTGCTCAAGCTACCTAAGACATGCTGGATACGGTGCAAACTAAACCATGGCAGACTCTAGCGTGACGGTTTTCGACGTCAACTCCCTAACGATGTACCGCAGGTTCCCGATCGAGCCCACCAGTCTATCCCGTGAACTCATAAACGGATGGCGATTGAAGCGTTGATGTTTCATCCTTCCGAACATTGTACAGTGCATCGTGCAGACGCGCGCTCGGTTTCAAACCGCTACATCGGCGTCCTCGCGTATCTGCCGGCGCAGTTTTCGGCAGGCTGGATGACCCAGACATTGTCTTTTGAGAAGACGATGGCTCCGGATCGTTTGGCTTCCGATGTGCTGGCCGGGATCAGCAGCTTCGAGTTCTTGTAGAAGAGGATTTCGGGTTCGGATTTTCCCTTGCCGGTCCAGATGTCATCCCGGATCTGAAGCTTGTTTCTGTCCGAATTGAAGACGATGAAGGTGTCGCCCTCGACGATCCCGACGCTTGCCTTCTGGAAGTACACGTTCGACTCGATCTGCTTGTCGGCTCGCAGGAACGAGAGATCTTCGTCGTTCACGGTTCCTTGCGCGGACAGCTGGAACAGCTTCTCCATAACGGTGTTCATCCGGGTTTGCGACATGGCTGGTTGGCAAGCATGTGCATTGCTTGGAAAGAGTACCAGAAGAAGTATCCAGAGTCTGTTCGCCACTCGAATGTCCCTTGTGCATGGACGATGGGTTGTTTTATTTTCAACATCTGTTCGTTCAGCTTGTAAGAGCTTGCAGTCCGCCACATTTACCCCTCAAAATATCAGGCGCAAAGGATCTGCTGCGTAAACTCATAAAAATTCTTTTTGTTTGTGGCGCGCTGTGATTCAAGGCTTTCGAATAGGGAAGTCTTTTATGACGCGTCGTCGCCACGAATTGACTGACCATGAATGGTCGATCATATCGCGGTTGTTGCCCAACAAGCCACGCGTCGTTGCCCGCGTTGATGATCGGCGGGTCCTGAATGGCATTCTCTGGTGATTTCGAACGGGCTCACCCTGGACGGAGGAGCGAGTTCCAACATTTGCCGGCCCTCGGGTAGACAAGCCGCATTGTACGACCGCACGTCGAGACCTTCCTGCCTTCTCCCTTCAGCGTAACGACAAATTTTAGTGATTTGTAAAACAGGCCTCTGCCCGTAGTTTAGTTCCACCGGCAAGTGACGTCAAAAGCCTCGGCACCACCGTGTTGAACTCATGGATGATCTCCACTTGAGAAAAGCCCGCCAAGCCATGGCAGTTCGCATTGTGATTGAGCGTGATCGACGCTGTGTCCAAAGCCACAAACCAGCCGGCCGCCGTAGTTCTCGCGAAGGCTACCGCCTTGGAGGCACTGTACACCTCCCCATCTTCGCATTCTATCTGTGGAATGCCCATACAGCGCGCGGTGGCGATTGCGGTATCGTGGAGAGCATGGGTGGTCCAGAACAATCGGCCAAACTCGATCATTCCAAACAGCATCAGCAAGAACAGCGGCATAACCAGAGCGAATTCCACCGCACTGGCACCGCAGCGAGATTTCCAAAATTTCTGGATAACGGATTTCATTGTGTTCGGACAATCGCGCTGGCGTAAATAAAACCATCTTTGACGATGCCGTAGCTGGAGAACAACGGCGCATATGTCTGCTTTGCAGTGATCGCGACATACTTGCCTGACGGCGCTCCGTCGGAACAGAAAGTGCCGCAGGATTGTTGCTGTCCCCAAATGAGCGACGATGCGGTGCCGGTCGGGCAATAGCAGGCATTCGCATGGCTTGCAGCACCGCCGAGTTTTATGTTCGTTCCGTCATAATTTGCCTGTGCCCCGTTGTTAACGACGATCGAGGCGGTCCTGTCTCCCGAGGTATCCTCACTGGCAACGATTGTGGCGATCTTTGCCGCCAAATCGTCGCCATTTTCGGCACCAACCTGATCGGCATGAACCATGGCGTAGCTTGTGCTGTCCGAGATCGTTGCCTCCAGCTGAAAGCGGGAGAAGATCAGCAACCCTAAATCGGTGCTTCCTGCCAGAATGATAGCTAGGATCGGTGCAATCAGTGCAAACTCGATAGCGGCATTGCCGACACGATCTTCTCTGAGAATGCGTCTTAGATGGACATACAAGGTCGTGGCTCTTTTCATGGAGGTTCGAATAAAGATCATTGGACAAGCGCCACCTTGCCGCCACCGCTTGACAGGGTGCATTCCGACATGGCCTGCGAACCGCCAGACAGTGAAATACTGGCGCCGATCAGTTGTAGACAACCAATTGCCGCGTCACCGATCTGCCCCCCGCCACCGAAACCGATCTGTCCATTTGGAAAATAGAAGGCGCCGGAGATTTTACCTTTGCCGCCTGACGTGATTTCTGCACCCGTCTTGTTCTTTGCTGATTGTGGACCAATTACTGCCAGATTGGCGTAGTCACCTGACTGTGGTGCTGAAAGGGTGATCGCGTTACCACCGGTCAAGCAGAAGGACTTACCACTGCAATCCCAGTTGGAGGGCGTTTTGACGCCTGATATGATGATCGTAACATTCTTGCCGGAGACCGAGATCGTGTCACTACAGTTGGCGCCGCCCGTATGGACCGCGAAATACCCGTCGACCGTATAGATGCCGTCACCAAGTCTGGCGCCACCGGCCAGATCGACGCTGCCGGATATGTCGTGCTGTGTGGTTGCGGGAAGTGTAAGGCAGCTTCCGCCCCCGCCGCCGTTGATGTCACCGTTGACGCGGAAGACGCCTTTGCCCGATCTGGCATCCGCCATGCTGGTTACGGAGCCACCACCAAGCCCGATCGCGTTATCGCCACTCGATCTGCCGATGATGTAGCTGTTGCTGGTTCCGGCCCCGAGTTTCAGCATGGCGCCATCGCCCGTGTAGAAACCTGCGTCCAACACGAAAGTGCTGGGTCCGTCGATTGTGGTCTTCCCGGAGCTACATAGGCTGTAACGCGCATCACCGCACTTGTCGTCACCCTGTCCGACATGGAAAGAACCTGCTCCGAACGTCAGATCAGCGCCATAAACGCCTTTGGCGATATTGAAGGTGCCCCCCCCAAATTCCAGCTTCGTGCCGAAATCGTTCTGGATTTTACCTGAGAAATTATAGACGGTGCTTTTGCTGCCTGAGATGTTGAACTTCACCTGCATGTTGCCGTGCACCACCAGAGAACCGACATTGATCGTTGAGCCGGAACAGATGATGTCCCATTTGACCATCCAATAGGGATTGTAATTGGCGGGATCGTAGCGGCATCCGATGGCCTCGATCGCGGCTGCGGTCTGGGGTGGGGCAACATTACCACCAAATTCAATATCGGTTCCCTTGGTTGCCGATACCGAGCTTGGCCACGATGCCTCGCGGACAAGGTTGAAGCGTTGGTTGAGTTCGGCCACACCTGCATGATCCTCAAGAGGATCGCTGGTGTACTGGCTTGTTACAGGTGCTGGGCTACCATCCGACCGCATGATATTGTTGGTCCATGGACAGGGCTGCGAGGAGCCGTCGAAATAGGTGGCTTCCTTGGCCGTGATTTTGGTTCCGCACGGGGCTACGAGGTCGCTGTTGGAATTCACATAGCACTTGCTTGCTCCGACCTGTACACCGCCTGATAAGGTGACACCCGATCCGGACTTGTCCAAAGCAATGATACAACCATTCTCCGAGGAGCCGATTGAAGAATAGGCTTCGGCTCCGATATCAAGCTTCGGGCTGATACCAAGGATCGGCGCGAGAACGAGCGTGTTCGTCGTGGTGATCGCGACATGCACGACTAGAACGCGCGCGTCTTTCGGAGACTTTGTGAGGGAGATCGAAACGTCGGCGGCATCGACTCCATTGAGTTGCGCCACTCGATGCGCCGCTGCCTTCATCTTCACTTCCGAATTAGTCTCACTGTAGGCGAGTGCCCCGGAGTAAGACGCAAGATCGGCGGTGCGCTGGTTCTCGTCCCGCACAAGCAGTCCGTATCCGTATTCGACGGCCAAAGCTGCAAAACCAATCACGATCGGCAAGCAAAAGGCGGCCATGATCGCGATGCCGCCGTTTTGATCCTTACGAAGCGACCTGAGCATGGTTCTCATTTTGAATGAGGGCCCTTGATATCTGGGTCCGATAGTAAAGCGGCTCATGAAAAGGACTCACCGTCGCTCGCCCGTCGACCATCTGTCACGATCGAAAGCCCATGGCCGCCGTGGGCTGCACGCTGAATTTGCGCGTACAATGCCTCCAGATAGTTGGTTATGCCGAGCAACTCTGTGTGCGCATGTTCGAGTGCATCACGCGTGGCGGCGTTGACGGAAATGGCGGTTGTGCCGATGAAGGTGGGTGAATTTTCAGGCTTCATTTGCCGAAGCGAGGTGTCAACAATGTGCTTCATGAAAAAGTCTCTTAATCAAGGCGCGACAGGATGGCATCGTCCTCTCGTCGCTTGAGGATGTCGCGTCGGTTCGTTCGGGCAAAAGGTGTGCACGAGTCATTCGATGAAATGCCAGCATGCGCATCTTAGTAACTCAAAACGCCGACCGCGAACGTTAACGCAGGTATGTCTTTTCCAGGTTCAGGTTATTTGGTTGCGTTAATCGGATATTGCATTACAAATCGGATAAAGACGGTCGTTTCTTCTGCTGGTTTACGACGATGAAATGATGCATCTGGCCGGTAGCCTTGGTTAGGGAAGCATCGGCTGAGAGCGATTGCAGCGTTTGTACTTGGCAGATCTGACTATTGGTCCGTCACATCCAGGACCGTTTCAATGTGGCGTATGGTTAACATCCGATCAAGCCGAGTAAGCGGTCGGAATGTTCTTGAGGCGGAGCCGTCGCGCGCAACTTCCCTGGAAGCAGTTCTGCGATGGTCTAGTCGAAGCATGAGTTTTATTGCAATTAACGGACCGGTGTTCACAAGCGCAGCGATATTTTTTGCCGTTTGCCTTACACTTCAGCAGGGTAGCCTATCAGCATGCCACAAAATTCCTCAATGGCTTTCGAGCCCAGTTTTGAAGGATCGACTTTTGAGGAGATGGTCCAGACTTTTACAGAGCAATTTGGCCCATTTGACGCTTCACCGATCGGTTCTGCTACAAGCTTTACTTGGCGGGCGGACTATCGGACCGATGGCAAGCTGACTCTGCTGAGCAGCCAGTTTCACAACGAGTGGCGGCTAAAGGCGGCGCCTGAGCAACCGGAGTGGCTGTCGATTCTCTTACCGCGAACCGGCGCCATCGCCGTGTCGGTGGGTCATCGCATCGTAGAGAGCCACCCAGGAAATCTCGTTTTGGTCAACAACCACCAGGTGGATCAGTTCGCCGTACGAGGTGAACCCCACATATCGGATATATTGCGTCTGGACTGGTCGGTGATTCGGCAGACAGTCACCGCAATCTTCGAGACGCCCCTTAATGGACCGTTGGACTTGTCGCCGGTGGTAGATCTCACGGTTCCAGCGGGCCAACTGATTGGCAATATGTGCCGAACGATCGTTGGTGGCTTACAAAGCAACGGACCGCTGCTCCAGTCGCCGATTGCCATGTCGCATATCACTCTGGCTCTGGCCGATGTTCTTATCCGAACGATTCCAAATCGCTACTCTCGTCACCTGGAAAAACGAACATATTTGATCGCGCCATGGCACGTGCGTGATGCAATGGATTTCATGCAGGCGAACGTCGCGAAGCCGATTACCATGTCGATGGTGGCCGAAGCCGTTGGTGTCTCTGTTCGTGCCCTCGAAACGGGATTTCGTACCTTCAGGGAAACAACCCCGGCAGCCTACCTGCGGAGCCTTCGGTTAAGCGCTGTCCGAAATGATCTGCTCGATCCGTCGAACCTGGAGTCCGTAGGAGCAATCTGTCTGAAACAGGGTTTCTTCCATTTCGGCCGTTTTTCTGCGGCCTATCGGGCCACCTATGGTGAGAACCCTTCGGAAACCAGGAGACGATCGATCCGCGTTTGAACTAGGGCTGATGCCTGCGATCTGATCCCTGTGCTCTGTACTTTTAAGCCGTGAATAGCGGAGGGTGGCGGTTATTTGCCATCGCCTGGTAAAGATCGCCATTCACCGAATCCAGGCCATACAATGACAGGGCAGATAAGGACCTCGAAGTGAACGGTTCTGCGATCATAGAGCGTTGCGAAACGGTAGACGTGCTTCTATTGGTTGAGCAACGTTCGATGCGATTGAGATATTCGTGGACGATTTCATCGTACGTGTGGATGATTTGCGCGAGCGATTTGAAGGATCGGAGCTTTTGGCTCCTATCAGGTCGGTCTCGAAGCCTTCATGCGCGCTGGTCCGGGGTTGGGGCCAAACGAGTTGGAAGTCCTAGCGCCTCGGAATTTTGGCGATACTGATCATCATTCCAGACTAGTTGCAGGCGCAGAAACCAAAAGCATCTCGCCAAGAACGGCTATTTCGATCAGGCGATAATCCCGAACCGTTACAGCAGATCACGCCAGCGACCACCGGAGCGGGCCTGCCACAGCAGCGCGCAGGATCAACCCGGTTGTTCGTGGGCGGACGGCGCCTCCCTTTCGTTGCGCCTGACACGAGTCTCTTGATACGCCCCCAATGATCATTTTCAAGCGCATCGAAATACACAGCCAATCTCCGAAATTAGCATCGCATCTGATTTTTCCTTCGCAGCAAATCCCAAATCGCTAAATCGTCACCGCCCCAATACGTGCGACCTATGCTGGCGGAGACGAGGGACCTGGACCTATGCACAAGCGGCGAACCCAGGCGCGAAGTATAATCCACTTAACGCAGACTCATCCGTTTTCCGCATCCTCTGCTTGGCGATTAATGCTCTGTTTAGGAAGAACCACGTTGGTAGCGATTGTGATTTCAGGGCCGGATGTCCGTCGGCTGGAACAATGATGCGGCAATGCTATCGGCTCAATTGTCGTTCACGCCTGCGGGATGAAGCCGCAGTTTTCCAAGACCTGTACTTCGATGCTTTGGCTACTTGCACCCGAGTAAGTTCGTGGCTGGCCATACTTTCGAATTTATAGACCCCTCCGCCAATGCTGCGGAAGTTCCGACCGTTTTTCAAACGCGAAGGAAAGGGGGTAATTTTTGACCAATCGCAACCTAGGGGTTTGCGCTTATAGTTTAGAGGTAGTTACAGTGAACCGACCAAGTGTGAAACTCTCCCTCATCGGCTCTGCTGCCGGGATGGTCCTCCTAACCGCTGCCCTTTCTTGGGTATCCATCAATTCGCTATCGACCATCAACGTCAAAAGTGACGAGATCGTCGACAATTGGATGCCGAGCATCGAACGCTCGAAAGAAATGGATACGGCACTTTCCGATTTGAGAGTGGCCTTTAACCGCAATGTGCTGGCCGCCACGGCTCAGGAAGAGAGTGACGCTGAGAACCTGGTTGAAGCCGAGAAAGCGCGGTTTTCCCAAGCCTTGGATGACTACGCTGTTCTGGTGTCCGAGCCTGGTGAAAAGGCGGAGCTTTCGAAGATAAGGGGAAAACAATCCGCGCTTTTCGAAGCTGGGACCAGGCTCACGGCGGCGATGATCGCAGGTAACAGGGAAGAGGCCAAGCGGATACTCGCTGAGGAAATGAGGCCACACTACTTGGAAATCGATAAGGCGGTGGATGCGATCGTCTTGCTCAACAAAGAAGGCGCGGCCCGGTCCGGCACGGCTATTCAGCAAATGCTGGAGGAAGCCCTGCGTTTCGTGTACATCCTTTGCGGCGTTGCTCTTTTGGTTGGAACTGGTGCCATAGGCTTCGCTGTAGCCGGTATTGCCAACCCCATCGGCCGGATCACGGCGGCGATGCGCAATCTTGCATCCGGCGATGCCGCGTCGGCTATCCCCTTCGCCGGCCGCCATGACGAAATCGGCGCTATGGCCGAGGCTGTCGAGGTCTTCCGGCAGAACGCACTTGCCAACGCACGCATGGAGCAGGAAGCCATCCAATCCCGAAGCTCCCAAGATGCGGAACGGGTTGAGGTTCAGCGTCGCACCGAGCGCGAAGCCGAAGCCCTGCGGTTTGCGTCCGAAAATCTGGCTGCCGGCCTGAAGCAACTGGCAGGCGGCAACCTAACCTTCCAGATCGACGAGGCGTTTGCGCTGGACTTCGAGCCATTGCGCCAGGACTTCAACCAGTCGGTTCGCCAGCTCGGCGCCGCGCTCGGTTCAATTGCCGAAAGCATCGGGACGATGGACAACGGCACCCGCGAGATTGCATCCGGCGCACAGGATCTCTCCAAACGCACCGAGCAGCAGGCTGCCGCACTCGAGGAAACCGCAGCGGCTCTCGACCAGATCACCGCCAATGTCGGCTCTTCGACAACGCTGACGGAGGAAGCCCGGACCGTCGCAAACCAGGCAAACCAGAGCGCCGCAAAGTCGGCAGAAGTGGTTGCCCATGCTGAGGAGGCGATGCGACGGATTGAGGAAAGCTCCCAGCAGATCTCCAATATCATTGGGGTCATCGACGAAATCGCCTTCCAGACGAACCTTCTGGCACTCAATGCCGGGGTTGAGGCTGCACGCGCGGGTGACGCTGGCAAGGGTTTTGCCGTCGTCGCCCAAGAAGTGCGCGAACTTGCCCAGCGTTCCGCGCAGGCTGCGAAAGAAATCAAGGGGCTGATCCGCAATTCCACAACCGAAGTCGAAAGTGGCGTAAAGCTCGTGCGCGACACCGGCGAGGCCCTGAATGTCATCGGCGGTTTCATTGGTCAGATCAACGGTCACATGAACGCAATCGCCGTTTCGGCGAAGGAGCAGTCGACCGGGCTTGCCGAAATAAACACGGCGGTCAATTCGATGGATCAAAACACACAGCAGAACGCGGCAATGGTGGAGCAATCGACCGCTGCGGCGTCGAGCCTAGCAGAGGAAGCGACCAAGCTCCGCGACCTCATTGCCGGCTTCAAGCTTGACGGAGCTTCTCGGCCGCGAGCCGTAAGCCGGACAAGCATATCTGTCGCCTCCCCGGCGCACGCGCTTGGCAACAAGGTTGCCCGCGCCTTCAGCGCTAAGGGATCTGCAGCAGCAGCCGTCAATGAGTGGACGGAATTCTGACGACAGCGGATACCTCGGCTCCCGGTCAGGCAACAACGCTGGAAATCATTGCCTTCTCTTCGGCACCAGCAATTTTCCATCTGAAGGACCCCGATCCGGGGATGGGCAGCGGCAAGGCCGCTGCCCACGCTCAGCCCGACCTCCTCGGCGTCATGAACCTGCGCAGTTGGGCTATTCCGGTGATCAATCTGGCGGCAACCTTTCGGCCGAAGCAATAGCGACCAGTTGCACCTCCTGCCAACCGTCATCTCTCATCGGAGAGGTTGCCGCTTCGGCCCTTGGGGTACGCCCATCCTTTCCGGTCAGTCGTCTATCCCCAGGATGACCGCAATCGACAAAGAGATCCGCCATGCAGCAACTCGCTCCGTTACTCGCAGCCTCCGGCTGTAGCTCCGAACTCTCGGCAACGGGACCAGCCATTTCTTTCACAAGGAAAAGTTCAGCTGAAGTTCGTAGTCAAGATCCCGTTCTAGCTCGAGATCGAGGCTTCGCCCAAACCAACTGGAACCAACGCAAATGAAGCGCAGGCGCGCTTCGGCGGTCCTAATTTTCGTCACTTGAAACGCGCCAGCCGTCTGGATCAGTTTTGAGAATGCTAACGTACTGATGTCGGTAAGTATCCGCGAACACGCTTTTGTTTCAACTTGATCTCCATGGTATAACGTCGCGCCATGTTCTTGGCTGAATCCGTTCGTTCGACATAGAGCTGGTGGGGTTGCAAAATCATGCCGATATCCTTGCCAAGGGCGGCCAGCGCGTCCAAGGACATATGTGAACCCTACAGGCGCGACCGATTTATTTTCGTGAGGAGTGGGGTTTGGGCAAAGCGCTGATTGCACTCGTCCCCAGAGCTGCCTAATCACCTGCGATTGTTCCCATCGGCGACGTCGGCGACCGCCGAAGCGACTGTTTAATCCGTTTTGCGAACTTTATCCGAATCGCGCAGGGAATTTCGGCCGCGCTTCAACGAAAAAATCATTTGTTAACATCACGCCACGCCTTAATCGCTTCCGGTGCATCGAGCAAGGCTTCGATGTACTGACAGAAGTTCGCGCCGGCACCGAACTCCTCACGCCACAAATGAATTGTGGCGCTTTCCCGTGATGCCCATCAATGCACCGACGATGCCCCGGGCAGCGTACAGGCTTGCTTCTAACGACGAAGGTAAATGCATGATATCGAGCGGCACCGGCGTGAGCGCATTGTTGAAGGTCACCTTCAGACCCGGGGCGAACCGTAAAGCACGCCATACGTTGGCGTCGCGGGCACTACGGCTCGCAACACTACGCATTGCGCTCGTTTGCGCCTGTGCGGGCGGCGTGTCCTATTTCATCAATCATTCAGCACTTGAGCGGTCAGTGCGCTCGCAGCTCTCGCTTTCGACCGAACAGGCTCTGCAGCGCGAGTCTCTGCCATTTCGCGAGGTGAAGGATCTTCAGAAGAATTTCCTCGCCGAGTTCGAGAGGATCTACGCGATACCGGAAGCTCGGCAATCATTAGCACGGAATTTCGATGATATTTTCTATCGCCATGAGGATGGATCCTACACCCAGCGTCCGGGATTGTTTGAAGGCGAGCCTTTGCCCGATGGGCGCAGATTTCCGGACATGTCGGCAACCTACGCGCCTGACGTGACGCCGGATGAGGACGTGAAGACACGGTTTGCGCTGTCGTACCTGCTCTCTTACCAATTCGGGTCTGCCGCCAAGGGCCGCCTCTTCAATTTCTACGGCGTGGTTCCGGAAAAAGGCTTCCCGATCTATCAGGCTGCCGACATCGCCAAGGTTTTCAAATATGAAGGCCCGGATGCGCTGAAGCTCGAGACTTTCGAATTTTTCTCCCGCGGCTTCGGGGGGCCTCAAAATGACACTTTCTTTACGCGCATCTATTGGGATCCCTCCAATAATGCATGGATGACGACGATCGCGACGCCCGATACGCCTGACGCTTCGGGCAAACATCGCATCATGGCTTGCGTCGACGTGCTGCTCGCCGATCTGATGAAACGAACCGCAAATCCGACGCTGCCGGGCGCACGCGCGACAATCTTTGCGACCGATGATCAGGGAACTCTGATCTTCGACAGTAAATATGCGGATGCGATCACGACCAGCGCCGGTGAAGCCTCGATTTCCTCCCTTGAAATCGCCGACTACCAGCCATTGCTGAAGGCAAGCCAGTCGATCGGAGCGGGTTCGGTGTCGCTCATCGACAGCACCAGCGAAATTACCGCCGTCGGCCGGATCCCGGACACACCCTGGGTGCTTGCCGTCCACTATCCAAAGTCGCTGATGCGGCCCGCCATCCTCACCAATCTCTGGATCGTAGTCGCCGTCGGGCTGCTCACCCTGTTGGTCGAACTCTTCATCCTCCGTTCGATCCTGCAAAAGCAGGTCGCCGAACCGCTGGTGAGATTGATCCACGCCACGCAGCTGGTCGGCCGTTCCGGCGTTACCGTTGCCAACGACGCCCTGCCCACACACTCCGACGACGAGATCGGCGAGCTTGCCCGCGATTTTGCGTCGATGGCAGCGCGCGTTCACGCAGCCCACGAAGCGCTTGAAGGAAAGATACGGGATCGAACCTCCGAGCTGGAGCTGCTCAATCAGAAGCTCCTGACGATCAGCCAGACGGACGAGATGACAGGTGTGGCCAACCGCCGTCGCTTCGACGAGGTTCTCGCAAGCGAGCTCGCCGGGCTTGGGCAGGGCCAGGACCTGCTGATGCTTGCTATGGTGGATGCCGATTGGTTCAAAGGCTACAACGACCGATACGGCCATCCTGCAGGAGACGCCTGCCTGAAGGAAATCGCCAGGGTGCTGGAACGCAATACGCGGAGCAAACAGGACCTCGTTGCCCGCTATGGCGGAGAGGAATTCGCCATCATTGCGCGGATCGCCTCAGCCGATAACGCACTCGTCATCGGACAGGCCCTCTGTTCGGCAATGGTGACCGTCAAGCTGCCGCATGCGGGATCACCTTTTGGGCACGTGACGCTCAGCGTCGGCATTGGGCTGGCGGCGCCGGATCAAAATATCTCTCCGGTAGCGCTATTGCTCGAAGCCGATCGCGCGCTTTATCGCGCCAAGCAGGCAGGGCGAAATCAAGCTGTCGTTGCCGAGCCTACGTTGGACATACAGATTCAGCAGATAGCTGTTTGAAACCTATGGTCTCGTAGCGCCCCGCCGCTCATTCGGCGAATGATCGAGTAGCCGGAGTCTGCGTTCGTGCCGTCGCCCGGGCTCGGCTGGATAGGGTCGATACTGACGCACATAGGGACGCAAGCCAGAACATTGGCGATAGAGCCTAGGCGGTTCAACGGGCGAGATTCTGGTTCTGCTGTGGTCATGGAGTGACAAGTATGCTCGACGAGCGCAAGTTGTTCGGTTCCGCGCGATTGCGGCGCGACTTGCTGATCGCTGTGTAGATTCGGCGGCGGAGTTGTTGTCAGAGATCGCCATAATTCAAGTGACGCGTAGCGGTGAGAACAAAAATATATTTCAACTAAAGCGTGAAATTACTTGGAGCGAACTCAGCCGAAGTTTGCCTTTGGCCGGGAGCTACTGAATTTAAGCTCCCCACGAGAAGAAGGGATGAGTTAACAAATGGCGGAGGTCCCGATCCGCTGATATGCCGAAGCCGGTCGTCGAGCTGAAAATGTTCACGCCGCATCTTCATATTGACATCTTGAAGGCGAGGGCTCGGATTTTTTACCGATACTTCCCTTTCTGTCTGTGGGGCCCATGTCCGGATACTCCCGATTTCGTGGCACGCCATTGCAGGACAAAGCCCAACTCGATCGTTGGCGGAACGAACGCGAGGGCATGTGCGGTGTGGAGGGGATGGAATTTTCACAACGAGTGAGCCGCGTGAACAACCACGCGGCTCCTTTGCATTCATGCCTGATCGAAGAATTCGACGGCGCCGCTGTCGAGGTGATAGTAGGCGCCGACAATCTTGATGCGGCCTTCCGCCAGCGGTTTGAGCAGGAGAGGATCGCTTTCCTCGCGCAGATTGCGCACGACGCGGCGAA
>NZ_JAPYZZ010000037.1 GCF_027460065.1 Martinezella rhizogenes
GCCTGCGCCACCGATAAAGCAAATTGGGCGCGACGCCATGACGGCGAGCGGTCGAAGATACCGTCTCGCCGGGTTCGAAACTCTGCTCAATGATTGTCAGCTTTTGCTCGGTTGTCCACCGCCTACGGCGAACATCACCCGTCAGCAATTCAACGTGTCGATACTCGTTAGACATAAGCCTGTCCTCAAGCCTGTGCTTGAGCCTTTCTGCTTATGCCGACTGTCCGGTCGAAATGGGGGGCAGTTCAAAGGAAGACCTGCCTATCATTCACGGGGACGCAAAGGGAGCCGCAATTGCTAAAGCCAAAGCCAACGCACCGATAAAGGCCAGCAATGATAACCATCCCGATGTCGGTATACCGATATCGGAAAAACCAGATTTCACGGTACACCCCGACCAGTCGGCGGGCGGCACGATTGAAAAGGTAGAATATTGGACCGATCCGGATGACGCTGCAAAGTCGCTGACAATCTATTACCGCACCCATCGCGATGAGCTGGTTGAGCAGTTCTTTGTTTACGAAAGCGACGACGTGCGAGAGCAGGAGGGCGGCCAAGAGGAATTGCGTGCGCTTTTGGATGCAGTCGGTCTGGACAGCGTCGAACATGCCGATGAGCTTGTTGGACGAAAGGTGGATCTTATGATCAATAACGGGAAATTCGTATCCTGCTCCAGGCCGTGGGTTCCCGCACCAAACCGGACACGCATTCCAATGCGGTTCGCTGATGTTGTTAAAAACACTCCGTTTGGTGGTTGGTCAAAAATGATTGGTACTGCGCCGACGGATGATGCGACGGCATGACAATTTCTGACGACTGAACACACCCCGCCGATCGGCTTTATCGTCGACCACGGATGTACTAGCGGCGAGAGAATCGAAAGAAGGCTGGTGCAGTGATGCGCCGGCCTTTTTTGTTAGGCTAATGCCGTTGCCACCAACTGAACCCAGTTGCCGTTCAAGGTAGAGTAAGCGCCCCCTACAATACAAAGTGACGATAACACGCCTAAGACCAACGCTGCCCAATAGGAAAAATTGATGCCCCACGTGTGGACATTTTGACCGACCCATTCATCCGAATCCCACAACATTGCCTTGTTTGCCCAAGCCTCATAGTTGTTGCTATTCATCGACCAGTTCAACCAAGTGAACAAGCCCGCAAAGAGCGTAAGCATAAGGCCAGATACAAACCACCACACCGTCCATTGGTAGCGCGCCAAGGCGTCCGGCTTGTCTGCAAGTTCGCTCAGGAAAGTGAATAGGCCGAAGAGCGCGCCGCCGTGGATCAGCAGTAAGCTTGCGAGCAGCCATCTACCGTATTGACCGGCTAACTCGAACGTCGCGCGTTGCATTTCCTTGTAGTCTTTGTAGACGATCTCAGCGACTTCAGCTCGCCCCTTCATGAATTGCTTCGGTTGAACGGGAGGTGTGTTGGCATTGCCTTCGGTCATGATCGCCCTAATGTTCTGGAACGTGTCTGAGTTAGATGTTGCGCGGTAGAAGTAGGATCGGTTTTCCTCATCGCTCAGCAACATTTCGATAACTCCGATAAGCATCTTCGAAGCTAAGCCTCCAGAGTGGCCACTGAACTGTCCATCTCTCTTCAGTGCGCAGGCCATTTCTAGCTGATTAAATACCTCCGATAATGCCGCTTCCCTGTCTTTCTCTTCCTTGCCATCGAGATCGTTTATTGCTTTAATTATCGAATTGTACGCAGCTCCGACCGCGTTAGCGGAGCTAGCTAAACCGTCTTTTTTCAGTTGCCTCAAAACAAACCACAGAGCGATCAGTGAGATTGGCAGACCCGCAGACGAAGCGTAGTCGGCTAGATTATCAGGCCAGAAGGAAGTTGCTTCACCCACCAAGGCCTAGCTCTGTTCCGTTTTATTATCGGGTCGCGGTTTTGATACGACCTTATCTCTCAGATGATCGAGAGTCAGATTCTTTTGTTCGTTGATTTGCCTGCTGCCGTGTTCAGATGAGCCTTTCCGGCTATCTTTTCCCACGTTATTTTTTGGATCTTTATCATTCGACATTTTTGCATCCTGCCAGAAGAATCTGTAAGCGTGATGCAACCAAATTCTCATCTATAATTCAACCAAAAGTAACGAATAGTTCCAAAAAATTTGTTCTTGCGGTAACGCCGCACATCGAGGGCGGAGAATCAGGTGATTTCTCCTATCAATGCCCAAGGTGTAGAGCCACGACGGCCACCAAGTAGGACACGGCAATCATCACGTAGGCGAACTGGAGTAGGGTCATTGGTCATCCTCGTTTTTTAAAGGGTGACCATCCAATTACCCCCACGATTGCGCTTTGTCATGGAAACATTCCGCAAAAAAGTTTCCTTGACTTTTGATCTAATTGTGGCCGTCGACTTCAATGGAAGGCTTTTCGGCTGCAACAATTCTCTTGCAATGTCAAGCAAATATTGACAAATTTGTAAAATTGGTCTAAGGTGTAACTCGCTGATTTTCGGCGCCTCCCGCATCACGTTTAGCCCCAAAACAAGAGCCACATAACCGGCCTTTCAAACATCCGCTCGTCTGACATCTGAGAGGACTGCACTTGCCATTTCACACTGACATCTCATGGACGCCAGCCACCTACCGCAAGGCGCTTGCCGCATGGCAGTCAAACAACCCGCAAGACCAGCGCGCAACATCTGCACGCAAGGCGAAAGCTACCGATTCCCCCCGGCTTGGTGATCTGTCAAAAAAACTGAGATCCCTGCTTACTTGGCGTGCAATTACACGTGGTTCAGACTGGACCGCCGCTAACGACAATTCTGATCCTGGCCCCGTCCTCATCGACTGCGACCACACTATCCGGCCGCGTATCTCCGCGATTTCCCGCGCGCTCAGCGGTGTGGATTTCGAAGAGCGTCGCCACGCCAGGCTTGGTGGTGACGGTGCGCCAAACGTCGTACCAGTTGGCGGTGAGATCGATCGCGGCAAGGTGATGAAGCAGAAAGGCCGTAAACCTGAGTGCGTTGTTCGCATGGGTGCTCTTTATTTTTCGAACGGCGGCGTCGAAGAACGTGCTCTTATACGCGATGAGATAGGCAGGATTTCCATAGGTGCGGTGCGAATCCCATTAGGCGGTCTTGTGCGTGTCGGTCGACATAAAGCTTACGAACGTTTCGCTCGACCCAAGGGTGCTGCGAACGACAATCTGCCGCCGCCCAACGTCGGTATAAGCGTCACCGCAAACCGCGGTGCTTATGCTTTTGATGATCCGGTCGCCGACGCAGACTACGCTGCGTTCGTTAGGCGCACGATAAAGCCCGAAACGGCGGATATTCTTGATTTTGCACTTGTGGCTGCGAACCTCAGACAGATCGGAGAGCGGCTAGGCCACACAGGAAAGCACGCCGAGCGCAAAGGAAAACAGGCTCTGATTAAGGCTTGCGAAGTACTGGAAACCATTCTCGCGGCTTAAAGTCCCCTTTTTGCAGCTTGTTCGGTATGTGGTGTAGGCGGTGAAAATCGCCCCAGAGTTTAGCCCGTCGGTCGCAGTCCCGGCGGGCTTCTTTGTGTTTGCGCACCGCGGATGTACCGGGCGCAGATGAAATCCCGCGAGCGGCACTTGCGGTGATCCGGCCAACGCACCCCGCTACGGCGGGTGTGCGAGCTTGGCCTGATTTTTTTAAACACCCAAAACATTCATTTCAAAAAATGAAAGGAGGCGACCGTGCGCAAAGCCGCGGCATGTCTTGCCCTATCTAAAACACTTGGCATTGGCCTCGGTCGCGTCACCTCTCTGGCGCAACGCGCGTCCGACGCTGGAGTGCTGCCGAAGGCGGTGGGCCGAACCTATCCACCCCTCTCTGCTGACCAAATGGCACGGCTGTTTATCGCCGTGCTGGCCGACAACGGTCTCGGCTCAGTAGGCGAAAGCGTCGACAAGTTTGCCCGTATCCATTCACCAGCGGTCTGCATGTCGCTCGTTGAGGCTATTGCAGCCGCGTTCGACGGCGGCCGGACAAACCCTTTTGCCCCGGTCATCAAGAGCATTGTGCTGCGAAATGATCTGGAAAACCCCGGCGTTGATATACTTGCTGACGTCGGCGGCCACGGCGTTCACGCCGTTTTCGGTGCAACGCAGGCAACCGGTGCTGTGAAGCAGGCCCTTGTTGCGGGCCCCGCATTCGAAGCGCTGGCGAAAGAATGGCGGGCTGCGCAATGACGTCTGAAATATCGCAACTTCTCGAACAGATTAGAGAAGAGGCCGCTGAGGCTGACTTTCACAATCGCCTGCAAGCATCCCAGATTGCCGAGCGCGAAAAGACCGCGCGAAAGCATCGGACGCCAGATCAGATCGCAACGCACCGCGATCTCCATCGCCAAGCCAAGCGGCACGTCGTCGAAATCGACGCATGGAATGCCGCCAACACAGACAAACCCGCACGAATGTATCTGCCGCACATGCTGGCCTACCTCGGCGCGTTTTCATATGTCGAAAAGGACACCTGATGACTGACAATATTGCTACCAAAATCGAGCAGCTTGGCTCTGCTTTCAATACCGCCACAACTGACCTGTCTGAGCGAATCTCCGGCCTCGAAAAAAGCTTCGCGCGCATGGGAGACCACGCCAATGACAACCGTGCGCCCACGGAATCCCTTGGCGATATCATCGCGAACAGCGAAGAACTGAAGTCTGTGAACTCCTCCTTCCGCGGGAAGGCGACTATCAAAATTCTTGGCGAGAACGCTGCCATTACCAGCGGGAACACGACCGTTGGCACGGGCCGTTCCCCCGGAACTTCTTTGGTCCCCGGTCATCGCATTCCTGATATCGTCACGCCCTATCAGCGGCAGATGACGGTGCGCGACCTTCTTGGGCAGGCCAGAACAACTTCAAACGCCATCGAGTGGCCCGTCGAGACTGGCTTCACCAATAACGCGGCGCCTGTCGCAGAAGGTGCTGCGAAGCCTTATTCTGATCTGACATTTGACCTGAAATCTGCGCCTGTCGTGACGATCGCTCACCTCTTCAAGGTGTCTCGACAGATCATGGATGACGCACCCGCGCTTGCCGCATACATTGAGCGACGCGGCGTCTACGGCCTTCAGACCGTCGAGGAAAATCAGCTGCTGAATGGCTCTGGTACTGGCCAGAACCTTAAGGGCATCATTCCGCAGGCAACTGCTTTTGCGCCGACGTGGACATCGACGAGTGAAACGCCGATTGATCGAGTCCTTCAGGCCATCAGCCAGGCGGAAGACGCAGAGCTTCCTGTTACCGGCGTTGTGATTAACAAGCGAGACTGGCGCCGTATCCTTGGCACAAAAGATGCCGGCGGCAATTATATCGTCGGTAACCCGCAGAACCCGAATGGCGGTCCGGTGCGCATTGTCCGACCCGGCCTGTGGGATTTGGACCTTGTGCCGTCGAACGTCATCACACCCGGCAAGATGCTCGTGGGCGCTTTTAAGGAAGGCGCGACCGTCTTCGACCGCATGGATGTTGAAGTCCTCATAAGCAGCGAGAACGCTGATGACTTTGAAAAGAACCTCCTGACCGTAAGGATCGAGGAGCGTCTTGCTCTAGCAACCTTCCGACCCGAGGCGTTCATCTACGGCAACCTCTACGCCGCCTAACACCATCCAGACACTAAGTTTCGGTTCCTTACTTAGTGTCGCAGGCCAGTCGTCGAGCCCCGGCGGCTGGCCACCCTTTCCATCTATGAGGATTGAACTATGCCATCAGGCAAGATTATCAAATGGATGACCGATCGCGGTTTCGGTTTCATCCAAGAGGACGGCGAGCGCGGTAACGCCGGCGAATTTGTACACATCACCAGCATGCCCGACCATGAGGCACCACGCATCGGCCAGCGCTTCGACTATGACCGCGTCACCGGCATCGATGGACGATCAAAAGCAGTAAACGTGCGAGAGGTCACGACGTGGGGCGAGGCAGCGTACCTTTAGATGGCAGGTATGTGGCGCAGTAAGAACCGCGCGCAGAGCGCGGCTTGGCAACACCTCTACAAGCGAAAGCGTTGGCTCGACCTCAGAGAACGACAGCTGATGCAAGAACCCTTGTGCCGCTTCTGCCTCGCAACCGAAGAGGTGACTGCCGCCGAGGTCGTCGACCACATCAAAGAACATAAGGGCGATGAGACGTTATTCTTCGACCCCGACAATCTTCAAAGCCTCTGCCGACATCATCACGATAGCGCAAAGCAGGCGATGGAGCGCGGCCGCAAGGTTTTTGCCTGCGGTGTTGACGGATACCCTGTCGAGCTAGGCTAGGGGGTAGATTCGAAGTGACCGTTCGCTCAGTCACGGAGCGGCGCGGGAATGCACTTTTAGTGCAAACACAGTTTTTTGCCTCACGCGTGCGCAATCGCGCGCGCGAGAAATCATTACGTTTTTTCGCCTGATACGGGGCCTGCCGAAACTCCGAAAGTCGATTTTTTCAGGGACCGGCCGGGGTCATTCACGTGCATTTTTCCAATTGAAAATATGACCCCTAGTCTTCGCTCAGGCTTTCCTCATCCTCATCAGGGACCGTTTCAAGATCTTTGCAAAACGCCCTGGCTTGCTCCGCTAAAGCCGCTAACTGAGCCGTAATCTCCGCCAGCGGCACGACCTCATCCCGATCTTCCATTGCATCCCTCCTGCGTTTTCGTCGCTGACGAACGCTGACGGCTGCTCAATTGTTCCAGGGACACCAACATGAGAGACGATTTCGATCGCGCAACAGAGCGGGCCCAAACCTGCGTGGATTCAATTCTCGAAGAAGGCGGACTGCCTGTCATTGCCGCAGACGCAGTTATAACCCAGGCGTTAGCCGTGTGGGCGGCAGATACCGGACGCCATGAAGACGCGCGTGCATTCCTTCGTGCATGGACCGTACTGAGGGACGCTTAGATATGGCGCAAGATTTAGAAAAGCTTGTCGTGCAGCTCTCAGCCGACATTAAAGGGTTCGACAGAGCGATGAGTCGCGCCGTTGGTGTTACGAACAGGCAGGCCAAGGCCGTGGAAGACCGTTTCCGAAAGATGAACTCGAATATCAATTCATCTTTCAGAAACTTGCTCTCAGGTTCTATCGCGGGCATCGGGACAGTTCTTGGCACCAGAGAGATACTGGGGTACGCGGAGGCTTGGACAAAGGCAAAAAACTCACTGGCCGTTGCTGGCGTCACCGGTGAAAAACAGGTCAAGACACTTCAGAAACTCTTCGAGCTTTCCCAAGCCAATGCGGCACCGCTAGAGGCAACGGTCCAGCTTTACGGACGCGCCTCTATGGCAGCTGAAAATCTTGGAGCCAGCCAAGACGAACTTATTCAATTTTCAGATTCTGTTGGTCTGGCCCTAAAGGTATCCGGTCAATCCGCGACCGAAGCCAGCGGCGCATTGTTGCAGCTGTCGCAGGCCCTTCAGGGAAACAAGATCCAAAGCCAAGAGTACAATTCGCTCATCGACGGAATGTATCCCTTACTTCAAGCCGCTGCCGCAGGGTCAGCCAAATGGGGTGGTTCGGTTTCGAAACTCTCAGCTGACGTAAAGGCTAGCAAGGTCACGGCACAGGAATTCTTTCGAGCCATCCTCGCCGGGACAGATACCCTCAGAACGAGGGCCGCCGCCGCCACCCAAACGCTGGGTCAGTCGCTGACAAAGGTGAACAACGCCTTCACTAAATATATCGGCGGGACGGACGAAAGCCTAGGCGCAACCCAACGCCTAGTAATCGGCATGAACGCGCTGGCCGACAATTTCGATGACACCGCAGATGTGGCAATTCAATTAGCCACTGTCCTAGGTACGGCACTTGTTGGTCGAGCAATCGGCGGGATGATCGCTTCGATTCCTACCGCGACAGGCTCGGTTATTGCGTTAGTGTCTGCGATGAGAGCGGGCACACTCACCGCAGGGGGATTTGCCGCGGCACTCGGTCCCCTAGGCCTCATCGCAGGCCTAGCCGCGGGCGCTGCGATCGCATTCGGCAAGTGGGGCAACAGCGTTGATTCCGCAACTCAGGCTCTCGCCGCACAGGCCAGAGAGGGTGGCGCTGTCGAAAGCATGATTGCTGATGCAGCCAAGGCTCAGGATGCCTATAAAAAGGCGATTGCCACTACAGCCAGCGCGCAAACGGCGGCGTCAAATTCTATCGTGGCCGATACGAAAAAAGAGTTCGAGGCCAAAAAGTCTCTTCTGGAACTCGAGCTGAAACGCCAACGCGCCTTGCTCGCGGTACAGCAAGCAAACCTTGAAGAACGGGGTTCCGCCCTCAAGTCCGAAATTGGAAGCAAGGTTTTCACCAGGAATAGCGGCGTTGAACGCGGCTTTTCTGATCCGCGCGTTGGCAACTTTGTTCGTCAGCCTGATGATATTACCGGGCTTGAGAAAACGCAGTCTGTCATCGACAACAGCCCTATCACCGCCGAGATCAAGAAGATCCGTGCCGAGATGTCACTCACTGAGCTCGGCGCGCAGAAACTTGAGGAGGCGCTAAACTCCACATTCGGCACATCTGAGGGCGGTAAGGGCGGCGCTGGTGGCGGAGACGGTGGCAAAGGCAGCGGTAAGAAGCTTGACGATTATGAGCAAATGAAAAAACGCATCGCCGAGGCGACAGCTGCGACAATTGCTGAAACCGAAGCACAGAAACTCCTCAACCCCACCATCGAGGATTATGGTTATGCTCTGGAGAAGGCCCGAGCGGCACATGAGCTTCTGACCGCTGCGAAAGAGGCTGAAAAGAAGATCACGCCCGAGCTCGCCGCCGAGATTGACCGTCTCGCTGAAGCTTATGCGCAGGCGTCGGTTCAATCTGAACAACTGGCTGAAAAGCAGGACGAAGTGCGTCAGGCTGCGGAAAATGCCATGTCCACAGCAAAGGATGTGACGCGCGGTCTCGTTGACGGTTTCTTGGAGGGCGAGAAAGCGGCGGACGTCTTCGCTAACGCCCTAAAGCGTATTGGCAGCGCTCTTCTGGATGACGTTTTCAACAACATGTTCAAAATCCAGAACCTTGGCGGCGGCGGTGGCGGCTTCCTGTCGTCGATTTTTGGAGGGCTGTTCGGTGGCGGTGGTAAAAGCTTCTTCCCTGCCGCTCCGCTGCCGATGTACGCGTCCGGCACAAGCTCTGCTCGGTCTGGTATGGCACTTGTCGGCGAGAAGGGGCCTGAGCTCGTCCGCTTCAAAGGCGGCGAGCAGGTTGTTCCGAACCACCAGCTTGCGGCAGCGATGAGAGCTCCCAGCATTCCGGATATGAAGTCGATCTCGGGCGGCGGCGGTGGTGGCGGCGCGGTCAATGTGAATTTCTCTCCTGTCTATAACGTGCAGGGCAGCGGTCCCGAGATCGCGCAGCTTCGTGCCCAGATGGCGAAGGACAGGGCCGAATTGCCAACGCGGGTTGAAGGTGCAGTTAGAGACGCCCGCAAGAGGAACGTGAAGTTTTGATATCGGGAGAAGTCAGTATGGAAGTACGTTTTGCCGAACAAAAAGACCGCGACCGTGTCATTGCCCTTCTGAGGGAGAGCCACACCGCTGCGGGATATACATTCCCCTTTCAGGCGGCCCGCGCCGCTTTTCTGTTTCAGCAGCATATGGAATCGCCGAGAGCATGTGTGATTGTCATAGGAAGACCTGCGCAGGGCATTCTTCTGGCCGTATCCAATGACCACCCATTCGGTGCGGGTCAAGTCGCTGTCGAAACCATCTGGTTCGTATCGGAGCGAGCGAGAGGGCGCGGTAGTCTGAGGATGCTTGATGCCTATGAGGCTTGGGCAAGGTCGGTTGGAAGCTCGTCGATCGTCATGGCATCGATGTCAATCAATGACGTCTCCGGGATCTACCTGCGCCGCGGCTACGCACCAATTGAGACGCACTTCTTGAAGCGCGTCGAGCCAAGCAACCCAATGAAAGAGATACCAACATGACTTTTATCACGGCCGCAATCACAGCGACTATAGGCGCCGCATCTGCCGGAACTTTCTTTGCCAGCCTTGGCACCTGCCCTCTCGCAACCAACCTCGAAGAATTTGACATGGAGGATTACCATGACCGCCATTAATACCTTTGTGCGCGAGAGCGGCGTATACTTCGTCGTCGACGGTGCGACTTACCTGCCAGCATTTGGCGGCAATCCCGCGAAGACAGGGCGCATGGCCAAGGTGCACCACATACCTTGGCTTGGGGCTGCATTCGCAATCACCGGCCCTGTCATGGCAACATTCTGCCATGGCCCTATGATCGGTGACAGCCCGGCCAAAAACTTTGATGAGTTTGCATCGGGTTTCCCCGACCTTATTAAGCGGGGCGCGGATGATATGCGGAAAGCTGGCCAGGCTCACTTGTTCGGCCCGTGCGAAGTCGTGATTGGCGGATGGTCAGATGAGCGCCAGCGCTATGAGGCATACGCGGTCAGCACTGACAGCAGCATATCAAACGGGAAACCGGCGTTCACCCTGCGGCCGGTGACGAAGTATATTCGTCCCTTCCCGCCGGCTGCTGTCGGCACTGAATTCCAGCCAGAGAACGCGGCTCGAGACGGCATGCGCATCCTGGAAATGCAGCGGCGCGCGAGCGTCGAGTCGCCCGACGGAAAAAGCGTTACCGGTGCGATCGGTGCATTCGCGCAACTGGCTCACCTCACGCGTGACGGCATGACGTCGAAGCTTATTGGTGTGTTTGAGGATGCGGATTAAGGGCGCCCCCTAATCCACAGGTACATCGTCTCGCTGAAAGGCAAGGAGCGTCATTGATTCTGCTGAAACTATCTATCTGGGTCGATCGGAGTGTCGTAAACAACAAAACCTGTCGGAAGCGCTAAATTTTTCGCTATTTTCTGGCCGTTAACAGCATCTCTTCCAGCGAAGAAGCTGCTAAGCTGTATCACGAAAAATGGATTAAGTCAACCGATTGTTGATATTGACGGCGTCGTCAAGTTGCCCATATTCGAGATGTACGCGAGACGCGGTAATTAGCCAAGGCCGTCCTCCCCGCAAGGGTGTAGAGCTTTCTGGGTGTTTGGCGCCCAGGCGTACAAAGACCCCGCTTCGGCGGGGTTTACTTTATCCGGCGAGCCCTTTTAGTGCGCCGTCGGTAATCACTGGCGTGGACAGGGTGGAATGTGCTCACCCAAATCTCATTCTTCAACTGAACGCCCTTGAGGACCAGCCGATACAGCCGATTGTCAATTTGCGAGAAGAACTGAATGCAGTTCGGCTCTCTGTCTGTGTATGCCTCTCCATACTGAAGAATGGTTGGAATGTGGCTGAAGGCAATCTCAGCGGTTCGGTGCTTAAATCTGATCTTCTTCACGTAATCTGGACTAATCCAGATTGAAACCGTGGAAACACCGATCAAAACCGAGAGCTCCGGACTTAGGGCGCAGATGCGCGTCGGCCTATCGAACGCTCCTATTGCAAGAAGGTGCCACTCATCTTCGTTTAAGCTCAATATTATTCCGCCAATGCCAGCCGTGATCATAGATTCGCGTGAGCCGGAATAATAATACAGGAATCAGACCGACGACGTGCAATGGAATCACAATCCACAAAGCTTTGGCAACTACGGCGTGATAGATGCAGTTTGTTCGCCTTAGGTTCTTCCATGAGTAACTTTGGCTTAGATGGCCGACTAACAATCGCTAGCCGTCACGAAACGGACCGCCGGTGATCCAGTACAACGTTTCGCTGAAAGGTAGGCGAATTGGTGTGTAAGCCCACGGTGAAGGCCGTCTTGCGATGACGGCCTTCTGACTGCCAGTCCTAGTGGTAACACTAGGAGTAGTCATATGACGAAGCATCCAATTGAGGTGATCACGTCCGTAGAGCGCCGTCGGCGCTGGTCACGAGAAGACAAAGAGCGCCTGGTCGCTGCCTGCTTTGAGCCAGACGCGGTCATCTCCGAGATTGCCCGCGCGGCTGGTATCCATGTCAGCCAGTTGTTTCGTTGGCGCAAAGAGCTGTGCCGGCTCGACGAGCCGCAGACCGAGACGGGAACCGTGTTGGTGCCGGTGATCGTGTCCGAGGCCATTTCATCAGTCTCTCCCATTCAGCCGGAACCGCCGACCACACCCCATCCTCGTCGGAAGCGCAGCGATGTGACGATCGAGCTCGGCCGGGGCCGTCGGGTCCGCGTTGATAGCGACATCGACACGGAAGCGCTTGGCCGCATTCTCGAT
>NZ_JAPYZZ010000038.1 GCF_027460065.1 Martinezella rhizogenes
GCCTGCGCCACCGGTAAAGCAAATTGGGCGCGACGCCATGACGGCGAGCGGTCGAAGATACCGTCTCGCCGGGTTCGAAACTCTGCTCAATGATTGTCAGCTTTTGCTCGGTTGTCCACCGCCTGCGGCGAACATCACCCATCAGCAATTCAACGTGTCGATACTCGTTAGACATAAGCCTGTCCTCAAGCCTGTGCTTGAGCCTTTCTGCTTATGCCGACTGTCCGGTCGAAATGGGGAGCACTTCAACTAGAAGGTCGTAGTTGCCAGTGTTTGGACTGCTGTTAAGCTACTTTCGGTTAGAACTGCTATTGCAGCAGATCGGCGCGGTAAACTGGCTCAATGTCATGGAGATATGGGCACATTTATGCTGAAACGACGTGATCTTGTGGCCGCGGGAGGTATTCTCGCAACTCTCGGATGGTCGCGGATGGCTGCTGCATCACGCTACCCTGTGCCTGAAGATATGCCGGGCGCACCGTTTGGTGATCCTAACCTGAAGCTTGCGATCCTATCCAGCCTGATCGACAAGCAACTGATCGATCTCGGGACTCCACAACAGCTTGCTGAGCATGTTCTTGGACGGCCCGTCGATCTTGAGAACGAAGGCTACAAGCCTATTCCCGCAGTTCGAGCCTATCTGGATCGCTACCCTCTCTCGTCCGACCTCCTGTATCGGATCGACGAGCTTGTTCTGGATGGAGGCAGCTCCATCTATCGATATGTCTGGTTCTTCTGGGATGGAGAGGATGATATCTTTGACATTAACAGCCTTGCCGGGATCAAGCACTGCCCGAACATCAAGAGCCTTGATCTAACGTCGATGATCGGGACTGTGGACCTTCGTGACCTCCTGCCGCCATTCAAGGTCGAGACCATCAATGCAGGGATTGCGTTAGAGAACATCCCGGCTCTGCTCGACATGCCCAGTCTACGAAGCGTCCGTATCCTCGACGACCAGCTTTACGAAGATGTCATGACTCCGGGGCATCCCAATCGACAGGTGATGGAAGTGTTGAAGGCTAGGGGAGTCTCCGTCTGGGTCCATTGGGTGTCCAGTTACGATGAGAACCGCCCCGCATACCAATAACTGTGATCCTGGGTGCGCTTTCGGAAATTGACGCGGCCAAGCGGACCATCAACAAGGGCATCGAAAGCGACCTTCACAAAAGATTTGGGTCGATGGCCTGCTGCCGGATTCGTAGTAAAACAACCTGACGAAACTGTTGCTCGCTAGTCCGCCGAGTTCGTCAGACCTAGCGTGCGCCTGCGGTGTTCGACGGCATGCCAGCTTCGCACGGCGCACCCATGAGCGGTCTGCCCTGTTTTGCCTTGCCGTTGACATATCTAAAAGCGTGAGTTTTTAACGACCTAAGTAAGAGATTCGTTATGGAAAACCCGTAGGCTTCGCAGGATATGAGAGGCGCGGCAGCGGCCACGGTTTTTTTAGGCATGACGCTTGATTACAATTCACTTTTGATGGCGCTTGCTGTCTCGGCCGCGTGTCTCGGCGTGACGCTGCTCGGCAGCTGGTTTGCACGCCGCTCCGAGACCTTCTTATTGAGCTGTACGCTAGGGCTCGTGCTTATCGTTAGCGGCATTGTTGCCTACGGCCTTTATGTAGACGATCCTGTGGTGGCGTTTGGCGTTGTCTCGTTCGTATTTTTTCATGCAGGCTTTGCAGCTGTCTGGGGCGCAGGCTGCCAGTTTCGCACCAACATGTTGCCGCTACGAGCTTCGATCACCTGCGCTCTCGCGGCAATGCTTGTTTCGATCCCTCCGTTGCTGATCGGTTATGACGGGCTCGCATTTATCGCCCAAAATGCCGCGATTGCTGCAATACTCTTTGCGACCGCTTGGCAATATTGGCAGGCCCGCAAAGAAGCGCTGGCCCCCCTAATCGGAATCTCCTTCCTTTATTGCCTGACAGGGGTTTCCTTTGTTCTCTGCGCCGCCGTTCTTATCGCCGATGGAAAGACAGTGCTAGGAGTTGCGCCAAGCAATTGGGCAGAGGATCTCAGCATCGCTATCTGTATCGCTGGCATGACCGGCATTGGTGCCCTGTCGCTGGCGCTTAACCAATGGCGGCTCGCCGCGCGGCATCGTCTGGACGCCATCACAGATCCACTGACTGGCCTCCTCAATCGCCGTGCGCTTTTCGAGCGCTACGGTCAGAGTTTGATCGGACCGGAAACTGCAGTCCTGGTTTTCGACCTCGATCATTTCAAGTCCATCAACGACACTTTTGGGCACGCTGGTGGTGACCGTGTGCTGAAGATTTTTGTTGCTGAGCTCGTGGCTAACTGTGGAACCGGTGACACTGCTGCGCGCCTCGGTGGTGAAGAATTCGCACTGGTTTTGAAAGACGGCATGCCTGACCGTGCCGAGATGGTGGCGGAGCGCATTCGTAAAGCCTTCGCTGGTCACAAAATCCACTTGGAGGGTGCAGCCTTCACGTGCACGGTCAGTGTTGGAGTCGCACCGGGGCGTTCTGTTCCGATGGATTTAGACACCATGCTGAGTGCGGCAGACAAGGCGCTCTACATCGCCAAGCGCGCGGGCCGGAACCGGATTGAGCTCGCAAGTCATCTCCACTCTCTATCGATTGTTTCCGCTCGAACCGTCTCCTGATCGGCGACCCGAAGCGACAACTTCGATTCGTGGGATCGCCCCGCCAGCATTATACTGTCAACCGTTATTGATGCCGGTATCATGCCCGCTGTGCGTGAGCAAAGTAAAACTATCTGGCATTTGCACTAAGCCTCTCCGCTTGTGCATACGTTATTGCTTCATGGAGGCGCCGCGAGAAAGAAAACTACCGCGATGAAAGTCTGGATACTCGTACCACAATAGTTAATTGTACGTGCTTGGCTGTTCTCTTCCGTGGCAATACGGGCCTTGGCTCTATTGCCCCACACGGTAGGGGAGTGAAGCAATTGCGCCGGAACGCTTAAGCGAACAGGAAAATACTATGACTCTTGCCTTCACCCACACTTTGAACCAGCCGACGTCAGGTTCGAGCGATAATCGCATAAGAAACGGTGTTGCTCATGTCTGTCCTTCAGTTTTTCGGTAGCAGGCAAGATAGTTTTCCAGGCGCCGAGCTTTTTCAACGTCCCACTGGCCACGGGCGCGTTTGGGTTCGTCATGGCTAAAGCGGAAGCGAAAACTGCCGTCCCGTTCAATGGTGAGATCGAATCCGGTGATCCGGTCGTCAGCCTCATTGCGACGCTGTGAATAGAACGCCAGCACAGCATCCTGTCCCTTAGCGTCGATCGGGAATGGCTGCTTGGCCAGTTGCTCATCCGTCCCCCGCACCACGGCGAAACTTACTGTGCTAAGCGAGTAGTCATGTTCGCCTTCATCGATTTCGGCATCGACGAAAATTTGCTCCCACTGGTCGATGCCAGCGCAAGTGACGATCGCTTCGACAATGCTGATCTGCGCGGATGTGAAGTCCATGCGGTAACTCCTGTTTTTTACGCGGTTCCGCAAAATTGATCGACAGGCACCAACCGTCGTTGCTGACGGTGGCGACTACCTGAACAATGCAGCTAGAAACCGGCTCTGGCGCAAAGCGACTCCAGTTTCAGCACCTCTGGATGGCTCGCGCCATACTGCTTGCGATACAGCGGGCGATTGGCACAGGCCTGTTGCTGGAATGCGCGCGTGCCGGGCTTAGGTGGTCCCGTGTTGCGTACCACATGGCCGTTGCGGGCGCGCTTGGCGTGACCACCCATTATACTGCGCTGGTGCAAGCCCCGGGCGTTTTCTGTCGGATCAATGACCGGAGCAATGTCCTGTGCCATGGCCGGCACATTGATTCCGATCATCACGGAGAGAGCCAGGATGAGTTGTCGCATGCCGTCTTCCTCGATTTTCGAGTTTCAAGGCAAATGTTCTAATGGGCAGCCCCCGGATGGTCACTGAGTGTCGTGACGATGCTCAACGGTACACGCGCTTCACCCGGACGCGGCTTCAAGCCCACTAGCATAAGTATATGACGATTGTCAGGGCTTTCGTAACCGTGGACCCAGGCGTTGCGCTGCGGCGTTTCTTCGGCGGTTCGGTGCCAGTTTCGACCATTGATCATCTCGCGATCGAAATAACTTATGAGGCCCTCAGGATCGGTGGTCGAGGGCAGGGTCAGGTGAACGACCCTCAGCCGAACCTTTGCGCCAGGGCATCGAAGACCGCGCCCCACGCGCTCTGGTCCCGCTTCATGACCGCATCCCCAAAAGCATACTCGGCAGGTCGCTCCACGCCACTTGGCAGGTCTGGCAGCGAAGGTTCCAGCGACAGTGAGCGGGCCTCGCCAACCATGCCTGCTGTCAGCGCCAGGGAGATCAATATTCCAAACAGGATGCATCGCAGCTGTGGAGAACAAGTGGAGCGCAGTCTGATCATCGTTCCCGTTTCCTTCTGCCGCGCCTGTCACGGCCCGAAGCTGATGAGGTGGAACGGCCTTTCTCAAACGACATCAAGTACCTAACGTGGTCGTGTTTAACGCCACAAAAAAGAAGGCCGCTCCATCAAAAAGACTACCACAGTCGGAGCAACCCCGCACGCCATCCTTCACTGAGACCCACAGGCAACACGATATAATCTGTTGTTCTGATCTCCGGGCCGTGACAGGCGGGAAGACAACGCTTGCGCGGCAGTTCTTTTCGGCGACATTGTCGACGATGGCGCGTAGATCTGCGCGTTGGGCCTCGGTCAGTCTCTCGACCCCGGGGGACGCGCACGGGGCCGACATCAGTTCCGAGCATGCCGAGCGCTTACTTGACAACGATGACGTTGGCATCGTTGAAATATTTGGTGCGTAGCGCCTCGAACCCGGCGATATCGTCGATCAGCACGCGCGCCGCAGCATAGTCACCCGTTTCCAGCGCCTGGTGGATGGCGTGAGAGTGATCATGGAGAACAGTGACGAGACCGAAGGCGACGCCCAAGTGTGTCTTTGAGCTGTCCGGGGTGTCTCGTCAGCTACCTGCACCTGCGATCAACGTCTCCCTTGCGGCACCGAATGCATCCTGTAGCGCTTTCTGACCATCAAATCCCTCAAGGGCGTAGCTATTGAGGAACTGACGTCCGGCGAACAGCTTGCGGTCGACGGGGCTCAGGTCTGCCTGATCGCAGACCTCTTGCCAGTGCGCGGCGATGATCTTGATCTGGCCTTCTATCAGCGCGGCGGCTTCGACCTCATTAAGGTGATAATCGGGCGCAGCGGCAAGGCAGGTGGCGAGCGTACTGGCCCGGCCTTCACCCTTGATCAGCATGGCCTGCGTGGCCTTGTTGCCGGTACGGCCTTGCGGGCAGATGTCGTAAGCAGGGGTCAGCATCAGCATCTTGCCATCCCAGAAAGCGGCGTGGTTGCGGGCATGATCGTCAGTGTTTCCGCACAGCACGTTGAAGCAAATTCGGCCGTAGAGTTCTTTGAGCGTGCGCTTTGGCTCGGTGAAACGGTGACGGATCAGCTCGGCCAAATCCTCGTAGGAGGCGTAACGGGCCATCATCTCATCAAGGCCCAGTATCGTCAGCGCTGACACCATAGCCTGCCGCGTCCAGCCGCCAGTCGTGTGGATGCGGTCAAAGCGTTCGATCAGCAGAACTTCCTTCTGCGCGGCACGGGTCATCGAAACCGAGGCTGCGTTGAGCCCGCAAGCACTCGCCAGCCTCATCGCGATGAATTCGGCCTTTACAACGCTGTAGGTGTCGTTACTGGCCGAAAACTTGGCGATGAATTTCTTCGCGCCGTCATCGATGAGCGCCTTTGGGCGTGCACCGCCGATGGATGTGCCATGATTGAGGACTTGATCGAGTGCCGGGGGAAGCGGGGCACCTTTTTCGATGAGGGAAGCCGCCTCCAAGAGTTCGTCAAGCGACGCTTGCGCGGCAAGGCGGGGGACATACTCGGTGGCGGAAGCCTGAAAATCCAGCGCGCCGATCCGGTCAGAACCTGACTGGAGCAGAAAGGTCAGCTCGCTGATCTCCGGCACGCCGGCAGCGTCGGGCTTTTTCGCCGTCAGCCTGTTGATGATGACCCGGCGGCCCCAGGCATCGGGTGAGCCATCGCGGATGCAGCTCGCCATCGGCAGGCCATTAATCGGCGCGATGACGCCTTCGCGAAGCGGTAGCTCCGGATCATAGATGGAAATGGCATTGCCACGACGCCGATAGCTGGCGCCGTAGGTGAAAAGCAGACGCTCGCCGTCCTGGTCGAGGCGGCCGGCTACCACCGGTTCTGTCGCTTCCGGCAGCCACATCCAGACGAAGGCTTCAGTAGCTTCTGCCTTAGAAATCATCGTCCACCTCCTTCAATGTTTGGCGGACGCTCTTGGGCAGCAGGATCAGTTTTTCGTCAAGGCGGGTATTTTGCATTTGCAGGATACGCTCGTCATAGTCGAACAAACGCACGCCCACGATCGAGGCGACCTCAAAGACAATGCCGATCTCAGGGCTTGGTGCGCCTTTTTCAATGCTGGCCAAGGTCGTACGGCTGATGCCAGCGCGATCGGCCAACTCCTGGGCAGTCAGGCCGCGTTCGGCCCGGCCGACGCGGATCAGCTTTCCGAGCATGGCGAGAGTTTGGCGAGTGACTCTGGAGTAGCTTCTCTGGCGTGGCATAGCGAGACACCTGATTTGTTCATTTAAACGGACACGGAAGCCCCTCCCGTCCAGAATTTTGTACAACGTGCCATAATGCGTTTATCGGGTCAAGCTTTGTTCATTTAACTGGTCATAACATTCGTTCGTGTCCATAATTTTGTATAGAGATGCCACGTCGCTGGCCCGTTAGAAACGCTACACTTGCTCTAACGATCAGCCCCGACCGGGCCGGGTTGCAAGGGTAGGGAGGGGCGGGGGATAAACACATTTCTTCGGCTTTAGCTTCTTCAGTCGCGACGACAGTTTTGGCCAATTGCGGTCATTGCAGCCAACTTCACTCAGGTCTAGGACTGATCGCACATAGATACGACCCAATGAGCGGAGCGAAAGAAACGATGACACTCTGCAGACTTCGCTGTGCCTTATCGGCGGTTTTYTTCTTGGAGCTTTTTTCGCCCCGACTATCGGTCGGTGTGTGTCCAGCATATGGTGGACAAAGTCCAAGTTTGGTCATCGAAAGAGAGGCCCTCGCCACAGGGGCGAAGGGAAGCAGCGGTGTTCTGATTTTTGGTTTCGACGCCGATGACCTCTCACTCCTCAAGGCTCTTTCAAGTTCTGTTATGGATGCCGCGCTGGAGGAGTTCAAACGGGGCGAAGGCTTGTTCGTAAGTCCAAGGCTGGCGCAACAACTATCGATCAATCCCGGCGACTTACTGATGCTTGCCAACCCGACTGGCCAAAGAACGCCTTTCGGATCGACGCCTCTCATCATTCACTATCGTGTACTGGGGATCGTCAATAGTCCGCTGCTTCCAAGAGCAGATGTAGCGGTTTATCTTCGTCGAATGGAGGCAGAAAAATTCTTGAAACCGGCCGACTGAATAAGTGAGAGAATCGTAATCAGTCCGATCTGCAATCTCCCTGGCATCATTCAGATCCGGGGAGTGTGACATTCCAACTTTGCAGAAACAGGACACCTTTAACTTTGCGGCTACACATTTTGTCAAAGCCGACTAGAGATGCGACGCCGCTGGCCCGTTAGAAATGCGACATTGGCACCCCAGATCAGCCCCCGACCGGACCGGGTTGCAAGGGTAGGAAGGGGGCGGGTGATATGAGCACCGCTTCGGCTTTAGCTTTCTCAATCGACACGACTGCTTTGCGCCAACACCGGTCGTTGCCGGTGTCGGAAAACTAGTTATTCTGCGGAATTACAAAAACTCTAAAAACCAAGGGGCGCATTATTTGGAAATTTTTGCGAGCTGGGGCACGGTAACGGAAGGATCGGAAATGAGACAAGCTGGCATGACAGCGGACGAGTACAAAGCGGCACTTAAAAGCGTCTTGCAGATTCACACCCAGGCAGCCTTGGAACATCTCAACGCCATAAAGCAGTCCCTTCCACAAAAAGCGCGACAGGTCATGGTAGGAATTCATCCGGGACAAAGCGAAGAAGGTTTCTTCGATATTGTCGTTCACCTAGACGGGCCAGACCTTTATGTTCTTCAAAAGGCAATAGCGCCACACCAGTTCTTATTTGAAGTTAAGTGCATTGACGGTCAAATGCAGCCCGATGTTCCCATGTTTGATCCGGATGAAGCCGCTTTCTCCGTAAACGATGCTATCGTGGATACCTGCATGGAGTGGGTTGAAGATCTTTGGCAACGTCTTGGCGGCGTAGCTCTACCGGCCTTCGTTTTTGGAGAGGAAGGATATGGAACTGTAGAGAGTAAACCATTGCTTCCGTGAGACACCATAAAGCGTTTGTCACCGATATTGATCTTTCGATGAAGTCTTTGTCGCGAAACTTGCTGACAAAAGTCAGCGTCCCGCGACCGAAAATTGCGACGGCCAATGCCCGCTCTGGGCCAAAAGCTGCCTTCATTCAGCCGCCTCCATTAGAGCGAGTGCCCTCTGTCGTCTCGCAACCACCTCCGGATCGTTCATGAAATCCGTCCGTCGTCCTGGCTTGCGGCCCCGCTTTTGATATCCATTACTCCGGCTACCGTCCGGGATCTCAAACATGCTGTTGACCTGTCCGGTTCGGCGCGGACCACATTTGCTCCGCTTTAGATCGCGACCTTCCTGCATCTGAGCAACGAGTGACAGCATGTCATCCAGTCGGGAGAATCTTCCCCAAGTGCATCACAGGGTAGGGCATCAGACCTCTCCCTGCAAATAGGCCAAGAACGCTTCGGCCGGCGTCCTGTAGCCGAACCGGTAGATGGTCTCGGCAGACACGCGAACGGGGTTTATTCCTTCAGACATAAGACGTCCGGCGATCTGCTCGGGAGACCACCGAGCCACCAGTTGACTGATGACTTCAGCACGAAGGTCCGGATGACGTCGAAGCTTGCGTAAACGTCGCCGCCGCTCACGAGTCAACTCGTCAGCGATCGTCCCAAAGTAGCCAGTATATTCGGGAAGCTCACGGTCATGGAAGGTGTTGCGCCGGATTTCCCGATAGATCGTCGAGCGGTGACGTCCCAGCCGGTGGGCCATCTCATTGATCGCGACTTTCTGATCAACGAGCCGGTGAAGAAGACGACGATCGGTGAGGGTCAGTTGCTGATAGCAGCGGGACATGTCAAAATCTCCAAAGTGAAGCCATTGAAATTACTGGCATGTCGCACTTGGAAATAGAATGTACCAAGCTACAAACAATGTGGCGGGGGAGTTGAAATGCCCGCTGTGGCGCAAAGTAGAAATGTCCGATTTAGGTGTCCCGGCCATTTAGACATGCGACACTGACACCGCGGATCAGCCCCCGACCGAACCGGCTCTCCGGTTGCAAGGAGAGGGCGGGGGCGGGTGATAGACACACCCATTCGGCTTTAGCTTTCTCAGTAGCAATCGTACCGGTAGCAGTTGATACTCACAGACATCGAATGATGCAGGGGGACAA
>NZ_JAPYZZ010000039.1 GCF_027460065.1 Martinezella rhizogenes
GATCCAAATTCCTTCAGACCCCGCAAGCTTCGCCGCCCACGTTTCTCTTTCTTCTCATATTCAATTGTCAAAAAACAGACCACTCAAAGCAGTCAATCAATCAATCCCCGAARCCAYMAGRCCCCGAAACCAACAAGCAWTCMGCTCATCAACTTGATTTWYTTAGAACGAAAGACTTCGTCGCCAGCAGCGCCGCCGCCCTCGTTCAGTGAGCGGACTTATAAGAGATCACCCTCAAACAAGTCAACACACYCATCGTCAAAAAACTGACATTTTTCGTAAGCTATTGATATATAACAATAGTTTCAGGTTTTCACTCATAAACGGGGTCCAACGGCCTCCTTTACCTGCCGACTGGCCCTGCTCCGTGAAACATGCAATAGGAACGGACAGGAGTTTCAGTCAGATCGGGGCGTCCGACGCCCCTTATAAAGCCAAGAATTGGAGAGCCCGTGCGCATTCTTGATGAAGCCGTCATTCCCGAGTTGCCGAATTATTACCGCGGCAAGGTCCGGGAAAACTACGATCTGCCCGACGGCAACCGCATCATCATATCCACCGATCGCCTGAGCGCCTTCGACCAAATCCTCACATGCATCCCTTATAAGGGACAGGTCCTCACCCAGACGGCACGCTACTGGTTCGAACAGACAAAGGATATCTGCCCCAACCATGTGGTCAGCTATCCCGACCCGAATGTCGTTATCGGCAAGAGGCTGGATATATTGCCGGTCGAGGTGGTGGTCCGCGGCTATCTGGCCGGCACGACAGGCACCTCGATCCTCACCCTCTATAAGAAGGGTGAGCGGCAGATGTATGGCATGAGCCTGCCTGATGGGATGAAGGACAACCAGATTCTGCCCGAGCCGGTCATCACACCGACGAGCAAAGCCTTTGACGGCGGTCACGATGAGCCGCTGACGCCCTCCGAGATCGTGGAAAAGAAACTCCTGACGCAGGAACAGTGGGATACACTGTCCCGTTATGCGCTGGCGCTGTTCAAGCGCGGTCAGGAGATTGCCGCAAAGCAGGGCCTTATTCTCGTCGATACGAAATATGAATTCGGCACCGATGAAAATGGCACGATCATTCTGGCCGACGAAATCCATACACCTGACAGCAGCCGTTACTGGATGGCTGACAGCTATGACGAGAGCTTCCGCGAGGGAAAGCGGCCGGCAAGCTTCGATAAGGATTTTGTGAGAGCCTGGGTTGCTGAACGCTGCGACCCCTACAAGGACGCTGTTCCCGAAATTCCTGAAGACCTCGTCCTGCAGACCTCGAAGGTCTATATTGATGCTTATGAACGCATCACCGGACAGCGCTTCGTTCCCGACGACAGCGGCGAGACGCCGTTGGCAAGAGTACGCCGGAATCTGGAGCCGTTCTTCCCCGGAGTCTGACCCGTGAACAAAACGATTGAACAGGCGAGAAGGGGCGACAGGAAAGGTGACCTTCCTGTGCGACGCCGGCCTCGTCGTTCCGCCGAGGAAACCCGGCGGGACATTCTTGCCAAAGCCGAAGAGCTTTTCCGCCAGCGCGGTTTCAATGCGGTGGCGATTGCCGATATCGCCGCGGCACTGAGCATGTCTCCCGCCAATGTCTTCAAACATTTCAGCTCCAAGAATGCGCTCGTCGATGCCATCGGCTTTGGACAGATCGGCGTTTTCGAACGGCAGATCTGTCCGCTCGACAAGAGCCATGCGCCGATTGACAGGTTGCGTCACCTCGCGCGCAGCCTGATGGAGCAGCACCACCAGGATCTCAATAAGAATCCCTATGTCTTCGAGATGATCCTGATGACCGCCAAGCAGGACATGAAATGCGGCGACTATTATAAATCCGTCATCGCGAACTTGCTGGCAGACATCATTCGGGACGGCGTCGAGGCGGGGCTCTATACCGCGACCGATGTTCCCATGTTGGCGGAAACCGTGCTCCATGCCCTGACGAGCGTCATCCATCCCGTCCTCATCGCGCGGGAAGATATCGGCAATTTGGCAACACGTTGCGATCAACTCGTCGATTTAATCGATGCGGGATTACGCAATCCGCTTGCTAAGTGACGATTCCCAATTTACGTCACCTTCTCGCAATTGCTTGCGAAGCGCATAAGCCTGCGCTTCTATGCGCGTGGCGGTCCGGACAGAATGGGCGAACAGGGTCCCTTCCAAGGCCTTCGCCTGTCGTGTCTGTTTCCGGACGCGCATCCGCCGAGCGACATTGCGCTTATAGTTGAATGCGACCGATACGCAGGGAAGAACGATGAGCCGACGTATTTTACCCCTATTTGCTTCTCTGTGTGTAACCGCAGTTCTGGCGGGATGCAGCGATAGCGGCGAGAGCAGCAAGACCGCCGGCCAGGGTGCCGAGCGTCCACCGTCTCCGGTCAGCATCATCGTTATGAAAAACAGCGAATATCCCCTGACCACGGTTCTTCCCGGCCGCGCCAGCGCATTCCAGACGGCGGAAATCCGCCCGCGCGTGACCGGTATCATCCGCGAAATTCCCTTCAAGGAAGGCAGCGAAGTTAAGCAGGGCGACGTTCTCTACCAGATTGAGGACAACACCTATCTGGCGGAAGTGGCGCAGGCCAAGGCAAGCGTCGCGAAGGCGGAAGCCAGCGTTCCAAGCGCCCAGGCGAACCTTGCCCGTTACGAGCGGCTGGTCAACAGCGGTGCGACGCAGATCGAATACGAAAACGCCAAGGTGACGCTGCTTCAGGCCGAGGCCGACGTTGCCCAGACCAAGGCGGCGCTGGAAACGGCGGAGATCAACCTCGATCTCACCAAGGTCCGCGCGCCTTTCGATGGCATTACCAGTGCAACCGCCTTCAGCATCGGCAACGTGGTGACGGCAAACCAGACAACGGCCTTGACGACACTGCGCCGCATCGATCCGATCTATATCGACCTGATGGAATCCAGCACCAATCTTCTGCGTCTGAAAAAGGCAATCTCCTCCGGTCAGCTCGGTGGGGACACGAAAGAGACCGGCATCCATCTGACGCTGGAAGACGGCACTGAATATAAGCATGACGGCAAGATCGACATGTCCGACATGGCGGTGAGCGAAACCACGGGCACCTTCTCCATCCGTGCCCTGTTCGAAAACCCCGATGATCTTCTGCTTCCCGGCACCTATGTCCGCGCCACGCTGACCATTGGCAAGGAAAAGGGTTTCCGCATTCCGCAGCGCGCCGCGAGCCGCAACGCCAGTGGCGAACTGACCGCGAAATTCGTGACGGCGGAAAACAAGGTGGAAACCCGCACCTTCCCGTCCAGCCAGCAGTCGGGCAATGCCTGGCTGGTGACGGAAAACGTCAAGGATGGCGACAAGCTCATCGTCGACGGCTTCCAGTGGATTGCCGAAGGCGCGACTGTCGCACCGGTTGAAGTAACCATCGACGATCGCGGTATCGTCGTTCTGCCGCAGCAAGCTCCGCCTGCCGCCGCCCCCTCGAAATAAGCATGAGCACGAAACCCTCGGTCGAAGCTCGTAAAAGGTAAGGCAGGACTGCCATGGCCCATTTCTTCATCCGGCGCCCCGTTTTTGCATGGGTTATCGCCATCGTCATCATGCTGGGCGGCGCATTGGCGATCGTGACGCTCTCCATCTCGCAATATCCCGATATTGCGCCGACGACGGTGCGCATCAGCGCGAGCTATAACGGCGCCAGCGCAGAGACCGTCGAAAAATCGGTGACGACCATCATTGAGGACGGCATGACCGGCCTTGATGACCTCACCTATATGACCTCGTCGTCCTCGACGGGCAGCGCCGAAGTGACATTGACCTTCGGCAACAGCATCATGCCTGACATCGCGCAGGTTCAGGTGCAGAACAAGCTGCAGCTCGTCCAGTCGCAATTGCCCGATACCGTGCAGCAGAAGGGTATTCAGGTCAGCCGGTCCACCTCGAGCATTCTGATGGTGGGCGCGCTGATCTCCACCGACGGCAAGCGCAACTCGGCCGATCTCGGCGACGTGTTCTCCTCGCGTGTCGAAGATCAGATCAAGCGTCTCGAAGGTGTTGGCAGCATCAACGTCTTCGGTTCCGAATATGCGATGCGCATCTGGCTGGATCCGTTCAAGCTCAACAAATACCAGCTGACCACCGCCGACGTCACCAGCGCCATCCAGAGCCAGAACACCCAGGTTTCAGTCGGCTCGCTCGGCGCGGTACCGGCCGTCAAGGGCCAGCAGCTCAACGTGACGGTCACGGCGCAGAGCCAGCTCACCACCGTCGCCGATTTCGAATCGGTCATCCTGAAAGTTGAAAAGGACGGCGCAACCGTCCGCCTTAGCGACGTCGCCCGTATCGAGATCGGCCAGGAAACCTATGGCGGCGATTCCCGCTCCAACGGCCGTCCTTCGGCCGGATTCGCGGTCAACCTCGCAACGGGTGCGAACGCGCTCGACACGGCAGCCCGCGTGAAAGCGGCTCTGACCAATGTCGAGGGCTCTCTGCCGGAAGGCGTGTCGATCGAATATCCCTATGACACGACGCCCTTCGTAAAGCTGTCGATCGAGAAAGTGGTGCATACGCTGATCGAGGCGATCATCCTCGTCTTTGTCGTGCTTCTGGTGTTCCTGCAAAACCTGCGCGCCACATTCATTCCGATGATCGCCGTACCGGTCGTGCTTCTCGGCACGTTCGGTGTTCTGGCACTCACCGGATATTCTATCAACACGCTGACCATGTTCGCCATGGTTCTTGCGATCGGCCTTCTCGTCGATGACGCCATCGTTGTCGTTGAGAACGTCGAGCGCATCATGTCGGAAGAGGGCCTGTCACCGGTCGAGGCGACCGAGAAGTCGATGGGTGAAATCACCGGTGCGATCATCGGTATCGCGCTCGTCTTGACTGCCGTGTTCATTCCGATGGCCTTCTTCGGTGGATCAACCGGCATCATCTACCGCCAGTTCTCGATCACCATCGTGTCAGCCATGCTGCTGTCCGCCGTCGTCGCTATCGTTCTGACACCGGCGCTTTGCGCCACCATGCTGAAGCCGATCGACCACCATAAGAAGCAGCGTGGACCGGGCGCCTGGTTCAACCGCGGCTTTGGCAAGACGACGGACGGTTATGTGTCCTCCATCGGTTATCTGCTCAAGCGTCCGCTGCGCGTGATGATCATTTTCGCGGTCGTCATCGGTGGTTGCGTCTGGTTCTTCAGCAAGCTGCCGAGCTCGTTCCTGCCGCAGGAAGACCAGGGCGTGCTTTTGACGATCATCCAGACGCCGACCGGTTCGAACATCGAGCGCACCAACGAGGTGGTCAAGCAGGTCGAAAACTACTTCCGCGAAAAGGAAGCCGCCAATGTCGAATCGGTTTTCGGCGTGCTCGGCTTCAGCTTCAGCGGTTCGGGCCAGAACAACGCCATCGTCTTCACCAAGCTCAAGGATTTCGAAGAACGGACAGCGCCAGACCAACATGCCGGGGCCATCGTGCAGCGCGCCATGGGAACCTTCTTCGGCTTCCGCGATGCGCAGGTCTTTCCGCTTCTGCCGCCCGCCATTCAGGGGATGGGCACATCCAGCGGTTTCTCGATGTATCTCGTAGATAGCGGCCGCAACGGCACCGATGCCCTAACTGCGTCCTCCAAGGAACTGATCGCGCTTGCCACCGGCAATCCGAAGATCAGCTCGCTGCGAAGCGACAGCCAGGACAACGAGACACAGATGAAGATCGTTCTCGATCAGGAAAAGATGGGAGCCATGGGCGTCGATCTTTCCTCCGTGAACCTCATGCTGTCGACGATCTTTGCTGGCCGTGATGTCAATGACTTCACCCTGAACGGCGAACTGAAGCCGGTTTATGTCCAGGGTGATGCACCCTATCGCATGCAGCCGGACGACCTGAAATATTGGTATGCCCGCAACACCACCGGCGAGATGGTGCCATTCTCCTCCTTCAGCGAGGTGAAGTGGATCAACGCGCCGCCGTCTCTCGCCCGCTTCAACGGTACAGGCGCGATCTCGCTTGAAGGCACCGCCGGCGCAGGCGTCGCTTCCGGTGAAGCCATGGACGAGATGGAACGCCTGACGGCAAGCACGCCGGGCGGTTACACGGTGGCTTGGCAGGGCATCTCCTATCAGGAACGCCTTTCCGGTTCACAGGCGCCGATGCTTTACGCGCTGTCGGTACTAATCGTCTTCCTGTGCCTTGCTGCCCTCTATGAAAGCTGGTCGATCCCCTTCTCGGTTATCCTGGCCGTCCCGGTGGGTGTCCTCGGTGCCTTGACTGCTGCCCATTTCTTCGGCCAGACGAACGACGTCTACTTCAAGGTTGGCCTGCTGACGACCATCGGCCTTGCTGCGAAAAACGCGATCCTGATCGTCGAATTCGCCAAGGAGAGGCAGGAGCATGGGTTAAGTCTGGTGGAAGCGGCGCTGGAGGCAGCGAAGCTGCGCCTGCGCCCGATCATCATGACGTCGCTGGCCTTTATCCTGGGTGTTGTACCTCTCGCAATAGCAACCGGCGCGGGTTCCGCTGCACAAAATGCAATCGGTATCGGGGTCCTGGGTGGTATGCTTTCTGCAACACTGCTCGGAATTTTCTTCGTTCCGTCCTTTTTCGTCATCATTCGTCGCCTTTCAAGGCGTTAACAAAACAAAAATGGGCTGTGCCAACCGTTAATACGCTGCTAGAAATGTTGCCGATTTGGCAAATGCACGTTTCTACGGCATATCGACCGCGCAGCCCATTTGTCAGCAAGCCGCGCTCGGTAAGCCAACCAGAGAATTGGGAAAATTATATGCTGTCTATTCGCGCTACCCTTCCCCTGACAATGCTGCTGCTTTCAGGCTGCGTTGTCGGACCCGACCACAAGACGCCGGAAATTCAATTGCCGGGAAAGTTTGCGGAAGCCGGAAAAACCAGTAATGGCGACATCAGCACCGTTGCTTGGTGGACAGCCTTCAACGACAGCCGCCTGAACGGTTACGTTTCCACCGGCCTCAGCCAGAACCTGACGGTGATGCAGGCCATCGAACGCATCAACCAGGCGGAAGCCCAGGTGATCTCGGCCGGTGCAGGCGGTCTGCCCAGCCTGACGGCACAGGGACAGCACACGACCAGCCAGACCAAGGGCAGCTATCGTGACGTCCCCGTCACCAATGCGTCTTCTGGCAGCCTCAGCGTTTCCTGGCTCCTCGACCTCTTCGGCCGTTACCGCCGCGCCACGGAAAGCGCCAATGCGTCGCTTGATGCCGCTTACTCCACCGTTGACGTTCAGCGCCTGACGCTGATTTCCTCGGTCGCCGCCGCCTATATCGACGTGCGTTATTATCAGGAACGTCTGGCGATTGCCCGCCAGAACCTTTCTTCCCGCCGCGAAACGCTGGACCTGACCAAGCTGCAGCTCGAAGCAGGTGCGGCTTCCCGTCTCGACGTCGTTCAGTCCGAAGGTCTGGTCAACTCGACACTGTCCGATATTCCAGGCCTCGAAACCAACTTCCGCAAGGCGGCGCACCGCATCGCCACGCTGCTCGGCATGCCGGCCTCGTCGCTGATTGCCGAATTGCAGAAGGGTGCACGTCAGCCCGTCGCCCGCAGCATTCCGCGCACCGGCATCCCGGCAGACCTCATTCGCAACCGTCCGGACATCCGCGTTGCCGAGCGTCAACTTGCAGCAGCTGTGGCGAAGATCGGCGTTGCCGAAGCCCAGCTTTATCCGAGCATCGAACTCGGTGGCGCCATCACGCCGAGCTACAACTTTGTCAGCGGCGGCGGCAGGGGCTCGGCAAACGGCTGGTCCTTCGGCCCGAGCCTTGTTCTTCCGATCCTGGATGGCGGCAGCATCCGCGCCAATATCGATCTAGCCAATTCGCAGGCGCGTGAAGAATACCTTGCCTGGAAGCAGACGGTTCTGACTGCCGTGGAAGAAGTCGAAAACGCTCTGGCCGCCGTTAACCGCGACCAGCGTACGGCCGATGCACTGCGCAGGACGGTGGCTTCCTACCAGGAAGCGCTGCAGCTCTCGACCGCCAGCTACCGCGACGGCGCGTCTTCGCTGCTCGACGTTCTCGATGCGCAGCGTCAGGTTTCCACGGCGCAGGCAAATCTTGCACAGGCTGTGCAGCAGACGGCGCAGGACTATGTGTCGCTGAACGTGGCGCTCGGCGGCGGTTATGCCGTTGGCCAGACCACCGCGCCGAAGAAGTCGGCAGGCCCCACCGTTGCCGCAGCCAAGGGCATGTAACAACAGCCCGAAAAGACAAACAAAAAGCAACGGTGTTACGCGTCAAGCACCGTTGCATTGTGATCACGCATTCTTGCATTGAGAATGATGATCATCTTGCGCATGACGGCGACGAGGGCGACCTTTCCGGGTTTGCCCTTTGCCTTCAACCGCTGGAAGACGGCTCTCATGTTCGGATCAAAACGAATGGCTGGTAAGGCTGCGACGTAGAGAGCGTCTCTGATCGGCTTTCGTCCGCCTGATATCATTCGCTTGCCACGCATCTGGCCG
>NZ_JAPYZZ010000004.1 GCF_027460065.1 Martinezella rhizogenes
GCATCAGGAACGGCTGGTCGATCGGACGCTCAGGCGTCGGGATGTAGGCGTCAACAGCAGCCATCAGCTCGCGGATCGCGTCTTCACCGATCTTCTTGTCGGAATCTTCAAGAGCGGCAAGTGCCGAACCCTTGATGATCGGGATATCGTCGCCCGGGAAGTCGTAGGACGACAGAAGTTCGCGAACTTCCAGTTCAACGAGCTCGAGAAGCTCGGCGTCGTCAACCTGGTCGACCTTGTTGAGGAACACGACGATCGCCGGAACGCCAACCTGACGGGCAAGCAGGATGTGCTCGCGGGTCTGCGGCATCGGGCCGTCGGCAGCCGAGCAAACCAGGATCGCGCCGTCCATCTGGGCAGCACCGGTGATCATGTTCTTCACGTAGTCGGCGTGGCCGGGGCAGTCAACGTGTGCGTAGTGACGGTTCGGCGTCTCATACTCAACGTGGGCCGTCGAAATCGTGATACCACGAGCCTTTTCTTCAGGAGCCGCGTCGATTTGGTCATACGCCTTGAACTCGCCGAAATACTTCGTGATCGCAGCAGTCAACGACGTCTTGCCGTGGTCGACGTGACCGATCGTGCCAATGTTGACGTGCGGCTTATTGCGCTCAAACTTGCTCTTTGCCATTAGTGGCTCTCCATTCTTGTCCCTTGACGGGAATAATCTTCAAATCTCTGGTGGGGCGTACCCCGATCACTTCTGACCGGAGTACTTTGCCTGGATTTCCTGCGCCACGTTCGACGGAACCGGCGAATAGTGGTCGAACGTCATCGAGTACTGTGCGCGGCCCTGCGACATGGAGCGCAGGTTGTCGACGTACTTGAACATGTTCGCAAGCGGAACGTGCGCGCTGATCACGATGGTGATGCCACGCGATTCCTGACCCTGGATCTGACCGCGACGCGAGTTCAGATCGCCGATCACGTCACCAACGTAATCTTCAGGGGTCACAACTTCGACCTTCATCATCGGCTCAAGAAGCTGTGCGCCAGCCTTCTTTGCTGCTTCACGGAAGCAGGCACGCGATGCGATTTCGAAGGCGAGAACCGAGGAGTCAACGTCGTGGTATGCGCCGTCGATCAGGGTCGCCTTGACACCGAGCATCGGGAAGCCAGCGAGCGGACCGGAAGACAGAACGCTTTCGATACCCTTCTGAACGCCCGGGATGTATTCCTTCGGAACAGCACCGCCGACGATCTTGGATTCGAACTTGAATTCTTCGCCTTCAGGGTTCGGTTCGAAGATGATCTTCACGCGAGCGAACTGACCGGTACCACCGGACTGCTTCTTGTGCGTGTAGTCTTCTTCGTGCTGACGCGTGATGGTTTCGCGGTAGGCAACCTGCGGAGCACCGACGGTGGCTTCAACCTTGAACTCGCGACGCATACGGTCAACGAGAATGTCGAGGTGAAGTTCGCCCATGCCTGCGATGATCGTCTGACCGGACTCTTCGTCGGTCTTGACGCGGAACGAAGGATCTTCAGCAGCCAGACGGTTGAGCGCGAGGCCCATCTTTTCCTGGTCGCCCTTGGTCTTCGGCTCGATCGCGATCTGGATGACCGGCTCGGGGAATTCCATGCGCTCGAGGATAACCGGCTTCAGCGGATCGCAGAGCGTATCGCCAGTGGTGGTTTCCTTGAGGCCAGCCAGAGCAACGATGTCGCCGGCAAAGGCTTCTTCGATGTCTTCACGGCTGTTGGAATGCATCTGCAGCATACGGCCGACGCGCTCGCGCTTGTCCTTGACCGTGTTGATGACAGACGTACCCTTTTCGAGCTTGCCCGAGTAGATACGAGCAAAGGTCAGCGAACCAACGAAGGGGTCGTTCATGATCTTGAACGCGAGCATGGAAAGCGGCTCGCTATCGTCAGCATGACGCTCGATTTCAGCTTCGGTCTTGAAGTCGATGCCCTTGATCGCCGGGATGTCCAGCGGAGAAGGCAGGTAGTCGACAACAGCGTCGAGAAGCGGCTGAACGCCCTTGTTCTTGAACGCGGTACCGCAGAACATCGGGTGGAACTTCACATCGATGGTGCCGCGGCGAACGAGCGCACGGATCTTGTCGTTGTCGGGCATGATGCCGTTCAGGTAGTCTTCCATCGCTTCTTCGTCGATCTCGACAACGGTCTCGATCAGCTTTTCGCGATATTCGTCTGCCTTGGCCTTCAGGTCATCGGGGATTTCGACGACGTCCCACTGAGCGCCGAGCGACTCGTCGCGCCAGATGAGTGCATTCATCTCGATCAGGTCGATAACGCCCTTGAACTCGGTCTCTGCGCCGATCGGCAGCTGCATGACAACGGCAGTTGCGCCGAGACGGGTCTTGATCATTTCTACCGAGCGGTAGAAGTCAGCACCGGTCTTGTCCATCTTGTTGCAGAAGATCATACGCGGAACGTTGTACTTCTCAGCCTGACGCCAGACGGTTTCCGTCTGCGGCTCTACACCGGCGTTGGCGTCGAGAAGAGCAATGGCACCATCGAGAACGCGCAGCGAACGCTCGACTTCAATGGTGAAGTCAACGTGGCCGGGGGTGTCGATGATGTTGAAGCGGCGCATCTTGCCGTCGCGACCCTTCCAGAAGGTCGTGGTGGCTGCGGAGGTGATGGTGATACCACGCTCCTGCTCCTGCTCCATCCAGTCCATCGTGGCAGCGCCATCATGGACTTCGCCGATCTTGTGCGACTTACCGGTGTAATAAAGAATACGCTCGGTGGTCGTGGTCTTGCCGGCGTCGATATGCGCCATGATACCGAAATTGCGGTAGTCTTCGATTTTATATTCGCGAGCCATAATGGACTGCCTTTCGATATGCGACCGTTTAAGATTACCAGCGGTAATGCGAGAATGCGCGGTTAGCGTCGGCCATCTTGTGCGTGTCTTCACGCTTCTTGACAGCAGAACCGCGGTTGTTCGCAGCGTCCATGAGTTCGCCGGAAAGGCGATCGACCATGGTCGTTTCGTTGCGCTTGCGCGCAGCAGTGATCAGCCAGCGGATGGCCAGAGCCTGACGGCGCTCGGGGCGAACGTCGACCGGAACCTGATACGTGGCACCACCAACGCGGCGCGAACGCACTTCAACGTGCGGAGCAACGTTGTCGAGGGCGGAGTGGAACACGCCGAGCGGCTCCTGCTTCGTCTTGCCCTGAACGACGTCGAACGCGCCGTAAACGATGCTTTCTGCGACCGACTTCTTGCCGTGAAGCATGATGGCGTTCATGAACTTGGTGACGACCAGATCGCCGAACTTCGGGTCCGGGTTGATCTCACGCTTTTCTGCACTATGGCGACGGGACATATTCTTTGTCTCTCAATGTTATTGACGCTTTACCACGCGGAGAACCTCGCGCAGCGCCGGAATTTGTTAAACCCGAATTACTTCGGACGCTTCGCACCGTACTTGGAGCGGCGCTGCTTGCGGTTCTTGACGCCCTGGGTATCGAGAACACCACGGATGATGTGGTAACGCACACCCGGCAAGTCCTTCACGCGGCCGCCGCGGATCATGACAACGGAGTGTTCCTGAAGGTTGTGACCTTCGCCGGGAATGTAACCGATGACTTCGAAGCCGTTGGTGAGGCGGATCTTGGCAACCTTACGCAGAGCCGAGTTCGGCTTCTTCGGGGTCGTCGTGTAAACGCGGGTGCAAACGCCACGCTTCTGCGGGTTTTCCTGAAGAGCAGGAACCTTGTTGCGCTTTACCTGTGCCTGGCGAGGCTTGCGGATCAGCTGGTTTACGGTAGGCATATAACCATCCCTTGCAAAAACTACTTTAGCCACCCTCACGGGTGGCGGCTATGCCGTTGCCGGCGACGATGCACGCATATATCCTCATGCGCAAAACGTGGCCCGATCCGTTCTCACGGATGGACCACCAAGAGCAGAGGACACCGGATGAGGCGTCTTGCGTGCAACATTCGTGTCTTCTACGTGCAATGAAGCTTCATTTGAGATGATGTTCGGGAAAAACGTTTCCGAACGGCCAGCACAGACAGAGGCTCCGATGGCGGGCGTACTACTGTTTTAGCCAGCTTTCGTCAAGGGTGAATCCACATTTTGCGCCACCACGCATGGTCGCTAAGCCTGCGTCCGGGCCATTTCCAACGCGCTTTAACATAAGTCGGCGCAGAAGGCAGCGATTTTGACCTCCGCGCTTTGGCTTTTCATAAAATCCGTCTATTGATTCCCTCAGGGCGGGCCGGATCGGTTTCGCCGCCCGCGGGACCGATTCCATCGGCCCGCAAGACAGCAACAAAAAATCAAGGAACCGCGTCATGAGCACCCTCCCCGACAACGATAATGGACGCGACGAGCCGATGGTCTTCATCGTCATCGGCAAGGCTTACGAGACCGACAATTCCGAGGGCATCGACATCCACGTCATCCTACGGGCGCCGGACGACGATACCGCCGTGCGCGAGACGCTGAACGCCCTTTCCGAGGAAGGCTTCATCGAAGCCGATCTCGACCAGATCGGCATGCTGACCGAGATTCCGGATGAAGAGCCGCACGCGTCCGCCTATCAGGGTGCGCTCGAAGGCGAAGTCGCCATCATCCGCTTCGCCTGAGGTGCAGCCCCATGGCGGTCAGACGTGTCGTCGCCAATATCGCAACGCCCGAGCCCGCGCGGGCGCAGGCCTTCTACGGCGATATTCTCGGCATGCCCGTCGCCATGGACCACGGCTGGATCATCACCCATGCCAGCCCGCTCGAAGCGCGCGCTCAGGTCAGCTTCGCCCGCGAAGGCGGGGCCGGCACTGATGTGCCGGACCTTTCGATCGAGGTCGACAACTTCGATGAGGTCCACGCCAGGATCCTGAAAGCAGGGCTGCCGATCGAATACGGCCCGGTGACCGAGGCGTGGGGTGTGCAACGGCTGTTTCTGCGCGACCCCTTCGGCAAGCTTATCAATATATTAAGTCACGCATAGATTATATACTTTGGATACAGTAGTATTATTTCTTTATCCGTTGAACAATACCGCAATATGAGATTTAGATAGTCCCGACACAAGATTCCGGTGACGGGTTGAATACTATATCGTCGGCAGACATTATCGATGACATTTACGAAGCAGCGCTTTTTCCTGATCGTTGGGCGAAGGTGATTGCCACCATCGGTCACCGGCTGGATTTCTGGGGTGGCGCCCTCACCTGGGGCAAGGGTGAGGAGGAATCCTGGCTTTACACGCCCAATTTTCAGGAGCTGATGCAGGCCTTCATGGAAGGTGGCTGGAACCGCCGCAATGAACGCCTCACCCGCGCGATCCGTGAGGGACAATTTTCCTTCGTGCAGGATTTCGACGTTTTCACCCATGATGAATGGGCCGGGTTGCCGATCGTGCGTGATTTCCTCATGCCGCGCGGATTGGGATATGGCGCGGCGACCCAGGTTTCGCCGCCCGATCATCCCGAAATGACGGTGCTTTTTGAACGCAAGCTGGAGAGCGGCGTCATAGGGCCGGAAACCATGGCGGCGCTCGGTGGATTGAGGCCGCATATCGCCCGCAGCCTCACGCTTGCAACCCGGTTGCAACAGCAGAAGGCCGACGCCATGACACTCGGCCTCAATGCCATCGGCGCACCGGCGGCGGTGCTGCAGGCAAGCGGCCGCATTCTCTCCGCCAACGACCTCTTTCTGTCGCTTCAGAAATCCATTTCCACCCGCGCCCGTGACAGGATCGTCATTTCAGACGAAAGAACAAACCGGCTGCTTTATAAGGCACTCGCCGGGCACGCTGTCGGGTCTTTCCCACTCCCCAGCGGTGAGGACCGGGCCTGCATCCTGCACGTCATACCTCTGCGCAGGAATGCGCTGGACCTGTCACCCAATGGCAGCGCCATCGTGCTGATATCGCAGCCCATGGGCACCATCGCCGACGCGAGCACGCTGCTGAAAGGCCTCTACGACCTCACCAAGGGCGAAGCCCGCGTCGCGCTGGAAATCATGAAGGGATTTTCGCTCCCCGCCGTGGCTAAGCAATTGCAAATCTCGCACGAAACGGTTCGCAGCAACGCCAAGTCGATCTATGCAAAAACCGGCAGCACCGGCCAGGCCGATCTCGTTCGACGGCTTTCCGTTCTGACACGCTACAACATCCGCGAACAGGGCTGATAACGCGCCAACACTGCTGATTTGACTGACCGGATCAATTCTCCCTACCCGGCTCAAACAAAAAAACGCCCGGATTGCTCCGGGCGTCTATTTTTGAACCTTGGCGGGGCTTCATAAAGCCCCTGCCCTGTCCGACCTTTATTCGGCAGCCGGAACCTGGTCCGTCATATCCTGCAGCATCTGGTTCGCAGAGCCTGCACCCGTACCCTTGCGGCGTTCCTCGAGAATGAGGTCGTCGCGCGAGGTGGCGATGCGGCGGATCTGCGTCATGGTGCCGCCGGTACCGGCCGGGATGAGACGGCCGACGATGACGTTTTCCTTGAGGCCCTGCAGCGTGTCCGTCTTGCCGGCGATCGCAGCTTCCGTGAGAACCTTGGTGGTTTCCTGGAAGGATGCGGCCGAGATGAAGGACGGCGTCTGCAGCGAAGCCTTGGTGATGCCGAGCAGAACCGGCTCGCCATAAGCAGGCTTCTTGCCCTCTTCGATCAGACGGTCGTTCATGTCTTCCATCTCGATACGATCGACATTGTCGCCAACGATGTACTGGCTGTCACCAGCATCGGTGATCTCGACCTTCTGCAGCATCTGGCGAACGATCACCTCGATGTGCTTGTCGTTGATCACAACGCCCTGCAGTCGGTAGACTTCCTGGATTTCGTTCACGAGGTAGGAAGCCAGAGCCTCTACACCCTTGATCGCCAGAATGTCGTGCGGTGCCGGGTTGCCGTCGAGAATGTATTCACCCTTCTCGATGTAGTCGCCTTCCTGAAGATGGAAGGGCTTGCCCTTCGGGATCAGGTATTCGACCGGCTCGACGCCGTCTTCCGCAGGCTCGATCATCACGCGACGCTTGTTCTTATAGTCGCGGCCGAGGCGGATCGTACCATCGATCTCGGCGATGATGGCGTGGTCCTTCGGACGACGGGCTTCGAACAGTTCGGCAACGCGCGGCAGACCACCGGTGATGTCCTTCGTCTTGGCGCTTTCCAGCGGCGAACGTGCAAGCACGTCACCCTGGGAGACCTTCGAACCAGGTTCGACCGAGAGGATCGCATCCACGGACAGGTGGAAGCGAGCTTCACCACCGCGGCTAAGCTTGGCAACGGCGCCGGAAGCATCCTTGATGATGATAGCGGGCTTGAGGTCCGAACCGCGCGGCGTCGAACGCCAGTCGATAACCTGACGCTTGGTGATGCCGGTGGATTCGTCGGTGGCTTCCAGAACGGAGAGACCGTCAACGAGATCCTCGAAGTGAACGGTACCTTCCACTTCCGTCATCATCGGACGGGTGTAGGGGTCCCACTCTGCAAGACGCTGACCGCGCTTAACCTTGTCGCCATCGTCCACGAAGATCTTCGAACCGTAAGCGACACGCTGCGAGGAACGTTCGACGCCGCGCTCATCAAGGATCGTAACGGACATGTTACGGCCCATGGCGATGAGAACGCCTTCGGAGTTCCGCAGGATGTTGCGGTTCTTGATCTGGATCGTGCCTTCATACGACGCTTCCAGGAACGACTGGTCGACCACGTTTGCCGTACCGCCAAGGTGGAAGGTACGCATGGTGAGCTGCGTGCCCGGTTCACCGATCGACTGTGCGGCGATGACGCCAACGGCTTCGCCCATGTTGACAGGCGTACCGCGAGCAAGGTCACGACCGTAGCAGACGCCGCAGACGCCGATCTGCACTTCGCAGGTGAGCGCCGAACGGATGCGGACGGACTGGATACCGGCCTTCTCGATGGCAGCCACGTCGGCTTCGTCGATCAGCGTTCCAGCCTTGACGATGTTCTCGCCAGTGACCGGATTGTCGATATCGTCAAGAGCCGTACGGCCGAGGATACGTGCGCCGAGCGAGGCAACGACCTGACCGGCATCGACGATGGCGGTCATGGTGAGGCCCTTGTCGGTGCCGCAATCGGTGGAATTGACGATGCAATCCTGCGCGACGTCGACGAGACGACGGGTCAGGTAGCCCGAGTTCGCGGTCTTCAGGGCGGTGTCTGCGAGACCCTTACGGGCACCGTGGGTCGAGTTGAAGTACTCGTTAACGGTCAGACCTTCCTTGAAGTTCGAGATGATCGGCGTCTCAATGATTTCACCCGAGGGCTTCGCCATCAGGCCGCGCATGCCGCCCAGCTGACGCATCTGGTTCGGAGAACCACGAGCACCCGAGTGGGACATCATGTAGATGGAGTTCATCGGCTTCTGGCGGCCCGTTTCCGGATCGAACTCGACAGCCTTGATGCGTGCCATCATTTCTTCGGCGACCTTTTCGGTAGCCTTGCCCCAGGCGTCGACAACCTTGTTGTACTTTTCGCCCTGGGTGATGAGACCATCATTATACTGCTGTTCGTATTCCTTCACGAGAGCTTCGGTGTCGCCGACGATCTTCACCTTGCTGTCCGGAATGACCATGTCGTCCTTGCCGAACGAAATGCCGGCGCGGCAGGCGTGGCTGAAGCCGAGCTGCATGATGCGGTCGCAGAAGATGACCGTGTCTTTCTGGCCGCAATGACGGTAGACCGTGTCGATCATCTTGGAGATGTTCTTCTTGGTCATTTCCTGGTTGCAGACGTCGAAAGGCACGTTGACGTTCTTCGGCAGAAGTTCGCCAATCAGCATACGGCCAGGGGTCGTCTCATGGATCTTCGAAACCGGCTTGCCATCGGCATCCACGGTCTTGAAGCGGCCGCGGATCTTGGCATGCAGCGTCACGACCTTGTTTTCAAGCGCGTGATGCAGTTCACCGATATCCGAGAAGGCCATGCCTTCGCCCGGCTCGTTCTGGTTCATGATCGACAGGTAATAGAGGCCGAGAACCATGTCCTGCGAAGGAACGATGATCGGGTGGCCGTTTGCCGGATGCAGGATGTTGTTGGTCGACATCATCAGCACGCGCGCTTCCAGCTGAGCTTCCAGCGAGAGCGGAACGTGAACAGCCATCTGGTCACCGTCGAAGTCGGCGTTGAAGGCCGTGCAGACGAGCGGATGCAGCTGGATGGCCTTGCCTTCGACCAGCATGGGTTCGAAAGCCTGGATACCCAGACGGTGCAGCGTCGGTGCGCGGTTCAGAAGAACCGGATGTTCGCGGATGACCTCGTCGAGGATATCCCAGACCTCAGGCTTTTCCTTTTCAACCAGCTTCTTGGCCTGCTTGACGGTCGAGGAGTAACCCTTGGCGTCGAGACGGGCATAGATGAACGGCTTGAACAGTTCGAGTGCCATCTTCTTCGGCAGGCCGCACTGGTGCAGTTTCAGTTCCGGACCGGTCACGATGACCGAACGACCGGAATAGTCGACGCGCTTGCCGAGAAGGTTCTGGCGGAAGCGGCCCTGCTTGCCCTTGAGCATGTCGGAGAGCGACTTCAGCGGACGCTTGTTGGCACCCGTGATGACGCGGCCGCGACGGCCGTTATCGAACAGCGCATCGACCGATTCCTGCAACATACGCTTTTCGTTGCGGATGATGATGCCAGGCGCACGAAGCTCGATCAGGCGCTTCAGACGGTTGTTACGGTTGATGACGCGGCGATAGAGATCGTTGAGGTCGGACGTCGCAAAACGGCCGCCATCCAGCGGAACCAGCGGACGCAGGTCCGGCGGAATGACCGGAACGACCTTCATGATCATCCATTCCGGACGGTTGCCGGATTCCATGAAGTTCTCGACGATCTTCAGGCGCTTCATGAACTTCTTCTGCTTCAGGTCAGAAGTCGTTTCAGCAAGCTCGACGCGCAGGTCGCCAGCGATCTTTTCGAGGTTCATCGAAGCCAGCATCTCGTAGATGGCTTCAGCGCCGATCATGGCGGTGAACTGGTCTTCGCCGAACTCGTCAACGGCGATCATGTACTCTTCTTCAGACAGAAGCTGGTTCTGCTTGAGCGACGTGAGGCCAGGCTCGGTGACGATGTAGTTCTCGAAATAGAGAACGCGTTCGACATCCTTCAGCGTCATGTCGAGCAGGGTCGAGATACGCGAGGGAAGCGACTTCAGGAACCAGATATGGGCAACCGGCGCTGCGAGCTCAATGTGGCCCATGCGCTCACGGCGAACGCGCGACAGCGTCACTTCGACGCCGCACTTTTCGCAGATGATGCCCTTGTACTTCATGCGCTTGTACTTGCCGCACAGGCACTCGTAGTCCTTGATTGGTCCAAAGATGCGCGCGCAGAAGAGACCGTCACGCTCAGGCTTGAACGTACGGTAGTTGATGGTTTCCGGCTTCTTGATCTCGCCGTAGGACCACGACAGGATTTTTTCCGGCGAAGCAATCGAAATCCGGATGGAATCGAAATGCTGCGCAGGCACCTGAGGATTGAAAAGATTCATGACCTCTTGGTTCATGCCTTGTCTCCTTGAGAGGCTAGCTGCTGCCCCTGTTTGCATCTGGACCGGCTTCTTCCCGGGTCACCGTCCAGAGCTTTAAATACGGATTTAACCGCACAATGCGGCGAAAGTGTCCCACGCCAGCCGGGCTGACGGGGAAACCGGCAGGCGCCCTCTCAGGCGCCCGCCTCTCTCATTTTTATTCCGCCGCGTCGGGCAGCTGGTCCTCGGCCTGGTTCTCGATCTTCGAGTTTTCCAGTTCGACCGAAAGACCGAGCGACCGCATTTCCTTAACGAGAACGTTGAAGCTCTCAGGGATACCGGCCTCGAAGGTGTCGTCGCCACGGACGATCGCTTCGTAGACCTTGGTGCGGCCGGCCACGTCGTCCGACTTGACGGTGAGCATTTCCTGCAGCGTGTAAGCCGCGCCGTATGCTTCCAGAGCCCAGACTTCCATTTCCCCGAAGCGCTGTCCGCCGAACTGCGCCTTGCCGCCCAGCGGCTGCTGGGTAACGAGCGAGTAAGGACCGATCGAGCGAGCGTGGATCTTGTCGTCAACAAGGTGGTTCAGCTTGATCATGTACATGTAGCCGACGGTGACCTTGCGGTCGAACGGCTCACCGGTACGGCCGTCATAAAGGACGGACTGACCGGATTCATGCAGACCTGCCTTCTTCAGCATCGCGGCAACGTCAGGCTCATGCGCACCGTCGAAGACCGGGGTCGCGATGGAAACACCGCGCTTGGCTTCTTCGGCAAGCTTCACCAGCGAGTCGTCATCGAAACGCTGAACCTCGTCATTGGCTTCGGACGCGTAGATTTCCGTCAGCTCGCTGCGAAGCTCGCTGATGTCCATCGTCTTGCGATACTCTTCGAGCATCTCGCCGATCTTCTTGCCCATGCCTGCGCATGCCCATGCGAGGTGGGTTTCAAGGATCTGGCCGACGTTCATGCGCGAAGGCACGCCGAGCGGGTTCAAGCAGATGTCGACATGCGTGCCATCTTCGAGGAACGGCATGTCCTCGACCGGAACGATACGCGAGACGACGCCCTTGTTACCGTGACGGCCGGCCATCTTGTCGCCCGGCTGGATCTTGCGCTTCACAGCGACGAAGACCTTGACCATCTTCATGACGCCCGGAGGCATTTCATCGCCGCGCTGGACCTTTTCGACCTTGTCCATGAAGCGCTGTTCAAGGCGCGACTTGGATTCGTCGTACTGGCCGCGAAGTGCTTCCAGTTCGGACTGGGCCTTCTCGTCTTCGACCGCGAACATCCACCACTGCGAGCGGGGATATTCGGAGACGACGGCGTTTGAAAGCTCGACGCCCTTCTTGAAGCCCTTCGGACCGGCGATGGAAACGTGGCCACGCAGCATGTCGATCAGGCGGCCGTAGACGTTACGGTCGAGAATTGCCTGCTCGTCGTCGCGGTCCTTCGCCAGACGCTCGATCTCTTCGCGCTCGATAGCCATCGCGCGCTCGTCCTTCTCCACACCGTGACGGTTGAAGACGCGGACTTCCACGATCGTACCGAACGTGCCCGGAGGCATGCGCATGGACGTATCGCGAACGTCGGAAGCCTTTTCACCGAAGATAGCGCGCAGAAGCTTTTCTTCCGGCGTCATCGGGCTTTCGCCCTTCGGCGTGATCTTGCCGACGAGGATGTCGCCCGGCTGAACTTCCGCACCGATGTAAACGATACCGGCTTCGTCGAGGTTCTTCAGCGCTTCCTCCGAAACGTTCGGAATGTCGCGCGTGATTTCTTCCGGACCAAGCTTCGTGTCACGCGCCATCACTTCGAATTCTTCGATGTGGATGGAGGTGAACACGTCGTCGGAAACGATGCGTTCCGACATCAGGATCGAGTCTTCGTAGTTATAGCCGTTCCAGGGCATGAACGCGACGAGCGCGTTGCGGCCGAGCGCCAGATCGCCGAGGTCGGTCGACGGACCGTCCGCGATGATGTCACCCTTGGAGATGGCGTCACCGACGGAGACCAGCGGACGCTGGTTGACGCAGGTGTTCTGGTTCGAACGCTGGAACTTCTGCAGACGGTAGATATCGACACCGGATTTGCCGGCATCGAGGTCTTCCGTAGCGCGGATAACGATACGGGTCGCATCCACCTGATCGACAACACCGCCACGACGGGCTGCAATGGCAGCGCCGGAGTCACGGGCAACGATCGGCTCCATGCCGGTACCGACGAACGGTGCCTCGGCGCGCAGAAGCGGAACGGCCTGACGCTGCATGTTCGAGCCCATGAGAGCGCGGTTGGCGTCGTCGTTTTCCAGGAACGGAATGAGAGCCGCCGCGACCGAAACGAGCTGCTTCGGCGAAACGTCCATCAGGTTGATGTTGTCGCGCGGTGCGAGCATAACTTCGCCCGAGTGACGGCAGACGACGAACTCTTCCGAGAACGCGCCTTCGCTATCCAGTTCGGCATTGGCCTGCGCGACGTAATACTTGGCCTCTTCCATGGCGGAGAGGTAGATCACGTCATTGGTCACCTTGCCGTCAACGATCTTGCGGTACGGGCTTTCGATGAAGCCGTACTTGTTGACGCGGGCAAAGGTGGCAAGCGAGTTGATCAGACCAATGTTCGGGCCTTCCGGCGTCTCGATCGGGCAAATACGGCCGTAGTGGGTCGGGTGAACGTCGCGGACTTCGAAGCCGGCGCGCTCGCGGGTCAGACCACCCGGTCCAAGGGCCGAAAGACGGCGCTTGTGGGTGATTTCCGAAAGCGGGTTCACCTGGTCCATGAACTGCGACAGCTGCGAGGAACCGAAGAATTCGCGAACGGCGGCAGCTGCCGGCTTCGCATTGATCAGGTCCTGCGGCATTACGGTGTCGATTTCGATCGAGGACATACGTTCCTTGATCGCACGTTCCATGCGCAGAAGGCCCAGACGATACTGGTTTTCCATCAGCTCCCCGACAGAACGAACACGGCGGTTGCCGAGGTTGTCGATGTCGTCGATTTCGCCCTTGCCGTCACGCAGTTCGACCAGCATCTTGACGACCGCGAGGATGTCTTCCTTGCGCAGCGTGCGCACGGTGTCTTCCGCGTCGAGGTCGAGACGCATGTTCATCTTCACGCGGCCAACAGCCGAGAGATCGTAACGTTCGGCATCGAAGAACAGCGAGTTGAACATCGCTTCCGCCGAATCCATGGTCGGCGGCTCACCCGGACGCATGACGCGGTAGATGTCGAACAGCGCTTCCTGGCGGTTCTGGTTCTTGTCCGCAGACAGCGTGTTGCGGATATAGGCGCCAACATTGACGTGGTCGATGTTGAGTACCGGAATCTCGTCAAAGCCGGACTGCAGAATGAGGCCGAGCGTCTTCTCGTCGATTTCGTCGCCGGCTTCGAGATAGATCTCACCCGTCGAGTAATTGACGATGTCTTCGGCCAGGTAGTTGCCGTAGAGATCTTCGTCGGTCGCCTTCAGCGCCTTCAGGCCCTTGTCGACGAGCTGGCGGATGAGGCGCGGGGTCAGCTTCTTGCCACCTTCGACAACGACTTCGCCAGTGTCGGCGTCGATCATGTCGGTGATGACCTTGGCATTCTTCAGCGCTTCAGGCTGGAACGGAATGCGCCAGCCATCGCCGGAGCGCTCATAGGTCGCCTTGGTGTAGAAGGTCGACAGGATTTCTTCGCCATCCATGCCAAGCGCCATCAGGAGCGAGGTCACGGGCAGCTTGCGGCGACGGTCGATACGCGCATAGACGATGTCCTTGGCGTCGAACTCGATGTCGAGCCAGGAACCGCGATACGGGATCACGCGGGCAGCGAAAAGCAGCTTGCCGGAAGAATGGCTCTTGCCCTTGTCGTGGTCGAAGAACACGCCCGGCGAACGGTGCATCTGCGAAACGATGACGCGCTCGGTGCCGTTGACGATGAACGTGCCGTTATTGGTCATGAGCGGCATGTCGCCCATGTAGACGGACTGTTCCTTGATGTCCTTGATGGACTTCGCGCCCGTATCCTCGTCAATATCGAACACGATAAGACGCAGCGTCACCTTGAGCGGCGCAGCATAGGTCAGGTCGCGCTGACGGCATTCCTCGACGTCGAACTTCGGCGCTTCGAATTCGTAGGACACGAATTCGAGCATGGAGGCGCCGGAAAAATCGGTGATCGGGAATACGGATTTGAATACGGCATTCAATCCCTCGTCGGGACGGCCACCCTTGGGCTCGTCAACCATGAGAAACTGGTCGTACGAAGCCTTCTGAACCTCGATGAGGTTCGGCATTTCCGCTACTTCTGGAATTTTGCCGAAAAACTTGCGTACGCGCCTGCGACCGTTAAACGAAAGGGTCTGAGCCATCGTCGCTCCTTTAAAAATTGCATCCGGGCCTGCAACGGACGGGAACCGATGGCCAGTCGATCCCGTCAAGCAATGGGTGTCATCAATCTCGTTCCACATCCCGGATCGATCAGGCCGGATTGCCTAGATGAGCCGGTTCGGAACCATTCTCTTGAAGAACCCATTACCCAAAAGCCATTTTCACGCGGCTTTTGGGTAATGAGTTTTAAAAACGATAACGACGGAAAGGGGCATGAAGCCCCTTCCCGCCAGCAATCGCAAGATTACTTAACGTCAACCTTGGCGCCTGCGTCTTCAAGCTTCTTCTTGAGATCAGCAGCTTCAGCCTTGGAGACGGCTTCCTTGACAGCCTTCGGAGCGCCTTCAACGAGGTCCTTGGCTTCCTTCAGGCCGAGACCCGTGATAGCGCGGACTTCCTTGATGACGTTGATCTTGTTGGCGCCAGCGTCAACCAGAACGACGTCGAATTCAGTCTTTTCTTCTTCAACAGCAGCAGCAACGCCAGCACCACCAGCAGCAGCAACAGCTACCGGAGCAGCAGCGGAAACGCCCCACTTTTCTTCAAGAAGCTTCGACAGTTCTGCAGCTTCCAGAACGGTCAGGGTGGAGAGGTCTTCTACGATCTTTGCGAGATCAGCCATTTTGATAGTTCCTTTTGTTCAGTTCGAACCAGTTTGAATAATTACAGCGAAAAACCGCCTTAAGCGGCTTCGTCCTTCTTGGCGTAAGCCGAGAACACGCGTGCAAGCTGGCTTGCAGGTGCTGCGACAACCGTAGCGACGCGAGTTGCCGGGGCGTTGAGTAGGCCCAGCAGCTTTGCGCGCAGCTCGTCCAGCGAAGGCAGGGTCGCAAGCGACTTGACTGCTTCGGCGTTGAGCGTGGTTGCGCCCATGGAACCGCCGAGAACAACGACTTTATCGTTGGTCTTTGCGAAGTCCATGACGACTTTCGGAGCGATCATCGGGTCGACGCTGTATGCAATCAGCGTCTGGCCCTTGAAGAGATTGGTCATCCCTTCCGACTCCGTGCCCTGAAGAGCGATCTTGGCCAGGCGGTTCTTCGCGACCTTGACGGTGCCTCCGGCAGCGCGCATCTTCGAACGGAAGTCGTTCATCTGCGCAACGGTGACACCAGCATAGTGGGCCACGACAACCGAACCGGAAGCCTTGAAGACTTCGTTCAGCTCCGTGACGAATTCGCGTTTTTCCGCTCTTTCCACTGTCTGTCTCCAGTAGACGGGACCACATTATGTGAACCCGTCGGGTTTGCCTTTGCCCCAAGGGACCTTTTTGCAAAGATCCCGAGCGACGCTCGAGGATCCTGTCCCCCGCTCTGTCGCCGCAAACGGCTTCAGGCACAGGCACACCAGGTTCGAACCGGACAGTCAGGCATCCAAAGACGCCTCAAATCCAGCCTCACCCGTCTCATGCAGGTTGAATGATTAAGGCCAAATCCCGAAAGACAAGGCCACCCACAATCTCGGACAGGAGTTCCGGGTTTCCCCGGAAATCTCCGGCTCCCTGAGAGCCGGAAATTCTTTTAGTCACGCTCCCCGATAGGAAGCGCGAGAATTGATTAAGCCGTAACCGACGAAGGTTCGATCTTGACGCCCGGACCCATGGTCGAGGAAATCGCGACGCGCTTGACGTAGTTGCCCTTGGCACCGGTCGGCTTTGCCTTGATGACGGCGTCGGCGAAAGCCTTGATGTTTTCTTCAAGAGCCTTGGCGTCGAACGAAGCCTTGCCAATACCAGCGTGTACGATACCGGCCTTTTCGACGCGGAACTCGACAGCGCCGCCCTTGGACGCCTTGACGGCGCCGGCAACATCCATCGTCACCGTACCGACCTTCGGGTTCGGCATCATGCCACGCGGGCCGAGTACCTTGCCGAGACGGCCGACGAGCGGCATCATGTCCGGGGTCGCGATGCAACGATCGAAGTCGATCTTGCCGCCCTGAACGATTTCAACCAGTTCTTCCGCGCCAACAACGTCAGCGCCGGCAGCCGTGGCTTCATCAGCCTTGACGCCACGGGCGAAAACGGCGACGCGAACGTCACGGCCGGTGCCGTTCGGCAGGTTGACAACGCCACGAACCATCTGGTCCGCATGACGCGGGTCAACGCCGAGGTTCATCGAAACTTCAACCGTTTCGTCAAACTTGGCAACCGCACGTTCCTTGACCATCGAAATGGCGTCGGTGAGAACGTAAAGCTTGTTGGGATCCACGCCTTCGCGGATCTTCTGAATGCGCTTTGCTACCTTGGCCATGATCAACCTACCACTTCCAGGCCCATGGCGCGGGCGGAGCCCTCAACCATTGCCATTGCGCCTTCGATGTCGGCTGCGTTCAGATCCTTCATCTTGGCTTCAGCGATCGTCTTGACCTGAGCCTTGGTGATGGAGCCGACCTTGGCGCCCTTGCCAGGCGTCTTGGAACCGGAGGTGATCTTCGCTTCCTTCTTCAGCCAATAGGTCATCGGCGGCTGCTTCATGACGAAGGTGAAGGACTTGTCCTGGTAATAGGTGATGACGACCGGGATCGGCATACCCTTTTCCATTTCCTGCGTGGCGGCATTGAACGCCTTGCAGAATTCCATGATGTTAATGCCACGCTGACCAAGTGCAGGACCGATCGGCGGGGACGGATTGGCCGCCCCGGCCTTTACCTGCAGCTTGAGCTGGCCTGCAACTTTTTTAGCCATATCTCTCTGCCTTTCAATTCAAACCGGTTACCCGGCTTCTCTTAAGCCGGATTGCTCCGGCGGCTGCGGTTGCGTGGTACGGCGCCCTGCCCCGGCTTAAAGAGCCAGTTAGCCTTCCACGCGGTTCGGGGCCTTGCCCCTCCAATCAGACCTTTTCGACCTGATTGTATTCCAGCTCGACCGGCGTAGCGCGGCCGAAAATCGAAACTTCTACCTTCAGGCGCGAACGCTCTTCATCGACATCCTGAACCACGCCGTTGAACGACGCGAACGGACCGTCGGAGACGCGAACCTGCTCGCCGATCTCGAACGAGACCGAAGACTTCGGACGCTCGACACCTTCCTGAACCTGACCGAGGATACGATCGGCTTCATAATCGGGAATCGGAACAGGCTTGCTGTCCGAACCGAGGAAACCCGTCACCTTCGGCGTGTTCTTGATGAGGTGATAGGCCTCATCCGTCAGGTTGGCGCGCACCAGCACGTAACCCGGAAAGAACTTGCGCTCGCTATCGACCTTGCGGCCGCGACGCACCTCGACCACCTTTTCGGTCGGCACGAGGATTTTCTCGAAAAGATGGCTCAGGCCCTTCTGACGGGCTTTTTCCTCGATCGACTCAGCGACCTTCTTTTCGAAATTCGAATATGCGTGAACGATGTACCAGCGCGCTGCCATTTTATTCTCCGTTCGATCCTTCTACCGGGCCTTTGACCGTGCCGTTACCGGCCGACGTTCAACACCAGGCTAAGCAGCCAGCCGATGAGCTGGTCCGCAGCAAAGAAGAACAGAGCCGCAAAAATGACCATCACCAGCACCATAGCCGTCGAAATCATGGTCTCGCGGCGCGACGGCCAAGTGATCTTTGACGCTTCGGCGCGAACCTGCTGCAGAAACGTAAACGGATTAGTTTTGGATGCCATTGACTGCCCACGCAATTACGGCGCGTAAAGCTGATACTGATCAGCCCCACGCACCGCGTGTCTGTTTTGACCTACATAAACACCGATTCCACTTTTAACAAGAGGAAATCGACATTCGGCGAAATTCGCCGGAAATCCGGCCCCATCTGCCATGCAGCGAAAACCGCGCTTGCGAATGGAAAGTGGCAGGGGCAGTAAGGCTCGAACTTACGACCTGCGGTTTTGGAGACCGCCGCTCTACCAACTGAGCTATACCCCTTAAACACCGGAACCGGCCGCGAAAATCGCTTGGCCAATTCGGTATGCGCTCCTTTAAGACGCCGGGAAAAGAATGGCAAGTGTGTTTTTTGTTTTTTCACATAGTCTGGCAAAATAGCCCGACAGATCATCCGCTCCCAAAGCCACACGACTGAATTCCCTGATCCTCCCCCACTCACCTACAGGAATATTCATGAGTATTTATCTCGTCCGCCATGGCCAGACCGAATTTAATGCCGTCCGCCGCTGGCAGGGTCAGGTCGATTCGCCCCTGACCGAGACCGGGCGACAACAGGCGGTGCGCATGGGACGCGGGCTTGCCGCATTGATTGAAACCGATGAGGTGCATATTTTTTCCAGCCCGCTTGGCCGGGCGAGACAGACCTGCGAGATTATCACCGGCGAGATCGGCATGATCGACGGCGTCACCCTCGATCCCGGCCTGATGGAAATCGGCATGGGCGCATGGGATGGCATGACGGATTACGAGATCGATCAGGAATATCCCGGCATGCGTGACGGTCTCGACCGATACGAATGGTTTTTTCACGCACCGGGCGGCGAAAGCTTCGAGAAAATGACGAGCCGGGTGGCTCATAGCCTCAAGACCATCCAGCAGAGACAGGCCCGCGACACGATCGTCATCTGCCACGGCATCACCAGCCGCATATTGCGCGGCGTCTACTCGAACCTTCCGAAGGAGGAGGCCCTGCGCCTCGACGTGCCGCAGGACGCGTTCTTCCATCTCAGAGACGGCGACATCGCCCGCATCGACTGCTGAGTCTTCCAGGCAATAAAAAACCCCGCTGTTTCCAGCGGGGTTTTCTCAAATCCCTTGCGGGAAAAGATTACTCGACGATCGAAGCCACGATGCCGGCGCCGACGGTACGGCCGCCTTCGCGGATAGCGAAGCGCAGCTTTTCTTCCATCGCGATCGGAACGATCAGCTCGACTTCAACCGTGACGTTGTCGCCAGGCATAACCATTTCCGTGCCTTCAGGAAGCGAAACGATACCGGTAACGTCAGTCGTACGGAAGTAGAACTGCGGACGGTAGTTCGTGAAGAACGGCGTATGACGGCCGCCTTCTTCCTTCGTCAGGATGTAGGCTTCTGCCATGAACTTCTTGTGCGGCTTGACCGAANCCTTCGCGGATAGCGAAGCGCAGCTTTTCTTCCATCGCGATCGGAACGATCAGCTCGACTTCAACCGTGACGTTGTCGCCAGGCATAACCATTTCCGTGCCTTCAGGAAGCGAAACGATACCGGTAACGTCAGTCGTACGGAAGTAGAACTGCGGACGGTAGTTCGTGAAGAACGGCGTATGACGGCCGCCTTCTTCCTTCGTCAGGATGTAGGCTTCTGCCATGAACTTCTTGTGCGGCTTGACCGAACCCGGCTTGCACAGGATCTGACCACGCTCAACGCCGTCACGGGTAACGCCGCGAACGAGTGCGCCGATGTTGTCGCCGGCCTGGCCCTGGTCGAGCAGCTTGCGGAACATTTCAACGCCGGTAACCGTCGTCTTCGAGGTCGGACGGATGCCGACGATTTCGACTTCTTCACCAACCTTGACGATACCGCGCTCAACGCGACCCGTCACAACCGTACCACGGCCGGAGATCGAGAACACGTCTTCGATCGGCATCAGGAACGGCTGGTCGATCGGACGCTCAGGCGTCGGGATGTAGGCGTCAACAGCGGCCATCAGCTCGCGGATCGCGTCTTCACCGATCTTCTTGTCAGAATCTTCAAGAGCAGCGAGTGCCGAACCCTTGATGATCGGGATATCGTCGCCCGGGAAGTCGTAGGACGACAGAAGTTCGCGAACTTCCAGTTCAACGAGCTCGAGAAGCTCGGCGTCGTCAACCTGGTCGACCTTGTTGAGGAACACGACGATGGCCGGAACGCCAACCTGACGGGCAAGCAGGATGTGCTCGCGGGTCTGCGGCATCGGGCCGTCGGCAGCCGAGCAAACCAGGATCGCGCCGTCCATCTGGGCAGCACCGGTGATCATGTTCTTCACGTAGTCGGCGTGGCCGGGGCAGTCAACGTGGGCGTAGTGACGGTTCGGCGTCTCATACTCAACGTGGGCCGTCGAAATCGTGATACCACGAGCCTTTTCTTCAGGAGCCGCGTCGATTTGGTCATACGCCTTGAACTCGCCGAAATACTTCGTGATCGCAGCAGTCAACGACGTCTTGCCGTGGTCGACGTGACCGATCGTGCCAATGTTGACGTGCGGCTTATTGCGCTCAAACTTGCTCTTTGCCATGTGAATTGCTTCCTGTGAACGTGAAGTCGATTTCCCGGCGAACCGGTTTGGTGTCGCCGTTTAAGGCTTTGTAAGCGAATGCGCAAGACTTAATTGTGAAAGCGTCTTCGCGCGCGCTCCAAGCGTGCCCTGAGCCGCGTATATGGTATATGTTTTGCGACATTTAAACCCCTTGAGAGGGCATGGCCGGGGCAGCCAGACGAGCCCCTCCTCCAGCATTGCCGATCACTAATTAAGATATTTACATCACAACTTCTTTACCGGCACCGGCATGATGGCTTAAGGACATTTCATCGCCGGGGGGAGACGGGCGATTGGAACGAGACGCCGGGCACGCCGGCCGAGCTCTATATCGATCCTTCGCTTCCCCCGTGTCCTTATTATCCGTTTCAGGACCATTCCATGGAAATCTTCACAGCCGCCGGTTTCACGGCATTCTTACAGGTCATTGCGATCGATCTCGTTCTGGCGGGCGACAATGCCATTGTTATCGGCCTTGCCGCCGCGGGTCTTCCCGCCCATCTTCGCCGCAAGGCCATTCTGGTCGGCATCATTGCCGCCACGGTTCTGCGCATCGCTTTTGCCGCAGTCACCGTGCAGTTGCTCGCCATTGTCGGCCTGCAATTGTTCGGCGGCCTGCTGCTCGCCTGGGTTTGCTGGAAGATGTGGTCGGAACTGCGCGAGGCCGCAGGCTCCATCGAAGACGAGGTGACGGACGACGAGGCGGATCTGACCAAGGGTCACAAGACCTTTTTCCAGGCCGCGACCCAGATCGTCATCGCCGATGTCTCGATGTCGCTGGACAATGTGCTTGCCGTTGCCGGTGCCGCGCAGGAACATGTGACGGTGCTGATCATCGGCCTCGTCGTTTCGATCGCGCTGATGGGCCTCGCCGCCAACTTCGTCGCCAAGCTGCTGCACCGCTATCGCTGGATTTCCTATCTCGGCCTGATGGTCATTATCTATGTGGCGCTCAACATGCTGTATCACGGCACGATTGAGGTTCTGCCCTATATCCAGTCCTATCTCGGCTGAGACCGCCGGCAGCAATGCTTCCCGACAAGGCCCGGAAACGCCAGTTTCCGGGCCTTTTTCATGACGCGCACCCATCGGGTCCGCACCTCCCGCCACAGCACTGGCAAAAGGGCGAGAATCAATCCCCGCACTTGCTGCAACATCATGATCAAACAGGGAAATCGTGATTTTTCGCCGATGGATTTTGGCAATTGAGGTCAGCCACGGGCAAGCCTAGGGAGCTAGGCAATAAGTCATAATAATAAAAAGAAAGGTAAAGCTGCCAATGGCTTATGACTGGAGCGGCGGGCGAACCCGCCGCCTTCGCCGGATGAAGCTGGGCGTCGTCGCCAGCTCACTCATCCTGCTGGCGCTTCTTGCGTCGCTCGTTCTCGGCTGAACGCGCGACGCGCGCACTCCCACGCTGACCGGCGGCATGGCAAGGTTTTCACAAACCGCCCTGCCGCCGCTCCTTCAAGGGGATTTCTCCGACGATCAGGACTTCTTGACGTCCACACAATGAACCGGCTTCTTCATGTCAGGATCAGCCATCAGATCATAGAGATCGGCTTCGTCACCCTTCGACCACCAGACATAGATGCCGCCCTGATATTTGGCACCGGACCCGGAAATAACATTTGCGGCAATGGTCATGCCATCCTTGAACCCCAGCCGCACGAGGCTGACATCGCCGGCATTAAAATAGACGGCCTCCACCCGCTCGGCAGCGCATTGATAGGTGGTCTCCACCTTTTCGACCGCCGTGTCTTTCGGAAGCGGAATCACCAGATCTTCAGCCAGAGCGCCGGTCGCAGTCGAAAAAGCAAAGACTGCAAGGCATGGTACGGCAGCGAATTTTTTCATGATTGCCCTTTCCTGATTACACCCAACCATAAGGCATGGGTGCAAAGCCGAAATGAGGCGGCCGCCCATCACAGGTCAAAATTTTGAGGATAGGCGGCAGAGGCATTGTCAGAGTTCGTTACGACATCCGTATCGCAGCAGTTTCGCCGCGATACGCAGGCTAAGGCAGAGCTATAGAAACAGCCAGTAGGCAACGCCGAGTATCACCGTCCACATCAGCAGCGATATGGCCAGCACGGTGAGATAATTTCGAAATCGTCTGGTCATCCGCCCACATTGCCGACCAGCTGCCATCAGACAGCCGAGTCGTTTAAATTGCTGGATGCGGATCGAGCCGCAGGATCAACTCTTTCTATCAAGAGACTGAATCCCAAGCCATTCGCAGATTTCACCCACCCGAAAACGGGGTTGCCCATGTCGTGGGTTCCAAATCAAGGAAAACCCGCTCATCCGCAATCAGCTCCTGATCACGGATGAGCAAGAACATCCTCATGCTCCGGCTACGCCGGCAAAGACTCATGCACGAATGATCGCAGCCGAATCGGCACATGCCCTAGCTGAAGCCGATTCAGAAATGCAGCGATGCCGGAGCAGCGACCATCGGCCGCCGCTCCCGCCCGTCTCAGCTTTTGAGAGCGGTGTTGCAGAGGCTCCAGTAGCCGCCGCCCTTCTGGATCCATTTCAGATCGCCGAGGGTGCCGTCATTCTTGTTCTTGTGATAGGAGTCGACGCAGGTTTTCAGGCGGGCCTTTCCGGGCGTCTCGCTTGAATATTTCTTATCGACAGCACTCGGAAAAGCGACGCCCTTCGGGGCCTTTATCGTTGCTTTTTCGGGTTCTTTATCGGTGGTGGCCGCGACCTGCTTGTCATCGGCGGCATCTTCAGCGGCTGCGTCGCTGCCACAGAACTTCGCGCGATAGTCGTTCCACTTGACATCCTTGGCAGAACCGTCGGCTTTCGCAGCCTGATACTTCACGCTGCACTCCTTCATGGTGAGTGCGGATGCGGGGGAGACAAACGCCGCCGATGCCAGCAGCGCAAATGATGAGAGAATGACAACCCTGTTAAACATTGAAGACTCCCGGTTGCATGATTGCCGGCCGACTATCCGACCGGATTTTCCACTTGTCAACGAGCAGTGCGGTAAGGACGGAAAGTCGAATTGACGGCGGAGGAAACGCACTCACCGAGCCCAATGCGTTTGTGGTGAAGGCGGCGTCGCATCACCAATCACGAACACCCATGCGCGAGGGACCTTGCATCCCGGTCTAGCCGCCTCAACGGACGCCTCTCGCCCTGCCGGAAGAATCACGTGTTCGTGTGCGATCACCTCTTCTCCGGAACGAATATCCTAAGTTTTCGTTAGCATCTCGAACGAATAACGAGGATTTACCGATGTTGAGGATGCCGAAGACCATCTCCGCACTCGCTCTTGGCGTCGCGATGTCTGCCGCTTCTGTCATGCCCGCCCAAGCGCTGAGCCTCATACAGCCCGCCTACGAGCAGCAGGAACAGACACAGAATTCAGACGGGCGCAGCTACTCCGCCTCCGCCTTTGCCGCCGGTAAGGGCGAAGAAGCCTCAGCCAACGGCTATGCCCTGACGCAAGCCGAAATCAACCACGTCAAATGGTGCGCCGCGCGTTACGTCTCCTATCACCCTACCGACAACAGCTATATGGCGACTGCTGGCACGCGGGCGCAGTGCGTCTCCCCCAATTAAAACCGGCCCAGATGCGACGGGCCGCAGCCGACAAGATAAAATTTACCTTAAATTCTACGGATTTGAACCTTTATCCCCGCACGCCGTTGAACGCATGCCAACGGGGAAAACGCGACGATGATGTGGAATCTTGAAAAACTCGAACGAGAGCGTATCGATCTGATCGAGGTGATTACCGCCCTGCGCCACATGGAGCGCCAGCCAACAGCAAATCGCCCCTCGATCTTTGAGGAAATCACGGCCCATATGGGAAGACTCAGCGAACTCGACGCAGAGAAACAGCGGATTTGCTCGGCCCTGGAGGCAAGCTGAAAAGGCACCGCACAGTCAGAGAATGGCAGGCAAACAATATCGATCTCGCTGAGGAATTTCTGGAGCGGGTAGCGGGAATCGAACCCGCGTATTCAGCTTGGAAGGCTGCTGCTCTACCATTGAGCTATACCCGCGGTGGTGATTTCGATCCGTGCAGAATGGTGGAGGGAGTTGGATTTGAACCAACGTAGGCGTAGCCAACGGATTTACAGTCCGTCCCCTTTAACCACTCGGGCATCCCTCCAGCTTTCTGCTAGGATCGAGCGACCAAGCTCTACAGATTTCGCTGCGGCGAAGCGCCGTTGCGTCGTCTGTGGCGCGTATATGACGGCCTCGTTCGTTTCTGTCAACACGCCGTTTCACGAATTTTCGGGAAAAAATTCAAACCGCTTTGCAGCCCTGTGGATTATCGCGGGGGCTGGTGTGCGCCTCTCTGCGGAGATATAAGGCGCCATGAGCAAAGACGATCCAAACGACAAATCCACCCGCGACACGCACTACGCCACCCTGCGCCGTGCCGTGCGCGATGCCAAACGCGAGCGCGGCGAAATTCCGACCCCGCAGCAGCCGAAGCGCCGCAACCGTGGTGCCGACGACTGGAAGCCGCCGCAGCTTGCGCCGGATCAGGTCCATCTTTACGGCTTGCACACCGTGCGCGCAGCGCTTGCCAATCCCGAACGAAAGCTCATCAAGCTGTCGGTTACCCTCAATGCCTTTGCGCGTCTGGATATCGGCGAAGCGGATGCCCAGCCCTTCCCGGTCGAGATTGTCTCGCCGCAGGATATCGACAAGGTGCTCGGCCCCGAGGCGATCCATCAGGGCGTCATGCTGGAAACCAGGCCGCTTCCCGTCAAGAAGCTTGACGCGCTGAAGAAAAGCCCGCTGATCCTCGTGCTCGACCAGGTGACCGACCCGCATAATGTCGGCGCCATCATGCGCTCGGCGGTCGCCTTCAATGCCGGCGCGGTCATCACCACCATCCGCCACAGCCCGACGGAATCAGGCGTGCTGGCAAAGTCCGCATCCGGCGCGCTGGAACTCATTCCCTATATCCAGATCACCAACCTGGCCGACACATTGGGCGAGTTGCACAAACTCGGCTTCTTCTCGGTCGGTCTGGATTCGGAAGGCCCTGCCCCCATCGAGCAGACCTTCAGCGGCGCAAAGATCGCGCTGGTGCTGGGAGCCGAAGGCAAGGGCTTGCGGCAGAAGACCCGCGAAACCGTCTCGGCGCTTGCCCGTCTCGACATGCCGGGCGAGATCAAATCGCTCAACGTGTCGAATGCGGCGGCCATCGCCCTTTATGCAACGCAGCAATTTCTGGGCAAAGCGTCGTCCTGACGCTTACCCTTCCTTGCGAAATAACAAAGCGCAACGCATGCTGCGCCTTTGTCATTCGCATGGAGCACATCTCAACATGACCGAGCAGACCATCAAACCGACGGGCGAGCTGACACTCAGGACGCTCGCCATGCCGGCCGACGCCAATCCGGCCGGTGATATTTTCGGTGGCTGGGTCATGTCCCAGATGGACTTGGCAAGCGGCATCCGCGCCGCGGAACGGTCCCGCTGTCGCGTCGTCACCGCGGCTGTCAAGGAAATGGCTTTCGAACTGCCGGTGAAGATCGGCGACACCTTGTCGATCTATACCGATATCGCCCGTCTCGGCCGCACCTCGATCACGCTGACGGTCGAAGCCTGGGCGCAGCGGTCGCGTTACGACAAGCTGGAAAAGGTCACCGCCGGCACCTTCATCATGGTGGCGATGGACGAAAACGGGCAGCCGACGCCCATTCCTCCAGCGGAGTGAACACGATGGAGGCCGCCGTCAATGCCGCAGAGGCCTATTCGCACATCCGCGCGGTCATGGGCATGGTGGTCGGCCTCAGCCTTGCGCGCCTGCTGACCGGCCTTGCCGGTTTTGTGCAGCATCCGAAGAAGGAGCGCATCTATCCGCTGCATCTCGGCTGGGTGGCGTTCCTGTTTCTGATGCTTGTGCATTTCTGGTGGTGGGAGCACCGGCTTTCCGCCACCGGCCATGTGCTGGATTTCGGCGCCTTCCTTTTCCTCATCCTGTTCTGCTCGCTGTTCTATTTCCTCTGCGTGCTGCTGTTTCCCACTGACATGAAGGAATACAAGGGATACGAGGACTATTTCTTTTCCCGAAAAAGCTGGTTTTTCGCGTTTCTGGCCGCACTTTTCGTCACCGATGTCGGTGACACGCTGCTGAAGGGACATGACTACCTCGCCTCGCTCGGGCCGGAATATCTCATCCGAACCGCTATCTATGTTGTCCTGTTCACAGCCGCCGCCTTCATCGACAATCGCCGCTTTCACAGGTTCCTCGTGATCTTTGCGCTGGTCTACCAGATCGCCTGGATTTTCCGGACCTACGACCTGCTGGCCTGAAGAACGCATCACCAAGTATCGTCATTGTGTCGCGGTGACATTTCGCCGCGAATATGACATTGCGATTGCATGGGGATCATTCGCAGGATCATGCAGGACCGGAGTTCGGCGGGCGCCATCGCCACGCTGGCGATCCTGCTTTTTCTGTTGCAGGGCCTCGCCAATGGCCTGACCAGCGGCAACATGGCTATGGCCGCGCTGGCGGCGGATGAGGTCATCTGCTCCACCCACATGCCTGATGGCAGCGCAGGCAAGCAGGATCCTGTGGGAAAGATCGCCGCCGACTGCTGCGGCACGCTCTGCCGACTGGCATCGGCCACGATCGCCACCCTTCCTGTCACGTCCGTCGAACGTGCGGACCGGATCATTGCGGTCGGCGAAATCGCCTTTGTGAACTTCGATGCCGCGTTACCACCATCGCCACCCAATCTGGAATCGCGCCCACGCGCACCGCCCGCCTCTCCGCACGCTTGAGACCTTCCCGGCTTGCCGGAAATCAAACCTTTTGCGGAGACATTCATGTCCGTCACGACCTCCTTCGAGGGCGAGCGCGCGCCTGCGCAGTCCTCGTCCATCAACCTTTACCGCGCCGTATGGCGCTGGCATTTTTACGCCGGCCTGCTCGTCCTGCCCTTCATGATATCGCTCGCCGTCACCGGCGCGCTTTATCTCTTCCGGGATGAATTCGACAATCTCATCCATTCCGATCTGAAACGGGTGGAGGTGGTGCAGAACGCACCGAAAGCGCTACCTTCCGAAGTCATCGCCGCGGCGCTGGCGGCCGTGCCGGGTACCGCTGTCAAATATACGACACCAGCCGATCCGGGTGCTTCCACGGAAATCACCGTCAATACTGGTGACGGCAAGCGGGCGGTTTACGTCAACCCTTATACAGCTGAGGTTGCGGGCTCCCTGCCGGATCGCGGCACTGTCATGTGGACGATCCGTTATCTCCACAGCCTGAAATATTTCGGCACCTATGCCCGTTATCTGATCGAGATCGCCGCGGGCTGGTCCATTCTTCTCGTCGCCACAGGCATCTATCTCTGGTGGCCGCGCAAGCAGACGGGCGGTGTCATGACCGTGCGCGGCACGCCAAACAAGCGCGTGTTCTGGCGAGATACCCATGCCGTCACCGGCATTTTCGTCGGCTTTTTCATCGTCTTCCTTGCGCTCACCGGCATGCCCTGGTCGGGCGTCTGGGGCGCGAAGGTCAATGAATGGGCAAATGGCAGCAATTTCGGATATCCGGCGGGCGTGCGCACCGATGTTCCGATGTCCGGCGAGCATCTCGACCATGTTGCAAAGACCAGCTGGTCGCTGGAGCAGGCAAAAATCCCCGAATCCACCGCTTCCGCACAAACCCGGCCGATCGGGATCGACGCCGCGATCGCGCGTTTCGACACGCTCGGCCTTGCCGCCGGTTATGCCGTCGCCCTGCCGGGGAAATCGACCGGTGTTTATAGCGGCTCGGTTTATCCCGACGATCTCGGCCAACAGCGCGTGGTCCATCTCGATCAATATAGCGGCGAGCCGCTGATCGACATGCGCTATGCCGATTACGGCCCGCTCGGCAAGGCACTGGAATGGGGCATCAACGTGCATCTCGGCCAGCAATATGGCCTCGCCAACCAGATCGTGCTGCTGGCGGTCTGTATCGGCATCGTCCTGCTTGCCGTATCCGCCGGCATCATGTGGTGGAAACGCCGCCCGAAGGGCGCGCTCGGCGTGCCACCCCTGCCGCAGGAAAAACGCGTGCTACGCGGTCTGCTCGCCATGCTTGCCATTGGCGGCATCATTTTCCCGCTGGTGGGCGTTAGCCTGCTGGCAATGCTCGTACTTGACCTGGTCATACAGTCCCGCCAGAAACGGCGAGCCCTCTGAAAATGCAGACAGCCGGGAAAAATCCCGGCTGTCACGCTGGCTATCGGCGCTGCGATGGGAGGCTGCTCAGAACATCGTATTGTTGTTCGCAGCCGTTTCCGGCACGGGCTGGATGACGTCCCAGTGTTCGGTGATCTTGCCATCCGTGACGCGGAAAATATCGACGATGGCGGTGCCGCGATCACCGTCTTTTTCGGTCGAATGAATATGCAGATAGACGAGATCGCCATCGGTTGCGCTGCGGACGATCCGTGCCTTCGACTGCGGATTTTCCTTGAAGTGGCCGGTGAAATAATCCACGAACGGCTTCTTGCCATCGGGCACCATGGGATTGTGCTGTTTGTAGCTGTCCACGATGACGGCTGCGCCCTTCTCCACCTCATGCTTGTTGAAGACGGTATCGTAGAACTCGATCACCAGCTTGCGGTTGGCTTCTTCCTGCGCCAGATCGCGTTTGGCGGTTTCGGCCAGAACGGGGGCGGCCATCAGCGCGGGTGCAAGCGCAAGCGTGGCGATGGCGAGACGGCGTGTCACGAAATTCATGCTGATACCTCTCAATAACCGACGGTGAAACGCTGGCGGGAATGTTGCGGCTTCTCGATTTCATCGGCAAGCGCAATGGCGTAGTCCTCGAAAGAAATACGGCTGCCCTGATCATTGCTCAGGAGATTGTCCTTGCCGATCCGGAATTTGCCGGTTCTTTCGCCCGGCACGAATTCGGCCGAAGGCGACAGGAAGGTCCAGTCGAGCTGCTTTTCCTGTTTCAGCCTGTCCAGGAATTCCGCGCCCTTCGTTGCCTCGGCCTTGTAGGCGGCGGGGAAATCCGGCAGATCGACCACACGCTGGCCCGGTGCGATTTCAAGGCTGCCGGCGCCGCCGACCACGAGATAACGCTGAACGCCGGAGGCGCGCACGGCCTCGATCAGCGTTGCGGGATCGCTGGCGGTGAAATGCACCGAGCTGATCACGGCATCGTGACCCTTCAACAGCTCCGAAAGCGCCGCCTGATCGAAAACATCGCCCTTCTTTGCCACCACATTTGGCAGGGCGGCGATCTTTTCGGGATTGCGGGCAATCGCCGTGACCTGATGTCCGCGATCGGAAAGTTCCTTCAGGATACGGGATCCGGCATTGCCGGAAGCGCCGATGAGCGCGATTTTAACCATGGCTTGTTTCCTCTGTTAATATCGTCATTGGTCTAAATAATAGACCGCGAAGCAGAGCTATGGTATCGCAAGGCTGGCCGCAAGAAGTCAGCCGCCGGTGATCTGGTCACATGGCGATGACCTAGACGGCTCCAAAAACGGGCAAGGGGTAAGGATAATGCCGGATATACAGACCAGGGAAATCTTCACCTTCGAGCAGCCCTGCCCCATCCGCGATGTGCTGGACCGCATCGGCGATCAATGGAGCCTGCTGGTTCTCGAAGCCCTTCAGGGCGGAGTTCTGCGCTTCAACGAGCTGAACCGCAGGATCGACGATATTTCCAAGCAGATGTTGTCGCGCACGCTGAAGCGCCTGGAAGAGGACGGCTTCATTCGCCGCACGCTTTATGCCGAGGTGCCGCCGCGCGTGGAATATGAGCTGACCAATCTCGGCCGTTCTTTTCTGGTGCCGATGCAATTGCTGGTGCAATGGGCCGATGAGAACCATGTCCGCATCTGCAAGGCGCGCGTGGAATATTCCGAAAACGACAATCGCGGCTGAGGCACGCCTCCAGCCGCCCCGCAACGCATCCATCCGAATTTCGTTCCGCCGCTTCGTTTCCTTTTTGTACTCATTTTTTCACCGCCTCCCCTTTCCTTTGCGCGTGACTCCCTCCATATTTCGCGCATGGCCAGATCACCGAAAAACTCCACCTCCTCGCGTCAAGGCTTCGAGGAAGCCCCGCAATCGTCATTCGAAGGCGCGCCGCTGAGCGGCAGCGTTGCCGATTGGGTAAAACAGCTCGAGGCGGAAGCCGAGGCGGGCTCGGTGGAAACCCAGCGCGAAATCGCCTCGAAAGCCGGTAAACACCGCAAGAAGATCGAGATCGAGGCGCGCAAGGAAGCGGAAAAAGCGGCCAACAAAACGGCTAAAAACACCACGGCTTCCAAGACAGCGCGCGGTGTGTCCATCGGCGCGTCGAGTGATCCGAAAACCCGCGCCGCCGCCGGTCTCAATCCGGTAGCTGGTATGGACGTCTCGCTGGAGGAGGCCGCCAACCTCGCGCCGGGGGCCGTCACCGCAACCGTGGATGCCCTGTCCAAGCTGATCGAAAGCGGCAATCCGCTTTTCAAGGACGGCAAGATGTGGACGCCGCACCGGCCGGCCCGTCCGCCGAAATCCGAAGGCGGCGTTACCATCCGCATGGACTCGGAGTACCAGCCCGCCGGCGACCAGCCGACGGCGATTGCCGATCTGGTGGAAGGTATCAATTTCGGCGAACGCAGCCAGGTTCTGCTCGGTGTTACCGGTTCGGGCAAGACCTTCACCATGGCCAAGGTGATAGAGGCCACGCAGCGCCCGGCTGTCATCCTCGCCCCCAACAAGACGCTGGCCGCACAGCTCTATTCGGAGTTCAAGAACTTCTTCCCCGATAATGCCGTGGAATATTTCGTCTCCTACTACGATTATTACCAGCCGGAAGCCTATGTGCCGCGCTCCGACACCTTCATCGAGAAGGAATCATCGATCAACGAACAGATCGACCGGATGCGCCACTCCGCCACCCGCTCGCTGCTGGAGCGCGACGACTGCATCATCGTCGCTTCAGTCTCCTGCATCTACGGTATCGGCTCGGTGGAAACCTATACCGCCATGACCTTCCAGATGCAGGTGGGTGATCGGCTGGACCAGCGCCAGCTTCTCGCCGACCTCGTGGCCCAGCAATACAAGCGCCGCGACATGGATTTCCAGCGCGGCTCCTTCCGCGTGCGCGGCGATACCATCGAAATCTTTCCCGCCCACCTTGAGGATGCCGCCTGGCGCATCTCGATGTTCGGCGACGAGATCGATTCCATCACCGAATTCGATCCGCTGACCGGCCAGAAGACCGGTGACCTGCAATCCGTCAAGATTTACGCCAATTCGCACTATGTCACGCCGCGCCCGACGCTGAACGGCGCAATCAAGTCGATCAAGGAAGAGCTGAAGGTCCGCCTCGCCGAGCTTGAGAAGGCCGGGCGCCTGCTGGAAGCGCAGCGGCTAGAGCAGCGCACCCGTTACGACATCGAGATGTTGGAAGCGACCGGCTCCTGCGCCGGCATCGAGAACTATTCGCGTTATCTCACCGGCCGCAATCCCGGCGAGCCGCCGCCGACTTTGTTCGAATATATCCCTGACAATGCGCTACTGTTCATCGATGAAAGCCACGTCTCTGTCAGCCAGATCGGCGGCATGTATCGCGGCGACTTCAGGCGTAAGGCGACGCTGGCCGAATATGGCTTCCGCCTGCCCTCCTGCATGGACAACCGCCCCCTGCGTTTCGAGGAATGGGATGCAATGCGCCCGCTCACCGTTTCCGTTTCGGCCACCCCCGGCTCATGGGAAATGGAGCAGTCCGGTGGCGTTTTCGCCGAACAGGTCATCCGCCCGACAGGCCTCATCGATCCACCGGTGGAGGTGCGTTCCGCCCGCAGCCAGGTGGATGACGTTCTCGGTGAAATCCGCGAAACCGCCGCCAAGGGTTACCGCACGCTCTGCACCGTGCTGACCAAGCGCATGGCCGAGGACCTCACCGAATATCTGCACGAACAGGGCGTTCGTGTTCGTTACATGCACTCGGACATCGACACGCTGGAGCGTATTGAAATCATCCGTGACCTGCGCCTCGGCGCCTTCGACGTGCTTGTCGGCATCAACCTTCTGCGCGAAGGTCTCGACATTCCCGAATGCGGCTTCGTGGCCATCCTCGATGCCGACAAGGAAGGTTTTCTGCGTTCGGAAACCTCGCTGATCCAGACCATCGGCCGCGCCGCCCGTAACGTCGACGGCAAGGTCATCCTTTATGCCGACAACATCACCGGCTCGATGAAAAGGGCGATGGAGGAAACCTCCCGCCGCCGCGAAAAGCAGATGGCCTATAACGCCGAACACGGCATCACGCCGGAATCGGTCAAGGCGAAGATTTCCGATATTCTTGATTCGGTTTATGAGCGCGATCACGTAAGGGCCGATATTTCTGGCACTTCCGGCAAGGGCTTCGCCGATGGCGGGCATCTGGTCGGCAACAATCTCCAGTCCCATCTCAACGCGCTGGAAAAATCCATGCGCGACGCCGCAGCCGATCTCGACTTCGAAAAAGCCGCCCGCCTGCGCGACGAAATCAAACGCCTCAAGGCCGCCGAACTCGCCACCATGGACGACCCCATGGCCAAGGAAGAAGCGCGCGCTATTGAAGGCGGTGGAAAAAGCACCAAACGCCGCCCCGAGTCGATCTCCCCCCCTGAGGGGGAGATGTCCGGCAGGACAGAGGGGGGTGAGCCACACCCGGCAGCCTCCAACTCCCTCTTCGCCAAACCCTCTCTGGACGAAATGGGCCCCGGCTCGGACGCCGGAAAGCCTTTGTTCCGCAGGAACACGCTGGACGAAATGACGGTGGGAAGAACCGAGAAGCCTGTCCGGGGCGCGGTACCCGACAAGCCCGAAACAGAAGCCGGCAAACGGTTCTCACCGCTTATGGAGGGCCAGCCGGAACGCACCGCGGACGATCCGAGACCACTGGTCCGCGGCAAGATCGGTGCGGGTTCATACGAGGATGCCGGGGAGCAGAAGCGCAAAAGCCGAACGAAGGGCAAGACGGGTCGGCCCGGGCGTTGATGCACATGGTGGAAGGCTGGCCTGAGAGGTCGGCAGATTAAGGCGCCCGCCACGCTCAAACTTGCGCGAGCGGCATTGCCGCAACATTATGGGTTCTGGAACGCGTAGCTCCTGGGAACGTTGATCGTTTCAGGAATGATGACGGGAGACCCATATGTATCGGAAAAACCTCTTGGCCTTCTGCCTGCTCATGTCCTCCGGTTCTGCTCTTGCCGGGCAAATCGAAGACGCCACCTTCCACAGCGCAGCCTTGAACGCGCCGTTTCCCGTCAATATCTACCGCCCGGATGGTGCACCGCCCGAAAACGGCTGGCCGGTGCTCTATCTCCTGCACGGCCATGATGGCGACCAGAACAGCTGGCGCGATCTCGGCAATATCGAAAAGACGCTCGATACGCTCATCGCAGCCGGCGCCATCCGGCCGCTGGTTGTCGTCATGCCCGGTGTCAAGAACAGCTGGTATGTGGATTCCGCCGCTGTCGGCGGCCCCGGCGATTACGAAACCGCCCTGACCGGCGACCTGCGCCACCAGATCGAAAAAACCCTGCCAGTGCGCAAGGATCGGGAAGGCCGTGCCATCGCCGGCCTTTCCATGGGCGGTTTCGGCGCATTGCATCTCGCTTATGGCCATGAGGATATCTATGGCGCCGTCGCCAGCCTGTCCGGCGCCATCTGGCAGAACGTGCCCGCCGCCGATCTTGACAAGACGCCCGCCGAACTGAAACTCATCCAGGACAGCGCCTTTTTCCATCAGGTCGACCGCACCACGATCACCAGCGGTATCGTGCTGCCGTCCACCGGCGATCATTTTTCCGGCGCCTTCGGCACCCCTTTCGATGCCAGACTCTTTAATGAAAAGAACGTCTTCACCCTCGTCGCCCAGCACGTCGCCGAAAGCGAGGACCTGCCCGCCACCTATCTGACCGTCGGCGACGATGACGGCTTCTTCCTCTGGCGCGGCGCCATCGCCCTGCACGAGACGCTGCAGGCCGACAACCGCAAATCCGAGTTGCGGGTGACCGATGGCGATCACGTCTGGTCGGTGTGGAAGGTTTCGATCATCGATGCGCTGAAGTTCATCAATGGGGAATGGGACAAGGCAGCGGATGTCGCCGGGAATTGACGCGCGACGCGCCCTCTCAAACCAGACACATCGGTCATTTTCCAGCGCGCTTCTTTCCACTCTTTCCCGCAAGGTTCAACATCACCGCCGCCCGGATCAGTGCCGCCAGCGCCTCCTCATCCACCACATCCCCCTCGTGAAAATCGATCGCCCGCCGCGTATTGCCTTCCAGGCTGGAATTGAACAGGCCCGCCGGGTCCTCAAGTGAAGCGCCCTTCGCAAATGTCATCTTCACGGCGCTCTTGTAGGTTTCACCCGTGCAGAGGATACCGGCATGCGACCAGACCGGCACGCCGCGCCATTTCACCTCTTCAATCACCTCCGGATCGGCCTTCAGGATCACCGCGCGGATGCGAGCGAGCATATCGCCGCGCCAATCGCCCAGCTCCGCGATTTTACGGTCGATGACGTCTGACGCCACGGTCTCCTCCGCATCTTTTTCCGTCACCGTTTTTGCCATGATGCCCTCCCGATTTCGCCGCGAGGCCATTTCGGACCTGCTTCGCCACTGTTCCGGCTTTCACCATAGACCAAATTTTCCTGTCCTCCCATGCGGAACCAAATCCACCCTTCCCCGTTTCCTCCCCGAACGCAACGTTCAGCATACAAAGGGAAGAAACATCATGAAAATCAATGTCATCGCTCTCGCTGCCGCAGCAGCGCTCTCTTCTTCCGTGGCCTTTGCCCAGACGGCAACCACGGCCCCTGCTGTCGGCGCGGATGCTACTCTGTCCGGCCCCGGCATCACCATGGGCAACAAGGCCAGCGCCCCGCTGAAGTTCGTCAATGTCCAGAAGACCGATCTCACCGCTTCCCAGCTTGACGGCATGGACATCTATAACGCCCAGAACGAAAACATCGGCGAGATCGAGGATGTGGTGATCGGCGACGGCAAGTCGGTGATCGGTCTGGTCGCCAGCGTCGGCGGCTTCCTCGGCATCGACAAGAGCTATGTGGTGCTCGACCCGGCATCCGTCGCTGTCCACAACGACAACGGCACGTGGAAGGCCTATGTCGACACCACCAAGGACGCGCTGCAGAACGCCCCGAAGCTCGATTACGACAAGCTGGACGACTGATTACCCCTGCAGTTGTTCACTTGTCTCCCCCGCGCCGAGGCGCGGGGGTTTTCGTATGGACTATTCCGCACAGCAACCGACAATCCACGCCCGGCAGACCCTTGCCTGACAGACACTTGCCTAGGAGCCCGCCCCTCGCCTATCTTCGGTGCGCAAATCACCAAGGATCGATGCGTGCCCGCCCATAGTCTCTTTTCCCTTTCCGTCAGTGCCGCCCTGTTGCTGAGCGCCGTTCCGCTGTCAGCACAGTCCGCCGGCTGGAAACCCGCCGAACAGATCAAAACCTATGCCATCAGCGGCAATACCGGCGGCGCGCTTTACCAGTCCATCGGCGAACGCGGCCCGACGGCCGGCGTGCAGGCCATTGCCCACACCACCTTCAAGCTGACATGGCGACGGGATTACCGTCCGCAGCCGGATGGCGCCTGCGTGCTGGCCACCGCAAGGCCCAATCTCACCATCCTCTACACCTGGCCGAAAGCGCCGGCCAACCTGCCGCCCGCCGTCGCCGCCAGCTGGAAGAACTTCATTTCCGGCGTGGAAACCCATGAGCGCGTCCATGGCGAGCATATTCTCGACATGGTGAAGAAGATCGAAGCCTTCAGCACCGGTTTGAGGGCGGAGAACGATCCCAAATGCCAGAAGGTGCGTGTCGTTCTGCAGCAGCGTCTGGGTGAGCTTTCCAATGAGCAGCGCCAGCGCGGCCGCGATTTCGACCGCGACGAGCTTTCGCCCGGCGGGCGCGTGCACCAGCTCATTCTCGCGCTGGCCAACGGCCCCTGAGCGATCGGGCTATTCCGCCGCTTCGCCTTTCAAAAGAGGTTCGACGAGCGTCACGGTCTCCAGCTCGTAGGAATAACCCTCCAGCATCGTATAGGCCTGCTCGATCGCCTCGATCTGGGTTTCGGCATTGCGGATGGCCTCGGCGATGGACTGGCTGCGGGCGCGCAGCATGGAACTCAGCACATCGGTCTCCGGCTTGCGGCCCAGCCGATCCATGTGTTTGCGCACCCGGGTACGGTGTCGTTCCAGCTCGAGAATATGGAAACGGCTTTTCAGAATATCGTCGGTCAGCTTGCGGCGCATGGCGGCCACGGGATCGAAACTGCCGGGTTCGCGCTCGTCCAGAATGAATTCATTGACCAGCGTTTCCAGCATCAGCAGACCCTTGAGGTCCTTGGCGTCGGCAAGCTGCGGGTCGTAGCCCGTATCGTCGAACACCCTGCGGCGCACCGGATCCTTCAGAAGCTCATAAGCCGTCTGCAGGCGCGCAAATTGCTCGACGTCGCCGCCACTGTCGGGATGCGCGGCCTTGGCCACCTTGCGGTAGGCCGTCTTGATCGCCGCCTCGTCGGCATCGCGCTCCACGCCAAGCAAAACATAGGGATCGATCACAAAAACACCTTCAAACTCAAAATGTTACCCGCATGCCCCATGCCACGCTCCTGAGGCCTGCCGGCGGATCATAGGCCAATTCCGCCCCGTGCGGCACCCCGCCCCGGCTTTTAAACCGGCAAAGCCCACACGAAACATCGCGGCACAACCGACGGAAAAGCCCTTGATGCCCAAATTTGTCGGACAGAAGGCGACTATAATGACGGGCGGGACAAAATTGTGGAAAGCGACGGTAAAACATGCCGACTAACCGGCACCGCACTTGCCGCTGCCCGCCGGAAAACGCCCTGCAAAGGAGCATATCAGGCGCATTTTCAGGGCCTTATGGTAGAAAGTCGCCAACGGGTGTAAGCTCGGCTTTTGGATCCGAAGGGAGGACGATCCGATGCCGCAAACCATTACCCAGACCGTCACGGACTACGTCCATGCCATGGCCTATGCGGATGAGGGCCTGATGCGAGATGTATTCGACCCGCGCGCCAGCATCGTTGGCACCTTCGAAGGTGAAATAGAATGGCTGTCGCTGGAAGATTTCGTCGACCAGATGCGCAAGAGCGAACGCGGGCTGCCCGACCACGATCCCGCCTTCGAAATCATGGGCATCGACAAGGAGGGCGACAGCGCCTCGGTGAAGCTCACAACCCGCTTCGACGGCATGGATTTTTACGAATATCTGTCCCTGCTGGAACGCGACGGCAGCTGGTCGATCGTGCACAAGCTTTATCACATAAAGCCATAGGCATCATCAAAACAGCGATAGAAAAGGGGAATGGCAAAGGCTAAGCCTTTGAAAATACTGGTGCCCCCGACAAGGTTCGAACTCGTGACCCCCTGATTACAAATCAGGTGCTCTACCAACTGAGCTACAAGGGCAAGCCAGTGCCTTGCCAACTATCAGATTCTGACTTGGTGTAAAGCGAAAATTGTCTGCGGCTCGTCCCGCAGGCTTCTTTTTTACACCGCAATCTCGCCGACGTATCCGTCTGATCGCTATTAAAGCAAAAGGCCCAGAAAATAAGCGAAGTATTTACGCGGCGAAGCTAAAATGGCTGCAGATCATAACCATTCAGCGAGAATAACGCATCCGATGCGCGCGAGCATACAGAAAATCCAGCTGACAGGCACAATCGTCATTGCCGTGAGCGCCATCCTGCTGGCTACACTTGCCGCGCTGCCCAGCGTTTCCAACTATCTTCGTTATCGAACGAACGCACAGCAACTGAACCGCTTTGAAACCGCGCTGCAATCCGCCTGGCTGGTCTCGGCCGAGCGTGGTCCGGCCAATAACCTGATGGCGGCCGCTTCTGCGGATGCAAGCCTTGTCGAGCGCTTGGCCACCGCGCGTAAGGCGACAGACGACAAGTTGTTGCAAGTCGAGGCCTCCTTCGCCGAAGAAATCAAAACGCAGCCCGGCTTGGCGAAGTCACTTGCCGAAACCCGCCAGAAACTCGCGCAATCGCGAGAGGCGGTGGATGCGGTTGCCGCCCTTTCGCCGGAAGCGCGCAGCTACAGCGCCATGGCCAATGCCATCCAATCGATGTTCACGGCCGCCGATAGCGTCAACCTGCTCCGCGGCAAGGCGGCACGCGCCATCATCACGAGAACCCCCGATGTCGCGATCGATATCGCAATGACCGGCACCGCCGGTGTCATGCGCGACAGGATCGGCCGCCTCGGCTCCTACGTGGTGATGAGCCTGCAGGCAAACAGGCAGGACAGATTAAGTTATCGCGCGAAGTTCGACACCGAGATGCAGAGCGTCATGCTGGTGAAATCCTCTCTGTGGAACTACACCGCCGCCTATCTGTCGACACCGCGTCTCGATGCCGCGTTTCGCGATTTCGATACCTATTATTTCGGCCAGTCGCTTCGTTACGCGCAAAATACGATTGCCATCGTCGTGCCCTCAGCACTTCCAAGTGTCCGCGATTTTTCCGAAAACTACATTCAGGGCATGCGGTCATCAGATCAGCTGCGTGACCTGATCCTCGCCGAAACCCGCGCGAGAATCGAAAAGAACAAGCAACAGGCGCTCATCTATGGCCTGGCGTCACTCTTTCTCGCCCTGATCGCCGTTCTGGTCCTGCTGCGCCTCACATCGGTCTATAAGACGGCGCTGTTCCGGCCCATGCAGTCTGTCCTGGCGCAGATTTCCACGATAGCGGCGGGCGATCTTTCCGAAGCTCAGCGCCAGGAGGGCGTTGCCCCCGAAGTGACGAAGATGTTCAGGGAATTGGATTTCCTGCGCGAGCAGCTTCGGCAGAAGGGGGAAATGGAAGACCAGCAGCGCGCACTGGCCGAGCAGCTCCGCACGCTGTCCGAAACCGATGCGCTGACCGGCGTCTTCAATCGCCGCGCGCTGGAAAAGTCCGTTCGGGCCATTCTGAGCGGAGATGAGCAATATCAGTCACTCGGCGTCATGATCGTCGATATCGATCACTTCAAGTCGATCAACGACCGCTATGGCCACGCCATGGGTGACCTTGCGCTGCAAAAGACGGCGAGCCTTTTAAAGGGTGCCTTGCGCAAGACCGATATTCTGGCCCGGTATGGTGGCGAGGAATTCGTCGTCGTGCTGCAGGATGTCAGCCACGCCACGGCCACCGCCACCGCCGACCGCCTTCGCCGCCTGATCGAAGCCCAGACCGTCGATGAACAGACCGGTTTATCGCTGACGGCAAGTTTCGGCGTCGTCTGGCAGGAGGCACGCGCAATCAACAGCTGGGACGAGTTGATCGCCATCGCCGACGACCGGCTTTACGAGGCCAAGCGCGCCGGCCGCAACCGGGTGTGGGCAACCTATTTCCCGAAGGTCGCAAACGGCTAGGCGACATCGCCAGTGACGAATTCCGCCGCGCCCTAGATCAAATCCAGCGTCATCACGACAGGGCAATGGTCGGACGCCTTCGGGCGATCCCAGCCGGTGCGGGGGTAACGTTCAACCTCCTGCCCCGGCGGGAAAACCGTGCGGAAAGGCTGTCCGTTGCGGATGATTTCAGGAATATGGGTGGCGTTCGTTTCCGCCAGACGCGGGGAAAGCCAGACATAGTCAAGCTGGCACAGATGCTGTTCCTGCGGCCCGCGGGAGTGATAAAGCGTCCAGCGATCCATGACGTCGCGGCGCGTCATCGGATTGACCACGAAACCATCGGCCGTGAAGATATCGAGCGCACTGCGCTCCTCCTCGACGGGCGCGAAGCTGTAGCCGCTGCGCCTGTCGCCGGAAATCGCAACGCGCTCCTGATAGTCGTTCATATCGCCGCAGATCGCGAAATTCTTGTTGTGGGTATTGCCGACACCCCAGCGGTTTTCGATGATACGGCGCACGGCCATGGCTTCCGCCTCGCGGATCGGCATGGTGGCGAGCCGCGCATCGACCGGGTCGCGGGAATTGGTCATGGATTTGAAATGGGTGACGTAAAGCGTCAGCGGCTTGCCGCCGATCCGGAGGTCAATTTCCAGGCAATCCCGTTTGAAAATCTTGTCATCGATCTGGTTGGTCGCGGCGAGTGCAGGATTGAAGAGATCGAGATTGCGATAGGTCAGCGCCGCATGGCTCTTGATATCGACGACCTCGATCTTGTCGCCGTCGCGCGTCTTCTCGCGCATGACGACGGCGACATCGATGCCGCGGCTGTCATTGCCCTCGACCAGATATTTCTGCAGATAGCCATTGCCGACCATGCGGTAGAGATAGCCATATTCAAAGGCCTGCAGCGCCGCCATGTTGTCGACTTCCTGCAGGCAGAGAATATCGGCATCCGCATCCGCAATGGCGAGCGCTGAAAGCTGGCGCGTATCGTCGGTGGAAGCCACCATCCGCGCGCTTTCCAGCGCCTGATAGGTTGCCTCGTCCCTGATATCGAAAAGCTGGATCGCCCTGTCGCGCCGCGTCTGGTTGCGAAAGCCGGTGAAATCAAAACGGGTGAGAAGATTTTCGATATTGAAGGTGGCGAGCCGAAGCGACATGTTTCATTCCTATTGCTGCGGGGGGAGCTTAACCGCTCCCGTTCGACCTCGCCAGTGGTTTGGGGCATGGCGCGCTGGACCAGACTGGCTGACGCGCGACGTCGGTTTTGGTGAGTCGCGTGCCGATGCTCCCCCACCTCATTCCTGTGCTTGTCACAGGAATCCAGTCGACGCGCGTCTGCGCGGCGGGATTAAAGCCGCCAGCCCGCACGAATAGCAACCGGCAAGCGATCCCCAACTGCAACCGCTTCGCGCGAATAGGCCCTGAGCGCCTGCCCGTCCGGCAGGTCGAGACGCAGAGCATACCGTTCGCCCTCATAAAGAACCGAGGTAACTGTGCAGGCAATTCCATCCGCATCCCGCACCACATCCTGCGGCCGCACGAGAATATCGACCCGCGGCGAGTGCCCACCGCTTTCCATCGCCGCCCGAAGTCCTGCCCAGTCGAGATCGCGCGACGCCGCATCCGGCACCGGCAGGCTGAGGATCGCCCCCTGCCCCACCAGCGAACCGACCAGCCTGCCCTCCGGCCGCGCATAAAGCTCCGCCGGCGCCGCGACCTGCAACAGTCTGCCCTGCGACATGACGGCGACATCGGTTGCCAGTGCCATGGCCTCGGCCTGATCATGGGTGACATAGATCATCGTCGCGCCCGAACGAGCGTGGAAATCGCGAAACGTCTCCTCCATCTCCTGGCGCAGATGCCGGTCGAGATTGGCGAGCGGCTCGTCGAGCAGAACCACGTCAGGCTCGGTGACGAGGCAGCGGGCGAGCGCCACGCGCTGCCGCTGGCCACCGGAGAGTTCGGCGGGACGGCGGTCGGCGAAGCTTTCAAGACGGACGGCGGCAAGCGCCTCCCCGACCTTCCAGCGGTACTTATCACCCGAAATGCCGCGCACCTTCAGCGGATATCCAGCATTGTCGGCAACCGACATGTGCGGCCACAAGGCATAGGACTGGAACACCATCGCCATGTTGCGCCGCTCCGGCGGCACCATGCTGCCGGCATCGGCCAGCACCCTCTCGCCGAGCAGGATGGAACCATCGGTCGGCTGTTCGAAACCGGCGATCATGCGCAGCACCGTCGTCTTGCCGCAGCCGGAAGGGCCGAGCAAGGCGAGAAAGCCGCCATCGCGCACGGTAAGCGACACGTCGTCGACGGCAGGCTTCGATCCGGCTGCAAAATTTTTCGACAGGCGGTTGAGAATCAGTTTCGCCAAGGAACCACTCCTTTCGGCAGATAGCGCCCCAGAATTTCGAGCAGCAACATGAGGAAAATCACCATGATGACGACCAGCACCGAAAGCGCGGACGCAAGATCGAAGCTGCCGCTATCATCGAGATTGTAGATGAGCACACCGAGCGTCTGCGTGCCGGCCGACCACAGGAGCGCCGAGACCGTCAGCTCGTTACAGGCGATCAGGAAAACAAGAATGACCGAAGCGCCCGCCGCCGGGCCGACCAGCGGCAGAATGATATCCGTGAGCCGCCGCCAGAAACCGGCACCTGACAGCCGAGCGGCCTCTTCCAGCGACGGATCGAATTGCAGGAAGGCGCTGACCATGGGTTTCAGGCTGACGGCAAAGAAGGAGGAGAAATAGGCGAGCAGGATGATCCAGATCGTGCCGTAAAGCGTGATGCCCAACAACGGAATGGGGGCCGCAAAAAGCAGCACGAAGGACACCGAGATGACCACGCCCGGCAACGCATAGGGGATATCCACCAAGGCCGACAGCAGGAACATGAAGCGGCTCTTGCCACGCACCAGGAAATAAGCGGTCAGCACCGTCACCGCCAGCAGGCAGAGCGATGTGGCGGTTGCCAGAAACAGCGAATTGCGGAAGGCGGTACGGGTGACACTCTGGCGGTAGAGCAATTCCTCATAGGCATGCAGCGTCGCGGTCTTGAGACTGAGCGGCACGCCATAGGCAGGCGCGAGCGAACTCGCCACCAGTGCCGCGAGCGGTGCAACCAGCATGAAGAACAGCACCAACCACAGGGCACATTCTGCCGGCACCCGCCAGCGCGCCAGCCCGAAGGTTGCGGCCTTGCCGGAAAGGCCGATGATACGATAGTCCCTGCCCTTCATCGCCCGTTCCTGCAGCGCAAGCCCGGCGACCGAGATAATGGCGATCATGGTGGAGAGAATGGCGATATCGCCGAAGGTGCTGGTGCCGAAACTGGCGAAGCGGCTGTAGATCAGCGTCGGCAGGGTAAAGATCGACCCCGGTATGCCGAGGATTGCCGGAATGCCGAAATTGCCGACATTGGACACGAAGGAAATCGCCGCCCCGGCGATCAGCCCCGGCGTGGAAAGTGGCAGGATAATATCGAACAGCACACGCCGCGGCGAAGCGCCCGAAAGCTTGGCGGCCTCGATGCCATCCTGCGGTAGCGCAAGCAGACCGGCGCGCAGCGACAGATAGACAAGCGGTGCATGCTGCACGCCGAGCAGCAGCGCGATGCCCGCTATCGAATAAAGCGGCTGCGGCGAACCCATCGGCGGCGCAAGACCGATGGCCTTCAACAGCGTACTCGACGGGCCGGTCATGCCGATCCACGACAGCGCCGTCACCTGCGGCGGGATCATCATCGGCAGCATGAACAGGAAGCTTAAGATCGACTTGCCACGAATGTCGCAAAGCGTCAGCGAAAGCGCGAAGGCGCCGCCAATCGCCAGCGAGATCAGCATGCCGAAAAACGAGGTGGAGAGCGTGTTCAGCGCCGCATCCCAAAGGGCTGGATCAGCGAGAAGCCGCCATATGTCACCATTGAGTGATGAGATGATGCCGGTATAGGCCAGCCGGCCGAGCGGCAGGGCACTGAGGGCAAAGACGACACTCACCACAAAAGGAAACAGCCAGCGCGGCTGGCTGCTTCCATAGGCACTTGAACGGGACATGCCGCTATATCAGCCCTTGGAGCCGAAAATATCGGAGAAGGTCTTCAGGTCCTGCTCGGAGTTCTTCAGCGCATCAGCAGCGCTGAGCGGCAGAACCTTGATCTTGTCGCGGGCCGGGAAACCTTCCGGCATGCCGGCATCGGCGCGCACAGGAATGTAACCGAGCTTGACGAAGCCCTGCTGGCCCTTTTCCGAAAGCACGTAGTCGACGAACTTCTTCGCGGCTTCCTCGTGTTTGGTGCCCTTGATGATCGCGACCGGCTCGGTGACGGCAGATACACCCTCTTCCGGGAAAACGAACTCGACCGGCGCGCCCTTGGCCTTTTCGCGGATCGGCATGTAGTCGACGACCACGCCGTAAGCCTTTTCGCCCGAAGCGACGGACTTCAGAACCGCACCGTTGCCGCCGCCGGCAATGGCGTCATTGGCCTTCAGCTGCTTGTAATAGTCCCAGCCGAGGCCGCTGGCGGCAGCCAGCGTCTGCGCGTGAATCAGCGCCGCACCGGAGGTCAGCGGGCTCGGCATGGTCACGAGACCCTTGGCTTCAGCCTTCGCCAGATCTTTCCAGCTCGTCGGCTTCATCGCGGCGGCGGTGTTGTACATGATGCCGGTCGTGATGAGCTTGGTGGAATAATAATAGCCGTCCGCATCATAAAGCGAAGCATCGATGTTCTTGGCCTCAGTGGACTTGTGGGCCAGCAACTGGCCAGCCTGCTTCATGCGCTCGAGCGTCACGGTGTCGGCGATCAACAGCACGTCGGCCACCGGATTGCCGGCGCTGATCTCGGCCATCAGCTTGGCCATGATCTTCGGCGTTCCGTCACGCACCCATTCGACTTCAAGACCGGGATTGGCAGCCTTGAAACCATCAACGGTTGCCTGCGCGTCCTCGTTCGGCTGGCTGGTATAAAGCACCAGATCGGCGGCATTGGCAGCGGTGGCGATGAAGCCGAGCGATACGATGGCGGTGAAAGCGGAAAGCAGCGTTTTCATGGGTCCAGTCCCTGTTGTTTGGTGGGACCGCTTAAACATGATTGCATAACATGTATGTGACAGGCAGGATTTTGATGCCGTTATCTTCTGTCGGCGAAGGTTGAGACCGTGGCCACCCCCCTCTGCCCTGCCGGGCATCTCCCCCTCAAGGGGGGAGATCGGCAAGAGGCTCTGCCTCCACTTCATTTGCAGACGTCGAGATAGGCGGGGCCTACCCGCGAGTCGATCTCCCCCCTTGAGGGGGAGATGTCCGGCAGGACAGAGGGGGGTGAAGCCGCAACCTCTGCCGCTACCGGGAACCACCAACTCAAATCGCCGGCAGCACCTCGCCCGCCTCGGCCTGCGCCGTCGTAATCAACCGGCCAAGCCGCTTCATGCCTTCCTCGATCATCGCCTCGTTGGCGCAGGAGAAGCTGATGCGCAGCGTGTTCGTGCCAGAACCATCCGCAAAGAAGGCTCGACCGGGAACGAAGGCCACCTTTTCCGTGGCGATGGATTTTGCCAGCAGCGCGGCACCATCCATGCCCTCAGGCAACGTCACCCAGATGAACATGCCGCCTTCCGGCTTCGTCCAGCTGGTGGTCTTCGGCATGTACTTCTCGAGCGCGGAGAGCATCGCATTACGGCGGGCGCTATAGGCGGCCTTGATCTTGGCGACTTGGCTGTCGAAACCGCGCGAGGCCACACGTTCGATGGCGATCTGGTTGATGGTCGAGGAATGCAGGTCGGCGGCCTGCTTCATCAGCACCAGCTTGCGGATAACAGGTGCGGAAGCGACGATGTAACCGACGCGAAGGCCCGGTGCGAGCGTCTTGGAGAAGCTGCCGCAATAGATGGTGCGGGTGTTCTCGATGCCGCCGGAGCGGGCAATATCGAGCGCCATGATCGGCGGAACTGCCTCGCCATCGTAACGCAGCGACTGATAGGCCGCGTCTTCGATGACGGCGATGTCGAGCTCGTCGGCCAGCGCCAGAACCTTTTCACGGCCGGCCAGATCGACGGTCTCGCCGGTCGGGTTGGAAAAATCGGCCGAGAGATAGGCGAACTTCACCGCACCGCCATGCTTGGCGGCGGTCTCGCGATAAGCCTCCGGCGTGCGGTTGCCGCCGGGATTGAGCTGATCATAATTCGGCTCATAGGCGTTGAAGGCGGAAAGCGCGCCGAGATAGGTCGGCCAGGTGACCAGCGCCGTATCCTTCGGCGACAGGAACAGCTTGCCGAGATAATCGAGACCCTGCTGCGAGCCGGAAACGATGAAGACATTGTCGGCGGTGCAGTCGATGCCGATATCGGCCATCTCGCCTGCCAGCCATTCGCGCAGCGGCTTGTAACCCTCGCTGACAGAATATTGCAGGGCGGCATTGACCTGCGAGCCGGAAAAAATTTCTGCGTAAGCCTGCTGGAACTCCTCTGCGGGGAAGAGAGCCGGATCCGGAATACCGCCGGCAAAGGAGATGATATCAGGCTGTTCGAGCAGCTTCAGCAGCTCGCGGATTTCAGACGCTTTCATGCGCGAAGAGCGCGTGGCGAAAATTTGTTCCCAATTTAGCATGGGTACGTTTCCTCTTGTGTCGTTTTTATGCGTGCATCTTTACAGAAATGTCGATATGTCAGCAATACTGACTTATCAGTTTTTCGAATTATTTCTGCCTCCCTGCACGATGTCCGCCACGGCCCCGCATTCGCGGCCGTTTTTCCGGACAAAGCCAGATACACCCTCTGAGAAGGCTTAACAATCTTCCGTTTGCGATTGACGCCGCGCGCTTTTCCGGCTGGATTGCGCGCCGGTGCCGCAGACGGCATGATGATGATGGGAGTTGGAAGACATGTTGAAAAATATCGACCCGGCGCTGAATGCAGACGTTCTGCACGCGCTGCGCGCCATGGGTCACGGCGATACTCTGGTGATATCAGACACCAATTTCCCGTCCGATTCGGTTTCCCGTCACACCACGGTCGGCAAGGTGCTGCACATCGACAATGTCTCGGCCGCGCGCGCCATGCAGGCGATCCTGTCCGTCCTGCCACTCGATACGCCGTTGCAACCCTCGGTCGGCCGTATGGAGGTGATGGGCGCACCCGATCAACTGGAGCCGGTCCAGGCCGAGGTGCAGAAGGAAATCGACGCGGCGGAAGAAAAATCCGCTCCCATGTATGGCATCGAGCGTTTCGCTTTTTACGAAAAAGCCAAACAGGCTTATTGCGTCATCACCACTGGCGAGACGCGGTTTTATGGCTGCTTTCTGCTGACCAAAGGTGTCATCCCGCCGAAGTGAGAGGCGGCCGATAGTGGAAACGGCACATACGAATTCGGATGCATTATCGTCAACCACTCGCGCCTAGCAACGAAAAAGGCCGGAGCTTTCGCCCCGGCCTCCATATCTTCCACCAAGCAATAGAGCTTAGTTGACGGCCTTGTCGACCAGCTTGTTCTTGCCGATCCAGGGCATCATGCCGCGCAGCTTGGCGCCGACTTCTTCGATCTGGTGGCTGTCGTTATTGCGACGGATGCCCTTGAAGCGAGCGCCGCCGGCCTTCCATTCCTGCATCCACTCGGAGGTGAACTTACCGGTCTGGATGTCGTGCAGAACGCGCTTCATTTCAGCCTTGGTGTCGGCAGTGATGATGCGCGGACCGGTGACGTATTCGCCCCACTCAGCCGTGTTGGAGATCGAGTAGTTCATGTTGGCGATGCCGCCTTCATAGATCAGGTCAACGATCAGCTTCACTTCATGCAGGCACTCGAAATAGGCCATTTCCGGAGCATAACCGGCTTCGACCAGCGTTTCGAAACCGGCGCGGATGAGCTCGACGAGACCGCCGCACAGAACGACCTGTTCGCCGAAGAGATCGGTTTCGCACTCTTCCTTGAAGTTGGTTTCGATGATGCCCGAACGGCCGCCACCAACGCCGCAGGCGTAGGAGAGAGCAAGTTCAAGAGCGTTACCCGAAGCGTTCTGATGAACGGCAACGAGGCAGGGAACGCCGCCGCCCTTCTGGTATTCGCCGCGAACCGTGTGGCCGGGGCCCTTCGGTGCGATCATGACGACGTCGAGCGATGCCTTCGGCTCGATGAGGCCGAAGTGAACGTTGAGGCCGTGTGCGAAGGCAATCGCTGCGCCATCACGGATGTTGCCGGCAATGTCGGCCTTGTAGATGTCGGCCTGCAATTCGTCAGGCGTCGCCATCATCAGGAGGTCGCCCCACTTGGCGGCTTCGGCAACGGTCATGACCTTGAAGCCGTCGGCTTCGGCCTTCTTGACGGTCGGCGAACCGGCCTTAAGAGCGATGACGACGTTCTTGGCACCGGAATCCTTGAGGTTCAGCGCATGGGCGCGGCCCTGGGAGCCGTAACCAACGATGACGACATTCTTGGACTTAATGAGATTGAGATCCGCATCACGATCATAATAAACGCGCATTTTGTGGTCCTTCCCTAATGCTTGTCTCTGTTGTCTTAACCGGAACCTTAAGCGACCTTGCCGCCCAGTTCCGAATGTACCTTCTCCGTGCCGTAGAGCGTCAGAAAGGCGACGACCGCCTTCTTTGCCCGGGCGGAAAAATCCTTGTCCGGCGCCTCGCCCAGCAGCATGCGCACATGCAGATCCGAGACGATGAGACCGTAAAAACTGCGATACGCCTCTTCTGCGTCATCGAAACGCAGGTAGCCGGAACGGCGACCCGCTTCGATCAATCCACGGGCGCGGCGATCGATCTGGCGACGACCGCGTTCCAGCAGCAGATCGCCGAGCTTCGAACCATCCCGGCTCGCCTGGCCGATGGCCAGACGGTTGAGCGCCAGCGACACGTCGCCCGCCAGCACGTCCAGCAGATCATGCGCGAAAACCTCGAGGTGATCGGCAAGCTGCGGCGCGGAAACGCGGTCGCCCGCCTTTTCGAAGGTGCGGACCTTGCTCTGCTGGAAGGTGATCATCGCGGCCAGCAGGCCGTCCCGGTCACCAAACCACTTGTAGAGGCTTTCCTTCGAACAGTTGGCGGCGCGCGCCAGCCCGGATGTGGTGAGCGCTTTCTCACCGCCCTCGACCAAAAGACGCAATGCCTGGTCCAGAACGGCGTTCTGGCGCGGCGAAAATTCCTGCGCTATGATCGGGTCGGAAGCCAAGTCTTTCCACTCCAGGGGCTCGATTAATGTACCGTACGGTACGGTTCGAGCGCCATTTAAGCGGAGGCAGCGACGGGGTCAAGCGGATTCTTTGGAGGTGAGAAGAATTGGTGCGGTGCGGCGTAGGATGAGTGGAAGCGTGGTGGGGTTCTTTGGGCGGTTGTGCGGTAGCAGATCGATGGCGCGTGGAGCTTACCCCCCTCTGCCCTGCCGGGCATCTCCCCCACAAGGAGGGAGATCGGCAAGTAGCTTAGGCCCGCTTCATTCTTTACCCAAGAGATAGGCGAAGCGTAGCGGCATATCGATCTCCCCACCTGTGGGGGAGATGCCCGGCAGGGCAGAGGGGGGTAAGCTCCACGCGCCACCGCTCCGCCTTGAATGGACATCTACCCCGCCGCCATCTCACGCGATGCATCGATATCCCGTGACGGCGACAATCCATAAAACCGGCTATATTCACGGCTGAACTGCGAAGGGCTCTGATAACCAACACGATGGCCGGCCGTACCCGCATCCAGCCGCTCCGCAAGCATCAGCCGGCGCGCCTCATGCAACCGCAGCTGCTTCTGATACTGAACCGGCGTCATGGCCGTGATCGTCTTGAAATGATGGTGGAAGGACGAAACGCTCATGCCGATCTGTTCGGCCAGTTCTTCGATCCGTAACTGGCGCGCGAAATTCTCGCGCAGCCAGGCGATGGCGCGGGCGATGCGGTTGCCATGGCTGCCGGCTGCGATGACGTTCATCAGCTGCCCGCCGGCCGGTCCGGTCAGAATGCGATAGAGGATCTCCTGCTCGATCAGCGGCGCCATGGCGGCGATGTCGGCTGGACGATCGAGCAAACGCAGAAGCCGGATGGCCGCATCGAGAAGCTCCGGTGTGGCCTTGTTAACGACGATGCCACGTTGCCCATTCGCCGGCTCCGAAGGTGGATCGATCGGTACGCGGCTCATAAGATCGAGCAGCTTTTCGCTGTCGATGGCAAGGGCGATGCAGAAGTGCGGCACCTCCCTGCTCGCCTCCACCACCCGCCAGGCAACCGGCAGATCGAGTGACGTCAGGAGATAGTCGCCGGCGCCATAATTGATGGTGTCCGTTCCCAGCTGAAGGCTTTTCGATCCCTGGATAACCAGTGCGAGAGAGGGGCGGTAGCTGCCATGGCATGGTGCGCTGGGGATCGTGCGCCGACTGATGCCGAGGGATTCGATCGCCGTCCGCACCTCCCCGTCCTGGGTAGCGTGCCGCGCGGCGATGGAGGCAATCTCCTGATAGACATTGAACGGCAAGGACATGAGGGAAAATCCCCTGACTGAAGGAAGAGATATATTGGATGTCTCTTATTTATAAAGCCGCCGGCCGTCCGCAAAGAGCACGCGGGTATTTTTTGCAGGATCGTGCAAGAAGCTCGGAGGATCGCTCTAACGCCCCTTGACGCTTCCATCGCATAGTCCGCCGTCCCCAACTCCCGAAAGGATATTCAGATGGCTATTGCAAGAGGTTATGCTGCGACCGACGCGTCGAAGCCGCTTACCCCGTTCACCTTCGAACGCCGCGAGCCGAATGATGACGACGTCGTCATCGATATCAAATATGCCGGCATCTGCCACTCGGACATCCACACCGTCCGCAACGAATGGCACAATGCCGTTTACCCGATCGTTCCGGGCCACGAAATCGCCGGTGTCGTCCGGGCCGTCGGCTCCAAGGTCACCCGGTTCAAGGTCGGCGACCATGTCGGCGTCGGCTGCTTCGTCGATTCCTGCGTCGGCTGTGCCACCCGCGATGTCGACAACGAGCAATACATGCCGGGTCTCGTGCAGACCTACAATTCCGTTGAACGCGATGGCAAGAGCGCGACCCAGGGCGGTTACTCCGACCATATCGTTGTGCGGGAAGACTACGTCCTGTCCATCCCGGACAACCTGCCGCTCGATGCCTCGGCGCCGCTTCTCTGCGCCGGCATCACGCTCTATTCGCCGCTGCGCCACTGGAATGCCGGCCCCGGCAAGAAGGTCGCGATCCTCGGCATGGGTGGCCTTGGCCATATGGGCGTGAAGATCGGTTCGGCCATGGGTGCTGATATCACCGTTCTCTCGCAGACGCTGTCGAAGAAGGAAGACGGCCTCAAGCTTGGCGCGAAGGAATATTACGCCACCAGCGACGCCTCGACCTTCGAGAAGTTAGCCGGCACCTTCGACCTGATCCTGTGCACCGTCTCGGCCGAAATCGACTGGAATGCCTATCTCAACCTGCTGAAGGTCAATGGCACGATGGTTTTGCTCGGCGTGCCGGAACATGCTATCCCGGTCCACGCATTCTCGGTCATTCCCGCCCGCCGTTCGCTCGCCGGTTCGATGATCGGCTCGATCAAGGAAACCCAGGAAATGCTGGATTTCTGCGGCAAGCACGACATCGTTTCGGAAATCGAAACGATCGACATCAAGGACGTCAACGAAGCCTATGAGCGCGTGCTGAAGAGCGACGTGCGTTACCGCTTCGTCATCGACATGGCCTCGCTCGACGCTTGATTGAGACCACTGACTGATTGGAAAAAGGCGGGAAGCCGATGCTTCCCGCCTTTTTTGTTACCTGCCCTCACGCCTCGTCCTTCAGCGTCTCTTTCTGGGTAATCAGGCGCGCACTGTGCTGGCCGCTCAGATAAATCCACAACCAGCTCCAAGCCACGGCAAGGCGCGACCGTGTTCCGATCAGGAAGTAGATATGGGCAAGCCCCCATATCCACCACGCCAGTACGCCCTTCAGCTTGAACCTGCCGAAATCGATCACCGCCGCACGTTTCCCGATGGTTGCGAGATTGCCCTGATGGCTGTAGCGGAAAGGTGATGGTGATGGCTTGCCCTCCAGCCGCGCCTTGATGACCTTTGCCACATAAGCGCCCTGCTGCTTTGCCGCGGGCGCGATGCCCGGCACCGGCTTGCCGTTTTCCTGATTGACCGCAGCGGTATCGCCGATGACGAAGATATCAGCATCGTCATCGAGATGAAGCTGCGGCCCGACGATGACACGCCCTGCCCTGTCGCCGGCGGCATTCAGCCACTTCGCGGCCGGAGACGCCTGCACTCCGGCGGCCCAAACGACGGTGCGGCAGGGATAATAGGTCTCGCCCACCGTCACGCCCTCATCCGTGCAGGCCGTCACCGGCGTGCCGAGCAAAACCTCGACACCAAGCTTTTCAAGCGCTTCCCGGGCATAGGCCGACAGATCTTCCGTAAAGACCGGCAGGACGCGAGGGCCGGCCTCGACAAGCAGAACACGGGTCTTTGTGGTATCGACATTGCGGAATTCCGCCGGCAGCGCCTTGTGAGCGAGTTCGGCGATCATGCCCGCCATTTCCACGCCGGTCGGGCCGGCGCCGATGATGACGAAGGTCAGCAGCGCCTGCCACTCCTCTTCGCTGGTCGCAAGTTCGGCTCTTTCAAAGGCCAGAAGCAGGCGGCGGCGGATTGTCGTTGCATCTTCCAGCGTCTTGAGGCCGGGGGCGGAACGCTCCCATTCGTCGCGACCGAAATAGGCGTGACGGGCGCCGGTGGCCAGCACCAGCGTATCGAAGCCGATAAGCTGGCCCGAATTCAGCTGCACGGTCCGCGCCGCCCGGTCCACGCCGGTCACCTCCGCGAGCAGGGTCGTCACCTCCTTGCAGTCGCGGTAAAGATGGCGGATCGGCCAGGCGATTTCGGATGTCGCCAGCGCCGTCGTCGCAACCTGATACAGCAGGGGCTGAAACAGGTGGTGATTGCGACGGTCGATCAATGTGATGCGGACAGGGGGCCCCTCCAGCCCGTGCACCAGTTGCAAACCGCCGAAGCCTCCACCCACGACGACAACATGATGTTCTTGCATATGTCTCTGCCTTCCAAAGCTCGCGCATGGAGCATGCGCGAGGCAAAGCATAGGCGAAAAAATTGACTTTGGTTATGAATTAGGCTGACCGCAGGCCTGACAAAAACGCCGGACTGTTTCAGCCATGCCATACTCCAGGGCATCTGCCGTCAGCCCGTGGCCGATCGAAACCTCGGCGAGATTGGGAATGCGTTTCATCAGCCTGGGCAGATTTGCCACCGTCAGATCATGGCCGGCATTGACCGCAAGCCCGAGTGCTGCGGCATGATCCGCCGTCTGCCCCAGCTTCTCGACAAGCACGTCGGCCTTTTGCGGATCGTCAAAACAGCCGCCATAGGGGCCGGTGTATAGCTCGATGCGGGCAGCACCCGTCTCGGCTGCCAGTTCCACCGGCTCGCGTTCCCCGTCACCATCGGCAAACAGCGAAACGCGCATGCCGCCGGCCTTCAGGCGCCCGACGACATCTTTGAGGAAAATGGCATGTTTGCGGAAATCCCAGCCATGGTCTGATGTCGCCTGCGACGGGTCATCAGGCACCAGCGTCACCTGTTCCGGCTGGGTCTTTTCACACAGAACGAGAAAATCCTCGGTGGGATACCCTTCGATGTTGAATTCCGCGCCGGGGAAGCGATCATCGATCAGCGCCCGCAGCACCGGCAGGTCAGAAAAGCGGATATGGCGCTGGTCGGGTCGCGGGTGTACAGTCAGCCCGCTTGCACCCGCCGAGAGCGCAATCTGCCCGAAATGCGCGACGTCAGGCCAGGGAAGATCGCGGCGGTTGCGTAACATGGCAATTGCGTTCAGATTGACGGAAAGTTTTGCAGGCATGGCATCGGGGCTCCGGTTCGGAATTGACACCTTGTTTCACGCAGGTTGACGCCAACCGCAAGGAGGCCGATAAAATTTTTTAAAGGTGCGGGAACGAAAGCAGGCAATACACGTTATGGTTTTTTTGCTGTGTTTGGCATGATGTCTTGATCAGAAGACAGGCCCGCGACGGGGGAACGAATAACGGATGCCATAAAAAGCAGGCACACTGTCAAAAAGCGTGAAGGGGGAGACGATGCAGGATGGCAGGATGCCGTTTGGACACGGCGACGAGGACAAACCCAATCTAAGGATCAGCAGCTTTCTACCGGATGTGAGCCTGCCTTCCTCCCTGCCCGCCGAACCGGTTCCCATCGCCGACATGGCCAATATCTTCGGGGTGACCCACCGAACGCTGCATTTTTACGAGGAAAAGGCGCTGCTGACCTCGAAACGCATCGGCCAGATGCGGGTTTATACCCACCGCAACGTCCAGCGCATGGCCGTCATCAACGTCTGTCGCGAAGTGGGCATCTCCGTCGCCGCGATTACCGAGATCATGGAAAAACTCGTCCGTTCGCTCTCGCAGGAAGAGGCGGACGACATATTCCACACCGCACTGCGGCAGCGGAAGAGGGAATTGACCGCCGAGCTTTCCACCCTCCAGCGTCAGGCCCAGCAGATCGAGGAATTGCTGGTGACGGAGACGGATGCTGACGGCATGGATGGTACCGAGCGGGCGCCAGCAAAGGACATTGCCCTGACCGACGCCGAACGCAAATGCCTGGAGCTGATGGCGGAGGGTTATGCGCCGGTGCGGCTTGCCCGTGCCCTTGGCCTTTCAGGCAGCGACCTTAACACGCTGGAGGCAAAGATCATCGGCAAGTTCAATGCCAGCAACCGCTTTCAGGCGGTCGCAAAGGCGGTGCTGCTCGGCGTCATACGCGCCTGATCAACGAACGATTGTCAGGGTTTCGGCCGCGCGGGTGATGGCCGTGTAAAGCCACCTTTCGCGAGAATCCCTGAAGGCATAGCTCTCGTCAAAGAGAACCACATTGTTCCATTGCGAACCCTGCGCCTTGTGTACGGTCAGTGCATAACCGAAATCGAACTCGTCGTACCGCTTGCGGGTCGACCAGGGAATTTCCGTCTCCACATCCTCAAAGGCCGCCTTCAGCAATTTTATCTTGGCCGCGCCGCGATCCATATCGTCATCTTCCGGCCGGATCATCAGGTTGATGCCGGGCTTCACCGTCTCGCGTGAAGAGCTCATCACCTGCCACAGCGAGCCGTTGAGCAGACCCTTGGCCGGATCGTTGCGAAGGCAGACCAGCTTGTCGCCGGACTGCGGATAATCGGCGGAAAAACCTTTGAGCTCGCGAAGCCGCTGATTATAGCGGCGGCGGGTGCGATTGGTGCCGACCAGCACCTGATCGGCGTCCAGCACCAGTGACTGCGTCACTTCGGATTTGGAAATCACCTGCGCGGAACCATAATCGCCGCGCATGATCTCGCGACCCTCCCGCACATCCATGGCAAGATGGATGATGGGGTTATCCTTGGCCTGGCGGTGGATTTCCGACAGCAGATAATCCGGCTCCTGCTCGGTGAAGAAACCACCACCCGAAACCGGCGGCAGCTGGCCCGGATCACCCAGCACGAGGATCGGCGTGCCAAAACTCATCAGATCCTTGCCAAGCTGCTCATCCACCATCGAACATTCGTCGATGATGATGAGTGCTGCCTTGGCAAGCGGGCTCTGGCGGTTGATGGAGAACATCGGCGCAATCGAGGTCTTGCCGGTTTCCTCGTCTTCGACAGTTTCTTCGCCGCGCGGGCGGTAGATCAGCGAATGGATGGTGCGGGCATTGGTTGCCCCGCGCGAACGCAGCACCTGCGCCGCCTTGCCGGTGAAGGCAGCAAACAGCACCTCACCATCGACATTTTCCGCGAAATGTTTGGCAAGCGTCGTCTTGCCCGTTCCGGCATAACCGAACAGCCGGAAAACCGGCGTCCGGCCTTCCTTCAGCCAGCGGGAAACAGCCTTGAGCGCTTCGTCCTGTTGCGGTGAAAATAACATGCGCCCTCATCGCAGGATTCGAGCCTGATGCGCAACAAAAAAAGAACGAAAGATGAATCGCACAATGAGAATGCGGCAATAAAACACGGCTGGTTTTTAAATCACGGCCGCTATCATGCCGCGCATGAAGATATTGATTCTCGGCGCGACAGGTTTCATCGGCTCGGAGGTGGTGCGTAGCCTTCACGGCAGAGGCCACGCCATCACTGGCCTGGCACGTTCCCTAACACGCGCCACCGACAAATGGCCTTTTGCGACCTGGATTTCCGCCGATCTGGCCCGCATGATACGGGCATCGGACTGGGACACGCTGGTCAGGGATCACGACGCCATCGTCAACTGCGCCGGCGCGCTTCAGGACGGTTTGTCGGACGATCTGGCCGCGACGCAGGAAAAAGCCATGCTGGCGCTTTACGAGGCTGCGGCGCAAGCGGGCGGCAGACTGGTGATCCAGATATCGGCCCGCACGGCTGGCGCCGCGGCCGACCTGCCATTCCTCGCCACCAAACGCCACGCCGATGAGGCGCTCATCGCAAGCGGCCTACCCCACGTCATTCTGCGCCCCGCCCTCGTTGTCGGTCGCAATGCCCATGGCGGTACGGCGCTTGTCCGCGCGCTTGCCGGCTTTCCTCTCGTGCTGCCGCTCGTCAATGGCGCAATGCCGGTTCGAACTGTCGCGGTCGATGATGTGGCGGCAGCCGTCTGCGCGGCCATCGATAGTGAAATCCCGCCGGGCAGCGATCTCGAACTCGCCGCGGATGAAGCGCTGACATTGCAGGACGTGGTCACCACGCACCGGCAATGGCTCGGCCTGCCCGCCGCTCCCGTCATCAACCTTCCGGCTGTCCTTATGCGCCCCGTCAGTCTGATGGCGGATGCCGCAGGCGCACTCGGCTGGCGCTCGCCACTGCGTTCAACCGCCATGACGGTCATGTCGGAAGGCATCGTCACGGAGCGCGAGGCGCAACGGAGGATCAAGTCGCTCCAGACCCTGAAACAGACGCTGGCCGCTCACCCTTCCGGCGTACAGGACCTGTGGTTTGCCAGATCCTATCTCCTGAAACCGCTGGTCATCATCTGCCTGTCATTATTCTGGCTGTTATCCGGCCTCGTGCCGTTGCTGAACATCAATGGAGCAGCGGCGCATTTTCTGCCCTTCATGCCGCAGGCGCCGGCAATCGCCCTTACACTCACCACCTGCCTCATCGATATCGCCCTCGGCTTCACCGTCCTGCTTCGGCCTCTTGCCAGAAAGGCGCTCATCGGCATGCTGCTGGTCAGCGCAGCCTATCTGACGGGCGGCAGCCTGCTGGAGCCGGGCCTGTGGCTCGATCCGCTTGGTCCCCTCGTCAAGGTCCTGCCTTCCATCGCCCTAACGCTCGTTGCCCTCGCCACACTGGATGAACGCTGATGACGATTGAGGAACTGCTGCGGCTCGCCCATGTCATCGGCGCGACGGTACTGTTCGGCACCGGCGCGGGCATCGCCTTTTTTATGGTGATGGCACGGCGAACGGCAAACCCGGCGCTGATCGCGCATGTGGCCGGCACAGTCGTCATTGCCGATACGATCTTCACCGCCACCGCCGCGATCATCCAGCCGGTGACCGGCTATTTTCTGGCGCGCATCATCGGCTGGCCGCTGACGGAAGGCTGGATCGCCCTTTCGCTTGGCCTTTATGTCTTCACCGGCATTTTCTGGCTGCCGGTGGTGTGGATCCAGATCAGGCTGCGCGATATCGCCCGCGACTGCGCCGCCACCGGACAAACCTTGCCGGCCCAATGGTTCCGCCTTTACCGCATCTGGTTCGCCTGCGGTTTTCCCGCCTTCTTCGCGGTTCTCGGCATCATCTGGCTCATGCTCAACAAGCCGGATATTCCCCTGTTCGGCTGATGCGGCTCAATGCGCCGCCTGCTTCTCGACAAGCTGCGCCAGCTGCTCCGCAACCGTGTTCCAGCCGTCGAAGAAGCCCATCTCCGCATGCCTGGCGCGGTCGGCAAGGTTGTTGTGCATGGCATAGGCCACGTATTCCATGCCCTCGGGGTGATCGCGAAACGTCATCACGGCGGTGAGGAACGGCTCTGCAGAGGGCCGGAAACCCGCAGTCAGCGCATCGGTGAAGATGAGACGCTCCTCATGATCCACCGCCAGGAAACATCCGTTGACATGCGGACCGAATGCCGCCCCATCCTCGCTGTAGCGTGTCTCGAAAGCGCCGCCGGGATAAAGCTCCATGCGGTCGACGCGGCATTGGCCGGGATGCGGCACCCACCATTGTTCGAGGCTGGACTTGTCCGTCCATGCATTCCAGACCAGCCGGCGTGGCGCCCTGATGATGCGTGAAATCTTCAGGTCGAGATCGGGATTGAAAGTCTCGGTCATTGGTCATTCTCCCCTTTGCTGGACATCCTGTCCTTTTGTGCCATGACGAATTGTTCGAGCCGGTCGGTGCGGCCCTCCCAGATGGCGCGCTGTTGCGAAAGCCAGCCATCGAGCATGGAAAACCTCTGTTTCTCCAGCGAGCAGAACCGGACACGGCCCTGCTTGCGGGTCACGATCAGCCCGGCCTCTTCCAGCTGGCGGATATGTTTCATGAAGGATGGCAAAGCCATATCGAAGGGTTCGGCCAGCGTTCCGATGCTCGCCTCCCCGCCGCCCAGCCTCAGGATCACCGCCCGGCGGGTCGGATCGGCGAGAGACTGGAAGATATCGTCGAGCGCGTCTGAATAGTTTTCCATAAGGCTAACTATCACGGCAAAACACTTAGCTCAATGGATAAGTTTAAAAATATCTCGAGACGGGGAATAAACCGGCGGGCAACGGTGTCTCTTGATGTGCTGGCGGCTTGAGCCCGCCCGAACCAAGGAGGATATGTCCATGAAGATCCGCTTTATCGTTCCCGCCCTCGTTCTGGCTTTTGCCGGAACGGCCTATGCCGCACCGGCCGTCGAAACGGTCAAGACCGACAAAGGCAATGTGCTGGCGGGCGAAAAAGGCATGACGCTCTACACTTTCAAGAACGACAAGAAGGGCGTATCCAATTGTTACGACAAATGCGCGGTGAACTGGCCGCCGTTTTTCGCCGCCGCCAGTGACAAGGCCGAGGGCGCTTATTCCCTCGTAAAGCGCAAGGACGGCAAGATGCAGTGGGCAAAGGACGGCATGCCGCTTTATTACTGGGTCAAGGACACCAAGAAGGGCGATGCCACCGGCGACGGTATGAACGGTGTATGGGATGCCGCAAAACCCTGATGGCATGAATGGTGAAAAGCGGGGGAGCCACTCCCCCGCAGCCGGCAGCTTCGAGGCGGAAATGCTGGCGCTGATACCCATGCTGCGCCGTTATTCCCGCAGCCTTTCCCGTTCCGACGCCGATGGCGAGGACCTGTTGCAAGACTGCGTGGAAAAGGCACTTGCCAATAAAAGGCAATGGCGCGGAACGGGTTTGAAAACATGGGCTTACACGATAATGACGAATCTTTATCGCAACCGCCACCGCGCCGAGAAACGTCATCCGTCCGAAAGCCTCGACGGCCACGAGACCATTGCCCTCCCGGATACGCTCTCCGACACGCTGGAGAACGACCGGCTGCATGGCGCGCTGGCACTTCTCTCACCGGATATGCGGGCAGTGCTGATGCTGGTGACGGTGGAAGGCTACAGCTATCACGAGGCGGCAGAGACCCTGGCGATCCCGCTCGGCACCGTCATGTCCAGGCTCTCCCGCGCCCGTGAAACCCTGCGCCAGCATCTGGCGGCGGATAATATCATACCCCTGCGGAGACCACGATGAAACGGCCCGATGCCATAACCGAAGACGATCTGCACGCCTATGTCGACGGGCTTCTTTCCGACGACGATCGCGCGGCTGTCGAGGCCTGGCTGGCTGAACGGCCGGAAGACCAGAGCCGCGTGGAGGCATGGAAAAAACAGGCCGACATTCTGCGCAACACCTTCGCCTCCTATGCCGCCGCACATCCGCATGACGCCTCGATGCTTGGCCCGCAAAAGAGGGATCGCACATGGCGGCTGAAACCGGCGCTTCTGCGGACGGCAGCAGCCTTGCTGGTCTTCGTGGCGGGCGCGGCAGCCGGCAGGCTGCTGCCCTCGTCCCTTTCGACGCCGCAGGATGTCACCCTGGCATCGCTGACGACGGATATTCCGGCACAGGCGAAATCCGCCTATCTCATCTATGCAAGCGAGGTGCGTCACCCCGTCGAGGTCGGCGCCGGCGAACAGCAGCATCTTGCGACTTGGCTCGGCAAGCGGCTCGGTTACCCCTTCGCCATCCCCGACCTGTCGAAGATCGGTTACGACCTCGTCGGCGGCCGCCTCATTCCCGTCAGCGGCAAGCCGGGTGCGATGCTGATGTATCAGGACAAGACCGGCCGCCGGGTAACGGTGCTGGTCGGCCATAACGAGGAAAACCGCACCACCAGCTTCCGCATGGCCAGCGCCGACGGCATCGAGACCTTCTACTGGATCGACAACGAGTTGGGCTATGCCGTTTCCGCCGAATTAACGCGGGACGAGGTGCAGGCAATCGCCGAGGAATGTTACCGGCAGTTTCCGACGTGAGGCCAGCAGTGGCGGCGGAACGCGAGCAATGACGTCAGCATTTGCGTGATGGAAGGCAAACAACACCAGCGCACCGAAGGGCGAGGTCAGTTTTTTTGATGGATCAATCATTTCCGCCATGGGTTTGAGAAGTCGGCACAAAGGACTATTGTCCAATCGACAACCGCTGGAGCAAAACCATGTATGAGGATATTCCTGCCGTCACCCTGCCCTCCGGAAAAGAGGTTCCAGCCCTCGGCCTTGGCACCTGGAACATGGGCGAGACGAAGTCATCGGCAGACGACGAGGTTGAAAGCATCCGCAGGGCGATCGATCTCGGCATGACGCTGGTCGACACCGCGGAAATGTATGCCGACGGCCGATCGGAAGAAGTGGTCGGCACGGCAATCGCCGGCCGCCGCGACGAGGTGTTTCTGGTCAGCAAGGTCTATCCGTGGAATGCCAGCGCGAGAGGCACTGCGGAAGCCTGCGAGCGCAGTCTCGCAAGGCTCGGCACCGATCACATCGATCTCTATCTGCTGCACTGGCGCGGCGAGCACCCGCTAGGCGAAACCGTGGCCGCGTTCGAAAGGCTGAAGAGCGATGGCAAGATCGGCAACTGGGGCGTCTCTAATTTCGATACAGACGACATGGAGGAGCTTTTCACCGTTCCCGAGGGTAAAAACTGTGCTGCCAATCAGGTGCTCTATAACCTCTCCCGGCGCGGACCGGAATTTTCCCTTCTGCCCTGGTGCCAGGAGCACGGCGTGCCGCTGATGGCCTATTCCCCCATCGAGCAGGGCCGTATCCTGAAGAACAACGAACTCATCCGCATCGCCAAGGCCTATCAGGCAACCCCGGCGCAGCTGGCTCTGGCCTTTCTTTTGGACAGGGACGGTGTCATCGCCATTCCCAAATCCGCCAGCGTGTCCCGTATCACGGAAAATCGCGGCGCCACCGATCTTGAAATAACCGAGGAAGACTGGACCGCGCTCGACACCGCCTTCCCGCCGCCGACGCGCAAGACGTCTTTGGAAATGCTCTGACACAACAAGGCATTAGCAGGCATTTCGGAATCAGGTGCTGAAGCGGTTGAATCGGAATGTGAGAACCGGGAACCGCGCCGCAATAGAGACTGACCAACGGCGCGGCCGCGCCGTTGGTCAGATAGCCCCTAGGGCTTTATGACGGTATGCGGGGTTCGTATTCCTCTTTCAGCGCCAGCCAGGTATCCCAGAAAGGTCCCGGTTTCTTTTCCTGAAGACGGGCGGCGAGGATATCGAGATGCACATGCCAGCCGGCGCTGACATCGAGCTTGGTCTTCCTGCCAACCAGCCGGCGATGAATCAGTGTCAGAAGCACATCCTTACCCAGAGCCTGAAGCTCGATCGACACCTCCCCGCCTTCGCCCCAACTAAAGACAAGGTGATGCGGTGGAACGACGGTAATGATGCGGGACGCCATCTTTTCCTCTTCGGAGAATCCTTCCGGGCGGTGGCCGGGCGGATCGGAAAGCTCGTCGTTGCGCCACACCAGTTCGAAGGGCGCATCGGGCGCAAGCCGCATTTCGCCGGAGGCGAGCCAGCGGCGGCGAAGCTCGCTTTGGGTCAGATAGGCCCAGACCCGATCGATCGGTCCGGGCAACAGCCGCTCGATCTTCAGGGTCGTGGGCTCGACAAGACGGCCATAGGCGTCAGGCATTGCGATATCAGCCATTGTCATTTCCTCCATCTGCAGGGGATTTTCCCTGATCTTCCTCCCTGAGCATCTGCTCAAGAATATCGAGGCGATTGCCCCAGAACCGCCGGTAGAAATCCAGCCATTCATGCGCCTCTGCCAACCGCTCCGGCGCAAGGCGGCAGACATGGATACGCCCCCTCACCTCCCGGCGGATAAGCCCCGCATTCTCCAGCGCCTTGATGTGCTTCGAGGCTGCCGCGAGCGAGATGTCGAAGGGTTGAGCCAACTGGCTCACCGTTCGCTCGCCACGAGAAAGATCACGCAGCATCGTGCGTCGCGTTGCGTCGCCAAGGGCATGAAAGACGGTGTCGAGATGTGAAGCGGATAATTCAACCATGTTGTTGAATATAGCCGGTTGCCGCGGAATGTCAACCATATGGTTGAATATTGATCCGGGCGATGGTTATAAAAAAACCGCGGCGAAAGCCGCGGTCGAAGATGATGACAAAGCGTAGTCCCTAATCGACGTCATCCTCGGGCTTGACCCGAGGATCTAAGCACGTCCAAGACAATTGAGACGTCGCAGATGCTCGGGACAAGCCCGAGCATGACGAAAGAGAGCTTCAAAACATTTACAATCCAGCCCACGGGTAGCTGCTCCGCACGCGGAGAAATCACATGCCCTGCGAACCGCGGTTCATGGCGGCAATACCCGTGCGGCAGATTTCGATCAAGCCCAGCGGCTTGATGATCGCCACGAACTGATCGATCTTGGATGACTTTCCGGTGATCTCGAAGATGAAATGCTCCACCGTCGCATCCACCACCTTAGCCTGAAACGCATCGGCAAGGCGCAGCGCTTCGGCGCGAACTTCGCCCGTACCTGCGACCTTGATGAGCGCCACTTCACGCTCGATCGGCCGTTCCTGTCCCAGCTCGCGGGCACGGACGGTAAGGTCGAGAACCCGGTGCACCGGAACGATGCGCTCCAGCTGCGCCTTGATCTGCTCCAGCACGATCGGCGTGCCGCGCGTGACGATGGTGATGCGCGACAGATGCGCCTCATGTTCCGTTTCCGAAACCGTCAGGCTTTCGATGTTGTAGCCACGGCCGGAAAAAAGGCCGATGACCCGGGCGAGAACGCCCGGCTCGTTGCTGACGAGAACCGACAGCGTGTGATTTTCAACGGCAGCCGTTTCCTTCTGGATGAAATAGGCGGAGCCGGTCGGTTGTAGGTGTGCGTTCATGTCCTTTTCCTCTCCCGGCTCAGACTAGCTGACGGCCCTTGGCATCGATGGCGTTGGCAACGGCTTCATCCGTCGCCTCATCCGGCAACAGCATCTCGTTATGGGCTTTACCAGACGGGATCATCGGGAAGCAATTGGCAAGATTGGCAACGCGGCAATCGAAGATGACCGGCTTGTTGACCGCAATCATCTCGGCGATCTTGTCATCCAGTTCCTTAGGGTCGTCGCAATACATGCCGACGGCACCATAGGCTTCCGCCAGCTTGACGAAGTCAGGCATGGCTTCGGTATAGGAGTTCGACAGGCGGTTGCCGTGCAGCAGCTGCTGCCATTGCCGCACCATGCCCATATACTGGTTGTTGAGGATGAAAATCTTCACCGGCAGGCCATACTGGATGGCGCAGGACATTTCCTGAATGCACATCTGGATCGAGGCGTCACCGGCAATGTCGATGACCAGTGCTTCCGGATGCGCGACCTGCACGCCGATAGCCGCCGGCAGGCCATAACCCATGGTGCCGAGACCGCCCGAAGTCATCCAGTGGTTCGGCTCCTCGAAGCCGAAGAACTGCGCCGCCCACATCTGGTGCTGGCCAACTTCTGTCGTGATGTAGGTGTCGCGTCCCTTCGATGCCTCATAAAGCCGCTGCAAGGCATATTGCGGCATGATGACATCTTTGGAGTTCTTGTAGGCGAAGGAATTGCGGGCGCGCCAGCGCTCGATCTGCGACCACCAGTCCTCCGTCTGTGCTTTTTCCGGCTTTTTCGGCAAGGCGCGCCACAGGCGAACCATGTCTTCCAGAACATGGCCGACATCGCCGATAACAGGCACGTCAACGCGAACGGTCTTGTTGATCGAGGACGGGTCGATGTCGATATGGATCTTCTTGGAATTCGGCGAAAACGCATTGATGCGACCGGTAATACGGTCGTCGAAACGCGCGCCGATGCAGACCATGACATCGCAATCATGCATCGTCATATTGGCTTCGTAAGAACCGTGCATGCCCAGCATGCCGAGCCAGTTCTTGCCGGAAGCCGGATAGGCACCAAGACCCATCAGCGTCGAGGTGATCGGGAAACCGGTCAACTCAACCAGTTCGCGCAGCAGCCTTGTCGCCTCCGGACCGGAATTGATGACGCCGCCGCCAGTGTAGAAAACCGGCTTTTTCGCCTTCGACATCAGTTCGATGGCGGCGTGAATGGCGTTGAGGTCACCCTGAACCTTCGGCTTGTAGCTCTTCTGCTGGATGGCGGCGGAAGGCGGCGTATAGGTGCCGGTGGCGAACTGGATATCCTTCGGAATGTCAACGACGACAGGGCCGGGACGGCCCGTCTGCGCGATACGGAAGGCTTCATGGATGATGCCAGCCAGTTCGTTGACGTCCTTGACCAGCCAGTTGTGCTTGGTGCAGGGGCGCGTGATGCCGACGGTGTCGCATTCCTGGAAAGCATCGGAACCGATCAGCGATGTCGGAACCTGGCCGGACAGGCAGACGAGCGGAATGGAATCCATCAGCGCATCCTGCAGCGGCGTTACCGCATTGGTGGCGCCGGGACCTGAGGTAACGAGCATGACGCCGACCTTGCCGGTGGAGCGGGCATACCCTTCGGCCGCATGGCCGGCGCCCTGCTCGTGACGCACGAGAATGTGCTGAATGTCTTCCTGCTGGAAAATCTCGTCATAGATCGGAAGAACGGCACCGCCGGGATAACCGAAGATGTGCTCGACGCCATTGTCCTTCAGCGCCTGCAGAACGATCTCCGCACCTGTCATGCGATTGCTGTTTTCCGTATTGTCCTTATCCGTCATTGCCTGTTTCCATCCCGCTTTGGCTTTGGATATCGAGGAGCCCGAGGGCCTGTTTGAAGACATAAAAAAAGGCCCCTAGAGGAGCCTCGTTCAGCGCATGGGTGCTTTCGCCGGATGGTTACACCATCCTGCCCATGCGCCGTCCCACCACGATAAGTACGTTAAGATTTTTCATGGGCCGGAGTGTTAGCCACAAAAGCCCCAGCCGTCAACGCATATTGCAGGAAAAAATCACCGCCGCCTTCTTTTATTACCCGAAAGCGGGCTTCCGCGAAATTTTCGAACGCAGTCGGTACACCTGTTGTTAAGCATAATCTTTTATACCGAGATAGCAGATGCTGCCCGAACCACCGCGATCATCCGCATGTACCGGGAAAAAATGTGAATAACGACACGTCTCATAACGCGACCCGCATAGACGAAAACGAACGGCGATCCGGCGAGCAACCGGCAAACCGCATGCTGGGCCGCGTCATCGCCTGTAACGGCGCCAACGCCACCATTGCCGCCGAAACAGAACCCGGCTCCACCGATGTGTCACAGCTCTGGTCCGTCGGACGCCTGATCTCCATCGAAATGGGCACGAGCCGTGTCACTGCGCTGGTCTTTTCCATGCGCACCGGCGAGGACCATTGGGCAGCGGACAGGCCAAACAGGCTGCTGATCGACGTGGAACTGGTGGGTGAAGTTTATCGCACCGAAGACGGCAGCGAACGTTTTTCCACCGGTATCTCCCGTTACCCTTATCTCGGCGCGGTGGCGCACCGCATCCGCACCAGCGATCTTGCCAAGATTTACGACAGCGGCAAACGCGATGCCTGTGTCATCGGCAAGCTGACGCAGGACGACACGATCAACGCGGCCATCAGCATTCCGCAGATGCTTGCCAAACATTTCGCCGTCGTCGGATCGACGGGCGTGGGCAAGACCACCGCCGTTTCGCTGCTTCTGAACAAGGCGATCGAGACCGACCCGAAACTGCGCGTGCTCATTCTTGATCCGCATAATGAATTCGCGGCCGCTTTTCCCGACCATTCCGTCGTCATCGATACCGATACGCTGGACCTTCCCTTCTGGCTGATGCGGCTCGAGGAATTTGCCGAGGTGATTTTCCGCGGCCGCAAGCCCGTGCCGGAAGAGATGGATTTCCTCCGCGACCTCATTCCCGAAGCGAAAAAGGCATTTCGCGGCACCGAAGGTTCCACTGTCCGCCGCACATCCGACAAGAGCGCGATCACACCAGATACGCCGGTGCCCTACCGCATCGCCGATCTCCTCGCACTCATCGATGAGCGCATCGGCCGGCTGGAAGGCCGCGGCGAAAAACCCGCCTTGCGCACGCTGAAGGGCCGCATCCTCTCGGCAGTGAACGATACGCGCTATAATTTCATGTTCTCGAGTAATACGATCAGCGACAATATTCTGGAGACGGTCGCGCATATCTTCCGCATCCCCGGGGACGGCAAGCCGATTTCGGTTTTCCAGCTGTCCGGCATCCCCTCCGAAGTGGTAAATTCGGTGGTCTCGGTGCTCTGCCGCATGTCCTTCGAAATGGCGGTGCTGGCGCGCGGTTCGCTGCATATGCTCGTCGTCTGCGAAGAAGCACATCGTTATGTTCCGGCCGACCCCGAGCGCGGCTTCTTCCCCACCCGGCAATCCATCGCCCAGATCGCCAAGGAAGGCCGCAAATACGGCATCTCACTCGGTGTCATCAGTCAGCGGCCAAGCGAGCTGGACCAGACCATCCTGTCGCAATGCTCGACCCTGTTCGCCATGCGGCTGTCGAACGAGATCGACCAGAAGATCATTCTCTCCGCCGTGCCGAACGCATCGACCTCAACCACAAGCTTTCTCTCTTCCATCGGCAATGGTGAGGCCATCGCCTTTGGCGAGGCCGTAAATGTGCCGATGCGCATGCGCTTCGACCGTGTGGCCACGGCCAAGCTGCCGAAGGCAAGCGGCATCACCAGCCATGCAAACCATGAAACCCCTGATACGGTCGACTTGAACAGCATCGTCACCCGCATGCGCGCCACGGCCAAGCCCGTTATCACCGGCTTCCAGCAAAGCGTGGAAGCGGCTTTTTCCGATCTGTCGGAACCGGCCGTATTTCCGGCGACAGACGATATCGACCGCTGGAAGCGGGAATTGGGGGCGCCCGCAACGGAGGGATATGAACCCTACCGCCCGGATATGCTGCCCGGGCGTACGCCATCTGCGCCATCCAATACGGCGTCAACGGATGCCACCTCCGGCGCCGTCAATGAATTGCGCAAGGCCGGTTTCCAGATGCAGGCGCAAAATGGTCCGCCGCCCGGCGAGACGCGCCCTTCGCTGCGCGAAAGCCTGTTGAAAAAACCGCTCGGCAGTCTCTACCGCAAGGATTAGGCCCCTTTCACGGCTGGATGCGCGTCCAGTCGTCACCCATCTGGTTACGGAACCAGGTCATCTGCCGTTTGGCATATTGACGGGTCGCAGCCGCCGATTTTTCGATTACCTCCGCCGCACCCATGCGCCCGGCCAGCATATCGGCAATCTGGGCAACGCCGATCGCCTTCATCGCCGTTGCGTCGGGCGCGAGATCAAGCGCGAGAAGTGCCTGCACCTCCTCCACCGCGCCACTGTCCATCATCGCCTCAAAACGGCGGTTGATACGGTCATGCAGCACCGGCCTCTCCGGCAGGACGACGAATTTCTGCGCCCGTTCGGGATCGATAATCATCGGGCCGCTGGCGCGCTGGAAATCGCGGATCGATTTTCCCGTCGCCTCGAGCACTTCCAGCGCCCGGACGATACGCTGTCCGTCTCCCGGCTGCAGCGTCTCAGCCATGGACGGATCGCGGCTTACCAATTCGGCGTGAAGCTTTGCCGCCCCCTCTTCGATCAGCCGGGCGCGCAGCCCCTCGCGGATGCCATCGGGAATGGCGGGCATATCGGAGAGGCCGCCGGTCAGCGCCTTGAAATAAAGCCCTGTGCCGCCAACGATAACAGGAAAACGCCCCTCACCGCGCAGATCCGAAAGCAGGCCGGAAACATCCCGCAGCCATTCGCCGGTCGAATAGGCGCTGCTGGCAGGCACATGGCCATAGAGACAATGCGGCACGCCCTCCATTTCGTCGTCGGAAGGCCGGGCGGTCAGCACCCGCAGCGTGTCATAAACCTGCATGCTGTCGGCATTGATGACGACGCCATTCCGCTCCCGCGCTAAGCGAAGCGCAAGCGCGGACTTGCCGCTTGCCGTCGGGCCGGTTATCAGGATCGCATCAAAATTCTGATCAAGGTTTTTCATCATGGCTCTGGTTGCCACGCTTATCGCCAATCCGTCAAATCCTGTTCTGACCCCGGCCCTCGGCGAAGCCGCCGCAAAGGCGGTCAATGCATCGGGCCTTTATTGGCTGGCCGATGGCATCGCCTGCGATATCGCCCTGCCCTCCGGCACCGCAGCCAAACAGGCACGCAGCACGATTGCAGCCGCGCTTATCGGAAAACCCATCGATATCGTCATCCAGGAACAGGACCAGCGGCGCAAGAAGCTGCTGATCGCCGACATGGATTCGACCATGATCGGCCAGGAATGCATCGACGAACTGGCGGCCGAAGTCGGGCTGAAGGACAAGGTCTCCGCCATCACCGCCCGCGCCATGAATGGCGAGATCGCTTTTGAGCCGGCTCTGCGTGAGCGCGTGGCGCTGCTGAAGGGCCTGCCGGTCTCTGTCATCGATGAGGTCATCGAAAAGCGCATCACGCTGACATCAGGCGGCAAGGAACTGATCGCCACCATGAAGGCGAAGGGTTATTACACGGCGCTTGTTTCCGGCGGCTTCACCGTCTTCACCGGCCGCGTCGCTGCTATGCTCGGTTTCGATGAGAACCGCGCCAATCTGCTCGGCGAAGCCAATGGCGAGCTTGACGGCACCGTTGCCGAACCCATTCTCGGCAAACAGGCCAAGGTGGACGCGCTGAACGATATTGCCGCAAAGCTTGGCATTTCACCGGAAGAGGCGATGGCGGTCGGCGATGGCGCCAATGATCTCGGCATGCTGCATGTGGCCGGCGCAGGCGTTGCCCTCCACGCCAAGCCCGCCGTCGCCGCCGAAGCGCAGATGCGCATCGACCATGGCGACCTGACCGCACTTCTCTACATCCAGGGTTATCGCAAGACGGATTTTGTCACTCCATGATCATCCGTGAGACAGAACGACTCATTCTGCGCGAGTGGAAGGAGAGCGACCGCGACCTCTTTCGCGAGATCAACGCCGACGCAAAGGTCATGGAATTTTTCCCCTTCCGCCGCAGCCATGCGGAAGCGGACGCCGTGCTGGAAACCATCAATGGCATGATCCGCGGCAGCGGTTATGGCTTCTACGCCATGGAACTGCGCGAGACCGGCGAAGTCATGGGCTTCTGCGGCATATCCCCCGTCATGAACCTCGACCCGCCCTTCCCGCTCGGCACGATGGAAATCGGCTGGCGTCTCGCCACCCGCTTCTGGGGGCATGGTTATGTTACCGAAGCCGCGCAATCGCTGCTCGTCATGGCTTTCGATGAAAAGGAGACGCCGGAAATCGTCTCCTTCGCCGTGCACGACAACCATCGTTCGACGGCGGTCATGGAACGCATCGGCTTGAAGCGTGACCCTTCCCGCGATTTCGACCATCCGCGCGTGCCGGAAGAAACGCACCCGCATCTGCGGCCCCACGTCACCTATGCGCTCACGCTGGAGGAATGGCGGGCGCGATAAGGCCTGCCCGCCACTTTCGAAAGGTCATTTCACCGCGGCATTGCCGCCATCGGCAAACAGCGCAGCCCCGGCGACGAAGCTTGCCATCGAGCTCGCGAGGAAAAGAGCGGCCTGCGCAATTTCTTCAGGTTCTGCAATGCGCTTCATCGCATGCAGGCCGGCAGCCCATTCCTTCTGCGCCGCATCTCCAGCCATCGGCGTATCGACACCGCCGGGTAGAAGAGCATTCGCGCGGATACCGCTGACGGCATAGTCGGCGGTAATGCCTTTCACCAGTCCCATCAACGCGGCCTTCGCCGTTCCATAAGCCGCCATACCGGGTATGCCGACACTGGTGCCAACGAAGCTTGACGTAAAGACGATCGAACCACGACCCCGCTTCAACATCGGCGGAATCTGGTAAAGAGCGCCAAGGAAGGCGGAGGTGAGATTGACGTTGAGCACGTGATCCCACTCCTCGGGCGAAATCTCCGCCAGCGGCTTCATGGCCCCCACCGCCCCGGCATTGTTGATGGCGATATCAAGGCCACCGAAAACGCCCACGGCCGCATCCGCCAACCGGGAATGGGTTTCCGCAACACCGGCGTCGCCCGCAACCGCATGGACACGGCCGCCGGCATCACGAATGTTGGCTGCAACCTCCTGCAGCGCCTTTTCACCGCGCGCATTGATGACGACTGCCGCGCCTTGCGTGGCAAACAGCATCGCCGTCGCCCGGCCGATGCCGGATGACGCGCCGGTGATGATGGCAACCTTGTTTTCGAGTAATTTCATATCCTTGGCCTCCGTTTGATGAAGACCAAGGGATAGGGACCCGACGGGGCCGCAACCACCCGATTCCTGACGGATCGGGCGAAAAGCGTTTATTCCAGCGGCAGCGCCACCACGCGCAGATTGCCCTGTGCATCCGCCACCATCATATGCGCATTCTTGCGGCCTTCGGACTTCAGGCCGTTCACACGCACCAGCACGTCGCCGGGCACTTCCATGAAATCCTGTCCGACCTCGACAATGACGTCGCCGGCCTTCATGCCCTTCTGTTCGGCGGGAGAACCGGGATCGACGCTTGCGACAAGCACGCCTTCCACGCTTTCGGCAATGCCCTTTTCCGTGCGCAGCTCATTGCTCAGCACCACCAGATTCATGCCGAGCACGGTCTGCGGTGCTTCGCGCACTTCAGGTGTCTGGTCCTGCGCCTGATCGTCGCCACCGTCTTTGTCTTCGGGGACGACCATACTGCCATCACCGTCTTCACCCTGCTGGTCGTCGGTCGAGGCCTTCTCGTCGGTCGTATCCTGCAATTGCCCGAGCTTGACCTTGACGGTCTCCTCCTTGCCGTCGCGATAAACGACAACATCGACTTCCTTACCGACAGGGCTTTCCGCCACGATGCGCAGGAGATCGCGCATTTCATGGATATCCTTGCCGTCGAATTTCAGGACGACATCACCGGCCTGGATCGGGCCGTTCTCCACCGGGCCGCCCTTGGCCACGCCTGATATCAGCGCGCCCTTGGCGCTTTCCATGCCGAGGCTCGCCGCCACGTCATCAGTAACAGGCTGAACGCGAACGCCGAGCCAGCCGCGGCGGGTCTCGCCGAATTCGATGAGCTGCTGCACGATATTCTGGGCAAGCTCCGTCGGCACGGCAAAACCGATACCGATCGAACCACCACTCGGGGAAATAATCGCCGTATTGATGCCGATCACCTCACCCTTCATGTTGAAAAGCGGCCCACCGGAGTTACCCTTGTTGATGGCCGCATCCGTCTGGATGAAATTGTCATAGGGGCCAGCATTGATATTGCGGCCGCGCGCAGAAATGACGCCCACGGTCAGCGATCCACCAAGCCCGAAGGGATTGCCGACGGCCATCACCCAGTCGCCGATGCGCATGCTGCGCGAATCGCCGAACTTGACGGCCTTCAGCGGCGTTTTCGGCTCCACCTTCAAGACCGAAAGGTCGGTCTTGGTATCGGTGCCGACAAGCGTCGCCTTGAGCTTCGAGCCGTTCGGGAAAATCACCTCGATGGCATCAGCACCCTCGATGACGTGGTTGTTGGTCACCACATAACCCGCCGGATCGATCACGAAACCCGACCCGAGCGAATTGACCTTTTCGCCACCTTCCGGCTTCTGGCTGTCGAAATAATCCTTGAAGAATTCCTGGAAGGGCGAGCCTTCCGGCAGCTTTGGCGGAACAGGGCCCTTGCCCTCGGTCTTGACGTTCTGCGACGTGGAAATATTCACCACCGCATCGAGCAGCGGCTCGGCAAGATCGGCCACCGATTCCGGCCCATGGCTCTGAGCTCTTGCCGCAACCGGCGCCGAAAGGCTGCCCGCCACAAGCGCGATGCCCGCGACTGCGGCAATGCTGCTGCGAAAAGGCGAAAGAAGGGTCACGGCCATAAGCGTCCTCGCGTTTCAAATCGTCATGCCCTGCTTATATCGTCAAAGCATAAGGCGGAATGATGAAGTGTAAAAATACCTTTTCGTGAACAGGCGGGGGACGCCTTGCCCGTAGCCACAGCATTGGCACGAAAACGGAGTAAAAAGAAAGGGCCGGTAAAAACCGGCCCCTCCAAAATCATTCGATCCGCTGTCAGTTCGCCGGTGCTGGCGCTGGCGCGGAGGGAGCAGCAGGTGGCGCACCGTCGATATTGTTGAAATAACGGAAGAAGGTCGAATCCGGGGACAGGACCAGCGTCGTGCCGTTACCGTTCAACGCATTGGCGTAGGCAGACATGGAGCGATAGAACTCGAAGAAATCAGGATCGCGCTGGAAAGCCGCGCCGAAGACCTTGTTGCGTTCGGCATCGCCTTCACCGCGCAGTACTTCGGACTGCCGCTGGGCCGTGGATTCGAGTTCCACGACCTCACGGTCGGCAACGGCCCGGCGACGCTGCGCCGCCTCGTTACCGCGTGCGCGGATCAGTTCGGCTTCGGCAAGACGTTCCGACTTCATGCGCTCGAAGGTCTGCTGTGAAACCTCCTGCGTCAGATCGGTGCGGCGGATGCGGACATCCACGATGCTGATGCCGAGCGATTCCGCATCGGGACGCAGATCGTCACGCACTTCCTGCATCATCGATGCACGCGCATCCGAAAGTGCGGATTCAAAGCCGCGCAGACCGTAGACCCGGCGCAGCGATGCGTCGAGACGGGTACGCAGGCGCGATTCCGCCGACATCTGGTCACCCGAGACCGTCTGACGGAAGCGGCGCGCATCCGTGATGCGATAGACCACGAAGGCATCAACCTCGTAGAACTTGCCGCCGGAGACCTGAACACGGATATTGTCGTGATCGAAGCGCAGCGCCCGGTTCTCGATATATTGCACCCGATCGGCATCCATGAAGGCGAAGGGCAGCTTGAAATAGAGGCCCGGCGCGGTTTTCACATCGAGGATCTGACCGAAGCGGACGACGATGGCCTGCTGGCGTTCGGTAACGACGAAGATCGACGAATAACCGAAGAAAAGCAGGACGGCGAGACCGACGAGAACGGCCGTAAGACGGTTACCCATATCAGTTGCCTCCCTGCTGTGCTGCGCCCGGATTGTTGCGCATGATCTCGTTCAGAGGCAGATAAGGCACCACGCCCTGTTTCTCATCGATGATGATCTTGTTGGAACCCTTCAGGACCTGCTCCATCGTTTCCAGGAACATGCGCTGACGGGTCACCTCAGGCGCCGTGCGATACTGGTCATAGATGGAAATGAAGCGCTGCGCCTCACCTTCCGCCTCGTTGACGACACGCGACTTGTAGGCGTTCGCCTCTTCGACGATCTGCGCGGCCTGACCGCGTGCGGCACCGAGCTTCTGGTTGGCGTATTGATTGGCTTCCTGAACGAAGCGGTCTTCATCCTGTTCGGCACGCTGCACTTCATCGAAGGCATCGGCCACTTCGCGCGGCGGAGCCGCATCTTCGATGGCCACGGCGTTGATGGAGATGCCCGCGCCATAACCGTCCATGGTGGACTGGATGATACTGCGCACGTCAGCTGCAATCGCCTGACGGTTATCGCGGAAAATATCCTGCGCCGGACGACGGCCAACGACTTCGCGCATGGCGCTTTCGGAAACCTGCTGCAGCGTTTCCGCCGGGGCGTCGACGTTGAAGAGATAGGATTTCGGATCAGAGACCGTATAGAGCACCGAGAACTGAACGTTGACGATGTTCTGGTCGCCGGTCAGCATCACGCCGCTCGACGAAGACGACGAGGCGCGCGAACCGATATTCTGCTGCTGCTCGGTGACCTTGACGATTTCCACCGTCTCGATCGGCCACAGATGGAAATGCAGGCCAGGCATCGAGATTTCGTCCTTCGGACGGCCGAAACGCAGCTCGACGCCGCGCTCGTCCGGCTGGACGGTGTAGATGGACTGGATGCCGAGGAAAACCAGAACCACGAGAACCACGATGGCGACCACGCCGCCATTGAAGCCGCCGGGCAGCACATTCTTGAAACGGTCCTGGCTGCGCCGGATGATCTCTTCCAGATCGGGCGGGCCGCCATTGCCGCCGCCACCGCCGCGAGGCCGGTTAGGCCCCTGCCCCCATGGGCCGCCACCGCCGCCCTGGTTGTTTCCTCCACCGCCGCCGCCCCAAGGGCCGCCGCCGCCATTCTGATTGCTCCAGGGCATCAATACCTCTTTATAAAAGCCTCTCCCGGTTCCGTTCGTAAGCGATTGCTCGCGTGCGGCGGGAATATCGACCCGTTATAGGAAGGAGAAGCGCCCGTTTCAACGCAGAGGTGGTAACTAAATACCCGATCCGGGTAAATAGTTCACTTTGCCGCGGCTCTTCGCACATAAGTGGTAAACAGAACCGGATAATTGTCCTTTTCCCCTGCGGGCGCGGGCTTTTCTTCGGTTTTCTCAAAAACGGCGGGATCAATTTCCGGGAAAAAAGTGTCGCCGTCGAGTTTTACCGCCACATGGGTGACGGAAAGTTGATCGGCAAAGGGTAACGCCTGACGGTAAATCTCGCCACCGCCGGCGACGAAAACCTCGTCCACGCCCAGTTCCGCAGCCTTCGTTTTTGCAAGCTTCACGGCCTCGTCCAGCGACGAGACGACGTCGACGCCTTCAGGCCGGTAATCGGCATTGCGGCTGACGATGATATGCGGACGGCCCGGAAGGGGACGCTCGCCGACCGACAGAAATGTCTTTCGGCCCATGATGAGTGGCTTGCCCATCGTCATCGCCTTGAAGCGCTTCAGATCGGTCGGCAGTTTCCACGGCATATCGAGATCGCGGCCGATGACGCCGTTCTCGGAGACCGCAACGATGATGGTGACGCGCGGCTCACTCATACCGCGATCGGTGCCTTGATGCTTGAATCCGCCTCGTAATTCTCCAGCGTAAAGTCCTCGAACTTAAAGCCGAAAAGGTTCTTCACATCAGGGTTGAGGCGCATGGTCGGCAAGGCCTTCGGCGTACGCGTCATCTGCAGCTGCGCCTGTTCGAAATGGTTGGCATAAATATGCGCATCACCAAGCGTATGAACGAAATCGCCGGGTTTGAGGCCCACGACCTGCGCCACCATCAGCGTCAGCAGCGCGTAGGACGCAATGTTGAAGGGCACGCCGAGGAAAATATCGGCCGAGCGCTGGTAAAGCTGGCAGGAGAGCTTTCCGTCCGAGACATAGAACTGAAACAGGCAATGGCAGGGCGGAAGCGCCATCTCATCCACCAGCGCCGGGTTCCAGGCCGAAACGATGTGGCGGCGGGAATTGGGGTTGGTTTTAAGCGCCTCGATGAGAAGCGCGATCTGGTCGATATGACGGCCATCGGGTGCCGGCCAGGAGCGCCACTGCGCGCCATAGACCGGACCGAGATCGCCGTTCTCATCGGCCCATTCATCCCAGATGGAAACGCCGTTTTCCTTGAGATAGGCAATATTGGTATCGCCATTCAGGAACCACAGCAGCTCATGGATGATGGAGCGCAGATGCAGTTTCTTGGTGGTGAGAACCGGAAAACCTTCGGAAAGGTCGAAACGCATCTGGTAGCCGAATACCGAACGCGTGCCGGTGCCGGTGCGGTCTCCGCGGTCGGAGCCCGTTTCCATCACATGCCGGAGAAGATCGAGATATTGTTTCATGCGTTCTGCCGCCGATTCCCTGATATCAAGGGAATATAATAGCACAGGGCGGCAGAACCAATCACCTAATGCGGGTTTATCCCCGGCTCAGATCAAAGCGACTGGAGCTTGCCCAGTTCCTTGGCCACCAGATAATAGAAGGTCACGCGGGACTTGGAGCGATCCGCAGCCATCGTTTTTGCAACGGCGGCCACTGCCTTGTCGGCGCTGTCATCGGTGACACCAAGCTTCTTGCCGCACCAGCTCGTCTTCACGCGCGCGAGCTCTTCCGGGTCGGAAGCGGACACCAGCGAGGAATCCCGGTTGCGCAGGGCAATGCCGAGATGCTTGACGATCTTGCCGACAATGGCTTCGTCGGCTGCTGCGTCGTATTTCTTCACATCTGCGAGATAGTCGGTCATATCAACTCCTTCGTGTGTCCCCGGCCCGGTTGCTTCAAGTGACCGGTTGCATGGAGAATGAGACAGCAATCTCTCGTCGTCAAGAATTGTCTAAATTGTGCGCGGCAAAAGCGAAATCTTTTCATGGAATGGTCATCGGCCTCTTTTCTCGGCCAAGGGAAACGCCTATATGAGCCTTGCCGGGGCAACCCGGCTATGGCGATAAACGGTCGGTGTAATAAACCTATTGGACCCGGGGGCGGTACCCGGCGCCTCCACCAAAAACCGGCGGGCTCTGAAGACGAGGCCGGCTTTTGATGGGGGCGAAATAGGATCGACAAGGGCGTAAAGATCGAACTTTTGCTCGGCATGATACCGCCGTTATCGGGTCACAAGTGTAGTTGCAAATGACAACAACGCTAAGGAATATGCTCTCGCTGCCTAATGGCGGTGCGGGAATTCCGCTCTAAGTCCTTACGGTTAGCCCCGTAAGGCGGGGTTCGGAGGTACCTGGCAACAGAAACCTCCACCTTCTCCATTTTGCCTGAATTGATTATATGATAGCTGACTTGCAAACGGCATCGGCTTTTCCGTTGCTGCCGTTCGGGACATTGCGTATACTTGGACAACGCGTGGCCGTCAGGATCGGAAATGATCCCGGCTCAAGGATTGCGCGAAGATTCAAAGTGTTACAGCGTCCCGGGCGCGCAAGCCGCGCCACGCATGAAAAGACGTTCGAATAAGGGAAAGACAGGACCGCATGGGGCAGGATCATATCCGTTACGACATTCTCGCACAGGATGCCCTTCGCGGCGTTATTCGTAAGGTTTTGGGTGAAGTGGCCGCTACCGGCCGCCTGCCCGGCGACCATCACTTCTTCATCACATTCCTGACCGGGGCGCCGGGCGTGCGGATTTCCCAGCACCTCAAGTCGAAATATGCCGAGCAGATGACCATCGTCATTCAGCACCAGTTCTGGGATATGAAGGTGACGGAAACCGGCTTCGAAATCGGCCTGTCCTTCTCCGATACGCCGGAAAAGCTTGTCATTCCCTACAATGCCATCAGAGGCTTCTACGATCCTTCCGTCAATTTCGAGCTTGAGTTCGATGTGCCTCTGGCCGAAGAGGAAGAAATGGAAGAAGCGGAAATCACCGCTTACCCCGTTTCCCACGAGGCGAAGCCCGCTTCCGAAACACCCAAATCGGGTGAGGAAAAGAAGGAAGGCTCCGTCGTTTCGCTGGATGCTTTCCGCAAGAAGCAATAACGGCTTTTGCCCCAGGCCTGTGAAACTAGGCCTCTGAAATTTAGCCTGTGAAACTCAAGGAGACATATCCCCATGGCGGCCGATATCGTCAATCTGCGTCAGTTTCGCAAACAGAAGGCGCGTAGCGAAAAAGAAAAACAGGCGGAGCAGAACCGCCTGTCTTTTGGCCGCACCAAGACGGAAAAGAACCTCACCTCGGCCCTGAACCAAAAAGCCGAAAAGGCGCTCGATCAGGGGCGGCTCGAAAAAGGCGATGACGGGGCCGGTAAAGACTGACGGACCAACCCACCGCAGCGGATTTCGGGATTCGAAAAAGAATCGCAAACAGGGACTTGCCGGGGAGACATGATCGAGATTTCCAACCGGACCCGCCGGAGGCCGATCTGATGATCCGCAAACATTCCGCGACCTTGCACGGCCACCGCACCAGCATCTCGCTCGAGGATGCCTTCTGGGACGAGCTGAAAATCATCGCCGAAAGACGCAAGATCAGTTTCGCCGCCTTGCTTGCCGAAATAGACGACAACCGCCCGGCCGACAGCAATCTGTCGTCATCGCTGCGGGTTTACGTGTTGAACTGGCTGAAGACCCGCTGATCAAGACCACGCGGTCGCCCTGCACCGTCGATCGCAGACTGCAATACCATCCCCTCATCAGCCGACTACAAAAATTTCCGCCGAAAACTCATAACGCCGTGAAAGCATTCATTAAACATTGGCGGCCTAGTCTGCGTTGCAAGGCATTCCCGTATTGCGTAGCCTTGCCTCCAACTATTGTTCTCAGACTGTCTAGTCCCCCTCCATCATGAGGCGACACATGGCTTCTGCCGTCTCCGGAAACGAGGATTGCCATCAATCCCCAGGCAAAGCCACTGTTATCAGGTTTAAATTTTGATTGAGGCGTGAAGCCGGTTGGGAAAGGTAAACACCCCCTCGGCATCATCCTCGACCCTGTGCTGAGGACCTGATCACGTCGAATAAAATCAATCGGTCGCTGATAACAGGGACAAGCTCGATGATGAGGTTGGAGAGTTTGGCGCGATCTTCGACGAAATTGAAGAGCGACCGGCTTTCCTGTCGCTGAGCTTACGGAGTGGCGGGTGCATTTTCCGGCGCCAGCTGCCGGATGGCATCTTCCGTCGGCGGCACCACCAGAGCCGGTGCGGACTGCCGCTCGGGTGCCGGCTGCTGCTGTTGCTGTTGTTGCAACCGCTCCTGCTGTTCCTTTTCCTGGCGCAGGCGTTCTTCGGCCGCGGCCTTCAAACGCGCCTCTTCCTCAGCCTTGGCCTTGGCCTTGGCTTCCGCCTCGGCCCGTTCCTTCTCGGCCTGCCGTTCTGACGCCTGGGAGCGATAGAGCGCCACTTCGCGGCGCAGGCGCTGCTTCTCAAGAACGCTGGCCTGCATGGCTTCCACCCGCCGCCGTTCCTTTTCGAAAGCCCGAAGTGACAGGTAATTGCTGAGCGCGGAGACATCGGTCGTCAAAGCCGGCGTGGCAAGCGGGCCGTTATAGTTGAGACGCACGGACGGTTCGGCACCGGCAACCGTTTCGGTGCCGGGATTGAACAGGAGATCGAGGTCACCATTGACAGTCGAGGCGGCGATATCGACAGTCGCATCGGCGGTCAGCGTCACCGGATCGATCCCCGCACGCAGATTGTTGAAATGAAGCGCGCCGCCATTCAACGAAAATGGCAAAGCCACATCTCCGAGCGCGATTTCACCCTGCCACAGGCTCTGATCCACCAGCGGCCGCACCTTGGGCGCATCGATCGGCTGCTGCAGACCATCGGCCGCCTGCAGGATAGACGGCAGGGCACCGGGATTAAGTCCCTTCAGCACAAGACCGCCGGCCCGGATTTCGCCCGAACCACCAGCCGATTTCAGCATTTCGCCGACACTTTTGCCGGTCGATTCGGCCGTGAGATCAATAGCGACCCGGCCTGTCGCAACAGGCCCGTTGGCATTGGCCCACAGGACCGGCTCCGGATTGGCGTCGGTCACCGCGATCTTACTGCGGAAAATGCCCGCACCCTCGCCCGTGGACATGGCAAGCCGCCCGGTCAGCTTGCCGCCGATGAAGGTACCGGCAACGTCATCGAGCGAGAGACTGCCGGCATCATGCGTGAGCTTGGCCGAAACACCCGTGACCGTCCCGAAGTGGCCGGCTTCGAAGCTCTCCGCTTTCAGGGCAAGCGAGGCCTTGAGCTGCGGGAATGCGGGCATGGCAAGAGGCTTGGCATTCAGCGCGCCGGTTTCCGGGTCGATCACCGGCCCGTAGATCGCATCTCCCAGCCAGGCGAGATCGGCCGTTCTGACCGCAAGATCGCCTGTAACCGGATGCGGTGCGGCGCGCTGGACCGTGACATTGCCCGAGAAAGGATTGCCGCCCGCCTGCCCGCCGATCGAGGAAAAGGCGATCTTCTGCCCGTCCACCGCCACCTTGGCATTGGCCTTCAGCGCCATGCCGCCACCGAGCTGCGGCAGGCCGACCGCATTCATGATCAGATAGGGTTCGATGTCGGCGCTTTCGAGCGCCACATCCGCGCTGCCCTCACCGAAATTGGCGGCCGCAACGGCAAAGGAACCGTTCATCGAAAAATGCGTGCGTTCCGTCGAAAAACGCAGTTCGGTCTGGGCGGGTGAGCCGAGCGTACCGTTGAGCTTAACGGAAAGAAGTCCCTCCCCATCCGCATCGAAGGGCAAAGGATCAAGCCCCGCCTGCCCGAAAAGGATCGCCGTCGACTGGTTCTTCAAAACCGCTTCCAGCGACATCGCCGTATCGTCCGTGATCGACAGGAAATCCGGCATCTTGGCGACAGCCGACAGGCGACTGCCATTGACGGTGCCGGAGACAGCAACATTGGCGCCGCCATTGTCACTGTTGACGGATACATCCATCGCAAGATCGGAATTGGCGTACCAGGGTGCGCTCGCCGCCAGGCGGGTCAGGAAGGGATGGTTCGGCAGCTTCTGCTGCAGCATGGTGAGGAACGGCTGCATATCGGCTGCATGCAGGTTCACCGTGCCTTTGCCGGCATATTTCAGCAACGACCCCTGCAACTGGCCCTTTGCCTTCACCTCCGCGCCGGCAATATCGCCGGCCGTCATGTTTTCAAGCGAGAGAACCCCGCCCGCCATGGTGAAGGCGGTCTCGACATGATTGGCGGTGACGCCGGCCATGTTGAACCGGTCCGCCTTGAATTTCGCGGTAATGCGATGGTCGAGAACCGAGCTTCCGACCTGATCGCCGAGCGCCAGGCTGCCGAGCGCTCGAAGGGCATCGAGATCGATTTCATTGCCGGCGAGATCGATGGAAAGATTGGAGGTCTTGCCGTCGGAGCGCCGCTCCAGCTCGCCTTTCAGCGAAGCATCGCCAATCGCCAGCTCTAGATTATTGAAACGCTGGTTGAGCGTCGTCAACGAGACATCGGCGGAAAAACCAGCAGCATTAAGTTGCCGGATCGCCGGATCGACCGAGCCGGAAAGCCAGTTCGCCAGCCCAGAGGGCTGGTTGGAGGCGAGCAGCAGGTTGCCGTTGAAGGCGGGGCCGCCGAGCAGCGTCAGCGATCCCTTGGCTTCGAGCTGCGTCCTGCCCGGCAGTGTCGCAACCGCATTCACCACCTGCCAGCCGCTGCCATCCGGGCGCACATCCAGCCTGATGTCGCGGATCGTCGTATCGTCGGAAACGAGCGCGGGAAGGCTGATGCTCGCCTTGCCCGGCACCGGTGGCACCGGAATGCGGGCCACCATGGCGGCAAAGGCTTCGATGCGCTGGCGCACCGAGACAGTTGGCTGGCGCGAGGTCTTGCCCGTCTGCACCACGGGCGGCGCGAAACGGGCGACATCGATCTGCTGGCCATCTGCGGTGAGCAGGAATTCGGGCTTGGCGCCGGTATCCAGCGTCGCTTCGCCAGTCACGACATAGGGATTTTCGTTGCCACCGAGTTCCATGCGGTAGCTCGGAATACGCACGCTTTCATTGGTGAGTTCGAAACTGCCGCGCGTGCGCGGCGAGGAAAAGATGGACTGGCCAGCCTGCTGCTTCTGCTTTTCGTCTTCGCGGAAGCTGAAGGAGAAGGAGCCGCTATAGGCGGGTTTTCCCGCCGTCGCCGCAATCGCGCCATCGAGATCGACTTCGACCGGATGTTCGTCCGGCACGAGGCGGAGCCTCAGCCCCATACGGCCATTGGCGTAATCCGGCTCGCTGCTCGAAAGCGAGAAGGAGCCGGGATGCCCGTCGACGGCGGCGCGTCCTTCGGCTTTCCAGGGCCCGGCCAGCGAATTGGCGGACATGTCGGCATTGAGGCCGGTCACGACGCGGTTGCGGCCGGACTGCTCATCGATAAATTCGATCTGCCCGCCTTCGATCTGCACGCTTTCCAGAACCACGGTGCGGGCCGGAATTTCCGCCCGGCTGCCGCGCATCCAGTCCAGCGTTCCGTCCTTCAAAAGCCGGATCTTCGCCTTGGGCTCCTCGATGCGCATGTCGAAGATGCGCGCCTCGCCGGAAAGGAAAGGCGCCAGCTCCGCATCCATGGAAAAACGCGCCACCTGAATGAGCGGTGATCCATCGGCATCGGTTCCGGCGCGCACGTCATGCAGCGTGACCGAGGGGAAAGGCAGCAGCCTAGCCTCGACGCGGCCATGCACCACCACCTTCTTGCCGAGAATCCGGCTTGCCTGATCCTCAAAATCGCGGCGAAAATCCGTCCAGTCGACGAAATAGGGAATGAGCAGTGCCGAAAACAGCACCACGGCCAGCAGTCCGCCCAGAAAAACCAGAATACGCCCGAGCACTGACCTGCATCTCCCTTCGCGAACGCTGCAAACCTATTCTTTTCTGCCTTAACGGCAAGCAGCCTTTTGTACCAATCAAATATGAGAACGATCAGACAAGACGGAACAACTTGCCCGGATTGAAGATATTATCCGGATCGAGCGACGTTTTGATGGCGCGCATGAGATCCAGTGCATTTCCGGCCTCTTCCGCGAGAAAACTCATCTTGCCCTGGCCGATGCCATGTTCGCCCGTGCAGGTGCCATCCATGGCGAGGGCGCGGCGATTGAGACGGGCAACGAAGGCTTCAGTCTTTGCGACGCTCTCGGCATCCTTGCCATCAAACAGAATAAGCACATGGAAGTTCCCATCGCCGGCATGGCCGACGATCGGCGCCAGAAAGCCGTTCTCGGTAATATCCCGCTGCGTTTCCACCACACACTCCGCCAGTCTCGAAATCGGCACGCAGACATCCGTGGAAAGCGCATCGAGATGGGGGGCGAGCGCCCGCGCTGCCCAATAGGCATCATGCCGCGCCTTCCAGAGCTTGTTGCGCTCGGCGGCATCGCTCGTCCAGCGGAAATCGATGCTGCCGCATTCGGCCGCGATCTCGGCGAATTGCTGCGATTGCAGCGCCGCCGTCTCCTCGGTGCCGTGGAACTCCACGAAGAGCGTCGGCTTCTCCGCGTAGTTCAGGCCGGAATAGGCATTGCAGGCGCGCACCTGCACCTCATCAAGCAATTCGATGCGGGCGACCGGAACGCCCATCTGGATCGTCATGATGACGGCATCGCAAGCCGCCTTGATACTATCGAAGGTGCAAACGCCTCCGGCGATCTTTTCCGGAATGCCCTGCAACCGCAGCGTCACCGAGGTGATGACACCGAGCGTGCCTTCGGCGCCCACAAAAAGCCGCGTCAGGTCGTAACCGGCGGACGACTTGCGGGCGCGGCGCGCAGTGCGGATTTCCTCGCCATTGGCGACGACAGCGGTGACGGCCAGAACATTGTCCTTCATCGTGCCATAACGCACGGCATTGGTGCCCGAAGCGCGCGTCGAGGCCATGCCGCCGATCGAGGCATTGGCGCCCGGGTCGATCGGGAAAAACAGGCCGGTATCGCGCAGATAGACATTCAGGTCCTCTCGGGTCACACCCGGCTCCACCGTCACGTCAAGATCTTCGGCATTCACCTCAATGATACGATTCATCCGGCTGAAATCGATGCAGATTCCACCGTCAGGCGCATTCACCTGCCCTTCAAGCGAAGAGCCCGTGCCGAAGGGAATGACCGGCACCTTGTATTGCGCGCAGGCCTTAACCACGGCCTTCACATCATCAGCGCTTTCGGCAAAAACGACGCTATCAGGCGCCTGAAGGGTCAGATAGGTGGTGGTGTGGCCGTGCTGCTCGCGAAACGCCTGGCCCGTCTGGACCTTCTCGCCCAGCTGCTGCTTCAGCACAGCAAGCACAGACGCGATGCCCTCTTCGTTCCGCTTACCCGCCACCACATCCTTCAGCGCCATCGTCCATCTCCACCGCAACATCTGCCCGTAACGGATTCGATCCGTTACGAAATTTCGTCAGGTGGTATGGGATAAGGTTAACGCTTTGTCCAGCATCGCGATTGCATCGGGTGCGGTTTGGCGCCAACCCTACTCCGCCGCGAGCAACGGCTTGTCTTCCTCCAGCGCCTTGCGGCGGGCAGCAAGTTCGAGTTCGCGGTGAAGACGGATTTCCTCATCCGCCTGCGGTTTGGCGAAGCGGGCAATCAGCAGATAAGACACCGGGGTGATATAAAGCGTCACCAGCGTCGCAAAACCGAGACCGCCGACGATGACCCAGCCGAGCGCGATGCGCGCTTCCGCACCCGCACCCTGCGCCAGAACCAGCGGCACGCCGCCGAGAATGGTGGCGATCATCGTCATCATGACAGGGCGCAGGCGGATGCTGGTGGCCTTTTCGATCGCCTCGCGAACGGTCGCACCCTGGTCGCGCAGATGATTGGCGAACTCAACAATGAGAATGCCGTTTTTGGCCATAACGCCGACAAGCAGCACAAGCCCGATCTGGCTATAGACATTGAGGCTGGAACCGGTGACGAGAAGCGCGATAACGGCGCAGGCGAGACCGAGCGGCACCGTCGTCATGATGATGACCGAACTCAGCACGCTTTCAAACTGCGCGGCGAGAACGAGGAAGATGATGGCGATGGCGAAACCGAAGGTCAGCAACATGCCGCTCGAATTTTCTTCCAGCGTCGCCGCTTCACCCAGCGGCAGCAGACGCGCACCTGATGGCATCACGGATTGCGCCAGTTCGTTCACCTTCTCCAGGGCCTGACCGAGCGACACACCGTCTTTCAGATTGGCCGTGAAGCCGACGGAAGGAAGCTGCTGCTCGCGGTTCAACTGCGGCGCAACCGCATTTTCCTTGAGCGTGGCGATGACAGACATCGGCACGATCTTGCCGTCACCCGTTTTCAGGAAGACATTTTCAAGATCGGTCGGATCGTTGATCGGCCGGGTAGAAGACAGGAGCCTGACCGGGATCGCGTCGCCATCCACGAAGACATCAACAATCGAGCGACCTTCCAGCAGCGATTGCATAGCACGCGAGAGGCCGGTGATATCGATACCGAGATCGGAGGCCCGCTCACGATCGATGGAGACGGAAAGCTGCGCCTGATTGGGCTCGTTGTCGAAACGCGGCGTATCGAACAGGCCGCTTTCCTCCATGGAAAGCAGCAACTTCTGCGTCGCCGTCGTCAGTGCCCCATAATTGCTGCCGACCATCGCCATCTGCAGGCCGTTGCCGGCACCACGAATGCGCAGGCTGTTCGGCTGCATGGCATTGCCGCGTAAAGCCGGAACCTTGTTGGCGGCGGAGGTCACGTCAGCCGCAATCTGGTTCTGCGTACGCTCACGATCGGCCCAGGGCGCCAGCGTCAGCACCATGAAACCGGTATTGGAGGAACCGTTCATGCCGGTGATCGAATAGATATTGCGGATTTCGCCACTGTCGCGCAGCGGCTGCAGATTTTCCTCGATCCGTTGCAACTGGTCGCGCGTATATTCAAGGCTGACGCCCTGCGGCGCGGTGACCCGCATCATGACCGAGGCGCGGTCCTCGCGCGGCGTCAGCTCGTTCTGGATCATGCCGAAAGCGATCCACGACAGGCCGGAGAAGATCAGCGCCACGACGATGACGATCAGCGGATTGTTGAGGCAGGCGGCAAGCGTCGTCTTGTAAGTGGAGGCAAAGACATTGCCGAACCAGGCGAGCGGCCCAGTCGGTTCCTTCAGCCCCTGTTTCAGCATGCGCGAGGCCAGCATCGGGCAAAGCGTCAGCGCCGTCACCGAGGACAGGCCGACGGCGAAGGCCAGCACGAAGCCAAATTCACGGAAGAGGCCGCCAAGCTGGCCCGGCAGGAATGACAACGGAATGAACACAGCGGCAAGCGTCGCCGTCGTGGCGATAACGGCGAAGAACACTTCCTGCGTGCCGAGAACGGCAGCGGCGCGCGGCCCCATGCCTTCCGCCCGGCGGCGCACGATATTCTCCAGCACCACGATCGCATCGTCAACGACAAGACCCGTCGCCAGAACGATGGCGAGCAGTGTCAGGATATTGATGGAAAACCCGACCATATAGATGGCGACGATGGTGCCGATCAGCGCCACCGGCATGGTGATCGCTGGAATGAGGGTCGCCCGCCAGTCGCGGAAAAAGAGATAGAGCACGACGACCACGATGAGCGCGGAGAGCCCGAGCGCCAGTTCGACCTCGTGCAGCGCCCCTTCGATAAAGACGGCATCATCGCTGGTGACGACAATACGGGTGCCCTCAGGCAGATTGGCCTGCATGGCATCGACGGCAGCCTTCACGCCCGTTGAAATATTGAGCGTGTTGGACTGCGCCTGACGGATGACACCGAGACCGACACCCTGCACGCCATTGGAACGCAGCGAGGTGGATTCATCGTCAGCGCCGAGCATGACGGTCGCAACGTCTCGCAGGCGGATGTTGTTCTTGATGAGAAGGTTGGAGAAATCCTCCGGCTTCGTCAGGCTGGCCGTGGCGCGCACGACGATATCCTGCGTCGTGCTTTTCAGCGATCCCGCCGGCACGTCGAGTGCGGCGCTGGCAAGCGCATTGGAAACATCCGTCACGGTCAGACCGCGGCTGGCAAGAGCAGCCTGATTGAGATCGACGCGAAAGACCTTTTCCTGATCTCCGTAGAGCTCCACATCCGCCACACCATCGACGGCGGCCAGGCGGTCGATGATCTCGTCATCCACCAGCTTGGTCAGGTCTTCCATACTGAGCGTGGAGGATGTGACGGCAAGGCGCATGATCGGCTGGCTGTCGGAATCCGCCTTGATGATCTGCGGTTCGTCGGCATCGTCGGGCAGCTGATTGGTGACGCGGCCGATGGCGTCGCGCACGTCATTGGCGGCAACCGGCAGATCGACATTGTCGCCGAATTCCAGTGTCACACGGCTTGTGCCGAACTGCGAATTGGAAGCGATGGATTTGATGCCGCTGACACGCGCCACGGCACCTTCGATGGTCTGCGTTACTTCCTGGTCAATCGTTTCCGGCGCCGCCCCCTCATAGGTGGTCCTGACGCTGATCGACGGGCGGTCGACATCTGGCAGTTCGCGCACTTCGACGCCAACCAGCGCCGCAAGGCCGGCAACGACCAGCAGCGTATTGAGAACCGCCGCCAGGATAGGCCTGCGCACGAAGAGCGCGGTAAAGGCGAGCTTGGAATCCTGACCGGAAGACGGTTGCGTCATCGGCTGGCGACCTCCTCCGGCTTCGATTGATTGCCGACACGAACAGCGCCGCCTTCTCTGACGCGCTGAAGCCCCTCGATCACCACAGGCTCACCCTCGGCCAGCTCGGCCTTCACGAGAACGGCATCCGGGTTGCGCTGCACGATCTGCACCCGCACCTTGTTCGATTTATTGTCGGTGACACGCCAGACATAGGAGCCTTCCGCATCCCATTGCACGGCGAGCGGATCGACAGAGGCATAGGTTTCGCCGGCAAAACGCATGGTGACGCCGAAGGACATGCCGGCCCTCAACTCGTCCTTCTCGTTGCCGAACTTCGCCCGGATGCGGATCGTCCGGCTGGCCTCGTCGACGCGGTTGTCGACGGCCTCGATCTCGCCGGTGAATGTCTCGCCGGGGCGGGAAATGGATGTCGCTTCCACCGGCATGCCGACCTTGATCGCGGTTGCGAAACGCTCAGGCGCCCAGAAATTGACGAGAATTTCAGAACGATCGTCGATGCTGACGATGGTCGATTGCGTGGTGACGTTGTCGCCGACATTGGCGGCGACGATACCAGCCACACCTTCGATGGGCGCGACTATATCGCGCCGCTTCAAATTCAGTTCTGCCGTGCTGAGCGCCAGCTTGGCGGCCTCTTCGGCAATCTGCGCATCCATCACGTCGAGGCGGGAGACGGATTTCAGGTTCTTATAGGACGTGGATTTTTCAATGGCGCTGCGCAGCGCGACTTGCGCCTTGTCGCGCTCGATCACCTGTTCTTCGTCATCGAGCCGGGCAAGTACCTGCCCCTTCACGACCCGCGCGCCAGCGGCCGTGCGGATTTCCGAAAGCGTACCGGAGGTCTGCGGCATGACCACGACCGACTGGATCGCCTGACCGCTGCCGATGGCATTCAGCCGGTCGTTGACGATGCCTTTTTTCACCGGAGCCGTCACAACAAGGGTGGCATTGCCATTGCGGCGGTTGCCGCCGGCGTTCTGGCCCGTGGACGGACCGGCCGCCGCGACTTCGATCGCACCTGCCGGCACCTTGCCTATCCCGATGCTGGCAAGCACATTGCGGGCGTCAGGCGAATAAAAACCCCAGAGACAGAGCCCTGTCCCAACAACGGCCAGACTGACACCCACCTGTTTCCAGACCCGCATATAGTTCTCCGGTTGATCATCGCAGCATAAAGCAGCCCCTGAAGCTCAGACTTCGGGAGCATGCGCAGTATTCCCGCTCGTCTGAAACGAGGCAACGCACAATTCCGTTTCTTACGTAATTGTAATTTGTGATGGATTCTCGTCGAATGCACGAAGAAGACCATTTTTATCACAAATATTCCTCAAGGCGGTAATCTGCCGGCAGGAAACGAGCCGGAGGAAGCCATGAGCACCGTCACAAAAATACAAAATCCCGAAGCCGATCCGCGCGTCAAAGCAGTGTTCGACGATATCCGCACCACCCGCAAATCGGATTTCATCAACAATATGTGGCTCTATCTCGCCTTCGACCCCGATCTCCTTGAAAAGACATGGGCCGAGGTCAAGGCGGTGATGGCGACACCTTCGGCGCTCGATCCAATGGTGAAGGAGATGCTCTATATTGCGGTGTCCGTCACCAATGGCTGCTCCTATTGCGCCCATTCCCACACGGCGGCCGCAAAAGCCAAGGGTATGACGAATGAGCAGCATGCCGATCTGATGCGGGTGATCGCGCTCGCCGCCAAGACGAACCAGCTTGCAGTGGCGCTGCAAGTGCCCGTTGATGCCGCTTTTGACGCTGACAGGCAGGGATGAATCGAGAAAATGCCTTGGAATAGGCGTTTTGAGAGATGATACCGGAATAAAAGCAGAACGCGGTTCTGGCCTTTATATCCCGAATCACTACATTGGGCCGCATGAGCAACAGTTTCGACGATATGCCGTTCTTCGATGAAGAACCCGTGGCACCGCGCAGGGCGACGAACAACGCCCCTTCGGAAAATGGCGGCGGGCTTGGTATCGCCGCCCGCGCCATGGCGGCGCGCGACCAGGCGCGGCCCGCACACGATTATCTTTCCGGCCTCAACCCGGAACAGCGCGATGCCGTGGAAACGCTTGACGGACCGGTTCTCGTACTCGCCGGCGCCGGCACCGGCAAGACCCGTGTTCTGACAACCCGCATCGCTCATATTCTCGCCACCGGTCGTGCCTATCCGAGCCAGATCCTTGCCGTGACCTTCACCAACAAGGCGGCGCGCGAGATGAAGGAACGTATCGGCGTTCTCGTCGGCGGCGCTGTCGAGGGCATGCCCTGGCTCGGCACCTTCCACTCCATCGGCGTCAAGCTTCTGCGCCGCCATGCCGAACTCGTCGGCCTGAAATCCGATTTCACCATTCTCGATACCGACGACGTGGTGCGGCTGATCAAGCAGCTTATTCAGGCCGAAGGTCTTGATGACAAACGCTGGCCGGCCAAGCAGTTCGCCGGTATGATCGACGGCTGGAAGAACAAGGGCCTGACGCCGCCGGATATTCCGGAAGGCGACAGCCGCGCTTTCGCCAACGGCAAGGGCCGCGAGCTTTACGCCGCCTATCAGGCCCGGCTGAAAACGCTGAACGCCTGCGATTTCGGCGATCTCCTGATGCACCCCATCAGCATCTTCCGCCGCCACACGGATATTCTGAAGGAGTATCACCAGAAGTTCCGTTATATTCTGGTGGACGAATATCAGGACACCAACACGGCGCAATATATGTGGCTGCGGTTGCTGGCCCAGCGCGCCAAGGGCGAGCCGCAGAACGTCTGCTGCGTCGGTGACGACGACCAGTCGATCTATGGCTGGCGCGGCGCGGAAGTGGACAATATCCTGCGCTTCGACAAGGATTTCCCCGGCGCCAAGGTCATCAAGCTCGAACGCAACTACCGCTCCACCGAACATATTCTCGGCGCTGCCGGTCATCTGATCGCCCATAATGAGGGACGTCTCGGCAAGACGCTGTTTACCGAACGCAGCAGCCCAGACGATGAGAAAGTGGTGGTGCATGCGGCCTGGGATTCCGAAGAGGAAGCCCGCGCGGTCGGCGAGGAGATCGAGCAGCTTCAGCGCAAGAACCACAAGCTGAACGACATGGCCATCCTCGTTCGTGCCTCCTTCCAGATGCGCGAATTCGAAGACCGCTTCGTCACGCTCGGTCTCAACTACCGTGTCATTGGCGGCCCGCGCTTTTATGAGCGCCTCGAAATCCGTGACGCCATGGCCTATTTCCGGCTCGTCTGCCAACCGGCCGACGATCTCGCCTTCGAGCGGATCGTCAATACGCCGAAGCGCGGCCTTGGCGATACCACGATCCGTAACCTGCATGACTATGCCCGCGCCAGAGACATTCCGATGCTGGCGGCAGCCGCCGACATCATCGAGACCGATGAGCTGAAGCCCAAGGCCCGCAAGGCGCTGTTCGACGTGGTGCAGGATTTCCGCCGCTGGCAGGGCCTGCTGGAAAACACCGAACACACAACGCTCGCCGAGCAAATCCTCGACGAAAGCGGCTATACCGCCATGTGGCAGGCCGACAAGACGGCCGAAGCGCCCGGACGGCTGGAGAACCTGAAGGAACTCATCCGCTCGATGGAAGCCTTCGAAAGCCTGCGCGGCTTCCTCGAGCATGTCGCCCTCGTCATGGATGCCGAGCAGAACGAAAATCTCGACGCCGTCTCCATCATGACGCTGCATTCCGCCAAGGGTCTGGAATTCGACACCGTCTTCCTGCCCGGTTGGGAAGAAGGCCTGTTTCCGCACCAGCGGGCGCTAGACGAAGGCGGTCGCTCCGGTCTGGAGGAAGAACGTCGTCTGGCTTATGTCGGCATCACCCGCGCCAAGAAGCGCTGCCATATCTGGTTCGTCTCGAACCGACGCATTCACGGGCTGTGGCAATCCACCCTGCCCTCGCGCTTCCTCGACGAACTACCGCCCGCCCATGTGGATGTTGCGGCTTCCGACAGCAATTACGGCGGTTATGGCGGACGCGGCGGTTACGGTCAGTCCCGTTTCGACAAGGCCGACCCCTTCACCAACAATTACTCAACCCCCGGCTGGAAACGCGCCCAGCAGAACCGCAGCGATGCCACCCGCGACAATTGGGGCACGCGCTCCGGTCATGCGGTGGAGCGCATCGGTTACGGCGAAAGCGGCCCGCGCACCCGCACCATCGACGGCGAGCTGGTGGCCAAATCCGTGGCTGACAAGCCCTCGAAATTCTTTGTCGGCGACCGCGTTTTCCATCTCAAATTCGGCAATGGCAATATATCCGCCATCGAAGGCAATAAACTGACCATCGACTTCGACCGTGCCGGCCAGAAACGCGTACTGGATGGATTTGTGGAAAAGGTTTGATTCGACAACTATAAGTGCCTGCAGACCGCTTTTCCCGTAGCCCACGTCACGCCATTGCAATAAAGGAGTTGCAATGGCGAACTGAAAACCGGGACGGGGACTGCTTTGCACATATTGCCGAAAAGCCAGCGCAAGCTTGCCATTTTCCTGATCAACATGGACAGCGCCACAAAGCGCCTGACCGACATGAACGCCCGCCTTGATGCGATGGGGCTGAAGGCGGAGCGAGTTGCCGGCGTCAATGGCAGGGAACTGCAATATCCGATCCCGGAATTCAGTGAGATTTCCTACATGCTCATGCACGGTCGCCGCACCTCGCCACCGGAAATCGGCTGTTATCTCAGCCACGTCACCTGCGCCAATAAATTCATTGATAGCGATGCCGATATCGCGCTGATCCTTGAGGACGACGTGGTCTTTGAGGATGATTTTCTTGATGCCATCGATGAAGCGGTCTTGAACGGCAGCGACTGGGATATTCTGCGGCTGACGACGGTCAGCAACGGCCGCAAATTTGCATTCCGCCCATTGTCCAATGACCGATCGCTCGCAGTGGCGCTCACCCGTGAAAAAGGATCGGGCGCCTATCTCGTCAACCGCCGCGCCGGAAAATGGATATCGAAACTCATCCCCATGCGGCTCGCCTACGACATCGCCTTCGATCTGGAATATCTCTCCGGCCTGAAGGCGGCCTTCATCTATCCGCTCTGCGCCACACAGGATGCGGATGGCGAAAGCCAGATCCAGAACAATCTGCGCATCTACCGCCTGCCGCGCTGGCGGTACTTCACCGTTCTGCCCTATCGCGCCTATCTCGAGACCAGCCGGTTCCTGCTGCGTGGCATCCGCTTCTTGATGGCGAAGGCGAAGGTGGCCATGGAAGGCGGCAAGACCAAAGCTGTTCCAGCCGGCAAATGAACGCCCGGCTCATACCTCGCCGGGCGTGAAGCCAACGAGATAGACGGCCGCGACCACGGCGGCGAGAATGAAAATTGAAATGACGAAAATCATCATCCGGTTCAATGGTTTGCGGGTCGTTTTCTTCATGGTGGAATAATGCGTGGCCGGGTCGCTTGTTCCGCGACACACAGGATAATGTCGCCTGAAGCTTTGAACTGGCGCAATTCGATTCCGCTTCAGACACATATCGGCTAAAGCTCGTTCCCATCTTCAGCTTTCCCGGCCCGCCATGACAGAAACGACGCATCCCCGCCTGAACCCGCTACATCTCGCCGCCGCCTTTGCCAGCGGCTGCCTTTTGACGCTGATGGTGCATTTCAACGGTCAGCTCGCCCATTATGGCAATGCGCTGTTTTCCTCGTGGACCGCGCATGGAACCGGCACGGTGGCGGCCTTGATCTATCTCGCCATCATGCGCCCGAAGAAGGACGACGCGGCACCGGCAAAACCGAAGGCGCCGCTCTGGGCCTATTGCGGCGGGGTCGTGGGTGCTGCCATCGTCATCCTCACCTCCACCGCCGTCAATTCGCCTCTAGCGCTCTCCGGCACCATTGCGCTCGGTCTTGGCGGACAGGTGATCTTCAGTCTTCTCGCTGATCTTTTCGGCCTCTTCGGCCTGCCGAAACGGCGACCGGATTTGCAGGACATGGCGGCGGTGGCCCTCATTCTCTGCGGCAGCGCAATGATCATCCTTGTCGGGAGAGCGGCATGATCGTCTGGATCGCCATGGCCTTTGCAGGCGGCGTCTTCGTGTCGCTGAGCCGGCAGATCAACGGCCGCCTCAGCCTGTCCAACTCACCGCTGATCGCTTCCTTCTGGAACCACATCGTCGGTTTTACGGTGCTGACCGTCATCGGCCTCATCGTCGGCGGCCTCATTCCGCCGGGTGCTGCCGACGCGCCCTGGCTTGCCTTTATCGGCGGACCGATCGGCGTCGTTTTCATCGCTTCGGGAAGCTGGCTCATCCCCCGCATAGGCGCGGTCAATACCGCCCTTCTCGTCATCAGCGGCCAGATGGTGTCGGGCGTCGTGCTCGATCTTTTCAGCGATAACCCGCCGAAAATCTGGGCAAGCGCGCTTGGCATCCTGCTCATCCTCGCCGGCATGGTGCTGACACAGCGCCGCCGCCGCTAGGGCATTCCGCTAAAATCAAAGCCGATCAGGAATCGCTGCCACGCGAGAACATGCCGAGCAGCGTCTTGCCGCCGCTTTTGCCGCCACTGCTGGCAAGCGTCGGGCGGTTGCCATTCAGCTTCGGCACCACCACCATGCGCTTGATCTCACCGCGCTTGAAGGCAGCGAGGAAGCGCGGATAGTCGCGAAACACGACGCAGCCATTCGATTCGCCGCGTTTCGCCAGCATATAGGTGTGGGCGAGAAGGCCGTCGCGGCCATGCGGGTTGACGCCGTTTTCCGGTGTCAGACGAATGGCTTCGACACCATGGAAACGGGCCTCGCGCATCGTCAGGCGGTAGCTGGAAGGCGGCGTCGAGCCGCGCATCCTCACATGCACGTAATCAGGATTATCGCGCATCTTGCCGATGCCGGAATGCGCTTCGAGCTTTTCACCATTCGGCATATGCACCACGCCGGAGGAAATATCGTAGATCGCCGTGCCATTGCCGCGGTCCGGCCATGGAACCGCATCCATCTTGCTCGGCTCACGCATGGGATTGTCAGGCTTCGCAAAGGCAAGCATGGCGCCGGTGCTCTGCTTCGGCGCCGCAGGTGCGCGCAGCGGAACAGGCGCATCGAAAGCGGGCGCGGAAGCGACGGCGGGAACATGTTCGTCGGCCTTGGACGGCGTGGCGGGACGCGGTGACGGCTCAACCGCCTGGGCGCTTGCGGCTTCAGGCCTGAAGCTCGGCAGCGGCACGTCGTCGGGAAGCAGGCTGCTTGCCTCTTCTTCGATCTGGGGCCGCGCCAGCGCCACTTCAAATGCCGGATGCTGCGGAACCGCACTCTGATAGGCAACCTCGGAGGTGCGACCCAGCGCCGAATCGACGATTGCCGATGGTTTGAGAGCGGCCAGTTCTTTCACGGTCGCCTGCCCTTTGGCATTGGCGGCCGCCCCGAAGCGCTCGCGAAATTCCTTCGCGCCGATTTCAGGCATGATGCCGGCAAGGCGAACGGCCTTCTGCTGGCCGTGGCTGTGGTCGCTCAGGCGGGAGAACTTGCGAACGTGAATATCCCGCGCAGCGGCGTGACCGATCACCATCTCGGCGGAATCGAGCCTTGCCACCAATGTCTTCTCAAATTGGCCGACGCCATGCGACGCCGCCGCCATGCTGTGCAGCGAGGCAAAGGCGGCAAAGGCGAAAAGGCCGGCAAAAGCACCGCCGCCGAGAAGCGCGGACATCCGGCCGAGCGAAGAGGATTTGCCTCTCTTGACGGAAGACGAACCGGCAAAGCCGGCACCATTATAGGCCGCAGCAGAAAACGCCATGATACTCGTTACTCGAACCGTTCACGCATACCCGGCCAACGCCGGAGGGATTTTGGGACATCCGAAGAGCGGGCGGACACCCCGCCGGTTTCGGAATCGACTGGTTCGAAGCATGACGAATTATGGTAACCAAAGTGTTTACGAGTCCCTGCAAAAATATTTCGTTAAGGTCTGCGCATTGTAAGGCGAAGGCAAAACAATGACTTGCGCGGGTACTGCGTGCATCGGCACTGCATCATCCCGGGAAATGCCCCTTTAAAGGAGTGTCATCGGCCTAAAAAATTTCCGTCGCCGCATTGTCAGGTAAATTCTGACTTTGCCGGAAATTTGCTGCAAATGCGGCAGGACTGCGACAAGGTCAGCCGCTGCCGAAAGCGCCCGTGCCTGCCGGACAGGTCGAAAGGGGCTTGATCCATCAAAGCCGGCTTGGCATCCTGAGAAAAAAGGGAGGCACATCATGAAGGCGCTGCTGCTCATCGATATCCAGAATGGGTTTTGCCCGGGCGGCAATCTGGCCGTTGCCGATGGAGACGCGGTCGTGCCCATTGCCAATGCCCTCATCGACAATGGCGGCTACGATCTCATCGTCGCCTCGCAGGACTGGCACCCGGAAAATCACGGCAGCTTTGCCTCGCAGCATCCCGGCAAGAAGCCCTTCGATATGGGTGAACTTTCCGGCAAGCCGCAGATGATGTGGCCGGACCATTGCGTGCAGGGTACGCCAGATGCCGAATTTCACCCCGACCTGAAGACGGAAGCCTTCGATTACATTCAGCAGAAGGGCGAAAATCCCGCCATCGACAGCTATTCCGCCTTTCGCGACAATGACCAGGTGGCAACGACCGGACTGGCCGAGTATCTGGCCCGTCAGGGGGTAACGCAACTCGACATCTGCGGCCTTGCGACGGATTATTGTGTCAGTTTTTCAGTGCAGGATGCCCTCGACATGCTGCCCGGTATCAAGGTTCGCTTCATCGAGGATGCCAGCCGTGGCATCGACCCGCAGGGCATCAAAGCCGCGGTGGCGGCCATGCGGGAAAAAGGAGCGGTCATTCTCAAGAGCCGCGACATATTGCGGGACTAGGGCCGCGCCCTTAGCGCGGCTTCGGCTTCTCCAGCACGTCGATATCAGCAGCCGCATCGTCAAGACGCCTCAGGATCGCCGCATGGGCATCCCGGAGCCCCTGATTGTAAAACACATATCCCATTTCCTCGGCCAGAAAATCCACGAAGATTTCCGCCTGCAAAAGGCCGATCTCGATTTCCGTCTCGTGGGTGAGATAGTCGCGGATGCGAGTGGCCAGAGCCGCCTTTTCCTGCTTTTCCAGCATCGATCCTCCACCATCTGACCATGAGGGCACGGGCCGCATGGGGCGTTACCGTAACGGAAGCTTCAAGTTAATCAATCGATCCATTCATGCAATTCGTTTGCCAGCCGGCCAACGCGGCGATAGAGCGGCGGCAAGGAGTTTCCAGACATGTTCAATGCAGATTTTCGCGAGGGATTGAAGAGCGGTTTCCCAATCGCCCTCTCCGCCGCCCCCTTCGGTGCGCTGTTCGGCGCGGTCGCAGTCGATAACGGACTGAGCATCACCGAAGCCACGATCATGAGCGGCACCGTCTATGCTGGTGCCAGCCAGCTCGTCGGTATCGAGCTGTTCGGCCAGAAGGTTGCGCCCTGGCTGATCGTTCTTTCCGTCTTCGCGGTCAATTTCCGCCACATCCTCTATTCGGCGGCCATCGCCCGGATGATTTCGAACTGGTCGCTTCTGCAGAAGGCCGCAGGCTTCTTCGTGCTGGTCGATCCGCAATTCGCCGAATCGGTCAGGAAATACGAGAACACCGGTAAGGTCGGTTTTTCCTGGTACATGGGCTTTGCCGCACCCGTTTATGTGCTGTGGCTCGCCATGACCATTCTCGGCGCCTCGCTCGGCAATCTCGTCGGCGATCCGAAAGCCATCGGGCTTGATGTGCTTTTGCCGATCTATTTCATGGGCATGGTCTTAAGCTTCCGCCAACGGGAGAATTTCTATCCTGTCATGCTGGCAAGCGCTGCCGGCGCGACGGTCGCCTATCATTTCGTCGGTTCGCCCTGGCATGTCAGCCTCGGCGCGATAGCCGGAATTGTCGTCGCGGTCCTCTATCCGCCGAAACCGAATGCTGAAGCGGCCAATCCCGAAAGCAAGGCGGACGCGCCATGAACGACATGCTGCACGCCGATACGCTGATCCTGATCGCACTCGCCGCCGTCGCCACCTATCTCACCCGCATCGGCGGTTATGTGCTGATGACGCGGATGAAATCCATCCCGCCGCGCATGGAGGCCGGCTTGAACGCCGTGCCCGTTGCGGTTCTGACCACGCTCGTCGCACCCGCCTTTTTCGAAGGCGGATACGAGGTGAAGATCGGCATGGTGGCAGCCCTTCTGGTCTGCCTGCGCTTTCCCGGCCTGACGATGCTCGCCATAGGTTGGGCCATCGTCATCGCCATCAGGCATTTCGGGCTGCTTTAAGCGGCCCGCTCCAATGGCTTCGTCGCGGCAACGAGCCACGCCTGCACCTCTTCATCGGTGATCAGGGGCGACAGCTTCTCCAGAACGCCGGCATGGTAGGCGTTAAGCCAGTCGAGTTCCTCGTCGGTCAGCAGGGACACGATGACAAGCCTGTTGTCGATGGGGCACCAGGTCAGCGTTTCGAAGGAGAACATCGGCTGGTCACCGCCGGCCACGTCCTCCGCCTCGCGCACAAAGATCAGGTTCTCGATGCGGATGCCGAAAGCGCCGGGACGGTAATAACCCGGCTCGTTCGACAGGATCATGCCGGGTAGAAGCTCCTGCGTCGAAAGCCTTGCAATACGTTGCGGCCCCTCATGCACGGAGAGATAGGAGCCGACACCGTGGCCGGTGCCATGGGCATAATCTGCCCCTGCCTTCCAGAGCGCGATGCGCGCCAGTGGATCAAGGTCGCAGCCGCGCGTTCCCTTCGGGAACCGTGCCGCACTGATGGCAATCACTCCCTTTAGCACCAGCGTGAAGAAACGCTTCTGCTCTTCCGGCACCGTGCCAATTGCGACGGTGCGGGTGATATCAGTGGTGCCGTTGACATATTGCGCACCGGAATCGACGAGGAACATCTCGCCATCGGCAAGTGTGCGGTCCGTGTCCGTCGTGACGCGGTAATGGATGATGGCGGCATGTTCACCAGCGCCGGAAATCGTGTCGAACGACACATCCTTCAGCGGGTTCTGCATCGCCTGCCCCACTTTGGCGCGCGCCGCCTCCAGCGCCTTGACTGCGGCGATTTCGGTGACGCTTCCGGGCTTCTGGCGATCCAGCCAGCTCAGATATTCGACCATGGCCGCCCCATCCTGCACATGTGCTGCTGCCGAGCCGGCAAGCTCCGCCTCGTTCTTGCGCGCCCGCGGCAGGCGGACAGGATCGGCCTCTTCGATCAGGGAGCCACCCGCCGCCGTGATCGCTCCCGTCAGCGCCACTGGCGTCAGATCGGCATCGACCATCACCCGGCCCTTGGCGCTGGCAATGGCATGCAGACGGTCGGCGATCTTTGACGGCGGCAATTGTGTCGCCAGTTGCGCCAGATAGGCCTCGGTCTCGATGCCCGTCTTACGCTTGTCGAGAAAAATATCCGCCTTGCCGTCGGCATAAATGATACCGCGGGCGAGCGGATGCGGTGTGTGCGGCACGTCATTGCCTCGAATATTAAAAATCCAGGCGATGGATGACGGGTCGGTAACCAGCAGGGCCTCCGCACCCTTGGCCGAGACCGTTTCCGCCAACGAGGCGATCTTTTCCTTCGCCAGTGTCCCGGTAAAGGCTTCCGGCTGGATGACAACGGGTTCCAGCGGCTCGGCGGGACGGTCCTGCCAGAGGGCATCAAGCGGGTTCTTTTCCAGAAGGACGACCGAGCCGCCCTTGCCGACCAGTGCCTTTTCCAGTCGCTTCAACTCGGCACCGGTATGCAGCCATGGATCGATACCGAGCCGGAAACCCTGTGGAGCATGTTCGGACAGCCAGATGAAAGGCGGTGCGCCGACCAGATCTCCGCCGGTAAATACCGACTGATCGACCTGAGACTTGAGCTGCGTCGTATACCGACCATCGACAAACACCACCGCTTGCGCACGCGTTACCAGCGCAATGCCGGCCGAACCGGTGAACCCCGTCAGCCAGGACAGGCGCTCGGCGCACGCAGGCACATATTCCCCCTGATATTCATCGGCGCGCGGTACGAGAAATCCGTCGATACCGAGGGCATCGAAACCGGCGCGCAGCGCCTCGACACGGGCCTTGCCGAATTGCGGTGCGGATTTGTTGTCGAAGGTCTGGAACATGTGTGTCTTTCAGAAACTGTCATGAGAAAAGCCGCCAACCGCGCGATGGGACCGGCGAGCGGATAGGACCATGCCATGCCGATCAATCCGGTTTCAAGCCATATATGAGAGGGCAAATCACGGCGATAAATTGTGCATTTTTTGCGGAATAAGTCATACTCAAGACGGCTTGATATGCGATTTTCGCATGCCTACTGTGAACTTCCCCACCTAACCAAACAAAAACACATCGCTTATCTCTGGGTCAACACAGCGAGAGAGACACTCTCCTGGCAAACAGGGATTTGAAGCAATGGCAAAATCTTTCCTCCGCACCGCCTTTGATCGCGTCATTGAAGCACGCGAGCGTCAGGTCAGCCGCCATGTCAACGCAGCGCTTCTGAACCTCGACGACAAGTCGCTCGAAGCGCTCGGCATGAACCGTGCCGATCTCCGCCGCAAGGCAAAGTCCAGCTACGTATTCTGATGACATCAGGCGCGGCGATCCTCCCTCCACCGCGTCTGATCAGGAATACGTCGACCCGCTTGAGCAAGCTCCTCCCATGCTCGCGGGTTTCCAGGCGGCGCGAAAGCGCCGCCTTTTCTTTTGTCCGAAATCAATGTTGCGAAAACTTCAGTCCTTGCGCAGATGCAGCGTTACCCAGCCATTGCGCCAGATGGTGCGGACATGGGAAAGCCTGGCACCATTATAGGCAGAAAGCACCTTCCAGCGCTGCGATGCGAGAATGCCCGACAGGATGACGGTGCCGCCTGGCGCCAGATGCGTGACGAGCTGCGGCGCCATCTTGATAAGCGGCCGCGCCAGAATATTGGCGATGATGAGATCGAACGGGCCATGCTTGCGGAAGGCATCCGAGTGGAAACCCGGTGCGGTCTCCAGCGCCATCCCGGAAACAATGCCATTCAGCCGCACATTCTCTTTCGCCACCTTGACGGCGATGGGATCGATATCCGTCGCCAACACCGGAATGGGACGCATCTTGCGCACCGCAATCGCCAGCACGCCACTGCCGGTGCCGAGATCAAGCGCGTTACGCACCGTCCGTGCACGGAGCACGTCCTCGATCATTTCGAGGCAACCGGCCGTGGTGCCGTGATGGCCGGTGCCGAAAGCCTGCCCCGCCTCGATCTCGATCGCCAGATCGTTTGCCCGAACCTTGTCACGATCATGCGCGCCATGGACGATGAACCGCCCTGCCCGCACCGGCTTCAGCCCCTCAAGCGACTTGGCGATCCAATCGACATCGGGCACGATTTCCTTCTCAATGGCAAGACTGGGAAAGGCCGGGGCAAGCAAAGCGCTGACGCGCTCGCGGAACTCCTCCTCCTGCTCTGCCATCAGATAGACGGAGGCTTCCCAGATATCGCGCTTCTCATCCACCTCGGTCGTGGCGATCGCGACATCCTCCTCGCCGAAATAGTCCGACATGAGATCGAGGATTTCACCGGCCTTGATTTCGGTCGTGGTGACATAGAGGCGGATTTCGCTCACGGCGGCTGCTTTCTCTGGCTAGGGCTACTCAATCTGCCTTTGCCACAAAACCTTCATCAGTCCAATAAGCCCGGCGTAATTATGCCTTCGCGCCTTTAAGAAGATTCTGGAGTTTCTGCTCGGCGACGTCAGGGTTTTCGCCATAAGCGATCGTTCCGGCAAAGCGGCCGTTGGCATCGAGCAGAATGACGGATGCCGTATGATCCATGGTGTAATCACCATTCGGATCCTTCTCATCCACCGGCACCTTCTTGGCATAGATGCGATAGCCTTTCAGCGTTTCGGCAATCTTGTCGGCTGGGCCGGTGATGCCGGTGATCCGCTTCGAGACGTTGGAGACATATTGCTCCATGATCTCAGGCGTATCGCGCTCAGGATCGACGGACACGAAATAGGCCTGCAGCTTGTCACCGGCGGGGTCCACCTTCTCCATCCAGCCATTCAGCTCGAACAACGTGGTCGGGCAGACTTCCGGGCAATGGGTGAAGCCGAAGAACAGCGCCGTGGGTTTGCCCTGAAACGCCTTTTCGGTGATCGGCTGGCCATTCTGCGCGGTTAGCGCGAAAGGCACGCCGTAGGCCGTCTCGACCATTTCCTCACGGGTCTTCGTCATCTCGATCGTCAGCCAGCTGACGACACCGGCGAGAACGACCACCACGGCCCACAATACGATGCGAATATTTCTCATTGTCCAATCCTACCCCGAAAGCCTGCGGCATATCGCAGGCCCTGCCCGACTGATAGCGAACAGCAGCGGCGACGGCAAATCAACTGGCCGTATTTGGGCAGACCGCGCTGTTTTGTCACAAACCCGCAATTGGCATTGGGATCACAGGCACCAGGCAATGCCGCTCTGCACGGCAGAAAGGAAGATATCCGTGCTGTGCCGCACCCAGCCATCGAAGGCAAGAAGCACGATGGCAAGCGAAGCCATCGCGGCAAGACTTGCCAGAATAAACCTCAGCGGATGGGACGTCAGTGCCTTCATATCCCTGTTATAACCTGTTTGCGCAGGCGCGAAAACCGCCAAAATACTGGGTTTTCACGGTCTGATGGTGGCAATTGTTAGGGAAAGTTTAAAATCTTGCTGCGCATGATGGCCGCAGCGGTTTTTCAATCCTCGACATGATGTCTCCCGGTCCATTCCGGCCACCGCATAAAGCTCAATCCTGCGCGGGCCTGTTAGAGAGCCATCAGAGGAAACCTGCCGTCATGTCCAACGCCATCAAGCAATCCGGCGCATATCTCGAAATCGTTTCCTTCCATCTGAGCGATCAGGAATTCTGCATCGACATCATGGCGATCCGCGAAATCCGCGGCTGGGCGCCGGTTACACCGATGCCGCACACGCCGCCTTATGTTCTCGGCCTCATCAATCTGCGCGGCGCCGTCATTCCCGTCATCGACATGGCTGGCCGCCTCGGCATGAAGATGACCGAACCGTCCGAACGCTCCGCCATCATCGTCACCGATATCGGCGGCAAGCTGGTCGGACTTCTCGTGGAACAGGTCTCCGACATGATGACCATCCGCTCCGAAGACCTGCAGCCTGCGCCCGATATCATTCCGGAAGAACAGCGCAGCTTCTGCCGCGGCATCGTGGCCTTGGAAAAGAGCATGGTCTGCTTCCTCAACCTCGACACCGTTATTGCGGACGAACTGGCGCGCGAAGCTGCCTGATCCAGGCTGCCAAGGTTTTCATTGAGAACACAACGGGCAGGCCTTGCGGCTTGCCCTGAGGATCACGGAAGGATCGGAAACCGCTCCTCCGTCATGCTCGGGCCTGTCCCGAGCATCTGCAACCGATGAATTTTACGAGACGTGATTGGATCCTCGGGACAAGCCCGAGGATGACGTTGCGGTGCACCAGTACCGATGGCAAGCCTTACGGCTTGCCCTTTTCCCACGTCACCTGCTGGTTATAGAGCGGCACCGTCGATATCGCCATCTTGGCCGAACCATCGGTCAGTTCCCGAGCATGCACCAGATAGATCAGCGTATCGTTCGCCTTGTCATAGACGCGGCTGACGACGAGCTTTTTCCAGACCAGCGACATGCCCTGCCGGAACACTTCTTCCCCGCCCTTGGAGAGATCGATGTCACCGATCTCTACCGGCCCCGTCTGGCTGCAGGAAATGGCGTTGTTGGAAGGGTCTTCGAACCAGTTGCCATTTTTCAGCCGATCAATCACGCCGCGGTCGAAATAGGTAACGTGGCAGGTAACGCCCTTGATCTTCGGATCGGCGATCGCCTCGATGACGATGTCATTGCCGATCCAGTCGACGCCGACCTTGCCAACGACCTCGGAATGCGCCGCTGTTACCGGCAGCAATGCCAGAAGGCCCGCAAACAACCCCGACAGAGTTTTCATCCTCATCGCATCTTCTCCGTTACGCTGCATAAGACATAGGTGGGCGAAGCCGCTACGCAACCCGGGAGACAGCGCGTTTTTTCATGCTGCACGGCTGGTAACCCGTCGAAGTGAGACGACCGGCCACCATGCCGATCTTTTCCGGCAGGTCGCGGACATGGGCAACGCGCAGTGCTTTGGCAGCAGCAATAGAGGCGGCCGCGCAGACAACGGCGTCTTCCGCAGCATTGTGGTGCACGAAACGTAGCTGGAGATGATGGGCAATCACATTCAGCTTGTGCGACGCCAGATGTGGCCAGACATGCCGGGCGATCTTGACGCTGCACAAATAAGAAAGATCGGGATAGGACTGCCGGTATTTGTCGAACGACGCGCGCATGACACTGAAATCGAAGGCGGCATTATGAGCAATCATGGTCGCGCCGTGGAAATCGTCGATGAACTCCTCCATCACTTCAGGAAATTCGGGCGCATCCTCGACATCACGAGGGCGAATTCCGTGCACGGCAATGTTGAAGGGCGAAAACCGCATATCCTTCGGCCGGATGAGACGTTCTTCGACACGAACGATCGCGCCCTCTTCTATCCACGCAAGCCCAACGGAGCAGGCGCTGCCCCGCTCCTCATTGGCGGTCTCGAAATCGATGGCGATGGTTTTCAAGAGTGATTCCCGTTGTTCCCTTCCGGCATAAACCGGATTGGCGTCAAAGAGAACCAGCCGCAGTGGAACCCGCCTCCGAAAGCATCCAGTCAATGAGCGTCACGAGATCGGGGTTATCAAGCATGCGCCGGGGATAAACCAGGAAATAGGCGAGCGTGCTGGCCATGTCCGTGCCGAAGGGCGCTATCAACGCGCCCTCCACGAGTTCGCGGGAAACGAGCGAACGCCGCGTCAGCGCAATGCCGTGCCCGGCCTTGGCCGCATCCAGCGCGCCATTGCTGTCGATGAAGACGGTGCCGCCGGAAGCGTCGACATCAGATGCGCCCGCCGCCTCCAGCCAGCGCCGCCACTCGTTGCGGTTTTCGTCATGCAGCAGCGGCACGGATTTCAGGTCTCCCGCCTCTCGAAGCGGCCCGTATTTTTCGAGAAGCTGCGGTGCGCAGACCGGCAGGGTGCTGTCATCGATGAAGCGGATGCTCTCCAGCCCTTCATAACGTCCGAAACCGTGCCGCACCGCCATATCGACATCGTCCCGCGAAAAATCCACCAGCCGGTTGGTCACGCTGATGCGGACATCCACATGCGGGTGTTGCTGCTGGAAAGAGGGCAATCGCGGCATCAGCCACTGCACGGCGAAAGTCGGGGTACAACTGAGCGTCACAACAGTGATCTCGGAGCGTGCCGTCAGTTCCGCCGTCGCCTCCCGCATCATTCGGAAAGCGGTTCGAAGCGCTCCGTAATAACGCTCCCCCTCACGCGTCAGCTGGATGCTGCGGGGTTTGCGAAAAAAGAGCTGCACACCAAGCCGCGCCTCCAGCTCCCGTATCTGCAGGCTGACCGCGCCGGGCGTGACGTTCAGCTCGTTGGAAGCAAGCGTGACGCTGCGATATCGCGCCGCTGCCTCAAAGGCCTGAAGCCCCTTCAGGGATGGAAGTTCCGTCGCCATGCTTTAGCTCAGCTCAATTATCCAACGAGAAACAATCGTTTGAAAATATCTTAGAACAGGGAGTAAATAGACGCAACAGACATGGAAATCTGCGGAATACCGGCAATATGAGCTTCAGATAAACTCAACCGATATCGGGTGGATGGCGGCGCCTCAATCTGCGACCATGCCAATATTCATACCCCGTGGGAGACGAAGATGGCGATACAGAAACAGATGGATGCCCGTGAATGGGCGATGCTGATAGCGCTTTCGCTGCTATGGGGCGGCTCGTTCTTTTTCATCGGTGTCGCGGTCAAGGAATTGCCGCCGGTCACCATCGTCACCTTGCGCGTCGGCCTTGCGGCCATGGCGCTGCTGGTCGTCTGCCGCATCATGGGCCTTCGCCTGCCGCGCGAATGGGCGGTGTGGCGCGCCTTTTTCGGCATGGGCCTGCTCAATAACATCATCCCCTTCTGCCTGATCGTCTGGGGCCAGACCCAGATCGCCAGCGGGCTCGCCTCGATCCTCAATGCCACGACACCGCTCTTCACCGTCATCGTCGCCCATTTTCTGACCGCCGACGAAAAGATGACCGGCAACAAGCTCGCCGGCGTGCTGATCGGCTTTGCCGGCGTGGCGACCATGATCGGACCGGCTGCCTTTGGCGGATCATCCGGCCTGTGGGGCCAGATCGCCATTCTCGGCGCGGCCATCTCCTATTCCTTCGCGGGCATATTCGGCCGCCGCTTCAAGACCATGGGCGTACCGCCGCTGATGACCGCCACCGGGCAGATATCCTCATCGACATTGATGCTCATCCCCGCCGCCCTTCTCATCGACAAGCCGTGGACACTTGCCATGCCAAGCCTCGGCACATGGGGCGCGCTGATCGGCATTGCGTTGCTGTCGACAGCGCTCGCCTACCTCATTTTCTTCCGCATTCTTGCCAGCGCCGGCGCCACCAACCTCGCCCTCGTCACCTTCCTCATCCCGGTCAGCGCCATTTTGCTCGGTTCGCTGCTTCTCGGCGAGCAACTGGAAATCAAGCATTTCGCCGGCATGGCGATGATTGCTGCAGGTCTGGCGGCGATCGATGGCAGGTTACCGGCAAAACTCAGGGGTTTGCTACGCAACGCACCCGCTTGACAGGGAGATGGGGCAAAAGCATTCTTCGCCAATGATCGCTTCGCAACAGAAAACCACCCGTCGCCATACCATTACCGGCCAACCGGCAGGGAAAGGTATGTCGTCGCGTTAAGCGATCCACTTCCACCCTGCCAGCAAGAGCAGGGTTTGGACACCTGCTCCTGACGCGCCCAAGGAGACAGGCATGCAGACCGTGAAATTTGCCGACAATGAAGATAAACAGTTCCAGTTGAGCGACGTTGTCCTGCGCGCTGCGCGTCTGGACGATGCCGAAGCCCTGACCGAACTGTTCAACCTGCCCGGTGTCCGTTACGGCACCCTTAGCCAACCGTTTCAGTCACTTGAAAAGACACGACAGGCGCTGGAAAATCGTAGCCCGACCGATATCTCCATCGTCGGCGAGTGGCGTGGAAAGATCGTTGCAAATGCGGGTCTGCGTCGCAGGGCGGGAAGGCAGTCTCACGTTGCCGATCTGGCGATCAGTGTCCACGATGGCTTTGCGGGCAAGGGGCTGGGCTCACATATTCTTGCAGCACTGATCGACACGGCCGACAACTGGCACGATATCCGCCGCATCGAGTTGAACGTGTTTACCGACAATCTTGCAGCCATCAGGCTCTACGAAAAATTCGGTTTCGAACACGAAGGCACCCTGCGCAACGATGCCTATCGTGATGGAAAATACGTCGATGCCCATGTGATGGCACGGCTTCGATAGCCAGTCAGCTTTCCAGGTGATCCGCAAAGACTTCCCGAATGGTCCGCCGCGACCATTCGGCCATTTTTTCGTTCCGCCCGCGCTCGGCATCCAGCACGATCAGCGCCTTCCACAGTGCCCAGCCGCGCCCGCGCTGCCATGTGGCCTCATCCAGACCCAGCGCCCGGCGAAAAACAGCCCGGCTTTCCGCATCAAGCACATTCCACGCGAGAATGAGGTCGGACGACGGATCGCCGACTCCGGAACTGCCGAAATCAATGACAGCCGACAACCGGCCTTCCTCCACTAGCAGATTGCCCTCGGCAATATCGCCATGCACCCACACGCCCTGCCCCTGCCAATGGCCGGAAAGCGCAAGTTGCCATATCTCCATGGCCAAAGCCTGATCCACCTCATCGGAAAGGCGCGCCGCCGAGGCTCTCGCCTCGCCATCATAGACCGCCAGCGATCCGCCGCGATGGAAATTATGCGCGCCCGCATGCGGCCCATCCGAAGCATCGATGTCATGCAGGGCGTTCAAAAAACCCGCAACATCGCTGGCGATGGCCGAAAGATCGATGCTGTCCAGCTGCCGGGCGAGAGGTTCACCCTTCAGCCAGCGATAGACGGACCAGCAGAACGGATAATCCTCACCCGGCTGTCCAAGCGCCAAGGGTGCGGGAATCGGAACCGGCAGGAACGGCGCAAGGGCCGGCAGCCACCGGTGTTCCTTTTCCACCTGCGCCACATAGCGCTCAGCACTTGGCATGCGGATCAGCATGTCGTCGCCAAGGCGGAAGCTGCGATTGTCCCAGCCGCTCAATTCCACCGGCCGAACATCGAGCGCCGCCCATTGCGGAAACTGGCTGGCAATCAGCGCCCGGACCTGCTGAATGGTGACGACAATGCGGTCATCCATGATGCGTTCCCCGTTTCAGGCGCAAACCTCTGGTGGTGCAGGACAACACCACGATGATGGCAGATCAGCCGCCGATCAGCGCCAGCCACTCATCCTCGTCCATGGTTTGCACGCCCAGTTCCGTCGCCTTGGCAAGCTTGGAGCCCGCCCCCGGTCCGGCCACCAGAATATCCGTCTTTTTCGAAACGGAACCAGCCACTTTCGCGCCGAGGCTTTCGGCCCGGGCTTTCGCCTCATCCCGCGTGAATTTTTCCAGCGAGCCGGTGAAGACCACCGTCTTGCCCGCCACAGGACTGCCTTCGGTAGACGGCTTCTCGGCCTCCTTCGGCTGCAACTCCCGTATCAGCCGGTCGATGACGTCGAGATTGCGCGGTTCCTTGTAGAACTCGATGATGGCACGGGCCACCACCTCGCCGATACCGTCGATGCTGTTGAGTTCAGCCCAGGCGTCACTTGCCGGATCCGCCGCCGCCTTCATCGCCTCTTCGAAATGTTCGTAGGTGCCATAGGAACGCGCCAGAAGCTTCGCCGTTGTCTCGCCGACATGACGGATGCCAAGCGCAAAGATCAGCCGATGCAGATCGATCTCGCGGCGGGCATCGATGGCATCGAACAGCTTCTTGACGCTGACCTTGCCAAAACCGTCAATATTCTCGAGCTTGGTCAGGTGGGATGCCTCCTGCCGCGCCTTCAGCGTAAAGATATCGGGCGCAGTCTTGATCGAGAGCGCCGGATCATCGCTTTCGAAGAAGAAATCGATCTGCTTGGTGCCCAGCCCTTCAATATCGAAGGCATTTCGCGAGACGAAATGTTTTAAGTGCTCCACCGCCTGCGCCCGGCAGACGAAACCGCCGGTGCAGCGCGTGACCGAATCGAGCTTGCCGGTCTTTTCATTACGTTCGCGCACCGCATGGCTGCCACAGACCGGACATTTCTCCGGAAACGCATATTTCACCGCTTCAGCAGGGCGCTTTTCCAGCAGCACATCCAGCACCTGCGGAATGACATCGCCAGCACGCTGCACGATGACCGTATCGCCGATGCGAATGTCATGATCCTCAGGGCGAATGCGCTCGCCGCTGTTACCGATGCCTTCGATATAATCGGCATTGTGCAACGTCGCATTGGTGACGACCACGCCGCCAACGGTGATCGGCGTAAGGCGCGCCACCGGCGTCAAGGCACCGGTACGTCCCACCTGGATTTCGATATTCTCGACGGTGGTAAAGGCCTGTTCGGCCGGAAACTTGTGCGCGGTCGCCCAGCGCGGACTGCGCGAGCGGAAACCCAGACGTTCCTGAAGATCGAGCCGGTCGACCTTATAGACGACGCCATCAATATCGTAATCGAGGTCAGGCCGCGCAACGCCGATTTCATTATAATGCTCAAGCAATTGCTGCGCGGAGGTGAATCGCTTCATGAGCGGATTGACCGGGAATCCCCACTCCCGGAACTTCTCGACGATACCATATTGCGTATCGGCAATCCGCGCCGGCTGGCCGCCGTTGGAGACTTCACCCAGCGCGTAGGCAAAGAACCGCAGCTTGCGTTTTGCCGTCACATTGGCGTCGAGCTGGCGCAGCGAACCGGATGCTGTGTTGCGCGGGTTCACATAGGTCTGCTTGCCCTCGGCCTCCATCTGGGCGTTGAGCGCCATGAAGTCGCTCTTGGCCATATAGACCTCGCCACGCACCTCCACCACATCGGGCGCGTCCGAAGGCAATTCGTTCGGGATTTCCTTGATGGTCCTGATATTGGCGGTGACGTTCTCGCCGGTCGTGCCATCGCCGCGTGTGGCCGCCGTCTTCAGCTTGCCCTTCTCATAACGAATGGACATAGAAAGGCCGTCAATCTTCGGCTCGGCGGTAAATGCGATGGAATCGTCAGGCAGATGACCGAGGAAGCGGTAGACGGAACTGACGAAATCGCGCAGGTCCTCTTCCGAAAATGTATTGTCGAGCGACAGCATCGGGCGGGCATGCACGATGGGCGCAAAGGTTGGCAGCGGTGTAAAACCGACTTTTTTCGACGGGCTGTCAGCCCGCACCAATGCCGGGAAAGCCGCCTCGATGGCATCATTGCGCCGCTTCAGCGCATCATAGTCAGCATCGGAAATCTCCGGCGCGTCCTTGCCGTGGTAAAGCGCGTCATGACGGGCAAGCTCGGCTGCCAGAAATGCCAGCTCGGAAGAGGCTTCAAGCTCAGTCAGGTTTTCGACGGGAATCTGGTCTTTCGACATGGGCAGCCTCTTTTCGGAATTACCGAACGCTTTTAGCCGAAATAAAACAGCAATAAAATCAGTTTTGCCGCCAGACTCACAAGACCCACAATGCCGAAGGTGCTCTCGCAACGCTTTGGCGAAGGATCAGTCCTTGGCAGCCAGCAGACGGGCCGCCGCCGCCCTCGCCTCGTCGGTCACCGATGCGCCGGCAAGCATGCGGGCGATTTCTTCAGTGCGGTGTTTCGGCTCCATCGTCGCAACACGGGTGGCGATGCGCTCGCTGCCATCGCCGGATGGGCCTTTGGAAATCAAAAGATGGGTCGCCGCCCGCGCCGCCACCTGCGGAGCATGGGTGACGGAGAGAACCTGCACCGTCTTCGACAGGCGACGCAGCCGCTGACCGATAGCATCCGCCACGGCACCACCAACACCCGTATCGATTTCATCGAACACCAGGGTCGGCGCCGAACCACGATCCGCCAGCGCAACCTTCAAAGCCAGCAGGAAGCGGGACAATTCACCGCCCGAGGCAACTTTCATGATCGGTCCCGGCCGTGTGCCCGGATTGGTCTGGACGTGGAATTCGACGGTATCGATGCCGTCGGCCGTCGCCTGCTCGGTATCGGAGGTGACCTCGACGGTAAACCGTGCCCGCTCCAGCTTCAGCGCCGGCAGCTCGGCCATCACAGCACCGGAAAGTGCATCCGCCGCATGGCGGCGTTTGTCGGACAGTGACTGGGCGGCACGGTCGAAATCACTTTTGACGACGCCGAGATTGGCCTCCAGCTTGCCAAGCTTTTCCTCACCGGCATCGAGATCGGCGAGATCAGCCACCATTTTTTCGGCAAGAGCCGGCAGGTCAGGCACCGCGACATTATATTTGCGCCCTGCGGCGCGCAGCGCGAACAGTCGCTCCTCCACCCGCTCCAGTTCACGCGGATCGAATTCGGTGCGGCGCAACGCCGCCTCCACTTCCATCTGTGCATTGGAAAGGCTGTCCAGCGCGGCATCCAGCAACTGCACGGTGTCTTCCAGCAGGCCGGGCGCTTCGTGGCTCTTGCGCTCAAGCCGGCGCATCATGGATGCGATGACAGGCACGGGCGAAGCATTGCCATTCAGAAACTCGCTGGCTTCGGCGATATCGCCGGCAATGCGTTCGGATTTCTGCATCACCGCCCGGCGCTCGGCAAGCTCCTCCTCCTCGCCGTCACGCGGCGAAAGCCCTTCGAGTTCCTCGACGGAAGAGCGCAGGTAATCCGCCTCGCGGGCGGCAGCCTCCACCTTGGCGCGGTGGGTCTTCAGGGCGCGCTCGGCGTCTTTCCAGGTGCGGTAGAAACCCTGAACGGCGCGGGCCTCATCGCTCAGCCCGGCAAAGGCATCCAGCAGCGTGCGGTGGGCATCGGTATCGACAAGCGCACGGTCATCATGCTGGCCGTGAATTTCCACCAGCAATTGCCCGAGCTGCCGCATCATCTGCACGCTGATGGCCTGATCGTTGATATAGGCCTTGGTACGTCCGTCGGAGGATTGCACGCGGCGAAAAATTAGGTCGCCGTCGTCATCGAGACCGTTTTCCCGCAGAAGAAGCCGCGTCGGATGATTGTTGGGGACTTCGAACGTGGCAGTCACCTGCCCCTTGTCTTCGCCATGGCGCACAAGGCCGCCATCACCACGACCGCCAAGTGCAAGCGAAAGACTGTCAAGCAGGATGGATTTGCCGGCACCCGTCTCGCCCGTCAACACGGAAAGGCCCGCCTCAAAACTGAGGTCGAGCCTTTCAATCAGAACGATATCGCGTATCGAGAGCTGGACCAGCATGGCCTATGCCCCGTCTCAGGCGCCGATAAGCTTCTTGCCGGCGCGCGAAATCCAGGACCCCTTGTTTTCACGCGGCTCCAGGCCTTGGCCCTTCAGCAGCTTGTAGGAATCTGCATACCATTGGCTGTCGGGATAGTTGTTACCGAGAACGGCAGCCGCAGTCTGCGCTTCGTCCACCAGGCCCATTGCGTAATAGGCTTCGGTCAGACGCGCCAGCGCTTCCTCGATCTGGTTGGTGTTCTGGTACTGCTCGATGACGATGCGGAAACGCGAAACGGCGGCGAGATATTCCTTGCGCTCAAGGTAATAACGACCGACCTGCATTTCACGGCCGGCGAGCTGGTCGCGGGCGAAACGAATCTTGGCCTGTGCATCGGCGACATATTCCGACGACGGATAGTCGTTGACGACCTTGTTCATCGCTTCGATCGTCCGCTGCGCGGCGCGCTGGTCCTGCGTGACGTCGGAAATCTGCTTCGAATAGGCAAGGCCGATCATGTATTGAACATAGGCGGCATCCTTGGAGCGCGGATACTGACGCAGGAAACGGCTGCCGGAGGTGATGGCCACATCGTTCTTGTTGGTGCGCGTGGCAATGAAGGTCTGCATGACAAGCGCCTTCTGGCCCCATTCGGTGAAGGGGTACTGCTTGTCGATCGCCTCGAACTTGCGTGAGGCTTCCGTCATGTTACCGGCGTTCATGTTGGCAAGCCCCTGCTTGTACAGAACGTCAGGCGGATCGGTCTCGACACCGAGCTTGGTAATGTCGATATCCGGATCGGACTGGCAGGCCGTGACGACGACACTTGCGCCGACCAACATCAACGAAACGGCGATCCCCCGCATCGTACCCTTCATTGCACCAGACCCTACATGCTTCATTCGACAGTTCCCACTTCCCGCGCAAATACATAAGCATCGGCTTTGCACTGGCGTTCTAGCCATAAAAGCATCCGCAGGGCAACGCAATGATGACGCATTAACGCATTTTTATGGCATCGGCCCATGCAATCGCACGATTATCGGGCGATAACATGCAACTTCCTGCCCCGCCTCACAAAAAAGCCGCCCCAAGGGGAGCGGCTTTTTCTGTCAATTGATAGCCTGCAAATAAATTTACGCAGACCAGGGTGCAAATTCCGGCATGTTGACCGCCACGAATTCGCGGGCGCGCACCTGATTGCGGGCAGCCGGCGCTTCGACGATCTCATAGGCCGAAGGGTCGCTCAGCAGCGCCTTCAGTGCATTCGCGTTGACCTTGTGGCCGCCGCGATAGGAACGGTAGCAGCCGATGAACTGCGCACCTGCAAGTGCCAGGTCGCCCACGGCGTCCAGCGTCTTGTGACGGACGAATTCGTCCTTGGCGTAACGCAGGCCTTCCATGTTGATGACGCTGTTGTCGTCGGAGATGACGACCGAATTTTCAAGCGAGGAACCGAGCGCATAACCGGCCGCCCACAGACGCTCCACGTCACGCATGAAGCCGAAAGTGCGGGCGCGCGACAGTTCATTCTTGAACGTCTCTGCCGTCAGATCACCCTTCCAGGACTGCCTGCCGATCAGCGGTGTGTCGAAATCGATATCCACTTCGAAACGTGTGCCGTCATAGGGGCGGAATTCCGCCCAGGAAGCACCCGAATCGATGCGCACCGGCTTGGTGACGCGGATGTAACGACGCTTCACACCGAGATTCTTGATACCGACCGATTCGATCGCCTCGATGAAAGGAGCGGAGCTGCCGTCCATGATCGGCGCTTCCGGACCGTCGACTTCAACGATGAGGTTGTCGAGGCCCATGGCGTAGATGGCGGCCATGACGTGCTCGATCGTCGCCACTGACTGGGATAGCGAACGGCCGAGCACGGTGCACAGATCGGTATTGCCGACATTGGCCGAAACCGCCTTCAACTCAGTGACGCTGCCATTGTCGTGAAGGCGCTGAAACAAAATGCCCGTTCCGGCTTCCGCGGGCTGGAACGTCATCGACACCGGATTGCCGGAATGCACGCCAATGCCTTTAAGCTGAACAGCATGTGCGATAGTTGTCTGAAATCCGAGCAGTCCGATGGTCATGCGTCTATGCCTTGTTTTGCAAACCGCGCCGTTTGGTGAAGCGCCGTTCAAGTTTTCAAGCCGGTTTTGGCAACCGGCCAAGTCCGTATTTTCCCTTACCCAGCCTCATACATACGCACATGAAGGTGCCACGACAAATCACTGTTCGTTTCGGATTGTTACATGCACAAGCCATTGAAAACGCAAATTAATTTAGTGTTAATAACGTAAAATAAACAAAACGCCCGGATCGTGAGATCCGGGCGTTTCGAAGAGCGTATGGAATCGCCTTTAGTTGGACTGGCGGCGCAGGAAGGCCGGGATTTCCAGCTGATCGTCGTCGTGATGGCTGGACGAGGAAGGCGTCGCACGGCCGTGGTCGTCAAGCTGGCCACGACGCGGTGCGTAGAGGCTTGCTTCCGGCGAAAGCGGCGCGCGGCGCTGCGGCGCCATGCTCGGCGCATCCATCATGTCGGAGGGAACTTCTTCCTCTTCGCGGCGACCAAGCGAGTTGGTGATGCGCTTCAGAAGACCCATCGGGCCACGCTCTTCCTGGGCGGCAGGAGTAGCGCGATCACGGTGATCCATCTCGGCCTTCACAACCGGCGGAAAGTCCTCGACCTTCGGCATGCGTACCGGCTCGGGCTGGCGGGCAACCGGAGCAGGCTCCTGGTAGACCGGTGCCTGCGGCTGCTGCATGCGCGGAGCCGGAGCGGCAACCTGTTCCGGTGCATGGTACACGGGTGCCGGAGCAACCGGTGCCGGAGCGGCCTGCTGAACCGGCTGGGCCGGGCGAAGAGCCGCCGGCGCTTCAGCCGGGGACGATGCGAACAGCTTGCTCTGCGGACGGAAGTCCTGAGACGGCTGCTGGTGAGCGGCAAAACCGAGTTCGCGTTCCATTTCAGCTTCTGCCGAACGGATGGTCTGGGCGATCTGGTCTACGGTCTTTGGTGCCTGCGATACTGCATGTGCAGGCTGAACTGCGGCCGGAGCGGGAGCAACGGCCGCGGAAGGACGGATAAGCGGCTTCGCAGCAGCAGCGCGCATTTCGGCAACATTCTGTTCGCCGATGCCGGCAACGCGGTCAATGCCCGTGGCCACGACGGAGACGCGGATGAGACCTTCCAGAGCTTCGTCGAAGGTCGCGCCGAGGATGATGTTGGCATCCGGATCGACTTCTTCGCGAATACGGGTCGCTGCTTCGTCGACTTCGAACAGGGTAAGGTCGCGACCGCCGGTGATGGAGATCAGCAGGCCCTGTGCGCCCTTCATCGAGGTTTCGTCGAGCAGCGGGTTGGCGATGGCCGCTTCCGCAGCCTGCATTGCGCGGCCCGGACCGGAAGCCTCGCCGGTACCCATCATTGCGCGGCCCATTTCACGCATGACCGAGCGAACGTCGGCGAAGTCGAGGTTGATGAGACCTTCCTTCACCATCAGATCGGTGATGCAGGCAACGCCGGAGTAGAGAACCTGGTCAGCCATGGCGAAGGCGTCGGCAAAGGTCGTCTTATCGTTGGCAATGCGGAAGAGGTTCTGGTTCGGAATGACGATCAGCGTATCGACGGACTTCTGCAGTTCCTCGATGCCCTGTTCGGCAAGACGCATGCGGCGACCGCCTTCGAAATGGAAAGGCTTGGTGACGACGCCGACCGTCAGGATGCCCTTGTTGCGGGCCGCCTGCGCGACAACAGGAGCAGCACCCGTACCGGTGCCGCCGCCCATGCCGGCGGTTACGAAGCACATGTGAGTGCCGTTCAGGTGATCGATGATCTCATCGATGCATTCTTCAGCGGCAGCGCGGCCGACTTCCGGCTGGGAACCGGCGCCGAGACCCTCGGTGACGTTGACGCCGAGCTGGATGACCCGATCCGCCTTTGTCATGGTCAGAGCCTGCGCATCCGTGTTGGCGACGACGAAGTCGACGCCCTGGAGGCCAGCCGTGATCATGTTGTTGACAGCGTTACCGCCACCGCCACCAACACCGAAAACGGTAATGCGTGGCTTCAGCTCGGTGATATCAGGCTTTTGCAGCTGTATCGTCATTTTACCATTCCTTCTTTCTCTGGCCGCATCGCCCCGCTGGCCGATTCTTGAAAACTCAACTCAGAAACCTCCGGCTTACGCCACGAGGCCACTCAAAAACTCTCTTTCAGCCATTGCCCCACCCGGGCGATCCGGCCGCTACCGTTGCCAAACGGCGAAAACATTCCGCCTTGCGCCGCATGAATTTCGATGTCCGCCACCTGCGGATAGATCATCAGTCCGCAGGCGGTTGAAAATGCCGGTCCCTTGGCCGCTACCGGAAGACCGGCCACGCCCATGGGGCGGCCGATACGAACGTTGCGGGCGAGAATGCGCCGTGCCGTTTCCGGCAACCCCGTCAGCTGGCTTGCGCCGCCGGTCAGGACGACACGCTTGCCCACGATGGGGCTGAAGCCGGACTTCTGGATACGATCACGGATCAATTCCAGCGTCTCTTCGATACGCGCCCGCACGATGCGGGTTACAAGTGCTCTTGAAACTTGCGATGGTTGATCGCGATCATCTTCGCCAATCGGCGGGATCGAAATCATGTCGCGCTCATCCGCGCCATTCAGCAAAGCCGAACCATGCACCACCTTCAGTCTCTCCGCATCTTCGATTCGTGTCGAGAGGCCACGTGCAAGATCTGTCGTAACATGATGGCCGCCAAGGCCGATCGCGTCGGTGTGGATGAGCCGGCCTTCGGCGAAAACCGAGATCGTCGTGGTGCCACCACCCATGTCGATGGCGGCACAGCCGAGTTCGACTTCATCGTCCACCAGCGCCGCCAGACCGCTGGCATAGGGCGTCGCCACCATGCCTTCGACGGACAGATGCGCGCGGTTGACGCAAAGCTCGAGGTTCTTCAGCGCCGTGCGCTCCACGGTCACCACATGCATGTCGACGCCGAGAAGATCGCCATACATCGACAGCGGATCGCGAATGCCGCGCTCGCCGTCCAGCGAATAACCTGTTGGCAGCGAATGCAGGATCGCCCGGTCCTGGCGCATGGACTGCTGGCTTGCCGCCACCAGAACCTTGCGCAGGTCGCTTGCTTCCACTTCCTGGCCACCGAGATCGATGCTCGCAGTGTAGATATCGCTTGCCAGCCGTCCGGCAGAAACATTGACGATCAGGCTGTCGACGGTAAGGCCCGCCATACGCTCGGCCGCATCGACTGCGAGACGAATGACGCCTTCCAGCGCATCGAGATCGGCGATCACACCTGACTTCACGCCGCGCGAGCGCTGGTGGCCGATGCCGATGATTTCGACCTTATGGGTACGGCCCGGCAGGATTTCGCTTTCCTGGCGTGGTGTCAGCCGGCCGATCATGCACACGACCTTCGTCGAGCCGATGTCGAGCACCGAGACGATGTGGCTGCGCTTGGAAGAAAGCGGCTTCAGCCGAGGCAGGCCGAAATGGGAAGAACCGAAAAAGCTCATGTGTTCTTCTCCGCTTTCTTGAGAGCCTTGGTGCGTGCATCTACCGCGGTCTGGCGGCGTTCGGCAGCGCCTTCGGTCAACTGGATCGTGGTGCGGTCCGTCAGTCTGAGGTCCACCGCTGCGACATCGCGCGACAGTACCTTTTCCTCGAGATCGAGCCGCGCCAGCAATTGCAGCGCCTGCGGCAGGTTTTCTTCCGGCAGCTTGACGACGATGCCGTTATCGAGATGCAGATCCCAGCGGCGGCCGGCAATACGCACATAGGCGCGAACACGGTTGCGGATTTCCGGCCAGTCGGCCAGCTGCTCGACGAAACCAGCGGCACCCGTTTCCGCGTCACGTCCGACGAAGAGCGGCAGGGCAGCGAATTTATTGTCACGCAGCGGCGCGATGACACTGCCGCTCTTTTCGATCAACGACAGTTCCGTGCCGTGCTGCCATATGCCGAAGGCCTGGCGTTCCTTCAGGCGAACCTCGATAGTCTTCGGATACACCTTGCGGATATCGACATCTTCCACCCAGGGAAGCTGCACGAGCTTGCGGCGCGCCGCGTCGATATCGAGTGCGATCAAAGAAGTGCTGCCATCGAGGCCGAGAAGCTGGAAGACATCAATTTCCGAAGTCTGCAGATTGCCGGAGACCTTCACGTCCTCAACCGCGAAACCGGCGGCCGAGGTCGTGGTCTGGGTGACGATATTGGTGTGGCCGCCGAGCGACATGCCGTAAAGCCCGATCATCGCGTAAAAGGCGACGGCGGAAATCGTGCCGGTATGGGCGGGAATATGAATGCGCCCGGTCGCAAGGCTGACACCGAAACGCACGAAGCGACGCAGCGGACGCGGCAGCACCCTGCGATCGTCGGCATTGGCCGTCGCCGCATATTGCTCGCGCTTTTTTGCCGTCGACTTTTTGCCGGTCACCGCAAACACGAAGCGTCCTCCACCATCCAGCTGACAAGGTCACCAAAGGAGCGGCCAGCATGGGCCGCCATTTCCGGCACCAGGGAGGTCGGCGTCATGCCCGGCTGCGTATTCACTTCAAGCCAGATAACTTCGCCATCTTCTGAGAAGCGGTCGTCGTAACGAAAGTCTGAACGGCTTACGCCACGGCACCCGATCGCCTGATGCGCCATAACCGCCAATGTTTGAATCTTTTGGTAAATTTTCGGTGAAATTTCTGCGGGAATGACATGTTTCGAGCCACCCGCCGCGTATTTCGCGTCATAATCATAGAAATTGTGACCAAGCGGCACCACTTCGGTAACGCCAAGCGCTTCGCCATCAAGCACACCGCAGGTCAGTTCACGGCCGTGGATATAGCGCTCGACCATGACCTGATCGCCATAACGCCATTCCGACGAGGTAAGGATCTGCGGTGGATGCGACTGGTCTTCCTTGACGATCACGACACCGAAGCTCGAACCTTCGCGCACCGGCTTCACCACATAGGGCGGCGCAAGCGGGTGTTCGGTGGTGAAATCGAAGCGGTTCATGACGCGCTCGGCAGCAACCGGAACGCCGGCAGCCGCGGCCACTTTCTTGGCCTGCGCCTTGTCCATGGCAAGTGCGGAGGCAAGAACGCCGGAATGTGTATAGGGAATGGCGAGATATTCGAGGATGCCCTGAATGGTGCCGTCCTCACCGAAGGGCCCGTGCAGCGCATTGAAGGCGACATCCGGGCGCAGTTCGTCGAGTACGGCAGCGATATCGCGCCCCACATCGACACGGGTGACCTTGTAACCCTCGCCCTCAAGCGCGAGTGCGCAGGCATTGCCCGACGACAGGCTGACCGGCCGCTCCGACGAAAATCCACCCAAAAGAACAGCTACGTGCTTGCCGCCCATCGAACCCTCTGACACCAACTCTCCGTTACGAACCACGCCCGAACCGACCGAATGAAACGGACGGTGATTCTGGCACATGATCCTTGAGATCAGTTAAACGCCATTAAGGTTAATGAATCGTTTACTTTCGTTAACCGCCGCGTCCAACATGCCGAGTTCCGTTAAAGAATCAGCATCGATCCGGATTCCCTCCTTGGAATCAGAGAGTTGCACGGATTGCAACATGCAGGTTTTCAATGATCGGAAATAAAACCGCCCTTGCGGGTTCGCCACTTCGCAATGAAGGCAAGGTCGAAACGTTAACAGGCGGGCTTATTCCCCAGACAAAATTATCTGGCGTTTCAGCATTTTAAATCCGCGGCCTGAATCAGTCTCTCAATCGCAGCACCATGACCGGCAGCGCGCTGCTAGGCCTGCCGTGTTCAACAATCACATTATTTGCATTATTTCTTTTTTAGCATTCCATAGGAACAAAAATTGCGTTAACGCAGACATCGCCTTCTTAAGGCATGACATTCCAATCATCTGAAATGGAACCCAAACCATGACTGACGCGGTATCTCGGGTATCGTCGACAGCTGGCAATTCGAACGTTGTAAAGACAAATTCGCCTGCACGAGTTCTCACTGCCAGCCTGGTCGGCACGACCATCGAGTTTTTCGATTTTTACGTTTACGCCACGGCCGCAGTGCTCGTGTTCCCGGCCCTGTTCTTCCCGAACAGCGACCCGACGACGGCGCTTCTGGCATCCTTCGCCACCTTCTCCATCGCCTTTTTCGCCCGCCCGCTCGGCGCGGTCGTTTTCGGCCATTATGGTGACCGCGTTGGCCGCAAGGCGACGCTTGTCGCAGCTCTCCTCACCATGGGCGTGTCGACGGTCGTGATCGGCCTGCTGCCGACCTATGAGACAGCAGGCGTTCTGGCGCCGCTGCTGCTCGCGCTTTGCCGCTTCGGCCAGGGTTTTGGCCTTGGTGGAGAATGGGGCGGTGCAGTGTTGCTCGCCACGGAAAACGCCCCGCCCGGCAAACGCAGCTGGTACGGCATGTTCCCGCAGCTTGGCGCGCCCGTCGGCCTGTTCCTCTCCTCCGGCGTCTTCTGGGTCCTGCTTCACTTCATGTCGCAGGAAGCGCTGCTTGGCTGGGGCTGGCGCATTCCCTTCGTCGCCTCGATCATCCTGATCGCGGTCGGCATGTGGGTTCGCCTGTCGATCACCGAAACGCCTGACTTCCAGAAGGCAATCGAAAAGGAAGAGCGTGTGGCCGTGCCGATTGCGGAACTGTTCCGCAACCACAAGCGCAGCCTCGCACTCGGCACCTTCGTGGCGCTGGCCACCTTCGTGCTGTTCTATATCGGCACCGCCTATCTGCTGTCTTACAACGTCAAGGTTCTGAAAATTCCGTTCCTCGACGCGCTGGAAGTTCAGATTCTCGGCTCCATCGTCTTTGGCATCTTCATCCCGGTCGCCGGCAAGCTCGCCGAGAAATTCGGCCGTCGCGAAGTCCTGATCGTGACAACGATACTGATCGGCCTGTTCTCGTTCCTGCTGCCCAGCTTGATGACCGGCGGCGAAGGCTCGATCTTCGTCTTCGCGGCTCTGGCGATGATGCTGATGGGCATGACCTACGGCCTGATCGGCACGGCGCTTGCCGCCCCCTTCCCGACCCGCGTGCGCTACACCGGCTCATCCATCACCTTCAACATGGCCGGCATCTTCGGCGCATCGCTGGCGCCTTACATCGCCACATGGCTGCAGGTGAATTACGGCATGGGTTATGTCGGTTATTACCTCTGCGTATCGGCCCTCATCACGCTGGCCTGCATTCTTCTGTCCCGCAAGGACGAAGTCTGATCCCAGACTATCGATGGTAAAAAGCCCGCGAAACGGAAGTTTCGCGGGCTTTTCCTTGCCTATTTCTGCTTAAGCCACGGCCTGGCGCCGCTCGACATGACCGCTCATGCAGACGCGATTGCGTCCTGCGCCCTTGGCCCGATAAAGCGCGAGATCGGCATTATGCATGACCTTGTCGAAGATTTCGGCGTCGCCGCGAAAAGCAACACCAATCGAAATTGTCACCGTGATCCGCAGGCCCTGGTGCTCCACCGGCGTCGTCGCGACGGCTGCGCGCACCCTCTCGCACATTTGCAGGAAAGCCAACCGGCTGGTCTCCTGGACAACCACAAATTCCTCGCCACCCAGGCGCGCGACATGCGCGGGAGGATCGAAATTCTCCCTTATCCTACTGGCAACACTTGAGATGACGAGATCGCCGACAAGATGGCTGTACCTGTCGTTCACCGATTTGAAATGATCGATATCGAGAAAGGCGACGCAGTAGTCGCTGCCGAGTTTGGCGCATGCCGCATAGAGGCCGAGCCGGTTGCTAAGGCCGGTCAGGGCGTCCGTATGGCTCAGATGCAGGAAGCGTTCGTGGGATTGCACGAGGATTTGCACTTCCCTCGCATTCAGCCAGCAGACCAGCAACGTGACGGTAAACGCCACGGCCCCGCCAAGCGTCACGCTCAACACGATCCCGTTGACGAGATCGGTCACCAGCCCGAACTGCGCCAGGAGCATCAGGCCACCCGTGCACATCAGGATGACAATGACCGTCACCAGGCACGCGATACGGATGGAGAACTCCAGAGGCTCAAGCCGACGCCGACCTTCCAGCGTAGCGACCGAAAAGCTCATCATTTCGATCGGTTTTTTCCAAAGACCCAACATCATGCTCAAAGGCACCCAGATCACGTATTTCCGTTAGTATTTCCTAATAAAAAACAATACAATATTCGAGGAACGAGACCTAATCCCGGATCAATAAAATATTTCTCCAAACAATACAGTAAAAAAATTGATCGACCGTTACGATACACGTAACGGTCGATCAAAAGCAAAATTTTCTTGTAATAAGCAGCATTCACCGAGGCTTACGCCCCGAGGAACGGCTCCACTTCACGGCCCGGCATGAAAAGGCCGAGGCGCTTGATTTCCCATTCCAGCCGGATGCCCGATTTCTCGAACACACGCCTGCGGATGGTCTCGCCCAGATATTCCAGATCATAACCGGTCGCATGACCGGTATTGATCATGAAATTGCAATGCAGCGACGACATCTGCGCCCCGCCGATGACAAGGCCACGGCCGCCGGCCTCGTCAATCAGTTCCCAGGCGGAATGACCTTCGGGATTCTTGAAGGTCGAACCACCCGTCTGTTCGCGGATCGGCTGCACGGTCTCGCGGTGATGCCGCACGGCGTCCATATCCGCACGGATCTTCGCCTTGTCTTCCGGGTAACCTTCAAACAGCGCGCCGGTGAAGATCAGGCCCGCATCGGCGCCGGAATGGCGGTAGCTGTAGCCCATATCCGCGTTGGAAAGCACATGCTGGTTGCCCTGACGGTCGACCGCATAGACTTCCACCACCCGTTCACGCGTCTCGCCGCCATTGGCGCCCGCATTCATGCGTAGCGCACCACCGATGGAGCCGGGAATGCCGTAATAGAAATGGAAGCCGCCGATGCCATTATCCATGGCCATGGCCGCAATGTGCTTGTCCGGGCAGATCGCACCCGCCTTGATGCGGTTTTCGCCCGCAAGCTCCACCGAGCCGAAGCCCTTGGCGGAGAGGCGCACGACAACGCCCGGAATGCCACCATCACGCACCAGCAGGTTCGAGCCGACGCCGACCACGGTCAACGGCACGTCTTCCGGCAGAATTTTCAGGAAGGCAATCAGATCATCCGTGTCGTGCGGCTGGAACATGACCTCCGCAAGACCGCCGGCTCTGAACCACGTCACGCGGTCCATGGGCGCATCCGGTGTCAGACGTCCCCTCAGTTCATTTACCCCTTCGCCGAGCCTCCCCAGCAATTTAACCCCATCGACCTGTCTCATTCAGACTTTCCTGATATGCTCTTCAATTCCGAAGGCAGCGCGGCTGCCCATTGTGTGATATTTCCAGCCCCCAAGAGAACCACAAAATCACCCGGCTTCGCAATGGCTGCGACCTGCGACGCAAGGTCTTCCCGTTTTTCGAGGAAACGGGCGTCGCGGTGGCCTGCGGCCTTGATGGCCGAAACCAGCGCTTCCGAGCTTGCGCCTTCAATCGGATCTTCGCCCGCAGCATAGACCGGAGCAAGAATAATCGTATCGGCATCGTTAAAACAATGCGCGAAATCATCGAACAGGCTGGAAAGACGGCTGTAACGATGCGGCTGGTGCACGGCGATGATGCGGCCTTTGCAGGCCTCCCGCGCCGCCGCCAGAACGGCCTTGATCTCAACGGGATGATGACCGTAATCGTCAAAGACCTGGACGCCATTGGCTTCGCCCGTCAGCGTGAAGCGACGCTTGACCCCGGCAAAGGAGGCGAGGCCCTTCTTGATGTCCGCCTCCGAAATGCCAAGACGATTGGCAACGGCAATCGCCGCCGTCGCATTCGACACATTGTGGCGGCCGGGCATCGGCAGGACGAGATCCTTGAAGGAGAATATCTTGCCGGTGCGGCGACGGCGAATTTCCACGTCGAAAATCGACCGCGTACCATCGATGCGGACATTCGAAAATCGCACATCCGCCTGCGGGTTCTCACCGTATGTGATGACCTTGCGGTCCTCGATCCGGCCGACCAGCGCCTGCACTTCAGGATGATCGAGGCACATCACGCCGAAACCGTAGAACGGCACGTTCTCGACAAACTGCCGGAACGCAGCGCGCACGGCGTCGAAATTGCCGTAATGATCCAGGTGTTCCGGATCGATATTGGTGATGACGGCCACATCGGCCGGCAGCTTCAGGAAGGTGCCGTCGGATTCGTCAGCCTCCACCACCATCCACTCACCCTCGCCCATGCGGGCATTGGTGCCATAGGCATTGATGATGCCGCCATTGATAACGGTCGGATCGAGATTGCCGGCTTCGAGCAGCGTCGCGACCATGGAGGTGGTCGTGGTCTTGCCGTGGGTGCCGCCGATGGCGATGGCATTGCGGAAACGCATCAGCTCGGCCAGCATTTCGGCGCGGCGAACGATCGGCAGGTGCTTTTCGCGGGCGGCAATGAGTTCCGGATTGTTCTTCTTGATGGCGGTGGAAACGACCACGACCTCGGCATCACCGAGATTGTCGGCGGTATGGCCGACAAAAACCTCGATACCCTTGTCGCGCAGGCGCTGCACATTGGCGCTGTCGGCCTGATCCGACCCCTGAACGCGATGGCCGAGATTGTGAAGCACCTCGGCAATGCCGCTCATGCCGATCCCGCCTATGCCGATGAAATGCACAAGGCCTATGGCTTTCGGCATCTTCATGCCCCAACTCCTTCATTCTTCTTCTTGAATTCCTGTACGGACCGGCCTTCGGCAATCGCCTCGACCAGATCGGCCAGCACATCCGCCGCATGCGGTTTTCCGGTCGCCTTGGCCGCTGCTGCCGTTGCCGAAAGACGATCCGGCTCGGAAAGCGCCGACGACAACAGGCTGGAAAGCTTCTGCGGCGACAGTTCCGCCTGCTTGATGACGCTTGCCCCGCCGGCTGCCGAAAGTGCGGCCGCATTCGCCGCCTGATCATGGTCCAGCGCATGCGGATAGGGAACGAGGATCGACGGACGGCCGATCACCGAAAGCTCCGATACGGTAGAAGCGCCCGAGCGGCTGATAACGAGATCGGCCTCACCGATGCGCGAGGCCATATCGCCAAAGAAGGGCGAAACGTCAGCCTTCACGCCAAGCTTCTGGTAGGAGGCGATGACGCTCTCCTTGTCTTCAGGGCGCGCCTGCTGGGTCACGACGATACGCTTGCGCTGCTCGTCCTTCATCAGGCAGATCGCTGCCGGAACGGCGCTCGAAAAGAACTGCGCGCCCTGGCTGCCGCCGAAAACCACAAGCTGGAAGGTCTCGCCCGTCTGCGAAGGCGTATAGGGAATTTCGGACGCCGCAAGCACCGCCGGGCGCACTGGATTGCCAGTCGCCACCGTCTTGTCGGAATATTGGCCGTTGGCGGGCGGCAGGAAGCCACCGGCGATTGCCTTCACGCGGGCAGCCAGCGCCTTGTTGGCGCGGCCCATCACCGCATTCTGCTCGTGAATGATCGAGGGGACGCCAAGCCCGGTCGAGGCCAGCAGTGGCGGCACGGTGGGATAACCGCCGAAACCGACAACCGCAACCGGTTTCAGTTTCGTCACCAGCCGGCGGGCGGCGCGCAGGCCCACCCACAGTTTCCAGAGCGACCGCACGACCGAAATCGGGTTCTTAGAGCCGATGGTGGCTGAAGGCACGACGTGAATTTCATCGGCCGGGAACTTGCCGGCATAACGCTCGGCGCGGCTGTCGGTGACGAGATGCACCTGATAACCGCGTGCCTTCAGCGTATGCGCCAGGGCTTCCGCCGGAAACACATGGCCGCCGGTTCCACCGGCGGCAAGAAGAACAACACCCTTGCTCATGATCGTTTACTCCGCAGGAACGCCGGAACCGACGCGGAAGAAGCTGCGCTCCTGCGCCCGCTTTTCAGGTCTATGGCGTGTCAGCGCCAGAAGGAAGCCGGCCGTGACGCAGATCGCCATCATCGACGAACCGCCATAGGAAATCAGCGGCAGCGTCATACCCTTGGCGGGCATCAGCTCCAGATTGACGCCGATATTGATCATCGACTGCATGCCGATTTGAAGGACCAGACCGGCCACGGCAAAACGGCAGAAATCGTCTTTTTCCTTGAAGGCATGCGAAAGCCCGCGCAGCACGATGAAGGCGAAGATCGCCACCAGGAACATGCAGAAAACGATACCGAATTCTTCCGCCGCCACCGAGAAGATGAAGTCGGTATGGCTGTCTGGAATGATGCGCTTGACGATACCTTCGCCCGGTCCGCGACCGAACCAGTCACCGCGGATGATCGCCTCGCGTGCAGTATCCACCTGAAACGTATCGCCCTCGCCCGTCCAGAACCGGTCGATACGGCCTGCAACGTGCGGCAGCATGAGATAGGCGGTCACAATGCCGCCGACACCGAGACCACCGAGCATGATGATCCAGAACCACGGCACGCCGGCCATGAAGAACATGCCGCCCCAGACCACAGATGTCAGGATTGTCTGACCGAAGTCCGGCTGGGCGATCAGAAGTGCGGCCACGATGCCGAAGGTGATAATGGCGAAGAGATTGCCCGGAATTTCAGGATGGCGCGCCCGCTCCGCAAACAGCCATGCACAGACGATGACGAAGGCCGGCTTCATGAATTCCGAAGGCTGGATCGAGAAGCTGCCGATGGAAATCCAGCGCCGCGCGCCCTTGACCTCGATGCCGAAGAACAGCGCGAAGATCATCATCAACAGTGCGACAATCAACATGATGACCGCCACACGCCTGACCTGACGGGGTGACAGGAAGGAAAGGCCAACCATGATTGCCAGTGACGGCACCATGAACATCGCCTGGCGCTCGACGAAGAAGAAGCTGTTGAGACCGATGCGCTCGGCAACCGCCGGCGATGCCGCAAAGGACAGCATCAGGCCGATGCCCATCAGCGCGATGAACGCCGCCAGAAAGAAACGGTCGATGGTCCAGAACCACTCCGCGACCGGACCGCGATCAACTCGGCTTACCATGGCCTTCAGCCCCCTTTTCCAGAGTGGACGAGCATCGTCACACCGTCGAGCGCCGCGACCTGCGCGACGAACGAATCACCTCTGATCTCAAAGTTCTTATATTGATCGAAGCTTGCGCAAGCCGGGGATAACATCACGACATTGCCGGCCGTCGCATCTTTTTCCGCATCCGCTGCCGCGTGCTGCACAGCCTTGTCCAGCGTGCCGGATATTTCGTAAGGCACCGCCTCGCCGAGCGTCGCTGCAAATTCCGCCGCCGCCTCGCCAATCAGATAGGCCTTGGCGATGCGCGGGAAGAGCGTCGAAAGACTGGTGATGCCGCCCGCCTTGGGCAGACCACCGGCGATCCAGTAAATGCGGTCGAAACTCGAAAGTGCCGGCGCTGCCGCATCGGCATTGGTAGCCTTGCTGTCATTGACGAAAGTAACGTTGCCACGCCGGCCGACCGGCTGCATGCGGTGCTTGAGGCCCGGGAAGGACTTGAGGCCGGCACGAACCTCATCTTCCGACACGCCGACCGCGAGGCAGGCCGCAATCGCCGCCGCCGCATTCTGCGCATTGTGACTGCCGCGCAAGGTCTGGATACCGTCGAGATCGACCAGCAGCGAAGACGTGCCGCCATGCGCCCTGAGGATCCGGCTGCTTTCGGCATAGAGACCTTCGGAAACGACATTGCGCTTGGAGATGCGCTCAACCTTGACGCCAGCACGCTCGATACGGTCGGCAATCAGCGTCGAATGACTGTCATCCACGCCGACAATGGCCGTGCCGCTGCCGGCCACCAGCCGTTCCTTGACGTCGGCATAATGCTGCATCGTGCCGTGACGGTCGAGATGGTCAGGCGTGAGATTGAGCAGGATACCGGCGGTCGGATTGATCGTCGGTGCCAGATCGATCTGGTAGGACGAGCATTCCACCACATAGAAACGTTGTGCCTTCGGCGGATCGAGGCTCAGCACAGCCGTGCCGATATTGCCGCCGAGTTGCGTATCGCGGCCCGAAGCGTTGAGAATGTGGGCGATCAGCGCCGTTGTCGTCGACTTGCCGTTGGTGCCGGTAATCGCAATGAAAGGGCAATCCGGCGCATGCGCACGCCGCTCACGGATGAAAAGCTCGATATCGCCGATCACTTCGACGCCCGCCGCCTTCGCAAGGTCCACCGACCAATGCGGCTTCGGATGCGTCAGGGGAACACCCGGTGCCAGCACGAAGGAGGAAAAGGAAGACCAGTCAATCGTGTGGAGATCCGCAGTTGTGATGCCTTCGGCCTCAGCCTTCGCCACGCTGTCGGGATTGTCGTCGAAAGCCACGACGTCCGCACCGCCGGCAACCAGCGCCCGAGCAGTGACGAGACCGGAACCGCCGAGCCCGAAGAGAGCGACTTTCTTACCCCTAAACGACGTGACTGGGATCATCGCTCACCTCAGCTTCAGGGTGGCGAGGCCGAGCAGCGCGAGGCCAACGGAGATGATCCAGAAACGGATGACCACCTGGCTTTCCGTCCAGCCCTTTTTCTCGAAATGGTGATGGATCGGCGCCATCAGGAAGACGCGCCGGCCGGTGCGCTTGAACCAGAACACCTGGATGATGACCGACAGCGTCTCCATGACGAACAGGCCGCCGACGATGACCATGACGATCTCGTGCTTGGTGGCAACGGCGATGGAGCCGATGAGGCCGCCGAGCGCCAGCGAACCCGTATCGCCCATGAAGATGGCGGCGGGCGGCGCGTTGAACCACAGGAAGCCGAGACCCGCGCCGATGACGGCGCCGACGATGACGGCGAGTTCACCCGTGCCGGGCACGAAATTGATCTGCAGGTAATTGGCGAAAACCGCGTTGCCGGCAAGATAGGCGATCACGCCGAAGGTGGCGGCCGCGATCATGACAGGCACGATGGCGAGACCATCGAGACCATCCGTCAGGTTCACCGCATTGCCAGCCCCGACGATGACGAAAGCGCCGAACAGCACGAAGAAGTAGCCAAGATTGATCACGAATTCCTTGAAGAAGGGAAAGGCGATGGAGCTGCCGAGCGTGCCGCCATGCGGCGCGGAGGCAAGCGCCATCTTCATCATGAAAAACACGGCAATCGCCGCGATCAGGAATTCGATGCCGAGACGGGCCTTGCCGGAAAAACCCTTGTCGCTCTGTTTCGTGACTTTCAGATAATCGTCGTAGAAACCGATGGCGCCGAAACCGAGCGTCACCATCAGGACGGCGACGACATAGACGTTCGACAGGTCACCCCAGAGCAGCGAACCGCCGAGGATACCGGCAAGGATCATCAGCCCGCCCATGGTCGGCGTGCCGGCCTTCTTGAAATGCGTCTGCGGTCCGTCAGCACGGATCGGCTGGCCCTTGCCCTGGCGCACGCGCAGCGAGTTGATGATCGCCGGTCCAAACAGGAACACGATCAACGCAGAGGTGAACATTGCAGCACCCGCCCGGAAGGTGATGTACCGGAAAAGGTTGAACAGTTGAACTTTGTCCGACAGTTCGACGAGCCAGATCAGCATAATTGCCCTTTCAAAAGGCTATTTCAGACTTGGCGTTCCGTCTCGGGGAATGCCGGATACTTGTCAAGCAGGGCGGCGACAATCTTGCCGAAACCAAGCCCAAGTGACGATTTTACCATCAGCGCGTCTCCCGGTTGCACCCATTGCAGGGCAAAATCGGTGAGTTCCGCCGTCGTCGGGAACCAGATGACGGTGACGCTGTCAGGCAACGCGTCGCGAAGCGCGGCCATCGCCTCGCCCGCGAGCCAGACATGTTCGATACCGGCCGCGAGCAGAGGGCCGGCCAGCTCTTCGTGCAACTGCGCCGAAAACTCGCCCATTTCGAGCATGTCGCCGAGAACGGCGACGCGGCGGCCGTGACCCTGCGTTTGCGTTTCCGCCAGCACGGAAATCGCGGCACGCATCGAAGCCGGATTGGCATTGTAGCTTTCATCGATCAGCAGGAAGGATCCGCCATTGATCGTCAGGTGGTGGCGCTGGCCACGTCCCTTCACCGCTTCGAGCGTTCCGAGCGCTTCGAAGGCACGGTCGAGATTGGCACCGGTGACGGCAACGGCACCAAGGACCGCCATCGCATTATCGGCAATGTGCCGGCCGGGAATGTTGATGTGCAGTTCGCTGGTTTCGCCGTTCAGGATCGCCCAGATCGTCGAGCCCGTCGTTGTGCTCTCAAAATCCGCAAGGCGGAAATCGGCCTTGGCGTGCTGACCGAAGGTGAGGATATGCTCGATACGCTCCTCCTGCGCCGCCTCTTCAAGCTGCTCGAACTGGGCGTTGTCGCGGTTGAGGATGACGGAGCCGCCCTCTTCCACGCCTTCGAAAATCTCCGCCTTGGCGGCGGCGATCTCTTCGATATTCTTGAAATTGCCAAGATGGGCGGGCGCGATGGTGGTGATGATCGCCACATGCGGACGGACCATCTTTACCAGCGGCCGGATTTCCCCGGAATGGTTCATGCCGATTTCGAAGACACCGAATTCCGTATCCGCCGGCATGCGTGCGAGCGTTAGCGGCACGCCCCAATGGTTGTTGAAGGACGCCACCGCCGCATGCACCCGGCCCGAAGGGGCCAGAGCCTGCCGCAGCATTTCCTTGGTCGTTGTCTTGCCGACCGAACCGGTCACCGCGATGATGCGCGCCGACGTTCTTTCGCGCGCGGCAATCGCAAGCTTGCCAAGGGCGGCGAGCACGTCTTCGACCACGATCATCGGCACGGTCAGGCGACCGAGCGCCGGCAATTTGGCTTCGGCAACCACCAGAAGGCTGGCGCCGTTGGCAACGGCAAAGCTGGTATAGTCATGACCGTCCACCCGATCACCCTTGATCGCGAAGAAGGCTTCACCCTGTTTGACCGTCCGGCTGTCGATGGAAATGCCGGTGATACCGGTCGGCAGGTTGCCCACGGGGCGTCCTGCCGTGATGGCGATCATGTCGGCGACTGTCCATAACCAACTCAAATCTTCGATCCTTCCAGCCCTGCCAGTGCAGAGCGCACCTGTTCATGATCGGAAAACGGCAGCGTCACGGAACCGACGATTTGCCCTTCTTCGTGCCCCTTGCCCGCGACGATCAACGTATCGCCATGCGACAGCATCGACACCGCATGACGGATCGCCTCTGCCCGGTCGCCGATTTCCAACGCGCCGGCCGCCGCCGCCATGACCTCGGAGCGGATCGTTGCGGCATCTTCCGAACGCGGATTATCATCAGTGACGATGACAACGTCGGAAAGCCGCGTCGCGACCTCACCCATGATCGGGCGCTTGCCCTTGTCGCGGTCGCCACCGCAACCGAAGACGGTAATGATGCGGCCGGAGGTGAAGGGCCGGACCGAGGTCAGCACGTTTTCCAGCGCGTCCGGCTTGTGGGCGTAATCCACATAAGCAAGCGCGCCGTTCTTCGTCTGGCCGACAAGCTCCAGACGGCCGGCAGCGCCAACAAGCTTTTCAAGCGCCTTCAGCGCCGTTGCCGCGGCAACGCCGGTCGACATGGCAAGACCAGCGGCAACAAGCGCATTCGCAACCTGGAAATCACCGGCCAGCGGAATATCGACTTCAAAGATCACGCCGTCATGATGCACTTCGATCATCTGCTTGTGACGGAAATGCTCGACACGCTTGAGCGTCAGATATTGGCCCTTGCGGCCGACGGTACGCACATCGAGACCCGCTTCGCGCGCCGCGCAGATCGCCTTGTCCGACCAAGGATCGTCGGCAAAGATCACCGCCGGAGCACCCTTTTCCATCAGCGTATCGAATAGCCGCATCTTGGCAGCCATATAGTCCTCGATGGTCGGATGATAATCCATGTGATCGCGGCCGAGATTGGTGAAGCCGGCGGCGGAAAGCCTGACACCGTCGAGACGGCGCTGGTCGAGACCGTGGCTGGAGGCCTCCATCGCCGCATGGGTCACGCCTTCGCTCGCGAGTTCGGCCAGAAGCGCATGCAGCGTCACCGGATCGGGTGTGGTCAGCGCGCCGTAATCCTCACGGCCGGGAGCGATGACGCCTGTCGTGCCGATCTGGGCGGCGGCATGGCCGGCAAAAGCCCATATCTGGCGCACGAAGGAGGCGACTGATGTCTTTCCCGCGGTGCCCGTGACGGCAACCATGGTTTCCGGCTGTTTTCCGTAAAAACGGGAAGCGACAAGGGAGAGATAAAGTCGTGGGTCCGTAACCACCAGAACCGGCACATCGGCTTCCACGGCGTGCCCGGAAACAACGGCGACCGCACCTTTGGCAACCGCGTCCTTCACATAGGCCGCACCATCAGCCTTGGTGCCCGCAACCGCCACGAACAGGCTGCCGGGCGCAGCCTTGCGGCTGTCTGCGGTGATTCCTCCGATTTCGATCGCCCCTGTTTCAGACAGGAGCAATTCATTCAATTCCGGAAACGCATTTCCGGATATATCTCGCAAATTCATCGACTGTGTCCGTCTTGTCCCCCCGGCGCGAATCGCCGGAACATCATAAGCTAACAATCAATAAGACACGAGCAAGGCCGAGCCATCCTTGCCGAACTTCGGCTTCACGCCCAGCACCGCAGCCGTGCGGGTGATGATATCGTGCACCATGGGTGCCGCGGACGTGCCGGCGAGCGCCGCGCCGTTGCCCTTGTCCGTCTTCGGCTCATCGATGAAGGACAGCACCACATATTGCGGATCATCCATCGGGAAGGCCGAGAGGAAGGCGTTGAAGTTCTTGTCGTGCACGTAACGTCCGTTGACGACCTTGTCGGCCGTGCCGGTCTTGCCGCCGACGTTGAAACCGTCGACGCGCGCATTGCGGCCGGAACCATTGACGCCGTTCCATTCGAACAGGAAACGCATGTCCTTGCTGGCGCCGGGCTTCAGAACCTGCTTCGCCACCTGATCCGCCTGCTCGCGGGTACGCGGCAGGAATGTCGGCTCAATCAGTTTGCCGCCATTGACGAGAGCCGCACCGGCAACCGCCGTCTGCAGCGGTGTCGTGGAAACGCCGTGACCGAAGGAAATGGTGATGGAGTTGATCTTCTTCCATTCGCGCGGCTGCGACGGCAACGCCACTTCCGGCAGTTCGGTCTGCATGCGGGTCAGGAGGCCAAGCCTTGTGAGGAATTCCTTGTGGCCTTCGGTGCCGACGGTGTCGGCGATCTTGGCCGTACCGATGTTGGACGAATACTGGAAGATTTCCGGCACCGAAAGCATCCGACCCTTGCCGTGGAAGTCCTTGATGGTGAAGCCGCCAATGCGGATCGGATAACGCGCATCGAACATATCACCGAGACGGACGCGCCCCGAATCGAGGCCCATGGCAATCGTGAAGGACTTGAAGGTGGAGCCCATTTCGAACGTGCCGTTCGACATGCGGTTGAGCCAGCCTTCCTTGGCGCCTTCGGCCGGGTTGTTCGGATCGTAATCCGGCACCGAGGCCATGGCGAGAACTTCACCGGTATGCACATCCAGAACCACGGCACCCGCACCGATCGCCTGGAACTTGGCAATCGCCGCGGTCACGACTTCACGGACGATGGACTGCACGCGCAGATCGATGGAAAGCTTTACCGGCTCCAGCGGCTGGTCGCTGGTCATACCCAGCGCCGTCAAATCGGCAAGGCCCTGGCTGTCGACGTAACGTTCCATGCCGGCAACGCCGCGATTGTCGATATTGACGTGACCAACGACATGGGCGGCGGTCGGCCCGCCGGGATAAAAGCGGCGCTTTTCCGGGCGGAACCCGACGCCGGGAATGCCGAGCGCCAGGATCTGGCTCTGCTGCTTCGGCGTCAGCTGACGGCGCAGCCACTGGAAACGCGAATTGGAGGTGAGCTTCTGATAGGTGCCCCGCTGGTCGAGATCAGGCAGGACGGTGCGCAGCTTCTCGATGGCCTCATCGATATCGACGATGCGGTGCGGCTCGGCAAATAGCGAGACGGTACGGATATCGGTGGCCAGCACCTCGCCGTTACGGTCGAGAAGATCGGGGCGCGACGCCATCAGCCGGTCTGCGGGCGCGATGCTCGACACCGTTTCCTGTTCCGCCATGCCATATTGCACGAGACGGCCGCCGACGACGGCATAAAAGGCAATGAAACCGAAGATGAGAAGACCGACACGGCTTTTGGCCTGGGCGGCGCGTCTCTTGCGGGCGCCCTCAAAAGCAGCGTGGTCGGTATAGACACCGGTGGTGCTGGCGGAAAAGTGAGCCTTGCTCTTCAGGACCATGACACGGGAAAGGAAAGACATCAGCGGTTCACCGATCCTGTTATGGTTTCATCCATCTCGCCCGTTTCATCGCCAGCGGTAGCGGAGGCAACCGGTACAGGTGCCGGCGCCGGACGCGAAACGCGTGCGCGGGGCGTCGGAACCGGAACGCCGTTCACGGCGATCTGACCGGCGGGCGGCGATTTCGGCTTCGAGGCGCCACCGAGCGTGGCGCCCGGCTTGGAACCGTTGACGGCGGCGGCAATCACGTCCTCGACGCTCATCCCCTCAGGTTCGGGCGGCTGCGGCAATTGCGAACGCAGCATGGGAAGCTCGCGCGGCTGCGCCAGTTGCGTCGGCAGCGTCGGCGAAAGGCCAAGTTCCGTCTGATAGGCGTTCACGACACGGTGCAGGCGGTTCGGCTGCGTCAGAAGCGCCCAGTCGGCTCTCAAAAGATCGATCGTATCCTTTTCAAGCTTGATCTCGGCCTCAAGCTTGCGGACCTCCTCAAGCTTCAGATCGGCCTTGTGCTTGATAGAATAGGTGACGACGGCCGCAGCGACCATCACACCCATCAAGACGACATCGAAAGTGCGCAGCATATCAGCCTCCCATCTTTTCAAGGCTGGCGAGATCGGGAAGTTCGAAAATCGAGAAATCCGCGGCCCGCGCCGGTGCGGTGGTGCGCAGGCCGGCGCGCAGCTTGGCGGAACGGGCCCGCGGATTAAGTTCCGCCTCCTCGTCGCTGGCAGCGATCATCGGCTTACCGATAGCATCGAAAATGGCCGGTTTGTCCTCTACCATCGGCAGATGCCGGGAACCGGCGGCCTTGCCCGAACGGTCGGAGAAGAACTTCTTGACGATACGGTCTTCCAGCGAATGGAAGGTGACGACGACCAGCCGACCGCCGGGCTTCAAGGACCGCTCTGCAGCGAACAGCGCCTGCGCCAGCTCGCCAAGCTCATCATTGACGAAAACACGCAGCGCCTGAAACACGCGCGTCGCGGGATGGATTTTATCCTTCGCCTTGCGCGGCGTGACGATCTCGATGAGACCGGCCAGATCACGCGTAGTGCGGAAGGGCTCCTCCGCCCGCTTCTTCTCGATGGCGCGAGCGATGCGACCCGGCTGCTTTTCTTCACCGAGAAAACCGAAGATGCGAATGAGATCGCCAACCTTCGCACGATTGACGACATCTGCCGCCGAAACGCCGGAAGCGGACATGCGCATGTCGAGCGGACCGTTCTTCTGGAAGGAGAAACCCCGCTCGGCCTCATCGATCTGCATGGAGGAGACGCCGATATCGAGTACGACGCCATCAAGCCCACCCTCGGGAGCATGTCTGGCCAGGTCGGAAAATTGAGACTGGATGAGGTTCAACCGGCCGCCATTGCTGGCAACCATGGCCTGACCACCGGCGATCGCGTTCGGATCACGGTCCAGCGCGATGACATTTGCACCCTGATCGAGAATGGCCTGGGTGTAACCGCCGGCGCCAAACGTGCCGTCGAGAATGATCTTGCCGGGTGCAGGCTCCAGCGCGGCAATGACTTCGCGAAGCAGGACCGGGATGTGACGCTGAGGTCCGCCATCGGCATCAGAAGATCGTCCGCCAGAATTCGCCGCCATTCCGTATCCCCGTCCTATGCGGGGCGAGCAGCCGAAAAACCGCGCCCCGCTCTTGCTTCCGCCTGCGCCGCCAGAAACGCATTCGGTTGCCAAAGCTGAAAATGATCCGCCCGTCCGACGAAGGTGACCTCGGTGGAGATGCCGGTGAATTCCCGCACAAAATCCGTCACCATCAATCGACCTTCCTGGTCGAGCTTCATGAAAACACCGCCGCCGTGAACCAGCAGCGACATCGCGTTCGCTTCTGGCGAGAAAGCATCCATGGACGCTATCTGCCGCTCGTAGCGCTCCAGCAGATCCGGACCGCCGACACTGATCGCCGGAAAGGCGAAATCCTGAAGACAATAAAGCTCCTGAATGTCGCGCCTCGCCAGCACCGAACGAAACGGAGACGGAACCGAAACGCGCCCCTTGGCGTCGATCCTGTTCGTCACGTTCGATAAAAAGCGGTCCATTACTCAACTCGCCAAAACCGCATTCCGCAAAGCGAACCATCCACTTCACAGACGACACCGGTACGCACGACACATCGCCAAGCGCCAGGGCAAGACGCCCTGCAGCAGCCCCTCGTAGGCTCCTCACTCGTTTCAGCGATTGCGGGTCAAAAACACGACCCAATGTGGTGTGCATTTGGGATATCATGGGACACTATGGGCGTCAATGGGATGAAGCCGGCACGATACCGACTTCGCATCGGAAATTCATAAGCCGTTAAGTTTAACGAATGGTTTACTTCAGTCGCACGGAGGCACATTCACGGCGCGGAAAGGCGCTGTGAAAAGCGAACTTTTCCTTTGTGGAACAAGGGGATGATTGCGCCCGTTCGAAACTCCCGCTCCGGAGCCGAAAAGGAAAATTCGCCAGTTGGCCTGTAAGCCGGGTTCTGTATGGCCCCGGTTTGACCCGGAACGTGGCAGCCATTCATCTGGGACGGCATTTGCATGCCGCCTCTCGCAACCCACCCGGATGACGGGCCCGGAAACCGGCTGTGAACGGGCTTGCGCCCGCCCCGTGTCATCCCTATTCGGTCTTGCTCCCGGTGGGGTTTACCTTGCCACCACTGTCACCAGCGGCGCGGTGGGCTCTTACCCCACCCTTTCACCCTTACCATGCAAAGCATGGCGGTTTGCTCTCTGTGGCACTTTCCCTGGGGTCGCCCCCGCCGGACGTTATCCGGCACCGTATTTCCGTGGAGCCCGGACTTTCCTCACCTTACCGTCTTTCGACATTGGTAAAGCGCGGCTGCCCGGCCAACTGGCATGGGCTGCATAACCATGTTCCGCAGCGAAAGCCACCGAAAAGCGACGGGAAAGATCAAAGAAATTCCGGTTTAAAATCCGTCGAGAAGGCATCATCGGCGATCTGTCCGTCCCGCAGCAGCAGAGCACCCAGCCGCCCGATCTCATCGGAACTCTTGGCCGCCGTGCCGTTACCGCCGGTCAGCACCGCAATGCGCGGCGAGGCGGTGAAGCCGATGGCCGGATAGCCGCTCTTGGTCTTGGACACGACACAGGCGGCCATCGAAACACGCGAGAGATCAACGGAAGGCACCAGTGTTCCGACGATCTCCGAAAGATGGTCACGCACGCTTTCGCGCCCGCCGGAACGGAACCATTCCCGGATTTCCGGGTCGCTGCCGACCCTTTTATCGTCAGGATCACCGCCGATTTTCAGGTAATACTTGCCATCGGGATAACGCACCGGCGGCAGCAGATAGATATGTTTCGTGGTGTCGTGCGGCTCATAGATGAGCGACGGCATGCCCGCATATTGACCAAGATCGCCCTCATCTATCTCGAAGAAAGCGACTGTGCGGGCATAAACATCGAGCCCAACCGGCTGCGGCAGCAAATCCTTGGTGATCGAGAAGCCACCGGCCGCCACCAGCACCCGGTCTGCGGTATAGACCGCACCGGAAGCCGTCTGCACGCAGGCGCGGCCATCCTCTTCCCGCGTCGAGACGACAATATCGTCGATCAGCGTAACGCCCGCCTTTTCCGCGAGGATCGCCTGCGCTTTCACCAGCGCGCGCGGGTTGACGTAACCGGCATTGTCCCTCTCAAACACGCCTTCGCAACCCTGTTCGAAGGAGAAATAGGGAAAACGGCTTTTCAGGCTCTGGTCCTCAAGCAGTTCCGTGGAAACACCGAGCCGAGCCGCCGCCTTGAGAACATCGTCGACGAAGGGATTGGCGCCGCCCCGTTCAGGCCCCACCATCAGGCAACCGACCGGCGCGTAAAACCCCACACCGCTGCGTGCGGCAATATCGGCATAACGTGCGATGGAACGGTTGGCGAGCAAGGCCCAGTCGGCATCGCCATCAATGGTGCGGGTAATCCGCGCTTCATCGTAATGGCTGGCGAAAACGCCTTGATGCGACTTTATATCGACAGGTTCGCCCGGGCCGATCAGCGCCACGACGTCCACCGTTTCCGCCAGATGGCGGGCAGCGGCGGCACCCATCATGCCGCGACCGACGACGATATAATTGAAATGTCCCGACATGCCGCCCTCTTCACCCGTTCCGTTCAGCCGCATTCTTGTAGCTGCCTGCCTGGAGAATGTCAGACGAAAACCGGCGACATTTCGGCGGCGAACTCATCTTCTGTGAGCTGACCATTGAGAAGCAGCTGCGCCCCCAGTCGCCCGATCTCGTCCGAAGACTTGGCGGAAACGAAATTGCCGCCGGTCAGAACCGCTATATTGGAGGATTGCGTATAGCCGACATAGGGATAACCGCTGCGGGTGATAGAGGCGACGCAGGAACCAGAGGTGACCGGGCAACCGGCCAGCGCCGGCATCAGCGACAGGGCTTTTTTCGTCAGGAAATCCACCTCGTCAGGCGTCCCGTCCGAGTGGAACCAGTCTACCGCCTCTGCCAGCGTTTCAAGCCTGCCCTTTTCGCTTTCGCCGCCGATTTTCAGATAGACCTTGCCATCGGGATATCGCACCGGCGGCAGGATATAGACGATGTCATCCTCGGTTTCCGCCAGCACGATGGTCGAGGGCATCGCACCGAACAGCGCCTGCCTTGCCTCATCCAGCTCGAAGAACACGATGGTGCGGCCCGTCGCCGCCATATCGACCGGCGACGGCAGAAGCTCCGCCATGTTGGTGAAACCACCCGCCGCGACGATGACCTTTTCGGCCGTATAGGTGGCCCCTTCCCGCGTCACGACTTCAACGCCACGGGAGGTATCGCGAGTATGCGCCGCCGTCTCGCGCACAAGCCGCGCGCCCTGCGCTTCAGCAATCGCACATTGCGCCTTCACCAGCGCCCTCGGATTGACGTGGCCGGCATTGCTCGCCTCGAAATAACCGCCGTGATCGGCAAGCAGCGAGAACATTGGAAATCGGCCGGCCAGCGCCGCATTGCCGAGTGTTTCCACCTCAAGACCGAGACGATCTGCCGAGGAAAGCGCTCGCGATACATAGTCTCCCGCAAGCCCCCTGCCGTTGCCGGTAAACAGGCAGCCCGCTTCGGTGAAGAACCGGATGCCGCTCTTCGCCTCGATCTCGGTATAACGCCGGATCGAGCGCAAGGCGAGTTCGGCCCAGACCGGATCGCCGTCAAAACCGCGGGTAATGCGCGCTTCGTCGTAATGACTTGAAAACACGCCCTGATGTGTCTTGCGATCGGCCGGTTCGGCCGGCCCGATCAGCGCCACGCCATCCGTTTGCACTGAGAGATGCCGCGCCGCGGCCGCTCCCATCATCCCGGCCCCGACCACGATATATTTGAAATCCGGCATGTCATGCTCCGTATCAGATTTGTTTCTGACTACAGCATGCCGGCCCGAACCGGAATCGCTTTTCGCAATTTCGCAGACGATCGATACCGGCCTCAGCTCGCCAGCAGCGCCTGCACCTTGCCGCAATAACGCTTCGACACCGGGTTCATGCGGGTGGCGCCATGGCCGGCATTGTAACGCAGGATGGTGCTGCAAACCTCGCCGCCGCCAAGCTGATGCGCCGTCGCCAGATATTGCATGCCCCAGCGAATATTCGTCTCGGGATCATAGAGCGCCTTGGTCGTGCCGCGAAAACCCATCATCCGCGCCGTTGCCGGCTTGATCTGCATCAGCCCGACCTCACCGGCGCTGCCACGGGCCTTGGGGTTGAACTTGCTTTCCACCGAAACCACGGCATGCGCCAGATTGGTGGGAACGCCGTAACGCTTGGCATATTTGACGATCAGATCGGAGTAGCCGTTCTTGAGAGAGGTAGGCAGGCTTTTTTCGGGAATGGGATAACCGGGCTTGCGGAAGAAGGTCTCCAGCGTCACGGTCTTGGTCTTGACGTCCTCGTCTTTGGCAAAAGCAATCCCCGCCTGCGAAGCGAGCGCAACAACGCCCGCCGCGACAGCAATAACAAACCTGTTCATATGTAGAAAAAGTCTCCAGATCGGACGACAGGAACAATGAAGCGGCACAAATATTCAACGCCCGGAAAGTCGATCGCGACTTTCCGCTGTCCAGTCTCCTTGATTGATATTGACGGCAAGTTCCCCTGAAGAACGACACCGCATCCAGTGACGTTCTTAAACTTCTTCAATGCGGATTAACTGTGGCACAACAAAAAAAGCGACTTGGAGACGCCGGAAAAGCGGGAATGCTTTTCCAGAATCAGCGCTCAGGCGGCCGAAAATCTCGGCAGGCTGGAAATCAGCCGGTGCAGCGTGTCGATGGTGGAGAAATCCGCGATGCCATCCACCAGAGCGGGGCGGAAATGCCGTTGGAAGGCAGCCACCGCACCTTCCGTTTTTTCGCAATAAGCGCCTGTAATTTCAACGCCGTATCCATAGATGGACAGCATCGACTGCAGCGCTTCGACCGGCTGGCCATGGTCGCCGCGCTGGAAAAAGCGTCCGCCACGGATCGGCGCGGGCTCCACCCAGTGGCCGACACCGTGCTGCGACAGGATGTCCCACGGGAATTTTTCGCCCGGATCGACCTTGCGGATCGGCGCGACATCCGAATGGGCAAGCACCCTTTCAGGGGCGATAGACCAGCGCTGGCCGCAATCGCGACACAATTCGATGACGGCCGCCACCTGCTCTTTCGGAAATTCCGGCAGGCCGCCCGGGTGACCCTGATTGGCAATTTCGATGCCGATGGAGCGGGAATTGATGTCTTGATCCCCGGCCCAGGTGCTTTTGCCCGCATGCCAGGCGCGACGGGTTTCCGGAACCATCTGGATGACGCGGCCGTCCTCAAAGACGAAGTAATGGCTCGATACCTGGCTTTCGGGGTTACAGAGCCACGACAGCGCGCCGTCCGCCGTCGTCATGCCGGTATAATGCAGAAGAATGATATCGGGACCGGCTACATCAAGCCTTTCGCCATGGTTAGGCGACGGCACAACAGCTGCGCCCCCGAAATCCGGGGTAAAATCCGGCAGACATTCATTCATGCGACGCGGCGTTCTTTCTCGATGGCCGCATAAGCGGCGTTGAGAGCCGCCATACGCTCATTCGCTGCCGCATGCAATTCCATCGGCACGCCGCGCGCAATGAGCTTGTCTGGATGATGCTCGGCGACCAGCGAACGGTAACGCTTGCGAATATCCAGGAAGTCGTCCGAGGGCGAAACGCCGAGCACACGATAAGGATCGCGCCCGTCCATATGCACATGCCGCGCCATGATCGTTTCGAAGTGATCTTCGGTGATATGGAATATCTCAGCGATACGGCCAAGGAAGGCCAGTTCCCGCTCGTGGATCAGCCCGTCGGCCTTGGCAATGTGGAACAGGCCGTCGATGACGCTTTCCAGCATCTCGCAATTGGCGTGACCGGAACCGCACAGACCCGCAAGCCGCTCGGCATAGGCCTCATAACCGGCAACGTCCTGACGCGCGAGGTTATAAAGACGGGCAACGTTCTTGGCTTCTTCTTCCGGGAAATCGAAAATCTGCCGGAAGGCACGAACCTCGGCCTCGTTGACGACACCATCCGCCTTCGCCATCTTGGCGGAAAGCGCAATGATCGCCACGGAAAAGGAAACCTTGCGGCGGGTTTCCGGATCACCCTCGAACAGGGTGCGGATGGCCTCCACAACGCGCCCGAGCGCATTGCCTGCCGCGTCGCCGATTGCGCCGAGCAGCCGTTCCCACAGGGATGAAATTTGCAGACAGGCGAAATCAAACATCATGCTGACAAGCATGACGGGATATTACCGTGAATGCAATATGCCGGGCAGCCCGACGGCATTAACTTTTATTCATCTTTGCGACAGTTTTGCTTCAGGAACAAGAGCGCGGCGAAAGGCGCAGCCACGGTTTTCCACAGGCACGGCAGGCGGAGGCATCCAGGCAGCCGCGCCGATACGGATTGAAACGATTATATTCGACTGGTTTGGTCAAGCCGCTGAAAAACCGCGAGAAATCGGCGTTTTTCTTGATAAATTCACTTTACACCTACACGCGGCTGTCGCATCCATTTGCCAGACATGTCTTTGGGTATACGCAAAAAGGAGAGCCATGATGGCCAAACAGAAAGTCGCAATGCTGACCGCGGGTGGCCTCGCGCCCTGTCTCTCTTCGGCCGTGGGTGGCCTGATCGAGCGCTATAGCGACATCGCGCCTGAAATCGACATCATCGCTTACCGCTCCGGTTATCAGGGCGTGCTTCTGGGCGACCGTATCGAGATCACCAAGGATATGCGCGAAAAGGCGCATCTGCTGCATCGTTACGGCGGCTCGCCCATCGGCAACAGCCGCGTCAAGCTCACCAATGCCGCCGATTGCGCCAAGCGCGGCCTCGTCAAGGAAGGCGACAATCCGCTGCGCGTCGCCGCTGAACGGCTGGCGGCTGACGGCATCACCATTCTCCACACCATCGGCGGCGACGATACCAACACGACCGCCGCTGACCTTGCCGCCTATCTCGGCGCCAACGGCTACAACCTCACCGTCGTCGGCCTGCCGAAGACGGTGGATAATGACGTCGTACCGATCAAGCAGTCACTCGGCGCCTGGACGGCTGCTGAAGTCGGCGCCGCCTTCTTCGACAATGTCAGCAACGAGCAGAGCGCGGCACCGAAGACCTTCGTCATCCACGAAGTCATGGGCCGCCATTGCGGCTGGCTGACGGCTGCCACCGCCCGCGCCTATATTCAGAAGACCAGCGGCAACGACTATGTCGAAGGCCTGATGATGAACAAGCAGATGAAAAACATCGACGGCATCTATCTGCCGGAAATGGCCTTCGACATCGAGGCAGAAGCCGAGCGACTGAAGGAAGTCATGGACAGACATGGCTATGTCACGCTGTTCGTTTCCGAAGGTGCCGGCCTCGACGCCATCGTCGCAGAACGGGAAGCTGCCGGCGAAGCGGTCAAGCGCGACGCCTTCGGCCATGTGAAGATCGACACAATCAATGTTGGCGGCTGGTTCCAGAAGCAGTTCGCCGGCCTCATCGGCGCCGAGCGCTCCATGGTGCAGAAGTCGGGCTATTTCGCCCGCTCCGCGCCCGCCAATGGCGACGATCTCCGCCTCATCCAGGGCATGGTCGATCTGGCGGTCGAAAGCGCACTCAACAAGGTCTCCGGCGTCACCGGCCATGACGAAGATCAGAATGGCAAATTGCGAACCATCGAGTTTCCGCGTATCAAGGGCGGAAAGCATTTCGACCTCTCTGCAAAATGGTTTACCGAAGTGATGGAACACGTCGGTCAGCCGTTCACAGCGGCCTGATTTTACGATAGTCTAAAATAAGACGGCGACAGGGAGGGCAAGGAGGAAGAGAATGTCTGGACAGGCGTGGCTGATTTTCTGTGCAGCATGTGCCGTTGTGTTCGCACTTCCCTCTCCCCTTGTATTCTCCGTCGCCTCTTATGCCGCCATCCGCGGCAAAAAGACGATCTTCGCCTCCGTCAGTGGCGGTGCGCTCGGCATCGTCACGGCCATGACGATTTCCGCCATTCCGGTGGCCGGTCTCGTCTATCTGCCGCAATCTTTCTTGGAAATCGTACAATGGGCAGGCATCGGCTGGCTGATGCTGTTCATGTTGTGGACCTTTGCCACGCCTGCAGCCCAGGCGGCCAATGCTGACAATGACAATCTGCCGGGCAAATCCTGGAGCGGCATTTTCCGCGATTGCTACGCCATCGCCGCCCTGCGCCCGCGCTATTTCTCTTTCTTCCTGGCGCTGTTGCCGCAATTCGTTTCCACCACGGGCAATGCCGTTGAAACGCTCGCCATGGCGCAGGCCGCGATCCTTGTTCTGACATGTGTGATTCTAGCCGCGCAGGCGATGTTCGCCGGCCAGACACTGGCGCTGGTGCGCCGCATGTCCGGCGATAAAAAAATCCGGCCGAAATACCGCACCCACTTCATTTCCGGCCGCGCCGTCAGTGCCGGATACAGGCGCATCGCGGCCTGAAAATCGGCCTTAAAGCGGGTGCGATACCTCCCCGCTTGCCGCTTTCCTTACAATAGGTTAATGAAGGCGCGACGGGACACTGCCTGCTTCGCTTGACGCGGGGGTATCGAGAGACAGGCATAACGAAGGCGGCAACATGCGAAATTCGGGCAAATTCCGCGGAAGAAGTGCACTTCTTCTGTCTTCCACCGTGGGTCTGGCACTGGCATTGAGCGCTTGCACCAGCGTCGAATACACCGCGAAGGAAGGGCCGAACGGCCCGAAAATTGCAACGGTCACCCCCACCACTCCGGGCCAGACATCGACGCAGCCGGCAACGGCTGAAGCCACAGCGGGCGCTACCACGACCGCAACGGCAGTTCAGACCGCCGAAGTCTCTTCTCCAGCAGCAGCACTTCCCACTGCCGTCGCCGTCAAGGGCGGACGCGTGGCGCTGCCACCTGCCTCCGAAATCGCAGCCGCAGCAGCCATCGCCACACACATGCAGCAGCCGACCGAAGTGGCTGGAGCCGCAACGACGACAGCCGCGCCGACCGCGGCCACGGCACTTGCACCGACACATGCGACGCCGGCGGCAGTAGCCATCGAAACGGCGAACGCGGCGGCAAAACCGACCATGCACAATGCTGCCGTCGATCTGCCGCAGGTGGCTGCCGTCAAGGGCAGCTTCCCGGCCGCGCCGCCACCACCCGGTTCGCCGTCCATCGGCACCGAACTGACGGCGGAACGGAAAGTCATCCCGCTGCCGAAACCGGACAGCACCGTTCTCGCTTATGCCGCCGGCCCGACCAATGCCGCGCTTGCCGCGATTCGCCGGAACGAATCAATGACGGCACCGCTCAGAACAGCACCGGCAGGACGCGAAAAGCTGAGCGGCCTGATTACCAAATACGCCACCATGTATGATGTGCCGGAGGATCTGGTTCACCGTGTGGTGCAGCGCGAAAGCCGCTACAATCCCGGCGCCTATAGCCGCGGCAATTTCGGCCTGATGCAGATCCGGCATGCCACGGCCCGTTCCCTGGGCTTCGATGGCCCCGCCTCCGGCCTGTTCGATGCCGAAACCAATCTCAAATACGCCGTCAAATATCTGCGCGGCGCATGGGTTGTGGCGGGTAACGACCGTGACAATGCTGTCCGGCTTTATGCGCGCGGTTATTATTACGATGCCAAGCGCAAGGGCATGCTACACGTTCTGCGGAACTGACGGCCTTTCTGCCTATGCTGGGAAAGCCGCGCAGCTCAGCGGCTTTCTGAAAATGGTGCTACTCCCTTTCTGTCGTCCTCCTTGGGCTTTCCCCAAGGATTTAAACATGCCGAAAAATCGAACCGTTACAAATCCTCGGAACAAACCCGAAGATAATGTCTGCGTGGTGCCGCGACCACTTCGCCTTCCAGCGAGGCCGCTGTTATCTGATGCTCCGCTCGGCCGGCGCGAGCGGTTTTCCAAGGGTCTTTTCTTTTCCCTGTCTCCGCCAGCAACCCCTGTCATCAAACTGTAGCGTGGCGGCTGTAGACGCCTCTCAATCGACTGAGAGGTGAACATATGACGAGTGCGGCACCCAAGACCGGCTTCAGCAAAAACACAAAACTGAAGTCCGCATTGCTCCAGCACAAGGCACTCTCCAAAAGCGGCCTGTCCGAGCGGTTCTTCGGCGTCCTCTTTTCCGGCCTCGTCTATCCGCAGATCTGGGAAGACCCTGAGATCGACATGGAAGCGATGGAGCTTGGCGAAGGCCACCGCATCGTCACCATCGGCTCCGGCGGCTGCAACATGCTGGCCTATCTCTCACGCAACCCTGATAGCATCGATGTGGTGGACCTCAACCCGCATCACATCGCGCTGAACAAGCTGAAGCTCGCCGCCTTCCGCCATCTGCCTGCCCATCAGGATGTGGTACGTCACTTCGGCCGCGCCGGCACCCGCAGCAACAGCATCGGTTACGACCGCTTCATCGCCGAGCATCTTGACGCCACGACCAAGGCCTATTGGTCGAAGCGCACCCTGTCCGGCCGCCGCCGCATTTCGGTGTTCGACAGGAACATCTACCGTACCGGCCTGCTCGGCCGTTTCATCGGTGCCGGCCATCTGATGGCCCGCCTGCACGGCGTGAAGCTCACCGAAATGGCCAAGACACGGACGATGGACGAACAGCGCCAGTTTTTTGACAGCAAGGTCGCGCCACTGTTCGACAAGCCGGTGGTGCGCTGGCTGACAAAGCGCAAGAGCTCGCTTTTCGGCCTCGGCATTCCGCCACGCCAGTATGACGAACTGGCAAGCCTTTCCAGCGACGGCACGGTTGCCTCCGTCCTCAAGGAGCGTCTGGAAAAGCTTGCCTGCAACTTCCCGCTCAGCGACAATTATTTCGCCTGGCAGGCCTTTGCGCGCCGTTATCCCGAGCCGCATGAGGGCGCCCTGCCCGCCTATCTCAAGTCGGAATATTACGAAACGATCCGCAACAACACCGCGCGCGTCGCCGTACATCACGCAACCTATACCGAGCTGCTTTCCCGCAAGCCCGCAAGTGGCGTCGACCGCTATATCCTGCTCGATGCGCAGGACTGGATGACGGATGTGCAGCTCAACGAGTTGTGGTCGCAGATCAGCCGCACCGCCGCACCAGGTGCGCGCGTCATCTTCCGCACCGCGGCCGAAAAGAGCGTCATCGAAGGCCGGCTCTCCCCTGATATCCGCAACCAGTGGGTCTATCTCGAAGAGCGCTCCAACGAGCTCAACGCCATGGACCGCTCGGCCATTTATGGCGGCTTCCATATCTACCAGAGGGCTATGGCATGAAAACCATCGGCGAGAATGTGGGCCTTGCAGACAGCGCGCATGCGGGCTTGATGGACCGCATGTATCGCCACCAGCGGCATATCTACGATATCACCCGCAAATATTATCTTCTCGGCCGTGACCGGACCATTTCCGGCCTCGACGTGCCAAAGGGTGGCACGCTGCTGGAAATCGGCTGCGGCACCGGCCGCAACCTGCTGCTGGCCAGCCGCAGATTTCCCGACGCCAAGCTCTTCGGCCTCGATATATCAGCCGAAATGCTGCTGACCGCATCCGAAAATTTTGCCGGCAAAGCCGAGCGACCCATTCTGCGTGTCGCCGACGCCACCGCCTTCCGTGCTTCGGAATTCGGCCAGCCCGATGGCTTCGACCGCGTCATGATCCCTTATGCGCTGTCGATGATACCGGACTGGGAAAAGGCGATCGAACAGGCGCTTACGGCGCTGAAACCCGGCGGTTCGCTGCATATCGTCGATTTCGGCCAGCAGGAGCAATTGCCGAAGTGGTTCCGCACCCTCCTGCAAGCCTGGCTCACCCGCTTTCACGTTACGCCCCGCGCCAATCTCCGCTACGTTCTCGCCAATATGGCCGGCCGTTTCGACGGTAATCTCGATTTCGAAGAAATCGCGAGGGGTTATGCATGGCGGGCTGTGATCACGCTTCCGGTTGTTGAAGCACAGCAGCCGAAAATCCACCGCATATTGGCCGACGCCTGATTCCTGGCGGATTGCGAAGCGCGGCCGACCGCATCGGGCACCGCCTTCAAGGCCTCTGCCGGGCCAAATCTCCGCACTAAACCCGCAAATCGCTTAAAATCCAGCGACTTGCGAGGTGCAAAAAACGCCCTGCCCCTTGCCATATCGATTTGTTTACCATGTTATGGGTAAATCGGGAGATGCGGCGCATCGTTTTGCGGCCGCGGAATGGGCAACAATAATCATCAGGGTTCCAATGCGGCTGCGTTTTTCGGCACTATTGTCGGCTTTGCTGTTGATCGGCGGCTGCACCTCCACCAGTTACGACCTGCTGGAAACTGCATCCGTTTCCAAGCCGAAGTTCTCCGATACCGACCCGCAGGATTTCGGCGTCAACAACCCGCACCGCCATGATATCCACGGCATCGACGTGTCCAAATGGAATGGCGATGTCGACTGGCAAACGGTGCGCAAATCCGGCGTTTCCTTCGTTTTCATCAAGGCAACGGAAGGATCGGATCGGATCGATCCAAAATTCGGCGATCATTGGCGCAGTGCGGCCTCGGCGAATATTCTGCATGCGCCCTACCACTTCTATTATTTCTGCTCGACGGCGGACGCCCAGGCCGACTGGTTCATCAGCAACGTGCCGAAGGAAGCCGTCACCCTGCCACCGGTTCTCGACGTGGAATGGAATCCTTCTTCCCCGACCTGCAAGACGCGCCCTGCCCCCGGCGTCGTGCGCGCCGAAATGCAGCGTTTCCTCGATCGCCTTGAGGCCCATTACGGCAAGCGCCCGATCATCTATACCTCGGTCGATTTCCACCGTGACAATCTCGTCGGCCAGTTCAAGAATTACCATTTCTGGGTGCGTTCCGTCGCCGCCCATCCGGCCAAGATTTACGAAGACCGGCAATGGGCCTTCTGGCAATATACCGCAACCGGCGTCGTGCCCGGCGTCAACGGCCCCACCGACATCAATGTTTTTGCCGGAAGTGAGAAAAACTGGCGGAAATGGATTGCTTCGGCCAAATAAGGCGACCAAGAAGCAACACTTTCGAAAAATCGGCGTTGTTCTGCAACGCCAGATCGTTCGGTCCGTTTTTTTGTCGCAAACATATGGGTAAAGCGGGCCAACAACCTATCGAGGAAATTCCCCATGCCCACCTTCCGGTCGCGCAGCATCGTTTTTGCCGCCGCTTTGTCGCTTCTCTCCACCGGCTCCGCACTCGCCACGCCGCCCGTCGCCTCGCCTGACGATCCCAAGCAGGTTGCCTGCGGCGGTGATCTCGGTGCGTTCCTCGAGGGCGTGAAAGCCGATGCGCTCGCCAAGGGCATCCCCGCCGACGCAATCCAGAAGGCGCTTGCCGGCGCGCAGATCGACCCGAAAGTGCTCTCGCGTGACCGCGCCCAGGGCGTCTTCCGACAGACCTTCCTGGAATTCTCCCAGCGCACCGTCAGCCAGGCGCGTCTCGATATCGGTCGCAAGAAGCTGCAGGAACTCTCCTCCACCTTCGCGCGCGCCGAAAGTGAATATGGCGTACCGGCCGGCGTCATAGCCGCCTTCTGGGCCATGGAAACCGATTTCGGCGCCGTGCAGGGCGATTTCAACACCCGTAACGCGCTGGTGACCCTGTCGCATGATTGCCGCCGCCCGGAACTCTTCCGCCCGCAGCTGCTGGCGCTGATCGAAATGGTCCAGCACGGCGATCTCGATCCTGCTGCCAATACGGGTGCATGGGCCGGCGAAATCGGCCAGGTGCAGATGCTGCCCAAGGACATCATCGCTTTCGGCGTCGATGGTGATGGCGACGGCCATATCAACGTCAAGAGCAGTGCGCCCGACGCCATCCTGACGGCTGCGAAATTCATCCAGCATCTCGGTTTCAAGAAGGGCGAACCCTGGATTCAGGAAGTCTCCCTGCCCGAAAACCTGCCCTGGGATAAATCCGGCCTTGGCGGCCCGCTGACGGCTGGCGAGTGGTTCGCGCTCGGCGTCACCCCGCGCGATGGCAACAGGAACTTCGCCTCCCTGCCTGCCGCCCTCATCATGCCGCAGGGCCGCAAGGGGCCGACCTTCATCACCTATCCGAACTTCAACATCTATCTGGAATGGAACCAGTCGTTCATCTACACGACCTCGGCTGCCTATTTCGCCAACCGTCTGATGGGCTCGCCCGTCTACGAGAAGGGCAACCCGGATCCCGGCTTCGATGATGCCACCATGAAGCAGCTGCAGACCAAGCTCGAAGCCCGTGGCCACAATGTCGGCAAGGTTGATGGCATTCTCGGTTCGGGCACCCGCGTCGCCATCCAGAAGGAACAGCAGCGCCTCGGACTGCCCGCGGATGGTTGGCCGACGGCGGCTCTTTTGCAGGCGCTTTAACACCTCTTAACGGCGCTCTCCGGCCCTTAATCTGTCGGCCGGAATCAAGGCAGAAATCGTTAATCTCGACCGGATGACTGGGGATAACACCCCGGTCATTTACTTTTTTTAAACTTATGAAGCACTGCGTGATAGCGAAATAATCTTTTATTTTCAATAAATTACAGAAAACACTTTTTTACGGTGCGCAAAGCCGTGCTGCACCGCATCACAAAAACCGCTTTTCAACTGCCACAAAACGGTCATATTATCGAACCTGTCAACAACAGGAGGCACCCATGGGACTTACAAAATCTCTCAATGCCTTGGCAGTCGGTTTGGCGTTTTTGTTCGTAGCGATGATGCTTTTCATCTGACGCGACGTGAAGACCAAACGCAGTTAAGAACCGTAGATGACACGAATTTAAAAAGCGCAGGGCCTTAAGGGACCTGCGCTTTTTTCATGGCGGTAATCTGCTCTCCGGCGTCAGGCAGCGCTGCGGCGCAGGCGCTCCAGCCCGAGGTTTTCCAGCACCGCGTCGACCAGCGGAGCGCGGTTCATGGTGTATAGGTGGAACTCGTTGAAACCACGCCGCTGCAGATCGGCGATCTGCTCGGCTGCAACCGCAGCGGCCACGCGGGCACGCCCTTCCAGATCCTCGTCATAGCCTTCGAAACGTTCATCCAGAAATCCGGGAACGCTGGTGCCGCAGCGGCCGGCGAAACGCTTGAGCTGGGTCAGGTTCTGGATCGGCATGATGCCCGGAACCACCGGAATGGTGATGCCCGCGGCCGTCACGCGCTCCATGTAGCGTTCAAACACGTCATTATCGAAAAAGAACTGCGTCAGCGCCCGCGTCGCACCATTGTCGGCCTTGCGCTTCAGCATGTCGATATCGACTGCCTCGCTTGCGCTTTCAGGGTGTTTTTCCGGATAGGCGGAAACGGAAATCTCGAAATCGCCGATCTCGCGCAGCCCCTTCACCAGCGCTGCGGCGTTCTCGTAACCTTCGGGATGCGGCTGGTAAGCCGTGCCGATGCCGGTTGAGGGATCGCCACGCAGCGCCACGAAATGGCGAACGCCGGCGTTGCGAAACTCTTCGATGACCTGATGCACGTCGTCACGGCTGGCATCGACGCAGGTCAGATGCGCGGCGGTTGGCAGATGGCTGTCACCGATCATCCGGCGCACGGCATCCAGCGTCGGCGCTTTGGTGGAACCACCAGCGCCATAAGTGACGGACACGAAATCCGGGTTCCACTTCTTCAGCTCCGCAACCGTTTCCCAGAGCTGGGCGTCCATCTCGGCGTTCTTCGGCGGGAAAAATTCGAAAGACAACCGGATATCGCCATCACGGCGTGCGGTTTCAGACCTCAACATATCATGCCCTCCCGGAGCGAAGTAAAACCGCCTCTTGCGCCACATCGTCTGCCATCAGCAGCCGCTGGTCGCGGGCAACCCATATCGTCACGTCCAGAGCCTCGTCGGACGCTTTCTCAGAATGAAGATCGACAGCGCGCTCCAGAGACAGCCCGGCCTTCTTCAGCCATTCTTCCATCAGCGGATGCGAAAAGCCGAGCCGCACATGCGCGTGTTCATCGCGCAGATATTCGAAGGAATGCGGCGCAAGATCGATGACAATCAACCGCCCACCCGGCCGCAGCATGCGCGCGGCTTCGGAGAGCGCGATTTCCGGCTGGTCGAGGAAATGCAGGACCTGATGGATGACGATCAGATCGAAATCCTGTCCCTCCAGCGGCAGGTTGAGAATATCGCCATGGCGCACGGATGCATTGCCCACGCCCGCCTTGTCGAGATTGGCGCGTGCCACCGAGAGCATGTCGCGGCTGGCATCGACGCCGATCGCACGGCGGTAGATACCGCTCAGAAGCTGGAGGATGCGGCCGGTGCCGGTGCCGAGATCAAGAAGCGAATCGATCCGCGTTGTGCCTACCAGCTTCAACAGCGCGCCTTCCACGGCCTCGTCGCTGACATGCAGGCGGCGCAGCTCGTCCCAGGCGGAGGCGTTACGGCTGAAATAATCCTGCGCCCGCTCCGCCCGCACCCGCTTGACGGTGGCAAGACGTTCGCTGTCACGCTGGAGAACGGCGTCAGAGGGCGATGCGGCGCCAAGCAATTGCCGGACGACAACGGCGGGCTCACCATCCTGCCGCAGCCGGAAATAGGCCCAGGCGCCTTCCTGATACCGCTCGATCAGCCCCTCTTCCGTCAAAAGCTTGAGGTGGCGGGAGATGCGCGGCTGCGACTGGCCGAGAATTTCTGTAAGGTCAGTAACGGTCAGATCACCGGCGGACAGAAGCGCCAGCAAACGGAAGCGCGTCGGCTCACCCGCCGCCTTCAGAAGATCCACCAATTTGTCCAGACCGAACGCCACTTTGCCGCGCCTCGCACACTAATCAAGATATAAAGATATCTTTATGTCGATGTCGCATTCGATGCAAGCGCAAAGTGTCATGCGCCGTCTTCAAGTCGAATTATTGCACGAGAAAAGGCCCGCTTTGCGGCGGGCCTTTCTGAAACGATGTGGGAAAAGGATCAGCGCGTCAGGCGCTTGTAGCTCACCCGGCCGGGCTTGATGCTTTCCGGGCCGAGGCGGCGGACCTTGTCCTTTTCATAGTCTTCGAAGTTGCCTTCGAACCATTCCACGTGGCTGTCGCCCTCGAAGGCGAGGATGTGGGTAGCCAGACGGTCAAGGAACATGCGGTCGTGGCTGATGATAACGGCGCAACCGGCGAAGGCTTCCAGCGCTTCTTCAAGCGCCGCCAGCGTTTCCGTATCAAGGTCGTTGGTCGGTTCGTCGAGCAGCAGAACGTTGCCGCCGGCCTTCAGCATCTTGGCGAGGTGGACGCGGTTACGCTGACCACCCGAGAGATTGCCGACCTTCTGCTGCTGATCGCCGCCCTTGAAGTTGAAGGCGCCGCAATAGGCGCGCGAGTTCACTTCGAACTTGCCAAGCTTGATGATGTCGTTGCCGCCGGAGATTTCCTCCCACACGGTCTTGTCACCCGCCAGCGTGTCACGGCTCTGGTCGACGTAACCGAGGTGCACGGTCTCGCCAACGGTCACCGAACCGCTATCTGGCTGTTCCTGACCGGTGATCATGCGGAACAGGGTGGTCTTACCAGCACCGTTCGGGCCGATGACACCGACGATGCCACCCGGAGGCAACTTGAAGGTGAGGTTTTCGATCAGCACCCGATCACCGTAGGACTTGGTGAGGTTTTCCGCTTCGATCACGACACGGCCCAGACGCTCGGCGACGGGGATGACGATCTGCGCGTCGCCGGGACGGCGATTTTCAGCGGCTTCCACCAGCTCGTCATAAGCGCGGATACGCGCCTTGGATTTCGTCTGGCGAGCCTTGGGGCTGGAAGCGATCCACTCCTGTTCGCGGCTGATGGCCTTCTGACGCGAGGCGTCTTCGCGGGCTTCCTGCTGCATACGCTTGGCTTTTGCCTGCAGATAGGCGGAATAGTTGCCTTCGTAAGGAATGCCGCGGCCACGGTCGAGCTCGAGAATCCAGCCGGTCACGTTGTCGAGGAAGTAGCGATCGTGGGTAATCATCATCACGGCGCCGGGATAGTCGCGCAGGTGCTTTTCGAGCCAGGCGATGGTTTCGGCGTCCAGATGGTTGGTCGGTTCGTCGAGCAGCAACAGGTCAGGCTGCGAAAGCAAGAGCTTGCAAAGCGCCACACGGCGGCGCTCACCACCCGAAAGGCCGGTTACAGCAGAATCGCCGGGCGGGCAACGCAGCGCATCCATGGCCATTTCGACCTGATTTTCCAGATCCCACAGGTTCTGGCTGTCGATCATGTCCTGGAGCTTTGCGCCCTCATCCGCCGTTTCGTCGGAATAGTTCATCATCAATTCGTTGTAGCGGTCAACGATCGCCGTCTTGCTCGCCACGCCTTCCATGACGTTTTCCATCACGGTCTTGTTCTCGTCGAGCTTCGGCTCCTGCTCGAGATAACCGAGCGTCGCACCTTCGGCGAGCCAGGCTTCACCGGTATATTCCTTGTCGAGGCCGGCCATGATTTTCAGAACGGTCGACTTACCGGCGCCGTTCGGGCCGAGAATACCGATCTTGGCATCGGGGTAGAAGGAGAGATGGACGTTCTCCAGAACCTTCTTCGCGCCATAGGACTTGTTCAGCCCAGCCATGTGATAGATGAATTGACGTGCCATTGTAGCGAATGCTCCACATCGGATTTTAAAGAGTACGTATCGGGAAATTTGCCGCTATGTAGGGTAAATAGGACCTTGGGGCAACCTCTGGCACGATTATGACCCCATGATTATGACAAGCTGCGTGATGAGACGATGGGTGCGATGATGAATGAGACGACCGATAACTTCGCGTTCAGCCAGATCCAGAGGCTGGAAGCCCCTTCCGGCGCATCGATCGCCTTCCGTCATCAGCCTTCCGCCCTATCCCCCGCCCGTGGCGTGCTGATGATCTGCCACGGCCTCGTCGAGCACGCCGGCCGCTATCGCCGTTTTGCCGATGTCATGGCGAAACAGGGTTTCGAGGTCTATGCCCATGATCATCGCGGCCACGGCCGCACCAAAGCGGCGGATGCGCCTCTCGGCCGTTTCGCCTGGAAGGACGGCGCGGAAAAGGTCGTTGCCGATGTCATGGCGATGCGTGTGATGGTCGGTGAAAGACATCCCGGCCTGGCAACGATCCTGTTCGGCCACTCCATGGGCGGTCTCGTGGCGCTCAACGCTGCCGTCAGCAACCCGGATGCCTTCGATGGCGTATCGATCTGGAATTCCAATCTTAATCCCGGCGTCATGGGCCGTATCGCGCAGGTCGTGCTCCGGCTTGAAAAGATGCTGAAGGGATCGGACGTGCCAAGCGCCATCCTGCCGAAGGCGACCTTCCGCGCCTGGAATGCAAAAATGCCGGAAAAACGCACCCATGCCGACTGGCTGAGCCACGACAAGGCGGCGGTGGATGCCTATGTGGAGGATCCGCTCTGCCAGTTCGAGGCCAGCGTCTCCCTTTGGCAGGACGTCTTCGAACTCTCCTATCGCGCGCCAAAACTCATCGAGCGCCTGCCGAAGACCTTGCCGCTTCTCCTCGTCAGCGGCGATCAGGATGCCGCCACCAATGACGGCAGGGAGATCGTGTGGCTGGCCGAGCGTTTCCGCCAGGCGGGCTTCAGCCATGTCGAACACACGATCTACAAGGGAATGCGGCACGAGACGCTGAACGAGATCGGCTGGCAAGCCGTGGCGGCGGATTTCGCCGCCTGGTGCGGCCGGGTCGTCAAAGACTGAAGGCGTCTTTGCCGAAACGGAATAAGTCCATGAGATAAAATCACATGCGGCGCGGCAAGCAGCGGTCTATAAACCGGCAAGCAGAAAATCCCGGGGGACAGATGACCGACATGCCGAACAGGAAACCGCCGCTCTCAGGCATTCGCGTCATTGAGCTTGCGCGTGTTCTGGCCGGTCCCTGGGCGGGGCAGATGCTGGCCGATATGGGCGCTGACGTCATCAAGGTGGAAAACCCCGAAGGGGGCGACGATACCCGCGCATGGGGCCCGCCCTTCGTTGAAGGGGCTGATGGAGAGAACCTGTCCGCCGCCTATTACCACGCCACCAATCGTGGCAAACGCTCCATCGTCGCCGATCTGAAAACGCCCGAAGGCTGCGCGCTGGTGCGCCGGCTGGTCCGCACCGCCGATGTCGTGATCGAGAACTTCAAGCGCGGCGGGCTTGCCAAATACGGCCTCGATTACGAGAGCCTGAGGGTGCTCAATCCGAAGCTGATCTATTGCTCCATCACCGGCTTCGGCCAGACCGGGCCCTATGCCGATTTTGCCGGTTATGATTATATCGTGCAGGGCATGTCGGGTTTCATGTCGATTACGGGCGAACCGGACGGCCAGCCGATGAAGGCCGGCGTGGCTGTCGCCGATATCTTCACCGGCATCTATTCCGTGTCAGCCATTCAGGCGGCGCTGATCCACGCCATGCGATCAGGCGAAGGCCAGCATATCGACATGGCGCTTCTCGATGTGCAATCGGCCGTGCTCGCTAACCAGAACATGAATTATCTGATCTCAGGCAAGCCGCCCGTCCGGCTCGGCAATGCCCATCCGAATATTTCCCCCTATGAGGTGGTGCCAACGGCCGATGGCTTCCTGATCCTCGCGGTTGGCAATGACGGCCAGTTCCGCCGCCTCTGCAATATCCTCGGCATAGGCGCGATCGCCGATGACGAACGTTACGCGACAAACAAGGCGCGTGTGGCGCATAAGGTCGAAATGCGGCAGATCGTTTCCACCGAAACGCTGAAATGGAACAAGCGCGATCTCCTGACCGCCTGCGAAACGAATGCCGTGCCGGCCGGACCGATCAATTCCATTGAGGAAATGTTCGCCGATCCACAGGTTCAGGCACGCGGCCTGCGCGTTGATCTCAAGGCTCAGGATGGCACAGTCATCCCCGGGGTACGCACACCGATTATAATGTCACAGACGCCGCTGCACTATGAACGCCCGAGCCCGAAGCTCGGCGAACATCAGGCGCAGGTGCTGGCCGAACTGGAAACTATCGAAAGGACCACGACGCCATGAAGGCAGGAATGAAAAGAACAGGTGGCCAACTGATCGTCGAAGCGCTGAAGGCCAATGGCGTCTCCCGCGTTTCCTGCGTTCCGGGCGAAAGCTATCTGGCGGTGCTGGATGCGCTTTATGAAAGCGGCATCGAAACCGTCGTCTGCCGCCAGGAAGGTGGCGCCGCCATGATGGCCGACACATGGGGCCGCCTGACCGGCGAACCCGGCATCTGCATGGTGACCCGTGGTCCGGGCGCAACCAATGCCTCGGCCGGCCTGCATATCGCACGGCAGGACTCCATTCCGATGATCCTGTTCATCGGCCAGGTACAGCGCGAAGCCCGCGAGCGCGAAGCCTTTCAGGAAGTGGAATATCGCCGCGCCTTCACCGAATTCGCCAAATGGGTGGGCGAGATCGACGATGCGCGCCGCATCCCCGAATTCGTCACTCGTGCGTTTGTCGTCGCCACCTCCGGCCGCCCCGGCCCGGTGGTGCTGACGCTGCCCGAAGACATGCTGGTGGAAGAGGTCGAAGCGCCCGAGGCAAAGCCCTACACGCCCGTCGAAGCGCATCCCGGTCCGTCACAGATTGCCGCCTTCGCGAAAATGCTGGGCGAGGCAAAACGACCGATCTTCATTATCGGCGGCACGCGCTGGTCCGAGGAAAGCGTGGCGAGCTTCAGGGCATTTGCCGAAAACCACAAGTTGCCCGTCGGCTGTTCCTTCCGCCGCCAGATGCTGTTCGATCATCTGAGCCCTTCCTATGCGGGCGATGTCGGCATCGGCATCAACCCGGCGCTGGCAAAGGAGATCAAGGAATCCGATCTCGTGATCCTGCTGGGCGGCCGCCTCTCGGAAATGCCGTCCTCCGGTTATACGCTGCTCGACATCCCCTACCCGTCGCAGAAACTCGTTCACATCTACCCGGAAGCCGAAGAGCTTGGCCGCGTTTACCGTCCCGATCTCGCGATCTGCGCCGCGCCGGATGATTTCGTCGCCGCCCTCTCCTCCATCTCGCTTCCGGCAAACGCCGCATGGGCCGATCGCACGGCCGCCATACACGCGGCTTACCTCAACTGGTCCACGCCGCCGCAGACCGGCCCCGGCCCGGTGCAGATGGGTCCGATCATGGACTGGATCGAGGCCAATGTGCCTGATGATGCCATCTTCACCAATGGCGCCGGCAATTACGCCACCTGGCTGCACCGCTTCCACCGTTTCCGCCGCTACAACACCCAATCGGCGCCAACCTCCGGCTCGATGGGTTATGGCCTGCCGGCGGCGGTTGCCGCCAAGCATCTGTTCCCGGAGCGGGAGGTGATCTGCTTTGCCGGTGACGGCTGCTTCATGATGCATGGGCAGGAATTTATCACTGCCGTGCGTTATGGCCTGCCGATCATCACCGTGCTGGTCAACAATGGCACCTATGGCACGATCCGCATGCATCAGGAGCGGGAATATCCTGGCCGTGTCAGCGGCACCGATCTCGTCAATCCGGATTTCAACGCTTTTGCCAAGGCCTATGGCGGCCATGGCGAAACGGTGGAAAGAACGCAAGACTTCGCCGCTGCCTTCGAGCGGGCGCGCGCAAGCGGCAAGCCAGCCATCATCGAAGTGAAACTGGACCCGGAAGCGATCACGCCGACGCGCACGCTGACACAGATCAGGACAAAAAGCTGACATGACGCATGGACATGCCTCCGGCATGGTATAAATCCTGACGCTCGCTTGACGTCATCCTCGGGCTTGTCCCGAGGATCCAACCACGTCGCGTTAAATCGATCGGTTGCAGATGCTCGGGACAGGCCCGAGCATGACGTGGAGAGGTTTTACGCTTCTCTCAGCATCCACTAACTCAGGATACGACATGCCGGACCTTGCCCCTCCCGTCATCACCCCACGCGGCGCGAAGATCGAGCCCTCGGCCGGCGCACCTTTCGAGGCCGTGCGCGTGGCCCGCGATGTGCTGCATACATCCCGCACGGCAGCGCTCGCCACGCTCGACCCGGTCAGCGGCTATCCCTATACGACCGCCACCAACATCGGCATCGAGCCGGATGGCACGCCGTTCTTCTTTGCGGCAGGTCTGACTCTGCACGCCCGCAATATGGAGGTCGACCCGCGCATCTCGCTGACGCTCGCGCCCTTCGGCAAGGGCGATGCGCTGACGCTGCCGCGGTTGACGCTGGTGGGGAAAGCGGAGCAAATCGGTCCGGATGAAGTGCCGCTTGCGAGACAGCGCTACATCGACCGCTACCCAAAGGCGAAACTTTACCTCTCGCTTCCCGATACCCGTCTTTACCGGCTGAGGACGGAAGGCGTGCAGATCAATGGCGGCCCGGCCCGCAACGCCAGCAACATCACGCCCGCTGATCTGCGCACCGATCTCTCAGGCGCGGCGGAACTGATGGCTGCGACTGAAAGCGAAGCGGCCCGCCTCAACGCCATCAAGGGCGAAGCGTCTCGGTTGGCAGTTCTCGCCGGCGCAAAGGCCGGCCGCTGGGCGATCACCTCCATCAACCCGGACGGTATCGATCTCGCCTCGGCCAGCGATCTGGCGCGGCTATGGTTTGCGGAGCGGGTGGAGACGTTGAAGCAGTTTGAGAAGGCGCTTGCTTTGCTTCTGAAATGAAAGGCGCAAACGATTCACGAACCTGGGACAATCGTCTCTCTTCCGTCGTGCTCGGGCCTGTCCCGAGCATCTGCTACCTATCAATTTGCGATACGTGATTGGATACTCGGGACAAGCCCGAAGATGACGAAAAGCGCGTTTCGAATTTCCCATCAAAAAAGGCCGGGCCGCTTCCGCGACCCGGCCTTTCTCACAAATCAGTCCCTTGCTCAGAGAGCAGCGGTCACGATGAATTCAACCTTGTAGTCCGGCGTTGCCAGCGCTGCTTCGCTGGTGGCGCGAGCCGGCGGGTTTGCCGGGTCGATCCAGCCTTCCCAGACGGCGTTCATTTCGCCGAAGGTGGACATGTCGGAGAGGTAGATGATGGTCTGAAGGATCTTCGACTTGTCGGAACCGGCAGCGGCCAGCAGGCGATCGACTTCAGCGAGAGCCGACTTGCTCTGTTCGGTCACGCCGGTGCCTTCGCCAACCTGGCCAGCCAGATAAACGGTGTTGCCGTGAACGACGGCGCCGCTCATGCGCTTGCCCGGCTCGATACGCTTGATGGTCATGGAAAACTCCTGTTGATTGGCATTAAAAATCGAAGATGCGCGGAAAATCAGCCGCGCAGGTGATGGGTCTTTTCGTAGATCGCCGTGGAGCGCGCGCCGGAACGGCAATAACCGAGCATCGGGCGCTGCAATTCGTCAAGTGCATCCACCATGCCGGAAACGGCATCCGCATCGACGCCGTAACGGCCGACAGGCACGTGCATGATGGTAAGCCCGAGCTGCTCGGCGCGCTCAGCGATATCGGCGAAAAGCGGCTGGCCGTCTTCTTCGCCGTCAGGGCGATGGCAGACGATCGACTTGAAGCCGAGTGCCTTGACCTCGTCAAGATCAGCAACGCTGATCTGTCCCGTTACCGAATATTCGTCGTCAATGCGCCTGATATCCATGTCATGCCTCCGCTGGCCGTCATCTTGAAATCCGCATCCGATGTAAGCGGTGAAAACCCCTGCGTCAATGACGGGACATCTTCATTCGGTACGGCTCAGAGGATGGAAAAGCGCAGGCCGAAGGAACGGCTCTCACCCGGCTGGAGAATATTGAACTCGCCGGCCGCCTCCAGCTCCCGGCGCCCCACCCAGCGATGCGAAACCGGTTCGATACCAAGCACATTGGCCGGGTCCTGCTGGTTGCGCCACATCTGCAGATAGGGCAAGGTCCCGGTGCGAAAACCGACCGTCAGCGTCTTGCCCCCGATCGCCGCAATCGGCCCGAGCTTCAGTTCCGCCCACTCGTTCTTACCGGCGGAGACGCAGAAGACATTGCCCGGCTCCTCGCCAAACCGCCAGCCATGGCCTCCACCATCCAGCATCGCACCTTCCAGCCGCACGGCATCGTCAAACAGGCGGGCACCGATATTCATATGATACATCAGGAACACCGGGATCGGCCGCCCCGACATATTGACGATCCTGTCATCGAGGCTGACTTCGCCGCTTTCACCATCGATACGCCATGCCCGCTCGAGAAGCGCTGCACCGCCATCGGCAAGCTTCACGGGAACCTCAACGCGCGCCAGCGCATTGGTCTCATGAACGTCGAAGGCGATGATGGTCGCGGGATGTGAGGAAAAGGAGCCATGCAAGGGATACCGGCGCCCCTCGCCGTCACCATAGATCGGCTCGGGATGGCGGATATGATCGGGACCGCAGGTGAAGAGAAAGCCTTCGAGCGAGTGGTCGATGCGCGCATCGCCATCGTCGGGAATGGCGCGGCCGGGCGCGATATCGATGCCGTCAACGACACACGAGCCAATATCGAAAACGGAGGTTTCATCGAGGAAAATGCGTGGCGATCTGCCGGCCTGAAACGAACGCAAGATAACCTCCCTGTGGCAGTAAAAACGCATGGATCACGGAAACGCTACTAGTCGTGACGGAAATTAAGATTGCATTAACCGCGAATTCACCTTTTTCACAATAGGGTCAAGATTAGCGTGTGTTTATCGGTGACGAAGCAAGGGATAGCAGAATCGTGAAACATTTTCTTAACGCCGCTCTGGGTCTGACGGTCGCACTGGCGTCAGTTTTCGCGCCGCTACAGGCGGGCGCGCAGCAGCGTTATGGCGACCAACAGCAGACCATGCTGGTTACACCGGATGGTCGTGTTCTCGACTTCATGCCCGAGCGTGGCGATATCGTCATCAGCCGTGACACGATGGGCCGCACGGTATTTTACGACCGCTACGGCAACCTCCTGGCTACCGAAATGCCCTCAGGCTATCAGCAGCGGCAGCAGGCGCGTCAGCAGCAGGACACCACCTATTATCCGCCCGCTCCCGGCGGCCAGTATCGCGAGCCGCAGCGCGACTATGGCTATCAGGACAATGGCAGCGTGCGCGACTACCGCGAATATCGCGGTGATGGCTCCGACGACAATGTCTATACCGGCTCCGTTCCCGCCCCCGGCGCGGTTGAAAGCGGGCCACTTGGCCAGCCGATGCCGGGCGAAAGCACCACGGCCGCCGTTCCGCAGCCGGAGCACCTGATAGAGCGCCACACGCCGGTAACGACGCCGGTCAACCGCTCGCGCCAGGAAATCGTTGCCCTCCAGACCTTCCTCGATCGCGAGGGCATCTCGCCCGGCGTCATCGATGGCAAAATGGGTGATAACGTCAACAAGGCGATTGCCGCCTGGCAGGACATGACCGGCGAAAAGCTCGATCCGAACAATTCCGACGATATTCTGGAACGCCTGCGCGCTTCCGGCGGCATGCCGATCGTGGAGTATACGATCACCGCCGCCGATGCCGCCGGCCCCTATGTCGCCTCCATCCCCGACGATTATGCCGCAAAATCGCAGCTGCCGGCGCTCTCCTTCACATCGACGACGGAAGCGCTGGCAGAGCGGTTCCACATGGATGAAAACTACCTGAAAGAGCTTAACCTGGGTATCGATTTCACCATACCCGGCACCATCATCAAGGTGGTTAATCCCGGCGAACCGAAAAAGGGCCAGGTCGCCCGCATCGTTGCCCATAAGGGCATCAAGCAGGTCTTCGCTTACGATCAGGGCGGTAATCTCATTGCCGCCTACCCCGCCACCATCGGCTCCACGGATACGCCTTCACCGAGCGGCACGCATACGGTCGAGCGCGTCGCGCTCAATCCTGGCTACACCTATAATCCGAAGATCAATTTCAAGCAGGGCCAGAACGACAAGATCCTGCAAATTCCGCCGGGTCCGAACGGCCCGGTCGGTACGGTCTGGATCGCCCTGTCGAAGCCGACCTACGGTATTCACGGCACACCGGAACCGTCCAAGATCGGCAAGACCAACAGCCACGGCTGTATCCGCCTGACCAACTGGGATGCCACCGAACTGGCAAAAATGGTCCGCCCCGGCGTCGTGGTCGAATTTGCGGAATAAAGCGATCGCAAGAAAAAAGAAAAACCCGGCGGATCATGATCCGCCGGGCTCTTCGTTGATAGGGCTTTATCCGCGCTTTTCCGTAAGGAAGTACAGCAGTGCCGCTACCGGCAGGGCAAAACCAATCCACGAGGCGGCCTGCCATTCACCGACCGCATAGGCCCAGCCACCTACGGCGGAACCGATCGCGCCGCCCATGAAAAATGTCGCCATATAGATGCCGTTCAGGCGGCTGCGGAACTCCGCTCCAAGTGTGAAGATCGCCCGTTGGCCGATCACCAGATTGGTGGTGACGCCGAAATCCAGAACGATTGCGGCAACGACGAGAATGGCGAGCGCCAGATGTGAGCCTTCAGGCGCCAGATGTGTGACAGCGAAGGAAAGCGCCACCGACACCAGCGCAAAGAGCGTGGCCACGCGGGTCCAGCCACGATCTGCCATCCGCCCGGAAATCGGCGCGGCCACGGTGCCGGCTGCGCCCGCCAGTGCGAAGAGCGCGATCTCACCCTGGCTGAGATTAAAATGCGGTCCGCTCAGATAAAGCGGCGTCGTTGTCCAGAACAGGCTGAAGGCGGCAAAGAGGAAAGCATGGTAGATCGCCCGCCGCCGCAGGATCGGCGTGTGGAGGGCAAGCCTGCCCATCGAAGCCATCAACGCGCCATAGCTCAGCCGCGCTTCGGGCATACGGGCGGGCAGAAGCCGAAAAAGCACCACGGCAAGAAGAGCCATGACGGCCGCGGACGTCAAAAAGACGCCACGCCAGGAAACCACTTCCGACAGCAGGCTGGAGACCGGCCGCGCCAGCATGATGCCGGCCATCAGCCCGCTCATGACATTGCCGACCACGCGCCCGCGAATGGCGTGCGGCGCCATATGCGCGGCATAGGGAACGATGACCTGCACCGCCACGGAACTGACGCCAACCAAGAAGGCCGCGATCAGGAAGGGCGCCGCATGCGGGGCAAACGCCGCGGCGACGAGCGAAAACACCGCCATCGAGACCGAACTGACCACCAGCTTGCGGTTTTCGATGAGATCACCGAGCGGCACGACGAACAGCAGACCGATACCATAACCGATCTGCGTCAGCGTCACGATCAGGCCAGTGGCGCCTGCGGAAAGACCGAGTTCCGCCCCGATGATACCGGCAAGCGGCTGGCCATAATAAAGATTGGCTGCAATCAGCCCGCAGGCTGTCGCCAGCAAAAAGGTCAGAGCCGGGGAAATGGATGTTGCCTCAACATCCTCCCCTTCAATTACACGCGTCGTCATCATTTTCTCCAATATGGAAACAAATGTTTCCTAAATATTCACAAAATTACGCGGCAAGCCTCATGGCGATATGCACCACGGCAACCATGTCTTTCAGGCTGCGCCCGGTTTTCCCCACCACGCGCATGCCGTACATCATGCAAAGCATCGCCCGGGCGAGATCATCCGGGTCGGCCTTCGACTGCACTGAACCATCCTTCTGTCCTTCGGTGATGATACGGGCGACAATCCGCTCCCTCGCCTTCACCGCCCGCTCGACCACGACGGCAATGTCGTCGTCCAGGGCAGCCAGATCGGCGGCGGCACCAACCACCAGACACCCGTCCGAGCCCACACCGCCATGCGATCGTTCGGCATAAAACATCAGCCCGGCTCTCAGACGCTCATAACCGGTATCGAAACCAGCTACCGCCGCCTCGAAACGCTCGGTCTGCACGATCCTGTAGCGTTCCATCGTGGCGATGAAGATGGCTTTCTTGTCCTTGAAAGCCTTGTAAAGACTGCCCTGCGCCAGCTCCATCGCATCGGTAAGGTCACCGACGGAGGTGGCGTGATAACCGCGCCGCGAAAAAACGCGGATCGCCCCATCGAGCGCACGGTCGACGTCAAACTCGCGCGGCCTGCCGCGATGGCGCTGTTCCGGTGAATTGGTATGGTTGATATTGCTCATGGCCGGAATATAGGAAACGATCATTTCCAAATCAAGCGAAAAACGCTCGCCATGAGGAGGCGATGGGAAGCGCCTCATAACGACGCCTCTCCTCAGCAATTTGTGGGGTGCCAATTTCATCTAACCTCGGCAACGTTGCTGCAACCAGCCGGAAATCTCGACGGGGGGTCAGGCAGCCTTGCGCGTCACGAGACGTGCTAGGTGAGCAACGCGCCTCGGAAGTCTTTTCGGCAGGAGGTTGATGACTTCCTCGGCAAAGGCCGTCGCGTTTTCGACCGCCTTGTCGATATTGCTGACCTTCTTGCAGTCCAGACAAAGGAGCGTGCCGCCATAGTCGAAAATATCACGATAGGCCGCCCGCTCGACAATCGCCGTGTTGAGAACGGAGACGTTCTTTTCGGCGAGCAGCATCTTGACGAGCAGCAGCGACCGCGTCGCCACCATGGCATTGACCCGCGTCAGCACGATGGAGTGGGCGATCGCCTTGCCCATCCTGCGGTTCAGGAATTCGATGTGATCGAGAACTTCGGCCGCACCGCGCGCATCCATGGCAGAGCCCTGAACCGGGATCAGCACATGATCGGAAATACCGAGCGCCATGGTCAGAAGCGGTGTTTTCGCACCCGGCAGGTCGATGATGAAACAGTCGGTATTGGCTCTGTTTTCGCGAATATGGCCCTCGAGTGAGGCCATCGTCACATGCGAAATCACCGAGAGATTTTCGATCTCGCCTGATAATTCCTGCCAGCGGGAAATCCACAATTGCGGATCGGCATCCAGAACCGTCACGCGGTGGCCGCTGCGGGCCAGTTCGGTTGCCAGAAGCAGCACGGCCGTGGTTTTCCCGGCCCCGCCCTTGGTATTGGCAAAAGTGATGACTGACATGATGCCCCCCTATTGGTCAGAGCCATTTCATGCTCATTCACGCACCGACGCCTTCATGGTGCTTTCCACAATCTTAACGAACAGGGTTAATAAAACACTAAGAACGGTTATCCCGCGCAACAAAAAGCCCGCGATTTGTAACGCGGGCTTCTTCCAGTTCGGTAGATTACGTCAGCTTGCGGCAGGAACCCACATCGTCCGCCCGCAGCCGGCCGGCTTTGAGATCCTCATATTTGGGCAGGTTCAGCGAACCGCCCAGCCTTTTCTCAACGGTATTGCGATCAAGCGAAATCATGCGCCCGGCACTAGTGAAGGACACCATGCCATTCTTTCCGGAATAGGCCATGGTCGCGCGCATCTCGCAAAAATAGCGGTCGGAACCTTTAGACAGGTTCCAGCCTCGAATTCCCGCCTTGTTGCTCGAGAGGGCTCCAACTTTATAGCCCTGCCCTGAAAGTTCCTTAAAAGAAGCAGCCTGCACAACGACGGGCGACCCCAACAACGCCACCGCGATCAGTGACGAAAAAAGTGAGAATCTCGCAGTCACTCTGCCCACCCTTTAAAAGCAATCCTCGAACAACTTCCTGGTATTTTCCAGCGTCATCGGCACCGGATTGCCGCCGCAGCTCGGATCCTTGATCGCTTCTGCCGCAAGCTCGTCGATACGATCCGGCTTGATGCCCATGGCGGTCAGGTTTTCCGGCACGCCGAGTTCCCTGCGAAGTTCCAGCACGTAATCATAGAAGCCGTCAAAACCGCCGGAAATGCCGAGATAGGCGGCCGCGCGGGCAATCTTGTCCTCGATGGCAGGGCGGTTGAAGCGCAGCACCGCCGGCATGACAACGGCATTGGTCATGCCGTGATGGGTGTTGTAGACCGCGCCGATCGGGTGCGAGAGCGAGTGGATGGCGCCGAGACCCTTCTGGAAGGCAACCGCCCCCATCGCCGCCGCCGCCATCATATTGGTGCGGGCTTCGATATCCGTGCCGTCCTTATAGGCACGCGGCAGGAATTCCTTGACGAGCCGCAGCCCCTCCAGCGCCACACCGGCACTCATCGGATGGAAGAACGGTGACGAGTAGGCTTCGAGGCAATGGGCAAAGGCATCCATGCCCGTGCCGGCCGTGATGACCTTCGGCATGCCAACCGTCAGTTCCGGATCGCAGATGACGACGCCGGGCAACAGCTTCGGATGGAAGATGATCTTCTTCACATGCGTCTGCGAATTGGTGATGACGCTGGCGCGGCCGACTTCCGAACCGGTGCCAGCCGTCGTCGGAACGGCGACGATGGGCGCGATCTTGGAAGCATCCGCCCGGGTCCACCAGTCGCCGATATCCTCGAAATCCCAGACCGGGCGGGTCTGCCCGGCCATGAAGGCAATGGTCTTACCCAGATCAAGGCCAGAGCCGCCGCCGAAGGCGACGACGCCATCATGGCCGCCATCGCGATAGGCTTTCACACCGGCTTCCATGTTGATCTCGTTGGGGTTCGGATCGACCTCGGCGAAGATCGCCCGGCCGAGGCCCGCCTCTTCCAGCACGTCGAGCGCATGCGCGGTGATCGCCATATTGGCAAGGCCGCGATCCGTCACGAGAAGCGGCTTCTTGATGCCAAGCGTCTTGCAGGCTTCCGCCAGTTCCTTGATCCGGCCACGGCCAAGCTTGACGGCGGTGGGGTAGCTCCAGTTGGCGACGATATTCATTTCGTGACTTTCTTCAGATGGTAGGATTTCGGGCGGGTCAGGTTCTGGAAACCGAGGACGGAAAGTGAACCGCCACGGCCGGTTTCCTTCACACCGGTCCAGCAAAGCGCCGGATCCAGATAATCGGCGCGGTTCATGAACACGGTTCCGGTTTCGATTTCCCGGCCGATCCGGGCAGCCCGCGCCGCATCCTGCGTCCACAGCGAAGCCGTGAGGCCATATTTGCTGTCATTCATCAGGGCGATGGCTTCGTCGTCATTTTTGACCTTCATGATGCCGATGGCAGGGCCGAAGGTTTCTTCGGTCATGAATTCCATGGAATGATCGACATTGACGAGGATCTGCGGCGCGACATAGGCAGTCTCGCCATCGTCAGCGGGGAAAAGCGTCGGATCGACCAGCGCTTTGGCGCCCTTCGAAACCGCGTCGGCAAGCTGCGCCCGCACCACCTTGGCGAAACGTTTGTTGGCCATCGGCCCAAGCGTCGTTTCCTGTTCCAGCGGATTGCCGAGCTTGTAGTTCGAAACCCACGCCACCGACTTCTCGACGAATTCGTCATAGAGGTTTTCGTTGACGTAGATGCGCTCGATACCGCAGCAGCATTGCCCGGAATTATAAGTGCCGCCATCCATCAGCGTATCGACGGCGGCGTCGAGATCGGCGTCCTCCATCACATAACCGGGATCCTTGCCGCCGAGTTCAAGCCCGAGGCCGGTAAAGGTGCCGGCAGCGGCGCGTTCGATGGCGCGGCCGCCTTCCACCGAACCGGTGAAATTGACGAAGTTGAACAGGCCCTCGGAAATCAGCGCCGAGGTTGTGCTATGATCAAGGAAGACATTGATGAAGACATCCTCAGGCACGCCAGCCTCGACGAAAGCCCTCACCATGCGCTCACCGACCAGCAGCGTCTGCGCCGCATGTTTGATGACGACAGTATTGCCGGCCATCAAAGCGGGCGCGACCGTGTTGATCGCCGTCATGTAGGGATAGTTCCACGGCGCGATGACGAAAACGACGCCATGCGCCTCGCGCTCGATACGGCGTTCGAAATTGCCGCTTTCCTCGATGACGAGCGGCGCCAGCGCATCGGCCGCAATCGACGCGACATAGTTGGAGCGCTCGTTGAAGCCCTTGAACTCGCCACCGTAACGAACCGGACGGCCCATCATATGCGCCAGTTCCGGCACGACTTCCGCCACCATTTCATTGAGGCGTGCGACACCCTTCAGAACCAGCTGAACGCGGTCCTCAAGCGGACGTCGCGCCCAGTCCTTTTGCGCCTTGCGCGCTTTCGAAACGGCGGCCCGCGCCGCCTCCAGCGACATCGCCTCGCGCTCGGCATAAACCGAGCCATCGATGGGCGAGATATTCTGGATCATGGTCATGATGTTTTCCCGTAATGATTAGGCTCGTTCGAAACCGCGCGCCACTTCCCAGTCGGTCACGCGGCGGTCGTATTCTTCCTGTTCCCACCGTCCGGCGTGGACGTAGTGATCGATCACATCGTCGCCAAAGGCGTTGCGCAGCATTTTCGATCCATCCAGAAACGCGGTGGCGTCACGCAAGGTCTTGGGTATCTCGCGCACGTCCTTGCCGCCATAGGCATCACCGACAAAAGCGGGCTCAAGTTCAAGTTTATTTTCGATGCCGTCAATGCCCGCCGCAAGAAGAGCAGCCATCGCGAGATAGGGATTGAGATCGGATCCGCCGACACGGCACTCGATGCGAATACCTTTCGTGCCCTCACCGCAGAGGCGATATCCCGCTGTGCGGTTGTCGAGGCTCCAGATCGCCTTGGTGGGCGCGAACGTGCCGGCCATGAAGCGCTTGTAGGAATTGATGTAGGGCGCGAGGAAATAGGTGATCTCGCTGGCATGGGCGAGAAGCCCGGCAACATAATGCCGCATCAGCTCCGACATGCCATGCTTGGCGTCCTTGTCCAGAAACGCCGGGGTCTTGCCGTCGAGACTCCACAGCGACTGGTGAATATGCGAGGAACTGCCCGCGGCGTTGTAGTTCCACTTGGCAAGGAAGGTCACCGCCTTGCCCTTCGACCAGGCGATCTCCTTGGTGGCATTCTTGATGATGGCGTGCCGGTCGGCCATGGTCAGCGCCTCGGCATAACGCACATTGATTTCCGCCTGACCGGGAGATGCCTCGCCCTTGGAATTCTCGACCGGAATTCCAGCACCCTGCAGGCCCTTGCGCAGCGCCCGCATGACATCCTCTTCCTTGGTCGTCTGGAAGATATGATAATCCTCATTATAACCGCTGGCGAGGTTCAGCCCCTTGTAGCCGCTGGCGCGCGCCGCATCGAAGGTCTGGTCGAACAGGAAGAATTCCAGCTCGGTTGCCATAAAGGCTTTCAGCCCCATGGCCTCCAGCCGCGCCACCTGCTTTTTCAGAAGCGCGCGGGGCGAATGCGGCACTTCTTCATGCGTGTGGTGATCGAGCACGTCGCATAGAACCAGCGCCGTGCCTTCCAGCCATGGCACACGCCGCAGCGTCGAGAGATCGGGTTTCAGCACATAATCGCCATACCCCTTTTCCCAGCTGGAGGATTTATAACCGGGAACGGTTTCCATCTCCATGTCGGTCGCAAGCACATAGTTGCAGCTATGGGTTTCCTCATAGGCGCTTTCCACGAAGAACTCGGCCTGGAACCGCTTGCCCATCAGACGCCCCTGCATGTCGACAAGGCAGGCCAGAACCGTGTCGATGCGCCCTTCGGCGACATCCATCTTAAGCGCGTCGAATGTGTAGCTCGTCATTTTATCCGTTCCCTTTATTGTCCTGGCCGGGCGGCCGGATACGGCCACCCGTTTGTTTGAGTATCAGGCCTTTGCAGCCGCTGCAGCCATGGCGGCCTGCTTGTGCTCCAGCGCGAATTCCTCTTCCGGCGACAGGATGAGGCGATGGCGTCCGATGAAGGCGAAGTAGGCGATCGCCACGGCAAACCAGACCGCTACCCACAGCACGCCCTTGCTGAAGTTCGGATCCTGGATCTGGTAAAGCAGCGTAACGATGGCGATGATGATCGTCAGCACCGCGCCCGGAATGCCGAAGGGCGACCGGAACGGCCGTTCGATATGCGGCAGGTTCTTGCGCAGCAGAATGAAGGAAATCGCCTGCATGATGTAGGAGAACATCGCGCCAAACACGGCCATGTTCAAAAGCACGCTGCCGATGATACTGCCGCCCTCTTCGGCACCCAGCGCAAACCAGATGACGAGCATGACCGCGAGTCCGACAATCGCGCCGGCGATATTGGCGACAAAAGGCGTGCGGTATTTGGAGTGCGTGATCGACAGAACGGTCGGGAAATAACCCGCACGTGACAGCGAATAGATCTGCCGACCCTGCGCATAAAGGATCGTATGGAAGCTGGCGATCAGGCCGGTGAGCGCGACGAGACCGAGCAACACCACGCCGCCATCACCGTAGATCGCCTTGAAGCCATCCAGCAGCGGCTCAAGTGAGGAGCTGAGATGGAAGGCACCGACACCCGGCAGCGACGGGTTGAGCAGCACGATCATGAAGGCCGAGACCATCAGCGTGATAACGCCGAGGATAATGCCCTTCGGCATATCGCGCTTCGGATCGACCGATTCTTCGGCCGCCAGCGGCAATTGTTCAATGGCGAGGAACAGCCAGACCGCAAAGGGCAGCGTGGCGAGAACGCCTGAAAAACCGAAGGGGAAGAAGGACCCGCCGCCTTCCGGTAGCTCAACCGCCTTGCCATCCGGGCCGACGCCGATGTTCAGCGCGTAACGCGAGAAATCCATGTTCGGAATGGCGCTGATCCAGAAGAATACCAGAACGCCGAGCGAAATCAGCGTGATGACCAGCGTGACCTTGAAGGAAAGCTCGAGCCCGAAGACATTGAGCGCCAGGAAGATCGCATAGAACCCTATCCACACGAAGGGTGAATAGGCCGGATCAAGCCCCAGAATGGAGTTCATATAGGCCGTGATGAACGTGACGATGACCGCCGGCGTCAGCACATATTCGACGTTCTCGCAAAGTCCGGTGACGAAACCGCCCCACGGGCCCATCGCCGTGCGGGCAAAGGAATAGGCAGCGCCGGTATGCGGCAGGGCCGGGCTCATTTCCGCGATCGAAAATGTCAGTCCGAGATACATGATGGCGATGATAATGCCCGCCACCAGCATGCCGCCCCAGCCGCCCGTGGAGAATCCGAAATTCCATCCGGAAAAATGCCCTGATATAACGGCCCCGACGCCCAGCGCCCAAAGCGACCACACGCCCGCATAACGGGAAAGTCCGCGTTTTTCGAAATAGGATGCATCAGCCTTCTTGTAGCTGACGCCTGATGATGAACTGTCCATGCCCTTCTCTCCTGATAAGAAAAAAACAAGCCAGTCAGCCATTATTGGCCGATTGTGCCCCAGTTTTCAGCGTCACACGGATGTGTCCCGCGCTCTGCTATACGCATTTGCTGTTCCCTTGCCGCTTCGTGTCTTTTCGGCTTCTCTGGCCGGTTTATTGAATGGCGGTAGTCTCCTTTGACGGCCGGCCCCGGTGCTTTCACCATCGGCCAGCCCTTGCTCCCTCACTCGTCAATCGATGAGAGCGCCTTCCCCATAAGCTCATGGAGAAAACCGGCAATAGCCGCCTGTTCTCCATCATTGGCGATAAGATCGTTGCGGATTTCGATCATGACGTTCAAAAGTCCGTCCGGCAGCGCATGCAGCCGCAGCGTATGCGTCACACCGTCTTCCGGCCCATAAGGGTCGTTGCGCCTGACGGTCAGCGAGGCGCCTTCGGCACCCGCCAGCATCGCATCCGCCAAGCGGCTGTCGCTATCGTGCAGGATGCCTATTTCAACCTCGCGGAACCGGCCGTGATAGACCGGCGTGAAACTGTGGATGGTCACCACCACCACCTCGCGGCCGGCGGCCTGCCGCTCCGCGATGATCTCGCTCACGCGGTCATGAAACGGCACGTAAAGCGCAGACGTGCGGGCGAAACGTTCCGCTTCGTCGAGATCGAGATTGCCGGGAATATCGTAAATCTCGCTTTTGACCGGCATGGCGGAAGGCGATTCGGGCGGGCGGTTGCAATCATAGACGAGACGCGAAAACCGCTGGTAGACGAGCGTGGCGTCGAATTTTTCAGATAGCAGACGGGCAACGGCAAGAGCACCCGGATCCCAAGCCGCGTGGCTTGAAAGCACATCCGCCGAAAGACCCAATGTCCCGTATTTTTGTGGAATGGTGGCGGAGGCATGTTCGCAGACAAGAAGGACATCGCCCTTCGCCGCCGCATTCTCGACGCCGACGGCCTGCCCTTCCGCTTCTGTAAAAAACCGTGAACGCACCGTCATGCACGACCCCGCCCGGAAACCCGCTATCCAGCCAATGACGAAAAGAATTCTTCACATTATCGCGAGTGTCAAATGGAATTTGAAATTTTCTCTTCATTTTTTCCATTGACTCGATAGCTGGCACGGATGTTTATTTTAGCCATGCACCGGCAGAAGACCGGAAGGGGAAAGATTTGCGCAGCACGACGGCCACCGTCTCGGATGTCATCCATGCCCATTACGACGCACTGACCCGTTCGGAAAAACGGCTGGCGGAAAGCCTGCTCGGCAACTACCCGGTGTCCGGTCTCGGCAGCATCACCACAATCGCCGAAAATGCCGGCGTTTCGACGCCGACGGTGGCGCGCATGGTGCAGAAGCTCGGTTATAAGGGCTATCCGGAATTCCAGGCACACCTGCATCAGGAATTGGAGGCGACGATATCAGGCCCGGTTGCCAAACATGACCGCTGGGCGACCAATGCACCCGGCCTGCATATTCTCAACCGCTTCGCCGACGCCATCACCGGCAATCTGCGCGATACGCTTGGTGATCTCGACACCGCCGTTTTCGACAATGCGGCAAGGCTGCTCTCGGACCGCAAACGCAGCATCTATTTCGTCGGCGGGCGCATCACCGGCGCGATTGCCGAGTATTTCTTCACCCACATGCAGGTGATTCGGCCAAAAACGACGCTGATGTCGTCCAATTCCAGCGCCTGGCCGCAATATATGCTGAATATGAGCGCCGGCGACGTGCTGGTCATTTTCGACATCCGCCGTTACGAGCACGACATGACGACGCTGGCCGAGGTGGCAAAGGCAAACGGCGTGCAGATCATCCTCTTCACCGATCAATGGACATCGCCGGTGGCGCGCCATGCGCTGCACACCTTCCGGGTCCGGATCGAGGCTCCCTCGGCGTGGGATTCCTCCGTCGTCACCCTGTTCGTGGTCGAAGCCCTGATCGAAGCGGTGCAGAACGGCACCTGGGATGAAACCAAGGAACGCATGAACGCACTCGAGGGCCTGTTCGAACAGACACGGCTGTTCCGCCGGCCGACGAGGACATGAAACTATCTAGCCGGCAACTTACTTGACGCGGATGCCGCACGCTGATTGGATACCTGTAATCGCTACCAGCACGATAAAACAGGATAATATACCAAGCTGGGGAACATATCTGGACAATCGGATAACGAGGGGAATCTCCCGCAATTGCAGGCACAAAAGCCTGATGATGGCGGAAAACGAGTGTAAAGTGGCGGAATCCGGATAAATAAATTGCAATCCAACCGTCACATTAGCTTCATCGAGACTCCGTATCAGCGTCCGCAATATGAGAACACGAAGAGGAGAAAAAAGTGATCTCTCACTGCCGCCGACTGCTTGCTACGACCACCGCACTGGTCATCGCTTCCACCGCGATTGCCGCCGCTGAACCGAGCGCCGAACTGATCGCTGCCGCCAAGAAGGAAGGCATGCTGACCACGGTCGCGCTGCCGCACGACTGGTGTGGTTACGGCGACGTCATCGCCGCTTTCAAGGCGAAGTACCCGGAAATCACCGTCAACGAACTGAACCCTGACGCCGGCTCTGCCGATGAAGTCGAAGCCATCAAGGCGAACAAGGACAACAAGGGTCCGCAGGCTCCTGACGTCGTTGACGTCGGTCTCGCCTTCGGCCCGCAGATGAAGGCCGAAGGCCTGCTGCAGCCCTACAAGGTCTCCACCTGGGCCGAAATCCCTGACAACGTCAAGGATGCCGACGGCTACTGGTACGGCGACTATTACGGCGTCATGTCGATGTTCGTGAACAAGGACCTCGTCAAGAACACGCCGAAAGACTGGGCCGACCTGCTGAAGCCGGAATATTCCGGTCAGGTAGCGCTAGCCGGCGATCCGCGCGCCTCCAACCAGGCGATCCTCGGCGTTCTCGCCGCCGGTCTTTCCACCGGCGCAAAGTCCGGCAAAGAAGCCGGTGAGGCTGGCCTTAAGTATTTCGCCGACCTCAACAAGGCTGGCAACTTCCTTCCGGTCATCGGCAAGGCTGGTACGCTGGCACAGGGCGCAACCCCGATCATCGTCGCCTGGGACTACAACGCCCTTTCCTGGAAGAAGACGCTGAACGACAACCCGCCGACCGAAGTCGTCGTCCCTGAAAAGGGCGTTCTCGCCGGCGTTTACGTTCAGGGTATTTCCGCCTACGCGCCGCATCCGAACGCTGCCAAGCTGTGGATGGAGCATCTTTATTCGGACGACGGTCAGCTCGGCTGGCTGAAGGGCTATTGCCACCCGATCCGCTTCAACGCCATGGTCAAGGCCGGCAAGGTTCCGCAGGAACTGATCGACAGCCTGCCGCCGGCAGCAGCCTATGAAAAGGCGATCTTCCCGACACTCGAGGAAGTTGATGCCAACAAGGCTGCCGTCACCGGCGGCTGGGACAAAGTCGTCGGCGCAAACGTGAAGTAAACTGCTGAAAATGCACCCCGGCCGATCAAAAGCCGGGGTGCTTCTTTAAAAGCATTTCCAGTAAAAGTGCGTTGCGGTTTTACGTCAGGAAAATGCGCAAGACAAAATCGAGAGCGCGTCCGACATTTCCGTTTTAACCGGATGTGCTCGAGAAAGACCTTTAGAGACAGACCGTTTTGAAAACGGCGTTTGGGGACAAGGCATGCCATCAACCAACACCGGCGGACCATCCGACGCGGGCAGAAAGTTGCCGCTGCACTGGATAGGCGTCGTACCTTTCGCCGTCTTTGTTATGCTGTTCCTGATCCTGCCGACGATGAAGATCGTCATCGGCGCGTTTCAGCAAACGGATGGCAGCTTCACGCTTGATAACATTGCCGGGCTTTTCACCTCGTCGATCCTTGCTGCCTACTGGATCTCGATCAAGATCAGCCTCGCCTCCGCGGCGCTGGGTTGCCTGATCGGTTTTGCCGTGGCCGCAGCCGTCGTTTTGGGTGGCCTGCCGCAACGTATCCGCGGCCCGCTTCTCACCTTTTCCGGTGTCGCCTCGCAATTTGCCGGCGTGCCGCTCGCCTTCGCCTTCATCGCCACGCTTGGCCCGGTAGGCCTGCTCACCGTCTTCCTGAAGACGCAGATCGGCATTGATCTGAGGCTCCTCGGTTTCAACATCCTGTCCTTCTGGGGCCTGACGGTCACCTATCTGTTCTTTCAGATACCGCTGATGATTCTCATCATCACGCCGGCGCTGGACGGGCTGAAGCGTGAATGGCGCGAGGCAGCCGAAATTCTCGGTGCCACCGGCCTGCAATATTGGCGCATGGTGGCTTTCCCGATCCTGTTGCCGTCGCTGCTCGGCACCATGTCGCTGCTGTTTGCCAATGCTTTCGGCGCGGTGGCCACAGCGATCGCGCTCACCGGCTCCTCGCTTAATATCGTGCCGATCCTGCTCTTCGCGCAAATCCGCGGCGACGTTCTCGGCAATCCGCATCTCGGTTACGCGCTCGCCTTCGGCATGATCGTCCTGACCGGCATCGCTAATGCACTTTACATCTGGCTGCGCGCCCGCAGCGAAAGGTGGCTGAAATGAAGCGTTTCTTCGCCTGGGGCGCGCTGATATTCGGCCTGCTCTATTTCGCTCTGCCGCTGATCGGCATGACCAACTTTTCGCTGAAGATGCGGCGCGGCGAATATTCCTTCGACGCCTATGGCAAGGTGCTCACCGATCCGCGCTTTCAGGAAACCTTCAGCTATTCGGTGGTGATGGCGCTGTTCACCATCGTCTTCGGTGTTCTGCTCGTCGTGCCGACAGCCTATTGGGTGCGTCTGAAGCTGCCTGGCCTGCGCCCCTATATCGAATTCATCACGCTGCTGCCACTGGTCATTCCGGCGATCGTCATCGTGTTCGGTTATATCAGGCTCTACAATACCTCGAGCTGGCTGCCGCTGACCGGCACCTCATTCGGCACCAATCTGCTTCTGATGTTCGGTTATGCCACGCTTGCCCTGCCCTACATGTACCGCGCCGTCGACACCGGTCTGAGAACCATCGACGTGGCGACGCTGACGGAAGCGGCGCAGAGCCTTGGCGCGGGATGGACGACCATCCTGTCGCGCATCATCCTGCCCAATGTACTGGTCGCCGTGCTTTCGGGCGCGTTCTTGACCTTCGCCATCGTCATCGGTGAATTCACCATGGCAGCCCTTTTGAACCGCCCGGCCTTTGGCCCCTACATGCAGCTGCTCGGCGCCAACCGCGCCTATGAACCGGCAGCACTTGCCGTGATTTCCTTCGGCATCACCTGGGGTTGCCTCGGTCTGATCCAACTCGTTTCCCGCTATCAGAAGGGCGCGCCTCCCAAGGCCTGAGGACAAGATTTTCATGAGCTTTTTGACACTTAGCAACATCAAGAAATCCTTCGGCTCCGTGCAGGTCGTGCATGATTTCAACATGGCCATCGAAAAGGGCGAATTCGTCTCCTTTCTCGGGCCATCGGGCTGCGGCAAGACCACCGTGCTGCGCATGATCGCCGGTTTCGAAATCCCGACCGGCGGATCGATCGTCATCAACGGCAAGGACCAGACGACGCTCAGACCGAACCAGCGCAATATCGGCATGGTGTTCCAGGCCTATGCGCTGTTCCCGAACATGAATGTCTATGAAAACGTCGCCTTCGGTCTCAAAGTCGCCGGCAAACCGAAAGCCGAGATCGACACCCGCGTGAAGGAAATGCTCCAGCTCATCCATCTGGAACATCTGGCGGACCGTTATCCCTATCAGATGTCGGGCGGTCAGCAGCAGCGCGTGGCGCTCGCCCGGGCGCTTGCGCCGAAGCCGGAAGTGCTTCTGCTGGACGAACCGCTCTCCGCACTCGACGCCAAGATCCGCGTCTCGCTGCGCGAGGAAATCCGCCAGATCCAGCAAAAACTCGGCATCACCACCATTTTCGTGACCCACGATCAGGAAGAGGCCCTGTCGATATCCGACCGCATCGTCGTGATGAATGGTGGCCGTGCCGACCAGATCGGTTCGCCCTTCGATATCTACAACAAACCCACCACCCGCTTCGTCGCCTCCTTCGTTGGTACGTTGAACCTCATCGACGCCACCGTGGTGGATTCCTCATCCAACACCATCCGTGTCGGAGAGCAGCAGATCACCCTGCCCAAGCCGGTCGATGCGGCGAATGGCGAAAAAATCACGCTGGCGCTTCGCCCGGAAGCCGGTTCCCTCGGCAGCGATGCGAAAGGCGATGTTGCCATTTCCGGCCTCGTCACCTCCAGCCAGTTCCTCGGCTCCGTCATCCGCACCCGCCTCGATCTGGGCGGTTCGACGCTGTCCTTCGACATGTTCAACGATCCCGGCACAGCGCCGCCCGCTGTCGGTGAGCAGGTGACACTGAAATTCGCAGCCGGTGACCTGATGCTCATCAAGGACTGAAGCGCTTCTCCTGACGTAAAACGGCTTCGCACTTTTGCTGAAAATGCTCTAGAGCAGGTTGGGATTTGAACCTGCGGACCAATGATGTGAGGCCATGATGCGCGCGCTTTTTTACGAACGATTCGGCGAGACCCCTGTAGTCGCGTCCCTGCCCGATCCGGAACCGAGCGATGGCGGCGTGGTGATTGCGGTGAAGGCAACCGGCCTCTGCCGCAGCGACTGGCATGGCTGGATGGGACATGACACGGATATCCGCCTGCCACATGTCCCCGGCCATGAGTTCGCCGGCGTCATCTCCGCCGTCGGCAGAAACGTCACCCGATTCAAGACGGGTGATCGCGTTACCGTTCCCTTCGTCTCCGGCTGCGGCCATTGCCATGAATGCCGCTCCGGCAACCAGCAGGTCTGCGAAACGCAGTTCCAGCCCGGCTTCACCCATTGGGGTTCCTTCGCCGAATATGTCGCGATCGACTATGCCGATCAGAATCTGGTGCACCTGCCGGAATCGATGAGTTACGCCACCGCCGCCGGTCTCGGCTGCCGTTTCGCCACCTCCTTCCGGGCGGTGACGGATCAGGGACGCCTGAAGGGCGGCGAATGGCTGGCGGTCCATGGCTGCGGCGGTGTTGGCCTCTCCGCCATCATGATCGGCGCAGGTCTCGGCGCACAGGTCGTCGCGATCGATATTGCCGAAGACAAGCTGGAACTCGCCCGGCAGCTGGGTGCAACCGCCACCATCAACAGCCGCTCGGTTGCAGATGTCGCCGAAGCGGTGCGCGACATCACCGGTGGCGGCGCGCATGTCTCGGTCGATGCGCTTGGCCATCCACAGACCTGCTGCAATTCGATCAGCAACCTGCGCCGGCGCGGACGCCATGTGCAGGTGGGGCTGATGCTGGCAGATCATGCCATGCCGGCCATTCCCATGGCCCGGGTGATCGCCCATGAGCTGGAGATTTATGGCAGCCACGGCATGCAGGCATGGCGTTACGAGGACATGCTAGCCATGATCGAAAGTGGCAGGCTCGCACCGGAAAAGCTGATCGGCCGCCATATTTCCCTGACCGAAGCGGCCGTCGCCCTTCCCGGAATGGATCGATTCCAGGAGAGCGGTATCAGCATCATCGACCGGTTCGAATAAGCACCTGTCGCAGCCATTCGGCGTCGCGTCAGCTGCTCCTGCGCCCGAAAGCCCGGGCCGTGCCGCCTGTCGGGGGCGAGACCTCCACCGGCGGTAGCCCCGGGCTGGCGGCAACGGAATCTGTCCGAGGCTGGCTGTACTGAGGTCTCACCAGCCGCTTCTTGCGAAGTTTGAGTGGATCGGAAGGCTCGCTCACCAGCCCATTGTCGGCGCCGACGAGCATTGCCAGCAATCGCCAAAACCACCGGATGACGTCCCGCCCCTTATGGACAACCAGAAAAAACCCGACTACCAGCGCGACGAAGAAAATCGCCAGATTCCAGCGCCCGTTCTGCTTTTCGCGGGCCGCGCGCTCCATGCGGTACCGGGTCGTCGGATCGAAACCAAGCCTCGACTTCAATCGTGCAATATCGGCATCGCTGAGCCTGGTATAACGGTCGCCGTAAAACAGAACATAACCGCTGCCATTGCCGCTGTTCAGATAGCCGAGATCGAGCGTGTTTCCCTCCCGCAGAAAAGCGGGGATGTTTGGCAGATCGTAGACGAGATCAATCGTCTCGCCGCCACCGGACCCGGGAATGGCGAATAAACCATCCTTCCGCGCTTCTGCCCCATTCGGAAATATCGCGGAAAACAAGGCAGCGGCTGAAAATAGCACCGTGTAATTCATCCATTCCTCAAAACAGAAACAAGAATGAACAACCACTAGAATCCCTCGTTTAAATTGAAGTTTATATCGAAGTTATATTTTTAATCACACCAACAATATTTAGATTATCGAGTATTGAATTTAAATATCTCAATTATTATTTCATAACAATCTAAATTATCACAAGTCTCAACGCTGTGTAGGCATATTGAATGGGCCGTTGGCGCGGGCCATACGACGCGCTAAGCTCCGGGCACACTCACTCGCCCCGGGGGCACGGGCCTCGAAGAGGCATCCGGGCGAACATCTCCGAAGAGGATCAATATTGGCAAGGACTGCGACATGCTGTTTCTCGACAGCGTAGCCATGAAGGAAAAGCCGGAAGGATGGGAGGAATATCCTTTTTCCGTCCCGGCCATGCGCCATCTGGAACGCCTCGAATTCAAGACGCCGATCACCTTTTTCGCGGGCAATAACGGTTCCGGCAAATCGACATTGCTGGAGGGGCTGGCGGCGGGAATGACGGCCTATGCCATCGGCAATCATGGCGAGGTCAAGGGTGACCTCTATCTCCAGCATGCCGAGACCGTGGCGAAGGCCTTTTATTTCGCCCGCAAGAAATATCCGAAAATCCGTATGTTCCTGCGTGCGGAAGACGTGCTGGGTTATATCCGCCGGCAGAACGAGGAGGCGCTGGACGATTTTCGCTGGGAGCGGGAAAAGGCCCTGAAAAAAGGCGAGGATTTTCCGGATGAAACGCCGGAGACATTTCGCGGGATCGTCAGGAATAACAGCCTCGACCGGCGATCACATGGCGAAGGTTTTCTCGATATCATGCACCGGCGGCTGCACGGCGCCGGTCTCTATTTTCTCGATGAACCGGAAAGCCCGCTTTCGCCGCAAAAGCAGCTCGAACTGGCGGCCATAATCCGCAACGCGGCCGATGATGGCGGGCAATTGATCATCGCCACCCATTCGCCCGTGCTGCTGGCCATTCCAGAGGCAACGATCTATTATTTCGACGAGGATGGCGTCACCGAACGGCTCTATGACGAACTGGAAAACATAGCCTTCCTGCGCCGCTTCCTTGATCGTCCTTCGAAATACCTGAACGATTGAGAACCGATAAAGCTTGAAATCCCGCCGCGCTTGCCGCATGCCCATAAGTACTACGTAATTTAGAAAAGAAGCAGGCTTATGTCTCCCACCACCACACCGGCGGCAGCCCGTCCCCTCAACAGTCAGGATTTCAGAACGCTCGGACTTTCGGCCCTGGGCGGCGCGCTCGAATTTTACGACTTCATCATTTTCGTATTTTTCGCCACCGTCATCGGTCATCTGTTCTTTCCGCCGGAAATGCCGGACTGGCTGGTGATGATCCAGACCTTCGGTATCTTCGCCGCCGGTTATCTGGTGCGGCCTCTGGGTGGCATCATTCTGGCACATTACGGCGACCGGTACGGCCGCAAGCGCGTCTTCGCCTTCTCCATCCTCCTGATGGCGCTCTCCACACTCGGCATGGCGCTGATGCCGACCTATGCCACCATCGGCGTGGCGGCACCCATCCTGCTCATCATCCTGCGCATGCTGCAGGGCGCGGCTATCGGCGGCGAGGTGCCGGGCGCCTGGACCTTCGTTGCCGAACATGTGCCCTTCCGCCGCGTCGGTCTCGCCTGCGGTTTCCTGACATCCGGCCTCTCCTTCGGCATCATGCTGGGCTCGCTGATTGCCTTTGCCATCAACTCACTCTTCACGCCGGAAGACGTGGCAGCTTATGCCTGGCGCATCCCATTCCTGCTCGGCGGCATTTTCGGCCTCATCGCCGTTTATCTGCGCCGCTGGCTGGAAGAGACGCCGATCTTCATGGAAATGAAGAAGTCGAAGTCACTCACGGACAAGCTGCCGCTTGGCCTCGTGCTGAAGCACCATATGCGCGGCGTGATCATCTCCGCCCTGCTGACCTGGGTTCTGTCAGCGGCCATCGTGGTGACCACGCTGATGACGGCCACCTTTCTGCAGAAGCTCTACGGTTACACCCCGACGCAGGCCTTAGCCGGTACCAGTTTCGGCACACTGTTCCTGATCTTCGGCGTCATCATCGCCGGCGCATTGATCGACCGGGTGGGCTCCGGCATCTTCTTCATGGGCGCCAGCATCTTCTTCGGCATCGCCACCTTCACCTTCTACAGCTATGCCGGTACCTCGCTTCAGACCATGTTCGTGCTATATGGAGTGATGGGCCTCTCGGTCGGTATGGCCGGCGCGGTGCCCTATGTCATGGTGCGGGCCTTCCCGGCATCGGTCCGCTTCTCGGGCCTCTCCTTCGCCTATAATGTCTCTTATGCGGTTTTCGGCGGGCTGACGCCAATCGGCGTGACGACGGCGCTTGCCATCAATCCCATGGCCCACGCCTGGTATCTGGTCTTCATCGCCGTCCTCGCCTTCGCGATCGGCCTCTACCTCCACCTGCGCGGCAGCGAGGTCGAAAGCCATGTCGGCATTGAGGAACTGGCGGCATTGCGGTCGTAAGTTCAACAGCGAACACAAAAAAAGCGCGGGCAAGACCCGCGCTTTTTTATTTGTCCCGGCGATGCGTGAAACATCACGCAGCGCTGTCGATTTTTTCCTCGCCGTTGGTCGGCACGTAGTTGAGTACCGGCCCGAGCCAGCGCTCCACCTCTGTGACCGGCATATCCTTGCGGCGCGCATAGTCGAGAACCTGGTCGCGCTCCACCTTGGCAACGCCGAAATAATAGCTCTCGGGGTGGCCGATATAGAGGCCCGAGACGGAGGAGCCGGGCCACATGGCATAGCTTTCCGTCAGTTCCACACCCGCCGCATTGGTGGCGTCCAGCAGGGCAAACAGCGTCTTCTTTTCGGTATGATCCGGCTGGGCCGGATAGCCCGGTGCAGGGCGAATACCGGCATAGGCTTCGCCGATCAGGTCATCACCGCCAAGAGCCTCGTCCGGTGCATAGCCCCAGAACTCCTTGCGCACCCGCTCATGCATGCGCTCGGCAAAGGCTTCCGCGAAGCGGTCGGCCAGCGCCTTGACGAGGATGGACGAATAATCGTCATTGGCCCGCTCGAAACGCTCGGCAATCGCCACTTCCTCGATGCCCGCCGTCACCACGAAACCGCCGACATAATCGGCAACACCGCTATCGACAGGTGCCACGAAATCCGACAGCGCCACATTCGGGCGTCCGTCGCGCTTGGAAAGTTGCTGGCGCAGCGTGAAGAAGGTGGCAAGCTCTTCGCCGCGGCCTTCATCCGTAAACAGCTTGATATCGTCGCCCACCGCATTGGCCGGCCAGAACCCGATCACGGCGCGCGGCCGGAACCACTTCTCCTCGATGATCTTCGCAAGCATCGCCTGCGCATCGGCATAAAGCTGCCGCGCCGCCTCACCCTGCTTTTCGTCTTCAAGGATCGCCGGGAAACGGCCCTTCAACTCCCAGGTCTGGAAAAACGGCGTCCAGTCAATGTAACGGGAAAGCTCTTCCAGATCATAGGTCTCAAATACCCTGGTGCCAAAGAACTGCGGCTTGACGACGCTGTAGCTCGACCAGTCGATCTTGTGCGCATTCTCACGGGCGCGGGAAAGCGGCAGACGCTGCTTTTCGCGCTCGTTGCGGGCATGGGCTTCCGCGACCTTGGCATATTCGCTGCGAATGCCATCGATATAAGCAGGCTTCTGCTCGGCCGAGAGAAGCGCGGAGACCACGCCTACCGCTCTCGAGGCGTCAGTCACGTAGATCGCCTGACCCGCCTCATAGCGCGGATGGATTTTCACCGCCGTATGCACGCGGCTGGTCGTCGCGCCGCCGATCAAAAGCGGAATATCGAAACCCTGCCGCTCCATTTCAGCCGCCACATGCACCATTTCATCCAGCGACGGGGTGATGAGACCGGAGAGGCCGATCACATCCACCTTTTCGGCAATCGCCGTGTCAAGGATCTTCGTCGTCGGCACCATCACGCCGAGATCGATGATCTCGTAATTGTTGCAGGCCAGCACGACGCCGACGATGTTCTTGCCGATATCGTGCACGTCTCCCTTCACGGTCGCCATCAACACCTTGCCGGCGGCACTGCGCTCCGCTCCGCCATTCTGGCGCTTTTCCTCTTCCATGTAAGGAAGCAGCACGGCCACGGCCTGCTTCATCACGCGGGCGGATTTCACCACCTGCGGCAGGAACATCTTGCCCGAGCCGAACAGATCGCCGACCACATTCATGCCGGCCATCAGCGGCCCTTCGATGACGTGCAGCGGACGCTCCGCCTTCTGGCGCGCCTCCTCCGTATCGGCCTCGATATATTCGGTAATGCCGTTGACCAGCGCATGCTCCAGCCGCTTTTCAACGGGAAGTTCACGCCAGGAAAGGTCCTGAGCCTTCGCCTGTTTTTCACCCGTACCACGGAAACGCTCTGCCACCTCAAGCAGACGCTCCGTCGCATCGTCGCGGCGGTTCAGCACCACATCTTCGCAGGCCTCACGCAGTTCCGCATCGATATTGTCGTAAACCGCAAGCTGGCCGGCATTAACAATGCCCATGTCCATGCCGACCTGAATGGCGTGGTAGAGGAACACGGCATGCATCGCCTCGCGCACCGGCTCGTTGCCGCGGAAGGAGAAGGACAGGTTGGAAACACCGCCGGAAATATGCGTGAGCGGCATGGTTTCGCGGATGGTCTTGGTGGCTTCGATGAAGTCCACGCCGTAATTATTGTGCTCTTCGATACCCGTCGCCACCGCAAACACGTTTGGATCGAAGATGATGTCTTCTGGAGACAGACCGGCCTTTTCGGTCAGAAGCTTGTAGGCGCGCGCGCAGATTTCCACCTTGCGCTGATAGGTATCCGCCTGCCCGACCTCGTCAAAGGCCATGACCACGACGGCCGCACCGTAATTGTGGACAAGCCGCGCCTGCTGGAGAAACTTCTCCTCGCCTTCCTTCAGCGAAATGGAATTGACGATCGATTTGCCCTGCACGCATTTCAGGCCAGCCTCGATGATCTCGAATTTGGATGAGTCGATCATGACAGGTACGCGGGCAATATCAGGCTCGGCGGCGATGAGGTTCAGGAACTCCACCATCGCCTTTTCGGAATCGATCAGGCCTTCATCCATATTGATGTCGATGATCTGCGCGCCGTTTTCCACCTGGTCGCGAGCGACAGCCAGCGCGGCGGTATAGTCGCCGGCGGTGATGAGCTTGCGGAAGCGGGCGGAGCCGGTAACGTTGGTGCGCTCGCCGACATTGACGAAGGGAATATCCTTGGTCAGCACGAAAGGCTCGAGGCCCGAGAGCGACATGAACGGCTTATGATCAGGAATTTCGCGCGGTTTGTAGTCTTTGACAGCCTCCGCAATCGCCCTGATATGTTCCGGCGTCGAACCGCAGCAGCCGCCAACGATGTTGACGAGACCGTCGCGGACGAAACCTTCCACCTGGCGCGCCATCATCTCGGGCGTTTCGTCATATTGGCCGAATTCGTTTGGCAGGCCGGCATTGGGATAGGCGCAGACGAAGGTATCGGCCACGTCGGACAGTTCCTGCAGATGCGGGCGCATCGCATCCGCACCGAGCGCGCAGTTAAGCCCGATGGTGAAGGGGTTGGCGTGGCGCACCGAGTTCCAGAATGCAGACGGCGTCTGGCCGGAAAGCGTACGGCCGGAAAGGTCGGTGATCGTGCCTGAGATCATCACCGGCAGGCGGATGCCCTTGGCCTCGAAACGCTCCTCGCAGGCAAAGATCGCCGCCTTGGCGTTCAGCGTATCGAAAATCGTCTCGATGAGGATGATATCCGCACCACCATCGATCAGACCATCGATCTGCTCGCCATAGGCAATACGCAGATCGTCGAAACTGACGGCACGATAACCGGGATTGTTGACATCAGGCGAAATCGAGGCCGTGCGGTTGGTCGGGCCGATGGCGCCAGCCACGAAACGGCGGCGGCCATCTTCCCGCTCGGCGCGCTGGGCAGCACGGCGGACGATCGCGGCGCCCTCGCGGTTGAGGTCGTAGACGGCATTTTCCATCTCGTAATCGGCCTGCGCGATGCGGGTCGACGAAAACGTGTTGGTTTCGAGAATATCCGCACCCGCCATGGCGTAGCGATAATGGATCTCTTCGATTGCATCCGGCTGGGTCAGGATCAGCAGGTCATTATTGCCCTTCTGGTGACAGGCGCAGCCGATAAAACGGTCGCCACGGAAATGATCCTCGTCAAAACCCAACCCCTGAATCTGCGTGCCCATCGCACCGTCGAGAATGAGGATGCGTTCGCTGGCGGCCTGGCGCAGCGCGTGCATAATTTCCGCGCCGTCGCGCTTTGCCCCTTCGGGGCCAAACAGATCGTCAAACACGGGCACACTCCTCATTTCGATTTGCAAGAACGCAAGCAGTCAAGTCACATAAAGATATGTTTATGTCAATATATCTTCAAGGGACAGGCATGGCTTTGCGCCATTCCATCACGTTACGAAATATCGCTGACAGATGACAGGTTTATACAGCAAGGATATAAGCCGAAGCAGCAAACCGCATGGAGGACGAGATGGCCGAAGACGATCATAACAGCCGCAACTGGAACACCCTGCCCTGGCACCGCCAATGGCTGGTGAAACAGGCCGAAGGACTTTTCGACTTCTTCCAGCACCGCGCCCTCAACCCCGCCGGCGGTTTCTTCGATCTGGACGCCAAGGGCACGCCGTTGCAGAAAAACGACCCCGTGCGCGGCATCCACGCTTCGGCCCGCATGGTGCATTGCTTCTCCATCGGCCACCTGCTCGGAAGGCCGGGCTGCGGCGATATCGTCGACCACGGCATGACCTATCTCTGGAACAGGCATCGCGATGGCGAACATGGCGGTTACTTTTGGCAGGTGAACGATGCCGGTCCGGTGGATGCCACCAAGCAGGGCTACGGCCATGCCTTCGTGCTTCTGGCCGCCTCTTCCGCCAAAACCGTCGGCCACCCACTTGCCGACAAGATGCTGGCCGACATTACCGAGGTTCTCGAAACCCGGTTCTGGGAAGAAAAACACGGCGCCATCGCCGAGGAATTCAACCGCGACTGGTCGCCGATCGATAATTACCGCGGCCAGAATTCCAACATGCATCTGACAGAAGCGCTGATGGCCGCTTATGAAGCGACGGGCGACAGCAACTACCTGACCAAGGCCGAACGGATCGCCGATCTCGTCATCCGCCGCCGCGCCGGTGAGCTCGATTTCCGCGTGCCGGAACATTTCGACGAGAACTGGACGCTGGACAAGGACTATCGTGGCAACGAAATGTTCCGCCCCTCCGGCTCCACCCCAGGCCATTGGCTGGAATGGGCACGCCTCATCCTGCAATTATGGGTGCTCGACGAACGCCAGCACGATTGGATGCCGGTGGCCGCTAAATCGCTTTTCGTGCAATCCATGGCGCTCGGCTGGGACCGGGAAAAGGGTGGTTTCTTTTACACGCTCGATTGGAACGACAATCCCGACAAGCGGGCAAAGCTCTGGTGGCCGATGTGCGAAGCGGCGGGTGCCGCCCACTTCCTCAACGAAAACCTGCCGGCGGACCCGTTCTACGAGGACAGCTACCGCCGCATCTGGAGCACCATCGCCAACAACTTCATCGATCATGACAATGGCGGCTGGCACGAGGAACTGACGGAAAATCTGGTTCCGGCCCACACGCTGTTCCCCGGCAAGGGCGATATCTACCACGCCCTTCAGGCCTGCCTGATACCGCTTTTCCCGGCAGCGGGAAGCCTGACGAAGGTGATCAAGGAGAGCGACGGGGATTATTGAGGTTCTGCAAAAATGAATGACCTGACACCCTCTCCGTCACACCGGACTTGTCTGGACGCGATATGGAGAGGGTCTCAAAACCCGATGGTTTCCTCGAAATCATCCCAGGACTGGTACATTTCATAGCGCCCGATGCCGGGGATCGGCACATGCCCGTAATAGGGTGAAAGCTGAAACTCGGCGGCCGCCTCGCTCTTGCCGGCCACAACAGCCACGTAAATGGCGGAGGCAAGCCCGGTGCGGTTCGCGCCGTGTTCGCAATGGATAAGAACGGGCTTTTCCGCATTGCGCAGCACCGCCGCCAGCGTTTCCGAATCCTCCACTGAGACCTTTTCGCTCGAACTCAGCGGATAATCGACAAGCCGGATACCATTGTTTTTCGCCGCGCGACTTTCGGCCTCATACCAGCCCTCACGCTTTTCATCGCGCAGGTTGATGATCGTCTTGATACCATAGGCCTTGGCATAAGCGGCGATATCCTTGCCGCTCGGCTGGGCCGAACGATAGAGCTCGCCGGGGATGACTTCGTGAAAATTTCCCGTCAGCTGGCCGATACCCATATGCGCGCCGGCCAGAACCGGCAGGGCGACAAGGCCAATGGCCGTGATTTTCAGAAACTTCAGAACACTATACAAACCGTCAACTCGCGACATCAATCTGATGGGCGGGGAGATGGCACCGCAAATGGACGAAAACAAGTCGCCGGCTTTGCCAGTGCCGGGCGCGAGGCATTCCTCTGTCCAGTGAAGTCGCTGTGGTGCAAGGCTTTCCCGCGTGCCATCAGCAGCGCTGAAAATTTTCAAAATCCCGTGATCGCGCAATGCCCTGAGAACAGTTCAACCGAATTCCGCGGAAATGATGGTCACGCGCCATTCCAGCCGTTGCGGCTCCACCCTTTCATTGTTGCGCAGCCGGAAGGACCGGCAGGCTGCGAAGGTCTCGCCGGCCTCGATCCGTCTCTCGCTCACCTGATAGGGATCGAAGGCAACGGAGGCGCGGAACGCCGGCTCGAAACCTTCCAGCGTATAGGTCAACCGCTGCACGGCGACATTGTTGTCATTGCGGAAGCTGACACGAATGGGCAAGGCCGGATCCGCGCAGGTGGCATCAAAACTGGCGGTCGCAACGATATGCTCGAGCCGCTGGCTGCCGCGCCGCCAGTCATAAATGACAAAGGCGGCAGTGGCTGTCCAGATCAGCAACAGGCAGATGACGACGGGTTTGAGATGCCGCGGAAACGCAATGAGGGTAAGAAGAAGAATGGCACTGAGAACGGCTCCGACAATCACGTCACTCCTCCCCAGCTAATACAAAACCCCATGCGACCTCGTCCTCCCATGCCCTCACCTCGCAACGACCAGCCTCGTGGCGTGGGCACGGCGGTATCGTCTCGACCGCAATAATGCTTCCTGAAATGCGGCGCGAAGCACCGGCATTATCACTGTCAGTTACAACTCTATGGCCGCCTCCCCCGCTGTCAAGACAACCAAGCGTGACACCGGCTGATGGCCCGGCCCGACCTTTGACGAAACTCCAGTGGGAACCAAACGCAGCCGAGGACGTTCGCAGCATCAGAACCGCATTGCAGGGCGATAGAACGCCGCGATCCGGGGCAAGGACGGCCAAAACGCCGGGAGGGCACGAGCGCCTCTTGGAACCGCCGAACCCCAACCCATATTAAAAGTAGCTAATCTATGCTATGGATGTCAGTCAGCTCAGGGAGAAAAACGATGAAAACGCTGATCGTAACGTCACTCCTGGCCCTGTCGGCCAGCACCGCAATGGCCGCGGATGCCGTCTACGAAACCCCGGCCCCGCCGGTTGCGCAGGAAACCCTGCCGGTCTTCACCTGGTCTGGCCCCTATCTTGGTATTCAAGGTGGCGCGGGCTGGGCAAATGGCGATTTTTCGGCTGGCGGCCCCGTCGTCTCGGATGATTTCAACGGTGGAATTCTCGGCGCCTTCGCCGGTTACAATTACCAGTTCGACAATAACATGGTCCTCGGCATCGAGGGCGATGTCGATTATAACTGGAACGACAACGACTATTCCGGCGTCAAAGTCGGCACGGACTGGCAGGGTTCTGTCCGTGGCCGCGTCGGTTATGCCTTTGACCACGCTTTGATCTATGCCACCGCCGGCTGGACGGCCACCCGCGGCTTCATCGAAACGCCCGTCGGCGACGACAAAGCTACCTTCAACGGCTACACGGTTGGCGCAGGTCTGGATTACGCCTTCACCGACAACGTCTTCGGCAGGCTGGAATATCGCTATAACGACTACGGCGATAAGGACATCTTCGGTATCAACACCGATTTCGACCAGCATACCGTGAAAGTGGGTCTGGGTGTGAAGTTCTGAGCCGGACCATATAGTTCAGCAAAAGCCCGGCCACCCGCCGGGCTTTTTGTTGCGGGAAGCCTGCGTGGGCTGTGATCTGCCCATATGAAGGTTCGAAAATATGAACGTCAGGGCACTGAAACATTCACAGGCCGTTCACCCGTGCCATGCCATCATGCGGGCATAATGAGCCTCTATCTCCCGAAGCAGGCTTATGGAGTAGCCCCGATGAAAAAGATAATTCTTTCCACAATTGCTGCGCTGGTCGCCACCGGCAGCATCTTCGCGTCCTACGGCACCGCTGCCGCGCAGGACTATCCCTATCGTCCGCGCTACGACCGTGGTTATGACCGCGGCGGCCCGCCCCCACCGCCCTATCGCGAACACCGCCGCCACAATAATGGCGCAGCCATCGCCGGCGGCCTCGCCGCAGGCGTCATCGGCGGCCTGATCGGCGGCGCCATCGCCAACGGCAATGGCGGCCCGCGCTACTACGAACCGCCACCACCGCCTCCGCCGCGCTGCTGGTTCGAAGACCGCCGCGTTCCCAACGCCTATGACGGCGGCTGGCACATGGAGAGCATGCGGGTCTGCAACTGATCTCAGATAACTTCAGGTCTGGCTTGTCATGCGCAAGCCGGACCGATCTCCCAATGAGATACCACGCTTCCCGAGCCTGCACAGTGGCAGGAACATCGTCATAAGCATCTGACTTTAAAAGAAAATGGTGGGCCCGGAGAGACTCGAACTCCCAACCAAGCGGTTATGAGCCGCCGGCTCTAACCATTGAGCTACAGGCCCTTTCGGAAAAAATGATCCGAAACACCGGTTTCGCAATGGCTCGAATCCGGCAGGTCACGCTCTAACGTAATTTTTACAGCCCGACAAGCCAATCCTGCTTTCGCAAAGCAGTGTCGCCGTATTAGCTACACAATCTAAGGCAATACCCTTCAAAGGGACTCAATCAACGAGGAAACACCATGAAGACAAAAACGGCCCGCCTTTTCGCACTCACGGCATTGACTGCGGCGGCCACGATGCCGCTTGCCGCCCAGGTATCTGCGCAGGAGGCCTCCCCGCGCGAAGCCACCATCAGTGTTTCCGGCGAAGGCCAGGCGGCCATCGCGCCCGATATGGCGATCCTTTCCTTCAGTGTCGTCAAGCAGGCGGAAACCGCAGCGGCGGCGCTGACGGAAAACTCCAAGGCGCTCGCGGATGTCCTGAAGGCGCTTAAAGAAGCCGCCATCGAAGACCGCGACCTGCAGACGAGCAATTTTTCGGTGCAGCCGCTTTACAAGCATTATGAGCCCAAGGACGGCGTTTATGTCGCGCCCGAGATCACCGGCTATCAGGTATCCAACGGCCTGACGGTGCGGGTGCGTGATCTGAAGAAGCTCGGCGCGATCCTCGACACCTCCGTCAAGCTCGGTATCAACCAGGGCGGCGATATAACCTTCACCAATGACAAGCCTGAAGCCACAGTGACGGAAGCCCGCAAGCAGGCCGTTGCCGACGCAATCGCCAAGGCGAAGACGCTGACGGAAGCGGCAGGCGTGAAGCTCGGCCGTGTCATTCAGATCAGCGAGAACTCGCAGCGCCCGATGCCGATGCCAGCCGGCGCGATGCGTGCTTCGATGATGAAGGAAGCCGACAGCGTGCCGATCGCTTCGGGTGAGAACAACTACAGCGTGGTGGTCAACGTCACCTTCGCGCTCGACCAGTAAGATCGACGGCGGCGGCACCCCGGTGCCGCCCTGCCCCATCTTCAGTTCCGCCATAGGCATAATCAAAAAGAAATGCCCCTCGCTGCCATTTCGGAAGCGAGGGGCATTTTTTATCGATCTGCCATACGGGGATATCGACAGATCAATGAAGATCGCTGCTGTTAGCGGCGAATAACCGGGCAACCACGTTCATTGGCGAAAACGACGCGGTCACGGCCGTAGCGGTTGAAACCTGCCACCACGACGCGACGCGGCGAGACATCGACGACGCGGGCGCGGCGGAGACCCATGCGGCCTGCCTTTTCTTCCGCAAGCCAGGACGAGCAGCCGCGATCCGGACGGCCCGGACGACCCCAGCCCGGACGATGGCCAAAACCATCCTGAACCTGAACCCTGAACTGAACATCCGAGCCTGCCGAAGCCGCCGGCGCGGTGACGGAAATTCCACCGAGGGCAATGAGGGCAGCCAGGCCGGCTTTTGCGAAGGTGCTGAACATGAACTCACTCCGTTTGTTTCTGTGCCGACAGGGGAACATCCCCCGGCGATTGACGAGACCTTAGAGCCGCCTGCCTGAATATGAACAGAACCGAATGTTCAGCAGGCGTTCAGAGACATTAACACGGAGCATGGCCATCCGGATCCGTACCTCAGGGTGATATATGCAGCACGATTTCGCGGCGGTGCGGCTGGTCGCGATGTTCAAAAAGATAAAGGCCCTGCCACGTGCCGAGCACGAGCCGGCCCTCGCTGATCGGCACGCCGATGGAAACCGCCGTCAGCGCCGATTTGATGTGGGCGGGCATATCGTCGGGGCCTTCCAGCGTATGAACGATCCAGCGCATGGAAGGATCGCTGGACGGCGGCACGAGACGGGCAAAAAATGTCAGGAGATCGCTTTTGACATCGGGATCGGCGTTTTCCTGAATAAGCAGTGAGCAGGATGTGTGCCGGACGAAGATCGTCAGCAACCCCTCCTCCAGCCCTGCCTGCCTCACCATAGCTTCAGCTTCGGATGTAAACTCGTAGAGGCCCTGTCCGCGGGTTGCGATGGTTATTTTTCTCTGCGGCACATTTTTTCTTTCTGGTAGTCGGAACAAAATCAGCATTTCCGACGTTTTGTGATGTCAAATTGTATCCAGCAACGTTAGGGATACATCAATTAAGCAACGACGGCCTCAAAACCATACAACAAAGAAACCGGTTGATAGTTGCAAAGAACGGGGAAGGGCAGACCTTTAAGAATGATCGATTTTGGCTTCCCCTTCCTTCGGCAAACGGCATTTCTTCATGCACAGGGTGCGAAAGACTGATTCATGGCACCCACTGACTATCATGTCGACCTGACCAATTGCGACCGCGAACCCATTCATATTCCAGGCTATATTCAATCGCATGGCTGTCTCATCGCCTGCGATAACGCCATGCGCATGGTGCTGCGGCATTCGGAAAACTGCCGCGAACTGCTCGGGCTTGACGGCGATCTCAACGGCAGGACGGCCGAGGAGGTGCTCAGCAAAAAGCTCGTCCACGATCTTCGCAACGCGCTGACCGTGACCGGCAGAACCACCCGCCCCGCCATGCTGCCCTCCATGGAAACAAGCGATGGCCGCAGCTTCGATATTTCGCTCCATCGCTACAAATCAACCACCATCATCGAATTCGAGCCCTCGGGCAGCGACACGCAGCCACTCGGCACGGCCCGCAAGATGGTGGACCGCATCCGCGAAGCGGACAGCGTCGAAAGCCTGATCTCCAGAACGACGCGCCTGATAAAGGCGACGCTGGGTTACGACCGGGTGATGATCTACCGTTTCGAGGAAGACGGTGCCGGCAAGGTCGTGTCCGAGGCAAAACAGCCGGAGCTGGAAAGCTTTCTCGGGCAATATTTCCCCGCCAGCGATATTCCGCAGCAGGCCCGCGCACTCTATCTCAAGAACACGCTGCGCATCATCTCCGATGCCAGCGGCACCCGGGTTCCGGTGCTGCCGGCTGTCGATGCCTCCGGCGAGCCGCTCGATCTCTCTTACGCGCATCTGCGCAGCGTCTCACCCATCCATTGCGAATATCTCCGCAATATGGGCGTTGCCGCCTCCATGTCGATTTCTGTGATTGTCGATGGCGCGCTGTGGGGCCTGATCGCCTGCCACCATTATTCTCCGCGTGTGCTGAGCATGCCGGTGCGGATCGCTGCGGAAATGTTCGGGGAATTTTTCTCCATGCATCTGCAGGTTCTGAAGCAGAAGCGCCGGCTCGATACCGTCAACCACGCCCATGCGGCGCTCGACCGCTTTCTGCGGCTTGCCGCCCATCATTCCAATATTGAAGAACTGCTGGTCGACAGTTTTCAGGATTTTGCCGATCTGATGCCCTGCGACGGTGTCGGGCTGTGGGTCGGCAACAACTGGCATGGCCATGGCGCAACACCACCGCATGATGCCATTCCAAGGCTGGCGCGTTTCGTCGCTTCGGCTTCGGAAGGCAGGGTCTGGGCGACGCACGCCCTGTCGCAGGCCATACCGGAAGCGGAGATCTACGCCGGCACCGCAGCCGGAATGCTCGCTATCCCACTCTCGCAGGTCAAGAACGACTATCTCCTGTTTTTCCGCAAGGAGATCGTGCAGAACCTGAACTGGGCCGGAAATCCGGAAAAATCCTATGAAACCGGCCCGATGGGCGACCGCCTCACGCCGCGTAAAAGCTTCGCAATCTGGAAAGAGACCGTCCGCCTGCAGGCGCAGCCCTGGTCGGAAGCCGACCGGGAAATCGCCGAAGCGGCGAGAATTGCGCTTGTCGAGGTGGCATTCCATCACAGCGAGCTGATGGCCGGCGAAAGAGAGCGTGCCGAGGTGCGCCAGCGCATGCTGAACGAGGAGCTCAATCACCGCGTCAAGAATGTTCTCGCCATCATCAAATCGCTGGTCGGCAATCCCTCGCAGGAGGGCAAGACCCTGCAGGAATATGTCACCGCGCTGAAGGGCCGCATCCAGGCGCTGTCCTTTGCCCATGACCAGATCATTCGCGGCGAAGGCGGCGGCGCGCTGCGCGATCTGCTGGAGGCTGAATTGTCGCCCCATCGTTCGCCGGAAACGACGGTAAAGCTTGAAGGCCCCCAGGTCACGCTCGATTCCCGCGCTTTCTCGGTGATGGCGCTGGTTCTGCACGAATTGGCGACGAATGCCGCCAAATATGGCGCGCTTTCGCAAAATGGCGGGCAATTGCATGTGCGCTGGGACATTAACGAGAACAGCGATTGCGAAATATCGTGGCGCGAGACGCTGCTGACCACCTTGCCTGCACCATCGCGCGCCGGTTTCGGCACGGCGCTCATCAGCCGCAGCATTCCCTACGATCTCGGCGGGCGCAGCACGATACGGTATTTGCCGAATGGGCTGGAGGCGGAGATTCTCCTGCCGTACCGCCATGTTTCATCGACCTCGACGGCGTCCGAGACAAAAACCGAGGCGGAAACGCTGCCGCAACCCAGACGTTACAACCGGGAGGAGCCATTGAAAGTATTGCTCGTCGAAGACCAGATGCTGATCGCCATGGATGTCGAGAACATGCTGGAAGATAATGGCATCAAGGCAATCGAAACAGCGACCTCGTCGGCCATGGCGCTTGAGAAGCTGAAAACCTATCTGCCTGACGTCGCCATTCTCGACATCAATCTCGGTTCCGATACCTCGATCCCCGTCGCCCGCGAACTGCATCGCCGCGGCATCCCTTTCCTCTTCGCCACCGGTTATGCGGATGGCAGCATGGTGCCGGATGAGTTCGGCAATGTGCCGGTTATCCGCAAGCCCTATGATGAGGATGCGCTGATGGCAGGCATTGGGGTGTTGGTGGGGGATACGGAGCGGGTATAGCAGGCGTTACCCGTAACGGGTACTCCACATCCTCAGGCTTTCTCCCGAGGATAACGAATGGTGAATCTTGGGACCGGCCGCCTATCCTCACTGAAATTGCGCAAAGCCGCGCTTTTTCGCGTCTTCCGGGCTGACTTCATTCCCGATTTTAAAGCGGAATTCTGTCACGGTGTAATTTTCCAGATCGACTTCGCACTGGAATGAGACATCGTGCCAGCCGTTACCCGTGTTGAACGCACCGCCGGAAGCGTCGATAGAATTGCCGGAAATCCTGCCTCCAGTGTCCGAATAGGGGATCATGCCTCTGGCGGCAAAACCCGCCCCCTGAATTTGAGCCAGAGCTTCAGTACTGCAAAGCTGAACGATGCGGCGACGGGGCGGCAGATCGCCGAACATCTGTCGCCTCTGGGCCGGTGAAAGCATGGAGGAAGACAGCAGATGTTTGGCCGCGGGAAGCTTCGCGGGTTTGCTATCCGCAACCTCCGCAGGCTTTTCCTCCGCCGGCTTGGGCTGTGGCACCGGCGGTTGCTCCGGCTGTTTTTCGTCCTTCACAGGTGAAACCGCGATCTCCCCCTGCTCGGCTGAAGCCTGAAGATCGCTGTTGGCAGCGGGTGGCGCGGGCTTCTCCTCAGCCGCCTTTTCAGGCTCGCTTGCCGGCTCCTCGGAGGTTTCGCTTTTTTCCGCTTCCTCCGTCTTTCCCGGCTTGTCTGCGGGGTCCGCCTGCGTCTCTTCAGGTCGCATGGCGATGGCCGGCAGTGTCGCCTGCGGCTGCGGCGAAGGTTTTACCTCCTCCTTTGGCGGTTCCGGTGGTGGTGGCGGAGGTTGCGGTTTCTCCTCTTTGGCCGCCGCAGCAGGCGGCGGGGCAGCTTCTTCTTTTTTCTCCTCGGGCGGCGGCACGAGTTCGACGTTGACGCTTTCCGGCTCCTGCGGCTCGGCTATCCGTTCCGGCAATTCGAAAAAGAAGAGCGCGACGACGACAAGATGCAGCAACACGGAGACGGGCACAGCCCATCTTCCCCGCCGCCATTTGCCTGCCGAAACCTGTTCCATCTTATCGAACCAAACCGAACCCGCGCATTTTTGAAAATCCGAAATAATGGTTTTCACACATAAGGCTTGTCGCAGAGTTCGCCAGTGCGGGAAACAAAAAACCCGGCCAGCGCTCACTGACCGGGTTCAATTTTGAAGGAAGCGGAAGCTTAGCTGTCGAGGAAGCTGCGCAGCTTTCTCGAGCGGCTCGGGTGCTTCAGCTTGCGCAGCGCCTTGGCTTCGATCTGACGAATACGTTCGCGCGTGACCGAGAACTGCTGGCCAACTTCTTCCAGCGTATGGTCGGTATTCATGCCGATGCCGAAACGCATGCGCAGAACACGTTCCTCACGCGGCGTCAGCGACGCGAGAACCCGGGTGGTCGTCTCACGCAAGTTCGCCTGGATGGCGGCGTCGATCGGCAGCAGCGCATTCTTGTCCTCGATGAAGTCACCCAGATGCGAATCTTCTTCGTCACCCACGGGGGTTTCGAGCGAAATCGGCTCCTTGGCGATCTTCAGAACCTTGCGCACCTTTTCAAGCGGCATGGCCAGCTTCTCGGCCAGCTCTTCCGGGGTCGGCTCGCGGCCGATCTCGTGCAGCATCTGGCGCGAGGTGCGAACGATCTTGTTGATCGTCTCGATCATGTGAACCGGAATACGGATCGTGCGGGCCTGGTCGGCGATCGAACGGGTGATCGCCTGCCTGATCCACCAGGTCGCATAGGTCGAGAACTTGTAACCGCGGCGGTATTCGAACTTGTCCACCGCCTTCATCAGCCCGATATTGCCTTCCTGAATGAGGTCGAGGAACTGCAGACCGCGGTTGGTGTATTTCTTCGCAATCGAGATCACGAGACGCAGGTTGGCTTCGACCATCTCCTTCTTGGCGATACGCGCTTCGCGTTCGCCCTTCTGCACCATCGAGACGATGCGGCGGAATTCGGCAATGGAAATGCCGGTTTCCGTGGAGAGGTTCTGGATTTCCTGACGGATTTCCCGGATCGTGTTGCTTTCCTCGCGGGCGAATTCCTTCCAGCCGCGCGCGGCCAGATTGGCGATCGACTTCATCCAGTTCGGATCGAGTTCCGCACCGTGATATTGCTCGAGGAAGCTATCGCGCTTAACGCCATAGGATTCCGCAAGGCGCAGCAGACGGCCTTCGTTCTGCATCAGCCGCTTGGAAATGTCGTAGAGCTGCTCGACGAGGCTGTCGATACGGTTCTGGTTCAGCGACAACGACTTGACGGCCGTGATAAGCTGATCCTTCAGTTCCTTGTAGCGACGCTCCTGGCCGGAGGACAGGGTGCCGGTGCAGGCGAGACGTGCCTCGACCTGCTGGTCCTGAAGCTTGCGCAGCTTCTTGTAGGTGTCGGCAATGGTGTCGAGCGTTTCCATGACCTGCGGGCGCAGTTCGGCTTCCATCGCGGCAAGCGAAAGATTGGACTCGTCGTCGTCTTCTTCTTCCTCTTCCGGCGGCAGGCCATCACCACCCACGTCAGTTACGTCTTCATCGCCGGTCGGCGCACGCAGTCTGCGGGTCTTTTCCTTCTCTTCGGCGGCCTTGCGGTCAGCCTCGATCTTTTCCGGGCTCTGGAACTGGGGTGCCGCCTTGGCTTCCGGACCGGAATAGGTCGTTTCGAGATCGATGATCTCGCGCAGCAGCGTCGTGCCTTCGTTCAGTTCGTCGCGCCAGATGATCAGCGCCTGGAACGTCAGCGGGCTTTCGCACAGGCCCGAAATCATCGTTTCGCGGCCGGCCTCGATGCGCTTGGCGATGGCGATTTCGCCTTCGCGCGACAGAAGCTCGACGGAACCCATTTCGCGCAGATACATGCGCACCGGATCATCGGTGCGGTCGGTCGGTTCTTTCTTCTTGGCGGTCGCAAGCGCCGTGCCGCCGGACGGCGCCAGTTCGCCGCCTTCGGACTCCTCATTGTCGGAATCGCTGTCGTCTTCGCTCGGCGCGGCTTCCTCGGCATCCTCGTCCTCGATAACGTTGATGCCCATATCGGACAGCATCGCCATCGTGTCTTCGATCTGCTCGGAGGTCACTTCTTCGGACGGCAGGACGGAATTCAACTCGTCCATCGTCACATAGCCGCGCTTCTTGGCGGCCTTGATCATCTTCTTGACCGCGTCATCCGAAAGATCGAGAAGCGGACCGTCCGTCGCACCGTCGCGTTCGTTTTCTGCTTCTTCGTTTTCTTTGACTTTGGTTGCCATCTATCTCGTCGCTTTCCCTGACGCTAACACCTGTTCCGCCGCATCGCCGTCCGCCCCTTGAGCATCCAGCGGTTTGCCGCGAATCACTGTCAGACACCTAACGGAGTGATCTTTAATTGCCGATTAACCACGGCAGCCTCAGGCAGAATGCAAAGACAGTGCACCCGGAAATGCTTGCTCATGCAATTTCTATCCGCCAAGGCTCATTCCACCTTACTTTTCCTGAATTGGTGATTCCCGCTATTTCCCGCCCCGTCAAGCCTTTGGAGGCGAGACAGCCACGGAAATTCTCAAAAAAGGCCGCATTTTGCAGTTATCACCAGACTATCCCCTATTTAGGACGCTTGCCGCAAAAGGCAACCCCACACGTCTTTCAATTCTTGCCGACTGTTCTCAGCCATGGCCGAAGGCCGGCCCCTTCACCCGGCCGGACATGACCCCGAAACCGTCAATAATCGCTTCCTGATTTTCCATGCGGCCGATTTCCAACTGGACTTCGGCAATCGCCCGCACCAAGAGCGTGCCACGCTCGTCATCGGTGGCCTCGGCGATTTCCCGTTCCAGCTCCCGTTTCTGCCAGAGCAGGGATTTCGTCCTCTTATGCAGCGAAAGAGCCTGCACGTAACCTTCGCGCGCATCCTCCATCGCCGCCTGTTCGGTCGCCGTCCACAGGCGGGCATTGCGCACCTGCTGATCCATGACCTTCAAAAGCGCCTCGAAACCCTGCTGCGACAACCGCTCGATCAGCCCTGCCCGCGATATGTCCGCCGCACTCTCGGCCGCGTAGGTCAACACCGTCGACCACAGCCGCTGCAGATCGCGGCTCTCGTAATCGATGGCGGCGATCTCGTCATATTCCTCCAGCAGCAACTCCGGATGGTTGACGATGGTAATAGCCAGAACGCTCTCCCGCAGAGACGGCTTGGTCTGATGACCTCTGACAAGGCCGGATTGCGTCAGCCGGTCGGAAATGCTGCTGGTCGGCGCGGACATCGCCCCACCCCGCCCCGGCGCATTGCGCTGGAAACCGCGACCCGTGCCCTGACCGCCCTCGCGGCGGAAATTCCCGCCCTGCGAGCCGCCCTGCTGGAAACGCGGCTGAAAGAAACCATTCAGCCTGTCGCGCATATCCTGCTGGTAAAAGCGGCGCACCGTCTCGTCGGCAATAACGGCAACGATCTGGCGCAGGCGGCTTTCAAGTTGAGCCCGTTTTTCAGGCGTATCGAAGGTAACACCCGATGTCTCGCGGCTCCAGATCATCGCGGCAAGCGGCTTGGCTTCTGAAAGCACACGGTCGAAGGGCGCGCGCCCCTCTAGCCGCACAAGATCATCCGGATCCTTGCCGTCAGGCAACAGCGCAAAGCTGACCGAGCGATCCGGCTTGATATGCGGCAAGGCAAGATCGGCCGCACGGTTGGCGGCACGAATGCCGGCGCCATCACCATCGAAGCAGAGAACCGGTTGCGGCGACATCTTCCAGAGGAGATCAAGCTGACTTTCGGTCAAAGCCGTACCAAGCGGCGCGACAGCATTTTCGACACCCGCCTGATAAAGCGCGATGACATCCATATAACCTTCCACGGCGATGACAGTGCCGCCGGCCGCCTGCGAGGCGCGTCGTGCACGGGCGAAATTGTAGAGAACATTGCCCTTGTGAAAGAGCTCGGTCTCGTTGGAATTGAGATATTTCGCCACCGCATCCGCTGCCATGGCGCGGCCGCCAAAGGCGATCACCTTTTCCCGTGACGACAGGATCGGGAACATGATGCGGTCGCGGAACCGGTCATAGGAAACCGGCACGTTTTCATGAACCACCAGCCCGCAGGCTTCCATCTGCTCCTTGGACACGCCCTTGCTCGCCAGATGCTCCTTCAGCGCGTTGCGGCTGTCAGGCGCATAACCCAGCCGGAAGGTCTCGATCGTGCGCCCGGTCAGCCCGCGGTCTCGAAGGTAAGCCCGCGCCCGCGCGCCGAGCGCGGTCTGCAACTGATCCTGAAAGAACAGCGTCGCCATTTCCATGACGTCCTGCAGCGAGGTGCGCTCGCGCTCGCGCTTCTCCGCCTGCGGATCGGGCTGCGGCATGGAAATACCGGCCATATCGGCAATCTGCTGGACGGCTTCCGGGAAACTTAAGCCCTCAAGCTTCGTTAGGAAGCGGAAATGATCGCCGGAAACGCCGCAACCGAAACAATGATAGCGACCCTTGCGGTCCTCACAGTGAAAGCTCGGGCTTTTTTCGCCATGGAACGGGCAGCAGGCCCAATAATCCCCGCGCGGCGCATTGGTCTTCTTCTTGTCCCAGGACACACGTCGGCCGATCACATCGGAGATGTTCACGCGGTCGCGTATCTCATCAAGGAAAGAATTGGAAAAGCGCATGGGTTACCTGTTCGAGGCCAGTCTTTCATATAAGCGCATAACAGCCGCAATACAAAACACTCCGCAAAGAATACCCGATATTCACAGGCAGCGTTGACACCAGTGTATATACAGACGAATATACAAGCGTGGCGCATGAGTGCCTGCAAACTGGAAACAGTCTCAGGTGATTCATGGACATCGTGATGAAAGATTTCATCTCCTTTGATTGGGATGGGAACAAGCGGCTTATCAATCTGGCTAAGCACGGTATCGACTTCGAGGATGCAGCGGAGGCGCTGTATGAACCACATATCGAAATACCGTCTGACCAAAACGGAGAGGTCCGCATACGCGCCATTTGCCCGTTCATGGGGCGCCTTATAGCTGTCGTTTACACGATGCGGGGCGATACATGCCGGATCATATCGGCGCGTGCGGCGCGGAAAAATGAGCAACAACTCTATTACGCGAATAACACTGGAAGAAATACGCGCTAAGCGGGCTCGCGGCGAGAAGAGCGAGACCGACTGGGCACGCGTCGATGCCATGACCGATGAGGATATCGACCGCGCCACGCGCGACGATCCGGACTGGGCAGGCTTTGAGGATATCGACTGGTCGAAGGCCCAGGTCGTGTTCCCCACCGCCAAAACATCCATTTCCATCCGTGTCGATCAGGATGTCGTGGATTTTTTCAAATCCACCGGCAAAGGCTATCAAACCCGGATGAATGCGGTTCTGCGCCACTATGTGCATGAGCAGAAGAAACGGCCGGGTTGAAGAAGGAAAGCCGCCATTGCGCCAGCTTCCGGCGAATTTATGGCAGCGCAACATCACCAAAAATTATGTTTTTGTAATTTGAGCGACGCGTTGCGACGATGTAAAAACAAAACACAGTCAAAGGCAGTGTCTGAACATTTTCATACATCTGCCGACACCTGCAGGCACGTCCCCCCCGAAAAGCCTGCGCGGAAGAGCATTTTGATCCGCCGGAATGCATCTTCGTCGGCAGAAAAAAGGCAGGGTAGCCATGGCTACCCTGCCTTTACTTTTTCGGAAGTGGCGAAAGCTACTTCAGCAAATCCTTGACGACGCCGGAGGCCTTCGCAAAGTCGATCTGGCCGGGATAACGCTCTTTCAGCGCATTCATGCACTTGCCCATGTCACGCAAGCCGGATGCGCCGGTCTCGCTGATGACCGCCTGGCAGAGTTCGCGCACCTTTTCTGCCGGGATTTCTTCCGGCATGAATTCCTTGATGATGACGATTTCTTCGCGCTCCTGGGCAGCAAGCTCGGGACGATCGGCACCTTCATAAATGGTGGCGGACTCTTCCCGCTGCTTCACCATCTTGGTCAGGATCTGCATGATATCTTCATCGCTGACCGGGTCCTTGCCCACGCCACGATTGGCGATATCGCGATCCTTGACGGCCGCCTGGATGAGACGCACGGTCGAAGTGCGGCGTGCATCACGGGCCTTCAGCGCATCTTTCAAAGTATTAGCGAACGTGTCGCGCAGCATTTTTCTTCTCCTTGGGAAAGCCCATTCCGCAGCTTCCTGATCGGCAAACTTTCCGCCTTATTTTTCGCAACGACATAAACGAGCAAACACGCTCAAGCAAATCAATTGCATAAGCCCTTGAATCTACGACAGCTTAAATCCGCGTAAATCTTGGGCCTGCGGTTGACCGCTTGGGCTGCTTTCGTTATTTTCCGGCACCTGCACGAGATTTTAACGAAGGGTCGGAACGCGAGCTTTATCGCGCGCCCCTTTATGTCACGAAGCCTGCGACAAAAATGGCCCCTTACCCCCTGCCTTTCAAGAGGCGGGGTGCGAAGCGGCAGAAACGGAACGAGATGACCGAGACAGCGCCCTGGACTACCCGCAAACCGACCGCAATGCTTGTTCTTGCCGATGGCACGGTGATTGAAGGAACAGGCATCGGCGCAACCGGCAAGGTTCAGGCTGAAGTCTGCTTCAACACGGCGCTGACAGGTTACGAGGAAATCCTCACCGACCCTTCCTATCTCGGCCAGATCGTCACCTTCACCTTCCCGCATATCGGCAATGTCGGCACCAATGAGGAAGACATCGAAGACCTGACGCCCGCGGCCCGCCGCGGCGCCGTCGGCGTCATCTTCAAGGCCGACATCACCGATCCGTCAAACTTCCGCGCGGTCAAGCATCTGGATGCATGGCTGAAGGCCCGTGGTGTCATCGGTCTCTGCGGCATCGATACCCGCGCGCTGACAGCCTGGATCCGCGAAAACGGTGCGCCGAACGCGGTCATCGCCCATGACCCGAACGGCGTATTCGACATCGAAGCGCTGAAGGCCGAAGCCAAGGCCTGGAGCGGTCTCGTCGGCCTCGATCTCGCCATCGAAGCGACGTCCGGCCAGTCCTCCACCTGGACCGAAACCCCGTGGGTATGGAACAAGGGTTACGGCACGCTCGGTGAAGCCGATGCGAAGTACCACGTCGTCTGCGTGGATTTCGGCGTCAAGCGCAACATCCTGCGCCTCTTTGCCGGTCTCGATTGCAAGGTGACGGTTGTTCCGGCCCAGACCTCGGCCGAAGACATTCTGGCGCTGAAGCCGGATGGCGTGTTCCTCTCCAACGGTCCGGGAGACCCGGCCGCGACGGGCGAATATGCCGTGCCGGTTATCCAGAACCTGATCAAGAGCGAGCTGCCGATCTTCGGCATCTGCCTCGGCCACCAGATGCTCGGCCTTGCCGTCGGCGCGAAGACCGAAAAGATGCATCAGGGCCATCACGGTGCCAACCACCCGGTCAAGGACTTCACGACGGGCAAGGTAGAAATCGTGTCCATGAACCATGGTTTTGCGGTCGATACCAAGTCGCTGCCCGAGGGCGTCGAGGAAACCCACACATCGCTGTTCGATGGCACCAATTGCGGCCTGCGCATCGTGGGCAAGCCGGTCTTCTCCGTCCAGCACCACCCGGAAGCATCGCCCGGCCCGCAGGACAGCCATTATCTCTTCCGCCGCTTCGTCAACCTGCTGCGCGAAAACAAGGGTGAGGCAGCGCTCGCCGAACGCTGATCCTTTTTAAATCCGGAAGTTACATGCGGCCCGCTTCTTAGCGGGCCGTTTTCATTTCACGCTTCACCAAGAGCACGAAGCGGATGGTCAAAAGAACGGCGGCCGTCGAAAGACCGATAACGAAGCCGAACCAGACGCCGCGCCCGCCAAAGCCGAGCGGAAAGGCCATGGTCCAGGCCAGCGCCAGTCCGATCGGCCAATAGGAAATGAGCGCCAGCATCGCCGGAATGCGTGCATCCTTGAGGCCACGCAGCAAGCCCGCCGTCACGGCCTGAATGCCGTCCACCAGCTGGAAGATACCCGCAATCACCACGAGACTGCTGGCATAGGCTAGAACTTCCGCAGCTTCCGGCAACTTCGGATCGAGGAACCATTTCGCCAGAAATTCCGGTATCGCCGCAAACAGGATGCCGCCGCAAAGGGCGATGCCGCAGGCAATGGCATAAATCATGATCGAGGCGCGGATGAGATTTTTGAAATCCCCCTGCCCCCGCGCCACGCCCACCCGAACCGTGGCCGCCTGGGAAAGCCCAAGCGGAATCATGAAGGCGATGGAGGCGAGCTGCAGGGCAATACCGTGGGCGGCAAGCTGCACCGTGCCGATCTGCCCCATCAGGATCGAAGCGGCGGCAAACAGCGTCACTTCAGCAAGAATGGTGATGCTGATCGGCAGGCCAAGACGCAGCACTTCGAAGAGCGCATGCCAGTCCGGCCGCCAGAAGCGCACGAACAGTTCGTATTTCTTGGTTTCCTCCCGCGTCTGCACATAGGCGACGATGAAGATGAAGCTGAAGGCGTTGACGATAACGGCAACAACGGCTGCGCCATTCATGCCCATGGCGGGCAATCCGAAATGGCCAAACACCAAAGCGTAGGCCATCAGACCATTCATCACCAGCATGATGATGGTGACATAAAGAATGATGCCCGCACGGCCGATGGCGCTGACAAGCCCGCGCAGCACATAAAAAAGCAGTGCCGGCAGGAGGCCGAACTTGGCAATGGCGAGGTAATGGCCAGTCAGTGCCGCAACATTGGGGTTCTGTCCGAGATAGACCAGAATGCGTTCGGCATTGAAGAAGATCGGCAAGGCAAGCAACCAGTAGGCGATCGCCACCCACATGCCCATGCGCAGCGAACGGCGTGCCGATGTTGCATCGCCCTGCCCGTAGGCCTGCGCCACCATCGGCACGACGGCCACGGAAAATCCCGAGCCGAAAATGAACACAACGAAAAAGAACTGCCCGGCCAGCACCATGGCCGCCAGCTTTTCAGCCCCCAGCTGGCCAACGATGACCATGTCAGTGGTATGGATGCCAAGCTGTGCGAGCTGTGCGCCGATAAGCGGAATTCCCAGCACAAGCGTAGCTTTGAAATGCGAAAACCACGACCCCGATCCGGAAGGAACGGTTCCTGCAACAACCGACGAAGACATTGTAATTCACCTGAACCTTGGCCGTTGCCCGCGAATTGCGCAACGGCAGCAGGCTGATGAATAAAATATTCCCTTCCTGCACGCAACCTTTGCAGATCAATGATCAAAATTTGCGCAGATGGGCAAGCGCCGCACCACCTCATCCCAAACGACCATGACACAAGACAAATTTAGCCGAATTTTACCATTTCGCTTTACTTATTAGAATATCACACAGTTGTTATAAACCATAAGCTGCATGACGCAGAATATTCCCGCCTAAGAGGCATGTCTTTCCCACCATTTTACAAGATGAGCCGAACGGGTTCACCCGGATTCAAGGACGTGTAGCTTGCCTAAAAAAACCAGCCTTATGACGCGCATTCTGTTTGCTGCGTCGTCACTTGTTGTCGCCGCCTTTGCGGGCTTTTCTTTCTACATCGACAGCCTCCAGCACCGGGTCACCACGGAAGCGGTGGCGGAAAATATCGATTCTTCCGGCAAGCAGGCCGCGCAAAGCATCGCCAACTGGCTGAACGGCCGCATCATGTTGACCGAGACGGTGGCAAAAACGCTTGCCAAGCTTCCGGATGACGCAGCAAAGCTGCACTTTCTGGAAAACGACGTGCTGACGGCGCAGTTCATGTCGACCTATTTCGGCAATGCTGAAACCGGCACTTTCACCACCTTCCCGAAGACGCCGCTTCCGGAAGGTTATGACCCGCGCAAGCGTCCGTGGTATCTGGATGCGGTGAAAGCCGGCAAGACGGTTCTGACAGAACCCTATAATGACGCCTCTACCGGCGGCCTCATCATCACCGCCGCCATTCCCGTTTCCATCGATGGCAAGCTTGCCGGCGTGACAGGCAGCGATTTCTCGCTGGATTCGCTGGTAAAGATGATCAAGTCGGTGGATGCCGGCACGGATGGATATGCTTTCCTCGTCAGCAAGGACGGTAAGATCCTCATTCATCCCGATCCGAAATTCGTCGACAAACCGCTGGCCGATCTCTTTAAGGTCGATACGCCGGCGATTTCCTCCGCGATTTCTGAGACCGAGATCGACGGCAAGGGCAAGATTACCAGCTTCATCCCGGTTGCGGGCCTGCCTTCGGTCGACTGGTATCTCGGTTTCGTCGTCGATTCCGATGTGGCTTACAGCGCCATCGGCCAGTTCCGTCTGGCCGCAACCATCGCCACGGTTCTCGCCGCCGCAATCATGATTGCCCTGCTTGCCACCGTGCTTTCCCGCTTCATCGTCCGCCCCGTCACGCAGATGACCTCCGCCATGGAAGGCCTTGCGGCCGGCAATCTCGGTGTCGCTATTCCCGGCCAAGAGCGCACCGACCAGATCGGCTCGATGGCCGCAGCCGTTGCCGTGTTCCGCTCGAACGCCATGGAACGCCTGCGCCTTGAAGGCGACGCCGAACAGAACCGTACGCTCTCCGAACAGGAGCGCAACGAGCGTGAAAGAACGGCAGCAAAAGACGCGGCGGATATCCAGTTCGCAGTGGATTCACTTGCCCGGGGGCTGGCACATCTTTCGGACGGCGATCTCAATTATCGTATCGACACACCTTTCGTCGCCCGTATCGACCGCCTGCGCAACGATTTCAACAATTCCGTCGCCAAGTTGAATGCAGCGCTCAGCACGGTCGGCCAGAATGCGCTCGCAATCGATGCGGGTGCCGGGGAAATCCGCCAGTCCGCCGATGATCTGGCGCGGCGCACCGAACAGCAGGCAGCCTCCGTCGAAGAAACCGCCGCAGCGCTCGAGGAGATCACCACCACGGTGAAGGATTCCGCTCGCCGCGCCGAAGAAGTCGGCCGTCTGGTGGATCGCGCCCGCGGCAATGCCGAACAATCCGGCGTCATCGTGGAAGATGCCGTTCGTGCCATGGAAGGCATCGAAAAATCATCCTCCGAGATCAGCAACATCATCGGCGTGATCGATGAGATCGCCTTCCAGACCAATCTGCTGGCACTGAATGCCGGCGTCGAAGCGGCCCGCGCGGGCGATGCGGGCAAGGGTTTTGCCGTCGTCGCACAAGAAGTGCGCGAGCTCGCCCAGCGCTCCGCCAATGCGGCCAAGGAGATCAAGACATTGATCAACGCCTCGACATCGCAGGTGCAGTCCGGCGTAGAACTCGTCGGCAATGCCGGCAAGGCGCTGGAAACCATCGTCCGCGAAGTGCAGGAGATCAACCGCCACATCGATGCCATCGTGACGTCGTCGCGCGAACAGTCGACTGGGCTTCAGGAAATCAACACCGCCATCAACACCATCGATCAGGGCACGCAGCAGAATGCCGCCATGGTCGAGGAACAGACGGCGGCGAGCCACGGGCTGGCCTCGGAAGCGGCGGCGCTCAACGAATTGCTTGCACAGTTCCAGCTGGCGACGGCCCCGCGTCGGGCGGCGGAATATGGGCGGGCAGCTTAAGGGGGTAAAAACAATTGGCCGGATCGCCATGGCAGGCGGAGATCCGTCAAACGTCACCCCTCTTGGCGTCATCCTCGGGCTTGTCCCGAGGATCTAACCACGTCTCATTCAATCGACACGTTGCAGATGCTCGGGACAGGCCCGAGCATGACGTAGGAGAGATTTCAGCCTGTTTCTCACCAATCTCATAGCCCGAGCGATCCGGCCATTTTTCTTGCTCACCCCGACAATAGCCGGTTCCCGCCATCGACCCAATCCGCTAGAGCTTGATCGATCACGATCATGCGGAGGGATTCATGCTGGAACTGATTTGGCGCGGCATTGCCATGGGCATTGGCGGCACCGTCTTTATGGATATTTGGGCAATCATACTGCACCGGTTTTTCGGCCAGTCCGCACCCAACTGGGCGCCGGTCGGCCGCTGGTTCTGGCATGTGCCGAAGGGCCGGATATTCCACGACAGCATCGCCACGGCGACACCCTATGAGCACGAACTGGCGCTCGGCTGGATTTCGCATTACGCTGTCGGCATCCTCTACGGTATCGTTCTTGCCCTGATCGTCCCGGCCGCATGGTTTGCCAATCCGTCCTTCATCGCGCCGTGGATCGTCGGCATAGTCACGGTCGGCGCGGGCTGGTTCCTGCTGCAGCCGGGGCTGGGCATCGGCTGGGCGGCATCGAAGACGCCGAACCCCACAAAGGTCCGCATGCTGAACCTCATTGCCCATACGGTTTTCGCGCTGGGCATGTATGCCGTGGCCCTCTTGATGCGTTGAATGAAAAAGGGGGCTGAAAGCCCCCTTTTCCGTCTGATCTTTCAGATATTCGCCGAGAAAGTGTCGCAATCCTCGACACGGCCGTTCTGGAAACCGCGCTTGAACCATTCCATGCGCTGCGCCGAGGTGCCGTGGTTGAAACTGTCAGGCACCACATAACCTTGCGTCTGCTTCTGCAACGTATCGTCGCCGATCTGGTGAGCCGCATTCAGCGCTTCCTCAAGATCGCCGGTCTCGAGAATGCCCTTCTGCTCGGTGAACTTGCCCCAGATGCCGGCATAACAATCCGCCTGAAGCTCCACACGCACCGACATCTTGTTGGCATCCGTCTGGCTCATCGACTGGCGGCGACGGTTGAACTCCGGCAGGACGCCAGTCAGGTTCTGTACGTGGTGACCCACCTCATGCGCAATCACATAGGCCTGCGCGAAATCGCCGGCTGCGCCGAACCGCTGATCCAGTTCCTTGAAGAAGTTGGTATCGAGATAGACCTTGCGGTCACCAGGGCAATAAAACGGACCGCTGGCAGCGGAAGCGTTGCCACAGGCGGAGGACACCTGTCCGGAGAACAGCACCAGCGTCGGTTTCTGATAGGTCTCGCCGGCGGACTGGAAGATACCGCTCCAGGTATCCTCGGTTTCCGCCAGCACGGTGCGCACGAAAGCTGTCGTCTCGTCAGACGACTGGCCCTGCGGACGCGTGCCGGATTGCTGGGTTCCCGACTGCGTCGTGCCGCCGCCATCCATCGACATATCGCCGCCGGTCAGCAGCGTCAGCGGGTTGATACCAAGCACCCAGCTGATCAGAAGAATGACCAGAAGACCGCCGATCCCAATACCGCCGCCGCGACGCCCGATTGGCACGCGCATCCCGCCGCGGGAAAACGGATCACCCGAACCCGCCGACATGCCGCGCCGGTCCTCGATATTGTCCGACTGGCGGCGCCCTCTCCATTCCATGCTCTTCTCCCGGCGATACCGCCTCAACAAGCTGCCTTATAACGGCACTATAATACATCTTGTTCCGGAAGAAAGCAGAGGAGGCCAACGGAACATCTCATACGGTCCTGCGTCGTTGTTTCAATACCGTTAGAAACAGGAAGGCGAGCACCAGTGCACCGGCGGAGAAGGCCACAAAACCGGCTTTTCCGTCACCCAAAACAGCCTCGTGCATGATCCGTCCGGGAACGAAGGTGAAGCCGCCGGCAATCACGATACCGCCGAGATAAACGCTCTGCATGATGCGCATATGGCGTCGGATATCGCCGCGGCGCGCAAAATAGACCGATTGCAGGCAGCCATAGATGGTGAAGATCGACAGCAGATGGATCGGGCTGAAACCATAAAACACCTTCAATTCATGGATGAAGAAGGTAGAAGCCGCAGTCCCGACCATCAGCACCACCCAGATCTTGCCGAGCAGCCGGTGGATGGCTGTGCCCTTGGGACGCAGGAAAATGAACGCACCGAGAATGGCTGCGGGTATGACGGTGGCGACATGGAATTGCACGGCAAGCGGTGCATCTAACAAAGGCTGGAATGACATGGAGGTTGCTTCGGCTCGGTTGAAATCACCGGCAATTTGGGCAAAACATGCGGACAGGAAAAACGGATTGGCGCCATCAGCAGGAAAACTTCGTGGATCACCCCTATCTGCAATCCACGCTTCGTGAAATGCATACCATGCTGCAATCGCGCAGGCTGTGGCTGACATTTCTTGCCGTGCTGGCGATCTTCATCCTGACCGGGCCTTTCGGCACCAGCGAAACCATGAGCTTCGCCGATCGGCTGCTCTACTGGACGATCGTTCAGGGCGGCTCCTGGGGAATCGCGATATCCTTTGCCATCATCGCCAAAACGCTCCTCGCAAGCCACATTAACAATATACTGGCGCGCATGATGATCGGCTCGCTCACCGCATCCCTGCCGATCGGGCTGCTGCTTACCGTCACCAACCATGTTTTTTATGGTAAGGACATCAGCCTCGCATCCTTCCTCGAAAGCGGCTTCACATCCCTGCCGCTCTGCGCGATCTTTTGTCTGCTGAGCTATCTCACCGCCCGCCAGACCCTCGAAACCCCGGTGGAGGTTATCACGGGCGCCGATGGAGATGCCGGTCACGACATCAAAAGCACCGCACCGCTGCTGGAGCGATTGCCGCCGCAAAAGCGCGGGGAACTGCTGCGGCTCTCGGTGCAGGACCATTATACCGAAATCGTCACCACGCGCGGGCGTCAACTCGTTCTATTGCGTTTTACCGATGCGCTGCGGGACATCGGCGACACGCCCGGCCTGCAGGTGCACCGTTCCCATTGGGTGGCGGATGCCGGTGTGGTCTCGTTGCTGAGAAAAGCAGGGCGTTTTTATATTGTGACGCATGACGGCGAGGAAATCCCCGTCAGCCGCTCCTACAATACGGCCGTGCAGGCCCGTTTCGCCACGCAAATCCCTATCCGTTAAGGTTTCTGTCGATTCCGGAATTTATGGGGTTCCGTTCTCAAAAACATTTGCCTATAAGCCGCTTCTAGCCTGAAAACTTTGAATTGCGCGCCCCGGCCGGTGATCCGTCACCCTGGCTGGTGCTTTGCGCAACCAAAAAGCGGAACGAGAGAGCCATGCCGAAGCGCCAAGATATCAAGTCCATCCTCATCATTGGCGCAGGCCCGATCGTCATCGGCCAGGCATGTGAATTCGACTATTCCGGCACGCAGGCGTGCAAGGCGCTGAAGGAAGAGGGTTACCGGGTCATTCTGGTCAACTCCAACCCGGCAACAATCATGACCGATCCGGGCCTTGCCGACGCTACCTATGTCGAGCCGATCACGCCGGAAGTCGTCGCCAAGATCATCGCCAAGGAGCGCCCGGACGCGCTTCTGCCGACCATGGGCGGCCAGACCGCGCTCAACACGGCGCTTTCTCTCAAGCGCATGGGCGTTCTCGACCGCTACAATGTCGAAATGATCGGCGCCAAGCCCGAAGCCATCGACATGGCCGAAGACCGCGCTTTGTTCCGCGAGGCGATGGCCCGCATCGGCCTTGAAACGCCGAAGTCGATGCTCGCCAATGCGACAGAAATCAAGGACGCCGACCGCAAGACGCACGAAGCCGCACGCACTGAACTCAAGGCAAAACTGTCAGGCGCAGAGCTGGACAAGGCTCTAGACAACCTCGAAAACCAGTGGAACCTTGGCGAGACGGACCGCAAGCAGCGTTATATCAGCCACGCCATGGCCATTGCCGCGCAGGCCATCGACGTCGTTGGCCTGCCCGCCATTATTCGCCCTTCCTTCACCATGGGCGGCACAGGCGGCGGCATCGCCTATAACCGCTCGGAATTCTTCGAAATCATCGGCGGTGGTCTCGACGCATCGCCCACCACCGAAGTGCTGATCGAAGAATCCGTTCTCGGCTGGAAAGAATATGAAATGGAAGTGGTCCGCGACAAGGCGGACAACTGCATCATCATCTGCTCCATCGAAAACATCGACCCAATGGGCGTGCACACCGGCGACAGCATCACCGTTGCCCCTGCCCTGACGCTGACCGACAAAGAATACCAGATGATGCGCAACGCATCGATTGCAGTGTTGCGCGAGATTGGTGTCGAGACCGGCGGCTCCAACGTGCAGTTTGCTGTGAACCCGAAGGATGGCCGTCTGGTCGTCATCGAAATGAACCCGCGCGTTTCACGCTCCTCGGCGCTTGCTTCCAAGGCAACCGGCTTCCCGATTGCCAAGGTCGCCGCCAAACTCGCTATCGGCTATACGCTGGACGAGCTGGAAAACGACATCACCGGCGGTGCGACCCCTGCATCCTTTGAGCCCTCCATCGACTACGTCGTCACCAAGATTCCGCGTTTCGCCTTCGAGAAATTCCCCGGCGCCTCGCCGATCCTCACCACCGCCATGAAGTCGGTCGGTGAAGTCATGGCCATCGGCCGCACCTTTGCCGAATCGCTGCAGAAGGCGTTGCGCGGCATGGAAACAGGCCTCACCGGTCTCGATGAAATCGAAATCCCCGGTTACGAGGAAGGCGAAGGTTCCAAGAACGCCATCCGCGCCGCCATCGGCACGCCGACGCCGGACCGCCTGCGCATGGTCGCACAGGCGCTGCGCATGGGCATGACCGAAGAGGAAGTCCACGAAAACTCGAAGATCGATCCGTGGTTCATTGCCCAGTTCAAGGCCATCGTCGACATGGAAGCCCGCATTCGCGAACATGGCCTGCCGCAGGATGCCGAAAACCTGCGCATGCTGAAGGCCATGGGCTTCTCCGATGCCCGCCTCGCCAGCCTGACGTCCAAGCGCCCGAAAGAAGTGGCCGAGCTGCGCAACAGCCTGAACGTCCGCCCGGTCTTCAAGCGCATCGACACCTGCGCTGCCGAATTCGCTTCGCCGACCGCTTACATGTATTCGACCTATGAAATTCCCTTCGTCGGCGCCGCCCGCTCCGAAGCCCAGGTTTCCGACCGCAAGAAGGTTGTCATCCTCGGCGGTGGCCCGAACCGTATCGGCCAGGGCATCGAGTTCGATTATTGCTGCTGCCACGCCGCCTTCGCCCTGAAGGATGCCGGCTTCGAAGCGATCATGATCAACTGCAACCCGGAAACTGTTTCCACCGACTATGACACCTCCGACCGCCTCTATTTCGAGCCGCTGACGGCCGAAGACGTGATCGAGATCATGCGCGCCGAACAGGAAAAGGGCGAGCTGGTCGGTGTCATCGTGCAGTTCGGTGGCCAGACGCCGCTGAAGCTCGCCGAAGCGCTGGAAAAGAATGGTATCCCGATCCTCGGCACCGCACCTGACATGATCGACCTCGCCGAAGACCGTGACCGCTTCCAGAAGCTGCTGATTAAGCTGGATCTCGCCCAGCCGAACAACGGCATCGCCTATTCGGTCGAGCAGGCCCGCCTCGTCGCTTCCGAAATCGGCTTCCCGCTGGTGGTTCGCCCATCCTACGTTCTGGGTGGCCGCGCCATGCAGATCATCCATTCGGAAGGCCAGCTCCAGAGCTATCTGCTCGATACCGTTCCGGGCCTCGTACCCGAAGACATCAAGCAGCGTTACCCGAACGACAAGACCGGCCAGATCAACACCCTGCTCGGCAAGAATCCGCTGCTGTTCGACAGCTACCTGACCAATGCCGTCGAAGTGGATGTGGATGCGCTGTGCGACGGCGAAAATGTCTTCGTCTCGGGTATCATGGAGCATATCGAAGAAGCCGGCATCCATTCGGGCGACTCGGCCTGCTCGCTGCCTTCCCGTTCGCTGAGCAAGGAAACGCTCGATGAGCTGGAACGCCAGACGACGGCTCTTGCCAAGGCGCTCAATGTCGGCGGCCTGATGAACGTGCAATATGCCATCAAGGACGGCACGATCTACGTTCTCGAAGTCAATCCGCGCGCCTCGCGTACCGTGCCTTTCGTCGCCAAGACCATCGGTGCGCCGATCGCCAAGATCGCCGCCCGCGTCATGGCCGGTGAAAAGCTCAATACAGCGATTGCCGCCTATGGCGACAAGCCCGATCCGCGCAACCTGAAGCACATCGCCGTCAAGGAAGCCGTCTTCCCCTTCGCGCGCTTCCCCGGCGTCGACATCCTGCTCGGACCGGAAATGCGCTCGACCGGTGAGGTCATCGGCCTCGACACAGATTTCGCGCTCGCCTTCGCCAAGAGCCAGCTCGGCGCCGGCGTCGACCTGCCGCGTTCCGGCACCGTCTTCGTTTCGGTGCGTGACGAGGACAAGGAAGGCGTGCTTTCCGCCATCCGCATTCTCGTGGAAAGCGGCTTCAAGGTGCTGGCAACCGGCGGCACCCAGCGTTTCCTCGCCGAACAGGGCATCAATGCCGAAAAGATCAACAAGGTGCAGGAAGGCCGTCCGCATATCGAGGACGCCATCCGCAACCGTCAGGTCCAGCTAGTCATCAACACCACCGATAGCAACAAGGCGATCTCGGACAGCAAATCGCTGCGCCGCGCGACACTGATGCAGAAGGTGCCTTACTACACGACGATGGCCGGTGCGGAAGCAGCAGCCCTCGCCATCAAGGCGCTGAAGGCCGGCAATCTGGAAGTGAAGCCGCTACAGAGCTACTTCAACTAAGCGTTCTGCGGGAAAGCCCGCAAGATTGAAAACAAGACGCCGCGGGTCGCCATGCCCGCGGCGTTTTTTTTGCGCAATCCCGCTGCAATCCATTTCCCGTATCAAAACGACATCATTCCCACACGAGGCTCATGATGTCCCTTTGCATTCCCGAAAAACCCTCCTCTACTCTCGGCCGCGCCGTTCCCCTGAATTCGAGGATCAACTCATGATCGGACGTCCACCGGGGCCTCAGCGGGTGGCATTTCCGCTTCGGATCGAACCCGCCATATTGAACGTGATCCGGCAGACCGCGAGCAACGAGTTGCGCAGCATCAATTCTCAGATCGAAATTCTGCTGAAAGAGGCCATACGACATCGCGCCGCTGCGGATGCAGCGAACAAACCGACAGGTTGAGCAGAAGGCCGCAAGCTTGGGAAAACCAAGGGGGCAGGCTTTGCTTCCCCTAGGCGGCCAATGCCCCGCGAACGCAATTGCGCCCTTCGGTCTTTGCCCGGTAAAGCGCGCGATCCGCCATTTCGGCAAGCATCAGGAGATCGCAGCCTACATCACCGCTCGCGGCGACGCCGATGCTGATCGTCACGCCGACCCGCAAACCGCCGCAATCCACCTCCGTCACCGCGACCGCGTCGCGAATGCGTTCGCCGATCATGCAGGCCTTATGCACGCCGGCACCGGGCAGGAAAATGATGAATTCCTCGCCGCCGTACCGCGCCAGAACATCGCCGCCACGGATGCTGCCGCCGATGCGCCTTGCCACTTCCTGCAACACGCTGTCGCCGACGGCATGGCCGAAACGGTCATTGATCGACTTGAAGTGATCAATATCAAGCAACATGGCCGCATCAGCGGGATCGGGGGCCGCAGGCATGGTCTGGAAGAAGAAACGCCGGTTCTTGACGCCCGTCAGCGGATCCGTATTCGCCAGAACCAGCAATTTCCGTTCGGATCGCTCCGCCACCAGCATCATCACGAAGAGCGCGATGGCGAAATTCAGCATGATGATGAAGAAGAACGCATTGACCAGATCGATGCTGGCGAAACCCGGAAAAAGTACGCTTTTCATCACCGCGAGCGATATCAGACCGGAGATGCCGGTAATGACACCAAGCGCCACTCGGGAAAGAAGCGGCTCTTTCCGCCACCGGGCAAAAAGCACGCCCGCCCCGCCAAGATAGGCCAGAGCCGCACAGCCATTAAACAGCGCCGCGCGAAACGCATTGTTGTCGGCCACCTGCAGCGCAACGCCAATCGCCAGTACGGCGATAAGACAGGTGAACAATATGGTTTTGCGATTGACGACGCGTCCGTCGCTCAACGTCTTCAGCCCGAGCCAGATCAGCACATATCCTGCGATACCGAACAGAACGCTGCCAAGCTGCCACAGAGCCGGCGACAATATCTTCCATTCGCCGTAACCGGCAAGCGTGGAGCCAACCGTCATCGCCGCGAAACCCGCCGCAAGCGGAACGGGACCGGGCAAACCGCGATTACTCATCTTCAGGTAGATAAAACTCAACAGCCCAACGATGTAAGAACATTTTTGCATCAGTATGACTGTTGTAAGGTCAAGTTCACCCAGCATAATATGCCCATACGGTAAATAAATTTTGGAAAACTTATTATAATATGGAGATAAAATTTCAATAAAAATAACAGATAAACAATCCGTAAAAAGTATTATTGACAATCAAAATCCACATTCAAAGTAACTCCACAATACATAAAATAATATATTAGAATTGCCTTATTATTTCCATGTCCGCCCGGAAGCGTGCCGTTTCCGCCTCTTTCGCCCCGATATCGGCAAGGCGCAGGAGATAAGACGGATGCACGGTGACCAAAAGCGTCCGGCCCTCCTCCATCGGCAAAGGACGCCCGCGGATTTCGGTAACCTTCTCCTTGACGCCCGTCAGCGCATAAAGCGCGGTTGCGCCCATGGCAACGATCAGTTTCGGCCGGACGAGCGCAATTTCATGGTCAAGCCACCAGCGACATTGTTCCACCTCTCCCGCATTCGGCCGCTGATGGATGCGCCTCTTGCCACGCGTCTCATATTTGAAGTGCTTGACGGCATTGGTGACGTAGAGCTTTTTACGCTCGACGCCGATCTCACTGAGAGTCCGATCAAAAAGCTGGCCCGCCGGGCCTATGAAGGGCTTGCCGGCGAGGTCTTCGTGATCACCGGGCTGTTCGCCGACGATCATGATATCAGCATCTTTACGCCCCTCCCCGAAAACCGTCTGCGTGGCCTTGCAATGCAGGGGACAGCGGGTGCATTGGCCAGCCTCCCGCGCCAGCGATTGAAGCGCATCGTCCGACACGGGTGGCGGCGTCTCGCGCGCAGACGCTGCGGCCTGCAGGCGATGGTGGAAGGGTTGCGGCTGGCTTGCCGCCCTGGCCGCCATCTCCAGCACCCGCGCTTCCGCCCCCAGAACGAGACCGGGTATGAGGTCCGCTTCCGGCAGGTTTTTCCAGTATTTTTTCGGCATCTCCGCCGTCATGGCCTTGATCTTCAGGCGCGCCGGATTGAAAATATTGGCGTAATAGGTCCGCCAGAGTTCATCCGTCTCATCCGTCAGATTGGGTTTTACCGCCGCTTCCCGCGAGGTCTGCAGCACATTTCCGTCCCACCGCGCGGACCCCTTCGGCGTCGCGATCAGCCAGTCCATATCGGTAAACCGACGCTGAAAGAATGCCGCCGTCCGCTCGACGATGAAATGATCTGGCTCGAACCAGGCAATAAACCGCCGACGCCCGCCCTGCCCCTGCGGCAGGGGCACTTCCTTGAACCGAACGAAGGCCGTCATCTTGTGACAATCGCGGCGCACGGATTTCTCCAGCAACCGCGCCTCGGCAACGTCAGGATCGGACTTGAACTGCAACAGGGCGCGATCGCGCCTCAGACGCCATAATAGCCGATAAAGCAGTGCGAAGCGGCCGGGATCGCTGTGACAGATGATTGCCTGCGCCAGTGCGATGAAGGAGGCGGGGACGGAAACCTGCCCGTCCCCGGCAGCGACCACAGGCAACGGCTCACCCGCAAAGTCCAGAAGCCCCGCCTCGTCATCCGCCCGCCGCCAGTCAATCATGTCAGGCCTGACATCGGCGGCAAGGGCTGCGCGCGCGGCGTCGCGCCACTCGCCGAAATCACCCCGCCCCTCAAGAACCGGGCCATACATCAGAGTAGCGACAATTGTTCGGGCTGCGGCGCAAACATCGCCCGGAGATCCGGCCGCTCGGTCAACTTGCCCGGCGTCCAGCCGTCAGCCACAACGAAGGCCTTGACCTTTTTTAGCGACACACCGAAACGCGCCAAATCTTCCAGCCGCAGACGCCGAAACCTGCGGGAAGACAGAATGGAGGCCACGGTCTTCGTGCCGAATCCGGGCACCCGCAGCAGCATTTCCCGATCCGCCACATTGACGTCCACCGGAAACCGGTCGCGCTGTTTCAGCGCCCAGGCGAGCTTCGGATCGATATCGAGATCGAGCATGCCGTCGCCACCGATTGCCGTTATCTCGCCGATGTCGAAACCATAAAAACGATAAAGCCAGTCCGCCTGGTAAAGCCGGTGCTCGCGCATCAGCGGCGGCTTGATGAGCGGCAGGTTTTTCGATGAATCCGGAATGGGGCTGAAAGCGGAATAATAAACGCGACGCAGACCGTAACTGCCATAAAGCCGGGCGCTGGTGGAGAGAATGGTGCTATCATCAGCGCCATCCGCCCCCACGATCATCTGCGTGCTCTGGCCGGCCGGCGCAAAACGCTTCGTCCTTCGCGTTCTGACCGTCGGCTCCCCCGCCTCCTCGATTTTCAGGCGGATATCCGCCATGGATCGGCGAATATTGGCGGGCTGCTTTTCCGGCGCAAAACGGCTGACACCGCTATCGGTCGGCAACTCGATATTGATCGACAGGCGATCAGCATAAAGCCCCGCCTCCTCGATGAGCCTGGGCGACGCTTCAGGTATGGATTTCAGGTGGATATAACCTCGAAAACCATGGGTGACGCGCAGTTCTCGCGCCACGCGCACCATCTCTTCCATCGTATGATCGGAGGACCTGATAATGCCGGAGGACAGGAACAGCCCCTCGATATAGTTGCGCCGGTAAAATTCCAGTGTCAGCCACACCACCTCTTCGGCGGTGAACCGCGCCCGCTCCACATTGCTGGATGAGCGGTTGATACAATAGGCGCAATCATAGATGCAGAAATTGGTGAGCAGGATTTTCAGCAGCGAAATGCAGCGCCCGTCCGGCGCATAGGCGTGGCAGATGCCCGACCCTTCCGTGGAGCCCAATCCGCCCGATGCTGCGGAGTTGCGTTTCACCGTACCGCTCGATGCGCAGGATGCGTCATACTTGGCCGCGTCGGAGAGAATGGCCAGCCTTTGCCTGATCGACTTCTTCATGGTTATGTTCACTATATGTTCCATCGAAGAATGTCAATATTGTAAATTAAGCCATTGATTAATTAGGAAAATATCCTTGCCTCAAATTTGCTGGCATTTCGCTGTCGTCTTCTGATATAGTCGGCTCAGTTATGATTTTGGCATGGTTCCGGAGTTCCTCTCCGGAACCTGTTTCTTTTTGTGTCTGCAAGTAAAGCGACCGGAATACGAAGGATAAAAAAATGGTAGAAAAAGTACCGATGACTCAGGGTGGATTCGTCAAGCTGCAGGAGGAGCTGCGCTTTCGCCAGCAGGAGGAACGTCCCCGTATCATCGAGGCAATTGCGGAAGCGCGCGCCCATGGCGACCTTTCGGAAAATGCCGAGTACCATGCTGCCAAGGAAGCACAGAGCCACAATGAAGGCCGCATCACCGAGCTCGAAGACCTGACCGCGCGCGCGGAAGTCATCGATCTCTCCAAAATGTCCGGTTCCAAGATCAAGTTCGGCGCCACCGTCAAGCTGGTCGATGAAGACAGCGACGAGGAAAAGACCTACCAGATCGTCGGCGATCAGGAAGCCGATGTGAAGGCAGGCCGCATTTCCATCTCCTCGCCCATCGCCCGTGCCCTCATCGGCAAGGAAGTCGGCGACAGCATCGAAGTCAACGCGCCTGGTGGTGCCAAGGGTTACGAGATTCTCGCGGTTCAGTGGGGCTGATTGCCCTGATGCGATTGCGCCCCAGCGGGCGCAATCGCATTTTGACGAATCGATTCTTTAGCCGCAAAGACGGAAGCCCATCTTGTCCCACGTCAGTCTGAAAGATGTGCAGGTACTCGCGCCGAACTTCAAGCGCAGGCTTTCCGGCGTCACCTCCACCATCGTTCAGCTCATTCCGGTGCAGAACCGGCTGGGGCAGAAGGTGGCCACCATCGGCCCCGGCCTGCCGCCGCATCTGCCGCATGTGCGCTTCCGCGACCTGTGGCGGCTCTGGCAAAACGGTCCCTCTGGTGGCCCGCGCATCTGGCATGCCCGCCGCAATCTGGAAATGCTGCCGGGCATTGTCATGCGGGACGTTCTGCGCATGAAGGTGAAGCTGCTCTTCACCTCGGCTGCGCAAAGACGGCATTCCGCTTACACTCGTTTTCTGATTTCGAAGATGGATGCGGTGGTTGCGACCAGCACCCGCTCCGGCTCGTTCCTCGAAGTGCCGCATCGCGTCGTCATGCATGGCGTCGATACCGAGCTGTTCCACCCCGCCACCGGCCCCGAGGATACAATCGCTGCAACCGGCCTGCCGGGACAGCACCTGATCGGCTGCTTCGGGCGGGTGCGCCACCAGAAGGGCACCGATCTCTTCGTACGCGCCATGATCGAGCTTCTGCCCCACTACCCGCAGTGGACCGCCGTCGTTTCCGGCCGCGTGACCGCGGAACACAAGACCTTCGGTGATGCGCTCGAGGCCGATGTCGCTGCAGCCGGCCTTGCCGACCGAATCGTCTTTCAGGGTGAGGTTGACGACATCAAGCCCTGGTATCGGCGGCTGACGCTTTATGTCGCCCCATCCCGTAACGAAGGCTTCGGCTTAACACCGCTCGAAGCCATGGCCTCGGAGACGGCCGTTGTCGCCAGCAATGCCGGCGCCTATGAGGAAATGATCGTCACTGGCGAAACCGGGTCGGTTGTCGATGCGGGTGACTACGCCTCACTCAGAGATGCGATAAAGACCTATCTCGCCGATCCTGCTTTGGCCAAAGCCCATGCAAGGGCCGGACTTGAGCATGTGCGCAGCACTTTTCCGCTGGAAAAAGAAGCAACGTGCCTCGGTGAAGTCTATGAGGCATTGCAGCGGGGTTGATGCCCCCGAAATCGACTAAAAGCCGGCTGATCAGATTTCCACGAGACCGACACGCTTGACCTGACGAATGGTCAACATGGTGCGCACCGTATCGACATTCTCATCCGCCGTCAGAACCTCGATGACGAAATCCTGAAATTCCGTCAGGTTCTTCGCGACGCAATGCAGCAGGAAATCGCTCTCGCCTGAGACCATCCAGGCTTGCCGCACCAGCGACCATCCGGCCGTTGCCGCCGCAAAGGCCTTCAGATTACTGTCCGACTGGCGCTTGAGACCGATCATGCAGAAGGCGACGAGGTCGAAACCAAGCTTCGGCGCGTTCAACATGGCGTGATAACCCTGGATCACGTCAGCTTCTTCCAGCTTGCGGACACGCCTCAGGCATGGCGGTGCGGAAATGCCGACCCTTTCGGCCAGCTCCACATTGGTCATGCGCCCGTCGCGCTGCAATTCGCGCAGGATTTTCAGATCGATGGCATCGAGTTCGACGCTGGTCACGGAGAAGTACCTCGTTAAGCTGGAGAACTTCCTTGTACTATCAGGCGCAGGATTCGCAACATTATGCCACCGCCCGGTCACAAAATTGCGCGCGCATCCACAACTGCCTTGTTGGTAACGCAAGGCTGCCCTTGAATAAAGACACTAGACAACCTTAAATACCGGGCAACGAAGGGGTTGCGACCTGTCCGCCGTCTTGCGGCTGGATGGCTTTGCTGCCGAAAGGCCCCGCTGCTGAAAAAAAAGGAATCTTTCCATGTCTGCCCGCCACACGAAGGTATTGATCATTGGCTCCGGTCCCGCCGGTTATACCGCGGCGATCTACGCGGCCCGCGCAATGCTGAAACCCGTGCTGATCGCCGGGATGGAACAGGGTGGCCAGCTGATGATCACCACCGATGTCGAAAACTATCCGGGCTTCGCCGATCCGATCCAGGGCCCCTGGCTGATGGACCAGATGCTGAAGCAGGCAACCCATGTGGGCGCGGAAATCGTCAGCGACCTCGTGACCGAAGTTGAAACCAACGTGCGGCCTTTCGTGGTCAAAACCGATTCCGGCCAGGTCTGGACCGCCGACACGCTGATCATCGCCACCGGCGCCAAGGCCAAGTGGCTCGGCATCGAGAGCGAACAGCATTTCCAGGGCTTCGGCGTCTCCGCCTGCGCCACCTGCGACGGGTTCTTTTACCGCAACAAGGATGTGATCGTGGTCGGCGGCGGCAACTCCGCCGTGGAAGAGGCGCTCTATCTCGCGCATATCGCCAAATCGGTCACCGTCGTGCACCGCCGCGACAGCTTCCGTTCGGAAAAAATCCTGCAGGAACGGCTGTTCGCCAAGGAAAATGTCAAGATCCTCTGGAATACGGAAATCGCCGAAATCACCGGCGCACCGGCAAAGCCGCCGATGCCGCCTTCCGTTTCCGGCGTAAGGCTGCGTGACACCAAGACTGGTGTGATCAGCGACACGCCCATTGACGGCGTCTTCGTTGCCATCGGCCACGCCCCGGCGGTCGAACTGTTCAAAGGCAAGGTGAAGCTGAAAGATAACGGCTACATGTGGACCGCTCCCGATTCCACCGCAACCGACGTGGAAGGTATTTTCGCGGCCGGTGACGTTACCGACGACATTTACCGCCAGGCAATTACCGCCGCCGGCATGGGCTGCATGGCCGCGCTCGAGGCCGAACGTTATCTCACCGCGCAACAACCGCTTGCTGTCGCAGCGGAATAACCGAAAGGCAGGATAGGCATGGCAATGCCATTGGACTGGGATAAACTGCGCATTTTTCATGCCGCAGCCGAAGCGGGGTCTTTCACCCACGCTGCCGACAAGCTGCATTTGTCCCAGTCGGCCATCAGCCGTCAGGTCAGCGCACTGGAGCAGGATGTAGGCGTCAAGCTATTCCATCGCCATGCGCGCGGCCTCATCCTCACCGAACAGGGCGAACTGCTGTATCGCACCGCCCATGACGTGCTGCTGAAGCTCGAAACGGTGAAGATGCAGCTCACCGAAACGACGGAGAAGCCGAGCGGCAAGCTGCGCGTGACGACGACGGTTGGTCTCGGCCAGGGCTGGCTGACGGACAAGGTGCAGGAATTCCTGCAACTCTATCCGGAAATGTCGATCCAGCTCATCCTCGACAACGAGGAACTGGACGTGAACATGCGCCATGCCGATTGCGCCATCCGCCTGCGCCAGCCGCAGCAGTCGGACCTTATCCAGCGCAAGCTGTTCACGGTGCACATGCACGTCTATGCCGCACCGTCCTACATCAATCGCCATGGCGAGCCGCAGTCGGTCGAAGATCTCGACAATCACCGCATCATTTCCTTTGGCGAACCCGCGCCTAACTATCTGCTCGACGTTAACTGGCTGGAAAATGCCGGACGATCTTCCGACAACACGCGCATTCCACATCTGCAGATCAACAGCCAGACCTCGATCAAGCGTGCGTGCCTGCTGGGGATAGGCATTGCCTGTTTGCCTGATTATATCGTCGGTCGCGATCCCGGCCTCATCCAGCTTTCGCTCGCCGCAGATATTCCGTCATTCGATACCTACTTCTGCTATCCGGACGAAATGAAAAATGCGGCCAAGCTGAAAGCTTTCCGTGACTTCATCGTCGCCAAGGCGCGGAACTGGAACTTCTGACGTAAAAATAATCGACGTCGAAGAATAATCTTCGAAATTCAAGGTCTTACAAAGACAGAAGCAAGAGGAGGGCGCAGGTGCCCCTCTCCAGCTTTGCACATAAAATATACCGGAAATATCGAGGGCTGCGTGACACGCATGCCTGACCTGCACAAAAAAGAGTTGTTTCGTGCACAAAAAAACACCAAATAGCTCTCAGTTGATGCACACGGTGGCTTTTCCTCCCAGTTCCACCGCATCAGCTGTTCCCCTCTGGAGGTTTTTGACCTTCACACTTAAAGGGCCCTGGATCTATCCGGCGGCCCTCTTTTTTTACCCGCAAGAATTTTCTCCAAATTGGCGAAATATCGCATGATGCAACCTTGTTTTGCATTATTGCCACTCCCATATTTTAGTAAGCTGTCACGCTCGCCCAAGGCACGCGACAGCTGTTCCCCTCTGGAGGTTTTTGACCTTCAAACTTGTCAGGCCGCGGAGACATCCAGCGGCCTTCTTTTTTGGAACCGTCTGCCCGCTCCCCACTGTCCTCACAGAGACGTGACTTGTATATCGAAAATGGCCGATATACATATCGGTCATGTCAGATATTAAAGAAGCACAGATGAACCCGGAGGAAGTCCTCAAGGCCCTTTCACACCCGGCAAGGCTGAAATTTCTGGAATGGCTGAAAAGCCCTGAAAGTCATTTCTGTCAGGAACATCCGCTCAGCATGGGCGTGTGCGCCAACCAGTTTCAGATCAGCGGCCTGTCGCAATCCACCGTCTCTTCGCATCTGGCGGTGCTGCAGGCAGCTGGCCTTATCCGGTCGAAAAAGGTCGGGCAATGGGTGTTTTTCGAACGCAACGAAGAAACCATCGATGCCTTCCGCAATTATCTGCAAGCCAATCTCTGAGCCTCCCAAGCTTTGAGCCCCGGGGTGCCGGACTGGAAACCGCAGCGGTTTTCGTTCCGGCACCCGAAAAACAAAGCGCGCCTGCCGCGCAATTTCGCCAACCGACCAGAAAGTGAAGTCGCATGACCAGTCTTTTCGAACCGGCACAGGCCGGCGATATCGCACTCGCCAACCGTATCGTCATGGCTCCCCTCACCCGCAACCGTTCGCCGGGGGCAATTCCCAACAATCTCAACGCCACCTATTACGAGCAGCGCGCCACGGCCGGGCTGATCGTCACCGAAGGCACGCCGATTTCCCAGCAAGGTCAGGGTTACGCCGACGTTCCGGGTCTCTACAAGCAGGAAGCGATCGCGGGCTGGAAACAGGTCACCGACGGCGTACATTCGGCCGGCGGCAAGATCGTTGCGCAGATCTGGCATGTGGGCCGCATTTCCCACACCTCGCTGCAGCCGCATGGCGGCCAGCCGGTCGCACCATCAGCCATTCCCGCCAAGTCGAAGACCTATATCATCAATGATGACGGCACCGGCGCCTTTGCCGAAACCTCCGAGCCGCGCGCGCTCACCATCGACGATATCGGCCTCATCCTCGAGGATTACCGCAGTGGCGCACGCGCAGCACTCGAAGCCGGGTTCGACGGTGTCGAAATCCATGCCGCCAATGGTTATTTGATCGAGCAGTTCCTGAAATCCAGCACTAACCAGCGCACGGATGATTACGGTGGCTCGATCAAAAACCGCGCCCGTTTCCTGCTGGAAGTTGTCGATGCGGTTGCGGAAGAGATCGGCGCCGGCCGCACCGGCATCCGCCTCTCCCCCGTCACTCCGGCCAACGATATTTTCGAAGCCGACCCGCAGCCGCTTTACAATTACGTGGTGGAAGAACTCGGCAAGCGCAATCTCGCCTTCATCCATGTGGTCGAGGGCGCAACGGGCGGACCGCGTGATTTCAAACAGGGCGATAAGCCCTTCGATTACGCAGCCTTCAAGGCGGCCTATCGCAACGCCGGCGGCAAGGGCCTGTGGATTGCCAATAATGGTTACGACCGTGAGAGCGCCATCGAAGCCGTGGAAAGCGGCAAGGTCGATGCCGTCGCCTTCGGCAAGGCTTTCATCGCCAATCCGGATCTGGTGCGCCGCTTCAAGGACAGCGCGCCCCTGAACGAACCGAACCAGCCGACCTTCTATGGCGGCGGAGCCGAAGGTTACACCGACTATCCGGCACTCGGCTGATAAACCGAAGCGCCGCACCGCCCCTTGGCTGTGCGGCGTTTTTCTTTCAGCGCGGGGCTCTGGCCTGCCGCGCGGCAAAATCCGAGAACGCACCCATGACGAAGGCATTGGGCACATGCAGCGCCTGCAGCAAGCCATTGCCCGTTTCCCGGCCAATGCTCATCAACGCCACCTGCAGACAATAGATGGCAAGCAGCACCAGCGAACGGGCAAGGTTCGGCCGCAGATCATCATAACGCAGCGCAAGGACCACCAGTGAGATGATGGGAATGGCGATGAAGATACCAAGCCCCTTGTGCAGCGAAAGCAGCGACCCGTCATAATAGATCGACAGCCCGGCCAGCAGCACCTGCGCGAAAATCAGCACCGGCACCACAGCCGACACCACGGCAAAGATACGGCGTTGCCCAGATGATCCACTCGTCGCCGTGCCCATCACACCCTGCCCCCGGCATCGACCGGATGGTGAAGGCCGGCCGGCTCCCGCGCCTGTTCGATGCAGCCAAGGCTTGCCAATGTCGCCGATACCGCAATATCAACAGGCGTCTTTGGCTCCGCGCCGAGGAAATCCGTAAGCTTGGCGTTGCTCATGCGGATCGGCATCTGCCAGAGATATTGCATTTCCAGCACTTCGCGGGACAGGGGAACAAAGGGTGCGGCCAACTTGATGCCGAACCAGGATAGCCGCCGCATCTTGACCGGATGGCCGGCAGCCCGCTCGATGGCTGCGATTAATTGCAGCCCGTCGAAATCCCAGAAACCTTCCATATGGTATACGGCAAAAGCAGGAAGTTCACCCGAACGATCCAGCAGCCGCCCGATCGTCTCAGCGACATCAGGCAGATAGGCCCATTGATGCCCGGCATGGGGTGCGGCGGGGTTCTGGACGCTGCGCACCGGTTTGCCCGGCCGCACCAGCATTTGCGAAAACCAGTTGTTTTTCGCATCCGGCCCGAAAAAATCCCCGGCGCGGACGATCAGCACCGGCACACCGCGCATCGACGCCATCTTCAGCCGCCGCTCCATCTCCACGCGCAGCGCGCCTTTACGGGTGAAAGGTTTCTGCGGGCTGTCCTCCGTCAGCAGCGGAAAGGCATCCGGCCCGAAATTATAGACGCTGCCCGGAAACACGATCCTCGCTCCGCAGGCTTCGGCGGCGGCAATGGTGTTGTCGAGCATCGGCAGCACCTGCACGTCCCAATCGCGATATCCGGGAGGATTGACCGCATGGACGATGAGCTTGGCGCCCTTCGCGGCTTCCATCACATCCTGCCGGTTCATCACCTCGCCGGTCACGCGCTCGATGCCTTCAGACGCACCGGCCACCACACGCTGGCGCGTCAGCGCGCGCACCTGCCAGCCACGTTGCAGCAGCATCTTCGAGACTTGGCTGCCGACACCGCCATTCGCGCCCAGGACCAGGGCCAGGGGGCCACTATTCTCTGCTGTGTTTGCATGGTTTTCATATATCATCACGGTTACTCCTTCTTCTGAACTGGAGTATCGGCGCAATGCGCGATATACGAAATTATCGAAATAGGTGGAGCGGCCATACAAAATTTTATGACCAAAAACCGTGATGTCAGCTGGGATTTTTACCGCACCTTCCTCAGCGTGCTGCGTGACGGCTCGCTTTCCGCCGCCGCGCGCGAACTCGGCATCACCCAGCCGACGGCAGGGCGGCACATTGGCGCGCTGGAAGAGGCCGTCGGTTTTCCGCTGTTCATCCGCTCACCGCACGGGCTGATGCCGACGGAGGCCGCCCTGGCACTCAGGCCCTATGCGGAAAATCTGGCAGCGACGGCCGCGGCCCTCATGCGCGCGGCCTCCGGCGAGGTCGGCAAGATCGAAGGCACCGTGCGCATCAGCGCATCGGATATTATCGGCGTGGAAATGCTGCCGCCGATCGTCGCCGCCATGCAGGATGTTCACCCCCGGCTTGAAATCGAGCTTTCGCTCTCCGACACGCTGGAAGACCTGTTGCGGCGAGAGGCCGATATCGCCATTCGCATGACCGAACCGCTGCAGGATGCGATCGTCATGCGCTACATCGGCAATTTCCGTCTGGGATTTCATGCGACACGCGACTATCTGGCAAAAGCCGGCATTCCCGAAAGCATGGAAGAGTTGGACCAGCACCGGCTGATCGGTTTCGACCGCAAGACGCCCTTTATCAGGGCGGCCATCCAGCGGATGCGTTCGCTCGATCCTGACATACCCGATATTGAAGATATCTCCTTCGAAATCCGCGCCGACAGCAACCTTGCCCAGCTTGCCATGATCCGCGCCAGCGCGGGTATCGGCGTCTGCCAGATCGGCCTCGCGCGCAAGGACCCCCGGCTTGTTCAAGTCCTGCCTGATATAGACATTCCGCTGCACACCTGGGTGGCGATGCACGAAAATCTCAAGACCTCACCGCGGTGCCGCGCCGTTTTCAGTGCCTTGGTCGAGGGTCTGAAAGCCCATCTCAAGGAGACCGATCCGAACGCCCCGCCGAAACGGCGTTAGAGTTTGTCCATTCACAGCGGACCCCAAGGCGCGTGCGGCTTACCCCCCTCTGCCCTGCCGGGCATCTCCCCCTCAAGGGGGGAGATCGGCAAGAGGCCCTTTCATCGCTTCATTCTCAAGCGTCCAGAAGTGCGAAACCTTGCCGCAGATCGATCTCCCCCCTTGAGGGGGAGATGCCCGGCAGGGCAGAGGGCGGTAAAGCCGCACGCACCTCCGGTCCACTGTGAATGGACAAACTCTTGAAAGCCACTATCTAGCCGGCCGTCATCAAAACACCGCAGGACCACTTCTCCAGAAATCCGCAGCCCACCCGTCAAAACGGTCTGGCCTGATCCGTTGTCTTGTCCACCACCTCGGCTTCCGGCCGGTCTCCGCCCTGGCTATATTCCTCATGCCATTGGCCGCGCTCGTCCTGATAGCTGATTTCCTCGTCATCGCCCCCCACCTGCTGTTCGGCGGCGACGATGCGCGCGGCTTCAACGGCATCGGCATAGGTCGGGAAAGTTTCGGAATAGGCGCCGTTCATGCGGTAGGCGAAACCTCCGTCATGTTCGACGATTTCATACACCACTTTGGTCATGCATGGTCCTCCTGTTTCGGTAGGCGACATGGCAACCACAACCGCGCTTCAAGCATTGCACCCGACGGGGACACCGCGGCATGAACAGCATGTCCTGCGACATCACTATCCTACCAAAAGCATTCAAGCGCAAATCCTGCTTGATCTGAGGGAAGATAAGTCACAGCCTAAGCCTGTCAGGGGGAAGGGAAATCGATGGTGGGTTCTATTCTGAAACAGGAGCGCATGCTGCTTCTGGCAATACCGGCGGCAATCTTCGCATATATGGCGGAACATGCGATATTCGAAGCGGGAAAGACGGCGGGGCTGATTGCCGCAATCGTGCTCATCGGGCTCATCGTTCTCGTTTCGATGCGGGTTGCCCATCACGCTGAAATTCTTGCCGCCAAGGTCGGCGATCCCTATGGCACGATGATCCTGACGCTCTCGGCGGTCGCCGTGGAAGTGCTGATCCTTGCCATCATCATGAGCGAATCCAGTTCGCCAACGCTGGTGCGCGATACCATCTACTCCGCCGTCATGATCGACATCAACGGCATCCTGGGGCTCGCCGCCCTGCTCGGCGGTCTGCGCCACGGCGAACAGCCCTATAATGACGATTCCGGCAGGACCTATGGCGTGATGATCCTCACCGCCATGGGCATTTCGATGATCGTGCCGGAATTCATTCCGCAACAGAGCTGGCACGTCTATTCCGCCTTCACCATCGTCGCGATGATCGCGCTCTATGCGCTCTTCCTCAAGATGCAGGTCGGTCCGCACAGCTATTTCTTCAGCTATACCTACCCCAAGAAGCCTCGTCCCGCCGGCCAGTCCGGGCAGACATCGGGCAGCCATGCAGAGGATGAAGATGAGGGCAGCGTGCCGCTCTCCATCGGCCTCATCATTGCCGGCGTGGTGCTGATCGGCGTGCTGGCGGAATTCATGTCGGCCTTCCTCAGCGAAAGCCTTGAAGGAACCAGTGCACCGCCCGCCCTTATGGCAGTGGTGGTTGCCACGATCTCCGCATCGCCGGAAATCCTAACCGCGCTCCGCTCCGCCCTGCGCAATCGCATGCAGGCCGTGGTCAACATCGCCATGGGCGCATCGCTGTCGACGGTGATCCTGACCGTGCCGGTCATGGAGGGCATTGCGCTCTATACCGGCCAGCCCTTCATCATGGCGATGACGCCGGTTCAGACCGTCATGGTCTTCATCACCCTCATCGCCGCGGCCATCAACCTCAATGACGGTGAGACCAATGCGATCGAGGGGATGACGCATTTCATTCTCTTCGCCACCTTCATCATGCTGCTATTCCTCGGCCTCTGACCGAAACGAAAAAAGCCCGGCATCGCTGCCGGGCTTCTTCATTCAATATCACGAGAGCGATCAGCGGCAATCGGCGCAGAAACGCTGGATGCGCTTGCAGGCCTCTTCAAGCAGCGTTTCCGACGTGGCGTAGGAAATGCGGAAGTTCGGGCCGAGGCCGAAAGCCGATCCCTGCACGACGGCAACGCCTTCGGCTTCCAGAAGCTCGGAGACGAAATCCGTATCCGTCTCGATGACCTTGCCCGAAGGCGCGGTCTTGCCGATCAGGCCGGCGCAGGACGGGTAGACGTAGAATGCGCCTTCCGGTGACGGGCAGCTGATGCCCTTGGCCTGGTTGAGCATGGAGACGACGAGATCACGACGGCCTTCGAAGATCTTCTTGTTCGCGGGAATGAAATCCTGCGTGCCGTTCAGAGCTTCGACAGCGGCCCACTGTGCGATCGAGCTTGCGCCCGAGGTCTGCTGGCCCTGGATCATGTCCATGGCCTTGATCAGCGGCAGCGGGCCGGCAGCGTAACCGATACGCCAGCCGGTCATGGCATAGGCCTTGGAAACGCCGTTCATCGTCAGTGTGCGGTCATAAAGCGAAGGCTCGACTTCCACAGGGGTGACGAATTTGAAATCGCCATAGGTCAGGTGCTCATACATGTCGTCCGTCAGCACCCAGACATGCGGATGCTTGACCAGCACGTCCGTCAGCGCCTTCAGCTCGTCATGCGAATAGGCCGCGCCCGAGGGGTTGGAAGGCGAGTTGAAGACGAACCACTTTGTCTTCGGCGTGATCGCCTTTTCCAGCGCTTCTGGCGTCAGCTTGAAATTGTCTTCGAGCGTGGCGTTGACGAATACAGGCGTGCCGCCGCAAATCGCCACCATTTCCGGGTAGCTGACCCAGTAAGGTGCCGGGATAACGACTTCATCACCGGGGTTCAGCGTCGCCATGAAGGCGTTGAAGAGGATCTGCTTGCCGCCGGTGCCGACGATGGTCTGTTCCGGCTTGTAGTCGAGGCCGTTTTCACGCTTGAACTTGTCGGCAATCGCCTTGCGCAGTTCGGGAATGCCGGAAACCGGCGTGTATTTGGTTTCGCCGCGCTTGATGGCGTCAATGGCCGCTTCCTTGATATTATCGGGCGTATCGAAATCCGGCTCGCCGGCGCCAAGGCTAATCACATCGCGACCCTTGGCTTTCAGCTCACGGGCTTTCTGGGTAACGGCGATGGTGGCGGATGGCTTTACGCGGGAGAGAATGTCGGCAAGGAAGGCCATTTTTAATCGGTCCTATTGGGGTTGACATCGGCAGAGGCTGGAAATCTTGTCTGCTACGGCAATTTCTATGTCGAAAGACGGACATAGTTTCAAGGTCAAAAGCCGGCTTATCTGCTGCATCGGAGAATTTAAACCTTCCTTAACCCGGAAGTAACGCTTGATACGCTACATTGGCGAGCCTAGGGGTCGTGTCTCTATAGCTGGTTGAAAAATGGCGCCGAAAAGCATCTTTTCCAGTCTTGTCCGCGAGGTCGATGGCACATGGTCCACGGCCTATCAAACCTTCAACCTGAAATCGGCCCTGCAGCCGATTTTCCGTCGCACGCCAAGCGGCATGCTTGATATCGATTCCTTCGAAGGTCTGGTGCGGCCCCACCGCAACGGCGAGCCGGTGACGCCGGGCGAATTCTTCTCGCTTGTGGCATCTGAAGACATCGAGAATATCGACAGCATCCTGCGCACGATCCATATCCTCAACACCGGCAAGCTCAATCGTTCCCGCGCCCGCATCTTCGTCAATTTCCATCCGGGCCTTTTCCAGACCCCGGCCAAGATGCGGCAGGAAGTGGAGCGCATGCGGCTGACCGCCCACGAGGCCGGCATGACAGCGGACCGCATCGTCTGCGAAATCTCGGAGAAAAAGGCCTCTGACACTCAGATGGTCGCCGACTTCGCATATCACATGCACGATATCGGTTTCCGCGTGGCGCTGGACGACTATGGCGCCGGCGATTCCGACATCGACCGCGTCAAGCTCATCAAGCCGGATTACGTGAAGTTCGAAGCGGGCTGGGTGCGCGATTTCATGCAGAATTCGGCCGGCGCCGCCCTCCTGCGCGTCATCGTCCGCCAGTTCCGCGAGGATGGGATTGAGCCCGTATTCGAAGGGCTTGAAACCAGCTGGCAGGTCGATCTGTGCGAAGACCTCGGCGTCCTGCTGATGCAGGGTTATGTTCTGGCAAAACCCGAACTCGCACCGACAAGTTTCGATACGCGCTTTCCGGAACTCGGCAGCGAATATTTCTCCCCTTCAAGGATGGAGAGAAACACAGCCGCACCGGCATTTTCCCGGGAAGACCGCGCGCCCGATCCGCATCCGCTGCGCCAGGTCAGGACATTCGGAAAACGCGGCCTCTGATGCCATTTGCGGGAGAAATAGCCTCCTCAGACGGCTTTGCCACAATATGGCCGCAATAAATGCCGCGGAACGCCTGAATTCGGTCTCCAAGCCGTCCATTTCCGGGCCTCTTTTATCCTTTAAGAACAGGGGCAAGAGGCGACAGCCATGTTTACCAACGATCGGACTTCCGTTGAAAGGTTAAGGGCGCAGAGAACGCTGTTTTCCCTCTGGATGGCCGTTGCAGCTTTTCTTGTCATCGTCACCATGGCCGCCGGCATCGCAACCTCGGCCAATGCGGCCACCGAAGCACTCGACACCCTGCACACCTCGGCCATTCCGCAGGTGGCGGCAACCACCAAGGCCGGCCCTCACCTGCTGCTCATCGTCCTTTCAGCCGCAGCCTTTATCGGTCTCGGCATTGGCGGCCTGACGCTGACCCGGCGCAGCCTGAAGGACGAGGCCCGCCGCTACAAATAAACGCCCGCCGCCTCGACTTGCGGCATCGGCAGGTTGCTGCTAAAGCACCCGGGAAACAGCCCTCCGAAACTTCGGATCGGCATTTCAAAAAATCCCCTGTTTGCCACGGCCGTGACTGAATGATCTTCCCGGCCCCTGCTGTGCTGGTGCCAACTCATGACGCGTGTTCAGGCCAATATGCTGCTTCTCCTCGCAGCAGCGATCTGGGGAGGTGGCTTTGTCGCCCAATCCTCCGCCATGGCCTCCATCGGCCCGTTCTGGTTCGTCGGCCTGCGTTTCGCCATCGCCGCCATCGCGGTGCTGCCCTTTGCGCTGATGGAAACGCGGTCGCTGAAATCGCCGCCGCGCCGCCGTGAAATCGGCAGCTTCATCCTCGTGGGATTGGCCCTGTTCGGCGGAGCCACCACCCAGCAGGTCGGTCTTCTGACCACGACCGTCACCAATTCCAGCTTCCTGACCGGGCTTTACGTCATCTTCGTGCCGGTCATTGCCGTCGTGCTTTACCGCCGTCATCCCCATTGGGTCGTCTGGCCCTGCGCGCTGATGATGCTCGGCGGCATATTTCTCCTCTCCGGCGGCGCCTTCGAAACGCTGACGACAGGGGATATTCTCAGCATCATCTGCGCCTTCTTCTGGGCGATCCAGATCACGCTCGCGGGACGCTTCGTTTCAGAAAGCGGACGTCCGCTGGCGCTTTCCTTCACTCAGTTCGCGGTTTGCTCCCTTCTTAGTTGCATGATCGGTATCGTGTTCGAACCGATCAGCATGGCGGCCATCGAGGCGTCGATGGTGGAAATTCTCTACGTCGGCCTCGTCTCTTCCGGCCTCGCCTTCGTGCTGCAGGTCATTGCCCAGCGTTACACCACGGCACCGCAGGCGGCGATTTTCCTGTCTTCGGAGGCGCTTTTCGGCGCCCTGCTGGCCTCGATCTTCCTGAAGGAAACCATTTCCAGCGCCGGCTATGTCGGCTGCCTGATCATCTTCATCGCCATCCTGATCGTCGAACTCGTACCGGAATTGACGCGCAAACGGCAAAAAACCGTGACGGAAGCGGCCTGACGCGGAAAGAAAGGATTTTTCTGTTTTCGCAGAAAATCCGTCGAGCTCGTTCAAATTTTTGCTGCGAAGACCCGATGCGACCGGCAATTATTTCATCAGCCATCACTTATGCGGAAAAAATGTGCGGTTCTCAGATGTAATGCTACCGCAGGTTTTTTATCTGACAAAAAGCCCGTAAAAACTTTTGCTTGCCAATTTTCGATAAACGCAGCAATCTACTGCGGTTCGGGCAATTTGCGAGCATGGGAAGGCCTATAAATTTGCGCACTGGGGACGCTATAAACCTCGGGCGGTGGGACGAAAAACGTTGGATGAGAACGCCATTACTTCCTGCTGCGAAGGTCCATTTTCTCAATAGTCAAGAACTGCCTGCCAACGCCCACGCGGGGCAAAACTGTAATGCTGCCTGTAGCTGAACGCGGGCAGAGCGAAAAGGACCTGATGCATGGCCGAAACTGGCACCGTAAAATTCTTCAATACCGACAAAGGCTTCGGCTTCATCAAGCCAGACAATGGTGGCGCTGATATCTTTGTTCACATCTCTGCCGTACAGGCTTCTGGCCTGTCCGGACTTTCAGAAAATCAGAAAGTGAGCTTCGACACGGAACCGGATCGTCGCGGCAAGGGCCCGAAGGCAGTCAATCTGCAGATTGCTGGCTGACCCTAAAACGGCTTTCTTTTCTAGTTGAAGCCCGGCAGGAATGCCGGGTTTTTTTATGCGCCCTGCAGGCCTCTATTGGCCAATTCAAAGCCCCTTGAGATAGGGGTTGTTGAGCCGTTCCTCACCCAGCCGCCCACCCGGACCATGGCCGCAGATGAAACCGACATCGTCGCCCAGCGGCAGCAGCTTGTCGCGAATGGATGCCATCAATTGCTCGTGGTTTCCGCCCGGCAGGTCGGTGCGCCCCACCGAGCCCGAAAACAGCACGTCGCCGACATGGGCGAAGTTCTGGTCGCGGTTATAATAGATGACGTGGCCGGGCGCGTGGCCCGGGCAATGATAGACCTCGAAGACGTGATCTGCAAACGAGACCTTGTCGCCATCATCCAACCATTTGTCCGGCACAACGTTCTTCAGTCCGCTGATGCCATATTTCTCCGCCTGAACCTCGATCCTCTCGAGCAGCGGCCAGTCATCCTCATGCGGCCCGATGACCGGCAGGGAAAGTTTCGCACGCAGTTCGTCGGCACCGCCGGCATGGTCGAGATGCCCGTGCGTCAGCCAGATTTCCTTCAGCGTGATGCCGTTTTCAGCGACGACCTGCAGAATGACGTCCACATCCCCGCCGGGATCGACGACGACGCCCTCCTTGGTATCCTGATCGAACAGGATGGTGCAGTTCTGCTCGAATGGCGTGACCGGAATAATGCCCGCCTGCAACTTTCCCATATCCTGTGTCTCCTGTCTGAAAGGTTCCGCCTCCTATAGCCCGCGACCGGTTGCGGCACAATGGCGACGAAAAGGCCTCCGCTTTCAGTGGGCCGGCCGTTCTAAAAATCACTATTATATACAGTGAGATAACAGGAAGTTTTTGGCTCCCGGCAGGAATTTCCGGCGAAAAATGTGGAACGCCCTGTTGGCTGCGACGTTGTAGCACCAGTCTTAAAAGGAGTGAGACACATGGACAAGACGCTTAAAATGCTGATCGCTGGCGGCGCCTTCGCCTTGATGGCGGGTTACGCAAACGCCGCCATGGTCGCCACGACAGCATCGGATATTTCCGTTCGCTCGGGCCCCGGTGAAGACTACCCTGAACTGGGTCTCGCCACCCGCGGCAGCAATGCGGTTCTGGATGGCTGCATGGAAGGCAGCAGCTGGTGCCGTATCGAAGTCAACGGCCTGCGCGGCTGGGCTCATGCCGATTATCTGAACGTTATGTATGAAGGCTCTCCGGTCATTCTTGAACAGCGCCGCTCGGATATCAGCGTGCCTGTCGTAACCTATGAAAAGACCGCAAGTGTTCAGGCCGAGCCGAACCCGGGTGACCCGAACCTAGGCCGCGTCGGTGAAGTCGATCCGCCGCAATCGGTCATCACTTATATGGACGAGCATCCTGCCGACACCATCACCTATGACGGCGACATCGCCGTGGGTAGTGTTCTGCCCGCAGAGACCCGTATGGTTGAAGTCCCCGACTATCAGTATCGATATGTCCGGGTGAATGATGTGCCGGTTCTCGTGGAACCCTCGACCCGTCGTATCGTCTACGTCTACCAGTAACACCACCACAACGGTAAAAAAACGAAGGAGAGCGCGGAGTTTCCGCGCTCTTTTCTATTTCCGGTAAAGGCCACTCAGGATTTCAGTTGCACCCGCACCCGCGCCATATTATCCACCGCAACAGAAAATGATCGGCGGCATTCTCCCTAGCGGACGCATTTTCGGCTATGTTTACAGAATATTGGCGCATCGACGCCTGTCAGCCTATGATCAGACAGCCGCAGGATATGAAGGAACCGCAGTGCCACCGCAATCGCTCAAAACCGCCGCCGCGAGGCAGACACCGGCACTGCCGAAGGTTGACGACGGCAAGATCGACTTCGACACGATCGAGGCGCTGTTTTTCGCCTATCGCGATTTCGTCTCCGATCCCGACGTCATTCTGTCGAAGCTGGATTACGGCCGGGCGCACCACCGGGTGGTCTATTTCGTCAGCCGGCAGCCCGGCATGACCGTGGCGGATCTGCTCGACACCCTGCAGATTACCAAGCAAAGCCTCGCCCGCGTGCTCAAGCAATTGATCGACGATGGTTATATCCGCCAGATGGCCGGGCCCGAGGATCGCCGTCAGCGCAGGCTTTACCCGACCCTGACCGGCCGCGAACTGGCGCTGGCGCTCAGCGAACCGCAATCGCGCCGCATCGACCGGGCGCTGGAAGGGCTGGAGCCGGATGCCCGCGCCTGCGTGCGCAAGTTCCTGGCGCAAATGCGCAGCCCGACAAGCGTGGAGGGTGAATGACGATGGCGCAAGCTCCGACCAAACGGCTACCGGTGGATGACGATGCGGCCCATCTGCTGATCGTTGACGACGATGCCCGCATTCGCAATCTCCTGCAGCGCTTCCTTGGCGACAAGGGCTACCGTATCTCCGTGGCCGGCGATGCAGCCGAAGCCCGGCGCAAGATGGTGGGAATTCGTTTCGATCTGCTGATCCTCGATGTGATGATGCCCGGCGAAAACGGGCTTTCGCTGACCCGCTCGCTGAACGAGAACAAATCCGTGCCGGTCATTCTCCTGACCGCCCGTTCGGAAGCGGAATCGCGCATTGCCGGATTGGAAGCGGGCGCCGATGACTACCTCGCCAAGCCCTTCGATCCGCGTGAGCTCGTCCTGCGTATCAATAATATCCTTCGACGTAACACCTCGCCCGATACGCCCAAGATCGAACAGATCATGTTCGGCCCCTACAGCTTCTCCATTCCGAAGAAGGAATTACGACGCGGTGCCGAAACGATCCGGCTGACGGATCGCGAACAGGAGATCATGCTGCTTTTTGCCCTGCGCGCCGGCGATACCATTCCCCGCCACGAGCTGGTGGAAGCGGAATCGGAAGTGGGTGAAAGAACCATCGACGTGCAGATCAACCGTCTTCGCCGTAAGATCGAGGACGACCCTGCCAATCCTGTCTATCTGCAAACGGTGCGCGGCATCGGTTACCGCCTGAGCGTGGACTGACGAGCACTCAACGAAGGGCGGACGCGCAGCCATGGCGAGCCTCGATTTTCTCAGCACGGTCAAAAAAAGCGGCGCGGCCAAGGCATGGCGTTCTGCCGGCAGATGGCTGCGCCACTGGTTGCCAACAGGCCTTTACACCCGCTCGCTGCTCATCATCATCCTGCCGATGATCCTGCTTCAGGCCGTGGTCGCGGCTGTCTTCATGGAACGTCACTGGCAATTGGTGACGGAGCGCCTGTCCGCCGCCGTGACACGCGATATCTCTGCCGTCATTGAGCTTCTGCAGACGGATCCCGAAGAAGACGATTATCAGCGCGTCATCCGCATCGCCCGAGAGAAACTCGACCTCAGCGTCTATATCGAGCCCAAGACCGATCTGCCGGCCCCCAAACCCGAGCCGCTGTTTTCGATCCTCGACAGGATTCTTGCCGATCAGTTGAAACAGCAGATCGGCAGGCCGTTCTGGATCGACACCTATGGTAACGGCTCGCTGGTGGAAATCCGTGTTCAGCTGGAAGACAAGACCTTGCGCGTCTTTACCAGCCGCAGTTCCGCCTATGCCTCCAATACCCATATCTTCCTCGTCTGGATGGTCGGCGCGTCACTGGTGCTGATCGCCATTTCCATCCTCTTCCTGCGCGGGCAGATCAAACCCATCGAAGCGCTTGCCAAGGCGGCGGAAAACTTCGGCAAGGGCCAGAGGATCAGCGGCTATTCCCCACGCGGCGCGGACGAGGTGCGGCGCGCCGGTCTCGCCTTCATCCTGATGCGCGAGCGTATCGAGCGGCAGATGGAGCAGCGCACGGCCATGCTGAATGGTGTGAGCCATGACCTGCGCACCATTCTCACCCGCTTCAAGCTGCAACTGGCGCTCGCCGGCGACAATCCTGACCTTGAAGGGCTGGATAAGGATGTGGACGACATGCAGTCGATGCTGGAGGCCTATCTGACCTTCGCCCGCACCGAGGTCGAAGAGGATGTCGGCACGCTGGAGCTTCCGGCACTTCTGGAGAAGATCGGCCATGATTTCGAGCTGCACGGCAAGAAATTCAGCTATGAACTCTATAATATCGAGAGGATCATCGCCCGGCCGAACGCGCTTTCCCGCCTCGTTGCCAATTTGGCCGAAAATGCCCGGCGTTACGCCAGCAATCTCCACGTCGATATCCGCAAGGCGCCACGCTCCATCATCATGACCTTCGACGACGACGGTCCGGGCATTCCGGAAATCTCCCGCGAGGATGTATTCAAACCGTTCTTCCGGCTGGACGAGGCACGCAACCTCAATGCCTCCGGCACGGGCCTTGGCCTCTCCATCGTCCGCGATATCGCCCGCAGCCATGGCGGCGATGTATCGCTCGATGAAAGCCCGATGGGCGGATTGCGGGTCATCGTCAAGATTCCGGCTTAACGGCAAACAGCCGTCAGCACATCTTCTCGCCGTTCGGCACCGGCCGTTCGACCGCGGCGAGAACGATATCGCCGTTTGCATCGGCAAAACCAAGCGTCAGAACTTCAGATCGAAAAGGGCCGATCTGACGCGGCGGAAAATTCACCACGCCCAGCACCTGCCGACCGACGAGGCTTTCCGGCGTATAATGTACCGTGATCTGCGCCGAGGATTTTTTGATGCCGATCTCGGGTCCGAAATCTATCTTCACCTTGATCGCCGGTTTGCGAGCCTCCGGAAACGGCTCCGCCTCTACGATCGTGCCGACGCGGATATCGACCTTCTCGAAATCGCCATAGGAAATTTCGCCGCTCATGACCCGTCCCTTCAGCCTGCCAGCTCTTCGGCACGCGTTTTCGCGGCAGCGACCGCCCTGTCGAACAGGGGCTGCATGCCGTCTTCAGCCATCAGCACGGAAAGTGCGGCAGCCGTGGTGCCGCCCGGCGAAGTCACATTCTGACGCAGGCGCGCCGCCTCGTCGGTGGACTGATGCAGGAGTTCACCGGCACCGGCCACGGTTTCGCGCGCCAGACGCATTGCCACATCGGCCGGCAGACCGGCCTTGCGGCCGGCTTCCGCCATGCATTCCACCAGATAGAAGACATAGGCCGGGCCACTTCCCGAAACTGCGGTCACCGCGTCGATGTCGCTTTCGGCCTCAACCCATTCCACCGGACCGCTGACCTTCAGCAACCCGTCTACAACGGTTTTCAGCCCGGCTGTGACAAGATCGTTGGCATAAGCGCCGGTGACGCCACGGCCGACCATAGCAGGCGTATTGGGCATGGCGCGCACGGCGGCAACCGCACCGAAATGCGAAGCGAACGTGGCAATGGTCGTGCCCGCCGCGATGGAGACAACGACCGTTTCCGGGCCCAGCAGGGGCTTCAGCGACGGCAAAACGGCATCCATCATCTGCGGCTTCACCGCCACGAAAAGAATGCCGGCCTTGACGCCCTCAGGCACGCTTTCGATGTGGGTCGCGCCGGCTTCCGCAATCGTCGTGCGCATCGCGTCGGAGGGCCGTGGATCAATGACGATGACTTTCGATCCCGGCACACCCTTTTTCAGCCAGCCCGAAAGCATGGCGCCGCCCATATTGCCGGCGCCCACGAGGACGAGCGGACCGGAAGCCTTGTACACCATGCTCAAGCTTCTCCGACGGTCTCGAACATGACCGCTTCAATTGCGCTTTTGGCATCCAGCCCCGACCAGACGACGAACTGGAATGCCTGATAATATTGCTCGCAGGCTTCCAGCGCGCTCGAAAGCAACACTTCCACCTGCTGGTTGTTCGGCTCGGCGCCGCCGGCCAGAAGCAGCGACTGGCGGAAGATCACCACATCTTCCTGCCGCCACAGATCGAAATGCCCCATCAGCACCTGACCGTTGACGTGAGACAGCAGGCGAATGACCTCGTTGACGCGCTGGTCCGGCACCTTGATGTCGAAAGCGCAGGCCAGATGCAGTGCCTCGAAGTCTTCCATCCAAGAGAAGGAAACGTGATAATCGGCCCAGTGACCGGCCACCGTCATGGCGATCTCGTCTTCGCCGGAACGTTCGAACGACCAGTCGTTCGAGGCAGCGACAATCTCGATCATGTCCACTGGATTGGACTGACGCTCAATTTCAAATTCTATCAGACTCATGCGGCACCTTCTCAGCCGGTCAGAATGTCGTGTTTTGAACGCCGGGCACAAAACGCACATACGAACCGGGATAAACATTTGAGACGATTGCCCGACACCACCAGAATAACGCATTCACCCTGTCTGGAGCTTACCGGTCTTTTCGAATCATCATTTAAAATCAGTGTATAATGGCCGAGTCCCGCTGCCACCCCTCACCCGCCATTTTTGCCTTTTGAGCAGTGGATATCTTCTCCCCCATCACCTCAGGCGAGAGTCTTAAGCGACTCTGCCGATTGCGTTTTTTGGAAGTGTCCACAGGCCCAAAAAAATCGCGTCAGATGACCGCTTTTAACAACCGCAAGTCTTCCGGACGAAACACCCGAAAACAAAAGGCCCCGGAATCGCAAGCGATCCGGGGCCTCTCAAAAAAATGCTGAAAAAATCAGTCCTTGGCGGTGGAAATCTTCGCTTCCAGAGCCTCGATGCGGGCGCGCAGCGCGTCGTTTTCATCACGCGCCTGAATGGCCATCTCGCGAACCGCGTCGAATTCCTCGCGCCGGACGACATCGAGGCTGTTCAGCCAGCGATCCGCCTGCGCATGAAAAGCAGCCTCGGCTTCCTTGCGCACACCCTGCGCCGCGCCGGCCGCATCGGTCATCAGCTTGGCGAATTCATCCAGAAAACGATTGGTGCCTGTCGTGCTCATGGCGCTCATCCTTCGTCGGTTCAGGGGCATCGTCTGGCCCGCTGTTGCTAGCCTTCAGGTAGGCACTCCACCGCCGCCTTGCAAGCGAAATCGAAAAATCGCAACAGCTTGGCAGGCCTCTGGCATCTTAAGTCGCAGCTTGAAGAATCACCTTGACCGCCGCCATCGCAATCGCCATTTTCCTTGGCGTCAGGAGACCGGTGAGCATCATCGCCCGGTTCCTTGAGGCAATGGATAATCCGTTGTCCGCCCAGCAACGATGACGGAATATATACGGATTGATAGCCGCTCCCACCCAACTCGCCATCATGCCTTTCCCCAATATCGATCCGATAGCACTGTCCATCGGTCCTCTGGCGATCCACTGGTACGGCATTGCCTATGTCGCGGGCATCATGCTCGGCTGGTTTTATGCCCGCCGCCTCGCCCGCACGGATCGCCTCTGGCCGAACGACACCTCGCCGATCTCGGCGCAGCATCTTGACGATTTCATCCTCTGGGCGGCCGGCGGCATCGTGCTTGGCGGCCGTATCGGTTACATCCTGTTTTACGATATGGCAGCCGTCGCGGCCAATCCCATCAGGGCAATCGAAATCTGGAATGGCGGCATGTCGTTCCATGGCGGCCTGATCGGCACGACGATCGCCATGATTCTCTTCGCCCGCCGGAACGGCATTCCGGTCTGGAGCATGTTCGACATCATTGCCGCCGTTGCGCCCATCGGCCTGCTGTTCGGCCGCATCGCCAACTTCATCAATGGCGAATTGTGGGGCCGTATCGCCGATGTGCCATGGGCAGTCGTCTTCCCGACCGGTGGCCCCTTTGCGCGGCACCCGAGCCAGCTCTATGAGGCAGGCCTCGAAGGCCTCGTCCTCGTCATCCTCCTGGCAATCGCAATATACGTTTTCAAGGCTCTGAAAACACCCGGCACCGTCACCGGCATATTCGTCTGCGGTTACGCGCTCTCGCGCATCTTCGTGGAATTCTTCCGCGAACCGGACGCCCAGATCGGTTATCTCGCCGGCAACTGGCTGACCATGGGCATGGTGCTTTCCACGCCGATGTTCCTTTTGGGCCTCTGGGCAGTCCTGCGGGCACGCAGCGCGACGAAAAGCGCCTGAGCGGTATGATCGCCCATGACCACACCGCTCGCGCAACGTATCAAATCCCTTATCCGGCTTAACGGTCCGCTCAGCGTCACCGACTTCTTTTCGCTGTGCCTCGCCGATCCCGAACACGGTTATTACAAGAGCCGCGAGCCCTTCGGCCGCTCGGGTGATTTCATTACCGCGCCCGAAGTCAGCCAGCTTTTCGGCGAAATGCTCGGTGTTTTCGTCGTGCACGCCTGGCAGCGGCATGGCGCGCCGGTACAAACGCAGCTGGTGGAAATCGGCCCCGGCCGCGGCACCATGATGTCGGACATGCTGCGTGTCATCCGCCGCATCGCGCCGCCGCTTTACGAGACGATGCGGGTACATCTGGTGGAGACAAGCCCCCGCCTTTCCGCCATCCAGAAGGAAACGCTGGCGGCACATGAGGACCGGCTGACCTGGCATGACAGTTTTGACGACGTGCCGGAAGGTTTTCTGCTGCTTGTCGCCAACGAGCTGTTCGATGCCATTCCGATCCGGCAATTCGTCAGGACGCCGCAGGGTTTCCGGGAACGCGTCGTCAGCCTCGATGCCAATGACGAACTCGTTTTCTCGACGGGCCTTGCCAGCATAGACCCGGACCTCCTGCCGCCGCAGCCCGAACGGCAACCGCTTGGCACCATATTCGAGGTTTCTCCTGCTCGCGAAGCCGTGATGACCGCAATCTGCCAGCGCCTCTCAGCTCATAGTGGCACCGCACTTGCGATCGATTACGGCCATCTGGTCGCCGGTTACGGTGACACGTTGCAGGCTATGCGCAACCACGCCTTCGATCCACCGCTTGCGCATCCCGGCGAGGCCGATCTGACTAGCCATGTGGATTTCGAAAGCCTCGTCAAAACGGCGCAAGCGACCGGCGTACACGTCAACGGTGCCCTGAGGCAGGGCGATTTCCTCCACGGCCTCGGCCTCAGGGAAAGGGCGAGTGCGCTTGCCGCCAAGGCCACGCCCGACCAGACGCTTGAAATTGCCGAAGCGGTGAACCGCCTCGCCGGCGAAGGTGCCGGCAAGATGGGGGAACTTTTCAAGGTCATCGCCGTTTCAAGTCCCGCGCTTCATCTTCTGCCGTTTCGCGCGGTGGATTGACAGCGCAATCACCTCTGGGCCAACATCGCCGCGACACACGAAGCAGGCACACTGCATCACACCGCCACGCAACGCCGTGGCAACAGGAAACATCTCGCTTAACCCTACTCCTCTGGCCAACAGCGACATTCTCCAAGGAATTCTCCCACCATGCAGAACGCAACGCTGCCGCTCCCGCTCCAGTCCCCCCTGCTCGCCGCATCAGGCGAAAACCGTGTTCGCCACGGTTTCTTCACCCGGCAGGGCGGTGTCTCGGAGGGCCTTTATCAGGGCCTCAATGTCGGCCTCGGTTCCCATGACGAACCCGAAAAGGTGCAGGAAAACCGCCGGCGCGTGACGCAATGGTTCGGCCTGCCCTCGGGCCGCCTCGCAACCGTGCACCAGGTCCACTCCCCTGACGTCCTTGTGGTCGATGAAACCTATGACGGCAACCGTCCGCAGGCGGATGCCATGGTGACGGCAACGCCGGGTTTCGTGCTGGGCGTGCTGAGCGCCGATTGCGGACCCATCCTGTTTGCCGATGCGCAGGCGGGCGTCGTGGGTGCGGCCCATGCCGGCTGGAAGGGCGCGCTCTTCGGCGTGCTCGAAAACACCATCGAAGCCATGGTGAAGCTCGGCGCCAGCCGCGAGCGCATCGCCGCCTCGCTTGGCCCCTCGATCAGCCAGGATAATTATGAGGTCGGGCCGGAATATGTGGCGCGCTTCACCGATATCGATCCCGCCTATGCGGATTATTTCGCCGCGACGGAGAAGGAAGGCCACGCCTTGTTCGACCTCAAGCAATTCACCATCGACCGGCTGACGAAAGCTGGCGTGAAGGCGGAAAATCTCGGCCTCTGCACCTATCCCGACGAACATCGCTTCTATTCCTACCGCCGCACCACCCACCGCGCCGAACCCGATTACGGCCGGCAGATTTCCGCAATCGCAATTCTGGAGGACTGACATGGCCCTGCATTTCGAGCTTTCGGAATTCGATGCCCGCCGCGAGCGTCTGCTCGCGAAAATGGCGGAAGAAAAGCTGGACGCCCTGCTGCTTTTTGCGCAGGAGAGCATGTATTGGCTGACCGGCTACGACACCTTCGGCTACTGCTTCTTCCAGACGCTGGTGGTCAAGTCCGACGGTTCCATGACACTTTTGACCCGCTCTGCCGATCTGCGGCAAGCGCGCAATACCTCCGTCATCGAAAATATCCTCATCTGGGTCGACCGGCCCAATGCGGACCCCACACTTGATCTCAAAAACCTGCTGAGCGATCTCGACCTGCTCGGCGCCAAGATCGGGGTGGAATACGATACCCACGGCATGACCGGCCGTGTCGCCCGCCTGCTGGACAACCAGCTTGCCAGCTTCTGCCAGATGAGCGACGCCTCCTATCTTGTCAGCACGCTGCGGCTCGTCAAAAGCCCGGCCGAGATCGCCTATGCCCGTAAGGCCGGACAACTGGCCGATGAGGCTCTGGATGCGGCGTTACCGCTCATCAAGCCCGGCGCGGACGAGGCCGCGATCCTTGCTGCGATGCAGGGTGCGGTGCTGGCCGGCGGCGGCGATTATCCTGCCAATGAATTCATCGTCGGTTCCGGCGCGGATGCGCTGCTCTGCCGCTACAAGGCCGGACGCCGCAGGCTTGACGCCAAGGATCAGCTGACGCTGGAATGGGCCGGTGTCAGCGCCCATTACCATGCCGCCATGATGCGTACGGTGGTGATCGGCGAACAGGATTTCCGGCAGAAGGAGCTTTATAGCGCCTGCCTGCAAAACATCACCGCCATCGAGGAAGTGCTGCAGCCGGGTAAGACTTTCGGCGATGTCTTCGATGTGCATGCCCGCGTGATGGATGAACGCGGATTGACCCGCCACCGCCTGAACTCCTGCGGTTATTCGCTGGGCGCCCGTTTCTCGCCTTCCTGGATGGAGCACCAGATGTTCCATGCCGGCAATCCGCAGGAAATCACCGCCGATATGACACTCTTCGTGCATATGATCGTGATGGATTCCGATTCCGGCACGGCCATGACGCTCGGCCAGACCTATCTGACCAAGGACGGCGCCCCGGAAGCGCTCTCGCGCCATAACCTCGATCTTCTCACAGCTTAAATCGCCGCCGGGTTTGACAGAGCGGGAAGACCGCCCTTACATTGCCGCCACCTTGGGCAAGAAGGAGCGGAACATGAGAGGGAAAATCGCATGAGCCGGACGGGGTTCACCCCCCTTTTTTCGGCCATCATTGTTCCAGTGCTGATGCTGGCCCTTTCGGGCTGCAACACGACGGAGGCGCTGACACCGCAGGTGAATGTCGGCCACAATAATGCCTCGCAATCGACGCCGGTAACGCAGGGCGATCTCGACCAGATGGCCGCCGCAGCCGACCGCGCACCCGCAGGCGCCCCGGCAACCGCGACCTCCGTGCCCGCTTATGCGCCGCAGAACTCGCTGCAGGCGCAGGCACAGGCCATGTCCAGCGGCAACCAGTATGGCGAACCGCTTAGCCAGACCCCAAACGCGGCCCAGCCTCCCGCGGCCGCCCCCTCGCAGCAGACTGCCTCACTCGCCCCGGCATCTTCGGCAAATTCCATCCGCTTTCTGCCGATCATCGGCGCGCCCGTTCAGGCCGTCACGCCGCTGTCGCGCCAGCTCGGTGCCGAAGCGCGGGCCAAGGGGCTGACCATCCGCGCCTCCAACGACAATTCGGCCGAGAACATCCTGAAGGGATATTTTTCCGCCTTTGCCGATGGCAGCAAGGTCAATATCGTCTACGTCTGGGACGTTCTCGATGCCAATGGCGTGCGGCTGCATCGCCTTCAGGGGCAGGAAACGGTGGCGGCAAAAGGCAGCGATCCATGGGCCGCCGTGACCGATAGGGCCATGCAGGATATCGCCGCAAAAACACTGAACGACTATACGTCCTGGAAGCATTCTCAACGCGGATGAGGTGAAACGGCGGGAGAAGTCATAGAGATTTCACGAAAATCATTGCGAAAGCGCGGAGTCCTCTTGCAATCGGAAGCAACAGCGCTATTAAGGCGCGCATGGCAACAAGGCGTATCCGGCAAAGGCTTTTCGGCCGGATGTTCCTCCCCTTGAACGACGCTTGGTTACGGTGGATTAAGCCCCGTGGCGCAAGGCGATGGCATGGAAACAGGCGGCCGCAATGAAGGTTTTCGCAGGCAATTCGAACCGGCACCTCGCCGAAGCGATCTGCAAGTATCTGAACGTTCCTCTCGGAAATGCCACTGTAAAGCGGTTTGCTGACCAGGAAATATTCGTAGAAATCAGCGAGAACGTGCGCGGCGAGGACGTTTTTATCGTCCAGTCCACCTCCTTCCCGGCAAATGATCATCTGATGGAACTGCTTATCATGATCGATGCCATGCGCCGCTCCTCGGCCAAGCGAATTACGGCGGTGCTTCCCTATTTCGGTTACGCCCGCCAGGACCGCAAGGCCGGCCCCCGCACCCCGATTTCCGCCAAACTCGTTGCCAACCTGATTACCGAAGCCGGCGCCGACCGCGTTCTCACGCTTGATCTTCATGCCGGCCAGATCCAGGGCTTTTTCGACATCCCCACCGACAATCTCTTCGCGGCGCCCATTCTCGCCCGCGACGTGAAGGATCATTACGACACCAACAATGTCATGGTCGTTTCGCCTGATGTCGGCGGCGTAGTTCGCGCCCGCGCCCTGTCGAAGCGTCTGGACTGTCTGCTGGCAATCGTCGACAAGCGCCGTGACCGTCCGGGCGAATCCGAGGTCATGAACGTCATCGGCGATGTCTCCGGCAAGGATTGCATCCTGATCGACGATATCATCGATTCCGGCGGCACGCTCTGCAACGCCGCGGAAGCGCTGCTGAAAAAGGGCGCCACCAGCGTTACCGCCTACATCACCCACGGTGTACTTTCCGGCGGCGCGGTTGCCCGCGTGGCCTCCTCGAAGCTGCGCGAACTCGTCATCACCGACAGCATCCAGCCGACCACAAGCGTTCAGTCCGCGCACAATATCCGCGTGGTCAGCACCGCAGGCCTGCTTGGCGAGGCGATCAATCGCACCGCGCAGGAACAGTCGGTATCCGGCCTTTTCGACTGAAGAACGCCGGAAAACCTCGGCCGTCATGCCCGGCCTGCACATATGTCGTCCGGCTTAGATGATGGACTATATATATCGGGGTCGATTGCGGCGGAGACATACCCTCCTGACGCCATCCTCGGGCTCGTCCCGGGGATCTAACACGCCAACAAAATCAATACATAGCAAACCCTCGGGACAAGCCCGAGGATGGCGTGGAATCTCTGGCGAACGTCGCCATTCGTCTAGTTGATACCGTACTTCGCACGTCCTCTTAAGACGAGGCCGCACCCGCATCCGGGGGCCGCTGCAGGCGGGAGGCTGCGGCCTTGATTTTCGGCCACCAGCGCCGAACACAGGCAAGGACGGCATGGCGACCATTGCGCCAAAGGCTCATCGTATCGGCCGAGATGGCATCACCGGTGAAGAGGTGGCGGTGACGGCTTATCGCCAGCACCCGGTACAGAAACAGTGTCGTCAGGGCGGAAAATAGAATGGACATCACCACATCACTGAGGAAATGCCCGCCCGCTGCGATGCGAAGACCGGACATGAGGATGATTGCCCCGGCAGCAAGAACACCCACCACCCATTGCCCCAGGGGACGCAGACGCGGCCAGACAAGCACGCAGAGCGGCAGGAAAAAGCTCGCGATCAGTGCTGTTTCCCCCGAAGAAAACGAACAGTTCGAATAACATTGCGTGCTGAACTGGAAAGGTGGCGTAAATAGCTGATGCCCGCCAAATTCGGTGACGCTGAACGGACGCGCGCGACCGATCATGGCCTTCAGTACGCCATTGACGAGAAGCCCGGCACAGAGGATCACCGGCCCGCACAGGAACGCCCAGACCCGCCAACCGGTTCGCTGCAGGGTGCCCAGCCGGAGATTACCGACGAGGACCAGGAAAGCCAGAAGCGTGGCAAGCTCCGCACCTTCGCGCAGCGTGTCGCGCAGCCATTCGGGAAACGGCTCCCGGCCGGGCCATGGCTGGCCCACCGGCGAAAAGAACAGGGCGGAGAACCGCAGATCGATGGAGGGGAAGGTCGCAAACAGGATGACGAGCGCGAGTGCGGCGAGCGTTACCCAGATGGTGATCCGCATATGGGAGAGATCATTGTCCATGAGCGCCCTCCGGAATGCATTGCGGCGGCAGGCGCCAGAGCCCGATTTCCCGGCCCTCCAAAAAGCCCGGCCCGGCAGTCCAATGCGCAACCGGCGCCTCACCGGCAAGGCATGCCGGCAAACCATCCGCGCTCGCCAGAAACAGCGGATTTTTCGCTTCGCCTGATTTCAGCGGATAAAGAAGCGCATAGTGGCTGGACGGAACACCGGTTTCGGGCAATGCCCGCGTCAGTACCTGTTTCTCATCCCGCAACTGGTAAAAAAGCTCTGCCAATATCGAACGATCATTAGCGACGATGGCATCCGCCCCCGCCTCACGCGCCCGCGACAGGCCGGTCGATACCAGTTCGGAACGCCCGAGATAACGCGCCATCGCCAGTTCACCCTTCGGCAGGCGCAACTCCGTTCCGGCAATCGTCATCAGCGGCAATGCGATGGCGACGATACCGCCGAGCACCAATGTGGACACGGTGAGCCAGCGCCGCGACGCCAGCACCGGCACCGCCAGAAGCACGCCGGCCGCATAAGCCCCCACCGCCCAGTTGGCGAGGGAGCGCGACATCAGGCCCTGTGCCGTAATCAAAAGCACGATCGGCACCGAAAGCGCCACCAGCGCACGGGCTTCGGCCGTCTTTGCGCGGATTGTCGCGACAATCATGCCGACAAAAACGAAGGGGCCGACCACGCCCGCCTGCGAGAAGAAGAATTCCAGAGCAGAACCGATCTTCAGCTGGACCCCATGCCAGTTCGCGTTGTCAGCCGTATGGCGCGCGGTCATGAAATCATGCGCAGCGTTCCACCACAGATTGGGGGCGATGACGGCAAGGCAGATCAGCGCGGCAATCGCCGCGTCACGCAACCGGATGCGCCATGCTTCGCAAAGCCAGCCGGCGGCAATGAAGCACGGCAGAAAATAGATCATCGCATATTTCGACATCAGGCCGAGGCCGAAACAGAGGCCGAGAGCGATGCTCCAGCCCAGCGCGCCAGTGTTTTCGGTCCGCGCCTGCGCAAGCTTTCTGACCGAAATCATCGACAGCACGATGAACAGCATCATCGGCGTATCGGTCGAGATCAGCAGGCTGCCCAGTGTCACGGCGGGCAGCGTCAGATAGACAAGGGCGGCCAGCGAGGCCAGTCTGACATCATAGATCATCCGGCCCAGCACAAGAATGGCCGCCGCCGCAACGCCATGCACGACAGGTGCGGCCAGCCGCACCTGGAACGTGCCCTCGCCGCCGCCCAGAATTGTTGCCGCGCGAATGAGCCAGCCGATCAGCGGCGGCTTGGAATAGGCGCCGAGCGCCATCTCCCGGCCCCATAGCCAATATTGCGCCTCATCGACGAAGAGATCGGTGCGGTTAAAGGCCAGCCCAACAACCCGCAGCGCTGTCACGACAACGATCGCCGCAACCGCAAATGTCAGCCAGCCGCGCTGTTCGCTCGCCTGCGCATGAGGCAGGGCCACACCGTCATGCATGCTGGCGGCGTTCTGCATGGATCAACCAGAGATTTCGGGCATAGATGAAAAGGCCGGACGCCTGCCCGATCACGAAGACCGGGTCGCGCCGCCACAGTGCATAGGAAAGCAGCACCACACCGCCGAGAATGGAAAAATACCAGAAGGCGACCGGCATGACCGATCGGCTGGCCCTTTCAGAGGAAATCCATTGAACCAGAAAACGCATGGTGAACAGCATCTGGCCCATGAAGCCGGTCAAGACCCATACGAATTCCTTCCAGCTGTTCACATGCAGCATGGACCATAAAGCCGGTGCATTCACGGCAATGTCTCCGTTTTGAAAGTTTCAGCCCAGTTCGACCGCTTGCGCCGGCGCAGCAGCCAGGCGACGCCGATCAGATCGTGGATGCCGACAAGCGCGCGGCCGATATTGGTGTAATGGGAATTTCCGTGCTGCCGCGCCCGATGCGTGACGTCGACATGGGTCACCTGCCAGCCGTCGCGATTAAAAAGCGCCGGGAAATAGCGGTGGTGGTGATCGAAATAAGGCAAGGCGAGATAGGCGTCGCGACGGAAAGCCTTGAGCCCGCAGCCGGTATCGCGCGTGCCGTCCTTCAGGATGCGCGCCCGCAACCCGTTGGCAAAGCGCGATGAAAGCCGTTTTCCAAGCGTATCGCGCCGACCGACGCGCTGGCCGGCGACGAGGCCGAGACGGCCTGATGCAGTGGCCGCGAGAAGCGGTGCCAGAAGCGCGGGCAGATTGTCCGGCGGATTCTGGCCGTCACCATCAAGCATGCAGATAACAGGTGCCCGCGCGGCCTGCACGCCGCTATGGATCGCCGCCGATTGCCCGCCCTGACGGTCGTGCCGGACAAGCCGTAGCATCGGGTAACGGTCACCGAGCGAAAGCACAGCATTCACCGTCCGGTCGGAGGAGGCATCGTCCACCACAACGATTTCGAACTGGCCCACCGGCTGGCAGGCAGCCACGATCTCGGCCACGAGCGTTTCAACGCTCGCTTCCTCATTATGCATCGGCACGATAACCGCGAAATCCGGGATCGATCGCAAAGGGGCTCCGTCATATCCATCTGCGCAGGTTCCGCAGACATCATCGATAGTGCCGAGAGAAGGAGCGCGAAAAGCTTGCATGAACATGAACAGCCGTTGATCTTCGCTGCATATGCGCCTGTTCTATTGCAGTTTTATAACGGCACGTGTCGGTGGAGTGTCGGTGGCGGTCAAAGTTTTTTTCACGGAATGCGGGAAATAATCGTACAATTTGCAGCCCTTTAACGCGACCGTAAGCAATTTTTGCCACCGTGCGGCCACGTTTTTTGGGGGGAGGAAACAGGATGCCGGGTGCAAATCCGACTGCTGTCAAAGCTAAATCATTGTCAATCAAGGCCAAATTCGCGGCGCTCGTCACGGGCGCGACGCTGGTTTCCTGCCTGTCCGTGGGGCTGTTATCCTACGAGATGGGCAAGTCTGGCCTTATCGACGCCAGCGAAATCAGGCTCGAAACGGTTGCAAGCAACCAGACCAAGCAGCTTGACGCCTATACTTTGCGTGTCGAACAAAGCATCACGGAACTGTCGCAGAATGCCGCGATCGCCCAGTCGCTGGACGCGATGACCGCCGTTGTGCCGACGGAAAAAGACGCCATCATCCAGGCTTTCCGCCGCGAAGGTGTTTCTGAAGAGGAGCGTGCCTCCTTTAACGGCGAAGGGTTGCGACTGCTTTATGCCATTCGCCACGCGACCATCAACGCCGCCATCGCCAGCGTCTGGCGCAATACCCGCGTCAGCGACATTTACGTGATCGACAAGAACGGCCTCATTATCTATTCCGTGACCAAGGCAAAGAACTTCCTGACCAATGTCACGGAACCGCAGAACGCCGCGATCAACGACCTCTTCCAGCGCATCGAAGCCGGCAAGGACGGTGTCATCAGCACAACCGGCTTCACCGGCGGCGACAATGACTCGGCCATGATCGGAATGCCGCTCGCGGTCTCCAACTGGGGCCAGATTCAGCGCAAGGGCGCCGTCATCATGCGCATTGCCGCCGACCGCATCGGCGCAGTCGTCACACCCGAAGAAACCGGCAAGACCATCGATGACGCCATTCTTCTGAGCGCGGAGGGCAAACGCCGCGCCGGCGTGCTCTCGGGCGGTGCGGATGCCGCCATTTCCGAAAATCTCGCCGCCCTTTCGGGCACAAGTGATGCCGGAATGGTGATGGCGCAGACGCCTGCTGGCAACATCTTCTATGCCTATCGCCCGGTCACCGTGTTTGGCCAGAAGCATCTTCTGGCCATCGGCCAGCAGGAGAGCAAGGTGCTGGCCGCCGCCAACGATCTTGCCTTCTGGGCAGCCGTTGCGACCCTTGCCGTGCTTGCGATCATGACGCTGATCGGCATCTTTGTATCCGCGAGCCTCACCAAGCCATTAACCGGCCTTGCCGGATTGATGGAGCGCCTCAACGGCGGTGAGAACAATATCGAGATCAAGGCGGTTTCCCGCGGCGATGAGATCGGCACCATGGCGCGCGCGCTGGAATCCTTCCGTCAGGGCATTCTGGACAAGCAGCGCATGGAAACCGAAGCCCATCGCAAGGGCGAGGAACTGGATGAGGAACGCGCCCAGCGCGAAATGGAAAAGGCCAGAAGCGCCAAGGAACTGGAAGAGGCCGTTGATGCACTCGCGACCGGCCTTGCCAATCTGGCCGCCGGCAGGCTCGATCGTCGCATCGAAAAAGCCTTCGTGCCGTCGCTCGATCATCTGCGCATCGACTTCAACAACTCCATGGCCGGGCTGGAAGCGACGATCTCCAATATCGGCGAAAGCGCCAACGCCATCCGCTCCGGCTCCGGCGAACTGAAGAGCGCATCGGAGGACCTGTCGCGGCGCACCGAACGTCAGGCAGCAGCCCTCGAGGAGGCCGCCGCGGCACTCGGAGAGATGACACAGGCGGTCGATCTCTCGCTGTCGCGTTGCAATGTCGCCGTCGAGGCGACGGCGGGCACGATGCAGGACGCCCACAAGTCCACGGCTGTCGTGAAAGAAGCGATCGTCGCGATGGAACGCATCGAAACCTCGTCGGCCAAGATCCGCCAGATCATCGACGTCATCGACCAGATCGCCTTCCAGACGAACCTGCTGGCCCTGAATGCCGGCGTGGAAGCAGCCCGAGCCGGCGAAGCCGGAAAGGGCTTTGCCGTTGTGGCGCAGGAAGTCCGCGAACTGGCCCAGAAATCGGCTGCCGCCGCGCGCGACATCACAACGCTCATCGCCACCTCGGCAGGCGATGTGGAAAGCGGCGTGGCGCTGGTGCTGAAAACAGGCGAAAGCCTGGAGCAGATCCAGAAGCGCATCCAGTCGGTCAACGACCAGATCGGCGAGATTGCCACCGCATCGCGCGAACAATCCGGCCGCCTCAGCGAAATCAATGCCTCGGTCAACGAACTTGACCATGTCACGCAACAGAATGCGGCGATGGTGGAGGAAACCACGGCGTCGGCCTTCTCGCTGGCAAGCGAGGCGGATGGCCTGACCGAACAGGTGGGGCAATTCTCAGTGGGCGAGACCCGGCACGCGGACCAACGCTACGCAGCGTAAGCAACAACAAAAAAGGCCGGAAGCAAAACCTCCGGCCTTTTATTTTTCTTAAAACTCCGATCCGGGCTCCCAGGGGCCGAAGCCCCTGGGAACACGCCGGCGACCAGGCACCGTTTGCCCCTCGCCGGCTTCCGGGGAGGACCTCAGAAGAAACCGACCTTGTTCGGGCTGTAGGAAACCAGCAGGTTCTTGGTCTGCTGGTAATGATCGAGCATCATCTTGTGGGTCTCGCGACCGATGCCCGACTGCTTGTAACCACCAAAGGCAGCACCCGCCGGATAGACGTGATAGCAATTGGTCCACACGCGGCCCGCCTCGATACCGCGGCCGGCCCGATAAGCGATATTGGTGTCGCGGCTCCAGACGCCCGCACCCAGACCGTAAACCGTGTCATTGGCGATTTCGAGCGCCTCTTCCACGGTCTTGAAGGTGGTGACGGAAACGACAGGACCGAAGATTTCCTCCTGGAAAATCCGCATCTTGTTGTTGCCTTCAAAGACGGTCGGCTGGATGTAATAACCGTCCTTCAGGTCGCCCGTCAGCGTCTTGCGGTCGCCGCCGGTCAGAACCTTGGCGCCTTCCTTCTTGCCGATCTCCAGATAGCTCATGATCTTGTCGAACTGTTCCTGCGAGGCCTGCGCGCCCAGCATGGTCGACGGGTTGAGCGGGTCGTCCTGGCTGATCGCCTGAACGCGCTTGATCGCCTTTTCCATGAAGCGGTCATAGATCGATTCATGCACCAGAGCACGCGAGGGGCAGGTGCAGACCTCGCCCTGGTTCAGTGCAAAGAAGGCAAAACCTTCTAGCGCCTTGTCGAGGAAGGCATCGTCCTCGTTCATCACATCGGCAAAGAAGATGTTCGGCGACTTGCCGCCCAGTTCCAGCGTGATGTTGGTGACGTTGTCGGCCGCATAACGCATGATTTCCTTGCCGACCGAGGTGGAACCGGTGAAGGCGATCTTGGCGATGCGGTTGCTCTGCGCCAGCGGCTTGCCGGCTTCAAGGCCCGTGCCGTTGACGATGTTGAGGACGCCCGGCGGCAGAAGATCTTCGATCAGTTCCATCACGATGAGAATGGAGGCCGGCGTCTGTTCCGCAGGCTTCAGCACCACGCAGTTGCCGGCGGCAAGCGCAGGCGCCAGCTTCCACGCAGCCATCAGGATCGGGAAGTTCCACGGAATGATCTGGCCGACGACACCGAGCGGTTCATGGAAATGATAGGCGACCGTGTCGTTGTCGATTTCGCCGATCGTGCCTTCCTGGGCGCGGATGCAGCCTGCGAAATAACGGAAATGATCGATCGTCAGCGGAATATCCGCATTGGTGGTTTCGCGCAGCGGCTTGCCATTGTCCCAGGTTTCAGCCCGGGCGATGAGGTCGAGATTGTCTTCGATCCGCTGAGCGATCCTGAGCAGGATGTTGGAGCGTTCCGTGATGCTCGTCTTGCCCCATTTTTCGCGGGCCTTGTGGGCAGCGTCGAGCGCGAACTCGATGTCGGCAGCATCCGAACGCGGTACTTCGCAAATCTTGTGCCCGGTTACCGGTGAGAGATTGTCCATGTAGCGGCCGGATTTCGGCTCCACCCATTTCCCGCCGATGTAATTGCCGTATTTCAGCTTGAAGGGCGCTTCGCCCGCTTTCTGCTGAACCTGAATGTTCATGATTTCATCCTCCCTGATGAAAACGATCCTGAGCGGACCGCATGGGAGGAAGGTGGGCCTAGATGGCGCGGTTCGGTAGAGGGGCGGCGCGGTTCCGCAGCGCACATTGTCTCACATCTGCGACAAAGCCGCCGCGATCCGGCGTAATCGGCCGGATCGCACGCTTACGAACCTTAGTGCACGTCGAATTTCTTCATTTTGCGATGAAGCGTGGCGCGGCTGATGCCAAGCAGTGAAGCGGCCTGCGTGACATTGCCGTTGGTGCGCGACAGGACACGGCGAAGCGCTGAACGTTCCGCTTCCGCAAGGTCGGAGCCGCCGTCGTGGCGCTGTTCCTGAAGAATATCCGCCGCCGGCAGTCCCTGTGCGATCCTGGCATCATCGAGCTTCAACGCAAGGCGGGCGGCCCGCGTCGCGCCCAGCACGAGATCGTCCTGATCCACAGCCAGCAGGGAAAGCGCCGCACCGAACCCGGTCGGCACGACGACGATGCGCGCGCCGGGAAAGGCGCGGCGGAAAAGATTGCCTTCGATACGCTGCGCCGCATCCTTCACCGCCTGGGTGACGAAGGAAAAGGTCATCTCGTTGATATCGTCGCGGCAGGTGGAAATATCGAGTGCGCCCGTCACCCGGCCGGTATGGTCGCGGATGGGCGCCGTGGTGCAGCAGAGTTCAGTGTTCGACGTGAAGAAGTGCTGGTCGCGATAGACCACCACCGAGCGCTCATCCACCAGCGCCGTGCCGATGCCGTTGGTGCCCACGCTCTCTTCGCTCCAGACGGCCCCGTTCCAGAGGCCGAGCGCCCGGAAATCGCGGTCATCACCGGAAGCACCACGTCGCTCCAGCGCAACGCCCTGCGCGTCGGTCAGAAGCAGGCAGCAGCCGGATTTGCCAACGCTGTGAAAAATGCGGTCCAGCTCATCCGTGCTCTCGGCGATCAGACCGGCGGCACTTTCGCGGGCGCGGCGAAACTCGGCCTCGCTGAGAAAGATCGGCTTGCGGTTTTCCTCCGGCGCAAGACGGTGTTTGACCATGCAGCGCCGCCATGAGGCGATAATCGGAGAACTTGCGGCCGCGGAACGATGGCGCGCTGTTTCATACACGCGTTCCGCATGGGCGATGTCTGTCGGCATACGCTCCTCCCAAAGCTTTTGTGCGATGGTGCGCTGGAAGCGTTCGTGTTTCAACAAAAAATTTCGCGACTGCTCCTGCCCCAAGCAACCGTGAGCTGCGCCGGACTAGCGAACAGCCTTGATATAACGCCGGCCGGAGGCCTCTTCCGTTTCATCCTCCGCCGAGAGGAAGGTGTCGTCCACGAGATTGGCGATGGAGGTCGACGGTCCGGGTTTGCCGAAAAAGAAGCCCTGCACCTGCAGGCAGCCTTCCCGTCGCAGGAATTCAATATGGGCTTTCGTCTCCACACCTTCCGCAAGCACCGGAATATTGAGGCTGTGCGCCAGAATGAGCGTCGAGCGAACAATCGCCTCCGACTGCACATTGGTGGACAGGCCATCGATGAAGGCGCGATCGATCTTGATCTTGTCGAAGGGGAAGCTTTGCAGGGTCGAAAGCGAGGAATAACCCGTACCGTAGTCGTCCATGGCGATCTTGACGCCGAGCGACTTTAGTTTGCGGATGGTGACGAGCGCGTGGCGATGATCGGCGATGATGCTGCCTTCGGTGATTTCAAGCTCGAGCCTTTCCGGCGCAAGCCCCGTCTCGACAAGAATTCGCTCGACCTTGTCGGGGAAATCATTATCCGCAAGCTGCTGCGGCGCGACGTTGACGGCAATGGCGAGTGACTTTTTCCACCGCGCTGCCTGCGCGCATGCTTCTCTCAGAACCCATTCGCCCAGTTCGACGATGAAACCGGTCTGTTCGGCAATCGGAATGAATTCGACGGGAGAGACCATGCCGCGTTCGGGATGTTTCCAGCGCAGAAGCGCCTCGAAACCGACAATGCTGCCGCTTCTGGTGTCGTTCTGCTGCTGGTAATAAAGCTCGAACTCGTTATTGGCGAGGCCACTGCGCATGGCGATGGCAAGCGCATTGCGTTCGCGCGCAGCCTCGTCCATGGATTTGTCATAGAAGCAGATGGTGTCGGAGGTGCCGCTTTTTGCCCGGTACATGGCAACATCGGCCTGCGCCATCAGGGTATCGGCATCGATGGAGCCGGTGTTGCGGACCGATATGCCGACACTTGCGCCGACCGAAAATGTTTGGCCATTCCATTCGACCGGTTTGCTGATCTGCTCGATCAGTCGCTGCGCGAATTCCGCACCGTCGGCTCGGGTGTAATAGGAATGGGTCATCGCCACGAACTCATCGCCGCCCATACGCGCCAGGAATTCACCGGTCTTCAGCACGGAACTCGCCCGGTCGGCAATGGCGCGCAGCACGGCGTCGCCGGCCGCGTGGCCATGCACGTCGTTGATTTCCTTGAAACGGTCGAGATCGATCGACAGAAGCGCGGTATGCGCACCCAATGAGATATGACGCGTGCGGCGGTTGAGATGTTCGATGAATGCCGCGCGGTTGGGAATACCCGTCAGCGGATCGTGCAATGAAAGATGGCGATAGCGGGCAACCGCCTGCTGGGTGGACTGGGCATCGATGACATAGGTGGAGAGTCCGAGCGCCAGAAGCAGCAGCGTCACGGCGATTGCGCCTCCACCCATGATGGCCGGCGGCAGCAGATTTTCCGGAATGACGATGCGCGGATCGAAGGCGAAGGACATGGAGGCCATGCCGGTGTAGTGCATCGAAGCAATGGCGAGGATGAGAAATGCCACCGCGCTATATTGGCAGAAACGATTGAGAGGCCGGGCAATGCGATTGACCGCAATGGCGCCGAGCACCGATCCCAGCACCAGCGAAGCGATGACATAGGCCTGATTCCAGAAGATCATGCCCTGAACATTATAGGCCGCCATACCGGTATAGTGCATGGCCGCAATGCCTAGGCCGAGGATGACCCCGCCGGCTTCCACCAGCACGCTGCGCCCGCCATAGGCGGAAATGCCGAAACCGGCAGTCGTCGTCGTAATAGCGATAAGAAGCGAAAGCCCGGTCAGATAGGGATCGTAACCCACATCCCCCGCCGCGACATAGCCCAGCATCGCCACGAAATGGGTGGTCCATATCGCCGCGCCGCCATTCACGCCCGCAAGAAACAACCAGTTGACCTTCTGCAACCCCGTCGCCAGACGCGCTTTCGAAAAAAGACGCATCGTGACGAAGCTTCCGAGCATGCAAACGACAACCGCCGCGGCGGTATATCGATAGTCGTGATCGATGGTAAGGCACTGGAGAACTTTGAGCATGGTCATCTACGCAATTGGAAAATTTGCATAGGCTTATCATTCGCCAAGTTTTCACCCGGTTTATGTGCATGGATAAGCATATATTAAAAGTTGCAACAAACGAGTGAATTAGTATTTCCTAATAAAATTACAAAGCGGCAACCGGGAAAACAGGGGTACTCTTGTCTTTGGCCTCCGTTTGTATTATAGCGCCCGCACCCGTGTAGACACCCTTGGAGGCAACGCGGGTGGGATGGTGCTTGGCACCTCCCCAGTTCAGCGCCCGCGGGCATGAACTCTCCATATAACCTCGAAAGGAATTGCCATGAGCAAAGAATCGTATGAGCTCAAGGCCGAGGCGCGCGAACGAGTTGGTAAGGGGTCCTCTCGTGAACTTCGCCGCAACGGTTTGATTCCCGCTGTCATCTATGGTGACAAGCAGGCCCCCATTTCTATCGCACTCTCGACCAATGAAGTCACCAAGCGTATCCACGCTGGCGGTTTCATGACGACGGTTGCGACCATCGACGTCGACGGCAAGAAGATCAAGGTTCTCCCGAAGGATTACCAGCTTGATCCGGTCCGCGACTTCACCATGCATGTCGACTTCCTGCGCGTTTCGGGCAACACGCTCGTCAACGTTGAAGTTCCGGTTCACTTCGAAAACGAAGAAAAGTCGGACATCAAGATCGGCGGCGTTCTGAACATCGTTCGCCACACGGTGGAATTCCACTGCCCGGCCAACGACATTCCGGAATTCATCACGGTTGATCTGTCCGGCCTGAAGATCGGCGACAGCGTCCACATCTCGAATGTGAAGCTGCCGAAGAACATCTCGCCTGTCATCGCCGACCGTGACTTCACGATCGCAACGATCGTCGCTCCGGCTGCAGGCGTTGCAGACGAAACGACCGAAGAAGCTTCCGAGTAATCGGCGGCCGCAAGGCCTGACAGCTTTGAAGAATGAGGCCCGTTCCGTTTTCGGAACGGGCTTTTTAGTTTTTATGAACTTTAAAACCAGAAAGCCCGGCTCCCCACGCCGAGAGGGGAACCGTTTCAGGGTCGATTAACACTTCCATGAAACGATACCCTAGCGCTGTCGTGGAAACGTCGGACGGTCTGGGAAATTGTACAAGAGAGGTGCGGCCTTTGCCGAAAACCTTCGCAGACCCCATCCGAACGGACGAAAACACGGCGCAGCAAGTCTGGGGCAAAGGGTAGCTGCAATTTAACATGGCTCATTCCGTCGAAAGCCGCTTTATCGCGATTGTTTCCGGCGCACTTCTTACAGTGGTCGCCCCGCTTTTCACGCTTTTGCTGACGCTTTCCTATAACGAGGCAATCCGCAGCCAGCGTAACCATATCGAAATTCTGCTGTCGACGAATACGCAGGCGCTGGCCCGCCCCCTTTGGGACCTTGATGACGACACCATAAACCAGATTACCGGAACCCTTGTCTCCGATCCCATGATCCGTATGGTCGAGGTCAAGGATACATCCGGCCAGCTCGATGTCGTCCAGACCGCCGGCAGCGACATTATTCAGGATGCCGCCTCGACGACGCGCGAGGTGATCTACAAGACCACCAAGGGACCAGTCACCGTCGGCCAGCTGACAGTCTATTACGATGATGTCGGCCTTCTGACTTCGCTCAGCCGTACCGAACTGGCCTTTATCACGATTTTCATCCTCGCCGTCCTCACCATCGTTCTCGCCGCCATCGTCGGCAACCGCTTCATGGTCATCCGTCCGCTGATGCGACTGGCGGCGGCGATAGAGGCGACACGCCGCCTCGGCTCACGCCACCATGTCGACTGGCGCTCGAAGGATGAAATCGGCCGGCTGGCAAAAAGCTTCAACGAAATGCAGACTCAGCTCGAAAAGGAAGAGCTGGAGATCAAGAATGCCCACGAACGCAAGACGGAGATCTACAACCGCACACCCGCCATGCTGTTCTCGCTCGACAGGCACGACCGGATTGCCGCCGTCAGCGACTATTGGGTACAGGCGACCGGTTATGACCGCACCAGAATACTTGGCCTCAACTTCGCCGATCTCATCCACCCCGATGACAGGTCCCTGTTCCAGCAGCGCAAGGCGGCGCACCCCTCGCCCGACGCTTCGCATAATGGCATCACCGTGCGTTTCCATTGTATGGATGGCGGCGTCATGGACGCGCTCATCCTCGAAAAGCCTCTCGATTCCGGCGATGCCGCGCAGCTAAGCACGTGCCTTTGCGTCATGACCGACGTGACCGAACTGAGCCAGTCGGAAAAACGCAACCGCCAGCAGGCCATTTCCGACCATCTGACCGGCCTCTTCAACCGTCAGGGCTTCGAGGCGATCCTCGATCTGCAGATCCGCGATGCGGACCGGAACGGCAGCGAACTGGCGTGCCTGTTCATCGACCTCGACCGTTTCAAGGCCATCAACGACAATCTCGGCCATGCGGCGGGTGACGCCGTTCTCAAGCAATTCACAATGAAACTCGAACCCCTGCTCACGCCGCTCGACAGCGCATCACGGCTCGGCGGCGACGAATTCGCCATTCTGCTGGCCGGCGACAAGGTGGAAGAGCGCGCCCTGGAATTCTGCGAGCGTGTCTGCGCCATGCTGGACATGCCCTTCGAGATCGAGAACAACAGCATCCGCCTCAGCGCCAGCATCGGCATGGCGGTCTATCCCCTGCACGCCTCCAGCGCATCCGAACTTTTGCAGAATGCCGACATGGCGATGTACACCCGCAAGAGAACCGGCAAAAACGGTTCGCAGGTCTTCGACAGCTCGATCATGGACCGTGCTCGCGAACATGCGGAGCTGGAGCGGGATATCGCGCAGGCACTTTCCGAGGACTGGTTCGAAGCCTATTTCCAGCCCATTCAAGACCTCGCAACCGGCCAGACGGCGGGTTTCGAAGCGCTGCTGCGTCTCAACCATCCCGACAAGGGATTGCTTTCCCCGGCCGCGATCATCAGCCTTGCCGAAGAAAACGGCACCATTCAACGCATCGGCAATCTTATTCTCGATCAGTCGATCGCCAATCTCGCCAGACTGTCGCGCCTGCCGGGCATGGAGCAGACCTATGTGGCGGTGAATTTTTCGCCGCTGCAATTCGAACCGGGGTTGCCGACACGCATCGCCGGCGTGCTGCACCGGCACGGTATTCTCCCCGGACGCCTGGTCATCGAGATCACCGAAGCCGTCATCATGAAGGACGATCCGCAAATCCGGGCGATCCTCAACGCCATCCACCAGCTGGGCTGCCGCATCGCGCTGGATGATTTCGGCACGGGTTATTCCTCGCTCAGCTATCTCAGCCGCTTTCCGGTCGATATCGTCAAGATCGACCAGTCCTTCACCCGCTCGATCTGCGATGACACCGTGGAAATCAGGCAACGAAACCGCATGCTCGTCGAAGGCATCGCAGCCATCTCACACAAGATGAACTGTACCGTTATTGCCGAGGGCGTGGAGACGGAAGAGCAGAAGGACCTTCTGACCGATATGGGCGCGGATTTCGGGCAGGGTTATTACTTTGCGCGCCCCCAGCCGGTCCAAAGGCTGATCGCCACATTCGATGCGGTGTCCGGGCAAAACCGCGCTGCGGCGCGACAAGCGTGAACCCGGAGGAGGCAGCGATGGGATTGATCCGCTTTTGTCTGCTCTTTCTTGCTCTCGCCACACCAGTCAGCGCGGCCAAGCTCTTCCTGACGACCGAGGTCTATCCGCCCTATAATCTGCAGGCCAGCGACGGCAGCGTGCACGGCGTCTATTTCGACCAGCTCAAGATCGTGCTTCAGGACACCGATACGGATTACGAAGTCGCCGTCATGCCCTGGGCGCGGGCCATTGCACTGGCCACAACACAGGCCATGCACTGCGTCTTCGCCACGGCGAGAACGCCCGAGCGGGAAAAGCTCTTCAAATGGGTTGCCCCAATTCACACCGACCGCAACATTCTCGTGGCCCGCCGCGAGGCGAATATCGAAGCTTCCAGCCTCGAGGACGCCAGAAGATACCGCGTGGGAACCCAGCGGGGCGACTATACCGAAGCACTGTTGGAAAAACTCGGTTTCCCGCAGGTGGATGTCGGCGCGGATTTCGAGATCACGCTCAACAAGCTGAAGCTCGGCCGCATCGACCTCATGCCCATGTCGGAAAGCACCTTCAAGAGCCTGCCTGCGAACAGCTTCAAGGAGGTGATAACGCTGAGCCGGCAACAGCTCGGCCTTGCCTGCAACCAAAGCGTTCCCGACGAGATCATCGCGAAATTGCAGGCCCGGCTGGACAGGCTGATCGCCGATGGAACACAGCAGCAGATATTTGATCGTTACGGTCTGGTCAGCCCCTGAGCAATCGGCCGATCGCCCGCAAACCCATAAAAAGATTGACATCAGGCATTTTTCGGGGTGGTGACAACAGCATCATCAGGCAAAACGCGGACATGCCCCATGAAGATCATCGCAGGACTTGGTAATCCCGGCGCACAATATGCGGGAAACCGTCACAATATCGGCTTCATGGCCGTGGATGCGCTGCAACGCCTGCCCTCCTTTGCGCCCTGGTCGAAGAAGTTCAAGGCGGAAATTTCCGAAGGCGAGATCGGCGGCGAGAAGGTTCTGCTGATGAAACCGCTCACCTATATGAACCTGTCAGGCGAATCCGTCGGCGAGGCCATGCGTTTCTTCAAACTGACGCCGGCCGACATCATCGCCATCCATGACGAACTTGATTTGCTGGCCGGCCGCACGCGCATCAAGATCGGCGGCGGCCATGGCGGTCATAACGGCCTTAAATCGCTCGACGCCCATTGCGGCAAGGAATACCGCCGCCTGCGCCTCGGCATCGGCCATCCCGGCGACAAGGAGCGGGTGCACGGCCACGTGCTCGGCGACTTCGCGAAAGCCGACCGCGTCTGGCTCGATCCGCTGCTGGACGCCATTGCCGATAACGCCGCCATGCTGGTGAAGGGTGAGGATTCGCAGCTGATGAACAAGCTGGCGCTGGCGACGGGCAGCAAACCGGAAGCGGAAAAACCGGTAAAGGCGGGCAAGCCAGCCGCGCAGTCCCACATCCATCAGGCGCGCAACAGCGCCCAGCCGAAAAAGCTGCCGGAAACCGGGCCGATGGCCGAGATGCTGAAGCGAATGTTCGGCAAGAAGGACTAGCACCCATGTCTTCTGACACCATCGCCCTGCGTGCGGCCGGCCCCGACGATCTGCCCGGTTTGCTCGAACTCTACCAGTCACTCAATCCATCAGACCCGCAATTGACGACGCAGGAAGCAGGTGCAGTTTTCGCAGCCATGCTCGCCCAACCCGGCCTGACCGTATTTGTGGCCACAGAGAATGGCAAACCCATCGCGACTGCCACGCTTCTGATCGTTCCGAACCTGACCCGCGCCGCCCGCCCTTATGCCTTCATTGAAAACGTGGTGACACTGGAGGCGCACCGCGGTCGGGGATATGGCCGCACGGTGGTGCGCCACGCCATTGAGACTGCCTTCGGCGCGAACTGCTACAAGGTGATGCTCCTGACAGGCCGCCACGACCCGGCGGTTCATGCCTTCTACGAAAGCTGCGGCTTTGTGCAAAACAAGACAGGTTTCCAGATTCGGCAGGATTAAGGACAACGTGTCGGCTGCACGGCACCCCCACACGCCATACCCCCTCACTCCTCCGGCTCGGTCGTGAACATCAGTGGGAAGCCCGCTTCCTTGCCGAGATCGGTCGCCTCCTTGGCCTTGGTCTCGGCGATATCGCGCTCGCAGACAACCACCACCGCGCTGCCGAAGCGATGCGCCGTCATCATCACCCGATGGCCGGTTTCCTCGCTCATGCGAAAGACGGCTTTCAGCACCACCGTGACAAATTCGCGCGGTGTATAGTCGTCATTCAGCAGCATGACCTTGTAGAGCTTCGGCCGCTCCAGCTTCGGTTTGACTTTCGGTTTTGGTTTGAGATCGACAGGACTGTCACTCATGATTGTCGCTCGTCATGGTGGTTCATCATCGTGGTTCAGGGGAAAAATCCCGCTGGATGGCGAAAGATCGCGTCTTGGACCCGCTCATATTGCGCCGCAACCGCGTCATCGGCAAGCCTGCCCGGAATTCCGCACCTTTCGGCGGGCTTTGCCTGTCCAAATCGGCCCGCGGGCTTGACCTTGCCCTGCCCTTTCCGCAAAAGGCTCCTCAACGAATTCTTTCAAACGGACAGGTTTCAAGCCATGGGCTTCAAATGCGGTATCGTTGGATTGCCAAATGTCGGCAAGTCCACCCTCTTCAACGCGCTCACGAAAACGGCCGCCGCACAGGCCGCCAACTATCCTTTCTGCACCATCGAGCCGAACACCGGCGAAGTTGCGGTGCCTGACCCGCGCATGCAACAGCTTGCGGCCATCGCCGGTTCGAAGGAAATCATTCCGACCCGCATCTCCTTCGTGGACATTGCCGGTCTGGTACGAGGTGCGTCGAAAGGTGAAGGCCTCGGCAACAAGTTCCTCGCCAATATTCGCGAAGTCGATGCCGTCGTTCACGTGCTGCGTTGCTTTGAAGACGACGATATCACCCATGTGGAAGGCCGCATCAACCCGGTCGGCGATGCCGAAACAATCGAGACCGAGCTGATGCTCGCCGACCTCGAAAGCCTGGAACGCCGTGTCGAGCAGACGCGCAAGCGCGCCACCAGCAAGGACAAGGAGTCTTTGGCTCAACTGCCCGTGATGGAAGCCGTCATCGCGCTGCTCAACGACGGAAAGCCGGCACGCCTGCTGTTGAAGACGCTGCCAGCTGAGGAAATCGAAATCCTCAAGGGTCTCAATCTCCTGACGTCGCACCCGGTGCTTTATGTCTGCAACGTCTCGGAAGCCGACGCATCGTCCGGCAACGAGCACACCGCAGCCGTCGCGGCGATGGCAAAGGAACAGGGTGCTGAATGCGTGATCATCTCGGCGGCGATCGAGGCCGAAGTTGCACAGCTTCCGGCCGATGAAGCCGAGGAATTCCTCTCTGCCCTCGGCCTGAATGAAGCTGGTCTCGACCGGCTGATTCGTGCCGGCTATCACCTGCTCGACCTCATCACCTATTTCACCGTCGGCCCGAAGGAAACGCGCGCCTGGACGATCGTGCGCGGCACCAAAGCCCCCGCCGCCGCCGGCGTCATCCACACCGATTTCGAACGCGGCTTCATCCGCGCCTTCACCATCGGCTTTGACGACTACGTCGCCTATAAGGGCGAAGTCGGCGCCAAGGAAGCGGGTAAGGGACGCGACGAAGGCAAGGAATATGTCGTTCAGGATGGCGACGTGATCCACTTCCGCTTCAACACCTGATCTGGTTTGAACGACGGGGCTCGCTTCCTCTGAAGCTAGGTGACGCGGACATTGCCGATTGTTTCTTCTCCCCGCCGGGGAGAAGATGTCCCGAAGGGACAGATGAGGGGGCAAGCTCTCCGAATATCTCTACCCTCGCCACCTCAACCCGCTGCCGCGACCTTCTCCCCCGCGGGGAGAAGAAGCAAGACGCACCCGCTCGCTCCATAGCGCCTTCCCGCTCCAATATCCCGCCTACGATTTGACCTTTACGTAAAAGGAAAAATCCTCTTAGATGCGCACAACACTGACTGTGCGAAGGGAGGAAACCATGGCGCCGGTCGCGACATATGCCTATGAGGATTTTACCGTCGGGCGGGAATTTCCCCTTGGACCACAATCGATTTCCGCACCCCAGATCATCGAATTCGCCAGCGAGTTCGACCCCCAGCCCATGCATCTGTCGGAAGAGGCTGGCCGCCGGAGCATTCTCGGCGGGCTGGCGGCTTCCGGCTGGCACACCTGCAGCCTGCTGATGCGGATGATGGCGGACAGCTACATCGCCAACTCCACCTCGCAAGGAAGCCCCGGCATCGATTACGTCGACTGGAAAAAACCGGTTCTGGCCGGAGACACGCTTTCGGGAAAATCAATCGTACTGGAACAGCGTCCTTCGGGATCGCGCCCCCGTATCGGCCTCGTGAAATTGCGCCACGAGCTCTATAACCAGCACGGCGTTCTGGTCTCGCAGGGAGAAAACACCGTCATGTTCCTGATGCGCACGAATGGAGGCGTTGCAGCATGAGACTGGCAGAACTTTCCCCGATCGGCGAACGCGTCACCCTCGATACGCTGCATTTTTCCGCCGAAGACATTGTTCGCTTCGCCCGCGATTTCGATCCGCAGCCCTTTCATCTCGATGCCGAGGCGGCCAGGAACAGCGTTTTCGGTGGCCTCTGCGCCTCCGGCTGGCACACTGGCGCGGGCTGGATGAAATCCTTCCTCTCCCATTGGGCAAAAGAAGTGAAGAGGCTGAAGCTACAGGGCCTCGAACCGCCAAAACTCGGCCCCTCCCCGGGCTTCCGCGAACTCAAATGGAAGAAGCCGGTTTTTGCCGGTGACGACGTGACCTACTTCGTCACGCTGCTCGACACCCGCCCGCTGGAATCGAGACCCGGCATCTGGCTGAACACCACCTTTAACGAGGGCGTCAACCAGTCGGGAGAAACAGTGCTGACCTTCCGGAGCGGGGTTCTGGAATTCGACTAAAGCGAGCCCCGGGGCAATACCCGTCACGATTGCCCCGGCTACTGCCTTAATGGCCGGAAAATTCCACCAGCGTGCGCACTTCGACGCCGAGATCTTCCAGCTTCTTGCGGCCGCCGAGATCGGGCAGGTCGATGACGAAGCAGGCGGAGACGATTTCCGCACCCATCTGCCGCAAGAGCTTCACCGCACCTTCGGCGGTGCCGCCGGTGGCGATCAGGTCATCGACCAGAATAACCTTCTCGCCCGGCTGGACGGCATCCACATGCATTTCCATTTCGTCCACGCCGTATTCCAGGCTGTAGGCGACCCGCACGGTGGTGTGCGGCAGCTTGCCCTTCTTGCGGATCGGCACAAAACCGGCCGACAGCTGATGCGCCACCGCCCCGCCCAGGATGAAGCCGCGGGCTTCCATACCTGCGATCTTGTCGATCTTCGTTCCCGCATAGGGCTGCACCAGTTCATCGACGGCACGACGAAAAGCGCGCGGGTTGCCGAGCAGCGTCGTGATGTCCCGGAAGATGATGCCCGGCTTCGGATAGTCGGGAATGGAACGGATGGCAGCGGAAAGCTCCGAAGCGACAACGGTCATGATAATTCCAGTTAAAATGGGAAATGGATCAGAAGGTTCGGGCCACCCTATCAATTTGACGGCTGCGGACCAACTAAAAAGGCACCGGCGCTCGTTCCGCCGCCGACATCCCTCGATCCGCGCCCAGACCGGGCAGACATCCGCAAACAAATGCCCATGAAAAAGCCCCCGCGGAAGACCGCGGAGGCTGATGAATATAGACATCAAAATTGATGCTCAGTGTTCCTTGTTGGCGTAAACCGATTTCTTGGTGAGATAGATCAGCGCCGTGAAGATGAACAGGAACACCATGACCATGAAGCCGGTGCGCTTGCGCGCTTCCAGATGCGGTTCCGCAGCCCACATCAGGAAGGCAGCGACGTCCTTGGAATATTGATCAACCGTCTGCGGTGCACCATCGTCATAGGTCACCTGATCGGCGCTGATCGGCGGCGCCATCTTCAGTGCCGCAGCGCTGACGAAGTACGGATTGAAATGCGTACCTTCAGATATCTCAACACCGGCCGGTGGTTCCTGATAGCCGGTCAGCAGCGCATGGATGTAATCCGGGCCGCCTTCCTGATAACCGCCGACGATCGGGATCATATCGATAATGAACTGCGGGAAACCACGCTCCACGCCGCGCGCCTTGGCAAGCAGCGACATGTCAGGCGGTGCGGCGCCACCATTGGCGGCAGCCGCCGCTTCGTGGTTCGGGAATGGTGAGGGGAAATGGTCGGAAGGCACAGCCTTGCGATTATACATTTCACCTTCGGCATTCGGGCCGTCCTGCACTTCATATTCCGCGGCGAAAGCCTTCACCTGCTCGTCGGAGTAACCGAGATCCCCCAGCGTGCGGAAGGAAACGAGGCTCATCGAATGGCAGGCGGAGCAGACTTCCTTATAGACCTTGAGACCGCGCTGCAGCTGGCCCTTGTCATATTTACCGAAGGGACCGGCAAAGGACCAGCTCTGCTCCTCGGGCTTGATGATCGGGAAGTGGCCGCCGGCAATCGCATGTTCCGCCTTGGTGGCGAGATCATGGCTCTCCTCCGCCGCAAAAGCGGCGGCGGAACAGCTGAGGGCGGCGATAAGCGCGATGCTCTTGAGAAGCGTCTTCATTGTCGTCATCCTTCCTTCGCGCTCAGATCTGGGCGGCCGCTGGCGCGGCACCCTTCTTGGCGTTCTTTTCGAGAACGGCCTCGGTAATGGAATTCGGAATACGCCGCGGCGTTTCGACCAGACCGAGGATCGGCATGATGACGAGGAAGAAACCGAAATAGTAGAGCGTGCCGATCTGCGACATGACGACATAAAGTCCTTCCGCAGGGCGCGAACCCAGCCAGCCGAGCAGGATGGCGTTGACCACGAACAGCCAGAAGAACATCTTGTACCAGGGACGATAGACGGCGGAGCGAACCTTCGACGTATCGAGCCAGGGCAGGAAGAACAGCACGATGATCGCACCGAACATCACGAGAACGCCACCGAGCTTGGAATCGATCGGCCCGATGTTGAAGGTGATGGCGCGCAGCATCGCGTAGAACGGCAGATAATACCACTCAGGCACGATATGGGCCGGCGTCTTCAGCGGATCCGCCATGATATAGTTATCAGGGTGGCCGAGGAAGTTCGGCATGTAGAAGATGAACCAGGCATAGGCGATCAGGAACACCGAAACGCCGAGCGCATCCTTCAGCGTCGCATAGGGCGTGAAGGGCACCGTATCGGTCTTGCTCTTCACTTCCACGCCGGTCGGGTTGGTTTGGCCGGTCACATGCAGTGCCCAGATGTGCAGGATGACGACACCCGCGATCATGAAGGGCAGCAGGTAGTGAAGTGCGAAGAAGCGGTTGAGCGTCGGATTGTCCACCGCAAAGCCGCCGAGCAGGAACTGCTGGATCCATTCACCCACGAGCGGGAACGCCGTGAAGAAGCCGGTGATGACGGTCGCACCCCAGAAGGACATCTGGCCCCAGGGAAGCACGTAGCCCATGAAGCCCGTCGCCATCATCAGGAGATAGATCACGCAGCCGAGAATCCAGAGGATTTCGCGCGGCGCCTTGTAGGAGCCGTAATAAAGACCACGGGCAATGTGCAGATAGACCGCGATAAAGAAGAACGACGCGCCGTTGGCATGCATGTAGCGCAGCAGCCAGCCGTGGTTGACGTCACGCATGATCTTTTCGACGGAATTGAACGCAACCGTCGTTTCGGCCGCATAATGCATGGCCAGCACGACACCGGTGAGGATCTGCACGATCAGCATGACGGCAAGCATCGCACCGAAAGTGTAGGCATAGTTCAGGTTACGCGGGACAGGATAGGCAACGAAGCTGTCATAGATCATGCGCGGCAAGGGAAGCCGCGAATCGATCCACCTCTCGATGCCGGTGGACGGCTGATAACTGGAATGGCCACTCATGAATATCTGTCCCCTTATCCGATCTTGATCACGGTATCGGATGTGAATGCAAATGTCGGGATGGCGAGGTTCTGCGGCGCCGGACCCTTACGTATGCGGCCCGCCGTATCGTAGTGCGAGCCATGGCAGGGACAGAACCACCCGCCGAAATCGCCGGCCTGGCCAAGCGGAACGCAACCGAGATGGGTGCAGGAACCGATCATGACGATCCAGTTCTCCTTGCCCTGACCGGCGGAGCGGTCAATGTCCGTCGCCTGCGCGTCGGGGGCGATGTTGGCATTACGTGCCACCGGGTCTTTGAGATCGCCGAGAGCGACCGCATTGGCTTCGTCGATTTCCTTTGCCGTGCGGTTGCGGATGAAAATCGGCTTGCCGCGCCACTTGACGGTGAGCGACATGCCCGGCTCGACGGCCGCGACATCCACCTCGATGGAGGCGAGTGCCAGCGTCGATGCATCGGGACGCATCTGGTCAATAAAAGGCCATGCAACTGCGGCGGCACCGACGGCGCCCGCCATTCCCGTCACTAGATAAAGAAAATCGCGACGGGTCGGTTCACCCGAAGCGTCGTGATTGGTTACGTGCTCGCTCACCGCTACACCATCCTCTGCGCTGTTTTTGCCGTAAATCGCATGAGTCCTCCCGCTATGATTTGATCCAGGACAAACTCCGTCCCATCGTCCTGGACACAACTGCGGCATTAAGAAACCGCGTCACTCTGTGTGATCGCAAAATATTGACTGACTTGGCAAGAGCAAAGCACACAAAGCTGCCGTAATTCTGCCTGAGGGGGCCGATTTGGTCGTCATTTTTTCGCCGTCCTTGGCAGGCGGGCAACATTGTGCGCATCAAGACGCCATGTTAGGAGACTTCAAGGGAGAGCTTGGAAAGCAGGGATTCGGATGACGGCGAAGCTCTCTTGCATGGTATCCACGGCAGTGGCTGCCGTTCTTTTCATCGCCAGCCTGCGTTATGTGACGGATTTCTGGCTTTTGGCCTTCGTCACCAGCTTCCAGCTTCACATTGCCATCGTCTGCATCCTGCTGTCGTGCCTCGTCTTCTGGCTGACGCGCGATGTCGTTACGGCGGTGCTTCTGGTCTGGGCACTTGCGCTGGCGATCCACGCCGTCGCGATGCTGATGGAATTTTCCACAGCCGCCACCGCAGCGCCCGGCGCAAAGCCGTTTCGGCTGCTGTCCTTCAACGTCTTGATGGATAATGCGGCCAATGCGGATGCGATTGCCGATAAAATTCTCGAATCAGAGGCGGATGCCGTCTACCTCTTCGAAGCGGCTGCCTTGCAATCGGTTCTGCCGCGTTTGCAGCAAACCTATCCGCACAGGCTCGGTTGTTATGAGGGTACGCCGGGCTGCGATCTGGTCATCCTGTCAAAAAGACCATTGCTGGAAGGTCGGTTCCACAGTCTCAGCGATCTTAGACGGGACCGGTTTGCCATTGCGCATGTCGATCTCGACGGTACGGAGCTGACGCTCGCAGCCGGTCACATCACCAAGCCCTATTTCGACGATTATCACCGCGACGAGCTGGATGAAGTCAGCGAGATTCTCTTCCGCGTGACCGGACCGCTCATTCTGGCCGGCGATTTCAACTCATCCAGCATCGCACCCGACATGCGCGCCTTCCTCGCCGCCAACGATCTCAAAAAAGTGACCTTCGAACCCGCCACATGGCCGACGGAGGCCGGCCGATTCGGCATCGCCATCGACCACATCTTCGCCCGCGAACCGGCAACCCTGATGAAAACCACCCGCCTGCCCGACAGCCTCGGCTCCAATCATTTCGGACTGATGGCGGATTTCATGATCGGCCGGTAATGCGCGGCAGGAAATGGCATAGCGCCATGTAGAAACGGCGACCCGAAGGCCGCCGCTGACTGCGCTTCCTGACAAGGAAGCATCGCTCAGAATTCCGCCCAGTCCCCTGCAGCAGCCGCCTGCCGCCCGCCGCCAAAGGCAGCGGCAATTCGCTGGCCCATGGCGCGCGCCGGCGAAGGCTGCGGCACAGCAGCCGGACCTGCTGTGACGAGGGTGTTGCCCTTCTCTTGAAGGGTAAATTGCGTCAGCAGCCTATTGAGGGCAGTTGCCTGCGACGCAAGACTGTCGCTGGCCGCCGTCGTCTGCTCCACCATGGCGGCATTTTTCTGCGTGCCCTGATCCATCAGGTTGACCGCGGAGTTGATCTCGGAAAGCCCGGTCGACTGTTCCCGCGTGGAGACGACGATGGACGAGACATGGCGGTTGATCTCCCGCACCTCGTCGACGATCCCCGCAAGCGCCTCACCGGTCTTGCCAACCAGCGTCACGCCCTCGCGCACCTGTTCACCGGAGCGGTTGATCAGACCCTTGATCTCCTTGGCGGCGCTGGCCGAGCGCTGCGCCAGTTCACGCACCTCCTGCGCCACCACCGCAAATCCCTTGCCGGCATCACCGGCACGCGCGGCTTCCACACCGGCATTCAGCGCCAGCAGATTGGTCTGGAACGCAATTTCATCGATGACGCTGATGATGTTGCTGATCTCGTTTGCGGATTTTTCAATATCCTGCACGGCAAGCACGGTGCGCGTGACGATCTGGCCAGACATTTCGGCACTTTCCCGCGCCCGCTCCACCAGACGTCCGGCTTCGGCGGCACGATGGGCGGAATCCTTCACCGCCGTCGTTACCTGCTCCAGCGCCGCTGCGGTTTCCTCCACGGAAGATGCCTGCTGTTCCGTGCGCCGGGAGAGATCGCCCGCCGCCGCGAGAATCTCGCTGGCACCGGCATCGATGACCCGGGCGTTTTCCCCGACCGAACGCAGCGCCGCCTGCAGCGTGGCAACGGATTCGTTGAAATCACCACGCAGACCATCAAGCCGCTCGGCAAAGGCAATGTTCAGACGGCAGGTCATGTCACCCTCGGAGAGCTGCTTCAGCCCCGCACCGAGATTTTCCACGGCGAAACGGATTTCTTCCGCCTCCTTCGCCTTCTGTGCCTCGTTCTCCAGCCGCTCGCGCTCACTGAGGCTGCGATTGGCCTCGGTCTCCTGTTCAAGACGCTCCCGCTCTATGGCGTTATCACGGAAAACGGCAACGGCGGCGGCCATTTCGCCGATTTCGTCCTTGCGGCCCGAATGCGGAATGGCGCTGTCTTTATCCCCCGCGGCAAGGCCGTTCATGGCGAAGGTGATATCGGTGATGGGCCGTGAAATACGCATGAAACTGAAGAAGGCGGCGGCAATGGCGACAGCAGACGCGATAACCATCGCCGCAAGCGACAGGGTGAAGGCCACCCGTCCCGTTTCCTCCGCTGCCTGCTTGTCATCGAGGCCGAGCTGGCGATTCGCCTCGATCATGTCCTTCAAAAGGGCGCCGGCGCTGTTGCCGATGGGAGTCATCCGGCCAATCAAAGCGGTCGCGGCATCCGTATCACCGGCGAGGAGCATTTTTTTAAGCTCCGCACCCATGGATTCATAATTGGTCACGGCCGCACTCAGCCGTTCGAATTTTTCCCGGATATGCGGGATCGTCAGCCCGGATGCATAAGCCTCGAAAGCTTTGGCCCGCTCTTCCTGTGATTGCAGTGTGCGTTGAAAGAGTGCGTTGCGCGCTTCCGGCGTCGAGGCCGTCATGACCGTCAGATAATTGCGACGGATATCGTTGAGCCTGTCCCCAAGGTCGGCGATTGCAAGCGACCTCTCCATGCGCAGCACGATATTGTCGGCCTGCTTGTCCATTTCCTCGACCGACAGAATGCTGGCAACGCCCTGGATGAGCGAGAAAAACACCGTGATGCCGAACAATGCCGGCAAGAGAATGCGGATTTTAAAAAAATTCATTGTTTAACCCCAATACCCCACAGCGGCTGCTGCTGATATTTTTTCTCCCATAGGGTGATAAACAAGAAATTACCCGTATATTATAAAATCTGTGATTGAATCAATTAATAGATAGAAAGAAATTGACAACTTTCAATTTTATTCCGAGGTGAACGGACCACTCAGGCCTCCCGTTGCTTCACATCCTCCGCATCGAGAAAGCCGCCCGATTGCCGCGCCCAAAGCTCCGAATAAAGCCCCCCCTGTGCGACAAGCTCAGCGTGGCTTCCCTGCTCGACGATAAGCCCCCGATCCATCACGATCAGCCGGTCGAGAGCGGCAATCGTCGACAGGCGGTGGGCGATGGCAAGCACCGTCTTGCCCTGCATCAGCTCGTCCAGATTGCTCTGGATCGCCGCCTCCACCTCCGAATCGAGAGCAGACGTCGCCTCGTCGAGCACGAGGATAGGCGCGTCCTTCAGCATCACACGGGCGATGGCGATGCGCTGGCGCTGGCCACCGGAGAGCTTCACGCCGCGTTCGCCCACATGCGCATCGAAACCCGTGCGGCCGCGCTGGTCCTCCAGCCTTGTGATGAAATCATCCGCCTTGGCCCGGCGCGTCGCCTCAAGCAATTGCGCTTCGGTGGCATCCGTTCGGCCGAACATGATGTTGTCTCGGATAGAACGGTGCAGCAGCGAGGTATCCTGCGTGACCATGCCGATATGGGCGCGCAACGATTCTTGGCGGACACGGGCTATATCCTGTCCATCAATCAGGATGCGACCTTTCTCGACATCGTAAAACCGCAGGAGGAGGTTGACGAGCGTGGATTTGCCGGCACCTGAGCGCCCGACGATGCCGACCTTCTCACCGGCCCTGATCTCAAGGTTGAGATTGTCGATGACGCCGTTTGCCCGCCCGTAATGGAAGCTGACATTCTCAAAACGGATGCTCGGCTTCTTGACCTCAAGCACTGCCGCGTCGGGCGCATCAACGAGACCGATTGGCTGCGAAATCAATTCGGCGGCATTCTGCACCGTGCCGAAATTGCGCATGATGCCGTTGAACTGCGTCATCAACCGCCCGAGCAGGAAGTTGAGGCGCAGCACCAGCGCCAGTGTGAAAGCCACCGCGCCGGAACTGATCTTGCCGGATAGCCACAGATCGATGCAGAGCGCCGCCATGGAGGTGATCATCACGCCTGACAGCAGCGCCATGGAGGCGCGCACGCCGGTGATGAACCGCGTAAACTTCATCGTCGAGGTTTGGAAAATATCAAAGCCCTGCCGCATGTAGCGATCATTGGCGTCGTCGCGCCCGAAAAGCCGCAGCGTCTGGATATTGCTATAGGCATCCACCATGCGGCCCGACAACATCGAGGCGGCTTCCGCCGTCTCCTTTGAATGATAGCGGATGCGCGGCACGAAATACCGCGCCAGCAGCGAGAAGATCGCCACCCAGACGACGACGAGAACCGCAAGCCGCCAGTCCAGCCCGCCGATCAGGAACAGCATGGAAACCGAGTAGATACCGACGAACCAGACACTTTCCATCAGCGAGGTGACGAGATCGCCCGCCGCCTGCCCGCCGGACCAGACCTTGGTGACGATGCGGCCGGAAAAATCGTTCTGGAAGAAGGTCAGCGATTGCCGCGCCACATGCATATAGGATTGCCAGCGCACCAGATTGTAGAAACCCGGCGTAATAATCTGCTGGTCGACCAGCGCGGTCACCATGGTGACGATAAACCGCACGATGCCGATCAGCACCAGCATGCCGACGAGCTCACCGCCATGGGCCGCAAGCAGCCCCGCCCAGCCCTCGTCCGGTTTCACCGTCGAGAGAATATCGACGAGCCGCCCGACGAACCAGAACAGCGCCGCCTCGATGGCCGCCGTCAGCCCGCCGAGCACCAGCATCGCGAAAAACGGCGCCTTGGCCTGCGCGATATAAAACCAGATGAAGGCGAGTGTACTTTCAGGCGGCCGCAAATCGTCCCTGCGGGCGAAGGGCTTTATCCAGTTTTCGAAATACTCGAAGATGCGGGTAATGACCATGATCCGGATATAGGCGGATTCCCCACTCGGGAACAGCCGCAGCGGGTTCGGGAAAAGATTATATTTCGGTAACGTCAGGAAAATGAAAGAGGGCGGAGAATGTTCCCCCGCCCTCTTGTTTTCCTTATTCCGCAGCCACTTCCGCCTCGTGGTCGGCGATGAAGCCGCCGGACTGACGCCGCCACAGGTCGGCATAGATGCCGCCCATCGCCGCCAGTTCCGCATGGCTGCCCGCTTCCACGATCCGGCCCTTGTCGAGAATGATGAGCCGGTCCATCTCGGTCAGTGTCGAAAGGCGGTGGGCGATGGCGATCACCGTCTTGCCTTCCATCAGCGAGAACAGGTTCTCCTGGATCGCCGCCTCGACTTCGCTATCGAGCGCCGAGGTCGCCTCATCAAGCACCAGGATCGGTGCGTTTTTGAGGAAGACGCGGGCAATGGCAATACGCTGGCGCTGGCCGCCGGAAAGCTTGACACCACGTTCGCCCACCTGCGCATCGAGGCCCTGGCGACCATGCATGTCGACAAGCATCTCGATGAAGTCCCAGGCGTTTGCCCGCTTCGCCGCCGCGATCACCTGTTCGTCGGTGGCCTCGGGGTGGCCATAGGCGATGTTGTCGCGGATCGAGCGGTGCAGAAGCGAAGTATCCTGCGTCACGACGCCGATCAGTTCGCGCAGGCTGTCCTGCGACACCTTGGAAATGTCCTGCCCGTCGATGGTGATCCTGCCACCTTCCAGATCATAGAAGCGCAAAAGCAGGTTCATCAGCGTCGTCTTGCCCGCGCCGGAACGGCCAACGAGGCCGACCTTCTCGCCCGGCTTGATGTCGAGCGTCAGCCCGTCGATCACGCCCTTGTTCTTACCGTAGTGGAAGCGGACGTTGTCGTAGCGGATGGCGCCCTGCGGGGCGGCAAGCTCAGGTGCCTTCGGAACGTCGACGATATCGTGCGGTTTCGTCATCATCGACATGCCGTCATAGACCGTGCCGATATTTTCGAACAGCGAGGTGACTTCCCACATGATCCACTGCGACATGCCATTAACGCGCATGGCAAGGCTGATGGCGATGGCCACCGAACCGGCCGTCACCGAACCCTGCATCCAGAAATAAAGACCAAGCGTTGCCGTGGAAAACAGCACCACGGCATTGTTGAGGTCGATCAGGATGTTGAAGCCGGAGATCTTGCGCATCTGGCGGTGAACGGTTCCAAGGAACACATTCATGCCCTCACGCGCATATCTTTCCTCACGCCCCGCATGAGAAAACAGCTTGATCGTCGAGATATTGGTATAGCTGTCGACGATCCGCCCCGTCATCATCGAGCGCGCATCGGCCTGCTCCTGCGCCAGCCGGCCGAGTTTCGGCACGAAATAGGCAAGGATCGCCATATAGATACCGAGCCAGACCAGCAGCGGAATCACCAGCCGCCAGTCCGCCGCCGCGACCATGAACAGCATCGAAACAACGAAGCTGATCGCGTAAACGAAGACGTCGATAACCTTCAGCGCCACTTCGCGAATCGCCAGCGCCGTCTGCATCACCTTGGTCGAAACCCGGCCCGCAAACTCGTTGGCGAAGAAGTTCATGGAGTGACGCAGCAGGAAACGGTGCATTTTCCAGCGCGCAATCATGCCGAAATTACCGGCAAGCGTCTGGTGCATCGTCATGGTGTGGATCGCGCCCATCAGCGGCAGCAGGAACAGCACCAGCCCCGCCATGACCATCAGATGCCAGCCCTCATCGGCAAAAAACGTCTCGCGATTGGCCGTGGAAAGCCAGTCGACGATGTTGCCGAGGAATTTGTAAAGCATGGCTTCCGCAATGGCGATGCCCATGGACATCAAGCCGAGCAGCAGCAGCCATGGCCAGGCCGGCTTCACATAGTGCCAAAGGAACGGCAACAGCGTCTTCGGCGGCACATCCGGCGTCGAAGAAGGAAAAGGATCGAGGCGTTTTTCAAACCAGCCAAACATAGGCCAAGCTCCGGCAATCAATCGTTCCATCGTGACATGGTGAGCGGACACAAATATGGCTCACGACGGAACGGAAAAGTCTTTGAACATGGCCGCAACAGCCACATGACGAATCGAGAAATGGGAAACGCGGTTGAACCGCGGGGCAACACCTAGGCCAGCAGCAGCGCTACCGGGGCCAGGAGGCGAATGCGAACGAAATTATCCATAAGAACCTCCTTTGGCTGGTGTTGAAGATGTGGCCTTGTAGCGCAAAAATTAGTCATTGACCAGTCGGAAAGACACGGAATGCGCGAAAAAGCGTTCGTTTCAGCATACGGGGCCAAACGGGCGGATTTACCCGCGAAGGCCTCCACCCCTCCCAAAATGCTGATGCGTCACCCTATTCAGCCGCGTCCTGCGACTGCGCGCCTTCATATTCGCTTATCAACTCGGCCATGCCGGCCTGCGTGTGACGCTTCAGTTCCCGGCGATCGCTTGGCTGGGGCGCGAACGTCACGCTCAGGCCCGTGTCTCGCACCGTGCCGATGGCGAAGGATGCACCGGACAACATGCGCACGCCCTCATGCAACCATAGCGGATCGGTGGCGAAATGCTGGCCGATGCCGACCACCACCGGAATGCCCTGCCAGTGCGACATGCGGTCGTAATGGATATGACCTGCCAAAATGCCGATGACATCATGCTCGAACAACAGCTCGTCCAGCGCTTCCGTATCGTCGAAGGACAGGGATTCCCATTCCGCCTCGGGACGGTCGAAATCGAGCGCCGGCGCATGGTGCATCACCAGCAGCTTCGGCAGTTCAGGGTGGTTTTCGAGTTCCTCCTCCAGCCATTCGATCTGGCCGGGTTCGAAAGCGCCACCGACCTTGCCCGGAACGCTGGTATCCATGACGATGATGTGGATACCGGCAATCACCTCGGCATGGTCATAGGGCTCGTCCAGGCCCTCATGACGGCCGAGCATGACAGGGTAAAAGCCATCGCGGCGGTCATGATTGCCGAGCGCGAAAAGAACAGGCACATCCAGTTCTGCCTCAGCCATCAGCCGCTTGAGTTCTTCATAGCTGCCGGCATCGCCCCGGTTGGTGAGGTCACCGCTGACGACGATGAATTCCGGCGGCGGCACCAGCGCCTTGATCTGATCAAGCGTAGCGGACAACGTGGCCGAGGTCTCGGAATAAAGATCATCATCCTGCACCTGCGGATTACCGATATGCAGATCGGTCAGATGGACGAAATTGACCCGTTCGGACATGGTTTTTTTCCCGTTTTGCTGCGCACAGAAATCCCATCCGAAACCGCCCTTGGGCGATTCCGGACCTTTTGATTTATCTGACGATAGGTTGGTTATTGGGTAACCTGCCTATGTGTCATGCGAATGAACATTCGGCGACCAACCGTCTTAAAAAGGCACTTTTCCCAGCCGCATCTGTCACAGGCCATTCACCCGTGATAATCGGTCTGACAGTCCCGAATGCGAAGAGAAGACCATGCCAGATATTTTGCCTGAAACAGGGTCCAACATCCGGATCGCCCTCTACCAGCCGGATATTCCCGGCAATACGGGGACCATCCTGCGGCTGGCGGCGTGCCTTGGCCTTGGCGTCGACATCATCGAGCCGGCCGGCTTCGATATTTCCGACCGCAATCTCAAACGGGCGGGCATGGATTATATCGCGGCGGCGGCGCTGACGCGCCATGTCAGCTGGGACCGTTTCGAGGAATGGCGGGCAACCACCGGTCGCCGCCTCGTTCTCGCCTCCACCAAGGCCGCCCTGCCCTATACTGATATCACCTATCGCGCCGATGATATCCTGCTCTTTGGCAGGGAAAGTGCCGGCGTGCCGGACCCTGTGCATGACAAGGCGGATGAGCGAATCATCATCCCGATGGTCGCCGGACAGCGCTCGATCAACGTCGCCATGTCGGCGGCGATGGTCACCGGCGAGGCCTTGCGCCAGACGGCGTGGTCTTGACCTGCCATCTTTGCAGCCAATTTTTCAGGCAAATATGAAAATTGACTGCTTTTACCGCGAAACTGTCGCAACACGGCCTGTACGGTGAGCGTGCGCGCTCCTATACTGATTAGCCGGACAATAAAAATCGCTCTCGCCGGGACCGTGCGCCGGCGGGCGTGAGGAGACGTCGCATGCAATCCACCATTGTCATCGTCAACCTTCTCGGCGCCGTTGCGCTGCTGCTCTTCGGCCTTGCCCAAGTGAAGGACGGCGTCACCCGTGCTTTCGGCATGAAACTCCGAAGCGTGCTCGCCACCGGCACCCAGAATGGCCCGCGCTCCTTCTTTTCCGGCTTCTTCGCCACCGTCGCCCTGCAAAGTTCGACGGCGACGGCGCTGACCGTCGCCTCCTTCGCCGAACGCGACCTCATCAAGCCGCGCATGGCGCAGGTGGTGCTGCTTGGCGCCAATGTCGGCACCGCCGTTACCGCCTGGATCGTCGCGGCCGGCGTCGAATGGCTGTCGCCGCTGCTGATACTAGCGGGCATTATCCTTAAAAAGGGCAGTTCCAATGCCAGACAGGGCGGCGGAACCGCCGTCATCGGTATCGGCCTGATGCTTCTGTCGCTGCATCTCCTAAGTGGCGCGACCGAACCGATGCGCGCCTCGCCGGCGCTCGGCGTCTTCATCGGCCTGCTTGATGGCGCATGGCCCGTCGCGCTGATCTTTTCCGCCGTGCTGGCTTTCGTCTCTTCTTCCAGTCTCGCCGTCGTGGTACTCATCCTGTCACTGGCCGCTACCGGCACGCTGTCCACCGGACTCATCATCGTTCTCATTCTCGGCGCCAATCTCGGCGGCGCCATTCCGCCCGTGATCGCCACGCTCTCCGGCCCGGCATCGGCGCGGCGCATCACCATCGGCAATCTCGTCGTTCGCACCATCGGCTGCCTGATTGCCATGCCGCTCGCCTCCTATGGCGCAACGTATTTGCAGCAATTGCCGCTTTCGCCCGCCAAACTGCCTGTTGATGCCCACCTCATCTTCAACGTCATTCTGGCAACACTCGCCTGGCCTTTTTCCGGTGTGATATCCGATTTGATGGCAAAGCTCGTGCCGGGCGATCCGAAGGCTGAAGACGGCCCGAATTTCCTCGACCAGCAGGCGCTTGATATGCCGGTCGTGGCGCTTGCCAACGCCACCCGCGAAGTCCTGAGCGTCGGCGACAGCATCGAGCGGATGCTGATCCGCGCCGAAAACGCCTTCAAGCATAATGATCTGGCACCGCTTCAGGAAGTCTCCCTGCTGGAAAAGAAAGTCGACCGCCGCCAGCAGGAGGTGAAGGTCTATCTCTCGCAACTGGGCCGCAAGGGGCTGACCGACGAAGAAGCGCGCCGTTCGATCGCCATCATCGATTATGCGATCAATCTCGAACATATCGGCGATATCATCGAAAAGGGCATCTGCGAGCAGATCCGCAAGAAGGTGCTGAACAGCTTCAAATTTTCCGATGACGGCTATGAAGAGCTGAAAACCCTGTTCGACATGACCATCGAGAACCTGCGCGCCGCCCAGAGCATTCTGGTGACCGGCGACTTCGAGCTTGCCCGCCGGCTGATGGAAAGCAAGGTGGATATACGCCGCCTCGAAAAACAGTCCTCCAACCGCCATCTGGAGCGTCTGCGTGACGGGCTGGCGGAAAGCATGCAGACAAGTTCGCTGCATCTCGACATGCTGCGGGATTTGAAGCGCATCAACGCTCATATTGTAACGGTGGCGCATCCCATTCTGGATGAAAGCGGTGTGCTGATTGAAAGCCGCCTGCGTTACGCCGAACCGCGCGCCTGATTCTATTTCAATCGGCAGAGGGCAGACGCCGCATGGTGAATTCGATGCGGTCGCCTTCCAGCTGCCGCCAGCTTTCCACTTCCGTCCAATAGGCGGCCTTGGGAAAGCTGTCGAACCATTCGCGCGCCTTGGCGCGGGCCTCCTCACGCCCAAGACAGAAGGTCTGGCGCACGAACATGCCGTCACGCTTCTGTTCGCCGCCGGCGCTTTCGCGTTCCCTGCGGTGATTGGCAATCCTGCGCTTCAGCCCGTCGAGGGGCGGTCCGGCAAATTTCGTCATGATATTCACCTCTGGCACCTACATCGATAAAGATAGTGTCGGCGCGCCGCCTTGGCGAGTCGAATTTGTGCGCGGCGCAAACACCTGCTAGACGCGGCGGGCAACAGACTTCACCGCAGGAGAGAGAAGATATGGAACGGCCAATCTTGCCGAAGGGCTTGCCCGAGGACATCGAAGACAAGAAGGCCGTTGCCCAGGCGTGGTTCCAGCATCTGCGCGACACCATCGTCGCCTCCTTCGAAACCCTGGAAGACGAACTCACCGGTCCTCTGTCCGATCAGGAGCCCGGCCGCTTCGTGCAGAAGGACTGGCTGCGCGACAATGGCGAGGGCGGCGGCGGCAAGATGTCGATGATGGAAGGCCGCGTCTTCGAAAAGGTTGGCGTGCACACCTCCACCGTCTATGGAGAGTTCTCGCCCGAGTTCCGCAAGCAGATACCCGGTGCGGAAGAAGACCCGCGCTTCTGGGCGTCGGGCCTTTCGCTCATCGCCCATCCGGTCAATCCCAATGTGCCGGCCGTGCACATGAACACCCGCATGGTCGTCACCACCAGCCATTGGTTCGGTGGCGGCGCGGATCTGACGCCGGTGCTCGGCCGCAGGCGAACGCAGCAGGACCCGGATACCCAGCTGTTCCACCGCGCCTTCGAAATCACCTGCAATCGCCATCCGGTCGCCGATTATCCGCGGTACAAGAGCTGGTGCGACGAATATTTCTTCCTGAAGCACCGCGACGAGCCGCGTGGCACCGGCGGCATCTTTTTCGACTGGCTGCACCCTGAAGAGGAGAAAGGCGGCTGGGACGCCAATTTCACCTTCGTGCAGGATGTCGGCCGCGCATTCAACCTCGTCTATCCGAAAATCGTCCGCGCCAATTTCAACCAGAACTGGACGGAAGAGGATCGCGACGAGCAGCTCATCCGCCGCGGCCGCTACGTGGAATTCAACCTGCTTTACGATCGCGGCACGATCTTCGGCCTAAAGACCGGCGGCAATGTCGAATCGATTCTCTCCTCCCTGCCACCGGTGGTCCGCTGGCCTTAAAAAACCTCACGCAAATTTGACGCTCATCAGCCAATTTGTCGCAAATAGCGCAAATTAGGACTTATGGAAAAACCAAGGCAGTGGTAGTCTCCTCCCGCAGACGTACTGGAGGAGCTATCGTCATGATTACTTCGAACAGCATGCCTATTTCTGCTTCCCCCGAGGCAGCACAGCAATCCATCGATACCCCCGAATTGATTGACCGCCTGGCCGCGGAAATGCGTGCTACGGGCGATCGCGAACTGCCGCATTCCTTTTATGTCGAACAGGTAAAACGCACGCTGGCCGGCAAGACGGTGAAGCGTGCCGATAATGACGAAATGCCTCGTACAAAAATCCCGGCAGCGGGCACATCCTCTGTTTTCCAATGCTGGGCAATGCCCGAATAGGGGCCCGAATGGGGGCCTGAACAGGTTCGGCGGACGCCGCTCTGGAACATAAGCGGCGAACGTTCGTTTCTTGTCGGGGGGACAGCATCACATCAATGCTGTTCCCCGCTTGAACAGGGAGGCAAGACCATGAGACTTTTTGAATGTGGAACGCTTGTTCCCGGCTGTGCCTGGCACACCCGCGCCGACGATGACGCGGAAGTGGTGCGCCGTACCGTGGACCATATGCGCTCAGCCCACGGCGAAACCATCATCCGTGAAAACATGATCGAAAACATCAAATCGCGCATCCGCGACGAGGCAAATGCGGCTTAGCGCATTTGCCCGAAGGCGCCATTTCGGGTGCTACCACCCACCCTCATCCCTGTGCTTGTCACAGGGATCCAGCCAGCCCAAGTCCTTGGGCTGAAAAGACCCCTCCGCCGCACAGACACGCGTCGGCTGGATTCCTGTGACAAGCACAGGAATGAGGTAGAACACGGCTTCAATTCTCAAGCATATCCTTCAGCCGGGCGGTCAGCGCTGCCCGGTCAAGTGAGAAATTGACGTCGATCCACTTTTCTTCGAGGCTTTTCAGCACCTCGCCCACCTTCGGACCGGCCTCGACGCCGGCGGCCATCACATCGGCACCGCTCAGCGGGAAACCCGGCTTGCGGAACTTCTCTGCCCTCGTCAGCAACGTCGAAAGGCGCGCGACCTTGTGCATGGCATCACCGGCCGAAAGATCGGCACGGGCGGCGGCAAGCGCGAGTTTCAGCCGTGCCTTCACACCTTCGACGCCCTGACGGTAAAGCAACCGATCAAGCGCCGTTTCCTTCATTTCGGGGTCGGCGGCAGGGGCGGAGGCCCAATGGGTCAGATAACTCGCCTCGGCCTTCGATAGTCTCAGCCTTGCAGCAAGGGCCGCCAGCCTGTCCCGATCCGGGGGCAGAATGGCGGCAAGCCGCAGTAGCGGGTCCACTGCCCAGCCGAGCGCCTGTTCGGCCGCGACCAGCCCGTGAATGGCGTCGATACCCCATTTTTCCGTTTCGGGAAGGATTTCGGAGAGAACACCCGACTGCCGCATCCACAGAAGAGCGCGCGAGGGATCACGCGCGGAAAGCAGCTTCTTTACCTCGCTCCACACCCGCTCGGCGGAAAGCGTCGCCAGCTTGTCCTTGGCGCGAGCGCTTGCCCTCAGGCCATCGGCATCCGGGCGGCCGGCACCATAATGGGCAAAAAAACGGAAAAAGCGGAGAATCCGCAGGTAGTCTTCGGCAATACGCGTCGTCGCATCACCGATGAAACGCACAGTGCGGGTTTCAATATCGGGAAAACCGCCGATGAGATCGATGATCTCGCCCTTTTCGTCGGCGTAGAGGGCATTGATGGTGAGGTCGCGACGTTCCGCATCGGTCTGCCAGTCGGTGCCGAAAGCCACCTGCGCGTGGCGGCCATTGGTCTCGACATCGCGCCGCAGCGTCGTCACCTCGTAACCCTCGCCATCCATGACAAGCGTCACCGTGCCATGGTCGATGCCGGTCGGCACAACCTTGATACCCGCCGCCTTTGCCCGCGTAACCACCACGTCAGGAGTTAGCGTCGTTGCCATGTCGACATCGACGACCGGCAGGTCCATCAGCGCATTGCGCACCGCGCCGCCGACGATCCGCACCTCGCCGCCATCGGCATTCAGAAGCGTAAAGATGCGCTTCAGCGCCGGTTTTTCAAACCAGTCCCGCCCGGCAAGGCTATTCATGTATAAAACCTCTCGTAAATCGTTCGCACGATGCCCGCCGTAATGCCCCAAATATAGCGTTCGCCATAGGGCATTTCGTAGAAAAACCGCTCCTTCCCCTGAAAGATGCGGCTGCCGCGCCCGTGATTGGCCGGGTCCATCAGGAAGGACAACGGCACCTCGAAAACCTCATCCACTTCAGTGGGATTGAGCGTCAAATCAAAACCGGGGCGGATGACTGACAGCACCGGCTTGATGCGAAATCCCGTCCCGGAAATGTAATCCGGTAACCGTCCAACCGTTTCCACGAAAGACCGCGAAAGACCGATTTCCTCTTCGGTCTCGCGCAGCGCTGCCTCTTCCGGCGTGCGATCCTCGGCATCGATGCCGCCGCCGGGAAAGGAAATCTGGCCGGAATGCTGGCGCAGCGTTGCCGTACGCTGAGTGAAGATCACCCGTGCATCGTTGCCATCGTCGATAACCGGTATCAGCACGGCGGCATCCTTCAGCCGGATGCCGTTACCAGAGAGCACTACGCCCGGATTGAGCACATGGTCGCCATTTTCCCGCTCGGCCACGCCTTCACCGTCCTGCAGCACGCGGCGGCGGAAATCGCTAGCGGTAAATGCCTTGAGGCCCATTGTCGTCATCGTCATTGCGAAAGCCGTTCCAGTTCCTTGGCGGGCATCATGGCAAAGATCATCCCGCCGGAGCGCAGGGCAAACATCTCAACGCCATCCACGTCGATCACCTCGCCAAGGGCGACGAGATCATACATCACAGCCCGCGAGACGAGCGCTTCCAGCCGCCCGCGCACCAGAATATAGGGCTTCAATTCACGGTTTTCGCCGAAAATCTCAAAGCGCAGCGGATGCTCCGGTCCCGCCTCCACCACGTCGCCGACATTGGTGCGGAAGGTCAGCAGCGGCTCGCCGTCCTCGTCTCCCGCAGTCGCCTTCATCTCCACGGCCACGAAAGGCGCATCCACCACGCGGATGCCCACTTTTTCCACAGGAGTTACGAGATAGGTTTTGCCATCCTCATCCTTGCGCAGAACCGTGGAAAACAGCCGCACCAGAGGTGCCCTGCCGATGGGGGTGCCGAGATAGAACCATGTGCCATCGGCCCGGATTTCCATGTCGAGATCGCCGCAAAAAGGCGGATTCCAGCGCTCCACCGGGGCCGGTCCGCGCTTGGCGTCACCGGTCTGTTCGGCGGCGCGGGAAATCATCGCCGCAAGCCCTGCCGCATCACCAGCCGAATTTATCGTCTCCGCTGCCATATTCGAGTCTCGCTTTGCCGATAAGGAAATACTAAGTCACGACATAGTCATTCGAATGGCGCTTGTCAGCGGCCAAGAGAGCAATAAGCTATATGCAGCGCAAAATCCGTCCCGACCTGCTACCAGCAAAACCGGGATGCGACTGTGAGAGCGGCGAAGGTATGAGGAGAGCGACATGGGCGTGATGAATACCGGCGAAATCCTCGATGAAAAGGCCATCGTCGCCTCGGCCGAAAAGGCGCTTTCCGACATAGCGGCCATCCGCACGGAAGTCTCAAAGGTCATTTTCGGCCAGGAAAAAGTGGTGCAGAACACGCTTCTCGCCATCCTTTCCGGTGGCCATGCGCTGCTCGTTGGCGTGCCCGGCCTCGCCAAGACCAAGCTCGTCACCACGCTCGGCACCGTGCTTGGCCTCGATGCCAACCGCATTCAGTTCACCCCGGACCTGATGCCCTCGGATATTCTCGGCTCCGAAGTGATGGACCAGGATGAAAACGGCCGCCGTTCCTTCCGTTTCATCAAGGGTCCGATTTTCGGCCAACTGCTGATGGCCGACGAAATCAACCGCGCCAGCCCGCGAACGCAGTCGGCACTGCTGCAGGCCATGCAGGAATACCACATCACCATGGCCGGCCAGACCTATGAGCTGCCGAAGCCGTTCCACGTTCTCGCCACCCAGAACCCGCTGGAACAGGAAGGCACCTATCCGCTGCCGGAAGCCCAGCTCGACCGTTTTCTGCTGCAGGTGGACGTCGATTATCCCGAACTGGCCGCCGAACGCCAGATTCTGCTCGACACGACTGGCACCGCCTCGGGCGAAGCGCGCCCGGTGATCGGCGCAGAACGCCTGATGGAAATTCAGGCCCTCATCCGCCAGATGCCGGTCAGCGACAAGGTTGTGGATGCGATCCTGTCGCTCGTCCGCTCCGCCCGCCCCGGCCATGGTAACAAACTCACCGACAAAAATGTTGTCTGGGGCCCGGGCCCGCGCGCCGGCCAGTCGCTGATGCTGACGGCCCGCGCCCGTGCGCTCTATGAAGGCCGGCTCGCGCCGTCGCTGGATGATGTCTACGCGCTTGCCGAACCGGTGCTGGAGCACCGCATGGCGCTGACTTTCGCGGCCCGTGCCGAAGGCATGTCGGTGCGCGATGTCATCGCAGCCCTCGTGGAACAGGCGAAGAATTAAAAGACGCGAACCTAACCTTTCGCGAAAGGAGTGCCTGTGGCATCCATCGGCCAGATCGTAGACAAGACGCCGGGTAGCGAAGTTCTGGCGCGCGCGCGCCAGCGTGCCGCACTGGTGCCGGACTGCATGGTCGAGGCAAAGCGCATCGCCAACACCGTCACCGCCGGCTGGCACGGCCGCCGCAAACGCGGCATCGGCGAAAATTTCTGGCAGTTCCGCCCCTATGCCGAAGGCGAAAGCCTGTCGCGCATCGACTGGCGGCGCTCGGCCCGCGACGACCATACCTATGTGCGCGACCGGGAGTGGGAGGCAGCTCACACCATCTGGCTCTGGGCCGACATGTCGCCGTCGATGATGTTCAAGTCCACCCTCGGCTACGTCTCCAAGGAAAGCCGGGCGCTGGTGCTGATGCTGGCGCTGGCGGAAATCCTGGCGCGCTCGGGTGAACGCATCGGCTGCCCCGGCATCATGGAGCCGGTCTCGGCCAGAAACGCCGCCGAACGCCTGGCCGCCGCCATCATGCACGCGCCGCTGACAACGGGTATGCCGGAAACGGGCATGATCCGCGGCGCGAGCGACATTGTTCTGATTGGCGATTTTCTCGATGATGCGAAAAACGTGATGGAGCGGATTTCGCCTCTCGCCCGGCGCGGCCTGCGTGGCCATGTGGTGGAAATCGCCGATCCGGCCGAAGAAACCTTCCCCTATTCCGGCCGTACCGAGTTTGCCGATCCGGAAACCGGCGAAAAACTGGTGTCTGGCCGCGCCGAGACCATTCGCGAGGATTACACCCGCGCCTATCTCGCAAGACGCGAGGCGCTGTCCTCGTCGCTGCGCCGTCTCGGCTGGAACTTCGTCTTCCACCGCACCGATCATCTGGCTTCCGAGGCGCTTGTGGCCGTTCACATGTATCTTTCCGGCGCGCCGGCACAGGGCGGTGGGCACCGATGAGCGCATTGCCTTTCGTCTTCACCAGCCCCTATATCCTCTTCGGCCTGCTGGCGCTGCCCGCCATCTGGTGGCTGCTGCGGCTCACCCCGCCGCGCCCCAAGGCGGAAGTGTTTCCGCCACTGAAGATATTGGCGACGGTGCTGAAACGCGAGGAAACACCGTCGAAAAGCCCGTGGTGGCTGACCCTTTTGCGCATGGCGCTTGCCGCCGCCGTGATTTTTGCGCTGGCCGATCCGGTGGTGAACCCGCGCAACAACAGCATCGCCGGCAGCGGCCCGCTGGTGCTGGTGGTCGACAACAGCTGGGCCGCCGCACCCGACTGGGAAAGACGCGTGGCCACCGCACAGGCCCTGATCGGCGATGCGGAGCGGGCCGACCGCCCCGTCTCCATCAGCTTCACCGCCGATGCCGAACATGATGCCGTATCGGGAACGACAGCCGTGGCGCTGGAAAAGCTCGCCGCCGCCAAGCCGAAACCGCTGATGCCGGACCGCGTGCGCACGGCCGAAGCCATCACCGAGGCGCTGAACGGCACAACCCCCGGCACGCTCGCTTATATTGCCGATGGTGTTCAGACCGCGCAGGATGAAAACGCGATGAGAACGCTTGCCAGCCTCTCGCCCGCCGAATTCCGCATCGTGAAGGGCGACGGCAAGGCCATCGCCGCCATTACCGGCGCCACCAACAATGCCGATACGATGAGCGTCACCCTTTCGCGGCTCGACACGGCCGAAACCGCCCGGCTTACCGTCAATGCGCAGGACAGCCAGGGCCGCATTCTCGCCAATGGCACGGCCAGTTTCGCCCCCGGCGAGGCCGAAACAACGGCAACGGTGGAAGCCCCCTTCGAACTGCGCAACGATTTCGCCCGCCTCTCCCTCGAAGGCGTTTCGACGGCTGGCGCCGTGCATCTGCTGGACGACGGTTTCCGCCGCCGCCGCGTGGCGCTGCTGGCCGGCGAAACCGGCAATGATTTCCAGCCACTGCTGCAGCCGCTTTATTATATCAGCCGCGCGCTTCAACCTTTTGTCGACCTCATTCCACAGCGGCAGGCCGATCTGGCGCAGGCAATCCCGGAAATCCTGCAATCCAATCCGTCAGTCATCGTCATGGCCGATATTGGCCGACTGCCACAGGAAACCTATGAGCCGATGCAGCGCTGGCTTGCAGCCGGCGGCACACTGATCCGCTTTGCCGGTCCGCGCCTTGCAGCGGCCCCGGCCGACGATCCGCTGGTGCCGGTGACGCTCCGGCAGGGTGAACGCGCGCTTGGCGGCGCGCTCTCCTGGGCAGAGCCGCAACCGCTTGCCGATTTCCCGAATTTCGGCGCTTTCGCCGGCATGCCGAAGGCAGATGGCATTCTCGTCAAACGCCAGGTTCTCGCCGAACCGACACCCGATCTGGCTGAACGCACCTGGGCAAGCCTTGCCGACGGCACGCCGCTCGTCACCACCCGCACTGTCGAGGCAGGTCGCATCGTGCTCTTCCATGTCAGCGCCGAGGCAAGCTGGTCCGACCTGCCGATCTCAGGCCATTTCGTCGATATGCTGCGCCGTATCGTGCAATTGTCGAAAGCGGGCGGCGCTTCGGCTTCCGCCAATGCCCCGGCCGCAGCCCTGCCCCCGTTCCGCCTCTTGACGGCCGAAGGCGCTCTGTCTGCCGAAATCGGCACTGCCCGTCCGCTGGAAATGCGCGCCGGCCAGCCACCGCGCACCGGTTTCGACAATCCCCCCGGCCTTTACGGCACAGAGGATGGTTTCGTGGCTCTCAATCTCCTGCCCGCAGGTGCGACGCTGCGCCCGCTTGACGCATCCATCGCCGGTGTCAGCACCACCAGTGAAGCGCTGATCGGCGAAACCGCGAAATCGCTGCGCCCTGCTTTATTCATCGCCGCCTTCCTGATGCTGATTGCCGATAGCCTGATCGTGCTCTTCATGAACGGCGCTTTCGCACGCCTGCCGAAAGCCCGCAGCGCGACGGTCGCCACAATGCTTCTGGCGTTTGGCGCCTTCGCCGCGATGTCCCCAACGGACGCGCGCGCCGATGACCCAAAACCGGGCGACGAGCAGATTTTCGAGCGGCTGGACACCACCCATCTTGCCTATGTCCGCACTGGCGAAGACGATGTCGACCGCATTTCCGAGCAGGGTCTCCAGGGTCTCAGCGAATTCCTGACCTGGCGCACCACGCTGGAACCCGGCCAGCCGGTTGGACTGGATATTTCCAAGGATGAATTGTCCTTCTACCCGATCATCTACTGGCCGGTATCGGCGACGGCCCCCATGCCGTCGAGCGCCGCGATTTCGCGCATCGACGCCTATATGCGCGCCGGCGGCACCGTGCTGTTCGATACACGCGACCAGTTCTCTTCGCTCGATACCGGCGCGACCAGCCCCAATGGCGAACGCCTGCAGGCGATCCTTGCCAATATCGATATTCCGCCGCTGGAGCCTGTGCCGGAAGACCACGTTCTGACGCGGTCCTTCTACCTGCTCACCAATTTCCCCGGCCGTTACAATGGTTCGCCACTCTGGGTGGAATCGCGACAGGGAGCCGCCAAGACCAACTCGGGCCTCTCCTCTTCCGGCGATGGCGTGACGCCGATCATGATAACGGGCAATGATTTCGCCGGCGCCTGGGCCGTCGATCCGCAGGGGGCGCCGGTTCTGCCCACCGTGCCGCCGGACGAGATGCAGCGCGAACACGCCTTCCGCTCCGGCGTCAACATCATGATGTATATGCTGACTGGCAACTACAAGGCCGATCAGGTTCACGTTCCCGCACTTCTCGAACGGTTGGGGCAGTGACATGACATTGACCTTCTCCCCATTCCTGCCGTGGATCGTGATCGCCGTTCTGGCCGTCGCCGCTCTTGCGCTCTCCTTCATCGGCCTGTGGCGTGGCGTGCGTGGCGCATGGCTGCGCGGGCTGGCGCTTGCCGCCTTGCTTGCGGCAATAGCCAATCCGCTTCTGACGCAGGAGGAACGCGAGCCGCTTTCCACCATCGTGCCCGTCATCGTTGACCGCTCGCAGAGCCAGGACGTACAGGACCGGCCGCAAATGACCGATACGGCGCTGGAGACGCTGAAAGACCGGCTGTCGCGCTTCCCGCGTATCGAACCGCGCATCGTCGAAGTGCGCGATGATGGTGAGAGCGATTCCCCCTCGACGCAGCTTTTCTCGGCCCTTTCCTCGGCCGTTTCCGATGTCTCGCCGTCCCGCGTCGGCGGCGCGATCTTCCTCAGCGACGGCCAGATCCACGATATCCCGAATGCCCTGCCCAATGCCGAACAGGCGCTCGGCTTCCGCGCCCCCGTGCATGGGCTGATCACCGGCAAGGCCGATGAATTCGACCGCCGCATCGAGATCGTCCGTGCCCCGCGCTTCGGCATCGTCAACGAGGAACAGCAGCTGACGCTGCGTGTGTTTGATGACGGCCGCCCCGCAGGCGGCGGCTCGGCGGAAGTGACGGTGAAGATGAATGGCGAAGAAATCGCCACGCTTCAGGCCACACCCGGCCAGCCGACGCCGTTCAGTTTCAAGGTTCCGCGTGGCGGCAACAACGTCATGGAATTTTCCGTCGCCGAGCTTCCCGGCGAAGTGACTGCTGCGAACAACCGCGCCGTTCACCTGATCGAAGGCATCCGCCAGAACCTGCGCGTGCTGCTCGTCTCCGGCGAGCCCCATGCCGGCGAACGGGCCTGGCGTAACCTCCTGAAATCCGACGCCTCGGTCGATCTGGTACATTTCACCATTCTGCGCCCGCCGGAAAAACAGGATGGCACGCCGATCAACGAGCTCTCGCTGATCGCCTTCCCGACCCGCGAATTGTTTGTCGAAAAGATCGAGGATTTCGACCTCATCATCTTCGACCGCTACCAGCATCGCGGTGTGCTGCCGATCCTTTATTACGATTACATCGCCCAATATGTCGAAAAGGGCGGCGCGCTCTTGATCGCAGCCGGCCCCGAACATGCCGGTCAGGATTCGATTGCCATGACGCCGCTCGCCTCCGTGCTGCCGGCGCAACCAACCGGCCAGGTGCATCAGGCGGCATTCTATCCCCGCCTTTCGGAAGCGGGCAAGAAACACCCCGTCACCCGTGGTCTCGATGGCTCCGGCAACGAGCCGCCGCAATGGGGCCGCTGGTTCCGCACCATCAGCGTTGACCCGCCGCAGGGCCAGACCGTGATGCTGGGCGACGGACAAGACCCGCTGCTGGTGCTGAACCGTCAGGGCGAAGGCCGTGTCGCCATGCTTCTGTCGGATCAGGGCTGGCTCTGGGCGCGCGGTTTTGAAGGCGGCGGCCCGCATGTGGCGCTTTATCGCCGCATCGCCCACTGGCTGATGAAGGAACCCGAGCTTGAGGAAGAGGCGCTGACGGCACGGGCCAACGGTCGCACACTGGAAATCACCCGCCAGACCATCGGCGACGATCCCGGTCAGGCAAGCGTGCGTTTCCCCTCCGGCAAGACCGAGAACATGGCCTTCACCACCACTGAGCCCGGTCTCTACAAAATCGAGCGCCGCATGGATGAAACCGGGCTGTTCGAGATCAAGAACGGCGATTTCACCACCCTTGTCCATGTCGGCGCGGTGGATGCGCCGGAGTTCAAGGCGATGATTTCAACCACCGAAACGCTGAAACCGTTGGCCGAGGCCACCAAGGGCAGCGTGCACCGGGTGGCCGATAATTCCGGCCGCATCGCGCTGCCGGATATATTGCCTGTCCGCGGTGACATCAGGGTTGCGGACGAGGACCGCATGCTGATACGCCTGACCGACGAGACGGTGCTGAAAGGCGTCAATACCCTGCCGCTCTTTGCCGGTTTTGCCGGGCTTGGTGCCCTGCTGCTTGCCTTCTCCGCTCTCTGGTGGCGTGAGGGCCGGTAAAGGCGCTTTAACCCGGCGGCAGCGCCGGGTTTCTCCGTCTCCGATTGAAACGCAAATCGGTCGCCGCCCGGCGTCTGGAGAAGAACAGCATGAATTTCGTTTTGAGTGATGTCGCGGATGCAGAAGCCGAAAAGGCCATCCGCGATCCGCTGATAGCCTATAATCTCGCCCGTTTCGGCGAAAGCGACAAACGCGACCTCAACATCACCATCCGCAACGACGACAATGCCGTCACCGGCGGTCTGGTGGGATATACAGCGCGCGGCTGGCTTTATGTGCAGCTTCTTTTCGTGCCCGAAGCCATGCGCGGCCAGGGCGCCGGCCCGAAGCTACTCGCAATGGCAGAGGCGGAAGCGAAAAAACGCGGCTGCATGGGCGCCTATATCGACACGATGAACCCGGACGCCTTGAAAATCTACGAACGTTTCGGCTTCACGAAGATCGGGGCACTCGCGCCGCTTTCCACCGGCCAGTCGATCACGTGGCTGGAGAAACGTTACTGATAGCCTACGGTCAGGTCAGCGCCACCTGCCGTGTTTCCGCATTGATCATGGTCGCCGCAACGGCGGCCAGTACCAGCAGCCCGGCAAAGATGCCGATCGCGACCCCAAACCCCTGCGCAATGGCATAACCGAGCAGTGATGGTGCCAGCAGGCCGCCGAGCCTTGCCATGGCGCCCGCAGCGCCCATACCGGTCGCCCGTGACTCCGTGGGGTAAAGTTCCGGCGTGAAGGCATAAAGCGCACCCCAGGTGCCGAGCAGTGCAAAGCTCATGATGAGAAGCGAGGCGGCGATCATCGCACCACCGGTGGCGAGCGTGAAGAGCAGGCAGCCGAGTGCGGAGAGCAGGCAAAAACCGATCAGCGTCGGCTTGCGGCCCCATTTTTCAACACCATAGGCGGCAAGCGCATAACCGGGGATCTGCGCCAGCGCCACCAGTACCAGAAACCCGTAACCGCGCACGAAACCGAAACCGTCTCCCGCCAGCTTTGCCGGCATCCAGGTGAAGACACCATAATAAGAGACGGAGACGAGAAACCAGATGGCGAGGATCATGATGCTGCGCTGCCGGAGCGCCGGTGAAAATATCCCCTGTCCCTTGGTCACGTCAGGCTGGAAGAGCCCTATTCCGGCATCGAGAGGCGCGCGGCCATTCGTCACCAGCATACGGTTGACGACGGCCTTGGCTTCGTCCAATCGCCCGCTGCGCAGCAGGTAAAGCGGCGATTCCGGCACCAGAAAACGCAGGCCGAGACCAAGAACGGCCGGGAAAGCCGTCACGGCAAAAATGTAACGCCAGGCATCGGCCACGCCGGCAAGGCTTGCACCCCAGGCAGCCAGCGCCACGATCAGTGTTCCGACAGCCCAGAAGCCCTCAAGAAAGACCAGCCAGCGGCCCCTGTTCTTTGCCGGAAGGAACTCGGCCATCATCGCATAATCCACCGGCAGCGTGCCGCCCACGGCCGCACCAGTGAGAAAACGCAGGACGAGCAGAATGGTGAAATCGGGCGAAAATATCGAAAGCACGCCGAACAGGGCATCGCAGGCCACGGTGATGATCAGCACCCGGCGACGCCCATACCGGTCCGCCAGCCGCCCGAAACCGGCAGCGCCCAACAACATGCCGAAAAAGAATGCCGTGCCGGTCTGCAGCGCCTGCGGCACCGTCAGCCCGAAGGTCGCCGCAATAGAGGCTGCGGTGAAACCAACCGCCAGAACCTGCATGGCATCCGCCGCCCAGACGAGGCCGAATATGCCCATCAGCCGCCGCTGATAGGCGCCCGCGCCCGCGCGCTCCAGCGCATCGTTCATGGTGATTGCCGTCATGCCCCGCCCCTTCGCCGTAATCGACTTTCACTTGCTATCGTATAGGCGGAGGAAACGGAATTGAATTCTGTGGTAGGGGGCGCACGGTTGGAACGAAATGCTCGGCGTAACGATAGGCGACCCTCATCCCTGTGCTTGTCACAGGGATCCAGCCAGCCCAAGTCCTTGGGTTGAAAAGAGTCCTCGCGTCGCGCAGACGCGCGTCGGCTGGATTCCTGTGACAAGCACAGGAATGAGGGGAGACAGAAGCACTGGCGAGAGAAGGCAAAGCTGCCTTGCAGAAAACCCTCAGCCGTAAACCCTGAGAGGCTCCTCAAAACCCTCATCCGCCGCCGCCGCAGGCATGGCGGCCTCGCATTTGCGCCAGCCGATCTTGCCCTTCAGCCGCTGGTGCACGTTGTCACCAACAGGCACCACCAGCACCCGGTTCGGGTCGACCGGACCCGGAAAATCGAGCGCCGCATAAGCGACCTTCTCGAAACCGAGCGGCATGTAATACGGCGGATCGCCGATCAGGATAACGGCCTCGGAGCCCTTGCGCCGGGCCGCCGCAATGGCGATCCGGACGAGTTCCCTGCCAATGCCCATATTCTTGTGCGAGGGCCGCACCGCGAGCGGGCCGAGCATATGGCCCTTCACCCCGCCGGCCAGAACCGGCGTCATGCGCACCGAGGCGATGGTTTCGCCATCATCGGCGCAGACGAAGGACAGCGACCGGTCATGTGGCCCCTGCTCGCGAATGCGCGCTGCCGCACGGGTGTGCCGGCCGGGACCAAATGCTTCTTCGTTGATGACGTCGATGATGGCGTCGTGCGACGCGTCCTCGGTGAGGTAGACAAGATCGTGCTTGGACATGAAGAGACCGAAACTTCCAAAATGCGGATGCGACAATAGATGACGGCTGCGCCGGTAAGGGCGTTCAGGAGCGTCAGCGTCGTCGGAGCATCCGTGGTTCGATCATAGTCAGTAATTTCCTCAGATTTGTGAAAATCGCAATTATCAGGAAAATTCCCACCCGTCCAGAACAAATCTCGAGGCCATCCCATTCAGCCCGTGCAGGACCGGAAACGCATTGTTCAATGCCTTGCGGGTTCGCGGCGTCGCGCAAAACAGGTAGGATCGCGGTCAAGGAAACACACAAGGAGATCGTCATGGGCATGCTGGTGGAAGGCGTATGGAGAGACGTCTGGTACGACACCAAGGAAACCAAGGGGCACTTCAAGCGCAGCGCTTCGCAATTCCGCAACTGGGTCACAGCAGATGGAGCCCCCGGCCCTTCCGGAGAAGGCGGCTTTGCGGCGGAGAAGGATCGTTACCACCTCTACGTCTCCTTCGCCTGCCCCTGGGCGCACCGCACGCTGATCTTCCGCAAGCTGAAAAAGCTGGAGGACCTGATCTCCGTCTCCGTCGTCGATCCGCTGATGCTGGAAAACGGCTGGGAATTCAAGCCTGAGGGCGAGCGCACGCCGGGCGCGACGGAAGACCACCTGTTCGGCTCCTCCACGCTCTGGCAGGTCTACACCAAGGCGGACCCCAACTATTCCGGGCGCGTCACCGTGCCGGTCCTCTGGGACAAACAGCGCGGCACCATCGTCTCCAATGAATCCGCGGAAATCATCCGGATGTTCAACTCTGCCTTCAACGATCTCACCGGATCGAAAGCCGATTATTACCCCGAGGCGCTGCGCGCCGAAATCGATGCGCTGAACGACGTCATCTACGACACCGTCAATAACGGCGTCTACAAGGCCGGTTTCGCCACCACACAGGATGCCTACCAGCAGAACGCCGTGAAGGTGTTCGAAACGCTGGACATGCTAGAAAATCGCCTGAAGGATCGGCGCTTCCTGTTCGGTTCAGAACAGACGGAAGCGGACTGGCGCCTGTTCACCACTTTGGTGCGGTTCGACCCCGTCTATGTCGGCCATTTCAAGTGCAACATCCGCCGCATCCACGACTATCCGCATCTGACCGGTTACCTGCGCGATCTCTACCAGACGCCGGGCGTGCCTGATACGGTCGACATGCGCCACATCAAGGAGCATTATTACCGCAGCCACCGCACCATCAACCCGACCGGCATCGTGCCCGTCGGCCCGGAGCTGGACCTGACCATGGCCCATGGCCGCGAGGCGCTTTCCTGACGGAACGCCTCCCGCCGCTACCAGTGGTCGGCGATTTCCGTTTCGCCGGCAAGTTCGGCGAGGCGGCGGCGGGTGGCGGCTGTCACCCCTTCCGGCAAAGCCGAAAGATCGAAAAAGCCGCTTTCGGCAATTTCATGATCCGGCTTTTTCGGCCGGGTCTGGGTGACATCAAGCCGGTAAAGCGCGACATGATCGCGATTACTGCCTTCCAGATTGAGATAGACGTGGAAAAGCTCAGGCTTTGAAGCCGCTTCGAGATTGCCTTCCTCGCGGATTTCCTTGTGCAGTGCCGCGACCAGCGTCTCGCCACGCTCCACCCCGCCGCCCGGCAGATACCAGCCCGGCAAATAGGTGTGCCGCACCAAAAAAATCCTGCCCTTTTCATCGAAACAGGCCGCACGCACGCCAAGCGTGGCACCCCGTGTGAGCAGGAAAATGAAATGCAGAAAGCGGACGAAGACACGCATGTGGAACGGACGGGCCTTCTGCCCGGTTGTCTCGTCATTCACCCTGGTTTCTCCCCGCTGGCAGGCTTTTATTGGACGTGCCGCATATCATAGGTTATCTCTGCCGCCATGTTCAAACTTGCGCATATTTCAGACGTCCATTTAGGGCCATTGCCAAAGCTCACTTTCCGGGAACTTGCATCCAAGCGTATCACCGGTTTTGTCAACTGGCACCGCAACCGCCGCAAGCATCTCTTCACCGATACGCTGGAAAAGCTGCTCGACGATCTTGAGACCAAATCACCGGATCATCTCGCTATTACCGGCGATCTCGTCAATCTTGCGACCGGCATCGAAATCCGCGCCGCCGCCGACTGGCTGGAGGAAGTGGGCGATCCTGAAAAGACTTCGGTGGTTCCCGGCAATCACGACGCCTATGTTTCCGGCGCGCACGACAAGGCCATGCAGGCCTGGTACCCCTATGTGCGCGGCGATGGCGACCCGCCGGAATGGGACGATGACCGCAAGATTTTTCCCTATATGCGCGTGCGTGGCCCCGTGGCGCTGATCGGCTGTTCGACCTCGATTGCCACGCCGCCCTTCTCCGCCACCGGCTATTTCGGCAACCGGCAGGCGCGCGCCACGGCGGAACTTTTGAAAAAAGCTGGTGAGCGGGGGCTGTTCCGGGTGGTGATGATCCATCATCCGCCGATCCGGGGGGCCACCGCCACCCACAAACGCATGATCGGCATACGCCGTTTCGCCGCAGCACTCGGGGTCGGCGGTGCGGAGCTTGTGTTGCATGGTCATACCCATCTCAACACGGTCTATTGGCTGAATACACATCACGGGCTGGACCACATCCCGGTCGTCGGCATTTCCTCCGCCAGCCAGGGTCCGGGCGGTGAGAAACCGCGTGCGGCTTACAATCTTTTCAACATTTCCGGTGGTCCCGGCACATGGAACGTTGCCTGCGAACGGCACAGCCTCAATGAGACGGGGACGGGTGTGGCGCTTGAGGATGTGCGGGTGTTTTATGAGAATGGGCGGCCGCTGGGGTTTTCGCGGTTAGGGGAGTAGAGATCGGGCCGTGATGTCGGTGGGTGGGGCATACCCCCCTCTGCCCTGCCGGGCATCTCCCCCTCAAGGGGGGAGATCAGCAGGAGGCGCTACCGCAACTTCATTCGCAAACGTTGAGATGGGCGAGACCTACCCTCGAGTCGATCTCCCCCCTTGAGGGGGAGATGCCCGGCAGGGCAGAGGGGGGTGCCTCGCCCCAACCTCCGAGCCAAACTTACCGCGCCCGCTCTTCCAGCACCCGATTGGCCGCCGAAACGATCGCCTCCAGCGAAGCCGCCACGATATTCGTGTTGATCCCCGCCCCAAACAGCTTACCACCCGGATGCTCCATCTCGACATAAGCGATCGCCGAGGCATTCGAGCCATGCTGCAGCGAATGCTCCGAATAATCATTCACCGACAGATCAACCCCGAGATAGACCGACAGCGCATTGATGAACCCGTCGATCGGACCGGTTCCCTTGCCCTCGATGCGCTTCACCTCGCCATTATCGGTAATCTCGGCAGCGACAATCCGCACACCCTTGAAATCGCCGGCCGGATAGGTGTGGTGATCCACGAACTTGATGCGCGCATTCGGCTGCGTCACGTAACGTTCGATAAAACGCTCATAGATGCGCTTGGCCGGCAGTTCGACACCCTCTTCATCGGTGATGCGCTGGATATCCTCGCGGAACTCCACCTGCAGGTTGCGCGGCAGGTTGATGCCGTAATCCTGCTGCAGAATATAGGCGATACCGCCCTTACCGGATTGCGAGTTGATGCGGATGATCGCTTCGTAGGAACGGCCGACATCCTTCGGGTCGATCGGCAGATAGGGCACTTCCCAGACGGGATGGTTGGCGACCTTGATCGCCTTCATGCCCTTGTTGATCGCATCCTGATGCGAGCCGGAAAAGGCCGTGTAGACCAACTCGCCGACATAAGGGTGGCGCTCGGGGATCGTCATCTCGTTGGAATATTCATAGACCGCCTTGATGCGCTCGATATCGCGGCAATCCAGCTCGGGATCGACACCCTGCGTATACATGTTCAGCGCCAGCGTCACGACGTCGACATTGCCGGTGCGCTCGCCATTGCCGAACAGCGTGCCTTCGACGCGGTCCGCACCGGCCATCAGGCCCAGCTCGGTTGCGGCAATGCCCGTGCCACGGTCATTATGCGGATGCAGCGAGATGATGACGTTTTCGCGATTATCGATATTGCGGCACATCCATTCGATCTGGTCGGCATAGATGTTCGGCGTCGCCATTTCCACCGTGGAAGGCAGGTTCAGGATCAGCTTGTTGTCCGCCGTCGGCTTCACCACCTCGACCACGGCGTTGCAGATTTCCAGCGCCACTTCCAGCTCGGTGCCGGTAAAGCTCTCTGGCGAATATTCGAAGCGGAAACCGCCGCCAGCCTTGGCCGCCATGTCGGTGATCATCTTTGCCGCATCAACGGCGATCTGCTTGATGCCGTGCACGTCCTTGCCGAACACCACGCGACGCTGCAGTTCGGAGGTGGAATTGTAAAAATGGATGATCGGCTTGTTGGCGCCTTGCAGCGCTTCGAAGGTGCGGGTAATCAGTTCCGGGCGGCACTGCACCAGCACCTGCAGGGAAACATCGTCAGGCACATTACCCTGTTCCACGCACCAGCGGGCAAAATCGAAGTCCGTCTGCGAAGCCGAAGGAAAACCGATCTCGATTTCCTTGAAGCCCATCTCCAGCAGCAGCTTGAACATACGGGCCTTGCGATCGTGACCCATGGGGTTGACCAGCGACTGATTGCCGTCGCGCAGGTCCACCGAACACCAGATCGGTGCCTTGTCGATGGTCTTGCCGGGCCAGGTGCGGTCAGGGATGTTGATGGTCGGGTAAGGGCGATACTTCACGCTCGCGTCGTTCATGCCCTTGGAAATATTGGTGATCTTGCCGTCCATGTCGCTTCCTCCTTGCGCAGTCCGCGGGCGTCTTGATGCCATCGGCGGATGCGCGGCCCTTGAGGGCCTAAATCCAGTATAAAATGAGATTTCGAGATGAGGAGCGTTTGCGCCAGCGGGCTTCCGGCCGCCGGGCGCTCCTCACTGGACCCGGCAACCGCGTGTAAGGTCGAGGCTAAGAAGCGAGAGTGCACCGCACGGCGAGGCCTTCGCAGAAATCTGCGCGCTCATGCCGGAAATGGTTTCGATGCGGTTGCTCATGGCGACGTGTATAAACAGCGGCTGGCGGTCTGACAAGTGATCTTGTGAGGTGCGGTCTTATTTTCCGACCCTGCCGGTCTCCAGCCTTTCGGCGATCCATTTAGCCATCAGGGACTGACGCGTCATGCCAAGGCGTGCTGCCTCCGCATCCACTCTGCGCAAAACCTTTTCAGGAAGATCGATATCGACGTGAACCATTTCCAAGCCGGGACGGCCGGCCTTCGACCAGTCGATATAATCGTCCAAATCTTCGCCATCGTCGAATTTCTTGTCGAAATCTTCAGCGTTGATCGTCTTCATAACGCTGCTTCTCCTTGTCTCTGGAACGCCTGACGGAAATGATTCGCAACCGGTCATTCCTGTAGGTGTAAACCGCGCTCCAGCACTTTCCTCGCAATTGCGCGATCATAATATACCGCTCTTCCGAAGTGGTTTCGAGAGGAACAACGAGTCTTTTCTTGTCCAGCCAAAGCGCTCTTGCTTCGACGAAATCTATTCCATGTTTGTCTTTGTTACTTTCACTTTTGGCAGGATCGAATTCGAAATCCATAAGTAATATTTCTTTAAAACAATAAGCATCCTATCTAACCACGCTTCACCACCCGCTGCAACGCCATCATCAGTCCACCACCGATCAGCCCCCAGAAGGCCCCGGAAACGCCGGCAAAAGAGAGGCCGGACGCCGTGATGAGGAAGGTGATGGCCGCTGCCTCACGGGTTTCCGGCTCCTTGAAGGCTGCAACGGCGGAGCCGGAAAAGGCGCCGACCAGCGCCAGCCCCGCCACCGCCTGAATGAGGACAGGCGGTGCCAGCGCCACAAAAGCCGTGACCGCACCCGCCAGCAGGCCGAAGATGATGTAGCCGACACCGGCGATGATGGCCGCCCAGTAGCGTCGTTTCGAATCGGGATGGGCATCTTCGCCCGCACACATCGCGGCCGTGATTGCCGCAAGATTGACCGCATGGCCGCCGAAGGGCGCTGAAAGCAGCGAGAAAAAACCGCTCGCGGCGAAAAGCGGTCCGGGCTGCGGATCGTAGTGGTTGACCTTCAGCACCGCGATGCCGGGAATATTCTGCGAGGCCATGGTGACGATGAAGAGCGGCAGCGCAATGGAGACGACGGCGTGCAGGCTGAAGGTGGGCGTCACCCATTCCATCGGCGGTGTCAGCGATTGCGCCACGCTGTCGAGAGCGCCCACGGGAATATCGACGCCGAAGATCATGACAAGCACGAAGGCCGCAAGCGCCGCGGGCACGGCGAAAAGCCGCCGGAACGCCCCCACCACGATCCAGGCGAGGATGATCGGCAGGCCGAGCGCCGGGTTGAAACCGATTGCCTTGATCGGCGCGTAACACAGACCGATGATGACCCCGGAGAGCATGGCATTGGCAAGCGGCGCGGGAATGGAGGCGACTGCCCGCCCGAGCGGCCTGAACAGGCCGGCAATGATGATCAGGATGGCGCAGACGACAAAACCGCCGACGGCCGCCGGAAAACCACCCTCGATCACCCCCGTGGTTGCCAAGAGGGCGCCGCCGGGCGTCGACCAGGCCATGCTGATGGGCATCCTTGTGGCGACGGACAAAATGATGGCACACAGGCCCATCGCCACCGAAAGCACCATCAGCCCCGATGCAGCCTGGAAATCCGTCGCACCGACAGCCTTCAGACCCTGCAATATGACGGCGAAAGAGCTGGCGAAGCCGACAAAGGCGGTGAGGCACCCCATGAACAGGCTCTGGACGGAAAAATCTTTCAGCATGAAGCACTCTGCGGCCTGCTGCCTGTCGTAAGAACCGCAGCGATCTGCAGTGCGACGGGCAGGAACGAAACTTGAAGCGTGGGTGCTAATCCGAAGATGGCGACACGCTTTGGATGAAGCATGACTATATTCAGGATCAAAAAAGACGAGGCTTGGCAAGATGAGCCGCCGGACTTCAGGTACGGCGCGGTGCAAAACGTCATCAAAGTTTAGCGGCAGCGCGCTAATCCTCCCGGCAACAGCCACAGAGGAACCTTTGCCATGCTCCGCATCGTCACCATTGCCGCCTGCTGCTTCGTGGCCATTCAGGCCGCCGCCCAGACCCTGCCGCCGCCGGCCCTCCTCGGCCAGATCGTCGTGCCTTCGGGCCTCTCCATCAATGGCGTCGCCTTCGGCGGCATTTCGGATCTCGCCTTTGACAGCGAGACCGGTCGTTATTTCGCCATTTCCGACGATCGCGTGGAAAAAGGCCCGGCCCGTTATTACGAGCTGGAACTGGGCCTGACGGAAGGGGTCGCGACGCTCAATATCGCCGCCATGCACGAATTGAAGGATGAAACCGGGGCAGCCTTTGCGCCCAAGGGTATCGATGCGGAAGGCATCGCGCTCGACCGCAAGGAAGGCAAGCTCTACTGGTCTTCCGAGCGCGACCTGAAGAACCAGCCCGCGATTTACGCCTCCAAGCTCGACGGCAGCAATGTCAAACGGCTTGAACTGCCCGCTGCCTATCTCGTTGATGACGCAAAGACCAAGGGCGTGCAGAACAATCTCGGCTTCGAAGGCCTGACGGTGACGCCCGGCCGGCTGATCGCCGCCACGGAAAATGCACTGACCCAGGATGGTCAGAAGGCAACGCCGCAAGCCGGCAGCCCGGCCCGTATCCTCGTCATCGACACGGCTACGCTGAAGCCGGTTGCCGAACATGTCTACGTCACCGAGGCGATCTCCAAGACGCCGACCGCCGCCGAGCCGAAATATAATGATAACGGCCTCTCCGCCCTCACCGCCCTGCCGGATGGCCGCTTGGTGGCAGTTGAGCGCAATTTCGCGTCCGGCGTCGGCAATCATATCCGCTTCTTCATCATCGACCTCAGCGGTGCGGAAAACATCCTCGGCAAGGACAAGATCGACGCGGCAAATGTGCGCGCCGTATCGAAAACGCCATGGTTTGAAATCAACGAAGGTGATTTCGGTCTCGACATCGACAATATCGAAAGCCTGGCCTTCGGCCCGGTGGTGGATGGCAAGCAGGTTTTCGTCATCGCCTCGGACGATAATTTCAATCCGGGCAAGCAGTTCACCCAGTTTGTGGCATTCGCCATTCCCGCCAATCTGGGTCAGTGAAGCCCCTCAAGGCAAGCTGCCGGCTCGGAATTATCACCGGGCCGGCTTGGCAAATCGGGATGGCAAGCGGCTCACCAGCGCAGCAGTCGCGAACCGGCAAAAGCACCGATCACGCCGGTTATGAGAATGCCGAGCGAGTACCAGATCAGCACGAAAGCCATGCCGTTTTCGGTGCAGAACCACGAATAGACCCAGGCCCCTGCCGCACCGGCCGCAAGGCCGGCGGCGAAACCCGCAAGCGTGGGATCGGCGGGAGCCGAACGTTTGAGAACCGCAAAATTCGCCAGAAACAAAGGCAGTGCGAAAGCAACGATCAGGAACGGGCAATGCAGCGCCGATGATCCGAGAATAAGCGTGCGATAGGTGCCCGGCAGGGCAAATCCAAGCTGGACCAGCGCTATCACCACCATGGCGACAAAGATCACGGCAAGCCAGGCGAACAGACCGCCCCTGTCGCCATCCGGCCGCGCAAGACGCATGACGGCCAGAAATGCCGTCAGGGCCAGCAGGGCATTATAGGCGGATTTGACCCAGAAACCCGGTTCGGTCATCGCCACGCCCATATCCCTGCGCAGCCCTAGAATGATGAACATCATAACGAGCGAGAAGCCGAGCGCCGGCAAGGCGGCGCGCATCAGCCTGCGCTCCAGCGCAAAAGCGGCGACAGGTTTCAGATCACCCGCCAGTTTTTCGATGATGTCTTCCGTCTTCCTCATGTGTCCCCCCGCAACTTTGCCGCCAGGACTTTCAACGTTCTGTGAATGCCGACCCTCGCAGCAAGCTCGGTCTGGCCGGATTTCTCCGCCGCTTCGGCGATCGACTGGCCTTCGAGCTTTACCCGTCTGATGAGGTCGCGCTGCCGCTCGGGTAATTCGTCGAGCAGCCGCTCCACATCCATGCGGGCCATCACCGCATCAACGGAGGGCTCCGCTTCCAGCGTTTCATCGAGCTCGACTTCCGAGAGCATGCGCTTGCCCCTGCCCCTGTAGTGATCGACGAGCTTGTAGCGCGCTATCGAGAAGAACCATGCCGTAAACGGTCGTGCACGATCATAGGTCTCCCGCTTGGCGTGAAGCGACAACAGGGTTTCCTGCACAAGATCTTCCACATCGGCTTTCGCCGCATCGGCCATGCGCCGACCGTAATAAGCGACCAGCAGCCGCCTCAGGGCATGGAGCAAATGCCTGTAGGAAGCTTCGTCCCCATCCAGGGAACGCAGCATCAGCATTTTCAGTGTTTCTTCCGAGGGGCTGCCAGTCATCTTCACTATCGGGTTATTCGCAATCGGCAGGGCATTGTTACATAATGGCTTTAAAAAAATCTCGTCCGAACTTGTCGTCACAAGCGCGTGAAGATGTAACGGTCGGCTGGTCGCATCCGAATGGACAAGCGTGACCCCCCGGCACAATGCCGGCGGACACGCAACGACATCCAGAGGAGACCTTCATGACCCGCATCTTTACAGCCATTGCCACCGCCTCACTCTTTTCCGCTCTGTCCTTTGCCGGCATCGCCCATGCCGACAGCATGAAAACCGATACGATGAAGAAGGATACCATGCATAGTGACACCACGAAGGCAGAGACGATGAAAAAAGGCGGCATGTCCATGACCGGCAAAAAGGACTGCATGCACAAGGCCGGAATGCAAAAGGACAAGATGAAAAAGGCCGACATGATGAAGGCCTGCGACATGATGAAATAAGCACGCAGCCCGGCCGACCGGCAGCAAAAGACAGCCGCCGGCCTGAACGCAAAAAGCCCGCACCGGTTCTCAACGATGCGGGCTTTCTCAACTGAAAATCGGGACCTCAGAGTTCCGACTGGCTCTCGACGATCTTGCCGACAAGGCCGTAATCCTTGGCTTCATCCGCGCCGAGCCAGTAATCGCGATCGATATCCTTGGCGATCTTTTCTTCGTTCTGGCCGGTGGCCTTGGAGAAGATCTTGATCAGGCGCTGGTTCATCTTGATGATTTCGCGCGCCTGGATTTCGATGTCGGATGCCATGCCGCGCGTACCGCCGGAGGGTTGGTGCAGCAGGAAGCGGGTGTTCGGCAGGCAGAGGCGACGTTCCTTCGGCACGGAAACGTAGATCAGCGCGCCGGCGGAGGCGACCCAGCCCGTACCGATGATCGTGACCTTCGGCTTGATGAACTTGATCATGTCATGGATGGAATCACCCGATTCGACATGGCCACCCGGCGAATTGACATAAACGCGAATGTCGTCGTCGCTGGCGGCGGCAAGAGCCACGAGCTGCGTGCAGACCTTCTGCGCCAGTTCCTGCGTGATGCCGCCATAGATGAAGATCGAACGCGACTTGAAAAGATTCGCTTCCGTTTCCTTGCCGATCGGCAGTTCCTTGCTCTTGTCGTCTTCGTCTTCGTTCATCAACGGCTCTCTCCAGCGTAATTCTTGCATGCCCTTCGGACATAGTGCGACTTGTTACGTAAGGCAATGAGCAAAAAAGACAAGGTTCGCGCCTGAACAATAAACACCACCCCCGGCAGATGACGCATGGACAGCCGCTTCGCCTTCGCGATATCGTCACTAACTCATTACAGTGCCACCCGTTGCGGGAACCCCAAGATCCCTCTGCCGGCGGCAATAATTTAAAGAGGGAACCATGCTCAAAAGACTAAGCCTCGCTGCCGCAGCACTCGGCGTTACCGCCCTGCCCGCTTTCGCCCATTTGAATCCGGAAGAACACGGCTCCTTCATGGCCGGCGTTTCCCACCCCTTCTTCGGTGCGGACCACATTCTGGCAATGGTGGCCGTCGGCATCTGGGCCTCGCAGATCGCTTTTGCCCGCAACGACCGCAAGGCGCTGTGGATCGTGCCCGCCGCTTTCGTCGGCACCATGGCCGCAGGCTTCCTGATGGCGGTTTACGGCATCGGACTTCCCTTCGTCGAACCCGCCATTCTCGCTTCCGTCATCGGTCTTGGCCTGCTGGTTGCCATGGCGGCAAGGCTCCCCACGGCAGCGGCGGCGGCCGTCGTTGGTGCTTTCGCCCTTTTCCACGGCCACGCCCATGGCGGTGAACTCGGCAGTGCCGGCGCCCTGCAATTCGGCATCGGCTTCATGATCGCCACCGCCATTCTGCATCTTGCCGGCATCGCGCTCGGTCTCGGCATCGCCCGTTTCGGCTCGGCCGCAAGCCGCACCGTCGGCGCGCTGACAGCGATTGCCGGCCTCTCTCTTGCCTTTGGCGGCTGAGAATCATTACCGAAATTTAAAATTCGGACCGCTTTGAAAAGCCTGAATTGTGGCCTACCTCCTTATCGTGGATTTACGCTTCACGGTAAGGAGGCAGCATATGTCACCGGAAGAAAGTCAGCTTCTCAAGGGGCTGTTCGACAGGACCAAAACCGCATCCGCCACCCCGCGTGACCGCGAGGCGGAAACATTGATCGCAGACGCCGTGCGCGATCAGCCCGCAGCTCCCTATTATCTCGCCCAGGCGGTGATCGTTCAGGAAAAGGGTCTGGAAGCGGCAGCAGCCCATATCAAACAGCTCGAAGACCGCATCCATGCGCTGGAAAGCGCTGGCAGCGCCCCACAGACGGCAGCGCAGGGCGGTTTCCTCAGCTCCATCTTCGGCACCGGCCAACCGCAGCCACCTGCACCGGCACCAGCCCCTGCGGCCGCGCCGAGCTCCTGGCGCAACGATACCGCCGGCCAGACAGCCGGCCCCTGGGGCGCACCTGCCGGTCAGCAGGCAGCCGGGCCCTGGAGCCAGCAGCCCGCCGCCGTCGGACGTTCGGGTGGCGGCTTTCTGCAGGGCGCGCTCGGCACCGCCGCTGGTGTCGCCGGCGGCATGCTGCTTGCCAATTCACTGAGCGGCATCTTCGGCAGCCACATGTCGTCGCTCGGCCTTGGTTCGCCCTTCGGCGGCGGCAATGTCGCGGGTAACGCACCTGTCGAGGAAACCGTCATCAACAACTATTACGGTGACAGCGCCAGCCCGCAGAACAATGACGGTGACGATATCCAGCAGGCCGATTACGACGACAGCGCCGACGACATGGATTCCGATTCAGGCGACGACGGTTCGTTCGCCTGAACCTTCAAGCGCGTAAAGGCCGGATCAGCCGCGACCCCGATAAGGGGCAACGCCCTGATCCGGTAGCCATACACCCTCCGGCGCCGCTCCCGTCTGCCAGAACACGTCGATCGGAATGCCGCCGCGTGGATACCAGTAGGCGCCGATGCGCAGCCATTTCGGCTGCAGCAGCTCCACCAGCCGCTTGGCGATATAGACCGAACAATCCTCGTGGAATGCACCATGATTGCGGAAGGACTGCAGAAACAGCTTCAGCGACTTCGATTCCACCAGGAAATCACCCGGAATATAATCGATGACGATATGGGCAAAGTCCGGCTGGCCGGTCATCGGGCACAGCGAGGTGAATTCGGGCGCGGTGAAGCGCACGACGTAATCAGTGCCGGCATTGCCGTTCGGCACCTTTTCGAGAATGGCCTTTTCCGGGCTCTCTGGCGTATCGACCTTCGTGCCCAGCTGCGATAGGCCGGAAACATCCGTCACGGACATGGAAAACTCCTGACTACTTATACAATGACTTTGACGCCATGCGCCTTTTCGCCTTCCGGCTCGACGTGAATGGCAAGGCTGGCGCCCGGTATGACCTCCCTTATGGCATCTTCAAGGCGGTCGCAAATATCATGCGCCTCCCGCACCGTCATACTAGCTGGAACGACCACGTGGAAATCGATAAAGGCGGCCGAACCGGCGCGGCGGGTCCTAAGATCGTGCACACCGATGACGCCGCCGCAATTCTCGGCGATCGCCTTCTTGATCGCCTCGTCCTCTTCCGGCTCCACAGCCCGGTCCATCAATCCGCCGAGCGAATGGATGATGACCTTGGAACCCTGAAACAGGATGTTGATGGCAACCAGTATGGCAAGCAGCGGATCGAGAATGGCATAACCCGTCATCAGCGCCAGAACGAGGCCGACAAGAACGCCGACCGAGGTCACGACATCAGACATGATGTGCTGACCGTCGGCCGCAAGCGCGGGCGAAGAATGCTTTTTACCAACGCGGATCAGAATCGTCGCCCACACCGCGTTGATCGCGCCGGCCAAAGCGTTGATGGCCAGACCGAGGACCGGCGCTTCCGGCAGCCTCGGATTGAAAAGGGCACCCCAGGCCTCCTGCACGATCAAAAGCGCAGCGACGACAATCAGCACGCCTTCCACGACGGCGGAAATATACTCCGCCTTGTGGTGGCCGAACTGGTGGTCGTCATCGGCCGGCTTCTGGGCGTAGCGAATGACGAAATAGGCGATGAAGGCCGCGACCACATTGACGGTCGATTCCAGACCGTCGGACAAAAGTGCGACCGAGCCCGTGACCCACCAGGCCACCAGCTTCAGGCCAAGCACACCGAAAGAAAGCGGAATGCCCCAGAATGCGAGCTTCCTGACCAGCGCATTGCCTTCATTGTTCATTTTCTGCCCCCGTGCGGATGCGAACGAATTGCATGATCGATTGCCAAAACGCACGAACCGCGCGCACGGGGTGTCCGTGCGCGCGGTTCGCTATTGGCGTTTCTATCGTTCAAACCGCAGGCAAGGTCAAGAGCCACACGCTGATGGCCCGGACCTCAGTCCCCGTCCTTTTGCTCGCAGAAACGGATGCGGTTGCCGAACGGATCGATGACTTCCATGACATCGCCCCAAGGCAGTTCTTCAACACCCGGATTGAGGAAACGATATTTTTTATCCACCAGTTGCTTCTGAAAGGCGCGAACGCCTCGCATGGTGACGAAGATGTTGGAACCCGGCGTCGCGTCACCGTGATGGCCGCTGAGGTGAAGCCCCATTCCGGCCCGCGAAACCTGCATGTAAAGCGGAAAGTTTTCACCAAAGCGATGCTTCCAATCGACCTCGAAACCGAGAAAATCGACATAAAACTCCCGCGCCTTGGCCTCGTCGAAAATTCTGACGATCGGGAATATCCGCTCAAAGCCGATTTCCCCGCCGGTTTGCGTTTCGGCATCGACCATGCTGCCCTACCTCTTTCAGACCGTAAAATGAAACCGGCCGCAACAGGTGCGGCCGGTACGATCAGCTTATTCGGCTGCGACGATCTTGCCGTCCTGCCACTTGAACAGCGAGAAGGCCTGCGAGGTCAGGTCGCCGTTGTCACCATAGGTGACCTTGCCGATTGCGGTCGGGAAAGCCTCGCCGCTTTTCAGAACCTTGGCGACCGCTTCGGAATCCTTGGCGCTACCGGCCTTTTCGATACCGGCCTTCAAGACTTCGACGGCGGCATAGGCGTTGAGCGTGAAGGCTTCCGCCGGAATGTTGGCGGCCTTCAAGGCTTCGGCAGCGGCCTTGGAATCATCGTTTTTCAGGGCGTCGGAAGCATTGGTGAAGATCGTGCCTTCGCCAGCCTTCGCGCCGATGTTCCAGAATTCGCTGTTCGACAGGCCGTCACCGCCGATGACGGCAGCCTTGGAGCCGATATCCTTCAGCTGGCGAACCAGAAGACCCGCTTCCGGATGGTAACCGCCGAAATAGATGACGTCGGCATTGTCAGCCTTCAGGCGGGCCGTCAGCGCGCCGAGATCCTTTTCGCCAGGTGTCAGCGCATCATAGAGAACTTCAGTCACGCCGCCGGCATTCAGCGTCGCCTTGAAGGAGTCGGCAAGACCCTTACCATAAGCGCCCTTGTCGTGAATGATGGCGATCTTCTTGTCCTTGAGGTTGGCGAGAACGTATTTCGCCGCAACCTCGGCCTGCTGATCGTCACGACCGCAGGTGCGGAAGACGTTGGAAAGGCCGCGATTGGTGAGGCCCGGCGCAGTCGCCGTCGGCGTAACCATCAGGACGCCGTTTTCAGCAAAGACATCCGATGCCGGAATGGCAACGCCCGAGGTTACTGGACCGACGACGAAATGAATGCCTTCGGCCACGAGCTGGTTGGCAGCGGAAACGCCCTGCTTGGGCTCGCCGCCATCGTCAGCGAGCTTCAGCACGACCTGTTCGCCGAGGATGCCGCCCTTTTTGTTGATTTCATTGACTGCCGTCTGGGCGCCATTCTTGACCTGGTCGCCATAGGCGGCAACGGGACCGGTGAGCGGCGCAATCAGGCCGATGACGATTTCGGCATGGGCAAGGGGTGCGAATGCGAAGGACGCTGCGAGCGTCACGCTGGTCAATGTCTTCAGTTTCATCCTGGTGTCTCCTTAAAAAGGGGTCGCGGACCCGGTGAGCGCCATGGGCGTCGACCGAATGAAACTATCGGACGCCTCCCGGCGAAAACTCGTTCCATATTTGAATTCCGAGCCTTCCTTTCAACTCATACGGAAGGTTTGATGATTTATGCAAGTCACCTTTGCTGGATAAGCTCTATTAGCGTTAAATCATTCGCCAGGCCGGCCGGGATTGCCCTTGTGAACGGGGAAATCGGCCTGGCCTAAATGCTTGGCGTTTGGCCGCCGCTGGAGGATAATACGCCATGATCGCAGCAGATGAAGAGTTTCTGACGGGCCTGCCCGTTTTCCGGCACTTTGAAGACGTGGCCGACCCGGCGCTTTACCGCGCCCTGCCGCCGGGTTGGGGGCTGGCCATTGCCGATATCGTTGATTCGACCGCAGCGATCGGCACCGGCCGCTACAAGGCTGTCAACATGGCGGGTGCGGCGGTCATATCGGGCGTATCGAACAGCCTCGGCCGTCATGATCTGCCTTTCGTCTTTGGCGGCGATGGCGCCGCCGTCGCCGTGCCGCCCCATGGCCTGTCCGTTGCGCGCACCGCCCTTTCGAATGTGCAGCGCTGGGTGAAGGACGATCTCGACCTTGCGATGCGCGTGGCGCTGGTTCCCATCGAGGATATTCGCGCGAACGGCTTCGATATTCGCGTCGCCCGTTTTCAGGCAAGTGAGGATGTTTCCTACGCCATGTTTTCGGGCGGCGGCAATAGCTGGGCGGAAGCAAGGATGAAGGAAGGGCAATATGCCCTGCCCGCAGCCAAAGCAGGCGATCGCCCGGACCTGACAGGGCTTTCCTGTCGCTGGAACCCCATTCCCACAAACCACGGCAAGGTGGTGTCGATCATCGCCGTGCCGGGGCCATCACGGGACATGCCGGCATTCCGCCAGCTGGTCATCGATCTCGTTGATCTTGCCGAGCAGGATGCAAGACATGGCCACCCCGTGCCGGAGGATGGTCCGAAACTCGGTTTCGTGCGCGAGGGCCTTGGCCTTGAGGCCCGGGCTGGCGCCGCCTATCACGATGTCTGGGGCAAGGCGCGCCGTTCGCTGCGCATTCTCGGCGAGAACCTGCTCGTCAATCTTCTGAGCGCGACAAAACTATCGCTCGGGCGGTTCAGCGCCGTGCGTTACCGGCGTTCGGTCGCCAGCAACACCGATTTCAGGAAATTCGACGACGGCCTGAAAATGACTGTCGATATCGATATTACACGGCTCGAAAAAATCCGCGCGCGGCTGGAAACGGGCCGTCTCTCGGGGAGCTGTTATTACGGCCTGCACGAGCAGGACGCCGCATTGATGACCTGTATCGTGCCTTCTCCGCTTTCCAGGGATCACATGCATTTCGTCGATGGCGCTGATGGCGGCTATGCCGCTGCAGCAAGCCGCCTCAAGGCCCAGATGCAGACCGCTGCACAGAACTGAAAAAACACCCCTGTCACGCCCTGGTGCGTACTAAACGCTGATCTTCCGCAAACTGAGAAAGCTGCAGGACCTGATCTCGGTCTCCGTCGTCAATCCGCTCACGCGGGAAGACGGCCTGAACAGAAAAACCGGCGTCATGCGCCGGTTTCAATGAGATGATGCTGTCGGACCTTAACAGGCCGTGGGATCAAGCTGCGGTCTTGCTGCTCTTCTGCGCCTGGCAGTAGATTTCCTCGAGAGAAGAGAGGATTTTCTTCACGGATTCGGAATTACTGGAATAATAGATGGTCTGCGCATCCCGTCGTGTCTTGACCAGCCGCTGGGCACGCAATTTCGAAAGATGCTGCGAGAGAGCTGACTGGCTGAGACCAACCTGTGAGGCGAGAACACCGACCGGCACTTCCGTATCCACCAGCGTGCATAAGATCATCAGGCGCTTGGGGTTCGCCATTGCTGAGAGCAAGTCTGCAGCCGCGATGCTATGTTCCGACAGAGATTGGTTATCCATACGCTCAAGTCTCCTGATGACAGTCGGAAAGACGGTCATGGTGGCTATAATAGGTGTTCCAAAAGGTGTTTTTATAATTCGGTTGATACGTTGTATATACCTAAATCTTGCTTATATCGTGTCCCTCTCAAAGACTATTCTTCATTGTTTTTCCACTAAAGGCATCATGACCAGATTATCAGTTTTTTGCCTATTTTTTGTGAACTCAATGTTAAATACATGTATTAGTATCAGTATTTATAAGCAACAAACGATCAAAAGTTGGGCACTGAAATCTTAACGCTTGCTGCCGAGTTTCCGGGTCGCAATCTATTACCACCTTAAATTTAGCAACGCGCCGAAGAATCTAGATTAACTTTGCGCAATTTTCTCTAACTTTGCAATATGATTTTTATTAGTAATTATTTTAATGCATAACTTGTGATGTCAAAAATATTCTTTGCCACCGTGGGAAGGTATAACTTACGCCACTCGGATTTTTCCGGAAAAAACAAAGGGCTCTCCCTGACGGAGAGCCCTTTCTTTTTTCATGGAGGCGAATCACTATTTTTTGCGGTGACGCGTCAGCCCCGCCACGACTTCATCCGCCGAAATCGTGCCTATGATCGCGCCATTGTCGACGACACCGATCGCCCCGGCGTGTTTTGACAGCGCATCGAGAATATCGATCAACGGCGACGACGGGCGGGCGGTAGCGGCGACTGTCAGCCGGCCGCTCTGTTCGTCCACGCCCCGCTTCATCACGTCGGCGGCGGTCAACATCGAAATCGGGTTCATGTTCTGCACGAAATCCGCGACATAGGGCGTAGCCGGCTGCTTGACGATCTGCTGCGGGGTTCCGCACTGGATGATGTGCCCACCTTCCATCATGGCGATGCGGTTGCCGATGCGGAAGGCCTCATCGAGATCATGGCTGACGAAGATAATGGTCTTCTTCAGCCGGCTCTGGAACTCCAGCAGTTCGTCCTGCAGGCGGCTTCTGATGAGGGGATCAAGCGCCGAGAACGGCTCGTCCATCAGAAGAATGGGCGCACCGGTGGCAAACGCCCGGGCCAGCCCCACGCGCTGCTGCATGCCGCCAGAAAGCTCTCCCACCTTGCGGTCGGCCCAGGCGGAAAGGTTTACCAGTTCAAGCTGTTCGGCCACCATGCGTTTGCGCTCGGCTTCCGGCACGCCGGACAATTCGAGCCCGAAGCCGACATTGTCGGCGACATTGCGCCAGGGCAGAAGGCCAAATTGCTGGAAGACCATGGAAACCGTGTGCATGCGCAGGTCACGCAACGCTTTCGCCGGACAACGATAGGGATCGACATAACCGGACTTGGTCTTCACGCTGACACTGCCGCGCACGACGGGCGCAAGCCCGTTGACGGCCCTGACCAGGGTCGACTTGCCCGAACCGGAAAGCCCCATCAGCACGAGAATCTCGCCTTCGCTGACCGAGAGCGAGGCATTGGCGACCCCGAGGACCAGCCCGGTCTGCGCATTGATCTCATCGCGCGTACTGCCCCGATCGATCATCGCCAACGCCGCGTCCGGCCGGTCGCCAAAGACGATATCGACATTTCCGAAGATAATGGCGTCACTCATAGATCATCCTCCGTGCCGGGAAGGCGGAAAAGCCTGTCGAGAACGATCGCCAATATGACGATGCAAAGCCCCGCTTCGAAACCCATGGCGATGTTGACCGTGTTTAGGGCGCGCACAACGGGCACACCGAGGCCATTGGCGCCCACCAGCGCGGAAATGACCACCATCGACAGCGACAGCATGATCGTCTGGGTGAGACCGGCCATGATCTGCGGGGCGGCGAAGGGAAGCTCAACCTTGCGCAGCACCTGCGATGGCGTTGCGCCGAAGGCGACGGCCGCCTCCACCAGCGCCGGCGGCGTCGAGACGATGCCGAGGCGCGTGAGCCGCACCGGGGCTGGAATGGCGAAGATGACGGTGGCGATCAGCCCCGGAACCATGCCGAGGCCAAACAGCACCAGCGCCGGAATGAGATAAACGAAGGTGGGAATGGTCTGCATCAGATCGAGCGCCGGGCGCATGCCGGCGTAGATCCACTTGCGCCGTGCCGCCAATATGCCGAGCGGTATGCCGATGATCATGCACACGGCGCTGGCGGCGATGACCAGGGCCAGCGTTTCCGTCGTCGCTTTCCAGTATCCCAGATTGATGATGAGCAACAAACCGAGTGCGGTGAAGATCGGCATGCCGAACGAGCGGCGCGTCCAGGCCGAAAGCGCCGTCACAATCGCGACGATGATCAGTGGATGCGGCGCCTGCAGCACGTAAAGCAGGGCGTTAATGACGCTTTGGAAAATGAAGGAGAGCCAATCGAAGAAAAAAGCGAGATTGCCGGTCAGCCAGTCAATGGCCTCCTTGGCATATCGGCCGACAGGCAGGCGGTTTTCAGGAGCGCTGAGCCATTCCACGGTAAGAAAAGACCTTTCGTGAATGAGAGCAATTCCAGCAAAAATGCAGAGCGGTTTTGCGTCCGGAATTGCGCAGACAACAAAGAAGCGGAGGATTCCGGTGATCCCGTATCACCGGAATTGCTCCAATGCAGAAACGACGGCCGGCAGGGTATCTGCCGGGCGCGGTGCAGATACATGGCCTTCGATGCGAGGAAAATTCGCGGGCAAGGTCATGCATGGGCATCGTATTTCCCGCTGCATCCGACCTGCCGCGCAGGCCGGGTGCAGTCATGCATCGTCTTGCGGCTTAAAGGCCGAGAGCCTTCTTGACGGCAGGCAGTGCGTCGGCGCTGCCATCCTTGGTCTTGACGTTGGCGAGCCAAGGCTCGATCGCCGCCGGATTGGCCTTCAGCCACGCGGTTGCCGCCGCTTCGCCCTCAAGGCCGTCATTCAGGATCTTGCCCATGATCTCGTTTTCCATGGGCAGGGAAAATTGCATGTTCTTGAGAAGGACGCCGACATTCGGGCATTCCTCGACATAACCCTTGCGGACATTGGTATAGATCGTCGCACCGCCGAGATTGGGGCCGAAGACCTCGTCGCCGCCGGTCAGATAGGTCAGCTTGAAATTCGCATTCATCGGATGCGGTTCCCAGCCGAGGAAGACGATCGGCTCGCCGGATTTTTCGGCGCGGGCCACCTGGGAAAGCATGCCCTGCTCGGAGGATTCCACCACCTCGAAGGACTTGAGTCCGAAACTGTCCTTGGCCACCATGTCGAGGATCAGGCGATTGCCGTCATTGCCGGGCTCGATGCCATAGATCTTGCCGCCGAGCTCACTGCTATGGGCAGCAATGTCCTTGAAATCCTTGATGCCGAGTTCGGCACCCTTGGCATTGGTCGCCAGCGTGTATTTCGCGCCGGTCAGGTTTTCCCTGAGCGTTTCGACCGATTTGTCGTCGCGGTAGGGCGCAATGTCACCTTCCATGGTCGGCATCCAGTTGCCGAGGAAGACGTCGATGTCCTTGTTTTTCAGGGACGTATAGGTGACGGGTACGGAGAGAAGCTTGACGTCGGTTTCATAGCCAAGGCTTTTCAGAAGCACGGTGGCGGTCGCCGTCGTGGCAGTGATGTCGGTCCAGCCGACATCCGAGAAACGCACCGTGCCGCAGCTTGCCGGTTCGGCGGCAACGGCCGCGCTGAACGTCATGGAGGAGATTGCTGCGGCGAGCGCCAGACAGCGACTTCTATTTGCAAACATTGTTTGCTCCCTGTTTTTTCGTTCCCTTGCCATTATCAATATCTTCCGGACACAATCAACTCGCGTGCATTTGCGTGCTTTGGCCCCCCGTTTGCGACAAAATCGTGAAAATAACCGCCTTTTCGCCACCCTGATTCGCTGAGAAGGCAGGTTGCGGAAATCTGTGTTTTTCCCTCAATGGCACTTTTCAACCCGCTTTTCCGCGGTCAAAAGACGCGGCACGTGGCATCGGCGCAAAACGAGAATCGCTTTCGTGGGACGCGATGTGCCATTTAACAGGTTGAAGCATTGCGATGCGTCCGCGGACGCGAGGCGTTCCGGGAGTGGATAATGGCAAAACTCTATTTCAATTATTCGACGATGAATGCCGGCAAATCGACCATGCTGCTGCAGGCGTCTTATAATTATCAGGAACGCGGCATGCGCACGCTGATCTTCACCGCTGCCTTTGACGACCGGGCCGGCGTCGGCCGCGTTGCCTCGCGCATCGGCCTGTCCTCCGAAGCCCGGACCTTCGATGAAAATACCGACCTGTTTGCCGAGGTCGCGGCATTGCACGCGGAGGCGTCTGTCGCCTGCGTCTTCATCGATGAAGCCAATTTCCTCTCCGAGCACCACGTCTGGCAGCTTGCCAATATTGCCGACCGGCTGAACATTCCGGTCATGACCTACGGCCTGCGGACGGATTTCCAGGGCAAGCTCTTCCCGGCATCGAAGGAACTGCTCGCCATTGCCGACGAGCTTCGCGAAATCCGCACCATCTGCCATTGCGGCCGCAAGGCGACGATGGTGGCCCGCTTCGACAGCGAAGGAAATGTCGTGACCGAAGGCGCCCAGATCGAGGTTGGCGGCAACGGAAAATACGTTTCCTTCTGCCGCCGCCACTGGGTGGAAACGTTTAACTGCAGCTGACCCGCTGCGTCCGGTTGCCGCATTTGATTTTTCGCAAAGATGGCTTGCCCGCTCCCGCGCTAAGACGAGGGGGACACATTCGCGTGGATGTGCTTTCTCTCAGGAGCAAAATTATGCAGAACAGAACTGCCAAATTCGCCGGCCTCGCCATCGTCGCAGCTCTTTGCGCTTTTCCCGCCCTCTCCGCCGAAATCGAAGTGAAGATGCTCAACAAGGGCAGTGACGGTCAGGCGATGGTCTTTGAACCCGCAACCGTCAAGGCCGCCGTCGGCGACGTCATCACTTTCGTACCGGTCGACAAGGGCCATGATGCGGCAGCCGTGAAGGACATGATCCCTGAGGGTGTTGCCGAGTTCAAGGGCAAGATGAACGAAGCGGTGAAGGTCACGGTCGAGAAGGAAGGCGCTTATGTCGTCAAATGCACCCCGCATCTCGGCATGGGCATGATCGCGCTCGTTGTTGTCGGCGATGCGACACCCGCCAATCTCGACGCCGTCAAGAACGGGAAATTGCCGAAAAAGGCACGCGACCGGCTGAACGAAGAGATCGCCAAGCTCGGCCTCTAACCTCATATCGCCTCGGTTCCGCACCGCCCCCGTTGATCCGGCATCATCGAAATGCCGCAACATCAGGCGCGGACCGCAGGTTGAGAAAAGTTTCGCAATCATGTTGTATCCCGGTTGACCGGGACATATCTGGAAGACAGTAAATGACCGCGGTTTGTTATGGGGCGCCGAAGGGCCTCCAGCCGAACCGCGGATTTTTCTTCCGGCATCCGGCCCACGGGCAGAGGAGACTATGACGACATGATAGACCGGATCACCGCTTTGATTCAGGCAGGCTTCAGCGCCATCGGCAAGGCCGCCGGTCTTCTCGTCGCATGGCTTTTATGGCCCTTCATGGCCGCGCATGGCTGGTACAGCGGCCGCAACTGGCTCATCAAGGGCCCGATCGCTCTGATCGCCATCCTGCTGGCCGTTTTCTACGGATATTTCGTCTGGCAAACCCAGGTCTGGACGAATTTTGATCCGGATTACATTTCCCGCTACAAACTTGCCGAACGCACCGTGCCGCCCGGACAGGAATTGCCGGCCGCAACCCCGACTGCTGCCGCCGGCGCAACCGGCGCTGCTGCCAACACCTCCGCACCCGTGTGCCAGCGCTCGGCCATCGTCGATGCCGCCGTTGACCTTACCGACTTCAACGTCAACCAGAACGCATGGATTTCCTCCATGCTGCTCTATCGCCTCGGCCTCTTCGGCATGGACTGGGACAGCACACCCTTTCTCGATAACAAGGCGTCATTCCAGCGCGGCGTGAACCAAGCCGTGCGCCGTACCTCGGTGGAGCTGGTGGATACGCTCGGCCGCGTGCGCGGCACGTCCGGCATCAACAACAATCTCCAGGAAGCGCGTGGCAACATGCAGTTCAGCGAATATTCCTGGTATTTCGGCCTTGATCCCTTCGGCCCGAAGACGCCCACCCCCAGCTATTACCGCGCCGCCATCCGCAGCTTCCAGGCCTTCAACGGCGAACTCACCGCTTGCAAGGCCGTCTTCGATACCCGCGCCGACAACCTGATCCAGTTCATCGACCGTATTGCCGGCGATATCGGCTCCACGTCTGCAATTCTGCGCGAACGCTCGGAAAACTATAATGGCGGCTGGTTCGACACCCGCGCCGACGACCGTTTCTGGTTCGCCTATGGCCAGCTCTACGGTTATTACGGCGTGCTTTCCGCCGCCGGCTCCGACTTCGCGCAGGTCATCCGCGAGCGCAACCTGACCAATCTCTGGAACGACACGCTGTTGCAAACCCGCGCGGCGCTGCGCATCCAGCCGGCCATCATTTCCAACGGCGAGGAAAGTGGCTGGATCATGCCTTCGCACCTTGCCACCATGGGATTTTATGTTCTGCGGGTGCGCTCGAACCTCGTCGAGCTTCGCTCGGTTCTCGACCGTTGATAAGAAGGCCGGCCCGTCGCGGCCGGCTTACTCTATCAACCGCAGACGTATGGTCTTGGCCACCAGCTGCGTGCGGTTGACGCAGTCGAGCTTGCGCATGGCATTGTTCATGTAGGTATTGACGGTGTGCTCCGAGATGGAGAGAAGCTCGGCAATCTCTACCGATGTCTTCCCCTGCGCCGTCCAGCGCACCACATCGAGCTCCCGTTTCGTCAAAGGCGACGGCACTTTCGAACCAAGGCGGCAAAGGCGGTCATAGGCTTCCAGCGCATGCACCGCGATCATGCAAAGTTCATTCAGCGATGCCTGCGGCAGGGTATCGCGGTCGCCTGCGAAATTCATCAGATGCCGGTTTCCGGACATGCCGTTCACCGGCACCATAAGGCCGGAGGTGATGCCCATGCTGCCCACCGAGTCGACCGCATCCACCAGCGACCCGCAGGCAATGTCCGGGTCTTCCAGTGACCAATATTGCGGCATCATCGATGAGGCGCCACGCTTTATGACGGGACAGTCCCCGAGCGCACCATCCCTGGTCATCGCATTCACGACCCAGACCGGCAGGGTACTTTCAACAACCACCGGCAAAGCAAAGGCGTTCTGTCCACCTGGTAACCTCAGGAGGGTCACATGGGCATAACCAAACGCATGCATGACCTCCTGCAGCGCCTCCAGCCATTGGGATTTGTCGGCGGCGGCCGACAGATCCCGGCATAGTCTGGCCTGACGCTCCGTCTTCACCATTCACGCACCGCCGCCATACCGGACTGGCCGGAGCAAAAAACACGCAAGCGGGTCAAACGGGGGGCGACCTTCATAACAAGCGGACCAACTGACCTAAAGCACCTGTTTTTCAGACTTGTCCTTCGGCTTGGCCATCAGTTTTTCCAGAAAACCGAGCATGACCGCCGAAACGACAAAAGCCAGATGGATGATGGTGAACCACATCAGCTGGCTGTCCGTATATTGACTGGCGTTGAGGAATATCTGCAGCAGATGGATCGACGAAATCGCCACGATCGATGATGCCACCTTGATCTTCAGGCTTCCCGAATCGAGCTTGCCCAGAAACGAAACCTCGTCATCCGCCTCATCGAAGCGGCTGACGAAATTCTCATAGCCGGAGATCATCACCATAACGATCAGGCTGGCCACCAGCGCCGCATCGATCAGGCCGAGCATGGCAAGGATCATGTCCGACTCATCGTAGATGAAAACATTCTTCGCAACCTTGAGGAATTTCAGCGCGAAGGAGAAGGCATAAACCGCCAGTGCCGCGACGAGCCCGAGATAAAAGACGACGAGCAGCCAGCGGCTGGAGAGAATGATCCGCTCGACGAGCAGTTCAAGAGACTTCATTTCCGTATCCGATTAATGATCTGTTTTGTATGGGGCATGTTTTTCTTTCGCCATGTAAACTGGCCACGAATATCCTAGCAAGCGCCAATGTCGGGACTTTGACCACACTGCGGCGTTTTCGGCCCCGATCCGCCATTTTGGCCACGGCCTGACAAACGTAATATTTTTGCAACATATGCTTATGCTTTAAAACATGATGCAAAAAGTCATATATAATATGTTGACAGTTATCGTCATGTTTTTTAGTCCTCGCGTATCGGCTTGCCCGTAACACATCAGAACATGTCCAGCCGCGCATGAGCGCGGCGCGTTTTTGCGCGCCGTGGCTTCTTTGCGCGCATATCCGGGGGTATTTAATGTCCATCTCGCGCACACATTCCGCGCTGCTTTTGTGCACTGCCATGTCTCTTCTTCCCTTAGCTGGGCCTGCGCGCGCGCAGGACGCCGCTTCGCAGGAAAACGGTACGACCACGCTCGAAAAGATCGTGGTGAAAGGCAAGCGCGTCAAAAGCGCCAATGCTGCTGCTGATACGCCGCTGGCAAGCCAGACGACGGCGGAAGACATTCGCAAGAAGGATATCGGCAGCATCAAGGATCTCGGAAACACCACCGAGCCAGGCGTCGATTATGTGGATTCCAAGCCAGGTCGTCCGGGCGGATTGTTCATTCGAGGCCTCGGCGGCGCCCGCGTCGTGACGCTGATCGACAATATTCCCGTTCCCTATTTCAACAATTTCGCCCGTCAGGGCCAGGCCACGACCACCCTCAGCGATACGAGTTCGAGCTTTGATTTCTCATCGCTTTCGACTGTGGACGTGGTGCGCGGTGCAGATTCCAGCCGCATCGGCTCGGGCGCGCTCGGCGGCGCGCTGGTGCTGCGCACGCTCGACCCGGAAGACCTGATCAGTGAAGGCAGGGATTGGGGTGGCGTCGCCAAAACCAGCTATGACAGCGAAGACAGAAGCGTCGGTGGATCGCTTGCCGTCGCCAAGAAGATCGAGAACACCTCGGTCCTGTTCCAGGGCTCCTACAAGCGTGGAAACGAGACGGACAACAAGGGCACGGCCGATATTTATGGAACGCGCCGTACCAAGCCCAACCCTGCCGATACCTATGAAAGCAACCTGATGTTCAAGATCCGCCAGGATCTGGAAGGTGGCCACCGCATCGGCCTGACGGCGGAGCGTTATTCGCTCAGAAACCGCAGCGACATGAAGACGCTGCAGGGCGTCAGCGTATCGGGCTCAACCTACCGCATCGGCGACTACCGGGGTTACGAGGATACCGAGCGTGATCGCGTATCGCTCGATTACGAATATGAGGCGCCCTCGACCGATGGCGTGATCGACGCCGCCAATCTCTCGCTTTACTGGACGCGTCTTTCCAAGGAATCCGGCGCCGGCGACCGCCTGACCAATAATTCGCTCTACATCCGCGAAGACAGCATGCGCAACAGCGCATTCGGCATCGTCGGTGGCCTCGAATCCGGTTTCGAGCTTGGCGGCGTGCAGCACACGGTCCGTTTCGGCGGCAACGCCATGACCACCGATTTCAGCCAGGCGCTTTTCGCCAACACCGCCGGCGTGACGTCGTCATCCCAGTCGGACATGCCTGACGTGAGCGGCAAGAGCCTCGGCCTCTATCTCGATGACGAGATCGCCTTCGGCAACGGCTTCCGCCTCACCCCCGGCCTGCGCTTCGATTCCTACGATTACGATCCTGACGGTTCCGTATCCAGCAACAGCGGCTACCGAACCTTCGGCCTGCCGAGCGGCAATAGCGGCTCGCGCTTCTCGCCGAAACTGCTTGCAACCTATGACGTCACGCCGGAACTTCAGCTCTTCGCACAATGGTCGATGGCCTATCGCGCCCCGACGATCAACGAACTGTATTTGAACTTCTCGAACATCAGCTCCGGTTACGCCGTTGTCGGCAACTCCGCCCTCAATCCCGAGACCAGCAATGGTTTCGAAATCGGCGCGAACTATGCATCCGGCGACCTGACGGGGAGCCTGACGCTGTTCCACAACAGGTACAAGGACTTCATCGAGCAATATACCACCTCGACGACGCTGTTCCCCGGCTTCGGCGGCAGGGGCAACGGCTCGCTCTTCACCTATCGCAACCGCAACAATGTCGAAATCTCCGGTGTCGAAGCCAAGGTCCGCAAGGAACTGGCGAACGGCTTCTTCGCGCATGCTTCGCTGGCTTATGCCTATGGCAAGGATACCGACACCAACGAGTTCATCCGCACGGTGGCGCCGTTCAAGTCAATCCTCGGCGTCGGCTACGCGCAGGAGGTCTGGGGGACGGAACTGACCGGCATCTTCTCATCCGGCATGCGGGACGACGGGGTGGCCAGCACCTTCGATGCCCCCGGCTACGGCGTCTTCAACCTGACCGGCTGGTGGGAGCCGGAACAGACCAAGGGCCTGCGCATCCAGGCGGGTGTCTACAACCTCTTCGACAGGAAATATTGGAATGCCGTCGGCGTCCGCGACGTGAACCTCAATGCCGTCAGCACCGTCAACCAGCCGGCCGACTTCTATTCCGAAGCCGGACGCACCTTCAAAATCTCCTTGACCCAGAAATTCTAAAAGGGACAGGACCATCATCTCCAGTCGGGGCGACCTTCGGGTCGCCCTTTTTTCGTCAGCGGCAATAGAGATAGCCGCCTTTCCGTTCCAGCACGTCGAGATGCAGGTGATCCTGATGGGTGGCGTCGCTGCCGGGAGAAAGAACGGTGCGGAAGAACAGGCAGGCGGCAGCGGTGATGGTGCGCTGGAATGCGCCTTCCGGCGTGCCATCCTCGCCGCGCGGCTTCATCACCAGCGGCTCGCCCTTATCGAAAGCGATCGTGGAAATATCCACGGCATTGCCCTTGGCATGTTCGGAAATCTTGCCGTTTTCCGCGCTGTTGCGGTTGCGGCAGATATAGGTCGAGGCATTGGCGATGGCCGTCACCTTTTTCTCCGGCATCGCAAGCGCCGCCGCCGGCAGCATCATCTCCTTGGTCCAGCGGGAAAGGGCCAGCGCGGTTTCACAGCGCATGGTGCCCGATGGTTCGAGCTTGATGCCGGGCAGAACCACGGAAAGCTCGATGGGCGCTTCAATCCCGCAACCCTGCTCCTCGTCGCGGATGGGCTCAAGCTTTTTGAACTCCGCGCCGATCTCCTTCAATACACCAAGGCAGGCCTGAAGTTCTGCGGGGTTTTCCGGTTTTACCGGCTCTCGCGGCGTCTCCGGTTTTGCCGCCTCGTCAGCCGGTTTCTGCTGTTCCCCGCCATCCTTGCCCTCGCCTTCCTTTTTAGAATCATCAGACCGTTTCTCAGCGGGTGGCTTTTCATCGTCCGGTTTCTGCTCTTCCGGAGGCTGCGGCTTCGGGGCCGGTTTCGGCGCTTCCGCCGGATTCTGTTGCTTTTCCTCAGCCGGCTTTGCGGGGGTGGCGGATTGCCCCTCACCCGGCTTGGGCTGTGGCACCGGCACCTGCGCCGGGGGGTTAGAGGCGGAAATCAAGGCGAGGCTTGCTACCAGAAGACACAGGCGATGAAGCATTTTACGGGGCACTCCTGACCGTTTCGGCAGAAGTGCAACGCGGCGGCGGCAGGTAAGGTTCATTCCCTCACCGAAATCCGCTTGCCAAGGCGGATCGTGCACGCTAACAATTTTCCCATGAATATCGTGTCTAAGAACATTGCTAACTGGTGGTGGAGCAGCTTTACGCGGCCTTGACCAGTCATGTCTTCAGACAAAGTCCAAGCCGCCCGAATTTTCAGGCGGCTTTTTTGTTATTTTGCCGCCTGTCATCGGGCCTGAACAACAGGAAGTACGAAAGAAATGGTAACGATCATTCAGGATGACGGAGCGGAAACCTACGAGACGAAAGGCGGCATCCAGGTCAGCCGAAAGCGCCGGCCCACCGATTATGCCAACGCCATCGATAATTACATCGAAAAGCTCGATTCCCATCGCGGCGCGGTTTTTTCGTCCAACTATGAATATCCGGGCCGTTACACCCGCTGGGATACGGCCATCGTCGATCCGCCGCTCGGCATTTCCTGTTTTGGCCGCAAGATGTGGATCGAAGCCTATAATGGCCGCGGCGAAGTGCTGCTCGATTTCATCACCGAAAAGCTGAAGGCGACCCCCGACATTACCCTCGGCGCCTCCTCGACCCGCCGCCTCGATCTCACCGTCAACGAACCGGACCGCGTCTTCACCGAAGAAGAACGCTCGAAAATCCCGACGGTCTTTACCGCTCTCAGAGCCATCGTCGATCTCTTCTATTCGAGCGCGGATTCGGCCATCGGCCTGTTCGGCGCCTTCGGTTACGATCTTGCCTTCCAGTTCGACGCCATCAAGCTTTCGCTGGCGCGCCCGGAAGACCAGCGTGACATGGTGCTGTTCCTGCCCGATGAAATTCTCGTCGTTGACCACTATTCCGCCAAGGCCTGGATCGACCGTTACGATTTCGAGAAGGACGGTGTGACGACGGATGGCAAATCCTCCGAGATCGCGCCCGAGCCCTTCAAGACCACCGATACGATCCCGCCCAAGGGCGATCACCGCCCCGGCGAATATTCCGAACTGGTGGTCAAAGCCAAGGAAAGCTTCCGCCGCGGCGATCTGTTCGAAGTGGTTCCCGGCCAGAAATTCATGGAACGCTGCGAAAGCAATCCCTCGGCAATTTCACGCCGCCTGAAGGCGATCAACCCCTCGCCCTATTCCTTCTTCATCAATCTCGGCCATCAGGAATATCTGGTCGGCGCATCGCCGGAAATGTTCGTGCGCGTCTCCGGCCGCCGCATCGAGACCTGCCCGATTTCAGGCACCATCAAGCGCGGCGACGATCCGATTGCCGATAGCGAGCAGATCCTGAAACTGCTCAACTCGAAAAAGGACGAGTCCGAACTCACCATGTGTTCGGATGTGGACCGCAACGACAAGAGCCGCGTCTGCGAGCCGGGCTCGGTGAAGGTCATCGGCCGCCGCCAGATCGAGATGTATTCGCGCCTCATCCACACGGTTGACCACATCGAAGGCCGCCTGCGCGACGACATGGATGCCTTTGACGGCTTCCTCAGCCACGCCTGGGCCGTCACCGTCACCGGTGCGCCGAAACTCTGGGCCATGCGTTTCATCGAAGGTCATGAAAAGAGCCCGCGCGCCTGGTATGGCGGTGCGATCGGCATGGTCGGCTTCAACGGCGACATGAATACCGGCCTGACGCTGCGCACCATCCGCATCAAGGACGGCATCGCTGAAGTGCGCGCCGGCGCGACCCTGCTCAACGATTCCAATCCGCAGGAAGAAGAAGCCGAAACCGAACTGAAGGCCTCCGCAATGATCGCCGCCATCCGTGACGCAAAAGGCACCAACTCTGCCACCACCAAGCGCGATGCCGCCAAGGTCGGCTCCGGCGTCAAGATCCTGCTCGTCGACCACGAAGACAGCTTCGTGCACACGCTGGCGAATTATTTCCGCCAGACGGGCGCCACGGTCTCGACCGTCAGATCGCCGGTCGCAGCCGACGTGTTCGATCGTTTCCAGCCGGACCTCGTTGTACTGTCTCCCGGCCCCGGCAGCCCGACCGATTTCGATTGCAAGGCAACGATCAAGGCCGCCCGTGCCCGCGACCTGCCGATCTTCGGCGTCTGCCTCGGTCTGCAGGCACTGGCGGAAGCCTATGGTGGCGAACTGCGCCAGCTGGCAGTGCCGATGCACGGCAAGCCTTCGCGCATTCGCGTGCTGGAACCCGGTCTCGTTTTCTCCGGTCTTGGCAAGGAAGTGACCGTCGGTCGTTACCATTCGATCTTCGCCGACCCCACCACCCTGCCGCGTGATTTCATCATCACCGCGGAAAGCGAGGACGGCACGATCATGGGCATCGAACACGCCAAGGAGCCGGTGGCCGCCGTTCAGTTCCACCCGGAATCGATCATGACGCTCGGCCAGGACGCCGGCATGCGGATGATCGAGAATGTCGTGGTGCATCTGACCCGCAAGGCGAAGACCAAGGCCGCGTGATGGCGCTCGATGACACCGTCGCCATCGAGCCTATCCGGGCGGAGCACGTTGAGAGCTTTCATCGTGCTCTCGATGCGGTGTCGCGCGAGCGGAAATATCTGAGCTTTCTGGAGGCGCCGCCGCTCGAAGCGGTGCGCGCCTTCGTTCTCGACATGATCGAAAACGACCATCCGCAATTCGTGGCGATTGCGGATGGTGAAGTGATCGGCTGGTGCGATATTCGCCGCGTGAGCAGAGAAACCCGCGCCCATTGCGGCACGCTCGGCATGGGCATCCTGCCGGCCTATCGTGACAAGGGGCTGGGCGGACGGCTGATGGGGCGGACGCTTGATGCTGCCCGCGAATTCGGGCTGCATCGTATTGAATTGAGCGTGCATGCGGACAACGCCCGAGCCATCGCGCTTTATGAAAAGATCGGCTTTGTGCATGAGGGCCGGGCCCGCGATGCCGTTTCGATCAACGGGCGCTATATCGACAGCCTCAATATGGCGATCGTCTTTAGCAACTAAACCCTCGGCAGCGAAGCCGAGATGCACAGCGCGAATTTCTTCAGAAGCTGTATGTCGAAATGTCCGTCCCGGCGCAGCATCCAGGTCAGCGCGTCATTCGCCGTCCATGGCTTCTTGTAGGGCCTGACCGAGGTGACGGCATCATAGACATCGCAAATCGCCGCAATGCGCGCGTGAAGGCTGATCTCGCCACCGGCGCGACCGCTGGGATAACCGCCGCCATCCATCCGCTCGTGATGATTGAAGCAGACATCGAGCACCATGTCAGGCATCTGCCCGTCACGGGACAGGATATCCCGACCGAATGCGGGGTGAAGATTGATGATCTCCCGCTCCTCGATGGAAAGCCCCTCTGTCTTGTTCAGAATGGATGAGGGTATTTCGACCTTGCCGATATCGTGCAGCAAGCCGCTGACGCCGAGCAGGTTGACCGTTTCCTTGTTCAGCCCGAGATAATTACCGAAGAGGATCATCAGGCCGCTGACGGAAACAGAATGCACGAAGGTCGTTTCATCCTTCGATTTCAGGCGGGTGACGCCGATGAAAACGGCCGGATTGGCCTGAATGGCGTTGGAAATCTTTCCCGACGCAGCCGTCATGCTCTCGAAAGAAACACAACCGCCGCCTTCGGCAACCGAAAATGTCTCGGCGATCGCATCCGCGGCCGAACGAACCACCTGCGTGACCGCTGCTACCATCGATGGAGACGGATCCGTCTGCGACACGCCGGCGCTCCCCGGGTCCTGGCTGGCACCGACATCGCTGCCTTTGGCAGTATTGATGACGATGCTCTCAGCCCCGCTTTTTTTCAGCTGCTGCACAACCTCCTCGCGCTGCAAAAGAAAACGATACTTCTGTGTAATTTTATGGTTCGAAAACGTCCCCTCGACCGCTTCGATAAACATGCCCACAGCCAATTGCTGGGTTGAAATTCGTTTCAACATCAGAATCTTTTATTTTCCTTCCCGGGAATGTTACGGTCGAACCGAAATTCGTAAGAACCCGGCCAAACCGCTCTCCCTCGAAGCATAAAGCTTTCGCCCTCCCGGCTCTGCTCCATTATGCGACACTATAAATAAGATAACACGAATATGAAAATTTTTTACTATCACTATATTTAAAAACCACGAAAAGGCGAAGAAAGAGGCGGAAAACAACCACAGAATGTAAATGAAAGAAAATATCGCATGAAAACAATACCAGGAGTCGAACAAAAGCCCATGAGTTCCCAGTTAGAATCACGCATCGATCAGGGTACTGGCCGAGAGCCGGCAGATCTGGTTCTCAAGGGCGGCCGTTTTTTCGACCTTGTGACCGGAGAACTTGTTGCCTCGGACATTGCTATTTGCGGCGATACTGTCGTTGGCACATGTGGAGACTATAAAGGTCTTCGCGAAATAGACATTTCCGGAAAAATCGTCGTTCCGGGTTTCATCGATACACATCTCCATATCGAATCCTCGCTCGTCACGCCGCATGAGTTCGACCGTTGCGTTCTGCCCTATGGTGTCACCACCGCCATCTGTGACCCGCATGAGATTGCCAATGTGCTGGGCGCGGAAGGGCTTCAGTTCTTCCTCGACAGCGCCATGGAAACCATCATGGACATCCGCGTGCAGCTGTCCTCCTGCGTGCCCGCCACCCATCTGGAAACGTCGGGCGCCGATCTGCCGATCGAAAAGCTGCTGCCGTTCCGAAATCACCCGAAGGTCATCGGGCTTGCCGAATTCATGAATTTCCCCGGCGTCATCCACAAGGACCCAGTGTGTATGGCAAAGCTGGAGGCCTTTCAGGGCCAGCATATCGATGGCCACGCACCGCTTCTGTCTGGAACGGCGCTGAATGGTTATCTCGCCGCCGGCATCCGCACGGAGCACGAATGCACGAGCGCCCCGGAGGCGCTGGAGAAAATCCGCAAGGGCATGCATATTCTGGTGCGCGAAGGCTCGGTCTCGAAGGACCTGCATGCGCTGATGCCCATCATCACCGAACGCCTGTCGCCCTACCTGGCGCTCTGCACGGATGATCGCAACCCGCTCGATATCGCCGAACAGGGCCATCTCGACTATATGATCCGCACCGCGATCGCCAGCGGCGTGGAACCGCTCGCCATCTATCGTGCAGCCTCGATTTCCGCCGCGAAAGCCTTTGGCCTGCGCGATCGCGGTCTTGTCGCACCCGGCTGGCGCGCCGATCTTGTGGTCATCGACACATTGCAGAACTGCAAGGCGAGCATGGTGTTTTCCGGCGGCCGCATCGTCGATGACGCGCTGTTTGCCACCCGCAAGCCCGTGGCGCCTGTCGGTCTCGACAGCGTCAAGGCCAGACCGGTACTCGCCTCCCATTTTGGTGTGCCGGTCACGGAAGGCGAAACCCCTGTCATGGGCGTGCTTCCCGGCAAGATCATTACCGAACATCGCCGTTACACGCTGCCGACGGATGGCAACCAGACGACCGTCGATCTCGAAAACGACATCATCAAGGTTGCCGTCATCGAACGTCATGGCAAGAACGGCAATCACGCCAATGGTTTCGTCCAGGGTTTCGGGCTGAAGAAGGGCGCCATCGCCTCTACCGTCGGCCATGACAGCCACAATATCTGCGTCGTCGGCGTGAGCGAAGACGACATGGCGCTCGCCGCCAACCGGCTCGGCGAAATCAAGGGCGGTTTCGTCGTGGTGGAAGACGGCCGGGTGACCGGCGAAATCGCGCTTCCCGTTGCAGGGCTCATGAGCCTCGAACCTTACGAGACGGTGCGCGACACGCTGCACACCCTGCGCAAGGCCGCTTACGCGCTCGGCACGACGCTGGAGGAGCCCTTCCTGCAGGTCGCCTTCCTGCCGCTGCCCGTCATTCCGCATTTGAAGATTTCGGATATGGGTATGGTGGATGTGGATCGGTTTGCGCTGATCTGATGATGCCGGCGGAAGAAAGGGAAAATACTTAATCTGCATTTGAGGCCGCAAAAGCGGCCTCACGGTTTGGTTTCTGCGGGCCATGTCACGTAATAATATTTGCCCGCGACCCTGCCGAAATAGGCATTACCACCTGTCGCCTTGTCGATATAGCTCCCGTTGCCATCTTTCGAAAGGGCGCCGTCGTCGCTACGTTTGAGTTGCGCGTTCAGAAAATCAACCCAGTTGGTCTTGACGATCTCCTTGGTAGTCGTCGCCTTGGCATTTTTCTGGCTTGGATCCCATGCACTGGCCGATTTTCCTTGCGTCGGGTCCAAAACTGTCAGACGTCCGCGCTCCAGAGCGTCCATCATAGATCTGGCACGCAGATATTGCGCCGGATCGTCCCCTGCCGTCGAAAGCTTGGCTTTTAGATTTTTCATGAAGACAGACGACGATATATTATCGATTGAAGAGGTTTTAGCCGATTGACTTACCGAAACTGACGATTGCCCAGCAAAAATGGTCCTGACCGACGGCGCAGCGACGGCCTGAGTTTTGGCACGCGAAGCGCCGGAATTGCCTCCCGCGGACTGATTAAAGCTCTTGAGCGAAACAGACATGATAAGAGTTCCCGCTTCTAGTAATGAAATAAACCGAAGAATATTTTTATTCTTCATAATTAAACAACAAAACTTGCGCAGAACTGATGAAATTCAATATAAATAATAAAATTAAATAAATTATACTATAATTAAATTCAAAAACACAAATAGATTATGACTCTGAGGACAGCACCTTGCGGAAATAAACCACCCGTTCCGTTTCCTCGAACCCCAGCGCCGCATGCATGCGATGGGAATCGGCGTTTGAAATATCGGCATCGGAAGCAAGCTCGCTTACGCCCTGGCCAATTGCCCAGCGGATGACCTCCTCCACCATAAGGGCGGCAACGCCCCGTTTGCGAAATGCCTCCTCGACATAAATTCCCTCAAGGAACGCCACCGGCGATGTATCACAGCCATTGACATAGTCCCGCCGCAGGCTGACCTCGGCAAAACCAATGGCCAGTCCGGCCGGGTCGTGGACGATAAATCCAGCCCCCGCTTCGGAGACCTCCTGCAACTCCGCCCTATGTTCGGCGGGCGTGGTATCCGGCCACAGGCGGTGCCGTAAAAGGCACCACGCATCAGGGTAATCGGCGGCGTTTCCGATGACAAATTGGCCGCTCATGCAACGATCCCGCAAAACACATCCATCCCCTCGAGCTTGACGATGTCAGCATCATAGAGCGGCGCAAAACCCGGCATCGGCAGGATATCCGTAACACTCATGGCCTTCGGCACGGGAAATTCCACCGGCTCACGGGTCAGGTTGAAAACGAACAGCAGTTTTTCCTCACCCTTCTGCCGCGTGAAGGCCAGTACATCGAGATTGGTCTTGATGAAATGCATGTCGCCGTCGCGCAGCGCGCCATGGCTTTTGCGGAAGGACAGCACTGCCCGATAATGGTTGAGAACCGAATCCGGCTTGCGTTCCTGCGCATCCACGGCCTGCATGGCATGCACATAGGGCACCGGCAGCCACGGCTTTTCGGCACTTGAGAAGCCCGCATTCGGCTTACCCGTTTCCCATACCATCGGCGTGCGGCATCCGTCGCGCCCCTTGAAGGCGGGCCAGAAGCGGATGCCATAGGGATCGCGCAGATCCTCGAAGGCAAGTTCGGCCTCGGTCAGACCCAGCTCCTCGCCCTGATAGAGACATATGGAGCCGCGCAGACTGGCAAGAACGCAGATGGCGAGTTTCGCCACCCGCGTCTGCTCCTCCACGCTTTCGGAAAAACGGCTGAGATGGCGCACCACATCATGGTTGGAGAAAGCCCAGCACACCCAGCCATCCGTCACCACCTTGCCGAATGTCTCGACCGAGGCGCGGAGATGCTTCGCGCTGAAATCCGGCCCAAGAAGATCGAACGTATAACACATGTTGAGCTTGTCATTGCCGGATGTATAGGCCGCGACCGTCTTCAGCGATCGCGCCCCATCGCCCACCTCGCCCACCGTGGCGCGGCCCTCATAGCCGTCGAGCAGCGCACGGAAGCGCTTGAGGAAAGCCACGTTTTCCGGCCGCGTCTTGTCATAGAGATGGTCCTGCATGCCATAGGGATTGACGTCAGACGCATCGAGACCAAAGCTTTCATCGTCAACAAGCGGCGGGTTGTCGCGCAGAAGCTTGTCATGGAAATAATGGTTGACGGTATCGAGCCGGAAACCATCCACACCACGATCGAGCCAGAAACGCACGGTTTCCAGCAACGCATCCTGAACCTCGGGATTGTGGAAATTCAAGTCCGGCTGCGAGGCGAGGAAGCTGTGCATGTAATATTGCTTGCGCACCCCGTCCCACTCCCAGGCCGGCCCGCCGAACACGGAAAGCCAGTTGGTGGGTGCCGTGCCATCCGGCTTGGGATTGGCCCAGACATACCAGTCCGCCTTGCTGTTAATGCGGCTTGCACGGCTGTCCACGAACCACGGATGTTTGTCGGACGTATGCGAAATCACCTGGTCAATGATGACTTTCAGTCCCAGCCGGTGCGCCTCGGCCATCAGGGCGTCGAAATCGGCAAGCGTGCCGAACATCGGATCGACATTGCAATAATCGGAAACGTCATAACCCATATCGGCCATGGGCGAGGTGAAGAAGGGGGAGAGCCAGATGGCATCGACACCGAGCGAGGCGATATAGGGCAGACGTTTCGTCACCCCGGCGAGATCACCATATCCGTCGCCGGTCGTATCCTGAAACGAGCGCGGATAGACCTGATAGATCACCGCTCCTTTCCACCAGTCCGATTGCGCTTGAGGTTTGTGGACCGGGGCATGGGGTAGCGTCATCAGCGATCTCCTGAGGGTGTCACGCTGGGAGAATATAAAGCCCATGCGCCCACGTAAACCGGAACTTCGCACATGCACAAACGAGCCACATCGCCCTTGTCAGCAGCGCGCACTCGTCGTAAGCCGCATGGCTGGAAAAAACGGGAGGATGACAGCGTGGGCGGACGATTTCTGTCGATTGGCGAATGCATGGTGGAACTGTCGCAGGCCGGAAACGGGCTGCTGCGCAAGGGTTTCGCCGGGGATACGTTCAATACCGCCTGGTATGCCCGGGCCTGCCTGCCGCAGGACTGGTCCGTCGATTATTTTACGGCGCTCGGCGATGATCCGCTGTCGGAAGACATGCTGGCCTTCATCACGGAAGCCGGCATCGGCACCGAAAAAATCCGCCGTATCAAGGGCGGCACACCCGGTCTCTACCTCATCAACCTGAAGGATGGCGAACGCACCTTCAGCTACTGGCGCAATGCGGCCGCCGCAAGACAACTGGCCACCGACGCGGATCACCTGCGCAGGACGGTCGAAAGTGCGGATGTGGTCTATTTCTCCGGCATCACGCTCGCCATTCTCGCCTCCGCCCACGATGTCGATACGTTCTTCGCGGAACTACGCCGCGCCAAAGCGGCCGGCAAGCTGGTGGTCTTCGACCCCAACATCCGCCCGCGCCTCTGGGCCGACAGGGATGTGATGCTGGAGACGATCTCCAATGGTGCCCGCGCCGCAACGCTGGTCATGCCGAGCTTCGATGACGAGGCCAGCCATTTCGGCGATGTCTCCGTGGAAGCGACCATCACCCGCTACCGTTCGCTCGGCGTTGAAAACATCGTCGTGAAGGATGGTGCCAAGGGCGCAACGCTCGATTTCGGCGGCAGCCGCAGCCACGCCCCGGCGGAAAAGGCTGTGGATGTGGTGGACACGACAAGCGCCGGAGACAGCTTCAACGGCGCCTTCCTCGCGCGTTATGTGACCGGAAGCTCTCCCGAAGAGGCCGCCACCTTCGCGGCAAGAGCGGCGGCAACCGTCATTGGTCACCACGGCGCGCTGATCAGCCCCGAGCTGCTTCCGCTGGTGGGATAAGGCTCGCCACACTGGGCGAACGTGGATTTTCGCATGCAGCCACCTCGGCTTCCCTCATTCCTGTGCTTGTCACAGGAATCCAGCCGACGCGCGTCTGGGCGGCGAGAAGTACCCTTTCAGCCCAAGGACTTGGGCTGGCTGGCAACTGTATTGATCCGTGTTGTTTCAAGTTGTTCTGAAGGTGGTTTTGTCTCTGAGAATGGCGTTTGCGATAACGAGCAGTTTGCGGGCGATGGCGATGATCATGACCTTGAACGGTTTGCCTTTGGCCTGCATGGTTTGAATGAGGCATGCGAATGGCGATCTCATTCTATAAGCGACAAGGGCTGCCATGTAGAGGGCATCGCGCACACGCTTTCGAGCTGGCAACTGTATTGATCCGTGTTGTTTCAAGTTGTTCTGAAGGTGGTTTTGTCTCTGAGAATGGCGTTTGCGATAACGAGCAGTTTGCGGGCGATGGCGATGATCATGACCTTGAACGGTTTGCCTTTGGCCTGCATGGTTTGAATGAGGCATGCGAATGGCGATCTCATTCTATAAGCGACAAGGGCTGCCATGTAGAGGGCATCGCGCACACGCTTTCGACCGCCTTGGATATGGCGCTGGCCCCGATGGATGCCGCTATCGGCATTGAAGGGAGCAAGTCCTGCAAGGGCTGCCATGCCGCCAGGAGAGCTGTCGCCCAGCTCCGGCATGTGAGCCATGAGCGTGAGCGCCGTCACCTGACCGACGCCGGGGATCGAGCGAAGCCTGGCGCTTTTCTCATCCAGCGTCGCGTTTGCCCTCACGTGCAACTGGCACGCTTTTTCGATTGCTGCAATCTCGGCATCGAGCCAGCCAAGGTGGCGCTCGATACTGTCCCGTTCCCACGGATCTGCTGTATGAAGGCGCACACGTTCCTGCTGACGCATGGCAACGAGCTGATCACGGCGCGTATGCAGGGTCTCGAGCCGCTGACGGCCCGGGTCTGGTGGTGTATTGACGGGTGGTGAAAGCGTCCTACCCATGCGCGAAAGCAGTCGCGCATCAATGCTATCGGTTTTGGCAAGCTGGCCGGTGGCTCTTGCAAAGTCGCGGGCTCTGGCTGGATTGACCCGGCAATAGGGTCGTTGCCACCTTTCCAGTGCCGTGCACAGGAGCCGGTCGTAGCGTCCGGTTGCTTCCAGAATGACGCACGCCTCACGTCCCTCAAGAGTGGCAAGCCATTCATCAATGGCCAAGACAGTGTTGGCGATGCGGATGTATGTCTGGGTTGCGGCGTCGAAAAGATCGAGATGTGCTTTTGCAACGTCGCATCCGATGTAAACAGGGTGTACCATGGCAAGCCTCATCCTGTGCTACGAGGTCCGCGCTCACGGCCTCTGTCAACTGTTCAGGTTGGGATTATCAAGAGCGGGCGGAGGCCAAAGCCAGCAAACGGTCTCAATCGACCAGGACCCCGACGGCCTTCCGCCCGCAACCCTTATACCATAACTCCAATACACAGGA
>NZ_JAPYZZ010000040.1 GCF_027460065.1 Martinezella rhizogenes
CTCGGCGCTCTTCGCGGACAAGTGCTTCGATGCCCTGAAGGCGCCGATCAAGCTCGTTACGGCCCCTCATACTCCAGTGCCCTATGCGCCCAATCTTGAGGACGCCTATGTGCCGACCCCCGACGCTGTGGCGCAGGCCGCCAAATCTATCGTGAAGAGGTAATCCGATGTCGCTTATCGAAGCCGTCACCGTTCCCAAATGGGGAATGACAATGACCGAGGGGAAAATCACCCAATGGATGGTGGGCGCCGTTAAATGCTTTCTAACTCAAATCGAAAGGACTATTAATGACAAACTATGCGGATAAAGTAGTAATCGTCACAGGCGCAGGTTCCGGGATGGGGCGGGCCATGGTCGGTGAATTCGTCGGCAGAGGCGCATTTGTTGCTGCTTTGGACATAAACTACGACCGTGCCGTCGAAACCGTACAAAGTTTGATGAAGCCGGAGATGGCGCTTTCATTGAAGGTTGATGTTAGCGATCCGGAGAGCGTGAACAAGGCAGTGGATGCTGTCCTTGGCCGCTGGGGCAGGATCGATCTGCTTTGCAACAACGCGGGAGTTCTTGATGGTCACGCGCCTGCACATGAGACGAGCGTAGAGGAATGGCATCGTGTGATGGCGGTCAACCTTACAGGCCCCTTTCTTATGTCCCGCGCTGTAATTCCCGTCATGCTGAAACAAAAGAAAGGTGCGATTATCAACACATCATCGACGTCCGGGTTCAGCGCCGCTGGTGGGGGTACCGCTTACACTGCTTCGAAGCATGGCGTCATCGGTCTGACGCGTCAGCTAACGTTCGAATACGGCCATCTCGGAATTAGGGTAAACTCGATTTGCCCTGGCGCAACTGCGACACCGCTTGCGCTTCCAGAACATAATTCAGCATCCCCCGATATGGAACTCGCGATTAGCAAAGTTCCCGCACGCCGTTGGTGCCGGCCGGAAGAGATAGCAAAACTCGCTGCATTTTTGGGGAGTGATGATGCCGATTATGTCCATGGGAGCGAATATGTAATGGACGGTGGCTGGCTAGCGGGCGCGCGTGATCCATTCTGACGGCGTGCCTGACTCCGATTGCAATCGGAGCGGATGTGGTGGTGAATGTATACGAGAGTGAAACATGTGCGGTTCTGGAGTGGGGCTTCAGCGAACTGAAGCCCCATAGGGAATGAATGAGGAAAACATATGTTGCCATCAAGCGTGCTTGGCGCCTGTGATGCACTGAGAGAGCATCTAGATCAGACCGACTGGTCGGAATTATCCAGCGGTCGAAGAAGGATTCTTGAAGTTTTTCTGAGGCTGGCCTCAGTTGAGGGGTACTCCGCGGTAACAATGCGGACCTTGGCGAAGAGTGCAAACGTTAAGGCCGCGAGTATTTATTTCCATTTTCCTGATGGGAAAAGCGAAATAGTCTCAGAATCGCTTCGATGGCACTATTCCCGCTGGGGATACACGGTCCTGAATGAGATCCAAGCCGCCGCGTCGGTGGATGAATTTTGGGATAAACTCGTTCTGTCGGTACTTCATCACCAAGTCACCCTTCCAGCGGCAGACCTATGGGACCTTCTTGTCCGCATGGATCGCGTCGGCGGCTTCTTGGAGCCAGATTTCAGGCGCGAAATCGATGCGTGGCTTACACTTTGTTTGCAACTGTTCGAAGCCGCTGCAACGGAGATGGGTTACAGACCCGACCGGCAGACAATCAAGCTCATCATGTCAATTCTCGATGCATCGACAAGTTGGTGTGAATGTTTGGACCACGAAAATCTGTTCGAGAAGTGTGGCCGGAAAGCGATCGAACTGACGCGCTCTATTCTAAGAGACCAGCAGGAATAATTGCGAACAGGATAATTAACTCGATTAATCCCCAGCAACGTACAGAGGTCACAAATGAAAAAGGGACTACCTGGTCTTCGTGGTCTTGATCACATAGGGATAACGGTGCCCGATCTTGACGCAGCAATTAATTTTCTAAGTGAGGTTCTAGGCTGCATCGTCGTCTATCGGGCGCCTGCGTTTGGGGATCAAACGGGAACCTTCATGAAAGATCAATTGAACGTCCATCCAAGGGCAACAGTCCGAGGTGTGGCATTCTTGCGATGTGGGCACATGAATTTAGAGATTTTCGAATTCCAATCATCGGACCAAGCCTTGGATTTACCCAAGAACAGTGACGTTGGGGGTCATCATATTGCTTTTTATGTCGATGATATCGAAACAGCAGCCGAACATCTAAAAAAATACGATGTCAAGATGTTGGGAAAGCCGATCGTTGAGCGCGACGGGCCGGATCTCGGCGTGATATGGCAATATTTTTTGGCTCCTTGGGGGCTTCAGATGGAGCTAATTAGCTATCCAGATGGAAAAGGTTACGAGCTGGAAACAAGTGATCGACTTTGGAACCCTTGTAATGCTTAGCGGCATCAACCGTCGATTGTCATTTCAGGTCATCAACACTCAGCCGGCGAGCAGGAGATGGCTGCCGTAAATTTTATCCGCGATTACTTTCTTGCTTTCGAGGATGAAAATGGCGGGGCGATGAATAGCGCCGAATTGATCGAAGCCATGAGTCGAAGATATCTCGATTTAACGCGACCAGGCTGTCTAGAACTCGGCGCGAAGGTTGTGAAAGGCGAATTGAAATTGGGCTGAACTGATCTTTTTGTGCCACTTCCCGAGCGTAGGGTATGAAATCAATAAGCCGAGCAACGTCTCTCACACACGATCCTAAAAAACTACGGGATCGGCAGATAAGCGTGCTTTTCCTGTAACAAGACGCCCAAGGAGTTGAGTGCTGAAGTGGCCTCAACCCCAAAACTGAGGTCGTTCACGCTACGGTCAGTGGACGCGCAGACCGCATGGTTATTCTTTCGATGAACGATCCAGTAGCTTAACTAAGCTGATCTTGGATTCTTTTTTTGTTCGCTGGAGGGCACCCAAGATGGCTCGTTCTGATTTCAGTAAATACGATTCAAGAAGGGTCAATGCAGCAGAATTATCTTGAGCCTCAATGAGAGACGTAATCCGAGCGTTAAGAGGCAGGAACGGGTCATGAAAACATGTAATGTCATCCAGCTGACCAAATACGAGACTCAATTCAGCCAATGCGAGATCGAACGCGCTATCGATTCGAGGGCTGTCGCATATCGTGACCATCGCGCGATGAAATTCAAGGTTGAGTTTCGCCGCTGTCTTCCAATCCAAATGGCTCGCCGCCAATTCTCCGGCTTCCGCCGCTGCGCGCATACGGATCACACCGGGATGTGTTTTGTAAGCTAGTTGTAACGCTCGGGTTTGGAGGGCGGACCGTACTCTGAAAATGTCAATGATTGCTGCTTCGTCCGGTGCTGCAACATATACACCACGGTTGGGGATGTGTGTAAGCAGCCCTTGTGCGGTCAGTAGTCGAAATGCTTCGCGCAAGGTATTGCGTGAAACTGCCAATCGAGTTGCAACGATATGTTCCGACAGCTTTTCGCCAGCACGAAACTCCCCGTCTACCATCAAGCCGCGCATGCGGGCAACGATGGCGCCAACGAGGAAGGGTTCGTCATAACTTTCTGAGCGGTCTTTCATTGTAGCCTTAAGGGAAAACGATGACCAAGAAAAATTGAATGCAATGTTAACGATTACATTCGAATATAAACCAAGGCTCGTCAACGTCTAGATGCCGTTTTCCTTTTCGGCGCGCTGGCGTATAAAAATTGAATCTGAAGCCGTGTATTGTGTTTATGCCGAACCCCGAAAGTTAAGTTTGAATGGGACCAGTATATTCTGGCTTGCGAAAGGCACATTAGGGGGATGGACGACCAAGCGGGCGATAGCGGGCCCAAAGTCAGTCGCCGGTACAGATACTGTTGATAACCATGGGGCTAGCCACTCATTCAGGCGGTTATCATCAAATCCCATTAATATGAGATCCTCCGGCACCCTCAGCCCTAGCTCCAAGGCGGCGCGGTAAACACCGTAAGCGATCATGTCGTTGCCGCAAAAGATGGATCGCTTGGCGTTTGAAGACGTCAAAAGCTCCCGGCCACGTTCGTAGCCAGATTCCATGGTGTAATTGCCTTCAATTTGCTGGACCGCGCGAGAGTTGCCCAAACCCGCGATGAATCCGTCCAGCCGCTCGGTGCTGCCCGAATAGTTTTTTGGGCCGTGAAGCGCGACGCAATTTTGGTACCCGCGTTCAGCGAAGTGTTTCCCTACGGCGAACCCGGCCGCATAATTGTCAACGCCAACATAGGGGGCGACGATACCATCCGCAGGGCGACGATTGACAAAAATAACATTGTTCTGTCGAGCGCAAATTTCCCGAAGGCGCGGCGTATCGATCGCGCCCTGCAATACAATTGCTCTCGCACGCAAACCCTGCGCATCGACGAGGAGACGGTCCTGTTGTTCGGCGTCTTCCGATGCATTTGCCAAAACCATCGAGAGGCCGACTTCTTTCAGGGCGTTCTCTACCGAGGCGGCGACGTCGGCGGTAAAGTGGTTGGTCGCGTCGGGGACCATCATCACAACCACCCTGCTTCGCGCAAGGCGAAGCGAACGACCAATTTCTGAGGGTGTGTACCCTAAAGCCTCCGCCGCTTTTTTTACTTTCTCAATCGTTTCAGGAGCGATTGCATCGGACTTGCCTCCGAAATATCGAGAAACGGTCGCCGTGGACAATCCGGAGAGACGGGCCACATCGTGAACTGTTGGGGGCTTGGTCATGTTGCAAAAACTCGAATACGAATCCAGAGGTTCCTAAAAAATATATCGTGGGACTCAAGCATAGCGGACAAGATGGTTGGCCGATAGGTGCGGAGTAAGGGCCATGTGGCTCTCGATGTCCTTGGCCGAAATGCTTCCACATGCTTTGAGAATTCACCGCAGGGGCCATTCTGCATACGGACAGTGTGTTGGGGTGGAAACCACCGATAGCCGGGCCAGGACGCCGCGGCAGTGTTTTTCAGAGCCGTCCAGACCCTTCTTTCCGCATCTTACTCCCTTATGTCAGGCCATCAGATAATACAATTTCACTTTGCCGCAGCTAACGGTTCCAATCCGGTCCATTGACGGGGACGCTTAGCGATTTTGCCTGCAATGGATATTGGCGAACGCCTTTCTGTGAGTATCATGAGACGCTGTGAAATTTAAAATGTAATCGTTGACATTATGATTTTTGTGTTGTTGTATACGTTAACATCACAAATTTGACGGCCTTAATGGCTGCGGGAACTTACGATCAAGGGCATTGATTATGTGCTGCCCAATGGAGGCCTACCAGTGAAGAAGTTGAATGTTGCGCTTATTGGCACGGGGTTCATGGGCAAAGCCCATTCGATAGCGACGGCGGTTGTGCCGATCCTGTTCGGCGCGCCGATCGAGATTGAGCGCAAGGTGG
>NZ_JAPYZZ010000041.1 GCF_027460065.1 Martinezella rhizogenes
CCACCTTGCGCTCAATCTCGATCGGCGCGCCGAACAGGATCGGCACAACCGCCGTCGCTATCGAATGGGCTTTGCCCATGAACCCCGTGCCAATAAGCGCAACATTCAACTTCTTCACTGGTAGGCCTCCATTGGGCAGCACATAATCAATGCCCTTGATCGTAAGTTCCCGCAGCCATTAAGGCCGTCAAATTTGTGATGTTAACGTATACAACAACACAAAAATCATAATGTCAACGATTACATTTTTGTTGACCGATCTGTTCATAAGCGTAGGATGACCAAAAAAGGGGAGCGTAAAAATGCGGTACTACGGTCAAATCTCACATCGCCAAACAATCGTTATCATCGCCGTTGGGCTCGCGGTGAGCGCGCTTCTTTATCTCAGCACCTAGAGGCAAACTTAAAAATCCAACGGGGTGTTTGGTAGCCTTTGATTAAGGCCGCCCCTTAAAAGCAAGTGAATGCAGGGGCCTTTGCATTCATATATTCAAGAGATACTCGACAGGTGCCACAGACTGGGCCAACGAAGAGGCAGACAACATACTATCGAATAAAACGAGTAATTCCGGGACTTACTTTAACTCGCGACATACTCGTTCTTATGGTTCGAATAATGCCTTCTTCGGTTAGACGCCCGGATGCCTTGGGAGGCAGGGTGGACCAAATGTCACCAGTGGGGTTTTTGAAACTGAAACTGACCGCTCCGTAAATCCTGTTCGCCAATATCGGTTATCAACATATATCCAGGACTGTGAGCGATTGCGATTGGCGGCCTCGCCTGTTCCAACGCCACCTGCGGTGTTACACCACATGCCCAGAATACAGGCACCTCTCCATCGCGCACCGGTACACTGTCTCCGAAGTCGGGAGACGACAAGTCGGAAATCCCGATCGCGGACGGATCCCCAAAATGCACAGGTGCACCATGTACTTGTGGCATCGTGGCTGTAATCTCGATGGCACGGATAGCGTCCGCCGGCGAAAATGGTCGCATGGATACGACATAGCGCCCTTTGAACGGACCGGCAGACTGACATTGGATGTTTGTTCTGTACATCGGCACATTCGTGCCGAGTTCAATATGCCGAACACCAATTCCGGCATCCATCAACGCTCCTTCAAAGGAAAAAGAACAACCAATCAAAAACGTAACGAAATCATCCTGCCAAAGAGCTCGGATGTCATCCAGCTCATCAACCAGGGCTCCATCCCGAAAGACGCGATAACGCGGAAGATCGGTACGAATATCGATGCCTGCTCCAGCCCCAGGAAGTGAAGGATCTCCAGGATTGCCCACAGCAAGGAGAGGGCAGGGTTTTGGGTTTGCCAAACAAAACTGCAAAAAATCAGTAGCCCAAACCTTCGGAAGGACAACGAGGTTGCCTTGCGCAAAACCCGGCGCCATCCCCGAGGTTTGATCCACAATTAAACCGTTGCGAATATCGGCGCGAATATTCTGAGGGTCCATCACGTTCATTTGCGGGTTCTTCATCCTGAACTTCCAACCGTGTAGCCATTTGGGCTGGATTAATCTTGCGGCTACGAGATCAGCTTAAATTTCTCAAGCTTTACGGAATCGACCCACCCGCTAATTTTCTCACCAAACGCCTTCATCGACGGCGTATTATTGTGAGTTTCCAGAGAAGATTCATCTTCCCAAATTTCATAAAATACAAAAGTACCGGGATTCTCGATCGATTCATGCAGATCATATTGCACAAATCCGGGCTCCGTTTTGGCAATAGGTACGAGAGTGCCCAGTGCGTCCCCAAGCTGCGAGCGCCACTCTTCCTTGGCCACGATCGTTGCAACAACAAATAACTTGTCTTTCATTTGGAATACCTATCCGCTTTCGTCGAAGTGGTTGTTGTTTCCGGTCCGCGCGTTTCAGCTTAATTCAATTGAAACCGGCGTCTTGATCGAATTCGCGATAAAGCAGCCTTTGTGCGCGCGGTGATGCATGCGCTCAAGTGCGTTATGATCCGGCTGTTTTTCTGAACTGAAAGTGGCTTTGGGATGGAGAGTGATTTCGGAAACCCAGAACGCTCCGTCCGATCCTTTCGAGACTTTGCCTACAGCATTGTCCTGATAGGTCTCGACCTTATAACCACTTCCCTCGCATATCGCGAGAAAGTAGAGCATGTGGCAACTGGCCAGCGCATTGACGAGAAGCTGTTCCGGGTCCGCCAATTCGCCACTACCCATATATTCCGTCGCCGCAGAGACCGGAACAGACACGCTCGAACTGTAGAGCGCGCGATGGTCGCGACTATAGGTTCCTGCATTTTCGATATGGGGCTTCGCCTTCCATTCGAGGCGAACCGAGTGCTCGGACATAACGTGTATCCTTTATAATTGCTTCAATATCGTCAGCAGAGCTTGCTGCGACGCGGACCTTCAGGCGTGTTCGAGCACATCGACCATAGCCTGCGCGATCTGAAGGTCGGCTTCGACCGGTCCGCCCGACGCGCCTACTCCGCCAATTACCGACTTCCCGTTGCGAACCGGCAGACCGCCGCCGAAAACCACGAACGGTCGCCGGCCGCCGAGAGAATCCAGTCCATAAAGCTCGCGGCCTGGCTGTACGATATCAAGCCAGTTGCCAGAAGGTGAGCGCAAGGCGAGTGCGGTGTAGGCCTTGCCTTGTGCGATCTCAACCGTGGAAAGCGCCGCATCATCAACCCGCAAAAAGGCCAGCAGATTGCCTCCAGCATCAACAATCGCAAGCGAAGACGGCTCTTCAAGTTCTCGCGCCTTCGAAGCACCGGCCATAATGGCCTTAATCGCAGCTTCATGGGTAATCGTGGAGGCCATTGCCGTATTCTCCTTCTGATTGGCCGACCAGGGGCCTAGTTGTAGATGCCGCCGTCGACGTTGATGGCCTGTGCGGTGACGTAGGAAGCTTCATCTGACGCCAAATAAACAAAAAGTGGCGCCACCTCCTCCGGTGAGGCCTGGCGGCCCAGCGGAATCAGGATCGGGACCAGCGATTCCTGTTTGTCCCTGCCCCCAAGATACTCGATGGCTGGCTGATTAAACGGGGTGTCGATCCAACCTGGGCAAACCGCGTTTACGCGTATGCCATCGCGAGCAAGTTCGAGCGCAAGCGTCGTCGTCAATCCGATAACAGCGGCCTTGGAGGATGAATAACTGAGAAGGCCCGGCGCACCTCGCTTACCAGCCAGAGACGACATCATTACGATCGAGGCTTTTTTTGCCGCCCGTAGATGCTTCACGGACTCCCTTGCAAAAATGAAATTCGCACGGACATTGATTGCGAATACCTTGTCCCAATTACTCGTCGTGAACTCTTCGAGCTTTCCGGATAATTGGATGCCCGCATTGAGGCACAGCGTGTCCAAACCGCCCATCCAGTCTACTGACTGGGATATGGCAGCCTCGATTTCATCTTCCTTCGAAAGATCCGCTTTAATAAAACGGACACGTCCACCAAACCGCTTCTCGACATTCGCACCGCGTATCGAGTCTATGTCGACAACCGACACGGTTGCACCCTCGGCAACAAAAGCCTCGAGAATAGCAAGGCCAATATTGGCGACACCTCCCGTTAGAAGGACGCGTTTTCCTGACAATCTTCCGGACATTCGGTATCTCCCAGTTAAGTTCGTTTAGGTAAAAATACGAGCGGCAACCGAACGTCGTTCAACCGCGCTGTACATTGTCCCTGATTGCCTCGTTGACCGTGGATGATGCCTCCATTTGCGGCATGTGTCCGACGGATGAAATGACGCGCAACTCGACATTTGCGGGTAGATCCTCACGCCGTGGCAAAGGCACGATCTGGTCGTCCTGGCCCCAGATAAGCAAGACCGGACACGAAAGTGCAGAGAGCGTTTCACTGATCGCCTGGACCTGCCCGGTCTCATTGGCGATCACGCCCGCAATCTCGGTAAGCGCCTCGGATACGCCTTCCAGCCGTTTGAAACGCAATGTTCCCTCGACCATGTCATTGGTGATCTTCGACGGATCGGCAAACAGCCGTTCCAAAACCCCCTGCAACGGTCGCCGGCGCTCAGCCGCGATGAAGTCGATGAGAAAGTCGCGACTGATCTCTTTGCCCAAGCCGATCGGCGCAATCAACGTGACCGACGCAATGCGAGACGGCTCCCGGGCCGCTATCGATGCTGCGACGGCGCCACCGAATGAATGCGCAACGAGATGGATCCTGGTTGCTGCGACATCCTGGATTGACGCCAGCACGGCCGATGTGATTCCGGAAAGAACATCAGGGCCTGCAATCGGGGTGGAATTGCCGTGCCCCGGCAGGTCTACCGCAATCGTACGCATCGTCTGGGCGATCTCGGGCTGATTAAAGAGCCAGGTCGTCAGGTCGCCACCGAAACCATGCAGGAACAGTACGATGTCCTTGTCCCCTTCCCCAGCCTCGAGAAGATTTACCGTGCCGCCGCCAACAGCCACAGAACGCGGGACGATTGCATTACCGCCGCCCTCCTCGCCGACACCCATCCTGTCGGCATAACTTGCGATGAAGGCTTCGATCTCGTCCTGTGTTGCCGCGTCGTCGGTGACAACGCCGGCAAGCGCACCGACCGGAGCCGTTGTACCTTCCTTCAGGACGATGCGTCGCAGTGTACCACTGGCGGCCGACTCGACCACATTGGTGACCTTGGTCGTTTCGATCTCAAGAATCTCCTGACCTCGAACGATGGTGTCGCCTTCGCCCACCATCCATTGGGTGATTTTCCCCTCGGTCATTGTCATTCCCCATTTGGGAACGGTGACGGCTTCGATAAGCGACATCGGATTACCTCTTCACGATAGATTTGGCGGCCTGCGCCACAGCGTCGGGGGTCGGCACATAGGCGTCCTCAAGATTGGGCGCATAGGGCACTGGAGTATGAGGGGCCGTAACGAGCTTGATCGGCGCCTTCAGGGCATCGAAGCACTTGTCCGCGAAGAGCGCCGAG
>NZ_JAPYZZ010000042.1 GCF_027460065.1 Martinezella rhizogenes
AATATCATGATATTGTTATTATGATCGATCGCCACTTAAATCTGATCTCCACTCTAATCAATTCCATCTCACTCATATAGTTTCCGCGCATAATCATTCTCCAATCATATCGGTAATTTCAACATAAAAATCATATATTTACGCGGTATCGTCCCGCAATCCGCAAATTGCAGGCTGCAAAAGCAAGATTCTGCCCGCAGATTTTCATCCGCCACAAATGTTCGTATATAATTCAATGCAACATATATTTTATATGTCTATGTGTATGCATCTATATAAATATATGTTTATGGAATCCTTCCTGGTCGAAGGGGTACTCCATCTTCATCTCGGCTTCCAGATTCAAATTCTTCTTCTGGTTGTGTAAATATTGCTTCTTGCGCCGACGATTCATAATCTTAGCCACCCTTCGCCTCATCAGCGCTGTATCGGCACGAGCTGCAAGGACGTACATCTCATAAAGACCCATTTGAACACACCTTTCCTATCACGCGACGCAGTTGCGACCGTGTCATGAGCTTCATCTCTTTTTCCCACCAGCCTTTCAGCTCAATGGGCATTACAACGGGGCACTGAAAATTGCCGCCTGTGGAAAATAAAGACACTTATCAGTGCCCCGCATCGGCGGTTTATGCCTGTCAGAGCACGTCCTTCAGCCAATGCGTTTCGGAGAAATAGAAAGGCCCACCACAAACCAGATTCCATCTCTCCTCCGGTCATTGCCAGAGGACTTTCCCTGTCAGGCCCCGAAATATGAGAGTGACGTCTTTCTCTCACAGCCGGCACCGGTTCAGCTTCAAAACCGGAACGTTTCCCGGTTCATCTCGGAACAGGGTCAGTATAAGTCAGGCAAACAGGGTGAGGATGAACGGGGAAATAAAAATCTTTGCCATAAGCCTGACAACAAGCGAGACGAAGAGAAAAAGCATCGAGGTATTGGGCAAAACAGGGTCTTTCACGCAGCAAGACGCGGATCGACACCGCGATATTAAACAAAAACACTTCTCCTTCGGCATCATTTCTGCCCGCGTCAAGGCGATCCACCCCTCGCCAAGGGACCAGGCTGACGTGAAGCAGCTTACCATTCCAACTGTCGCCGTTTTTCGACGAGAAAATCGACGAAGACCCGCAGCTTGGCAGGCATCTGGTCGCGGGATGGCACATAGAGATTGAAGCCCTCGAAAGGCAGGCACCAATCCTCCATCACACGCACCAATGCGCCGGTAGCCAGATGCTGACGGACAGCAAAGTCAAGATGCATTACCAGGCCGATACCCTGGAGCGCGGCACTCAGCATGACGTCGTCGCTGTTGGTGGCAAATGTTCCGACAGGCTGGTACAGCCGCTCCTCGCCTGAGCGAGGGTCCGTCAGCTCCCAGCGAAAAACGGCCCCACTGCTCGACTGACGGAAGCCTACGCAATTATGGTTCGCCAGATCCTCGAACAGCTTCGGGGCCGGATTGGCCGCGAAGTAGACCGGTGAACCAACAACGGCCAGGGAAACAGGCGGCGCAATTGGTACGGCAATCATCGTGTCCGTCACGCTTTCGCGCAGACGAATGCCCGCGTCGCAGCCTTCCCGCACAATGTCTCCCAGACCATCATCGATGAACAGTTCGACACGAACTTCAGGATACCGGCGGGCGAACTCTCCCAGGTGCGGCTCAACGAAATGATGTGCGACGACACGCGGCGCGTTCAGCCGGATTTCACCACTCGGCTTATCGCTCGCCTCCCCGACCGCAACCACTGCATGCGAGATCATGGCAAGCCCCGGTTCGACTTGGGCCAGCAGCTTCCTGCCGTCATCCGTCAGTGAAACCGAGCGCGTCGACCGATTGAGCAGCCGGACACCGAGCTGTTGCTCGAGGGTCCTGATCGCTTGCGACAGCGCCGACGGGGAAATGCCGATCCGGCCGGCGGCGCGGGTATAGCTTCCCTCCCGGGCGACTTCCGCGAAAGCGGCGATAGCAGGTAGGAGATTGCGATCCATAGGCTCTCATTATGAATTGTAGCTTCAAACTCATTGAAGAATGCCCCCATTTTGCCGGGCCGTCGAGGGGGCTATGTTAACCTCATCAAAAACGGCAGGAGAACGGCATGACGAAAATCCTGATCCTCGGCGCAAGCGGGCAGATCGCCCGGCATGTCATCGATATGTTGGCGGAGCGAAACAGTGCCGAACTGACCTTGTTCCTGCGGGATGCGAAGAAGCTGGGCCGCAAGGTTCCTGCCAACACCCGCGTTATCGAAGGCGACGTTCACGATGCTGCCAAACTGAAGGAAGCCATGGGCGGCCAGAATGTCGTCTATGCCAACCTCGCAGGCGACGTCGATACACAGGCAGCCGCGATTACCGCCGCCATGAAGGTTACCGGCGTCCGAAAGCTGATCTTCTGCGCCACGCTCGGCATCTATGACGAAGTACCCGGCAAGTTCGGCGAGTGGAACAACCGGGAGATCGGTGAATATTTCCCGCCGTACCGGAAGGCAGCGGATCTCATTGAGGCATCCGGGCTGGATTATGCCGTGCTGCGTCCGGCGTGGCTGACTGACGCCGACGAGGTCGACTACGAGACCACCGAGCGCAACGAGTCGTTCAAGGGCACGGAAGTCGCCCGCAAGAGCGTGGCGGCGCTGGTTGTTGAACTGGCCGCAATGCCGGGCGCTCTGCGCAACCGCAACATCGGCGTCAACAAGCCCGATACCGATGGCGACAAGCCTGCCTTCATGTGAACGATCCGGCCGATCGGCTGGTGAAAATACCCCTTAATCCGGAAACGAAGGAGATCGCATCATGGAAACCGTGAAAATCCGAAATTACGATATGTACTGGGATATCGCCGCCGACATCCACTTCCCGCCGAACTTCGACAAGTCGAAGAAGTATCCGGCCATCATCAGCGCGCATCCTATCGGAAGCTGCAAGGATCAAACCTCAGGGAACGTCTATGGTGTTGCGCTCGCCAAGGAAGGGTTCGTCGTTATCGCCTTCGACGCGAGCTTCCAGGGCGCCAGCGGCGGCGAGCCACGCTTCATCGAAGACCCGACGCTGCGCGTCGAGGACTTCCGCCATGTCTCCGATTATCTGGTGACACTCCCTTATGTCGATGAGGATCGCATCGGCGTCCTTGGTATCTGCGGCGGCGGTGGCTATTCGATCAACGCTGCGATGACCGAGCGCCGTATCAAGGCGGTCGGCACTGTCACTGGCGCAAACTATGGTCGCCTAATGCGGGGCAATTTCACCGGCCTCAACCCAATCGGCGCGCTGGAGGCAATGGCCAAGCAGCGGACCGCCGAGGCTCGGGGCGCGGCTCTCCACGTCGATAATCTCCTGGCCAATTCCATTGAGGAAGCGCGTGCTGCCGGTGTTACCGACCGCGACCCACTGGAGGCGACTGATTATTACCGCACGCCGCGAGGACAGAAGCCGAATGGTCTGAACCGTTCGCTCCTGTCACATCAAGCCGCGGCAGTTGGCTGGGATGCCTTCCATCTCGCCGAAGTTCTGTTGACCCAACCTCTCTGCGTCGTGGTTGGTGATCAGGTCGGCGCCTTCGGTGCTTATCGCGATGGCTGCGAGATCATCGAACGCGCAGCCTCGAAGAAGAAGGAACTGGTCGTCGTTGAAGGCTGGTCGCACTATGACCTCTATGACAAACCGGAACCGGTAGGACAGGCGTTGGCGAAGCTGATCCCCTTCTACAAGGAAAACCTTTGAGCATGGCCAAAGGCCGCCATGTACAGTGGCGGCCACCCCGTATGGACAAAAGAGTAGCGTCGACACCTTGTCTTGAGGACGTTTTCTAAACGGTATCTATAAGATAAATACGTCCCCTACGCTGACAGTCCCCTCCCGACTGAGGCGAACCAATGGATAGGTATCAAATCCGCGAGCGCTTACGGCCCGCTGGTTTTGTTAGTTCTTCTTCGCTTGACCGTGATGCCGCTTAATGGTTGAAAAACATCCAAAATTGCCAGACTAAAAGGTAAGCCTTTGTCAAAACTTGGACTTTTGACGGCCATTGGGCACAACATAGCTGACTCGGTTGGTTCCGGGGTCGGGCTGATGGTTGGCGTCTATTCCATGGATATCTACGGGGAGGCCGCTTCTACCGAGGAAGGTTATATCGATGTAGACTTTCTCACCGGTAGTACATTGGGAGGAAGCGTCTCAGCTTCGCTCATGAAGGCTCTGAAACTCTACAGCGAGGAGTTGCCCCGCTTCTGCGAACGGAATGGGGTCGAGGTTGCCGAATTTCGTAAGCTCAGTGTCCGCTTTTTGACAAAAAACCTTAAGCCGACTTGCATAGTCACTACAGAAGATCATCACGGACGCTCCTCTATAGACGAGTATCAAGGATTGCCTGCCCGCCGTGTGAAGAAACTGGACTATCTGGGACGGGTACGGCGAAAATAGTACACTGGAACTCGTCGCACGGGTTTTAAATCGCCACGTTCGCTATTGAGCCTCAACGCAGATCGCGGAAAAGCGCCAGCTCACACCGTTTGGCCACGCCACCCGCTTTATCGAGTTTGGATAGTGCCTCTGGCGTCGAGTGCCGTAAGATCTTCTCTCAAGCGCACTGCCATATCCATCCGCTCATGCAGGATACTCATCACGCCTAGGTCGCCGTTATCGTAAGCCCACGGTGAAGGCCGTCTTGCGATGACGGCCTTCTGACTGCCAGTCCTAGTGGTAACACTAGGAGTAGTCATATGACGAAGCATCCAATTGAGGTGATCACGTCCGTAGAGCGCCGTCGGCGCTGGTCACGAGAAGACAAAGAGCGCCTGGTCGCTGCCTGCTTTGAGCCAGACGCGGTCATCTCCGAGATTGCCCGCGCGGCTGGTATCCATGTCAGCCAGTTGTTTCGTTGGCGCAAA
>NZ_JAPYZZ010000043.1 GCF_027460065.1 Martinezella rhizogenes
CGGGCGGTGCTGTTCCGGGCGGTGCTGTTCATGGCAGCTCTCGTCGCCATCAGGCATAACCCGACCCTCAAAATCTTTCGTGATCGCCTCGTTCAGGCAGGAAAGCCTAAAATAGTCGCCGTCGTCGCAACCATGCGAAAGCTCCTGACAATCCTAAACGCCATCATCAGAGACAACAAACCATGGCAAAACGCTTGACATCAAAGACAGTCGCTCATTCCTGTGCCTGTCACAGGAATCCAGTCGACGCGCGTCTGCGCGGCGAAAAGACTCCCCTCAGCCCAAGGACTTGGGCTGGCTGGATCCCTGTGACAAGCACAGGGATGAGGGTATAAAAACACGGCTCCACAAACACGCGATCACACCCTCAAGGCCCCATGTTCTTCACAGCCCCGCTTATTCCCGCCACGCTGATTTCCCGCTACAAGCGCTTCCTCTTCGATGCCGTCCTGGACGACGGCACCGCGATCACCGGCTCCTGCCCCAATACCGGCTCCATGCGCGGACTGACGACGCCGGGCTCCCGCATCTGGCTCTCCGAACATGACAGCCCGACCCGCAAATACCGGCACATGTTTGAAATGGTCGAGGCCGATGGCACCGTGGTCGGCATCAATACCGGCATGCCGAACCGGCTGACGGAAGAAGCGATCCTGAACGGCCGTATTCCAGAACTTGCCGGCTATTCGACAATCCGCCGCGAACAGAAATACGGCCGTAATTCCCGCATCGATTTCCTGCTATCGGAACCCGGCAGGCCCGATGTCTATGTGGAAGTGAAGAACGTGCATTTCATGCGCGAAAAGGGTCTCGCCGAATTCCCCGATACCGCCACAAAACGCGGCGCGAAACATCTGGAGGAACTGGGTGACGCGGCGGAAGCTGGTTATCGCTCGGTGATGCTCTATCTCATCCAGCGCGATGATTGCGAGCGGATGCGTATCTGCGACGATCTCGATCCCGTCTATGCATTGGCGTTCCAGCGGGCGATGGCGCGCGGTGTGGAGGCCTATGCGGTGAAATGCACGGTCTCGCCGACACAAATTTCGGTCAGCGGAACGGTTAAGATGGACGAATGGCGTCCGGCTGTTTTATGAACAGGGACGTAAAGACACAGAAAGCACTATGATGGTCACCTATATCGACGCAGCCTCCGCCCCCCTCAAGAACACAGGCGTCATCCGCCTTTATACGCTCGAGGATTTCGATGGCATGCGCAAGGCGTGTCAGCTGACGGCGCGTTGCCTCGATGAACTGGCGGCGATCGTCAAGCCGGGTGTAACGACCGACGCCATCGACCGCTTCGTCTTCGAATTCGGCGCCGACCATGGCGCGCTGCCGGCGACGCTGAATTATCGCGGTTACACGAAATCCGTCTGCACCTCGATCAACCACGTCGTCTGCCACGGCATTCCCGACGAAAAGCCGCTGCGCGACGGCGATATCGTCAATATTGACGTGACCTATGTGCTTGACGGCTGGCATGGCGATTCAAGCCGCATGTACCCGGTCGGCCAGATCAAACGCGCCGCCGAACGCCTGATGGAAGTGACCTATGAATGCCTGATGCGCGGCATTGCGGCGGTGAAGCCCGGCGCGCGCACCGGCGCGATCGGCGCGGCAATCCAGGCCTATGCGGAAGCGGAACGCTGCACGGTGGTGCGCGATTTCTGCGGCCACGGCGTCGGACGCCTGTTCCACGATACGCCCAACATCCTGCATTATGGCCACCCCGACGAAGGCCCGGAAATCCGCGAGGGCATGATCTTTACCATCGAGCCGATGATCAATCTCGGCAAGCCGCATGTCAAGGTTCTCTCCGACGGCTGGACGGCCGTCACGCGCGACCGCTCCCTCTCCGCCCAATATGAACATGCCGTCGGCGTCACCGCCACCGGCTGCGAAATCTTCACGCTGTCGCCGGGCGGCTTCGATCGTCCGGGCCTGCCGCCGCTCGCATAAGGCCAGACCGCCTATGGCAAAACGCCCTGCCCCGCCTTCCGCCGATCTTTCCATGACGTCAGGCTTTGAGGCGGGCAAAGGCGATCTGTTCGACGGGGCGGATGAGCGCGGCTTTTTTGCCGAACCGCGAAGCGCGCCGAAGAAAACCGAGCGGGCCGCAACCGTTGCGGAACAGGAAGCGGATGCCGCTCACTATCACGGCCACCGGGACCGCCTGCGGACACGTTACCGCGATGGCGGCGATGCGGCGCTTGCGGATTATGAGTTGCTGGAGCTTCTGCTGTTCCGGCTGATCCCGAGGCGCGACACCAAACCCATTGCCAAGGCCCTTCTTGCAAGGTTCGGAACGCTCGGCGGCGTGCTCGGCGCGCCCTTGCCGCTGTTGCAGGAGGTGAAGGGCGTGGGCGAGGCCGTGGCGCTGGATCTGAAGCTCGTCGCCTCCGTTTCCCAGCGCATGCTGAAAAGCGAAATCCGCAACAAGCAGGTCTTGAGTTCCTGGTCGTCGGTGATCGACTATTGCCATGCCGCCATGGCGCACGAGACGCGCGAGCAGTTCCGCATCCTGTCATAAGCTATTGATTTAGTTAAAGCGCGTCCTTCGCTTTTTTGGTGATATGGTCCCTTAACCTTGATGAACACTCGAGTGTGACAGCTCCATTCACGCAGAACTTCACGAATCCAGTCACAACTTGGCAAGCAACGGCTAACGCTGAGGCGGGTATTTCTTTAGCCAAGCATTTGTACCGTTCTTAGCGTTGGAAAACGCATGGTTCTTTGTCACCTCTGTTACCCAAACACTGTCATCATCGTCCATGAAGCTGAGTAGATGTTTCTTAAAGTCCATAGCATTCTTGCTGGAAGGAACGAGCCAAACCGAAAGCATAGTTCGATGACCGTTTAGCTTCTCGAGTTCATCGTAGAGCGTCTGGTAGTCCTTGTTTTTGTTCAGATCATAGGTAACGAGATAAGGCGTCATGATTTCTCCTATTGGTTGAGAACTATACATGACAAGACGCTAATGCAATTGCAATTGCAACCACTACATACTCACAGAAAATATCACAGAGTGTGGGTGCGTTTTTCCAATGTGCCTCCCGTGACAGCCACTAGAGCACACCCATAACAACCTGCCGGTCATCGCTGGCGGGCGCGCATCAGTGCGCCGAAAGGAAAGAAATGAAAGTTCTATACTGCCACCCTACCAGGGAGCGCGGTGCAAAAGACTGCATCGCCTTCGTCGACGTCGAGCTCAACGAGCATGTCCGGCTATATGGCTTGCGCTTGATTAGGCAGCCCGATGGCGCTCACTTTTTGTTTGCCCCCCAGGCAGGCTCACGCCGCACGGCAACATTTTCCAAGCCCCTCGCAGAACGTTTGACTGCGCTTGCCGTTGAAGCACTGGAGGCTGCCCATGGATGATAGCCTGGAAAACAAGTTCAGGCTGGCTACAACTGCCCCCCTCGATCGCAGAATGAAGCGCAAGCACCTCGCCGTGTATGGCTTCCTGCTCGATTGGTATCACCGCAAATACGGTGACGCACTGGCCAGCGTCCGGCACATCGTTGCACAGCTGAAAGAACGCGACCCTGACGGTATCGGTTTATACACCGGTGACGTCCATTCCGCCCTCAAAGATCTTGAGGCCTGGGGCTATATAACGGCTGACGTTGGCGTTGGCCGTCGCGCCTCACGATACGTGCCCGTTTGGGTGCACGGTTCTAGTGTTCATAAAATCCCGAACACTACGAATGACGAGATTAGCGTTCGGGAAAACCAGAACACAAGCGTTCGGGAAAACCAGAACACTACGGGCGATAGCGTTCATAAAATCCCGAACGAAGACCCATTTACCGGACCCGGTCTACAGACCGAGGTACGGGTAAGTGGGAATATGTTCTCCGCCCCGCCTTCGGCGCCGCTTTCGGACGGCCTAGCGGCCACCGACGCGGATGGTGCGGAGGGAGATGGATTTGATGAGTTCTGGAAAATCTGGCCGCGCAAGCACGGGCTCAAGAAGGCGCGGGCCGCATGGGATAAAGTCGCCGCAAAGGCAGACTTCGTCATCCCGGCAGCACGTTCATGGGCCCAGCATTACGCACAATACGGCACAGACAAGAAATGGATAGCCGAACCTGCCAACTGGCTTGCCGGCGAACGCTGGAAGGATGGAGTGCCCCCCGTTTCGCCGGACATGTCGGCTAGATTGATTTAGCCCTGATGAACTGCCGAGGGGAAGCCATCTTGAGAGCGGAATGGGGATGGATTTCATTGTAGTCCTCGATCCATCCGTCGATGAGACGGAGCGCCGTTTCGGCGTCCGGTAGTGCCGAGATGCGGACGTAATCTCGCTTCAGGGTTTTGACGAAAGCTTCTGACATTCCGTTCGACTGCGGACTGGCC
>NZ_JAPYZZ010000044.1 GCF_027460065.1 Martinezella rhizogenes
CCCTGCTTGTCCTCCTTCTTCTCATAGGAGAAGCCGATGGAGTTCAGCCCGCCGCCGCTCATGCCGATAGAACCGCCGACATTCTTGTATTGGTCGGTGTCCTTCAAGTCAGCCACAGTCAGCGTCTCGGTATCGAGGCTGATATCGCCGTCGGTTGCCTGAAGCAGCGCACCGATCAGCGTCGTATCTTCACCGACCTTGATATCGATGCCCTGGGCCGCAATGATCCCCGAACCGGAAGACCATGCCTTCAATCCGTCTTCCTTCGAGCCGCGAACGCTCCAGTCGGCCGGGTTCACACCAATGGTCAGGCCGAAGAAGAAACCATCACGCCAGCCCTGTGCCTGCGGCGAGACAATGGTGAGATCGCGCCCAACATCCAGATCGACGGTCCTGCCGATGATGTTGCCGCCCAGAAGCGCCGTGTCGCGGCCAGATGTCAGCGAGACGTTTCCAGCCGCGGTAATCGACGCATTCGTCAGCGTCTCGTCATAACCCTTCGACTTGGCGATATCGAACCCGATTGAGGACAGGGAGAGCTGCAGGCCAAAGGAGGATGACTTGTCCTTCGCGTAGTCGACAAGGGCGGCCAGGAGAATATCGCGACCGGCATCGATGGCGACATCGCCACCGGAGACCATCCGCGTACCCTGGTCAAGGATGACATCCAGCCCGGCCTTCATGACGATATCGCCACCAGCCGTCATCTCGGATATCTGGCTCTCGGACCAACGTTGCTCGCTCTTCCAGAAGTTTTGTGATGCCTAATAAGAGGAGAATCCTACTGCAGCTATCACAAGAAGGCCCTCACGCAATCTTTTCCGTATCAATCTCTCTAACATGAGCCATCAATACTTCATTCCTATTTGTACCTGCCCAAATCCGATCACAATTAGGGCACCGCAAAACACTCTCCATCCCTGATTTTACTGCAGAGACAAATGCGTCCATTCGCATATCGCGAGCTAGACCTTTCATATTTTGAATGTCGCTTATTAGCGCTTCCGCTAGATCATATAACTCTACATCGACCACCCTAGATTGCATTATGTATTGTTCGTATGGTTCCACTCCCCTTTTCAAAAGCATGATGTATCCGCAACGGCACTTAAAGGAACCCATTACCGCCTCTCAGTTAGGTCCAAGACCATTGAATCTATTGAACTGATAAACCTCAGATCCCTTCTGAAAAAGCAAAAGCGAGTTTTGTGGAACATTCAATATCGATGCCCTGCGCAGCCACAATCCCCGAGCCGGAGGGACCATGCCTTGAAACCATCCTCCTTCGAGCCACGAAGAGTCCAGTCGGCCGGGTTCACACCAATGGTCAGGTCGAAAGAGAAACTATCACGCCAGCCCTGTGCCTGCAGCGAGATGACCATAACCTTGCATACTCAATCTGAGCTTTCTTTCCATCGCAGTGAGCATGGCACGCGGCCAGAAGAACGAAGGTCTTTGCGGAGCGGCACGCGCTAAATGCGTTCGCAAATAACGCACATCTCAAGCGCACAATTCGAATTTGAGTCCAGTCAGATCAAGTTTATCTAAAGCACTTTTTATGCGATCGCTAACGATCATTGCCGTTGGATACCGCTTTACTCTAAAAATATCATGCCCAGCGGCTTTTACTGGATCGATAACCAGTCTGAGAACAGAGTGGTACTCCCCCGCCCGATCTGGGCGAACGGGATCATCTCGTGTAAAAACTTGGTAAACAGATGATTCCTCGTCAAAACAATCTATCATTTTGTCGGTGACCATAGCGTAGTACTGATGAAAAGTCTGTTTTTCTCTTTCCAACGTCAGTTCAAAAAATCTTACGCCTTCCACGAAACTGAGAGCATTCTTTAGCCGATCACTTACTACTGGAACAACAAATGCGTCAGTGAGAGTAAAATCCATCTCAACACCGTCACGTGTTAAAGATAATCTATACCTCTGATCTACAACGCCGTCCCCCGTTAAAAATTGCCAATTATATCCGCTGTTAATGTTGTCCCCTGCTATTTCATCAAGGTACCATCTTCCTGGGTAATTTATATCGTCTTCGAGTTGCCAAAATAACAATTCATTACCTCTTCGTTAGCCAATTGTTAACTGGAGTTCCTGGCGTGGAAGCTTCTTTGCCAATCCGCTTTAAAGTTTCCTCTACTGCGTTTTTGTACTGCGGAGATCCGGCTTGCAAGCCAAACGTCGCACCGGTCAGATTCCTGAGTACATATGCGTGATATGCCTCGGGATGAGGCCCTTTGTGTCCTACAACGGCGACTTTGTTCAACGCATCTTCGAGGTCAAGCCCTGCCTTCTGAAAAATCTGCTCGAATCGAGGAGTCCAAGGCCCTCCTCTAGCCGTCGATACGCAATTCTTGTTGGTGCAGATATGGTGGATTGGCGCTTTATCAACGATCTGCTTTCCGAGTTCAGCAGCCCCATCGCCCCCGGCCTTAAGGACATCCTTGACTGCGGAGGCACTTTTACCCAGAAGCTTCCCTGCCTTTGCGATGGGTAGGAAGCCGACCCCCGCGATCATGATGCCGGCGACATCACCGCTATCGGCGGCTTCAACCATCGCAACCGTATCGGCGACCGGCGTGAACTCGTAAGCGATACCGGCAATGGTCAAGAGGCCATCGAGGGCCGTTGATCGCGGTAACTGCGCCAGGGTCATATCGGTCTCGAACTGAGCGATGTTGCCGCCCGAAGCCAGTCCTTCCATCGCCGCGACGACAGATTGTGGATTCACCCGCGTCGTATCAGCCGTGCGATAAGCCAGCGCCTGAAACCCGCTGGGGTTGGCCCGATATGCTGCAAGAAGATCGTCCGCCGCATTGACCGGGTTGTCGGATACGCAATTCAAGAGATCACGGAACGCAGCATCGAGACGGAAAGGTCCACCGTTGACGTCATCGGTCGAGGTGCTCGTTAGGCCCTTGATGACTTCATTACGGAAATTGGCGACTGCTATCTCGACCGAATTCGGATTTGTCTTCAACGTTTGCAGATAGGCTGCCAATTCCACCTGGCAGACGCCATTCGTAGCGCACGGAACGACGACCGCGCCCCCTTCATAATTGCTCGCCTTACCGAACAGGATTGTCTGGCCCATCGCGATCAGCGTCAGGGTTCCCTCGGGCAGCTTATCCATACTGCCGTAGTGCTCGATTGCCGCGTCGGCAGTTTCAAGCTTGCGAACTGTGAGTTCAAAAATCGGGTCGCCTTTGGCAAGCGCTGTTGCTTCTTCCGGCGACGCACCATTGATGATCATTTTGCGCCAGACATCGACAGCCCGACCACCCTGAGCCGCGATCTCTCCCGGAACCAGCGCACTCTGGGCTCGTTGATAATTCTGGATCGCCTTGATGTTATCCCCGAACTCGATCAGGTTCTGCACATCAAGCTCACCCGACAGCTTGGTGTAGTCGTCCTTCGTGATCTCCTGATACTTCGAGGCATCCTTGTTGATGGAGGCGAGAAGCTGCTCGGCTGCCGCCTTGTCCGCCTCCGTTCCGGCAACACCGTCCTTGTCCGCGTCGCGAATGGTCACGTTCAATTCGCCTGACGCATCCAGCGTCGTGCGGGTTTCGCCCTGCTTGTCCTTCTTCTCATAGGAGAAGCCGATGGAGTTCAGCCCGCCGCCGCTCATGCCGATAGAACCGCCGACATTCTTGTATTGGTCGGTGTCCTTCAAGTCAGCCACAGTCAGCGTCTCGGTATCGAGGCTGATATCGCCGTCGGTTGCCTGAAGC
>NZ_JAPYZZ010000045.1 GCF_027460065.1 Martinezella rhizogenes
CAACGCAATCGTCAAGACCTTCATCCCGGAGCGTCCGCTGCCGGCCGGCCGCTTCTTTGGTCCGAGCGGGGCTGCATCGACGGAGAAGGGCAAGGTCGATGTCGATGACACCGCGCTGACGATGATCAAATTCTCGAACGGCGCGCATGGCACGATTGAAGTGACGCGTAATTCCTGGGGTCATCATAACCAGCTCGGCTTCGAGATCCACGGCTCGAAGGGCTCGATCGCCTTCGATTATCAGCGCCTCAATGAGCTGCGCGTCGCCTTTGCCGATGATCCGGCCGATGCCTTCGGCTTCCGCACCATCTATTCCGGTCCGAACCAGCCGTTCGGCGACAAGCTCTGGCCGGTTGCCGGCATGGGGCAGGGCTACATCGATATCAAGTCGATCGAATGGTACAACTTCCTGAAAGCCATCGCCGACAAGACTTCGGCTTCGCCGGACTTCAAAGACGGTGTGCAGATCGAGCGCATCGCAGAGGCAATCCTCATCTCAGGACAGACCGGTGCCTGGGAAAATATCGAACAAGTCGAGCCGGCTCTCGGCGAAAGGGCGGCGTAGAAATCGAATTTGTTGGTTTTCTGGTGAAGGCTCCACAGAAACTTGGTTGATGTCGATGGCAAAGCCCCCAACTATTAGAGACGTCGCCCGCCTTTCAGGTGTGTCAACGGCGACGGTCTCGAGATATTTTTCCGGGAAAGCCGATGCGGTGTCGCCTCACAAAATCGAGAGCGTGCAGCGGGCGGCAAAAGCGCTTGGCTATACACCATCCGAGATTGGGAGGTCTCTACGTCTATCACAGAGTCGCGTCGTCATGATGTTGGTTCCCGACGCGACAAACCATTTTACAGCGGATGTTGCGGTCTCCGTGGAAAGCGCCCTTAAAGAAATCGGCCTTTCCATGGTCCTCGCCAATACGGGTGAAAAAGCGGCTCAGCAAGATCGATTGTTGTCCCACGCACAGGGGTTACGCGTACGGGCGATTATCCTGCAGGGAGCAATTGATACGCCGCGATTGCGCGAATTCGTGGAGCAGCACCGTAACCTCATTTTCGTTAATCGTCGGCCTGCGTCGGGTATAATTGCACCCTATGTCGGCATCGACAACTTTCAGGCCGGGTTTTCCGTGGGGCGATACTTTGTCCAGCGAGGATATGCCAACCCCGTGGCGATACATGCACCAAGGCACTATTCGGGCAGCACCGCTCGTCTCGATGGGTTCCTTGCGGGTCTCGGAGAAGGGGTAAATGTGCGTCAATTCGAGTGCGCCTACACGATGCAGGCCGGATATGACTGCGCGCGGTCGCTTTTGGCGAATGCTTCGGTGAAGTATTCGATTTTCTGCGCAAATGACATGATCGCCTACGGGGTGCATCGCGCTGCGATAGAGCAGAGCTTCAGCATACCCGAGGACCTTGTCATCTTTGGGTTCGATGACAATCGCCTCAACGAATGGCTCGCGCCCTGGCTTTCAACCGTGAGAGTGCCGGCGTTGGATTTTGGCCCGGCTATCGCCGAATTAATCTCGTCGGGTCAGACCGACCAGCCAGAGGCAAGAAACATAATCCTGCCCTTCTCTCTGCAGTTGCGAGAGTCGGCTTAGATCCAGCGCTGACATACAGCGTCTGGCGGCAGAAAAACCGCTTAACAAAAAACAAGGGGAACACGAGATGAAACGCATAACTGTCGAAACAGGCCCCATCGCTCGATCGGCGTCTGCAGGTCCTATGGGATTACCCGCTTTCTTTGACATAAAAGCATGCGACGCACAGCACGTCTCCTGCGGTCGGGATTGAGGAGCACGATATGGAAAAGGTATCCCCGTCGACTATCAAAGCCGTGCGTGAGAGCGGCGCTGTTCCCGTAGCTGAGTACTTGTTGGAAGTTCGAGATGTTCGAAAGGAATTCTCGGGAAACGTCGCACTGGATAATGTCTCCTTCTGTCTGAAAAGAGGCACAGTCCACGCGCTGATGGGTGAGAACGGCGCTGGTAAGTCGACTCTGATGAAGATCATTGCCGGAATTTATACACCGGACGCCGGAGAGTTCTTCTTGAACTCGCTCCCCATTCGACTTCGTAGCCCGCTTGATGCGTTGGATAACGGCATCGCCATGATCCACCAGGAGCTGAACCTGATGAATCACATGACGGTTGCGGAAAACATTTGGATCAGGCGAGAGCCAAAAAACCGCTTTGGATTGGTCGACCACCACGAACTGGCCAAAAGGACTGAAGAGCTATTTCTGGAGCTCGGCATCGATCTGGATCCGGAAGAACGTGTGGGTGACCTCTCTGTTGCAAGCCGACAGATGGTTGAGATCGCAAAGGCCGTTTCTTACGAATCGGATGTGCTCATCATGGACGAGCCGACTTCGGCGCTTACGGAGCGGGAAGTCGAGCACCTTTTCCGCATCATTCGAACCCTCAGGGAACGCGGCAAGGGCATCATCTACATCACGCACAAGATGAATGAGTTGTTTGAGATCGCCGACGAGGTCTCAATATTCCGCGATGGGAAGCATATTGCGACCAAAGCTGCCAGCGAACTGACCCGTGACGAGGTCATTCGGATGATGGTCGGCCGTGAGATTTCGCAGATGTTTCCGAAGATGCCGGCGAAGATCGGTGACGTCGTTCTCAGCGTTAAAAACTTATGTCTGGCGGGCGTGTTTGAAGATGTGTCTTTCGACTTGAGGGAGGGAGAAATTCTGGGCATTGCGGGGCTTGTCGGCGCCGGACGCTCGAATATTGCCGAGACGATCTTCGGCGTCACTCCCGCAACATCCGGTACGATCGAAATCAAGGGCGCGCGTATTGACGTGCGGTCGCCCAGCGTTGCGATGGAGCACGGCATAGCTTTTCTCACGGAAGACCGGAAGGAATCGGGCTGCTTTCTGCTTCTCGATATCCAGGCGAATATGCAAATGGCTGCGCTCCGCAACAGGTATGTGCGCCATGGGTTTGTCGAGCAGACACGGCTCGCTGATGAATGTGAGGTTATGAGAGAGTCACTTCGCGTCAAAACGGCGAGCATGGACGAGCCTATCATCAACCTGTCAGGCGGCAATCAGCAAAAGGTTCTGATCGGGCGCTGGCTACTGACGAAGCCTCGTATTCTCATTCTCGACGAACCGACGCGGGGTATTGATGTCGGCGCCAAGGCGGAAATTCACCGTATGATCTCCACACTTGCCGGCGAAGGTGTCGCCGTCATCATGATTTCCTCGGAACTGCCGGAGGTTCTGGGCATGAGCGATCGAGTCGTTACGGTGCGTCAGGGACGTATCGCCGGCATTCTTGATCGTGCCGAGGCTGATCAGGTCAAGATCATGGAGCTTGCGGCCCAATGACGACTTCATCGGAAGCCACGGCTGTGGCGGAAAAGCGTGCACCGAAAAGGAAGTTCCAGAGCGAGATGTCGATGCTGGTTGTGCTGGTTGGCATTGCCCTGACATTCGAGGTTCTCGGCTGGATCTTTGTCGGCAATTCGTTCCTTGCCAATCAACAGCGGCTGTCGATCATCATCCTCCAGGTTTCGGTGATCGGTATCCTGGCGGTGGGCGTGACGCACGTCATCATTACCGGCGGCATCGAT
>NZ_JAPYZZ010000046.1 GCF_027460065.1 Martinezella rhizogenes
AGCCGACTTGATCTCGTTTGCGCCTGCGCCGATGCCGCCGGCATTCTGCGCAACCCGGGTCAATGCCGATTGCAGCTTCTCTGCCGACATGTTGAAGTCGTTGCGCACACCGTCGAGTGTCGCCGTGAACGGCTGGTCGATGCGATAGGAGACATCGCCGTCGGAAAGCTTCGAAAGACCGGTCGCGAGATTGTCGACGGCAAATTTGACGTCTGCCGCTTCCCTTGCCTTCTGCTGCTCGCGTTCGATGCGGTCTTTCTCCGACATCGACCGATTGGCTTCGGTTTCCTGCTCGAGACGGATGCGCTCGATGGCGTTCTCGCGGAACACCTGAACCGCGACCGCCATCTGGCCAACTTCGTCCTTCCGGTCCATGCCGTCGATCTCGGCCGCCGTCTCGCCGCCGGCAAGCGACGCCATGCGCTCACGCAACCGCGCAATCGGCGTGGTAATACCGCGCGAAGCAACGAAAAGTGCGAGGATGATGCCGGCGAGGAAGACGATCCCCACCACGACGAGCGAAGTCAGGATGGTCGAATTGGTTTGGTCAGTCAGATCGTCGCTGCCCTTGGTGATACCCTTGGCAAGCTTGTCAACCAGCGCCGTTATGGCCGTCGATGTCGCGGTTATGGACGTGTCAGCCTTGAGGAGCTGGGCGGCAGATTCCTCATTGCGGTTCGCCAGTCCCAGTTCGACCGCCTTGTCGGTCAAGTCGGTAATTGCCTGTGACTGCGTGATGAAGGCGTCGATGGCGGCAGCCTCCTCGGGAAAAACAGCCTTCACCTTGTTAAGACGCTGGAGGAGGAGAGCTTTGCTTTCAGTATAAGCCTGTTTGGCAACCTTTATCTCCGGTCCATTCGCATCATAAGCCATGATCTGATAGGCGCCGTAAGCGGCCGCCGACAGATTGCGATTGGCGCGCGCAAGCTCCACCAGAGCCGCATTGTCATTGGCTATGAAATCCGAATAGGCGGTGTCCGCTTCCTTGTAACGGCTGGCCATGAACGTGGTGGCACCGAGGCCAACAACGCAAAGCGGGAGAATGAGCGACAGAATTTTGGTACGGATACTGGCATTTTTAAGAAAGGACACGGGAAACCCTTTAAAAGGTGGGAGACCGCTCCTTCCCCGTGCCGGAGGTGTTCGGCGAAAATGACATTGCACGTCAAACGCCTTCATCATCAAGGCTTTACTGACCGCTTGCAGGCCCGCCGCGCCTCAAAGGCCAGCAATCGCGCCTTCGTCAACACGGTGAGACCTGATGATGCTGCTCCGCCGGCGAGCGGCGGCCACAGACTCAATTTTTCGGGAAACAGTACGCAAAACCGCCGGGTGCGGCGTCAATCTATTTTCCGGCAATAATATTATAATAAAAAACTTTATAATCTGTTCACAAGGAAACGCAGACGGATGACACCGGTGGCGGGTTGAGGGCATCGACCGCCCTGACTGTCGGACATTGTCGTCCTGCAACAACAGTCACTGACGATGCGGGTCACCATCAAATTTATACCACGCAGACGATTTTCGCCTGCGTGGTATTTGCCTTCGGTCATGCGGTACAGTCCGGTCGAAGCTTGGGACCGAGGAGCGGGGTCGCTACCTCAGAATTCCTGCCAGTCACCCTTCGACGTATCAACAGCGGCATTGCCGGAGAATGCCGAAGCAAGCTTGCGGCCAAGCGCCCGCACGGGAGAGGCCACCGATCTGTCGCTGCCCGCGGCACTGCGCACCGGAGCCGGCTGGCTCTTCTGCTGATAGGCGCCCTCGGCCAGCTTGAACTGCGAAAGCAGCTGGTTGAGCGATGCCACCTCCTTGGCCAGACTGTGGCTTGCGGCATTGGTCTCTTCCACCATGGCCGCATTCTTCTGCGTGTCC
>NZ_JAPYZZ010000047.1 GCF_027460065.1 Martinezella rhizogenes
GTATATTTCAGGGGTTTCCGAGAGGATCGCGGTTCCGCCTTCGGCGATCAATATATCGGCGGCAATGCCGAGTGCCGGATTGGCCGTGATACCGGAATAACCGTCGGAGCCGCCGCATTGCAGCGCCAGCATCAGTTCCGAGGCGGGGGCGGGAACGCGGTTGGCCCTATTGACCACCGGCAGCATCTCACGGATGGCCGCGACGCCAGCCTCCACCGTCTTGCGCGTGCCGCCGAGCTCCTGAATGGTAAGTGTGCGAAAGGTCTCGCTTTCCCTCAATCCGTAAGCATCCATCCAGCGCGGAATCTGAAACGCTTCGCAGCCCAGCCCCACCATCAACACGCCGCCAATATTCGGGTTCTGTGCCACCCCCCACTGGGTCCTCTTCAGCAATTCATAAGCCTCGCCATGGATATCCAGTCCGCATCCGGTGCCATGGACGAGCGATATCACACCGTCCACATTCGGGAACTGGTCGAGAATGCCAGAGCGGTTGATCTCATCGGCGATGAAGCGCGAGGCGGTGGCGGAACAGTTCACCGAGGTGAGAACGGCGATGTAATTACGGGTGCCGAAGCGCCCGCTGGCACGCCTGAAACCGTTGAAGCTGTGACGCTTCTCCGGCTCGACATAGCGCGTCGGCCTTGCTTCCTCACCGCTCGCATAGCCGCGTTCGAAACTCTGCATCGTTACGTTATGTTCGTGGACCCATTGCCCCGGTTCGATGTCCTGCGTGGAAAAGCCGATGATCTGGCCATATTTGACGATGGGCATCCGGCTTGCGATCGCCTGAAGCGCCATTTTGTGACCGCGCGGAATGCGCTCGCGCGCAGCAATCTCTGCCACGGCCTCACCCGGCGCGATCGGTTCGATGGCGACGATGATGTTATCGGTTTCAGTCAGTTTGATGTAGCGAGCCATGATTTCTCTGCGTGAAACAGGCGGAAGCCGGAAATGCGTTGTCTACTGTATATTGGAATACTAGTATAATGTATCATCGTCAAGGGACTTGAAGAGGGTTGCCGTGTGAGCATTTCGTGTAATGATCGGCAAATGCAAAGGAGATTGCGATGCGGGCAGGGGATAAACGACGTCTGGGAAGCACTGATCTCTCGGTAACGGCGCTCAGCATGGGTTGTGCATCGCTTGGCGGGCTTTATGCGCCAGTGAGCGCCACTGACGCGCTGGTGACGCTTCAGGCGGCGCCCGCCGAGATCGTGCGGCGCACGGAGGAGTTGGCGGAGGGCCGGGGGGTAGCGGCGAAAATCGGCAACCAGCAGGTTCATTGCCTCTTCCATGAGCGGCTGAATCTCGGGCCGGGGGCGATCATCCATCTGCAACCGGAAGCGGGCAAGGTTCATCTGTTCGGCGCATCGGGCGAGCGGCTTGTCTCGAAATGATGAGGGAGGTTGGTTGCGGACAAGAAACCGGCTAAAGAAATTTCTGCCGGTCGGTCCGGTTTTTGATGGGAGAATACGGACGTGTCAAAAGAAGCGGCGAGTGCCGGCCATTCCGCGCAGGACAAATCCGATTTGACGGCATTTCTCAGTGGCGTGACGATCACGCGGAATATGCCGCTTCGCGACCAGATCTACCAGCTCGTTCGCCGCGCCATCGTGACCGGCAGGCTCGCGCCCGGTTCGCCGGTCAATGAAATAGAGATTGCCGAGCGTCTCGGCACGTCGCGGACGCCGGTGCGCGAGGCCGTCAAACGTGTTGAAGATGAAGGGCTGATCGACGTCCGCGCCCAGGCCGGAACCTTCGTGACCCGCATCAGCCGCAGGCAGGTG
>NZ_JAPYZZ010000048.1 GCF_027460065.1 Martinezella rhizogenes
CCACACCGATTGCGCGGTTGCGTGAGCGCATGGCGTCGCTTGCCGGCGGCGAGACGGCGGCTGAGATCGACGGCATGGACCGGAAGGACGAAGTTGGCCAGATGGCGGTCGCGGTTCAGGTGTTCCGCGAGAACGCCATCGAGCGCATCCGTCTCGAGCAGGAAACSGAAGCCAATCGGTCGATGTCGGAGAAAGACCGYATCGAACGCGAGCAGCAGAAGGCAAGGGAAGCGGCAGACGTCAAATTTGCCGTCGACAATCTCGCGACCGGTCTTTCGAAGCTTTCCGACGGCGATGTCTCCTATCGCATCGACCAGCCGTTCACGGCGACACTCGACGGTGTGCGCAACGACTTCAACATGTCGGCAGAGAAGCTGCAATCGGCATTGACCCGGGTTGCGCAGAATGCCGGCGGCATCGGCGCAGGCGCAAACGAGATCAAGTCGGCTGCCGACGATCTGGCCAAGCGCACCGAACAGCAGGCCGCTGCCGTGGAGGAAACCGCTGCGGCTCTGGAGGAAATCACCACGACCGTGCGGGATTCCACCAAGCGTGCGCAGGAGGCGGGGCAGATCGTCAGCCGCGCCAAGGCGGGTGCCGAACAATCCGGCGAAGTGGTGCGCCGCGCCGTGATCGCCATGGAGCAGATTTCCAAATCCGCCAACGAGATCAGCAACATTATCGGCGTGATCGATGAGATCGCTTTCCAGACCAATCTTCTGGCGCTGAATGCCGGCGTTGAGGCGGCAAGGGCGGGTGAGGCCGGCAAGGGTTTTGCCGTCGTCGCACAGGAAGTGCGCGAGCTTGCGCAACGGTCCGCCAATGCGGCCAAGGAGATCAAGGCGCTGATCACCACCTCGAACGATCAGGTAAAGCAGGGCGTACAGCTGGTGGGCGACACCGGCAAGGCGCTGGCGACGATCGTTTCGGAAGTGCAGGAAATCAACCGGCATGTCGTTTCCATCGTGGAAGCCGCGCAGGAACAGTCCTCCGGATTGCAGCAGATCAATACGGCTGTGAACCAGATGGATCAGGACACGCAGAAGAATGCGGCCATGGTGGAAGAGACCAATGCCGCAAGCCACAGTCTGGCCAAGGAGGTGGCATCGCTCAACCAGCTGCTTTCGCAGTTCAAGCTGGCCGAGGGCGCCTATCAGCAGAAGAGCCAGCCGGCTCCGGTGCGCAGTGCCGCGGGCAGCGACAGATCGGTGGCCTCTCCCGTGCGGGCGCTTGGCCGCAAGCTTGCTTCGGCATTCTCCGGCAATGCCGCTGTTGATACGTCAAAGGATGACTGGCAGGAATTCTGAGCGACGATTGGCTGCCAATTGAGCTTCGGCGGGGAGAAACCCCCGCCGATGAAGATTTCGCGTAGTCGAAAACCGTTTTGTCAAAGCCGATTACAGGGCGACCGTGCCTTCTATGCAGGTGGCTACGTCTCCGCCAATCCAGATGTC
>NZ_JAPYZZ010000049.1 GCF_027460065.1 Martinezella rhizogenes
CTGCTTCACGCCGGTGGCCAGTCCGCAGTCGAACGGAATGTCAGAGGCTTTCGTCAAAACCCTGAAGCGAGATTACGTGCGCATATCATCTTTGCCAGACGCCGAAACGGCGCTCCGGCTCATCGACGGATGGATCGAAGACTACAACGAAATCCATCCTCATTCCGCGCTCAAGATGGCTTCCCCTCGGCAGTTCATCAGGGCTAAATCAATCTAGCCGACATGTCCGGCGAAACGGGGGGCACTCCATAGATGAACATCGCCGCGGCAATCTTCGCCTTGGTCTTTTCGATCTCGAGCGACAGTGTACCAGGATTGATCGTGAGATCGCCGGAAAGCGCCTTGTCAAGCAAGGCTTGTAATTGAGGCACCAACGCTTCGAGCTCGGACTTCGCATTGGAAACTGCGATCTCGGCTTGACGCATCCCTTCAGCATTTTGCGTCTGGAACTTGACTTCACAACCAAAGCCGTTGGTTTCGCAGCCCTCCCGTCTTATCAACGGTTCACCCGTCGAGAAATCGAGGAGAATGCCGTTTGCGACTGCGGCCTTGATTTCAGCCGGTACCTTGTTCGCCGAACCATAGAAACCAACAGCCTCGTTCCAGACACGTTGGCTTGAAACAAATTGCTGGATTTCCGGTGCCTCTATAGCGCGAGACGCCTCAGCCGGTGTCAAGCCGTTGGCCAACAGGCGCCGATAATAGTCGACATTCTCAGGCCCCCCCAGCAGCAACAGCTTCCGGAACGGCCGCATTCATGGCCCTATTGTAGTTCTGGATAGCCCTTATGTTATCGCCGAACTCGATCAGGTTCTGAACGTCAAGCTCACCCGACAGCTTGGTGTAGCTGTCCTTGGTGATCTCCTGATATTTAGAGGCATCCTTATTGATGGAAGCGAGAAGCTGCTCGGCTGCCGCCTTGTCCGCGTCCGTTCCGGCAACACCGTCCTTGTCCGCGTCGCGAATGGTCACGTTCAATTCGCCTGACGCATCCAGCGTCGTGCGGGTTTCGCCCTGCTTGTCCTTCTTCTCATAGGAGAAGCCGATGGAGTTCAGCCCGCCGCCGCTCATGCCGATAGAACCGCCGACATTCTTGTATTGGTCGGTGTCCTTCAAGTCAGCCACAGTCAGCGTCTCGGTATCGAGGCTGATATCGCCGTCGGTTGCCTGAAGCAGC
>NZ_JAPYZZ010000005.1 GCF_027460065.1 Martinezella rhizogenes
GCTACACCAAGCTGTCGGGTGAGCTTGACGTTCAGAACCTGATCGAGTTCGGCGATAACATAAGGCTACACCAAGCTGTCGGGTGAGCTTGACGTTCAGAACCTGATCGAGTTCGGCGATAACATAAGGGCTATCCAGAACTACAATAGGGCCATGAATGCGGCCGTTCCGGCAACACCGTCCTTGTCCGCGTCGCGAATGGTCACGTTCAATTCGCCTGACGCATCCAGCGTCGTGCGGGTTTCGCCCTGCTTGTCCTTCTTCTCATAGGAGAAGCCGATGGAGTTCAGCCCGCCGCCGCTCATGCCGATAGAACCGCCGACATTCTTGTATTGGTCGGTGTCCTTCAAGTCAGCCACAGTCAGCGTCTCGGTATCGAGGCTGATATCGCCGTCGGTTGCCTGAAGCAGCGCACCGATCAGCGTCGTATCTTCACCGACCTTGATATCGATGCCCTGGGCCGCAATGATCCCCGAACCGGAAGACCATGCCTTCCAGCCGTCTTCTTTAGACCCGCGAACGCTCCAGTCGGCCGGGTTCACACCAATGGTCAGGCCGAAGGAGAAACCATCACGCCAGCCCTGTGCCTGCGGCGAGACGATGGTGAGATCGCGGCCGACATCGAGGTCTACCGTCCTGCCGATGATGTTGCCACCCAGAAGCGCCGTGTCACGACCGGACGTCAGCGAGACGTTTCCAGCCGCGGTGATAGACGCATTCGTCAGCGTCTCGTCATAACCCTTCGACTTGGCGATATCGAACCCGATTGAGGACAGGGAGAGCTGCAGGCCAAAGGAGGATGACTTGTCCTTCGCGTAGTCGACAAGGGCGGCCAGGAGAATATCGCGACCGGCATCGATGGCGACATCGCCACCGGAGACCATCCGCGTACCCTGGTCAAGGATGACATCCAGCCCGGCCTTCATGACGATATCGCCACCAGCCGTCAGCTCGGATATCTGGCTCTCGGACCAGCGTTGCTCGTTCTTCCAGACGGACAGGTTGATGCCAAAATTCTTGGCCGAGAAGTTGCCGTTTTCATCGGTGAACTGCGACAGCGGGTTGAGACGATCGTTTAGTGCATTTTTGAAGGCATCGGTTGAGATTTGCGTGTCGCCACCGCCACCGGCTTTCGCCGCACCGCCAAAGATTGACGCACCAGTAGTCGCCAGATTGACCACCGCCAGCCCTGCCGCAAGCCCATTATCCGCATTGGCAAGAGCCGCGAGTTTCGCCGTTATCGGATTGATACCAGCAAGACCGGACAGTATCTGGCCACCGGAGCCGCCTCTCAAGGCGGCATCTATGCCCGCAGAACCCGGGAAGCTCAGGCCAATATTGAAACCTTTTTCCGTGAAATAAAGCGCATCCTGCGCCGCCTGCAGCCGGATCGTGTCATCGGTCTTCATCAGAAGGTCGTTGACCGCGGCGATCTTTACGCCCGTGCCGGTGATCGGACCCTTGGCATTGAGCGAGACGTCATTGCCGGAAAGCCGGGTGACGGAGGTATCGACATCGTTCCACGCCTGCTTGACCGAACCCCAGCTTAAGCCGCTGAAGCCCCATTTCTTGTATCTGTTCTCAACTTCCTTGCTGACGGTCCCCATGTCGATCTTGCCGGTGGCGTCGATCGAGAGCTTGTCAAAGGCGCTCACCATTGCACCGTTCAGAATGACATCGCCAGGAGCCGTTCCTTTCGCACACAGGCTGCCACCGTCGCAGACGCCGTATCCCGCAAGGATCGAGACATCGCCAACCAGCGACTGGGCGCTGGCCTCGGCGGTGGTAATCTCGTTGCGCAGAACCGTGATGCCGGAGAAGAAGCCACGCTGCTTGTAATCTTCGGCAACAAAACGGTCTTTCAGCGTCTCGAACGTCACATCCCGCCCGGCGGCCAGCAGCATGTCGGTGACGGATCCCAGCGTGCCGCCGCTATTGACGATATCCCGATCCGCGATGATGGTCAGATCACGCCCGGCCGTGATGGAGGCGATATTATAGTCCGTGCGCAGCGTCCCGCAGGCCTTGCCCACACATCCGTCCTGGGAATCGACGGTACGAATATAACGTTCCGTCTCGTTAATCAGCGAACCGCCGATCCGGAGATCGATATCGCCCGCCGATGCAAGGGTACCGCCGCGGTTCAGGAGATCGCCATCGGTCGCCATGAACAGGGTGCCTGCAGAAATCAGGCCGCTATCCCCGCGCCCGCCCACAAGGGCACGATCTCGTGTATCGAGATCGATCAGGCGTTGGTTGAGGATTGAGGAGGCGGAAATCGAGGCAAGCCCGGAGGCGACGATCGCGCCACTATTGTTGAGCCTCCCCCCAATATCGACAAGGAGATCGTCGGCGGCGATCAGGCCGGCACCGCGTCCGCCCCGCAGAAGCTCATCCTGCGAGGGCAGATAGAGCCTCGGCACCAGCACGGGCTTGCCATCGATGATCCGGGTTTCGTGCCAGACCATCGGCTTTTCGAGCGCTGCACGCTGCGCCTCGGTCAGCGCTACGCCATATTGCGCGCCGGTGCTTGCGGCGAATTCCGCCGCATTGCGGTAAAGTTCTTCGCGCTGCTCTTCCGGAGAAAGTGAGGGATCAACGACCAGATGGGTGCCGGCCTGCTGGCGAGCAGCGTCGGCCAGAGCCTTCGCTTCCGCAACCGGATCCGCAAAGAAGGTAAGCGCCGCGCCGTCGATGCGCGCCGATCCCAGCAGGCGCGCAGCTTCCGCGGAGCCGGTAACACGCACGAGATTGCCAAAATCGGAAGCGTTGACGCTGTAAAGCTTGCGCGCTTCGAAAGCCCCGAGATCGAGAGGTGGAACAGAGACATCGTCCAGCACGAAATTTACGGTGCCCAATTGGCCCGTGGCGGCGCCGATGGCGGAACCCGCATTGCCATTCACACCGCCAGGCAGCGTACCGCTGTAATGGCCGAACCCGGAACCATCGATGCCGCCGGGGGTCCCGAGACCGTTCTGCAACTCGCCCGCCTCGATGGATACAAGGCTACCCGAGAGCGTACCACGATTGGTGATAACGGTACCGCCATCGATCATCAGCGCGGCGCCGGACTTTATCATCGAGCCGACGCCGACAGCGGCTGTTCCGATATATGTCTTGGTATGATTGCCGTAGGGAGCGCTCTCGATGTCGGCCATGCGGTTGCCGATCATGATCACGTCGGGAATATTGTTCGGATCGATCCCAAGGGCGGCCAGATCAAGCAGACTTGCCGCGTCGGCGTACTCAATTAGCTGGACGGCACCGCCGTTGATGACGCCATCCTTGTATCTTTGATTGCCGGAATAGGTGATCGTCACCGGCGACTTACCCTTGGAGATGACGATCATCCGGTTGCCGCCTTCAGCCCGCTCCGCAAGACCGGCATCCTTGAAGACAGCAGCGTTGAACGACGTCACGAGCCATCGCGGATCGGCGCCAACCGGCGCATGGAACTTGCCGGATCCATTGTCCTGGAAATTGCGACCACCGCTCCATTGCACGCGGTAATGATCGACATTGCTGGTGACCATATCGTTGAGGATACGGTTCATGTCTATGGAGAGGTCTTTGACCGCAAGAATGCGACCCTCCCGGTTTTCCAGGGTGTCGCCGGAAATCGCCATATTAGCGCCGGCGCGGATCGTGCCGGGCAATCGAACCCGAACGATTCCGGAAAATTCGTCGCGGGTGGCACTCATCGTACCCCAATATCGGGCAGGCCCACTGGTACGCTGTGTGGCATAGAGAATGCTGAGTTCCCCAAGCTGATAATAGTCCTGCGCACTCTCCGTTCCGTCCAGAGCGGTATTGACCAGTGTCGTAGCCTTGATCTGCATATCGGCACCGCTTTCAATGCGGGCCGACGCATTGATCAGGGTCGCCAGGACCTCGATAGCAAGATTTCCGCCAGCAAATATGCGGCCGCGGCTGTTATCGAGATTGCCGCCAATATCGAGGATCATGTTGCCGCTGGACTTGATTGCGGCATTGCTTCCGGCATTGGCAAGCGATGCGGCCTTGACCTTCAAGCCTGTCCCGGCATGAATCAGTGCTTCGTTTGCAAATAGACCACTCACCACGACATCAAGTGTTCCGGGCGTGAGGATCGAGCCGAGATTATGCAGCTTGCCGGTGACGCTGGCCTCTATCGCGCCGGCTTCGATTTTGCCGGCGGAAGCGTTGACCAGATCGCCCTTGATATCGAGGCCGAGCTTGCCGGCGACGGCAAGCAGACCGGCATTGGTGAAGGAAGAACCCAGGATGAGATCGAGATTGCGCGCCGCGAGACGCGCCGATGGCGATCCTGGAACGTAGGCATAGGTCTGGAGACGCAAATCCCCGCCCGCCTCGATCGAACCACTGTTATCAATCCTTCCCGTCGCTGCGAGCAGGGCGCGGTTGGCCGAAATGATCTGACCAAGATTGGAAAGATTTCCCGAGATAGTTAACGACAGTTCGCCAACGGGAATTGTGCCATTCTCCGTTTGTCGTATCGAACCGGCGTGAATCCGCCCGCCCTGCTGGTTATCGAGCGCCTGCGCCGAAAGAGAGAACCCTTCGGTCCCCTGCAGCAGACCGAAATTCGACAGGGCGATATCTGCGGAAAGCGTAAGTGCCCGCCTGGACAGGATTGTACTCGCCTCGTTGGCAATGCTGCGCGATGCATGAATAACCGTGTTGCCATCGCTTGCGATACTCGAAAGGGCACCGCTATTGACCAGATCCGCCACAGTCAGTTCCAGATCACCTGCGGCATGAATATAGCCGCTATTGGCAAGAAGGCCGGAAACGGTTGCACTTAACGTCGTCTTGGAAAGGAGTTTGCCGAGATTGGCAAGATCGCCAACAATCCTTGCCTCGATTGCCCCAGCAGCAATTTCACCGTTTGCGGCATTTCGGATACCCTGCCCCGCTTGCAAGGTCAGTTCGCCGGTCGCGGCAATCAGACCTGCATTGTGCAACGAGCCCGACAGGATGATGTCTGCCTTTGCTGCGACCAGTTCCGCAGCAGGAGAATTTGAAACGTAGGAAACCGCCTCCAGATGAAGCGTGGATGACCTCGCCTGGACGACACCATCGTTGGTAACATTACCCGAAGAGAGAATGCCGATCGTATCGCCACTTATCATCCGCCCCAGATTGGTGAGATCTCCCGCGTTCAGCTTGATGTCGATCCGTCCGGCCTCAATCCAGCCGGCCTCGATATTGGTCATCGACGCTGCTTTAATTGCCAGGTCGGAACGGCTCAGGAGAAGCCCGGCATTATCAAGGGCTCCCGATGCAGCAATCTCGAAACTGCCGTTGGCCTGGAGGGTACCAAGCACGTTGGAGAGGCTGCGAGCCGTGATCGAAAGATCGGTATTGGCCCCGATCAATGCCTGCGCGCCCGCATTGACAAGATCGCCCGCCACGAGAGTCAGGCTTTCATTGGAACTGATCCTTCCGCTGTTGATAACTGCGTCGCCAGCCCTGATGCTTGCGGTCCCAAGTATGTTGATCATGCCGTTATTGCGAAGATCACCGCCGAGGATCAACTCGGCCTTACCGGCGGCTATTTGAGCGGCGCTGGAACCTGCGACATAGCTCAGTGCATCGAGTTGGACTTGATCCAGCGCGGCAATTTTTCCGTCGTTCGTGATCTTGGCGTCCGATAGCAACCGAAGCGTCGTTTCAGAAAGGAGCCTGCCCAGATTGGTGAGGTCGCTCTTCGTCGTTACGCTGAGTGTGCCGGCCTTGATAACACCGGTGACATCGTTGAACACCTGCACTGCATTGATCGCCAGCTGGCCGCTTGAAAGCAGCACACCGGCATTTCTGAAGTTGCGGACATCAAACTGGTCATTAATCGTCGTGAATTGACCGGTCTCCGAAATGGCCAGATCCCGGAAAACCATGAAAAGCTTGGAATATTCCCCCGTGTCGATCCGGGTGCCGATGGTCAGTTCTTCGGCCGCGTTGATAAAGACCGGAGAGGTCTTTTTGAACTGGGTGCCCGCACCTATCTCGACATTCGTTGCCGTGATCGAGCCCTGCTTTTCCGGTTCGAACCAGGTCGCCGTGAGCGCCACGTCCCTTGCCTTGAGATCGATGTTTGGCGCGACCAGGGTCGTAGTGTCGGCTGCAAGTTTGTTTGCTGCACGCAGGCTCATATCGCCGGCGCTGGCGACAATACCGGACAGAGAGGCGTTGTTGCCCGCATCCACTTTCATCCCGCCACCGGATTTGAGCACAGCGGCTGAAACGATGTCGGCGCTCGCGACGACGGAAAGGCCAAGACCGCCTTCCAGACTTGCCGTACCGAGCAACGACACATCACGCGCGGTGATGGATATTTCGCCTCGGGCCGCAAGATCGCGTGATATCTCAAGCGCAGTTGCCGCACGCAGTTCGGCGTTGCCGGCCACCCCGCCCGATGTGAGTTTGATGTCACCAGAGGATACGAGCGACAGCGCGCCTGGCACGATGGCGCCACTGGCGTCGAGCATGCCCAGAGCCTGCAGGTTACCGGCCAGCGAAATACCCGTATTGAGGTCGCTGGAAAGTGCTGCAATCGATCCAGCGCGCACAACACCGGCTGCGCTCGAAACAATACCCTGCCCAACGGGGTCACCGGCGATAGCGGTCGTCTTGCCTGTAGAACCATCAGTGCGCTTGGAACCGGCCTTAAGGTCGATACGGCCGCGGGCATCTATCAGGCCATCGATCCGGATTGACTTTGCATCGAGACGGATCTCATCCGGCAACTGGCCATTGGCGGCGGATACGCCAGAGCCGGAGATAGTGATGTCGCCTGATCTGGTCTCCAGCCCCACCGTACCCGCATTATAGTCGATGAGCGGTGTTCCGGTGGTCAAAGTCGCGCTGCCGGTGTTGATAAAACCGCAGCCCATGCAATCAATGCCATTGGGATTGGCCACGATGACGTCGGCTTTTGAGCCGAATACTTCCGTCACGCCATTGAGGTTGGAACGCCTGCTACCCGTTACCTCGTTGACGATGATCCTGGCGGAGCGACCACCCCCCAGATTGGGATTGGCTTCAACGTTACCGCCGATGATTGATGTTCCGCCTAGTCCTGAATTGTTCAGGATCAGGCCACGCGTGTCGATATTGTACTCGCGCAACTTGTTATGGCTGACGCCGCCGCTGGAAGGTGTGACGATATTGAGCGTCGGTGTTCCGTTGCCCGAAGACGTTACATTTGGACGAAATTCAATCGGTGCGGTCGGATCTGTGATGACCTGCGCGCTGGCAGGCGCAAACGAACCGGCGATCGTCGTCAGCACAAGGCTGACCGACGTCACCAATGCGGTCGTTTTCTTCACCAACTCGCCCGGTCTGGACTTGTCGATCAGTACTTTGACCATCATCGTTTTCATTCGGGTACTCCCACCAGCAAGGGCAATTGAATTCGTGTTCGCTTGAGACCGGTTCGTCAGCAGTTCTTTATGAGGACAGTCCAGATGTATTGTGTGGTCCAGCCCGGATGACGGTAAACCGGACGGGATGTTTCGCTCATGTCAGCAATGGTCGCCCCCTGCCGGCATTTTTCGAGCACAGCCTTTTTGCAGGACTGCTCCGTCGGCGTGACGATCGAATTGGTACAGGTCGCCGACATGATCTTTTCGCCGTTCAGCGTCGCCACCGGCTGCGGATCGGTCGGCCGGCACCCGGCAGCAAGGACCAATGAAAGAAGAATGGGAACGAAACGCGTCGCCTTCGAATAAGCCATTATTTTATTCCCTGTGCTTGCCGTGCGTGCCGAAAGGCAGTAACCGCCTCCAGGAACGCGCGCGAACGCGACACTTCGCCGGCGATGTCCTCATCGAAACCGCGGACCAGCAATTTGCGATAGATATCCGAGGCATCCCGGTCATTTTTCACCGAGGCAGGCAACGCTGCCTTATGGGCTCGACCGTAGGCCGCCACATCCCGTAAATTGTCGAAGAACCCGGTATATTGGTTCCTGACCGCCGGGCTGTAACCCACCAGGGTGCCGTTCCGCCTGAAATAGGCGCAATCGTCGTTCTCAGGCAGCATTTGCCGGCGCGCGCTTGTCACTCGATTAGCTTCATCAATCATCGCGCAAAATGCCTGCGCGTTGCGCAGATTGGCTTGTTCTATCTTTTCCCGCCTAGCTGCCTGCTCAGCAGACGGGGCAGTGCCTTGACATCCGACAATCCCAACCAAGCTGAATACGATCAATGCCTTGCAGGCCAATGTAACACGCATGGCTCACCTCGCGCCCGAAGCGAGATATTGCTGACCGCGACCCGTTGCTGTCGCCGCGTGAGAGAAAACCGCCGTGTCCGCGACGGCGGCGACCTCGGTTTCCTTGAAACCGCGAAGAACCATCTTCCGGTAAACAATGGCTCCATCATCGGATTTCAGATGAGCCGGTACTTGAGCTTTCTTGGCTCGTTCCTCATTGGTTGCCTTTTCGGCCGCCTGGGCGAGTGCAACGACGCCGCCGATCGGCACGGGGATTCCATTGAAAGCAAAGTTCGGCAATGGCGTCGGACGGCCGTCGAAACCGACGAGCGTGTTGTTCTTGCGCATATAAGCGCAGTCGGGAGCACGTAAGGGGCTCTCCTCCGCCTTGGTTCTGCGCTGATTGAGCAAATCAACCAGTGCGCAATCTGCCTTGGCGACACGATCATTCTCGCGATCATATTCGTCTTTTTTTGCTTGCTCTGCCGGAGAAAGCGGCTTCGTCGTCTGGCAGCCAGCCAACAGCAGTGCTGCCCCCGCAGCAATAACAATAGTCCTGATCTTCATGGTCCCTCTCTAAGTTCGATGTAATTGCTTAATTGGCTTCCGCAGCCTGCGCAGGTTTCCAGTTACGGGCACGCGCCTGCGCATCTTCGATCTCTGCCGATGTCATGTTCGCAGTCAGGCGTTCAAGGGCAGCGCGCGCACCGGGATGCCCGCGTTCATTGGCCAAATTGTAATAAAGGTGAGCACGAACCGGGTCGGCAGCAGCGCCTTCGCCCTTTTCCAGCATCTCTGCAAAACCGTAGAGCGAGACAGGGTTTCCAAGCGATGCGCCCTGTTCGAAAAGCTTCACCGCCTTGGCCGCATCCTGTTCGGTTCCGGTGCCTGTGCGAAGAAGCGCGGCCTCCATATTGCGCCCGCCCGTATGACCACTTTGCGAGGCCTTTTGGTAGTAACCAAAGGCGATCGCGGGATCCTTGGCACGGCCGAGCCCGTCGAGAGCGAGGCCCGCACAATTGAACTGGGCTTCCATGTTGCCCAGATCGGCAGCCTTGCAGATCAGCTCAGAAGCGGCCGCAAAATCCTGACGCACGTTCTCACCGCGCAGATGCATGAGCCCGAGGCGGTTCATTGCCGCCGCCGAACCTCTTTCCGCCGCAGCGATATAGAGGGCTCGCGCTTTCACGGGGTCCGGCGTGAAACCAACACCAAGCTCGACCATGCGTGCCAGATGGAAGCCGGCCTCTCCGTCACCCTTATCGAAACCATCGGCGAACGTTCTTGCCGCATTGGCAAAGTCCTTCTTTTCCAGAAGCGCCTTGCCATCTTCAAGGGGGCCTGCGGATACGGGCATCACCATGCCCAAAGCGCCCACAAAGGCGATAACCGCCATAGAGGTGCGAGTGGGTCGGCGGCGTAGTGTGTTGCGCATGGATTGAACTCCGTGATCGAGATTTTCCGGGTTACGCCCGGTAACAGTTTCATCTTTTTTCGGCGCCGTGAGCATCGAGACGATGGTGAGCAGGAACGGTGATTTCTGGTGATTTCGACCCGCCATCATTTGCCGACCATTCCCGGGAAGAGGCCGATGGAATCGAGGCCGAACGGGTATTGCTCACCTGCCGTTTCCTTGAGAGTTTCGATACCCGACGAGGCAACGACGCCATCTCGCGCCCGCAGCACACCGGCGCTCACCTGAACGGGACGGAAGGCATCGATTGTGATACTGCCCTGCCGCGCATCGAAAACGCCGCCCTCATAGCCAGTGCCGATCCATGCCGTCGAACCACTCCAGAAATTATAGAGGCCAGCCGGTCGCTGCACGACGATGGGGATCGAGCCGCCCTCCAGAACCACCTCGGGCGCGACTGCGTTGATATTGCCGTAGCTGATGATCCGGCCATATCTGTTCAGAATGGAGGATGAGGCACGCAATTCGATATTGCCTTTGGCATTGATGGCACCGCCCGAAACATTCGTCGTGGATGAGCCGGAACCGATACAGGTCAACCTGCAGCGATTGACGAACTGCAGAGAACCGGACAGGCCACCCTCGTTAAGGATGCTCACAGCTTCAATATGGGCCGATCCGAAATCGGCATTGATTGAACTGCCGCGGTTGACGACATCGCCGCCAGCGCTCACGATAACGCTGCTACCGACTATATATGCCTGCTGGGCGGGTAAGCGCGGTTGGCCATAATCTATGCTTATGGTTTCGGTCGTTTCGCGTGATCGCCAGAGCGTGTACCAAAGCCGTTTGCCGTCGTCCTTCTGGTAATGCCAGACGCCCTCGCTGTTCAAAATGTCAGCGATATTCAGGACGTCCCTGCCTGCCTCAACAGTCGTCTGGTTATTCGAAAGAAGCCTGCCGGTGTTATTGATGACGGAGCCCTGGGCACTTACGTGTAGATCGTCCTTCGCGCCGAATACGATCGCGAGCTGATCCGCATTTTCCGTCAGCAGTGTGATATCACCCGCAGCCTTGAGCGTGGCCGCACCTTGAGAATGCGTGTTGCTGTTGTCGCGACGGATGCCGCTCATCAAAACGCCGGTATTTTTGATGTCGCCCGCCTGGGCAAGAAGCGTCAACGCACCGTTGATGGCTTCGATTTTGCTCTGAGGCCGATTTGCGAGCGAGCGGGTCTCTATCGAGCCTGCATCAATATGGATATTGCCCTTCGCTTCAATCGATCCGCTCGTTGTGACCTTGCCGGATACATCGATAACGAAATCACCCAGAGCCGCGAGCCCGGTCCCCGCATGGCTGACACCGGCGCCATTACTGGTGGCACGAATGCGAACCGTGTTGGCCTTCAGCGTTCCGCGCGAGGTAATTTCGACGGCAACGGAATTGTCGTTACCGCCCTCCTCTTCCATCCTCCCCCAGTTTTCCAGGTCAGATTGCGGCAATACCGCTGAATCATACTCGACCGAACTGCCGCCAGCCGTCAGGTTGATGGTGGATCGCAGTTGGCTGGAGCTGTTTTCGACAGGCCCGTCTATGCGGATCCGACCCGCCAGCATCTGCAGGGCGCTCATCGCACCGGACAGGCCACCGGGTCCAACGTTGATGGTACCGTCTGCTGTCTTGAGCACCACATTATCCTGATAGGACGTCGGCGTGATCCGTCGGCTGACGATCGAAGCCTTGCCGGTGGAAAGAACCACCCCACCGGTATTGAGGAACGTTGCGCCATCGACGGAAATGCCGTTTGGATTGGCGATGATGACATGCGCAGGGCCGGTACCTTCCACCTTCAAGGGGCCGTTAAGGTTGGATATGCGCGAGGACGTCACTTCGTTGAGGATCGTGCGTGCATTGGCCGTACTATTGTCGAGATTGACACCGAGAGGACCGACAGAAAATTCCGTGTAGGTATTGTGGCTGATGGTGGATCCAGCACTGCCGACCGGGTCGGCGATATGAACCGTCGTTGCGCCGGTCGCAGCATCGATGCTCGTCGTTGTGCGGGTCCCACCATCAGGAATGACCTGCGCGAATGCCGGCAGAGCGACCCCGCACAGCAGCAAAGACAGGCTGCCTGCGAAAGAATAGCCGATATTCGCCACTTGAAAGATGTTTCTCATCTGGAGACGGGCTCCCCTGCTTTGTTCGTCAGTCCGGTGAACTTGCAGGGTTCGGCCAGATCGGCCTTACCGACGATCCACAGGTAATCGTAAAGCTTGCGCTCTTCGTCACCGATCTTTTCACCTTCGGCAAAAGCACCAATGGTCAGAACCGATACGTCCCCTTGGGCAAGGACGTGATAGAGGGAACGGTCCTTGCGGCCGTGGCCACGGCCGACCTGCAGCAGAACGCCCTGCTTTAACGCGCGGGCCTCCTGCGCGGCGTCAGCCAGGGAGAAGTCCCGAAGGACTTGGCGGTCAGCATTAAGTCCGGCCTGCGTCGTTGAGATCAACCCGCAATGAGCAGCCACCATTGCCTTCGTCCAGCTTTCGCGGACAGCAGTCTCGGCTGCGCCGAGCCGTTTGCGGATTGCCTTTTTCTCGTTTGGCGTCAGTTGGCCCGTGCGTCCATCTTTCTCCGCCAGGTCGCCGCCACGCAATGGAAGCCGAAGGCTGAATGCGCGCTCGATGAGCGGAAGCCAATTGTCGAACGAAGGCCAGCCTCGCGTCCACCATTTCAGTTCCGTACCCAGTCCGGCCGGGGTTTCAGGATGGTTTTCACGATAGCGGGCAATCAGCGTGTCGTCGTCGCGCGAAAGCATCTCCATGACGAGCGTGACCGGGCGCTCATCCTTGGCCATCGCCGAAAGGACGCAGGATGACGCAACCGCCTGTTCCCTGACCCCGTGCCGTTCGCCAAAGAGCAGGTAATCCACCTTGCCGAGGCGACTGGCCAAATCCGCAAATGAAACGGTACGCTTGCCGGATGCGTCTTCGATGCGCCCTGGGCATTCACGGAACTCGCCCGGCGCTGCCGATGCGAATGCGGACATGGATATCCATCCTGCCGTCATCAGACCGATAAACAATGCCGGACGTGTAATTCCCGGATATATCTTATTGATTGGTCTCATGGGGAGACCGCATCCAGCGCGTCTATGCCGGCGCTGATCCCATTGAGCGAAACCTTGAGCGGAATGGTGGTTGCCTTGGTATCCTTGAGGCCGACCGCAAGGACGTTCCCCTTGCGCAGTGCAGCAAGCAACTGACCATTCAGGGCAAAACCGGCATGGCATCCGGATATGTTGCAGGTCTCGAAGATAACCCGCTGTGTCTGCCCGTTATCGATTTTCAATTCCAGACCGGCCGGCAGGTAGACATTCAACGGGGTCGAAATGATTGCGACGCGCTGTTTTCCCTGCCTCGCAATATTGAATAGAAAGACGATATCCTTCCCGCCGTTTACGGCCTGTGCCTGTTGCAAACGGCACGTCGATCTATCGGCTTTCTGGGCGCCGGCCTCCGCCTGCGGTTTGCAGACCAGCTCCCAGTCGCCGTAACGTCTGGCCTCTCTGGCCCATGCGGTCGTTGCCTCCGAGGCATTTTCCCCGACGACAGCCGTTTGATTGCCGCCGTCATCCGCAATGGCGTTTGGCGCAGAACCAGCCAGCAGCAATCCGCCCAGCGCCAGTATCGGCAAAGCCCGTCCCAGCAGCGAACCCAGTCCGCAACGCGGCGAGAATTTACCTACATTATCAACAGTGTCTCTTGACCGAAGATCGAACAGATACGGCATGGCTCAAAAAACCTTCAATCGGAGTGTCATGAACAGCTCACCCTTTTCCGCGCTGACGCGCCGGCTGCGGGTGTCTTCGGCCACGCGCCACGCATAGCCCATATCGAAAGAAAGCCGCGGGCCGCCGTATCGCAGACCCACACCACTTCCGACCCGGTATCCCGTGGCGTCATTGGCGACGTCGCGACCAAGGCCGGCGTCGATGAAGAGGTAGGGATTGAGACGGGAAAGGGTTGTTCGCGCCCATTCCGATGACGGCGCAGCGATCTGCGCGGCGCCATCAGTCCCGGGCTGCGCGTTTGAACCACCTTTGCCCAGCAGCAGATCGACCGGCATGGCGAATGCGACCTCGTTTCGCCACACGGCACCCCGATCAGCCTTGAAGCTTCCGTTGGAGAACCCACGTACCGATCCGCGCGAACCGATCGTCATCTGGTCATCGGAATAAAGTGCGGTTTCCGACCATTGCGACGACAGGCTCGAGGAAAGCGAGGCGCGCCCGGGAAAGACATAAGACCCCGACAGGGACGCATCCAGTTTCGTAAACTGGTTGTGGGGCGTGGAGGCATTGATACCATCGGCGTCTTCGCGCGCGTTGAAGAGCGACAGGCCCTGGCCGACACCGATCCGGCCCAACAGGGTGCCACGCTCGAAGAAACGGCTGTAGGTCAAACCAGCCTGCGCCGGAGAGACACGCTGGTCGGTCAAGGCGACGCCGTTGATGTAGCGGTTCTGCTCCCGATGGGTGACCGTGAAGTCGGCGACGAGCCGTTCAGTACGCGAAGCATGGACGATCCAGTCTGCGCCCGCACTGACGTTCCAGGTTGTCATGAACATCTCGGAAAGCGGGCCGAGGTCGATCATGTTTTCGGACCAGTCACCCTTCAACCTCATCGTGACACGCCCGACAGGGACGGCAACGTCACCGCTCAACTCATTGGTCTCGATACCGCTTTTGAGCGTTAGCCCCCATATGTCGTTTATGCCTATGAGGTTGTCTTTTTCCGCAGTGATCCCGAAGCGCAGCTTGTCGACGCCTTCGATCGATTCCGTGTCGTAACCACCATAAAGCCGGAACGCGTCGTTGATGCGGTTCGTAATTTGCACATCGGAGGTCGCCGGTCTCTTGCCCGGTACGAGTTCGGCTTTGGCCTTATTGGACGGAACCCTGTTGAGGCCGTCCAGCGTGTCCTGCAAGCGATCGACATGGAGCACATCGTCCTTCGCAACCGTGCCGGTGATTGCGATCCGGGCGGATGGTGGCAGCAACGTCAGGCGCTCGAGATCGTCATCAAGGCCCTCCAACCAGGCGTCCGCCTGCTGTACGAACTCGGCAACAGACCCCGATCTTGCGACCTTCCCGCTCAGTTTTGCCATCCGGGGAAAGAACCACTGATAGGGTTCCCGCTCCTCTTCATAGATAACAGCGTCGATCCGCCCCGGCACAACACGCACGACGAGCGCCCTGCTTGCGGCAATATCCTGCTCCGGTAACCAGGCCTGCGTTGTGGCATAGCCCTTGTCGGCAAAAAGACCGTTGACGGCCTTGAGCAATCCGCCGACTCTTTCATTGTTCTGGCAGGACAATGCGAAGGGCTTTGTCACATCCTCCACCGCTTCGCTGCCGATGAGTTCGTGTCCGCCTTCGATGCGGATCGTGTCGACCGCAAAACAGGGCGAAGTATCACCCGCTCCATCCTCAGACGAGGGGCCCGGAAATGTTCTGATCGTCAAAGCAGGTTCCTGCGACGCGGCAAAATCCTGATTTGCCTGAATCGCATTTGTCTCCACCGACGACCTTTCGTTGAGGCCATCTCGCGACTTCGCCGTTTGTGGAGCAAGGCAAAGGACTGCACAAAGAACGATGACCGACCTCCGCGATGAGGAAATGACGGCAACGAGACCGTCAATTTTCTCCCCACCGAAACCCGCGACGGTGAATGATCTGGCACTTTCCAAAACCAGAAAACGCGCGTTGGCCAGATATCTGGTCATCGACAAACTTCAACCCCCTGTTGCCCTAGGGGACGCATTAATCAATGGCGAGTATTTTGCAAGACAACTCTTACGCGCTTAGCCGAATAATCAGAATTGCGTTACCAATTTGCATCAGCTGGTACACTCAGCCTTTCGGAGCCCGAGGCAGGACCGACAATCACCTGAAGCAACAAGACGTCTTCAAAGGCAAGGCTGAGCGTCGCAGTTACGGTTAAGTATATGCTATTGCTACTTCTATCACCAAATAGAAAACTGTCTGCCAAAGCAAATTCTGTTTTCCGGCGAAATAAAGAAACGAAGCGCTGTCTTTGATTCACAATCATTGCCGGGGTGAAAAATCCCGAAACACGGCAGATTCAGCACAATGCTCCAAAGGTCGAATGACGGAACAAAAGCGAGAAAAAACGATCTTTGCGTGTAATTTTTGTGAGGAGCCCGACGAAGAAATAAACAGCAAGTGCCAATGCGACAAGACGTCTCAAAAAGGGACACTTCATTTTTGATGCCGCAGTAAACGGATAATGGAAATTAAGGAATGTGCGCACAGACGTCGCTCGACATTTCCCGGCGAACGCAACAGCGCGCCCCGTCCTGCCTCATGGTTAAATCGCGTACCATTGCCTCTTGACCTCAACTTCGGTTGAGATTGTAGGACTTCAAGACGGCCTTAAACCATTTGAATGGAGAACGTCTTGGCCCCGTATTTTCGCTATTCAGAACCGAAATACTCCTGCGGAACACGCCTCATTGGAGCTTTTGTTTTACAGCTAGCCAGCACAGGATTACTGGCGTCCATCTTTTGTCTGTTGGATTCGCTTACGGCGAAGCCAACGGTAATTCTCGGCCAGTTTATTCCCTGTTTGGCGGGGGTTGTCGCCGGTTTTCATTTCGTGGCTTTTCGTCGGCCAGCCACCGACGGCCAGCTTAACCTCATCGCGACATTGCTCTTGGCATTTGGCGCCTTCTATTGGCTGGTGTCCTGTTCATTGCCTGACCTTCTGCTGGCAAAATTGATATCCGGATTTGGACTGGGTGTAGTTGCCGCAAAAACTTTCCAACGCCGGTTTCTTGAAAAACCAGTGTTTCCCCGTATCCATTAGGACGGGTATCCGAGAGTGGAACTATGTTGCAAAGCATCATCCCATCGTTTTGGAAAATCTCCATGCTCATTCTGATGGTTTCTGCGACCCGCGCCCGGTCGAGGCAAGGCCCATCCTGCAGAACACTCAAGATGTTCCAAGCATCCAGAGCAAGGAACATGTCTTGAGGCAACTAGAAAGCCTTGCGTGGCAAAAACCCCGGAAACCACTGTGGGATTGACACCCGTCGGATCGACAGGGGGTCATGCAAAGTTTTGGTTGACCTCTTTGACGGCAAGGCCAAAATTGAAAGCCAAGACGGAGGAAACATCATGGACCAACCACGCCGATGGCGTCATATGGCAGGCGCGCCGAAAAATGGAGATCGCATTCTCGTCACGATCCGCTCGTCAGAACAAGGGCCGTCCCAGGTCGACCTTGCATACTGGTCGAAGGGTGACCAGTACGGGTCAGAAGGCTGGCGTGCTTCCGACTCGTCGCCAGGGCGGATCATCGAGTACTCGGAGCCTGAATTGAAATGTTGGATGCCTATGCCCTCAGCCGATATCGATGGCCTATCGATGCCCACTCCCTGGGAAGGCGACGACGCCCGGGAGCTTGATGGGTCCGGAATCTGATGTGCGATCCTGTTTTCTGCAGCCTTGAGAATGGCTTGTGTGATCTCGTTAATGTTGAAACTGTAGGGCGTACCGTGTATGCCGTCGCTCTCCGGTGCGTGTAAGGGCACCGATCTCGACAGGTTGCTGACGGTCGCGTGTCACTGTCGCCCGCGGCATGGGTAGGCATACGCCATGTTTCAGCAAAGGTTGTATACTGCAATGCTGACTGGTTCAGGCTGATACCCAGAAAATAACAAGCCATCGAACTTGCGCCAATCAAAAGTTGCATAAATGATTGACTCTTTGGGCGACGTGGGCAAGCTTCAGTGAGAAAATGACGGGGAACATAACAAATCATCATGTCGCCAGATCGCTTCAATGAATGCCTGCGGGTAATCCGCTGGACGCCAATCAATATCGCCTCTGCCCTGCAATGCGAGCTCTCCTGGATCGAAGCGCTCGAAGCCGGCAATGAAGCCGTTCCTGATGGGCTCGCAACATGGCTGGAAACGCTGGCCCAAGCCCATGAGGCGCTGCCACCGCCATCGACCTACCGGGGAAAACGGTCGTCGTTCTGACGCGGGTAACAGCTGAAAAACCTCACCAACAATCGGATCATAGCAATGAAATCTCTTATCGCCGCCCTTGGCCTCATCGCCTTCTCAAGCCCTGCCTTCGCAGCGTCCTGCGAGAAGAACTTCACCGTTTCGGGCGTGCCGATGGTGACTGCCGTTTCCTACAAATCATGGCAGGAGCTGCCAAAAGCCAAGGCACCCGCGGTTCTTCAGAAGCTTGCCCAGGCAGTCGCGGCGGAAGGTTTCTCCGGCATCCAGATCAACAAGGCACTTTCGTCGATCGATGCCCATCAGGAAACCAGCGGCAGCGGCAGAATTCAAACGCTGCGGGTGGTGGCACGACAGAAAGGCAATGCTGTCCGGATCGATGCTGTTTTCAATATCCAGGCAGGACAGATCGCCGACAAGAACGTCATTCGCGAGGGCATCTGCAATATCATAAAGGGCGTGTAAGGCAATGCTCAACCCCATCTGACGCAGGTGGGGTAATACTTTTATGCACCTTGGACAGGCCTTTGCGATGGTATTTTTGACAAGGCTGAATTTATCACCAGCCGCGGAGTAGCCTCCCGGACCCTAGGTTCTGCGGCAACCTCCCGGAAGTCAGATTGGATGACTTCCGGATGGCGCAACAGTGACGGTGAGATGTGTCCGGAGAAGAAGCGGAGTTCTGGCGTCATCGGAAATGCGGTGCCAAACATTTTCGCCAGATCAGCAGCAGGTGAAACCGCCATCGATCGGTAACGAAACGCCCGTAATCATCGAGGCCGCGTCGCTGAGCAAAAAGACGATGGGGGCGGCGATTTCCGCTTCGCGCGCCCATCGGCCGAGTGGCATCTGCTTCAGGAATGGCTCGGCCACATGTGGCTGGCTCCAGTGGCCCGAGGAGATCGGCGTCATGACGACGGTTGGATTGACGCTGTTGACACGGATATTGTAGCGGCCGAGCTCCAGCGCCGAGCAGCGGGTGATATTGTCGAGAGCCGCCTTGGAGGAGCCATAGGAGATATGGCCCGGCAGTGCCACAAGGGCTGCCTGGCTGGACACATTGACGATGGCGCCGCCCTTGCCGAGCCTGACCATGGACTGGCTGGCATATTTCGTCACCAATAACGCGCCACGCGCATTTATGGTGATGACCTTGTCGAAAATGGCGATATCCGTGTCCATCGGCGTGGCGATCTCGCCGCCAAAACCGCCACAATTGACGACGCCCCACAGATCCAGCCCCTCCAGCGCAGCGCGAATTTCGTCGTCTCTGGCAAGATCGAAGGTCAATGTGCGGCAACCGGTTTCCTTCGCGATGGTCTCGAGCGCATCCTCCGAGCGCCCTGCCGCGATGACATCGGCATTGGCGCGCACAAGATGGCGTACCGTTTCCCCGCCAATCCCGCCGCTGCCGCCCGTCACAAGGATCGTTCTGCCCTGAAAATCCGTCATTTCCCGTCTTCCTCCCTCATGGTGCCGGACATGCCGCACCCCTTCCACAAAGTTTCAGTTGATCCGCACACGCGGAGGTTCATTCTCCTGCGGTGTCTTCATATCTCGCGATACTCTCTGCCCATCGGCATCGAACAGATGGCAGGCGGCGGCGGGGAATGACGCGGCCATACGGTCACCCGCCCGCGCCATACGGCCAAGACTGTCCCTTATGATGATCGTTTCCTCGCCTTCGCGGACATGGATGAAAGTATCGCTGCCGAGAAGCTCCACCATCGTGGCTTTCAGTGGATAGGACCGCCCGCCCTGCCCCTCACCAATTACGATATGCTCGGGCCGGATGCCGAGGGTTACGGTGTCGCCAGGTTCAAGCGGTCTTGAAACGGCAATATCGAGGGAGGGCCCGGCCGCGAGAGACACGGTGGCAATGCCTTCTGCGACCGAGATGACGCGCGCCTTCAAAAGGTTCATGGCGGGCGAACCGATGAAACCGGCAACGAAGAGATTGGCGGGACGCTGGTAAAGCGCGAGCGGCGAGCCGATCTGCTCGATGCGCCCGCCATTCATGACGACGATCTTGTCGGCAAGCGTCATCGCTTCCACCTGATCGTGCGTGACATAGATCATCGTGCAGCCGAGTTCCGCCTTCAGCCGCGCGATCTCCACCCGCATGCCGACGCGCAGGGCCGCATCGAGGTTGGAAAGCGGTTCATCGAGCAGGAACAGCTTCGGCTTGCGCGTCATCGCCCGGCCGATCGCGACGCGCTGGCGCTGCCCACCGGACAGTTCGCGCGGCTTGCGTTTCAGATAGTTCGAAAGCTTCAGTTTCCCGGCCGCGCGGCCAACCCTTTCAGCGATTTCCGCCGCCGGGGTCCGGGCAATTTCCAGCCCGAAGCCGATATTGCGGCCAACATTCATATGCGGATAAAGCGCATAGGACTGGAAGACCATCGCCACGCCGCGTTCTGGTGGCTCGGCATCGCTCATATCCGCGCCATCCACCAGCACGCGGCCGGAACTGATCGGCTCCAGCCCGGCGATGATGCGCAGCAGCGTGGATTTTCCGCAGCCGGAAGGGCCGACCAGCACACAGAACTCGCCATCCTCTATGGTCAGCGACAATTCGGGAATGACCGTCAGGCTGCCGAAAGCCTTGGTGATTTTATCGATCGAAAGCGTTGCCATGGATCTAGCCTTTCACCGCACCGGCAGTCAGGCCACGCACGAAGGCGCGCTGCACCAGCACATAAAGAAGAATGAGGGGAAGCGCGATCAGCGTCAGCACCGCAAACAACGCACCGGGATTGGCCATGTAGAGGCCGGAATATTGCATCGGCACGATGGTGAGCGTCTTCATCTCGCTTTTCGTCAGCACGATCAGCGCCAGGAAAAACTCGTTCCAGGTAACAATGAACTGCCAGATGGTGACGAACACCAATGCCGGACGCACCAATGGCAGCGCCACATGCCAGTAGGTCTGCCACGCGTTGCAACCATCCACCTTGGCCGCCTCGAACAGTTCACGCGGCGCGTCTTCCATGAAGGATTTCAGGATGACCATGGCAAAGGGCACGCCGAGTGCAGCATAGGGCAATATGAGGCCGATATAGGTGTTCACCCAGCCGAAATTCTTCAGGAGAATGGCAAGCGGCAACACCATCGAGGCAAGCGGCACCATCAGCGTGGTCAGAAGCATGGTGTAGATAAAGAGTGTGCCCTTCAGCCGTAGAATGGCGATGGAGAAGGCAAAAAGCGAGGATACGGCAACCACGATCACCACCGTCGCGACAGTGACGATCAGGCTGTTTAAAAAAATACCACCGAGCGGATTGTCGCGGATGACGGTGATGAAATTGTCGAAGGTCACCGGCCATGTGAAGAGCGTAGCATCGAAAGCCTGCGCCGGCGTTCGCAGGCCCACGGACAGCATGTAGACCTGCGGGACCATCCAGATACCGAGCACAATGAACAGCACAGCATGAATGAGAAGACCGCGTGCACGGTTGCGGGCAAAAGCCGTCATGACCGATCCTTTCCGGCGGGTGTCAGCCGCGCGCCGAGCGCCGCGATCTGTAACAGCGAGAGGCCAAGCGCCACGACAAGCACGATTACCGAAAGCGCCGCACCACTGCCGGTATCGCCCAGCACAAAGCTCTGCTTGAAGATGAAGGTGCCAAAGACCTCGCTTGCCCGGTTGGGCCCGCCGCCGGTCATCAGATGCACGATTGGAAAGGTCTGAAGGGTGCCGATGACGCCGAGAAGCAGCAGCGATTTTGTGGCGGGCGCCAGCATGGGAACCACGACATGGGCGGCGAGTTTAAAACCCTTGGCGCCATCGATACGCGCCGCATCCAGCACTTCAGACGGCATGTTGGCGATGCCGGCAATATACATCAGCATGGAAAACCCGGTCCATTGCCAGATGTTGACGACGATGAGGGCATAGATCGCCGTTTTTGGATCGCCGATCGGCGAGGTCGACATGACGATGCCGGCATATTTCAGATATTCCTGCGCGATGCCGTAATAGGGCGCGTAAATCTGCACCCAGACGAGGCTGACCACCGAAACCGAGGTGACGACGGGCAGGAAGAACATGGTGCGGAAAAAACCGCGCAGCCGGTCCGTGTGCCGTTCGATGAACCAGGCGAGCAGCCCGCCCACCAGCATCTGGACCGGAATGGTGATGAACCCCCAGAGCGCCATGTTGCGCACGACAATCCAGAAGGCAGGGTCACCGACAATGGCGGCGTAGTTCGAAAACCCCGCAAAGCTGTGTGCCTCGCCGGATGCCGCATAAAAACTCTGTCCCGTCACCCAGAGGATAGGATAGGCAATGAAAACAACAAACAGCAGAACGGCAGGAAGAGCGAAGACATAGAGCATGGGCGTCCTCGAAACTCGGCTGCGTTCAATGACGACCGGAGTAGCGCCGGCCCTTAAAACTTCTGCGCGCATGGGTTCTCACCGTTGACAATCACGCCGCCATCAAACGAAGCGGCATCAGAAGGTGTTGAAGCGCACCCGGGAGGTCCTGTCGTGTTGATGCGCTTCAACCCGCCGGGCGCATTTGGCAGCGCCCGGCATCTTGCGGCTGCGTCTCACTTTGACGCGAGCGCTTTTTTCGTCGCCTCGTCCACCTTGGCCAGCGCGGCCTCGGGCTCGATGCTGCCGGCGGCGACACCCGCAAGGGCATTGTCCAGCGCCTCGGCGACGGCCGGCGACGAAAAGCGCTGGTTTTCAGCCTTTGGCAGATCGGCCATGAACCGCGCCGACAATTGCTTGACGTGGTCGGTAATATCGCCCTTCGGCGCATGGCCTTCGAAGGCCGGCAGATCGTTAAGGTCGTTCAGCGCTTCCTGCAAACCGACACCGTTGGTCAGTTCGGCAAGGAAGGTCCATGCGGCATCGTTCTTGCCGCCATTCTTCGTCAGGCCGTAACCGATGTCGATGCCGCCAACCGCTGGGCTCGCCTTGTTGCCGTCTTTGACGGGAGGCATGTAGAAAAAGTCGAACCCCTCCATGTTCTGCACATATTCGGAGAGCGGCGGCGGGAACTTGCTTTCCTGCATCCACCAGGAGCCAAGCGCCATCATGCCCACCTTACCCTGTGCGAAAAGCTGCGCGCCGGTCGGATAGGCATGCGCGCCAAGCGCGCCTTGCTGGAAGATGCCGTCATCGAAGAGGCCCTTCCACGCCTTCATGGCGGCCACCAGTTCCGGCGCGGTCCAGGGCGTTTCACCCGCCTGCGCCTTATCGACGATGCCCGGTGAAAACTGGTTGGCGAGCATCAGGAAGACGTTTTCGTTTTGCCAGCCGTCAGCCGCCCCCTGGAACATCGGGATGAGGCCGTTATCGCTCAGTGTCTTGGCCGCGGCCTTCAGTTCCTCATAGGTTTTCGGCACTGCGATATTGTGTTTCTCGAAGAGCTTGCGGTTGTACCAGATGCACAAAACCTGCGATTCCTGCGGAATGATATAGAAATTCTTGTCACCCGCGGGATTGCCCATCAACATCTGCTTGCGGTTGACGGGGAAGATCTTCTCCTCCCAGTTTGCGCCCCATTGTTTGGCGGCGCGTTCGTTCACCGGCTCCAGATTATCGCGATATTGCTGCGTGAGTGAGCCCGGTTGCAGACCGATGATATCAGGCAGGCTCCCGGATGCCGCCGCCGCCTTGAGCGCCGTGATATATTCCGGCGAATAGTTGTAATAGGTGTAGTTCACCTTGACGTCTGGGTGGGCCTTCTCGAAGGCAGCGATCGATTTCTTCATCGTGCTTTGCACGAACCAAGACCATACGGTCACTTCTTTCTGCGCAGCACTCGCCGCAGCAGCGGACAGAACGGCAGTCAGAACTGTCGTTGCAAGAAACAACGTCTTCCTCATCATATTCCTCCCTTTATTATTTAAAGACGCGTCGTTTAAAGACGTCGGCGGACCGGCGGCCCGATTCTATCGCGGCTCTCCCCAGAGCCGCGTTCACTCAAAACCCCTGCAGGTATCAGGCCGCCTTGGCCGCGGCCGCCTTTAATACGTCCTCTGTAATCACGCGGTCGTCGGCAAGCGGGCGTACGGGGGAAAGCCCCAGGGTCTGCAACTCGCCATGATAGGCGCGCACCGCCTCTTCCGGCTTCAGGGCGCCATCGGCTACGGCACGCATCAGCACAATCAGATTGAGCGGTGCTTCGGCCAGATTGATCTTGCGGCCAAACAGCGCCAGGCGCGCGCCATAACGCTCCGACTGCGCCACAAGCTCAAACGTATCGCGGGTGGTGCCCGCACCGCCGCCCAGCACGCCAACAATCAGCTCGGAATCGAACGAGGCAAGTTCTTCCAGCGCCTTCGGTCCGTTATATGGCATCTTGAGAAACAGCGGCCGCTCGGCTCGCGGTACGCTCGCCAGCGACTTTATGATGTGGTCGTTGACGAATTCACCTGTCTGTTCGCGGGTAAGGCCGATATCCACGTTCGGATTGAAGACCTCATAGAAATATTTGAAATTGTGCTTCGATGCTTCGGCGCGGAATTCAGCAAAAGCTTTCAGCGTGCATATGTCGCGGTCGAGATCATTCGTGAAGCATACCGAGTAAAGGCAGAGATCCGTGCCCGAAGTCGGATAGTTGGCGATAGCGCGGGCAAGGCCTGTATCCCGAAACGGGACGGAAGGCGACTGTGTGTAACTGCCATGCCGCACGCCGCCCCAGCACATGCTTTCGAGATTGCCGCGGATGGCGGGTTTCACCTCGCTGCCGGAAAACGCGCCGCGTTCGTCCAGCAGATCAAGATTGGACTGCGACACGAGCATGATGTCGACCACGTCCTGATCGATGATCTCCTCGATCTGGGCGATGAATTCCTGCCGCGTGCGACGGCGGGGCGGCTTTACGGAATAATCGAAACCAGTGGCGGAGACACCCGCACCGACATCGCTGTCCTTGGCGTCGGCAATGATAAAATCGGTCGGCTTGTAGCGGCCTGCGCGAATATTCGCCAGTTTTCTATCGAGTCTCGTAACCATCTTAGCCCTCAATGAATGTTGGAGTTCGGCTGCCAGCGCTTCGATTGCGACCGCAGACTTGCACTCATAAACGGCTACTTCCCATACTCTGTCAATAGCTATCTTTTTCTCTCCAGCTGGAGGCGAACAAGATCATATTTTCCACTAAAGGATAAAATCCAGAATTTTCAAATTTCATATTTAAAATAAATAAATCAATGACTTGCCATTCCAATACGACATACACCGGACCTCCTTGCCTGCCCACCGCCAAAACATCGAAGCCACAAGCAGCCACTCATTCATACACTTGAAATCTCTTTGTTTTCCGACAAAAAAAGCCACTTAATCCTCAGTCAAGACATTCGCATCCGCAAAATATGTGCTGCGGCGCTTTAAAAATGCGCTGCATCGCGCAAATTCGAGCAATTTCTTGATTTCCGCGCAAAATCACGTTGACGATTTGAGAGATAATGGTAGGAATTGACACTATCGCCGCGTGAGGAGGAGATACTCGGCTATGGGTGACGTATTTACAGGCGACTGGGGGGAGCGTTATGCCGCGCTCGCGGAGCCGCGCTCAGGACCGATCGGAACATCGGCACTTTCGCGCGCGGGGCTGTTCTTGTGCGGCATGTCGACATGCGTCGATGCCCGCGTCGACATGCACGATATGCAGCCACTTCTCGATGCTCCAGCCGAAACGCCGGCAGGTCTGTTCGCCGCCATGTTACTGGCGCGCGCTGCAAAGGGTATCGGCGGTGAAGTGCGCGCCGACTGGGTGGACGGCCCGCAATGGCTGCGCGACCACCTGAACGTTCGTTATGCGCTCGGCGGCACGGGTCCCCAGGCCGCCTGGGTGCTTTCACGACTTGGCGTCGCATCTCTGGTGGCGCTGGAGGACCGCCATGAGCAGCAGCTTCGCCAGATCCCGCCGGGTGTTTTATTGGCCGAGGGCAGCGCACTGAAAACGGCGGCGGAAGTGATGCCGACGGAACGGCATATTCCCGAGATATTCATTTTCGAATTCACCGCGGGCAAGCCAATCGGTGCGCTCATCCCCAATCGTTCGACGCGCATCATCGTGCGTTTCTGTGATCGCGGCATACAGCATGATAGGGCATTCGAGGCTGTGTCAAGAATGCGCGCTTCCACCGCAGCAGCCGGCCTTCTGTCCGGCCTCAACGACGAGGCCGCGGAAAATGTCGGCGCCGCGAGCCGCCATGTCTTTGCGCTCAGCCGCGACTGGATGGATGCGGGTTTGAAGACGGTGCATTTCGAGCTTGCCGGTTATGCCTCGCAGGACGCCGTAAGCGAGCTTCTTGATCACGCCAGGGGCGCTATCAGTTCACTGGGCATGAGCCATTCCGAATTGCTGGCGATGGATGCCACCGCCCAGCACCCGATGGAGGCGCTGATCGCTCTCGGAGATCGGCTGGGCATAGACCGCGTCTGTGTGCACGCCGACACCTGGGCGGCAGCTGTGACACGCAACGACCCCGACGAGGAGGAACTGGCGCTGATGGCGGGATGCGCCATCGCAAGCGCGCGGGCTGCCAATGGTGAACCGGTAAACGCCATCCGCACCGACGCACTGGCGCAATTTCACTCATTGCCATTCGACAATCGCATGCGGAAAGGACGCTGGACCTTCGTGGCCTGCGCCTCGCCCTATGTTGAAAAACCCGCCACCACGCTTGGCCTCGGCGACAGTTTCACGGCCGGATGCCTTCTCGTTCTCGGAAACCCCGGCGTCGCAACCGCCCCCGCCGCCCTCAAACACGCCTGAAGGAAAACACCATGTTTCTCGAACGATTTCGCCTGGACGGAAAAACCGCCTTCATCACCGGCGGTGGGCGCGGCATTGGCCTTGCAACGGCGCAGGCTCTGGCGGAAGCGGGAGCGCGTGTCATCATCTCCGACATGAATGCCGAGGTACTGGAGGCGGGGCTCGCAGAACTGAAAGCACATGGCCATGCGGCGGAGGCCGTACAGCTGGATGTGACGGATGCAAAAGCCGTTGCCGAGGCGGCGCGGGCCGCCAATGACAGCTTCGGTGCCGTCGATATCCTGATCGCCAATGCCGGCATCGCCTGGCCGGACACGCCGGGCGAAGAGATGAGCGACGAGGTTTGGCTGAAGGTGGTGAATGTCGATCTCAACGGCACCTATTGGTCATGCCGTGAATTCGCCCGGCCGATGCTGGCGCGCGGACGGGGCTCGATCGTCACCCTTGGTTCGATGTCCGGCCTGATTTCCAACAAGCCGCAGCGGCAGGTGCATTACAACACGGCCAAGGCGGCGGTTCACCACATGACGCGGTGCCTTGCAGGCGAATGGGCCGAGCGCGGTGTTCGGGTCAATTGCGTTGCGCCCACTTATGTCGATACCGTCATGTCCCGCGGCGGCTTTTCGGACAAGACCCTGATGCCGGTCTGGATGGAGATGACGCCGATGAAGCGCGTCGCAAGACCTGACGAGATCGCCGCACCTATCCTGTTTCTGGCTTCGGACGCCGCGAGTGCCATGACAGGCACAATCGTTGCAGTGGATTGCGGATACACGATTTGGTAGAGCTTGACGGACATTGAACAGAATCGGCGCGTCGTTTACGCGCCGCAAACCGGGTGATGCATGGAGTCTTCGAGCAAGCGAGTTGATATGGTTCCCGCCAAAAGACGGGCGCTCATTCTGGAGCATCTGCGCATCAATGGCGCGGCAGGCATTCAGGAGCTCGCGGATACGATCGGCGGATCACAATCAACGGTACGGCGTGATCTCGAACATCTGGTGGAAAAAGGCTATCTCGAGCGTACGCACGGCGGCGCGCATCTGTTGCAGCCGATGCGCGCGACGTTCGAACGGGAGATGACGGTGAATGCCGCGCTTCAGCATGCCGAAAAGGTGGCGATCGGCCGCGAGGCGGCGGAGCGACTGAGCGCAGGCGACAGCGTTATCTTTGACAGTTCCTCGACGGTCATGGAAGCGGTGCGAGCCGCTGCCGAACGCGACCTTCCGTTGACGGTGGTGACCAACAGTCTGCAGATCGCCGATTTCGCCGCGGATATCAAATCCTGGCGTACCATCCTGCCGGGCGGCACTGTGCGGCCCGGGCATCGCCACCTTGCGGGCGAACCAGGCGAGAGCTTCATCAAGTCGCTGCATGCCGATATCTGCATGACGGGAGCCTCGGCCGTCACGGGCACCTTGCTGACGGAAACCTCTCTGGAAGTAGCGTCACTCAAGCGCGCCATGATCGCCTCGGCCCGCAGGACCGTGCTTCTGGTCGACAGCTCGAAATTCACGGCGCCCGGTTTCTGCACGCTTTCGGATATTTCAGAGATCGACGAGGTCATCACCGATACCGGCATTTCGCAGGATGCATTGACATCGCTCAGGGCCACCGAGCGCAAGGTAACGCTGGTTTCGCTCCCAGCCCCTGCACCGCTGACCTGACGAACCACTTTTTTGATCGTTAAATTCACTGCACCGCCTCAGGCCATTACGCTTGCTGTTGCGAATGCGGTTTTTGCCGGGTGGCGAACAGATGAAGAGAGCGCATGGCTCGCTGGAGTTCCTCGTCTGCCGCAAGCCGGCGATATTCGGCATAAAGCGTTTCATATTGCTTCGAATGGCGCAGGTTCGGCACAAATTCGCGAAGGTTGCGTGCACCGAGCCTTTCGGCGCCTTCGGCAAAAGAGCCGACGATTCCGGACGCCACGGCCCCATGAATTGCCGCACCGAGCGCCGTCGGGTTCTCGACGTCAGGAACCTCGATCGTTCGCCCGAAGACGTCCGCCATGGTCTGCACCAGAAACGGATTGCTGCGCGTCAAACCGCTCGTCATCACGATGCGGCTGATTGGCACGCCCCCCGCTACCGCCATATCCAGGATGGATCGGGTTCCGAAACACAATGCCTCGATCAGCGCTCGGTAGATTCCGGCGGAGGTCGATTTCAGGCTGAGGCCCACCAACAATCCCGACAGCATGGAATCGGCCAGCGGAATGCGGTTTCCGGCGAACCAGTCGAGCGCCAGAACCCCGCCCCCGCCCGGGCCGACCGCCTGTGCCGCCTCATTATGCAGGGCGAAGTTGCGGGACAGGTCTTCATCGCGCGGGAAGGTCTTCACATACCAGGCCAGCATATCACCAAACGCCGCCTGCCCCGCCTCGTAACACCATAATTCCGGCAAGGCCGCACCGTAGGCAGCCCCTTCGAGCCCCGGCGGAAGGCCACGTTCCTCGCCATCCAGGATGAGAAAACCCGCAGATGTTCCTAGCGCGCCGACAAACACGCCGGGGCCCACGGCGTTGACCGCCGGCAGCACGACATGGCTGTCGATAACCGATACAGCAACAATGGCATCTCCGGTAATCCCGGTGCGGCGGCGCCACTCCGGAGTCAGGGAGCCGGCCGAGCTGCCGACCTGAAGCGGTTGCGAAAGCCTTTCTGCCAGCCCTGGCACGACATGCACTGGATAACCGGCCTGCCGCGAGAACTGGGCCTTGTAGGAGGCGAAATCGAGGCTGCGCGCTTCGTTGCCGGTCAACTGCCAGACCAGCCAGTCGCCCGCCTCGATGAAGCGCCCCGTTTCCGACCACAGCGCCGGTGCCTCGGCGCGCATCTGCGCTGCCTTGGCCAACATCCACTCGCCGGAGAGCTTCCCTCCGAAGTTCAGAAGATACGCACCGCCTTCGGCATTGATCGCATCGGCATGCGCCTGTGCCGAATGTTTCCAGAGCTTCACATAGGCATGCGGCTCATCCGGATAAATCACCGAAAGCGCCGTACCGTCGGCGCATGCCGGCATGGGGGACGAGGCGGTGAAATCAATACCGATCCCTGAAACATTGCGGCCATTGCCGAGCGCCGAGAGAATGATTCCGGCAGCTTCCGTATAATCATCCGCGACCTGAAGCACAAAATTGGCCGGCAGGCTTCTACCGCGCAGGGAATGCGTCAGAATGCCGTTGCGATACGGATGGACATGGTGGCCTTCCTGCATGCCGGTCCGCGCATTGACGAGAATGCCCCGCGCCGATTCAGAGCCGAAATCCATGCCGATGATGTAAGTATCAGTCATGACTTCACGCCCTCTGGCAGCTGCTGGCAAGTGTGGTCTGGGCCTCATTCAGGGGCATGGGATCTCGCAATTCTAAGGAACAGAAACATTGCCGTTCTTCACGCCGTGGGGTTGGCAGCGGCAGGAGCAAGCCGGCCCGACCGTTCGAAATCCGCAGCACTCACGGCGCCGGTCATGATCGCCACGGCATCCGACATGGTGACATCTCCGGGTTTGACGACAGCAGCCCGCCTGCCGAGCCTGTGAATGTGGATACGGTCAGCAATTTCAAACACATGCGGCATGTTGTGACTGATGAGTACAATCGACAGGCCCTTGTCGCGAATGCCGAGGATCATATCGAGGACCCTGCGCGATTCCTTGACGCCGAGCGCTGCGGTCGGCTCGTCGAGAATAACGACGCGGCCACCGAACGCACAGGCACGCGCAACCGCAATACCCTGCCGCTGCCCGCCGGACAGCGTTTCGACGCTCTGGTGAATATCCTGTACTGTCATCAAACCAAGGCTCGAGAGATGCCGCCGCGCCTCGCTTGCCATGCGGTTGCGGTCCAGCAGACGGAACAACGATCCGCTGATGCCGGCTGCACGTATTTCCCGCCCGAGGAACAGATTGTCTGCAATGGAAAGCGCCGGCGAAAGAGCGAGGTTCTGAAACACGGTTTCGATGCCGGCGGAGCGCGCATCCATCGGGGTTCTGAAGTTGACCCGTTTGCCTTCCAGCCGGATTTCGCCGCTGTCGGTGATCACAGCGCCGGCAAGCGCCTTGATGAGGGTGGATTTGCCAGCACCGTTGTCTCCGATGACGGCCAGGATTTCGCCGCGGCGCAATTCAAAGTCCGCACCGTTGAGGGCAACGACATTACCGTATCGCTTGGTCAGGCCGCGACCCTCGAGTGCAAGTTCGCGTGTCATGCCGAAACCCTCCGCAGCCACTGGTCAACGCCGACGGCCGCCACGATCAGAATGCCGACAGCGAATTCCTGCCACAGCGCGTCGAGACCCGCGAGCGCCAGGCCGTTGCGAAAGACACCCACGATCAGTGCGCCGATCAGCGTGCCGATGATGGTGCCACGCCCGCCGAACAGCGATGTCCCACCGATCACCGTCGCGGTGATCGAATCCAGATTGGCTGTCGAGCCGGAGGTGGGGCTGATGGCGCCGACCCGGCCAATCAAGGCCCAGGCGCCAATCGCCGAGATGAGACCCGCACAGGCATAGACTGCCAGCAGCACACGGCGCGTATCAATACCCGCAAGCGTCGCCGCATCCGGGTCGTCACCCGTTGCATAGACATGTCGGCCGAAGGCGGTGCGGTTGAGCACATACCAGGCGAGAGCCGCAAGAGCGAGCATCAGGACCGTTCCGAGCGTAATGCGTGCGCCGCCCAACTGGATTGCAGCACCCATCCACTGCAGGATCGGAGCGGCCTCAGCCACCTCCTGGCTGCGGATGGTCTGGCTACCTGAATACCAGAGGTTCAGCGCCCCGAAGACGCTCCAGCTCCCCAACGTCACGATGAACGGCGGAAGACGCACATAGGTTATGAGAAATCCATTGATGAGGCCGCAACCCAGCCCACCGCCAAGGCCGATAAGAAAGGCGAGTTCCGGTGGCAACCCAGCCGTAATGGCGAGCCGACCCATGAGCGTCGAGGTCAATACCATGATCGCGCCGACGGACAGGTCGATGCCCGCCGTCAGGATCACCAGCGTCTGGGCAATGCCGATAATGCCGATGATGGTAACCTGCTGAAGGATGAGTGAAAGATTGAAGGGCTGAAAGAACCGCGAACCGACGATGATGGAAAACACCCCGACGCTGGCCGCCAGAACGATAAACGGCACCACCGTCGGATTGCCGTGCAGAAAACGTTGCAGCCTGCGAAGCGGGCTCGTGTCCTGATCCTCGAACACGGCATGAGATGGTTCACTTCCTGTCGAACCGGCCTCAAAGCCTGCCGGACCAGTCGGAGCGTGATTGCTGGGTTCAGTCATTGAGATACACCCCTAGCAGGCCTGCGGCTTCAACCCGGATAACGGATCGGTTGCCATAAAATACGATTTAGGATTCAACATGTTGGAGCGCCTTTCTCACGTCCGCAGCGAAGTGCGGCGTTCGATCAGGAAACCCGCCTGACCAGAAGTGACGCCCCGGCGTAAAGAGGACGGGGCGTCAAAGGCTGCTCAGCCCCAGCAGGCCTTCAGTGCTTCATCGGAGGTGATCGAGTCAACGCCGGCAACCGGCTTGTCGGTGACGAGCGTGACGCCGGTATTGAAGAACGGCAGACCGGGGCTGGCCTCCGGCTTCTTACCGGATTTTACATATTCGACGATCGCCTCGACGCCCAGAGAAGCCATTTTGAGCGGATATTGCATCGACGTCGCGCCGATCACGCCCGCCTTCACGTTTTTAACGCCGGGGCAACCGCCATCCACCGAAGTGATGATGACAGAGTCCTGCTTACCGGTTGCCTTCAGCGCTTCATATGCACCGGCGGCGGTCGGCTCGTTGATGGTGTAGACGACATTCAGATCACTGTCTTTCTGGAGGAGCGTTTCCATGCCGGTGCGGCCGCCCTCTTCCGATCCCTGCCCCCATTGGTGACCCACGATGCGCTTGTCGTCCTCATCAAGGTAACGTGTCACGTCCTTGGGATCGATGCCGAAGCCCTTCATGAAGCCCTGATCGCGGGCGACATCCACCGTTGGCTGATTTTCGAGTGCATCGATAAAGGCGACCTTTGCCTTGGAAGCATCACCCACAGTTTTGGCGGCCCAGGAGCCGATCAGTTCGCCCGCCTTGAAGTTGTCGGTCGCGAACGTCGCATCCGCAGCATCGGCAGGTTCAAGCGGCGTATCAAGCGCGATAACGAGGATACCCGCCTTGCGGGCCTGCTCCACCACCGGCACCACGGCCTTGGTGTCGCTCGCCACCATCAGAATACCCTTTGCACCGGCGGAGATGAGGTTTTCGACGGCAGCGACCTGACTTTCGTTATCACCATCAAACTTGCCAGCGAAACTCTGGATCTTCACGCCGCCCAGTTCCTTGGCCTTCAAGGTCGCGCCTTCGCGAATCTTGGCAAAAAACGGATTGGCTTCGGTTTTGGTGATGACGCCGATCAGGATGTCTTCAGCCTGCGCGTTCAAGGGAACGAACGCAAGGCTCACACCAAAGGCAAGCGCCGCCGCACCAAGACGTCCGGACATGGCAAAACTGCCCGCAGAAGCGGGTTTTTCAAAAAACTTCATTTGAAATCCTCCCAGATTACCAAGCGCTCCCTCCCGGTCGGAGGACGTAATCCGTCTTGGCACGATTATTAGTTACCTCAATTATGAATACTGTCAACATTATCTGTTCACTCTTTTGTATTTTTTTATACATATATCTGAAGCCATATCTAAAATTTTGGATTATAAGGGGATTTTCTACGAAATCTTGGTGAACGGTCTCGTCAGGCACGCGACCACATGCCAGACACTTGGAGACGCTGTGAAGAACGGGAATTCGCAATGACGAGCACAACTTCCGGACAAGGATCACCCCCGCGCGAATGGCAGGGCGACCTCAACTCGATCAAGGCAAGTGCGGCGCTGCTGTCGCTGGTCGGTTCTGGCCGCGCCCGTTCGCGCGGTGCACTGACCGAGCTTTCCGGTCTCTCGCGCGCGACTGTACACCAGAAACTCGCAGGCCTGATCGATGCAGGATTGATCCGTGAGACCGAGGAAACGCTTCCGAGCGGCGGACGCCCGACACGCGCCCTCGATCTCAACCGAGACTTTGCTGTGGTTCTGTCCGCCGATATCGGTGAGCAGCATATCCGTGTCGCCGTCACCGACCTGCAGCCACGCATCTTGGTAGAGATTTCGGAAACCTTCGATATTCTGCGCGGCCCGGCGGTGGTTCTCAACTGGATCGAAGAGCAATTCGAAGCGCTTCTGGCTAAAATCGGCAAGACAACGGGTGACGTGCTGGGCATCGGCATCGGCCTGCCCGCCCCTGTCGATTACGCCAATGGTCGGGTCGTCGGCCCCTCCGTCATGGTCGGGTGGGACAATTTTGAAATCCGCCAGCATCTTGAAGAGAAATTCGGTGTTCCCGTTTATGCTGAAAACGACGTCAATCTGCTGGCATTGAGCGACCATCGGCAGCGACGCGCGAATGTCAGCGAAATGGTGTTCGTCAAGGTTGGAACAGGCATCGGCAGCGGCATCATCACGGAAGGCCGTCTTTATCGCGGCGCGCAAGGTGCGGCGGGCGATATCGGCCATATCCAGTTCGCGCGCGAGCCCGCGCCACTCTGCCGCTGCGGCAAGATCGGCTGCGTCGAGGCGCGTGCCGCCGGCTGGGCCATAGCCCGCGAGTTGCGCAGGGAGGGCATCGAGGCCCATACCGCCCGCGACGTGACCCGACTTGTCGAGCTTGGACAGCCGCTTGCCATTCACCTTGTCAGGGAATCCGGCCGCATTCTTGGCGAGGTGATGACAAGCCTCGTGAGCATCCTGAACCCGCAGATGATCGTCATCGGCGGCACGCTGGCTATTGCCAACGACCATCTTCTGGCCGGCATACGCGAACTGGTCTACAAACGCTCGCTTCCGCTGGCGACAAGGGAACTGGAACTGGTGATCTCACCGCTGGACCCGGACGCCGGCATCATGGGCGCCGCCATTCTCGTGGTTGAGGAACAGATGAAGGCGCAAAACGTCGAAATGGTGATGTTGCGTCACAGTGCGCATCCGGCGCTCAGATGAAGGGACAGATTTGCGCTCAGTCCGGGCTTTGCTGCCACATGCCGAACAACAGTGGCTCGCCCGACACGACTTGTTTAATTGGTCAGCGCCGTGAAACAGGTATCGAAAAACTCCAAACCATGTGACCAAAGCCGATCAGCACTGACACGTTAAAGCCAGTCCAGCGCCTTTGCTGCTCGAATGGCTTCGGAGCGCCGGTTACAATCGAGCTTCCGGAAAAGGTTGCCCAGGTGAAACTTTACCGTCACTTCCGAAATGTTCAGCGTCTGGGCGATCTTCTTGTTCGACATACCACTGGCAAGCAGTTGCAGCATCTGCGCTTCCCGCTGGGACAGTCCGCCATGCAGGGCGCGCGCCTGCGGCGAGTTCACCGAGTCGGCGAATATCGACAGCGCGGTGCGGACATCGGAAGAGGTCTCGATGAAACTGCGGATGCGACGATTGTTCAAGAGCGGCGACAGGAACACACGCTCCTCCGACAACACACCTCTGCAGCCGAGGCGCGTCGCGGATTCAAGGGCTGTAAGAATATGCGCGCGGGCAGCGGCATTGTCGCGGCGTTGATGCGCCGCATAGCTCTGCCAGATCCTGAGCGCTACTTTTTCCCGGTTGGTAACCTTGGGATTGGCGATCATCGCGTCTATCTGGCGAGAGAGATAGGCACGCGGCGTAAAGAGATGCACGGCATCGCGCAGCCACGCCATGACATAGGCGATTTCGTCACGGCGCGTCAGCCTCGACAGATCTTCATGCGCACTTTCCACCCAATTTCGGCCCATCGGCATGCGGATTGCCGAAAGAGTAGCGGCGGCATCCGCCCAGCGATTGGCGTTCTGGTAGGCGATGGCAGTCCTGATCTCCATCATCGCATGAAACTGAAGCCCCTCCGACAGATGGATCCAAAGGCCGTCCAGAAAACCCGCGCGGACAGTCATCGGGAAATGGTCGATGAGCACCTGCGAGGCATAAAACAGCGCAAACTGCATCAGGCTCGGCCAGATTTCGGCGGCGGCGAATTGATCGAATTCGTGCTCAACGAAATGCAGCAGGTCGCGCGGCTTTCCCGCCTCATAGGCGAGGCAAGCCTCCGCAAGTCGCAACATCCGGAACTCCTGAGCGGCATCATGCGGCACCTGTTCCAGCCTTGCGCGCGCCTCCTGCGCCGCGCGGCGAGCCAGAAGCACGTCGCCGCTCATCAGCCGCAGGACGATCTGGTGCAGATGGATGAAGAATTCGAGCAAAGGCTGCCCGCCCATCTTGCGCAGATAGACGAGGGCGCGGGCGGCAGCGGCCTCCGCCTCGCGAAAATTGCGGCGGCGGATTTCGAATTCTAGCAACGCATTATAATAGGCCGCCCACTTGCCGTGATCGTCCAACGGATAATCAGCCATGAATTCGCCGAGGCGCGTTATCATCGCGTCGTTGGGCGTCAAATCCTCGGCGATCATCAGGTTTAACCGGAAGGTTCGGGCGGCGAAAGAAAACCGCGAGTCCCGGGAAAGCACTTTCAGTGGATCGAGATAGTCCGACCCGAGGCTTTTGCCGACCAGATGCCGCACGCGCTGCAACTCCCCCTGTTTCAGCAGGGCGCGGGTCACGGCAAAAAGCACGGTTTCATTCGTCGCGATCATATCCTGTGAAAACCGCATGATGATCTCACGAAATCTGTCGACGCTGCTTCGGTAGATCAGTTCACGGCCGTGCGCCCGTTCAAGCATTTGTGCGGCGTGAGTCTCATGGCCCCGGTCGAGCAGCATCGCCATCGCCGCAAGCGAGTTCCCTGCCCTTTCAAAGGCCGAGGCTACCTCCACCACGGCGCTGCTGGCCTGCAAGGTAGCAAGACGGTCGCCTGCCGCCAGGGTCAAAAGCCGTAAGAGCGTGGGATGTCGTTCGGGATGTCCGGTGAGGAAAGGTGGAAGCAATTCCCTCCACTCCGCCTTGGGTTCCGCAGACGGATTTTCTAGCCAGAAGCAGAGCTCGACTGTCTGGGCGGGAGAAAGATGCGGCAGATAGTTCTCGCGCAGATATTCTATGCAGAGCGTTTCATCCGGGTGCCGGGCCAACGCCAGGAAAGCCGGCCATCCCGCAAAATCCTCAAGCGCGATGCGCCGCTGTTCGAATGGCAGGCTCTCGGCCTCATCCTTCCCCAGCGCCAGTTCATCCGGCCCTATGGTGAGCGCGCCACGATGCAGGATCTGTCGCGCTAGACCGCTGATCCGTTGATCGGGGCGGCAGGCGATAACCACAAAACGCACCGATTCCAGAATGCCGGCAGGCATACGCGCTGCCCGTGCAAAGACCGGCACGTCCCACAGAAGGCAGCCATCCGCCACCTCGTCGATTCGCGGCTGGTGCGTGCGGCATATGCTGGTGCCCAGCTCTTTCGCAACCATCTCCAGCAGCACGCTTTTTCCCGCTCCTGCCGGCGCACGCAGAAAAACGACACCGGCGGTTTGGCGGGCGATGTGACGGCAAAGGCGGGTGCGGGGCAAAAACATCATTCACGAGGGATAGGAGGTTTAACCACGAAAACCTATACCAATCTTTCAAAAAACTATACCTTTTCGAGATTGTTGAAATGCGTTGACGATGAAAACTTGTGCTCAGCCAACCGATGCACAAGGAACGTTCCCGATGCAGCAACATCCGCTGATCGCGATTTTGAACAGGCTCGGCACCTTCGTGCTGGTCATGATTGCCCTGTCCGTCATGATTTTCGTGCTCGCCCGCGTGGTGCCGGGAGATCCCGCCCGCATGGCGCTGGGGCCGGCAGCAACGCAGGAACAGGTGGATGCTCTGCGCGGACAGATGGGTCTCGATAAGCCGCTCGCCGTCCAGTATCTCGATTATATCGGCAATGCGCTGCATGGCGATCTGGGCTTCTCGCTGGTATCGCAGCGCCCCGTCACCACCGATCTGGCGCAGACCGTTCCCGCCACCGTGGAGCTGGTGCTGGTCTCGGTCATCTTCATGTTCGCCGTCGCCATACCCCTCGGCGTCATCACCGCGCATTACCGCGACCGGCCGCTGGACCATATCGGTCGCATCCTGTCGCTCACCGGGGTGACGATCCCGAGCTTCCTTTTCGCCATCACGCTGCAATTGCTGGCCGCCCGGTTTCTCTCCGGCTGGCCGATCATTGGCAGGCTGGATCACTCGCTCGGCTGGCAGGGCGGCCCGACGGGCTTCATCCTGATCGATGGCATACTGGCCGGACGTTTCGATGTGGTGCTCGATGCGCTGAAACACCTTGCGCTGCCGGCTTTTGCGCTTTCCATGGCAGGTATCGGCCAGATCACCCGCATCACACGTTCCTCGATGATTGAAAACCAGCGCAAGGACCATGTGCTGACCCTGCAAAGCTTCGGCGTGCCGGAGCGGGTGATCATCTTCCGTTACCTGCTGAAGCTCTCCTCCATCGCGCCACTGACGATCATGGGTCTCGAATTTGCGTCGCTGATCGGCAATGCCTTCGTGATCGAGATGGTCTTCGCCTGGGGTGGTTTCGCCTCCTACGGGTTGAACGCCATCCTGCAGAAAGACCTCAATGCCGTGACCGCCGTGGTGCTGGTGGCCGGCCTGTTCTTCATCGTTGCGAGCCTGATCGTGGATGTCCTGATCTCGATCATCGACCCGCGCCTGCGCCGCAAGGAGGCTCGCTGATGGCTGCTATGAAAATGCTCGGACCCACCGATCGCGGCCTCAGCGCCGGTTATATGATGTGGTATCGCTTCAGCCGCAATCCGGCGGCGGTCATCGGCTCGCTGATCCTGCTATCGGTGCTGGTGCTGGCGGTCTTCGCGCCCTGGCTTACGCCTTATCCCAAACATATCGGCGCGGTCGTCGATTTCCGCGCCCGCCATATGCCGCCGGATCTGGAGCACTGGTTTGGCACCGACAAGGCGGGCCGCGATATCTTTTCCCGTACCATCTTCGGGCTGCGGGTCTCGCTGCTTCTCGTCATCGGCGTGCTCGGCATTTCGGTGCCGGTCGGAACCGTGCTTGGCCTCATCGCCGGTTATTTCGGTGGCTGGACTGAAAAGCTCATCAGCGGTCTGACGAATGTGATGCTGGCCATGCCGCCGCTCGTCATGGCGCTCGCGGTTTCCAACCTGCTGGAACCGACGTTGATGAACGCCATGATCGCGATCACGCTGCTGTGGTGGACCTGGCACGCGCGGCTGATCTATTCGGTATCGAAGTCCATCGCCTCGGAAGACTATATCGAGGCGGCGCGTCTTGCCGGTGCCGGCCCGCTGCACATTCTCTTTCGCGAAATCCTGCCCAATTGCGTCTCGGTCATATCGGTCAAGACCACGCTCGATGCCGCCTTCGTCATCCTGTTCGGCGCGACGCTGAGCTTCCTCGGTTTCGGCGTCAAGCCGCCGACCCCCGACCTTGGATCGATGGTTGCCGACGGGCGCCAGTTCATGCCGGATTTCTGGTGGGAAGTACTATGCCCCGGTGCGGCCGTGCTTTACGTGACGCTGGGTTTCAACCTGCTGGGCGACGGCCTGCGCGACATGTTCGACGTGGAAAGCTAAGCCATGACTGAACCGCTTCTCAAAGTCGAAAACCTCAACGTCACCTTCGCCAATTACGGCCGCACGCGGCAGGTTCTGCGCGATGTCGCCTTCACCGTTGCCGCCGGCGAGCGCGTGGCGCTGATCGGTGAAACCGGATCGGGCAAGTCCGTCACCGCCAAGGCGATCATCGGCACTTTGCCGAAGAATGCCGCGATCACCTCCGGCGCGATCGTCATCGATGGCCGGGATGTGCTGTCCATGCCGCGCAAGGAGCGCGAGGCGCTGAAGGGCACGGCGTTTTCGCTGATCATGCAGGATCCGCTATCGTCCTTCAACCCGGTCTTCAAGATCGGCACGCATCTCGATGATGTCATGCGTTTTGCCGACAAGCGCGACGGCGTCAACTCGTCGAAGGCGGAGCGCCGCAACCGCATCGCTGCGGTGCTGCGCCGGGTACAGCTCGCCGATACCGAACGGGTGATGAATGCCTATCCGTCCGAGCTTTCGGGCGGCATGCGTCAGCGCGTGCTGATCGGACTTGCCCTGCTGCACCAGCCGAAGCTCCTGATCGCCGATGAGCCCGGCACGGCGCTCGACGTGACGACGCAGGATGAAATCCTCAACCTCATCAACCAGCTGGTCGCCGAAGAAAACATGGCGCTGCTGATGATCACCCACAATCTCGGTGTCGTGCGCAAGGTGGCGGACCGGGTCGTGGTCATGCATCACGGCGATATCGTCGAGACCGGTCCATGCACGCAAATCCTGCATACCCCCGCCGAAGATTACACGCGGTCGCTGCTGGATGCCGTGCCGCCGCTTTATGGCCCACGAGTCACCGATCTGGCGCAAAGCAAGCGCTCGCCCATCGTGACGATTGAAGGGCTGAACAAGATTTACGGCAGACGCAACGGTTATCACGCCGTGCGGGATGTGAACCTGACCCTGAAGGAAGGCGAGGTTTTCGGCCTGGCGGGTGAATCCGGCTCCGGCAAGACCTCGGTTGCGCGCATGATCATGGGCCTTTCGCGTCCCACGTCTGGCAATCTTGTCATTGATGCCCCGGCGCCTGCGCGCGGCAAGAGGCTGACGCAGATCGTCTATCAGAATCCGGGCACCTCGCTCAATCCGAAGCGCACGGTGAAACAGACGCTTGCCCTGCCGCTGAAATCCATCGGCATGGATGGGCAGGCGCGTGAAAGCCGCATGCAGGAACTGATGGGGCTGGTGCGGCTGCCGCAATCCTATCTCGGCAAATATCCGCATGAGCTTTCCGGCGGCCAGAAGCAGCGCGTGGCGATTGCCCGGGCGCTGGCTGCGGAGCCGAAAATCCTCATCCTCGACGAGCCGACGGCAGCGCTCGATGTCTCCGTGCAGAAGACGGTGATCGACCTCCTGTTGCAGCTGCGCGAAGAGCTTGGCCTGACCTATCTGATGATCTCGCACGACCTGTCGCTGATGCGCAATTTTTGCTCGCGCATCGCCATCATGCTGCGCGGCGAGATTGTCGAGGAGGGTGTGACGTCGGCGGTCTTTGCCGAGCCGTCGCATCCCTATACCCGCGCCCTGATCGCGGCCATCCCCGTCGTCACCGACGAGGAAGAACGTCTTAAACCCACCGTGACCGAGGAGGAGCGCATGCGCTTCCTCGTAAAAACGACCGATTGATGAAAGAGGAGCCTGACGTGTATCGCGTTGGAATTGACGTCGGCGGCACGAATACCGATGCCGTTGTGTTGCAGGATAAAACCGTTCTGGCGGGGGTGAAGGCCTCCACGACAGAGGATGTGACGTCAGGCGTCATCGAAGCCCTTGAAAAGGTCATCGAGGCGTCGGGCATAGACAGGGCCCGCATCGGCGCCGTGATGATCGGCACCACGCATTTTACCAATGCGGTGATCGAGCGCCGGCATATGGACGAGGTGGCCGCCATCCGGCTCGGCCTGCCCTCCGGCGCTGGCCTGCCGCCCATGGTCGACTGGCCGGATGACCTCCGGGAAATCGTCGGCAATCACGGTTATCAGGTGCGCGGCGGTTACGAATTCGACGGTCGCGAAATTTCGCCGCTCGATGAGGACGAGATCGTTCGCATCGCCGCCGATATTCGCGCCAAGAGCCTGAAGGCCGCTGCCGTCACCTGCGTTTTCAGCGGCATCAACGATGCGATGGAGCTGCGAGCGAAGGAAATCCTTCAGGAACGCTGCCCTGGTCTGCCGGTGGTGATGTCCAAGGATATAGGTCGCCATGGCCTCCTTGCACGGGAAAGTGCTGCAATCATGAATGCCAGCCTGCTATCGCTTGCCGACCGAACGGTTGCGGCTTTCGGCGAAGCGCTGAAGGCTGCGGGCATCACCTGCCCTTTCTATATCACCCAGAACGACGGTACACTGATGGCCGCTGATGTGGTGCGCGGTTTCCCCGTGCTCACCTTCGCGTCCGGTCCGACGAACTCCATGCGTGGTGCGGCCTTCCTCACCGGTCTCAAGGATGCCGTCGTCGTGGATGTCGGCGGCACCACGTCGGACGTCGGCTCGCTTTCCCACGGTTTCCCGCGTCAGGCCTCGACCACGGTGGATATTGGCGGCGTGCGCACCAATTTCCGCATGCCTGACGTTTTCTCCATCGGTCTCGGCGGCGGTTCCCTCGTGGTCAATGGCGACCATGGCCTGACTGTCGGCCCGAAATCCGTCGGTTACCGCGTCCGCCGCGAGGCGCTCTGCTTCGGTGGCTCGACCCTGACGGCGACCGATATCGCGGTTGCCTCCGGCAAGGCCAACGTTGGCGAAAAAAAGCTGGTCTCCAGCCTTGATAAAAAGCTCGTGGACGCTGCCGTCAGCAAGATCAACGACATGCTTGAAGCCTGCGTGGAGCGCAGCCGCATCTCGTCGTCACCGGTGCCGGTTATCGCCGTTGGCGGCGGTTCCATCCTGATGCCGGATCGCATCGGTGATCTTGAGGTCATCCGGCCTGAGAATTTTTCGGTGGCCAATGCCGTTGGCGCGGCCATTGCGCAGATCAGCGGTGAGACCGACCGGGTCTTCTCACTCGTCGATGGACGCACGCGCGAAAGCGCACTGGCTGAGGCAGAAGCGGAGGCCCGCGAAAAGGCGGTTGCCGCCGGTGCGGTTGCCGAAACGCTCGAAGTGATCGAGCGCGAGGACATGCCGCTGGCTTACCTGCCCGGCAATGCCACCCGCATTCATGTGAAAGTTGTTGGAGAAATGGGAGCCAATCATGGCTGAGACACGCAAGCTGAAATATGACGACGCGGCATTGCGGACGCTGACCCGTGAAGATCTCGACGCGCTGGAAATCGGTGCCGGTATTCTCGGCACGGGTGGCGGCGGCAATCCCTATCTCGGCAAGCTGCTGGCGCTGGAGGCCATGAAAGCCGGTTACGAGATGAAGATCCTCGCAACCGATGCCATCGAGCCGGATGCGCTCTGCATGTCCATCGGCGGCATCGGCGCGCCCGTCGTCGGCGTCGAGCGCATTCGCGAAGGGCGCGAAGGCCTGCGCTGCCTGCGGGCGATGGAAGAGCTGATCCGCACGCCCGTCGACGCCATCGTCTGCGAGGAAATCGGCGGTTCCAATTCCATGAACCCGCTGGTGACGGCGGCGCTCGGCGGCCTGCCGATCCTCGATTGCGACGGCATGGGCCGGGCATTTCCGGAAATGCAGATGACCACATTCTCCATCTACGGCCATAGTTCCACGCCATCGGTGATGTGCGATCTGCACGGCAATGCCGTCATTTTCAGCCACGCCGTTTCCGAAGTCTGGCATGAGCGCATGGCGCGCGCCTGCGTCGTCTCGCAGGGCGGCGGCGCAATGCTGGCGACCGCGCCGATGCAGGCGCACTACGTGCACCAATATGGCATTCCGAAAACCTATACCAAGGCGATCGCCATCGGTGAGGCGGTGATCCGTGCCCGCAAACAGCAGGAAGACCCTATTGCCGCAGTCTGCGCGCTCGAAGGCGGGCGGAGAATCTTCAACGGCAAGATCACCGATCTGAAGCGCCATCTTCGCGGCGGTTTCGCAATCGGCGATCTCACGCTGTCAGGCTTCGACGACTGCGCCGGACAGACGGCGGGCGTCGCCATCCAGAACGAATTCCTGCTGTTTTCCCGTGACGGCAAGGTGGAAGTGACGGTGCCTGATTTGATCGTCCTGCTCGATGTCGACACCGGTTATCCGATCACCACCGAAGTGCTGCGCTATGGCCAGCGTGTGGCCGTCATCGCCATCCCCTGCCACGACCTGCTGCGCAGCGCCCGCGCTCTAGAGGTCGTCGGGCCGGCGGCCTTCGGTTACCCGGACATTCCTTTCTCACCGCTGCCCGTTCCGGTCAGCAAGACTGCCTAACCATAAGCGGGCCGATGACCCGCAATAAAGAGGAGAACGATAATGAAAATGCCTGTACTTTCTTCCCGTCTCGCCGCACTGGCGCTCGGCACGGCGCTCGCGTTGCCGCTTATCTCTTCCGCAGCTCTTGCGGAAGACAAGGTGTCGGTCGCGGTCAACACCATGCAGATATTCAGCTCGCTCGACCCGGCGAAAGTGACTGACTACACCGGTTACATGGCCATCGTGAACATGTATGACGGTCTGACCACCGTGAACGCCAAGGGCGAAATCGTGCCGCATCTGGCGAAATCCTGGGAGATTTCCGACGACGGCCTGACCTACACCTTCCACCTGCGCAACGATGCGAAATTCCAGGACGGAACGGCGGTAAAGGCTGCCGATCTTGCCTGGTCGATCCAGCGCCTGCTCGGCATCAACAAGGGCCCGTCGAACCTCATCGTCGGCGTGCTCAAGCCCGAAAACGTCACTGCCCCTGACGATGCGACGCTGGTGATGAAGATCGAGCGCCAGTTCTCGCCCTTCATGGCGGCGACGCCCTTGATGATGGCGATGAACAAGACGCTGATCGAAGCCAATGCCAAGCCCGAAGACAAGTGGGGTGAGGCCTATGTCGGCGAACATTCCGCCGGCTCCGGCCCCTACAAGCTCGTCAGCTACAATCGTTCCGCCGATATGGTCATTGCCCGCAATGCCGATTATTTCCTCGGCTGGACCAAGGGCAAGCCGATCGACGAAGTGCGCTTCGTGCAGACCAGCGACGACGCCACCGTCAAGGCGCTGGCGGAAAAGGGTGAACTCGGCCTTTCCTCGCACGGGCTTGGCAATGACACCTATGAATCCATCGGCCGGATGAAGGGTTACAAGCTGATCCAGACCCGCACCGCCGGCGGTTTCGTCATCAAGCTCAACACCAAGGTCTATCCGACCGACGACGTCCACGTCCGCCGCGCGATCGCCTATGCGACCGACTACAAGACGATCCAGGAAGTGATCTATCCGGGCTTCGATATGAAGGGCCCGCTCTCTGACGCGTTCAAGGACGCGCATAATGGGGATATCCAGCCCGGTGTCTACGATCTGGAAAAGGCCAAGGAAGAGCTGGCGAAGTCGAAATATGCCGGTCAGAAGATCACGCTCGTCAACAGCTATGTCGCGTCGCTCGCCTTCGAGGCGGAAGTGGCGTTGCTTCTGCAATCGAGCCTCGAGCAGATCGGCATCACGCTCGATATCAAGCCGGAGCCTTGGAACCGTATCGTCGAGCTTTCTTCCAAGCCCGAAACGACGCCTGCATCGACGCAGGTGAACATCTCGCCGACCTATCCGTCGCCGGATTCGATGTTCTACAACCAGTATCATTCCAAGGCGTCCGGTACCTGGATGTCGATGGAATGGTTGCAGAATGCGGAGATCGACGGGCTGATCGACAAGGTCCGCGCCACAACCGATGTCAACGAGCAGAACGCCACCTACAAGGAGCTGCAGACGAAGATCGTTGACCTTCAGCCTGACGTCTGGGCGGTTGCGCCGAACCGCCGTTATGCGGCGAACAAGTGCCTTCAGGGTTACGAGTTCATTCCCATGCAAAGCTGGGACCTGAACTTCTCCAACTTCCATTGGGACTGCAAGGCGGAGTGAGTTCCGCCTGATGAAAACCGGCCCCGCCACAAAGGCGGGGTTGGCCAGACTTGGAACTTCAAAGGGAAGGAGCATCGCCTGCAGCCGGAAAGGCTGTGGCATGCCCGAGGATGACGCATGATCCAGGAATTTTCCGAAGACGATATCGAACCTTTGGCCACCGGCGCCTGGATTCTGGGAACCGGCGGTGGCGGCAATCCCTATATCTCGACGCTCAATCTGCGTCGTCTTTATGCGGAGGGCAGACGGGTAAAAGTCATGGATCCCATGGCGCTCGCCGATGACGATATGGTCGCCGTCGTCTCCAAGATGGGGGCGCCGCTTGTCGGTCAGGAGCGGCTGGGGGATCCCGTGCATCTCGCCCGTGCCGTCGAGGTGATGGAGGATTATCTCGGCAAGCCGTTCCGGGCGATCATGAGCGTGGAGATCGGCGGCTCCAATGCGCTGTCGTCTTTCCTCGCCGCCGCCGTGCTCGACCGGCCGGTCGTTAATGCCGATGCCATGGGACGCGCCTATCCGGAAGCGCAGATGACATCCTTCGCCATCGGCAACCTGCCTATGTTCCCGCTGTCGCTGGTCGATGTGCGCGACAATGAGGTGATCGTGACGCGGGCTGCTTCGTGGAAATGGATGGAGCGCATCTCGCGCAAGGTCTGCACCGAAGTCGGCTCCACGGCCGCCACCTGCAAGGCGCCGCGCACCGGCAAGGAAGTGAAGGAATGGGGCATTCACTACACCGTCACCAAAGCGACTGACCTTGGGCGCGCGGTGATGGAGGCGCGTGCGCGCCATGACGATCCGGTTCAGGCGGTTCTTAACCACGAGGGCGGCAAGCAGCTGTTCCGGGGCAAGGTGGTGGATGTGGCGCGTGAGACCACCGGTGGTTTCCTGCGCGGCAGCACGACCATTGAAGGCATCGATGCCGACCGCGGTTCGCGCATGGAGCTGGCCTTCCAGAACGAATGGGCGGTCGCCTTCCGCGATGGCCAGCCTGTCGCCATGACGCCGGACCTGCTTTGCCTTCTCGACACTGTCTCGGGCGGCGCCATCGGCACGGAATCCGTGCGTTACGGCCAGCGTGTCACGGTTGTCGCCCTGCCCGCGCCGGAACTTTTGACGACGCCTGCCGGCATCGCCGCCGTCGGCCCGCGCGCCTTCGGTTATGACATTGACTTCAGATCGGTATTCCCATGAAACGCATCGGTATTGACGTTGGCGGCACCAATACGGATGCCGTTCTGATCGATGGAGACACCATCGTCGCTTCCATCAAGGTCCCGACCACGCAGGATGTCCTGTCTGGTGTGAAGGCGGCTCTCGCTCATGTGGCGGGCTATGTCGGCGCGGCCGACCGGCCGATCAATGCTGTGATGATCGGCACCACGCACTTTACCAATGCCGTGGTGGAACGCGCCCGGCTTGAGCGGGTTGCGGCGATCCGCATTGCATTGCCAACGGGTTCTTCGCTGCCGCCCATGTGTGACTGGCCCGGGGATCTTCGCGACGCCGTCGATCCACTGATCTTCATGGTCCATGGCGGCCATGAATATGACGGCAGCCCGCTGGTGCCCATGGTTCCCGATGAAGTCCGTGAAGCGGCGATGAAAATCCGCGATGCGGGCATCACCTCCATCGCCATTTCGGCAACCTTCTCGCCGCTGACGACGGAGTGCGAGGTGAAGGCGGCGGAGATCGTGCGTTCGGTGATACCTGATGCACGCATCACGCTCTCCCATACGCTTGGCCGCATCGGACTTCTGGAACGCGAGAACGTCGCTCTTCTGAACGCAGCGCTGCAAACGCTCGGGAAGACCACGGTTCAGGCATTTTCGGATGCTCTGCGCGAAGCGGGCGTGAAGGCGCCCTTCTATCTGACCCAGAATGACGGCACCGTGGCGCTTGCGGATGTCGCCGCCACCAACCCCGTGCACAGTTTCGCCTCCGGCCCGACCAATTCGATGCGCGGTGCGGCCTTCCTCACCGGTCTTTCCGATGCGATGGTGGTGGATGTCGGCGGCACCACCTCCGATATCGGCTGCCTTGTCGGCGGGTTTCCGCGCGAGGCGAACAATATTGTTCATATTGGCGGGGTACGCACACTCTTCCGCATGCCCGATCTTCTGCCGATTGCGCTCGGCGGCGGCACCATCGTCGACCCTGAGACGGGCAAGATCGGTCCGCGCTCGGTCGGTTATCGCATCTTGAAGGAAGCCCGTGTTTTCGGCGGCGAGACACTGACGACATCGGATATTGCGGTGGCCACCGGCCTTATCGAGATGGGCGACCGCGATCGCGTAAAAGGCCTCGATCCGGCTTTAGTGCAGGCCACACTCCAGCGCATCCGTGACATGGTGGCGGACAGTTTCGATCAAATGAAGACCTCGGCCGAAGATGTTCCGCTGGTTGCCGTCGGCGGCGGGGCGTTCCTGATCCCCGAGACGGTCCCGGGCGCGTCGGAAGTGCTACGCGTGGAAAATGCCGGTGTTGCCAATGCGCTGGGCGCGGCCATGGCGCAGGTTTCCGGCGAGGTCGATCAGGTCTTTTCCGGCCTGAGCCGCGATGAGGCTCTTGCGAAAGCCGAGACCGAGGCGCAGAACGCGGCGGTTGCATCTGGCGCGGAGCGGGCAAGCCTCAAGACGCTTGAGGTGGAGGACATCCCGATTGCCTATCTGCCTGGCGGTGCGCGGCGGGTTCGCGTGCGGGTCATCGGCGATATCGCCTTTCATTGATTGTAAGAGGCACTGCCTGTGGCAGGGCGACGAGGGAGTGAGCATATGACGAAGATCGCACTGGCCATTCACGGTGGTTGTGGCGTGATGCCGGAAGACAGCATGACCGCCCAGGAATGGGCTGCGGCCCGCGATGATCTGGCAGCGGCGTTGCGCGCCGGTTATGACGTGCTGAAGGCGGGCGGTACCGCGCTCGAAGCCGTCGAGGCGGCGGTCGTCGTCATGGAGGACAGCCCGCATTTTAATGCAGGCCACGGAGCGGCGCTGAACGAAAACGGCATTCACGAGCTCGATGCCTCGATCATGGACGGGGCCACGCTGGCGGTAGGCGCGATCAGCGCATCCCGCGCCATTCGCAATCCTGTGAAGGCGGCTCGCGCGCTGATGGTGGATGAACGTGCCGTCTATCTGACGGGAGAGGCCGCGGATCGCTTTGCCGAAGAAAAGGATCTGGCCACAGAACCTCAATTTTATTTCACGACGCAAAAACGCCTCGAGGCGCTGGCGGCCATGAAGCGCCATGCAGCCACGGGTACGGAAGCGACGGAAAACGAAAAGCATGGAACAGTGGGTGCGGTTGCACTCGATGCGGCGGGGCACCTTGCCGCGGCCACCTCCACCGGCGGCTATACCAACAAGCCGGACGGCCGGGTGGGTGACAGCCCGGTAATCGGTGCGGGAACCTATGCGCGGGACGGAGCCTGCGCGGTTTCCGGCACTGGCAAGGGTGAGTTTTTCATCCGTTACGTCGTTGGCCATGAGATCGCGTCCCGCGTCGCCTATCTCGGGCAGGACCTGCAGACCGCTGCTGGCAATCTCGTGCACAAGGATCTGGCTCCCCATGATATAGGTGCGGGGCTAGTGGCGATCGATGCGGAAGGCGGCATCGCCGCTCCATACAATACACCGGGCATGTTCCGCGGCTGGGTGACGGCGTCTGGAGAAGCGTTTGTGGCCACCCACGACGCAGCATATGAGATTGGACTCTAGGTCAAAAAACCTCGGATCGACTCACTTGCGCTTCACCATTCTGCGAAGCATGGAACCCGCCCTCGCTTTCCGTGGAATGAGTTCAATGTCGCTGACGAGCTTTGCGCCGCCTTCCCGGCGTTCCAGTGTAATTTTTCGGCTATGAAAGGCTTCCAGTTCGGCACGGTGCGCCACGCTTATGATCGTGGCATCGGGAAGTTCTTCGATCACCGTCTGCATCATCCTGTCCTGACTTTTCTCGTCAAGAGCGGCCGTCGCCTCGTCCATGACGATGATATCGGGCGCGTTCAGCAACAGGCGCGCGAAAGTCAGCCGTTGTTTTTCGCCGCCCGACAATGTCTGGTCCCAGGGCGCCTCATCTTCGATCTTGCCCTTGAGCTGACCGAGGCCGACCTTGTCGAGCGCAGCGCCAATCTCTTCCGACGTCCAGCTTTCGGCTGGTTGCGGATAGCAGACGGCGCGACGAAGGGTGCCAGCGGGGATATATGGCCTTTGCGGCAGCATGAACAACCGGCTGTCGGCGCGAAAGTTGACGCTCCCTCCACCCCAGGGCCAAAGACCTGAAATAGCCCGGACCAGCGTGCTCTTGCCCGAGCCCGACTCTCCAGACACCAGCACTCTCTCTCCGGCGCCAATTTCGACGTCCGTCTCCTTGACGACGGCCGTGCCGTCACCCAGAGAAACGGAAACATCCTTGAGACTGAGCATTGTTTCCCCTTCCGTCTCACCGCGCACGATACGGCCGACCGCATCGCTTTTTTCAGCCCGTTCGAGACCATCGAGCGACATCATCAGCGAGGCAACACGTCGGGCACAGGCATTCCAGTCGGCGAGACGCGGATAGTTGTCGACCAGCCAGCCAAAGGCGGACTGGACAATCGTGAAAGCGGAAGCCGCCTGCATGACTTCACCGAGCGACATGCTTCCATCGAGAAACTTCGGAGCACACAGGAGAAGCGGCACGACGGGCGCGATCAGCATCGATCCGTTCGAGACGACCGTTGTCCGCATGTATTGTTGCGCCATGAGGCGCCACTGCCGCCGGACATTGCCGAACCTCTTGTCGAGATCGCTTCTTTCTTCCTCCTCGCCGCCAAGCAGGGCGATGCTCTCGCCATTTTCCCTGACGCGCGTGAGCGTATAGCGGAATTCCGCCTCGACCTGGTTTTTGACTTCGGAAACCTTGACGAAATTGCGGGCGATGAAGGCAATGGATGTGGAGGTGATGGCCGCATAGATAACGGCCGCGACGACAAGAAAGCCCGGGATCGTGATCCACACGCCGCCGATCGACAGCGTCAGAGCACCGCCAATCGTCCACAGGACAACGATGAAGGTGGAGGCAGACACGAAGGCCGCGATGACACCGGACACAAAGTCCACCGGTGCCTCCGTCGCAATCCGCATATCCTCCGAGAGCCGTGCTTCGGGATTCTGGTGGTCACCATCGATCAGGTTCAGCTGGTAGTAGCGGCCATTTGCAATCCACCTACCAAGGAGCGCCTTTGTGAGCCAGGAACGCCAGCGCCGTTGAATACGCATTCTCACATAGACCTGTGAGGTGACGATGAAGACGCTGCCCAGCACAAGTGGGGGAAAAATCGAGGCGAGGAAATAGACCGTCGATGCGTCCCGCTTTTCGATGGCATCGAAAATGCCGCGGTTCCACACGTTGATACCATACTGGAAGGCGACATTTATGCCGATCATCGCCAATAGTCCGAGCGTGAACGGCCATGCAAGCGCATCGCCGCGACGACTCCAGAACCCGCGTGCGCTGATCCAGAAGCGTTTCAGCAGATATTTCCTGCGAACCTCCTCCGCCTGCTCCGGGGTCAAGTCCGAAGCGGGTTCCATCTCCTCCGGCGGAGGCGGCTCATCGGTGTCAGGAGCATCCTGTTGGGATGCGGTTTGGGTGCCAGTCTCGTCGGCACCAACGACCGGTTTCGGTCCTGCGTCTTTGTCACTCATGGGCGCTAAACGAACGATGCCTCGAAAGGTTTCACGGCTTCGTGATGCCGCGTGAAATATAGTGCCGGGGTGGCGCAGAGCTTTTCAAAAGCCTCCGGATTCACGACTTTCCAGTCTATCGCGCGACAGATCAAATCGATGGTTAACCGCTTGCTGATTTCCCGTTTGACGATATGTCCTAGAACAACGAGACTCTGGAATTGGACCCACCGCCGGGTTTTTTAAAAAACCGCGCGGCAAGCAGACGGCGCCATTATGCGACTTAGCACCATCACGAACCTGGCTTATGCCGTGACCCTGATACTCACAACCGTATCGGCGACCACATTCATTCTGTCAGCCAGAAGCGCTTCTCAAGAGAGGGCGGCAATTCAGGATCATCTCGACGTGAGCGATCTTGCTGAGGAACTGGCGATCATCGCGGATGAGCGCACCGAGGAGGCACGGCTGTACGTCATGCGCGGCGAGGAGCAGCATCTGGCAAAATTCTATGTCGACGAAGACCAGGAAAAGCACCTTGAAAACAGCCTGGATAAACTCGCCGCGCGCGGTGTTTCACCGCAAGAGGCAGGATTATTTCAGAATATAAAAAAGAGCGCCGATGCACTGGATACGATGGAGCGCGAGGCCATAGGTTTCTATCGCGCCGGGCGCCAGAACGATGCACAACAGGTCCTGTTCGGTAATGAGTATTATCAACTCCATACGGGGCTGCTGAATGACGTCGCGACGCTGAGAGACACTGTTGCTGCCCGCACGCAGGCAACCGTCGACCAGGCCAAAAGCCGAAGCGATTTCTACGGATCGATCGCCAAGGTGATGCTTGCCCTGACCGCCCTGATGTTTGTGGCCGTGCTCTACTTCGTCCTGACCAGACGCGTTGCCGCCCCGCTGATCAGAATGAGCAATATCGTCATGCGCCTTGCCCGGCAGGATTACAGTATCGAGGTGCCCGATGAGGGGCGTCGCGACGAAATTGGGGAAATGAACCAGGCTATCAGGATCTTCCGCAGCAACGGGCTGGAGCGGGAACGGCTCGACGCGGAGCACCGCCGGAACCAGCGCATCAAGGACCTGATCCTGCAGATGATGCATCGCATTCAGGCATGTCAGAATCAGGATGAATTATCCGACGTCGTGTCGAAATTCATGCCGCAGATCTTCCCCGACATTGCCGGCCGCCTGCTTGTGCTCAAGGAAAACAGTTCGCTTCTCCAATCGACCGGACAATGGTCCGACCCTTCGTTTTCCGCCCCGGAATTTTTGATCGACGATTGCTGGGCTCTGCGTCGCGGACGTCCGCACGCCAGCAATCCTGATGGCGACGACGTCGTCTGCCATCATCTTCATGGGAGTTTTGGGACCGGCCTGTGCATACCGCTGACTGCGCTCGGCGAAACCGTTGGCTTGCTATATCTCGAAATTCCACAGAGGAACGACACGCTGGAGACGGAACGGCTGTATCTGGAACTTCTCGCCGAGAATATCGGCCTTGCCGTCGCAAACCTCCAGCTTCGCAAGCGGCTGGTTGGCATGGCAAGGCAGGACGCCTTGACCGGTCTGCTAAACCGCCGGTCACTCGACGAGGCGCTGAACCGGCACATCGAGAAGCCAACCGGTTCGCTTGCCTGCCTGATGCTGGACATCGACCATTTCAAGCGCTTCAACGACCGCTTCGGCCATGATGCCGGAGACGCAGTGATGCAATATGTCGCCCAGGTGCTTTCGGAAGCAATTGGCGATCAGGGCGCGCTGTTCCGGTTCGGCGGCGAGGAATTCACCGTGCTGATACCAGATGCAGGCATCGAGGATGCAACCAGGCTTGCGGAGAAACTCCGGCACGCCGTCGAGCGGGCACCCTTCACCTACAGAGGCCGCCTGCTCGACCCGGTTACCATATCCATCGGCATCGCAACGGCACCGAGCGCAGGAACTGTGAGCAGCGTATTGGAACGGGCGGACGCCGCACTGCTTAGCGCCAAACAGACCGGCCGGAACAAATGGGTATCGTCCGATTCCATGTGAATTCGCGAGATGCCGATTGACCTGTTTCGACGCCCCCTGCCGGCTGTAATTTCTGCGACAAAGCGGATTTCCACCAGTTCGTGGCTGCTCGCCCTCCCGGGGCGTTTCGAAACTCATCAAACGCGTCGCTAAACGCTGTCTGAAATCAGCGAGCGAAAGCGTTCAGCCATTTCGGGATTTGCGGGATTGTAAACCATCATGTTGAGATCGGAGCGTCCCTCGACTGAAAAGCTTGAGAATTCCAGCGCGATGGTTCCAAGGACCGGGTGGTGGAGGCGTTTGACGCCGTCATGCATGCTCGTGACCTCGTTGTCATCCCACATGGCCTTGAATTCAGGGCTGGCGGCCGAAAGCTCCTCGACCAGTTGCTGTATACCCGCCCCCGCGCCGGCGCGTGCGGCATCCGCCCTGAATGCACCGACAACATAACGGGCGACATTGCGCCAGTCCTCCTGGGCGGAGCGCACCCGTTCATCGGAGAATACCAGACGCAGGATATTGCGGTTCTCCCTGGCCAGCTTGCTGTAATCCGTGAGGATGACGGCGGCGGCGCGGTTCCATGCCAGCACATCCCATGTCGCCGTTCTGATGATGGCGGGGCTGAACGGCATGGCATCCAGCACACCCTGCAACCGAGGCGTTATCGTCTCTGACTGGCGGTAACGCTGCTCGGGCGGATGCCCGAAGGCCAGGATGTGCAGGTGATCGCGCTCGGGATCGGTCAACATCAAGCCTTTCGCGATCCGATCGAGCACATCCACCGAAGGCAAGCCGCCGCGACCCTGCTCGAGCCAGGTGTACCAGGTTGGGCTGATATTGGCGCGCTGGGCGACCTCCTCCCGGCGCAGGCCCGGCGTGCGGCGGCGGCCGATGGGAAAACCGAAAGTCGTGGGATCGAGCCGCATGCGGCGATCACGCAGGAAAGTGCTGAGCGCATTGTCGGTCATTGCTTTCCGCATCCTGTTGGTAATTATACCATGATAACGTCACTACTTTAACAGGACAATTATTCATGGGATCACCTCCCCCGTCAACGCGGGAGATGTGTATGCGTGTTTTTCTGACAGGTGCCACGGGGTTCATCGGATCCCGGATTCGTCGTGAATTGCTGGCCGGTGGACATGAGGTGATCGGCCTTACCCGCTCGGACGCCGGAGCAAGAGAGTTACAGGCGGCCGGGGCCTCGGCCCATATTGCAACGCTGGAAGATGCAGCATTGCTTGCTCGCGGCGCCGAGAATGCAGACGCCGTCATCCATACGGCTTTTGACCATGATTTCGCGAATTTCGCAGCCAATTGCGGAAAGGATAGCCGTGTGATCGCGGCACTCGGCTCCGTTCTGGCGGGTTCCGACAGGCCGCTGCTCATCACGTCAGGGGTCGGCATGGGCGATCCCGGCAATGGCGAACCCGCACGTGAAGATGTGTTCGACACGCATCACTTCAATCCGCGCATAGCCTCGGAACTGGCAGGCCAGGAGCAATTGCAGGCGGGCATCAATCTAGGTGTCGTCAGGCTTCCGCAGGTGCACGACACGGTAAAACAGGGGCTCATCTCGCCCTATATCGAAATGTCGCGCGGCAAGGGTGTCGTCGCCTATGTCGAAGAGGGCGCTAATCGCTGGTCGGCAGGTCATGTGGAAGATGTGGCGAAGCTCTACGTTAAGGCGATGGTTCGGGCCGAACGGGGTGCGCGGTATAATGCCGTGGCCGAGGAAGGCGTCGTCGTGCGTGACATTGCCGAGGTCGTTGCGCATGGCCTTGGGCTGCCCCTCGTTTCTATAGGGAAGGAAGAGGCCGCCGGCCATTTCGGCTGGTTCGCCCTGTTCGCGGCGATGGATCTCCGGGCGTCCAGCGCCTTGACGCGGGAAAAACTGGGCTGGACGACGAATGGGCCGGGCCTGATCGAGGATCTCCGGGCCGTGGATTATTCGGTGATCTAGGGAATGTCGGCGGCAGGCGTTCCCGTCGGTTCAGGAACGCCTGCCGTTTGAGGATCAGCTACGGCGAAAACGGGCCACGACGACGTAGAAGACGGGAACGAAGAGCACCGCCAGCACGGTCGCCGAGATCATGCCGCCGAAAAGACCGGTGCCGATGGCGTTCTGCGTTTCAGAACTTGCTCCCTTGGCGATCACCAGCGGCACGATGCCGAGGGTGAAGGCGAGCGAGGTCATCACGATCGGCCGCAGACGCAGGCGTGAAGCGGTGATGACCGCATCCATGAGCCCCTGCCCCTCCTGCTGGCGTTTTCGGGCGAACTCCACGATCAGCACGGCATTTTTCGCCGAAAGCCCGATAAGCGTTATCAGGCCGACCTTGAAGAAGACGTCGTTTTCCAGACCGCGCAGATGCACGGCAATGACAGCGCCGATAACACCGAGCGGCACGACGAGCATGACGGAAAGCGGCACCGTCCAGCTCTCGTAAAGCGCAGCCAGAACGAGGAAAACGATGAGGAACGAGAACGCCATCAGCATCGGCGCCTGCGCACCGGATTGCCGTTCCTGCAGCGACTGGCCGGTCCATTCGACCGCAAAACCCTTGGGCAGCTTGGCTGCGAGCTGTTCCATTTCCTCCATGGCCTTGCCGCTGGAGACGCCCGATGCGGCCGCACCGGAAATACTGGCAGAGGGATAACCGTTATAGCGGGTGAATTGCAGTGGCATTGTCGACCATTCCGGCTCCACGATTTCCGAAAGGCGCACCATCTTACCGGCATCGTTGCGAACGTGGAGGTTGAGCACGTCATCCACCTGCATCCGGCTTGCGGCCTTGGCCTGCACGATCACCTGCTGGAGGCGGCCGTCACGCGGGAAATCGTTGACATAGGTCGAGCCGATGGCCCCACCCAGCGTATCGGCGATGGTCGAATAGGAAACGCCAAGCGCACTGGCTTTCTGACGGTCCACATTCAGGGTGACGCTCGTGCCGCTGGGCAGGCCATCGACGCGGACATCCGACACAAGCTTGCTTTCCGCTGCAAGCCGGGTCAGTTGCGCGACAGCCTCGGCAAGTGCCTTCTCACCGTGATTGGCGCGATCCTGAAGCCGCAGGGCAAAACCGGATGTCGTGCCGAGTTCGTCGATTGCGGGTGGCTTGAGGCTGAAAATCTGCCCTTCGTCTGCGGCGGCCATCGCCTCTGTCGCGGCGCTCACTTCCTCATCCACGCTCGTCTTGCGCTCACCCCACTCCTTCAATGTGGTGAAGGACATGGCGGTGTTCGGCCCGGAACCGGAGAAACCGAAGCCCATGATCGTCAGATTATTGGCAATATCCGGCCTCGTCTTGACGTGGTTCTCGAAGAGGTCGACGACGACGCGTGTGCGCTCGGCGGTAGCATTCGCCGGCAGGGTGAAGGATGTCATGAAGGAGCCCTGATCTTCATCCGGCACGAAAGCCGTAGAGAGCGTGCCATAGCCATAGGCGACCGCTGCGATGATAGCGACGTAGACGACCATCGCCCGTCCGGTCTTGCGAATGAGGATGGCGACCCAGCCGGCATAACGTGCCGTCAGTCGCTCGAAGGCGCGGTTGAACCAGCCGAAGAAGCCTTTTTTCTGATGGTGATCGTGACTGATCGGCTTCAGCAGGGTCGCGCATAGTGCCGGCGTGAGGCTGAGCGCCAGGAATGCCGAGAACAGGATCGATACGGCCATCGACACGGTAAACTGCCGGTAGATCGCACCCACCGAACCGGAGGCCATGCCCATGGGCAGGAAAACCGCCGTCAGGACAAGCGTGATGCCGATGACGGCGCCGGATATCTCCGTCATTGCCTTGCGGGTCGCATCGAGCGGCGAAAGCCCCTCCGTCGCCATCAGACGCTCGACATTTTCGACCACGACGATGGCATCATCGACAATGATGCCGATTGCGAGAACCATGCCAAACATGGTCAACGCGTTGATCGAATAACCGATTGCCAGCATCACCGCGAATGTACCGAGAAGAGCAATAGGCGCGACGATGGCCGGAATGAGCGTGTAACGCAGGTTCTGCAGGAACAGCAGCATGATCAGGAAAACCAGAGCCATGGCTTCGGCAAGCGTCTGAACGACCTTCTGGATCGAAACCTTCACGAAAGGCGCGGTATCGTAGGAAATGGCATATTCCATTCCCTCCGGCATGGTCGTTGAAAGCTCGGCCAGACGTTCGCGCACACCGGTGGAGGTGCTCACCGCATTGGCGCCGGGCATCATCTGAATGGCAGCTGCCGTCGCCGGCTTGCCGCCATCGAGGATGGAAAAGCTTGATGTCTGCGAGCCGACCTCGATTGTCGCCACGTCGCCCAATGTCAGCCGGGAACCGTCGGGATTGGAGCGGAGAATGATCTGCGCGAACTGATCCGGCGTCTGCAACTGGCCGCTGACATTGAGCGGCACGCTGACCTTCTGGCCCGGCACGGTGGGGGATTCACCAAGACGGCCGGGGGCGACCTGGATATTTTGCTGCTGGATCGCCTGCGTCGCCTCGGCCATCGAGATGGAATGTGCAACAAGGCGGACCGGATCGAGCCAGATGCGCATCGCCGCTTCCGAACCGAAGGATTGCACGCGGCCGACGCCGGCGACGCGCTTCAGTTCCGGCGCAACGTTGCGCACGAGATAATCGTCTAGGGCGAGCGCATCGAGCGAACCGTCCTTCGATTTCAGCGACACGATCATCAGGAATCCCGACGATGCCGATTCCACGGTCAGGCCGGCGCGGCGAACCTGTTCCGGCAAGCGCGGCTCCACGGCCTTCAGCCGGTTCTGCACATCCACCTGGGCAAGTTCGGGATTGGTGCCCGGCTTGAAGGTGACGGTGATGGTGGCGGAACCGGAGGAATCGGCCGATGAATCGAAATAGAGGATGTTTTTCGCACTCGAAAGTTCGCGTTCGATCAGGCTGGTCACGCTGTCATTGATCGTCTGCGGCGTCGCGCCGGTATAGGTGGCGTAGATCGACACGCTGGGCGGGGCGATGACGGGAAAACGCGAGACGGGCAGCTGCGGGATGGACATCACGCCAGCGATCACGATCAGAATGGCGACAACCCAGACGAAAACCGGCCTGTTGATGAAAAACTGCGGCATGGTGTGTCCGCTCCTTAGGTTCTTGTCTCTGGGGCGGCAGGGAAAAAGGGCGATGTTTCGAGCGGCTGTCCGCTTTGGACACGATCCTGCCCCAGCACAATGATGGTCTCTCCGGCGGAAAGACCGTGCGTGACGATGTATCGACCGTCGGCAAGCGGCCCCAGTTCCACCGTGCGGCGCGCACCGGTCTTGTCTGCGCCGATAACGACGATCTGCGGACGCCCGGCCGGATCGCGGATGATTGCTTCCTGCGGCACCCGGATCGCGGCGCCGTAGATGGCACGCGGCACCATGGCGCGGATATACATGCCTGGAAGCAGCTGTTCTTCGGGGTTCGGAACGAGGATGCGAATGCCGAGACTGCCCGTGGCGCTATCGACTGAAATATCGGAGAACAGCACTTTCCCGTCATGAACAAACGGTTTGCCGGCAATGGTCATGATCTTGACCGGCAGCTCATCCGGGTTTTGTGCGCCCGCCTCGGATGCCGTATCGCGCAATGTCTCCAAGCTCATGGCCGACTGGCGGACATCGACATAGACCTTGTCAATCTGCTGGATGACAGCCAATGGTGCGGTTGCGGAGGAAGAGGCAAGCCCGCCCTCGCTCATGAACGACTGACCGATCATCCCGCTGATCGGGCTTCTCAGGGTGGCATAGGAGAGCTCCAGCTTTCGCCGCGCCAGAATGGCTTTCGCTTCCGCGACATTCGCCTTTGCCTGCGCCAAAGCCGCCGTGGCGTTGTTGAAGGATTCCGCACTGGTGATCTCGCGCGAAGAAAGGGATCTGGCCCGCTCATACTTCACCTGCGCATTCAGCAGTTCCGCATCCGCACGCGCGAGCACGGCGGCGGCCGCATCCACATCAGCGGAAAACGGTGCGGGATCGATCTGGAAGAGTGGCGTGTCGGCTTCTACGAATGCGCCTTCCGTGAAGAACTTTTTCTGGATGATGCCACCCACCTGCGCCCGGATTTCCGCCGTGCGATAGGCCGACACCCGGCCGGGCAACTCATCATAAACCGTCACCGTTTCCGGCTCGACGGTCATGACACTGACGCGTGCGGGCGCCGCCACCACGGCGGCACCGCTTTCGCTCTGGCCGTTGTCGCTACAGCCATAAAGAAGCATGATCGGCAGGCACAATGCGCCAAGTTTCCAGAAGCGTGATCCGCGTCGCATGAGTGTCCACCATCCAATTCTTAAACTACCTGTTTGCTGGCGATCATCTAGAATTTGAGCGTGGGGGCTTTGTGGAGGTTTTGTTGCGGGTTTATGGAGGCCAACGCCCGATACTCGACGGCGCCGACGTTCGGTGGCATGGAAGTATCAAGGAGTTTGAAGACGATGGCTGAACTAGTTTTGATCGCTGAAGACGACATGGAAATCGCCGGCATCCTCGAAGCCTATTTTCTCCGCGAGGGTTTTCGCACGGTGCATGCCCGTGACGGCAAGGTGGCTCTCGAACTCCACCGCGCCCTCAAACCCGATATCGTTCTGGCTGACGTCACCATGCCACGACTGGACGGTTGGGAGGTTCTGGCGGAGATACAAAGGCGCGGCCACACACCCGTCATCATGGTCACGGCGCTGGATCAGGATGTCGATCGTCTTCAGGGACTGCGCATCGGCGCGGATGATTATATCGTCAAGCCGTTCAACCCCATCGAAGTCGTCGCGCGGGCCAAGGCGGTGCTCAGGCGCGCCGGGTTCTCCCAGGCGGGCGCCGTCGTCCGCGTCGGCAATCTGACCATTGATCTCGACAGCTATCAGGCAAAGATCGACAAGGACGGAGAAACCATCCGCCTGTCGCTGACGCTGACCGAGTTCCGGCTGCTGGCGCATCTGGCGCGAACACCAACCAAGGTCTTCACCCGCAGCGAGCTGGTTGACGCTTGCCTGCCCGGTTCGGATGCGCTCGACCGCACGATCGACAGCCATCTCAGCAAGTTGCGCAAGAAACTGGATCAGGCGGGTGGCGAGGGCATGCTGGCCAGCATTCGCGGTGTCGGTTATCGCCTGGCGGTCGAGCCATGATGCTGAAAAAAGGCCTCAGCCGGCAGATATTGCTGGCCATGTCATCGATGACCGTGGTTGCCGGGTTGGTGGTCTTTTTCGGCACCTATATCGCCTTCAGCATCATCTTTTATTTTTCGCCCTGGTCGGAAAGCGAGGACAGCTGGCTGACGGGGGTCGACTTCATCATCCTCTCGGTCCTGATCTTCATCGCGCTCATCGTTGCCGCCATCGCCTCGGTCCGCTTGACCCGGCGTATTCTCCAGCCGCTTGAATCGCTCGCCCAAAGCGCAAGGCGCATCAAGGATGGCGATCTTTCCGCGCGCGCCCTGCCGGGCGATCATTCGCTCGGGGAAACTGCCCATCTCGTCGAGGATTTTAATGCCATGGCGCAGCGTCTCGAGGACATGGCGGCGGATATGAAGCTGTGGAACGCCACTATCGCCCACGAGTTGCGCACGCCGCTCACCATCCTCAAAGGCCGCCTGCGGGGCATGATCGATGGCGTATTCGAACCCGACGAGACATCTCTTCAAGGGCTGGTGCTGCAGGTGGATTCGCTTGCCCGGCTTGTCGAGGATCTGCGCACCGTCACGCTTGCCGATAGCGGCCATCTCGACCTGCGCATCCAACCGGTGCGGCTGAAGGCGGAAATCGAGCAGCTTGCCGGCCTGCTGGAACAGGAGCTGCGGGAGGATGGTTTCGAACTTCGGCTCAGCCTCTCCGATATCGTGGTGCAAGCCGATGCGATGCGCATTCGCCAAGCTCTCCTTGCCCTTGTCACGAATGCACGCCGTCACGCCGTGCGCGGCGACATCGACATAACACTCGGGGTTGAAAATCACATCACGCTCCTGCGGGTCGTGGATGAAGGCCCCGGTCTCGGCGGCGACATCGAACCCTGGGCCTTCGAGCCGTTCAGGAGGGGCATCCAGACCGGCCCACAGGAAAAGGGCGGCAACGGGCTCGGTCTCTCCGTCGTTCGCGCCATCGTCGAGGCTCACGGCGGCAAGATACGTTACGCACCATCCGCAAAAGGCGGCGCCATGTTCGAGATTTCGCTTGGCCAGCCGGTCTCCTGACCATGGTCACCGCGCATTGTCGGCCGACATCCATCTCCACATATTCTCCACACGTCCTCCATGAAGTCACAAAACGCGGCCAATAACGTCCAGGCTGCGGAAGTGGTCGTCGCCTTCACCGCGGCGACCATCTTGCGCGATCAAGCATTCTGATGGTGAAAACAATGACGGTGTCTCTCGACCCGAAAAAAGTCACTCCACACTCCGCGCTTCACGCGCGCCGGTGGGTTATTCTCATTGCGGTCATGCTGGCATTTCTGCCCGTCGTGCTCGACATGACAATCCTTCATATCGCCGTGCCGTCGCTGACGCTGGCGCTGCAGGCATCGACCACACAGGTCCTTTGGATCATCGATATCTATTCGCTGCTCATGGCCGGATTGCTCGTGCCGATGGGAACCCTCGCCGACCGGATCGGCCACAGGAAAATGCTGCTCACCGGCCTGTTCGTCTTTGGCATCGCCTCTGTCGTGGCTGCGTTTTCGCTAACCCCGTGGATGTTGATTGTCGGACGTATCCTGCTTGCATTCGGCGCATCGATGATCATGCCCTGCGTCCTCGGTATCATCAGGCGCACATTTGAAGACCCGGGCGAGCGCGCGATGGCCCTTGGCCTCTGGGGTACGGTCGGAGCCGCCGGTGCCGCGGTCGGTCCACTGGTCGGCGGCGCCCTGCTCGAGCATTTCTGGTGGGGATCGGTCTTCCTCATCAACATTCCCGTGGTGCTCGTCATCATGCCGATCATCGCCTTAATCCTGCCGGAAAAGGAAATCGTCTCTCCGGGCAAGTGGCAGATAAGCCAGGCCCTGCTTTTGATCGTCGGGATCATCGGACTGGTCTTTGCCGTCAAAACCGGTTTCGGTGGCAAGGAGCCGCTTGCGATCGTCGTGCTGGCATTCCTCATCGGCGCGGCCGCTTTGACGATCTTCGTGCGCAACCAGCTTTCGGTCGCAGAGCCGATGCTGGACGTCACGCTCTTTTCCCGCCCCGCCATCGTCACCGGTGTCGGCATGGCCATCATCACATCAGGCGCACTGGCGGGCGTGGAGCTGACGCTTGCGCAGGAGCTGCAATTTGTTCTCGGCAAGTCTCCGCTGCAGGCCGGCCTCTTCATGCTGCCCATCATGGTTGCCGCAGCCGTCGGAGGTCCGCTTGCCGGCTTCCTGTCGAACCGGCTCGGCCTTCGAACGGTGGCAAGCGCCTCCCTTCTGATCGCGGCGCTGTGCCTTGTGGCGCTGGCGCAATCCGACTTCCATGATCCGGGCCTCATCGTGCCCGCATGCCTGGTGCTGCTAGGACTGTCGCTCAGCATCGGCCTCACCGCCTCATCCATCGCGATCATGGGGGCCGTAGAGGCTGAAAAGGCCGGTGCCGCGGGTTCGCTCGAGGCAACCGGTTACGAGCTTGGCGCCGGCCTCGGCATCACCTTCTTCGGCGTCGCCTTGTCGGCAATCTACATGGGCGCGCTGGTGCTTCCGGCCGGCATTCCGGCAGGGCTCGCGGATGCTGCAAGCCATTCGATCGGAGATACCTATGTCCTGGCCGGCAAGCTGCCGCAAGACGTCGCTGCGGCACTGGTGGCCGCTGGCAAGAGTGCCTTTTCCCAGGCGCATGCGGTTCTGCTGACCGCAGCCGGCACGCTGGTCGGCCTGCTCTCGGCAGCCGTTTTCCTTGCCCTCAAAAACGTGAAGGCGGGCCATTGAGCCCGTCTTTTTCATTCGCCAGAGCCCATCCGGCCCGATAGACATTCATCACGGAGATATTGCGATGTCACACATCAACACCGAGAGCCGCGCGACCGTAAAATATCCCTTGCCGATCCGCTGTCTGCACTGGGTGAGAGCCGCCCTGATCATCGGGCTCATCGCATCGGGCTGGTATATGACGCGCCTGCCGGAAAGCGACATGGCCACCGCCTCGATCTTCTACCCAAACCACAAGCAGTTCGGCGTTCTCGTCTGGTTGCTCGCGCTCGTCCATCTCGCGCTTCGCTGGCGTTACGCGAAGATCATGCCTTCGACGCCTTCGGCCCTTGCACGGTGGGAGAGAATTATCTCACACGCAGTACACAAGCTTCTCATTCTCCTGACTTTCCTCGTCCCCCTGCTCGGTTATTCGCTTTCCAGCAGCTTCTCCCAGAGTGACGGCGTGCCGTTTTTCCTGATTTCGCATCTGCCGGAACTGCTTTCGAAAGACGACAATGCCTTCGTGGTTTTTCAAACGCTGCATCGATACGGCGCTTACGCCATTCTGGTGCTGATCGGATTTCACGTGCTGGGAGCGCTGAAGCACAGGCTGATGGACAAAGGCGGCCCGACCGATGTCCTTCCGCGCATGGTCTGATACGCGCGAGGCGGACGCGCCAGATCACTGGCGCGCCGCCGGTTTCGACATTCAGGCCCTCAGTGCTTGAATGTTGGCGCGACCTCGCTCATGCATTACGCACGAGCTGCGCCGGAGACCCTTCCCACGATGTTCCGGCCGGCAGCGTCTCGCCTTTCATGACCACGGAAAGATCGCCGAGCTGGGCGTCCTCCCCGATTTCGGCATCGTAGAGCACGATGGCATAGGATCCGATCACCGCGCGGTCACCGACCGTTACGCCGCTCACTTTCATGACGCGGTCTTCAAACAGATGGGTTTGCAGACCGGAAAATTCATTGAGCGCAACTTCGTCGCCGATCCGCACCAGATCATGTTCGGTGATGTCAGTCGTGTCGATAAAGCAGTCACGGCCGATCTTGCAGCCGAGAAGGCGAAGATAAAACGCCAGCCAGGGTGTGCCCCGCAGCGGTTGCAGCAGGTTCGGCACCGCCAGGTTCTCATAGGTCGCCGTCACCAGTTCCGTTCGCCAGACGAAGGTGCTCCAGAGCGGCTTGGTCGTCGGCTTGTATCGCCCCATCACCAGCCATTTCAGCGCGACGACGGAGAGGCCGCAGGCGAGCGCAAATCCAATGTAGAGGAAGGGGAAGATCGCGGCAATCAGCGACTGGCTGTCGTCATAATCCTGGATATCGCCCACCATGGAAAAAAGCAGGCTGAAAAATGCCAGAAACAATGTCAGCGGCAGGATCACCCGGATCGCCTCGATGGCAAGCCGCATCGCGACAAGGCGCGGCCGCGGATTAAAGCGCGCGCCCTCGTCGAAAAGGCCGACAGCCTGCCGCACGGGCAGCGAAATCGGCGGAGAACCGAACCAGGTTCCGTCCGGCTGCTCGGCACCGCCATCCGCCGGTGGCTTGGAAAGCACGCCGATCAGAACGCCATCGGCAATGGTTGCACCGGTTGGCAACACGGCCGAATTGCCGATGAAGGACCGTCGCCCGATCTTGGTATGTGCGAGTTCGATAATACCCGGCTCATGGCGCGCCGCACCGAAGACAACCGCATCCGCAATGAAGCTTTCCGGCCCCATATCGACAAGATCGGGCACGATCTTCGCAGCCGTCGAGATTTCGGCACGTCTGCCGATCCGCACGCCAAGCGCGCGATACCAGGGGATCACGTAGAGCGTCGCATAGATCGGATGAAGCAGCGCCAGCGCCAGATCGGTCACCTGCTGGACAAACCAGAACCGCAGGTAGAACCAGCTATGGATCGAATATCGCCCGGGCCGGACCGGCCCGAGGATCAGGCGCTTGGCGGCAACGGTCAAAACACACATCAGGATGATGTAGGTAAGTGCAAGGAACGGCGAAATCAGCAGGTAGGAATAACCATCCGTGTTCCAGTCGATTTCGATCATCGCAATCAGACCCGGCGCAATCGGCAGGATCGCGACCAGAGGAAGAATGGCCGCAGCGATGAACAGTCCGAAGCCAACCAGCAGGCGACGCAGAAAGCCCGCCTCCTCATCCCGCTGGGCGATACGTCCGGTTGCGGTGCACTTGGCGGGAGAGCCGCTCCAGCTTTCCCCTGAAGGGATCGACTGGTTCATCGGCAGGGAAGAGAGATCGTCAAGCGCGGCCGCATCACCAATCGTGCTGTTGCGTCCAACCACCGACATGGTGCCGATGAAAGCACTATTGCCAATCTTGACGGAGCCGATGCGCAGCAGTCCCCGCTCGACCGAACTCGTCGCCAGCATCGCATAATCGCTGACGATGGCGTCGTCGCCGATGGTGACGAGATCGGCGGTATCAATGCTGACCATGCCGATAAAGGCGCGGCGACCGATGCGGGCGCCCAGCAACCGGTAGTAACCCCGGATCATCGGCGTGCCGCTAAGATAGGGCGTGGCGATGATGTCGGAGAGGCGCCGCACCAGCCACCAGCGCAGATAGTAGCTGCCCCATAACGGATAATCGCCGGGCTTGTAGCGGCCGATGATCAGCCATTTGACGATAATCGCGAACACCATGCCCAATGGCGGAATGAAAACGAAGCTGAGGCCGCCGAGAAGCAGGGCCGAGACACGACCGAAATCCTCGACCAAATAGGTATAGGCGAGATAGGGGAAAAACCACTGCAATCCCGCCACCGCATAGATCGGCACCAGAGCAACGGTCTGGAGCGTCCAGCACAGGCGTTTCTGAAATTCGCTGACGCGGTGGAAAGGTTCCAGCGCCGCGGTATCGGCCATCACGCGGTCCCGCAGCCGCTCGGCGAGCCGGCGAATGGTGGGCGCAGCATAGAGGTCCTGAATGGAAACGCCGGAGAGGCCCGGCGATTTGCGGATTGCCGAGGCAAGCCGGGCAGCCTTCAGCGAATGGCCGCCAAGATCCTCGAACAGATCGTCCTCCACCGAAACCTTCTGCGGCGCAAAAGCCTCCGACCAGATGGCGTGGAGCTGGATTTCAAGCGGTGTTTCCGGCGCGACCGTTTCCCGATCCGAGACGGCAACGACGACCGGCCGTTGCAACGCCTTTCGATCGACCTTGCCGGAGGCCGGCAGGGTCGGCAAGGCATCCAGCACCTGATAGGCGACCGGCCGCATATAGTTCGGCAGACGATCATTCACGCGTTTGCGGGCGGCTTCAATGTCGATTGCGGCATTGCCCCGCGCAACAAGAAACGCGGCCAGCAGTTCCGATCCGTCATTATCGCGGAAAAGATGGACGACGGCCTGCGCGACCGACGCGTCTTCGGCAATCACCGCTTCGATTTCCGCCAGCTCGACGCGGAAACCACGGATCTTCACCTGCGTATCGATACGCCCCATGAATTCGATGTCGCCGACCGCATCGAGACGCACGAGGTCGCCTGAGCGATAAATCCGGGCCGGCTGCCCGTCCGGGCCGAGAAACGGCGTGTTGACGAATTTGTCCGCGGTGAGATCGGGACGGTTTACATAACCGCCACTGAGACCGGGGCCGCCGATGACAAGTTCACCTTCGGCGCCCGCAGCGACCGGCCATAGTTTGTCATCGACAATCCAGGCCGTATATCCCGGCAGCGGCCGGCCGATGGTGACACGCCGGCCCGGCTGCACCTCGGTCCAGGTGGCCGTGACAGTCGTTTCGGTCGGTCCATAGGTGTTGAGAATCCGAAGACCCGGTCGCGCCCAGCGGTCGACGAGGTCAGGCGGACATGCCTCACCACCCAGGTTAACGATGCGCAGCGTGGATATATCGGCCTCGACGAGGGTGAAGAGCGACGGCACCACATGCCAGACGGTGACGCTTTCAGACGCCAGGGTGACCGCCACGTCGGGGCCAGCCTTGTGCAGGGCCTCGGTGGCGACAAGCAGCTCTGCACCGGCGGAAAAAGCGCTCCACATCGTCTCGATCGACATGTCGAAGGCAATACTGAACCCGCCGAAAACCCTGTCGCTCTCTTCAATGGCGAGGATCGCCCCTTCGGAACGCAGGAAATGGCAGGCGCTGCGGTGGGAAATCATCACGCCCTTCGGGCGGCCGGTGGTTCCCGAGGTGTAGATGATATAGGCGAGGTCATCGGGAGACGCGCCGCTTTCGGCGCGGGTGATCGGCACGGCATCCTGTGCAGCCAGATCACCAAGGGTCTCGTTGACCACAAGCGTTTTCGCCCGCATGCCGCCGGCCCGTTCGGCATCCGTGACGATCAGCGTGGCACCGCTATCCTCGGCAATAAAATCAATGCGATCCTGCGGATAACTCCAGTCAACCGGCACATAACAGGCGCCGGCCCAGAGGGTGCCGAGGATGGCCATATATTGGTCAAGGCCGCGCGGCAGGCAGATGACGACGCGATCCCCGCGCTGAACTCCCATGGCGCGGAGCTGGCGGGCAAACCGGGTGGCACGCTCGGCCAGTTGCGCATAACTGAGCTGGGTGCGGCGGCTGTTTTCGGGATCATGGCCAAGCAGCCTGACGGCGCATTTGGCCTGAAATCGTTTGGCTGTCTGCTCGAATATTTCGTGCAGCATCTCATCGCGGGCGTAAGGCTCATCCTCGCGGACTGGAAGCGAAGGCGCAATCGGCGCGAATACTGTGGGTTCCAACTGCCTTTCGGCGGTCATATTGCGATCCATAGGGTCACCAGGCATGTAAAATTGATGCCCCTATACATGATTTGGAATTGCGCCGAAAGGAGGTGCAATGAGGCTCGTTTAGCGCTCATTTTTTAAGCAATGTTGAATTCTTCCGCGGTCTTCAACGGTAAACAGGCATGCCTCAGAAACCGGCGGAATGGAGAAAGCTTTTACGCCGTCACTGTGCCAGAGCAAGATCGATAGCCGCCTCGCAGTGAATGAGCGTGGTATCGAAGACGGGAACCGAAACATTGTTTTGATTGAGGAGCATACCGACTTCGGTACAGCCGAGAATCATGCAATCGGCACCCGCATCGACCAGCCGCCGGGCGACGCCCTCATAAGTCGAACGGCTTTCATCCGTGATAATGTCCTTGCAGAGTTCGTCGTAGATGATGCGGTGCACCGCCCTGCGGTCATCAGCGTCGGGAACGAGGGGATGAAGCGTCGCCGCGGCCAGCCTGTCCTTGTAGAAGCTCTGCTCCATGGTGAAGGCGGTTGCTATCAGGCCCGACCGGCTGAGCCCGACGCTTAATATACGATCCGCGGTAGCGTCAGCGATATGCAGCAGCGGAATATCGACACCCTCCATCATGTCCCGGGCGAGCTTGTGCATCGTGTTGGTCGCAAGCAGGATGAAGTCCGCGCCGCCCCGCTGCAGCGATCTGGCCTCGGCATTCAATATGGCTGCGGCAGCATCCCATTCGCCATGCGCCTGCAATGTCTCGATCTTCGCGAAATCAAGCGAGCGGATCAAAAGCTCGGGGGAATGAAGGCCGCCGAGGCGATCGCGGGTGATCTCGCAGAGCTTGCGATAATAGATCTGCGTCGATGCGGCCGACATGCCGCCGAGAATTCCGATAATTTTCATCTGCTGATCATCAATGCGCTTGGGTGGGACGGAAGACGGACGTCCGGTGGACTTGTCGGCATATTCTGGCACAGCCGGAGTATCGGCCTCAAGCCCACATGCTAGATCGACCGAACCACAATCGTTCCCGGCCGCCTTTCACCCTCAGACCAGATTCGAAGTGCCCCGACGACTGCGCCGTGCGGGGCCACGTGCTGGAATCAAATCCGTGCACCACCCGTCGCATCGATCATCTGCCCGGTCGTCCAGCGGGCATCATCGGAGGCGAGGAATGTGATGACGTCGGCGATATCCTCGGCACGGCCGATCCGTGAGAAGACCGACAGGGCTTCGGCACCCGCGCGCGCTTCAGGCGCGGCCAGCCATCCGGCATTCATGTCGGTTTCAGTCACGCCTGGAAGCACCGAATTGACGGTGATTCCGCGCCGGCCGAATTCCGGTGCAAGCGCCAGCGTCAATGTTTCAAGCGCACCCTTGGAAGCGGCATAGGCCGGATGGGTCGGCGCCGCGATGCGGGTAAAACCGGTCGAGACATTGATGATACGGCCATTGTCGCGGAGATGGTCTGCAACAGCCTGGATCAGGAAGAAGGGTGCCTTGAAGTTGATCGTCATCAACTCGTCGAAGGCGGCCTCGGTCATGTCCTTCAACGGTGTCGCCGGCGCGATGCCCGCATTATTGACGAGAATATCAAGCGACGGCGTACCGGTGAAAGCGATGGACGCTTGCCTGAACTGCTCCCACAGGCTGTCCGTTGCCGCTTTCCCCTCGCGTAGATCAGCCTTGAGGGCGACCGCCTTCGAGCCGAGGGCTTCGATCTCGCGGACTGTTGACTGTGCGGCATCGGGGTTTGCGCCATAATGGACGCCGATAAGACCTGCGCCCTCCTTGGCAAATGCCAGGGCGGCGGCACGGCCGATGCCCCTTGAACTTCCCGTTATGAGGGCGACTTTGTTCGACAGTTTCTGAGACATGGATCTCTCCGTTGCGATTTAACTAGCGATCGATATAATAAAATCCGAACATGATCTGTCAATATTTTTATAGTGATCGATTTAATAATGACTGAAACGACACGAAAACGCGGCAGGCCGCGCCTGCTCGATCGGAATACCGGGCTCGACATCGCAGCCCGGCTGTTCTGGGAACGGGGATATGAGGGGACATCGGTAGCGGACCTTACCCATGCGATGGGGATCACGCCGCCGTCTCTTTATGCCACCTTCGGTTCGAAGGAAGAACTGTTCCGGCAGGCGCTCGATCATCATATCGCGCAGCAAAGCGAGCGCCGTGCCGGACTATTGCAGGCGAAAATACCGGCCCACGAGGCGCTCGCCGCTTACCTTTACGATATTGCCGAAGGCGACACCCAGCCGGACAAGCCGCGCGGATGCATCGTTTCGACCGCCGTTCTCCAGCATTCGGAAGAAAACGCCTCCGTCGCCCGTGCCACGGCAGCATTGCGCGAAGGGGCGATACAGATTCTCAAGGCGCGGTTCGATCGCGCCATCCATGACGGTGAGCTACCGGAACAAACCGATACGGACACCCTTGCGCGCTTTTATGGCGCCATCATTCAGGGCATGTCCGCGCAGGCTTGCGACGGGGCATGTACGGCGACGCTGAAGGCTGTGATCCATGTTGCGCTGATGGCGTGGCCGGGAAAGAAAGGCGCGACCGGTCCTCAGGGTTGAATCCGGGGCGCCTTGAATAGACGGGCATGGGATATTTTTCAGGCGTGGATTTACGCACCACATGGTGCTATTCACAGTGACAAAGGCTGGAGAATATCAATGCGATCCACCATCAATCTCGATGACAAACTCATGGAACAGGCCAAATCTTTGACCGGCACGAAAGAGACCGCAGCTCTCGTCCGCCAGGCACTGGAGACACTCGTGCGTGTCGAGTCCGGCAAGCGATTGATTGCTTTGGGCGGCTCCATGCCGGAGGCCGAAGCAGCCCCCCGCCGGCGGAGTGACGTCAACAAGTGATACTCGTTGATTCGTCAGTGTGGATTGATCATTTCCGCCAAGGAAACGTGGAATTGCGCGAGATCATCGAGGATGATCGGTTGCTTTGTCATCCGTTCATTGTCGGTGAACTTGCGCTGGGGAGTCTTCGAGATCGCGACGCCGTGATAGGATTTCTGAAGGCCCAGCGTGAAACACTGGTTGCAACTCACGACGAAGTTATGACTTTTATCGACCGCTATTCGATATTCAGCATGGGAATTGGCTATACGGATGCGCACCTGTTGGCTTCCACGCTACTGGACCGGCGAGTGAGCTTGTGGACAAGAGACAAACGATTATTGGCTGCGGCTCAGAAGGCGGGCGCCTCGGTTCACATGGCTGCTAGCAATTCTCACTAGCCCGACCGCATGCGCCTGCCCTCTCAACCTATTGCTTGATCCCTCAACGTCACTTGCCCTGCGCCGCTCTGCCAAGACCCAGCAAGTGGTAAAACGCAATCGCTCCGATTGTCGCCGTGCCGATGCCATCCAGCGTGAAGCCGGCGACATTGAGCTTGAAATTGCCGGCGCCGAGAACAAGCGCGATGCCCACGGTGATGAGGTTGCGCGGCTCGGAGAAATCCACTTTGTTTTCCACCCAGATGCGTCCTGCGGTCGCCGCGATCAGGCCGAAGACCACGACCGACAGGCCACCGATGACAGGCCCCGGTATCGTCTGGATGAGTGCGCCGAATTTCGGTGAGAAGCCGAGAATGATGGCGACAAGTGCTGCGACGATAAAGACCAGCGTCGAGAAGATGCGGGTGATTGCCATAACGCCCATATTTTCGGCATAGGTCGTCATGCCGGTGCCACCGAAGGCGCCGGAAAAGATCGTCGCGATGCCGTCGCCAATAAAGGCACGGCCGAGATAAGGATCGAGATTACGGCCGGTCATCGCACCGATCGCCTTGATATGCCCGAGATTTTCCGCCACCAGAATGACGACGACCGGCGCGATCAGGGCAATCGCCGGTGCGGAAAACACCGGCGTGGTGAAGGCCGGCAATCCGAACCAGGCTGCGGCCGCAACGCCTGCAAAATCGACGGGCTTGCCGAGACCGAAACCGTTTGCGAGCACGAGATAGGCAAGATAGGCAATCGCACCGCCCAGAAGAATGGGCAGCCGGCGCGTCATGCCGGGCGCATAGACCGCGATCGCACCGACCGACGTCACCGTCAAAATCGCAATCCAGCGCGACAGCTGGTCGCCATCGGGATTGCCCGGCCCGGTGCCGGAGGCGCTTGCGATCGCAATGGGTGCGAGCACGAGACCGATTGCGGCGACGATAGCGCCGGTCAGAACCGGCGGCATCAGCTTTTCGATCCAGTTATGGCCGACGATCATGACGATGACGCCGATCAACGCATAAAGCACGCCGGCCGCGATGATGCCGCCGAGTGCCAGCGCGATATCAGGGCTGGCCGCACCCGCAGCCGCCCCCGTTGCCACCAGCACGGGACCGATGAAAGCGAAGGACGAGCCGAGATAACTCGGCACACGCCCACCGACGGCGATGAAGAAGATCAGCGTCGAGATGCCTGAAAACAGGATGGAGACGTTGGGATCGAAACCCATGATCAGCGGCGCAAGCACCGTGGAACCGAACATGGCCACCACATGCTGCAAACCGAGCACTGCGGTCTGCCCGGCCGGCAGCCGCTCATCCGGCATGATGCGCCCTTCGGTTTTCAGCCGCCAGCGAGGAAAATAACCACCGGTATCGCTCATCGTCGTCCCCCCAGGAAATGCCCGGCATGCATCTTCCGGGCTTTCCCGTCCCGGTTCGTAGCCGTGCAAAAAAAGATCTGCTCTTTGTGATTTGCGCCCGTCGCCCGAGACCGAATCGGTTGCCGGCGCATCTTTTCCCGGTTAGCGCGATTGCCGGCCGCTGTCATCGGGATTGGATTGTTTTCCAAAGTCTGCCGGGCTTTAGCCGAAGCGGCGGGTGGCTTCGCCCTCCAGCGAAGGAATATTCACCTTTTCGCGGCGGGCATTTTTCGCGTCGTAGAGCGCCTCATCGGCCTTACGGAAAGCCTCGTCGCAATTCGTTTCCCCGTCAGACACACCGCTGAGACCAAAGGACGCTCCGATGATCATCGCCTTCTCCTGCACTAGATAGGGCTGGGAAAGCTCCACACATATTTGCCGAAAAAGCAACTCGGCGGCGGCGGTCGATATATCGGGCATCAGGACCGCAAATTCATCGCCACCGAGCCTGAATACCATATCCTGCGTACGGCAGCAGACACTCAGTCGCGCCGCCACAGCCTTCAGGACCTCATCGCCCGCCGCGTGACCGTGACGGTCATTGATCGCCTTGAAGCCGTCAAGATCGAGACATCCGACAACCATCTGCCCGGCTTTCGACAACCTCTCGAATTCCTCCGCGACCAGCGAACGGTTTGCCAGTCCGGTGAGAAAATCGTGGTTCGCCGCATGGCGCATCCGACGTTCCGCCTCGATGAGCGATTCGATCGCGCGGCGTGATATCCGGGCCGCGAACACGCAAACGACGACGAGAATCAGGACGACGGTAACTGCAAGCGGCAGTGACTGGCGCAGCAGGTCGCGTGCAGGCGTCGACGGCCGCCAGGACAACGCATGTGCCTGCCCGTCCGGTCCGCTGGCAATCTCCACCTTTGCCCGATCGTCGGCAACCTCCATCGCAGGTCCGACGTCGGCATCGTCGAGAAGGAACCGATCGCCTAGAAAATCCTGCAGGCTGCCTGCGATCGGAATGGCGGAAATGAGAATGGGCGCTTGCCCGCCACGCGGGACGGCTGTCCTGAAATCAGGCTGGAAGAGGCTTGCCGACAGAAGAACTGCATCATCACCGATCACTTCGATTTTGCTGAAGGCAATCGGCTGTGGGATGCCTGTTTGCCCACCAGCCTTTTCTTTTTCCCTGACGGCATCGATCAGCGGGCGGGCATCGGCCGCGATTGTTGTCGCACCGCGCGCGAAAAAAGGGCGCTGTTCGAACTCGCCATCGGTTTTGGTGTAGATGATGTCACCACCACCGCTAAGAATTGTGACAAAGCGTGTGCGCGACGTGCCTATCAGCGAACGACCGATATTTCGGTCCGTCCACTCCAGATCGAAATCGTTGTCGATCTTGGCGACGGCTTCATCCCATATCGTCCAGGCCGTCAACGCAAACTCCACGTCGGAAATCCAGATTGAAATATTGCGCGAGACCAGGGTTTCCTGTCGCTGGCGGATTTCTCTGTCGAGGCGACCGACACCGTAGTAGGGAATAGCAGCAAGGCCGACCAGAAGCACCGTGACGAGCAGAGCCGCCGGGCCAACGAGCCTGAGTTGGGTAAAGCGCATCTTCAATCGACGTCCTGATTAGTTTGCAGACGTCATATTGTCGCCGTTGCGTTTAAGACCGGTTACAACTCCGGAAGTTTTGATCGCATTGTCTAAAATTTATTCCACTAAACGAGCCACCTCAGTACGCACGTAACCCGGGGATCCCCGGCCCTGGCCCAGCGCCGAACCAGCCGGCGCCGGAAAAAGGCTGCTACCTCGTCTTATCTATAGCCGTCAAAATCTCATAGGCCGCAGAGACGCGTTCCTCATTGGGATAGTTTTTATTGGCCAGAATAACGATGCCCAATTTCTCCTTCGGTATGAACGCCACATAAGCGCCGAAACCATTGGTGGAGCCGGTCTTGTTGATGAAAACGTCTTCGCGCGGTTTCATCGGCGGCGAGATTTCGGAGACCGGCACGGTCTTCAGAAGAGCGCCGCCGTTCAGCTCCATCAGTGTCTTCAGGGGAGCCGGGTGGGTATATTGCTCCCAGACCATATCCTGCGTCATGGCGCCGACGCTGAAATATCCCGTATGGGTATTGATGATCGCCTGCTGGATTTTCCCGTCCAGCTTTTCGAGACCCATATTGGCATTGACGAAGCGGATCATATCCTCCGCCGTCGATTTGACGCCATAGGCCTCCGAGGAGAGGACGCCCGGTGTCACGCGGGTTGGTTCGCCGGTTCTTTTATAGCCCTGCGCATAGTCATCCATCTTCGCCTTGGGCACCACGGTGAAGGTGTTCTTCAGCCCAAGCGCCGGGAAAAGCGTATCCTGCATGGCTCCATCAAAACCCTGCCCCATCGCCTTTGCGGTGATATAGCCGAGCATGCCGATGCTGGGATTGGCATAACTTCTGTGGGTACCGGCCTTGTATGAAGGTTTCCAGGCCCTGAGATAGGCCATCAGCTGCTGTTCCGTCTTCACCTTGTCAGGCAGCTGAATGGGAAACCCGCCGGCGGTGTGGGTGCCGAGATGCATCAGCGCGACATCGCCGAAGGGTTTTCCCTTCATGGACGGAAGATACTCACTGACCTTACCCGACAGTGACAGCTGGCCATTCAGTTCCGCATAGGTGCTGAGGGTGACCGTGAAGGTCTTGGAGATGGAGCCGAGTTCGAACAGCGTCTGCGGGGTAACGGGCTTTTCCGTACCCTTGGACAGGACGCCATAGGTGAAGATATGGTTTTCGCCGTTGATGCTGATACCGACGGCCAGACCCGGAATGCCGTTTTTCTCCATGACTGGCTTGATTGCGGCATCCGTTATCGCTTTCAGCCTGGCGTCATCGGCGGCAGAAGCCTGCGTGACCAGGCCCGTCGAGACCATGACAGCCAGTGCGATATGTCTGCGATTAAATTTCATTTTTCGCGCTCTCCAAAACCTCAGGTGGATTTTCGGCGTCTCCGCCGTCCCCAGCGAAAAGAGGTTTAGCCGCCCTACATTACACGAACAAACCATGATATCTCGGAGGAGATACAAGAAAATCTAGGTCTTGAATGGTTCGGCAATTTCTTCCCCTAAACGGTCTGCGGGCGTTCGAGGCGTCCGCCCGGCACCTGAGCTTCACCCGCGCGGCCATTGAACTCTGCGTGACCCAGGCAGCTGTGAGCCAGCAGGTGAAAGGGCTCGAAAGGCGGCTGGGTGTCGCTCTTTTCCAGCGGCTTCCGCGCGGCTTGAAGATCACCGCCGAAGGTGAGGCCCTGTTGCCGACCGTGACCAGCTCCTTCGATCAGATGGCGACGACGCTCGACCGGATCGAGGCCGGACAGGTGCGCGAATTGCTGTTTCTCGGCGTCGTCGGCACCTTTGCCGTCGGCTGGCTGCTGCCGCGGCTGGCGGCATTTCAAAAGCGGCATCCGTTTATCGATGTCAGGGTTTCCACCAACAACAACCGGGTGGACATGGCGGCGGAGGGGCTGGATTTCGCCATTCGTTTCGGCCAGGGCTCCTGGCATGGCACCGATGCCTTCCGGCTGTTCGAGGCGCCGCTTTCGCCGCTCTGCACGCCGAAACTGGCGGAAACGCTGAAAGAGCCAGCCGACCTGATGGATGCAACATTGCTGCGCAGCTACCGCGCCGATGAGTGGAGCACATGGTTTGCCGCAGCGGGCGTTTCACCGGCGGCGCAGGTGAATGCCGGCATCGTCTTCGACACGTCGCTCGGCATGATGGAAGCGGCGCTTCAGGGGTTGGGCGTGGCGCTCGCGCCGCCATCGATGTTTTCGCGGCATCTGGCATCTGGCGCAGTCGTGCAACCCTTCGCCGTCACCATCTCGCTTGGAAGCTATTGGCTGACCCGCCTGCAATCGAAACCGCCAACATCAGCCATGCAGGCTTTTTCCGATTGGCTGTTCGAGAGCATCGGGACTGCGTGACCGACCCTATCACATCAAGGCAAGCAGAACGCCGCCGACCGCGCAGAGCAGGACCACGGCCCATGGCGGCGTTTTCCACACCGTCAGCAGGATGAAGCCGGTGAGCGCAAGGGTAAAATCCTTCGGCGTGAAGATCGCGCTCGTCCACACCGGATCATAAAGGGCGGCACCGAGAATGCCGACGACGGCGGCATTTGCCCCGCGCATGGCGGCCTGCACCGTCAGGTGTTTGCGGAAATCCTCCCAGAAGGGAAGTGCGCCGACGAGCAGCAGCATGCCCGGCAGGAAGATCGCAACAAGGGCGATGGCGGCACCTGCCAAGCCGTTGGGCTGCGGCCCCACCACCGCACCGAGATAGGCCGCGAAGGTGAAGAGCGGGCCAGGCACGGCCTGCGTTGCGCCATAACCGGCGATGAAAGCGTCTTTCGTGACCCAGCCGGTCGCGACGACTTCCGATTGCAGCAGCGGCAACACCACATGGCCGCCGCCGAAGACCAGCGCGCCGGCGCGATAAAAAGCGTCAAACAGGGAGATGCCCTGCGACGCCGCCACTGCCGCAAGCAGCGGCAGAAAGCCGAGAAGCAGGACGAAGGTGGCGAGCGCACCATATCCGACGCTTTTCGATACCCGGAAGCTGAGATGGGTGGCCTGCCCCGCGGCACCGGAGCGACAGAAGACAAGCCCGGCGATTGCGCCGAGGCCAAGCGCCAGAACCTGCCCGAAGGCTCCCGCGATGAACACCACGCAGACAATGCCGGCAAGCGCAATGCTGGCACGCTGACGATCAGGCGCGAGGCTTTTCGCCATGCCCCACACAGCCTGGGCCACCACGGCGACGGCGACGATCTTCAAACCGTGCAACAGACCGGTGCCGACCGGCCCTTCGATCGAGGCGGCGACCATGGCGAAAAGAACGAGGAGAATGGCGGATGGCAATGTGAATGCCGTCCAGGCCGCGAGCGCACCGAGCGGTCCTGCCCTGAGCAGCCCCAGCGCAAACCCAACCTGGCTCGAGGCCGGGCCCGGCAGAAACTGGCAGAGCGCCACGAGATCGGCATAACCCGCCTCATCGATCCATTTGCGCCGCACGACCAGCTCATCGCGAAAATAACCGAGATGGGCGATGGGGCCGCCGAAGGAGGTGACCCCAAGCTTCAGGAAGGTCGCGAAAACCTCGCTTGGCGTGCCCTGTCTGTTGCTGTCCGATTCGGCGGGCATGGTGTGTGTTGACGATTTCACGAAAAAGCTCCCTGCATGCAACAGTTGTTCGTCAACGGATCGGCGTCAAAAGGATTTCCGTATCAGACACTATTGCGACAGGGATATGAAGGGGCTGACTGCATCGACGCCGGAAAGTGGGCCGACTTTCCGGCGTCGCTCGATAATTATCCGGCAAAGGGCCTATCGCTCGGTCGGCAACAATGCGGTGAAGTGCGAAATCCAGCCATTTTCATCCGTGCCGCCGGAGAAACCCGTTGCTTCCCAGATGATGTGATGGCGGTTGCTGCCGTTGTGAATGGTTACCGCAGCGGCGATGGGGGTCGGCGATCTCCACGAAAAATTGCGGTTCGCACCCGGCGTCAGATGGCTGAGGGAGTCAAGCTGGACATCGTCGAGGAAGAGCACCGTGCTCATCTGGGTCTCATAGAGGTTCTGCCAGCGCGCCTGCGCCAAGGCATTCGCCGCCTCGACGAGAAGATTGCTCTGACCCACGGGATCAGCCAGTGCCGCCTGGCGCCACGCGGCGAAGATATTGGTGATCTCCGCCGTACTAAGCCCGAGGCTCGAGAGGAATTCGATGGTCTGGGCATTGCCGAACGCATTGTAGCCCGCTTCACCGAAAGGCCGGATATGCTTGACCACGAAATTGCTGAGAATTGGCATGTGTGTCTCCTTTGGACATGGGCCACTTGCTCCCGGACTTTGACGAGCGGGATGGGTTGGCGTTTATTGAGGGTTGATTGTGCGCCGGCTCAGGCGAAGATGACGGCCGTATGGGCGGGCGTTGCCAGGAACTCCTGCAGGCCTATCCGCGTCTTGGTGCCGCCCCGTCCAGCCGGCCACGGATCGCGGATGTGAAGCTGGAGGCCTTTTCCTTCCTCCGTGTAACCGTAGACGAGGTAATAATGGATATTCGTACCGATCACGAAAACCCGGTTGTTGTCGATCTCGCGCCGCACGATATCGACCGTCAGAGCGGGGACGAACTGGCCGCCCGTCGTCCCGTGGTCGAAAGCGTTCCACTGGCTGGACACCAGCTTGACGACCTCGCTGTGCGGATTGGCGCCGCCCATCTCGTCGACATCACCGGATTGATCCAAAATCTGCGCCAGCTCCCAGCGCTCCTGAACCTGCGGATCGACCGTCGCAAGGGCTGCGGTGTTGCGCCTTGCGATGGCATATTGCGTGGCGGCTGCAAGCCCACGATAGGCCCGCACCATCTGCTCCACGGCGGCGAAGCACCAGGATGGCGTCTCCTGGGCGATCAACGCGGGAGGGTTATTGACTGTTGGCATTGGTCTTCTCCTTCCTGGAAATGACGCGGTCCGGGTTGCGCTTCGATGGCGTCCGGGGCCGGTCCTTGGTTGGCATCGGATGAATGTTGACGTCTGGGTGGTTCGGCCGTCCTGCCGGCATAGTTGCCGACAGGACACTGCCCATGATCCAAGCCCTTTGGGGGACGGCTGCGGCTGGGATCATGGAGACGCTTCCTGCCGGGCCGGAGCAGGAGCGGCAGTCTCGGAGCGGATCAGGCGGTTTTGTTCAGATCCTGGCGATAGGCCTGCAGCGACGCGATTTTTGCGTCCGCAGCGGCCTCGCGTTCCGCGACGATGGCCGATACCTTTTCCGAGGCTTCTGCCATATAGTTCGTCAGTTCAGTGCCGGTGAGATATTTCCCCTGCAGCTTGTTGAGCTTTGACCATCCGTCCGCAAAGCTGCGGTTGAACCTGTCGCTGACGGTCACGACCGCATACCACTGGGCGGTCTGCCTGACGAAGAACTCGTTGACGGAGCGAACGAGCTGGGCCAGGCGGTTCTTGCGAATGACCTCCAGCTCGGCCACATTGTCGATCGCGTTGATCTGGTGCTGGGCATCGTCGGCCACCGCCTGCATGAAATCGGCGAAGCTCTTGAAGAAAAATGCTATTTCCTCAATGATTTCCTTCATGCGTTTCAGCGCCGTAATGCTGACGTTAAGGGATTGGACCGCAAGCTTGATCTTGTCGTCTTCAGCCTGCTTTCCCTTGAGCAGAGCGTTGATCTTTATGAGTTCGGCGGCCTGGGTGCGGCGTTCGTTCTCATAGGATTCCGCCTTGTCGATCATCTTCATCTGCATTTCGCGCAGGCTTGCGGCCTGTTGCTGCTGCTCGTCGGTGAGTTTGCCGAGCCCCTTGTCGAGGGCGTCGAGCGAAGCCTGCAGGCTGGAAATCAGGGTCTGCTGACTTGCAATCTTGTCCTCCTGCGCTTTCAGTTCCGAAGCGCGCGCGGTCAGACGTTTATCGAGCTCGGCTAGCTCCACGGCCTTGCTCGATTTCGGATCAGCACCCTCGGCGTCTTTCGCAAGTGTCGACCTGCTGTCCTCCAGCGCCTTTATATCCATTTTCAGGGTGTCGCGTTTTTCCTCGCTCTTGCGCAGTTCGGCCTTCTGCTCGGAAAGCTTGCTCTGCGTGGCGGCGGCATCTGCCTTGCTGCCGCCGTCCGTGGGCGCGCGGGAGCCGCTGCCCTGCCCCTGCCCGTCGGCATCCTGGCCGCCCTTGGGCTGTCCCGAAAGCGCGCCGCCGACCGACGAGGCCAGCATGGAGGCCGGACCGCCCGCCACCATGGCGATGGCGGGAATAGCGCTTGAAATCATCTGTGCGCCAACCCGGACGATCGACATGATGAAGGCACGCTCTTCCGCCGTATTGGCCCGCTTTTCATATTCACGGGCCTTCTTTTCGAACTCCGCGACCTGCACCTTCAGATCGTTCACAAGCGATTCCAGCTGTTGACGCCGCGCGTCAGCCTCCCGGATTTCCCGCTCCATCGTCGCCTTGTCCTCGAGACGCTTGCTCAGGACCATTTCGCTCGCATCGGTGATCTGTGCCGTTGCCTTGATGATGCCATCATAGGTGGAGGCGACCTCAAGGAGATCATTCCGCACTTCCAACGCCTTATCGCGGATATTTTTCGCGAGCTTTATCAAGTCGTTGGAGACGAAGGCCTTGATCTCGCCCTGGTCATTTCCCTCCCGGACGTCCAGCCAGTCCGGGAAGAGGTCGTCGACTGAAAGACGGATACGACCGGCAATATCCATCGCATGTTTCATGGTGATTTCACTGTTCTGCTGCGCCGTTATCAAGCTGTCCATGATGGCGCTGATGCGGCCGCGAATTTTGCCTTCCTCCTGCGGCGTGGTGTTATAGGCGATGTAGAGCAGGTCGATCGCATTGTCGGTGTCGCGCTTGGCGCGCTCGACATCGTATGTTCCCTGGATCTTGTCGACATAGGTGCGGACCAGCGCCGTGTCGGCCTTGGGAAGGCTGAATTCCGGCTTCGAAACGATCGCCTCGACATCGGCATCGATCGCACTGTTGAGTTTGGTTTCCCGGCTTTCGAGAGTGACGACATTGTTCATTTTCAGGCTCCTGTTGAAGGGTGAAGGGTGGTTACGGAGGGTCATGGCGTGATCGTTCACGATCCGCATTGTTTCCTGGCGTCATCCGGCAGCCCGGCCTCGGTGGAGGAGATGAACTGTGGCACGTCCTTCGTCAGGCCCTCGATCTCGGCGGAGAGCCGGTTGACCTGACGTATTTTCGCGTCATCGGGATTGACGTCGCTTGCTTCCTTGAGGGCATTGGTGAAGTTACCCACCTGAACGTTGAAATCCTGGACCTTGACGTTGATGGTGGAAATCGCCGCTTTGAGCCTGGTGATCTGCTCTTCCAGATTTTTCACTGCTCTCTCGTTTTCCGCGTGGCTCTGCTGTGCCGCCGCAAGCTGGCGGCGATTGTTTTCAAGCTGGTTGCGAACGCCTTCAAGAGCCGCCCGGGCATTGTCCAGCCGCGGTTGCGCGATGCGGTATTCCCTCTCCGCGTCGTTCATCCAGCCCAGCGCCTTGACCGCGGCGTCACCGGCCTGGCAAATTCCCGGCAGGAAGAAGAGGACACCGCTGCAAATTCTTACTCTCTTGGCCTGTTCGTCCATTTCGCTTCGGGCTTTTTCGAAGGTGGCCTGACGCGCCCTGACGTTCTCGCCCTCGGATTGAACGAGATCCTCATAGCCCTTCACGCTGGTTTCGGACTGCACCACCTGCCGCTCCAGCTCAATCTGCAGGTACTTTGCCTGGCCGAGTGCCTTCTCGTGGTCGGCGCTGATCTGCTGCTGCGTCGTCAGATGCTCCATCAGGCATACGGAGCGGCGACCGAGCACCTCTCGGCTTGCTTCCGCCTGTTCAAGTTTCGACTGGAAAGCCGCCGTCTGTTCGGCAGTAAGGGTGGCGGCGTTGGCAGGGGACGACCAGCCCAGTGAAGGGAGATCACCCTGCATCGCGATAGCGGCAAGGCCCGCAAAAATAACATGTCGAAGTTGCATTGTTTCAGCCTCCTTTGGAGAATTGGGGATGGACAAAATGCATGATGGAGCTCTGAGCACCGCGCGGCATCGCCGCCGGCAGGCCCACAGACATGGCAGTCATCTTCATGTGTCAGATGGTTTCGGCTCCGTGCTTCGCCGATCTCCAAGCGCCGAAAAGCGACCCTCAAAGATTGTATTCCAGACAAGCCAGCGGCGAACTCAAAGTCCGAATCTTCATAAAATATTGCAATGAAAACAGACGATAACACTATTGTTAGCGCCGCTCCCGCAAACCGTCTCAAAAGGGCACATATTTTAAGGCGCCGCTTAATACTCAATTTATGAGAGTGTTTTTTAATACCGCTCAACAGGATGTCGGGGGAGTGCAACAAATTGCACGCATCTTCCACACCGGAACCTTTCTGCTGCCACGCCCGCCCGCAGCGGCCGTCGACAGCGAACGGAACTCACGCTTTGGACTTCACCGCAAAGTAGCGAAGACCGAGAAGCCAGGGGAGAGAGGTATCCGGAAAAGCAGTCACCAAGCTTCCAAAAGCTTTCCCGAAAAGGGACTTTACCCGGCTTCGACCGGACGAGCTTCGGGAGAGGCTGGGCCTCGTTGCGGACCGGATTCTGAAGGATGACGCCTTTGACGATGCCGTCACTTATCTCTGCACGAATATACCGGCTGTCTTCAAACAGGAGCAACGACTGGTTCGCGCCCTCGGCGACTTCGGCGCCTTCGCGACCGTGATGTGTGCCGCGAGCCTCGGATCGCCGTCCGGCGCGCAATTCACACTGGCGGCGGTTCAGGCTGTCGTGGTTCCGGCCGGCTGGATATCCAGCCGCAGGACACGCGCCTTGATCGACTGGCTGGAACTGGAACACGCCGCCGCCCGCCATCCGCCCGGTCGTGACTATCGCGAGCGGCCATGGTCGCTAAACGGCTGGCTGATTGCCGCCGTCGAGAGGCTTACCGAAACCTATCTGGTTGCGGCCTCGCCATGGCGGATCACCGCGACAGGGGAAATGCCGGAGGAAAAATCCACGGTAACGAATATGATGAGAGGCGGGGTCAGCTGGTTTCTGGGGAATGCACAGGAATTGCCTGCCTCTTCGGAGGAAATACGAATGTTTCTGGGGCATGCGCCCGGCTTTCCATTGCTACTGGACCTGCTGCTCGCTGCCCGAAGAGGCACATGCGGTGCGACGGGCTGCGAATTCTCCCGCAAGGCGACGGCGCACGCCTATGGGGTCAGCCGCGCCCATATCACGGCGTTGCTGGCCCGAGCCGAGCGGTTGAACTTCTTGAAAAGAGACGGCGCGCGGGTCGTCCTGAGCGATCTGACATTTCAGAATGTGCAGCGCGATCTCGCCTATCAGCTGGCATTCGTCGTTTTATGGTTGGAGATGACGAGTGGTCCCGACACCCCCGGAATGGCGCTGTAGGCCGCAAGGCCCACGGCGCCTGTTGCAACAGCAACATGAGGGGGACCTCAGACGATAAGGCCCTTCAGGGGACGGATAAGGTCCGATCCGGGAAACACAAGCTTGTCCAGCGCTCCGGCACTTGCGCCGAGATGATCGATGGCGAGCCCTTTGATCACGGCGCGCAGATCGGTGGTCGCGGCAAGGTCGCGGCCGTCACGCAGCTGCGCTTCCTTAAGGCCCGGCCAGTCGGCGATGACACGGCCGCCGCGGATGCTGCCACCGGCCAGAAAGGCGGTGGTGGCGGTGCCGTGGTCGGTGCCTTCAGTGCCGTTGATGCGCGCGGTGCGGCCAAATTCCGTCGCGACAAGGATCACCGTATCCTTCCACACCGGCCCCAGTTCCTGTTCGAAGGCCGCAAGGGCATTATCGAGACCGGACAAAAGCTTGGCGAGGCGATCGACCTCCTGCGCATGGGTATCCCAGCCCTCGAAGGCGAGCGCCGCCACGCGGGGACCCTCCGGATGGGCAATCAGCCGTGCGGCGCCGCGCGCCATCTGCTCCATTCCCTGCGGATCGCCGGGGCCGCCGCGCGCCTTGATGTCGACGCCCGAGGCGATCCTGCCGGTCTCCACGCCTTCCGCCAGCAGGGCGGCGAGCATGGGGTCCGTCTGGCCATAGAGATCGGCAAGCCGGGGTGCCAGGTCACCATCGGCGGGTCGCAGCACGGATGGCGCCCATCCAAGGATCGGCGCCTTGCCGCGAATGACGAGCGGTGCGCTGGCCCCGATGGCAAGCCCGCTCACCCGGTCGCCGGCAGCGGGATTGATCGTTTCTCCCGCCGGCATCTGCTCCAGCAGCCGGTTGAGCCAGCCGCTCTCGACATGGCCGGGTGTCGCAAAACCGGATTCGAGAACATCCTGTCCGTCAAAGTGTGATCGGTCGCGATAACCGGTGGCACTGGCATGCACCACGGCAGCCTCACCCTTGCGATAAAGCCGCTGGAAATTGCGCAGCGAAGGATGCAGCGCGAAATAGCCATCCAGCGCCAGTGCCGGGTTTTCTCCTTCGGTTCGCAGCGTCAATTGCTGCCTTAGCGCTTCGTAATCGGGATCGCCGACCGGCGGCACGGCGGTCAGCCCGTCAAGCGCGCCACGCAGGATGATCGTCACGAAACGCGGATCGCGCCCGGAGGCCGCATGGGCAAAACGCGGCATGAAAGCCCAGGCAAAAAGAGCGCCGGTTGCACCGAGAACGGCGCGGCGGGTGGGGGAGAAATCTTCACACAGCATGGTTAGCGCCTCTGAAATTCGGGAGAAAGGAAAGCGATGGTCAGGCCCTGCGGCTTGGTTTCCGCGCGCTGGACGGCCTGGGCGGTCTCACGCGTGAGAAGCGGGCCGAACCGATCGGCAACAAAGTCACGGGGGTCGATGCCGCCGGCGACCTGATGGGCGAAAAGGCTCGCGGCATCGATCCGCGTTGCCAGCCCCTCGGATGAACCCCAACTATCGCTCACGTCGGAAAAACCGTTCGGCCCGGAGGGATCCCAGAAGGGTTGCCCCAGCGCCTTCAACACCGAAACGATCTGCTCGGGTTTCGGCTTGACATCGCTGCTGCGAAGCACGGCGGTGACGAAATCGAGCGGTGGCCGCAACTTCTTGAGAGCAGGATCCCAGGCTTCCTCCGCATCCAGCATGGCAAGATAGGTGGCGGCGAGATCGCCGTGGGATTTGGTGTAGGCAGCGGCGATCTTGGCCACCAGCGCTGCAGGCGGCTGGTCGCTGACGAAGTGCCGCGCCAGTTTGAAGGCAAGGTGACGGGCGGTGGATGGGTGATGGGCGAGATCGCGCAGCGCCCGCCGCCCCTGCTCCACGCCGGCATCGGCATAGGTGATACCCATCACCGCGTGATCACCCGGCTCGTGGCTGTTGGCATTGAAACTGAAACGCCCGACCGGCCCCGGCTTGTTCTCGTCGCGATAAACGGTCCAGCCGGTGATGATGCGGGCAAGCTCGGTCACGTCAGCCTGATTGTAACCGCCATCCACGCCCAGCGTGTGAAGTTCCATGATCTCGCGGGCCAGATTTTCATTCAGGCCGCGCTTGCCGTTTTTATTGGCCGGTGAGTTAGGACCGATCGATTGCTGGTTATCGAGAAAGAACAGCATGGCCGGATGGGTTTCCACGGCAAGCAGCATGTCCTCGAAATTGCCGAATATATGCGGACGTATGGCTTCGCGCTCGAAGGCGCCGGCGAGCATGTGCACATCACCGCCCTTGCCGATGGCGACGGAGAAGTGGTTTGCCCAGAACATGGCGAGGCGTTCGCCAAAGCCGATCAGCGGCTGGCGGACGGTGCCATTAAACCGCGCATCGACCTCCGCCAGCAATATCTGCTGTGGCAGATAGGGTCTCTTATTGGCCATTTCGGCCGGTTTGTCTTTTGGCATGGGTGGCGATATGGTCGGCGCGGCCACCATTCCGGCCTTATCCATCCTGTTGTCCGGATCCGCCATCGCCTTGTCCACGGAAACGGCGGTCACCGCCGGTTTTTCGCGCTCGGCTTTCACCTGCTTGTTAAAGGCAATGAGCGAGACCATGAGATCGGCGCTCGAGTGCAATTGCGGGCCAACCGGGATCGGCACAGCATGTTCGGTTACTTCTGACCGCAAGAGATCGCGTGGATCATCCGCAATTGCCTGCAGGTCTCCTTGCCGGGCACCCAGACCGAAGCGCCAGAGGCACAGCGCGGCATCCACTTGACTGGAATTAGGCGTCGTATTTGACATGGCCGATACGAACTCCGTTTCGTTATCGGCTCTTTAACGGCGTGGATATCGCAAATCCGTCGCCGTTCAATTGTGATCATTTCGTGGCAGGCTTCGGCGCCTCGCGGGAGAGCAGACCTTCCGCGAGACGCCGTCTTGCATCCAGCGAAAGCGTGCGGGCAGATTCCACTGCCTGAATCTCGACCGCGGCACGGACCTCGTATTCAGCCTTGCGGGCGCGCTCCAGCGCGTCGGACAGTGCTTTTGCGTCGAGAGTATCGGCGCCCATCAGCGAAGCAGCCTCGATGCGGGCCTGCCGCGCTTCGGCCGAGGTTTCGCGCATGGGTTTGCGTGCGTCGCTGAGGGCCTGGCGAAACGCCTCCCGCTCCGCCTTGGGCAGTTGCTCGCCGGCAAGCGGCATCCTTGAAGTGGAAGCTGCGGTATCGTTGCGCAGATAGACGAAACCGGCCCCGGTGAGTGCACAGACAAGGAATGTATTGGCGACGAGCAGCACAACGACAATCCAGCGGAAATTCTGATCGGTCATTTCGCGTCCTCAGCCAACTCGTTTTCACTTTGCAGATTTCCGAATGCCGTCAGATTGTCGCCGAACGAGAAGGACGGCGGCGGGTTGAGATTGATGACGGCGACGGCACCGGTCAGGGCACCCGCAAGGCTGATGCCGACCATGCCGGCGCCAAGCCCAAAACGGACGAACCGCCGGTGGCGCGACAGCCGGGATCGGCCTTCTGCGAGAATTCGTCCCTGAAGGGCGGCGGAGGGGGCGACCTTGGGCCGGAAAGCAGCCAAGGCGCGGTCCAACTGCGCCGCGTCGCTGAGCAGACGCTGACCATCGGCTGTTTCGGAATAAAGCTCGGCTTTCGCGCGACGATCCTCCGGCCAGCGTCTTGGATCGGCGCCATATGCCGAAACGAGGGCGGAAAATGCCTGCCCATCCATGCCGTCTTCCCTCGACCCGCTCATGTCTCATCCTCGTTCAAGATTTTCTGCAACGCTCTGCGCCCGCGCGACAGAAGACTTTCCAATGCGTCGACGCTGACATGCATGATGTCGGCGGCTTCCCGGTTCGACATTTCCTGATAATAGACCAGAATGATCGCCTCCCTTTGCCGCTCGGGAATAAGGGAGAGCGCTCGCCCGACAGCCTCGCCCTCGTCGATATCAGCGCCGCCGGTCTCCGGTGACTGGCGCGCATCGGCGAGGTCGGATGGCTGGGCGACGGATATTTCACGTCGCTTCCTCAGCCGGTCATAACACAGGTTCAGCGCCACACGGTGTATCCACGTATCGAACCGCGCAGCGCCCTGCCGCCATGTTCCCGCGTGTTTCCATATCCGCAGAAAGGTTTCCTGCGCAACATCCTCCGCCTCGACGGGATCACCCAGCATGCGGCTTGCCAGGGCCATGATCCTCGGCAATTTCGCCTCAATCAGTGTCCGCATCGCCCTGATATCTCCGGCCGCGACATCTGCCACGAGCTTTGCATCGGGGTCGCTCACCATGCTTCGGTCGAATCTCCGTTGCGGTCCTGCAAGGCCGGACAAGACATGTCGATAAATGACGTTTTACACGCAATTTTCGACTTTAACGGGGAAAGGTGCGAAAATCCGTCGCAGAGTTTTGATATTTTTTCAGCAATGACAGCGCTGTATCAAACCGTCATGCGGTCCGGCCGGAATGCCTCCAGCAGGCCGTAATAGGGCTTGGCGACCGGAGTGGCATAAGCCCCGCGTTTGGCGGTGGAAAGCCCCATGGAAACAAGGGATTCTGCCTGCTTGACGGCGGCTGCGACACCATCGATGACAGGCACGCCGAATTCGGCGCGCAGCTGGGCGGTCAGGTCTGCCATGCCGGCGCAGCCGAGAACGATTGCCTCCGCCCGGTCTTCCTTCAGCGCCAGCGCAATCTCCTGCCGCAGCCTTTCGCGGGCGTTCGAAGTGGGGTCCTCAAGTGACAGTACGGGAATATCGGCGGCCCGCACGTTGCAGCGGGCGGACATGCCATAACGATGAACAAGATGTTCGAGCGGCAACCGCGACCGTTCCATCGTGGTGACGATGGTGAATTTCTGCGCGATGAAGGCGGTGGCGGAGACCGCCGCCTCGCAGAGGCCGATGACGGGAATATCGCAAAATGCGCGCGCCGCATCGAGGCCGGTATCGTCGAAACAGGCGATGACGGCCGCATCGACACCAAGCGCCGGAGCCTTGGCAAGTTCGAGCAGCAGGCCGGGCACGGCAAAAACCTCGTCATAATAACCTTCGATGGAGACAGGCCCCATCGAGGAGGTCACTGCGAGAATTTCCGTATCCCGGCCGACCACCCGCATGGCGGCGTCGGCGATCGTTGCGGTCATGGATTGGGTGGTGTTGGGATTGACGACGAGGAGGCGCATTGGACGTTTCTTTATCCGCGTGAATGGCGGCGGTTGAGGGTGACGATCAGGCCAAGCGTGGCCGCAATCACCAGAAGGGAAAACAGCGTCGTGACGGCACCCAGCGCATAAAGCACCGGCGTCGTGACATTGGTGGTCATGCCGTAGATTTCCAGCGGCAGCGTGTTGTAGGTGCCCGCCGTCATGAGTGTGCGGGCGAACTCGTCATAGGACAGCGTGAAACCGAAAAGGCCGACGCCGATCAGGCTCGGCGCGATCATCGGCAGCACCACATGGGCGAAGGTCTGCCAGGAGGACGCACCGAGATCGCGGGCGGCTTCTTCATAGGATGGGGAGAAGCGGTTGAAGACCGCGAGCATGATGAGCACGCCGAAAGGCAGCGCCCAGGTGAGATGCGCGCCAAAAGCTGATGTATACCATGAAGGTTCAAGCCCAAGCTGCTGAAAAAGAACACCAATGCCGAGCGAGATGATGATCGACGGCACCACGAGGCTGGCGACCGAGAGGTAAAAGAGTGGAGTCGCACCGATAAATTTGCGCCGGAAGGCAAGGCCTGCCAGCAGCGAAACGAGGACGGTGACGGTCATCACCATCAGCCCAAGCCCGAAGGAGCGGCGGAACGAGCCGCCGAAATCGCCGACCGCCTGCTGTTCGAAGAGATTGCCGAACCAGTGCAGCGAAACGCCGTTCAGCGGAAAGGTCAACCCGCCATTCGGTCCCTGAAAGGCGAGGATGAGGATGGCCGATAGCGGGCCATAGAGAAACAGCACGAAGAGGGCGAAGAAGAAGGCGAGAATGTAGAATTCGCGGCCGCGTTTTTCCTGATGCATGGATCAAAGCTCCTTGCGGATATCGACGATGCGCAGGATGCCCGCGACCATCAGAAGAACGAGGATGAGCAGGATGACGGCGTTCGCGGCTGCCGCCGGATATTGCAGCAGCGACATCTGGTTCTTCATCATCAGCGCCACCGAGGCGCTCTGGCCACCGGACATGACCTGAACGGTGGAGAAATCCGCCATGACCAGCGTCACGACGAAAATGCTGCCGATGGCCATGCCGGGCTTGGCAAGTGGGATGATGACGTTGCTGAGCGTCTGCCATCCGGTCGCGCCGGCGTCACGCGCCGCCTCGATCAGCGATTTGTCGATACGCATCAGCGTGTTGAAGATCGGCGTGACCATGAACAGCGTATAAAGATGCACCATGGCCAGCACCACGGCGAAATCGGAATAGAGCAACCACTCGATTGGCTCAGGAATGATGCCGGTGCCTATCAATGCGCTGTTGACGAGACCGTTTCGCCCGAGAACCGGAATCCACGAAATCATGCGGATGATGTTCGAGGTCAGGAACGGCACCGTGCAGACGAGAAACAGCACCATCTGCATGGTGGTGGTGCGAATGTGGAAGGCGAGGAAATAAGCCACCCAGAAACCGCAGAACAGCGTGATCGCCCAGACGATGGCGGCGTATTTCAGCGTGTTGAGATAGGTCTGCCAGGTGACCCACGAGCCCAGCGTCTCCAGATAATTGAAGGTGACGAAATCTGGATACATCTGGGCGAAGTCGTAATCCCAGAAGCTGACGACGGCGATCATGAGGATCGGCAGGGCCAGGAAAAAGCCGAGGATCAGGAAAAGCGGAGCGGCCTGCATATAGGATACGAGCTTTGGCGGCAGGGCGAAGCTGCGGGACGGCTTTTCCTTTTTGTCGCTGACGCCGATGAGTCTGACCGTCACCATGGGGAGCCTTTCGCTGGATTTGCAGAAGTACCGGCGGCAACGCCGCCAGCGAGCATGTCGATAAGCCCTCCACACCCTCGTCGTCATCCTCGGGCTTGACCCGAGGATCTAACCACGTCTGATGTGGTGGTTCGTTAGATCCTCGGGTCAAGCCCGAGGATGACGGATGAGAGGTGGGGGCCTGTCGTTGCAATTGACCGGCGGCGCTTGCCGCCGGTGTCGTCCTAAAAGCATCAGGCCGCGATGAACTCGTTCCAGCGGCGGACCATGTAGCGGTCTTCGTCCATGACGGAGTTCCAGCAGGCGACCTTGCCCATGCGTTCCTCGAAGGAACCGCCGTCGCGCACGGCGCCGGCCTTTTCCATGACCTTGCCATCGGGCGCGATGATATCTCCCTGCGCGGCCTTGCCTTCCACCCAGTAACCCCACTCGTCGGCGGACATGTGTTCCTTGGCTGTTTCCATGGCGGCGGAATAATAGCCCTGACGGTTGAGGTAAGCGCCGACCCAGCCGGAGGTGTACCAGTTGATATATTCATAGGCCGCGTCGAGCTTCGCGCCGGACAGGTGCTTCGCAAGGCCAAGACCGCCGCCCCAGGAGCGATAACCTTCCTTCAGCGGCTGGTATTTGCAGGCGATACCCTTGGAACGGACGGCAGCAACGGCCGGCGACCACATGGACTGGATGATGACTTCGCCCGAGGCCATGAGGTTGACGCTTTCATCGAAGCTCTTCCAGAAAGCGCGGAACTGGCCGTCCTTCTTGGCCTTGATGAGGAAATCGATGGTCTTGTCGATCTCTTCCTTCGTCATGTTGCCCTTGTCGGCATATTTGATGTTGCCCATGGCTTCCATGATCATCGCCGCATCCATGATGCCGATGGACGGGATGTTGAGGATCGAAGTCTTGCCCTTGAACTTCGGGTCCATGATATCGGCCCAGCTGCTGATATCGCGGCCGACCAGATCGGGACGGATGCCGAGCGTATCGGCATTGTAGATGGTCGGGACCATGGTGAAATAATCTGTCTCACCCTTGGCGAAGGTCTTGTCGCCGGGCTTCTCGACGTAACCGACCGTGTGCGGCGCGGTGCCCTGTGCAACGACGCTGTCAGGCTTCAGCTTGCCGTTTTTGAACAGCGGCACGATCTTGTCGTAATATTTCAGCTTCTTGATTTCCATCGGCTGGATGACGCCGGCCGGATAGACCTTCTTGAGGATCCAGTATTCGATATCGGCAATATCATAGGAATTCGGCTGGGTGACGGCGCGCTGAGCGGCCGCATCCGAATCCGTCGCCGTCATTTCCAGCGTGATGCCAAGATCGGCCTTGCACTTTTCGGCAATGGCGTTGAGGTTAGAGACGCCGGTGCCGAACTGGCGGATGGTGATGGGGTTCTGTGCCCAGATGGTCGGGAAGCCGGTGATGAGGCCGGAGCCGATCGCCGCACCTGTCGCGGCCGCGCCTGCCTTCAGAAGGCCGCGGCGGGACAGGCCCTTCTTGCTGTTGGTGATATCGGTCATTTCAAAGTTCTCCTCTGGTTATTTTTGGGGTCACTTCTCTACCCGGCCGAGCACGATGGCATCGGCCGCATTCCATGAAAGCGGTATGGCGTCGCCGGTCCTGACCGGATTTTCGAAAAAGGCGGCATCGCTGAGGATGACGTTGAAATCCTCGATACCTGCGCCGGTGACGGCGATCTTCACGCTCGCGCCGCGATATTCGACATTCGAGACGATGCCGGTGAAACCGAGGCCCGGCTGCTCAGCTTCGCCGACGCGCACACGGTCGGTGCGCACGGCAATATCGACCGCACCGTCATCCGGGGCCGTGCCGCTGGCAATAAATGTGCCGCCGCCTGCCACTTCAAGCGTCACGAGATCACCCGTTTTTTCGCGATAGCGGCCGGAGATGACGTTATGATCCCCCATGAAACGGGCAACGAAAGCGGTGGCCGGGCGCTCGAATACCTCACGCGGTGTGGCTGCCTGCTCGATGCGGCCGTCATTCATGACGACGACGATATCGGCAAGCGCCATCGCCTCTTCCTGGCTGTGGGTGACGTGCACGAAGGTGATGCCGAGCGAGGTCTGCAGCTTCTTCAACTCGGCGCGCATGCGGATCTTGAGAAACGGATCGAGCGCCGAAAGCGGCTCATCCAGCAGCAGCGCCTCCGGATCGGTAATCAGCGCCCGCGCCAGTGCCACACGCTGCTGCTGCCCGCCCGAAAGCTGGGCCGGACGCCGGCTGGCATAGGGTTCGAGCTGCATCAGCCGCAGCATCTCCAGCGCCTTGTCACGCCGGCTCTCCTTGTCCGTACCCTTCATCTTGAGGCTGAAGGCGACATTGTCGACGAGATCGAGATGCGGAAACAGGGCATAGGACTGGAACATCATCGCCGTGCCGCGCCGCGCCGGCGGCAGATCGGTAACCACCACATTGCCGAGCCTGATATCGCCGCTGGAAATGCTCTCGTGCCCGGCAATCATTCTGAGCGTCGAGGTCTTGCCGCAGCCCGATGGCCCGAGCAGGCAGCAATAACTTCCCGCCGGTATCTTGAGGCTGATCGCATGCACGGCGGTGGTGGTGCCGTAAATCTTGGATACGGACGCGATGTCGATTGCGACGGCTTTGCTCATAAACACTCTCCTGCGACATCTTTGTCATGCAGGAGGCGTGCCAATCGGCTTAGCCATTGATATAACAAGAGGTTTTTAAGGCGCTCGACCCGTAGCCCAAATAGCTGCTTAAATTTGCAGCGATTGTTTTCGATCGATTGGCAAAATTGTATTCAATCTGACGCCAGATTGTAGATATTCTCCGTAGGGAAACACTTGGTGCGGCGGCAGCCGGAAACCGCCTTGCCTATCCCGCCCTGAAGCGGTCGAAGGCTGTGAGATGTTTCACGGTCGGATCGGCATCCCAGCGGTAGATTTCAGTGCGCAGGAAATGCAGTTCCTCTTCCAGCTTCTCTTCCGGCAGTTCCACCCACCAGGATTTCGGCCGGCCATCGGAACCATCGGACCAGCGATACCCACGCTTCTTGAGGTGATCCTTCATGTCGAAAGGGCTGTTTTCCGCGTAAATCCGCACCCGTGAACGCCCGCTTGCTTCATAAAGCTCGGCAAAAGGCGTGGCCTCCTGGCCGGGGCGGGTTTGTTCCAGCACCTCCAGCAGGGCGAAACAATCATCCACCGCGCGATGGCCGTCATGGAAATAGCCAGATTGCCCGATCAGATAACCAAGCTTGTTGCCTTCGAAACCACGCACCCGCCAGTCAATTTCCGAAACGGAACAGGCCCAGGCTTTGTTACGGAAGATCGGCGAGAAGGCCTCGCAGAATGGACGATCAAAGCCGGCATTATGGGCGATGATCAGATCGGCATGGGCAATGAGAGAGGTCAGCCGCGCCATGTCGATAGACTGTCCGGTCACCATTTCGTCGGTAATCCCCGTCAGGCGGGTGATGTCTTCGGGAATGGCAATAGCCGGCTGCCGCAACCCGCCATAGATGCCAGTGACATCACCGATCGCACCCTGGTCATCGAAGGTGAAGGTGATCACCCCGATTTCGATGATCTCATCCGTGCGATAATCAAGGCCCGTCGTTTCCGTATCGAGGATCACGCCCTGGCGCGGAAATTCCGGCCTTGGCCTGTCGACGACCGGACGCGGCTGCAGCCTGCGCAGGACACGATAATTGCCGGTGGTTTCAAGATGCGCGGCAAGTGCCTCGTCATCCATGCCGGTCTTTGGCGCCGCGTCGCGACCACCCGGCTTTCGTCCCTTTTCAGCCTGAGGAAGCCGCGCGACCGCGGGGGCAAAAAAATCCATCTGGGAGGTCATTATGCGCGTGTCCGTCGTGCCCGGAAATCAAGATTCAGTACTCCAACATATGCGCAGAGGCTCACAGTAACAACAGCGCTCAGCCTCATCCACAGGAACGGGATATTTCACAGGGTACAGTTGAGGGTTGCGACTTCAATTTACGATGGTAAAAAAAGCACACCGTTCCCGTGTTTCAGGAGAGAAGAAGAATGCCGCTTCCATCACCTTCCAACCCGAAAACGCTTGCCGACCAGGGCCAATTGAAGCTGTTTCCGCTGCAAAGCGGCCCGCATTTCGCCAATGTAGGTCTCAGCAACGGGGCGAGCGGCATTGTTTTCACGGGATATACGCGCGATGCGAGCGTGGACAATGAAGCCTTCTCCTGCTGCGGCAGCTACACCCTGCGCAACTCCGTGCATGCCGCGATTGCCGGCACGACCAGCGACAATTGCACGGTCTTTGCCCTGAAAAGCATCATCAACCAGCGCCCCTGCCTGGCGGTCGGAAAGTTCGACCCGGATGGCAAGCCGCTGGAATTGTCGAAGTCGGAGTTCGATCAGGTCACGAAACCGCTGTTCCAGTTCGCAGACAAGGTTTCACCGATCCTCGGCAGCGAACCGGCGCCGGGCATTCAGATCCGCAGCGGCGACGCCTCCTATAATTATCAGGTCGATGCACGCAGCGGCCGCTTCCGCTTCACCTATAAGGACAGTATGAGCGGCGGTCGTTACGGACCTTCGGCCGACGGCAATGTCACTCTCGAGCACGACGGTCATCGCCTCGCCAAAATAAGTGCGAGCGGCAGCTATAGCAGCTCGGACAATTCGATTGCCGCCTCGGCCTATCGGGATATCGATTCCCGCGGCTTCGAGACGACGGTGCGCAGCGGCCAGGCTTCCGCCATGTTCGGAAGAACCTATACGGACAACGCCATCACCCGCAAAATGGGTGTCGGTTACGGCAACACCTCGTTCCGACGCGAGGATACGCCGGGCGGAACGATCAAGGAAAGCCTCGGGCACAAGCTGGACAAGGTCACGCTTGAAGTCTCCCGCACGCGCGACCGGGCGAAGGGCACCGAATATATGCTGACCATCAAGATGGAGCTTTGAGACATCGGGCAACCGGGGCGGTTGCGACGGACCGCCTCACGAAGCCGGGCGATTGAGAATATCCGCGCAATTGGCGGGATTACCGATGATCTCGCTCGTTTTGATGGTGGAGGCGGCATTCGCGGTGATCTTGATGATGCAATCGCGGCGATGTTCCTTGATCTTCATGCCCTCGGTTTCCGAAATCCGCGCCTGTCCGTCCACGGTCCTGATTTCGCGCCGGTTGCTGAGCCCGGCATAGGTCTCCACATCGACCTTCAACCAATAGGATTCGGTTTCGCCGTTTTCGATGATGACCTTGTTCGGGCGGCCGAGCCGTGCGATTGCGGCATCGCGCGGTTGCCCCACGAAACCCGCAACCGTGCGGGAAATCCCCATCTCCCCGGTGCTGGTGCACGCCGCAACAACGACCAGAACGGCCGCGAGACATCCGGTTTCAAACCACTTCATTTCCAGAACATTCCCCACACCTGCAGCCAACCCCTGTTGGCCAGCATTGGCGGCAAATCTATGCACGATCATGTCGCCCCGAAAGATGGCACGGCCGCAAAGCCGATCAACTTGTTATGATCGCCGTGCCTGTGGAGGGAAGAAATATCGGTCCGGCGCTCGCCGCTGCTAACGGTTGCGGAACACGGTGCAGGGAACGCCCGCCCGCCTGATCTCGCCACACAGCGTGTTGGCTTCGGTGCGGGTCTCACGGCCGATGCGGGCGGCATAACGCGGCCGCGAGCCGAAATTCCCGCCCCGCTGCCGCACGATCAGGGCTCGTTCGGCATTCAGCGGTTCCGAAAGCTGCAATATCGCCCGGGTGAAAAGCCGGTTGGCCACACCAGGATTATAATGCGCGGCAAGCTGCACACCCCAGGGCGCCCAGTCGGCCGAGGCGATGAGAACCGGATCGTTCATGGTGCGGGTATCGGCCAGACGCACGCAGGCATCAAGAAACGAAAGGTTGTCATCCAGCGCCGGAGCCGCCTTTTCCGGCGGATTGTCCTTCCAGTTTTCCACGGGATATCCGGTGATCGCAAACACATAGTCGCGGGTTTCCGTCGGCAGACGGCCGGTGGCGATGAAATTCCGCAGCCCAGCCTCGCCGGCATTATAGGCTGCGGCGGCAAGACCGAAATTACCGAACTGCACGTTCAGTTCCGACAGGTAGCGCGAGGAGGCCTCAAGGGCGGCGATAATGTTGAAACTGTCTTCGAGACCACGCAGCCGTGCCGTGCCGGGCATGAACTGGGCAATACCCTCCGCTCCTTTCGGACTGACGGCACTGGCCCGGAACAGGCTTTCCCGCCAGATCAACCGGGCGAAATAATCAGGCGGAACGGCGTGGCGGGTGGCGAGAACCTCGATGGCGCGGCAAAGGTCATTATTGTAACTGCCGGCATTGATGCATAGTTCCGGCGCGACATCATGGGAATAAGCGCAGGCGGTCTTTTTCTGGGCGGGCTCCTCGGCTTTCGCCGCGCCGGAGGCTGAGAAAAGCAAACAGAAGGCGAGAGCCATGCGGCTGGTTGATATTCCTGCCAAGCGAGTGTCCCCGAAAACTCCAACCGTGATGTGCCGATTATCCGTCAATGGGGAAGATATGCCCCGCTTTCGGGCTTGTCATCAGATATCGAACACCGAAAAAGACCAAACCAATCATGCCGACTTCATCCTCGGGCCTGCCCACTGCTGTCCGGTTTTTGACAGAGGCCTGAAGCTGGTTGGGAAGAGTAAACATCCCTTCGGCGTCATCCTCGGCCCTGTGCCGAGGATCTAATCACGTCAAATAAAATCAATCGGTTGCAGATATCAGGGACAAGCCCGAGCATGACGTTGGAGAGTTTGGTACGATCTGTCATCCCACATCCACCGCTATGCTTCAGTGCGCGGATGACGTCGAGAGAATGTGCGCCCTCAGTACCGACTTGAGGGCGACTTAGCCTGCCTTAAAAGTCCTGCCACTCCTCATGCTTGATAGCAACCGCAGCCGAACCGCGTGCCGCAAGCGGGCGAGATGCACTATGGCGCGCGCTTACAGGCGTGGTCTGCTGCTCGAAGCGGTTGCGCGAGGAGGAGGTCGATCGTGGCGCATCCTCGAACCGGAATTGCCCGAGAAGTTCGAACAGCGCCGCAGCTTCCCGTGCAAGGCTATGGCTTGCGGCAGTCTGCTCTTCCACCATCGCCGCATTCTGCTGGGTGCCCTGATCGACCGTATTGACCGCCTGGTTGATCTCGGCAAGCGCCGTGGACTGTTCGCGGGCAGCCTCAACGATGGCGACGACATTGGTGTTGATATCGCGCACCTGCTCGGCGATCTCCTGCAGGGCCGAACCAGCCCTGGTGACAAGGCCGACACCGTTTTCCACCTGCGCGCCCGAGGCATTGATCAGGCTCTTGATTTCCTTCGCCGCGGTTGCCGAACGCTGGGCGAGTTCGCGAACTTCCTGCGCCACGACGGCAAAGCCCTTGCCCGCCTCCCCCGCACGCGCCGCTTCCACACCCGCATTCAGCGCCAGAAGATTGGTTTGGAAGGCGATCTCATCGATTACGCCGATGATGTTGGAAATCTCGCGCGACGATTTTTCGATCTGGTCCATCGCGCTGATCGCGTCACGCACCACCTGGCCGGAATGCTCCGCATGGTCGCGAGCGCGGGCGACGATCTTGCCGGCCTCGTCCGCCCGGCGGCTGGAATCATTGACCGCCGTGGTGATCTCCTCAAGAGCGGCGGCCGTCTCCTCGATCGAAGCGGCCTGCTGTTCGGTGCGTCTGGCCAGATCATCGGCAGCAGAGCGTATCTCGTTCGAACCCGAGGAAATCGCACCGGCATTTTCGGAGACCAGCGTCATGGCCTTCTTCAGCTTTTCCGAAGCCGCGTTGAAATCCGTGCGCAGTCTTTCAAGAGAAGGAATGAAAGGCTTGTCGATGCTCTGCGCAAGATCGCCTTCAGCAAGATCGTTGAGGCATTGCGCCAGTTTCTCGACATTCTCGACGCGGCCGGTCACGTCAGTGGCGAATTTGACGACCTTGAACACCTTGCCGTTCATATCGAAGATCGGATTATAGGAGGCCTGGATGAAGACCTTGCGGCCGCCCTTGCCAAGCCGCATGAACTCGTCCGCAACGAGATCGCCTCCGGCAAGCCTCTGCCAGAACTGCTTGTATTCTGACGATTGTGTATAGGCCGGTTCGCAGAACATGGAATGATGCCTGCCCTGCACTTCACTGAGCGAATACCCCAGCGCCGCCAGGAAATTGTCGTTGGCGGTAAGGACCTCGCCCTCAGGGGAAAATTCGATGATGGCCTGCGCCCGCGACAGCGCATCGATCTTGCCCGCATCTTCCGCCGCCTTCAGCTTGCGTTCGGTGATATCGGTGGCGATCTTGACCACTTTCACCGGCTTGCCACGGCGAAACACCGGATTATAGGAGGCCTCGATCCACACTTCGCGGCCACCCTTGCCGATGCGCTTATATTGCCGCTGATCGAACTGGCCGGACGCAAGCTTGGACCAGAAGGCCTTGTAATCCGGTGACGACACGACGGAGGGCTCAACGAACAGGCTGTGATGTCGGCCGACGATTTCGGCAAGCTCGTAGCCGAGCGCCCGGCAGAAACTCTCATTGGCTGTCAGAATCTTTCCCGAGAGGTCGAATTCTATGATGGCCTGGGATTTGGAAAGCGCGGCGAGAACCGCGACAGCATTGGCACCACGATCAAGAATAGTCACGCACAGTCCTCCGATGAAAGTAAAGTTCTTATCGAAAATTATTCATGAATATTATGATTGCATTATTAAATAATATTTAAGGATAATATTGACTTTCGTCATCATGATTGAGGCTGCGCGACGAATGCCGGCAATTTCCTGACCCATTTTCAAAACGTGGCGCAATCGCACTTGGCCGATGTCATGACGATGCAATAGTCATGTCTCGATTTACGTTCCGAGTCGGAGGCTTGCCTTTTCTGGAGATCGCAGGGCTCGGAAATGCTTTCGGGGGGGAGAAGACATGATCGACATGATAGCCGTGCTTGCTGTGTGGGCTTATATCGGCGGATTTTTATTATTGACGGCCCGGCTGGCGACGCGATCGGGTGAGCCGATCTGGCTTTTTGCAAAGGGTCGTGAGCGGCAAACTGTTCCCGCCATGCTTTTCCGCTTTGCCTTTTTCCTCGGCGCCCTTCTGCCGCTTGTCACGCTCTGGCTGGAACCGCAATACAGCATCTGGCTTCTGGAGCGCCGTGATGCTGGCGCAGTTATCCGCACCCTTGGGCTGGCGATGGTACTGGCGGGAAGCGTGATCGCACTTTACGCACAGCATTACATGGGCAAATCATGGCGCATCGGCGCCGCTGAAGGCTATCTCGGCACCATCGTCGATACCGGACCTTTCGGCCTTTCCAGAAACCCTGTTTTCGTCGGGCAGATCATGCTTTTTGTTGGACTGACGCTGGTATTCACCTCGGTCCTTCAGCTTGCCGTCGCCATCGCCCTCATTGTCGCGGTGGTGCTGCAGGTCAGCATCGAGGAGCGCTTGCTGACCAAAGAACTCGGCCCGGCCTATGATGCCTATCGGCGCAGGGTGAGGCGCTGGCTCTGACCTTCGGCGCGACCGCGGGACCGGAATTTTCGGAACGTTTTCCGCACGGCCGCATTTTATGCCTGATAGGGGACGGACAATCGGTCGCTTGAATTTCCGGTGGCTGGGACAGAATTCAACTTGGGAGGATCATGCACATGGAGAAGAACACGATCTGTATCTGGTACGACAAGGATGCGGAAGCGGCCGCCAGATTTTATGCCGAGACATTTCCCGATAGCGCGGTGACGGCCGTGCATCATGCGCCGAGCGACTATCCCTCCGGCAAGAAAGGTGACGTGCTGACCGTGCAATTCACGGTAGCAGGCGTTTCCTGCATCGGCCTCAATGGAGGACAGGCCTTCAAACAAAGCGAGGCTTTCTCATTCCAGATATCGACCGAAGATCAGGAAGAAACCGATCGCTACTGGAACGCCATCGTCGGTAATGGCGGTGAAGAAAGTGCCTGTGGCTGGTGCAAGGACAAATGGGGAGTCTCCTGGCAGATTACGCCGCGCGTACTGATGGAGGCCATGGCCGCCGGTGGCGCGGAGGCCAAACGCGCCTTCGACGTGATGATGGATATGAAGAAAATCGACGTCGCCGCCATCGAAGCCGCACGTCGCGGTTGACACAAACGACCGACTCAGCAGCAAGTAGAGAAGTGAAGACGAAATCTCAAAATACTGAAAAATAAAGAAAAAATCCGATTTCTTTGATTTAAGTCACGTTCACTGCCGCGCAGAACACCCTGCGCGGCCAGTCATCATAAAACGTTCAACAAAATGTAAGCGATCCGTCAAAGACGGCTGTTAGCAGAGCCCGTGGCTTCGTGCCGGGGACGTGATGTCCTTGCCGAATAGGCCATCATTCCATCAACGGGGCTCAACTCATGAAATCTTCCGCTCTGACTTCCTTCGTGGCCGGCATCGCCGTCGCCGCCGCCTTCGGCGCCACGGCTGCCCACGCAGAAAAGACCAAGTTCGAATTCTGGTACGGCCTTTCCGGCGATCTCGGCGACCGCGTTCAGGAAACCTGCAAGAAGTTCAACGATTCCCAGGCCGACTTCGAGATCGTCTGCACATCGCAGAACGAATATGAAACCACCCTGCAGAACACCATCGCTGCCTATCGCGCCAAGAAGCAGCCCGCCATCACCCAGATCTACGACGCCGGCACGCTGGACATGATGTTGTCCAAGGCGTTCGTTCCCGCCAAGAAGCTGATGGCCGACAACGGCTACAAGATCGACTGGAACAATTATTTCCCCGGCATCGCCAATTATTACGCCACGGCTTCGGGCGAGCTGAACTCCTTCCCCTATAATTCCTCCACCGCCGTCTTTTATTACAATGTCGATGCCTTCGAAAAAGCCGGCATCACCTTCAAGCCCGACACCTGGGAACAGGTCGAAGAGGCTGCCAAGAAGCTGAAGACCGCCGGTTTCGAATGCCCGCTCGCCTTCAATTTCGACACCTGGATGCTGATGGAGCAGTTCTCCGCCATCCACAACCAGCCGATCGCCACCAAGGGCAATGGCTATCAGGGTCTCGATGCCGAACTGACAATCAACAAGACCAAATTTGTTGATCATGTCAAATTCTTCAAGAAGATGCAGGACGAGAAGCTGTTCGTCGTCAAGACCAAGCAGCTCGGCATGGACATTCTTCCCGCCTTCACCTCGCAGACCTGCCAGATGTTCATGTCGTCGATCGCGGGCCACGGCACGGTCGGCAAGGCCATGCCGCAAGGTGTGAAGTGGGACGTCGCCATGCTGCCGATCTGGAAGGGCACCGAGCGTCACAATTCGCTGGTCGGCGGCGCTTCGCTGTGGGTCATGGCCGGTCGCCCGGACGCCGAATACAAGGGTGCCGCCGCATTCCTGAACTTCATCGCCCAGCCAGACATGGTTGAGTGGTGGTCGACGGTCACCGGCTACATCCCGGTCACCAAGACGGGCTTCGACGCCATGAAGGCCAACGGCTTTTATGACAAGGCTCCCTATAAGGGTCGCGAAAAGGCAATCGAAAGCCTGACGTTTACGCCGCCTTCCGAATATACCCGCGGCATCCGTCTCGGCGGCTTCACGCAGATCCGTAAGGAAGTCGCGACCTCGCTCGAAGCCATCTTCATGCAGAACGCCGATATCCAGACCGAACTCGACAAGGCCGTGGAGCGCTCCAATACCGGCCTGCGCCGCTTCGAAAAGACCTATGAAGGCGCCAAGTTGAACTAAGCCCGTCTTCGTTGCCGTCATAAGGCCTGTCCGGACATACTCCGGGCAGGCCCGCCTAGAATCTCGAACATTGCCGGTCTCCAATGGAAAAACGTACCGTTTTCAAAAGCACATGGCTGCCTGTGCTCTTCGCCCTGCCGCAGTTCCTGCTCATCCTTCTGTTCTTCTATTGGCCGGTTGTCGCGGTGCTGAACTGGGCATTCACCCTCGAACCACCCTTCGGCGGCCCGGCGGAATTTGTCGGCCTTGCCAATTTCGTGGAAACCTTCGGCGATCCGCTCTACTGGCAATCGATTGTCACGAGCCTGACCTTCGCCATCGTCGGGCCGTTTTTTGCCATTCTCATCGGCCTCGTGCTGGCCCTTGCGGTCGATCGCCAGCTTCCCGGCTCCGGTTTCTTCCGGGTGCTTTATATCCTGCCCTATGCGATCGCCGGTCCCGCCGCTGGCATGGCCTTCCGTTTCATCCTGTCGCCGGAACGCGGTCTCGCCGCCTCCCTGAACGCCTGGTGGCCGGATATCTGGAATCCCGCCAAATATAATGAACATGCGCTGACCCTCATCATCGTCATCTTCATCTGGAAATGGGCGGGTTACACCTTCATCTTCCTGTTCGCCGGCCTGCAATCGGTGCCGCGCTCGCTGACCGAGGCCGCTGCCATGGACGGCTCCGGGCCGATCCGCCGCGCCATCGACATCCAGGTGCCGCTGCTTGCGCCCACCCTGTTCTTCCTGACCGTCATCATGATGACCGAAGGTTTCGTCGGCGCCGATACATTCGGCATCGTCGCCTCCACGACCGAGGGTGGTCCCAACCACGCCACGGAAGTGATGGTCTATCGCATCGTCAGCGAGGCCTTCGAGGGGCTGAACTATTCCGGCGCCTCGGCGCAGAGCCTCGTCCTCATCGGCCTCATCATGGTCTTCACCTTCGTTCAGTTCCGCTTCGTCGAGCGGCAAGTCCATTACAAGTGAGGCGGCGATGATCCAGCGCACACCCTATGCCGACGCCCTGACCTATACGATCATGGTGGCGGGCTTTCTCCTGCTCATCGGCCCTTTCCTCGTCGTCATTTCCGGCGCCAGCCAGACGGTTCAGCAGGTCAACAGCGTGCCGTTCAGCTTCATGCCGCAGGGCGAATTTTTCGCCAATGCGCAGGCCGCCTGGGCACGCGCCAATCTCGGCAACGCCCTCTTGAACAGCCTGATCATGGCGACGCTGGTGACCATCGGCAAGGTGGCCCTCTCCGCCTTCACCGCCTTCGCCATCGTCTTCTTCCGCTCGCCGCTGAAACACCTGTTCTTCTGGACGGTCTTCATCACCCTGATGCTGCCGCTCGAAGTGCGCGTGGTCCCGACCTATTCGGTCGCCGCCGACCTTTTCCAGCCGGTCCGCTCCATTCTCGGCCTGTTCGGCATCGAGTTGACGCTAGAATGGAACCTCCTGAACTCCTATGCCGGACTGACCCTGCCGCTTGTGGCCACCGCCACCGGCACTTTTCTCTATAGGCAGTTCTTCATGACGATCCCCGACGAGCTGGCCGAAGCGGCCCGCATGGACGGTTCGGGCGCCGCACGTTTCTTCGTCGATATGCTGCTGCCGCTCTCGCGCACCAACATGCTGGCGCTCACCACCATCATGTTCGTTTATGCCTGGAACCAGTATCTGTGGCCGCTGCTGATGATCACCGACCCTTCCTACAAGACGGTGATGATGTCGCTGAGGGCGCTTTTGCCCGCCGAAGACGGGACGCCGGACTGGAACGTCACGCTGGCCGGTTCCCTCATCATCATCTTGCCGCCGCTTTTCGTCGTGGCCTTCCTGCAACGCTGGTTCGTCCGTGGCCTCGTCTCGTCCGACAAGTGACGCGCGGCTTTCAACAACAAGGTTTTCTATCATGGCTCAGATCGATATTCGTCAGGTCCGCAAATCCTATGGCAAGACGCAAACCCTGCACGGGGTGGACCTTTCTTTCGACTCCGGCGAATTCGTCGTCATTCTCGGCCCTTCGGGCTGTGGCAAATCCACGCTTCTGCGCATGATCGCCGGCCTGGAGGACATCACCTCGGGCGAGATCGCCATTGGCGGGCGCGTTGTCAACACGCTGGAGCCGCGTGAGCGCGGCTGCGCCATGGTGTTCCAGAATTATGCGCTTTATCCGCATATGTCGGTGGCCGGCAATATCGGTTATGCGCTGAAAGTCGCCGGCGTTCCCAAGGCCGAACGCCAGCGCCGCATCGAGGAGACCGCCAAAATCGTCGGCCTGTCCGACTATCTGGAACGCAAGCCGGCCGCCCTTTCCGGCGGCCAGCGCCAGCGCGTGGCCATGGCCCGCGCCATCATCCGCGAACCCGCTGTGTTTCTCTTCGATGAGCCGCTCTCCAACCTCGACGCCAAGCTGCGCGTCTCCATGCGCGCCGAAATCCGCAAGCTGCACCAGCGCCTCTCGGCCACCTCCATTTTCGTTACCCATGACCAGGTGGAAGCCATGACACTGGCCGACCGGCTGGTGGTGATGAACAAGGGCAATGTCGAGCAGGTCGGCCATCCGCTCGATATTTATCACCGCCCGGCCAGCACCTTTGTCGCCTCCTTCATCGGCTCCCCCGCCATGAACCTCTTCACCACAAAGGTGGAAGTGGAAACCCCTGCCGTGATGCTTTCCGGCACGCCGGTGAAACTCTTCCCCGAAACCGCGCTGGAACTGCGCGGCCGCAACGTGACGGTCGGCATCCGCCCGGAACAATGCGTGGTGAGCATGGATGGCCCCGGCGTGCCGGCTGTGGTGGATTTTGTCGAAGAACTTGGCTCCGGCCGCATCGTACATGCGGATATTGCCGGCGAAACCTTCTCCGCCGCCATCGGTGAAGATCTCCTGGTAAAACCCGGCCAGCGCATTCACATGGAGCTTCCCGCCGCCCATCTCCATTTCTTCGACCCGGCCACCGGCAAGCGCATTGAAACGGAAGGCGCGGTGGAAACTGCCCGCGGCAACAACGAGAAGCTGCTCGCGGTCTGAGCCTCGCGCAAGATATGTCCGTCGCGGTTTAGAAAACTCTCTGCCCGCGCCGGACAAGCAATCGAGCCGGCCTCACCCCTTCACGCCTGATGAGATCATGATCGCTTCCGTCACGCGGCGCTGGAAGACGACATAAGCGATGATGACCGGCAGGGCGGCCAGCATGGCAATGGCCATCAAGCGTGCATAAACAATGCCGAAAGTATCGTTGACCTGCGTGATGCCGACGGGGATCGTCATCATGTTTTCAGAGGTGATCACGAGGAAAGGCCAGAAGAAGGCGTTCCACACCGTGATGAAGGTCACGATGGCGAGAGCGGTGGTGATGCCCCAGTTCAGCGGCAGATAGACCTTGAAAAGAATGGTGTATTCGCCGCCACCATCCAGAACCACGGCTTCGCGCATTTCCTTGGGCACGCTGTCGAAGAACTGCTTGTAAACGATGATGACGATGGGCGTGATGAGCTGTGGCAGGATGATGCCCGCCCAGGTGTTGATGAGGTTGAGGTTCTTCATCAGGATGAACTGGGTGACCACAAGCGTCTGCGCCGGCACCATGAAGCTCGCCAGCACGATGCCATACAGCAGGCGGCGTCCCGGAAAACGGATCTGCGAGAGGGCGTAGGCGCACAACATCGAAATCAGCAGGACGGAAACCGTGACGATTGCGGCGGTTCCGATGGAATTCACATACCAGGTCAACAGCCGCGTGTTGAATATGGCATTCACATAAGCTCCCAGCTGGAACTCATCGGGCAACAGCGACATGTTGCCCGCGACATTATTATCCGAGCGTAAAGACGTCACGAAACCCCAATAGAGCGGAAAAATCCACACGAGCGCCGCCGAAAATGTCAGCAGGGTCAGAACGACGTTTTCTAGTCTCCTCGCGAAGCTCATGAATTCCTCCGGATGCGCAGCAACTGGAACTGAAGAATGGAAACGATGACGATCAGCAGGAAGAGCACGGTGGAAACGGCGGAAGCATAACCGCCATTGTTCAGCTGGAACGCCTCGCGATAGACCTTGAGCAGAAGCACAAAGCTGGAATTGAAGGGCCCGCCACCGCTCAGGAGATAGATCTGATCGAATATCTTCAGCTGCAGGATGAGTTGCAGCGTGAGAACCAGTGCGGTGACGGGCCAGAGAAGCGGCCATGTCACCCGCCAGAAGCGTTGCCAGGTCGTTGCGCCATCGAGCGAGGCAGCCTCGTAAAGCTCGGTCGGGATATTGCGCAACCCGGCGATGAACAGCAGCACGTTAAAGCCGTTCGTCCACCAGATGGTCACGACGGCGACCATCGGCATCACCCAATAGGGGTTCTTGAAAACCGCGACCGGCTTTCCGGCAATCAGCGAGATGACAGGCTGGAGAATGCCGAACTGCAGATCGAGCATCCATGCCCAGATTTCCGTGACGACCGAAACCGGCAGCACATAGGGCAGGAAAAACAGGCTCATGGCGATCGTCTGCTTCACGCCCGACAGGCGGCTGACGGCAAGAGCGATCATGAGCGCGATGACTGTCGTCGGCACGACGGTCAGAAGCACAAAATAGCCGTTGTTTTTCAAAGAGGTGACGAAGAGACGGTCGCTCAGCAGTTTTGCGTAGTTCGCAAACCCTACCCAGTCACCGTCACCAATCAGCGGCGCATCGGTGAAACTGATGCGCACCATCTCGATCAGCGGATAAAGGAAGAAGGTGACGAAGACCACGATGAACGGCGCCACCATCGACAGCGCGATCAGCGATTTCTTGCGCCGGTTTTCAATCATAGCCATGGAATATCTCCGGGACCTTGCGCATTGCGTGCTGCCCTCCGGCGAGAGGCCGGAGGGCAGGTTTCCGTTACTTCAGCTTGCTTTGCAGCTCGTCCTTGATCTGTGCCACCGCATCCGTGCCACTCATGAAGCCCTGAATGGCCGGCGCGATGACGTTGAGCGCGGCATCATAGGCAGGCGAGGCAACACCGGTGATCGTCGTCTTCGGATCGAACACCGCCGCTTCCGCCAGCGATGCATAGGTCGCGTTCGGCTGCATCGCCTTGTATTCGCCGCTTTCGGTGATCGATTTATAGGCGGGGATATGACCGGCATCGGCCCAGCTGATGGCGTGTTTTTCCATCCAGCCGATCACCTTCATCACGGCGGCGCGCTTCTCGCCCGAAACGGTCTTGTCACCCTGATTGGGAATGGCAAAGGCGTGTGAATCCGCCCAGGTGGCGCGTTTGCCCATGAAAGGCGGAACCTCGACTGCGCTCCACTTGAAGCCCAGCTTGCCGTTTTTCTCCAGGTCCTTGTAGGTCGGCACTTCCCAGACGCCATTCAGCTGGAAGACGGATTTTCCGGCGGAGAAGAGCGCAACCGAGGCAGGATATTCCGCCTGCTCAGGCGCCCAGCCGTTTTCGCGCCATTTCGACATGGTGTCGATCGCCTTGGCGGCCTTTTCGGCATTGTCACCGGCCAGCACCTCGCCATTGGTGACGAGTTCACCGCCCTGCTGCGAGAACAGGGTGTAGAAGACGCGCCAGACACCGGCTTCACCGCCGGACTGGTAGGTCACCGGCGTCTCAACGCCTTTCTCCTTCGCCCAAGCCAACGCCTTCTCAAAGTCATCCATCGTCTTGATGCCGGTCAACTTGCCTTCGGCATCGATATAGGGCGAGCCCTTGAGAAGATCGGCATTGTAATAAAGAATAAGCGCGTGAATATCGAAAGGCACGGCATAAAGCTTGCCATCATGGGTGGCCGCCTCGAGCGGCGCGCTGAAGAAATCGTCCTTCTTCAGGCCGGCTTCCTCCAGGTCCTTGTCCGTGATCTCGCTCAGCACCTTTTCTTGCAGGGCAAGCGGCGCGCGCGACAAGTGATAGGTCATGACATCGGGTCCTTCCCCGACGGCAGAGGCGGTTCGCACTTTGGTATAAAAGGGGACGCCCCATTCCAGCGTCGTACCCTTGACCTGAATATCCGGGTGCTCCTTGTTGAAGGCATCGATCAGCGCCTTCATGCGCACGCCGTCACCGCCGGACAGAAAGTCCCACCAGACGATATCCTGTTTGGCCAGCGCCGGCAGGGCCGTCAAACCCAGAACCGTGCCAACAAGCAATGTCTTGATCAGTCGCATCGTTCACTCCTCCCGTTTATGTGGAAACACCCCTGCTGGGGCGGTCTGCTGCATCGAAAGGCGCCTCCTCGCGCCTATCGCAATCTTTTGCCGTCGCTATCGAAAACCATGATGTGGTCGGGCGAGGCGCTCAGCGGGACGGACCGGCCATCCAGACTTTCGCGCGAGCCCTGCCGCTGCACGATGATTTCCTTGCCCGAGGCCGCGCGTGTGTAGAGATAGGAAACATCCCCCAACTCCTCCGCCACCTCGACATTGACAGGCAGGGCGCCATCCTGCGCGATCGTCAGATGCTCCGGCCGAACGCCGATTTCGACCCGCTGGCCAGCGGAAACAGGCTGCGAAAGCCGCGCTTCGAGATGTCTCTGGCCACCATTGAGGGAAAGCGTCACGACGCCGTTTCGCTGTTCGACAATCTGCGCCTGCAAGAAGTTCATCGCCGGCGAGCCGATGAAGCCCGCCACGAACCGGTTATCAGGATCGTCATAAAGAGTGAGCGGTGCACCCGCCTGCTGCACAACGCCGCCTTTCAGCACGAAAATCTTGTCCGCAAGCGTCATGGCCTCCACCTGGTCATGCGTGACATAGATCATCGTGGCGCCGAGCTTGCGGTGAAGACGCGTCAGTTCCAGCCGCATCTGGACGCGCAGCTCCGCATCGAGGTTCGAAAGCGGCTCGTCGAAAAGGAAGACCTTCGGCTGCCGCACGATGGCGCGGCCGATCGCCACGCGCTGCCGTTGGCCGCCCGAAAGCTGCGACGGTTTTTTATGCAGATGGTCTTCAAGCTGCAGGATGCGGGCAGCCTCGCCCACCCTTTCATTCACCTCGGCTTTCGGGCGGCGCGCAAGCCGCAGGCTGAAAGCCATGTTCTCGAACACACTGAGATGCGGATAAAGCGCATAGTTCTGGAACACCATGGCGACGCCGCGTTCGGCCGGTTCGACGGCCGTGACATCACGGTCGTCGATGGCGATGCGGCCGCCGCTGGTCTCTTCAAGACCGGCAATCATGCGCAGCAGCGTGGATTTACCGCAACCGGAAGGCCCGACAAAGACCGCAAAGCTGCCGGTCGGGATTTCCATCGAGACATCCCGGATCGCTGCGAAAGATCCGAAGGACTTGGCTATATTGTTGAGACGGACACCCATGGCCGCCTCACTGAACCTTCAGCCGCAGCACATGATAGGACAGTGCCGGCACGGAACCCTTCAACGCCCCGTCTTCGACGCCAACGCCGCTGCCCGGCGTCGGCACGACGCGATCCGGCTGATCCGGCCCGTTGCCGACACGCAGGTCATATCCCGCCATGGCAAGATGCAGGTCGAGTGTTGCCGACGAGAACCCGGTGAGGCTGACATTGATATCGGCCGCCTCGGTGAGATGCCGGTTCAGCACGAACAGCGTCACCATACCTTCGGCTTCATCATAGACACCGGCGACGTCGAGATATTTGACGTCATCGGCCGCGTTGCAATCATAGGTCGGGCAATCGACCGCGACATTCAGCGCAACGCCGCGACCATAAAGCGAGGCGAACTGATAGGGGTAATAGATCGTCTGGCGCCAGGCCGGACCGTTCTTTTCCGCCCGGATGGGGGCGATGACATTGACGAGCTGGGCGATGCAGGCGATGCGCACGCGATCCGAACGGCGGATGAACTCATTGAGCAGACCGGCGACAAAAAGCGCATCCTCGAAGTTATAAGTCTCTTCCAGAAGTGCCGGCGCTTCCGGCCAGTCCCAGCTCTTGATACGTTTGCCGTCGTCTTCGCGAATATGATACCAGACGTTCCATTCGTCAAAGCAGATGGACACGTCGTTCTTGGCGCGCTTCTTCGCCTTCACGTAATCGATGACACCGGCAATGGTCTGGATGTAGCGCCCGGTTTCTTCGATCTTGCCGAAATAATTGAGCGTGTCGCGGCTGTTATTGCCGAAATATTTGTGCAGCGAGATGTGATCGACATTCTCGTAGCATTCCTCCAGCACCTCGCGCTCCCATTCGGGATAAGTCGGCATGCCGTCATTGGAGCTGCCGCAGACGATCGCTTCAATTGTCGGGTCGAAGCCCTTGAAAGCCTTGGCGGTTTCGTTGGCCAGACGGCCATATTCCACTGCGGTCTTGTGGCCGATCTGCCAGGGGCCGTCCATCTCGTTGCCGAGGCACCACATCTTCACGCCGTGGGGCTTTTCCGTGCCGTGGCTGCGGCGCAGATCGCTGAGCGCCGTACCACCTGGGAAATTCACATATTCGAGGAAGTTGCGGGCATCATCCAGACCACGGGAACCGAGATTGACGGCAAGCATCATCTCGATACCGGCCATCTGCGCCCAGTCGGCAAATTCGTTGATGCCGATCTGGTTGGTTTCCTTCGAACGCCAGGCAAGGTCGAGACGGATGGGGCGCTGGTCGCGCGGGCCGATGCCGTCCTCCCAGCGATAGGCAGACACGAAGTTGCCGCCGGGATAACGGATGGCCGGGATTTTCAGGTCCTGCACGAATTTCAGGACGTCCTTGCGAAAGCCGTTCGCATCCGCCTGCGGATGGCCGGGCTCATAAATCCCGCCATAGATCGCACGCCCCATATGTTCGATGAAGGCGGAATACAGACGATCGTCGATACGCCCAATCCGGAAGTCCCGGTGGACTGAAACCCGCGCTTTCATAGGCTCTCCTCCCTGCGCATTTATATCTTAAAATATGATATGAACCATATTTGATAATATAGTTGCCGAGGGAATCCGCGCCTGTCAACCGCGAAAATCATACTTTTGAAAATTGAGGGGTTCAGCCCGCGGTACGCAGGCGCAGGACGATGTCCTGATCGTAATTGCCGAAACCGCGGCCGAATATATTCAATCCGCCGGGATGTTTTGCATCGGCCTTGACCTCGATGCGCAACCGGATGGACCGATGGCTGACGAGATCGATATCCGCAAGCGTGACGTCCGAAATTCGCGTTCCGTCGACATAGGTTCCCTGTGGCGTGATGCGCCAGGTTTTCAGCATGCCATATTGGGACCCGGAGAGTTTCCACCAGTCTGGTGTAAAGACGCCCCGCTTGTCACCGAAGTCGCCGGGCGAGGTCCAGACACCGATTTCCTTGCCATTTACCGATAGCGTGATATCGGATGGCCAGTTGCTGTGGGTTCCCGGCACCTCGGAACTGACTTCCATCGAAAACTCGATTTCCTCGACGTCCCGACCTTGAATCTTGGCATTATTGGGGAATTGATACTCCACGAAACCCGAGGTCAGCCACAGCAGCGCCGTCTTCATACGGTCCGGATCCATGAATGTATCGGGCACATCCAGCAGCCCGATGATACCCTCCGGCGAGCAGATGCCGCAGGGCGCGGTGACCGAACTCTGCGTATAAAGACCGAGCGGCATCGCTACTGCAATATAGTTGGAAGCTGCCGGCGTCTCCGGTTTCCGGAAGGAAACGATAAGCTCGTCGCAGGTGGCAAAGCAGATTTTCTGGCTGCCCTTGCGCGCCTTTCGCGTCTCCGTTCGCAGCAGCCCCGCCTCTTCGAGAACCGCCACGCCGGCCGATACGGTGGATTGCGGCAGCGCCAACCTCTGGGCGATCTCGTTGACGTTCAGACCACTGGACTCATGCAGCAATTTCAATATCTGCACGCGGATCAGCGAGGCGGCCGCCTTCAGCACATCGAATTCTTTTTCAGCATCAACGAGGAGGAAATTGGGCGCCATTGTCTAATCTTCAGATTTATCGATCCAGATCAGAATTTCTGGCTTAAATGCCCTGCCCTTGTCCAGTCCTGTTTGTCATAAAGCCGTAGTAGAGAGCGTAAAGCGCCGCTCATCCCCTCGCGATCCTCTCGCAATCAATGAAAAAAGCACCGCCACACGGCTGCGAGACCGCGTGGCGGTGCCCTTTTTGTCGTCAACCGCGCTTGCGCAGGGTCCGCGTGCCGGTGTCGACAAGATTCTGCGCCGCCTCATCGACGCTGGCGCGACCGAAGGCAAGCGAATCGGCAATCGGCCGCATCACACCACGGTCGAATTCATTGGCGCCGATCGGGGCGGGTTCCGGATAGGGATCGAGTTTGCCGGACAGGCCCTCGATATAATCCACCGTCTTGCGTTCGGTCTCGTTGAGGCTTGGCAACACCGCCTCGCGCACCTTTTTCGCCGGCGGCACGCCGCGCTCGACACCCAGAACCTTGCCGGCGTCAACATCGTTGACGAAGAAGTTGATGAACTTCGCCGCCGCTTCCGGATTGGTGGAGGTGGAGGAAATGCACCAGATAAGACCCGGCCGATAATAATGTCCGGTCGGCTTGCCCTCACCCTCACCGGGCAACATGCCGATGGACAGCGTCTTCTTGTTGAGCGCCTGGTAACCCACGAGTTGGTTGGAATAGGCAAAACCGATGGCCGAATTGCCAAGCGTCAAAGCGTTGGATTCGATGGTATTGTCATCACGCGTCTGGATATCGGCGGAAACGCAGACCTTGTCCTCGCGCAGCTTCTCCCAGTAGGCGAACCATTCCTTGGCGTCTTCCTTATTGAAACCGATGGTGCCATCCTGGAACAGGAGCTTGCCACGCTGGCGCAGCCACACATCGAAAACATAATGATACCGCGCGCCATAGGGCACCGCCCAGTAGTTTCGCTTTGCCGGGCCATTCTTCTTGAAATCCCGCGCCAGCTCTGCCAATGCCGTCCACGTGATCTGCCCCGCCGGCATGGAGACGCCCGCTTCCTTCAGCGCCTCGGCATCATACATCATGCAGAAGGAGTTGAGCCCGAGGCCAACGCCATAAAGCTTGCCATCGATACGGCAAAGATCGATCTCGCTCTTGCCGAAGTTGGAAAGATCAAGCGCCGAGCCGACGAACTGGTCGAGTTCCATGCAGGCGCCACGGCCGGAATAATCGGCAATCGTGGAAGGTTCGAGCTGGAAGATATCGGCGACATTGCGCCCCGCCATGGAGGTCGCAAGCTTGGTCCAGTAGTCGGAACCGGCAATCATCTCGCCGCTTACCACCGTTTGCGGATCGGCCTTCTGGTAGAGCGAAATCACCTCATTGGTGCGCTTGTTGCGGTCTGCCGAGCCCCACCATACGCAACGAAGCCGGGTTTCCGCCGCCATCGCGCGAAAACCGCCCGCCGCGGCCCCCAGGCCGGCCAGCGCCGCCGTCACCAGAAATCCACGTCTATCGATCATTTGCATCTGCTCCTCCCGCGTTTTGCAAATTTTTCAGATGTCACTTAAATTCTTGCAAATTTTCTTAGTTTGCAATATTTGCATCACAATAGATTTTTTTGCAAGCGCAGGAGACGATATGAACGATACGCCCGACATCAGCCGCCCGCGCCAGTCGGATATCGCCCAGCGCGCCGGCGTCTCCATCAGCACCGTCTCGCGGGTTCTGGCAGGCGAAAAGGGTATCAGCGCTTCGATCCAGACCAAGGTTCTGGGGGTGGCGGCGGAACTCGGTTATCCGCTACGGCCGGTCACCAGCCAGACGGGCAGCGTGCCGCTGGAAGGCAAGAAGGTGCTCGCCCTCATGTCCGCCGAGCGTGCGACCGGCGATATCGGCGCGTTTTATCACGATATTTTCGACATGCTGCGCAGCCTTGCCCAGACGGATGGGTTCGAACTCGACATTCGGCTGCTGCACCAGAAACAGGTGGATGACGCCCTGACGCAGCGCGTCTGCGAAGCGGACGGCCTTCTCGCCATCGGCCTCGACCCTGAGGATGAGATCATCCATCGCATCACGCAGGGCGTGCTGCAGCCGGTTCTGGTCAACAGTGCCGATCCCTCGATGATGCTCGATTGCGTTTCGCCTTCCAACTTTTACGGAGGCGCGCTGGCGGCACGGCGGCTGCTGGAACTCGGCCATAGCAAGGTCGCTTATATCGGCCCGCACCACCGCCACACCATACGCGAACGCATGCGCGGCTTCCGCCAAACCATCCTTGAACAGCAAGGAACCGTCTATGAGGAATTCCTGCTCACGACAGTGGATAGCGGCTTCGGTCAGGCAGGCGATGCGGTTCGCCAGCTGCTCGCCAAAAACCCCGATCTCACCGGTATTTTCTGCATGAACGATGCGATCGCGCTCGGCGCGCTGGGAGCGGCACAGGAACTTGGCCTCGCCGTTCCCGACGATATTTCCATCATCGGCTTCGACGACCTGCCCTTTGCGGAACTGTCCACTCCCCGCCTCAGCACCATCCGCGTCGATCGCCGTGAAATCGCCCGCGAGGCGGTGGAACTGATGCGCCGCCGGCTGACAGAGCCTTCCGCCAATGCCCGGCAGGTGCAGCTGGGCGTGCAGCTGGTGGCGGGAGAGACCGCAGGCAATGCGAAAAAGACGGGAAAGGCGACACGTAATGCATGATGCGGCAAACAATGATCCGATGACCCGTTTCAACCCGCTGCATGGCAATCCGCTCAAGACCCGCGCCGATGTCCGGCGTGCGCTCGATGACAGTTTCGCGCCCCTGCTCCCCTATTTTTCACCGGGTGGGGCAAGGGTAACCCTCAGCGGCACCGCCGCGCATTTCGACCGGGCCGCGGCCGATCTGGAGGGATTTGCCCGCCCGCTCTGGGGCATCGCGCCGCTTGCGCTGAGCGGCGACAGTTTTGAGCATTGGCCACTTCTGGCAAAAGGCATCGCCAACGGCACCGATCCCGCCCATCCCGATTACTGGGGCGATGTGCGCCAGAAGGACCAGCGGCTGGTGGAGCTTGCAGCACTTGGTTTCGCATTGCGGCTTGCGCCGCAACATCTCTGGGAGCCATTGTCCGACGCGCAGAAGGATAATGTAAGCCGCTACCTGTTGACGGCACGCGAGCGCAATTATGCCGATAATAACTGGAAGTTTTTCCGGGTGATGGTCGACATGGCACTCGACCATCTCGGCATCGGTTTCGACCGCAGCCTGACCGAGACATTCCAGAAGGAACTGGACAGTTTCTACATTGCCGATGGCTGGTATCGCGACGGCAATTATCGCCGCATCGACCACTATATCGCCTTCGCCATGCATTTTTACGGCCTGATCTATGCCAGGCTCAGCAAGCCTGACGATGCCTATGCCGCACGTTATCGCGAGCGCGCCCGCCTCTTCGCCGGCGATTTCGCCAGCTGGTTCGACGAGGATGGTGGCGCGCTGGCCTTCGGTCGTTCCATGACCTATCGTTTCGCCTGCGGCGGCTTCTGGGCCGGCCTTGCCTTCGCCGATGAGGAAGCACTGCCCTGGGGCGAGATCAAGGGGCTTTATCTGAGCCATCTGCGCTGGTGGGCGAACAAGCCGATTGCGGATCGCGATGGCGTGCTTTCCATCGGTTATGCCTATCCGCAGCTGACCATGTCTGAAAGCTACAACTCGGCCGGTTCGCCCTATTGGGCCTTCAAGGCCTTCCTGCCGCTGGCGCTTCCAGAAAGCCACCCCTTCTGGCTGGCGGAGGAAAAACTGCCCCCGGCGGTTTCAAAACCCCGGCCGCTCGTTCATCCCGGCATGGTGATGACGAGGACCAAGGGCAACGTCACCGCACTTTCCAGCGGGCAGGAGAACCTCTCCATGCGCGGCGGGCCGGAGAAATACGCCAAATTCGCCTATTCCTCCCGTTACGGCTTCGGCGTCGAGGTGGATGAGCGCGGTTTCAAGACCAATGGTTTCGACAATATGCTGGCCTTCTCCGACGACGGCCTGCATTACCGGGTGCGTGAGACCAATCAGAAGGTTCTGCTTGCGGGGAATAACCTGCGGGCGACATGGAAACCGTTCTCCGATGTCGAAGTCGAAACGACGCTGGCGGCGGCGGGGGACTGGCATATCAGGCTGCATCGAATTTCCTCCCCGCGCCCTCTTTCCGTCACCGAAGGTGGCTTCGCAATCAACCGCAATGACGGCGACAGGGATGTTGTGAACGAGGCAACCGGCCGGACAACGGCAGATAGCGGCACCGATATATCGGCCATCGTCGATCTCGGTTCCACAATAAGTCGTCAGGGCGTGGCGCTGAAGGCGCTGCCAAACACCAACCTTATCAACGCCAAAACCACGGTGCCGCAATTGCGGGGCGAGATTCCGCCTGGCGAAACCCTCCTCGCCTGCGCCGTTTTTGCAGGGTTGTCAGCACCTGAAAGTGAAAGAGCCTTGGCAGCCGCCCCCGCGCGCCCGGACCTTGAGGCGCTCGACCGCCTGTTTGCAGAACACGGTGTCCCCGTCAGCAGCATGGCGGCGACCGGAGAACCGCAATGACGAACCCGCTTCCGCGTCTCAGCCTTGCCATGGACCCGGAGCGGACACAGCATGTGCTGACACCAAAGGCGCTCGAGAGGCTGTCGCAACGCGTTGAAATCCTCGATATGGCGCGGATTTGCGATTTTCACGATCCATCCGTGAAAGACCGGCTGGAACGCACGGATATTCTCCTTACCGGCTGGGGTTGTCCCGAGATCGGCACACGGGAACTGGCACTGATGCCCCGGCTGAAGCTGATCTCCCACGCCGCCGGCACGGTCAAATATTTTCTCTCGGAAGCGGTCTTTGAACGCGGCATCACCGTGTGCAGCGCGGCGGAGGCGAATGCGCAGCCGGTTGCCGAATTTTCGCTGGCGATGATCCTGCTCGCAGGCAAACGCACCTTCGGCTTCAGGCGCCTCTACGAGCGGGATCGCGGGCGGATCAATGTCGAACGACTGCAATCGGCGCCCATCGGCAATCTCGGCCTGACGGTCGGCATCGTCGGGGCGTCGCGGATCGGACGGCGCGTCATCACTCTTTTGCGCTCCTTCGATCTCGATCTTGTCCTCTTTGACCCTTTTCTAAGTCTGGCGGAGGCGGAGCGACTCGGCGTCCGCCTCGTGTCGCTTGATGCGCTGATGGCGATAAGCGATGTCATATCCCTGCATGCGCCCTCCCTGCCCCAGACCCGGCATATGATCGGTGCCGCAGAGTTCGCCCGAATGAAGGATGGCGCGACGCTGATCAACACCGCGCGCGGCGCGCTGGTGGATGAAAATGCGCTTCTGAGCGAACTGAAGACCGGCCGCATCGAGGCGGTCATCGACGTGACCGATCCGGAAGTGCCGCCGCCGGATTCGCCTTTCTACAGCCTGCCTAATGTGTTTCTGACGCCGCACATCGCCGGCGCCGTAGGCCTCGAGCGCGCACGTCTCGGCGACATGGCGATTGCCGAGATCGAGCGTTTCTGCACAGGCCGGGCGCTGGAACAGGAGGTGCGCCCTGAACATCTGGAACTGATCGCATGAGGATTTTTAAACCCGGCCTCTGTTCCGTCACCTTCCGGTCGCTTCCGCCGCAGGCCGTCATCGATCTTGGCGTGGCAAACGGCATCAAGGCGATCGAATGGGGCGCGGATATCCATGTGCCGCCCGGCGATGTCGACAATGCGAGGGATGTGGCGGAACGCACAACCGAAGCCGGCCTCACCGTCTCCTCCTACGGCTCCTACATCTTCGCGCCGGATTTTACGCGGGAAGATTTGACCGCCGTTCTTGAAACCGCCAAAGCGCTCGGCACCAGCCATATCCGCATCTGGCCGGGCCAACGCAAACGGCCCTCCACCGACTACTCTCCCGCCGAGCGCCGCAGAGCCACCGAGGCGCTGGCAGAGATCGCCCGCCACGCGCAAGATTACGGCATGACGATCGGCCTCGAATATCACCCCAATTCACTGACGGACACCCTGCCCTCGGCCCTGCAACTGGCGCAGGATTTGGCCGTGCCCAACCTCTTTTTCTACTGGCAGCCGGCACCCGGCCTGCCGCTCGAAAAGGCTCTCGCTGAAATATCGGAAATCGGCTCACACATCTGCCATCTGCACGTCTTTGCATGGCTTGCCGACACCAGCCGCCTGCCGCTTGCCGACCGCGCGGATTATTGGCGGTCGTGTGTCAAGGCGCTACCGCAGAGCGAATGGACGAAACCGGCTTATGCGATGCTGGAATTCGTCAAAGGTGACGATGTCGGCCAGTTTGCGGAAGATGCGGTGGCGTTAAGCGAGATCCTCGCCGGTCATAGCGATTAGTGCACGATTGCAACCTCACACGCGACGTCATTCTCGGCCCTGTGCCGGGAATCTAATCACGTTGAACAAAATCAACACTTTGAAAATCCTCGGGACAGGCCCGAGGATGATAAACGCAAGCTTTGCGAACTTCGTTGGCCGCCCTGTGGTGAGACAGCTCTCACCCACCCACTCTCATATCCGCCGCCCATCCGCCCCGAACAGATGCGTCTTGGCCAGATCGAACGCAAAGGGAATGGTCTCGCCGATGCGGATTGGGCGCTGGCCGTCCAGCAGCACGGTGGCTGGTTGGCCGTCCGGGGTGCTGGTGTAAACCACCGTCGAGCCGCCCAGATGTTCCACGAGCTGGATGGACGCTTCGCCGAGCGAGGACTGCGCCTGCGGGTTGACGTGTTCGGGACGCACGCCGAAGGTCAGCGGCTCGCCTTCCTGCGCCGCGACCGGCTTTTCCAGCACGATGCGCTGGCCGGCAACCTCGATGGTGCGGTTGGAACTGTCGCCTGAAACCACTTTGGCGGAGAGGAAATTCATCTTCGGCGAGCCGATGAAACCGGCGACAAACTGGTTGGCCGGATTGTTGTAAAGATCGAGCGGGCGACCGACCTGCATGATGCGGCCATCGCGCAGGACCACGATCTTGTCGGCCATCGTCATGGCTTCCACCTGATCGTGCGTCACATAGATCATGGTGCTGCCGAGCGTCTGGTGCAGCTTGGCGATTTCGACGCGCATCTGCACGCGCAGTTCCGCATCGAGGTTGGACAGAGGCTCGTCGAAAAGGAAAATCTTCGGCTCGCGCACGATGGCCCGGCCGATGGCGACACGCTGGCGCTGGCCGCCCGAAAGCGCCTTCGGCTTGCGCTGCAACAGCGGGCCGATCTGCAGGATATCGGCGGCCTTCTGCACCCGCGCCTCGACTTCCGGTTTTTTGTAACCCGCGGTTTCCAGCCCGAAGGCGAGGTTCTTGTAGACACTCATATGCGGATAAAGCGCATAGGACTGGAAAACCATGGCGATGCCGCGCTTGGAGGCGGCTGTTTCGTTGACCCTTTCGCCATCGATGCGAAGATCGCCCTCGGAGATTTCCTCCAGCCCGGCAATCATGCGCAAAAGCGTGGATTTGCCACAGCCCGATGGGCCGACAAAAACGGTGAATTCACCCGGTTCGATCTTCAGATCGATGCCGTGAACGACCGGAAAAGCGCCGAACCGCTTGACGATTTTTTCCAGAGTAATGCTGCTTGCCATGCTGTTTCTCCCGACTGTCGCGCCGCGCCAATGGCGGCCGCGACAGTGTTGATGGTCTTATAAAATGCGTTCTCGGTCCGGTTCCCTCGGTTCAGCGTTTCATTCCCGTCGTGGCGATGCCTTCGATCAGCAGCCGCTGAAAAAACAGGAAGAACAGGAAGACCGGCACCAGTGACAGGTTGGACATGGCGAAAAGCGAGGTCCAGTCCGAGCTGCCGGTGGAATCCACGAAGGATCTGAGGCCGAGCTGCACGGTGTAGGTGTTGATGTCGTTCAGATAGATCAGCGGGCCGAAGAAATCGTCCCAAGTCCAGATGAAGGAAAAGATGGCGGCCGTCGCCAGCACCGGCATCGACAGGGGCAACATGATCTTCCAGTAGATGCGAAAGGGCGAGCAGCCATCCATGACAGCCGCCTCGTCCAGTTCACGCGGGATACCACGGAAGAACTGCACCATCAGGAAGATGAAGAAGGCATCCGTCGCGAGGTACTTCGGCACGATCAGCGGCAGCGAGGTGTTCACCCAGCCCATTTCCAGAAACAGGATATATTGCGGGATGAGCACGACGTGATAGGGCAACATCAAGGTGCCTAGCATCAGCGCAAACCAGAAATTGCGCCCGCCGAACCGAAGCCTTGCAAAGGCGAAGGCGGTGAGCGAGCAGCCGACCACATTGCCGATGGTGGCCAGCACCGAGATGAAGAAGGAGTTCCAGAAGAACTGCCCGAAACTCACCTGCAGCCCGCTCCAGCCACGAATATATCCGCCGATATCGACCGACGAGGGAATGAGCGAGGAAGAACCGAACAGCTCATCCTGCGGCCGGAACGAACCCGAGATCATCCACAGGATCGGATAGAGCATCGCAAAGGAAGCGATGATCAGCGCGGTGTGGAGCATCACCGATTTTAGCGGCGAACGTTGCGGGCCTTGTCCGGGCCGGGGAGCGGTAACAGCATCAGTCATCGTAATGCACCCAGTATTTCGCGCTGAGGAACGAGAAGGCCGTGAACAGCGAGATGATGATCACCAAAATCCAGGCAAGCGCCGAGGCGTAACCCATGCGGAAGAAACCGAAGGCTTCCTGATAGAGGTAGAGCGTGTAGAACAGCGTCGAGTTGATCGGCCCGCCGGTGCCTTCGGAAATGATGAAGGCGGGCGTGAAGGCCTTGAAGGCATCGATCGTCTGGATCACGGCATTGAAGAAGATCACCGGGGTCAAAAGCGGCAGGGTAATGCGGAAGAACTGCCGCACCTTGCTTGCACCATCGATTTCGGCGGCTTCATACATATCCTGCGGAATTTGTCTCAGACCCGCGAGGAAGATGATCATCGGCGAACCGAATTGCCAGACCGACAGGATGACCAGCGTGTAGATCGAATAATCCGGATTGGAAATCCAGCTTGGTCCTTCATAACCGAAGGCCTGCCAGAGGATCATGTTGACGAGGCCGTCGGAGGCGAAAAGCTGGCGCCAGAGCACGGCAATGGCCACGCTGGAACCCAGCAGCGACGGCAGATAGAAGATCGCCCGGTAGAGCGTCAAACCCTTGATGCCGCGATTGAAGGCGAGCGCCACCAGCAGGGCGAAGATGAGCTTCAGCGGCACCGACAGCAGCACATAGGTAAAAGTCACCTGCATGGCCGCTGCAAATTTCGGATCATCGGTGGCGATACGCACATAGTTTGCCGCCCCCACCCAGTCCGGTGACTGCAACAGGTCGTAATTGGTAAAAGACAGATAAAGCGACGCGAGCGCCGGGCCGAGGGTAAGGCCGAAAAAGCCGATAAGCCAGGGCAGGAGAAACAGGTAAGCATGAATGTTGCGGTCAAACATCCGCCTCATGCCGCCCCGCTTCGGGAGAGCCGCGCCACGGCTCTCCCCCACAAGAGTTTCAGATCGAAAGGCCATAAACCATCACTTCCGTTTGATAACGGTTTCGGATTCCTTGACGAGGCGGTCCCCGCCCTCTTCCGGCGTGATCTTGCCGAAGCCAACTTCTTCCGCCGTGCGTTTCAAAACGAAGGCGAATTCGCCCGCGCCCGGAGGCGGCGCCGGCGGCAGATCGCCGACGCCGGGGGTAATCTCGGCGATGTAATCCACCATGATCTTGCTGACCTCGTCGAGCTTGCTGCTCAGCGCATTGCGCATGGATTCCGAGGCGGGAACGCCGCGCTCGACGCCGAGAATATCGATACCCTCAGGTTCGGCGACGAGGAAGTTGATGAAACCAACCGCCTGTTCGATGCCGGCGCTGCCATTGGCAACGCTGATGAGCATCGAGGGCTTCAGATAATGGCCGGAAGGGCCATCTTTCTTGCTCTTCGGATAGGAGCTTATCGCCAGCTTGGACTTGTTGAGCTTCTGATAACCGACGAACTGGTTGGAATGGGCAAAAGCGGTAGCCGCCTTGCCCGTCGTCAAAGGGTTGGTTTCGATGTTCAGCTGGTCGAGCGCCTGCACATCGGCGGGCACGCAGGCGCCGCTCTTGCGCAGGTCGGCCCACAGGGTGAACCACTTGGTCGCGTCAGTAGGATCGAAGCCGATGGCGCCATCCTGCGTATAAAGCGACTTGCCGTTCTGGCGCAGCCAGTTTTCGAAGCTCGGTTCCACGCCGCTCGCATCGGCCGTGGCATAATAACCGGGTTTCGGCTTGTTCTTGCTGAGTTTGGCGGCGTTTTCGGCGAACTCCTCCCAGGTCTGCCCCGTCGCCGGCGGTGTGGCGCCGGATTTTTCCCAGGCCGCCTTGTCGAAGAAGACAGCGCTCGAATTCACCCCAAGATTGATGCCGTAAAGCTTGCCATCGACCCTGCCGGAATCGATGTTCATCTTGCCGAAATCCTCGATTTTCAGGCCCTTGCCGATATAGTCGTCAAGCGGCGCCAGCGCGCCGCGACGGCCATATTCGAAGATATAGCGATAATCCATCTGGATCAGATCGGGCGCATTCCGGCCCGCCACCTGCGTGGCAAGGCGCGGCCAATAATCGCTCCAGCCGGCAAATTCGCCGGCAATGTCGAGATCGGGCTTCACCTGCTTATAGGCCGATATCGCCTTGTTGGTGCGATCGGCACGCTCCTGCGACCCCCACCACAACATGCGAAGGCGCGCGGCCTGCGCCTGCGCCGACCCTCCCCCCAATGTTGCGAGCGACAGGGCCGCAAGCCCTGTTGAAAGCACACCTCTCCTTTTAAGCATCATGGGCATTGGCAACTCCTCCCTATTGACTGCCAATTGATGATGAACGTAAACGACACTTGCCGTTTTATAACTAATTGGTTACATGGGAACACCGATCACCAACATTGTCAAGCGGGTGCTGAAATGGAAGAAACGACAAAAAACCAGCCACTCGATACGGCCCCGGAAGAAACGCTGCCGCCCAAGCGCAAACGCGCGACGACACAGGTGCGAAACCCTGAAAGAACCCGGGCCGCCATCCTTGAAGCGGCCCGCCGCGAGGTGGCAGCGAAGGGGCTGGCCGGCGCTCGAATCGATGTTGTTGCCCGTCGTGCCGGCACCAACAAACGGATGATCTATCATTATTTCGGCGACAAGGACGCGCTTTATCTTGCGGTTCTTGAGGATGCCTATCGCCATATCCGCCAAACCGAACGGCGGCTTGACCTGACCCGCAAGGCCCCTTCGGATGGGCTGCGGGAACTTGCGCTTTTCACGTGGCACTACTTCCTCGACCACCCTGAATTCCTGAGCATTCTCGCCACGGAAAACCTCAATAAAGCCCGCTATCTCAGGCAATCTCCGACAATTACGGCGATGCATTCGAATTTCATTTCGGAACTTGAAGACGTGCTGCGGCGCGGCAGCGAGGCCGGTGAATTCCGTGACGGCCTCGATCCAATCGACGTCTATCTGACCATCGCTTCGCTCGGCGCCTTCTATCTTTCGAACCGGTTCACGTTGTCGACGATCTTCCAGCGCGACCTGACCGACCCGACCGAGCTGGAACGCTGGGGCCAGCACATCGTCAACACCCTGCTTGCTGCGGTGCGGCCGGTCTGAGCCGTCCGAGAGGAATTCTCTTTTAACAACAGTGACGACGCGCCATTCGCACCCGCGAAGCGCGTCGTTTTCTTTTGCGGCGCGGTAAAGACACGCAATGGCCGCAGCAAGCGATATCCGAATTTTTCCTGCCGAAAACACCTTGACAGATCGCCTTATTCACGACCACAAATAACCAAATGGTTACAAATTGCCATGTTTGACGGAAGCGGCTTTCGGGAAAAGGCCGCCTTGGGAGGAAATTCATGAAACGTATCGGCGTCATCATGCACGGCATCACCGGCCGCATGGGTTACAACCAGCATCTCGTTCGCTCCGTTCTCGCTATTCGCGATCAGGGCGGCGTGCTTTTGAAGAACGGCGAAAGGGTCATGCTTGACCCCATTCTGGTCGGCCGCAACGGCGCAAAGATCGAGGAAATCGCGAAAAAGCATAATGTCGCCCGCTGGACGACCGATATCGATGCGGCGCTTGCAAACCCTGACGATACGCTGTTCTTCGATGCCGGCACGACGCAGATGCGTGGGAGCCTGCTGGAGAAAGCCATCAAGGCCGGCAAGAACGTTTATTGCGAAAAGCCGATTTCCGACACAATGGAAGAGGCTCTGGCGATTGCCCGGCTCGCCGAAAGCGCCGGCATCAAGCATGGCGTGGTGCAGGACAAGCTGTTCCTGCCCGGCCTGCGCAAGCTCGCCATGCTGCGCGACAGCGGATTTTTCGGCAAAATCCTCTCGGTGCGCGGCGAGTTCGGCTACTGGGTATTCGAGGGAGACTGGCAGCCGGCGCAGCGCCCGTCATGGAACTACCGCCTGAAGGACGGCGGCGGCATCATTCTCGATATGCTGTGCCACTGGCGTTATGTGCTCGACAATCTGTTCGGCCCGGTGAAATCGGTGAGCTGCCTCGGCGCCACCCATATTCCGGAACGTTTCGATGAGCAGGGCAAGGCCTATAAGGCGGATGCGGACGACGCGGCCTATGCCACTTTCGAGCTGGAAGGCGGCGCCATCGCCCACATCAACTCCTCATGGGCGGTGCGGGTGCGCCGCGACGATCTCGTCACCTTCCAGGTGGATGGCACCCATGGTTCGGCGGTGGCGGGCCTGACCAAATGCTTCACCCAGCACCGCACCAATACACCGAAACCGGTGTGGAACCCCGACCAGCCGCAGACCATCGATTTCTACAAGACCTGGCAGGAAGTGCCCGACAATGTCGTCTATGACAACGGCTTCAAGGCGCAGTGGGAAATGTTCGTGCGCCACCTCGTCGATAACGATCCGTGGCCCTATGGCCTTATGGAAGGCGTGAAGGGCGTGCAGCTTGCCGAGCTTGGACTGAAATCCTGGAAGGAACGCCGCTGGCTCGACGTTCCCGCTATTTCCTAAGGAGGCGATGGTGAGCGAACTCAAGCTTCCGAAGGATGACCGCAGCATCGAGGTCTACAGACTATCAGGCACGCCGGTCGCGGTTGAGAAACGAAGTGCGGTGGATTTCAACCGCGTCGCCTTCGCCGCCGCCCATGTGGTGGCCGATCCCCTTGCCGATAACGACCCATGGCTGACGCCCGCCATCGACTGGGACGCCACTTTACGTTTCCGTCACCGCCTGTGGGATCTCGGCCTCGGCGTCGCCGAGGCGATGGACACGGCGCAGCGCGGCATGGGGCTCGCGTGGCCGCAGGCGCAGGAACTGATTTCCCGTTCGCTGAAGGAGGCGGCCAGCCGCAAGGATGCGCTGATTGCCTGCGGCGTCGGCACAGACCATCTTGATAGTGGCGGTTATGATGTAAACCAGATTGTTGACTCTTATCTGGAACAGCTTGATTTTGTTCAGGGAGAAGGCGGGCGCGTTATCCTAATGGCGAGCCGTGCATTGGCTGCGGCGGCGCGTTCCCCGGATGACTATCTCAAGGCTTATGCACGGGTCCTCTCCCATGCCGACCAGAAAGTGGTGATCCACTGGCTGGGTGAGATGTTTGACCCGGCGCTTGAGGGTTACTGGGGCTCCGGTGACCACATGCAGGCCATGGAAACCTGCCTTGCCATGCTCGAGGAAAATGCCGACAAGATCGATGGCATCAAGATTTCGCTTCTTTCCAAGGAAAAGGAAATCGTCATGCGCCGCCGCCTGCCGGCTGGTGTGCGCATGTATACCGGCGACGACTTCAACTATGCCGAATTGATCGCCGGTGACGAACAGGGGCACTCGGACGCCCTGCTCGGCATTTTCGACGCCATTGCACCGGCTGCCTCCAAAGCTCTCGCGAGCCTGAAGCGCGGCGCGGACAATGAGTTCTTCGATATTCTGGAGCCGACGGTGGCGCTGTCGCGCCATATCTTCAAGGCCCCAACGCGCTTCTACAAGACCGGCGTGGTGTTCCTCGCCTATCTCAACGGATTGCAGGAGCATTTCACCATGGTTGGCGGGCAGGAAAGCACCCGCTCCACGCAGCATTTCGCCAAGCTTTTCCGGCTGGCGGACAAGGCCAATGTGCTTGCCGAGCCGGATCTCGCAACGCGCCGCATGAAGGCGTTTCTTTCGGTCCGGGGCATTGGCTGAGGCAGCAGAACCAGGGGAGATATCGATATGAGTCTTGAGGGCCTTTCCATCAATTTCGCCACCGTGCGCCAGGGCGGCGCTTTTGGCGCCATCGTTGATGCCTGCCTTGCCCATGGCATCACCGCCATTTCGCCCTGGCGCGAACAGGTGCACGGCGTCGGGCTCGCGGAAGCCGCCCGCATTGTCGAACAGAACGGCCTGCGCCTCAGCGGCCATTGCCGCGGCGGCTTTTTCCCCGCCCCCGATGCGGAAGGCCGCCGCCGCGCCATCGAGGATAATAAACGCGCCGTCGATGAAGCGGCCGCCATGAAGGCCGATTGCCTCGTGCTTGTTGTCGGTGGCCTGCCCGCCGGCTCCCGCGATCTGAAAGGCGCGCGGCAAATGGTGGAGGACGGCATGGCCGAACTTCTGCCCTATGCACGGTACGCTGGCGTGCCGCTGGCCATCGAACCGCTTCACCCCTTTTACGCTGCCGAGCGCGCCTGCTTCAACACACTGAAACAGTCGCTTGATCTCTGCGACCGGCTGGGGGCCGGCACCGGCGTCGCCATCGACGTCTATCACGTCTGGTGGGACCCGGAACTGGAGGAGCAGGTGGCGCGGGCCGGCAGGAACGGGCAAATCCTTGCCCACCACATCTGCGACTGGCTGGTGCCGACCACCGACCCGCTCAATGATCGCGGCATGATGGGTGACGGCGTGATTGACCTCAAGGCATTTCGCGCCATGATCGAGGCTGCCGGCTTCCACGGCCCGCAGGAAGTGGAAATCTTTTCGCATCGCTGGCAGGCGCGGCCAATGGACGAGGTCCTGTCCACGGTGGTCGAGCGTTTCAAGACTGTTTGTTGAGATATCCGGGAGAGATACAATGCCTGAAAGGCTGAAACGCAAACGCTATGCGCTGGTCGGCACCGGCAATCGCGGCACCACCATGTGGGGCCGCGAACTTCTGGCCGGCTGGAGCGATTATGTCGAGCTGGTCGGCATTTGCGACCTGAACCTGATGCGCGCCGAACGCGCCCGCGCCATGATGGGATCGAACGCACCGCTTTATGACGATTTCGACCGGATGATGCTGGAGCAGCGCCCGGAACTGGTGATCGTCTGCACGCCTGACGATACGCATGACGGCATCATCATCCGCGCCCTGGAAGGCGGAGCCGATGTCATCAGCGAAAAACCGATGACCACCACCCCGGAAAAGATCGACCGCATCCGCGCGGCGGAGGCCAAAAGCGGCCGCCGGGTCGATGTGTCCTTCAATTACCGTTTCTCCCCCACCGCCGCGCGGATCAAGGAACTGATCGACGACGGGGCCATCGGCACCGTCACGTCAGTCGATTTTCACTGGTATCTCGACAACCAGCACGGTGCGGACTATTTCCGCCGCTGGCACGCCTTTACCGAACATTCCGGCAGCCTGTTCGTGCACAAGGCCACCCACCATTTCGATCTCTTGAACTGGTATCTCGATTCCGATCCCGTCGAAGTGAAGGGTTTCGGACAGCTGCTGCACTATGGCAAGAACGGCCCGTTCCGCGGAACGCGCTGTCGCACCTGTCCGCACAAGGATGAGTGCGATTATTTCATGGATCTCGGCGCCGATCCTTTCCTCGATGCGCTCTACGAAGATCCGTCGAGCATTGACGGTTATATGCGCGATGCCTGCGTCTTCCGTGAGGAAATCGACATCCCCGATACGATGAGCGCCTCGATCCGTTATGCCAGCGGCGTACAGGTCTCCTATTCGCTCAACACCTATATGCCGATAGAGGGCCATCACATCGCCTTTAACGGGCACAAAGGCCGCATCGAGATGCGCCAGTATGAAAAGCAGCCCTGGACAGAGCCGCCGGCCGATGAAATCCTGCTGGTGAAAAGCTTCGGCGGCGGTGTCGAGCATATCTGGGTGCCGCATGAGCCGGGCGGCCACTACGGCGGCGACAACCGCATGCGCGACATGATCTTCAAGCCGGGTTCCAACGACCGGCTGCGGCAGCGGGCGGGCTCACGCGCCGGCGCCATGTCTGTCCTCTGTGGCGTGGCCGCGCTGAGAAGTGCCCGCGAAGGCGGCTCGCAGCCGGTAAAGTCGCTGCCGCTGTGACCGATTCTGGCCCGTGGCGTGTCAAGCCGCGGGCCAAGGGCGGCAATTGCCAAAAAGAACAGACGATATTCCGCAGATTACGCGCTTCTTCCATGCCGGTAAAATGATCGCCGGGGGAAGAAAGAGTGAATCATGTCCAGTTTTGAATCCTTCGTTCCGCTCATCATCATCGGCGCCAGCCTCTTCCTGTTTTTCAAATGGGTCGGACGCGATATGAACCGCGAAGAGAAAAAGCCGCGCACCCGCCGCTGACGCTTCCGCACTATTCCGTACCTTGCGCGGTTGCGGAACTTCGTCCGCTTCCCGACGTTTTCCTGCCAAAGGAGAACGCCCATGACGCAGCAGCAAAAACCGAAAACCACCGACAAAAATCCCTCTAAGGCAAACGACATTCCGCCCGCCGGTCCGCACGCCAAACCCTCACTGACCGACTACGAAAAGACCCCAGGCGCCGGTAGCCTGCCGGACGATGACAGCCGGGACGTGACCCCTGGCGCGGGCTGAAAACCAGCCGCGCCGGACCATTCTGAACAAGATATTTCACTTATAAAACAGTCAATTAAGCCATCAAATTGGCAACGAACCCTATTTTCCGGGCCCAGTCATTGCAAAATCGAAAATTGTGCCTATATTTAGTTTCATCGACCATTGCTTGTGACGTCGTTACCGGAACCTAGTGTTCCCCGTCGGATTTCCTCTCAAAAATCGATCTAATCCCGCAAGGTATCGCGGGAACCACAACGATTCTAAAAAGGAGATCGTTATGAACACTGGTACTGTAAAGTGGTTTAACGCCACCAAGGGCTTCGGCTTCATTCAGCCTGACAACGGCGGCACGGACGTTTTCGTTCACATTTCTGCTGTTGAGCGCGCTGGCATGCGTTCGCTGAACGACGGCCAGAAGATCAGCTATGAGATCGTTCAGGACCGCCGGTCCGGAAAAAGCTCTGCCGATAACCTTCAGGCAGCTTGATATTCGTCATTTTGGCCCCGCAGACCACGGATGTACTGGCTGCAGGTGCAAATGACTGTGAGAGGTCGGGTCAAAGCCCGGCCTTTTGTTTTTGGGCCATGGAGGTCCTTAATGCGCAAAAATCCCTATCGTTGTGGCGATGACGTGTTTTTGAAGTCAGGGGTCCTCGGCAATACCCAGCCCGACGGCCCAGGCCGGATCACGTTAGTCATGCCCGAAGCGCAGGGAACGGTTCGTTACAGGGTACGTTTCCAGCATGAGAATTTCGAGCGCAACGTCGCGCTCGATGACATTGATGCGCAGATGTCGACGGCATCGCGGCCAAGCAAAGGCGAAAGCCATGCGCCACGCGAAACCGGATCGAGCTGGATCAATCTGAATACGATCAAAATCAGAAAATAGCGGCATCGGCTGCTTAAAGGAGATATTCTTGCAAGTACTCGTCAGAGACAACAATGTAGAGCAAGCCCTTCGCGTCCTGAAAAAGAGAATGCAGCGTGAAGGCATTTTCCGCGAGATGCGCGCCCGGGAATCCTATGAAAAGCCGTCGGAAAAGCGTGTTCGCGAACAGGCCGAGGCCGTGCGCCGCCACCGCAAGCTGGAAAAGAAGAAAATGCAGCGCGAAGGCCTGCTGCCAGCGCCCAAAAAGGCCGCCCGTACCCGGTAATCACTCGATACCGCTCTTCCGTGAAGGAGAACTGCCATGGCCGCGACTAAAGAAGCTTTTTTCAAGCCCGGAAAACTGTCCGCGCAGGATAAAGCATCATTGACCGATAGCGCGGCAAAGCAGATCATCAACGCCGAAGCCGACCAGCGCGCCCGCAAGACAGAACGCCTTCGCCAGCTTCGCGAGGCACAGGAAGCGACGATTGTTGCCGCCGAGCCTGTGCCCGCGAAAAAACGATCCGGCGGGAAATAGCGGACGGGTTTTACCATTACCCGGTCAACACAGGAGGACGACATCATGGCAAAGGGTCAGTTACGCAGCAACAAGGAAGTCCGCAAGCCGAAGAAGGACAAGGCAAAGGCACCTGCCGCGACGCCAGCGGGTTCGCAGGTCAAATTCGCAAACGCCACGACAGCGGATGGTAAAAAGAAATAGGGTGCCTCATCGGTCTGCAAGCCGCGATTATAAAAGCATCATTAGGGATGCCGGACTTGTTTTGGCCACATTGCCCCTCTAAATAGGTCTCATGGCAACTGCTGGTGAGCGCGAATGAAATCGTCGTTCGCAGTTGTTTTAGTCGCTTCAGACTTTTGACCACGGATGTACTGGCACTGGTGTAGAGAGCGATATGAGGAAGGTCGGTGCAATATTGCCCCGGCCTTTTTTGTTGCCTGTGCGCGACATTTTAGAGATTGCGCAACACGGATCGCCTACCGAATTGCCTTGCCTATTTCACCCAAAGGGCGCACTCTTCTTCATCGGTAATTAAAGGGCGTTGCCGCCGTCAGGCCTGTATGCCGTCCCCCAGCCCCTGTTTCCTCCCCTTTTCATCAATAGGCAGGAACGATCCCGGCACTTAGATGACATTGATGACGGCACGGGCCGGGAATGATGTTCCTGGTGCGCCCGTGTTTCGAAGCGTTGAAGCGTCACGGCATCCCCTGCCCGACGCTCCGGCTTTTGTGAACTCACAAGAAAGGAGGACATCATGTCTTCCGCTTATGAAAATTGCATCATCACGTCGCAGGACCTCAAAATGCTCCAGTCCGTGCTGGAAGGTCTCGGCTATGATCGCCACACCATGGATGGCGAAGTCCTGCTCTACAACAATGCAGCCCGCAAGGTGATCGAGCTTTTTCAGGATGGCTTGACCGATCCCGCCGATATTTCGGAGGAAATGCTGTTTCTGTTCGGCGTTCACAAATATGAACGCGTCAAACCGTGGAAACCGCTGCCGCGTTACGCCATCCAGGGCCTGCCGCCCCTTTACCGGTGATCCTCTGGCGCCGGCAACTCGCCGCCAACCCGCGATTGAGCCGTCAAAATCACCGATGAAAATAGCGGCTTGGCAAAAGCCGTATATCAGGCAACACTGAAGTTCGGCGTCCCGCGCGCGATCAGGCGCGCCAAGGATGTTGGGGGATGGACCAATACTTCAGGCTGAAGGCGCAACCATGACCGGTCTGTGCTGAGCCCGAACGGTTCATACCGGCGTTGCGTCTGCGTGGAGGGTGAGTATGACGTATGACTGGAGCGGCCGCAGGATGCGGCGCGTGCGAGCGGCAAAACTGACGATCATCAGCCTCGTCGCAGCATTCGTGCTGACGGCTCCGATTTTCGCCCATATTTGAGATCGCCAATATTTAGATCGACAGTCCGCCCGTTGGGCTAGACCGGCTGGTGGATTTCCGCGCGTTTTCTCAAGCGGCTTTTCAGCCATTTCTGAACGGGCTGGTCGAAATAGACCGTCAGCCACCATGAGACGCAAGTTACGGCAACAAGGAAAACGATACCGGCCGGCAGTGCGATGGTTTCCCGCGTGGCCGCCGGCACCAGAAACTCCGTCCAGGCCAGAAGCGGAATATGCAGCACATAGACCGCGTAGGATGCCGTGCCGAGAAACACCGACACCGACCCTACCTTCGGACCCGGCACGGTCCTGCTGGCCACGAACAGCAGCAGCGGCCAGACGAACAGCACAACAGCGAGATCGAAAAACGGTCGCAGCTCGCGCGACATGGGCACCGCGAGAATGAAGCAGACCAGCAGCAGGCAAAGACCGGCCTGCACCGGTTTCAACACCGGAACGCGGTTGCGAAAACGGTAGATCAGCACACCGGCAAAAAACGAGAAAAACACCCGGCCCATGCCGGCATACATTTCTTGCCAGCGGAACCCGGCATGCAGCTTGCCGAATTCCGCCGCCGCCACCATCAGCACGATGACGCTGACCCCGAGCACCAAAACCGTCTGTTTGATCGTCGCCCGCACACCCCAGCGGGCATAAACCGCATTCACCACCAGTTCGTTGAACAGCGACCACGCCGGGCTGACCAGAAACAGGGCGCCGTTCAGCGTCAACGTAAAGGGTGCGGGCAGGAACAGAAGCCCCGTGACGAGGGCAAAAGCCAGTTCGCCGGGATCGATGAGACGATGCAGATCATCGATCGGCGTTGGCAGGCCCAGCACGTAAAGGCAGATGAAATAGGCCACCATCAAGACCAGCGCCAGCACATAGAGCGGATAAAGACGGGCAAACCGCGCCTTCATGAAAAAGCCCGGCGTAATTGTCCCCTGATATAGCTTCCTGCCATAGGCGTGGGCCAGCACGAAGCCGCTGAGCGCAAAAAACAGATCGACGGCGAGATAGCTCGACGCCGGATCGCGACCGAAAAACTGCTCCGCATGGCGGTGAACGATAAAAAGTGCAGCCACACCCCTTATGCCGTCAAGCAAGATGAAACGTTCCGGGGGTGACTGGATCATGGCATTGGAGCTCGGTGACAACGGATTCCGGTTATATCTCAAAAACGAGGTTTATCGCACCGCGGTTCATTTCTTCCAGTCACAAACCGTTCAGCGCAGACTGCTTCCTACAGATGCCGTCCGAATATCTCCAGAGCAGAACCGGTCCCTGAAGAGTGTTGAATTCGTACGCGGCGAGGAAGACTTCCGCCAGCCTCAAAATACATGACAATAATAGTCATGTTTATTGCCATGCCGTGATTTTTCACCTATGTAACGCGGAAACGCTCAACCCTTCCGACTGGGAAACCGCCGCATGTGGAGCAAACCCACGTCACGCGCACTCGTTGATGATGCCGTGCAGCTCTATTATCAAGACCTGTGCCAGGCCATGAACCGGCGTGGGCACACCACCGCAATGTCGCAGGAAATTGTGCACGACCTCTATCTGCGGCTCACCGGCAGGCCCCGGCTTCCTGCAAATGCCTCCCTGGTCCGTGCATTTCTCGTGCGCGCGTGCGCCAATCTGGGTATCGATAGACTTCGCAGAGAGCAATTTGAACGCAGGTTGTTTTCCGGCAGCATGGAAGAAGCACTCGCCGCGCCGCAGCCGGCGACAGATGCAGACAGCAGCGCTGACAGGGACCATCGGCTCAAAGTTCTGCGACGTGCGGTCATGAGCATGTCGCTGCAGCGCCGCCAGGTCTTTATTGCCAGCACTATCGGCAACCTAAGCTCGGTCGAAATTGCGTTACGCAGCGGCATCAGTAAGAACATGGTGGATCGGCATCTTCGCAAAGCCTACCTCCATTGCCTGGAATGCATGGAGGAGACGCTGTGACGGCGAAAGCAAAAACCTCTGCCACGCTACGCGAAGAGGCCGTCGACTGGTTTCTGCAACTGCGGGACCGGCCGGAAGATGCGGCTTTGTCGGCGCGGTTCGGCGCCTGGATCAACTGCGACGAACGACATGCGGAATCCTATGAGCGTGTCCGATGTCTCATGGGCGATGCTGGCGCCCTGATGGCCAGCGATCAGGCCTTTTTACTTAAAGCGACACATAAAAGGACAGGCGGCAAGGGCAAGGCGGCAGCGGCGGCAATTACCGGCGTCCTGCTTCTCACAGGTTTCTACCTCGCAGATATACCTCTGCGCTTGAACTCCGACTACATGTCCGGCACCGCGGAGCGCCGGGTCGTGACCACGCCGGATGGATCCATCATTACCCTAAACGCCAATTCTGCCATCGCGCTCAACTTCTCGCCACGGCAGCGTCGTATTGTGCTGCTGCGTGGCGAAATCTACGTTGAGGTTGCTCCAGATTCCACAAGGCCCTTTTCGGTCGAGGCAGCGGGCGGCAGGACGACTGCACTGGGTACCGCCTTTGACATCGACATGCGCGATGAAGCAACGAGCGTGACGGTACTGCAACATAGCGTGCAGGTGGAAACCGGCAGGCAGGGCCAGAGTGGCCATATTGTTGAAAACCAGCGCGTGGACTACTCCACCGATGGCCGGCTTGGCAGCATCGAAACGGTCGACCCCTCCTCTGTTGCCGCGTGGCGTGAAGGACGCCTGATTTTCGAAAACAGACCACTCGTCGAGGTGGTCGAGAGCTTCGAGCGTTATCTTCCCGGCCGCATTGTCGTGGCGCGCGCGGCCCTTCGAGGAAAACGGCTGTCGGGTAATTTTGACCTCTCGAACCCGGCTGCTGCACTTGAGGATCTGGCTACCGCGCTTGACATCAGAGTGGTTAAAGCGGGCTCCTATCTGACGGTTCTATATTGAGTGATATTTCTTCTCAGGGGGTGTCCCTGGAAGAGGGCCTTATTCGTTCGTGGAGCAGAAAACTTCTGCTGCCCCGGAGATGCCCGAAATGACGAGATTACACACCCCTTTGTGCCACAGGACCCTTGCTTCGGTGGTCTCCCTCCTGCTTGCCGGTGCGGCATTAACGGCCGTTCCAGCGCAGGGTTTGGCGCAGCAAAAACAAAAGATCCAGATTGACCTGCCTGCAGGCACCATGGTGATGGCGCTCAACCGCCTCGCCAGCCAGTCCGGCTTGCAGATGGTCTACGACGCCGCCGTTGCAAACGGCCTTAAAAGCAAAGCCATATCGGGCAACATGACGCCCGCCGAAGCGCTTGAGCGTCTGCTTGCGGGAACTGGCATCAGTTACCGGTTCGTTGGCGACAAAACCGTCCGCATGCAAATGGCCGGTAATTCCATTGCTATTGTCGAAAACGATGGAAGCACAGTTTTGCAACCGATCACGCTCAGAGGCGGACGCGTCTTCAACGGTGATGCCCCAAGTGTCGTCGAGATCGATTCAGCCACTATCGAGGCGGCGCAGTCCAATTCCCTGCCGCAACTTCTCCAGAAAACCCCGGGCGTCAGCTCCAGTGGCGGCGTGCGCTCGCAGGGTCAATCCACCTCCATTCGCGGCTTTGCCCGGCAGTCCGACGTGCGGCTTCTGCTTGACGGCGCGCCGAAGAATTTCGAGCGCTACGACCAGGGAACGGTCTTCATCGATCCGGAACTGCTGAAACGTGTGGAAATCCAGAAAGGCGCGACATCAGTCCGCTACGGCAATGGTGGCTTCGGTGGCACGGTCATCATGGAAAGCAAAACGGCTTCCGACATGCTGAAACCCGGTCAGAGCTTCGGCGCATGGGGCAAGACCAGCTTCCAGTCGGCTAACAAACAGAAGCTCGGATCGGCGGCGATCTACGGCAAATCCGATTTCGGCGGACCCGTGACCTATGACGGGCTGGCCTCGGTTATCTGGCGCAAGAGTGACAATATGCGTGTCGGTGGTGGTCAGGTCTATGACGCTTCCAACGACAAGATAACCTCGTTTTCCGCCAATGCCGGTGCTGCCTATGACGGCCACGAGCTGCGCGCTTCTGTCATTTACGGCAAATCTGCCGATTACGGACCACTGGCAGCCAATCGTGGCGATCTCGGTCTGACGGCTTACTCCATCAAGACCTATGGCTACGATCTGGCGCGACTGCGAGCACTGGCCTGGCGCGACATGGAGGATTTCTCCTCGACGCTGAAATACTCCTATGACGGTGACAGCGACCTCGTGAATTTCAAGGCAATGGCGAGTTTTTCCGCCACCAGTCTCGACATGACCCGGCCGGCCATTCCCGGTTTCGTTCCCACCGGTTCACTGGGAGGCATGCAGGACGACACGAAATATACCGACTTCAAGCTGGAGGCGGAAAACACCTCGAATTTCGAGTTGGGCGGCTTGGCCCACGTCGCCAATTACGGCGTGCAATATATGCGCCACGAGCGGGATTCGTGGATGTACGACATCGCCAACCGTAACAGCGCCCAATATAATTTCGGCCGCTATGCCTCATGGATCAAGCCGGAAGGCACGCAGGAGACAATCGCCGCCTTCTTCCGCGACGAGATTAGCCTGACCGACACGTTCAAGGTAACGCCCGGCATAAGATTTGACCATATTCGCTCCGAAGGTCTTCCAAATGCAGCGCCGCGCTATAACACGCCGGCCGCCGGTCACGATTATTCTGCCGTGTCCCACAGCGGCGCGACGCCGGCTCTCAGCATGCGCTGGGAAGCGGTGCCCGGCACCACATTCTTTGCAGACTGGGCCTATGCCATGCGCGCGCCGGTCATTGACGAACTCTATTCAAGCCAGAGTCTGGCAACCGCGGCGTCGGGAACATCGCGCAATCTGAAAGTCGAGCGCGACAACAACTTCAATCTCGGCGTTTCACAGCGTTTCGATGACGTGTTCCTGAATGGCGACAGCCTGACGGCCTCGATCGGCGGCTTCTACAACAATGTCACCAACCCCATTACCCGGCGTTTCGGCAGCGCCAATCTCGCCCGGGTCAAGAATGTGCCGTTCTACTGGAATACGCCATCCTACAAGATTTACGGCCTGGACGTTTCGGCGAACTATGATTCCGACCATATCTTCGGCAATCTCGGGCTCTCCTGGATGAACGGCTCCCGCAACGGCGCGATCAACGACGTCTATGGTCCCGATACCTATATGAACGACCTGTCACCGCTGACGGCCAACCTTCAACTGGGTTACAAGCTGCCTGACTGGGACCTGGCACTCAGCTGGAACGGGCAGTTCGTGGCCCATCAAGAGCGCACGCCCGTCAATCAGGGAACGGGGTATTTTTACGCCCGGCCGGAAAGCCTCGGTTATGCCGTACACGGAATCGCCGTCGACTGGACACCGAAGGAAGGCATGATGGCCGGACTGGAAGTGCATGCCGCGGTCGAAAACCTGTTCGACAAATATTACTTCCCCTATCTCAGCGATGGCATCGCCGCCCAGCCGGGCCGCAATTTCAAGCTGTCGATCAGCCGCAGGTTCTAAACGCTATATCAGGCTAAAAACCGACGGGGCGGAAAGCGCTTTCGCCCCCTCACCCACCTCTCACTTCAAGGAAAGACTTTCAGCATAAGCCATCATCAGCGGCCCGACACCCTTTGCATCGTCGGATACGACCGGCTCCGTCAGATAATAGCCCGGCGTTCCATCACGGTAGTTGCCCTCGAAACCGCCGAGCCCGGCGACATGCACGATGCCGGTCAGTCGGACAACACCCTGCTCGTCCAATTCGAGGCGCGTTTCCAGAAGTGCGGCAAGCGCGTGGCGGCCAGCCGAAAGGGCGGCCTCTGCCTCCTCGCCCTGCAAGAGGAGCCCCAGCCGGACCGCACGCAGCAGGGCATAAGTGAACATGGCGGAGGCGGAGGTTTCCGCGTAATTGCCGGCAAGGCCCGGATTGTCGAGCACCTGCATCCAGAGACCAGCCTGTGTCTGCCGTTCAATGATACTGGCCAGAAGCCGTCGCGTCTTCTCACGAAGCTCGGCCGTCGCATCGTCGTCCGGCAAGATGACCAGCGCATCCACCAGCGCCATGGCAAGCCAGCCTACCGCCCGCGCCCAGATGGCCGGCGATTTGCCGCTCCCAGGATCGGCCCAGCGCTGGCTGCGGCTCTCGTCATAACCATGAACGTAAAGACCACCGGCATCCGCTGTCAGCGCAAGCGCAGCTAAAAACTGCCTTAGCGCGTCCTCGATCAGCTCCCGGCGGCCCGTCGCCTGCCCATATTCGATCTGGAATGGTAGCCCCATATAGAGGCCATCGAGCCAGACCTGATGCGGGTAGCGCCTCTTGTGCCAGTAGTTGCCGGCATCGGTGCGCGGATGGTTCTGGAGTTGGCCTGCCAGATGCCCCGCTGCCGCCAGATAACGGGCATCCCCGGTTTCCGCCGACAGGGGAAAGAGAATGCGTCCGGCAAGGATATGGTCGATATTATATTCCTGCGGATCATAACCGGCGAGCGTTCCATCCGCGGCGATCTGGGCATCGGCCAGACGGTGCAAATGGTCGTTCCAGCGCGCGTCGCCCGTCGCCTCGAACAGCTGCTGCAGACCACGATAGACACAACCATCCTCGTAACACCAGCTGCCACCTTTGTAATGCTTGTATCGGTTAGAGAATTGATCAAAATATTCAGTGGCTTTCATGGGCTTTCTCAATCAAAATCTAACGAAATGGATACAGGGGCGTTACTCAGTAGCGCCGGATCATCGCAGATGACATCCGCCTGCTCGAAAACGATCGTATCATGACGCATCGGGCGCACGCGGTCGGCCATGATCGGCGGCGTCGCGACGGCCGAAGGGTCATGCGAGACGATGGTGAGGTTGCGGAGAACGATGTTGCGGATGGGAGCCTCCGGCAGACCGAGAAAGACACCTGCCGCATGGGCGAGATTGCGGATTTCGACATCTTCCACGGTGATGCCGTCGATGAACGGCGTGCCGTCATTGACCGGCGCCGGGTTTCGCGACTGCACCCAGTCATCATGCCCATCGGCATCACAATGATAATGGGCGTTGGCGGAAAGTGCGGTCTGCACGCCGTCCAGCAACACCCGGCGCATGGTGATGTTGCTGACGATACCGCCGCGACCGCGCCGCGTCTTGAGACGCAGGCCGCGATCCGTGCCGATCATGTCGCAGTCTTCCACGGTCACATCATGTACCCCGCCGGACATTTCCGAACCGATGACCAGCCCACCATGGCCGCGCTGCATCAGGCAATGGCGCACGCCGATGCCGCGTGTCTCCGCCAGATGATCGTCCTCACCATCAGGCCCACGTTTTCCCGCCTTCACCGCAATACAATCATCACCCACGGAAAAGCGCACGCCCGATATCATCACGTTACGGCAGCTTTCGGGATTAAAACCATCGGTATTGGGGCTGTCATGGGGGGCGATGATGGTGAGGGCGGCGGCCGTCAAATCCTCGCAGCCCTGCGGATGGATCGTCCATGAGGCGGCATTGCGGATCGTGAAACCCAGAAGCCGTATTTTGCGGCAGGACACGAGATGCAGGCCGCGCGGCCGGCGCGCGCCATTGCGCGTTTCTTTCGGCCAGCTCCACCAGTCGCCCTTGTCGCCGGATCCATCCAGTATACCCCTACCCTCGATCACGAGACTATCCGCCCCGATCGCATGAACCGGCGCCGCAAAACAGGCATCCGGCAATCCCTCCCAGCTGCCGAGCATTCGTCCGGCCTCATCGCGGGCGGGAAGGATCGGCCATCCGCTACGGATGGAGGGCGCGCGCAGCACAGCACCCTCCGCCAGGTGCAGCGTCATGTCGCTTTTCAGCCGCACCGGAAAGGCCGTCCAGATACCGGGCCCAAGACGCAGCGTGCCGCCAGCCGGCACGGCGGCGACAGCGTTTTCGAGCGCCTTTGCATTGGCACGCGCACCGTCTTCATCGTCAAGTGCACTATCTGATCGCAGGGAAAACGCCGAGGCTTCGACGAGCCCGGCACAGGGCGCGGTTCTGAATTCCAGACTGCCGAACCCCTCGGCTTCGAAGACATAGCGCGTATCCGGGCGCAGATCATGCAGCAGCGTCACCACGGTCGTGGTCTCGCCGCGCTGACCATCACTATCTGGCGATGACAGACGCCATGCCGTTTTTGATGGCAGGTGATAGCGCGCACCTGGTGCGGCAAGGCAAAGCGCTGCCGTTCGCGCGGAAAGCGCGATGATAAGGGGTTCTTTCATACTCTCTTCTCGTCTTCCACGCCTGTCCGGCTAATCTCCTGCCAGACAGGCAGCGTATCACCCGGCGGCGGCAAAAATGGTCCCGCCGCAGGTTGCGCGACGGGACCGTTCGTTTCAGTCGAACTTGGCTAGAACATCGTTGGTCGTATCGATGATCTGCTCGGCCGCCTCTTCCGCCGTCAGCTGGCCATAGGCATATTCTTCCAGCGTATCGATGAAGCCCGAGCGGATTTCAGGATGTTCGTTGAAAGGCGAGACCACCGGTCCCGAAGCCGCCATGACGATGGCGTTGGCGGCACGAACTTCCGGTTCACCCTTGTTGCCCAGACGCTCCGCTGCAGCCTTGGAAGCAGGCAGGCCGCGCGAGGTGCCGAGCGCATCAATACCCTCGGGTTCGTTCAGCAGGCAGTTCAGGATCTGCGCGGCCGCTTCCGGGTTCTTCGAGTTTTTCGAGATCGAAAACACCATGGAAGGTTTGCGATAGACGCCTTCGGTCACCGCTCCAGCGAGTTTCAGCATCGGCACGGGTTTCAGAACCTGCCCCTCTTTCAGGGGATCGGCATATTTCGAATAGGTCGAATCCCACTCGTAGGAACCGGCAATGCGGCCTTCCGACCAGGACGGTTTTTCATAGAGATTGACGTTTCCGTCAGCCGCTTCCTCTTTCTGGGAGCGGATGGAGCCGGTCTCGACCAGCTTGCCAACGAAGGAGATACCCTCGGCGAGTTCCTCCGGCGTCCAGGCCACGCGGTTGGTCTTGGGGTCGACCAGATCCTTGCCGGTCTTCTGCACGACAGCCAGTGTCACCAGAAGCTGGGCGGTCTCCTTCACGGCGTTGAAGGTATAATGGTCCTTACCGAGCTTTTCCTTGATGGTCTTGGTTGCCGCGAAGAACTCATTCCATGTCTTCGGGATGTCGATGCCTGCCTTTTCGAAGGTGGTGGCGTTGAAGAAAAAGACGCGGCCGGTGGTGGAGACGGAAAGCCCCTGCAACACGCCGTTCATCGAGCCCGCGTCCAGATCGCTCTCGGCCCATTGGGAAAGATCGAGCGGTTTCAGCTGGCGCAGATCAGCAAAACCCTCGCCGTTCTTGGAAAACAGCGGCAGCCACGGCCAGTTGACCTGAACGATATCGGCTTCGGTCTTGCCGGCCATCTGCGTGGTGAGTTTTTCCAGATACCCATCGAAGCCGGTAAATTCACCCTTCACCGTGTGGCCATATTTTTCGCCACAGGCGGCAATCGCCTTTTGAGTGGCGACATGACGGCTTTCACCACCCCACCACGACATGCGCAATTCGGCAGCGCCGGCGGCCGGGGCAGTTGCCATTGCCACATAAGCAGCACCCGCAAGCATCGTCATCGTTCTTGTCATCATCTTCATTGTTTTTCTCCTCCTCGAAAAATCAGACATACCCGTCCCCTCCTCACAGCGAGACGTTGCGGCCATCGGCCTTGTCGAAAATATGCAGCTTCTCCGGGTCCGGCTTCAGCCGCAGGATACCGTCACGCCCGAGCGCTTCGAATTCCGTCGCACCCACAACACTCACCAGCTTCTGGCCACCGAGATCGGCGTGCAGATAGACCTCGTGCCCCATGAATTCCGCATTGGTGAGTTTCGCCTCCAGCGCCACCCCATCGGCTTCCGCCGCCAGCGAAAGATGCTGCGGGCGGATGCCGATGACGGCATCTGCGGGTCTCGCCGATAACCGCTGTTCCAGATGCGTCCCGATCGGCAGACGTTGTCCGCCGATGACGAATTCCGCGCCGTCGATGGCCACATCCACGAGATTCATTTCCGGCATGCCGATAAAACCGGCCACGAACAGATTGGCAGGGCGGTTATACAGCTCCTTCGGTGTGGCAACCTGCATGATACGACCCGCCTGCATGACGCAGATACGGTCGCCCATGGTCATGGCTTCCGTCTGGTCATGGGTGACATAAATGACCGTCGAGGACAGGCCTTCCGCCTTCAGCTGACGATGCAGATCGGTGATGCGCACCCGCATGGAGGCACGCAGCTTGGCGTCGAGATTGGACAGCGGCTCATCGAACAGGAACACGCCCGGCTTCTTGATGAGCGCACGGCCCAACGCCACACGCTGCGCCTGCCCGCCGGAAAGCTGTTTCGGCAGGCGGTCGAGCAGCGGTTCGATTTCCAGAATGCGCGCGACATTGTCGATTGCCTTTTCGATCTCGGGCTTGGCGACACCGGCGATCTTGAGGCCGAAGGCCAGATTGCCGCGCACCTTCATATGTGGATAAAGCGCGTAATTCTGAAACACCATGGCAATCGAGCGCTTGCCGGGCGGCAGGTCGTTGACACGCTGGTCGCCGATCAGGATTTCACCGCCGGTGATTTCCTCCAGCCCCGCCACCATGCGCAGCGTCGTGGATTTGGCGCAGCCGGAAGGACCGACGAACACCATGAACTCACCATCCTCGACATCGAGATTGATGCCATGCACGGCCTTGAAGCTGCCGCCATAGACTTTTTCGAGATTTCTAAGTTGAACGCTTGCCATTTTCAGCCCTTGACCCCGCCAGACGAGATCCCTTCAATGAAATACCGTTGCGCCGCGAAGAACACGATCAGCGCAGGCGCGATCGTCAGCACCGACATCGCCAGGATGCGGTTCCATTCAAAGGCTTCGGTGGTGTCGATGGAGAGTTTGAGCGCCAGGCTCACCGGATATTTGTCGACCGAGGACAGGTAGATCAACGGCCCGAGGAAATCGTTCATCGTCCACATGAACTGAAACAGGCAGACCGAGATCAGCGCCGGCGCCAGCATCGGCACGACGATGTAGATGAGTGTCTGCAGGCTGTTGGCACCATCCACGCGGGCGGCCTCTTCCATGTCCGACGGCAGCGAGCGCAGGAACTGCACCAGCATAAAGACGAAGAAGGCATCACCGGCGAAAGCCGAGGGAACCCAAAGTGGCAGGAAACTATCCAGCCAGCCGAGATCGCGGAACAGGATATATTGCGGAATGCGGGTGACGACATTCGGCAAGAGCAGAATGGCGATGACCGAACCGAACAGGATTTTCTTCAGCGGAAAATCGAAGCGGGCAAAGGCATAGGCCGCCATGGTGCAGGAAATCGCCGTGCCGATGACCTTCGGCAGGATGATCAGGAAGGAATTCCAGAAGAACCGGCCGAACGTATAGGGCGTCGAGGTTTGCCAGCCACGAATATAGCCGTCCAGCGTCGGTTTTTCGGGGATGAAACCGGCACCCGAGAAGATTTCCGAATTGGTCTTGAAGCTCGCGCCCACCAGCCAGATCAGCGGATAAAGCATGACAAGGCCGACCGCGAAGAGAAGCACGTAGCGGACCGAGGTGGAAAGCAGCCTGAGCCTTGCCCGGCGGGCCGCCTGCATGTCGTTGAGGGTTGCGATATCGGTCATGGCATCAGTTCCGCTTGTCGCCGGCGTAATAGACCCACTTCTTCGACGACCAGAAGGCCACGAGGGTCAGCACGGTGATGATGGTGAAGAGCACCCAGGCAATGGCGGAGGCATAGCCCATGTTGAACTTCTTGAAGGCCTCGTCATAGATGTAGAGAGGCAAGAGGTAAGTGGACTTCAGCGGCCCGCCCTGGGTGATGATGTAAGGACCGTTAAACTCCTGAAACGCCTGGACCATCTGCATGATGAGATTGAAGAAGATTACCGGTGTCAGCAGGGGAAGCGTGATGAAGAAGAAGGTCTTCACCTTGCCCGCGCCATCGATGGCGGCCGCTTCATAAAGCGACTTGTCGATGGATTGCAGCGCGGCGAGGAAAATCACCATGGCAGAACCGAACTGCCAGCAGCGCAGCAGCGTGATGGTGAAAAGCGCATTGCCCGGATCGCCGAACCAGTCGACTGGCGACAGGCCGATTGCCGCCAGCGCCATGTTGGCAAGCCCTTCGCTCGCAAAGATATAACGCCACAGCACCGCAATCGCGATCGAGCCGCCGAGGATGGATGGCACATAAAAGGCAGTGCGGAAGAAGTTGATGAATTGCAGCTTGTAATTGAGGATCGCCGCAATGAAGAGGGCAAAGGCAAGCTTCAGCGGCACCGTCAGGAACACGTAGAACAGGGTGACGTTCAGCGACTTCATGAAGGTACGGTCGCGGGTGAACAGCCGTTCGTAATTGGCAAGCCCGGCCCATGTGGGATCACTCATCAGGTCGTAACGGGTAAAGCTGAGATACAGGGAGCCAAGGAAAGGGATTGCGGTAAAGACCAGCAGCCCGACGATATAAGGCGTCAGATATCCCAGCCCCAGAAAGCGCTGAGATTTCATGATGCTCCTCCCCGCGTCCCGGCGGAACGCGAGTGACAGAATTCAATTTCGTACAAGTGATTCTCCCGGAACGGCCGGCGACGGGCGCATGAAAGCGCATTGTCTCGTCGCGACCGATCTCCTCCCTCATTGATACGGCGCGTAAAAGCGATTTATGCGATGACAAAACCAAATTTCCGCGCCAAGGTGAATTAACAAAGACGAGGAAAAAGATGGACGAAATCGAAGGTGGCATTCTGTCGTCCGTTCCACCTGCGGCGCTCAACCTCAACCTGACACGCGCAACGATCAAGATGGAGCATTCGCGCACCTGGCAAATCGACAAGTCCAATCCGGTGGACGATCTCATCATCTGCCTTGAAGGACGCGGGCATTATCTCGTCGACGGCGAAGCACGGGTGCTGGAACCCGGTGATGCAATGCTGATTTTGAGAGGGCAGCGCTTCGTCGGCTGGAACGAGCAGGCCGTGACCTATCGCGGCGTAGCGCAACATTTCACGCTGGATATTTACGGCCGCCACAACCTTATCGCGCAGATGGACCTGAAGCCCAAACTGCGGCTAAGCCGCTGGCCGCTTTTGGAACCGCTGGTGCGCCACTACCGGCAGAGTGCCCCGCCCTCCTCCGTAACACTCGGCCAGCACCATCTCTTCATGGTGCTTCTGATCGCTTTCATCGACGATGCATTCCTTGGATGGGTGGATCGCCCGAGCTTCCAGCTGGAGGGGGCGGAAGCGCTCGACCTTGCGGTGATGAAGGCGATCACCATGATTTCGGCCAATCCGCTGGACCCCGACATTGCCGGCCGGGCGACCGATGCGGCGCCCTATAATCGCGATTATTTTCTCCGGGAGTTTCAAAAGAGGGTCGGTCGGACGCCGCGCAAATATCAGGAGTTCAAGCGCATGGAACGCGCCATGCATTTTCTCGAGGCGGGGCTTTCGGTCTCGGCAGCGGCCGCCGAAGTGGGTTATGGCGACCCCTATTATTTCTCGCGCATGTTCAAACGCACACTGGGTTTGAGTCCGCGCGACCATATGAACCGGATACGCCGCAGCCGGCACGGCAATCTGATGGCGTTTGACGAGCATGAACAGCAAAGGCTGCTTACCACTGAAATGGAAAAGGCCCCGACATAACGGGGCCTCATCGAAACGGAGCTTGGATACCACCTGCCATCGCGGCTTGAACTATGTCGTCGCAAATGGCGTGAGCTTGAACAAGGCCTCGGGGTTTTCGAGCAGCGCCCGATGACGCGCCGCCTCATCCGGCAGCCAGCCGAGCACCAGTTCCGAAAGGCGGGCATCGTCGGGATAGGCCGCCGTCTCGCGCACCGAGTTATGCGGCCAGTTGGTGCCCCAGACGATGCGCTCAGGCGCATGGGCGGCAATCACCCGCGAAAAGGCGGCGACATCCGCATAGGGCCAGCTTTCGCGGGAGCTTTCATAAACGCCCGCGAATTTGAACCAAAGATTGCCACGGTCGATGAGCTTCAGAAGCGCCGCCATTTCCGGCCCATCCGTCTTGATGCCCTTGAAGAACTTGCCGTGATGATCGAACACCCAGCGCGAGCGGATTTTCTGAAGGCGCGGCAGATGGTCGAGAAGACCATTACCGTCGAACTGCACCGCCACCATCCAGTCGGCCGCATGCGCCCGCTCGTCGACCGCCTCCAGCTCGGAAAGGTTCACCGCGCCGCCCGGCAAATCCATGATGCGCGCACCCACCGTACCGGCGGCGGTGAGCTTTTCCATGTCCTTTTCGGTCGTGGTCGCATCGATGATGACAACGGCACGGGCCGCCTCGCCCATTTCGGCAACGCAGGCGAGCGTGTTGCCATTATCGCGCTGATGGGCGTTGCCCTGCGTGATAATGACCCGGTCTATGCCGAGCCATTGCATGAGGCTGCGATAATCCTCCGGTCCCGGCAGATCGCCCGGCGGTAGGCCCGGCCCGCCCGGCAAGGCGGGATAACCCGGCAGATACATGTGCATCTGCGTATCGACGGCCCCTTTTGGGAAAGCAGGGTTCGGCGCTGTGCCGCTCAGTTTTCTGACAAGTTCGCTCAAGGGTCTGGCATCCTGAATTCAGTCAATGCGTCGCGGTTGATCTCAATGCCGAGACCGGGGCCATTGGGAATGGCGACAATGCCGTTCACCGCCTCGAGAGGCTCAAGCAGCACGGCCTGACGGAACGGATTATGGGTGCGGTCGAATTCCATGATCGGCTCGATGGGATTGACGCGAACGGGATCGGGCGTCATCGCCGCCATGAATTGCAACGCGGCGGCGATCTGCACGCCCGTGCCCCAGACATGCGGCACGATGCGCACGCCATGTAACGTGGCGAGCGTAGCGATCTTCTGCGTTTCGGAAAAACCACCGCAGCCGCAGAGATCAGGCTGGAGAATATCCACGGCACCGGCGGAAAGCGCCTGCCACATGCCGTAACGCCCATGCCAGGTCTCGCCGCCCGCAACCGGGATCGGCTGGCCGGCCCGCACGCGGGCATAGGCATCCAGCTGTTCGGGAACAACAGGCTCTTCGAACCAGTCGATGCCATAGTCGGCGGCACGGTTGCCGAGCGTGATGGCTTCGGTGACGGTATAACCGTGATTGGCGTCGATCATCAGCCGCATATCCGGTCCGATGGCCTCACGCACGGCGGCGATGACCCTGAGGTCTTCTTCGATGCCGAAACCGATCTTGATCTTGCAGGCGTGAAAGCCCTCTGCCCGGCGCGCCGCCATCTCCGAGGCATTGTCGGAAACGCGGTCGACACCATCGCGCTTGAAGCTGCCGGTAGCATAGGCGCGCACGCTGTCGCGCCAGCGCCCGCCAAGCAGCATGGAGATGGAAGCGCCGTAATGCTTGCCCTTGATATCCCAGAGCGCGATATCGATGCCGGAAAGCGCCGTGAGGCTGAGGCCGCGCTGGCCCTGATCGCGCAGGGCATTATAAAGCACGGCCCAGAGCTTTTCCGTCTGGCGCGGGTCCTGGCCGATAAGCCAGCCCGCGTAAGCCTGAACCACGGCGGCGTTCGGTCTTGCCGGGCCGAGGCATTCGCCCCAGCCGACCGTTCCGTCATCGCATTCGATCTCCACCAGAATATGGGCGCGGCGATCAAAGCGCATGGAAGCGCTTTCAAACGGCGTGTCCAGCCGGTGTTCGAGCAGATGCGTGCGCACCGCAGTGATTTTCATGGCTCCCCTCCCGTCATGCCGTGATCAGGCTTTACGCTTGTGCGTGCCGATCAGGGCTTCGAGCATGCCGATTTCCTCATTGGTCAGGTCTTTCAGCGGCGCACGCACCGGCCCGGCGTTGAAGCCCTGCAGGCGCACACCGGCCTTGACGGCGGAGACGGCATAACCCTTGGCGCGGTTGCGGATCGCCATGAACGGATAGAAGAAATCCGTCAGGATGCGTTCGCAGGTGGCGCGCTCGCCGGCACGCAGCGCCGCATAGAAGTCATTGGCAAGGCCGGGTACGAAGTTGAAGACGGCCGAGGAATAGGTGGTGAAGCCGGCGCCGAGATAGGCTTCGGCAAACAGTTCCGCCGTCGGCATGCCGCCGAGATACATCAGGCGGTCGCCCATCTTGGCGGTGATCTGGCGCACGAGGCCAATATCGCCGGTGCCATCCTTGAAGCCGACAAGGTTCGGGCACTCGTCACAAAGACGCGCCAGCGTATCGGCCTGCAGCACGGAATTGTCGCGGTTATAAACCATGACGCCGATGCCGACCGACTGACACACCTTCTTGATATGGGCGTAAAGGCCTTCCTGCGGCGCATCGATTAGATAATGCGGCAGAAGCAGGATACCATCAGCACCGACCTTTTCGACCGAGCGGGCAATGTCGACGGCAATCTCGGTGCCGTAACCGCAGCCGGACACGATGGCGGTTTCGCCGGCCACTTCCTTGGCGGCGGAAACGATGGTGGGGATTTCATCCGGCTTCAGCGAGAAGAACTCGCCCGTGCCGCCGGCGGCAAACAGCACCGGGGCTTTATAACCGGCGAGCCATTCGACATGCGCCCTGTAGCTATCGGCCGCAAAACGACCCTCGGCATCGAAATGGGTGACCGGGAAGGACAACAGACCGGAGCCGAGCGCCGTCTTGATTTGTTCAGGGTTCATCATCGAAATTCCTCTGCAAGTTCACTGACTGAAAGCCACCTAAGCCGCTTGCCGCATCTTTGTCAACAATTCATCATACATCTTGTATGATGAATTTCGAAAATCTGTCACAGATCAGCGCGCCAGCCAGCCGCCATCGACATTGAGAATGGCGCCGTGCACGTAATCCGCCGCCGGCGACGCCAGAAATACCGCCGCGCCGGCAATATCCTGCGAGTGCCCCCAGCGACCTGCCGGAATACGCTCGAGGATGGCCTTGTTGCGGGCGGCATCTGCACGCAGCGCCTCGGTATTGTTGGTTTCGATATAACCGGGGGCAATGGCATTCACATTGATGCCCCTGGCGGCCCACTCATTGGCCAGAAGTTTGGTGAGACCAGCAACGCCATGTTTCGCCGCCGTGTAGGACGGCACGCGGATGCCACCCTGGAACGACAGAAGCGAGGCGATATTGACCACCTTGCCGGAGCGGCCTTTCGCCAGCAGCTCTTTCGCGAAAGCCTGCGTGGTGAAAAACAGCGCCTTGAGATTGACGTCCATCACCTCATCCCAGTCGAGTTCGGAAAACTCGACGGAATCGGCGCGGCGGATGATGCCGGCATTGTTGACGAGAATATCGAAACCGGCGTCAGCAAAATTGTCCTTCGCCGCCAGCGGATCGGCGAAATCGATGAGCAGTGCGCTCGCCTTGCCGCCTTCTTTTGCGATGATATCAAGCGTTTCATCCGGCGCACGGCGGGCGGCGCAGACCACCTCTGCGCCAGCGGCGGCAAGACCCACCGCAATCGCCTGGCCAAGACCGGTATTTGCGCCCGTCACAAGCGCCTTGCGCCCTTCAAGCGAAAAGGGGTTTCTCATTTCAGATCCCCCGGCTGGATGAAGTCCATGTCGGTGTAATCGACATTGTCGCCAGCCATCGCCCAGATGAAGGTGTAAGAGCCGATGCCGGCGCCGGAATGGATGGACCAGGGCGGCGAAATGGCGCCTTCTTCGTTGGAAATGAACAGATGGCGGGTCTCCTGCGGCTCACCCATCAGATGCAGCACGCGCGACTTTTCATCCATGCCGAAATAGAGATAGGCCTCCATGCGGCGATCATGAATATGCGAGGGAATCGTATTCCAGACCGAGCCGTCCTCCAGCATCGTATAACCCAGCACCAGCTGGCAGCTTTCCATGACCAGCGGATGGATGAACTGGTTGATGGTGCGCTTGTTGGAGGTTTCCGTCGCGCCGAGCTTGACTTCCTTGCTGTTGGCGAGCGTGACGAGCTTGGCTGGCAGGCTGCGATGCGCCGGGCAGGAGGTGATGTAGAACCGTCCTGCCCCATCAAAGGTGACTGCACCGCTGCCCGCACCGAGGTAAAGCACATCGCCGCGATTGAGGGTGTAGGTCTGCCCGCCCGCGTTGACGGTGCCGCTCTCACCGATATTGACGATGCCCATCTCGCGCCGGTCAAGGAAGGACGGCGTCTTGGTTTCTTCCACCTTGTCCAGCGTCAGCGGCGCGCCATTTGGCACCGCGCCGCCCATCACGAACCGGTCGTAATGGGTATAAATCAGCCTGATTTCACCGGAACGGAACATGTCGTTGGCGAGGAAATGCCGGCGGAGCCCTTCGGTATCCAGCGTTTTTGCATATTCCGGGTTCACGGCCTGCCTTGTTTCGACGGTCAACATCAAACTCATCCTTCATGATTGTTGCGTATGGCACATAATATATGTTATCGGCTTTTTGTACGATCTGTATGACAAGGTCAAGAGGTGACGGCACTCTCGGCCACAGCAGAGACGCAGAAAAGGCTTGGAAGAATGGCAATGAAACGGCTTCTTGTTACCGGTGCGGCGGGCCAGCTTGGCCGCGTCATGCGTGAACGTCTCGCACCGATGGCGCAGATATTGCGTCTTGCCGATCTCTCCCCGCTCGATGCGGCCGGTCCGAACGAGGAATGCGTGCAATGCGACCTTGCCGATGCGGATGCCGTGAATGCCATGGTTGCCGGTTGCGACGGCATCGTTCATCTGGGCGGCATCTCGGTGGAGAAGCCCTTCGAGCAGATCCTTCAGGGCAATATCATCGGGCTTTATAATCTCTACGAGGCCGCCCGCGCCCATGGCCAGCCGCGGATCGTCTTTGCCAGCTCCAACCATACGATCGGTTATTATCCCCAGACCGAGCGGCTCGGCCCCGATGTTCCAGTGCGTCCGGACGGGCTTTACGGCGTCTCCAAATGTTTCGGCGAGAACCTCGCCCGCATGTATTTCGATAAATTCGGACAGGAGACGGCGCTGGTGCGCATCGGCTCCTGCACGCCGGTGCCCAATAATTACCGCATGTTGTCCACCTGGTTTTCATATGATGATTTCGTGTCGTTGATCGAGGCGGTGTTTCGGGCGCCCGTGCTCGGCTGCCCGGTCGTCTGGGGAGCGTCGGCCAATGAAGCCGGCTGGTGGGACAATTCGCATCTCGGCTTCCTGGGCTGGAAACCGAAGGACAATGCCGAGGCCTTCCGACAGCATATAGCCGAGACCACACCGATGCCGGACCCGAAGGATGCGTTGGTGCGGTTCCAGGGCGGCACGTTTGTCGACAACCCGATTTTCAAGCAAAGCTGAGTGATCAGCGGGATTGCAAGCCGGGCCGCGAATAACGTATCGAGGACATCCGGACGCAACCCCGCACCCTTTTTAGAACGGCGACACAGATGACAAAAGCGACAACCTCCGAACCGGCAGCTCCACAGGGCAGAACGCTTGTGGTGAAGGTTTCGGAGGAACTCCGCAGCCAGATCGCCAAGGGCCGTTACAAGACGGGCGACCGCCTGCCATCGGAAGCGCAGCTGACGCAGGAATTCGGCGTGAGCCGCACCGTGGTGCGCGAGGCGATTGCCTCGCTGCGCTCCGACGGTCTGGTGGAGCCGCGTCAGGGCGCCGGCGTCTTCGTGCTGGAGCCAGCCCCCACCGAGCGGCGGCCGTTCCACAATGTCGATCTCGCCCGCGTCTCCTCGCTGATCGAGATGCTGGAATTGCGCACCGCCGTGGAAGGCGATGCCGCCGGCCTTGCCGCCATTCGCCGCTCACCGGCGCAGGAAGAAAAGATCATCGAGGCCTTCGACGCCTTCCGCGCCAGCGCCGCCAGGGGCATTCCGACGGCCGAGGCCGATTTCGCCTTTCATCTCGCCGTGGCCGAAGCGACCAACAATCCCCGCTTCAGCGAGTTTCTGCAGGTGCTTGGCCCAACCGTCATTCCGCGCCGCGCCGTGGCTGATAATGGCGCAGAAACCGTGCTTTCACCCGCCGATCTCAGCCGTCTCGTCGGCGAGCATGAAGCGATCCTGATCGCCATACAGGATGGCAACGAGGATGCGGCGCGCAGCGCCATGCGCAACCACCTGAAAAGCAGCCAGACGCGTTATCGCGCCATGCTGCGTGCGCCGCGCTGAAAATCAATATTGCAAGACAGAGGAGAACGACATGCAGCAGCTTCCCAAATTCCCCATCGTTTCACCCGATGACGGCGTGGAACGCACCGTGCTTTCCGAAGCACCGGAGCTGATGGTCGTGTCCTTCCGGTTCAAGACCGGCGCAGAAGGCAAGCTGCACAGCCATCCGCATGTGCAGTCCACCTATGTCGCCAGCGGCAGCTTCCGCTTTTACCGCGATGGTGAGGCCTATGACCTGCAGAAAGGCGACAGCCTCGTCGTTCCCGGCCATATCGAACATGGCTGCCTGTGTCTGGAAGAGGGTGAGCTGATCGACTGCTTCACCCCGCGTCGCGACGACTTTCTCTAAAGGCAGGAACGGCGGCAGGCCGTCACTGCCGTGATAGATCCCTGAGAGTGCGTGGCAGGCTGTTCATGCACTCAGCACCTGACGATGTGACGAGGAACTGATCCTCGATCATCAGCGCGCCCAGCCCTTCGCCATAAAACGGCGCTTCGAGTGCGACCACCATGCCGGGAAGGATGATTTCCGGATTGTCATGGGAAAAGAACGGCCATTCCTCGATACCCACACCGCCGCCGACGGAATGGCCGAAATGACCGCGATAATATTCGCCGAAACCTTGCCTGCGCATCGAGGCCAGCATGGCCGCGTGCACCGCGCCAAAGCTGTTGCCGGGGCGGATCGCTTCCAGCCCGCAGGCGAAGGCAACCTCCAGCGCCCTGAAAATATCGGCAGCAAGAGCCGAGACCGGCCCCCACGAAAAAGTCCGCGCACCGTCAGAGGAATAACCGTCGACCAGCGTGCCGACATCGGCCTTGATCAGCGCGCCCGGTGTGACCGCTGCGGTCATATCCGACAGGGCCGGACCGACGGAAATATAGTCCCAATGCCCGCTCAGCGAAAAACCGGATGTCGCGGCATATGCCTGCGCGCCGGATTTCCAGGCGGCGGAGAGCTGACCAAGGGCTGCTCCCGGTCGGACGGCGGCCGCCATCTCGACCAACCCTGCCTCGGCGGCGGCTGCCGCCTGCCTGAGAAGTTTGATCTCGCGTTCGGATTTCACCGCCCTCAGGCGTTTCAGCACCGTTGAACCGTCCACCCAGTTCACCTCGGGCAGCGCCTGCCGCAGCGCTGAAAAATCGGCGGCGGGCATGAATTCAAGATCGGCACCAATGCGCGCCGAAGCCAGCCCGCGCTCCCGCAAAAGATCGGAGAGCAGACCGAAACAGGCGGTGCGATCGAATGTCTCCGGCCGCGGCCCGCCGGAATTGTTGCGGCGATAGGCGTCGTTCATCTGCGCGATGGTTTCCACACCCGAAAGATCGACCATATCGATCCAGATGCGATGGCAGCGCAGATCGACATCCGGCACGGCCTTCCTGACGAGCGTGGCGGCATGATCACTGACGACGGCAGCGAGCCCTGCCCCGGCATCGGCCGGCACCAGCGCAATCGCGGAACCCGCCTTGCCCCACATCGTCGCCACGCCGGCAGGAGCACCGAGCGCATAACGGAAGGCTTCGGGCTGGAACACCACCAGCGCATCAATCTCCGCCTCCCGCATCAGCTGCTGCGCACGGCTTCGATCAATATCGCTCATAGGAACCCCGGTGATTGTTTGGCGGCAGGTTTGTGAACCTATGCCTTAGCAGTCACCGAGAGAGGAAAGAAGGTGGAAGATGATGTCTCCACGCTGAGAATCGTCAGTGGGAGCGAGCGGATGCCCCTTGTTTCTTCTCCCCGCCGGGGAGAAGTCCGCGGCAGCGGGATGAGGGGGCAAGGGCAGAGTTATTCGGAGAGCTGGCCCCCTCATCCGACCCTTCGGGCCACCTTCTCCCCCTCGGGGAGAAGAAATATGCCGCAACGCCTTGCCCTATCCGAATGAGCGGCGGAAAACCCGCCGCCTCATTACCTTTCACGCCTCCAGCCACTTCACCTGCTCGGGCGTCAGCGCAATATCCAACGCCGAAAGACTGTCTTCCAGCTCCGCAATCGTGCGCGGCCCGATCAACGGAATGACCGGGAAAGGCTGGGCGATGACATAAGCGAGCGCGATATGGATTGGGTGGCGGCCGAGTTTTTGCGCAAGCTCGATTGCCCGGTCGCGGCGGACGAAGTTACGGTCGGAATACCAGACGCGGACGATTTCCTCATCGTCATGCTTGTCGCGCCCTGCCCGGTCGGTGAAGAAACCGCGCCCCTGGCTGGACCAGGCGAAATTGGGGATCTGGCGCGATTGCAGCCACGCTTTCCACGCGTCGTCTGATGCCGCAACGCAGCCTGCCCAGATGGGATCGAGCATTTCGGCAAGCGAGAAATTGTTGGAAAGCGCGCCGGGCGCCTGCTTGCCGTTCTTCTGCGCGTAAGCCGCAGCTTCGTCCATGCGCTCGCGCGTCCAGTTGGAGCCGCCGAAAATACCGCGAATGCGCCCGCGCCGGACTTCGGCATCCATGGCGTCTACGAATTCGCCAACCGGCACGTCGGGGTTATCGCGATGCATGAAATAGGCATCCACATAATCCGTCTTCAGACGCTCCAGCGACTGGTCCAGCTGTCTGGCGATGACGTCGGGATAGCAGAGCGGCGAATGCGCACCCTTGCCGATCAGCACGATCTCCTCACGCGGCACATTGCGGCTGGTGTGCCAGTCGCCGAAAATCGCCTCGGTCCTGCCAGCGCCGTAGACATAGGCCGTATCGAAGAGATTGCCGCCAGCCTCGTAAAAGGCATCAAGCGTCAGGGATGCGGAGGCGAAATTGGGGAAAAATTCAAAACCGAGCGCGACCACGGAAGCGGGCTTGGCAAGCCCCGGTATCTGCCGCTTCGGAACGGAGTTTCCGGCAACGACCTTGCCACCGGCGATATTTCCGATGCACGATGTCGCCTTTTCGATGCTGTATTCCAGCCCGACGGAAGCCCGCCACTGGTCCATGACACGCAGATTGCCGAGGCTGTCGGCCCAGGCCATGCCGGGTGCCGCGAATTCGTGCCTGCCCTGGCGAATTGCCTCGCCTGCCGCATCCACCTCGAAGGAATAAAGCCAGCGGTCTTCCGGCAATTCGATGGTTTCGACCTTGTCGCCCCTGATGATATCGATCCGGCCGGTGCCGCCCTTGTGGCCGGCGGCATACCAGAAATCCTTGACCTCGATGCGCCCTTCCGAGCCGATGATGCGCAGCACATTGTCCTGCGCCGCCATGATCGAGCACGAGACTTCGGCGACGATGCCGTTTGCGAATTTCAGCACGGCCGAGGCCCATTCATCGACGCCCGACTGGCCGAGATGGGCGACGCCCGCGACCTTTTCCGGCTCGGCAAAGGGTTTGCCATCCACGGCACCTGCGATCATCCGCACCATCGAAACCGGATAACCGCCGACATCAAGAATGCCGCCGCCCGCCGTTTCATTGGCAAACAGCCGGTGATCGGCCCGGAACGAACCCATGTTGAAACCGAAGCTGGAGCGGATGATGCGGATATCGCCCACCGCGCGGGCTTTCACCAGTTCCAACAATTTCACCGTCTGCGGGTGCAGGCGATACATATAGGCCTCGCCGGCAAAAACGCTGGCCTTTTTCGCCTCGTGGAAAATGGCATCGGCATCATAGGCGGACAGAGCGATGGGTTTTTCCACCAGTACATTTTTGCCGGCGCGGATGGCCTTGATCGCCCATTCGGCATGGCCGGTATGCGGCGTGGCGATGTAGACGGCGTCAATATCGGGATCGGCAAGCAGCGCATCGTAACCCTTCACGATGCGCGCACCGGCGAAGGCGTCGGCAAGGCCGGGCTTGTCCGGATTGCGGGTGGCTATGGCCTCTAACCTGCCGGTGCGGGAATGGGCGATGCCATCTGCAAACGTCCTGGCGATGGTACCCGGGCCGATGATGCCCCAGCGGATTGGTTGTTCGGTCGTCATGAAATCCTCGTCTTATGTCAGTGCTTGGGAAAAGGTTCAGCGCAGGCGATCGCCCTTGCTGTCGAAAAGGAAAGCCCTGCGGGCGGAAAGGCCGACCGTCAGCCGGTCGCGATTGCCGACATCGCGCGATTCCGGCCGCTCGATGATGAGCTGCTCGCCGCCTTCGGTTCGGGCATAGACATAGCTGGTATTGCCGAGATGTTCGGCGACATCGACATGCACGGTGAGATCGGCATCGCCCCCGCCCGCATCGGCAAAATGCTCCGGCCGGATGCCAAGCGAAACCTTGGCCCCCTCGTTGATGCGTTCCTTTATCGGCAAGGTCAGTCGCACAGCTGGGTCGCTGTCGAGGGAGAGTGTTATGCTTTCAGCGCCGGTGCCGATGATGGTCGCTTCGAGAAAATTCATCTTCGGCGAACCGACGAAACCGGCAACGAAACGGTTGGCGGGATCGTCATAGAGATCGAGCGGCGCGCCGACCTGTTCGATATTGCCCGCGCGCAGGACGACGATCTTGTCGGCCAGCGTCATCGCCTCTGTCTGGTCATGGGTGACATAGATCATCGTGGTGCCCAGCTGCTTGTGCAGCCGCGAGATTTCCACGCGCATCTGCACCCGCAATTCCGCATCAAGATTGGACAAAGGCTCGTCGAACAGGAAGACCTGCGGTTCGCGCACGATGGCGCGGCCGATGGCGACGCGCTGCCGCTGGCCGCCGGAAAGCTGTTTCGGGCGGCGTTCCATCAGCTCATTGATCTGCAGGATTTCGGCGGCGCGGTTGACCCGCTTTTGCGTATCGGCCTTGGGGTTACCGTTCATTCTAAGGCCGAAGGACAGGTTTTCGGCCACTGTCATATGCGGATAAAGCGCATAGGACTGGAACACCATGGCGATGCCGCGATCTGCCGGGTCGGCATCACTCACCGTCCTGCCGCCGATCACGATATCGCCACCGGAAATATCCTCCAGCCCGGCGATCATTCTGAGAAGCGTGGATTTGCCGCAGCCGGAGGGGCCGACGAAAACGACGAACTCCCCGTCCTTTACCTCCAGATTTGCGCCATGGATCACTTCCAGCGCGCCATAACGCTTGACCACGTTGTTGAGCGAAAGTTCCGCCATGCGGCCCCCTTACTTGACTGCCCCGGCGGAAATGCCGGCGATGAAGTGACGCTGCAAAGCCACGAAAACCACGAGTATGGGTGCGGTGAGCAGCACCGCGCCGGCCATGATGCCGCCCCATGACACTTTGGTGAGCCCGATGAGGGTGCCAAGCGCCACGGGTGCGGTCATCATTCCTGGGCGGGAATTGATGAGAAGCGGCCAGAGGTAATTGTTCCACGAGGCCAGGAAGAGAATGATCGACAGCGCCGCCATGGTGGGTCGCGCTAGTGGCAGGGCGATGCGCAGGAAGATCTGCCATTCCTTGACGCCCTCCACCCGTGCCGCATCGAAAAGCTCGGTCGGCATCATCGAGAAGGATTGCCGCATGAACAGCACGCCAAGCGAGTTGAACAGCGGCGGCACGATCAGCGCCACCCAGGTGTTGGCGAGCTTGAATTCCCGCGCCACCATGATGAATTGCGGAATGACAACGACGGCAAAAGGCAAAGTGATGGTGCCGAGAATGATGGCGATGACCACCCCGCGTCCGGCAAAGCGGTAACGCGCCAGCGCCCAGCCGGCCATCGACGTCAGGAACACCGAAAGCACGGTGTAAATGACGGCGACGGTGATCGAGATGAACATGGCCCTGAGGAAATTGGTATCCGCCTGCAGATTGTTGAAATTCTCGACGAAATTGGTGGATGGCACCAGAACAATGTCCGGGCTGAAAATGCCGTAATCCGGCATGGTCGAGAACACGAACATCATCCACAGCGGAAACAGCCAGATGATGGCAAGCGGCGTCAGCGCCGCGTGCAGCGCAATCTTCTGCCAGAAAAGCGATCTCGATTTCGATCTCATTTCGGCTCCCTCCCGACCCAGAGATTGAGGAGTGAAATGGCGATGGCGAGCGCCGCCATGGTGTAGGCAATGGCCGAGGCGTAACCGAAATTGAGCGAAGTGAAGCCCTGCCGGTAAAGGAACAGCCCCAGGGTCTCCGTGCCGCCGCCCGGCCCGCCCCTGTTGGTGATGAGGAAGGGTTCGGCAAACAGCTGCATTGTGCCGATGACCGACAGGACAACGCAGAACAGGATGATGGGTTTAAGCAACGGCAGGGTGATGTAAAAGAACTGCTGGCGCTTGCTCACCTTGTCCAGCGTCGCCGCTTCATAGACATCGCCGGGGATCGATTGCAACCCGGCCAGAATGATGATGGCGTTATACCCCGCCCAGCGCCATGTCACGGCAATGATGACCAGCGCCATGGCCGCGTTGGCATTGTCGAACCACGAGATGGGCGAAAGGCCGACGGAGGTGATGAGCTTGTTGATGATGCCGAAATCGGCGCTGAACATCAGCCGGAAGACAGCCGCATAGGCCACCTCGCCAACGACGACAGGCGCAAAAAAGGCAAAACGATAAAGCGGCCGCGCCTTCAGGAGCGGCGAATTCAACAGCACCGCCATGACAGTGGCGAGCGCGATCATCACGGGCACCTGAATGACCAGAATGATCAGCGTATTATAAAGCGCATTATAAAAGGCCGGATCGGAAACCAGCCGCCCCCAGTTCATGGAAGGCGCAAACCGCCACGGATTGATCCGCGTGTTCTGGAACGACAGCATGAACGAGCTGATGATCGGCCAGACCCAGAAGGTGGCGAAAATCAGGAGATAGGGCGCAAGGAACGCATAAGCGATCCTGTTCCTGGACGGCATGACGACCTCCATATGCCGGGCGATGGCCGGATAAATGGAAAAGCTTGGAGGCCTGCCCCCGTTTGAGGGCGAGACCATTGCAAGGCGGTGCGGCAGGTTTCTTCTCCCCGAGGGGGAGAAGGTGGCCCGAAGGGTCGGATGAGGGGGCTGGCTCTCGGTCTATCGCTACCGTCGCCCCCTCATCCCGCTGCCGCGGACTTCTCCCCCTCGGGGAGAAGAAATTCGTGGCACCCGCTCGGTCCTAGCCGCCGGCTTACTGCGCGACTGGCAGCCCCGTGGCCGTTTCGATCTGCTTGGCCGCATCATCAAGCGCTGCTTTCGCATCGGGATACCCGCCGGCGAAATATTTCGTCTGCGTCGCCTTGTAGATCGCATCGGCATCCGACTGGAACGCCGTGCCGCGGCTCGGCACGATCTTCGGCAGGGTGGCCAGAATATCGGTCCACACCGCCTGCCCGCCCCAATAGGCCTGCTTTTCCTTGACGAAGGGATCATCGATGGCGGACAGCAGTGAGGGAACGAGGCCGAAGGATTTCAGCATCGTCACCTGGCCTTCATTGGTGGTCAGCGCGTAGTCGATATATTTCCACGCCGCCTCCTTGTGTTCGGATGTCGAGCTGATCGCCAGCGACGAACCGCCGAGATTGGCCGCATGCGGACCATCCGCCGTCAGGCTCGGCATCAGATAGACGCCCCATTTGCCGGAAAGATCAGGAGAGCCGGAACGAACCGTACCTTCATACCAGGCGCCATACATCTGGCTGGCGGCCTTGCCGGCCGTATTGGCCTGGATTTTCTCATCCCAGATCGCCGCCGTGATGACGCCGGCGTCCTTCATTTCCTTGACCTTTTCAAGGGTCGCGACACAGGCAGGCTGGTTGATGGTGATGTTCTGGCCATCGGTCGAAAAGTAACCGCATCCCTGCTCATTGGCGATCATGCGAAACCATTCGCTATCGCCGTTGAAATCGGTCTGCGCCATGACGGTGCCGGGATTGGCGGCCATGACCTTCTTGCCGGCGGTGATGAAATCATCCCAGCTTTTGATGGTGGCCGGATCAACGCCTGCCTTCTCATAGAAGTCGCGGCGATAAAATACCGCCACCGGACCGGAATCCCACGGAACCGCATAGGCGACGCCGTCAACCTCCAGTTCCGTGCGCTTGAAATCAGGGAAAAGCGCCTGTTTCTCAGGCGTATAGCCAAGCTCGGTCAGATTGGCGAAACAATCGGGAAAACGACTCCAGAACAGTTCCGCCTCAAAATTTTCAATGGTGACGATATCAGGAAGACCATCGCCCCCGGCTGCGCAGGCAGCCAGCGTCTTGTCAAAAACCTGATTGTTTCCAAGGTCTTCAACGACGATCTTGATATCCGGATTCTGCTTGTTGAAGCCCTCTACCGTGGATTTCAGCGCGGAAGCCGCGACGTTCCAGCTCGAGATGGTGACGGTTTCTGTCTGCGCGAAAGCCGGGGCTGCGAGAAGCAGCATGGCCGTAGACGCGCCAAGAAATTTCAAGCACATTGAAAACCTCCCTTTTTCAATTGCCGTTCTTCAGCGAACATGGGCACATTAGCGGCGGCAGGAAATCTGTCTCGTAAAAAGGGAACATCGATTTGGCGGAAAGTAAGATTGCTGAAAGAGCCTTCTACCAGCCGGGTGCAAGCAGCATCGAAGGCATGCCGACGACGCTGCAGCTTTTTCACAATCATCCGCCCATCATGCTCAGGCCTCACTGGCACGCGCAGGTGGAAGTGAATTACGTGATGTCGGGATCGGTGCATTATCGCATGGGCGATCACGACCTGACGCTCGATGCCGGCCAGATGTGCATCTTCTGGGGTGGCCAGCCGCACCAGATGGACCACTCCTCCGACGATTCCTTTTACGCCGGCGCGCATCTGCCGCTGGTGCACTTCTTCCGCATGCGGCTGCCCGCCACCGTCTCCAGCCTGCTGATGGGTGGTGCTACGATGGTGAGCGCTGAGACCGACCGGGCAGATGCGGAAAACTTCGGCCGCTGGTTTCGTTACGTCACTTCGGGCGAACAGGCGAAAGCCCAGCACGCGGTGGAGGAATTGCTGCTCAGGGTGGAGCGGATGTTCCTTGAACCCTACTCCGTCATATCATCAGCCGCCAATGGCAAACGCAGGGAGGATGACGAGGGCATGGCGCCCTCCATCGGCGTGGTGCGCATGTGCGACTTCATCGCCGCCAATTTTCTCGACGATATCGACGCGACGGAGATTGCCCGTGCCGCATCGCTGCATCCGAAATATGCGATGAACCTGTTCCGCAAATCCACCGGCATGACGCTGATCAAATATCTGACCCTGCTGCGGCTTTCGCGCGCGCAGGCGATGCTGATGACCGGCAAGGACAATATCCTGCAGATCGCCATGGAAAGCGGCTTCGGCTCCGTCAGCGCCTTCAACAAGGCGTTCCGCCAAATCGCCGGCATGTCGCCGTCCGATTTCCGCCGCGACATGCGGGCGACTGCGGCTTAACCCTCGATCTCTTCAAAATCGGAAAAAGCAGCGCTGCGCTGCCGCGCCGCCTGCCGATAGGCCCTTGGTGAACTGCCCAGCATTCGCCGGAACATGGTGGTGAAGGCTGGTATGTTTTCATAACCGGCATCCAGCGCCACATTGGTCACCGCTTCGCCGGCCGCCAGTCTCGGCAGGGAGGCGAAGATACAGGCCTGCTGCCGCCAGGTGACGAAGCTCACCCCCAGCTCCTTACGAAACAGCCGTGTAAAAGAGCGGCGGCTGATGCCCATGGCGGCCGCCCAGTCATCGATCTCCACCCGCGCCACAGGCTTGTTCAGGAAATCGCGGCATAATCCGGCAAGGCGCTGATTGCCGGGAAATGGCAATCCGAGCGGGCGTTCCGGCAGGCGGTTGATTTCGTCCAGCAACAGCGCCCGCACCAGACCTCGCCGATGAAAAGCGACGGGTTGATGCTCTTCGCTCAGCAATTCCGCAATCAGGCTGGAGGCAAGTGCGGTGATTTCCACCACCCTTGGCACCTCCGCCTGAAACAGGTCGGGATGAACGTAGATCGAATGCATTTCCACCGTCGAGATGGTCTCCGATTCATGTTCCAGCCCGGCGGGAATAATAAGCCCATGGCCGGGCGGTATCATCCAGCGGCCATCTGCGGTGCTGACCAGGACGACGCCCTGATGCGCGTACCAGATCTGCGTCCGGCGATGGCTGTGGACCGGTCCCAGATGTCCCTTGGAATAGGTGCGGCAAAGCGCCAGCACCGGTTCGTTGGTGCCGTCGATCAGGTTCAGCATATAATTGTGGTCTTCGGCCGAGAAGGAACCGTAGACCAACGGCTTGATTTTTGCCATTTGGCCCACTCACAAAGAAAATCGTCCAGAACACAAATGCAGGCCAGAAACAATATGAATAAAAGCGGGAAGAAATAAAGACATGTTTCCCGCTGATCGAGTGGGAATCTGAAGAGGATTTACCATGGCCACCGTCACCAGCACCGGCTTCAACCCGCAACGCACGGCGTTTTCGATCATCGCAGCCGCCAGCTTCTGCCACATGCTGAACGACATCATGCAATCGCTGCTGACGTCGCTTTATCCGCTGCTGAAGGCGAATTACGCGCTCGATTTCATGCAGATCGGCCTGCTTACCTTTGCTTTTCAGGTCACCGCCTCGCTGCTGCAGCCGGTTGTCGGCATGGTGACGGACCGCTGGCCCATGCCGTTCTCCCTGCCCGTCGCCATGCTGTCCACCTGCGCCGGCCTCATCACGCTTGCTTTTGCCCATAGTTTCGAGGTTCTGGTGATCGGCGCCTGCCTCATCGGCATCGGTTCGGCGATCTTCCATCCCGAAGCCTCCCGCGTTGCGCGTCTCGCATCCGGCGGCCGTCATGGTCTGGCGCAGTCCTTCTTCCAGGTGGGCGGCAATACCGGCACGGCCATCGGCCCGCTGCTCGCCGCCTTCATCGTCATCCCGCTCGGTCAGACGAGCCTCAGCTGGTTCTCGCTGATCGCGCTCGTCGGTTTTGGCGTGCTTTCCTGGGTTGGCGTCTGGTACACCCGCCACCGCCGCGCAACAGTCGGCAAGGCGCCGGCCAGCCGCACGCTTCCCCTTGCGCGTGGCACTGTCATGATGACGCTTCTGGTGCTGGTGGTTCTGACCGCCACCAAGAATGCCTATCTCGCCAGCCTGTCCAGCTACTTCACCTTCTACACCATCGACAAGTTCGGTCTTGGTGTTCAGGACGCGCAGGTTCTGCTGTTCCTCTTCCTCGGCGCTTCGGCACTGGGCGTGTTCTTCGGCGGCCCGATCGGCGACCGTTTCGGCTCGCGCGTCGTCATCTGGTTCTCTATCCTCGGCGTCATTCCCTTCGCGCTGATGTTGCCCTATGCGAACCTGTTCTGGACGGCCATTCTCGTCGTCGTCATCGGCTTCGTCTTCTCCTCCGCCTTCTCGGCCATCGTCGTGTTCGCGCAGGAACTGGTGCCGGGTCGTGTGGGCCTCATCGCCGGCATGTTCTTCGGTTTCGCCTTCGGTTTCGGCGGCATCGGCGCTGCGGTTCTGGGTGTTTATGCGGATAAGGAAGGCATCGAATTCGTCTACCGCATCTGCTCCTACATGCCGCTGCTCGGCCTGCTCACGGTGTTCCTGCCGAAACTGCCGAGCCACCGCTAAAAGCCTCGCGTTCAACGCTTTTCAACACGGCGGTCACCTGTGATACTCAGGTGACCGCCGTATTCCGTTGAGCAAAGCCCTACCCATGCAAATCCCGATAAAATCGATCCTCGTTTTCCACGCCGCGGCAAGGGCGGGCAGCATTTCCCGGGCGGCGGAGGAACTGAGCGTCACACCATCGGCCGTTTCCCAGCAGATCCAGTTGCTGGAAGGCCAGCTCGGCACGACCCTGATGGCGCGAACCGGCCGCAAGGTGACATTGACCGAAGCGGGCGAGCGCTATTTCTCCATGATCACCGCCCAGATCGAACAGATATCAGACGCCACCGACAGTATTCGCGGCTTCCGCTCGGTCACCACGCTGACGATCCGGGCGACGCCGACCATCTCCAACAAATGGCTGCTGCCGCGTCTCGGCTCGTTTCTGGAGGAACACCCGGAACTGGAAGTGCGCCTCGACGGCACCAATGAGCCGACCGATTTTTCGCAGGAACTCGTCGATATAGAGCTGCGCCATGGCGATGGCCGCTGGCCGGGCCTCTTCGTGGAAGGGCTGGTGGAGGAGGAATTCCTGCCGGTCTGTTCGCCGGATTATCAGGGTGCCGGTAAATTTCTGCCTGAGGAATTGCAGAACCAGCGGCTGATCCATTCGGTCAAGGCGCAGGCGCAATGGAACCACTGGTTCCCTCTGGCCGGCGTGACAGCCGAAAAGCGCTGGCGGCGGGTCCTGTTCGACCGCAGCCACATGGCCATCGACGCCGCCGTTCTCGGCATCGGCGTGGCGCTGGAAAGCACGCTGATGATGGAGCGGGAGTTGCAGGATAAAATGCTGGTGCCGGCCGTGACGGACGCGCCGCGCATCAAGCTCGTCACCCAATGGATCGTCTGCCCGCATTCCCATCTGCGGCAGAGAAAAGTCATGCTGTTTCTGGAGTGGATGCGAAAACAACGCGACGAGTGGCAAGCCCGCCGCGTTGTCTGATGGTTCAGGCAATCCGTTTGCGCGTCAATAAAGCCCCATCAGCCGGATTGGCCCGAGCGTCAGCACCGGGAAAAGCACCAGCGCGAAGATGGCAAGCGTCAGTACCGTCATCGGCGCCAGCGAACCGCGAATGACATCCTCGATCTTCATATTCGCCACCTGTGCTGCCGCAAACAGGCAGACCCCCACCGGCGGCGTCACCAGCCCGAGCGTCAGCGTCATGACAGTCACGATCAGGAAATGGATCGGATCGATGCCCAGTGCCTCCACCGGCGGCATCAGCACAGGGATGAGGATGAACATGGCCGGGATCGCTTCCATGAAGATGCCGATGATCAGCAGAAAGACGAAGATGACGAGCATACCGGTCATGGGGCCAAGGTTCATGGCCTTCAAAAGCTCGGCCACCTGTTCGGGCAAGCCATCGAAGGTGAAGACCCAGGCGGCAAGCTGCGAGGTGGCGGCGATGAACAGGATGGTGCCGGAAATGCGCGCCGTCGAGATCAATATTTCCGGCAATTCCCGCACCGGCAACGTGCGATAGACGATGACGCCGAGCACCGCGACATAAACGACCGCGATGGCTGCTGCCTCGGTTGGCGTGAACAGGCCGCTGGCAATGCCGATGATCAGGATCAGCGGCGTCAGCATCGGTAGGATGGCGCGCAGACCCGTGACGACCACCAGACGGAAATTGAACGGTGTCGGCGGATTGTAACCGTAATGCACCGAATAGAAGTGGTTGAAGACCAGAAAGGCGAAGGCGATGAAGAGGCCGGGCACCAGACCGGCGATCAGCAGCGTGCCGATCGACACGTTGGCGATGGAGCCGGCAATCACGATCAGGATCGACGGCGGAATGATCGAGGAGAGCGTGGAGGTGCAAAGCGTCATGCCGACGGCATAACCCTTTGGAAATCCATGCCGCTCCATGGCCTTGATCTCGATGGCGCCGACCGAGGCGATATCGGCGACGGACGAGCCGGAGACGCCGGAAAAGATGACCGACGAGATGACATTGACATGGCCGAGACCGCCGGGAAGCCAGCCGACCATGGCCTCGGCGAAATCAAAGATGCGCTCCGCCACCCGCCCCCGCTCCATGACCGTGCCGACGAGAATGAACAGCGGCACGGCGACGAGGAGGAAAGAGTTCATCGACGAGAACATCGTCTGCGACAGCAGGTCCATGGGCATGGAGGTGAAGAGCCAGAGCGTGCCGACACTGGCGAGCGCGAGCGCGATGGCAAGCGGCACGCCAAGCATGCTGAGACCGAAAAAGGCGATGAGAAGAAAGACCGACATGGCTCAATGTCCTGCTGAAATGGAGATATCGGCATGGGCGATCTCGTCCGCCGGCAAGCCAAGCTCGGGAAGCGCGATGAGCTCCCGGCGGCTGCGCAGCGATTCGATGATGGCGAGCACGGCGATGATGGCGGAAACGGGCAGCACCATGCCGATGGCCCACATCGGGATCGGCAGGGTGGCGGCGGTCTCGTTCATCATGATCTGCTGGCGCACCAGGGTCAGGCCCGTCCAGCCCATCATGCCGAAGAAAAACACCGATGAACCGACATAGATCGGCACCGCCAGCCGCCGGAAGAAGCGGTGGAACAGCACCAGAAACACCACGACACGGGCGCTTTCCACGGTGCGGAAACCGGCGGCAAGGCCAAGGAAGACCATCCAGATGAAAAGAAAGCGTGTCGCCTCCTCGGTCCAGGGAAGCGGACTGCCGATAAGGCGGCCGATGACCTGAAGAAGCACGACGATGAGAATGCCGGCACAGGCTGCCCCCGCGGCTATATCGGCGATGAGTTTTACGATGGTGCCGAGCACCGAAGGTTTCGTATCGCGCATGACAATACCCTTCCACTGCTGAAACCGGATATCCGGTAAACGAATGCCACCCTGCCTTTCCGGCAAAGCAACGCCTGCTGACGTTTGGGGATGGCCGGGCCTGCCAAAAGATGCAGGCCCGGCCTCCAACTGCGGCAAACGTCAGTTCGTCTTCAGGAAAGCCTGCGTCTTGTCGAAGAACGCCTGATCTTTCACCAGCGCCGAGAACTTCGCCGAGAGACCGGCCGCGACCTCTACGAAGGCCTTGCGCTCGTCATCGGTCAGCGTGTTGACCTCCATGCCGTTCTTCTTCAGCGTCTCAAGCGACTTGTCGATATCGGCAGCGTCGTTCTGCGCTTTCCAAAGCTCGGTTTCAGTCGCCGCTTCCTTCAGCGCCGTCTTGAAGCCCTCGTCGAGACCTTCGAAGCGGGCCGGGTTCATGCCCAGCACCCAGGCGTCAGCAATGTGGTTGCTGATCGTCAGATATTTCTGCACCTCGTAAAGCTTGGCGCTGACAGGCACGTTGACCGGATTTTCCTGCCCATCGACAACTTTCAGCTGGAGCGCATTGTAAACTTCAGCGAAGGCCATCGGCGTCGGCGCAGCCCCCATGGCGCCGAAGAATTCGACCCAGAGCGGATTGTTCGGCACCCGCAGCTTCATACCCTTGAGATCAGCCGGCGATTTGATCGGCGCCTTGGAATTGGTGATCTGGCGCAGCGGCCGCGACCAGAGATCGAGCCCGAGAATGCCAATCTTGCTCAAATCAGTGGAAAGCTCCTTGCCGAGATCGCTGTCGAGATAGACCCGGAGCTGGTCGATATCGCGGAACTGGTAGGGAATGGCGATGGCGGTGAATTTCGGATTGAAGGTCGCGTAAAGCGAGGTCGAATTCAACAGCATGTCCAGCGAACCGCCGGCCAGCTGCTTGACGCCCGCCGAAGGGTCGCCGCCATACAGCGTGCCGTTCGGGAATACCTTGATCTTGAGTTTGCCGTCGGTCTTTTTCGAAACGATCTCGGCAAACTTGTTGGCGGCGAGCGTGATTTCGGAATTGTCGGCATCCGGCGTCGAAAGCGTCAGCGTTTCGGCCTGCGCGATGGATGCGACCAGCATGGTGGCGGCGAGAGCCAGCCCGTAAAGTTTTGAAATTTTCATATGTTCCTCCCTTTGTTGTGTCTCAAACAGTTTCGAGCGTTCCTCCGAACGCATTCATGCGCTTAATCTCAAGGATCACACCGCTGTGATCAAGCTCGCCCGCGCCATGCTCGACCATGGAGCGGAACAGCCGGTCAACCTCCTCGCCGACCGGTAATTTCAGGCCACGGCTTTCGGCGAAAGCCAGCGCCGTGGACGTATCCTTCACCTGATATTTCGCGGGGCCGCCGGGGCGGAAATCGCCCTCCACCATGCGTTTACCGTGCTGGCGGAAGACGGTGGACTCGGCAAAACCGCCCAGCAAAGCCTGGCGTACCTGAGCCGGGTCGGCTCCCCCGGCTTCAACGAGGGTGAGAGCCTCGGCGACAGCGCAGATTGTTGAAGCGACGATCAGCTGGTTGGCAAGCTTGGCCAATGACCCGCAACCCACCGGCCCGACATGGGTGACGCGGCCAAGGCAATTGAGGAGTGGCCGCAATGCATCCACGTCCCGCTGTTCACCGCCGGCCATGATGGCGAGCGTTCCCTCTATCGCCCCTTTTTCACCGCCGGAAACCGGTGCGTCGACATAAGCGACGCCATAAGCCTTTGCCGCCTCCGCCTGTTCCCGTGCGCTGTCGACCGGGATGGAACTCATCACCAGCAGAATAGCACCGGGCTTCATGGTGGAAACGACACCCGAGGCACCGAACAGAACCTCGTTGCAGACCGGCCCGGAACTCAGCATGCAGATGACGACATCGGCTTCGGCCGCAGCTTCGGCAGCCGTGGACGTCGGCTGCACGCCCTTTGCCGCCAGAACCGCAGCTTTTTCAGCGCTGCGGTTCCAGGCCTGGACGGAAAACCCGGCTTCCGCCAGACGCCCCGCCATCGGAGCGCCCATGATGCCCGTTCCGATAACGGCGATCCGGCGAATGTCAGCCATCATTTCCATCCTTCAGAGCCATTGCCGGTTTAAGAAGCGCACCGGCAGTTCTTCTTCGATGAGGGCGGGAAATGCTTCCCGAAACCGGTCGAGATGTGGTGTTTTCAGATGGTCGTCGAAAGCCTGCCTGTCGTCATAGACCTCGTAGAACACCACATTGTTTCCGGTTTCCGGCCGCACCACATCGAATTGCTGGCAGCCCGGTTCATCCTGAACCGAATGCCTGGCGTCATCGCGCGCCGCATCGAGAAAGGCGTCCATCGCGTCGGGCTTCACCCGGAATTCTGCGATCACCACGAAAGCTCCTTTCGACATGTCCTCTCTCCCGTCCATTACGCCGCGGCGTCCTTTTGCGGACGGAACTGGTTTTCCATGTCCTGGCGCAGCTTCACCACATCGAGATCATTGACCAGCTCCACATCGTCGAAGCTGACGATCTGGTCTTTCTTGATGGCGCGCTTCAGCTTGACATTATGGGCAAGGCCGATCGGCAGTGCCTTGATGTCTAGGCTACGGGTGGCGGGAATGGCGTTTGCCCAGACCGCGTAACCGCCCTCGCCGTCGAGCATCTCGCCGGGCTGCATGTCCTTCTTCGCCGTAGCGACGGCATCGCCGCGGAACTCCCTGGAGCAACCGGTAGCCTCATTGCGCAGCACGGCGGAAAGCACGCTGATGGAGGTTTCCAGCCCGATGATGTGGAAAGGACGCCACATCGAGGCGTACCAGCCGGAGGGATCGGTCAGCAGGCCATATTGCTTGAAGCAGGCCCGGGCATATTCATTATGCGCCTTGAAGGTGACGAAAACGCCGTAGCGAATGTTGTTGAACACCTCGCGTCCGTCCGGCTCCTGGCTCGCAGCAATATCGACCAGACCGGAGCGCGACATACGGCCGCCATCGGCAGCCGGGCGGAAGACGCGGGCGAGATCGTGCAGGCCGGCCGGCGGGAAGGCCAGACCGTCATCCGGGCAATCCAGCCCCGTGCCGTTGGCGACGGCCGCCATTTCGATGGCCGCCTTGGTCCCGTCGGTGAAGGAATTGTACATTTTCGGATTGAAGTCGCCCTTGGCCACTTCCTCGTCCGTCCAGCCGAAATAACCCCAGACCGTGTCCGGCGTCGAATAACGATAACGCGGCTCGAAATTCATGCCCTTGCCGGCGGAAACGACCTCGAAGCCGGTGGCGCGCGCCCAGTCGACCAGTTCGCAGATCAGCGCCGGCTGGTCGCCGTAAGCCATGGAATAGATCAGGCCCTTCGCCCGCGCCTTTTCAGCAAGGATCGGCCCGACCATGACATCGGCTTCGACATTGACCATGACGACGTGCTTGTTGTGCTCGATGGCGCCCAATGCATGGCGTGCACCAGCCAGCGGATGGCCGGTCGCTTCGATCACGCATTCGATTTCGCCGCAGGCGAAAAGCTCGTTCACATCGTCGGTCACATAGGTCTTGCCGCTCTTCAGCGCATCGGCGCAGCTCGTCGCGTCGTAACGCTCCTTCGGCCAGCCGACGCGGTCAAACGATTCCCTTGCCTTGCCGACATTGAGGTCTGCTACGGCGACCATGTGGAAACCGGCGATACGCTGCGCCTGCGCCAGCACCATGGAGCCGAACTTGCCGGCGCCGATGAGACCGACCCGGACAGGTTTGCCGCCGGCTGCACGCGCTGACAGAAGAGAATAGAGATTCATGTTTTGACATCCTTCGCTGGGGAAATTGCTGGCGAGAATGTCCAGACTGCCCGGCGAAGGCCATGCGATACCGAGGCAGCGAAGGTTCACCCCTCGCGGCGCTGGCCACATGACGTTTCTGCGTTCCTCCCGGATCCCGGCGCACCTCTGCGCCGGCTCTCGCGGTCGCCTCCCAAAGCAACCTTGAGACCAGAGTAGGAGCGTTCAGATATTAGTTCTATTTAGAAAATCAGATTTTTCGTTTAGTTTATCTAACAAGCCATCAGGCCGATTTGCGCAACATCAGATCCGCGCTGAGGAGAATGCGCTCCCGCATCCGTGTCGTGTCATCCGCCTCTTCGTTCAGCTTCTGCAGCAGAAGCTCGATCGAAAGCCTGCCGATCTCGTTATAATTCTGCGCGACGGTTGTAATCGGCGGGCAGGCATAACGCGACAGCGGATGATCGTCATGGCCGGCGACCCGGAGGTCATAGCCAACGCCATGGCCGACCTTTAGCCCTTTCTGGAAGGCTGCCGCGATGACGCCGAAAGCTATGCGATCATTGGCGCACAGAATTGTGCGGGACGGCAATAGGGCCGCATTCTCGAATAACCGACTGGCTTCGTCGAACGCAAACCGTTCGAAATCCCACCGCGCAGGTTTTGCGACATCAAGCAGCCTGGGCTCGAAGCCCAAGCGCTGCATCGCCGCCACATAAGCCATACGGCGCGTCACGGAGTTGGTGTTGACCTGTGGCATATCAAAATAGCTGGGCGGCTCACCCGAGCGACAGAGATAGTCAACAATCAGGTCAACGCTTTGCCGATTGTCGGTGCCGACAAAGGCCGACCTCTCATCGAGCGGCGAATCGACATAAACGATGGGGATCGTGGCGGCGAGCTGTTCGAGCGTCGAACAGTGGGATGTGACACCCAGCGGCGCGATGATGGCCCCGGCCACATTCATCGACTTGAATGTGCGGATGGCGCGGTCTTCGATTTCCGGCTTACCGTCCGATGACAGCACAAAGGCAAGAAAACCCGCCTCGTTGGCAATTAATTCGATGCGGTTCGTCAGCGCCATGTAGAACGGATCGGCGTAGTTGGGAATGATGATGCCGATAATGTTGCTGCGGCGGCGATTGAGATTAACCGCAAAAATATTCGGCCGGAATCCCGATTTCTTGAGCGCCTCCTCTATGGCATCGCGTGTTTTCTTGCGCACCGAAGCCGGATCATTGAAGTATTTCGAAACCGTGGGGCGGGAAAGTCCGACGAATTCCGAAAACTCTTCCATCGTCCTGATAGTTTTGGCCAAGTGCTTGCCCCCATGAAAATTACATGCAGCATTTTATATCGACCGCCCTTCCATGGAAAAGCCGGTCGAACACAGTTATCAACCGCCAAACGATCATTCGGCCGCAAATTGTACTTTCACTGCCCGCCGGATTGGATGGGCGTCATGCCTCCCCGATCCTCATGCCATTCCTGTCAAAGACATGCAGCCTTTCCTGCGGGAAACCGACCCGCAGGGACTTACCCGGCTGCAACAATGCCCGGTCTGACGAAAACAGCTTGAAGGGCAATCCATGCACGGTGAGGTGCAGGATGACGCCGAGGCCGGTCGGCTCGACCAGATCGACGGTTGCCTCCACACCGCCTTCAGCCGGCGCTACGGTCACATGTTCCGGGCGGATGCCGAGCGTGACCGGCTCGCCATCGGCCAGCCTCACATCGCGGCCGAGCGCCAGACGCGTGCCGTCACCCAGCACGACGAAACCGCCGCCATTCTCCTGCACGAGCCGTCCTTCGAGGAAATTCATGCCGGGCGAACCGATGAAACCGGCGACGAAGAGATTGGCGGGGCGGTCGTAAAGATCGAGCGGTGCGCCGATCTGCTGCACATGGCCGGCATTCATGGCGACGATCCGTGAGGCAAGCGTCATCGCCTCGATCTGGTCATGGGTGACGTAAACCGAGGTTGCGCCAAGATCGGCATGCATGCGTTTGATCTCGGCCCGCATCTGCTCGCGCAGCCGGGCATCGAGGTTGGACAGCGGCTCATCGAACAGGAAGGCCTTTGGCTGGCGCACGATGGCGCGGCCCATGGCGACGCGCTGGCGCTGGCCGCCGGAGAGCGCCTTCGGACGGCGGGCGAGATAGGGATCGAGGCCAAGTTTCGCGGAAGCACCGGCCACCGCCGCCGCGATGGTTTCTTTCGGGCTGCGGCGCAGGCGCAGGCTATAGCTCATATTGTCGGCGACGCTCATATGCGGATAGAGCGCATAGGACTGGAACACCATGGCGATATCGCGATCCTTCGGCCGGCGATCATTGACGCGTTCGCCATCGATGGACAGGTCGCCGGATGTTATCTCTTCAAGGCCTGCGATCATGCGCAGCAGCGTCGATTTTCCGCAGCCGGAGGGACCGACGAGGACGATGAACTCGCCATCCCTGATATCAAGATCGACGCCATGCAGCACGGCGAGGTCGCCATAGGTCTTGCCGACATTCTTCAGCTCGATGGAAGCCATGGGATTATCCTTTCACCGCGCCGGCCGTCAGGCCCTGCACGAGATAACGTTGAATGAGCAGGAAGAAGAGGCAGGCCGGAATGAGCGCCAGAACGCCCGCCGCCATCATCTGCCCGAAATCGACAGAGAATTTCGAAACGAAGGTCAGAAGGCCAACCGGGAAAGTGGCGCTCTGGTTGCCGGAGATCAACATCAGCGCAAACAGAAGCTCGCTCCACGCGGCGGTGAAGACGAAGCCCAGCGTCGCGGCGATGCCCGGCAGCGTCAGCGGCAGGATGATCTGGCGGAAGGCCGTAAACCGGCTCGCCCCGTCAATCATCGCCGCCTCTTCCAGATCCTTCGGAATGCCATCGAAGAACGACTGCATCAGGAAGGTGGCGAAGGGCACGTTGAAGGCGGTGTAGACGATGACGAGGCCAGTCAGGCTGTTGGTGAGGCCGAGGGGCGAGAGCATCTTGAAGATTGGCGCAACCAGCATGACCAGCGGGAACATCTGGGTGATCAGCATTAGCGCGACGATCCAATATTTGCCCTTGAAACGGAAACGTGACAGCGCGTAACCCGAGAGCGAAGAAAGTATTGTCACGGCAATTGCCGTGGAGCCCGCGACGATGACGCTGTTCTTAAAAAACGTCGGGAAAGCACTGTTTTCTATGACGAAACGATAATGATCCCATGTCGCCCGCGACGGCCACATCCTCACACCTTCGCTATAGAGCAGGTCATTCGGCGTCACGGACACCTTGAGCAGCCAGAACAGTGGGAACAGTGCAAAGGCGATATAGGCAAGGATCGCCAGACGATGGGCAAGGGTGAGAAATATCCTTGATGTCATCGGTCAGTCCTTCTCGATCAGGCGCTGGCGCAGCAGCACGATCAGCATGGAATAGGCAAGCAGCAGCACCAGCAGCACCAGCGCGATGGCCGAGGCATAGCCGAAATCCAGACGCCGGAAGGCCTGCGTGAAGATGTAGCTGGCGACGATCTGCGTGCGGTCGGCCGGCCCGCCATTGGTCATGACGATGATGAGATCGGCGAAATTGGCGATCCAGACGGTGCGCAGCAGAATGGTGATGGCGATGGTGGGCGCCAGAAACGGCAGGGTGATGGAGGTGAAACGCTGCAACGGGTTTGCCCCGTCAATTTCCGCCGCCTCGTAAAGATCGCGCGGGATGGCCTGAAGTGCGGCAAGCAAAGTGATGGCGAAGAAGGGAATGCCCCACCAGACATTGGCGATGATGGGCCCCCACATGGCAAGCTGCGGATCGGCGAGGATATTGTTGGGCGCGGATAACAGCCCGAGCGAGACCATCCAGTGCGGTAACGGCCCGATGACCGGGTTGAACAGCCATGCCCAGTTGAGACCGGCAAGGAAGGTCGGCACGGCCCATGGCAGGAATACCAGCGCCTGCGCCAGCCCCCTGCCCGCAAAGGGTTTATCGAGCAGCAGCGCCAGAATGAGGCCGAAGAAGAATTGCAGGAAAACCGAAGTGCCGGTCCACCACAGCGTGTTTTTCAGCGCCCGGTAAAAGGCCGCGTCCTGCGAAAGCGCCTCCAGATGTTTGAGACCAACGAAACCGCCGGAGAACGGATTGAGCAGCTGTACATCGCGAAAGGCATAGGAGAGGCCAAGCACCAGCGGCACCAGCATGACGGCGACGATGAGCACCAGCACCGGCGCGCTGTAAAGCCACGGTTCGGCCCAATCGGCAAACCGCCGCATCGCAGGCTTGCCAGCCGTTTTGCGCGCAGCCACCGGCCCGGCGCCATGGGCATAGGACATTGTATCGCTCCCTGATCGGACGACGGAACGGACGGGTTTTCCAGCCTCTCGGCTTACCGATCCGAAAAATTTCTATGAAAAGGCCTGTCGCAGCGAAGGCCGGCAAGACCCGCCGCACGGGCATTTGCGCCCGCACGGCCGGTCAATGTCGTTACTTCGAGGCCAGGAACTTCTGCTGCGCCTTGGTCATGTAATCAGCCCATTGCTTGGCAAGGTCTTCCGGCGTGATGTCGCCGAGCAGCGCTTCCTGCGATGTCTTGATCACAAGCGAATCCTTGAAGAAGGCGAATTCCTCAAGATAGGTCGGCATTTTCGTCGGCACGGCGTTCTTGTCGGCCAGTTCGTCGAACCAGCCCTTGAACTGCTCGCTGGCATAGAAGGGGTCCTTCTCCGCCGACTTGTGCACCGGCAGCGCACCGGTCTTCTTGTTCCACTCGATATTGCCTTCCGGCCCTTCAAGCGTCTCGATCAGCTTCCAGGAAAGGTCCTTGTTTTCGGATTTCGACATCATCGACCAGCCGGCGAAACCAATCGTCGGGAAGGTCTTGCCGTCAGGTCCCTTGGGCATGGTCATGACGCCGAAATCTTCCGGCTTCATGCGCTGGGCAATGGCGATAAGCGCATCCGGGTCCTGATCGAGGAAAGCGCAGGTGCCGGAATAAAAGCCGGCGACGATCTCGTTGAAGCCCCAGTTGACGCTGTCCTTCGGCGCATAACCGTTCTTGTAGAGATCGATCACATAGGTCAGGCCCTTCACCCAGCCGGGGCTGTCGAAAGTGGAGGTGCCGTCCTTGGTGAAGAACTCGTTCGAACCGGCCATGGATGCGCCGAACATGACCCAGCCGTTAAGGCCGCCCGGGCCACCGCGCAGGCAGTAGCCAGATTTGCCGGGAAGGGCTGCGACCTTCTTGGACGCATCGGCAAATTCCTCAAGTGTCTTCGGCGGCTCCTTCACGCCGGCTTCGGCCAGCAGCTTCTTGTTGTAGAACATGGCGCGCAGGTAGAAACCATATGGCAGCATATACGCCGTGTCCTTGACATCGCGGCCGAGTTCGAGCGTGCGCTCGCTCAGGCCCGCGGTGTGCTCCCACTTGGCAAGATAGGGCTCAAGGCTCTCCAGCATGCCGTTATTGGCATAAAGCGACAGCCATGTGTCGGGCATTTCCATCACGTCAGGCACATCGCCGGCCGAGACCATGGTGGCGAATTTCTGGAAGGCTTCGCTCCACGGCAGGGAGATGATTTCCACCTTGGTGCCGGGATTGGCAGCCTCGAATTTCGAGACGATGCCTTTCAGCGTTTCCGTCCGCTCGGGACTTGTGATGACCTCGACCAGTTTCAAGGTCGTGTCCGCCAGCGCCGTTCCGGTCATCAGGGCGGTGAAGATGGCTGCTGTTACCAGTTTTTTCATGTCGTTCTCCCCTTTTTTGTCGTCAGTTTAAAAACGCGTCAGGCGGCGGAGGCCGCCTTGATCGCGGGTTCGAGATCGTTCCAGAGGGCTTCCGTGCCCTCCAGCCCGACATGCAGGCGCACCGAACGCGCGCTGATGCCGAAGGTGTGGGCGGAGTTTGGCTGCGCCTTCTGTTCGAGCACCACTTCGCCGGGGACGATGAGGCTTTCATGCCCGCCCCAGGAAACACCCAGTTTGAAAAGCTTGAGGCGGTCGGCAAAAGCGCGCACATCCACCCCGTCCTTGAAGATGAAGGAAAACAGGCCCGATGTGCCGTTAAGGCCGGGCGGCAGACGGTTCGCCAGCCCCGGATGGCAAACCTTCTCCACCACATCCAACGCCTGCAGGCGGGTTGCGATCTCAAGCGCCGAGGCCTGATGCGCCTTCATGCGCAGCGGCAGGGTGCGAAGCCCGCGAATGAGCAGCCAGGCATCGAAGGGCGACATCTTGCCACCGAGATAGGGATAGGTTTCCGCCCGGATGCGATCGACCATCGCCTTCGAGCCGGCCACCACGCCGGAGACCACATCGCTATGGCCGCCCAGATATTTCGAGGCCGAATGCACGACGAGATCAACGCCGAGCGAGATCGGCTGCTGGAAGACCGGGCTTGCCCAGGAATTGTCGATGACGGTGACCGCGCCATGACGCTTGCCGATGGCGGCCAGCGCACCGACATCATGGGCTTCCATCACCCAGCTCGTCGGGCTTTCCATGTAAAACAGCTTTGCACCCGGCATAGCCTTTTCAACCGCCGCCTCATCGCGGCCGTCGACATAGGTCACCTCGATATTCATGCGCTGCATGAAGGTGCCGAACAGGCGGAAGGCATCGGGATAGACATGGCGCACCGCGACGATGCGGTCGCCCGGTGAGACGAAGGACAGCACAGTGGAAGAGATAGCAGACATGCCGCTGGCAAAACCGAGCGCGTCTTCAGCGCCTTCGAGTTTGGCCAGCATTTCTTCGAACATGCGCACCGTCGGGTTCAGCCCGCGCGTATAGACCGGCCGCACCTTTTCACCGCGATAGGTGGAGACCATTTCATCGTAGCTGGAAAAGGTGAAAAGCGAGGTCTGCACGAGCGGCGGAACCACGGCTTCGAAAGCGTGGGTCTCGTCATGCGCGACAATCAGGGAGGCGGGATCGAAGAGATCGTTGCCTTGGTTCATTTCGACATGTCCTTGATATCCTCCTCGACAACGGCGAGGATTTTCAGTGTTTCTTCACGGGCGGTCTCGGCATCACCGGCGGCGATGGCGTTGAACAGCGTGCGATGAAAGGGGAAGGAGCGGCTGGCAAAATCCGGCCGGTCGAACGGCTTCAGCCAGAAGCGTTCGAAACCTTCACGCATCTGCTCCAGCAGCTGCTTGAACAGCGTATTATGCGTGGCGTCGTAAATCGAAAGATGGAAGGCAAGGTCGGCCTTGCCGGAGGTGCCTTCGGCGAGATGCACCCGCTCCATCTCATCGAGCCGCGCTTCCATGGTGGCGATATCGTCCGCAGTGCGACGGCGCGCAGCGGCCATGGAGGCCTCGACCTCGATGCCGCGCCGCACTTCCAGCGTCATCAGCAGCGCATCGCGCAGGCTTTCGGCATCGATGGAAATTGGCATATGCACGGTGGCGGCGGAAATCGGTTTCAGCAGATAATTGCCGCTGCCCTTGCGACTGTCGATAACGCCCAGCGCCTGAAATTTGCGGATGACCTCGCGAATGGTGGAGCGACCGACACCCAGCGCCGCCATCAGCTCCCGCTCGGCCGGCAGCCGCTCGCCTGCCTTCAGCCCTGCCCTCTCGACATAATCGGAAAGCGCTGCCTCCACCTGGCGCACGCGGTCGCTCGGCGGAATTGGCTGCATAAGTTCCCGGCTGGACCTGTCCAAGACGCATCCTCTAAATTGGTCTGACATCTTACCATTTCAAAGGGCGGATCGATTGTCAACGGGCAACGAAGAAACGGCTCAGGTAACCGCATGTGGCTAAGTGGGTTGAGGGTGCGGTAAAATATCGGCGCACCCGCCCGATAGGGGGAAGGGTCGAGACCGGGAACGGCTGGAATCAAACTTAAGGTACCGAAGGACGGTGACTGACGGCCGCTGGTTAAGTTGCCGTCGTGCGCGCGACACCACGCGCCAATGCATCGGCATGCTCATTGCCGGTCAAGCCGGAATGCCCTTTGCACCATTCCACTGCCACATGGGGATGCCGCTCCAGCAGCTTGTCAAGCTGCTGCCAGATTTCCCTGTCGGGGATCGGTCTTCGGCGGGTGCGCTGGTTAGGCGTGATCCGCTTCCAGCCGTTGTTGCGCCAGATCGCTCGATAACGGCGGCAGCCCTCAATCACATGAACGGCATCCGTCCAGAGCGTGACGTCACGCGTTGGCGCTTCGGCGGCGACCCAGGACATGGCGCTCAGAATGGCGAGAACCTCAAAACTATTGTTCGATGTGCCAGCCGCCTTGCCCGAGGCGGAATGCACTTGGTGGCCGTCTTCATGAACGACGAACGCCCATCCTCCGGATCGGGAGGCATCGTCGAAGGAGCCGTCGGTGAAGATGTGAAGCGCGTCGGACATGAAGAGGGTGTGTAGCACCGAAATGGAAATCGCTAAAGGAACAGGCCATTGCGAAGGGATTATTTCGTTCCTGTTCCTGTGTCGCCTCACGTTCCCCGACGAGCGGCAGGGCTGCCAGGACAAAAGCAGAGAGGGCGGCGCAAGCCACCCTCTCCCAGAGCAAGGCAAGACCATCCGTTTTACTGGCTGAGAACGGCCGCCGTAATCGTCTGCATATTGTGGTTGACCATGTCGATATAGGTCGCGGCCGGGCCATCGGCGGTGGAAAGCGCATCGGAATAGAGCGTGCCGCCAACCTTCAGGCCGGTTTCGCTGGCGATTTGGTTGATGAGCCGCTTGTCGGTGATGTTTTCGACGAAAATAGCCGAAGCCTTGTCGTGTTTAACCTGATCCACCAGCTTGGCGACGTCGGCGGCCGAGGCTTCGGATTCCGTCGAGATGCCCTCGGGCGCGAGGAAGTTGAGGCCATAGGCGTGCTCGAAATAACCGAAGGCGTCATGCGAGGTGATGATAACGCGTTTTTCCGGCGGGATGGCGGCGATTTCGGTCTTCACCTTCTCGTTCAGAGCGGCAAGCTTGGCGATATAGGCTTCCGAATTGGCGGTGTATGTCGCGCAACCGGCCTTATCGACTTCGCAAAATGCGCCGGCAATGTTCTTCACGTAGATTTCGGCGTTGTTGATCGACTGCCAGGCATGTGGATCGTATTCACCGTGATGATGTCCCTCGTGGTCGTGATCATGGGCCTCGGCGGTCTGGTGTTTGTGGCCGGCTTCTTCGGCCTTATGGTCATGGCCTTCTTCCTCAGCTTCCGGATGGGCGTGACCGACTGGCTCGTCGGAAAGCTTCAATGGCTGCACGCCCTTGGTCAGTTCCACGACGGGGGCCTTGGTGCCGCTGGTGTCGATAAGCCGCTTCAGAAAGCCTTCAAATTCCAGGCCATTGACCAGCACGACGCCAGCCTTGCTGACGGCGACCGCATCGGCGGGACGCGGCTCATAGACATGCGCATCGCCATCCGGCCCAACGAGCGTGGTAATCTCGACCCGGTCACCGCCGACATTTTTGGCGAAATCGGCGATGATCGAGAAGCTGGCGACGACCTTGAGTTCGGCAGCCGAAGCCTGCGCCATCAGGACCGGGGAGAGGGTAAGAAGGCTTGCGCAGGTGGCAAGACGGAAGGCTTTGAACATGAAGGTTCTCCTTTTTTCGAACGCTGTTTTCAGGCCGTTCTGTGACGGCCGGAACCGAGAAGATCGCCGAGCACGCCGCGTGTGCCGACGAGAATGGAGAGCGCATAGATGACGCCCGCCGAAAGGATGATCGCCGGGCCGGATGGCAGCGACGCGTGATAGGACAGGATGAGGCCGGCAAAGCAGGAAACCATGCCGATGCCGATCGAGATGAAGCACATGGGCGCCACGCGGTTGGACCAGAAGCGGCTGGCGGCGGCGGGCAACATCATCAGGCCCACCGACAGCAGCGTTCCGAGCGCCTGAAAGCCACCAACCAGATTGAGCACGACGATGGCGAGGAAGAGGAAATGCACCGGGCTGCCCCAGCTGCTGACCGAGCGCAGGAACAGGGGATCGAGGCACTCCGCCAGAAGCGCCCGCCAGAAGGTGATCATCACCACCAGCGTCACGATGCAGATACCGCTGATCAGGCCAAGCGCCTCATTGTTCAGCGCCAGCACGGTGCCGAACAGCACATGCATGAGATCGACGCTGGAGCCGCGCCACGAAACGAGCAGCACGCCGAGCGCCAGTGAAATCAGATAAAGGGCGGCCAGTGACGCATCTTCCTTCTGGACGGTGAAACGCGATACCGCACCGGCACCCAGCGCCACCACGAGGCCGACCACCAGCCCGCCAATCGTCATCGGCAGGATTTCCAGCCCGTAAAACAGAAAGCCGACCGCCGCCCCCGGCAGGATGGCGTGCGACATGGCATCGCCCGTGAGACTCATGCGGCGCAACATCAGGAACACCCCGACCGGCCCGCAGCTGATGGCAAGGATCAACGCGCCGGCGAGCGCCCGTTGCATGAAGACATATTGAACGAAGGGTTCGATGAAGAAATCAGCCATGGGCATTCGAATTCGCGTGGGAGTGGGCTTGGGGATGAGTGTGAGAATGTGACGCCGCCGCCCGTGGGCCTTCGTCGAGCGCGTCGGTCACCGGTGCATTGGTCATTGGCGCATCGCCCGGCGCGCACCACGGTGCATTTTCCTCCCATGCCTCGTGGAAATGCCGCGCCTGGCGCATGTTTTCCGGCTTCAGGACATCGGCTGTCGGGCCGAGGCCGACCAGACGCCGCGCGAGGAACAGGGTCTGGGGAAAATGCTGCCGCACCAGCTGATGGTCATGCAGGACGGCGAGCACCGTGCGTCCTTCAGCAACCCATGCCTTGATCAGCACCAGAAGATCGGTGACGGTGCGCTCATCGACGGCATTGAAGGGTTCATCCAGCAGGATAAGCTGCGCATCCTGCAACATGGCGCGGGCAAACAGGGCGCGCTGCATCTGGCCACCGGAGAGCGAATCTATATTGCGCTTTTCAAAACCGGACAGCCCGACCGCTTCCATCACCCGGCCCATCGCCGCTTTGTCCTGGGAAAGGTGGCGGCCAAGCAGGCCGCGTTTTGGCCAGAGACCCAGCGCAACGAGATCGCGCACCTGAGCCGGAAACGAGCGGTCGAGTTCCGACTGCTGCGGCAGATAGGCGACGGAGATGCCTGAGCTGATCCGGCACTCACCGCCGAGCGGTTTCAAGATGCCGGCGATACCCTTCATCAGCGTCGATTTGCCCGAGCCATTGGCGCCGACAACCGCGGTGAGCGATCCCCTGGCGATAGCGCCATCCAGATGATGCACGGCCGCACGGCCGGCATATCCAAGCGTCAAATTTGTGAAGGTAAGGCACGGATCGCTCATCGATCCCTCCTGGGCAGGATTTCATTTGATGGCCCTTGATATGTAATGTTATTACATTCGTCAAACGAATATGTAATGAAATAACATTAACTATTGGAAAGTTTGAGTGTCGCGCTGTTGGGCAGAGACCTCACTCTTGCGCAGATGCTTTTTTTCCAAAGCCCGTTGACATGTCGCACATATGTAATGTTATTACGTTACATAACTGGAACCGGCACTTCAAAAAACCTCCGTTTCCAGATCGCCTGCCGTGGTCGTCATAACGTCCACGCGACTGTTGCCACAGAACGAGGTTCCCATGAAAAAACTGCCCGTCACCGTCCTTTCCGGCTTTTTAGGGGCCGGCAAAACCACCCTTCTCAACCACATCCTCGCCAATCGTGATGGCCTGCGCGTGGCGTTGATCGTCAACGATATGAGCGAAATCAATATCGATGCGGCGCTGGTGCGGGATGGCGGCGCCAATCTTTCCCGCACCGAGGAACAGCTGGTGGAAATGACCAATGGCTGCATCTGTTGCACGTTGCGCGACGACCTCTTGACCGAGGTCCGTGCGCTCGCCGAACAGGGTCGCTTCGATTATCTGCTGATCGAATCCACCGGCATCGCCGAACCGCTTCCCGTGGCCGCCACCTTCGATTTCCGTGACGAGAACGGCCGCAGCCTGTCTGATGTTGCGCAGCTGGATACGATGGTGACGGTGGTGGATGCCGCCAATCTTCTCAATGATTACGGTTCATCCGATTTTCTGGCCGACCGGGGTGAAACCGCGGGTGATGGCGACAACCGCACCATTGTCGACCTTCTGGTCGAGCAGATCGAATTTGCCGATGTGGTCGTCCTCAACAAGATCGGCACCGCCACGCCAGAGGAGCGGGATGCGGCCCGCAAGATCATCGTCGGTCTGAACCCGGATGCGAAACTCATCGAGGCGGATTTCGGCAGGGTGGAACTGAAAGAAGTGCTCGGCACCGGTCGCTTCGATTTCGCCAGGGCCGAAGAACATCCCCTGTGGTTCAAGGAACTGCACGGCTTCAAGGACCACATTCCCGAAACCGAGGAATATGGCATCCGCTCCTTCGTTTACCGCGCCAAAAAGCCCTTCGATCCCGTGCTCTTCCAGCGCTTCATCGATCGTGCCTGGCCGGGGGTGGTGCGCGCCAAGGGCTTCTTCTGGCTGGCGACACGGCCGCGTTATGTCGGCGAGATCAGCCAGGCAGGCGCATTGGTCCGCACCGGCAAGATGGGCCTCTGGTGGTCCGCCGTGCCGAAAGCGCAATGGCCGCGTGAACAGCAGTTCCTCGATATGATGAAACCCTATCTCGATCCGGTCTTCGGCGACCGGCGGCAGGAGATCGTCTTCATCGGTTCCGATCCGATGAGCGAAGCCCGCATCCGCGCGCAGCTGGATGCCTGCCTGATCGACACCGAAGCCTTCACGCCGGACGCGTGGCGGCACCTGCCGGACCCCTTTGCGAGTTGGGACCGACAGGCGGCCTGATTGCCTTCCCCCCATTTTCAGGCGAGCGACAGCGGTTTTAGTCTTCTCCCCGCCCGGGGAGGAGAAACGGGTGACTCAAAGAAAATTCAGCGTCAGCAGCGCCAGCACGACGTATCTCCCGACCTTGGCAATGGTGACCAGCAGCAGAAACACCGGCAACGGTTCCTTCATGATGCCGGCTGCCACGGTCAGCGGGTCACCAATCAACGGCGCCCAGCTTAGAAGAAGCGACCATTTGCCGTAACGCCTGTACCAGTTCTGCGCCCGTTGCAGCGCAGCCTCCCCGACGGGAAACCAGCGTTCATGCCGGAAACGCTCGATGCCACGCCCAAGCAGCCAGTTGGCGAAGGAGCCGGCGACATTGCCAACGCTGGCCACGGCGACGAGCAGCCAGACAGGCTGGGATTTCAGCAGGATGAGACCGGCAAGCGCTGCCTCCGACTGCATGGGCAGGATAGTCGCCGCGATGAACGCCGTCAGAAACAAACCCGCATATACCGCCAGATCGGCCATTGCCTGCCCTTTATTGTCAGCGAATCCCACCGCCGTCCCTGAAGTGGCGGATGAGGACTGCGGCGGTCAAGCGCCTCCGCCGCTTGGAGGCGGGTTCTCAGGCGGAATTCACGGCAAGGGCGCACACGATATCGTCATGATCCACCTCCAGCAGCGCCTTGTGGATGGATATTTGCCTGGTTTCGCCGCAGGCGAACAGGACGACGATCACTGTTTCCCGTGGCGGGCAATCCGGTAGCGCACAGGAAAGCTCGCTGACGGAGACGATATCTTCGGCACAAAGATGTAGCAAATCGCGCGCCCATTGTTTCAAAACGCGGGCCTTCGAGATGATCGCGGAACCGCTACGTGCGAGCGGATTGTTCATGCCCTGCCCTTTCGCCCCGCCTGCGCGGCCAATGTGTTGAAAAGATCACGGATCGGCTGCTGCGGCATATCCATACCGATCATGACGATACGGGTTGAACGATCGCCATCCGGCCAGCTTTCCAGCCGGGTCAGGGGATAAAGCCGGTGCTGCACGGCGTGGGCGACAACCGGCCGCTCCGGGTCGTCAGTCGCGCCGAAAATTCCCTTGAGCCGCAGCAGGCCGGAATGCACGTTGCTGGTGACAAGTTCGAGAAAGGTGACGATCGCCTGCGGATCGAGCGCGCCGTCGAAGGTGAGGTCGAATGCCTTCACCCCGGCGCCATGGCGGTTGATGTCGTGATCATGGCCGGCATGAAGGCTCAGCCTGTCGGCGGCCAGCCACCCCGGCACGTCCTCCGTCTTGCCGTGCAGCGAATAATTCTTCGTTGCGAGAAGCGACATGAGATCGAAATCGGCCGCGTTGCGGTCATGCAGGTGGGCGGCGGGATTGAGATCGGTGAGGCTCTTCTGGTCGATTACCGCCGCATCGGCGAGATCGGTCTTGGTGAGAACGATGTGATCGGCAAAGGCCAGCTGTTTCCAGCCCTCGATGAAACTGTCAAGCACCGCCCGGCCCGAGATGACATCAAAAACCGTGACAACGCCCGAAAGATGAAAGTGCCGGGCAACGATATGGTCACGCAGGCCAAGCGCCGGTGTGCCACCGGCAATCAGGCTGTTGATGATCGGTGCGGGATCGGCAAGGCCGGTGGTCTCGATCACGACCCGCGATATTTCCGGCATCACCCCTTCGAGAAAGGCCTGATGCAATTCGTAAAGCGAGGTGCGGATATCGCTGGTGGCGGTACAGCAGATACAGCCCGTCGTGGTCTGGAAATAACGCTCCGAACCGGTTCGAACCAGACCGTGATCGATGGGTACCGAGCCGAATTCATTGACGATGACGGCCGCGTCGCCCATGGCCGGCGCGGCCAGAAGCTCGTTCAGCAAGGTGGTCTTGCCGGCACCGAGAAAGCCGGTGAGCAAGGTGACGGGCACCGTCTGAACCGGTGGCGCCGCAGCCGAATCCTCCTTGCGTTCAACCGTCTTCTTTCGCGTGATTCCGAACACGTCTGCATCCTGCAATTCATATATTCGCATCACCATAATATGTTATGTAATAACATATCAATAACATTCATACACGCCACATATAAAGGGCACTGCCATAGCGGTGTTCGTCCGCATAACCTTGCCTCATCACGTCATGCCAACGAACACAAGAAAAAATCGAGACACTCCGAAAATGGAATAATAAAACCATTCCATTCACTTTCGTTTTAATCGTTCCACGTTCTCTTGCATTTTCGTTAGAGTTCGCTTTTAATCGGCGATGCTAATACAGAAAAGATCGCCCGCAGCCGGATCGAGGAGGATAGGCTGCAATAAGGGCATGTATCTTTTACTGTTTTTAAAACGGGAGGAATCACCTTGAAAAAACTCAGCTACCGCCTTGCTGCGGCATCCGCGCTTTCGTTTTTTGTCACATCGAATGCTTTCGCTGCGACGGAAATCCAGTGGTGGCACGCCATGACCGGCGCCAATAACGAAGTCGTGGACGCGCTTGCGAAAGAGTTCAACGACAGCCAGAAAGACTACAAGATCACGCCCGTCTTCAAGGGCACCTATCCGGAAACGCTGAATGCCGGCATTGCCGCCTTCCGCGCCAAGCAGCCGCCAGCGATCATTCAGGTCTTCGACGCCGGTTCCGGCGTGATGATGGGCGCCGCCGGCGCCATCAAGCCGGTGGCGGATGTGCTGAAGGAAGGTGGCTACACCTTCAACAAGGATGAATATCTGGCCGGCATCGTCGCCTATTATTCCAAGCCCGACGGCACCATGCTGTCCTTCCCCTATAATTCGTCCTCGCCGATCCTCTATTACAACAAGGACACCTTCCAGAAGGCAGGCCTTGACCCGGCCAACCCGCCGAAGACCTGGCCGGAAGTTTTCGAAGCCGCCAAGAAGATCAAGACCAGCGGTGCCGCACAATGCGGTTTCACCTCCACCTGGCTTACCTGGATCCAGACCGAAAACTTCGCCGCCTGGAACAACGTTTCCTATGGCAGCAATGAAAACGGGCTTGGTGGTACGGATGTGAAGCTTGCGGTCAATGCGCCGCTGTTCGTCGGGCATTTCCAGGCGATTGCTGATCTCGCCAAGGACGGGACCTTCCGTTATGGCGGACGCACCTCCGAAGCCAAGCAGCTGTTCATGTCCGGTGAATGCGGCATTCTCACCGAATCCTCCGGCGGCCTTGGCGATATCGTCAAGACCGGCATGAATTACGGCATCGGTCAGCTGCCCTATTACGAGGGCCATGGCCCGCAGAACACCATTCCCGGTGGCGCCAGCCTCTGGGTGTTCGGCGGCAAGAGCGACGCCGAATATAAGGGCGTGGCGGAATTCTTCCATTTCCTCTCGCAGACCAAGATTCAGTCTCGCCTGCATCAGGTCTCCGGCTACATGCCGGTAACGATCGCGGCCTATGAGGAAACCAAGAAATCCGGCTTCTACGACAAGAATCCTGCCCGCGAAACGCCGCTGCTTCAGATGATGGGCAAGCCGCCGACAGAAAACTCCAAGGGCGTGCGCCTCGTGAACCTGCCGCAGGTGCGCGACATCATGAACGAAGAGTTCGAGGCGATGCTGGCCGGCAAGCAGGACGCGAAAGCCGCCCTCGACAAGATCGTTGAGCGCGGTGACGCAGCCATCAAGCAGGCCGCCGGCAACTAAACGATCCCTGCTCCCGCCCGCATCGCTCACCCGGTGCGGGCGGTATTTCCATCTCATCAGGAGATCGCCGTGCAAAGCGTCGTATTCCCCAACAAGATCCTGCCCTATCTGCTGGTCGCCCCGCAGATTATCCTCACGGTGATCTTTTTCTTCTGGCCCGCAAGCCAGGCTCTCTACCAATCCACCATGCGCGAGGACGCCTTCGGGCTGAGCAGCAATTTCGTCGGGCTGGCCAATTTTTCCGCCGTGCTGTCAGATGAGAGCTATCTCAACTCCCTGCACGTCACCGTCATCTTCAGCGTGCTGACCGCACTCGTCTCCATGGGACTTGCGCTGCTTCTGGCAACGGCAGCTGACCGCGTGGTACGCGGCAAGGGTTTTTACCGCACGATGATGATCATACCCTATGCCGTGGCGCCTGCCGTCGCCGGCATGTTGTGGCTGTTCATGTTCAACCCCGCTATGGGCACCTTCTCTTATATCCTGCGCCGCAACGGCATCATGTGGGACCCGCTGCTTGACGGCAACCAGGCCATGCTGCTGGTGGTCGCCGCCGCTGCGTGGAAGCAGATCAGCTATAATTTCCTGTTCTTTGTCGCAGGCTTGCAGGCAATTCCGAAATCATTGCTGGAAGCGGCCTCCATTGATGGCGCGCGCGGTGCGCGGCGCTTCTGGACCATCGTTTTCCCGCTGCTGGCACCGACAACCTTCTTCCTTCTGGTCGTCAACACGGTTTACGCCTTCTTCGATACCTTCGGCATCATCCATTCCGTCACCGGCGGCGGCCCCGCCAAGGCGACGGAAACGCTGGTCTACAAGGTCTATAATGATGGCTTCGTGAACCTGAACCTCGGCTCTTCCGCCGCGCAATCTGTCATCCTGATGGTGATCGTCATTGCGCTCACTGCCTTCCAGTTCCGCTTCGTTGAGAAGCGCGTGCATTACGGCTGAGGATTTCACAATGATTGAAAATCGCCCGGTCGCCCGCATGGTCGCCCATCTGATGCTCATTCTCGGCATCATCGTTGTGGCCTTCCCGATCTATTACACCTTCGTCGCTTCTTCCATGACGTCGACGGATATCATCCGCCCGCCCATGTCGCTTTTGCCCGGCGATCATCTAGGCGCCAATTACACCGAGGCCATGGCCGGCGGCGTCGAAAGAGTGGTTGGCGTCAGCCTCGAGCGGCTGCTGTTCAACAGCTTCGTCGTGGCGCTCGCCATCGCCATCGGCAAGATCGTCATCTCGTTCCTGTCGGCCTTCGCCATCGTCTTCTTCCGCTTTCCCTTCCGCATGGGCTTTTTCTGGATGATCTTCATCACGCTCATGCTGCCGGTGGAGGTGCGTATCCTGCCCACCTACAAGGTTATCGTCGATTTGGGCCTGATCGACACCTATGCGGGGCTGACGCTGCCGCTGATGGCGTCGGCGACCGCCACCTTCCTGTTCCGGCAGTTCTTCCTGACCATTCCCGGCGAACTGGTCGAGGCGGCGCGTATCGACAATGCCGGTCCGTTCCGCTTCATGCGCGATATTCTGCTGCCGCTGTCGAGAACCAATATCGCCGCCCTATTCGTGATCCTGTTCATCTATGGCTGGACCCAGTATCTCTGGCCGCTGCTCGTGACCAACGACGCCAAGATGAACACGATCATCATCGGCTTGAAGCGCATGGTGGATTTTACCGACGCTTCGACGCCCTGGAATTACGTGATGGTGACGGCGATCCTCGCCATCATCCCCCCGATTATCGTTGTGGTGCTGATGCAGCGCTGGTTCGTCAAAGGTTTGGTGGAGACCGAGAAGTAATGGCAAAAATTGCGCTGAAAGACGTCCGCAAGGTTTATGGCGGCAATGTCGAGGCCATCAAGGGCGTGTCCATGGACATCGCCGACGGCGAAATGATCGTGCTCGTCGGCCCGTCCGGCTGCGGGAAATCCACGCTGCTGCGCATGATCGCCGGTCTGGAGAGTATTTCGGGCGGCCAGATCGTCATCGGCGACCGCGTCGTCAACGATCTCGAACCCTCTGACCGCGACATCGCCATGGTGTTCCAGAACTATGCGCTTTATCCGCATATGACGGTGCACCAGAACCTTGCCTATGGCCTGAAGAACCGCAACACGCCGAAGGAGGAGATCGAACGGCGCATCACCGAGGCGGCCAAGGCGCTGGAGATCGAGCAGTTCCTGGAGCGCAAGCCGCGCCAGCTTTCCGGCGGCCAGCGCCAGCGCGTGGCCATGGGCCGCGCCATCGTGCGCAAGCCCGCGGCCTTCCTGTTCGACGAGCCGCTCTCCAACCTCGACGCCAAGCTGCGCGTGCAGATGCGGGTGGAAATCCGCCGCCTGCAACGCTCGCTCGCCACGACAAGCGTTTATGTCACCCATGACCAGATGGAGGCCATGACGCTCGCCGACCGGCTGGTGGTGCTGAATGCCGGCCGCATCGAGCAGATGGGCACGCCGATCGAGCTTTACGAAAAGCCGGCGACCACCTTCGTGGCCACCTTCATCGGTTCGCCCTCCATGAACCTTCTGGCGCACGGCACGGCTTCGTCCAATGGCTCTACCGGCTGGTCGGTGAACGGTGTTACAGCACTACCGCAGACCGTCGCCACACTCGGCATTCGCCCGGAAGACATCACGCTTGCCACCGAAGCCCCGGCCGACGCCGCCTTCACCGGCACGGTGCAGGTGGATGCCGTGGAACTGGTTGGAGCGGAAAGCTATGTACACGGCTCCTTCGCCGATGGCACCACCATCGTCTTCCGCGTTCCCGGCCGCTCCCAGCTGGGCATTGGCGAGACACTGAAGATCGCCGCACAGGCGAAGAATTTCCATCTGTTCGATACGACGGGCAAGCGGATCTAAACTTATCGATGAAAATCGAACACCCGCCATTCGGCGGGTGCTCGGGCATCGCTAAAACCTTCGCCGTCCCCCTACCACACCAGTTCCACCTGCGGCCGGCCGTTGGAGGTTTTCTCCACCGTGCGGCCGGATGTGTCGATATTGCAGTGGACACGTTGCCGGAAGGCGGAGAAGCTTTCGAAGGTCACGACATCGACGGGATCGTCGAGATGCAGGGTGAGCCGATAGCGTTCGGGCTCTCCGCCGAGCGCCTGAACGCCAAGCACGGAGGCGACAAAGGGTTGGCCGAGGTAGAAGCCTTCCACTCTCGAACCCAGAAGATAGGGATTGAAGGCGGGGCGGTTGCCGGCCGATGCGTGGAGGGTGTTCCAGTCGCGGAAGCCATATTGCGCAGCGATGAGTTCCAGCGCCTTCGAGTGGGTGATTGTCTGCCCCTGTTCCTCAAGGGCGGCGCGCAGGCGTTTTGCCTGTTCCTTTAGCCCCTCCAGGGCGGGAAGCGGTTTGGACACGTTCATAACGGTTCTCCAACATTGACATGCCGAATTTTCCGAGGGGTGTCCGCGTTGCCATCGACGACATGCAAAACATGGGGATGACCGTTATCAAGGATAAGAGCTTCACCAGGGGCAAAAATGCCTGCGGACGGCCGGGGCTCTCTGCCCGTGGCCGTCCGTATAGCTCAGAACGCGCCGCCCGTCAAAGGCAGTGCTCAGGCCCGCCCTCGATCAGAAGCGATAGGTGATACCCGCGCCGATCAGCCAGGGATCGAGCTTGGCCTTGCCGCTGATTGGCGTGCCGCCCAGTTCGGCGGTCCAGTCGGTCTTCAGGAAGATTTTCTTCACGTCGAAGTTCACGCCCCAATGTTCGTCGAGCATATAGTCGAAACCGACTTGCACGGCAGCACCGAGCTTGTTCTTGACATCGAGATTGCTGAAACCGGGCTTTTCCGACTGGTTGTAGAACAGCGAATAGTTCACGCCCGCACCGATATAGGGCTTGAAGGCACCGAAATCGGTGAAGTGATATTGCAGCGTCAGCGTCGGCGGCAGCAGCCATGTCTTGCCCACAGGCGTGCCGGCGAGCACGCCCTCGCCATTGATCTTGGCATAGGTGGTGCCGAGGATAAGTTCGGCGGCGAAGTTGTCGGTGAAGAAGTAGCTGATGTCGAGTTCGGGGATCACGGTATCCGAATAGGACAGGCCCGCACCCGGAACGCCGTCGACGCTGCCGCTGTCATTGGTGATGACGCCGAGGCCGCGCACGCGCAGCATCCACGGGCTTGCCGCCGCAATGGCTTCTTCGGCGGTGGGCGCCGGTGCCAGCGGCGCCAGATCGGCGGCCAGCGCACCGTTTACCATCACCATCGCCGCAACGCTGGCCAGCAGGGCGGTTTTGCTGTTCATCTTCGTCATTCCATCTCTCCTATAGCGCAGCGCGGCCGGGCAGCCCCCGAACCGGCTGATGACGGTGGGTAGGCGACTCTTCGCCTGCCGCACCGGATCGCAGCCACTATGGCGATGGACCGGGTGGGCCGATTGAGATGGATCAAATGGGAACGACGATCGCTTGTCAGGCCGACGAAGCAAGCGGCATTGTGACAATTGCGCAACAAAACTTGTCCTGTGACGGACGGTTTCATACCCTTGAAAAGGAAAAGGGCGCCGGTTCGGCGCCCTTCCTTACCCTCAGGCCGCCTGAGGCGTCAGGGCGGCGGAGCCCGGCTTCCTGAGAAGCAGCACCGAGAAAGCCGCGATCAGGCACATCAGGCCGGCAATCTGCAGCGCCGGCATATAGGTATCGAAATCGCTCTTGAAGAAACCGGCGCCGAAAGCCGCGGTGGCTGCGCCCAGCTGGTGGCCGGCGAAGACCCAGCCGAACACGAGACCCGCTTTTTCGCGTCCGAAATTTTCGGCGGCGAGCTTCACCGTCGGCGGCACCGTCGCCACCCAGTCCAGCCCGTAAAAGACGGCGAAGACCGAAAGCTCCACGAAACTGAAACCGGAGAAGGAAAGATAAATCAGGGAAAGGCCGCGCAGACCGTAAAACCAGAACAGCAGGAACCGGTTGTCGAAACGGTCGGAGAGCCAGCCGGCGAAGATCGTGCCGAAGAAATCGAAGATGCCGATTACCGCCAGCGTGCCTGCCGCCGTGACCGCGGCCATGCCGAAATCACCGCAGATCGAAATCCAATGGGTCTGGATGAGGCCATTGGTGGACAGGCCGCAGACGAAAAAGGTGCCGAACAGGACCCAGAAGACCGGGTTGCCGGACACGCTTTTGAGCGTCACCAGCGGTGAGGCCAGCGTGGCGAGAAGATTATGGTCCTGCTTCGGCGGCTTTACCACCGCCGTCTCGCCATAAGCCGGCAGGCCGACATCGGAAGGGTGGTCTCTCATCAAAAGCAGGACGAGGACCATCGCGGTTGCAATCACCGCAACGGATAGCGTCAGGGCCGTCCGCCAGCCATAGGCCTCGGTCAATGCCGCCAGCAACGGCAGAAACACCAGCTGACCCGTGGCATTGCTGGCTGTCATCAGGCCGATCACGAGGCCCCGGCGTTTGGAAAACCAGCGTGACGCCACCGTCGCACCCAGCACCAGTGCGGTCATGCCGGTGCCCACACCGATCACCACACCCCATAGAAGCAGCAATTGCCACACTTCCGTCATGAAGAACGACACAACGATGCCGCCCATGATCAAGGCGAGTGCCGTCGATACCACCTGCCGGATGCCGAAATGGTTCATGAAGGCGGCGGCAAAAGGCCCAAGAAGACCAAAAAGCACCAGCCGCACCGCCATGGCGGAGGAAATATCGGCGATATCCCAGCCGAATTCCTGGTGCAGAGGCTGGATCATCACCCCTGCAGATCCCATCGCGCCGGCGGTGGCCAGCATGGTCAGAAAGGTGGTGACGGCTACGACCCAACCGTAATGCAGGTTTCTGCCGGCCATCCAGCTGGCAAGGCGTGTGGAGAGCATGTTCAAGGTCCCTTTCCAGCGGCCTTTGGCCGAGTCTTGCGGGTAGATACCCGCTTCATGATCTAAAAATTAGAGGACTGCGAGTATTTCCTGCAATTGCGCGGTCTTTTCGGGCCCCAGCCGAGCCTCGATGTCGTCCTGCACGCCGTCCCAAAGCGGCGCGCCTGCCTTCAAGATCGCCTGCCCCTCCTCCGTTACGGTCAGCATTGCCTCCCGCTGGTCCTCACCGTGGCCGATGGCGACCAGCCCCATGCGGGCCAGCACCCTGGAATTGCGGCCGACAGTGGAGCGATCCAGCTCCACCCGCGCGGCAAGGTCGGTCAGCGACACAGGCGCCGTGCGGTTGATGTTCCGCAACAGGCTGAACTGGGCGATATTGACGCCAAGCGGCGCCAGCGCCTCGTCATAATAGGACGAGACCTTGCGGGATGCTTTGCGCAACAGAATGCAGTGGCAACGATCATTTGGCATTTGTCTCGGGTATATACCCGCAAATTATCGCAAGCAATAGGCGTTTGGAAAATTATCGGTGGGGAAAGGTCGAGCGCATTGACCGTATGATAGAAACAATAAACCCCGGCTTTGGGCCGGGGTTTGATATCAGTAGGAGGGTCGCCTCAGGCCGAGAGACGGCGACCGTTTGCGACCAGAAGACCGGCGGCACCTTCCAGCCAGCCAGCTTTCAGCTCCAGCGCCAGGAAACGGTTGCGCTCGAACGGGCCGGGCATGATCAGGTGCTGCGCCTTGTCGGCGAAGAAGCCGAAGCGCTCGTAATAGGGCGCGTCGCCGACCAGAAGGATGGCGCCGTGACCGCGCTTGGTGGCTTCACCGATTGCCGCGCGCATCAGCGCCGAGCCGATACCTTTGCCCTCATGGGCGGCATCGACGGCAAGCGGGCCGAGCAGCAGCGCTTCGACGGGACGGCCTTCGCGCGAAATGCCGGCTTCGACATTCCACAGGCGCACGGTGGCGATGACATGGCCGTCCTCATCACGGGCGACCAGCGCCAGGCCTTCGGCCGGAACGCGGCCGGCGCGCAACTTCTCGGAAGACTTGCGGCGGCGGCCAGCGCCCATGGCGCGGTCCAGCAGGTTCTCACGGGCGACGACATCGCCCGGATTTTCCTGATCGACATGAAATGTCTGCGGCGTGAAAAATGCCCGTACCGAATTCAAAAGAGCGGCCATCCTTGGCCTCCCGTCACACAACCGCCCACACGCGGCCCTTGATGAAAAATGGTGAAACCGCTCCGGCCCGCCGACACGCTTTCCTCGGCTGGAAGAGGTGCAGCAAGCAGGGATTTGCGCAACAGCACAATCGGCAGGGCCGGAACGGAAGCTTGGTCGAGACGCCGCCCTGTTCAGCGGGCGGCGTTCGAACTTTTTGACCTGCGCATCGGGTTTTCCTAAAACCGCGTTACACTTTTCGGCCCGATGCTTAGATGACGTAAGCCTTCAGCGGCTCGAAGCCATTGAACGCGACCGCCGAATAGGTCGTCGTATAGGCGCCAGTGCCTTCGATCAGAACTTCGTCGCCAATGGTCAGCGAGACCGGCAGCGGATACATGTTCTTTTCATACAGCACGTCGGCGCTGTCGCAGGTCGGGCCGGCCAGAACGCAGGGCTGCATCTCGTCCTGATCGCGCTCGGTGCGGATCGGGTAACGGATTGCCTCGTCCATCGTCTCGGCGAGACCGCCGAACTTGCCGATGTCGAGGAACACCCAACGATGGTTGTCGTTGTCGGACTTCTTCGACACGAGAACGACTTCCGCCTTGATGACACCGGCATTGCCGACCATGCCGCGGCCCGGCTCGATGATCGTCTTCGGGATCTGGTTGCCGAAGTGCTTGCGCAGCGCCGTGTCGATCGCCTGGCCGTATTCTTCGGCAGCAGGAACGTCGCGCAGGTACTTGGTCGGGAAACCACCGCCCATATTGACCATCTGCAGGTGGATGCCCTGCTTGGACAGCGACGCAAAGACGCGCTTTGCATCGGCAAGTGCCGCATCCCATGCGTCGAGGTTCATCATCTGCGAACCGACATGGAAGGAAACGCCGTAGGATTCCAGACCCATCTGATGCGCATAGACCAGAACGTCGACAGCCATCTGCGGCACGCAGCCGAACTTGCGCGACAGCGGCCATTCAGCGCCTTCACCGTCCGTCAGAACGCGGCAGAACACGCGCGCGCCGGGAGCGGCACGGGCAATCTTCTCGACTTCCTCATGGCTATCAACGGCGAAGAGATCGATGCCGAGCGCGTGAGCGCGGGCGACATCGCGCTCCTTCTTGATGGTGTTGCCGAAGGAAATCCGGTCGGACGTCGCACCGGCATCGAGCGCCATCTGGATTTCAGCCACGGAGGCGCAATCGAAGTTGGAGCCGAGCGAAGCGAGCAGCTTCAGGATTTCGGGAGCCGGGTTTGCCTTGACGGCATAATAGATCGCGCTGTTCGGCAGGGAATGCCGGAACGCGTTGAAATTGTCGCGCACGACGTCGAGATCAACCACGAGGCAAGGGCCTTCGGGACGTCGGGTCTTGATGAAGTCGAGAATGCGTGCAGTCGTCATCGATATATTCCCTATAAAACCGACTCCGGAAAAATCCGGAGGACAAAGGACGCTCGAGATATGCATTCGAATCAGCCGGTGGAGGCGCAGAATCGATAGCATACGCTCAAGGCGTGAATATGAACGATGCCCTGCCAGAGCATCATTCGGCTTTGTCTGCCATCGATTGGAGGGATTGACCCGACCGCACTTCAGGCAATGATGGTGTGCCTCTTCAGTACCCCGGCTGATGGAAAGCCGGCAGAGAACCAGAAAGGCCCGCACCGTCGTTGCTTCATATGTCCTCGCATTTCCCGGTTGGCCGGAATAGCGACTGGAGGGGTTAGTTCCAGGTACCTTACCTAAATCCTCACCACATCGAGGAATCGGCGGACACACATGGGCACGTGCGACTTTGGGCAGCACGGGAGATAAGAATATTCGCAGTCATAATCAAGAGAATTTTTTCATCAAAGCGCGGATTTTTTCGGCAGTGAATTTAGGGTTGAACAGTCACGCCCCAGCGTTCAATTATATGGAACGAACCGGAGGATTTCCATGGACACGCTCACCCGCATCCGCGCCTTTATCGATGTCGTCGAAGCGGAGGGGTTTTCCGCCGCCGCCCGCAAGACCGGGCGTTCCAAGGCGCTTCTGTCCAAATATGTCCGGGAGCTTGAGGATGATCTCGGCGCGCTGCTTCTCAATCGCACCACCCGGCAGTTCTCGCTGACCGAGGCCGGGCATACCTATTACCGCACCGCCTCCGACATTTTGAAGGAGATCGACAACCTTGCCGATCTGGTGCGCGAAAAGAATGCCGATCTCAAGGGCAAGCTCAGGATCTCGGTGCCGCGAACCTTCATCGACGCCGATGTCGGCCAGAGCCTCATCGATTTCGCCAAGGAGAACCCGGAACTGGTGCTGGAAATCGTCGCCGATGACCGATTCGTCGATCTGATCGAAGAAGGCTTCGACCTTGCGATCCGTATTACACGGCTGGAGGATTCGGGCCTCATTGCCCGTAAGCTTTCCGACTTCCGGGTTTATGCGGTGGCGACGGCGGATTTCGTGGCGAAACACGGGCCGCTCGACGGGCCGCAGGATTTTGCCCGAGTGCCCTTCATCATCGACACCAATACCCGCTTTCATAATACCGTGCGTTATTTCGAACCGGATGGCGGCTCGAACTCGGTCGCCATCAGCGGGCCGATCGAGGTGAACAGCCCGCAGGCAACGTTGCGCGCCGCTCGCGCCGGGCTCGGCATCGCCATGGTGCCGGATTTCATCGCTCGGCCGCATATCCAGTCCGGTGAGCTCGTGACCCTGTTCGATGACTATATTTCCAAGGATCGCGGCATCTATGCGGTCTATCCGCACCGCCGTTACCTGCCTGCCAAGGTGCGCAGTTTCGTCGACTATCTCTCGGCATGGTTTCGCAAGAGCGGCTGAGGAATGGTTTTCATCAGCTACCAAATAAAAAACGCCCGCCTTTTGGCGGGCGTTTTCATGTGCGGGATTCTCAGAACGGCGAATCCGGGAAGTAGAACTGCTTGGCATTGTCCTTGGTGATGAGCGTCGCGTCGAGAATATACTCGCCGGCAACCGGCACCTGATCGTAGAAATGACCTGCTGTCAGCTGCATGGCGGTCGCCACCATCGCCGGCGGATAAAGCACGTCGACCGGCACCAGCTTGTCGCCGTCCATGACCTTCTTGATCATGTCCTTGGAGCCGGCACCCGCAACGATATACTTGATATCGGTGCGTTTCGCCTGCTGGATCGCTTCCAGCACGCCGATCGCCATGTCGTCGTCCTGACACCAGACCACGTCGATCTTCTTGTATTTGGTCAGATAGTCCTGCATCACGCGGAAGGCGTCGTCGCGGTTCCAGTTGCCGTACTGGCGGTCGAGAACCTTGACGCCGGAGCCGGCGATACCCTTGTCGAAACCATCCTGGCGCTGCTGGTCGATCGGGATCGGCAGGCCGCGAATGACCACCACTTCCGCGTCAGGCGTGGTTTTCTTGATGTATTCGCCAGCCACCTGTCCAAGTGCCGGGTTGTTACCAGCAACATAGAGATCGCGGATCGAATTGTCGTTGACGCTCGGCGCGCGGTCGACGAGCGCGACGAAGGTGCCCTTATCCTTGATTTCCTTGATGGCATTGACGAGCGGATCGGGATCCGACGGCAGCACGACCAGCGCGTCCAGCCCCTGCACCGCAAGATCCTGAAGCGCGTTTGCCTGGTTGGCGGCATCCGGCGAGGTCTTGACGATGACGTTGAGCCCCGGATGCTCCTTCATCAGGAGTTTTGCCACGCGCTCGGCGTGGTAAACGACGCCCGCCGTCCAGCCATGGTCGGCCGCCGGAATGGACACGCCGATCGTAACCTTCTTGTCCTGCGCATGAGCAGAACCCGCAAGGACGGCAGCCAGCGCGACAAATGCCACGCCGATGAATTTTCTACGCATAGTCTCTTTCCTCCCAAGACCGGGGCGTTCCTCCTCCAACCGCACCTGCCCCACATGGCGCGGCGTGATACGTCACCTGCGGCTGAGCGAGCGCTGCACCAGCATGGCGATGATGATGATCGCGCCCTGAATGGCGCCGATCAGATATTCGCTGACGAAGTTAGACAGGATCATGATGTTGCCGACGATCTCCAGAATGAAGGCGCCGCAGATCGTGCCCCAGATGCGCCCTACCCCACCCCGCAGCGCCGTGCCGCCGACAACGACGGCGGTGATGGCCTGCAACTCCCACAACATGCCTGTCGTGGCCGAGGTGGAAGCGAGACGCGGCACGTAAAGCAGCACGGCAACCGCGACGCAGAGCCCCTGAACCACATAGGCAATTGTGCGGACCCGGACGACGGAGATGCCGGAATAACGCGCCACGTCCTCGCTGGAACCGACGGCGGTCAGATGGCGGCCGTAACGGGTGCGGTACAGCACGAAGGCGGCAATGGCGGCCGTCACGAAAATCACGACGACCGGCACCGGCACGCCGAGGATATTGCCGAAATAGACCGGACGATAAAGCGTCTGGATGTCCGGGTTGCGCAGCGTGATCGCTCCGCCCTGCGACAGCCAAGTGGTCAAGCCGCGATAGATGCCCATGGTGCCGAGCGTGGCGATGAAAGGCTCGATGCGGCCGATGGTGGTGATGAGACCGTTCGTCAGCCCGCAGGCCGCCCCGATGGCGATCGCCAGCGCCATGGCCGTGAGCAGCATCAAGAGTGGGCTGGCAATGACGCCGCTGTTCATGAACAGGATCATCAGGCTGGCGACGAAAGCGACCATGGCGCCGACCGAAAGATCAAGCCCGCCCGACGTGATGACGTAAGTTGCGCCAAGCGCGATGATGGCGATGAAGGCGCTGCGGGTCACGACATTCAAGAGATTGTCGATGCCGATGAAATTTGGATTGGCGATGGTGCCGAGCACCAAGAGCAGGGCCAGCGCCACGAAAGGCGCAACGGCGCGCAGGTCCCAGTCCTTCGAGGTCTTCGGCGTTTTGCCGTTATCAAGTGCGGCCTCAGTCATATTTCCCCTCAATTGTCTTTTCTTCAGGCCTTGTTCGAATAACAGGCGGGCCTCAGGCGAATTCCTGCGTATGAACGCCCGTCGCCAGCGCCACGATGTCGTTTTCGGTCATCCGCTCGCCCGCCACCTCGCCGACGATCCGGCCCGAACGCATCACCAGAATACGGTCGCAGATGCCGATCAACTCCGGCATTTCAGAGGAAACGACGATGATCGATCGCCCCTCATCCGCAAGGTTCGCGATGAAACGGTAAATCTGTTCCTTGGTGCCGATATCGATACCGCGTGTCGGCTCATCGATGATGACGATGGACGGATCGAGCAGCATCATCTTGGCGAGCAACAGCTTCTGCTGGTTACCGCCGGACAGCTGGCCGGCGAGCAGGTCCTTGCGCCCGGTTCGGATGTCGAAATCGCGCACAGCGTCGTCGAGCGCCTGCGCCTCGCGACGGATATCGATCTGAAACAGCCGGCTGAACTTGCTGAGCGAAGCGAGCGTGAGATTGACCCGCAAATCCTTGGTCAGCAGCAATCCCTTGCCCTTGCGGTCCTCGCTCAGATAAACGATGCCGGCCTTCAGACTGTCCTCCGCCTTTGCGAAATGCACAGGCTGACCGAGATGGCGGATATTTCCGCGCCCGGCCCGCAGGCCGAGGACACCTTCCATCAGCTCCGTTCTGCCCGCCCCCACCAAGCCCGCAAAACCGAGGATTTCTCCCTTGCGAAGGCTGAAACCGGCATCCTGCGCATAACCGGGAACGGTGAAATGCTCCACCTGCAGAACCGGTTCTTGCTCTCCGCCGGCGTTCCTGTCCGGATAGAGCTTGGCGACATCGCGCCCCACCATCAGCCGCGCCATATCGGCCGGCTCCAGTTCCGATGCCGTATGTGAGGCGACCAGCCGGCCATCGCGCAGGACAGTCACCCGGTCGGCGATCTCCTTCACTTCAGGCAGGCGGTGCGAAATATAAAGCACGGCCACGCCCTTGGCCCTGATGTCCCTGATAACGTTCAGCAGCGCATCGGTTTCGATGGGCGTGAGGCTTGCGGTTGGCTCGTCGAAAATGACGACGCGATGCGGCACGAGCAGAACACGGGCAATCTGCACCAGCTGCCGCTGGGCAATCGAAAGGCTACCGACGATGGCATCTGGATCGATCGTGCCACCGAGATCGGCTATCGCCCTGCGGGCTCCTGCTCGCATGGCCCGGTCGTCCATCATCGGGCCCCGGCGCAATTCGCGACCAAGATAGATATTCTGCGCCACCGTCAAATCCGGCGCCAGCAATATTTCCTGATGCACGAGGACGATGCCGCGATGTTCGGCGTCCACCGGTCCGCTCAGCGTAACGGCTTCGCCATCGATGCGGATTTCCCCGCTCGACGGCTTCTCATTGCCGGCCAGAAGCTTCATCAGCGTCGACTTGCCGGCACCGTTCTCACCGATGATCGCGTGGACCTCGCCGACCCGCACCGCAATCTCGATATCCTTCAGGACCTGTACCGGACCGAAGGACTTCGACAGCCCAACCGTCCGGATCAGGGCCGGGTCTGGAGATTCGTCAGCAAAAGCCATCAGCCGTCACCGATATCCAGCGGAAACGGACGGCACTTGCCCCTTGATTATACCTGAAATGACCATCTTCGAACTCCTCCCAAAGCTCGAAGAAGAAGCTAGCGTCCGTTTTGAGGTACGTAAAGCAATTTTCGCCTGTCTTTTAGAATACACTCAAATTTGACCGGCGCGGCAGGATCAGGCGGCGCTTCGTTCACGGCGCTGGAGGACGCTGAAACCCCTTCATGAGGCGATGCATGGCCTCGGCCCCTTCCTTGACCAGATCGAAACGTTGACCGAACAGCAACCAGTCGTAAACAATGCCTTTCAGCATCCAGTAAAGCGCACCAAGCGCCGATTCCGCCGTCCAATTATCATTAAAGACACCCTCTGACTGTACACGCTGAAAAGCGGCCTCCAGCACATCTTTGTGGTGACGGTCCAGCTCTTCCTGTGCATGCAGGACCGGGGCGAATTCGTCGGAATAATTGGTACGCAGACTGATCGTCATGATGCGCTGGCGTTGTTCGTCTTCCGCCAGAAGCGCAAGCCACTTGCAGGTCGCTTCCTCGATCTTGGCCAGCAGTGCCGTCCCCTTGAGGTCCGGATCGCCAAAATCCAGCAGATCCGATTCCGGCAACGCCACGGATTCGTAAAGTCCGATAAAAAGGTCGGTCTTGCTGGAGAAGTGCCAGTATATTGCCCCGCGGGTCACCCCGGCCGCGGCCGCCACTTCGTCCAGCGAACTATTGGCCACGCCCTTTTTGAAGAACACCCGCTCGGCAGCGGCAAGGATCGCCTGACGCGTCTCTTCTGCCTCGGCCTTGGTTCGGCGCATGCTGATGTCTCCTTTCAACCACGGCACGGTGCTTTCGCACCGTGCCTCTTTGCGGTGCCGGGCTGTCAATCAGATGAATGCTTTCATCGGATATCAACCCGGCCTTCCCATTCGTTTTATTCGGCCGGCGACACGGCGTCAGCAGCAATCTCGCTGCCCTTCTTCCGATCCCCGAAAATCTTCATGACAAAAACGAAGAACACGGGAACGAAGAAGATCGCAAGGATCGTCGCCGAGATCATGCCGCCGAGAACGCCGGTGCCGATGGCGTTCTGGCTCGCCGCGCTGGCGCCCGATGCAATTGCCATCGGCAGCACACCAAGCGAGAAGGCGAGCGAGGTCATCAGGATCGGCCGGAAACGCAGATGCGCCGCCTCCACCGTCGCATCATAGGTGGATTTTCCTTCCGCCCGCAAATCCTTGGCAAATTCGATGATCAGGATCGCGTTCTTGGCCGAGAGACCGATGATGGCGACGAGGCCGACCAGGAAGTAGACGTCGTTTGGCATGCCGCGCAGCATCACCGCCGCCACCGAACCGATGACGCCGAGTGGCACCACCAGCATGACAGAGAGCGGAATGGACCAGCTTTCGTAAAGCGCCGCCAAAAGCAGGAAGACGAACAGCACGCTGAGGCCGATCAGCGCCGGCGCCTGCGAGCCGGACTGAATTTCCTGCAACGACTGGCCGGTCCATTCGAAACCGAAACCGCCAGGCAATTCGCGCGCCAGACGCTCCATTTCGGCAATCGCATCACCGGAGGAGTAACCCGGTGCGGACTGGCCGCCGATACGGATCGCCGGATAGCCGTTATAACCGACCACCTGCGAGGGACCGCGCACCCATTCCACCGAAGCGAATGAGCTCACTGGCACCATGCCGCCATTGGCATTGCGGACGTTGAGGTTCAAAAGATCCTCGGTCTTCATGCGCTGGCCCTGCTCCGCCTGCACGGTCACACGCTGCATGCGGCCGGCATTGGGGAAGTCGTTGACGTAGGACGACCCCATATTGGCGGAGATGGTGGCGTTGATGTCGCTGAAGGTTACACCGAAGGTATTGGCCTTTTCACGGTCGATGATGAGATTGACCTGTGGCGAATCCGGCATGCCTTCGACGCGCAGGCCGGCGAGAACCGGGCTTTGTTGCGCCGCCGCCATCAGCTGTGCTCCGGCGGCGCTCAGCGCCGCCTGTCCCGCACCCGCACGGTCCTGCAGGCGGAAGGTGAAGCCGCTGGAATTGCCAAGACCCTGAATGGGCGGCGGCGACAGCGTGAAGGACATGGAACCCGGCAGGCCCCACAGCTTGCCATTGATGCGTTGTGCAATGGCGGCGGCAGAATCCTCCGGTCCGCGCTCGCTCCAGTCCTTCAGCGTCGCGAAGGCGAGACCGGCATTCTGGCCGGAACCGGAGAAAGAGAAGCCCGACACCGCGATCACGCGATCGACCGCCGGTTCCGCCAGGAAGATCTTTTCGATCTGCTGGATGGATTGCAGCGTGCGTTCGCTGCTGGCTTCCGCCGGCGCCTGGATGTCGACGATCAGGTAACCCTGGTCTTCGTTCGGCAGGAAGGAGCTCGGCAATTGCATATAGGCCCAGCCGAGACCGGCAAGCAGCGCCGCATAGATGATCATGAAACGGCCGGAACGCTTGATGATGCTGCCGACCGAAGATGAGTATTTATGCGAGGCCTTGTCGAAGCCGCGGTTGAACCAGCCGAAAAAGCCCTTCTTCTCGTGGTGGCCGGCCTTGATCGGCTTCAGGAACGTCGCGCAGAGCGCAGGCGTGAGCGACAGCGCGAGGAAGCCCGAGAACAGGATGGAGACCACCATCGTCAGGCTGAACTGCTGGTAGATGATGCCGACGGCGCCGGGGAAGAAGGCCATGGGCACGAACACCGCCGTCAGAACCAGCGTGATGCCGATGATGGCGCCGGAAATCTGTCCCATCGCCTTGCGGGTGGCCTCCTTAGGCGACAGATGTTCTTCCGCCATGATGCGTTCGACATTTTCGACGACGACGATCGCGTCATCGACGAGAATGCCGATGGCGAGAACCATCGCGAACATGGTGAGCACGTTGATGGAGAAACCCGAGACATACATGATGGCGCAGGTGCCGAGCAGCGCCACGGGCACCACCAGTGTCGGGATGATGGTGTAGCGGATGTTCTGGAGGAAGACGAACATCACCACGAAGACGAGGATGATTGCCTCCACCAGCGTGTTGATCACCTTCTGGATCGAGATTTTCACGAAGGGGCTGGTGTCGTAGGGAATCTCATATTCCAGACCCGCCGGGAAATACCGCGACAGCTCCTCCATGGTGGCGCGCACGCCGTCGGAAGTCTGCAGCGCATTGCCGGTCGGCGACAGCTGCACGCCGATGGCCGCACTGGGCTTGCCGTTCAGGCGGCTGGAGAAGGCGTAGCTTTCGCCGCCCACTTCCACCCGCGCCACATCCCGCAGCCGTACGGAGGAACCATCCGGATTGGCGCGCAGCACGATGGAGCCGAACTCCTCCGGCGTCGTCAGCTGGCCCTGCACATTGACGGTGGCCGAAATCTGCTGGCCGATGGGGTTGGGCGATGCGCCGATGCGGCCTGCCGCAACCTGCGAGTTCTGCGCCTGAATGGCGGAGATGACGTCGGACGAGGTGAGGCTGAGGCCGAGCATCTTGTCCGGGTCCATCCAGATGCGCATGGAGCGCTGGGTGGCGAACAATTGTGCACTGCCGACACCCGGCACGCGGCGCAATTCGCCGACCACGTTGCGGCTGAGATAATCACCGAGGCCGATGGCGTCCGTATTGCCATCCACGGAGGTGAGCGCCACCATCATCAGGAACGATGTGCCGGCCTGTTCGACGCGCAGGCCCTGCTGGGTAACCGCCTGCGGCAGACGCGGCTGCACGCGGGCGATGCGGTTCTGCACCTCCACCTGCGCTTCACCGATATTGGTGCCCGGCGCAAAGGTGACGTTAATGGAAATGCTGCCAGAGGATTCGGAAGTCGATTCGAAATAGAGAAGACCCGGAACGCCGTTCAGTTCCTCCTCGATGGGACGCGTCACGCTCTGGTAAATGTCCTCGGGCGCAGCACCCGGATAGTTGGTGCCGATCGAAATCTGCGGCGGGGCCACATTCGGATATTGCGCAATCGGCAGCATGGGAATGGCGAGCAAACCCGCCAGCATGATGAAGATGGCGACGACCCAGGCAAAAATGGGCCGATCGATGAAAAAACGTGCCATGGAAGTCGGTCCTTATTGCTTCGCGGCCGGGGCAGCACCCTCGCTGCCGGCGGCGGCAGTGACATCGGGCTCCGCAGACCACGGCTCAGGCTTCACCTTGGCGCCCGGCGCAGTTTTCTGGAAACCTTCGGCAACGACACGGTCGCCATCGTCAAGGCCTTCCGAAATCACCCAGCGGTCGCCGATGGAGCGGCCGACGCTGACGCGCCGCTGTTCGACGGTGTCTTCGGCATTGACGACAAGTACGCTTGCCTGCCCGCCCGCATCGCGCTGCACCGCCTGCTGCGGCACGGCAAAGGCCGCCTTCTCAATGCCCTGCTGGATCTGGACGCGGACATACATGCCCGGCAAAAGATCGCCGTTCGGGTTGGGGAATTCGCCGCGCAGCGTCACCTGGCCGGTGGTCTCATCCACCGCCGCTTCGGAGAACAGCAGGCGGCCGGAAACCGGATAACGGCTGCCGTCATCAAACAGCAGGTTGACTTCGGCCTCGTTCTGGCCGGTCATCAGCTGGCCGTCCTGCAGCGCCTTGCGCAGGCGGATGAGGTCGGCGGCGGGCTGGGTGAAGTCGGCATAGATCGGATCAAGCTGCTGGATCGTCGCCAGGCTTTCCGAACCGGTGGCGCTGACCAGCGCGCCTTCGGTGATGCGCGCCCGGCCGATGACGCCGCTGATCGGGGCCTTCACATCGGCATATTGCAGATTGAGCTTTGCTTCCGCAACGCCGGCCTCCGCAACCGTCACTTCGGCATCGGCCTGCGCCAACTGGGCGACCGCATTGTCGAACTCCTGCTGCGAGCCGACATTGGACCGGCGCAGCTGCTGCTGACGGTCAGCGGTCTGGCGCGCCTGCAGTTGCGCGGCCTGCGCCCGGCGCAACGTGCCTTCGGCGCTGTCGACGCGCACCTGGAACGGCGCGGGATCGATCCGGTAGAGGACGTCGCCTTCCTTCACCAGCGAGCCCTGCTCGAACACTCGTTCGACGATGATGCCCGAGACGCGCGGGCGCACTTCGGCAAGCCGCGTCGGCGCGATGCGTCCCGGCAATTCGTTGGTGATGGGCAGCTCTTCCGGCTTCACGGCCACGACCTTTACCGCACCGGGCGGCGGGGCACCGGGCGCGGACGCCTGCTCGTCGCTACATCCGACCAGAACGATGCCTGTCAACAACACCGCTACGATCTGCCCAAATCTCTTCGCCATACTGCGCTCCGAATCCATAAAATAGGTCACATTTACATACATACTAAGACGTATGTAAAATTTCGGCAATAGGATTGTTGCAGTGCAAAAGCGCCCTCACGCGCTTGTGAAGAAGAGCGCGGCCCTAACCGGACACCAAGGAAGAGTGACATCGTGAAATGGGAGGGAGAGTCAGGCCAATCGCATCAACGCCATCCTCGGGCTTGTCCAGAGGAGCTGCAACATACTGATTTTGTTGACGTGTTTAGATCTTTGGGACAAGCCCAAGGATGACGTCGAGATGATGCAACGTCGCAGCAGACAAGAACACTCCGCCCCTTGAAACGACCTCGCCGCTTTATCCTCAGAAGAGGCGTTTCAGGGAGGTGGTTTCCGACTGCGGACCGCCCTTCGTCGTGTCGCTATTGTCGGCGGACCTGCTGCGCAGGGCCGCATAATAGGCGTTCTTCTGCTCGTACATATTCATGTCGGCCCGGCGAACCAGCGATTCCATGGTCTCGCCGGCTTCGCTGGTCGCCACGCCCAGCGACAGGCTGAGCGGCGCGCTGGAATAGAACTGATTGTTGATCTTCAGCAGTTCATAAACCGTCTCGACCATGGCGGCGGCAATCTGCCTGTCGGCGCCGGGAAGAAGGATGGCAAATTCGTCCCCGCCGATACGGGCGGCATGGTTCGGCGCGGTCACCACGCCGTTCAGCACCTCGCCCACCCGCCGCAGCAACGCGTCGCCGGCATCATGGCCGAGCTTGTCATTGGCTTCCTTCAGGCCGTTGAGATCGATGACGATGGCAGAAACCGGCCTGAGCGCGCTACGCTCCAGCCGGTTCAGCTCGTCCGAATAAAAAGCGCGGTTATGCAGCTTGGTCAGCACATCGTGCTTGCCGAGATATTCGAGATAGGCTTCCGCCTTCTTGCGCGCGGTAATATCCGTCAGTGCCACCTGCACCAGCGACCAATCCCGTTCATGGCCGGGGAAGACGGAAAAATGCAGGAGAACGTGCCGCTCCGAACCATCAAGCGCATAATTCACCACCTCGCGGTGGTGGGTCAGATTACCGTTCCAAAGCTCCATCAGCTGTTCCCGGAACGGTTTTTCCATCTCGCCACGGAAAATATCGCCGAGCCGCTGTAACAGAACCTGTTTATCCGGGGCGCAGAAGAGGTCGAGCGTCGCGCGGTTGACGTCAATGACGCGGATTTCACTCATGCATTGCCGCACGAATTCGGGATGCACATCCATGAACACCCGGAAATCAACAATACCGCGATCCCTGACCTCCTCGATGAGCCGCCGTACCCGGCTGAAATCTTCCACCCAGAGGGAGACCGGTGAATGTTTGAACATGCCTTCGGCGTAACGGCGGTTGAGAAGCTCCTTGCGGCGGGCTTCCTCGCGCTCCGTCACATCCTCGGTGGTCAAAAGCAGCCGGCCGAGCGTGTCCTCGTGGCCGGGTATGACCGCGCCGCGCAGCTGGATATCGAGCCGCCTACCCCCGATCGAATAGTTCACCGCATTGCTGGTGAACTCCGTCCGCCCCGCCCAGAGTTCGGAAAGCTCGTTCACATGGCTTTCCAGCATGTCGTCGCGAAAAATCCGATGCAGATTATCGACGAGATGCGTCTGGTCGCGCGCTTCGAACAGTTCCAGCGTCTTGGCGTTGACCTCTATCACGCGGATTTTCTGCGAACAGGCCGCCACCCGCGATAGATCCTCCAGAAGAAATGCCCTGATATCCTCGACACCCTCAGCCCGCCAGATATCGAACTGACGCTTCACCTCGCTGAAATCTTCGATCCACATCGCCACGGGTGCAAGATTGAACACATTGGTATCGAACGTCTCACTCATACGGGCATTCTTCTCGAAAAGTAGATGCAGGCGGATGCCGGAATGTTACGGAACGGCGACAACCGTCCGCATATCAGGATTTATTAGGGATATTCGATTTTACGCAAGCATTTATCGCGCAAACCGCCGGATTGCGCGATAAATCACGGGGTTTCGCCGATGGATGCCCGTTACCAGAGCTTCACATGGCGGTTCACATCCTTGTAAAGCAGGTAACGGAACCGGCCCGGCCCGCCCGCATAACAGGCTTGCGGGCAATAGGCGCGCAGCCACATGAAGTCGCCCGCCTGCACCTCCACCCAGTCCTCATTCAGCCGGTAGACGGCCTTGCCTTCCAGCACATAGAGGCCATGCTCCATCACATGGGTTTCCATGAAAGGTATGGTCGCGCCCGGCTCGAAGGTGACGATGTTGAGATGCATGTCGTAGCGCACATCTTCCGGATCGATGAAGCGCGTCGTCGCCCATTTGCCATCCGTGTCAGGCATGGCCGACATGGCGTTCTCATCTTCATGCGTGAAGATTGCTGGCGGTGGCTCAAGACCATCAACCGCCTGAAACGCCTTGCGGACCCAATGGAACTTGACGGGCGCCTTGCCCGAGTTTGTGATCTGCCAGCGCGCACCGGCCGGCAGGTAGGCGAACGAGCCCTCCCGCAGCGCATGCTGCGCGCCCTCGAAGGTCACTGTCATTTCGCCGTCGACGACGAAGATCGCCGCCTGCGCCCTTTCGTCCGGCTCCGGCCTGTCGCTGCCGCCGCCCGGCTGCACCTCAACGATATATTGCGCGAAAGTCTCGGAAAAACCGGTCATCGGCCGGGCGATGATCCAGGCCCGTGTGCCCGTCCAGTGCGGCAGCACGCTCGTTACGATATCGGACATCACGGTCTTGGGGATGACGGCATAGGCGGTCTTGAAAACAGCCTTGCTCGACAGCAGTTCCGTCTGCCCCGGCAGACCGCCCATATCCGAATAATATCTCTTCATTTCAGCCATTCCATTCTGCAACGCATTCGGCGCGGATTCTTAGGCCCGCGACGGGGTTTAATCAAATGGTTATTGGCAGGCGGAGGCCGGCCGAAGGATGTCACGCCTTCTTCCGCATCGTCGCGTAGACGATATTGTGGTTTTCGCCGAAAAACACCTCCGCCTCTATGCTTGAGGGGTCGGCGCTGGCATTGACGATCCGCCACATATCCGCCTTGGAGCGCAACAGCAGCGCCCAGTTCATGAAGGTTTCCATGTAGCCATCGACGACGATGTCTTCAGAGAAATTGGCGAAGAGGAACATGCCGCCGGGTTTCAGCATCTCCATGCAGCGCCGTGTCAGCTTGATCGCCACACGGTCGTTCAGATAATCATAAAGACCCGCCGCATAGATGAGATCGAAGCTGCCGAGTTCCTGTGTCCGCAGAACGATATCGCGCACCGAACCGTCGATCGCCTCGATGCAGGTGCCGTTGAAATCGCGCGCGACGGAACCGACGCTGAGCGGGTCCTGATCGAGCGCCACCCAGCGCTTGATCCCGCCTTCTTTCAGCGCTGCGGAGGCATCGGCCTCGCGCAGATGGCCGGAGGCGATGGTGAGGATCTCCGTCTCCCTACCGTGCCGGGCGGCGGCCTCGTCAACAAATCGCGTCAGCAAATCGCGCCGCTCGCGCACGGCGACCGAGGAACTGGCATCCTTCGTATAGTCGTAAAGGGCCGCGCCAAGCGGGGTCGCTTTGTTCACCTGTTCGGCGACGCTGGGATGGCCATAGATGAAATCCAGCAATTGCGCGTCGCCCGAATAACCGCGCGGCTTTTCAAAGGACCAGCGCGTGAACGGGTCTTCCAGAAAATGGCGTGACACGGAGTGATTCTGTACCAGCGGAATCAGTTCAGCCCACACGCTGGAGTGGAGCTTCTCTCGCAGGAGATGAAGTGCACCCGCCGTTCTATGTATTATCTCACGTGCTGAAACACGATTGTCGAATTGCTGTTGTGCCAATTCGAGAATGAGCGCCACCTCTGCTTTCGCAAGTGCGAACTGCTCATCGAATGTTTCCGTTTTGCGCGCAAAAATCTCTTTTGCGACAGTATCCGGGGTAATCAGACTTGCCCCGTCAAGATTTTTCTTCTTTACCCGCACTACATCAGCCTCCAGGATTAACACATTGTTAACTATACGTTTCTGGGAGACGGATGGCCACTCGCTTTCGATTTTTCAGCGGTGTAGGGATACATTAGTAAATTAGCGTACTTTTTTGGTCACACTCGTGGGCAGGGGAGAAAGCGGATACGCGATTTAGTGAAACTTAATGTTGCGAACGTATGATGCGTTCTTCCGCCCGGTGTTTTCCGCTCGCATTGGGATAGATCGACAGAAACCCGCGCCGGTGCATTAGTACACGGAAAAGTGGAATAAGCAGTTACTTGATTAAGTATACGCAACACTATGGGAAAGTGCATGAAGCACACATTGGGAGAGGTGAGTGGACAGCAAGACTATCGGCGGCCGGACTCCCGGTTTTCTGATGAACTTCTTGCCCTTTACCAGCGGGAAGGCGAGCGCAGTCGTCGCGGTTCAATCCGGCGAGGCCTGTGGACGGCCGTTTTCATCTATCTGCTATTTGCCGCAACCGACATCATTCTGATACCCGACGTCGCCTTTTATACCATTCTCGCGCGCTTCATCGTCGTCCTGTCATCCTTACTGACCCTGGAGATCCAGCTGCGCAAGGGCGCCAGCACAGCAGCCCTCGATCTCACCTGCGCCACCGCGCTGGTCATGGGTTATATCGGCTGGCTGCTGCCTTCGCTTCTGACCGACAATCTAGAAAACATGTCCTATTACATGGTTTTCGGGGCGATCTTCATGATGGGCGCCAATCTGTTCTTCAGCTTCCGTTTCCATCTGTCGCTGGTGTCATCAGGCATCATTCTCGTCACCTATTTTCTGGCGGCGACGCAGTTTCCCGAGGATGTTTTCTACAAATTCGCATTCGGCACCTTCTACATTTCGTGCTTCGTCTTTACCTCCTATGTAAACTGGAACCTCAATCGCGAGCGTTTCCACGTCTTCGTTAACGGGCTGGAGGCAAAGGCGCAGCAGAAGGCGGCGGATGAGCGTGGGCAGGCGCTGCTGCGGCTTTCCAACACCGATTCCCTAACCGGCCTGCAGAACCGCCGCGCCATCGACCATCATCTGCGCCTGCTGTGGGACAATTGGAGCAAGAAGGAAGAGGGTTTCGCCGTTCTCCTGATCGACGTCGACTTCTTCAAGAAATACAATGACCGCTACGGCCACCAGGAAGGCGACAAATGCCTGATGACGGTCGGCAACGCGCTGCAGGATGCGATCATCGACCACGGCGCCTCCATCGGCCGTTATGGCGGCGAAGAATTCATCGTGCTGGCGCCGTTCAAATCCAAGCAGCAGGTGGGTGAGCTTGCCGAAACGATCCGCCACACCGTCGAAGAGCTTTCGCTTGCGCATGACCAGCGTCGCGACGGCACCTTCATCGTCACCGTCAGCATCGGTGCCTCCTTCACCCGTCCCAACCCGGACGGCAAGCTGGAGAAAATCATCAACGAAGCCGACCGCGCGCTCTACATCGCCAAGGGCAACGGCCGCAACTGCATGAAGCTGTTCGATCCAGAAGATCCGCAGACCAGTGATGAGACCGAGAACATTGCCGCCCTGCTGAAGATCGCCATCGCGGAAAATCTCGTTTCCCTCGTCTATCAGCCGATCCTCAACGTCTCCACCAATGAGACCGCAGGGGTCGAGGCGCTGATGCGGCTTCGCCTGCTGGACGGCAATCCGGTTTCGCCCAGCATTTTCATTCCGATTGCCGAACGAACCGGCACGATCATGGAACTCGGCCTCTGGACCATCAAGACCGTCTGCAAGCACCTTCTGGCCGATGACAGGGTGGACGTCGTCAGCGTCAATGTCTCGCCGATGCAATTGAAAAATCCGGGTTTTGCCACCTCGGTCGCAGCCATTCTCGTGGAGGCCGGCATTGCCGGCAACAGGCTCGCCTTCGAGATCACGGAAGGCGTCGACATGGAAATGCATTCCGACGTGCTGCGCTGCCTGAGCGACCTGAAGACACTGGGCATCAATATCTGGCTGGATGATTTCGGAACCGGTTTCGCCGGCCTTTCCTGGCTGCGCATGACGGATTTCGACACCGTCAAGATCGACCGCTCCTTCCTGCAGGACAGCAACACGCCGCGCGGCCGGGCGATGCTGCAGGACATGATCCGCCTCATCCGCAATCGCGGCCACAAGATCCTCATCGAAGGTGTAGAGACGGAAGAGCAGTTGAGGCTCGTGCGCCAGATGGAGATCGACTACGCGCAGGGCTATTATATCGGCCGTCCGGTTGTCGCCGAAAGACTGGGCGCGGCGGCAACGCCCTATCCCCGCCCCAACATGCTGCTGCGCCCCGCCTGATCCTGCGATGGCGGCTGCCGGCTGCCGTCATCCACGGGCCGCTTTAATGATAGTTTGGCGGGCTGAGCGAGAATTTTTCTGCAAGCTCCGAAAAGGCCGCCCGCGTGACGGGATCGACAGGCGCGCCATCCCTCTCCCGTTTTGCCGCAACGGCCCATTCCCGGTCGCCCGGCGCCATGACCTTGCAATCTTCGCGGGCGGGTGATCCGCGCAGCACTTCGAGATAACGTTTCATGCCCTCGTCGAACACGTCGCGCTCGAGAAAGGCCTCTGGCTTCAGCGCCAGAACGAAGGCTCCGAGCCCGCGCGGCGTTGAAAAATCCAACCCGCCCATGGGGGCGAGATCGAAACTGAGCTTCATGCCGGAGAGAACGGCGCTGAAAATCTCGACCACGCCCGCCAGCGCCGCCCCCTTGAAACCGAACTCACCGCCAACGGGAGCAAGCATCTCGGCGGCATTGGGATCGCGCGTATCGACGCCGTCACTATCCGAGGCGACACCTTGCGGCAGTTGCTGGCCAAGGCTCCGGTAAAGCAGAACACGATTATACGGCACGGCGCTTGTAGCCATATCCAGCAGCCAGGGCATGTCATCCGCCGCCGGTACGCCGACGGCAATGGGGTTGGTGCCGTGGAACCGCATGGCGCCATCATGCAGGCGCACAAAACTGTCCGAATTGCAGAAAACAAGGCCGATATAACCCTGCCGCGCCGCTTCCAGCGCATAAGCGCCGGCCGGGCCGAAATGCGAGGAGTTGCGGATGGCCACCGCGCCGATGCCGAATTTTTCCGCAAGCACCATGGCATTCTCCATGGCCGCATAGGTGGCGCGGGCGCCATGGGCATGATCGGCATCGATCGTTTCCACCGCGCCGAAGCCGGAAACGCGGCTGATCTGCGGTCGCCGATTGAGGCGCCCGCCTTCAAGGGCAGTGACATAGTGGGCAAGCAGGCGCACGCCGTGGCTGTCCACGCCAAGCCTTGTGCCATGCATCATGGCGCGGGTCGCCGCATCGGCCGTTTCCTCATCCGTGCCGACGGCCAGAAAAACGGCGCGGCAGAACCGCTCCAACTCGTCCAGCCTCGCCAGAACATTGGCCTTTTCGTTACCATGCGCCATGAGGGAACCCTACCTAATTCCAGAATCTATGCGGCACAGGCTATTCGCAGGGCGCGCTTTTGCAATCAAATATCGCGCGCCCCAAGGGCAAGATCAGTCTTCCGCCCCGATGGCATCATAGGAAGAGCGCTCACCGGCGATGATGGCGCGCTTGCCGACGTGGTTGGCGGGCCCTACGATGCCTTCCTGCTCCATGCGCTCCACCAGCGAGGCGGCGCGGTTATAACCCACAGACAGGCGGCGCTGGATATAGGAGGTCGAGCACTTCTTGTCGCGCATCACCACCTTGACGGCCTTTTCATAGAGATCGTCACTGTCGTCGTCACCCATCGAGGTCTTGTCGAAGACAGCCGTATCCTCTTCGGCCTCTTCATCCGCGTCTTCAGCGTCTTCGGTGACGGTGCCGAGATATTCCGGACGGCCCTGCGTTTTCAGATGCGCCACGACCTTTTCCACTTCCTCATCCGATACGAAGGGGCCGTGGACACGGGCGATGCGACCGCCGCCCATCATGTGCAGCATGTCGCCCTGGCCGAGCAGATGCTCTGCGCCCTGTTCGCCAAGGATGGTGCGGCTGTCGATTTTCGACGTTACCTGGAAGGAGATGCGGGTCGGGAAGTTCGCTTTGATCGTGCCGGTGATGACATCGACCGAAGGACGCTGCGTGGCCATGATAAGGTGGATACCGGCGGCACGCGCCATCTGCGCCAGGCGCTGGATCGCCCCTTCGATCTCCTTGCCCGCAACCATCATCAGGTCGGCCATCTCGTCAACGATGACGACGATGTAAGGCATGGCCGTAAGGTCCATTTCCTCCTGCTCGTAAACAGCCTCGCCGGTGGCGCGGTCAAAGCCGGTCTGCACGTTGCAGAACACCGTTTCGCCCTTGGCGCGGGCAGCCGCTGCCCTTGCATTGTAGCCGTCGATATTGCGCACGCCGAGACGCGACATCTTGCGATAACGGTCTTCCATTTCGCGCACGGCCCATTTCAACGCCATGACCGCCTTTTTCGGATCGGTAACAACCGGCGTCAACAGATGCGGAATGCCGTCATAAACCGACAGTTCAAGCATTTTCGGATCGACCATGATCAGGCGGCATTCTTCCGGCTTCAGACGGTAGAGCAGCGACAGGATCATGGTGTTGATGGCGACCGACTTGCCCGAACCGGTGGTGCCGGCGACCAGCAGATGCGGCATCTTCGCCAGCTCGGCAATGACCGGCTCGCCGCCGATGGTCTTGCCAAGGCAGAGCGCGAGTTTCTGGCGGGTTTCGGCATAATCGGTCGCTTCGATTAGCTCACGCAGATAGACCGTTTCGCGCACCGGGTTCGGCAGTTCGATGCCGATGACATTGCGGCCGGGCACGACGGCGACACGGGCCGAGAGCGCCGACATGGAGCGGGCGATATCGTCAGACAGACCGATGACGCGAGAGGATTTGACACCGGGGGCAGGCTCGAATTCATAGAGCGTGACAACAGGGCCGGGACGAACATCGATGATCTCGCCCTTGATGCCGAAATCCTCAAGCACGCTTTCCAGAAGCCCGGCGCTCTGTTCCAGCGCTTCGGGCGTCATGGTCGTGGTCTGCTGGACGCGGGCTTCCTGCAGGAGATCGATGGAGGGATATTGATATTCTCCCTCGGCAAAGACCGGCGCTTCGCGGAACATCGGCTGCGAAGCCTGAATGGGTGCGCGTGGCGTGAAGCGCGGCTCTGCCGCTACTCTTGCTACCGGCTGGCTTTCAATCGGCTGGGCCTGCTCGATCGGCCGCTGCGGCTCGATAAAGACGGGTTCCTCCGCCACCGGCTGCGGTGCGATTTCCTGTTCTGCGGCCAGCGCGGCAACCGGAACGACGGCCTGACGCACGCCGATTTCCCGGTAAAGCCGGATCGCGGAGCCGCCCGGCACGGTGACGACCGGCGGCTCGGCTGAAAGCACGACGGCAGCGGCCGACGACACGGCAACGGCAGGGATGGACGCCGTCAGCGCCGGGTTCGTCAAAGCGGGATTTGCCAGCGTCGGATTTGCAAGAGCCGGATTTGCAAAATTGGCGCGCAGATAGGCGGGAACGGTCTCGACCGCTGCACCCGGCAGATCAAGCGTCATGACTTCCCAAAACAGCTCATCCGGCAGGTGGGCGGCAAAGGCCGGAACGGACGCAGCCGGCATGGCGGCCTGCGCCACAGCAACTGGCTGGACAGCAGGCAGCGGCTGGGCGGCGGCAAACACCCTCTGTACCGGCATTTCCACGATGGGCGCGGACGTCACGACCTCCGCTGGCGCCTGTGCGGCGGCCGCGGCTTCTTCCGCCTGTTTACGGGCAAGTTCGAGACGCAATTTGTAGGTCAGCGCCCTGGCGCCGCGCGCATCGGGCGGCTGCGGCAGGAACGGCATGCGCTGCGGCGGCACGCGCTGCTCCGCCGGCTTTACGACCTGATGGGACAGGGCAGCAGCATCCTCATATGCGACAGCCTGCTGCACCGTCGCTTCAGGCTCCACCGTGTCCGGCGCAGCGACAGCCACGGCTTCCTCTTCGAGACTATGTAGTTCTTCCGGAATATTCGGCGTTTCGACCGGCATGCGCCGGCTAAAGACGCTTTCCGGCGTGCGGGTAAAGCGCACATTGGGGCCAAGCACAAAAGCATTCTGCCAGCCGGGCATTTCGGCACGGCCTTCAATGGCGTCTGCTGCGCTGACATCGGCATTGGGCCGGGGCGCGGCACTCGCCTTCATCGCCGTCTGCTGCCCGGCAACCGCCTTGCCGCCGGCATGACGGGCGTTTTCGCTCCCCTCCCCTGCGTTATTGGACGAATTCTGGAATCTGGATCGGGAGAAGCTCATGGCAGCGTGCACACTCATCATAAACGTACATATTTCGGTCTCCCTGAAATAGAAAATAAAGGTTAATTACCCCTTTCCAAACGCCGCCCCGGCGGCAGATTTCGCCTCACCCTCAAGCCCGCTCTGGTATGCGCTAACAGCAAAAACAACGATCAACACTCTGTTTTTGTTTTATTAAATCGGCTTTTCCGCAAACTGGGGATATTCCGCAGCAACGGGGGAAAACCAGATTGGCGTAGGTGAGGCATATTGTTTCTTCAAACTCATCAGCAACGTAAAATCATTGCTGTAAAGGCCGCGAATTAACGTGGACACTGCCGAGGTTGCAGTCTTAAGATCGGCGTGCCGCGGGCCAAGCGGAAAGGCCCGCCTCGCCCTCATTTCCGGAGTGAAATTCATGTCGCCTGTCCAGCTTTCCCGCCGCTCGCTTCTCAAGACCTCACTTGCTCTTGCCGCAACCACGGGACTGGCGGGAATTGCCGCAGCGCAGGAAAAATCCGGCGGGCGGCTGATCGTCGCGGCCGATTCGGAGCCGAAAAACCTCAACCCGGCCATCGTCGCCTCCAATGGCGTGTTTTATATCGCCAGCAAGATTGTCGAGCCGCTGGCGGAAGCCTCCTTTAATGGCAAGGACGGGCTGGAGCCGCGGCTTGCGACCGAATGGCAAGGATCGGATGATGGCTTGAGCGCCACCTTCAAGCTGCGCGAAGGCGTGACCTGGCATGACGGCAAGCCGTTCACCTCGGCGGATGTGGCCTTTTCGGCGCTTTCGGTATGGAAACCGTTGCAGAACCTCGGGCGGCTGGTCTTCGCCAATCTTGAGAAGGTGGAAACGCCTGACGACCACACGGCCGTCTTCCGTTTTTCCAAGCCCACACCGTTCCAGCTCATCCGTAATGCTTTGCCTGTCGTCACCAGCGTCGTGCCGAAACATCTCTATGAGGGCACCGATATCGCCACCAATCCGGCCAATACCAAACCGGTCGGCACCGGTCCTTTCGTGTTTGCCGAATACAAGCCCGGCGAGTATTACCGCCTGACCCGCAATCCGAATTACTGGGCCAAGAACCAGCCGCAGCTCGAGGAAATCATCTATCGCGTCCTGCCGGACCGTGCAGGGGCAGCCTCGGCACTGGAAGCCGAAGAAATCCAGCTGGCCGCCTTCTCCGCCGTGCCGCTCGCCGATCTTGCCCGCATCGCCAAAGAGCCAGGCATCAAGGTAATCGCTGACGGTTATGAGGCCCTGACCTATCAGCTGGTGGTGGAAATCAATCACCGCCGCAAGGAACTGGCTGACCTCAAGGTCAGAAAGGCCATTGCCCACGCCATCGACAAGAAATTCGTCATCGACAAGGTGTTCCTCGGTTATGCCACGGCATCGACAGGCCCCGTGCCGAAAAACGCCCCTGAATTTTATACCGGCGATGTGGAGACCTATGATTTCGACGTTGCCAAGGCCAATGCCCTGCTGGACGAGGCCGGTTATGCTCGCGGACCTGACGGAAAACGTTTTTCGCTGAAACTTCTGCCCGCGCCCTATTTCAACGAAACCAAACAATTCGGCTCCTATCTTCGTCAGGCGCTTCAGGAAATCGGCATCGATGCCGAGCTGGTCAATAACGACGCTGCCGCCCACCAGAAGGCGGTCTATACCGACCACGCCTTCGATCTGGCCGTTGCTCCCCCGGTGTTCCGTGGCGATCCGGCGATCTCCACCACGATTCTCGTGCGCTCCGGCATCCCCGCCGGCGTCGGTTTCTCCAATCAGGGCGGGTATGAGAACAAGGCGCTCGATACGCTGATCGACAAGGCGGCGGAAACCGTGGATACGGCCGCGCGGACAGCACTCTACAAGGATTTCCAGAAACAGGTTACAGCCGATCTGCCGCTCATCAACGTCGCCGAATGGGGCTTCATCACGGTGGCGCGCGATACGGTCAAACATGTCGCCAGCAATCCGCGCTGGGCGGTTTCCAACTGGGCGGACACCGCGGTCGATAGTTGAGGCCGCGCCGTGAAACGTGCGATGTCTTTGCTGCGGCGAAGGGCGATCAGCGCCATTCCGGTGCTGCTGATCGTTCTCATCTTCACCTTCGCCCTGCTTGAAAATGCCTCCGGCGATGCGGTGGATGCCTATCTCGTTTCCATCGGCGGCGGCGATGCCGGGCTGCGGGACGCGCTGCGCGAACAATATGGCCTCAACGGTTCGATGCTGGCCCGTTTCTGGCTTTATGCCAGTTCGGTGCTGCGGCTCGATTTCGGCTGGTCGCTTGCCTTTGACCGGCCGGTGCTGGGGCTGATCCTCGAGCGGCTGCCGAACACGCTGCTCCTGATGGGCAGCGCCACCGCACTCGCCTTCATCCTCGGCACCACGCTCGGCATCGTCGCCGGCGCGCGCCCCGGCGGGCTGGCGGACCGTGTCCTTTCAACGCTTTCGCTTGCCCTTTACGCCACGCCCGGTTTCTGGCTCGGCCTCGTGCTAGCCATCGTCTTTGCCGTGCAGCTTCGCTGGCTGCCGACGTCAGGCATCGAAACCATCGCCTCGGGCAAACAGGGCTTTGCACGGGCGCTGGATATTGCCCGCCATCTCGTGCTGCCGGTCGCCAGCCTCGGCCTCATCTATCTGGCGCTGTTCCTGCGCGTCATGCGCACCGCCATGGCGGCGGTCTGGCCGCTGGATTTCGTGCTTTTTGCGCAATCCAAGGGGCTTTCCAGACGGCGCATCGTGCTGCGCCATGTTGCCCGCAACGCGGCGCTGCCGCTCATCACTGTGCTTGGCCTGCAGGCCGCAACCATGCTGGGCGGCAGCGTGGTGATTGAAAGTGTCTTTGCCATTCCGGGTTTCGGCCGGCTGGCGCAGGAGGCCGTCAGCGGTCGTGATACGCCGCTTCTGATGGGCATCATCCTCACCAGCGCCGTCTTCGTCATCCTCGTCAATCTCGCCGTCGACATTCTCTATTCCATTCTCGATCCGCGCATCGGCAGCGGGGAGAATGCGGCATGAATTTCGTTCTCCGGCTCCTACGCAATTTCGAAGGGGTGACGGGCACCATCATCCTGACATTGCTGGCGGTAATTGCGCTCTCCGCTCCCCTCCTGTTCCCCGGCGATCCGCTGGCGATCGTCGGCGAGCCGCTGATTGCGCCCTTTACAGATGCGGCCCTGCCGCTCGGCACCGACCGGCTGGGCCGCAATGTGCTGGCCGAACTTGCCCATGGCGCGCAGGCCTCCCTGCTCGTCGGCATGGGTGCGGCCGCCGCAGCACTTGTTTTCGGCACCGTCATCGGCACGATTGCCGGTTTTGCCGGCGGCCTTGTGGATGAGGCGCTGATGCGTGTCACCGATGCCTTCCAGATCGTGCCGAATTTCCTGCTGGCACTTGCCTTTGTCAGCACCATCGGCCCCTCAATGCCGACAGTCATTCTGGCCATTGCGCTCGGCGCGTGGGCGGATCCGGCGCGGTTGATGCGGGCGCAGGTGCTGAGCATCCGCGAGCGGGACTATGTGCAATCCGCCCGCGCCATCGGCATGCATCCGCTGGAAATCGCCTTCCGGCAGATATTGCCCAATGCCCTGCCGCCGGTTCTGGCGTTCGCCGCCATCATCGTTGCCGCGGCCATCCTCACAGAGGCGGCGCTCTCCTTCCTCGGGCTTGGCGATCCCAATATCGTCACCTGGGGCTCGATGATCGCGGAAGGACGCAACGTGCTCCGCTCGGCGGCGTTCCTGTCCGTCATCCCCGGCATCGGTCTGCTGGTGACCGTGCTCGGTGTCTATCTTTTCGGAGAAGGCATCAACCGGGCAATGTCGACGAGGAGGCAGGCCCCATGAGCGGCAACGCCCTTTGCCGGATAGACGATCTCAGCGTCCGTTACGCTGCGGCCGATGCACCGGCGCTGCACAAGGTTTCCCTGACGATACGGCAGGGGCAGCGACTGGCGATCATCGGCGAAAGCGGCTCGGGCAAATCCACGCTCGGCAAGGCGATCGCCGGGCTTCTGCCGCAGACAGCGCGGGTCTCGGGCGATATATCCTGGAGCCGTGACAGCGGCCTTTTCACCGGCAGGCCGATGCCGGGGCGCGATATCGGCACGATCTTTCAGGATACCGGCGCGACACTGAACCCGGTCCTGACCATCGGTGAACAGGTGGCGGAAGGCGCTGTGCGGCATCTCGGCCTCTCATGGAAAGCGGCGCACGATCTTGCTCGCGATCTTCTGGAAAAAGTGCGGCTGCCGCATCCCTCCCATCTGCTCTCCGCCTATCCGCACCAGCTTTCCGGCGGGCAGAGGCAACGCGTGGCGATTGCCGCCGCCATTGCGGCGCGCCCTTCGATCCTGATTGCCGACGAGGCGACGAGCGCGCTCGACACGGTAACCCAGGCGGCCATCGCCACCCTTCTCGATGATCTCGTGCGCGAGGAAGAAAGAACGCTTGTCTTCATCACCCATGATATCGGCCTTGCCTCCAGCCTTGCCGACGACATCGCGGTTTTAAGCGCCGGCGAGCTGGTGGAACACGGCCCGGCGCGGCGGGTGCTTTCCGCGCCCGCGCATGCCTATACCCGGGCGCTGCTTGCCGATTACCTCGATCTTTCGACCCCGCCGCTCGTCAGCGAGGCCGTGCCATGAATGAAACCCTTCTGAGCGTGGACGGCCTTTCCAAGACCTACCGCACCGGCGCAAGAACGGTGACGGCGCTCTCCGATATCTCGTTTTCGCTCAAGCGCGGCGAGACGCTGGGCCTTGCTGGCCCCTCCGGCTGCGGGAAATCGACACTGGCGCGCATCCTCATGCGGCTGATCCCCGCCGACGAAGGCACGGTCCGTTTCGAAAACCGCAACTGGCTCTCGCTTGGCGGCAGTGCATTGCGCACCGCCCGGCAGCAGATGCAGATGGTGTTTCAGGATACGCATGGCGCCTTCAACCCACGCGCCACCGTCGAGGACGCCATAGGCGAGCCGCTGCGCATTCACCGCATCGTTCAGAGACGCGAGCGCCCGGCGGAGATACGCCGCCTTCTCGAGCGTGTCGGCCTGCCTGCCGCCTATGCCGGTCGCTCCGTCTTCGAACTTTCGGGCGGGCAGAGGCAGCGTGTGGCGATTGCTCGTGCCATTGCCCTCAAGCCGTCGCTTCTCATCATGGACGAAGCGGTCTCGGCGCTTGATGTTTCGGTTCGCCGGCAGATTCTCGAACTGCTGGTGGAAATCCAGCGGGAAACGGCGATTTCCTGTATTTTCGTTTCCCACGATCTCGCCGTCATCCGCGCCGTCTGCCACCGTGTCGCGATCATGGAGACGGGTCGGATTGTTGAAATCGGCGGGACCGGAGCGATCATTTCCATGCCGCAATCCTCGACCGCCAGAAGCCTGATTGACGCCGCGCCGCGGCTCATCACCACCACCATGCAAGGATAAGACATGCCCGCCCCGGATTATGCATTGCTCCTCGACCCGCCCGCTTTCCCCGCCGAGCGTTACGCCGTGCTGGCCGACCGGCTTGCGGCCCTGATGGGCACAAAAAACGACGTGCTGCTGATACAGGCGGAAGCCGTGCTGGCGTTGGAGGCGGCGGCGACAAGCCTCGCGCGGCCGGGGCTGAGGGCGCTCAACATCGTCACCAGCCCCTATGGCGCATGGTTCGGCGGCTGGCTGGAACGCGGCGGCGCGACGGTGCGCAACCTGACGGCCAGCCCGGCAAAGCCGGTGACGCTCGCCGAGGTGGAACGGGCTCTGGATGACGGGCCGGGCTTCGATCTTCTCGCCATCGTGCATGCGGAATCGGCAAGCGGCATTCTCAACCCCCTGCCCGCCATTGCCGCGCTGGCGCAGACCAGAGGCGTCGTCACGCTGGTGGATGCCGTCGCCTCGATTGGCGGCCATGCCTTCGAGGTCGACAGACTGGGCATCGATATCGCCGTCATCGGGCCGCAGAAGGCGCTGGCCGGCCCGGCAGGCATATCGGCCATTTCGGTCAGCCCAAAAGCATGGGAACTTCTTTCGCACGACAAAGCACTCAGCAACTCCATGCTCTCGCTTCTCGACCAGAAACAGCTCTGGCTGGATGCCGGCCGTGGCGCACTGCCCGGAACACCGGCGCCGCTGGAATTTTACGCGCTGGAGGCCGCACTCGACAGGATCGAGGCTGAGGGTCTGCCAGCCGCCAATGCGCGCCACGAGCGGGCAGCGGCGGCCACCCGTCATGGCATCAGGGCACTCGGCATCGCCAACTGGGTAGAAGACGCGCATTCCTCAGCCCTCGTTTCCACGGCGATCCTGCCGGATACTATCGAAGCCGGAGCGTTTCTCGCCGCTATATCCAGAGAGCATGGCGCGGATATTTCCGCCGGCGTCGGCCCCGGCGCGGAACGGCTGATAAGGCTGAACCACACCGGTCGCCGCGCGCATCCGCAGGCGGTGAAAGCCAATATCGCAGCCGTCTCAAGCGCCCTGAAAAACCTCGGCCATGCCACCGATACCGATTCCGCGCTGGAAGCGGCCGAAAAGAGCTATTCCGAGGTCGCTACGAAAGAGGTTTGAGGACACCCACAAACATTCATTGCGTGAAATCCGGCACCGGTGAAACGCCAATCACGACATTGTTGTTAAAAATAGTAGACAAATTCCGTGGCCAATCTTGACGAAATCATGGCAACGCGCGAAACTTAACACACCGTTAACTCGCGTGAAGAAGGGAAACTGGCCATGGTAGCAGGGTTCAACATGCTCTCCTTTGACCTCTTTGGCATCGGCCGAAGAATGCCCGTCGTCAATGAGCGGGTGGAGACCGAGTTTCAGGACAAGACGCCGCGCCGGCCGGACGACGAACAGCATGATGACGACCGTGATCAGGAATATGAACTGTTCTTCTGGTCGCTTTATCCGGTGATCTAGATCACCCGCAGCGGCTCGCCGGCATGAACCTTGCCAAGGACGGCAGGTTCATTCAATGATTGCCACATGCCGTCTGGAAATGAAAAGAACTCTGCAAACAGAGACTTGTTGCTCCTGCGCCGCCTGCTGCGCGCCAGGGATCATATGGACGCGGCACCGCATGAGGCATGGCCCGTTTCACGCCTTGCAAAAGTCAGCGGTGCCTCGCAGGCGCATTTCGCAAGATCGTTTCGCGATGCCTTCGGCATACCCCCTCACCGCTATCTGCTGACCCGCCGGGTGGAGCGCGCCGTGGCGCTTCTGCGCGACACCGACCTTCCAGTCATCGACATCGCCTTGCAGACCGGCTGGAACAGCATCGGCACATTTGGCCGCGTCTTCCGCGATGTAACCGGGGAGAACCCGAGCGAAGTGCGGCGACAAATGCGGCTTTCGCCTGCCGATCTCGAGCAGGTTCCCCATTGCTTCGTCAGCGCCGCCCATCGCCCCCATCTCACAATCGCAGTTTCGGAGAAGCGCCGACAGGCGAAAGGCGGTAGGCACGATGAGTGAAAGGGAGATAGCTCATGAAAAATGGTGTTCAAGTCGTCGGGCTTTACGTTCATGACCAGGACGAGGCGCTGCAATTTTATGTCGAAAAACTCGGATTTCGTGTGCATACGGACGCACGCAACGGCGATTATCGCTGGTTGACCGTGCAGCATCCGGATCAGCCGGATTTCCAGCTCGGCCTGTTTCGGCCGCAGGCCCCGACCGTTGACGAGGCGACGGCGCAGAATCTGAACGAAGCCGTGGCCAAGGGCGCCATGCCGCCTTTGGTTCTGGTGGTCGAGGATTGTCAGAAGGCCTTTGACGCCATGCACAAACGCGGCGTCGAATTCACCCAGGAACCGATCACGCGTTACGGCTCGGTGGATGCGAGTTTCCGCGACCCTTCCGGCAATGGCTGGAAGCTCGTTCAGGCCCGTTGAGGCAAACGTGTGTCACATTCCATCATGGATGCTTTTTCTCGGGGGCGACTTTGATCTTGCAAAAATGGATAAGGCAGAGCCATCGGTGGCTGGGCATTCTGCTGACCGTTACCATTCTGGCGAACTTCGCTTCGATGGCTTTCGGCCCGACACCACCGGTGATCGTTTATGCCCCGCTTCTTCCGCTGACTTTGCTTGTCGTCAGCGGGCTCTACATGTTCTTCCTGCCTTATCTGAGAAAGCCGCTCTCCCCCTCGAAGGAGTAGGCGGGCGGGCAACGAGGCGCTGTATGCCTCACGCATCAGAAACATTGCGGCGGCTTTGAAGTCCGGCGCTTCATCGATGCCCGAAAATATTTCAGCCCCGGGACGACGCCCCGGGGCTGATTTTTAGCTGATTTTTAAAGGCGGCCGGCCGAAACGGCCTTGCCTTTAGTGGTTGTCGCGCGGCAGGCCCTTGGTCTGGGCGATGCGCTGGTACTTGACCGCCGGTTCCAGAACCGCGCCGGTTTCCATCTGGCTGACGATACCGCGCTGGATTTCCTGCCATGGCGTCTGGTGGTCAGGGAACTTGTAGCCGCCTTCGGCTGACAGCGCCTCGTAACGCTTGGCGAGTTCTTCACCTGAAATCAGGATATCCGCCTTGCCGCGGCCCACATCGATGCGGACGCGGTCGCCCGTCTGCAGAATGGCAAGACCGCCGCCGGCCGCCGCTTCCGGGGAAGCGTTGAGGATGGACGGGCTGCCCGACGTGCCGGACTGACGGCCATCGCCGATACAGGGCAGCGAACTGACGCCTTGCTTCAGAAGATAATCCGGTGCGCGCATGTTCACCACTTCCGCTGCACCCGGGTAACCGATCGGGCCTGCACCGCGCATGAATAGGACGGTGCTGGCGTCGATGCCGAGCGACGGATCGTCGATGCGGTGATGGTAATCTTCCGGACCATCGAACACCACGGCGCGGCCTTCGAAGGCCTCCGGATCATCAGGGTTGGAGAGGTAACGATTGCGGAATTCTTCCGAGATCACGCTCGTCTTCATGATGGCGGAGGAGAACAGGTTACCGCGCAACACGCGGAAACCGGCGCGCTCCTTGAGCGGCTGCTCATAGGGGCGGATGACCTTCTCGTCCTCGATGATCGCGCCACGGCAATTGTCGCCGATGGTCTTGCCATTAACGGTCATGGCATCTTCCATGATCAGTCCCTGCGTCATCAGCTGGTTGACGACTGCGGGCACGCCGCCGGCATGATAATAATCCTCGCCGAGATATTCGCCAGCCGGCTGCAGGTTGACGAGCAGCGGCACGTCTTCGCCATAGGTCTGCCAGTCATCCACCGTCAGCTCGACGCCGACATGGCGGGCAAGGCCGTTCAGGTGGATCGGCGCGTTGGTGGAGCCGCCGATGGCGGAATTGACGCGGATGGCGTTGATGAAGGCATCCTTGGTCATGATGTCTGATGGCTTCAGGTCTTCCTTGACCATTTCCACGATGCGCAGGCCGGTCAGGTAAGAGACTTCCTGACGGTCACGATAGGGCGCGGGGATGGCGGCAGAGCCGGGAAGCTGCATGCCGAGCGCTTCGGCCAGCGAGTTCATGGTCGTTGCCGTGCCCATGGTGTTGCAATAGCCGGTGGACGGCGCCGACGAGGCGACGAGCTTGACGAAGCCCTGATAGTCGATCTCGCCCTTCGCCAGAAGTTCGCGTGCCTTCCAGACGATGGTGCCGGAGCCGGTGCGCTCACCACGGAACCAGCCGTTCAGCATGGGGCCGACGGAGAGGGCGATGGCGGGAATGTTGACGGTGGCCGCCGCCATAAGACAGGCAGGCGTGGTCTTGTCACAGCCGATGGTCAGAACGACGCCGTCGAGCGGATAGCCATAAAGCACTTCCACGAGGCCGAGGTAAGCGAGGTTACGGTCGAGACCGGCGGTCGGACGCTTGCCGGTTTCCTGGATCGGATGCACCGGGAATTCGATCGCGATGCCGCCGGCTTCGCGGATGCCTTCACGCAGGCGGTTTGCCAGTTCCAGATGGTGACGGTTGCAGGGCGAAAGATCCGAACCGGTCTGGGCAATACCGATGATCGGGCGATCGGACTGAAGCTCGGCCTGGCTCAGACCGAAGTTCATGTAACGCTCGAGATAAAGTGCCGTCATATCCGCATTGGCGGGGTTGTCGAACCAGGCGCGCGAGCGGAGCTTGCCCTGAGTTGCAGGAAGATTATCAGATGTCGTCATGATGCGGGTCTCCAGCCGGAAGTGGCCAACGGTAAAATATTACGAATTGCGACAAGCTTATGTTGTGCGCAAGGAAAATGGAATCAGCGTCTCGGAGATCACGCATAACCGACAGTGCGAGCGCAGACGAGTGGCATTGGGCTGCTCATCGGCTTTAACCGAATATTTTTCAGTATTTACGGCCATCGCGGAACTGCGCAACGGAATCTCCCTCCCTCTTTTGCCGGTTCAATTGCGGGTCCTGCGACGCCAAATCACGACAAAAATCATCTTCTTATTTGTATTACTATTAGACCTTGCCACATCCTGTCAAGCGATATAGCGCTTGACAGGGCGACGGTGCCCGCCGTTCGAACCAGAAAGCGTGAATATCTTATAATATTGATTTATATAAATTTATTTCAGAATTTCGTGACGTAGGCGTCACTTTAAAATTGAAATATACAAAAATGCCCCTTTTCAAGAGTATTACTATATGCTCATAGTGCGTCCGTCACGCTGACATCATCTCTGGGAGGAATAAGATGAGAAAAGCTCTCGCGACAGTCACTGTCGCCGTTTCGCTGTGCCTTGCATCCAGTGTTTCCGCAAAATCGCTCACCGTTGGCTTCTCGCAGATCGGTTCGGAATCCGGCTGGCGTGCGGCTGAAACCACTGTCACCAAGCAGCAGGCCGAAAAACGCGGCGTCACGCTGAAATTCGCCGACGCGCAGCAGAAGCAGGAAAACCAGATCAAGGCCGTTCGCGGCTTTATCGCGCAGGGCGTCGATGCGATCCTGATCGCACCCGTCGTCGCAACCGGCTGGGACGCTGTTCTGAAGGAAGCCAAGGAAGAAAAAATCCCCGTCATCCTGCTCGATCGCCAGATCGAAGCGCCTGACGATCTTTATTTGACCGCGGTCACCTCGGATCAGGTGCACGAAGGCAAGGTCGCCGGTGACTGGCTGGTCAAGGATGTCGGCGCCAAGGACTGCAAGGTCGTGGAACTGCAGGGCACCACCGGCTCTTCGCCTGCCATCAACCGCAAGAAAGGCTTCGAGGAAGCCATTGCTTCGCACAAGAACATCAAGATTGCGCGCTCGCAGACGGGTGACTTCACCCGTACCAAGGGCAAGGAAGTAATGGAAAGCTTCATCAAGGCTGAAGGCGGCGGCAAGGATATCTGTGCCGTTTACGCTCATAATGACGACATGGCCGTCGGCGCAATCCAGGCCATCAAGGAAGCCGGCCTGAAGCCCGGAACCGACATCAAGGTCGTCTCCATCGATGCCGTTCCTGATATCTTCAAGGCCATGGCCGCCGGCGAAGCCAATGCGACGGTGGAACTGACGCCCAACATGGCAGGCCCGGCCTTCGACGCGCTCGAAGCCTATCTGAAAGACAAGAAGGCGCCGGCAAAGTGGATTCAGACCGAATCCAAGCTCTACACGGCGTCTGATGACCCGATGAAGGTCTACGAGGCGAAGAAGGGCCTGGGCTACTAAGCCATTTCTTCGAAAGGAGCGGCACCTCCCCGTGCCGCTCCGTCGTCGCATTCTTATCCGGGACCTCATCAATGTCCGAAACGGCACCACTTCTGGAAGCACGCGCCATCGGTAAATCCTTTCTGGGGATCACGGCGCTGGACGGCGTTGATTTTTCGCTCGGACGCGGTGAAATCCATGCGCTTCTCGGCGAAAACGGCGCGGGCAAGTCGACGCTCATCAAAATCCTGACCGGCGTCTACCACCGCGACAGCGGCTCGATCTTTCTCGACGGGAACGAGATATCACCCACCAATGTTGGTGAGGCGCAGGCGCTCGGCATCGGCACCGTCTACCAGGAGGTAAACCTTCTCGAAAACCTGACCGTTGCGGAAAATCTCTTTCTTGGCCGCCAGCCGCATCGCTTCGGCATGATCGACCGGGCCTCGATGCAGAAGCAGTCCCAGGCGCTGCTGGCGCAGTACGGGCTTTCCATCGACGTCAACGCCCTGCTGTCCAGCTATTCCGTCGCCATCCGCCAGATCATTGCCATTGCCCGCGCCGTCGATCTTTCCGGCAAGGTGCTGGTGCTGGACGAGCCGACCGCCAGCCTCGATGCCCATGAGGTCGAGATGTTGTTCGGCGTGTTGAGAAACCTGCGCGCGCGCGGCATCGGCATCATCATCATCACCCACTTCCTCAATCAGGTCTATGACATCGCCGACCGGGTGACGGTTCTGCGCAACGGTCGTCTCGTCGGCACGCGCGATATCGGCAGCCTGCCGAGATCCGAACTCATCGCGATGATGCTGGGCCGCGAATTGCAGCACATCACCCATGAACATCAGGCAGCGGATGATACGGTCGTTGATGGCGAACCGCCGATCCGTTTCGAAGGTTACGGCAAACGCGGCAGCATCGCCCCTTTCGACCTTGGCATTCGCCCCGGCGAAATCGTCGGTGTCGCAGGTCTTCTCGGCTCCGGCCGCACCGAAACGGCTTTCCTGCTGTTCGGCGTCGACAAGCCCGATACCGGCAAGGCCACGATCGACGGAAAGACGGTGGCGATTTCCTCTCCCGAAGCCGCCATCACCGCCGGTTTTGGCTTCTGCCCGGAAGAGCGCAAGACTGATGGTATCATCGGCGATTTTTCGGTGACCGACAATATTGCGCTGGCGCTTCAGGCCCGTCAGGGCTGGGCACGGCCATTGTCCCGTCGACAGAAGGCGGAGCTTGCCGAAAGCTTCATCAAATCGCTCGATATCCGGCCAGCCGATCCCAACCGGCCGATAAAATTCCTGTCCGGCGGCAACCAGCAGAAGGCCATTCTGGCGCGCTGGCTCGCCACCCATCCCCGGCTTCTGATCCTCGATGAACCAACCCGCGGCATCGATATCGGCGCACACGCAGAAATTCTCAAAATGATCGAAAAACTCTGTACCGAGGGCATGTCGCTCGTGGTCATCTCCTCCGAACTCGAAGAGCTTACCGCCGTTGCCCATCGTGTCGTCGTGCTCTCCGACCGCCGCCACGTCAGCGAATTGAAAGGTGGCGACGTCACCGCCGACAACATCATGCGGGCCATCGCCGATGCGGCGAAAACGGAGGCGGCATGATGGTGGCTGCGACACGACGCCTCAAACGGCTTGCACCCCAGCTCGCCGCCCTCTTCATCATTCTGGCAGCGATTACAATCATTTCACCTGGGTTTCTGAATGTTTCATTCCAGAACGGACGGCTCTACGGCAGTCTGATCGATATTCTCGTGCGTGCAGCCCCCGTGGCGCTTTTGACGATCGGCATGACGCTGGTAATCGCGACCAAGGGCATCGATCTGTCGATCGGCGCGGTCATCGCCATTTGCGGCGCGGTGGCCGCCACGCTCATCAGCAACGGCCACTCCATCCCCACCGTCCTTGCCATCTCGCTTGCGGTCGGCATTGCCTGCGGCCTGTGGAATGGCGTGCTTGTCGCCCTTCTCGATATCCAGCCGATCATCGCCACGCTGATCCTGATGGTGGCGGGACGCGGCATTGCCCAGCTCATCACGGAAGGTGTCATCCTCACCTTCAACGATGACAGCTTTGCCGCCATTGGCTCAGGCTCCTTTGCCGGCGTTCCCCTGCCCGTCATCATCTGGGTGGCGGCGGCTCTCGTCATCGGCGTTCTGGTGCGCAAGAGCGCGCTCGGTTTCCTGATCGAGGCGACCGGCATCAATCGCCGCGCGGCGGCCCTTGCCGGGGTTCGGGCACGCTTCCTGCTGTTTTTCGTCTATGCCGTCTCCGGCCTCTGCGCGGCCATCGCTGGCATGATCGTGACTGCGGATATTCGCGGCGCGGATGCCAATAATGCCGGGCTGTGGCTGGAACTTGATGCCATCCTGGCGGTAGTGATCGGCGGCACATCGCTGAATGGCGGCCGCTTCTCCATCACCGCATCGCTGATCGGCGCGCTCATCATCCAGACCATCAATACCGGCATTCTGGTTTCCGGTTTTCCGCCGGAATTCAACCTCATCATCAAGGCGGGCATCATCATGGTCGTCCTGACGCTGCAGTCGCCGGCGATCATGGCGGTTCTCGGCTTCGTCAGAACACCAAAGGCGCACGCAAAACCGGCTGCCGCCAACGGCATGACCAAGGAAGGAACCGCGCGATGATCCACAACCGCAACCTGCCCTTCCTCACCACGCTGACGATCTTCGTGATCGCCTATCTGCTGTGCGTGCTGCAATATCCGGCGATCCTGTCGACACGGGTGATCGGCAATCTTCTGACCGACAATGCCTTTCTCGGTATTGCCGCCGTTGGTATGACCTTCGTGATCCTTTCGGGCGGCATCGATCTGTCCATCGGCTCGGTCATCGCCTTCACCAGCGTTTTTGTGGCCGTGATGGTCGGCACCTATAATATTCACCCGCTTCTGGCCTTCGCCATCGTGCTCGTGGTCTCCACGCTGTTCGGCTGCCTGATGGGGGTGATGATCCGGTTCCTATCGATCCCGCCTTTCGTGGTGACGCTGGCGGGCATGTTTCTGGCGCGCGGCGCGGCCTATCTGATATCCACGCAATCGGTGCCGATTTCGCACCCCTTCATCGATGAGATCCAGGGCTTCTATTTCCGCTTTCCGGGCGGTGGCAGGCTGACGGCGCTCGCCATGCTGATGCTCATCGTTTTTGCCGCCGGCATGCTGATTGCCAGCCGCACCCGCTTCGGCGCCAATGTCTATGCGCTGGGCGGCAACCCGCAATCGGCCGAACTGATGGGCGTGCCGATCGGGCGTACAACAATCGGCATCTATGCGCTTTCCGGTTTCCTCTCCGGCCTCGCCGGCATCGTCTACACGCTTTACACCTCGTCGGGTTATTCGCTGGCGACGGTTGGCGTGGAGCTGGATGCCATCGCCGCAGTCGTCATCGGCGGTACGCTTCTCACAGGCGGCACGGGACTGGTGGCCGGAACCTTCGTCGGCCTGCTGATCCAGGGGCTGATCCAGACCTACATCGTTTTTGACGGCACGCTGTCATCCTGGTGGACGAAAATCGTCATTGGCGTGCTGCTTTTCGTCTTCATCGTGTTGCAGCGCGCAATCATCTGGTATTCAAACAGGAGACTGGCCGGACCACATCCGGCATAACGCAAAGGGAGGCTTTATTGGGGCTGCTCGAAACGACGATAAGCGGGCGAAAACGCCGGAACAGCCACGCCCATGTGGTCTCCGAACTCGGCAGCGCCATCGTCTCGGGTAGGATTGCCGAAGGCTCCCTGCTGCCCAATGATGCCGAACTCTCCATGCGCTTTGGCGTTTCGCGCACGGTGCTGCGCGAAACCATGAAGACACTGGCGGCCAAGCGGCTGGTGGAACCCAAGGCCAAGGTTGGCACCCGCGTTCTTGATCGTTCAAGCTGGAACTTCTTCGATCCCGACGTGCTTGGCTGGCGCTGCGAGGCCGGCATTGACCAGGAATTCGTCAAGCATCTGGCGGAAATCCGTCTGGCGCTGGAACCGGCGGCGGCGGCGGCAGCGGCCCTGCAGGCCTCCAATGACGACATCGTGTCCCTCTATGTCATCGCCGCCAAATTCGACAATCCGAAACATACGCCGGAAACCATCGCCAAGGTCGATCTCGAATTCCACCTTGCCGTGGCGCATATGTCCGGCAATCCCTTCATGCGCTCGGCAAGCGGGCTGATCGAAGCCGCCCTTGCCATTTCCTTCCAGCTTTCCTCGCCCGCCGCCTCGCCCGGCACCATCGCCGAGATCGCCTCCAACCATCTGCGCATCGTGCATGCAATTGCCGCGCGTGATGCGGATGCGGCTGTGAAAGCCATGCGGCATGTGATCGAGGTGGGCAAGGACCGGACGCAGAACGCGATCAAGACGGTTTGAAGACGCGGTAACAGGGAACGAGCGGGTGCCCCTTTCGCCTTCTCCCCGTGGGGGAGAAGGTCGCGGCAGCGAGATGAGGGGGCGAGCGTCCCGAAATCCGGAGAGGGTGCCCCCTCATCCGACCCTTCGGGCCACCTTCTCCCCGGCGGGGAGAAGAAATATGTGGCAACGCCTTCGCTTATCTTGGGACGCGCACGAATGCGTGTCCGTTTTTCTTCAACCAACTTACCCCTGTGAGGCCTCGACCTGTGGCACCACGCCCCGGCGTGATGCCATCAGCGACGCACCGAGAAGGGCGGAGATCGCGACGAAAACGAAGACCATGGTCGCGCCATGAAGATCGATCAGCAAACCACCCAGCACCGCACCGCTGGAGATGGCGATCTGAAACGTGGTGAGCAGCAGCGCGCCGGCACTTTCCGCCTCATCGGAAGCAGCCCGGGTGATGAAGCTCTGAACGCTGACCGGCACCGCACCGAAGGCAAAACCCCAGGAAGCGATGGCAAGGCTGGCAATCACGGGCGACGCACCCGCAACGACCAGAACGGACGCCGATGCGGCAATCAGCGTCGCGGCGAAAGTTACCGCCCATGCCGTATTCTTCTCGGCGAGGAAACCACCGAAGAGATTGCCGAAAAAGCCACCGATACCATAGACCAGAAGCACCAGCGAAATAGCCTCCACGCCAAACCCCGTCACGTTTTCCAGGAACGGGCGGACATAGGTGAAGCCGGCAAAGTGGGCCGCAACGATGAAGAGCGTCGTCAGAAGACCGATGCGGACCTGCGGACGCTGCAACAGCCGGAACATGGTGGAAAGCCCGGGAGCACCGGCCGGCGGCAAGGAAGGCACGGTCAGCAATTGCACGATGAGTGCGACGACACCGAGAGCGCCGGAAACGACGAAGGCGGAACGCCAGCCGAGCGTCGCGCCGATCCACGCCCCCACCGGCGCAGCACAGACGGTGGCGACGGAAACCCCTGTCAGGATGATGGCCATGGCGCGCGGCATTTTATCAAGCGGCACGAGCCGGAGCGCCAGCGCCGCCGACATGGCCCAGAAGCCCCCGAGGCCGATGCCCAGCAGAACGCGCGAGGCGAACAGCATGACAAGACCATTGGCAAAGGCGGCCAGCGCGCTGGAAATGATCAGCAGCGTGGTGAGCCCAAGCAACGTCCAGCGGCGGTCGATACTGCGTGTGCCGATGACAATGCCGGGGCCTGCGACCGCCGCAACCAGCGCCGTGACGGTGATGGACTGACCGGCAATACCGGAGCTGATGGCAAGATCGGCCGAAAGCGGTGTCAGAAGGCTGACCGGCAGGAATTCCGCCGTCACCAGTCCGAAGACGCCAAGCGCAAGCGAAACCACGGCGGCCCACTTCGCATCCGGCTCCGTTTGACGCGGCACATATTCGAGTTCGTTTATGGTCCGGTTGTTCATGAAAATCTCCTGATGCGCATTGGCAGAATGCGTCCTGAAACAGAAAGGCGAGGATGAAGGCGAATGGTCAAAGCCGGTGGAAGCCCCGCCCAACAACTGCAAATCGATACGCCGCAGGCTATGCGTGACAGCCCGGCGTTTCCATGCTAGAAAGTCCACATTCCTTAACCAATCGTCCGAATTTGCGAGAGCTGCCATGAATGATGCCTTGACCGAAATGCTGCGTGGCCTGAGGCTCGACGGCGTGGAATATGGCCGCTGCCGCATGGCGACGCCCTGGGCGACGGCTTTTCCCGAACAGGACGCGGCGCGGTTTCACTTCATCGGCGTCGGTCAGGCGAAACTGCAGAAACCTTCCGGCGAGTGGCTGACGCTGACATGCGGCGATGCCGTTCTTCTGCCCCGAGGCCACGCCCATGTGCTGGGCAGTGGTGAGAGCGTGGCGCCGTCTCCCTTTGACCACTTCGGCAAAAAGGAAGTCTGCCAGGGCGTGTTCGACTTGGAATGCGCGAGCGCCGGCGGAGATACCATCGCCTTCACCGCCTCCATGCGTTTCAACATGGATAATCTGCATCCGCTCCTGCAGCTGATGCCGGATGTGATGCTGACCAGCGATCTGGCCAAAAGCGACCCGGCCATTCCGCACCTGCTGGAAGCCATGACGCGCGAGGTGGAGCTGAACCGCGTCGGTGCGGGTGGCATTCTGGCAAGGCTTGCCGATGTATTGACCGCAACCCTGATCCGCACATGGGTGGAACACGGCTGCGGCGATTCCAGCGGCTGGCTCGCCGCCGTGCGCAATCCCGAACTCGGGCGGGTGCTGGCCGCCATCCATCTCAGCCCCGAAAAGGACTGGAGCGTAGAGGAACTCGCCTCACTGATGGGTGCATCCCGTTCCAGTTTCGCAGAACGCTTCACCCGCGTGGTGGGCGAAAGCCCGGCGCGTTATGTGGTGCGCGTGCGCATGCATCAGGCGCGGCTGTGGCTGCGCGAAGGCATGCGCGTAACAGCGGCGGCGGAAAAGCTTGGTTATGATTCCGAAGCCTCCTTCAGCCGCGCCTTCAAACGCGTGATCGGCGCACCACCCAGCCAGTTCCGCAGAAAGGATACCGCCGGGCTGGAGGAAGCCGCATAGGGAATGCGCCTCAGTGAAAATTGCGGGAAATGACCTTTATCCGCTCGACCGCATCGTCATCATGGTCGGCGGGCGGCGGGCGTTTCCTGATGACGCGGTGGTCATCCGGCGGCATGCCGTGATGAAACTCGTCACCACGCCCATGCGGCAGGGGAAAGGCGTGGTTGCGCTCGCCCACGCTTGCCAGGGCCTGCGACAGATCGGTCAGCCGGTGGGCGACCAGATGCACCACCTCACCTTCCCGCTGGATCTTGCCGTAAATGCCGACCATGCCGGCGGACAACACCACGCGGCGGTATTTTTCGAAGGTTTTGACCCACAGCACCGCATTGGCAATGCCCGTCTCGTCCTCCAGCGTCATGAAGATCACGCCCTTTGCCGAACCGGGGCGCTGGCGCACCAGCACCAGGCCGGCCGTTTCCAGCCATGTGCCATCCCGAACGCGTACCGCCTCCGCACAGGTGACGATGCGGCGGCGGGAAAGATCATGCCGCAGGAAGGTCATGGGATGTTCGCGCAGTGTCAGCCCCACATGGCCATAATCTTGCACCACCTCGCCACCATCAGTCATGGGCCTGAGCGCAACGGAGGGTTCCTGAAGCTCTTCGATAACGGCATTTTCCCTGATGGCAGCGGCGGCGAAAAGCGGCAGCGGCTCATCCCGCAGGGCCTTGATGGCCCAGAGCGCCTCGCGCCTGGCAAGCGAAAGTGCCGGCAGAAAGGCATCGGCCTCCGCCAGACAGACAAGGGCGGCGGCCGGAACACCCGCCCTTCGCCACAGATCGTCAACGGAGGCAAAAGGCCGATCCTGCCGGGAGGCGACGATTTTTGCAGCATGATCATTGGAAAGCCCCTTCACCATGCGCAGGCCAAGCCGCACGGCAAAGCGCTCCTCACCCTTGCCATTCTTCTTGCCCGTAGGCTCCAGCGTGCAATCGAAGCGGCTGTTATTAACGCAGACCGGACGCACCTCGACACCATGATCACGCGCATCGCGCACGATCTGCGCCGGGGCGTAAAAACCCATGGGCTGCGAGTTGAGAAGCGCCGTACAGAAAATATCGGGATGATGGCATTTCAGCCATGAGGAGGCATAGGCGATCAGCGCGAAGGAAGCCGCATGGCTTTCGGGGAAACCATAACTGCCGAAACCTTCCAGCTGTTTGAAGATGCGTTCGGCGAATTCCTGCTCATAACCGCGCTCTACCATGCCCGTGACCAGTTTCTCCCTGAATTTGGAAATGGTGCCGACATTCTTGAAAGTCGCCATGGCCCGGCGCAACTGGTCAGCCTCATCTGCAGTGAAACCCGCGCAATCCATGGCGATCCGCATCGCCTGCTCCTGAAACAGCGGAACACCCATCGTCTTTCCCAAGACGCTTTCAAGTTCTTTTTTCGGAAAAAGGACCGCTTCCTTTCCCTGCCGGCGGCGTAAATAGGGATGCACCATATCCCCCTGAATGGGCCCCGGACGAACGATGGCAACCTGAATGACGAGGTCGTAAAACTCCTTCGGCCTCAGGCGCGGCAGCATCGACATCTGCGCCCGGCTTTCAATCTGGAACGTGCCGAGCGTATCGGCCTTCTGGATCATGGCATAGGTAGGGCCGTCATCCGGCGGCATGGCGGCGAGATCATATTTTTCTCCCGTGCGTGCCTCCAGCATGTCGAAGCCGCGCTTCATGCAGGAAAGCATGCCAAGCGCCAGGCAATCCATCTTCATGAACTTCACGACATCGATATCGTCCTTGTCCCATTCGATGATCTGGCGATCATCCATGGCGGCGGGTTCGATCGGCACCAGTTCGTCCAGTCGGTCATGGGTCAGAACAAAGCCACCCGGATGCTGGCTGTGATGGCGCGGCGTGCCCACAAGCTGGTTGGCCAGTTCGAAGACAAGCTTCAGGCGGCGATCCTCCATATTGAGGTTCAGTTCCTTCACCTGCTTTTCACCCACCCCTTCGCTCCAGCGCCAGACCTGCGAAGACAGAAGCTTGGTCAGGTCTTCCGGCAGGCCCAGAACCTTGCCGACATCGCGCAGCGCCCCACGCCCGCGATAACGGGTAACGACAGAGCAGAGTGCGGCCTTGTCACGGCCGTAGGTGTCATAGACCCACTGAATGACCTCTTCACGCCGCTGGTGTTCGAAATCCACGTCGATATCCGGCGGCTCACCCCGGTTTTCGGAAACGAAACGTTCGAAGACGAGATTGCTGAAAAGAGCGGGATCGATGGCGGTGATGCCAAGCACAAAACAGATAACCGAATTGGCCGCCGAACCACGCCCCTGACAGAGAATATCTTTTGAACGCGCATAACGGACAATGGCATTCACGGTCAGGAAATAGGAGGCATATTGCAGCCTGCCGACAACCGCCAGCTCATGATGCAACGCCTTTTCCACCTTCTCGGGCAAACCCTTCGGATACCGCCCCGGCACCGCATCCCATACCATTTTCTCCAGCGCCTGCTGCGCCGTCAGTCCCGGCAGGCTACGCTCCTCGGGATATTGATAGACCAGTTCCTTCAGTGAAAATTTGCAGCGTTTCGCAATTTCGAGGCTACGGGCAAGCGCTTCAGGGTAACGGGCAAACAGCCGGTGCATCTCTTCCGGCGGCTTCATATAGCGGTCGGCGTGGCGTTCGCGGCGGAAACCGGCCTCATCGATGGTGCAATTATGACGGATGCAGGTGACGACATCCTGCAGCATGCGCCGCTCGGGCACATGAAAGAGCACGTCATTGGTGACAACAGTCGGTACACCTGCGACCTGCGCCATCTCCGATAGCTCGAAAAACCGCATCTGGTCGTTGGGGCGTCTTCTGAGGCTGAGTGCCATATAGGCCCTGTCGGCAAAAGCAGCTTTGAGACGTCGCAGCCGCAGTGCGCAGAGATCATCGGCCAGATCGGCGAGCAGCACGACGATGAGGCCTTCGCCATAGGCAACGAGATCGTCCCAAGCCAGCCGGCATTTGCCCTTGCCGCCTCTTTTCTTGCCGACGGAAAGCAGTCGGCAAAGCCGCCCGTAAGCCGCGCGATCCATGGGATAGGCGAGCACGGAAAGATCATCGTCCAGATCGAGCCGGCAGCCGATGATGAGGCGGATGCCATGATTATGGGCGGCTTCATAAGCGCGGGGAATGCCCGCAAGACTGTTGCGGTCCACGATACCAAGCGCCTCGATGCCGAGGCTTTTGGCCTGTTCGAAAAGCTCTTCGCAGGAGCTTGCCCCACGCAGGAAGGAAAAATGCGTGGTCACCTGCAGCTCGGCATAGCGGGGCGTATTCATGCAAAGACCCCATGGATGAACCAGCCCTGCGAGCCCGTTTCGGCATGTTCGCCGTCACCGGAGCGGAAAATCCAGAAGCGCTCGCCGCCTTCGTTTTCCACCATGAAATAATCGCGTACGGCGGCCTTTTCCCGGTCGCGTTTCCACCATTCGCCGAACACCCGTTCCGGCCCGTCGGCGCGCCTGACATTATGGCGCACGCCTTTCCAGAGGAAATAACGCGGCGGATGGTCGGGCAACAGCGCCAGCGTCTCGATGGGTTCCGGCCTTGCAAAAAGCCGGACCGGACGCGGCCAGTGGCCGGGCCAGCCGAGCGTATCCTCCGCCGCCAGCGCCGCAACGCGGGCAAGAGAACGTTCCGGCACGTCGCTTGCCACCGCCGCATAACGATAGACCCTGTGGCCACGATTGAGGATGACATCGACCGTATCGGCGATTTCCGCACGGCCTTCCTCCAGAAGCGAAGAACGGGCCTGCGCGGCGACAAGCGGCTCGGCATGGGTGGCGGTCAAAACCATCATCTCGATGCCGAAACCGGGATCGATGGTGTCGATGCGGTCGGTCAAAAGCCGAACGAGCTGTTTGATATCGCGCACCGGTCTGGACGTACCGGCCCGTATGGCCTGCAGGCCGCTATCCACCCGGTGCAGCACCAGATCGACCCGGCGCGCGCCGAGGCCGCGCTTTTCCAGCGCGACGCAAAGTTCGGCAACCAGCTTTTGGCTATAACGGGCAATCGTTTCCGCCGCTGCGATGGGTTCGGGAAAGGCGCGCCGCACCTCCACCAGTTCAGCCACCCGCACCGGTTCGATGGGTTCGCCGATCTCCCCGAGCGCCTGCGAAAGACGGCGGACGAGCTCGGGGCCGAAACGCAGGGTGAGCGGCGCGCGCGGGGCTTCGGCAAGCTCGCCGATGCTGCGGAAACCGAGCACCTTCAGCCCGGAAACGATACGCTCCTCCAGCCTCAACGCGGAAAGCGGCAGGCCGCTGATCGACGCTCTCTGTCCACCCGGCGGTATGATGCTGATCTCCTCACGACCAAAACGCGCCAGTGCATGCGCCGCACCCCAGCTATCGGCAATGGCAGCGCGGGCGGCAAAACCGGCGGCATGCAGGCGGTTGACCATGCCGCTCAGCATCAGCGCCTCATTGCCGTGCAGATGGTCCGCACCCGCCGTGTCCAGCACCAGCCCGTCCGGCGGGTCGGCGGCGACGATCGGGGCATAGATGCGCAGGAAATGAAAGGCCAGCTGCTGCAGGGCGCGGGCATCACCAGCCGCATCCAGATCTTCAACGAGAAGACCCGGCACCAGCGCCTGCGCCTTGCTGACCGGCGTGCCGGGGCGGATGCCCGCCGCCTTTGCCGCCTTGTCGAGCGCCAGCACCAGCCGGCGGCTGCCCTGACGACCAATCATGACCAGCGGCTTTTCAACCGGCGGCGCGTTCTTGCCCGAAAGACGCCGGAAACGATCCGTCGGCCATGTCGGCAGGTAGAGCGAGACGACCCTTTGCATCACAGGCTTCCACTTCAAATTCGGCACTTTCGCCGCCGCGACATCGCAAAAGTTCGAGAAACCAGCGCGGCCTGCCCACTCCCGGCACCGGCAGGGGCGAAGAGGGCCGCACGGAGATGCGCCAGCGGGTCACCGCCGCCGTCGGCTCCCCGAACAGCGCCGCATCGGCTTGACGCCGGAAGCGGCGGATGGCGATGCCGGTAACCCCAGAGGTTTCCGCCGCCAACTGCAGCCGCCGCGAGGCGGTCATCGGCAGTTTCGCCACTTCACCCATCACCGCGCCGAAACCATTGCAGCGCAAGCCCTCCTCGAAACAGTCAAGCACGCCTTTCTCATCGCGGCATTCAACGATGATGAGCCGGTTCTGCGACAGGCCGGCCTGCGTCAGACCCGGCATGAACAGATCCCGCCGGGTGACACACCATAAAACATTGCCGGAAAGCCGTGCCGCCACACCGGCAGCAAACAGCGCTGCCGCTGCCCCATCGGCAGTGCCATTGCCGCCGCCGCTCAGCTCATGCAGGCAACCGAGCTTCAGCCCGCCTCCCGGCAGGTGATGGTCGATGGCATCCACGCCGAAAGGCAAGGTCTCGTGCAGCCGCTCAGGGCCGTTACCGATCCTTTCCAGCCTTTCACGCAGCTCTTCGACAACGAGCAACTGGTCCGCGCGCTTTTGCATGGCATGACGGTTTTCAATTCCGGATTTTCAATCTTACTGTTCTTGTTTTGTTCCTATTTCAGCAAAGAGTCAAGCAACAGGCTGTCGCTCATCAACAGTTTGCACGGGAAGAAAGGATTAAGCCCTTGCAGCGCTTCGTCCCGCCGTTAAAACGGAGTTGTCCGCTCGCTGCCGTTTTTCTCACGAGAACCGATGCGCCACGGACATCAGGGTTTTGGAGGAAACCGCCGATGATCGCCAGCATTCTGATTGCCGTGGTTGCGGCCATCCATATCTACATCGTCATTCTGGAAATGCTGCTGTGGGATAAGCCGGCCGGCCGCAAGGCCTTCGGTTTCTCGGCGGATTTCGCCCGCCAGACGAAAGTGCTGGCCGCCAATCAGGGGCTTTATAACGGGTTTCTGGCAGCCGGGCTGATCTATGGGCTCATGCAGGGCGTTGAAGGGCTGAGCTTCAAGGTCTTCTTCCTCATCTGCGTTCTGGTGGCCGGTATTTTCGGTGCCGTTACCGCCAATACCATGAAGATCCTGTTCATTCAGGCCCTGCCCGCCCTTCTGGCGCTTGGCGCGCTCTGGATTGGAGTGTGAACCGATGACCGCATGGAACGACAGCCGCGCCAAAGACGCCCTCAACCGGATTTTCATGGCGGCAGTCGCAAGCGCCGATCCGGCAAAGGTGCTGCAACACCACCTTCCCTCCCCGCCCAAAGGCCGCTGCGTGGTGGTGGGGGCAGGCAAAGCCTCGGCCGCCATGGCCGCAGCGCTGGAAGCGGCATGGCCGCATGTCGATCTTTCAGGTGTGGTGGTGACGCGTTATGGCCATGCGGTTCCAACCTCTCGTATCGAGATCATCGAGGCCTCCCATCCCGTACCTGATGACAAAAGTGCGGAAGCGGCCAAACGCATTCTCGCCGCCGTTGAGGGCCTGACCGCCGACGACATGGTGATCGCGCTGATTTCCGGCGGCGGGTCTGCGCTGATGATCGCTCCCGCCGAAGGTATGACGCTTGCCGACAAGATGGCCGTCAACCGTGCCCTTCTGGCAAGCGGCGCGACGATTTCCGAAATGAACGCGGTGCGCAAGCATCTCTCCCGCATCAAGGGCGGGCGGCTGGCGCTGGCCGCCAAGCCGGCCAAGGTTGTTTCACTGCTGATTTCCGACGTGCCCGGCGACGACCCCTCCGAGATCGCCTCCGGCCCGACGGTTGCCGATCCGAGTGATATAGCGACCGTGCGCGAAATCGTCGCCCGATATGCGCTCGATCTTCCCGAAACCGTGCGCAGGGTGCTGGAAAAAGGTGAGGAGACCCCGAAGTCCGGTGATATCGAAGAGGATGTCAGGATGATCGCGGCGCCCTCGCTTGCGCTGCAGGCTGCGGCGGATGAGGCCGTGAAGCTCGGTCTTACGCCGCTTATCCTCGGGGATTCCCTTGAAGGCGAATCCAGGGATGTCGGTGCCGTTATGGCCGGCATCGCGTCCTCCGCCAGCCGCAAGGGCCTGCCGGTCAAAGGTCCGGCCGTGCTGCTTTCCGGCGGCGAAACCACGGTCACGATTGGCAAGGGACCGGCCGGCAAGGGCGGCCGCAACACGGAGTTCCTGTTAAGCCTCGCGCTGACGCTGAAAGGCGCAGCCAGCATCTGGGCTATTGCAGGCGATAGCGACGGCATAGACGGCGTCGAAGATGCGGCGGGTGCCGTGGTGACGCCGGATACGCTTGCCCGCATGCGCGCTGCCGGTGTCGATCCGCGCCAGTCGCTCGTAAACCACGACAGCTATACCGCCTTCAAGGCGGCGGGCGATCTTGTCGTGACCGGTCCGACCCTGACGAATGTCAATGATATCAGGGCTATTTTGATCGAGTGAAAGCGCAAGCGTTCGAGCCGGTTCCCCGTCCGGCCGCGCTTATCCTCAGGCAAGGCCGTTTTGACTATGCCGCCGGACAGGTATAAATTGGCGGCATATCCTTGGGAGCCTCAGCCATGCGTCTTGGAGTGCTCGTACCCGGCCTCATAGTGGCCCTTAGCCCCGCCTTGGCGGATGCCCATAATTGCAAATGCCGAAATCGCGGCACCATGTTCGAACTCGGCCAGACATCCTGCCTGAAGGTCGATGGCGCTTCTTATCTCGCGCGCTGCGAGATGAAGCTCAACGTTTCGTCCTGGACCAAGATCGAGGATGGCTGCCCGGTGACAGAGCGGACGCAGCCACAGTCGACACGCGTTAATTGATGTCGCCGTCAGGTGGCGGCAGACCGGGCTCTGGAGCGTGGAGGCTTATGCCCCAGCTTTCGATTGCAATCCATCCCGAGCAGAACTGCGCGATGACAAAGGAAGCGAGCGGATGCCGCTTGCTTCTTCTCCCCGAGGGGGAGAAGGTCGCGGCAGCGGGATGAGGGGGCGAGCTCTCCGAAATCCGGCAACGTAGCCCCCTCATCCGACCCTTCGGGCCACCTTCTCCCCGGCGGGGAGAAGAAAGACGCCGCAACGTCGTTTTACAGCTTCACCCAGCCGCCATTCTTCTTGCCTGACTCGATGCAGGCCGTGACGAAGGCGACACCTTTGACGCCGTCATCCACCGTCGGGTAAATCACCGCCTTGTCCAGTGCCGAACCGGTGCGACGCGCCTCGATGGCATGTGCTGCCTCGGTATAGATGGTGGCGAAGGCTTCCAGATATCCTTCCGGATGGCCGGAGGGTATGCGGGTGACGCGGGCGGCTGCCGCCCCTGCCCCGGCACCGCCGCGGGTGATCAGCTGCTTCGGCTCGCCGAGCTTCGTAAACCACAGATAATTCGGATCGGCTTGCGTCCATTCGAGACCGGCCTTGTCACCATAAACGCGGATCTTCAGCCCGTTTTCATGACCGACCGCCACCTGGCTGCACCAGAGCATGCCCCTCGCGGCCTGCTTGCCGCCATTCGGCTTGAAGCGCATCATCACATGGGCATTGTCATCGAGCCGGCGGCCTTCGACGAAAGTGTGCACATCCGCCGCCAGCTCATCCGCTTCCAGACCGGAAATGAAGCAGCCGAGATTATAGGCATGGGTGCCGATATCGCCGGTGGAGCCACCAACACCGGATTGGGCCGGATCGGTGCGCCAGACCGCCTGTTTCGCACCGGTCTGTTCCACCGCTTCCGTCAGCCAGTCCTGCGGATATTCCATCTGCACCAGACGGATCGTACCGAGTTCACCGGCCTCCACCAGTTCGCGCGCATGCCGCACCATCGGATAGCCGGTGTAGTTATGCGTCAGGATGAACAGCGCATCGGCCTTGTCTGCCACGTCTTTCAGCTTTTTCGCGTCTTCGAGATTGGAGGTCAGCGGCTTGTCGCAGATGACATGGATGCCGCGCTCCAGAAAGGCCTTTGCAGCGGGATAGTGCACATGGTTGGGCGTGACGATCGCCACGGCCTCGATACCATCCTCGCGCAGCGCTTCCTTTTCGGCCATTTCTTCAAACGAGCCGTAGCAACGCTCAGGGTCGAGCCCCAGCTCACGACCGGAAGCGAGGGATTTCTCCGGTGTCGAGGACAGGGCCCCCGCCACGAGATCGAAGCGATTGTCGAGCCGCGCGGCCATGCGATGAACGCCGCCGATGAATGCGCCCGAACCGCCGCCGACCATGCCGAGACGAATCCGCTTGTTCGCCGCGTCGGTTGTCTTTCCTTCAATAGCCATAATGTTTCCTCTGCAATGCTCTCAAAGCCCAAGCATACGGCGGTTGGCCGCATCGTCGGTGCCACCAGATGCGAAATCGTCAAAAGCTTTTTCCGTGACGCGGATGATATGTGCCTTGACGAACTCGGCCCCTTCGCGCGCGCCATCTTCAGGGTGTTTCAGCGCGCATTCCCACTCGACCACGGCCCAGCCGTCGAAATCATTGGCCGCCATTTTCGAGAAGATCGCACCGAAATCAACCTGCCCGTCGCCCAGCGAGCGGAAACGACCAGCGCGGTTCACCCAGCCCTGATACCCGCCATAGACGCCCTGCCGTCCGGTCGGATTGAACTCCGCATCCTTGACATGGAACATCTTGATGCGATCCTTGTAAATGTCGATATTGTCAAGATAATCAAGGCATTGCAGCACGTAATGCGAGGGGTCGTAGAGCATGTTGGCGCGGGGATGGTTCTTCACCCGCTCCAGGAACATCTCGAAGGTGACGCCGTCATGCAGATCCTCACCCGGATGGATTTCGTAGCAGACGTCCACACCCTGCTCGTCGGCGTAATCGAGAATCGGCGTCCAGCGTTTTGCCAGCTCGTCAAAGGCGGTTTCCACCAGACCGGCCGGACGTTGTGGCCACGGGTAGACGAACGGCCAGGCAAGCGCACCAGAAAAGGTCGCATGCGCCTTGATGCCGAGATTTCTCGAGGCTTTCAGCGCAAGCTTCACCTGCTCTACCGCCCATTCCTGGCGCGCCTTGGGGTTGCCGCGCACTTCCGGTGCCGCAAAGCCGTCAAAGGCCTCGTCATAAGCAGGATGAACGGCAACGAGCTGGCCCTGCAGGTGGGTGGAAAGCTCGGTCACCTCCACACCATTCTGGCGTGCCACACCGGCGAACTCGTCGCAATAATCCTTCGATTCAGCCGCTTTTTTGAGATCGATCAGCTGGCCTGCCCAGCTTGGCACCTGCACGCCGACATAACCTTTTTCCGCCGCCCATTTGGTGATGGCATCCCAGCTGTTGAAGGGGGCAACATCACCGGCAAACTGGCCGAGAAAAAGACCCGGGCCCTTGATCGTTCTCATAAAAATCTCCTCCTGCATCGATACAGTTGCGCGGTAAACCGCTTTTTTCTCCAGCGCCAAGCTAACCGCTCGTGATTTTCAAACAAGCCCCAAAAGCGGAGGGACAAAAGAATTTTCACACTTCATTGAAAATGCACATGGCGCTTAAAGCGCCAGGCCGCTCGCCCTGTCGAAGACATGCACACGTTCATGATGCACGGTGGCGGCGAAGGGCGTATTGACCTTCACCGGTTGCTCGCCATCCACCACTGCCGTCACCTGATCACCCGCCAGTTCAAAGACAACATGCGTCTGCGCGCCGGTCGGCTCCACCAGCACCGTCCTGCCGGATAGCGAAATATCACCGCCTATGCTCGAGCCGATATGTTCCGGTCTCAAGCCAATCGTCACCGGCTGGCCGCGTTTGACCTTTCTGGAGGCGGCAATGCGGATCGCGGTTCCATCCTTCAGCCGGGCGGCGGGCTCATCGCCCTCGCCATCGACCACGCCTTCGATGAGATTCATGGCGGGCGAACCGATAAAGGCGGCGACGAAGAGATTGGCGGGTGTCTTGTAAAGCTCGAGCGGTGTGCCCTGCTGCTCGATGCGGCCGTGATTGAGCACCACCACCCGGTCTGCCAGCGTCATGGCTTCGATCTGGTCATGGGTGACATAGATGGAGGTCGTACCGACCTTCTGGTGCAGAGCCTTGATTTCACTGCGCATCTGTACGCGCAGCTTGGCATCCAGGTTGGACAGGGGCTCATCGAACAGGAAGACTGCGGGGTTGCGCACGACGGCGCGCCCCATGGCGACGCGCTGGCGCTGGCCGCCGGAAAGCTGAGACGGCTTGCGATCCAGAAGCTTGCCGAGATCGAGCATGCGGGCGGCTTCCGCCACACGCTCTTCGATGACGGTTTTCGGCTGGCCGGCGAGCTTCAGGTTGAAGCCCATGTTTTCGGCCACAGTCATATGCGGATAAAGCGCATAGGACTGAAACACCATGGCGATGTTGCGTTCCCGCGGGGTCATGGAATTGACCACCTTGTCGCCAATGAGAATATCCCCATCGGTGATTTCTTCCAGCCCGGCGATCATGCGCAGCAGCGTGGACTTGCCGCAGCCCGAAGGCCCGACAAGTGCGATGAATTCGCCGTCGGCTATATCAAGCGAGATGCCGTGAATGACATCGAGTGCGGCATAGGACTTGCGGATATCCCTAAGTTCGACGGAAGCCATATTTTGCTCCTTTCACGTTACGATTTGACGGCACCGGCCGTCAGGCCCGCGATGATATGTTTCTGGGCGAGGAAGAAGACGATGACGGTCGGCAGGATCGTCAGCGTGATGAAGGCGAGCACGAGCTGCCATTCCGTGCCGAATTCGCCGCGATAGACCATGATGCCGAGCGGCCAGGGATATTTCGATTCCGAATTCAGCATGATCAGCGGCAGGATGTAGCTGTTCCAGCTGCCAACGAAAGAGACGATGCCAACAGTCGCCACAATCGGCCGCGAAAGCGGCACGGAAATGTGCCAGAAGAAGCGGAGATAACCGCAGCCATCCACGAAGGCCGCCTGAAACAGCTCGTCCGGCAGATTGCGAAAATAATTGCGGAACAGAAGGATGCTCATGCCCAGTCCGAAGGCCACCTGCGGCAGAACAACCCCCCAATAGGTGTCGAGCAGGCCGAGATCGCGAATGCGGATGAACAGCGGCAGGATGGCCGTGGCCGCCGGGAACATCAGGCCGAGCAGGAAATAATTGAGCATGAAGGACGAGCCGAAGAATTTCACATGCGCGAAGGTGAAGGCCGCCATGGCCGAGACGGTAAGCGTCAGGAACACCGTCAACAGCGCGATGACAAGCGAGTTGAATATCTGCAGCCAATAACGTTTGCCGAAAAGAATATCGCCGTAATTGGCCCATTGCCATTCGGCCGGAATGCCGAAGGGATTGACGCGCAGGTCTCCCAGCGTCTTGAAACCGCCAAGGGCCGTTGTCAGAAGCGGGATGAGCACGATGGCCGCAATCAGGCTCAGCGAAATATAAAGATAAAGCTTGGTTTGCAGCGGCATGCGGACGGAGGTGGATGTGTCAGTCATGGCGCATGAAAATCCTTTTGTAACCGAAGGCGAGCGTCACGCAGATGACGAAGAGAACGACGCCGACCGCACTGCCAAGCCCCACCTGCATGCGCATGACGCCGTAGGTGTAAAGGAAGGTGACCATGGTCTGCGTGGAGTTGGAGGGGCCACCGCCGGTAAGCGGCATGATCATGTCGAACAACTGCAGCGAGCCGATGACCGCAAAGAAGACGGAAAGGCGCACCGTCGAGCCAAGCATTGGCAGCGTGACGTAACGGAATTTCTGCCAGCCGGACGCGCCGTCGATTTCGGCCGCTTCCAGCACATTCTTGTCGACGGATTGAAGGCCGGCGATGAACAGCATCATGTGGAAACCGAAATATTTCCAGACGATGACGCCGAGCACGGCATAGATCGCCACATCCTTGTCGGCCAGCACGTAAGGATTGGCGAAGCCGAAGAAATTGGAGATGGCGGCAAACAGACCATAATCGCCATCATAAACGAAGCGCCAGATCAGACCCGCTGCGACGTCAGCCAGAACATAAGGCAGAAAAAACACCAGCCGGAAGGCGACGACGCCGGGAATGCGATGCGCCAGCATCATGGCGAGCCAGATCGCCAACGGAATCTGGATCAGGATCGAGATAAGGATGATCAGTCCGTTATTCATCAGGGCCTGCGAGAAGGCGGCATTGCCGAACAGGACCTGGAAATTCTTCAAACCCACAAAATCGGTCGGCGTGCCGTAGCCGTTCCAGCGGTAAAGGCTGTACCACGCCGCCTCGCCCATGGGCAGGATAACGAAGAGGGTAAAGAGCAGAAGTGCTGGCGGCAGAAACACCAGCAGGGTCAGCGCCCGGTCATGTGCGACCGAACTTTGCTTGCGCTTGGCCTTTGTCGTGCCGCGCGCCGGTATGGACGCAGAAGTCATGGAAATATCCGTCATCTCTATCCGCTTTCATGGAGGCAGATAAGCGGCGCCGCATATTCGGCGGCGCCACCATGGAAATCGTCAGATCAGCGCAGTTCGAATGCGTCCTGAATCTGCTGGGCGCCTTCCTCTGCGGTCATCTGGCCGGAGACGATCTCGACAGAGACATCATTGACGACGCGGCCAACAGCGGCCCCCAGTGTCTGATCGAAGAAGTTCTGGTGCCAGGTGGAGGCGGCAAGCTGCTTGGCCGAATCCGCCAGCAGCGGGTTCTTCACCGCACCGGCAGCACCCGTCGCAACCGGCAGGATCATGCCTGCAGTCGCCATCTTTTCTTCGCTTGCCTTGCTGGTCAGGAAGGTCGCGAAATCGATCGCTTCCTTGGAGGCGTTCTTAGTGACCGCCCAGCCGTTCAAGCCGCCCAGCGTATCGGTGGCCTTGCCGGCACCGCCTTCAACGACCGGAAAGGCGAAGCGGCCGATATTTTCAGGGGCAAGCCCCTTGCCGTCGCCGGCATTCTTGCGCTGGTTGGCCTCGGTATTGTCGAAGCCCAGGATGATGGCCGCCTTGCCGTCGCCGAAGACGCCGAGCGCCTGCGGCCAGGTGGAGCCAAGATAGCCGGGCTGGAAGGGCTCGAGCTTGCCGAACTCGGCCAGCTGTTCACCCGCCTTGATGATGGCCGGGTCCATGAACCCTTTGCCTTCGCCCTTGCGGGCAGCATCGAACACCGCCTGCCCGCCATTGCGCATGACGAGATAGCTCCAGTAGAAATGGATCGGCCATTTTTCGCCGCCGCCGCCGGCAATCGGCACGATACCCGCCTGCTTGATCTTCTTGACCGTGGCGCTCAGATCATCCCAGGTCTTGATGTCTTCTGCTTTCACGCCGGCCTTGGAAAACAGCTCTTTGTTATAAAAGAAGCTGACGAGGCTGACGCGGTAAGGCACGGCCCAGGTCTTGCCATCGAACGACAGACCATCGATTGCGGAGGCATTATAGGCCTGACGCAGCTTGCCGCCATCCGCATCGAAAACTTCGGTCAGGTCCTTCAGCGCGCCGGTCTTGGACTGCTCCTCCAGGACGCCGCCGCCCCAGCTGTAAAAGAAGTCAGGCACGTCGTTGGATTGCAACAGCGTCGGCAATTTTGCCTTGAAGGCCTCGTTTTCGAGGAACTGCAGCTGAATATCGACATCGGGGTGCTTGGCCTCATATTCCTTGGCAATCTCCTCCCAGACAGCCACGGATTTGGGGTCCAGTTCCACATGCATCCATTTAACGACCGTCGCGGCCGAGGCGCTTGCGGCGCCGAGCATGAGAGCAATGCTTGTCGTTGCGGCAAAGCCTGTCAGCCTGCCGCTCAGGCTTGCGCCTGCGTGCCAAATCGTCATGATGGTGATCCTCCCTCGGGGATTTCCTCATTTATTCCCCAATGCGGATTAATTCATATCAGGGTTCACTCATTGTCAAGGCACAATGCCGATTTTTTGCGCTTGGCGCTTGACACACCCCACCCCCACCCCGTTATTTAATCCGCATTCCGATATAAATCGGGAAGAAACGGCATTGATCGCAGCAGGACACCATGAAGACCGCAGACCCAGAATTGATGCGCGCGATCAACAGGCTGAGCGTGCTGGACAGCATCCGCCGCCATGGGCCAATCTCGCGGGTGGAAATCAGCGAAAGAACGCAGCTCTCCACCACGACCGTTTCGGCGATCACCGCCTCGCTGCTGGATGACGGGCTTATCCTCACCCGCCATATCGGCGATATCCGCACCGAAGGTGCACGCGGCAGACCGCGCGTGATGCTGGAGCTGAACCCGGATGCCGCCCGCGTGGTGGGCGCCAAGATCGCCGCGAACCGCATGGTTTTCGTCGTCACCGATTTCTGCGGCAATGTGCTGTCGACCCTTTCCCTGCCGATCCGCGTCGACCGCCAGCCGATTGGCGTCATTGCCGATCTGGTGGAGGACGGGGTGCGCCGCTGCGTCGTCGATGCCGGCTTTTCGCTTGAGGATGTGGACATGGTCTGTCTTGGCCTGCCCGGCGTCATCGAGCACCGCACCGGCAAGATCCGCAGCAGCCCTATCCTGCGGGAAGTGAATGTCAATTTCGCCGAGGAAATGACGGCACGGCTGAGTTCGCCGACCATCATCGAAAGCGACGCCCACGCCATCACACTCGCCCATCACTGGTTCGGCCATGCGCGTGATCTCGAAGACATGGTGCTGATTTCGCTCGAACAGACGCTCGGGCTCGGCGTGCTGCATCAGAACCAGCTCTTCCGCGGGGCGGGCGGCCTCAGCCACAATCTCGGCGACCTCGTCATTGGCCTTGCCAATGAAGGTACCGTGCGGCTGGCGAGCCAAGCGGGCGAAAATGCCATTCTTGGCTCTCGTCCTGTGGACGGGCGTTTTGCCGAGGCCATCCGGCTCGGTCGCGGCATGCAGCATGCCCATGCACTGATTGCAGCGGAAGACCATGATCTCATCGCCGCGGCATTGCGCGCCGGTGCGGCACTCGGCCTGACACTTGCCAATATCGTCACGCTGTTTGCGCCACCGCGGGTCATCATTACCGGCTCCAGCCTTGAACTGGGCGAACCCTTCATCACCAGCATTCGCGACAGCTACAACGCTGCCGTGCCACCATCCCTGGCCGGTGTCGCGGAACTGGTTTTCGACATTGCGAGCGACGAATTATGGGCGCAGGGGGCTGCGGCCGTCGCGCTTTACGAACTTTACGAATCGCCATGGAACACCACGGGGCCGGCGCTCTAGCCGAAAGGCTCGTGCACGGGATTCGGCATTTCTGATTTACGGGAGGAATTACATGAAAAAGGTCGGTATCGGCATCATCGGCTGCGGCAACATCTCCAGTGCCTATCTCAAGGCCATGGCCTCGTTTCCGATTCTCGATATTCGCGGTCTTGCGGATATGAACGAGGAGGTGGCGAAGGCGCGGGCGGACGAATTCGGCCTTCAGGCAAAAAGCATCGACGCGCTTCTTTCTGACCCCACAGTGGAAATCATCGTCAACCTGACCATCCCCAAGGCGCATGTGGAAGTAGGTCTGCGGGCGCTGGATGCCGGCAAACACGCCTATTCCGAGAAGCCGCTGGGCATCAATTTCGCCGAAGGCAAACGTCTTGCGGATGCGGCAAAAGCGAGGGGTCTGCGTATCGGCTCGGCCCCCGATACATTCCTCGGCGGCGGCCACCAGACAGCGCGCCGGCTGATCGACGAGGGCGTTCTGGGCCAGCCGGTCGGCGGAACGGCCACCTTCATGTGCCCTGGCCATGAGCGCTGGCACCCCAACCCCGCCTTCTATTACGAGGTTGGGGGCGGGCCGATGCTGGATATGGGACCCTATTACATCACCGATCTCGTCAATCTGTTTGGTCCGGTCGCCAAGGTCGCGGGCTTTGCCATTGCTCCGCGCAACGAGCGCCTCATCACCAGCGAGCCGAAGAATGGCGAAAAAATCCCCGTTCATGTCGCCACCCATGTTTCTGGCGTGCTGGCGTTTGAGAATGGCGCCGTGGTGCAGGTGGGAATGAGCTTCGATGTCGCCGGCCATAAACACGTGCCGCTGGAAATCTACGGCACGGAAGGCACGCTGATCGTGCCCGATCCCAACCATTTCGGCGGCGAGGTGCAATTGCTGAAAAAGGGCGGCCAGTTCGAACCGCAGGCGCTGTCATCCCCCTATGCCGACGGCAATTACCGGTCCATCGGCGTGGCGGACATGGCCCATGCGATCCGCGAGAACCGACCGCACCGCGCCAATGGCGATCTTGCCCTGCATGTGCTGGAAGTCATGGAAGCCTTCCAGACGGCATCGGACAGCGGCACCACCATTTCCATCACCACCAAGGTGGAGCGCCCTGCTCCGCTTGAAACATCGCTGGTCGACGGCCAGCTCGGCAAATAATCCTGAGGAGGAAATAAATGCGCGAAGCACTTATCGTCTGGGGCGGCTGGAGCGGCCACGAGCCACAGGAATGCGCCGCCATCGTCAAGGACATGCTGGAGGAAGACGGTTTCAAGGTCTATGTGGAGCACAGCACGGAAGCCTTTGCCGATCCCTCAGTGCATGATCTCAGCCTCGTGGTGCCGATCGTCACCATGTCGAAGATTGAGAAGGAAGAAATCAAGAACCTGACGGCGGCCGTCGAAAACGGCGTTGGCATTGCCGGCTTTCATGGCGGTGCGGGCGACAGCTTCCGCGAATGTGTGGAATATCAGTTCATGATCGGCGGCCAATGGGTCGCTCATCCCGGTAATATTATCGATTACACCGTCAACATCACCCGCCCCGACGATCCGCTGATGGAGGGGATTTCCGATTTTCCCTATACGTCGGAACAATATTACATGCATGTCGACCCCTCGAACGAGGTTCTGGCGACAACGAAATTCACCGGCGACCATGCCTGGTGGATCGACGGCGTGGTGATGCCGGTCGTCTGGAAGCGCAAATACGGTAAGGGCCGCGTCTTTTATTCGGCGCTCGGCCATCAGGCCAAGGAATTTTCCGTGCCGCAGATGAAGACCATGTTCCGCCGCGGCGCCAACTGGGCGGCACGCTAACGGTTGCAACGAGAGCGGCCCTGAAAGGCCGCTCTTCCATCTCACCAGTCGCGGATAATTTCTTCCGCAGCCATCGCAACAGCCAGCAGATGGTCATCCGTTCCATCCAGGCCCGAGAGCAGCAGGCCGACCGGCATTCCTGCCTCGCCGGTTCCGCAGGGAATAGACACGCCGCAGTGATCCAGGAAATTGCCGATCTGGGTGTTGCGCAGCGTCTTCGCATTCATCGCGAAAAAGGCATCGTCATTTTCCACAAGCGGCGCGACCTTGGCCGCGACATGCGGCAAAGTCGGTGAAGCCAGAAGCTCGTCCCTGCCGATCATGGTGGAAAACGCCGCCGTCATCCGTTCGCGCGCCTCGACGATGGCGATATAGTCAGGCATGGAGATATTCGCTCCGAGCCTTGTTCGCATGACCACGCGCGGGTCCATGCGCGCGGCTTCAGCACCTTCCAGCCGGGCTTTGTGCAGGGCAAAGGCTTCCGCCGTCACCAGCGCCCCCTTTTCCCTGATGAGATCGAACAATTCCGAAAAGACCGGGAATGCCTGCCGCCGCACCGAAGCGCCGGCTCGGACCAGCCGCTCCACCGCCTGTTCAAATGCAGCAGCGACGCCCGGCTCGATGCCATCAAAAACCACCGTTTCCGGCACCACGAGCGACACGCCGGACAAAGGCATGCGCGCCAGATCCGCGGCCGTCCTGCCGCGCATGGCGGCATCCACCCAGACGGCGTCCTGCACGGTGCGGGTCAGCGGCCCGAGCGAATCGAGGCTTTTCGCCAGAGGATAAACTCCGCGCATCGAATAGCGGCCACGGCTCGCCTTATATCCCACCACGCCATTGAAGGCGGCCGGAATGCGCACCGAACCGCCCGTATCCGTACCGATCGCCACCGGCACCAGACCGGCGGCGACGGCGACACCTGCGCCAGATGAAGAGCCGCCCGGCAGGCGATGGCCGTCCGTGGAAACAGGATTGCGCGGCGTACCGTAATGCGGGTTAATGCCGAGACCGGAAAAAGCGAACTCACTCATATTGGTGCGGCCGATGGAAACCATTCCGGCCTGCTTCAGCGCCGCCACCACATCCGCATCGCGGGACGCAGGCGCATCATCCGACAATACCTTCGATCCAGCGGTGGTAACCATGCCCTCGACATCGAACAGATCCTTCCAGGCCACCGGAATGCCATCAAGCACGCCACAGGAACGGCCCTCGCGAATGCGTTTCGATGCACTTTCCGCCTCCGCCATGGCCCGCGCCGAGGTGAGGCTAACAAAGATCGCCTGGTCATCCTCTTTGCCGATCGCATCGAGCGTCTCCTCCGCCAAAGCGCGCGGATCGAGATGGCCGCTTTGCATAAGAACGGAAAGTTGCGCGATGTTTTTGCCTCGGTGAGCCATGATGTCTTCCCTGAAACCCGCATGTCGCGCTCAACATGCCGTTTCTCGGCCACTTGGCAAGGCCAATCACCACAGCCATGGTCATCCGGGCGGTGCAAAATCCTGAGCCCGCGCTCCGTTTCCGGCAGGATGGTTTTTTCAACCGCAGATATATGCCCGTCGCGCCGCATATCAGCGACGACTATAAAAAGACGGATTAATTCTTAATCGCATCTAAACTTTGTTGAATTATTTAGCAGACACCGCCGAAATACATGCCCTATAAAAATTCCATAAAACAATCATAACGCGACATCGCGGGGGACTATCGCGAATGGAAGAGACTGCCTATCAGGGGACAGATAGACAGATTGAACCCGGCCAAACGCTTCGCTCAACGACGCAGCCGGAAATGGGCCGGTTTTCGCGGCGGCGCTCGCTCGCCAGCAAGATAACCCTGATATTCCTGGGTGGCGTGATCTTTTCCTACAGCATTGGCGCGCTTGTGGGCTGGTACATGTTCGTTGCCGCCGCCAGCGAGCAATGGCTCAATCAGGCCCGCGTCAATTCACAGATCGCCAGCGCCACGCTGCGCAGCATCTATACCTATGTCAGCGTCACTGCCGATGCGGACGGGCAGGTCAACGGCATATTGACCGACAAGCCGATTGGCGACGACGGATCCATTCTCGTTACCGGTTTCAATCCCAGCGACGTTCTCGCCCTCATCGGCGCGCAGACGAAAAATGCCGTCTGGCTTTTCCGTTACGATGAGGACGATGCCGGTTTCAGGCAGATCGCCGCGGCCTTCGACAACGCCACTGACGACGACGAGAAACCGCTGGCCACCGATCCGATATTTTCGAGAGATGCCGTTGCCGCACGTTTTTCCACCGGTTTTGCCACCATCGGCGAGTCCAGCCACTATATCGGTCTGCTGCCGATCATCAGCACGGAAACGAAGAAACCCATCGGTGCGGTCGCCGTCAGTATCGGCGGTTCGGATGCGCTTTATGGCGCGCAACGCAAGCTGATCTATAATTCGCTTGCCGCGCTGATCGTGGTCCTGACCGTCACCGGCGTACTTGTGACCGTCATTGCCCGGCATTTCCTCAAACCTGTCCCGGCGCTGGTGCAGGCGACACTTCGAATTGCCCGGGAGGAAACCGATGTCGTCACACCCTTTCAGGAGCGACGGGACGAGATCGGCGACATGGCGACCGCCATCGAAACGTTGCGTGAGGCAGTTCTGGAACGCGGACGCCTGCGGCAGATACGCGATATGGCACAGCAGCTCGAACATATGGCGCATCACGATGCTCTGACCGGGCTGCCCAACCGCGTGCTGCTGATGAAGACGCTGGAGAACCGTCTCGAACATCTTTCCGCGTCAGGCCAACCGTTCAATGTCATGCTGCTTGATCTCGACCGCTTCAAGGCCGTCAATGACACGCTGGGGCATGCCGCCGGCGATGCCCTGCTGGTGGCGGTAGCCTCGCGCATTTCTTCCGTGCTCGGTGAAAACGACATGGTGAGCCGCCTCGGCGGCGACGAATTCGCGATCATACAATCGACAAACGGCGACTTTGAGAGCGATGCGGCGATGCTTGCGGCCAGAGTAGTGCACGCGGTGTCCCGCAGCTTCAACCTCGAAGGTAGCGACATCAGCATCGATACCAGCATCGGCATCGCCTGCGCGCCGGGCAACGGCACATCCGCCACACAGCTCCTGCAATATGCCGATCTCGGCCTTTACCGCGCGAAATCCATGGGCTGCGGTTATTTCGTCTTTTACGAGCCGGGCATGGACATGGCGGCGAAGCACAAGCATGCGCTGGAAATAGACATGAAATCCGCGCTCGAAAACCAGGAATTCGAGCTGCACTACCAGCCCGTGGTCAATCTGCAGAGCGGCCGCATCGTCGCTTACGAGGCGCTGGCCCGCTGGCGGCACGGCAAGCTCGGCCTCATCACCCCGGACCGCTTCATCACGCTTGCCGAAGAGAACAATTTCATCAAGCCTTTGGGCGAATGGGTGCTGGCGCAGGCCTGTACGGATGCGATGCATTGGCCCAGAGATATCCGGCTCGCCGTCAATCTGTCCGCGGTCCAGCTCTCCAATGACGATATCGTCCCTGTTGTCGACCGGGCGCTGGAAAAATCCGGCTTCCCGGCCGAGCGGCTGGAACTGGAAGTGACGGAAACCGCGATGCTGGAGCGTGACAGCAGTACGAAAGCGCTGAAATTGCTGAAGGAAAGAGGCGTCCGTTTAGCACTTGATGATTTCGGCACCGGTTATGCCGGGCTCAGCACGCTGACCCATGTCGCCTTCGACAAGATCAAGATCGACCGCGAATTCGTCTCCGGCCTGCCCACAAATCCCATGTGTTCGGCCATCGTCAACACCATCATCGATATGGCCGAGCAGATCGGCCTGAAAGTGACCGCCGAGGGCGTTGAAAACATGGATCAGCTCGAGGCCCTCAAGCTTTCGGGATGCGATGAAGCGCAGGGCTATTATTTTGCCGAACCCGCGCCGCTTGCCCGGATCCTCAGGAACCGCGCCGTTATCTCGCCTGTCGCCAAGGATGAATACGGCGATGCCGGTCGGCCAGCACGCGACACCTATCACCCACCACAAAAAGCGATTTGAGAAACCAGCCGCTGACCAAAAGGACATAAAATGCGCCTTTCAGTATTTTGCCTTTTCCTCACATGCTTTACCCCTGTTACCACGCTGCAGGCCGCCGACGAAGGCGACACGCTTCAGCAGATTGCCAGAACCGCAAAAATCCGCATCGGCTATCGTGAGGCCGAACCGCCCTTTTCCTATCAATTGCCAAACGGCGAGGTTACCGGCTTCTCGACCGATCTCTGTCGGGCGATCAGCGAGGATATTCGTAGCAGGCTGAAGCTCGACAAGATCGAGCTCGAATATGTCAAGGCAACGCCCGCGACCCGCTTCATTCTTGTCCGCAGCGGCCAGATCGACATTGAATGCGCCGCCACGACCAATAATAGCGAACGTCGCAAAACCGTCGATTTCTCCTATCCCAATTTCATGACCGCGACGCAGTTTCTCTCCCGCAAGCAGGACAATCTGAAAAACCTTGCCGATCTCGCCGGGCGATCCGTCACATCCGCCTCCGGCACCGTCAACATCGAGCAGCTCAATGCCGTGAACCGGGCGAAGAACCTCAATATCTCTGTCATGCCGACCAAGACCAATGAGGAAGCCTTCGACCTCGTTGTTGCCGGCAAGGCCTCCGCCTTCGTGATGGACGGCATATTGCTGGCGGCGCTGGCGGCAACCTCGGAAAATCCGGACCTTTATGCACTCTCCGAGGAAACGCTCAGCGCCCCCGAACCCTATGGTCTGGTTTTCCGGCGGAACGACCCGGCGTTCAAGGCGGCGGTCAATGATAGTCTTCGGCATATCTACACCAGTTCGACCATTCACGGCCTTTATGAAAAATGGTTCACCAAACCCATTCCGCCGAATGGCATGAACCTGAACCTGCCGATGGCCGCTTCCCTGAAGCAGGCCTACGACAATCCGAGCGAATACCAGGACTGAAAGCGCAAGACGCCGAACCGCATTGATTTGATGAAGATGTTTTAACGGATTATTTTAGCTGGAGATGCGCGATGCAGAGATCGACATTGTGGCTGTTGTTGTTTCTCTTGAGTTTTCTGCCTGTAGAGGCGGCCAGCGACAGCGCCCAACCGCCGACGCTTGAAACCATTGCCAGGACCGGCACGATCCGGCTCGGTTATGCCGATCGCAATATTCCCTTTTCCTATCTCGGCACCGGCCCGGAGCCGATCGGCTACAGCATCGAGCTGTGCCTGCGCGTTGCGGATTCCATCAAGAAAAAGCTAGCCCTTCCGGAACTGAAGGTCGAGTTCGTCAAGCGCACGCCCAGCAACCGCATCATGCTTCTCAACGACGGCACCATGGACATGGAATGCGTGGCGAGCACGAATACGGAAGAACGGCGCAAGGCCGTCTGGTTCTCCTACAGCCACTTCATCACCGGCACGCGTTATGTAGCGCTGAAATCAAGCGGTCTGAACACGGTCACCGACCTTGCCGGACGAACGGTGGTGGTAACGACGGGCACCATCAATATCAGCCAGCTCAACGTGCTCAATCGCAAACTGGGACTGAACATCGCCGTCCTGCAGAATGACAGCACGGAGGGCAGTTTCGACATGGTGACGGAAAACCGCGCCTCTGCCTTCGTCATGGACGATATCCTCCTGCGATCCTTCGTCGCCGAGACCGGCAGGCCGGAAGATTATGTCATCTCGAACGAATATCTCGCCCCGCCACAGCCCTACGGCCTGATGTTGCGGCACGGCGATACCGGTTTCCGGGACGCCGTCAACGAAGCCCTGGGGCAGATCTATGAAAGCGGCGAAATCGAGAAAATCTACGACAAATGGTTCAACGCGCCGATCCCGCCAAACGGCATCAACCTGAAACGTCCGCTGCCCGGGGATCTGGCAGAAGCATTTCGAAGACCCGTGGATACAACGGCGGAATAAAAAACGCCGCTCCAAGGTGGGCGGCGTTTTTATGAAATGCCTTATGCAGCGCGCAGATCGGCGCCCAACGGGATTTCGACATCGATCTCCAATATGGAGAAATGCTCGTCGCGATCCATCTTCACATGCACACGGTCGCCATCGATTTGCACATGCCTGGCGATGACGGCTAGAATTTCTTCCCGGAGAACGGCGACGAGATCGGTTCCCGACGACGCCCTTTCGTGGGCGAGCAGCACCTGCAGGCGTTCACGCGCAAGCGGTGCCGACTTCTGTTTGCGGAAGATACTGAAGATGCTCATGCAGCCCTCCTTGCGAAGATCTTGGAGAAGATGCCACGCTTCTCGCCCGGGATGACGACCGGAATATCCTCGCCGGAGAGGCGGCGGGCGGCGTCGAAATAGGCCATGGCCGGCGCGCAACGGGCATCCGCCAGCGTGACGGGCGCACCGACGTTGGAAGCGCGCAGTACATCCGTGCTTTCGGGAATGATGCCGAGCAGCGGAATGGAGAGGATTTCCAGAACGTCATCCACCTTCAGCATGTCGCCGCGTTCGGCGCGGGCGGAATCGTAACGCGTCAGGAGCAGGTGCTTTTCCATGCGCTCGCCGCGTTCTGCTTTCAGCGTCTTGGAATCGAGCAGGCCGATGATGCGGTCGCTATCACGCACCGAAGATACTTCCGGATTGGTAACGACAACCGCCACATCCGCATGGCGCATGGCCAGCGTCGCGCCGCGTTCGATACCGGCCGGGCTGTCGCAGATCACCCAGTCGAAGTGCTTCTTCAACTCGTTGATGACCCATTCGACACCTTCCGGCGTCAGATTATCCTTGTCGCGCGTCTGCGAGGCGGGCAGAAGGAACAGCGTCTCGAGGCGCTTGTCGCGGATCAACGCCTGCGTCAGCTTGGCGTCGCCCTGGATGACGTTGACGAGATCGTAAACCACGCGGCGTTCAGCACCCATGACGAGATCGAGATTGCGCAGGCCGACATCAAAATCGACAACCACGACCTTCTCTTTGTTCTGCGCCAATGCGGCGCCAAGCGCTGCGGTCGAGGTGGTCTTGCCGACCCCGCCCTTGCCGGAAGTTACAACGACTACCTTCCCCATATGGCTCTCTCCTGTTCCTGTTCGTTTCTCTGTTATCAGCCGAGTTTCGCGGCCTTGATCGTATCGTTTTCCAGCCACAGCTGGACGGGCTGGCCGCGCAGCTTGTCGTCAATGTCCTCGGCAACCTTGTAGACGCCATCGATGGCCAGAAGCTCGGCCTCCAGCTTGCGGCAGAAGATGCGCGCCGAGACATTGCCGAGCGAACCGGCCATGGCCCGCCCGCGCAGCGCACCGTAAATATGCACCGAACCGCCGGCGATGATTTCCGCACCCGAGGCGACCGACCCAATGACGGTGACATCGCCTTCGGGAAACATGATCGACTGACCGGAGCGCACCGGCTCGTTGATGACCAGAGACTGCACGACGGCCCGGACTTCGCCCGACGCACGCGGCTTATCTTCCTGTAAATCGGCAGCGGCAACGACCGGCTCCACCTCGACATCGGAAGCAGGTTTGCCACCCTTCAGCGACGGCGGCATGCCCGGCTCGATCATCGACGGACGAACACCCTCGATGCCCATGATGCCGACATTGCGTTCTCTCAGCGCCGCCAGCAGTTCCTTCAGGCCGGCCTTGTCGAGCGACAACTCCGACACATCGAGAACCACGGGGCGCGACAGGAAGAAACCGGCCGAACGGGCAGCCAGATCATCAAGCCTTTCCAGCCATTGATCGACCGGAGATTCGGGGGACAGGACGACCGCGAGGAAGGAGCGGCCTTTGATACGGATCGAACGCTGGTCTGTTAGCACTTTGGTCATCTTGGTAAACAAATCGTTGACAATTAGGTACCTCGAATATGGTTAACAAATGGTTAACGCAGCCCCTGAAGCGATGAATTCGTTAATAAAATTCCACTTCCAAAATCTTCATGCAAGACATTCAAAAAAGCCCATTAAGCCTTGAATTTAAGTCACTGCCTTGCAAAGGAAGACGCATGATAGCAACGCATCCTTGCTGCAAGCTGACTCCTCCTTGAAGCAGGCCCCCTCCACCTCCCCTGCTCTCCCGGCTCGACTCGCAGGCATCACGCAGCGTCCGATTCTGGAACAACACTCAGGAGGCGATCATCTGCTTCCGACAGCCGAAAAGCGATTCCGTTATGCCTCTTGATGCTGTAGATACGGGCTGTACCCGAGAGTTCCAACGGAAGAATGAGATGCACAGCAAAGTCCCGCCGCAGACGCAGATATTTTCGCAAGAGTTTGCGGCCTTCCTGTTCGACATGGACGGAACGCTGGTCAATTCGATCGCCGTTGTCGAGCGCGTCTGGCGGGAATGGGCTGTTGCGAACGGCATCGAGCCGAATGCTTTCCTGCAGCGCATTCATGGCATGCGGGCTTCCGAGGTGATCCGTCGCGAGGCGGTTCCCGGCCTCGATGTGGATGCCGAGGCCGACATGATATTGCGCGCCGAGATGGATGATGTGGACGGCATCATTCCGATACCGGGCGCCGCAGCTTTTCTCGCGTCTTTGCCCGCGGGGAAATGGGCCATCGTCACCTCGGCCGTGCGCGAACTGGCGGAAAAACGGCTCGCCGCAGCCGGCGTCACACCGCCACCCGTGATGATCTGCGCGGACGACGTGGTCAACGGCAAGCCCGATCCCGAAGGTTACAGGAAGGCTGCCGAAAGGCTCGGCGTTGCGCCGGAAAGCTGCGTCGTCTTCGAAGACGCACCCGCAGGCATTGAGGCCGGCGAACGCATGGGGGCCGCGGTTGTGGTCATCAACGTGACCCATTCCCACCCGATCGAAACGCCGCATCTTTCCATCGGCGGTTACGGCGAACTGAATGTGGTGACGAGTGAGAATGGCGGCCTGAAGCTGAAAAGCAACGGAGGCTGAAGAGCTGCCAGCGACCCGCTGAACCGCCCTCAAACATAATCTATAAGCTTTCCCAAAACGGCTAATTGACAGCCCCGCATAAATACGTCCTAATAAAATTGGTAAGACCATCTTACCGCTTGCGCGAACGGGGGGAGACCTTCGCGCTGGGAGGGACATCATGTTTGTGGCTCTGGAGCCGCGCCGCCTTTACCGGCTGGTCGCGGAACAAATTCGCTTGCTTATCGAAAGCGGGGAGCTGACTGAAGGTCAGCGCCTGCCGGCGGAACGGGACCTTGCGGAACGCTTCGGCGTTTCCCGCCCAACTGTTCGTGAAGCCCTTATCGTTCTGGAAGTGGAAGGCCACATCCATATCCGCATGGGTTCGGGCGTTTATGTCAGCGCTGCCGGCAGGCAGGCCAAGGAAAAGCCGCCCGTGCCGGATGCGCATGGGCCTTTCGAAATTCTGCAGGCGCGCTGCATCATCGAGAGCGCGATTGCCGAGGAAGCCGCACGGCTTGCTACGCCGGAATGCATCGCCAAGCTCGATGACATCATCGAACGTATGGCCGGCGCGCTCGACAGCTCGCCAAAGGCGCTCAATTTCGACCGGGCCTTCCACACCGCCATTGCCGACATCATCGGCAATTCGGCGCTCAATCGCTTTACCGGCCTGATCTATGACGAGCGCAGCCTGTCACCGTTTTTCGAAAAGCTCGCCAGCTATTTCGAAGGCCCGCACACCTGGAACCTCGCCGTGCAGGAACACGGCGCGATCCGCGACGCCATTGCCGCAAACGATCCGGCAGGCGCCCGCGAGGCGATGCGACAGCATCTGACTCTGTCGCAAAAGAGATTTTCCGAGAGTTTCGGGGAGGAAACGATCGGGGAAGAGTGACCGCGCCGTAATCGGCGACGGGAAAAACAGAAATCTGGCTTTAATTCGGGAGGAGTTAAGAATGAAAATCAGATTGTCGACTTTGATGGGCGCAACAGCCGCCATCCTGCTTTCCGCCTTGGCGGCACAGGCACAGACCACACTGAAATGGGCGCATGTCTACGAGACCTCCGAGCCGTTCCACACGGATTCGGTCTGGGCGGCAGAGGAAATCGCCAAGCGCACCGATGGCCGCTACAAGGTGGATGTTTTCCCCGCCTCGCAGCTTGGCAAGGAAGCCGATATCAACCAGGGCCTGAAGATCGGCACCGTTGACATCATCATCTCCGGTTCGAGCTTTGCCGCACGTGATTTCAAGCCGATCGGCGTCACCTATTTTCCGTACATCTTCCGCGATCCGAGCCACCTGATCGCCTATACCAAGAGCGATATCTTCAAGCGCCTCGCCAAGGGTTATGAGGACAAGACCGGCAACCACATCGCCGCCGTCAGCTATTATGGCACGCGCCACACCACGTCGAACAAGCCGATTGCCGCCTGCGCCGACATGGCAGGCCTGAAGATGCGCGTTCCCGACGTTCCGGCTTATCTGGCCATGCCGCGCGCCTGCGGCGCCAACACCACGCCGATTGCATTCGCGGAAGTCTATCTGGCGCTGCAGAACGGCACCGTCGATGCGCAGGAAAATCCGCTGACCACCATTGAGGCGAAGAAGTTCTTCGAAGTGCAGAAAAACATCGTCCTGACCGGCCACATCGTTGACCACCTCAACACGGTGATCTCGAAGAACCTGTGGTCGCAGCTCTCGGATGACGACAAGAAAATCTTCACCGAAGTCATGCAGGAAGCCGCCGAGCGGACCACCAAGACCATCGATGAACGCGAGAAAAGCCTCGTCGAAGACTTCAAGAAGCGCGGCCTGACCGTTGCCGAAGTCGACAAGGCCGACTTCGAGAAGAACGTCATCGAAAAAGTGAAGTTCGAGGACTTCGGTTACGACAAGGCCGACTGGGAAGCCATTCGCGCCGTCAAGTGAGCCAAGATCCGGTGCGGCTCCTTTGCCGCACCGCCCTTTCTCTCCAGACGGGATATCTCAATGTCGCAGGAAATCCATACTCAGGTCACCCCTGAGGAACTCGCCCATACGTTTGATGAAGCGCCGCCCGAGGTCGATCTCAAGGTCTATTCATTCGAGGACTGGGTCACGCTCGGCCTTTTCTGGCTGATGACGGGCTGCGTGTTCCTTCAGTTCTTCACCCGTTACGTGCTCAACAACAGTTACGCCTGGACGGAAGAAATCGCCGTCAACTGCCTGATCGGCGTCGTGTTTTTAGGTTCGGTCATGTGCGTGCGCATGTCGCGCCACATTCAGGTGGATGTGCTTTATCACTATGTGCCGCCGCAGGTGGCCCGCGCCATGTCGATCCTTGTCGACGTGCTGCGCATCCTGTTCTTCGCCTACACGTCCTGGCTGATGTGGCGTTATCTGGAAATTGTCGCGGATGAGGAGATGGTGACCGTGGCGCTGCCGCGCAACATCGTTTTCTACACGGTTCTGGCGGCATTTGTCTTGATGTTCTTCCGGTCGGTGCAGGTGTTCATCGCCAATATGCAGCGAGGCTATTCCGTTCTGGAACGGCCCGAAGAATTCCAGAGCGCGGGAGATTGATCAGATGCTGCTTCTTATCGGCTCATTTCTTCTGCTGATGCTGATCGGCCTGCCGGTCGCCATTTCCATGGCCTCGGCCTCCTTGCTCTACATCGTGTTTTACAATGTCGCGCCTGATATCATCGCGGCGCAGCGCCTGATCGCGGGTGTGGAAAGCTTCCCGCTTCTGGCCGTTCCCTTCTTCATCCTTGCCGGCAATCTCATGAACACGGCGGGGGTGACTGGACGCATCTATTCCTTCGCCGTCGCGCTGGTCGGCTGGATGAAGGGTGGTCTCGCACAGGTCAACATCATCGGCTCGGTGATCTTTTCCGGCATGTCCGGCACCGCACTTGCCGATGCCGCCGGCATCGGCACCATCGAAATCAAGGCCATGAAGGACCACGGTTATCCGGTCGAAGCGGCCGTCGGCGTTACCGCCGCCTCCGCGACGCTCGGGCCGATCTTCCCGCCATCGCTGCCCTTCGTCATCTACGGCATGATGGCGAATGTCTCGATCGGCGCACTGTTCATGGCCGGTATCGTCCCGGGCGTCGTCATGACGCTTCTGATGATGATCACGGTTGCGGTCTTCGCCTATATCAAGGGTTGGGGCTCCGATACGCCGTTCAATCTCAGAACCATCTTCGGCGCATCTCTTGAAGTCCTCGTCGTCATGATGGTGCCGCTCGGCATCTATATCCTCACGGCATTCGGCCTGTCGCTCAACCTGTCGATCCTGATCGTGCTGGTCATCCTGCTCGCCTGCGACTGGTATTTCGACTTCTCCGCCGTGATGGCGCTGATGACGCCTGTCATCCTGATCGGCGGCATGACCATGGGCTGGTTCACGCCAACGGAGGCAGCCGTTGCCGCCGTTCTGTGGTCGCTGTTCCTCGGGCTTGTCCGTTACCGGACGATGACCTTCAAGACGCTGGCGAAATCGACCTTCGACACCATCGAAACGACCGCTTCGGTGCTCTTCATCGTCGCGGCAGCCTCCGTCTTCGCATGGCTGCTGACCGTCAGTCAGGCGGCACAGATTCTGTCAGCGGCGATCCTGACGATCACCGACAGCAAGTGGATCTTCCTCGTGCTGGTCAATCTCCTGATGCTGTTCGTCGGCTGCTTCCTCGATACGATCGCGGCGATCACCATCCTCGTGCCGATCCTGTTGCCGCTGGTGCTGCAATTCAACATCGACCCGGTGCATTTCGGCCTGATCATCACGCTCAACCTGATGATAGGGCTGCTGCACCCGCCGCTCGGCATGGTGCTGTTCGTGCTCTCGCGTGTGGCGAAACTCTCCGTCGAGCGCACGACGATGGCCATTCTGCCATGGCTGGTGCCGCTGTTCGTAGCGCTGCTGCTGATCACTTTCGTTCCGGCCATCACGCTGTGGCTGCCGACCGAAATGGGCCTGATCCGCTAAGACAAACATCCACACCCGCGCGGTCGCCACCGCGCGGGTTTCAACACAGTACACGATGGTTGAAAATCATTGACAATCCTGCGTGTGGCTTACCCCCCTCTGTCCTGCCGGACATCTCCCCCTCAAGGGGGGAGATCAGCAAGACGCTTTCTCGCCACTTCATTCTCGACCGTCGAGAGGTGCGAGACATCGCCAAGGAACGATCTCCCCCCTTGAGGGGGAGATGTCCGGCAGGACAGAGGGGGGTAAGCCACACGCAGGATTGTCAAATGATTTTCAAACGTCGTGTCCAGTGCAACCACCTAAAGAAAGGGCATCGTCATGCAGACACGCGTGGCACGTCTACACGGCGTTAAGGACATCCGCGTCGAAACGCAGGAGCTTGTGGCTCCCGGCCCCGGCGAAGTGCTGCTCACCATGGCGGCAGGCGGTATCTGCGGTTCCGATCTGCATTATTATCAGGATGGCGGTTTCGGCCCGGTGCGGGTGCGCGAGCCGATCATCTGCGGTCACGAGGCATCCGGCCATATCGCGGCTTTGGGCGCTGGCGTCAGCGGGCTCGCCATCGGCCAGCTCGTCGCCGTCAATCCGTCGCAGCCCTGCGGCCATTGCCAGTTCTGCCTGAAGGGCCAGCCGATCCATTGCCTCGAGATGCGCTTCATGGGCAGTGCCATGCGCCTGCCGCATGAGCAGGGCATGTTCCGCGACCGGCTGGTGGTTCCCGCCAAACAATGCGCAACATTTTCAGACGCGACCTCGCCCGCCGAGGCCGCCTGCACCGAACCGCTCGCCGTCTGCCTGCATGCAGTCGCCCAGGCTGGTGATCTGACAGGTGCGAAGGTGCTGGTCACCGGCGCCGGTCCCATCGGCCTTCTGACCATTGCCGCCGCACGCCATGCCGGCGCCGGCACCATCGTCGCCACCGATCTCACCGATGCCGCGCTGGAACGCGCACCCGCCATGGGCGCCGACCGCACCATCAATGTCGCAAAAGACACTGAGGCGCTTTTGCCCTACCAGGAAAACAAGGGCTATTTCGACGTCATTTTCGATTGCTCCGCCGCAGCACCCGCGCTTCGCACCGCCTTTGCCTGCGTGCGCCCGCGCGGCACCATCGTGCAGGTGGGGGTCACCGGCGACATCACCATTCCGCTCAATGCATTGGTGGGCAAGGAAATCCTCTGGCGCGGCTCGCAGCGTTTCCATGACGAATTCGCCATCGCCGCCGGACTTATCTCCACGCGCGGGATCGATGTGCGGCCGATCATTTCCCACAGCTTCCCGCTCGGCGAGGCGAAAGCGGCCTTTGAACAGGCCGGAGATCGTTCCTCCGCCTGCAAGGTGCAACTGACATTTTCAGCAGACTGATATTTGAGGATTTAAGATGAGACATACATGGCGCTGGTTCGGTCCGGTCGACAAGGTCACGGTTCAGGATGCGGCTCAGGCAGGCGCGGAAGGCATCGTCAGCGCGTTGCACCACATCGCCACCGGCGATGTCTGGCCGGTGGACGAAATCATCAAACGGCATGAGGCGATCAGGGCCGGCGGGCTTTATTGGGACGTGGTGGAAAGCGTGCCCGTCTCCGAAGATATCAAGACCCAGACCGGCGACTGGAAAAATCACATCGCCAACTGGCAGGAAACCCTGCGCCGCCTCTCCGCCTCCGGCATCCGCACCGTCTGCTATAATTTCATGCCGGTACTGGACTGGACCCGCACCGACCTTCGCTGGGAAACCAGACACGGCGCAAAGGCGATGCGCTTCGATCTTCCTGATTTCGCCGCCTTCGACATTCATATTCTGAAACGCCCAGACGCCGGGGCCGACTATCCGGACTGGCTGCTGGAGGAAGCGGCAAAACGCTTCGCCGAAATGCCGGATGCAAAAATCACCGCGCTCGGGCGCAATATCGGCGCTGGCCTGCCCGGCTCGGCGGATGGTTATACGCTCGCCCAGCTGCTCGAAAAACTGCGCTCCTATCACGGCGTCAATCGTGAAAGGCTGCAGCAGAACCTGATCGATTTTCTCGCCGAGGTGACACCGGTTGCCGAGGAAGTGGGCATCAATATCTGCGCCCATGGTGACGATCCACCTTGGCCGCTGCTCGGCCTGCCGCGTATTCTTTCAACGGAAGACGACTACGCCCATATGCTGTCGCAGGTCGACATCCGCGCCAATGGCGTGACGCTCTGCACCGGCTCGCTCGGCGCACGGGCGGATAACGACCTGCCCTTCATCGCCAGCCGTTTTGCCGATCGCATCCATTTCGTGCATCTGCGCAATGTGACGCGTGACACCGATACCGTGCCCTGCTCCTTTTTTGAGGATGAACATTTGGAAGGCGGTACCGACATGGTCGCCGTCATCGCCACACTTCTTAACGAAGAAGCGCGCCGCCGGGTGGAAGGCCGCGACGACCACACCATTCCGATGCGCCCTGACCACGGGCAGGAAATCCTCGACGACCTGACGCGCGGGGCGCAGCCCGGTTATCCCGCCATCGGCCGGCTGAAAGGGCTGGCGGAGCTGCGCGGTATCGAGCGCACCCTGTCACATGCTCGTTTCGGGCTGGCGAAGGGTGATCGCTAAGCGAAAGCGCGGCGCGTTTGATCGGCTTCCTATCCGTCATTCCGGCCTCGAGCCGGAATCCAGCCGACGCGCGTCCGCGCGGCGAAAAGACTCCTTTCAGCCCATGGACTTGGGCTGGCTAGATTCCGGCTCAAAGCCGGAATGACGGATGAGAGAACCTGCGGTCAATCGCGCCTTGAACTGAAGCCAGGAAAAAGCCCCTAGCCCACCGGCTATGGCGCCGGCTGCTTTTACCACCGCATCCGTCAAATGGGGGTGGCGCGTGGGTGACAGGAATTGTAGCGCCTCGATGCCGAAAGCGGCCACGATGCCAGCCACAATAATGGCAAGCCAGTAACGCGGATAGGCCAGCACGAAGGCCGCCGAACAGACGGCAAAGGCGGCGGCACGGTCGATGCTCACCGTCGTCAGCGTGTGCGGACGAAAACCGATCGGGCAGACCGTGACGATCACGATCATCAGAAGGACCGACCAGGCGATGTATTTCAGAAGTCTATTTGTCATCATGACGTCATATAAAACGCCGTGCGCGTAAACGGAAGCGGGTGTTTTTCACGTCTCGCCCAATTAATCACACTTTTTGGTCAAATAGTTGAGAAACCGCCTTTCGCTCAGGCCCCGCACGGGCTAAGGCAGAAGGCAACCGGGCGAGGATCGCGGCTGATGGCGTTTGTGCTGTCGCCTTTCGGTCCATGTCGCGGTGTCGGGTGGATTTTCCACGCAGGATCAGATTTTCAGGGAAGAGCACAATGAGTTTCAAGCCGCACGGCAAACATCTGGTTGCAGGAGAATGGGTCGCAACGGAAGCAAAATTCCGCAGCGAGCCTGCACATGGCGAGGCTTTCGATTTTTCGGTCGGCACGGTCGATCTGGTGAACAAGGCTGCGGAAGCTGCGGAAGAAGCCTTCTGGAGCTACGGCTACACCACCCGCGAAGAGCGCGCCGCATTTCTCGACACCATCGCCGATGAGATCGAAGCACGCGCCGACGCCATCACCGAAATCGGCTCGTCCGAGACCGGCCTGCCTGCAGGACGCCTGCAGGGCGAACGTGGCCGCACCGTTGGCCAGCTCCGCCTTTTCGCATCGCATATCCGCAAGGGTGATTATCTCGACCGCCGCCACGACGAAGCGCTGCCGGATCGCCAGCCGCTGCCGCGCCCGGATATCCGCCTGATGCAGCGCCCGATCGGCCCCGTCGCCGTCTTCGGCGCGTCGAACTTCCCGCTCGCCTTCTCCACTGCCGGTGGTGACACCGCTGCTGCTTTGGCCGCCGGCTGCCCCGTCGTCGTCAAGGGCCATTCCGCCCATCCCGGCACCGGCGAAATCGTTGCCGAAGCCGTGCTTGCCGCCGTCAAGAAGCACAATCTGCATCGCGGCGTCTTTTCGCTGATCCAGGGCGGCCGCCGCGATGTCGGTTCCGCACTCGTGCAGCATCCGCGCATCAAGGCGGTCGGTTTCACCGGTTCGCTTGCCGGCGGCCGTGCGCTGTTCGATCTTTGCGCCCAGCGCCCCGAGCCGATCCCCTTCTTCGGCGAACTCGGTTCCGTGAACCCGATGTTCCTGCTGCCGGAAGCCGTTTCCGCCCGTGGCGAGGCCATCGCCAAGGGCTGGGCCGGCTCGCTGACCATGGGTGCAGGCCAGTTCTGCACCAATCCCGGCATCGCCGTCATTCTCTCCGAGCAGGCGGATGCGGTTGCTGAAACCGCGCGCGCAGCGCTTTCCGAAGTCGGCCCGCAGGTCATGCTGACCGACGGCATTGCCGCCGCCTATCGCGACGGCCGTGACCGTATCGCTGCCGGCAACGGCGTGCGCGACGTGCTGACCACCACCTGCAATCTGCGCAATGCAACGCCTTATCTCTACCGTGTTGCCGGCAAGGACTGGGTTGCCAACCATGCGCTTGCCGAAGAAGTCTTCGGACCGCTCGGCCTGATCGTGACTGTTGATAGCCCGGAAGAAATGCTTGACGTCGCCAAGAGCTTCGAAGGCCAGTTGACGGCAACCATGCATCTGGATGCCGGCGACGCCGAACTCGGCCGCAAGCTGCTGCCGATCCTGGAGCGCAAGGCCGGCCGCGTTCTCGCCAACGGTTTCCCGACCGGCGTGGAAGTTTCCGAAGCCATGGTTCACGGTGGCCCCTACCCGGCCTCGACGAACTTCGGCGCGACCTCTGTCGGCACCATGTCGATCCGCCGCTTCATGCGCCCGGTTTCCTACCAGAACATCCCTTCGGACGTTCTGCCCGAAGACATCCGCTAAAACAAAGGGGAAGGCGCAAAAGCGCCTTCCCCTTTCATGTCCGATGCGGCTGCCTCAGATAGACTGGATCGCCTCGATCTTTTCGAGACCGCCGACAATTCCGGCAAAATCCTGCCAGACGCCCTGCGCGCTCTTGCGCCATTCATCCAGCATTTCCGGCTGCAGCACCTTGCCACCCTTCGAGAGCGCAAGGTCGACGGACTTTACTTCATCTTCCACGATCAACTGGTTGAAATAACGGGCACCTTCGCTGGAGGCTTCCAAGAGTATCTTCTTTTCCTCATCGTCCAGCTGGTTCCAGAAGGCTGCACCGTAATAGACAACGCCCGAGGCCCAGATATGGCCAGTCTCGGTCAGATAAGGCACGACCTCGTAAAGCTTGAAACCGGCATAGGCCGATTTGGTGAGGTCCATGGCGTCGGCCACCCCGGTCGCCAGCGCATTATAGGTCTCGGTGATCGGAATGCCGACCGGCGTCATGCCGAAGGCGCTCCACAATCTGGTGTGCAACGGGCTCTGAATGACGCGGATTTTCTTGCCCTTCAACTGTTCCGGCCGGGTCACAGGCTCCTTGGCCAGAAGATGACGTGCGCCGTAATTGATGAAATCGGCGGCGACGAATTGCTGTGCGGCAAGCTTTGTCTTCAGTTCTTCGCCGGTCTCTCCCGTCACCACCTTGCGCACATGTTCACTATCTCGAAACAAGAAGGGCAGATCGAGGATCTGCAGTTCCGGCACCCAGCCGGACAGGGAAGAGACGGTGGAGAGGCTGGCTTGAACCGAACCGAGGCGGATGTTTTCCGCCACTTCCTTTTCGCCGCCCAGGGCGCCGCTCTTGACGATGTTGAAGCGGAAACGACCGGGCAGCTTCGCCTCCACCAGCTCGCTGATCTTCACCCAGATCTTCGTCTCCGGCTTGTCGTCGGCAAATAGCGATGCGACCGTGAGGCGGCGGGTTCTGGCCTGCGCCGGGCGCATCAGGGCCGGTGCGGCAAGCGTCGCGGCACCGAGGGCGGAGAGTTTGAGGAGATGGCGGCGATCGATAATGCTCATGACAAAAACCTCTGACTTAAAACAATATGGCCCATAGGCATAAAATGGCGAGGGCAACGAGCAACGAGACGAGATAGGGAATGACCGCCCGGAAAAGTGCTGCCGCCGGAACACGGGTCACGCCGCTGACCACGAAGATGAGCATGCCGAGCGGCGGTGTCAGGCCGTGGATCATCAGATTGACCACCAGAATGACACCGAAATGAATGGGATCGATGCCGGACGCCACGGCAGCGGGCAGCAGGATGGGCCCGAAGAGCAGGATCGCCGCGCCGATATCCAGCACCAGACCGACCGCCAGCAGGATGAGATTGGAGAGCAGCAATACGGCGATCTTGCTGCCGCCAAGCAAAGTGACAAAATCCGTGACGAGGCCGGAGACATTGTCCACCGCCAGCAGAAAGGCGAAAGGACCGGCGGTGCCGATCAGAAGACCAATTGCTGCCGCCTCCCCGGCCGATTGCCGGAAGGTCGCGAAAATGCGGCCCACGCCCAGCCGGTAACCGAAGCCGAGAAGCAGCGTATAGAGCGCCGCAAGGGCCGCCGCTTCCGTGGTGGTGACGATGCCAATACGGATGCCGACCACCACGATGACGCCGAGGCCGAAGGCCGGTATGGCGGCGATGGCCGAGCGCCATCGCTCTGCCCCAGACGCGCGTGGCAGGGTATCGACGCTGCGCACGCTCAAATGGATCGCCACGCCGAGGCAGACCGCCATCAGCCCGCCGGCGAAAAAGCCGCCGACCAGCAGGGAACCAACCGAAAGATTGGTGGCCGTGGCGAGGATCAGGAAAGCGATGGAGGGCGGAATGACATTGTCCAGCACGGATGTCGCGGCGATGATCGCGCCCGCCTGCGCCGGCGGATAACCGTGTTTGACGAGTTCCGGCTGGAAGGTGGAAGCGCCGAAGGCGGCGTTGGCGACCGATGAGCCGGACGCGCCGGAAAACAGCACGCTGGTCAGAAGCGTCGTCTGCGCCAGACCCGCCCGGCGGTGGCCAACGACGGAAGCGGCGAAACGGACGAGCTGGTTGGCGACACCGGATATCGTCAGCAGGCTTCCGGCCAGCAGGAAGAATGGGATGGCGAGCAGCAGGAATTTCGACATGCCTGTTACGGTCGAGGAAACGATGGCCGGCTCCGGCAAGGTGCTGCCGAAGGCAATCGCCACATAAGCGGCGGCAAGAAAAGCGTGAGCCAGCGGTGCCGCCAGAACCAGTCCCACCGCCGCCGTCAGCGCCAGAAACAGGCTCGGCGGCAGGTTGGTATCGACAAACACCCCCGGCAGGCCAACATAGGCCGCAAGTGCGATGGCCATGGACAGCAGAACGGCGAGCATCTTGCCTTCGCTGAAACGCTGAAGCGCCAGATAGACAAAGATCAGCCCGCCGCCCGCGCCGAGAAAGCCGAAACGCACCCATTCCGGCAGGCCGAGCGTCGGCGACGTACCGCCCAGCATCGCCGCGATCTCCACCCCGCCGAAAGCGAGGATGAGCGCCGCGACGAAGGAAAATGCATCGGCCAGAATTTCAGTGACGGTATGAAACCGCTGCGGCAGGAAGCGCACGAAGACATCGAGCCGCATTGCCAATGCGCTTTTGAGGCTGAGCGGTGCGCCGACGGCGATCATCGCCACATTGAGCCATATGCCGAGATCTTCCGCGCCGATGAAGCCGGTATGGAACAGGTAACGCAGGGCGACATTGACCAGCACCACCACGAGAAGGGCCGCAAGGATCAACGCGGCCACCACGCCGAGCACGGCATCGAAACGTGACAGCATCAACGCCGCTGCCGTCTCGAAGCTTTTGCGCCACTGCTTTTCCGCTACCGCCATGATCCGCCTTCCGCGCGTGATCGGTGTCACGCGGCCAGAAGCGGTATAGAAGAATGTCCCCCCGTGTAAAGCGCCGCGCTCCGGGAAAACGGGGCAGCAATCAGAGCGCCACGAGGTGTCCGGGTGAAACCTCGCGATACGCCCGCGGATTGACCGCATAATCGACCGGACGGATGGGGCTTTTCAGCTCGTCATTCGCCGCACCGCGCCGCGTATTCCGGCGGTCCGGATCCGGTACCGGCACCGCGGCCATCAGCTTGCGGGTATAATCATGCTGCGGATTGTCGAAGACAGCAGCACGCGGGCCGATTTCGACGATCTCGCCGAGATACATCACCGCCACACGGTGGCTCACGCGCTCCACCACCGCCATATCATGGGAAATGAACAGGAAGGCGAGATCGAGGCTCTGCTGCAGATCCAGCATCAGGTTGATGACCTGCGCCTTGATCGAGACATCCAGTGCCGACACGCTTTCATCGGCGACGATGACCTTCGGCTGCAGCGCCAGCGCGCGGGCAATGCAGATGCGCTGGCGCTGGCCGCCGGAAAACTCGTGCGGGTAACGTGTCGCCATATCCGGCGACAGGCCGACCTTTTCCAGCATGTCGGCCACCACCTCCTTCGCCTCGCGGGCGCTGCCCATGCGGTGCTCCAGAAACGGTTCGGCAATTGCCGCACCCACCGTCATGCGCGGGTTGAGCGAGGCGAAAGGGTCCTGAAAGATCATCTGCACCGTCTTGCGCATTTCGCGCATGCCCATCTTGTCGAGGGCGAGAATATTCTCGCCATTGACCACCACCAAACCGGCATCCGGCTCGATCAGCCGCATGATGGCGCGACCGGTGGTCGACTTGCCGCAGCCGCTTTCGCCCACCAGCGACAATGTTTCGCCGGCCCTCAGATCGAAGGACACGTTTTCCACCGCGTGGACGCGGCCGCTGAGCCGTCCCAGCAGGCCGGAGTGGATGTCGAAACGCTTGGTCAGCCCTTCCACCTTGAGCACCGGCTGGGCGCTGGCATCGACGGTATCGGCCGGGCGTGCCGGCTCCTGCGTTTCACCCGTGGTGGTGTTGACGATGGGAAAGCGGAGCGGTCTTTCCTCACCCGTCATCGACCCGAGAACCGGGACGGCGGACAGAAGCGCCCGGGTATAGGGATGTTTGCCGCGATGGAAGATATCTGCCGTCGCGCCGACTTCCACCTGCTCACCACGATACATGACGACGGTACGGTCGGCGATCTCCGCCACCACGCCCATATCGTGGGTGATGAACAGGACAGAGGTGCCCTCCTCTTCCTGAAGCGTCTTGATGAGATCGAGAATCTGGCCCTGAATGGTCACGTCGAGCGCCGTCGTCGGCTCGTCGGCGATCAACAGCTTCGGCCGGGAAGCGAGCGCCATGGCGATCATCACCCGCTGACGCATGCCGCCGGAAAAGCGGTGCGGATATTCATCGAAACGCGAAGCGGCCGAGGGGATGCGGACCTTTTCCAGCAACCGAATCGTCTCTGCCCGCGCATCGGCTTTCGACATCGGCTGATGGCACAGCAGGGCTTCGGAAATCTGGTCGCCAATGGTGAAGAGCGGATTGAGGCTGGTCATCGGCTCCTGGAAGATCATGGCCACCTCGTTGCCCCGCACCCGCCGCATGGCGTCTTCGGAAAGGGAAAGCAGGTTGCGACCACCGAGCAGGATTTCACCCTCAACCCTGCTGCTTTCCCGGTCCAGCAGCCGCATGATGGAGAGCGATGTCACGCTTTTGCCCGAACCGCTTTCGCCGACGATCGCAACCGTCTCGCCGGGGCCGACATCGAAGGAAATATCACGCACCACGGGTTTCCAGCCGCCATCCACGAAAAAGGACGTGGTGAGATTGCGGACGGAAAGCACGGCATCTTCGGCACTAAGCGGTGCTGCCTGCGGCATGGTCATGATCGTTCCCTTCTTTTCTTCTCGTTTGAACTGTTCAGGCTCGGCGTCGCGGCTTGCTTCTTCTCCCCGCCGGGGAGAAGGTGGCCCGAAGGGTCGGATGAGGGGGCACCCTCACCGAATTTCGGGACGCTAGCCCCCTCATCCCGCTGCCGCGGACTTCTCCCCCTCGGGGAGAAGAAACTCGCGGCACCCGCTCGCTTACTCAATCAGGCCAGCGCAGCATGCCGTCGAAACGGTGGCGGCTGCGATCTTCGAATGGCGTCGCAATCACCTCGTTGGAGGCGCGTGCCTTGTCCAACTCCTCCGCCAGCCGGGAGGCCACGATGGTTTCCTGACCGGGATGCAGATTGCAGGGGTCGAGATAGAAGTAACGATGCTCCACCTCGTGATCGCGGGTGATGATCGGAGGATTGCCCTTAGCCAGCGCCGTCGTCAGGTCCCATGCGGTGATATGCGCTTCTTCGGCATTGATGATGACACGCAGCCGGTCGAGTGGGTTATTGGTCGGGTCGGGCTCGATCAGCGCCGTCACACCCGGGCGCCCGTCCAGCGTCTTTTTCCAGAGGGCGAGATAGCCGGTTTCGCGCTCGCGAATGCCGGCATGGTCGCGCTTTTCCCAGGCTTCCAGTGCCGCCATGACACCATAGATGCTTTCCTTGCCGACTTTCATGCCACGGCCGATGCCCATATTCTGCAGGAAGGCGTTGCGCACCAGTTCCTTACTTCCGGCGACGATGCCTGACGTGGGGCCACCGAGGAACTTATGGCCGGAATAGAGCACCACATCCGCGCCTGTGGCCAGAAACAGTTTCAGGTCATATTCGGAAGCGGCATCAACGATGACAGGCACGCCCTTGGCATGGGCAATTTCAACGAATTCGGAAAGATGCAGCAGGCCGTAGTCCACCACATGGTGCGAGACGACATAAACCGCCGCCGCCGTTTTTTCGGTGATGGCGTTTTCCATGTGAAAACGATGCGTCGATGTCGCCTGCCCGATCAGCACCACCTTGCCGCCTCCGAGCCGGATCGCCTGATCCACCGGTGCGCCATAGCTCACCACATGCCCCATCTGCACCAGAACCTCGTTCTTTTCCGGTGTCACATCAGGCAGTTTTTCGATGGCCAGCAGATTGTTGCCGGTGATCGCACCCGCCACGGCCAAGCTGATGCCGGAGGAGCATGAGGCCGTGACAAAACCAGCCTCGCCGCCCGTCAGCCTCGCAATCACCGCGCTCGCCTTGCGCTGCAGATCATTGATCTCGACGAATTGCGGCAGGATGGCCGCCATGGCCTCGACCGCTTCCGGAACGACGATGGAAGCGCCGAGCGAGGTCATGGTGCCCGAGACGTTGATGACCGGGCGAAGGCCGATCCTGCTTCTGATATCCTCGGTCATGTCTTTCTCCTGTCCTTGCGATGCGATGGGCATCGACATATATGCCATAATAATGTAATAGCTTCTCAAAATGCATGAGGAGCCAAAATTGGACGCCCAGAGACTGGACGAAACATCTTCAACCGCGCTCTCCGACGCGACGGAAAACCCGGATGCGAAGGCGGCCAAGCGCTCCCGCGTCAGCGGCATCGACCGTGCGCTTCAGGTGATTGATTACCTTTATGAAACCGGTTCTCCCGCCAGCGCTTACGCGATTGCCAAGGCCATCAAGGCGCCGCTTTCCACGGTCTATGTGATCATCGACGATCTCGTCGAAAAGAACATGCTGGCGCGCAATGCCGATGGCAATATCTGGCTCGGCGCACGGCTTTACCACTATGGCCTCGCCTATGCCCGCTCGCTGGATTTCATGGGTGTCGCCACCCACGAAATGCACGATCTCTGCCGCCATGCGGGCGAGACGGTGCAGCTTTGCGGCCGCGACGGCGACCATATGCTTGTTCTGGCCATGGCCGATGGTCCAAGCCATTTTCAGGTCGCGTCGCGCGTCGGCACCCGTGTTCCCCTGAACTGGACGGCATCCGGCCGCCTTCTCGTCGGCCATCTGCCGGAGGCGGAGCGTGTCGAACTGTTCAAGCGCTGCGCCCGCACCTCGCCCACCGGCCGCGCGGAAATCAACCCGGAGACCCTGTCGCAATCGGCAGGCGCCGCTTTCCATGACCGGCTGTCGATACAGGTCGCCGAATCCGACTACGCCGTCGCCTGCATCGCCTCGCCGATCTGCGACAACAGGGGCGAATGCGTCGCGACGATTTCCATCGTGCTGCCGGAGCAAAAGGTGCTGGCGGACGAGAACCACTATACCGAACAGGTCAGGGTCTCGGCGGAACGGATCGAAAAGCTGATGGGCTGGCGCAACCATTAAACGGCCTCACCCCTTGAGCGCGACGATGGCTTCGATCTCGACGGTGATGTTGCCCGGCAATGAGCCGAAACCCACGGCGGAGCGGGCATGTTGTCCCGCATCGCCGAATACATCGATGAAGAGATCGGAGCAGCCATTGATAACGCTCGGATGATCGCGGAAATCGCTGACGGCATTGACCATGCCGAGCAGCTTGACCACTTTTTTCACCCGCGACAGATCACCCAGCGCCTCATGCATGACGGCAAGCAGATTGATGCCGGTGAGACGCGCATGATTATAGGCCTCTTCCAGCCCGATTTCCGCGCCCACCTTGCCGGCATAGAGATGGCCGTTTTCTTCCCGCGGCCCCTGGCCCGAGAGATAAAGCATGTTGCCTTCCACCACATGGGTGACGAAATTGGCAATTGGCGGCGGCGGCGGCGGCAGGGAGATGCCGAGCGCAGCGAGCCGGTCATAGGGCGAAAGGTGCCCTTCTGCATCAAGCGAAGACTGTTTCACGCGAATTCCTCATAATGCCGGGACGGGTATCCCGTAATGTCTGCGGAAGGCGCAGGGCATACCCCCGCCTTTCCATTCCGGTTCAGCGCCAGGAGTAACCATGGCTGTGGCGCACCAGCTTGCGCGCCCTTGGAATATAACGGCTGGCGGCAATCGCCTCGGCACCGATGACCGCGTAACGCGGCTCGAACAGACGCGTCAGGCGCGCCACATCGCCATTTGAATCGGTCGCTTCCAGATCGGAATCCACGAGATCGAAAATGGTGAAGTCGGCTTGGCTGCCAACATCGAGACGGTTTTCCATATCGAGGCGGATGACGGAGGCCGGATTACGGGTAACGGCCTCGACGACATTTTCGAACGGCATATCAACCGACAGCAGCTTCGACATGGTCGTCGCCAGGTCCCAGACCGGGAAATTCATCGAATGGCCATGCAAATCCGTCGAGATCGAGAACGGCAACAGGCCGCGTGCAATTGCCGCTTCCGCCACCTTGAAGGAGAAGGAGGCGCCGCCATGGCCGATATCCAGCCGGATGCCTTCACCGGCGCAGCGTTCGGCAAGGTTGAACAGGTCCTCGTCTTCCATGATGCTGGAGCCCGACTTGCCGTTGAAGCAATGGGTCACGACATCACCGGGGCCGAGGATTTCCAGCACCTCGTCATAGAGTGCGGGCGGTTCACCCACATGCACCATCATCGGCACTTTCAGGATCTTGGCGATCTTCTTGCCGAGCTTGACCGGCGTCACACCCCAGGAACCGGTGATGACATGGCTCGCCCGCACCTTCAGGCCCACAATATGCTCGCTGTTTTCGGCGTAACATTCGAGGATACGATCTAGGTCGATATCCTTGATGTCGCGCAGTTCCGGCACCCGGTTGCAGGCAACAAGGCCGATGGAGCCGAGATTGAGAAAGGCCTTGATGCGCTCTCTCGAGGGTTCGATGATATATTCGCGGAAACCGTGAAAATTCGCCTCGCCTGCCGAACCGGCATCCACCAGCGTCGTGACGCCGCGTTCCGCCCCGCATTCGGAGGGGCGGATGGAGATATCGGTGCCGCCGTGCCAGATATGCACGTGCAGATCCACCCAGCCGGGCGAGATGAAAGCGCCCTTGGCATCGATACGCTGTGCATCCGCAGGCGCCTGCAGGGCAGAGCCTACCGCGGCAATCTTGCCATCGCCGCCGATCAGAATATCGGTCGAGGCCTGGGACGCCCCCTTTCCGAAACCGACGGGTTTGACATTGGTGAGAAGAATGGGAGCTTGAAGAGGCGTGTTTGCCTGTTCGCCTGAAGTCATCTTACAAATCCCTTCGCAGTCTTGGGTCGAGCATGTCCCGCAGCCCGTCGCCGACCATTTGCAGCGACAGCACGGAAAGAATGATGGCAAAGCCGGGGAAATAGGTCATCCAGTCAGCCTGACCGATATATTGGCGGCCAGCGGAGATCATGGTTCCCCAGGTGGGTATTTCGGGGCTGACACCGAGCCCCAGAAAGGAAAGGCCCGCCTCAGCCAGCATAGCGCTGGCGAAAAGGAAGGTGCATTGCACGAGGATGGGCGAGACCAGATTGCGCAGCACATGCCGCGTCATGATGTGGAAGGTGGAAATGCCAAGCGCCTTCGCCGCCTCCACATAGGGCAACTCACGGATTACCAGCGTCGAGGCGCGCACGATGCGGGCAAGGCGCGGCGAATAAACGACGGCAAGCGCGATGATGACAGTCGTCAGCGACGGACCGAGTGCGGCGACCAGCGCAATCGCCAGCAGAATATCCGGAAAGGCCATCATGGCATCGATCAGGCGCGCAATCGGCGTATCCAGTTTCTGGAAAAAACCGGCGAGCAGGCCGAGCGTGATGCCGATCAGCGCCGAAAGCGCCACCACGGCGGCCCCGACCAAAAGCGACAGTCTTCCGGCATAGATGGTGCGGGAAAATACGTCGCGGCCGAACTCGTCGGTGCCGAACCAGTAAATTTCGCTCGGCGGCTTCAGGCGGTTCACAATCGACAGTTTCGACGGCGAATAAGGCGCAATCATCGGCGCGAAAACGGCAAGCAGCACGAAGACGACGAGAACGATAAGACCGGCAGCGACCGTCTTGCGCTTCAGGAGACGCCGAATGAACAGGATGGTCGGGTTGCGCGCCGGCGGGGTGGTGGAAACAATATCGGCCATCAGTAACGAACCCTCGGATCGACCAGCAAATAAAGCATGTCGATTGCAAAATTGATGAGCACGTAAAGCCCGGCGATGATGAGAAGCGCGCCCTGAATGACCGGATAATCCCGCCGCAGCACGGCTGAGACGACGAGATTGCCGACGCCCGGCAGGCCGAAGACGGTTTCCGTTACCACTGCGCCGGAAATCAGCACGGCAGCGGTGAGGCCAAGCACGGTGAGGATGGGAATGAGCGCATTCTTCAGCGCATGTTTCATCACCACCCGGCGCTCCTTGACGCCCTTGGCTCTGGCCGTGCGGACATAATCGTCACCGAGAACATCCAGCATTGAGGCGCGGGTGAAGCGCAGAATGAGCGCGGAGGAAACGAGGCCGAGCGCGATGGCCGGCAAGGTCAGGTGATACATGCGCTCGATGAAGCTGGCACCCGGCCCGCCATAACCCGAAACCGGAAACAGATCGAGCCGCACGGCAAAGACCTGCATGAGAATGAGGCCCAGCCAGAAGCTCGGAATGCTCGCCGCCAGCATCGCAATGGTGGTCGCGGCCTGATCCACGAAGGAACCGCGCCGGTAAGCGGCGTAGATGCCGATGGGAAGCGCTATGACGCTGGCGATCAGCAGCGAAAAAATCGTCAGGAAGAAAGTCGGCTCCGCCCGGTCCAGCAGTGCCGATCCAACCGGCATGTTGAGGAAGATCGACTGGCCGAGATCGCCCTTCAGCAACTGGCCGATATAATAGAGATATTGCACGCCAAGCGACTGATCGAGACCAAGCCGGGTGCGCAGCTCGGCAATATCCTGCGCCGAGGCATCCGGCCCCAGCATCACGGCGGCCGGGTCTCCGGGAGTGACGCGCAGGATGACGAAAACGATGGTGACGACGAGGAACATCACCACGATCATTCCTGCAAGTCTTTGGAAAATATACCGTATCACGTATCAAGGCTCCGAAGCGTGTGATAGGCCGCGATCAGGCGACGGTTGAACTGAGTTCTCGAGGGTGCCGGCAATTCCGGCACTCGCAGTAGTAAAATCGAACGTTCTCTTCGCATGTCCTCATACTCCACCCTCATTCCTGTGCTTGTCACAGGAATCTAGCCAGCCCCAAGTCCTTGGGCTGAAAGGACCCTTCTCGCCGCGCAGACGCGCGTCGACTGGATTCCCGTGACAAGCACAGGAATGAGGGCAGAGGCGAAGCAGGCACACAGGTCCGGTATGAAAGAGCGCCGGATGCAAAGCCCGACGCCCGATTGCCAGCCGGTCTTACTTCGTAACCGAAGCATTCCAGAAATACGGCCACGGAGCCGGATCGACACCTTCAAGCTTGTTGGATTTGGCGGCCGCAGCGTTGAAATCGCCGATCTTGATGAGCGGCAGCTCGGCATAGATCGTCTTCTGTACGTTAGCCCACAGCGCAATGCGCTTTTCCGGATCGGCTTCCGAGGTGAAGGCGTCAACTGCCGCCTTGCGTGCCGGCGTATCCCACCAGCCCGGCGAGCTTGTGGACAAGGCGCCCATTAGCGCCGGTTCCGGCAGGAAGGGGCTGTGACTGATGTAAATGTCCCAGAGCTTCGGGTCTGCGCGGCGCTGCGTCAGCGTCGCCCAGTCCACCACCTGCATATCCACCTTGAAGCCGGCAAGCTTCAGATATTCCGCCGCCACCTGCGCCATCTTGTAATGGAATTCATATTGGCGGCTGGTGAGGATGCGCAGCGGCTCGCCATTATAACCGGCTGCCTTCAGCTTTTCGGCAGCGGCTTCGGGGTTGCCGACATTATAGTTGCCTTCGACGCCCTCTTCCGTGTGCCAGGAGAAATTGTCCGGGTAATAGGCGCCGTCAAGCGCGTAGAAATCCGTGCTGCCGAATGCGGCAGCCAGCATGTCTTCCATGTTCAGCGCTTCGGCCACGGCCTTGCGGACCTCAAGCTTGGAAGCAAGTCCCTCCTTGGTGTTGAACACGAAGACCGGGAAACCGAATGGCTTCAGCATCATCGGCTGCGAGGCCGATGAAGACTTCACCTTGTCGAAGGACTCCACGGGAATGGAATCGACATAGTCATATTGTCCGGAAACAGCGGCTTCGACGCGGGTATTCGGATCAGGCACCGGAACGAAGCGGATTTCATCGAGATACTGATGGCGCGCACCACCATAACCATCGCTTTCACCGTCACGGGATTTGTAACCATCAAAACGCACGAGCTGGATATATTGATCCGCCTTGCGCTCCTTCAGCATATAAGGACCGGTGCCGACAAATTCGGCCATCGGCTCCGCCTGTTTTTCAGCCGGCAGGATAATGGCGGCCGAATTGTTGAAAGCCAGCAGCGAGGTCAGCGGCGCATAGGGCTGCTTGAGGGTGATCGTCACCGTTCCGGCATCGGGCGCGGAAATATTGTCGATGAAACCGGCGGCCTGCTTGCCGCGCGAGGCGATCTTCATCCAGCGGCCGAGCGAGGCGACGACATCTTCCGAGGTCATGTCGCTGCCGTCATGGAACTTGATGCCCTGGCGCAGCTTGATGGTGTAGGTTTTGCCATCCGCACTGATCTCAGGAAGGCTTTCGGCCAGGAGCGGCGTCACCTTCCAGCCCTTGTCGAAGGTGTAGAGCGTCTCGAAAATATGCTGCGTGACGATGCCGACCAGATCGGCGGTCGAGGCCATCGGGTCAAGTGTCGGCGGCTCACCGATCGTCGCGACGTTGATGACGCCACCCTTATCCGCGGCCATCATCATACCCGGCGCCAGCAACAGTGCGGCGGTGGTGAGAAATGCAATTTTACGTCTCATGGTCAAGCTCCCAGCTCGTTGTCCCAACTCGATGTTCCATTATTATGTTATATGCATCTTTATAACAGAATATCTTGATAAGACGCCTTGTCAATGACCATGCGGCGCGATGACGGTTTTCCGGTATCTGAGAACCGGAAACAGGATTTTTCAGGGAAACGAGAAAGAGCGAACCGGGACGGCGGATATTGCTGCGCGCGAAGGAAAACGACGGCGGAGAATTACGCAGCTTGGTTGTTTCGCATTTGCGAAGAAAGTGCTATTGAAGATCGGACTACGACGGACATAACCGCCTATTCTTATTTATCGTTACCTTATTCGCCTTCCCGCAGCCGTGTTTTCAAGCGCTGCAAACAGACCTGATATTCGATACCGCCGAGCTTGTTCAAAAGCGGACAATACATTTTTATTACGTTGAAATTATTGAGGAAATTATGAAGACGGCAATCGTGCATGACTGGCTCACCGACCGAGGTGGGGCCGAAAAAGTGCTTCACAACCTTCTCGAAATTTATCCTCACGCGGATCTATATTGCCTCGTCGACTTCATGAGCGAGCGCGATCGGGGCTTTCTCGGCGGACGTCCCGTCAACACCTCCTTCATCCAGAAGCTGCCCTTCGCCCGCAAAAAATATCGCTCCTATCTCCCGCTGATGCCGCTCGCCATCGAGCAGTTCGATCTCAGCGGTTATGACCTCGTCATCTCATCCAGCTATGCGGTCGCCAAGGGCGTCATCACCGGTCCCGGCCAGTTTCACGTCTCCTATATCCACAGCCCCATTCGCTATGCGTGGGATCTCCAGCATCAATATCTCAAGGAAACCCGGCTCAATCGCGGCTTCGCCTCGTGGATTGCGCGCGCCATTCTCCACTACATCCGCATGTGGGATATCCGCACCACGCATGGCGTCGATCTGATGACGGTGAATTCCAAATTCATCCGCAGCCGCGTGCGCAAATGTTATGGACGTGATTCCACGGTGATATACCCGCCGGTCGATACCGCGCATCTTTCCCCTTCCGACAGGAAAGGCGATTATTTCGTCACCGCCTCACGGCTGGTGCCCTACAAGAAGGTGCACCTGATCGTGGAAGCCTTCGCGAAGATGCCCGACAAACGGCTTGTCGTCATCGGCGACGGGCCGGACATGAAACGCATCCGCGAAGTCGCCGCGCCGAATGTCGAAATCCTCGGTTTTGTCGGCAATGAGGAGCTTCACAAATACATGGCGGAAGCCAAGGCTTTCGTTTTTGCCGCGGAAGATGATTTCGGCATCGTTCCCGTCGAATCCCAGGCACTCGGCACCCCGGTCATCGCCTATGGCAAGGGCGGCGTGCTGGAAACCGTCGTTCCGCTCGGCGCCTCGAACCAACCGACCGGCCTTTATTTTGGCGAGCAAACACCGGAGGCGATTTGTGCCGCGGTCCAGGAGTTCGTCGACAACTCCGACCGTTTCGACAAGAACGCCTGCATTGACAATGCCGCCCGCTTCTCACGCGAGCGCTTCCTGAGGGAATTCGCAGATACCGTGAATTTCGCCCTGGCTGAACGGGCGTGATGAAGCAGCGACTTCAGTCTACATCCGTCCATAAAAACTCCTATTGAGGGCTTGCATGGAAGCTAAAAAGCAGCGCGACGACAGTTATGATGTTGCCAAGGGCCTGTGTATTGTCCTCGTAGTTTTCGGCCACGCGGAAAGAGGCCTAAATGGTTCTGGCGCACCCCCACACTTCACCCTCTTGAGTTTTGCCGACTATGCAATTTACACCTTCCATATGCCGCTTTTTTTCTTCGTGTCGGGATTGTTCTTCTCCGGAGAAAATACCGCCCCGAATGATTTTTTCGCCAAGCTCGGAAAAAACATCGTTTATCCCTATCTATTTTGGTCGGTTCTGCATGGCAGCCTGATGGTGATGATGGGACATTTAGGTCTCACCAACACGACCATTGACTTTACAAGGGTGTTGGGAATTCTTTGGAACCCGATCAGTCCCTTCTGGTTTCTCTACGCACTCTTTTTCTGCCAACTGGCATCCTATATATTTGCGTGGGTACCCCCGCTTGTCCGCATGGTGTTTGCGCTCGCCCTCTTCATTCTCGTCTTCGTTTATCTGCACAGCCAGCCTGTACCGTGGGACATCGCATATGGCTTCATCTATTTCATGCTCGGCATTGTCGCCAAGCAGTATGGCTTTCAGCAACGGCGATACACGATGCGCTCGTGTCTCCTGCTTCTGGCCGCATTTGCGATTTCCACCGGTTTATCGTGGCTAATTGAAATCCCCGAACGGCTTCCGTTCTTATCCGCAATCCTCGGCATATTTTTGACTATCACAATTTCACAACGATTGGTTATTCGCGAGAACGCGATTTCATTGATGTTCAAGACACTGGGCCAGCTGTCCGTCGGCATTTATGTGATGCATATAATTGCAATCGGCTTTGGTCGGGCTGTCGCGGTGAAGTTGCTCCACGTAACAGACATGGCCAGCCTGTTGGCGATCACGACAATCATCGGCATTGCCCTGCCCGCTCTTGTTCAGATGGTCGCTATACGTTTTGGGATATATGAATGGGTGGCTTTGCCTGCCTCGGCGCATCGCCGACGCGGCGCCGGTGCTTCAGCGGGAGAGCCGATTAGTGCAAACGACGACCGGACAGCTGCCTGAAGCTCCTTCTTTCAGGATGCTTCGGCCCCATACAAGGAAAATAATTTTATAAAACAATTGATTAGACATCATCAACATCAATCGAAAAAGAAACCGTGCAAGCGTGACAAAACTGCACTAGCGCAATGCGGCAATCAAAGAGATTATGACGATAACTGAATATTGAAAAGCAACAATACTGACGCCCTCGGGGAATTCGAATATCGATCCTGCTTCTGATTTTCCGGTGCGGTTGAGCGATGAAGAACTTGAAGCATCACCTTAATTTAGGCATATGCTTGATTGGGGAATGTAGACATCTCGGACTGCGATTCCGCTGAAGGGATGTAATGCCGGTTGGGATTTCCTTTACCGGTGTCATGTAAGATGTGCTTATTTTTAAAAACTAATACGGTGTCCGGCTTATTTCCACTTTTCGGACGGAATTCATTTTTGAGGACCAAATGCGTTTATTGAATGTTTCGATCCTGCTTGCCTCTGCAGCACTTTCGGGTTGCACAGTCACTGCGGCCTCCGGCCCTGATGCGGCCACGATCGAATCCAACGCATCCGTAAAATTTGCGTCCAAGGACAAACAAAAGACCGCAGGCGTCGACTACGCACTGATCGACGTCAACAGCGCCGTTCTCAATTACGTTGGGGACACCACCAATACCACCCTGCTCGGCAGCTTCGGCGGCGGCAAGGGTGGCGTGCCGGCGCTGCCGATGGGTGTCGGCGACGTGGTGCAGGTGGCGATCTTTGAGAGCCAGGCGGGTGGCCTGTTCATTCCCAATGATGCCGGCAGCCGTCCCGGTAACTTCATCAGCCTGCCGAACCAGACTGTGGACCGCGAGGGCAACATCAGCGTTCCCTATGCTGGCAAGATTCGCGCCACCGGCCGCAATGTCGAGGATGTGCAGACCGAAATCGAGGAGCGGCTCGCCAACCGCGCCATCGAACCGCAAGTCCTCATTACCAAGATTTCCAGCCGCTCCGCACAGGCCTCCGTGCTCGGCGACGTCAAGGAGCCGACAAAGGTCCAGCTTTCGGAAGCGGGCGATCGCGTTCTTGACGTCATCTCCTATGCCAAGGGCCTCAGCGCGCCGAATATCGAATCCTACGTTACGCTGATCCGCCGCGGCAAGACTGCGCGCGTCAACTACAACCACCTCGTCAGCACGCCATCGGAAAATATCTATGTGGTTCCGGGCGATACGATCATGGTTGAGCGTGAGCGCCGCACCTATCTCGCCTTCGGCGCTTCCGGCCTGAACGGACGTTTCGAGTTCGAAGACGCCAATCTCAAGCTTTCGGATGCGCTCGGCAAAGCCGGCGGTCTGCTCGATTCCCGTGCAGACCCCGCGCAGGTCTATATCTATCGTACCGTGAGACGCGATCTTCTCGTGAAGCTCGGCATCGATACGTCGAAATTCCCCGGGCAGGAAATTCCGGTCATCTTCCGCGCCAATCTGCGCGATCCGTCGACTTTCTTCGCCACCACGAAGTTCCCGATGCAGGATCGCGACATCATCTACGTCACCAATTCGCAGGCGACAGAACTTTACAAGTTCCTGGATCTCGTCGGCTCCGTTCCGGCAACGACGGGCAATGTTGCACAGGACGTGATTACGACACGCAACGCCATCCGCGCCTTCTGACGCTCGGCATCCCGCCGCCCCATCGAAGCCGCCCCGGAAACGAGGCGGCTTTTTTAGTTTGCCAGAGCCGGTGGCGAACATAGCAATGACCGAGCATGAGGATTAGGACCGGGCAACCTTGTCCGAAAGTGCTCCAGCCCCTGCGTGGCAAGGCGATGCAGCCGCGGGCATTGTCGCCGCCATTACAAAAGTTTAAGGTGATTTTGCAGCGCATTGGGTGTCTTGTGGGGGAAAGCTGCTCCCAAGGCTTGCCGCACATGTTCGGGAAACATGTACTCTCATTACGCGGAATCGTCAGATGAAACGTTTCTGGACCGCCCTTAGCGTTCTTGCCATCGCAGCCGCCGGTACCTGGTATTTTAGGGACCGCCTGCCGCTCGATCGAATTCCCTATCTCAAACAATTTGCCAGCGCGTCTCCGCAGCCCGGCGCCGAAACCACAACGCAATCCTCCCAAAACGGCCAACCACCGGCCCGGCAGTCAGGACAAAGACAGGGCGGCGGACGACGCAATGGCGGACCACCCACGGTCAGCACCATCGCCGTCGCCAAGGCGACGCTGCCGATGGATGCAGCGGCGACGGGATGGGCGGTTGCAGCCGATATCACCAACATCGCACCGCTTCAGGCCGGCCTCGTCACGGAAATCAGCGCGAAGGACGGCCAGCACATCAAGGCGGGGGATCTGATCCTCAAACTGGATGATCGCATCGCCCGTGCCGCCGTCGACAAGGACAAGGCCAACATCGCCGCCGACCAGGCGACGCTGGAGCAGACGGAAGCAGCCTTCCAGCGCGCCGCCAATCTGGTCAAGCAGAGCGCGGAATCGCAACAGGTACTGGATCAGGCCAGGGCAGCGCGCGACAGTGCCAGCGCCAAGATCGATGCCGACAAGGCAACGCTCGCGTCAGACCAAGTGGCGCTCGAACATATGGAAATCCGTGCTCCGTTCGACGGACGGCTCGGCGACATCACCGTCAGCCCCGGCGCCTATCTCAGTGCAGGCGTCAATATCGTGACGATCACCAAATATGATCCGATCTCGGTCAGTTTCCGGCTTTCCCAGCGCTACCTGCCGCAATTGCGTGAAGGCGTGACAAAGGATACCGCTGTGGATGTCGATCCTGCGGCAACGGGCGGCGAGCCGATGCGTGGCGTCCTGCGTTTTTACGACAATACGGTGGACCAGACCTCGGGCACCGTGCTGGCAAAAGCAGAGTTCAAGAATGACCGCGGTCTTTTATGGCCCGGCCAATCGGTGAACGTCACCGCCCACTTCGTCTCCGACGATGAAATGATCGTGGTACCGACGGTTGCCGTGCGGCCCGGGCCGAAGGGCAATTTCGTCTATACGGTTGATAGCGACCACCATGCCCATATGACACCGGTGGAAGTCGCTCGCTCGAATGGCGATCTCACCGCCATTGCCAGCGGCCTCAATGGCGGCGAACATATCATCGTTGAAGGTCAGTCCGAACTTGCCGACGGCCAGTTCGTGGTCGAGCAATTCTCCGACAAGGGCGGTGCGGCTGCCAATCTGGCCGCCAATATTCCGCAGGAACAGGTTGGCGGCCAATGATCCCTAATTTCTGCATCAACCGACCCGTCGCCACCACACTTCTCGCCATAGGTCTTGTGCTGGCCGGACTTGCCGGCTTCCGCCTGCTGCCCGTCGCCGCCCTGCCGAAGGTGGATTTTCCGACAATCAACGTCTCCTCGTCGTTATCAGGCGCCTCGCCGCAAACCATGGCCACATCGGTCACCACGCCGTTGGTCAAGCAGTTCGAGACCATTCCCGGGGTCAGCGAAATCAGCGCCACCAACACGCTTGGCAACAGCTCTATCGTGCTGCAGTTCGATCTCAACCGCGATATCGACGCCGCAGCAGCCGATGTTCAGGCCGCAATTTCGCGCGCGCAGCGGCAATTGCCGAGCAACATGACGACGACCCCAAGCTATCGCAAGACCAATCCGGCCGATGCGCCGGTGCTGCTGCTGGCCGTCAACAGCAAGGAAATGCCGACCAGCAAGGTGGATGAGATCGCCGAGAACATCATCTCGCCGCTTCTCTCGACCATTTCGGGCGTCGCGCAGGTGAGCATCTATGGTGCGCAAACCTATGCCGTGCGCATCGGTCTCGACCCGACGCAGCTTCAGGCGAGAGGGCTCGGTGTCGATACCGTCACAACGGCCATCGCCCAGGCGAATAATCAGGTGCCCGTTGGCGCCTTGCAGACTGACAATCAGCGCCTGACGATCGAGGCCGATACCCAGCGCACCAATGCGGCCGCCTTCCGTTCGCTGGTCGTCTCCACGAACAACGGCGCGCCGATCCATCTCGGCGATATCGCCAATGTCACCGACAGCATCGACAATACCAATGCCGGAAGCTGGTTCGATGGCGAACAGGCCATCATTCTCGCCGTGCAGCGGCAGCCGGATGCCAATACGGTCGAAGTGGTCGATGCCATCAAGGCCAAGCTGCCGGCGCTTCACCAGCAATTGCCGCCATCCGTCAATATCCACGTCATGAATGACGCCTCGACCGCCATCAAGGATGCGATCTCGGACGTCCAGTTCACCCTGTTCCTCACCATCGGGCTGGTGGTTGCGGTCATCTATCTCTTCACCGGGCACCTGACGGCGACCATCATTCCGGGCCTTGCCGTGCCTTTGTCGCTCATCACCGCCTTCGGCATGATGTATGTTCTGGGCTACAGTATCGACAATATCTCGCTACTCGGGCTGACGTTATCGGTGGGTCTGGTGGTGGATGACGCCATCGTCATGCTGGAAAACATCCTGCGGCTGCATGAAAAAGGCCTGCCCATGCGTGAGGCGGCCTTACAGGGGGCGGCGGAAGTCAGCGGCACCATCCTGTCCATGTCCGTCTCGCTGGTGGCCGTCTTCATTCCCATTCTGCTGATGGGCGGCGTGATCGGCAGGCTCTTCAATGAGTTCGGCATGGTCGTCACGCTGGCGATCATGGCCTCGGCGCTGGTTTCACTGACGGTGACGCCGATGCTTGCTTCGCGCCTGTCGGGCCACTCCTCGCGGCCGCCGGCCATCATCCGCTGGTTCGATGCCGGCTTCGAGCGCACGCTGCGCCTTTACGGCAAGGCCGTCGGCTGGTGCCTTTCCCACCGCCGCATCGTGCTTGCCTCGTTCCTCGCCTCGGTCGCCGCCTCGGTCTACCTGTTCGAAACCCTGCCATCGAGCTTCTTTCCGCAGGAAGATATTGGCCGTCTTTCGGTCTCGACACAGGCGCGTGAGGATATTTCCTACACGGCGATGCGCGATCTCCAGGCGCAGGTTGCGGATCAAATCCGCAAGAACCCTGCTGTCGTGCATGTCACTTCCATCGTCGGCGGCAATTCACGCAATCCGTTGAACAACGGTTCGATGTTTGTGGAACTCAAACCCAAGGAAGAACGCGCACCGCTCAGCCAGGTACTGACCGAACTGGGGCAGGTCACGTCGAAGGTAGCGGGCATCCGCACCTACATCAACCCGCAGCAGAGCCTGCGTTTCGGCGGACGCAGTTCCGCCAGCCAGTACCAGCTCGTCGTGCAGGGCTTGAACGCCGATACCACCAATGAATGGTCGAACAAGCTGATGGAGGCGATGCGCCGCGACCACACATTCACCTCTGTCACCTCCGACGCCCAGAATGGTGCGATCGCCGCCACGATCTCTGTCGATTCAGAAAAGGCGGCTGCCTTCGGCATCACCAATGACCAGCTGCGCAAGACACTGGAAATGTCCTTCGGCGGTTATACGGCGGCGCAAATCCAGTCGACCGGTGACAGCTACGACGTCATCGTGGAATTCGACAGCTCCAAACCCTGGAATGATGATTTCCTCAGCGATATCAACATTCTTTCCGCGAAATCCGGGGTTCTGGTTCCGCTTTCCAACTTCGCCTCGCTGACCCGTACACAGGCACCGGTTACCATCAACCAGACGGGCCAGCTCGTCTCCACGACGATTTCCTTCAACCTGCCTGATGGCGTGGCACTTTCCGATGCCACAAGCCGGATCGACCAGATCAAGACCACGATCGGCCTGCCGCAGGATGTGTTCACCAGCTATGGCGGCACTGCGGCGATCTTCCAGCAGAGCCAGGGCAATACCGGCATCCTCATTCTGGCGGCGGTGCTGACCATCTACGTGGTGCTTGGCGTGCTCTATGAAAGCTTCATCCACCCGCTGACCATCCTGTCCGGCCTCCCGGCCGCCGCCTTCGGTGCGCTGGTGGCGCTGAAAGTGATGGGCATGGATTTCTCGATCATCGCACTGATAGGTCTTTTGATGCTGATCGGTATCGTGAAGAAAAACGCGATCATGATGATCGACGTGGCGGTGGAGTTGATGCGCGAAAAGGCGGAACCGCCAGCAACCGCCATTCACGAAGCCTGCGTGCGCCGGTTCCGGCCGATCATGATGACTACCTTCTGCGCATTGCTGGGCGCACTGCCCATCGCGCTCGGTTCCGGCGCAAGTTCGGAACTGCGCCAGCCGCTCGGCATCGCCGTGGTCGGTGGTCTCATCGTCTCGCAACTACTGACGCTGTTCATCACACCTGTGATCTTCGTGGAGATGGACCGGTTCGGCCACTTCCTCACCGGGCTATTTTCCCGCAAGAAAAACGTTGAGCTCCATGCAGAACAGCAAAAACCGCAAGGCAAGGCCGAGCCGGATTCCGTGGCGGCCTAACGCACTTCCCCGAGGCGTTTCAGCGCCTCGGGAAACCCTTTGCCCTGCAGTTGGAACGACACAATGCGGCCCTGCAGATCAGGCGCCTCAATGGTGAGCGTCTGTTCCGCCTTCAGCGCCGAGACCAGCTCGATGAAGGGTGTGAAGGACACGATGCAGCCAACCGGCAGGCAGGTGCTGACCTGAACTTCCTGCAAGCGCATATTTCCCGATTTCACCGAAAACAGCTTGGTGACAGCCAGACCGAACGGCAGCACCATGGTGCCGGTAAGCCTGTCCGGCGTTGCTGCATTATCCAGCCGGAACTCGACTGAAACGACCAGCTTGCGGGTTTTTTCCTCCAGCTGAACCTGGGCGATGGCGCAAGGTGGTTTCGTCTCTCCCTCCGTGGAGGGGGCGGCATCGGCACCGTCTTTTTTTACGGCAGCCGCACAGGCAAGCTGCCAGCTTCCGTAAACCTCATGGAGGAGTGCTGCGGTTTTTGCCGACTCCTGCGCGGCTGCCCCGCCCGCCGTGGCACCGGCGCAAAGAAAAACCGCAAGCGCCGCTTTCACGATGCGCATCTGGCTATGTCCCATCAGAAACGAACTCCAAGTTCGGCGGCAGCGGATTGATCCAGCACGCCAGCCCCGAAAACCGCACCATAACGGAACGTCAAAGTGGCCGATGGCGTGAGATCGTAGCTCAGCCCCAGGTTCAATATCGCCGCATCGCGCGGGCTCGAGGTACTCGCAACCGCAAACGCACCGCCACCCTTATAGAAAAGGCTGCTGCCCACGGCCGTATCGCCATAATTGTGACGCCACGCCAGATCGAACATCGCGCGGCCGAGCATGCCTTCAAGCGCGATATCGCGACTGATTCGCGCACCGAGCGTCGTGTAAAGCTGGTCGTAACGGGCAGAGCCGGCGGAAACCGCGGCGATGCCACCCTTCTCCTGGAAGCCGCCCGTGCGGGTATTCACATAGGCGATGCTGGCATAGGGCTCGATATGGGTGAGATCGAAATCGAAACGCCAGGCTGCCTCGGCAAAGACCTGCGAGGTAGAGCCACCGTAACTTGCGGAAAGGCTCTCCTGCAGCGTCGAGAAAGAAATCGACCGGCGGGTTTCGGTATCCTGAAAAGCGTGGATTGCGCCGAGCCGCAAAGAGGCGGGGCCAATCACTGTGCCCGCATAAGCAGCCAGATAATAGCTGTCCACATCGGCCGAGGCGGCAAGCGCGGTCTGCTTGATACCGTCATGGCCATAACCGGCAGCAACACCGGCGCGCCAGCTGTCACTGAGTTCTCCATCCATACCGAAGAGAACGCCACCGCCTCTCATATCAGCGGATGAACCATTGCCGTCGCTATCGATACGCCCGCGAGACCCGAAACCGCTGGACCAGAAAGTGAGCGCCCGCTCATCAAGGGCAAACGGGTTCTGCCCACCTTCCGCATAAGCCACGGGCAGGATCGGACGTGCATCCACACCCTCGAAGGCGCTGCGCAGCCGGTTGAGAATGACGTCGCGGGTTTGCCCGCTACGATTGATCAGAGCCATGGCGAGCGACGGGTGAATCTCCCCTGCAAGCTGCGAAAACGCCGATTGCGTCTCACCCTGCTGGAGAAAGACGGCCGCCTGGTAAAAAGGCGCTTTTTCTCCGAGCGCCTCGACGGCATTGGCTGCGGCGCGTGCATTGGCTGTCGAGGTTCCCGCCGCAAGGACGCCGGCATCCGTCGATGTCGGGCTGAAAGACAGATAAACGGTGCCACTATCGGTGCTTTTCGCGACGCTGGCAGTCAGATAGGCAAAGTTTTCGGCAATGCTGGAAAAGGTGCCGGTTACCCCGCCGGTCGCGGTCAAGATCGCATAGCGCGTATTGAGACTGAAGGCCGAATGGTTCGTCAGCGGCGTGACGACAAGGCTGACATCGTTATCGATGGTGATGGTGCCGGTCACGGCGAGCCTGTCGGAATTGCCGGCGGGGTCTACTTCAACCGCATAGGCCGAACCCGCCATAAATGTCGCATTGCCCGTGGAGGTCAACATACCGACCGGATTGCCCGGTGCGAGCGTGCCGCCCGAGCCGACCGTCAGGCCGCCAATGGTGCCGGAACCGCCGAGCGTCGCGCCACCCGCCACCGAAACCGCGCTCGCCAGCGAACCGTTGACGCTGAGTTTTCCGGTCGAAACCGCGGTTGGGCCTGTATAGGTGCTGTCCGCCATCAGGACCAGATTGCCTTCACCGGTCTTTTCAAAACTGCCACTTCCACTTATCGCGTTCGAAAGCGTGCCGGGCCCATCCACGACGAGCCGTGCATTATTGGCGATAACGCCGGAACCGAAGCTTCCTGCCGTTCCCTGCAAGGTGCCGCCTGAAATCGTGGTGCCGCCGGAATAGCTGTTCTTGCCAGAGAGGCGTGTGACGCCGTTTTCCGCAACGACGCTACCCGCCCCAGAAATATCGGCGGCCAGCAAATAAGCCGTCTCGGAATGATTAAAAACAATCCTGCCATTGCCGACGCCGAAGCTGATTGTCCGCGCGTCCACCGCGCCAGCGGAACGAGCGGTCTGCCCGGCAGCGGCGCCAATGTTCAAAACCCCGGTCGAACCCGCCGCCGAAGCGATCACGATCGTGGGCGCGACAAGCGCCGCCCCGCCCGTCACCTCGACGGAGCCGCTTCCGGCAGCACCGATCACCAGCATGTCGCCGACCGAAGCGCGAGACCCCGCGCCGCTGACGAGCAATGCTCCATCCGACCCCGCCGAGGAACCGGCATAAAGCTGATAGGCATCGAGCGATGCGCCATTCGTGACCGTCAGATCGCCGGAACCGGATTGCCCGACAGTCATGCGACCGGAAGTGCCGAGACCACTATCGACATAAGCGGTGACATTCGATCCTTCACCGGTAATGGTCATCGTCCCGGAAGAGCCGGCCAGATCACCAAGCACCACCTGCCCTGCCCGAATGTCTCCACCAGCGCTGACCGTGACATCCGCTGAAGATGTGTTCTGATAACCGGCGATCAGGGTGCCGGTCATCTTCCAGCTGGAACCGCCACCAGTAACGGTGACGGACGATGTGGAGCCGCCGAGCGCGGCAACGAAGCCGTCATTGCTCTCGACAGTGCCACCGGCCTCAACCACCTGCGTGCCATTGCCGCCGCGCCCCACGGTGAGATCGCCATCAATGCGCAGCGTGCTGCCTGCACCGGAAATCCGGGCCGAACCGCTGCTGCCGGCATTGGTGGCGAGCACGATGTTTTGAGCGTCAACAAGGCCGCCGCCGGTGACGGCCAGCGATCCCGCCCCCTCGACGCCGACATTCAGATCGCCGCTGCCGACGCTCCAGGAAGACCCCTGACCGTCAACGACGGCCGACCCGGTTGCCCCGGCAACCGCGCCGAGCCGGGCAGCAGCACTTTGCGCCGTGCCACCGGCGGTAATATTCAAAGTCCCGTTGCCTGCCGCCCCGCCGGGATCGCCAGCATCGCCGCCGACTTGCAAGTCTCCTGTCGTCCAGTTCGAACCGTCACCGGTCACCGTTGCCACGGATGTGGAATGGCGGCCGATGACCGCGCTGCCGCTGGTGGCGGTCGCTGCCGCCTCCACGGTCAGGCGCGCATCTCCTTCATTGCCGACGATCAGGGCGCCATCGCTTTCCAGTGACGAACCAAGCCGGCTGAGCGTGACTTCGCTTCCCGATGCGGAAGAAAGATTGGCGATGATGGTTGTAGTCTGGCTGACGAGTTTTCCCCCGCCAGTAACAGTGAGCGTGCCGACACCGGCATTACCGACAACTATGCCGTCCGCGACTGTCCAGCCGCTACCCGCGCCTGAGACGAGCGCCGTGCCTTGCGTTCCGACGCCCTGCCCCAGAACGGCCTTGTCACTGCTGACCGTGCTGCCGGCAAGGATGTTCAGGTTGCCCTGGCCGCCGGTGCCAGAGGGTATGGAACTACCGCCATACCCCACGAAAACAGTGCCGAAGCTGGTCAGGCTGGACGAGTTGTCCAGCGTGAGCGATCCGCTTCCCGTCGCCCCTTCGCCGATATAGACGGTGCCAGAGGACGCGGTGGATCCGTGCAAGAGGTCAAGACTGCCGGTCCCATCGCCACCGATGGACAACACGCCGCGATTTTCCAGTTCAGCGCCCGACATCGTCATCGTACCGGAAACACCATTGGCGATGCCGAGGCCGAGCGAATTGGAAAGCAGGCTACCGTTCACAACCAGAGTGCCGGACGCGCTTTGCCCGACCAAAACGGCATTGGCGACGGCAGCCGAGCCGATCGCGACCGTCGGCCCACCACTGTCGATCACCACATCGTCGGCAGCCGTGGGCACGCGGGGCGAGGCAGCCCAGTTCGCGCCGGTCGACCAGTCGCCGCCCGCCGCACCTGCCCAGTTCAGCGTATCCGCCGTGGCATTCTGCCCGATGGCAACAGAAAGCATGACTGAAAAAAATCCGGTCGCGCCGCCGGTCGCGATCCGGGCGAACGCCTTTCTGCGCACGCGTCTTTTCGGAGAGGTTTCCCTTTCCCAAAAGAGGCAAAAACAACCGGACATTCAATCTTCCCCAACGGAGCGGCGCACTATGTCTATGATTCGGCGAATCATTTTTCGCCGAACCAAGTGCATTAAGCCATTTTGGAAGGTGAGCGCCAGCTATAACGGCGTAACAGCGCAGTTTTACTATCGACGCCAAGATGAAAGGCAAGAAAAACAGGCCTCACGCCTTGCAGTTCCAGTAGAGGTCTTGCCCGAGTGGAAAAAAGAATCGCACCGCCTATTGCCGGGAGAACCGCCCGAAGGCCCCGCCGGAAAAGCACAGCGGATCACCGTCGCGATGGGCGGCGCGCAGCACTTCGCCAACAATGATGGTGTGATCACCCGCATCATGGGCCGCAGCTTGCCGGCATTCAAAACGGGCAAGCGTGCCGGGAATGACCGGCACACCTTCGTCGTTGATCTCCCAGTCAAGATCATCAAAGGCGCGGCCATTGCGGGTAAAGCGGGCGCTCAGCACATCCTGATCGGCGCTTAGCACGTGGATCGCGAAATGGGTCGCCTCGCTGAAAGCCGGATGGCGTGACGAGCTTTTCGCCGGCGACCACAATACCAGCGGCGGATCGAGAGAAACCGACGCAAAGCTGTTGACCGTCATGCCGATCGGGCCTTCCGGTGTCGTTGCCGTCACCACCGTGACACCGGTCGTGAAAGCGCCGAGCGCATTGCGAAAGCTGCGGCTGTTTTCGCCGCCGGGAACGAATACATGCTCATTGGGCATCTTGATTGCCTCTGCAGCTGTCATCACGCCACCTCTTTTCCAATCGCGAGGGTGTAGAGTTCGAACCAGGTCTGACGGTCCATCGTCACGCGAAGCGCGTCAGTCGCGGTTCTGATGCGCTCGAGATTGTTGGTGCCGAGCACCGGCACGATTTTTGCCGGATGGCGGAGCAACCAGGCGATAGCGACGGCCGTCGCATCGACGCCCTGTTCCTTGCCGATGCGCTGCAGGGCAGCCATGGTGCCGCCATGCGCGCCTGAAAACAGCGAACCGCCGCCAAGCGGCGACCATGCCATGGGCGAAACCCGCTTTTCCTGCAGGTAGGCGAGATCGCCATTGGTGAAGGTATCGGTGGCAAGAAGGCTCATTTCGATCTGGTTGGTCACGAGCCGGTTGCTCATGGCCGATTGCAGCAGCGAAAAATCCCACGGGCGGAAGTTGGAAACGCCCACCGCCTTGACCTTGCCGGAGGCGACCAGCGCATCGAGCGCCTTTCCGGTTTCTTCCGCATCGATCAGAGGGTCGGGACGGTGAATGAGCAGCAGATCGACGTGATCGGTTCCCATGTCGCGCAGCGAGGCTTCGACCGATGCGTTGATGTGGCCAGCCGTCGTATCGTAGTGCTTGACGCGGGCGGCGGAGTGTCGGCCGGCTGGCGCGACGATTCCGCATTTGGTGACGATTTCGATTTTGTCGCGCAGTCCGGGCGCCGCCTTAAGGCCGCCGCCGAGAATGGCTTCCGCCGTGTACCCACCGTAAATATCGGCCTGATCCATGGTGGTGATGCCCTGCGCGAGGCAAGCCTCGATCTTCGCCTGCACATGCGCCGGCGAGGTGTCGGCATCGTCACCGATGCGCCACATGCCATAAACGATGCGGCTGAGTTCGAGTTTGTCAGAAAGAGCGATACGTTCCATCAGTGGCGTTCCCCGTTGCCGAGCGGCGTGGCAGGCGTTTCAGAAGGTACCCGGCCGTAGGCATGCGGCAGGGAACAGGTTTTCATCTGCGGCAGCACTTTCGTGCCGAAATGTTCAGCCTCGTCAAGATGCGGATAGCCAGAGAGGATGAAGGCGCGGATACCCATCTTCTGGTATTCTTCCAGCTTCGACAAAACCTGATCCGTCGAACCGACAAGGGCCGCACCGCAGCCGGAGCGCGCCCGGCCGATACCGGTCCACAGATTGGGTTCGACATAACCGAACTTGTCGGCGAGTTCGCGGGCCCGTGCCTGATGCGACACGCCGAGCGAGCCGCTGTCATGGGCGCGGTTGCGGATCAGCTGGCCGTACTCGTCATCGAGCTTGGAGACCAGATGGTCGGCATATTCGCGGGCTTCCTGTTCGGTATCGCGCACCACCGTATGAACACGCAGACCATAATCCAGCGTGCGGCCATGGGCGGCGGCGCGCTCATGGGCGGCGCGCATACGGTCCGCTAGCTGGTCCTTCGTCTCCGGCCACATCAGATAGACGTCACACTGTGCGCCGCAGAGTTCCAGCGCATCGGGAGAGTAACCGCCGAAATAGAGAAGCGGGCCGCCATTCTGCTGATAGGGTCTTGCCGGCTCGGTCGACACACCCTTGAACTGGTAGATCTCGCCATCGTGGTCGATGGTGTCGCGCGTCCAGGCCTGACGCAAAATCTCGACGACCTCGTGGCTGCGCTTGTAGCGGAAGGCGCTGTCGGCCACCTCACCGGGGAAATCCGAGCTGATGACGTTGAGCGTCAGGCGGCCCTTCAGCATGTGGTCGAGCGTTGCCACGGTCCGCGCCAGCATGATCGGCTGCATCTCGCCGCAACGGATCGCCGCCAGAAAATTGATGCGGTCGCTGATCGGCGCGCAGCCCGCAACGAAGCTCAACGTGTCCTGCCCGACCTGATAGGACGAAGGGCAGAGAATGTTGCGGAAACCGAGTTCCTCGGCTTTTTTGACGATATTGGAGCAATGTTCGAAGCTGGAGCGCAGGCTCCCATCCGGCACGCCGAGATAGGCGTAATCATCGGAACACAAAGCGGAAAACCAGGAGACCTCGGCAGCATCGAGATCAGCGGATGTAACGGGTACGACGGTCATGCAATTCCTCCTCAGGGCCGCTCTCGTTTTTCTTGCATAACATCAAGAAATATGTAAATCAATGATGTATCAATTTTTGTTTCGGGGGAGGAACTGCATCATGAAACACACTGGCGGCAGCCTGCCCATGTATCTCCAGATCGCTGAAATGCTGGTGCGCGAGGTGGCGGCGGGCCGGCTGATCGATGGCGAAAAGCTGGCGCCGGAGCGCGACATGGCGGCTGATCTGGGCATCGCCGTCGGCACGCTGCGCAAGTCGCTTGCCGAATTGCAGGAGCGCGGCCTTCTCGAGCGCGTGCAGGGCTCCGGCAACTACATCCGCGCCGTCAGCGACCCGCAAAGCGTTTATGCCTTCTTCCGCCTTGAACTGATCGAAGGCGGCGGCCTGCCGACGGCGGAGGTTCTGGATGTGGCCCGCCTTGCCAAGCCCGCCGATCTGCCGGCCTTCGGCACCTCGACAGAAGGGCACAGAATACGCCGTCTGCGACGCATCGCCGGCAAACCGGCAGCGATTGAGGAAATCTGGCTTGATGGTTCTTACGTCGACACAATCACCATCGAAAACATGTCGGAATCCCTCTATCTCTATTACCGCACCCGCCTCAATCTCTGGATATCGAAGGCGGAAGATCGCATCGATCTCGGTGACGTGCCCGAATGGACCCCCGATGTTTTCGGCCAGAAAGCCGGCGCCTCCGTGCCGCGGGTGCTGCGCCTCAGCCAGGCGCAGGATGGCGCGGTGGCCGAAGTTTCCTGGACCTGGTTTGACCATACCGTCGCCCGCTATGTTTCTCGCATACGTTGAGATTACGCAAATTTCGCGTGATCCACATGGATGAAGGAATTTGACGGGAGGCAAGCACGCCGCGCCCTGCACTGCGGGTTATTTTGCAGATATATTTCTTCAAATCAAAGGCTTAGCAGTTTTTGATTTCTGTCAGAAATAAAATTGATACACTATTGATTTCCTTTTTATGAAAGGTAATATCACGTCCTCAGGGAGACAGGCGTTTCGCCATCCCCGCTATCGCCAGACAATCGGGATCGATTTTCGAAGACGCGATACGGGGAACTTGAAGGTTGATACCGGCTATTGCGTCCATTCAAATTCTGGACGCGCCGGTCGTGAGGAGGAAAATATGGCTTCGGTCAGCCTGCGCAAGCTGGACAAGAGTTACGGTGCGCTTCGCATCGTCAAGGGCATCGACCTTGAAATAAACGATGGCGAATTCGTGGTGTTCGTCGGCCCTTCCGGCTGCGGCAAATCGACGACGCTGCGCATGGTTGCGGGGCTGGAGAGCATTACCGGCGGCGAGGTGAAGATCGGCGACCGTGTCGTCAACCAGCTGCCGCCGCGCGAACGCGACATCGCCATGGTGTTTCAGGACTATGCGCTTTATCCGCACAAGACGGTGCGTGAGAACATGGGTTTCAGCCTGAAGGTACGCGGCGTCAGCGCTTCTCAGGCCAATGCCAGCATCGATGAAGCGGCGAAGATGCTCGGCATCGAGCATCTTCTCGACCGGCGGCCCGGCCAGCTTTCGGGCGGCCAGCGCCAGCGTGTGGCCATGGGACGCGCCATCGTGCGCCGTCCCCAGGTGTTTTTGTTCGACGAGCCACTGTCCAACCTCGATGCCAAGTTGCGCGGACAGGTGCGCACGGAAATCAAGCGCCTTCACCAGCAGCTCGGCACGACGATCATCTACGTCACCCATGACCAGGTGGAGGCGATGACACTCGCCGACCGCATCGTCATCCTGCGCGGCGGCGATATCGAACAGGTCGGCACACCCGACGAGGTCTATAACCGTCCTGAAAGCGTGTTCGTCGGCGGTTTCGTTGGCGCCCCGGCGATGAACTTCGCCCGCGCAAAGGTGAGCGGTGACAGGCTGGCATTTTCCGACGGCAACTCCCTGCCGATGGCGGCCATCCGGCCATCGCGCGAAACTGGGCTTGAAGGCCGCGAAGTCATCGTTGGCATTCGCCCGGAACATTTCGGCCCCGCCGAGGGCTTCGACAGCCAGCTTGCCGTGAAGGTTCAGGTTGTGGAGCCGCTGGGGTCTGACACGCTCGTCCATTTCAGCCTTGGCGATGCGGCGCTGACGGCACGGATGCCGCCGGAGCTTCGACCAACGCCGAACGAGGAACTGCGGATCGGCGTCGATCCGTCCAAGGTCCATCTTTTCGATGCGACGACGGAACGCTCGATTCACTGATTGCCGGGCAAGAAGGCTGCGCGGCCAAGAGTTTAATAACGGGAGGAACACATGACACTTAAAACCATCAGGGGCAAAGCCCTTATGGGCGCAGCGCTCTGCGCAACCATGCTCGCTTTTTCGGGACAGGCCTTTGCCGATGCCGAACTGAAGGTCTTCGTTTCCAGCCAGCATCAGCCGGATGTCTGGCGCAAGGCGCTCGATCAATATGAGGCGAAGACGCCGGGTGTGAAGGTGGTCATCGAGACCGGCGGCAACACCTCGGAAATGCAGGCGCAATATCTCAACACCGTCATGTCGGCCAAGGATTCGAGCCTCGACGTGCTGATGCTTGACGTCATCCGTCCCGCGCAATTCGCCACTGCCGGCTGGACCAGCGATTTCTCCGGCAAGGATTTGTCCGCCTATCTGCCGACCTATGCCGAAGCCAATACCGTGGACGGCAAGATCGTGGCGCTGCCTGCCTTCGCCGACTCCATGTTCCTCTATTACCGCAAGGACCTGCTGGACAAATACGGCATCCAGCCGCCGACCACCTGGGATGAGCTGAAGGAAGCCTCCAGGAAAGTGATGGAAGGCGAAAAGAACCCCGAACTTCAGGGCTTGTCCTTCCAGGGCAAGGCGATCGAAGGCGCGGTCTGCACCTTCCTCCTGCCCTATTGGAGCGAAGGCAAGTCTCTGGTTGAAAACGGCAAGCTGAATTTCGACAACAAGGCAGCGGTGGATTCGCTGAAGCTCTGGAAGAGCTTTGTCGATGAAGGCATTTCCAAGAAGAATATTTCGGAAGTCGCGACCGACGATACCCGCAAGGAATTCCAGGCCGGCAAGGTTCTCTTCGCCGTCAACTGGTCCTACGCCTGGACCCATTTCCAGGGCAAGGAATCGCAGGTGAACGACAAGGTCGGCGTCGCCCGCCTGCCAGCCGTCAAGGGCGGCGAGCAGACGACTTGCCTCGGCGGCTGGGAATTCGGCGTTTCCGCCTATTCCAAGCAGCAGGATGAAGCCAAGAAGCTGGTGGAATATCTCTCCAGTCAGGATGTGTCGAAGTTCATGGCGATCAACGCAGCACTTCTGCCCACCTATGCCGCGCTCTACAAGGATGCGGACGTGACCAAGACGATCCCGTGGTTCGCGGACGCCCTGCCCGTCGTTGAAACGGCAAAGGCTCGTCCGGTTACCCCGCGTTATAACGAGGTCAGCGAGACGATCCGCACCACCGTCAATGGCGTTCTTGCCGGCGTGATGACACCGGAAGATGGTGCAAAGCAGATGGAAAGCCGTCTGCGGCGCGTTCTGCGCTAAGCTTTGAGGCCGGAAGGCGGCATGCGCGCCATACCCCTTCCGGCCGTTTCGACTGACAGGAATAAAACCGCCTGAACGGCGCGATAAACGGGCCGGACATGAACCGGTCCGATCGGGAGACGATGACGTGAATCCAGTTGCGGGAGCGGCAAAGGTGACAATGCCGGAAACAACCATGGTCCGGGTGGACGAAAAGCAGCTGCCGCGCTGGACGCGGTGGCTCGATCTCGGCGACCGGTCGCTGGCCGTGCTTCTGCTCGCGCCGGCCGCGATCCTACTGTCGCTTATCATCGTTTATCCGGTGGCGCGGCTCGTCTATACCAGCTTCTTTAGCCTGTCGCTGACCTCAGGGCTGCCGGCGGAATTCATCGGCTTTGAAAACTATACGGCGATGTTCGATGATCCGATCTTCTGGGAAACGACCTGGAATACGGTTCTGATCACTCTGATCACGGTGCCCGGCGCGCTCTTCATGGGCCTTGGCCTCGCCCTGCTCGCCAACCTGCCTTTCTCGATGCAATGGCCGATGCGGCTTTCGCTTCTCATTCCCTGGGCGCTGCCGCTCTCCTTTGCGGGCCTTATCTTCGCGTGGTTCTTCCATTACGAATATGGCGTGGTCAATGATGTGCTGAACCGCCTGGGCTTTGAAGGCATCATCTGGTTCAACTCGCCGAACTGGGCCTTTGCGGCCATCTGCCTGACGATCATCTGGAAGACCTCCTCCTTCATGGCGCTAATGATCCTCGCCGGTCTGCAGACCATTCCGCGCTCGCTCTACGAGGCAGCGGATGTGGATGGCGCCGGCAAGATCCGGCAGTTTTTCGAGATCACCCTGCCGCTGCTGAAGCCCTCGATCGTGGTCGCGCTCATCTTCCGCACGATCACCGCGCTGCAGACCTTTGATATTCCTTACATGATGACCGGCGGCGGCCCCGGCACATCCACCACCACGCTTGCCATGTATATCCACCAGAACACCGTTTCCTTCCTCGATCTCGGTTACGGCTCTGCGCTGGCGGTCATGATGTTTGCGCTTTCGATGTGCGTTACCGCCGTTTACCTCCGCATTATCAGGACGAAGGACTGATCCATGAGCACCGTTGCCACCTCCTCCGGTCTGTCCTCCTTTTTCTCCGGCAAGCCGCTGCGCTTCATCGCCGCCTCCATTCTTCTGGTGAATGGCCTCTTCCCCGCGATCTGGATTCTCTTCACTTCGCTGAAAACGGAAGCGGAATTGACGGTCAAACCGATCACCTGGTTTCCGCACACCCCGACGCTCGCCAACTACATGCAGGCCTTTTCCGACCAGCCGCTGCACCTCTTCCTGTTCAACAGCTTCATGGTGGCGCTGCTCTCCACCGCGCTCACCATCCTGATTTCAGTGCTTGCGGCCTACGCGCTGGCGCGGCTCAACCTCAAATACCGGGCGCTGATCCTGTCGCTCATCATCGCCGTTTCCACCTTCCCGCTTGTCACGCTTCTGGTGCCGCTGTTCGAAATCATGCGGGCGCTCAATCTGCTTAACAGCTGGACGGCGCTGATCCTGCCCTACACGGTGCTGTCGCTGCCGGTCTGCACGCTGATGCTGGTCTCCTTCTTCGAAAGCATCCCGCGCGATCTCGAAAACGCCGCCATGATCGATGGCTGCACCCGCATCGGCGCCCTGTTCAAGGTCGTCGTGCCGCTCTGCGCGCCGGGCGTCTTCACTGCCGGCATTCTTGCCTTCGTCAATGCCTGGGATGAGTTCCTGCTGGCGCTCTCCTTCAATTCCAACCCGGCACTGCGCACCCTGCCCGTCGGCATCCAGCTTTATCAGGGCGAGTTCGCTTTCCCCTGGCCGGTGATTTCGGCAGCGCTGGTGGTCGGCATCGTGCCGGTTGCAATCCTGATCGTCATCTTCCAGGAACGGGTTGTCTCGGGCCTCACCGCCGGTGGTCTCAAGGGCTAAAAGGGTAAGTCATGCATTTCGAAACGACCAAACACGGCTTCACGCTCGCGATCGGCAACCGCACCATCCTTTCCCATTCGCCCGAAAACCCGGCCTTCTTTGCCGGTTTCGGCAACGAACGAATGGATATGTATCGCGGCAATTTCGAGATCGAAGACTATGTCATCGAGCGCACCGCCCTGCGCCATGCCGAGGTCAGTGGCGACAGCGTCACGCTCTCCTCGGCACCGGGACAGGCACCGCGCCTTCGCCTGACGCTCGAAGGCAACGCTATCAGGCTGACGGCGCTGGACGAGACGATCAACCGCCTCTGGCTGCGCGTCTTCGCGGAGACGGACGAGCATGTCTGGGGTGGTGGCGAGCAGATGTCCTATTTCGACATGCGCGGCCGGCGCTTCCCGCTCTGGACCTCCGAGCCCGGGGTCGGTCGCGACAAGACCACCGAAATCACCTTCAAGTCTGATGTCAGCGGCAAGGCGGGTGGTGATTATTACAACACCAACTATCCGCAGCCGACCTGGCTCTCCTCGCGCAAATACGCCCTGCATGTGGAAACGAGCGCCTATTCGGTTTTCGACTTCCGCAATGGCGATTTCCACGAGATCGAAATCTGGGCCATCCCCGAAAAGATCGAATTTTTTGCCGGTGACAGTTTCACCGATATCGTCTCGGCCCTGTCACTGCGGTTCGGACGCCAGCCGGAACTCCCTGATTGGATCTATAACGGCGCGATCATCGGGTTAAAGGACGGCGCCAACTCCTTTGCACGGCTGGAGAAAATCCGTGCTGCCGGAACGAAGGTGTCCGGCCTGTGGTGTGAAGACTGGGTAGGGCTTCGCCAGACATCCTTCGGCGCACGCCTCTTCTGGGACTGGCAGGCGAATGACACGCGCTACCCGCATCTGCGCCAGAAGATCGCCGAGCTTGCCGACCAGGGCATTCGTTTCCTGGGCTATGTGAACCCCTATCTCTGCGTCGACGGACCGCTCTTTCCTGTCGCTGAAGCGGCCGGTTATTTCGCCACCGATACGGATGGAAAGACGGCGTTGGTGGACTTCGGCGAATTCGATTGCGGCGTGGTGGATTTCACCAATCCGGCCGCCGCCGACTGGTTCGCCGAAGAGATCATCGGCAAAAACATGCTGGATTTCGGCCTTTCCGGCTGGATGGCCGATTTCGGCGAATATCTGCCGATCGATATCAAGCTGTCCAACGGCATCGATGCCAAGCTGATGCACAATGCCTGGCCCACGCTCTGGGCCGAGGTCAATGCGAAGGGCGTCGAAAGCCGGGGCAAGACAGGTGAAGCACTTTTCTTCATGCGCGCAGGTTTCACCGGCGTACAGGCTCATTGCCCGCTGATCTGGGGCGGCGACCAGTCGGTCGACTTCTCCCGTCATGATGGACTTGTCACCGTCATCTGCGGTGCGCTCTCCTCCGGCCTTTTGGGCAATGCCTATCATCACTCAGACATTGGCGGCTACACCAGCCTGTTCGGCAATGTCCGAACGGCGGAACTCATCATGCGCTGGACGGAGATGGCCGTCTTCACCCCGGTCATGCGCACCCATGAGGGCAACCGGCCGCGTGACAATCTGCAGATCGATCAGGATGAAACGGTTCTCGCCCATTTCGCCCGCATGACGGCCATCTACGTCGCACTCGCCCCCTATCTGAAATCGCTTTCCACCGAGGCTGCAAAGACGGGCCTGCCGGTGCAGCGTCCGCTTTTCCTGCATTACGAAAATGAGACGCAGACCTATGCCATTCAGGACTGCTATCTCTACGGGGCGGATATGCTTGTCGCGCCGGTCTGGAAGGCGGGTGAAACGCAACGTTCGCTCTACCTTCCGGGTGATGGCGAATGGGTGCATCTCTGGAGCGGCGCGCGTCATCCCGGCGGACGAGACATCACCGTCGACGCACCGCTTGGCGAGCCGGCAGTGTTCTATCGTGCCGATAGCAACCATCATCAGCTGTTCGAAAAGCTTCACGCCATCGTCTGAAGGCTAAAGGCTTTGTCCTTGGCATCACCCCGTCAGGCGGGGTGATGTGATAGCCTTCTTGAAAAGCGCGGTCATCGCATCACTGATGCCCTGCGACGGGCTGACTTCGAAGAACAGCCCCGGCGAAGCGCAGGACTGCATGCGTGCACCGATTTCCGGCTGAAACGGCTTGATCCAGCTATTATACCAGTCGTTGGTCGGCAGCGGCAGGTAGGTGGTGTAGAGCACGGCGATGCGAAAACCCTTTTCCTTCAGCTTCGTGCAATATTTGAGGTCGATCGGTTCCTGACAACGGCCGCCCGTGGTTTTTTTGGTGCAGGTGACGGCTTGTAGCTATCGCCGACGCCATCGGTCACGAAGAAGACGATCTTTTCCGGGCTCGCCGAACTCGCGCCCGTGCCCGAAG
>NZ_JAPYZZ010000050.1 GCF_027460065.1 Martinezella rhizogenes
GTCGATCTCCTTGCGGGACAAGGCGGCCGTCGGTTCGTCCATGATGACGATGCGCGCCTCGACCGACAACGCACGGGCAATGGCCACCAGATGGCGCTGGGCCGATCGAAAGATCTTTCAACCGGATGGTAGGGTCGATGGTGCTTTCCAACTGTTCCAGCAGAACCCTGGCGCGCTCATTGATGGTCTTCCAGTCGATGAGGCCGAAACGACCTTTGGGCGCATGGCCGAGGAAGATGTTTTCGCCGACCGAAAGTTCGTCGAACAGCACGGTTTCCTGATGAATGGCGGTCACGCCGGCATCGATGGCGTCCTGTGCGCTGTGAAAATGGRCGGGCTGGCCATTGAGAAGGATTTCGCCCTCGTTCGGGCGGTAGATGCCGGTGAGGATTTTGACGAGTGTGGATTTGCCCGCGCCGTTCTCACCGATCAGTGCGGTGACCTTGCCGGGATAAAGCGCGATATCGACGCCATCCAGCGCTTTCACGCCGGGGAATATCTGGCTGATGCCGCGCATTTCCAGAATGGGCGTGGCGCTCGAAGCCTCTGTCATGTTTAAAATTTGGGTTTCAGCACGCATCATTCCGTCTTACCGGTCTGTTTGATTGAAGCGGCGAGGGGCACCCCCCTCTGCCCTGCCGGGCATCTCCCCCTCAGGGGGGGAGATCGGCAAGCGGATAACACCCTGCCTATGGAACGAGCGGGTGCGGCATATCGATCTCCCCCCTTGAGGGGGAGATGCCCGGCAGGGCAGAGGGGTGGGGTAGCCCTCCGCACTGCCGGAAATTGCCAGATCAGAAAATCTTCGAGAACTGATCGATATTCTTCGCGTCATAGATGAACGGATCAGCCATGGCCGCTTCGCTGTTTTCGCCAACCTTGATCTTGCCCATGCGGCCAGCCTCGATTTCCGAGCCCGGCTTGCCGTCGGCTTCGCCCTTCACAAGGCGATAGGCGATCTGGGTGGCGGAGTAACCGAGGTCGATCGGGTTCCAGATGGCGAATTCCTTGGTGGCGCCCGACTT
>NZ_JAPYZZ010000051.1 GCF_027460065.1 Martinezella rhizogenes
GCTTACATTGTCGCGCCGATGGACCATGGGACGAATTCATTGTCGCCATAACCCAGAAGCTCCGATTTGGTGCGCTCGCCGGAGGCGACGGCGAGGATTCTGGTGAAGATTTCCTCGCCCTTCTGCTGCAACGTCGTACCGTCCAGCACGTCACCACAATTGATGTCCATATCTTCCCCCATCTTTTCGAAGATGTAGGAATTGGAAGCGAGCTTGATCGAAGGGGTGGGCTTGCAGCCGAAAGCAGAGCCCCGCCCGGTGGTAAAACACAGGATATTGGCGCCACCCGCCACCTGGCCCGTGGCCGAAACGGGGTCGTAACCGGGTGTATCCATGAAGACCAGTCCCTTGGCGTCCACCGGTTCGGCGTAGTTGAATACTGCCGTCAGATTGGTCGAGCCGCCCTTCATTGCCGCTCCCAGCGACTTTTCGAGAATGGTCGTCAGGCCGCCCGCCTTGTTGCCGGGGGAGGGATTGTTGTTCATCTCCATGTCGTGCCGCCGGGTATAGTTTTCCCACCAGCGGATGCGTGCGGCCAGCTTCTCGCCGACCTCCGGCCGCTCCGCCCGGCGGATCAGCAGATGCTCGGCGCCGTATATTTCAGGGGTTTCCGAGAGGATCGCGGTTCCGCCTTCGGCGATCAATATATCGGCGGCAATGCCGAGTGCCGGATTGGCCGTGATACCGGAATAACCGTCGGAGCCGCCGCATTGCAGCGCCAGCATCAGTTCCGAGGCGGGGGCGGGAACGCGGGTGGCCCTATTGACCACCGGCAGCNTGGTCGAGCCGCCCTTCATTGCCGCTCCCAGCGACTTTTCGAGAATGGTCGTCAGGCCGCCCGCCTTGTTGCCGGGGGAGGGATTGTTGTTCATCTCCATGTCGTGCCGCCGGGTATAGTTTTCCCACCAGCGGATGCGTGCGGCCAGCTTCTCGCCGACCTCCGGCCGCTCCGCCCGGCGGATCAGCAGATGCTCGGCGCCGTATATTTCAGGGGTTTCCGAGAGGATCGCGGTTCCGCCTTCGGCGATCAATATATCGGCGGCAATGCCGAGTGCCGGATTGGCCGTGATACCGGAATAACCGTCGGAGCCGCCGCATTGCAGCGCCAGCATCAGTTCCGAGGCGGGGGCGGGAACGCGGTTGGCCCTATTGACCACCGGCAGCATCTCACGGATGGCCGCGACGCCAGCCTCCACCGTCTTGCGCGTGCCGCCGAGCTCCTGAATGGTAAGTGTGCGAAAGGTCTCGCTTTCCCTCAATCCGTAAGCATCCATCCAGCGCGGAATCTGAAACGCTTCGCAGCCCAGCCCCACCATCAACACGCCGCCAATATTCGGGTTCTGTGCCACCCCCCACTGGGTCCTCTTCAGCAATTCATAAGCCTCGCCATGGATAT
>NZ_JAPYZZ010000052.1 GCF_027460065.1 Martinezella rhizogenes
CAGAGGTGTATAAGAGCCAGACCCGCCACCTGGCCCGTGGCCGAAACGGGGTCGTAACCGGGTGTATCCATGAAGACCAGTCCCTTGGCGTCCACCGGTTCGGCGTAGTTGAATACTGCCGTCAGATTGGTCGAGCCGCCCTTCATTGCCGCTCCCAGCGACTTTTCGAGAATGGTCGTCAGGCCGCCCGCCTTGTTGCCGGGGGAGGGATTGTTGTTCATCTCCATGTCGTGCCGCCGGGTATAGTTTTCCCACCAGCGGATGCGTGCGGCCAGCTTCTCGCCGACCTCCGGCCGCTCCGCCCGGCGGATCAGCAGATGCTCGGCGCCGTATATTTCAGGGGTTTCCGAGAGGATCGCGGTTCCGCCTTCGGCGACCAACATGTCGGCGGCAATGCCGAGCGCCGGATTGGCCGTGATACCGGAATAGCCGTCCGAGCCGCCGCATTGCAATGCCAGCATCAGCTCCGAAGCGGGGGCAGGCACACGAATGGCCTTATTGACCACCGGCAGCATCTCACGGATGGCCGCGACGCCAGCCTCCACCGTCTTGCGCGTGCCGCCGAGCTCCTGAATGGTAAGTGTGCGAAAGGTCTCGCTTTCCCTCAATCCGTAAGCATCCATCCAGCGCGGAATCTGAAACGCTTCGCAGCCCAGCCCCACCATCAACACGCCGCCAATATTCGGGTTCTGTGCCACCCCCCACTGGGTCCTCTTCAGCAATTCATAAGCCTCGCCATGGATAT
>NZ_JAPYZZ010000053.1 GCF_027460065.1 Martinezella rhizogenes
GAGCGCGGCGGCCCCGCCGTCTTCTGTGAACCCCGCAGTCCGAAGGGCCACGTGAGCGAGATTGACGAAGGGCTCGAAAGACACCGCCGTCGCATCGAAGCGATATCCGAGCTCGGCAAAGGCCTGCAGTGTGCCGGCGCCGTAACTCGCATCAAGCCTCTCCTCTAAGCTTCCGATCACGACGCGGCGGCGAGTATCAAGCTCGTGCCAAGTATGGGCAAGGCCGGAGCGGAAAGCTAGATTGCCCCATTGCGTGCCGGCATAGAGACCAAGGTGATAATCGTCGCTCGATCCCGATGAGGCGTTTTGGCGCGGGTTAAAGCCTGAATTGCCGTAACCCGCCATCAGGCCGAGCCTGAAGTCATCGAAGGTGGTATCGACGCCGACGAGAAATCCACCGGTCTGATGGCGCAGCGTAGCGGCGTTGCCATCCGTGGATGTCTCGCTCAGTCCGCCAAAGGCGCTGTTTTTCCCCTTCAAGAGCCTGGCACCCAGAATCTTTTCTTTTTTTCCCGTTGCACGACGTTATCTGCTCAAAAGCACGCCGTTCGAATACTGCTATTGAAACTCAATTTACATGCCCTACATCGTGGCTGCGGACCGGGCCCCTCTGATCAAGGCTTGCCTTTTTGATGTCGGACCGCATCGAGCGTGCTCGGTGCAGTCTTGGGGTTTAACGTCCATCTCTCCGAACATGCTCGTTGATTTTT
>NZ_JAPYZZ010000054.1 GCF_027460065.1 Martinezella rhizogenes
GGTGAAAAAATAGGACTTGTAGGTATAAACGGTACAGGAAAAAGTACACTACTCAAAGTGATAGCTGGATTAGATGAAGACTTTAATGCTGAAGTCTCGCATCCTAACGCCTATCGCATTAGATATTCTTCGCAAAAGCAAGAATTTGATCGTAATATGACTGTATTTGAAGCTGTATTAACTTCAGAAACGAAAACACTACAAGTGATTCGTGCATATGAATCAGCTTTAAATCAATATACTGCAACACAAAGCGATGATGATTTCAAAAAAATGATGAATGCACAAGAAGAGATGGATAATTATCAGGCGTGGGATTATAGTGCAGAAATTAAAACGATTCTGTCAAAATTAGGTATTTATGACACGACGAAAGAAGTGAGTGCACTTTCTGGTGGTCAACAAAAAAGGGTTGGCTTAGCTAAAACATTAATAGAACAACCTGATTTACTACTCTTAGATGAACCTACCAACCATTTAGATTTTGAATCTATCAATTGGTTAATCAATTATGTAAAACAATATCCGCATACAGTATTGTTTGTAACGCATGATCGTTACTTTTTAAATGAAGTATCGTCACGCATCATAGAACTTGATCGCGGTAAACTCACGACATATACAGGTAATTATGAAGCTTATATTGCTA
>NZ_JAPYZZ010000055.1 GCF_027460065.1 Martinezella rhizogenes
GCTGTCGAGGTGATAGTAGGCGCCGACAATCTTGATGCGGCCTTCCGCCAGCGGTTTGAGCAGGAGAGGATCGCTTTCCTCGCGCAGATTGCGCACGACGCGGCGAACATTCTGTTTGACGGCGTTTTCCAGCGCATCGCCCTGCTGACCTCTCGCTTCAAGGACTGCCGGAATGATCGGCTCGATCATGTTGTCGATCTGACCCGGGAAGCGTGCATTCTTTTCCACCACTGACATGGCGGCCTTCACGGCTCCGCAGCTTTCATGCCCCATGACGACGATGAGCGGTACGCCGAGTTCTGCCACGGCATACTCGATCGAACCCATCGCCACCGTGTCCACGGTGTTGCCGGCATTGCGGATGATGAACAATTCGCCAAGACCACGGCCGAACAGGAGTTCCGGTGGTACCCGGCTGTCTGAGCAGGAGACGTAGGCGCAGAACGGCGCCTGTCCTTTCGCCAGTTCAAGGCGGCGCGCCTCGCTTCGATCGGGCACGATGATCTCGTCACGCAGGAAGGCTTCATTGCCGCGCTTGAGGAGGTCGAGAGCGCCATCAGGCGTCAAGGCCGACTTGCCGTCCTTGACGGGGGCGGGTTCAAGGGCCATTGCTTTGCCGCTTTTGGTTTGAGCCTGTGTAGTGG
>NZ_JAPYZZ010000056.1 GCF_027460065.1 Martinezella rhizogenes
GGCTTCGGCACAGCCGACAATGGGCACCGCCTATGAGCTCGATGCGATCGCTGCGGCTGTCATCGGCGGCACCTCGCTCGCCGGCGGCGCAGGTCGCATCACAGGGACCCTGATAGGCACGATCATCCTCGGTGTGATCACCTCAGGCTTCACCTACCTGAAGATCGGCTCCTATTACCAGGAGATCATCAAAGGCGCCATCATCGTCTTCGCCGTCGTCATCGACCAGTACAGACGATCCAGGAAAATAAGGGCCTAGAGCGCGAGCCGATCTGGCCTGCCGCCTGCCCTAAGCACAAACTGTATCCACGAGGAAATTATGTCAGGACTTCAGTTACCGCACGACGAACTTGTTTCGGTTTACCGCACGATGCGGACGATCCGGCGCTTCGAAGAGCGCGTGATGGACGAGATGGCGACCGGTGACATTCCCGGCAACACGCATCTCTATGCTGGCCAGGAGGCAAGTGCCGTCGGCGTCTGTCTGCACCTGAATGGAGACGATTACATCTCGTCGACCCATCGCGGCCACGGCCATTCGATCGCCAAGGGCGTCGACATTGACAGC
>NZ_JAPYZZ010000006.1 GCF_027460065.1 Martinezella rhizogenes
CCAACCTTCTGTCCGCCACGATCTTTATCACCGACATGAACGTGAAGCCGCAAATGGATGCTGTCTGGAAGGAATGGTTTGCTCCGGAGGAGTTGCCTGCCCGCGCGACCATCGGCGTTGCCGACCTTGGTGACACAACGCTGATCGAACTCATAGCCACTGCTCATTACTGAAGCCCGAAAGCCTGTTGAAGAGACCGCTGTATCGCGGTCGTTGTTGGAGACCTCTATGGAATGCACGTTGATCGGAGCGCCGCTACAAATCGGAGCAGGGCATCTCGGATGTGAGATGGGGCCCGGCGCGCTCAGGATCGCCGGTCTCGCCGCGGCGCTTGAGGAGCTGGGACACAGGGTCCGGGACATTGGCAATATAGGTCCAAAGGTTGTTCATGACATCGCCCATCCCAATGCTTCCGTCCATCACCTCGGCGAAACAGCGGCGTGGATCAAGCTGCTTTCAGCCGCTGCCTATGAGCACAGCCGCGACAGCATGCCGATCTTTCTTGGCGGGGATCACACGATCTCGGCTGGCACCGTACCGGGGATAGCACGGCGTGCTTCGGAAACCGGCCGCCCACTCTTTGTGCTTTGGCTTGATGCCCATACCGATTTCCACACATTGGAAACGACGGTCAGCGGAAACCTGCACGGCACGCCCGTCGCCTACTATACCGGTCGGCGTGGCTTCGAAGGCTTCTATCCAGCGCTTAATCATTCCGTCCAGCCCGAAAACCTGTGCATGATCGGTATCCGGAGCGTGGATCCTGCCGAAAGAGATGCGCTGCGATCCTCGGCGATAACGATCCACGACATGCGCGCGATCGACGAACGTGGCGTCGCAGGTGTAACGCAGCAATTTCTCGAGCGCGTCCGCGCGGCAAATGGAATGCTGCATGTAAGCTTTGATGTCGATTTCCTCGATCCCGACATTGCGCCTGGCGTCGGGACCACTGTTCCTGGGGGAGCTACGTTCCGCGAGGCGCACCTCATCATGGAAATGCTCCACGATAGCGGCCTCGTCAGCAGTCTGGACCTCGTCGAACTGAACCCGTTCCTTGATGAGCGCGGAAAGACCGCGAGGCTGATCGTCGATCTCGTAGCAAGTCTCATGGGCAAGCGGGTCATGGACCGACCGACGCGCGCAGCCTGAAATTAACCTCGAAAAACCGGAGGAAGAATGCCAATCGACCCGAAACTGAACGTGGTTCCCTTCGTCAGTGTCGACCACATGATGAAGCTGGTGCTCAAAGTGGGTATCGACGCTTTCCTGACCGAACTCGCCGCTGAGATCGAGAAGGATTTTCGCCGTTGGCCGATCTTCGACAAGACGCCGCGCGTTGGTAGCCATTCGCAAGAGGGCGTTATCGAGCTGATGCCAACCAGCGATGGCGCGCTCTACGGCTTTAAATATGTCAACGGTCATCCGAAGAACACACATCAAGGCCGTCAAACGGTGACGGCCTTCGGCGTTCTGTCGGATGTTGGCAACGGCTATCCGTTGCTTCTTTCGGAAATGACGATACTCACCGCACTTCGCACGGCAGCGACATCCGCTCTCGCTGCGAAGTATCTCGCGCGGTCCAACTCGAACACGATGGCCATCATCGGTAACGGCGCGCAAAGCGAATTCCAGGCCCGGGCCTTCAGGGCCATTGTCGGAATTCAGGAACTCAGGCTGTTCGATATAGACGCTTCGGCTACCAGGAAATGCACGCGAAACCTCACAGGGCTTGGCTTCAACATTGTTGAATGTGGCTCCGTCGCCGAGGCTGTCGAGGGTGCCGATATCATCACGACGGTGACGGCCGACAAGCAATTCGCCACTATCCTTTCCGACAACCATGTCGGGCCAGGTGTCCATATCAATGCGGTCGGCGGAGATTGCCCTGGAAAGACAGAAATCAGCAAAGAGGTGCTGCTGCGCTCCGACATTTTCGTGGAGTATCCACCACAGACCTGGATCGAGGGCGACATTCAGCAGCTTCCGCGTTCGCACCCGGTGACCGAGCTTTGGCAGGTCATGACCGGTGATGCGACGGGGCGTGCCGGTGACCGCCAGATCACGATGTTCGACAGCGTCGGCTTCGCAATCGAGGATTTCTCGGCGTTGCGTTACGTTCGCGACAAAATCAGCGAATTCGGAATGTTCACAGAGCTGGACCTCCTGGCCGACCCGGACGAGCCGAGAGACCTGTATGGCATGCTTTTGCGCTGTGGGAAGACACTGGAGGTTGTTGGGAGCAGATAGCGACATAGCGGACCAACAGCAGAGACTGCAGAAGTATAAAAGTCATGTCGCGGAGAAGAACGAGGGAAAGCTTCTCTTCGCATGGGTGGCGACGGCGCCGTCAATACTGACGGATGCCGTCGCTTGCCCAATCGTCAAGTCGTCGTGGACCGCTTTTATACTTAAGAGGTGATTTTTCTTTAATCACTATAATCTATAGAAAATATGCACTTTAAAGATCGAAGGCGCCTCCCTACCAATGTGCTTCTCTTAACGCAACGAAGTGCGGTTCTAACGTCCAAACCAGGAAGCAGCATGTCATCAAAAATCACAATCTTAGACGGCGGCATGGGGCGAGAGTTGCTTAGGAGCGGCGCACCGTTCCGGCAACCCGAGTGGTCCGCACTTTCGCTCATCGAGGCACCTGAATTCGTCGAGAGGGCACACGACACGTTCGTTGCCGCGGGCGCTGAAGTGATCACCACCAACAGCTACGCACTGGTCCCATTTCACATCGGTGACGAGCGCTTTGCCGACGACGGACTCGCTCTGGCGGAGCGTTCGGGGCGCATTGCCCGATCCGCCGCGCTGAAGGCCCCTCATCATGTCCGCGTTGCTGGATCGCTCCCGCCTGTATTCGGCTCGTATCGTCCCGATTTGTTCGACGCGAAAAGGGCACCCGCGATCCTCGGCGTCCTGATCGAAGACCTCGCTCCTCACGTTGATTTCTGGCTCGCGGAGACCCAGAGCTCCGTCTCCGAGGTCGAGACGATCCGGGCCGTCCTCGGTGCTGACACTAGACCACTGTGGATTTCCTTCACGTTGGACGACACCAAGGGGGTGGCCGACGTTGTCGCCGGCCACGTTAAGCCGACCTTGCGATCGGGTGAGGCTGTGGCGGATGCTGCCGTCAAGGCAGTCCAGCTCGGCGCTGCAACGCTGCTGTTTAACTGCAGCCAGGCGGAGATCATGGAGGCTGCGGTCAAGACCGCGCGCGAGGCATTTATTACGTATGGCTTCACGACCCCAATAGGCGTCTATGCCAACGCCTTCGTGCCGAAGCCGGAATCAGGAAAGCAACTGGCTGCGAATGAGGGATTGAGCGGACTGCGCTACGATCTCGATCCTCCCGGCTACCTGTTATTCGCTCGGCGATGGGTCGATGCAGGAGCAACCATCATAGGTGGGTGCTGCGGCATCGGACCCGAACATATCGCTGTGTTACGACAAACTTTCGACCCGCAGCCGGCCGCTGCTTGAATTTGATCTTACCTAGGATCCCCCTTATGACACGACATTTCAGCCTCGACACATCGCTCGAACTCGATCGCCGTTCGTTCCTCCGAGCAAGCGCCGCCGTCGCCGCAGGCGCGCTGCTCCTGCCAGGTGCGGCTTTGGCCGCAGGTCCGAAGAAGGGCGGACATCTGGTGCTCGGCATCGACAACGCCTCCACATCCGACCGCCTCGATCCCGCCTATTACTTTGAAGACTATACCTATAACGTCGGTCTGCAGCTCTTTGACACGCTCACCGACCTCAACGACGACGGGAGTCTGCGAGCAGGCCTTGCCGATAGCTGGGAGCCGGCCAAGAACGGCAGCGAATGGATTTTCCGCCTTCGGAAGGGCGTCCAGTTCCACAACGGCAAAGAGCTGACACCCGAGGACGTCATCTATTCGCTCAATCATCACCGTGGAGAGAAATCGGAATCCGCCGGGAAAGGCTATCTCTTAACCGTCACCGATATCGTGAAGTCGGCGCCGAACGAGGTCACCTTCAAACTTAGTGGCCCCAATGCGGATTTCCCGTACCTGCTCGGCGATGTGCATTTCGGCATCACGCCGGATGGCGAAAACTTCGACAAGGGCATTGGTACGGGCGCCTTTGTCCTCGAAGACTTTCAGCCGGGCGTTCGCACGCTTGCAAAGCGCAATGCGAATTATTGGGACCCCGAAAGAGGACACGTCGATTCGGTTGAGACGGTGGCCTATAACGACAAGTCAGCGCGCGTTGCCGCCCTGCTTAGCAAATCGGTCCATCTTGTTAACAACGTCGAATCTCGTGTTGCACAACGTCTAAAGAGCCAGCAAGGCATCACGCTCCACACCGAAGCGGATTCCTCGATCATCCTCTTTGTCGGACGCGCCGACGCCGACCCGTTCAAAAACCTCGATGTCCAGTTGGCGCTCAAATACGCCATTGACCGTGAGCAGATCGTCAAATCGATCCTCAATGGCGCCGGAACAGTCTCCAACGACAATCCGATCTTCCCGTCGAACCGCTACTTCACGAACGACGTGCCAAAGCACGCCTACGATCCGGAAAAGGCTGCCTATCATTGGAAGAAGGCCGGCTATGCCGACAAAATCGTCCTGTCGGCAGCCGATGGTGCGACCTTCTCCGGAGCACTCGATGCCGCACAGCTCTATCAGCAATCCGCGGATAAGATTGGCATCCCCTTCGAGGTCAACCGCGTGCCAGCCGATGGCTACTGGAACGACGTATGGCTTAAACATCCATTCGTAGCCTCGGGCTGGGCCGCGCGTGCAACAGCCGACGCCATGCTGTCGTTGATCTATCTCTCCGATGCGCCGTGGAACGAGTCCGGCTGGAAAAACAAAGCCTTCGACGAACTGGTGCTGGCCGCGCGCGGTGAGCTCGATGAGAACAAGCGCAAGAGGCTTTACCATGATGCCCAGGTGCTGATCGTCGAGCAAAACAGTTCGGTAATTCCGGCCTACGCCGCGAAGATCAGTGCTTCCGTCTCCGACCTGCAAGGCTTCAAGTCAATTCCAGGTCAGGTCGGGGCACGTACCGCCGAAAAAGTCTGGTTCGACAGCTGACGCCATCAGAGGCCAACTGGCTCTCTTCCTGGAGACGTAGCAATGGTCATTGCCCCGCCGGATATTTCCGTATTGCATCGCCCCAGCAGGCGCCGCGGTCTCGCACGCTATGTGCTCGGGCGCCTGGGTGCGGGTCTTGGCCTGCTGCTTGTCCTGTCGAGCCTGGTCTTTATCGGCAGTGAACTGCTGCCTGGGGATGCGGCAACCGCGATTTTGGGGCGCTCGGCAACGCCGGTCGCACTTGCCGAAATGCGCGAGAGGCTCGGGCTCAACGAGCCCCTGATCATCCGGTACTTCAACTGGTTGACTGCTTTCGTTCACGGCGATCTCGGCTCGAGCCTGCTGAACGGGAGAAGCGTTGCGGATAGCATCGGTGCAAGGCTCGGCAACACGCTGTTCCTCGCCGGGGCCGCGGCTATCGTCGCAGTGCCGCTCTCGGTGTTCCTCGGCCTTCTTTCCGTTCGCTATTGTGGCGGGTTCGTCGACCGGACGATCGCGTTGCTGACGCGACCCTTCGTGGCCTTGCCAGAATTTTTCGTCGGTTACCTTTTGATCTATACACTTTCGATTTCGCTTGGCTGGTTCGCAAGCAGCAGCACTGTCTTCGCGCATATGGGTTTTGTAGACAGGATCGAGGCAATTGCGCTGCCCTGCCTCACTCTCGTTATCGTCGTCACAGGCCACATAACCACAATGGTACGTGCGTCGGTGCTCGACGTGATGGGCAAGCCCTTTATCGAGATGGCAGCTCTGAAGGGTATTCCACACGCCACGGTCGTCTGGCGCCACGCGCTGCCGAACGCCTTCTCGCCAATCATCAACGTCGTCTTTGTCAATCTCGCATACCTTGTTGCCGGCGTGGTCGTGGTTGAAGTGATCTTTGTCTATCCCGGCATGGGACAATTCATGGTCGACAGCGTGGTCAACCGCGACGTTCCGGTCGTTCAGGCCACGTCGCTGCTGTTCGCCGGCGTCTACATCGGGCTAAACCTGTGCGCCGATGTCCTTTCCGTCCTCTCCAACCCACGTTTGCGGTTTGCATGATGAACATCAGACTACCGTTTTCCGTCGCGCTATCGGTCCTGACCCTCGTTTTTTGCCTGATCGTCATCGTCTTCGCACCGCTGGTCGCACCTCACGGCGTCAATGAGATCGTAGGTACAAGCTGGGATCCGCCATCCGTTTCCAGCCCGTTCGGCACCGACATGATCGGCCGCGATCTCTTGTCGCGTTTCGTTTGGGGTGCACGTGTCACCATCCTGACTGCCGGAGCAGCCGTGTTGATTGCGTTCGTCGTGGGCTCCGGTCTCGGCTTTCTTGCGGGCTTACGCAAAGGCTGGCTTGACACGGGGCTATCGCGTGTCGTCGATCTCGTAATGGCGATGCCAACCCTCGTTCTGGCGATGGTTCTCCTCACGATCCTGCCCCGCTCTATCGCCTTCATCGTGTCAATCATCGCGCTGGTGGAGGCGACCCGCTTCTTTCGCCTGGCACGCCTGATCGCCGCCGATACGGCTGCACTCGACTACGTTGAGGCAGCTTACCTACGTGGCGAGACCACCCAATGGATTATACGACGCGAAATTCTGCCAAACGCGATCACGCCCCTGCTTGCGGAATTTGGTTTGCGCTTCATTTTCTCCGTCCTTTTTCTGTCGACATTATCTTTTTTGGGGCTCGGTGTGCAGCCGCCGGTGGCAGACTGGGGAAGTCTCATCAAGGAGAACAAGGATGGTCTTCTGTTCGGGATCACGGCAGCCCTCGTTCCGGGCGCCGCCATCGCTGCGCTCGCCTTGGCAGTTACGACGCTCGTGGACTGGGTTTCCGCAAACCGAGGTGGAAGACCTAAGCCATGAGCACGATCAACCTCCTCGAGCTACGCAACCTGACGATCGGCGCGACGAGCCGCGCCAATTCAACCCTTATTGTTGACGACGTCTCACTCAACGTCGGGCGCGGCGAAGTTCTGGGCCTTATCGGCGAGTCTGGAGCCGGCAAGTCAACGATAGGTCTTGCGGCACTTGGATATTTACGACCAGGGACCGAGCTTGTTGGTGGAACGGTCAACTTCGACGGCGCCAACTTGTTCGACCAGACTGAAACTCAGCGCCGAGTTCTTCGCGGCCGCCGGATCGCCTATGTCGCGCAATCCGCCGCCGCCGCGTTCAATCCTGCTTTCCGACTTCTTGATCAGATCATTGAGTCGAGTATGCGCGGCCGTCAGACAACCCGGGCGGCAGCCATAGAGCGGGCCGCCGCTCTACTCGATGTCCTCGGCCTGAATGCCAAGACGATCGCAACGCGCTATCCGCACGAAGTATCGGGGGGGCAATTGCAGCGCGCCATGACCGCGATGGCACTCTGCGGGAAGCCGGATCTGATTATATTTGATGAACCCACGACCGCCCTCGACGTCACAACGCAGCGCGAGGTGGTAACCGCAATCCGCAAGGCCATTGCCGTGGAGTCGACGGGGGCCATCTATATCAGCCACGATCTGCCGCTCGTCGCCGAAATCGCCGACGACGTCCACGTGCTAAGGCAGGGGCGCAGCGTCGAAAAAGGACCAGCAGCAACCATTATGCGCCGCCCCGTGGATCCTTACACGAAGGCGCTGACATCCGCCGCTGATCTGCACTTCTCTCGCCCAATTGCGGCAGGGGAGTCTGTCGTTGAGCTTTGCGACATCAGTGCCGGCTACAACGGCGCCCCGGCAGTTCGACAGGTATCACTTAGTATTGGCCGGGGTGAGACGGTTGCCCTTGTTGGAAAGTCCGGTTCCGGCAAGTCTACGCTTGGACGCGTCCTGAACGGTCTGCTGCAGCCGACTGGCGGACATATTCTCCTCGACGGTCGGCCTTTGGCTGCGTCCATCCACGAGCGATCACTCAGGGATCGCCGGGCGGTCCAAACAATACACCAAACGCCAGATACCGCGCTCAATCCGAGGCAAAAGGTTTCGGAGATTCTCGGTCGACCATTTGCGCTTTACGAAAATCTTCGTGGGCGGGAACGGATTGATCGCATCGAGGAGGTGCTTGATCAAGTTGAACTCAGTCGCGACTTAGTCAATCGTTTCCCTGGCGAACTTTCGGGAGGCCAAAAACAACGTGTTGCCATTGCTCGCGCTCTGGCCGCGCGGCCGCGGGTTCTGATTTGCGACGAACCGACGTCAGCCTTGGACGCCCTTGTGGCACGTGAAGTTCTCGCACTACTGTTGCGCCTCCAAGTGGCCGAGCATATCGCGTGTCTCTTCATCACTCACGATCTCAATATCGTCGGTGCTATTGCCACGCGCGTCATTGAGTTGCGTGATGGCGAAATCCTCGACACGGATTGCGATGCGTTAGATCCTGCTAACAAGGGCTCTGGAAATAAGCTTGGGGGCAAGGTCACAACGACCAAAACGTGTGGTCTTCCGGCCGCAGGGAGCTTAGGGGCAGGCAGACAACATCCGAACTTATAAAAGAACGGATTAACATAGGAACGAACGAATTAACGAACATGACAAAAAGATAGATCCTGTCACACGTCGTTAGCCAGATATAGACTTTAATTCAGCAGAAACTTTAGCGCTCATATTCAAGGAAGAATTGGTCTGCGATGATGAACCGTTCGCGGGTCGTTTTCGTGAACCCATATTTCCATACAGCCAACATTATCTAATAAACAATTGAGGGCATCGAGGCGCGTCTTTGAATATGATGTGACCGGTCTGCCTGATAAGGCACAATGCCACGTCGACACCTTGAAAGGATAAGGATCACGTGCATCTCCTCTATTTGAAGGCGTAGGAAGAGGATTTATCCAGCACAGCACCTTTGAGTTCAGACTAAAATGGCCAAGATAGCAATCCTTGGAGCCGGAAATCTTGCTCTCACCCTTGCCGGTGATGTCGCCTGCAGGCTCGGCGGCGAATTTAGGGCTGTCATCTGGTCACCACCTTTCAATAGGAGGAATTTCAATGATGTCCGTGCCCTAGGTACTCTAGAACTGATCGGCCCCAATTATGGAGGTAGCTTCACTCCGATCCTGCTGGATGATCTCGAAGCCGCTATATCGAACGCGGAATTCATTTTTCTGACAGTCCCAACCTTGGGGCATGAGGGGATTATTCGCCAATTGCTCAACTTCGATTTGAGTAACTGCATACTTGTTGGGTTGCCGGGCAGTGCAACCTCGCTGTCGTGCCGGAGAATCTTGTTTCCGAGCCATTCACCTGCTGCAGTCATAGAGTCAACAACATCCCCCTATGCCTGCCGCCGGACGGGAAAGTGCGTTCACATGCTTGCCTTGAAATCCACCTTCGAAGTTGCAACAACACGGGAACTTGCAGACGGCGTTAAAAGTCGTTTGGGGGCAATCTTTCCGAATCAACTGCAGTGGTATCGAGATGTCGCGTCGATATTTTTCTCGAATACCAACCCTTGTGCGCATCCCCCTGGAATCATTGAGGCGAAGGATATGATTGAACGCGGAATAAACCCACTTCCTAAGTTCTACAGATATTTTGTGCCGCGAGCTATTGAAAGGGTTATCGCTGTGGACAATGAACGCCTTGCGATTGTTGAAGCGCTCGGTCTCGAATCTGATACAGACTTTGGATATTCCAAAAAGTGGTATGGTGGCGAAGCGAATAACTCGAAGGTATTCTATGAGACCTTTGCGGGTTATGCAGAGATAAACACGCCCACGACTGTGCATCACCGCTACCTTACGGAGGATGTCAAGCACATCATGGTTCTCTGGGTTCAAATAGCAGAGGTGGCCGGGGTGCAGGTTCCGACAATGAAGTCAATTATAACGGAGACGAGCGAAATCCTCAAAGAGAACCTCTTTGAAACTGGCAGGACTCTTGCTTCGGTAAACCTAGGTGGCGCGGACCGATATGCTATCGTTAATGCTCTCAATGGCTGCTGAGATTTAACGTTCGACGTGTGCTTCAGTTATGCTCTACGGGATATCGAATAAGAGTCGAGCCGACTGTGACGGGGCATTATATGAAACTCAATGAACCATTATGTGTGACAATTTTATCTTATGAAGATTTAAAATATGTTTCATTTTTATGCATAAATAGTGTTCTGCATTATCCTAGGATAATAACATTTTTATTTGCAATCAAGAAAATTAGTTCTCCTATATTCATAAACCTTCTTCAATTTCTTTGAAAGATCTTCAATTGCTGCATTACATTTTCACCGCTTTGTTAAACTAAAAATAAGATATACCGAATTTTTAACAAAAACTACAATTAAAAGGAATTTTTTAAACACGAAATACATCGAGACAGAGATATTATACATTCCCGGGTGGGTTTAACCAACTTCTCTCGGTAGATATATTTTTCCCAGCTGTGTACTATAGGATTGCCCTCTTCGAGTATTCCTCCGGAATGATGGATTACAGCACATGCGGCATTACACGCCGTCTGAATTGCACCGTCCACCCAGCCTCCAGTGAAGGAACAACTACAGCCTGCTAGGTAAACCCCTGTGTCATGCATCAGGTCTAATGGTTGAAAGAAAAGTCTTTGAGAGTAAACATCATCACCACGCCTATTGAGTTTGAAAGCTCCACCGGCGTTCTCATCAGTCAACCAATCATGTTGAATCACATTTCGATCATAATCAGCATTGACAGGATGCAGGTGCTTAGCAAAGTCTGGAAATACTCCCTCGATGTCCTTCCGCAGCAAACCTAACCGCTCTTTCTTATCCGGAACAGCCAAGAGCCTATGGGAATCATCCTCCCATGTATAGCTAATTAGTACCAGTCCACTTCCCTCCGGATTCTGCGGCTCATAATCCAAGCAGTAGGTTGCTTTAGCAATCCCGGTGGTGAGAAGACACGGCGGCAGTAGGTGGTCGAGCCAGAATTTTCTCTTAGTCAACAGAAACAGTTTTGATGAACCAATCATATGGCTGCTGTTCACTGCGTCGTTTACCTGTGCGCGAAAGAAGGTAGTATCTGATGTCATAAGATGCCGGAGTTGTATATTTGCAAGCCCGGATGTAACCACCACCCTATCATAAAGGTCACACACCCCTCCTTTGTCCCTCACTTTGATCCTTGCATTTTCCTTTTCAATTGCTTCGACTTGAACATGGCGTACGCGCCCACACACTGAGACACCCTGAAGCACTTCGGAAGCGATCCGGCGGGGCAATTCTGAAATCCCCGCACAACTTAGTTGCTGATTGTCCTCATAACCGTTTACGAGCAGGCGCAGGATCTCGATAAAGCCGCTTTCAAAAACTGAACCAAGCCCACCTGTTCCTACGCCCATTAGCTTGAAAAGGTCCCAGTCATGAGGAAAACTCCATTGTTCACCACCGGGAGGATTTGCACCCAAAAAGATTCTTTCTATGCCGGAAGAGAATGATTCCCTCTCGAAACGCGTCAACCAGCTTTGCCAGAACTCATGCGCTTGCTGCAAAAACCCTAATTTCAGAGCCTCCGTGATAGCGTTTGGGGAAGCCAGCATCATGTCTTCATCAAGGTAACCATCCCTCAGGAACGCTTGCCAACCCTTCCACACGCTATGGAATAACTTTGGTGGCCCCTCGCCCGCCTTCCAGCTGTATCGGCGGCCCTCATAGACTATCTGGGTATCGACAATACCGGGATTTGGAAACCGCTCTGTCGAAGCCAAGCCATACCTTCTGAGGTAGAAAAACAAGCAAGATTCACTGGAAGGAAATCGCATCGCTCCCATTTCGGCTATGACGTTTGGAGCATCCTCGAAAGCATGCGACCAAAGCTTTCCTCCAAGCCGTTTACTAGCTTCATACAGCGTGACATCTTCTACGCCTGCATGAAGCAGTTCGCTTGCCACCACGAGCCCTGAAATGCCTGCACCGATCACCGCCACTTTTGGTTTGCTAACGCCTTCGGGAAAGTAACCGATCCGTCCAGCAGCGGAACATCTTTCAAAAAAGGCTCTATAGTCATAGAGCAAGTCAATTGTCGGGAAGATATCTGCACAAGCGTTCGGCATCAGGTTGCGGCCATAAGCCACCATCTCAAATGCTTGCTCAGCTTCAAGTGCCATGGGGAACCCGGTGAAGCTCTCCACGAGGCCTTTTCCGAACGGCGCCATACTTAGTGTCCGAGAGTCGGCAGTCTTGGAAATTGCAATTGCAATGAAATGGCTAAGATCATTGGGTGCGAAATTCTTGCCACCCAGCAAATTGATAGATTGTAGAAGGAGTGCTCTTGGGAGATCCATGCGAAACGGCGAAACGTCGATGGCAACGAAATCACTGACGTTTGCGTGCGCAAAGGATTGCGATTTGAGAATTACATGCAGCGTTTCTTCGCTGACATAGATGAACGCCACACGGACTCCGACCCTCTGACCACCTGAGATCTCCGGGAAAGTGGCTAACCTTTTGCATGCCAGCCCAGCCTCGCACTCGCGAGAAATCTGATCTATTATCCTTTTTCTAGAATCTTGTCGTTTGAAGAATGCGGCGACGAGCCGCTTCCGCAGCTCACCCACATCATCGACCTCAGCCAGACTCATCATTTGGTCAGACTGTGTGCATTGAGAGTCCAGAAGAGATGAACCTGCCATTGCCATAATTTGAGGGTAGAGTTCGTTTGTTGCACCCAGAACCGATGACATGCCCTCCCACTATATAGGCTGAAGATAGGGATATACTTTTTCGCAAATCCCAATGATTATCGAAAATATCAGGCGTGCTGTCGGACGACAAAGTCCACAATTATCACTGGGTTAATCAATTAGTTCACTGTTTGCTTTTTGAAAAAAGACATCTCGATTTGACCGCTGCCCCATAATTTCAGCTACATGCAGTAATAGTTGACTTTCTCTCCAATTATTTGTGCGATTTAAATCAAGCACGGAATATTTCTCCAACCTTAGCTGCAACTGAGCTTCCCCAACCCAAAAAGACAATGGTGCCCATTAGCTCCTTAGCGCAGACCCTCAAATGTCTGAGAAGGAAAGAATACTCCTGCGTCGAACTGGCCCAAACGTTAATTGCTCGTTGCGAAGCTGCAAGGTCGCTAAACGCCCTTCTAGCAACAGACTGGGAGCATCTGCAGCAAAGGGCCAGAAGGATGGATCAACTTGGATGCGCCGGAGTTGGGCTGGGCGGCATTCCACTGTGCTTTAAAGCGAATATCGCAACAGGCATCTTTCCTACAAGCGCCGCTACCCCAGCATTGATGCAGCACTTACCGGCAAAGCCGTCCGGCGTCGTACAACGACTTTTGTCCGCAGGCGCACTGCCAGGCGCCTCGGGAAACATGCATGAGTTATCGTTTGGCATTACGAGTAACAACTATGCGACTGGGGCGGTGCGAAATCCCTGGAACCTAAGTTTGATTGCAGGAGGCTCGAGTGGCGGCGTGGCTGCCGCAGTCGCTAGCCGACTGATGTTGGCCGGCATTGGCACGGATACTGGCGCATCTGTTCGTCTGCCCGCAGCTCTGTGCGGGGTCGTAGGATTTCGCCCGACGCTCCAGCGATATCCAGGTGACCGAATAATCCCTGTTAGCCCTACCCGTGACACCGCCGGGGTTATTGCACAAAGCGTTTCGGATGTGATTCTCCTCGATAGAATTATCTCCAAGAGGACGCCATCAATTCCGCCCGTATGCCTGAAAGGAATACGGTTTGGCCTGCCAACAAGCTATTATTATGACGACTTGGATGCTCATGTGGCCCTAGCAGCAGAAACGACTATCCGGTTGTTGGCCAAGAAAGGTGTAACCTTCGTTGAAGCTGACATCCCGCGCCTGGAAGATCTGAACAATCGCGTCAGCTTGCCGATCGCGCTTTATGAATTCCCTTTCGCTCTCCAGCAATATCTTCGCAAGTTTGTAGAAAATGTGTCTCTTAATGACGTTGTGAGTGCAATTCGCAGCCCGGATGTGGCGAATATCATTGGCGCCCAAATCGAAGGGCAGAAAATTTCCCCAGCCGAATATAGGCTAGCGCTTCAGTTGTTCAGGCCACAACTGCAAGCCGCATACCGAAACTACTTCAAGCGATATCGGTTAGATGCGATCTTTTTTCCCACTGCACCATTGACAGCCAAACCCATCGGCCAAGATAGCTCAGTCATGCACAATGGTTCGATAGCAAACACTTTCAAAATCTACGTGCGAAACGTCGACCCGAGCAGCAATGCGGGCCTGCCAGGCTTAAGCCTTCCTGTTTTTATCACATCGGACAGTTTACCCGTCGGAATGGAAATTGATGGTCGTGCAGGTTCTGACAACCGCTTGCTAGCAATTGGCGCGGCTTTAGAGGAAGTCATAGATTTTCATGGCCAGCCTGAGTTCCCGAAATAAAATCAATGATTGTACTCCGGTCTTTAATTTCCTTTGACTTTGAATAATATTTCTTTTCATTATGTGTTTTATCCATAAATATACTTGTATATTCCGAGGCGCCGCTTGAATAAAGTTCAATGTAAAAAAATTTTTAACTATATATCAAGCTGGCATTGGCTGATATAACATTTCCCTAAATACAAATGAGATCACATCAAATGCATAAAGCAATTTCCTGAAAAAAATAAATCTGTCCCCTGATAGCATAAAGTAAAGCAGTTCCAGTTGACACCACCTTTGGACTTGTCTCTAACAAAGTGAACAAGACGTACACTAATTGCGCTGTCTCGCCTCAAGTACCAAAGCCACATCATTTTTTGGCATTGTCTAAAATCAATTATCTTCAAGCACCGGTAGCCTTGTGGAAGAGAGGCATCCCCTCAAATTTAATCAAGCAAACCATTGCAAAACGAGCATGTTTACAACTGAATATATCCTGCCACTACCTTGCCTTCATGCCTACGCCAGGCTTCGCTTAACGGCAGAATTATCTGCGAAAGGCCTACTTTGTAGGCCGGGAGGGAGCGAGCACGTACCTCAAATTGGCGCCTATACTGCACGGAACAATGAGATCGAACGTCCCTATCACCCCTTGAATCTGATTTGCCACGTCCAGTGCCGTGCGCATAAGCTTCGTTCGAGCCGCGACTAATGTCCGAGAGAGCATGCACGCTGTCGAAGCCCTTTACTCGAACTTCGCGGAGGAAATCGACCTCCACTAGATTCGGGAATTCATCTGTGTCATTCGCGTCAGTTTTGTTGGCTACCATATCGAGCGCCGCTTCGGCGTGACGAGCATCGACGCAATTGGCAGGCAGGCCCTCGGCACGTAGGGCATGATAGAACCGTGCCGAGAGAAGACCTGCTTCGATTTCTACGCGTTCTTGGGGTCAGGACCAGAGCAGTTCGCGAGAGATGTTTCTTGAGGACGTCCGCCCAAGCGGGACCTCTGCTTTCACAACGAATGAGGAATGCTACGCCTGGGGGATCAACGCTTTTTTCGGCGCGGAAGAAGCGGCGTCCACTCAACGCCGTTCGTCTTCCCCCACGCCCATAGAGGCGTAAAGGTTTGCGTCGGCACATTGAAGGGAGACGCCAGCAGCATAGCACGGTTGCCATATCCGAGCGCTCTGCCGGCAAGCCGTGCCCGATATTGCTCCTCAGACTCGTCAGTCTTTCGCTTGCTCTCCGCCTGAAGCAGCTCTGCGCCGATCTGCGCACTCTTGATCATAAACGCTTCTACCTGTCTTTCCGGCAGGCCCTCGAGCGCCTGTGACAGGAACGGGATCTCCTGTTCTGAGATGTTGCGATAGACCGTCGCAGAAAGGCCGAGCTTTTCGGTGATCGATCCAACCTCTGCAACGCCATCATCCCAGGCAGCCGTGAAGACGAAGCCGATCCGCGAGTCTTTCAGAAAATTCTGAATGTCAATGCTGAAGAGATTTCGATCTTCTCCGAGACTTGCCCGTAGGTCATCGCGCCCGAAACCGGCGGCGAGAATATCTTTCGTCTGCCCACCTGATCCGACGAAGTCGTCGAGGAAAATGATGGGCCGGCCGCCACGCTGCTGGAAAGCGTCATCCAGGTTTAGGCATTCGGAGATGAGCTTGCCCTTAAGATCGGCTGCAAAATAGCCGTGAACTGCCCCGCTGTCGCGCGCGCTGCCGAACGGGATCACTACGCTGCCTTGGAAACTTGGATTGGCCTGGATGAACTTTCTGACCGCATCCACCGTGTCGGCCCTGTTGATCATACGCAGCGCGCTCAGGACGCGGACCGCACATTCCAGATGATCATCTGAATCGAATTGGCGAAGCCAACGTTTCGTCGCAGCTTTTGCTTCCTGCTTGTGCGACGGATGGTCTTGCTCGACGGGTGCCTGAAACGCGTCATATTTCGGTTTGAACTCGGCGATGGCCCTGGCGATATCGGCATGGGCGAGCCTCGATGGCTCCGGTCGGATGTCGAACGGCGCGGTCTCATAGTAGCCGCGATCCTTGAGCCTTGCCTTTAGATCGCCGATATAGTCCGGATCCCTCTTGCTCATCTCGAGCGCCGATTCCGGTAGTATGATCCCGTGGTCGATGCGCAAGAGCTTCTCGATCGCGACGAAAACCGCGTCGGCAATATCGGGATCGGCAAAAGCATATCCAGCTGGTTGGTCCGACAGATAGCTGTCGGCCCAGGCAGTGCGGTTAACCAGATAGTCCTTGAATTCGATCGGGCTGCCCGTCTTGGTGATCAGATAGGCGCGTCCGATCTGTGTGCCTCCAGGGGTCTTACCGATCGGGTGCAGCATTATCGATCCTTCCAGATCGACCCGCGAGCGCTTGGGCTCGCCGAGCGCATCGAGGATTTTCTCGACCTCGGCGATCAACCGGATGCGAAATACTTCGCGCTCCTGCGGTTGCTCGATGACCTCGCGAAATTCGATCAAGCCGTGCTTCTGGTCCTCATCCTGGTTTTGATTCCCGCCGGGATAGGTGCGCTGGAGCTGGAACACTTTCGCCGTCAGGCGGCGCGTGCGCAGGTCAAGCAAGATCGCGCTTGCCTTGTTGATGCGCTCCACCACGGCTGGAGCCGCTGTCGCCAGATCCACGCTGAGCGCCACCGCGAGCACCGGCGCAGTCATCGAGAGTAGTTCGTCATCGTTGTGACGGTAGACCAGATTGAGGACGGCACGGACATCAGTCGCTGCGGCGAGCATCACGAGAGCCGTCCGCACCATCTGCTCGATCGCCACCACCTTCGGGTGGCGGTAGATCTTTGCATAGAGCAGCACGCGCGACAGATGCAGCTCATCGAGCACGGAGATGCCGGACCATTTGATGCCGACAAGGACATGTCGATCCTGGGCCTTGATGTCCCGGCCTGTGTTGCCCGGCAGATCGGTGGCGGGCAGTTCACGTAGCGCGATCTTCTGGACGAGCCGCGAAATGTCAAGAAGCGAGGGCGTACCTGCGTTTCGGGCATCCCGCACGAAGTAGTCGAGCTTGTCGGCGTCGAACGGTCCCGAGATGACCTCGTGAAGTAGTGGAAGGCGGTCATCGATACTGCGACCGACGATGGCTCGGGAGACCTTGTCGATGACTTCTTTGACGTTGGCGGCACGCTGATTGTTGAGCTTGATATAGTCGCTGTCGTGGTCGAGAAGGACGCCCATCAGCCGGCTCATTGCCGGTGACTGAACGACAAAATAGGCGAAAATTTCCGAAAGTGAACGCTGTTCGGCGCGGTGGACAGTGCCGAACTCCACGGGGATAGAGGAGAGAGCGTCGAGGAGATCGATTGCGTGCTCCGAGACATGCGAAAATGCAGCGTGTCCGACGTCGTGAAGGAGGGCGGCCAGTCTCAGTAGATTGACCTTGCTTTGAGGAATGAGATCGCGAAGGCCCTGCTGAGCGCCGAGGCTGTCGATGGCGGCGGTCAGATATTCCACTTGGCGAACGACACCAAGCGTATGTTCGAACCGGGTGTGGATCGCGCCTGGATAAACCCAATGCACGACGCCGAGCTGCCGGATTAGCCGCAGGCGCTGAAGCAACGGACTGTCGAGGACCGCGACTTCGGCACCGCTCAGGCTGATCGTCCCCCAGAGTGCGTCGTTAATTTCCTTGCGGCCAGGATTGTGTCCTTTCTTGATCAGGACATCTGTATAGGCCGTAAGGTGGTCTGCCGCGAACGCCTCGGCGAAGATACGGAACTCCTCCAGCGACAGAGGTTGCGCCATCGATGCGGCCTCAGGCGGAAAAATGGGCCTCGACCAGCTGTTCCAACAGCTCGCGCGGGACGGGATTGCGCTCGATGTAACGCTGTGCCCGATCCGGTGAAAGCTTCACATCAAAGGTGCGGAAAGTCGGATTGTTGAAGGAAACCAGTTCCTTTTCCTTAGCTGCCGTCAGTGTCTCTCGCAGGCAGACGGAATCACCGTGATATGGGTCGACGTAGAACGAGAAATTCGGGCGTATATTGTAGCGATCCTCGGCTTCGACAAGATCGCCGAAGGCCTTTTCGAACCGGCCGTCGAGTTCCGTGTCGGTAAGCCAAAAATGCGTCCGATTTTTCAACGCAAGCATCGCAACGATGCCGGCCACGAATTGATCCGACGTTACAAGCCTTGCCATCGCATAGTCCCCCTGAAAACCGAGGTCATCCGTAACTCCAACTGAAGCGGCGCGCCACTGGAATAGCCGAAAAAACTTAACGACGATCGCTCAGCGATCCCGCGTTGACGCAATTCAGACACATAATGCGCAATCGCGGCATTTTTTCCACAGCACCGGTACGAAACGAGAGGCGTGCGAAGCTTATCACGGATGCGAACAAGGCGAATCGCAAAATTCAACGCAACGCGCTTGGTAATCCGGCCGGAATTCGGTTATTTCAGATTCCCGGTCGGACCCTTCGCACCGCGTGATGTTACTGTCGTTGTCGGCTACAACAACATGGCGTGCGAGTGCCTTCGAAAGTCGGCCGCGGCACTCTGCGGCCTTCGTCACCATCAACAATCGTCCCGCAGAGATAGTGCGTAGACCTTGCCGAAACTCCGTGTTAGCGGTGACCGTATGGTCGAACACGAAATCCGTGCCGCGAGGCCCACCGATTTGCTGGGTGTTCTGGCCCTCGATCGTCAGCTCAACCCCGGCGATCCTGTTCTCGATCTTCCCTCAGCCGAAGCAACGTGGTCGGCATTGCTTTCATGCGGCCTGACAACGGTGTTCGTGGACGAAATGGAAGGCAAGCTTGTTTCGTCCCGCACACTTGCGATTGTGCCGAACCTCTCTCGGGGCGCACGGTCCCACGGAGTGATCGAAAATGTAGTAACGGATGCCGACCATCGTCAAATGGGATTAGGAAGAGCCGTTTTACATTCCGCGTGTAAGAAAACATGGGAGGCGAACTGTTATAAGGTTCTGCTGGCGACGGGCTCTCAGCGGGAGTCTACTCTCAGGTTCTATGAAGGCGCCGGATTTCAGCGAGGCGGCAAAACTTACTTCGAGATTCGTCGACCATAAATTCGCTCGCATTCTAGTGTCCTGCGTTCGAGCGAAATTTGGTCGTCACTGGAGCATATTATTCCACTTTCATGCTTTGTTCGACGTTAGCGTGTCCGGGGGCACAGATCTTGTTTCGTCCACGAACTGTCGTAGCGTGGCGACAGCTTAGTGTAGCGACGCCTGCTCAGATGGCAGCAGTTCGCGCACCGCTGCATCGGCGATCTCTCCGAGTCTACGCCATCCGTAAAGATTACGCTCGCTCACCCGCTCCTGGATCGCAGCCAGCATCCAACCAGCCGCCGCTGCGTTATCGGCGTTCTTATGCAAGTTGAAGTGCTCCAGGCATGCCTCGACAGGCGGGCGAGCCGAACCGCGATGACGATCCATCGTCGCCATCAGTGAACGCGCATCGTGGTAGGCCTTCGCCATGCGCTGCTTGCCTTGCGCTCCGCTCTCGACAATCTTCCGGACGGTAAAAAGGAGGGCCATCAACAAGTCGGCCGTTTCGTCGGGTATAGCTGCCACCTCGACATTGAGTGCATAGCTGACGAACGACAGGCACCACTCCTTGAGCGCGAATGTCTGCTCATATTCGAACATTGCATCAAAGAGCACCGACGATACCTGGTCGTGTTGCAGGTACCGACGAAGAAATGCCGGTGTCAGTTTTGACCCTTCCCACAGTCGGCGCTCAACCAAATCCTCGCTGACGACTGTCGGCCGTCCCTCTTCGTTTTCCACAGATGCGCTGATGGTCCTGATCACACCGGTTCGGATCATATTTGCGAGCTCCGGTAGGCGCTCGCCACCGCGTCGACGGTTTCACTAGCACTCAGCATACGCGACACGACCCAACAGCTGGCAACTCAACAAGTATCAGGCGATGGCCGCTGATGCCTGGTTCGTGGATGGTGGCTTCTACGTGATAGCCTAACACAGCGCAGACCCGTAGTGGGGCCGCGGTCTCTACACACACTCGATTTCCCGTAAGTTGTTGACGCGTTTTCACTACCGCTTGCTGTTTTCTACGGCTTATGGCTGAACTACCGCCATGTTGACTGACATTTTTGCTCGCCGCTTTGATCTCAACACTGTTCGGGGCACCTGCGGGCCGCGGGACAGCCGTTTGCTCGTTCAAGAGGCTAGTCCGGCGTCCATGACATTACGGGCTAAAGCCACCGCCGCAATTTCTGTCGACACGAAGAGTAGGTATCGGAGAAGTGACTCAGGACGAAATTAAACAGTTGTTCGCGGAGCTTATAGTGAGTGTCGGCTCGCTCGAACAACTGGACCCCGCCGATCCCAAGTTTCTGCGATGGAAGCGGGAATGCGCTGTAGTGGTCTCCAGGACTTTTGGGGAGAGTTCGGCGCAGATGAAGTCCTGGAACGATATCCCATATCGCTTGATGGTTTTCGGTAGTAACACGACGAAACATAAACACCACGAAGCCTACCGAAAGGGACTTAGGCAAGCAGTCGAATTCCTTGATTCTTTCCAAGCCGACGTCGTACGGTATGGGTTAAATCGTCCGCCGACCGAGACCAACGCCCAACGGACAGTCGAGAAAATCTGCGACCGTTTCCCTTTGGTCGCGCGGCAGTTGCTCCACAGACACGGCGGTCGAGAAACTCTCGTCGTCAACGACGAGTACGACATCCAGGACCTCATGCATGGCCTCCTTCGACTGCATTTCGACGATGTCCGCGCTGAGGACGCGGTGCCAAGCTATGCGGGTGGAAACTCGCGCATCGACTTCTTTCTGAAATCCGAAGGCATTGTCATCGAAACGAAGATGATGCGAGACTCGCTAACGCCCAAGAAGGTCGGCGAGGAGCTAATCATCGACATCGCCCGCTATCAGGCGCGCGGCGACGTCAAGACAGTGATCTTCTTCGTGTTCGATCCAGCGCACCGGATATCAAACCCGACGGCGCTGCTGGACGTCGAAAAACAGGTCGAGTCCGTTCGGATAAAGGTGATAGTTAGGTCCTAGGGAAATCACATGACGCTGAGAGCCACTGACACCAATCCTTTCCCGGGCCTGTCCGAGGTCAAGACTTCGCTCGTGGACGCGGGCTCCCATAGCTACGAGCTGCTGACCGAGCTCCGTATTCATCCCACTGAGGTCGAAGGTGAAAAGCACACCGTTTCAGTCGAGGTGCTCGAGGCCACAATAACCCTTGAGCTTGAGGGCCTTGATATCGTCCCGCAATCCAAACGCGGCCAACCCGTCGTGCCGGCAGACGGGGAAGTGCCTCCTCACAAGGTTCGGCATTTTCCCGTCAAAGCCGTAGGACGCGACAAATGGAAGGTTTCGGAAAAACAGGCGCCACTGGACGGGGTCTATATTGATTTCCAGCCTCTATGCGGACTTAGTCCGATAGTGGGAAGTAACAGACGGCGTTGTGTCACGTCCTTAGGCGTCAAGCAAAAGCATCTGAAGCTCGACGCATTGTCCCCTCCAATTTGGGGTGTCAGCCAAGACAAGTTGCTGGCAGTGCTCCTTGCGAAATCTCTACATGACAGGACTAGCTCCGGCATATTCCGTGGAGAACTCATTATTTCCAGATCGGAAGTTGACGATGAGGCCTGAAGATGAGCTGGACGACTTGGACGTCGACACGGCCATGGAAGCGGTGGAACGCACGTTGGGAAAGAGTTTCTCCGACGCCGTGAAAGCCCTTGGTCTAGATCATCGCCACAATTTCCGCTGCTCCGACCTCAGAGGCGTGGATTTCACCGATTCCGACATCCGCGGTTTCGACTTCACCGAAGCGATGCTCGATGGTTGCTTCGGGATTAACGTAACTTGGGACAAGACTACAATCCTCGATGGAGCAGCAGCCTCAAACTCGATCTTCGCTCTGGATCGCAGGCTTTCATCGGTGTTCGACGACAATAGACGAGCGTCTTCGGTACTCAAGTTGATGTCCGGCTCGACGGATGCCGACCAGATTTCCTGGTTGGCATCCAACCTCAAAGCAGGCGCGAAGTACAACGACATTGCTAGACATGTGGCGGAAGCCCTCTTCCTGAGGGCTAATAAGGCGTTCCTGAAGGCGGAACTTCTGAACTACGTTATCGGCCCGTTCCAGTCCGACGCTGAGATCATCGATACGGCTCTCGGTCTTCTGGCCGACCCCAATGTGGAGGGTTTGGTAGTACGCGCTGCCTTTGATACGTTGAGGCGCCGGCGCCTCTATTCCAAAGACTTTATTCGAGCGACAGCAACGGCAATGCTCGCCAGTGAAAATTTGGCGCACAGGGTCGCTGCGATGCGTTTCATCGTGCAGACGGGCTTAGAAGACAAGGAACGCGAAGCAGTCATTCGAGCTGCCCGCGCAGATGATGGAAAGCTTTTCCGGCACTACGTCGAAGTAGTCGCCGAGAAGCTGGGCGAGGTCCACGATCTTGTGGTTCACGACCCGCGAACCAACGAAATCATGGACCCAATACATCCTATAGCTGCCGAGACACTTCAGCTAATCGCTCGACGTTGGCTGAGAGCCGAGAAATCCGAGGGCAAAGATGCGCATACGCCTTTGAGGTCGAGGAAGTTGGCCTTTCTCCAGTTCCCCGATCAGGTCGTTGCCCATCAGGCGAACAAGGTAGGCGAAATCTTGCGGTCTCTGACCGAATTCGGCATCAACTACACCCTTTCACCCTCTCTAAATACCGCTCTGCAAAAGGCTGTTTGATGGGGCGCCCGACGCACATTTATACGATCGAAGACGTCGCCACCATGATCGGCGAGAACCTGGAGCTCCTCCAGGAAATCGCTGCCAACTCCGATAACATCGACTACGGCGAAATGGTCCACGTCCATAACGGCACAGAGGACGGCACCACCGGCTTCACCAGGCGAGGCATCGAAAGCCTCCAGGAGTTCCTCGCCGAAACCAGGTCATGGGATGGAGGTATGCGATGTCAGGCTCACAAGCATCAGGGGATTGTGCCTGAAGCATGTGCTTGGTGACAATTGAGCGGCGGGTTTTTATCAACTCCGACGAAGTTGACCGAGCCTGTCTTGTCAATTCACCGCATGCAAGTCCCAAGGCCTTGATATCGCCACCGACAAATTATATATTCCGGCCCATCGGAATAATTAAGATGGAGGCGCACATGCCCGCAGTGGCGGAAATGCTGAAGGCGAGCGAGGCTGCCGTTGTCTCGCGCGTGAGCCTACGCGACGTTAATCGCGTCATCGACGAGCACATTTTGCCGGAAACCTTCGTGTCGCTCGACAACGGTCGGCATGTTCTGGCGGCGGCCTGCTCGCTGATCGCATTTTATTTCGAGAGCGCCCGCCGCCTCACCTCGGAAGAACGACTGTTTGCCATCCGGATCGCAGAGGCACGACTGGCAAGAGCGCGCACGCTCGCATGGCCCGCCCTGTTGAGCGAGGATTGGACCGTGCAGCACGAGTTTCTGACGATCGATCTTATGCCCTTTATGAGAGGTGCGAGCGAACGGCTGGACGACCTCGCCGCAGCGCGAGAGGCCGTCACGTCCTCGCCTGATATCCTTGGCGGGACGCCTGTCATCCGCGACACCCGCGTTCCGGTTTATGATGTTGCCGCATCAGTAGCTGCGGGCCATTCGACGGAGCGCATCCTTGAAACGTGGCCTAGCCTTGATGAAGAGAAGATCAGGCTTGCGTCAATCTTTGCTGAAGCCAACCCCTTGCGTGGCAGGCCGCGCGGCGTCGGCGACCTTCCCGAAGGTTCGGTCATTATCGCAGATCGCCGCGTTCCCCGTCGCAGGAAGGCGGGATGAAGTTTCTGATCGATGAGTGCCTAAGCCCTGAACTGGCTAAGATGGGGTTGGAACAAGGTTATGGCGAAACCAGCCATGTCGTCTGGATGAAACTGGGCGGCCTGAAAGATTGGGAACTCAAACCGATCATTCTTGACGGCGATTGGACCTTTGTTACGAAGAACTCGGTCGATTTCCGCGGTCCGAAGGACAAGCCCGGAACGAAGGGGCAATATGCCGACGTCGCTATCCATGCCGGGCTGATCTGTCTCAACGGCCCGCCTGGCATGGACCTCGATATGCAGATCGAGCTGTTCGAGCAGGCACTGGCTGAACTCGATAACGACGAAGATCTCGTCAATCGGGTGCTGGAAGTTTCCCTCGAAGATGAGGAAGAGTTGCGCGTGCTCCGGTACGCCCTGCCGAGAGAGTAATCATAGCGTTCGTGAGGGAAATATGGCTGAGGCAGCCAAGCCGCCAAAACTTCTGTACAAGTATCGAGCGTTCAGCCCTCGCCTTCTCGACATGCTGGTCGCCGATGAGCTTTACTACTCGGATCCCAGCGACTTCAACGATCCCCTCGATTGTCGCCCAAGCCTCGACGCCGATCTTGCGAATGATCGATTGGAAATGGTTCTCAGCCGTCTGCGCGAACAACGTGCTCTCGCCGAGATGCAGGCCGCCGCAAAATCGCTGAAATATCGCGGTCCGAAAACCATCGACCACATAGCACGGCACAGCCAGAAGGAAGCCGGCCGGCTCCTTGATGAGATCCGCTATCATGCGACCGATCCAAGCTACGATGTAGATGACCCGCTTCGCTGGCTTCTGCGCCAGTATCTCGAGGAGGAACTCCTGCGGCGTTACGATCGCGGGATCGTCTCCTTCGGCTCGCGTGCAACATGCCCCTTGATGTGGAGCCACTATGGCGATCAGCACAACGGCATTTGCGCCGCCTACTCCGTTCCACCGGAGGCACAACCCAGCCTGCATAAAATCACCTATGGCGGCAGCCGGGAGGTTCTGGCCAGCGAAGTGGCCGCAATGGACAACGACAACGAAGCCCGCCGCCGGGTCGACGACGCCGTCCTCCTTCGTAAGGCCGCAAGCTGGGGTTACGAACGCGAATGGCGTCTGATCGGGAAACGCGGCGTTCGGGATTCTCCTCTTGAGCTCGAAGAGGTCATTTTCGGGATTCGCTGCAAATCGACTGTCAAGTTCACCATCGTCCAAGTGCTGTCGAACAGAGGCAGGCCAGTGCGCTTTTTCGAGATGCGCGAGGTCGCCGGCACTTTCCGTCTTAAAAAATATGCTCTCGACACCGACGAGCTTACGGCCTCACTCCCCCGACGATCGCGCTTGGCTCATGAGATGTTCGAGAATTTGGACTGATCTGAACAAGACCCTATGAAATTTCACTTTCAAGCAACCTGCGGCTGCTAAATCTCGATCCCATCACAACATGCGAAGTCCGCCAGACTATAGAGCAGCTATTTCTGCCGGGTAACAAGCGAAGAGGCAATGATGATCGGCAGAGGTTCGCAATGGCGGCGATGGGAGCCACACATCCACGCGCCCGGGACTATCCTGAACAACCAGTTCGGAGGCGGCGACCCGTGGCTTGCATATCTTGCATCGCTGGAAAGCTGCACTCCTGCAATCGAGGCTATCGCCGTCACCGACTACTATGTGACCGATACCTATGAAGAGTTTTTGCGCCGGAAGCAGGCCGGGGGGCTGCCCCATGTGCAGCTCGTCTTTCCCAATGTCGAATTGCGGCTCGACATCGCTGCCAAGACAGGCTTCGTGAACCTTCATCTTCTGGTCAGTCCGGAGGACCCCAATCACCTTGGCGAATTGCATCGAATCCTGCAACGATTGCAGTTTCAGGCGCATGGCGACACCTACAACTGTACGCGCAATGATCTGATCGCGCTTGGCAAGCGCGCCGACCCTTCGATCATGGATGATGGTGCGGCTCTTCGCCATGGCGCGACGCAATACAAGGTCAATTTCGACCAATTGCGCCGCGTGCTGCGCGAGAGCGACTGGGCGAAAGCCAACATACTCGTTGCGGTCGCCGGGGCGGCCGGCGACGGCACATCCGGTCTACGACAGGCCGCCGATGCGACGATGCGTCAGGAGATCGAGCGGTTCGCGCACATTATCTTTTCGAGCAGCCCCGCCCAGCGCGCATTCTGGTTCGGCAAGAAAGGCGTAAGCGTCGAACAGCTGCGCGAGAACTATGATGGCTGCAAGCCATGCCTTCATGGCAGCGACGCGCACGACCAGAAAAGCGTGGGCCAGCCTGTGGAAGAGCGCTTCTCGTGGATCAAGGGTGGGCTTGAATTCGATGCCCTTCGTCAAGCATGCATCGACCCTGAGGGCCGTGCCTATGTCGGGACGGAACCGCCGCGAACGGCGATGCCCTCGCAAGTGATCTCACATATTTCGATCGCGGACGCTGACTGGGCCACGACCCCGGAGATCCCTTTGAACCCCGGCCTGGTCGCCATCATCGGCGCGCGCGGCTCGGGCAAAACAGCGCTCGCGGATATGATCGCCGCCGGATGCGATGCCATTACCCCGACAGGATGGAACGCCAGCGAGAATATCAGTCCCTCCTTCCTCGTCCGCGCCCGCAAGCTGGTCGGCGAGGCCACCGCGACGCTGACCTGGGGCGGAGGCGCCACGGTCACCCGCGCACTTGATGGCCGGGACGCCAACGGGCATTTATCCTTCCCTCGCGCCCGCTATCTGTCACAGCAGTTTGTCGAAGAACTCTGCTCCTCCGGCGGCTTCTCAGACGGACTTATCGCCGAGATCGAACGGGTCATTTTTGAGTCCCACTCCAACGACCAGCGGGACGGCGCCATCGACTTTGCCGAACTGCGCAATCACAGCACCAGCCGCTTCCAGCAAGCCCGCGCGCGCGAAGCCGATGCCATTGCGGACATTTCCGATCGTATCGCCACGGAGCTTGAAAAGGAGAGTTCTGTCGCGACGCTCGCCGCCCAGGTCACACAGAAGACCGGCCTGATCACAAGCTACAACGAAGATCTTGCCAAACTGGTCGTCAAAGGCACGGAAGCGCAGGCGCAGCGCCACACCCAGCTTAGTCAGGCCGTTCAGGTGTTGCGCGGCAAGCTCCAGGGTTTCGGAAACCAACGACGGACGTACCTCGCCCTACAAGACGAGGTGAAAAGCACCCGCGCCACCAAAGCGCCGGAACTATTACGGCAAGCCAAGGAGCGCCATCAACAGGGTCACATGAGCGACCAGCAGTGGGATGAATTCCTGCTGGTCTACAAAGGCGATGTCGACACGAGCCTCGCAGGCTACGTGACATGGGCTGATCAACAGATCGCCGCACTCACGGGTGTTCCGGTCCCGCCCCCACTTCCAAACGTTCCGGTCATCGCCGATGGCGTCGATCTTTCGACGCTGACACTCACCGTTCTTCAGGCCGAAATGACGCGCCTCGAAGCGTTGGTCAGCGCCGACAAGCTAATCCGGGATCAATACTCCGCGCTTTCTGTGCGCATCGCTCAAGAGAACACTGCGCTCCAAAGCTTACAGACCCGGCTCCTGGACGCCCAAGGCGCGGCAGCGCGCAAGAAAGAGCTGCAGACCGAAAGAGACGCTGCCTATGGCAGGGTCTTCGAAGCCATCATCAATGAACAGACGGCGCTTGCCAATCTCTACGCTCCCCTCATGACCCGACTGGCAGCGTCATCGGGAACCCTACAAAAGCTCGGCTTTTCGGTACGCCGTATTGTCGATGTCGAAGCTTGGGGAACCGTCGCCGAGGAGAAGCTTCTCGACCGACGAAAAGCCGGTCCCTTCAATGGGCGGGGATCGTTGATCCAATTGGCCACCACAGCACTCAAGCCTGCATGGGAAACCGGATCGGCGGCTGACGTGCAAGCCGCTATGGCGAGTTTCATCGCCACCTATATGTGGGCGATGATCGGGCACGCTCCCATCCCCCAAACCCAGCAGGCGGAATTTCGTGCTTGGCTGAAAGAGTTCGCCCACTGGCTCTTTGCAACCGACCATATCTCGGTGCGCTACGAGATCGTTTATGACGGCATCGACATCCGCAAGCTCTCACCCGGCACGCGCGGGATCGTCCTTCTCCTTCTTTATTTGGCGTTGGACGATGCGGACGACCGCCCGCTGATTATCGACCAGCCAGAGGAGAACCTCGACCCCAAGTCCGTCTTCGAGGAGCTCGTTTCCTTGTTCATCACCGCCAAGGCGAAGCGGCAGGTCATCATGGTCACCCACAATGCGAACCTCGTGATCAACACCGACGCGGACCAAATCATTGTTGCGGCGGTCGGACCGCATCAGATCGGCGGCCTGCCTCCGATTACATACAAGGCTGGCGGCCTTGAAAACGCCGATATCCGCAAAACCGTTTGCAATATCCTCGAAGGTGGAGAAGAAGCGTTTCGCGAACGGGCTCGACGTCTACGGGTGAGGCTGGAACGCTGATGTATGAGAGCCAGACCTCCTTGAGACGGGAAAGCCTTCCCTTCCTACGGCGCACGCCTCAGTCCTCCAATTCTTGGCTTTCAGTGTCAGCCGTCGCGCCCTCTGCGAACGCCTGCCGGCTGAGCAGCCCGGCATCCTCGAGCCGCTCGAGATCGGGCAGCTCGCGCAGGGTTTCCAGGCCGAACGCCGAGAGGAAATGCTTCGTCGTCACATAGGCGTAGGGTGCGCCGGGTGTCGGGCTACGCGGCCCGGAGCCGAGGAAGCCGGCGTCACGCAGGCTGGCAATGGTGTCGCGGCTCACTTCCCTGCCGAACAGATTTGACAGCTCGCCACGGGTCACCGGCTGCAGATAGGCGATCGCCGCCAGCACCGCAGCTTCGTGCTCGGACAGCGAGGGCGAGGACGACCGCGTTTGCGCCTGCGACGCCCTAATCGCGTCGGCGTAACGCGAACGCGTTCGGTGCTGCCAGCCGCCGGCGACCGACGCCAGTTCATAGGGCCGGTCGCGCAGTTCCTCGCGCAAATCATGGATGAGTAGCTCGACACTGCAGTCTTTTCCGACCACTCGCGCCAAAATCTCACGGGGAACCGGTTCCGCCGAGGCAAAAATCACCGCCTCGACCCGCAGCATCCATTCGCGCCAGCGCAGCTCCGGCGGCAGATCCTCCAGCTCCCGATCGTACAGGACGTCGTCCTGGCGAGCCTTCTTGGCGTTGCGGCGTGGCTGCGGCGTCGCGCTCATACCGGCCGCCTCACAATCCAAATATCCGGAACGACGGTCGGCCGGACAGTTCGCGCACGGCGCCCAAACTCGCCAGCCGTTCGAACAGTCGCGTGCTGGCCCAGCGGGAGAGAGGACTGCCGGGCGCCGACGCCGGCACGGCATCCTCGTCGAGCAATTTCCGGATGACGGCGCCGGCGCCCTTGGTGCGGATTTTTGGCACTACCGCCAGAAGGACATCCGTCCGCCGGGCAATCTCGCCAGCCGACCGCAGCGCCGCGTCGGCGGCGCCGGCCAGGGCCAGGCAGACAGCGCGCGGGAAACCGGCCTCGCCGGGGCGCACGCGGCCCCGGCCCCCGAGCGTGCGAAACGCCGGGCCATACCGTTCGGCCATCAGCAGCGGCACGGGTTTCTCCCATTGCAGCATCGCGGCGATCAGCAGGTCGGCGAGCCCCCAGGCGAGCGGCTCGGCATCCGGGCGAGCGGCAACAATCGCCGTCACCAGCTCCGCCGCGGCAAACGGCGCGGCGCGGCCGGATTGCAGCGCCGCGTCGGCATGGTCGACGGCGCCAGCCAAACCATCGTCCAAGGGAAGGCCGAGCAGGTCGGCAAGTTCGGCCACGCTTTTTGAGGAGAAGCCGGGTTTTCGGCTGGTGAGCCTTTTGTAGGCCAAAAACACGCGTCCGGCCGGGCCAGGGTCATCCCCAGGGGCGGTCAGCAAAAGCGCGTCACGCAACGCGTGTTCGGTCTCGTTGCGGCCGATCAGTCGCACCGCCTCCACCGCGCATGTCAAGGCCTGGCGGGACCGCCAGCAGCCGGCCCAAGCCGGCTCCGAGCGCACGAGATCGTCCAAGGATTTCAGGGCAATGCCGGCAGCAAAGGCGGCGTCGCCTTCGCTGACGTTGCTGAGGTCGCGCCCGCGCGGCAAGGCCCAGCCCGGCAGGTGGGAGGACCAGGAGGCGATCGGCGAGAGTACGGTCACGGGCGAATCCATGCCGCAGAGGCTACACGACGCGTGCGGTTTTTGCCAGAACTATTGCCACAAACCGCACGGCTCGTCGGCAAAGGATTATGTCCAATAATGTTGCATTATCGGACGTTATTTTGTCTGACGTCACAACGTTGTATCATCGCGTCCGAATCAACCGGATTCGCCGGAAAATCGGATCGTTTTGGCGGTCCGCCCTTCAATTTGCCGGCCGACCGTGCCATATAATGGCTAGACAGTCTAGCTAGGTTGGAGCAGATCGATGGAATGGCAGCTACAGGACGCCAAGAACCAGTTTTCGAAAGTGGTGCAAAAGGCGCGACATGAGGGACCTCAGGAGATTACAGTGCGCGGTGAACGCACCGCCATCGTGCTCTCCGCCCGCGACTACGACGCCCTGCGCGCCGGACGGCCAACACTCGTCGACGATCTGCTCGGCGGTCCGGTCTGGGATGATGAACTCGCCGATGCGGTCGCAACCCGCACCAATACTCCCAGCCGCGACGTGGCGTTCTGATGTATCTGGTCGACACCAATGTTATTTCGGAGGCGCGACGCGGCACGCCGCAGGCGGTGTCCTGGCTACGCTCGGTTGACCCGCTCAGTGTCCATCTGAGCGCGCTGACGCTCGGCGAGATCATGCGCGGCATCGCGCTGAAGCACAAATCCGATCCGAAGGCCGCCGCTCACCTCAGCGAATGGCTGCGCAAGCTGCGCCACGATCATGGCGACCGCATTCTGCCGGTGACCGACCAGATCGCCGTCGAATGGGGCCGCCTTGCCGCCATTCGCCCCCGCGGCGATATCGATGGTCTAATTGCCGCGACGGCGATCGTTCACGACCTGATCCTGGTCACGCGCAACGTCAAAGATTTCGAGGATACGGACGCATTCGTGATCAATCCGTGGGAGATCGAGATATGAACGGTGCCTCGGACGCACGACCGGCAGACAACGAAATGGCCTCTCCTGGCAATGCAACGGACGACAGCAATCCGGCCGGTGCTCTCCCCTCCCCCATCGCGAAGGCGACAGGAGCCCCGGCCACGCATCTCGAGCGCCTCGCCGATCGTGCCAGGGGCTACGTCGAGGCGGCGAGTTCCGCCAACACCCGCAAGGCCTATGCGTCCGACTGGAAACACTTTGCCGCGTGGTGCCGACGCGCCAACCTCCCTTCCCTCCCCCCGGATCCGCAGACGATCGGCCTCTACATCACCGCCTGTGCTTCCGGCGCTGCGGAGCGTGGCACAAAAGCCAATTCGGTTTCGACGATCGAGCGGAGGCTTTCATCGCTGTCGTGGAACTATACCCAGCGCGGACTTCACCTCGATCGCGAGGACCGGCACATCGCAACAGTGATGGCCGGCATTCGCAACAGCCATGGAAAGCCGCCGGTGCAGAAGGAAGCAGTTCTGGCCGACGACATCGTCGCGATGATCGAAACCCTCGACCGCGGCGGCCTACGCGGCCTGCGCGACCGGGCGATGTTGCTGATCGGCTATGCCGGCGGTCTGCGGCGGTCCGAGATCGTCGGCCTCGACCTGAAGGCCGCCCAAACCGAGGACGGGCGTGGCTGGATCGAAATCCTAGAAAAGGGAATGCTCCTCACCCTGCGCGGCAAAACCGGTTGGCGCGAGGTGGAAATCGGCCGCGGCTCCTCCGACGCCACTTGCCCGGTCGCGGCTGTCGAGACGTGGATCAAGTTTGCCAAACTCGCGCATGGTCCCCTCTTCCGCCGCGTCACGGGCCGAGGAAAGACTGTCGGTCCTGATCGATTGAACGACAAAGAGGTGGCGCGGCTGGTCAAGCGCACCGCTATGGCGGCCGGCGTTCGCGGCGATCTGAGCGAAATCGAGCGCGCCATCAAATTCTCCGGCCATTCGCTGCGCGCCGGCCTCGCCTCCTCGGCGGAGGTCGACGAGCGATACGTGCAAAAGCAGCTCGGTCACGCATCCGCTGAGATGACGCGCAGGTACCAGCGCCGGCGTGATCGCTTTCGCATCAATCTGACCAAGGCGGCAGGGCTCTAGCATCGCCCTCCCCTGCCAATCCCTGGTGCAAGCGCGAGCGCTCATAGGTCGTACCCTGATTGCCTGTCGTCGACAAAGATGGTTCAAGGCGACATCACCTCGGCTCAATCGCAAAACTCCAGGACACCGATGGCAACGAAAGCGACCCTCAACGCAAAGAACCTCGAAGCGCTCGGTGCGGCACGCCTAGCCGAGCTTCTCATCGAGATCTCCACCGGCAGTGCTGCACACAAGCGCCGCTTGCGCCTGGAGCTTGCTGGCAACCAATCCAGCACCGAGATCGCCCGCGAGGTCCGCAAACGGCTCTCCAGCATCGCCAGAGCTCGCACATTTATCGATTGGCGAAAAGTAAAGGAAACCAAACTCGATCTCGAAACTCAGCGTAAGATGATCGTCGAGACCGTCGCCAAGGACAAACCCGCGGAAGCATTCGAGCTCATCTGGCAGTTTCTGACGTTGGCGGATTCGATCTTTGCCCGATCCGACGATGGCAACGGCACGCTTATCCAAACCTTTCAGCAGGCTTGCTCCGACGCAGGTGTTCTCGCCGAGGCGGCAGCTATCAATAAGGACGTGCTTGCCGAAAAGGTCTTCAAGGCGATGCAGGACAATGGCTATGGGCAGTTCGATGGCCTGATTACCGTGATGGCGGCGGCGCTTGGTGGTGCAGGGCTGGAAAGTTTGAAAGCACTGTTCGTGACTTGGTCGAAGGAGCCGCAAGAAAAGCTTGCGAAGAAGGACCGCAAGGTCATCGGTTGGAGCAGCCAGGGCGAGATTTATGAGGACGAGGTCTTCGGGCGCCACAAGGAGCGCACGATCAGCTACGCGCTGCAGGAAATTGCCGATGCCCAGGGCGATGTGAATGCATATATCGCCCTACAGCCGGAAAAGACCCGTGCCGCTCCAATGGTGGCGGCCGAGATTGCCAACCGCCTGATTTCGGCAGGACGAGCTGATGATGCCCTAAAGGCGCTCGACAAGGTCGACACCAAAGGGCGCAACGACGTTCCCTTCGACTGGCAGCTTGCGCGCATCGAAGCCTTGCAGGCCCTGGAACGAGAAGACGAGGCCCAGGCATTTCGGTGGCAGTGCTTCGAACAGTCGTTGAACGACGAACACCTGCAGGCCTATGTCAGACGTCTACCGGACTTCGACGATCTGGAAGCTGAGGAGAAGGCCTTTGCCTACGCGCAAGGCTTCCCGGATATTCACCGTGCTCTGTATTTCTTCCTGCGTTGGCCGTCGCCGGCCGAAGCCGCAAAGCTCGTTATAAAGCGCCGCATCGAACTCGACGGCGACTATTACGAACTGATGGCGCCAGCGGCAGAGATGCTGTCGGAGAAGCATCCGCTCGCCGCGACGATCGTCTTACGGGCCATGGTGGACTTCACACTGGAAAACGCAAGATCCGGCCGGTACAAGCATGCTGCCCGGCATCTGGCAGAATGTCGGTCGTTGGCCAAACAGGTCGATGACTTCGACGCGATCGGATCGCATGAGGCCTATGTCGCAAACCTGCGGCACGACCATGGACGCAAATCCGGCTTCTGGAGCCTCCTACCAAATTGCTAAATGGGCGTGTTTAGGCTCAAGCCGCCTTCCGGTTGCCTCTGCGAATTCTGATGAGTTCAAGACGGCAAGAGATACCTGCATTCTGCGGCCTTTTGAGCAGATCTGATAGCGGTTCGGCAGAAAGACCGACAGATACGGCTATCGGCCCCGCCCTTCGCGAGGGCGGTTTTCGAGTTGCTGGCGCGCAAGTTCATAAGTATCGCTTATAGCTTGCTGCACGGGCCTCGCGGAATGAATTCGGGAATAATCACTTCCGGTCGTTACCGCAACATCACTCTGGATTGAGCGTTCCAGGTCTGAAAGTCGCCCCTCAACAGTAGGCTTTTGATTGGAACGCCAAGCCGACTTCTCCGCTTCGCGGTCTTGATGCCACCCTTCAACCAGCTCTCTCTGCGTCCAATGCAGCTCGGCTAGGTGAGGATTTTCTAACACCACATCAAGCATCTTTGCCTTTAGGCTGTCTTCCATATGAGGATATGCCTTGTACAACGCGTACGTTCCACAAAAATTTTCGTCACTTGGCAGCCCCTCTTGAAACGGCTTCGCAAAGTGCAGCAGAATTTTGTCCACAACACGATGGCGATCCTCCTTGCTTAGATCGCCAACATAAGGAGCAATAGACTCGAGGGCATAAGCTTGATCGAAACCTTCGCTCATATTCAAGATGCGATCGACAAGAGCCGATTTCCGCTGCCGTGTTTGCAACTTGAAAGTTCCGCCAACCGCTTCAATTCGCTCTGCTGCCATTGCATAATCCCTTTGCAAAGCTGGAGCATATTCAGGATGCTCTGCGAATCCCTCCACAGGCACAGCGTTATCATATAGGGCCTTGCTTGCAGTACCAAGCCGGTTGATATGTTGATGGAATTGTCCGTACGCACTACGCTCAAAACCTTGTTTCACTGACTTGTTAATCAGCTTAAATTTTGTGAAGTTTTTAGACGTTTCCACCGGGTCTTCTGTGACAATGTGATGCGCGATGTTGGCGATCGCATCGTCATCCAAGGCCCCGCCAAGCGCTGGCGTATTTTCGATCGGTATTGGGGCATGGCTATGCAGATCAGGTCCTTCATTGTTCTTCATCTCTCGCACTCCCGAGATCTTAGACATATTGAGATACTATCAGAAAGAGCGCCCAAGAGAAAAAAAGGCTGTTTCATCTGAAATAGGCATTGCGACACGAAAGTCTTGGGTTCGTCCGTCTCTCGGGAACATAGGATAATCACGCCGCGATGATGGAAATTTCCTGCGGCAACGGCCTGAGATCAGCGCAGCCCCCTAACCCAGATGTGGTCTCCAGCGCGACCGATATACTGCCAGCCGAGTGGGGTAAGTGCTTGATGACCTGTGACAGCGAAGAAGATCCAAGAATTGATCTGGCAAGAGCGGATAGGCGTGACCCAACGAAGGATGTCATTCCAATTTGCCTCGATCCGCTCGATGTTAACGGGTTCGCCAACGAGCAAGGCTAGGTTCTCGGGAGGCCCGTCACTAGATGCAAGTCGTCGGCTTTTACATTGCTGCCAGCACCGTTGGCGCTGACACCGCCTCCAGCACGGCGCCTGAAGCACAAGGGCCGATTCCGCGTTGAAGAAGATCGAGCGGCGGCTGCCCGCTCTCAGCAGGACGCGTGCGCAGCCCAGCCCAAAACTCGACCATGACGGCATTTTTCGCACCGCCATCGGCGGAATCTACACCACCAGTACCGCCGCTCCCCGACGAAGAGAAGCCATTCTGCCGGACCACCTGTTCGCCACGCTGGAGACGCGACAGGGGAACCCGGTGTGATTGCGCCATAGAACAGACTGGCTTAGCCGGTGCGCCGCGCCATCCAGGGGTCATAGGGCTGGATTGCCGTCGCGACGAGACCGGCGAAGGCCGCGATTGGAGCGAGAGCTTCGGCCTACTCGCCGTCGTGCGCAGCGAAACCGGCTGGCTCGAAGTCGAAATCGCTCGCAGTTGGTCTGACGCCCCCTGGTCGGTCGTCGCCGTCGAAGCCAGGATCAGGTTCGCTCGGATTGCAATAGGTTCCTGCTTCCGCTCGTCACGATAGCCGGAGTCCGCGGCGATCTTTCCGAGAGCGGGCGCGCCAAGGATTTGCGGCCAATCGCTTCGCATCGGCGCCGCCTCTTCGGCTCAGGTCGGCGAGCCGTTATGTCCAGAGGCAACTCCACCAACCTAGCATCGAGATAACCCGCAAATATCAGCGGCGACGCGTCCGGCTCCGGGTAAATCTTATCAAGACATCGGGGTTCTAAGGTGCTGGGCTTGTTGCCTAGGGGTGAGGGCAGCTGCTGCCGGAAGACCTTTGGCCGAGGTGGCTTGCTAACCCCGGGTTCTCCGCTAACCGACGAGCAAGAAATTGAATCAACGTATCAGTGATTCCTTTTTTGCCTCATCAGATATTGTTGAGGAACTAAGTGGAGCGCTTGCAACAATGACGACACTACCGAACGTGGCCATTTAATGCCTGGCGCTTGTAAAACCTGGATCCCGGCTTGCCCGCGAGTGGAGGTAAACAAAACCGAGCTACGGCATCTACGAGTACGATCCAGTCTTTGAAAGTCGGGAACTACGTTGGGGCTCTGGCTCCTGGCAAGAGCTTGCTGACGAGGATCACACTGATCTGATCCTGCTCACACAGTTCGGCGAAAAAAGTGGACGCGCTTTTTAACTGAGATCTTCTTATACGATCAGGTAAGCTAAATACCTTTGAAGGCCTCACGGCTCCAACGTGCAGACGGTTTTGCTCTCATCCGATTTTAGTTCCACGAATATTCGACTGACTTCAAATGGGGCACCGAACCTCATCAGATTGATGCTTAGGGATCAAAGTCAGAAGCACGACTATGGCTTTGCTCAAGGAATTAGGAGAAACTTATTCAAAATCCGCTTGTTCGTGATCAATTACCTCCCTCTTCTTTATACGCAAAGCAGCTTGAAAGGCGGGGGGACATGAACGCACGATGGCGCTTGCCACCGCGTCCTCCGACGCAATAGAGTAGCATTTAGTGGTCTCTGGGCTTCAGTGACTTCCCCGACATGGTGTTCATACGGAACTCCTCCTGTAGAACCTTAAGCTAGTTCCGACTGGCTTAGTGGCTGCAAATACCCGAAAAGTAACAACTGTTACTTTTCGGGGCATAAAGACCATAGCTTTCAGATCGCTCCAAACGTATTTGAGGTGGCTCTACGAATGCCATCCTCCCTTGGCAACTGCTACCCGCCCGGCTATCAGATGTACGATGGAGGCTCCGCTCTGGAGGTCTCGACGGCTCCCCCGAACCGTGGAACGCACCTACTCATTACACCCGAAGTCTCCTGACGACCCCGTCGGCCCATATGATGATATATACCACTATGTGGCCAACATCAGAAACGAAGTCGTTGTAGGAAGAAGCGTTCAGATTTTCATTCGAGTCGATGCTCAACGGCAAGATCTCCCGGCCGGCAAAAGTAACAGCTGTTACTCCTCTCAGAAACTTCCATACCTGCTGTCAGCAAGGCCGAAGAGGCTGCGCTCCAGGTTCAGCCTACCGTCGACAGCGCGGTCGATCATCGCACGGAAATATCCGCCAGGTCTTGAGATTTGCTCAGGGTCGCGGATCGCCTTTTCGAGTACTGTCGCCAAAATCGCCGCTGCAGCATATAGCCCGACCTTCTTTTGTCCATCGGCCCAACCGGCTTCCGACAAACCTATCATCCTGCGAAGCGTCTCACCTGATCGACCGAGCGTAGACCAACTATCGAACTGCTGCGCGATCATTGACTGCGTGCCAGGGCAGGCGGCCTGAATAAGGCCAAGTGACACCGAGCCCAACACTTCAGCCTGAATCGTGCTTACCTCTCGATCCACATTGCCGGATTGGCCTTGCTTAACTCCAGTGGCTCCGCGAGGCTTTTTTTCAAAAGCCTTTTCGGCCGCTGAGCGGCCGTTAGAGTTTGATTGTTCCCGCTCGTTAGAGCGGGTCCGCTCTTCTTTACTTTCAGATGGAGATTCTCGGGTTGTATTAATATTAGGGCTGACGTCAATGTCACCCTCGCATGACAAATTAAATGGTAAAAACTGAGGTGTGAGCGCCGTCAACGCCCTACTGTGGAGTTCCCGTACTAGCTCAGCCCGTTTCATCACGCCGCCATCGACAGCCAATATCACACCAAGCTCTGATTTTACACAGTCTGCTTTTGACGGGTTGGCTGAGCAAAGGTCTTCGATCGCTCGTGAAAGCCTGCTGATATCCCGCTTCGCTTCAAGTTCGGCGTTCAACCGCTTTTGATATTGATCGACCGCCTGCTTCAGCTCTTCAACCCTCACACGCGATGGTGTAAAGTCAATTCCAAAACCGGCCTTCACATCACCGGCTTCATTCCGATAGATAAACCGCCGGCCCGTTGAACTATCTCGATAGGCCGCGATGCCAGCTTCGACCAGGCGCCGAATGCATCGAATTACCGTGCGCTCCGAGCGCATCGTATATTCGGCTAACTTCGCATTTGATATCGCCACAATAGGACGTCCAGAGCCCTTCCAGTCATCAGAGCGTGAGAGCCCGAGGAGAATATCCATCACATGATACGTCGTACCGTCGATGCCTAAGACTGGTGCCGCCTTCTTCAAAAGCAATGCCATCTCTGACTTCGTTGTGTCAGGAACATCGTTTGCCATCGCAAGACGTGCACTTGCGGCGATTTCGGGAGTGACTCGTCGAAACGACGCCACTAACGACACTTCAGTCATAGCTTTCCTGCTGCGGATCAAAGGATCGCAGTCCCAATCATTCGATTTTCAGGAAGCCTTCGGATCGTTAGGCGCAAAAAAACCGTCCCTGGTAGTTACAGAGACTTGATTAACGCCCTCGTCCGTCCTAGAATCAGAATGTACAGCTGATGTTGACGGTGCAGAGATGTTCCGTTGGCCAATGGTTCAAGGGTCTATCGATTGCAGTCGATGGGCCCTTTTCCGTTTCTGGTGACTAAATCATTCCAGAACCCTTTCCTTGCTTTGTTGAAACTCTTCGAAAAGCTTAGGTAGCCGTTGCAGCAACCAGTCCGAAAGCCCAGGAAGGCGATTGTCAGGAATTGATATGCGAGTCGAATTATCGGTCCGCTTCGCTGCGATGATGGCGCCACCGCCCAGAGTGACTTCGACCAAGTCTGGCTTGCGTTTTGCAGACTGATCGAAAGCATCTATGATCAGCGCAAACCGCTGATCGCTTCCGCTCTCTGACCATGCAGAAGATGCGGTCACATCAGCCAGGATTTCCTTCTGTCTGGTGCTTAGGCTCCGGTTATTGATCAAAGCCCCCAGCTTTTCCCATTTTGGACGACCGACCGAGGAGGCTGGCCCGATCAACCGGATGAGCTCCTCGGGGATCAGCGCAGCGGTGTTTGTGAGGATCGAGATATAGGCCAGGCGTTGCCCTTCCTTGCGACCTAATGCGTCCGATATCACTTCCCGCGAGTATTTCCGCTCCCTTAGCGTCAGGGCAAACAGAGCTTGCTCGATGAAGGATAGATTGAGTCGCTCGGAGTTCTCGATGCCCTGTGAGACAACAAGCTCCTCGTCGCTCAAGTTGCGGACGATGGCCTTGACGGGTCGCTTGAGTATCTGGCAGGCACGGAGGCGCCGGTGGCCATAGGCAGCCTGAAAGTGGCCCGGTTTCCCGGCCAACGGACGCACAAGAATAGGAAGCTTCTGACCAGCTTCTTTGATCCCTTCTACGAAAGCTTGAAAGCTCTCGTCGCCTTCGATATCCAAGCGATCATTGACAAACGACGGCACGACACGGTCAGGGTCGAGTTCAATAATCGATTCAGCAGAAAGAAGCTGATCATGAAGACGCCTATTCTCGTCTTCGATTGAGACGAACGCTCGGTCCATGGACTTGACGGCCGCGGAGCCGACTCGACGCTTTTCCTGGTCGATAGGGGAGGGCGACGTTTGCTTCGCGAGCGCCTCAGTATCGACGTTCGCGAACAAGCTCTTCATCCGCTGATTTCGTTCTTTGGGATTTACCATCATCTACCCCACACGTCTTTAATGTGAAGAAAGATTTCGCGGTTGACCGCGTCCACGGACTCGAGTGCGCGACTAAGCGTATCGCGTCCAACGCTTCCTCTCGATAATTCATAGAGACTCTTCTTTTCGAGCCCCGCGCTCGCGATCGCTGTCGTCTCAACGACAGCCGGGGCTAGAACATCTTCTTTGAAGAGGGATCGGAGCAAAGTCACTACGTTCACCTGAGGGCCATCATTCGGATTATGCCGCGTAATTACATACCGAATGAAGTCGTGACTGAGTGTGCCACCACGATCTTCAATCACGCTCATAAGATCGCTCATCATAGCGAGGAACTGGTTCATACTCGCGACGTCAATCATCGCGGGATGAATAGTAATAAGCAGCGCGGTGGCAGCACAAAGGGCGCCAAGTGTCAGGTAACCGAGTTGAGGAGGGGCATCGATCAAAACTATGTCGTAGTCTGCTTCAACTTCGCTGATGACGGCCGACAGTCTGCGAAAGAAAATCTCATCTCCTCGGCCGTATCCGTCCGCGATAGCCTGCGGAGTTTCGTGCTCGTACTCCATCAGTTCCAAGTTCGCCGGGATCAAATCAATCCCTGCGAAATAGGTCTTTCGTATCACTTCTCGGACGGGTCTCCGTCGATCATCATATCGAATAGCAGCATAGACGGTCTCGTTCTCGTCAACGTCGAACTCGGGCTGGTATCCAAACATTGCCGATAATGATGCTTGCGGATCGAGGTCGATCGCAAGAACACGGAGGCCCTGGATTGCGAGGTAATGCGCCAGATGGACTGTTGTCGTGGTTTTGGCTGAGCCACCCTTGAAGTTTGCGACCGCGATAACCTGCAATTTCTCACCGTCTCGGCGGCGCGGAAAAAACTCTAGTCCTTCGTTCGGGCGCTTTCGAGCGAGATGCTCGCGTATCTGATTTACCTGAGAGAGCGTATAGATCCGTCTGCCGTTGTCCTGCCGGTCGGGAATAGCGCTCTCCCCATCGAGCGACATCTGGCGTAGCGTCGATTCCGCAATACCGAGCAGCGCCGCAACTTCGCGTGAGGTGAAAGTCTTGAGGCTCTTCGCGGCCTCAGGTTCATAAAGCCGCTCGCGGATTGACTGGAGCTGCGCAGACAGCAACTGTGATTGTCGGCTGATCTTCATCGCCGATGATTCTGCAGGTTCGATCTGCTGCGAGTTCGCTCTCATTTTGCCTCACGACGGTTTTTTTGTGATCGGCAGTGATTTTCCGTCGAGGGACAGTTACCCGATTCCCGCTTTGCGTCAAACGTTAGTTCGTTAACCGACTGTTACGGTCCAACTCAGAAATCTGTAGAGCAAAGACGATTTACCAGCAAAGACATATGTTTAGCAGCTTCCCCGGCATTCCTCGTTCACTATTCGTTTTACTGTGAATCCTACAAACGTAACGCATATCAAATTATGATCACCGCGCAATGTCGTCGCGTTTCGGCCAATCTGAAGAACGACTCAGCTGGTTCTACCTTGTAGGATTCTACAACTCCCTCTCAACTACGATTCGTGCTGAGTTCCCCGCCGACCAATGTCGACGGAGAAATTCATGCACATTCTCGCGATCTCAAAACCACTTAATGCTCAGGAAGCCGAACTTCTCCGGCGCCACCAGCAGTTACGCGCGCGCGTCTTCGCCGACCGGTTAGGCTGGGAGGTTGCCGTTGCAGATGGCCTGGAATCGGACGCCTATGACGACCTAATGCCGACCTACATCCTTGCAGTTTCCAACCGTGACCAAGTGGCGGGATGCGCAAGGCTACTCCCAGCCCTTGGCCCGACAATGGTGGCCAACGTCTTCGACTCGCTGCTTCCGAATGGCGGGCTGAATGCACACACCGCGATGATCGAGAGCTCCCGTTTTTGCGTCGATACGACCCTTGAGGAGGGCAGGGGAGACGGCTCCGTCCATGAAGCGACCCTGACCATGTTCGCGGGCATCATCGAGTGGTGCGTGGCCAACGCCTACACGGAGATTGTCACGGTAACCGATCTCCGGTTCGAGCGGATCCTCGCGCGCGTCGGCTGGCCCCTACAGCGGTTGGCTGAGCCGAAGAAGATCGGGGTGACCATGGCCGTGGCCGGGATCCTGCCCGCAAACGCCGACACATTCCAACGGCTCCGGCCAACCAACTACCGATCCGAACTCAGCACCGTCAGCCAGGCAGCGTAAGGAAAAAACGCCTTGAACCAGCTTCGCTCTCATCCTCGACTTGTCCGCAAACTCCAGGAGGCGCTCGGCGACCAACTCTGCATCGCGTTGGACGACTCAACCGTCGTCGAAATCATGCTCAATCCCGATGGCAAGCTGTTCATCGAACGGCTGGGGCATGGCGTGGCGCCGGCCGGCGAAATGTCCTCCGCAGCTGCGGAAATGGTGATCGGAACCGTGGCGCATGCACTCCAGTCCGAGGTCGATACCGAGCAGCCGATCATCTCAGGGGAATTGCCAATCGGAGGTCATCGCTTCGAAGGATTGTTACCTCCCGTAGTCGCCAAACCGGCCTTCACCATTAGGCGGCGTGCCTCGCGCCTGATCCCGCTCGACGATTATGTGCGCTCTGCCGTTATGAGCGAACATCAGGCTTCGACTATCCGCAGCGCAATTTCGTCGCGGCTCAACATCATCATCTCCGGGGGCACTGGTTCCGGCAAGACGACGCTTGCTAACGCCGTCATCGATGAAATCGTCAAGTCTGCCCCGGAAGACCGCCTCGTCATCCTTGAAGACACCGCCGAGATTCAGTGCGCCGCCGACAACGCCGTGCTCCTGCACACCAGCGATAACGTCGACATGGCGCGACTGTTGAAGAGCACCATGCGCCTGCGTCCGGACCGGATTGTCGTCGGCGAGGTCCGCGACGGTGCCGCGCTCACGTTGCTGAAGGCTTGGAACACTGGCCACCCTGGTGGTGTCGCGACGATCCATTCCAACACCGCGATGTCGGCGCTCCGCCGCCTTGAGCAACTAACCGCCGAAGCCAGCCAACAGCCCATGCACGAGGTGATAGGTGAAGCGGTCGATCTCATCGTCTCGATAGAACGGACGCCGCGCGGGCGGCGCGTTCGCGACGTCATCCAGGTCGAGCGCTTCGCGGGCGGCCAATACGAGATCGAATCTGACCAGCTTACGGAAGAACAGGAGGCGCGCCATGTCGCGTAGAAACGCTGTCATCGCCGTCGCACTCCTTGCGGCACCTATCGTCCTTTCCTCGGTCGCGCCGGCGCTCGCCAGTTCCGGCGGAAGTCTTCCGTGGGAAGGACCGCTGCAGCAGATCCAGGAGTCGATCACCGGACCGGTCGCCGGCGCCATCGCGCTGGCGGCCGTCGCGATCGCAGGCGGCATGTTGATCTTCGGTGGAGAGCTGAACGATTTCGCGCGGCGGCTCATGTATATCGTGCTTGTCGCCGGCATCCTGCTTGGGGCCACCAACATCGTCGGCCTATTCGGCGCGACGGGAGCTTCCATCGGAATTCCAGACGAGCAAACCACCTCGATCGGTCAAAGCGAAACAGGGGAGGGGGCTCATGGCTGAGTCCCTGTCCGGGCTGCAACGCAACCGCATCCACCGCGCGTTGTCGCGTCCAAACCTTCTGATGGGCGCGGACCGGGAACTGGTGCTGATCACCGGCCTTGCCGCAGTCATTCTGATTTTCGTTGTCCTCACGATCTATTCCGCGCTCTTCGGCGTTGCCGTTTGGATCGTCGTCGTCGGGCTCCTGAGAATGATGGCCAAGGCCGATCCGCTGATGCGGCAGGTCTATGTCCGCCATATCTCCTACAAGCATTACTACAAGGCGACCTCCTCGCCTTGGCGCCGGTATTGAGGGTCAGGCATGGTTGCTCTCAAACGCTTCCGGGCCACCGGCCCATCCTTTGCGGATCTCGTTCCCTATGCCGGCCTGGTCGACAACGGCGTGCTCCTGTTGAAAGACGGAAGCCTGATGGCAGGCTGGTATTTTGCCGGGCCGGATTCCGAAAGCGCCACCGACCTGGAGCGCAACGAGCTCTCGCGGCAGATCAATACGATCCTGTCGCGCCTCGGAAGCGGCTGGATGATCCAGGTCGAGGCGGTTCGGATCCCGACATTCGACTATCCGTCGGATGATCGTTGCCACTTTCCCGATGCTGTCACCCGCGCGATCGACGCCGAGCGGCGGGCACATTTCGCGCGCGAGCAGGGGCATTTCGAGAGCAAGCACGCGATCATCCTCACCTATCGGCCGCTCGAGTCCAAAAAGACGGCCCTCAGCAAATACATCTACTCGGACGAGGAGAGCCGGAAGAAGACCTATGCGGACACGGTGCTGTTCATTTTCAAGAACGCTGTCCGGGAGATTGAGCAGTATTTCGCCAACACCCTGTCGATCCGTCGCATGGAAACCCGGGAAACTGTCGAGAGGGGAGGGGAGCGGGTCGCCCGCTATGACGAGCTGCTGCAATTCGTTCGCTTTTGCGTCACAGGCGAGAACCATCCGATCCGACTGCCGGATGCCCCAATGTATCTCGACTGGCTTGCAACTGCCGAGCTCGAGCATGGCCTGACACCGAAGGTCGAAAGCCGTTTCCTCGGCGTCGTGGCTATCGACGGACTGCCGGCCGAGAGCTGGCCGGGAATTCTCAACAGCCTCGATCTGATGCCGCTCACCTATCGCTGGTCATCGCGCTTCATCTTCCTCGATGCGGAAGAGGCCCGGCAAAAGCTCGAACGCACCCGTAAAAAGTGGCAACAGAAGGTACGCCCGTTCTTCGATCAGCTCTTCCAGACGCAGAGCCGGTCGGTAGACCAGGACGCCATGACCATGGTCGCCGAGACCGAAGACGCCATCGCTCAGGCGTCCTCGCAACTGGTGGCCTATGGCTACTATACGCCGGTCATCGTTCTTTTCGATCGCGACCGGGAGGCACTGCAGGAAAAAGCAGAAGCAATCCGCCGGCTGATCCAGGCGGAGGGTTTCGGTGCACGCATCGAGACGCTCAACGCCACTGACGCCTTTCTCGGCAGCCTGCCGGGTAACTGGTATTGCAATATCCGGGAACCGCTGATCAACACAAACAATCTCGCGGATTTGATACCGCTCAACTCAGTCTGGTCGGGCAACCCGGCCGCACCTTGCCCGTTCTACCCACCGAATTCGCCACCGCTGATGCAGGTGGCAAGCGGATCGACGCCATTCCGCCTGAACCTCCATGTCGATGACGTCGGTCACACGCTGATCTTCGGGCCGACCGGCTCGGGAAAGTCAACACTGCTGGCATTGATCGCAGCGCAGTTCCGGCGTTACGAATGCGCCCAGATCTTCGCCTTCGACAAGGGGAACTCGCTCCTGCCGCTCACGCTTGCTGCCGGTGGAGATCACTATGAGATCGGTGGCGACGCTCAAGAAGAAGCAAAGGCGCTTGCCTTCTGCCCGCTGTCGGATCTCTCCAGCGACGCAGACCGGGCATGGGCCACTGAATGGATCGAAATGTTGGTCGCCCTGCAGGGTGTCGCCATCACTCCTGATCATCGCAACGCCATTTCGCGCCAGATTGGGTTGATGGCCAGCGCAGCCGGTCGATCGCTTTCGGACTTCGTCAGCGGCGTTCAGATGCGCGAGATCAAGGACGCGCTCCACCACTACACGGTCGACGGACCGATGGGCCAGCTTCTCGACGCAGAACAGGATGGTCTCTCGCTCGGTGCCTTCCAGACCTTCGAGATCGAGCATCTGATGAATATGGGCGAGCGCAATCTGGTGCCCGTGCTGACCTATCTCTTCCGGCGGATCGAGAAGCGTCTCGACGGTTCGCCGAGCCTGATTGTGCTGGATGAGGCCTGGCTGATGCTCGGTCATCCAGTGTTCCGCAGCAAGATCCGCGAGTGGCTCAAGGTGCTGCGCAAGGCGAATTGCGCCGTCGTGCTTGCCACGCAGTCGATCTCAGACGCCGAGCGCTCCGGAATCATCGATGTCCTGAAGGAATCCTGCCCAACGAAAATCTGCCTGCCGAACGGAGCCGCCCGGGAACCGGGAACCCGCGAGTTCTACGAACGGATCGGCTTCAATGAGCGACAGATCGAGATCGTTTCGAATGCGATACCCAAGCGCGAATATTACGTGGTTACCCCCGAAGGCCGGCGGCTGTTCGACATGGCGCTCGGCTCCGTGGCGCTCAGCTTCGTCGGCGCATCGGGCAAGGAAGACTTGAAGCGTATCCGCGCGCTCCATTCCGACCATGGCCACGACTGGCCGATCCACTGGCTTCAAACGAGAGGAGTTCACGATGCCGCATCGCTGCTCAACTTCGAATAAATGGCTCGCCGGTCTGGTGGCCGCCGCGTTGACGAGCGCAGCCGTGACGCCGGCCCATGCCGGCACGGCCACGGGAGCAGCAACCGAGTGGACGCAGGTTCTCAACAATGGGGAGCTGATTTCGCTGGTCGGGAAGTCCGGCGAGCAGATCCAGAACCAACTGACCCAGATCAGCCAGTTGGCGCAACAGATCGAAACGCAGCTGAACATCTATCAAAACTTGCTGCAGAATACCGCGACCCTCCCCTCGCATATGTGGGGACAGGTTGAAAGCGATCTCAATCAGCTCCGCAGCATCGTTGATCAGGGTCAGAGCATCTCGTTTTCGATGGGCAATGCCGATGACGTGCTGCAGCAGCGCTTCCAGAGCTATTCGAGCCTCAAGACCAACTTACCGGACGCGACAAGTTTTTCGTCGAGCTACCAGAGCTGGTCGGACACGAACCGGGACACGATCGCCAGCACACTGAAGGCGGCGAGCCTGACGGCCGAGCAATTCGATAGCGAGGAAGGCACGATGTCCTCGTTGCGGTCGATGTCCGAAACCGCGGACGGCCAAATGAAGGCCCTGCAGGTGGGTCACGAGATCGCTGCGCAACAGGTCGCGCAGATGCAGAAGCTCCGCGGTCTCGTCTCCCAGCAAATGACCATGATGGGAACCTGGCTTCAGACCGAACAAACCGACAAAGACCTTGCCCAAGCGCGGCGCGAGAAATTCTTCAACGCCGAGGTCAAGAGCATTCCCGAAGGGCAAAAGATGGAGCCTCGCTGGTGAGCCGCGCCGTTGTCATTGCCGTGCTCGTGCTTGTTGCAGCTGTTTCGTCGGCGGCGACCGTGCTGATCGTCAATTCCAAGGAAGCCAACAAACCTGCGCTCACCGAAGAACAACGCGCCGTCAGGGAGAAGTTCTTCGGCTCGAACAAGGAGCTGCCGCCGATCAAGGAAGGCCAGGAGATGCGCCCAAGATGGTGAAACGTCGCCTTGAACAATCGTTCCTGATCGCTGGCCTCCTTTGCCTCGTCTTTGCAGCTCCCGCCTTCGCGCAACAGGGACAAGTCCTGACCGAACTGGAAAATCAGGTTTCGACCGCCGCTAAAGGGTGGGAGACCACCATCATGGATGCGGCGAAATCTCTGTTCTGGATCCTGGCGACGATCGAGGTGGGCATTGCCGCCGTCTGGCTGGCGCTCCAGGCGGCGTCCCTCGACAGCTGGTTTGCCGAACTTGTCCGGCGCATCATGTTCATTGGCTTTTTCGCTTTTGTTCTCACGCAAGGACCGGCCTTTGCCCGAGCGGTCGTCGACAGCCTCTTCCAGATTGGCGCCGGCGGCGGATCGGCGTCGCCCGCCGAGGTGTTCGACGCCGGTATCCGGGTTGCCTCGCAAATGTCGCAGCAGGCACAATTCGGCGTGTTCGAGGACAATGCACTGGCGATCGCGGCCGTTTTGGCGATGGGCGTTGTTGTCATCTGCTTCTCGCTCGTTGCTGCGATTTTCGTGTCAGTCATGGTGGAAATGTACGTCGGCTTACTCGCCGGCATGATCATGCTCGGGCTGGGGGGATCCTCCTTCACCAAGGACTTCGCGGTCCGTTATCTCGTCTACGCCTTCGGCGTCGGCATGAAGCTGATGGCGTTGGTGATGATCGCAAAGATCGGATCCGAGGTCCTGATGGGTTTGGCAAATGCGCCAACGGCCTCTTCAGACCAGTTCGTCACGACGCTCGCCATCGCCGGGATCTCGGTCGTTGTGTTCATCATCGCAATGTACGTTCCGAACATCATTCAGGGTGTCGTTCAGGGCGCGTCCGTCTCGGGCGGAATGGAGGCGATCCGGCACGGTGGTCAGGCAGCCTCCTTTGCGACGGGCGCAGGGTTCCTCGCGGCTGGCGCTGCCGGTGCGGGATTTGCGGTGGGACAGGCTGCTCGAGCTGCAGGTTCATCCGTTGCTGGTGCGGCTCTTCGAGGTTTCGGCGCTGGGATCGGATCCGCCGGGATGGCCGCAGGCTCTGCGGCCAAGGAAAAGGCCATCGGTTCGCCAGGAGCATACGCTGGTTCCATCCTCGGGCTTGCGAACGCAAAGCTGGATCAGGCGCGCAGCGGGCACAGCGGACCAACGCCACCTCCCGAACGCAGAGACTAACAGCAATCAGAAAGTGATAAATCGATGGCAGCGAACCGCGCCCCCGAAAACCCGTATCTTGCCGCGCGCCAGGAATGGAGCGAGCGATACGGCTCCTATGTCCAGGCCGCCGCCGCATGGCGTATCGTCGGCATTCTCGGTCTGACCATGGCCGTCATCGGCTTTGGCTATTCGATGTATCTGAGCACCCAGGTCAAGCTGGTGCCCTATATCGTCCAGGTCGATAAGCTGGGCACGGCGGTGACCGCGGGCTTCCCCGAACAGATCGAATATGCCGATGCGCGGGTGGTGCGTGCCACGCTCGGCAATTTCGTCACCAGCTTCCGCTCGATCACGCCGGACGCCGTGGTGCAGAAACAATATATCGACCGGACCTACGCACTCCTTCGGACTTCCGATCCGTCGACCGAGAAGATCAACGCCTGGTTCCGCGGCAACTCCCCCTTCGAGAAGGCGAAATCGTCCACCGTTGCCATCGAGGTCAACAACATCGTGGCGCTGTCGAACCAGACCTATCAGATCGACTGGACCGAATACGAACGCGACCGCAAGGGCAAAGAAATCGGCACGCGCCGGTTCCGCGGTATCGCGACGGTGACACTCACCGCGCCGCAGGACGAGGCCACCATCCGCCTCAATCCGATCGGCCTTTATGTCCGGGATTTTGACTGGACGGCACAGCTTTAAGGGCAGGGAATTTCTCAATGAACAGAACAGGATTGATCGCAGCCGCCGGCTGCCTGGCCGGACTCGTCTTTGTCGGGGGCGTTGAGGCGCAGAGCATGACGAACAATGAGGTGAAGGGAACGAACATTTCGAAGAAGTGGCGCGGGACATCGGGGCTGGTCACGACCGGCCCCGATGGCAAGGTCATCTTCCTCTTTGGCGAAACCCAACCGTCCGTCGTCTGCTCACCGCTGCAGGTCTGCGATATTGAGTTGCAAGGCGGCGAAATCGTCCGGGATGTCTTGGTTGGAGACACCGTGCGGTGGAAGGTCGAGCCGGCGACATCCGGCGCCACGGGCGGCCAGGCCATACACCTGATCGTCAAGCCGTCGGAAGCAGGTCTCATCACATCGATGGTGGTCACGACGTCGCGCCGCACCTATCACATCCAGCTCAAGTCCCATCCGAGCCAGTATATGGCCCGCGTCGGCTTCGAATATCCGGAGAACGTCTCGACCAAGCTCGCCGATATCAATTCCCGACTCGAGACCGGAGGCATTCCCGGGACGGCGCCCGACAAGCTGAACTTCTCCTACTCGGTGAGCGGGAGCGCCTCCTGGAAGCCGAAGCGCGTCTATTCGGATGGCACCAAAACCTACATTCAATTCTCGAAATCAGTCTCGAGCCAGGACGCACCGGTGCTCTTCGTCGTCAGCGGCGGCCAGAACCGCATCGTCAACTACAGAATGAAGAACGACATGATGATCGTCGATTATGCGGTCGACAAGGCGATCCTCGTCTCTGGCGTCGGATGGCGCCAGCAGAAAATCACCATCCGGCGGGGAGGCTGAGCCATGCACAAGCTTCTCGTCATCATTATCATCGCCACCCTGCTTTCAGGCTGCCAGACGGCCGAGGATGGATTGACCACCAGTTCCACGCCCGTCGCCGTCACCGGCCCCGCCGCAAGTGCGATTGCCGGCGACATGGCGAGCCGGCTCGCCGAACAGATCGGTCCGGCCGGCACGACAACGCTCAAAATGGAAAAGGACTCGTCCGACTTTGCGACCGCACTCGAGGCGGCGCTGAAAGGATGGGGCTACACTGTCATCACCGACGGCAAGGTTGCAAAGGATGTCAAGCCGGTAGAGCTCGCCTATTCGATCGATGGCATCGACGGTCAGGTGCTCGCACGGCTCTCAACGCCATCCGTCGCGCTTGGGCGGGCCTACACCGCATCGGCGGCCGGTGCCACGCCGGCAAGCCCGCTCTCTATCATGCAGCGGAATTGAGGGGAGGCGAGTATGGTCCAATCGCTCCAGCTCGGCGCATCCAATCACGCTGACGATCAAAAAGGGATGCGCCGCCTCAATCGGCTGCCGGTCATCATCGCCATCGTCATCGTCGCGCTGTTCGTGGGCGTGGTGGTGATCGGGCTCTCGTGGCGCGGCCTGCCGTTCAATCGCAGCAACGATATCGACAGTGCCTCGAATGCTCCCGCGACGAATTTCGGAGACCAACTCAAACGCGGCGTCACGGACGGTATCATCGGCGAGCCGGTCGAACGGGAGGCGTTTCAGCCAACACCGGCCGTCGAACAAAAAGTCGAGAAGGAAACACCTGTTGTCGACCGCCGGCCAACTGAACGGGAAGAACGGCGGCCGAGGCTCGAATCCGAAGAGGAATGGAAGGCCCGCCTGAAGCGGGAGCAGGACGAGCAATATATCCGCGAGGCCCAGCGCCAAAGGATGGCTCGGCTGCAGGCGCGGGCAACGGCGCTGGACTCGCCGTTGAAGGTGGATATTTCCGATGTTGAGAAAACCGCCAGCAACGCCACGGACGCGGGCCGGCAGACGACGGCCACGGCCAACAATGCCTCGGACCTCTATGCCGCCGCCATGAAATCCGGGCTCATGGGTCAGAACGCCGATCCGAATACCCAGGCTTCGAAGGAAGATTTCTTCAACCAGGACATCAAGGACCTGGGCTATCTCCCGAACCGGGTCGTACCGCAGATATCGCCGTATGAGCTGAAGCGCGGCTCGGTCATTCCGGCCACGTTGATCACCGGCCTGAATTCAGATTTGCCGGGCAGGATTACCGCGCAGGTCAGCCAGAATGTCTACGACAGCGCCACCGGCTACCGGCTCCTGATCCCACAGGGGGCCAAGCTCTTTGGTCGTTACGATTCCAAAGTCTCGTTTGGCCAGGAGCGCGTCCTCGTCGTCTGGACCGACCTCATTTTCCCGAATGGATCGACCCTGCAGATCGGCAGCATGGCCGGCACGGATGCCGAAGGCTATGGCGGCTTCAAAGACAAGGTCGATCGCCATCTCTGGCGCACCTGGAGCTCGGCAGCCCTCGTCGCGTTAATCGGAACCGGCATTGATATGTCGATGCCGGAGAGTTCGACGCTGGCGACACAGGAAACCGCATCGGACGCCACCCGCCGCAACTTCGCAGAATCCTTCGGCCGTGTTGCTGAGCAGACCATTTCGAAGAACCTGAATGTGCAGCCGACAATCCAGATCCGACCCGGCTATAAGTTTAACGTCCTCGTCGACCAGGACATCATTTTTCCGTCGGCTTACCGCAAGAACTAAAGGAAACGCCGTGGTCTTCTCTGCCGGAGGTGCAAATCTGCACCTTGCCGTAGACGAAGAAATGGTGCCGGATCGTCCTGCTCAACGCGCGAAAGGATAGACGATGACCGAAATGGATCTTGGCGATTTGCCGGATGACGACCCGGATCGTCTCGAAAACACCGCTTTGCCGAAGCGGTTTATCTCGCGCCTTCGAAAGGCGTTTTACACCCGGCTTTCGGATTTCGACGACATGGAGGATATCCAGATGCTACGCGAACCGGGAATTGACTGGCGTATCATCAAAGCGGTCAGATCCGAGCGGGCTCGTATCGACGCTAAGTGATCTTGCGTCTTAGGAAGCGCATGCGGTTGAGTTGGGCTCTGTGCTTGTGCAAAAGGGCCAAGCTCCTGTGTCGCGTTCCTTTCAGTAAACAACAATCGCCTCAGCTTTTGATCTCAACAGCGGAGCACACGATATCCAGCCATTTGCCAATAGCGCCAGGCACCGTTCTATCTCCATTGCGGAGGTCGAAGAGTGCCTCACCTTTGAGACGCACAACGCAAACGGAGAATGCTCGTTTTTCATCACGACTGTTCCATCGGCGCTGAACGTCAGAAATGTCCTACAATCCTCTGCCTAGCGAACGCGGACTGACGCAAATGTTTGCCATCCCTTCTCCCAGGCACACATAGGACGGAGGACGTTTGCGACAATTAGACAGTAATGCGCGCACTGTCCGGCGTCCCAGTAGGGACGTGGCGGATTACTTGGTCATCTTTCAAAAAATCCGAACCATCGGATGAGGGCGAGCATGCGAGCGCAAAAACTTTTCTCGATTTATCATCTTTTTGAGGCCAGCTGCCTTGAAAGCTTCCCCTTTATGGTTAGTGCTAACGCACACGGCAAAAGGGATTGCTTTACATGAACCCGGCACCGTCGGTTGCGTAGATTCCGTCAGTGGGCAACTAACAAATCTGTGCTCGTTGCCAAACAACGATGCCCATCATTCAGCGTCTCGGCTGGCAAATAAAAGACCACCCTACGGTCAAGAAGATAGGAGAAACGTTCATGGATGGAGAGTTTCGCTCGGTCGTCGATATGCTGGAGGCCTCGCAGGACGAGGCCATGATCAAGGGAGCTCTAAGGCAGTTCGCGCATTCCCGCGGATACGAACGCTTTGCTTATCTTGAACAAGAAGGCACCCAGATCAGGACATTCAACTCCTACCCCAAACCTTGGGAGGGTCTTTACCTCTCGGCCAACTATTCCAGCATTGATCCCGTGGTGACGGAGGCGAAGCGCAAACGGGATGTATTCTTGTGGACCGCGGAGGATTGGCCGGCACGCGGCTCTTCAACGCTCAGAAAGTTTCGCGACGAGGCGATCGACCACGGGATCCGCCGCGGCATGACAATCCCTGTAGAAGGTGGTTACGGTGCGTCGATGATGCTGACCTTTGCATCCTCCGAAAGAGAAATGGACGTCACGGCCGCTTTCGACTCGAAAAGTGCAGTCCAATTGGTGATGATTGTCCACTACCGATTGAAGATGATTGCTGGCAAAACCGCCATCAATCCAAAGCAGGTGTTGTCGCCACGCGAGATGTTGTGCTTGACATGGGCGATGAAAGGAAAAAACACGCTCGAAACTGCCGCAGTCACCGGCATCAACTCGAGGACCGTGCAGCATTATCTTGACAAGGCCCGTGCCAAGCTTGGAGCTGAATCAGTGCCGCAGCTTGTGGGAATCGCGAAAGATCGTGGGTTGCTAAGCTCTAACTAGCGTCGTCCAAGGGGACGTCGGGGATGTAGCCAAGCGCGTCGATGATCTGCGACAGCTCCTCCTGCTGCGCCCCGGATTTCTTCTGACGCTCAACGTATTCGTCCTGCAGGCTTGCCAGCACGTCGCTGGAAACCGAGGGATCGCAGCTGGCACGAGTCCACTCCTCGTAGACAGCCTCGTCTGCAGCGAGCAGACGGCGGTGTTCGTATATTGCGGACACAGCCAATTCTTCCAACGCTTCCTTCGGCATCGAACAGAACCGATGATCCCGCTCGCGTCTTTCGGTCTCGGAGGACTCTGCATCGCTCATTCGTTTTTCCTCGAAACTCATTCCTTCACCACTTGAAACGATGCTTTGGCGCCGCATGCGCGGCCCGTGCTACAGACTATCATACGACCAACATTGCAAGTCAGTCGAAGAACGATTGCCATCCAATAACACAGGTCATGTCGAATCGGAACTATAGTTCCTAGAACAATAGTTCCGATTCAGGTTCCGCTCGCGTCATGGATCTCAACGAGGTCATGGCGAGCAATTTGCGTCGAATACGTCATGGCAAGAAACTGACGCAGGAGGAACTGGCGCACCGCACGGGCCTAAGCGCACGCCATATCGGTGCCATCGAGCGCGCCGAGATGTCGGCAACCCTCACGGTCCTTGGCCAAATTTCAGAAGCACTAGGTGTCGAACCCGCCGAGCTTGTGACCAAATCGAACTGATCTGCAGTCGCGCCCTGGTCGACTGGATTTTTAGGGTTTCCGCTTCGAAGCCAATGAGCATCGATCTATTGGGACATCTCGACCGCTGAGATCGAGCATAGGTCAAGGCTTTACACAAGCGGCGGCCGCATTATATATTCTCCACAAGGAGAATGATTATGGCCACCACGTCACACGCCTACACGCCCGCCGAGGCGGCGGCTGTCAGCGAGATCGCTGTGAAATCGGTGCACAATGCGATCGACAAGCGCATCATCGAGACCCATCTCGTTGGTAGCAGGGGTCGAGCACTCACCGATGAGGATCTGCTTCGGTTGAAGCTCTGGTACGGCGTCGGATCGATCTTGTCTGCCGAGCGCCGCAAGCGCTTATTCGAGACGATCGACCAGAACCCCGATGCCGAAACTGTCAGGGCAGACGACTATCTCATTATCGACGTTGCGCGGGCACGAGAACAACTGGCGGCGCGGGCCGAGGCGCTTCGAGAAGCCGAACGAGTGATTGAGAGCGTGAAGGGGGTCGTGGGTGGCGAGCCGGTTTTCAAGCGAACCCGTGTTCCCGTGCGAACGATTGCCGCGATGAAGACCCAAGGCGCAAGTACAGCGGAAATCGTCGAGGGCTATCCTTCGCTCACCGAGCGCATGGTGGAACTTGCCGAGATCTGGGTTGCGGCCCATCCCGCCAGAGGACGTCCGCGGAAGCTTTCGGAGCAGGGCCTGAAGGTGAAATCCGTGAAGCACCTGAGCCTTCGGAACGAGAACGTCTCCAAACCGTCTGGCTCGACCTCGTGAAGTTTCTTATCGATGAATGCCCTCACACGTCTCTCGTGGCCGTAGCACAAGGGCACGGCCACGATTGCTTCCATGTGAACTGGCTAGGACTGAGCGGCGAAACCGACTGGGATCTGATGCCTCGGATCATCGAGGAGGATTTTACGTTCGTCACGAATAATGCCCGCGACTTCCGGAAGCTGTACGCGAAAGAGGAATTGCATGCGGGCCTGGTGATCATTGTCCCGCAGGTGCTTCCCGCGCAGCAACGAGAACTGTTTGCGCTCATACTGCAGGATTTGGCAGGAGAGCAGGATATGGTCAACGAAATCATCGAAGTGACCCTCGATGGCGAGGATGCTGTTCTCACGCGCTATTCGCTTCCGGAAGCATAGCGGCCCTCATTTGGCATCATTTGCCCCCAATCCTCGACAGGTCGATCCGCATCTCTGCTGATCCGACGCTTTCGCCTTTCTCGATGTTTTCAGTGTTTGTATCCGCAGGCGGTATGTCCACGCTGGCCTTGTCCTGGTCTGCCGGCAACACGTGGTCGATCGTGATGCTTTTTCCGGGATCGTCCGCCTGGAAGACGCTCACGCCCTCGAACTCGCCGGTCTTCCAGGCATAGACAGCATCGTCGAAGATTTGCGGGAAAACCTCATTGCTCCTGGTGTTGCCGTACCACTTGGCAACGATCCGCAGAACCTTCGCGAACATCGCCGTTCCCTTGCGGAGGTTTTGGCAGGCGTCGACCAGATCGGGCTTCAGATCGGCCGCGTCCTTCACGCCGACGCCCGCCGGAAACTGCGTCAGGCCGACACGCACCACGGCCTGGCCGACATACTGCCGGACAATCGCCATCGCCTCATCCTGCGTTGTCGCTTTCGGAACGAGGATCAATCGGCCACCTGATTTGACCGTGACGGCCAGCGGATCATTCGTGCCCGCCGCGGTCACGAACTGCTCGACGATTGCGGGCTTCAAAGAGGGATCGGCGCATTGTTGGATGAGAGCAGCGTCGAGCATCAGGTCTCCATGGCATTCAGATGTTGAAGGAAAGAATGACGGGTTTGTCGAACAGGCGCGCCCAGGCTTGCGTCCCGGCGCGCTGGATAGCCACGATCGATGTCCCCTTGGTCCACCAGCCGTTGCCTACGGCGACGATGACGTCCGGATCGTGCAGCATGGATTGAAGAACCGGCCAGACGATCAGTTGCTCGTAGCAGATCAGCGGTGCGACCCGAGCGTCGGCGATAGTCACAACCGGGTTCGAGAAGAAGTGCGCCCGCGCGCCGCCGCTTGCCCCAAGCAGGGAACGCCAAGGCTGCCACATCGAGCCTGGGACCGGCATCCGCTCGCGATAAATGACGCGAGCACCGTCACCGGAGAGGGCGACCTGAACATTGTCGTATCCGCCCGCATCGATGACGGTGGCGCCGGCGATGACGGTGACGTCACTCCCCTGCAGTGCATTTACCCAGAGGCGCTCGACGGTGGGCGTCCAGAAGCCCAGTGCGCTTTCCGGAAGAACAATAATACGAGTTCCAACGGATGCTCGATCCGCCACCGTGGCAATCAGATCACGGTGACGCGGCATGCTGGCGTCGCGCCCCAGCGATGGCCCCATTTCGATGTCGACCCCCTGCCAGGATTCCGGTAGTTTCGCTTCGTCCCAGGTTGCGGCGGACCAGATCCAAAAGCCTGCCAGGACAATCGCGACAGCTGGCCATATGCGGGTTACGAGGCCCATGAGGCCGGCTGTCGCGGCGGCCAGCCCCCACCATCCCCACGCTGGAAACAGCACGCCCGCGGCGGTGATCGGATGCGCCCAGCCGGTGATGCCGAATGGCGGAATGGCCATCAGAACCGCTGCCAGAAGATAGCGACACTGACGAGCACCCGTCCGCTTCGTCCAGAGGACGGTGTGCACGAAGACGAAGCCGGCGGATGCACAGAGCCAGAGCAATAATCCAGGCCGGAGGTCCGACGAATAGAAGTTGGCAACGCCCTGCGGCAATCCCCGGGATGCGGCCAGGAAATAGCCGGCCGAGACAAACGCGGCGGTCCATCTCATTCGAGAAAGTGCCCAGAGAACCGGAAACGTGACCGCGACCGGGAGAAGCAGGACATGGCCACTCCATCCCACCGTCCCGGCGACGATTGAAACGGCAATCAATGCGGTCGGCTGGAGGTGCTCACGGCACATAGGTGAGCACCGGTTGTGCCAAGCCGAGAATGCCGGATGCGGGCAGGGGGCCGAAATAACGGGAGTCATAGGAACCCCGGAACGGTGAATGGAGAAAGACACTTTTCTCCGGCACGATGCCGCCGGACCACGACTTCATCGGTCGGCCCTTGCCGTCCCGTGCAGTCCGAGCGGAAAATGGAACCGGGCGTCCATCGACCGTTACGCCGGTGCCGATTTCGACTTGCTGCCCGGCAATAGCGATGACGGTCTTGATAAGCGGCGCGACCGCGCTCGGGCAGGTTCCTGATCGGAGATAGCCACGCTCTCGCCCCTCCTGCATGACAGGCGTTTGGGGCGGGCAAATGAAGACGAGGTCGCCAGCGGATGCCGGACGATCGAGTGCGACGATACGCCAGAGGCCGAGGGGTTCGCTCGGAGTCAGGTTGATGCGGTAGCCGCCGATGATGGCCGCAGCAACGCTGCCCCCAACGATGAATGCCGCTACCAGCAAGAGCGCGACGGCATTCGATCGTTGCGCACTTCCCATCCGACGTGCAGAGGCCTGCGCCGTCATTTCAACGAGAGCCCCTGGCTCTTTGTCTGGCGCAGGGCTTCTGCCTGTTTCAACGCCTCGGTCGTGCGCTCATGCGCGGCCAGCTGCTGCACTGTCCGCATCGAATTCCATGCCGATTGCACTTCCGCCTTCTGGCCGGGTGTCATCCCCGCAGTGACGGTGTTGAATGTCTGTCCGTTGGTGTCTTTTGCAGCGAGAGGCAGGAAGGTCCGCTCGCCGAAACGCTCCGACACGGCTCTCGCAAATCCCTCCAGTTCCGCCTTCACCATTTTGTCGGCGAGTGCATATTCGAGACCGGCCGGCAGGTCGTTCCGGTCGATCGCATCGCGCACACGTTCGAGGGTCAACTTTGCATTAGCCGAGAGCGCCGGAATATCGATCGACACCTTCAGACGGACCGCACGTTCCTCGAACTCATACTTGTGTTCTGCCTCCGCCCGCTGGCGCAGATAGCGCTCTAAGTTGCGGGTCAGCGCCGGCGCGTTGGTCTCAGCCTTCTCTCGCTCCTGCTTCTCGGCGCGACTTGCGAACATCCCGGTCTTGCCCCTCAGCGCACCGAAGTGTTCAGGGTTCGATCCGATCGTCGCCAGCGTGGATTTTGCGGCAGTCTCGTCTTTCAGCATCGCATCGACATTGATCGCCTTGAACGCGCTTTCCGGCTGCGCGTAGACGAGGTGGAAACGGGTCGAGACTTCCTCCCACTGCTTCTTCAATCCGGGATCGGCGGCGACCTTGTCCTCGATCGCCTGATCGATCGATTTGGCAAAGGTGGTGATACCTGTAACCATCGGCTTGGCCTCCTTGGTGCTGGTTCGATTTGGGGATTGCGGCGCGCCAAGGACGAGCCCGAGCCTGCCGGCGACGGCGGCAAGGCGCGCACCAAGATCGACGAGCTTTTGCTTTTGCCTGACCGTCCATTCCAGCTGGTCACGAAGGAGCGTGCGGGCCACGTTGACGAGATTGAGGCCGCGCGCTTCGGCGAAGCGAAGCGCCTGGCGATAGAAGGCGCTTTTCTCGTAGTCGAGAGTCGTTTCCTTCGCATTTCGTCGCGACAGGATCGGGATCAACCCACCGTTCTTCGCGAAGGATCTGCGCCCGTAATAGACGGCAAGGTCCTCACGATGACGCGTCATGGCAACATAGGTGAGGTGCCGGTCCAGCGAGAGCGAGGCCAGCACCTTCACCCGGTCGACCGTGGCGCCCTGGCTCTTGTGGATTGTCGTGGCATAGCCATAGTCGAGGTTGTTGTAGAAGCGTTGTTCGACCAGGACCTGGCGCGCATGCTCGCCGTCGCCGATCTGTGCGATGATGCGACCCGGTCCGGTCTCGACGACCTTGGCCAGCATGCCGTTCTTGACGCCGAGAGACCCTTCATTCTTGAGGAAGACGATCTGGTCGCCGACGGCGAAATTGCGATCGCCATCCGCCGTCTTGAACATGGTTCCCTTGTCGAGAACCCCGCGTTCGATCAGCTTGATGCGGGCCATCTGGTTCAGCATACGCACGTCCATGCGCAAATGAGCAAGGATCAGCGACGTCTTCGTCGGATCGTAATCGCGGTCCCAGGCAGCGATGAGGTTGTCGACGGCCTCGGCCTTCAGATCCCAGCCGATCACCTTGCCATTGGCGCGGTAGGCATCGACCGCCTTGCCGACATTGCCGCGCGCCAGATCAAGCGAGGCATCGCGCATCCATTGCTCACGCTGCCGGTAGATGGTTTCGAGTTCGGCATAGCCGATGCGATCGGCAATGGCGCGAAAGGCAGCGCCGGCCTCGATCGGTTGAAGCTGCTCGGGATCGCCGATGAGAACGAGTTTGGCACCAGCCTTGGTCACGGCTTCCACGAACAGCGCCATTTGCCGCGACGACACCATGCCGGCTTCATCAAGGACGAAGACCGTCTTGCTATCGAGCTGATTGCGCCCCTCATGCCAACGCAGTTCCCAGGACGCCAACGTGCGAGAGGCGATCCCGGCCTCCTTCTCCAGGCCTTCGGCCGCCTTGCCTGCAAGTGCTGCGCCGACAACGCGATACCCTGCCGCTTCCCAGACTTCGCGTGCCGCCCTCATCATCGTAGTTTTACCGGCGCCGGCACGGCCGATCACTGCGGCGATCCGCTCGGGTCCCGCCACATGCTCGATCGCCGTTTTCTGTTCGTCCGACAGGCGCTCATGACGATCGAATGTCGCCGCCAGCACCGCTTCCCGCACACCATGCGACGATCGCTGCGACAGCCAGATGGCGCGATTGGCCATCTCCGCTTCCAGCCGGATCATGTCGCGCGTCGTGTACTTGGCAGGCAGCCTGGATCCGGTGGCGAGGTCGATCCGCTCGCGTTCAAGACGCAGAGTCTCGGGGTGCAGGATGATCCGAAGCATCAGGCTTTGGAACAGGACTGGATCATCGATGTAGCGGTGCAGGATCTTGGCGACATCCCGCTCGTCGAATACGCTCTTCTCGCGCATGATCATGTCGATAACGAGTTTCGGACTCCGGTCGATCCGTCTCGCGTTTTCGGCTCTGCGAGCGTCCTGCAGTTCGATGCGCTCGAGCTCGACCGGCTTCGAGGCCCCATCCGATTTCCGCTCGATCGCTTTGGTGCCGACACCCAGGTGGATGGTCGGTTCGAGTTCGATCCCTTGCTTCTCAAACGATCGCCCGTCGACGCGAAGGTCGAGACCGGCCAGCGCCAGATGCCGGTTCTGGCAGGCAAACCATCCGTCGCGAAACGCGTTGAAATCGTCGATGCTTCCGGCCCAGAGCTCATAGACGATTTTGCCAGAATCGTTGCGGATCGGATTGCCGTCCGGTCCTGTTACCGCGACCTTCTTGGCGCCGAAGCCATCTTCGTTCAGCGGCCGCAAGGTGGTCATGAGATGGACATGCGGATTGCCGGGCGCGTCATGATAGACCCAGTCGGCCACCATGCCCTTCGACGTGATGTGCCGGTCGACGAAATCCCGCACGAGCGCGATATTCTGCTCAGCCGTCAGTTCTAGCGGCAGTGCGATGGTGACATCCTTGGCAAGCTGCGCATCGGTGCGTTTCTCGAAATCTTCGACCCTGTTCCAGAAAGCCTCGGAGGCGCCGGACACCGAACGGTCCGCGATCATCGAACGCAGCCATTCCGGCGCATCGGCGGGGATGACGAACTCCTCATGAAGCAAGCCCTGCTTGCGGGTGTAGTCGATTGTGCGGGCCTCGCGCTCGAACTCCATCTTGGCGCAGTGCCGGTAGGCCGCCGACAGCACGGCGCTGCGGCCGGAGCCGCGGGCGACAACGCTGACGGAGAAATGAGGGACGGCCACGGCAATTCTTTCCCGGTTGCGAACGAAATCAACGGGTTCGTCGGAAGCGGAAGGCCCCGCCAGGGGCAAAAAGCAGAACGTCGCGTCAGCGACGTATAATTGCGCCCTTCGGATCCGCTCCTTCGGAACGGCCGGGATCATTCACCAAAGCTTGCGCTTTGGCGATTGTAGGATTCACAGTAGTGCGTTCCGCGCTCACCTCCGGAAAAATGGGTTCGAAAGACAAGCTTTCTCACCCAAAGGAGACGATCGGACATGAAGAAGCCATCCTCGAAAATCCGTGACGAAATCGCCAAGCTCCAGGAGCAGCTTAAGGCCGCCGAGACCCGTGAGGCAGAGCGTATCGGCCGGATCGCCCTCAAGGCAGGTCTTGGCGAGATCGAAGTCGACGAGGCGGAGCTGCAGGCGACCTTCGAGGATCTGGCCAAACGGTTTCGCGGAGGAAAGGCCGCGACGAACGGAGGGAAAAGGGGAGGGAACATCGGTGAAAGCAGCGCACCGTCCACGCAGAACGCGGCTGGCGCGGCTGCGGGCGGGACTGCTGAGGCTTGAGCGGATGGCACGCACAACCACATCCGACGCCCGCAAGAAGGACACGCGGGAAAAAATCGAGCTTGGCGGCCTGATCGTCAAAGCCGGTCTTCGCTACGAGAAGCGAGCGCTTCTGCTGGGCGCGCTGATCGAGCTGAGCCAACGGCTCAAAGCCGACGACACCGAACGCTCGCGGCTGTTCGCGATCGGAGTAGAGGCCTTCAAGACAGATGAATAGGATCATGCTCTTCATCGTACCTGTCGCGCTGATGTTCCTGGTCACGATCGGATTGACCGGGGTTGAACACTGGCTGTCCGACTTCGGAAAGACGGAGGCTGCTCGGCAGACGCTCGGCCGCGCCGGCATTGCCCTGCCTTATGTCGCCGCGGCGGTCATTGGCATCGTTTTCCTGTTCGCGAGCGTCGGCGCGATCAGGATCAAGACAGCAGGATGGGGCGTCGCCGCCGGAGGGCTAGCGACGATCGTTGTCGCCATCGCTCGCGAGGCGATCAGGCTATCGGCATTCGCAAACCAGGTTCCGGTCGACAAGTCGATCCTCTCCTATGTCGATCCGGCGACACTGATCGGAGCCGCGGCGGCGGCGATGGCCTCATGCTTTGCTATGCGCGTCGCGCTGTCCGGCAATGCGGCCTTCGCCAGTGCTGAGCCCAAACGCATACGCGGCAAGCGGGCGCTGCACGGCGAGGCCGACTGGATGAAGATGCAGGAAGCGGCCAACCTGTTTTCGGAGGCTGGCGGCATCGTCATCGGCGAACGATATCGCGTCGACAAGGACAGCGTAGGAATGCGCGCGTTTCGCGCTGACCATCCCGATACATGGGGTCTCGGCGGCAAGTCGCCGCTCCTGTGCTTCGACGGCTCGTTCGGCTCATCACATGGCATCGTGTTTGCCGGTTCCGGTGGCTTCAAGACGACGTCGGTGACGATCCCGACTGCGCTCAAATGGGCCAGGTCCCTTATCGTTCTCGACCCGTCGAACGAGGTTGCCCCGATGGTCTCGGCCCATCGCACCAGTGCGGATCGTGACTTGTTCGTGCTCGATCCCAGGAACGCGGAGACCGGCTTCAATGCGCTGGATTGGATCGGACAGTTCGGCGGCACCAAGGAAGAGGATATCGCTTCCGTCGCTTCATGGATCATGAGCGATACCGGCGGCACGCGCGGTGTTCGCGACGATTTCTTCCGTGCCTCGGCTTTGCAGTTGCTCACCGCGATGATCGCTGACATTTGTCTCTCAGGCCACACGGCGAAGGAGAACCAGACGCTTCGCCAGGTTCGCGCCAATCTCTCCGAGCCGGAGCCGCAGTTGCGCCAACGCCTGCAGGAAATCTACGACAATTCGGACTCGGATTTCGTCAAGGAGAACGTCGCGGCCTTCGTGAACATGACGCCCGAAACCTTCTCCGGCGTCTACGCCAATGCGATAAAGGAAACCCATTGGCTTTCCTATCCGAACTATGCCGCGCTGGTTTCCGGAAAGACGTTTTCGACCGATGACATTGCCGGCGGCAACACCGACTTCTTCATCAACATCGATCTCAAGACCTTGGAGACGCATGCCGGCTTGGCGCGTGTCATCATCGGTTCGTTCCTCAACGGGATCTATAACCGCAATGGGGTGATGCCCGGTCGAGCGCTTTTCCTTCTCGATGAGGTGGCGAGGCTTGGCTACATGCGGATCCTGGAAACTGCGCGCGACGCCGGCCGCAAGTATGGCATCACCCTTGTCATGATCTACCAGTCGATCGGCCAGATGCGCGAAACCTATGGCGGACGTGACGCCTCGAGCAAATGGTTCGAGAGCGCGAGCTGGATCAGTTTCGCGGCGATCAACGATCCCGAAACCGCCGACTACATTTCTCGGCGCTGCGGCATGACGACAGTCGAGATCGACCAGGTCAGCCGTAGTTCACAAATGAAAGGATCGTCGCGGACGCGATCGAAGCAACTGGCCGCACGGCCGTTGATCCAACCGCACGAGGTGCTTCGCATGCGCGCCGACGAGCAGATCGTATTCACGGCAGGGAATGCCCCACTTCGGTGCGGCCGTGCGATCTGGTTCCGGCGAGATGACATGAAAGCGTGCGTCGGAACGAACAGGTTCCATAGAACCAACGATCCAGACGCTGCCGCTTAGAAAACTGCGACACTCCGCCTTCGAATGTAACACTCTCAATTTCATTTGTAGCGATTTTGACAATGCCGATATGTAGAGAACTGCCTGATGCCGAGCTATAGTTCTCGCAATGGATCATATCGTCGAGAAGATGTTCATCTCAGGTCAACGAATTAAATCCTTCGTCAAAAATACTTGAGAGCCGCGCGGCACAGCTGGCCTGGCGTCTGGATTTTGATGATCGCCATGCTCCATCCAATAGACTTTGAGACTTCAGCGGATGCTTGTTGCGCTCTGAATTAGCACCTACCGGACTGCGCATCCTTGAATGAGTGATCACCAAACAGATTGAAAAGTGAGAAGAATAGGAGCGGCAAGCATGCCAGTCGATGACATTATGATGTCCGATCCCGGATTGGCCGCTATTGACACATCTGTGCCGGCGCGATCGCAGGCGGAACCCAGCCAGTCCAGTAAGCGGCTGGATCAGAGCGATATTGTGGAGTGGGTCGTAAACCACGCCTCCAACCGCAACGCGGTCTTCGGACAAGACCAACTTAAGATTTCGACGGCCCGGGCACTCACGCGCTTCAAACGACCTGCACAAGAAATCGATCGACTTTTCGAGCAGGTCGCCTCAAGCGAAATGCTTACTCAGCTTGGATCACCCGATGGCCAACCTCTCTATACCTCAACCGAACTTAGAAATGCGGAAGAGAATATTGTACGGCATGTCAGCAATCTTTCGGCGGAAGAAAGCTTCGGCGTTCCAGGAACCATTGTTGATACGGTCGCCGACAGAGGCAGTTTCACACCGGAGCTCAGAGGAGCCCTACACTATCTGTCTAGGCCTAATCGCGCTGCCACCATGGTAGGCGTGGCGGGTTCTGCTAAAACAAGTGTACTTGGAGCCCTGAACGAAGCGGTGGACCGGTTCAACGTTGAAGCGCTGGCGGCCGAGCAAATAAAGCTGGTTGCCTTCGCACCCACAAATAGGGCAGCGCAGGAGCTTCGTCAGAAAGGGCTTCGCGACGTCGCGACGACGTTTAAGGCGAAGGATCGGACTATCGGAAAAAATACCATTGTCGTCATCGACGAAATGTCAATGGTCAAGACGCAGGAGATTGCGCAGCTAATCCACAAGATCGCAAGTGCCAATTCCTACCAACCAACCGAGAGGCCGAAACTTATCTGCGTGGGGGACGATCGTCAGCTGCCTCCGGTTGGCCCCGGTGATCTGCTTCCGACGATCATGCGGCAAGCCGGTTGCTATGAACTCGTCCAGCCGCTTCGACAACTCGATGAGGCATCGCGATTAGAAACCGAAAAGCTCGGACGTGACATACGAAACGATGCCCGGAGCGCCGTCGGGAACTATCTCACAGCGCTTCAAAAAAGGGGCCATGTCCGTTTTGTATCTGCAGGCTCGAGCGGCGCGAACGTGAGGGCATCAGACCAAATCATCGACCGTATGCTCGAGCAGATGAATGGAGTTTGCGATCAATACCCGGTGGATGATCGTCTTGTGATGGCACACTCCAACAGGAGTGTTAACCGCGCCAATATCGCTCTTCATCAGAGGTTTGTCGATAAATCGGGATTGCAAAACCAGCAAATAAGCGTGTGGTCAAGCGTAATGGATGGGGGAAATTCTGAATTTGGAATAGATGATGGGTCGTCGAGACAGGTTCAGCAAAGGATCAATCTCGCCTTGGGAGACAGAATCCTGTTCAGTGAAAATCGCCTGCAGGCCGACATTCGGAATGGTACTTTTGCAACTGTAGTCGGACTTCGTAGCGCAGAACTTTCCGGAGATGAGAATGGCACACATGCGGCGGTCCGTATCAGTGCAAGGCTTGACGGATCTTCACGAATAGTCACTTGGACCGATAGTGAGTTTACAGGATTTACCTACGGTTATGCCGCTACAATTCATAAGAGTCAGGGGGCCACAGTTGATCACGCCATCCTCATCTGCGATGGCGCTCTTTCAGATAAGCTGACTTATGTCGGCTTGACGAGGCATCGCGGTCGTCTCGACGTCATTGCTTCTCCTCTCGTGGCAAACAACGTTCAAGCTCTCAGTGCAAAGCTCACTCAGCAAATCGCACCTAATAATTCCATTCAATTCCCAGTGTCCGAACATCCTGCCCGCCAGGAGCGCTCGTCGATTTCGAACGAGCAGTTGCTGGGGCCAGTCGATAGGATGGAAATCTCTCCAACGACTCCCCGTTCATTTCCGGCTACACAAGAGAGCTCCGTTGGAGAGAAACAGTTTCTCGGGCCATCCACAGCTGATGTGGAAATGCTGGAAGTCGCGCCCCTTTATCCAAGAGCCACTGATTTAGAGGTATCGCAGGCGTCCGCCATCACGACTGAAGAGCAGATGCGACCGGAATTCTATCGGCCAGGATTGCCGGCTAACGCCTCAGCCCACGGAAGACACCAGGCTTGGATCGCAACGGAAACGAAGCCGCAGATCGCGGTTGAGAAAAGGAAGCGCGGCGCGACGAACGAAGAAATCGAACCATGTAAAAAAATGGCGCGGCATTCGATCAGTTCTGCCGAAGCTGTTGAAGATATCATCCCCTTGTTCGAACGATTGAACTTGGCTGGATCTGTCGCGAACGGAATTCAACCGATCTACGCGGGCCTCGATCACGACACCAGTACGGCCGGTTCCCAATTTGGTGCCACAGTCCACCAACAAGATGTTCAGAAATCAGATTGGGAATCGTCATCAGCGGACACCCTCTCAAAATTTTCAGAAAAGCGATCGACCGAAGATTCAGGACAAAAAATACTGCCTTCGAATCACCAGGAACTAGAAGACGTCGACGTTGTGGGCAACGAGCGTCACTTTTCACAAACATCCATTGTGGAGGCCTTGCGGGGCGGCGATTACAAGAAGCTGGTGGAAACGCTTGTCGCAGCCGACTCACTTGTCGAGAGCGCAGATCCGGGGTCGGCCCTGGAAGCGATGGCAAGTGCCTACGAAGAAGATATCAAGGCTGATCCGGGGAAGGTCCGCGCGCTCTATGCTAACCGGCGTGTTGATGTAGATGCACTGGCCAAGAAGATCGAAGATCGAGGTCTCGAATCAGGCCGCCTCACCGGTGACCCTTTCACATTTAAGACGTTCAACAAGGAGGTTCGTTTTAGAGTCGGCGACAGGCTCAGTATCACCCACAGCTTCAGCAATGTGTTTGCAGGCGAAGCTGGCCGGGTTGAAGAGATCAAAGGAAAATTCATTACCTTCACTCTAGATGGCAACGGCGGGCGCAAGACCTTCGTAGCCAATACTGGCAAGCATGGTGACACAGGTGTCAAAGGCTACAAAATCGAGGGCCCCGACACCATCATCGGCTCTGGCGGTGCAATCAAAAACCACAATAATGGTTGGCGGGTTGACCAGGTCTATCTCTTGCACAATTCCATTCACGGCGCTAATGCCAACGGTGCCTTGCTGAGTAAGGCCGACGAGCGGACAAAACTTTTTACCACACAGAAATATATGCCCTGCAAAGATATCTTGGCCCCCCAACTGAGCACGCCGGGCAGCGATCTCTATCGGCGCCAATTCCCCTCCCTTCCGGATTACACAGCCGCTCTCGATCGGATCGCGAAGCGTCAGGAAGTTCTGGTCGCACGTGGTGCTGCCAAGCCGATCGTGCAGACCAAAACGCTGGAACTACAGCGGAGCTCTGAACCGAGCCATACTGAGCTGAAGAACTCATTGAAATCGTTCCAACTACCGCGCGCACAAGCCAGTATCGCTAATGAGACCTCAATCATCCGGTTGTCCGATCGGACAAAAGCCAATCGCTGGAAAACTACGGAACCCTATGTAGTCGCGAGAGAAGAGCAAAGAACTACAGGCAGCGAGGCGCGGGGCGCCCGATCCGGTTTGCCGAAAGAGAACAACAAGGCACTACAAGAGATTTTGCCGAAGGTGGCAAATGACACGGAGCGGCTGACACGGAATTTTGACGAGCGCGTCCGCGTCCGCGGTGATAGCCGTGGAATCTAAGTGAAAGAGGGTGCGCGTTGCGCACCCTCTTTCACTACCTGAACCCGTATCCGTTCCCCTTGGCGAGGATGTCGACGATACCTTGCTCAGAACTCTTCCCAGGTCTGCTTGACGGCGGCGTTACCGGAAAAGGCTTTGGCAACAGCACCTACAATACGACGCGCCGGCGATGCGATGGGCCGGTTGAATGGGCTAACCTCGGTGATCGAAGCCGGCCGGCGTACCGCATCGCCGAACTGGAATTGGCTGATGAGATCACGAAGCCGCCCGGCCTCACTGGCAAGTGTCGCGCTTGCTGCATTGCTCTCCTCGACCATCGCCGCATTCTGCTGGGTGACCTGATCCATCTGGTTGACGGCGGTGTTCACTTCCGAAAGACCCACCGATTGTTCGCGGGCGGATGTCGCAATTGCGTCCATATGCTGATTGACGGTGACAATGTAGCCCTCGATCGTTTTCAGGGCCGCGCCGGTTTCGCTGACGAGCTTGACGCCGTTCTGCACCTCGACCGATGAGTTTCGGATGAGATCCTTGATCTCCCTGGCAGCCTTTGCGGAGCGTTGCGCCAGTTCGCGTACTTCCTGCGCGACTACGGCAAAGCCCTTGCCGGCCTCGCCGGCCCGCGCCGCTTCGACACCGGCATTCAGTGCAAGAAGATTGGTCTGGAAGGCGATTTCGTCAATGACGCCGATAATGTTGGATACCTGGTTAGACGACTGTTCGATCTTCTCCATGGCATCGACGGCGCTCGCCACCACATGCCCGGATTGAGCGGCGCTGGCATTGGCTTGGGCGGCGATCGTGCGAGCTTCGTCGGCGCGCTTGGACGAATTGGCGACATTGACGGTGATCTGGTCGAGGGCTGCAGCCGTTTCTTCCAGCGACGCGGCCTGCTGCTCAGTCCGCTTGGAGAGGTCGTCGGCGCTGGCACTGACTTCGCGGCTGCCATTGTCGATGCCGTTCGCCGTATCGGCAACGGACCGCAACGTCTCGGCAAGCTGGCCGACTGCACCGTTGAAATCGGCGCGCAGCGTTTCGAATTCGGCCGCGAAGGGCTGGGAAAGCCGATAGGTCAGATCCCCGGCAGCAAGGTGCTTCAGCCCGTCGCCGAGACCATGCGTGGCCTGCGCCATCGCTTCCGCCCGAACGCGATCGCTTTCAGCCTTACGACGCCGGTCCTCTTCTGTGAGGTTGCGCTGTTCCTCTGCTTCCTGTTCGAGGCGGATGTTGGCGACAGCATTGGCGCGGAACACTTCAACGGCGCCGGCCATGTAGGTGATCTCGTCGCGGCCGGTCACAGGGACAAGGGTGGAATGGTCGCCCGCTGCGAGACGGCCCATCACCGTCGCAAGCCTGATGAGCCGCCGCGTCACGGAACGCCGGACGTAGAAGAGGGCCGTGAGAGCCGCTGCAATCACCAAGCCGCTCGTTGCCGCATTGACGGCCACGGTTTGTTGAGTCATTCCCCGAGACAATTCGGCGGCATTTCGGGCGGCTTGCTTTTCCTTCGCCGCAATCAATTTAACATCCACCCCAAGGATGATGGAGGTTACAGTCAAATCATTCAACATGTCTGCGATCTGGCCATCGATTTTGGCCTGGTCGGACCGAAGCGCAAATAGCCCTTCGGGGCCGCTGCCCTCACTTAAGAGAGCCGTTACTAGTCCCTGCATCGCAGCACTTCCGCCTGAAGCTTTTAGTCGAGCGAGTATGCCGTCAATTTCCTTGCCGGTGGCATCATATTGATCTTTGATGACCGGCAGTTCGGACTCCGATGCATCCGGTACGGCCGATATAAGTGTCGATACCTGCGCGGCCGCCATCTGGAGGTCAGTCAGAGCGCGCGATCGCTCGATACTACTATCCGCTGCTCCGGCCTGAGCGTTGCGAAGCACCGACGCCAGCGATTTGTATCGCGACAGAGCGCGGGTCATGCCCTCATGTATGCGGAACTTGGATTTGATCCGCTCGCTCGATATGCCGGTGAGCTGCTGCAGTTTTGGTTGCAGGGTTTGGCTCGTCTTTTCGACCGAATCCAGGAGTTCGGGAGCCACTCCGAGGTTGCGCAAAGTCATCAGTCGACCACCTTGACTAACGAGGATGGCCTCCAGGCGCTTCGAGTTTCCATCAAGCGAAGCAAGATCCGGCTCGTAGACAAGGTTGGGCGCCTCGGCGAGAAGAAGAGCACTTTCTTGAGCAAAGGCCAGAGATTCGGTTACGGTCGGAAGCGTTCGATCTCCCAGTCCCTTGACGATGCCGGAACTCTCCAGCGAATACCAGGATGAGGAAGCGCCGGCGATGGCTGCCAAGGTCGCAATGCCGACAAAGGCCGTCGTCAACCGTCCGGCAATTCCGAAACTGCGTCTGTCTTTGGTTTTCGTTGCTGCTGGTGTCATTTAAGACGGCTCCTTGGAATCGGGGCGACCGCAGGCGCGCTGGCCCTGCCACGCTCGATAGAGTGGTAAAATAGTGATACTGCCGACATCGACGTTTAGGGTTCGCCGACCGGCCTGGAATCTGTGCCAACGAGTACTTTACGGTTTGCCATAGAGAGCCTTGAGGTCTGAGCTGCTCAGGCTGCTCGGCATCCAGAACTTCTCTGATAGGTCCGCACGATAGTTCGCTTTTGCCTTCTCAAGGTTCCAGCCGTCAGGTTCATAAACATATCGTTTATGGATGGCCTTTCCCTCAAGCAGTGCGACGGCGGCGCGAACTGCGGCTGCTCCTTGCTCTGGCCCGTATTCGGTTGCAATAGCATCAACCCCGCTTTCGATCCATTTCTGGAGAAAGCCATTGTTTACCTCTCCAGTAATCGGAGGAACTTTTGCGCCATATTGCTGGAAGACATCCATACAGGCGCGGCTCATGTCAGCGCCAGATGACCAGATGCCGTCGACCTTCGGGTTTTCGAGATAGAATGTCTCACACACCTTGTGGCCATAATCATACGACCAGAGGCCGGCATCCTCGGCAACGATCTTGATATCAGTTCCCTTTATGGCTTCGAGCAGGCCCTTGTAGCGATTGATATCTTCGGGATGTGTTGGAAGTCCGCGCAGAACCCAGATATTGCCCTTGCCTCCCAGTTCCTTAACCAGGAAATCTCCCGAAACCTTTCCGAAATTCTCGCCGCCACCCTGTATATCGACGGTGTATTTGTCGGTTTTGGTGAGACCGGTATGCACGATGACTGGAATGCCAGCGGCGACTGCTTTCTCAATGCCGGCGTCGGCTGATGTCGGTGAAACAGGCGTGACAATGATGGCGTCTACCTTCTGCGCAATCAGCTCATCTATATCCGCAATTTGCTTGGCCTGGCTGAGATTGGCGTCGAGGAGCACGAACTGCGAGATGCGTTGATCGCTCTTGGCAGCTGCCTGCGATTCGGCAGCCATTTGACTTGCCCATGTATTGGCGTTGACGCCGAAGTGGCTCATCCCGATTTTCCAAGGGCTCGGCTTCTTGAATTGACCAGCTGATATTGTGCCTTCAACGCCTGAACGAGGCACCACACCGGTCATCAGATCGACGTCTTCGGCCATGGCACCATGGCCAAGGAGGAGGGCCGCCCCTAGCAGACAAGCGAATTGTTTTCTTCTCATGAAAGCCAGCACGGTCTCTTCCCTCACATATCTTTAGGGCGGCGGCGAGCACCAACTCGTCGAAAAATTTCAGTCATCCAACGAATTTCGGAGATTGTTGCTGCGATAGTCCACGGGGTGGTGCCGGACTTTCAACCCCATCCTGGCTGTGTGCGTGAGGAGCCATTTCGCTCTGATTTTTCTTCATCACGGCTTGGTATGCGAGAATGGCCGCTTGTGCTCGTTCGGCTTGCCGGAGGACACCAAGCAGGCTGTCGGCAGCCTTACGAAACCGCACATCTACCGGATCCTCGTTGTCGAGCGGTACATGCTCCTTCACACCACCCGCGCGCTGCGAGGGAAAGTCGATAATTTTTGCCATGTCTTTTGCCTCCTCTCTTACCACGAACACTGTCGCGGAAGATTGCTTGCGACAGAGGAATCGAGCCCGATCCGTATGACTTCGCATCGTCCAACATACCTACAAGGCAATAATTATTCAGAGAGAATGAAAATTAAATTAAAGCTTTAACGATGCCACCGGATTCGTCCTCTGGATGACTTCCGGAACCGCATCCTAGGCGCCGCAGACATTTCGATTGGTCGGATAAGGATGGCTGCGCGCCCTTGCACGCGGGTCGTCACGCGGATGTACGGAGAGCACTTTCAGCGTCCGGGAGCGCCCGCAAATAGAGCCGTGCGGCTCAGCGGCCCGACCCAAATAATCGCTAAGGTTTGCGAAACATCACAGCAATGAATCGATCAGCCTTCAACGATTCAAAACTGTCGTTGGACGCGATTTCCGGGATCAGCGATTTTCTGTTCATGATCTCGCAACCGTACCATCTCTACATCGAACGTTCGGATGCCTCAAAGAACATGGCGCGCTACTACGCCATGTCGATCGAACCCAACCTCTTCGGAGAGGTCTGTCTCCTACGCAAGTGGGGCCGCATCGGGACCAGTGGGCAGATGATGATCCATCATTTCGGTCGAGAAGAGGAGGCTGTGCAGTTGTTTCTCGATCTGCTCCGACAGAAACGAAAGCGTGGCTACCGTCCGCGCGCATCGATGCCGGTGGCTGTGATCAATTGAGCGAGCTGTCACATGTTGATCTGCTGGTTGATTGCGGGCACGACGGGGTAAGAGCGCGGACCGAAGGGGAGGGATGCACCATCGGATCGGAACGGACGTAGACGACTTGCCGCCAAGGCCGCCTACGCAGCAGGCTGCCAGTCTCATCGGACGCGAAGTAGACATCACCGTCCTCCATCACCAAGTGCGGAAGTTGATTAGCTTGCATGTAAGCGACGGCCCTTTCAGCTAAACAGGCTTCCGGATGATCGGAACGATAATGGGGCATAATTCAGAAATCGACGAGACCCATGCCGGTCCAAACGACGTCGGCGAGTTGCTCCGGCTGATCCATCAGGTCAATGCCTCCGCCGCCAATCCGAGAGCGCTAAAGTGTCTAGGGGGATCATAGACTTCGGACTCGTATTTCCGGCGAGCCTCCTCAGGGATGAAGTCTAGTGCGTTGCTAATAATGGCGACACGCTTTTTTCCGGCGATCTCCGCCAGTTTCTCCGGATAATCTGCCATGCGATATGACGACAGATACAATTTCATGCTTGTCCTTCCTTATGGAGCCGGACATGCGAGAACACTAAAAACCCCGCACAAACCGGCGGGGTTGGTTGCCGGTATTATTGCAATACGCTCACGCACCGACCTTCCGCCCAAAGGCGGTGGTGGTCGTCGTGGTTGCAGCAAAAATCATCATTCCGTCATCCTCCAGGCGTTTTCGCACCCTGTCAAATAAAAAGGTAGCAACTCTGCTACGGTCACCACCCTTCGCACCTGGCGTAGCTGACACGGGACGCACTTACCGCGATACCGGTTTCCCGTGTGATATCCTTGATGATCGGCGCAAGTGAGCCGAGTTCGTCATCGGTGAGCGCAATCAGCTCCGGATAGTCAATGTCGACGCCGGTATAGTCCGCCGTCAAAGCGCTGGACCAATCGCCGCTGTTGATGCGGTATTCGTGCGTGTCGAAATCAATGTCGAGCTCATCCAGCAGGATGATGGTGAAGCGCCCGAAGATCTCGGTCTCACCTTCCAGCAGGTACCCGGCATATTCGTCGTCGCCGGCAAGAACGCTCTGCTCCAATGCCATGATGGTCCGGATACGATCGCCAGCCGCCTCGAGCCCTTCGAGCAGTCGATCATGGACCTCTCGCGAGACTTCGGTATCGCAGCCGGAGCGGTCCGCCAGGACGACGAGCCGGAAACCGGCAAGCTTGGTATAGAGCGCAAGGTTCTGGTCAGATGTCATTGTGTGATCTCCTTCATCTTGATGACAGAGATCGGCCACTCTGTGGCAAAGAGGGGTCAAGGACCGCGGGACGCGGCGCGCAAGCGGGGGAACCGATTTTTTCGGGAAGCGCAGCGGCGGAAAAATTGGGGGAGACGCCGTCCTTGACGCCGGATTTGCTGGAGTAAAATGGGACGTCAGAGAGAGAAGAGACCCGCGGGCCCGGAGGGACCGCGACCGTCTCCGGCGTGAGCCGGGGGAGTGTCGAGGGATGAAATCCCTGACAGCCGAGAGGCCGGTCGATCCGGCGGACCGGCTCACATAACAAGAAGAAAAGCCGCCTCAGAAGGGCGGCTCGGCTTCGATGATGCCGTCCTGTTCGGCAAGCGCCACGGCCAGATCGGCCTGGGTGAGCTGAAGCTCCGCTTCGATCTGGCGCCGCTCGACGGCGTCGCAGGCGTTCCTCAACTCGGCGCGCAGCTCTTCGAGGTGTTGTTCAATGGTCATCGTCTCATCTCCTTGAATTCGTGAAAGACGAGACGGCGGGGCGGGAAGAGATGACGGGGTCAAGGAGCGCGGAAGCGACCGGCGGAGCCGGCGAGTGGGGGAGCCGATTTTGTTGGAGTGGAGGGAACCGGAGCGGAGGCAAAATTGGGGGTAACCGCTCGTCCTCGAGGCCGGCATTTCTTCCCGGCACGATAGCATCCACTGAGCAGATATATTCCGGTTCCGTATCGCACCGAAAAAGCCGACGGCAGGCTCGATGCCTGCCGTCGGCTTGTCTCGTCGCAGGTCGGCCCGCCTCGGCGGCGGAGCATGTCCAGATCTCAGTCCCGGTTGGGGCGAGACCAGATCAGCTGATAGCCGCCATCCTCTTCGACTACGGCCCGCGCTGCTTGGATCGTGGGCTAGCTACACCCGTAGTAACCGCAATTGGCCAACGCTTAGCCGCTCCCTCTTTCCGCCGGAAAACGCTGCCACGCGTGTCAAGAGCGGGGGAACAAAGTCGACTTCTTCGAATGTGATCGGGATCTTGTAGAGCGCTGCTGCGTTGCGGTTTGCCCATTTTACTTCGCGAGAGGTCACCGAAGACGGCGCAACTTGAAAGAACGCGGCAAGAATGGATAGGAAGAATGCCAAGGCCAGGAGCGCAATTGAAATTGTATCGAAGAAAGCGGGTGCATCGATCGCTTGTTTAACGAATACAGTGATGCAGAACACGACGACGGGCGGCGTCATCGACCACCAGGTCATCGGCGATTTGAGCACATATTTCAGCGTCGGATCCATAACTCTCCCTGTACCAGTTTCGAGGGTCGTCATCTCTTCGCAACAAGCGTGGACTCTTGACCCAGAGGAACTCGTCCTGCAAGGCGAGCCGCCGCCTGGCTAGAGCACGGAGACATTTTCGGCCTTCGTCTTTCCCGTCCTACGGTCCTGACCGATCTCGAAGCGGACCTTATCTCCTTGTCTAAGTGATCCGCCTCGAGTGAGAGCAGAAACATGAACGAATACGTCCGACCCTCCATCCTCCGGGGAAATGAATCCAAAACCCTTTTCGTCATTGAAGAATTTGACTGTGCCGTTCGGCATGAGATTTCCTCTGTACTGCCTGCTTCGCGAACTATCGTATGGATGACACCATCGGAGCATTCTGTGCCGTTAAAATCAAGCTGAGTCGCAGTTCGTACGGCTCTCTCGATGTTCAGGACCGACGTTTGCTCGGTCGCGCAATCAAGCTCTTCTGTTTAACGCCACGCGATGAAGCGGGTCAGGCCCCGCCTTAGTGGCGGGGCCTGTCCGGATCTCAGTCCCGGTTGGGCCGGGACCAGATCAGCTGGTAGCCGTCCTCGCCCTCGACCTCGGTGAGCGTTGCGTAGATCGGAGCGGGGAAGCTCGGGTCGTCGAGCTTGACCGAGAGGTAATCGCGGTCCTGCTCGGAGCGCTTCTGCCAGGCCGCCCCCAGCTCGACATTGCCGGCGTAGATGCGGAAGTGCGGGCCCTTGTCGGAGGGGTTCTCGACGCGTGCGATGCGGGCCTTGACGTTGAGGGCGAGCGTGCGGATCGAGCCGTTGAAGCCGGTTTCGGAGGTGGTGAAGGTGCCGATGGTTGCCATTGTCGTATTCCTCTTGCTGTTTCGGGCCGCGCCCATCGCGGCCTCATATGAGGCGCCACTCGTCAAGTTGCTGTTCGAGCGGCGGGGTTGGAGTTTTTTGTGACGCCCCAGGTACGGGGCGTCACACTGGGAGAGGTCAGTCACCGGAGCGGCGGTTCGGCCGCGACCAGATGAGGCTGAAGGCCCTGCCGTCCTCGTCTTCGACCAGATTGGCGTAGAGCGGAGCGGTGAAGCTTGGGTCGTCGAGCTTGAGACCGAGATAGTTGCGGCCCTCGTTGGACTGCTTGGACCAAGCGGCTCCGATTTCGATGCGGCCGACGAATACGCGGTGGCTGGGAGCGTTGTCGCCGTTGGAGCGCGTATCGGAAACGATGCGGACGTTCTTGGTCTGGAGGGAAAGGGTGACGATCTCGCCGCTGAAGTCGTTGCCGGATTGCTGGAAGGTGCCGATGGTAGCCATTGTCGTTCTCCTTACTGAGTTGCCGAAGCCGCCCCTTGCGACCTCGATAGCGGTCGTGAGGCGCCGATCTGGCCGACTGCATCCCATAGGGACCGCAGCGCTAGCGCAGGACGGCGAAAGCCGGACTTGTTGTCTCGCGAGGAATGCAGCAAAGCTGCAGGGGAAGAAGTTCGGCGAAGCCGTTGCAGGATCAGGACAGATTGGCGTCAGACCCGCCTGAAGAGAGGTCGCAAGGGGCGGCTTCCGGACACCGGTCTCGCGAGAACGATGCTGGCAATGGACTTCCAATCGTGAGCCGGCACTGCTGGCAGATCTGAGTTCGCCCGGTGAACCTTGGTCTGAGCCCGTTTCTGATCCGCGCCACGCACGTATCAACCTCATATCCGGTCGCCGTTCCAACGGCCGCACCACAATCCCGCCTGCGGCGGCGAGGGCTCAGGAGGACGAGACCATTCTCGATGACGGCGTTTGAAGCCAGGCCGCAATTCGGTCGTCCACCTGGTTCCGGCGAGGCTGATCAGGCCTGTGCCGAACTGGTATGTGCTTACGTGGTCACGGCCTGATTACCGCGCCATCGATCAAGACGCCCGCGCTGGCGTACTTCCAAAGTGCCACCACCAGCTTACGCGCCAGCGCCGTGATCATCACCTTCTTGAAGCGGCCGCCGTTTTGCGCAACCCGCTCATTGAACCAGCGACTGAGCGTTGACGATGGCTGGTGCCTCAGCCAAAGCCAGGCCATCTCCAGCAAAGTTGATCGGAGCCGAGGATTCCCGGACTTGCCGATCCCCTGTTCCCGATCGATCGAGCCACTCTGCCACGGCGTTGGTGCTAAGCCCGCATACGCGGCAACCTGTCGCCGGTTGTCGAAGTGCCGGAACAGACCCTCGCCCCACAGCACAGCGGCGAACTCGGGCCCGATGCCAACGACCTTAGACAGCAAAGCCACCTCTCGCGTAGATTGTCGTTCTTCGATGAGCATGTCGTCACGCTCTGCCTCGACCTCCTTGATCTGATCAATCAGCAGCTCCATGCGGGCAAACTCTCTCAGGACCTGCCGCTTCATGTTTGGGGGCAACGGTCGCCCGTCGCCGGTACGAAGCATCTCCAACTGCTCTCGTCGATCGCGACGCAAGGGATCGTAACCGGTGATGCCCTGCGAGAAGAGCAGACCTTTGACACGATTGCTGTGTCGGATACGCTCTTCCATCAGAACTTTCCGCTCCCGGACGATGCGCCGGCGATCTTCTTCATCCGGATTCGGAACACGCAACATCGAGCAGACCCGCGGCTCTCCGCGTTTGAATGCCAGCAATGCGCGGATCAAAGTCTCTCCGTCTAACCTGTCGGTCTTCACCCGCCGCTTGCGCCGTGATGTAGCAATAGAGGCTGCGTCGACAACATGGCTTTCATAGCCTTCTTCAGTCAGCGCGCGGTGAACCCAGAAGCCGTCGAGGCCGGCCTCCTGGATGATAACGAATGGACATTGATGGCCGGTTCGGTCGTAGGCCTTCCGCTTCAAGGCCGTAAGCTGGGCGAAGAGAGCGCTAATGTCGCCTCCGCAGATAATGTGGCGGGATATCTTGTCACCGGCGCCCGGTGACATCGTGGTTAGCAGCCACGTCTTTTTGCTCAATTCGATTGAGGCGAATATCGCCCCTAGTTCCCTATGAGGAGTACCTGCTGCATGAGCATTATCTTGCGACATCGTCCTGCTCCCTTCCGCAACGGCATTGACGTCAACCAGATCAGAACAGATCGCCGCCACTACTCATAGGATCTCGATGGCTGTCGCAAGGATCGGGGACGATCGGACCGCACCAGGGGGGCCGGAATGGAATGGAGGGCGGCCAGGAGAAACTTTGTTGTTCCGCGAGGAATGGGCGCATCGCGCTCAGGGGAAGAAAGTTTTGGAAGGCCGTTGCGGGAGGACGATCGAGGCGAAGCCGGTCTTCGATCAGACATGCCTCATCGAGCCCGCGAAGGACGTGGCCTTTCTCAGCGGCCAAACGTATATGGCGATGGCAGCTGCGCCGCGACTGTCTGCCGGATCCCCGCTACAGCGGGTCCGCTGCCCGGTCCACATGCCAAAATCAAACGTCCGGGAACAGCCGAACAAGAGCGTTGCGTTGGCGGTTCTACGGGCTATCGTCGTGCTCGCGAATCGTCGCCTGGAGGATCTATGCGTCAGCAGCCAAAGCCGTTTATCGTCGAAATCAAGCCGTCCCGGAAGCTCAAGCCGATCGACCGGAAATCCTCGATCTGGGGCGAACTGGACCTTACGGCCGATCCTGACACGCTCTCCGCGTTGAAGCCTGAACAGGTGCCGGCCGCTGGCGAGGCCAACGACCGACGCTGATGGCCCTCAGGCAGCGAGCCGCTCGCCGGCGGTTTCGGGCTGCAGGGCGTGCAGGAAACTTACGGCCCGTTGCGCATGCGCCGCCGCCTGGAAGATCGCCCGTCTGTCGTCGGTCAGGACCTTGAGCCAGGAGTCGAGGTACGAGGCGTGATCGGGGCGGGGCTCGAGTTCAGGAACAATGCCGAGGTCGGCGCACAGAAAGCAACTGCCGAGTTCCGCGATCAGTTCCTCTCGCGCTCGCTCGGTTTTGTCCTTGGCATAGCGGCTGAGGTCGCGGCCGAGGCGATGCGCCGGCGCCGTGAAGTGCGTGACCTCGTGACTCAAGATCGCATAGTAGCTTGCAACATTGTTGAAGCTCTCAAACGGCGGCATCTGGCCGATGTCGGCGGCCGGCGCATAGAAGGCCTGGTTCCCACCATGGCGAATCACAGCACCGGTGTTGCGAAAGAACCGGTCGGCATGCTCGATCCGCTCGACGGGATCGAGAACCGGAACCGGCTGGTGGCGATACTGGTCGGGAAGTCCGTCGATCTGTTCGACGTTGAAGACACTGTAGGCTTTCAGGAAGGGGATTTCCCGCTCCACCTCGCCGCCGTTTCCGTCGGTTTCGGACTTTGTGAACCGGCTGGCGAAGACGACCGTGGCACCCGTCTCGCCTTTGCGGACGGCAGCACCCAGTTCGAGGGCCTGCTTGAACGTCATCCACGTGGATGACGTATATCCCCGGGCGCTGCCCTCCGACCAGAGAAGCAGCACGTTGACGCCGGAATACGGCTGCCCGTTATGACGCAACGGCCGGCTAATACGGCCGGTCGTGTTCTTGGCATTCCATGGCTTCATCCACGGCCGCACGCCCTTCGCCAAATCCTCAACGATTCTATCCGTGATGCGGGTATAAAGATCGACCCGCTGTTTTTCCGTATTGCTCATCTTCAGCCTCCGTTTTGAGGCCGCGCCTATCGCGGCCCGTTGCGGAGGGCAGAAGGCAGGAGCAGATCAGCCGGCGGATGCACCGGAACGGCCGGAACTTCAGTGGAGGACGGCGGAGCCGTTGCATATGCCGGCAGCTCCTGCAGACCCGACGAACGGAACGGGCCGCGATGGGCGTGTCATTTGCCTGATTTCCGTTCCCGATTGGCCGCGTCAGCAACACGAAAATGGGCCGGCTCCGTCAGGGAACCGGCCGTTCTGGCGGTTGTCGAAGGGCGGGGTCGAAGCCCCGCCGGCATGGCTTAGTCGAAGGCCGAGATCTGCGCTTCGGCGGCCTTGCGGCCCAGCGAGTGACCCGGCTGCTCGACCGGGCGGTCGAAAGGTTTCCAGGTTTCGCCGATCACCTGGGCGTAGGCTGCGACGGCGCCTTCGGCCGCCATTCTGAGCGAATGGGCCTGTATGCCCATGTCGGCGGCGAATTCACGCTTGCGCTGGGCGGCGCTGTCATAGCCGACGGGACCATCGAGATCCTCGTCACGGGCATCGTTGGCGGCCTTGGCCGTGGCATCGCGCGCCTCGGTGACGGCGCGGCTGTAGAATTGCCCGGCGCCGTGTGCGGAGCCGACGAAGGCGCCGACGATCCGCTGCAGATGGATCTGCATGGCCTTGTCGCCCAGGCCGTCGCCGAGCGCATCGGCGGTCTCGATGACGAGCCGTTCATGCAGGTCGCGGATGCCGTCGCTGTCGATGACCGCCGTGCCGAAACTCTCGGCGATCTTCAGCGCCTGGCTGGCGTCCGGGCATGTCAGCCGGACCATTTCGACGGTGGCGCCCTTGCGCAGTTGCACGACGCGGGCGGACTGGCGAGAGGAGGGTGCGAGCTTGGCCATGATTGTTTCCTTTCGAGGTCGTCCGAACGGCTCCGGCCCCATGCCGGCTCACCCTTCGGTGCGGTCACCCCGAACCGACGAAAGACGGGCGCTTCAGGGTCCGGCCCTGCCTGGACGAGCGGAGCCGGTTTGCGGGCGAGGAGGGCAAACTGCCCTCGATAGAGCACGCGAGCCTGCTCCGTGAAGGACGGCGGGGTCCGGCCGCCCCGCGGCGCGACAGCGGCCTTGAAGCGCACGGCCGCCGGTTCAGACCGCAGCAAAACCGAAGGGCGATCCGGCATGGGGCGGGAGTATGATGTCCTCGAACAAAACGACAGGCCCGCCCGCTTGCCTGAGCCTTTCCAGCTCACCGACGTCAAGCGCTCGACCTATCACTTGGCCGGCTTCGGCAACCGGTAGGATTGCAGCCAGGTGGGACCGTGCGAGTTGCGAAGCCCGCGCAGCAGACCACCGTCATCATGCGGCGGCCCGCCCATCCAGGCGTTGTTGAGGATCGATTTCCAGCACCGTCCATGCCTGGCGGCATAGGCCTGAAGTGCTGCTTCCTGTTCCCACGTCAAAGGCGGCAGCGTTTCGCGTGTGCGACGAACGGTGCGCGTTTTTGGTCTGGGATCCGCCGGTGCTTCCCTTAGGGCGATCAGCCGCCTGAGTTCCGCGACACCGGCATTGAGGCAGGCTTCGCCTTCGAGGTGATGGAACTGCAGCCAGAAAGCGGTTCGCTCCGCCGGTGATGCGCCGATGCCTGCTCTTCGCTCCAGGTCTCCGATCGTGCTCATGGCTTCCTGCCTCCGGGACGGGTCGTTATGACGACCTTGCCGCCGAAACCGGCGCGCCCGCAGCGAAGCGAGTGCCGCATCCTGTCGGGCAAGTTTTCTCGAAAGCGCATCGATTTCCGGCTGACGCTCGGCGGTGATCGCTGCCAGGTTGGCCCGGTAGCGTTCGAGGAAGGCGCTTGGCTCCGGCGCCTTGCCACTACGATAGCCGGACTGACGGCGACCAAGCTGGGGAATGATCGTCGTCATGCGTCGCGTGATCTGCCGGTCGATCAGATCGAGCTGGTGCTGCGTCTGCCGCCGTGCCGATTCCATTCTGGTAAACTGCGCGGCGCGGTGCTTGGGATTGGACATCATGCCGCCCTCCCGCGCCATGCGGCGAAGCTGGAGGAACCCTCATAGATGGCATGCCGTGTCTCATCGATGATGAATCCGAAGCGGCCGACCGCATACTCGTCGCTCGGCACCAGAAACCGGCGCTCTTCCACCCGCTCGCCGCGCGTGCCACCGATGGTGGCGATCACCTCGGTCATACCAGGATGATGGTCCGAACGAAGTGCCGCGATGACGATCCAGTCGCCGGCATGTTCCCGTGCGAACGCCTGGGCGTCCTTCTCGTACGATTCGTCGGGTGCGAGCGACAGACCGAAGATCGTTTCCCAGGCACCCGGCCAGCTGTCGCGGATCGTCTTGTCGGCGCACTTGCGCTCATAGGTCGTGAACAGGTCCGGGAAGGTCAGCGCAACGATTGCCCAGGCGGCATCCTCTTCATACCAGCCGCCATCGGTCCTGAGCATCGGGTGGACCTTGGCATTGCGGGCGTCGGAGAGCCTGAAGCCGCCATGACCTGCCGTCGTATGGCAGACAATTCCGTCTGCGTAGACGGTGGCGCCCTGCGACGGACCCCATGGCGTGCTGCAGGTCACCCGGACGATCTGGCGGGATAGAAGCCGCAGTTCGCGGCTGTGTCCGGCCTGTTCGATCATTTGGTCGTGGAAAGCGGCTTCGCCCTCGACAGAGCCGTGGTGTGAATAGAAATCATCGCGCTTCAGTTCGGCAAGCGGCCGTGATTCGCGCCAGGCACTGGCTAGGAAATACTGACCATCCCGGGCGGGAACCATGGCGAAGACGAGATCGCCCACCCGCGCAACGGCCATGCCGTCGGCGCTTCTGCCGAACTCCACCCCTGACGCGTCAGGAGCGGAGACTTCGAAGGATTGCGAAGGAAGCATCGTCATGCCGCAGTCCTCCCCTCGATATGATCGGCGGCAACCTCGTCGGCAGTCACCTCATCGAGAACGGCATGCGGATATCCATGCCGGGTGAGCCATTCCGCGGCCGCCTGCCGATTGTCCGCGAGGTGAACGAGTTCTGCATTGGCGCCGGGGCGATCGAAGACGCGAACAGATCCAAGCGCGGGACGCTCGACGACCTTGAACGTCAGGCCGCTATCGAGCGAAAAGGTCCGGTGGATACGGACAGTGATGACGCCATTTGCGCCGAGATCGCCTTCATGCAGCGTGAAACACGGTGACAGGCAGGTAGCGCCGAGGCCGCGCTCGCCTTCCCTGCGGATCAGCCGGCCCCGGCTATTGCGCGTTTGCCAAGCGGACAGTTTCTTCTTGTGGCGCTCGGGCGGTCGTGGGCTACCATCCGACCAGGCAACGATGGAGCCGATCGGGGCGAGGTCATAAATCAGAGACGCGGACATCGCATCCTCCTTCGAGTTTTTGCGGTTGGTGAAAAAGAAACCGCCGCCGGGACAACCGGCGGCGGAAGATCAAGCGGAGAAGGATGGGGCGGCGGCTATTCCGCCGCGATCCCGTAGGCGGTTTCCTCGTCGTCGGAGGAGCCATCACCCACCGGGTCGGCGACGGGATCGTCATGTCCCGTCTCCGTTGGATCGAGCCCGTCGACATCGATGCCCTCGCCCTCAGCACCGTCGCTGTCGTCGCCAACGAGATCATCGGCGTGCTTCATGAGATCTGCGATGTCCTTCGGGTCAGGCGCAAACAGCGCCGCCGGAAGGACGAAGGCAGTATCGGCCGCGAAGTGATCGACGAGCGCTGCGCGGGTTTCGCGGACCCGTGCCCGCGGCACGAGATTGACCGACTTGGCGGCGGTTTCCAGCGCCTGACGCGTCAGGCAAAGTAAGAAATCCTCCGTTCCCATGTTCCGAAGGAAACCATCCGCACCGATCGCGTCACCGGCGATGCGCGAGACGACGCCGCTGTTCGACATGCCGCGCCGGCATGAGAGCACGTCGATGAGAACGGAGCGGGCGGCGACACGCACGCTGTCCATATCGAACGACAATCTTCCGTCTGCGGAATAGAGGCGCGCCACATGCCGCTGGAAACGCTTCGGCCCGAACACGGTGTCGTTGGCGCCGGAATCGACCCGAACATTGGTGCCGGCGAAGGCCATGACCAGGAGCGCCATCAGCATGTCGTCCTCGATCGGCGCCCGGGCGAGCGCCTCATGCAGCGCATCGGTACGGAAATCACCGATCATGTCCTGGCCCTTCTGCGTGACCTCGGGCCTGGTCTTCCCGACGACATCGGTGTCGTCATCGGCCTGCGTCGAAGCGTCACCGGCGGGACCGGGCCGCCCTTCGGTTTTCCTTGGCTCCGGCATCCGGTAGTGGACGCTCTGCACCTTGCCGTCGCGATCGAGATACATCGCGGTGCAATCGCCCTTGGCCGGCTTGCCGTAGACGCGTTCGGCCTTCTTGGGCAGGTCCGGCTGGCCCCAATGGTTGACCTCGACGATGGCGCCCTTCCTCGGAAGGTTGCTCGCCATCCACTCCTGTTGGGCGCCGAGGAAAGCCTCGACATTGGTTGTATAGCGATTGTCCTGATCGGCCGGGCCGAACAGGTCCTCGGCCCATTCGATACCGTAAGCCAGGCGAAACTCGTCGCCGAAGCTTGCATCGCGGGCATACATGCGGGTTTTCGAGAGGCCGTTGGCGATCTGCCACCAGGCCGCCGTGTCGCCCTTCTTCGGCTTGTGGGCCTTCCAGACCTCTTTCTGCTCCTCGGACGATGCCGCCGCGATCGTCCTCAGCTGCTGCTCGTTGGGCATGTCCCCCTTCGCCATCTGGTCGAGCATCGACGGCAGCACGTTGGCAAGTAGGCGGAGCTTGCGGATCTGGCGGACGGGGAGAGCAAGTGCCACGGCGATCGCCTCCTCGGTCCAGCCGAGTGCGACCAGCCGTTCGATGCCCCTCCATTGGTCGACGGGGTTGAGCGGCTCGCGCGCGATGTTCTCGACCATCGAGCGCATGGCGCCGTTGTCGTTGGCCGCCCCGACGACGATCACGTCGATTTCCTCGATACCGGCGGCGATCGCCATGCGGGTGCGCCGGTGACCGGCTTCGATGACGTAGCCGTTGCCGCCTGCTTCCGGAAAAATGACCGGCGGCTGGATCACGCCGACGGCCCTGATCGTCGCCAAAAGCAGGGCGTCGGCCTGCGGCGTCGACTTCGATTGGCGCGTGTTATCGGGGTTGTCCTTCAGCGCACGCGGATCGACCTTCATCAGTTGCATGGGATGCTCCTTCCGGGTGTGGAGCGGCCCGTTGCCGCCCCTTCCTGTCTTCATTCTTTGAGAAGACACTTTCCGGACTGCACGTCGGGCGACACGGCGCAATTGCGGTCGAGCGTCCCTGCCACGAAGCACGAGCGGGGCTTACACGCCCTGCGATGGGCGAGTGGCCGGGATGAGGAGGCCGCAATTGAGCGTCAGCGGCGGCGTGAGGACCGACTTGCGATCCATTTTGTCTCCTACCTCTTCCTTTTATCTTTCCACCTGCGCCTCTTCTTTTTCAGAGATCGGGTGGCGTCGGGGTGGCTCGACTGGTATGGGCTTGCGAGCAACTGTCCAAGCAAGGCGTTACACCATACGCTCGATCTGAATCGTAAGGTTCGGACGAGTTGCGTTGAGCACGATAGGTAAATCTGTTCAGAAAGTTCTTATATATTCGCGCTGGGCTTCCTAAATCCAGCAACTACCGTAGAGTTAGACCATGGCATCGGCACAACAGATCATCGGGCTCGTAAAGAGCCATGCTGAAGGCGACAAGGATCGATTTTACGACCTTGCGATGCAGTTGGCTGCCGCGGAATCGCAGAAGGGTCATGGACGCCTCGCCGAGCAGCTTCGGCAATGGGCGGAAGCCGGCGCGGCGACACCGGAGCAGAAGCGGCCAAGCCTGACACCGCTTGCCGCTCCGCGCGGCGAACTCGCGGGTTTTCTGGCAGCGAGCTATCCGACGGCGCGTATGGCTGACGTGATCGTGCCTCCAGTCATCGAAGACGAACTCAAACATCTGGTGGTCGAGGTCCACCACGCCGAGAAACTCGAAGAGAGAGGCCTGCGGCCGAGACGGCGCGTTCTTCTCGCTGGCCCGCCGGGTACCGGCAAGACCTTGACGGCCGCAGCCTTATCAGCGGAGTTGCGCTATCCGCTCTTCACTGTTCTGCTGCACGGTCTGATCACGAAATTCATGGGTGAGACGGCCCAAAAGCTCCGTATGGTTTTTGACGCGGTCAAGACGACGCGCGGCGTCTACCTTTTCGACGAGATCGACGCCCTCGCGTCGAGCCGCGGCAATGAGAACGATGTCGGCGAAGCGCGACGCGTCCTGAATTCGTTTCTGCAGTTTCTCGACGAGGATACCGGACCGTCGATCATCATTGCGACTACGAACCTGCCCGAATTGCTGGACCACGCGATCTTGCGTCGTTTCGATCTCGTCCTCTCCTATGATCTGCCGAACGAGGGTGCCATCGAAAAGGCTATGCGCCGGCGGCTGCGGGGATTTGAAGTAGACGAGATCAACTGGAGCCAGATCGCCGGGTGTGCGGACGGCTTGTCGACCGCGGACGTTATCGCCGCCGCAGAGGATGCTGCGCGGCGAGCCGTCATTCTTGATACGAGCGCGATCGAGACGGCGGCGGTCATGGCATCGCTCGAGCGCCGGCGCTCGCTGCAAGGCATAGGAACGGAGAAGCATGGCTCGAGACCGGCGCCACTTTACGCTGAGCGGAATAGGAAAAACGCGCCCGTTCGCAGCAAAAACCGGCGGATCGTCAAAACATCCAAGTGATGTCAATGATCGTAAAGCCCATGCTCAGGCGCTGCTTGCAGCGCTCGATCATCTTCCGGATCTCAGTCAAGTCAACCTTCCGGGTGTCTATCTCGCGATAGAAGGCCGCCACGACGAGGTGATGATCACCAAGAGCCTGAACGCCAGCGGGCTCAAGCTCTTGCGGGTCGAGAAGCAGGCCGGGGCGCTCGGAGAAGCGACAGTTTTCGCAACCGAAAAAGGCCTCCAGAAGCTTCGCAAGAAGATCGAGGATTTTGGCGGCGAGCTGCCGGTCAAAGAAGACGGAACCTTCAAGCCTGCAAAGAACGCGGACCTGGTACAGAGCATCGGCGCGATCTCAGAAGCTGGCCTTCGCGCCCTATGGCGCAGCCCTCAGAACCGCTTCTCGACAGAACCCGGCAAGAAACCTTGGGAAGTCTGGCTGGACAAAAACACTGCGCACAATTTCCTTGCTAGTGCGGCGGAGCACGGCGTTACCGTTGGAACGGACAGGCTGGAATTCCCCCTAGATTTGGTCGTAATCGCGGTCGCGACCGACGTCGAACTGGCAGCCGCCGTCCGAAATCTCGGCGGCGTGAACGCCCTTGCCACTCCGACCCGCACCGCCGCGGACTTCGATGCGATGCCGGTTGAGGAACAAAATAGCTGGGTCGATGATCTTCTCGGGCGAACCACCTTTGTCCCTCAACCCGATCCAAACTACATCACGCTTCTGGATCGCGGGGTCAGCCGTGCCCATCCACTGATCCAGCCCGCCCTTGCGGCAGGCGACCGGCACGCCGCCCAACCCGGCTGGGACGTGAATGATTTTGTCGGCCACGGCACACAACTTGCTGGCCTTGCGCTTTTCGGCGATTTGAATACTGCACTTCAGACGACTTTGCCGCTCGCCATTCGCCACCGGCTCGAATCCGCAAAGATCATGCCAGATGCGGGTCACAATCCGCATCATTTGCTTGGAACCGTCACGCGACGAGGTATTGATGCGGTCGAGGCTACGGCAGAGCGGAGGCGGACATTCTGCCTCGCGAGCACAACGGAAGACGACACTCCGCATGACGGTGCACCTACGTCATGGTCGAGCGAAGTCGACCAGCTCACTGCGGGGGCATCCGGGATCCAAAGACGACAGAGGCTTATTCTGGTTTCTGCCGGCAATAGCAACCAGAATGCGTTCACGGGCGGCAACTACCTTGCCGTCTCCGATAATCCGGACAACGAGCTGGAATCACCAGCGCAAGCCTGGAATGCGATCAGTGTCGGCGCGTATACCGAAAAGGTTACGCTTCCGCTCGGCGAACCTGGCGTTTGTGTCGCGCCGCTTGGCGATCTTTCCCCTTCGTCGCGTACCGCGAGCTGGCAGTCCTACTGGCCGATCAAACCCGAAGTCGTCTACGAGGGTGGCAACTGGTTCACGCACGGCATGCCACCGCCTATGAAGCACCCGGCCCTTACGCCCCTGACCACCGATCATCAGTATCCGCAACGTGCGTTCACGACCTGCGGCGAAACCAGCGCCGCAACCGCTCTTGCCTCACGCGACATCACCGGGCTGTGGTCCGATTATCCTGATCTTTGGCCCGAGACGGTACGGGCCATCTTCGTATCGTCTGCGCGCTGGACCAACCAGATGCTGAGCCACGTGCCGGCGCAACCGTCGAAGACCGACCTTGGGATTCTCTTTAAACGCTATGGTTATGGTGTGCCGGACATGGATCGGGCACGCCGCAGTGCCTCCAATGCGTTGACGCTAATCGTTCAGGATTCGATCCAACCCTACAAGAAGAGCACGACGAAGAATGCCGAGCACATCCATAACGAACTCAAATTGTTCGAGCTTCCGTGGCCGGTGAAGGAGTTGCGTCGACTTGGTGCTGCCCAGGTGAAACTTCGGCTTAGTCTCAGCACTTTCATGTCGCCGAACCCGTCAGAGCCTGCGCGAGGCTCGAAATATCGGTATGCATCCCATAATCTCCGCTTCAAGCTCAATCGGCCTAATGAGAGGGCAGGAGCCTTCATTCGGCGGATCAGCAAGATTGCCGAAATGACGGAAGAAGGAGCGATCGATGAACCGGATGGCTGGGATTTCGGACCGAACCGGAGGGATGTCGGCTCATTGCAGATCGACCAGCTCACCTGTGCAGCCTCGGATCTTGCGCGGCGCAATCTGATCGCGGTTCACCCCGTCACCGGTTGGTGGAAAGCGAAGGGTATCCCCGACCCAGAGAATCTGTCTGCCAGATTTGCGTTGGTCGTTGAGATCGACGCCGGCACGGTCGAAGCCGAGCTCTACGCGGAGATCCAGGCAGCAATCGCTGCTATGACCGCAGCGGTCGTAACTATTTAATAGCTCGACATAAGCTCAAAAAAATGGGCCAGCGGAAGACCGCGGCCCATGAAGTGTGAAGGTCAATTAACCTCCAGAGGGGAACAGCTGGTGCGGCGGAACTGGGAGGAGACCGCCAATGCATCAGCTGTGTGCAGTATGAACGTTTTTTGACCAAGCGAAAGCCATTTATTGTGCAATGCAGCTATGCACATGCTGCGCCGCTTCTAAAACCATACCGCGAACCGCGGCGATCCGGACTGGCGCAAAGCTCAAGCTGCTTTCGGCTCCGCGGATTCCTCGCGTGCCGCTGCCGCCAGCGACTCGTCGACGTCGCGAAGCTGCCGGCGCTTGTCGGCAAGCTCGTCCGCGAACGCAAACAGGCCGCCCTCGCGGGAGCGATAGGAAGCAAGGCGCTTGTGCGCATCTTGCAATCGATGGCGATAGCGCTCCCTCTCGCCGTCAAAACCATCGAGCGCGTGCTCGAGGCGGGAGATGGCGCCAAGCGGCGTTACGGTTACCGCCAGATCGACCTCGTAATCCGCTCCGGTGCGCTGGAGGAGGGTCGTGTAGCGATACCCATCGTCCCTGCCGAACCGCTCGCCGGAATAGACGAGATCGAAGCCTCCGATCGATGCGATGACGCTCTCGCCCTCTCGCTGGAGCTGAACAAGAGTGAGAATTTCCCTCATCAATGCGCGACCGGCGGCTTTCCGTTCGTTGAAAGCCTCGCCGACGACAGTCATGGTAAAGGCTTCGGTCGCAGTCGGAACGAGGCGCTCGATATCCTTGCCGATTTCCGCCATCCGCCGCTCCGATATCTCGATATCGCGTTCGGCGTCACGGATCTGCCGGCGCACTGCATATTGATCGTCGTCATGGGCGGCGCGCAGCCGTTCGAGCCGGGCAATGTCCGCCTCGAGTCCCGCCTTCTGCATCAGTCGCTCGTCACCGCTGGCGATGGCCTTGGCCATGGCGAACTGATTGGCCGCCCCTTCACCGAGATCTTCGAGCCGCCTGATCGAGGTGTCGCCGGAGAGTGCTGCCGCAATGAAGCGGGCCTTGCGTTCGTTGTTTTGCCACATCGACGCATCAAGCGAGCCCTGGGTGGCGTAAGCGAAGATATCGACCTCGTCATGCTGGTTGCCCTGACGCACGATCCGGCCCTCGCGCTGTTCGATCTGCGAGGGCAGCCAGGGAACGTCGAGGTGATGCAGCGCCTTCAGACGAAGCTGGGCATTGACGCCGGTCCCCATCGTGTCCGACGAGCCGATCAGGAAGCGGACCTTGCCGGCGCGGACGTCGGCGAACAGACGCTGCTTGGCCTCGGTCTTCTTGTAATCCTGCATGAAGGCGATTTCCGAGGGCGGAACACCCATGCGGATCAGTTCATCCCGGATCCACCGGTAAGCGGAAAAACCGCGGCTCTTTTCCACATTGATGGTCCCGAGATCGGAGAAGATCATCTGCGCCGCACCTGGGAGATCAAAGGGCTTGCCGTCCGGTCGCACAAACGTGCTGTGCGACGTCTCCTGCCAAATTCGGAAGGCGTTCTGGACGAGCAGGTTGAGCTTGTTGTCCGGCTCGTTGTCATTGTCCGCGTTGACCAGGCGGAGATCGATGGCGGCGTGTCGCCCATCGGTGATAACCGAGAGCAGGATGTCGTCGCCGGGCTGTGCCGGTCCCTCGCGCATTTCGATCGCCTTGATGCGGGCGTCGAGGATGGTCTGGTAGTTCTTGAACGCCTGCGTCGGCTTGGCCGTCAGGATCTGCCGCCTGCCGGTCGAGATATCAGGCACCTTCACGTATTCTCGGAGATCGTCCGGCATCACCACGTCGGCGAAGGACCGGAACATCGCAATCAACTCCGGCACATTGACGAAGCTCGCGAAACGGCTGACCGGCTTGTATTTGCCTGAAGGCTGGATTTCGAGTTCCGTGGTGGTGTCGCCGAAGGTCGAAGCCCAGGCATCGAACTCATGCAGCCCGCGCTCGCGCAAAGCGTCGGACCCGAGCAGCCTCTGGACCGAGAACATTTCGCCGAGCGTGTTGGTGATCGGCGTGCCGGAGGCGAGAACCAGAGCCCGACCGGGGTTCGTCGTTTCGATGAAGCGAGATTTGACGTAGAGGTCCCAGGCGCGCTGCGAGCCGTTCGGATCGATGCCTTTCAGGGTCGACATGTTGGTGGCGAAGGAAAGCTTGCGGAATTCCTGCGCCTCGTCGACGATAATCTGGTCGACCCCGATTTCGGAAATCGTCAGCAGATCGTCCTTGCGGGTGGACAACGCCTCCAGCCGCTCCTGGAGCCCTTCCTTAAGCCGCTCGAGACGCTTGCGGGAGACACGATCCTCGCTGTCGACCTTGGTCAGCAGCTCCTCGTAGAGCTCCAGCTCATCCTGGATCATTTGTTGTTCAAATGCTGACGGGACGGCGATGAACCGGAATGCCGAATGGGTGATGATGATCGCGTCCCAGGTTGCGGTAGCGGCACGGGACAGGAAACGAGCCCGTTTGTCCTTCGAAAAATTTGACTCGTCGGCGACGAGGATGCGGGCATTCGGGTAGAGCGCCAGAAACTCGCGCGCAGCCTGTGCCAGGCAATGTCCCGGCACAACCAGCATCGCCTTGGCGATCAGACCGAGCCGACGCTGCTCCATGATCGCCGCCGCCATCGTCATCGTCTTGCCGGCGCCGACAGCGTGCGCGAGATAGGTCGAGCCCGACGAGATAATCCGCCAGATGCCGCGTTTCTGGTGCCCATAAAGAACAAAGGTGCCTGAGGCGCCCGGAAGTTTCAGATGGGAGCCGTCGAACTTTCGCGGCGCGATATTGTTGAAGCGGTCGTTGTAGACCCGCGCCAGCCGGTCGGTGCGATCAGGATCGGTCCACACCCAGTTCTGGAAGGCCGTCTTGATTTTCAGCAGCTTGTCGCGGGCGGCTTCGGTATCAACGACGTTCAGCACCCGCCGCTCGCCGTCCGCATCCTTGAAGACGTCGAAGATCTGCGGCACGCGGCTGTTCAGCGCATCGGCAAGCAACTCTCCGGCGTGACGTCGGTCGGTGCCCCATTCCGATGTGCCGGCGGCCGTCCATCCGAGCTGCCGGGCCTCAACGGTCCATGAGCCGAGCTCCGGCATGTGGTGGATCCTGATCTGGACGCCCATCGTCTCGTGGACGAAGTCGACGATATCAGCGGACGGAATCCAGGGTGCACCCAGCCGGGCGGTGATATCAGACGGGCTGAGATCAGCCGGCTGCACCGCCTGAAGCGCACGGACGTTTCGCTCAAAGACGGGATCGAGCTCGGCCGCGGCTGCCGCGGCAGCAAGTTTGGTGCGCACGGCCCCGGAGAGGTAGGCGTCCGACGTCTGCCAGGAACCATCGGTCGGATCGCGGAAGACAGTGTCACCAAGCGCATCGAGAACCGCATCCGCATCGCAATGCAGAAGCTCGGCGATATGGTCGAGGTCGATGCGCCCGCGTTCGTTCAACACGACGGCCAATGCGTCGGCTGCGGAGGTGATGATCGGCGGGGCAGGGGGCGCGATGACCCGTTCGGAGAAAATCGGCCCGGGCTTGGCGGTGTCGGTTTCGAGGTCGTAGTCCTCGATCGAGGCGACCAGCCAGCAATCGGGATCGTCGCGGAAGGGCTGCAGGTTGGGCTGGCGATGGGTTTCGCGCACCTCCCCGGTTTCGGGATCCTCGGTCAACGAGACGGTCGTGTGGTTGATCGGCCCGAAGTCGCGGACGAAGCTCGACCAGGCGATCCGCAATCGCACCTGTACCTCGCGCCATGGCCGATCCAGTTCCTGGGCTTTCAGGACCTCGCGCACAGCGTCGCGGATCGGGATCAGCTTCTTGATGATGCGGACGTGCTTTTCCGAAATTCCATCACCGCTGCGGGCCTTGCGAACCTGCACCGTGACCGGCGCGCCGTCGACGACCTGCATGAGGCCATGCCTGACATCGACGAAATAGCTGCCTTCGCGCACCTTGGCATTGTCGGGGCGGAGATCGACGATCTCGCCGAGCTCGTCTTCCAGATCGACGTCGATGGTGGTGGGCTCGCCATCATAGACGGCTGCCGGAAGAAGAGCGATGGCTGCCGTCAGCGCCGCGTCGAGCGCCTCGCCGGCGCAAGGCCGGCATGTATAGGTCTCGCCGAACGGACCAGAGGTCAGGGCATGATCGCCGAGCACGAACTCCGGATGCTGTGCGAACCACCGGTTCACGCGGATTGCGCCCTCGTCCTCGACCGCTGGCTGGACCTCCTCCAGGTCGAGCCACGAAGGATCACCTTCAGACTCGCCTGCCTTGCGCTTGCGGAAAAAGAGGATGTCGACCACGACGTCGGTGCCGGCGTCAGGCCGAAAACTGCCTTCGGGCAGTCGGATTGCGGCGATCAGGTCAGCGGATTTGGCGATATGTTCGCGTGCGGTGCGATCCGCCTTGTCCATCGTGCCGACGCTGGTGACGAAGGCGGCCAGGGCGCCAGGTTTCAGGAGATCGATCGATCGGGCGATGAAATAGTCATGCAGCCGAAGACCGAGCGCACGATATTGCCGATCGGAGCGAACAGTTCGATCGGAGAAGGGCGGGTTGCCGATGGCAAGATCGTAGATCGCATTGAGGTCGGCGCGCGCGAAATCTCCATTGATGATGCGCGCCTTCGGCTGCAGCAATTTCGCGATGCGGGTCGTGACGGGATCGAGCTCGATACCGGTGACGTAGCTCAGTTCGCGATACTGTTTCGGCATCAGGGCCGGAAACAGGCCTGTTCCGATCCCCGGCTCCAGCACGCGTCCGCCGCGCCAGCCGAGGCGCTGCAGTCCCCTCCAGATTGCCCGAATGACGAATTCGGGGGTGAAGTGGGCATATTGGGTGCAACGGGCAAGGGACGCATATTCGCCATCGCTGACGGCTGTTTCCAGTGAGCTACCGAGATCGTCCCAACCCGTTTGGAAATCGGTTTCCCCCGGCCGCCGGAACATGCCGTTTGCCAGCTCGCCGGCGCCGAAGCCCGTGAAGCGGATTAGCCTCGCCTGCGCGGCTGGAGTCACCGGCAGGTTCATCTTCTCGATTTCGTTGGCGGTGAGGATGGCCGCGACATTCATGCGCGCGCGTTCCTTCCAGGTCGCGGCGAGCCCGCGGTCGCCATCGTCCAGATAGAAGTTGGCATGCTGCCGTTGTTTTCGCGGGGCCAGCCCGTTGGTCGCCGGCAGAGCCCGCGCCGGCGCAGGAGAGGGCGGGGTCGGATCGGGCTCGTCGTCGTTGGCGGCAAAACCGCCGAACGCAGTGACGCCAAGACCAAGTCCTGATGACAAAGCGCTGCTACCAAACATATCGAGGGTGAAGGGATCGGTGCTCATCGAAAGCTCCTTGTGAACAAGCGTCATCGATCCGCCGCAAGCGACAGTCGAGGAACGCGAAGGGGTGGAGGGGGCCGCCTGCATGGGCTGCGCGGCTATCGTGGGCCGAGCGCGATTTCTTCGCGCACGGATGCAAACGAAAACTCTCAAGCCGCGATCGGCGCGGGGAGGTGGCGCAGTTGTACCGGCAGCTTGGCGGCGATCTCGTCCTCGCTGAGGTCTTCCAGCAGCTTCAGAAACGTGCCGCCTTTGCCGCAGTAGAGCATCACCGTGCGTTTGCCGCGCGAAACCTCTGGCCAGCGCTCGCCGGCATAGCCGCGGTAGTCGTCCGCTGTGCTGCTCCAGATATGCTCGAGGCGCTCCTCGCGTGTCATGGCCCGGACGGGGCGGCTCGCGCGCTCGATAATCGCAAGGCGCATGGTCTCGACGGACGCTTTGTCGGAAAGGTCGCAATAGCCGTGAAAATAGCGGATCGCCTCGTCGATCCGGAGCGCGAAGAACACTGATGTCACCGAGCCGGTCAGGAACTCGCGCATCGCGAACATCGAACCGCGGACCCAGAGCGGCGGCAGGATTTCGAACATATAGTCGTGCTCGGCCTCGCCGATCTCGAACCATTCGCCGGCATAGAGCGCCATTGCATCGTCTTCCCAGCGGTTGGGCCGCTGTAGATGACGGTCGAACATTCGGAACATCTGCGGCCGGCTTGCGACGCCCTGGAAGACTTTTCGGATTGCGGGAGAGGGGTTCATCTGCAGCTCCTTCGGAGGTTTCGGGCCGAAGCGCGGCACTGTCCTTACGACCTTGCCTTCCTCTTCAGTCCTTCATGACCCCTTGCCCGCTGCCGGTATCGCGACCGTCGGGGTCAAGGGCCGGCTCCGCCGGGCGAAGCCTCCCTTGACGCGGATGGCGCGCATGCGGCACGTCTCCTTCCGTCCTCTCCCTCTTTTCCTTTTCCCTTATCTTCAGGGTTTCGTTCCAATCCTCCTCTGGCGGCCGAAGTCGCGTCCAGTCGCAGCCTGCATCGTCGGCAAGCGTCCGCAGCCGTTCGGCAAACATGTCGCCCTGCGGATTGGCGTCCGTTGCTGCAACCATCTGGACGCCCGGTTTCGAGGCCAACTCCCGCAATGCCGCCTCCGCGGTCGGTGACCATCCGCCACCAGTGCTGAGATAAACCGTGCCCTCCCGCAAAGCTTCGATTGCCGCAAGACTCATGGCATCGATCGCAGCTTCCGTGACGGCCAGGCGCAACGCGCTGTCTGAACCGAAACGGAAAAGAACCTTGGTTCCTCCGGACGCAAAACCCCGGAATTGCGGACCGCGCGCCTCCCAACCGGTCAAAACCCCGGTATGATCTCGGTGCGCCGCCCACATGCTGCCGTGCGGACCTTCCCGCAGTAGGTCCGCTCTGATAGCCGCTTTGATCAAAACGGCTGGCAGGCAACGCTCAACGTTCAGGTAGCGCCATGTCGACGAACGTGGCCACGGACGACGGCGGCTCTGCCAACGATCGGGAAGAGAGAGGTCGCATCTCTCGCCATCCTTTGCGGGCTGCCACTTCGGCTCCGTGATCTGAAACCCGACGAGATCCGCAACCCGTTCGGCGCCTTCGAGAAATCCGACACGATCGAGATGTTCGACGAGCCGGAATACATCGCCTTTCGCTTCAGACAGAGGATCGAACCATCCGCGCCCCTCATAGGTGACGATGATGATCTCACCGCCGCGCCGGAACTTGACCGCCCGCCGCGTGCTTTCCTTCGCGTCTATTGCAAACCCGGCGTACTCCAGCACCGCCGCACAACTGACCTGTTCGCGCAGCGCTTCAATCTCTCTTCTTTTCATTTTCTTTCCGATCGCCCAGCGATCGGCCTCCATAATCCTTGCCTGCCCGTCTGTTCACGGACGCCTTTCGGCAGGCCGCGAAGAGCAAAGACCGCAAGGGCGCGGACGCGCAATTGTCGGATCATGCAAGCTGAATGGGCCGCGGCGCAGCTTCCCTTGCGGCCTGCCGCTCGCAAGCGGCACGCCAAGGGCGCAAAGCCGGCTCAATGGGCCGGCCAGGGCATGTACTCATGCACGACCGCCAGGTCGTCGTCGGCGTCGATCTCGTCGGACGGAAGGACGCCGTATTCGCCGTCGACCTCGAAGAGGGTGACCGGGACCATCAGGTCGCGGGAGAGTTGGAAGGCGTGGGACTGGACGATTGAAAGATCGTGCGACATGTGAGAGGCTCCTTCGGGAGCGGGCCAATTCCCGCTCGATGGCTCCTCAAAAGGCACGGGGTCCGGGCGCGATCACCGCGACGCGAAGCGGAGGCGGCCGCAGCTTGCTAGCGGACCCTTTATGGGTTGATCATGGAAGATCCGGCATCGGGCCAGGACGCCATCAAAAGAGAGCGGGATTGGTCTGCTTACGCCTGGAGTTCAATACACGCACGACTTTTGAGCTTGTGCGGATTTGGGCGCCCGAGATCGAAACGAAGGCACGCTGCGAAGATCAGCGCGTTCGGACCGTTTCCGACGGTGTCTGCCCGAAGGCCTGAGAGTAAAATGCCGCAAAGCGTCCCATGTGGGTGAAGCCCACCTGCCGTGCGACCTCGGTTATCGAGACGATATTTGCGTCGGCGAGCAGAGTTTTGCGAGCGGCTTCGAGGCGGATTGTTCTCAAATAACTGAGTGGCGTCGTGCCCCTGAACTGCTGAAACGCCATTTGCAGTGCCCTGACACTTGTGCCAGTCTCGCGCGCAATCAGGGAGATGGTCAAGGGACGCGATAGATTGGCGTGCATATACTCGATCGACTTTTTCACATACCAAGGCACAGCGGGCGAAACCGGTCCTGACAGACGCGGAAGGTAGTTGTTGGGAACGACCTTCAAAAGGGCGATCATTGTGGCCTGGAACAGGCGTTCGATCGCCGCGGACGGCATTCTATGTTCTTCGGAAACATCGAGACAATGCCAGACAAGGTTGGCAAGCTCTACCAAACGCGAGCCCCGCACCGTTGTCAGGTCGACGACGCGGTCGAATTCGACGTCCTGTGTGATCGGAGTGTCCAGCAACTCGCTAAGCTGGCAAACCATAGCTGATCTCTCAAACGTCATTACGATATAGCTGCGACCTTCAAGGCAGATGAGTTTTTCGACGTGGGGGAACTCTCCGAGAAAACCGCTGGTTTGGGCCGGGGTTAGGTGACTTGCGCCGGCTTCTGCTTCGTAGACGTTGTGCCGGGGCAAATAGAGCGCGTAAACGCCGCGCGTTCCTGGAAGCGTAATCGTATTGGTAGTCTGATGGCTCCTCATCCATGCACTGAACCGGCCGACGATGTAGTGCCTTTCCTCTTCGCAATTCTGGTCACGGCTATACCGGTGAAGCACCGCCGCTTCATGACCTTCGAGATGCAGGAGTGGGGCATAGCGCAATTGAGCCCTCCAAATTTGAGCCGTCGGGCATGCGGCAGGGCATGCCGCGAGCCTGTCTCGGCGGCTACGTCCAAGCCGCCAGATTTTGGGCCTCTCGCATCAATCGGAGGCCAAAAAGTTCACCTTCATGAGCGCATCCTCCATCGATCTTGCCCCAAGCGAGAGGGCCCGCAGTTCGAAGGCAGACCCTATTTCGTCGACGCTGTTACCCTCGAGCGAGGCGATTTCCCTCACGGCTTGCCGAGACGCCGGGGAAGGCAGATCGTTTCGAATGGCGACAGCTTCCAGATTATGTCCTGGAAGCAGCGCAGATCTTCAGAAACGTCTCCGCGCGCAAGCTGGCGCCACCGACAAGAGCACCGTCGACGTTTTCAAGGCCGAGAATCTCGGCAGAATTTTCCGGTTTAACCGATCCACCATAGACGATTGATACTTCGGTACCACCGGATCCATACGCATCCGTCAGACTGCCACGAATGGCCCTGTGAGCAGACAGGATTTCATTGCCGTCCGGGATGCGGCCTGTGCCAATGGCCCACAAAGGCTCATAAGCGATCACCAGGTGGTCATGTTCGGATTTGGAGGGTAAGCCGTCACGCAACTGCTTTTCGAGGACTGCAATGGTCTCGTTGCCGATACGCTCTGCCTCCGTTTCGCCGACGCAAATGACCGGAGTCAATCCAACGCTAAGGGCGATCTCAGCCTTGCGCTTGACGATCAGGTCTGACTCGCCGCGGTACTGTCGTCGCTCGGAATGTCCGAGGATGACGAAGCGGGCACCGCAATCCACGATCATTCGAGCCGAGATGTCGCCGGTATAGGCACCGCTTTGTTCAGAGCTGCAGTCCTGTGCGCCAAGCGACAGTCGGGTGCCGACCGTGATGTTCGCAGCTGCGTGCAGCAAGGTGGCCGGAGGACAAATGACAATATCGGCTCGGAGCTCGCCAACATTCCGGGCAATTTTTTCGATTTCAGCGAGATCGGCCGCGATCCCATTCATTTTCCAGTTGCCGATCACCAATTGGCGGGAATCAATAGCCATGACTTGGGCTCGCCTCATTAGGGTTGGTAACGTTTTGCCATCTCGGCAAGAGGACGGGGCTTAATAGCAGAAGCATGCCCTGCCGCACCGAACTGTTGGTAGCGGTCACCGCAGACAGTGGCCATAGCTTCGATTCCCGGGGCCAGATACTTCCGCGGGTCGAATTCGCCGGGATGGAGCGCAAACACGCGCCGGATCGCGCCGGTGAATGCCATTTTAAGATCCGTATCGACATTGACCTTGCGAACGCCATGCCGGATGCCTTCCTGGATTTCTTCGACCGGAACACCCCAGGTGGGCTTTACCTCACCGCCGTGGGCATTGATGATCTCCTGTAGTTCCTGTGGCACGGATGACGATCCGTGCATAACAAGATGGGTGTTTGGCAGGCGCGCGTGAATCTCTTTCAGCCGTTTGATTGAGAGGATGTCGCCATCTGGCTTGCGGGAGAATTTGTAAGCGCCGTGCGAGGTGCCGATTGCAATGGCGAGCGCGTCCACCTTGGTCAGGCGTACGAACTCGGCCGCCTCCTCCGGATTGGTCAAAAGCATGTCGCGGCTCAATTCGCCGTCAAAGCCATGCCCGTCCTCTGCTTCGCCCCGCCCGCTTTCCAGTGAGCCGAGATGGCCGATCTCACCTTCGACGGACACACCGACCAGGTGCGCCATCTCCGCGACTTTCGCGGTAACAGCGACATTGTCTTCGAAGCTCAGGGGGGTACGGCCGTCGTCAGAAAGGGATCCATCCATCATCACCGACGAGAAGCCAGCCAGAATTGCGGAGAGGCAGGTCGAAGGCGAATTGCCATGGTCCTGATGCATACAGACGGGGATATGCGGATACTTCTCGATCGCGGCCCGGATCAGGTGAGAGAGCGTCTCGTCGCCGGCAAAGGCACGCGCGCCGCGGCTTGCCTGCATGATGACAGGACTGTTGGTGCGATCAGCCGCCTTCATGATGGCAAGCATTTGCTCCATGTTGTTCACGTTGAACGCCGGAACGGCGTAGTCGTTCTCGGCCGCGTGGTCGAGCAATTGGCGAAGTGTGACGAGAGCCATTTACGAGGCGATCTCCTCTTGCAGATGATGGGATTGATGGAATTCTGTCAGACGTTCGACTTCGATACTCGAGCCAAGCAGAACCGAAACGCGTTGGTGGTGGCCTTGCGGTTGGATCGCGAGAATGTCTTCGGTCCCTGTGGAGGCAGCACCGCCTGCCGCCTCGATCAGAAAAGCCATCAGATTGGCCTCATACATGAGCCGCAGTTTGCCGCCGCTTTGGCGGTTGGACTCGTCTGCGGGATAGAGAAAGACACCGCCGCGCGTCAGAATGCGGTGGACGTCCGCGACCATCGAGGCTGTCCAGCGCATATTGAAATCTCGTCCACGCGGTCCTGTGCTTCCGGCGAGGCATTCATCGACATAGCGGCGGATCGGTTCGTCCCAAAAACGCTGACGTGAAGCATTGATGGCGAATTCATTCGTCTCCTGGGGAACACGCATGCACACATCCGTGAGCTTAAAGGACCCGTCGGACGGATCCAGTGTGAAGCCGACCACGCCGACTCCAAAGGTGATCACGAAGAGGGTCGATGGGCCGTAGATGGCATATCCGGCGCAAAGATACTCACGCCCTGTTCGCAGTACGCTGCGATCGCCGTCGGCCAGAACCTTGCTCACAGCAAAGATCGAGCCGACAGAGAGGTTCACCTCGAGATTCGACGAACCGTCGAGAGGATCGACATAAAGGGTTAGATCTCCCGCGGACGGCGCCTTCAGCCACGCGACGTCCTCGACCTCCTCGGAAACATATGCCGCAAGCGAGGTGGCGCTGGCGCATGTTTTCCGAAACACGCGGTCGGCCAGAACGTCGAGCAGCTTCTGATCTTCTCCTTGGACATTCGTCGTGCCGGCGCTACCGATATGGTTTTGAAACGCTGCGTCCTTGAGGTGATTGGCAACAATGATCGCCGAGCTTGCAATTCTCTCGACCAATGCCGCAAGGGCCGAATCGACCTTCATTTCGCGGAGATAGGCGTCAAGTTCGGTATCTGTTGTCGTCGTCATGTCGATATTCAGCCTATCGCGTGCATCCGCGGGGGATCCGATTTTGTTCAATCTTTCAGGACGGCGCGGTGTCACGCCGTCCGCAGCATAGTGGCCGCCTCAGGCCACGCGTTGGTTTCCGGGAGCCTGGCTCGGGATCACGGTCGGTGTTGCCTCGGTCTCCCCGACCTTCACACTTGAGAAACCCGCCTCTTGTCCATTTCCTTCGATCCTGAACTGCAGCACGAGTGCGAGCAGGCTGTCGGCCTGCGAGGCGAGTTCGCGGCTTGCCGCCGTCGTCTCCTCGACCATCGCCGCGTTATGCTGCGTCATCTGATCCATCTGATTGACGGTGGCGTTGACCCCTTGCAGTGCGCTCGACTGATCATGGCTACCGCGGGCGATCGTCTCGACATGCTGGCTGATGGTCACAATCTGCGTGCTGATCTGCGACAGGACCGCGCCGGTTTCCTGAACCAGATGCGAGCCCGTAGTGACCTCGGCCGTCGACTTGTTGATGAGGGCCTTGATTTCTTTGGCAGCCTTCGCCGAGCGTTGCGCCAGTTCGCGCACTTCCTGGGCAACGACGGCAAAGCCCTTGCCGGCATCACCGGCGCGGGCAGCTTCCACGCCGGCATTCAGCGCCAGGAGATTGGTCTGGAAGGCGATCTCGTCAATGACACCGGTGATCTGTTCGATCTGGCGGGAGGCCTCCTCGATCCGGCCCATCGCGTCGATCGCATTGTTGACGACGACGGCGGAGTCGTCGGCGCTGCGCTTGGCCTGGCGCACAATCTGATCGGCATCCTTGGCGCGCTCGGCCGACGAGCGGACCGTGACGGTGATCTCGTCGACGGCGGCGGCCGTTTCTTCGAGCGAGGCCGCCTGCTGCTCGGTACGTCTGGCAAGATCCTCTGCTGCCTCGGCCATCTGGTTGCCGTTACCCTGGATCATTTCGACATTGTCGCGGATCTGGCGCATCGTCGCCTGCAGCCGCATCATCGAACCGTTGAAATCCTGACGGAGCTGGTCGAGCTCTCCATCGAGCGGATGGGAGATAGTTACCGTCAAATCGCCACTGGCAAGCTTGTGCAAACCGCTTGCAATCGCATCAACCGCTTGACTGATGGCAGCCGCATCGCGGGTCTTACGCAGGTCGTCTTCCTGTCGCTGTTGTCTTACCAGCGTCCGCGACTGCTCCGCATCACTTTCCACGCGGATCTTTTCCAGAGCGTTGTGCCGGAACACGTCCAAAGCCCTTGCCATTTCCCCGATCTCGTCGCGCTTCTCGGTGCTGCCGATATTTTCATCGAGCTTGCCTGACGCAACCGCCTTCATCGACGCCGTCAGCGCTTCGATTGGTGTCTTGATCGTTCTGATCAGCAGGAAACCTGCCAGGCAGCCGAAGAGCAGCGCAATCATCGTCGTTGTGAGCGATATGGTTTGCGCCCGATCCTGGGCGGTGGTGGCATGATCACGCTGGACCTGGGCAAACTCCAGGATCTTGTTCCAGGCGTCGTTCATGCTGGCGCTGGCAGCCTCGAAGGCTGCGTCGCGAGCTCTCACCCTGACGAGAAGCTGGTCAAACCTGTCCTGAGCCTGGCCGATGACAGCGATCGCCTTGTCGGCCAATTCCTGGATGGGGCCGTTGCCGGCGTGCTGTTCCTTGACCTTGCCGAGATAGAAGCCGAGCCCTTTGAAGCGCCCTTTCACCTTCTTGAGGGTATCTTCGTTCATGCCCCCCAGGAAGTCGGAGGCTGCAATGCGCAGTTCGTAGTTCATCGCATTGATCTTGTTCAGCGTCTCCACGGTGGCCGCCTGTGCGGCTGCCTGATCGGCAGGGATATTCAAATAGGTCTGAAGCTTCGACTGCACATCCGACAGCGTAGCGAGATCGGTGCTGATCTGATCTCGAAGCTTGCGTTCGTCGCTATGCATCTCCCAAAGGCTATCGATCTTACCGGAGACCTCCTTGGCGATCGTCGCGGCGCCAACCAGGCTCCGTCGTTCATCATCCTCATGCGCAAACGACAAGCTCGTCGATATCTTGGCGCCCTGGTCGGCAAGAAGCGCCTTCAGAGCGTCACGTTTGGCCTCGGTTGCTTCGAGCAGGAACGAGTTCATTCCATCTTGCGCCTGCTTGATCGCCGACAAGGTAACCATTCCGCTTGAGCTGCTCGCCAGCTGGCTGTTCAGCATATTGCCGGACAGATAGTTGACGAGGCTCAGGCCGACAATGCCGACAAGTATCGGCGTCAAAAGACAAAATATCTTTGTCCGGATCGGCCCGCGAAGCAGCACATAGTTGAGATGAATGCCCATTGTTCTCCACCCAAGATAACGAGGTTCATTAATAATTATTCTGAGTGAATGAATATTGCGTAAAGTTGATTTCAGATCAGAAATGTTCAGGTTTGTTCGACAGCGTCATCCTGTAGGATTTGCAAAATCCGGTCCGTTACCTCGTCGGGAGCAGCTAGACCATCGATCATGAAAAACGGTGATCTTGGTCTATAGAAATCAGATACCGAAAGTGTTTCTGCCCGGTATGCCTTTAGTCGCAACCGCAAAGTCTGAGCATTATCATCGGCGCGCTGTACGCCGGCGGACTCCGCTGCTCTCCGGCAAATCCGGTCGTAGAGCTCCTCCTCCGGAACGACTAGCTCGATCACCGCCGTTAGTGCGTCGAAGCCGAGCGCTTGTTCCAAAACAAGGGCCTGCGCAATTGTTCGCGGAAATCCATCGAGCACAAACCCGTTTTGAGCTTCCGGGGACCTGACCCGACTAACGACGATCGACGAGATGATGTCGTCCGAAACAAGGCCCCCCGCTTTCATCGTTGCTTCCACCGACAGACCAAGCGGCGTGCCCGCCTTGACCTCCGCCCGCAAAATGTCCCCAGTCGACAGATGCGGTATGTCGAACCGTTCGCAAATCCGCTTGGCTTGGGTCCCTTTTCCGGACCCGGGCGGGCCCATCAGTATGAGTTTCATGCGGACCTCCTAGGCGGCTTCGGCTCTGTTCTGCCGGTTGGCAATCAGGTCATCGACAACAGCGGGATCTGCCAGCGTTGAGGTATCACCGAGCGCCCCGAAATCGTCTTCGGCGATCTTGCGCAGGATGCGGCGCATGATCTTGCCGGAGCGGGTTTTCGGAAGACCCGGCGCAAACTGGATCTTGTCGGGGGTTGCGATCGGGCCGATCTCGGCGCGCACATGCTTGACCAGCTCCTGACGCAACGCGTCGTTGCCGTCTTGTCCGGCCATAAGAGTGACGTAGCAATAGATGCCCTGACCCTTGATGTTGTGCGGATAACCGACGACGGCGGCCTCGGATACGAGGTGATGCGAAACCAAAGCGGATTCAACTTCCGCTGTGCCGAGACGGTGACCGGACACATTCAGCACGTCGTCGACGCGCCCGGTGATCCAGTAATAGCCATCCTCGTCACGCCTGCAGCCGTCGCCGGTAAAATACTTGCCCTTGTAAGTGGAGAAGTAGGTCTGGATAAAGCGCTCGTGGTCGCCGTAGACCGTACGCATCTGGCCCGGCCAGCTGTCGGCAATCACGAGATTGCCGTCGGCGGCCCCCTCGATGAGCTTGCCTTCGGCGTCGACGAGCTCCGGCTTGATACCGAAGAAAGGCAGGGTGGCGGAGCCGGGCTTCAGGTCGGTCGCGCCCGGCAGCGGCGTGATCATGATGCCGCCGGTTTCTGTCTGCCACCAGGTATCGACGATCGGCGAGCGGCCCTCGCCGACTGTATGATAGTACCACTCCCAGGCTTCCGGATTAATGGGTTCGCCGACCGAGCCGAGCAGCCGGAGACTGGAGCGACTGGAGCGCTTGACGAAATGATCGCCGGCGCCCATCAGCGAGCGGATCGCCGTCGGCGCGGTGTAGAAAATGCTGACCTGGTGCTTGTCGATAACATCCCAGAAGCGGCCGGCATCCGGGAAGGTCGGGACGCCTTCGAACATCAATGTCGTCGCGCCGTTGGCGAGCGGCCCGTAGACGATATAGGAGTGACCCGTGACCCAGCCGACATCGGCCGTGCACCAGTATATATCGCCGGGTCGATAATCGAACACGCATTCATGCGTCATCGAGGCATAAATGAGATAGCCGCCGGTCGTGTGCAGCACGCCCTTCGGTTTGCCGGTCGAACCGGAGGTATAGAGGATGAACAGCGGATCTTCCGCATTCATCGGCTCCGGCGCGCAGTCGGTAGAAACCGTTTCGGCCTCGTCGTGGTACCAGAGGTCGCGGCCAGACGCCCAGGCGACTTGCCCGCCGGTGCGTCGGACCACCAGCACATCCGTGACGAAGACATGATCGCGTGCGGCAATATCGATTGCCTTGTCTACATTGGCTTTCAGCGGAACCGCTTTGCCGCCCCGCAGGCCCTCGTCGCAGGTGATGACGAAGGTCGATGCGCAGTCAACGATACGACCGCCCAGTGCTTCCGGACTGAAGCCGCCGAAGACGACAGAATGGATCGCGCCAATGCGTGTGCAGGCTAGCATCGCATAGGCCGCTTCCGGCACCATCGGCATATAGATGGTCACGCGGTCACCCTTCTTGACGCCATGCTTCTTCAGCACATTGGCGAAACGACAGACATGCCCGTAGAGCTCGTTGTAGGTGATCCTCTTGTCGATCGAAGGATCGTCGCCTTCCCAGATGATGGCGACCTTGTCGCCGTTGCTCTCGAGGTGGCGGTCGATGCAATTGTATGAGACGTTGGTCTCACCGTCCTCGAACCATTTGATCGAGACAGCGCCAGCAAAGGACGTGTTCTTGACCTTGGTGTAGGGTTTGAACCAGTCGATGCGCTTGCCGTGTTCGCCCCAGAACTGCTCCGGGTTCGCAACGCTTTCCTGATACCATTCCTCGTATTTGGGCCTATCGATTAGCGCATGGTTTTCCACCGGCTTGGCAACCGGGTAAATCTTTTCCGACATGAAAACTCCCCAAAAAAAATCTAGTGACCGGCCGCCACGACCTGCGCGCTGCGAGCGGTCAAACAATCTCATTGTGCGGCCACTTGACGCTGGACAATTTCAGAAATGAAATGGTCGAGGCGGGACACTTCACTATGGCTGAGGTGCAGCCCCTTCTTAGAGCGCCGCCAAAGAATGTCGTTCGTCGTGCGTGCCCATTCATGCTGCATGAGGTAGAGCACCTCGGCTTCGTAGAGGTCGGACCCGAACAGCCGGCCGAGATCCTCGATCTTTTGTGCATTGCCGAGAAGAACAGATGCTCTGGTGCCATACCTGCGCACAAGCCGGCGTGCATGCGAAGCCGCGAGGAACGGATAGCTCTTGCAGAGCTTTGCAACCTCCGCTTCGTAACCTTGAACCGGAAAATCCCCACCCGGCAGATGGCTCTTGGCCGTCCACGGAGCACCCTTCACGCCAATCGCACCGCCGATCTTCTCCAGAGCATGTTCGGCTAGGCGCCGGTAGGTGGTGAGCTTGCCGCCGAAGACATTGAGAAGCGGCGCATCGCTGCCACCCTTACCGATGCCCCCGTCGAGTTGAAGCACGTAATCGCGGGTCGCCTCCTGCGCCTTCGAGGCGCCGTCGTTGAAAAGTGGGCGGATCCCCGAATAGGTCCAGACGATATCGTCTTGTCTGACCGGCTCCTTAAAATATTCGCTCGCCGCCTTGCAAAGATAGTCCGTCTCTTCTTGAGATATCCTGACATCTTTTGGATCGCCGCTATAGTCGCGGTCGGTGGTCCCGATCAGCGTGAACTCGTCCTCATAGGGAATGGCGAAGATGATACGATTGTCGGGGTTCTGGAAGAAATAGGCCCGTGGCCCCTCGAACTTCTTTTTCACCACGATATGACTGCCTTGGACGAGGCGGACATTTTGCGCCTCGTTCTTGCCGAACGCGCCGCGGATCACATGATCTACCCAGGGACCGGCCGCATTGACGAGCATACGCGCCTGATGAACCCCGGCGATCCCGGAGACCGTATCCACCGTCTCGATCGTCCAGAGCCCGTTTTCGCGCCGTGCCGCGACCACTTTGGTGCGCGGCATGATCAGCGCACCCTTGTCGCTAGCATCGCGGGCGTTCAACACCACCAGGCGGGCATCGTCGACCCAACCGTCGGAATATTCAAAGGCCTTGGCAAACAGCGCCTTCAGCGGCTGGCCAGCGGGATCTTTTTTCATATCCAGCGTCGCTGTCGGCGGCAGGAGCTTGCGACCGCCGAGATGGTCGTAGAGAAAGAGACCAAGCCGGATGAGCCAGGCAGGGCGGATGCCACCCTTGTGGTAGGGCAACACGAAGCGCATCGGCCAGATGATGTGCGGCGCCATCGCCCAGAGCACTTCGCGTTCCATCAGCGCTTCACGCACCAGCCGGAACTCGTAATGCTCGAGATAGCGCAAACCCCCGTGGATGAGCTTCGTGGCACCCGACGACGTACCGGAGGCAAAATCATTCATCTCAGCCAGCGCCACCGAATAGCCGCGGCCAACAGCGTCACGCGCGATCCCACAGCCGTTGATACCGCCGCCGATTACGAACAGGTCATGGATCTTGTCTTGCATATCGGTCTCCCGCGAGATCATGCGGTTGCGGCATAGGAAAGTGTGCTCGCAACAGCCGCGCGCCATTTGCGATAGCGTCGTGCCCGCTCGTCAGTGTTGAGTTTTGGGGTGAAGCTGCTCTTCGCCTTCCAGTTTCCTGCGAAGGTCGCAAGATCAGGCCAGACGCCAGCGCGCGCGCCTGCGAGTGCAGCAACTCCCAATGCCGTAGCTTCTTGGCTCCGTGAGCGTTCGATGACGCTTCCGAGGCAGTCCGCCAAGGCCTGCATCGCCCAATCGCTGCCCGACAAGCCACCATCGACGCGAAGTGTCGCACCTCTGACCTCCATCGGATAATCGGAAGCCATGGCTTCGAGGAGATCGCGCGTTTGATAGCAGACGGATTCGAGCGTCGCCCGAGAGAGCTCGGCAATGCCTGTGCCCCGCGTCAGGCCAAAGATGGCGCCGCGGGCTTGCGAGTTCCAGTGCGGAGCTCCAAGGCCGGTAAATGCAGGGACGAGATAAACGTCTTCCTGCTCGTCCGCCAAATGCGCCAGTGGGCCGGTTTCAGAGGCTTCCTTGATAATCTTCAGCGAGTCTCGCAACCACTGAACCGCTGCTCCCGCCATGAAGATGGAGCCTTCCAGCGCGTAGGTGGTCTTGCCCTCAAGACGATATGCGATCGTCGACAGCAGCCGGTTGGACGATCTGACGATCTGGTCACCGGTGTTCAGGACAACGAAGCATCCCGTCCCGTATGTCGATTTCAGCATTCCTGGCTTGAGGCAGGCCTGGCCGATTAGGGCCGCCTGCTGGTCTCCCGCAAGAGCCCGTATCGGGATTTCGGCACCAAAGTGCGCGGCAATCGTCTGGCCGAAGTCATCCGCACAATCCTTGACCTCGGGAAGCAAAGTGCGCGGAACCCTGAATGCCCCCAGTAATTCGTCATCCCAACGATTCTCACGGATATCGAACAACGATGTCCGCGACGCATTCGTGGCGTCCGTCGCGTGTACAGCGCCGCCGGTGAGCATCCAGGTCAGATACGTATCGATCGTGCCGCAGAGCAACTCGCCAGCCTCCGCCGCGCGCCGCGCGCCGTCAACGTTGTCCAGAATCCAGGCAATTTTCGTGGCGGAAAAATACGGGTCGAGCAGGAGGCCGGTCTTCTCTTGTATCAGAGGTCCGAACCCATCGGCACGAAGAACCTCACATGCGCCGAAAGTACGTCGATCCTGCCAGACAATCGCTGGGTGGATCGGCTTGCCGCTCGACCGCTCCCAGACGAGGCAGGTTTCGCGTTGGTTTGTTATGCCGATCGCCGCGACATCGCGGGTCTCAATACCTGCGCGGGCGAGAGCGTTACGGGAGGTCTGCAGGACAGATTCCCAGATTTCAGTCGCGTCATGCTCGACCCAACCCGACTTTGGGAAGGACTGCGAAATCTCTTTTTGATCAATTGCGATCGGCTGGGCATCTGGGCCGTAGACGATGGCTCGGGAAGACGTTGTCCCCTGGTCGATCGCCAAAATATAGCCGGACATGGAAGCCTCAAATCTTGGTAACGGAGAAGGACCGCCAGCCGCCTGGGAGGTGGCGCTGGCGGCCGGCGACGGAAGGCTGCTAAGCCACAGCTTTCTTCGCCACTTGAGAGAAGATCGCTTTGACTTTCTCAGCGATTGCCCGACCGAGAGTGATGTTCGTCTCGGCGGAGAAATGGATTCCATCGCAGCCGTCGGTCTTGACGAATTCGCCTGCATCGAGGAATTCAACCTTCAAGAAATCGGCAAGGGCCTTGTACTGTTTCGCAAGCTCGAGTGACTTCTCGTAACCGCCACCGAACATGCCTTCGAACCAAGGATCCGGCATGGGAGCCAGGGGCGGCGGCGAAACGATCAGAAGCTTAGGGGCAGGGTAGGGTGTTCCGATGCCGCCGGCGCAGGTAAGAACCTGTCCTGCAAGCTTGCCCATGCCATTGGCGATTTCATAAGGTGTGCGACGAAAATAAGACTTAGTGTCGTTGGTGCCGAGCAGAATAATGACGAGATCAAGCGGCAGGTGGCTGGCGAGTGCCGTTGGCAGGTAGGCGCTACCGTTTAGCCTGGGATCGTTCGGATCTTCGACGCTGGTGGTGCGGGCGCTCAGGCCCTCCTCGATGATCGCGTAGCCGTCTCCCAGCGCCGCGGCCATTGCGCCGGTCCAGCGTTGCTCAAAAGGATATCTGAGTGTCGGCGACGATTCCGAGACCGGAATCCATCCCCACGTCAGTGAATCCCCAAAACACAATATAGAGCGTTTGTCTTCCATACCGTTACTCCTCCGATACTACTAGTTGCGTGCCTTGAGGCCATAGAAAATGGCCGCAAGGAGAATGATCAGACCCTGAGCGATGAGCTTCCCGGAGTCGCTGACGCCAAAAGACGTCATCACGACGAAGAGAAGCGCAAAAGAAAGGACACCGAAGAACGGCCCCCACACGCCGCCTTCACCCCGTCCAAACACCACGCCGCCGAGAATAGTCGCGGCAACAGACAGGATCGGCAGATCCAGTCCGACGCGTACGCTTCCAACCGCAATCGAAGCTGTTTGCACGAGTGCCGCGACGCCGGCGATCAGGCCCGCGAGCGTGTGCGCCACGATAACCGTGCGTTCGACCGGAACACCCGAGAAGTGCGCCGCTTCGGCATTTGCCCCGACAGAGGTCACGTAACGGCCGAACACCGTTCTTGAGAGAAGTAGAGACAGCAATGCTGTCAACGCCACCCAGAACAGGACCGGGAGAGGCAGCGGGCCGAATTTTACATTATAGATGTCGTTGAGGTAGCTCGGCACGTTCCCCGGCGGCTTTCCGCTCGACAAGAACTGCACGGCGCCGACAAGGATGATGCTGACGGCAAGGGTCACGATAACCGCCGAGACCCGCCGCTTGCCCACCATGTAGCCGTTGAACAGTCCGATTGCCGTGCCGGTGAAAAGCGCGAGCAGGACGAAACCCATCGCCGACATCCCGGGAAAGAGACCGGACGAGATGAAGTAGTTGACGAGCAGGATGATGCCACCGCCCGCCAAATCGATGCTCTTGACCCGCATGACGAGCAATTGTCCAAGAACAAGAACACCGAGCGGGGCAACCTGGCGAATGAAGATGCCCATGACATTTGCGTTCAGCATCTGCGGGCGTGAGACCCACAAGACGATCAGAAGCAACGCAAAGACATAGTATGAAGGCGCGATCCTGAGCATTCGCTGGATTGCCGGATTTTTCGCGAAGGCTGACATTTTAGAGCCCCATCTTCTTGCGTGTCTGGAACCCGACGACAAGGAGCAGGATGCCGCCTTTGATCGCCGTCTGGATGAACGGCGAAATGTTGACCAGATTCATTCCGTTGGAGAGGAGCGCCAGTACGAGGGCTCCGATAATCGTTCCCTGCAGGCTGCCGACACCGCCGGACAACTGCGTGCCGCCGATAGCGACCGCCGTGATCGCGTCTAGTTCGAAGAGGAGTCCGACATTTGGGTCGCCGGAGACGATGCGGCCAGCCAGGAACACCCCAGCAAGCGCCGCAAAGCAAGAGCAGGCGACATAGGCGAGAATGATATTGCGCTTGTCGGCGACGCCGAAGTTGCGCGTGGCATCTTCGACGCCGTTGGAAATGCCGCCGCCGATCGCGAAGAGATGCAGGCCGAACCGCGATCCGTAAAGCAATTTCCACGCGACCAATGCCACACAGATGCCCCAGAATATCGGCATGGGGATACCGAGGAAGGACCCTGAGACCGAGCTGATAACGATATCGGGAATAGTTCCGCCGGAGACCGGGCGCAAAATACGCGCCGCGCCGAGCACGATGTACTGCATCGCCAGAGTTGCGATAATCGGATGCACGTTGAGACGGGTGACGACATATCCATTCGTCAGACCGAGCAGAGCCGCCAACACGAAGACGGCCGGGATCAGTATGTAACCCGGGGCGTCCAAAGCAAGGACAGCCGTTGTGAAGCTGATCAACGATCCAACGGAAAGGTCGAGGCCGCCAACGAGGATGACGAACAGCTGACCGACGGCCGTGATGATCAGCGGCATCGCCTGCGCGACCAGATTGAACAGGTTTTCCCGGTTGAGGAACTGATCGGTCTCGCCGATCAGGATAGCGCTCAGAACGATCGTGATCAGCAGGGGAACCATCCAGAGACCTTGGCGGCTCTGACTTCCCGTAAATAGTCTTGTGAGGGTCTTAGTCATCGGATTGCTTCTCTGTTTTGCGTTCACGCGCTCAAAGCGGCATCGAGAATGTCGTGCTCTGTGGCCTTGGCGGCTGGCATCTCGGCAACAACCGTGTCGCCATGGACGACATAGATGCGGTCGCAGAGGCCGATGAGCTCAACGGTTTCTCTCGAGAGCACCAGCACGGCCCCGCCGTTCTGCGTGAAGTCACGTAGTAGCTTGTAGATTTCCGCCTTTGCGCCGATATCGACGCCGCGTGTCGGCTCTTCGATGAGCAGGATGTCGAGATTGGCGGCGATGTAACGGCCAAGCAGAACCTTCTGCTGATTTCCACCGGATAAGGCGCCGACGGGCGCTGAAGCATTGATGGTCCGCACGTTGAGCCGCTTGATTGTCTCGGAAACCAGCTTGCGATAGTTCTTCGCAGGCGAAAATCCAGCTCTCGTCGAGTGCAAGGCAATCTCGATATTGTGCGCGATCGGGAGGCTCAGGAACAGACCCTCCTCCTTGCGATCCTCCGGAACAAAACCGACCCCCATCTGCTGGAGCTTGCGCACACCGTTCTCGTTCGGCACCGGCAAGGCGAGCAATTTTCCGTTGAGCGTGATCGTTCCCGAAAAGGGTTGGAACTGGCCAACGAGCGAGCGCAACAGCTTCTGCTGCCCCTGTCCCTCCAGTCCTGCCAGAGCGACAATTTCACCCTTGGAAACTTGCAGCGAAAATGGCTTCGTCGTCGCGCCAATTTTGAAGTGCTTGATGTCGAGCATCGGCTCGCCGGCCGCCGAGGCGTTTCTTGCCGGGAAAAGGTCCTTCAATTCGCGGCCGACCATCATTGCGATGAGTGATGTCGGCGTCATTTCGGAAAGAGGACGCGTGCCCACCAGCTTACCATCCTTCAGGACCGTCACGGTGTCACAGATCTGGAAAATTTCATCCATGCGGTGCGAGATGTAGACGATAGCCTTGCCCGCATCGCGCAGCCGCCGGATATGCTTGTTGAGGATCTCAACATCTGCGGCGTTAAGAGCAGCCGTCGGTTCGTCAAGGATGAAGATCGAGGCATCGGCCTTGATACCATGAGCGATTTCGACAAATTGCCGTTGAGCGATACTGAGGTTCGAAACCAGCGTCCTCGGATCAAGGTCAAGCGAAAGCTCTTTCAAAGCCTTGCTGGTTTCCGCATTCATGCGCTTGTAATCGACGGTGCCGAGGCGCGTTACCGGTTCGCGCCCGAGAAACATGTTTTCGGCGATCGTGAGGTTCGACAGGAGCGTCATTTCCTGGAAGACTGTCGATATACCAAAATCAAGCGCCTCTTTCGGATTGACGAAAGAGATCTTGTGGCCGTTCTTGAAGATCTCGCCACTGTCCGGGCGATGAACACCCGCAAGGATCTTCATGAGAGTCGATTTGCCGGCGCCATTTTCGCCCATCAGGGCATGGACCGAACCCGGCAAGAGCTCCAATGACACCCGGTCAAGCGCCAGACTTCCGCCAAACGACTTTGAAATGTTCGACATTTCTACAAGGTTGGCCATTCGTTCCTCCCAATCCACGCAGCTCCGTTCGGTCGCCATTCGCCGGTTCCACTAGGAAACCGGCGAATGTGCCTTGGGAGAATGTGTTAGTTCTTCGTATAAAACTTCTTCAGCTGCTCTTCAGAGAGCTGTGAAGGCCACCAGACGTTCGCAGTGAGATCGTCGCGATAGTACTTCTTAGCCTTTTCGAGATCCCAGCCCGGCGGGTTGTAGACGTAGTGCTTATAGAGCTGCTTGCCCTCGAGCAAAGCGACGGCAGCATGCACGCCTTCAGCGCCCTGGGCAGGGCTATACTCCGGAGCAATGGACTGGAAGCCGTCCTTGATCCACTGACCGAAAAAGCCATTGTTTCCTTCGCCCGAAATTGGTGGGATCTTTGCGCCGAATTGCTTGAATACATCGACGCACGCACGTGTCATATCAGCCCCCGACGACCAGATACCGTCGACGTTCGGGTCGTTCAGATAGAGAGTTTCGCAGACGCTCTTACCTTTGTCATATTGCCAATCGCCGTGCTCTTCGGCGACGATCTTGACGTTCGTACCCTTCAGCGCTTCCTGCAGGCCGTTGTATCGGTTGATATCTTCCGGATGGCCCGAGAGACCACGCAACACCCAGATCTTGCCATTGTTTCCGACCGTCTTGACCAACCAGTCGCCCATTACCTTGCCGAAATGCTCGGCGCCGCCCTGAATCTCGGTCGTGTAGTCTTCCGAGTCGACGCGGCCGGTGTGAACGATGACCGGAATTCCGGCTGCGATCGCCTTCTTCATGGATGCGTTTGCCGAGGTGGAGGTAACCGGCTGAACGATAATCGCGTCAACTTTCTGCGCGATCAGATCTTCAATGTCGGCGACCTGCTTCTTCTGATCGAAGCCGGCATCGAGCAGAACGAACTTCTTAATGCATTTGTTGGCCGCGGCCGCCGCCTCCGACTCATGAGCGACCTGGACCGTCCAGGTATTGGCGTTGACACCAAAATCGCTCATGCCGATGACCCAACCGCAATCCTTCTTGTACTTGCCCGCCTCAGTCTGCGGATTGTCGCCAGGTTTCGGCGTGATGCCGTCCATGAACTTGAAGTCGTCAGCCCAAAGCGGACCTGCGGTAGACGCCATCAAAAGCGACGCCCCGAGAATAGATTTCAGAAAGCCGTTCACTGAGAATTCCTCCCTTGCTCAAATACCGTCGTCCTCATCGACGTCGGATCTCCATTGCCACGGAGACGCACTTATCCAGCGCCGCCGAAGCGGCTTACTTGCTGCCAATTCCCATTGAATGACTGGGCTTGGCGGTATTCAGTTCCTGGAAAATCTTGCTCTCCCATTTTTAGAAATGCCATAGCCTTTATCGTCTGTCAATAATTATTCAGACTGAATGAATATCTATAAACTTGCGCTACAGATTGACAAAGGCCATAGTCGACAGCGAATGTTCACGCGTCTTTATGATCTGTCATGAAGGTAGGGAGGAAATGCGATCAGTCTTGTGCTACGGCGACTCGAATACCCATGGCCAGGTTCCGGGTGGCTCGCCGCTCGAGCGATATGGGCCGAGCGAGCGCTGGCCCGGCGTCTTGAGACGGGAGCTTGGAAGTGAGTGGTACGTCATCGAGGAAGGTCTGAGCGGCCGCACCACCGTTCGCGACGATCCGATCGAGGGCGCGATGAAAAACGGCCGAACCTACCTGCGGCCGTGCCTCATGAGTCATGCGATCCTCGATCTTGTCATCATCATGCTCGGGACCAACGACCTGAAGGCCCGGTTCAATCAACCGCCCTCGGAGGTCGCGATGGGGATTGGCTGCCTGATACACGATATCAGGGAATTGGGTCCCGGCCCAGGCGGACGCGCGCCCGAAATCATGGTGGTTGCCCCGCCGTCAATGCTTGATGACATCAAGGAATGGGAACCAATTTTCTCCGGCGCCCAGGAGAAATCACGACGTCTCGCTCTCGAATTCGAGATCATCGCAGATTCGCTCGAGGTGCATTTCTTTGATGCTGGTTCCGTCGCGGCTTGTGATCCCTGCGATGGATTCCACATCAACCGGGAAGCTCATGAAGCATTGGGAACGGCGCTTGCAAGGGAAGTCGAGGCGATCGGTTGGAGATGATGATCTTGCCGCAGCAACAATACAAATGGATGCCAGTTCATCTTCATGCCTTACCCCGCGAGGATTGCATTGATGCCTGATATGCGTTTTTCTCCGCCGAATCCTTTGCGCATTGCCGATCGGGCAACGGGCCTGAACGCGGTCAGCGTGCGCAGCTACAATGAGCGCTTGCTGCTGTCGTTGCTCCTTCAGAACAGCGAAATAACCAGATTGGAAATCGGCGAAAGGACGGGTCTTTCGGCACAGACGATTTCGGTGCTCGTAAGGTCGCTGGAACAAGAGGGGCTCGTTGCGAAGGGGGAAGCCCAGAAGGGGCGCGTCGGCCCCCCAACCGTTCCCGTCGCTCTCAATCCGGAAGGGGCCTTTTCGATCGGCATCAGTGTCGGCCTGAAGCGGACTGACGTTGTTCTCATCGATTTTGCCGGCGCCGTTCGATATCACATGCAGCTCCCCAATCCGGAGCCTGAACGCGATAGCAACCAGACAATGTTTATCGAGACCATTCGTCAAGCGGTGAACATCGTTCCCAAGAATGCTCAAAAGCGTCTCGCCGGTATTGGCCTCGCTCTCCCCTCCAGCGCTTCCGAGGGGCGTGAGGAGAAAGCCTATTTCGATTCTCTACAGAAAGAAGTCGAGGATATCACTGGGTATTCGGTGTTCGTGCAGAACGATATCACCGCGGCGGCCGGCGGCGAAAGCATGTTCGGCGTTGCCAAGCCATATTCCAACTATCTCTATTTTTATGTTGGAGCCAACCTGCATAGCCGCCTGGTGTTGAACCACCAGATCCATCATGGCAATTCGGTGGTCAGTTTCGACGTCGGCGTGGCATCACTGGAATCCATATTGACCGCTGCGGGCGCGCCAACAGATCATTTGTGGCAGCCACTTGCACCGTGGCCTGCCGAAAATAGCCTTGTCCACGAATGGGAAGGCAAGCTGGCGGAAAAGATGCAGGGCATCGTCAGGTCGCTCGCGCAATTTATCGAGCTGGAAGCCGTTATTGTGTCGTCATTTGTGCCGAATGTAGTTTGTCGCAACATTTGCGTCTCGCTGCAGAAGCTGGTTCCCGAAGTCACGGTGATGTCGAGCGGCATTCTGAACACGCCGAAAGCCGTTGGCGCTGCAAGTTTGCCGTTTATTTCCCGGTTTATGGTCGAGAGCTAAAGCCATTCTGGTGTGGGATCGTCTGATCGTTGAGAAAGCTCGATATGGACTCTCTCAACGGCACATTTGGCGTTCAGCGACGCGTCACGATCTCCTCGCAGGGTCTTAGCTAGCCGACAACCAAGGTTGCCGTCCCGTGAATGAGGATTGCCGCCAATTAAGCCGCCCTACGGAACGCGTCGCGTTGGCTTCCCGCCAAACAACGTTTGATATGAACGATGAAAGAACATTCAGGCCGCCTCCGCTCTCTCAGAGATAACGAGCGTGTTCCGCATTTTGCTTTTAGCGGCCCGGTCCGAGAGGAAATCACTGGAGAACGTGGACCTCGAAGTAAGTTGCAGTTATTTTGAATCAACCTCGCCGTAGGTGAGCAAAGTACGAAAACAAGGATGCTCCAAATGCGGCAATGGCAAGAAACAAACATAGGCTACTCAAGGACATTAACCCAGCTAGGCTCACTGTCGAATAAATGGTTCCAGCCGCTGCTAAGCCGCTTAGAAAATAGAGTAAAGATAGGGACTTAGCGGAATCTTCTCCTCCGTGTCTTTGTAGGATTTGCGCAGTGAAAGGAGGTGAGTAGGCTCCTTTCGTGAGACCGAGCAAAGAGAAACCGAGCAAGACAATGCCGGTAGAGAGAGACGTGCTAAGCCATAAGCCGAGTGAGACGAGGACCATACCCGACCCATTGATTAAGGTGAATATCTCGAAGGATTTATTTAGCTCAAGTTTTCGCGTCACCAATGACAGATAGTATCCCATTAGAGATGACATCAATATCGCCCCAAACAATGCGCTAACGACGCCGGGATTAACTCCCAAATGTATGAGGGCTATCTGGAATAATATCGGGAGAATGGCATCAAAGGCATATACCAGGCAAAATCGTGATAATATACTTAGGGGCACAAGATGAAAATATCTTAGACAATTACGATTCGATTTGACCTTCTTGTTTTGGCTCTGAACGTCCCAGCCAAACTTCATTATGACCAAAGGCATTAGCGAGCCTAAAAACATAGCGCACGCGCTCGCGATAAAAACTGCTCGAAAGCCGAAGATGGTCGAAATTGCTGCTCCGCCCAGCAGGCCCAGAAGCAGGCCCAGATGTCTGCCAGTCCAGGCCTTGGATTCGTATTCGCTGTAGCGCTTTTCCATTCCCTCATGCTTCAGAACAGCGAAAATCATCGTTGAATCTGACCCGGCGATCACGCTTTGCCCTATTCCCTGCATCATGCCCGAAAGCATGAACCAAGCGATATGCATGGAAGACGCCTCGATGAGGTAGGCTGTCGAAACGACCAGCCCACCGGCAATCAGCGACGCTTTTGGACCGTAGCGATCCGCAAAACCGCCCGAAGGAAGCTGAAGAAGCGAAAAAGTCGCCCAGTACGTGGAACTCAGCAGTCCGATTTCCCGCGAGGAGAAACCCAAGCTCTGATAATAAGCTACCGCTAGTGCTCCATGAAACAGGGCACTCCTCAGGCATTTATGAGCCGCATATAAGAGGGACGTCAATTTTTAAACGTCCCCATCACCTCAGCGTAGAGGCCATTGGCGCCGCCTGCGGCGTCTCTTATCAAGACTGTGATAAGATGCGAATGCTCACTTTGTTCTGGATATTTGATGTCTAGATCGACCTGCCAACTCTCGGCGACATCCGTTATTTGCATCGAACCTGAAAGATCGTAGCTATCGTTTCTGTTGCGTGCCGTGGTGTACCTAGGATCTATATAGCTCCTGAAGTAGTTTTTATCGAGGTTTACCCACACATCCGGCTGAGCAATATGCTTCTTCTCGAAATGAAGAGTTATCTTCAAATTGCGACTATCGGCGAAACTAGACATTCGTACAGGAAACTTTTCGTCTTTCCAGCTTGCCTTGAAAGATCGTTCATTATCGCTGCCGAGCTCAAGCGCTTGCGGAATGTTGAGGGAAATGATGCCCAAACTGGTGCGATCTATAGCCTCTACCAACGAAAAAGGCCTTGTCACTATATCGGCTGTCGCTACGGTAAGGCGACGCCTCAGACCGAGTGCAACGAAGAAATCTTCAGACCAGTCCCCGACTTCCTCCAGAATGGAATCTTTTCCTGTTAGAAGTAAGGTATTGGTTCGGGCTGCGTCGGCAAACGTAGATCGGTGCAGGTTGATGATACGTGTATAGTAATCGAGGCAGTCGAATTGAACGAGCAGTTTTTGAAATTGCCGACGGTCAAAAGATGGCAGAGAAATCAGCTTTTCAAGCTCAATCAGCTCAAACGCTCTCACCCGCGGCCGAAAGCGTAATATGGGCGGATAAAGCCGTATATAGTCAATAAAGATGTGCTGGAGGGTAATGAAGGCAGCGTATGTGGCCGAAAGTTGCAGAGTAGATGTGGACGCGTTCGGTTTCCACGAAATGGTTTCCGCCGCAAGCAATTGATATGGCAAAGCCTGCTCACCCACCTCGGACCAAACATCCTCTATGCTACCGCTGGACATACTGCGGGGATGTCCAGCGCGGAAAATCGGGAAATGTCGGTGGACGTCGATGTCTTGCCCGCGAAAGCGAATGTTTATCTCCTCGTGAGTGGCCGGAAGGTAAGTCTCTTCGCTCCCGAACCTTATCAGTTCAGCCCCAACGCTCCCCGGGACGTCTGCTAGAAGATCAACGTCCCACGAAAAGCGTTCGAGATACTTGTCGCCGCTGAGCCGCGAAACAGTGTTTCCTTTTAAAACGATAAAGCTTTGGCTGACGACATTCGCCAACTCGGCCAGTAACTAGTTTCGGGAGCGAACCTGTATTTGGATCGCCTCGAACTCCTCGCGCAGTATACTTTTCAAACGCGAAGTATCGCGTCCGTCGGGTGCCTGTTCTATTGCACGGAGCCCAAGCCCTGTGATGCGATGTTGTCTAAGGTATTCCGCAACAGCTGTAGGTGCGATCCCTGCGATAGCGTTATAAGTTAGGGATCCACTCGCCCATCTGAGAATGTTGAGAAGCGGCTCAGACTTAAGATCTCCAAGGATGACATCTGTCTCCGGCGTCCAATTTGTCATCGCTGGCCCTCCGATACACTGCCTGCGTTTCGCCCCTCAACTGGGAGGGGTTCCCTGTGTTTTTCGAAACCTTCGAAGAAAGCGATCTCGACCAGACGAAGTGAGGCGGTCACCGATGGACGTCCCTGCCAGGGCAACGAAATGGCGAAAGCGGCTTCAAAATGTCGGGTAAGGTGACGACAAACGTTCGACAACCGCTCAAATAACATAGTCGGACCCATCGGTGATAGCGGAGATGGCGACACCTGGCTTTGACTTTTGACGCTGAGATATTCGCGCGGAATAGAGATCTATCGTGGCGATTGGATCGAATTTACTCTTGAATTCATCAAGAGAGGGAAGCTCGGACCCTCCCATATTCAGCGCTTCGATACCTTGCTCATGGAGCCTTTGGCATGTCGTCACCAATTGGAAGTCGGATAGGCCCGTGATGGTCGTGTCGCAGAGGTTTACATAAAGGTTTGCAACACCCGTCCCGATATTTTCCCATATTGTGAAGCCAACGGGCCGAGCACTTTTGAAGAAGACAAGCCCACCTACTTCTGGAATCGGGGTCGACAAAATTCTAAACAGGTGCTCGTAGAAATGTGTCATCTCGGGCGTGTCCTTGCGATCAAGGATCATCGTGCCTTCCCAGAAACGAAGTGTCGCTCTGAAGGGGGCTAGATCGCTCATTTCATCGATACTGGTCGCCTCAATGTCCGTTCCAGCTCTGCGGCATTTGTTTCTTATCTTAGCGAACTGCCGCCCGTCCAATGTTGCGACTTTTTGGGTTCCGAGGACCCGAACAGGGTATTTCCAGTCGAGCTCTTCCTCATTGATAATCGCGACGGATATATCACTTCCTGATGAGTCCAGTTTGTTTTCAAGCTTCTCCAGATCGGCCGCCGTATAGCGAGCTAGGCGAATATCATTCTGTTTCCCAACCAAATCCGGGAGAATACTTGCGGTAAGGGCATAATCGGCCTGCAAACCGATTTCCGGGAAAATCAGGATGCAGTCTTCGCTGTGAGGATGTTTGCTTTGCACAAAGCAACTTTTATCGGATGCATATACAATCGCCCCTCGTCGCCCTGTAAGCTTATAATATAGGGGAGCAATTGAATATGAGTCTGGATGGAAAGCGCCAATGCTGACGAAAAGTTTCCGTAAACTGGGATAGTCTAGAGGTCTACTAAGGCTGTCCATTCGCGCAATCCCATGAAATCTACAACGGTTTCCCGTACATTGTCAGCGGGTGATTCACGTCTTTGAATAGTTCGACGCAATGAAAGTGGTCGTTCTTATCGCGAAACATATGGAGCGATCCGACGCTAGCAGAGAGCGTTGCATCTCCCTCACTTGCCAGTTGCACCAAGCCGGTCAGGGGAAAATGGGGAGAGAATTCTAGCGGGTTGGATTTCGAGTGCGTGAACGCGTAGCGATTTCCGTCCGGCAAATATACCAGCCACCATCGGTCATTGGGCGGTGGGCTATTTGAGGTAAGCGTATAACTCACCCAACTAAGCGAGTGTCCTAGGACGTTTTCTAGGCGATACCTATCTAGCCCCACGAACACCGATCCTGGAGCAAAATCTGCTTCAAAGCGGTCTCCGACAAAATGCTGAGCGTTTGAAACATCCACCATTAAAATACGTCTCGGCTGAGAATCGCAAAGAGGGGTGTGGGCGACAGAGCTGAGCGACCATTTTTTGAAGTCGTTTCGAAAAGGGTCGCGATTTCCACAACTGTCGCCCCAGCATTTTTGAGAAGGCTCAGCGCACCCAGAGACGTACCGCCCGTTGCAACCGTGTCATCGATGAGAACAACCCTCGAGCCTGGCTCAACGACGTCATTTGCCAATGTCAGTTTACGCTCGGCGTAAACCATTCCGACGGAGGCCTCCGATGCATCGTAGACTGTATCGCTGGCCTTGCGGATTGGATGAAACGGAACGTTTAATACGTAAGCAAGCGTTGCGCCGAGACCGAAGCCACCGGCACCGATCCCTGCGACAGCATCGATCTTGCTTCCTTCATATCGTCCCTGAAGGCACTCGATCACCGCATTCCTCACGTTTGGATTTTTGTCAAAAGTTCGATAAAAATCGAGATATCTGACGCCTTGATGCGGGAAATCATCGAATAGAACCTTGTGTTCATCGAGCAAAGCTGCAGCTATCTGCTTCTTTTCCTCAAGGACCGCCTCGGTTTTTTCAGAAATAGTCGCTATTTTTTCAGGCATCTAAGCTTCCTTTTCGAGCAAAATTTCACGTTTGTATTGCTTAATCGCAGCGTCGATCGCCAAGAATATTTGCGAATTTGCGGTGTCTTGTCCCTGCGTGGAATCGATTGTTATGAAGTCGTTATCCGCACTCGTTCTCGCAAACGATTGAATCGCGCGACGATAGAAACGAGGATCAAGAATTTTCCCTTTGTCTTTTGGGCGAGCTCGTATCCTATCGAGAACGACATTCTCTGGCGCTGTGGTATGGAACCCGATAGCAGGCCTCGGCAAACGCGAGGCGACATTGACCATCGTGGCCAAATCATCAGGATTCGCGCCAAGCGCTGCGGCCTCGGCAATTGGCGTTATAGCGTAGCGGTCGCAAATCAACCAAACGCCATCCCGAAGCAGTCGGAAATAATGAGACCTGAATCTCTGCAGACGATCGGCAAGGCACACCAACCCTAAGGCAGGCTGATCAACCGTTCCATCAAAGGCGACTGAGGTGTCGTCCGCATATGACCGGAAATAAGGCAACTGCCGGCAGAATGGGGAAAGCAGGTCGAGCTTTTCGACCGCGATACCGCTGTTTTCGAGATAGTCATGCGCAGACTGCAAGCTCGTCGACTTGCCACTGCCATCAATCCCTTCAAACACGATCAGCCTACCGCGAAATTGTAGTTCGCTGAATGGTATCTTGAGATTTCGGCCTGGCGCATAATCTTCGTCAAGGGTGCTGACGGAGAGTTGCCATGGATACCGCCGTTGTTGATCGTGCCGCTGCTTGAGAAGAAAACCATCTGAAGCCATGTGATCACCTATTATCTATAAAATTAGTAGACTATCGCGATACGGGAATGTCAATGTGACAATTTTATGAAACCATACCGAAAATTATATTTTCCCGAAATATAACTCAAATATCGAATTTTGTTTTATAATTTTGATTTCTGCGATGCGGGGGCAGTTGGGACAGCTCGTATGATACCGAGACAATCTTCGAAGAAGATGCCTCCTGTGCGCTACCTGAAGTAGGCTCCCATATCGTTTGTCAAGATTTGATTTTTCCACAACAATAAGAGGGCGGTATGTGTTGGGCTTGATAGAGAGAAATCCGGCTCGTAGTGAAAGCGAGTGGAGATAGGAGCCGATTTATATGACAGACGTGCCTACACCGGTCGTATCCGTTATTATGGGCAGCCGATCAGATTGGCCCACAATGCGACATGCTGCGGACGTGCTTGACAGTTTCAGCATTCCCTATGAGACAAGAATTGTATCTGCCCATCGCACGCCGCAGCGGTTATTTTCATTTGCCTCTGATGCACAAAAGCGCGGGATAAAAGTCATCATCGCCGGCACTGCTTACGCGGCACATTTGCCAGGGATGACAGCCTCACTGACTGATCTTCCCGTGATCGGCGTACCGATAGAATCTCGATCGCTGAAAGGGTTGGACTCATTGCTATCGATTGTTCAGATGCCGAAAGGTATACCTGTAGGCACTTGCGCTATTGGTGAAGCGGGAGCTACGAATGCCGGGATTTTCGCAGCTAAAATTTTGGCACTGGCGGACGTCGATCTAGCCCGAAGATTAAATTTGGCGCGTCTTGCTTTGGCAGAAGCCGTACCCGAGACGGTCGAGGATTAGATAACCGAAAACGTGTCATATTGGACGGCGTTGCGTTTGGGGTGAAGGGCGGCAGAGTCTTGATGAAGCCGCCCCGCTCTGAGAGCGGTGGTGAGAAAGTCTGCCACCTATTTTCTTTTGCAACGGCGTCAAAAACAAAGCATTTCAACAACGGGCGACAGCGCGGCCAACATAATGTCGTATTCGACGCTGCGGCGCTATCAGCACCAATCACCGATGCGGCCGCCGAAGCTCGATGTGCTTGTTTCGACAATCGATCACTGGCTTGAAAAAGGACATCAAGGTGCGGCGCAAGGAGGGAGCTCCACCTACATCGCTGATGCGCTGGCACATCTACGTCTGACCGGCAGGAAGGTGCACGACGCGATGATGACACATACCTCACCTGTTGGATAGGAGCACATCGCATTTCCGGCGATTTCCTCTGGAAGCAAGCTGCAAGAGCGGGTCACGTAAATTACTCGCCCTTTCAAAGGTGACATTCGCTGAGCAACCAGTCTGATCGGTCTCCTCGTGGGTTCCCGCCCAGCCGGCAACATTGGTTGCCAGCTCGTCAACTAAATACCGTGGAGATAAGAGCGCAAACTCCGTTCGGACAACCGCAAATCAAGCTGCCCTATAGAGGCTCGCGTCTCGTCCGCTTTCCTCGATCTTAAACTGCTGCACCAGGGTGAGCAGGCTGTCGGCCTGGGAGGCGAGTTCGCGGCTTGCGGCCGTCGTCTCCTCGACCATCGCCGCATTATGCTGCGTCATCTGATCCATCTGATTGACGGTGGCGTTGACCCCTTGCAGCGCGCTCGACTGGTCGTGGCTGCCGCGGGCGATCGTCTCGACATGCTGGCTGATGGTCACAATCTGCGTGCTGATCTGCGCCAGCACCGCGCCGGTTTCCTGAACCAGATGCGAGCCAGTATTGACCTCGGCCGTCGACTTGTTGATGAGAGCCTTGATTTCTTTGGCAGCCTTCGCCGAGCGTTGCGCCAGTTCGCGCACCTCCTGGGCAACGACAGCAAAGCCCTTGCCGGCATCGCCGGCGCGGGCAGCTTCGACACCGGCATTCAGCGCCAGCAGATTGGTCTGGAAGGCGATCTCGTCAATGACACCGGTGATCTGTTCGATCTGGCGGGAGGCCTCCTCGATCCGGCCCATGGCGTCGATCGCATTGTTGACGACGACGGCGGAATCGTCGGCGCTGCGCTTGGCCTGGCGCACAATCTGATCGGCATCCTTGGCCCGCTCGGCCGACGAGCGGACCGTGACGGTGATCTCATCGACGGCGGCCGCCGTTTCTTCGAGCGAGGCCGCCTGCTGCTCGGTACGTCTGGCAAGATCCTCGGCCGCCTCGGCCATCTGGTTGCCGTTACCCTGGATCATTTCGACATTGTCGCGGATCTGGCGCATCGTCGCCTGCAGACGCGTCATCGAACCGTTGAAGTCCTGACGGAGCTGGTCAAGCGACGGCGCGAAAGGATGCTCGATGCGATGATCCAGTTTCCCGTCGGCCAAATTCTTCAGACCGGTCGCAAGCGCTGACATGGCCACTTCCAATTCTGCGGCACTTCGTGCCCTGTCGGCCTCGCGCAGTTGTCGCTCCTGTTCGATGAGCCCGTTGCGCTCGATCGCCTCACCCTCCATTCGCACCTTATCGACTGCGCTTTGCCGAAAGGATTCGAGCGCTCGCGCCATGATGCCGATTTCGTCAGAACGCGACACGGATCGGATCTCGATCGTCTGGTCACCGTTGTTCAGGCGGTTCATCAGCCCAGTAATGTCCTTCAAAGGTTTTGTAAGGCGCGACGAGAAGACGTAACCGACGATCCCCATGCCGACCAGCACCGCCAGAGCGGTCAGACCAGCCCATTTCGCAAGTTCATCAGCCGAGGCGAGAACCTTCGCCTTGTCCTGACCGATGACAAGAAGATGCGGTTGCCCGAAAAGCGTCACCGGCACATAGGAATAGAAGTTCACACCATTGGCGGTGTCGGCAAAAACAGAGCCACTCTTTTGGTCTCGGGCAGCCTGGAGCAGCTCCGGCGCCAAGCCGGCTTGCGCGACATTGCCAGCCCGCAATGTGCCGTCGGCCCCGATAAGAAAAGCCTCATCAACGCTGCGGCCCAGCCCTTCGGGCGAAATGAGCTGCAACAGCTTGGCTGGCGCAATCCGGATCACGACGGTGCCACGCTTGACAACAGAACCCCAGACGACATTGGCAAGAGGCTTTGCGAGGAAAGCCGAAACATCGCTTTCCTCGCTTTTGAACGAAATGAACCCCGTCCGATAAACCTGATCAGCGGCGCCGGCACTTGAGAGATCAAACAGGGACTTCAGGGATGCGTTCTTCGGATCCTGGACGGTCGTCATGAATTCCGGTCCCTTTGTAACCGTATAGACCAACTGACCATTGTTATCGATGACGAAGATATCGCTGAGATCGGCGTTCTTCCAGGCGCTGAAGAGTGACCCGTGCACTGAGCTGTGCTTGACGGCATAGAGCATCTTGACCGTCGATCCGTCGAATGCGGCTCTTTGTTCAGGAGATTTCGACATGTCCTGGAAGGCCTCCCGTACCTTCTGGTCGGACATCGCGATCGCCTTGCCAGCCTGTTCCGTCATTTCTCCGAGCGATTGGCTTTGTGCTATCTCGGTCAGTGTCTGCTCAACTCTTTCATTATAGGCTCTGAGCGCTTTCGATTGATTTGCCACTATTGCCTCGAGGCGGATCTTGCTTGCCTCGATCAAACCGTTCTTTCCGATCTGATAGCTCAACGCTCCGACAGACGCGCAAGACACGATTGCTGTTCCTATGATCACGGCCGCAAACTTGGCTTTTATGGACCGCATGCGGTGGGAGAGTCGCAAAGAATTGTGGGAAATTTGCATTTTGAATCCATTTCGAGTTCAAACCGTTGCAAATTATCTTCGCGGATACCTATGAAAAATCTCTTACGCCTCAAAATTTAATTACTATTTTCAATATATTAGCCAAATTACGGACGCATATTTCGTGGCTTTCATTTGTTGATTGTGTGGTATTTCATCCAAATATGCGATGACATTGTCCGAATATCACAACAAATCCACACACAAACAGCAAAAGGCGCCCTTACTCAATTGATCGCAAGGAACCGATTATTCGGCATAAAACCGTTGCAGCTCGGATGAGCTGGGCGAATCAGCTTTCGAGCGATTTAAGTGGCGTTCCGGGATTCTTATGCGCTGGACGTCTGCACGTTTTCGTTTGAAAGATCCGCAAACACCACATAATACACAGATCAGGGGATAACGTCGCGAGCTTCACGGTTCGCGGGTCAGCATCCTCGAAAACTCGCGTCTCGGCAACTTTACCCCTGAAGCCTTGGCGAGATGGATGCGCCGCTTACAAGGGTTGTCAGCATCAAAGATGTAGCCAGCCCGCACAGACCCGAGGAAGAGTTGCTAATGTCGAGCGAAGTCCGCAAGGAAGTCATTCTGGAACGGCTCGATCGTGAACAACGCGTCAGCGTTCAGGAGCTTTCCGCAGAGTTCGGTGTTTCAGGCGAAACGATCCGGCGCGATCTGAAGGACCTGGAGGCCGAGGGGGTGGTCCGGCGTGTTCACGGAGGGGCTATACCATCTGGGCGCACCGCAGACGTGCCGATTACCGATCGGATCAGGTTCAATGCACTCGAAAAGGATGCGGTCGCGCAGATGGCGTGCAACCTGATCAATGATGACTGCGCCATCTTTCTCGATACCGGCACCACCACTCTGTCCCTTGCGCGGCATCTGGTTGGCTTCAAGAAGCTGCGGCTCTACACGAATTCTCTGCTGGTCGCACAAGCGGCTTGCCAGCATTTCGGCGTCCGGGTCCAGATGACGCCGGGAAATCTGCGCCCGATTGAACAGGACCTGGTGGGTTACGACACGCTATCCTACATCCAGCAGTTCCATTTCGACATGGTCTTCATGGGCGCGGCGGCGATCAAAGCGGAATATGGGTTCATGGACTATGAGGAGGATGAAGCGCGAATCCGCCAGGCCCTGCTGAAGCAGACGGCTCGAAGCATCATGCTGGCCGATCATTCCAAGTGCGGCAAGACTGGCAATGTCATTACGGCCGCATTTTCCAGCGTCAACACGTTGGTCACCGATCAGCGTCCGCCGACGAATATTTTAGCGGCGGCCAAGAGAGGCGACCTTGAAATCATCCACGGTTGACCACCCGCCGATAGCAACAAACCGGCAAGATCCTCTAATCTCGGGAGAACAACTCAAAGTCAATCTCGGTGCAGAGAGGCCATAATTTGGGCATGGAGGGTGGCATTGGCCGCCGCCACGATGCCGCCGCCCTGTTCAGCTGGCCCTCCGTCCCAGTCAGTCACGACGCCGCCGGCTTGCTCGATGATCGGGATGAGCGCAACGATATCGTAGGCGAATAGTCCCGCCTCGACCACACAATCGATCTGGCCCGCAGCAAGCATGCAATAGGCGTAGCAATCGGTGCCATAGCGAGCGAGCCGTACCTGTTTTTCGAGCCGGTCATATTTTGCTCTACGGGCGGTTTCAAAAATGGCAGGCGTGGTCGTGAACAAGGTCGCGTTGGCCAAGTCCCGCGTCGAACGTGTCGAAAGCCGAATTTCACCTTGACCACGTGGTCCTTCGTAAAATGCGCCGTTGCCGGCTGCATAAAACAATTCGCCGATAAAAGGCTGCGCCATCATGCCCGCGACGGCTTTGCCGTTCTCTGTCAGTCCAACGAGCGTTCCCCAAAGGGGAATGCCGGAGATAAAGGATCGCGTTCCGTCGATCGGGTCGATCACCCAAACATAGCCGGCATCCGCTCCTTCATTGCCAAACTCTTCGCCCAGGATACCGTGGCCAGGATATTCGGCCCGAATAAGATCCCGAATGGCTTTTTCCGTTTCGCGGTCGGCCTCGGTAACTGGGTCAAATCCGCCAGCGGCCTTGTTGACAACCGCGCCTGGCAATCGGAACCGAGGCAATGCCTCACGCGCTGATACAACCGCCAAACGGCGAAAGAAATCGGGAGAAACCAGGTTTTCCTTTGTTTCAATGTGCATGTGTCAGACCACCTTCAGCCACTGCGACCACAATGGATTGCTCATCGCGAAACGTGCCCGCATATGTTTCCAGAATCCATATTTGAAAAAGTCGAAGTCCAAACGCGAAACTTCGTTCTGCACCATCGCCCAAGTCGCCCATTTGAGGTCAACAAGCGCCTTGAACAACGAGATTCGTGCCAGAACGCTTGGATCCGCCCGGCCATAATATTCCTCGATCAGTTCTTTCTCGATCTCGGGCGAGAAACACATCTCACAGAACCAGAGTGCAAGTTCGGCCGCGCGATCATTGGTGGACGCATATTCGAAATCGACTAGCATCACCCGACGATCGGAGTGGAGAAGGAAATTGCCGGCCAGTGTATCGTTCATGCACGGCGCCAGATCGAGACCTGACGCCTCCAGTGCGCTGCGCGCCTCCCGATATCGCGTATTCATCCAGCCGAAATCGCTTGGAAATTCGCCGCCCAGCTCCAGGGCCTGCTGGAAATGTTCATCGATCATATCGAAGGTGGTCTTTTGTTGCGAAAGTGGTGCGGTGTCGTTGAAGGCTTTGAGCGCACGAAGACCATTAAGGCGTATGACCGGATCCAGAAAGTCGGCATTGGTCGAGGTCCTGAGCCCTTCGACGAATTCACTCACCTCAACCCCCGTTTCGGGGAAAAAGTCGATGATCCGGGCGCCGACGCCGGCTTCGTGCGCCTTGCGCCCTGCCTCATTCGCGGTTCTTCGGTCGATGAACATTTCGGTTCCAACGCCAGGTATCTTCACGAAGAAGCTATGTGGAGCGCCGACGACATAGACGCGCCAGTTGGGATTGCTGATCCCGCCTGGCACGGGTTCATAAGAAGTATCGCGTCCCCGCCAGTCCGCCACGGCGGCGATCGCCTGCTCGATCGCCTGTTCGGCCTGCGATACGCCTTCACCTAATCTGCGTCTCATCGCATTCTCCATCAGACCTGTTTCAACCATGTCTCGAAGCGAGGTCCTTCGATGATCGTGCGGGCTCTCAGTAGCCGCCATTCGGCATATTTGAAGAATTCGACGTGCTTGCGCGGGGAGCGCGCCGCATTGATAAAGCCCCAAAGCGCCCACATGAGATCGTCGGCCGCGCCGTAAAGACGTGCCCGTGCAAGCACCGCCGCATCCGGCTTTCCGGTTGCGATCTCGATTGCCAGCAGCGCTTCGCCGTCGAAGGGGAGAAGTTCGGCCAGCACAGTTCCGAGATCGTATGCGGGATCCGCCTGACGCGCCCACTCGAAATCTACCAGCAGAACCCTGTCGTCCGGCCCCACCATGACGTTCGACGAGATGCCGTCTGCGTGGCACGGGACCGTATCGACACCCGAGGCGCCGATTGCGCCGGCAATGCGCTGGACGGCCGCGGATACGGTGAACACTGGTTCTGGCAAAATGACATCCGGTCCATCGGCAAGCTGCCGATATACGGCGGTGAGATCAAAAACGCTGCGCGTCTCCGCTAACGGCGCAGCCCTTTGGAAAGTGCGTTTTGCCGTCAGAAGATTTTCGAGAACCCGCGGGCGACGAAGGACGTCGGTATGGCCCCAGGACCATTCCTCGCCAAGCGCCTCGAACACGAGAACGCCGTTGGCGGGATCGACATGGAGCAGCCGTGGCGAAATGCCCAGTTCGCCTGCCTTGCGGCTGGCATCCGCGACGCCGTCAAGCGCGATGAATTTGGACATGTCATCGTGGCGGCGTTTGACGAAGGCTAAGGGCTGTCCGGCCTTTACCGCCAAAAAGCAGTGGTTTTCGACAGCGCGGTGAACGGGCGACACAACCCCGCCGATCGGGGCAGAGAGGCTCGCGCCGGAAAGACCAACTGCATTTAACGCCCCCTGAATTGAAACATCATCCTGCATGGAAGTCTCCCTCAACGAGGTAGCGAAGCGTGGCGGTCAGCACCGACAATCCCGCCTGCACGTCCTCCGGTTCGGTCAGCTCGTCCGGATGGTGCGCAATGCCGTCTACGCTTGGAATGAAGATCAACGCCGACGGGATGCCGCTGTTTTGTAGGGCAACGGCATCATGGCCCGCGACGGAGCGCATGGCCAACGGCTCGAAACCGCAAGAGCGTGCTACCCGCTCGACGAGCGCCATCAGTCGGCCATCCATGCTGGCGGGATCTCTCAAAGTATCGGCAACGATTTCCAGCTGCGTCCCCGTAGCGGCCGCCGCCTGTTCGAGCGCGGCAAGCGTGAGCGTACCAGCCTGGCCGAGCTCCGCTACACTTGGCCCCCGCAACTCAAACCAGACAGTCGCTCGATCGACGACGACGTTCGGCGAGTTCGGCTCGACCACAAGGCGCGCGGCCGACCAATGGAGGAGGGGATAGTTTGCGACCACGACCGCTTCAAAGGCCGCAATACCTTTTGCGGCGGCGAGAAGCGCATCGCGGCGATCGGCCATTGGCGTCGGACCCGTATGCGCCGCCCGGCCGATCCAGCGGACGGTCGTCTTGCGCGCAGCCCACGTTCCTTCAACGATGCCAATGCGTCGACCCGCTTCGAGAAGTTTCCGTCCCTGCTCGACATGCAGCTCGACATAGGCTTTCGGGGAAGGGGGAAGAGACCCGGTCTCGCCGTTGATGCCTATTGCAGCCAGCGCGTCCCTGAGGGATACGCCGTTACCATCGCGCAGCGCAAATGCATCATCGAGCGCCAGTGTACCGCAAAAGACCGCGCTGCCTGTGAGGCTCGGTTGGTAGCGAGCGCCTTCCTCATTTGTCCAGTTGACCACCGCAAGGTTATGGCGCGGTTTGCAATATCCACGTTGAACCTCGGCGTGAATATCGAGTGCGGCCTGCCCGGCAGTCAGCACTCCAAGTGTACCGTCGAAACGGCCGCCCCGCGGCTGGGTGTCGAGATGTGAGCCTGCGAAAATCCAGGGGGCATCCTTACCAGCCCAATTGAAGCAGGCAAACTGGTTGCCAATCGCATCATGCGCGATCTCAACACCCGCCTGCTCCATCCACACGGCAAAAACGCCGCGCGCCATGCCGTCCTCGGCACTTGCCGCCAGACGTGTTACCCCTTGTCCGGGCTCTGCGCCGATGGCGGAAATGCGGTCGAAGATTGTAACGAAATCGGTTTGCAATATCGCCCCCGCATCATCCATGGATGATCTCCAGTTCTTCAGCCCGAACGGCGCCAAGGATATCGTCCGGCGGACGTCGATCGGTAACGAGCGTACTGATTTGTCCAAATGGAGCGGTGATCACATTGCCGACCCTTCCAAATTTGGAATGATCGGCGAGCATTACGCTGCGCGACGATCGTCCGATAAGGATCTGGCGAATTCGCGCTTCATCCTCTTCGTAGTCCATGAATCCATAGTCCACGTTGATTGCTGCAGCACCGGTGAACACCATGTCGAAGTGAAATTGTTGGATGTAGGACAGCGTATCGTAGCCGACCAGGTCCTGCTCGATCGGGCGCAAATTTCCCGGCGTCACGTGCACACTCACGCCGAAATGCTGACAGGCCGCCTGCGCGATCATCAGGGAATTCGTGTAGAGCCGCAGCTTCTTGAAACCGATTAGCCGGCGAGCCAGCGCAAGCGTCGTCGTTCCTGTATCGAGAAAGATCACACAATCGTCGTTGATCAGGTTCCGGGCTACGCCAGCGACCGCATCCTTCTCGATCGAGTTGAACTTAATGCGCTCGGTAATCGGCGTGTCGGCCGTACGACCGGCCGGAATGGCGCCGCCATGCACGCGGCGCACAACACCTTCTGCTTCGAGGTTCTTCAGATCGCGCCGAATGGTCTCGCCCGAAACACCGAACTCTGCCGAAAGCTCCACAACGCTGACGCGCTGGTCACGGCCAAGACGCTCCAGAATTACTTCCTTTCGGACGTCACTGGACATGAACACCCTCGTCCTCGTGCCGATGGAGGCAGGCTGCGTAGTTGCCGCCCTCAAGACCTTGCAACATCGGATCGGTATTTTCGCAGTCGCGTTGCGCGCGCGGGCAGCGCGAGCGGAAAGAGCAGCCGACCGGAAGATGAATGGGGCTCGGAGGCTCGCCATCCAGGAGATATTGCGCTCCTGGGAAACGATTATCCTCCAACGTTGGCATGGCGCTCAAAAGCGCCCGCGTATAGGGGTGGTGCGGATGTTCGAAAAGGGTTTTGTTGTCCGCCAACTCGACGATACGCCCAAGATACATGACCGCAACGCGGTGACAGATGCGGCGGACCAGCGCAAGGTCGTGAGATATGAAAATATAGGAAAATCCGTGCGCCGCCTGAAGCCTTTTGAAGAGATCGAGAAGTTCGGCCTGTTCGACCTGATCAAGGGCCGACAGGGTCTCGTCAAGGATCAAGAGACGCGGCTTGAGCACGAGAGCACGAGCAATATTGATGCGCTGGCGCTGCCCTGCGCTCAACCCGACCGGCAATCGTTCCGCGAGTTCCGCATCAAGACCCACTTCTCGCATGGCCTCCTGCGCTCGCCGCTCCGCATCGCTTCGACCGACCCCATGGATGAGAAGCGGTTCCTCAATCATACGGATGATCGACATGCCTGCCGGGAGAGACCCGTAGGGATCCTGCAACAGCAGCTGGAATGATTTGCGCATCTCGGTCAACGAACGCGCAGAGAGACTTGAAAGGTTCTTCCCAAGGAAGGAAATGCGCCCGGCGTTCGGCTGTTCAAGCCAGGCAAGCAGGCGCGTAAGCGTAGACTTACCGCAACCGCTTTCCCCGACAATACCGAAATTTTCACCCGCCTTGACGGTGAAGGAAACGTCTCGCACCGCCTTGACTTCGTTGACGGCATTGAATGCGTCGCGCCGGCGCACTGAATAAGTTCGTGTTGCATTCTCGACAGTGAGGACAGCCTCACCATCTTTTGCTTCCGGTGCCGATACGTTCTTCCATATCGATGGAATGCGGGAAAGAAGTGCGCGCGTATAGGCTTGCTGCGGGCTGGCTGCAATATCGGCAGTCTTACCCTGTTCGACGATGCGGCCACCCTGCATGACGAGCGTTCGTTCCGCAATCTGTGAAACCACAGGCAACGACGAGGAGATAAACAAAAATGCCGTATTAAGGGTTTTCCTGAGGTCGTCGATGAGCCTGATAATTTGGGCCGCGACTGTGACGTCGAGGGGCTGCGTGATATTGTCGGCGATGACCAGCGATGGATCGGAAACAAGCGCATCAACAATCATCACTCGTTGCATCATGCCGCCCGAAAATTGGAAAGGCGCCTCATGGAAGCGAGAGCGCGGCGAGGGAATATGCACCCGGCCAAGAAGATCGAGAACTTTTTCCCTAGCTTCCGCCTTGCCGATGTCGGGCCTTACAGATCGAAGCTTTTCGACGATTTGGTGACCGATTGGCAGCCGCGGATCCAGGGAGCCCATGGGGTTCGCACCGATGAAGCCGATGCGGTTTCCTCTAATCGACCTCAGCCCCCTGGCATCAAGCGAGAGCACGTCTTTTTCCTCGAAGATCACCTTACCCGAAGCGATTTCGAGCGGTGCTTGAATAGCGTTTACCACGGCGCGAGCAAGCACCGACTTTCCAGATCCGGCCTCGCCGACAAGGCCGAGAACGTGCCCCGGTTGCAGCGCAAAGTCTACATTGTCAACTATGCGCCGTTTGCTGCCGTTACGTAGGAGATCGACTGAGAGATTGGAGACCGCGAGTATTGGATCACTCATTTAAGCATCCCCTCTCAGAACCGCGTTGCGGGCGCGCTCCAGCGCTGAACCCATCAGATTTAAGCAGGTCAGCGATATCAGCATGAACAAACCTGGCATCGTCGCAATCCACCACGCATTCAGCAGATACTTTCGCGAATCCGCGATCACGTTGCCGAATGTCGGCGTCGGCGGCTGAACGCCGAGACCGAGAAAGCCCAAGATGGATTCGAAGATCATCATGCGAGCAATGTCGAGAACCGCAACGAAGGCGATCGGCGGCAGCACAACGGGCGCCACGAAGAGGATCATGATGCGCAGATCGGATGCGCCGAGCACCCGCTCACCAAGAACGTAACCACGGCCACGCTCGCCGAGAGCAACCGATCGGGCAACACGGGCATAAAGCGGCCACCCCGAAAGACCGAGTACGAGGATGATCGCAGGCACCGTTGGACGGGACACCCCGAGGATCGTGATGGCGAGAATGATCATCGGAATTGAGAGCTGAGCATCGGTTAGCCGCATGATGATCGTATCGACCCAACCACCGCGAAAGCCGGCAAGAAGACCGAGGCTACAACCAACAACGAACATAAGGATCACGGTCGTCACGCCGATGAGCAGCGAATAACAAAGTCCGACGAGACAGCGCATAAGGACATCTCGGCCGAGTTGATCGGTACCGAGCACGTAAGGCCATTGCCAGCCCTCTGACGGAAATGGCGGGATGAACTTGTGGCTATAAGCCATCTTCAACGGATCAACCGAGCTGATAAAGGGCAGGAAAATCGCAAGTCCAAGCAACAATCCAAAACCGATGAGCCCGATGCGAAAGTCGAGGCGGGCGGCTGCGATCTGCAACATGCGCCGGGTCGGAGTGGTGCCGCGCTTGACGACAGTGCGCTCACTGGCGCTGAGTTCTACGATATCGGTCATCTCAATATTCCAGTCTCGGATCGATAGTCATCGCGATAAGATCGACCAGGATGTTGATCACCACGAACATCACGGAAATGAAAATCGCGACGCCCTGTATGAGCGGAAAGTCGCGCTGTTGGACGGCATTGATCGTCAGGAGACCGAGGCCCGGATAGTCGAAAATGAATTCGACCACCAGGACGCCACCCAGAAGCATGCCGAGCTGAACTCCCAGCAGATTGATTAACGGGACCGCGGAATTGCCGAGCACATGCGAGAAAATAGTGCGTCCACGGCTCAGGCCCCTGACCGCAGCAAGCTGAATAAAGTCCTCGCGCATCACCTGCGCAACTGAAACGGTGAGGGTACGCAGGATGAACGGCGCGATCTCAACCGCCAGCACGACAGCGGGCAGAATGGTATACTCGAATCCGTTATAGCCGATGGCAGGAACAAGCCTGAGCTTCACAGACAGAAAGAGCGTGAGAACGATGCCAAGCCAGAAATTTGGCGTCGAGACGAAAATCGACCCCAATGCAAGGGCGAGTTTGTCTGGCCAACGCCCTTGATAGAGCCCGCCGGCCAAGCCTAGCGGAACAGCCACCAGCAGTGCGATCACCAATGCGAGTGCCGCAAGCTGTAGTGTCATTGGCAATGTGCCGAGAATAAGATCGAGGACCTTCGCCCGCTCTTCGCGCGTTGGGTCGTTATAGGCGGCACCTGCCAGGCTCGCACCGCTCCTTGGCCTGACAAACGACGTGCCGAGATCGCCGGTCGCCAAATGGCCAAGATAGGATACAAATTGCAACGGTATGGGTCGGTCGAGACCGAGTTCCTTGGCCTTCGTCGCCACCACCGCGTCCGGCGCCATGCCACCCACGATAAGGCGTGCAGGATCACCCGGCACGACACGCAGTAGCGTGAAGATGATGAATATGACGAGAAGGATGATCAGGCTTCCCTGCAGAAGCCGTCTCAACAGGAATGAAAGAAGGAACATGAACTTACCCTAGTCTGTCTGGGCCAAGGCGGCCGCTGCTTTGCAGCGGCCGCAGCGCTGGATCAGGCCAATGTCGCCTTGTTGGCGTCCATCATACCATTCGGGTAGATGTAGAGACCACTCAATCCGTCGCGCATGCCGTGGATGAAGACCGATGTGAACAGAGAAAACGCGGGCGCCTTTGTTGCCAGCAACGGCATCAGCTCGGTCTGAATGACCTTCTTGCGTTCCTCGGGCTTCGAGGCGTTGCGCTCCTTGTCGAGAGCAGCGTCAATTTCCGGATCCTGAATGCCGCAGATGCGGTGGGTCGTCGAGTGAAAATGGGTCCTCAACACGAGATCCGGCTCCGGCGAACCCGTTGACCAGCCGCAGTCGATCATATGCCCAGGCCCGCCGCCGGGACGATCGTATAGTGCGTCGCCCCAGGCGGCAACCTCCATGACGTTCAGCTTGACGGGGAAGCCCTGTTCCTGAAGCATGGCCGTGATTGCCTCGGCATATTCCTTCGTCTTCGGGTAGAAGCCTACCGACGTGATATATTCGAGTTCGGGTAGCCCTTGTCCCTTCGGGAAGCCGGCTTCCGCCAAAAGCTTCTGGCATTGGTCAGGGTCGTAGGTCGGGTAGTTCGGGATATCGACATAGCCGAACTTGACCGGAGATACGTAGCAGTTCGAGGCATGACCGGAAACACCAAGGATGTCGTCGATTACCGACCGGTCGATCGCGTGGCAGACGGCACGGCGCAGCCGCCAGTCGTTGAAGGGTGCTTTCGAGCAACGGAACCAGAGATACTTGTTTTCGACCGAGATGGCCTTGTGAAGCTGGAAGCCTCCGGTCTTTTGAATGGTTTCGACCTGTTCAGCTTCAAGGCGCTCGATAAGGTCGGCTTCGCCGTTCAGGAGGGCCAGTGTTCGTGTCGTTGCATCGCCGACAAAGCTGAAATGCAGTCCCGGAATCGTCGGCTTGCCAAGATAGAAGCCGTCAAACGCTTCGAGCACTGTTGTATTGCCGTCCTGCTTGACGAACTTGAATCCACCGGTGCCGTTCGGCCGGGCAGACAATGTCTTGGGGTCGGCAACATCCTTCGCCGACATGATCGGCAGGAAAGAGGACAGGAACCAGAAGAGGCTCGCGGGATAACCGGCCTTGTCGGTTTTGACGCGCGCGACGTAATCGCTGACAACTTCTACCTCACATGGGCCGGGATACCATGCTGCAGGCCGGTCGGGACGACTTGCATATTCGAAGGTCGCCTTCACGTCTTCGGCCTTGAACGGCTTGCCGTCGTGGAAGGTGACGCCTTCGCGCAGCTTGAATTCGAGCGTGTGCTCGTCGATGAGCTTCATCTCGGTCGCCAGTTCCATGACGAGCTCGTCAGGCTTTTCCGGCGTCATGGGTGCACGGGTCAGATAGCCGAACACGAAGCTCTCAAGGTTGATCTGAGCCAGCGTCGTGTGAGATGAGGGATCCCAGTTGCCGGTCAGGGTTTCAGCCGAGAGAAATTTAAGAACCTTGCCTTCCGCGGCATTGGCCGGGTTGACCAGGAACTTGGTATTGAGAATAGGCAGGCCAAGGGCGATGCCCGCAAGCGCCGAACTCTTTAAGAGCGATCTTCTATTGAACTCCATGACGACGTCTCCACAGTTGGATTGCTGGGTGTTCCCCACCCCGTCTTATCGCCAGCAACGACAAGCGGAGGATTGTTGTTTTTGAAAAGATAGTCTTCCGCTTGCTGGCAAAATGCCATGACAAGCGCATCGGCGTGACGACGACCTACGACCTGCAGGCCGACCGGCAGTCCACCTGCAGTCAGGCCGCAAGGCAGCGAGGCTGCTGGATTGCCTGAAAGGTTGAACGGGTATGTAAAGGGCGTCCAGCCCGTCCAAGCAAGGGTCTCTGAAGGCGACTGAAATCCCGCCGGAGCCTCGCGGTCAGCCGCGAAGGGCTCGATCGGAATGGTTGGCAAGAGCAGAAGGTCGATGTCTTCGAAGAGCGCATGCACACGGCCGGCGAATTCCGCACGTGCTTTGGTGGCCGAAAGATAATCGCCAAGATTGTAGCGCGCCGATGCCTCGACAAGCGCACGGAAACCGCTGCCGAACTCAGATAAGTCCGACTGCGATCCGTAAGCCACACCTCGGCCTGCGACCCAGAGGGTTTCGAATATGCGGATCGGATCTTCCCAATCCGGGGAAACCGGTCGAATGTCGAGCGAAAGCGGCTTGGTCAGCGCATCGACCGCCTCACGAACGACGCGATCGATCTCGGGCGCAACCTTGAAACCAAATAGGCTGGAAGCAAAACCGATACGCAGATCCCTCAGCGATCGCGCTTGGGTGTAGTCAGCCCCGTCATTTGGAAGGGCCTGGTGATCCCGAGCATCGGGACCTTTGGCGATATTGAACAGAAGAGCGCTGTCTTTCGCCGAAATGCTCATCGGACCTGCGTGCGACAGCATCTCCGTCGCGCTCCAAGGCCAGGCCGGAACACGCCCGAGCGAGCCCTTCATCGCGAAGACGCCGCAGAATGCGGCGGGAATGCGTACGGAACCACCGCCGTCAGATCCCAACGTGAAGGGAACCATCCGAGCCGCAAGAGCCGCTCCGGAACCCGAACTCGAGCCGCCGCTTGTCAGATCCGGATTCCATGGATTGCGCGTTGGTCCGTAGAATTCCGAAAAGCCGGAACCCGACCACCCCATCTCGGTGGTCGTGGTTTTGCCGATAATAATAGATCCAGCGTCAATCATTCGCTGAACGATCGGCGCCGTCGCCTTGGGAGCGAAATCCTTATAGGCACGGGATCCGCGCTGGCACAGCTGGCCTTCGACAAAGAAAAGATCCTTGACGCCCATGGGAATACCGTGGAGGGGACCGCGGAGGCGACCTTCGGCTGCCTCGCGATCGCAGGCTCTGGCTTCTTCAAGGGCCTCTTCTGCAAAGACTCGACTGAAAGCATTTATGATTGGGTTCAGCCGCTCGATGCGCGCGAGACACTCCTGGACGAGCGCCTCGGAGGTGAGCTTGCCGGAAGCAATTGCTGTGCTGAGGGAAAGAACTGAAAAATCCACGATTGCGATCTCCTTGGAATGTGGATTTATGTGGATTTATTGCGTTTGTCAACACGGCGCCGAGGGATTTTTGCATTTCCACCTCAGGAAGTTTGCGTCGCGCTCCGCCGTTGCTAGCGGCGACGCGTCGGCCTACTAACGGAATCGACGACCCTGGCGGGATATAAATGCCTCACAAAAGGGCATGATTTTCAGGCATTATGCCCACCATTTCAGCAAACCTTTGACTCAGACGCAACGAGCGGAAGCCACAAGAGAGATTGGAATCGCCAGCCCGAATGAGCTGAGATGTCGCCATGTTGAGATTGTGTTGCTTTTATTGCTTTCGTTGATATTGTGTGGAAATCAACGGAGATCAAAATGGGTAAATTCTCGTTGCTCGGTCCTAGCGAGTCATCAATCGCGATCGAAAATAGTGCTGCTCGCGGAGACATAGTAATCGTCTGCGAGCATGCTTCGCCTCTCATTCCGCCGGCGCTTGGCGAGCTTGGCCTTGATCGGTCGGCGCTAACGAGCCACATCGCATGGGATCCCGGAGCCCTTGCACTCGCGCGGTGTCTCTCATCATCCCTGGATGCACTTCTTTACTTTCAGCGCTATTCGCGGCTCGTCTACGATTGCAATCGTCCACCTGAGGCAGCCTCGGCAATCGTAGGAAGGAGCGAGATCTATGAGGTTCCGGGCAATCAGAACCTGTCGGAAGCCGAGCGTCTGGCGCGAGTGAATGAGATTTACCTGCCGTTCCGGAACGGCCTCTCAGAGATTCTCACTACCCGTAGAACCCAAGGGCGTAAGACGATCCTCGTTACCATCCATAGCTTCACCCCCGTCTACTTCGGCAAAAGGCGCCACGTTGAAATCGGAATATTGCACGACGCCGACTCCGCGCTTGCGGATGCGATGCTCGCCGAGGCGAGAAAAAGCGATCACCGGTATCTGGTCATACGGAACCAGCCTTACGGTCCGCAAGACGGAGTGACGCATACGCTGATGGAGCACGGCATCGCAAACGGTATTCCGAACGTCATGATCGAGGTTCGAAACGACCTTCTGGCGAGCAAGGACGAACAGCACGCCATTGCTTCCTTGCTCGCCTCTCTCATTAAAAGCGGCGCGGTGGCACTAGAGGCACGAGAAAGCTAAGCCCCTTTGCCAGATTGGCACGGCTCTTGCTTTGTCGATTTTGGAGCGTTGTGCAGCCGTGCTGCGATAATCGCGTCACGACACGAACGTCGAAGGTGGCCGTGCGCTCACCCACAACGAACTGACTGATACTCACGAGCAGAGAACAAATGTACTCGATCATTCTAGGGCGCGAGCGCCATGTCTTCCAGGATCTGAAATCGGTCATGGCCTGTGCGTCGCCGCCGAAGTCGGGCGATGTGCTTGCAGGTATTGCGGCCTCGAGCAATGAGCGCCGCGTGGCCGCTCGCTGCCTGCTCGCAGATATGCCGCTTAAGACATTCCTGCAGGATCTGATGATCCCCTATGAGATCGACGAAGTCAGCCGGCTGATCGTGGATCGGCATGACCAAGTGGCTTTCGCTGCCGTCTCGCATATGACGGTTGGTCAATTTCGCGATTGGCTTCTTTCTTACGAGGCGACGCCTGAAAAGCTATCCGCACTGGCACCGGGTCTGACACCGGAAATGGTCGCGGCTGTTTCCAAGATCATGCGAAATCACGACCTGATCACTGTTGCCGGAAAATGCGGTGTGGTCACCGCCTTCCGATCGACGATTGGGCTGCCCGGCAGGCTCTCAAGCCGTCTTCAACCGAACCATCCCACCGACGATCCGGAAGGCGTGGCCGGCTCCACCCTAGACGGTCTGCTGTACGGCATCGGCGACGCGGTGATCGGCATCAATCCTGCGACAGACAACCTTGAGGCATGCATGCGGTTGATGGTCCTGTTCGACCGGCTGCGCGAACGCTTCGATATTCCGACCCAGTCGTGCGTGCTGACGCACGTCACCACCTCGATCAAAGCCGTTGAAGCCCGTGCACCGGTCGACCTCGTGTTCCAGTCGATCGCGGGGTCGGAGGCTGCCAATAGGGGCTTCGGAGTGGACCTCGCCGTCCTCAGGGAGGGAAGAGAAGCTGCACTTTCGACAAAACGCGGCACGGTCGGGAACAATGTCATGTATCTGGAGACCGGGCAGGGAAGTGCGCTTTCAGCGAACGCTCATCATGATGTGGACGAGCAGACGCTAGAGGCGCGAGCCTATGCCGTCGCCCGGGAATTCAGTCCGCTTCTCGTCAACACCGTTGTTGGATTCATCGGCCCGGAGTACCTGTTCGACGCCAAGCAAATTATCCGCGCCGGCCTCGAGGATCATTTTTGCGGCAAGCTTCTCGGCGTACCGATGGGGGTGGACGTGTGTTACACCAACCACGCGGAAGCCGACCAGGACGACATGGACAACCTGATGGTGCTCTTGACGGTCGCCGGCGTCAGTTTTCTGATCGCTGTGCCCGGCGCCGACGATGTCATGCTCAATTATCAGAGCCTTTCTTATCACGACATTGTCGGTCTCAGGCATCAGTTCAAGCGCCCACCAGCGCCAGAATTCGAAGCCTGGCTCGATCGGATGGGCATGCTTGATCATGCCGGTCGACTTGCGCCGGCAAGCGCCTCGGGTCAATTCTCGCGCAATCTCTTAAGCTACGGAATGTCGGCATGAGCAACAAGAGAGATCCATTTGAACGGTTCCGCAATGCCACACGTGCCCGGATCGGGCTTGGAAGGGCAGGGGACGCGTTGCCGACAGCGGCAATTCTGGATTTTCAGCTTGCACATGCCAGGGCGAGGGATGCCGTGCATGGCAGCGTAGACTTTGCTGTCCTCGCCAAGGAGCTCGCCCCGGCTCCAACGATCCGGATCAGGTCTTGCGCCAAGGACCGTACCATCTATCTTGCGCGACCTGATCTCGGGCGTCAGCCGCTTGCGGCCGATCTGCCTGTTCCGGGAGAACGCTACGACATTGCGTTCGTGATCGCGGACGGGCTATCCGCCTCGGCGGTCGAGCGCCATGCGGTCCCGCTTTTCAAGGCATGCATGAAGCGTCTTGACGGCTTCAGTGTCGCCCCGGTGATTTTGGGCGAACAGGCGCGGGTAGCATTCGGCGATGAGGCGGCAGCAGCGTTCGGTGCGGAGATTGCCATCGTGCTGATCGGCGAAAGGCCGGGACTAAGCGTTCCCGACAGTCTGGGTGCCTACATTACGTTCCGCCCGCAGTCAGGGCGGCGCGATAGCGAGCGCAACTGCATTTCCAATATCCATGCCAACGGGCTCAGCTACGAGATTGCCGCGGATAAGATCGTGTGGATCGTCCGGGAGGCTCTGCGGTTGCAGTTGACCGGTGTGGACCTCAAGGAAAATGCTGACAGGTCTGAAAAGGCACTTTTTGAGCGGACTCCGAGGGAGCGTGATCAATCATCAGACCATTCAGCCGACGGCGCCTTGGAGACGAATTAGTCCGTGTCTCACCGCGTCGCACCAGAATTCTCGCGACGCCCAGGAGCCGCCATTAGCTCAGCGCGTGCATCTTTGTAGGCTTTGTCGATAGACTCGGCAATTTTTCCAGCCGTATGCAGTTGTCCATCGGACCTGATTGGAGCGTCGGTTATCAAGCCATCGACTGATTTCTCGATCGCACCAATAGCCTTTTGCAAAGGCAAATTTCGCTCTGGGGTGTGGTGGTAGTCCTCCGGCCCTGAGTCCCAATCCGTTTCATTGTGAAAAGTCATCTCACTATATAGTGCAGCGCGCCCCGAATCGTGAACTAACGCATCAAGAATCTTGGCCTTTTGGGTCACGTCTAGGTGCTCGTGCATGCTTACGAGCGCCATGCCGGCGGACCTGCGGGCCCAATCGTGCGACGAACCATCCTCCATAAAAATTTGTATTGTTTGATCAACGAGCCTGGTTCTTTGCACGGCGTCAAGGTCGCCGACGTGGGGCGCAAGCGTGGATATCACGTCAGCTTGTGCACGTGGGCTGGACATGTTCACGATGTGATCTACCAGCGCAGTTTTTGCCTCAGAGGATTGGAATTTCAAAAGGGGGCCAGCATTGACTGTTCGGCCGGTGGGCAAGACGGAGTGGACACCGGTGCCTGGGCCGAGATGTTCCGGCAAGCCATCTTCGGGTATGAGCGCACCATGCACGGCCCGGGCGGAATTGCCCAGCCGTTTTACCCGCTCGTGAAATAACCCGACCGGGCTTGCCTGAACCGCATCCTTAACCCCATGACTTACACGCATAATATTCGCGAGATTTTTTGCCGTTTCCACCGGATTGTCGGAAGGCATGTGCTTCGCAATTTCGGTGAATAATTCAGGTGGGAAATAAGTCTGTTGTTCGCCACGGCTCCCGGCACTTCGAGAGCTTAGAACCTCGGTGGCCTGCTGTTGCTTTTCTCTATCCATCAATCAGCCTCCGATATGCCTTGGATGTCCACAAGCTATCATCTCGACCCAATGGGCTAAATCGAACTTTGACTACATTTGAAATTACATGTTGTCTGCTGCTCTCGGCACCGGAGTACACTTCCGGCGTCAGCTCATCAGCGACGCTATCTTCCTGCGTCGTATTGCCGCCTCGGTCTGGTCGCACTCATCAGTTCCGCGCGCGACTTTTCGCTGGCTTCCGTGGTTGCATTGGCAATCGACTCTATTTTCTCCATACGCTGCTTGCTCGATAGAGCGGCGTTGCCCAAGCAGGACGCGGTTTCTCGCTGGATGATTTCAATATTTTCATCCGCTGAACGATCGGACCTGTATACGGTGGGAGCCGGCTGGGTTTCTAGAAAGCGCGCGACCTCCTCTGCGGTCGCATAGGCAGCAGCCAACTCGGGATTGCTGTTTCTCGCGTTTAAGACGCGTGTTCGCAACTCTGAACTCAGCGTGCTATGGTTAGTAGCGAGTATTCTGGCGGCGTAGTTTCGGACGCTCCCCTGGGCACCTTCGCGCTCGAAATGGAAAATGGCTCTGTCGATGAGCCGATCCCTATCTTCCGGAGCGAGGACTTGTAAATGCTTCGTGATAGCACTGATTGCTGCGAGCTGCTTGCCGGCATTTGGCAGATCGAGGATTCGATCCACCAAGGCAGTTTTCCTGGTCCTGGTTTGAAACGGAAGAGTTGGCGCAATGGCAAAAGCTCGCAAAGTGGCTGTCGCCGCCCCTTGTCTGAGATCGGGATTAGCTGAGAACCCTTCGGATGGTATTGCCGCCTCGAACAGGGCTTTACTTGTGTTGCCTAGCCGATTTATCCGCGTGTGAAACGTTCCAGCCTCAGACTTTTCGACTGCATCTTTTGCGGAATGCCCAGCCAATTTCAGCCGAGTCATATTATTGGCAGATTCCACGAAGTCTTCGGTAATTAGACGTTTTGCCACTTCGCCGAAAATCTCCTCCGGCAATCGAACCGGCCTGCCGGTCCCGATTCCAGCAATGCGGCGCGTCGATTCTTCGCTGTGCATGTCTCTGGTATCCTGTGCCTACTTAATGGACAAGGTACCGTATCACGAGCCGGAATCGAGGTCTGAAATATCGCGTTTCATCTGCAAAATTACGACGCCTTCCGGCACTTCCATGCTGTGAAAAGCAAAATCCCCGCGACGCCGCTTGGCTAAAGCAACATAGAAGGAGCTGCGACAGTCGCCTTCCACCTCAAACCATTTAAAAGATCTGGCCCTGACCATCGTCTCCTGATTGAGGCCCATATCAGCGCGAGCGCTGCGACTCCGAGCCCTCTGCTTTTGGCGAAGGGTAGATGGATGTCAATTGAAACGAAAATCCAAAGTTAAAAGAAAATGATTTATGTATTAAAATCAATACATTTACATTATTTCTCGATAAATTTAATTTTTTCCGAGACGTTGTCAACTTTTATCGCTGTTTGCTACGGTCCATCTCGGATTATTACTATCACTCGTCCAGATCGTTTCATATTTTAGCCTGGACGTTTGTTAATTTGTACTGGGCGCGGAGACGGCATGCCTCCAATCAAACGTCTCAACAGAAGATCTGTGTCGCGTCACGCGCAGTGGCACTAGTTCCAAAACAAGAGCGAGATGCACATGTTAATCTATCTTATTTACGGACCGACCTGCAGCGGAAAAACAGACTTGGCCATCCAAGTTGCACTTGAAACGGGATGGCCAGTCATCGCACTGGATCGAGTACAATGCTGCCCTCAGATCGCGACGGGTAGCGGGCGTCCGTTGGAGTCGGAGCTGCAATCCACTCAGCGAATCTATCTAGATTCACGTCCACTCACCGAAGGCGTCATCGGAGCAGAGGAGGCTCATCTCCAGCTCATATCAGAAGTAGAGGATCGCAAATCTTCGCCCGGTCTCATCCTCGAAGGCGGTTCGATTTCCCTTCTGAGATGCATGGCCGAGGACTCCTATTGGAACGCCGGTTTCAGGTGGCACGTGAAGCGGCTGCGTCTTACGGCACCAGACGTCTTCCTGCCGCGAGCAAGGCGCAGGGTCGCGGAAATGTTTGCGGTCGAGAACGGGCGCTCCTCCCTGCTGGAGGAGCTGGCGGATCTCTGGAAGCAAGACGAACTCCGTCCGATACTGGAGGACATTGACGGGTATCGCTGCGCAATTCGGTTTGCCAGGGAACATGATATAGCAATCGGTGATTTGTTGCATCTCGATCAGATGCGACAGCAGGCGCTGATAGCGGCCATTGCAGACGAATATTTCGGCCATGCGCAATGGCAGGAGCGCGACTTCCCTGACTGGCAGGAAGGCGGGAATGTGCGCCTCGCTCCTCCAGTGGCATCACATGAGCGGAATGTAGGGAAGCTAACTTCGTAAAACGAAGAGATTTGTGATGAACCTTGCGATGAACACATCCTCCGAAATGGTCATTTTGTGCGGCGAGCACGGGGAGGCCATAGGCATGGCTCCGAAATCCGAGATCCATCACGCCCAAACACCGTTGCATTTGGGGTTCTCGGTCTACATTTTCTATGCCGACGACAAGCTGCTCGTGACGCGACGGGCGTTAGATAAGATCACGTGGCCCGGCGTCCTCACCAATAGCTGCTGTGGACATCCGCAACCGGGCGAACCGTTGACGGAAGCCATCGAGCGCCAGGTTCGAAACGAGTTGGGGATAGAGGTAGACGGCATTCGTCTTGTGCTACCCGAGTTTTCCTATCGCGCCGCAATGACGAATGGGATCGCCGAACATGAGTTGTGCCCTGTGTTCGCCGCCCGCTGCCAAACCTTGAGCGTAACGCCCAATTTGACCGAGGTGTCTGCATGGGAGTGGGTGCATTGGCTGTGGTTTCTCGAAAGCGTACAGGATGGGCGCTTGCTGGTGTCACCATGGTGCCACGCGCAAGTCGAATTGCTTGCACCGTTTGGTGCGAACCCATCGCAATGGCCCATAGCGGATGAACTGCGGTTGCCAGACGCCGCCAGAGTCAAAATATGAGACGTTGATTACGACGCTCTGGCTGCGCATTCCCCGGCCCTTCTACTGAAAGGGGATTTTGTTGGATCGCGAATTCAGGCTAACCCTGCAGGCCGTTCGGCTGTCGATTGGAGAAGCGTTTGAGATATTGCGTCTTTTCAGGTTCAAACAACGGCCGAAAGCCAGCCTATGTGACCGCGGCAAACCAGCTCGGCAAAGCTCTCGCGAGATCGGGCATCGGGCTAGTATACGGCGGCGCTTCGATTGGTTTGATGGGAGCGATTGCGGATACGGTCTGTAGCAATGGCGGAGAGGTTATCGGTGTTATCCCCCGTGCGCTGGTCGACAAGGAGGTTGCGCACACAGGTCTTGCTGATTTGCGTGTTGTCGAAACCATGCACGAGCGCAAAGCGCTGATGGCGGCGCTGTCAGATGGCTTTATCGCCTTGCCAGGGGGGTTGGGAACGCTTGAAGAGCTGTTCGAAGTATGGACCTGGGCTCAACTCGGTTATCATGACAAACCTTGTGGACTGCTCGACACCGCAGGCTTTTATCGCAAGCTCGATTCCTTTCTTGATCACGTCGTGGATGAGGCTTTCCTGACACCGAGTGATCGGCGCATTCTCCTCGTCGACGAGGACGCTGAGGCGCTCCTATCTGCGATGGCAAATGCCGGCGCCACAGGTGAACTTCGCCGCTAACCGCACCCGCGTCGTTAGTTGTTGCTGACGATATCCAGCCGCGGCAGTCATAGAAGCAAGTGAACGATATGAGTTGCGAACCGCACTGACATTGCGTTGTCTGCAAGAGGAAATGGTGCCGCCAGCCCGCAGTGCTACACGCACCTGTGACCCCTCCGTTATTTTTGTAACGCATCGGCTGTGGCAAAGCGCCGCTGATCCCATAGTCTCTTCTCTCGCGGGATGCCGGATTGAGGTGCGTTCCGAAAAGGACTGTGGGACTAGCCAGAGTGCAAGGTGAGTCATGAGAAGGACGTCGGAAGAGGCCGCGACTACCCGGCGGCGGATTTTACGCTCGGCCGAAGCTATGTTTATCGAAAGAGGGTACGACGACACGTCGATGCAGGAAATTGCCGCCGACGCGGCTGTCACAACCGGCGCTGTACAGTGGCATTTCGGACAAAAAATGCACATTCTCTTGGCGTTGCGCGATGATCTGTGCTGGCACACAAGAAAATTGGACAGTCTCTATGACGCGGGAATGATTGAGAAGCCATTGAAGGCAATCGCCGAGTTCACGGCGTCTGCAATTAACTGCTTCGCCGACAATCAAAACTGCAGGCGGATTTTCCAGATCTACGATAGTAAAGTCTCTGACACGGCCGCCTTTTATAAGGAGGATCGCAGATTCCAACAGGAGCTACGAGCTACGCTAGGGGGCGTCTTTCAATGCGCAGAGGCGAGGAAAGAATTACTAGCTCCCTGGACGTCCGATACGGCGGCATCTACCTTTTGGTTTGCGCTGCGCGGAACATTTCAGGCTTGGCTGGAGGATGGTTCAGGGTTCGACTTGAAATCTGATGGCTTGCGTATCGTTCAGACGATACTTTCCTCATATGAGCGCGCCGATGCGGTCAATGGGCAAACTGAGTAGCGTTTGCTTGGCCAATGGCATTTATACCTCCAAAGTTCAGCGCCTTCAAACGTTGCGCCGGCACATCAGCAAGGCAATATTCGGTTTCGCGGGTGCTTTTGCGTGGCCGCATTGCGAGACCAGTGAGGGATTGCATTTGTCACACCCAATGCAAAGCATGCAATTTCGGGTCGCAATGACAACGGGGCCAGCAGGATTTTGGCCCGATGTCGAGGAGACCGATGACGACGACCCGCATTGCAAGCAGCCGGGCGTTTCGCCTGCTTCAGCCTGTGACGTTTGAATCTGACGCAAACGTGAAAACATCGCTGCTACGTGCTCGATAGGAAACGAGCTGTCACTGGGAACCCTGATCCGGTTACAATTGAAAACCCAAATCAATTGCACGAGAAGCGCTATCGCGTCAAACTTCCTGTTCTTAGAAAAGGAGTCATCATAGATGGAAAACGTTACAGGTGATACAGAACACGAAGATAAGCGCCATATGCCAGAAGAGTTGCTTAGAAAGGTATCGGAACATCTGATTAGCGACGACGCGCTTGCAACCGTGAAGAATCTTACCAACCTTGCGCTTACAAGCAAAGACACGAAGCGTATAGTCGAAGATGGAGATATTGGCGAACACAAACGTAGGATCACCCGGCTTGGTAGCGACGCAAGGCGACTATTTGACCACGCAATTCCCGATAGCGGATTAAGACCATTAACAGCCCTGGTTCCAATCGCCCCATCCCAACGACATATTTATGGTGGGGGCGCTTTTACTTCCGTCCCAGTAGATGACAGGACTGGGGCTGTCAGTTCGATAGTAAAATTTCAATCAACAGAAAATAAAACCAGGCTCGTGAACGCTATCTTTGAGCTCACCAATGAGGATCAGGGAAAAGTGCTGGGGAAAATCGGACAGCACATCGGTGAGTTTGACGAAGTAAATAGAAAGCGCTTAATTGATCGTGCTGTTGAGCTTTTCATACTCGATGAACCGAAAGGTGGCCCGCTTCTTGGGTGGAGCAAGGCTGGCGAAGCGCTTGTGAAGGCTGAAAGATATCTTGATAACGAGCAAAGCCGATATCTGTCTGATCAAATAACTCAAAACTCGAAATTAAATAGACTCTACAACAGAGCCATTCGCGATGTTCGAAATGAGCAAGAAGAGGCTTCACGGGCAGGGGAGCAAGTTATCGTCCCGGATTCTCTCGATCGTCAGATTAGCAATATGCACTCCACGGTAGGCGCCATGTTGGAAACCGGCTCAACCAGTATCAGGGAGTTTAAAGAAAACTCGACTGCTTTACGCAACACTTTTGACAATTTGACAGCCTCCTACGACGATCGACGGAGAAGTAGAGAATCATCAAGTCTATCTCGATAAGACGAAATTGGTGCATAATCGGTATGCGGCGTCCACGCCCCATCGATTTTTCAGTTGCAGCGACCTGAGGCCGATTTTCGGCCGTCAAATGAGCTCACCGAAGAGTACCTGACGAGCTCATTGTGAGGCCTTGATGCGGGCGGCATAGGCCCACGGCATCAGGGAATCGATGTCTTTGGCGAGGTGGCCGTTTGCGAGGCGGGTGAAGAGGTCGCACAGATAGGCGTAGGGCTCAACGCCGTTCATTTTACAAGTGCCGATCAGGCTGGCAAACCGGGCCCAATTGCGGCCCCCTTCATCGTGCCCCGCAAAGAGCGCATTGCGGCGATTCATGGCGGGTCGGCGGATCGCGTTTTCCACCAGGTTGGAGTCGATATCGACGTGGCCGTCGTCCAGGAACAGCCGGAATCCGGCCTGTCGCGTCAGCATATAGGCCAGGGCTTTTCCGAGGTCAGACTTGCGTGAGACGCGTTTGGCTTGCGCTGCCAGCCAGGTAAGAACGCGTCTACCAGCGGGAGGGACAGGTCCTGTCGAACTGCGCGGCGATGTTCGGGATCTGAGCCCCGGATACTGTCTTCGATCTTGTAGAGCGCGGCGATCCGCACCAGCGCCTCGTCGACGATCGGCGATCCACTCTTTGGCGTGGCCTTGATCAACTTTCTGCGCCCGTGCGCCCAACAGAAAGCCAGCTTCAAGGGATCGCCACCCATCCGATCCGACGTGGCGAGGTGAGAGTAACCACCGTAGGCATCCACCTGGATTGTCCCGTTGAAGCCGTCGAGGATTTCAGCGGCATATTCGCCTTTACGTCCGGGCCGGTAATGGAACACCACGCCCGGCGGCGCGGAGCCATTCCAGCCGCGGTCGTCACGCAACACGGCCCAGAGATAACCGGTCTTCGTCTTGCCGCGCCCCGGATCAAGAACCGGAGCTGTTGTCTCGTCGACATAGAGCCGCGTGCTTTCCCACAGCAGCCGTTCGGCCATGTGGTCGACCACCGGTGCGATTTCGCTGCCCGTGCGCCCAAGCCAATCGGCCAGGACCGTGCGGTCTATCGGCACCCCGTGTCGCGCCATGACCTCGGCCTGCCGGTTGAGCGGCATATGTTCGGAATGCTTGGAGACGGCAATCTCAGCCAGAAGGGCTTCCGTCGGCCAGCTCCCTTCCAAGAGATGCGCCGGCGCTCTGGCTTGGACGACGCCCGTTCGACCCTTGGGGCATGCGTATTTCGGGCGGATCGTGACGATCACCTCGTAGCGTGCCGGAATCCGGTCGAGCCGTTCCGTCCGATCCTCGCCGATCCGGACCATGTTGCCGCAACCGCAGGGACAAACGATGCTCTCAGGCTCGATCACTCTCTCGACCCGCGGCAGGTGTTCGGGCAGTGCACGGGCCTTACGCTCCTTGCGAGGAACGGCCTTGTCCGGATCGGATGCGCTGGCTTCGATCTTTTTCTCGACGGCGGCGATCCGCGCCTGTGTTTCGGCAATCGCCGTTTCAAGGTCTTCCAGCGCCAGTTCCATCTGCGCCGGATCGAGCTTTTCCGATTTCGGCCCGAACTTCGTGCGCCGATAGTCGTGAACCTGCCCCTCAAGCTTCTCGATCAGTTCCTTCAACTCGGCGATGAACGCGTCCTTTTCGGCCACCACAGCCTGCTCATGCTGACGTGCAGCACGCTCGACCGACAGTTCCAACTGCATCGCCGCAAAGGCTTTGACCACCTCGGGCGGAAGGTCCGGAAACAGGCTGAGATCAAGGGGCGACGACATGCGGCCTTATAGCAAGGCAGCACAAAAAAGCCAAATAAAACAATGCAAAGACGGCCGGATATTCACCCTGCCGCGGACGGCGCGGTCACCCGTTGCGCCATGACCCGTCGCCAGTCAAGACCTTCGAACAAAGCCTCATATTGAGCCCTGGAAAGACGCATCGTCCCATCCTGAACCTTGGGCCAGGCAAAGTTTCCATGTTCAAGAATTTTGTAGGTTAGCACCATTCCGGTGCCATCCCACACCAGGATTTTCAGGCGATCACCGCGCTTCGACCGGAAGATCACCGTCACCCCGGAATGCGGGTCGAGCTTCAACTCGGTCTGCACCATCAGAGCCAGCGCCTGATGCCCACAGCGGAAGTCCACCGGCCGCGTTGCAATCAGGATCGGCAGTCGTTGGCCCGCGACGATCATGCCATCCCTCGCATGGCTCGCACCAGAGCGGCCACACGTTCAACCGGCACATCGCCGGGAACCCGCATCACAACATCCGGGCCGATCTCCAACGTCAAGACCGGCGAAACCGCCTTCGGCAGCGGCGGCGCCAAGACATTCACCGCCGCGCTCGGCTCTGCCGCAATCGCCAAAGGCACAAATGCAGGCTCGGCATCGCCGCTCTCCGACAGGCCCGACATAGTCTCAAAAGGCAACGCCAGAGTGCCCTCGCGCACTTGCCGGCGCCACAAGGAAAGCTGGTGCGCAACAACGTCATGACGGCGCGCGACATCAACAACACGAACACCAGGCTCAAGGCTTTCCGCCACGATCCGCGCCTTCACATCATCTGGCCAACGCCGGTTTCCGCGGCGCGGCTCGACAATTTCGTAGCGCCCAACAAATCCATCATCTGCCATGCAAATCTCCAGATAGTCCTGGAAGCCTTCTCGCACACGCAGCAAGCCTCAAAATACAGCCAATCCAATGGGGCGGAGACGGCGCTTACCATAATCGCGGTTTCGCGATCATTGGATCTAAACTGCTCCCACCTTAGACCGGACACTCAGCATTAGCACGAAGGCTCAAGCAAAAGCTTGGTGATGGACTCTAACGAGTTTCGACAGCTTGATCTGATGATCTGGAACGCCCGGCGGCGACGCTGGGCAACGGAACGCAAACTACAGATCTTCTATATCGCTGGCAGGCTCTCGAGCAAAAAGGCAAGAGGGCTGAAAGCAGTTATTATTCAACGCGTGGAACATTTCAGACTTGGCTGGAGGATGATTAAGGGCTTGACTTGAAATCCGATGGCTTGCGTATCGTTCAGGCGATACTTTTCTCATACGAGCGCGCCGATGTGGTCGATGATCAAATTGGTTAGCGCTCGTTTGGCCGGTCGTCGTCTCGGGTGGAATTCGCGCAATTAGGTAGCAATTACCACCAGACGACAATCATGACATCCATGATCTGGGTGGCGACCTAGGGTTCAAGTATCTTTTCGTGATCCGCTAGCCAAGATACGCAAAATCTATTCACAAATCTATTCACTCGATCTGCCTTGCAATCGATCTTGAAATTCACATATTTATTCAACAATTCGTCTCAGCCCAAACATCCTATGGACTAAGGCGTTGAAAGTGCTCGCCGTGAAACAATTTCCCTTGTCTCTTGCAATTCATGGATCAATTCATACGTAGAGACTACAGGGCGTGATAGCAGTAAATCCATTCGGGAATCTATTCAAATGAACGAACAAGACAAGCTGATCGTGGAGGCAGTCAGGAGCGGGAACGACACCGTTCCGAAGATTTTGAGCTGGCTGGAGCGCAATGAAACTCCCAGCAGCCAGCCAACCGTTTCCAGACGCCTTATAGGTTTGATTGCAGACCAACGCATCCGCCAGGAAGGGCGGGGCCGCGCGACTGTCTATCGATACGACGACTATCACGACTACTTCGCCGTACCGGGGACACAGCGGCGCGCGGTGCACTACAATCCCGACTTCATCGATCGGTACATCCCGAACGAGACCGCATGGTTTTCGCCAGGCGATCTTGATTCAATGACCCAGGCCGGCGGCGGCGCGGAGATGGATGCGAGCACATACTCCAGGGCGATCGCCCAAAAGCTGCTCGTCGACCTCGCCTACGCGTCGTCTAGCCTTGAGGGCAATACCTACAGTTATATCGACACCGAAGTTCTCGTCCAGTACGGCAAAATCGCCGAAGGCAAGGAAGCGGACGAGACCTTGATGATCCTCAATCATAAGGCTGCGATCAATTACCTCATCGACTACATCCAGGACATCGAGATCGACGTGCGTGAATTCAAAACGATGCACTCGCTCCTGTCGTCCGGCCTAATCGACGAAAGGCAAGTCGGCGTGGTGCGGCAACATATCGTGGGCGTGGGCAACTCGGCGTATATCCCCTTGTCGATCCCCGCAAGGCTTGAGGACGAGCTGGAAAAGATCGCGAACAAGGCTGCACAGATCGCAAACCCGTTCGAGCAGAGCCTGTTCCTCATGACGACGATCAGCTATCTGCAGTTCTTTGTCGACGTGAACAAGAGGACGGGCAGACTGATGGCGAACGTTCCGCTCCTTAAGGCAGGACTCTCACCACTCTCGTTCCTGAACGTCGACAAGACCGAATATACCAGGGGTCTGCTGACTTTCTATGAGCTTGGACGCTCAGACGTGATAGCTGCCGCCTATGCAAAGGGCTACGTGGCTTCAGCCAGTCGCTACCATGCCTATATGGGACGTGATCGCAGCATGATCGAGATGGAGGCCCGGTACAGGGTCGAACTCCACCGGGCGGTGAAGAGTTATGTAGAAGGATCTCTCACGGAAGGCCGGAGACTTTCTGACGACTTCTTCGAAGCAGAGTTCGAAGGTGTTTCGGAAGAGGAGCATAAAGCGTTTGTCAGCCTCGTCCGGAAGGCAATCGCCAGCCTGCACGACGGCAACCACGCCGTTTATGGCATACGGAGAAAGGCCTTTGACGAGTACGATGATCTCGGAGAACATGATCGCCGCAACGGCCTATGACGTCGCGACCATTGCTCCCTTCACGGCTGATACAGTCGCGATAGGCGATGTCCACGGTCGTGCCGACCTGCTCGAAGCTCTCCTGGAAACAATGGAGGGCAACGTTGGAGGCCGTCGCGTCGTCTTCCTTGGCGACATCATCGACCGCGGGCCGGATTCGCGGCTTGCTCTGAAGCTCGTCGCCGATGAACTGGACGCGATGACGGAATCGGTTCTCATCTTGGGAAATCACGAGGAACTCATGCTCTCGTTCCTGAACGCGGAACGCAAGGCGGCGCCGTTTCACACCTGGATGCAGAATGGTGGTGTCGCCACCGTTAGATCCTTTGGCATCGATCCGGATCTTGACCCTTACCGGATCGCGGCAATCCTATCTGAAACTAGCGAGGCGCAGGTGCTGCGGCGGGGAATGGACATGGTACGATCCGACAGATTCGTATTCGTACATGCGGGCATAAGGCCAGACGTTTCATTCGAACGACAGTCGCTCTTCGATCTGAGATGGATTCGAGAGCCATTTCTAAGCTACTCGGGATCGTTCGAAAAAATGGTCATCCATGGGCACACTCCGACGTCGAGCGGGCTGCCAAAAATGCGGCGAAACAGGTTGAACCTAGATACGGGCGCCTTCGCAACCGACCGCCTATCAGCCATTCATCTCGCGGCCGACGAAACTGCCTTCGGGTTTCTTTCCGCCGTGGGATCCGCGAATGAAGCAATTCAAGTCCGAGACTGCATGCCGACAGTGGACTAGCAACCATGATAAGCTTTAGCGCATACATCCACGCGGTTATGGTTGGTGGCATGGTACCTCATACCGGAATATTCTGGCGGCTTTTGCTACCTAACCAGTCGCGGGCCGGTGTCCCGCCTGCGGGAATAGAAACGGTATGCTAGTGTGGAGCTGGAGGAGAGCGACCGTCCGCATTTTGGTGGTATATAACCCCGTTACCTAACGTGGTCCATGGGCTGCTGCGCACTTGAGAGTGGCGACGCCGTTTGCGGCGATCCCGGTTAGGAATTTGATCTTTTGGCACAGCCCAGCCCCTCCATTCGTCAACCGAATAGGAGAAGCCTGCCATGTCTGGAACAATGAAGTCTCGCAACAAACGCGATATTTCCCCCACACACACAGATGCGGCTGCAATCGACATCGGTGCGACGATGCACGTAGCCGCCGTCAGGCCCGACAAGATTTCCGAGCCAGTCCGCAGTTTTGGAACCTTCACCGGCGATCTGCATCGGTTGGCGGACTGGTTTAAGCAGTGCGGCGTGCGCACGGTGGTGATGGAGTCCACGGGGGTCTACTGGATCCCGGTTTTCGAGATACTCGACCAGCGTGGCTTCGAGGTCATCCTGGTCAACGCTCGCGATGCCAAGCATGTGCCGGGCCGCAAGACCGATATCAGCGATGCGCAATGGCTGCAGCGTTTGCATGAATACGGATTGCTGAGGGCCAGCTTCCGGCTGAAGGGCGAAGTTGCCGTCCTGCGCGCCTATCTGCGCCAGCGCGAACGCTTGCTGGATTACGCCGCCTCGCACATCCAGCACATGCAAAAGGCGCTGACGCAAATGAATCTGCAGCTCCACCACGTGGTAACAGACATCACCGGCGCGACAGGTATGGCCATCATCCGTGCGATTGTGGCCGGGGAGCGCGACCCGGCGAAGCTGGCGACCCATCGCGACCCACGCTGCCATGCGTCTGTGGAAACGATCCGTCAAGCGCTCGTCGGCAATGATCGCGAAGAGCACATCTTTGCGCTGACCCAGGCGCTGGAGTTGTACGACGTCTACCAAGGTAAAGTGGCGCAGTGTGACGTGCGCATCGAGGCGGTCTTGAAACGGTTGCGGAAGGCCTCGTCCGGCGGCCCTGTAGGCAAACTGGCGCCCGTACGGACAACGAAGAAGCAATCCAATAGCCCAGCCTTCGATGTTCGCGCCGCACTGCAAGCATTGCTCGGCTGCGACGTCACCCAGATTCATGGGCTCGGGCCTTATCTGGCGCTCAAATTGGTCGGAGAATGCGGGACCGATCTCTCGGCCTGGCCTGATGCCAAGCACTTTACCTCCTGGCTATGCCTCTCACCAAGCAACAAAATCTCCGGCGGCAAGGTGCTGTCCTCACGAACCCGACGATCTGGCAGCCGGGCCGCGGCGCTACTGCGGCTTGCCGCGGTTGCGGTCGGGCGCACTCAGACCGCCTTGGGGGCATTCTTTCGGCGTTTGTCCGCGCGTGTTGGCAAGGCCAAGGCGGTCACCGCCACCGCCCGCAAAATCGCTGTTCTGTTCTACAATACGCTGCGTCACGGCATGGAATACAGCGATCCAGGAGCCTCTTATTACCAGGAGCGTTACCGCCGACGCGTCCTCACCAATCTCGAACGAAGGGCAAAGTCGCTTGGCTATACCCTACAGCCCGCACCAATGCCCGCCTGAGTGTTTCTTAGGAATTCCGGGAATTCGTCCACCAACGTGCCTGACCTCTCAAAGTGGCGAGCATCGCAAACATCATTCAGATGGCGGAATGCCCGCTTTGTCGAGCGCCTCCTTGATAGAGTTGGCATCCAACAAAATCATCGCGCGCTCCAGGTGTTGCTCTATTTCAATGATTGTCTTGCCTTCTAGCGATGCGATTTCGGCTAGAGTTCTGTCTTGAGACACCCACCGGAGGCATGCATTTTCGAGTGGTGACAGCACCTTATTCTCCTCGGCAACGCAGTAATGTTATAACTTCTCAGATAATCCAGTTTATGGAACTGGGGCCGACCATCAAGATTGGAAGCAGGTTGAGAAAGGTCATTGCTAATTCATCCTTGGGGAATGAATGTATCATTCCCGTTCTCCAGCGGGGTAGTCGTGTGCCCCCCTTCCGGAACTAGGCCGACGCGAGGAGCGCTTCACGGCGCAGGAGCATACCAAAGAGGTCTCTTGGCTCGTCAGGGTCAGCCAGAAGATCGAGTGGGATGCTGTGTTTCGACCCCTCCACCTGATCTCGAACGTACCGGAGCGCCGAAAAGTCCTCAATTGCAAAGCCGACACTGTCGAACAGCGTGATCTGCTTGTCGCTCGTCCGCCCGGTTTCCTGGCCCGTCATAACACGCCACAGCTCGGTCACTGGATGATCGGAAGCGAGCTGCTGGATCTCGCCTTCAATCCGCGTCTGCTCTGGAAACTCGATGAAGATGTCCGAACGCAGCAGGATATCGCGATGCATCTCAGTCTTGCCTGGGCAGTCGCCGCCGACACCATTGATATGCACGCCAGGGCCGATCATGTTGTCGCTGAGGATCGTGGCATTATGCTTGTCAGCAGTCGCCGTCGTGATGATATCGGCGCCTTCGACCGCCTGCTCTGCCGAGCTGCATGCCTCGATTTGGAAACCAAACCGTTGCAGATTGCGGCTGCAGCGAGCAGTCGCCTCCAAGTCGATATCGTAAAGCCGTATCCGATCGACACCGAGGAGCGCCTTGAAGGCCAAAGCCTGGAACTCGCTCTGGGCGCCATTACCGATCAGCGCCATCGTGCGCGCATTTTTGCGGGCCAGATACTTCGCCGCGATCGCGGAGGTGGCCGCCGTTCGCAGAGCCGTCAGGATTGTCATTTCGGAGAACAGCAGCGGATAGCCGCTATCGACATCGGAGAGCACGCCGAAGGCGGTCACCGTCTGGCGTCCCGACTTCGTGTTTTTCGGATGGCCGTTGACGTATTTAAAGCCATAGAGCGAGCCGTCGCTGGTCGGCATGAGCTCGATCACGCCATCTCGGGAATGCGAGGCCACCCGAGGAATTTTGTCAAAGCTCTCCCAGCGACGAAAATCGTCTTCGATGTAGCCAGCCAGTTGGACAATGAAGTTCTCGATGCCGGTGCTGACCACCAGGTCCATCATGTTTTCAACGCTGATGAACGGAACGATATTGAGGTTGGCAATTGCAGGCATCTTCTGACCTCTTCTTAGTTTGATGGACTGTCGGGCAAGGCCGGATCATGCGGGTCCGGCCGTGACCGCGTACCCGGTGACCACCCGCTCCTTGAGTGTGGGCAGGTCAAGCGGGCCGACGTGTGGAAGCAGGTCGTTTTCCTCGGAGAAGTCGCGTCCATAGCAGGCGCTCAGGATCCGGACACCACTTTCATGCAAAGGTGCCGGCACACCGGCGGCGTTTGCCAGATGCAAGGTCGGGATCAGACCGAAGGGGACGTCCTCGAGCACGTAGCGGGTGTCAAGGCTCTTCGGGCCTGCAGGATCGCTTCCGCGCTCAGCAAGGATTGATGATATTTTCGAGACGGATGCGCCGGATATGTCGAACGACAAGCGGAAGTGATCGAAGGTCGACCGGACCGTCTTGCCGAAGGCGGAAGCGATTGCGAGCCTTTCGAGGTCGAGCGCTTCGAGGAAGCGGCCTACAGCAGGTGTGACATTAGTATTCTGACCCCAATCTTCGGCTCGCTCGATGCGCGACAGATTGCACAGCGCGATCCCCATGTGGTCCTGGGGATTAAGGTTGCTCAAGGCAATCGTGAGGATATCGTCCTTCACGTCGAAGCGATCGCCAAATAGTGCGACACAGGTTCCATGCGCCCGCTCTGCGAAACGAACCGGCACGGTCGCCATATCGACCTTTGTCCTTATGGCACCGATGTTGAACGTATCCGCTGCCCGCGGCTTGCAGGTCAGAACAGTCGTGCTCCATGCCGTGATCGGGATCTCGATCTGCCGCTCGGCCAACTTGCTGGCGAGATAAAGCGCCGCAAAGGAAAGATGGGCGCTGATGATCACCGAATGACGTGTGCTGAGGTGCGGTAGAAGAGCGTCGAGAACGAAGCGGTGGCCATAGGCAGGCAGCGCCAGCACGATGACATCGGCCTCGGCCAATTCCTTGGCGCTCGCGCAGATATGAGGATGGAACGCGGTGTTTATCGCGCCGGTGATCTTCACCGGCGTGCCGGCGGCGAAAGCGGCAGTCCTTTCACGTGACCGCGACCAGATCATCGGTTCATGCCCATTCTTTAGAAGAAACGCCGCATATCCGATGGCGATCGATCCCGCCCCGGCTACTCCAACTTTCATTTCCGTCCTCATGCGTTATTGGAATCATTCGCATGCGAGATGCGGACCTCGAACGCATCGGCTAAACCCAGTTGCTCAAAATGTTATTGTCACCCGATCCGACACTGGCCGGCCGAATAGGCTTGCGGCGAGATCGGTCATCAGCCGGGCAGTACGCCCGCGCTCGTCCAGATCGCGCAGTCGGCCGTTGGTCTTGTTCACTCGATTGAGAAAAGCCTCCAACGGGCGCAAGACCCCCCTGCTCGTCCAAAACCCGCATGTCGACGACTTCGATACCGATCTCCGCAACCCGGCGCCTCTCCTCGGGGTCGACCGAACGGGTTCCCATCATCGACACGTTGCAGGGATGGACCGGCCCGGGAAGCATTTGAAGCAACATCAACTTCATGCTGCCTCACTACGTTTGAACAGCCTTTCGACATTGAAAGCTTCGATTGACCTGTTTGTGCCGCCGTGAATAACGAGGTCTGCTATGATTGCGCCGCAGACTGGTACGAGTTGGAAGCCATGTCCGGAGTAACCGAAGGAATGAAACACGCCAGTCGCGTTCGGGGAGGCGCACAATACCGGCAATTTGTCTTTCGGCGTGGATTCCATCCCCGCCCAGGTTCTCACGATGCGGACCTGTCGGACAGCCGGGAACAGATCTGTCGCAGCTTTCGCCCCGCGCGATAGTTCCTTATAGTCGACGAAGCTCCGCTGTGCTTCGAGATCAGCACGCCCCTGCAGGCCTCCACCGATCACCAACGTCCCCTGATCGGACTGCTTAAACGATAGTGGACGACCAACAACGCCGACAACCGGTTTGAGCAAGGGCGCGACCCGCTCCGTTACGATCATCATCGATGCCTTATGCCCCACCTCAACGTTATCACCGACCATCGTGGCGATCTTGTCGGCCCAGGCGCCGGCGGCGTTTATTACAGTTGGAGCGACAAAGTCCTGCGTTTCTGTTCGAACTCGCCAGTTGCCGCCGACCGGTTCGACGGATGTGACCCCTGCCCCTTCATAGATCATGACGCCGGCTGCCTCGGTCGCCTGGCGGAAGGCCCTCAGCGTGCGGTGCGGATCGGCTGCCCCGTCCCGACGCGCTATGATGGCCCCGACGCAATGCGGCGCTAACGCAGGCACCAAGCGGCGCAGTTCTGCTCGCTCGATCAGTTCTTCATTCTCGTATCCCGCTGCTCGCGTCATTGCATAGCGCTGCTCGATCTCGGGCAAATGGTGTTCGAACTCGGCAACCTCGATCTGGCCGTTGGCATGAAAACCGCAATCGTCGCCGACGATCGTCTCGATCCGGTGCCACATATCCATGGCTTCCAATGAAATCGGAAGCTCGGCCGGATCGCGATTGAGCGTGCGAACGCCTGCCGCGGTCCCGCCAGAGGAGTGGCGGCCCACCCAGGAACGCTCGAGAATAATCACCTTCCGGCCGGCGCGCGCCAAGTGAAGTGCCGCCGAGAGTCCATGCAAGCCACCTCCGATGACAATAGTGTCCAGTGCTTTTCCTGTCATCGCTTTTGATCCGCGCCATCGAGTGATGCGAGTTCACCAAGCGTTACCGGCTTGAGCGGCGGTCGAATACGGTAGAGGCCGACGTCTGGAGCCGTTCGTCCTTCCGCCGCGGCAAGAACCCGTGCGATGGTGTAACCACATTGACGACCCTGACAGGGACCCATTCCAGCGCGTGTAAAGGCTTTGACCTGATTTGGCCCTGGGCGCCCTCCCGCGATCTGAGCGCGCACAGAGGCGACAGTCACCTCTTCGCAACGGCAAGCGATTGTTTGGTCATCTGGAACGAAGATCTTCTCGCGCGGGCCATAGAGCCGGTCGAGGAAGGGACGCGAGCGAAGCGCACGCTTCAATCTCGCCCGAATGGGCTTTGCCGCCGCGTCGGCTTCGGTCCCCGAAAGACTGCCGGCCTTTAGCGCAATTCCAAGACCGGCAAGTTCTCCGCGCAGACATGCGGCGGTCGCACCGCCGATGCCGGCACCGTCACCCGCGACAAACACGCCGCTTTCCGACGTTTCGCCCCAAGGATCGAGTTCGGGGGCAAAGCTGTCTTGGTCGGTGTTCCAGACATGTTTGCATCCCAACGCAAGCGTCGGATGGATTGTCGGGACGATGCCCTCATGCACGAATAGCAATCGAGCATCGACCGTCGCGCCACGCCCTTTGGCCGTAACGTAGCGGATCCGCTCCAGCCGGTTTGTGCCGATCGCCTCAATCTCGGCGACGTCGGAGATGAACGGGACATGCCGCTTCAACAATATTAGCCAGCCTAGCCCCTTTACGAGGTCGGCCGGTGCGCTTATCGCGGCCTCGGCGAACTTCGGAAGGGCCCTTGCCATGCGGCCCGGCGGCGTCGTGTCCAGGAAACCGGCGATCCGGCCACCTGCATTGAGGAGCTGAGTTGCATAAAGAAGCGACAGTGGCCCGGTGCCTGCGATCCAGACCGGGTCAGACGGGATCTGATCGGATGTCTTTAGCACGATTTGCGCCGCGCCGATCGTCATGACCCCTGGCAACGTCCAACCTGGAAACGGCGCGGGGCGCTCTTGGGCACCTGTGGCCAGCAGTAGGTTGCCCGCCTCAACCGAGGTCGCTGCGCCGTCGCGCGTCATGAAAGCACGGGCCCCGCCCTCGATCTGCCAGACCTGAGTGCCGGGCTCGTAGGCTGCACCGCTTTTACGAAACGCACCCACGACGGCCAACCCCTCTTCATAGGCTTTGCCGAGAACCGACATTCGTGGTGTACCTGACACCTGTTCGATGTTACGCCAGATCTGCCCGCCAGGCGCCGGCTGTTCATCAACCAGAAGGACGTCCAGGCCATGCCGGCGCGCGACTGTCGCCGCCGACATCCCTGCGGGACCTGCACCAACGATCAAGAGATCAACACGACGACTCACGAAGCGATCCTCCTGCGACCGAGTTGGCGATCGACATGCAACCCGTCCTTGACCGGGACCAAACAAGTCTGGACCGAGGCTCCATCGACCAGCGCGAGACATTCGAAACAGACGCCCATCATGCAATAAGGCGCGCGCCGTTCTTCAGACACCGGCGTCGTGCGGGACCACAGAGGGTCAAGACGCAGCAAAACCGCCGCTACACTCTCTCCCGCTTCAGCCGAAACAGGCTCCCCGTCAACAACGACAGTCAAACCCTCTTCCCGGACTTCATGCAGCTTCTTGAACATCAAAAATGCCTACGGTGAATACGCACAAATCTACCACCGCATGCGAATGCATAGCGACGGATCGCCGAAACTGGTCGACGCAGGGGATACAACTCGTTCAATTCTAAGGCGCGAAGGCGCCAGCTCGAACGTCAGTGCACCCTCGAGGTGAATTGGTCGAAGTGATTATTGATACCCTTTCTGAAGATCTCCTCAGGGTGTCCGTCCACCTCGATCTGGCCTTGGTGCAAGAAGAGGACCCGGTCCGAAACCTCCTTCGCGAAAGACATCTCGTGCGTTACCACGAGCATCGTGCGGCCCTCGTCCGCGAGACCTCTCATAACTGTCAGTACTTCGCCAACAAGTTCCGGATCGAGCGCAGAAGTGGGTTCGTCGAACAGCAACACTTTCGGCTTCTGCGCCAAGGCGCGGGCAATTGCCGCCCTTTGCTGCTGGCCTCCAGAAAGCTCTGAAGGATACGCATGTCGTTTACCGGCAATACCCACTTTTTCAAGAAGAGCTTCGGCTTCCAAAACGCATTCCGGCCTGGACCGCTTTTGAACGTGAACAGGCGCTTCGATGATATTTTCCAGGATCGTCATATGAGACCAAAGATTGAAACTTTGGAAAACCATGGCCACCTCCGAGCGGATGCGGTCGACCTGCCGTTGATTGGCCGGCCTTGTCGTGCCGTTTTTTACCCGCGTCTCGATCGCCTCTCCGCAGATACTCACCGAGCCGCTTGTTGGAACTTCAAGCATGTTGATGCAGCGCAGCATTGTCGATTTGCCGGACCCGGAGGAACCGAGGATCGAAATGACGTCACCTTCTCTGGCGTCGAAAGACACCCCTTTCAATACCTCCAGCGGCCCGAACTTCTTTCGGATTTCGCGCAATGAAACGGCTGGAATTGCTGTCATTTTCTCCCCCTATGGGACTTAGTGTGTTGCTATGATCGCGGTCTGTGGATCCGGGGCATTTCTTGAGCGCCGGAGATGCGGTGAAAGAAGGCGTTCCACAAAGGCAATCATGCGCATGAGGACAAAGTTGATGATGAGGTACAAAGCACCGGCCGCAGTGAATACTTCAAAGGCGCGGTAGGTCTCGGAGATCAACTTGGCGGCGATACCGGTGATTTCCATGATAGTGACGATCGACGCCAGGGATGTCGCCTTTACCATCAGCACTATCTCGTTCCCGTAAATCGGAACGATGTTTCGTACCGCAATAGGGAGCGTAATCCGGCGGAACAACAAAAAACCTGACATTCCGCAAGCCCGACCCGCTTCGACTTGCTGTGCAGGCACCGATTGCAGCCCTCCCCGGATGATCTCACATCCGTAGGCTGCGGTGTTCAACGACAAAGCAAGCAGGACGCAGAAGTAGGGATCGCGAAACAGATACCAAAGGTGTAGATCCTGAAGGACGGCGCGATACTGTCCTAACCCGTAATAGATCAGGAAGATCTGGATCAGCATAGGCGAACCGCGAAACGCGAACACATAGCTCGCGACAAAGTAACGAGCGAGCCAAAATTGGCTCAATCGCAAAACCGCAAGGCCTAATGCCAGAATCATGCCCATCAGCACTGAGATGGCAGTGAGTTGCAACGTGACCGGGACCCCCTCAAGAAGGGCCAGGAAAGTTTCCCAAATGAATTGCGGGTTCATTGCATTGCCTCCCGGTAGCCGCGTCGCGATCGTCTCTCTATGTGCGCAAATACCAAGGTCGATACAAAGGTGATTGCAAGGTAGATCGCGGCGCCGAACAGAAAGAAATCAAACGGCATTCGCGTCGATCCGGCAGCAAGCTGCGTTGTTCGCATGAGCTCGGCGAGCCCGATTACCGAAACCAGCGCAGACTCTTTGAGCACGAGAAGCCACACATTGCTGAGCCCAGGTATCGCATGGCGGAGTAACTGCGGGACTATGATGCGTCGAAACATGAGTGCGTTGTGCATGCCGGCCGCTCGCGCAGCCTCCATCTCGCCTTTCGAGAGCGCATTGAACGATCCCCGAAAGACCTCAGCCTGATAGGCGGCGGAAACAACGCCGATAGCCGCGGCACCAACTGCGAATGATGGAATAGCGACAAAACCTTGATGCCCGAATAGACCCAGTATCGCTCCAAGCGCGGCGCTTCCCCCGAAGTAGAAGAGGTAGATGACGAGGAGATCAGGAATACCTCTCAGCACGGTCGTATACCCCTCGCCAAGGAGTTTGACGGGCAAAGTGCCGGCAATTCGCGCCCACGCAATAAGTGACCCCAAAACGGCGCCGATCAAGAATCCGGCGAGGGCGACAGAAAGCGTAACCAAAGCTCCAAACGCAAGATCGTCGCCCCAGCCGTCCGGTCCCACGCCCATAAGTGTGAGATAGTCGATCATAGCCCCCCCATCGCGCGTGGCCAATCGTCGCGTGATATCCACGAGATCAGACTGCCGAGACGACATTCCCCAATATTTTTATGTGAGCAGGTCATTTCGTCATTCACCTTAAAGCGAAGAGGCGGCGAGCAGAGGCCTGCCGCCGCAGATCAATCGGTCGCTATTCGCCGACCGGAGTGACGTCGACCGCAAACCATTGCTGTGCCAGGCGCTTCACGGTTCCATCGTCGATGGCTTCCTGCACAGCTTTGTCGAGCGAAGCCTTCAGCTTTTCATCGCCCTTACGGAGGCCGATACCCACGGCGCCAAACGGACCGTTAAAGAACGTCGGGCCATAAATTTCGTAAGCGTCGAACTTTGCATCTTTCTTTGTCGTCGCGAGGGAAATGTTGGATTGGACAATCGCGTCGACGCGGCCGGAGAGGAGATCCAACTCCGCTTCTTCGCTGGTCTTGTACTGACGGACTTCAACCTCGTTCTTGAAATATTGTTCGAGGAACGTGGCATTTGTTGACGACGTCTGTACGCCAATGACCTTACCCTTCAGCAAGGGTCGCATTTTTTCGATAGAGGCCTTCGTCGCATCATCGGCTTTTGCGAGGTTGACGATGTCTCCAGTCCCTGGCAGCTTTGCCAGATCTGAGCCTTTTTCTGCGAAAAACCCGTTGCGTGCACGAGCGTAGGGGATCGTAAAGTCGATGGCCTGGCGGCGCTTTTCGGTGATCCCCATCGCCGCGATGATAGCGTCGTACTTGCCGGCGTTGAGACCGGGGATGATGCCGTCCCAAGCTTGCGGAATGATTTCACAGGTAAGCTTGGCGCGTGCGCAGAGATCCTTGGCAAGATCAATATCGAAGCCTTTCAGGGTTCCGCCTTCTGTGAAATTCCACGGCGCGTACGCCCCTTCAGTAGCAATCTTTACGGTTTGCTCCTGTGCATTGCCAGTCACAGGAGACGTCATCATTGCAACGGCAAACGCCGCCGTGGACAGCATAGTGCGGTACTTCATGTGTTCACCTCAAGAGATCGCTGTTCACCTGGCCGCCATCCTTTTTCGTGGAAGTTTGCGGTCCAGCGCGGGCGGTTCCTTTAGCCCGTGGTCACGAGGATAGACCATATGATCGATATCACAAGGACATGAAATGGCATGCGCCTATAAGCAAATGTTATTGGGAGGGATTGAGTTGCGACCGATTTCGTGCCGTATTTAGAACCCGTCCCTACGCTGAAGGCCACTTTGACGAGCAGCGTGAACTAACTGTAAGAATGAACGAAGGATGTGAGCTTTCGAATGTTGCAGTCCCGTCAACTCGAGGTCTTTCGCGCAGTGATGCTCACCGGCGGCATGACGTCGGCTGCCGATATGGTGGGTATCACACAGCCCGCGATCAGCCGCTTAGTCCGAGATTTGGAAGAAGAAGTGGGCTTTCGGCTATTCGAAAGAATTGGGAATAGGCTTCGCCCCACACCGGAGGCGGTTATCCTGTTCAAGGAAGTTTCTTTGCACTTCCATGGTATCGATCGAATCGGAAAGGTGGCCGATGACCTTCGGAAGTCGCAACTCGGTTCCGTGCGGGTGGCATGCTATACCGCGCTCGCGATGAGCTTCATGTCGGAAGTCATTCAGACCTTCGTGGCAGATCGACCCGACGTTTCGATCTATCTGCATGACGACTCCTCGCGAACTGTTCTCGAGCTGGTAGCGCTACATCATTTCGATATCGGCATTTCCTTCACAACAGCCGACCATCCCGGTGTCGTCATGGAACCTTTGCCGACCTTTTGCGCTGAGTGCATCGTTCCAACAACGCATCGCCTTTGCGAAAAGGATTTTATTACTCCCGGCGATCTCGAAGGCGAAACACTCATCTCGTTGGGTGTTAACAGCCTTCTTCGAATGCAACTTGATGCCGTCCTTGCCGAAAGCAATGTCAGTTGCGCCCGCCACATCGAAAGTACCCTCGCCCTAAGTGTTTGCGACTTGGTGAGCAAGGGACTTGGCGTAGGCCTGGTCGATCCCTTCACCGCAAGCTTTTATGGCGATCGCGATCTTTGTAGAAAACCGTTCATTCCGGCAGTGCCTTATCACTTTGCAATAGCGCTACCCAGCGGCAAGACTCCCCCGAGGCTTGTTGGTGAATTCTGCGCTGCTTTGCGGGCGGCTGTGGACCGGTTGCCATTTGAACGAATGTAGGTCGCGCGTTGAGCAGAGATCTAACGTGTGTCACAGCCCGGGGTGGGACACTTCTGTCGGCGTCTTATGCGGTAGGTAAGCACCACAATAATCAATTTAGCCGTGGTGCACGCAAATTCGTGCCTCTCTGCTTATCGCAGTTGACGTTAGGTAACGTCAGACTTAGCCTCGCGCAAATGGGTCGAGAAAATCAGGTTGCTTGCAAGCCAGCTGATGGCTTTGAGCTGGTCCCGCGGGTCTTGGCAGATTTCGAGCGTGACAATCCTTCAATCAGATCCGATCCAGACGCCTGGCGCGGAACAAGAACACGTCGCCACAATACGGATCGGCCGCAAGGGCTGACGTCACCAAAGCCACCAGGCCATTCATGCCGCGCCGGAAGTCGAAAGGTTGCGTCGCAACCATAATCTTCACACCATTTGGCGAAACTCCGATCACCGGCGACCTCGCAACAATGCCACCATCGCTTGTGCCAGCTCAGGCGCTACCGAGCCGATAACCGTCATGCGCGCGCCAGCAATTTCGATCTCAATTCGACCTGCGGCCAAGTGGGCGACATCCGACGGCGAGCTTCCGGGAGGCCTTCGATCGCCAACCACCGTCACCGACACGAACATCGTCTGCTGCACGCCGGCCTTCGCAGTTCGTTGAGAGGTCAGCCCAGCGTCCCGACGCCAGACGTTCAGCAAGCCGCGATTGACGCCCCGGCGCCGGGCAACGGCCGAGATGTTCACGTCAGGTTCCGCGCTTTCTGCAAGAATCCGCGCCTTCTCCTGATAAGTCCAATTCCGCCGCTGGCTCCGACCGGTGATCACCTCGATCCGACGATACTTTCCCTCATGCCTGGCTTCATGCATGCCTTCATCCATGACTTCAAGCATGGCATCAGCGCGATCTCCAACCATTCCATTCCGCTCCTATCGATGCAGGAGCTTATCTCGCGGCCTCATTCACAAAAGGTGGGTTGTTCGTCGCGCTCACACTTGATTGCATCAATGGCGCAATGGAGCTCGACCAACGTCACACGAGGAACAGGCATCCGCATTATATTGATGCTCAGAGCGGCCTGCATTCAGTGCGCTAAGGCCTTCTACGAACATTCCAGCAGATTAACGCACGAACGAACACGCGAACAATTAAACAGATACACGTGACAAATTGATATATCCTGCCAAAGCAAGTTCCATAACGCCTGGTAGCAGATTAGGTACCACTGGATCAGGCTTAAAGAACCGTTGGATAAACGCCGATCGAAAATTCCTTGTATCTACCCAAACGGGACAATCATGCATTACGTGGCCACGATGGGATGCAAAGCTGTTTGCTCAAAAATGCCCACTAGCGAAAAGGGCCAATAGAAACGCTGTTTAGAGAATCTGCAACACGTCGCAAAAGCATGTGCTTATTGGAACATCCACTAGTGATGCACTTGTTCATGATTACCTGCCAGCGCAAATCCTATCATCAATACCCACTCCCAACACACGGTGCTGCGTCATTTTCACAAGCTTGGCCCGGTCTTTAAATACCCTCGTTGAACGGTTTCTAAGCACATAGCCATTTCAAAAAGATAGCATTTCAACACTCTCAACATGGCCTCGCAACTATCGAAGATGCATTGGTCAGAGTCCGACCTAGCGGTTCATGGTGTATTCGTCACCCCCGCTCTCGTGGATGAAGCGCTGGCTACTTACTGGGAGTCCTTCGCAAACGGCCAGGTCGGCCATAAGAAAGTTTACGTTCCGTTCGAAAGCGATGCGAATGGCTCGAGGGAAGGAGCACTGGTTGGATTCTTTGGAAAATACTCCGGCGTGAAAAATATTCACTTTTCGCCGTGCAATTCAGAAATTGGGCAACCGCCACGTCACGTGGACATCCTGCTTCGCGACAAGGCAAGCGGCCGACGGCTCATCTCTCTTGAAGGTCTACCAGTTTCAAATGGCCGGACTGGCTGGTTTGCGCTCGCATGTATGAACCTTTTGCTGCGAGGCAAACAGGACGTCGAAGTGTTCCTGTTCGGAGCGGGTCCTATCGCGGAGGCTGTCATTCTTTCCCTTGATCAAGGCGCCGCGAGTAGAATCAAGTGCGTTTCAGTCCTAAGCCGCAATGGAATTTCTAACCAAGCCATGGTAGAGAAGCTCGGATCGAAGGTTGGGTTCAGGTTGGATGCTGTCCATGATCGAAGCACATTGCCAAAAGCAAATTTTGTTATAACCGCGACGAACGCGGGAATGCCCGTCTTTGAATCCCACGAGATAGCCCGTAATGCCGTGACGTTATCTCTGGGAATAGACGATATGCCAGCCGACTACTTCGATGTCCTGTTGGAAGAAGGGGGGCTGCTTGTCGGAGATGATCTAGTTGCGATGGAAGCGCGTAACGTTGATCCTCTAAGTCTTTACTACTCCAGGCGAGGCATGAAACTGACGGAGCATGGAAGGGCTGACGGTGTTAAGAACTACGCAGAAGTGCTCTGTGACAAAACACTCATGAAGGAACTTGAGGACTGGAAAGGACCCGCCACGTTCATGCCGGTTGGTCTTGCTAGTCACGACATCGCGGTTGCTGCGAAAATTTACGAGATCCTGGCAGCCAAACTTTATGAGAAGGCGGCATAGGCTAGGTTGTATGGTCAGTTCTCCGGCAAGTCACTTAACTTGGCTCTCTCCCACGGTGTCATCTCTCAACCTGCGACAGTTTGCAACAACTATGTACTTCTATCCATTATCGTACGAATCAATAAAATAAATATTTCTTTTCGCGCCTTTAAAGTTTGATTTTTATATATGCTGCTGAATAAATTCGTCAAATTATTTGAAATGCGAACGAAACAAACCAACGTTTTTTATTAAATAACCCAGGAAATACAACATTATGTCAAAATACATTACATTTATGCAGATCATTACACAAATACATTCTTTCCAGCACATACAATCTCTTCACATTTAAAAAACATATGACTCTGATCCTGTGGTTGACGCTGCCGGGTAAAGACATCGAAGGGGCCGCACTCGCCGTCCACTGTCCGCACAGATATCTCGCCGGCTTTCTTGAAACTGCTGCTGAACGGGAGCGCCACAAAGTAGCCAGGAGGCTCACCAGAACGGAAGGTAGCACCCCCATCAACAATGGAGTTGAGTTTCTCAAACGCCTCAGCGCTTGCCACGCCTGCAAGGTATGGCGGCAGCGAGGTCACTTTTGCGGCTGAATTGCTACTGTTGAAAGGGAGGCAGCGATGCTTTACACACCAGTCTGCTGTTGCTCGATCCAAATACATGTAAAGAAGCTTGTCGACCGTCACGGTCTGATCGAGGTCCACCACTGGGTAACCGTGGCTTTTCCAGATTTCGAGATCGTCGCGGTAGTCTAGTAGTGCCGCCTCAAGCTCAGCTTTCACATCCGGACCTAAGACTGTAATGAGGGAAATGGCTTGCAATTGACGCTCCAACTCATCTTCCAACTCATCTTCCATGCTTATACTTTAGCAGGATTAGTGTTTTGTGCCTCAATCTCTAAATTCTCTTTTGATCATTTTAGAGCACAGCTGCAACCTATTTAAACACCTGACCTCCTCTTTATTGATTTCTGGAAACTTTTTCGAGATGCGAAATAAATAAATAAAGAACTAAGCTCAATTGAGATTATCCGAATCTGCCAACTTGCATGTATTGCGAAGAGAATCTCACATATAGCATAACAATCGAAGCAGCCCCACTTTCGATATTGGTGGTAGTCAATGGTGGGCCCGCAGATCAACCAATCAGGAAAGCATATAGTGAGCGGTGAATTCGATACGCTAGAAAACAGGAACCCTTCCACTAGCAATCGAGTGGCATCCGCGTCAGCCTCGTGCTTGAGCCGAATTCGATGCTTTGTAGATATTGTTGATTATCTAGTGGATTCTAACTTTTAAAAAGCTGGCCTTCAGCCACTTTGTTCGATGTCCACTAAGCTTCCTTTTGAATATTAAATGCTCTTCAATCAAGAGCACTGAAAATCGACACGCTATAAAGCCAGGTTTTATGAATTTGGAATGCGTGTGCAGCAATGGCGAACCGACGGGCCGTTGTGCGGGTCACCGATGGCCGGGAGGGCATCCTCATCGTTCTCAAGATCTCAGTGACTCCCTTTAAACAAGGCGTCCTGGCCGTCTGCCGACGGGCAAATTTGCGCTTCCATTTCACGGGCCTGCAAACGGTCGTTTATCCTTGTCCTGAAATCGCCCCAATGGCTATGCTCGATGAAAGTTACAGCAAGGAGCCCACCCATTACAAACACCCGCTTCTCCGGCAAAGTCCTCATGCTCCTTTGCTCAACGCAACTTTGTTTTGAACACCTGACAACTTTGCTTCGACCACCGGCAAGTCACTCCCTTGGCTACAACCTGCGTGCTCTCTCGACTTCTGTCATGTTATCTCTAAGTGTACCGGGCTACCGGGTATCGAATAAACTTTGTATCACGCGCGCAGCGTTATTATAATGTTGTTATCTTTCAGTGTTATTATCGAATGTCGATTTAATCACCAATAAATTTATAAAAATGTTGCCATAACAAAAACATGTAACCGTTACTATTATTGACCGCATCGGAATGCCATCATGAACAATAATCGCCTATAAGCGGCAGAGACGCAACAACATTCATTACACGAATATTTCAACACCTAAACAGAGCTACAGTAAGACTTAATGCCAACTTTTTTATTCTAACACAAATGACTTGGCCGCCACATAGGAGCCACAACGAAACAAGCACGATATAAGTTCAGTAACATAGTGCAAAATATAAATCGAACCCCCCGCCGGATCGTCGGCGCACCGTTTATTCCAGCAGCACCTTGCCAATTGCCAGTATTGCGTCATAAGCCAAAGGCCCTCCCAGTTCCCTGCTATAAATCTTGCAAAGTCCTTTGCCACCACTTCGTGTCTCGATTTGGCAGCTTTGATAGTCGAAATTTTCATTTGGGATGATTGCCACAAAATAATCCATCGCTCCTTGTCCCTGGTACGCTCCTCCCGAAACGGAGTTATGGATTTCCCTTAATGCAGCCATGGATACATTTGTCTGATATGGAGGAATGGCGCAGGCTAGCAATTCCCCATCCGACTGTGCCATGTATTGGAGTTGCCTGGTCTCCTTGCAGGCTTTCGCCTGGGCCAGGGAGGTAAAGATGAAGGACAACGGAAACGTAAACCCAGCCGGATGCAGCTCCATTTCCATCTCATTGACATTGGCTGCCTCTACATGAGTGCTATGCTCAGTTGCAGATGGTATATAGTACTTTAACGTCTCTGTTCGCGCGGACTTATAGGCCTCCACCACATTCATAAGCTGAGCCTTCAATCGAGTGGGCTCCTTGATCCAACGAAAATCATCGACATGAAACCGTCGAGAGCTACCGGAAGAAAGAGACATTCGAATGCCACTTTAGGTTTGTTTAGCTTGGCAAAAATGCATCGGAGGGGAAGGTATTTAAAGGTGGGTGGTCACCAGTGTCAGCAACCCAAATTATCTGGGCATGGTCCTTTTCTCCGGTGATTACTCCAAGGCCACGTTGTTTGATAACGTTTTCTATTTGCTACAGAAATCATTCAACAATCATGAAAATGACACTTTGTCCAACAGTCGCTATGGTGTTCAAATAATCCAGATTAAAAGTCTTCGTTCTGACTTTCGGTTTCCTTATGTTGAATTCATGCTATAGCGGTTTTTTAAAGTAGGCTAATTTCTTTGTCGTTACTGATCAGTTTTCAAGGAGGACGACTTTGCATGGATTATGAAAAAATGTGGGGACTTCTTTTGAGACATTGATTGCTATTTTTGCCAAACTAATCGTCTATTACGGCGTGTGGGCCAGCTTCGGTCGTATATTGCGGCTATGTGAAGGATTTTCCTTAAGACGAAAGCAATTAAAAACATAAACCGAGAATGTCATAGCTAAATGTCAAAACAGGCAGGTTTCATTTCAAGCAAACAAATACATTCAGTGGAAAAACGAAAATCGCATCTAGGGCGACGGTTACACCAAACCAAGATACATGATGTTATTACATTTATTTTTTACTGGGAAACCACGTAAAGACCTTGAAACCCACCGGGCTTCGGCACCGTCACACCTGCCTGTTGCCATCAGTTCATTCCAAATTTGCACTCCCCATGCCTCACCAATGCACGAGGTTCCAGCCTAAGCTGGTCGGCAGCATAGAGGTCGAAGGTCAGAGGCTCTCCGTTTGTCGAAGTTAGCTCCATCTGCTCATCCAGCTTGGCGACATGCCCCGGCAAAGCAAGGGCGGCGAAGTAGGAGCTCCGGACAGGATCCTCGTATGCGAAGCCATCTGATGCCTCCCTAAGGCCTCGAGACACTTCGCTGAAGCTTACATCCTTCTGGTACGGCGGAAGATTGGTGAGGAACGCGCCGCCCTTCCAATTGTAGGGCAAGTGCCGTCCATGGAAGCACTGCATCATCGTCGTGCAGTCGACGTAGAGGTACAGTATCCCGGGGCTTTGGGGACCACCCTCTTGTTCAATATCCATCGGCTGGTTCTCACCCGGCTCGGTCAAGCGACTCCGTTCATATGAGGCGCTCTGAATGTGTTTCTTTAGCTCATCGCTCGACGTTACATCCTTGACCCTGAGATTGGAAAAGAGAGCAGAAAGGTCAACTTCAGCCATGTTAGCAAAGAAGGAAACAGTAGTGGCTGTCCCCAGAACTGAAAGCTCCCTTACCATTTATAGGTGTTATTTGCTGTATATGGGTTGGACATTGAGTTAGGTATAGATGCAAAATTAATATTAATAAATGATGGGACTGGCGATGTTCCACGTTTCACATCTTATTAAAAAAATATAAACCGTCACGTGTCGTGCTTTAACTGACTTTATCTGACAGGGTTTGGATGCTTGCAAAAGCGTGGGTGGGTATAGGTTCTATTTTTGTCCAATAATGTGGCGCATCGTAAATAGCATCTTTCTTTTTCCTTTAATAATGGCCGCACCCGCCTACCTTTATTTATGCTGCGGATCGCCTTTACTTTTTTCAAACCGGACCCACGTTAGGCCTGTCGGCACCGAAGCCACACAGGTGTCGCTTTTCCATGGGACCTTCATTTAAAGCACTTAACTAACCACCATCATTCTTCTGGCTAAGTGATACCGGCCTTATTTGATTTTTGGGCTCTAAATCGATTGATGGGCTTCATATCTAAAACTTTTATTAGGATGGCATCCATAGCAAACCCATAATGGACTAATTTAACCCCACGTAAGCAATATTAAATTGTATAGGTCTCAAATGTATTTCTTGTTAACTTTTATACCAAATTTGCATTTTAATGTTATATGTATTTGGAGTTATACAAATATTTACTGATCTTTATCTTCTTATATATTACCGGAACAAAGCACATCTAGAAAAACGGGTCAATTAATATTTGCAGCAATAATTGACATTTCCATCATAAAAAAAGGCATCGTGGCCGTGGCAATTAAATACGTTTGCCAATGCAGCTTTTCACGAAACCCAATAGCCGGCCAACTTTAAGCTCTTACCCCACCCCTCCCCATTATGGGCACCTTTCAGACATTCTTTCGCTAAAGCCAAGCAAAAAAGACAGAAAAAACAAGCGCACTACCACTATACCCATGAATGATCAAGCAGACACTGGTTTTCGCTTGATCCAGGTTTTAAGGCCCCATGTCTTAAGCACCAATTTTGATGCAATGGCGATTGTTACCATATTGCATCTGGCTTTCCCGACCAGAGACTGTGGCTGATTGGTGCCACTTGCCGGCGGCGTACTTTAAATGGCCCTAGAGCTTGCCGCACAACTTTCTCCAACTCACATCACAATGGCTCCTCGAGTGCTATTCCTTTCGCGCTTTCAACCACGAGATCTAACAAAAGCTTGGAGCCAGATTAACTTGTTCGAGGAAATCCAATATGCTTTTATCACCTATAGCCAAGTCTATAGCAAAACCCTCATGGATTTCCAGAATAGGTGGGCTCAAGGTGTGCTTGAGCTAGAGGAAAACCCTCCAGCGGTGGTTATACTTAAACAACTGGCCCAGCTTCTAAAGAACAAAGTATGTTATCATCCTCCTATGCTTGTGGATCACCCGGATCTGGCGAGAGAAAGGGACCAACATGTATTTGTCTACCTTTCTCGCGAGAAGATGCAGAAAGTGCTGAAGGAAAAATCCATTATATTTGGATCGGAGGCCGTGCTGGCGACAACGATTCAACCCTATCGTAGCGAGCTCGCCGTCCAGGAAATGGTCCGTGCTCACAACCTTGCTTGGCCGCACCGCCCCATGGAAGAACCTGATCTGGAATGCTTCATCGCCATTTTCGCAAGTACCTTGTTCATTCACTTGCTGGAGTTAAAAGTGACAAACCTTTATGGGAGGGATGTAGCCTGCACCTTCTTTGTGCGGCTAGGCACTGGATACCGCTCCTATGACGTTGTTGCTTGCGGCACCACACAGTTCAGCAAAAATGGCCGTCTGATACCACGTTCGCCGGCACCGTCACCGGAGCCAGACCTAACCCTGCGACTCTCAGGGCAGAACCAGAAAGGCGAAGAGGGCGTAATGAAGCCTGCTATAGTCACCCTGAAGAAAGAAGCCCAAGCGGCTTGAGCTTCGCTGCGGGCCACCTTTATCTATGAGTTTGTCAGTGTTTCCATGTATTCCTTGCGTGCCTGTGATCTCCTTGGGAGTTGTATCGTACGCCGTAATGTGTTTTACCTGTTTCTTGTAATAACTATTTTCACAATGTTAATTCTGTTGCTGCTTTTTTAGAAACATTACATATCAATAAGTGCCTCAATATACCGTCAATACATTCGAAAACGTAACTGCTAATACATTCATGACTTTACGATTATCACAAAGTTACATATTACAAACCATATTTTTCAGACATTACGAACCGCTCTAGAGAGACGTTAAAGTACTATATAGAAAAATAAAAAACAATCGCAGCGTGGCTCGCAACTTATTATAACAACGAGAAAATAATCGATATCATCTCCGGCACGGAGACTAATCGAATATAGTGAGCTCACGTGCGTATTAACCCCGTAGGTTTGTTTAGAACTGCGTATTAACCCCATAGGTCTGAATTTTCAGGCCACGAGCCCGGGAAGTCATCGCCAGGGGAGCGACGCTCAGCTCAACAAAGTCAGCAACGTGGTCAGGGGGGACATCTGGGGACACTTGCTTGACTTCCTTCTTCTTGGCCTTCCTCTTCTTGGCTATTGGCCGCCAAACTAGGTCAGAGACGACGAGCGAAGCCTCTCCAAAGGTCCGGGCCATGTCGCCAACATTCATTCCGGCTAACTCCATTCTGGAAAAGAAGGTGCTGTCAGAAAAAACACTACGCTTGCAAACGAAATAATGGAGGAAGGATACTTACAGTATTGAAGCATTACAGCATGATCTAAGGAATTTTTTGTTTTGATGAATGGATCTATATAGGCCTTTTTCTTGTGGTTGCCTGAAAGCTAAGGAAAAGTGACGGTAGGCCCAGCGCCGAAAGGTGTGGGCTCTGTGGAATCTACAAGCATTTTTTCGTTGAGCTGTTGACGGTGCCCCGTTGATTGCGGCTTTCCCTTCAAGCTGTTTAATTGACAACATCAACTCCCTGTAAAATTCAAAATTGAACAGGAGCCGATAGTGACACTTTATCTTCTCCATTAATATATGTAGGAGCGGCTAGTGGACCAAAGAATAAATAAAGTGGCAAAGGCAAGTGGGGCTGCTACCCGTGACGAGCGCAATGACCTCATTATGTTAGTGGGGAATATTTCGAGTTGCGTGGTCAATTAATGCTCTTATGAAGTGACCCACTTTTGCTGTCAAGAAAGCACGTGGCAGACAAGGAAATCACAAAAACATTTTTCGGAATATGTGAACCCTTTACTACCGTTCAATCACCTAGAAGATACGAATCAAGGATTATTTGGAATTCCAATTAATATCAGACTTAAAATGTAATTATATTATATTTTGATAAGCATGCATAGTGTAATACACAATGAACGGGACATAACTCATTTATTGATAGGAACACCGAATTAAGATGCTGCTGCAGCTTCATGCCTACGGGGTTAATACGCTACAATACATTCAATATAACTTAATCGGGAAGGTTTTATTTTTTATTCCAGTCCACCGGCTGGAGTGAAGTGAGCGTCCCGCCGGTGCTGCGGATGACGGCGCAAGCCGCTTTGATGCCCGCCTTCACTTCCTCCTCGATCGAGGCTCCGGTGACACAGTCGTCACCGTGAATCAGATAAACTCCTCCCCCCTCCCCTATGGGAAAATTACTCCCCGGCAGATCTTGGATGCACTGATCTTTGTCCAGCGAATTTTCCCTCCATAAAGCTCCCTTAAATCCATCCGTTAGGTGGCCATCGAAGACATATCGTTCATAGTCTTCGTTGACTGGAACCAGGTGACACGCCACTTCAGGAAAGGCACCAGCAAGCCCCCTGACTAATTCCAAGCACAGCCTCTTCTTGTCATCGCATCCGCTCCGGCGGGATAAATAGTCGTCCAATGCATAGTGAAGAACGACAAGGCCCTCTTCCGACGGCGATTTGATGTCAATACAACACAGCTCACGGACAAGCCCATCCGTCCAGATCACAGCTGGGATATTGGCCTCAACCCAGAATTTTTGCTTCGTGACCATGAACAGTGCTGCGTTGACAGCAGCAGACGGTTTTCCGGCGGCGCGTTCGGCATCGTTGCTGGCACACGCCCCATCGCCATCCGAACTGATATTGACTGCGGCGGCCCCAGCACGCCTGCCGATGATGACACGGTCAAAAACATGCGAATGATCTTCCATGCATACCTTCAATCTCCCACCCTCCTCGGCTATTCCACGCACGGAATCAAAATAGAGTCGTGCATTTTTCTGAAATAGTTCAATGCGCATCAGAGCCTGCAAAAGATGAACCCCTCCAATCGAAATTTGCCGGCCCTCCTCATACCCATTGGTTATCCAGTCCAGGATCTTTGAAAATGGTAGATTGTAACAGGAAGAAATTCGGACGCACCCCAATCTCATTATCCCGAAGGCCTCGAAATCAACAGGTCTTTGCCACGCCGCGCCACCGGGACCGGCAACACCACAGCTGAAGATCTCAATCAGAACGGCATGGAAAGTGAGACTTCCAAACTCTTGGAGCCAAGCCCGCCGTGCTTTCGAGGCTTCATCATAACGCCGACCTTTCAACATGAAAAAGATATCCATCGGAGCGATCAGCCTCCTGCCGTTCCGTTCACACCCTTGGTATAGTAGGTTCTCCCACCCTGCACATACCCTCTGCAATACCACCGGTGGAGCTTGTCCAGCCGGCCATTCATAGCGTTTTTGTCGGAAACAGAGTGCTGCGTAATCGCTGCCCGCACAAGGAAAACGAAGACTGGACGGAATTCTAAACTTATCCAGATAATATGACAGGCAAAGTTGGTTGGCGGAGAAGGGCATGACACCGAACGACGTCAAGGCCTGGTGAGCGTCGCCGTTTGGCATCGGCGATACCCCCAAACTCCGAACCTCATCAATCGTGTCGAAGAGGGTGATTTCTCTGACGCCAGCGTTAAGTAGTTCTGTGGCAGCAACAAGGCCGGACAGCCCACCCCCTACGATGGCAACACTAGGTGGTGGCGCGCCTTCCGGATAATGCCCCACACCATCATGGGCATCGCGCTCATGGAGGAAAACCTGATAGTCGTACCGCAGGTCGAAGCAGGAAAGGGGCTCATTGTAGTTCGCTGGCTGGTCCAATGCATTATGGAAGAGCACTGACCCTGTGGCGACTATGTCGTAACGGCTGAAGGACTCAGCAGGACGACGAAAGAAGCGGCAGGTTATTTTTAAGCCATTTCGCCCATGCACATCACATGTGCCCTCCTCAACAAATAGGCTGCTGAGTTGGATGGCGATGAAGCATTGTACGTCTGCGATGTTCGTGTAACTGCCTGGGCAAAAACTGTTGTGGGCTCGAGACATTTCCTGCAATGAGAGGTCACTCACGTAGGGCGGGGTCATGCAAGCCAGTACGGCATCTCCAGGCTGAGCGATGCATTGGTTCGCGACCAAGTGGCACAACCGGCGGTACGACGTATAAATGAAGACCTGGGTGCGACGAGGTCTCAGCACTTCTAGGGTGCCTGTTCGGGGACCATGAAAACAAGGTTCAATCTGGAACACCAGCGCCACGTCTTCAATGGCTTCTGCAAATCCTTGGTCGAACACCCAATCCGTCCAGTTTTGCTGATATTTTAACAGTTGATCGCAAAACTGATCATAACGGACAAAGGCCTGAGAAATTACTCGTTGCAATTTGGCTGCACTGAGTAGACTGGTAATGGCAAACAGAGGGAAACGGGGGCGGTTATATGGAAGATCCATCACGTGGGTGTGGAGGAGCACCAGAGAGAATAAGGGATTTATCTTGCGTTATAGTGGCGTGCCTTATCAATGTAAATCTGGATAGAATATATATATGAAATGAAAAAATATCTACCGCTATATCCTTTTTATGTTGATGTATACTTAAATTGCGACATGTCATTGAAACTCAATAAAGCTGCCCCCAAGACAAAGTCAACAATTAAAAAGATGAACCAAAATTCAAAAAGGTCATAAAATTAGGACCTGAATTCATCGCTTTTCACTATGCCAAACAGATTTTAAAAGAAATTTTGCATTACAAAGACAACACACATATCAAACAAATTTTAAGTTTGCAGTATACCGCTTCTTTTTCATATCCTGTTTATTATATTTTATCAGATAAAACCAAACACGTCTTTGATGCTCGCAATTTCATTATCATCGCTTCCACCGTCTTCTAGGAATTTGGCATAACGTTCGAGCATTTCAGCAGCAGCATCGAGGATCAAAACACCAATTTGGTTAAACGCTTCACAAGGATGCGGCTCACGGAAGCGGATATATTGGCTGCAGAAGCTAGCTCGAAACGGATCGCGAGGATCCACCATCGTGGGAGCATCTAAAAGATCTAGAACATATTGCTTCACGGCCCGAGGCTCGACAAGTTCAAATATATCAACATTGGGAGCAAAATCGGTGAGAGCAAGCCCCTTCTCTCTCGCGGAATAAGCGCACATAGCATGATCGCAGAAGAGAACAAAAACCTGGCTCAACGGCAGAGATGAGAGATTCGAGCAATTGAAAAATGTATGGAGTGCCGCTGCGCCAATATGGAGGCAGGAGCCTGGGCCGGTGTGTAGACCAAAACTCGTAACATGCCCGTTGCCATAGGCTTGCTCGCCAAGCCGGTGCAGAACCTCGAGCCGACGATGAGACTCTACTCCTACTTCCAATCGAAGAACCTTGTCACACGCGTAAACAATAGTCCCAGGCTTGTTTGCGGCGATACCAAATACAGTGCTTCCCAACAGTGCAATGTCGCGGTCAACGGGACCAAGATGGGTCAAATCGGTGACCGCCAGTTTGGTATTCGCCGGCACGGGAGCGAATAGACGCTCGAATTTTGATTCAGGCAAGCGCGGCCCGGGAATGCCAATTTGGTGCTTCTTCCAGTGATCTCTGAGCTCTTCCGACACGACCGAGTCGTCGCCCTTCATGAAGTTGAAGCTCTCAATCATACGGCAGCCAAGGGTGTCCGCGGCACCGTGATATTGTAGAGTAAAATGCATGGAGACCGGGTTGCCCCCGGAATTCATTCTAGGCTGAACAAAGAGATATACGACCGCACCGTCGTTGACCGCTCCTTTAACCTCTGCTTCAATCTTCTGGCGAAGAGCGTAACTCATCCCCTCAGTCGTCGCCATCATGGCGTTGGTGATATCTGGATGACAGACGGCTGATTGATACCCGATTCCAAGATCACGAAGTGGCTTCTCGGTAGCTGCCATGGCGAGGCGCCGATTGACGGCAGGCATACGCCTGATGACCTCACCGAGGCCCCTCACCCTTTCAGGCTCCATTGCAGCAACGACATTACAGATGCCGCAAAGGCTCCTTCCGATTGCGACCTCAATCACCTCGGGAGGGTCGTTGACCGCCTTGAGCGCAGCAAGTTCTTGCTTCCAGTTGCCCTTAGGGAAGGCGACCGCGGCAGCGCACGTTGCATCGCTGGCTGGCATGATTGCAAGACGCAGAAAGGCACGATTTTGGATAATGAGAGGTGAATAGTTTGTGCCTCAATATGAAGTCAACGGATATGCAGGTCAACTTTGCCTTAGTTGTGCCTTCACGCAAACATCTGTCAGCGTGGCCCATGCTGATAGTTGCCAGCCAGCTCATCTCAACCGACAGCCCATTTCACTGTCCAAAAAGTCAACTCATCCTTATTTCACACTACCTTGCATTTAAGGCTTCATTGGACAGCCTGCTACCCTCAAATGCCCTTGGACATGTCTCTTACTGATCTCATTCACGACATCGAGGAACGGGTTCAACGTCAACTTGCGGATCCCGCTCTCAGAGCTCTGCTCGCCTTCGACGGCGATGGCACCACATTCAAACAAGATCGGAGCCGTCAGTGCTGGGAAATTAATCCTGCCATCGATATCATTGAGACTTTGACCAAGATTGCCGACAAGGGGCACTACCTATTGCTCACATCCGCTCGTCACTGCGACGAAATTGCGGGCTCGCCCTTTAAAGCAATTCCGGGTATTGGCTTTCAAGGGAATGACGGGACGGTCACAATCTTCGAGGGTAAACGTCTTGAACCAGTTCTTCCACCCAATTGGGACGCTGTTCACACGGTTATGGAGAGCAAGCTCGGCAACACTCCAGGAATCCGCAGCATTCCAATGGAGCATTTCTACGGCTGTCAGATGTGGGACTCCCATCCGTGCTACCAATCAGCCGGAGATCTCCTTTCATCGCTTCTCCCGCGCATAGTAGACCCTTCCGGACGTGCTTTCCGTGCAATCGCAGTATCGGAGGGTCATTGTCTTATGCCCAACGAAACGCCCGGCAAGCGCGAAGGCTACTTCGCTTATGTCAAGCAACTCGCTCACAAGATCGGTTTTCATATTGCGTGCGGCAACGGTGAAAACGATAGGGATCTTTTGACCGCTGTTGGCAACAAGGAAAATGGCATCGCGTTCTGGGTGGGCACGCCCGACACCAAGCCCGCTGGGCCCAACGTCTTCGTTATTCCCAATGAGGATGCTCTCTCTAATATTCTCGGCGAACTCGGTGTGCTGTTTCCGGATCTGGGCTAGGAGTGACTGGGGGCACGCATCTGATTACCTGCATAATCATCTCGGAAGCCATCTGAGCCAACATTATTCTCATTTGCATAGTTTATTGCATCAAAGTTAGTTTCCTGCGTCATCCATTCCGACGAATAATTCACCAGTAATAAAATAATATTTTTGTCAACTTCAGCGTGCCAGTTATTGCATTTAATTTAGAAATGTAGAAACATTTATTGTATCTCTGCTCGTCTCCAAATCTACAATATTCGTAGAATATGTTGTATATCATGTTTTATATTATAATATATATAACGATATTCATAATACATATATTTCTATAGATAACGTTTTTAGATAATATCCGAATGTCTATTTATATTAATACCACGGCAGTTATATTCTAGTCACCTAACGGAAAATATATTAACTAAGAATTGATATATAGTCTTTACGCGCAGGAACGCGCGTGTGGGCAATATAATCCTGTATATTATATAAATTTATACCATGATCACTCAATTGAGGTGCCGAATCAAAAGCAGGCGATCAGTAGCTTTCACAAATAAATAAGCAGCATAAAGTCAGCATCATATACGCTGCACTAAAATACTATCTTCATATTTCTTGGAGATTTAACCCATGCGGCTACATCCACCTCGCTGATTTATCAAATCGACCGAAGCATTAGAATACTATGCTGCCAGCTATATCCTGCGTCACCCATGTGGTACTGCGATAAATCAGCCAAATTTAAAATGCAAATATTATGCCACCATGGGACAGCTGGCAATGGAACCTTTGGCATATTCATCTTCAATCGATACCTCTGTCTGATTGTCAACGCCGATCACAATGATGAGCGGATCTACAGCAAGGCAGCCCTCAAGAAACCTCGATCATCCCAGCCTGATCGCGGACGTCTTGGCCGACGGCATGATCCGCTATCGTTTCTTCCGCTCGGCCGGCTGGCATGAGGTTGATGCACAGGAAACTCTCGTCCATCAGGTGTTGGCGAAAATGAGAGATAAGGGCTGCTATAGCGTCATTAAGGTCGAACGTGCCCAAACAAAGGCTGTTGGGCCGGAGACAGGGGTTGCCTCGGCTCTTGAGATCGTTGACGGCGAACGAGGTCCATTCATTGCGGTTAACGGCGGGTTCTTTATTCACTACCCGAGACTATACCTAGATATCGAGCATGGAGGTCTACTGCCAGATAGCCGTCTATATCAGTCTGTCGGGGATACAACCCTCAGCCAGAACTACGTGTCAGTGCCTCCGGCATACAAACACGAGCTTCTCTTCCGCAAGATGAGCGATGGCAGCGGCTTCACGGCGGGTCCCTCACTGCGCGACCCCTTAGCTGTTGCAACTCCCACTTTTACGCAGATCAACACCATTCTGGGCAGATTCAGTCACTTTGCACACGATCGCTCGGGACGAAAAATTCCCAGTCCGCTGTGGGAAAGTTTCGTCAACTGGGACAAGCAGTACGACGACTTGCTCCGACGAAAAGGAACGACCGTGACCGTTGAAAACGAGAAGGAAAGCCTCGCTGAAGCCGGTAAGTTTGAATTCTATAAGGCCGACGGATCTGTTCGATACGCGGCAAGTGCGCCCGATAACAAATATATTAGATCTTATTGGGCTCGCGTCCCTGGTAACTTGGCCCACGTCATGGAGCCGAACGAGCGCTCCGGCGTCTCGCAGCATAATGATACATGGCTTTTCCACGCGTATACCTGCGATCGGGATGACGGCTTGACTATGAATGAATTCCGCACGTTGATTCAAGCTGGCGCCGTCTTCCTGGGGCTTACGCTCGATAAGATTTCGACCCAGCAGGCGTGGGCTAATGATGGAGGGCCGTCCATCTTCCAGCTTTTTGTCGCGGAAGATGGTACCATGACGTATCTCGCCCAGGGCGGTCAAAGTGAACAAAACACCAATGCTGTGATTAATTCGCCAAGGAAGCGGCAGGTTCCTAATGCGATCGTGGCGAGGTCTCTATAGATTCAATTATGCATGGGCTGAACTGTTACAGCAGACATGGGCGAACGATGGATGGATGTATTGCTTGTAGCGCTCATTGGCAAATTGACTTTTATTACAAATAAAATTCCTGTAATCGCAAACTTTTTGATATTAAATCATTGAGTTATACAGAATTCTAATGTTATTTTATAGAAAAATTGAAATTTAAAGCAATGCGCAATGCGTTTAGATTTTTATCGGCCATAATAAACATCAGAATCGCATACAACTTTCCATATCTCGTTTCGCTCCGGTAGGCTTCTGAGAAGAGCCAATAATGCGGTGAAAGATAAGATGCGGCGGACAACGTCTCCCTACGCGGACATACAATAACGCGCAAGAGATTCCAATATTTCCTGGTAGCGATAATCACATCTTGCAAATTCCTAGTCATCCAAGCAAGTTTACATCACGATATATCCTGCCAGCCAGCCAGCCAGCCAGCCAGCAAGCAAGCGCCGCGTGCATCCCAGTTGGATAGAAGACGATATTCGCATTTCGGCATCAATCAGCGTGCCGAGGTGATCCCTCATATGAGACCTCGCCATCGCGTCTCAGCGTTAGCCCCCATTCGGCGATCTCCAGAGCCGCATCGATCTGTCCCCTCTCCTTCAAAAGGCGCGCGAGCTGGAGGACTTCGTCAGCCGAGCGGAACCGTTTGCAGGCATATTTATGCGCATCCGCAATCCGTTCGAGCCGGACCAGCATCATCGCATGGTCGCCATGGCACCCCGCGGCACTGGCGAGATTGAGGAATTCTTCCGTACTTCCTCTTATCTCAAGAACCCGCAATCGTGCCTCCGTCAGCCGTTTCGTCGTCCAATCGCTGTTGCCGGAGAGTGGCCAAGAGCGGCCCTGTCCAGCAAGAACCTCCTTAAGACCGAACTCGTCCCAACCCTGGTCGAGGGCGTCGATTGCGACCTGCAGATATTGATCGAGACCATATTCATCGAGCATGCCTTGCCATACGTCGAGCCGAACCATCAGATCGTCGCGCTCTTCCGGGAGGAGGTCGCTCATCAAAACTGCCTCAGCAATCCTCTGGCCGAGCACGGGAAAGAACTCATGCAGCGTCTCGTCCCAATCGGCCTGTTCATGCCATACCGGCACGAGCGTCTCGGTCACCGGCTCGAGGACATTCAACGCATTGCGTCCGTCTCCGGCGTCGAGAAAGGGCATTGCCTTGTCGATCAGCGCTTCAAAAGCCTCTCTTCGTAAGGGCGACTGTCGTGATCCAGATCGCAGTTCACCATGAAGCCATCAAAATTGCGAAAAAATCTCCACCCCTCCTCGGTATCTGGATCACACGCGTGGGGAATTTGATCTGGACAGGTGAGCGCCAACCTATGTTGGTGCATTTGAACGATAGGCTCTACACATCAAGAGACGCTGTCCGCGTCCTGATCCGTTTTCCCGAGTGATGAGCCGGACGTCTGCGACTGCTCTCAGGCCGGTCATCTTTTCTCGAAAATTCATGTCCATGTTTTCCTCAATTGTTTATCGCGCTTGCCGCTAACAACAGCATCTGGCTCCGTTCGCTAGCAGTTCGATCCAGACTCCGACGCCCGTTCATCCTCCATTACTAAATCTGCGCGCGAGGTGCACATAGTAAGTATTACTTCTTATATTTCACAATATACTGTTGCATATTTGCATTATATAAATTTAATATGTTGCAACTCCGCACCGGATTTGCTCTGACGATGCAATACATGTAACTTCCGGCCGATTTGAACCAATATATACTTATGAAGTTGCACTTAATATTTGATGGGGCTACCGATTTTTGCGAAGTCTTCATTGCTTGAATTTGAGATCAAGTAATTGTTTTTGACGTGTCGGCAAACCATGCCAACGCTACCTTTAAGGGGGTATTCGTGAAAATCAGACATTTGCTCTTGTCGTCAGCTGCTTTGCTCGCGGCAGCTTCCGTCACACATGCCGCAGACGCAGTCGTTGCTGCCCAGCCGGAACCACTAGAATATGTTCGCATTTGCGATGCGTATGGTGCTGGCTATTTTTACATCCCCGGCACCGAAACCTGCCTTAAGATCGGCGGTTATGTCCGATCTGAAGGCTTCTGGTACAATGGCTATAATCCGACCGCCACTCTCGGCACCAAGTGGCACACCCGCGCGCACCTTCAGGTCGACACGGCTAGCGATACTGAATACGGTCCGCTGAAGACCGAAACCATTCTTCGTTGGGACTGGAACGACGGCGGCACAACCAGTACAAACCTGCTGTGGTCCTACATCAGCCTCGGTGGCTTCACCGTCGGCAAGAAGGACTCAGCCTACAACCTTTACACCGGCTATGCCGGCGACGTCATCAACGACGACGTGATCTATGACGGTCCGTACGAACTCAACCAAATCACCTACAACTACGACGCCGGCAACGGCTTCACGGCCGTCGTCTCGCTCGAAGACAGCAACTCCGGTTCGGATTCATCTTCCTTCGGCGGCGCTTGGGTTAAAGCAAAAGCTGACCACTACGCTCCGAACGTCGTTGCCGGTGCTGGCTATAAGGCTGGCGCATGGCAGTTCCGCGTTGTCGGCGGTTACGACTCTATTGTCGAAGAAGGCGCCGTCAAGGCTCGCATCGACGCTGACTTTGGTGTCTTTTCGGCCTTCTTAATGGGTGGTTACAACACCGATGGCAAGAAGCTGAACCAGTATGCCGGCTCGAACCTGGACGCATCTGCCTGCCCAACCGGTCGTGGCGATCTATGCGGCTGGGGCGATTGGGCTGTCTGGGGCGGCGTGGGCGTTCCGATCAACAACAAGCTGAAATTTAACCTCCAACTCGCCTACACCGACTCCAAGATCTTTGCCGCAACCACGAACGTCAAGTGGTATCCGGTTAAGGATCTACTCATCGAGCCAGCCGTCTCCTACACCAGCTGGGACTCGGTCAAGCAAGATCAGTGGGCTGGCATCCTCCGCTTCCAGCGTAGCTTCTAATCTTGAAATAATCCGGCCCCACCGGGTAAGAGAAGCCTGATATTCCAGTTCCTCAGGCTTCTTTCATTGATCGGCTGATCTCCGGTCAAAGGCGGAAAGGCTCGGTTTTCCACCGGGCCTTTCTTTATTGCCATGGAAATGCAACGTCGACAGATGAGCAATCAATCAGTGACGGACTGCACCAAACTTGCGTTGCGGTCCTCGGAGTTGCCTTGAATTGCAGGGCGGTCAAAAGAACCACAACAGTTTCGCCGGCATCTCAATGAAGGCGCGTCAACAGTCACTTGTGACAAGTGAGGAAATTCGCAACCATATGAGTTGACCGGTGGAAACATGCCACATCAGTGGAGCGCCGGCGCGCCTGGTTTGTTTCTGCCCTGACTACCATTCAAGTTTCGCGCTAACAAATTCGATCGCGAAGTCGCGGACATTGGCGATCAACAGCTTCAAATCTGGCTCTTCGACGGCGGCGGCGGCGGCGGCAGGGGAGAACCAGCGCAACTCCCGTTCATCCTTTTCCGGAAAAACGCGGTCAAGTTCGAGGACGCTCAGCAGATGGACCTGGACGATCAGCAATTTGCTGATTTCGTCGTCGAGCCTCTTCCTGTAGGTATAATAGCCATAAGGCTTTTTCCTCACAAACCCCCGCACGCCGGCCTCCTCCCAGGCCTCAAGCCTTGCCACCTCATGAGGCCGCTTCTTCGGCATGCTCCAGCCTTTTGGAATGATCCAGCGTCGGGTGTCGCGGCTTGTAATCAGGAGCACTTGAATCGGTTCGTCGTCACCCGCCACATGTCTGAAGCAAAGAGCCGCTATTTGTTTCTCCGGCAATGGCGATCGACGATCGGTCTTGTCACTCATGATCTTGCTAGCCATCACGACGCGCAACATAGCACTGTGGCTCGACAACGCTTCACTGAACGAGAAGACTTTCGATGTGGCGGCGATCGTATGGACCATTTCGTCATACCGCCGCGCACCTTCAGAGAGCGTAACTCGTTCACGATCGAAGTAGTCCCAGAGGACCAAGACGCAAACGGCTCATTCGATCCAGCTCTGTACTTTTGCGCAACCCCACGAGCAACTTTCCTGTCGGCGGCGATGCTTTTACCCAGCCTCGTGCGGGAGGAGAGCGCATTCTTTGGAGAGACCATTACATATCCGCGTCCGCGTCCGGGCGCACGAGGTATCGATTGCTTCACGGTGACCTTCTCCAGAGTTGACAATTAATTTCCTCAATGGAAATTAATTGTCAACTCTCACAGCTTCATTGCAATCGTGTGACGACCACTCGCTGATGCGCTGACGCCGATTGGTTCGCGCGATCTCGGGGAGCGACAATACTTGTAACTGGCAGTTCCTTCTCCTCCTATAGCGGTAGGTGGGGGTTTCGCACGCTTCTTGACCGGTATCGGCGCGGCCGGAGATCAAGATTCGGTTTCGAGAACATCGAGCGGCTCAACGTCACACGGGTGTAACGAACATATGAGATTGACTCCAATTAATTTCCATGGTGGAAATTAATAACGAGCGTGAGGCTGTTTCATGACAAGATCAATCTTTCTTGCCTTAGGGCTTACACTGGCGAGCGCCTACGCAGCTTCCGCTGCGGACATCAAATTGCGATATATGAACTGGGACCCTGTCCAGCTCGAACGGGAAAAGCCGGTGATTGCCGCCTTCGAAGCCGCGCATCCGGGTGTGAAGGTCGAGACTTTAGGAATGCCGCCGCAAGACTATTGGCCGCGGCTTTCCGCGCTCGCAGCGTCGGGCGACCTGCCTGACGTGATGATGATGTCCTCCGGATATATTCAGCAATGGGCTGACGCCGGCAATCTTGCCGATCTGACGTCGCTGTCAAAGGATATCGATTTCAGCGCCTACACCAAGAGTGCCGTCGATACCGCCCGCATCAACAATGGCCTTTACGCCATTCCGCTCAGCTGGTCCGGCCCGGTGCTGTTCTATAACAAGGATGCATTCGATGCGGCAGGACTTTCCTACCCTTCAAGCGATTGGACCTGGGACAAATTCCTTGCCGCAGCCAAGAAGCTCACGGTGAAAAAAAACGCTGACGGTGCTCCAAGTCAATGGGGTTATTCTGTCTTTGGTCGCTACGCTGAAGTCGACGGATGGGTCTATCGCAACGGTGGCCGCTATCTGAACTCCGATTCCACAGCGCTTGAACCGAACCCTGCGGCAATCCATGCTTTGAAGTATCTCACCGACCTCGTGGTGAAGGAAAAAGTTGCGCCGACACCAAAGGATATGCAGGGCGTACGCTACCAGGACATCTTTCCTCTGGGCATGTCTGCGATGTGGATTGACGGCTCTTGGAATATCAACGGTGTCCGCACTGTTGTTGGCAACAAGTTCAAATGGGGTATCGCAGAGGTTCCAAAGGGGCCAGACGCTACGCCCGAGACGGTGCGCGCCTATGCATGGCCGGATATGCTTTCCGTCAGCATGACATCGAAGCAGAAGGAGCTAGCACTCGCCTTTATCCGCCAGATGACCGAAGCCCGTAGCCCGAATGATTTCCTCGGCGGCACCGTCCCAGCCTACAAGCCAATCGCAGCCCGCCAGGAATGGCTCGAACGCGACAAGCAACCAGACAACAAGGACGTCATCCTGAAGATAGGTGAGCAGCAGCTCTATACAGGATTCTCGAAAAACTGGGATGCATGGCGTGGCTATGGCGCTTCTGGATCCGCTGGAATGAACGGCGAACTCGACGAAGTCTTCAACGGTCGCAAATCGCTCGACGAGGCAGTCAAAAGCTTCGTGGCTTATGCCAACGACATTTTAAACCGCTGATCAATTTGAAACGTCGGAAGGAGGAGGCATGGCCCTCTTCCTTTCGGCGGAAGGAACCCTCATGTCCTCGCGCGCGCGCTCGATACCTTGGCTTGCCCTCTTGTTCTTGTCGCCCACGTTGGTGGGGCTTGCGGTGTTTCGGATCGTACCCATCGTGTGGGCCTTTGCCCTGTCATTCACCCGCTGGCAGATCTTCGACAAGCCGCGCTGGGTGGGGTTCGACAATTACTTGCATATTCTAACTTCTCCTTCAGCTGCGAAGGTTTTCCTGAATACAGCATGGTTTGCCGCAATCTATGTCCCGGGTTCCATCGTGCTGGCACTCGTTCTTGCAGTGCTTCTCAACAATGGCTTGAGGATCTCGGCCTTTTTCCGAGGCGCATTCTTCCTCCCCTACATTACGGCCACCGTCGCGGTGGCTCTGGTCTGGAAATGGATCTTCTCGACCAAATTTGGCATTCTCAACAATCTGCTTGCCTGGTTCGGCGTGTCGGAGCCACCTGCCTGGCTCGCCGACCCGATGTGGTCGCTTCCCGCCGTTGCGATCGTGGCGATCTGGAAAGATAGCGGCTTTTTCATGCTGATGTTGCTTGCAGGCCTCCAAACGATTGATCCTATCATCTACGAGGCGGCACGCATCGACGGCGCGGGGCGGTTGCGCCAGTTTTTCGAGATTACGGTGCCTCTCCTTTCACGCAGCCTGTTTTTCGTACTGATCCTCGCCGTCATACGCTCGACCCAGACGTTCGAACTTACCTATTCCCTAACCGGCGGCGGCCCGAACGGCGCATCGACCACACTTGCATTCTTCATTTACGAGAATGCATTCGTCCATTTCCAGATGGGCTACGCCTCAGCGCTCGCCTATCTTCTTTGCTTTGCAGTCGGCTTAGTGACGCTCATCAATTTCTATGTCCGTAAGAGGTGGGTCCATGAATAGAAAGCTGACGCTCATCGCCCTTTATTGCGTCCTGTCGATCTACGCTCTGGTGACCCTCTCGCCCTTCATCTGGATGCTGATCACCTCGTTCAAGGAACCCGCCGATCTCTTCAGACTGCCCCCGAGCCTGGTGCCGACGCTACTCTTCACCAAGACACCGCTTGCAAATTATGCATCAGTCCTGACAGAGCTCGACTTCGCCAGATTTTTCATGAACTCGGTGATCGTTTCCGGCTCGGCCGCAATTGGTCAGGTAATCACCTGCGCGCTGGCAGGCTATGCTTTCGCCAAACTCCCCTTTGCCGGCCGCAACATTCTCTTCGCCGTTGTGCTCGGAACGGCATTTGTGCCTAACGAAGTGACGATCATCCCAGAATACTTGCTCATGCGGCAGCTTGGGTGGATCAATACCTTCTTGCCCCTGATCGTGCCATCCTTCCTCGTCGGCTCTTTCGGCACTTTCATGCTGCGAGAATATTTTTCGGCCCTTCCGAACGAGTATGCTGAAGCAGCTCGAATGGATGGGGCGTCGGACTTCCGCATCTTCAAAGACATCTACCTACCCTTATCTGTCCCCGCGCTGATTTCCGTCTTTGTGGTGGCGTTCATTAACAACTGGGACGAACTGCTTCGCCCGATTCTCTATCTCAATTCTCCAGAACTCTACACCGTGCCGCGAGGTCTCATGAGCCTTGTGAGCGAGTACGATGCGCAATGGACGTTGTTCATGGCCGGATCGGTTATTTCAATCGTTCCCCTCGTTCTCATCTACATCCTTGGCCAACGTTACGTGATCCAGGGCTTCGTCGGCGGTGGCCTGAAATAACTCCAGCATCGAAAGATCATACGAAATGCCAGCTATTCTCAAGGAGACGGTCACGCTCTCCTCCGGTATCGAGGCGAACATCGCCATAGTCCACGTCGAACACTTTCGCGTCCAGCCATTCAACGAGAGGCCTCCGTCCGATCTGGTCCTTCGAACCGAAGTCGCTCTTGCCACGGCCCGACTCGATGCCGAAATCTACCCGGTCGCCCATCCTGCGATGAGAAGCGACGTTACATCGTCGATCGATTTTGGTGAAACTCGGATCGAGCTTTGGGGCGATCGGGCGGTCGCCATTGCCGACCGTTACGCGCATGTCGGATTGACAGCCGAACAGCTCTGGCGGGATCGGCGCGGAGCCACCCCCTCGCCTTTCCCCGCTCCGCTTGCCCATACTGATCTCATGCGTCTTTGGAGTGCCTCGCTCGAAAAAGACGAGATCTTCACCAATGCCAATTACTTTCTATTCGAACCTAGCGAGTTCGATACGCCCTTCGAGGCATACGGTGATCCTATCGGTATGGTCGTCACCGGCGGCGTCATCCTCTATCCACCGCAGGTTCCCCGGACCTGCTTAGTCTCGGACGGGGAAAGATCCACTCTTAAGAACCTGTCCTTCAACGATATAGCAATAAGCCTTCCTGGCGCAATCGAGGTACCGAGTCACAGCATGGGCGAATTCCATGGGGCCGCGACGCGGCCCATCGCGCTGGCACGGTATTTCGGCTCGATGGATGGACTGACACCGGAAGGAAAAGACGTGGTTGAGATCGCCGTCGTCGGCCGGCACGCGGTCGCGCTCGGCAGAGGCGGACGGATGCCAATTCCGAGAACGGGTTGCGTCATCCGCTTTCCGCAGGAACCTGACGCGTCGATGGTCCATGCCCTAAAACAAGGCGAGCCTATCACCTATTCATTTCTCGACGGCGTGGTGCTCGAAGGAGTACAAGCCGGACCGCGCCTCGTTAGCGGCGGTGCATTCTCGCCCGATGATACGATCTTCCATTGTGAGGGCGTCTTCGTAGAAGGAGCTGCCGGCGATCTTTTCCAGTCCTCGCCCGATAACTGGAAGGCAGACTGGCATGAGACGCGTGCCGCCCGATTGGGCGCCGGCATTGATGCTCGGGGACAGCTCTTCCTGGTCGCTGTGGAAGGCCAATCTTCCTACTCCAAGGGCGGTGGACCATTGCGCGGCGCCACATTGTTCGATATCGCTGAGCTACTGCATCGCTACGGGGCGGTCGAAGGCATGCATCTCGATGGAGGCGGATCCACTCAGCTTTTTCGCCCGTTCGGTGGTTCAATCCTTCGACCCGGCAATTTCTGCAGGGGCTTCGAAGATGTTGAAGCAGACTATGATCGCCCCCTGCCGTTGGGATTGCGGCTGAAGCTTCGGAGGGTAGATCAGGACACGTGAGATTTCATGACGATTTGAACGAACTGCAACGCCAAACTCTTGAGACGATCATTGCTGGCGAGACACCGAGCCGCTTCGAGCTATCAAATCTCTTCGGCGTTTCCCCTCAGACGATGACAAGGGCGGTGAAGGGCCTCGTTGAGAACGGCATTCTCGACGAACAGCCGGAAACGACAGGAACGCGAGGGCAGCCCTCGCGGCGGCTGGTCTTCAGAACCGGCAGCCTGCTGGTCATCGGCTTGGTTCTCGCAAATCACCGGCTTATCGTTACCGTCGAGGACTTGGCGGGCAATCGGTTGCTGAAGGATGAATTGGCAGGAGACTTCAGCGATCCACAGTCGACGCTCGACAAGGCGGCGGATCTTATCACGAAAGCCGTTCAGACGTTCGACGGAATACAGAGAATCGTAGGGCTCGGTATCGCCGCCCAGGGATTTTTCATAGAGAAAGGGCGTCGGGTAGTCTCTTTCGCCAACCTCAAGGGGTGGTCGGAAATTGATTTGAAAGCCTATTTCGGCGACAAGTTCAATGTTCCCGTAACAATCCAGAACGATGCGAAGGCGATCGCAGTGGGCACGATTCGGGAGGGACTTGCCAGACGCCATAAATACTACTTCTGTTTTTACCTTGGAAGTGGCGTCGGAGGGGCGCTCGTCCACGACGGCCAGCTCTATGAAGGCGCGTTTTCCAACGCCGGGGAAATTGGCTATTTCGTTCCCCGAAACGAACACCGACCGACCGTTCCTAATTTTCTTCGAGTGGCCAATATCAAAGCCGTCGATGAATGGAAGGATGACATGAAGCAGGATCAAAGAATCCTGGACTGGTGTCGCACAGCGGGTGAGTCGCTATCGGCTGCGGCGCAGGTTGCAGTCAGAAGCTATGATGTTGAATCTATTTTCATATGCTCTTATATGCCGCGCTCTGCTCTCCAAGCAATCTGCGACGCTGTTCGCGTCGAGCCAATCGGTAGCGATCTTCTAAGCTCCGTCGATGCGGCTCAGCTTCCGCAGCGGCCATCGATTATTCCGCTCAACGACACATCGCTGAACAAGGGAGCCTGTGCACTGGCCGCTTATCATTTCCTGCGCTTTTCCTCACTAGGCGGAAGTGGAGGGTGAAGAGGCTCGTCCGGTGCCATTCGATCATGCTGTTTATCGATCAATTGATCGTACGTCAGTTAACAACGTGACCCGTTCGAAGATGAGGTGAGCACAAGCACGATCTATGCTTTCTTACCGTGCATCTTTAAGGGCGAAAGCCCTTGCAAGTGCAAGAGACGGTGACACGCCAACCCGAGCTATGCAAACCCAAAGCAAACCGACATTTGACACAACAATAGACGCTACGTACGCTGCCAAAATCGACGATGCTGTGTCCGAAAATAATATCGGAAAAAAAATTATTACGATCTGAACCGCAATAGAAGCTATCAACACAATGATTGCTTCGCTCTGCTTTTTGGTCATTATTGTTACGTAACCAACTGTGCCGCATAGGACACTGACAAATTGAGCGAGTATAGTGAAGTCGATGGCGGCGGAGACTTGTTCGTGCTGAAAGCCAGAAGAAGAAATGTAGTAAGGCTTTAAAAGCCAAAGCAGCATCGCGATTGAGACGAAGACAAGAATTGCAAACAAGTTCGCTTTGGAAAGCATTCTTTGAAGCGAAGAAAGATCTCCACTTTTGTAAAGCGCAGCAATTTTTGGAACTACGACAACATTCACTGCGAGTAAGCCAAGCGTTGAGAATGAAGCATAGGAAGAAGCGAATGCGAGCAGGCCCGCTTCCTCCTGGTGGCCTAGGTAGCCAGATACAATAATCGCTGCTTGAGTATTGAACTGAAATAACAGCGCGTAAATCATAAGCGGCGCGGAAGCCATAAACCACCTAGTTATCGATGGAGCAGCCATTTTATCATCAGCGGATCGAGGCAGTTTACGAAGTAGAAGTATTGTGAAAACTAGGAATACAACCGCTACAACTGCGCTCGATATCAAGTAAATATCACCGCAATTGAATTTATGGTCTTCTTGATAGAGAAACCCACGAACGAACAGCACAATGGTCGCAACGACTGGCAGAAGTATACTTTTAGGAATCTCTGAAACAATTGCGAATCCCATTATCTTCGTCAACGACTTCATTAAGTCCAGAAAGCAGTTTGAAACGGCAATGAGCGCAACCAAGGTGTAAGTCTGAATTATAGTTTGCCCAAAGGCAATGTACGCGAATGCTGCGCATGCGCAGGCAGCCAATAAGACTGCTTTTGTGCCAACGATGAGATAATTAAGTAGTAGCGACCGGCTTGGGTTCGGGGAGCTTTGGATAACTTCCCTGATAAATGCGTTGCCACCACCAAACAAAAAGATCATTGCAAGAATTTCAGATTGCGCCAGAATCCAAACCAGTTGCCCAAATTCGTTGGAACTGAGCCCCCTGGCTGCAAAAAAAATGAAAAATTGCTTCGCGAATAAGCCGCTGACGACCACCATGAGGCTAATCGAATATTGCACTGTTTCATTAGCATTTGATTTTTTCACAGGCTCATCCAAGCTGAATCAGTTTCGTGATGACAAGCATCCATAGCAAACCCAGCACCGTGCATGACGGAAGCATGCTCTTGGACAGATATTTATTTCCGCAATGGCAATTATTTGTCACAACCGTCTGCCGTCAATCCCATATTTTTTCTTCTTTCGGGACATCGCATCCGAGCGCACGAGTTTTGCATCCCTGCTTATTACTGCTGCCAAAAAGGCTGCATGTCGTCACAGGGAGCCTGGTGCGTCTACGTCCCAGTACGAGGAATGGAACGTCATGACTTATCGCGGGCCTGATACACTCTGGCATGAACATTTACGTGACGAGCGTCTGGCCGTCCGTGACCGTAAGCCGATTCAAGCTTTGAACGATTACCGCGAACATCTGCACCGAATGTGCGGTCGTGACATTCCGAACTTTGATCCCTTCGACGGCGGTGTCTGTGCTAGACTTCTAATCCTTCTTGAGACCCCAGGACCCAGCATTGTCGGATGTGAACGGCGATTCGTTTCAATCGACAATCCGACTGGAACAGCCAAGAATCTTCGGGATGCGTTGCTCACCGCCGGCATATCGCGACGGGACATCATTGCTTGGAATGCCGTCCCGTGGATCAGATCGACGAGGAAACTCATTGGCAAGGCGGAACGGGATGACGGAGTCAAAGCCCTGACAGCACTTCTGCCGATTCTCTGCGGAGTCAAAGTGGCCATACTCGCAGGCGCAGTCGCTCATGCGGCCAAACAGGTTATAGAGCAGGCTGGAATTCAGACGATTCTCGCTCCTCATCCCAGCCCAGTCCGCATCAACACCTCTCCCACAGTTCGTGAATCGTTCCATTCTGCTTTCGTTGCAGCGGGAAAGGTCCTCGAAAACGATAATAATTCGGAGCGGCGCATGCGATGATATTCGTTATTGAATTGATTCCCAAAGGAAAAAGCAAGCAACGTTACCCGCTATTTCAATGAAGTATCCTTGCCGCGCGATTGGACGATCCAGCCCTGCCGGCGCATCCGCCGATTTCAGAGGAGCGGTGGTCGATAGCACGTTGCGTCGCTCGCGGGCACCGGCCGCCAGGATCACTACACACGCTTCTGTGACCCTAGTGCGGGTTTCGGCAAAGATTCCTGACGGGATTTCCGATAATTTCTGGACACGACTAAGATATCAAATTCAACACGTATGTCGACAGGCACCACATGCAAGCGGGACAGCCGAGTGAAACAGCAACTCGCGTCCCCGTTCATCGCGCCGCCCATCAAATTACGAAAACGGGGAAGTCTTTGCCGACCCTTATGCCGAGGTCGTCTTGGGTCCGGATGCAGCGGCGTTGATTGCCGCGGCAGTTGCCGATCAATCGATGCGCCCAATGCGGCTGATGTTTGCGGCCGGCAGCCATTTAGCAGAAGATKGCATACGAGATGCGGTAGCGTGCGGCGTCCGCCAGATTGTCGTTCTCGGATCGGGTCTGCATACATTTTCGCTGCGCAATCCATATTGAAGCAATGGCGTTCACGTATTTGAGATCGATTATCCTTCCACCCAGCAATGGAAACAGGACCAGTTGTATCAAGCTGATTTGCAGCCACCAGCAGCTGCCCGCTGCGCACCACTCCAGTTTTAATGCGACGCCCTTCGTTCCGCATTGGCCACCGCGGGGTTTGATGCCCGACGCCCCGTTTTCTTTCAATGGCTCGGGATCGTCATGTACCTCAGGAAGGAACCTGTGTTCGAGGTCTCGCGTTTCATGGCGGGGCTGCCCGACGCCGAAGTCGTGTTCAACTACACGGAGCCTTTGGAAAACTACCCGCCGAATACACAGGTGTTGATGCGGAACGTTGCTACAAGAGCGGCCGAGGCAGGGGAAGAGTGGCCTGACGTTCTTCAATCCGGCGGAAATATCAAAGGAGCTTTCGGAATTGGGTTCCACGACCAGAAAGACCTCGGTCTAGCTGATATCCAAGCTTTGTATGCTTTTGAAAATGACCGCGCCCAATCGCGAGATGCGTGAGAGAGCAAATCTTGTTCTCGCCACTTTATCTGATCCATTGTTACAAATGTCATTTATTATTTGAGGTTCCTTGTTGCATCCCAATCTCTTAGCTCTATTTTATTGGGAAAGTGCTTTAGCCTCAGAAAAGCGTTTCTCTGATTGCGGAAGCGAGTGTGGTCGGAAGCAGTGAGATTGATGAATTTCAATCACGAAAGGAACTTCATTGACCAGAACAGGCGGCACGGCCGACCTGTTCGACGATGTTCGATCCCCAAAAAAATAAGGCTCATATCTACGCTAACCCAAATGCCTGCCAGATCGACAGTATGCGTTCTCGGCACGCGGTGGATGAGCGCTGGTGGATCAGACCAAAGCCATGGGCAACATACACAGTAAGCCGCGGTCGACCACAGTAAAACGCATCGCCAATCTTCAAGATTGTATATCGATATTTATACCGCCGCGCCATTGGCGGTAGCCGCTGCGGCTCAAATGCAAATAGGAACCACCGGAACATCGTCACACCATTCGGAGATGAGCATATTCTTTGATGCACCGCACAGCACCAATGAAGTGCGACACCAACGTCACCATGCGCACGCAATCTTTGCCACCAACCCCGGAATAGCATGATCTCGAGCGCGTCGAGCCGAGGCGTCATCGCGGATGGTTTGCGCACCAAGACAACTGTCCACAGATAAGCCTCAAGTCGAGCAAAAAGGAGCTTTCATGTCTCTCAGATATCCCTCCAAAACTATCCGCCTTACAATGGACGCGCAATTGGCGCGCGTAAGCGACCACTTGAACGCAGGCGCCGCTGATGCAACCAACCGCAGCACCATTCCCCCACAGGTGGAATACATACCGGCCAGATCCACAAGGAATTTCGAGGAAAAATTCAGCGCGATCAGCAGGTTAAATCCAGAATTGACGATTGAATGAGCAACGGCGTTCTCGATCTACAGAGATCTTCCCGCCAGCAGTCATCAAATCTATATGAAAGGAAATACAGTGGAGAACGGCGAAGACGTAAAAATGACCGAAGCCAACAAAGGTATCAAACGCGAGCGATCCCCGGAGCCTGTGGCAGAACAAAAGCCCGAAAATTCGATCAAGGGCGTAGAATCGCAAGAGTTGGATCAAATTACGAAAAAGCTTGCGGCCCTGAAGGGGCTGGCAACCGCCGAAACGTCAACCGCGACAATGCGCCTAGAGGTAGCTATCCCACGGAGCGGCAATAAAAAACAAGTCGAATACTATCCGTGGGACTATGCGAAGGAAAAATTCGGTGGGGATATCAATCTGAACCGATACACCAAAGTTCTGACTGACGAAACTGGCCGAACCCAGTCTCTTCCTCGAGCCTACGACAGTATCCCGGTTACTCCTGGCATTTCCTTTGAAAATCAGTTGAAAGAGCGGGAACAGACATGGGCAACGTGGAGGAGCAACATCGATGGACTACCATCGAAACCCTCAAACGGAAAAAGCAGTTGGCGAAAGCTCAAGCGGGACGACCCGGCAGCGTGGCGTGACACGCCGGCCGGACCGCGGCGATCCGCATATCAATGGAACAACCCTGAAAAAGCGGGCGAACAATTGCCCGAATACATTATAAAAGTCGAAAGCAGCAATGAAAGGGGATACCGCAGAATAGGTATATGGCGGGACGATCCCCTAGCCGCCGGTCAACAGACCTATGATCTAGCCGAAAAGTTTCATGCTGAGAATGTCCAGATCAAAAATGAGTACAACGACTTCGACACAATCGCGAATTTGAACAAGCGAGGTGAACACGAGGCCGAGCGGCTCTCTCAGCGTTTGGTAGGCAATGAGATTCGCTACAACCCAGACCTACCTTCCTTGGTTGTACAACACGGCGACCATCTCGTTTCCATCGATGACATTCGCCACGAAGAACTCCAACAGGCGATGCCTGTATTGAAAAAAATTGAAGAGCAGCTCTATGAGCACCCTGAAAAGCTCCGCATCGGGATATCGAACCGGGAAGGTGATTCCTTCCATAATCCCAAGCTACTAAAGGAACTGGACAAAGAACTTTTTTCGCAAATTTGCAAGGACTATGATCTGCCTGAAGAGAAGCTTGCCCGAAACAGCAAGTTTCTAGAGCATGGCTCCACCTGGATACAGGTTGAACAAGGTGTGTTCCGAGACGGCGCCGCGGTAAAAGAGGAACTTTCAGCACGAGGGCAAAAGATAGTAGAGACGTATGACAATACGCAAATTTTTACCCACCAAACAGTAGACGGCAAAATTAAGAGTAGCGCCAAAATGTTGTATGCCACTCTCAGAGACGAGGGCCCTGTTTCGCGCGAAGTCGCCGAAATCGTTGGCATCGAGGCGAGAGAGGGGAAACAACAGTCCCGCAGACAGGAAGCAAAGCTAAACGCTGGGAAAGCATTGGACAATCTCGATGGATATAATAGCTCCGACGATGAGGCACCAAAGATCAAAAGCGAGTTGAGCCCCCGGCAAGCTATGGTGCTAGACCGGCAGGAGCGACAGGAAACCAGTCACGGAATAGGCTAAGAGATGGGCCGGATCTTCCGGCCCATCTGGAATGCAAAGCGCATCTCTCATCGAAATTGCGTTGCCGGCCTTGTGCCATTTATTGATAGCGCTTCGGATCGGGCGGCTGATCGACGACCGCCTCCGCTGTTCTGTCGGCGGCACGATTACACGCCCTGCTTTGATCGTCCAGTCTGGCTGTAGGCCGGCAAAGTATTTCGATTGGGGGGTTCGGCAAAGTCCAGACAACATGATTTCCGGTATTCTCTGCGTATTCCAATGAAGCCAGCCATCGATTCCGATTTCATTCCGGCCGGCGTTCCGATTTAAAGCCGGCCATTTCTTGAGCTAATCCTGAGTCTGTTTGATGTTTGGATCGGGTTTTGTTTCAGGTCAAGCATACGGTGTTGCGGGCAGCGCCGGGGCGCGCTGTTTTCGCATGCTTTCGCCGGCGAAATCGATGCGATAGGCATTCTGAACGAGGCGGTCCAATATGGCATCGGCGAGCGTAGGGTTTGCAATAATTTCCCACCAGCAATCCAGTGTTAGCGGTCGCCTAAAACTGCGGCTATTCGCTGCCGAGAAATCGGAATAAGGCAGCGTGCTTTCGGAGGGCTGTCAGATCATTTGTTTGGCAGGCGCTGGTTTTGGAGCTCGGCTGGATCTGGACGCTGTATTGGTGCCAGACGCTGTCGCGGATTTCGGTCAGCAGTTCGAAGACGGCCAGGGCTGTTCCGGTGTCCAGGTTGTCGGGATCTCGACGGACAAGGAGATCGGCAACCCAGGTTTCGCGGGGGCTTTCGTCATGGCCTTTGCGCCCTTCTCTGTTCGGTGCGCAGTTCCGACCGTTCGGTGGCCTCTTTGAGCCGGTAGGATTGGCCCTCGATGGCAATGACTTCGGCATTGTGGACGAGACGATCGACCATCGACACGACGCAGGCGGCGTTGGGAAAGACCTCGTGCCAGTCGGCAAAATTGCGATTGGTGGTGACGATGGTGCTCTTTGCCTCGTAGCGTCGGCTGATGAGTTCGAAGAGCAGATCGGCATGACGGTTGGTGTAGGAGAGATATCCGACCTCATCGATGACGAGGAGGGCTGGAGCGGTGTAATGGGCCAGGCGCCGGCGGAGCGCGGAAGCGCTGTCGATGGCAGCCAGTTCGCCCAGCAGTTGGCCGGCGCTGGTAAACAGGGCGGTGTGGCCGTTGAGGACGGCATTGGCAGCGTCACGGATGAAGTCGAGACGCATGCGCGCGAGTGACGCTGCCGGCATTAAATCAGTGCCGGTCATCGTTGAGCTCCTCGACGACCAGACCGGCCGCCTGCATCGGCAGGCAAGCCAATGTTGATATCGCCTTCTTGCGATCCTTGTCGCTTAGTCCGTCTAGCGTCCGAGTTTTGAATATCAGGTCGAGCTGCCGATTCGACGCCGACACCAGCGTGTTGCTGGATCTCATCATCTTTCCTCCTGAGTGATTCTATGCTCACCTCGGAAGAGTGCCGCCTTCGCACCGCCTGAGACCAGTCTGTTCAGTTCGATCAGCGCCGCAAGATCGACGCGTGGCGTTCCCATGATCATGCCGCTGCACACCACAGGATCAATCATCCACCCCGAAATAGCGATCACGGCATCTGGCGGCCTCAGAACTTCATAAATCGACCTCTCGCTCGTTCCTCGACGCGGCAAATGGAAGCCCTCTGGCCGAAATGCGGATGCTAGCGATAATAGACCTCGACTTCATCGCCGACATGAGCAGAATAAACCGTGCATTGGAGTCGGTGACGCAATTGGCTCTTCGCAGGCGACGAAACAGGGGCGGAGACCTTTGCGCGCGCAATGACGGTCATCGAAACGGACAAAATGAACGATCATAATCCTCAGGCTTACTTGGCAAATGTGCTCGATCGCATCCACGATCGCAAGATCAATCGGCTAGACGAACTACTTCCATGGAACTGGTCGCCGATCGCCGCAATCTCCGCCGAGGCAGCCTGATGGCGACAGTCACCTACGTTCGTACGATCAAATTTGTTGCCGAAATCCTCGAAGAGGACCCGGAACTTCTCCAGGCAATCGTCTCCAACGATGATAATCTGAGCTACGGCAGCATCATCACCGTCTATACAGGGGACGACGAATCCGTGACCGCGCTCACCGACGACGGCATGGACGAACTGGAGCAGATGCTCAAACATGCCCGCCGCTCACCCATCGAATGGAGCGACTTCCTCGACAGCTTTGTCGACGACGAGCTGCTTGTTGCTCGCATCAAAGCAAAATCTCCGCGATAGCAATCAACCGGTTACTATGTAATCAGCGTCGTGACCGGATAGGGATCCTGTTCTCCGGCCAATTCGGCTTCGTGCCGGTTCCGGAGGCAGCTTGCCAGGGTAGTACCGCTGGAGCGAACTCTAAATTGTGTAAAATTGGGGGATAAGATCATCATCGATCAAGCTAGCGAGAGGCTGATCTCGAGCCGCTTCGGTCTCTATCATTCGGTCTAGGAGAGTAACTTCCATCGACAACGCTGGAATGTGCGATGGATGCGAGTGTAGGCTCGTTCTGTTCCCTGGCAGCCAATGAGATGGGGATTGGCCTGGAAACGATACCCGCGCGCCTGATTGGCTTGGTAGGCTGAGCACCTTCCTTTTGGATCGAGCGAAGCGGGACGAACTCTTCCGACGAAGTATCCAATCTTTTGTTTCCCGTAGTGCTTGTGCCCTCTACAGATGTGTGGGCCGGTGATTTAGACGGCACCTCAGACACAGCACTTTCCAAGGACCGCTGTTTTGGCATTGAGAGATGCTCGAGACCGCCCTCATGATCCCGCCCATTGCCTCCTTCATTTGCGGATCGCTCTGGTATCGTCTCCGAGACTAGCGCGCTCCCCAGAGAGCGAGACAGCTCTCGATCTGGACTTGATAATTGATTTTTCGACGATGGTGATATTAGCGGAAGTTGATCATCCGGTTTGCCGAACAACGATTCCAGGTCTGTCATTGGTTGGAACGCTGCACTGCGTAACGCTGATTCTGTTGGTTTTGGGGATTGACTGAGGACCGGAATCGTCAGTGAAGGCTGCTGTAGAGGTGAGGGAGACCGCGTGCTGTCACCGCCATTGGTCCGCGCGGAAGGTATATTCACATGTTCCCGCAGAGAAGACTCTGGGGTTACCAAGCGTTCCTGCCAAACCTGTTTGTGCATGGCGGATTCTTCCGCACGCAATCTTTGAGCATCGAGCTCGCGTTCGCTTAACAGCATCCGCTTCCTGAGAACCGTCACTCCAAGTATCTTCTTCGAGACCTTTTTGACAACCGCATGCTGATATGACGTTTCACTCTTATAGATTTTCCCAAACGTATGTTTAGTGCTTTTCAATTGTCCCGAAACATCATCGTAGACCGCCGATCGCTTGTTTAGGAGCCTTCGATGCGCCGAGATATCCCGACCCAACTCGTTGCCCTCCTTGTCCAAGAGCGATCTGTATGATTTGCTGAAAGCGCCACCCAGTCTTTGAATCTTGGTTTCAGAGGTCGCGAGGTTTGCCGCCTTCGTCGATTGCTTTGAAGAGACAAAGCCTGGACTTTTGCTATCGATAAGAGTCAGCTTGCCCTTGTCGTCTCGCTCAAACGTCTCTCGCCGCGAACCTTTCCGACGAATCAATTTGCGATAAGCCTTCCCGTCGGACCCCTTTTGATAGGGACCGGTCATTTCCTCTGAGACCGGCTGAAACAAGCCGCCGCCGAGCCTCCGGTGGTCGACATACCGGGTGCGTATGAGCGAACCAGCGTCATCCCTTTCCCATTTTTCCTCAAAACGCCCGTCTCGATGTTTGACGTGCTTGGCGAGGAGCGTCCCATTCTCGGCAAACTGGAGGCGGCTCACGCTTCTCCAGGTTTTCGCTTCGTGGAGACTTAGGTAGAATGAACTCTCTTTCCCTGTGCCGAGATTGAGGACTTTTTTTGTAGTCATTCCCAAGAAGCTGCTCTCGCGGGTTAGCTCTCTAGCACTGTCAACGCGCAGCCTCTTATTTCCGAGAAGTCGGTAGCTGATTTCACCTCGAAAGTCGGTGTCCAACTTATCGACGATCTGAACATCGGTCGCGTATTTTTTCCGTTTCTTCAAAGTGTTAGACTGAGTCCGCTTCGTCCTCGCCTCATCTTCAGCACGAATTCCTTCATGACGCTGATCAAATTCACGTTTGGCGGAGCGACGTATGTCGGACTTATTGGACCTCACGGCGTTTTTCTTTTTGGTGCTGGCCATTACGGAACCTTTCATCAGCGTATGTTGACGCGATAGGCTTCTTCAGTGAAGCGTGTCTGCTGTAGACGATGCTCGCAAGCTTTTCTTATTTATGCTCACCATGACATACGCTTTCCTGCGTATGCATTATTGATGTTTGTCGAGAATAGTTTCGGTCGCTAAATCAGACGTTTTTTCGGGGAACGATTCGAATATTTAGACGAGAATCTATCGGCCCAGGTGGGTATTTACCCGGTCTCTGGTCGAACCGATTAGATTGGCGCGGGCGTCGTCGTACGCCTTGTTGATCGAACGTGCGATTGGTTTCGCCCTTTCCATTTGCTCGGAGGGACTGGGCGTTCCGAGAGTTAGGCCCGTCCGGAGTTTTTGTTCTATCTCCGCCAAATCGCCAGCTAGATGATCGCCACCTCGTTCGCGCGGACTCTCTGAAGTCGATGCCAAGCTCGAAGAATGCTGCACATGCTCCCGTTCCTCGGCGTAGAGTCTCCCAAGTTCCGGTCTCTTCGCAATTGCATCGAAGATTTGTGCTTTTTGTTCAATTTCCAGCTGATTATGCACCTCTGCAAGTGTATGGGCTGCATTGTAACGAAAATCATAGTTGATCGGTCCATCTCCCTTGAAATACTCAATCGCTCTGTTGATAAGCCGCGTTTGGTCGGCCTTCCCAAGATCGTGCAACCAGGGCGCTATCGACACAAGCGCGTCGCCCTGCTGGCTCCCATCCGACGCGTTGAGAATATGATTGACGATCTCGGTCTTCCTGGTGGGCGACTGAAACTTCAATACTGGGCCAATTGCCCTGATCCGCTGGCTCGCCAGCGCAAACTCGCCGGTAGGATCTGGTTCTGGAAAGTCCGGATATTCGGCAAAGCCATCCCTCGGTACTGCCGAATCATACAATTCTTTGCTTGAAGTACCCAGTCGCTTCACCCTTTGCTGAAACGCTCCCACTTCGCTGGCATCGACCGATGATCGAACCGCGTGGCTCGCAAGTTTAAAGTTTGTGAGATTGCTTACGGTTTCAACTGGATCGTCGGTCGGTAGATGTTTGGCAACTTCGACCAACAGATCATTCGGTAGGGAAATGGCGCTTTCGGTCTTCTCACCACGAGGGACCAAAGGCTGGCGTTCCTGTGCTATCTGGCCGTCTTCGAGCATAATTCACACTCCAAATGCGGATCAAGAATATGCGAAGCCTAGCATCTGAGCGTAAGGCATTGAACGAATATCGAGTTTCAATTGCAATTCAGGGCAAGCGCTCGACCATTCCATGTTTTCTAAGGCGGATAGGAAGGGCCTTCGAAAGATCGATCACAACAAAACAACCGGAACATGCTATGAGCATGATCGCCCGCAGTTTGGCAATGTAGATGCTGTCGAGCGTTTCTCCCACGAATATTTCCAGGACGGGGCCAGCAGCCGATGGATCAAACATTGAATACCACTATCATCAAGAAATCGATGTGAAGTTCGCCAGAAATTATTGCCTCTGCGGCTTTGTCAGCGATTGAACGCGTCATCTCGGCCTCGGTCGCGCGGATCGTATACCCGTCTTTCCTCGGGCTGGCCAGCACTATCGGCAGCTTCTGCAGTCGACGATTGAGTTTTCAAAGGTGAGGCGCCTATCAAACCGGCGGTCCGGTCTAACGCAGAAACAAGGGCCTTTTTTTTCTGCCTTGGGCGAAGTGGTTTGGTGTCTAGATCCTTCTTGGCGTTGTACAGGGCCAAAAATTCTCGATAAACTTGACTCTCACGCTCGATGGTTGGCCATCTTCCGGTTAATGCGGTCTCGCGGGCAAGCACTGCTTCCGTTTGTCCACGAGGTCCAAGTTGCAGCAATTGGGGCTCTTGTTCTTTGCTCGGTGGTGAGAGGATCGGATCTCGACTCACTGTATAGTTGTAACTAGTCGTCGCAACATGAATTGGCGGGGTAACTCCATCAGGTGATTCACTTTGCAGACCAGCTTTGGCGAGTTGGTGCGCATAGCCTAGCTGGTTCAACTGGTACCCATTTGAAGCGGTCGCACCTTCCGCGGACGCAACGGGGTCTGTCAAAGTTGCCCTTTGATCCGAGCGATAGCTTGCATCATCTGGCCATCCGCGCCCGACCAGTCCAGTGCGTCCCCTTCCAGTACCAACATGTTGCCGATGGAGCTCCTTACACTCGAGGTAGGCGGGCATTGGCCTTTCGAGACGCCGGCCCTCTTTTGTCGCCCGCAAGGTATCGTGGACAACCTTGAATCCGAAAATATGCTCCGACTCGTACTTCCCGGTCTCTGTCGCGAGCCGCGCCCGCTCATTTCTCCGACTTCCATAGGTGCCGATATTGTCGTTTCTCGAGCGAACGGCTTTTTCTGACGGAGGGGGCGGCGGCGCCAATCCGCTTCCATCGGAAAACAATCCACCCGCACTGGAATTCACGTCATGGGTAGTCGCCTTGGCGTCTCGGCGACTTTTCGTGCCCAGCCGCTTAACTTTGCCCGCGCCATCGAAACGATCACTGTCGGCGATACTCTCGGTTTGGTCTGCATCTGGTCCATTGGCCCCGAAATATAGAACCCGCCTTGCTTCCAATTGTAAGCATGCCGGGGATAGCACGTGATTTGTTTCTTGTGCTACCTCACGTGCAAGGTCGGGCCGACCTGATTCCGATTGATTGGCCAAAGCGGGGTTGGACTTATTGATCGTCTGGGTCGCGGGCCCAAACGCCTCGCCCTCATCAAACGGATCATGTTCACCGGGAATCCAGACCGATGGGTCAAGCTCTGTCAGACGTGCGTTCACCACCAGGTTTTGCCATCGCGGTTGGGCTAGGCCCCTCCACCTTCCGTAAGCCTGACGTTCCGCATCTCCAAGCGGCTTTCCCTCGTATAAAAAGACTGATGAGGAAGTCTTTTCACTTGCCGAACTCGAAACCGAGGAGCTCGAGATGGTGGCTTGGCGCGCGGCTAGAATGAGATCTTCCCACGACGGTGGTTCGGGCTCGGTCCAGTTCTCGTACACAGCACGCTCGGTTGCCCCGAGCCTCATCCCCTCATAAATAAAGAATCCAGAAGAACTATTCGGCTGATCGGTCGAGCCCTCCAGGACGCCCTGCGCTGCGTTGGACCGAAACTCTATGACTTCTTCAAGGTGATTGTGCTCATCTGCGATCCAACCGGGATGGCCGAGTTCTGCCAAGCGGGCATTGACAACGAGCTCTTCCCACGTCGGCTGAGCTTCCTCTTGCCATTGTTCGTAAGCGCGCTTTTCCCCCTCACCCAGCGGCATCCCATCATATTCGAAGATCGTGGAAGGAGCCTGTCCCAAATCAAAGAGCCAGGCAGAATCATCGATTGCATCACGGCGCGCCTTGAGTACCAGGTCTTTCCACGACGGTGGCTCCAGCTCGCCCCAGCTATCATATGCGGCGCGCTCGGCTTCTCCGAGCTTCATCTCGTCATAGTAAAAGGATGCAGAAGAATTCTCGTTCTCGTCGATTGAGTAGCTACGCTTTCGTTTCAACGAACCGGAGCGAGAGTCCCCGCCTAGCGATTCATGCTGATCGGCAATCCAACGAGGATGGCCAAGCTCTGCCATGCGAGCATTGACAACGAGCTCTTCCCACGTCGGCTGAGCTTCCTCTTGCCATTGTTCGTAAGCACGCTTTTCCCCCTCGCCCAGCGGCATCCCGTCATATTCGAAGATCGTGGAAGCAGCCTGTCCCAAATCAAAGAGCCAGGCAGAATCGTCGATTGCATCGCAGCGCGCCTTGAGAATTAGGTCTTTCCAAGTGGGACGATCCGATCCATTCCAGTTCTTAAATGCTTCATGCTCTGCAGCTCCAAGTCTCACATCGTCATACTCAAATGACGGAGATAAATATTCGCTGTGTTCGGATAGGTCCTCAAAAGAGGCATCGCCCCGGCGACTCCGGGGTTCGATAGGGTAGAGGACAGGAGTAGCTCCGGCGGGAACCTCGGGGAGCGATGCAGTCGAACCGTTAAGGTTGACGTTTGGGTTTCCTGACAGTTTCATGGCGATATCTGCTCAATCAGCAACCTCAGAGTCTACTGCCACATCCTATTGAACCGCAACATTTGCGCCGCCAGCGAATGATTCCAATCTGAAAGCAGCTTCAGGTCATCTCACCGGCTGTGCGGGTTCATGCCTATACCGTTGCTGAAGTGCTATAATCTGTTCCAGAAGTTGCTGTTGCGAAATCAGAGCTAGAGCCAATTCGGGAGTCACACTGGTATCTGGTGGCATGCCACCTGGATCGACGTCTTTCTCCACTGCAGCGATTTCAATCGAGTGTTGGGGAGTGTCAATTCCAATTGCAACACCGTTTTGGTCGCCGTTCATATTGCTGCTTTGCGGTGCTACGGCTTCCTCATTGTTCACCATTGAAACCATGTCGTCTACGCTTTGCTCTGCCATGATAACGGCCTGTCGACTGAGGTCTCTGACTTCCTGGTGGATTTCTTCCGAGAGCATCAAGGATACTGGCTCAGGAAGGGAACCGATTTGGCGTTCGAAAAGGCGCCTCAGCATACGATCGGTATAATATTGCACCTTTCGCAGTTTGAGAGGCGGTTGCCCCTTAATAAGGACGATTTCACTCTTGTCGTCGAGCAGGCGCACTTGTTCGGGGCGCAAAAGAGGGGCGCCCTGATCAGAAATCTGGATGTTATGGTCGAACATGCGGGCTTGACTGTAAGAAGTGGAACGCGCTTGGAACGTATATTCGCCGATAGCCTTTGAGATGTAGGTCGGCGTTTCGTCATCAGCGGTGGCCATGAATACTTGCACGCCAGTATTACTGAGAAAGTTTTGTTTACCCGCCTCATCGTAGGTGCCCGTCAAGGCCGAGAGGCTCTGAATAATAAACATGAAACGGCCTTTGTAGCCAGCAATGGTTGTAATTGCGGTCTCGATCGCTTCGAGCTTGCCCAAGTGCTTAAATTCATCGAGCAGAAACAATACTTCATGCCGCTCATCTTTGCCCGGCAGTGACCGCTGCAGAATTGACACAACCTGCTGAAACAGGAGCCGCATCAATGGCGCCACAACCTCGAGGTCATTGGGACTGACACAAAGATAGACGCAGGTCCTCTTCCGACGCAGATCGTAAACAGAAAAATCTGATCGGCTTGTCGCTGCTTTGACAAGTGGATCAGCCCATAGATTCAGTCCGCCGTCGCCGAGCACCGACGTGTAGGACGTCAGAATTTTCGTGTCGTTGCCGGCCATATTATCGAAGATGCGCTGAGCCTCTTTGTTTTGGCTTTCTTCCGCAAGGTGCGCAAAAAGTTTGTACTTCTCTCCAGGCTGAGCAAATAGGTCGTAGACCGCGCCAATCGTTGGCGTGCCACGTTCAATACAAGTAAGGATACCCGCAACGAAAAGGTCGCGCGCGCCGTCAATGAAGCCTTCCGCTCCCTTGCCCTTGGCCGTGATAAGGTTCGCAGCTAGGCGGCGCGTCTCGGTGAACTGCCGCTCGGGCGGTAGAGCGGCAATATCCAGGACCGGATTATAACAATGAGTCCGTCTCTCTGGATCCAAGGGGGAGAACTTGAAAACGGCGTCGCCGCTCGCTTTGCGTGCTCTGGACGTCAGTTCAAAAAGCTCTCCTTTGACATCAAGGGCTATCACCGAGCCCTTAAAGGTTAAGAGCGTCGGGATGACAACGCCAACGCCTTTACCCGCACGCGTTGGCGCAACGACAAGACTATGAGGTTGTTCGCCATTAGTCAGATAGCTGCCGAACCAAAGGGGGCCACACGTCTTGCCAAAGATCGGCCCCTTGATGCGATTGTAGCGCTGCAGGTAACCAGCATGCCGCATTTCGCCAAATTCCGCCCATCGAGCTGTACCGTGATGCTCACGATTGCGTAGCGATATGAGTAGCTGACTCAATAGCACAGCCACTGACGTCAAGATGATAATTGATAAACCACGATAAAATACTGCGGTCGCATAACCCAAATAAAGTGGCGTCTCGTACCAAAACGCGAAAACGCTAAACGTCATCATCGCTTCGCCATTGAAGCCATTGCGGAATGTCACATAGCAACTTGCCGCACAAAAACCGGCTGCCAGCGAGCATACGATGCTGAGGGCCAGGCGCTGGGGCGTAGTCTTGCTCGAATTCATCACTTCACCGGAATTCTTAGATCGATAGCAAATCGTGCTTTGGGTCTGCGTGCTGCAGCAAACAATCCAGGACTTATCGTCCGTAACCTTCGCGTGAACGCAAATCCAACCCCCTCATATAAGGCTGCCGCGTCTCATGCCTGTCGCTGCGTTTCTGGATGTCATCCGCTTCGGAGTGTCCTGTCGCATGGGCAATCTGTTGTCGCTCCCGACTGGCGCTAGGTATCACCTCACGAACGGGCGTTGACATGATCGCTCTACCAAGATTGTCTTGCCTCTGAGCAGGAGCAACGTCGCCAAATTTTGTGATTGTGTTTTCGATGTCATTTCGCGTCCCAGAACCGTAGACGGTCGGCGTCAGGTAAGTGTTCTCTACTAATTTGTTACAAATCATTTCTGCCTCGCGAAACCACGAAGAGGTGGACGGATTGTCATCGTGGACCGTCGGGGCGAATGATCGGTGGCTAACCTGGGCAGCAGAAGAGTTGCCGAGACCAGGCCCCGGATCAGCTCTGGACGAGATTTGTTGCTTTCCCTTTTCAGCAGCAGATGCTGCGATCCGTGCTGACTGTTCAAGACGCGCCCATTCGACGTCACCTAGATTCGGAAAGCCCTCGGGACTTGGCTGTGATGACGTCTGTATAGTCGGCGAATGCACATTGCTCGATCTGATGGGTGTCGCACTATGGTCCGACATCCTCTCTGTGCCCTCGACAACGCCTACTTTCTGCGAGAGGCCGTTTAAGCCCGCCCCAAACAATTCCGGTGCGGCATTCTGCATCGATGAGGATCTATCGGAGTGAGATTTGATGATTGCATCGATTTCCGCCAGAGCGGCGTCGGTCCACTCAGGGGAGCCATGGAACTCCCCTCCAGAGAACTCCGGAGCTTGCGGCGAATGCCGATCACCCGGAACAATATGTGTCTCCCTGTTAGCGCGCATCCCATCTACGCTGCCACCAACATCGTCCTTCTGCAAAGCGCCGCCAGATCCGGGCTCACGCAAATCCAGTGCGACGCTCCCTCCCGCCAGGGACGTCTTGGAGAAAGATTCAAATACTGCATCGATTTCTGCCAGAGCGGCGTCGGTCCACTCAGGGGAATCATTGCGGGTTGTTTGTGACGACCTTTGCGCGCGCGGTGAAGGATCATCAGGGAATTCGAGGATTGTGCCGCCATCGGCATCGCTAACCAGTTCGCCCGAGCGAGCACTGCTGGTTTCGTCGAGAATTTGAGTGTGCTCGACGCCGGGAGAACTTGCCTCCACATCCGAAAGTGGTGTGGTTACATGAACTGAGAGACTCTGAGCTTCATTCCCAAGGTATCGGCTGTCCGCGGTAGCATCGAGCTCCTCGAGCCCTCTAGTCGGCGCCGAGATCGTGTCATCCGAATTTCTATCCGTGTCGTAGCCGGTATCTCTCCCGAACCATTCTGCGAGTGGCCCCGAATAGAGAGCGGAAACAGAAGTGGCACCCGGCAGCGTCGAACTTCCCTGCGACGTTTCCTGAGCTCTGTCCGTCGATGGCTGACCATTATACTCACGCGATTCCGGCGTGCCTTGCTTGTTCGACGAATGCGCGCCCCTTAAACCGCCGTCCACGGGCGAAGATGCCGAAATAGTGTCTATCTCTCTGCCCAAGCCGATTTGCCGTCGCATGGTCGATCCGGTTGCACTGCCAGGATGGTCAATTTCGCGCGATCGTTTTGTGCCCCTTGTTCCTAAATCTGGCAACGCAGCAGCTTCCCTGTCGCGCTTGCCAAAACTTTCCCGTTCAAGCTCGAGCATGTACTGCATAGCGGTGCGGAACTCGCCGTTATTCTTCCGCAAAATTGCGGGTAAGTTCGTTCTGGGTTCGGATAATCCTCGCGGGATCGCAGAGGTGCTAGGCTGCGCCGCAGCAGGCCGCAGGCCGCTCGCCGATGTTTCTGGGATGTTTGGCAGAATACCTGCATTTGGCGATCTTGATAAGCCGGTTGGGATAGACGTATCCCTTCTGTCATCCCGAGCATCGATCGATTGTGCAGAGATGGAGATCGATGCGGCCCCACGCCCTTCATCGTTCAAGGCCATAGGAGCGGGACGAGTACCGCGTCTCGTCAACTGTTCATTTGCCATGATTCGGCCCTTTCCTATCTCCTAAGTCCTCCGCGCCCATCCTGGCTGCGCTCATCTCTTGCCCGTTTGCGTTCACTCGATTCCCCAGTGTCATCTTCACGCGGACGCTTTGAAGCAGGCCCCCTCCGTTGCTGGAGATCGACTGCAGCGGACAACGGATCGATCGCATTGTTGCCATGGACAATGTCCGGCAAAGAAGATGGCCGGGACGGTTCGGTCTGCGATGTGAGGAGGTCATTGCGACCCGCCCGCCCGCCGGCATCTGCCTCGGGTCCAACTTCCTCGGCGTTCAATCTGGCGCGTTTTGCTTCACTTGGCCCTGCTTCGTCCTCGCGACGTCGTTTTGAGCGCCGCTGTCGCTCGCCGGCCGTGTTGATAACAGCTTCGGTTACTGAGCGAGGAGTACCGGAATCTCCGTTTACGTGGCGCGCGCAATCCTCGGCAGCACGCGGAGAGCCGTCCCCTATGTTGCCCGCGAGAATGGTTTCGGAAACGGTTGGTTCGGCAAGACGCTCAGTCTCCAATGGCATGCGCACGCGACGGTCACCTTCATTATTGAATTCAGCCGGCCCCTGGAAACGAAGGTGTGCCTCATCTTGCGGATTGTTGGATCGAGGCACACCATTGGATCCGCTCGCGAATGCTTCAAACGGCGGTGGATCGGAGGGTTGATCGGCTTCTGGATGATCTCCTTGCGATTGGTCCAAATCTGTGTCTTCGAACCGAATATGGCGGGCCTGCCGCTCAAGGCGCCAAAATTCGCCATAAGTGAGCGGCCGCTCAAAGATACCACGTTCTGCTCGCGAGCTCGCATCGAGAAAAATGCCATGGCGAAGCGAAATCTCGGCCATCTTTATGCGCAAGGCGTCGTAATTCAGCTGTGGATGGCGCTTAGATATCTTCAGCCAGCCATGTCCCAAGAGTTCGCGACGATTGACCACGACATGCAGGTGCGGGTGATCTCGGTCGATGTGAAAGGCAGTAAGATAGCTGTAACGGCCACCCCCATTGCCTGATCCAAACATCTCGGCCGCCCACTCCCGGCTCGCTTCATAAGCTGCCGCCTGGCTGGTACCCGCTGGGAAGCTTACAATTATATGGGTGGTTAACTCTTGTTCCCTTTCCTCGTCTGGCCGACTTTCATCATAAATTCCAGTCTCCTGAACCCAGCTTCGGGCAAGCTCGGGGATTTGATCCGGCGGTAGGGGAATGCCGAGATGCCGGGCTGAACGCTGCAGCTCCAACTTGCCTTTGCGGGACAGATACTCCAACTGATTGATGATCTGTTGAAGGGTCTTGGTCCCACCACCAGGCACAATGCGAATGATAACTTGAGCTCGATCGGGCATCCAACATGCTCCCCGGCAGGTGTAACGTCAGTGCTACAAGGCGTCTTTCAGCATCGAGCAACCATCAATCCGTCGCCGGGATACGGACAAAATAGAACGGAGCAAGCCATCGAGCTCAGCGAATGATTCGCCGAAAGCGATACGCTCGGCTCGCAGTGCCTCCACGTCCAATTGCGGATTTTCCGTATAGGCAGATAGCAGCGCGGCAACATTGGTTGAGAGCGTTCCGATAGACAGAAGTATGGCTTCCATCTTCCGACGAGTCTCTTGATCGATTTCGAGAAAGCCGCCAATGCGCCGCACCGCAACTCGCATGGCCATGCTGTCGGAGAGTCCCAACAGGCGTGCTTGTTGAGAAAAGCTCTCATATTCCGCCGATCGCAATCGGGTGCTCACAACCTTGAAGCCTTCAACCTTCACGCGCTCAAGCTGGCTGATGGCAATGTCGTTTGAAGTGGACTTACTGCCTTGCGACATAGCATCCTCCATAGAAAAACGGAACAATCTGCACTTGTCCGTCGTGAACTTTCCGCGTCGGCACGAATGGAAACCTAGCCTCACAGACAATGAAATCAACAATACATGAGTAATATTTCTATTTATATTGTTACATTTGCAATTGTTCTATCATGATAATGAAATATAAAATCGGATATATGCTTTTATTCATTAGCAACCGAAACTTCATACACACAAACAAAAATACAGACGCACTTCCGTTTCACAACGTCCACAGGGTAAAGACATGAAACTTCTGACATTTTGCTCTTTTAAAGGAGGCGCCGGCAAAACGACGGCACTCATGGGCCTTTGTGCCGCCTTTGCAAGTGACGGCAAACGAGTGGCTCTCTTCGATGCCGACGAAAATCGGCCGCTAACACGATGGAAAGAAAACGCCCTGCGCAGCAGTACTTGGGATTCTTCGTGCGAGGTTTACGCCGCTGAAGAAATGTCGCTTCTTGAGGCGGCCTATGAGGATGCCGAGCTTCAGGGTTTTGATTATGCGCTTGCCGATACACATGGCGGTTCGAGCGAACTCAACAACACGATCATTGCTAGCTCAAACCTGCTTCTGATCCCCACCATGTTAACTCCGCTCGACATCGATGAAGCACTATCGACCTACCGCTATGTCATCGAGCTGCTGCTGAGCGAGAACCTCGTAGTTCCGACAGCTGTATTGCGCCAACGTGTCCCGGTTGGTCGACTTACCACGTCGCAGCGCGCGATGTCAGACATGCTGGCGAGTCTTCCTGTTGTGCAATCTCCTATGCACGAGAGAGACGCATTTGCCGCGATGAAGGAACGTGGCATGTTGCATCTCACATTGCTGAACATGAGAAACGATCCCACGATGCGCCTCCTCGAGCGGAATCTCAGGATTGCGATGGAGGAACTCGTGACGATTTCGAACTTGATTGGCGAAGCCTTGGAGGCTTGAAAATGGGGATTCGCAAACCCGCTTTGTCTGTCGGCGAAGCCAGGCGGCTTGCCGCCGCTCGACCCGAGATCGTCCATCCAAACTTGCCTCTTTCCTCCCAAAACTTGGCCCTTCCGCAGTTACCTGAAAAGGCCAACCAGGAAGATCGACGACCTCCTCCTGCCATCACCAAGCGTCGTCACAACCCCGATCGGCAATCAATACTGACTGTGGATGCGCTTAGTTCCATTGCGCCGCAGGAAAAAATCCAGGTCTTTCTTTCGGCGCGGCCGCCCGCGCCTGAGGTATCGAAAATATACGATAACTTGGTTCTGCAATACAGCGCTTCCAAGTCACTGCAGATGATCTTGCGACGCGCGCTCGGCGATTTCGAGAACATGCTGGCGGACGGATCGTTTCGCGCGGCTCCGAAAAGTTATCCGATCCCCCAGGCAATTTCCGAAAAATCTATCATCGTTCAGACCTCCCGCATGTTCCCGGTATCGCTACTGGAAATAGCTCGCAATCATTTTGATCCATTGGGATTGGAGACTGCGCGGGCTTTTGGCCACAAACTGGCTACGGCCGCGCTTGCATCTTTCTTTGCAGGAGAGAGGAAAACTAAAGGCTGACCTTTGAAAAAGGGGGTCTATCCGATCACTTCGCGGTACTGATGTGCTCGGATAGAGCGGAGTGGAGACAGTCTGGTCAGGCTGCGGAACAATCAGTTCACTTTGGGAGCAAGCTGCCACGGCAATATGCACCACTGCGTCACGCCGCCATCATGCCTCCATAGGAAACATTCACGTCAGCGTCAAAGAAATAGCCGGCGCCTCTTGCAGTCTTGATCAACTGAGGGTTTGCTGCGTCTTCTTCGAGTTTTCGGCGGAGCCTCAATATGAGGACGTCAATACTTCTGTCATATACCTCCTCCTCGCGCACTCGACTGGCGATCAGAAGCTGCTCGCGTGATAGGACGTCGCGCGGTTTCTCTAGGAAAGCAACCAAAAGATTAAATTCACCGGCAGTGAGTTTCACCTCAGCGCCCTCCTCCGAAATCAAACGGCGTTGCCTAAGGTTAAGGGTCCAGTCAGCGAAATAAAATGAGCGTCGATCTTTCGTTCGCGCGACGTTGGGCCGCACACGCAACGCAACACGGATGCGCGCCAGGAACTCGCGGGTCCCAAACGGCTTGGAAATAAAATCGGTTGCTCCCAGCTCGAGCGCGACAACTTTGTCCGCCTCCTCAAGGCGATCACCGCTAATGATTATGATCGGGACGTCGGACTTGGTCGCCAGCGTGCGAACGATCTCAAGCCCATCTTCGCGACCCAAATTAAGATCGACAACCGCGACATCGACGGTCTCGGAAGAGAGCACACGATTGAACTGCTTGCTGTCGGCTACCGCGGTCACCTTAAAAGCATGTATCGTAAGATACTCAACTATAAGATGCCGCATAGCGACATCGTCATCGATGACAAGAACGTGTTTCAACGGTTCACCTTTCAATCTAGGATCCTGGCCAGCAATTTGCAGCTCACAGAATCTATGCATGCAAAGGATGTATGCGTTAGACTCCACTCGTCAATTTTTTCTCACTATACGGGCACTCCGGCAAAATTTCGGCCAGCCCGTGCATGACAAAAATGCTAACGAGATGTTTCAATTCGATGACAAAGATTGCTAGGCTTTGCTACAAATGTAATTTTGTAACAAATCCCACGAGATTTTGAGGAAAGCAACAACTACTGTTGATTGAGAAGGTCGCCTATTGTCTCGCCTCGGCGGCGAGCCTCTGCCGCAAGCCAGATTTCGCCCACCTCGTAAACGTCATCGTAGGCGTGGAAGGGTATGATGACATCGATCGCCGTTGCGAGCATGTCAATCAGTGTACGATCTTCCAAGCTAGCGCCTTGCGTGCTACTTTTCACGAGTGAAAACAGCTTTTTGAAACCTTGAATGGGATTGGCGCCGTGTATTGTGGAAATCGATCCCGGATGCCCTGAGACGACTTCGCTCAGATAAGCCCATGCGGCGTCGTCGCGCATCTCGCCGAGCAATATTCGGTCCGGTCGCATGCGCAGACTAGCCTGGAGCAGGTGCTCGGCGGTCACGGCACCCAGCCCAGCCCCGTTCTTAGAATAGAGTAACCTTACGTGGTTCTCGTGTGGGATGACGAGTTCGAGCGTATCTTCGATGGTGATCAGCCTTTCCTGTGGCGGGATAGCGCTGATCAAGGTCTTGCTCATCGTTGTCTTGCCGCTCCCAGTGGGACCGCAGAGCAGCATCGTCAGCCGACCAACGACGCATGCATGTAGAAACGCTTCCAGATTCCCGTTGTCATAGTGCTGAAGGATAGCTTCATCATGCTGATCTTGGCGCATTTTTCGTGTCTGCCACTGATTCCACCTCGAAGCATCGTAACGAGACGAGACTTCTTTAAGACCAGAAACACGGGAGCTTGGCCGTCGAATCGTCAAGCTGACGGTGCCCGACGGGACGGTCGGCGGCAGACAGATTTGTAGCCGCTCGCCACCTGGAAGTTCAGTGGCGCAGAGGGGGTTGCGTGGTCCGACGTCCTGTTTTCTCAACGCGCCCGCTAAAATAGCGATATCTTCGAGATCATCATAAGACAGAGGCAGAGGCAACTTGGTGAAGATGCCGGCTTGGCGCACAAATGCCTCTCCAGGTCGATTTATCGCAACTTCTTCGGTCTTCGGGTCATCGAGCCACTCCAAAATCGGTTTGAGAAGGAAGCGTAATTGCGGATCCACCTCCATTTCTATTCTATCCCCATTTATAAGCGAAAAGTTGAATTCGTTAGCGGCGGCGATCCCGCCCCCGCGCCGGACCGCCAGTCATGCGAAGCTGGTAAACGCCTGAGAAATCGAGGTCCCGTGCCACGAAAATAGAGACCGTATCACCCTGATTTTTCTTCAGGGTTGGCGGTATGTTGATGGTGGCCTTGAGGGCTGTGTCAGCTGTTTGTTCACCGTTGTTTTGAAAGCTGTTGAAGCTCATCCCGCCACCCGAGCTGCCAGCGTAGGTGCTAGCTGCCTGGAAGGCGCCTTGCACAACACTCAAGAGCATGGCCCCGTTAAAGCGCTGCCAGAAGTGGTTATCGACCGTGCCCGGCAATCCCGAGCGACCGAGTTCGTCTGCGCTTGGCGATGCAAGCGAGATCATGGCATGGTCGGGTGTCTCCGCGCGATCCCACAGCACAAAAACGCGGGCGTCCCCCTGTTGTAGACCGCGCTGGATTTCGCCGACGACGGTGGTGCCACGATCAAGAAGCACGACATTGTTTGTTGTTCCACGAACATCTTGGGGCAACACACATTTTACATAGCCTGCCAAATTTGTGTCGATCGCCGTTTGCAAGATGCATGGAATAATCGTCCCTTGCGTCACCATGAAATCCGGATGTGGCAGGAGCGTGGCCCTGCTGGGCTGCAGCTCCGTGGGTTTCATACGTATCGACAGATCATTCTCAGCGGACATTTCGCCGTTCGGCAAGGAGCTGTCTCCCCCCTTGCCTTCGTGTCTTCGGTCCATGTCGCCCTGACTAGCGCGCTTGCTGATCCCTTGATCACCACTGGTATACGCAAAAATCGGTGTTTCTTCCGGCCGCGGCTCATGTCGCTCCGGCTCGCTTCGTGTTGGTGGAGGAGCAGCCGGCTGAACGGCTTCCTGGACCGCCGGAGGATCCGGCGTAACACCAATAGGAGCCGGATGAAACGGCTTGGTGTTCGTGGCGATCATGGTTGACGGCGATGCGTTCCCACTCTCCTTTTTTTGACGCCCACCGAGCCAAATGAGGCTTAATGATAGCGCGAGAACGACACCTCCTACGATTAACTTTTGAGACCCCGAAAGGCGCCGGCGATGTGCGTCGGAGACCAGGGATCCAGATGCATCGACCCCATGTGTCGATTGCTGATTGTCGTTGTTCATCCCTTCGCCTCCTTTAGGACGCGCTTCACATCAGGCCTCACAGTGCCCGTCTGCGGCCTTCGGCCAACGGGATCGTAAGCGGTATTCCAGATGCATAGTACGGTGTGGCCGTCCCTCAGACGCCAACCACGGGAAACCGAAGGAATTTCGACATAGCTCCCTTTCACTGAATAGTTCGCGACAGCTTCCTTGCCATCCGGATTGATGATGTAGATGGAGGGTATGCGTACATTGCCTGGAAAGTGGAATACCGTCGTAAATCCATTATCGAAGACTTCGAGTGGCAACAGCGAACGATCGCCTTGGGCGACGTAGTGCCAATTATTGTCCGTCGCACCAACGGTCGTGGTAGGCTGATCCAATAAATCCACGGCTCTCCGTTGATATTGTGCTTCCGCGTGCAGTCTGTCCACAACAGCCTTCTCTTGTGCCTCCTTTCGGCGAGCCGCCGCGTCGTCGGCGGGGTAAGCGAATTGGACGCTGTAGTAGAGATCGGGCTGCTCTTTATCGAGGTGTGACAGCGTCTTGGAACTTATACTGAAAACGTAACGGCGCATCCCAGAGTCGCTTGCGGTTAGCACGACCACTGGCTGAGGCGGGAGAACCTGGCTAGCCTTGAAGAATAGATAATTTCCGCGCGGTAGGGCGGCGAGATCTTTGCTATTGGAAACGGCAACTGCTGTTACCGTTTCGTTAGCCGCGAATGTAACAACCAAAGTGGCTCCAACCGCCGTCGATAGGCGCACCACTTGATCGGGATTATAAGCCAAATAACGCATGCGCGGATCAAGCTTGCCCGCCGTTGGCGCGTCTTCGGCCTTCGCGCCCGTCGCAGCGGAAAGTAAACATGCCAGAATGAGAAATGCTTTTTTCGTCATGGTTCGCTATGACCTACGTTCGAAACGGTATCTTCCGATGTCTGGTAGGAGGTGACAACCAAACCTCCCGGGTTGGTCAGTCTCAACCTGCCGGGCAAGCTGCCTACCTTTTCGTAGCGAACTGTCGCAGTCCACGTACTCACTACCGGCATTTTGCCGTCGACGACGAGGGTCCGTTTGTAGCGAATTTGCTGCACACCCGGAGTAACATCATTTGAAGCGATGTGCTCGACCTCTAGCCTGCCGCGTTTGCCAAGAATGACTTGAGGCGAATTGGGATTGGGATAGTTGAAGAATTGCTGATAATCTTGACGCACTGTTGGGGCGCTGAAATTCGATACCAGGTCATAGGCGTACTGAGCGGTATCGGCATTATAGCTCTCGCGCAGCCGAACATATTCCCACAACGAGGCGTTAACGACGGCCTCTTCCTGAGTTGCAGGCAATCGCGAGACGGACACCTCGCTGTCAACGGTGCCGTCCGGCCGTATCCATAGATATACGGGCACAAGCCTGATCAGCGGCACCATGGTGGCGATAGTGAAGGCTTGAGCAACATTCCCCAAAACCGCGACGGCTGCGACAGCTGCAATGACCTTGGAGAGACGTCGCGCCGATTTCGCACGCGCGGTTTGAAAAGCTTCCACTTCCTTGTAGTGCTCGGCCAGGCTTTCGCGCGCCACTAGCAAGGCATATTCAGGCCCCTTCATGGCGTCCACCCGCATTGCTGAGCTGAAGATCTGACGGAGTAGGCTGCCATCGCCCCACATTCAGCGGGAATATTGGGCCTTTGCAGCTCGCCAGTTTGTCGTTTGTCTGGCAGCCGCCTAAAGCGAGAGCCAGGCACAGCAGGCAATATTTCATAGAGTTCTCCATTAACGCGAATTTTTCGCGCGACCTAACGTCGCTCGACCTGAGCGAAGCGGCGGTACAAACTGTTGGCAGATTGGGTCGCGCCGCTCCAATAACTGCCTCCGATGTTGCCGGCGATTGCCGGCAAAGCGACAATGAGCGCATCACCGGTCAGAAAGAACATGTCGAGCTCGTACAGACCAATGATCTTGGCCGCGGTCGTACCCGCAAGGGTGATTACACCAAGCATAAGCGCGAGCGCAGTCGCTTCGGTTAGGATGACTATTGTCGCCACAAGGTTTAGCAGGAGAAGCAGGAGACCATAGGTGATAAGTTGCCCAATCCACTTGGCCGCGATGTCGCGAGTGCGATCAAAGATATATCCTATTAGGATCAGAGGGCCGATCGCGAGAAGCACCTTCGTGAGAATTCCGACGGCGTCGTAGATTCCGAAGGCAGACCAGAGCGTGCCGTAAAAGACCCACTGAGCCCCCTGGAAAGCAAGGATGTCCTGGTCGTTCATCGGGCCGATTTCGGAAGCAATTTTCTGAAATGCGGCTTGGGTTAGGGCGAACATTGTATCCAGCTGAGCGGGAATGGTCTGCAAAGGCAGACCGCTGCCACTAAACTGCTGAATAAAGTTCGGGATCGTCTCTTCAAAGACTGAAACCACATAGTCGTGGTAGTTGGCCTGCCCGACGACGAGGGCGACGACGACGGTCACCGTGATCACCCGAGTGATACCGCCGCGCGTGTCGATTTCGCCACGCATGACTAGAACACCCTGAACGATAATCCAAAGAGTGACACAGGCGATCAATGGCGCGCTCACCGCCTCCTGGATCGTCCCAAGCATTGTGTCCAGGCTTGCCGTAAAGGCTAGATCGAAGATCGTATGAATGGCCGTAAATGGCGCCGGAATCGTGAAATTCATCGTTTGGACCTGACCTTGACCGGCTTGTCGCAGAATGTCGGATACAATGAACTCGCATCCTGAAGTGTGCGGATGGGCGGCACGAATAAGTCGCCCAGTCTCAGGGGACTGCCCCAAAGATGACAGCGGTCTTTTGATGCTCCTTGCGTTGAGCGGCCGCCTCTTCCGCCTCGTGAAGGCCAGCCTGCGCGGTGGTCATCGTTAACAAGCTGGTCGCCTGTACATTTTGAATCATTGCGTCATGGATCTGCTTGAGAAGCAAACCGTTGGTGACGGTTGCCTGCATGATATTGCGAGAGCGAGAAAGCTGTGCAGACGTCTCAGCATTCGCCGTCAAGCGTTTGTCCATCGCCTCTAGGTTGTCAGCCGCAATGCCGGCGCTATTTGCGGAACCGGTGATCTGTGATCGCAACAGATCCGCTTCAGCGTCGCCACCAACTACGGCGCGATCTGAATCGGTGGTGATCGCACGTGCCGTGGTCGACATTGGCATTCGCGGCGAAAACATTTCCGTGTCCAAGTCCCTGGTAGAGGGATACTGATTTTTTTGGTTGAGCGAAGTTAGCAGTCCAGTGACGCCGTAGGCCGACGTCAGCATTGTAACCATCTCTATAGTCTGAGTGAGATTTTCCGCAGTTGCGAGCGCCGTTGCCAGCGTCTCGGCTTCCGTCCCGGGGTCGCTAACAACGAACTGCGCCCGCGCGGATCCAACACAAAGAAGGCTTACGGTCAAAGCCGCTGCAATAAGTCGCGTCGTCTTCATAGTTTCCTACCTTTGATCAATCTTTTGCTTCGTGGTAACGGGCCATGAATTCACTGAGCCAGGCGGATGGGTTATCTCCTTGCGCCTCGCGCAACTGATCCGCGAAGCGTACCGTGTTGGCGCGCCCCGAAAGTACGGCGACATATTCGCGCATTTCCCGCAGATCAAATTCGCAGATGACGCTTCCGCTCTCTCGTTTAAGCAGGAACTTCCGCTTACCCACTGCCATGTCTTCACGGATCGCTTGGAATTCTTTTTCGGTGCATTTCAGTCCATCAACATAAGCCGATCGATCTGCGGTAGGTGATGGATAGAAAATCTTCGTCATGCATTGCGCAACCAGGCTAGCGCCTAGCTGCGATTCCAGAACATGCTCCGGTTGCTGCGTTGCCAGTATTAGCATCCCGTTGTTTTTGCGAACGGTAAGCAGGAATTTATCGACGACCGCCGAAAATTTAGGGTTTAATAAATAGGCGCGAAACTCATCGCAACTCATCACAAACCGGCGGCCGTCGACCATGGCTCCAATTCGATGGAGGAGATATGCAGCGGCGGGAGCGCATACCTCCTCATATTCGAGAAGATGCGTCATATCGAAACCAGTAATCGAAGGATCCAACTTTACTTCGTCAAGCTCGCCGTCAAATGCCCAACCCAGCGCATTGCCTCGGCACCAGCGTTGGAGTCGCGCTCCCGCGCCTTCGGCGGGCCCATGCAACAGAAATTCACGTAACCCCGCGATTGAACGCATATGTGGATCGAACGAGAGTTGTCGATGGATACCCCGCATCAAACGGCGATTCTCTTCGGGGGATATTCCACCGCGGCCATCACTCTCAATGAGAGCTACGATCCATTCGCGCAGAAAATCATGTGAGGCTGCTGTATTTTCCAGGCCACGCAACGGCGCCAATCCGCTCGGCGCGCCTCTGCGAAGTGCCAAATATGTTCCTCCAGTGGCACGAACCAGCAATTCACCGCCCCGGTCCTTGTCGAAGAAGACGATTGCACCTGCGCGGTCAACCATGCTTTGCTCGAGCATGGCGAGGATGAAAGTCATGAGCGTCGTCTTGCCCCTTCCGATTGGGCCGAATATCGCCGTCATGCCAACGTCGTGCTCATGCGGGATGTAATCGAAAGGCGTTCCGCCATTGGTGCGAAAGCGCGCAATCGCGTTGCCCCAGTGGCCTGAGTCGGCGCCCTCGGGAAAATTCTCGAAAGAGACCAAACCGGCGAAGTTTCGCGAGGTGATTGCGCCTGGACGTGTGCGCCACTTATAGTTTCCCGGCAATTGCGACCAGTAAGCCGCTTCCATGCCAATACCCTCTTGGACAACCACGGCCCCTGCATCCGCCAATCGCGTCCGGGCCCGAGCACCTCTGTCGGCGAGACTATTGAGATCGTTTGCATATATGCAAAGGCTCAAATGGTGTGACCCCATAACGAATTCGTTGCTCGCCAGTGCGTCCTCCGCCTCCGATAATTTGCTGATTTGGGTAACGGCTTTGTCACCGGAACTCACCATCTGGCTCGACTTAAGGCTAAGCTTCGCGTGCGCTTGCGCGCGTGTCAGGAATGAAAAGCCCTGCGTCAGAACGAGTGGAAAATCGAGAGACAATAAAGTGTTAAGCATGCCCGGTCGCGTCCTTGCCGGGTATTCGCGAAACGAGTAGATAGATCCAACGTAACTGTCTTTTGGTGTTCGGATCTCTAGTCCTCGCTTGCCGCAAATGACTCGGTCGGTATAAATTGAAGCACCGAGTGAGCCACTGACGACCGGAACCGGCGTGAACCGACCAGTCATTATTAGCCGCAGCGCTTCACCAATCTCCGTGAAAAGCACATCCTGCTTCTCACGAATACCAAGACGACGCAGGCCGTAAGCTTCGAGAGCGCCAGCGACAACATGCCAAAGATCTTCCAAGTTCCTGATTTGACTTGAGAGATCGTTTTCCTTTTTCTTGTAAAGTTTGTTGAACCTCCTCCTTACTTTGCCAAGCGCAGTCTGAGGAAACACGATCAGCGTTAGGAAGTGGTCATTGCGAAGGAGCTGGCCGGAGAGCACGCGCTGCTCAAAAGCTTCGCTCAGGCTGGCCGAGAACGCGCTGCGGAAATGTCGCGGCGCCGATGGTGGCACATCGTCATGACGTACGAGGTGAGCATATATAGACACATGATCATCCGCGATATTGCGCAAAAGCGTATTGAATGCACGACAACGTGCATTGCGCATTTCAGCATCCTCGAGCTCGAAGGCGACGCCACTAACATGCGCCATCGTCATGATCGATCCATCTTCGAGAAGGACGATGTGGTCGCTGAGGTGCCCAACGTAGGGTAGATAGATCTCACCGGATCTTTCGGTCGTGCCACTTGCGCCGAACATTACGCCATTCCTCTCCCTCGTGCGGAGACCTTGATCGGATTTGGGCTAACGCTTGCGCCGCCCCAGATAAGACCATCAACGCTCCTTCCTGCCGTCTGCAAAAACAGCAGAACGACGCTGGCCGCGTTGTAGTCTCGCTCCACGACGAGCCGCGCTGCGAACCACAAGGGGACGAGAATGACTTCGTAAAGCGGGTTCTGAACGATCACGATGACAAAGCCGGCAAACATCATGAATAGCCCCGCCAATGTCAGTGGCACCCCAAGAAACAATGCGGGCCGTGTCGCCGCGAGGTAGAGGGTCGCTTCTTCCAGGCGATCATTCATCAAGCACCGCCGGTCAGCGTTTTGCCGAGGAAGCTAGCTCCAAACATGATGACGATGCCGCCGACGACGCCGGCAACGAGACCAAGCGAAGCCCGCCCGAACATCCAGGAGATTCCAATGGCCACAATGCCGAGAACAGCCAGTGACTGGCCGAACGGACCAAGGATAAACGTGCATATATTGTTAACCATTGTGGCTGGGTCAGCGCCGCCACCCGCAGATTGGGCTGCGGCCGGGCCTGAGGAGAATATACTCCAACCCATTGCGCCGCCCACGCTCGGCGCATAGCCAGATACCACGCGCATCATCGCGTTCGACAGGGAGAGGCGATTCAGATGTACTCGGTATCTCTCAAAGCATCGCATTATTGCGGATCTCCTTTGTTTAAATCGAACAAGAGTTGATTGTCGTCTTCGGATTTGCGGTGGTCCTGGTCTGGAGGCGGCGGTGGACCGGATGAACCGCCAGCGCCACCCTCCTGAGAACGGCGCTTGTATGAACCCCAAACATCCCATGTTTCCTCGGATCTTGGTTTCTCGCGATCGTCTTTTGAACGCTCGGTTAACGAGGGAACGAGCTGTTGAGCGGCCGTCTCAACTTTTCGCACGTAGCCATTCGCGAAGCCGTGCGTGAAATCACCGGTGTTATAGGCGGAGATTGCCCGACGAAGCGCCAATTGCTCTTCGTCCGCCGTGTGGCCGCCAGCATAGCGGCTCTCAAGCAAGCTAGCGGCGGCGGATAGTGAGGTACACGGTTGAAGAGCGCCGTCGGGCGTCAGACCGAGCACGCGAAAATTCCGGGAATTGATCTGCATGAGCCCGACATCCAGCGAATGCCGTGCATCAAGACGGTCCATCACGACTTGCGTTGCCTGTGCGTGATTCTGCCAGTGAAGCGTTTCGCCAGTGGTATTGTCATGCACCGCAAGCGGATCAAAGCGGCTCTCGACGTCAGCGATCGCTGCAAGCGTGGATGGAGCAACGGATGGGGCGCATTCGCGTGCGAAATAATTGAACTCAGCAAATGACAGGGGCGCTGAGTGGCTCGACGGGCAAGTGGAAGCCCACAAGACGATCGACAGTGGCCCCGCTGCCTTCAACATTTCTTATCTCCCCGCGCTCATAACCAACACAGCCCCTTCGGTCGAAAGAGATGCCGTCATCTGATGTTTACGATTATCGTGAGGGTCGGTTACGCTAGGATTTTCGATTTCTTCTTTTCGATTTCATTTGAAGCGAAATCCATTTTTCAATCACCCTAAGCACTCGCCGGTGAGAGACGACGCTCTGAAGCAACTGCAAGGATATAGAATGCCACGGACGTAGGGTTGCGTACCTCGCGGTGATGGACGTCTTTTGATGCAATGCCAAACGTGGAAATCGCGGCTCCAGTATGGATCGGAATGCGAATGGAAATGCGGAAGCGGGTATGGTTCGATCTCCTCACGATCAACACAACCGTCAACGCTCAACCATGGTTTTGGCCTCATGACCCCTTGCGATCGCATTGCGCGGCTATATGTCCAACTTAACGAGATGGAGCCAGTGATCTGGCGCAGAGTCGAGGTATCGCTTAGCTTGAGCCTCAAGGCCCTTCACGACGTCATCCAGGCCATGATGTTGTTTGAAAATTATCACCTTTTCGAGTTTGAGGCCGGTGGTAGGCAATATGATGCGCCAGGTCCCGAAGGCGCCTACGGCCGCAAGACCTATGCGGCTCGCAATGTCCGCATTGCAGCACTCGTCGATCGCGGTGTATCGACCTTCACCTACACATATGACTTTGGTGATTACTGGCAGCATACCATCAAGATCGAAGCTGCAAATCCCGCCCTTGAATATCCGTGCTTCCTCGATGGCGAGCACAGGGCACCACCGGAGGACGTTGGCGGAAAAAGCGGCTTCACGGAGTTCCTGAAAGCAATGGCTAGGCCGCGGCATCCTCAGCATCGCCAATTCACGCGTTGGTATGGCGGGCCCTTCGATCCCGCCGATATCAGCGTCGACGTCGTCCAGGATCGTATTGCTAAACTCGCTCACCGCCGAACGCTCGGAAAAGTGGGCTTTGCAAAAAGTCGGAACCAACAACATTGATCAAACCCGCGAAAAGCTAGGCAATGATTTGGGTTGTCGGTACTTCGTCCTCATGCACTCAGGTAGACAGCCACAAGATTCGATGGGGCTAAGGTTTTTGCGCAATTATGCCATCGAGATGTTAGTTCAGGATGGCTACTTCTCAGCATATGACGATGCTCCCGTGTGCGAGCTAGACGAACATCTCACCTTGCTCACGGAAGATCGCATAGAAAATCTTCAGCAAATGGTCGCCAACCTCCGGGTCCGGAGAAACACCGCCAAAATTGTCGACAGAAAATGACTCCGAGAAACCAAAGCCGCCTCGGCCTAAGCACTGGCATACACGCCGTTCTTTATATCGTAAACTACAGGGTCATATCCGCGCGAACAACGGTTGTGATTACCGCGCTATAGCCCTGGTTCCGCTTTCCTGAGAAATTGTTTTGCCGCTCTACGTTTTGATCTTCGTCCGAATCGCATAAGCCATGGTCCTTGAGGATATAGGCTTGGGCAGGAAAAGCGCGGTCGTCATGTCGTCTCTCGAAAGTGACATTTTTAAATCATTGCCGCCAATAATGATGGACGACGTGTTAAACGCTGCATGCAAGGCAGGAGCACTGTGATTGTTGGGAAGAGACGATTGGTCAACGAGAACCAGATCGGCTTGTTTGCCTTTTGAAATCCAATCGCAAAGTTCTTTAAACGTCTTAAAACCCACCGGCTCGTAGCCGAGGGCGGCGATCTTGTCTTCGCACTGTTCTCGCGAGACGGGATCGGGCTCAACTAGCGCCACAATCTCTCCGCTGCCACGCGGTGTTTTAGAGCAGCCAAAAAAAGTGTCCGGGCTGATGGGTTGCTTCGAGCAGGGGGGCAGATAAATGTCAAAGCACGTCCCTCTCCCAATGGTTGAAGTTACGTCGATGTACCCTGCAAGCCCGCTGACGTGGCCGTGCACGGCGGCGAGACCCAGCCCAGTGCCGCCGCTACGAGCCCGTGTTGTAAAGAAAGGCTCAAAAATGTGAGGAAGCGCAGCCTCGGCAATGCCTTCACCGTTGTCGCTGACAGAAAGGAGAACATAGTCGCCGGCTGGCATAACACCATGCGCCAGAATTTTTTGTCGAGACACAAAAATTCGGCCAACGGTGATCTCGATTCGGCCGTCAGCGGTAAACGCCTGGGAAGCGTTCTTACAAAGGTTCATAAGTATTTGCTGGATCTCTAGCGGGCTTCCTTCAATCACGCTCTTCTTGTCGTCAAACTTGAAATTCAGCTCGATGTTGCGTTGTAACGCCACCCGCAATAGGGGAGCAATTTCCATCACGAGTTCGGAGACACTGAATGGCTCTGTCACGCGCTCCAGTTTTCGGCTTAACGCCAAGATCTGATCGATAATCAGCCTAGCTCTGTCGCCCGACGAAATAATATAGTCAATGTATCTTCGGGTGATAGATGATCGAGGCACCGTGTTTTGCGCCATTTCAGCGTGCCCGAGGATTGCCCCTAAAATATTATTGAATTCATGCGCTATTCCACCGGCGAGTGTGCCAACTGCCTGAAGGCGTTCCGCATGCTCCAGTCGCCTCTCCAGAATATCGCATTCGGTCTGCTTGCGGCGGACATCGATATAATGGCAGAGGCAGGCGGTCGCGAGCTCAAGAAGCTGGATTTCACCCGGGCAAGGTCGCAGACGATAGCTTTGGTAACTTAGCGAACAAATCGCTATCAAGTGATCCGTGGATTTGTGTGCCAACAGTATCGAAAGGCCTGGAATCTCTGGAGAAACGCAGCCGACCTTTCGAGTTGACATGATGCGGAACACTGACGCACGTTCGTCCGCTTTGGCAAAAGAGACCATTTCGCGTAACGCCACGTCCTCCCAGACGGGCTCAGGCACCTTGGCAGCGAAACTCTCGACAGCCCATCTGTCCCCATGGTTCACCAAGGCTAACGCACACGAATCGGCATTAAAGAAGCGCTGAATAATTCCAAGCGCAGCTTGCGCGGACGAAGCAGTCGCCCCACCGCCTTCAAAACAAGCGCCAATCTCTTTGATCAGCTCTTCGTAATCCAAACGCCGCGCCAACCAATCCGTTTTCCGGCGCAGCCTATAGACTAGTGAGATGATGTAGATGCAAAGGCCCACTGAAACAGAACCCAAGAAGATTCGTGCCCGCTGCTCTCTCACACTTTGTAAGCTATAGGCCTCCAAACACTTGCGCTGCAACCTTTCGGCAATTTCAGCGGTGTCAGACGTCTGAATCATTTTTACTGCATCGTTTACCCGGGGCAAAAGCGATAAAATGATGCGACCCTCACGTATCAGTATACGCGCAGGAGCTTCGTCCCCGCCGCGAGTTTTTTGGAGCTCGTCGAATTCGTGACTGATTTCCAATGAAAGAGCCGGGCTTGGCTGACGCATGAACTGCAGCATCAGACTACCTAATTCGATCGGATTTTCAGCCGTCTGATCCGTCGACCGCATTCTGGCAAGAATATTCAACGCACGAGTGAAGCTGGCAAGCGAATCTTGCAGGAGCACGTTCTGCGCTCCGAAGGCTGCGACGGCCGCGTCGGTCGTATCCACCGACACCTTTAACTGATCTAGCAGTTGAGAGAAATCGTTGCCGCTCACAAGATGGGATTGTTTGAATAGTCGCTTCAAATTTTCCAGGTTCTTCCGCAAAGCTCCCAACCTGGTGAGAATGGGCCGGTAGTTCCCCACCATACCAGCGTGAGCGCGGAGCACATCCCGCTGCAGTGAGGCACTGTCGATGTTAATTGCTCGCAATTGGGTCAGTATTGCCCGATTGGTTTCATTGTCCTGCCAGGACCCAATCGCCACCAAGGCAAAGATCATTGCGGCAACTATTAGGGCAAGGATAGACCAAGGCTTGGCGCCTGGCCTGAAATCCTGCCGGGTCGGCGAATACCTTCCATCCATCCGCACTTTTCCTCGCGCCAACGCTCTGTCCCACTCCGGTGGCGCTTAGGCCGCACGGTAGGCTTTGTAAATGGGCTTGAAATCACAAACGTCGACTCAGTTTGTTTCAATTGAAATACAACGTTAGCCATGGCGTCTCCCGGTTGCCGAGTTTTTTGCCGCGGTTTGCATCGAGAAGAATGAAATCGTCGACATATCCGAAGTGGCTGATCATCCGTCGACAGGGCGAGTTGCTGTGCTAGAAACGGCGAGTGCTGCCGTCACGGGCGCCGCGGAGATTAAGTGTGTGTTCGTACCGCCTCAAAGGCTGTCGTCTATGAAAAGAACCTAGTCATCAGCGATATTTGAGACGTAACGGGCTAATTCATATGCATATCCATGAAATATCCTTCAGCGGCATTTTTCGTTTTAGGTCACCGCGCAAAACTGCAGCACGAACGTCGGGTGCTGACTGCACATCGCGCGACTGATGTGCCGTCCCTGGTCAAATCGCCTATCTGCTTTTCGACGTTGCGCTAACGGGATCCGCTGCAATCGCCAAAAGCTGGTGTCCCGCCGCAACTCCGCGATTTTCCACTAAGACAAGGGATCGAAGCTCCCATATCCACATAAGTCGACAACGTCAGAAATGCGCAATTACAAATGTAGCGAAATATGGCTTCAGCCGATCACGTCCAGCTGGTAGACCCTTCGAAGTAAAGCGTCGAAATCCGGATTATAAAATCTGATTTTGACTAAATATATATTCCAGTAAATCTACATGGGGCGTACATGTTACTCTATCTCATCTATGGACCGACCTGCAGCGGCAAAACGGACATGGCGATCCAAATCGCGCAAGAAACCGGGTGGCCGGTGGTTGCACTTGATCGTGTGCAGTGCTGTCCTCAAATTGCTACTGGTAGCGGAAGGCCTCTGGCATCGGAATTGCAATCCACGCAGCGGATATATCTGGATTCACGCCCTCTTACCGAAGGCATCATTGACGCTGAAAGCGCCCATCGCCGGCTCATATTGGAAGTGGATTGGCAGAAGTCAGAAGAGGGTCTCATTTTAGAGGGCGGCTCGATTTCGCTTCTCAATTGTATGGCCAAAAGCCCGTATTGGAAGTCTGATTTTCAATGGCACGTTAAGCGGTTGCGCCTCGGGGATCCGGAGACCTTTCTGGCGAGAGCCAAGCTTCGTGTTTCGGAAATGTTTGCCATCAGGGAAGATCGGCCATCGTTGTTGGAGGAATTGGCGGAACTCTGGAATTACCGTAAGCATCCGAGCTGAACCGTCTTGCGCATTTGGGATGAGTTTTAGGAATTTGTCTGCTTGTCGAAGCGAGGACAAGGAGTAGATCGCGATGGAAATTTCGATTGTTGGCGGATGGGGACCGGCCGGGGCGATAAGTGTGTGCTGCAGAAGCGCACTGTCTATATTGACGTCTCTATAGACGGTGTGCGCCATGGAGTTTTTCAAGGATAGCGAACCCTCGGTCAGCCGCATGGAGATCGTGGATACGGGTAGCCGTCGTCGGTTTAGCGATGCGGCCAAGATTGCGATTGTAGCGGAGAGTTATCGGGGCAGGAACGGCGTGACGGGGACTGCCCGCCGTCACTGCATTACACGTTATCAGTTATACGGCTGGCGCAAAGCCTTTGAAGAGGGGCGGCTCAGGGGCACGGAAGAGGTGAGCGGGTTTGTGCCGGCGCTTGTCGCGCCGGAAGCCATGCCGGTTGCTGCCGCAATGGTGCGACAGGACGCGCCGTCGCCGCCGTCAGGATCAAGCATTAGCCGGATGGAGGTCGTGAGCACGAACGGCCGGCGGGTGATCGTGGATTGGAATGGTGAGGTAGATAGGCTGCTTCAGATCGTGCGCGGGCTGGAGGCGCTTTGATGAATCCGTTTCCGATGGGCACGGGCATACGGGTTTGGCTTGCGACGGGCTATACCGACATGCGGTGCGGCTTTCCGTCCTTGGCCTTGCGGGTGCAGGAGGTCTTGAAGCACGATCCGTTCGGAGGCCATCTTTTTTGCTTCCGAGGGAAACGGGGCGATATGATCAAGGTCGTTTGGCACGACGGCTTGGGCGCCTGCCTGTTCACGCGACGGCTGGAAAAAGGCCGGTTCATCTGGCCGGCTGTGGAAGGAGGAGCGGTGTCAATCACGCCAGCGCAGATGTCTTATTTGCTGTCCGGTATCGACTGGAGAAACCCGCAGGAAACGTGGCGTCCGACGCGGATTGGATGACGCTTCACCATTGAAAATACTGAGGAAAAATGCTTTGATCTCGTCATGGGATCAAAGCCGTTCGCTCTTCCGTCTGACCTTGCAAGTGCCCAGGCTGCGCTGCTGGCTGAACGCGAAGCATTGCGCTGTGAACGCGAGGCCCGGCAGCGGGCTGAGGCCGAGCGTGACATGGCTGTAGCGGACTCCGCCCATGCGAAAGCCAGGCTGTCCGACATCGAAGCGCAGATCGCGCATTTGCAGTTGCTGATCGAGAAACTGAAACGCGAGAAGCACGGGGCGAAGCGAGAGCGCACGGCGCGGCTAATCGAGCAGATGGAATTGCAGCTCGAAGAGCTGATGATCAAAGCGGCCGAAGATGAGGTGGCGGCAGAGGACGCAGCGGCCAAAACCCAGACCGTGCATTCGTTCACACGCAAACGGCCGGTCCGCAAGCCATGGCCGGAGGATATCGAGCGCGAGCGTGTCGTCATCGACGCGCCGAGCACTTGCGGCCATTGCGGCGGCGAGCGGCTGTCAAAGCTGGGGGAGGATATCACCGAGACGCTGGAGGAAATTCCGCGCCGGTTCAAGGTGATCGAGACGGTGCGGGAGAAATTTACTTGCCGGGACTGCGAGGCGATCACCCAGCCGCCGGCACCCTTCCATGCCACGCCGCGCGGCTTTATCGGCGCAAACCTGCTGGCGACGATCGTCTTCGACAAGTTCGGCATGCACATTCCGCTGAACCGCCAGAGCACGCGGTTCAAATGCGAAGGCATCGAACTGTCGACCTCGACGCTGGCCGATCAGACAGGCTATGTCACATCGGCCCTCCAGCCGATCTTCGAGATGATCCGCAACCATGTGTTTGCGGCCGAGCGTCTTCATGCCGACGACACCCGCATTCCTATCCTGGCGAAGGGGAAATGCGTGAACGGGCACATATGGAGCTACGTTCGGGACGACCGGCCATTTGGCGGCAGCGCCCCACCAGCGGCGCTTTACTACGCCTCCAGCGACTGGTCTGGCAAACATCCGCAGGAACACATGGCCCGATACCAGGGCATCCTTCAGGTGGATTGTTACAACGGCTACAATGAGCTCTTCGAGCCGAAGAAAACGGCAAAGCCGATACCGGCGATCCCTGCATATTGTTGGAGCCATAGCAGAAGGAAGTTCTTCGAATTGGCCGACGTGGCAAAGAACGCCCGTAGCAAAACGCCGCGGCCGGTTTACCCGCTCGCTCTCGAGGCCGTTCAGAAGATCGACAGGCTGTTTGAGATCGAGCGCGAGATCAACGGACTGTCGGCAGAGGCCCGCCTCGCAGTACGGCAGGACAAAAGCAGGCCGCTGCTCGATGAATTACGCACCTGGCTCGATGAGCAGCGAAGGGTGTTGTCGCGCTATTCCCCGCTGATCGGGCCGATCGACTATCTGCTGGGCCGCTGGGAAGGTTTTGCCCGCTTCATTGATGACGGCAGAATCTGCATCTCGAACAACGCCGCCGAGCGAAGCCTGCGCGGGATCGCATCTGGAAGAAAATCATGGTTATTCGCCGGCTCTGACCTTGGAGCCGAAAGAGTGGCCGTCATGACCACCCTGATCATGACCGCTCGTCTCAACGACGTCGATCCCAAGGCATGGCTGGCCGATGTCATTGCCCGCATCGCCGACCTGCCAATCAAACGCCTGTCCGAACTCCTCCCCTGGGAGTGGAAAAGACTGCGCGACGAAAACGCCGCGGCCCAGCAGGCGGCCTGACGCTCGAAATCCTCTCTATCTCATCCTACACCCGCGTTCTCCCGCGTACGACAGAAGATCCCGCGTCTCCCCTCGGATGTTTACGCTGCTCATCTTGATATCGATGAACCAGACCAACAACGTCGGCCCCTCCTCGCTCAGACTTGAACCAAGCGTCAGACGCTTTGATTTCTTTTAGTTGCCTGTTTCCCAGCCGATGACGCTTGTCGCCATGCACAAATTCATTCCGCCAGGCGCCAAGCAAGTCCACGATGAGCAAGATTCGTCCGTCGACGGCGTTCGGAAGATAGGATGCTAAAACCCTCAAGCGTTCAGCGACGGTGCGACGCCGTTCGATTTTTGGATCTCTTCGTCCGTTCAAGTCATCATGCAATGCTTCCGGGACCAGCCCAGGCACCCGGCTCGTGACGCGCAGATATTGATCAAGCCCGTCCATCACCGTTACGATTGCGCTCTTGACAGCAAAAGTGCGCATCTCCTCGAAGTCACCAAGACTGTTGGATTTGTGCCAAGACATTTGTAGGTCGGGTGGTTTCACCGGTTCGACGTGTTTGAGCGTCTCGAGTGCGACGATGATCCCGTTCAGGCACCTGGTGGCGTCGCCAACGGATTTTCGTGCGCTGGCGAGACTAGGAGTGACTTCGAACGTAATGATGCGATTGGAACTGCTCACATATGTTATGCCAATTAGAAACTCAAAATTGCATATCGAACAAAACCCAAAATTGCGTGAACATGTGCAGTAAGCTGGTGACAGGGTCGGCCGATAGGTGAGCCCGAAGCTACATTGAACTCAGTTATTTGTGTCTGGTCCAAACCTCGATTTGGCGGGTATAAATGCGTTCGGCCTGGACTGCGGGTCAGTCTGATGCGCCGTGCTGCTCGTCTGTTTTTTTGGGGATCGTTATAAGCTTTGTGAATGATTTGCTGCGAATCCGTGTATCATTGTTGTCAACGCGAGCTGACTTCGTCTCAGCGGACTCAAAAAATCGATGGGCTTATGCCGGTTTATCTTGACTATCATTCCCACGCTCCGATGCATCCGGCCGCTCGCGCGGCAACCTTCGAAGCTTATGAACGCTTCGATTCAAACCCGCACTCTACCCACATCCACGGCACGCTAGCCCACGATGCGGTGGAAAACTCCCGTGGACAAGTTGCTCACCTAATCGGAGCTCGTCCTTCAGAGATCGTATTCACCTCTGGTGCCACCGAAGCCAACAACCTCGTCTTTTCAGGCGTACGGGATCTACTGGCTGCTCAAAACAAGAAAAAGGTCGTTATTGGCGCGGTTGAACATCCTTCGGTATTGAAGGCGGCACAAGCGCTTCGCCGTGATGGCTTTGAGGTTGTTTTCCTTCCCGTCCACACGGATGGGCTGATCGATCTCGACGCTGCGGCAGAAATGATTACCACCGACACAGGTATCGTGTCGGTTGCCGCGGCGAACCACGAAGTCGGAGTGCTGCAACCGCTAGCAGCACTGTCTCAGCTAGTTAGGACTCGGGGTGGCTTACTACACTCTGATCTAGCCCAAGCCGCTGGCAAGATCGAAATCGATCTACGTGTTCTCGATCTGGCGAGCATCTCGAGCCATAAGCTGGGTGGTCCAGGGGGTATCGGGGCTCTTTACGTGAGACGGCTTGTTAAGCCGAAGTTGAAACCCAACCTCGCTGGTGGCGGACAGGAGGCGGGACTGCGATCCGGCACTCTCCCCACCCCCTTGTGTGTCGGATTCGGCGTCGCCTGTGAGCTTTCCGCGGATGAGATGGCGGAAACCAGCGCTCGCGTGCGTCGTATGCGTGACTCTCTTTTGACCGAACTGCTTGCGATATCCGGATCAAGGTTGAATGGATCGGCGACGGCCCGTCTTCCGGGTAATATCAACATTTCATTCGAGGATGTGGATGGTGAGGCGCTGGCGTATCACCTTCAGCAGTCAGTGTCGGTTTCGACGGGATCGACATGCAGCTCGAAATCGCTAGAGCCCTCGCCTGTATTGCTTGCGATGGGGCTGCCGAGACAGGTGGCGGAGTCGGCCATTCGCATTGGACTTGGACCTCTTACAACGGAAGAAGATATCGAGATTGCAACACGGGCTATCACGGCCAGCGTCAGTGAGTTGCGATCCATTCGGAGACGAGCATGAACATCGTAGTCAACCCTGCGAATACCCAGGCTGCAGCGGAGCCTGGTCTGGCAGTTAAACTAAAATCGGTGCTCGCTGATCTCCGCGATGAATACGTGCAGCCGCATTCCACCCCATGGATTATCGGCTTCTCCGGTGGTAAGGACAGCACACTGCTGGCCCAGCTTGTTTTCGAGATGCTGTTGGCCCTGCCGCCCCGGCTTCGCACGAGGCGTGTTCATGTGGTGGCAAACGACACGCTTGTCGAATCTCCGGTTATTGCGAGCCACCTCCAGTCTGTGTTGGATCGGATCGCAAGCTCGATCGACGCGTTGCGGCTCCCAGTCACTGTCGCGAAGACGGTGCCGGATATCGACCATACTTTTTGGGTGAATCTCATCGGGCGCGGTTATCCTTCGCCAAGCAGGATGTTTCGCTGGTGCACCGATCGGATGAAGATAATTCCGACCACCGAGTACATCCAGAATCAGGTCGACAAGTCAGGACAGGCCATCCTGCTGCTCGGGGTGAGACGAGCCGAATCGTCCCAGAGAGCACGCAGCGTCGAACGCTATGAAAACGGAGAGCGCCTGAACGCTCATAACAGCCTGAAAAACTGCTATGTATATAAGCCGATCGTTGAGCTAACCACTGAAGAGGTATGGCAGACCTTGTTGCAGTCGAGCCCGCCCTGGGGCGGTACTCATCGCGAACTGGTGACCATGTATCGAAACGCGGGTGCAGGCGAGTGCCCACTCGTCACCGACAAGAGCGAAGCGCCGTCTTGCGGGACGAGTTCCTCCCGGTTTGGCTGCTGGACATGTACAGTAGTCGAAAAAGACAAAAGCGCGGAATCGTTCATTGAATCCGGTTATGGAGATCTTGAGCCCCTTCTCGAATTCCGGGACTGGCTTAAAGAAATCCGCGAAGACGGCTCGATGAGAATGGCTACCCGCCGCAATGGAAAGCTGAATTTTGTCGCAGATGGTCGTCTGATCCCGGGTCCCTTTACGCTGGACGCAAGGCGACAAATCCTTGATAAGCTAGTCGCCATGCAGGAGGAGGTTTCCCTGGCACTGATAAGTGACGAGGAAATCGCCGCCATCAAAAGAATATGGGCAGAAGATCTCTCCAATCTTTCTGCCTAGAACGGCGCGAGATCGCATGGCTAGAGTATATGAGTAACAGTCTGGAACAATTACTGGAAGCCAAATCCATGCTTGGCTCCCATAAGAACCGTCGACGGCTTTTTCTTCGCTTTGACAGCATTTTCGCTTCGGCCACAATCGAGCCAGAGGAGCTCAGGAACCAGATAGCGGCGGTACACGATGGCCTGCGGCGTAGATGCCAGTTCAAGCGCATCAAGATGTCCAACTGGAAGGCCTTCGATGCCGCAGACCTCGAGTTCCCGACAACGGCTTCCGACCGTCCGATCGTCCTGATAGGTGGCAACAACGGGAACGGCAAGACGAGCATTCTCGATGCTCTCATCGCCGGGTTGTACGGCGCGGGGAGCTTCGTCGACGGTGGTCGCGGGTCCGCCCAGGCGTCTGAAGTCGTCCGGCGGGCGGAATACCGCAATTTTATTGAGCGGGCGTTCCATAAGCCAGCTTACGATCGCGGCGAGAGGATATCGTCCGTGGTCGTGGAACTCTCGACACCCAATGGTCAGATGGAGGTCGAACGACGCTGGTACTTCGATGATGATGGCCAGTTATTCGAGGATGACGAAGAGGTGGTAATCCGCCTTGGCGAAGACCGCGATATCGTGGCGGTTCCCCAGGATGAAGACCCGATATCTTTCTACGATAGCCTCATCGCCTCGATCGTCGCTCCCGCCAGCATGATCCCGTTTTTTCTGTTCGATGGCGAGCGCGTCGTAGAGCTTGGCCGAAAGGACGTCAGAGAACAGGTCAGGATTGGGATCGAGAGCGCTTTGGGGATTTCGTCGCTCAAGCGTTTGGCTGCCGACCTTTCCGACTATGTGAAAGATCGCTCTCGCGATCTCGTCGACGAGGACGTCGACGCGGAGCTACGCCTGGATGTTACCAGACTTGAAGAAAGGCAGGCTGAGTGCATACGCGACCGAGATGCCATAGAAGCGAAGGCTGCGGCCCTCAAACAGCGACGTGACACGATCGTTCACGACATGGGCGCACTTACGAACCACAGCTTCAAGGACAGGCACGAAACGCTCGAAGCTAAACATAATGCGAATCAGCAGCTGGCCGTGCTGCGGAGCGAGATGGCCGCAACCGCCTCGCGGCTTCTTCCGTACCTGCTTCTCGGTCGGCCGTTGATGAAGAAAACGGTCAGTGCACTGGAGAAGGCCGCCAGCAGCCGCGTTATCGACGCCAATCCGTCGGAGCTTGCACTCGAAAACCTTTTGAAAGCCCTCGATCAGATCGAGCCCAAGGTCGATCTCGCTACGGGCAGCATGATAAGGGAGAGAGTGCGATCAGCTTGGTCACTTTCGCGCCCCGCGAATGTCGCTGATCAATCCCGCCACAAATATCTCGATCGATACGATGTCGAACGCGTTATCCAGGGTCTCGGGCAAGGCGTTCAAGACGCAAAGGCACAACTACCGGAATTTATCCGGCGGGCAAAAGAGCTTGGTCAGATTGTAAAAGATTGCGACGAATCACTCCAGTTCGAAGAAGGCATCGAATCCGCCAGAAGCCGCTACTCAGCAGTACTCCGTGAGATAAACGGCGAACTCGAGGCGGTAGAAAGAAAGCAACGCGAGAATGCGCAGCAGCTGTGGCATCTCGAGAATGAGCTCGCGGCGAAGCGGACAAACCTGGAACGGAGGTTGATTCAGCGCCGTGGGACAGCTGCTGGGTTGCCCGTTGTGGACGCAGCGACCAGCTTGCGCATCGCAATCCTGAAAGCGATCGACCAGATCGTGCCTGAATATTATGCTGCCTTGGCCGAAAAGGTTTCTTCGAACTACCGCCAACTCGCACACAAATCCATTATCCAGCGAATAGAAATCAACGAAGACGGCTCGGTCAGGATTTTTGATGCGGCAGGGGCCGATATCAGCCAAGCAGAGGCTTCTGCGGGCGAGAACCAGATATTCGCGACATCGCTGATTTCCGCCGTCGGAGGACTGGTTGGATCACAGCTTCCGCTGGTCATCGATACGCCGCTCGGCCGTCTCGACACCGGACATCGGGAGCGTGTGCTCGACTTTTTCAAAAATGGTGGAAGCCAGGTCATCATCCTCTCTCAGCCCGAGGAAGTCGGCGGACGATACTACGACCAGATAGCGGATAGCATATCCGCCGAATACACACTTTCATACAGGTCAAACGACGGCCTACTCGGCAGCACCGTACTTGAAGACGGCTATTTCAGGCAGAGGGCGGCATGAGCATGGTGCGTTATCCATTACAGCTTGGCGACATAGCGCGAGCCGATTTCCGTACATCTCTCCCAGCAGATCACGAGAACAGCCGCTTTCAGCGGGAGTGGGGCTTCGCGTTTCGCTATCAGCCAGCTCGGCTGGCGATAGCGGCCTCGCTTTCTGATCCGACGCCCCCCTCTACGCATATCGAGGCCTATGGCAAGCCCATCAAGGGTGACACGTTGTTCGGCCAGGACGAAAGTGACCTCGCCGCATGGATCGCTTTGATCGTCGAACATTCTGGAGAGGACGAACTTTCGCGCCGCGAGTTTCAAGACTTGGTGGCCCAACACTGGGCGAGGGGGCTGGACATGCTCGAGCGAAAGCTGAATAAAGTCGAAGGTGGGATCGTGGGAGTGGTAGAAAATCTGCTCGCAACACATCCGTAACCCAATAAAGTTATACACTTTTTGAAAGACGTCGATTATAAGTTGCATCACGGTGGACGATGCGAAATCAAGAACTCAGGTCATCAATTGTAAGAGAAGTTTGCGATCGTTCGGGTCTAGATGCGGAACTGATATTCCGCTTGCTGGGCCTCGAGACGAGGCACCGCGACCTTCTCGCTTGGGGTGCGCGCCCGAATCTTCGCCGCGACATAATGGCGATTTTCGAAGAAGAGTTCGAAAAGCGGCGGGCCGAGAATAAATGAAATTCACCCGCGTAAGGCTACAGAATATTTTCGCCTACCATGGCACAATAAATTTCGATTTCTCCGTCACCAGCCAATCGCGCAATGTCGTGCTTATCTGGGGCCGCAATGGCATGGGGAAGACGAGCTTCCTGAATGCCGTGAAACTCCTGTTCACGGGAATTGCGGAAAAACCGTTTCGGACAGTGGGGTTCCCACCTGTCGCTCTTAACGAGAAACAGTATCTGCTTGGAGATGGTGCTCGTTGGTCTGGCCTGATCAACCGCAGCGCAAGGCGAAAGGCCGCCGTTCTGAAAGAGACGGTAGAAACCTTCGTCGAGATTACTTGGACTGACCAGGATGAGAGGGTATTCACCGCGCAGCGTTGGTGGCAGACTGAGGGGGACAACACGACATCCGGCGTCTACGTCGATTTCGACGGCAATAGAATGGCAGGCGACCCGGCGGAGGATTTTCTCGAAGAGACGCTGCCCCGCGATCTCGTCAAGTTTTTCTTTTTTGACGGGGAAGATATTAAGAGCATCGCGGAATCTTCTGGTACCCTACAAAAGGACATCAACCTCCTTCTGCAGCTAACCTTCGTTGAAGAACTCGCGGAGGAAGTCCGAAAGGTCGCGGACGAACGGCGTCTTCGAGGAATGCAGACAGAGCTCCGACGCAAAGTCGATGACGCCCTAGCCTCTCAGCGGAGCATCGAGACGTCGATCTTCGAGCTCGAAGAACAGCTTGTCGCCATCGACGACACCCTGACATCGGATGGCCTTGATCTGCGCAGGCTGGAAATTCGTCGGGCAAATCTTAGCTCAGGCGCGTCAGAACTCCAGCGCGAAGCGCTTGAAGCACAGCTGAAGAAGTTGAACAAACAGCTTGAGAGCTGCGTCGGGGAGATTTCGACAGAGCTGCCGCTCGATATTCCGCTGGTGGCGAACTTGCGAATACTCAAACGTGTACGCGATGAGGTCGAGGCCCGCATCGCGGCTGGCGGATCTGCCGAAGCCAACTTTGTGAGGCAGGTAGACGCGCAGCTCCCAAGCTGGGTCGCAGAAGCCGCGCCAGATATGGCCCCGGAGGATGTTGCCGGCGTTGCTCGATATCTTTCCGGAAAGCTCAACGGTGCCCTCAGCATCTCGAACGCTGGCCCCGGGGCATTCCCGGCGGCGGATGTGTTCCGGATAGAGAAAATGCGACGAGTGGTGGAATATTGGAGTGCCGCCGGTAGCGAGCGGCAGGACAAATATGTCCGCCTGCTTCAGCTTGCTGCCCAGACGAAGACGGAACTGACCGAGGTTACAGAGGCGCTTCTAAAACTAGAAGTTGGCGCTCAAGGTAATCTTGAGGAATATCGCGAAGTCATAAATAAAATCGAGGAGCTCCGAGGCAAGGAAGCGCGCCTGAACCAGCAGAAAGGGGTCTCAACGACCAAGCTGGCGGAATTGAAGCAGCAGCGTATCGACATTGCAGAGACGATCATTCGCCTACAGGCGAGCCAAAACCAAGCTACAACGGAAATGGAAGAGAGTAGGTTTGCGTCGAGTATTTCCAAGGCACTGAACGAAATTGCCCTGAAGCTGAAAGACGCTACGCGCGTTGAGCTAGAGGAATTGCTTAATGACAGGTTCCGCAGGATTATATCCCATCCCCTGATCAAACGGATCGGCATCGACGACACCTATGTGCTCACTTTCTACGAGGAGAGCGGAAGAGCGATTGGCCGCACGAGCCTTTCAAGTGGTATGAAGCAGTTGGCTGCGACGGCATTGCTTTGGGCAATGAAGGACAGCGCCGATCGGGACATACCCGTGATAATCGACACCCCTCTCGGCCGCATCGACCGCGAAAATCAAGATCATCTACTCAAGGCGTACTATCCTGCGCTGGCTAGGCAGGTCATCATCCTTCCCACCAACGCCGAAATCGACGGCCGGAAGCGAGCCCTTCTGGAGCCGCGAGTGGCCGAACATTATTTGATCGAAAATAGCACCGGCGACGCGGCAGAGGTGCAAAGGGGCCAGGCCCTCGTGGAGCTCGTCTAATGGTTTCGCGTATTCACCTTACAAAGGACGAACGGACGATAATTGAGCGCGTTTCCCAGGGATGGAGACAGAAGCTCGATCAGTGGACGATTGCGCGCCTGGCATTGGCCCGTTCGCTACAAATGATCGAAGCGCCCTCGCCGGAGCTTTACCCACCTCTCTCGGGACAGCGCGGCGGTGTCGAGTTGCACCCAATGCAGCTCATCGGCGAAGGTAGGGCTAATGAACTCGAGGATTTCACGGATATCTACTGCGCGATGCTGTCGATCTATGAAGGCATCGACTTATTCCAGGATGAGGATCTCTACCATGCCGCACTTCAGCGGCACGTCAGACGCGGGCTGGCTGTTCTCAATGAGGAGTGGCGCGATCAGTCGGATTTAAACCGCTATATCCTCGACGAAATTCTTGTCGATAGGGTCAAGGAAGCAGACAGCGGAGAGACGAGTGACAGTCTCGGCGAGCGTGTGACACGCGCGCTTGGGCAGATCGGGGTGGATGCCAAATTGCAGTCCACGTCCGTCGGCCCGCGCCTAACGCGCTTCAGCTACGAGCTGCCTCTCCTTGACGATTTGGATCGACTGCGTCGTGGGCAGGATAAGATTGGCTTCGCCCTTGGGCTCGGGAATAGGAAGATTGACCTCGCGGTCGGCACCAGCGAGCGGACGGTCGTGCTCGACGTACCCCGCCCATCGACCACTTGGAAAACTGTCAACTGGCCGGACATCGTATCCGCTCTGGACAACCCCTCAGCCTTGAAGATGTCGCTGCCGATTTGCCTTGGAACCAGCGTGCTTGGCGAGCCCCTGATAATCGATCTTGCTGAAGCGCCGCATCTTTTCATCGGCGGCACGACCGGCAGCGGGAAGAGCATGTGCCTTCATTCCATTCTGCTGTCGTTGAACCACAATAAGGTGTCTGCTCCTGAGCTGCTGCTTGTCGACCCGAAGGCTGTAGAATTCGCAGGCTACCGGGGTTTACCCAACTTGATCGGCAAAGAACCCGTGGTAACGCCCGACGACGCCTTCAGGGCGCTTAATGAGCTGGTCGACGAGATGGAGCGACGGCAGACGGTATTCAAAGAACTTGGAGCCCGCGACATCTCGGAGGCTCTCGATAAAGGTGCGCGCCTCAAGAGGATTGTCGCGGTCGTCGACGAACTCGGCGACCTGTTTTTGAACCGCCGCGAGATTGAAATCCCCCTTATCAAGCTGGCTCAGAAGTCTCGCTCGTCAGGAATCCATCTCGTCCTAGCTACTCAGAGGCCCGAGGCCGCCACGTTTCCCGGCCTGCTTCGATCGAACATTCCAAGCCGGATCGCTCTCACCGTACAGAAAAACGCTGAATCGAGGATCATCATCGATGAAGGCGGGGCTGAACAGCTTCTCGGCAAGGGAGACATGCTTGTCAAATTCACAGGACAACAAGTGGTGAGAGGCCATGGAAGCCGGGTTCTTCCATCCGACATCAGCGAAACATTGAGATGAACATGCAAAACCTAACAATATCGGACTGGAAGCTGATCCGCCTTACAGTCGACGAACTCGGGCCATTCCGCAACGGAAAGCGCGAGTTCGACTTTTTTGGGATCGAACCGGGATCATCTGACCCGTATTCGGCAGGTCCCGCAAACATCTTTATGGTCCTGGCAAAGAACGCTTACGGTAAGACGACGGTTCTCGAGTCGATATTCGGCCTCTTCGGCCTGCTAAACGAAAAGCCATGCGGCAGATTCTCCCAATTAGCAGCCGCCGGTCAGGCCCAGGTTGATATCCGGGCCACCTGGACAATCGACGGGGTTTCGCAGGACGTTTTGCTGTCGCTGTGGACGGGCTCTCACGGACCCGTGCGAAGCTGGACGCAGGAAGAACTCGACTCTGTGGCTCAGACCCGTAATTGGGCTGGTCTCGGTGTATCCATGACATCCCAGGGCTTGAGTGTAAGCTCGCAGACGAACGAGCTAGGTGCTCTTTTTTATGATGTGATGCATCGCTCTCTTGGGCAACCGCCGAGTGAACTTTTTGGTCTTTCTCAAAACCTTCCATCTATCCTTTATTTCCCTGCAGACCGACGCGTAGTTGCACCTGTTGAACACTTTTCCGTGACGAGGCCGGATATCTGGGGCTACCAGCCGGCCCAGATTTTCAGCTCCGATGGCCCGGAGTGGGGTACCTCCATCGACAACGTCCTGGTATGGCTTGAATGGCTCGCCGACAGGCGCTCCGACGGCGCGGGTGACCGTCGCGTTGACGATCTCTTGTCGTTCCTGAACGCACTCATCTTTAAAGATGACCCGTCAAAGTCGATAACTCAGCCTCAGCGCGAGGAGTTGAGGACCTACGTGAAAACCCGGTATGGGGCGCATTCGCTAGCAGCTCTCAGCCACGGCGAGCGATCGATGCTCCAGATCCTCGGCCGGACACTGACGCACATGACCTCCAACACGATCATCCTCATCGATGAGATAGAGATACATCTTCATACAAGATGGATGAACCGGATGTTCGAGGCGATGAAAGAGCTTCTACGGAAATACACCGCCCTCACCCTGATATTCACGACGCACAACCGCGAACTGATCCACGTTTTCCAGCACAACGTGAAGGAAGAGGGCCTGGTCAAAGGCGGACATCTGATAGAGAGCGACATCCAGTAATGGCAAACCTGTCTCAGATTTCGGATCCAGCCCAGCTGGATAATATATACATCGGCAAGGTGGTGGTCTACGTCGAAGCCGAGAGTGACGCCAATCTTTTCGGCGTGCTCGTCGGACCGGGGCACGCCGAGCGGATCGAATTTAAGATACCCCCCGAAGGCGGAACGGGCTGCGGCCCCGCAATTGCGCGGGTGAAAAACGAGCGCGTCACCAACAAAAAGGTCTTCGGCTTGATCGATGGCGAAGCGGCCGCCTCCTCGCATCTGGGCTTTGAGAAGATGCTCGAGTGCGTTGAACCGACATTCGTGGTCGATGATCCGGAACTCGATGGTGTTCTGTTCCTGGCAGAACACGAGGCGGAAAATATTCTGTTGAGACATACGGACATCTGTCACTACGTCGTCAAAGACAGGACCCTCGCTGGCATGCATACGAGGTCGGCGGACGATGTTCGCCAGTTGATCAACGGGGTCGTTGACCGCTACTTCTCGAGTGCCGTATGCAAGTATACGAGTGCGCGTCTTCATTCAGCGCAGGCGATTTCCGGCATTCTCGACAGCGGAATGTTTTTCAACGATCTTTCTCGGACCGGGTTTCTCAAGCTGCTCAAGGCTAAGGTTGCCGCCGCCGGCTGCTCTTGGGAGGTTTTTCGAACGGAGTTCAAATCATTGCTTCGGCTGATCAAAGCCCGTTTCGACACTATGGAGGAAGCGCTTAAGTCGGCGGAGCGGAAGCGGCTATCCGACGGAAAGAGCGCGCTTGCTAAGATTCAGAACGTATATGGCGTCAATAAATATTGGGAAGGCCATCTCGCTGATGAATTAGCAAAACTTCCGTACGCGACTGAGTTCAGAGAGAATGTCTTCTCGAGAACCGGACTATAGGTGCTACGATTGACTGAAAATCCAGAAGCAGCAGCGGGTGGTTTTGAAAAGGGTATTTTCGGGCCGTTATTTCTACGGCGCGCCTGCTGAGAGAGAATGCTTGGACGATGGCTGCTGGGAAGAAGGTCGGCCGATCACTGTATTTGCATCGGGATGCGATCGACGCTCTGCACGATGATGCTCTGCGAATTGTCGCTTCGGCCATGTCTTCGGGGCCCACCTTCAAGTGGAACGTCGTCAAGGTCGAAACAAGCAAGCTGTCGCTGTTGCAATACCAGGATTTCGATGGACACGCCTTCCCGGCTCTATTGCGGGCGAGGACTTTCAAGCTGCCTGAACTCGCTTTCACGGACACGGACTACTCGGGTCGCGAGAACCCTCCGATCCTGCACCGGAAGGAATTGCTTCTTGCTGAGGATGACGCCCGGCGACCCGCATTCAGCTCGATCACTGCTCTTGCAGAACGTCACGGTCTCTTCGCTGACCCGAAACGGATCGGTACCCGCGAGGCTTGGTTCAGACTCGTGTCGGACGCGGGACTGGTCGTAGACGGCCCTCGTCTTCGTCACGCTTCGTTTGCCTCCGTCGAACGTCATAAGACTGCAATTACCCGATACGACCTGTCCGCTCCTGTGGCCATTATGTTGAAGCATGGCATGCTTCGGCCTGAATATAGTATGTTCGACTACGGCTGCGGTCTCGGCAGCGACGTCGCGATCCTAAGGAAGAGCGGCTATGAAGCGTTCGGCTGGGATCCCGCGCACAATCCCAATGGGATAAAAAGGGAGGCCGACATCGTGAACCTCGGTTTCGTAGTCAACGTCATCGAAGATCCACGCGAGAGGGCTGACACCCTCAGATCTGCCTGGTCATATTGTAGGAGAGGGCTCTGCGTGTCGGCAATGCTCCGGAACCAGGCAAACGTCGAGGGACATACAAGCCACGGCGACGGATATCTGACATCCATAGCGACGTTCCAGAAATACTACACCCAGGCCGACCTTATTTCTTGGGTATCGGAGGTCATCGGCGAGCAGGCACTCACTTTGGGAAATGGATCAGTTGCGTGCTTCAAAGACAAGGAACTTGAACAGGAGATCAGGTTCGCCAGGTATTCACGAATTTCTTCAGCCTCGCTGAGCTCAATGCATCTTGCTCGCCCTGTTCGCACTCCTAAAGCTACGCGGGAGGTACCCCCGGCCGTCACCTCCGCCCTATGGGACCTCGCGCTTAGCCTTGGACGAGTTCCTACTCCCCTTGAAGTCGATCCCGATACTTCTTCTCTCATCGCTCTCGCATCGCTTTCCCCCGCGGCGGCTATTCGTTTCTGTGTTGTGGGTTTTGATAGCGCTGAACTGGAAGATGCAGCCCGGAAAAGGCGCGAGGACTTGGTTGTTATGGCTGCTCTGTCGCTTTTTCCAGGGTCGCCAAAATACACGTCATTGCCAGCCTCGATCCGTCGGAGTGTTAGGTATTTCTTCGGCAGCCATGAGCACCTTCTCGAAGAAGCACGCGAGCAACTGCAAGCACTTCAAGCGTTCGACGCTATGACCGAAATCTTTCGCTCAGCCGTCGCAAGCGGTGTAGCGACGACCGATCAAAATACCCTGTCCTTTGGGATGGCCAGCGAGCAGCGCCTTCCGATAGGGATCAGGTTGATACTTGGCTGCGCGGAGCTTGTGTCCCCTGGTTTCAGCACCTGTGACATCGTGGAAATCGGTCCCTCTCGTGGAAAGCTGAAGGGCTATGTTTGCAGCAACATGGAGTCTCCTTTACCGAAGATTTCCTCTCGGGTTATGATCGATTTGGCTCGGTTCTCGAGTCAAAGTAAGGATTTTTCGGACCGTGTGCTGTTTACCAAGTCTCGATTTATGGAACGCGATGCGCCCAGTCTTGAACGGCAACTTTCTATAGAGGCTAGGCTCGTCGCTCACGGGGTCGTCGACAGACACGGAAACGGCCCGGAAGGGCGCACGCTCAGTGCGATGTTAAGAGGCGTATTGAAAAGATAATCAAACATCACTGCTCTGCTATAGGACTCCCCAAGCCCGAAACCTCCCCCTCCCGGTCATCTCGCGCAGGCCGAGCTCCAAAACAATCCGCCGCGCCGCCTGCGGCGTGACGTCCAGCGTTTTCGCCACCATGCCAGCCGACACCAGCGGCCTCGCCATCACCAGCTCGACCAGCTCCGGCAGCTTTGAAGACGTCCGGCGCCCCTCCAGCTTCCGCTCCATCAGTGTTCGGGCGAGTGCCAGACGATCGTGCTCCTTCAGCCCAATCTCGGCGGCCGCCAAAAATCCGTGGGCGATGGCCAGCAGCCGGGTTTCCCGATCGCGATGCCGGCGCCGGTCGACCGGAATGGTTTTCAGGCCAGTATTGAGGGCGGCGAGATGGGCGCCTGACGTGACGCCGGCCTGACGCAGGATCGAGGCGCAAAGCAGCCGGCCAAGCCAGGGGGCGTGCTGAAGGACGGATAGCTCGTTCCAGGCATCGAGGGCGATGATCGCCTGCAGCATCGCCGGCAGGTTTTCGGCCTGGCGCAGCACGGTGCGCCATTCATCCAGTCTGCGGCTCATTTGTGGTCTGGAGACGTTGCGATGAACCCGTTTCCGATGGGAACGGGGGTCAAGGTGTGGCTGGCGACGGGACATACAGACATGCGGTGCGGCTTTCCTTCGCTGGCCCTTCGGGTGCAGGAGGTGTTGAAGCATGACCCTCTGGGCGGTCATCTGTTCTGCTTCAGGGGTCGACGAGGTGATCTGGTAAAATTAATTTGGCATGACGGCCAAGGCGCCTGCCTGTTCACGAAAAAATTGGAGCGCGGGCGGTTTATCTGGCCCAATGTTGAAGGCGGCGCCGTCGCGATCTCGGCCGCACAGCTTTCTTATTTGCTGTCGGGAATTGACTGGCGGGCGCCGCAGGAAACCTGGCGTCCGACACGGGTTTGAGCGCCTTCGTCATTGAATTTGTTCAGGAAATATGCTCTAAAATTTGTATGTCATTGCCACCGCTTTCCCTTCCGGACGATCTTGCCAGCGCCCACGCGGCGCTGCTGGCGGAACGCGAGGCGCGGTTGCAGGCGGAGGCCGAAGCGACCAAAGCCAAGGCAGAGCTTTCCAGCATCGAGGCGCTCAACGCCCATCTGCAATTGCTGATCGCCAAGTTGGAATGCGACAAACACGGTCCGAGCCGGGAGCGCACCCAGCGGCTGATCGACCAGATGGAATTGCAGCTCGAAGAGCTGGTCGCCGACGCGACCGAGGACGAGCTTGCGTCCGAAGCGGCCTCTGCCAAAAGCCAGACCGTTCGGGCCTTCACTCGCAAGCGGCCGGTGCGCAAACCCTGGCCGGACAATATCCAGCGGGAACGTGTCGTCATCGAAGCTCCTGGCGCCTGCACCCATTGCGGTAGCGAACGGCTGTCGAAGCTGGGCGAGGATACTACCGAGACGCTGGAAGAGATCCCGCGCCGCTTCAAGATCGTCGAGACCGTCCGGGATAAGTTTACTTGCCGGGAGTGCGGCTGCATCAGCCAGGCGCCGGCGCCGTTCCATGCCACACCGCGCGGCTTTCTCGGCCCCAACCTTCTCGCCACTATAGTCTTCGACAAATTCTCCGAGCATCAGCCGCTCAACCGCCAGAGCCGGCGTTTCCGCAGCGAGGGAATTGATCTGTCCACCCAGACGCTTGCCGACCAGGTTGGCTACGTCAGCGCCGCCGTCAAGCCGCTCTTCGATCTCATCGAGACGCACGTGTTTGCGGCCGAGCGATTGCATGGCGACGACACCACTATCCCGATTCTCGCCAAAGGGCAGTGCATCACCGGCCGGATCTGGACCTACGTCTGCGACGACCGGCCCTTTGGGGGACACTCGCCGCCGGCCGCCGTCTTCTACGCCTCCAGCGACCGGCGTGGCGAACATCCACAAAAGCATCTGGCCGAGTTCACCGGTATCCTGCAGGCCGACTGCTATAATGGCTTCAATCCGCTGTTCGATCGGACAAAGAAGCAAATACCGGTGACGCCGGCCTTCTGCTTTGCCCATGCGCGCCGGAAGTTCTTCGAGCTGGCCGACGTCTCTCGCAGTGCTCGCCGAGGTAAAGGCGCACGGCCTGTCTCGGCGACGGCGTTGGAGGCGGTGAAACGCATTGATGCGTTGTTTGCCATCGAGCGCGATATCAACGGCAGAAGCGCCGAGGAACGGTTTGCCGTGCGCCAGGAAAAGAGCAAGCCGCTGCTCATCGAGTTGGAGGCCTGGTTGCGCCAGGAACAGGAGGGCCTCTCACGCTCCTCACCGGTCATCGAACCGATCAACTACATGCTGTCGCGCTGGGCCGACTTTGCCAGATACGCCGATGACGGCAGGATTTGCATGACGAATAACGCGGCGGAAAGAGCCCTGCGCGGCGTGGCTTGCGGCAGAAAAAATTGGAGCTTCGCCGGTTCCGATCGCGGCGCAGACCGGGCCGCCATCATGCTGACCCTGATTACGACGGCTCGCCTCAACGACATCGATCCAAAGGCCTGGCTTGCCGACGTGCTGGCCCGCATCGCCGAGCTTCCCGTCTCCCGCCTGCATGAGCTCTTGCCTTGGGAGTGGAAGGCGATCAAGGCGATGGAAATCCCGGCTGCCGCGTAAACAGTTTCCGAAACAGCTCTTCCGACCGGCGCAGACCCTCGTCCGTCAGCACCAGTGACTTCGACTTGTTCACCGGATCGCCGATCAGGCCTTTCTGATACAAGCGATCAGTCGTCGCCCAGTCAAACCCCTTCCAGGCGCAACGCTCGTTGTGAAGCGTCAGCCATAGCAACGCCAGCACCGCGTCGTCGATTTTGTCCTCGTCGATCTCCATTCCGCAAGCTTACCACGCGCGACCGCAAAGATCCCTGCGGCCTACCTCGGATGGATACGAATTACCATCCTGCCCGACCGATTTTGGAAGAAATTGACGGATATCGCTGTGCGATTCGTTTTGCAAGAAAACACGATCTCGCAATCAACCAGTTGCCACATATTGATGCAGAGCGGCGGCAAGATCTCATAGCGGCCATTGCTAATGAATATCTCCAACATGCATTCATGCAGGAACGCGATTTTCCTCAATGGCCGGAAGGTGGGGCGAGACAACCTGTTTGCCTAGCCACATCGAGGCGGATACAGTGAGCTGCCACATTATATTTTGGTTACATGCTGGGTTGGCCACAGCCGCGCAGCATCGGGCGGAGGCGCGCCGAACATGACACGCGGTGCGCGAAAGCTATTCACACGTCTCATTTGAGTAAGCAACCTTTCGAAAGGCTTCGGTCGGCGTTCGGAATTCGAGGCATTTTCCAGTGTGAACTCCGGCGGTTGCGGATTTCGGTTAGGCCTGCTTCGGATCAGAGAATCCAAAGTCGACCAGTATCGAGAGCCACTTTTAGCTGCGCACCAGCATTCTACGTCCATGACGCCAATGATTGCGTGCAGCGTCTGGTGCGCTTACCAATTGCCATGACATACAGCAGGCTTATTCAGTTACGATTGAAACCAATCTTCGCTTCCCTGTAATCATTATACCGCAGATGAGCGGCACATATCATCGATAGGCTTACACAAGGAGTACGATGACATGGGCCAGAAAAAGAAATCGGACAAGCGCGGTAGCTACTCGCATCTGAGGTTAGCAACCATCGACGGCGTATCGCTGCCCGGTCTGGAATCATCGCCCGACCGACAGCGTCAGCCCACGTCGAAGAAGCCGTTTTTCCAACAATTGCTCCTGGATTTTGCTTTCGGTTGCGAGCTCTTTTACCCGATCCAGCTCTATGAACATCTCGCGATTAGCGACGTGGAAGAAAATGAACGCGAACCCGTTAGGTGAGAGTTGCGGTGTGGATAGAACAAGGAGAGTTTTGACCGGCCGCCATGCCCCCCACTATAATCCACATCTACAACAGGGTTACACCATATTCCATGAAGACGGTTATCGTGTGCTAGGCTGACCGATACGGCGCGTGGAAGGCGAAGTTCAGATTTTTCCTCCAGTACCATTATATCCGCCTATGACGTTGCTTTCGTCTCATAGAGTTAAGGAAATTTGACCCGCAAGATTCGAAATTCTCTGCACAAAGGATTTAATTCCCCGTGTCCATTTGCTCTTCGAAATGCATTCGCGCCGTTGCACTTACGGCTATCTCCATTGCGCTGGGCACCCAGATCGCAATAGCGCAAGATTCGCCCTCTGAGTCCGGGTGGCCGGACACACCAGCATCCCGAGTGGAAGCTCTTGCGATCCTCCAGACCTTGAACGCCAATCTCCTTAGTAACGCCAGCGCGACGCTGACCCTTGACCGCTGGTGCGCCGCACACAAACTCGCACCGAAAGGCACCAAGATCGTAGCTCAGCGCGTGCACGGACAAGACAAGCCGGCCGATGATCAAATCCGCAAACTCCTGACCGTCGGACCTAACGAGCCGATCGCTTATCGTCGCGTCCGCCTAGCCTGCGGCGACCGCATCTTGTCCGAGGCCGACAATTGGTATGTGCCTGCAAAACTAACCGCTGAAATGAATCAGGTCTTGAATTCCAGTGACATCGCATTTGGCAGAGCTGTTCTGGCTCTCAATTTCACTCGCACAAATCTATCTGCCACGTTACTCTGGTCCCCTCTGTCCGACGGCTGGGATATGGGCGGTTTGATTGCGCCCGGAGAGGGTTCTCTTACCCTGCCGCCATTTCTACTCGAACATCGCGCTGTGCTGAAACTTCCAGATGGTACGCCGTTTAGCACCTTGGTGGAAAGTTACACGAGCAAAGTGCTAGACTTTCCAGCTCCGCGCCTCCTTCCCCAATAGTTGTTTGTGCGACGATCAGCAAATCAACTGCTCGAAAAAGAACCGATCGACTATAGCCATCCCGGCCTCCTTTCAAGCTCCGCAGCGCGCTATAAAGGCGTGCTGGACAGGATCGGCCGGCTGCCAGAACGGTAGCTGAAAACATTTGAGCAGGGCTGGCCATCCTATTGCGCTCGTTCCCCATATCATTCGTGAACGGACTGGCTTGGCCGGTTCGCACTCTTGTTTCCACGACACGTCAATGGTTCGGCAAAACGATTACTGATACTGTTCGTACCGAGATCGGACAGCAGCTCGATCTCCGTATAAGAGACGCGGGCACACTGTTCAGTGGCGAGGAACTCTATTTTGACACTGGCAGATTGGTGCAGCCGGTAAGGTATTGATTTAAAGCAGACCGAGTCTGTTGCGCGTCGCGGCTCATGCCTTTGTTGAAAACAGCAGGGCAGAAAATCAGGCTGCGTGATTCTGCAGCGGTCCCATATTTCTTGGAGCGGTAGGGTTACTCGGCGTACGTCGGACGATTGCCGCCCCTTAACTGCTTGTTTTTCTTCTCATCCTAGAAGTGCGGAAGCAACACGGATAGCTGTGGTTATCGGGAAGAACGATGTCAGGTTCAAAAAACTTTACGGAATGGGCGATTGATCGCGCCGAAGATATTGTGTCGGCTCAGGGGCTGGATTTGCTGCGCTCGACATCAGAAGGTCATAGATGGAGCACTGATTATTGTATCGTGCGCCTGACTATTGCGATTATTGAAGCGCTGATTGAAGCTCGCAATTTTGCGCAAATGCCGTCCGAACGCGTTCTGAAGAACTGAACGCCCGCCGCCGAGCGCGGTTGTGCGCAATTTGCCAATCTTAGTGTGCCTCAGTGGGATCAGTTAAATTTTAGCCCTGTCACCAAAGCTAGGTTGGCGACAGGGCGTATCGTTGACACACGGGGTGGCGATAGTGCCAACGACCGGGGCAAAATGCCAATACCCTAAAAGAAGTCCGATGAACATCGGCTATGATCGCTAGCTTCGCGCAAAAATTTCGACCGGTTTGTCAAGCGGCACGGCTTGAGATGCTAAAAGCCGTTTTGGCGTGTGAACGGTCGTCTAAAACTGCGGCTATTCGCTGCCGAGCCGCCGACAGAGGTTTTTCGGCAGTGACTTCGGAGTAGACGTTCGATGGGGTTGGCAGCAAGATGGTCATGCTGTCGCATCGCTTCGACCGCCGCGGTGTGATCCGCATGCCATTCCTATCAGCTATGGCGATGATGGGCGCCAAGGATGGTGAGCGCAGTAGCTATCCGGAGATCGTCGATGCCCTCGCTAAACATGGCGCGCAGGGCAAGACGGACGCCCATGCCCTCTATCCGCGTGTTGCCTTCAATGTGCTGATCTCCAACGTGGACGATCACCTCCGCAATCACGGCTTTCTGTGGCTGGGAAAAGCGGGCTGGTCTCTTTCGCCAGCTTACGATCTCAATCCCGTTCCGACGGATATCAAAGCGCGTGTACTGACCACGAACATCGACCTCGACGAGGGTACCTGTTCGCTTGATCTACTCAAGTCCGCGTCGGAATTCTTCGCGCTCACGCTGGCACAGGCGCGTGCGATTATCAAAGAAGTCGCGACCGTGACCGCAACCTGGCGCGACATCGCCAAGGCGGTTGGCGCTCGCTCGGCCGAGATCAACCGGATGGCTAGCGCCTTCGAACACAACGATCTTAGACGGGCGCAGGCCCTATGACGGGGTCCCTTTTTGTAGCTTCGATCCGCCGTCTGCAAATTGCCTTACCGGGGCGGACAAATGCCAAATCGGATTTGTGTTACCCAGTAATCGGAGATCACTGTGGAGTGAAGAAACTCAACCCGTGGCTGATCGCACACTTGTAGGCCAAGCTGGCACCTTTTCGCTCATAGCTTGGCATTTTGAAAACGACCATGGTGAGTTCGCCATCACCGTCCAACCGGATCTGATAGCGAAGAAATTGAAGAATGGGCTCACCGTCGCGATCAATCGTGAAGTGCTGATCGGCAAACGCGAGGTTACCGTCAGCCGTGATTCTGTAGCCCTCTATACGAATGCCGCCACGCGTCTTCGTTGGCGGTGTGTCACCGTTCGCGGGAGCGCATAAACTTAAGTCAACCGCAACACTCACCGGCTTGCCAGCAGTCAGGGCGAGCTCAATCTCGGGAAAGGTCGCTAGCACATGAGTATCGTTGGCAGCATTGACCCCTGTAGCCAAGAGTACCGCGAACAAGGTTGGGACGATATATTTCATAGTTGGTCCAATTCAGAGCGAGTAAAAGAATTGAGAGCATTTCGATACGAAGGAATGGAGATTGCGCTTTCGCCGCATTGCTTCAAATCGGAGAGTGGGGCCGGATAGGTAAGGCGTTGCAACCCAAGCATTTTTAGGCCGCAGCGTGAAACCGGAAAAACCGCTGCGTTCACCATCTCTATCACGTCCGGTTAACACGGCCCCTGCAGGCAAATGTATGGTCGGTCGGTTTCAAGAGAATTGCAGAAGCGCCATTAACGCCTTCATTTGAAACCAGAAGGCAACGCAGTTTCCATGCCAGCGATACCTTTGGGATTTGTGGCGGAGACGCAAATTGGATAGCGGTCGCACCATTTGCGCGGTTCGATCAAAAGATTTCCCTAAACTGGATTGGTGACGACGCCGAACCCATAGGCGTGATGCGACAGCCGCTGCTGATCACAACAGCTTAACCGGAAGATTGACCGGTCCGCGAAAACCAAAGCCGCGCCATTGCACCGCGTCAGGGTTGGGCAATGTCATATTCGGAAAGCGCTCAAACAGCATGGGCAACATGATTGCCCCGATGGTTTGACGCGAGATCTGCGCACCGGCACAGTGATGTGGTCCTGAGCCGAAGGACTGGTGCGCATCCCTCTGGCGGAAAGCATTGAAGCACTCTCCGTCCTCAAAGACATCTTCATCTCGATTGGCGGAGGCTTGGATGGTCATCACAGTATCGCCCTTCGGAATGCGAAACCCACGAATTTCCGTGTCCTCCAGCACGAGGCGCGAACTGGCCTGGATCGGCGCAACCCAGCGCACGCCTTCCTCGAAGACCTGCCCCCAACATTGCTGCCTCTTGACCTCTTCGAACTGTTCAGGATTGGTCAGCAATCCATAGACAATCGTGCCGAGAGCATCGCGAGGTTCATTGATACCTCCGCCGATGGCTATCTTAATATTGGCATATATCTGGCTCATGGGTATGGGATCGGGCGCGTTCACCATGATCGCGAAAGCCGAGGGGTTCGGCTGCGCCCGGTGTTTTTCGACAAGGATGTCGAATAGCCTGTTCATCTCCGCATTGGCTTCGTCCGAGCGCTCGAAGGGCTCGGGCCGCCATCCGAAATTGCCGGCCCCGTCAATGAGCCGCTGCGACCAACGTATCATCTCCGCGTCGGATGCTTCGCCTATCCCAAGGATATGAGCCAGGATGCGGGCAGCCACAGGGCCGCAAATCTCCGCAAAGAGATCCACAGTGTCGCCGCGCGGAAGACGATCAAGATAGTCGTTCACGATGTCCCGATAGATCGGTGCCCAGTGCTCCGTGATCGTCTTGGGGGCAAAAGCTTTGGCCATGGCCATTCTTTCGCGGACGTGTTCCGCTCCATCCTTACGCATCAGAGTATGGGCCTGAAAGGCCGGCTTCATCGGTGTGCTGGGGTCATTAGAACTGAAGCGCCCGGGGTCATCCTTCACCATCTTGGTATCGGAGGCCCTGGTCAAAAACGTCCGCTTCACCGAGGCGACATGCACCACCGGGGTCTGCGCGCGCATTCGGCGATAAATCGGATAGGGATCAAGCGTAAGGTCGTCGATCGTCGTTACACCATCCACTGGCGCCAATTGCATGAGAATCCTCCCGGTCCATTTAACCCAGAGCGCGATGCGCCATATCCTCTCCACCAAGCGAGCAGAGACGGATTGAACTCACCGATCAACACTTAACTTCACCGTCATTCCCGTGGCACGCCGTACACCGCCATGACCCATCATCCGTGGCATGTCACCCGTTACAGCAAGGTTCGGCGCGCGGCGTAAGATTGTTCTAAGTCCTTCTTGCAATTCAACCCGCGCCAGAGCCTCGCCGAGGCACCGGTGTACCCCCGCACCGAATCCGAGGTGCCAACGCATTTGTTTACGCGCAACGTCAAAAAGCTGGGGACGCTCGTAGTGTCTCTCATCCCTGAGACCGGACATAATACTTAAGGCTAGGAGACTTCCCTTTGGCAACACATACCCATCCAGCTCAATATCTTCGAGCGCTAACCGCGGGAAAGACCCAACTGGTGGCTCGAAACGGAGGCCTTCCTCGACCGCGGCTGCCACGCCGGACTGATCGCAACATAACGAGGACCAGATAGCAGGATTTTGCAGCAAAAGAGCCGTCAGCATCACCATCGCGGTGCGCGTTGTATCGCTTCCGGCGAGTATGAGAAGAACCAATTGCATGATCTCTTCGATAGGTGACAGCGCTCCTTGTTCCCGCGCCGCTTTCAAGTAGCACGAGAGGAAGTCGTCGCTTGTACGACGGCTGCTGTCCGCTACCACTGCCCGAACATAGTCTTGGAGCTCGATGGCAGAAGCTTCGATCTCCGCAAAGTCCTCTTCTCGCCATGAAGGGCTCAAGCAGCGCGAAACTTTATAAACAAGTTGCGTGAAGAAAGGTGCATCTTCGAATGGCAAGCCAAGCACACTTGCGATCGTTAGAGCAGGCAATTTCGATGCATACATTTCGGCAAAGTCAAATTCCTCGACCTTCTGCAAATCGTCCCACAAATGCTCCGTTATTTTCACGATCTCCGGGCGCAGTACCTCAATCATCCGGAATGCCAAGCTCTTCACAAAAGGTAAGCGCCGTTTCGCGTGTGTGTGGCCATTTGAAAAGAGCATACTATAGCGGATGAAATCGAAGACAGCGCCGCCTTCGACGCCTCGATTTAACATGAGTTCGGTTTCTATTTGCCTTGTACGTGGATCTGAGCCCAGCAGAAGGATATGATCAGCGCGAAGAATCAGAAAGACGCCGTCTTCTCTTCGAAGGAACGGGCGCCGAGGTCGCCACTCTGCAAAAAGTTCATGACCTTCAGAATCGAGCCTGCTTACAGGAACAGCGTCAGGATCAAGCTGCATAATGTCTCGAAGCTGCCGCCCGATCTCGGAACTGCTGGAAGAGCTGTTTGCGATCATTCTAACACACTTTCGGCAATGACGATGCTAAGGAAGGCATAGAAGATACAGAAATTCAAAGCCTTAGCTTTACGAGGTTACCTTCAGCTCAAGGTACCAACAAAAGATCAGCCTACATATTTGAATATGGTTTCATCTGTAATTTGACCAAGTTTATCCTTTCGGTTGCAGTACCCCATATAGAGGCCGCCGATGGCAAATATCCGGCCCGAAGTTTGGTGTATGGGTAAAATGCCGTCATTGAAGGCAAACGCCAGCGCACGCTCGCCTTATCCGCGACAATCATAAGCTCGACTCAACTTCTCGCGCAGCGGCAATCAGAAGCCGATCCCGCCCCTACCGCCTCATGCTGATTGTCGCGCCATGCGTCTTTTCATCTTCAGACGACCGCAAAAAGCCTCGACATGAATTCACCACGATGGCAGTTTCCAAGTGCCGAATCGCATCACAAGAACGAAATTGAAGCGATCCAATTGGAAAGCTCGACCGCTACCTGCCGCAATCAAGCATTGTAGCGAATAAGTGCGTTGCACCGCCCGATAGCCTCCCGGCTCGCGGGCCTATCTATAGGATAGCCGCCACAACGGCTCCATGATGAGGATTACAATGAATGACGTACTGTTCCTATTGATGGCTGTAGCCACAATCTTCGTCGTCTTGCGGACATTCAAAGCGGATTGGCGCCGCAAATACAGCAGTCGGACGACAATGTTACTATTCTCAATGACAACGTTGTGTGCTGCAGCTCTCTGGATGATGGTCTACGGACCGGACTTCTGGATTCTTGTTCAAGCCGCCGTCATCATAGCGTTGTGCACCGCTGCTGGGCTTCTTTCAGAGGACAAGCCCACGTAGTCTGTCATTCTTCGCAGAAGGTCGTTATGCCGGTCCAGAGCTGTGATATGCACAATGCGATGGTTCAGATTATGTTTACAAAACGATAGATTCCGGTACCGATCGATATCGGGACCTCGCGCCGATTCGCAGCTTGGTAAAGCCGGCATAAAGCCGCCTTTACCAAAGTGTGTTCCTGAAACGAACCGTCAAGCTTCGAGATTGTCGGCTGACATCTTGCCGGATCTACGGTCCTTCACTAGTTCGTAGGTGATTTTCTGGCCCTCATTCAAGCTACGGATGCCCGCACGTTCTACCGCGGAGATATGAACGAACACATCTGCGCTGCCATCATCTGGCTGAATGAAGCCGAAACCCTTCGTCGCATTGAACCATTTTACAGTGCCAGCCGCCATCGTCGGCTTTCTCCAGTTTCATTTTCCGCCAGCTTCGCTGACGATATGGTGACTTAATATAGGAAGCGGAGCCAAACAACCATCGTCGAGCCAGCCACCACAAGATTTCAACCACAGATCGAAAGGTAATTGTTGGAGACAAATAATCGAATATCCGAAATAATTATATGGATATACCGCTCTATCCTTGCTTCGCCGCCCAAAAAATGGGGCGAACAGTCGACCCGTGAGCAAACCTTAGCTTCCATAGCGCTCCGTTCACCCCGAGCGCTATGGATAATATGAGAGCCATAGATATTACGGTGTCAAGGCGTTACGACAACCATGCAATGGATGCCAGGGTCAGGAAATCCACGCGGCGTGATCGTCCATCAGTATCCAAACCGAGCAGCGGTCGGGCAGAAGTAAAAGCGGAGGATCCGCCTCACTCTCGGAGTAGAGAATAAGCAAAAGCCTTGGTATCCTCAACCAATGGGCCACCGGATGGTAGGCAGGCACCATTGCCCAATCCATAAAGTATCGCGCAATCAAACGTTCAGAATGGGGACACCTCGCTTATCAAGCCATCTTTGCCATTGTGCTATTACCACGAGTGGAGGACGCCAGCATTATAAACGAGGTTTGTCCCGACCACGAAGTCGCGAAAGAAATTGGAAGGAAGCTCTACCATCTCCAATATCGTCGGTTATGGTGCGGCTCGTTGCGCCGAACGCGGCTGAGCACGATTCCTCACCTGATCATAGATTCTGAGTTCGCCGGGCATTTCGATTGTGATCGCCAGACCAAAAGGCACCAGATCGTCAACGGGCGTAGCCGGATCAGGCTCCCTTTGAATTTTCAACCGCAAGGTCATGCCATCGGCCACGACCGCGGCCTGCGCCCCGCTCCAAACCCGTGTGTAGACGGTTCCGCGATTGGTCTGGTTCCCGTCCGGTTGCCAAGCATCCGCTGAAACGCCAAGACCTGCGATTTCGGCTGGATCGAGGATCTTCATCCTGACAGCGCGATAGGATTTCCGACCGGGTACGACCGGTGTGAACCAAGCCAATGTGGCAGATACGGAATGGGCGCGTGCCTGACCGCCGATCGCGGCCGGAATTGGCACCAACACATCGACGCTCCGCTCACGGCCGAGTGAACCAACGCACCAGAAGGTGGCGCGCTCCGCCGCACAGGCGACCGCATCGTCGCTGTCAAACGCCCCGTAACCGAGGAAGCGGCGGATATTATCCTTTTGACGCGGAGCCTGACCTTGCCCAAATGGCCCAAGGAGCTGCTTGACGAGGTCGGCCGCCGCATTCGGCCAGCGAGCCGGATGCACAAGCAGAGCTTTGATAAGGACAGCTCGCTGCACATTCGTCAGCTGCAGGAACTCCTGACCGTAGGCCGCCCCCAGCGCGTCATGAATGCGATGTGCAGTGCGAGAGGCTAGCGCGGTTGCCGCACTTGTCCCGTTTGTGAACCCCTCAGCATTCTCAAGGCCAGGGCGCGGAGGTGCCGCAACTTTGAGTCCTGCTCCTCGGCTTGGACCCGCCGGCGCGACCGAGATGCTCTCCGCGCTTGCCACGACGCGAAGATGCTCGCGTGCCCCTGGCATCAGAATATCCGGCTTTACGGAGCCTGCGAAGCCAGGCCCCAGCGCACTGGACGGGCTTGCGGTGTCGAGCTCGGAATATGGATTGACATTTGCACGCGCCAAAGCTCGATCAGCGACCGGTACCCAATCGAGGTTACGGGCGCCGATCGTCAGTCCATTGACCGTCTCCGACGGAGACAAAAGCCGGCGGTCGGCAACAATAGCTGCGACGGCGTTGATAACACCGCGTGCACGCTGATCGGCGTTGGCATCCTCAAATGCGACCCTGTTTGCAAAGGCCGCGACAGGGAATTGCGCCGTGATATTGCCGGCGCTGACGAGGAAGAGGATGCCGAACCGGTACGCCAGTCTATCGAGGAGTCGCGCCCAGGGCGAGAGCTGCCCGTAAAATGGTCGCCTGACATTGCCGAGCGAAATATTGACGATGATGACATGTGGAGCCGACGGTTGGTCGCCTGCTCGCATGCGGATCACCGCCTGATAGATCAAATCGATGATCAACCTGTCCGAAGGAAAGCGGTCATTCTCCCCGAGCACAGGAATGCAGTGCACCTGACGGGGCAGCGGTGGCTCTGGCCTATTGCGATCACCGTGAACGATCAGGGAGGCCATGGCCGAACCATGGAATCGTTGGGAGAGAAGCGCGCTGGGCTCGAGCCCAAAATGATCGTCCACGCTCAAATGAGGCTGCAGCAACGGGTGGCCGGCGACCGGAACCCCATCGAGAAGCGCAAGGATCGGCGCGGCCGTCGCAGGTCCCACAGCGAGCGCAGGGGCGGCCGGCAGAAGATCATTGGCGTCGATTCCGGTGACGACGCTTTGCGGGCGGATGTGCATGATCGGCTCCACGCCGGCCAAGCCGCCGGAAGTGCGCTCGACGACCGTCCTCACGGCCGCGACAGGCAGTTCCGCAAGGAGAGCATGGTAGGCAATGTCGTCAAGCCTGGCGCGACTAAGGAGGCGACCGCCGCTCTGCCAGATTGCGGCCGTTACCGTCGCTTCGCTGATCGCACCTGCCTCGGCGGAAGCACGGAACACAAGTTCGATTTCGAGAGGAACGAGCTCGTCATCCGCCCGACCTTCGATCTCCTCAACGAGGACATTCGCATCCAGTGCCTGGACGCGATCCGCTGGACCCCAAACACGGAGGTCGCGAAGACAGGCGAAGACATCCCGCCACGGCGTAAAGCCCTGTGGCAAAACTCGGCCTGCCACCCATGTGCGCCATAGGGACTCGATCTGCTGCAGCGCCCGCAGGTCTGGCACGAGCAGATAAGCAATGGGTGCCTTGTCTTCATCGTCCGGCAGCTCTTCCTCGTCGATAAGTTCGAGACCTGGGACGTTGTTGATCGCTCGAGCGAAGGCCGCAATGCTTCCCTTCACTTCAAATACGAGGAGTCGCTCAGGCGCCAGCGCGGCTGGATTGGCGCGAAGCGATAAACCCGCCGGGTCGCGCTGCAGCACATCTGTTAGGCGCTGAAATTGCGGGCCAAAGCGCTGGTTCTGGTCAGCGGTCGAGTTTGGTTGAGGGCCGCGCATGACGGTTTGTCGGCCGAGTGCTCTTGGCTGCGGGGCGCTCGGATGCAGTCTCAATATCGGCTTCGTCGGATCGCTCGCCATTCAAAACCTCGGGGCTAACTCTTGTTGCCCAGAGGTCCAGTTCTGAACGAAGTGCTTCGTCGATGGAAAGCTCCCCCAAGCCCAATATCTGTCGTCTTCGCACGTTTTGGCAGAAATCTAAAGCCTCTGCAAAACTTACGGTACCCAGTTTCGCGGCGATCGATTTCGTTGCAGCCTTTGGCGCATCGGGCCATTGCGAGATAATGCGGGTGAGGAAAACCCCGATCCTCTGCCGGTCGGGGGCCGGAAAGGCCAGCCGCATCTGGAAGCGCCGCCAGACTGCCCGGTCCAGCAACTCGGCATGGTTGGTGGCAGCGATCACGACGACGTAGCTCGGCAGTTGGTCGAGCTGCATCAGCAGGAACGAGACGACGCGCTTGATTTCGCCAGTCTCGTGGGTATCGCCGCGTTCCTTGCCAATTGAGTCGAACTCGTCAAAAAACAGCACGCTCGGCCGCGTGCGGACATAGTCAAAGAGCTTGCGCAAGCGCGCATTTGTCTCGCCGAGATAGCTTCCGATCAGGGCATCGTAGCGGACAACAAAAAATGGCAGCCCAAGCGCCTCTGCCACCGCCTCTGCAAAGGAGGTCTTGCCGTTGCCTGGTGGTCCGGAGAGCAGAACCCGATGACGCGGCTCATAGCCATGAGCGCGCAAGACATCGGCGCGGGTATGTTCTTCAATGAGCTGACGGCCGCCCTGTTCCACTGGAAGGGGAAGCATCAGCTGATTGAGCTGAAGCCGCGGCTCGAGTTCGAGTATCGTGTCCTTGCCGGAGCCGGCAGAGCTCGAGGCAGCCGTCAGCGCCGGCGGCGTCACGGAAACCGTGGAGAGAGCCCGCTCGAGGCGATCGGCGACGATGTGGTGGTTCTGCGCCCGCTCTTCGGCGACGAGCGCTTCCGTGGCGGATTTCAACATCGCCCGATCGCCGGAGGCCCCAGCGCGTACAAGGGAAATGAGAAGGTCGCTTCGGGCCATGTCGATCGCGTTTCTAAAGGTTCTGGACGTAAACTCGCGGTAACGCGAATCGTAACTCAAATAATTGAAAAAGTCTTCTCACGCCTGTCAACCAAAAGATCGAGTTGAACGTCTATACAAGAAATCACGCCGTCGTCACAACGTACAAGAAGCGATAATTAAAGGGTACAAACCCAATTACTCAAGGTGCTCATTCTGTTCATCGGCCCCTAGCGAATTCCCGTGCTATCGTCAGATATCTCAGCTCGCCCGGAAGCGGGTGCGGAGCGCGCATGTAAAGACTTGCGGCGCAAACTCCGAAAATTTCTCGTACCTGCTATCCCAAAATCAGGATTCGCTCAACACCATGATTCTTCGTTTCTTCCGCTCCTTTTTGATCAAGCTCTTCCATACGAACTGTCGCGAGACCGTTGGTCCAATTGCAAAGGTGCTGCGCTGGCGGAAGCTCTGTCCACAGCTCTCTTAGGCTGCAATCCCAGTTGCTTTATCGCTTCCAGCGGAAGCGATAGTTCCGTGTTCTCAGCGAGACGCTGACTAAGCTCGCTGAAATTCCCGCTTTCATTCCTGACCAAAATTCTGTCTACCGAAATAGTTGTTGGTATTCGGCGTCCATTTTCCAACGGAGGGAGCTTTTCGCCCGCGAAAAATGTTGTGCCATTTCCCGCGTCAAACAAAACCATCGGCAATTCACCAGTTGTTTTTGAAGCGAGATCATGGGACAATCCAGCTTCGTTCATCGTTTTAATAAAGAAATCGTTATTTTCCGGTCCCAGTCGCGCTTTGAGTGAAGCGAGTGTTTCGTAACCACTATCGTTTTCCAACCGAATAAGAACCTTCAATTCTCGATGGCTAGGAGCCAACTGCGAAGAGCCGGCTTCATCACGGGTCATCCGATTGTATTCCTCGATAGGTCTGTAAATGTGGTTTGAGACCTCAACAAGAAATTTAGGACGTTGGTGCTTGACAGGTTGCGCCCCGTGCTCGGGGATTTTGACGGCGCCGGCATTTGGCGCAATACTTTGTTGGTCAGGGCCGATTTTCAGCCGTTTGGTGGTAGAGTTCTCGCCTAAAGCAGGCCTGCTAGAGGCCGAACCATCGCGGAGCGTGCATCTTTACCTTCACTAGATTTTGCAATGACTGGTCCAAACTTCGTAGTAATCGCTTCCTGAAGAGAACCATGGACAGACGCTAACTCTTCGAAAAAAAGCTCTTCAAAAATCTCTTCTTGGAACTCACCTCGCTTACATTTGTGACGACCTACAAGGGCAACGTCGCGCTCCAAATTCTGTGAAAACTTTTTCGAGAACTCTCGCAGAAAGTCGGGGCGTGTTTTGAATGCGCTCAGGTCGCTTTGCTCTCTCAGCCTCAATGCGACACCACTCTGATAAGAAGCGACTGGCAGGCCCACGGAATCTGGATGTTGTGAGAATGCGACGCTTCGACGGAGTCGATCCCAAACGTTCTTCACCCAGTGCTGTGTTTCCCGTCTAACGGACGATTTCGAAGGTTCATCAACGCCCGTAGCGCGTCGGGCTTTTGCTTCCAAGTCGGTTCTCCGTTATTTCCTGCGACTTGTTCATTCTCGAAAATCGTTTTGCCGTCCCGGTTCACGATCGCAATTCTGTCAAAAGTTCTATTGTTTTCCACGTCAAAAGCGACACGTGGCCATATTGAATAGTAGTGATCGTGCGTATCAGCATCTGGCAACACAGTTGAGGCTAAGAATTTGTTCGCCAGTGCTTTTTCAAAACGATCATGAATGGCAGTAAAACTCGTTATTCTGTCCGTCGCAATAATATTTAGTTCTGTCCTGTAGCCATTTGAGCGCGCTTTATTCAAAAGCGAAATATATTGATTTGGCGAATAGCACGACTCCAATATTATGTTAAATTTACTGTCTATACTACGATCAAATAGCTGATAATACCAATCGGTAACCGCAGACGAATTCTTTCGCTCTAGCGTATGCGAGCCCTTCATAAGGGCAGCATTGTTGCCAGGAATATAAGCGTTAAGATCGTCGGCTATTATTCGTTGGGTGCTTTCATCACCAAATGTGCTCTTGATTTGGCGAACCATGGTGCTCTTTCCAGCGCCCGGCTGGCCGCTGACTATAGCAAATATTGGCTTTTCAACAGGCGGCCCATGCGCACCAATTGCCGGAATGATTTCAGTTTCAAATATCAACTGCCGCTGCGTCGTCGACAGGGCTGGCGCTCTTTCAACTCCATGATCATTCTTCATTTTCGCGTGGCTCCTCAAATTCGGTGAGCCACGGATCAACAAACATTTCGATGAAGCGATTCAACTCATCGGTCAGGTTTGCCGCCTCTACAGCGTTACCATCGAGAAATTCCAGTCGCCGTGCAAACTCGATGCGTTTAGTGTCGGCTAAAGCGTATCGGGATGCGAACTCCTCGAAGCGTTCGTGCCCACCATATTTGAAGGTGACTAGCCTTGAGGTGAATGCCCCCAACCTATCGTGAGCATCGTTTATGATCTCAAATGCCGGCTTATCCGAATAGCGCTTCGAAAGCCCGAGCTCGCCGCCTAGTCGGTGATCCAAATTTGGAATCATGAGTATTCTCCTGGCCAAAGTTGAATTTGCAAAATACAACGCCCGCCAATATTTTCTGATTGCGAACAAAACTTTTGTTGTTACATTTGCAATCCGGGATCAGAACAAGCGCAAGTCCGAAGGGACTAAAGACACTCACTCCGCAAACAGGCGGAGTTTGGTGTTTTTCACTTGGAGACCGCGACTACGCCCGGCCCTACAGTTCTACCGTGTTTCATGCCGATAACAAGAAACCCTTCGATTTCCGAATAAGTGCTATCGTTCGCGGAATGCTCGTGATCGCAAATGCAATTGATCGATAGAACATTCTAAAGAGTTCCATGTCGTTGATTGCTCAAATTACATCTGCAACCCAATTAAACAATACATGGCGGGAAGCACTTGGTATGATGATTGTACTGCGTTGAAATTAGGTAACGTGCCATGAATAGGACGAATGCGACCCGTCAAGCCACAAGTAGTTTGAACGCTTTCGATCGGTTGGATTCCGACACCGCGGGCAAGATTCTTGGTTTCTTGGTCAGCAACGATGCTCCAGAAACGATGAGATCTCTAAATGCGTTACGACGCACCAGTAAGAGATTACGCAACACCGTGGAAAACGATGAAAATACTGGGGCTTTGTACCACAATTTGAGCCGATTGAGCAAAGCAATCGACATCATCTATCGCACCGCGATTCCGGAGACTGGCTTCGATTATCCCGACGATGATCAAGGTCACAGGGCGCACGCGCATGTTCGCATTGAAGCCGTTGAGGCAACTTTACATCTTCAACCGACATTTAGGAAACGTGAACTCGTGGTGCATGTTATGAACATGGAGCACGGCTTGGATCAAGCTTGGGCGATTGGACGACTGGCCGGGAATCTTAAGATTTTTGATCAGATCGAGAGCAACGCTATCCTTCAAAAATCATTCGAATATTTCTCGGATGACCTTGAAGGCATGAGTGACCTGCACATGGTGGCGGGCGGGATAGCGCTTGTCGAAGCCGACGTTAAAATGACTCCGCTCCAAAGACGGATGGTACAAACCATCGTGGAATCCAACGGACAGCATCATGTTCTAGATGCAGCAATTAGCATCTGTCAGAAACGAGCAGAACGTAGAAGTGAGATCCGTACAAAATGGGAAGACAAAATAAGTGCCTCAAGTACCGGTTGCAGCGTATCAAGTTTAGACCCTATAATAACCGGAATCGAAAAGTCCATCCAAGAGTTGGTGACTGGATACCGGGGAAGTGATTTCGATCGCATGACGAAAGCAACCGAAATCCAGGTACATGTAGCGGACTTAGTGAAACGCACCATAGATATCCATCAAAGTAGGGGTTCAGATCGAGAATACAGAGAGCGATCAGATTTTGGACGATAGACAGTGAGGCTATCTAAAATCGATGCCGCAAAAGTTCGCTGTTCGCGAGTGCGGCCGCCTTCTTGGCCATGAACGGGGACTAGATAAAGACCGGAAAATCGCCAAGCCGAATCCCCGACACATCAAAGTTCTCAATCGCCCTCAGCTGATGTCTGCCCACACTCTGTTCGAGAGCCATAGCAGGGAATCCGCTTATCAGGCTCGCGGCAAATAAGCTTATCCGTCCATCGCGGTGCTTCGTCTCTTGCAAAATTCTCACGTAAGAGGGAATTTCGACAAGGTGCCGTGCCGCTTCGCAATTCCGCCCAGTGCCGCTTTGGCTGCCTGCTTTAACGAACGTCAAGCTTTCCGAACCATAGACTGGGACATGATCAAATCCGAACTTATCGAAATCCTCGCTCATCGCAGACCCTTTCTGCATTTAAAGGATGCGGAAAGAATCGTTGATGCGATCCTCGAGGAAATGGCCGAAGCACTGATGCGCGGTGACAGGATTGAACTGAGAGGGTTCGGCGCGTTCAGTGTCCGCCATCGCCGAGCGAAATCAGGCAGAAACCCCAAGACGAACACGTCGATTTTCATCGAAGAAAAGTGGGTTCCGTTTTTCAAGGCGGGAAGAGAAATGCAGCATCGCCTGAACGCGCCCAGCAACCTCGATGCTCGTGAAACTGGTCCTGCTTCAAAAGTCTAGCTACGATATAGCTCGCAATCCGACCAAAAAACAGTAAGGGGAACTTTATGACGAGAGGGAAAGTCAAGTGGTTTGACGCGAGCAAAAAGTACGGCTTTATAAAGCCCGACGACGGTAGCCCGGATGTGTTCGTCCATCTCAGTGAAGTTATGAAGGCGAAACTGCCTCATCTGACACCAGGCGTGCCCATTGCCTATGCTCTTGAGATTGAAGATGGCAAAAGGTCGGCAAAAGACCTCTCGCCAGTGACCAGCGATGCTGATCCAAAATCTCCCGTCCAAACGACGAATGAGCCGCTCAACGATTTTGCGGACGAATTCGAAAAGGAATGGGGATTGCGGCAAGCCTGAAGCCGGCTCGGTTGTTCTCCGGCATTTAAAATTCGGTTGCAGCCTTACCTTTTCGCCAGCCTGCAACGAGAGACCAATAAGTCGATTTTTCTTGGCCAGTTCGCTTGCAACCATTATCTGTAGCCTAGACCTTTTTGTTTCGCGTATGGGGTTTTACGTCGCATATGATTGGAACGGCGCCAGGACACGGCGCATCAAGCTCTTGAAGTTCAGCGTTTCGCTTCTGATCGGCCTGGCTCTCCTGGCCGGCCCAGCGATGTTGCTCGTCCGAGCTCATCCCTAGAGTCGGAAAATGCCGGCGACCTGGTATATGCTGGGATCGCGCGACGGATATCCACGACGGTCAATCGTCTCGCCATTTCCCATGGAAAAGCAAAAGTCCGCTCGACCCTGCCCTGTGGATCAATTGGGCATTTCCCTGTGGCGATCCAGCGCCTCAAGCAACGGGATAATTCCTTCAGCGACTTGCGCAGACTGATGTTCAAGTATGATACCGGGTCGCACGATCCGTCTCGAAGGAAGAGCGTCGACGACAGCGTAGGTATGATCCTCATCTTCAATGAGCACATATCTTTGCATGGCATGGATCTCCACAAACCTGTGCCTGACGACCAAGATGCTAGACATCGCACAGAATGATGCGCTGACGGTCACATTTTCCGAGCGACATGGTTCGAGTGTCGCTGTCAAAGAAGGCAAATTGGCTTGTCGACGAGCATTATCGTCGCGTCGCGACAGCTCAATGCAGCGACGCCTGTTCAGACAAGAGCAGTTCATGCACTGCTGTATCGACGATCTCTCCGAGCCTGCGCCAACCGTAGAGATCACGCTCGCCCACGCGCTCCTGGATCGCAGCCAGCATCCAACCAGCCGCGGCTGCATTGTCGGCGTTCTTATACAGGTTGAAATGCGCCAGGCATGCCTCGATACGCGGGCGCGCTGAACCGTGATCACGATCTATCGTCGCTATGAGCGAACGCCCATCGTGGTAGGCATTCGCTATACGCTGCTTGCCTTGCGCTCCGCTCTCAACAATCTTCCTGACGGTAAAGAGCAGGGCCATCAGCAAGTCAGCCGTTTCGTCGGGTACCACCTTCATGCACCTCCTGCGTCTTCGATCGCCCTCGGCCCAGCCGTAACCGGAACGGCTGCATCATATTATCATCCGCATACGATCATCTCCGGGCAGATTTGCACCCAGGTCCCTCCCTCCTTACGGAGGGGTCGTCTCACCAAATATCTGAATTTAAGATAACTGAAAAACAGATATACTGGAAGCCCCATCTTATCTAAGGATGGGTGATGACGTGACGAAAACGCTCGGCACGAAACGACATCAGGCGCTGATCGCGCTTCTGATTGAAAAACGTGAGGCGAAAGGCCTGACGCAAACGGATCTCGCCGCCAAGCTCGGCGAGTATCAGTCTTTCGTCGCCCGTCTCGAAAGCGGACAGCGACGGGTCGATGTGATCGAGTTTCTTGAACTCTCTGAAATCTTGGGTTTCGACGCAGCTCAAGCTCTCTCGGCGATCGCAAAGGAAAAATAGCCCCGATCTTGTGATGATGTGAAGCGGGCCATTGTCTCCATTCAGGCCAGGGAATTATACGGTCGGCGCTGAAGAGCTCGAAGAGCTGCACGGATCGATCGCAAAGAATAGCAGTTCAGCCGCACGGCTGCATGCGCCTTAGGCCATGATTGAACAATCTCAGACGTAGCCGAGCGGAGGTTCGTCGAAGATCAGCGTATCACTGAAGCTGCCGACACTGAGAAAGCCGTTGACCGCATCGCACCAACAACGGACATGCCGATTTCCCAATCCGATTTGGCCAGAAAGATTGGTTTAAGTTTTAGCAAATGCACAAATACGAGCCCGACTTAAATCGCGTGAGTACGTCACGTCTGTTTGAGATCGCGACCGCTCTCAACGCGCCGATCAGCTACTTTCTCGATAAGCCAGGAAGGTCTTAGGAAGCACGATTCCGATACGATCGTGCTCAATATAGAAAGACATTTCGCGCATCTCGATAGCGATGAAGAACAGGATCTGATCGGGCGCATGTTACTACTTCCGGAGCGCGTCAGACGACGGATCGTCTCACTCGTCAGCACATTAACGGACGGATAAAGCCATCACGACCGGAGACGTTTTTCTTCAGGCGGGAATGCGTCCACAATTGCAATGGCGTCGATACGAGCAACGGCACCCCGATCAGGTGCATTTCGCTGAGGGCGTCCTGCCAAGGAACAGCAACCAAGCGCTATTCAAAGCAAGGAAATTCATTGGACCTTCGCGCCGAAATTGTACCATGGTGCATATTGATTTCATCATTTTGAGAGCAACCATGGACAATCAGGCGCAACAGCCAAACCGGGAACATCACTTTTACGTCTCGACCGCCAAGTCTGTGTTCCACCATCCCGAATATGGCATTGTGGTTGCGCATGATCCCATCAGACTCGCGGACGCTGAGCGATATGGACTGAGCCCGATTTTGCTTTATGGCCTCACCGTCGCCGGCCTTCCAATCCGCTGGCTGACATTCTCGACCGTTACACATCGCAGACCGTTTCGCGAAGTGTTGCTGACGGCGTGGGGAAACGCGGAAGGATTGCGTGGCGTGCCGGATATTCTCCGTGTGAACCGCTATATTGCGCAGGCCGATCCATCGCTGGCGGCGGATCTCACCAAAATCGGAGTCCGGCTGGAGGTTGCCGACGCCAAGGATAAAACAGTACCCGCATCGTTGCGATCGGCCCAGGATGCATCTGGTTGGTTATTGAAGAAGCAGGATCCGGTTGAACTGTCGCTGGCCGCGTCCGTCGAGGCCTTGTGCCGTGATGCACATAGGGATCACGACTGGAGGGCGGACCAAGGCCCTCCCAGGCTCAGCAACCGAAAACTGGAGGAGAAGATCGAGCGGTGGCTGGAGTTGCCAATGCGCAACCCGGCATCAATTCCCCTCCAAGAGGTCGATTGGGAAGCCGGTCCATGGCTGTCATCCTGGGAGACATCCCTTCCACCCGATCAACCACGTTATTTTGATCACGACGGGCTTGGCGGCAGAACCTGGCTACGTTTGGGGAAGGCTCCATCAGAGGATATCGACGATGATGACAATGACGAAATCCCGGTCTACGAAGAGTACGACAATACGGCGGAAATCGCCAAAAATCTGGTAGCATCCTGGCCCAATCCGCCGAAAGAGATCGCAGCTGCGATCGGGATTACACTGCGACAACTCCAATGGTTTGTCTCGGGACGCTCCCCCTTGGACAAGTCGACCTGCGACGACCTGAGGCAGTTAATGGGCATCCTCTATGACGAGCGGATGGGCGGCTACACTTCTTGGGGACCTTATGTTCTGATCGCGAGAAAAGCCATGGCCCTCGAAGCGATCTATCAGGAGATCTCGGGCGGCGGTGATGCTTGCCCTTGTGAACTCGTTCCCGCCCAGGGAGAGGCAGACCCGAGCTGGCGGTACGTCTTGATCAATGCGCATAGCACTCCGCCGACCCTTGTCATGGCCCCTCGCGGAGAAACAACCACGCAACGCCTCCCCGAGTTGATCATGAACTACGAGGGCATCCGGCCGGTTTCGCCGGCCTTTTACCGAGACGTGGTCACCACCTGCGCCCGCGCCTGCCAGACGCCACAGGCCAACGTCCGGGAGATGACGGAATTCGCAAAACGGTATGAACGGCACTGGATTGATTGTGCATGGCTACCGGACTGAACTTTCTGGTGCCACACGAGCTCTGATGTTTGATCGCGTTCGAACATATCGGCCCGGATTCTTTGCACGGCTCCTTCCACAGGGAAAATGGAAGGTGTCGCTGAACTCACCGTTTCCCGCAGCCGTGCAGCTCGATGTCAGCGGGGGCATCAGTCTTCCTTGCCTGGACGTTATCGCTATTTCCGTCAGCAAGGCGCTGCTGTGGCATACGGTCGAGGTCCGGTCTCTCACTCGAATCTACGGCCTGGCCTGCCTTGGAGAAGAGGCAGCGACCCAGCTGGCGGCTGATCTCTACAGCTTCATCAACCATCACCTCTTCGAATTGATCGACTCAGACTCCGGTCATTTGAGCGAGGTGGACACGAGGCTACAGTCCATGATCGAGGATGGCCGGCAATATCTAGCCCAAACCGACCTTTCCCGTGTGTATACGGTTGCCTAAAACTGCGGTCATCCGGCGCCGAGACGGGCACAGCGATTTTTCGGCGGTGAGTTCCCTGTGTGCGACAGATGAAGATAGCGAAAGCGCTCGCTTTAGCCGAAAATTAATCGGTCATCCCTTAGCGTTGAATCATTGGGTCATCCGATTCCCTCCGCGATGAATGGCAATGAACGCCACCCGAACCCGGGCTCCCAGATCATCAAATGTAGCGTCGCGCACTCGCTGCTGCCGAACCTCGGCTGCGCGTGAGAGCCGTTGAGGGGCCAAGCATGTTCATCGATAAGTTTTTGTCTCGCTTCAAGATCAAGGCGAAGGTCCTGATCGTCGTCGTGCCATTCATCATCACGATATCTGCGGTTGGATTGACCGGGCTTTACGCGTCCGGACTGCTTCAAGGCAGAATGGAGATATCTAACAGCGTTCTGCAATCTCTCGGCGGGTTCAAAGATCTTTACGGCTCGATGGACGCCTTTCTCCGGGATACGGATCAGGCAAGAAGAGATGGCCTGTATAACGAGATAACGGCGCAGCGAGACATACTTGATGCAACGTTGAAACAAATCGGAGACAACGACGGGCGAGACGCTCTCGTGCAGGCATCGTCTGAAACGATCGTCCTGCGCCAGACAATCGACAGCCTTTGGGCGCTCCACGAACGGGAGGTGGCTCTCCGCCTCTCTATTGATAGTGCGCAGAAGTCGCTAGTCGACTCACGCACGAAATTGGCAGAGGCGACTCAACAGCTCGACCAGGATCTTCGCGCTGGACAGAGCAGCGGGACCGCTACGCTGCGAGCAGCAGACCGCGTCTTGAAAGGCAGCGATACGTTGACTGAAATGCTTGATGATTTTTCAAAAGCGCAGGGGCCTGCAGACAAGCTGGACACTTTGTCAGGCGCAATACCGCAAATTACAAAAGCGGCGCGGATGATTGAACTGTCTATTCCCCGGGACCAGAGTGAACTGGTCAAGACATTGCAGCAAGTCATAGCTGATCTTAAGGACCACCTTGCCGCCGGCCGGGATGCATCCGGAGACGAGGTCGAAGATGTCGCGCGACTGCGTCGTGCAGCGAGTGACGTTCAGGGCGCTGCCTTACGAATGATGCGTCAGGCAAACTCAGTCTTCGTTCATCTGGATGACCGCACGGCAAAGACCGCATCGATATTGGAGAAGTCCAGGCGTCTTGATGCAGCGGTACAATCTCTGCAGTTGGCCATCGCTGACATGACGGTCAAGGTCGACACGGACAACTACGATAAGCTTCACCAACAGATCGCATGGGTCAACTCCAACCTCGAGACACTGGTCGATAGCGCCCAGGGTCTGAACTTCGCTGATCAGATCTCCGCCGCCATAACCCCTGCAATTCAATCGCTCGATGCGGACGGAAAAATGCTTGTTACGGTCAACAGCAACCGAGAGGCCGATTACCACGCCGCTCGTGATCAATTGGACAACATTTGGCGTCAACTGACGAGCTTCGCGGAGTTACAAAAGCAATCCGCGGGAACCGAGCGCGGCCAGGCAAACAGTATTTCCGTGGCAACAACGGCGCTTGGGATCCTGGTCTCGATCATCGGCGGCATCGCGCTTGTTCTGACCCTGCAGCGTCCGATCGGCCAGATCACCGCCGCCATGCGCCGCATTGCCGACGGCGCGCTCGACACCAGTATCTTGGGCGAGAAGCGGCATGACGAAATCGGCGACATGGCCCGTGCGCTGGGCATCTTCAAGGAGAATGCCATCTCGAAGATCCGCATCGAGGAGCAGAGCGACGAGGAGCGTCAGGCTGCCGAGCATGAGCGTCAGCGCAACGATGCCGAAAAGCGCGAGATGGACCGCCAGATCGAGTTTGCGGTCAACGAGCTTGCCGCCGGTCTCGAACGCATGTCACAGGGCGACATCTCCACGACCATCGACACGCCGTTCATCGGCCGCCTCGAACAGCTGCGTGAAGACTTCAACGGGTCGATGCTCCGCCTGCAGGCGACCATGAGCCAGATCCGCGACAATGTCGAAATGATCCAGGGCAATGGCAACCAGATGGCCCAGTCGGCCGAGGATCTCGCCAAGCGCACGGAGCAGCAGGCGGCTTCGCTCGAAGAAACCGCTGCCGCCGTTGATGAGATCACCGTCACCGTCCGTTCGTCTGCCGAACGCGCCAAGGATGCCGACCAGATCGTCCGCCAGGCCAAGCGCAGCGCCGATGACTCGGCGACCGTCGTCGGCAAGGCGATCGACGCCATGGGCCGCATCGAAGATGCATCGCGCCAGATCGAGCAGATCATCGGCGTCATCGACGAGATCGCCTTCCAGACCAATCTGCTGGCGCTCAACGCCGGCATCGAGGCGGCGCGCGCCGGCGAAGCCGGCAAGGGCTTTGCGGTTGTGGCGATGGAAGTCCGCGAGCTGGCGCAACGCTCCGCCGCCGCGGCCCAGGAGATCAAGGGCCTGATCAACAAGTCGACGACCGAAGTCAGCTCCGGTTCGCAGTCCGTTCAGGAAACCGGCACGGCGCTCGCGAAGATCAGCACCCAGATCGTCACCCTTAGCCAGCATGTCGAAATGATCGCCCGCGCCAGCCACGATCAGTCTGGTGCCCTGCAGGAAGTCAATTCCACGGTAAACCAGATGGACCAGATGACACAGCAGAACGCGGCCATGGTGGAAGAAACCAGTGCAGCAAGCCGCGAGCTAGCGTCGCAAGCAGACAGTCTTCTCGCCCTGGTTCAGCAGTTCAAGATTGTCGCAGGGCCGCCGGAGGCGCAGTATCAAACCGCCGCCTGAGATAAACCTCCCGCCGAGCTTCTGACCTCGAGGCTTGGCGAGGATCCCGCTTTCTCGGTTACTGTTCAACAAGCTCGAGTTCTTGCTCGAAGTGATCACGTTGCCAAGTCGTTCCCCTCGCTCGGCATTCGCCCTCAGTCCATCAAACCGCTTTGTGCCATCAAGTTATCGTGGAAGCTCCAGAATTCACTCGCAAAACGGTCCACGATGGTGGAGGGAACGCCGTTCGCGGCGCGGACTTCGAGGAACCCTGCATCAATGAAAATCGAAAAGGGTCGCAGGACGATCCTGTCCTTGAACTCAATTGCGGCGGCGGGGTCGATAATAGCGATCCCGGCCCCTTCGCGGACGAGACTGAGGGCTGTATGCGACAGGCTCACTTCCAGAGAGGGTAGTCGCGGGATTCCGCCAATGGCGACCTCCACGCGCATGGCGAAAAGGGTGCCCGTTTCTTGTTTTATGATCCGCTCGCCGGCCAGGTCCTGGGGCGTTATTCGGTGAAGTCCGGCAAGCCGATGCCCCATCGGTACGGCGACGATTGCAGCCAGTGAACGCGTTTCAAGGAGGAATCCCGGGCGCTCTGATGGCCCGTCAGCATAGCCAATATCTGCCCGACCTGAAGCAACAGCCTCCATGACCATACTGGAAGGCAGGCCTGTCAACGACGCTTGCAGGTTTGGTTTGTCGCGCAGGAACTGAGCAAGGAACCGGGGGAGCAGGCCATTTGCCAAAGCGGGCATTGCTGCAATGCGAAGCGTACCGGCTGCCTGCCTGCCGATATCGGCGGCCAAGTTGCTGATGTGATTGAGCCCGACGAAAGCGCGGTCGACCTCCTTCCAGAGCGTCCTCGCCTCCTGTGTTGGAATGATGTGGTTCCCACGCCTCTCGAATAACTGAAGCTTGGTCGCTTGCTCAAAATCCTTGATCAGACGGCTGATGGCAGGCTGGGTGACCAGCATCAATTCCGCTGCCGCGGTCATTTGGCCGGTTAACATGACCGCCCGAAATGCTTCCACCTGCCTAAGGTTCACGCTTCACCATAACATCTGTTTATTCTCACACCGTCATTATGAATTTGACCTAATGCGGGCCAAATGTAAACCTTTCCTCACAAACGAAAATTCTTCCGGAACAACCGGGATCAGACGAGCGGCACCAGCTGTCGCGCGCAGGGAACGCTATGGATTATTTTCAACTCATGGGCTTCGGCCCGGACGGGTGGGGCAATGATATGCTCAGGGCGACCGCGATGACGGTGGCCGTGGCATTCAGCGGCTTCGCAATCGGCCTCGTTTTCGGCTGTCTTGGCGCCGCTGCCAGCTTTTCCAGCTCTCGAGCGCTGCAGGCAGCGGCATCAGGATATACGACAGCCCTTCGTGGCATACCCGACCTGCTCGTCATCTATCTGTTTTACTTCGGATCGAGCTCGGTGATCTCCGGTGTCGCTTCGCTCTTCGGAAGTAGCGGCTTCGTCGGCGCTCCGGCGTTTCTGACAGGCGCGCTTGCCATCGGCGTGGTTTCAGGCGCCTACCAAACGCAGGTCCTGCGTGGGGCGGTTCTAGCTCTCAACAAGGGCGAGGTCGAGGCTGGTCGGGCTTACGGCATGGGGTCCTTGCTGTTGTTCAGGCGGATCGTTCTACCTCAGGCGGCGCGCTATGCCCTGCCCGGTGTCGGCAATGTCTGGCAACTGGTCCTGAAGGAATCCGCCCTTATCTCGGTGATCGGCCTCGTCGAACTGATGCGCCAGGCGCAGGTTGGCTCGGGCTCGACCCGCCAGCCGTTCAGTTTCTACCTCACCGCCGCGGCACTCTACCTGCTTATAACCTTCGTCTCAGGGCAGGCCTTCCGTCTGGCTGAGATGCGCTCCAGGCGCGGACTGCGGAGGGGCGTGTGATGCCGTTCGATCCCGCTTTTCTCTGGCAGACCCTCGTCGCGTTGCTTGGAGGCATCCCGCTCGCACTTGAACTCGCGGTGTTCTCGGTTGCGGCAGGAACGATCCTGGCCTTCGGACTAGCCCTGATGCGCGTCTCGCGGCTTTGGTGGCTCGACCTGCCGGCGCGCTTCTACATTTTCGTGTTTCGCGGCACGCCGCTCCTCGTCCAGATCTACATTATCTACTATGGCCTCAGCCAGTTTCCTGGCCTTCGGCATAGTTTCATCTGGCCATTTCTGCGCGACGCCTACTGGTGCGCGATGGCGGCACTCGCACTGAATACGGCTGCCTACACCGCCGAGATCATGCGGGGAGGTCTGCTTTCTGTGCCCGCTGGCCAGATCGAGGCCGCGAAAGCTTGCGGAATGGGCAGGGTGAAGCTGTTCCGCCGGATCGTGATCCCCCAGGCGATACGGCAGATGCTGCCTGGTTACAGCAATGAAGTGGTCCTGATGGTCAAGTCGACGTCGCTTGCTTCCACCATTACCATCATGGAGATCACTGGGATCGCAGCCAAACTGATCTCGGAAAGCTATCGCACCATCGAAGTCTTCGTGTGTGCCGGGGCTATCTACCTCATCCTCAACTTCATCGTCGCGCGGCTTTTTATGTTGCTTGAATGGGTTTTGTGGCCCGAACGGCGCAAGGGCAGACGCACGACCGGCTCCGTCGATCAGAAGGGCGAACTCCATGCCTAATCCCACTCGTCCGGCTGTTCAGCTCACCGAAATCAGGAAGAACTTCGGTCCCCTTGAAGTGCTCCACGGCGTATCGTTGAGCGCCAGCGAGGGAGAGGTGATCTCGATCCTTGGCTCGTCCGGCTCCGGAAAGTCGACGCTTCTGCGATGCGTCAACATGCTCGAAATCCCGAATGCCGGGAGCGTTTCGATCATGGGGGAGGAGATCAAGCTCGAGCATCGGCCTGGCAGACCGGCTCGTCCCAGGGATTTGGGGCAGGTCAATCGGCTTCGCGAACGAGCCGCAATGGTTTTCCAGGGCTTCAACCTTTGGTCCCACCAGACGATCCTGCAGAATGTCATGGAGGCGCCGGTCCACGTTCAGGGCCGCGATCGGAAATCGTGTCGCGACGAGGCTGAAGCGCTGCTCGAGCGCGTCGGTATTGCCTCCAAACGCAACGCCTATCCATCCGAGCTGTCGGGCGGCCAGCAGCAACGCGCCGCAATCGCCCGTGCCCTGGCGATGCGGCCGGATGTCATGCTCTTTGACGAACCCACATCGGCCCTCGATCCGGAATTGGTCGGTGAGGTTCTCAAGGTGATGCGCGATCTGGCGGCTGAGGGTCGCACCATGCTGATCGTCACCCACGAGATGGATTTTGCCCGCGATGTTTCATCGCGCACGGTCTTCTTGCATCAGGGCGTCATCGCCGAAGAAGGCCCCTCCTCCGAAATGTTCGCCCATCCCCGCACGGAGCGCTTTCGACAGTTCCTGCGGCGCGATGGCGCTGCATCCCACTGACGACGAACTCGTCAAGGCTCGCGTGTCCAGGAAACCAATGAACAGAGGTGAACTTATGAAACTCAAATCTATTCTGTGCGCAGCGCTTCTCCTCGTCGCCGGCCAGGCGGCAGCTCAGGAAAAGTCAATCACCATCGCCACTGAGGGCGGCTACGCGCCCTGGAACTTTTCCGGGCCGGGCGGCAAACTCGACGGCTTCGAGATCGATCTGGCCAATGCACTGTGCGAAAAGATGAAGGCGAAATGCCAGATCGTCGCGCAGAACTGGGATGGTATCATCCCGTCCCTGACGGGGAAAAAATATGATGCGATCATGGCCGCCATGAGCATCACGCCGAAGCGGCAGGAAGTGATCGGCTTTTCGATCCCCTATGCTGCTGGGATCAATGGCTTCGCCGTGATGGGCGACAGCAAGCTGGCGGACATGCCGGGCACCGGTGAGACCTATTCCCTCGACAGTCAGGCGGATGCTGCCAAGAAGCGCATTGCCGATATCTCGAGCTTCCTCAACGGCACGACGGTCGGCGTGCAGGGATCGACGACGGCGTCGACGTTCCTGGACAAGTATTTCAAGGGGTCCGTCGACATCAAGGAATACAAGTCCGTCGAGGAACACAATCTCGATCTGACCAGCGGCCGCCTCGACTCCGTGCTGGCAAACGCGACCGTTCTGGCTGCGGCAATCGAGAAGCCGGAGATGAAAGGGGCGAAGCTCGTTGGTCCGCTCTTCTCGGGCGGTGAATTTGGCCTGGTTGCGGTTGGCCTGCGCAAGGAAGACACAGCCCTCAAGGCCGACTTCGATGCAGCCATCAAGGCAGCAAGTGAGGACGGCACGATCAAGACGCTTTCGATGAAGTGGTTCAAGGTGGACGTCACCCCCCATTGATCGGCTGCTTTGCGGGATACGGCGCTTGCGCCGTATCCCAACCGTTAAAACAACGAAGACTCCGAGAAGCGATGCACGACGTTGATATGACTATTGTTGGGGGCGGCCTGGTTGGCGCGTCCATTGCCTGGGGTCTTGCACGCTCAGGCATGAAGTCGCTGGTCCTCGACGGTGAGGATCTCGATTTGCGTGCATCACGGGCCAACTTCGCTCTGGTCTGGGTACAAGGCAAAGGCCTGCATGCCCCTCATTACGCTCTCTGGTCAGACGCGTCCGCCAAGAGATGGCCGACGATGGCAAAGGCCCTGCTCGATGACAGTGGCATCGATGTGGGTCTGCAGCAGGACGGGGCATTTACGTTCGCACTCTCGCAAGACGAGTTCGAAGCAGCGCGCGAGGACATGGAGAGCATTGCGCTCGAGACCAACGGGCGGGCACCGCATTATGAAGTTCTCGATCGTCAGCAAACACTCGAACGGGTTCCCGGTATTGGCCCTGAGGTTGTCGGTTCGATCTATTGTGCCGCAGACGGACATGTGAACGCGCTTCGCCTGTTTCACGCGCTCCACACCGCAATGGAAAAGACGGGGGCAACGTATCGCCCGCAGCACCGGGTTCAAATCATCGAACCTACCTCGGATGGCTTTGTTCTGAAGGGTGAGGGGGTTTCTATCGTTTCACGCCAGATCGTCCTTGCTGCCGGCCTCGACAATGAAAGGCTGGCGCCCATGGTCGGCCTGTCATGCCCGCTCAAGCGCAGCAAGGGTCAGATCCTCGTCACCGAGAAGAGCCAGACCGCCCTCCCCTGCCTCTCTGCCGGGATGCGGCAGGCCGATGAGGGCGGGATCATGATCGGCGACAGCGAAGAAACCGACACCACCAGAATCTCATCATCATCGGACATCAGCGCTGTTCTCGCGAGCCGCGCCTTGAGGATATTCCCTGCTCTTTCGGACCTGAATGTCGTGCGTAGCTGGACGGGCTTCAGGGTCAAGACGGCCGACGGAGTTCCTATCTACGATCATTCCGAGCGCTATCCGGGCGCCTTTCTTGTCGCCTGCCATTCGGGCGTCACCCTGGCCGCCAATCACGCTTTGATCGTGGCTCAGCAGATCGCCGCTGGGCGTCTCGAAGACGATCTTTCCGCTTTTTCCGCCCGGAGGTTCCATGCTCGACAGGCTGCATAGGATAGAACAACCTGTTCAATTCAGCTTCGATGGCGTGGTCATCGAAGCTGAACGTGGAGACATGCTCGCGACCGCGTTGCTAGCCGCTGGGGTCGATCGCGTCCGCCAGTCCGTCGTTGGCGGAAGCCCTCGCGCACCCTACTGCCTGATGGGCGTTTGCTTCGAGTGTCTGGTCACCGTGGATGGCGTTCAGAACCGTCAAGCCTGTCTGGTCGAGGTCGAGAACGGGATGACAGTTCTAAGCCAGAAGGGCGCACCTACGATCCCCGGACTCGCGAAAAACGAAGAAGGGAGCGCGCCATGAGTTTTCGAGAAGTTTCAACGGCGTCGGATCTTCTGGATTTTTACGACCTTCTCGTCATCGGCGCCGGTCCTGCCGGAATGGCGGCGGCTGTCGAAGCGAGCGCGGCCGGAGCCCGGGTTGCGGTTCTGGACGAGAACCCTCGTCCGGGCGGGCAGATCTACCGCGAAATCACGCGAAATCGACCCGAACGAAGAGCATTTCTCGGGAAAGACTACTGGAAAGGAAAGCCTCTCGCGGAGGCGTTCGCCAACAGCAACGTCGATTACGCTCCACGCGCAACGGTCTGGAGTCTTGAGAGTCGGGACGACGCCGCGCCCAAGACGCGCCATGTCCTAGGTGTCACCATCGCAGGCACAGCGCGGATGCTTGAAGCTGCCGCTATCGTTCTTGCGACCGGTGCGCAGGAGCGGCCCATGCCCGTGCCCGGTTGGACCTTGCCAGGGGTCATGACGGCAGGTGCCGCGCAGATCGCGCTCAAGGCAGCCGGCGCGATGCCGACGGGACCTGTTGTCCTGGCCGGCTGCGGGCCTCTTCTCTATCTCCTCGCAAGCCAGCTTGTCGACGCAGGTCTATCCGATCTCACCGTCCTCGATACTGCTCGGTCTCCGTTCCGGGCTGGCGTGCTCCGGCATATGCCGGAATTCCTGCTTTCGCCCTACGTGCTGAAAGGCGTGGGCCTGCTGTGGAAGGTCAAGCGTCGTGTGCGAGTGGTCTCCGGCGTCAGATCGATCGCGATCATAGGGACCCAGCACGCTGAAAGCGTACGCTACACCACCGGCCGAAGCGAGCGCACCATCCCTGCCAATTCGGTGCTTCTGCATCAGGGCGTGATCCCTTCGACAAGTTTGCCCAACGCGGCCGGATGCGAGTTGCAATGGAATGGCCCGCAACGGGCATTCCAGCCCGTCACAGACCATGACGGTCGGAGCAGCAGAAATGGCATCTATGTTGCCGGCGACGGATGCGGGATCGCCGGCGCGCAAGCCGCAGAGGTAAGTGGACGCGTTGCCGTTCTCGCGGCTCTTCGTGATCTGGGGCTCGCCAACACCGAAGCAGCAGCGCCGTTGATGCTGTCTCTGCATCGCCGATCCCGTCACTATTCGCGTGGAAGGGCGTTTCTGGATGCACTCTATGTGCCCCGGCAAAGCTTTCTCGCACCATCGGACCCCGAAACGATCGTCTGCCGTTGTGAGGAAGTTACGGTGCGTAAGCTTCGCGAGGCTATTGCGCTCGGACCGCCCGGTCCGAACCAGTTAAAGACCTTCGTTCGCTGCGGGATGGGGCAGTGCCAGGGGCGCCTATGTGCCGCGACCGTCACTGAAATCATGGCCGAGGAAAGAAAAGTCAGTCCCGCGAATGTGGGAACCTATCGCCTCCGTTCGCCGGTCAAACCGGTACGGCTTGCCGAACTTGCACACCTTCCACAAACGCCCCGCGCTTTGAAAGCGGTGACCGGAAGGGATCCCGTCGATCACGACGCCCAGGAAAAAGGACACATCTCATGACAGAACGACTCATCCGGACCCCAACATTGCATCGCGTGGTGAAGCACAAGGGTATCGCCTATATCGGCGGGATCGTTGCTGACGATGAGAGCCTCGACATGGAGGGCCAGACCCGCCAGGTGCTGACGAAGCTCGACGCGTACCTCAAAGAGGCTGGCTCGGCGCGAGCCAACCTTCTGTCCGCCACGATCTTTATCACCGACATGAACGTGAAGCCGCAAATGGATGCTGTCTGGAAGGAATGGTTTGCTCCGGAGGAGTTGCCTGCCCGCGCGACCATCGGCGTTGCCGACCTTGGTGACACAACGCTGATCGAACTCATAGCCACTGCTCATTACTGAAGCCCGAAAGCCTGTTGAAGAGACCGCTGTATCGCGGTCGTTGTTGGAGACCTCTATGGAATGCACGTTGATCGGA
>NZ_JAPYZZ010000007.1 GCF_027460065.1 Martinezella rhizogenes
TTATGCGATTATTGTTTGTAGCCGCAAAGTTAGAATGTCCTGTTTCTGCAAAGTTGGAATGTCACACTCCCCGGGTCTGAATGATGCCCGTTATGCGATTATTGTTTGTAGCCGCAAAGTTAGAATGTCCTGTTTCTGCAAAGTTGGAATGTCACACTCCCCGGGTCTGAATGATGCCCGGGAGATTGCAGATGGGACTGATTGCGATGAGCGAGCGTGATTTGCAGCGGATCGAGATTTTGTCGAAGGTGATTGCCGGTGGGATGACCATGGTGTCGGCGGCGCATGTGCTTGATCTCAGCACACGGCAAATCCGTCGGTTGTTGAACAGGATGCAAACTGACGGTGCGGCTTCGATCCGGCACAAGGCGATCGGCCGGCCATCCAACAACCGCATCAATGACGGCATTCGTGATTACGCGGTAACGCTGGTTCGTGAACGTTATGCGGACTTCGGCCCGACCCTGGCGACCGAGAAGCTGGCCGAGCGTGATGGCTTGCAGGTTTCGCGCGAGACGTTGCGCAGCTGGATGGTGGATGCCGGAATTTGGCTGTCACGTAAGCAGCGTCGGACGTTTCATCAGCCGAGATTACGTCGCGAGGCCTTTGGCGAGCTGGTACAGATCGACGGTTCTGAGCATCGCTGGTTCGAGGATCGCGGGCCAGCGTGTTCGCTGTTGGTGTTCGTTGACGATGCGACCGGCAGGCTGATGCAGTTGCGTTTTGTACGTTCCGAAAGTGCCTTCACCTATTTTGAGGCGCTGGCGCTTTATCTCAAACGTCACGGCGCGCCGATTGCCTTCTATTCTGACAAACATTCAGTGTTCCGGGTGGCGAAGAAGGATGCCAGGGGCGGCCAGGGCATGACGCAGTTCGGACGGGCGCTGTGTGAGCTAAATATCGAGATTCTCTGCGCAAATTCGAGTCAGGCCAAAGGTCGGGTCGAGCGAATGAACCGGACGCTGCAGGACCGGTTGGTCAAGGAGTTGCGGCTGGCCGGCATCGACACAATGGAGGCGGGCAATGCGTTTCTGCCGGGTTTCATGGCCAATTACAATGCGCGATTTGCGATCGCCCCTGCCCGCTCCAATGACCTGCATCGGCCGATGAATCTGCCACCGGACCGGTTGGCTGAGATTCTATGCAAACGCGAGCAGCGGTATGTCGGATCGCAGCTGACATTCTCGTTCGAACGCCAGCGGATCATGCTGGACGAGAACGACGTCACGCGAGGCCTGGTTGGCAAATATGTCGAGACCTATGCCTACGCCGATGGTCGCCTCGATGTGCGCTGGAAGGGGTATTCCCTGCCCTATACGGTGTTCGACAAGGATCAGCGGGTAACGCATGCGGCGATCACCGAGAACAAGCGGCTCGGCGATCTTTTGGCCTATATCAAGGAACGTCAGGACCAGCAGACAACGCCGAAGGTGAAGACCAACAGCGACAAGAACGGCTACACATCGCGGGGCCGCAAGCCGGGGCGGAAGACGGATGCCATGAACGATCCGGCGGTGATTGCGCGATGTCGGCAAGCACTATCATTCCCGCCTGCGGCGGAATAAAGATCGCGTGGGTCAATGCACACCGATGTCGCTTTGCGTATCCGATTCCAATTGCAGACAGGTGGCCCAGAGTGGTGTTTTGTGGAAGGATCCATCCTCAAAGAGCGTTAGCCCTGCTCTCGCCTCATAGAGCAAACCCAGCCAGCACAAGCGACGAATGACGCCGTAGCGGAGCTCAGACTTTAGGGACCATGCCTCGACTTTTATCTCGGCGTTCGACAGATGTGCCACGCTTGGATACAGGATTTTCAAGACCTCGTTCAGCGAGCAACCTGATCTGGCCTTGATATTGAGAAGATTGAGGAACATGCGCCACCAGCGTAGCCGCTCACGCACTTCCTTTTCTGTTTCAGCATCGTGGACGTAGGAATAGAGATAATCCGTGGCGACCAGATCGAAGAAGGCCTGCGGTCTTGCCAGAAATTCCCTGCCACGTTTGGTTGGCAGCAGCACGTCTTTCTTGCGGCGAAGGAGTTTCAGATGGCCGGTCATGTCGCGCACGACCCAAAGCGGCGGCATGTCGCTTTCATTGAGAACCTTGTTCATCGTGTAAAGCTCGTCGGACGTATAGTCTGGCCATTCAAAGTGAACGGCCGCCCAGTGCACGAACTTGCGGTTCATGGCGCCTGTGGCCGTCAAGCCAATGCCGCCTTGCGTATTGGCATAGGACAGGCTCAGGACCATGCCACGCAGCAGTGGCGACAGAGCGATGACATCGACATCGCCTATGAGTTCAATCTCCGGAAGCATCCTCTGATCTTGTCCCCCTGCATCATTCGATGTCTGTGAGTATCAACTGCTACCGGTACGATTGCTACTGAGAAAGCTAAAGCCGAATGGGTGTGTCTATCACCCGCCCCCGCCCTCTCCTTGCAACCGGAGAGCCGGTTCGGTCGGGGGCTGATCCGCGGTGTCAGTGTCGCATGTCTAAATGGCCGGGACACCTAAATCGGACATTTCTACTTTGCGCCACAGCGGGCATTTCAACTCCCCCGCCACATTGTTTCTATCACCCCCCTGCATCATTCGATGTCTGTGAGTATCAACTGCTACCGGTACGATTGCTACTGAGAAAGCTAAAGCCGAATGGGTGTGTCTATCACCCGCCCCCGCCCTCTCCTTGCAACCGGAGAGCCGGTTCGGTCGGGGGCTGATCCGCGGTGTCAGTGTCGCATGTCTAAATGGCCGGGACACCTAAATCGGACATTTCTACTTTGCGCCACAGCGGGCATTTCAACTCCCCCGCCACATTGTTTGTGGACGGAAAAGGCTTCTGCTGGAAACGTCCATGAGAACTTCAGGCCGCGTCCCTGGCCTTGAGCCACAAGCCAAACTCTTGAACCACGGTCACCACCTTGTCCAGCCGATGACCATCCTCCGTCAGAGCGTACTCGACCTTGACCGGAATGGTCGGATAGACGGTGCGAGAGACAAGCTTTGCCTCCTCAAGCGCGCGCAGGTCCAGTGTCAGCATTCGCTGGGATATGCCCGGCACCAGTCGCCGAAGCTCATTGAAACGCTTCGGGCCGTCCACGAGATATGATGCGATGAGCAGACGCCACCGCCCGCCCAGCAAATGCATGGCCTGCTCGACGGAGCAGCCGGATACCGTGTCTTTCATCAGATAACCTATCGGGATTGCAGGTATAATTTATGTACCTAGATGACAAGTTTTTGCGTTCTTACGTTTTTATACGGCCTGAATTACATGGATGTCACGCTTTTCCTGACGGTAAGCAAGACCGCATAATCCATGGAGACCACCGGGAATGAAACTCTACTACATGCCTGCCGCCTGCTCTCTTTCTCCCCACATCGTCGCAAACGAACTTGGCCTCGATGTCGATTTCATCAAGGTCGATCACAGCGATCACACAACCCAACAAGGGAAGAACTTCTACAAGGTCAATCCGCATGGTTACATTCCCGCGCTTGAGCTTGATGATGGTAACATCCTGCGGGAAGGTGTTGTAATCGTTCAGTATCTTGCCGACCAGAGACCGGAAATGCGCCTTGCTGCCGCCAACGGAACATTTGAGAGATACAAGCTTCAGGAGATGCTCGCCTTTCTCTCGACGGAAATCCACAAGGGCTTCATTCCGCTCCTCTACGCTGATCTGGCAGGTGACTACATCGAGACAGCAAGGCCGAAGCTGGAGAAACGCTTCGCCTGGATTAATGAGCATCTCGCGGACAGATGGTTCCTCATGGGAGACGATTTTACAGTCGCTGACGCGTATCTGTTTGCGTTGACCGGCTGGGGTCAGGCGCCCTGGGTGAAATCCTACTACAATGCCCCAATTCACTTTGACAGTTTTCAGCACCTGCAGGCTTGGTACGGGCGCGTGAAGAGCCGTGAAGCCGTGCAGAAATCCATACTTCAGGAAGGTCTTGATCTGAACTGATGGCAGGGATTTGGTGATCTGTCACAGATCACAGGGATTAAATGGCTTCCTGCGGTGTTCTCCTGATTGCGATCAAGTATTCAAAAAGGAGCCTGCGTCGTGAAATACCCCGACTCCCTCACTTTCCTGATGGTGGCATTGGCCTGCAATCCGGTGTCCGCCAGCCCGTTCTCGTCCGCTGCCGGACGGTATCGCATCGATCCCGCCTCCCATATCGGGTTTTCAATCGAACAGGTTGCCGGTCCCGGAATCAAGGGTGCGATCCTCGATATATCCGGCCGGTTCGACATCGATCCGGACCAGCCGGCCAAATCTTACGTGGAAATCAACTTGAATCCGTCCAGCGTGAAGACGGGGCAAGAGCGGGTGGAAAACTTCCTGAAATCAAGCGCGGTTTTTAATATCTCCGCCTATCCGCAGATCGTGTTTCGCTCCAACCGGGTCGTTCAGGACGGGCCGCGCAGCGCGGTCGTCGAAGGCATATTGACAGCCAAGGGCGTATCCCGACCCGAAACCTTTCACGCGACATTCGTTGAACAGCAAAAGGGATCGGTTACCTTCCATGTCACCGGCAATGTCCCCCGCATGCCCTATGGCATGGGCGTCGGTGTACCGCTCTATTCGAATACGGTGGCCTTCGACATCGATCTGAAAGGCGTCAGATAAAAAGCGGCAGACGCATCAAAAAATCGGCGCGGCGGGGAATAAATCCCGCTGACCGGTGTTTTATCAATATCGGGCGCCTTGTCCGATCCGTTTCCTCAAAGGACTATCTCATGCGTGCACATCAATTCGTTCTGGTCGGCGCCCTCACGCTTGCCTCTACCGCCGCCCTCGCCGAGCCTTATGCCGGTGGAGCGGTGGTTGAAAAGGCAACGGCCAAGGGCACTATCCTCACCGACGCCAAAGGCATGACGCTCTATACATTCGACAATGACGGCGACGCCTCATCGGCCTGCTATGATGGTTGCGCGAAAAAATGGCCCCCCCTCACCGCTCTGAAAACCGACAAGGCGGATGGCGACTACAAACCGATCGCCCGCAAGGACGGCACGATGCAGTGGTCGCATGATGGAAAGCCGCTTTATCGCTGGCAGATGGACAAGAAACCCGGTGACATCACAGGCGATGGCGTCGGCGGCGTTTGGCACGTTGCCAAGGAGTAGCGGCAATGCCGGAGTTTCTGGACGAGATGACAAGTTGCATACCAGCGCTGCGACGTTATGCGAATGCGCTGACGCATGATCGTGACACGGCTGACGATCTCGTCCAGGACTGTCTGGAAAGAGCGATCCGCAAAAAAGCACTATGGCGACCGCAGGGTCCGTTGCGCCCCTGGCTGTATCGGGTGCTTGTCAATGTCTACCGCAACAATCTGCGCGGCAGCAAACGCCGGCCCCAGCAAATCCCGATTGATGACGCGGCGGAACAACTGGTTGTCCCGGCGGCGCAGACGGGTCGGATCGCCCTTGCGGAAATGGCCCGCGCCATCGAAAAACTGTCTGGCGAACACCGCGAGGCCCTGCTCCTCGTCGTTGTCGAAGGCCTGACCTATGCGGAAGCCGCAAATATTCTTGAAATTCCCCTTGGCACACTGATGTCCCGTCTGGGGCGAGCCCGAACGGCACTTGCCCGCATGACCCAGGAAGACCAGCCAAATCTCAAGGTGATAAAATGACCGGCAACGAGCCACAGATAACCGAAGCCGATCTCATCTCCTATGTCGATGGGCAGCTTGAAGACGACAGGCTCGATGCCGTTCGTGCCCACCTCACCTCCAATCCGGCCGACGCACGCAAGGTCAAGATGTGGCAGCAGCAAAATGCGACGCTGACGGCTCTCTATGGTCCTCTCGACACCAATGTTTTGCCCGATCGTCTCGATGTATACCGCATTGAGCGGCGCATGCGATCGGAACGGGCAGACTGGCGCAACAGGGCGGCGGCAGCTGTCGTTGTTCTTGCCGTCGGGCTGACAGGCGGCTGGTTCGGACGTGGACTTGTATCCGACGTTGCCGAACCTGCTTCCATCGTGGCGGATGCAGCGCAGGCACATAAGCTGTTTGCGAGCGACGTTCTGCATCCGGTTGAGGTCCGCGCCGATAGCGAAGATGCCCAGAACCTGCCGAAATGGCTCTCGAAGCGGCTGGACCGCAAAATCAACATCCCGGATCTTTCCCGTCACGGCCTCTCTCTCGTTGGTGGCCGTGTCCTGCCCGGTTCCGAAGGCCCTGCCGCCCAACTCATGTACGAAGACAAAGGCGGGCAACGTGTCACGCTTTACATCGTTGCTGCGGCCGACTCGAACGACAGCGCCATGCGGCGCTCCAGCATCGGTTCGCTGGAGACAGTGTCATGGGACGACGAAATGATCCGCTGCGCCCTGGTCGGCAACCTGCCTTCCGACCGCATGGACGCCATCGCCAAAGACACCTATCAACAGCTGAGTTAACCGATGCAATATTCTGGCGACAATTCCGAGAGCGCTCCGGTGGGTGGACGCAGCTGGCGCAACACGCCCTCCTCCTTTGGGCTGGTGGCGATCGCGTTTCACTGGACGATCGCTGTCCTTTTCGTAGCACAGCTTGCATTGGGATATCTGATGAGCCGCGACAGCATCGATCCGGTGCTTCAGTTTAATCTTTTCCAGTACCACAAGTCGATCGGATTTCTGGTACTGGCGCTCGCAGTGCCGCGTTGCATCTGGTCGGTTTTCAGCGACAAGCCGCGGGCTGTCGATGGCGAAAGTGTCGTTTCGAGGTTCGCTGCGCGGGCCGCTCATGCGGCGTTGCTGTTCCTGACCCTGGCCGTGCCCCTCGCCGGCTGGGCGGTGGCCTCGACCTCTCCCTTGCAAATCCCCAGCTACGTCTTTGATCTCGTTGTCGTTCCGGGGTTGCCGATGGCGATCTCGGATCAAGCCGAGGCCTTCTGGAGTGACGTTCACGCCACCCTCGCCTATCTCGCGGCCATTATCGTCTTTCTTCATGTGATAGCGGCTCTGTGGCACCATTTCGTCCGCAGAGATCCGACCCTTCGTCGCATGCTTCCCCTTCCGGACGCCACGGATAAGAGCTGCCGGGAAACCTCCTCCGGGCAGTAGGGAGACGATCGAAGAGTTGCACAAAAGCTGCAGGCGCAACCTGTTTCAGCCGCCGGATGCACGGGGGCTCCCTTTCCGGGCCATCATTTGTTATGGTCGCCCGCGAAGAGCATAGGCGCATCGAGGTAGACTTTGCCTAAGTAAATACCGGTCTCAATCCAGTTTCACCCGTATTGCGGATAGCCACAGGCTGTCGGCGTATGATCATGTTCATCGGGTGGTGGCAAGAGACCGGTCTGGCATTGTTAAAATGTGCCTTGCACAGCCCTGCTGTCTCAGCTCTTCGCCCACCCAGGACATCGCCACGCCGCACCCGCAAGGGTTTTCTCCTGCACCATCTTGGTGGACTTCCAGACGGAAGACCAAGACACTATGTGCAATCTCCTTCGGGTCCAATGGACCGTCACGCCAAGAACGGCGCCCCAGCCCTGGCTTGCCTGCAACGGATGCGGTGAGCTGAGGGCATTTCAGGCCAGCGGCAAGATCCGGCTCAATGCCAATGGCCGCAAACTCGATGCCTGGCTCATCTACAGATGCCTGATCTGCGACAAAAGCTGGAACCGGCCAATCTTCGAGCGGCAGAATGTTCGCGACATAAGCCCACCTGTTCTGGAGGCACTGCAGTCCAACGATCCGCAGTGGATAAGAGCCGAAACCTTCAACCTCGAGGCGTTGAGACGCAAGTCGCAGCGTATCGACGAGTTTCCGGAGTTCGATATCGGGAAAACGATCCGGGACGAACCTCCCGACTGGGCCGCGGCCGAAATCGATCTCGCGGTTCCGTTTCCGGCTGGCATACGCCTCGATCGCCTGCTGGCCGCCGAACTGGGGCTTTCACGCTCGATGCTACAGAAGCTTCATGAAGGCGGGCACATACGGGCGCAATCCGAGCTTCTGCGGCGGCGTCTCAGGAACGGCACACGGATTGTTATCGAATGCCGCGACGGGCTTGATCCGGAGCGGTTCTGGAAATCGGCGATGACCAGCCTCTAAGGGCAGTGCGGGGGTCTGCAAGTGCAGGCCCTCGCCTGCCGCATCGACGTAGTTCAGCCAGTTGCTGGAGATGGCATTTTTCTATTCATCGGGCTTGCGGAACGAAGAGGAATGGTAAAAAAATCCGGCCGTCTAACGAGGGTATTGGGCGGAATGAAAAGCGCATCTTATATCGCATGGGTGGTCATCGTGGCGATGTCCGCCTCAACGGAAGCAGCTAGCGCCGGGCCGAAGGATCACCGTTGGTCGAAGGATCCGGCGAGCCAGTGCGCGTTCGTCGTGCCGGCCTCGATGACCGAGGGACCGGCCTTCTGGACAGGCACCTGCATCGATGGAAAGGCTTCCGGCATCGGCATGCTCCGTCGTCGGGATGGCGGTCGCGCCGGGGCTGCTTTCCTCGGCAAAATGAAGAATGGCCTTCCTGAAATCGGTGTCGTCGATCTGGGCGACGGATATCGGGCGGGTATGTTCAGTGACGGCGATATTGGTGGCGAGGCCGAGCTTGAGCCCCAGGTGCGGATCGATGCGTTTCGTATTGCTGCTGATGCTGCAAGGCAGGTCAGCGCCAAATATGCAGCGGAGAAGAATGAAGCCTCCGCTCAGCTTTATCGCACTATGGCGGAAACCCTTGAAGCTCAGATCGAATAGGCACCCCCTGCCCGGCGTCGTGACAGACACGCGGTGAAAAGCTCTGGCCATTTCAGACAAAAACTTTAAGCTCCTGCGCCGGACACAAATTGCAGAGAACCATCAGATTTTCAGTTCAAATCATCCGGGAGAAAGCACACTATGAGCCTGCGTATCAACGATATTGCCCCCGACTTCACCGCCGAGACCACCCAGGGTCCGGTGCGTTTTCACGACTGGATCGGCGATGGCTGGGCGGTCCTGTTTTCCCATCCGAAAAACTTCACGCCCGTGTGCACGACGGAACTTGGCGCCATGGGCGGCCTGCAGCCGGAATTCGAAAAACGCGGCGTCAAGATCATCGGCATTTCGGTCGATCCGGTCGAAAGCCATGAAAAATGGAAGAACGATATCCGCACCGCAACCGGCTTCAATGTCGATTATCCGCTGATCGGCGACAAGGACCTGAAGGTGGCGAAGCTTTATGACATGCTGCCGGCGGGTGCGGGCGACAGTTCCGAAGGCCGCACGCCTGCCGATAACGCCACCGTGCGCTCCGTCTTCGTCATCGGCCCCGACAAGAAGATCAAGCTGGTCCTCACCTACCCGATGACCACCGGCCGCAATTTCGATGAAATTCTCCGCGCCATCGATTCCATCCAGCTGACCTCCAAACACCAGGTAGCGACGCCCGCCAACTGGAAGCAGGGAGAGGATGTCATCATCACCGCCGCCGTCTCCAACGAAGATGCGATTACCCGTTTCGGCTCCTATGACACGGTTCTTCCGTATCTGCGCAAGACGAAGCAGCCCGGCTGAGCTCGTAGCGAAAACGGGGGCGGTGAACTATCATCGCCCCATCATTCGCACGTCTCACGGCTTTATGATCCCGCCATGATAGTCAAGCCGGTACGTTTCGACATGTCCCCGGTAGATGCGCTCGACACCGGTGAAGGATCCGAATTCACCAGCATTCGTATCGACATAGATCAGATTTTCCACCGGATGGGTAAAGCCGCCGAGAAACCGGCCTTGCCGATAGAGCGTGGAAAGCGACCGCTGAATGACCATTCCGGCCGTCGTGCCGTCGATCATATCAGGCCTGAGGATACGGCCGTAATAACTCATCCCCCACACCGCGGTTCCCTGGTGCCAGACGACCTCTTGGCCGATGAAATCGGTTCCCCCGAAATAGCTGTCGACATAATGCCAGTCTCCGTCGCGATAACCGAGATCGTGCGATCCCTGACGCGTGGGGGTCGCAGATTTATCGCCGCCGCCGACATATGTTGCAGACTTGGCTTGCACGATAAATTCCTCCAACATTGACCCTCTCCACGATATAGAACATAAAGTGAACATAAACGGTTTTCGCGATTGTCGCAAGCATCCTCCTGCGCGACGTCGAGCCGCTATTTCAGCGCTGACGGGCTTGGTAATTGCGGCGTTTGCGCTTAGAAGCGTGGCAGGAATTATCCCAAAAGAGTGCTCATGCCGCAAAACCCGCAAATCTATGTCGATGCCGACGCCTGCCCCGTGAAGCCGGAAATCCTTAAAGTTGCGGAGCGGCATGGGCTGGAAGTGACCTTTGTCGCCAATTCCGGTCTGCGCCCTTCACGCGATCCGATGGTGAAAAACGTCATCGTATCCGCGGGTTTCGATGCGGCCGATGACTGGATTGCCGAGCATGCCGGCGAAAATGATATCGTCATTACCGCCGATGTGCCGCTGGCCGGACGCTGCGTTGCCAAGGGCGCGCTGGTCACGGGGCCGACGGGGCGTGTTTTCGATCCGTCGAATATCGGCATGGCGACGGCGATGCGTGATCTGGGTGCGCATCTGCGCGAAACCGGGGAAAGCAAGGGATATAACGCGGCCTTTTCACCGCGTGACCGCTCGGCTTTTCTGGAGACGCTTGACCGTTTCTGCCGCCGTGTCAAAAAATGACGCTGCAAACAGAAAGGTGTCGTCCATGCCCCCCGCCAGCCCGAAAAGCCCGGCCAAGAGCCCAGCAAGTCCCAAGAGCAATATCTATCGCCGTCACCGGCCTTTCGTCATTGCATTTCTCGTCTGGGCCGGCAGTCTCGGCGTGGCGCTTGCATTTGCGCCGTCCCTTGCCATCGAGATCGCCGCAGTCCTGTTTTTCCTGACCTATCTGACGCTGGTCGCTTTTCGCCTGCCGCAGCTGACGGCGCAGCAACTGAAGGCCCATGCCGACAGCGACGATTTGCCTGCGATCGCGATCATCGCCGTCACGCTGCTTGCGGTCGGTGTTGCCGTGGTGTCGCTGTTTCAGGCGCTCAACCACACGGGTGAAACGGTCTGGACGCTGCTCATTGCCTTTGCCTCTGTCATCTTCGGCTGGCTGACGATCCACACCATGACCGCCCTGCACTACGCCCATCTTTACTGGCGGCCGGCCACGGTGGACGGCAAGCGTCAGCATCGCGGCGGCATGGATTTTCCGGCGACGAAGGAACCCTGCGGTTACGACTTCCTCTATTTCGCTGTGGTGATCGGCATGACGGCGCAGACCTCGGATGTGGGGGTAACCACCACCGCCATGCGCAAGGTGACGCTACTGCACTCCATCGTTTCTTTTTTCTTCAACACGGTTCTGGTCGCGGCGGCGGTCAATGCCGCGGTCTCGCTTGCGGGCTGAACCGGAATTTTTCTTAAGGGAATGGCTTCATGAACATCATTTCGCAGAATACGGCCTTTGGCGGCATGCAGGGCGTTTTTTCGCACCAGTCCGAAACGCTCAAAAGCGAGATGACCTTTGCGGTCTATGTGCCGCCGAAGGCGATCCATGAGCCCTGTCCGGTTGTCTGGTATCTCTCGGGCCTCACCTGCACCCACGCCAATGTCATGGAAAAGGGCGAATATCGCCGCATGGCGTCCGAACTCGGGCTTATCATCGTCTGCCCGGATACCAGCCCGCGCGGCAACGACGTGCCGGATGAGCTGACCAACTGGCAGATGGGCAAGGGCGCCGGTTTTTATCTCGACGCCACCGAGGAGCCGTGGTCGGAACACTACCAGATGTACAGCTATGTGGCGGAAGAGCTGCCTGCCCTGATCGGCCAGCATTTCCGCGCCGATATGAGTCGCCAGTCCATTTTCGGCCATTCGATGGGCGGTCATGGTGCGATGACGATTGCACTGAAAAACCCCGAGCGTTTCAAGAGCTGCTCGGCCTTTGCACCCATCGTTGCCCCCTCTTCCGCCGACTGGTCGGAACCGGCGCTGGAAAAATATCTCGGTGCGGACCGGACCGCATGGCGTCAATATGACGCCTGCTCGCTGATCGAGGATGGCGCACGGTTTCCCGAATTCCTGATCGATCAGGGCAAGGCCGATAGTTTCCTGGAAAAAGGCCTGCGCCCCTGGCTGTTCGAAGAGGCGATCAAGGGAACGGATATCGGCCTGACGCTGCGCATGCACGATCGTTACGACCACTCCTATTATTTCATCTCCACTTTCATGGATGACCATTTGAAGTGGCATGCGGAGCGGCTTGGCTAAGGATAGGGAAACAGGCCGGCGGCGCCGTGTGAGCGCCGCCGTCTCAGTCTTGATCCCGCGTTACGGGATGCGGGCGATGACCTTGATCTCGAAATCGAAGCCGGCGAGCCAGTTGACGCCGATGGCGGTCCAGTTCGGATAAGGCGACTTGCTGAAAATCTCCTGCTTGACCTTCATGATCGTTCCGAACTGGTTTTCCGGGTCCGTATGGAACGTTGTTACATCTACGATATCGTCGAAAGTGCAGCCTGCCGCCGCAAGTGTCGCCTTGAGATTTTCGAAAGCCAGCCGGACCTGCTGTTCAAAGTCTGGCTCAGGCGTTCCATCGGCACGGCTGCCGACCTGGCCTGAAACGAAAAGAAGGTCACCGGATCGAATGGCGGCCGAGTAGCCGTGTTCTTCGTAAAGCGCGTGTCTGTTGGCCGGGAAAATTGCTTCGCGTTCAGTCATCTAGCATCTCTCTTTGTGGCTTGAGTGCCTTGGACGAGCGAAGCGTTATTTTTGAAGCTTCGAACGCCAAGTTACATACGTTACGTATGCGAGATAGTGACGTACGCAGCGTATGTCAATTCAGATACGCAATGTATGTGAAATCCAATACATCGAGATGCAGTTTTTCAGAGCGTCAAATTTTCATGATTAAAGGGGGATGAGTGGCTGACGCACTCCCGCCTTCCCTGCTGCTTATGGAAACAGAGCCGTCGCAAGCGTCGTCGGACCCGGCCGTTTCAGCCTGAATTCGTGGATCACCCGTTCTGCGACGCCATAGGCGAGTTCCTGCTCGATCGATTGATTGTCGAAGCTGACAACGGTGGCAGTGAATTTGGCCTCGGCGATGACCTCACCCGTTGCTACTGCTGCGGCACGGACGATGACCTTGGCCGATGCCCGCTCTCCGAACAGGAAGGGTGCGCGTGTGACGGATGTGAGACGGATGGTCAGTACCACACGCGGTCTGGTTTCACCCCGCGCTGTCGTCTTGATCGCATTCTGGACCTGCGCGTGGATGGACTGCATCAATGCCGGCGCGACATCCGGGCGTGCGGCGACAAATGCGCCGCGCACATCATAAAGCAGCCGGTCGGTGTTTGTCGCTTCCGGTTCCAGCCTGAAAGACATGAGCACGAAACACGCCAGCACGACAATGCCAAGGCGTTTAAGCGTGGTGGTCATGATCAGCGGCTCCCCTTACGTGAGGTAACCGCATGTTCGGCGATCAGGGTTAGAAAAGCGTTAAGAAGCGCTCTTCAGCGACTCCAGCACGTTGAGGGCGGCGCGCATATCGATCAGCCTGACGGCGCGGCGTTCCAGCGCTTCTTCGTCCTCGCCCCATTGCTCGGCGGTCCAGTCCTCGTCCAGATGGGCGAGCGCCCAGGCTTCTTCCAGCGTGAGTTCGCCTTCCGCCAATGCCAGCGCCAGAATGGCAGAGCCGGTCAGGGACGTCATGGTGTGCAGCGCGGCGAGCGCAATCGGTGTGTCGTATTTCTTCAGCGTCACAGCGAAGGCCGCGATGGCTTCGCGCGGCTGGTCGCGATGCATGACACCTTCGACGAGGATAAAGCGGGCGCCGAGTACATTGGTCGCCCAGTCCAGAACCGGATCCCAATGGTCCGTCTGCCGGGCAACCAGCGCTTCCGGATCGCCGGCGCGATAGCAGAGGAGATCGGATGATGAAAAACGGAGTATGTCCTCGAAAACCGCCTGTGTGTCGCTGGCGATGCCATCGATGGCGGTATTTACATGCCGCGATACCGGCATAACGACCGGGTTCACCACTTCCTTCTGTGCATCCCACTCGTCGCGGAGCAATTCGGCCAGCGCACGCGACGGTGCGACCAGCGGCTTCTTGGCGGGCGTGCGCAGCGGCTTGCCGTCGAGGAGGATGGTGAAACCGCCCTCCTCCGTCTCTCCGACGGTAACATCCTTATAGAACCGCTTCGGCAGAGGTTTCTGCATCTGGATCTGCGCGCGCAGGATCGGGTCGGGGTGGCTGAGGCCCTCCGAAAGGTCGTTCAGGAGATCACGCATGGCATATCCTCGTCAGTCGAAAAAATCATTCAGATATGTCGGCCGGAACATAGGCCGGAATTTCGTTCGGATGGTTGACCACTGCATCGGCGCCCGCCTTCCAGAGGTCCTCGACCGAGGCATAACCCCAGGCAACGCCGATGGCTTTTGCGCCCGCCGCTTTCGCCATCTGCATGTCATAGATCGCGTCACCGATGACGACAGTATCGGCCGGAACCATGCCGGTTTCGTGGCAGCATTCCATCACCATGGCCGGGTGCGGCTTGGATGGGCAGTCATCCGCCGTGCGCGAAACGATGAAATGATCGGCAAAGCCATGGGTTTCCAGAATTTGGGTGAGCCCACGCCGGCCTTTGCCAGTGACGGCCCCGATCAGCACGTCATCCCGTTTCGAAAGCGTATCGATCAGCGAGGCGATACCGTCGAAAAGCGGCGTCGTCATCTCGGGACGTTCCCGTAGAGGATGATAAACCTCCCTGTAACGCTGCGTCATCGCCAGTGCCTCCTCATCCACATGCGTCTTGCCGAGCATGCGGGCGATGGCGATATCCAGCGTCAGCCCGATGATCGCCTTGGTCTCGGAGATATCAGGCCGCGGCTTCCCAAAATCGGCAAAGGTCTCGGACATGACGGCATGGATCAGGCCGGCGCTGTCCACCAGTGTGCCGTCGCAATCGAAAAGGACGAGTTTCATCTGCTATCAGTCTTCCCTATCGCCATCCGCCACGTCGAGGCCGAGCAGGTTCCAGGTCTGCACCATATGCGGCGGCAAGGGTGCGCTGACGCGAAGCCGGCCGCCGTTCGGATGCGGTATATCGATATGGCGGGCATGCAGGTGCAGACGCTTCTGGATGCCGCCCGGGAAATCCCAGTTCGGATCGTCAATGTAATATTTCGGATCGCCGATAATCGGGTGCCCCATATGCAGCGCATGAACGCGAAGCTGATGGGTACGGCCAGTATAGGGTTCCATTTCCAGCCAGGCGAGGTTCTGCGCGGCGGTATCGATGACGCGGTAATAGGAAATGGCGTGATCGGCCCCCTCATCGCCGTGCTTGGCGATGCGCATGCGATCGCCGTCGGGGGTCTGTTCCTTGACCAGCCAGGTGGAAATCTTGTCCTGATGTTTGCGCGGCACGCCCTTGACCAGCGCCCAGTAGGTCTTTTTGGTATCGCGCTCGCGGAAGGCGGCCGTCAGCTTTTGCGCGGCACCACGGGTGCGGGCAACCACCAGCACGCCTGACGTGTCACGGTCCAGACGGTGCACCAGACGCGGCTTTTCGCCCTTCGGGCTGGTCCACGCTTCCAGAAGACCGTCAATATGGCGGTTGACGCCGGAACCACCCTGCACGGCAATGCCAGCGGGCTTGTTGAACACGAGAACCTTGTCGTCCTCATGCAGCAGCATGCGCGCCAGAAGCTCGCCATCATCAGAATGTTTGAGATCCCTCGATCCGATCGGACCGGTTTTGGTCTTCATATCGGAATCGACCGGCGGTACGCGAACCATCTGTCCCGGCTGCACCCGTGCATCCGTCTTCACCCGGCCGCCGTCCACACGCACCTGGCCGGAGCGCAGCAGCTTTTGCAGCTGCCCGAAACCGAGCCCCGGATAGTGAATCTTGAACCAGCGATCGAGGCGCATACCGGCCTCGTCGGCCTCGACCTTGATATGCTCGATACCTGCCATGAAATTTCCAGTCTTTCTGTCTTGATCGCGCGCTCTGTTCGTCGGCGCGCCGTTTGGTTCAAGCCTTTAGAACAAGTTGCGGCCCAAGGCCAGCCCGGCGAAAACCGCGGCGATGGAAACCACAAGGCTTGCGAGGATGTAAACGGCCGAAAGACCGAGTGCGCCACGCTCGAAAAGCGCAACCGCATCCAGCGAGAAGGATGAGAATGTGGTGAACCCGCCAAGCACGCCGGTCACGAGAAACAGGCGCATTTCCATTGATGCGTTCAGCCGACGCGCCACAAGTTCGACCAGCAGACCGATCAGGAAAGACCCGACGATATTAACCGCGAGCGTTCCCCACGGAAAATTCGGCCCCGCCAGCCGCATGCTCCAGACGCCGACCAGATAACGGAATACGGAACCGATTGCGCCGCCTGTGGCGACAAGAGCGATATTGATCATGGGGAATGGTGTCTCCGGAAATTGCCGGACCGGGCAGTCCGACGCATTTCTAGACCAAGGAAACCGCGGACGAAACCCCTTTGCCGGGCGCTTTCAGCCATTAAAATACGATTAAATTGCAGCGTCGCGATTTAGCCTTCCAACAACATGCGGATGCTAATCTTCGGTTTTTAGGGTCGCAAAGATGGCCGGGGGTTGGATGACACAGGTTCTTTCTGTTTCTGCAAATACGGCAGCCTATGCGCTGGAAGCGGTGAAGCCATCGCAGCGCGTTCCGCGCAAAACGGAAATCGAAGACGCTATTCACGAGCTGGCGCGTAAAGCCGAACGCGGTGAGGATTTTCAGCTTCGCGGCATGATGACTGCCATCAAACCACCAGCCCTCGCACTCTATTTCCTGACGGTCGCCAGCCAGCGCCAGGAGCAACAGGCAACGCTGGAACAGGCCCAGCAGGCATATGAAGACAATGAAGGAAATAAACTAATTTAATATCATATATTTACAGAAATTTCCGTATCTATTTTATGATATATGTCAGTTTGATTTCACGCGTTCAGGTTGCTGTCAGTTAGATTTCCTAATCCTCCGACATCCACTGGAGGAAGCTCATGACATCATTGATCCGCTGCACCACCGTCTTCGCAGCGGTGCTGACAGTCTCTGCGCCGGCTTTTGCTGCCACCACCATCAAAGTAACCGAAGGCGGTGAAGGCGGAGGCCCCATGACGCTTGCCTTGGACCAGACGACGGTCAAGGCCGGGGACGCGGTCTTTCAGGTGCATAACGACGCGATGAGCGAACAGCACGAGATGATCCTCGTCAAGCTGAAGTCGGCCGATGAGAAAATCCCTCTCAACACAGCCAAACATCGCGTCGATGAAAAGCAGTTGAAGAGCCTTGGCGAAGTGGCAGACCTCAAGCCCGGTGGCGACGGGCAGTTGAAGGCGAAGCTGACGCCCGGCGCCTATCTTCTCTTCTGCAACATCAAGGGACACTACGAAGCAGGCATGCAGGCCAGGCTGACCGTTACAAAATAAGAATGGCCGAATAGCTGGGGCTGCCGGATGGGTTTTGCGTTCCGGCAGCCTCTTTTTATCGTCAGTTGTGCTGGTGTCCGCCCTTGGCGTCACCACCCTTGGCGGCGCCCGTCGAGAGCACGATCTCGACCTTGCCGGCCTTTTCAAAGACCAGCGTCACCGGCACCTTGTCGCCTTCGGCAAAGGGCTTCTTTACATTGAAGAACATCATGTGCAGGCCGCCGGGCTTCAGTTCCACCGTCTGCCCGGCGGGAATGACGATACCGTCATCCAGCTTGCGCATTTTCATGACGTCGTTGACCATGGCCATTTCGTGGATTTCTGCACGGCCGGCGGCAGAGGACTCCACGCCGACCAGCTTGTCGTCGCTGTCGCCGTTGTTCTTGATGGTCACGTAACCGCCGCCAACCGGCTGGCCCGGCAGCATGGCCTTGGTTGCACCATCAGACACTTCGAGGCTGCCCGCCTTTACGACATCCATATTCATATCCATGGCCATGGCGGAATGGTCGTGCCCGCCGGCATGTTCCGACTTCGCGGTTACTTTGATGGTCGGCGCCGGGCTTTTCAGCGAATGCGGATCGACGCCGACGGCTGCGACTTCATCCCAGGAGACCTTGCCCTTGTCGCCACAAAGCTGCGTCACCTTGAATGGCAGGTCCTGCCCGGCTTCAACGCCGGAGATTTTGCCCTGAACGGCGAAGGTGTCGTAAAACTCGTCCGGCAGGTTACCACCCTTCCAGCGGACTTCGACAGCGCCGCTGGTGATGTCCTTGCCGTGGTTCTTGTAGGTCTTCTGGTAGTCGCCCTTGATGATTTCCAGTTCCCAGCCGGCCTTGGGTTGCGGCTTGGCGGAAATGAAGCCTTCCGGGAGCTTGATCTGTACTTCCGTCGTGGCAAGTCCGCCATCGCAGCCGTGCGGCACCTGAAGGGCGGCAACGATGGTGCTGTCCTGTTCGGCCGAACCGTCCACAAATGTGGCATGGGCAAAAGCCGGCGCGGTCGAAACCGATGCGGCGAAGAGAGTGCAGGTGATGATCTTGGTGGTTTTCATTTGTTCTGTCCCCGCGACTGCGCCCCTTGGGGCTACGCAGTCGCTCCGTGCCGCTGGCAGGCGGCGATGATTCCGTAACGTGAAAAATCAGGCGGACAGGGACGGCGGGCCGCGCGCGGCCGGTTTTTGGATCGTCGGGACAGAGCGGAAGCTCCATTCGGCGGACAGGCGATTATCGAGCCAGGCGAATTCGGTCTTCAACCAGCCTTCCGTATCGGGCATCGGTAGAAGAATGGACGATGCCAGCAGGCAGGCCTCGCAGAAAAGGATAGCGTCGCCCGAATGGGCCGGGCCGTCCTTGGCATGGGAAGCATTCGCCCCACCCGCGTGACCGAGGCAAATCTCGGCAAAGGTTCCATCCGGCAACCGGTAGCTCTCGTCGAGGACAACCTGCGGACTTACGGCAAGTGCGGGCTTGTGGGCAAAACCGAGCGACAGCATCACGGCAGCGCAGAAAATGCGAAGCATTTTCTCCATCCCTGTCAGGCGTCGTTTTCGATTTGCGTCCATATTCTAGGCGATATCCCGCTTTCCCGCCGATTTCAAAGGGGAATTTTGCCGCAGGCTTGATAGTTGTAAGGGAACGATCGACGTGAGGCGGCATTTTCCTATTGAAACCACCATTTCAAAGGAGGCAGACATGCCAGCCAAATCCAAAGCCCAGCAGAAAGCGGCAGGTGCCGCACTCGCCGCCAAACGCGGCGAAGTGAAAAAATCTAGTTTACAAGGCGCTTCAAAAAGCATGGAGAAGTCCATGACAGAAAAGGAACTTGTTGATTTTGCATCGACGAAACGAAAAGGCTTGCCGGAGAAAAAATCCGATTAGCCGCGCCGGTTCTTCGAGCAGAAGTCCGGTCGCTGAAAAGCCCCGTTGCGTCCGTGAGAACCACGTACACCCGCGTCCTGTGACGGGCGTGGACTGGATACGGACACCCGCTCTCGAAATAGATATACGAGACGGCTGATATGACGATGGCGCAGATGGAGCAAGAATCTGTTCAGATGCGTCATTTGGTCCTTGCCAATAGCGGGGCTTCGAAGATAATGAGCGTCGCATCATCGTTGGGAGAAACCGCTTCACTGCGGTGCCGAAGGAGCAACCGCCCCGGAAACTCTCAGGCAAAAGGACCAGCGGTGACGACGGAACTCTGGAGAGAAGCCACCTTTCATAAGGACGGCTCGCCGAAGGGATAACAATCTCAGGCGACAAGGACAGAGGGGGCTCTTGAACCGGCGCTTCGCGCCATGACCTGAGCCCGCGCGATATATCGCGCAACCCTGGAGGCGTCCTTGGACGATACCGCCGCGCTGAAAACCACGCCGCTGCATTCCCTGCACATATCGCTTGGCGCCCGCATGGTGCCGTTTGCCGGTTACGACATGCCCGTGCAATATCCGGCCGGCGTACTGAAGGAACATCTTCAGACCCGCACCTCCGCCGGCCTGTTCGACGTGTCCCACATGGGCCAGGTGATTGTGAAGGCGAAGTCCGGTAACAATGAAGATGCCGCACTTGCGCTTGAGAAGCTGGTGCCGGTTGACATTCTCGGCCTCAAGGAAGGCCGCCAGCGCTACGGTTTCTTCACCGACGAAAACGGCAATATCCTCGATGATCTGATGATTACCAATCGTGGCGATCATCTATTCGTCGTCGTTAATGCTTCCTGCAAGGATGCCGATGTCGCCCACATGAAGGCGCATCTTTCCGATACCTGTGAGATCACCCTTCTCGACGACCGCGCCTTGATCGCACTTCAGGGGCCGCGCGCCGAAGAGGTGCTGGCCGAACTGTGGACGGGCGTTTCCGAGATGAAGTTCATGGATGTGCAGGAGGTGCCGCTGCACGATGTTCCCTGCATCGTCTCGCGCTCCGGTTACTCCGGCGAGGACGGCTTTGAAATTTCCATGCCAGCCGACAAGGCCGAAGAGATCGCCAGGGCACTGCTCGAACATCCCGATTGCGAAGCCATCGGGCTTGGCGCGCGCGACAGCCTGCGTCTGGAAGCCGGCCTTTGTCTCTACGGTAACGATATCGACACCACGACCTCCCCCATCGAAGCCTCACTTGAATGGGCGATCCAGAAGGCGCGCCGCGCCGGTGGCGACCGTGAAGGCGGTTTTCCGGGGGCAGAACGCATTCTTGGCGAACTCAAGGACGGCACATCGCGCCGCCGTGTCGGTCTGAAGCCCGAAGGCAAGGCTCCTGTGCGCGGCCATTCGAAGCTTTTCGCGGATGCCGAAGGCAAGACGGAAGTCGGCGAAGTGACCTCCGGCGGTTTCGGCCCCTCGGTCGAAGGCCCCGTCGCCATGGGTTACGTGCCCGTTTCTTGCGCTGCTCCCGGCACGGCGATCTTCGCGGAAGTGCGTGGCAAATATCTGCCCGTCACCGTCGCCGCCCTGCCCTTCATCAAGCCCACCTACAAACGCTAATCCTCATTCCATCTCCGGAGAGAACACGATGCTGAAATTTACCGCAGAACACGAATGGCTAAAGTTCGAAGGCGATATCGCCACCGTTGGCATCACCAGCCACGCCGCTGAACAGCTCGGCGATCTCGTTTTCGTCGAGCTGCCGGAAGTGGGCGCAACTTTCGCCAAGGATGGCGATGCTGCGACCGTTGAATCCGTCAAGGCTGCCTCCGACGTCTATTGTCCGCTGGATGGCGAAGTGGTCGAAATCAACCAGGCGATCGTTGACGATCCCTCGCTGGTCAATTCCGATCCGCAGGGTGCCGGCTGGTTCTTCAAGCTGAAGCTTTCCAACGCCGCGGATGCCGATACGCTGCTCGACGAAGCAGCCTACAAGGAGCTGATCGCGTAATGACGACGCCCACCGAATTCCATTTCACCGACTATCAGCCCTATGATTTCGCCAACCGGCGTCACATAGGGCCGTCGCCGTCGGAAATGGCAGAGATGCTGAAGGTCGTCGGCTATAAGAGCCTCGACGCGCTCATCGACGCCACCGTTCCCTCCTCCATCCGCCAAAAGGTGCCGCTCACCTGGGGTGCGGCGCTGACCGAACGCGAGGCGCTGGATCGCCTGCGCGAGACGGCCAACAAGAACCAGGTCCTGACCTCGCTGATCGGCCAGGGCTATTACGGCACCATCACGCCGCCGGTCATCCAGCGCAATATTCTGGAGAACCCGGCCTGGTACACGGCCTATACGCCCTACCAGCCGGAAATCAGCCAGGGCCGCCTTGAGGCGCTGCTGAACTACCAGACCATGGTCTGCGATCTCACCGGCCTTGATGTCGCCAATGCATCGCTGCTCGATGAAGCGACGGCCGCTGCCGAAGCCATGGCCATGTGCCAGCGCGTCGCCAAGTCCAAGGCGACCGCCTTCTTCGTGGACGCCAATTGCCATCCGCAGACCATCGCGCTGATCGAGACCCGTGCGGCCCCGCTCGGCTGGAAGGTGATTGTCGGCAATCCCTTCACCGATCTCGATCCGGTCGACGTGTTCGGCGCGATCTTCCAGTATCCCGGCACCCACGGTCATGTCAGCGATTTCTCGGGCCTGATTTCCCGCCTGCACCAGACAGGCGCAATCGCCGCCGTCGCCGCCGACCTTCTGGCGCTGACGCTGCTGAAATCACCAGGCGAAATGGGTGCCGACATCGCGATCGGCACCTCGCAACGCTTCGGCGTTCCGGTCGGTTATGGTGGTCCGCACGCTGCTTACATGTCCGTCAAGGACGCGCATAAGCGCTCCATGCCCGGCCGTCTGGTCGGCGTTTCCGTCGATGCGCGCGGCAACCGCGCCTATCGCCTGTCGCTGCAGACCCGCGAACAGCATATTCGCCGCGAGAAGGCGACGTCTAACATCTGCACCGCGCAGGTGCTGCTCGCCGTCATGGCCTCGATGTATGGCGTCTTCCACGGCCCGCAGGGCATCAAGGCAATTGCCCAGCAGACCCACCAGAAGGCCGTGCTGATGGCCAAGGGCCTGGAGAAACTCGGTTACGTCATCGAGCCGGAAACTTTCTTCGACACGATTACCGTCGAAGTCGGCCATATGCAGGGCGTTATCCTGCGCTCCGCCGTGGCGGAAGGCGTCAATCTGCGCAAGGTCGGCGCCACCAAGATCGGCATGAGCCTTGACGAGCGCACGCGCCCGGCAACGCTTGAGGCCGTGTGGCGCGCCTTTGGCGGCAATTTCTCGATTTCGGATTTTACGCCGGAATATCGCCTGCCGAAGGAACTGCTGCGCACCAGCCAGTACATGACGCATCCGATCTTCCACATGAACCGCGCCGAAAGCGAGATGACCCGTTACATTCGCCGTCTTTCGGACCGCGATCTGGCGCTGGACCGCTCGATGATCCCACTCGGTTCCTGCACCATGAAACTGAACGCCACGGCGGAAATGCTGCCGATCACCTGGCCGGAGTTTTCCGACATTCATCCCTTCGTGCCGGCCAATCAGGCGCTCGGCTACAAGGAGATGATCGACGATCTCTCCGAAAAGCTTTGCTCCGTCACCGGTTACGACGCCTTCTCCATGCAGCCGAATTCCGGTGCGCAGGGCGAGTATGCGGGGCTTCTGACAATCCGCAATTATCATCTCGCCAATGGCGGCACACATCGCGATGTCTGCCTCATTCCAACCTCGGCGCATGGCACCAACCCGGCCTCGGCGCAGATGGTCGGCATGAAGGTGGTGCCGGTGAAGGTGCGTGATAACGGCGACATCGATATTGATGATTTCCGTGCAAAAGCAGAGCAGTATGCGGAAAACCTCTCGTGCTGCATGATCACCTATCCGTCCACCCACGGCGTGTTCGAGGAGACGGTTCGCGAGATCTGCGAGATCACCCACAAACATGGCGGTCAGGTCTATCTCGACGGCGCCAACATGAACGCCATGGTTGGCCTTGCCCGTCCCGGCGATATCGGCTCCGACGTTTCGCACCTCAACCTGCACAAGACCTTCTGCATTCCGCACGGTGGCGGTGGTCCGGGCATGGGACCGATCGGCGTCAAGGCGCATCTGGCGCCTCACCTGCCCGGCCATCCAGCGACGGATGGACGCGAGGGTGCTGTGTCTGCGGCTCCTTTCGGTTCACCGTCGATCCTGCCGATCTCCTGGAGCTATTGCCTGATGATGGGCGGCGAAGGGCTGACGCAGGCGACCAAGGTGGCGATCCTCAATGCCAACTACATCGCCGAGCGGCTGAAGGGCGCTTATGACGTGCTCTACAAGTCCGAGACGGGTCGCGTGGCACATGAGTGCATCATCGATACCCGACCGCTCGCGGATAGCTGCGGAGTGACGGTGGACGATGTGGCCAAGCGCCTCATCGATTGCGGTTTCCACGCGCCGACCATGAGCTGGCCGGTGGCCGGCACGCTGATGATCGAGCCGACGGAATCCGAAACCAAGGCGGAAATCGACCGTTTCTGCGATGCGATGCTGGCGATCCGCGAGGAAGCCCGCGATATCGAGGAAGGTCGTGCGGACAAGCTCAACAATCCGCTGAAGAACGCGCCACACACGGTGGAAGACCTGGTCGGTGAATGGGATCGCCCCTATAGCCGTGAAAAGGGCTGCTTCCCGCCCGGCGCCTTCCGCATCGACAAATACTGGTCGCCGGTCAACCGCATCGACAATGTCTATGGTGACCGCAACCTCATCTGCACCTGCCCGCCGATGGAAGCTTACGCCGAAGCGGCCGAATAAGGCACCTGCGCAACATCATAATGAGGCCCGGAGCGATCCGGGCCTTTTTATTGCGGTCAGCTTTGCGACCATGCAGTCGCCAACCGCACACAATTGATCCGCAGACGTTCCATGCTAAACAGGGCAACGCAGTTAAGGGGATGGAGCGGGAATGCGTCTGATTTGCCTGAATGGTTGGGGCGGAAAGCTTCATGACGAGCTCGTTCCGTATATTGCCTCATCCGACCCCGATATTTTATGCCTACAGGAGGTGGTTCACACGCCTGCCGCCACACAGGACTGGTTGAGCTATCGCGATCACGGCATCGAACTGCCACAGCGGGCGAACTTCTTTCGCGATGTCGCCGAGGCCTTGCCGGACCATGTGGCGATATTCTGCCCCGCGGCGCAGGGTGACCTCTGGCATGGCGAGACGCGATATCCTTCCCAGTGGGGGCTCGCCACCTTCGTTCGCAAATCCATCGCCATCATTGCGCAGGCGCAGGGTTTCGTGCACGGCGTCTTCTCAGCGGACGGATATGGCGACCATCCGCGATCACGCACGGGTCATGCCATCAGGGTTTTCGATTTCACGACCGGTCAGCCTGTCGTCATTGCCCATATGCATGGGCTGCGCGACCTCGACGGCAAACATGATATGCCTGCCCGGCTGGAGCAGGCAAAACGTCTTGTGCAACTCGTCAGGAACATTGCAGAGGATGGTGACCGGGTCATCGTCTGCGGCGATTTCAACGTTCTGCCTGATAGCAAGACCTTCGCCGTGTTGAATGAGCTCAATCTTGTCGAACTCGTCACGACCCGTGGTTTCACCGATACCCGGACCTCGCATTATACCAAGCCGAACAGATATGCGGATTATCTGCTGGTCAATCCGGCTGTGAAGGTCGGTCACTTCGATGTCGTGAGACAACCTGAGGTCTCGGATCATTGCCCATTGCTGCTTGAATTCAGCTGAAGGGCCGGGCGCCACATTAAGGCGGCTCGTCAGCGCACCAGTCGGATGTCGCTCGTCACCACCGTCTTGCCGGTCCTGCCGTCCTTGTCGGTGGTGCGCAGCCGCAGTCCGTTGGTTCCAACCTTTTCAATGGTCATGGCGGCAATGCGGTCGCCGTTGATATCACGGTTCCATCGGACCGTGAGGTTGATTGCGTTACCTCGCCTTGTGCCGGAAAGCGCTGATGGCCGGCCGGAAGGGCCGGTATAGGCGCCACTATAGCGTCCGCCCTTCTCCGACAGATCGGCGGCGATCGCGCGCCTCACCACCAGAAGGCCGCGGCAAGTGCCCGACATGTTGAGCGACGATGCCCCTGCATTGGAATTCAGCGTGCAACTCACATTGATCGGTGGAGTGCCGATCCGGGTTATCACCGTTCCCTCCCCCGCCCATGTGCCTTTCAGCGATGTGAGGAATGCGCGTTCATCCGCATGTGCGGCCTGCGCGGCGAGCAATCCGGCTGAAAATAGAAGTGCAAAAGCCTTGGTCTTCATGGCGAGTATCCGTTTTTTCCATGAAGACTAACTCGCCAGTACCGTCAAACGTTCCTCCAGCCTATTCTGCAACGATCAAAAACATCCCAGATTTATCTTTGTGTCGTGCCAATGCAACCAAATGCGGGCACAGATGTTTCTCGCCAGCCTCGATCAATTTCCCATTCCCTCTTGCATATTTTTCGGAGCATATTTCATGACGACTATCGGCGTTTCTGCACCGCATGGCGGCCTTCCTTCCGGTGGTTTGCCGCGCAGCGGTGGTATCTCAGACCGCACGCTTTTTGCCCTTGCAGCGCTGAATTTTTTCCTCGCCGATGCCCGTGACGGTCTCGGGCCGTTTCTGGATGCATTTCTAGCGACACAGGGCTGGTCTTCGCTCTCGCTGGGCATGATCGCCACGGTCGGCGGCCTCGTCGGCCTGCTTGCCACACCGCTCTGCGGTGCGCTGGTGGATGGCACGACGTGGAAGAGGATGCTGATCGCCATCCCCGTCATTCTCGTGACCATCGGCGCTCTGATCACACTGATCTTTCCGGACGCGTGGATCGTCTGGACCGGCCAGATCATGACAGCTGTGGTCGGCGCCGTGGTCGGTCCGGCCCTTGCCGGCCTCACACTCGGCCTTGTCGGCGAGCGCCTGTTTTCGCATCAGATCTCGCGCAACGAGTTCTGGAACCACGGCGGTAATTTCGCGTCGCTTTTCGCGACTTATGTGGTCGTCACCTTCTTCGGCATGAACGGGATCATCGGCCTGATGCTGCTGACCGCGGCAGGCGCTCTGGTTGCCACGGCGGCCATTGATCCTGCGAGGATAGACCACAAGGTTGCGCGTGGCCTTGCCGAAGACAAGGGAGAGCCCGGGCCATCCGGCATCAAGGTGTTGCTGCACGAGCGCGGGCTGATCTTTCTCGCCATCATTCTGCTGGTCTTCCATTTCGGCAACGCGCCGATGGGCCGGCTGATCGCGCAGGATTTCGCCATCGAACTGCAGACACCCTTCCGCACCACCGCGATCATTACCGGTGTCGCGCAATTCGCCATGATTTTCGTCGCCGCCATGGCGCCATGGCTGATACGCCGTTTCGGTCTTTCCACCGTGTTTATCGTCGCGCTCGTCGACCTGCCCATCCGTGGCCTTCTCGCCTCGGCCTTTACGGATTTCTGGGTCATCTTTCCGGTGCAGTTTCTTGATGGCGTTGGCGCAGGCCTGCTCGGCATTGTCACCCCCGTCGCGGTGGAAAGAATCCTGAAGGGGACCGGCCGTTTTAATGTCGGCCTTGCCAGCGTCATGATGGTCCAGGGCATCGGCGCATCATTCAGCAATGTCGTTGCAGGCTGGCTGGTGACGAAGGGCGGTTATTCGCTGTCGCATCTTGTCGGCGGCGGCATCGCGGCGATCGCGATCGGACTTTTCCTTGTCTATCGCAACGAAATCGCGCCGAAACAGGATGATGAAGGCGCTTCTCGATAACGGCATATTGAAGTGCGCAAACAAAAAGGAGGCCTGACGGCCTCCTGAAATCTTGTAGTCTGTCAGGCATTCAGCCGACGAAAGCGCGTTCGATCACGAACTCGGCGGGCTTGTTGTTGGCGCCTTCGTTAAGGCCGGCCTTTTCAAGCAGTTCCTTGGTGTCCTTCAACATCGCCGAGGAACCGCAGATCATGCCGCGATCAATGGCGGGATCGAGTGCCGGCACACCGAGATCAGCAAACAGCTTGCCGTTTTCGATCAGCGTGGTGATGCGGCCCTTGGAGGGGTAATCCTCGCGGGTGACAGTCGCATAATGCTTGAGCTTGTCGCCGACGATCTCGTTCAGAAATTCGTGATTGCGGATTTCTTCTACCAGATCGAAGCCGTATTTCAGCTCGGCGACGTCACGGCAGGTGTGGGTGAGGATGACTTCTTCGAACTTCTCATAGGTCTCGGGGTCGCGGATCAGGCTTGCGAAAGGCGCGATGCCGGTACCGGTCGAGAACATGTAGAGCCGCCTGCCGGGCGTCAGCGCATCCAGAACCAGCGTGCCTGTCGGCTTCTTGCGCATCAGCACGGTATCGCCAGGCTTGATCGCCTGAAGATGCGAAGTCAGCGGGCCATCCGGAACCTTGATCGAGAAGAATTCCAGTTCCTCGTCCCAGGCCGGGCTGGCGATGGAATAGGCGCGGTAGATCGGCTTTTCACCGACCATCAGGCCGATCATGGCGAACTCGCCGGAACGGAAACGGAAACCGGCCGGACGCGTCATGCGGAAACGGAACAGGTGATCCGTATAATGCTCCACCGACAAAACCGTCTCGGCGTAAACACCGTCGGGTATCTTGATCGCGAAATCTTCCGTCTTGGCTGGCGCGTTCATTTCAGGTTCCGTCCATTCTCATTCGATAAGCGACATTCTCCAACCCGGCAATTATACCATTTTTACCGAGGTTTGAAGGCATGAGAATGTCACAACTGCTATGTACTCAGGAAATATGTATCAAAAAATCATATTTCCGCGCAACGTGTCATGCCGACGCACGACGGCGCCAGCTATAGGCCTCACCGCCCGCCGCCGGCCGGGCCGTCGGCTGGTAATAGACCGGGATTTCCGGCAGGCGATTTTCGGACAGACGGCGGATCGCCGTGTCGTTCGTGACCGCAAAGCTGGTGAAACCGGTTCGCAACATCAGCGGCACCTGGTCGATCAGCACATCGCCCACCGCCCTCACCTCGCCGGCAAAACCGAGGCGGCTGCGCAGGAGCGAAGCGTGGCTGAAACCGCGGCCGTCGTTGAAAGCGGGAAAGCTGATCGCGACAAAGTCGAGACGGTCGAGATATGGCTCCAGCTTGAGAACATCGTCGGCCGGCGTGATAAACACGCCAAGGCCGATATCGTTGCTTTCAGCGGCGCGGACAAGGAAATCGGCGAGCGGCAGCACCAGCTTCTGCTCGGCCGTTGCCTTCACTTCTTCCGTTTCAATCACCCAGGGATCGTTTTCCACGAAGCCGTCGCGGGTCCAGATTTTCGTCATATCCATCTCCTCAGGCAGCTTGGGCGGCGGAACCGTAGAGCGCATCCTTGAAAGGTTGCGGTCCAACGCGGCGATAAGCTTCGAGGAAGTTCTCTTCCTTCGAAAGGCGCAAGCCGAGATAGGTGTCGACGATGGTTTCTACCGCGTCGGTCACTTTTTCCGGCTCGAAGCCACGGCCGATGATCTCACCGATCGAGGTGTTTTCGTCGCCGGATCCGCCAAGCGTGATCTGGTAGAGTTCCGCACCCTTCTTCTCCACGCCCAGAAGGCCGATATGGCCGACATGGTGGTGGCCGCAGGCATTGATGCAGCCCGAAATCTTGATCTTCAATTCACCAATTTCCGCCTGACGCTCCGGCGCGCCGAAACGGGTGGAAATTTCCTGCGCCACCGGAATGGAGCGCGCATTGGCGAGCGCGCAATAGTCCAGCCCGGGACAGGCAATGATATCGGTGATCAGCCCGGCATTGGCGGTGGCAAGACCCGCACCCACCAGCGCCCGATAGACCGGCTCGAGATCAGCCAGCGCCACATGCGGCAGGATGATGTTCTGCTCGTGGCTGATGCGGATTTCGTCGAAGGCATATTCGGCGGCGATATCGGCAACAAGTTCCATCTGCTCGTCGGTCGCATCACCGGGAATGCCACCAATCGGCTTCAGCGAGATTGTCACCATGCCGTAGTCCGGATGCTTGTGCGGCGCGACGTTCTGCTCGACGAAACGGGCGAAACCTCCATCGGCACGCTTCCAGCGCGCCAGGCTTTCCCAGCCTTCGGGTCGATCCGTCAGCGCCGGCGGCGCGAAATAAGCGGTGATGGCAGCAATATCGGCATCCGGCAGCTTCAACTCGGTGTTTTTCAGCTCGGCGAATTCAACCTCGACCTGGCGAGCCAGCTCTTCCGCGCCAGTCTCATGCACGAGGATCTTGATGCGCGCCTTGTATTTGTTGTCGCGGCGGCCATGCAGGTTATAAACGCGCATGACGGCCGTGGTGTAGGACAGGAGATCCTCTTCCGGCAGGAAGTCGCGGATCTTCTTGGCGATCATCGGCGTGCGGCCCTGCCCACCGCCGACATAAACGGCAAAACCGATCTCGCCCTTGTCGTTCTTTTTCAGATGCAGGCCGATATCGTGGACCTGAATGGCGGCGCGGTCGCGCTCGGCACCCGTCACCGCGATCTTGAACTTGCGCGGCAGGAACGAGAACTCGGGATGCACGGAGGACCATTGACGCAGGATTTCCGCATAGGGACGCGGATCGGCGACTTCGTCTGCGGCAGCACCGGCGAAATGATCGGCGGTCACGTTGCGAATGCAGTTGCCGGAGGTCTGCAGCGCGTGCATTTCCACGCTTGCCAGTTCGGACAGAATATCCGGCGTATCGGAAAGCTTCGGCCAATTATACTGGATGTTCTGGCGGGTGGTGAAGTGGCCGTAACCACGGTCATATTTCCGGGCGATATGGGCGAGCATCCGCATCTGCTTCGAATTCAGCGTACCGTAGGGAATGGCGACGCGCAGCATATAGGCGTGCAGCTGAAGATAGACACCATTCATCAGACGCAGCGGCTTGAATGCGTCCTCGGCCAGCTCGCCGGACAACCGGCGCTCCACCTGATCGCGAAACTGCGCCACGCGGCCTTCAACAAATGCGTGATCGAACTCGTCGTAACGGTACATATTCTTCCTCAGACTGCGATAAATGCTGCATCGGCCGGCTTGTAGCCGGTGGCATAGTGCATGGTCGGGCCGGCGGCGCGGATACGCTCGCGAAGCCGCGTCGGCCAGAGCTTGCCGTTCTCTTCCACGACATCGACGATATTGACGTCAACGACCTTGTTGGCGGAAAAATCGCGCTTGCCGATTTCCTCGAACGAGGCCACCGCCTCCGCATGACGAGCGACGATTGCATCCTGCAGCGTCTCGGTCCATTCGCCATTGGCGTCGAGCCAGACGGCAATGCCGTCGCTCAGGCGATTGGCGGTCAAAACCTTGTCAACCATTCACATACTCCCTTTTGAGGCTCGCCGGCTTGACTGCAAGCGCAAGCGCCTCGGATCTGTCGAAATTCGCACCAGCAACCGCATCACCGATGATGACCATGACCGGACCGGTCAGTTCATCGCGATGTTCGAGGTCGGGCAGATCGTTCAATGTGCCATGCAGCAGGCGGCGATCCGCGCGGCTGGCATTCTCGATGACGGCGACGGTGGTTTCGACGCCAAGTCCCGCATCGATCAGCCGCTTGGCCACCGAAGCGGCAACGCTGCGGCCCATATAGACGGCAATGGTGGCGCCGGAGACGGCAAGACGCGCCCAATCAGGCAGGACATCGCCGGTCAGGTCGTGACCAGTGGTGAAAATCAGCGACGAAGCGACACCGCGCAGCGTCAGTGGCAATTCGAAATCCGCAGCCGCGGCAAAGGCGGAAGTGATGCCCGGCACGATTTCATAAGCGATACCGGCCTCGCGCAGCGCTGCCATCTCCTCACCCGCGCGGCCATAGACCAGCGGATCACCGGATTTGAGGCGGACGACACGCTTGCCTTCCTGGCCGAGACGCACCAGCAGGCGGTTGATGTCATTTTGCGACTTGCTATGGCAGCCCTTGCGCTTGCCTACGGAGAGCCGCTCGGCATCGCGGCGACCCATATCGACAATCGCCTGCGGCACCAGGGCGTCGTAGACGATCACATCGGCTTCCATCAGCACGCGCTGCGCACGCAGGGTCAGCAAATCTTCCGCGCCGGGGCCTGCGCCGACCAGCCAGACGCGGCCTTCGCTGCGTTCGGGAGACTGCAGCAGACGGTCAGCCGCCTGACGGGCGGACAGCGTATCGCCAATCGCGACGGCATCCGCGACCGCACCAGAGAAGAAACGCCGCCAGAAATTGCGCCGCAGGGCACCCTTCGGCACGTTTTCCTCAGCCGCATCACGATACTGCACCGCAAGACGCGCGAGTTTGCCGAGCGATGGCGACAGCATCTGGTCGATGCGGGCGCGGATCATCTGGGCGAGAACCGGCCCTGCCCCTTCCGTGCCGATGGCAATGGCAACTGGCGCGCGGGCAACGAGTGCAGGCGTGAAGAAGTCGCAAAATTCGGGCTGATCCACCGCATTGGCGGGGATTTTCTTCGCACGTGCTACAGAGACGATTTCACGATCCAGCGCTTCATCGCCCGTTGCGGCGAACACGAGGGTGGCGTTGTCAACCAACAGGCTGGCGAAGGCCAGAGCACGGTGATCGATACTGTTTTCGCTGATGTAACGCGCAAAATCCGCTTCCGGCTGATCGGCATAAGCAACGATATGGGCGTTGGTATTGGCGAGCAGCCTCACCTTCGCGAAGGCTTCGTCGCCATTGCCGAAAACGGCAACCTGCCGGCCCTCCACCCGGAAGAAAGCGGGGAAGGTTGAAAGGCGGTCGCCAGCAGCGGAAAAATCATGTTCGTTGTGCATTGGACATATATCCCGCATTGCGGCGCAAGATTGAAGAAACAGAAATTCAAGCCTTTCCGGGACCTGGATTTTTATTTCTCGAAGACCCCGGTTTTGGAGGAAAACAAACCGGCGAGGATTTTTCGAGCCTTGGCGGGGCCTCAGAATCCCCGCGGAATCCCTTGACAAAGCAGGTGCCCGCGCCGAACAAGGAATGACAATCACCTGTCGATTTCTCCATGCGAAGACCGCTTTCCTGAAAGCGGCACGAAGGATCAGACCCTTGACCAGCCAGCCGCTCGCCGCCCGCCTCCTCGATGTCATCGAACACGAGATCCTACCCCTGACTGTCCGCGGCGTCAGTCTCGGTAACAAGGTTTTCGGGGCGGCGATCCTGCGCAAATCGGACCTGTCGCTCGTCGTTGCCGAGACCAATAATGAGCTGGAAAATCCGCTCTGGCATGGCGAAGTGCATACACTGAAGCGTTTTTACGAGCTGGGCGAAAAGCCGAATACCAAGGACCTGATTTTCCTCTCCACCCACGAACCCTGCACCATGTGCATGTCCGCCATCACCTGGGCCGGTTTCGATAATTTCTATTCCTTCTTCAGCCACGAGGATTCACGCGACGCTTTCGCGATCCCGCATGACCTGAAAATTCTCAAGGAAGTCTTTGGGCTGGAACCGGGTGGATATCGCCGCAGTAACGCCTTCTGGAATTCTTTCTTCATCGCCGATCTGGTGGAAGGCGAAGACGATGCGCTGAAAACCACGCTGAAGGCCCAGACGGCCCGCATCAAGGCCGCTTATGATGATCTCTCCACCAGCTACCAATCATCCAAGAGCGACAACGATATTCCGCTGAATTAAGCATTTCCAGGGAAAACTGCGTAGCGGTTTTCCGTTCGGACAATACGTAAAACTAAAAACGAAGGTTTAGATACGATGGAAGCCTCGAAGGATATTTCCCGCCTGATCGAGATCATGGAGGCGCTGCGTCAGCCGGAAACCGGCTGCCCCTGGGATGTCGTGCAGACCTTCGAGACGATCAAGCCCTATACGATCGAAGAGGCCTATGAGGTTGCCGATGCCATCGAGCGCAAGGATATGGACGATCTTTGCGATGAGCTGGGTGATCTTCTGCTGCAGGTGGTTTTCCACGCCCGCATCGCCGAGGAACGGGGTGAATTCGCCTTTGGCGACGTGGTGCACGCTGTCACCTCGAAGATGATCCGCCGCCATCCGCATGTCTTCGACGTCTCCGATGCCGATACGCCTGACAGCGTCAAGCTGCAGTGGGACCAGATCAAGGCCGAGGAGAAGCGTGAAAGGGCAGAGCGCCGTGCACGGCGGGGCATCACCGAAGATTTCAAGGCCGGGTTTCTGGGCGGCGTGCAGCGCAGCCAGCCGGCGCTGACGGAGGCTTTGAAATTGCAGGAGCAGGCCGCCCGCGTCGGTTTCGACTGGTCTGACCCGGCGCCCATCCTCGACAAGATCGAGGAGGAAATCGCCGAACTGCGCGAGGCGCTGGCGGAGGGAAAGCCGGAGAAAGTCTCTGACGAACTCGGCGATCTGATCTTCGCCCTCGTCAATATCGGTCGCCACGTCAAAGCCGATCCGGAAGATGCCCTGCGCGGCACCAATACGAAATTCCGTAGACGTTTCAATCACATCGAGACATCGCTCAGCGACAATGGCGAGACGTTGAAAGAGGCGAGCCTCGAGAGGATGGAAGATTTGTGGCAGGCGGCGAAACGGATCGAGCGTTCGCTTGATACGGTTTTGCCCTGATTATTTGATGAACGGGAGCGCTCAGCGTTCCCAGTCTTCCCGCTCGCGACCGGCCGTCTTTCCAAGCTTCCGTTCGAGTTCAACAGCCTGCGCTTCCGACAGGCGAACATCCAGCGCAACCGATCCGTCCTCGTGATCTTCACGATTGTCGACGATGGAATTGCTGTAAACCCAGGATATCAGCGGCAACTGCTCCACGGAAAGAACCACGGTGGTTTCCGTCAGCACACCGGACAGGCGCTTTGAAATCTCGTCCATAAGGGCATCGACGCCCTCACCCGTGATTGCGGAAACGGCGCGGATATCCGAGCGCCCTTCGGCGCGCTCAATGATGGCGTCGTGTGCTTCCGGCTCCAGACGGTCGACCTTGTTCCAGACCTCGATGATACGCTTTTCGGCTTCCTTCTCATCGATACCGAGATCGCCAAGAATACGCAGAACATCCGCAGACTGGGCGGCATTATCAGGATCCGACATGTCACGAACATGCAGAACGAGATCGGCCTCCAGCACCTCTTCCAGCGTCGCGCGGAACGCGGCGACGAGATGTGTCGGCAGGTCGGAAATGAAGCCCACCGTATCCGACAGGATGACGGTTCGGCCATGCGGCAGCTTCATGCGGCGCAATGTCGGGTCGAGTGTGGCGAACAGCATGTCTTCCGCCAGAACACCCGCACCGGTGATGCGGTTGAACAGCGTGGATTTGCCGGCATTGGTGTAGCCAACCAGTGCAACGATCGGATGCGGCACCTTGCGGCGCTTGGCACGGTGAAGCTGGCGGGTACGCACCACCTGCTCCAGCTCCTTTTCGAGCTTTACGATGCGATCCTGCAGCAACCGTCTGTCGGCCTCGATCTGGGTTTCGCCCGGACCACCCATGAAGCCTGCACCACCGCGCTGCCGTTCAAGGTGGGTCCAGCTTCTGACCAGGCGGCCCTTCTGGTAGTTCAGATGCGCAAGATCGACCTGCAGCGTGCCCTCCTTGGTGGAGGCGCGGCGGCCGAAGATTTCAAGGATCAGGCCGGTGCGGTCGATGACCTTGGCGTTCCACTGCTTTTCGAGATTGCGCTGCTGCACCGGGGTGAGCGGATGGTCGACAATCACCAGACCGGAATCGGTTTCATCCAAGAGATGACCGATTTCCTCGATCTTGCCGGTTCCGAACAGGGTTGCGGGACGCGGCTGGTTGACCGAAACGACGAGCCCCTGGGTCACCTCGAGATCGATGGCAAGCGCCAGACCCTTCGCTTCCTCAAGCTTGGCTTCGACGGAACGGCCGGGAGCAGCCGGGCCTGCCGCCGCGTCACGATTTTCGCGCTGCTGCTTGAGAACGGGCACAAGAACAACCGCGCGCATGTCGTCGCGGCGCTTTTCCTGCTCCGGAATGATCGATTCGTTCGAGGTGTCGCGTGTTGAAATGGGTTCGGCCTTATCCAGAAAGAATGTTACGGCCGACCGCATCCGCGCGGGCGGCCATGGAGATTAACCTGACGGGACCGGAAATGTTCCGATTCAGGTCAGTCTCTGTCGAAGATACCGTTAAAGGAGCCTGATCAGGCCGCGCCTTCTTCGCTCTCGAACATCTGCATCGGCTGGCCGGGCATGATGGTGGAGATTGCATGCTTGTAGACCAGCTGCGAGTGACCATCGCGGCGCAGAAGCACGCAGAAATTGTCGAAGGAGGTGACAACGCCCGTCAGCTTGACGCCGTTGATCAGGAAAATCGTGAGCGAAATCTTTTGCTTACGAACGGTATTGAGGAAGAGATCCTGAAGGTTTTGAGAACGTTCCGCCATGGCGCCGCTTCTTTCTTTATTGCCGGCAGGGATACCGGAAAATAATCAATCAATAATAAGCCGGCCGAGTCTTGTCCCCCGCTTGGCCGACCTCAAACTCTGGTATCAAATCATGTTCCGTTCCGCAACGGCGAAAACAGCCAAATGAGTACGAGTATTGACCCGCATTTTCGATTCGGGACAGTCAAAAATATTGTATCGAAACACGGAAAAGTTGTTCCACATCCCGCACCGCATCGGCGGAGGCAAACAGCACGACGCGATCCTTCGCCTTGATTTTCGTGCTGCCATCCGGGCGGATCACCACACCGTCGCGATAGATCGCGCCAATGCGCACGCCATCGGGCATATCGATATCGCGAAAAGACTGACCGACCAGCGGCGATGTTTCCAGCGCTTCCGCCTCGATCACCTCTGCCGAACCGCGCTGGACGGCGTAGACCGAACGTATACGGCCTTTGCGCACATGCTGTAGCACGCGTGAGATCGTGACGGCGCGGGGGTTGATATAGGCATCGAGTCCCAGCGAGCGGGCGACATCATGGAAGGAGGTGCTGTTCAGCAGCGCCAGGTTCGATTTGCAGCCAAGCTGCTTGGCGATCACGGCGGCTAGAATGTTGGTCTGGTCGTTATTGGTGAGCGTGACGATCAGGTCTGCATCCTGAATATCCGCCTGCATCAGAATTTTCTGGTCGAGGGCCGAGCCATGCATGACGATGGTGTGGCTCAGCTGTTCGGATGCGGCAATCGCCCTGTCGCGATCGGCCTCGATGATCTTCACGCGCGTTTTCGGCTGCATTTCCTCGATCTTGTGCGCAACGAAATGGCCGATATTGCCGGCGCCTGCAATGACGATGCGCTGCGCTTCCTGCTCTTCATGGCCGAAGAGGCTCAATGTGCGGCGGGCGTGCTGGCGCTGGCAGATGACATAGGCAAGGTCGCCCACCCGCAACTGCTCGGAGGAATGCGCCACCTTGAGAAGGCCGTTACGATAGACACCCACCACCGTGGCGACGAGGTCCGGAAACAGGCTGGAGAGCTGCTGCAGCGGCGTGTTGATGACGGGGCAATCTTCCATGCATTCGATGGCCAGCATGTAGATCGTATCTTCGGCAAAGCGCACCACATCGGTGGCGCCCGGAAAGGCGATGCGGCGAAGCACCATCTTCCCAACTTCAACTTCCGGGGAAATCGTCACATCGATGGACATGTTTTCGCGGCTGAAGAGATCGGCATATTCCGGCTTCAGATAGCTCTGGTCGCGGATACGGGCAATCTTGGTCGGCACGCTGAAGAGTGCATGCGCCACTTCGCAGGCGACGATATTGATCTCGTCATGCAGCGTTACCGCGATGATCATGTCGGCCTGATCCGCACCGGCCTTGGCCAGCATGTCTGGATGGGCGCCGTGACCGACATAACCGCGCACATCCAGCGTCTCGGTAATGGCGGTGATTAGCGGCGCGGCCGTATCGATCACCGATACCTCATTGTCCTCCCGCGACAATTGTTCGGCGATGCCGTAACCCACCTGCCCTGCGCCGCAAATGATGACTTTCATGCTGTCTCTCTGACGGAATAATCGGTTGCGGCGAAGCGCCTTTTTCCCTTATACGCCGAGAGATTTCAGTTTGCGATGCAGCGCCGACCGTTCCATGCCGACAAATTCCGCCGTGCGCGAAATATTGCCGCCGAAGCGGTTGATCTGGGCCATCAGATAGTCCCGTTCAAACATTTCGCGCGCTTCACGCAGCGGCAGGGTCATGATGTGCTGGTCGCCCTGCGCCGAAATCTTCGGCAGCATGTCGCCAATATCCGAAGGCAGCATGTCGGCCGAGATCGGGGCTTCGCCACCTTCTGGACGGGCGAGGATCATCAGCCGCTCGATATTGTTGCGCAGCTGGCGGATATTGCCCGGCCAGTCATGGGTTTGGAGAACGGCCATGGCGTCGTCGCCGATCTTGCGTGGGCGAATGCCGGCCTGCTCGGAAATCTGCCGCATGAACATGTCGACGAGGAAAGGAATATCCTCGCGCCGTTCGGAGAGCGCCGGCACCTTCACCGGCACCACGGCGAGGCGATGATAGAGGTCCTCGCGGAACTGGCCTTCGGCGATCAGGCTTTCGAGGTGATGGGCGGTAGAGGAAATGATGCGCACATCCACCTTCACCCGCTTGCCGCCGCCGACGCGCTCGAACTGCTGATCGACCAGCACGCGCAGGATCTTGTTCTGGGTTTCGCGCGGCATTTCGCCGACTTCATCAAGGTAAAGAACGCCACGATGGGCTTCTTCCAGAGCGCCCACCTTGCGGGGCTGCCCGGGCAGGCCTTCCGTGCCGAACAGCGCAATTTCCATACGATCAGGCGTAATCGTCGCGGCATTCAGCGCCACGAAAGGTCCCGTGGCGCGCGAGGATTTCTTGTGCACCATGCGTGCCACCAGCTCCTTGCCGGAACCGGAGGGACCGAGGATCATGATACGGCTGTTGGTGGGCGCAACCCTGTCGATGGTCTGGCGAAGCTGCGAAACCGCAAGTGACGCGCCGACGAGTTCAACCGCGTCACCGGTACGCCTCTTGAGTTCCTGAACCTCGCGCTTCAGCTTGGAGTTTTCCAGCGCCCGCTCGGCGATCAGGATCAGACGATCGGCCTTGAACGGCTTTTCAATGAAATCGAACGCCCCTCGCTTGATCGCGTTGACGGCGGTTTCGATATTGCCGTGACCGGAAATCATGACGACAGGGATTTCGGGGTGGCGGCTCTTGATTTCGTCCAGCAGCGCCAGACCGTCGAGTTTCGAACCCTGCATCCAGATGTCGAGAAAGATCAGGCGCGGCACACGCTCGGAAATGGCGGCCAGTGCGCTGTCGCTGTCGAAGGCCATACGCGTCTCGTGGCCTTCATCGGAAAGAATGCCCGCTACGATTTCGCGAATGTCCGCTTCGTCATCCACGACCAAAATATCAGACGCCATATGCTGCTTCCTTGTTATTTTCGCCGCCGACCGCCTCGATATAGGGCAGCAGCACTCGGATCATGGCGCCATGGCCATGGTCGAATTCGGCAGGGGCATCGTGGAGTTCCAGATACCCGCCATGTTCTTCGATGATCTTCTTGACGATGGCCAGACCAAGGCCCGTGCCCTTGTCCCGCATCGTCATATAGGGTTCGAGAATGCGGTGACGGTTTTCGACAGGAAGGCCACGGCCATTGTCGATGATGTCAGCCACGAAACGCGAATTGGCCTCGTCGAAAGACGCACGCACCAGGATTTTACCCGGCCGCTTTTCGCCCTCCACCGCCTCGATGGCTTCCGTCGCATTCTTGATGAGATTGCCGAAGGCCTGTCCCAGCATGCGGGCATCGAACATGCCCTCCAGCGGGATATCCCCCAACTCCGTCGTGAACTTCGTATCGGCGGCGCTGATTTCTCGAAGGAAGGCTGCGTCCTTGAGGATCGCCCGCAGGTCCGACTTTTCCTTCGTCGGCTTTGGCATACGCGCAAAGGCCGAGAATTCATCCACCATCCGGCCGATATCACCGACCTGCCGGACAATGGTGTCCGTACACTGGTCGAAGATGGCGCGGTCATTTTCGGCGATCTGCTTGCCGAAACGGCGCTTGATGCGCTCTGCGGAAAGCTGGATCGGCGTCAGCGGGTTCTTGATTTCATGTGCAATACGCCGTGCCACATCCGACCATGCGGTGGAGCGCTGAGCGATGACGAGATCGGTAATGTCGTCGAGGGTGATGACATAGCTGTCGCGGCCATCACGGGCATCCTCGCGGGTTACCTGCACATTCAGCGTCCGTTCCTTGCCGCGCCGCATGATATTGATCTGCTTGCGGAAGTTGCCGCGCGCCCAGCTGTTCGCCTCGGTCACGACCTGATCAATCTCCGGTGCAATCTCGGAAAGCTGCGCTCCCATCAACTGGTCGAAATTCAGCGCCAGGAACTCCTCACCGGACGGGTTGACGATGGTGATCCTGCGGTTCTCATCAATGCCGATGACGGCGGCGGTCACGCCCGACAACACGGCTTCGATGAAGCGGCGGCGGTCGTCAATATCGTCCTTGGCCTCGATGATCTGCTCCTGCTGGCTGCGCAGTTCCGAGACCATCTTGTTGAAGGTGCGCGACAGGCGCCCGACGTCGCCATCGACGGCGCGAACGGGAACCAGCACATGCATGTTGCCGGTGGCGACACTGTCGGCGGCGCTGATGAGAAGACGGATCGGCCGCACGATCCGGTCGGCGACCGCGATTGCCGTCCAGATGGCGACCAGAAGCACGATCAGCGCAAAACCGAGATAGAGGATCGCAAAGGCGATCTGCAGCGGCGCGCGGCCCGCCTCCATATTCTTGTATTCCGCGCGGTTCTCCTCCATCAGCCGCATTGCGGTCATCACCTTGGGATCGACCGCGCGCACGGTATAGAGGAACGTGCCGCTGATGCCTTCAAGTTTGATAATGGCGCCAACGAGGTTGGTGATACCGGGCGGGATAAGGGTCGGTTGACCGGCGGCGGCTTTTTCGAGCGCGTCGTGCGGAATGGCCGGAAGCGGCTTTTCCGTCTTGATATCGGCCTGCGCAACCGCGTCGCCGTCCTCCTGCACCAGAAACGCGCCGAGCAGGCCGCGGCCCTTGGCCTGACGCGTCATCAGATCGACGAAGCCGGTACGATCAAGATAAAAAAGTGCGCGGTTGCGATCGAGGTCGGTGGCCATCGACAGGGTCTGGCCCTGCAGATAACCGGCATTTTCCATCATATAGGCTTGGGCGATATTGCCTGATGACTCGACGATCGACTGGGTGCGGATCGAAAACCAGCGGTCGAGGCCGACATTCAGCGTCAGGCTGGCGAAGATCGCCACAAGAACGGCCGGCGTGATCGCGACGATGGAGAAAAGCACGACGATGCGAACGTGGAGTCGCGCCGCCGCCCTGCCCTTTTTACGCGCTTTCAGCAGCCGGTTGATTTCGCGGCCGATGAGGAAGATCAGGCCGATTACCAAGATCGAATTGATCACCACCGAGGCAATGACGACATTGGTCGTCGGTGCAATCGGCGTCACGCCCATAAGCACGAAGAGGGTGATGATGGCACAGACAAGGGCAACGCCGGCGAGCACCAGCCCCGGCAGGGCAAATGACATCCTGCGATCGGCAACCACCATTCCCGCTGCCTCGTCGGCAACGTCGTGTTCGGCGGCGGGTTTCCGCATGCACTACTCCCAATTGCTGGCCAGCCAGCACCACAGTCCTGAAGTCAGGCAGGACTCACCTCCCTCTGGCGAATCTCTGTCCTTCCTAGTGTTTTCCAAGCAACACAATGTGGCGAAAATGCAACGACAACTGCGGCCTTGTCAACATTCTCAGCTGGGGCGGGAACTACGATAGACGGAAACGCCGAGCTCGCGGATTTTCTTGCGCAGCGTATTGCGGTTGAGGCCAAGAAGATCGGCGGCCTTGATCTGGTTGCCGCGGGTCGCCGTCAGGGCAGCGAGAATCAGCGGGTATTCGAGTTCGCGCAGCACGCGGTCATAAAGGCCGGGCGGTGGCAGGCCATCACCGAAGCTGGCGAAATAATCCCGCATGTTTTCCTCAACCGCCTGCGAAATGGTGAGCGAGCCGGTGCGGACCGCCATCTTGTCCAGCGGGCTATCGGGAACATCCGACTGCAATTCCTGCTCGATGATCTCGCGGGTGATGACTTCCTGCGGATAAAGCGCCATCAGGCGGCGGATCAGGTTTTCCAGCTCGCGCACGTTGCCCGGCCAGGCATAGGCCTTCATCACCTCCAGCGCCTCTGTCTCGAAACGCTTGCCTTCCAGCCCTTCTTTCTCACCCGTCTGGATGAAATGGCGCACGAGATCAGGAATATCCTCGGCGCGATCGCGCAGCGGCGGCAGGCGCAGCGGCACGACGTTGAGGCGATAATAAAGGTCTTCGCGGAAGAGACCCTGATTGATCGACTGTTTCAGGTCCTTGTTGGTGGCGGCAACGATGCGGACATCGGTACGGATCGGCGTGCGGCCTCCCACGGTCGTATATTCGCCCTGCTGCAGGACGCGCAGCAGGCGCGTCTGGGCATCCATCGGCATATCGCCGATTTCATCGAGGAACAGCGTACCGCCCTCGGCCTGTTCGAAACGGCCGGTGGAGCGGTTCTGCGCGCCGGTAAAGGCACCCTTCTCATGGCCGAACAGTTCGGATTCGATAAGGTCGCGCGGGATGGCCGCCATGTTGATGGCAACAAAGGGACCGTTGCGGCGCTTGCCGTAATCATGCAGCGCGCGCGCCACTAGCTCCTTGCCGGTGCCGGATTCACCCGTGATCATCAGGGTCAGGTCGGTCTGCATCAGGCGGGCGAGAACACGGTAGATTTCCTGCATCGCCGCGGAGCGGCCAACGAGCGGCATGCCGTCCTGCATGTCGTCATCGAGCTTGGCGGGCTTGCGCTTCGGTTCGGAAAGCGCGCGGCCGATGATGGCGATCAGTTCCGTGAGATCGAAGGGCTTGGGCAGATAGTCGTAGGCGCCCTTCTCCGAGGCCTTGATGGCCGTCATGAAGGTGTTCTGGGCGCTCATGACGAGAACCGGCAGGTCCGGACGGGCCTTCTTGATGCGCGGCAGAAGATCGAAGGCGTTTTCATCCGGCATCACGACATCGGTCACGACAAGATCGCCCTCACCCGCCGACACCCAGCGCCAGAGCGTTGCGGCGTTGGAGGTGATGCGCACGTCGTAACCGGCGCGGCTGAGCGCCTGGTTCAGTACCGTGCGGATTGCGGCATCATCATCGGCGACGAGGATCGTAGCTGTCATCTGTCATTTCCTGTCGTGTTCGGCAAAGAGCTGTCGTCAAGCGCCACTTCCGGCGAGACGGGCATCAATACGCGGAAAGTCGTGCGGTGGTTCTGGCTGTCGCATTCGACAATGCCGCCATGGGCGCCGATCAGCTTGGCGACAAGCGCAAGTCCCAGGCCCGAACCATTCGTCTTGGTAGTGATGAAAGGATCGAAAAGATGCGGCAGAAGATCGGCCGGAACGCCGGGGCCGTTGTCATGCACGCAAAATTCGAGCGGCAACGAGATGCGTTCGCGGCTGCCGGCAACCGACATACGCATGCCGGGGCGATAAGCCGTCGTCAGCAATATTTCGCCATCCGTCTGGTTACCCACGGCCTCGGCCGCATTCTTCACCAGATTGAGGAAGACCTGCACCAGTTGATCGCGATTGGCATAGACCGGTGGCAGCGACGGGTCGTAATTCTCTGATATCTTGATGTGGCGGGCAAAACCCGCCTTGGCGATGGCCTTCACATGATCGAGCACCGAATGGATGTTGACCGGTACGCGGTCCACCGGACGCTCGTCGGAAAATACTTCCATACGGTCGACCAGCGAGACGATACGGTCGGTCTCGTCGCAGATCAGTCGCGTCAGCGCGCGGTCTTCATCGGGAACGGAGGACTCCAGCAACTGGGCAGCCCCGCGAATGCCTGAAAGCGGGTTCTTGATCTCATGCGCCAGCATTGAGGCAAGGCCGGTGACCGAGCGAGCCGCGGCGCGATGGGTCAACTGCCGGTCGATCTTGTCGGCCATCGACCGTTCCTGGAAGACGACGACCACCGACCCCGGCTCGCTGACGACGGGCGCTACATAAAGGTCCACCAGCTTGTCCTGGCCGAGGCGCGGCGAACTCAGATCAACGCGATATTCGTTGACCGGCGCACGGCGCTCCCGCACCTGATCGATCAGCGCCAGAAGCGGACTGCCGAAGGGAATGAAAGTGGAGACGCGATAACGGGCAAGATGGGAGGCGCTCGCCCCAAAAAAAGCTTCGGCTTCCCAATTGGCGAATGAAATGAAACCTTCGCCATCCACCAGAATGACCGGGTTTTGCACCGCGTTCAGAACCGCCATGGCGAGCGGGTTTGCATCTGCCGGGCTGTGTTTGTCAGCGCTCATGCGGCCTTCCTTGCGGCTTCTTCGCCCGCATTTTCGCAAAGGGCGGAGCGCAGCAGATCCGCCACCTCTACCGTATCACGCGATGTCATGATGTTAGCCTTATGGGGCGTGGCGATATCAGGTGCGAAACGGTCGAGATACCAGCCCAGATGTTTGCGGGCATGCCGGAGACCGGCTTCCCTTCCGTAGAATTCCAGCATCATCTCGTAATGTTCGATGGCGATGGCGGGAATATCGTCGCGGTGCGGCGCTGAATGTCCGGCGAGCACCGCCGGCAGCCAGGGCTGACCCTGCGCGCCGCGACCGACCATGACAGCATCCGCACCGGAACGGTGCAGGATTTCGCGCGCATCCTCAGCTGTTTCCACATCGCCATTGGCGATCAGCGGCACGGAAATCACCTCGCGCACGGCGCGGATGGCGTCCCAATCCGCCCGCCCCTCATAAAACTGCATGCGGGTGCGACCGTGAATGGTGATGAGCTGCACACCAGCCGCTTCGGCACGGCGGGCAATGTCAGGCGCATTGATGCTGTTTTCGTCCCAGCCGAGCCGCATCTTAAGCGTTACCGGTACATCAACCGCGCCAACCGTCGCCTCGATCAACGACAGTGCATGGTCGGGATCACGCATCAAAGCCGAGCCGGAATAACCGCCCGTCACCTTCTTTGCCGGACAACCCATATTGATATCGATGATGCCGGCGCCGTTATCGGCGGCAATCTTCGCGGCCTCAGCCATGAAATGTGCCTCGCGCCCGGCAAGCTGCACCATATGCGGAACCATGCCGGCATTTTTCAGTCGGGCCCAGGATTCGCCCCTGTTAGCGACGAGTTCGCGACTTGCGACCATTTCCGTCACGACCAGACCCGCGCCATAACGCCAGGCCAGCTGCCGGAACGGCAAATCCGTCACGCCCGACATGGGCGCCAGCACCGCACGATTACGGATCGTGACTGAGCCGATGCTGAACGGTTCTGACAACTCCGGAAGATGCAATTGATGATCTTTCATGCAGAAGGGTTATTTGCATTATTTTTAGACAGTGTTTGCGCGGTTGCCAAGCACTTTTAGAGGGTTGCACCTTTTATTTGCTGGGCGGCTGCCTGCCTGTTTTGCTGTCGGCAGCAATTTGTGCAGGTTCAAAGGCGCAATGACGATCGATCCCGCGACATGCAGGGGCGAATGCGCGTCTTATCGGGCTGGCCATCCGGGTTTTGAAACGCTAGAGCAGGACTGTCAACCGCTAAGGGTTGCGCACAAAGCATATGACCAATGCAGGAAAGTACTATGAAATTCGGCATCGTCATCGTCGCCGCCGGACGCGGTGAAAGAGCAGGCTCTCCTGAGGAAGGGCCCAAGCAATATCGCCCGATCGGCGGCAAGGCCGTGATCGAGCATACCTTGGCGACCTTCCTGCGCTGGAACGACGCCTGCCCGATCGTGGTCGTCAGCCATGCCGATGATGCTGCACTGCTGTCGCCTATCCTTGCACGGCTTGATGCCGGCGAGCGGATCACCACAGTCACAGGCGGCGCGACGCGCCAGCAATCAGTGCTGGCCGGGCTTGAGGCACTCTCCTTGCACGGCCTTACCCATGTGATGATCCATGATGCCGTGCGGCCTTTCGTCGCCGCGGACATGCTGGAGCGTATCGTGGCGCTGCATCTGGCGGGCGCGGGAGGCGTTCTGCCTGCCCTGCCCGTCACCGATACGCTGAAGCGCGGCCTGGATGATCGCGTTGTGGAGACGGTTTCCCGGCAGGGACTTTATGCGGCGCAGACACCGCAAAGTTTCAGCTACAGCGACATTCTTGGCGCGCATCGTGCCGCCGCCGCTTCCGGCAAAACGGATTTCACCGATGATGCATCGATTGCCGAATGGGCGGGACTGACCGTGACGCTGACCGAAGGTTCGGTCGATAATGTGAAACTCACTCTCAAGCGGGATATCGCCATGGCCGATGAAAAGCTCTCCCACGCATTGCCCGATGTGCGCACCGGCAATGGTTACGACGTTCACCAGCTGGAGGCCGGCGACGGCGTGACGCTTTGCGGCGTCTTCATCGAACACGACCAGAAACTCAAAGGCCATTCGGATGCCGATGTGGCTCTGCATGCGTTGACGGACGCGCTGCTCGCTACCTGCGGTGCGGGCGATATCGGCGATCACTTCCCGCCTTCCGACCCGCAATGGAAGGGCGCGGCCTCGCGTATTTTCCTTGAACATGCGGCCAAGGTCGTGCGCGACAATGGCGGCACGATCATGAATGCCGATGTCTCGCTGATCGCCGAAGCTCCGCGCATCGGTCCGCACCGCCAGGCGATGCGGGAAGCACTTTCGGACATGCTCGGCATTGCGCTGGAGCGCTGCTCGGTGAAAGCGACAACCAATGAGACGATCGGTTTCGTCGGCCGCCGGGAAGGCATAGCGGCCATCGCCACCGCCACCGTCGTCTACCGAGGCAGGCCGCTATGAGCCTTTTCCCCGAAGATATCGAAGAACTGGCACGGCGAATCATCACCGATTTCAGCGGCCGTGGTTTGATGGTCTCGACGGCGGAAAGCTGCACCGGAGGACTGATCGTCGGCGCACTGACGGAGATTGCCGGCTCCTCCGCCGTCGTCGACCGCGGTTTCGTCACCTACACGAACGAAGCCAAGAGGGACATGCTGGGAGTTGGCGCCGAGACTCTGACAACATTTGGTGCGGTCTCCCGGCAGACCGCGCTGCAGATGGCACATGGCGCCCTCTTCCGCTCGCGCGCGGATTTCGCCGTGGCGGTGACCGGCATTGCCGGTCCGGGCGGCGGTTCAGCCGAAAAACCGGTGGGGCTGGTGCATCTGGCCGCCAAGGCGCGCAACGGCGAACTCCTGCATCACGAAATGCGTTACGGAGATATCGGTCGTACTGAAATCCGGCTTGCGACGGTCAGGACCGCGCTTGAGATGCTGATTGCCCTCAATCAGGCGGGGTCGGTGTAGATTTTGTCGGCGCGGGTCTCGAAGGCTTCCGCAAACATGCGGAACGCCCGATCGAACATAGAACCCATGACCGCGCCGAGCAGGCGGTTCTTGAATTCATAATCTATGAAGAAATGAATGGCCGCGCCGCCATTTTCGGCGGCTTCAAAACGCCAGCGATTATCGAGATATTTGAACGGGCCATCGATATATTTCACATCGATGGCGCGCTCGGCGGGGTTCAACAACACCTGCGTGGTGAAGGTCTCGCGAATGGCCTTGTAGCCAACAGTCATATCCGCCACCAACAGCACCTTGCCATCCCGTTCCTTGCGCAAGCGGACGGTGAGCGCCTCGCAAAGCGGCAGAAATTGCGGATATTTCTCCACATCGGCGACGAGGTCGTACATGCGGTCGGGCGAGTGTTTGACAAAGCGATGTGTTTCGAACTGTGGCATGAACGGCAGTTAATCCTCGATACCGAGAAGATCAAGAAGGCGGCGAAGCTGTTTTCGGCTTTTTAGCTGGAATATCGGCACGTTGGGGCCATGAAGCGCGAAATTCTCTTCGAAGATCGGAGTGTGGCGGCTTTCGAAATTCCAGATATAGCGCAGGAAATCGAGGTCTATTCTTTCCGGGCACCCTGCCGCCATTTCGGGCCGGGCCTTGCCATAACCCTTCACGATCCGGCTGATCGCACCCCACAGGCAAAGCCAGCGCGGCATCCGGACCCACAGGACGATATCCGTTCTTGGCAGACGCAAATCGAACGATGAGGGATTGCTGCCATCCATCAGCCATCGATCTTCGGTGATGATAGCTGCGATCCTCTGCCGCTGTTCTTCGCGCGGGCGCAACTGCCATCCTGGCAACCAGAAAATGTCGCGATCCATGGAAACATAGCGAAGCCCGAAGGCAGCCGCGAGTTTTTGCGACAGTGTCGATTTCCCACCGCCGGAGCAGCCGACAACCATGATGCGGCGTGCCGACGCGATGATGTCAGCTGCATCCTTGACGTTTTCCAGATAGTTCGGCATCGAATAAACCTCATTCTCGTCGCCGTGCATTGTCCAATAAAGCGGGCAATATTCTGCAACGGTGAGACGCCAGCGCCCGACGTTACGGAAATTTAACTATTGCAACCCCCTCGCAGGGATTGCTATTTATTTGCGACTAATATTACACCCATGGGATGCAACGGCGCTGGAACCTCCCATTTTCACCGCGCTTATTCATCCTTGGGTTCACACCCGATACATAACCGCTTTGAGCCACTGAGTGAGCCGATGGACGATTTTTCCAACATCATCAACCTTCTCGAATCCGCCAAGCAACTCGCATCGATGAACGAAATGCCGATGCTTGCCTATCTCATCGACGTCGCGAAATGCGAGGCGAGAGAGAACAAGCCGGTTTTGCGAAAGCGCAAACGCGGCGAATCGACCGTCAAGGAAGACTGTTAATTGCCTTTTCCCATAGCCGAGCGATAAAGCCGGCTGGTCCAATCTTCAAGACGATGCCATAATCATGCAATGAAACCGGCCGCTTTTTCGAGGCGGCCATTTCTTTGCACAATGGAAACGACAGCGTCATGACAGTCGCATCGGCAGATATCAGAACCTACCGGCAGGAAAGACCCAGGGAGCGGCATGGCTTCGTGCAGATCGTTCTTCCCGTCTCCGGCCACCTGCGGATCGACGTGGCCGGCCGGCAGGATGAACTCTCCACCGGGCGCGGCGTCTTCATCCATCGCGATGCGCCGCACACGCAGGAAGCGACTGACATCAACCGTTCGCTGGTCGTCGATCTCGATGAAAGTGCTGTTTCCGAACGCACGCTCGAGAAGTTTTCCCGCACGCCCTTTCTCGAAATTGCCCCGGACACACGGCAATTGATCGTCTATATGCGCGGCCTCATTGGAACGGATGGGCGCCGAGACGATGTCGCTGGCCTGTGGGCGCCGCTTCTTGTCGACAGCCTTGCCGATGAAAGAGCCGATATCCGGGAGCGCCTGCGTTGGCTTGGCGCGGTCGTTAGGGCGGAACCGTTCTTCCTTTGGACCGTCGGCATGCTGGCGGCCTGTGCGTCGATCAGCGAAAGCCGCCTTCATGCCCTGTTTCTCGAGGAGTTCGGTCTCTCGCCTCACCGCTGGCTGGCCCGGCTGCGTATGGGCAAGGTCTGCGCCCTGCTCGACGATTCCAGCCTGCCCATCGCCGAAATTGCCCTGCTGGCCGGTTTTTCCGACCAGACGGCGCTGACGCGCGCCATGCGCAATAGCGTCGGCGAAACACCGGCCGCCTATCGCCGGAATCGCGGCATCCACTAGATGTGAGCTTTCACGCGGTCGTCGTTCAGTGGAGCGTGGGTGGGTGTGGCTCTACCCCCCTCTGCCCTGCCGGGCATCTCCCCCTCAAGGGGGGAGATCGATCTGTGGCAAGGTCTCGCCCATCTCGAAGCTTGAGAATGAAGTGGAGTTAGCGCCTCCTGCCAATCTCCCCCCTTGAGGGGGAGATGCCCGGCAGGGCAGAGGGGGGTAAGCCACACCTACCCTCAAATCCGCTATAAACGGACAACCCTCTGAAAACCATCAATCAGAGCGGCGGACAAATCCTCAGGAGTTTTTGTCAAGACAGCCGCAAAGGGCTGTGGCACATCGCGGACAAAGTGAATGCGGATGTGACATGACATGAACAACAGGACAGGTCTCGGTGTTTTTTACGGCATGCTGGCGGGTGCGCTCTGGGGCGGCATATTCCTCGCGCCCAAACTCGTGCCGGATTTTTCCGCGCTGCAACTCTCGACGGCGCGTTATCTCACCTACGGGCTGATTTCCCTCATCATTATCGGCCCACGTCTGAAGCGGGTATCGGCCCATTTCGGTCCGCGCGAATGGATCGCGCTCGGCTGGCTGAGCATGATCGGCAACATCGCCTATTACGTCTTCATCTCGACAGCAGTGAAACTGAGCGGTGTCGCCTTCACCTCGATCATCATCGGTTTCCTGCCGGTCGCGGTCACCATCATCGGCAGCCGTGATCATGGCGCAGTGTCGCTGAAGCGGCTCTGGCCATCGCTCGTTTTCGGCGCAATTGGCATCATCGGCATTTCCTGGCAGTCGCTGACGGAAAACGACGCCGGGCTGGATGTCTCGCGTCTCATCGGGCTTGCCTGCGCGCTGGGAGCGCTCGCGTCTTGGACGGCTTTCGCGGTTGGCAATGCCCGTTGGCTCTCGCGCCTTCACGATGTCAGCGCCGATGACTGGAACATGATGACGGGTGTGGTGACCGGCGGGCTTGCGTTGCTGCTCGCCATTCCGGCCTTCGGCTTTGGCGGAGAAAGCCACGGTACGGGAGACTGGCTGCATTTCGCCGCCATCGCCGCCGGGCTTGGTTTCACCGCCTCCATTCTCGGCAATGCCTTCTGGAACCGCATGAGCCGCATGCTGCCGCTCACCATGGTGGGGCAGATGATCCTGTTCGAAACGCTGTTTGCGCTGCTTTACGGGTTTCTATGGGAAGGGCGCGGGCCGACGCTCGTCGAAATCGTGGCGATCTGCTCGGTGGTGCTGAGCGTCGTCTTGTGCATGCGGGCGCATAGGCCGGAGAAGGTTGTGGTGTGATTGGGTGGAAGGCCTGCAACAGGCGGATGAACCATTTCACAAGCCTCGCCTCCCACTCACGTCATCCTCGGGCCTGTCCCGAGGATCCAATTACGTATCGTACAATCGATAGGTCGCAGATGTTCGGGACAAGCCCAAGCATGACGGTGGGGAGAGCGCATATCGCCCGATCCAGCAATCTATGTCGCCGAACCTTTATCCCTTACTCAGCAGCCGCCAGAAGCTTCTTCTCGCGGGCTGCACGCAGGCGTTCGAAATCGTCGCCTGCATGGTGCGAGGAACGCGTCAGCGGGCTGGAGGAGACCATCAGGAAGCCCTTGGCATAGGCGACCGTCTCGTAGGACTTGAATTCCTCCGGTGTGACGAAGGCCTCGACCTTGTGGTGTTTGCGGGTCGGCTGCAGGTATTGGCCGATAGTCAGGAAGTCCACATCGGCACTGCGCAGATCGTCCATCAGTTGCAGCACTTCGTTACGCTCTTCACCGAGACCAACCATAATGCCCGACTTGGTGAACATGGTGGGGTCCAGTTCCTTGACGCGCTGCAGGAGGCGCACGGAATGGAAATAGCGCGCACCGGGGCGAACCGTCAGGTAATTGCCCGGAACGGTTTCCATATTGTGGTTGAAGACGTCTGGCTTGGCGGCCACGACACGCTCCAGCGCGCCGGGCTTCTTCAGGAAGTCGGGCGTGAGGATTTCGATGGTCGTCGTCGGAGACGCGGCGCGGATCGCCCAGATGACCTTTTCGAAATGTTCAGCACCGCCATCGGCGAGATCGTCGCGGTCTACCGAGGTGATGACGACGTGCGAAAGGCCCATCTGCTTGACGGCCTTGGCGACATTCTCAGGCTCGTCCATATCAAGCGCATTGGGCTTGCCGGTCGCGACGTTGCAGAAGGCGCAGGCACGGGTGCAGATTTCACCCATGATCATGAAGGTCGCGTGTTTCTTCTCCCAGCACTCGCCGATATTCGGACAGCCGGCTTCCTCGCACACCGTGACGAGCTTGTGGCTGCGCACCAGTTCGCGCGTCTCGTGATAACCCTTGGAGGTCGGTGCCTTGACGCGGATCCACTCCGGCTTGCGCATCACCTCGGTATCGGGCTTATGCGCCTTTTCCGGATGGCGGATGCGCTTTTCGTCGGACGATGTCCTGTCGAGAATAGTGACCATTAAAAACCTGCTTCCATCGCCTGTAGCGATCTAAACACCTGTTGGCCGGATGCTTTAGAACAATTCCAGAAAAAGCGTAAGCCCTTTCCGGTCATGCGGCCCGTTAGCGCCGCACCAGCTTTGCCACAAACAGCAGCAGGCTGGCGCCCAGGAAAGACGTGACGAAATAACCGAGCCTGCTGTCCTGCACGAAGACATCGAGACTGCGAAGCAGCGCAACAGCCACCACCGAACCGACAATGCCAAGCACAATGTTCATGAAAATGCCGAAACGCATGTCCATGAGCTTTCCAGCAAGCCAGCCGGCGAGACCGCCGATGATGATTGCTGCAATCCAGCCTACACTTTCCATTCCACGCTCCCTGAAACAACAGCCCCGCCTTAAGGCTTCATCGAGACATATGGGACACCCGGCAAGGTTAGACAATGCCGGGTATCACGCGGCACTTATGCGTTGAGCACACGTCCGTAAGCGTCGAGCACGCTTTCCTTCATCGATTCCGAAATGGTCGGATGGGGGAAGATGGTGTGCATCAAATCTTCTTCTGTCGTCTCCAGATTCATGGCGACGACAAAGCCCTGAATGAGTTCGGTCACTTCCGCGCCGACCATATGGGCGCCGAGGAGCTCGCCGGTCTTCTTGTCGAAGATGGTTTTGACCAAGCCCTGGTCTTCGCCAAGCGCGACCGCCTTGCCGTTTGCCGCAAAGGAGAAGCGGCCGACGCGAATATCGCGGCCCTGTTCCTTTGCCTTGGCTTCGGTGAGACCAACCGAGGCAACCTGCGGGTTGCAATAGGTGCAGCCTGGAATCTTCAGCTTGTCCATCGGGTGAACATTCGGCAGACCGGCGATCTTTTCGACGCAGATGACAGCTTCGTGCTCAGCCTTGTGGGCAAGCAGAGGCGGGCCAGCAACGTCGCCGATGGCGTAGATGCCGGGAACGTTGGTCTTGCCATAACCGTCGATGACGATGAAGCCGCGATCGGTCTTCACGCCAGCAGCCTCCAGGCCGATGCCTTCGATATTGGCAACGACGCCGACGGCGGAGATCATGCGATCTGCGGTGATCTTCTCGGAAGAACCGTCCTTCTTCTCCAGCGTCGCGGTGATGGAGTTCGCGCCTTTCTCCACCTTGGAAACCTTGGTTTCCAGATGGATTTTCATGCCCTGCTTTTCGAGCTGCTTCTTGGCGAAGGTGGAGATTTCCGCGTCTTCTACAGGCATGACCTGGCTCATGATTTCGACAACGGTCACGTCCACACCCATGGTGCGGTAGAAGCTGGCGAATTCGATGCCAATGGCGCCCGAGCCCATGACGAGCAGCGACTTCGGCATTTCTTCCGGCTTCATTGCCTCGAAATAAGTCCAGATCAGCTTGCCATCGGGCTCAATGCCTGGCAGCGCACGCGGGCGCGCGCCAGTTGCGACGATGATGTGCTTGGCAGTGTAGGTGCCCTCGCCCAGCGTGTTCTTCGGCACGGGGCCCTGCGGCTGTACCACCGGCTTGGTTGACTTGCCGACTACGATTTCGCCCGGCTTGGTGATCTTGGCTTCACCCCAGATGATATCGACCTTGTTCTTCTTGAACAGGAAACCGACACCATTGTTCATGCGAGCGGCAATGCCGCGCGAGCGGGCGACGATTGCCTTCACATCCGGCTTGATCGAGCCTTCCAGCGTAAGGCCGTAATCTTTGGCGTGGGTGGCAGTGTGCATGACATCGGCGGTGCGCAGCAGGGCTTTGGTCGGAATGCAGCCCCAGTTGGAGCAGATACCTGCCAGATGCTCGCGCTCCACGACGGCAACCTTCATGCCGAGCTGGGCTGCGCGGATCGCGGCAATATAACCGCCCGGTCCCGAACCGATGATGATGACGTCATAAAATTGAGCCATTGAAAATCCTGCCTTGTCTTGTTCGGATGACGGCAAACCGTCCCGAAACGAGAATGAGTGTCAAAGTCCGAGCATCATGCGGACGACGGGCTCCAGCCCGCGGCCGATGGCCCCTGTGTTTTCAGCATCGAGATGAACGCCATCCACCGGCGTCGTGTGGGCGACGGACCCTGCATCGAAAAATCCGCAATCGAGCTCGTCCGCAAGGTCGCGGTAAACGGAGGCCAGCATCGCCGATTCATCAATCGCATCACGAAAGATCGCCCCCATGACGGGGTTCGCCGTTTCGCAGAGCTGCGGCGGCGCGACGATCAGCACACCAGGCGCTTCCCAGTCGGGTACCTGCCAGACATGGTTGCGCGTGAGCTTTACCAGCCGCTCGATACCCTTCATGGCGACAATGGCCGACCCGTGGATCGACGGCTTCATGTCATTGGTGCCGAGCATGATGATGACGAGATCGAGCGGCGCATGGCTGTGCAGCAGCGTCGGCAGCAATCTGGCGCCATTGCGGTCACAATCGGCGGTGTGGTCGTCATAGGCGGTGGTGCGACCGCCCAGCCCTTCGTGGATCACATGCACGTCAGGCCCGAGCGCCTTTTGCAAGACGCTCGGCCAAAGATCGTCATGGCTGTGCCGGCCACCCGTTTCCGCATTTGATCCCCAGGTGAGGGAATCGCCAAAGCAGAGGACCGACTTCACCATCTTACTCTCCGATCAAACCAGCATGCCCATCGGGTTTTCGATATAGCGCTTGAAGGCGCCGATCAGTTCGGCTCCGAGCGCGCCATCGACGCAGCGATGGTCGGTCGAGAGCGTGACGGTCATGACGTTGGCGATCTTGATCTCGCCATTCTTCACGACTGCCCGCTGTTCGCCCGCACCGACCGCCAGAATGGTGGCATGCGGCGGGTTGATGACGGCGGAGAAGCTTTTCACGCCCATCATGCCCATGTTGGACACGGCGGTCGTGCCACCCTGATACTCCTCGGGCTTCAGCTTGCGCTCTTTCGCGCGCTTGCCGTAGTCCTTCATCTCGTTGGAGATGGTGGAGAGCGACTTTTCTTCCGCCTTGCGGATGATCGGCGTGATCAGGCCACCCGGAATGGAAACGGCAACGCCGACATCCGAGTGCTTGTGCTTGACCATGGCGCTTTCCGTCCAGGAGACGTTGGCGTCAGGTACATCGCGCAGCGAAAGCGCCAGCGCCTTGATGACCATGTCGTTGACCGACAGCTTGTAGACCGGCTTGCCGTCCTTTTCCGGAGCAGCCGCATTGAGCTGGGCGCGCAACGCCAGAAGCGTGTCGAGCTCGCAATCCACGGAAACGTAGAAATGCGGAACCGTCTGCTTGGATTCGACCAGACGCTTGGCGATGACCTTGCGCATGCCGTCATGCGGCACGAGCTCGTAGGAACCCGGTTCGAACAGCTTGAGAACCGCTTCGTCCGATTGCCCCTTGGCAAGGGCCGGAGCCGGTGCACTTGGCGATGCAGCGGCGGCCGGAGCAGCCTTCGCACCGCCGGAAGCGGCAGCCTTTTCCACGTCGGTCTTGATGATGCGGCCATGCGGGCCGGAACCGGAGACGGCCGAGAGGTCGAGACCGGCTTCCTTGGCAAGACGGCGGGCAAGCGGCGAAGCAAAGATGCGCTCACCGGACTTTGCAACCGGTGCAGGCGTGGAAGACGCGGGCGCCTGATCGGCGGCCGGCTTTTCAGCCTTGGCAGGTGCTGTTTCTTCCTTCGGCGCTTCGGCCTTAGCGGCTTCCTGCTTGGGAGCCTCGGCTTTCGCAGGAGCGGCATCGCCGCCCTTTGCCGCTTCAGCCACGTCCTCGCCATCGGCGGCGAGAATTGCGATCAGGGCGTTGACCTTGACCCCTTCGCTACCAGCGGGAACCACGAGCTTGGCGACCGTACCCTCGTCGACGGCTTCCACTTCCATGGTCGCCTTGTCGGTCTCGATCTCGGCGATCACGTCACCGGGGGCGACCTTGTCGCCTTCCTTGACCAGCCACTTGGCCAGATTGCCCTCTTCCATCGTCGGAGAAAGGGCAGGCATGGTGATGTTGATAGGCATGACTAGTCCCCCCAAACGAGATTATATTGTTCCAGCTCTTCAGGATGTTCCGCCAGCCGATCCAGCTGCGATGGCGAGACTTCGATATATCCGGCGACATCGTTCAGCCATTCGCTCACGGCGCCGATGACGCCGATATACTCGCGCGGGACACCGGCAATCACATCGCCTTCGCCGTCATTGATAACAGCCCAAAAAACGACGCGCTCGAACTGAGGCGCCCCTTTTGAACCTAAAACGCGATACCAATTTTCCGGCGCCGGGAGGATTTGTTTTATTTTGCTCACAAAATCCTCCTTTACTTGTAGCAGACGGTTTTGACAGCCTGAACGACTTCATCGACGTTGGGCAGAGCCAGCTTTTCGAGGTTCGCCGCGTAAGGCATCGGAACATCCTTGCCGGCAATCGTCAGGATCGGCGCATCGAGATAATCGAAAGCGGCGCGCATGACCTGGTTGGCGATGAAGTCACCGACCGATGACTGCGGGAAACCTTCCTCGACCGTGACCAGACGACCGGTCTTCTTGACCGATTCGATAACGGTCGGCAGGTCCATCGGACGGATGGTGCGCAGATCGATCAGCTCAACATCGATGCCGAGCTTTTCGAGTTCCGCAACCGCCTTGATCGCGTAGGTCATGCCGATACCGAAGGAAACGATGGTCGCATCCTTGCCCTTGCGATGGATACGCGCCTTGCCGATCGGCAGCACGAAATCATCGAGCTTCGGCACTTCGAAGCTCTGACCGTAGAGAATTTCATTTTCCAGGAAAATGACCGGGTTCGGATCGCGGATAGCCGCTTTCAGCAGACCCTTGGCATCGGCTGCCGTGTAAGGCATGACGACCTTGAGGCCCGGAATATGGCTGTACCATGCGGCGTAACATTGCGAATGCTGCGCACCAACGCGGGCAGCAGCGCCCGAGGGACCACGGAACACCATCGGTGCGCCCATCTGGCCGCCCGACATGTAAAGCGTCTTTGCCGCCGAGTTGACGATCTGGTCGATCGCCTGCATGGCGAAGTTGAAGGTCATGAATTCGACGATGGGGCGCAGGCCCGTCATCGCAGCGCCGACGCCGATACCGGCAAAACCATGCTCGGTGATCGGGGTGTCGATGACGCGGCGCTCGCCAAATTCCTGCAGCAACCCTTGAGTGATCTTGTATGCGCCCTGATATTCGGCGACTTCTTCACCCATGACGAAAACTTTTTCGTCGGCGCGCATCTCTTCGGCCATGGCGTCGCGCAGTGCTTCACGCACCGTCGTCATCACCATTTCCGTACCTTCCGGGATATCCGGATCGGCTGCGACATCGATCTTCGGGGCTGCCGGAACCTTTGCGGCTTCCTTGGCAGCGCTCGGCTCTTCGGCAGCTTCGCGGGTCTTGCCGCCGGCGGCATCAGAACCGGAATTTGCGGCTTCGGCCTTCGGCTCTTCCTTCTTGGCAGAGGAAGAGATGTCGTCGGCGCTTTCGCCTTCCTGGATGAGAACGGCGATCGGCGTATTGACCTTGACGCCTTCGGTGCCGGCATCGATCAGCAACTTGCCGATGACGCCTTCGTCCACGGCCTCCACTTCCATGGTCGCCTTGTCAGTCTCGATCTCGGCAATCACGTCGCCGGAGGTGACCTTGTCGCCTTCCTTTTTAAGCCACTTGGAAAGCGTGCCTTCCTCCATGGTCGGGGAAAGGGCGGGCATAAGAATTTCTACAGGCATGGGTTTCCCTTTCCCGATCAGAGCAGAATGTCGGTGTAGAGCTCGGATACATCCGGCTCGGGGTCGTTCTGGGCGAAGTCGGCGCTGTCGGCAACGATATCACGGACATCCTTGTCGATGGCCTTCAATTCGTCTTCACTTGCCCAGCCATGGTCCAGAAGCCGTGCCTTGACCTGCTCGATCGGGTCATGTTCGGAGCGCATCTTCTGCACTTCGTCCTTGGAGCGGTATTTCGCCGGGTCCGACATGGAGTGACCACGATAACGGTAGGTCAGCATTTCCAGGATGATCGGACCCTTGCCGGAACGGCAATGTTCCAGCGCCTGATCGGCGGCGGCCTTGACGGCGCGCACATCCATGCCATCCACCTGAACGCCGGGAATGCCGAAGGACTGGCCGCGCAGCGAATAGTTCGACTGGGCGGTGGCGCGGGCGGTCGAAGTGCCCATGGCGTAACGGTTGTTCTCGACGATATAGATGATCGGCAGCTTCCAGAGAGCAGCCATGTTGAAGCTCTCGTAGACTTGGCCCTGATTTGCCGCGCCGTCACCGAAATAGGTCACGGACACATTGTCGTTGCCGCGATATTTGTTGGCGAAGGCGAGACCGGTTCCAAGCGAAACCTGCGCGCCAACGATGCCGTGGCCGCCGTAAAAATGTTTCTCCTTGGAGAACATGTGCATGGAGCCGCCCTTGCCTTTCGACAGGCCACCCTTGCGGCCGGTCAACTCGGCCATGACGCCACGCGCGCTCATGCCCAAAGCAAGCATGTGGCCGTGGTCACGGTAAGCGGTGATGACCTGATCGCCTTCCTTCTGCGACATCTGCATGCCGACAACGACGGCTTCCTGGCCGATGTAGAGGTGACAGAAACCACCGATGAAGCCCATGCCGTAAAGCTGGCCTGCCTTTTCTTCGAAACGGCGGATCAAAAGCATTTCACGGTAAGCGTGAAGCTCTTCGTCCTTCGAGAAGTCCGGGCTGTTCTTGCCGGTGAATTCGGTTGCGGACTTTGCCGTGGTCTTGCGGCCGGATACGGTCGCTGGTTTTCGCGGCGCCATTCATCCCTCCCTGAGTTGCCGTTTGAATGGATAGAGTGGCGCGTACCATATGCAAGAAAATGCCATGCAGCAATGCTTTAAACGCATGGCACATATTCACGCTAAGATGCTGTGAATAAATAAAAAATGTTAAATTAACTTGATTTAGGTTAATTAGAAATATGTGTTCATGATGACGATTTCGTCCGTGCGGGACATATTCAGCTGGTAACGGGAAATTTCATCGATCATGTCCCGCTCCAGCGAGCCATCGCTCAGCAATTCCACCTGCCGCTCCAGCGCCACACGCGCCTGCGTCAGCTTTGCGAGCTCAGCCGTCCGGGTAATACGCTGCCGCTCCAGCCGTTCCGTCGCCTGAAGGCCAAAGTCACCATGGATGGAATGATAACCGAAATAGGAAAGAAAAGCGATCGTGATGGCCGGAACGATCAAACGGCCGAATCGTCTTTTTTTATGATGTCTGGTCCACATGCCGGAGAGAAGCCCTAAAACGCACAACGTGATTCTGAGACTAAGCCGGATTGTTTAACTATCCGTTGACCTTAAATTATGATCGGCGGATCGGCATGAAAAAGCCCGCCGGAGGGCGGGCTCAAACTGCTGACGAAGTCCTTTAATCTCTCCTCCGTCATACTCGGGCTTGTCCCGAGCATCTGCAACGTCTCAAGTTGGTGGGACATTGGCAGATCCTCGGCACAAGGCCGAGGATGACGTCGAATGTGTTGCCAGACCTGTTGTCAACCTCGGTCAACCGGTCAGCGGGGCTCTACCGCCCCGAGAACACATGTTACCCGCGCAGGATCGAACGGCCGGCGTAGGCAGCCTGCGGGCCGAGCATTTCCTCAATGCGGATCAGCTGGTTGTACTTTGCGAGCCGGTCGGAACGGGCAAGCGAGCCGGTCTTGATCTGACCGCAGTTCGTCGCAACAGCGAGATCGGCGATGGTGGAGTCTTCCGTCTCACCCGAACGGTGCGACATGACGGCGGTGTAGCCGGCCTTGTGCGCGGTTTCGACCGCATCGAGCGTCTCAGAGAGCGAGCCGATCTGGTTGACCTTGACGAGGATGGAGTTTGCGACACCCATCTTGATACCATCGCGAAGGCGGGCGGAATTGGTGACGAAGAGATCGTCGCCCACCAGCTGGCACTTGTTGCCGATGAGATCGGTCAGAGCCTTCCAGCCGTCCCAGTCGTCTTCAGCCATGCCGTCTTCGACGGAGATGATCGGATACTTGGCAACGAGTTCGGCCAGATATTCGGCCTGCTCGATCGGCGAACGGGTCTTGCCTTCGCCTTCATAAACGTAGTTGCCGTTCTTGAAGAATTCGGTCGCAGCACAGTCGAGACCGATGAACATGTCGTCGCCCGGACGGTAGCCAGCCTTTTCGATCGACTTCATGATGAAATCGAGAGCAGCAGGCGCGCTTTCGAGACCCGGTGCAAAACCGCCCTCATCACCGACATTGGTGTTGTGGCCCTGTGCGGACAGTTCTTTTTTGAGCGTATGGAACACTTCCGAGCCCATGCGCACGGCTTCACGGATGTTTTCCGCGCCAACCGGCAGGATCATGAATTCCTGGAAATCGATCGGGTTATCGGCATGCGCGCCGCCATTGATGATGTTCATCATCGGAACCGGCAGCAGATGCGCGTTCGGGCCACCGACATAACGGTAAAGCGGCAGGCCGGAGGCTTCGGCAGCAGCCTTGGCGACAGCAAGCGAAACGCCGAGGATGGCGTTGGCGCCGATGCGCGACTTGTTCGGCGTGCCGTCAAGCGCGATCATCATCTGGTCGATCTGGATCTGGTTTTCAGCGTCGAAACCGCCGATGGCATCGAAGATTTCGGTATTGACGGCTTCAACCGCCTTTTCCACGCCCTTGCCGAGATAGCGCTTGCCGCCATCGCGCAGTTCAACCGCCTCATGCGCGCCGGTGGAAGCGCCCGAAGGAACGGCCGCACGGCCCATGGAGCCGTCTTCGAGGTAAACATCGACTTCAACGGTCGGGTTGCCGCGGCTGTCGAGGATTTCGCGCGCGATGATATCGGTAATGGCAGTCATGGTCTCTCCCTTGGGAATGGAACAGATATTTTCCGTCGCCTGTCTTAGACGATGACGAAGAAATTACAATGACGGCGGACGGTAGAAACGGCCCGCCCGCCATTTAAAATCGATTGGCACAAACCGCGCCGGCCCCTCAGGCTTTGGTGATGGCGTCGAAGGCGAGGAGCTTTTCCAGCAGTTTCGGCATGTCTTTCAGGTGGACCATGTTGGGGCCATCGGAAGGCGCATTGTCCGGGTCCTCATGGGTTTCGATGAAGAGGCCGGCAACGCCGACAGCCACCGCCGCGCGCGCCAAAGTCTCGACGAATTCACGCTGGCCGCCCGTTGAGCCGCCCTGCCCGCCCGGCTGCTGAACCGAATGCGTGGCGTCAAAGACAACAGGCGCACCGAGTGAAGCCATGATCGGCAAGGAGCGCATGTCGGAAACAAGCGTGTTGTAACCGAAGGAGGCGCCGCGCTCGCACAGGAGCACATTCGGATTGCCGCTCTCATTCAGCTTGGCCAGCACGTTCTTCATGTCCCAGGGGGCGAGGAACTGGCCCTTCTTGACATTGATGACGCGGCCGGTTTTCGCGGCGGCGACGAGAAGATCGGTCTGCCGGCTGAGGAAGGCCGGGATCTGCAACACATCAACCACTTCGGACACGATGGCGCATTGTTCCTCGGTATGAATGTCGCTCAGAACCGGAAAGCCGAATTCCTTCTTGAGATCGGCGAAAATCTCCATCGCGCTGTCCAGGCCGATGCCGCGCTTGCCGGAAAGCGAAGTGCGGTTCGCCTTGTCGAAGGAGGATTTGTAAACGAGGCCGATACCCAGACTATCGCACAGCTCCTTGAGCACGCCGGCGATCATGAAGGCATGGTCGCGGCTTTCCATCTGGCAGGGGCCGGCGATCAGCGAAAAACGTTCGCTGTTGCAGAAGGAAACCTTGCTGGCGCCATCGCCGGCGGTGACTTTGAGATTGTTGGTAACGCTCATCATATTTCCTCGAAGGCGAAGGCGACGCCCTGACCGGGTGCTGCGGGCACCACCAGACGGCCGCCCGCTTCCATGCTCGAAACGCCATTAGCAGCAAGTACTGCCGCTGTCACGGCAAGATCGTCGACGGAGAAGACGACGCCCACGCCGCGCAGCCCGCCGTCTCCTCGATTTGAAGCAACTAGGTCAAGGCTGGCGAAGGCCGGCTTTTTGGTCAATCGGATGCAAGCATTGCCGGTTGCGAAAATCATATCTCCATCTGGAGACATCATTGTCTCACAGGCGAAGACCGTTTCGATCAGACGAGCCGCTTTCGCATCTCCGCCGGAAAACAGCACGATTTCGCGGAGCCCCGTGACAGCGTTGGCGTGCCGCTCGAGCATCGTGCGGTCACCCGGCAAAGCCTTCAGCCGCTGGCAGCCGAACAGGAAAAAATCCGCCGCCGCCCCGCTTGCCGCAAAAGCCAGCCGGAATGCCGCTTCGCTGCGCGAACCGTCCGGCATCTGAACCGGCCGCGAAAATTCAAAAAGATCGCCGGCGGACAGGCCCGCCGCGACGAAGCGTTGATGATCGGCAGTAGCGTCGCCTGTTTTGGCGACGAGAGCCGAAAAACCGTCATCGCCATGATGCTTTCTGAACGCCTGATCCCTTCCGGTGAAGACATCGCCCTTCTCTATCGACGCAATATACTTAGCTGGCTCAGCAATCGCCAGCGGCTCGATATAGGTTCCATCCTGAAAGAAAACACAGGCGTTTTGCGTGCCGAATGGATGGAGAGCCGGTGGCGCGACCGTGAAGCCGAGAGATTGAAGTCGGCGAGCCGCGATACCGAGATCCCGCACCGGCAGGACAAGATGATCGACGCTTCGCTTGTCATCCATGATTTCCGTCCCTTCGGCCCGCGTCCGGCGCTGGACCGGACTGTTGCGGCAGACAAAAGCACGAACGACGCCAGGAATGCAAATTGTCTATCCCGGATATTGCGCGTATCCCGGGCAAAAATTCACGAAGAAATGTTGGACATATCCACCGATACAGGCGTTTGCAGCGGGTAAAGGACGGTGTCTCCACCACGTCCCGTCTGCCACATCGTCATGGCAAATATGCCGGAAGGCGCAAGCGGTGTCAGCCTGTGGTGCATGACACCGCAACGATAGGTGACGATCTGGCTGGGGCCTGCCAGAAAGGCCTGGAAGGTGGTTTCATCCGGCGTCCCGTCTTCACCGGCCTCGCAGACCACGATCAGAGATGACGACTGGTCGAGCGGCAAAAAAGTCTGGCTGGAGAATGGATGTATTTCCATTTGCGAGATGAATCGCGCGCCAGGCATTGCCTTCGCCTGTACGAGTTGAAGCACGGGCGTTTTTGCGTCGCCGGTCCCCTCATAGGCATGCGTTAGTGACGCCAGCTGATCGAGTGAAGATATATCGGCGACCGAGCCGAATGGCGCGAAGGCCTCCGCCGTCAGCGGCCTGACGATAACGGGCTTCATCAGGCTGCTCCACTGAAGGCAAGCTGCACTTTCATGCTTTTTGCGCGGTCACCGGCAATATCGAAGGCCTCCCGGACCTGATCGAACGGCAATGTGGCACTGATCAAAGGCTTAACATCGATCAGGCCGCGTCCCATCATGTTCACCGCCTGCGCAAACTCCTCGTGGAAGCGGAACGTTCCGCGCAGCTGCAGCTCTTTTGCAACGATGAGGTTCATCGGAATGGTAAAGTCGCCACCGAGCCCGAGCTGGACGATCACGCCGCCCGGTCGGAGCAGATCCAGCGCCGGGACCAGAGCCGCCTGATTGCCGGAAGCTTCGAACAGGACGTCGAAGACGCCTTTTTCAAATCGGTATTTCTCAAGCAGGCCGACATCGCGCAGGATGTTGACGGCTTCATCCGCGCCGATACGGCGCGCCAGATCGAGCGGTGCGTCGGCGACATCTGTAACGACGATATGCGCCGCTCCGGCAAGACGGGCAACAAGCAGGCTCAGCATGCCGATCGGTCCGGCGCCGGTTATCAGCACCGTCTTGCCCAGAAGCGATCCGGCCTGACGCGCGGCATGGAGGCACACGGCCAAAGGCTCGGCCATCGCTGCCTCACCCATGGAAAGCCCGTCGGCAATCGGTACCGGCTGCGTCGAATGGACCGTCACGATTTCACGGAAACCGCCCTGAACATGGGGGGAGCGCATGGCGCTACCCATGAAGCGCATGTCCAGGCACTGATTCTGCATGCCCTCACCGCAATAGCGGCAGGTGCCGCAAGGCAGGCTCGGATTGACGGCCACGCGCATGCCGGGCACGAGATGCGAAACGGAACTGCCCACCTCAGCCACCGTGCCGGCAAACTCATGACCGAGCGCCATCGGCTCGCGAACGCGCACCGTGCCGAAGCCGCCATGGTTATAATAATGCAGATCCGAGCCGCAAATTCCGCCGACGGCAACAGCCACCCGCACCTCGTCCGCGGCAAGTGGCTGGCCAGCAATTTCCTCTACCCGCAGGTCTTTTGCTGCATGAATGACGATTCCGCGCATGCGCGTCTCCTCCCGTCAATTTCTGTTGGCATCAAGGATGGCAGCGGTCCTAAAGAACCGACAGCATTCCGCCGTCGACATAGATTATCTGGCCATTGACGTAGTCGGAGGCCGAAGCAGAGAGGAACACAGCAGTTCCGACGAGTTCCTGCGGCTTGCCCCAGCGTTTCGCAGGCGTGCGCGCCTTCACCCAGGCGTCGAATTCCGGATTGTCGATCAGCGCCTGATTCATGTCGGTCAGCATGTAGCCGGGGCCGATGGCGTTGGCCTGTATGCCATATTGCGCCCACTCCGCCGCCATGGTGCGGGTCAGCATCTTGATGCCGCCCTTGGCCACGGTGTAGGGCGCCACCGTTGCGCGGGCCAGTTCGCTGGTCAGCGAGCCGATATTGACGATCTTGCCATATCCCCGCGGGATCATCCGTTTTGCAGCCTCACGGCCGATCATGAAGGCGCTTGTGAGGTTGGTGTCGATCACCCGCTGCCAGTCCGCCGTCTCCAGCTCGATCATCGGTTTGCGGAACTGGATGCCGGCATTGTTGACGAGAATGTCGACGTCTATCCCCTGCTCATCAAGCCTGGCGAAAGCCTCAATGATTGCGTTTTCGGAGGTGACGTCAAAGGCGACCGCCTCGGCATCATGGCCGGCATTGCGAAACTCCTCTACCGTTTGCGCGACACGTGACGGATCGGTGCCGTTGATGAGGATGCGTGCCCCTGCAACGGCAAGTCCTTCCGCCATTGCGCGGCCGAGGCCGCGTGAAGAACCGGTAACAAGCGCCGTGCGCCCGGAGAGATCGAAGATGGTCTGATTGATCATGATGCCCTCCTCACAGCGTGCTGACGCGGACCGTCAGGTCCGGCCGCTCGAAGACCTTGGGCAGCAATTCGGTGCCGAGGCCGGGTCCTTCCATCGGCAGCACGAAGCCGTTTTCGATGACAGGCAGATTTGTCACCAGCTCGCTATACCAGCCGGTATAAAAAGCGCGCACCGACTCCTGGATCATGGTGTTGGTCTGCGAAAAAGAGGAATGAACGGCCGCGGCATAGGCGACAGGCCCGGTGCAATCATGCGGCGCGTAGGGGCGATGATAGGTATCAGCCAGCGCGGCAATCTTGCGGCCTTCGGTCAGGCCGCCGGTCCAGACGAGGTCAGTCATGACGATGCCGATCGCACCGGCTTCCAGCATGTCCTTGTAGGGGAAGCGGGAACCGAGCGTTTCCGAGGCACAGATCGGCACGCTGGTGGAGGCGGCCAGTTCCGAAAGGGCGGATACCGAATTCATCCGTATCGGGTCCTCGTACCATGTCGGGTCGAAAGCCTCGAGTTCGCGGGCGATTTTCTTGATCGTCGGCAGGTTCCAGAGGCTGTGAAACTCCACCATGATTTGCATGCGGTCACCCACACATTTGCGTATCTGCTCGAACGGCAAAAGGGCTGCGCGCAACTGCTCGCTGGTGATATAGCGTCCGTCGTTTTCGATGGCCGCGGGATCGAATGGCCAGATTTTCATCGCCGAAATGCCCTGCTCCAGCAGGTTTTCGGCAAGCGCGCCCGCATCCGTCATGAAAGCCTTGAGATCTTCATAGGGGCCTTCGGCATCGTCGCGAAAATTCCAGGTATCGACCGGCTTGATCTTGTTGGACCGAACATAACCGTAACCGGCGCAGGTATTGTAGACGGGAATACGATCGTGGCAGAGGCCGCCCAGCATCTGATGGACCGGCTGGTTGCAGACCTTGCCGAAAATATCCCACAGCGCCAGATCGATCGCCGAAGCCGCACGATATTCGGCGCCAGTCGAGGCCTGCGCCATCGGCAGATTCACCAGTTCGCGGGAATGCGCCTCAATCCGCATCGGGTCGCGGCCAAGCAGGCGACCGGCGAGCACATCATGGATATGAGCCTCGACCGCGCCTGCGCCATAGAAGGTCTCACCCAGCCCGATCACCCCGGCATCGGTGTGGATGCGCACCCAAAGCACATTTGAGAACTCCTCGGTCCGCAAAGTTTCGACAGACGTAATCTTCATTAGCTCCTCCGCGCGCCCACCTCGGTCGCGTCTCCCGATTGACTGACCAGCCTCCCAGCCAGTCTCGATCAGGACAATAATGTTGCTTGTAAAATTTCACAACATGTTTTATACCGATTTATGTACTGAGTTCGTTGACCGCGACGGGAGGAGACCGGAGATGGCACGCAAGCAGACAAAGCCGGAATTGGTAAAAGACGGCGAAAAGCCGAAGCGCGCAAACCGCGTCAACTTCTTCGATCTCGCTTATGAGCGCATCGAGGAACTGCTGATCAATTGCGAGCTGAAGCCCGGCCGGCAACTGACATTGCAGGAATTGCAGGATGCGACGGGGCTGGGCCGGACGCCGGTTCATAATGCCGTCAGCCGTCTTGCCGCCGATACGCTGCTGGTGGTGCTGCCCCGCCACGGCCTCAGGGTCGCGCCCATCGATCTAGCGCGTGAGCGCCTGCTGCTACAGCTTCGCCGGGACATGGAACGCTTCGTCATGCGGCTGGCGGTGGAACGGGCAAGCCTCTCCCATCGCAATCAGATGCTGCATATTGAACGTGCCCTGCGTGAACGGCGGGAGCAGATCACGCTCAGCGAATTCAACCTGCTCGACCGTCGGATTGACCAGATATTGCTGGCGGCGGCGAACGAACCCTTCCTCGAACATACCCTGCGGCCGCTGCACACGATCTATCGGCGCATCGGCTTCATTCACCACACGGTGACACATGGAAAATCCGACCTGACGCAGACAGTCGACTGCCATCTTTCGGTCCTGAATGCCGTCGCGAACCGCCATCTGGACACGGCGCTTGCCGCAACGGACGCCTTGGTCGGCTTCGTCGATTCCATGTTCGATGAAATGGAAACGGGCATAGACCCTCGCCTGCTGGATTGCAGTATCGAACCGATTTTCAAGATTTGAAACAGCGGCGCCATTGGATGCCCACTATCCGGCCGCCATGAAGAAAGATTTCTGAAATACATATTTTACAATGACTTATGGCGCTCGGGAGGCGCCACAAAAAAGCTCAGGGAGGAGCATGGATGAGCAATATCGTAAAATCCTTGATTGCGGCCACAATGGCGACGGCGCTTGCATCCTGGGCAGCCCCTGCGCTGGCCAAGGACAAGATCACCTTCGCCGCCGCGGTTTTTGCGGAAGCCGGACGTGGCGACCGGGTCAAGGCCTGGATCCAGAAGTTCAACGAAAGTCAGGACAAGGTCGAAGTTGAACCCATCGCAATTCCGTTTTCCAGCCTCGCCAACACCGTCTTCACCCAGATGGGTGGCGGCGGTGGACCGGACCTCGTGCGCTTCGACCAGACCGATTTCTTCGCTGCCATTCCATCCGGGCGCCTGCTGCCGCTCGATGATCTGATCAGCGACAAGGATCACGACTTCCTGGGGCCGGACCGCTTCATGAAGGTGAAGGACGTCCGTTACGGTCTGCTGTTCGACACGACGGGTTATGCGCTGCTGTACAACAAGGACATCCTGCCGGAACCACCGAAGGATTTCGAAAGCTTCCTGTCGGCCGCCAAGGAGAAAACCAAGGACGGCGTTTATGGTTATGCCTACCGCGCCACGATGGCGGAGCGCGCCGGTTTCTGGCAGGATCTCTGCAACTACGTCTTCGGATTTGGCGGTCGCTGGAGCGACAAGGACGGCAAGCTCACGCTCAATAGCCCTGACGTCATCAAGGGCGTTACCGCCTACAAGCAGGTTTATGATGCCTCTGTGACGCCACGCGGCGCTGACGCGGCCACCTATCGCCGCATGTTCTGGGAAGGCAAGATCGCCATGAATGTCGATAATGGCGGCGTGGCGGCAATCTTCAACCAGAACGCCCCGCAGCTCAATTTCGCCGCAGCACCCTCGCCTTTCCCGGACAAGGCCCAAGGCCTCATCATGACGGCCCTCGTGGTCAACGCCAACACGAAACACAAGGATGCGGCGGGCGCCTTCATCAAATGGGCCTATTCCCCCGAAAACCAGAAAGGTCTTCAGGCAGCCATGGGGACGGGTGTCGGCACCAAGATCGACATGTCTGCCGAAGAGCAGGCGAAGCGGCCATGGCTGAAGGTCTATGAAGGCCAGATGCAGAATGCCCTTCCGCAGCTTGTGATGGGACATGAGGGCAAGACGCCCGAAATCCAGCAGATCGTGCTCGAGCAGGTGTTGAAGGTCCTTCTCGAAAACGCCGATCCAAAGGACGCCATGGATCGCGCCCAAACGCTGGTGGAGCGGCGCGTGCTTCGCTGAAATCGATGCGGAGGCTGCCTGAACGGCCTCCGCAACCCCGGCTCTATTTCCCTCGAGGTCAGTTATGAAACGTGCCCAGTTCGCAAGAGCAAGGCTCGACGGTCATCCGTTGACTCCTTATCTCTTCGCCGCACCGGTCGGCATCTATCTACTGCTGTTTCAGTTTTATCCGCTGGTCCAGCAGTTCTTCATGAGCTTCACCGCCACCGACCTGCTGACGCCCAACGTCAACCGGTTCGTCGGTATCGAGAATTATTCCTTCCTGATCGAGGATGGCGAATTGTGGAAGGTGCTGTGGATCACGGCGATCTATACCGTCGCCTGCGTGATCTTTGCGATCGGCACGGGCCTCGGTTCGGCAATGCTGCTCGATTCACCTTTTTTCGGCCGGGGTATCGCCCGGGCGCTCATCACCGTTCCCTGGGCCGCGCCGTCCGTTGCCGTCGCGCTGGTGTTCACCTGGATATTCAATTCACAATACGGCATTTTCAACCGGGTTCTCACCGGCCTCGGCCTTCCCTTCGGCGGTGAGAACTGGCTCGACGATCCAAACCTCGCCCTACCGGCTATCCTGCTCACCACCGTCTGGCAGATATTTCCCTTCTCTTCCGTGGTAATCCTTGCGGCGCTGCAGGGCGTGCCGCATGAGCTCAAGGAGGCTGCCGTCATCGATGGCGCTGACCGGCTCAACATCTTCAAGACCGCCACATGGCCGACCATTCAGCCGACCGTGCTGATGCTGACGCTGTTCGTCACCATCTGGTCGCTGCGCCGCTTCGACCTAATCTGGCTGATGACGCAGGGCGGCCCGATCGGCGCGACCAACACGCTCGTCATCGAGCTTTATCGCCAGGGTTTCGTCTATCGCGATCTCGGATCAGCGGCCTCCATCGGCATGATCGGCCTGTCGATCGCGCTTCTGGTCACCGTCATCTATTTCAAGGTCACCCGGATGACTGAACAGGCACAGGGGAAGCGTTGATGAATACCACCGGCAACGCCCACTACGTCCGTATCCTTGCCGTCCTCTTCATGCTCGGCTTTGCGGCTTTTCCGATCTACTGGATGTTCGTCACGTCCATGACGCCGTCCTCGGAACTCTTCGCGCCCTTTCCGCGGCTCGTGCCCGACTGGTCGCAGCTTGGAATCTATCTCGAGGTTTTCGATACCATTCCGGTGACGACATGGCTGAAGAACAGCTTTCTGGTCGCCACAGGCACCACCGTCCTCAGCATCCTGCTTGCCGTCCTGCCGGCTTACGCCCTTTCCCGCTTCCGGTTTGCAGGACTTGCGATACTTGGCTTCGCATTGTTTGCGACGCAGATGCTGCCGGAAGCCATGCTTGTCGTGCCGCTCTATTCGATATTCGGCGATCTCAACCTGCTCAATACGATCCCTGGCCTTGTGCTGGCAAACACCGCTTTCGTGGTGCCTGTCATTACTTGGATCATCAAGGGTGCGATCGACGGCATTCCGATAGAGATCGAAGAAGCGGCAAGGGTCGATGGCTGCTCGCGTCTCGATATTGTGCTCGGCATCATCATTCCGCTGATTACGCCAACGCTCGCTGCCGCCGCCGTTATCTCTTTTTTCCACGGCTGGAACGAATATGTCTTCGCGCAGACCCTGATCAGCAGTGAAAACCTCAGGACGGCTTCCGTCGGGCTCGCCAGTTTTGTCGGCGAACTCTCCACCCCCATCCATTCCGTCATGGCAGTGGGGGTGATCTACACCCTGCCCGCCATCGTCTTTTACCTCTTTGCCCAACGCTACGTGGTCGCCGGAATGACCGCTGGCAGCGTCAAAGGCTGACAGGAAAACCAGATGCCCGCTATTGAACTCAATAATATCTCAAAGAAATTCGGTGCGAAGGAAGTCATTCGCGACATCAATGTCTCGATCGAAGAGGGAGATTTCCTCGTCCTTCTCGGTCCTTCGGGCTGCGGCAAATCCACGCTCTTGCGTATGCTCGCAGGCCTTGAAAGCATTTCCGGCGGGGAAATCCTGATCGGCGGCAGGCGCGTCGATCAATTGCCGCCCGGCGAGCGCGATATCGCCTTCGTGTTTCAGTCCTACGCGCTTTACCCGCATCTTTCCGTGCGCAGGAACATGTCCTTCCCGCTGTTGATGCAGCAGTTTCGCTGGTGGCACCACCTGCCGGTCATCGGCGGCATGGCTAAACGCCGGATCGAGAAATCACCTGCAGTTGTCGAAAAGGTCGCCAGGATCGCAAAAATCCTCGGACTGACGGAGATGCTCGACCGTTTCCCGCGCACGCTCTCCGGCGGACAGCGCCAGCGCGTCGCCCTCGGGCGGGCCATGGTGCGGGAACCGGAAGTGTTCCTGATGGACGAGCCGCTCTCCAATCTGGACGCCAAGCTTCGAACGTCAATGCGTTCGGAGATTTCACGCCTGCACCAGGAGATCGGTGGAACCTTCGTCTACGTGACGCATGACCAGGTCGAAGCCATGACCATGGGCACAAAAATCGCCCTGATGCGCGACGGCATCATCCAGCAATTCGGAACGGCGCGCGAAATCTATACCGATCCGGCCAATACCTATGTCGCCCGCTTCATCGGCACGCCGCCGATGAACCTGATCGTCACTGATAAAAAGCCGGATGGCCTCTTCGTCGGTTCAACCCCGATCCGGGTGGATGCGCCACAGTCGGAGACGGCTTCCACCGTGCTGCTGGGCATCCGGCCAAACGCCCTCTCCCTGACGACGGAGCCGACCGAGGCCTCTCTGCGGGGCGAGGTCGTGATGGTCGAACATATCGGCGCAGATTCGATCATCGCCGTTCGCCTCAAAGACGGCCGCACGGCGCATGACGAGGACGGCGATATGGATGCGGTGATGGTGACCGTTCCCGGATATTGCACGCTTTCACTGCGGCAGGAGGTTTCGCTGACGATCGATCCCGATCAGGCCATCCTGTTTTCGACCGTGACGGGCGAGCGGATCCGATCGTGATCGTGACCCGACCTGCACCAGCGCAACCATTTTTCAATCTCCAGAAATATCCGCAGCGGGGAGAATAGACATGTCAAAACGGATCGTTTTTCACGGCGAAAATGCCGCATGTTTCAGCGATGACTTCACAAGCCTGGTGGATGGCGGCGCGGAAATCGCTCTGCTGCCGGATCAACTCGTCACAGAGGAAGACCGCGACGCCTATCGCAACGCCGATATCATCGTCGGCGTCAAATTTGATGCATCGTTGCCGACGCCGGAGAGACTGACGCTGTTTCATGTTCCCGGTGCCGGTTATGACGCCGTCAATCTCGATCTGCTGCCGAGAAGTGCCGTTGTCTGTAACTGCTTTGGCCATGATCCCGCGATTGCCGAATATGTGTTTTCAGCCATTCTGAACCGCCATGTTCCGTTGCGCGATGCCGACAACAAATTGCGCGCCGGCCAATGGGCCTACTGGTCCGGTTCAGCGGAGCGCCTGCACGACGAAATTTCAGGAAAGACTGTCGGTCTTCTCGGATTCGGTCATATCGGGAAGGCCATTGCCATCCGCGCGAAGGCGTTCGGAATGCAGGTCAGCGTCGCCAATCGCAGCCGCGTGGAACCGTCGGATCTGGTTGACCGCTCCTTCGCTCTGGATCAGCTCAACGAATTCTGGCCGACCGCAGATTTCATCGTCGTCTCCGTACCACTAACGGACACGACACGCGGGATCGTCGATGCGGAGGCATTCGCCGCGATGAAATCCGGTGCCGTCATCATCAATGTCGGGCGCGGCCCGACCATAGACGAGCAGGCGCTTTATGACGCGCTGAAGGGCGGGACCATCGGCGGCGCGGTCATCGACACATGGTACGCCTATCCGTCACCAGACGCGCCGACGAAACAACCGTCCGCACTGCCATTCAATCAACTCGATAACATCATCATGACGCCGCACATGTCCGGCTGGACCAGTGGAACGGTGCGGCGGCGTCAGCAGACGATCGCGGAAAACATCAATCGGCGGCTGAAGGGGCAAGACTGCATCAACATCGTCCGCACCGCGTCTGAATAGCAGATCACCGCATGGCCGGGAGGAGCCGGCCATAAACCACAGCTCAATCAACCAGGGAGAGAGTGATGAGCATCTTTCAGTCTTTTAAATCCGTCGCTGCCGCGATCGCGGTTTGTGCCGGTATCTTCACCGGTTTTTCGGCCAATGCACAGAGCGTCGATGACATCGTCAAGCGCGGCTCGGTGAAGATCGGCGTGCTGGTGGGTGCGCCGCCCTTCGGCTCTGTGGACGCGCAGGGAAATCCGGTCGGGTATGATGCCGATGTCGCGACACTTGTCGGTAAATATCTCGGCGTACCGGTCACCATGGTCCAGCTGACGCCGCCATCACGCATTCCGGCTCTGGAATCCGGCAAGGTGGACTTCCTTGTCGCGACGCTGGCGCCGACGCCGGAGCGCGCCAAGGCGGTGATGTTCACCAACCCCTACAGCGCCTTCCAGGTGGGGATCTATTCTCACAAGGATACCAAGATTGAAAAATGGGAAGACCTGAAAGGCATGACTGTCGGGGTCAATCGCGGATCGAGCGTCGAGCGCGAATTCGTCAACCGCGAGAAAGAACTTGGCCTGACGATCCTGCGCTTTGATGATGATGCGACGACCATGCAGGCTCTTTTCTCGGGTCAGGTGCAGGCGATCGCCGGGCCGGATGCGCAGGCCAACGCAGCCATCAAGCTGCGCGGCGATACGACGACGGAGATGAAATTCTTCTTCTCCATGCAGCCGAACTCGATGACCGTTCGCAAGGATGCCGTCGACCTGCATCAGTGGCTGAACAATACAATCTATTACATCAAGCAGAATGGAGAGCTGGACGCGATTGCCCGCAAATGGGTCGGCACGCCCCTGCCCGTTCTCCCGACATTCTGATCGGACGGCAAAACTCCGGCGCGCCCTTCCACAGGCGCGCCGGAACAGCTTATTCGGGAGGAGCCAGCATGAATTTTTCACTTCACTTCGAGGCCGTGTTTGCCGAATCGGATCTGATCTGGCGCGGCATCCTGTTGACGATAGGTCTTTCGGCAACCGCTATCGTCCTCGGCACGATGATCGCCGTGGCGCTGGTCGCCATGCGCAGTCTCGGCAACGGAGCCATCCGCTTCGGTGTCGATTCCTATGTCGAACTGCTCAGGAATACGCCGTTTCTCGTCCAGCTCTTCATGGTCTTCTTCGGACTGCCGCTCGTGGGCTTTCGCATGTCCGGAACACAGGCAGCGCTCTTTGCCATGACGCTCAACCTTTCGGCCTATGCGACGGAGATCATTCGCGCCGGGGTGGAGTCCATACACCGCTCACAGGTCGAGGCGGGCCTGTCGCTTTCACTCAGCCGCCTTCAGGTATTTCGTTACGTGGTGATGAAACCGGCCTTTGCAAAAATATGGCCGGCACTCTCCAGCCAGTTCGTGCTGATGCTTCTGGCATCGAGCATCTGCTCCTTCATCTCGGTACCCGAGCTCTCCGGTGCGGCTTCGATCATCGAGCAGCGGACGTTTCGAAGCTTCGAGACCTATATCGTCGTCACCATCATCTACCTCCTTCTCGCGCTGGCGCTGAAAATCATCCTCGCATGGTTCGGTCACTGGCTGTTCCGCCGCCGCGTCAAGGTCCTGCCCACCGTCAAGGAAGGAATTGCCTGATGTCCTCATTCGGTTGGCCTGAATTTCTTTTCCTGCTTCGTGCGGCCGGCTGGTCCATCGTCCTGACCGCCATCGCCTTCAGCATCGGCTCACTGGCTGGCGGCTTCTTCGCCATCATGCGGCTTTCGCAATACGGATCGGTCCGCAGTGTCGCGGCAGGTTACATCACCATCATCCAGTCGATACCGGTGCTGATGATCCTGTTCATGTCCTATTACGGGTTGACGCTGTTCGGGTTCGAAATACCGCCGCTGCTCGCCGCATCGGTGTCCCTGTCGGTCTATGTTTCGGCCTATCTGGCGGAAATCTGGCGCGGCTCCATTCAGGCGGTGCCAAAGCAGCAATGGGAAGCCTCGGCCTCGCTGGCGCTCACGCGTTTCCAGCAATACCGTTACGTCATCCTGCCGCAGGCGCTGCGGCTTTCCCTGCCTCCGACGGTGGGGTTCCTTGTCCAGCTCGTCAAGAACACCTCCATCGTATCCGTGGTGGGCTTCGTGGAACTTTCGCGCGCGGGCCAGCTCGTCAACAATGCGACGTTCAGACCCTTCCAGGTGTTCTTCGTCGTCGCCCTTCTTTATTTCGCGATCTGCTTCCCGCTATCGCGCCTCAGCCGCCATCTCGAAAGGGTTCTCCATGTCGGTCGTAACAATTGATCAGGTGCACAAGCGTTATGGCGCCCTTGAAGTTCTGAAGGGTGTATCGCTGAATGTCGAGGCGGGACAGGTGGTCGCCATCATCGGGCGCAGCGGCTCCGGCAAGAGCACGATGCTGCGCTGCATCAACGGTCTCGAAGAGTTTCAGTCCGGCAGTATCACCGCCGCGGGACACAGGGTGGAGCAGGACCAGACCAAGCTCAGACAGTTGCGCAAGGACGTCGGCATCGTCTTCCAGAGTTATAATCTCTTTCCGCATCTGACCGTCGGCGAAAACATCATGCTGTCTCCGAAGATAACGCAGGATGTCGCCGGAGCTGATGCCGATGCGCTGGCGCGCAAGGTGCTGGCGCAGGTGGGGCTGGCGGAAAAATTCGACGCCTATCCGGACATGTTGTCAGGCGGACAGCAGCAGCGCGTGGCCATCGCCCGCTCGCTGGCGATGCGGCCAAAAGTCATGCTGTTCGACGAGGTGACATCCGCTCTCGATCCCGAACTGACGGGAGAAGTGCTTCTGGTCATGGAACAGCTGGCGCGAGAGGGCATGACGATGTTGCTGGTGACCCATGAAATGAGCTTTGCCCGCAGTGTCGCAAATGTGACCGTCTTCATGCACCAGGGCAAGATCTGGGAAATGGGCGCTTCGAAACAGCTGTTCGAGCAGCCGCAAACGCCCGAGCTGCAGGCCTTCCTGTCCAACGGCGTCAAATAGCCAGTCATCCATTGGGAGAGCAGGTCTGGCAAACGCAGTCACCGGACCCGCGCCACGGGGCTGCCACTTCAATGCGAATAAAAGAAGCAACGGAGAGGGTCATCACTCTGCGTTGCTTCGGCGCGTTCAGACGGTTTCGGCTCCTCGGTCGTGATCCGACGTGGAAACATTTCCACGACAATTTCATCGATCGGAATCCGCGACCGGCGTCCATTCACAATGCCATCAACGTCATCGTGCCTGCTCTGTTCATGGTTTCCAAGATTGAATCACGATCCGAGATGCATCCTTCACGAAATTTTAGGGGATTGCGGAACACATATGGAACATATAGTGTTCGTTCTGTATTTGTTTCGCGACTTCAACGACGATTCTTAAGGGTGTTTTCCTCATGCTCACGCGCAAACAGCAGGAATTGCTTCTCTTCATTCATGAAAGAATGAAAGAGTCCGGCGTGCCGCCCTCCTTCGATGAAATGAAGGACGCACTCGATCTTGCTTCCAAATCCGGCATCCACCGGCTGATTACCGCACTCGAAGAGCGCGGGTTTATTCGCCGGCTACCTAATAGGGCGCGCGCGCTGGAAGTCATCAAGCTGCCCGAGGCTTACACCCCGGGTGCAAGGCCGCAGCGCGGCTTTTCGCCGAGCGTCATCGAAGGTAGCCTGGGAAAACCGAAGGAGCCGGAACCGGCGCCTGCCGTGAAGGCGCCCGCCAATGATTTCGCTGGAGCCGCCAGCGTTCCCGTCATGGGTCGTATCGCTGCCGGTGTGCCGATTTCCGCCATCCAGAACAATACCCATGATGTAGCCGTGCCGGTGGACATGCTGGGTTCGGGCGAGCATTACGCGCTTGAGGTCAAAGGCGATTCGATGATCGAGGCCGGCATTTTTGATGGCGATACCGTCATCATCCGCAACGGCAACACCGCCAATCCGGGCGATATCGTCGTGGCACTGGTGGATGATGAGGAAGCCACGCTGAAGCGCTTCCGCCGCAAGGGTGCGTCCATCGCGCTGGAAGCGGCGAACCCGGCCTACGAGACTCGCATTTTCGGACCGGATCGGGTGAAAATCCAAGGCAAGCTGGTGGGGTTGATCCGCCGTTACCATTGATAGCTGGAGGCTGCCGCCGGTATCACTGAAACCGAATTGGTTTTCAGAGGCGACCGATTTGGCTTTCGAAATGAATGGCGCGTCGTTCCGTTGAATTGATGCGCCTTTTCTTTGTGAAATTGGCAAAGGCGCTCGTCGCTGCGAAATGCGGTCGTGCACGACGATCCGTTCATCAATTGGCGTTATGGGAGCCATGGATTCTTTGCGATATTCCAAGGCCCCTTCGCAGGTATAGAAATGTGCGTCCTATCGGGGAAAACGCCATGTACGATCTTTATATTGCCAACAAAAACTATTCCTCATGGTCGCTGCGGCCCTGGGTTTTGATGCGCACGCTCGGCATCGCCTTTGATGAAAAACTCGTTCCGTTCGGTGAAGGTGTTTCCTTCTCCAGCTTTTCGCCGACCGGCAAGGTGCCCTGCCTTGTTGATGAGGGCGTGACGATCTGGGAAACGCTGTCTATCGCCGAATATCTGGCCGAGAGACATCAGGGCGTCTGGGCAAGCGACAAGCACGCACGGGCCTGGTCTCGCTCGGCGGCGAGCGAAATGCATGCGGGGTTTTCCTCACTGCGTAATCTCTACCCCATGTCGGTCGGTATCCGGGTAAAACCCAAAGCCGACGATGCCGGGCTTGCGGCCGATATAAAGCGCGTCGATGCGCTTTGGAGCGAAGGCCTCACAAAATTCGGCGGACCGTTTCTCGCCGGTCAGAAATTCACGGCGGTCGACGCCTTCTTCTGCCCGGTGGCGTTCCGCTTCCAGACCTATGGCGCCGATCTTTCACCGGCGGCGAAGGCCTATTGCGACCGGCTGCTCGCCCTACCCGCAATGCGCGAATGGTACGAGGCCGGACTGAAGGAAATCTGGCGTGATCTGCCACACGAAGAGGAGATCGGCGGCATTGGCGAATTGACCGCGGATCTGCGCGTCAAGGCCTGACAAAACATGCTGGCGGCACTCATTGCGATGCCGCCAGCAACCGGGTGACGGCCTCAGGTACGTCACGGTCAAAACGGCCGCTCTTCCAGTCGTAGAAGCGATGTTCGCTCCACGGCCTGTCGGTGCCTGCGGTCGCCGCGCGTATCCGTCCAACGACGCCCGCTTGATCGCTGCCGGCGAAATTTATCTCCACAGAGCCGATGCGCCTCAGTACGTCGCGATTGAGCAGCAAGGCTCCCGAGCGGCACTGCGTAAACGAGGTTCTGCGGGAAACGATGACGATATCTGCGATGTCACAGGCTTTCCCCGCAAACCGGCCGTCTTCCAGCACTATGATAAATTCGCCGCTTCTCGCACGCGCCACACACCAGACGCCTGTCCTGCAGGTGAAGACGCCGGACGAGGCATCTCTCAGCGTGGCCGTCATCTCCCGCGCCACGGCCTTCATGTCTTCCGGCGCCAGCTTCGATTTTGAGCTGAGAGCAACGGTGGTTGTGGAAATCCCCGTCTTGATAAGGACAGGCGAGAGCGGTTTCTCAGGCAGCAGCAATGCCCTCTGCCACTGATCATAGATGAAGCCCTGCGGCCGCGTTTTTGTGGTGTAGACCTTGCCCTCGTCCAGAAGCGCCACCAGCTTGCCTTCCTCATGGATAAGCAGATCAGGCAGACTGCGTTGGGCGACGGCTCCGGAGAGGCCGAAGGCGAGGAACAGAGGCGGAATTCCAAGAAGCGCCAGCCGGCTGCGCAGCAAGGTCAGCAACAGAAAACCCGCCGAGGCGATGCCGATGAACCAGCCATGCGGCCGCCCGGTGGCGGCGCTGCCGCCCCAGGACGCCACCTCCTGCGCAACCTCTATGACAAGTGCCATGCCGTACCCCATGACCTTCAGGAAGGGCGCATCGAGCCCGAAGGGCATCAACAGCATGGCGATGAGGCCGAAGGGCATGACGACCAGTGACATCAGCGGCATGGCTGCCAGATTGGCGAAAAGTCCATAGGTGGTGACACGCTGAAAATGTTCGACCGAATAGATCGCCGTCGAAAGCCCGCCGATCAGCGACGTGGTGATAACACCGCCGATGATGGTGCCCGCCGTTTCCGCCACCGTCATCCACGCCGGTTTGCGCCCGATGAACAGACGCTCCCGGTCGGTGCGCCAGCGGCTCCAGGCGGCATAGGCGGCAACAAGCGCGATCGTCGCGGCAAAGGACATCTGGAAGCTCGGCCCCATGATTTCCGAGGGAGACAGAGCGAGAATGACCAGAGCGGACAGCGCAACATTCCTGAGGCTAAGCGACGGCTGATCGAACAGCACCGCAATCAGCATCACCGACATCATCAGCCAGGCACGTTCGGCAGAGACGGCAAAACCGGAAATCAGGTAATAGGCGAGCGTCATCAGGAGCGCCGCAAAAGCGGATATCTTCTTCACCGGCCAGCGCTGGGCAAAGGCCGGAAACAGGCTGAAAGCGAGCCTCAGTCCAACAAAGAATATGCCTGAGGCCAGCGCCATGTTGAGCCCGGATATGGCGACGATATGGGCAAGGCCGGAAAGACGCAGGGCTTCCATCGTCCCGGCCGATATGGCCTGTCTCTCATCGGTGACGATGGAGGCGGCAAACGCGCCGGCATCACCACCGATGGTGTTGCGGATGCGCTCGGCAATGGCGATGCGCAGGCCGTAAAGCCGCATATCGGCCCATTCCAGCCAGTCCTCTTTTGCGTCGATATCAGGAGCCGTTACCGTCTGCGGCGGCTTATAAAAAAAGCCGGTCGCGCCGATGCCCCTGAAATAGGAGGCAAAGGCGAAATCATTGAGACCGGGCAAGGCCGGACCGGATGGCGGCGACAGCCGTGCCTTGCCGCGGATGGTCGCACCGAGTGCCGCCGGCTCGCCGCCGCCGCGGGCCAGCAAAGAGACCTTTGCCGGAGGGCGTGACACTGTCGGCGCTTCGGTCGCAGCCAGTTGCACCACATACCGCCAGTCGCCGCGGGCATCGACCTCCCGGCGTATCACCGTTCCTGATATGGTGGTGGTGACGGGCGTATCCAGCACCACGGTCCCTGCCCGCCGCGTTTCGAATTCGGCAAAAAGCATGCCCAGCAACAGCAGCGCGACAATGCTGCAGGCCGTGGCTGCCGGGGTCGCGCGATATCGGGTGGCGCATGCCAGGCCGGCGGCGAGCAAAAAAAGAATAATGAGAAGCGGCAATGAAGGTGCTGCATCCAGTGAAAACCAGAGGATCGCTCCGCATCCGATGAAAACAGGCACGAAAAGAAAATCATGGCCGAATGCGCGTTCCTCGGCGAGGCAGGTGGTGATTTTCTGGATAATGGCAGTTTGCGGTTTCGGCCTGCTGACAAGGGCAGGCAAATCATATGTCGCGACCTCGCCGGTCCGGCGCAGCGGTGACAGGATATCCGCCGTGCCGGGCAAGCCGCCCTGCATCGTTTCGGCATATCCGAAATGCTGTTTTTCCCCTTGACCAAGCAATCTGCGCCGCGCCCCTGCCGCACCGGAAACAGGTTTGCAGGTGGACGCGAGGGATTGCAATGCTTTCCTTTAACCCTGCGTTGACCGAGATTGAATTGCCATGATCGATAAAGTGAAAAGCAACGCGATTGCGTTTGCCGCAATGCACAATTTGACCTTTGGATAGCTTGGCATCGGCGCCAGGATCATATAGCTAATCGGTAGACGCTTAACCGCGAGGCGTGTCTCAACGCCTCCACCCGCATGTTCTCGGAGGATCAGTATGACGGAAAAAAGCGCTACAGTGACACTTGGCGAAAAGCAGGTGGAACTCCCGGTTAGGGAAGGCACGATTGGACCGAGCGTCGTCGACATCGCCACGCTCTACAAGCACACGGGCTCCTTCACCTACGACCCGGGTTTCACGTCGACGGCCTCCTGCGAATCCAAGATCACCTATATCGACGGTGACGAGGGCGTTCTCCTGCATCGTGGTTTCCCCATCGAGCAGCTGGCTGAACAGGGCGACTTCCTGGAAACCTGCTACCTGCTGCTTTACGGCGAACTGCCGACGGCTGCACAGAAGAAGGATTTCGACACCCGCGTCACGCGCCACACCATGGTGCACGAGCAGATGAGCCGCTTCTTCACCGGCTATCGTCGCGATGCGCATCCGATGGCCGTCATGTGCGGCACGGTCGGCGCTCTCTCGGCCTTCTATCACGACTCGACCGACATCACCGATCCGCACCAGCGCATGGTCGCTTCGCTGCGCATGATCGCGAAGATGCCGACGATCGCCGCCATGGCCTACAAGTACCATATCGGCCAGCCCTTCGTTTACCCAAAGAACGATCTGGATTACGCCTCCAACTTCCTGCACATGTGCTTTGCCGTGCCGTGCGAGGACTACAAGGTGGATCCGGTTCTGGCCCGCGCCATGGACCGCATCTTCATCCTGCATGCCGATCACGAGCAGAACGCCTCCACCTCCACGGTGCGTCTTGCCGGTTCGTCGGGTGCAAATCCGTTCGCCTGTATTGCGGCTGGCATCGCCTGCCTCTGGGGTCCGGCTCACGGCGGCGCCAATGAAGCGGCGCTCAACATGCTCAACGAAATCGGCACGGTTGACCGTATTCCGGAATATATCGCCCGCGCCAAGGACAAGAACGATCCGTTCCGCCTGATGGGCTTTGGCCACCGCGTCTACAAGAACTACGACCCGCGCGCCAAGATCATGCAGAAGACGATGTACGAAGTGCTGGAAGCCACCGGCAATTCCGACGATCCGATCATGCAGGTCGCGCTGGAACTGGAAAAGATCGCCCTTTCTGACCCCTACTTCGTCGAAAAGAAGCTTTACCCGAATGTCGACTTCTATTCGGGCATCACGCTGAAGGCGCTCGGCTTCCCCACGACCATGTTCACCGTTCTCTTCGCTCTCGCCCGCACCGTCGGCTGGATCGCGCAGTGGAACGAAATGATCGAAGATCCGCAGCAGCGTATCGGCCGTCCGCGCCAGCTCTACACAGGCGCCGGCAAGCGCGATTACGTTCCGGTTTCCAAGCGTTAAGCCGCGAAACCAACTAAGATCAAAGGCCGGCAGGTTTTCACCCGCCGGCCTTTTTGTTGGGCGTCTCCGGGATATTTCTCAGTGGCGCGCAGCAACGCCGAGAAACTGCTTCAGTTCTGGCGTGACGGGATTGGAGAACACCTCCTCAGGCGGGCCGATTTCATGCACCCTGCCCTCATGCATGAAAACGACGCGGGAGCAGACGTCGCGGGCAAATTTCATTTCATGCGTTACCATCAGCAGCGTCATGCCTTCGCCGGCAAGTTCACGCACCACCGCCAGCACTTCAGAAACCAACTCGGGATCGAGCGCCGAGGTGATCTCGTCGCAGAGGATCGCGATAGGCTGCATGGCGAGCGCGCGGGCAATGGCGACGCGCTGCTGCTGGCCACCGGACAATTCATCGGGATAGGCATCGAACTTATGCGCTAGCCCGACCCGCTCCAGCATCTTGCGGGCAACGGCTTCCGCTTCCGGTTTCGGTGTCTTCTTCACCACCGTCTGAGACAGCATGACGTTGCCGCCGACGGTCTGGTGCGGAAAGAGGTTGAACTGCTGGAAGATCATGCCGACCTTCAGCCGCAAAGCTTTCAGATGCAGATCATCGTCGAGAAGCTGCGCGCCGGCGACTGATATGGAACCGGCCGAAATCGTCTCCAGCCCGTTGATGCAGCGAAGCAGGGTCGATTTTCCCGATCCGCTCTTGCCGATGATGGCGATGACCTCGCCGGGCTCCACATCGAGGTTGATGCCTTTCAGAACCTCGTTGCTGCCATAGCTTTTACGGACTTCAGTGATTTCGATGAGCGACATTGAGCTTCCTTTCGAGGATCTGGCTGCTCTTCGACAGAGGCCAGCACAGCGCGAAATAGATGAGGGCGACGAGGCCATAAACGGTGAAGGGCTGGAAGGTGGCGTTGGTGACGACCGTGCCGGCCTTGGACAGTTCCACGAAGCCGATGATCGAGGTTACCGCCGTTCCCTTGATGACCTGCACGAAGAAACCGACGGTTGGCGGAATGGCCACCCGCATGGCCTGCGGCAGGATGACGTAGCGCATCTGTTGCAGGCGGCCCATGGCAAGGCTTGCCGATGCCTCCCATTGGCCCTTCGCGACAGATTCGACGCAGCCGCGCCAGATTTCGGTGAGAAATGCAGCCGCCCACAGGATCAGCGTCAGGCCCGCCGCCAGCCAGGCCGGCACATCGATGCCGACGAGGCCGAGGCCGAAAAAGGCGATGAAAAGCTGCATCAAAAGCGGCGTTCCCTGAAAAAGCTCTACATAATAGCGCGCGAAAACCCGCATCGATTTTTTTCGGGAAATGCGCATGAACAGCAGAAGCAGCGCCACGAGACCGCCGCCGGCAAAGGAAACGAGCGACAGCAGAACGGTCCAGCGCGTCGCAAGCAGCAGGTTTCTGAGAATATCCCAGGTGGAGAATTCGATCATCGGACACTCCTGCGCGGAAAGATGAGGTTGCCGCCCATGACAAGCACCTGCCTCAACAGAATGGCCAGCACAAGATAGATGACGGTGGAGACCATGTAGGCTTCGAAGGCGCGGAAGGTGCGCGACTGGATGAAATTGGCCGCGAAGGTCAGGTCCTCGGCGGCGATCTGCGATACGACAGACGAGCCGAGCATGACGATCACCACCTGCGACGAAAGCGCTGGCCAGATGCGTTGCAGGGAGGGAACCAGCACCACATGCCGGAAGGTCTCGAAACGAGTCATGGCAAGGCTTGCCCCCGCCTCAAATTGCCCCTTGGGCGTCGCCTGAATGCCGGCGCGGATGATCTCGCAGCTATAAGCACCGAGATTGACCACCATGGCAATGTTGGCCGCGCTCAGTTCCGACAGTTGCAGGCCAAGCGACGGCAGGCCGAAGAAGATAAAAAACAATTGTATGAGAAATGGCGTATTGCGAATGAGCTCCACATAGGTCGCGACCGGCGGCCGCAGCCATTTGGGCCCGAGCGCGCGCACCCAGGCGCAGAATATGCCGAGAGCTATGCCAAGAATGCCGCCGATGGCAATCAATTCCAGCGTGATGGCAATGCCCTTGGCGATCTGCGGGTAATAATCGACAAGCCATCCAAAATCGAATGTGTATTTCACCCGATATTTCCTTTCGGGGAGGACAAACCATGCGCCGGGCGGGGATCAGACAGGACCGGCGCATGGATTTGCCGGGTTGGTCAGAGATCCTTCGGAAGGTCGGTTTTCAGCCACTTCTGCGCGATCGTGTTCAGCGAACCATCGGTCTTTGCAGTCGCGATGATGGCGTTGACCTTTTCCAGCAGCGCCGGCTGTTCCTTGTTCAGGCCGATATAGCAGGGGGAATTCTTGATCAGGAATTTCAGCTCGGGGCGCTTCGGCGGGTTCTTGGCCAGAATGGCGGCGGCCACGACATTGCCCGTGGCCACGGCTTCCACCTGGCCGGCGAGGAACGCAGAGATGGTGCCGTTATTGTCCTCATAACGCTTGATGGTGGTGTCGGCCGGAGCGACCTTGGTCAGTTCCAGATCCTCGACAGCGCCACGGGTGACGCCGATGGTCTTGCCCGAGAGATCTTCCGCCTTGGTGACAGTAACCGAGTCCGGTGCAAAGACGCCGTTGAAGAACGGCGCATAGGCGGTGGAGAAGTCGATGACCTTTTCACGGTCCGGGTTCTTGCCGAGGCTCGAGATGACGAGATCGACCTTGTTGGTCTGCAGATAGGGAACGCGGTTGGCGCTGGTGACCGGCACCAGCTCGACCTTCACGCCAAGCTTCTCGCCGATGAGATTGGCAACGTCGATATCGTAACCCTGCGGCGCCATATCCGTGCCGACGCTGCCGAAGGGCGGGAAATCCTGCGGGACCGCAACACGGATCGTACCGCGCGAGGAAATATCGCTAAGCGCATCGGCAAAGGCTGCGGGCGAGAAACCAAGCGTTGCGGAAACAGCGGCGATGGCGAGCAATGAACGTCTGGACAACATGGGAGACTACTCCTTGGGGCTTGAGAAAAGGGGCTGCAATGAAAGGGAGTTGCGAAGCTCATAAAGCGGGTCCGGTCTGCGGGTGAGATCGAGACCAGTTTCGACTTCGTCGAGATGGCGGATGGCGAGTTCGGCGGCAGCATGGAAATCGGCCGCTTTGATCGCCTCGAAGATGCGGCAATGTCCGTCATGCGATTGTTGTGCATGGAAATCGGACTGATAGAGCATGGAGATGAGGATGGTTCTGGCCGTCAGGTCACGCAGCGCTTCGACGATGATGTCGTTTCCGGCGATTTCGGCGATGCGGATGTGAAAATCACCCATCAGGCAGGTCAGGCGCTGTCGATCACCTTTGGCAATCGCCGCCTTCTCCTCATCGAGATGATCGGCAAGCATGGCAATGCCTTGCGCGCTCACAGTGGAAAGATTGCGCAGAAGCCCATATTCGATGATGCGGCGCGCCTCATAGACCTTGATGGATTCTTCAGCGGAAGGCTCCACCACGAACCAGCCGCGACGTGGGCTGACAGTGACGATGCCGCGCGTCTCAAGCCGCATCATCGCCTCGCGAATGCGCGTCCGCGACACGCTGAAAAGGCTGGCGAGCTGGTTCTCGCTGAGCCGGGTTCCCGGACGGATGCGCGCGGAAAGAATACCTGAGATGATGGCGTCTTCTACCGCGCTCTGGGCGCTTTCGGATGTATGGCTATCTTGCATACAAGATTGAAAGCAAGAGCCGTGCCAGACGAAAATTTAGCGGTTCTCGGCCGCCTGATGATCAGTTGCTTGCCGCCCTAACAATCAAATGCGCTAAAACAGAGCCCTCGCCTGCCTTGATCGGCGGCAGGTGGAACTGAGCGTTACCTGTCCGCGAACCGCGATTACGCCGCTCGGACAGGACAAATATGATCAGGCTGAGCGGCTATTTTTGGTCTTCAGGACATCGAGAAGAATGGCTGCGCCGGTTTCGCCGGGAGGGATTTCCGTATGCAGACGCTGCTGCACCAGCGCGTAACCTTCCAGCATCGCCCGCCGTTCGGTGGTATCGGAAGACAGGCGCTCGGCCCAGCGCAGCATCGAGCCTGATCGCACCACCTCGTTGAAATATTCCGGTATGATGGCGTAATCGGCAATCAGATTCGGCAAAGCGCCCGTCCAGGTCTTCACCCGCTTGCTCAGCATGGTGAAAATCCAGTCGGTCTTATAGACCGAGATGGTCGGCACGCCGGCAAGCGCCAGTTCGAGAATGACGGTGCCGGAAGCGGCAATGGCCGCATCGGCCTTAGCAAAGGCGTTCCACTTGAAGGCAGAGTCGATGCCGATCTCGGGCCGGATATTGTCCGGCCACGCCGCTGCCATTTCGCGAATGCGATGTTCCTGCCGTGGTACGGTGGGAAGCAGGAACCGGGTGGGGCCGTTGCGCTGCACGAAGGCCTTCGCCGCTTCCTGAAACGGCTCCATCAACCGTGTCGTCTCAGTGGAGCGCGAGCCCGGCAGCAGAAGGATGGTCTTCGGATGGCCTTGCTCCGGAAGAGGCCGCTCTGCTCGCTTCTGCCGCACCGCGAGCACTTCGGGATCGACACTGAGCCGGTGGCCGACGAATGTAGTCGGCGGGCCGCCAAGACGCCGCATGGCCTCGGGCTCGAAAGGCAGCAGGGCCAGAACGTGGTCGACATAGGACAACATCGCCGTGGCGCGATACTCCTTCCACGCCCACACGCTCGGGCAGACATAATTGACAACCGGCAGCTGCGGCAATTGCTTGCGGACTTTTTTCGCGACGCGATGGGTGAAGTCCGGGCTGTCGATGATCAGCAGAATGTCCGGCTTTGCGGCCACGATGGCCGCGGCGGTCTGGTTGATCCGCGCAATGAGTTTCGGCAGCTTCTTGAAAACCTGCGTGAAGCCCATGATGGAGAGTTCGGAATAGTCGAACAGAGACTTAAGTCCCTGCGCCTTCAGCGCTTCGCCGCCAACGCCTACCAGTTCGACAGAACCTGCATATCGGGCTTTGAGCGATCGGATCAGATCCGCGCCTAAGAGATCGCCGGATACTTCGCCAGCGATTACCGCCACTTTTAATGCCGCCGTCATCCGATCATGTCTCCGCCCACCATGTCGCCACCCAGTGACGTATCGATGCCGCAAACGAATATGCCCGCCTCGTCGGCTGCTTTCAACATCGCGTCACGATCGAGCACCAGCGCCCGCCCGGCTTCGACGGCAATGCCCGCCAGCCCGGCTCTTTTCGCATTTTCCACGGTCTCGATGCCGATGGTCGGCAGATCGGCGCGTATATCCTGCTGGGGCTTGCAGAGCTTGACTAGCACGCCTTTACGGCGGGGCGATATGCGCCCTTCACCACGCAGAGCGGCGACACGCGCCAGCATGGCATCCGTACCCTCGACACCTTCCAGCGCCACGATGCGGCCACCGACGGAGACCGCCCCCTGCCCGACATCGAGCTTGCCGAGCGCAAGTGCCGCCTCAGCCGCCTTGCGAATATCCTTAAAATCCTCTTCGGCAGGTTTTTGCCCCCCAAAAGACCCCGTGGTTGCCAGAAGGCCGGGCGCAATTTCATGCGCGCCGATGACTTTTGCGCCGAGCGTACTGATGATCTGGATCACCATCTGCAGAACGGCGTCATCACCGCCAGAGAGCAGCGTTTTGACGATGGAAGGCAACTTGAGCAGGATGCCCGCAGTGGGACGGATTTCCCGCCATTCCGGCCGCCGTGCGACGGCGCCGGACAAGACGACACGGTCTACCTGGTTTTCTCTCAGTAGACGGCCAAGACCCGCGACATCCCCGACACTGATGACGGCATTGTCGAAACCGCTCCAGTCGAAACGGGAATCATCGCGCAAGCGCACGATGAAGGGGTTTTCGCCCATCTCCCGGGCGGCGGCTGCCACATAAAGCGGCAACTGGCCGCTGCCGGCCACGATGGCGAGACGCCTACCGCCTGCCACGGCTCACTTGCCCCGGTTAGGCGACGAAATTGCGCGGTCGCTGCCCGCACCGATGAAATCGATGATTTCGAGCGCCTGCGGGCAATCCAGATAGTCGTCACGCTCGATAGCCGCCGCGTTGCCGCGGATCGTGCCTTCGGCCTCGAAAATCGCCTTGTACACGCGCCTGACCTTGTGGATATCCGCGCGCTCGATGCCGGCACGCGTCATACCGACGACATTCAGGCCACCGAGAATACCGGGATTGCCGTTCAGCATGCCATAGGGAATGACGTCGTAATTGACCGCCGACAGTCCGCCGATGAAAGCCTGACGGCCGATGCGGGTGAACTGGTGCACGGCGCAACCACCGCCCAGAATAGCGCGGTCCTCTATGGTGACATGGCCAGCCAGCATCACATTGTTTGACAGGATGATGTGGCTACCGAGCTGGCAATCATGCGCAACATGCGAATTGGCCAGGAAGAGATTATCATCGCCGACAATAGTCTTACCGCCGCCATCGGAACTTCCGGCATTCATCGTCACGCCTTCGCGCATGATGCAGCGTTCACCGATTTCGAGCGTCGTTTCCGAACCATCGTGGCGAACCGCCTGCGGCGTGCCGCCGATGACCGCCATGGAATGAATGATCGATCCGCGGCCGATCGTCGTCAAGCCGGACACTACGGCATGGTTATGCAGCCGGACCTCATCATGCAACGTGACTTTCGCACCGACATAGCTGAGCGCACCGATGACGACGTTCTCACCGACAACCGCACCGTCTTCTATGACGGCCGTCGGGTGAATTCTGGCCGACGCCGCGATCGTGCTCATTGCTGATCCTCGGGGATCATCATAGCACCGACATCAGCTTCCGCCACAAGCGCGCCGTCCACCTTCGCTTCGCAGTGGAACTTAAACACATTGCCGCGCTGACGCTGCTTGGTGACATGGATTTCGAGACGGTCACCGGGTACCACAGGCTTGCGGAAACGCGCATTGTCAATGGTCATGAAGTAGACCAGATGACCGCCTTCGCCCTGGCTGCGAGCGCATATCGCACCTGCCGTCTGTGCCATGGCTTCAACGATCAGAACGCCCGGCATGATCGGGCGATCAGGGAAATGGCCAGTGAAATGCGGCTCGTTAACCGTCACATTCTTGATGCCGATCGCTGAATTATTACCATCGATCTCGATGATCTTGTCGATCAGCAGGAACGGGTAACGATGCGGCAGAAGTTTCATAACTTCCAGGATGTCGGCCGTGCCAAGCGTCGCCTTCGTTTCGTCAGCCATTGTTTTTCTCTCCTGTTTTTTTATCACGCTCATCGACGCGCGCCAGAATATCGGCCATATCGCGCAGGAAATGCTTCATCGGACGCGCCGGTATTCCGCCGTAACGGGCGCCAGCCGGAACATCGGAAACCACACCGCTCATCGCGGCGATCTGCACACCGTCGCCAATGGTGATATGACCATTGATGCCCGTCGCGCCGCCAATCATCACACCATCACCAATGCGGGTACTGCCGGCAATACCGACCCCACTGACGATGCCGCAATGACGGCCGATGCGAACGTTGTGACCGATCTGCACCTGATTGTCGATCTTGGTGCCTTCACCAATAACGGTGTCATCCATCGTGCCGCGATCGATCGTCGTATTGGCGCCGACCTCCACATTGTCCTGAATGATGACCCGGCCGATCTGCACGATTTTCAGCATGCCGCGCGGACCCGGCGCATAACCGAAACCATCCTGGCCGATGCGTGCGCCGTTGTGGATGATGACATTATTGCCAAGCAGCGCCGCCAGAATGCTCGCTCCACCGGCAATCGAGCAATCGCGGCCGATCTGGACATCGGAGCCGATAACGACACCAGGGCCAATGCGCGTGCCCGCACCGATATGAACACGGGCGCCGATCACGGCCAGCGGTTCCACTATGACACCCGCCTCCAGCTTTGCCGACGGATCGACATAGGCTGCCGGGGAAATTTCCGCTCCCATCGTAGCAACAAGCGAGGGCCGCATGGCGGAAGGATGTAGCAAAGCGCCAACCTGCGCAAACAGCGTGTGCGGGGTCTTCGATATCAATGCGGGAATGTGTGAGGGAATCAGGTTCTTCAGGGCCGCGTCACAAATGACAGCACCGGCCTCGCACGTCAGTAGCTCCTCGCCGCTCTTTCGCGAGAGAATGTAACAGAGCTGATCCGGTTTTGCCCGGTAGACCGGTGCAACGGACCTGATAATCCGCTCGCCTGCCGCGTCATCAGACAGTTCCGCCCCAAAACGGTCTGCGATATCTTTCAATCGCAGTCCCTCGTGGGGCGGAAAAAATGCGTTGTATTCCATCAGCCGGAAACTCCAGAACGTTCAAAGTTGCAGTTCTGGACTGCCGATATCAGAAAGTGTTGGACATGCCAAACCGGAAACGCTGTTCCTCGTCGTAGTCTTCCTTGGCAATCGGCACGGCGTAGTCGACACGGATCGGACCGAAGGGCGAAGCCCACATCACGCCGATACCCGCGGATGCACGGATGGAGTTGTCATCCTTGACGGTCTGCGACGTAGAGACCTTGTTGCCATACATCGTACCGGCATCGACGAAGCCGGCAAGACGAAGGCCGAAGTCCTCAGGAATACCAGGCATCGGAGCCGTGACTTCCGCAGACGCTGCGAAGTAGGTTGTACCCCCGATGGAGTCCGAACCGATGCGCGGGCCGATACCATCGTTCTTGAAGCCGCGAACCTGTCGGCCGCCGAACTTGAACTGATCGAAAACGAGCAAATTGTCGCCTGTCGGCATGACATGACCCGCCTGACCCGTGAGCGAACCGATGATGTCGTATTCGTCGGACAGCGTGTAGTAATACCGTGCCTTGGCATAAATCTTGTAGTATTCGGAATCGCCGCCGAGACCTGCAAATTCGTTCGTCAACGCAGCCTGCCAGCCTTCACGCGGCATGTTGCGATCATCGAGCGTGTTGTAGTTCAGCGTGTTCGAAAGGATGGACTGGGTCCAGTCACCACCCTTGATCAGAGCCTGATAAGGTTCGGCAAGATTGGAATTGCTCTGCCAATCACCCTTACCGTCGTAGTTGATCTGCTTATAGGTGTACTTGAACGTCGTCGACAGGTTTTCGGTGATCGGCGCCGTTACGCGCAGCGCGAAGCCCTGTTCGTCGTAGTTGTAGTAGTCTTCGCTCTTGCTCTGGTTCTTGAACAGGTCGAAACCTGCAGCCAGACGGTAGCCGAGGAAATAGGGCTCGGTGAAGGACAGCGAGTAGGTACGCGCATCGTCTTCACCCGCACCGGCTGCAACACGGATGTACTGACCGCGACCAAGGAAGTTCTTTTCTTCGACAGATGCCTCGAGCAGCACGCCGTCGTTCTGCGAGTAACCCGCGCCGATACCGAACGAACCCGTCGACTGATCTTCAACGTCAACCACGATCACGACGCGGTCAGGCGCACTGCCGCCGGCGGTCGAGATATTGACCTTGGAGAAATAACCGAGAGCTTCGAGGCGGCGCTTTGCAGCGGTGATGATCGTCTGGTTGAACGCATCGCCTTCGGAAATATCGAATTCACGACGGATGACGTAATCACGCGTACGGGTGTTGCCACGGATTTCGATACGCTCGACGTAAGCGCGCTCGCCCTGATCGACGATATAGGTCACGCCGATGGTGTTGCCAGCCATGTCGCGGTCGCCGCGCGGCGTAACACGGGCGAAGGGATAACCTTCACCGGCAACGCGCTTGGAAATCGCTTCCATGCTCTGCTGGACTTCCTTGGCGCTGTAGCTTGCACCCTGGCGGGTTTCCACCAGGCCCTGCAGTTCAGAACCGTCGACGCCGGGAACGGTCGATTCGACCGCGACGCCGCCGAAGTTGTAACGCTGACCTTCATCAACCGTGATGGTGATGTTGTATTCGTTCTTGGATTCGTCAAGCACAGCCTCGGAACCCACGACCCGGAAGTCGGCGTAACCGCGATTGTAATAGAACTGGCGCAGCGACTCTTCGTCGGCGCGCAGCTTGTCCTCGTTATAAACGTCCTTACGCGTCAGGAACGACAGCATGTTGGACTTCTTGGTATTGATGACAGCGGCCAGACGACCGTCGCTGTAGGAATTGTTGCCGACGAAATCGATGCGACCGATCTTCGTGCGCTCGCCTTCGTTGATGACGAAAGCAATGTTCACACGGCCCTGGCCAACGGAAACGGTCTGCGTGGTGATTTCCACGTCGCTGCGACCGATGGCGGCATAGGCTTCCTTAAGGCGGGCAATATCCGCCGTCACGATTGCCTGGTTGAAGGGGCCCATCGGCTGGGTCTGCACGATGCCAGCGAGCTTGTCGTCCTTGATCTTGCGGTTACCGTTGAAGACAACCTGGTTGACAAGCTGGTTCTCATTGACCGTCACGACCAGCGTGCTGCCGGAAACGCGCATGGAGACATTCGAGAAGTAACCGGTGGCGTAAAGACGCTTCACCGATTCATCGATATCGGAATTGGAAAAGTTCTTACCCGGCGCAATGGTGATGTTGGAGCGCACGGAGTCCGCACCGGACCGTTCAGCCCCGCGAACATCAATCTTGCTGATGACGGCTGCATTTGCAACGCCAGCAGAGGCAAGCACGCCAAGGCCCGCAACCGAAGAAACACCGGCAGACAGAGCAACCGCCGACACAGCGTTCAAAAATCTTGAACCAGCCTTCATTTCAATTCTTACCTTTTTACGTTGTCCCTCAGCGGGCGGAACCCGACTCCGGCCATGTGCGTCGTTTTACCTGCTTTTCCCCTACAAGCAAGCGTGAACGTTAAATTCTGTTTACTTCGTGCTCCAGAGTGGCTCATTCGCCACTTCGGCATAAAAACACGGTAAACAAACAACTAACAAAACCGTTAAAACACAATCCTCAGCCGATCAAGCTGCTGATATCATTCCATGTTGCAAAAACCATAAGACCCAAAATCATCATCATCCCGATACGGAACGCGACTTCCTGCGCGCCTGCGCCAAGCGGCCTGCCACGGATGGCCTCGATGGCATAGAATACCAGATGGCCACCGTCCAGCACCGGGACGGGCATAAGGTTGAGAAGGCCGATCGAGACGGAGAGAACGGCGGCGAGCTGGATAACGGCGGAAATGCCGAGCGTCGCCATCTGGCCGGATGCCTGCGCCACACGCACCGGGCCACCCAGCTGATCGGCATTCATGCGGCCGGTTACGAGATTGCCGATATAGTTGAAAGTGCCGGTGATGACGTGGCCGGTTTCGCGCACGCCCTCAACCACCGCCTCGGACGGCGAATATTCGATATGACGGAAATTGCCGCTGGTCTGGTCGGTGACGATGCCGATGATGCCCATTTCCAGCTTGTTGCCGAACTGATCCGTGGTTTCGGTACGGGTCGGAACCATCGGCAGCTTAAGCTCCTCGCCTGCCCTTTCGACGGTTACCGTAATCGGCGTGCCCGGCCGGATGCCGACATAACGGCGGACATCCTCGAAGGTCATCACTTTTTCGCCATCGATCGCAACCAGCCGGTCGCCGGGCTTTACGCCGGCGGTAGCGGCGGCGCTGTTTTCACGCACCTCCGCCACGACAGGATCAGCGATCATCCGGCCGTAGATGCCGAAAAGCACCGCAAAAATGAGAATTGCGAGAATGAAATTGGCGATCGGACCGGCGGCAACCGTGGCCGCCCTTTTCCACAGCTTTGCGCCGGAAAGCGTCTGCGCCCTCTCCTCCAGCGACATATGCGACAGGCCGGAACTATCCGGCTTGCTCGCCGCATCTTCGTCGCCGAAGAACTTGACGTAGCCACCAAGCGGAATTGCGGAAATCTTCCATCGCGTGCCGCGCTTGTCGGTGAAACCGATCAGCTCCGGGCCAAAGCCGATGGAGAAAGCGGTGGAGCGGATGCCGCACCAGCGACCGACAAGGTAATGCCCCATCTCATGAACGAAAACGAGCAGGGAAAGCACCAGGATAAAGGGCACGATATAGCCGGTCAGAAAGCCCGTCGCCGCCATTATTGTGTTCATGACAATCTGCCTTTTATGTCGTGACCTTTCGCGCCGCCTAGAAACCCGGCAACAGACCGCCGCCCGACCCGGGCACGTCTCCGGTTGCCGCCGCATGCACGAAAGCTATGAGGAATACCGTAAAGCAGGCGAAAACAAGACCGTCAACACGGTCCATGAAGCCGCCATGGCCCGGAATGAGATGGCTGGAATCCTTGACCTGGAAACGGCGTTTCACGAAGGATTCGAAGAGGTCGCCGATCTGGCTGAACACTGAAAGTACAAGCGCGAGCCCCAGCACCAGCAGGCTGATCCTGCCGTGATAGGCCATGGAGACCGCAGCGCCGCCGATCACCGCCGCCACCGCGCCACCAATGGCACCGGACCAGGTCTTGCCGGGCGAAATAGAAGGCGCAAGTTTCGGCCCGCCAATGGCGCGTCCAACGAAATAAGCCAGGATATCCGTCGACCAGACGACGGCGAAAATAAACAGGATGGAAGCAAAGCCGGCCAGTTCGTCACCGCGGATAGCCGCCAGCGATATGCCGCTCAGGCCCGCATAAAAAATGCCGCCCACCAGCCACCAGTTCTTGCCGCGCAAAACCGGAAACAGCGCCGCAGTCAGCGTGAAGCCGGATAAAAGTGGCAGATCGAGCGAGGATTCGCCGAAGATCGTATTGCCGGCGATGACGGCAACCGCAAACCAGCCCCAGGCATTGCCGGTCGAGTTGGTCTCCGACATCCGGGTAATCGTCGACCACTCATAATAGATGAGGATCGCCAGAAGACCCGCAACGATGCGGAACAGAATGCCGCCATACCAAGTCGCGGCCAGAATGACCGCGGCCATGACGATTGCGGACACGATCCGCAGTCTGAGTTCACGGCTCATCAGGCGCCTGCCACGGCAACCTGCTCGGCCAGAGCACCGAAGCGGCGGTCACGCGTTGCATATTGCTCGATTGCGGAGAAGAACCGCTGACGGTCGAAGTCGGGCCAATATTCGGGCACGAACAGGAATTCGGAATAGGCTGCCTGCCAGAGCAGGAAGTTCGACAGGCGTTCCTCGCCGCTGGTGCGGATGATGAGATCCGGATCCGGCATCCCTGATGTATCGAGCCTCGCCGAAATCGTGTCAGGCGTAATGGCGTCAGCGCTGAGCCGGCCTTCCGCAACATCACGGGCGATTGACGCTGTCGCGCGGGCAATCTCGTCACGACTGCCGTAATTAAAGGCGATCACCAGCGTCAGCTTGGTATTACCAACCGTCATCTGCTCCGCCTCTTCGAGGAGAGAGCGTATATCGGTCTTCAGCCCCTGCCGGTCGCCGATGATCCGCACGCGGACATTTTCGCGATGCAGTTCCGCAAGGTCGCGACGGATGAAGGCCTTCAGAAGGCCCATCAGATCGCTCACCTCGGATTCCGGTCTGCGCCAGTTTTCGGAGGAGAAAGCAAACAGCGTGAGATAGCTGATACCGCAGTCGCCTGCCGCACGCACAGTCTCGCGCACGGCCTCAACCCCACGGCGATGCCCCATCACGCGTGGAAGTCCGCGCTGCTTTGCCCAGCGGCCATTGCCATCCATGATGATGGCGACGTGCTCGGGTATGGAGGAACGTGTCGTCGTCGGCATATCGATCCAGTAACAGGCAGCGCGGAATTAAAACGAATAAAATACAGGTCTATCGCGAGCGATATCAGACCTGCATGATTTCCTTTTCCTTCTCGGCAAGCAAGCGGTCAATTTCCGAAATCGTGTCGTCGGTCATTTTCTGCACCTTTTCCGACTGTCCACGGCTTTCGTCCTGACCGATATCGCCGTCTTTTTCGGCTTTTTTCAGACCATCCATACCGTCTCGGCGCACATGGCGAATCGCCACTTTTGCTTTTTCGGAATATTCGTGGGCCACCTTGACGAGCGATTTGCGGCGCTCTTCGTTGAGTTCAGGCAGCGGAATTCTGAGGTTCTGGCCGTCCACGATCGGATTGAGGCCGAGATTGGATTCGCGTATCGCGCGGTCGACAGCATTGACCATCGACTTGTCCCAGATGTTGACGCCGAGCATGCGCGGCTCCGGAACGGTGATGTTCGCAACCTGGTTGAGCGGAACACGCGAGCCATAGGCATCGATGGTCACCGGGTCGAGAATATTGGCCGAAGCCCGGCCGGTGCGCAGCGATGCGATATCGCTCTTGAATGCATTGATGGCACCATCCATGCGGCGCTTGATATCGTTGAGGTCAATACCACTCATCTTGATACTCCATCTCTATCGGCCAAGCCGGCCGGAATCCGCCCCGGAGGCGACGTCGTTTTTTGATTATTTGTCGTGCACGATGGTCTTGCGACCACCGCCGGTCAATATCTGCGCGAAACCGCCCTTCTCATGGATCGAGAAAACGATGATCGGAATGTGGTTTTCGCGAGCGAGGGCAACAGCGGCGATATCCATGACTGCCAGCCCCTTGCCGAGCACTTCGCTGTGCGTCAGTTCGTCGAAACGGGTGGCTGTCGGATCCTTCTTCGGATCGGCGGAATAGATGCCATCCACCTGGGTACCCTTGAAGATCGCCTCGGCGCCCATTTCGGCGGCACGAAGCGCTGCAGCGGAATCGGTGGTGAAGAACGGGTTGCCCGTGCCGCCGGCAAAAATCACCACGCGACCCTGGGCCAGATGATGAAGTGCAGCGCGCTGCGAGAAGCTTTCACAGATTTCAGGCATCGCGATTGCGGAGAGAACGACGGTGTCGATGCTGAGCTTGCGCAGGGAGGTTGCGAGCGCCAGCGCGTTGATGACCGTTGCCAGCATGCCCATATGGTCGCCGGTGACCCGGTCCCCACCCTTGGATGCCACAGCCACGCCGCGGAAAATATTGCCGCCGCCGACGACGACGCCGACCTCGACGCCCATTGCCCTGGCCTCGGCTATATCGGAGGCGATACGGTCGGCCACCGCCACATCGATACCGAAACCCTGATCGCCCATGAGGGCTTCACCGGAAGCCTTGAGAAGAACACGTTTGTAGATCGGCTTGGAAGACATCATGACTCCTCGGAAATGTAACCGAAACGCGGATACACGAAGGGCACCGCGTTGTCACGCGATGCCCTCCCGTTTTCCCAAGATTGGGTAAATATAATCAGCCCTTGGCGACTGCGGCGACTTCTGCTGCGAAATCGCTTTCTTCCTTCTCGACGCCTTCGCCGAGCAGCAGACGAACCATGCCCGTCACTTCGATGGCAGCGCCGGCTTCCTTTTCGGCTGCCTTAACGGCGTCGCCGACAGTGATGTCGGGGTTGATGACGAAAGCCTGCGACAGAAGGGCGACTTCTTCGAAGAACTTGCGCATGCGGCCATCAACCATCTTTTCGATGATGGCTTCCGGCTTGCCGGATTCGCGAGCCTGTTCGATGAAGACGTTGCGTTCGCGTTCCGCAACAGCAGCGTCAACTTCTTCAGCGCGGATGGCGAGCGGGTTGGTTGCAGCGATGTGCATGGCAACCTGACGGCCGATGGAGTTCAGAACGGCCTTGTCGCCTTCCGACTTCAGGGCAACGAGAACGCCGAGCTTGCCGATGCCGTCGCCGGCAGCGTTGTGGACGTAGGTCGCAACAACACCGTGCGGCACTTCGAGTGCAGCCGAGCGGCGCAGCGTCATGTTTTCACCGATCGTGGCGATGGCGTCCTTGATGCTGTCGGAAACGTTCTTGCCGGTCGCCGGGTAGTTGGCGGCGGAAACAGCCTCAACGGTGCCGTCGGTGGTGAGGGCAACCTGGGCGATACCGCGGATGAGGTCCTGGAACGCGTCGTTACGGGCAACGAAGTCGGTTTCAGAGTTGAGCTCGACAACAACAGCCTTGTGACCCATGGTGGCAACGCCGATCAGACCTTCGGCAGCCGTGCGGCCGGACTTCTTGTCGGCCTTTGCGATGCCCTTGGCGCGCAGCCAGTCGATTGCCGCTTCCATGTCGCCATTGGTTTCAGCAAGAGCCTTCTTGCAGTCCATCATGCCTGCGCCAGACTTCTCGCGCAGTTCCTTCACCATTGCGGCTGTGATTTCGGTCATTGTTTGCCTCTTATCGGTTCGATCGGTCAGCCGGCGGAATTTGCCGTGCCGAAGTTCTGGGTGATGACTGTACCCGGCCGCACACCCTTTGAAACCCGGAGGTTCCGGGATGGGCATGCGCATTCCCAAGTGCTGCGGCGTCGCCATACATCGAAATGATGGGTGCCGCTCTAGTGTGACAGCGTTATGAAGACTGCCTGCCGTTCCAACCACATCGAACGCCTTCGGTTTTAAAAAAACACATGGCGGAGCGGTTAGAAACGAACAAGGCCGTCAACCCATTGAAGGTCTTTGACGGCCTTGTCATATCCTGGTCGAGGAGACGGCGATCAAGAAATCGCCGCCAGACAGGGCCTAAATCAGGCGCCAGCCTCGTCTTCGAGCGCGGGCTCGATCGGAGCTTCTTCGGCAGCGCCGATGTCGCGGCCGGAAGCGCCCTGCTGACGTGCGATACCGTCGATGGCAGCGCGGGCGATCAGGTCGCAATAAAGCGAAATGGCGCGCGATGCGTCGTCGTTACCGGGGATCGGGTAGTCGATGTGATCCGGGTCGCAGTTCGAGTCAATGATCGCAACGACCGGAATGCCAAGACGCTTGGCTTCTTCGATCGCGATCTTTTCCTTGTTGGTGTCGATGATGAACATCAGGTCCGGAACGCCGCCCATATCGCGGATACCGCCGAGAGCCTTTTCAAGCTTTTCGCGCTCGCGCTCAAGGTTCAGGCGTTCCTTCTTGGAGTAGCCGGAAGCTTCCGAGTTCAGGATTTCGTCAACCTTGCGCAGACGCTGGATAGAGTTCGAGATGGTCTTCCAGTTGGTCATCATGCCGCCGAGCCAGCGGGAGTTGACGTAATACTGGGCCGAACGCTTTGCGCTGTCGGCGATGATTTCCGACGCCTGGCGCTTGGTGCCAACGAACAGAACGCGGCCGCCACGGGCAACGGTGTCGGACACGACCTGAAGGGCGCGCGACAGCATCGGAACGGTCTGGGCCAGATCGATGATGTGGATGTTGTTACGGTCGCCGAAGATGTACGGCTTCATCTTCGGGTTCCAGCGGTGCGTCTGGTGGCCAAAGTGAACACCAGCTTCGAGAAGCTGGCGCATAGAAAAATCGGGCAATGCCATGCCTTGTTACTCCTTTTCCGGTTTAACCCCCGCGAAGCGAACAGCACCGATTTTCATCGATACCACCGGGCGGAACGGACCGGATTTCTCCCGGAACATCCCAAGCTTCGCGTGTGGAATGGTGAGCCGCATACAGTCGCCTGCATGAAAATGCAAGCATTTATGCGAAAAAATCGCTCAAATAGCCGCGTTTCAGCGGACTGGCTTGCTTTCGCAGGTTTCGGGCTTGAGAATATCAAGTTTCGCAAGCTTCCCCGTCAGAACGAAATCGCCGTAATCCATCGTCAGATCGCGGGTGATTCCGTTTTCGTAAAGCTTGAACGACATGCGGTAGATCGGAAGGGCGTCGGTGCCGGTCTTGTCGTTGTAATAAGCGATGGTCACCGGCCAGAAAGCGGCCTTGGCGAATTCGCCAGCCTTGCCGGCGTCGGCATCTCCATCCTTCGGCATCTGCGACTTGCCGACAAGCGTGGACGTGATCAGGCTTTCATCACCGTCATCCGAACCATCGAAAATGCGCGATTCGAAGATGCGTTTTCCCTGTTTCGCATGCTCGATGACCTGGAACATGTGCTGCGTCGGGAATTCGCTGGCGACGAGACTGACTTGACGGGCATCCGGCCGGGTCAGATCAACCTTCACGCCATCGGTGCCGTCAATTGCAGCCCCCTGCACTTCCTTGTCCAGCTTGTCGTCGGTGTAGGACTTGGTTTCGAAGGTGAATTTCTTGGCAGCCAGGTCCTCGAAGGTCTTGGTCTGCTGGTCGGTCATGCGAACCGCATCGCCGGTGTTGATCTGCGTCACGAAACGGAAATCCGTCTTGTAACCCTGACAGGCCGAGCCGGTGAATTCATAAACCATGCGGCCGGTCATGCCCTCGATGCCGGAGCGGTCCGACGCATCTTTAAGTTCGAGATCGTAGACGGCGCGATGGGCGACGAGATCAGGAACCGCGATGGGCAAGGCATTGGCAGCGTTTGACAGGCCGGTCATAAGCCCTGTTGCGGCAACGAAGCCAAGCGTCCTGACAAACATGCAATATCTCCTGTTGGACTCGCTGCTCATATTGTACAAGCAACCGCCCGGCTTTTGGATCAACATCTTCTGAATGCCGGATTCTTGAAGGATTTACAACAAAACCGGAGACGAAAATGTCTGACGTCATCGAAGGCCGCCTCAAGGAACTTGGCTTTACGCTTCCAGTCGCGGCAGCACCAGCCGCAAACTACGTTCCGTTCACCATCAGCGGCAATCTTCTCTATGTATCAGGTCAACTGCCGATGGAATCGGGCAAGATTGCGGTGACGGGCCTTGTTGGCCGCGATGTCGACGTTGCAAGCGCCCAGCGCGCGGCCGAATTATGCGCCGTCAACATTCTCGCACAGGTCAAGGCCGCATTGAATGGCGACCTCTCGAAAATCCGCCGCGTCGTCAAGCTGAACGGCTTCGTTGCCTCCGTTCCGGAGTTCGTGGAGCAGCATCTCGTCATCAACGGCGCTTCCAATCTTATTGCCACTGTTCTCGGTGAACCCGGCAGACATGCCCGTGCCGCCGTCGGCATGGCCTGCCTGCCCTTCAATGCGTCAGTCGAAATCGACGCCATCGTGGAAATCGACGTATGACGCTCAAGCTTTCCTGGCTGACGGCGCAACCCGTCGCCCATCGCGGTTATCATGATCTCAACAAGGCGGTCTGGGAAAACACGATTTCCGCCTTTTCCCGCGCCATTGAGGCCGGTTTCGCCATCGAATGCGACGTGCAGCTGGCCGCCGACAGCGTGCCGGTGGTTTTCCATGACCACGATCTGGAAAGGCTGGCCGGCATCAAGGGTGATGTGCGTGAACGCACGTCGGCGGAACTGGCGATGCTCTCCGTTGGACAGACCAAGGACCGCGTCCCCACCCTCAAGCAGCTTCTGACACTCTGCGCCGGCAAGGTGCCGCTCGTCATCGAGCTGAAAGGCCGTGAAGGCGAAGGCGTCGACGATGGTTTTGCCGAGGCGGTGCTGGAAGACCTCGAGGGCTACAAGGGCCATGTGGCGCTGATGAGCTTCGATCATCATCTGCTGAAGGACCTGAAGGCCGCAGGCTCACCCTGGCCGCTCGGGCTGACGGCGGAAGGCGACAAGCCGGAAGACTTCTTTAGGCATGACGAAGCGATGCAGCTGGGACTCGATTTCATCTCCTATCATTGGGGTCATCTGCCCAACAGCTTCATCGAGGCGCAAAGAAAACTCGGGCTTCCAGTGATTACCTGGACGGTAAGGGATGAAAATGCGCGCGCGACTACCTATAAATATGCGGACCAGATGACATTCGAAGGTTTCGACCCGAGAGAGAACCCATCCGCCACGGCATGACAGACGATTATTCCATACGCGTTGCGCAATCCTTCACGGATATCGCTCCGGAAAGCTGGAACCAGCTTTCCGGAGTTTCACGCGACACGTTAGAAAAATATTACAACCCCTTTATTTCCCATGCATTTTTATCCTCCATGGAAGATTCCGGCTCGGCGACGGCAAAGACCGGCTGGCTTGGACATCACATGCTGCTGGAAGATGCCGTGGGAACGCTCGTCGGCGCCGTGCCGGCCTATCTGAAGAACCACAGTCAGGGCGAATATGTCTTCGACCACGGCTGGGCGGACGCTTTTGAACGGGCCGGCGGCCATTATTATCCAAAGCTGCAATGTTCGGTTCCCTTCACGCCTGCGACCGGGCCGAGGCTGCTCATCTCCGAAACCGTGGACGCCAAGCGCTTCAAGCCGCTTCTGGCCTCCGGCCTGGCGCAGGTGACCGAAAAGATCGGTGTTTCCTCCGCGCATGTCACGTTTCTGGAAGAGGATGATCTGTCCGCCCTGCTCCCGCGCGATTTCCTGCATCGGACCGACCAGCAGTTTCACTTCATCAATGACGGCTATCGTGACCACGATGATTTTCTCGAAGCCCTTTCCTCGCGCAAACGCAAGGGGCTGAAAAAGGAACGCCGCGCGGCGCTGGAACATGGCATCGAAATCGACTGGCTGACCGGAAGCGATCTGACCGAGGATATCTGGGATCAGTTCTTCGCCTTCTACATGGATACCGGCAGTCGCAAATGGGGCCGGCCCTATCTGACGCGCAAGTTTTATTCGCTGATCGGCGAACGCATGGCTGATGATGTGCTGCTGGTGATGGCGAAACGCGAGGGGCGCTACATTGCCGGGGCGATCAACTTTATCGGTTCGGATGCGCTTTATGGCCGCCACTGGGGCTGCATCGAGGACCATCCCTTCCTGCATTTCGAGGTCTGTTACCATCAGGCGATCGATTTCGCGCTGGCAAAGGGATTGAAACGGGTCGAAGCCGGTGCCCAGGGTGAACACAAGCTGGCGCGTGGTTATGTGCCGGTCACGACCCATTCGGCGCATTTCATCGCCCATCCGGGCCTGCGCCGCGCCATTGCCGATTATCTTCAGCGCGAACGCGAAGAAGTCGAGCATATCGGCGATTATCTTGACGAACACACGCCCTTCCGCAAGGGCGAGAGACAGGAACACGAACCGGACGCATAGTCCGCGATGAGGAGATCACCGATGACCAGCGCCTATGACGACAACAATATCTTCGCGAAAATCCTGCGAGGCGAAATTCCCAGCCACAAGCTTTACGAAGATGAGCATACGCTGGCCTTCATGGATGTGATGCCGCAGGCCCCCGGCCATCTGCTCGTCGTTCCGAAAACGGGTTCGCGCAACCTGCTCGATGCCGACCCGGAAGTGCTGGCGAAAACCATTCCCGTGGTGCAGAAACTCGCCGTGGCCGCCAAGGAAGCGTTCGATGCGGATGGCGTCTTCATCGCCCAGTTCAACGAACCGGCAGCCGGCCAGACGGTGTTCCACCTGCATTTCCACGTCATTCCGCGCAAGGAAGGCGAACCGCTGAAGCCGCATTCCGGCGTGACGGCCGATGGCGAGGTGCTGAAGGCTCATGCGGAGAAGATCAAGGCAGCGCTCGCTTCGTAACGCTGGCTAAACAGGCAACGTCATCCTCGGCCTTGTGCCGAGGATCTAACCACGTATCGTGAAATCAATCGGTTGCAGATGCTCGGGACACGCCGAGCATGACGGAGGAGAGGTTTTCCGACCTATCGCTCCCCAGGACGGTAGGCATTCCGTTCCGGCCACGGCCAGCCCTCAAGCACCGCCATATCCGGCCGGAATATTTCCACCTTCAGCGGATAACAGGCCGCCGTGTCGCTTGAATGCGTGGCGCTGCAGTCGCCGCCGGGGCACGCGGAAAGCGCGCCGATGAGGTCGATTTCCGCGAAAAATTCCAGATAGTCGCCGGGCCGCACCGGGCTTGCCTTCATGAAGTACTGGTGTGTATCGCGGGTGAAGCCGGTGCACATGAAGACATTCAACACATCATGCACATGCGGCTCGGCCTCGCGGAATGACAGGCCTTTGGCGGAAGCGAGAGCGTTCGTCAGGTTCGAATGGCAGCAATGGTGGTAGTCCCCGCCGCTCAAGAGCTTGTTGGTATAGGGATCGCAACGGGTGCCGATCACATCATGCACACCGCCGCCATCCCCGTCGAAGCCATACCATGACAGCGTATCATGGGTGATGGTCGCCATCGGCCGAAGTGATGGCAGGTTACTCCACAACCGGTTGCCGACGGAAACATGGGTGGCATGCAGCGCGCGCGTCTTGCCGCTGAAAAAGCGCTCGTTCAGATCATGAGCATTCCAGAGGTTCAAATCTCCGACCTGCGGCCCTTCCATGCTGACGATGCGGAAAAAATGCCCTTTGGGGACAGTGAAGGTGCGGCCGTCGCGCGGGGGCACGATGACTTCATCGATCTTCTCCATGCCGTTTTTTGCCTGTTCCAGACGCGCAAGGTCCGGTACTTCAAGCGTGCCGTTCGGATAAACAACGACGGGACGGATGGCACGGCGCTCGGCGGCATCCACGGGTTCGGCAGCAGGCATGATGGTCATGAAATCCTCGGAGAAAGACGTTATCGACCTGATAATTGCGCGATGGCCACCCCGCTGACAAGACGGGTTTTTCTTGCGCTCAGCCCAAGCCTCACTTACCCTAATGGATCATGACACTGCCGCCACTTGCCACCCTTCGTGCTTTCGAATCCGCCGCCAGAAAGGCAAGTTTTGCCCTGGCCGCGCAGGAGCTCGGCATGACGGCGACCGCAGTAAGCCAGCATGTACGCAATCTGGAGGCATGGCTTGGGGTAGCGCTTTTCGAGCGCCATGCGCGCGGCGTCAGGCTTACGCCGGCCGGAAGGGAATTTGGCAACACGGTCTCCGGCAGCCTGCGGCAGATCGCTTCCGGCGCGGAACGCCTCCGCCGGGGTAACGAGCGCATGACCGTGCGCCTTGCCAGCCTGCCTTCGGTGGTGGCACATTTTCTCACCCCCCGGCTGCCCCGTTTCCGGGCCTTGCATCCCGACATACAGGTGTCGATCAGCTATTCTGGGTCACAGCATGCAAGCGCGCCAGATATCACCATCGGGCATGGGATATCCTTCGGGGAAAATGCCGTGGCCCTTTTCAGCGCCGAAACACGCCCAACCTGCGCGCCCAGCTATGTCCCCAATGCTGGTCCCTTCAGTGATGAGGCGAGCCTGTTGGGATCGGAACTGTTGCATGATGACACCGAGACTGCCTGGCGTGACTGGTTTGCGGTTGGCGATATGTCGCTGCCCTATGGTGCAGGTCCGATTTTTGCGGATTTCAATCTGCTGGTTACGGCCTTGAAGGCGGGACAAGGGATAGGCCTCTGCCCGACGGCGCTTCTTCGTGAAGAGATCGCGGAGGGCCAGCTGACCGTACTTTTCGACCGGGCCGTCGATACGGATAAATATTACTGGCTGATGGAGACGTATGATATGACCGCATCGGCGCGCCTTCTCGCAGACTGGCTGGTGGCGGAAGCGCATGGGAGCGACCTGACCTAGAACAAGCAGGCATTAAAAACCGCGCAAGAACAGCCCACCCGCCAGAAGCGCAATCGGAACCACCACCCCGACGATGACGCGCTGCCCTGCTACCAGAAATGCGATGAAACCGAGGGCGGCCGCGCCGATGCGCAGCCACATGGGCGACGCTTCCAGCGATCCCGTTGGAAAGACGATAAGCTTGGCGGTGACGGCCATGACAAGTGCGGTGGCAACCGCCCTCACCCAATAAAGTGCTTCGGAATCCTCTTTCAACCGGTTACCGGCGAGGACGCCGAGCCAGCGCCAAAAATCGGTCGCCAGCCAACCGGCAATGGCGATGAACAGATAGGGCGCCCACCAGTTTTCGGTCATCATGGCTCGCCCTCCGGTGACACGGGTTTGATCCGGCGGCGAAAGACGAAGCGGTCGATCACATAGGCCAAAGTGCCGCCACCGATACCGGCATAGAGAATATCGAATTCCGGCGCGACCATCGCAAAGGCGGGTCCGGCAATCACGCCGATGACGAAGGCGACCTTGACGACGGAATGGCGGGCCGAGGCCCAGATGGATGCGATGAAATAGACCGGTGTCAGAAAGAACAGGACACCAGCAACCAGCGGCGGAAACGCGGCGACCACGCCATAACACAGGCCAACAATGATGGCGTTGACGACCGTGAGCGTGATGCCGAAACCGGCGAACCAGGCGGCGCGTGCCTCACGCGGCACCTTAGAGAGATTTTGCGTCGCAAAGACCCAGGCCGTGATCGCGACGAAATGGGAAAGAAACAGCAAGAACCATGTCGGTGTCTTTGCGCCGCGCATTTCCGGAACGATGGAGGCGACCATCGGCATCATCCGGACCGAAGACAGCGTGACCGCCAGAAAACAGGCGGCAAGGTTGGCGCCGCCGACCATGGAGCCGATCAGGATCATCTTCGCCGGCAAGGCCCAGATGGCAAGCGTCATGAACACCGCTTCGCCGCGCGCCACCCCGGATTCCAGCGCAAAGGCGCTGAAACCGACGAAAGATGTCATGAGAATGAGCGAGGGTAGCGAGAAGATGCCCCGCATTCCCCGGAAGAACCAGCCGCTGAGGGGGATGACTTCGCTTTCGGCAGTCTGCATTTGAATTCCATCAGGAACGGACAGGCATGAAAATGCCGGGCTCTCGCCCGGCATCGTCTATCGGTCAAAGACCCGCATTACTTCTTCTTCGGCACCTTCGGCACCGTATTGGCCTTGCGGCGCGGCTTGTCCTCATCAGACTTGTCGGCCTCGGCCACCAGAACCTCAGCCTCATCAGCGGCCTTTGCCGCCTTGGAAGCCGTTTTCGCCTTGGCCTTCGGTTTACCCGGTGATTTCGCCGCCTTCAGCTCGGCCTCCGGCTGCGGCTTCACGGGTGTGGTCTCCGGCAGAACCTCGAGGATCAGACCGTCGGAGCCGTCATCCTTCTTGCCGACGGTGACGCTGACGACGCCACCCTTCTTGAGTTTGCCAAAGAGGATTTCATTGGCAAGCGGCTTCTTGATGTGTTCCTGGATCACGCGCGACAGCGGGCGGGCACCCATCTTTTCGTCATAACCCTTTTCAGCCAGCCAGGAGATCGCATCCTCATGCAGATCGAAGGTGACATTGCGTTCGGACAGCTGGGTTTCCAGCTGCATGACGAACTTCTGCACGACCTTGTGGATGACGGCGGTCGGCAGCGGCGAGAACGGAATGATCGCATCCAGACGGTTGCGGAATTCCGGCGTGAACAGGCGGTTGATCGCCTCTTCATCCTCACCCGTGCGGCGCGAAGAACCGAAACCGATGGCTGACTTGGCCATTTCGGACGCACCCGCATTGGTCGTCATGATGAGGATGACGTTGCGGAAGTCGATCTTCTTCCCGTTATGGTCGGTCAGCGAGCCATGGTCCATTACCTGCAACAGAATGTTGTAGATGTCGGGATGCGCCTTCTCGATTTCGTCCAGCAGCACCACGGAATGCGGATGCTGATCGACGCCATCGGTCAAGAGACCGCCCTGATCGAAGCCGACATAACCAGGAGGTGCGCCGAGCAGGCGCGAGACGGTATGGCGCTCCATATATTCCGACATGTCGAAGCGCAGCATCTCGACACCGAGCGAGGCGGCAAGCTGCTTGGCCACTTCCGTCTTGCCCACGCCCGTCGGGCCGGAGAAGACATAGGAGCCGATCGGCTTGTTCGGTTCGCGCAGGCCCGCACGCGCCAGCTTGATGGCGGTCGCCAGCGCCTCGATGGCGATGTCCTGACCATAAACCACAGAGCGCAGTTCCTTTTCGAGGTTGGCGAGAACCATCTCGTCATCCTTCGAAACCGTCTTCGCCGGAATACGGGCCATCGTCGCGATGGTGGCCTCGATTTCCCGTTCGGTGATCAGCTTGCGGCGCTTGGAAACAGGCAGCAGCATCTGCGCTGCACCGGTTTCGTCAATCACGTCAATTGCCTTGTCGGGCAACTTGCGGTCCGAGATATAACGGGCCGACAGCTCGACGGCAGCCTTGATCGCCTCGTTGGAATATCTGAGGTGATGATAATCCTCAAAATACGGCTTCAGACCCTTCATGATCGCGATGGCATCATCGATAGACGGTTCGTTGACGTCGATCTTCTGGAAACGACGCACGAGCGCGCGGTCCTTTTCGAAGAACTGGCGATATTCCTTGTAGGTGGTCGAACCGATGCAGCGGATCGCGCCCGATGACAGCGCAGGCTTCAAGAGGTTCGATGCATCCATCGCGCCGCCGGAGGTGGCACCTGCACCGATGACGGTGTGGATTTCGTCGATGAACAGAACCGCGCCCGGAAACTCTTCCAGTTCCTTGACGACCTGCTTCAGACGCTCTTCGAAATCACCTCGATAACGGGTGCCGGCAAGCAGCGTGCCCATGTCGAGCGAGAAGATGGTGTCATTGGCGAGCGCCTCCGGCACCTTGCCTTCGACGATGCGCTTGGCCAGACCTTCGGCAATTGCCGTCTTGCCCACGCCCGGATCACCCACATAAAGCGGATTGTTCTTGGAGCGGCGGCAGAGGATCTGAATGGTGCGGTTGACTTCGTCGTGACGGCCGATCAGTGGGTCGATCTTGCCGTTCCTCGCCTTGTCGTTGAGGTTGACGCAATAGGCTTTCAGCGCATCCTGCTGCTTCTTGGCGGACGGGCCTTCTTCCTCGGGATTGCTGCGGCTCGCCTTGTTCTCGCTTTCCGGCTCATCAGCGCCACGCGCCGCGCGCGTCTGCGACGTGCCCGGGCGCTTGCCGATACCGTGAGAGATGTAATTGACCGCGTCGTAACGGGTCATTTCCTGCTCCTGCAGGAAATAGGCAGCATGGCTTTCGCGCTCGGCGAAAATGGCGACGAGCACGTTGGCGCCGGTCACTTCCTCGCGGCCGGATGACTGAACATGGATGACGGCCCGCTGGATGACCCGCTGAAAGCCGGATGTGGGTTTGGAATCCTCGTCATAACCGGTCACGAGGTTGGTCAGTTCATTGTCGACATAATCGCTGACGGTCTTGCGCAGCGCATCGAGATCGACATTGCAGGCGGCCATAACGGCGGCGGCATCCGCGTCGTCGATCAGCGCCAGAAGCAGGTGTTCGAGCGTCGCATATTCGTGATGACGCTCATTTGCAAAGGTCAGTGCCTGGTGCAGCGCCTTCTCGAGACTTGGGGAAAAAGTTGGCACGTTGCGATCCTCATTTCTTTTCCATGACGCACTGTAGCGGGTGCTGGTGCTGTCGGGCGAAATCCATGACCTGGCTTACTTTCGTCTCTGCGACCTCATATGTAAACACCCCGCATTCGCCCACGCCGTGCTGGTGCACGTGCAGCATGATGCGGGTTGCCGCCTCGCGATCCTTCTGGAAAAAACGCTCCAGAATATGGATGACGAATTCCATGGGAGTGTAGTCGTCATTCAGTAAAAGAACACGGTACAAATTCGGTCTTTTCGTTTTCGGCTTAACGCGGGTGATAACAGACGTTCCGCGGTTGGTGCCGCCGTCTTCCCCGTCGCCCTCGCCCTGCATGTAGATCGGCTTAGCGATCATCTTTCATCATTCTCCAAACTGTTCTCAAACCGACAGCTGATTGCCAGGAGGGAGAACTTCGCCTCTCCATATCTAGGTCGTTAAGATGCGATTTTAAGCCCCTTGCGCAACGGTGCAATCACTATTGCGTTTGCGAAGAGGCAAACCTCGGGAAAAGTGAGGCTGTGGAGGCGGTATACGAAGCAAGAGGGCAACAAACAGGCGGGAACGGCCAGCTCGGGCCACATGCGGACCGGTTCTGCGGGGCAAACGACGCAGGCATCCGGTTCGCCGCCGCCGGCGTCACTCCTTGTCGTCGAGCATCTCGCGAACGGCGATGGCGAGCTGCTTCAGCGAGAAGGGTTTCGGCAGGAAACCGAACTTGGCATCCGCCGGCAGGTTCTTGGCAAAGGCATCCTCGGCATAACCGGAAACGAAGATGAACTTCAGGTCCGGATAGGATTTGCGCAACTCTCTCAGCAGCGACGGACCATCCATTTCCGGCATCACGACGTCAGATACGACGATGTCGACCTTGCCCTCCAGTTCCTCCATCACTTCCAGCGCCTCGGTGCCGGAACCGGCCTCGTGCACGGTGTAACCGCGGGTTTCCAGCATGCGCTTGCCACCGCGCCGCACGGCCTCCTCGTCCTCAACCAGAAGGACGACGGCGGAATTGCCGGTCAGATCGAGTGGCTCTTCTTTCACAGGCTCAGGCGCCACGACCGGGGCGAGTGCCGCCTGACCGGGTTGCTGCCCGGCAACGACCTCCACCACATGGCGCGGCAGGTAGATGCGGAACGCGGTGCCCTTGCCCATTTCCGATTCGGGATAGATATAACCACCTGACTGCTTGACGATGCCATAGACCATCGACAGGCCAAGGCCCGTGCCCTTGCCGACTTCCTTGGTGGTGAAGAAGGGTTCGAAAATCTTGTCCATGATTTCAGGCGGAATGCCGGTGCCACTATCGGCAACTTCCACCATGACCATGTCTTCGGCCGGGAATTCGGGGCGGCCAAGCGCTGCAACTTCTTTCTCATCGACGTTGCGCGTCCTGATGGTGATCTTACCACCATCAGGCATGGCGTCGCGCGCATTAACGCAGAGATTGATGAGCACTTGCTCGAATTGCGAAAGATCGGTCTTCACCGGCCAGAGATCACGGCCGTAGTCGACCTCCAGCTTGACATTGGTGCCTGATATCAACCGGTCGACCAGCATGCGCAGATCGCCGATCACGTCAGTGAGATTGAGGACGGCCGGACGCATCGTCTGCTTGCGCGAGAAGGCGAGAAGCTGGCGCACCAGAACGGCGGCGCGGTTGGCATTGCGCTTGATCTCCATGAGATCGGCAAAGCTCGGATCGGCGGGCCGCGCCTGCAGCAGCAGATGGTCTGATGACAGCAGGATGGCGGTGAGAACGTTGTTGAAGTCGTGGGCGATGCCGCCCGCAAGCGTGCCAACGGCATTCATCTTCTGCGTCTGCGCCATCTGGGTTTCGAGCGCCTTCTGCTCGGTCACCTCGATGGCGTATACGATCGCCACTTCTTCCGGGGCCTCATCGTCCTGGTCGATGACGGCGTTGACGTAGAAACGGAAATGCCGGCCCTCGTCCGTCGGGTGGCGGGAATCGAACGGAGCGATATCGCCCTGGCGATCCTTGGCTTCGGCCAGAGCCTGTTCCAGCCGCGGCTTTTCATTGTCGTGAAGGACCGTTTCAAGCGCCACGCCACGGTCGATATCGTCACGCCCGACGACGCCGGAAAACAGCTTGAGGAAAGGCGCGTTGATACGCAGGATGCGGCCTTCGCCGTCGAGCGAGGCAATCGCCATCGGTGTATTGTTGAAGAAGCGGGTGAAGCGCATGGCGGAGGAGGATTCCGTGTCCTCCTGCCCCTTCGGACGCATCAGCACGATCGTGCGGCTTTCCCCCGGCGCGCCGTCCTTCGCAGTGACCTGATGCACGAGGCGGGCCGGCATGCTCTGGCCGTTCACGCGGCGCATGTCGAGATCGAGGATTTCGGTGCGCTTGGCCGTGCCCTGCGGATGGACGGATTCAATCAGCGCCATGCCTTCGCCGGCGACGATGTCCGAAATGGTCATCGAACCCGGCGAAAACTGCGCGAGATCGATGCCGAGCCATTCCGAAAGGGTGGCGTTCAGATAAACGATCTCGCCCTTGCGGCTGGCGGAAAAGAAACCGGCCGGCGCATGATCGAGATAGTCGATGGCGTTCTGCAATTCGCGGAAGAAGCGCTCCTGGTCCTCGCGCTCCGGCGTGATGTCGGCGATCTGGAAAACGTGCAGCCCCTCGCCGCTCGCATCCTTCAGCACCCGGCCTTTCAGCCTGTACCAATGCGGCCCCGCACCGGAATCCTCGCCGAGCGGTTTCAGCAGCCGGAACTCCTCGTAACCGTCGCGGCCTTCGCGCAGCACGTTGATGAGCCGGTAAAGCGCTTCGGTCGATTCGCGGCTACGCGATAAAAGCGTCTCGAGGCTCTGGATATCGCTCGCCTTCGTGGTGCCGCTCATGCGGCAATAGGTGGCGTTGGCATAGACCATATGCCCCTTGGCGTCGGTGATCAGCGTGCCTTCGGGATGGGCCGAGAGAAACCGGCGGGCAAGGCCGTCCGACTGTGACTGCGGCATGACCTCGATGAAGCCGATGATCGACGAGACCAGAAAGAAGATGCCCATCATGGCCAGCACGCCAAGAATGCCGAGCACGATTTCGTTTTCCAGCGAATCCTTGAAATAGACGAAGGCGGCCGCCGCCGCGATCAGAACCAGTGCCAGAAGCAGAATGCGCAAGACCGTGCCGGAACGGGCACGCCTGTCCACCAGCGGAAGGTCGTTGTCGCTTGTCTCGCGCACCCGTGTCATCTTGGCCTCGCAGTCGTGCAGGTCGTCATTCGGTCAGCCTTATTTCCTCGACGGAATCGGGCAGCAGAATTTCTTGTAGCAACTCGCTTGACCGTCAAAAAGCTCCGCTACGACACAAAGGCTTAAAAACGCACAGCGAAAACAGCCTGAAAGCGGTATAAATGCCTCAAAGGCTACCGTCGCGTACAGCTCAGCTCTTTCACCTGGCATTGAATGCGTGGCGCGGAGCAGACGATCTTGCCGTCAGCGACGGTGCAGACCGAGCATCCGTCCGTAAAATCGATGCAGGACGGATTGTCCCGCACGAAGTCCGTCATGGTGGCGGAATTTTCCGACGCTTTATCTTCCGCTGCCATTGCCAGGTCCGGAGAACCGAAAATCGGTAGCGTCCAGAGAACAACCGCAATGAGACGTGGCGCAGGAAACCCGTCAACGCGCGATAGCTTGACCATTTAGATCGCTCCTCTAGCGAAAGGATTGCAACCTTCATTGTCGCCCAGCATTGAAGGAGAGGATATGGTGTTTTGGTGGCGTCGTTGCGATCGATGCGGCTATCTCGTGGGGCAAAATGAATAAACCTTGTATCGCACTTAAAAAAATCGTCTTTTCCTGTTTCGCGTTCACACTATAAGAACCACGGCAATATTAATTGTCCAAGAAACTGAAATGCCAAAAAATCTGAAGGGATGATCTCCATGATGGAAGATTTTATCGGCACCTATGGCAACAATCTCATCGTCGCCGTTGTCGGTGTGGGTGTAGCGCTTCTCGTTCTGGCGATCGCTTTGTGGCTTCTGCGCAGGCGCAGCGGTTCGTCACCCTTTATCCGTGGCGGTCGCAACCGCCAGCCGCGCCTGCAGGTTCTTGACGCGACGGCCGTGGATGCGCGCCGCCGTCTGGTTCTCGTGCGTCGCGACAATGTCGAACATCTGGTCATGATCGGCGGCCCGACCGATATCGTCATCGAGAGCGGTATCGGCGCGATCCCGATCGTCAGGGACGTGCAGGAGCCGGAACTGAAGGCGCTGCCGCGCCAGGAAAGCGAACAGAGGAGAGCCGAACCGCCGATCCCGCCGGAACGCCTCGCCGCCCTGCCGCAGCAGCCCATTGTGGCCGCAGTTCCTGTTTCCGCCCCGGAAGAACCCGTAAAGCAACCGCAGCGGGCTGAGCCGCCTGCGCCTGCGCCGGTTTCGCGTCCCGTACCTGTTGCGGCAACCGCCGCCCCGGTGCCGCCGCGTCCATCGACACCACCGCAACCCGTGCCGCCCGCGGCAATCTCGCGAGAGCCCGCTTCGCCGGTAAGACAGGCGGCGCCCGAACGGACCCGCCCCGCGCCGCCGCCCATCCCGGTTGCAGCCGTCCAGGCCGCAACCGTCCTGCCAATGGCCGCAGCATCACTCGATATGCCGGCGGCACCGGCAGAGCCGAAGCGGTCCGAGCCCTTCGTACAGGCTCCGGTGCCCGCACCCGTCGCGCCGCCTATCCCCACCCAGATGCCCGAGCAGGCAAAGGTGGCCGAAGAACGGAGCGTGCAGCTTGCCCCGCCGGTCTTTGCGGCGCGTGAGCCGGTGATCGACCAATCCAGCGCTGCCGATTTTCTCGACGCTGCGCGCGACCGGGTGCTTCCGGACCTGAAGCCGGACCAGACTAAATCGCCCGCTCCTTTTCCGCCGAGGCCTGAAAACCCACCTGCGGCTTCAGCCGACGCCGAACCGAAATTTTCCGATGATCTTGCCATCGATTTCGAAAGCTTTCTGGAAGCGGAAATTGCCAAAGGCAAGGAAGCCGATAAAGAACCTTCCGTCACGCCTGTGGCCGACAGGCAGGTCAAAACGCAGCCCGCCTCTCCGCCCGTCACCGGCGCCACACCGGATGGAGACATGCAGAAGGAAATGGCGCGTATCTTCGGAGAGCTTTCCGTCACCCGCGATCGCTGATGCGCGAAATCATGACAACAAAAAGGGCACGGAAATGGCTTCCGTGCCCTTTTTCAATTGATGCGGTTTTCAGCCTGCCGGCGGAAACGCCTTATTCGTCGCGGTAGACTTTTTCGCGACGCTCGTGACGCTCCTGCGCCTCGATGGACAGCGTTGCGATCGGTCGGGCGTCCAGACGCTTGAGGCCGATAGGCTCACCCGTCTCCTCACAATAACCGTAAGTGCCGTCGTCGATCCGCTGAAGGGCTGCATCGATCTTCGAGATCAGCTTGCGCTGACGGTCGCGGGCGCGAAGCTCGATCGCCCGGTCTGTTTCGGAAGATGCCCGATCAGCGAGATCGGGATGGTTGGCGCTTTCTTCGGCGAGATGTCCGAGCGTCTCGCGCGCTTCTCTCAGGATATCATTTTTCCAGGCTATGAGCTTCGCGCGAAAATAGGCACGCTGGCTGGCATTCATGAACTCATCGTCTTCCGAGAGCACATATTTGCTAAGATCGATCTTCTCACTCAACGCGATTCTCCTCGAAGAACATCTCAATGCGGCGGTGTATACTCCAATGATATAGGCCGATTCAAGTCTACAGATCAGTTTTCAGGCATTTTTAAAACTGACACAAAAATCATCTAAATGACTAATTTTTATCCTTTATTCGTATTGAAGCGATCTCTTCTTCAATCACTTCAATGCGACTTACCAACAGGAAAGAGGACTTGCGGTCCTGCAACCCTATCCTGTAGCATTCAGTCCGTGTCCTGACATTCGAACGCCGGTCCCCGCCCTTGACAGCATCTTTCCCGAGCCGAGTTTATCTTCTGCGCCACGCCAAGGCCGCCTGGGCGGCGCCGGGAGAACGGGATTTCGACCGGGGATTGAATGAGGCCGGTTTTGCCGAAGCGGAGATCATCGCCGACCTTGCCGCAGACCGGCGTTACCGCCCCGATCTCATTCTGTCATCCACGGCCGCGCGCTGCCGGCAGACCACGCAGGCCTGGCAGCGGGCTTTCAATGAAGGCATCGATATCGTCTATATCGACGAGATGTACAATGCCCGCAGCGAAACCTATCTGTCGCTCATCGCCGCGCAGACGGAGGTGCAGTCGGTGATGCTGGTGGGGCATAACCCCACCATGGAGGCGACGCTGGAGGCCATGATCGGCGAGGATCTGCTGCATGCCGCCCTGCCCTCGGGTTTTCCCACCTCGGGTCTTGCGGTTCTTGATCAGGACGACAGCGCGGCAAGCGGTAAAAATCGCTGGCGGCTGATCGATTTCCTCTCACCCGGCAGATAACCGCCGCCGCGTGAAACCAAGGCGCCGGGAATCAGCACTGCCGAAAATCCGCTACAGCGCTTCTTTTTTGGGCAGCCGCAACTTCCTATATGCAGCCGTGACCGTGAAACACAGCCAGGAAATTGCCATTGCCGCCTTCTCTTACGTCCCTGACAGACAGCGCGCTTATCGCTTTCGATAATCTGGCCGACCGTGCGAGCAATCTCACCCATCCGACATTGCGGCTTGGCGTCACCGGCCTTTCGCGGGCGGGCAAGACCGTTTTCATCTCCTCCCTCGTGCATAACCTGCTGAATGGCGGCAGATTGCCGCTGTTCGAGGCGATGCGATCCGGGCGCGTCTCCAATGTGCGCCTGGAGCCGCAGCCGGACGACGCCATTCCCCGCTTCCAGTATGAAGACCATATTCAGGCGCTGGTGCGTGACAGGCTCTGGCCGGATTCGACACGGGCGATCTCGGAACTCCGGATCACACTGGATTACCAGAGCGCCAGTGGCTGGGGCCGGTGGTTTTCGGCCGGCAAGCTCTCCATCGATATCGTCGACTATCCCGGCGAATGGCTGCTAGACCTGCCGCTGCTTTCGCAGGACTACAAGCAGTTCAGCGATGCAACTGTCGCACTTGCCGGAAGCGGCATTCGCGCAGAACTCGCGCAGCAATGGCTGGCGATCGCCTCTTCGCTGGATATCAATGCGCCCGCCGACGAAATGACGGCGCGCCGTCTGGCGGAAAGTTTTGCGGCCTATCTGAAAGCCTGCAAATCCGACGAAAGGTCGCTCTCCACTTTGCCGCCGGGCCGCTTTCTGATGCCTGGTGATCTCGAGGGATCGCCAGCGCTGACATTTGCGCCCCTGCCGGGCCTGACCGACGAGAAAGCTCCGAAGGGCTCGCTGCGCGCCATGATGGAGCGACGCTACGACGCTTATAAATCAATCGTGGTCAAACCCTTCTTCCGCGAACATTTCGCCCGCCTAGACCGGCAGATCGTGCTGATCGATACGCTGCAGGCGGTCAATCGCGGTCCGGAGGCCGTGCAGGATCTGGAGCGGGCGCTGGGCGATGTGCTTGCCTGTTTCCGCCCCGGCACCAATAGCATATTGTCGTCGCTGATCCGCCGGCGCATCGACAAGGTGCTGATTGCCGCCACCAAGGCCGATCATCTGCATCATGAAAGCCATGACCGGCTGGAGCGGCTGACCCGCCGTCTGGTAGACCGCGCCATTACTACCATCGGCATGAATGGCGCGGGCATCGAGGTCATGGCGCTCGCTTCCGTGCGCGCCACCAGAGAGGCCAGCGTGCGTCAGGACGGCCATGAGCTGCCCGTTATCGTCGGCACGCCGATGGCCGGTGAAACCATCAATGGCGAGACTTTCGACGGTAATCGCAAGACGGCAATCTTTCCAGGCGATCTGCCAGAGGATCCGGAGCCGCTGTTTCGCAGCATAGACCAGGATGGCGACAAGGCGACACTGCCTGACGTCAATGTCGTGCGTTTCCGCCCGCCCAATATCGACGAGCCGGGCAGCGGCGGCATCCGGCTTTCCGTTCCCCATATCAGGCTCGACCGTGCCATGCAGTTCCTGTTCGGAGACAAGCTCGCATGAAGGCTCCCACACAAAACGATCAGCAGATACGCCGCCCGGCGGCTTTCACGCTCGAGACCGAGGAGACGGCACGGCCGTCCGCCACGCAAAAACGCGCGCCGCGCAGCTTCGACGCGGAGATTTCGCTGACGCCGGATGAGGACGATCCGTTTATGGCGCCTGCGGATATCGACGCCGCCACATTGCCGGTGGCGACGCCGAAGAAAAGCCGTTTCTCCTTCGGCAAGCTGGCGCTCGGGGCGCTTGGTGTCCTGTTCTCGCTCGCCTTCGGGCTCTGGGCGGATCAGCTCATTCGCAATCTGTTTTCCCGCTCGGACTGGCTAGGTTATACGGCAACGATCGCGCTGATCGTGGCGCTTTTCGCGGTTCTCGCCCTTGTTGGCCGCGAGGTCTTCGGCATCATGCGACTCAATGCCGTGCAGTCTCTCAAGGCCGACGCTGAAACGGCGAGCCTCGACAAGAGTCCGAAACCTGCGCGCGCCATCGTCACCCGCCTCAATGCCGTCCTCTCGCACCGGGCGGAAACGGCCAAGGGGCGCGCCGCGTTGAAGGAAACGGAAAATGACGTCATCGACGGCCCGCATCTGATCGAGCTTGCGGAGCGCGAGCTGCTGGTGCCGCTCGACAGGCAGGCCCGTGCCCTCATTCTCAATTCCTCCAAGCGCGTCTCCGTCGTTACTGCCGTCAGCCCGCGCGCGGTGGTCGATCTCGCTTATGTGCTGTTCGAGGTGACGCGGCTGGTGCGCGCCATGGCGGAGCTTTATGGCGGCCGTCCCGGCACGCTCGGCATGCTGAAACTCCTGCGCGATGTCGTCGCGCATCTCGCCGTCACGGGTTCGATCGCCGTGGGTGACGGGCTTGCCCAGCAGATTCTCGGCCATGGCCTTGCCTCGAAACTCTCCGCCCGTCTCGGCGAAGGCGTCATCAACGGGTTGATGACGGCGCGAATCGGTATTGCCGCCATGGATCTTTGCCGTCCGCTGCCGTTCAGGGCGGTGAAGCGGCCGGGCATTGGTGATTTCATGTCCGACCTCACGCCCGATTTAAGCGGCGGAAAAAACGCTGAAAAAGCCTGATCTGCCGGGCATCGACGGTTCAAAAGGTTACGGACAAAGCCGCAAATGAGAGCGAAATAAACCAAGCATTAACCATTCCGCCGGTAGATTGCGGCCTATCGAACAGGCTTCTTCGCCGGGGAAAGTATCATGTATTCGCGCTTCTTTTCGCTTATGGGCGGACTTGCCGCCATTTTGTCCGTCAGCGGCGGTTTCGGCATGTCTGACGTCCATGCGGCATCACGCGATCGCGACGACGTCTTCTTCCGCTCGGTGGCCGGCAGCTGGAAAGGCCCCGGCGAAATCGTCGCCGGTAAATACAAGGGCACGAAATTCACCTGCGACCTGACGGGCGAACCGCTAGACGACAAGCAGACCGGCATCAAGCTTGGCGGCACCTGCCGCGTCGGCGTCTTCAGCCAGCCCATGTCGGCAGTCATCAGCCAGAAGGGCAACAGCTACGAGGGCAAGTTTCTCGATGGCTCCGCCGGCAAGGGTCTCGACATCACCTCCGGACAGGTGAGCGGTGACAAGGTCGTCGTCGGCATCAACCGCGCCAAGCTGAACGGCGCCATGGTCGCCCGCGTCTCGAGCGACAATTCGATGAACATCACCATTTCGGTCAAGGTCGCCGACCAGATGATCCCGGTCATCGGCGTCACGCTGGCGCGTGATATCGACCAGATCGCCGTCGGCTCGATCAAGCCGTAAGAGCCATAATCTTCTCAGCCATCGCCGAGCGGGAGTGTCCACCACTCCCGCTTTTCGTTTGCGCGGACAATGCCGCTCCTGTCCGCCTGCTGGAGCCATTGCCGCACAGGCTTTCCCTTGACCTCGAGATCGGGCGCGATGTCGGCAAGCGGCATCAGCACGAAAGCGCGCTCCGTCATACGCGGATGCGGCACCTCGATGCTTTCCGTAGCGAAAGCCTCATTACCATAGGTCAGCACGTCGATATCGATGGTGCGCGGTCCCCAGCGTTCCGTCCGCACCCGTTTCATGCCCCTTTCGATATCGAGGCAAAGTTGCAGCAGCGCCGGCGCAGTCAGCGACGTTTCTACGAGGGCGCAGCAATTGAAGAAATCCGCCTGATCGATCTTTCCCCAGGGCGGTGTGCGGTAGAGGTCGGAAACGGCCTGCAGCCGGCAATCACCATGCGCATCGAGTTCGCGCAGCGCCCGCGCCATGGCGGCAGTGGGATCGCCGATATTACCGCCAAGCCCCAGTGCGGCGACAGTCAGCTTTTCAGGCACGGTGTTCAACGCTCACCTGCGCATAATCGAGAATGCCGGGAACCGGCGCCGAGGGTTTACGCACCGTGATCCTCAGCCAGACGATCTGCGGATAACGCGCCCGCAGCGCCTTGGCGATGTCGTTCGCCAGAGCTTCGATGAGATACCGGCGCTGCCCGACGACGCTTTTTTCGATGACGGCAAAGGCCACGCCGTAATCGACAGTATTTTCGATATCGTCGGTTTCCAGCGCGTCACCTGCCTCGACTTCCATCTCGGCATCGACGAAAAAGCGCTGACCCAGCACCTCCTCCTGCTCGAGAAGGCCATGACGGGCGAAAAAGGAACAGTTTTTCAGGATGATGGTATAGCGGCTCATCGCATCGCCTCCATGGCAGGATTGTTTCGCCTGAAAACCGCGCCACCTTCGGGACACGGCACTCCGGCACTCGTTGATCTACGCATCGGCCTTTGCCGACGCTTTTGCAAGGACCGCATCGGCAATAGCCAGCGCATCGCGGGTCGCGGCGACATTATGCACGCGAAAAATCGAAGCACCCGCGAGTCTCAGGATCGCGGTGGTTGCAGCCGTTCCGATATCGCGTTCCTCCGCCACATCCCTGCCCGTCAGCGACCCGATGAAACGCTTGCGCGACGTGCCAGCAAGAACCGGCAGGCCAAAAGCGGCGAGTTCACCGAAACGGGCCATCAGCGCGACATTTTCGCTTTCATTCTTGGCAAACCCGAAACCGGGATCAAGCACCAGAGCATCGCGGGCAATGCCCGCATCCTCGGCAATTCCGAGCGAGCGATTGAGGAATTCAAACTGGTCCTCAATGACATCGTCAAGCTTTTGCCGGTCGCGGCCGGTATGCATGATGCAGATGCCGGCGCGGGCGGAAGCAACGACGCCCGCCATATCAAGGTCCTTCTGCAGGCCGAAGACGTCATTGACGATATGGGCGCCGGCGCCAATTGCCAGCCTTGCCGTGGAGGCGCGATAGGTGTCGACGGAAATCAGCACATCGGTCTCGCGGCGCAATTTCTCAATGACCGGCAGCACCCGGTCCTGTTCCTCTGCCTCCGTGACCGCGGCAGCGCCCGGCCGCGTGGATTCGCCGCCGATATCGATGATGTCTGCCCCCTCCTCCACGCAGGTCAGCGCATGGGAAAAAGCCGCATCGACGGCAAGATAACGGCCGCCATCGGAAAAGGAATCAGGCGTTGCATTGACGATGGCCATAATACGGCCACGCCCATCAAGTTTCAGGGAGCGGCCATGGGCCGCTTGCCACACATTGCTGCCGACTGTTATCACGTAACACGCGCCTTTCGGGAATAACGGAGTGTTATGTCAATTCTTATAAGTTCCGCTCCGCCTATGCAGCAAACCTTTTTCAAGTTCAACCGGAAGGCCGGGTCATGACCAAATCATCACGCGCACTCTGCGCCGTTTTCGCAGGCGCATTGGCCCTTTCCCTGTCCGGACCGGCTTTTTCCGAAACCATCGTCCGCAAGACCTATTCCTATTTTTCGGTCAGCGGCAAAACCGCAGCCGATCTCGACCAGCAGCTTTCCAAGCACGGCCCGCTGACCCGCAATACCGGCGCGCGCCATCCCGGTGCGACCGAAATCAAGTTCGGCGGTGAACTCACCTATGTCGAAAAAAATGGCATGTGCAGCGTGGGAACGGCCAAGGTGCTGCTGAACACCCGCATTTTGCTGCCGCAATGGAAAAACCGCCGCCGCACCACGGCGGAACTGGCCTTCATCTGGGATACGCTGCTTGCCGATATCAAGCGCCACGAGGAACGCCACGCGGAAATCGCCCGCACCCATGCCCGTTCGCTAGAAAGACAACTGACGTCGCTTCGCCCGCAGAAAAGCTGTGAAGCACTTCAGGGAATGGTCGGCAAGATCACCCAGACCGTGATGGACGAACACGACCGCGACCAGATGCGCTTCGACGTGGTGGAATCGAAAAACTTCGATGCCCGTATGACCCGGCTGTTGAAAAACCGGCTGGAACAGGGTCAGGCCCGCCGCTGACGGTTGTTGGCAACCCTTCCCAAATCTCAAGGAACAACAGGGACATGACGTAACGTCATGTCCGATATCACCCGTGAATTCTCGTCATGGTGCGGGCGGCGAGACTCATTGTAGCTTGTTCATACGGTTTGAAATGGTTGTGGCCCACGGCGGTCCGGGGGTTGCAACCGTCTCCGGTTCTCCCGGTGCGCACTTGAGGGCTCGCAGGTGTTTCCTCCCTCGCCTGCATGCTGCGTACCCGCCTCGCCCCGCTCCCCATTACCAGGTGAGCGGGGCTTTTTCTGCGCGGGACAATGCCGAAAGTTTTCAGCCCTGACGTTCGGGAACATGCACGACGAGACCGTCAAGCTCGTCATTCATCTTGATCTGACAGGAAAGCCGCGAAGTGGGGCGAACCTCGAAGGCAAAATCCAGCATGTCCTCTTCCATCGGCTCGGGTCCGCCGACCCGCTCTGCCCAGGCATCGTCAACATAGACGTGGCAGGTGGCGCAGGCACAGGCGCCGCCGCATTCCGCATCAATGCCGGGAACGGAGTTGCGCACCGCATTCTCCATGACGGTGGAGCCGTTGCTCACGTCTAGTTCATGAGGCGTGCCGTCAAAGGCAACGATGGTGAGTTTTGTCATGCCGGAAATCCAAAATGTGATCTGAGAATTGTTCTAAACACATAGAGCGCCGCGCGTCCATCCGGACGCGCAAAGGACGCTCTATGTTTTTGAATCTACGCATCGGGGCACACAGGCTGAACCGGCCTTGCAAAATGGCAAATTTGATGGCTTTCGCCTCAGCGGCAGAGCTTGAGGATGAAATTTTCAGCTTCGACAATGGCTGCGGCGAGTTTAGCGATCAGCGCGCTGTCATTGCCCTTCTCCTCCACCGCGGCCGCGGCCGCGGAAACGGCGGAGGCGCCGACTGCCTGCGCCGATCCCTTCAGACGGTGAGCGGTGGCCATGACGGTCTTGGTGTCTGCGTCCGCCATTTCATGCAGGGCTGCGCGGGCGCTGCGGCTGAACAGCTGCAGCACCTCGATTTCCAGATCCTTGTCGCCCATCGTCTGCTGTGCAAGATGATCGAAATCGATTGGCTTCTTGCTGACCGAAGGTGCGCCGCCGTAATTATCGGGAGCTTCGAAAACAATACTGACCGCTGCCATGGCTGGAATCCTGTCTCACCGTATCCTGTTTCGTGTCACATATGTGTCGTATTCACGCATGCTGGCGGCTGCTATCGGCTTAAATTACGGCGTGACGCAGGCGAAAATCTTCTGCTATGGTTAATTTATGTTAAACTTATGCGAAACAAGGCGTTCAGCGTGAAACTCAGGTTTAAAAACTGTTAAAAAGCCGACACTTCGCCGCCGTCGCAAATCCGCATTAATTGTTTCGAACACCTAAATGTGTCACTACGGTACTGCCGTTCTCGCAGGGCTTAAGCTCAAGCTTTGTTATTGCGGCACAGTGATGTAATTTCGCCCGAAAGCTGGACCACCAGCAATTCGGGATTTGGTAAATGGCGGAACTGTTCTCTCTTGAGGGAAAAGTTTCGTTGGCATGATGGCGGCAGTCCGCTTGCTGATCGCAAGTGGGTCAACGGCATGAAGCCGGGCGTATGTGTAACGAGGCGTAACCGCATGGCGAATAACAAGATCAGCGACTCTGTCGACGAGACTGCATTTCAGGCATTGGAAGATGCCTTGCAGCTTGGCGCTTTCGAAGAAAAGCCGGAGACGCGGAAAACTGCAAAGCCGAAGCAGCCGGAGGCCAGAGTGAAGGAAGCAAGCAGACAGACCCCTGCTCCCGAGGCCGCCCGCGCGCCCGCCGAACAGACGCCCAGATCGCCCAATCTCGAAGCCGCCAATGATGGCTCCAAGCGCAGCCCGGCGATGATCCTGAAATCGCTGGAAGGCGGCTCCATCGGCGGCGCATTGCGCAACGCCACGATCATGTCGGTGATCTGGGCGCTCGGCGGCCTTGGCATCGCACATCTTCTTTACGGCAATGCGCTGTGGAACATCGGCTCGCTCGCCGATCTCACCGCCATCCCAGGTCTGATGGCGATCGTCGTCGGCATCCTCGTTCCCGTCATGCTGTTCTTCGCCTTCGCGATCATGATGGCGCGCGCCCGCGATCTGCGCAATGCCGCCCGCTCCATGGCAGAAGTCGCCCTTCGTCTTGCGGAACCCGAAACGGTAGCGTCCGACCGCATCATGTCCGTCGGCCAGGCGGTTCGCCGCGAAGTCTCCGCCATGAATGACGGCATCGAGCGCACCATTGCCCGTGCGACTGAACTCGAAACCCTTGTGCATTCCGAAGTCAACGCGCTTGAGCGCAGCTATGCCGACAACGAACTGCGCGTGCGCAGCCTAGTGCAGGAACTGACCGCCGAGCGCGACGCCATCGTCAACCATGCCGAGCGCATCCGCTCCTCCATCGTTGGCGCGCAGGAACAGATCAAGGAAGAGCTTTCCATCGTCGGCGAAGAGCTTTCGATGCGGATTGCCACGACAGGCGAGGCTTTTGCCTCGATGATCGACACGCGTTCTGCCGCGCTGCTCGAAAAATCGCGCGCTTCGACCGAAGCAATGGGCAGCCTGATCGCCGCCAAGACCGAAAACCTGCTTCAGGCGCTGAACTCCTCCGGCTCGACGATATCAAACGAATTCGACATGCGCCTGCATAACCTCACCTCGACGCTGGATGAGCGCGGTGAAGTGCTGCTGGAGCGTTTCGCGATCCATGCATCGACACTGGACAGCGGCGTGGAAAGCCTCAACAGCGCGCTTGAGGAGCGCACCCGCCAGCTCAACGAGACGCTGTCCACGCGCTCGCTGGAACTCAACCGCAATATCGAGCGCGGCCAGCAGGTCATGGGCGGTTCGCTGGATACGGTTCTCGACAAGCTCTCCACGACGCTTGAAGAAAAGGGCCTCTCCTTCCGCCAGAGCCTGCAAAGCAGCGCCGACGATGCGATCATGGATCTCGATCTTCGCTCGGGCCTTTACGAAGAGCGCATGCAGGCGACGGTCGGCCAGGTCAATTCGGCCTTCGACGAGCATGTGGCGCAATTTGCCAGCGCCTTCGACCAGCGCGCCGGCAGCCTCGACAGCAAGCTGATGGAAAGCCTCGCCCGCATCAACGAAACCGTTGCCGGCGGCTCCGAAGCCCTCGACACCATGCTGACAAGCGGCCTTGAGCGCATCGGCAGCACCATGACCGACCAGTCGCTGGCGCTCGCAACCGCGTTGGGCACGGGTCAAGAAATGTTGGAAAGCGCGCTTGAAAGCCGGACCCAGGCATTCAGCGACGCCATCGGCCAGCGCACCGCCGAAATCACCGATGCCTTCACCAATTCGCACGCGAAGATCGATACCGTTCTGGCGGAACGCAGCAACGCCCTGTTCGGCGCGCTTTCAGCCAGCCAGGACCGTTTCGACGAAGCACTCGCCAGCCGTTCCCTCGCCATTACCGGCTCGGTTTCCGGCACGGCCGAACACCTTGCCGCGATGCTCGACGAACGCGCCGCCGCGATCAACAGCGTCGTTGCCGACGTCGAACGCCGCCTGACGGAAACGCTCGAAACCCGGGCCGCAGCCATTACCGGCGCCGTTTCCGGCATCGAGCACCGCATCTCCGACACGCTGGAAAGCCGCACGGCTGCCCTGCATGATGTCGTCTCCGGCGCGGAGAGCCGTATCGCCGATACGCTTGACGGCCGCACCGCCGCTCTTTCCAGCGCGATCTCCGGCGTCGAGGAACGTATTGCCGACACGATGGACAGCCGCACGCTGTCACTCGACATGACCTTCGCCAATGTCGAGGAGCGGCTTTCCGAGACGCTCGATAACCGCACCTCCGCCCTGACAGGCATTGTTGCCAGCGCTGAAGAAAAGATCGCCGGCGCGCTCGACAGCCGCACGGCCACCTTCGGCGACGTGGTTGCCGGTGCTGAAACCCGTATCGCCGAAACGCTTGATGGCCGCACCGCAGCGCTCAATGCCGTGGTTTCCGGTGCTGAAGAGCGCATCGCGGATGCCCTCGACAGCCGTACCATGGCGCTCGACATGACCTTCTCTGGCGCCGAGGAAAAGATCACCGAAGCGCTCGACACCCGCACCGCAGCCCTTGGCGAACTGGTGGCAAGTGCCGAGACCCGTATTGCCGGCGCGCTCGACAGCCGCACGGATTCGCTGAAGACAGTCGTTTCCGGCGCGGAAGAGCGGATCACCGACCTGCTCGACAGCCGTACCATGGCGCTCGACATGAGCTTCTCCGGCGTCGAAGAAAAGATCACCGATATTCTCGATGGCCGCACTGCCGCCCTGCACAGCGCCGTTGCCGGCGTTGAGGACCGCATTGCCGGCGCGCTCGACAGCCGTACCGCTGCCCTTTCCGGTATCGTATCAGGCGCGGAAGAACGCATCGCCGATGCGCTTGATAGCCGCACCCTGGCACTCGACATGACGATTTCCGGTGTCGAAGAGCGGATTGCCGAAGCTATGGATGCGAGAGCGTCGTCGCTTTCGCTTGCCGCTGCCGGCGTCGGCCAGCGTCTCGAGGCAACCGCCTTCACGCTTGAAAACGCCCTTGCCAGCGGTCACGAGCGGCTGGAAACCATGCTCGGTTCGCAGGCGGAGCGCATTGCCGGTTCGCTGGAGCGCAATAGCGGCCTGATCGAACAAAGCGTTTCGGGTGCCGCCAACCGCATCGAAAGCGTCGTGGAGGACGGCAGCAGCCGTTTTGCGCAGACGGTGGAAGAAGGCGTCTCGCGTCTCGAAAGCAACCTGTCGCAATCACATGAGGATATCCGCACCGCGCTTGACCAGCGCCAGGCGGATCTTGCAGCGACGCTCAGCTCCGCCACCACCCAGATGGGCGACATGCTCTCCGAGCAGGCGATGATGATCGGTACCACGGTCGCCTCCAGCGCCAGCATGCTGGAACTGTCGCTCGAAACCCAGCAGGAGACGCTGCAGAAGGCAATCGACGGCAGTGCGGCAACGCTGGAAGAGCGCCTTCGCAACAGCGCCGGCGACATTGCCGTCAAGATCGGCGAAGCCGCCCGTGAAATCGGCGGGGCGACCGATGCCCTTTCCTCCCGCATCGAAACCTCAATCGGCAATGTCACCACCCGCCTCGACGAGACCGGCGCCCGCATCGAGACCTCTCTCGACGCCCTCCAGACCCGCGTCGGCGGCGATCTGGCCAACGTCAACAATTCGATCGAGGATGCCGGCCGCCGCTTCGCCGACGCGCTGGAAGACAAGACGGCTGTGTTCGCCCGTACCAGCGACGAGGCCGCCGAGCGCATCACCGGCATTCTGGACGAGCAGACGACCCGCGTTGCAGACACGTTCGAAAACCGCACCAGCCGTCTGGCCGAAACCTTCGATGCCGGCTCGGCCCGTATCGACGAGCGCCTCGGCACCATGGACCGGGCGCTGACGATCGGTCTCGACAATGTCAACCGCACCATCGAAGGCAAGGCAAGCGATCTCGCCGTCAGCCTGCGCGGCGCAGTTACCTCCGCCACCCAGAATATCGGCGACGAAGCGGCTCGCTCTTCCGCCCTGCTCGCCAAGTCCGGCTCTGAATTTGCCGAACAGGTGCAGGCGCAGAACGAAGCCTTCACCAAGGCTATCGAGGAACGTTCCGGCGAGATCGTCAATCGCATTTCCGATGCGCAGACCCGTCTCTCCGGCCAGGCCGCTGCCGTCGCCCAGACCTTCTCCGAGGCTGGCAACATCATCGTCAACAAGGTGGCCGAAGCCGAAGCCGTCGTCCGCTCCCAGGTCGGCGTCATCTCGGAGACACTGACCGGTGTCGAATCCGCCCTCGACGCACGCGGTGAATCCATCCGCTCGGCGCTTGATAACCGCACCCGCGAACTCAACTCGATGCTGGCCAGCCGTTCTGCCGAACTGTCGCGCCTGATCGAGGAGAAGGCGAAACCCGTCGTCGACGAATACGCCACCATCGGCCGCGAAGCCGCCGAAAAGATCGTTTCCGCTGCCCAGCAGAGCGCAGAGCTTCTGTCGCAGAGCAATAGCGGCATGGTCGGCATGGTGGAACAGGCGATCAGCGATTACGCCAATGCCGGCACGGATGCGGCAAGCAAGCTCGTCGCGGCCACCCGCCAGAGCACAGACATGCTGTCGCAGACGCATACCGCCATGGCGGATGCCGTCGAAGAGGGTATCGAGAAATATGCCCGCTCAGGCAGCGATGCGGCCAACAAGCTCGTCGCAGCCACACGCCAGAGCACGGATATGCTGTCGCAGACCCATAACAGCATGGCCGAGATCGTCGAGCAGTCGGCGACCAACTTCAACTCCGCCGTCGAGCGTGCCGCACAGGGCTTCGGCGCGGCCGATGAAGCATTGAATGCCTCTGCAACCCGCTTCTCCGAATCGGCCTCACAGGCTGCCGACATGGTCTCCAGCTCCAGCCGTCTGCTCGAAGGAAAGATCGACCGTCTGTCGAATATTTCCGGCCAGACGCTGGCGCAGGTTGCCGGCATCGTTGGCCGCTTCGAGGAACATTCGAAGGTGCTGAGTCAGGCGTCGGAACTGCTCAATGCGGCACAGTCGAGCCTCGTCGGCACGCTGGAAGAGCGTCAGGATGCGCTTCGCAGCCTGTCGGTCGGCCTCGTCAAGCGTTCCGAGGAAATCGAAAGCGCCATGCGCAACGTCGTTGGCGTGGTGGAAAACACCCTCAACGAGGCCGAGGAGCGTTCGCAGAATGTCGCGGGTAATCTGCGTGACAATCTGCAGGCCTCCTTCTCAGATATCGGCCGCTCGCTCGACGAGACCGAACAGCGCGCCCGCTCGGCGGCACAGACAATGCGGGGCGCCCTGCTCTCCGCCGGTCAGGACGCCAGCCGCTCGATCGAAAGCACGCTCTCCGACGCGCAGAAATATTCCGACGAGCTGGTCAACCGCCTGCGCGGCGGTGTCGAATCCTCGCTCTCCGAAGTCGACAACCTTCTGGGCAGTGCCTCGGAAAAATCCAACGCCGCGGCAGCCAACCTCAAGGAAACGCTGCGCCAGGCCGTCGAGGAGGCCGTCAGCCGCTTTGCAGGAGCGACAGACGAGATCCGCCGTTCCAGCCACGATATCCGCCGTGAGCTGGATGCAACCCGCGCCGAATTGAAGCGCGGTGCATTCGACCTGCCGGAAGAGGCCAAGGAAAGTGCAGCCGCCATGCGCCGCGCCGTTTCCGAACAGATCAAGGCCCTGCAGGATATTTCCCAGCTCGTCGGTCGCTCGACCCACCAGATGGAAGTGTCCGAACCCGTCGCCCTTGCCATCGCCGCAACCCAGCCCGTCGCAGAACGCCGCGTCGAGCCGCGTCCGCAGCCGGCGGCGGCGGCTCCGGTGCAGCAGCGCCCGGCACAGCCGCAGCCTGCCCCCGCATTGCGTGGTGCGCTGCCGCTTGAGAACCGCCAGGTCGAAAACCGCCAAGTCGAAAATCGTCAGGCACCCGCCCCGGCACAGCCGGTCGCAACCAACCCGGCCGGACGCCGGGAAGAAGGCGGCGGCTGGATCAGCGATCTCCTGCGCGGCGCGTCCCAGGAGACACCGGCTGCATCCACACCGCGCGCCAGCACCGAGCAGCAGCCCACCCGTGCGGCCGACACCCGCAATCCCCGGCACATGGTGGAATCGCTGAATTCGCTTTCGGTCGATATTGCCCGCGCCATCGATCACGATGCCTCCGTGGAACTGTGGCGTCGCTACCAGCGTGGCGAGCGCGACGTCTTCACCCGTCGCCTCTACACGCTGAAGGGCCAGACGACGTTTGACGAGATCAAGCGCAAATACGAACGGGAAGCGGAATTCCGCACCGCCGTGGACCGCTACATCACAGATTTCGAGAAGCTGCTCGCCGACGTGGCCCGCACCGACCGCGACCGGAGCGTCACCCAGTCCTACCTTACCTCCGATACCGGCAAGGTCTATACGATGCTGGCCCACGCGGCGGGCCGGTTTAATTGACCCTTCACGCCAAGCTTAACTATCAAACCCCGGCTCTGGCCGGGGTTTCGTTTTTTGTTTGAAAAGCTCCGCCAAACTGGGAAATTCCGGCGTATGCAGATAAGGCTCGTGGCGACTATCCGCAGCACACCTTATTTTCGGGTTCAAGCCACGCAGAAATAGTGTTTTCAAATAAAAATCGCACTTGGCGAATCTCGACGCAGAAGCTTCGATAAAAATTTAATTTATATTGAATTACGGCGCTATTTTACTTATTATTTTTTGGTATATTACTATACGATTTATCGTATTTAATTAGAAAATACTTATGAATTTAAAAAATATTGCCATAATAGCAACACTTCCTTTCCAGCTCACTTCTTGCGCCAGATTTGACGAGGATCCAGAAGCCGTCAATAAGTGCGACAGAGGTAAGATAGAACAAACTCTTAAGGACTTTTATGGCCATCGTGAAAGAGAGATACAAACAATAGTCCGACATATTAACTACCGGAAATTTTCCTCGGAATGCTTGGGTACGCTTGAGGTGAGAACCCCAATTTACGGTTGGCCAACTGAGCGCAAATACCCCGAAATATCGATGGGTTGGAATTTGCACTATAGCATACAGGAGAAAACAGGGATCTGCCTGAGGAAGTCCACTACAATCGCGTCGATAAGAATAGACACTATTTGCCATAGATAGTTCCTCGGACACATCGAGAATCCTATAAACCACCAGTCAAAATTTTCCTTCAGCGCCCCGAAATCAAAGTTCGAACGTACCCGATGCAACCCGCACCGCGTGGCCGCCGATGCGGGCGCGGGCGATTTCGTTGTCCTTGATGTCCATGCGCAGGTGGATGTGGGATGGTCTTTCCATTTCCACGCCCTGCTCTATCAGGAGCGGATGGTGGCCGTCCGTCAGCCCGTCGAAATGGTGGATGGCGCCAGAGAGAGCGGCGGCGGCCGAGCCGGTGGCCGGGTCTTCCGCAATCCCCATCTCCGGGGAGAACATGCGGGCATGGAACTTCGCCGCATGGTTGACGCCGCCGCGACAGTAGATATAGGCCGCCGCCAGCAAGCCCTCGACCAGCGGCGCGGTGCGCAGCCAGAGATTGGCGTCGAAATCCATGTCGCGGACGGCGGCGATATTGTGCATCGGCACCAGAAGGAAAGGCACGCCGGCGGTCCAGATCGAGGGCACATGATTCTCGAAGCCTAGATGCCCCTCGCTGACGCCAAGCGCATCGGCGAGCGCGGCGTGATTAAGCGGCAGCTCGACGCGGGAGGATTTGCGTGGCAGGTCGAATTCCGCGAAGCTGACGGCGCCGGCGCGCATCTTCACCGCACAGCGTACCGGACCGACCTTCTCTTCCAGCACGCAGACCATATCGATATCGTCATCGCCCTCGCCGCGATTGCGCTCGGCAATGGCGACTGCCGCACCGACTGTCGGGTGGCCGGCGAAGGGCAATTCGCCTGACGGTGTAAAGATGCGCAGCGAAGCCGCGTGTGAGGGATTGCTGGATCGGTTGATGAAGACCGTCTCGGAGAGGTTCATTTCCCGCGCAATCGCCTGCATGGTGTCCTGGGAAAGATCATCGGCGTCATACATGACCGCCAGCGGATTTCCCGCCATTTTCGTCTCGGTAAAGACATCATAGATATCGTAGTTCAGCGCCACATCCGTCTCCTGCCACTCGTCATTCCGGCTGCCTTGGCAAACTGCATCACGTCGCCCCGCATCGCAACCCTTGTCGGCGGGCGCAAATCAAGAAGCTGTGGACCGGAACTGCAAGACGCTTCGCAATGGAACGCTTGGCGGTTCGAAAGGCCTTGTCGTCTGCCGTCGTCTTCATGTACCAAGGGTGCGTCTGGCGGCTTGTTATCTACCTCCCGGTTGAGGTTTAAAGATTTCGAACCGCTTCAACGGTTTACAGCGTCCTGCACGGGCCGGTTCCGGTCTGCGCCGTTGTTGAGGGAAGCGGATGTCGCATTCTACCTATTCACTGTCCTTCGTCGCCTCCCCATCCGAGGAGGCGCAGATGGCGTTGAAAGAGCTGAAAGCCGTTTATGATGATACGCCGTTCGAAGAGGCCGATGTGATCGTTGCGCTCGGCGGCGACGGTTTCATGCTGCAGATTCTCAACGAGACGATGAATTCCGGCAAGCGGGTCTATGGCATGAACCGGGGGTCCGTCGGTTTCCTGATGAATGACTACCGGGTGGACGGCCTCACCCAGCGCATCGCTGTGGCGAGCGGCAATGATTTCCATCCCCTGCGCATGACGACGACGGATTCCGACGGCGATGAGTTTACCGCGCTCGCAATGAACGAAGTCAGCCTGTTTCGCCAGTCGCATCAGGCCGCCAAGCTGCGTGTCGAGGTAGATGGCAAGGTACGGCTGGAGGAACTGATCTGCGACGGCATGATGGTGGCGACCCCTGCAGGCTCGACGGCTTACAATTTCTCCGCCCATGGGCCGATCCTGCCGCTCGAATCACCGCTTCTGGCACTGACCCCGGTCAGCGCTTTCCGGCCGCGACGCTGGCGCGGCGCGCTTTTGCCGAATAAGGTAACCGTCGATATTCATGTTCTCGAGCGCGACAAACGCCCGGTGAACGCGGTGGCCGACCATACCGAGGTCAAATCCGTTCGTCACGTCAGGATCGCACAATCGCAGGACAGGACGGCGAGAATTCTATCGGATCCGGATCGTTCTTGGTCGGACCGGGTTCTCGCCGAACAGTTCAACAATTAAACCAACCACCACGATTGCCATGCACGTCAAAAAAACGCTCTTCGCTGCTCTGCTTCTCGCCATGGCTGCTTTGCCTGCCCGGGCGCAGACGCCGGCGATCGACACGCTGCCCGTTTCCGCCATATTCGTCGTCAGCAGCGGCATGTGGGAAGACCGGAACCTGGAGCCCGTAAAAGGCCCTGACGGACAATTGCGGCCACCGCCTGCCTCGCCGACACGGGGCTATTACAAGGTCATTGCGATCCGCCAGGGCGACGGCACTGCGAAAATCTACCTGCAGCGCATCGTCTTTACCGCCGACGGACCAAGCCTGCTCGAAAATATCGAGCTTGAAGAATTCAGCCAGATGAAATCCTATGTCACGGATATCCGTCCGGAAAGCTCGAATGGCGCCTCCGCCTCACCCGGCCTGTTCGTGACCGTCTATCTGAAGACGGACCCGATGGCCAAGGAAGCGGAGAGCTGGACGATCCTTATCGACGAGCTGGGTGAGATGAAGGTCGAGAAAGCCTCCAACTAACGTAGTATTTGGAGGCAACCTATTCGCGATTCCGGCCCTGACCGGTGTGCCGGAACACGCTAGTTGTTCAGCTCATGTGCCCCGGTGAGAACCGCCCCGAAATGATGCTTCCACAATCTCGCACCCAGTTCACCGCTCCGGTCGAGACTGGAGCCCACCGTCAACCACGGCAATAGCGTGGGGTGCAGCCCCGCATCGAACAGGGCAAATCCGGCGGCCAGCACGCAGGTATCGGCCTGAATGCCGCAGACGAGCACACGGTCGAGTTTCAGAGACAGGAGGTAGTCGATAACCTCCCGGGGTGGCGCATAACCGTGTTTGATGAATATGCGATCTGCCGGCACGAGCGACACATCATCGCTGCCCGGCTTCCAGCCCAGTTGCCGTTCGAAGGGGGTAACACCTTCATCATGGCGTTCAACGGTGGCGATGCTGGGCATGGTTTTAGCGAGCGCGGATATCTCCGCCACGAGCGAGGCCGGCGGACTGAAGCTTGGCTGGACGTCGACGATATAAAGCGCCTGTTTCATGCGTGTCCTCCAACGAAAAACCCCTCGCAACGGTTTTGCGAGGGGCAACTTTCCGATCGACGCATCAGGGCGTCTTAATCGATATCCGAGACTTCCACATTCGCGCCACCGCTGATGCGGTGGGCAAGCGCGGCTTCCATGAACTCATTCAGGTCACCATCAAGCACGTTGCCGGGCGCGGTGCTTTCCACGCCGGTGCGCAGGTCCTTGACCAGCTGGTAGGGCTGCAGAACGTAGGAACGGATCTGGTGGCCCCAGCCGATATCGGTCTTGGACGCCGCCTGCGCATTGGCGGCCTCTTCCCGCTTCTGCAGTTCCACCTCGTAGAGACGGGCGCGCAGCATATCCCACGCCTTGGCGCGGTTCTTGTGCTGGGAGCGTTCCTGCTGGCAGGCGACGGCGATGCCGGTTGGAATATGCGTGATACGCACAGCCGAGTCCGTGGTGTTAACGTGCTGACCACCCGCACCTGACGAACGATAGGTGTCGATGCGGCAATCGCTTTCATTGATGTCGATCTGGATCGAATCATCGACCACCGGATAGACCCAGATGGAGGAAAACGAGGTGTGGCGCCGGGCATTGCTGTCATAGGGCGAAATACGAACGAGGCGATGAACGCCCGATTCCGTCTTCATCCAGCCGAAGGCGTTGTGACCCTTGACCAGGATCGTGGCCGACTTGATGCCCGCTTCATCGCCGTCGTGGATTTCGAGAACTTCGACCTTGAAGCCCTGACGCTCGGCCCAACGAGTGTACATGCGCAGCAGCATGTTCGCCCAATCCTGGCTTTCGGTGCCGCCTGCGCCGGAATGCACTTCCACATAGGTGTCGTTGCTGTCTGCCTCGCCGGAAAGCATGGCTTCCACCTGACGGCGGTTCGCTTCGCTTCGCAGCGCCTTCAACGCATCTTCGGCATCCTTGACGATCTCGTCATCGCCTTCCATCTCGCCGAGTTCGATCAGCTCGATATTGTCCTTGAGCTGCTGCTCCAGCGCCTTGACGCCGTTGATGCTGTCATCCAGTTGCTGGCGTTCGCGCATCAGCTTCTGGGCTTCGGAGGCGTCGTTCCAGAGGGTCGGATCCTCTGCCTTATTGTTCAACCAGTCCAGTCGTCTTATCGCCTGGTCCCAGTCAAAGATGCCTCCTCAGCAGGCTTATGGCCTGCTTGATTTCATCGACTACGTTCACGATTTCATTGCGCATTTCGCTGGTTCTTCACCTTCATTGAAACTCGTTGCTCAAATAAATGCGGGGGGCGCGGATGTAAAGACCCGCGCCCCCGCCAAACGTCATGACTGCTGTCAATAAAGACCGCCACCACCGCCGGTGATGGCCTGCTGTGCCTGCGGCGACGTCTTCAGAATGTCTTCCTGCGACATGTAACCTTCCGCACCAATCACCGAGAAGGTGGAAGCCGGACCCGTGCCGGGCTTGAAGGCTTCCATGATCGTGTCCGGTTCGCCTTCAGCCGCCGCCATGCCGGTCTTGCGGTTGACGGCGACGAAGTTCATGCCAGCGGGAACGATGAACTTGCTCGGCTCCAGATGCTTGGCCGCATCGGCGATGAACTCACCGAAGATTGGCGCCGACAGCGAACCACCCGTGCCGCCGCGCCCCAGAGGTGCAGGCGAATCGAAACCGATATAGAGACCGGCGACCATGTCCGGCGTGTAACCGACGAACCACGCGTCTTTTTCATCATTGGTCGTGCCCGTCTTGCCGGCAACAGGCAGATCGACCTTGATCTTGCCCGCCGCCGTGCCGCGCTGCACGACGCCTTCCAGCATGGAGGTCGTCTGGTAAGCGGTCATCGGGTCGAGAACCTGCTCACGATTGTCAACGATGACAGGCTCGTCCTGATTGTGCCAGGTGGTGGCGTTACACCCCTCGCAGGCGCGTTCCTCGTGGCGGAAGATCGTCTTGCCGTAACGGTCCTGAATGCGGTCGATAAGCGTCGGCTTGATCTGCTTGCCGCCATTTGCAAGGACCGAATAGGCCGAGACCATGCGCATGACGGTGGTTTCACCCGAGCCGAGCGACATGGACAGAAGCGGCGGCATCTTGTCGTAGATGCCGAAGCGTTCGGCATATTCCGCCACCAGGTTCATGCCCATGTCCTGCGCCAGGCGCACGGTCATCAGGTTACGGGATTTTTCGATACCGAGACGCAGGGTCGAAGGACCAGCAGAACCCCCGCCGTAATTCTGCGGTTTCCAGACCTGACCGCCGGACACCACCTCGATCGGTGCATCGAGAATGACCGATGCCGGCGTGTAGCCATTGTCGAGCGCGGCCGCATAGATGAACGGCTTGAAGGAGGAACCCGGCTGACGCATGGCCTGCGTGGAGCGGTTGAATTCCGACTGCGCATAGGAGAAGCCGCCGACCATGGCCAAAACTCGGCCGGTATGCGGGTCCATCACCACCATGCCGCCCTGCACTTTTGGCGGCTGACGCAGACGGTATTCGTTGCCGGAGCCGGAAAGCGGCTGCACATAGACAACGTCGCCCGCCGTCAGAACGCCGACCGGCGACTTGGCGGTCGCTTTCTTGCCGCTCGCATCACGAAAGGCCCAGCGCATGTTTTCAGCGGAGATATGACCGCGCGTGCGCTTGTCGCCATCTTCCGCATCAGGGTCGGCCTGGACACCGATATCGATGCCATCGGCGGCAACGGCGAGGACAACAGCAAGCTTCCATTCGGGAACGTCCCGGAGGGACTTGACCTTGGCCAGCGCCGCCGTCCAGTCGCCAGCCGTCTCGATCTTCTCCACTGGTCCACGGAAACCGCGACGTTCGTCATATTGCACAAGTCCGTCCTGAAGCGCCTTGCGCGCCTCCATCTGGATTTGCGGATCAAAGGAGGTGCGGACCGAAAGACCGCCCTCAAGAAGCGCCTCCTCGCCGAATTTTTCGACGATCTGGCGGCGGACTTCCTCGGCGAAATAATCGGAGGCGGGAATATGCGCGCCGCCGCGGCGCAGGTTGACGCCGAGCGGCTGCTTCTTGGCATCCGCGGCGTCGGCGACGGTGATGTAGCCGTTTTCGGCCATGCGATCGATCACCCAGTCGCGGCGCTCCAGAGCAGCTTTTTCGCGACGGATCGGATGGTAGTTGGCCGGCCCCTTCGGCAGCGATGCGAGATAAGCGGTCTCGGCGATCGTCAGTTCCGTTACCGACTTGTTGAAATAGGTGAGTGATGCACCAGCGATGCCGTAGGAATTCAGGCCGAAAAAGATCTCGTTGAGATAAAGCTCAAGGATCTTGTCCTTGGAATAGGTCTGCTCGATGCGGAAGGAGAGAATGGCTTCCTTGAGCTTGCGGTCGATGGTCTGGTCGTTGGTCAGAAGGAAGTTCTTCGCCACCTGCTGGGTGATGGTGGATGCACCGACCGGACGGCGACCGGAACCGACATTCTGGAGATTGACGAGAATGGCGCGACCAAGACCCCAGATATCGACACCGGGGTGATTGTAGAAATTCTTGTCTTCGGCGGAAAGGAACGCGGCCTTCACGCGGTCGGGAATAGCCTGGATCGGCAGAAACAGCCGCTTTTCATGGGCATATTCCGCCATCAGCGCACCGTTGCCGGCGTGCACGCGGGTGGTTACCGGCGGTTCATACGTGCTCAGAACTGCATAATCCGGCAGGTCCTTCGTCACGCCGTGCAAATAAATCGCACCGACGACGGCGGCGCACAGGAAGAGCACGCTGGCCAAGCCGAAAAAATATCCAATCAGTCTGATCATACCAAGCTACCGATAATTCGAATCGTAACCATCCACGCCCGACAAAATACGGGCGCATATTTGCATATCGCGTGCCGTTTTGCACACCATACCTTCGATGACAAGCCGGATATGGCAGCATTCGCTGATATGTTACCGGGCCGCGGGCCCGCAATCACGCACCGACGCTTTACGGATTGCCACCGAATCCGGTTTCCGAGTAACGCGGCGAATGTGAGTAAAATAGGGCTTGGGGTCGTTAATCGACCGCAAGCCCAAGAATTGAACAGCTTTTTCCACGATCAATGGCAGGGCGGCAACAACGTCTCCACCGCACCCCTGCCGCCATCAGCCGCCGTTCGCCAGGGCCTTGGAACGGTATCTCCCAACGGCCGTTGCCAATGTGTCGGCCACTTTCTTGCGCCACTCGATATCGAGAAGCAGCTTTTCGTCTTCCGCATTCGAAAGGAAGCCAAGCTCAAGAAGCACCGACGGCACATCATGGGCGCGCAGAACCATGAAACCGGCGTAACGGTGCGGATTGTTGATGAGGCCAACCTGCCCCTCAAAGGAGGAAACGATGTTTTCGGCCAGCGTTACCGAAAAGGCCTGGGTTTCACGGCGGGTGAAATCGAGAAGAATATCGGCGACCTCCGGCGGCTCTGTGGAAGCGGCAACGCCGGCAATCTGGTCTGACTTGTTTTCGCGCTCCGCCAGCTCCTGTGCCTGTCGGTCCGATGCCCGGTCCGACAGGGTGTAGACGGTCGCACCACGAATGCCCTTCTGCTTCAGCGTGTCAGCGTGCAAGGATATAAAGAGATTGGCATTGTTCTGGCGGGCGATCGTCACCCGTTCGGACAAGGCGAGGAAGGTGTCGGAATCGCGGGTGAGAAAGGCCTTGATGCCGGGTTCGCGGTTCAACCGCTCCACAAGCTCCTTCGCAAAGGTCAAAGTGATGACCTTTTCCTCGGTGCCCGTCGTGCCGCCGGTGGCACCTGCATCGATGCCGCCATGGCCGGCATCGACGGCTATGACAAATTCCGCCGGCCGTGATGTCTTGTCGTCGGGCGTGATCGCGGCTGTTGTCACCGGGGCCGGCGCCTGCCACTGCTGGTCCTTCACCAGCTCTGCAAACTTGCCCTTCGTTGTGATCTCGGCATCGAGCACAAAACGGAAAGACTGCCCGTCATCGCCCTTTTTCGTTTCGGCGACCGTCACCTGAACCGGCTTTTTCGCCGTCAGCACGATGCGGGCGCTGTTCTCGCCCATGGTGCCGAAGCGAATATCCGAAAAAAGCCCGGTCGGTTTCAGGTCGGAAGTGGGAAACGCGAAATTCACCGCGGGAAAGTCGACGACGATGCGGGCGGGCGAATCGAGATAGTGAACGTCGAATTCCGGCTCCTCGGCAAAATCGAGAACGATGCGCGTGCGCGCCTCATCACCGATGATCCGCGCCTGGTGGGCGACGAGCGGCTCTGCCGCATGGGCCGTCGGAACGACGGAGACTGAGGTGACGGCATAAAATGCCAAGGCCGCCAAAGCCCGCGCGATTCGCGCGCCAAGCCGCCCTGCCCCACCTGAAATCGCTGCGTTGCGCGTGAAATCCATGGCCTTCAAGAAATTCCGTATATCAGTCATTTTCGATAAACAGCGCGGGAAAACGCCGGTAACGGTGCCGTTTCAACCACGCCGTACGAGTATTTGCGCCTTTGCGCCCCACAATCGCAGGCCTTGGTGAACCAATTGTTAACCCGGAAATTCCACCAATAATATGGCATATTTAGCCAGCCTATTGCTATTATGACAGAGAAAACATACAACGCATGTGAGGGTTAAAAGTGTTGACGGGATAGATGCCCGCCGGCTGCCAATCGAAAAAGACGCTGGCGCTGCACATCGGGCAATCATCTGCCGTCGTTACATTTATCCTGAAACTGGATCAATTCCGGCCGTGGCCGGAGACCTACCCGGTGGCCCTGCCACCGCTGCTCTGAGGAGAGCAAATTCATCGGATCCCAAGGGGTCTATATATTATTGTCGTTCCGCCTGGCCAATGATGTCGCAGCAGTTTTCACATGAACCGGATACCAGGAGCAGGCCAAGCGCCTCGCCGTCGGTCCGGATGCTGCCAGTTTACAGAGGCCCGGCTGGAGACTTCATTTCCGGCACATCCTTGCACTCATATGAAAGGCTCGTCCATGTGGCGGGCCTGTTCTCGTATAAAACAAGGCTGCGCCGAGGAGCACAGCTTACATGGCAGACAAAATGCTTATCGACGCCTCCCACGAAGAGGAGACACGCGTAGTCGTTGTCCGTGGGAACCGGATCGAAGAATTCGATTTTGAATCGGAACACAAGAAACAGATCCGCGGCAATATCTACCTTGCCAAGGTTACCCGCGTTGAGCCTTCCCTTCAGGCGGCCTTTGTGGACTACGGTGGAAATCGCCACGGCTTTCTCGCTTTTGCGGAAATCCATCCGGATTATTACCAGATTCCGCTCGCCGACCGTCAGGCCCTGCTGAAGGCGGAAGCCGAGGATCACCGCCGCAGCGACGATTTCGAATCGGCCGATGCGCCCGAGCCCGGCGCGCCGATGATCGACCTGTCGCAGGTGGATCAGCCTGACGTCGGCATCGTTTCCGCAAGCGAAACTACCGAGGCCGTTGCCACCGAAGAAGCTGCCCCCGTCGCGGAAGCGGTTTCTGAGGAAACGGCCGTTGAGGTCGTTGCGGAGGAAGCGCCCGCCGAGGAAGAAAAGCCGAAGAAGCGCGTTCGCCGCCCCCGCGCCAAGAAGAAGACAGCTGAAGAAATCGCAGCCGAGGCAGCGGATGCGTCTTCCGAAGACGATGGCAGCACCGGCGGCGAAATGGCCGCAATGGTCGATACCGACACGATTTCCGAGGAAGTCGAAGGCCTTCGTCGCGGCAATGATGATGACGAAGACGATGATGACGATCATCACGAAAAGGAAGTCATTGAATCCGTTGGCGCCGAAGACGCCATGGAAGAAGTTCCGGATCGCGTCGCCCGCAAGCCGCGCAAGCAGTACCGCATCCAGGAAGTCATCAAGCGCCGCCAGATCCTTCTGGTCCAGGTCGCCAAGGAAGAACGTGGCAACAAGGGTGCCGCACTCACCACCTATCTGTCGCTTGCCGGCCGTTATTCCGTGCTGATGCCGAATACCGCGCGTGGCGGCGGCATTTCCCGCAAGATCACACAGCCGACTGACCGCAAGCGGCTGAAGGAAATCGCGCGCGATCTGGAGGTTCCGCAGGGCATGGGCGTCATTCTGCGTACCGCAGGCGCCAACCGCACCCGCGTCGAGATCAAGCGCGACTTCGAATATCTGATGCGCCTGTGGGAAAACGTCCGCACGCTGACACTGAATTCCACCGCCCCCTGCCTCGTTTACGAGGAAGGCTCGCTCATCAAGCGCTCGATCCGCGACCTTTATAACAAGGATATCAGCGAGATCATCGTTTCCGGCGAGGAAGGCTATCGTGAAGCGAAAGACTTCATGAAGATGCTGATGCCGAGCCACGCCAAGGTGGTTCAGCCTTACCGCGACATTCATCCGATCTTCTCGCGCTCCGGTATCGAAGCCCAGCTCGACCGCATGCTGCAGCCGCAGGTCACGCTGAAGTCGGGTGGTTACCTCATCATCAATCAGACGGAAGCGCTGGTTTCGATCGACGTCAACTCCGGCCGTTCGACCCGCGAGCATTCCATCGAGGAAACCGCGCTGACGACCAACCTCGAGGCGGCGGAAGAAGTGGCGCGCCAGCTGCGTCTGCGCGACCTTGCCGGTCTTGTCGTCATCGACTTCATCGACATGGAAGAAAAGCGCAACAACCGCTCCGTCGAGAAGAAGCTCAAGGATTGCCTGAAGAACGACCGCGCCCGTATCCAGGTCGGCCGCATCTCGCATTTCGGCCTTCTGGAAATGTCGCGCCAGCGCATCCGCGCTTCGGTGCTGGAATCGACCACGCAGGTCTGCCAGCATTGCGGCGGCACGGGCCACGTCCGTTCGGAATCCTCCATCGCGCTGCATGTGCTGCGCGGCGTCGAGGAATATCTGCTGCGCAACACCACCCATAACATCACCGTGCGCTGCACGCCGGAAACGGCGCTTTACCTGCTCAACCACAAGCGCGGCACGATCGTTGATTATGAAGGCCGCTTCGGCGTCGCCATCATCATCGCAGCTGACGCCGGTGTCGGTGCACAGCATTTCGCCATCGATCGCGGCGAAGCCGTCGAAAATCCGGTGAAGATCGAAAGCCTCATCCAGATGCTGCCGAACTTCGTCGAAGAAGAAGACGATATCGTCATCGAGGTGGAAGAGGACGAAGACGAGGAAGAAATCGTCAAGGCCGAGAGCGCCCAACCACGCCAGCAGCCGCAGGGCGACAATGGCGAGGACGGCAAGCGCAAGCGCAAGCGTCGCCGCCGCCGTCGTGGCAAGGGCGGTCAGAACGACCAGAACGGTGCGCTCGATGGCCAGGCCGGCGATGACGCCGATGATGTTGAAGGCGATGACGACAGCGCCGAAGCTGATGACACCGATGGCGATGCCGACGAAAACGGCGTGAACGAAACCGCAAATTCCGACGAAGACGGCAAGCGCAAGCGCCGTCGTCGCGGCAAGCGTGGCGGCCGCCGCAACCGTGACGATGCTCTCGATGCTGCAGGCACCGACGGCGAGACGGAAGGTGAAGAGGTTTCCGCCGCAGCGCCGGTAACGGAAGAGCCCGCCACCGCCGCCGAAGTGGTGGAAGGCGTGGTTGCCGACGTCGTGGCAGAAGAAGCCCCGAAGAAGCCCCGCCGCACCCGCAAGGCGAAAACCAAGACCGAAACCGAAGAGGCGCCGAAGGCTGAAACCGTCGAAACGGTCGAGCCGGTAATCATCGAGCCTGTCATCGTTGAAGCGACTGTTGTCGATGTCGCCATCGAAGAGGTCGGTGAAGCCTCGGCCGATCTGGCACCGGAAGCGGACGCTCCTGCGGCGGAAGAAAAGACCCGCGCAAACCGGGGCAGCAATGTCTCCAGTTCGGTACCGGTCGTCACCTCTTCCGGTTCGCCCGCGAGCAACCCTGATGGCGATGAGCCGAAGCCACGCAAGGGTGGCTGGTGGCAGCGCAAAGGCTTCTTCTGAGAGAAGTGACACTTAATAAAAAACGCCCGCAACATCGTTGCGGGCGTTTTGTTTTGTCGGTGCCAGAGCCCCAGACGATGTCACAGGAAAGAGTGTCGGTATGACCGCGCGTCAAACAGACCGAGTCAGCCCGCCATCAATCCGGATATTCTGCCCGGTAATATACCCTGCCCCTTCGGACGCGAGGAATGCCACGGTGGCAGCGATTTCCTCGCTCTTGCCGTAGCGCTGCATCGGCACGCTCTCGCGGCGCTCCTCCGTGCCCGGCAGGCTGTCGATCCAGCCGGGCAGGACATTGTTCATGCGCACATTGTCGGCCGCATAGGTATCGGCAAAAATCTTGGTGTAGGAGGCAAGGCCGGCGCGGAACACCGCCGATGTCGGGAACATGGCGCTCGGTTCGAAAGCCCAGGCCGTCGAGATGTTGACGATCGCACCGGCCTTCTGCTTCACCATGATGGGCGCTACGATCCGCGTCGGGCGGATGACGTTCATCAGATAAACATCGAGACCGGTGTGCCATTGCTCGTCGGTAATATCGAGAATGGAGGCGCGCGGGCCATGTCCGGCGCTATTGACCAGCACGTCGATGCGGCCGAATTTCTCGAGCGTCTGATCCGTCAGCCGCTGGAGATCGTCATTGGACTGGTTGGAGCCGGTGACACCGATACCGCCCAGTTCCTTCGCCAGCGCCTCGCCCTTGCCGGAAGAGGACAGGATTGCGAGCCTGTAACCGTCCGCCGCCAGGCGTTTGGCCACAGCCGCGCCCATGCCGCTGCCGCCTGCCGTTACAATAGCCACTTTTTCTGCCGACATCGCTTTTCTCCATATCCAGTCCAACGGGTGGTCCTGCACCACATTGACCCATCTATAACGGGTTTCAAGGATGAGTTCGAACCAGAAAGCCTTGCAGCGGCATACAGAAAAACTGATGCTGGAAATCTCAGCCCAAGCTGCTCCCCTCTATCGAATGGGCGTCCCGGCTGTCGGCTGGCGCTTCCTCCCGTTCCAACATGCCATAATCGCGGATCACATGTGCAATACGCAAGCGATAGTCGGAAAAGACGCCGGATCGGCCCAGAGCTTGCGCCGTGCGATGTGGCAGGGTGTTGCGCCACGCCCTCACCGCCTCCTCATCCCGAAAAAAGGAAAGCGAGAGCATCTTCTCCGGATTGCTGATGCTCTGAAACCTTTCGATGGACAGGAAACCATCGATTGTTTCGAGTTCGGCCCGCAGGCCGGCGGCTATATCGAGATAATGCTGTTTTTCGCCCTCAGCCGGCCAGACCTCGAAGATCACGGCGATCATTGCCCGCCTCCCGTCTGCGGGGCGGAGGTGAGGCGCAGGAACAGCCGGTCCTCGCGGCGGATGAACTGCTCGCGGCGGGCGAACTCATAGTTTTCCCGCCCCGCCGGGTCGGCGGCAAGCCGCGCCCTATAGGCTTCGTAAGCGGCGAGATTTTCGATGTTGTAGACACCATAGGCAATGGTGCTCGACCCCTCCTTGGGCGCGTAATAACCGATGAGATCAGCACCGCAGCGCGGGATCGCCTCGCCCCAGTTACGGGCATAACGGTCGAAGGCATCGACCTTGAAAGGGTCGATCTCATAGCGGATGAAACAGGTCAACATCGTTGGTCTCCTCATGTTCTGTCTCTCCCTTTTATACCATTGCTCCGCATCAATGCTTCGGTTATTGTCGAAGTATGAAGGATGGACCCCTTATCGCCAATGTCGCCGCCCTGATCGGTGACCCCGCCCGCGCCAACATATTGACGGCGCTGATGGATGGACGTGCGCTGACGGCAAGCGAGCTTGCGGAAGCCGCCGGCGTGACCCTGCAGACCGCCAGCGGGCACCTTTCCAAGCTCTCTGAGTCACAATTGCTGAAGGCGGAAAAACAGGGGCGGCACCGTTATTTCCGTCTCTCCGACGAAGATGTGGCGCAGGTTCTGGAAGCGCTGATGGGTCTTGCGCAGCGAACGGGCGCGGTCCGTGTACGCACCGGGCCGAAGGACAAGGCGCTGCGAGAGGCACGCATCTGCTACGACCACCTGGCCGGGGAAAGCGGTGTTGCGCTACTTTCCGCCATTACCGCCAAGGGACTGGTGACATCAGGTGATGACCCGGCGCTGACGGATGACGGGCGCGATTTCTTCTCGAGCTTCGGTATCGATCTTTCGCCGCTCGAAAAGGCGCGGCGGCCGTTGTGTCTGCATTGTCTGGACTGGAGCGAACGCCGCCATCACCTCGGCGGCGGGCTCGGCGCATCGCTGCTTGACGCCATGCAGCAGCGCGACTGGTTGCGGCGCGGAAACGGTCGTGTGCTGACCTTCACGGCAAAAGGCGAAAAGGCTTTCGTCAGCACCTTCGGCTGCACGCCCGCCTGATTTCGGAAAAAGGCGGACGTTGCGGGCTTATTTCAGCCAGCCGGCAATACGTCCCACCGCCTCGGCAATGTCCGATACCGAACCCGCATAGGAAATACGCAGCGCCCTGTGACCCTCCTCGGGATCGAAATCCATGCCCGGTGTCGCCGCCACATCGATTTCCGCCAGCATACGCTTGGCGAAATCCATGCTGTCATTGGAAAAACGACTGGTATCGACATAGGCGTAAAAAGCCCCATCCATCGGAGAGGCCAGAGGCAGGCCGATTTCCGGCAGGCGCGCCATCAGGAAATCGCGGTTGGTGCGGTAGCTTTCCCGGTAGACGTCGAGTTCTTCCGCCGCCGAAAAAGCCGCGGTCGCCGCCAGCTGCGAGAGTTCCGGCGGTGAAATATAGAGGCTCTGGGCCAGGCACTCGACCGGACGGACGAGATTTTCGGGCAGCACCATCCAGCCGATGCGCCAGCCGGTCATGCAATAATATTTGGAAAACGAATTGATGATCACGGCACTATCGGTGATTTCGAGCGCGCTCGTTTCCTCCCCGACGAAGGTCAGTCCGTGATAAATCTCGTCGGAAATGAAGGCCATGTCGCGGCTTTCGCAATAGCTCGCCAACCGCTTCAGCGCCTCACGGCCGGTAACCGTGCCGGTGGGATTGGCGGGGCTTGCCAGAAGCACGCCCTTCAACTTGCAGCCCGCTTTCGTTTCCGCGCGTTCCAGACTTGCCGGTGTCAGCGTGTAGCCGGTTTCGGCCGTGACGGGCACTTCCACGACATTAAGACCGAGCGCTTTCAGAATATTGCGATAAGCGGGGTAACCGGGCCTTGCGATGGCAACATGATCACCGGCATCAAACAAGCTGAGGAAGGCAAGATTGAAGGCGGCGGACGAACCTGTCGTCACCGCGATGCGCGCCGGATCGATGGCCACCTGATGGCGCAGCCGGTAATGGCCGGCGATCGCCTCGCGCAGCTCGCGCAGGCCGAGCGCGTCGGTATAGCCGATGCGTCCGTGTTTCAGCGCTTCTTGAGCCGCTTCCAGCGAGGCTTTCGGCGCGGGGTGGGAAGGCTGGCCGACCGCCATGGAAATAACGGGGCGTCCCGCCTGCCTGCGCCTGTTCGCTTCCGCCAAAATGTCCATGGCGTGAAAGGGTTCGACTGCGCTCCGCTTCGACATCGTAATCAAGGGCATGCTCTTTCCTGAACCGTATTTCGCAGACTTGCCGCAGAATCACAATCTTCACAATCATGCGATCATAATGCGGACAAGTATTTTTGCCGTATGGCATTTGGCTTAAAGTAAGGTAATTGCCTTCATAAGATTTCAAGAGGCTGCGGCCGAACAGAATGAGGACCGATATGGCGCATTTTCTCCGTTCCACCCTTCTCGCCAGCGTGACGGCCCTTTCAACGGTATTCGCCGGCCTGCCCGCCCACGCGCTCGATGAGAAGCAGAAGAAGGAAATGGGCGAGTTCATCAAGCAGTATCTGATCGAGAACCCGGAAATCATGCTCGAGGTTCAGGATGCGCTTGAACGCAAGCAATATGCCTCGCGCAACGCCAAGGCCGCGGAAGCGGTTGCCGACAACAAGAAGGCCATCTTCGAATCGAAATACGACCTGGCGCTCGGCAATCCCGATGGCGACGTCACGCTGGTCGAATTTTTCGACTATAATTGCGGTTATTGCAAACGCGCCATGGGCGACATGGACAATATCCTGAAGGGCGACAAGAAGGTCCGCGTCGTCCTCAAGGAGTTTCCGATCCTCGGGCCGGAATCGGTTGCCGCACACCGCGTCTCCAACGCCGTGAAGCTTTTGGCGCCGGCCAAATATGCCGAATTCCAGCGCACCCTGCTTGGCGGCCGTGGACGGGCCAATGAAGACAGCGCCATGGAAGTCGCAACCTCGCTTGGCCTCAAGGAAGCCGATATCCGCAAATCCATGGCTGAAAACCCCAATGACGCGCAGGTGCAGGAAACCTACAAGCTGGCAACCAGCCTCGGCATTACCGGAACACCCTCCTATATCGTCGGCGACGAGGCGGTTTTCGGTGCTGTCGGTGCAGACCCGCTGAAGGAAAAAATCGCCAACATGCGCAGCTGCGGCAAAGCAACCTGCTCGTGATTCAGACGAAAGGCCTTTATTGCCTGTGAGATAAGGGGCAGCCCCTGCGCTTTAGGGCTTGCAGGGGCTTTTCCTTGAAGGCTGCGCAGTCTATAGGTGTCGCTGATTTTCTTATGGAAACGCGAATGAGCAACATCATCATCGTCATCAACGGCCCCAATCTCAACATGCTGGGAAAACGGGAACCGGGTATCTACGGTGGCAAAACGCTGAAAGACATAGAAAACGATTGTGTGAACGCCGGAGCCGATCTCGGCTTTTCGGTGGAATTTCGCCAATCCAACCACGAGGGCGTGCTCGTGGACTGGCTGCATGAGGCGGGCGAGCGGGCGGCGGGTGTCGTCATCAACCCCGGCGCTTACAGCCACACCTCCATCGCCCTGCACGACGCCATTCGCGCAATTTCGACTCCGGTCGTGGAAGTGCACATCTCCAATATCCATGCACGGGAAGAATTCCGTCACAAATCGATGGTCTCGCCCGCAGCCAAGGGCATGATCTGCGGTTTCGGACCATATGGATACGTCATGGCGCTTCATGCGCTGAAGAACATCACGGCATAAAAAGAAACAAAGAATAGGGTTTGTCATGTCTGAAAAGAAACAGGGTATCGACAAGGAACTGATCCGCGAACTCGCGAATATCCTCAATGATACCGACCTTTCGGAAATCGAAGTGGAGCAGGAAGACCTGCGTATCCGCGTTTCCCGCGCGGCTCCCGCTCCCGCCACGGTCTATGCCGCAGCACCCGCCGCTTATGCGCCCGCACCGGCAGCAGCAGCGCCTGCAGCCGCACCGGCAGTTGCTGCCCCGGCCGCACCTGCAGCACCGGCCCGCAACCCGGCCAACACCGTTTCCTCGCCGATGGTCGGCACGGTTTACCTGTCGCCTGCTCCAGGCGCCCGTCCCTTCATCGAAGTGGGCGCGACCGTCAAGGAAGGCCAGACCATCCTCATCGTCGAAGCCATGAAGACCATGAACCAGATCCCGGCCCCCAAGTCCGGCAAGGTCGTGGAAATCGTCGTCAACGACGCACAGCCCGTGGAGTATGGCGAAGCCCTCGTGGTCATCGAATAAAGGCGGTTCAGCATGGTTTCGAAGATCCTCATAGCCAACCGTGGCGAGATTGCGCTGCGCGTCCTGCGCGCCGCAAAAGAGCTTGGCATTCCGACTGTCGCCGTGCACTCCACGGCCGATGCGGATGCGATGCATGTGCGCCTTGCCGACGAAAGCGTGTGCATCGGCCCGCCGCCTTCGCGTGACAGCTACCTCAACATCCATCAGATCGTTGCGGCCTGCGAAATCACCGGTGCGGACGCCGTTCACCCCGGTTACGGCTTCCTGTCGGAAAATGCCAAGTTCGCCGATATTCTCGACGCGCACGGCATCACCTTCATCGGGCCGACCGCCGAACATATCCGCATCATGGGCGACAAGATCACCGCCAAGCAGACGGCGCAGGAACTCGGCATCCCCGTCGTTCCCGGCTCCGATGGCGAGGTGAAGCCTGAAAACGCGATGGAAATCGCACGCACGATCGGTTTCCCCGTCCTCATCAAGGCGACGGCAGGCGGTGGTGGCCGCGGCATGAAAGTGGCGAAGACCGAAGCCGATCTGGAAGAAGCCGTTGCGACGGCCCGCTCCGAAGCGGCAGCAGCCTTCGGCAACGATGCCGTCTACATGGAAAAATACCTCGGCAAGCCGCGCCATATCGAAGTGCAGGTTTTCGGCGATGGTGAAGGCAATGCCGTTCACCTTGGCGAACGCGATTGCTCGTTGCAGCGCCGCCACCAGAAGGTGCTGGAAGAAGCCAATTCACCGGCACTGACAGTCGAACAGCGCATGAAGATTGGCGAAATTTGCGCTGACGCCATGCGCAAGCTGAAATATCGCGGCGCCGGCACCATCGAGTTCCTGTATGAAAACGGCGAGTTCTATTTCATCGAAATGAACACCCGTCTGCAGGTGGAGCATCCGGTAACGGAAGCCATCACCGGCATGGATCTCGTGCAGGAGCAGATCAGGGTCGCTTCAGGTCAGGGCCTGTCGGTCACGCAGGCGGATATCGAATTCCATGGCCACGCCATCGAATGCCGTATCAATGCCGAAGACCCACGCACCTTCGTTCCCTCGCCGGGCACGCTGACCTATTTCCACACACCGGGCGGCCTTGGCGTGCGCGTCGATTCGGGTGCCTATCAGGGCTACAAGATCCCGCCTTACTACGACAGCATGATCGGCAAACTCATCGTTCACGGTCGCGACCGTGACGAGTGCATCCGCCGCCTGCGTCGGGCGCTCGACGAATTCGTCGTTGATGGCATCAAGACCACGCTGCCGCTTTTCCAGGATCTTCTCCAGAATGAGGATATTCTAAACGGCGATTACGATATTCACTGGCTGGAGAAGTATCTGGCCGGTGACGCGTCTCACTAAGACGATATGGCTGGGCGGCGCAGCAGAAACAACGACATAACGGTCGATATTCTGCTGCGCGCCTATTCCGCCGGCCTGTTTCCCATGGCCGACTCGGCTGACGATCCTGAGCTTTTCTGGGTCGAGCCGGAGATACGCGGCATCATCCCGCTCAATGATTTTCACGTTTCCAAAAGTCTCGCCAAGGCGATACGCAAGAAGCCGTTCGACATACGTTTCAACACCGCCTTCGAAGCTGTCATGGCGGGATGTGCGGCGGAAGCGCCTGACAGGCCGAGCACCTGGATCAACGCCACCATTCGCAGGCTTTATACCGAGCTGCACCAGATCGGCCATGCCCACAGCGTTGAAGCGTGGGAGGGCGAGGAACTGGTCGGCGGTCTTTATGGCGTCTCGCTGGGGGCCGCGTTCTTTGGCGAAAGCATGTTTTCCCGCCGCACCAACGCCTCGAAGATTTGCCTCGTGCATCTGGTGGAGCGGTTGCGGCAGCAGGGGTTTACCCTGCTCGACACGCAATTCACGACCGAGCACCTGAAAACATTCGGCGCAATCGACATTCCAAAATCGGAATATGCGACGATACTGGAAGCAGCCGTCGACCGGCCGGATGTGCCCTTTGATAAATTGATCGCCCAAGAAAATCCGCACTGAAAACAACCTTAGATTTTTCTTGCAACCCGCAAAAACTTGACTTATCCGATCATGATATTTCATTTATTGGGGGATGATCATGCGCTGGATCGCGGCCTTCTTGTTAACGCTGGCACTGGTAGCAACGGCGACGGCCGCTGAACAGCGCCCCAACCCGCAAGCCGCCTGGCGAAACGAAGTTTCACGCGCCCTGGCGGGCGCAACCGGCCGACCCGAATTCAAGGTCGTGCGGACGAAAAATCAGCAGGTGCTCCTTGTCAGTTTTCGCGTCGACCAGACGGGGAAAATGCAGGCCGTACAGGTCAAAAACATCAGGAACAGCACTTACCAAGCCCGAGCGGCTGTAAAGAAGGTATTTTCCGAGGTCCGATTCCCCTCACCTCCTGCCAGCGATCGGCCCCACAAATTCAGCGTTCCAATCGTGATCGGACCCGAACTGACGCGGGAAGAAATGATCGAACAACTCGAAAGCAGAAGCAAAACCCTGGCCGCTATGGCCGAGAAGCTGAAGCGCCAGCGGTAGTTACCGATCAGACGGTGATTATTTGCTGGCCGTAGAAGGGGCAGGAACTTCCGAGTCCTGCTTGCAGCCCGTCAGCCACACGTCGTAGATCGGGTGCTCAACGGCGTTGAGGCCCGGGCTGTCGGCGAACATCCAGCCGGTGAAGATTCGCTTGATCTTGCGGTCGAGGGTGATTTCATCGACCTCGACAAAAGCGTCGATCTTCTGGGTTTCCATCTGGTCGCGGGAATAACAGACCTTTGGCGTCACCTGAAGCGCGCCGAATTGCACCGTCTCGTCGATATAAACATCAAAGGATGTGATGCGGCCGGTGATCTTGTCGATGCCGGAAAACACTGCAACGCGGTTTTCCAGACGGGCGGCGGCGACGGGTGATACGATGAGGACAGCAGAGACCGCAGCAAACAGCGACACTGTCAGCGCACGCAAAGAACGATCCCGCGTGATTTTCCTCATAGGATATGTCTCCAAATATTTGCCTGTGTCGAACCGCCGACCGGATCAACGCCTAAGGGCGGAATGTGGCAAAAACCGGTGAGGCCGGATGCAAGCGCGGCGTTTTGCACAACACCGCGCATCACAAGATGCTTAGTTGCCGGGGGTCCAGGCGTCGTAGTCGCCGGTCACGCGCGGGCGTTCGCCGGCAACAGCCAGCGACCCTTGGGGGCGATAGGCCTTGGACGTGCCGGTGTGGTTCGGCTGATGCGGCTTCTGCCAGTCGCGCGCGACGTAGCTTTCCTGGCTCGGTGGTACGTCGGTGCGATAATGCATCCAGCCATGCCAGCCCGGCGGAATGGCCGAGGCTTCCGCATAACCATTATAGATCACCCAGCGGCGCGGCATGCCCCAAGAGGTGGTGCCGCCTTCGTAATAGGTATTGCCCAACTCATCCTGTCCGACTTTCTTGCCAAAACGCCAGGTATGAAACCGCGTTCCGATCGTCTGGCCATTCCACCAGGTGAAGATTTGCGTCAGGAGAGTCTTCATTATCCGTTCCTCGGGCTTGAATGCGCTGCAGCGATTTTAAATCGCACGGCACAAGACATGCTTATGCCGCCCCTCACGGCAATTGTCCAGCATTTCGAGATATATCGGCGCTATTTCAGCTTCATCCTGAAGCCTAAATGCCGCTTCTCGAAACCCAGTCGCTCATAGAAGCGATGTGCGTCCAGCCGGGCCATGTTGGAGGTGAGCTGGGCGGCATTCATGCCCTGACGACGTGCTTCCTCAAGGCAATAATTGATCATCACCGCACCGATACCCCGTCCGCGCATGTCAGACCGTGTCTGCACCGCCTCGATCACCATGGATTTGGCCCCTCGCCCCACGAGCTTGGTGAGGATGGCCGTCTGGAAAGTGCCGACCACTTCGCCATCCAGTTCCGCCACATAAAGCGTTTCGCTGGGCGATGCGGCAATGGCGCGGAAGGCCGCGAGATAATCGGGCTGCGCCGATTCGTCGGTGGTGTCACCGTGGCCGCCGATCTCGTCGGCGGCGAAAATGGCGGCGAGCGCCGGAAGATCATCTTCGCGCGCCGTACGGATTATCAGTTTCTGCAATGTCGCATTCATCGGGTCAGGCTCTTTTCCATAACGATGCCGGGTAAACCCTCGATGCCGGCCATGCGCTCGATTCGGTCCACCTCGACAAATCCGACGCCTTCATAAAAGGCGATTGCGACAGTATTTTTAGGCTCGACTTCAAGACGCATGATTTCCGCATCCGGAAAGCAGGTTTCCAGTTCGGCGAAGAGATCGCGGCCGACGCCCTGCCGCTGAAGATCGGGCGCCACATAGAGCTGGTGCAACAGGGCCGTCTTCGCCATCTTGGTGGACATGGAGCCATAGGCCATGCCACCGATCCGCTTGCCGTCATCAGCAACGAGAAACTCGCCGCCCTTTTTCTCGACACGGTCCTTCATGGCCTGCGGCGAATGCCATGCGGCAATCAGCTCGTTCACCTTGTCTGCGCCGTAGATCGCGTCATAGGTGGCGTGCCATGTCGTCGCGAGCAGCGTCCGGACCGGCTCGATGTCACGCAGGCTGGCTGTGCGGATGAAAAACATGATCTGGCTCCGTCTTGAAACAGAAATGCCGGGCGTTGATCCCGGCAGAAGTGATGTCAGTCCCTCGTACTCGACGTCATCCTCGGGCTTGTCCCGAGGATCTGAGCACGTTTGACCTTGTGGGTCATTAGATCCTCGGGACAAGCCCGAGGATGACGGATGAGAGCTGTCGGCCTCAATGCTTCTACGGCACGAGGCAGCCTGCGCTTACTCGTCCTCGATACCGAGCTTGGCCTTCACCAGCGCCTGCACCGCCTGCGGGTTGGCCTTGCCGCCCGTCGCCTTCATGACCTGACCGACGAACCAGCCGGCGAGCGTCGGCTTTGCCTTGACCTTCTCGACCTGATCCGGATTGGCGGCGATGATATCATCCACGGCCTTTTCGATGGCGCCGGTGTCCGTCACCTGCTTCATACCGCGGGCCTCGACGATTTCAGCCGGATTGCCGCCTTCGTTCCAGACGATCTCGAACAGATCCTTGGCGATCTTGCCGGAAATGGTCTCGGCCTTGATGAGATCGATGATGCCGCCGAGCTGTTCCGGGGAAACCGGCGTCGTTTCGATATCCTTGCCTGATTTATTGAGCGCGCCCAGAAGATCATTGATGACCCAGTTGGCGGCGGCCTTCGCATCGCGACCGGCGGCGACGGCTTCGTAATAATCGGCGATTGCCTTTTCCGAAACGAGGATCGAGGCGTCATAGACCGACAGGCCGAGATCGGCCACGAAACGGGCCTTCTTGTCGTCGGGCAGTTCCGGCAGATCGACCTTCAGCGCTTCGACGAAAGCATCGTCGAATTCGAGCGGCAGCAGGTCCGGGTCGGGGAAATAACGATAGTCATGCGCGTCTTCCTTGGAGCGCATGGATCGCGTTTCGCCCTTGCCGGGATCGAACAGGCGGGTTTCCTGATCGATGGCGCCGCCGTCCTCCAGAATGGCAATCTGGCGGCGCGCCTCATATTCTATGGCCTGACCAACGAAGCGGATGGAGTTGACGTTCTTGATTTCGCAGCGCGTACCGAAACCTTCGCCCGGGCGGCGCACGGAAACGTTGACGTCGGCGCGCATCGAGCCTTCGTCCATGTTGCCGTCGCAGGTGCCGAGATAACGCACGATGGAGCGCAGCTTGGTGAGGTAACCCTTGGCCTCATCCGACGAGCGCATGTCCGGCTTGGAAACGATTTCCATCAGCGCCACGCCCGAACGGTTGAGGTCCACGAAGGACATGGTCGGGTGCTGGTCATGCATGGACTTGCCGGCGTCCTGCTCCAGATGCAGGCGCTCGATGCCAATCTCGATATCCTCGAAATTGCCCTGACGGTCGGGACCAAGCGAAATGGTGATGGTGCCCTCACCGACGATCGGGTCCTTGAACTGCGAAATCTGGTAGCCCTGCGGCAGGTCCGGATAGAAGTAGTTCTTGCGGTCGAAGATCGAACGGTTGTTGATCTTCGCCTTCAGCCCGAGGCCCGTGCGTACCGCCTGCTTGACGCATTCCTCGTTGATGACGGGAAGCATGCCGGGCATGGCGGCATCGACAAGCGACACGTTGGAATTCGGCGCATTGCCGAAGGTGGTGGAGGCACCTGAAAACAGCTTGGAATTGGAGAGAACCTGCGCATGGACTTCCAGTCCGATCACGATTTCCCAATCGCCGGTGGCGCCGGGAATGAAGCGTTTCGGGTCGGGGGTGCGCACGTCTACAAGGGTCATCTGAAGCTCACGATATACGGGTTCTTTGGCTCTGGTGGGTAGAACATATGGCGCGCGGGCGCAAGACATCTTGCGCCCTGTCGCACGAAGCGCCGAATTTTCGGCGCTCTGCATACGTAATTTTTACGCGTCTGATTTTCAATTCAAATCATGACGATGATTACCCTGTGTTTCATGATCTTTGTCGCCTTCAATCTAGTCGTCTTTCTTGTCTATTGGTGGGACAGGCAAGCGGCGAGGAATGGCGGCTGGCGCATTCGCGAAAGCACATTGCTGGGGCTCGCCTTTCTGGGCGGCAGCGTGGGCGCAATTTCGGCTCAACGCCTGCTGCGGCACAAAACGCGCAAGGAACCCTTTCGCAGCATTCTGCTCTCCATCGTAATTTTACAAGCGGGCCTTGTTGCGTCAGTGGCAATCATGCCGGACTGGCCGGTGCGGCTTGTGAACAGCCTGATAAGGCTCAGTCAGAATTCCGTGCCGTAAAGACCGCTCTCGATCTCGACAAGCTGCTTTTGCAGGCCGACCGACTGCACATCGCGATCGAGCTTCGGCGCGTAGGAGACTGAGAGCCAGCGGACGCTGTAGCCATGGTGGCGGAAAAATGCGACGGCCGGTTCGTTCTGGGCGTGTGTTTCAAGCCGGATGGTTTCAAAACCCCTGTCCGCTATCAGCCGTTCAATATCGGCCAGCAGGAAGCTACCGACCTGCCGGCGCTGAAAATCCGGATCGATCCAGAAATCTGAAATCGTCTCGTCAAAATGTTCCCGCGCCGCCCATCCGGCAACCGTGCCGCCAAATTCCGCCACGCGAATGGCAAGCCATGATGACCGGGTGAAATTGGAAAAGGCGCTGGCCGCGTTGTCGTGAAGCGTCGCGGTGATGCCGAGTGCGGCGGTTGCCTGACGCCATGCCCTGAGGCCGATAGCCGCTAAGGCCGCCGCTTCCTGCTCATGCGCATTGCGAATGACGATCAAGCCGCGCCCTCCATGGCCATCACAAGTAAAACATCGGCGGCGCGATTCGGCCAAATGGTTTTTCCAGACGCGCCCTGGACTTGACCACGCCTGCCTTGCCCGCTAACCAGAACGGGCAAGAACGGAGTTTTTATGTTCGCTCAATCGGAGTCCTGGTAAAGGCCCTGCCCGCAAGTTTCTTGCGCGCCGGGCCAGATGAAACCGAGCCGGATGCCCCAACGGCACCCGGGTTTGCTTTCACGCGTCTAGATGACGCCGACCGGATTTCCAAAAAATGGACATTTCCCGCGCCGAACAGCGCATTCTACATCTGCTCGCCCAGGGCGGCAGAATTGAACTCGTTCGAGACGATACCCGCAAAATCGAAAAAATCGCGCTCTATACGCGCGACGGCTGGATTTTCAGCGGTCTCAATCTCCTCACCTTCCGCAAGCTGAAACAGAAGAGAGCGATCGCCTCTTCCGGCGGCAAGCCTTACCGCATCACGACGCGCGGGCTGGAACTCGTGCGGGGTGAGCTGGACAATCGATGAAAAACAAACGGGCGGCATTGGATGCCGCCCGTTCGTGTAGAAAGCTTGGTGAATCCGCTCACCACCACTTGGCGGGGGTGAACTTGCCCGCTGCCTGCTCGATGGCGTGTGCCGTCTTGAACAGCGTTTCTTCCTCGAAAGGCTTGCCGATGAGCTGCAGGCCGAGCGGCAGGCCCTTGCCGTCAAGGCCGGCCGGCACCGAGAGGCCCGGAAGACCGGCCATGTTGACCGTGATGGTGAAGACGTCCTGCAGGTACATCTTCACCGGATCGGAGGCGAGTTCCTCGTCACCGACAGCAAAGGCGGAAGATGGGGTGATCGGCGCCAGAATGGCGTCGACGCCCGCATGGAAGACGTTTTCGAAGTCACGCTTGATGAGGGTACGGACCTTCTGCGCCTTCAGATAATAGGCGTCGTAATAACCGGCCGAAAGCACATAGGTGCCGACCATGATACGGCGCTGCACTTCCTTGCCGAAACCGGCCGCACGGCTCTTTTCGTACATATCGGCAATGTCCTTGCCGTCGACGCGCAGGCCGTAGCGCACGCCATCATAACGGGCAAGGTTGGACGAGGCTTCCGCCGGTGCGACGATGTAATAAGCGGGCAGCGCATATTTGGTGTGCGGCAGCGAAATATCGACCACTTCCGCGCCGGCATCGCGAAGCCATTCCACGCCCTTGGCCCAGAGCTTTTCAATCTCTTCCGGCATGCCGTCAACGCGGTATTCCTTGGGGATACCGATCTTCAGACCCTTCAGCGACTGGCCGATGGCCTTTTCATAATCCGGCACCGGCAGATCAACAGAGGTGGTGTCTTTCGCATCCACGCTTGCCATGGTCTTCAACAGGATAGCGGCGTCGCGCACGTCACGGGCGATCGGGCCTGCCTGATCAAGCGAGGAAGCGTAAGCGACGATGCCGAAGCGCGAGCAGCGGCCATAGGTGGGCTTGATGCCGACGGTGCCGGTGAAGGCCGCCGGCTGGCGAATGGAGCCGCCGGTGTCGGTTGCTGTAGCGCCGGCGCAGAGATGCGCAGCCACGGCTGCTGCCGAACCGCCAGAAGAACCGCCCGGCACCAGCTTCTGGTCGGAACCATTGGCGCGCCAGGGATTGATGGCCGGGCCGTACCAGGAGCTTTCATTGGACGAGCCCATGGCGAATTCGTCCATGTTGAGCTTACCGAGCATGACGGCGCCCTGATCCCAGAGGTTCTGGGTGACGGTGGATTCATATTTCGGCTTGAAGCCATCGAGAACATGCGAACACGCCTGCGTGTGCACGTCGCGGGTGGCGAAAAGGTCCTTTACGCCAAGTGGAACGCCCTCCAGTTCGCCAGCCTTGCCGGCGGCGATGCGTTCGTCGGAGGCTTTCGCCATGTCGCGCGCCTTTTCAGGCGTCAGGGCGACATAGGCGTTCAGCGCGCCGTTCGCCGCATCGATAGCGGAGAGATAGGCGTCGGTCAGCTCGAGGGCGGAAAATTCTTTGCCCTTCAGCTTTTCGCGGGCTTCGGCAATGGTCAGGCTCGTCAGGTCGGTCATGGTCGGCAACGGCTTTCGAAAATCTCGGAAAAATCAGGCGGCAAACGGCGATCGCTTATTCGACCACTTTTGGGACCATGAAGAAGTCCCGGTCGGTCGCAGGCGCATTGGCGACAATGTCTTCCGCCTTATTGCCGTCGGTCACCACGTCGGCGCGTTTTTTCATGTCCACCGGGGTGACTGACGTCATCGGCTCGACGCCGTCGACATTCACTTCCGAAAGCTGCTCCACGAAACCGAGTATGCCGTTCAGCTGGCCGAGCATATTCTGTGCTTCTTCTTCGCTGACAGCGATACGGGCAAGGCGCGCAACGCGCTTCACGGTGGCGAGATCGACGGACATGGTTCTACTCCGATGGGATATTTCCCATTCGCTATAATCACCATGTCCGCCATTCGCAACGGTAGAAAGCATGTCGTGCCAAACTGCGGAGTGGTTTTGCGGCCCCGACATGCTCTCACGGAGCTTCAGAAGGACAGCGTATCGCCCGCCTTAGGCGTGTGGACACGCGCTTCCGAGCCTTCCATGCCGGCCACGAACTTGTCCGGCGTCTGATCGATGATCGGGAAGGAGCCGTAGTGGCAAGGAAGGACATTCTGGAACTTGAAGAAGCGCTGGCAGGCGAGCGCCGCCACGGCACCGCCCATGGTGAAGCGGTCGCCGATCGGCACGAGGCCAATATCCGGCTGGTGCAGTTCGTTGATGAGCTTCATGTCGGAGAAGATGTCGGTGTCGCCCATGTGATAGACGGCCGGGCCGTCCTCGAAATGCAGCATCAGGCCGTTGGCGTTACCGAGCGAATGGGAGACGCCATCTTCGGTAATCTGGGCCGAGGAATGCAGCGCATTGGTGAAGGTGACGGAAAAACCGTCGAAATGCACCGTGCCGCCGGTATTGCCCATATCGACCTTCGCGACACCCTTTGCGGAAAGCCAGGCGGCAAGATCGGCATTGGCCAGCACGGTGGCGCCCGTTTCGCGGGCGAGCTGAACGGTATCGCCGACGTGGTCGCCATGGCCGTGGGTCAGGAGAATATGGGTGATGCCTTCGGCCGCCGATTTCCCATCCTGTCCGGCAAAACCGGGGTTGCCGGTGAAGAACGGATCGATGAGGATCTTCGCGCTACCGTTTTCGAGGCGGAAGGCGGAATGGCCGAGCCAGGTGATTTTCATGGGAACTTCTCCTTTGTATTGCCGGTATATTATGACATAGGACGGCCTGAACAACCGCACTACCGATATTTCAGAGAGGCGACAATGGCTGCGGATAATGACGATTACGTGTATGATGAAGCGAGCGGCGAATGGCGGCCGGCTTCCGAACTGGCCGCCGAAGCGGCGCGCGCAAAGGAAGTGCGCGATGCCGCCGGCAATGTGCTTGAAGATGGCGATTCCGTAACGCTCATCAAGGATTTAAAGGTCAAGGGCACCAGCACAGTCATCAAGCAGGGCACCGTCATCAAGTCGATCCGCCTCACCGACAATCCCGAAGAGATCGATTGCAGGCATGACGCGGTCAAGGGTCTGGTGCTGCGCACCGAATTCGTCCGCAAAAGATAAAGGCAACACGCGACATGGCGACACTCACAATCGAGGAACTGGCGCAGACGCTGCGGCCCGCACAGGCGATTGCCGGCCTCGACCTTGGCACGAAAACCATCGGGCTTGCCATGTCGGACCTCTCACGTCGCTTCGCGACGCCGCGTCCCGTCCTCAAGCGGGTGAAATTCACGCAGGATGCGCAGGTGCTGCTGGCGTTTGCCGAGAAGGAAAAGGTCGCCGCCTTCATCATCGGCCTGCCTGTCAACATGGATGGCTCGGCCGGTCCCCGCGTGCAGGCGACGCGCGCCTTCGTGCGCACCATGGGCGAAAAAACCACCCTGCCCTTTATCTTCTGGGATGAGCGGCTTTCAACCGTTGCGGCAGAGCGCGCGCTTCTGGAAATGGACGTTTCTCGCGCCAAGCGGGCCGAACGCATCGATTCGGCGGCCGCGAGTTTCATTCTTCAGGGCGCGCTGGACAGGCTTTCCGCGCTGACCCGCGCGGCCGACTGACGGCCCTGCCACCAGGTGGTGATCTGCTTTCTCTTGCGGTATGCGAGGATCGCAAAAACGATCACACTATCTACCGCTATGGCGCGGGCGACCATTGGAGGCAGGTTTTCCGGCGGAATGCCGAGAATATTGCCGTATATCTCGAACACCAGATCATGGGTCTGGCGCGTGAGCATGTAGAAGCCGAAGCTCATGTCGTAATAGGAGAGCCAGTACCAACTGCCCAGCAGCGCGACGGGACCGGCCCAGAGGATCAAAAACCACTTCATGCCGTCTGCCCCCGCACAAAAAACGTATCGGGAATGCCGGCAAGCACCGCCCAGCGCACCGCAGCCATCAGGCATAGGTTCAGCGCCGGCGCGTCGATATCCAACGGCAGCATAGCAAAAAACGTCATCATGACGCCCAAGGCTGTCCAGCGGTTCACTTGCGGCTCCCTTATGCGCAGTCATTGCGCATGGTTAACATTTCGTTAATCCACACTGGACCCGCCGTCATGGCGAGGCAAATGAAAGCTGTCATTATGGTTAACGACGGGCGGGCGACATGTGGAAAAGAATGTGACCCCGTGAACGGACGGAAGCACCGGGCGGTTGCGCGCCCGGTGAAAACATGGCTGATTTTTCATTAACGTCGCGCCTGCCTCGGGTGCTTCCACCCGCCGCGGTAACTTCAGTCAGCCGTAAACGCCGCGCACCAGCCTTTTGACGGCGGTAGTAATCTTATCCCAGTCCTTATCGGATTTGAGCGGCACGCCGGCAAACTGGCCGCTGGTGGCCGCGGAAATGACGAGGTGCTGGATGGCGGCAAACAATACGGCGTTGACGGCAGCGGTATCCACGCCCTTGGGAGCCGCAAGCGAGCCGCGCATGCGCTCCAGCCATTTGCCCAGCGACTTGGCGCGGGCTTCGGCCAGCTGGCGGACCTGCGGCGAGCCATCCGAGACTTCCCAGGCGATGATCTTGCACACAAGCGGGTCGCTGCGCAGCGCATCCATGAAATAAAGCGCCAGCTTTTCCATGAGATCGCCGTAGGTCAGAAGAAACATGCCGCCGGTGTCTTCGGGAATACGATCCTTGACCCAGGAGCCGAGATCCTCGCCAATCGCCTCGATCAGACCGTCAAGGCCGCCGAAATAGCGATAGATGAGCTGCTTGTCGCAGCCGGCGCGGCGGGCAACGGCATTGATGCCGAACCCCTGAAACCCTTCCTCGGCAAGCAGCGACCGCGCCGCATTAAAAATCGCCTTCTCCGTCTGAGCACGATCCTTGATGCGCTTTTCCGGTCTGTCGGCTGAAATCGCCTCTGCGGTCGCCAGCATGATTCCCCACCCGTGTTAAGAAGGCCTGACCACAGGGGTTAACAAAGCATGAAGCGAAGGACAATGTGGCGGCAGGATTGGGCGGAATGTTCCTGTGGATGAAGCGGCCGCGCCAACAATCCTTACCCACACTATGGGGATGCGTCGCTCACTCCAAAGCCATGCCAAACCAAACGCTGCCGGGCGTTTCATGGCTGTCGAGGCGCTTGAAGCCCCGGGTTTCCCAGAATCGCATGCCCGCATGGTTGCGTTCGCTCGCGCCGAGATGGATGCCGTAGACGTTGTTCTGTCTTGCCATATCGAGCCAGCGCGACAGAAGCCGGGTGCCGCCGCCCTTGCCCTGCGTGCGCGGCAGGAGGTTCATGTGGATATGGGCCGGAAAGGGATCGGTAAGCCAGGAGGGCGTGCGGCGCGGATGGTGGATGGAATGAGCGCGGCGCTGGTCGGCACCCCATGTCTGCGGGTCGCCGCCGGGGTCGGGATAGAGGGCGCGCAGATGCGGCCACCATTCCTGCTCCAGCCGTTCTTCGTGCGAAGCCGTATCGAGCGCGCCGGCGATGTAGCCGCAGACACCCTCCTCGTCCTCGGCCACGAAAACGGCATCGGGCCAGAGACGCAGATAGGGCACGGAATAGATATGCCCCACCATACGGCCATCATTGTAAAGCGGGGTGGCATCCTGCCCGGCATCGCCGGTGGCAAGGCTTATGGCGTAAAGCGCGTCTTCATCTTCAGGGCGGGCGGAGCGGAAGGTCAGCATTTGCAGGCGCCCTCCATCTTCGTGCGCGGACACGCGCCAGCCGTCCGAAAGACAGGAATACTCCCCACGCCAACGCATTTTCTCAAATCCGATACCCCTCCCACAGGGACTGCAAAAAATAGCCCTCCACCCTTTATCGGTCAGGATGCGGGCGGATACAATAAATCGATTATATAATTCGGATCGAAGCGGGAATCGAGCATGCCGTAAGTGTGCCGCCAGCCGCCTGCGAGACGGGTTTCGAGGAAGGCATCGGCGATCTTGCCGGCGCCCAGGCGGCAAAGCTCGGCGGCAGCGGCCGCAAGCGCGAACTGTTCCACCAGCAGGCGGGCCGCACCCTCGTCACGTTCCGCAAGCGCGATCGCGGCGCGCAACACATCGGTGGTCTTCTTGCCGGCAGGTCCGAGATCGCGCTCCAGCGTCTGGAAGACGAGATCGAACAGGTCCTTGCCGCGCTGGAGAACCCGTAGCACATCCAGCGCCATGACGTTGCCGGACCCTTCCCAAATGGCGTTAACAGGCGCTTCGCGATAGTGGCGGGCAATCGGCCGCTCTTCGACGTAGCCGTTGCCGCCAAGGCACTCCATGGCCTCATAGATAAGCGCCGGCGCGATCTTGCAGCACCAGTATTTGACGATGGGCGTCATGACGCGGGCATAAGCGGCTTCTGCCGGATTGTTGCGGGCGGCGTCGAAGGCCGTTGCCAGCCGGAAGGAGAGCGCGGTCGCAGCTGCCACATCCAGCGCCATATCGGCGAGAACGCGGGTCATGATCGGCTGGCTGACCAGCATCTTGCCGAAAACCGAACGGCCGCGGGCAAAATGCACGGCTTCGGCAAGCGAGGCACGCATCATGCCAGCAGACGCCAGCGCACAATCGAGCCGCGTCAGCGTCACCATGTCGAGAATGGTGCGAATACCGCTGCCGGGATCGCCGAGCAGATAACCGAAGGCATCGGTGAATTCGACTTCGGCCGACGCATTGGAGCGGTTGCCGAGCTTGTCCTTGAGGCGCTGGAAATGCAGGCCGTTCTTTGAGCCGTCTTCCAGATAACGCGGCACCAGGAAGCAACCCATGCCGTCGCCCATCTGGGCGAGCATCACGAAACCGTCGCTCATCGGCGCGGAGAGGAACCATTTGTGGCCGGACAGACGATAGATACCCTCGCCCACCCGCTCCGCCGTGGTGCGGTTGGCACGCACATCCGTACCGCCCTGCTTTTCCGTCATGCCCATACCGATGGTGACGGCGGTTTTTTGCAGGGCCGGCTTCTGCGAGCTGTCATATTTGCGCGACAGGATCTTCGGCATCCATTCCTTCTGCACCCGCGGCGAAGTCATGATGGCGGCGACGGAAGCGCTGGTCATGGTCAGCGGGCAGAGATGCCCCGCCTCCAGCTGCGAGGTGAGGTAGAATTTCGTGGCGCGGGCCTTGTGCTCACTCCCGCGCGTATCGGGGGAATTCTCCCAGACGCTGGAATGCAGACCTGATGACATCGAACGGCGCATCAGCGCATGCCAGGCGGGATGAAACTCCACCTGATCCAGACGTTCGCCGCGCGGACCGTGGGTATGCAATTGCGGCACGCCCTGATTGGCCATGCGCGCCAGTTCCTGCGCCTCATGTGACGTGACGTAACGGCCAAGCTGGTCGTACTCGTCCCTCAGATTGCGCGACAGGCCGGAGGTGAGATCGACGATCAGCGGATCGGAACGATAGGCGTTGATACCGGACCAGAGGCTAGGCTGGTTCAGTTCGGCGAGCGTTTCTTCTGTCCGGGAATTCTGGGTCATCCGCTGCTTCTAGCTGTTTTGTACTGGCATTGCATAGTGGGGTGATATTGCATAATTCCACCCACAGGAAGCGATTGAGACGATTAGATCGCCGCTTTCGGTATTTTTCGGGAGTGACCCTGATCTAGGTCTCCGGCCTGGAGAATGCCAGACACGTTTCCGGCAAGACAGGGCGACGCCCCGCTCACACTTTGCGAACCGGCGCGCATATCGCTTAATTCGCCACCTGCGACAGCCGATCGATCTGATTCACGGGCCATCGCGCATATTCTGCTTAATCCACCACCTGATGTGGAACCTGCCGCAGGCTTTTTGGGTTGGCGACGTGTTGACAGCCAGCACAGGGAGGAAGCCATGGAGGCCAGCGCAAGGAAGCTCTTCGAACAATATGAGCGTTTTTTCAACAAGTCTCTCAAAGGTGACATGAATATGGAGGAAGTTGCATCCCTCTACGCCTCCGACTTTATCGCTGCATCTCCTGCCGGGGTGATGACCGGAAAGAATGACGACCACCTGAAGCAGGTCATGACGAAGGGTTACGAGCGCTATCGGGCCATAGGAACGAAGGAGATGCGGATACGCGGCGTCCGTATCTCGCCCATCGATGAACATCATTGCGTCGCCCATGTCGCCTGGACGGCGACCTTCGCCCGCAAGGGGCAACAGGATGTCGCAATCGATTTCGATGTTCACTACTTCGTGCAGGAGTTGAACGGGCCGCCGAAAGTTTTCGGCTGGGCGTCAGGCGACGAACAGGCGCTTTTAAAGAAGCACGGCATCGTCTGACACGCGCTTGCCCCATCACCCACCGAAATGCGGGTCTCAAGGGTTGGGAAAACATCGCCGTGTTTTCATTTCAGCCCCTGCGGGCGCTTGCCCCGAGACCATGCAATCTCTATAGAGCGCAGGACCGAATTCCGCGGCACTCCTGAGGCGTGTTCACAGCGAATGGAGCGCACGGATCAGCATTCGGGCGTTCCGGGCATTTTCACGGGAAAATGCGGCGCCCGTCAGGAGGCAAACCGCATGGTCTTCTTCCCCCATCGCCATCTCCTCGGCATCAAGGGGCTTTCCCATCAGGATATCACCCTGCTTCTCGACAAGGCCGATGAGGCGGTGAAAATCAGCCGCCAGCGCGAGAAAAAGACCTCGACGCTTCGGGGCCTGACGCAGATCAACCTGTTCTTCGAAGCCTCGACGCGCACGCAATCCTCCTTCGAGCTTGCCGGAAAACGCCTCGGCGCGGATGTGATGAACATGTCGGTCGGCAATTCCTCGGTGAAGAAGGGCGAAACGCTGATCGATACGGCGATGACGCTGAACGCCATGCGCCCGGACGTGCTGGTCGTGCGCCATTCGTCGGCAGGGGCGGCAGCGCTTCTGGCGCAAAAGGTCGCCTGCTCCGTGGTCAATGCCGGCGACGGCCAGCATGAGCACCCGACACAGGCACTGCTCGACGCGCTGACCATCCGCCGCGCCAAGGGCGAGCTTTCGGGTATCACGGTGGCGATCTGCGGTGACGTGCTGCATTCGCGCGTCGCCCGCTCCAATATCATTCTTCTCAACCAGATGGGTGCGCGCGTTCGCGTCGTCGCCCCCGCCACGCTTCTTCCCTCCGGCATTCGCGACATGAGCGTGGAAGTTTTCCACGACATGAAGGAAGGGCTGAAGGATGCCGATGTGGTGATGATGCTGCGCCTGCAGCGCGAGCGCATGTCCGGCTCCTTCGTGCCTTCGGTACGCGAATATTTCCACTACTACGGTCTGGATGCCGAAAAGCTGAAAGCGGCGAAGGAAGATGCGCTGGTCATGCATCCCGGCCCGATGAACCGCGGCGTGGAAATCGCCTCCGAAGTGGCAGACGGTCCGCAGAGCGTGATTGAAAGCCAGGTGGAAATGGGGGTTGCCGTGCGCATGGCCGTCATGGAAACCCTGCTTGTCTCGCAAAATCAGGGTGAGCGCGTATGAGTGCCGTTACCGTTCTCAAGAACCTCCGCATCGTCGATCCCTCCCGTGATATCGACGAGACCGGCAGCATCGTCATCGGCGCAGATGGCACCATCCTCGCAGCCGGCAAGGATGCGCACAATCAAGGCGCGCCTGATGGTGCGACGGTGCGCGACTGCAAGGGTGTGGTGGCCGTTCCCGGTCTGGTGGATGCCCGCGTTTTTGTCGGCGAACCCGGTGCCGAGCACCGCGAAACCATTGAATCCGCCGCCCGTGCGGCAGCGGCCGGCGGCGTCACCAGCATCATCGTGATGCCGGATACCGATCCCGTTATCGATGACATCGCGCTGGTCGAATATGTGAAGAAGACGGCGCGCGACAAGGCAATCGTCAATGTCCATCCGGCAGCGGCCCTGACCAAGGGCCTCCGCGGCGAGGAAATGACTGAATTCGGCATGTTGAAGGAAGCCGGTGCGGTTGCCTTCACCAATGGCCGCAAGGCGCTTTCCGACACGCTGGTGCTGCGCCGCGCCATGACCTATGCCCGCGAACTGGGTGCTGTCATTGCGCTTGAGACCCGCGACAAATATATTGGCGGCGGGGACATGAACGAGGGGCTTTTTGCGAGCTGGCTCGGACTGTCAGGCGTTCCGAAGGAAGCCGAGATCATTCCGCTGGAGCGTGACCTGCGCATTGCCGGGCTGACGCAGGCGATCTACCACGCCGCCAAGATTTCCGTACCGGAATCGGCAGAGGCGATCCGTGTCGCCCGGCAGCGGGGCGTGAAAGCCACCTGCGGTATTTCCATCAATCATCTGACGCTCAATGAGAACGATATCGGCGAGTATCGCACCTTCTTCAAGCTTTCCCCGCCGCTGCGCGCCGAAGACGACCGCAAGGCCATGGTGGAAGCGCTGAAGGATGGCACGATCGATATCATTGTCTCCTCGCACGACCCACAGGATGTCGACACCAAGCGCCTGCCGTTTTCGGATGCGGCGAGCGGTGCGGTGGGGCTGGAAACCATGCTGGCGGCGGCATTGCGCCTCTATCACAGCGGCGAAGTTCCGCTGATGCGGCTGATCGATGCGCTTTCCACCCGCCCGGCGAAGATTTTCGGTCTCGATGCCGGAACGCTTAAAGCCGGTGCCAAAGCCGATATCACGCTGATCGATCTCGATGAGCCATGGCTCGTGGCACGCGACCAACTGGTGTCGAAATCCAAGAATACGCCATTCGAGGATGCCCGTTTCAGCGGCCGCGCTGTGGCCACTTATGTGGCTGGCAAAGCCGTTCATTCCTTGGCATAAGATCACGGCAAGAGATCACGCGGACGGCGCGACAGAGGGGACATCTGAATGAGTGCTTTGACTGACTGGCAGACAGCGCCTGCCCTTCTCGCGCTGGCGGCGCTGATCGGCTATCTGCTTGGCTCCATCCCCTTCGGCCTCATCCTTACCCGCATGGCGGGGCTGGGTGACGTGCGCAAGATCGGTTCGGGCAATATTGGCGCTACCAACGTGCTGCGCACCGGCAACAAGAAGCTCGCCGCCGCGACCCTGCTGCTCGACGCCCTGAAGGGTACGGCGGCGGTTCTGGTCGCCAATGCACTCTGGGGTTACGAGGCCTCGCTGGTCGCCGGCTTCTTCGCCTTCCTCGGCCATCTGTTTCCGGTGTGGTTGGGTTTCAAGGGCGGCAAGGGTGTCGCCGTCTATATCGGCGTCCTGCTTGGCGCGGCCCCGCTGATGATGCTGGCCTTCGCGCTGATCTGGCTCGCAACCGCGTTCATCACCCGCTACTCCTCGCTGTCGGCACTGCTGGCCATGCTGATCATTCCCGTCGCGCTCTGGGTGCTTGGACCCGAAAAGACGGCCCTGCTGGTGACGCTGCTCAGCGTGATTTCCTGGTGGAAACATCGCGAAAATATCAAGCGTCTGATGGCCGGCACCGAAAGCAGGATCGGGCAAAAGGGCTGAACCCCAATCTTGAGGATATGCCATGCCGCATGAGGAAACGATACGGCAGGGCATAGAGCTTTCCGCGCGGCAGCGGGTCGCCTGGCTGAGGCTCATCCGCAGCGACAATATTGGCCCCGTTACCTTTCGCGAACTCATCAATCATTTCGGCAGCGCCGAAAAGGCGCTCGATGCCCTGCCCGAGCTTTCGCGGCGCGGCGGATCATTGCGCAGCCCACGCATCGCCACGCCGGCGGAAGCGGAAGGCGAGATCGAAACTGCGGACAAATTCGGCGCGCGTTTCATCGGCATCGGCGAGCCGGATTATCCACCTGCCCTGCGCCAGATGGATGGCGCGCCGCCGCTGATCGCCATGAAGGGATCTGCGGATGTGGCGACAAGAGCCTGCGTCGGCATCGTCGGTTCGCGCAACGCCTCCATCAACGGCGCGAAATTCGCTGCTATGCTGGCACGCGATTGTGGGCGCGCCGGTTATACGATCGCATCGGGGCTGGCGCGCGGCATCGATGCGGCCGCGCACAGGGCAAGCCTTGCGACCGGCACGGTTGCGATGCTTGCCGGCGGTCTCGACCGCCCCTACCCGCAGGAAAATTTCGGGCTTTTGCAGGACATATACGATCAGGGCGGCGCGACGATCAGCGAAATGCCTTTCGGCTGGGAGCCGCGCGCCCGCGATTTTCCCCGCCGCAACCGGTTGATCGCGGGCGTGTCGCTTGGCGTCGTCATCGTCGAGGCGGCGGAGCGTTCGGGTTCGCTGATCACGGCGCGGCTTGCCGGCGAAGCGGGCCGTCTGGTTTTTGCCGTGCCCGGCTCCCCGCTCGATGCACGTTGCGAAGGCACCAACCGGCTGATCAAGGAAGGCGCGATGTTGACCACGGGTGCGGCCGACATTCTCGAAGCGCTGCGACCGCTGATGGAGCCGCAATTGCCCTATGACCGCAAAATCGAGGAACCGAGATCCGACACGGAGATGTCACCACCGGGGGACGACGAGCGCAGCATCATCGCCGCCGCTCTCGGTCCCTCGCCCGTGGAAACCGACGATATCATCCGTCACACAGGTTTTTCCGCTGCAACCGTTCATTTGGTGCTGCTGGAGCTTGATATTGCCGGGAAGCTAAACCGGCATGCCGGGGGGCGTGTTTCGCTGTTCGTCGCGGATTGACAGTTTGCGACGACCGCTCTGGATATCGCCGACTTCGACATAGGCCATCTCGATCAAATAACACAGCATGTCTGCGCCCTCGCGACTGGCGACCTGGCGCAACTCCGCCAGCATCTGGCGGATGTATGCCAAGTTCTCTCTGGTCCCCTCATTATCGGCATTATTGTTTGTGGCGTTCGGGACCATATATTTATCCTGGAAATTCAGACTGAAACGGGGAGCATTAAGTCGATTCAAATGATGTTGCCCATCATAACCAATTTACCAAAGATTGCAATACAACAATAGATTATCCATAGGTTGCAAAGGCCCGGAAGCGAGAAAATCGGGCTTGCCTCTTGACCAGCGGGCATTACCTGTCCATGTCGAATTATAAAGAAGGCCAATTGCGGCACCGCGCCGCGACCGGGGCCACGTTAACGGACCAGTTCCAGAGAAGAACAATATGAATGTCGTCGTCGTAGAATCTCCTGCCAAAGCCAAGACGATCAACAAGTATCTTGGTTCGGGCTACAAGGTTCTTGCATCCTTTGGCCACGTCAGAGACCTTCCTGCCAAGGACGGATCGGTGCTGCCCGACCAGGATTTCGAAATGTCCTGGGAAGTCGACAGCGCATCCGCCAAGCGCATGAAGGATATTGCCGATGCGGTGAAATCCTCCGACGGCCTCATTCTCGCAACCGACCCGGATCGTGAAGGTGAAGCCATTTCCTGGCACGTTCTCGATCTTTTGAAGAAGAAGCGCGTTCTCGGCGACAAGCCGGTGAAGCGCGTGGTCTTCAACGCCATCACCAAAAAGGCGGTGCTGGACGCCATGGCCAACCCGCGCGACATCGACGTGCCGCTGGTCGACGCCTATCTCGCCCGCCGCGCGCTTGACTATCTCGTCGGTTTCAACCTGTCGCCGGTGCTGTGGCGCAAGCTGCCGGGCGCGCGCTCGGCCGGCCGCGTTCAGTCGGTTGCGCTGCGTCTCGTCTGCGACCGCGAGTCCGAGATCGAACGCTTCGTCTCCGAGGAATACTGGAACATCAGCGCGCTTTTGAAGACACCGCGCGGTGACGAGTTCGAAGCCAAGCTGATTTCGGCCGATGGCAAACGGCTGCAAAGCCGCGGGATCAAGACCGGAGACGATGCAAACCGGCTGAAGACACTTCTGGAAGGCGCGACCTATGTCGTGGATACGGTTGAGGCCAAGCCCGTCAAGCGTAATCCCGGCCCACCCTTCACCACCTCGACTTTGCAGCAGGCGGCGTCTTCGCGCATGGGCTTTGGCGCTTCGCGGACGATGCAGGTGGCGCAGAAGCTCTATGAAGGTATCGACATCGGCGGCGAGACAGTCGGTCTCATCACCTATATGCGTACCGACGGCGTACAGATGGCCCCCGAAGCTATCGATGCCGCTCGTAAGGCCATTGGCGAGCAGTTCGGCGACCGCTATGTGCCGGAAAAGGCGCGTTTCTACTCCACCAAGGCCAAGAACGCCCAGGAAGCGCACGAGGCGATCCGCCCGACCGATTTCAACCGCACGCCCGACCAGGTGAAGCGTTATCTCGATGCCGATCAGCTGCGTCTTTACGACCTGATCTGGAAGCGCGGTATCGCCAGCCAGATGGCGTCCGCCGAAATCGAGCGGACGACGGTCGAAATCCTCGCGGACAAGAACGGCGAGAAGGCCGGGCTTCGCGCCGTCGGCTCGGTGATCCGTTTTGACGGTTTCATCGCCGCCTATACCGACCAGAAGGAAGACGGCGAGCAGAGCGACGACGGTGACGACGAAGGCCGTCTGCCGCAGATCAATGCGCGCGAGAACCTCGCCAAGCAGAAGATCAATGCCAGCCAGCACTTCACCGAACCGCCGCCGCGCTATTCGGAAGCCTCACTCATCAAGAAGATGGAAGAACTCGGCATCGGCCGCCCTTCCACCTATGCGGCAACGCTGAAGACGCTGAGCGACCGTGAATATATCATCGTCGACAAGCGCAAGCTGATCCCGCATTCACGCGGACGGCTGGTGACGGCTTTCCTTGAAAGCTTCTTCTCCAAATATGTCGAATACGACTTCACCGCTGCTCTCGAAGAAAAGCTCGACCGTATTTCCGCGGGCGAACTGGACTGGAAGCAGGTGCTGCGCGATTTCTGGAAGGATTTCTTCGCGCAGATCGAAGATACCAAGGAATTGCGCGTCACCAACGTGCTGGATGCGCTGAACGAGGTTCTGGCGCCGCTGGTATTCCCCAAGCGTGAGGATGGCTCGGATCCGCGCATCTGTCAGGTTTGCGGCACCGGCAATCTCTCGCTGAAGCTCGGTAAATACGGCGCTTTCGTCGGTTGCTCCAACTATCCGGAATGCAACTACACCCGCCAGCTCACCTCTGACGGTGCGGAAGCGGACGCTGCGGCATCGAACGAGCCGAAAGCACTCGGTGCCGACCCGATGACCGGCGAGGAGCTGACGCTTCGCTCCGGCCGTTTCGGACCCTATATCCAGCGCGGCGATGGCAAAGAGGCCAAGCGTTCCTCGTTGCCCAAGGGCTGGAAGCCTGAGGATATCGACCACGAAAAGGCGCTGGCGCTCATCAACCTGCCGCGCGATATCGGCAAACATCCGGAAACCGGCAAGATGATATCGGCCGGGCTTGGCCGCTACGGACCGTTCCTTCTGCATGATGGTTCCTATGCGAACCTTGAAACCATCGAGGACGTGTTCTCGATCGGTCTCAACCGCGCCGTCACGGTCATTGCCGAAAAGCAGAGCAAGGGACCGGGACGCGGCCGCAGCGGCACGCCGGCGGCGCTGAAAGAACTGGGCGACCATCCCGATGGCGGTGCTATCACCGTCCGCGACGGGCGTTATGGCGCTTACGTCAACTGGGGCAAGGTCAATGCCACCATTCCGAAGGGGCAGGACCCGGCTTCCGTGACTCTGGACGAGTCACTGGTGCTGATCGCCGAGCGTATCGCCAAGACCGGCACCGGCGGCAAGCCCGCCAAGGCCAAGAAACCTGCCGCCAAGAAGGCCGATGGTGCCGCCGCAAAACCAAAGGCGACGAAAGCCAAGGCAGCAACCAAGAGCATGGCGACCGCCAAGCCGAAGGCAGCGGCCAAACCCAAGAAGGCAGCAGAGTGAGCAAGGCGCCACGTCAGAGACAGGGTTCCGCCAGCGACGGTTTCGGACGCACCGGGCGCGGCAAGCGGGTGAGCGAAGGTGAAGGCATCATCCATGGCGAGGTGCCTTCCCGCGAAGTGCTGCTGAAATTCATCGCCGACCATCCGCAGCAGGCTTCCAAGCGCGAAATTGCCAAGGCTTTCGGGCTGAAGGGTGAAAACCGCATCGTTCTGAAAGCGCTGCTGAAGGAACTGGAAGTTGACGGCATGGTGCACAAGAGCCGCAAGTCGCTGACGCGGCCGGGCGGTCTGCCGCCTGTCACGGTTCTCGACATCACCACCCGCGACAAGGACGGCGAATTGATCGGCCGGCCGGCGGAATGGCCGGAGGATATGGGCGCTGCACCCGCCGTGCTGATCCGCCAGTCCTCGCAGGATCGCGGCAAGAAGGCACCGGCGGCAGGTCTCGGCGACCGCATTCTTGCAAAGATATTCCCCTCCAAGGAGAGCGTCGGCCCGGCCTATACGGCCCGCGTCGTGAAACTGATCGACCGTCGCCAGAACGCGCTGCTTGGTGTGTTCAAGCAGATGGAAGGCGGCGGCGGACGGCTGATGCCGATCGACCGGCGCGGCGAAGAAATGGTCATCGACCCCGATGGTGTCGGCGATGCGAAAGACGGCGATCTGATCGAGGTGGAAACCTCGCGCAACAGCGGCCGTTACGGCCTGACGCGCGCGAAGGTTCTGTCCGTCGTTGGTTCCGTCGCATCGGAAAAGGCGATCTCGATGATCGCCATCCATGCGCATGGTATTCCGCATATCTTCCCGTCGAATGTGCTGGCGGAAGCGGATGCGGCCAAGGCCGCGACCATGTCGCACCGCGAGGACTGGCGCGACCTGCCGCTCATCACCATCGATCCGGCCGACGCCAAGGATCATGACGACGCGGTCTATGCCGAACCGGACCCCTCGCCCGACAATCCCGATGGTGTCATCGTCACCGTCGCCATTGCCGATGTCTCCTGGTATGTGCGCCCCGGCGCGCCGCTTGACCGAGAGGCGCTGAAGCGCGGCAACTCGGTCTATTTCCCCGACCGGGTTGTGCCGATGCTGCCGGAACGCATTTCCAACGATCTCTGCTCGCTGAAGGAAGGTGTCGACCGCCCTGCCCTTGCTGTGCGCATGACCTTTTCCAAGGAAGGCCGCAAGGCCGGCCACACCTTCCATCGCATCATGATGAAGAGTGCCGCCAAGCTGTCTTACCAGCAGGCCCAGGCGGCTATCGATGGCAAGCCCGACGACAAGACCGGCCCGCTACTGGAGCCGATCCTCAAGCCGCTGTGGCACACTTATGAGGTGATGAAGCGCGGCCGCGACCGCCGCCAGCCGCTGGAACTCGACATGCCGGAGCGCAAGATCCAGCTGCGGCCCGACGGCACGGTGGACAAGGTCGTCATTCCCGAACGGCTGGATGCACATAAGCTGATCGAAGAGATGATGATCCAGGCGAATGTCGCCGCTGCCGAAACGCTGGAAAAAAAGAAGCAGCCGCTGGTCTATCGCGTCCACGACGCGCCGACGCTGACCAAGCAGGAGGTGCTGCGCGAATTCCTCGGCACGATCGGCATTTCCATGGCCAAGGGTGCGGTCATGCGCGCCAATTCCTTCAACGGCATTCTGGCGCGCGCCATTGATACGCCGCACCAGATCATGGTCAACGAGATGGTGCTGCGCAGCCAGAGCCAGGCAATCTACAGCCCTGAGAATATCGGCCATTTTGGCCTTAACCTGATGAAATATGCGCATTTCACCTCGCCGATCCGCCGTTATGCCGATCTGATCGTGCATCGGGCGCTGGTGGGCTCGCTCGGTCTCGGCGAAGGTGGCATCACGCCACAGGAAGAGGCGACGCTTGATGATATCGCCGCCGAAATCTCGACTTTCGAGCGCCGCGCCATGGCAGCCGAGCGCGACACCATCAACCGGCTGATCGCGCATCATCTTTCCGAAAGGGTGGGTGAAGAATTCGAGGGCCGCGTCGGCGGTGTCACCAAGGCGGGACTATTTGTCGCGCTGCCGCAGTTTGGCGCTGATGGCTTTGTTCCTATATCTACACTCGGAACCGATTATTTCTTCTATGACGAGGCCCATCAGGCTTTGACGGGGGAAAAGACCGGTCTCGGTTATCAGCTTGGCGACACGGTTCAGGTCCGGCTTGCAGAAGCGGTGCCCCTCGCGGGCGCGTTGCGTTTTGAAATGTTGAGTCCGGGGCGTAAGATGCCGGTCGGCTCGCGGTCGTTCCACAAGGCAGGCCGGCGGACATCGCGTCCGGGCGCGAAGCCCGGGACACGGCCGCCCAGAGGGCGACGGTAGGACGACGCTAACAAGACCGCGAAGCGGTTCAAGAACGGGAGAAGGACTTAAGGATGAGTGCACATCAGGGCTCGGAGACGGTCACTTTCGGAGACAGCAGCGCTGAGAGACCGCTTGGCCGCTCGATCATGCGGGGCATGGCCAACCGTTGCCCGGCCTGCGGCAGCGGCCGCCTGTTCCGGGCCTTCCTCAAGCCGGTGGATGCCTGCGCGGCCTGCGGCGAAGAAATGCACCATCACCGTTCCGACGACCTGCCGCCCTATATTTCCATCGTCATCATCGGCCATATCGCCGTTGGCGGCTTCATGATGACGGATATGATCCTGAACATTCCCATGTGGGCGCATTTTGCCATCTGGGTGCCGATCACCATTCTGGCCGCACTTTTGACGCTGCAACCCATCAAGGGCGGCGTCATCGGCCTGCAATGGGCGCTGCGTATGCACGGCTTCGACCGAAAACAACCAAAAGCGCAGATAGACGGCTCTTCTCACTGACCGTGGGCGGGACCTTGCGTGAACCCCAGCACTCCCGGGATGCCGAGACGGTGATCGCGCGCCTGCGGCCGCGCGATGCCGCCTCCCTGATCCTGTTCGACCGTTCCGGCCCGCAGCTCAGGGTGCTGATGGGTCAGCGCAGCAGCGCCCACGTCTTCATGCCCGGCGCCTACGTGTTTCCGGGCGGCAAACGCGATCCGCGTGACCATGCGCTGCCCTTTTCCGGCGATCTGCATCCCGCCGTGCTACGCAGCCTCACCGCTTCGGCAGCACGCCGTCTCAGCGCCGCCGGCGCAAGGGCTCTGGCGCTTGCAGCCGCGCGCGAGCTTTTCGAGGAAACGGGCGTGGATATCGGATTGGGCGCTAAGGGTCCTGATCTTTCCCGTTTCAGATATGTTGCACGCGCCATCACGCCACCCGGCAATGTGCGGCGCTACGACACGCGATTCTTCTGCTGTTATACCGACGAGTTGGGGCTGGATATCCGGCTAATCCGTGATTCCGATGAACTCTCCAACGTGCAATGGCTTGACATGACAGACCTTTCCGGTCTGAACATGCCCAAAATCACGCGTACGGTTCTCGAAGATGTCACAAAACTCATGATAGGTGATCCCTCACTGCCCTTTGAAAGCCCCGCGCGGCTGTACGTCACGCGCCACGGCCGGTTCATTCGAGACTTTGTATAAAGGCCGTCATGTCACAAATGAAATGCGAAGAAGCGGATGCCATCCACTGGCCCTCACTGATCGCCGCGATTTCCGCCATCAGTGCGGTCGGTGTCGCCATCGGCCTTGGGCTGCCGCTCCTGTCGATCATTCTTGAGAAGCGCGGCATCTCCTCGACCATGATCGGGGTGAATTCGGCAATGGCCGGTGTTGCGGCCATGATGGCGGCTCCGGTCACCACCAAGATCGCCCATGATTTCGGCGTGGCGCGAACCATGCTGCTGGCCGTGGTTATTTCGGCGCTGAGCGCGCTCTGCTTCTATTTCGCTGATGCCTTCTGGATGTGGTTTCCGCTGCGAATCGTTTTCCACGGCGCCACCACCACTCTGTTCATTCTCTCCGAATACTGGATCAACATGACCGCGCCGCCGAAAAAACGCGGCATGGTGCTTGGCATCTACGCCACTGGCCTCGCAGTGGGTTTCGCCGTCGGGCCGTTGCTGTTTTCGGCGGTCGGCAGCGAAGGCATCCTGCCCTTCCTCGTTGGCGCCGCGATCATCCTTCTGGCCGCCATACCCATCTTCATGGCGCGCGGCGAAAGCCCGGAACTGGACGAGCACCCCAATCACCATTTCATCCGTTACGTCTGGCTGGTGCCGATGGCATCGGCCGCAGCTTTCGTGTTCGGTTCGGTGCAGGCAGGTGGCCTGTCGCTCTTTCCGATCTACGCCACCCGTGAGGGTTTCAACGAATCGCAGGCCGCTCTCCTGCTGACGGTGATGGGAATCGGCAACATGGTCTTCCAGATACCGATCGGCCTGCTTTCCGACCGGCTGAAGGATCGGCGCACCATGCTCGCCCTGATGGCCTTTGCGGGCGTTTGCGGCACGCTGGCCCTGCCGCTTCTGGTGGAGAGCTGGATACTGGTGGCGGCGCTGCTGCTGTTCTGGGGTGGCCTCGTCTCCGGCATGTATACCGTCGGCCTCACCCACCTTGGATCACGGCTCAAGGGCGCCGATCTGGTCTCCGCCAACGCCGCCTTTATCTTCTGTTACGCCATGGGTACGATCGCCGGACCGCAGGCCGTCGGCATTTCCATGGATATTGCGGGCACCAATGGTTTCGCCTGGGCGCTTGCCGTATTTTTCGGGCTTTACGTGGTGCTTTATGGGTTCCGTTTTGTTTTCCGGGCAAAACAGGCTTGACTTTTTGGGCGCGATACGTAGTTTCGCGCCAGATTTAGCCGAGGTGAGAAGCGCCTGCGGCTTCTCTTTTGTTTAAAGGCAGGACGACCATGGCGAAAGCTACAACAATCAAGATCAAGCTGCTGTCGACAGCCGACACCGGTACCTTCTACGTCACCACCAAGAACAGCCGTACGTTCACGGACAAGATGACGAAGACGAAGTACGACCCGGTTGTACGCAAGCACGTTGAATTCAAGGAAACCAAGATCAAGTAATGTCTTGATCGGGTTCTCCGGCAAATAGCGCGCCCAATGGGCGCGTTTTTTGTTTGTGCCGAAATATTACCGCCACGACGCTCGTCACACCGAGCGGCTTTCCTTTCGTGGAAACGAGGGTGCTGCCTCTCCATAGACCATGACATTGCTGCTGCCACTGGCAAAGCACGCGCGGCACTGACGGGGCACGAGCCTGCCGCCCGTTCAAGCACATGATCGCCAAGATATATCCGCAGGCATTTACGAAGGCTGCTCCGAACACCCCCTTGGCCTATGTCCGTCCCCTGCCCCTACATCGACGTCGCACAGCCCTGCACAGAAATCGGTCGGGAACCGGCGCCTCGCTACACGCGCGCCACCAGCAGGCTGTTTTCGGGAAGAAGGCGGTCGGCCAACGATGTGATTACGGCACGAGGAACCGATTCGGACATCGTCAGCCGACCGACCCCACGATTCAGGAGATGCGGCGGACCTGAGCATCATGGGGCATTCAAACTACGCAATACCAGCCCCTGACGAGCGAAATCGAGACGGCAAAAGCCGCCATCATTCCATCACCGCAAGACCGACAAACCGCCGGAAGAACTGTTACTCTCGATTGTGAGTGTGCGCAGAAGTAAAATAAAAATCAACAAATTCTTAAGCCAGAGATACGTTCCCTGAGAAACATGGTTAAATATACCAAGCTGGCACACTATAGTTTCCTGCGAGATTGAATTCAACGTATTTCTCAACTTGAACTCTATTAAGGCCACCTCGATTCATCCCTTCATTGCAAATAGATAAAATACATCTGGGGTCAATGGCTTGCGGCCTCTCGACGTCCGCCAGGATGGGCGAGTAGCGATTTCGCCGGGATATGCCGGAGAGTCTCCGCAGACAATCGTGGTTAATTGCCCGCGCCCGGCTCAGGCCGCGGCGGCCACGACGCGGTTGCGTCCTGCGTGTTTTGCCTCGTAAAGCGCCTTGTCGGCCTGCTTCAATATCTCGTCCGGCGCGCCGAAGGCACCGCTGCTGGTGGCGATGCCGAGGGAGGCGGTAATGCTCAGTTCCCGATCGATGGAACGAACATAAAAGGGCTTGTCTTCCACGATTGCCCGCAGGCGCTCGGCGACGCTTGCCGCAAGCTCCATGGGCGTATCCGGCATGACGACGACGAATTCCTCCCCGCCATAGCGGCAGGCGAGATCCGCGCCGCGCACCGTGCTGCGGATGCGTGCTGCAAATTCGCGCAGCACCTCATCGCCGACATCGTGGCCATAGGTGTCATTGACCAGCTTGAAGCGGTCAATATCGGTCATGCAGATGGAGATCGGGCGACCACGCACGGCGGCGCGGTCGAAAAGTATCTTCAGGTGACTATCGAGATAACGACGATTGTTGAGGCCCGTCAGCCCGTCCACAATCGCAAGCTCCATCGTATGCTGCAGATTGAGCCGCAGATGTTCATTGTAGCGCTTGCGCCTGATCTGCGTCAGCGAACGGGCGACGAGTTCATTCGGATCGATCGGGCGGAGAATGTAATCGTTCACCCCAAGATCGAGCGCACGCGCCACCATCTCATCCGCCCCCTGCTCCGCCACCAGAAGCAATGGCAGAAAACGGGTGCGCTCCAGCGAGCGAAGCTGCGAACACAGCCTCAGCGGATCGTAGTCCTCGAAATTGGAATTGACGATGACCAGCTCGAAGGGGCTGCTCGCCGCCTTGAGCAAGGCCGCCTGCGGCTCCGTGACGGCATCGATCTCCGCAACCGGCTTCAGCGCCCGGATGATGCGTTCCTGCGAGCTGGCGCGGCCATCCGCAACCAGCACGCGGCCCGGTGTCTGCATCAGGCCATCGCTCCGCAGCATCTCCTCGATGCCGATCTGCCGGGCAGTCTCCGCACGCAGCCGCAGCTCGTCGCTGACGGCCTTCAGTCGAACCAGACTTTTGACGCGGGCGATCAGTTGAAGATCGTTGACCGGTTTGGTGAGAAAATCGTCGGCACCCGCCTTGAGGCCGCGCACACGGTCCGACGGCTGATCGAGCGCGGTGACCATGACAACCGGAATATGAGCGGTATTTGGATTGGCCTTCAGCCTTTCGCAAACTTCGAAACCATCCATGCCCGGCATCATGATATCGAGCAGGATGATATCGACCTGCTCCTCATCACATATCGTCAGCGCCTTGAAACCATCCTCGGCGGTGACGACGTCGAAATACTCAGCGATAAGCCGGGCTTCGAGAAGCTTTACGTTTGCGGGTATGTCGTCAACAACCAGAACTCTCGCCGTCATAACAGTTCCCCAACCGACTTACGCATCGCCAAGATAGGTCTTGATGATTTCGATGAATTTCGGAACGGAAATCGGCTTCGACACATAGGCTTCGCATCCGCCCTGACGAATGCGCTCCTCGTCACCCTTCATGGCAAAGGCCGTGACCGCGATGACCGGGATGACATGCAGCTCGTCGTCTTCCTTCAGCCACTTCGTCACCTCCAGCCCGGAAACCTCCGGCAGCTGGATATCCATGAGGATAAGGTCCGGGCGGTGCTTGCGAGCGAGATCGAGCGCCTCCATGCCGTTGCGCGTCTGAATAGTGGTATAACCAGACGCCTCGATCAGGTCGCGAAAGAGCTTCATGTTCAGCTCGTTGTCTTCGACTATCATGACCTGCTTGGGCATGGTGGGCAGTCCCCGTTTCGCTTTGAAACCTTCATCCAGACATATAAGTTGTCAGGATGCCGATTCCATCGTCCATTCGTTGCGCAAGGCTAGAGGGATTTGGTTTCAAAATAGGTAACTTCGGGGAAGAAATGCTGCGCGATACAAAAAACAAAGGCAATGCCGGCCAGGATCCGCAAGAAACGGCGGCCGCCATACTTGGCTGGCTGGCGAACGAGCCTGACATGCTGTCGCGTTTTCTGGCCTTGAGCGGATTACAAGCCACTATGCTGCGCCAGGCCGTCAATGATCCCGGCTTCCTGGCGGGGCTGACGGATTTCCTGATGAGCCACGAGCCGGATCTGATGGCGTTCTGTGCCGCCACCGATACATCCCCCGAAACGGTGGCCGCCGCCTGGCACCATTTTTCCGGGCCGGGGCTGGATTCAGGTGTGTATTGACGGGACGCCACTTGAGCGGCCATCGCAGCCGGAGTATGGTCGGCTACGTTCTGGTTTTGTTTTCGGCCCATGTCCACGTCACACCACTATGATCCCGGTTTTTGCCGCGACTGTCTGGCTGGCCAGCCAGAAGGGTTGAGGCGTTGCCGCGCCTGCGGCAGCCCGCGTCTTCTCTATCATTCCGAACTCTACGATCTGAGCATCGCCCATATCGATTGCGACGCCTTTTATGCCTCTGTCGAAAAACGCGACAATCCGGAACTGGCCGACAAGCCTGTTATCGTTGGCGGCGGCAAGCGCGGGGTGGTTTCCACCGCCTGTTATATCGCCCGCATCCACGGCGTGCGCTCCGCCATGCCCATGTTCAAGGCGCTGGAAGCCTGCCCCGACGCTGTCGTCATCAAGCCCGACATGGAAAAATACAGCCGTGTCGGCCGTCAGATCCGCGCAATGATGCAGGAATTGACGCCGCTGGTGCAGCCGCTTTCCATCGACGAGGCGTTTCTCGATCTTTCAGGCACCGAGAAGCTGCATCACGATCCGCCGGCGCGGGTGCTGGCGAAATTCGCCCGACGCGTGGAAAAAGAGGTGGGGGTGAGTGTTTCTGCGGGGCTTTCCTATTGCAAGTTTCTCGCCAAGGTCGCCTCGGATCTGCAAAAACCGCGCGGCTTTTCGGTTGTCGGCGAAGCAGAGGCGCTGTCCTTTCTGGCAGCGCGCCCGGTCACGACCATCTGGGGCGTGGGAAAGGCCTTTGCAGCGACGCTGGAAGCGGATGGCATCCGCATGATCGCGCAATTGCAGGAGATGGAAGAGAGCGAGTTGATGCGCCGTTACGGCGTGATGGGGCAGCGGCTGTTCCGGCTATCGCGCGGTATTGATGAACGGCATGTGCACGACAACGATCCGGTCAAAAGCGTCTCGTCCGAAACCACCTTCTTTAATGATATTTCCCGCCATGAGGATCTCGTTTCCATCCTGCGGTCGCTTTCCGAAAAAGTGGCCTGGCGGCTGAAGAAAAGCGGCATTGCCGGCCAGACCGTGGTGCTGAAAATGAAAACGGCGGACTTCAAGACCCGCACCCGCAACCGCAGGCTTGATGACCCCACCCAGCTTGCCGACCGCATATTCCGCACCGGCCTTGCACTCCTGGAAAAAGAAACCGACGGCACCAAGTTCCGCCTTATCGGCATAGGCGTCAGCGATCTGCGCGATGCTGGCCTCGCCGATCCGCCCGATCTCGTCGACAGGCAAGCCACGCGGCGGGCAGCGGCGGAGGCGGCAATGGACAAGCTGCGCGACAAGTTCGGCAAGGGCAGCGTCGAGACCGGCTATACCTTCGGCACCCGCAAATAGGGACCTGAAGACGACCATGCGGACCTTTCCAACTGTGTCTGCCACCACCCGTGCCCAATGTATTTTAGATTTTACACAAATTAGTGATGTTGCGGCCGCGGCTTCCTTAAACTTCATTAAACTTCGCGTGGTTGAGTGAAGGAAGTTTTGTGCATGTGGTGTATTGCGTCATGTCCCTTCGCCTCCGTCTTCTGACCGGCATGCTGTCGGCCAGCATTCTTGCTTTTCCGGCGCTTGCCGCCGACAGCCGGTCGCTGCAGATCCTGGTGTCAAAAAGCGACCAGTCGCTCTCGCTTTATGAGAACGGTGAGATCATCGCCACCTCGAAAGTCTCCACCGGCAAGGCCGGGCACGAGACGCCGAGCGGCATCTTCTCCATTCTGGAAAAGCGAAAATACCACGAGTCGAATATCTATTCGGCCGCCCCAATGCCCTTCATGCAACGGCTGACATGGTCCGGCATCGCGCTGCACGAGGGCAAGGTGCCGAATTATCCGGCCTCGCATGGCTGCGTGCGCCTGCCTTCGAAATTTGCCAAGTCACTTTTCGGAGACACGCAGGCCGGTGTGCATGTCATCATCACCGATCGCCCGGTTTCCCTGCGTTTCGTAGAGCATCCGGCGCTGTTTGCACCACGCGACGATGCCGACGACGGCAAGCTGCTTCTGTCGGATGTGCAGCTGCGCCCGGCGACCTTCGATGCGGCATTGGGTGCGGTCGAGGTTGCCGTCAATGAAAAGACGCAGGCCATCAAACCGGCGGTAAAGATCAAAGCCTCCTCGCCGCTGCGCATCCTCATTACAAGGCGTGGCGAGCGGGAAAAGGTGATGGATATCCAGGCCGTACTGACCCGCCTGGGCTTCGATGCCGGTTCTGCCGATGGTTATGCGGGCGAAATGACGGTGAGCGCCATCAACGGGTTCAAGCGCTGGAAAGGGCTGAAAACATCAGGACCGCTTCTGACCGACGACTTTGTGACGTCGCTTTACGCGTCTGCCGGTGAGGATCATCCGCCGAATGGCCAGATCATGGTGCGGCAGGACTTCAAGCCGCTGTTCGAAGCAGCCATTGATATCAAGGATCCGGAAGTGGCGCTCGGAACCCATTTCCTTGAGGCCGTTTCCGTGGACCGCGCAGCCGGAACCGCGGAATGGAACGGCGTGACGCTCGAAAATCATCTGCCAGCCGCCGCCCGCAAGCGGCTTGGCATTACCGTTACCGAAGCGCCCGGCGGTTTCGACCAGTTGAGCGCCGTACTCAGCCGCCTCGAAATCCCCGCGGATATACGCCACCGGATCGAGCAGGAGCTTTCAAGCGGAAGCTCGATCACCGTTTCCGATCTCAGTCACCAGATGGAGACAGGAACCGGAACCGACTTCATCACCGTCACAAAGGAAGGGCCGGTGTGAGGGCTTTCGCCTCACACCAGCTCCACATCAACGACACCGGGTGCGGACCGCAGCGCAGCGGCGATTTCAGGTGAAATGCGGTATTTCTCCGTCAGCTCAACCTCGATCTCGCGGCTGCCCTCATCCTTGATGACGATGAAATAGACCGATCCGTCGCCTTTTGTGTTGAGGTGGCGGGCAACGGTTTTCAGCGGGCCGGAATCGCGTACATAGACCCGAAGCGCCTTCTGCATCTGCACGGATTTCTCTTCCAGCGACTGCGCCGTCTGAATACGCAGGCCGATGCCTTCCGGCCGCTCTTCCGCCTGTACGGTGATGACAAGCGATTTGCCGACTTCCAGCAGATCACGGAACTGGCCGAGCCCTTCGGAAAACAGCACGGCCTCATATTGTCCTGAAGCATCCGAGAAGGTGACGATGCCCATCTTGTTGCCGGTGCGGGTCTTGCGCTCCTGCTTGCCCGTCACTGTGCCGGCCAGACGCCCGGCGGTGGCGCCCTGCTTCACCGCGGCGGAAAAATCGGCGAAATTCTGCACCCGCAACTTTTCCAATATGGGGCGATAGGTATCGAGTGGATGGGCGGTGAGATAAAAACCGAGCACCTGATATTCACGCAACAGTTTTTCCGAGGCGAGCCAGGACTGGAAGGCGGGCAGGATCAGCTTTTCCGGGCCATTGCCGCCACCGGAGCCGAACATGTCCGACTGACCAATGGTGCGGTTGTTCTGCGCCATCTGGGCATAACCGATGATGCGGTCCAGCCCGCCGATCAGCTCTGCACGGTCACGGCCGAAACAATCGAAAGCGCCGGCATTGATCAGGCTTTCCAGCACACGCCGGTTGATCTGCTTGGGATCGATGCGCAGGCAGAAATCCTCAAGGCTCGTAAACGGCTTGTCGTCGCGTACCTGGACGATATGTTCCACCGCCCCCTCGCCCACGCCCTTGATGGCCGCCAGCGAATAATAGATGCGGTTTTCACCCGTCTCGAACTGGCGGAATGAGGTCTGTACCGAGGGTGCGACGACCTCGATGCCGAGACGGCCGGCATCCTGACGGAAATCGTTGAGCTTTTCCGTGTTGGCCATGTCGAGCGTCATCGAGGCCGCGAGGAACTCCACCGGATAATGCGCCTTCATATAGGCGGTCTGGTAAGACACGATGGCGTAAGCGGCGGCGTGGCTCTTGTTGAAGCCGTAATTGGCGAATTTCGCCAGGAGATCGAAGATGGTATCGGCCTGCGGTTTCGAGACGCCGTTTTTAATGGCACCATCAACAAAACGTTCGCGCTGCTTGTCCATCTCCTCCTTGATCTTCTTGCCCATGGCGCGGCGCAGAAGATCGGCTTCGCCGAGCGAATATCCTGACAGGACCTGGGCGATCTGCATCACCTGCTCCTGATAGACGATAACGCCCTGCGTTTCCTTCAGCAGATGGTCGATGGTCGGATGGATCGATTCCAGCTCCTCCTCGCCATGTTTGCGGGCATTATAGACCGGAATGTTTTCCATCGGGCCGGGACGATAAAGCGCCACCAGCGCGATGATGTCCTCGATGCAGTCCGGACGCATGCCGATCAGCGCCTTGCGCATGCCCGCACTTTCCACCTGGAACACGCCGATGGTTTCGCCGCGCGACAGCATCTCGTAGGTCTTGGCGTCCTCGAGCGGAATGGCGGCGAGATCGACCTTGATGCCGCGCTTGGCAACAAAATCGACGGCCACCTTCAGCACCGTCAGCGTCTTCAGGCCGAGAAAGTCGAATTTGACGAGGCCGGCGCTTTCCACCCATTTCATGTTGAACTGGGTGACCGGCATATCGGATCGCGGATCGCGATACATCGGCACCAGCTTGGAGAGCGGCCGGTCGCCGATGACGATACCGGCGGCGTGGGTGGAGGCGTGGCGGTAAAGCCCCTCGATCTTCTGGGCGATATCCAAGAGGCGGGCGACGACCGGCTCCTTGTCCGCCTCTTCCTGCAATCGCGGCTCCTCCTCGATCGCCTTGGAGAGCGGCGTCGGATTGGCCGGGTTGTTGGGCACCAGCTTGCAGATCTTGTCCACCTGGCCATAGGGCATTTCCAGCACGCGGCCGACGTCGCGCAGGGCCGCTCGCGCCTGTAGCGAACCGAAGGTGATGATCTGTGCCACCTGCTCGCGGCCATATTTGGCCTGCACGTAGCGGATCACCTCTTCGCGGCGATCCTGGCAGAAGTCGATATCGAAGTCGGGCATCGAAACGCGTTCGGGATTGAGAAAGCGTTCGAACAGCAGCGAGAAGCGCAGCGGATCGACATCGGTAATGGTCAGCGCATAAGCAACGAGCGAGCCCGCACCCGAACCACGGCCCGGCCCAACCGGAATATCGTGCTGCTTGGCCCATTTGATGAAGTCGGCAACGATCAGGAAGTAACCGGGAAACTTCATGCGCGAGATGACGCCGAGTTCGAAATCCAGCCTTTCACGATAATCCTGCTCGGTGTAACCGGGCGCCATGCCGAGCGCAGCAAGCCGCTGATCCAGCCCCTCCACTGCCTGTCGGCGCAGTTCCTCGGTTTCGGCGCGTTCGGCCGCTTCCGGATCGTCGCTGGCGCCGGTGAAACGTGGCAGGATCGGCCCGCGCTTTTTCAGCACATAGGAGCATCGGAGCGCGATCTCGACGCTGTTCTCCAGCGCCTCGGGAAGATCGGCAAACAGCGCCGTCATCTCGTCACGGCTTTTAAGGTAATGATCGGGTGTCAGGCGGAAGCGGCTGTCATCGGACACGATGGCGTTATGCGCCACCGCCATCAGCGCGTCATGTGCCTCATAGTCAGCCTTGGACGGGAAAAACGCCTCGTTTGTGGCAACGAGGGGGATATCGTATTCATAGGCCAGCCCAATCAAGCGCCGCTCGTGGGAACGGTCGTAACCGGACTGGCGCTGCAATTCGATATAAAGCCTGTCGCCAAAGAGCGACTTCAGCGTCAGCAGCCGCTCTTTGGCCTGCGCGGTGTGGCCTTCCTTCAGCGCCATATCGACGGGGCCGCCGGAGGCACCGGTCAATGCAATGAGTCCGGCATTGGAGGCTTCTTCCAGCCATGCGCGGGTAATGTGCACGGAATGGCTTCCGCCCTCACCGTCCAGATAAGCGCGGCTGACGAGATCCACCAGCCGCTCATAGCCTTCCGCATTGGCGGCAAGGAGAACGATGGCGGGGAGTTTCTGGAGGTGGCTATTGTGATTGCGGCGATCCTCCGCCGCATCCTGCATGTCGACGGACAGCTGGCAGCCGATGATCGGCTGCAGACCTTCGTCCCGCGCCTTTTCGGAAAATTCCAGCGCGACGAAGAGGTTGTTGGTATCGGTAATGGCAATGGCCGGCTGGCCGTCGCCAACGGCCTTGGACATGATTTTCTTGAGGGGCAACGCCCCCTCAAGCAGGGAATAAGCGGAATGAACCCGAAGATGGACGAAGCCGGGGGTCTTCAACGTTTCGCCAGAGGTCTCTCCACGCATAACCGCATCGCCCATATCGTCATCCTGTCATTCTGAATCGAGGGGGCGATTTTCCGATTTCCGGCGCTCAATGTCCACCATTTTGCGGCATCCATACAGGCTTCTGCGCCGGTGTCTTCTTCACAGGGCGGTGAGGATCACCGAAAAGCTGGCAACAAAGACAGCGATGGAAGCGAAAGCGGCAACGTCACGGATGAAATCAGTCATTGGTCTCTCCTTACTCGTTATGTTCCAACTTTGTTCTCATTTTGTTCGATTGTCAACAGGGTTCTACTGATATTCCTATTGCTAATGTTCGAGAATCGCCTTCGGTTCCGTCCGAGCGAATGGCAAGCCGCTGACTCCAAAGCAAAAAAGCCCGGAGGTGAAGACACCGCCGGGCCTGGGAAAAAATCAAATGCGAGGATAACTTTCGCGCGGTAAACCGCGTCAGAAATCGACGATCTTGCCGTCGGCGAGCGTCACGCGGCGATCCATGCGGTTGGCAAGGTCGTGATTATGTGTGGCGATCAGCGCCGCGAGGCCGGATTGACGAACCAGTGCCTCCAGCGCATCGAAAACATAATGCGCGGTCTCCGGATCGAGATTGCCGGTCGGTTCGTCGGCCAGCAGCAGCAGCGGCGCATTGGCGACGGCGCGCGCAATGGCGACACGCTGCTGTTCACCGCCGGAGAGTTCGGCCGGACGGTGCTCACCGCGATGGCCTACCCGCATATAATCGAGCAGCGCGCTTGCTCGCTTGCGTGCCTCCGCCTGCGTGAGACCGGCGATGAGTTGCGGCATCATCACATTTTCCACCGCGGAGAATTCCGGCAGGAGGTGGTGGAACTGATAAACGAAACCGATGTCGCTGCGGCGGATCGCGGTGCGCGCTTCATCCGGCAGGCTGTTGCAGGGCGCACCGTTGATGAAGACCTCGCCGGCATCGGGATGTTCGAGAAGCCCCGCCAGATGCAGCAGAGTGGACTTGCCGGTGCCCGAAGGGGCGACCAGCGCCACCATCTCACCGCTCTTCAATTCAAAATCGGCCTTGCGCAGAATGGAAAGCGATGTCTCGCCCTGACCATAGGTTCTCTCGACACCGGTAAGCCGCAGCACTGTTTTTTTTGCCATATTGCGAAGCGGTCCTTATTCGTAACGCAGGGCCTGCACCGGATCGAGCTTGGAAGCCCGCCAGGCCGGGAAGATCGTTGCCAGGAAAGAAAGCGTGAGCGCCATGATGACGACGGTGATGGTCTCGCTCAAATCCATTTCGGCCGGCAGCTGGCTTAGGAAATAGAGCTGCGGATCAAACAGCACCGTGCCCGATACCCAGGAAAAGAACTGCCGGATTGACTCCACGTTGAGGCAGACAAGGACGCCGAGTGCGACGCCGGCAAAGGTGCCGACCGTACCGATGGCGGCCCCCGTCATGAAGAAGATGCGCATCACCGCGCCCGAGCTTGCGCCCATGGTGCGCAGGATGGCGATATCGCTGCCCTTGTCCTTCACCAGCATGATGAGACCTGAGATGATGTTAAGCGCCGCCACCAGCACGATGAGGGTGAGGATCATGAACATCACGTTTCTTTCCACCTGCAGGGCGGAGAAGAAGGTCTGGTTCCGCTGTCTCCAATCGGTGATATAGACCTGCCGTTCGGCGGCCTGTTCCACCAGCGGCCGGATGCCATCGACATCATCAGGCCGGCTGACGTAAAGCTCGATCGACTGCACGATGCCATCGGCATTGAAATAAAGCTGGGCTTCGGACAGCGGCATGTAGATCATGGACGCGTCATATTCCGACATGCCGATCTCGAAGACACCTGAGATCTTGTAGGATTTGACGCGCGGATTGACGCCCATCGGCGTCACGTCGCCTTCCGGGGAAATCAGCGTGATATCGTCGCCGGCTGTCACGCCCAGCTGGGCGGCGAGCCGTGAACCGACGAGAACGCCATCACCCGCCATGAAGCCGACGAGGTCGCCGGTCTTGATGTTGGTCGCGACTTCCTTGACCTTGTCGATATCTTCCTGGCGCACGCCGCGCACCAGCGCGCCGGAGCCCGCGCCGCCGCGGCCGGAGGCAAGCGTCTGGCCCTCCACCAGCGGCAACGCCATGGTGACGCCGGGAACAGCGGCGAATTTCTTCGCCAGCTCATCGTAATTGTTGAAGGGCTGGTCGATCGGCTGCACGATCATATGGCCGTTAATGCCGAGAATGCGGGAAATCAATTCGGTGCGGAAACCATTCATGACGGCCATGACGATGATCAGCGTCGCCACACCGAGCATGATGCCGACGAAAGAAAAACCGGCGATGACGGAAATGAACGCTTCCTTGCGCCGCGACCGCAGATAGCGCCATGCCACCATGCGTTCAAATGCGGAAAAAGGCCGGGCGGTCCTTTCCCGGGCGGAAGGAGCCGCACCCTTGTCAGCATCGGCTTTTGCCATGTCGTCTCCCTGATCTCAATTTGCAGGATCGGCCTTTTCCAAAGATCGGTCCCAATCGTAGCGACGCCTGCGCCATAAAACCGGAGCGGTCTTCGCATGAAGGCCGCTCCCATCTTTCCCTTTGCGCTCAGCCAAGCGCCTTGTTCATTGCCGCCTCGATTGTGACGGTTTCACGTTCACCGGTCTTGCGATCCTTCACTTCCACTTCGCCGTTCGCAACGGAACGCGGGCCGACGATGATCTGCACCGGCACACCGATCAGATCGGCTGTGGCGAATTTCTGGCCTGCACGATCGTCCGTATCGTCATAGAGAACATCCTTGCCGGCGTTGGAGAGCTGGTAATACAGCTTCTCACAAGCCGCATCGCAGGCCGCATCGCCAGCCTTCATGTTGATGATCACGACATCGAAAGGAGCGACTGAGGCCGGCCAGATGATTCCGTTCTCATCATGCGATGCTTCAATGATGGCGGGAACAAGGCGTGTCGGCCCAATGCCATAGGAACCCATGTGGACAGGGTGTTCCTTGCCATCCTTGCCCTGCACTTTCGCGCCCATCGGCTCGGAATATTTGGTGCCGAAATAGAAGATGTGGCCAACCTCGATGCCGCGCGCGGAAAGGCGCTCGCCTTCGGGAATGGCGTCGTAGGCGGGTTCGTCATGCATTTCTGACGTCGCGGCGTAATCGGCCGTCCACTCGTCGAACACGCTCTGCAGCGCCGCGACATCGTCGAAATCGGTGCTTTCGGCCGGAATGGCGCGGTCAAGGAAGCTCTTGTGGCAGAAGACTTCGGATTCGCCGGTATCGGCCAGAATGATGAATTCATGGCTGTGGTTGCCGCCGATCGGGCCGGTATCGGCGCGCATCGGAATGGCGCGCAGGCCAAGACGCTCGAAGGTACGCAAATAGGCCACGAACATCTTATTATAGGAATGAATCGCGTCTTCCTTGGTCAGGTCGAAGGAATAGGCGTCCTTCATCAGAAACTCGCGCGAGCGCATGGTGCCGAAACGGGGACGCACCTCGTCGCGGAACTTCAGCTGGATGTGATAGAGGTTCAGCGGCAGGTTCTTGTAGGACTTCACATAGGAACGGAAGATGTCGGTGATCATCTCCTCATTGGTGGGGCCGTAGAGCATCTGGCGGTCCTGGCGGTCCTTGATGCGCAGCATTTCCTTGCCGTAGTCATCGTAACGACCGCTTTCCTGCCAGAGTTCGGCCGTCTGCAGCGTCGGCATCAGAAGCTCGATGGCGCCGGCCCGGTTCTGCTCCTCACGGATGATCTTGTTGACCTTGTCCAGCACGCGCTTGCCAAGCGGCAGCCAGGAATAGATGCCAGCCGATTGCTGCCGGATCATGCCGGCGCGCAGCATGAGGCGGTGAGAAACAATCTCGGCTTCCTTGGGGTTTTCCTTAAGGATGGGCAGGAAATAACGGCTAAGACGCATGACGGCTTCCATTGATACGGACGATAGCGACCAAAGGCGCGGGAATCGCCCCGAATAGAGGGATATTGGCGCCGGATATAGCCGTTTCCCGCCAAGAAGAAAACCCGGCATGAAAAGAGTGATAAAGGCCATTTCAAGGTATTTTCGCGATAGCTAATTCGCGTCAAAACGCTTTGGCCGGAATAATATTCTTGATTGGGTGCGACATAATGCACCACAGAGAATTTTTTGCCGACTGTAACAAATATGCAAAAAATGAGATGACAAGCATGGGGGTTTGGGCTAGCTTTAGCTTACAAAAGAGGCAGGAAGTTTAAATTCTTGTCATTTTCGCGGTCAGTCTTGGGAGGATCAGATCTTAGGCGCGCTCGTCGCTGCCCCGGCAACGGTTACAGATCACGCGAAAACTGAAAAACAAGGCTGAAATGCCTTGTTTTTTTTTGCTTTTACGCACGGCCCCTGCTCCCTGCCATTATTCCGGTAAGAATACGGCGATGAATCACGCAAGCGGCCACGTTGCTGCTGTGTGCACGATAGATATGACATCCATATGACATGGCCTCAGCCAGGTTTGCCGGAAATTGCCACATGCATGGGCAGAGACTTCGGGTTGCTGTGAGGCTGAGTGCGCAGATGCAGGCGGGGCCGACATCGTTAGCGCTTTTGTCAGTCGAAAACCGGGATAATTCGCGGCAGGTCATCAAGGCTGAAGCCGAACCACCAGGTTGCGCCGTACCAAAGCCCACAGATCAGCGCCGAGATCAGGGTCGTCCACAGAACGATCCGCCCGCCCTTGAATGTGGTTGGCGCGCTGGCGACTGTGCCCAGTGCCACATCACCTTCCTCGTCCTGAGTGCGCAGGCCGATCGGAAGCACGATGAAAAGCACCGTCCACCAGACGATGAAATAAACGGCGAAGACCGAAAGAAGCGGCATGTGATCCTCCTGCACAATGCGTCCTTGTAACGTATTCATCGGCGAACCGGAATCAATTCTCGGCAAGAAGTGCAAAAAGCCACAAAGAAACAAAGAGGGCCGCACTTTTCGGCACGGCCCCTTGATTCAAGGAAACGGCGAAGGAGGATGCGTAGCTCCCACCCTTACCTCCCGGTTCAAACCTTCGTTACGAAAACCGTCACGATCGGCTTCTTGCCCCAGCTCTGGTTGGCGGCTGCGCGCACAGCGCGGCGCACCGCTTCACGCAGCAGTTCCAGATCCTTACGGCGCGCGCGCGGAATGCTTTCGACGGCGCCGAGCACGGCGTCATAAAGCGTGTCCTCCATCGCCTCGTCCTCGTCATCGAATTCCGGCAGGCCGAAAGGCACGACATCGGGATCGCCGAGGAAGTCGTAACGGCTGTCCAGCACGACATTGACGGCGACATGGCCGGCAAAGGAGAGCTTGCGGCGATTGCCGATGCCCATCTCGTCCATGTCACCGACGAGATTGCCATCCTTGAAGACGCGGCCATGCGGCACGTCATCGATAACCTCGGCCGGGCCTGGAGCAAGGCGCAGAACATTGCCGTTGCGCACCTTCGGCACCTGGGAAATACCTGCCTGCTCGGCCAGCTCCTTCTGCGCCACCAGATGCGCCGCTTCGCCATGAACAGGCACGACGATCTGCGGCTTCGTCCACTCGTACATCCGCAGAAGCTCGTTGCGGCGCGGATGGCCGGATACATGCACCAGAGCTTCATTGTCGGTCACGATATGAACGCCCTGTTCGATCAGGCCGTTCTTGATCTCGATGATCGCCTTTTCGTTTCCGGGAATGGCACGCGAGGAAAAGACGACGGTATCTCCCGAAGCGAGCGCCACATTGCGCATCTCGTCGCGGGAAAGCTTGGCGAGCGCTGCGCGCGGTTCGCCCTGCGAACCGGTCAGGATCAGCACCACGCGGTCGCGCGGAATATAACCATATTCGTCTTCGGCGAGGAACGGCTTGATGCCTTCCATGATGCCGAGATCCTGCGAGACATTCACGACCCGCTTCAGCGAGGAGCCGAGCAGCAAAACCTCGCGGCCGGCCGCTTCCGCCGCCTGCGCAATCGAGCGGATGCGCCCGACATTGGAGGAGAAGGTGGTGACCGCCACGCGGCCTTCGGCACTTTCGATGATCTGGCGCAGGCCTTCAGAAACCTCATGTTCGGAGGGCGACACGCCGTCGCGCAGCGAGTTAGTGCTGTCGCACATCAGCGCCAGCACGCCCTCTTCACCGATGGCGCGGAAACGCGCCTCATCCGTCAACGGCCCAAGCGACGGGGCCTCGTCGATCTTCCAGTCGCCGGTATGTATGACATTGCCGAGTGGCGTCCGAATGACCAGCGACATCGGCTCCGGAATAGAGTGGTTGACGCCAACAGCTTCGATTTCGAACGGACCGACATTGATGCGGTCGCCGGCCTTGAAGATCGTCACCGGAATTTCGGCACGGGTGCCCTCATAGGCGCGCTTGGCTTCCAGCATGCCGGCCGTGAAAGGCGAGGCATAGACCGGCACATTGAGGCCGGGCCAGAGATCGTTCAGCGCACCATAATGGTCCTCATGGGCGTGGGTGATGATGATGCCCTTGAGGTTCTTCTTCTGCTCGGCGATATAACTGATATCAGGCAGCACCAGATCGACGCCCGGCAGGTCGGGGCCGGCGAAGGTCACGCCGCAATCCACCATGATCCATTCGCGCTTGCTTGCCGGCCCATAGCCGTAAAGCGCCAGATTCATGCCGATTTCACCCACGCCGCCAAGCGGCACAAAGACCAGTTCGTCCTGTTTAGCCATTGTTTTTCTTATCCATTCACGAAAGCGCTCAGGCGTCGGCAATTTGCCGCGCCCGCCGCCTCTATCCAGCATCGGACCTGTTGAACCATCTGATCGACCGGGCCGATGCGGAACCGGTTTGTCACCCTGCATTTCATGAGCCGCAGGAAAGCTCCAACCTAAGGGATCCGGTTCGGCGCGGGTTCCTGGGCCGCACCGTTCACCTCATCCGAAAAACACGTCGCCGGCGGCGATGGAGCGCCTTGCGCCCTCGTCTTCATCCAGCAGCAGATAACCATTATCATCAATCCCGACAAAACGCCCGCCAATCGAACGGTCCGGGAAATTGACGGTGATATGTTCGCCAATCCCGCAGGCAGCGGCCCGCCAGCCGGCTATTACGCCGGCAACACCCCTGCCCTCGTCCCAGTCCCGCAGCACATCAGCCGTCGCGCGGAAGAGATGGGCGAAGAGCTCGTCGGGCGAGCAGGACGCACCATGTTCGGAGAGCATGGTGACGGGATAAAGCGGATTGTCGGGCTTATGGGCGATGTTGATGCCGATGCCGATGACGATGGCGCGCCGACCGTGGGGCAGCAACTCCGCTTCCATCAGAATACCGCAGGTCTTGCGACGACCGATCAGCACGTCATTCGGCCATTTGATCTCAAGCGCTTCACCACCCGTCGGCAGCACCGCACGAATGGCGCGATAGACAGCGAGCGCAAAAGCGAGCGGCAGGGAGCCGATGCGCTCCATCGGCGCGGGATCGATCAGAAGAAGCGAGGCGTAGAGATTGCCGGGTTCAGAAACCCAGGGCCGGCCGCGACGGCCGCGACCGCCGGTCTGGCGGATGGCGGTAACCCACAGGTTGCCGCCATCACCCGCCCGTGCCCGGGCGAAACATTCCAGATTGGTCGATGGCGTCTCCGCCATCGCTTCGTGCCGGAAATCATCAATGGACATCCGACCCGTATGCTTGTCTGTGCTGCTCAAAAGAAAGTCTTCGCCGCAGCGGTTACCGCGTTGCCGAGCGCACCGCCAAAGACGATGAAGGCGACAACGAACAGGGCCGAAAGCGCATAAACGACTTTCAGTTCGCCGGCCGGACGTTCGAACTTGTCCTTGGCCTCATCGAACCACATGACCTTGACGACGCGAATATAATAATAAGCGCCGACAACCGAACCGATCACACCGATGATGGCGAGCGGATAAAGCTTTGCTTCAATGGCGGCGAGGAAGACATAATACTTGCCGAAGAAGCCGGCGAGCGGCGGAATACCGGCAAGCGAGAACATCAGGATCGTCAGCACAACCGCCATGAAGGGGTTGGAGGACGAAAGACCGGCGAGATCCTCGACAGTCTCGACATTGCCGATTTCCTTGCGGCGCATGGAGAGAATGCAGGCGAAGGTGCCGAGCGTCATGACCATATAGATGGTCATGTAGAGGATGACGCCCGAAATGCCAGCCTGCGTGCCGGCGGCAAGACCGACCAGCGCATAACCCATGTGACCGATGGAGGAATAGGCCATCAGGCGCTTGATGTTCTTCTGGCCGATTGCGGCAAAGGAGCCGAGCAGCATGGAGGCGATGGAGATGAAGACGACGATCTGCTGCCAGTCTGCGAAGACCGGCTGGAACGCTTCAACGACGATGCGCACGAGGATCGCCATGGCGCCGATCTTCGGTGCAGCCGACAGGAAGGCCGTAACCGGGGTCGGCGCGCCTTCATAAACATCAGGTGTCCACATGTGAAACGGCACGGCGGAAATCTTGAATGCGAGACCGGCGAGAACGAAGACCAGACCGAAGACGAGGCCGAGCGAGCGGGTTTCCGATGCCAGAACCTGGGCGATTTCGGCAAAGCCGGTGTTGCCGGTGAAGCCGTAGACCAGCGACATGCCGTAAAGCAGCATGCCGGAGGAGAGCGCGCCGAGAACGAAGTACTTCAGGCCCGCTTCCGTGGAGCGCAGGCTTTCGCGGTTGATGGCGCAGACGACGTAGAGCGCCAGCGACTGCAGTTCCAGCGCCATATAGAGCGAGATCATGTTGTTGGCCGAGATCATCAGCAGGATGCCCAGCGTCGCGAGCACCAGCAGCACCGGATATTCGAAGCGGCCGATCGGCTCGAAGCGGCCCTGTCCGACGGCAAGGATCATGGCGGTGATGGAGCCGATCAGCGCCAGCACCTTCATGAAGTTACCGAAGGCATCGGCGATGTAGACACCGCCGAAGGCAACGCCCGATGCGGGGGCGAAAATGATCCAGAGACCGACGACGAGCAGGAGGGCAACGGCGAGGCCGGTTACCGTCGTTGTCGACTTGTCGCCCGAGAAGACGCCAATCATGAGCAGCGCCAGCGCGCCGACCGCAAGGATCAGCTCGGGCGTCGCGATGTGCAGACTGGCAAAAAGGATTTCAGCGGTCATGTCCAACGGGTCCTGTCGTCAATTCATAGAGAGCGCAACATTTTGCGCCGCCTGCAATGCAGCCGAATAGTTGTTTACCAGAAGATCGACCGATGCGGCTGTCGCATCGAACACCGGCGCCGGATAGACACCAAAGAAGATCGTCAGCGCAACCAGCGGATAAAGGATGACCTTTTCGCGGGTTGACAGATCGAGCATCGATTTCAGGCTTTCCTTCTCGAGCGCGCCGAAGATCACGCGGCGGTAAAGCCACAGCGCATAGGCGGCCGAGAGGATGACGCCGGTTGCCGCAAACAGTGCGACCAGCGTGTTGGCGCGGAAGACGCCGATCAGCGTCAGGAATTCACCGACGAAGCCTGACGTGCCGGGCAGACCGACATTGGCCATGGTGAAGATCATGAAGGCGACGGCATATTTCGGCATATTGTTGACTAGGCCGCCATAGGCCGCGATTTCGCGGGTATGGAGACGGTCATAGACAACGCCGACGCAGAGGAAGAGCGCGCCAGACACGATGCCGTGCGACAGCATCTGGAAGATCGCGCCCTGCACGCCCTGCACATTGGCGGCGAAAATGCCCATGGTCACGTAACCCATGTGGGCGACGGATGAATAGGCGATCAGCTTCTTGATGTCGTCCTGCATCATCGCCACCAGCGAGGTGTAGATGATGGCAAGAACCGACAGCGTGAAGACGAAGGGTGCGAAATAGTCAGACGCCAGCGGGAACATCGACAGCGAGAAGCGGATGAAACCGTAACCGCCGAGCTTAAGCATGACGCCGGCAAGAATGACGGAGCCAGCGGTCGGCGCCTGAACGTGGGCGTCCGGCAGCCAGGTATGCACCGGCCACATCGGCATCTTCACCGAGAAGGCGGCAAAACAGGCAAGCCAGAGCCAGGTCTGCATGCCGGCCGGGAAGCCGTATTTCAGCAGTTCGGTCATGTCGGTCGTACCGGACTGCCAGTACATCGCCATGATGGCGAGCATGGTCAGAACCGAGCCGAGCAGCGTGTAGAGGAAGAACTTGTAGGAGGCGTAAACGCGATCCTTGCCACCCCAGACGCCGATGATGATGAACATCGGGATCAGCGTCGCTTCGAAGAAGACGTAGAAGAGAACGGTATCCAGCGCCACGAAAACGCCGATCATGACGACTTCCAGCAGCAGGAAGGCGATCATGTATTCCTTGATGCGCTTCTCGATCGAATCCCAGCTTGCCAGCACGCAGAAAGGCATGAGGAAAGTGGTGAGGATGACGAACAGCATGGAGATGCCGTCGACGCCGAGATGATAGGCGGCGATGTTGCCGAACCATTGATGCTTCTCGACCATCTGGAAACCGGGGTTCGAATTGTCGAAACCGATCCAGACGAACAGCGACACGATAAACGTGAAGACGGTCGTCAGCAGCGAGACGTTGAGAATGTTGCGGCGACCATAAGGGCCGTTCTCATTTGTCAGAAGCAGGAGCACCACGCCGACGAGCGGCAGAAAGGTGACCGTTGAAAGAATGGGCCAATCGGTCATCAGAGGGCACTCCCGAGCATCATCCAGGTGACAAGCGCCGCGATGCCGATCAGCATCGCAAAGGCATAATGATAGAGGTAACCGGATTGCAGGCGGACCATGCGGTTGGTCACGTCAACCACACGCGCTGCAATGCCGTTCGGTCCATAATGGTCGATGACGGCGACGTCACCCTTCTTCCACAGGAAGCGACCAAGCGCCTTTGCGGAACGCACGAAGAGGAAATCGTAGAGTTCATCGAAGTACCACTTGTTCAGAAGGAACTGGTAGAGGCCGCGATGGGTCGCTGCCAGACGCTTCGGCGTATCCGGCGACTTGATGTACATGTACCAGGCGGTCACGAAACCAAGCGCCATGGCGAAGAACGGGCTCCACTTGACCCACAGCGGCACGTGGTGGAATTCCTCAAGGATTTCATTTTCCGGAAGCGTAAAGAGAGCGCCCTTCCAGAATTCGGCATATTCCTCACCGAAGAAATGACCTTCGAACAGGACACCGGCGAAGATCGCGCCAACCGTCAGGATGAAAAGCGGGATCAGCATGACCATCGGCGATTCATGCACATGGTGCATGACGTCGGCGGAAGCGCGCGGCTTACCGAAGAACGTCATGAAAGCCAGACGCCAGGAATAGAAGCTGGTGAACAGCGCGGCGATGACCAGGAGCGTGAAGGCGAAACCGGACAGAACCGAATGGGACGCGTAAGCGGATTCGATGATGACGTCCTTCGAGAAGAAGCCGGCAAAACCGATCATCGTGCCCGGGATACCAACGCCGGTCAGCGCCAGCGTGCCAACGGTCATGGTCCAGAAGGTGATGGGGATATGCTTGCGCAGGCCACCCATGTAACGCATGTCCTGCTCGCCATCGACGGCATGGATGACCGAGCCGGCGCATAGGAACAGCAGGGCCTTGAAGAAGGCGTGCGTGAACAGGTGGAACACCGCCGCGCCATAAGCGCCGACGCCGAGCGCCACGAACATGTAGCCGAGCTGCGAGCAGGTCGAATAGGCGATAACACGCTTGATGTCGTTCTGCACGAGGCCGACGGTTGCCGCGAAGAAGGCGGTGATCGCGCCGATCAGCGTCACGACGGTGAGCGCATCATGCGACAGTTCAAACAGCGGCGACATGCGGGCGACGAGGAAGACACCGGCGGTAACCATGGTTGCGGCGTGAATGAGGGCCGAAACCGGCGTCGGGCCTTCCATCGCGTCCGGCAGCCAGGTGTGCAGCAGGAACTGCGCCGACTTACCCATGGCGCCCATGAAGAGCAGCAGGCAGACACCCGTCATCGCATTGGCCTTGTCCAGATGCATACCGAACAGGTTGATGACCGTGTCAGTGGAAGCAGCGCCTTCAGCCGGCAGATAGGTCGCAGCGGCGGCGAAGATCGTTTCGAAATTGATCGAGCCGAACAGCACGAACACGCCGCCAATGCCGAGGATGAAGCCGAAGTCACCGACGCGGTTGACGATGAAGGCTTTCATCGCAGCGGCCGATGCGGACGGCTTCTTGAACCAGAAGCCGATCAACAGATAGGACGCCAGACCCACGCCTTCCCAGCCGAAGAACATCTGCAGCAGATTGTCGGAAGTCACCAGCATCAGCATGGCGAAGGTGAAGAGCGACAGATAGGCAAAGAAGCGCGGACGATGCGGATCGTGGTGCATGTATCCGATCGAATAAAGGTGCACGAGCGTCGAGACCGTGTTGACCACGACGAACATGACGGCCGTCAGCGTATCGATGCGGAAAGCCCATTCGACGTCAATGCCGCCGGACTGGATCCAGCGCAGAACAGTAACCTTGATCACCTCGCCCGGCTCACCATGGGCGAGCGCCACGGTGAAGAAGACGATCCACGACAGTATGGCGACCACGATCATCAGACCGGTGGTGACATATTCCGACGCCTTGGCGCCGATCGAGCGGCCGAACAGGCCGGCGATCAGGAAGCCGATCAGTGGAAGAAAGACGATAGCCTTGTAGATCATAGCCTTATCAGCCCTTCATCATATTGACGTCTTCGACGGCGATCGATCCGCGGTTGCGGTAGAAGACAACGAGTATTGCAAGACCGATGGCCGCTTCGGCAGCTGCGACGGTCAGAATGAACAAAGCAAAGACCTGGCCGACGATATCGTTCAGGAAGGCCGAGAAGGCCACCATGTTGATGTTGACCGCCAAGAGGATGAGTTCGATCGACATGAGGATGACGATGACGTTCTTCCGGTTGAGGAAGATGCCGAACACGCCGATCGTGAAGAGGATGGCGCTGACCGTCAGGTAGTGGGAAAGACCGATTTCCATATTCTGTTTCCTTGGATCCGTTCGCCTTCAGATGCCCTGGCCCGGCTTGACCTTGACCGTGGTGACGGCGGTCTTCGGGTCGCGGCCGACCTGCGTGGAAATATCCTGCCGCTTGATGTCGGTGCGGTGACGCAGGGTCAGCACGATGGCGCCGATCATGGCCACCAGCAGCACGAGACCGGCCAGCTGGAAGAAGTAGACGTAGTTGGTATAGAGCACATCGCCGAGTGCTGCCGTATTGGTGCGCACGGCCGGCGACGGGATCGGCATGGTGATCGATTTTGCTGCAACCGGGTTCAGGACGCTGCCACCGACCACGACGATCAGTTCAGCCGCCAGAATGACGCCGATCAGCGCACCGACCGGGGCATATTGCAGCACGCCGGAGCGCAATTCGGCAAAATCCACATCCAGCATCATGACGACGAAGAGGAAAAGCACCGCGACCGCGCCGACATAGACCACCAGCAGGATCATGGCGAGGAACTCGGCCCCCGTCAGCAGGAACAGCGCGGCTGCGTTGAAGAAGGTCAAAATCAGGAAGAGCACCGAATGAACAGGGTTCTTCGATGCGATGACCATGAACGCAGACGCCACGGCGACGAAAGCGAATATATAAAAGAATACAGCGTGCAGACCCATCTTGGTGCCTTCTTGTCCTCATCGGGAGAAGATGGCTCGTAGCCCCCTCACCCGTTTCGTCCCCGCCGGCGAAAACCGCGCAGGCATTTTACTTTTTCATCGCTTTCCGGGGTCTCCCCCGGAAAGACGGTTGCACCTTAACGGTAAGGTGCATCCAGTGCGAGGTTGCGCGCGATTTCACGCTCCCAGCGGTCGCCATTGTCGAGAAGCTTCTGCTTGTCGAAATAAAGCTCCTCGCGGGTTTCCGTCGCGAATTCGAAGTTCGGGCCTTCGACGATGGCATCCACCGGGCAGGCTTCCTGGCAGAAACCGCAATAGATGCACTTCACCATGTCGATATCGTAACGCACCGTGCGTCGGGTGCCGTCATTGCGGCGCGGGCCGGCTTCGATGGTGATCGCCTGAGCGGGACAGATCGCTTCACACAGCTTACAGGCGATGCAGCGTTCTTCACCGTTCGGATAACGGCGCAGCGCGTGCTCGCCACGGAAGCGCGGAGACACCGGACCCTTTTCGAAAGGATAGTTGATCGTCGCCTTCTGCTTGAAAAAGTGGCGCATGGTCAGGAAGATCGCGCCTACGAATTCCTTCAGGAACAGCGAGTTGACGGCTTGGGAGAGGCTTGCCATCTCAGTCTCCAGATTTCTGAGCGAGGAGTACGGACATCAACCGGCCCACCCCGTCAGCTTCAATACGAATGCAACCATAACGACCATGGCGAGCGACAGCGGCAGGAACACCTTCCAGCCGAGACGCATGAGCTGGTCATAACGGTAACGCGGAACGAAAGCCTTGGTGAGCGCTATCATGAAGAAGACCATGCAGCCCTTCAACGCGAACCAGACGATACCCGGAACCCAGTTCAGGAACCACACATCCACGATCGGCAGCCAGCCGCCAAGGAACAGGATCGTCGTCAGGCAGCAGATCAGGACGATCGCAGCGTATTCGCCAAGCATGAACATCATGTAAGGCGTCGAGCCATATTCGACCATGTGACCGGCGACCAGTTCCGATTCCGCTTCCGGAAGGTCGAAGGGCGGACGGTTGGTTTCGGCAAGGCCGGAAATGAAGAACACGATGAACATCGGGAACAGCGACAGCCAGTGCCAGTCAAGGAACGAGGCCGGCAGACCCATCATGGTGCCGAGACCGGTGCGCTGGGCAAGAACGATGTCCGTCAGGTTCAGCGAGCCCACGCAGAGCAGAACGGTAACGATGACCAGACCGATCGACACTTCGTAGGACACCATCTGCGCGGCCGAACGCAGCGCGCCGAGGAACGGGTACTTCGAGTTCGAAGCCCAGCCGCCCATGATGATGCCGTACACTTCAAGCGACGAAATCGCGAAGATGTAGAGAATGCCGACATTGATATTGGCGACGACCCAGCCATCCGCAAACGGAATGACGGCATAGGTGGCGAGCGCCAGCGTCACGGCAACCAGCGGCGCCAAGAGGAAGACCGCCTTGTTGGCGCCGGCCGGAATGACGGGCTCCTTCAGGATGAACTTCAAGAGGTCGGCGAAGGACTGGAAGAGACCGAAGGGACCAACGACGTTCGGACCACGGCGCAGCTGCACGGCTGCCCAGACCTTGCGGTCGGCAAGCAGCAGGAAGGCGATGGCCACCAGAAGGCAAACGAGAAGCAGCAGGGACTGGCCGACCATGATCAGCGCGGGCCAGACGTAGCTCCAGAAAAACTGTTCCATAAATCCCCTACCCTTACTCTGCCGCAGCCTGGAAATTGTTGCGGGCCAATGCGGAGCACTCGGCCATGACGGCGGATGCGCGCGCAATCGGGTTCGTCAAATAAAAGTCTTTTACAGTCGAGGCAAACGCCGACTTGGTGAGTGAGCCGGTTTTACCAGCCAGCGCTTCGATATCCGTGGCCTTGCCGGCAACGATCTCGTCGGTTTCCGCCAGATGCGGATGCGCGACATAAAGCTGGCCGCGCAGGGCAGACAGCGAATCGAACGGCAGCTTCTTGCCGAGCACGTCGGACAGCGCGCGCAGGATCGCCCAGTCTTCACGGGCTTCGCCCGGTGCGAAACCGGCGCGGTTGCCCACCTGCACACGGCCTTCGGTGTTGACCCAGATACCGGATTTTTCGGTATAGGCCGCACCCGGAAGGATGACGTCGGCGTTCATCGCGCCCTGATCGCCATGGCTGCCGATATAGACGGTGAACTTTGCGCCCTTGTTCGACAGGTCGAGTTCATCGGCACCCAGTAGGAAGAGAACATCCATGGAGGCGACCATGTCGGCTGCGGCGACACCGCCCTCGCCCGGCACAAAGCCGATATCGAGACCGCCAACGCGGGCCGCGGCAGTGTGCAGCACCGAGAAGCCATTCCACTCTTCGCTGACAGCGCCAACCGAAACGGCAAGCTTGGCAGCAGCCGCGAGAACCGCTGCGCCGTCGGCACGTGCCAGAGCGCCCTGACCGATGATGATCAGCGGGTTCTTGGCGGACTTCAGCTTGTCAACGAAGCTGTGCGAACCATTGGCCAGATCGGAGAGCGTTTCAGCACCCGAGCCGAGATATTCGTAATTGTAGCGCAGCTCACCTGCCTCACCGATCACACCGATCGGGAAACCGCCGCGACGCCAGCGCTTGCGGATGCGGGCGTTGAGGACAGCCGCTTCGAAACGCGGGTTAGCGCCAACGATCAGCAGTGCGTCCGCCTGCTCGATGCCTTCAATGGTGGAATTGAAGATGTAGCTGGCGCGACCCAAAGACGAATCAAGCGCTGCGCCATCCTGACGGCAATCGACATTGGCCGAACCGAGCGACGCCAGAAGCGACTTCAGCGCGAACATTTCTTCAACGGAAGACAGATCGCCGGCGATCGCGCCGATCTTGTTGCCGGATGTTGCGGCAACAGCCTGCTTGATCGCACCGAAGGCTTCGCCCCAGGTGGCGGGCTGCAGACGGCCATCCTTGCGGACGTAAGGCCGGTCAAGGCGCTGCGTCTTCAGGCCGTCCCAGATGAAGCGGCTCTTGTCAGAAATCCACTCTTCGTTAATCGCCTCGTTGACACGCGGCATGACGCGCATGACTTCGCGGCCACGGGTATCGACGCGGATGGCCGAACCGAGCGCGTCCATCACGTCGATGGTTTCGGTCTTGTTCAGCTCCCACGGACGGGCGGTGAAGGCGAAAGGCTTGGAGGTGAGCGCGCCGACCGGGCAAAGATCAACAACGTTGCCCTGCAGCTCCGAGGTCATGGCCTGCTCGAGATAGGTGGTGATTTCGGCATCTTCGCCGCGGCCGATAAGGCCCAGTTCGGCGATACCGGCAACTTCCGTGGTGAAACGGACGCAGCGCGTGCAGTGGATGCAACGGTTCATGACCGTCTTGACGAGCGGTCCGATATATTTGTCTTCAACCGCACGCTTGTTTTCCGCATAACGCGAACCGGCGATACCGAAGGCCATGGCCTGGTCCTGCAGGTCGCATTCGCCGCCCTGGTCGCAGATCGGGCAATCCAGCGGGTGGTTGATGAGCAGGAATTCCATCACGCCTTCGCGGGCCTTCTTGACCATCGGCGTATTGGTGAAAACCTCAGGCAATTCGCCGTTCGGGCCGCCGCGAACATCGCGCACGCCCATGGCGCAGGAGGCGGCGGGCTTGGGCGGTCCGCCCTTCACCTCGATGAGACACATGCGGCAGTTACCCGCGACCGACAAGCGCTCATGAAAACAAAAGCGCGGAACTTCGGCACCAGCCTCCTCGCACGCCTGCAACAGCGTGAAATGATCCGGAACCTCGATCTCTTTACCGTCAACCTTGAGCTTTGCCATGGTCCTACTTACGTCCTGTTGCCTGTTCGTCCCATGTCTCACACGGTCCGCAACAAATCCTTAATCACGCCCGGCACTCGTATCGTCTGCCAGACGCTTCATGGTGTCGCGAGGCCGGAAAATTCCGGCTCCGCCTGAAGCCTCAATGCTTATTCAGCGGCTTCCAGAACAGCGCCATCATCCATGGCCCTGTAGGTATATTGGTCGATGCGCTTTTCGATTTCCGGACGGAAATTGCGGATCAGCGCCTGTACCGGCCATGCGGCGGCGTCGCCGAGCGCACAGATGGTATGGCCTTCGATCTGCTTGGTCACTTCAAACAGCATGTCGATTTCGCGCTTCTGCGCGTTACCCTTGACCATGCGCTCCAGCACGCGCCACATCCAGCCGGTGCCTTCGCGGCACGGCGTGCACTGGCCGCAGCTTTCATGCTTGAAGAAAGCCGCGATGCGGGCAATCGCCTTGATGACGTCGGTGGACTTGTCCATGACGATCATGCCGCCGGTGCCGAAGGAAGACTTCACTTCGCGCATGCCATCGAAGTCCATGATGGCGTCCTTCATGTCCTCACCGCGCACGATGGGGCAGGATGCGCCGCCGGGGATGACGCCGAGCAGATTGTCCCAGCCGCCGCGAATGCCACCGCAATGGTGTTCGATCAGTTCACGGAAGGACAGGCCCAGCGCATCTTCGAAGGTGCATGGACGCTCGACATGGCCTGACACCATGAACAGCTTGGTGCCGACATTGTTCGGACGGCCGATAGACGAGAACCAGGCAGCGCCACGGCGCAGGATGGTCGGCGCAACGGCGATCGATTCAACGTTGTTGACGGTCGTCGGGCAGCCGTAAAGACCCATATTGGCCGGGAACGGGGGCTTGAGGCGCGGCTGGCCCTTCTTGCCTTCAAGGCTTTCGAGCAGAGCCGTCTCTTCGCCGCAGATATAGGCACCCGCGCCGTGATGGACGTAGATGTCGAAATCCCAGCCGTTCTTGTTGTTCTTGCCGAGCAGGCCGGCATCGTAGCACTCGTCGATGGCCGCCTGAAGCGCTTCACGCTCGCGCATATATTCGCCGCGCACGTAGATATAGGCGGTATGCGCGCCCATGGCGAAACCGGCGATCACGCAGCCTTCGATCAGCGTATGCGGATCGTTGCGCAGGATTTCGCGGTCCTTGCAGGTGCCGGGTTCGGATTCGTCGGCGTTAACGACGAGATAATGCGGACGGCCGTCATTTTCCTTCGGCATGAAGGACCATTTGAGACCTGTCGGGAAGCCAGCGCCACCGCGACCGCGAAGGCCGGAAGCCTTCATCTCGTTGATGATCCAGTCACGGCCCTTTTCGATGATCTGCTTGGTGCCATCCCAATGGCCGCGCGCTCTCACGCCCTTCAGGGACTTGTCCTTGAGGCCGTAGAGATTGGTAAAGATGCGATCCTGATCTTTTAACATGCTTCACCTCTTACCGCGGCTTCTTGCCGAAGACCCTGATATACTCGGCTTCGCCACCCTTGGCGAGCGCCTCGGCCTGCTTGATCCACTCGTCGCGTTCGATGCGGCCCTTGAAATTCAGATAACCGTCGACCCAGTCGCATTCGGCCTTCTTCCAGCCGGCGACCTGCGCAAAGGTGAAGATGCCGAGCTCGTGCAGCGTGCCTTCGATCTTCGGACCAACGCCGGAAATGAGCTTCAGGTCGTCAGGCGTCGCCGGGCGTTCGATGCCGGCCGGACGATCCTTGGAATCGAGCGACGGCTTTGCCGCCGCAGCCGTTCCGGAAGCTTCCTTTTCGACGGTCTTTACATTGGCTTCCGCAGCCTTCGGCTCATTGGCCGGCGTCTTCAGCTTCGGATCGGTTTCCGGCGCGTCCGTCTTCGGCTTGGCGGCATTGGACGGCGGAACCGGTGCGGCATCCGCAGGCACTTCGGCCGGCTTGTCGAGATTGGAACGGTCCGGCTTGATCTCTTCCGTCAGCGTCGTCAGCCCGCCGACTGGAACCGACTCGTGACGGTCGATCTGCGGGCCGGTCTTGACCGTGTCGCCCTTGCCCGCCTCGAACGTGTCGATGATTTCTTCCAGGCGCTCGGGCGTCAGGTCCTCATAGGCATCCTTGAAGATGATGACCATCGGCGCGTTGACGCAGGCGCCCTGACATTCCACTTCTTCCCAAGACAGCGTGCCGCTCTCATTGGTGTGCAGCGGATCGTGGTGGATCTTCTTGCGGCAGACATCCATCAGTGCTTCGGAACCGCGCAGCATGCAGGGCGTGGTGCCGCAGACCTGAACGTGGGCGCGCGTGCCGACCGGCTTCAGCTGGAACTGGGTATAGAAGGTCGCCACTTCCATGACGCGGATATAGGCCATATCCAGCATGTCGGCGATCTTTTCGATGGCGGCGCGGGTAACCCAGCCGTCCTGCTCCTGCGCACGCATGAGCAGCGGGATGACCGCCGATTGCTGGCGTCCCTCGGGATATTTCTTGATCGTCTTTTCCGCCCATGCGGTATTATCCGCGTTAAAGGCAAACGCCACGGGCTGGAACTGATCTTCGGCTAGTCGACGAACGGACATACTTCCTCACGCCTTTTCAGTTTAACGTCTCACAACGCGATCTCGCCACCGTGACGAATTCGCAGGCGTAAGCCGCCTTGTCTTTTTGCATGAACACAATGAACTTGCTGCCATTGGGAACCGAGGCCTTGATCTCGTATCCCGACGACAGAAGCTGCTTGATGGTCGAAGAGCCGCCGCTCGACAGCGATATGCCGCCCTCGTCCGTCGCCGTCTGGGCGAGAGCGGGGGCAGACATCGCAGCGAGAAAAGCCGGTATGGCCAGCGGCAGACGCATCAGCGGTCGACCTCCCCGAACACGATGTCGAGGGAGCCGAGTACGGCTGTAACGTCAGCAAGCTGATGGCCCTTGCACAGGAAATCCATAGCCTGCAGGTGTGCGTAACCCGGAGCGCGGATTTTGCAACGGTAGGGCTTGTTCGAACCGTCTGCGACCACGTAAACGCCGAACTCGCCCTTCGGCGCTTCGACGGCGGCGTAAACTTCGCCGGCCGGAACGTGATAACCTTCGGTGTAGAGCTTGAAGTGGTGGATCAGCGCTTCCATCGAACGCTTCATCTCGCCACGCTTCGGCGGAACCACCTTGCCATCGAGCGAGGAGACCGGGCCGATGCGGTGCTTGCCGGAGAGAAGATCGACGCACTGCTTCATGATCTTCACAGATTCGCGCATTTCCTGCATGCGGATCAGGTAACGATCATAGCAGTCGCCATTCTTGCCGACGGGAATGTCGAATTCGAGATCGGAATAGCACTCATAAGGCTGCGAACGACGCAGATCCCAGGCGGCACCCGAACCGCGAACCATGACGCCGGTGAAACCCCAGGCGAAGGCATCTTCCAGCGAGACGACGCCGATATCGACGTTACGCTGCTTGTAGATGCGGTTGTCGGTCAGAAGACCTTCGATATTGTCGAGAACGGTGAGGAACGGGTCGCACCACTTGCCGATATCATCGACCAGTTCCGGCGGCAGGTCCTGATGCACGCCGCCCGGACGAACATAAGCCGAGTGCATGCGGGCGCCACAGGCGCGCTCATAGAACACCATCAGCTTTTCGCGTTCTTCGAAGCCCCAGACCGGCGGCGTCATCGCGCCTACGTCCATGGCCTGCGTCGTCACGTTCATGATGTGCGACAGGATGCGGCCGATTTCCGAGTAAAGCACGCGGATCAGCTGGCCGCGCATCGGGATTTCGAGGCCCAGCAGCTTTTCGACGGCGAGCGCGAAAGCATGTTCCTGGTTCATCGGCGCGACATAATCGAGACGATCAAAGTAAGGAACTGCCTGCAGATAGGTCTTCGTCTCGATCAGCTTTTCGGTGCCGCGATGCAGAAGACCGATATGCGGATCGACACGCTCGACGATTTCGCCGTCCAGTTCCAGAACCAGACGCAGCACGCCGTGCGCGGACGGGTGTTCCGGACCGAAGTTGATCGTGAAATTGCGGACGTTATGCTCAGTCATTCTAGTGCTCCGCCGAGGTGATCATGGCGATGAATTCGGGGCCAGTCATGTTCTGCGTGGTCTCAGCGAACGAATAGCTCGAAGGCTTTTCATCCGTAAAAATCTGCGACGCGAACGTGAAACTGGAAGGGTTGTCGAAAGCCTGCAGCGACACGGCCAGATGTTGGCCATCCTTGGAACGCCACATCAAGGTGCTGCCGCAATTCGTGCAGAAGCAACGCTCGCCCCATTCCGAGGAGGAAAAGACGCCAAGCTGTTCTTCGTTTTCAAAGGAAACGCCGGTGCATTCGACAGCCATGAACGCACCGCCGGACCAGCGGCGGCACATGGAGCAATGGCAAACGCCGAATTCGCGGGCGCCAATGCCGGCATTAAAGCCAACGGCGCCGCAAAGACATTGTCCATGCTCTGTCGCGGGGGCTTGGCTCATTGCTTAGCCTTTTCGTCACCCGGAAGAACATATTCGGTTCCTTCCCAAGGGGAAAGGAAGTCGAAGTTACGGAATTCCTGCTTCAGTTCGACCGGTTCATAAAGAACCCGCTTCAGAACGTCATCGTAACGCACTTCCACAAAGCCGGTAACCGGAAAATCCTTGCGCAGCGGATGGCCTTCGAAACCGTAATCCGTGAGGATGCGGCGCAGGTCCTTATGGCCTTCGAAAGGAATGCCATACATGTCCCAGGCTTCGCGCTCGAACCATTCCGCACCCATGTAAACGGGTGTCGATGACGGCACGCCCTCGTCTTCCGCCACCTGCAGCTTGACGCGCACGCGCAGGTTCTGGCGTGGCGACAGGAGATGGTAGACGACATCGAAACGCTTCTCGCGCTGCGGCCAATCAACGCCGCAAATATCGATGATGTTAACGAAACCGCACTGCACGTCGTCGCGCAGGAAGGTCAAAAGCGCAATCACGCTTTCAGTAGTCGTGTTCAGCGTCAGCTCGCCATAGGCGATATCGGCAGATACCACGAGGGAACCACGCGCTTCCTTAACGTAAGCAGCAAGATCGTTGAGAGCTTCGCTCATTCTTAAATCCGTCCTTTGCCCTTAGCGCTCGATAGTACCGGTACGCCGGATCTTCTTCTGCAGCAGAAGCACGCCGTAAAGCAGCGCCTCAGCCGTGGGGGGACAGCCCGGGACATAGATATCAACAGGCACGACGCGGTCGCAGCCGCGCACCACGGCGTAGGAATAATGGTAATAACCGCCGCCATTGGCGCAGGAGCCCATGGAAATGACGTAACGCGGCTCAGGCATCTGGTCATAGACCTTACGCAGAGCGGGCGCCATCTTGTTGGTCAGTGTGCCAGCAACGATCATGACGTCCGACTGGCGCGGTGAGGCGCGCGGGGCGACACCGAAGCGCTCCATGTCATAACGCGGACCGGACGCCTGCATCAGGCCCTCAACGGCGCAGCAGGCAAGACCGAACTGCATCCACATCAGCGATCCGGTACGCGCCCAGGTGATCAGCTCGTCGGTCGAGGTGACGAGAAAGCCCTTGTCGGCCAGCTCGTCGTTGATTTCCGTGAAGTAGGCGTCGTTGCTGCCAACCGGCTTGCCGGTTGCGGGATCGATGATCCCCTTCGGCTGCGGCGCGACGAGCGTGCTGTTGTTCTGGCTCATGCCCATTCCAGCGCTCCCTTTTTCCACTCATAGATAAAGCCGATGGTGAGGACGCCAAGGAACACCATCATCGACCAGAAACCGAACCAGCCCATCTCGCCGAAAGACACCGCCCAGGGAAACAGGAAGGCGACTTCCAGATCGAAGATGATGAACAGGATCGACACAAGATAAAATCGGATATCGAACTTCATGCGGGCGTCGTCGAAGGCATTGAAACCGCACTCGAAAGCGGAAAGCTTTTCCGGGTCCGGCGCCTTGTAAGCGACAGCAAACGGCGCAATGAGAAGCGCCAGGCCAATGACAAGAGCGATACCGATGAATATTGCGATCGGAATGTAGGAACTGAGGAGTTCAGTCATGGTCTCTTCCTTGCCCGGCCGGGTGCCGGACCTGCCTTTGCGACTGATAAGTCTCAAGGCGCACAAATATGTTGCAACGCCAAAGTGGTTAGCGCAGCCGCGCCCTCTCTGCAAGAGTTTAGGCACCATTTCAAGACACCTGCCGCATTGATTGGCAACAATATTGCCCGAATTGACGCAAATTTGGGCCACAATTCCGACCTAAGCCCCTCAAATACAATAATAATCGATTGAAGGACGCAACCGCAAAAAAGTCACACGAATTTTACATCGAAATGGCGGCGAAGTGACGGTTTTCGGAGATCGAAACTTGACTAAACAACACAGGAAAAATCGCGCATAAAAAGGCTGGAATCAGCCACCGGAAACACCAGCGCCGAAGTGGGCACTCAAGGCGTTTTTTTCGTTTTTGGAGAGGCATTTCAGGAGAGAGAAATGGCGCGAGTGACGGGGCTCGAACCCGCGACCTCCGGCGTGACAGGCCGGCACTCTAACCGACTGAGCTACACCCGCGCTCCACAGACATTTGTCTGCGTATTTTCCGAGGAACAGGATGGCGCGAGTGACGGGGCTCGAACCCGCGACCTCCGGCGTGACAGGCCGGCACTCTAACCAACTGAGCTACACCCGCTTATCCTGACGGCAGGAACTTGTCCCGCCGTACGAACCAGCCTCGGCTGTTCGTTGAGCGGCTAACTACGGCGTTCGTGCGGGGGTGTCAAGCGGGTTTCACGACAAAAGAATAAGCTTCCTCATTTTGATCGGGAAAAATCGGAAGGCCTTTAAGTGCGATCGCCGCAAAGGCCATGTTTTCCGGGCTTTTCCCAACAAAAACAAAAAACTTGTCCACAGCCGCAGGCCACCATGGCGGCTTTTCTATAAAGCTGTCAGTGCATCACCCGGGCCCGATTTTGCCAAAAAGCCCGCAGTTCCCGGCTTTTTGCCCCTCGCCTTTCGCACCCGAAAAACTTGTCCGGAAAAAAAACAAAAAAACTTCACAAAAGCTCTTGCGGTTTTTTTCCGATCCGAATACATCACGGCCACCGACGCGGCGGACATGATCCGCAAGACGCGAAGGGCGATTAGCTCAGTTGGTAGAGCGCCTCGTTTACACCGAGGATGTCGGGAGTTCGAGTCTCTCATCGCCCACCATTTTCCTAAAATCTCCCAATATACCTTCTCCAAGCCGATTGCTTCGCGGGTCGTGAAGCGCTTTGTCCTTAATTTCCCGCACGGGAATCAGACAGTCCTGCCCCCGATTTTACGCTAAAGGACCGGATTCGTAGTCCGAAACAACGACAATCGCTTTTTCCCGCCTCTCATCTATTCCAAATCGGGACTTCTGTTCCGGTTTCCGACAACTGGGCCGAATCTCTGTTCCACTCCGTAACATACCGAAAAATAAGCAGATTCAGACTTTTTAAAGAGATTTCGGGCATTGTTTACGTACCGTTTCATGATGAACGGCTGAACTGATGGATGAAACCATGTCGATCGACGCGTTTGTAACTCTCGCGCTTATTGCGCTGCCTGTTTATATTTTTTTCCGCTGGGTCCAGCAGGACTCAGAAAAACAAGATACTCCCAAAAGTCCGAAGTCCATGGGGCGCTGATCTGTCAGGATCGGTCCGCGGCATTTTAACGGATCGCACCTGGACGAAATTCACCACGAGTCGATACTGAAAGAGCAACGCCGATGTTGCGGCTTGCCTCATGACGCATCGTTCAAGAGCGGCGATAGCCCTTGTGGGGCTCCCTTCGCCAAACAAAAAAGCCGGGCATTGCCCGGCTTTTCTCATTTGCAACGCCATTCAGCGCGATCAGTTGATCGCCTTCAGATTGACGGTGAAGAACAGCGTCTCGCCGGAAGAATCGTCCACACCGTCATTGTCGGTCACGGCATAGGCCGTTCCCGCCTTGTCAAAGGTGAAGCCTTCCAACTTGTCGACGACGTAGCCGTTAGTCTGAGCCTTGAGATCGGGCAGGAAATCATGCGCTTCCTGCTTGGCCACCAGCGGCAGCTCACCACCGATCTTGCCGGGCTTCAGGTCGGCGATCGCGACGCGATAGAGCTTCTTGATCTTGGCCTTGTCACCAATCTGGTTGTCGCGTTCGACGATATAGACATTATCGCCCTGCGCGGTGATTTCGGAAAGGCCGACCCAGCCGGCTTCGGTCTTGTCGAGCGGGTAACGCACGGCGCCCCACTCCTTGGACTTCGGATTATAGGAGACAAGCTTGACGAAGCCCTTCTCATCCGTGCCCCATTCGCGCTGTACGGCCATCCACAGCGTGGCATCATCGCCCTTGCCGACCATGGTCACGCCTTCGAAACCGAAGCGGGTGTCACCGGCGAGTAGTTCCTTCGGCAGTGCGATCTCGGCCTTGATCTCGCCCTTGGCGTTGACGTTGTAGAGCGCGTGCGGAACGAGCTTGGCGCTATCGCCTTCCGAGGCCAGCCAGAAGCCGCCCTTGCCGTCGAGCGTGATGCCTTCGATATCGAGCTTCTGGGCAGCGATGCCGTCACGCTTGACGCGCAGCACGCTGGTGATGGTGGCGGGCTTCTTCGTAGCGTCGATGGTGTAGATCGACGGCTGGTTGCCATAGACCGAGTCGGACACGGCGTAGAGAATGCCGGGCTTTTCGGCATCGCCAACCAAGCCCGAAAGAGCACCCCAGCCGATCGGCGCACCATCGACGGTGGCGGAGACGAGCTGCGGATAGGCCGCCTGGCCTTCCGCACGTTCATAGAGCATGACATGCGAGCGAGCACCGCCACCCTCGACCAGATCGGCCTCGTTAGCCGTGACGAGAAGGTTGCGCGAGGGAATGGCAACAGCACCTTCCGGCGAAATGCCCGAAGGCAGGAGCTGCGTCAGCTGCGGCTCTGCGCCGGTATCCTTGTAGACGGCAACGACCGAGGCGCGCTCGGCAAGAACGAAGAAGTACTTCTGGCCATCGAAGGTTGCTGCCTCCAGACCTTCAGGCTCGATGCCCTTCGCCTTGGAGCGCTTTTCCGGATAGTGGCCGATGGCCGCAACCGCGTGCTCGAGCGAAGCACCGGCTTCATAAAGAAGCTTGCCGGTCTTGTCGAAAATGGTGAAGCCGCGCGAACCGCCCTGCCAGTCGCCCTCATTGGCGATGACGATACGATCATTGTCCAGCCACTTCACCGCATCCGGCTCGCGCTTGCGGCCTTCCTGCTTGTCGGTGAACTTCAGCTGGCCATCGGTCTTGGTGTCGATGCCTTCCAGATTGACGGTGCCGGCGGAGAAATGGGTCTTCACCGTGCCGGTCTTGCCGTCGATGATGACGATATGGTTGTTCTCCTGCAGCGTGAGCGCAATCTCGCCATTGGCATTGATCGAGACGAATTCCGGCTCCGGATCCTCAGGGGAAATTTCAGCGAGACCGGTAACATCGATCTTCTTCAGGGTCGCGCAATCGGCCACGCCGTCCTTCAGGCCGACCGTCACCAGATAACCGGCCGGCATCTGCGGCAATGCGCCTTCGTTCACCTCTTCATCGCGTTCGTTTTCGATCGCGATGGCGGCAAAGGTCCTGTCCGGGGAAACGGCAACGGAATCAGGCTGGCCACCGAGATCACAGCTCGCTTCGATCTTTTTGGTGGCGATATCGACCGTCACCAGCTTGCCGGAGGGGTTGGCACGATTTTCCGACGTGTTGACGCCGGCCAGAACCTTCGCACCTGCAACGGCAACCGAGGTCGGCTCGCCCTGCAGCAGCAATGCGCCGCCGGCCTTCGGAGCCTTTGCGTCGGTGATGTCGATGAAGCCGATGCCACCAAGCGGGCTGTCGGAATAGATCAGCGTCTTGCCATCTTCGCTGGCAGTGACGATTTCAGCCGAGGTGACGGACTTGGCGTCCTTGTCCGCAGGCAGGTTTTTCGCTACCGGGAAAGACGCAATGCGGTTGAAAACCGGCTCGGCAGCGGCCGGGAAGGCAGCGGATGTGAGCAGTGCCGCAGTCAAAGCCATATGAGAAAATCGGAACGCCATTTTAATCCCCCTTGGGTCCAGAAATACCCCATGGCTTCTGCGTCAAAGACGTGACACTGGCATGACATTTCATGGCGGTGGAATCAAAAAGCCCGGCCATGGAGGCCGGGCTTTCGTGTTTATGCGCACATTCCGGGTTTCGAAACGCCGTGTCTCCGGATGGAAGCTACACAGGCGTACCTCGAGACTTTCAATCCACACCCTACGGGGTGAAACCGGGCCGCCCGAAAGAGCTTTCGGAGGCCGCCACTTCACGCCTGATGATGGCATGAGCGCGTCACAACATGTTTCCTCGTGAACCTGAAAAGCCGCCTGCCCGCCGCCGGGCATTGCGGCTTTCCGGAAACCTTACGAGTTGACTGCGTCCTTCAGGCCCTTGCCTGCGGAAAACTTCGGCACGTTGCGAGCCGGGATATCGACTTCAGCACCCGTGGAAGGGTTACGGCCCTTGGAGGCTTCACGACGGCTTACGGAGAAGCTGCCGAAGCCGGCGAGACGGATGTCGCCACCGTTCTTCAGTTCGCCCTGTACGGTTTCGAATACGGCATCAACAGCGGAAGCAGCATCTGCCTTCGTGAGACCAGCCTTTTCGGCAACAGCAGAGACGAGCTCGTTCTTGTTCATGTTTCCACCCCTTTCAATGGTTTGAAACGACTAAAATTAAGCCGGCGCAGAATACATTCGCATCCGCGCACAGCAACTCAAAAGCGCTGGAATCGCCTGAAAAACAAGGGGTCTGCGATTTTTTTCACAAAAAAGGCCGACATTTCTGCCGGCCTTCCACATATTCGTGCCAATTTGGCATCAGTTGCGCGGAGCTGGGCACCGCACATGCGCTCAGACACCTAACGCATTGATTCTATGCACTGCCCGTCGCGAAAGGCGATTCCCGCCCCCCGCGACGACGCGCACCATCAATGCGCGATCGTCTGGTTGCCGTCGTCGACACCTTCGACCGTTGCAATAACAGGCGTCTCGATGCTGCCATCCCACTCGATGGGTTCCGGCTGGCGAATGAGGGCGTGCTTGATGACCTCGCCCATGCGCGACACCGGAATGATTTCCATCTCGTTCTTCACATTATCCGGAATCTCCGCCAGATCCTTGGCGTTTTCTTCCGGGATAAGCACCTTCTTGATGCCGCCGCGCAGAGCCGCAAGCAGCTTTTCCTTCAGGCCGCCGATCGGCAGAACGCGACCACGAAGCGTGATCTCGCCCGTCATCGCCACATCCTTGGAGACCGGAATACCGGTCATGATGGAGACGATAGCGGTTGCCATGGCAACACCGGCAGACGGTCCGTCCTTCGGGGTTGCACCTTCGGGAACGTGAACGTGGATGTCGCTCTTGTCGAAGCGCGGCGGTTCGATGCCGAAGTCCACGGCGCGCGAGCGGACATAGGATGCCGCCGCGGAAATGGATTCCTTCATCACTTCCTTGAGGTTGCCGGTGACCGTCATGCGGCCCTTGCCCGGCATCATCACGCCTTCGATGGTGAGCAGCTCACCGCCGACTTCCGTCCAGGCCAGACCGGTGACGACACCAACCTGATCCTCGCGCTCGGCCTCGCCGTGGCGGAACCGCGGAACGCCGAGATAATCCTCGATGTTTGCAGCCGTGACCGCAACAGACGTGGATTTGCCCTTGATGATCTCGGTCACCGCCTTGCGGGCAAGCTTCATCAATTCGCGTTCAAAGTTGCGAACACCGGCTTCCCGTGTGTACTGCTGGCTGATGGCCATCAGGGCATCGTCGCTGACCGAGAACTCTTCCGGACGCAGGGCATGTTCCTTGATCGCCTTCGGCAACAGGTGACGCTTGGCGATTTCGCGCTTTTCGTCTTCCGTGTAACCGGCAATGCGGATCACTTCCATACGGTCCATCAGCGGACCCGGAATGTTCAACGTGTTGGCCGTGGTCACGAACATCACGTCGGACAGGTCGTATTCCACTTCAAGGTAGTGGTCCATGAAGGTGGAGTTCTGTTCCGGATCAAGGACCTCAAGCAGTGCGGACGACGGATCGCCACGGAAATCCATGCCCATCTTGTCGATTTCATCGAGCAGGAAGAGCGGGTTCGCCTTCTTGGCCTTCTTCATCGACTGGACGATCTTGCCCGGCATGGAGCCGATATAGGTGCGGCGGTGACCGCGGATTTCCGCCTCGTCACGCACGCCACCCAGCGCCATACGCACATATTCGCGGCCGGTCGCCTTGGCGATCGACTTGGCGAGCGAGGTCTTGCCGACGCCGGGAGGACCGACGAGGCACAGGATCGGGCCGCGGATCTTGGTCGCGCGCGCCTGTACCGCCAGGTACTCGACGATGCGTTCCTTGACCTTGTCCAGACCGAAGTGATCCTGATCGAGGATCGTCTCGGCGGCATTGAGATCGGTCTTGATCTTCGACTTCTTGCCCCAGGGCAGACCAAGCAGCCAGTCCAGATAGTTGCGCACGACGGTCGCTTCCGCGGACATCGGGCTCATCTGGCGAAGCTTCTTCATTTCCGCGTCGGCCTTGTCCCTCGCTTCCTTGGAAAGCTTGGTCTTGGCGATGCGCTCTTCCAGCTCGGCCATCTCGTCACGGCCATCCTCGCCGTCACCGAGTTCCTTCTGGATCGCCTTCATCTGCTCGTTCAGATAATATTCGCGCTGGGTCTTCTCCATCTGGCGCTTGACGCGCGAGCGGATGCGCTTTTCGACCTGAAGCACGGAAATTTCGCCTTCCATGAAGCCGAGCGCTTTTTCAAGCCGCTGCTTCACGCTGACGGTTTCGAGCATTTCCTGCTTTTCGGTGATCTTGATCGACAGGTGCGAAGCGACCGTATCGGCCAGCTTCGAATAATCGTCGATCTGGCCGGCAGCGCCGACAACCTCGGGCGAAATCTTCTTGTTGAGCTTCACATAGCTCTCGAATTCCGAAACGACCGAACGCGACAGCGCCTCGATCTCGACCGGATCTTCAGCGGGTTCCTGCAGCGGCGTCGCGGAGGCTTCGTAGAAATCCTCTCGGTCGGTATAGCTGTCGATCTGGGCGCGGCCTTTGCCTTCCACCAGCACCTTCACGGTGCCATCGGGAAGCTTCAGAAGCTGCAGCACATTGGCGACCGTGCCAACCTTGTGGATAGCCTCGGGAGCCGGATCGTCATCGCTGGCGTTGATCTGGGTGACAAGCATGATCTGCTTGTCCGAGCCCATGACTTCCTCGAGCGCACGAATGGATTTTTCCCGCCCGACGAACAGGGGAACGATCATATGCGGGAAAACGACAATGTCGCGCAGGGGAAGTACCGGATAGGTACCGCCAGATGCCGCAGACGTGATGTTCGTCATATCATTTCCTTTCCTGGTCCCTTTCGGGACACCTTGCCGGACATCTTGGGGGCATCCGGCACATTCATTTCTCGAGACTGAAAGTGGAGTTTCGAAACCCCGATTTCAAGTCACCGGAAGAGACGGTCCCGCGCACCGGCAGAACCGTGAAATTCAACAAAACCCAGCGCCGGCTATTACTCCCGACATTTCCGGTTATCCCCAAGGGTCGGGAACCGGGTCGCCGACGGTAATTCACATTTCCGTCATATCGCGCTGCAAATCAGTTGTAAGACTTTATCAGCAAAGCGCAATCCGCTCCAAACGCAAAATCAGGCTTCGCCAAGTTAGGCGCAAGTTTCGACGCAACACACAACGGAAAAGGCCCGCACGGATGCGGGCCTTCTGATTTCATCACAGTACTGGACCAGCTTATCAGGCCGAAACGTTGGTCTTTTCTTCCTGACGATCCGCATAGATATAGAGCGGACGGGCCACACCGCTGACGACGTCGTTGGAGATGACAACTTCGCGAACACCTTCCAGGGTCGGCAGTTCGAACATGGTATCCAGCAGGATCTTTTCCATGATCGAGCGCAGGCCGCGGGCACCGGTCTTACGGGTGATCGCCTTGCGGGCAATCTCGCGCAGCGCGTCCTCGTGGAAGGTCAGTTCCACATCTTCCATCTCGAACAGGCGCTGATACTGCTTGACGAGCGCGTTCTTCGGCTCGGACAGAATCTGGATCAGCGCATCTTCATCAAGGTCTTCCAGCGTTGCCAGAACGGGCAGACGGCCGATGAATTCCGGGATGAGACCGAACTTCACCAGATCTTCCGGCTCCAGCTCGCGCAGCACCTCGCCCACACGGCGATCGTCTTCCGCCTTGACGGTCGCACCGAAGCCGATCGAGGTCTTTTCACCACGGGCCGAGATGATCTTGTCGAGGCCGGCGAATGCGCCGCCGCAGATGAACAGGATGTTGGTCGTATCCACCTGCAGGAATTCCTGCTGCGGATGCTTGCGGCCGCCCTGCGGCGGAACGGAGGCGACCGTGCCTTCCATGATCTTCAGAAGCGCCTGCTGGACGCCCTCGCCCGACACGTCGCGCGTGATGGACGGATTGTCCGACTTGCGGGAAATCTTGTCGACTTCGTCGATATAGACGATGCCGCGCTGGGCGCGCTCGACATTATAATCCGCAGCCTGCAACAGCTTCAGGATGATGTTTTCCACGTCCTCGCCGACATAACCGGCTTCGGTCAGCGTCGTTGCGTCCGCCATGGTGAAGGGAACGTCGATGATGCGGGCGAGCGTCTGGGCAAGATAGGTCTTGCCGCAACCCGTCGGACCGACGAGCATGATGTTCGACTTCGCAAGCTCGACATCGCCGTTCTTGGAGGCATGCGCGAGGCGCTTGTAATGGTTGTGAACGGCCACAGACAGGATTTTCTTCGCCTGCTTCTGACCGATGACATATTCGTCGAGAATCTTGATGATGTCCTGCGGGGTGGGAACACCCTCGCGCGACTTCACCATCGACGTCTTGTTCTCCTCGCGGATGATGTCCATGCACAATTCGACGCATTCATCGCAGATGAATACTGTCGGTCCGGCAATGAGTTTCCGGACTTCGTGCTGGCTCTTGCCGCAGAATGAACAATAGAGTGTATTCTTAGAGTCGCCGCCGTTGCTGCCGCTGACTTTGCTCATATCTCTTTCCTTCCAGCACGCCGCAGGTCCGCCAAACGGATCGCGGTCAACTTACCGCCCGCAGATACGACAGCCCTTGGGGTGCATCGCCGTATCCGCCTCGTTTCCCGGGGTACTAACCGGTATCAGATACATGAGCTGACCACCGGCTGCAACGAATTCCCCATCAAACAAGGCTACGTCATAAAAACTCAACATAGCCTTTATATATACTAATATCGCTTTCTGTTGCGGTTGAAAGCCCCGAAATTACTTTTGCGGGGTCAAACAAACGTTAGAAAGCGGCGCGCCTCAATTCGCGGCGGCGCCTTCCATTTCCTGGCGCGAGGTCAGGATCTTGTCGATCACACCCCAGTCCTTCGCCTCGTCTGCATCCATGAAGTGGTCGCGATCAAGGGTTTTTTCAACCTCTTCGAGCGTGCGGCCGGTGTGCTTCACGTAGACTTCATTGAGGCGACGCTTCATCTTGATGATGTCGCGGGCATGACGCTCGATATCCGATGCCTGGCCCTGGAAGCCGCCGGAAGGCTGGTGCACCATGATGCGGGCGTTCGGGGTTGCGAAACGCATTCCCTTTTCGCCAGCAGCCAGAAGCAGCGAGCCCATGGATGCGGCCTGACCGACGCAGAGCGTCGAAACCGCGGGGCGGATGAACTGCATCGTATCGTAGATCGCCATGCCGGCGGTCACGACACCACCCGGCGAATTGATGTAGAGCGCGATTTCCTTCTTCGGGTTCTCAGCCTCGAGGAAAAGGAGCTGCGCGCAGACGAGCGACGCCATCTGGTCTTCCACCGGTCCGGTGAGGAAAATGATGCGTTCCTTGAGAAGACGGGAAAATATGTCGTAGGAGCGTTCGCCGCGATTGGTCTGCTCTACGACCATCGGCACCAGAGCCATGGCGGTATCAACTGGATTTTTCATGTCCGTCCTTTGTCAACTCTGCCCTTCGCGGAAAACCGCTCCGGAATCACTTCTAACCTTCATTCTCCCTACATAGAGTGTCCCTGCCCCGTACTTCAAGACACGAAGCCGCATATCCTTAACGGCTCAACAGCGTTTGCAGGCCTTCGGGGCCGGTCTGGCAAGGGTTTCGAACCGGCCGGGGCCAGCCGGGGCCCTTTCACCTGCCGCCACCATTTTTTTACCATGGCGGGCGACGCCGGCAAAAACTGCCTGCGATGCACAGATATAACTTCTCACCGGCAAGAACTCGTTAGGTATTTGCTGCTGATATTGCCCAGCGAATTTCCGGTTCCCATCGGGGAATGGGCCCTTCCGGGCGAAATGGCAGCTCAACAATTCCAGCGGGCATAACGCACCTCGTGCGAAAGCGCCCGCTTTTACCGCATTATGGCGCAGATAGGATTTTGCAATGCTGGATGCAAAGACGAGCACGCTACTATGGGCGGCGGAGACGTTCACCCTTGCCGTGCTTTTGGGAACGCTGTGGCTGCACCGCCCTTCCCGCCGGCACAATCTCTATTTCGCCGCCGGTTTCCTCGCCACGGGCTTTGGCACCGTCATGGTGGCGTTTCGTGGGGATATTTCCAGTTTCCTGTCCATTCAGGTCGGCAATACGCTGGCGCTTTCCGCCTTCGGCTTCTGGCTCGCGGGCCTGCTCTGTCTGGAGCAGCGCAAACCCGGCGGCTGGATCGCCATTCCGGCCCTTCTATGGGTCGCCGGAATGTTCGTGCCATCAGTGCGTGAAGACATGGTCGCTCGCATCCTGCTTTATCATGCCAGCGCAGCCACGGGATACTTCATGCTCGCCGGCGTGCTTCTTGCCAGCAGGGCGCGCGCGTCACGCAGCCGAAAGGTACTGGCCACGATCCTGATCCTGCAGGCTTTTGCCGGGGCACTCGTCGCTTCCATCGTCATCCCGACCAATGCCGCTATCCCCAACGCCATTCCCATGACGTCGGCGCTCTCCATTTCCGGCATGCTCGGTTTCACGGCCATCATCATGATCAGCGCCAAGATCATCATGGAAGATACGGAGGACCGTCTCCACCGGCTCGCCATGACCGATCATCTGACCGGCGTCCTCAACCGGCGCGGTCTGCTGGAGGAGTTCGACCGCATCAAGAAGCGCTCGCATGGCTCCGACCGCTACGTAGCGCTGGTTCTCTTCGACATCGACCATTTCAAGAAGATCAATGACAGATACGGACATCAGTCCGGCGATGCCGTGCTCGTGCATTTCTGCAATATCGCACAACGGGTGATCGGCGAGCGCGGCCTTTTCGTCCGGATGGGCGGCGAGGAATTTGCGCTGGTGGCCGAAGTCGAGAGCCCTTCCAGCACCGTGGCCCTTGCGGAATCCATCCGTGGCAATCTGCGCCTTTCGAAAATCACTGCACGCAATGAAGCCATCAAGGTGACAACCAGCGTCGGCATATCCGAAGCCCTGATCAAGGATGCAGAGCTGAGCGTGATGATGACCGAGGCCGACCGTGCGCTTTATGCCGCCAAGAAGGCCGGGCGCAACCGGACCGTCATCCACGTAAATTCGGCCAATGTCGTCGTGCCCGCTTCGGACCGCGACGAAAACCCGATGGACAACAATGCCGACCGGCAGGTCGCGGCACTGAACCGGATATCCGCCATCGCCAGCCGGTGAAATGTCACCTTACAGCGACATGTGACGGCGAACGCACTGGTCGTTTCCCGCCCTTCCCAAAGCGCCACACGCGGACTAAACCATCAGCATGACAGCGACATTTCCCTTTCTCAAAATCGATCCCGCCACTCGCCGCGTTTCCCTCAACGCCCGCGATCCGGCCTTCTACAACGATCCGAACCCGGTTTATGCCGCCCTGCACGCGCAATGTCCCACCTTTTACTGGGAAGAGCAGCGACAGTGGTTTTTCACCTGCTATGACCATGTCAGCACCCTGCTGCGCGATCGCCGGTTTGGACGGCAGATCCTGCATGTGGCTACTCGTGAAGAGATCGGCCTGTCGGAGCCGCTTGAGCATGTGAAGCATTTCGACCTGGCCGAGCAGCATTCGCTTCTGGAGCTGGAGCCGCCGGAGCACACGCGGCTGCGCACGCTGATCAACCGCGCCTTCGTTTCGCGGCATGTCGACAAGATGAAGCCGGAAATCGAGGAACTCGCCAACCGCCTGATCGACGCCTTCGAAGCGAATGGCGAGACTGAGCTGCTCTCCTCTTATGCCGACATCATTCCGGTGACGATGATCGCCCGCATGATCGGCATTCCCGAAGAGATGGGGCCGCAGCTTCTCAAATGGTCGCATGCCTATGTCGGCATGTACATGTTCAAGCGCACGCCCGAAGACGAGCTTCTTGCCGACAAGGCGGCGAAGGAATTCTCGGACTATGTGCGCAGCGTGATCGCCGAGCGGCGGGCGGAGCCCAAAGACGATCTGCTGAGCCACATGATCCATACGGAGCACAAGGGCCAATACCTGACAGACGACGAGCTGGTCTCCACGACCATAGTGTTATTGAATGCCGGTCACGAGGCGACGGTGCACCAGATCGGCAATTCGGTGCGCATCATTCTGGAAAGCGGCCTCAACCCCGAGACCCTTTTCCATGACGAGACGGCAACCGAACGCACGGTCGAGGAAACGCTGCGCATCTGCGCGCCGGTCCACATCTTCCAGCGTTGGGTTCTCGAACCGGTCGAGATCGATGGCGTGCAGTTCAAGCGCGGCGACAAGGTCAGCCTCATCCTGGCAGCCGCCAACCTCGATCCGGCGAAATTTTCCGATCCTCTGGCCTTCCTGCCAGATCGGAACGAGGGCGCCAACGTCTCCTTCGGTGCCGGCATCCATTTCTGCATCGGTGCGCCGCTTGCGAGACTGGAGCTCAATCTCGCTTTGCCCCTGCTTTTCAAACGCCTGCCCGGCCTGAAGATTGCCGAGCCGCCCAAGGTGAAGGACGTCTATCATTTCCATGGTCTGGAGCGGCTCGATCTCAGCTGGTGACAGCCATGCCGGGAATGACCTTTTCCCGGCGATGGACACATAAAAGTCATCCGCCCCTACAACCGGATGACATAATCCTTACGCGTCGTTTCCACGACCTCCCAGGTGCCTGTGAAGCCCGGGCGCAGAACCACCCGGTCACCCGGCCTCAGATCGCGCGATGCGCCGCCGTCTTCAGTCAGGATGGAATGGCCTTCGAGAATGCTGAAATATTCCCATTCGTCATAGACCACCCGCCATTTGCCGGGAGTGGACTGCCAGATGCCGGCATAGATGCCGCCGGGAGCCTCTTCGAGATTCCATGTCGTGAATTTGGGATCACCTGATATCAGTCTTTCCGGCGCGGGTGCGCCATGCTCCACTTCGGTGACATCATCAAAAGACAGAAAATTCGCCATGGTATCCCGGTCCGTCAAATGTGGTCGTTACCATAGCTTTGCTCGATTGTGAGCGCTTCGTCAAACGCCTTCAACCCAGAACACAACTTAAAATTGATTTTCAACTCGATGACGATGAATGCTTGCTTGGCATCCCTCGCCCAGACGGGCGGCCGCAGCCGGGAAAGATGCAGTTCACTCCATCTTGGTCCAGCCAAACACCAGCCACTTGTATTTCGACTTCTTGTCGGGTTCGGCGGTGTAGGTCATCTGCATATCGCCGTCCTTCGCATAGATATCGAGCCTCGGCGTGGTATCCAGCTTGAGCCATAAGGAACTCTTGTTAAACGACCACGTCCCGCACCAGACGCATCCGGTGGACGGTGGATCACCAGCTTGATGGAAATTGTAACGTCCGTCCGCCGTGATCTCCAGATAGTCGAAGGCGGAGTAAAAAGTCGTCACCGTTTCTTGGAACAGCGTGGCGTCCGCTTCCTGCTGGGCCGTTGGCGCCGTCTTCATGTCCCGCGGCGGGCGGCTGGTCGCACCGGTGAGCTTCCATTTTCCGACAAAATCCTGCTGCGTCGGGAAATATTCCGCCTCAGCCTGCGCCTTCGGGACCGGAGCAATGCCCGGCACGTCGGCCAAAAGTGCAATTCCGAATGCAAGGAAAAAGCTGACAATTCGAAGCAGTCCGGCTCGGTTTTCCATATGGCACGTCTTTCGTGATGGGGCGCTAGAGCGTCTGTCTTAGGCGGATTCTGCGCTTGAAGCGACTATGTGCAACCTCAATTTCCTGCCAATTTCGCGAGCGCTATGAACAGGAAGAGCGTGGCCAGAAATTCGATCGGAAGCCGCCAGCGGCTCAATCGGACCCATTTCATTGCAGCCTTCGAAGCCGTTTTGGCCTCACCGGCCACTTCCGTCTCAAACCGCAGCGCCATGGGGATGAAATAGGCAAAGGACCAGATTCGTGCCGCAAGATGCACCGCGAGTGCCAGCCATATCCAGATGCGAATGGCGGGGTGAGCCCATGTCAGCCAGACGGCCAGAAGCAACGCCACTTCGAACAGCCCGTGAATGGGACCCCAGAAAAGCTTTCGGTTGATCCCGCCCCTTTCGGGTTGGATCAGCACCGGCTGGGAGGGCCATACCCGGTCAACAAGGAGAGTCTCGTAGATGCCGCCGCCCAGCCCGATGGCGCCAAGAATACCGGCAATCGCGACCGCATAAAAAACCGAGGGTTCGAACATTGTCGTCACTCACCTTTTCCAGAAATCATCGCTGCGATGCTTGCGAGAGCAAGTCGGATCAGCAGGCATTTTCCAACTTTTCGAAGCACATGAACCCAGTAATGAACTTACCACTGGCGAAATCACGCCCGGCCCATTATCTTGATCACTATGATTTCTTAATTATCGAGATACTTTAATGTCAAGAGACATCTCAAATCGACGGTTGACCGACCTGCTTCGCCAAGCCAGCGCGCAATCACTGCTGATCAGCCAGGCTATAGCGTCCAAGGCTCGGTTGAACACCACCGATCTGGAGTGCCTGGACATTCTTCAAATGCAGGGCCAAGCCAGTGCAGGCGGACTTGCGAAAGCAACCGGCCTGACGACCGGAGCGGTGACGGCGCTGCTGGATCGCTTGGAGAAGGCCGGCTTCATAAGACGTTTGCCCGACCCTGCGGATCGCCGTCGCGTGCTGGCAGCACCAGATCCTGAAAAAATGCGTGCGTTGTTTGAGATGTACGCGCCGCTTCAGGAAAGGATGGAGGCGCTCTATCGAGACTATGATGACGAGCAACTGGAACTGATCATCGGCTTTATGAATAAATCCTGCGCCATTTCTCGTGACTTCGTCGGCACGTTGCAGAAGATTTAAGCGGTGCGCCAGCGAGCCGATGCGCATCGATGCTAATCCCTGCCAACCATAACAATCAAATTCGCTGCCACCGAAAATACCCTGTTTCCAAAGGCTTTCCGGCGGCTGCGTAATTAGAAGTCGGCCGTCATGCGGCTATTCACGCCCGTATGAAGAAACTCATCACACCTTGGCAAATGACTGTTCGAGATCGGCGATGATGTCCTTGACGTCTTCGATGCCGATCGACAGGCGCACCACATCCGGCCCGGCGCCGGCTGCCGTCTGCTGTTCCGGTGTCAGCTGGGCATGGGTGGTGGAGGCCGGGTGGATGACGAGCGAGCGTGTATCGCCGATATTGGCGAGATGGGAGAAAAGCTGCAGCCCTTCCACCAGCGCCTTTCCGCCAGCATAACCGCCCTTCACGCCGAAGGTGAAGACGGAGCCCGCACCCTTCGGCGAATAATGCTGCTGGATGGCGTGGTTATCGCTGTCCTCCAGGCCCGCATAATGGACCCAGCCGACCTTTGGGTGCGCCTTCAGCCATTTCGCGACGGCGAGCGCATTGTCGGAATGGCGCTGAACGCGCAGCGGCAGCGTCTCTATGCCGGTCAGGATCAGGAAGGCGTTGAAGGGCGAGATTGCCGGGCCGAGATCACGCAATCCCAGGACACGGCAGGCGATGGCGAAGGCGAAGTTGCCAAAGGTCTGGTGCAGGACGACGCCGGAATATTCCGGACGCGGCTGCGACAGTGCCGGGAATCTATCCGTCGCCGACCAGTCGAAGGTGCCGCCATCAACAATGATGCCACCCATGGAATTGCCGTGTCCTCCAAGGAATTTCGTCAGCGAATGCAGCACGATGTCAGCGCCATGTTCCAGCGGCCGCAGCAGATAGGGACTTGCCATGGTGTTGTCGACAATGAGCGGCAGGCCGTGACGGTGGGCGACATCGGCAATCGCGGCGATATCGACGAAGGTGCCGCCGGGATTGGCAAGGCTTTCGATGAAGATGGCGCGCGTGCGCTCATCGATCTGCGCCTCGAAGCTTGCCGGATCTGCGGCGTCCGCCCAGCGCACCTGCCAGTCGAAACCCTTGAAGGCGTGGCCGAACTGGTTGATGGAGCCACCATAAAGCTGGCGGGCCGCGACGAAATTATCGCCGGATTGCATGAGCGTATGGAAAACCAGCAATTGCGCCGCGTGACCGGAAGCGACGGCGAGCGCCGCCGTACCGCCTTCGAGCGCCGCCACGCGCTCCTCCAGAACCGCCTGGGTGGGGTTCATGATGCGGGTGTAGATATTGCCGAACTCTTTCAATCCGAACAAGGCGGCGGCGTGATCCGCATCGCGGAAAGCATAGGCCGTCGTCTGATAAATCGGCGTTGCGCGCGCACCGGTAGTAGGATCAGGCTGCGCGCCGGCGTGAACGGCCAGTGTCGAAAATCCAGGATTGTTGCTCGGCATTATGTTTCCTCCATTGGAATTTTGGAGGGATCATAATGCCTTGGCGTCAAATGATAAGTGCAATCCGTACCAACTATCGCGCAATATTGAGACGCGGATACTCAATTGCGGGGCAACGGTCCATCACCACGTCAATGCCATAGGCTTCCGCCTTGGCGGCAGCATTGTCGTCGCGAACGGAAAGCTGGCCCCAGATCACCGATGGCCGGTCGGGCAGCAATATCGCCTCCTCGACAATGGCCGACAAATATTCCGGTGCGCGGAAAACATCGATCATGTCGATCGCCTCAGGGATATCGGCGAGCCTGGCATAGACCTTCTGCCCCAATATCTCCTTGCCCGCCTGGCCGGGATTGACCGGAAAGACGCGATACCCCTTGGACAGCAGAAAGCGCATCACGCCGTGGCTCGGCCTGTCGGGATTGGGTGAAGCACCGAGCAAGGCGATGGTTTTGACGTCAGTCAGAATTTTTCTGAGATAGTCGGGCTCGTAAGTATCATGCTGCATGTCAACTTATCCCTTCTGGAACGTCACCTGATTTGAAGAATACCAGCGCAAGTCCACCATACGAAAACCACGCGAGGATAGCGTCTCCTGCATGATTTCGCGAACACAGCCCCAACATCGGCGATTGCGCCCACCCTTCCAATCTAGGAAGCCTTTCCGTTCTCTTGAACCCCTGCCCGGCCCAAAAATCGCTGCCACGGAGAGTTCAGCGCCCTGCAGCGGCCGCTTGTTGTCCACGCAAAATGATTTCACCAAACACGGGAATTCGGATTGTATTGACTATTTCTGTCCAGTTTTTAAAAACGGCGCAGACAGACCTGAATACCAGCGCAAACAACATTGACGTGCAATTCATGCGCCGTTCGTCTCCTGTTTGTTTTCATTCCGTTCGCAGTTAAATTAGCTATATCTAATTTTCAATAAGTTATGTCGTAAACCAATCAATACCCCAGACTATAACGTTACAGTTCATCATTATGCGAATACATGAAATTTATTTTCAAGAATGTCATCTGCGAATTGATACACCTTCCGCTCAAAATACCCATAGGGGATCAGCGGGAACATTTAGTGAAACAAGTCATATTTTTAGCCCAAAATGTGCCCCTTGGAGGAACGACGAGCCGTGCATCCAGCACTGGTGCCCGCGCCTGATAGATGAAATCCTGAGCAGAACCTTGCATCAAGCCCGCGCAAAATCATTCCTCATTTGCAAAACGTGAACAAAGCGCAAATTTTACGCGTGTAGCAATATCTGCGGCAAGGTGCATCCCGCCCGGGTGGCTTGTGCGGTCGAAAATCGTGTGCATGGGCAATCGGAAAAGGCTTGCTGCCCGCGGGAAATCGATTCCGGTTTTCAAACCAATGCTATAGGTTGCCAAAAGTAGCCGGCGAGCGAGTCTTTATTGTGACATTTGACATTCTTCTTCTGGTGCTCCTCGGCGCGGTGCTGCATGCCGGATGGAATGCGCTGGTCAAATCCGGGTCCGACAAATCGCTGGACGCCTCGCTGATTGCGGCAGGGGCTGCGGCTTGCTCCTTGCCCTTTCTGCCTTTCCTGCCCTTTCCGACGCCGGTGGCCATACCTTTTCTGATTGCCTCGGCCATTCTGCAATTCGCCTATTTCCGCCTTGTCGCCGCCGCCTATACGATCGGCGATATTGGCCTCGTCTATCCCGTCATGCGCGGCGTGGCGCCTTTGATCGTTGCCGCAACGAGCAGCCTGTTTCTCAGCGAGGTGTTAAGCCCGCTCGCACTCGCCGGCATCGCCGTCATTTCCGGCGGCATCCTGACGCTGGCTTTCGAAGCGCGGCGCGGCGGTGGAAAGGCGATCCTGGTCGCCCTTCTCAATGCCTTCGTGATCGCCTCCTACACCTTCGTCGACGGGGTGGGAGCGCGGCTTTCCGGCAATGCGATCTCCTATACGCTGTGGATGTCGCTTCTGCCGCCGGTGCTGCTGTTCGGTTTTGCCTTTTACCAGCGCGGCGTCGGCCCGGTTGCGCAGCACGTTCGGCGCAACTGGTGGCGCGGCCTGATCGGCGGCGGCGGCTCCATTCTGTCCTACGGTCTGGCGCTCTATGCCATGACCAAAGCCCCCGTCGCCGTGGTCGCGGCACTCAGGGAAACCTCCATTCTCTTTGCGCTGGTGATCTCCGTCGTCATCCTGAAGGAACGCGCCAGCATCTGGCGTTATCTCGCCGGCGGCATCATCGCGGCGGGCGTTCTGGTGATGCGGCTCGGCTAAAATGGGTCGATTTAATGGGGTAAAATAATACCCCGCAACTAACATGCTGTTTTAATTCAGTTATTTTTACAGCCCGCAAAATCCGTCATATTGACGCTTTCACGCACACACCGTATAAGCGCGCCAGATCGGATTCCAGCCGGAATAGGGTCATTTGCGGTTGCCTTTAACGGCAACCAAATCAAGCAACAAGAAACGCCCGTATGCTCTTTTATCAAGAGTGTGACGGGTCCACGTTAGAAAGTGAAATCCATGTCTACTTTCGTTCAGAAGCCCGCTGAGGTGGAGAAGAAGTGGATCATCATCGACGCCGAAGGCCTCGTTGTTGGTCGCCTCGCCACCATCGTTGCAACCCGCCTGCGCGGCAAGCACAAGGCTACCTTTACCCCCCACGTTGATGATGGCGACAACGTCATCGTTATCAATGCGGAAAAGGTTGCCTTCACCGGCAAGAAGTATTCCGACAAGAAGTACTACTGGCACACCGGTCACCCGGGTGGCATCAAGGAGCGCACCGCTCGCCAGATCATCGAAGGCCGCTTCCCGGAGCGTGTCGTTGAAAAGGCCATCGAGCGCATGATCCCGCGCGGCCCGCTCGGCCGTCGCCAGATGAAGAACCTGCGCGTTTACGCCGGCTCTAACCACCCGCACGAAGCACAGCAGCCCACCGTTCTCGACGTGGCCGCGCTTAACAAGAAGAACGTAAGGAGCGCCTGATAATGGCCGATCTTTCCTCTCTGAAAGACCTCGCCCCGGCATCGGAAGCTTCGGCTCCCGTGCACGTCCGCAAGGTTGACACCCTCGGCCGCTCCTACGCGACCGGCAAGCGCAAGAACGCCGTAGCCCGCGTATGGGTGAAGGCCGGTTCTGGCAAGATCATCATCAACGGCCGCGATTTCACCACGTATTTCGCACGTCCGGTTCTGCAGATGATCCTCCAGCAGCCGTTGGTCGCAGCTGCCCGTTCGGGTCAGTTCGACATCATTGCAACGGTTGCAGGCGGCGGTCTTTCCGGCCAGGCCGGTGCCGTTCGTCACGGTGTTTCCAAGGCACTCACCTACTTCGAACCGGGCCTGCGCTCCGTTCTGAAGAAGGGTGGCTTCCTGACCCGCGACAGCCGTGTTGTCGAGCGTAAGAAGTACGGTAAGGCCAAGGCCCGCCGTTCGTTCCAGTTCTCCAAGCGTTAATCGCTTATCGGAACAGTTCGTTCAGAACTTCGAAAGGCGGGGCTTCGGCTCCGCCTTTTTTCATGGCTCTCGTCCCTTGTTTTTTCGGCGAGAAGGCAGCACCTTCAACGCAAAACGCGATGGGGTGACATATGCCGGCCAAAACAATCGACCATGCCTTTACCTCGACAACGCTGACTTCGGCCGCGACCGACCCCACCCATGCGGGCGTCCTCTCCTTCATGCGGCGTAAATATACGAAGAATCTCAAGGGCGTTTCGACGGCCGTGTGGGGTATTCCCTTTGACGCGGCAACCTCCAACCGGCCCGGTGCGCGCTTCGGGCCGCAGGCGATCCGCCGCGCCTCGGCGATCTTCGACAATGATCCGCAATATCCCTTCGCTCGCGATCTTTTCGCCCATATGCCGACCATCGATTATGGCGACTGCCTGCTCGACTATGGCAACCACTGGAAAACGCCCGATACGATCGAAAAGGAAGCGCGCAGAATCATCTCCAAGACGGATTATCTGCTGACGCTCGGCGGCGATCACTTCATCACCTGGCCATTGCTGAAAGCGCATGTGGCCAAGCATGGGCGGCTGGCGCTGGTGCAATTCGATGCGCATCAGGACACATGGTTCGATGATGGCAAGCGCATCGACCACGGCTCCTTCGTCGCGCGTGCGGTGCGCGACGGGCTGATAGATCCTGATCGTTCGATCCAGATCGGTATCCGCACCCATGCACCCGACGATTTCGGCATCCGTATTCTCCACGGTTACGAGGTGGAAGAAATGAAGGCGAGTGATATCGCTTCGCTGATCGTCAAGCACACGGGCGGCATGCCGGTCTACCTGACCTTCGATATTGATTGCCTCGATCCCGCCTTCGCACCTGGCACCGGCACACCTGTCGCCGGCGGACCGACCAGCGCCAAAACTCTCTCGGTTCTGCGCGGGCTTGGCCAGCTTGATATTCGCGGTTCTGACGTGGTGGAGGTGGCCCCCGCTTACGACCATGCGGATATTACCGCCATTGCCGGAGCGACCGTTGCAATGTATATGCTTGGCCTGCGTGCCGAACGGCTGGCCAAGGCTGGCTGACAAGCAAAACGGCACTTGCCGAACTGATTCCGAATACCCTTTCAACCCTTTGAAAAGTCAGGACAAGGACATGACAGCGAAGATCTTCATCGATGGCGAACACGGCACCACGGGTCTGCAGATCCGCACGCGCCTTGCCGGTCGCCGCGATATCGAGCTGCTGTCCATTCCAGAGGCCGAGCGCCGCAATGCGGCGATGCGCGAGGATATGCTCAACAACGCCGACATTTCGATCCTCTGCCTGCCGGACGATGCCTCGAAGGAGGCTGTCTCCATGGTGGCCGGCAACAACAATGTCCGCATCATCGACACCTCGACCGCCTATCGCGTCCATCAGGACTGGGCTTATGGCTTTGCCGAAATGGATAAGGAACAGGGCGAAAAGGTTCGTTCCGCCCGCCTCGTCGCCAATCCGGGCTGCTACCCTACCGGCGCGATCGCCCTTCTGCGCCCGCTTCGCACCGCAGGCCTCCTGCCGGACGGTTATCCGGTCAGCGTCAATGCGGTTTCCGGCTACACCGGCGGCGGCAAGCAGATGATCGCGCAGATGGAAGACCAGAGCCGCGATGACGCCATCAGCGCCAATAATTTCCTGTATGGCCTGACGCTCAAGCACAAGCATGTGCCGGAGATGACCATCCACGGCCAGCTCGACCGTGCACCGCTGTTTTCGCCCTCCGTCGGTCGTTTCCCGCAAGGCATGATCGTGCAGGTGCCGCTGTTTGCCGCCGACCTGAAGGAAGGCACGACAATCGAAACGATCCATGCCGCACTGGTGGCCCATTATGCCGGTCAGGACATCGTCAGTGTCGTTCCGCTTGCCGAAAGCAAGGGGCTTTCCCGCATCGATGCGGAAGAACTGGCGGGCAAGGACACGATGAAGCTCTTCGTCTTCGGCACGGAAGGCGGCGAGCACATCAATCTCGTGGCGTTGCTCGACAATCTCGGCAAGGGCGCCTCCGGCGCGGCCGTGCAGAATATGGAACTGATGCTGTCGGCATGAGATTTTTCGCATGAATAATACCACGCCGTCTTTTCCAGCCTCGTGGAATATCGAGGCCGCAAAACGCATCGCCGATACACCGGCCGGCATCGTGTATGAACTGACGCGCAAGGACGGCTCTCTTGCCATTGGCAAGGTTCTGAAAAAGAAGGTGCTTAAAGACAGCCTTCGCGGCGCGGATTTCATCGCATGGCGCGCGGGTATCGGCTGCGTCGAACTGCTCGACCGCTCCGACAATATTCTGCTGATGGAACATGCGGGCACGGAGACCCTTCGCGACGTGCTGTTCCGCGATGGCAACGACGATGCCACCACGGAAATCGCCGCTGAGGTTCTGCTTAGATATCACCAGCCATCAGAGCAGCCGCCGCCGTCCAGCCTGCTAACGCTGCCGCTCTATTTCGAAAGCCTGTTCCGCAAGGCCGAACAGGATCGTTCCGACGGCGTCGACAGCCCCTTTGTCGAGGCAGCAAGGCTTGCGCAGACGCTGATAGATCAGCAGCGGAATATCAAGCCGCTGCATGGCGACCTGCACCATGAGAATATCATGCACAGCGATCGCGGCTGGATCATCATCGACCCGGCCGGCCTGATCGGCGATGCGGCGCTCGATGTCGCCAACATGTTCTCCAATCCGCTCGACCGTTTCGACCTCACCCGCAGCGAAGCACGCATCGCCTCCATGGCAGCGATCTTTTCCCGGACGCTGCAACGGGACGAACGGCTATTGCTGCAATATGCCTTTGCCTATGGCTGCCTTTCGGCCACCTGGCACGAAGAGGACGAAAATGCGGAAGAGCGCGACAACGAACTCGCCGTCGCGGCAACCATCAAGGCAGTGCTGAAACAGTTTTAAGCGCGGTCAGTCCCTGAGTTCGACCGCGACGGGTGCCGGATATTCACCGATGAACCCGCGCCAATGGGCGACAGCAAAACCAAGCACCAGCAGCGCCATGCCCTGATGGGCGAGAGCGACATGGATATCGACATGCATCAGAAGCGTGGTGATGCCGAGTCCCGCCTGAATGGAGATGAGCACGAAGAACAGCACAGCGCGGCGGGCATGCGGCGTGCCGGGCAAGGCACGGGCCATCGACACCATATGCCACAGCGTGGCGGCAAACAGCGTGTAGGCGCCGAGACGGTGGATGAACTGCACCGTCTTCGGATTTTCGAACAGGTTGATCCACCAGGGCTGTTGCAGGAAGAGATCACCCGGCACCAGCGAACCATCCATCAGCGGCCAGGTATTATAGGACAGGCCGGCATTCAGCCCCGCCACCAGCGCGCCGAGATAGATCTGGAACAGACAGAGTACCGTCAGCAGCGCGGCAAAGCCCCTGCCCGTCCGCTCATCCGCCGCATCAGGTGAATGATGCGACAGGCCGCGCAATATCCACATACAGCCCGCGAAGATGAGGCAGGCGATCGTCAGATGGGTGGCGAGGCGATATTGCGAGACATCCGTGCGGTTGACGAGGCCTGATGACACCATCCACCAACCGACGAAGCCCTGGAAACCGCCAAGCGCCAGAAGGCCTACCAGCGGCAGGCGCAGGCGCTTTTCAACGCGGCCGGTGAGCCAGAAGAAGGCAAGCGGGAGGGCAAAGACGAGGCCGATGGTACGGGCAAGCAGGCGATGGGCCCATTCCCACCAGAAAATCGTCTTGAACTCATCAAGCGACATGCCCTTGTTGATTTCCTGATATTGGGGAATGCGCTTGTAGAGCTGGAATTCCTCTTCCCACTCAGCCACGGAAAGCGGCGGTATCGCGCCGTGAATCGGTTTCCATTCCGTGATCGACAGGCCGGATTCGGTGAGCCGCGTGGCGCCGCCGACGAGGACCAGACAGAAGAGCGTGAAAAGCACGACGCGCAGCCAGATGCGCAGCAGGCGGCGGTCTTTTTCCTGTTTCTGCAGGGCGGCCTCCACCACCATGTCCACAGAACCATTTGCCATCGTCATGCCGTTCGAACGCATCTTTCAGGTCTCCCTCATACAGTCATGTTGATTAGCCCCAACCGGCACCACAAAACAAGGCCTCAGGGTTTGCGGCATGCGGTCGCGGCGGTATAGTCCTGCGCAGACATTCAATGATGGAAGATTTCATGCACCCTCGCCTCAGATCGCTTATCGGCACCGTCGTCATCATCTGCCTCGTCGTCGTTTACGCCGTAGCGGCGACGGCCATCGCGTCGGCGACGCTGGCGCAATCGCCCTGGTGGGTGCATCTCGCCTATTTCGTACTGAGCGGCATTCTGTGGATATTGCCAGCGATGCTGATCATCAAATGGATGGCCGGTCCTAAAAAACAGGGCTAATCGCAGGCGACTACGCGACACCCTGAGGTCGCAATTTTATAAACAGATTGTTTGCCGCTCAAGGATATAGTCCGACCGAAACAACCGGAGAGAGTGGATGGTGGCTGAGGGGCCGGTCACAATCAGCGAGGATAAAGCGCCGACCGCCGTGCACAACGAGCGGCGCGGTGCCGATCGTCTGGTGATCGATCTCGTTGACGACGCCAAGTCCATCCGCTCCGACTGGGAACAGCTGGAAAACGACCCGCTCAATTCGCTGCATCAGGGCTTTGGCTGGTGTTCCATCTGGGCGCAAACGCAGGAGAGTGCCCTCCTGACCCTGCGTGGCCGGCAGGACGGCAGGACCATCTTCCTGCTGCCGCTCGAAATCGTGCAGGAAGGCGGTATCCGCAAGGCGCGTTTTCCCGGCGGCCGCTTCAACAATATCAATACCGGGCTTTTCGAACCGGCCTTTGCCGCTCGCGCCGGACAGGAAATCGCCGCGGCGATTGCCCGCGAGGCGCGCAAGCTGCTTGACGGCCGGGCCGATATTCTCGCGCTGCAGAACATCCCGTTGATCTGGCGCGGCAGGACCAGTCCGCTCTCCTATCTGGCCTCCGTCGAAAACCAGAACCCGGCCTTCCAGCTTCCCCTGCTCGACAGTTTCGAAGCCACGCTTCGGCAGGTCAATGCCAAGAGACGACGGAAGAAATTCCGCATCCAGAGCCGCAGGGCGGAGGAAATGGGTGGCTACAGCCATGTGATCGCCCGATCCCCGAAGGAAAAATGCGAATTATTGCAGACATTCTTCCGGCAAAAGGCCACTCGCTTTGCCTCACAGCGCATTCCCGATGTATTTCGCGACCAGTCGGTGAAAGACTTCTTCTACGATCTGGCCAACTTCCAGGAAACGGGCACGGACACTCTGCTGGAGCTGCACGCGATTCGCCTGCGTGGCGCAAATGAAGGCATCATCGCTGCCGTCGCCGGTCTTTCGCGCAAGCAGGATCACATCATCTGCCAGTTCGGTTCGATCGATGAATCTTTTTCAGAACTCAGTCCCGGCGAATTGCTGTTCTGGCTGATGATCGAAAGGGCGTGTCGTGAAAAGGCGGCGATTTTCGATTTCGGTGTGGGCGACCAGCTCTACAAACGCAGCTGGTGCCCGCTTTCCACCGCGCAGCACGATATATTCCTGCCGGTGACGTTGAAGGGCCGGGCAGCGGCTTCCGCCTATGTCGCCATCGCCCGGACGAAGAGCCTGATCAAATCCAATCCGGCGCTTTATGCACTGATCCAGCGTTTTCGCGCCGGGCGGCCAAGAGCGGAAGCCTCGGCCGCCGACTGAGCGGGGTTTCGCGGCCCGTCAGGCGGCGCTCAGATGATCCGGTTTGCGCATCCCGGTCATCGGCAACGCCTGCTCATAGCCCTGTGCCACCAGGTCATCGAGCGTCTTTTCCAGCATCTCACCGTCCTGGCCGGGAACGGAAACGATTATTTCCGCCGGCAGATTGCGCAGCATTTTCTCAAGACTTGCGATCTGCACCGCGCCACACTCGACGAGAACCGTATCATAGGCATCTGACAACGCGCTGAGGATCATCGTCAGACGATCTATGGCGCGCATGGCCTCACGCGGCTGGGCGTTGCCGCGCGGCACGATATGGGCGTCGGACAGCCGGTCTCCGTGAATTGTTTCACCAAAGGCGGCCGCACCGGCCAGAAGGTCCATGACACCGGGAAGCCCGGCTTCGGGTGTCATCAGCCGCGTTGGACAGCCAGACGCCGTCATATCGACGAGAACCACCGACCGGCCCATTTCTGACAAGGCGCGCGCCAGCATCACGGTCGAGGTCGAACCGCTATCACCAGCCGGCGACACGACGGCGGCGACCGGCTTGGCAAGCCGCGTAGCAAGAAAACCCGCAACGGCGTCGATCGAAAAATCGTCCGACGTGTCGATATCCTCTTCTGCCGCCACCTCTCGCGTTGCAACCACCTCCTCTTTTGGCAAGGCCGGTATCGCAGCCATGGTTGTTACAGGCATCTGCGGCTCTTCCTCGGCGACCTTATGGTGCGCCGCGACCGGAATGGCCTGGGGAGCCGGCTGGATTGTCTCGTGACGCGCGGCAATGGGTTGTTCCGGCACGTCCGCGGCCTCATCCGTCTCGGTCCGCGCGCGTGCCGGCGGTGGCGGATCGGAGAGCGGCGGGACCTGGCTGCGGCCCACCGGCTTCAGAGCCCGGCCGGTGAAGAGTTCCACCAGCATGACGACGATGCAGGAGAGCAGAAAGGCTGCGAGCGTCACCACAATGGTGATGGCGCCGGTTTTCGGGAAATAGGGTTCACGCGGTTCCACCGCCGCCGAAATGACACGCGCATCGGCGGGCGTGGAATCCACCGAGCCTGCCCGCGACGTCGCTTCGCGGTAACGGGCGAGATAGGTTTCTAGAAGCTGCCGCTGGGCCGAGGCCTCGCGCTCGAGATCGTTGAGGCCCACCTGCTGCTCGCCGGCCCGCACGCTTTCAGATTTCAGCACGTTCAATTGCTGGACAAGCTGCCGTTCGCGCAGGCGCGATACATTCGCCTCGTTTTCAAGGCTTGCGAGTACCTTGCGTGTCTCTTCCTGAATCTGCCGCTCTATGCCGGAAAGCTGGTTGCGCAGCGCCCTTATGCGGGGATGGCCCTCCAGCAACGAAGAGGAAAGATCGGAAATCTGGCTGCGGATCGTCGTTTCGTTTTCTTTCAGCCTCTGGATCGTCGGAGAGGCGACGACATCGGGGAAGGTATCGAGCGCGCGGCCGCTTGCCAGCGCATTACGCACGCCTTCGGCCCGCGCTTCCGCATTGGCGCGCTCGCCACGGATACGGCCGAGTTCGGTAGAGATGTCGCTGAGCTGGCGGGTGGCAAGCGTTTCGCCCTGCCCGGCCGAAAGGAGATCGGACGAGGCACGATAATCCGCGACCTTACGATCCGCCTCACGCACCTTCTCGCGCAGATTGGCAATTTCCGGCTCCAGCCAGCGTGCCGCTTCCGTGCTGGTATCCAGCTTCGCGCCACTTTGCAGCGAAATATAAGCCTTCATCATCTCATTGGGGATGGCGGCAGCGAGCTTCGGATCTTTCGAGGAAAATTCGACTGTGATGACCCGCGAGCTTTCGACCTGATAGACCTGCAATTTCTCCCGGAAGGCGGTCAGCACCCGCTCCTCGGGCAGAACCTGCAGCGGATCCTTCTTGAGGCCGACCGCGACCAGCAGCTGCGAAACAAAGGAAGGGTGGGCTTCCGGATCGAACTCATCAAGCTCATAAAGCTTCATGTCTTTCGCAACCTGCTTGATGAGGTCGACCGACTGCAGGATCTGCACCTGGCTGGAAACGGTCAATTCATCAAGCACGGGTTCAGCGGGTGCATTGGACTGCTGCGAGGCGCCGAAAGAGGCCGCGCGGGATTCGATGAGCACGCGCGCCTCGCCCTTATAGGCAGGCGACATCATGCTGGCAGCCACGAAGGCGGCGCCCCCGGAGAGAAGGGTAATCGCCGCTATCCGCACCCTGCGTCGCCATATCGCCGCAACAAGTTGCGCAAGGTCGATATCCACATCCCTGTCATCAATGCGATCGCCGTTCATGCAAGCTCCGTAACCGAGACAAACCTCGGGCGCTCAAATATAGATGGCCAATTTTCGCGAAGTTTAAGTCTTGCCGGTAACACAACCGTTAATCTCGGAGAATCCGACGAAATAAAGCCGCTATTATCATCGCTCGCGCCTGATGTTTACCGGCCATTAACCCTAACAGAACGATAAGAATGGTCAAAGATCGACTCGGAGCCAGATGAGATGCCGCTCGCCGGATCACGACATGTCACCGCACTGACGCTTGCCGTTTTGACGGCCCTTTCCGGTTGCGCGGCATATCAACCCGCACCGCGCTCATTTAATGAGGCCGCACTGCAACCCTATCACGTCGATAGCGGTGACAGGCTGCGCATCAACGTTTTCGAACAGGTCGGGCTGACCAATACCTATACCGTCGATCAGGCGGGTTACGTCGCCTTCCCGCTCGTCGGTCAGGTTCCCGCGCGCGGCAAGACGCTGCCGCAGCTCGAAGCCGCCATTGCCGCGAAGCTGCGGCAGGGATATCTGCGCGATCCCGACGTGACCATCGAAATCGACCGTTACCGTCCCGTCTTCATCATGGGTGAAGTGGGTCGTCCCGGCCAATATTCCTATGTGCCGGGCATGACCGTGCAAAACGCCATCGCCATTGCCGGCGGTTTCACTCCGCGCGCCAACCAGGCGGATGTCGACATTACCCGCAAGATCAATGCCGAGGTGATGACCGGCCGCATCGGGATCAGCGCGCCCATTCTGGCGGGCGATACCGTCTATGTACGCGAACGCTTCTTCTGAAAACGGAGCGGTGAACGTGTCGGATGACGGCCCTCCCCTGCGCATCATTCATTGTTTCCGCTCCCCGGTGGGCGGCGTTTTCCGCCATGTGCGCGATCTGATCGAGGAACATGTCAGGCAAGGCCACAAGGTCGGCATCGTCTGCGACAGCTCCACCGGCGGTGCGCACGAGGAACGGCTTTTCGCGCAAATCACCCCGATGCTGGAGCTTGGCCTCACCCGCCTGCCCATCCGCCGGTCGATCAGCCCCGGCGACCTCCTGGCGCTTTGGAAATCCTACAAACACATCAAAAGTTTGCGGCCGGACATTCTGCACGGGCACAGCGCCAAGGGTGGCGCTCTTGCCCGGCTGATCGGCTCACTCCTGCGGGCGAACAGGTATCGCGTAGCCCGCCTCTATTCGCCGCATGGCGGCAGCCTGCATTATGCCCGAAACAGCCTGAAGGGGCAGCTCTTCCTGCGGCTGGAGCGATTTCAGGAGCATTTCACGGATGCGCTCTGTTTCGTCTGCAATTTCGAACAGGAGACTTACGAAGCCAAGGTCGGCAAGCCGCGCACCCGCACCGCTATGATCTATAATGGCGTTCAGGAGAGCGAATTCGAAACCGTCCTTCCCCGCGAAGGTGCCGCCCGTTTCCTCTATATCGGCATGCTGCGTGACCTCAAGGGACCGGATGTTTTCATTAGAGCCTTCGCAAAGATGGAGCGCAACATCGGCCGGCCCATGTCCGGCGTCATCGTCGGCGACGGACCCGACAGGGACAAATATGCGGCGATGATCGACACGGCAGGGCTTTCCCGGCGCATTTCCATGCATGCCGCCATGCCCGCCAGACAGGCCTTCGAACTCGCCACCACGGTGGTGGTGCCTTCCCGCGCGGAAGCCATGCCCTATATCGTTCTGGAAGCGCTTGCGGCGGGAAAAACCGTCATCGCCTCACACGTTGGCGGTATTCCCGAAGTTCTTGGAGAAGACAGCGAGGCGCTTGTTCCGGCCGGTGACGCCGATGCGCTGGCGCGGATCATGGTCAAGGATGCAGAGGATGCCGACTGGGCGCAGCGGGTCATGCCGCGTCCCGACAGCTTCAAGGCGAAATTTTCCACCCCGGTCATGGCCGATGAGATGATGAAGCTCTATCGTGACCTGCTGACGACTTAAAGTCATTTCAGAAACACGATTTTTAATTGTATATTCCAGCCGTCCTGTAGAAATCTATCATAAACGTTTCTTAGCATGTTTCGGCTAGTTTCCAGCTCGTAGAGTCCCCTCTCGTCCATCCAGACGTGACTGGGAGGTTCTACCACTTTGAAGTTGCGTATCGTCCCGTCGAAAATCGAATGCGGCTTTCGGACCGATGCGCTTGATGGTGCGGACCAAAGCAATGACCAAGACTGACAAGGACAGACTGCAATTCGATCTGGCGTCATTGCGCAAGAAACTCTCCGACTACGAAGCCGGGGGGGCTGCGGCATCCGAAACCGTCGTTCTCAATCCGCTTGCGAAGCAGATCGCCAACCAGCTTCGCGCCGGCAACCATTCGCCCAATATGGTGATCGGTCAGTTGCGGCTTCTCGAATTCACGATGCTCGTGGTCATAGCTGCCGTCGTCAACGGCATTGCAGCCGATCGCGGCCTTGAAACCTTCCTCAAGGTTTTCAGCGGTGGCGTGCTGGGTGCGGCACTCTGCGTCTTTCTCCTGCAGGCGGGTGATTGCTATCAGCTTCCCACGCTGCGCACGCCGCTGAAAATGTTCGCCCGCATTCAGGGTGCCGTCTGCCTTTCCTTCGTGGGAATTGCCTGTTTCCTTCTTGTCTTCTTTCCGGAAACGCTGCATTCCTGGCAGGCCTTCGCCATCTGGTATGCGACGGGCGCGATCGCGATTTTCGCTGGTCGGCTGATCCTTGGCTTTGCCATTCGCCACTGGGGCCGCAACGGCGTCATGGAACGCCGCGCCGTCATCGTCGGCGGCGGTGATGCCGCAAGAGACCTGATCCGTTCGCTGGAGCAGCAGTCCGATAACGACATCCGCATCTGCGGCATTTTCGACGACCGGAAAAGCGAGCGGTCTCCCGAGGTCGTCGCCGGTTACCCCAAACTAGGCACCTTTGCGGAGCTGGTGGAGTTCGCCCGCCTGACAAAGCTCGACATGCTGATCATCGCCCTGCCGCTCAGCGCCGAGGCGCGCATTCTCCAGCTTCTGCGCAAGCTGTGGGTGCTGCCGGTCGATATCCGCATTGCCGCCCATGCCAATAAATTGCGCTTCCGCCCGCGCGCCTATTCCCATGTCGGCAAGGTGCCGATGCTCGATGTGTTCGACAAGCCGATCCGCGACTGGGATTCGGTGGCGAAACGGCTGTTCGACATCACCTTCAGCCTCATGGGGATCGCCCTTTTCTGGCCGGTGATGCTGGCTGCGGGAATTGCCGTGAAAACGACCTCCAAAGGCCCGGTCCTCTTCAAGCAGAAGCGTCACGGCTTCAACAATGAAACGATCAATGTCTGGAAGTTCCGCTCCATGTATACGGAACTCAGCGACCCCACGGCGAAAAAGGCCGTCACGAAGAACGATCCGCGCGTCACGCCGGTCGGCCGCTTCCTGCGCAAATCCTCGATGGACGAGTTGCCGCAGCTTTTCAACGTTCTCTACGGCGACCTCTCTCTGGTCGGTCCGCGCCCGCACGCCGTTCACGCGCAGACGGGCGATCTCAAATATACCGAGGTGGTGGAGCATTATTTCGCCCGCCACAAGGTCAAGCCCGGGGTGACGGGCTGGGCGCAGATCAATGGCTGGCGCGGCGAGATCGACCACGGCGACAAGATCAAGTTCCGGACCGAATATGATCTCTATTACATCGAGAACTGGTCGCTGTTTCTCGATCTGAAGATCCTGTTCCTGACGCCGATCCGGCTGCTCAAATCGGAAAATGCCTATTGACCCATACCGGTTACCAGCACACGGCAGATTTTGACGCACCCTTGGCCACCATGCGGCTCATCGGTGCGTTCTTCATCGCGTTCGGTGTGTTTCTCTCCGGTTTCGTGATTTCCGAACCGGCGCCTTACGAGCTGATGATGGTGGGACAGGTGGCCTTGTGGTTCCTGCTCGGCCTTCGCCTTTCGCGCACCGTCGTCCTGCTTTTATGCCTGTTGCTTGCATTCAACGTCGGTGGTTATCTTTCGCTTACCACCATGGCCGATCTGGATGAGGGACCGCTTTATCTCGCCGTCTCGACCTTTCTGGCGCTGACCTCGGTGTTTTATGCGGCAATTGTCGAGGACAAGTACCAGCGGCTTCTCCTGATCTTCCGCGCCTGGCTTGCGGCAGCGCTCATCACATCACTGCTCGGCATCATCGGTTATTTCCATGCCATTCCGGGGTTTGAGGTCTTCACGCTCTACGACCGCGCCAAGGGTGCCTTCCAGGACCCCAACGTCTTTGGTCCCTTTCTGGTGACACCCTCACTTTACCTCATCTATGGGCTTTTGACCGGCAAGGCGATGCATGCGCCCTGGCGCATCTTCGGGCTGCTCATTCTCGCGCTTGGCATTTTCCTGTCGTTTTCACGCGCGGCCTGGGGCCTCTTTCTGTTCGCCACCATTCTCCTCGTCTTCGTCATGCTCCTGAAGGAGCGGACGGCGGCATTCCGCCTGAAAATCCTCGTGCTGTTCCTTGTCGCCGCTGGTCTTATGGTCGCGGCCGTTATCATCGCGCTGCAGTTCAAGCAGGTGGCGGATCTGTTCTCCAGTCGTGCCTCGGCGGTGCAATCTTATGATGGCGGTCATCTCGGGCGTTTTGCCCGCCACTATCTCGGTTTCCTGCTCGCCATGGAACATCCGCTCGGCATTGGCCCGATGGTGTTCGACAATATCTTTCCCGCCGCCGAACATAATATCTGGCTGAAAAGCCTGACCACACATGGCTGGTTCGGTTTCGTCATCTATCTCACCCTCATCTGCTGGACGATTGCCGCCGGTTTCAGACATCTGCTGCGGCCACGTCCCTGGCAATCATTCCTGATCATTTCCTGGGTGACCTTCGTCGGACATGTGATGATCGGCGCCGTCATCGATACCGACCACTGGCGGCATTTCTTCCTGCTGCTCGGCATCTTGTGGGGGTGCATGGCGCTGGAAAAACGCGAGAGCCTGCGCCGCCGTCCACGCGCAGCATAAAGACCTCCCCTTACGGAACCTTACGCCATTTCATGCGTTTAGCCCCCGAATTCTGATTGTCAAACGGGGAGACATCTTATGACGCAGACCAATAATCTCTATTTCATCATCGGCGCACTCCTTGTGGTCCTCGTTGGCCTTGGAGCCTATGTCTGGCACGAAGAGAGCAAGCCGAAGGGGATCGAGATGAATATCGGCCCGAACGGCGTTTCCGTTCAGGAGAATTAAGCCGCAAGCGTCGCGCAAAGTCCGGCCTTTAAGACCGGGTGCATCCCAAGCCGAAATACGGCCTGGATGCACCCGGTCTTCTTATGAGAGGAGACGAAAGGCGGGAACGATTTCCGCCGAGCCGGTTCGATACGAATGATGCGTATCGCCCGATCATGGACACAGCTAGTTATGGTCTCCTCCATCGACCTTTCCACGCGCCTGACTGCCACCAGACTGGCCCTCAAGGCCATCAAGGACCAGGACGACAATTCCGCCGCCCAATCCACTTCCACGCGGACAGCACTCCTCGGCTCCTATGGGCTCGACAGCTCCTCTTCCACCAATACCAGGCTGGCACAGCTTCTGGCGCAATATGGCCAGGCTTCCGGCGACGACACGCAGACCGAGGTCACGGATACGCAGCCTTCCTCCGGCGACATCACCAAGGCCGATTTCATGAAAGGGCTGAAGGGAATGTTGGAGGAGTTGAGCAAGGACCCGGGCAAGGCGTCGCAGGCCAACGCCATGCTGGAGGCCTTGAAGGCCGGCACGCTCATCGTCTCCGATCCCGCCGAGGGTGTACAGATCAAGGCCTGGGATGCGGCATCTGATACAGAAACCACCTCCAAACCTTCGACTGAGATCACCACGACTGGATGGAGCGACTTTCTGAAGGAACATCTGAAACGCGACGGCTCGACCTATGCCAAGAGCGCCAACGGTGCCTATGTCGACACCATCTCCGGCGACAATGCGTTTTTCGGCGGCGTCGGCAGCCGTTATTATTATCTCACCTGGCCACAGGCGAAAAACGGCACCCTGACCGTCTGATATACGGTTGAGGCACCCCTGAACGGATTGCTGCGACATGAACCATGCCGCAGCGTTGTTGCTTTTCTCATTCAGATGGCTGGCGCGGCAGCAGGTTCGCCTCCGCCGGACAGTGCCTTTTGCAGCTGCGCCTCCTGCGCCGGCGACAGCGAGGTCTTGATGACGCGCCCGCGCAGGCCCTCCAGTTCCGCCAGCACCTTTTCCGGCTGCACCTTGCGGACCAGCACGAAGAGCGCCGAAGAGCCATTCGGAATGGTCTCACCCAGCGACTTGATGAAATCGTCATCGATGCCGAAATCCGTGAGCGAACCCGCAAGTGCACCAGTACCGGCGCCAATCGCGCCACCAATAGCGAAACCCGCCAGCGGATTGAGGAACAGCAGACCGACGAGACCGCCCCATAGACCGCCGGACAGGAAACCGGAGCTTGCGCCGATCGCCGTCAGATTGACGCTCTGCTTCAGATGCACCTTGCCGTTTTCATCGCGGACGACGACCACGGCATCCTCCAGATCGACGAGATATTCCTTTCTCAGGCCTGCAAGTTTCAGAAGGACCCGATCGGCCTCTTCCGTTCCGTCAAAACCAACAACGACGAGTTCGGACATGGTTGTCTCCCTGAGTTTGAATTCCGTTGCGATTGAACGCCAAACAAGGTGGCTTGTTCCGACCATGATGGGAAGAGGATATGTCATGCGTTTGACGGCGGTTCATCCAGAGGACACATTGCCCCTTTCCAGCCCTCTCCCGCCATCCACACTCTTTGTTCCTTTTTTTATGAAAAGACCATTTTCCGCTTGCGCCCTAACAGGCTTATATATAAACGGCTTTCAGGTTCGGAGCGTAGCGCAGCCCGGTAGCGCACTTGACTGGGGGTCAAGGGGTCGTGGGTTCGAATCCCGCCGCTCCGACCATTAAAATCAGATAGATAGCCAGTTCCCCCAGAGCTGGCTATATTTGTTTCAGCTCTCTGTAGCTGGCGCTATGCGCGAATTGAAAACACCCGTTTCGGGTGTGCATTTTTCCAAGCCTGATAATTAGGTGTGCTGAGATGGCCAAAAACCCAAAAATAGAACACTCGGAATTCTCGGGCGAGTTTGAGGATGACGGCATCACCGTTCTCGTTGATATTTACCGGCCAGCAGGCACCCAGCAAGACTGGACGCTCGAGGTTATCAGCGAGCACGACGATGTCACCACCTGGGACGAGCCTTTCGCGACCGACAAGGACGCCTGGGAAGAATTCCTGGCCACCTGTGAGAAAGACGGGATTCGCAGCTTTCTGGACGGCGAAGATCCATCGGTTCATTGAGGGTATCTGGCGACACCAAACCTTAGAGCTTGGGCTCAGGCTCAGTCCCCGCTCCCGACATTGGCTCCATCGGCCTTTTTTTGCTGAGGCGTTCTCCGGTTAAATCCCCGAAAATATTCGCTCAATTTTAACCTGGCCGACCGTGGAAGGACGGCGCGCATTGCCTTGTTGACTCTCTGCTAAAATTAGAACATTTAGTGAACAAAAGAGAGGTCATCCACTATGTCCGACGCTGAAAAAATCATCCCCATCAGGCCTGACGACATCGCGGGATACGTTATCCAGTGCCATGACGGCGACGCGAAGGCGGCCGTCGAGGCCCTTCTCGGCGAAATCGAGCATTTGCAGGACCAGCTTTCCCTTGCCGTCGCCATCATGGGAAAAGGATATACACGCGGGTGGAAGCCGGGAACGGGGCGAGACTAAAATCCCGTCTCCGCAGCCGGCCCCTGGCAGGCTCCCTGAAGCGGGCACGGCGGCATGAAGCCGGTTACGCGTTCAGGCAAAAGCCCCCGCCTGTCGGCGTTAGGCCGCAGGACGAAGGGGCAATTTCGGGGCTGCATAACCGCTAACTGGACTTAGGGATAAAGCAGGGCGTCGGCATCAACTGTGACGCAGGCTCGAAGCCGTGCTTAATATTCGTTGGATGCGATGGCGAAGTCGTCGATGATCGGCATTTTTTCAGCGTTTTCCCAAGTGCGGTCCATGGCGTAGGCTGCGGAAAGATAGGGAATGCCGACATGTCCATAACGAATGGAGAGCTGGCTTTCCGCTTCTTTTTCACCGAGACGTGCCACGCGGCTGAGATAGAGCGCCGTCGCAAGGCCCGTTCTGTCCGCGCCGGATTTGCAATGGATGAGAATGGGTTTCGGCGCATCGCGCATGATCGCAACCAGCTGGTTAACCTGATTCATATTCAGTTCCCGGCTGGCCGACATGCCGAAATCGATGTGGTTCAGGCCGAGCTTCTTCGACGTTTCCACCTCGTCGCGATACCAGCTCTCCGCTTCGTTGGAACCGCGCAGATTGATCACGGTCTTGATTCCGTGATCCTCGGTGTAACGAACCAGTTCTTCACTGCTGGGCTGGTTGGAGCGATAAAACTGCCCCGCGACAACCTCGTGAAAATTGCCCAGAAGCTGAATGGCATAGAGGTAACCGCCTGCCGCAAGCACAGCAAAACCCATGCCCCAAAGCGAGCACTTCCAGAATCTTCTCATAATAAAACGGTTCCCTCATTGGACGAGAGAACGGATACATGTAGATTCTGACAGTAAGCTGAAAGATATGCGACAGTATTGTAAGAGTGGAAATTTGCGCTTGATCAACGCACGAAAACGTAAACCGCATAGACCGCGATGAGTGCGGCAGCGGCAGCGGCCGTTATGGCGCCGAGACGTTTTTCGATGAAATGGCGCACCGATTCCCCGTATCGCTGCAGCAATCCGGCGAGGATGAAAAAGCGCGCGCCGCGCGCGACGATGGCCGAAACAATGAACAGGCCGAGGCTGATATTGGCCGCACCGGAGAGGATCGTCACGACCTTGATGGGCGGCAGATGCGCGAGCCCCGAGGTCACCAGCAGAAGAACGATGGTTTCGTAGTTCACGGAGTTTTTCAATTGCTCGAAGCTGTCGAGCTTGCCGTAAAATTCGAGAATGGGCCGGGCGATGCTTTCAAAGGCATAATGGCCGAGAAACCAGCCGGCAATGCCGCCGAGAACCGAAGCGACGGTTGCCACCAAGGCATAAAACATCGCCTTTTTCGGCTTGGCCAGCACCATGGGCAGGAAAAGCACATCCGCAGGCACGACGAAAACCGAGCTTTCCACGAAAGCGACGATCGCCAGCCACCACACGGCGGTTTTGCGCGCCGCGAGCGCCATCGTCCAGGCATAGATGTTTTTCAGCATTTCGTGTCCCCGGGAAAGAATGTTGCGAAGGCGGTGCAGGCATATCGGTGGTGTTTCATGCGGTTTGCCGATGGCAGACCGTGGGCCGGTGCGACCGACTCCCGCACGAGGATTAGAGACAACGCAACAGAATGGCAAATGTTGGAAGATTTATTTTTGCATCGCAAAAAATCATAAAGCCGAGCATTTCCCGCCGCCTCTGAGGGCAGTTGCTGCAATGCGAAATTTCAGCCTGCGGTAGATTAACTCGCCCTTTTGCTGTAGAATGAGAGGTGGAGGAATGAGGAGGAAGTTATCATGGAATATGTAAGCTTCGTTACATCAATCAATCCGGTCATACTTGTCATATTGCTGGTGGTTCTTCTCGCAGGTGCCTACAGCAGTTGGGTTTCGCACTGATCACACCGGGACCACTCGACCAAATGTGAAGGCCGCGTTTCTATCGGTGATAGGCATCGGGCCGGATGAATGTTATCAACCCCGGAGGTAAAACAACTCCCGGGAAGCCGCATGACGAACGAATTCGCATTCACTGACACGTCTGAAAAGCTCAGCACGACGCTTGAAAAGCTGATAGGAAAGCTGCAGGGCCAGACGATCACGTTGCGCGAGTTGATGGAAGCAATCGGCGAACAGGGCCTGTTGCTTATCTGCGCGATTGCCTCCCTGCCATTTCTCATTCCGGTTTCCATTCCGGGCGTCAGCACGGTTTTCGGTGCGGCGATCATCCTTGTCAGCCTCGCAATCACGCTGAACCGCCTGCCATGGCTGCCGGCAAAAATCCTCGACCGCCAGATGGAAACGGCAAAGCTTGTTCCCGCGCTGCAGAAAGGCGTCGCCATCGTCTCCAAGCTCGACGGGTATATCCGCCCGCGCATTCCTGCCCTGACGACGGGCATCGTCGCCAACCGGATAAATGGACTCGCACTGATGACGGCGGGCGTGCTGCTGATGATGCCGCTTGGCTTCATTCCCTTTTCCAACACATTGCCTGGTGTCGCGATCCTGCTTCTTTCGGCCGGCATGATCCAGAGGGACGGCGTCACCGTGCTCGGCGGTTATCTGTTTCTGGGACTGACGGCGATTTATTTTACCGCGCTGGCCTATGCCGCCTTTTGGGCCGGACAGGGCATCAGTAGCTCCATCGGCGGCTAAGGCCCTCAGCGCTCCCTATTACGGGTCTCGCGGCGGTTCTGCCGCGATGCCCACCACACCGCCAGCCGCCGCCGCCTGCGGCGCACCGCCGGCAAATCATGCGAGAGCACGATGAGACCGAGCGGAATCATCCAGAAACCGAGAATGGGTAAGAACCCAAGCGTCCCGCCCACCACCAGAGCGGAACCGGTGGCGATCCTACCGACGCGCGAACGCGGCATGGCAAGGCTCCATTTTCCGAGGTTGAGGCGACCCGTTCTGTGGTCCATGCCGAATTTCATTCGCTACTGCCCTTTTTCACCTGGCCTGTGGATAATTTTTTCAATGCCGATAAGCCCGGAAAATCGGGACTCCGGCGAGATAAAACAAGAGGAATGCGTTTTTTTTGAAAAAACCGCTTGGCAAATCGGAAAAGCATTTGTATTACCCCGCTCACACCGCGCCAAGCGGCGTACGTTCCCTGGTAGCTCAGCGGTAGAGCATTCGACTGTTAATCGACAGGTCGCCGGTTCGAATCCGGCCCGGGGAGCCACTTTTCTACGAATGAGAAAAGTAACATACCGCTAAATCCCTTCATGCCGATCCGCTTACATATTTCATACTCGCAACACTGCGCTCTTTACTGCTTTGTCGGCTGAATTCCGTTTGCGCGTGGAAAACGGACAAAGTCAGAAGATGTTTCAAAATAAATGCTGAAAAATTCCCTTGGAAGCATCTGGCAAGACCGGCAGTAGATTTCTGGTCGCCTTTTTTCGCGTGCTCATGCGCATCAGCTTCGCGATAACGGAGATACCACTTTGCTCTTCTCATCGTGGTTACGGCGCCGCGCTCCGCTGTTAGCGGACATAATGTGTTCAGCCGGGGTTCAGCCCGACAATCCCACTCTAAGTACATGGAACTTGAGCAGATCAGGGCGCGTTAAAGTCGCTCATTGGGAGACGAGATCATGAAGCTTCTAACCGCAGCAATCTGCCTCGTATCGGTTGGCATCCTGAGCGGATGCGTTGACGACAGTGGATACCGGACGGGCGGGTATTACACGTCTGGCGTCTATTATCGTTCTTATGATCGAGACAGATATTATCGCGACTACGACCGCCAAAACTGGCGACACCAAAGGGAATGGCGCGATCGGCGGGATTGGCGCGGTGATTATCGCTACCGCCCGCACGCGCGCTATGACGGTCAGATGTATGGCGTGATTGTCCGTTAACGGTTGCAACATTACTTTTGGCCGGTCCAATCGACCGGCCAAGCGATGTCGGCAGGAATTGCTCGACATCCGTTTGCTGGCACTGGTTAGCACTCACATTGGCGGGTCCGCCGTAAGCTTAGGATCAGCTTTTCTTGACCGCCCGTTTCGTCGCCTTCGCCGCGTTGGTGAGCGCCGGCGGATCGCTTGCGGGAAAGCTCTCCTCAAGGCTCTCGGTCAGATCGTCTTCTTTGTTGTTTTTCGCAGACTTCTGTTCGTTCTGAAGCGATTTCACCGCCGGGGATTTGGCTTTTGCCGCGGGTGCCTTCTTCGCTGGCGTCTTCTTTGCAGGCGCCTTCTCCGTCGAAGCCTTCGCGGCAGCGGATTTCTTCATGCCATTCCCGCTTTTTGACTTTGCTGTTTCCACGTCTGCGGAGAGCTGCCGCTCCGCCTCGATCCAGTGCCGTTCATGATGCCCGTCGGGTCTTCCTTCCCTCTCCCATATTGCGCGCGCTTTTTCACGGATTGCGGCTTCGCGGTCATGGCTCATAACGGGCCTCCCTCTTCCTGTTGCACCGGTTTCGATTGTGCCACTGAAAAAACAGAAAAAGCCAGAGTTTGTTCCGCAAAGACCCATAAGGAATGAGCATTTCCGCGTGAAAGGGAACCGTCGCCGACCGCGGATCGTTTGTCCTGCAGAAAACCCGCAGGAGACAATTTCATGACCAGCCCGCAAAAACCAAAAACCGAACCGCTCGACATTCGCGATGAGGACGTGGCGCGCTTCGAGACAGACAGTGAACTGAAAGGTAGCGACGGCGAGATTTATCCGGACAAGAGCATGAGCCTGCGTGCCCGCCGGCAGGCGGCGCGGCAGCACGAGGATGCCTTCATCGTCGCCACGGATCTAGAGGATGACGACCAGCGCGAGGCGGCACCCGGCGTCAGGGAGCAGCCATAGGCCTCTTGACATGAATAAGGCGGGTCAGAGCCCGCCTTTATCAGAAATATGCTGCTGTCCCGTCGTCAGCGACGGACGGAGACGATTGCCTTGCGGTTGAAATTGGAGACCTGCACCCGGCCGGACTGGTTGCCGCCGAGGATTTGGGCCGTCTTGCCGCTCATGCTCTTCAAAATGCCTGCATGATAACCGCGGCCGTTACGAATGACGACGACATCACCGGGTTTGGCCTGGTTGACCGGAACGGCATAACCGAAAGATGTCCAGGATTTCGCAAATCCAAAGGATTTAGGCGACTGGCGGCCGGCCTTATTGGCGACCGCATGCAGGAAAAGGCCACACCACGGGGTGCTGCGCGGATTTGCGCCTAGAATGTTCTTGAGGCTCTTATTGTTCTTGGACTCATGCAGCCCGGTGTATTTTTCTGCCTGGTTCAGCATGCCGGCAGAGGCCGGCGCCACGACTGTAAAAGCCAAGGCAGCGGATAGAATTAACGCGGATACTCTCAAACGTCTCGCCCTTATGTTAGAGGGCGTCCGTGTATTGTGACAATTTAGCGACAATTTGACGAGAAATGGGCAGAAATCAGACGCCTATTCATGCGGCCTGATCTGTCATTGCTTTAAAACAGGCTGCCCTGCGCCTCATCGGCGCGGCTGCGGCCGGCATTTTCGAGATCCAGCATGCGCAATTTGGTGGTGGTTCCGCCCGGTGCAGAAAAGCCGCCCAACCTGCCGCCGGCGGCCAGAACCCGGTGGCAGGGAATGATGAGCGGCACCGGGTTTTTCGCCATGGCCTGACCGACATCGCGGGCTTTCTCCATGCCAAGACCGAGGTCTTTCACGATGCCGCCATAGGTCGTCGTGCGGCCCCAGCCGATCTGCCGCGCAACCCCATAGACATCGAGGAAGAAGCGCTCCTGCCCGGTCAGATCGAGCTCCACGGTGGTGAAATCGATCGCCTCGCCGCCGAAATAACGGGTGATCATCGCAATCACCTCACGCGTGCGTGTTTCCGGCACCGCAATCGTGGATGACGGCAGACGTCGCAGGAGAAGTTTTTCGGTTTCGCCGGCGTCAGTACCGGGCAATTGCAGACGGGCGATGCCGCGCCCTGCCCATGCGAGGCCGCAATGGCCGAGAGCTGTGGGAAAAACAATATAGCCGTAGTGGTTGGTCATCGCATTCATCATCCGCTTTCGGGCGCACACGATGCCATATCCTGCGTCCGAAACAACCCGTTTCCTGATCTCGAAAAAACCCTATCTCTAAAAAATAAGGCCACCCGATTTTGCCGGGTGGCCTTTCAGTGCATCAGTCGTGAATACGCTCAGGATGCGATCGTATTCGGTGCCTCCGCCTTGTCCTCCATCAGGCAATACGCCTGCCGGCTGGCGGCGACGAAGGCGGTGCGGGCGATTTCACCCGCTACGTCGCCCATCAGCGAGGCGCGGCACAGCCGCAACGCCTGTTCATGCGCCTTTTCGCCGCGCTCAGGCCATTCGTGCTGGAGAAAATCGAAGGCTTCGTAAACGCCGTTGAAAATTCTGGGAGCGCCGTTCTCCAGGGATATGGTAACGGGCTTTTCCCACTTAACATCATTCAGCAACATTGATTGCACTTCCATGCTTCATTAACCCGCGACAAACGCCGGCTCCTCCAGTTGGTTCCCTTCATCAGCGGTTTCAAGAGCGAAAAAATAACCCTCGAGAAACCATGTGCCCCATCTTCTCATTGTAGCCGATTTGCGGAACAAAGCGGTTCAACACTCGTTCAAGCGGAAGTGAACCGGGTCTATTCATGCCGACAACAGCCTCTCCTGCCATCGTCTGGTTCCGCAAGGATCTGCGCCTTTCTGACAATCTCGCTTTGCTTGCCGCTGTGGAGCACGGCGGGCCTGTCATTCCCGTCTATATCAGGGAAAAATTCACTGGGCCGCTCGGCGGCGCGCAGGAATGGTGGCTTCACCATTCACTTCTCGCCCTCTCCGCCGCGCTTGAAGAAGCCGGAAGCCGTCTTTTGCTTTTAAGCGGTGATGCCAAGCAGACGCTGTGCCGGTTGATATCCGAAACCGGCGCAAAGGCTGTCTTCTGGAACCGCCGTTATGATCCGGCCGGTATGGCCACCGACACGGCGCTCAAACAGAAGCTGCGCGACGATGGCCTGACGGTGCGAAGCTTCTCCGGCCAGCTGCTGCATGAGCCATCGCGGCTGCAGACGAAATCGGGCGGGCCTTACCGCGTCTATACACCTTTCTGGCGGGCGCTGGAGGGTGGCGAGGAGCCACATGCGCCGGTGAATGCGCCCAAAAACCTGAAGGTGCCAGAGGTCTGGCCGAAATCCGAAAAACTCTCCGACTGGAAACTGCTGCCCACCAAGCCGGACTGGGCGAAGGATTTCAGTGACATATGGACGCCCGGCGAAAACGGCGCACAGGAGAAACTTGATGATTTCATCGATGGTGCCCTGAAAGGTTATGAAGAAGGCCGGGATTTTCCGGCGAAACCCGCGACGTCGCTGCTTTCACCGCATCTTGCCGCGGGCGAGATATCGCCGGCGGCCGTCTGGCACGCCACGAAAGGGCTTTCGCGACATATCGCCTCCAACGATATCAGCCGTTTCCGTAAGGAAATCGTCTGGCGGGAATTCTGCTACCATCTGCTGTTTCATTTTTCGCAACTAAACGAGAAGAACTGGAACGACAGTTTCGATGCCTTTGCCTGGAGAGACGACGAAAAATCCTTCAAGGCCTGGACGCGCGGCATGACGGGTTACCCGATCGTGGATGCCGGCATGCGGCAATTGTGGCAACACGGCATCATGCACAACCGGGTGCGCATGATCGTCGCGTCCTTCCTCATCAAACATCTGCTGATCGACTGGCGGAAGGGTGAGAAATGGTTCCGCGACACACTTGTGGATGCCGACCCAGCCTCAAACGCCGCCAACTGGCAATGGGTAGCTGGTTCGGGGGCGGACGCCTCGCCGTTCTTCCGCATCTTCAACCCCATATTGCAGGGAGAGAAATTCGACGGCGACGGCGATTATGTGCGCCGGTTCGTGCCCGAGCTTGAAAAGCTCGAGCGGAAATACATTCACAAGCCGTTCGAAGCGCCGAAAGAGGCGCTGAAAAGGGCGGGCATCGAACTCGGCAAGACTTATCCGCTACCGATCGTCGACCACGGAAAAGCGCGGGAAAGAGCGCTTGCGGCCTATGCCGCAGTGAAGAAGACCACATAAAACTGGGTATCGGCAAAATTTTGCGTGGCTAAGCCAAAGCCGGGAAGATAATTTCTTGCCTTGAAGCGGTTGTAACTGGACATAACGGCACCTAATTTCCGCTCAGACAAGAAGGCTCGATCATGACCATTCATCCCTCTGCGCTCAGTGCTATCGGCAACACGCCGCTCATCCGTCTGAAGGCTGCTTCTGAAGCGACGGGGTGCGAAATCCTCGGCAAGGCGGAATTCCTCAATCCCGGCCAGTCCGTGAAGGATCGCGCCGCGCTCTACATCATCCGCGACGCCGAACGGCGCGGACAATTGCGCCCGGGCGGCACCATCGTGGAAGGCACGGCCGGCAATACCGGCATTGGCCTGTCGCTGGTCGCCAATGCACTTGGCTACAAGACGGTAATCGTCATTCCCGAGACACAGAGTCAGGAAAAGAAGGACGCGCTGAAGCTGCTTGGCGCGAAGCTCGTCGAGGTTCCAGCCGCTCCCTATTCCAATCCGAACAATTACGTGAAGGTCTCCGGCCGGCTGGCGAAACAGCTTGCCGCCACCGATGAGAACGGCGCAATCTGGGCCAACCAGTTCGATAATATCGCCAACCGTCAGGCCCATATCGAAACCACCGCGCCTGAGATCTGGGACCAGACCGACGGCAAGGTTGATGGCTTCATCTGCTCGGTCGGATCAGGCGGAACGCTGGCCGGCGTGGCCGACGGCCTGCGTGATTTCAACCCTGACATCAAGATCGGCCTTGCCGACCCTGAAGGTGCCGCCCTTTACGAATTCTACAAGCACGGGGTCCTGAAGTCCGAAGGTTCTTCCATTACCGAGGGCATTGGGCAGGGCCGCATCACCGCCAATCTCGAAGGTTTTACGCCGGACTTTTCCTATCGTATTTCGGATGCGGAAGCGCTGCCGGTGCTGTTCGATCTCGTCACGAAGGAAGGGCTGTGCCTCGGCGGTTCTTCCGGCATCAACATTGCCGGCGCAATCCGCCTTGCCCGCGAGCTTGGTCCGGGGCATACAATCGTGACGATACTGTGCGACTACGGTAATCGTTATCAGTCGAAGCTCTTCAATCCGGATTTCCTGCGCTCCAAGGGACTTCCCGTGCCGCAGTGGCTGGCGACGAAGAGCGAGATTCCGGTTCCCTACGAAACCGTTTGAGGACATGCCGAAATGCCTGTGAATGCCCTGTTCCGTGACGATTTTTATCTTTCTACCGCAGAAGCGATCGTCACGGCGGTGCATGAGGATGGCGGCATAGAACTGGACCAGACCTGCTTTTACGCCACTTCCGGCGGCCAGCCGGGCGATAGCGGCTTTCTCGAGCGGGCGGATGGTTCGCGCATCGAACTTGGCATCACCAAAAACGGTGCCGACAAGAGCGTCGTCGTCCATGTGCCGCTCGAAGGTCAGCCTTCGCCCGAGATCGGTGAAAAACTGACGCTGCATGTGGACTGGCCGCGCCGCTACAAGCTGATGCGCATGCACACGGCCTGCCACCTGCTCTCCGTCGTCTGTCAGTGGCCGATCACGGGTGCGGCGGTCGGCGAGGACGAATCGCGTGTTGATTTCGACATGTCCGAGACCATCGACAAGGACGAAGTCACGGCAAAGCTGATGGAGCTGGTGAAAGCCAACCATCCGGTCTTCCTGCAATGGATCACCGACGAGGAATTGCAGGCCAATCCGGGCATCGTCAAATCCAAGAATGTGCGCCCGCCAATGGGTCTTGGCCGGGTCAGCCTCGTCTGCATCGGCGAAAATTCCAGCATCGACAGCCAGCCCTGCGGCGGCACCCATGTTTCCGAAACGCAGGAAGTGGGCGATATTCACATTGCCAAGATAGAAAAGAAGGGCAAGGAGAACAGGCGGTTCCGCATTCGTTTCGGCGCGCCTGAAGCTGTTGCCTGAAATCGGAGAGACATCATGAGCACGGATAAGAGCCGTTTCGTCGTTTCGGCGGACTGGGTGGAAAAACAGCTCGGCACATCAGGGTTTCGTGTTGTTGATGCGTCCTGGTATCTGCCGGCGCACAAGCGCAATGGCGCGGAAGAATTCGCGAGCGGCCATCTGCCCGGCGCCGTGTTCTTCGATCAGGACAAGATCGCCGATCACACCACCGGTCTGCCGCATTCCCTGCCCTCGCCGGAGTTCTTCGCGCAAGAGGCCGGCGAACTTGGTCTCAGCGAGAATGATACGATCGTGGTCTATGACGGCCCCGGTTTCTTTTCCGCACCGCGCGTCTGGTGGATGCTGCGGGTGATGGGCGTGCGCAAGGCCTATGTGCTGGATGGCGGCCTCGACGGCTGGAAGCGCGAAGGCCGGCTGCTTGAAACCGGCACGCCGGAGATCGAGCCTGCGACCTTTACGCCTGACTTCAACGAGAAACGCGTGACTTCGCTGTCGACCATGCGTGGCATTGTCGACAGCGGCGAAAAGCAGATCGCCGATGCCCGCGGCGCGGGGCGCTTCACCGGCGATGAGGCCGAACCACGTGCCGGCATGCGGTCGGGCCATATGCCCGGCGCGCGCAGCCTGCCAGCGACAGCCTTTTCGGAGAACGGCCACTTCAAGGACCTGACCGCAATCCGCAAGATGGTGACCGATGCCGGCATCGATCTTGGCAAGCCGGTGGTGACGAGCTGCGGCTCGGGCGTCACCGCCGCTGTCATTACGCTGGCGCTGGAATCGCTCGGCCATCGGGACAATTCGCTCTATGACGGCTCGTGGTCGGAATGGGGTGGACTTGAAGATACACCCGTCGTCACCGGCGCTGCCGATCCCCTGCCCGTCATTTCCCATGGCCCGCTGAAGGCGCATGTGACGCAGCTGGAAATGACCGCACCGCCCAAGGTCAGCCTGCCAATCCCGGTCAACCTCCAGACGGCGCTGATGCGGGTCAACAATATTCCCCTGCACTTCTACCGCTACCTCTACTGGCGGGTGGGGAAACGCTGGCATTGGCAGAAGCGCATGCGCATGAGCGATGCCGAGCTTTCCGCCATTCTAGGCGATCCGAAAAACAGCGTCACGGTTCTCTACATGAACGGCGCGCCCGCCGGTTTCTTCGAACTGAACAAGGCGAGCGACGAGGTGACCGAGCTTTCCTATTTCGGGCTGCTCGAAGAGGCGATTGGGGCTGGCGTCGGCAAATGGTTCCTTCTGCAGGCGCTTTACGCCGCCTGGCAGGACAATCCGCAGCGGGTGACGGTGACCACGAATACGCTCGACCATCCGCGCGCATTGCAGCTTTACCAGATGATGGGCTTTTCGCCTGTCGGCACCTATGAGGCCTGGGTGGAGCCGCTTGCCGATACGGAGCTTCTCGAAATTTCGCTGCGTAATTGAGGGTGTGGCTAGTCCACTTCCTACGCATTCCTGTGCTCATCACAGGAATGCAGGCGGAAGGGGAAACAGTACTCACACCTTCTCGATGATCAGATGCGTTGCCCCCTCGCCCGCCACCGTTCCCGTGCAGCGATAACCAAGTGCGGGCAAATCCAGCTCGTCGAAAAGCAGCTCCCCCTTGCCGAGAAACACCGGCGCAAGGGCCAGATGCAATTCATCGATCATGCCCGCCGCCATATATTGCCGGATGGTCGAGACGCCACCACCGATGCGGACATCCCTGCCATTCACTGCCGTAAGCGCCCGATCCAGCGCGGCTTCAATGCCGTCGGTAACGAAATGAAACTCAGTGCCGCCCTTCATGGTGAAGGAATGGCGCGCGTGGTGGGTCAGGACGAAGACCGGGACATGATAGGGCGGTTCTTCGCCCCACCAGCCCTTCCAGCTTTCATCCGGCCATGCACCACGCACAGGGCCGAACATGTTACGCCCTAAAACCCAGGCGCCAATATTTTCGAAGCTTTTTTCGGAAAAATGCTCATCCGTCCCGGTCGAGCCACCCTCCTTGCCGAACATGCGGTGGAAGGTGCGGGTCTTGAATGCCCATTGGTGCAGCTCTTCGCCTTTCACGCCCAACGGGTTCTGCAGGCTCTGGTCCGGTCCTGCGCCATATCCGTCAAGCGAAATGGCGAAATTGCGAACGACGACCTTCGGCATGGCATTCTCCTCCATCAGGAAGGCCAGCTCACCAGCATCCGGCAACCAGCCTCAGATTTCGCGTTCCAGATTGACGGCCGTGGGAATTTGCCCGCCGGCCGCACCCTTGTCTTCCGTGACACTGTTCAGGAGATGATCGGCGATCAGCTCCGCCTGGAATTTACCAAGCTCGTAGCAATAGGTGATTTCGCGCTTTTCGGCCGACCAGTAGACATCGGGACGGCCGCAGGACTTGGCCGTCAGCTTGACGTCGCCCTTCAGGCCATAACCACTGAAACTGCGGCTGATGAGATCGAGAACCTTCGATTCCTTGACCATGATGGCATAGGGCTCGAGTTCCGGGTCGCGCGGCGGCACGTAGCTGACGGAAAATTTCGAGGGTGTCTGGCTGCGATGAGGCGCGAGGAAATTCTTCCAGTCCGAGGCTACACCCGGATAGGCGGCGACACATTTGTCGAATTCGCCATTGGGAAGCCCCATCATCGTGGCCAGATCGCCATAGCCGTCCTTGTCGCGGCCGACCATGAGGCAGGCCATGTTGCGATCGCGGCTCCTGTCCGGTACCAGCGCGGAAAATACCGGGGCCTCGTGCTCGGGCAAGGTCTCCGCCTCGCGCGCCAGATACCAGCTGTCGGTGGCGTTGACGAGCGCGGTGTCGAGCCATTCCTCATTGGCCTCCAGGATGAGCGTGCCGGCCAGCTGATCAGCCGGGGCCTGGACGCTCGCCGTCTCCGCTGTCCCGAAGTCCGAAATCAGCATGCGCGCGCCCTCGTGATAGAGCGAGAAGATCGCATTGCCGATGACGAAATTGACCGACTGCTGCAGCTGATCGTCGGACAGGCCATCGAGACCGGAGGCAACCTGCGCATTCACCTCGATCGGAGCCGTCAACGAAATAAAAGCCAGCGGAACGGCGGCCAGAAAACGACGCAACATAAAATCAGACCTTCCGGAAACGAGGAGCGCCACTGATTCCCGAAGCTAACGAGTCACGCAATGGGCTGGTTGCATCACCTGTCAAGAATCGGGTGGATAGTGCTCCATTTCGGGATCATAGCTGCAAACAAGCAACGCCGACCCCAACTCGAAGAGGCCCCGCCATGACCGATCTCGTCTTCACTGCAATGCCGGCTAAGGAAGCAGAGGCCTTCCGGGCAAGTACACCCGACGCCTACGGCCTCATGCCGGAAAAGGCCGTTTCGCCTGGCGGCATGCCCTGCCGACACTGCCTGTCGCAGATCGAAGAAGGCGAAGCAATGCTGATCCTCGCCTACCGACCCTTTCCCTCGCTTCAACCTTATGCGGAAACCGGGCCGGTATTTCTGCATGCGGAAGCATGCGAGCATTATCCGGAGACCGCGGCCGTTCCGCCGATGCTGGACAGCCCGGATTATATCGTGCGCGGATATGGAGGCGACGACCGCATCGTCTACGGCACCGGCGCGGTGACGGCGACGGGCGAGATCGTGTCACGCGCGCGGCATCTTCTTGAGCGTGCGGATGTCGCTTATGTACATGTGCGCTCCGCCCGCAACAATTGCTATCAGTGCCGTATCGATACAGCATAATCGGCAATTACCTTCAATTTTAACTGAAGAACTAAATGGCTCTCAAGCTTTCCGCAGCATGATGCATGGTATCGGAAACAATTGATTTGAGCAGCGACATGACAAACAACCTCAATATGGCGACCCGCAGCGCAGCCCGCAGCAAGACAAGGATCTTCGCGACGGTGTTTTATTTCAGCCAGTCGACCCGAGGCCGTGTGGTCGATCTTTCCGCCACCGGAATGGCGCTTGAACTGGACGGGCCTTTTGCCGCCGCCAAGGGCAGCCGGGTCAAGGTGCAGAGCGACGATCTGGGATTTATTGAGGGCGTGGTGCAGTGGCAGCACCAGAACCGCCTCGGCCTGCAGCTGAAGCTTTCCACCAACACGCTGGCGCAGCTCTCCTCCTATTTCCGCTTCTTCCATGAAGAAGTGAAACCGACGCTCGCCCGCTGATCCATCGACATCGAACCGGAGTGCGCCGACATGTGCGCCGCACTTCCCTGACAAAAAATTTATCAAACGGTTGAAAACAGGCCCGACTGTCACGGGCTTGTCATTTTGGTGATGGACTCCTCGGCGATTGCTTCTACCCTGTCGTTTTCCCTGACAGAGCAAGCTTCATCCGAAGGAGTTCCCATGTCGTCGCTTCTCGCTCTCCACCCCATCACCCGCCGTTCGCTTCTCGGCGGCATTGCGGCCTCCTCGGCGCTGGTGTTGCTGCATCCCTTTGCCGCACGCGCGGCGGCCAATCAGGCGCATCTGCGCATCATGGAAACGACTGACATCCATGTTCACGTCTTTCCCTATGATTATTACGCCGACAAGCCGAACGACACGATGGGACTTTCGCGCACTGCCTCGATCATCGACAAGATCCGCGCCGAGGCCGGCAATTCGATGTTGGTGGACAACGGCGACTTCCTACAGGGCAACCCGCTCGGCGACTATATCGCCTATGAGCGCGGCATGAAGGCCGGCGACAAGCATCCCGTCATCAACGCCATGAATGTGCTGGGTTATGATTGCGGCACGCTCGGCAACCACGAATTCAATTACGGTCTCGACTATATGTCGAACACGCTGGCGGGCGCCGGTTTCCCCTATGTCTGCGCCAACCTCACCAAGGGCCAGCTCGCTTCCGATCCGAAAAACGACGAGTTGTTCTTCAAGCCCTACGTCATTCTGGAAAAGCAGATCCGCGATGGCGGCGGCGTGACGAGCCCGGTCAAGGTCGGCATTATCGGCTTCGTGCCGCCGCAGATCATGATGTGGGATTCCAAGAACCTCGAGGGCAAGGCCCAGACGCGCGACATCGTTGAGGCCGCGAAAGCCTGGGTTCCCGTGATGAAGGAAGAAGGCGCCGATATCATCATCGCCCTTTCCCATTCCGGCATCGACGGCAAGGGCCAGACGGAGCGCATGGAAAACGCCTCACTTTATCTGGCGGCCGTCGAAGGCATCGACGCGATCTTCACCGGTCACCAGCATCTTGTCTTCCCCGGCCCGAAGACCTGGGACGGCATCGAGGGTGCGGATGCGGTCAAGGGTACGCTGATGGGCAAGCCTGCGGTCATGGCCGGTTTCTGGGGCTCACATATGGGTCTCATCGACCTCCTGCTTGAAAAGGATGGCAAGAGCTGGAAGATCGTCGACTTTACCTCCGAAGCCCGGCCGATCTATCACCGCGACGACAGTCGCAAGGTCGTCGCCGATTTCACCGACAAGGCGGAGGTTCTCGCCGCCGCCAAGGCCGATCACGAGGCAGCGCTTGCCTATGTACGCCGTCCCGTCGGCAAGACATCCGCTCCGCTCTATTCCTATTTCGCGCTGGTCGCTGACGATCCGTCCGTGCAGATCGTCTCCAACGCCCAGACCTGGTACATCAAGGACATGCTGAAGGAAGGGCAATATAAGGACCTGCCGGTGCTCTCTGCGGCGGCGCCCTTCAAGTCCGGCGGCCGTGGCGGCGCGGATTATTATACCGATGTCCCCGCCGGTGACATCGCCATCAAGAACGTTGCCGACCTGTACCTCTATCCCAATACGGTGCAGGCGGTGCTGATCAACGGCGCGCAGGTGAAAAACTGGTTGGAAATGTCAGCGGGCATGTTCAACACCGTGGAGGCCGGTGCCAAGGACGCACCGCTGCTCAATGCCGACTTCCCGTCCTATAATTTCGACGTCATCGACGGTGTCACCTATCAGATCGACATTTCCAAGCCGGCGAAATTCGACAAGGACGGCAAGGCGGTCAATCCCGACAGCAACCGCATCGTGAACCTTCAGTTCAACGGCAAGCCGATCGACCCCGAGCAGAAATTCGTGGTGGCCACCAATAATTACCGGGCAAGCGGCGGCGGCAAGTTCCCCGATATCGCCGCCGACAAGGTGATCTTCGTGGCCCCCGATACCAACCGCGACGTGATCGTGCGCTATATCATCGATCAGGGCACCATCAATCCATCCGCGGATGCCAACTGGTCCTTTGCGCCTGTCGCCAATACCTCGGCAATCTTCGAGACCGGCCCCAAGGGCCGCCACTATGCGGCGGAAATCAAGGGCGCGAAAATCGAGGATGCCGGCGACGGTGCGGAAGGTTTCGCGAAGTTCCGTCTGGTTCTCTAGAGAACACGGCTCTCCCGGCGGTACATTGCCGGGAGAGTGTTTCCTCAGCAACGGATACGCTCCAGACCGACTATCGTCGTGTAATGATCGCGCCGAGGCAAGGGCCCTACGACGCCGCTTGTTTCTTCTCCCCGCCGGGGAGAAGGTGGCCCGAAGGGTCGGATGAGGGGGCAACGCCGGCGATAGATCGCACCCTTCCCCCCCCTCATCCCGCTGCCGCGACCTTCTCCCCGGCGGGGAGAAGAAACAAGCGGCACCTTTTCGATCCAGATATAACGGTGGAGGTTACAGCCAGTGTCACTCCGCAGCGACAGCCAAGGTCCTCTGCTTGCTCGCCTCCAGCATCCCGTTGAAATCCTTATGGTTCGGACAGGCAGACAGGCGCTGCTGAAAGGCTTGCGTGAGCCATTGGCCGGCAGGTCCGGCCGGTGAATCGACGCGCCGCAGCGTAAAGAGCGGATATTCACCCTGCTCATAGGCTTCGAGTTCAAGCGCCTTCAGGCTGCCATTGGTGAGATCATTACGCACGATCGAGGCGGGCAGACCGCCCCAGCCGAGGCCGCCCTTGATGAGCTGGTATTTGGTGGCGATGTCGCTGACGCGCCATGTCTTGTAGGACAGCACGTTGAAATCCCGTCCCTTCGTCAGGCCCGAGGCATCCGTCACCACGAGTTGAACCTCCTCGCGCACGTCAGCGAGAACCAGCGGCCGCTCGATCTGCGCCAGCGGGTGATCGGCAGCGACCACCGGCAACATGAAGGAATGGCCGACCTTTTCCATGACGAGTTCATCGTCCTGGCGCAGCACGGCCCCGCCGATGCCGATGCCGGCCTTGCGGGAAAGCACCATGTCCATGACCATGCCCAGCTCGCCGACATTGAGGCTGAGCGTGACGGTGGGGAACTGTTCGCGAAAATCGCGCAGCACTGCCACGACAGCCTCTGCCGGCACCATGGTGCTGATGGCGACGGAAAGCTCCGCCTCAAGCCCCTGCTTCAGCCCCTTGGCGCGCGCGCGCATTTCCTGCAGGCCGGCGACGATGCGTCGTGCATCCTCCAGCATGGCGCGCCCCTCATCCGTCAGCTTGGGCTGGCGCACGCCATTCCGCTCGAACAGCGTCACTTCAAGCTGCGCCTCCAGATTGGCGATAGTGTAGCTGACCACCGACTGGGCGCGGTTCAGAGCCCGCGACGCGGCGGAGAAACTGCCGGTTTCGGCAACCGTCAAAAACACCTGCAACTGGTCGAGTGTGGGGTTTGCGTCCATGTCCCATCCATTTCATCGATAGATTGCTTCCATATTATCACAGTTTTATTGATGGCAGTAATTTTTCATATAGGGGGCAAAGGAAGGGCATTCTGCTCTCCCGCCCTCCCAAGGCACCCCGTCAAACCATCGCATGCAAGGAAAAGACCATGTCCAACATTCTGCTCATCACTTCCAGCCCGCGTGGCGACGAATCGGTTTCCAACAAGTTTGCCGGTGAGCTCGCCAGCAAGCTGAAGGCCAAGTCGGCTTCCAACACCCTCGTCCACCGCGATCTCGCCGCTGACCCGATCCCGCATCTCGACACCGTCAAGACCGCCGCGATCCGCAAGGCCCCCGACCAGCGCACGGCCGAAGAATCGGTTGCCGCCGATTATTCCGACAAGCTGGTTGCAGAACTTCTGGCAGCCGACACCGTCGTCATCGGCACCGGCCTCATCAACTTCAACATCTATTCCGGCCTGAAGTCGTGGATCGACAACGTCGCCCGCGCCGGCCAGACCTTCAAATACACCGAAACCGGCCCGGTTGGCCTTGCCACCGGCAAGAAGGTTTACATCGTGCTGGCCGCTGCCGGCGTTTATTCCGAAGGCCCGGCCGTTTCGATGAACCACGCCGTTCCCTACCTCAAGACCGTTCTCGGTTTCATGGGCATGACGGATGTGGAAGTCATCTATGTCGAAGGCCTGGCATTTGGTCCGGAGGCCGTCGAAAAGGCTATTGCCGCTGCCGAAGCCAAAGTTGAAGAACTGGCGCAGGCCGCGTGAGGCACATTCAATGAAGGCCGATGCCGGCGGATCGCCGGTATCAGCCGACCCACATACCATGACGGCCGTGGACCTGGTCCCGGCCGTTATTTTTTGCCGCGTAAAGCCGCGCGTCGGCCTCCGACAGAAGCGCGCGGAAAAGCTGCCCATCCTCAAAGGCGGTAGCGACACCGATGCTGACAGTCAGCGGCGAACCATCCGGCCGTTGCAGCTCCGCAAGGACCGCCGCCCTAAGACTGGCCGAAAATGCGAGCGCCGTTTCATGCGTCATCGCCGGCAGGAGCGCCACGAATTCCTCGCCGCCGAAACGGTAGAGATGCCCCAGCGGCTGCACGGCGCGTTTCAGCACCCCGGCGAACTCTCGCAAGATCTCATCGCCCTGCAGGTGTCCGAACGTGTCGTTGACGGTCTTGAAATGATCGATATCGACGATCAGCACGCTGACCGGACGCTGCTTCTCCAGGCATTCCACGACGAGGGAGGGCGCATCGAGCTCCATGCGGGCGCGGTCCGATACGCCGGTCAGCATATCGCGTCCCGAGCGGGACAAAAGCTCCTCATAACGTTCCCGGAAGGTCAAATCGTTGAAGACATCGGCAACGCTGCGGCGTGTCAGAAAGCGGCCCTTGGCCGATGTCAGCCAGAGATAGGTGGCGAAGAGCAGCGAATAGATGCCGACTGCCACCATCTTCGCCTTCCAGCCATCATAAAAGACATCCGCAGGGGCGTTGAACAACAATCGTAGCACCCCATAAAAACCCGCCTGATCGAAGCTCAGGATAACGACGCCGCAGATCGCGAAGCGCAGCACGATATGGCGCTGCAGATAACGCCCGAGCTTCTCGTAAAACAGGATGATGGCGATGGCGTCGATATAGAGCAGGCTGGTTCCCCAGACCATCAGGATGCCCATTTCATCGAGAAAGCCGGTACTCACGGATTGGCCGGGAACGATCGCCACCGTCTGATGAAAATGAACGATCTGCGCAATGATGACGGTCAATATATTGCCGAGAAACAGCCCGTATATGGGCTGTCGCACCACGGCCGCATCCTCGCGCATATAGAGCATGAGGATCATCATCAGCTTGCCGGCAAAAAGGATCGAGGAGCCTGGCGATGCCACGCCAAAGGGCAGCTGCACGTAAAAAACGGCGGCCAGATAGGTTTCCAGGAAGTGCATGACGCCCAGCGCGGTGAGAAAAACACCGATGCCGAGAATATGCCGGTAATGAAGGAATGCCGTCATTACCGAAAAATAGACGATGGCCTCCGTCAGAAAGAGGGCCAGATTTGCCCATTGCATCGGCACACGCCCTATCGATCCATATCGCGCCGGTTGATTGACGCGACTCCTTGCCCTCTAGAGCAATTCCGGTGAACGCGGTTCACCGGAATTGCTCTAACTCTTTGTTCTGTACATTTCCGGACGCAAAACCGAGTACACTTTTGCTGGAAATGCTCTGTGAACGATAGGCCGAAGCAAAGAACGGAATCTTAATGTCCAGAGCAAGAAAACGTCATCATTTTCCTGGGAAAAGCGACGCGCCGTTCTGATCGATGATGAGTTTCGCCTTGCGGATCGTGAACTCCACCGCATCGTCCAGGCTGGAGAAGACATCGGCGCGCACGAATTCATGCACCAGCACTTCGTCACCGGCCTTTTTTTCGATACGGCCCGCCAAGCGGAACTGGCCGCCTTCCTTGATGGGCGTCGCATAGATCAGATAATCGCCATGCGCATGCGGCTCGGCCTGCGCCACCTTCTGCGGCGCATCGGAAGACGGCTGGCCGGAGCCGAAGGCCGAGAGGATTTTGGAAAAAAACGATGCCATGGCTTTCACTCCCTCAATTCGTCTAACATGCGAAGGGCGGCGTTGCCCCGCCCTTCCCCGTCGCCCTGTCCAAATCAGATGATCAGGTTCGACAGGATGTCGTTTTCGGTGATGTCTTCATAACCGAGGCCGGCCGCCTCGAAGCGCTCCAGAAGCCCTGCGAAGTTTTCCTGCGCATTGGTTTCGATGCCGATCAGGATCGAGCCAAAATTACGCGCTGATTTCTTCAGATATTCGAAACGGGCAATATCATCATCCGGGCCGAGCAAATTGAGGAAATCGCGCAGTGCGCCGGGCCGCTGCGGCAGGCGCAGGATGAAATATTTCTTCACGCCGGTGTAACGCATGGCGCGTTCCTTGACATCCGGCAGGCGCTCGAAATCGAAATTGCCACCGGAGACCACGGCGATGACCGTCTTGCCTTCCAGCCTCTCGCGGCCGAGCTTTTCAAGCGCAGCGATGGACAGGGCGCCCGCAGGCTCCAGCACCACGCCTTCAAGGTTCAGCATCTCGATGATCGTCACGCAGATCGCATTTTCCGGGATGAGCATCACCTGCTCGGCCGGGAAATCCTTCAGTGCCTTGAAGTTCAGGTCGCCGATGCGGGCAACGGCCGCGCCATCGACAAAATTGTCGACCTTGTTCAGCGTCACCGGTTCGCCCCGTTCCAGGCTCTTCTTCAGGCTCGGCGCGCCTTCCGGCTCGCAGAACACGAAGTTCTCCTTCTTCACCGTGCCGGCGAGAAAACCGGTGAGGCCAGCCGAAAGACCGCCACCACCGACCGGCATGACGACGATGTCAGGCTTCGTGCCTTCCGGCAGCTGATCCATGATCTCGGCGGCGACCGTCGCCTGGCCCTCGATGATATCCTCATGGTCAAAGGGCGGCACCATATAGCCGTCATTGTCTTCGACGTGCTGACGCGCGGCGGCATAACACTGGTCGAATATATCGCCCACCAGACGGATCTTGATGAACTCACCGCCGAAGATGCGGGTCTTGTCGATCTTCTGCTGTGGTGTCGTCACCGGCATGAAAACAACGCCGTGAACGCCAAAATGGCGGCAGGCGAAAGCAAAGCCCTGCGCATGGTTGCCGGCCGAGGCGCAGACGAAAACCTTGTCCTTGCCAGCCTTGGCCACCGCCTTGCGCAGAAAGTTGAATGCGCCTCTAATCTTGTAGGAACGAACCGGGGACAGATCCTCACGCTTCAGCCAAATCGACGCGCCATACCGACGGCTGAGATGTTCATTCAACTGCAGCGGCGTTTCGGGGAATATCTCCCGCACTTCCCGCCGCGCTGCTTCCACAAGCTGCTTGTCCACGATAGTCAATCCATTGAAATTCATAATGGCACCCGCTATGCCATAGGAAGGCGTCAGAAACAAAGATTCATTTCAGCGCGACCACGAACCCTGGGTTTCATTTCTTGAACAGCAATCTTCTGCGCTCGGTCATCTATGTGGCGTCCATCTTCGGGCTCTACCTTGCAACGGCCATGTTCCTGCCCGCGCTGACCGATCTTTATTACGGCAATGACGACTGGATGGTGTTTGCGCTTTCGGGTTTCATGTGCGGCGGCTTTGCGCTCGCCTGCGCGCTCGCCACCCGCGGCCCCATCACCTCCTTCAACAAACGTTTTGGCTTCCTGCTCGTCAACCTTCTCTGGCTGGTGTTTTCCATCGTCGGCGCGGTCCCGCTTTACCTCTCCGAGCTCGACCTGACGCCCGGTCAGGCGTTCTTCGAATCCGTTTCGGCCATCACCACGACAGGGTCGACCGCCATATCCGGGTTAGACCACGCGCCGCAGGGTATTCTCCTCTGGCGGTCGCTGCTCTGCTGGCTCGGCGGTATCGGTATCGTCGCGCTCGGTCTCTTCATCCTGCCGCTCCTGCGTGTCGGTGGCATGACCTTCTTCCGCATGGAGTCTTCCGACACCGGCAACGACCGGCCTTTCGCGCGGCTGGCGAGCTTCACCCGGGCTTTCGTGGCGATCTACATCATCATGACCATCGCCTGCACAGTGGCCTTCGATTTTGCCGGCATGTCACATTTCGATGCGCTGAACCATGCCATGTCGACAGTCGCGACCGGCGGGTTTTCCACCCACGACGCCTCTTTCGCCTATTTCAACAATACCGCCCTGCTGTGGATCGCCACCATTTTCCTGATCTTCGGCAGTCTGCCCTTCTCTGTCATGATCCTGCTTGCCGTGCGCCGCCGGCTGGAAACGCTGCGCGACCCACAGATCGCCGTCTTCCTTGGTTATCTCTGCGCGATCTCGATTGCGGTTGGCGTCTATCATCATTTCAGGAACGGCGTGCCGCTGGATGATGCGCTCAGCCATTCCTTCTTCAACATGACCTCGATCCTCTCGACCGGCGGTTTTGCCAGCGATGACTATACGCTCTGGGGTCCCTTCGTCGTTGTCGTCGCCTTTTTCGCGACCTTCATGGGCGGCTGTTCCGGCTCGACGGCGGGCGGTATCAAGGCCTATCGGTTCCTTATCATCTTCAACGTGGCGCGCGCCGGGCTGAAGAAGCTGATCTATCCGAACGCCGTCTATTCCGTGCGTTACGGCCAGCAGGTGGTCGATCCGGAAACCATCCGCACCATCTTTCTGTTCATCAGCTGCTTCATCGCATTGTGGATCGCCGGCAGCCTCGCCATGAGCCTGATGGGCTATGATTTCCTCACCGCCACTTCGGGTGTTGCAACAGCGCTTGCCAATGTCGGCCCCGGCATCGGCCCGATCATCGGGCCTGTCGGCAATTTCTCCACGATCAGCGACCCGGCGCTTTATCTGCTTTCAGTGATGATGCTGCTCGGACGTCTGGAAATCCTGACGGTTTTGGTGCTGCTGATGCCGATTTTCTGGAAGAGCTGAGATCGCTGCATCAGCGCAAATAAAGCGCTTGACCTTCCCACGTTGGAATAGTCCAGGCTCTCCCTGTTAGAATTCCAAACCATGGAGAACAGCCTATGTGCAATGGCCATCAGCACCACCACGAAGCCACCACTGCTGCCCCTGTCGGCGCAGATCTTTCCTTTCACGTTGAAGACATGACCTGCGGTCATTGCGCCGGGGTGATCAAGGGCGCGATCGAAAAGACCGTTCCCGGTGCTGCGGTGCATGCGGACCCTGCAAGCCGCACGGTTGTGGTCGGCGGCGTCTCCGACGCGGCACACATTGCTGAAATCATCACCGCTGCAGGCTATACGCCGGAAGCGCGCGCCTGATCAGAAGAGATACCGGCGGCGTTTTATCCTGTCGCCGCCGGCTCGCATGCCTGCCCCGCCTGACGCTGAACCTTGCGTAACGGCCATTGGACGACATCGAGTTTCGTCCTTCATACCTCCCGCAGCAAATGCCTCTCCCGAAGTCGGTGATGAAGAATTCATTCCTCTCGGCGTCATCCTCGGGCTCGTCCGAGGATCTAAACACGTCAGCAAAACAGGAACGTTGCAGATCCTCGGGACAAGCCCGAGGATTGTTTGTTGCTTTCCGGGTATTGTCGGTGCGGGACTGCGGGCCCTTCACAGCCCGCAGTCCCGGCGGCAGGCAACCGTCCGAGGATCGGGACAACACCCCACGTCATCAAGGTTCCCTGCCGCCTTTGCTTCACCGCTTGGAGAGTTGATTGGGCCGCTGATCGCCACGCCCGCAAACAATCCGAAGCCTGCAAAGGATAGCAGACCTATGGACTTTTTGCACACGCCACCCCCCTGCCGCCTTTGCTTCACCGCTTGGAGAGTTGATTGGGCCGCTGATCGCCACGCCCGCAAACAATCCGAAGCCTGCAAAGGATAGCAGACCTATGGACTTTTTGCACACGCCACCCCTTCGATGCCTCGGTGTCGATGTCGCCAAGGACAATCTCGTCGCCAGCGATGGCACCCGCATCCTGACCGTTGACAACAACCGCTGCGGCATCCGCGCGCTGCTCAAGACGATGCGGCCGGATTTCGTCATCTGCGAACCGACCGGAGGCTACGAGCTCATGCTGCTGGAGGAATGCCTCAAAGTGGGCATAACATGCCATCGCGCCGATGTGATGAAGCTCAAAGCCTATATCCGTTCGATGGGAACGCTTGGCAAAAGCGACGCCATCGACGCCAGACAGATGGCCGCCTATGGCTGCGAGCGTTGGGCAAGGTTGCCGTTATGGCATGCGCCGGATGCCGATGAGATGGAATTGCAGGTGCTGGTGCGGCGCAGAGCCGATCTCGTGGCGCTCAGGGTTGCCGAGCACAACCGCTCTAAAGCCCCTGGCGCAAAGGCTATCGCAGCCTCGTTCAAGGCCATGCTCGGTGCCATCCAGCGCCAGATCGACGCCCTCGATGGCCAAATCGCAGCACTCCCATCCCAGCGAAAGCGGAAACGCCAAAGGTCGACGGCGACAGCGCGGCGGAAGGCCCCAGGCCAAAACCGCATTGTTCATGCCCGCAATGTGTGCAGCACAGGGAAAGGGACAGTTCGCCCCCTTCTACAAACGCCTCATCCGAAACGGAAAACCGCCCATCGTCGCTATCGCCGCAACCATGCGAAAGATCGTCGTGACTATAAACGCAAGGCTCAGAGACGACTTGTTACAACAGAGTTGATGACGCCGGAGTGTTTGGCGTAACTCGTCATTCCAAATAGATATTGTGACCCTTGCCCAGGAGTTTAACCCTGCAGCAGCGGACCTGATCCGGCATCCAGCTACGGCGCTGCGGCACCATAACAGCCAAAACCCGGCTCTTGCGAGCCGGGCCATATTTCGTCAGCGCCGTCAGATGGCTTATTTCGTCGCCAGATCCTTGGTCATAATGAAGTAGTTGATCGGATGCGGCTTGAAGTTCTCGACCTTCTCGGAATAGGCATCGAAAGCGGTCTCATGGATGAGGTAGACGGTGACGGCTTCGTCGTAGACCCTCTTCGCTGCCTCGGCATAGATGGCGTAACGTTTGGCCGGCTCAGCCATCGTATAGGCCGATTTGATCAGCTTGTCCGTCTCCTCACTGCAATAATGCGAGATGTTGTAGCCGCCTCCGCAGGTGTAGTCGGCGTTGAGGAACCCGATCGGTTCCGCAACATCGGTGGCATAACCGCGTGACAGAAGAACCATGTCGAAATTGCCGGACAGGAGATCGGGCTCGATCGCGGTGTAGTCGGCAACACGAACATCGACCTTGATGCCGATTTCCTGCAATTGCGCCTGAATAACGGCGGCGACATCCTTGAGTTCGGTTCTTTCAGTGTAGGCCAGAAGCGTCAGCTTCAGACTGCCGGGCGCAATTCCCGCCTCTTTCAGCAGAGCCTTTGCCTTCTCCACGTCATAAGCCGGTGTGACGTCTTTCGGCGCCCAAGGCTCTCCCGGTGCGAAAGGCATCGTTGCGGGCTTTACCACGCCTTCATAGATGCTGTCGGCAATACCGGCGGTGTCGATGGCGGCCCGGATCGCCTGCCGGACCTTGATATCCTTGAACGGCGCCTTGGAATTATTGAGCAGCATCTCCGTAATCCGGGGCACGGTGATCGGCGCGACCTTGACACCCTTCGTGGCTTCTATGGTCTTTACCGCCCAGGGTGGGATCACGCGCGAAATCTGCACTTCACCGCTTCTTATCTGGGTGGCGCGCGTATCGGCATCCGGAATAAAGTTCACACGGCCGCCCGCAAGCTTCGGCATGCCGGCCCAATAGTCATGGTTCGCGGTCAGCTCCATATATTGGTTAGCATCGACCTTGGTGATCTTGAAAGGCCCGGTGCAGGTTCCAATCGGATCGACCTTGCCATCCTTATAGGCTGACGGCGCGAGGATCGAGGTTGCCGGGCTTCCCATCTGCGCTGGCAGCAGCACCGACGGCTCGATGGTCGTGATCTTCACGATATCGTCGCCGCTTGCATCGACGGCTGCGATCAGCTTCGGCGAAAAGGCACGGGCCGGAACCGGTGCCTTCAAGAGATTGGTGAGCGCGTTAACGGCTGCTGCGGCATTGAGCGGCTCGCCATTCTGGAACTTCACACCCTTGCGCAGTTTGAATTCCCAAACCTTCGGCGCGGTCTGCGTCCAGGATTCGGCAAGGCCCGGCTCCAGTTTCGTATCATAACCGACGCGGACCAGGCTTTCGAAGCAGCCTGCGCGGGAACCGAGATAGGCATCGTCGGAGGCCATTTGCCAGCCGGTCTTGACGCCCGTATAATCGTCATAGGTGATCGTTCCGGCGTTTGCCGCATGCGTTCCAAACGAGACGACAATGGCGCATGTCGCCAAAAGTGCGTGCTTCATCATAGAATATTCCCCTTTTATTTTTGATGATAACGCTCTCAATTCACATATTTCACGAATTTCCATTCAATATTTGTGATTACTCAACAGACAAAAAGAATACCCAATGGATACCTTTCGATAATCCATCTGGATATTCTTTATTTTATGTTTTCATACTCGGAATTTTATTCCGATATTAATCCACAAACACACAATTCATCTGTTTTTACCGCAACAGAAAACTGTAACTGCGCCGCCTCTCAGCCCAATTCCCGCCAGCGGTGGCAGCGCGCAAAATGCTCCCCGGAAACGCCTTCCAGAACCGGTTCCACCTCACCGCAGATCGCGGTCGCATATTTGCAGCGGGTGTGAAACTTGCAGCCACCAGGCGGATTGAGCGGGCTCGGCAGATCGCCGTCGAGAAGCATTTCCGGCGCATATAGTCCGGTCTCGTCAAGCATCGACGAGGCGATAAGAGCCTTGGTATAGGGGTGCTTTGGCGCCCGGAAAAGCTCTTCGCGATCAGCGATTTCAACGATCCGTCCGAGGTACATCACCGCGATGCGATCACAGAGATAACGCACGACGCGCAGGTCATGGGAAATCATCAAAACCGTCAGGCCGTGACGGCGCTTCATGTCCATCAGGAGGTTCAGGATCTGCGTGCGCATCGAGGCGTCGAGTGCCGATGTCGGTTCGTCACAGACAAGGAAACTCGGATTGAGAAGAAGCGCACGGCCGATGACGACGCGCTGCAACTGGCCGCCGGAACACTGGCTCGGATACCGATCATAGAAGGAACCGTCCAGACCGACTTCCTCCAGCATGCGTAATACACGCGCCGTGCGTTCCTCGCGGGTGCCGATGCCATGCTGGGCAAGCGGCGCTTCCATGCTCTGGCCAATGCGCATACGCGGATCGAGCGCGGAATAGGGATCCTGAAACACCAGTTGCACGACCCGGCGCACGCGCCGGAGCGCTTCGCCCTGCATATGCAATATGTCGTGATCTCCGATGCTGACCTCACCCCGCGTCGCGTGTGTCAGGCGCGTCATCAACCCGGCAACGGTGCTTTTGCCGCATCCGGATTCACCGACAAGGCCCAGCACCTCCCCCTCGCCGATCGTCAGGGAAACATCGTCGACGGATTTCACCACACGGTGACCGAGGCCCGATATGGGATAATATTTACAGAGGTTCTTCGCGACCACATAGGGCCGGCTGCCGTTATCCGCTGATGGCGGCATCTGTGTCATAGGTTTGGACAACATCATCGCCTCCTTCAACAAACCGCATGGCTGGAATGGTCGTGATCGGCATGGTCGTCGCCGACTGCCCAGCACCGCGCCTTGCGCCCTTCAGGCAAGGCGTTCAAATCCGGTTCCGTCGCCATGCAGCGGCCTCCCATGCCTGCCGACTTGGCGAGCGCGCAACGCGGATGAAACCGGCAGCCGCAGGACATGTCATGGGCCTGTGCGCTTGAGCCGGGGATCGTCAGCAACTGTCCCTCGCTGTCAGTGGTCAGCAGGGAACAACTGATGAGCGCCTTGGTATATGGGTGCTGCGGCGCCTTGAGGATTGCCTGCGTTGGCCCCTCCTCGACGATGCGGCCGGCATACATGACCGCGATCCGGTCCGCGAAAGCGGCGACGACCGAGAGATCGTGGGTGATGAGCAGCGTTGCCAGCCGGCGCTTGCGGCGTTCATCATCCAGCAGGCGCAGGATTTGTGCCTGGACGGTGACATCAAGCGCCGTCGTCGGCTCATCGGCGATCAGCAGCTGCGGATTGCCCGACAATGCTGCGGCAATCATCACACGTTGCGCCATGCCGCCGGAAAGCTCATGAGCGAAACATTGCGCCCGCGCCGAGGGGTCGGGAATGCCGACATCGGACAGGAGACCGACAACCCGGTTCAGCGCAGCACTTCGGCTCATCTTGCGATGAATCCAGAGCGGCTCGGCAACTTGCGTCCTGACCCGGCTGGTCGGGTCCAGCATGGCCTGCGGCTGCTGGAACAGCATGCTGATATCGGCACCACGCAGCGCATCGAGTTCGGAGGATGAAAGAGCGAGAATGTCGCGCCCGGCAAAGGAAATGCGGCCGGAATTGATTTCCACGCCCTGCGGCAGAAGCCGCATCAGCGACAGAGCCGTCATGCTCTTTCCCGATCCGGATTCGCCGACAAGAGCGACGACTTCACCGGCATTGACGGAAAGCGTCAGGCCCGAAATAACAAACTTGCGGCCATTTGGCGTCGGCACCGAAACGTGCAGATCCTCGATTTCCAGAAGCGGTGCGCGCTCGGGAGACAGGGCCGTGTTGGCAAGCGTTTGCCCTTCGATATTCATAAGAGTTCCCCTTATTTTTATTGAATCGGAGGCATTTGCGTATTCATGCGGCTTCAGACGATATTACTCTCCTTCCGGCCCTGCGGCCTTATCTATGTTTGACATTAGTCAAATCTGTTTTTGCCTGTTTGCAGGCGTCAATGATTGTTCGTTTTCTTCGTTTCCAGGTTGAGGCCATGGCCGATCCACGTCACGCTGAGCGCCGACAGGAAGATCGCGAGACCCGGTGCGATGACGAGAATTGGCATGCGCTCGGCATAGGCCTGTGCATCTGACAACATCAGCGCCCAGTCGGCGGCCGGCGGCTGCACGCCGAGCCCCAGGAATGACAAACCGCCTACTGTGATCAGCTTGTGGCCAAAGCGCAGGAACGCCACGGCCGCGATCGGCCAGATCGTATTGGGAATGATATGCCGGAAGATGATGAAGCGCCGCGTGCAGCCCAGCACCTCGGCGGCGCGGATATATTCGCGGGAATTGATCGACAGCGTCAGTCCCCGCGCCAACCGCGCAAAAGGCGTCCAGCCGACGATCGTCAGCGACGCGATCAGCGTTCCGTATCCGGGGCCGAAGATGGCGACGAGGAAAATCGCGATGACCACATCGGGTATGGCGATAAGCAGATCGACCACGCGCATCAGCACCTCATCGAGGATACCGCGGCTGCGGCCACTGATGATGCCGATAAAGGTGCCGATGGAGACCGACAGAATGACGGTGATGGCGGCAATCGTGACCGTGAAGCGGCCGCCGATCAAGAGCCGGCTCAGGACATCGCGACCGAGATGATCCGTTCCGAGCCAATAGGTGGCGCTCGGCGCATTCAGCCTGAGGCGAAGGTTCTGCTGTGCCGGATTATAGGGCGAAATCCACGGCGCGATCACCAGGAGCAGAATGATGGCGAGAAAAATTGCCGATCCCGCATAGAAGGTCCAGTGCCGCCGGCGGATGAAATCCGTGAAGCGGGAGAGTGTCGAGGGGCGCGTGGGCAAGGTCATCGGCATGGCGGCGGCAGGCGCGCTCGGGAAAAGACTAGTGGTCATGTTGACCTCGCATGGCTGGATTGATCAGGACATAGAAGCTGTCGGCCAGAGTATTGACCAGGATGGACAGGGCCACGATGCAGATGAAACCGCCCTGCAGCATCGGGATGTCGCGATTGATCACGGCGTCATAGAGAAGCCGGCCCATGCCGGGAATGGCGAAGATCACTTCCACCACCACCGATCCGCCAAGCAGGCCGGCAAGCCACAGGGCAAAGAAGGTGACCACCGGCAGCGAGCCGTTACGAATGCCGTGGCGCATGACCGTGCCATGCATGCCGAGGCCGCGGCTGCGTGCCGCCGTGATATAGGGCGCGCGCAAGACCTCGGCCATGGCGGCACGGGTGACCTGGGTGAAATAGGCGAGCGGCCGCAATGTCAGGGTCAGTGCAGGCAGCACCAGCGAACGCCAGCTGTCCCATCCGGCCGAGGGCAACCAGCCGAGATAAAGCGCAAAGACCAGCGCCGACATGGGTGCAAACCAGTATTCCGGTGTCGCGACGAAGGTCTGGATCATCAGCGTCGCGAAATTGTCGAGCCGTCCGCCCGGACGCATGGCCGCCAGCGTGCCGAGCGGCAGCGCCACGGCGACCGCGACGGCCAATGCCGTCAGCGCCAGCGTTACCGATACGCCGAGAGAGCGCAAAAGCTCGTTGGCGACGGGCTGGCTGCTGGTGAAGGAAAAACCGAGATCACCGCGCAGTGCATTCCACAGCCATGTGAAATATTGCACGTAAAGCGGCCGGTCGAGCCCGAGACTGACCCTCAACGCCTCCACCGCATGCGGATCGAGCGCGGTATCGCGCATGCGCGAAAACAGGATCGTGCGTGCCGGATCCCCACCCGTCATATAGGGCAACAGAAACGCGATGACGGAAACAATGGCCAGCATCAGGCACAGAATAAAGAAGCGCTGTATTATCTGGATCCACATGGCCTGCTCTCCTTCATCAAGATTGGCAGTTTACACTGCATTCGATGCCCGCTCCCAAAAGGGAACCGGCGGCTTATTTCGCCTGGCGCTGTAAATCCATCGCCGGGCCTGATGTCCCCTTCAGCATGCCGGTGCGTTTGGGCACGACGGCAACCGCCGAAAATTCGAGGTCTTCCGCATGGGCAAGGTCATGAATGATCGGGCATTCCGGCTCACCATTGTCAGGGCAATAGGTCGCGAGGTTGCGGAGCGTATCGGCCATTTCCCGCAGCGTATCCATCTTCGCTTCCAGGTCGATGACATGTTCCATGACGATGCGTTTGACATCGCAGGAGGCACCGCCCGGATCGCGCCAGAGGGTCATGAGCTGCCTGATCTTTTCGATGGAAAAACCAAGATCGCGTCCGCGCCGGATGAAGCGCAGCGTTTCCAGATCATTGGCCGTATAGACCCTGTAGCCGGAATCCGTGCGGTTTGCCGATTTGATCAGGCCGATCATCTCGTAGTGCCTGATCATCTTTGCAGAAACACCGGAGGCGGTGGCGGCTGTGCCAATGTTCATCGATCCTGCTCCTATCTTTCCGGGGTGAAAAATACATCCGCATGAATGTCGGCCGTCCGCATGCCGCGCGCCAGCAGCTGCGGCACCGTTGCCTCGATCATGGCCGGCGGGCCGGCAATATAGGCTTTCCAGCCATCGAGATCGTCGAAATCATCCGCCACGGCGGCGCCGACATAACCGCGACGGATATTCGTATGGTCTTCATTCGACAAAACCGGAACGAAGCTCAGATTGCCGTGCCGGGTGGCGAGATCCTGAAAACGGTCGAGCATATAAAGGTCACGCTCGGCGCGGGCGCCGAAATAAACGTGAACGGGGCGTTCACGGCCGGTTGCGAGCGCCGCCTCGACCACGGCCTTCACGGGGGCAAGCCCCGAGCCGCCGGCAATACCGAGGATCGGCCCGCAATGTTTTTCCCGCAGGAAGGAGGAGCCGAAAGGCCCCACGATCGTGACGGGATCACCCGCCCTGGCGAGCGAGAAGATGCGACCGCTCGTCATGCCGCCGGGAACATGCCGGATGTGAAATTCAATCAGCTCCTCGTCCACCCTGCTCGCGATCGAATAATCGCGCGGCGAACAGTCCGGATAAAGCAGGCGCACATATTGCCCGGGTTTGAAGGTGAACTGCGCGCGATCCTCAAGCCTGACGCGGATGAGCTTGATATCATGGGTCGCATCCACCGCTTCCTCAACCACCCCCTCGAAACGGCCGGTCGGGATATCGGCAAATTCATCCTCACCGTCGAGCCAGCCGATCGTCACGTCGCTCGCGGGCACAGCGCGGCAGGCAAGTGTGAGGCCTTCAGCCTTTTCCTCTTCGGTCAATGAGAACGGCGTATGCTTGAGGAGATCGATCTCACCGGAGATGAGGTGCGATTTGCAGGCGCCGCAGCGGCCCATGCGACAGCCATGCGGATAGGCAATGCCGGCGGCGAGCGCGGCCTGAAGCACGGTCTCACCGTCAGCCGCCACGATGCTGCGGCCGATCTGCGGCAGATAGATTGTGTTGCCAGGCATCACCACATCCGCCTCCTATTCCGCCGCTGCGAGCTGCAGGTCGGACGATCTGTCCACCAGCGGCGCACGGAAGCTTTTCAGACGCAGCGCATTCGTCAATACGAAGACGCTGGAAAGCGCCATGGCTCCGGCAGCAAGGACTGGCGACAGCAGAACGCCGTTGACAGGATACAATATGCCGGCCGCCACGGGAACAAGCGCGGCATTGTAAGCGAAGGCCCAGAAGAGATTCTGGCCGATGTTGCGGATCGTCGCCTTGGAGAGAGCAATCGCGTTGGCAACACCGCGCAGATCACCGGACATCAGCACCACGTCGGCACTTTCAATCGCAACATCCGTGCCCGTGCCGATGGCAAGCCCGACATCGGCTGCGGCAAGCGCCGGCGCATCATTGATGCCGTCCCCGACAAAGGCGACCCGTCGTCCGCCGGCGGCAAGCCTCTTGACCGCCTCCACCTTGCCATCGGGCAACACTTCCGCCACCACCTCGTCAATACCGAGGCGACGGGCAATGGCTTCCGCCGTGCGGCGATTATCACCCGTGATCATCGTGACCTTCAGGCCCAGCGCATGCAGCGCCGCGATCGCCTCCGGTGTCGTCTGCTTGATGGGATCAGCGACGGCGATGATCGCGGCCAGCCGGCCATCGACGGCGGCATAAAGCGGCGACTGCCCTTCCCTGCCCATCCGCTCGGCATCAGCGGCAAAGGCCCCGACATCATAACCGAGCTTCACCATGAACCGGTCAGCACCCGCCTCTACCCGGTGGCCATCAACCGTCGCCGCGACACCGAAGCCGGGGGTCGCTTCGAACGATTCGGCCTCGGCAAGCGTCAGGCCACCATGTTTTGCAGCCTCGACGATCGCCTCGGCAATCGGATGTTCAGACCGGTTCTCGAGCGAGGCGACGAGGCGCAGGACCTCATCCGCATCGAAGCCCTGGGTCGTGTTGAAATGCGCCAGTTTCGGCTTGCCGAGCGTCAGCGTACCGGTCTTGTCGACCGCGATGACATCGGCGTCGCGCAGCGTTTGGAGCGCGTCACCGCGGCGGAACAGCACGCCCATTTCGGCGGCGCGACCGGTGCCGACCATGATCGACGTCGGCGTGGCAAGGCCCATGGCGCAGGGACAGGCGATGATGAGAACCGCAACCGCGTTGACGAGCGCGAAGGTCAAGGCCGGATCGGGCCCAAAGATGAACCAGACGGCGAAGGTGACAAGTGCCGCCAGCATGACGGCCGGCACGAACCAGTTGGTAACCTTGTCCACCAGCGCCTGAATGGGCAGCTTGTCAGCCTGCGCCTCCTCCACCATGCGGATGATCTGCGCGATCAGCGTATCACTGCCAACCTTGGTTGCGCGGAAGGTGAAGGAGCCATTGCGGTTCACCGTGCCGCCGACGACCTCGGAACCCTCCGTCTTGGTAACCGGGACTGGCTCGCCCGTGATCATCGATTCATCGACATAAGAAGAGCCGCTGAGAACCAGACCATCGACCGGCACTTTCTCGCCCGGGCGAACGACGATCACATCGCCCGTTCGCACATCCTGCAACGGTACATCGATGGTTTCCCCATCGCGCAGCACGCGGGCCGACTTGGCCTGCAGGCCGACGAGCCGCTTTATCGCCTCGCTGGTGCGGCCCTTGGCGCGCGCTTCGAGAAAACGGCCAAGCAGGATCAACGTGACGATAACAGCGGCGGCCTCATAATAGACATTGGCCGTGCCGCGCGGCAGGATTTCAGGCAGGAAGGTCGCAACCACCGAAAATCCCCAGGCGGCGGCAGTGCCCAACACCACAAGCGAATTCATGTCCGGCGCGAGCCGCAGAAGCGCGGGAATGCCCTTTTTGAAGAAACGCAGGCCCGGCCCGAACAGGACCAGCGTGGTCAGCACGAATTGCAGATACCAGCTTTCCCGCATGCCGACCGTTTCCATGACGAAATCATGGATGGCGGGCACCAGATGCGAACCCATTTCCAGCACGAAAACCGGCAATGTCAGGACAACGGCCACGGCAAGGCTGATTTTCAGGCTGCGCATTTCCGCTGCGCGCCTGTCCTGTTCCGCATCGCCGGCTTTGTCGGCGACGATCTCTTTCGCCTGGTAGCCCGCCCGCTTGATCGCCTCCGCCAGGGTGGCGGCGGAAGCGGCATTGCCCGCCACACGAATGGTGGCGCGCTCGGTCGCGAGATTGACGCTTGCATCGGAAACGCCGGAAACAGCCTTCAGCGCCTTTTCGACGCGCCCGACGCAGGAGGCGCAGGTCATGCCTTCAATATCGAGTTCGACGGTTTTTTCTTCGACGCCATAACCCGCATGCCGGACAGCGGCAATCACGGCGGGCACATCGGGCGGCCCGGAAAAGGAGATATCGGCGCGTTCCGTCGCAAGATTGACCGAGGCCTTCAAGACGCCCGGTACCTTGGCAATCGCCTTCTCCACACGACCCACACAGGAGGCGCATGTCATGCCGTCGATCGCAATCTGATGACTCGCCCGGATCTCCATTTGTGACATGCGTATGACCCCTCTTTTCTTTATATTGAAAAAGATAGGGCTTCCCATCGTGGCAAGGTCAATAGGTTCTTTTGGGTGATTTTCAGAGAAAAATGCTAATTACTTTAGCAGGCTTATTTTTTAAGCGCGCCAAATAGGAATGAGGGCAATCTGCGATGAACGGCGCACATCGTCTGTAAAGTAAGGTGGTGCGGACGGCGGGACTTGAACCCGCAAGACCAATGGTCGGCAGATTTTAAGTCTGCTGCGTCTACCGATTTCGCCACGTCCGCATCGCTGCGCCCCAAGGTGTCTAAAACAAGGGCGCTACGAAATTATCTCACTCGGTAAAAGGGCCAGCGCGCCCACTCCCGAATGTGATGCTGCCCCATCTACACAGGCACGCGTGCTGCGGTCAACGGGGCCTCAGCCACACCAGGACTGATTTTTTGCCGAGACCGGATGCGCCAGCCCCTCCCGCACGAGTTGATCGGCAAAGGAAACACCCGACCGTGAAAGCCGTTTGCGTTCCGGGGCTTGCCCGCCTGCATCGCCAGAGGACGACACGTCGAAAGTGCCGGCATTCAGCATGTCGCGAAGCCTGACCTTTGCAATGAAACCACGCTGGCGCTCTTCCATGCAGCGAGCGCGGTCGATCTGCGGAACATCGATGCCGGCGAGCTGCATCTTCACGCCCTTCATCCAGAACGTATTGCCATCGGCGACGCAATTATTAAGACCGGAGCGGCCGCAGAAGGCAAAGGCGCCGCTTTTTTCGCCGAGCGAGATTTTTTCGACCGAGGGCCGCGTTTCCGGCAGGATAGCAGCAACCTGGCTTGGCGGTGCGACGGATGGCATGGCGATCGGACGCGGCGGCACTGGGCCGCTACCCGGCAGAACGGGCGATGCGGGGCGAATGGATGCGACTTTTTCCGTTGCGACGGTATCGCGTTTGGCGGCCGTCGCGACTTTCGGGGAATTTGTGGCTGGCGATGTGGTCTTAGCAGCATGCCGCTGCGGCAGAAGGCTGTCGCGATGTTCGTAAACCTGAATGCCGCCGGCAATGACGCCGAGCATCAGCACCCAGGGCCAAACGCTGCCGCCGCTCGATTTCTTCGCCGTGCGGCGTCGCGCTGTCGATTTTCGGTTGCTCACGATCGGACTCCTTTCAACGGAGCCGCATTATCGGCCAAAGGAGTTTCCGAAAGGTTGGCATTGCAAAACAGCTGTGGATAAACCGTCAGCGAACCTGATCGAGCAGGCGCTTGCATTCGAGCAGGTCGAAAAGGGCTTCCTGCAACAGCGCCTGATCATCCTTGCCGATGCTCGATTTGCCGACCGATATTTCGGCATCGCTGTTGCCGCCGCCGAAACCGAAAAAACGGCCGCTCGGCTTGGCCTTCGGACGGCCGACGACCTCGTCCCCATCCGGATCGACGACGCGGGGTTCGGCGACTTCCTTTTCACCGCTCGCCGCCATGATGGCTTCCATGGTTGCCAGATCGCCGGAAGCGATTGCCGCCACGAAACGGTTGCCATTGGTTTTCAGAAGCTTCTGCACACCCTTGATGGTGTAGCCATGGTCATAAAGAAGGTGACGGATACCCTTCAGAAGGTCGATATCGTCAGGGCGATAATAACGGCGGCCCCCACCCCGTTTCATCGGCTTGATCTGCGGAAAGCGCGTTTCCCAGAAACGCAGCACATGCTGCGGCAGGTTCAGCTCATCCGCCACTTCACTGATCGTCCGAAACGCGTCGGGGCTTTTGTCCAAATTTCCACTCCCATCCGAACTGAGGCGCCATGCATCCGGCCGGACACTGAACGAGAACGCTTTACACTCACCGGTCAAAATGCCGCGCAAAAGTCAGTCAGACTCTCGCACCGGCAGCCTTGCCGCGAGATACAAATCACTAAAATTGATTATGATGTGAGTCGACCGGATTTCAACGGCTTGCACGTTGAAATTCAAGTATGTTCACAGGAAGAATGGGGAAAAAGGCTTGCGATACGGCAAAAAGCACGTGTCGCGGCGGTTTCCGGTCGGGCTTATGCCCCGGTCTTCTGGCCCTTCTGCTTGGCCTTGCGGGCCGTATGAGCCTTGAGAATGCGCTGTTTCAGCACGTTCGAGGCCTTGAAGGTCATGACACGGCGCGGCGAAATCGGAACTTCCTCACCCGTCTTCGGGTTGCGGCCTATACGCTCGTTCTTTTCCCGGATCTGAAAAGTAGCGAAGGACGACAGCTTGACGACCTCCCCGCGGGTGATCGCGTTGCAAATCTCGTCGATGATCGTCTCGACCAGTTCGGCGGATTCGGTGCGGGACAGCCCGACTTTACGAAACACAGATTCTGCAAGATCTGCGCGTGTCACTGTCTTCCCGGCCATTTTTCCCCACAAACCGTGTCTGAATTTTTCTCTAGGAGCCGCCGAGATTATTTCCCTTGTGGCGACCGGTCAAGGGATTGTTCCAGATTCATTTGAGGCTTTCGGCAATCAGTGCAAGGGCTTAGAGCAGCCGGTACGGTTTTGCCACAGGCTGGTGCCGCTTGGGCACATCTGACCGGAGCGGGAGCGCGAAAAACACAACCGATTTCGCGCCTGCGCCCCGTCAGAGACGGGAATGGGCCGTTACCAGCGCAGCAGCACCGCCCCCCAGGTGAAACCGCCGCCCATGGCCTCCAGCATCACCAGATCGCCTTTCTTGATGCGTCCGTCGCCGGCCGCGACGGCGAGCGCCAGCGGAATGGAGGCGGCCGAAGTATTGCCGTGCTTGTCGACGGTGATGACGACCTTTTCCGGATCGATGTTGAGCTTCTTAGCCGATCCGTCGATGATGCGCTTGTTGGCCTGGTGCGGAACGAGCCAGTCAAGATCATCGGATGTGGTGCCCGTCGCCTCGAAGGCCTGTTCGATGACGTCGGTGATCATGCCGACGGCATGCTTGAACACTTCCCGGCCTTCCATGCGCAGATGGCCAACCGTGCCCGTCGTGGACGGTCCACCGTCGACATAAAGCTTTTCCTTATGCGAACCATCGGAACGTAGCTGCGCGGTCAGAATGCCGCGATCGCCAGAGGTGCCCTCGCCTTCGCCGGCTTCCAGAACCAGTGCGCCGGCGCCGTCGCCGAACAGAACGCAAGTGGTGCGGTCCTTCCAGTCGAGGATGCGCGAGAAGGTTTCGGAACCGATCACCAGAACGCGCTTGGCCATGCCGCCGCGAATATAAAGATCGGCGGTCGATACGGCATAAACGAAACCGGAGCAGACGGCCTGCATGTCGAAGGCGAAACCATGGGTCATGCCAAGACGGTTCTGGATGTTCACCGCCGTTGCCGGAAAGGTGTTATCCGGGGTCGAGGTAGCCAGAATGATGAGGTCGATATCGTCGGGCGTGAGGCCTGCATTGTCGAGCGCTGCACGCGCCGCCGCCTCGCCGAGAGACGCGGTGGTTTCACCTTCGCCGGCGATATAGCGCTGCCTGATGCCGGTGCGCTGCACGATCCATTCGTCAGAGGTCTCGACAACCCCTTCGATTTCGCTGTTGGTCATGACACGCTTCGGAAGCGCTGCCCCGAAACCACGGACTATAGAGCGGATCATTCTCTTATTCCTCGTCAGCCACGAGAGCTTCGGGCGCCGGGGGCGGAAGCCGTCTTGCGTGGTAAATCTTCAGATCATTTTCTATCTTGGCCGTCAGGCCGTTGTGGACCATGTCGTAGCCGACATCGACGGCGGAGGCAAAACCGATGGCATCCGTACCGCCATGGCTCTTGATGACGATGCCGTTGAGGCCGAGAAACACACCGCCATTGACCTTGCGCGGGTCCATCTTTTCCCTGAGCACATCGAAGGCGCTTTTTGCCAGGATATAACCGATCTTGGCAAAGAAGCTGCGGGAGATCGCCTCGCGCAAAAGCGTCGTGATCTGGCGGGCCGTGCCTTCGGCGGCTTTCAGCGCGATGTTGCCGGTGAAACCTTCCGTCACCACAACATCCACGGTGCCCTTGCCGATATCGTCGCCTTCAACGAAACCGCGATAATCGATGGTGCCGAGGTCGGCCTCGCGAATGAGACGCCCGGCCTCACGCACCTCTTCCTGACCCTTGACCTCCTCGACGCCGACATTGAGCAGGCCGACGGTCGGACGGTCGATATCGAAAAGTGCGCGCGCCATGGCGCCGCCCATCAGGGCGAAATCGAGAAGCTGCTGGGAATCGGCGCCGATGGTGGCGCCAACATCGAGAACGATGCTTTCGCCCTTCAGCGTCGGCCAGATGCCGGCAATCGCCGGGCGTTCCACCCGCGCCATGGTGCGCAAACAGAATTTGGCCATGGCCATCAGCGCACCGGTATTGCCGGCGGAAACCGCGACATCCGCCTCGCCGAGCTTCACCGCCTCGATGGCGCGCCACATGCTGGAGACGTAGCGGCCGCGACGAAGCGCCTGGCTCGGCTTTTCGTCCATGCTGACCGAGACTTCACAATCGTGAAAGACCGACTTTTCCCGAAGGGCGGGATATTGTGCCAGAATGGGGTCGCATTTGCTCTTCTGCCCATAGAGCAGAAAAGTTACATCGTTGTGCCGTTCAAGCGCCTTGGCGGCACCGGGTATGGCAACATCTGGGCCGAAATCGCCACCCATGACGTCAATTGCAATTCTGATCACTCGTCCCTTATCCTTCTTGCCGCCACTCAAGCGGATTTCGCGCGAAAATACCTTTTCCGGCTCTTGTTACAATAAAATTATTTCAGCCCGGCTGGGCCATTCAGTCTTTTTTCCAATCTTTCAACACGGCAAAGGGCGATGGCGGCTTGTCATCGTCGGTCTCTTTTTCAGCCTTTTCGGCAAATTCCACGTCCGGCTTGCGCGGATAAGGGTCGATGGCAAGGGCCGCAAATTCGGCAACCACGGCACCGACATCGATGCTGTCGCCGGTAAACTGGTCGGGAATGTCAGGGCCATCGGGATCGAGTACGATCTCGCCTTCTTCATTCGTCACCATCCTCGCCAGCTTCGATCCTTCCGGCACGAAAATATGTTCCACGGTCTCATCGATCTTGCTCGAAACCGGTTCCAGCGTGACGACGCAGGATTGAGTGACCGCCGCATGCACCTCGCCCTTGATCTTGATGCCATCCCTCTTCCAGCGGGTAACCTGCAGCTCCGCCTTCAGATATTCGACGGAGACCACATCCCAGAATTTCGCCAGCGCCTTCAGCTCCTCGGCACTGGCTGCGAGACCAATCCTGACCGGATTGGCGGAAATATGGCCTACCTTGACGGGATAGGAAAAAGGCAGGTCGTCATTTGCGGCGTGTCGCGCGTTCATCGTGAACCTCATTGTCCAGGCAAGGGCAGCGTCAGGCTTCCGGTTGCTATCGTCTCTTCGGACTGGGCGGCAAGGGCATCGGATGTTTCCATCATCCAGCCCGCCAGCCCCTCCATCTCGGGAGCCTCGTCGTCTACCTGCGGATATATATTGCGCCGGAGCGCTGCGGCAAGAGCGGTACGGTCGGTTGCATCCAGTGCCGCCGCATAGGATTCGAGCCGCCCATAGAACATGCCGGCGAATTTCTTCATGCGTTTCGGCACACCCTGGTCGCCTATCCCCAATTCGCGGATGGAGTGATCGATATCCTGGAAAAAGGCATCGACGATCTCCTGGGCGATCTCCTGCCCGCTGACACCTGATGATTTGGTGCGGCGGAAATAGAGAATCATGATCACCGAGAGCATCTCGAAACGGCCCATGACGGTATCGGGAACGCCTAGATCGAGATAAAAAGCGGGCGTGCGCGCGGCCGCCGTCAAGATCGCATATTGCCGGTCGACTATGGCGCGGTTGTTGTTTTTGTGTCTGAACAGCCCGAATATCATCGTTTTTTTTCCGAAGGGGACGGGTGAATGCGCTTACCGCCCATCGCACTTGTTGCATGATCGTCAAAGCTGGTTTACCGAAGCATCCACGAATTGCAATGCTGTCACGGTCACGTTCGTCTTTTGGCTGAAACAGTCGAAGAGAACCGGAGGAGTTCCAAAAGGCCGGGAAAGCATTGAATTTGGGGGGTGATCGGGATTTTCCGTCCCCGGATTGACACAATCATGTGCACAGACACTGTGCACCACGCAATGCCGGAAGGTGCCATTCATGATCGCAGTCGGGGAAAAGCAGTTGAGCAAGCAGAAATCCGCAAGTCACGGCAAAATTCTGAGCAAAACCGCCATCGCAATCGTGCTCGCATCCGGCCTGCTTTCCGCCTGCACCAGCACGACAGATGTGTTCCATAACGGCTATGTCATGGACGATCAGTCGCTGCAGCTGATCCCGGAAGGCTCGAGCCGTGAGCAGGTTCTCCTGACCATGGGCACGCCCTCCACCACGGCGACTTTCGGTAACGAGGTGTTCTATTACATCTCGCAGAAGCGCGTGCGCCGCGCGGCCTTCCTGAAGCCGTCGCTGGTCGAGCAGAACATTCTCGCGATCTACTTCAACAAGGATGGCGTCATCGAGCGCAAGGCCAATTATACGCTGCAGGACGGCAAGGTCTTCGACTCGATTTCGCGCACCACGCCGACCGGCGGCAAGGACCTCACCTTCCTGCAACAGCTGCTCTCCGGGGGCACCTCGGGCGCCAATATCGCCAAGAGCATTCTCGGCCAGGGCGGCAATACACCCTGACCGCGACAGGAACGGAAAACTCAAAGGCCCGGGGATCGCTCCCCGGGCCTTTTCATTTGTCGGAACCGTAGCCTTTAGTGGGCGAGAACCGCCAGCAGCAGCAGCGCGACGATATTGGTGATCTTGATGGCAGGGTTGACGGCTGGACCTGCGGTATCCTTGTAGGGATCGCCGACAGTGTCGCCCGTTACCGATGCCTTGTGCGCCTCGGAACCCTTGACGTGGCGCACGCCATCCTTGTCGACGAAGCCATCTTCGAAGCTCTTCTTGGCATTGTCCCAGGCGCCACCACCCGATGTCATGGAAATTGCCACGAACAGCCCGTTGATGATGACACCCAGCAGGGATGCACCCAGCGCGGCAAAAGCGGATGCCTTGGAGCCGGAGATCAGCAGCACACCGAAATAAACCACCAGCGGCGCCAGAACGGGCAGAAGCGACGGGATGACCATTTCCCTGATCGCCGCCTTGGTCAAAAGGTCCACGGCCTTGCCGTAGTCCGGCTTTTCCGTGCCGGCCATGATGCCGGGTTTTTCGCGGAACTGGCGACGGACTTCCTCAACGATGGCGCTTGCCGCCTTGCCCACCGCCGTCATGGCGATGCCGCCGAAGAGATAGGGGATGAGACCGCCAAACAGCAGGCCGGCAACCACGTAAGGGTTGGCGAGGCTGAAGGAGATTTCTCCAATGTCCTTGAAGTAAGGATAGGTATCGCCATTGGCGGCGAAATAGGACAGGTCGTTGGCATAGGCCGCAAACAGCACCAATGCGCCGAGACCGGCCGAACCGATGGCGTAACCCTTGGTCACCGCCTTGGTGGTGTTGCCAACGGCGTCCAGCGCGTCGGTCGCCTTGCGAACGTCTGGATCAAGGCCGGCCATTTCGGCGATGCCGCCGGCATTGTCCGTGACCGGCCCGAAAGCGTCGAGCGCGACGATCATGCCCGCCAAGCCGAGCATGGCGGTAACGGCGATGCCGGTGCCGAACAGGCCGCCAAGCTGATAGGTTCCGATGATACCGCCGACGATGACGATGGCCGGCAGCGCCGTCGATTCCAGCGACACCGCAAGCCCCTGGATGACGTTGGTCCCGTGGCCGGTGACCGATGCCTGGGCGATGGAGTTGACCGGCCGCTTGTTGGTGCCGGTATAATATTCGGTGATGACGACGATCAGCGCCGTCACGACGAGGCCGACCAATCCGCAGAAGAAGAGTTTGGTGCCGGTGATCTCCATGCCGGCCACCGTGCCGATCGTTCCCCAGCCAACCGTGGCATAGGTTGCCACGGCAAGGCCGACGACGGAAAAGATGCCGGTGGCAATGAGCCCCTTATAGAGGGCACCCATGATGGAGTTGTTGGTGCCGAGCTTCACGAAGAAGGTACCGGCAATCGAGGTCAGGATGCAGGCGCCGCAGATCGCCAGCGGATAGACCATGGCGCTTTCCAGTATCGGCGTTCCGGCAAAAAAGATCGCGGCGAGAACCATGGTCGCGACGACAGAGACGGCATAGGTCTCGAACAGGTCTGCCGCCATGCCGGCGCAGTCACCGACATTGTCGCCGACATTGTCGGCGATGGTTGCCGGGTTGCGCGGATCATCCTCGGGAATTCCTGCTTCCACCTTGCCGACGAGATCGCCGCCGACATCGGCGCCCTTGGTGAAGATGCCGCCGCCGAGACGGGCGAATATGGAAATCAGCGAGGCGCCGAAGCCGAGCGACACCAGCGCATCGATCACCTCACGCGAGCCGGGCGCGTGGCCCATCACCGCGGTGAGGATGTAATAATAGATCGAGACGCCGAGCAGCGCGAGGCCCGCCACCAGCATGCCGGTGATGGCGCCCGACTTGAAGGCAATATCGAGACCGGCGGAAAGGCTGTGCGAGGCGGCCTGCGCGGTGCGCAGATTGGCGCGCACGGAGACATGCATGCCGACAAAGCCGGCGACACCGGACAGAACCGCGCCGATGATGAAACCGATAGCCGCCATGGAGGACAAGAGATACCAGGCCAGAATGGCGACGATCAGTCCGACGATGGCGATGGTGAGATATTGACGGGTGAGATAAGCTTGTGCGCCTTCACGGATATAACCTGCTATTTCACGCATACGCTCGTTGCCCTGATCGGCATCGAGAACACTCTTGGTCGCCCATACCGCGTAAACCACGGACAGGATACCGCATAAAATCACTATGGGTATTACGGTCATGCGCACTTACCTCCCAAAAAGCCGGGTCTCACTCCCTCCCCGGCGTGGCGAAACCTTGTGCAAGGACAGGGGCGATGGCTCGCACTCCAGGTCCTGTCGTGGCCATTTGTTCCCCTCCCAAGGAAAAACGACCTGCGCGGCAAGATTGCGTTGGCGAAAGGTGCGGCGTCAAGCCCACAAATTTGCCTGAAACATGAAAGGGGTAGAGAACGAGCGCGACCCTACGCGGCGTTTTTGCGCTGCCTCAGCAGAAGCGACAGGACGAGCAGCAGGCAAAGGCCCGCAACCGGCCAGATGACGAGGTTCATCACCGACCAGCCCCAGGCCGTAAACACCTTGCCGGACGAGAAAGAGGAGAGCGCCACCGTGCCGAACAGCACGATATCGTGGAAGCCCTGCACCTTGTCCGCCTCATGCGGGCGATAACTTGACGTAATGATGGCGGTTGCGCCGATGAAACCGAAATTCCAGCCAAGCCCGAGAAGAACGAGCGCCGCCCAGAAATTCCACAGTTCTATGCCCATATGGGCGACGACGGCGCAGGCCATCAGCACGATGAGGCCAGCCGCCACGATTTTTTCCGCGCCGAATCGGGAAATCAGCATGCCGGTGAAGAAGCTCGGGGCGAACATGGCCAGAACGTGCCACTGGATGCCGAGCGTGGCGAGTTCGGTTGGGAAACCACAGCCGACCACCATGGCAAGCGGCGCACCGGTCATCATGAAGGTCATCAAGGCGTAAGAGCCTATACCGCAGATCATGCCGGTAACGAAACGCTGGGTGCGGACGATTTCCGAAAGCGGTCTCACCGCCTCCGTATGGATGGACGCGGCCTTCGGGTCCGGCAATTTCAGGAACGCCAGAATGGCGATCGAAACGAGACCGAGCGGCACCAGCGCGATGAATGCGCCGGCAAAAGTGACCGGCGCAAGCAGGTCCTTGCCGAGAATCGCCAGTTGTGGCCCGACAATGGCGGAGATGATGCCGCCCGCCAGAATCCACGAGATTGCCTTAGGCTTGTAAAAGGACGGCGATGCATCGGCCGCCGCAAAGCGGATTTTCTGCGTGAAGCCGCCGGAAATGCCGATCAGCAGCAGACCGACGGCAAACAGCCAGAAATCCGAGCGGAAGAGCGCGACGGCGGCGATGCCACCGCCGATAGAGCACATCAGCGCGCCGACCATGAAGCCGGCCTTACGGCCAAGGAAACGGGATGCGGCCGCAACGCAGATCGCACCAAGCGCCACGCCGATATTGAAGCCGGTAAGCGGCGCAGTTGCCAGTGACTTGTCGGCGCCGAGCAGTTGATAACCCGCGAGCGCGCCGACCGAAAAGCTTAAAGGTGCAGCCGATCCCATGATCGCCTGCGCCATGGTGAGGAGGAAGACGTTGCGCTTTGCCTCGTCCAGTTGAACCTCTAGTCCGGGGACGGAAACCACGCTCATCTCTTCCTCACCTGCCTGTTATTAGCGCTTTGCCTCGCCGCGTACCTGCTTGGCGATGCGGTCAAGCACCGCGTTCACCAGCTTGGGCTCGTCATGTTCGAAGAAAGCGCGGGCGATTTCGACATATTCGGTGACGATGACGGCAACCGGCACGTCCTTGCGCTCGAGAATCTCGAAGGTGCCGGCACGCAGGATAGCACGCACGGTGGCGTCGAGACGCGACAGCGGCCAGTCTTCCAGAAGGGCGGAGCGCACCAGCGGGTCGATCTTCGTCTGGTCGCGCACGACGCCAGAGACGATCGAACGGAACCACGAAGGATCGGCCTTCAGATAGGTATCGCCATCGACTTCCTGGCCGAGACGGTGCGCCTCATATTCGGCGACGACTTCCATCACGCCGGTTCCGCCGACATCCATCTGGTACAGCGCCTGCACGGCCGCAAGACGGGCCGCGCCACGCTGGTTGGCGGGCTTTACCGAAGGCTGGCGCGGTTCACCGCCGTTTTCAACATCCGACATGCGTTCAGCCACCCAGTTTCTTTTTCAGCTCGATCATGGTAAGCGCCGCGCGGGCGGCAAAACCGCCCTTGTCCTTGTCGGAGCGGCGCACGCGCGCCCAGGCCTGCTCGTCGTTTTCGACGGTGAGGATGCCATTGCCGATCGGCAGCGATTCGCTGACGGCGAGATCCATCAGGGCGCGGGAGGATTCGTTGGAGACGATATCGAAGTGATAGGTCTCGCCGCGAATGACCATGCCGAGCGCAACGAAACCGTCATATTCGGTGCCGTCATTGTCGGCGCCATCGAGCGCCATGGCGATGGCGGCGGGGATTTCCAGCGCGCCGGGAACGGTGATGACGTCATAGGTGGCGCCGGCCTCATCGAGCGCGAACTTCGCGCCTTCGAGAAGGGCATCCGCCATATCGTCATAAAAACGTGCTTCCACGATAAGAAGATGGGGTTTGGACATGTGAGGGTTCCTGGGGGATTTTCCCGAAAAGCTTTACGCCGGATCATACCGGTATTTGCGGCGGTCAAACCACGGCTGGCCGTTTTTGGCAAGTATTTTCATGCATTGCCCGCGCAAGATGACCCGTTTGCACCGGCTGCTGCAAGGCTTAATGTCTGTGCGGCAAGGCTGAAAAATCAGCTTTTCTGGAAAGCCAGATGCACGCCAAGCCCCATCAGCACCGTTCCGGCGGCACGCCGGGCCAGAGCCTGCACGGCGCTCGACCGCTTCAGACGCCCGACCATGGCGCCCGCCAGAAGCACGCCGACGAGATCGGCGGAAGAGAAGATGAAATTGACGGCAATACCGAGGATCAGGAACTGCAGCCAGACGGGAAAGGCGGCCGCCGGATCGACGAATTGCGGTAGGAAGGCCAGAAAGAACAGCGCGGTCTTAGGGTTGAGCACATCAACGATGATGCTGTCGATGAAGGCGCGGCGGGCCGATTTCGGCTCGATGGTCAGATTGACCGCCTCGCCCTCCATGTTGCTGCGCAGCATCGAGAAACCGAGCCAGATGAGATAAAGCGCGCCGCAGAGCTTTACTGCAAGGTAAAGCCACGGCACTGCCTGAAACAATACCGAGAGGCCCGCAGCCGCCGCGAAAATGTGAAAATAGCAGCCGACATGGATGCCCAGCACCGCCATCAACCCGGCAAACCGGCCACGCGCCATGGTCTGAGCGGCCGCGTAAAGCATGGCCGGGCCGGGAATATAGGCAAACAGGGCAGTCGTGATGAAAAAGGCTGTCAGCAGTTCAAAAGACGGCATGATGTATGTTCCCTACCCAGTTTCGCTACCAGTCGATTTCAAACGACCGGACGATATCTGTATAACCTTCCACGTTCGACCGGAAGTGTGGCGGCGACCGACACCAATAGGATCAAACTCGCTGCTCCTCCTCCGTCATGCCGGACTTGATCCGGCATCCAGCCGACGCGCGTCTGCGCGGCGAGAAGAGTCCTTTCAGCCCAAGGACTTGGGCTGGCTGGATTCCGGCTCAAGGCCGGAATGACGGGAGAAGGAAAAGTCCGCGAACACAATAAAGCGCCGAGCCTCCTCAGCTTACGCCGCCGGAAACTCCGCAAGCCTTGCGGCATAACGGGCCATCGTATCGACCTCGAAATTGACGAAATCACCCTGATGGCGTTCACCCCAGGTGGTGACCGCAAGCGTGTGACGGATCAGCAGAACGTCGAAATCGGTGCCTTCAACGGCATTGACGGTGAGCGAGGTGCCATCGAGCGCCACGGAGCCCTTGGGGGCAACGAATTTCGCCAGATGCTCCGGCGCGCGCAGGCGAATTCGCACCGCCTCACCTTCCGGCTCGACCGACAGGATTTCCGCCCTGCCATCGACATGGCCGGAGACGATGTGGCCGCCGAGTTCGTCGCCGATCTTGAGCGCCCGCTCCAGATTGACATGCGTGCCCTTCTGCCATCCGGAAATGGTCGTCAGACGCAGCGCCTCTTCCCATGCCTCGACCTCGTACCAGCGTTCATTGCTGCCATTATCAGGCAGCTTTGTCACCGTCAGGCACACGCCGCCATGGGAGATCGACGCGCCCATGTCGATGGTCTTCGGATCGTAATTGGTCGCCACGCGCAGGCGAACACCCTCCGGCAGCGGTTCCAGCTCGGAAACGGTTCCAACGTCGGTGACAATTCCGGTAAACATCAAATCGGCCTTTCATAATCGAAGCAGCGATCCGGCCCATAGGCTGTCTCGCTGACAAGAGCGTAGTCGCCCGTGATATCGGCACGGCGAAGCGGCGTTTCAATGCCGCCCTTACCGATCACGACAGGGCTTTCGAACAGCATGATACGGTCCACCAGCCCGGCTTCAAGGAATGATTTTGCGGCAAAGGCGCCGCCTTCGACCAGAAGTTCCGACATACCGCTTTCTGCGAGGATGTGGAGGAGGTTTTCGAGGGTTGTAGTTTCGAGGATCTGGACGCCGGCGTCGGTCAGGAGTTGGCGGCGGTGGTTGAGGTTACCCCCCTCTGCCCTGCCGGGCATCTCCCCCTCAAGGGGGGAGATCGATGGGGCACTGTCTTGCCCAACATCAACGGCTGGAGAATGAGAAACGGGTTCAAAATTTGAGCGAGCGGACAGCCCCTCGCCGATCTCCCCCCTTGAGGGGGAGATGCCCGGCAGGGCAGAGGGGGGTAAAGCCGCAACCACCACCGGAACTTCACGCGCGCTCCGCACAAGCTTCGACGCCAGCGGCAACTCAAACTGCCGATCCAGCACGATACGCACCGGCGAGCGGTTCTCCATACCGGCAATGCGCACCGTCAATTCCGGATCATCCGCAATCGCGGTGCGAATGCCGACAAGAATTCCATCGCAGCGTGCCCGCAGTTCATGGACAGCACGACGCGACTCCGCACCGGTAATCGCCACCTGCCCCTCGCCTTCCCTGCCAATCATGCCATCAGCGGAAACAGCAAGCTTCAGAATCACATGCGGGCGTTTTTTCATCTGGCGCGTGAGGTATCCGGCAAGCGCCCGCTTGCCCTCGGCGCGCAGCAGGCCGGTTTCCACGACGATGCCCGCATCACGCAAAATCGTATAACCACGGCCGGAAACACGCTCATCCGGATCATCCACCGCCACCACGACACGGGCGACGCCGTATTCCACCAGAGCATTGGCGCAGGGCGGGGTTTTGCCCCAGTGGGAACAGGGTTCAAGAGTGACATAGGCGGTCGCGCCACGCGCCGCCTCGCCGGCGATTTCCAGCGCTTGCCGTTCGGCATGCGGCCGGCCGCCGATGGCCGTTACCGCTTCGGCAATGATGTGTCCGTCCTTGACGAGAACGCAGCCGACCGAGGGGTTGGTCAGCGTCTGGCCCTGGTGGCGAAGCGAAACCTCGATGGCACGCGCCATGAACCTTTCGTCATCGGCACGGATCGTCACGGTTAGACTCCACCATCCGTATCACGGGCGATCTTGGCGTTGATTTCGGCAATCACGTTTTCGAAATCCTCGGCATGGCTGAAATCGCGATAGACCGAGGCATAACGCACGAAGGCCACGTCATCGAGGCTCTTCAGCGCTTCCAGAACCTGCAGCCCGATTTCTTCCGAGGGAATTTCCGTCTCGCCGGAGCTTTCGAGACGACGGGCAATGCCGGAAACGGCCCGCTCGATCCGGTCGCGGTCAACCGGGCGCTTGCGCAGCGCGATCTCGAAGGATCGCACCAGCTTTTCCCGGTCGAAGGGCAGCTTGCGGCCGCTTTTCTTGATGACCATCAGCTCGCGCAGTTGCACGCGCTCATAGGTCGTGAAGCGGCCGCCGCAATCCGGGCAGATGCGCCGCCGACGGATGGAGGTGTTGTCCTCCGCCGGACGCGAGTCCTTGACCTGTGTGTCTTCGGAACCGCAAAAGGGGCAGCGCATCGTCTTTTTTCCTTACATGTACGGGTACATCGGGAAACGGTCGGTCAGGCCGACGACCTTTTCACGCACGGCGGCCTCGACGGAGGCATTGCCTTCATCCGAATTGGCAACCTTCAAGCCGTCGAGAACCTCGACGATCAGCTTGCCGATTTCGCGGAATTCCGCTTCCTTGAAACCGCGCGTCGTACCGGCCGGCGTGCCGAGACGGACACCAGAGGTGACGAAGGGCTTTTCCGGGTCGAAAGGAATGCCGTTCTTGTTGCAGGTGATGTAAGCGCGGCCGAGGGCTGCTTCCGCACGCTTGCCTGTCGCGTTCTTCTTGCGAAGGTCGACCAGCATCAAGTGGTTGTCGGTGCCGCCGGAGACGACATCCAGACCACCTTCGATCAGGGTTTCGGCCAGCGCCTTGGCGTTCTTCACGACCTGCGCGGCATAGTCCTTGAATTCCGGCTGCAACGCTTCACCGAAGGCAACGGCCTTGGCGGCGATGACGTGCATCAGCGGGCCGCCCTGCAGGCCGGGGAATACGGCCGAATTGAACTTCTTGGCCAGATCCTCGTCATTGGTGAGGATCATGCCGCCGCGCGGGCCGCGCAGCGACTTGTGGGTCGTCGTCGTTGCGACGTGGCAATGCGGGAACGGCGACGGGTGCTGGCCACCGGCAACGAGACCGGCGATGTGGGCCATGTCGACCATCAGGTAAGCGCCGACTTCATCGGCGATCTCGCGGAAACGCTTCCAGTCCCAGACCCGCGAATAGGCGGTGCCACCGGCGAGGATCAGCTTCGGCCGGGTTTCCTTGGCCTTGCGCTCCACTTCGTCCATGTCGAGCAGGTTGTCGCCTTCGCGCACGCCGTAGGACACGACGTTGAACCATTTGCCGGACATGTTGACCGGCGAACCATGCGTCAGGTGACCGCCCGAGTTCAGGTCGAGACCCATGAAGGTATCGCCCGGCTGCAGGAGCGCGAGGAACACGGCCTGGTTCATCTGCGAACCGGAATTCGGCTGAACGTTGGCAAAGTTGACGCCGAACAGCTTCTTGGCGCGCTCGATGGCGAGTTCTTCAGCGATGTCGACGAACTGGCAGCCGCCGTAATAACGCTTGCCGGGATAACCCTCGGCATATTTGTTGGTCATGATCGAACCCTGCGCTTCAAGCACAGCGCGGGAAACGATGTTTTCCGAGGCGATCAGTTCGATCTCGTGGCGCTGGCGACCCAGTTCCTTCTCGATCGCGCCGAAAATATCCGGATCGACTTCGGCAAGCGGACGGGAGAAGAAAGCATCTGTGTTCGACATGGTGAAGGCTCCTGAAACAGTAATGCGATGGCGTCTTAGCGCCCTGCCCGAACAAGAGCAATACGGGCAGCGAGATTTGCCCGTCAAACTGCGACGTTGCGGCGAAAAGTGACAGATGTTTTTATGAAAAGCAGGATACGACGGAAAATAAAGGCGGCGCTTCGATGATGCGCGGCCAAGCCACACACTCGCGTCATCCTCGGGCTTGTCCCGAGGATCTGCAACGCTTCTATTTTACGATAGGTGATTAGATCCTCGGGACAAGCCCGAGGATGACGGCGGAGGGACTGGCTGGCTTTCCAGCGATCACCTCTCCCCTCGCCCACAATTCCACGCTGACGGCTAAGCCCTATCAGTTGCGCGGCAGCAAATCGTCGTCCACCGCACCTGCCGGCTGCTCCATGCCCGCGGTGGTGTTGAGCGCCAGTTCGGCATTGCCGTCCTTGCCGTAGATATCGTCGCGGAACTGAACCACGCCGTCCTTCGCTGACCATGCGGTGATGTAGACGAAATAAACGGGCACTTCCTGCGCGAGCTTGATCGGCGTGTTGACGCGCGATGCGATGACGCGTTCCATTTCCTGGCGTGACCAGCCGGGCGTGTCACGCAGCAACCAGGACGTCAGGTCGCGTACGTTCTGCACGCGCACGCAACCGGACGATTCAAAACGCATCAGCTTGTTGAACAGGCCCTGCTGCGGCGTGTCGTGCATATATTCGTTGTTCGGATTGTGGAAGTTGATCTTCGTCGAGGACATGGCGTTGATCTTGCCGGGGTCCTGACGGAACATCAGGTTCGGAGCCTTCGGCGCGAACCAGTCGACCGTGGTCGGCGAGACTTCCTGCCCCTTGCCGTCGATGAGGCGGATGTTGTTCCGCTCCAGATAGGTCGGGTCCTTCTGCATCAGCGGCACGATGTCCTTTTCGACGATCGAACGCGGCGCGGTCCAGTAAGGATTGAGGATAACCTCGTAGATCTTGGAATTGATGACGTGGGTCGGGCGGCTGGCGCGGCCGACAACGGCGGTGTTGCGCAGCACGACGCGTTCGTTTTCAACGGCCTCGATGGCGGCGGCCGGGATATTCACCATCAGGTGACGCTGGCCGAGATCTCCGGACATGGACTGGATGCGCACGAGGTTGGTCTGCAGCTGCGCGAGACGAATCTGCGCGGAAACATTGAGCGCCTTGGTGGTATATTCGCCGCTGACGCCGTCAGCCGGAAGCCCGTGACGCGCCTGGAAACGCTTCAGCGCGCCATCGACATAGGAATCAAAGGCGCTGGAAATGCCGGCTTCACGCGGCAGGTCGCCCGATACCATCAGTCGCTGGCGCAGCGCCTGCACGGAAGGATCGGAGACGCCGATCTGGAGACGCTGCTGGCTGGCGGGCACATCCGGCCAGCCGCCGTTCTGAACGATCTGCTGATATTGCATGATCGCCTGCTGCATGTAGACAGGGGCTTCCCGTCCGAGAACCGGATTGTTGGAAACGACGCCGACGGCCGAACGCGAGGTATTGGCGTCGAACTGGTCATCCCAGTTACCGCGGCGCGAAGAGCCCATGAGATCGTTGAGCGCATCCTGCGCAAGGGCCGGCGCGGCAAGCGCGGCAACACCAACGGAAACGGCCGAACGCAGAAGCGTGCGGCGCGATACGGGATCGGAAACGGATTTCTTTGTCATTCTACCTACCAGCCACTCTCTTCGGCATTCTGAACAATGCCTAAATCAATATGATTAACAAACACGTACAACGTGCCTGCCGGCCGGTAATACCCGATATGCAAGATCAGGGCGCTGGTGTCTGGCAATATAATCGGCACTTGCCGCAACAACAGGAGGAACAGCCGGCTCCTTAGTCTTGCGCGTCCCATATCAATATGGCCGATTCGTGTCACTGCCCTCTTCTCACGAAGCTGTGTTTCCCTGAAAAACAGGGCGAAGGCCTGACGGATGGCCGGGCTTGACAGGGAAAAACGCGCGGCGGTACCGCGCAGAATCCGCAAGCCGGGGGCAAAGGATGCCCCCGGCCTAAACAGTGAAACCGTCGCGGAATTACAGGCGGTAAGCGATCGAGTCGTTCCAGAAGCGATCAAGGCGCTGCAGCAGCTTGTTCATTTCGGAGAACTCACCGGTGCCGATGCCGCCGACCTTTTCGATCGAGCCGACGTGGCGTTCATAAAGGCGGGCAACCGTTTCGGCGATTGCCTGGCCCTCTTCGGTCAGGCTGATGCGGACCGAGCGGCGGTCGACACGCGAGCGCTGGTGGTTGATGAGACCGAGGTCGACCAGCTTCTTGACGTTATAGGAGACGTTCGAGCCGAGGTAATAACCGCGGGAACGAAGTTCGCCGGCCGTCAGTTCGGAATTGCCGATGTTGAACAGCAGGAGAGCCTGAACGGCGTTGACGTCATCGCGACCCTGACGGTCGAACTCGTCCTTGATGACATCGAGGAGGCGGCGGTGGAGGCGTTCCACCAGGTGCAGCGACTCCATGTAGAGCGAACGGATGGTATCTTCGTGTGCGTCGGCAACAACGGCCTGCGGCTTAACTTTGCTATTGATCATGACTGCCTCACTGTTTTGTTTGGCGGTGTGTTTGTTTGTCTCCCGCCTTGAGTGAGAACCTAATCAATGCGCATAAAATTCTACTTAAAAGCTACGATTAACAAATAGTTACCTGCATTTTCCCAAAGGCGCCGAACTTGTGGCGAAGCGGGAATGCGCTGAGCGCGAACATTATAAATCAATGACTTAACCGAAAAAACCGGCCTGAAAACAGGCCGAATTGCTTTATTCTTATGGTAAATCAATTCTTGCGCGCTCTTCATTTTGGCGGTGATCCAGCCAGAAAGCGACCAGGAATAGTATATAAATGGTTGCCACGAGACCGTGCATGACGGGCACGAGCGTGTTGGCACCGAAGATATGCGGCCATACCTTATACATGGCGATCTGCGTGCCGGCGCCCATGACCCACATGACCGCCCCCCAGGAGGCGCCGAGCCACAGACCAAGGGCCGCGACCGGGAAAATAACCGCGAGCGCACTGCCCGCCACACGCCAGGGCAGGTTCAGCATATCGAAGCGCCCATGACCGCCAAGCGAATAGCCCGTCAGCATCGCCCAATATTGCAGGCCGAACCAGAAACAGGACACCGCCACCAGTCTCATGAAGACCAGAAACAGGATTTCCGTCAGCGGGCGTTTCGGCAGAGGTTGAGAATCAGGTTCCATGGCCGGAAGATAAGGTCTCGACGGGCGGGCGACCAGTCCATATTGAATCCCGCCGCGTGCCTTGTCAAAACATCATCATCAGCCAGGCCGGCAAACCCGCCGAAATCATACAAAGCTGCCCAAATGGTTGCACCGCACGCCGGCACGTTTTGGCGATATGGGCACCGCGCAGGCGGCCCCTTCTTAAATAGCCAAGGCAAGAGCCAGAAGGAGGCGATAAGGAAGACTGCGAGGCACCATTTGGTTTATGGTTCCGGCAATATAGAGATCACGATCCGGTACATAAAAGAGCATTGTGCCGAAGGCGCCGGAATGTCCGATCATCGCCGGGACTGAAAAGAAGGGCGACTGCCAGCGTGGAATGCTGAACCGCATGACACCCACACCGTAAGAAAGAGGAACCCACAGTGAAAAAATCGAGTGCCACCGTGCCGTCATCCTCGCCAAGCATGCCTTGGGAAACAGCTCTCCTGTCACGAAAGCGCGAAGAAAGCGGATCTGGTCCGAGATAGTCGATACGATGGCGCCTTCGGCCGTAAAAGAGGACAAGGCCTTGGGCGTATATAAACGCCTGTCTCGATACATGACCGCCGTGACCTCACAGAAGCGGTTGAGGGTCGCTGCCGTAAAAAGCCAAGTATCCTTCAACGCCAGCGGCTCAAGCAGACGCTCACGCAGCGCATCTTCGTAACTGCGACCGCACAGAACTTCGATGATGCGTCCCAAAAGCATATAGTTGGTGTCGCTGTAGAATGCCTTTCCCGGCGTGGAGGGAGCAAAATGTCCCTTCATGGACCGGCAGATCGACAGAAGTTCATCTAAGCTCCAGCCCCTGTCTGCCTGCAGAAGATCGGCAAGGACAATGCGTCCATCCGGTTGCGTCTCTTCGAAATAGTCCGGAATGCCCGATGTGTGGGCCAGAAGGTCACCGATCGTGACCTTCGATCCGAAATCATATCCCTTGTAAATATTGAGACCACACATCACCTCCCATCCGAGCACATCAGCAGCGCGGGTATCCAGTGAAAGCACGTGCTCTTCACATAACTGCATGATCAGAGCCGTGGTGAACAATTTGGTAATGCTGGCGATGAAGTAGGGCTGTCGCTCTACGCCGCATCGCCAGGAGAAACCAGTAGATGGTTGCTCGATTGCCAGGGAAAGCCCGGTTATGCCGGGCGCGTTGGCAAACCGCGTCACGATCCGTTCAAGTTTGGGTTTTTGCATCTATCGTCCCGCTGGGCCAAGCTCGTTTCCGCCATCATCGAGAGCTGATTTATCCCGGCCAAGAGGCATTGTGACCCAACACCATTGCAGGAAAATTGCCGCATTCGCATCGCGCCTCCTCTGTGTTATGCAGCTTGCGAAATTTGATCGAAGGACATTCTGACATGCAGGACAAAACGCATCTGGTCGACGAGATCACCGGCCATCGCCGCATGCGGCGCAATCGCAAGGCGGATTGGACGCGCCGTCTGGTTCAGGAAAATCGCCTGACCGTTGATGATCTCATCTGGCCGGTCTTCATCGTGCCGGGTAGCAATATTATCGAGCCCATTCCGGCCATGCCCGGCGTCAACCGCATGAGCGTTGACCGGCTGGTGGAAGCGGCCAAGGAAGCCGCTGATCTCGGCATTCCCGCAATCGCGACATTCCCGAATATCGAGATGGAGCTGCGCGACGAGACCGGCTCGAATGCTCTCGAGGCCAATAATCTCATCAACCAGGCGACGATCGCCGTTAAAAAAGCCGTTCCCAATATCGGCATGATCACCGATGTCGCGCTCGACCCTTTCACCAGCCATGGCCATGACGGCATTCTGCGGGGCGACGAGATCGTCAATGACGAAACGGTAGAGCAGGTCGTCAGGGCCGCTATCCTGCAGGCGGAAGCCGGTTCGGACATTATTTCCCCCTCGGAGATGATGGATGGCCGTATCGGCGCCATCCGTCGCGGTCTCGATGCCGCCGGGCACCAGAATGTCGGCATCATGGCCTATGCGACGAAATTCTCTTCCGGCTATTACGGCCCCTATCGCGAAGCGATCTCCACTGCCGGTCTGCTGAAGGGCGACAAGAACAGCTATTACATCAGCCCCGCCAACGGCATGGAGGCGATCCGCGATGCGGCGCTTGACGTCGAGGAAGGTGCCGACATGCTGATGGTCAAACCCGGCCTGCCCTATCTCGATATCTGCTGGCGGCTGAAGGAAAATTTCGGGCTGCCGACCTTCGCGTATCAGGTGTCAGGCGAATATACCCAGATCAAGGCCGCGGCCATGAATGGCTGGATCGACGGCGAGCGTGTGATGATGGAAACGCTTCTCTGTTTCAAGCGTGCGGGTTGCGACGGTATTCTTACCTATTTCGCCATAGAGGCTGCACGCAAACTGGCAAAGGGCTGAGCCCGACGCTTATTGTATTCGGTCGTTTTCTTCCCATATTGTCTGCTGACACGGCAAATATGCCGCGCTGTCAGATCCCCTCAGGAGAAAACGACCGATGAGCCTCGACCAGAACCCCACCTATGCCGCACCGGATGACTGGCGCGCCTATAGCGGCGTCCTGAGCCGGCGCGTCTTCGCGTTCCTGATCGATTACGCGATCGTTCTGCTTCTGTGCATCCCGGCCGCGGTCGTCGTGTTTTTTCTCGGCGTAATTACCTTCGGCCTTGGCTGGTTTCTCTACCCGGCGCTTTTCGTCATCGTCGCGGTGCTTTATTTCGGTGTTTCGCTCGGCGGCCCCTCGCAGGCCACACCCGGCATGCGGGCGATGGGCATCGCAATGGCGCGCATGGACGGACGGCGAATCGATTTCCTGCTGGCGACCGTGCACATCGTGCTGTTCTGGGTCATCAACTCGGTTTTGACGCCGCTGATACTGCTCGCAGGCCTGTTTACCGAGCGCTCGCGCCTCGTTCACGACTTCCTGCTCGGCACCGTCATGGTCAGAACACGCTGATATCGCAGAATGCCACGAAAACGTGGCTTTTAAAGGCGGTAAATACCTCATCCCGCAGTTGACGTTTTCCGTCATTTTGCCATTCTGTGACATTATGCTTGTCGCTTGAAGCGCCGCCGCCAACCCCGTGAAATCGCGGCGCGCTTTATAACAGACGCAGGAGGCGATCACGGTTCGATGAACACGCAGGCGACGCCCTCTCCTCAATTCTATCTTACGGCGCCGGCCACCTGCCCCTATCTGCCGAACCAGATGGAGCGGAAGGTCTTCACCCATCTGGTCGGCCCGCGCGCCTCGGAAATGAACGATCTTCTGACGCAGGGCGGTTTCAGACGCTCGCAGAACATCGCCTATCGCCCGGCCTGCGAAACCTGCCGCGCCTGTGTTTCCGTGCGCATCCTGACCGAACAGTTCCAACCGACGAAATCGATGCGGCGCGTTCTTGCCGCCAACCGAGATGTCGTAGCGACTGTTCACGCTGCCGAACCCTCCACCGAACAATTCGCCCTGTTTCGCCGCTACCTCGACAACCGCCACCAGTCCGGCGGCATGTCCGACATGTCGGCGCTGGACTATGCGATCATGGTGGAAGACACACATGTGAACACCCGCATCATCGAATATCGCGTGCGCGAGCCCGGCTCCGGGATCGATTCCAGCAAACGCGGCGAGCTTCTGGCCGTGGCGCTCAGCGACGTGATGAGCGACGGCCTGTCGATGGTCTATTCCTTCTTCAATCCCGCGCTGGAAAAGCGTTCGCTCGGCACCTTCATGATCATTGATCACATCACCCGCACCCGCGCGCTCGGCTTGCCGCATGTCTATCTCGGCTATTGGGTCGATGGTTCGGAAAAGATGGGCTACAAGACCCGCTACCATCCGCAGGAGCATCTGACGCCGCGCGGATGGGAGGTTTATGTGCCGGAAGAAGAATGAGTTGTCGTTGAAAACCCAGCACGAATGCTGGGCTGATATAAGCAGCGCAGGAAAGGCGTCCCGGCTTTGCCCCCGGGAACGCTGTTCAAATATCACCCGCCAAACTTCCCGCTACGTGGAAAACCCTTCGGCACGGTGCGGCCAACGGTAGCGCGGTCGGCCAGCCATTCGCGCAGTTCCTCGCCGACCTTGTTGAACAGGCGCCCGGCCGTGTCCGACCAGCTGAGACCCTCGGCGAGCGCGAAACATTTCACGTCGATGACGCCGCCATCCTTGTAGCGTTGCAGGCGCACGCCCTTGCCGCGCGACATTTCCGGCACCTGCGACAGCGGGAAGGCCAAAAGCTTGCGGTTTTCGCCGACAACGGCGACATGGTCGCCCGTCACTGGCACGGCAAGCTTGGCTTCGTCAGGCATGGAGACGTTCATGATCTGCTTGCCCTTGCGGGTATTAGCAATCATTTCGCTTTCTGCGACGATGAAGCCGTTGCCCGCAGTCGAGACCAGCAACAGCTTGCGCGACGGGTCGTGAACGAACGCAGTCAGGATGTCCTGATCGTTTTCCATATCAACCATGATACGGATCGGCTCGCCATGGCCGCGCCCACCCGGCAGCTTGTCGGAGCCAAGCGTATAGGCCTTGCCGCCTGTCGTCAGCAGCAAGAGCTTGTCAGTCGTCTGCGCCGGGAAGGCAAGCTTCGGGCCGTCGCCTTCCTTGAAGGTCAGGGTCGACGTATCGGACATGTGGCCCTTCAACGCCCTGATCCAGCCCTTCTGCGAGATGACGATGGTGACCGGTTCTTTCTCGATCATCGCCTGCTGGATGGCCTCGATATCGGCATCCGGCGCATCCGCGAACTGCGTGCGACGGCGGCCGATCTCGGTTGCCTTGGCATATTTCTTTTTGACCTCGCCGATTTCCCAGGCGACGGTCTGCCACTGCTTGTCGTCGGAGGCGAGCAGACCTTCGATTTCGGCCTTCTCGCTGCTGAGTTCATCGAACTCCTTGCGGATTTCGAATTCCTCGAGCTTGCGCAGATTGCGCAGCCGCATGTTGAGGATGGCTTCGGCCTGGTTGTCGGTGAGTGACCACTTGGCCATCATCACCTGTTTCGGCTCGTCCTCCTCGCGGATGATGCGGATTACCTCATCCAGATTGAGATAGGCGACCAGCAGGCCACCCAGAATCTCGAGCCTGCGATCGATGGCGGCCAGACGGTGGCGGGAGCGGCGGACCAGCACGTCCTTGCGGTGCGCCAGCCATTCGCTCAGCACCTCGTTCAGCGCCATGACCTTCGGCACCTTGCCAAGCGACAGCACGTTCATATTGAGCGGCAGGCGGCTTTCGAGGTCGGACAGGCGGAACAGCGATTCCATCAGGAGCGTCGCATCGACGGTGCGGTTCTTCGGCACCAGCACGATGCGCACGTCTTCGGCGGATTCGTCGCGAACATCTTCCAGCAGCGGCAGCTTGCGGGCGAGCAGAAGCTCGGCGATCTTTTCGATCAGCCGCGATTTCTGCACCTGGAAGGGAATTTCGGTGATGACGATCTGGTAACCGCCGCGACCGAGATCTTCCGTTTCCCATTTGGCACGCACGCGGAAACCGCCGCGGCCGGTCTTGTAGGCATCGAGAATATTCTCGCGGCTTTCGATGATCACGCCACCCGTGGGCAGATCGGGGCCGGGAATGAACTCCACCAGCTTTTCGACCGTCGCATCGGGATGCTTGATGAGATACAGCGCCGCATCGCAAAGTTCGTGGGCATTGTGCGGCGGGATCGATGTCGCCATGCCCACGGCAATGCCAGAGGCACCATTGGCCAGAAGATTCGGGAAAGCACCCGGCAGGACCACCGGTTCCTCGTCTTCTTCATTATAGGTGGCGCGGAAATCCACCGCGTCCTCGCCGATGCCTTCCAGCAGCAGCGCCGCCACATCGGTCATGCGCGCTTCGGTGTAACGATAGGCGGCAGCGCCGTCGCCATCGATGTTGCCGAAATTGCCCTGCCCGTCGACGATCGGATAACGCTGCGAGAAATCCTGCGCGAGACGCACCAGCGCATCATAGACCGACTGGTCGCCATGCGGGTGGAACTTACCGATGACGTCACCGACGATACGGGCGCATTTCTTGAAGGCCGAGTTGGGACGAATGCCCATTTCGCTCATGGCGTGAATGATGCGGCGGTGCACCGGCTTCAGGCCGTCGCGCACATCCGGCAGCGCACGATGCATGATCGTGGACAAGGCGTAAGCGAGGTAGCGCTCTTCAAGCGCCGCCTTCAAATCGACCGGATGAATATTATCGTCTCCGCCGGACGGAGGTACCAGATCTTTTCCCATGGTGCTTGACTAGCGGAAATGCCGATAACCGGCAAGAAATTCAGGGGGCGCAGCTGTGGATGAAAGCAACCCTTTCATGCGATTTTTTGTTAACCGCGTTGCAAATGCCGCAATGCCGCCGTCATGGGAATCGATCTAAATCCTATAGACCTTTGAATAATCGCGAATATAAGTATCACCATTCGAATTCGGACACGGCACACAGCCGCACGTTGAGGGAAGAAACATCATGAGACTGAAATCCACCCGGCAAGTTCTTTTCGCGAGTGCCGCGCTTCTTACGCTTTCGGCGCCGGCCTTCGCGCTGGATGGCGGGGACGTGCTGAAGAAGATCAATGCAGCCTATGCCGCCCAGGGCGGCGAGATCACTGCCGGCTCCGTCGCCGTCAACGGCTCCACGGTGACCCTGAACAGCGTGACCTTCAACGCTGCCGCCGATCCGGCCAAGAAAATCCCGGTCGGCAACATCACGCTTGAAGGCGTCGAGGAAAACAACGGCGGTTACAAGATCAAGAACGCCCGCTTCGACAATATCGACTACAAGCAGGAAAAGGTAGAGATCAAGGCAAGCGACATCTACATGTCCGGCCTCGTCATTCCGGCCGATGCAACCACGGGCACCGTGGATTCGCTGATGTTCTATGATGAAGCGCATAGCGGTCCGGTTTCCGTTTCCGTCGACGGCAAGCCGGCTTTCTCGCTTGAGGAAACCAGCGCGACGATGTCGGTCAGCGATGACAAGAACTCGATCGGTTTCGAACTCGACGCATCCGGCTTCAAGGCCGATCTCAGCGAAGTCACCGATCCGGCGACCAAGGATGCCATTGAAAAGCTGAAGCTGCAGGCGCTTTCCGGCGACATGACCATGAGCGGCAGCTGGGAAGTGGCCTCCGGTACTGTTGATGTTGAGGAATACGCCATCGACCTCGATGACGTCGGCCGTCTCAACATGTCCTTTGGTTTCTCCGGCTACACGCTCGACTTCATCAAGTCGATGCAGGAGACGGTGAAGGCGCAGGCTGCCAACCCGAACAAGGAACAGGCGGACCAGGCGGCAAGCCTTGCCATGCTCGGCCTGATGCAGCAGCTATCCTTCGTGAATGCCGAAATCAGCTTCGAAGACGCCAGCATCACCAAGCGCGCCATCGACTATGCGGCAAGCCAGCAGGGCATGACGGGCGACCAGCTTGCCCAGACCATCAAGGGCATGGCCCCGATCATGATGGCCTCGCTCAATGTTCCGGAGTTGCAGAACATGGTGTCAACGGCCATCAACGCCTACATCGACAATCCGAAGAACTTCTCGATCACGGCAGAACCGGAAAAGCCGGTTCCGTTCCCGATGATCATGGGCGCTGCGATGGGTGCGCCGAACACCCTGCCGAAAATGCTCGGTGTCACGGTGACGGCAAACGAATAGAACCAAAAAGCCCCGGTCATGCCGGGGCTTTTCTTTTGTGCTCAGTGCAGTGGCAGCGCCGCCGCATCCTGCTTGTCGTGTAGGGCGAAGCGGTCGATCATATGGGCGCTCGCCTCATTGACGCCGATTACCTCCACCCGCTTGCCGCTTCTGCGGAATTTCAACACCACCTTGTCCAGCGCGCCAACCGCCGAAATATCCCACAGATGCGCTTGGCTGACATCGATCGTCACCGCTTCCACCTCATCGGCGAAATCGAAGGCGGCGATGAAGCTTTCAGTCGAGGCGAAGAAAATCTGGCCATCGACCCGATAGATCCGTTCCCGCCCATCGGCTGAAAGCTCCGGCCGGACATGGAAGAGCTTTGAAACCTTGCCCGCGAAAAACACGCCGGAAAGAAGGACGCCCGCCAGCACGCCCTTTGCAAGGTCATGCGTTGCGAGCACCGTGCCGACGGTTACCAGCATGACGATGCTCGACGATGGCGGGTTGCGGCGGAGATCGAGGATGGAACGCCATGAGAAGGTGCCGATGGAGACCATGATCATGACAGCCACCAGTGCCGCCATGGGAATGATGCGAACGAGATCATCCAGCACCAGAATGAGGAACAGCAGGAAAGCACCCGCCACGAAGGTGGAAAGCCTACCGCGACCGCCGGAGCTGACATTGATGACGGACTGGCCGATCATGGCACAGCCGCCCATGCCGCCGATGAGGGCAGACGCGATGTTGCTCGTCCCCTGCCCGATGCATTCGCGGCTCTTGTTGCTGCCCGTATCCGTCATGTCGTCGACGATCTGTGCCGTCAGCAGCGATTCCAGCAGGCCGACAGCAGCCAGTGCAATCGAATAGGGAAAGATGATCTGCAGCGTCTCGAAGGTCAGCGGCACCTGCGGCAATGCAAAGATCGGCAGCGTCGAGGGCAATTCGCCGAGATCGCCGACCGTGCGGATGTCCATGCCGGAGAAAATCGCAACGCAGGTCAGGGCGACGATGGCGACCAGCGGTGACGGGATGATCTTCGTGACCAGCGGGAAGAGATAGATGATGGCAAGGCCGGCCGCGATCATGACATAGGTTTCAACGGGAACACCGATCAGTTCGGGCAATTGCGCCATGAAGATCAGGATCGCCAGTGCATTAACGAAACCGGTAATGACCGAGCGCGACACGAAACGCATCACCCGGCCGAGTTTCGCGAAACCCGCCACAATCTGCAACACGCCCATGAGGATGGTGGCGGCGAAGAGATATTGCAGCCCGTGTTCCTTGACGAGCGTGACCATCAGCACGGCCGTCGCGGCGGTTGCCGCCGAAATCATGCCGGGCCGCCCGCCGGTGAAGGCGGAAACGCAGGCGATGGCGAAGGAGGCGAAGAGCCCCACTTTTGGATCGACACCGGCAATGACGGAAAAGCCGATGGCTTCGGGAATGAGGGCAAGTGCCACGACGATGCCGGAAAGAACATCGCCGCGAATATTGGAAAACCACTCACGTCTGTAAGTCTGAAATCTGTTCATCTGATTTTTTCGCAAAGAATGACGCACCGGCCGGAACCATGTCCGGTAGATTGAAATAAAATGTCGGTGCTTTGCGTTGTCTGGCGGATCGGCGGCCAGAAGAGCCACCCGGAATTTCACCGGGTCCGTGGTGAGTGGCCCATTTATAGACAGCAAAAAAGCGGGCCGCAAGTTGCGCGCCCGCTTTCGGTACTTGCTACCGTGTATCTCAGGCCGCTTCGCGCCCGCCATATTCCCGCATTTCCGCGTCGCTCAGCCGGAACTGGTGGACGAGTTGCTTGAGACGTGCAGTCTCACCGGCCAGCATGGCGCTGGCGGCATTGTTTTCCTCGACCATGGCGGCATTCTGCTGCGTGCCCTGATCCAGATGATTGACGGCAGTGTTGATTTCGGAGAGCCCCAGCGACTGCTCCCTCGTGGCAGCGGCGATGGCTTCGATATGATCATTGATCGTCTTCACCGAGCCGCCGATGCGCGACAGGGCAGCGCCGGTTTCCCGGACGAACCGCGCCCCCTCCTTCACCTCCGTGCCGGAGGTCTGGATAAGCAGCTTGATTTCGGCAGCGGCCCTTGCGGAACGTTGCGCCAGTTCCCGCACCTCCTGCGCGACGACGGCGAAACCACGTCCCGCCTCGCCCGCACGCGCGGCCTCCACGCCGGCATTGAGGGCAAGAAGATTGGTCTGGAAAGCAATCTCGTCGATAACGCCGATGATGTTGCCAATCCTGCCGGAGGATTGTTCGATCTTTTCCATGGCGGTCACGGTGTCTACGACGAGATTGGCCGTGCGGTTGGCATCCTCGTCCGCCGAATGGGCGATCGCGCGGGCCTCTACGGCGCGCTCCGCTGAAATGCGGATATTCGCCGTCAACTCATCCAGCGCCGCGGCGGTTTCCTCAAGAGAAGCAGCCTGCTGCTCGGTACGACGGGCAAGATCGGCAGCGCTCTGGCTGATTTCCTGGCTGCCGCCGTCAATCGCCACGCTCGACTGCACGACGCCGGACATGGCAGCATCGAGTTGACGGATCGTCCGGTTGAGATCGTGACGCAGGGCTTCGAAATCCGGAGCAAAAGGCTCGTCCAGCTCGAAGGAGAGGTCGCCTGCCGCTAGGCGGCGCAGCGCCGCCGCAAGTCCGCCCGTCGCCTGCATCAGCCTTGCCTGTGCTTGGTCCTCCGCTTCTCGCTGGAACCGCGCTCTTTCGGTTTCGGCCTGTTGCCGGGTCGCAAGCGCCTGGTTCTCCAGCGCGATCTTGGCGATGGCGCCCTGCCGGAAGATTTCCAGCGCATGGGCCATGGCGCCGAATTCGTCCCGGCGGCGCAGGCCGGGAACGGCAAATTCCGTTTCACCTTCCGCCAGACGTCGCATTGCGCCGGTGATCGCGGTCGCCGGACGGGTAATTGAGCGGCCGATGAAGTAGACCCCGGCAAAAAGGCTTACGACGGTCAGCGCGATGAGGGCGACGACGATCGAAACCGTTGTTTCCGCCGCAGCGCTGTTCGCAAGAGCGCTTGCCTCCCTCTCCTGCCTGTAGGCCGTGGCAATATCGGTGACGACGGGCAGCAAGGCATCGTAGGCGGAAGCGAAACTTTCCCGCGCGCCCTCCTCCTCCAGCACGGCGGTCGCGTAAAAGCGAAAAGAGGCTGTGTATATCTCCAATGCATCCATGATGCGCTGACGCTCCGCACCAGGCCGATATTCCAGCTTCACCAGCGCCTTGAAGGTTTCCACCTCCGCGGCATGTTTCGTCACATAGGTTTCATCGCGCCGCAGGATGAAATCTTTCTCGTGCCGGCGCATCATCAGCATGCTGGCGCGGATTTCGGTATTGGTGACGGCGTCGGTGAGTTTTTCGATGGAGTGCACGCCGTTGCGCATGGCACCCTCAAGACCTTCGGACGGCGTGAGACCCAGTTCCCTGTTCTTGGCGACAAGTGCCTTCATGCGCTCGGAATAGGCCTCGGCACCCTGCGCAAGCTTTTCAAGCCGCGCCCGATTTTCGGATGTCGCGCTGCCTTCAAGATCGTCCAAAGACTGCCGGACCTGATTCATCGTCTGCCCGAACTGCACGACGGATTTCATATCGCGCGTCAGCAGAAAATCTCTCTGGTGAAGACGACTTTCATGCAGGTCGTCCTGCAGCGCCGTCAGCACCCCATCGCGCTCAATCAGCGTCTCTTCAGCAACGCGGTAACGCGCCTCCATCTGTCTCTGCCAGAGCAGCATGCCCGCAATAACAGCTATTCCGCACAGCGCAGCCAGCGCCAGCATTGACACGCGATGTGCAATTTTGAACGTCGAGACCAGCGAAAACATTCAACCCTCGTTTGCAGATTTCCTGCGGGGATGAATGATCGAGAAGACTTAAGGACTCCTCTACCGGATTTGTCAGTTTGATTAAGTTTTTGTGACACTTAGGGCTAGAACTTCAGACGCTCGCGAAAAAACACGAGCGCGACAACCATGCCGGTTGCCACACCGACGATGACATCGACAAACCGGACGAAACCGGCAATCTGCGGTCCCATCAGCAGGACGAGCATGGCCGAAGCGCCGGCCTGTATCGGCACGACCGCCGGCAGGCCGAACAGGGTGGCGAGGATCATGGCGATGAAGGTCGCCGAGGCCAGCCGGATTTCGGCGAAGTCATGCGGCACGAGCAGCGCGACCTCCCCGACAAGAATGCCGATGGTGACGCCGACCATCAACCCAAGCCCCTGACGAACATGGCTTGGAATGCCGGGAGACAGGCAGATCAGCGCGCTGATTGCGGCAAAGACGGGTTGCGGATGGCCGAGCCACCGATGCGCGACCCAGAACGCAAAAGCGGCCGCAAGCGCGGCCGCCAATGCACGGGTGAAGGCTGCACGAACACGTTCGAGCAGCGTCTTCAACATGATCAGTCCTTCTTGGACGGAACGACGCGCAGCGCCAGTTCGCGAAGCTGCGTCGGCGTTGCCGGCGACGGCGCGTTCATCAGAAGGTCCTGCGCCTGCTGGTTCATCGGGAACAGCGTGATTTCGCGCAGGTTCTTGGCGCCGACCAGCAGCATGACCACACGGTCGATGCCGAATGCGCAACCGCCGTGCGGAGGCGCGCCGTACTGGAAGGCGCGGTAGAGACCGCCGAAGCGCTCTTCCACATCGCTCTGCGACAGGCCGACCTTTTCGAAGGCCTTGACCATCAGTTCGGGCGACTGGTTACGGATCGAGCCGGAGGCGATTTCGAAGCCGTTGCAGACTGCGTCATACTGGAACGCCTTGATGGACAGCGGATCCTGCCCTTCCAGCGCTTCCATGCCACCCTGCGGCATGGAGAAGGGGTTGTGGGCGAAGTCGACCTTCTTTTCTTCCTCGTTGTATTCGAAGAAGGGGAAATCGACGATCCAGCACATTTCGAAACGGTCGCGATCGATCAGGTTCAGCTCGTCGGCGGCGCGGGTGCGCGCCTCGCCGGCGAACTTGTAGAACTTGGCGGGATCACCGGCGACGAAGAAGCAGGCATCACCCGCTTCCAGGCCGAGCTGCTGGCGCAGCGCCTCGGTGCGTTCCTCGCCGATGTTCTTGGCAAGCGGACCGGAGCCGCCGACCTTGCCGTCTTCTTCCTTCCAGAAGATATAGCCGAGGCCCGGCTGGCCCTGAGACTGCGCCCATGCGTTCATGCGGTCGCAGAAAGCGCGCGAACCGCCGGTCTTGGCCGGGATTGCCCAAACCTGAACCTTTGGGTTGGAAGCGATCATGTTGGCGAAGACCTTGAAGCCCGAACCGTCGAAATGCTCGGTCACGGCTTCCATGACGATCGGGTTGCGCAGGTCGGGCTTGTCGGAACCGTATTTGCGGATCGATTCGTCATAGGGAATGCGCGGCCACTGTTTCGTCACCGGCTTGCCTTCGGCAAACTGTTCGAACACGGCCGTCATCATCGGCTCCATCGTGGTCCAGACATCTTCCTGGGTCACGAAGCTCATTTCGACGTCAAGCTGGTAGAACTCGCCCGGCAGGCGGTCGGCACGCGGGTCTTCATCGCGGAAGCACGGAGCGATCTGGAAATAGCGGTCGAAACCGGCAACCATCAGAAGCTGCTTGTACTGCTGCGGCGCCTGCGGCAACGCGAAGAACTGGCCTTCGTGGATACGCGAGGGAACGAGGAAGTCGCGCGCGCCTTCCGGCGAGGAGGCGGTGAGGATCGGCGTCGTATATTCGGCAAAGCCCAGTTCACCCATGCCCTTGCGCATGGAAGAGATGATCTGCGTGCGCTTGACGATGTTCCTGTGAAGCGTCTCGCGACGAAGGTCGAGGAAGCGGTACTTCAGACGAACGTCCTCAGGATATTCCGGCTCGCCGAAGACAGGCAGCGGCAATTCCTTGGCAACACCCAGAACCTCGATTTCCTGCGCGTAAAGCTCGATCTCGCCGGTCGCCATACCCTTGTTGATGGTGTCCTCTGAGCGCGCCTTGACCAGGCCGTCGATGCGGATGACCCATTCGCCTCGCACGGTTTCCGCAACCTTGAAGGCCGGGCTATCAGGATCGGCCACGACCTGGGTGATGCCGTAATGATCGCGAAGGTCGATGAAGAGAACGCCGCCATGATCTCGCACGCGGTGAACCCAACCGGAAAGGCGAACGGTTTCGCCGACGTCGGACTTGCGGAGAGCGGCACAGGTGTGGCTGCGATAACGATGCATTTTTATATCCTGGAACGTGTCGTGGGCCAGAGAGGCGGCACTGTCGAAATTTGCCGGAAAAGCGCATGACCAGCCTGATTTGTCAAGGCAAAGCGCAAGATTGTCGCCTTCCGCCTGTCCTTTCCCCCGCCTTGGCTTTAGATAGGGCTAATCCAGCCTGCCAAACCGAGTCGGCCCGCAATGAGCCAGATCAGACCTCTTATCCCGCTTCTCGTCACCGCCGGCATTCTGATCGGCGGCAACGGCCTGCAGGGAACCTATATCGCGCTGCGCGGCCTCTCCGAGGGATTTTCGGCCAGCACCATCGGCCTCATCAGCGCTGCCTACAGTATCGGCTTCGCGCTCGGCTGCATTTCGGTGACGCAGCTCATGCGCCGGATCGGCCATATCAGAACCTTCGCCACCATGGCGGCGGTCGCTTCCGCCGCATCGATCGCCATGCCGCTCGTCATCCATCCGGTGTTCTGGATGCTGATGCGTTTCGTCATCGGTATTGCGGTCGCCTGTCTTTTCGCCGTGATCGAAAGCTGGATCAATGCGCAGGTCACAAATTCCAACCGGGCGCGCACGCTTTCCATCTATCGTTTCGTCGATCTCGGCTCCGTGACGCTGGCGCAATATATCATTCCCATCGCCGGTATCGGCGGGCCGGTGGTGTTTTCGCTGATCGCGATGGCCCTGTCGCTTTCGCTGGTGCCGATCTCGCTTGCCGACAAATCCAACCCCGCGCCGCCAAAACAGATTCCCTTCAATCTTTTCGCCGTCTGGCGCATCTCGCCGCTTGCCGTTGTCGGCTGCGTGGCCGTCGGGCTCAGCATGGCGGCGTTCCGCAACATGGGGCCGATCTATGCCGAACAGATCGGAATGTCCGTCACCGCCATCGCCACCTTCATGAGTGCCGGCATCATCGGCGGCGTGGTGCTGCAATATCCACTCGGCGTCTATTCCGATCGTTATGACCGCCGCATCATCATTCTCGCCACCACCGCCGGCTCTGTCATCGTCGGCCTGTTCCTCGCCTTCTTCGCCGGCACGGATGAATGGAGCAACATCATCGGCGTCTTCGTTTTTGGCGCCTTTGCCCTGCCGCTCTATTCGCTGAGTTCCGCGCATGGCAACGATCACGCCAAGGAAGGCGAGCATGCGATGATGTCGGCCGGGCTGCTGTTCTTCTGGTCCGTGGGCGCGACGGTCGGCCCGCTTCTCGCCTCGCTCCTGATCGATCAATTCGGCCCCAAGGCACTGTTCAGCTATACGGCCGCGATCCAGATCGTTTTCATCGCCTATACGCTGTACCGGCTGCAGGTGCGCGAAGGCGTTCCCGTCGAGGAGAGGAACTGGCGGTTCCGCTCGCTTTTGCGCACCTCCGCCTATTTCCAGAAGCTCGCCGCCCCCACCCCGCCCAAAAAGGCCGACCACCCCAAAAAAGATGAACCGGAGCCCGAGAAAAACGATCCTTGAGGCCGGAAAAGCGGGCTTTGTATTGACATGCGCCCGGCAAAGGGAAAGTAAGACGGATAATTTTCACGAGTGGCCATTTGCAATGATTGAAACGACTGCCGCCCTCGCCGAAGCCTGCACGGAACTGGCGAAATCGGAATTCATTACCATCGACACCGAATTTTTGCGGGAAACGACCTTCTGGCCGGAGCTGTGCCTCGTACAGATGGCGAGCCCGACGCTCGAAGTACTGGTTGATCCGCTGGCCAAGGGTATCGATCTTACGCCGATGTTCGAACTGATGGCCAATCCAAACGTCGTGAAGGTTTTCCACGCCGCGCGGCAGGATATCGAAATCATCTACCATCTCGGCGGGCTCATTCCGCATCCGATTTTCGACACGCAGGTCGCCGCCATGGTCTGCGGTTTCGGCGATTCGATCTCCTACGACCAGCTTGTCCAGAAGATCAAGAATGTGCAGATCGACAAATCCTCGCGTTTCACCGACTGGAGCCGCCGTCCGCTGACCGAAAAGCAGCTGGACTACGCGCTGGCCGACGTGACGCATCTGCGCGACGTCTATCTCTCGCTCAAGGCGCAGCTGGAGCGCGAGGGCCGCTCGCTGTGGCTGACCGAAGAGATGGACATTCTGGAATCCCGCGACACCTACGACATGCATCCCGACGATGCCTGGCTGCGGCTGAAATCGCGCCTGCGCAAGCCGACCGAACTTGCCATCCTCAAATTCGTCGCCGCCTGGCGCGAGCGTGAGGCGCGGTCGCGCAACGTGCCGCGCTCCCGCGTGCTGAAGGACGATGGGATCTTCGAAATCGCCCAGCAGCAGCCGAAGGACGCCGAGGCGCTGTCGCGGCTTCGCACCATCCCGAAGGGCTGGGAACGGTCCACCTCCGGCACCGCCATCATCGAAACGGTGAATGCGGCGCTGGCGCTGCCGAAAGAAGAGATGCCGAAGGCACCGCGCCACAGCCATGCACCGGAAGGCTCCGGTGCTGCCGTGGAGCTTTTGAAGGTTCTTCTGAAACTGACGGCGGACAAGCACGGCGTCGCCGCCAAGGTCATCGCCAACAGCGACGATCTGGACAAGATCGCGTCCGAAGGTGAAAAGGCAACCGTTGCGGCGCTGACCGGGTGGCGACGCGAGCTGTTCGGCGATGTGGCGCTGAAGCTCATCAATGGCGAAGTGGCCCTGCGTTTCGCCGGCAAGAAGGTCGAGGCCGTGGAAGTTGAGGTGGCAGTGAGCGAGTCGTAACCGCCCGCCTTTCTCACCCCAATTTTGCCCGCATCGCGTCCCATCTCTTTACCGATGGTCGCGCGATTTGAGGGTCTTGCCATGAAACCTGCCCGCACTCTGCTGCTCGCCGCACTTGTCGCGGCGGCAGGCATTCTCCCCTCTCTTCCAGCCCGGGCCGCCGAGGACAAGGTCGATCTGCAGGGTGAATGGACGACCGACTGCCTGAAGATCGGCAAGAACGACCGCCACGGCATCATCACGCGCATCACCATTCGCGATAGCCGCATACATGCAGTGTCGCAGATTTATGCCCGCAACGGCTGCCAGCGGCCAACGGTACAGGTGCGTTACGAGGGCACGCTGGATGGCGGCCTGAAAGATCAGGACAGCCTGCTTTTTGCCCACACCATCACCTCGATCACCATGACGCCGAATGACGGCGATGTCGTCGAGCGCTATAATCGCGATCCAAAAGGCATGGGCTGCGGCCTGAGCGGCTGGAAAGAAAACATTGCCCTCGATGTCGATGGCCGCACCTGCGCCGCCATCACCTTCGCCCGCAAGGGAGAAACCCTGTTCGACCGCGCCTGGATCGATGGCAACAAGCTTCGTTTTGCCGCCTTTCCGGTCAAATGGTCGAACCGCACGCCCGACGACCGGCCACAATCGCCGCTTGAAACCGTCTATCACAGAACATCCTATTAGAAGTGGTGCCACATCCGCAGGCGTTTGCGGCAACCGCGCAACAGCCTTACCAATCCTTCATGCAACCTTACCGATTGCTCACTTTTTGCGGCGCTTTTTCCACACTAATGTCGCATATGACCTGAACAGAAGCTTTGCCCGAGGGGAGCGCGGGCTTCCCTTTCCGAGATCAGAACCGACATGAGAAAATTGCTGCCCATTCTGGATTACGTGGTGCTGTTCGTTGCCGTGGCCGGCAGCGGCGTAGCCTACGCCTTTCTGGAATATGGCGGCGGCGCGTTGATCGGCGCGACCTATGCGCTTTTCGCTTGCGCACCGATCCTCGCTTTTGAGCGCGGTTACATCATGCCCGGCCTGTCGCGACAGGTGAGCGCCTTGCCGACACCGGCCTATATCGCCGTCGGCCTGATCATCTATGCCGTGCTGGTTTTCTGCGGATTCGGTCTCGGCGGCACCATCCTGTGGCTGAGCGGGATATTTCCCGGCACCTGGAAACGCGCCGTTCACGCCGAAGTGCAGACGCTGATCTTCACGCTCATCGTCTGCGGCATCATCGTCTTCATCATGCGTGTGCGCGAGCTTCTCGGCCGCGACATCTTCATCGACCTCATTCTCGGGCGCTATCGTCGGCCGATCAGCGAAGACCGCGTCTTCATCTTCATCGATCTCGTCGGCTCCACCTCCTTTGCCGAAACCCATGGCGACCTGAAGGCCCAGGAATTCCTCGGCGAAATCTTTGCCAGCTATGCAGCACCGGTCAGACGACATGGCGGTGTCATCGACGATTACATCGGAGATGCCGCCATCATCACCTGGCCCTATCACATGGCGATAAGGCGGGCGGCCTGCGTGCGCTGCGTTTTCGACATTCAGGCGACCATGGAGGAAAAACGCGACATGTGGCTTTCCCGCTTCGGCGAGATGCCGCGCCTGCGTTTCGCCATCCATGGCGGGCCGGTCATCACAGCGGAAATCGGTGTCGACCACCACAAGATTACCTATTTCGGCGATACGGTGAACACGACCTCGCGCCTCGAATCGCTGAGCAAGATGCTCGGCCATCCGGTGCTGATTTCCGCCGATCTCGCCCACCAGCTGGTGCTCCCAAAGGGCGTGCGCAGCGAATATCTCGGCGAACATGCCGTGAAGGGCCGTGGCCAGACGCTTGGCGTCTGCACGCTCAGCCAATATCAAGCGCCCGCAGCATAAGGGTTATCGGCACCCAGAGGCCACGTGCCGGTGGCGGCCGTCACAAAATTTCATCAAAGCTTCAAACGGCAATCACCTGCCTGTCATGCGGCGACCCTATCGCGTCAATCCTGTCTTCAACAGGTATTGAGAGGGGTCTCCATCATGAAGCACATTCTTTTCGCCTCCTGCGCGGTTCTCGCGCTCGCCACCGCATCGCATGCGGCAGACCAGGAGTTTCCGGCAAAGCTGGTCTCCCACGCCATTCTGCCGGCAAACACCATCATTCCGGCGCCCACTGACGCGCCTGAACACCTCAAGACCTCCGCCAAGTTCACCACCGCCGACCGCAAGCGCGCAGAAGGTCTGGGCACCGTGCCGGGCAAGGACGGCGTACGTCTCACCGGTCTTTCCATGCCTTTCAACGGTCAGGCGATGCAGGGTTTCTCCGGCATCAAGGCAATGCCCGACGGCAGCTTCTGGAGCCTTTCCGACAATGGCTTCGGTTCCAAGCTCAATTCCAGCGACGCCATGCTGATGCTTCACCATCTGAAGTTCGACTGGGATGCCGGCAAGGTCAATGCGCTGGAAACCGTGTTCCTTTCCGACCCCGACATGAAGGCGCCCTTCCCCATCGTTCTCGAAGGCACCGCCAAGCGCTATCTGACTGGCGCGGATTTCGACGTCGAATCCATTCAGCCGGTTGCCGATGGTTTCTGGGTGGGCGAGGAATTCGGCCCCTATATCCTGAAATTCACCCGCGACGGCAAGCTGACCGACGTCATCTCCACCAAGGCCGGCGATATCGAGGTGAAGTCTCCCGATCATCCCACGCTCGCCCTGCCCGGCAACCCGACACAGAAGATGCCGGCCTTCAACCTGAAGCGATCTGGCGGTTATGAGGGCATGGCACTTTCCAAGGACGGTTCCAAGCTCTACGGCCTTCTGGAGGGCCCGCTTTACATGGCCGATGGCCAGGTGGAGAAGACCGAAGACGGCGCGACGGCGCTGCGCATCATCGAACTCGACACTGCCAAGAAAGAATGGACCGGCCGCACCTGGCTCTATCCGCTGGCGCAGGGTGGCGAAGCCATCGGCGACTTCAACATGCTTGATGACAGCACCGCGCTGGTCATCGAACGCGACAATGGCGCCGGCACCGCCGACAAGGCCTGCGCCGACCCGAAGAAGCCGGAAGCAAACTGCTTTGCCGTGCCCGCCAAGGTGAAGCGCATCTACAAGATCGAATTTAATGACGCCAATGTCGGCAAGGCCGCCCGCAAGATCGGCTATATCGACCTTCTGAAGATCTCCGATCCTGACAACAAGAAACGTCAGGGCGGCGGCAATGGTTATTACGACATGCCTTTTGTCACCATCGAGAATGTCGACCGCGTCGATGCCACGCATATCATCGTCGGCAACGACAACAACCTGCCCTTCTCGGCCGGCCGCGCGCTGGACAAGGCTGATGACAACGAATTCGTCCTGCTTGAGGTCAAGGACCTGCTTGACGCCAAGTGAGACCAAGGCTGCTGCCAATCGTTTCGGCAGCAGCGAATGACACAACGGAGCGCCGGGCAGACACAAAGGTTTGCAGGGCGCTCCATTCGATTCTCAAGAGCCAACAGAAACATGCTTGCGGAAAAGAAGACATTTCATGCAGGACCATGCAGAGAGACTTTATTACGCCCTGAAGAAAAGCTGGTCGGGTGAGACCAGCAGCCTTTGGTCCCGCGAAAACCCGGCCAAGGGGCAAGGCGGCGTCACCGCGCTGGTGGTGCAGGATATCTTCGGCGGCGAGCTTGCCAAAACCGCTGTCAGCGGTGCCGAGCATTTCTACAATATCGTCGAAGGCACCCGCTGGGATTTCACCTTCGCCCAATTCGATATCCCGGTTGGCTATCAGGACCGGCTCGCCAGCCGCACGGAAGCCATGGCGACGATCACGCCGCTGCAATATGCCTATCTCAGCGCCTGCATCCGCAAGGCGCTGGGGCACGGATGAGCCTTTTGCACGGCAGTGCCGGCCCCGCGCGTTTGCGCGGCGACTTCAGCATGACGGTCAGGTTTCAGCCTCATCCATAACCGCGATTTCCATCTTTCCGCAAAGCGGTCACAATCAATGCGATAATCCTGGCTGGCGCAATGGATGCACCAACAGGAGAGACGTTGATGAGTGAGAGTTGCCCGATACTGACACCGGTAGAACGGCAAATTCAGGATATACTGGAACGCAAGGAAGCGGCGATGATGGCCACCATTCACGCAGCGCTCGAGCGTGTCAGCAACGAGGTCGCGGAAGCATTCCGGGCCGTCGATTCAGATATGCAGCCGCCACCTCGCGACTATTTTGCCGCTGTCGCACATCAACAGCTCTTTCTGTTGTTATGTGGGGCCGATCCGAAAACCTTCGAGGGCGGAGACTCTGAAATCGCTGGTCATATCATTCGGAATACTCAGAACATAACAGAGCACTACTGGAAGAAGAAAGACACAACGACGAATGTCACCAGCAAGTGAAATGGCGACCGACATGATCCTCACATAAGAGGAAATGCCGGCCACGACCGGACCGCTTCGCCATCCCACGTCACAGGCCCTTCATCATCCCCGGTTAAGCAGGCGCAAAATCCGGAGACTGGAATGGACTCGACCGCACAGATCAAGCGCCCGAAACTCGCAGAGACTGTCATTCACGCGACGGCGAGCATAAGAGATTCGAACATTGGCAGATGCTGCGAGATTCTGGCTGACACCTCGCTGCACAATGTCGAACTCGGGAATTACTCCTATCTCGGGCAGCGCTGCATGGTGGGTGACGCGATAATCGGAAAGTTTTGCGCCATCGCCGCGGAGGTCAGAATAGGCGCTCCGAACCACCCGATGGACCGGCCATCCATGCATCGTTTCAGCTACTGCCCGGAATATTACGCTGCCGATGCGGTGCGCGACGACGCCTTTTTCGACCAGCGAAAGTGGGATCGCGCCATCATCGGTCACGATGTCTGGATCGGACACGGGGTTATCGTCTTGCCGGGGGTAACGGTTGGAGACGGCGCGGTGCTTGCCGCCGGCGCCGTGGTCACCAAAGATGTGCCGCCCTACACCATCGTCGGCGGTGTTCCCGCAAAAATCATTCGCGAGCGCTTTTCACGATCCATCGCGGAGAAGCTTGCCACCATCGCATGGTGGGATTGGCCCTTCGAGACGATCATGGCGCGGCTTGGCGACTTTCAGTCAACCGATATCGAAGCCTTTTGCGAGCGCTGGTCGTAGCCAGCGCCGCAGGACAGGGCATCGTCGCTGCTACTCGAATACAAAGGCCAGTCGCTTGCCCGTCAGCTTCGCCAGCTGCTGCAAACGGCCATCCAGCCGCTCTCCCGCGAAATCGCAATAATCATGCGGCACAACGAATTCCAGATCGAGATCAGGATTGTCGGACTTGCGGAATTTCAGGTGATCGACGACACCGGGCATCGAGGCAGAGAAGAGGTAAACGACGCGCAACAGGCCGCCCAGCAGCTTGCCGAGTTCCTGCAGACGTTCACCCGCCATGGCGGCGAGCGGTTCCGTCGTACCGTTATCGTTCAGGCCCTCGAAGCGGTAATAATTGGCGAGCGCAATATAGGCGCGGCCGGGATGGGTGATCGCCACGAAAGACGAATGGGCGATGATGTTGAGTGCCTGCAACCCGCGGTAATCGGGGTGGGCGCGCCAACTGATATCGGCCAGCAGGCAGGCCGCCTGCCGATAGCGGCTTTCTTCTTCCGTCTCGTCGATACCGAAGACAGGAAAGGTTCGGCCACTCCAATCCGCCAATTCGCGCGCATGTTCGGGCGAGCGGGCGCGCAAAATGGCAAGCTCATCCGCCGCGACCAGCAGCGGATCGGATTCGCGCTCGGCTTCCGTCAGCAGCGAATAAAGATATCCTTCACGCACGCCCTGTGCGGAGAAGGCGATCTTGGCCGGCTTCATCGCTCTCAGAACTTCACGCATGGCGATGGCGCCGAAAGGCAGCAGCGACCGGCGGTTCTTGGAGACTGCCTGCCAGGCCGGATCCTTGCTGTCCCGGGAGACGATGACCTCCTCCAGAAAATTCAGCATTTCTTCCAGCGGCAATTCGTAACCCTGCATCATGTGCAGCGGATAGCCTGATATCTCCATATGCAGCTTGGCGATATTTCGCCAGGTGCCGCCAACCGCATAAAAAGTGCGTCCCTCACCGGCTGCCAGAAGCTTCGTGAAGGATTTGACGTGTTTTCTGGCGATCGTGGCCGCTTTCTCCAGAGAACCGTCCGACTGTTCAGACAGCCGCAGGCCGCCTAGCGGCAGGGTGATGCCCTCGCCACAGCTCTTGTCCTTGATGTCGATGAGTTCGAGTGAACCGCCGCCAAGGTCGCCGGCGATACCATCGGGTTGATAAAAACCGCTGATCACGCCATAGGCCGAATAAAGCGCTTCCTTCTCGCCTGACAGCACCTCGATCTCGCAGCCGAGAATGGCTTCGGCCTCGCGGATGAAATCCGGGCCGTTTTCCGCCTCGCGTGCCGCTGCCGTGGCAAGCACATAAAGCTTTTGCGCCTGCGCCTGTTCGGAAAGCACATGGAAGCGCCTGAGCGCCATCAGGGCCCGGGTGACGCCTTCCTCATGCATGCGGCCCGTCAGCGCCAGTCCCTTGCCAAGGCCGCACAGGACCTTTTCGTTGAACAGCACCGCGGGCGCGCGGGAGAGACCTTCATATACGACAAGACGAACGGAGTTCGAACCAATATCTATGACGGAAACGGGGGCAAGGCCGGTCAGCCGCCCCTGTGCTTCTGATCGAGTCATTCAGCCTGTTTCTTGCGGGACGAAATCAACCCGGCAATCAATTTGGGCGCACTGGATTTCAAGGCTTCACCACGTCCGGAAAGGCTGGGATTGGTCATGAAATAGTGCTGCGCGTTGAACGGTTCTTCGCCTTTACGCACCTCGATGCGCCTCGACGTTCCGTCCGCAAGTATCTCGTAGCTCTGCTGGTTGTCAATGAGATTGCCCAGCATAATCTGTGAAAGAACCTGCTCATGCACGGTCGGATTGGTGAGCGGAACCAGCGTTTCCACGCGTCGGTCAAGGTTACGCGGCATCATGTCGGCAGAGCCGATATAGACCAGCGCCTTGTCGGATGGCAGGCCGAAACCATTGCCGAAGCAGAAGATGCGGCTGTGTTCGAGGAAGCGGCCGACGATGGATTTGACGCGGATATTGTCCGACAGGCCCGCCACCTGCGGGCGCAGGCAGCAGATGCCGCGTATGACAAGATCAATCTCAACGCCCGCAGCACTTGCGCGATAAAGCGTGTCGATGATTTCAGGGTCGACCAGCGAATTCATCTTCATCCAGATCGCCGCCGGCGCACCGCGCTTGGCGTGCTCGATCTCTTCATTAATGTGCTTCACGATGCGGGCGCGCAGCGTATAGGGCGAAATGGCGAGCTTCATGCCCTCTTCCGGTTCGCCGTAACCCGTGATGAAATTGAAGATATTCGCCATGTCATGGGCGATCTTCGGGTTGCAGGTGAAGAAGGACAGGTCGGTATAAATCTTCGCCGTGATCGGGTGATAGTTACCGGTGCCGAGGTGGCAATAGGTTCTGAGTTTGCCGTCTTCGCGGCGCACCACCATCGACATCTTGGCATGGGTCTTGAGTTCGATGAAGCCGAACACGACCTGAACGCCGGCGCGCTCCAGGTCGCGTGCCCAGCGAATATTCGCCTCTTCGTCGAAACGCGCCTTCAGTTCAACCAGCGCGGTGACGGATTTGCCGGCTTCCGCCGCATCGATGAGGGCACGAACGATCGGGCTGTCGTTGGAGGTGCGGTAAAGCGTCTGCTTGATGGCAAGGACGTCGGGGTCACGCGCCGCCTGCAACAGGAACTGCACAACCACATCGAAGCTTTCATAGGGATGGTGAACCACCATGTCCTTTTCGCGGATGGCGGCAAGGCAATCGCCGGCATGTTCGCGCACGCGCTCGGGAAAACGGGCGTTGTAAGGCTCGAATTTCAGGTCGTCGCGCGGCGCACGCACGATTTCCGAAATGGTGTTGAGCGCGAGAAGGCCGGGCAGAACGGCAACGCGATTATCCGGCACGCCAAGCTCATGTACCACGAACTGGCGCAGCGACGGCGGCATTTCGCTGTCGGTCTCGATGCGGATGACGGAACCGCGGCGGCGGCGCTTCAGCGCGCTTTCGAAGAAGCGGACCAGATCTTCCGCTTCTTCCTCCACCTCGATATCGCTGTCTCTGATGATGCGGAACGTGCCGAAGCCCCGGACGCTATAGCCGGGATAGAGCCGGTGAATGAACAGGCCGACCACATCCTCGAGCGTGATGTAACGGATGGCGTTCTTGTCATCCGGCAGGCGCACGAAGCGGTCGAGTGCCGGCGGCAGGCGCAGGAGCGCCGTCATCGGCTCGCGACCGTTGACGCTGTCGAGCTGCAGGCCCATCGAGAAACCCAGGTTCGGAATGAAGGGGAACGGGTGCGCAGGGTCGATGGACAGCGGGGTCAGCACCGGGAATATACGTTCTTCGAATTCGGTGCCCAGCCAGATCCGATCCGCATCGGAAAGTGCCGCAGGCCGCACCACGAAGATTTCTTCCTTGGCAAGATATTGCTGCAGGACGGCAAGCGAGGCCTGCTGCTCCATCTGCAGATTGTCGATTTCCTTCAGAATATCTTCCAGCTGCTCGGCCGGCGTCTTGCCGTCGGGCGTCTTGACGGTGATCTTCTGGCGCACCTGGCCTTCAAGGCCGGCAACGCGGACCATGAAGAACTCATCGAGGTTAGCGGCCGAGATGGACAGGAAACGCAGCCGCTCCAGCAGCGGATGATCCGTGTTCAGCGTTTCCTCGAGAACACGGCGATTGAACTGCAGCCAGGAGAATTCGCGGTTGATGAAACGCGCCGGGCTGTCCCAGAGGTTCTCGCCCTCAGCCACCGGCTGAACCTTGTTGAAGTCTTCCTGCGCGATAGCGTCCATGCCCTGTTCCATCCCCTGACCGATTTCCGTGCCGTGATCCTGCTGCATCGCGTGATCGTCCTTCTTGCCCGTATAACAGTTTGACGACGGAACTGTGACAGTCAATCGCCGTCCGGCCCGTCGCCCGTCGCCGCATTGTCCATCGCGTTGAGGACTTCCGCCACCAGCGGGCGGGTTATCCTCGTTGCGCGCGAAAGCGCCAGGCGGTCGATCTGCTCCACGATTGTCTGCGCCGTGTCGAGCGAACGCTCCATCCTGTTGACGATGTAGCCTATGAGTTTGTCATCCATATAAAGCTGCCGGTCGGCAAAGAGTTTTACCAGCACCTGCGCCAGCAGCCCTTCGTCGGGTTCACCGGTTTCCACCACGGTCACGGCTTTCAGGCGCGAACGCAGGTCCGGCAGCGTCACCGGCCATGCGGCGGGCCATTGCCGGCTGGTCATCAAGAGCGTCGTGCCGTGCTGGCGCACACTGTTGATGACATGGAAAAGTTCCTTATCGTCGAAACCCCGCCGGTCGGCATCCTCGAAAAGAACCGGCCCCGTTTCAGCCGCACGCGCGGCACCCGCGCCCGCCTGCGGGTGAATGTCGCGGGCATCGCTGATGTTTTTCCAGATATTGGCGAGGTGGGATTTTCCCGAACCCGGCGGCCCTGCCAGCACCACGACCGGCGACGGCCAGTGCGGCCATTCATCGATGAGGCTGACGGCAGCCGCAAGCGAGGCGGAAACGAGGAGATCCTCCCGGCCGGAAGCGGACTGGTGCGAGAATGCGAGCGGCAGCTGCTCGGCCTTCGACCGGGCGTTGTCGGTTTTGATTTGGTCAGTCATTGTCAGCTCTGAGAGTCAATCTTGCCGGAGGACGCTTCCCGTTCTTCCAGGGCAGGGTTGGCGTCCCAGGGAAGATTGGCGGCGTGCCCATGGTACAGATCGCTTTCAAGATACCGCGACAATGCAAAGCGGACAAGCACGCCGACCGCAGCGGCAGCGGGAACCGCGACCAGAAGGCCGACGAAACCGAAAAGCGCACCGAAAGCGAAGAGCGCGAACATCAGCCAGACCGGATGCAGGCCGACGCTTTTACCGACAAGCTTCGGCTGCAGGATATTGCCTTCGATGAACTGGCCGGAAAAGAACACGACGAGCGTCAGGAAGACATAGATATAGTCCGGCCAGAACTGCACGATGGCGACGCCGACCGCAAGGACGAGGCCGACCATGGAACCAATATAGGGAATGAAGCTGATGAGGCCGGAGAAAAGGCCGATCAGCAGACCGAAATTCAGGCCGACCAATGACAGGCCGACGGCATAATAGACACCGAGAATGATGCAGAGCGACCCCTGCCCGCGCACGAAGCCGGCAATCGTCTTGTCCATGTCGCGGGCGATCTGGCGCACGGTATGCACGTAGTCACGCGGGATCCAGCTGTCGACCTTGTCGATCATCCGGTCCCAGTCGAGCAGCAGGTAAAAGGCAACGACGGGCGTGACGACCAGAAGCGACAGGACATCGACCAGCGATTTGCCGGAATTCCATATCTGCGTCAAAAGCGTGCCGATGAAACCGGCGCCCTCGGTCAGGAGCTTTGAAAAATTCTCCTTTACCGAGTTGATCTGGCCGCTCACCCAATCCGGCAGAAGATTGGTATCTGCACCGGCGATCAGCTGCTGCAACGACGAGATATATTGCGGGATGCGTGTGATGAATTCCGACGCCTGAGCGACGATCAGCGGAATGATGATGATGAGCGAAAGCGCAAAGATCAGCACGAAGGAAACGAGGATGACGACGGTCGCCATCAACCGGCTCAAGCCCCGCCGCTCCAGCCAGTCGGCCACCGGATCGAGAAAATAGGCAAGCGCCATGCCCGCCACGAAAGGCAGCAGAATGGAGCTAAAAACCATCAGGAAAAGGACAAAGACGGCAAGCACGCCAATCCAGAAAAACACCTGCCGGCGCAGGCTCGTGCCGCTCACATGGGGTTGCATTCGTTCTTCCTTCTGTCGCCGATGCCGTCATCGCCCATCATGGAGATAGGATGCGCGTATGCATATGGTCAAGACTGCAGCATCAAAGCCATGGACGACTTGTCGATTGAAAGACGCCACGGGGCCGTTGCGGCCTGCCCCGCCGCAGGCTCAGCCATAGCGACACCTGGTCACCGCCGATGCCAAAGCCGTTAAAAACCGGAGCTTTTGCCACTCAAACCCTTGCATCAGGCCCCGTCCCGTGCGAATGGCGACGCCAAAGGAACCAGCGGAGACGAGAGCCATGAGCCAGTCGGGCAAGAACGGTCTTACCTATAGTGATGCAGGTGTGGATATCGACGCCGGCAACCTGATGGTCGAGAAGATCAAACCGGCGGTGCGCTCCACGCGGCGTCCCGGTGCGGATGGTGAAATCGGCGGCTTCGGCGGCCTGTTCGATCTGAAGGCGGCGGGTTTCACCGATCCGGTTCTGGTCGCCGCCAATGACGGCGTCGGCACCAAGCTGAAGATCGCCATCGACGCTGACTATCACGACACCGTTGGTATCGATCTCGTCGCCATGTGCGTCAACGATCTCGTCGTTCAGGGCGCAGAGCCGCTGTTCTTCCTCGATTATTTCGCCACCGGCAAGCTCGATCCCGACCAGGGTGCGGCCATCGTTTCCGGCATCGCCGCCGGCTGCCGCGAATCCGGCTGTGCGCTGATCGGCGGTGAAACCGCTGAAATGCCCGGCATGTATTCCGATGGCGACTATGATCTCGCAGGCTTTGCCGTCGGTGCGGCGGAACGCGGTCAGCTTCTGCCGGCCGGCGATATTGCCGAAGGCGACGTCATTCTCGGTCTCTCCTCCTCCGGCGTTCACTCCAACGGGTTTTCGCTGGTGCGCAAGATCGTTTCGATCTCCGGCCTCGACTGGAGCGCTCCTGCCCCCTTCGCCGACGGCAAGAAGCTCGGCGAAGCACTGCTGACCCCGACCCGCATCTATGTGAAGCCGCTTCTGAAGGCCATTCGCGAGACCGGCGCGCTGAAGGCGCTGGCGCACATCACCGGCGGTGGTTTTCCTGAAAATATTCCGCGCGTTCTGCCCAAACATCTCGCCGCCGAGATCGATCTTGCCGCCATCAAGGTTCCGGCAGTCTTCTCCTGGCTTGCCAAGACCGGCGGCGTCGAAGCCCATGAAATGCTGCGCACCTTCAATTGCGGCGTCGGCATGATAGTCGTCGTTTCGGCTGAAAATGCCGCTAAGGTCACCGAGGCGCTCACGGCGGAAGGCGAGACCGTCTTCCCGCTCGGCCGCATGGTCGCCCGCGAAGACGGCGCGCACGGCACGATCTACAAGGGCACTCTCGGCCTATGATGAGCGCCGCCTTGTCGTCCGGTCGCAAGCGTGTCGTCGTTTTCATCTCCGGCGGCGGCTCCAACATGGTGTCGCTGGCCAAGGCCTGTCAGGCGGCGGATTTTCCGGCCGAAATCGCCTGCGTGATTTCCGACAAGGCGTCCGCGGGCGGGCTGGAAAAAGCCCGTGACCTCGGCATTCCGACGCTGGTGTTCGAACGCAAAACCTATGGCAGCAAGGCCGAACATGAAGGCGCCATTCTGGCAGCGCTTGGCGAGATCGCGCCTGACATCATCTGCCTTGCCGGTTACATGCGGCTGATATCGGGGGATTTCATCGCCCCCTATGAGGGCCGGATCATCAATATCCACCCTTCCCTGCTGCCGCTTTTCCCCGGTCTTCACACCCATCAGCGCGCCATCGATAGCGGCATGAAGATTTCCGGCTGCACCGTGCATTTCGTCACCGAAGGCATGGATGAAGGCCCGACCATCGCGCAGGGTGCTGTTCCGGTGCTTTCCGGCGACACGGCCGATACGCTGGCGGCACGCATTCTGACCGTCGAGCACCACCTTTACCCGCTTGCGCTGAAACTTCTTGCGGATGGCAAAGTGCGAATGGAAGGTGGCAAGACTATATTTGCTTCCAGCGCGATTAAATCCGAACATGAAAGCATAATATCCGCCTCATAATTTCTTAATTACTAAATTAAAAAAAACGAGTAATATTGCAATTTATTACGAATAAACCGATCATTTACCATAATCACCTTTAATGCCCGCAACGGCCCCTATTTCAGGCCCTCCGGTCATTCAGGAGCGATTATGCGATTTTCGAAATTTTCCCTGCCGCTTTCTGCGGTTTTGTTGATGGGCACGAGCCTCCCACTCGCCGCCGAACAAAGCGGCATTACTGCCTCACTGGATGCCGGCGTTCTTAACATTAAGGCAACGGAAAAATTCTATAGCGGCAGTCATAAAAACAGTCAGCTCGACTGGAAAACGACAAACGCGATGGCTCTGCGCGGATCGCTTGGATTTGAGCTTTCACCCGATTGGCGCATCAAAACGGAAGGTCGCATCGGCTTTGCAGGTGATGGCTTCATGACCGACTACGATTGGCTCAGCCCGTTTTACAGAGATACATCGAAAAATGGATGGAGCCATCGTTCAGAGCACGGCGACACGCGGCTGGACCACTACCTGACTGGAAGTATCGAATTAAACCGCACCCTGCTGGAGGACCCGCTGCAACACCTCAGCGCCGGCGTCGGCTTTCGTTACACCGACGTGCAATGGTCCTCATATGGCGGAAACTACATCTACAGCTCCCGAGGTTTCCGCGATAATGTCGGTGAGTTCGGAAACAGCGAAAAAGCGATTACTTACAGACAGCAAATTCCGGTGTTTTACGGCAACCTGAGCGGTGGACGCAAATTCGGCAACTGGTCGCTGAATGCGGGTCTTGAAGGCGGCGCAATGGTCTATGCGAAAGCCACGGACGATCATTGGATGCGCTCGCTACGTTTTGCCGATAAGTTCGACATAGGCGGGATGTTCGGAGCGAAAGCGGGCATAGCCTATGACCTGACTGACAATGCCTCCCTCTATCTCGACGGCGCTTACGAATATACCAGTTTTTCTCGCGGCGATAAAACCGCTACGCCATTCGGAAGCTCAACCGGCCTCATCTACAATAATGCGGGGGGCGGCGATATGCAGTCTCTTTTCGTAGGCGCTGGTGTCAAAGGCCGGTTTTGATAACAAGGTTGATGGGCGGGGACGAGTTGGTGGTTAAGCGCGAAGATGAGGTCGTCGCGTGTCTGGCCAAAGTCAGCACCCCTCAGACCCGCCCAAAGCTCATTGCCGCTATACGTGCCGAGCGCTCAGGGCGCTCAAACGTAACCGCGGATGAAATTACGCTCTGGAAAGAAGACGGTCGCGATTCAACATCGCCCATTGCAGCAGGATGATCGTCTTGGAATCGGTGATTTCGCCTGATGCGATCATCGCGAAGGCCTCGTCGAGGCCATAGGTCAGAACCTCCAGATCCTCACCTTCATCCTCCAGCCCGCCGCCATGGCCGGCCTGCACGTCGAGGTCGATGCGCGCGACGAAGAGGCTGACCTTCTCCGTCAGCGTGCCGGGGCTGGCATACATGTCGAAGAGATACTCGACCTTTTCCACCGCATAGCCGGATTCTTCCATTGCCTCGCGGCGAATGGCATCGGCGGCATCGTCGTCATCTAGAAGCCCCGCCGGTACCTCGATCATGAAGCTCGGGTCGCCGTTTACGAAAGCGGCGGGGCGGAACTGGCGCACCATCACCACGCTGTCGCGTTTCACGTCATAAAGAAGAATGGCGGCGGCGCTGCCATGGTCATGCACTTCCCGCACGATGCGCATCGTCCTACCGTCAGGCATGCGCTGGTCGAAAATGAGCTTCTGCATATGCACGAAGCCCTTCCACACCGTTTCTTTTTCCACGAGCCGGATTCTGCCGGCATCCATGTCGGCCGGAACGTTTTTCGCCTGCGTCTGTGTCACCGGATATGTCCTTGCCTGTCGTGGAATTGCTTCAGATTGTCTGTATGGCGGTGCAATATCAAGCCTCGCCGGCCTTGTCGTCGCGGCGCAGCCACACCTTGTTGTCGTGAAACGCCGCGCCGCCATAGGGGGCGACGGCATCGGCACCGGTCAGAACATTGATGCCCTCGCCGTCCAGATGCGCCTTGTTCGGCCACAGGCCCTCGGCAATCAGCACACCCGGCCTTGCGCCCTCCACGATCTTCGCATGCAGACGCACTTCGCCGCGTATATTGCCGATACGGACGATATCACCATCCGCAATATTGTTGCGGACAGCATCCTCGGGACAGACCATCAATTCCGGACGGCCTTCCTTCTGCACGGAGGTTTTAGTTTCCGCGAAGGTGGAATTCAGGAAGTTGCGCGCCGGTGACGTCGCCAGCCGGAAGGGATGGTCCGCATCCGCAACCTCGATGACATCAACCTGATCCGGAAATTTCGGAAACTCGGAGACAGGCCCCATCACACCGATGTTTTTCGGCGGCTTGTTCGGAGAAGGTCCGGTTGCCCATTCCGGGCTGAAGCGGAATTTGCCGTCGCCATAACCAAAGCCCTCGAGATAATGCGCCACCTCGAAGGGCGGCTGCGCATCGATCCACTTCTCTTCCGCCAGCGTGTCGAAATCGCCCCAGCCACTGGTTCTCAGCATACGATCAACATGCTCGCGGGCAGAAAGGCCGAAGCCCGGCATGTGGTCTATACCGAGGCGCTTTGCCAGTTCCTCGATGACGAAGAGGTTGGTGCGCACCGTTTCCGGTGGCTCCACCAGTTTGGGGCCGAGCAGAATGTGGTTCTGGCCGCCGGCGCGATAGATATCGTCATGTTCGAGGAACATGGTGGCGGGCATCACGATATCGGCCACCTCGGCCGTTTCCGTCATGAACTGCTCATGCACCGCAACGAAGAGATCGTCGCGCAGGAACCCCTGTTTTACCAGCCGCTGTTCAGGCGCTACATTAACGGGATTGGTATTCTGGATCAGCAGCGCCGTCACCGGGCCGCCATGGCGCAGCGCTTCCGCGTCGCCCGTCAGCACGCGGCCGATCTGCGATTGGTCGAGCTGGCGCACATCAGGGTCGGCGTAAGAACTGCCCATCAGCTCCGCCTTGTTGAGCCTGAAGATATCGCCATTATTGTGGAAGGCGCCGCCGCCCTCATATTGCCAGGAGCCGAGAACCGTGGCGATGGAAAGCGCCGCATGCATGGCGACTGCGCCATTGCGCTGGCGGGCAAACCCGTAACCCAGCCGGAAGAAGGTCTTTTTCGTCGTGCCGACCAGCCGCGCGAAAGCTTCGATCTCTTCTACCGAAAGGCCGGTGATTTCGGATGCCCATTGCGGCGTCTTCGACTTCAGATGCGCTTCGAGCCCCGCCGGATCGTCGGCGAAACGCGCCATGTAGTCGCGGTCGGCATAACCGTCGCGGAAGGCGATGTGCATGACGGCGCAGGCCAGTGCGGCATCCGTACCGGGCCGGACGACAAGGCGCATATCCGCCTGTTTCATGGTCGGATTGTCATAAATATCGACAACGACGATCTTCGCACCACGCTCCTTGCGGGCTTTCACCGCATGGGTCATGACGTTGACCTGGGTGGCGACCGCATTGGTGCCCCAGATGACGACGACATCGGCCTTGCCGATCTCGCGCGGATCTGGCCCACGCAGTGCGCCGGTGCCCATCACATAGCCTGTCCAGGCCATGTTGGTGCAGATCGAACCGAAGAAGCCCGAATATTTCCTGGCGTGGCGCAGCCGCTCGATGGAATCGCGCTGCACCTGCCCCATGGTGCCAGCGTAAAAATAGGGCCAGATGGCCTCCGCACCATGGCGGGCTTCCGCCTTGACGAAAGCGTCGGCCACCTCGTCCAGCGCCGCTTCCCAGGAAATCTCCTGCCAGTCGCCTGCCCCTTTTGCACCCTTGCGGCGCTTCGGCGTCAGCAAACGACCGGGATGGTAGATGCGCTCGGAATAACGCGCCACCTTGGCGCAGATGACGCCGGCGGTATATGTATTGGCATTGGCGCCGCGCACGCGGCCGATGCGGCCATCGGCATTGATATCGACCTCCAGCGCGCAGGCGCTCGGACAGTCATGGGGACAGACCGTGTGTTCGATACGGACTTCGGCCCGGGAGGCGGCTTTTTCAGCGGAAATCGGGGTCGCAACGTTCATGTCTTTTGTATATTGCATCAACGATGCGGCAAAAAGGCCGAAGTGACGTCCATCAAGAATATTCATCCTGACCATTCCTCCGGATAAACGGCAAGCGAGACATATCCATGAACTACCGCCACATTTATCACGCCGGCAATTTCGCGGATGTCCTCAAACATGCCGTTCTCGCCCGCCTCGTGCGTTATCTCCAGAATAAGGACAAGGCGTTTCGGGTGCTGGACACCCATGCCGGCATCGGGCTTTACGACCTCTCCTCGGAAGAGGCACAGAAAACCGGCGAATGGCAGACCGGCATCGGCAAGCTGATGGAAGCCGACCTGCCCGCCCCCATCGCCGAATTGCTGGAGCCCTATCTTGCCGCCGTCAGGGAGCTTAACCCGCAAGGCGGCATGCAATTTTATCCCGGCTCGCCGAAACTCGCACGCATGCTGTTCCGTCCGCAGGACCGGCTTTCGGCCATGGAACTGCATCCGGACGACGCACGCGCCCTGTCTCGTCTGTTCGAGGGGGATTATCAGGTTCGCATCACCGAGCTGGATGGCTGGCTGTCGCTCGGCGCACATCTGCCGCCCAAGGAAAAGCGCGGCCTCATCCTCGTCGATCCGCCTTTCGAGCTTGAGAACGAATATCAGCGGCTGGCAGATGGTCTGAACAAGGCTTACCGGCGGTTTTCAACCGGCACCTATTGCCTGTGGTATCCGTTGAAAAAAGGCGCGCCGATCAGGGATTTCCATGAACGGCTGCAATCCTTCGATATTCCGAAGATGCTGTGTGCGGAACTATCCGTCAAAAGCGACCGGCTCGAGGGCTTGAGCGGTTCGGGCCTCATCGTCGTCAACCCGCCCTATACGCTGAAGGACGAGCTGCACACGCTGCTGCCCTTCCTGAAAACGGTGATGGCGCAGGACCGGTACGCATCACACCGCGCCTTCTGGCTGCGCGGCGAGGAGAAGCCGGAAGAGGATTGAGGTTCTACCGCAACCCTTCCCGCTTCTGCGCCTGCGCAAGCTGTGATCGTTCGAAGAACAGGATCACGAACAGCGCCATGATAAAGGGAATGATGAGGTAGAACAGGCGGAACACCAGAAGTGCGGCAATGACATCCGCTGGGTTCATATCCGGCAGGCCGGTAACGAAGACCAGTTCCAGCACGCCGAGCCCGCCCGGCGCATGCGAGATGAGCGCGGCCGAAAAAGACACCAGAAAAATGCCGAGAATGACCATGTAACCGGGATTCCCGGCCTCCGGCAGGGCAAAATAGATGATGCCAGCCGCGCCGATCAACTCGATCGGGCCGATGACGAGCTGTTGCGCCACCAGCTTCGGCGCGGGGTAAGGCAGAACGAAGGAGCCGATTTTCAAGGGCTTCAGCCTGAGCAGGCTGCCGAGGACATAAAGGCTGACGAAGAGAAGCAGCACAATGCCCGTCGTCGTCGAGGCTTCGACGGGCAGGATGCCGGTAAACCGTTCGGTGATGTCAGGCTCGTATAGCAGCACCAGACCGATCAGCATGATCGTCCCAATGAGGAAGGTGAAGGAGCAAAGGCCGACGAGGACGCCCACCTCCGCAACGCTCAGCCCCTTGGACGTATAAGCCCGGTATCGCACCACGGCACCCGAAAATACGGATGCCCCGACATTGTGGGACAGTGCATAGGTGGTGAAAGAGGTGAGCGTGATGAAGAACCAGTTCACCTTGCGGCCAAGATGCTGCAGCGCGATGCGGTCGTAACCGGCGAGCGCGGCATAGGCCAGCAGGGTTGCAAGGCCCGAACACAGCCAGTCCCGCACACGAATGGCTTTCAGGCTGTCCCAGAGATCATCGAGCGACAGGCCACGCAATTCGTGGAAGAGCAACCAGGCGGAAAAACCGATCGTCGCGAAACCAACGACGGGCCAGATGTATTTTTTGAATTTCATGCGGTCATGCCGCCTATTTCCCCCAACATCGCCCCAGCCCTGTTTCCGTCTTTCGCGGAAGATTCGCCAGACTCTATTCGTTATGCGGCGAAGCTTTCAACCTTTTTGCCCGTTTGCCTCGTTCACAAATTTATGTAAGACCGGATCATCGCCCGACGGCGATGTGAGGTGGTTCAGTTTCCGGGGAACATGCACCGAATGAAACGTTATGCAGGTTTCATCGCCTTGGGTCTTCTTTCGCTTGCAGCACTGTGGTTTGCGCAGGAAAAACCCGTTTCGAAAGGACCGGAAACCGACCGGCAGACGCCAGTTCAGCAGCAATCCGCTGCACGCCCCCAGCAGAACGCAGCCCGGCAGAATGCGGACAATGCCCAACCCCCTCGTGGTACGGGCTTCGATTTCTACGTGCTCTCCCTGTCCTGGTCGCCGGCATTCTGCGCCAGTTCCGAAGGTTCCGGCAACCGCCAGCAATGCGGCAGTGACAGGCGTTACGGTTTCGTGGTGCACGGGCTGTGGCCGCAGAACGAAAACGGCTATCCCGAATTCTGCAAAAGCAGCGAGCCGGAGCGGGTTCCGGACGCGATCGGCCGCAGCATGTTCGACATCATGCCGTCGATGGGCCTGATCGGCCACCAGTGGCGCAAGCACGGCGCCTGTTCCGGCCTGTCGCAGAAGGATTATTTTGCGGCGACACGGGCGGCGTTCCAGGCCATCAGGCTGCCGGGGAAAATTTCCTCCGGCGCGCAGACCAATACACTCTCCGCCGACGCCATCGAAACCGCCTTCACCGACGCCAATCCGGGCCTGTCGAAACGCGCCGTCTCGATCAGCTGCGACGGCAGGCGCCTTGAGGAAGTGCGCATCTGCCTCAACAAGGACATGACATTTCGCGATTGCCCTGAACTGGACCGCAAAGGCTGCCGCGCCAGCGCCACCGAGATCATACCCATACGCTGATTACCCCCTATCAACCCCATAGGACCCGACCATGGAACTGCTTTATTCGCCCGCCTCCCCTTACTCCGCCAAGGTGCGCATGGCCGCCCGCCATCTCGACATCGATGTCACCTCCGTGCGCGTCGATACCAATGCCGAGCCGGCCACGCTGATGGACAACAATCCGCTCGGCAAAATCCCGGTCCTGCTGCTGGACGAAGGCGGCTCGGTCTATGACAGTGTAGCGATCATGCATTATCTCGACCGCCTTTCGGGCGGCAAGCTTTACCCCAAGAAGAACGGCAAGCGCACCGAAGCGGAAATCCTGGAAGCGCTGTGCGACGGCATCATGGATTGCCTGCTCGCCATCGTTTACGAGCGGCGTTTCCGCCCGGAAGACAAGATCCACCAGCCGTGGATCGACAAGCAGTGGAGCAAGGTGGTTCGCGGGCTCGATCATCTCAACGCCAACCTGCCTAAAACTGGCAAGAAGCTGCATGGCGGCCATTTCGCCCTTGCGGCGATGATCGGTTATCTCGACCTGCGTTTTGCCGGTGAGTGGGCCGAGGGACGCGATGCGCTAGCAGCGTGGCCAGAAACCTTCAGCAAGCGTTTCGACGCCTATGCGGAAATGAAGGCTGCGGCCTAAACCCGCCAAACAAAACCGCCCGGTTCTTTCCGCCGGGCGTCAAGGCGATGGCAAATCACAGAAACAAAAAAAGCCGGGGCGTAAACCCCGGCTTTTCCTTGACCGATCCGAGAAGGATCAGAACTTGACGCCGATACCGGCCTTGACCGAGTGATCGTCGAAACCACGCGAGAAGGCGTCGTTGCCGAGCGTGTAGTCCTTCTTCTGGTAATCGCTGTAGCGATATTCCAGACGAGCAGTGATGTTGTCGGTCACCATGGCTTCAACACCGGCACCAACCGTGTAACCGAGAGCCGTGGCGCTGTCCTTGTTGACGCCGTCACGAACCTTGTTGTCGGAGACAGCAAGACCGGCCGTACCATAAAGCAGGAACGGGTTCATGTCGTAACCGACGCGGCCACGCAGCGAGCCGTTGACGCCCTGCTTGCCTTCGACGGCGCGACCGGCAACCGTACCGGCGGAGCCCTTCTCGTCGCCCATGTTCACGTCTGCTTCAGCACCGTAAACGATCTGGCCGCTCTGCATGTTGTAACCACCATAGACGCCGCCACCGAAGCCCTTGGCGTCACGGCCGTCATTGCTGGAGCTGAAACGGCCCCAGTCATAGTTGACCGTACCACCGAGGTAGGCGCCGGACCAATCCTTGACCGCGGCGGGCTGGTCGTAGGCTACCGGTGCCTGCGGCACTTCATTTACGGCGTCGGCGGCGTGAGCAGCCGAAAAACCGGCGGCTGCCATGGTCGAAGCCATAAGGGTTGCTACGAAAATACGCATGTTATTCTCCTTTCAGGACCGCTCTGCACTCAAAACATTGTTTTCAGACGCGGTAAAATCGTCGGGTTAATTTGCCCCTCTGGAAACTGAACTTGATGGGAGAATGCGGAGATCAAAGAGCCAAAATGTGAATTGTTTGGGGCAGAGACGTGACTAGAATTAGACGTTGCCTAATTGCAACAAGGGTTTTATTAACCCTAATAGAAGCCTAACCAGCAATAGATCGCCTTTAAACTTAGTTATATTCAAATTAAACCGAAATTGCATTGTGAATAAAAAATCGCCCAATTCTTTTGGGGCTGAGTGACAGCTTGCGATTTGCATTTATATCCAGCAAATAGGGCGTGTATGAGCAAATGCAGGTCCGCCGTGAAAGAACATATACCGAAGACAGTCTTGATAACGGGCGCCGCCCGCCGGCTTGGGCGGGCAATCGCCACCGATCTCGCAGCCCACGGCTTTGCGATTGCCGTCCATGCCAATGAATCCATGGCGCAGGCGGAGGAATTCGCTAACGAAATAAGGCAGAAAGGTGGCAGAGCCGCTGCCGTTCAGGCGGATCTGACACAATCTGCGCCCACCATGGCGCTCGTCGAAAAGGCCGCCGCCGCGCTTGGCCCGATCGGTGTCGTCGTCAATAATGCGTCGGTTTTTCTCGCCGATACCGCCGAAACGCCCGATCCGGCCGTTTTCGATGCCCATTTCGCGGTGCATGTGCGGGCCCCTTCCCTCATCGCCGCCGCCTTTGTCGCGCAACTGCCTGCCGATAAATCCGGGCTGATCGTCAATATCATCGACCAGCGTGTGCTTGCGCTCACGCCGCGTTTTTATTCCTACACGCTTTCAAAATCGGCGCTGTGGACCGCCACACGGACCATGGCGCAGAGCTTTGCGCCGCGCGTGCGGGTCAATGCCATCGGGCCCGGCCCCACCTTCAAAAGCGAAAGACAGGCGCCCCAGGACTTTCAGGCGCAGATCGACGGCCTTATATTAAAGCGTGGTCCCGCGCCGGATGAGTTCGGCCAGACGATTCGCTTTCTTTATGATACGCCGTCGGTCACCGGACAAATGATCGCGCTCGACGGCGGCCAGCACCTTGGCTGGGAAACCCCTGACGTGGCGGAGATAAATGAATGAACGGAAAGAAGCTGCCTGATGGCGGTATTCTGTTCGATGAAACCGACGACGAAGACGACGATGCCAACCTTGCCGCAACAGATTCGGCCGAGGCGTCGGGCAGCGTTGCCGGCATGGACTGGAATGCGGGCTGGAAGAACGAATCCGGCCTGAAGGGCATGGATCTCATCGGCGAATTCGTCAAACACTTGCCGAATTCGCCGGGTGTCTACCGCATGTTCAACGAGGCCGGTGACGTTCTTTACGTCGGCAAGGCACGCTCGCTGAAGAAACGTGTCGGCAACTATGCGCAGGGCCGCGTGCATTCCAACCGCATCGCCCAGATGGTGCGTTTCACCACCCATATGGAATTCGTCACCACCCGCACGGAGACCGAGGCGCTTCTCTTGGAAGCGAATCTGATCAAACGTTTACGTCCGCGCTTTAACGTGCTTTTGCGTGACGACAAGTCGTTTCCCTATATTCTGATTACCGCCGACAATCGCGCGCCGGCGATTTTCAAACATCGCGGCGCGAGAGCGCGCAAGGGCGATTATTTCGGCCCCTTTGCGTCGGCTGGTGCCGTCGGCCGCACGATCAATTCGCTACAGCGCGCCTTTTTGATCCGCACCTGCACCGACAGCGTGTTCGAGACCCGCACCCGTCCTTGTCTTCTTTATCAAATCAAGCGCTGTTCCGGCCCCTGTACGCATGAGATCAGCGATCAGGGGTATGAAGAACTCGTCAAGGAAGCCAAGGATTTCCTGTCCGGCAAAAGCCAGAGCGTCAAGACTGCGATTGCGCGGCAGATGAATGAGGCGGCAGAGGACCTCGATTTCGAGCGCGCCGCGGTTTATCGCGACCGGCTGGCAGCGCTGTCGCACGTCCAGAGCCATCAGGGCATCAATCCCGCCGGCATCGAGGAAGCGGATGTCTTTGCCATCCACCATGAAGGCGGAATTTCCTGCATTCAGGTGTTCTTTTTCCGCACCGGCCAGAACTGGGGCAACCGCGCCTATTTCCCGAAGGCCGATCCTTCCCTGCCCGGCTCGGAAATCCTCAACGCCTTCCTCGCGCAGTTTTACGACGACAAGCCCGTGCCGAAGCAGATCCTGCTGTCCGAAACGGTGGAAGAACAGGAGCTGCTGGCCGCGGCACTTGGCGAAAAGGCCGGGCACAGGGTCACGATCAGCGTGCCGCAACGCGGCGAGAAAAAGGACATTACCGACCATGTTCTGGCCAATGCCCGTGAGGCGCATGGCCGCAAGCTGGCGGAAACCTCATCTCAGGCGCGACTGCTGAAAGGTTTTGCGGAGACCTTCGGTCTTTCCAACGTGCCGCGCCGCATCGAGATTTACGATAACTCGCACATCATGGGCACCAATGCAGTCGGTGGCATGGTGGTGGCGGGGCCGGAAGGTTTCGTCAAAAACCAGTATCGCAAGTTCAACATCAAATCGACCGACATCACCCCCGGCGACGACTTCGGCATGATGCGCGAGGTGATGACCCGTCGCTTTTCGCGCCTGTTGAAAGAAGAAGGCAAGCCCGACCGCGAACGGACGCCGACACCGGAAGAAGCCGCCGACCTGCCCTTCCCCGCCTGGCCGGATGTAATCCTGATCGATGGTGGTCAGGGCCAGATGACGGCGGTGCGGGCCATTCTCGACGAACTCGGCATTCGCGACTGTGTGACGGCCATCGGCGTGGCGAAGGGTGTGGACCGCGAGGCGGGCCGCGAGCGCTTCTTTGCGGATGGGCGCAGCGATTTTTCCCTGCCGCCGCGCGATCCCGTGCTTTATTTCATCCAGCGTATGCGCGACGAGGCCCACCGATTCGCCATCGGCTCACACCGGGCGCGTCGCAAGAAGGAAATGGTGCGCAATCCGCTGGATGAAATCTCAGGGATAGGTCCGGGCCGCAAGCGCTCCCTGTTGCAACATTTCGGCACCGCCAAGGCGGTTTCCCGTGCCGGCCTCAACGATCTGATGAATGTTACCGGCATTTCCGAGACGGTGGCGCGACAAATTTACAATCACTTCCACGAGAGCGGCGGCGATTGATGCAGAACGGTGAGACCGAACTGCTAAAAAAACATAATGACGTGTTGACGCTATGCCCTAGCGGCGGCATCAAGACAGCTGATCTCAGACTGACAGGTTTCCCATGGCTTCGCGCGCATACAGCATTCCCAACCTCCTGACCTATGGCCGTATTCTCGCGGTTCCTGTCATTGTTTTGTGCTTTTTTATCGAAGGGAAGCTGGAAAGCTCGGATTTCGCGCGCTGGACGGCGCTCTGGCTGTTCATCATCGCCTCGCTGACCGATTTTCTAGATGGTTATCTGGCGCGCATCTGGAATCAGACGTCGAATATCGGCCGCATGCTGGACCCGATCGCCGACAAGCTGCTGGTCGCCTCCGTGCTGCTGTTGATGGCGGCGGATGGCACCATTGCCGGCTGGTCGCTCTGGGCTGCCATCACCATTCTCTGCCGCGAAATTCTGGTTTCCGGCCTGCGCGAATATCTGGCGGCGCTAAAGGTCAGCGTTCCCGTCACCCAGATCGCCAAATGGAAGACGACGATCCAGATGGTGGCCATCGCCTTCCTGCTTGCGGGTCCTGCGGGCGACAAGGTGCTGCCCTACACGACCGAAATGGGCATTACGCTTCTGTGGCTCGCCGCGGCGCTGACCATGTATACCGGTTATGATTACTTCAAGGCGGGCCTCAAGCACATCGTGGACGAAGAATAATGACACGGATCGTTTATTTCGCCTGGGTTCGCGAGAAGATCGGCACGGATGAGGAGGAGCTGGATATCCCTTCCTCCGTCACCACCGCCGGCGAGCTGATCGCCTGGCTTGCGACACGCGGTGAAAATTACGAAGCAGCCTTCGAGTTTCCCAATGTGATCCGCGTTGCGGTCAATCAGGAACATGTCGAGCACGACGAGAGTATCGTCGGCGCACGCGAGATCGGCATTTTTCCGCCCATGACGGGGGGATGAGCGGATGCAGAAAGCCGTCGAACCGACTGTGCGCGTACAGGCAGAAGACTTCGACGCCGCCGACGAAACACGCCTGATAGCGCAGGGCGACAGAAGCATCGGCGCCGTCGTAGCTTTCACCGGGCTCTGCCGGGACGATGGCGGCACGCTGGCAGCACTGGAACTCGAACATTATCCCGGCATGGCGGAAGCGGAGATCACCCGCATCGCCAAACTGGCGATGGAGCGCTTCGGCCTGCTTGGCCTCACCGCCATTCACCGCCATGGCAAGATCGCGACAGGCGAAAACATCGTCCTTGTCATCGCCGCTTCATCGCATCGACAGGCCGCCTTCGATGGCGCGAATTTCGTGATGGACTATCTCAAGACCTCAGCCCCGTTCTGGAAAAAAGAACATGGCAGGGATGGCACGACGGGCGACTGGGTGGCTGCGAAGGCCACCGACGATACGGCCAAGGGCAAGTGGCGATAAAGTAACCAATAACATGTGTATAAGCTGTGGATAACAGTTATTCACAGGATTTATTGCATGGTAACGCAGCGAGAATCGGTCTTGCGCAGACACAACATATATGTCACATTTTACCCGTGACATCTAAATATAGACAGATGACTATTAATTATCCGCTGGACCCACGATTCGCCAGTTCTGTTTTCCACTAACATGTGGAAAACATCAAAGAACCAAGAATTGACCAGATGGGCGCTCGGTAGGAATATGAAATTCGGACGAGTCGAGTCGAAATCGACTCGTCCGATGAACAGCGAAGCGGTCCCGCCGCCTCTGAGTCCGAGTGCTTGAGTAAGCCTTGGCATGCTGTTCTTTTGTGACTGAAAAGTCAAGTCGGCGGGAGAAAGGAGAAACAGCTATGCCAATCGGAATGACTGCCTCAACTGGGCAAAAATGTCCTGAAAGCGGCGTCTGGACTGTGGTCGGTACACCGTCAACTACAGCTCCTATAGCCCGCGGCAATACCATGCCTCCCTATGCCGGGAAAGCGGTTACCTGGAAACTTACCCAGCTAGCCTAAATTGAAAGAGGGGCCGGGATTTCTATTCCGGCCCCTGCTCGACAATTAAACTGCACGACGACTGCTGCGCATGACAATCAGCCAGCCGACCAGCAAAGCCAGAACCGCCGCATCCCGCCAGGCGACCGGGCCGTAACCAACCCAGAATGTTTCCGCAAAACCGACGGCGGCGGCCCCCAGGCCGCAGATGAGCGGGCTGGCATATCCGCCCGCCGCCGAGATCAGCACGACTTTCAGACCGAAGACGAGACCGGCACCAAAATCCATGGTGCCGTAATAAAGCGTGGCCAGTACACCAGCGATGGCCGCAACGAGGCCCGCTGCGCAATAGGACAGCAGAAAGACCCTGCCCGCATTTACCCCGAAGAGCGAGGCGGCAAAGGCATCATCCGACACCGCCTTCCAGCGCCTGCCGAAAGCGGAACGGTGAAGATAAAGCGAGCCTGCGAGAATGAGCAGGCAGAAGATTGCCGTGTTCAGCATCTGCATCGGCGTCAGGGTTACGGCAAAGCCGCCCTCGGTCCAGAAGCGCACCGGCTGAGATAAGAGCGGCGGCAGCCACAATTGCCTTGTATCGGCGGCGAGCCTCGCACTTTCCGTGAGCGCGATCAGGACGCCAACGGACGCGACGGTCACCGCGTTCGGAGAGGCCTTCGCCAGCGGTCGCATCACCGCCCTGCCAATGAAACCCGCGGCCCAGAGCCCGCCGAACAGGCCGGCTCCTGCCCCCAGCGCCAATGTTGCCGGCAGAACCAGCCACAGCCGGTTCCAGCCGAAATCGGCAAACAGGAGGCAGGTCTGACCGGCAAAGGCGAATATGGCGCCATAGGTCACATCGGAGCGTTTCGTGACCGAAAAGGCGATGGCATAACCGAAGGCCATAACCGCATAAAGGGCAGCGACCGGCACGGCATTCAGCAATTGTTGCAGGAAATAAGCCAAGCCCGTCCTCCCGCCACGATTATAACTGTTAAAATACATTTTGATAGTTATAATATGCGTATGACATTTCGCTGGACGGAACATCGTTTTGCAGGGGGAGCATTGGCGCTCGATGTCGCCAACAGCGTGATCCTGCGCTCGGACACGGCAAGAACGCTGGACCGTTTTGCCGTGCCGGAACAGATCGCCGCCTTTGCCGAAGCGGCGACGCGGCTTGGTGTAGAGCGTGACAGGTTTCCCACCCTCATCGCGCCGGAAGCGGACAAACGGCCCGTTTTCATTGAGCTTCGCGAGGCGATCGACGATCATTTCCGTTCGTTTGTCTCCGGCGGAGCCAACGATGATGGCAAGCTCGCCCGGTTTCTCTCTGCCGGCGGCACGGCACTGCGGGTATTCCCGGCCTCCAAAAGTCTCGCCAACGCCACCGTCCATTCCGCTCTGTCGCTGCTTGCCGGCGAGACACAGGAAAGGCTGCGGATCTGCGGCAATTGCGGCTGGCTGTTCATTGACCGCAGCAAAAACAGAAGCCGTGTCTGGTGTGACATGGCTGTGTGCGGCAACCGGCAGAAAGCCAGCCGGCATTATCACCGCAAGAAGGAAGTGCAGCCATGAAAATTGCCCTGCCCCTGCTGGCGATTGCAGCAATGCTGTCTCTTTTCGGCTGTCAGCGCGATGAACCGCGTGAAGTGGCCAAGCTTTCCGGGCGCATGTTCGTCTTCAACTACCGCGTCGCCATCGCCACCTATCTGGTGACGCTTCAGCGTATCGCTCCCATCCGCGACGGCAGCAGCGTGGAAGCGGCTTTCGAAAATCCGCGCGGCGGCCCCGATCTCACGACCAGCGAGAGGATTTTTCCAAAAGACGAAAAGATCACCGTTCAGAGCCCGCCAGTCGAATGCGTGAAGCAGGACCGGCCCTACCGGGTCACCATCCGCATCAAGGGACCGGATGGCGATGTCATGCAGACAATCGAGACCACGATCCGCTCCGACACCGACCAGTCGGCTCTACCGGCCAAGCCGCTGGTGATTGGCCCGCTCTATACGCCCAATCCGGAGGTGTTCAAGCCCGACGGCACGACGGATATGCGGCCGGTTCAGGGGTGCCCGGCGTCTTAGGGACTGACGGAGCAGGTGCAACATCTCCTCATCCCTGTGCTTGTCACAGGGATCCAGTCAGCCCAAGTCCTTGGGCTGAAAAGAGTCCTCCCGTCACGCGGACGCGTGTCGGCTGGATTCCTGTGACAAGCACAGGAATGAGGATGGAGGCGGGTGCGGCGTCCCCTTTTCGCAACCCAAAACAAAAAAACGGAGCCTTTCAGCCCCGTTTCTTCGAGTCTTTTCAACGGCCTCAGCCAATCGCCTGAAACAGCGATTCAAGCCGTTGAGATTTGAATCAGCCGACGATTTCGGTTTCGGCGAACCAGTAGGCGATTTCCTGTGCGGCGGTTTCCGGAGCGTCGGAACCGTGAACGGAGTTTTCGCCGATAGAGAGCGCGAAGGACTTGCGGATGGTGCCTTCAGCGGCCTGGGCCGGGTTGGTTGCGCCCATGATTTCGCGGTTCTTGAGGATGGCGTTTTCGCCTTCCAGAACCTGAACGATGGTCGGGCCGGAGGTCATGCCTTCAACGAGTTCGCCGAAGAAGGGGCGCTCTTTGTGAACGGCGTAGAAGCCTTCGGCTTCGCGCTTGCTCATCCAGACGCGCTTGGAGGCGACGATGCGCAGACCGTTGTCTTCAAATACCTTGGTGATCGCGCCCGTGAGGTTACGCTTGGTTGCGTCCGGCTTGATCATCGAAAATGTGCGTTCAATCGCCATGTGTCCGTTTCCTTTTCCTTCAGAGAAAGTGGGCGGTCTTTACCCGCCCAAAGGCCCGAAAACAAGGGGGATCAACGAGATTGCGACGATGACGGCAGACATTTCACGCCGCTGTCACACTGCGGCCCCTCGCATCATAGAGATCGAGGCAGCCTTCGAACCAGTCCCGTACCGGATCATTATCGGCAAACAGATCCGCCCCGGTGGTAATGCGCGCCCATTGCAGCGCGCCGAACACGATATAGTCCGCGAACAGCGGCGACGTGCCGCCAATGAAGGGCTGGAAGCTCAACATGCGGCGGATCGGCGCGAGCAACGCAGGAAAGGCAGCGATTTCGGCCTCACGGTTCGCCACCACCACCTCCAGCGGGCGGCCAAGCGCCTTTGTCCGGCTTTCGCGGAAATAGCGACGATCGGGCTCGTCCAGCATGTTGTGGATATCGAGGACGGCAATGCGGGAAATGGCCGGATGCAGAACCGTCTGCGACCAGCTTTCGACAAAACGGGCCATCGCCTTACCGCCCTCCCCGTCAAACAGCGACGGCCGTTCCGGGTAAGCCTCGTCAAGATAAAGCGCGATTTCGAAACTGTCGCTCACCAGCTGGTCGCCATCGCGCAGGATCGGCACTGTCTTCGAAAACCCGTCCTCCACCGTTGGAATGACCGTGAAGGGCAAGGGACGCTCCTCGAAATCCAACCCCTTATGGGCCAGCGAAAGCACCGTTTTCCAGCAATGGGGAGAAAACGGTCGGGAAATATCGCTTCCGCACAACGAGTAGAGCGTTCTGGAAGTCGTCATGGGCTGCCCTCTTCTGCAATATCGATGAAACGATATAAGAACGGCCGAGCCATGAAATCAAATCAGGATTTGTCATGTGATCGATCAGAAAACGCGCGCAGTCCGCGCGTCTATCTGACATGGAAATTTTCGCTTCGCAGTGCCAAAAATTTTCGCGGATTCAGTCAATTTTAAACCGTTGCTTGTAAGAATAAACCCATTCAAAAATCGGTTATCGCCGGTCTATTCATAATAATCTCTGGGTATTGGGGCTGTCAGTGACGACATCGGCGGGCGATAAAAAACGTGATCAGGCAAGAAGTTCTCTTGTCGTTACCAAAATCACCCAATTCATCGCCAAGATGAACATTGCGCCATTGCCGCGCAATTACGAACTGATCTATGAAATATTGTCGGGCCACAATCCGGCCATGGGCCGCGACATTCTCGCGCTCGGCAACGCGCCGCAGCAGCACGAGATCGATCTTATCGGCCAGCGGCACAACTTGCCCGGCTTTTCCCGGATCGAGGCCGAACAGATGGCGAGCGAGGCCTTCGATACATTGACGCAGATTTCCGCACGGCTGGAGGCAAGCCTTCACCGTACCGAAACTTTCATGGACGGCCTGCAGCAGCACGAGGACGGTGAGCCCCCGGCAACGCAGCGTTTCCTGGAGCTTCTGGGCGACATTCACGAGGAGCAGACGAGCCTTCGGCATTTCATCGCCATGGGGTTGGTGAAAATCCGCGAAGCCGAAAGAAACCGGGTGGAACTTCAGGCCGCCTCCCTGCGCGACAGCTTGACGGCGCTTCCCAACCGGGCCGCCTTCCTGGAAAAGCTCGGCGCCCTTTTTGCGAAGGATCGGGCCGCGTCCGCCACCTCGCTGGTGTTGCTCGATATCGATCATTTCCGCGAAATCAACGGTAAATATGGTTCTTCCGCCGGTAACAAGGCGCTGCGACGGCTCGCCGCGCTGTTTCGCAAGACCGTCAAGAAGGACGATTTCGTCGCTCGCATCGGTGGCGATGAATTCGCCTTTCTGTTTGCCGGCGTGCCGCAGAATACGGCCGAGGCCATTGCCGAGCGGCTGCGGCAAAGCGTGGAGGCCCTGCGCTTCGCGACCAGTGGGGGCGATGGCGAGCATCTGACGGTTTCGATCGGCGTCGCGGAGGTGGACGGCACAGCCACAGCCGGGGAATTTTTCGGCCATGCCGAACTCGCTTTGCTCTCGGCCCGCAGCGGCACGCGCAACTGCGTTATCGGCTACTCGCGGGAGGTGGCGCAGCACAGCCGCAACAGCTATCTGGCGCAGCTCGGCTCCTGAAGCGGCATTCTCTCACGGTGTGGCGCGGAGGCTCTTGCCTTGGCCAGACAGTTCGGCCAAAACGGCGCCATGATTACCATTACCGATCTTTCCGCCCGCATCGCCGGGCGTCTGCTTCTTGACCATGCCAGCGTGACGCTTCCCGCCGGTGTGAAGGTGGGCCTTGTTGGCCGCAACGGCGCTGGCAAATCCACCCTGTTCCGGGTCATCACCGGCGACTTCTCGGCGGAAAGCGGTTCGGTGACGATCCCGAAGCAAGCGCGCATCGGCCAGGTGGCCCAGGAAGCACCGGGCACGGAAGAGTCGCTGATTTCCATCGTGCTTGCCGCCGACAAGGAGCGCAGCGCGCTTCTGGCAGAAGCGGAAACCGCAACCGATCCGCACCGGATCGCTGAAATCCAGATGCGGCTTGTCGATATCGACGCCCATTCGGCGGAAGCGCGCGCCTCCAGCATTCTCGCCGGTCTCGGCTTCGATCACGAGGCGCAGCTTCGCCCCGCCTCATCCTTCTCCGGTGGCTGGCGCATGCGCGTGGCGCTCGCCTCGGTGCTGTTTGCCGAACCAGACCTGTTGCTGCTCGACGAGCCGACCAACTATCTCGATCTCGAAGGCACGCTCTGGCTGGAAGACTATATCCGGCGTTATCCGCATACCGTCATCGTCATCAGCCATGACCGCGATCTTCTCAACAATGCCGTCAATTCCATCGTGCATCTGGATCAGAAGAAGCTGACCTTCTATCGCGGCGGTTACGACCAGTTCGAGCGCCAGAAGGCCGAGGCCGACGAATTGCAGATGAAGGCCAAGGTCAAGAACGACGCCGCGCGCAAACATCTGCAAAGCTTCATCGACCGTTTCCGCGCCAAGGCCACCAAGGCGCGCCAGGCCCAGAGCCGCATCAAGGCGCTGGAGCGCATGGGCACCGTTGCCGCCGTGATCGAGGACCATGTCCAGCCGATCACATTTCCCGAGCCGGAAAAGCAGCCCGCCTCCCCCATCGTCGCCATCAATGGCGGCGCGGTCGGTTACGAGCCGGGCAAATCCATCCTGAAACAGCTCAATCTCAGGATCGACAATGACGACCGCATCGCGCTGCTCGGCTCCAACGGCAACGGCAAATCGACCTTTGCGAAATTCATCTCCGGCCGGCTTGCGCCGCAGGCGGGCGATCTTCGCGTCGCCTCGGGCCTCAAGATCGGCTTCTTCGCACAGCATCAGCTCGATGACCTCGTGCCGGATGAAACGCCCGTCGAACATGTGCGCAAGCTGATGCCGCTCGCTCCTGAAGCGCAGGTTCGTGCTCGCGTGGCGCAGATGGGTCTTGCAACAGAAAAAATGGCGACGGCGGCGAAGGACTTGTCCGGTGGCGAAAAAGCCCGGCTGCTGATGGGGCTTGCCGCCTTCCATGCGCCGAACCTGTTGATCCTCGACGAACCGACCAACCATCTCGACATCGACAGTCGCCGGGCGCTGATCGAGGCGCTGAACGATTATAGCGGCGCGGTCATCCTCATCTCGCACGACCGCCACCTGATCGAAGCGACGGTGGACCGGTTGTGGCTGGTGGCCGACGGCACGGTCAAGACCTTCGAAGGCGACATGGAGGAATATCGCGATCTCGTTGTTTCCTCCGGCAAGAAGAAAGAAGACAAGACCGAGGCCGCCGCCGACCAGACCTCGAAAGCCGACCAGCGCAAGGCCAATGCGGAAAAGCGCGCCCAGCTGGCACCGCTCAAGAAAAAGATCAACGAAATCGAATCCCTGACGGCAAAGCTTGAGAAACTGATTCAGTCCCTCGACAAGGAACTGGCGGACCCTGTTTTATACGAAAAAGCGCCCGCCAAGGCCGCGCTGAAAGTGAAGGAGCGCGGCGAGGCCGCTGCTAAGCTTTCTGACGCCGAGGAGCAATGGCTGGCGCTCTCGAGCGAATACGAGGACGCGATGGCATCCTGATGCACAACCGGAGGGGCCGGCGGCTGGAAGCCGCCGATCCCTGTTCCATGATGCTTACTTGGCGCCGATGGCGTTGAGACCTTCGCGGGCGCATTCGGCATCAATCGCACCCGAGGGTGCGCCGCCGACACCGATGCCGCCGACCAGCGCATCGCCGATCTTGATCGGCAGGCCGCCAGCCTGAATGACCATACGCTCATCCATGTTACGAAGGCCATCATTGGCGGGCTTGGAAGCGATGAATTCCGCGATCTCGCCGATGTCACGCCCAAGCGATGCGGCCGCGAAAGCCTTGCCGGTTGCGCTGGAGACGGTGTGCGGGCCGGAACCATCTGCCTTCAGCACGGTCTTGGTGGCACCATCGCGGGTGACGATGGCAACGGTGACGGCATTGCCCTTGGCGGAGCAGGCCTGCAGCGCTGCCTTGGCCGCTTTTTCCGCCATGTCGAGCGGCAGATAGGGCGCGGTCGGCAGCGTTTGCGCCAATGCGGCCGAAGGAGCGATCAGAACGGAGACGATGAGAAGGTTGCGGATCATGTAAAGGTCCTCTTGGCTGATGAGGACCCCAGCTTAGGCGGATGGCGCGGACCTGCGAATCCGTAAGATTTGCCGGCTGCTCGGTAGTTCTACTGATCTGCGCCGGCTTCCAGCCACAACCGCGTCATTTCTGCCTGCGAGGTGGTGCCGAGCTTGAGGCCGATGGCGGCGCGATGGCTGTCCACTGTGCGTGGCGACAGGCCAAGCCCATCGGCGATCTGGCGGGAGGTGAAACCGAGTGCGATACGTTCGAGGATTTCACGCTCACGCGCGGTCAGCAGCGCCAAAAGCGCCCTAGTCTCGGCATGCAGCGCTTTCGCGTCGAGCGTGCGGGCCAATATCCGGTTCGCCTTCTGGATCGCATCGATGAGATCCTGCTCATCCACGGGCTTGGAGAGAAAATCTACTGCGCCATTGTGAAAGGCACGGCGGCAGGCTTCGATATTGCCATGGCCGGAAATGACGATGACCGGCCAGTCGACACCCTCTTCCGCCAGCTTTTCCTGCAGCTTCAATCCGGTGATGGCAGGCATGCGGATATCGAAGATGAGGCAGCCCGGCTCGAGAGCGGGCAACTGGCCGAGAAAAACCACCGGATCGGCAAAGCCCTTCGCTTTTATGCCGACTGTGGACAGGAGCAAGATCAGCGCCTTGCGCACGGCGTCATCGTCATCGACAAGATAGACGGGCAGCGTCATGGGTTCCGCGCCTCCGCCGCGACCGGAAGGATGACGCGGAAAAGCGCGCCATTCTCACTGTCGACGTAGAGAATTTCACCGCCGGCGCGCTCCACCAGTCGCTGGCTGAGGGCGAGCCCCAGACCCATGCCGTCCCTTTTTGTGGTTGCGAAAGGCGTAAACAGGCGGTCGCGCAAATCCGGTGCGACGCCGGGGCCATTATCGGCCACTTCGAACACGGTGAAATCACCTTTTCGGCTCAATGTTGCGGTGATGGCTTTCCTGCCTTCGACGGCTGTGAGCGCATCGAGAGCATTACGCAGCAGATTGAACATCACCTGCTCCATTTCCACCGGATCGGCCCGCACCGAAAGCGGCGTCTCCGGCATGGCGATATCGATGCTGGCCGCGTGCCGTGCCGCCTCACCGGCAAGCAACGCATCGACATTGCGCAAAGCGGCGCGCAGATCATGCGCGGCGGCCGGTTGACGGTGCGGCAGCGACCAGTTGCGAAACCGGACGAGCATGTTGGCGGCACTTCGCGCCTGATCGATCATGTCATCCAGGGCGCCGGAAAGGGCAACGGTATCCTGGCGGGCAAGCAACCGTCGCCCGGCCTGCGCCTGCGCCAATATCGCCGTCAAAGGCTGGGTCAGCTCATGCGCCAGACCGCTCGCCATCTCACCCAGCGCATTGACCCGCGAGGCATGGGTAAGCCTCGCTTCCATGCCGCTCAGTTCGGCCCGCCTTTCTGCGGCACGCATACGCGTCCTCTGTTTCGCCATCACGATGCCGAGCAGGAAAACCACGGTAGCGCCGGCCATTCCCGCCAACAGGGCGCGGCCCGGCAGAAGATCCCGCCAGGTGATCGAAAGAGCGGTTTCGAGGAGCAGAGGCTGGGTAGCGCTGCTCAACTGCCGGACATATTGCGGCTTTTCCGGCAGTGTCGGTGGACCGAACAATATCGTGCCATCCGGCATTTTCAGACGGATCACCGCCTGTTTCATCGACCAGAAAGGATCGTTGGATGCCACAAGCTGCGCCGCGTCGATTGCGAGCACCAGAACCTTCGACGCCGTCTCGCTGTTGGGACTGCGCTTCACGATCAAGTAATGCCCGGGCCGGAGGGCGCTTGCCACCAGGATCGGGTGGCCGGAAAACACCGATGCCGCCTTGCGAATGACTGTCGCCAGTTCGTTTTCCAATGGCCGGGTGCCCACCACGGGGCCTCCCTCATTGAGGGCCACCAGCTGAAGCTCATCAATGCGCGGATAAAACTGCAGAATGGGAGCGGCAACGTCGAGCAGCAGGCCGTGATCCGCGCCCTGCTCTGCCTGCGCCACCGCCGAAAGCGCGGTGACATGCGCGTCATGCTGGTCGGCCCGGCGGGACACCTCGGCCTGCAAGGCGTCGCTCTGCCGCGCAAGCTCGCCGAGCAAGCTGACATATTGGTAAGCCGCCAGTGCAGAAATGACGGCCGCCATCAGCAGCGCCCAGACCAGAATCACCCCTGGCAAGGACCATATTGCCTGCGGACGCGGATCGGCCTGCAAGGGCTGAGCCGGTTTTCCGGGCATGTCATTCCATGCATCGTCGTTTTCAAACATCGTCGTTTTCAGGCATCGGCTCACTCGCGTGACCGGAAAAAGCGGTCGCAACATCGGTTCGTCAAGAGACATTCCTCAGCACAGACCGGAAGAACATTCAACCCGGCCACGGCCGAATTCATGCCCTTGCCATTGGCCGGTGAGGCTCCCGATGCGCTAGGCGCATGCCCGGCGGGGCAGCAACCGATCAAGCGGCACGGCGGGCGAGTAAAGATAACCCTGACCGAAACGAATGCCCATCTGCATGAGAATCCGGCTCTGCTCTTCGGTTTCTATGCCTTCCGTTACAAGCTTGGCGCCGTAGCGCTCGGCGCTTTGGAAGGCGAGCACGACGGCGTCCCTGAACCGTGCCTGATCGAGCCTAGATGTCATCCACTGATCGATCTTGACTTCCTCGAAGGGAAATCTTGCCAGCAAGGTGAGCGCGGCATAACCGGTGCCAAAATCGTCCAGCGCCAGCCGGACGCCGGCGGCAATCAGCGTATCGAAATTCTGCTGCACGGAATCGGTGGTCGGCATCCTGCTCATTTCCGTCACCTCGATCGACAGGCGATGCGCAGGCACCGTCATCTCCTGCAGCAAAGCCACCACCCGATCTGCGAAACGCGCGGTCGCAAAAGACGAGGCGGAAATATTCACCGCCAGATGAAAATCCGCATCGAGGCCACGCAGTTCGGCAAGGTCGCGGACTACCGCTTCGATGGTTGACCATTCAAACTCCACCAGCAGCCGGTGGCGTTCGGCGATTTCCAGCACATAATAGGGCGAAAGCGCCTGCCCATGCATATCGATCGCCCGCAGGAGCGCTTCTGCGCCGATCATGCGGCGATTGTGAATTTCAAATTTCGGCTGGTAAAATATCGGCGGCTTTCCGTTTTTGATCCAACGCACCAGCATCTGCCGCACGCCCTCGTCCCGCGCCGCTTTCTCGGCGAAAGAAAAGGGAAAAATCTGCACGGGGTTTTCACTCCGCCTGAGCGCCAGACTGAGATGCCTGAGGAAGGAGGCCACGTTCTGGTGCGAGACCATTTCCAGATTCGACGCCCCGATTTTGAGATGCGGGACCGGCCCTGCCTCCGCTGACCTGAAAAAGGCGATCAACCCCTCGTGGAGATGCATGACGAGGCCGACACTCTCCGATTTCTCCAGCGAAACTCCCTCGATGACAACCGCAAGCGTTGCATCGCCGAACATAAAGCTATGCGGCGCATTAAATTTCGACAGTAGCCCGTTATCGCCATCGCAGATTTCCCGCGCCAATGCCGGCCAGAAAAGATCGGCCCAGTCATCGCCCTGATGAGCCACGACATCGGCGATATTGACGATTTCGATGAGGAGGAGAGCGTGCGGCACAGTCGATGTCTGGCGAGCCACCATTTCGATATGGTCTTTAAGGGCACGCCTGTTGGGCAGGCCGGTCAGAGAATCCGTGCGTGCCACAACCTCACGTTTTTTCACCGCTTCCCTCACCCGCGCTTCGCTGCGCAGCACCAGGAAGAGACAGGCAATCATCGGCAGGCCGACACTCGCGCCGACAATGCGCCGTCCGACATTGCTCAAAAACACCTCCTGACCGACCATGCCGAGACCATAGGTGAGGCAAATCGCGAACAGCGCCGCGAAAATCCTGATCGCGAAAACCCCGGCAACCTCTCTCAGGCCGAGTTCGGTCAGACGGCGCCGGCGCATCCAGCCATACATGGCGATGCCAAAAGCGGAAATGACGCTCATATCCAGAAAGGCGGCGCCAAAGAGGGCCGGACCGCCGAACAGGAAACGCCCGGCAGAAATCAGCGCAAGACTTATCAACCCGCCCTGCCAGGATCCGACCAATCCCGCCAGAAACAACAGGTCAGAACGAATATAAGGCTTGGAGGGCAGCTGAATGAATTCGGACACCAGCAGCGTCAGCAGAAAGCCGGTCGCTCCGAAAACAGCTCCATAGTAGATTTTATAACGGACGTCATCGAAAGCTATGTTTCGTTGCAGAAGCATCAGCATGGACACCATACCAACCACGGCTGCGGCCTGCAGCAGCAGAAATGGCAATTCGGCGGCCGATGCGGCCGCTTGAGCGACGATCAATTCCATCATTTGCAATTCACCGTAAAATATCGGCGCTGGCACCGGAACTTCAGCATCTGGCAATCAAAAATCCTGCTTTTGCGCAGGGTAAGTATAAAATTATCACCATTCGCCCCGTTGGCCCATGCCCACTCCAACAGCGCGCCTGAAATAAACCCATCACGCAACCGCCGCTCAAAGAAATCAATATAAAAATAAAATTATAAAACAATATTTCCGAAATTCATCTTTAAACTTATCATTTAAGATAGTACATAGGCAATGATAAAATGGATATTGAAAACAATACTTTTGAAACTCAAATTAATCTGAATTTTCGAATATACATTCAAAGATTCCGTCATGGCATTGCGATATGAAAAATGACGCCTCCTGCGGAAACGATCGCCTTGCCCCTTCGGTTGTTTCTGCTAAAAACCTGTAAAGTCACACTTTATCCCATGAAGCACTCAAACGGATTCCTCTCCATGTCAGCCACCAAGCTTGCCATCGTCGGCGTCGGCAAAATCGTTCGCGACCAGCATCTCCCCGCCATCGCAGGCAATCCGGATTTCGAATTGATCTGCACCGCGAGCCGCCACGGCACCGTGGACGGTGTTTCCTCCTATGGCACCATCGAGGCCATGCTGGAGGCGGAGCCGGCAATCAATGCGGTTTCGCTGTGCATGCCGCCGCAATATCGTTACGAGGCGGCTTACGCGGCGCTGAATGCCGGCAAGCATGTTTTCCTTGAAAAACCGCCGGGCGCGACGCTTTCGGAGGTGCAGGATCTCGTTCGCCTCGCGGGCTCCAAGGGTCTTTCGCTGTTTGCCAGCTGGCATTCCCGTTATGCGCCAGCGGTCGAGGCGGCGAAGGCGTTTCTGGCCTCGACGAAAATCGACAGCGTGCATGTCATCTGGAAAGAGGATGTGCGTCACTGGCACCCGAACCAGGCCTGGATCTGGCAGGCGGGCGGTCTCGGCGTGTTCGATCCCGGCATCAATGCGCTGTCGATCATCACCCATATCCTGCCGCGCGCACTGTTCCTAACCAAGGCGACGCTGGAATTCCCGGAAAACCGCGACGCCCCTATCGCCGCCGACCTGCATTTTTCCGACGTTGAAAAAACGCCTGTCCATGCCGAATTCGACTGGCGCCAGACCGGCAAGCAGAGCTGGGATATCGTTGCCGAAACGGCAGCGGGACAGATGGTGCTTTCGGAAGGCGGCGCGAAGCTCTCGATCAACGGCGAGGAAAAACTGTCCCAGCCGGAACGGGAATATCCTGCCCTTTACGAGCGCTTCGCCGAGATCATCAAGGCGGGCCGCTCCGACGTCGATCTCGCGCCGTTGACCCATGTGGCCGACGCCTTCCTGCTCGGCCGCCACAAATTCGTGAATTCCTTCTACGATTGAGAAGCCTCGACGCTTCCAGACATACAAGCCTCAGAGGGCGCGGCTGACAAAGCGGTCGCGCCCCGATTTCTTGGCCTGGTAAAGCGCTTCATCGACGCTGCGAAGCAGTGCCGCGCGGTCTGTGCCCGCCTGAGGAGCGAGCGCACCGCCGATGCTGAGACGGGCATCGACCGCCCGACCATCGACATCGAAAGGTTTGCGGAAGGCGGCGAGCAGACGATCCGCCAGGCCGTTCAGCACGTCGGCGCTGCTTGGCCGGGGAATGAAAATGGCAAATTCGTCGCCGCCCATGCGCACCACTATATCGTCACCGCGGATCGCATTGCGGATTCGACCGGCTGCGGCGTTCAGCACACGATCACCCGCCGGATGGCCGAAAGTATCGTTGATGGATTTGAAGCCATCCATATCGAGATAAAGAACGCCGAAAGTCTCTTTTTCGCGCAGGGCCGCGCCTAGCTGACCATCGACAATCGCATCCAGGGCGTTGCGGTTATAAAATCCGGTCAGCGGGTCGGTCATTGCCGCATCCCGCAATTCCCGCTCAGCAAGGCTCATGGTGAAATTGGCTTTCTGAAGCCGCAGCAACGCGGCCGCGAGCAGCGCAAAACTTCTGAGATTGTCGACTTCGAGGCGGGAAAATTTCCGTGGCACCGTGTCAACCAGACAAAAAGCACCAATCACAAAACCCGGCTCCAACTCAATCGGCGCTCCGGCATAAGAGCGCAGTTCGGGTCCGCTCTTCACGTAGGACATGAAGCGGAAATCCGGATGCTCTGTCAAATCTGGAATGGCAACCACATCCAGCCTGCTGACGACGCGATTGCAGATCGAAAGGTCCCGCGGGCATTCAGACAGCTGCATCCCCGCCTGTTCAGCAATATGAAGCCAGTCCTCATCAACGATGTGGACAGCAGCACGCGGAACACCAAAAACGCCCTGCGCCAACTGCGACAGCGCTTTCAGCTCCGGCATCTCGGCATTTTTGAAGGACATGATCGACCTTACCGCGACCAGACGTTCGGTTTCTCCCTCCGGTCTTGATATCGCCTGCCCCATGCTCATGTCCTTCTGCTGTTGCTTTCGCGGCAGCCGCGTCGACCCGATCCCGCCACACGAATCAACGGCTTCAAAGTCGGCTTAGTCCGCCCTTGCGGCGCATCATGCAAAAACCGCCTGTTGACGCCACATGCGAATTTTTGCCGGTCTGTTTGCGTATGGAACAAATCATGGGCATGGCGAAACTGCGGTGCGGTCAAACCTTTTTCTGCCAGCGACCTTCAGGAGACTGCTGCCAATAGGTCAGCGAATGCCCCTCCGCCTTCAGCGTTTTCCAGTGGTTACGCGCCATTTCCAGCTGGTAGGCGTCATATCCATCGAACATGAAGACGACGCGCTCATAGGTCTCCACCGCCGGCGGTTCGGCGCCATCGACCAGAAAGCGCACGTTCGCCGCATTGCCGTTCTCGACCGATGCCGTCAGAAGAATCGGCTGGTTCTGCGGCGCTGATGACGCATCGGTGGCGTGCGGCAGAAAACTATCGTCACGAAAGGTCCACAGATGCGTGTCGAGGAAATCACGACGCTCGTCGTCCACCGTCTGGATCGCGACCTTCCAGCCGCGTTCCAGCGATTTCTCGAGCAAAGGCGGCAGCGCATCCTCCAGCTTCGATTCCGTCAGATGGTAGAACAGAATTTCAGTCATTCGCAGACGCGCCGCTCCGCTCGCTTCAATCTTCGTAGTGGGCACGAACGAGTTCGTTCAGCAGACGTACGCCGTAGCCCGATCCCCAGGACTGGTTGATCTCGGTGAGCGGCGAGCCCATGGCAGTACCGGCAATATCAAGATGCGCCCACGGTGTTTCGCCCACGAAACGCTTGAGGAACTGCGCAGCGGTGACGGAACCCGCCAGCCGGCCGGAGCTGTTCTTCATATCGGCGAATTTGGAATCGATGATCTTGTCGTAATCCTTGCCAAGCGGCATGCGCCACAGCTTCTCGGCCGTCGCCTCTCCCGCCTGAGCAAGCCGCGCGGCCAGCTCGTCGTCGTTGGAGAAAAGACCGGCCTGAAGGTTGCCGAGCGCAACCGTGATCGCACCGGTCAGCGTGGCGAGGTTGATCATGAATTTCGGATTGAAGCGATCCTTGGTGTACCAGAGCGCATCGGCCAGAACCAGCCGGCCTTCGGCATCGGTATTGATGATCTCGATGGTCTGGCCGGACATGGAGGTCACGATATCGCCGGGACGCTGGGCATTGCCGTCAGGCATGTTTTCCACAAGGCCGATGACGCCGATCACGTTTGCCTTGGCCTTGCGGGCCGCAAGCACATGCATCAGGCCGGTCACGGCAGCAGCACCGCCCATATCACCCTTCATGTCTTCCATGTTGAGACCGGGCTTCAGCGAAATGCCGCCGGTGTCGAAAACGACGCCCTTGCCGACGAAGGCGATGGGCTCGTCCTTCTTGGAACCACCGTTCCACTGCATGACCGCCAGCCGCGGCGGGCGGGCCGAGCCCTGCGCGACGCCGAGAAGCGCATTCATGCCGAGCTTCTTCAGCTCTTTTTCGCCGAGAATTTCGACATCGACGCCGAGCTTGCGCAATTCCTCCGCCTTCTCGGCGAATTCTACGGGACCAAGCACATTCGGCGGCAGGTTGACGAGATCACGCGCCAGAACCACGCCGCCCGCAACGGCTTCCGACACGGCAAAGGCCTTTTCCGCATCCTTGTGCACGGCGGTTACGATGGTGACATCGACCTTCTTCGGCGTCTTTTCATCGTCGGATTTCTTCTTGGTCTTATAGGCATCGAAACTATAGGCGCGCAGCAAGAGGCCAAGCGCAAAATCCGCGGCCGCCTGCGCGCTCACCTCGACACCCGCGGCATCGAGATAGATGACGACCTTGTCCGCCTTCTTGAAATGGGCAGTCGCGGTGCCGCCGGCGCGCAGCCAGTCATGGGCGACCAGCTTCGACGGCTTGCCGAGCCCGATGACGAGCAGACGGTCGGCGGCGGAACCCTGCGGCGCGATGACGTCGAGCGTCGCCATCGACTTTGCGGAAAAGCCGGAAATCTTCGCCGCCCTTTCGATCACACCGCCCGGGTCAGCCTCGGAAGCACCGGCGACGGCCAGCGCTTCGCCCGAGGCCTGCAGCACGATGGCCAGGGCATTTTCCAGCGAGGCGGAATTGGCGAAAGAAATATCGAATTTAGCGGACATGTTTTCCTGCTCTTCTTCTACGACTTGCACGATGCGCATGATCATGGCCTTTTCGGCCCGGGGCGCAACCCGCATTCTTTAAAGGCCTACAGTCGTTAAAGGAAAGGCATTTTTGTGGAAGATGAAATCACGTCATGAAACCGACAGCTTGTTCCACAAAAAGACACAGGCGGTGGAAAAATCATCGCGCAAAACATATTTGTGAGCATGCCGGAATAGCCAATTGCCAACGATGCGATTAGATAGGCGGAAATTCGGCGAGCGATCGCACGAAAAAACAATATCGAACAGGGCCGTATGAAGCTTCTCGAGAACTATATCCTGCGGCGGACAACGCAGATGTTTCTGGTCGCGCTGTTGCCGGTGCTGGCCATCATCTGGACCATCCAGGTTCTCCAGAGAATCAATCTCGTGACCGATACGGGTCAGTCGATGGGTTCCTTCATGGCGCTTGCGACGTTGATCCTGCCGACGCTTATCCCCGTCGTGCTGCCTTTCGCGCTTGTCATCGGCATCACCCAGATCTTCACGACGATGAACAATGATTCCGAGCTTGCCATCATCGATGCGGCCGGAGCGCCGCGTTCGGTGATGTATCGCCCGGTTCTCATTCTCGCCGCCATTCTCAGCCTGTTTTCCTTCACCATTACCAACTTCATCGAGCCGCCCGCCCGCAACTCCGCCCGGCAGATGGTGGCTGCCGCATATGCCGACCTGCTGTCTTCGGTCATCGAGGAAAAGACCTTTCGCACCATTCAGGACGGCCTTTACGTGCAGATCGCCCAGCGGCAGGGCCGTATCCTCAAGGGCCTGTTCGTGGCCGACCGCCGCGATCCGAATTTCGACCTCATCTATTATGCCAAGGAGGGCATGATCGATGAAAGCGGCACCTCGTTGACCATGCGCGACGGCGAAGTGCAGCAGAAGACGCCCGACGGCAAGGTATCGATCGTCAAGTTCCTGTCCTATGCCTTCGACCTTTCGACCATGTCGGAAAAGCAGGATTCGGAGCCGTCGCTTTCGCCAGGTGATGCGAGCCTCGGCTTCCTTCTCTCGCCGGACGAGAACAATGCGAGCTACAAGCGCTCGCCGGAAACCTTCCGCAGCGAGTTGCACAAGCGCCTGTCGGACTGGATGTTCGCCTTCTCCTTCGCGCTGATTTCGCTCGCCATCGCCGCCGATTCCCGGTCACACCGCGAAGCACGCCTGCATCCGATGGTCGCTGCCCTGGTGACGGCCTTCATGCTGCGCTGGCTCGGTTTTTACGTCACCAACCAGATCAAGCAGAGTTCTGCCTTCATTCCACTGGTCTATGCCGTGCCGGGTCTCAGCGGTGCTGCTGCTGCCTTCGTGCTGATGACCGGCCGCAAGCCGAAAATGCCGAAGGTGATCGCGGATGCGACGGGTCGCCTGCGTCGTCTGTTCTCCAGCCGGATGGTGAAAAACCCGGGGAGCGGTAACACATGATTTTCAACACGCTCGCCCGTTATTTCCTGAAGCGGTATCTGATCACCGCCGTCTGGTTCCTGCTCGGCGTATCGTCGATCATCTATCTCGCCGATTTCAGCGAGACGGCACGACGCATGTCCGGACTGCCCGGCTATTCCGTTCCGGCTGCGCTTGGCCTGACCGCGCTTCGCCTGCCGTTGATCCTGCAGCAGACCGTTCCCTTCATTGCGCTTTTCGTCGGCATGACGACGCTGATCTCACTCAACCGGCGTTACGAACTGGTGGTGACGCGTGCGGCCGGCATTTCCGCCTGGCAATTCATCCTTCCCTTCGTGCTCGGTGCGGTTTTCATCGGCATCCTGTCCGTCATGGTCCTCAACCCCATCGCCGCATGGGGCCAGAACAAATCACTGGCGATGGAGGCCGGCCTGCGCAACGAAGCAGGCGGTGGCCGCCAGCAGGAGATCATTCCGTGGATGCGCCAGTCAAGCGGCGGCAAGGATACGATCATCGGCGCCAAGAGCTTCGAAGACAACGGAACGATGCTTCTCGACGTGGTTCTCATCGACCTCGACAAGGACGGAAACATCGTCTCGCGGAAGGATGCGAAGTCGGCTAAGTTGGAAGATGGTTACTGGCTTCTTAACGGCGTTTCGGAAACGCGCGCCGGACATGTGCCAGTTCGGCAAGAGAGCATGCGGATCAGTACCAATCTGAGACGGGAATTCGTCCAGGAGCGCATGACGCAGACGGAAACCGTTGCTTTCTTTGACCTTTCTCACAAGATCGAAGTTGCAAAGTCCTTTGGACTATCTTCGAAGGCGCTTGAGACGCAGTATCATTTCCTGCTATCGACGCCCCTGCTTCTGGTCGCGATGACCTTGATCGCCGCGACCGTTTCATTAAAGTTCAGCCGCTTCGCCCAATCGCGCTCCGTGATTCTGGGTGGAATCGTTTCCGGCTTCGTGCTTTATGTAGTAACCGTGCTCGTAAGGGCATTCGGGAGTGGTGGCGTTGTCCCTCCCACCGTTGCGGTCTGGGTTCCAGTTATCGTGGCGTTGGCTTTGGGGGCAACCATTCTGCTTCATCAGGAGGACGGCTAGTGGCGGTATATGACCGCGGGAATATCAGGCGGCTTTGGACGGCCCTTCTGACAGGTGCCGCTGTGTGCGCGTATTTGGCATCCAGCCCGGTCGCTTTCGGCCAGGATGGACTGCTTGCGTCGGCAAGCCAAGACGATTCGAAACTCCTGCTTACAGCAAATGAACTGACCTATAACCGCGATTCCCAGCGCGTCATCGCGAAGGGTGTGGTTCGTATGAACTATTCGGGCTACCGCATGGTGGCCCAGCAAGTGGAATACAACCAGCAGACCGGTCGCGTGATTGCCCATGGCAACATCGAGCTGATCGAGCCGGGCGGCAACAAGATCTATGCCGACGAGATGGACGTCACCGACGATTTCGGTCAGGGCTTCGTCAATGCGTTGCGCGTCGAGACGACGGACAATACCCGTATCGCGGGCGAGAGCGCCGAACGTCTCGAAGGCGACCGGATGGTGCTCAACAACGGCGTCTACACCGCGTGTCTGCCCTGTGCCGAGCGGCCGGAAAAGGCGCCTCTGTGGCAGGTCAAGGCGGAACGTGTCATTCAGGACGGACAGACCCATACGATCCGTCTGGAAAAGGCCCGCCTACAGCTTTTCGGCCATTCGATTGCCTATGTGCCGTTCATGACGGTTCCGGACAATACAGTGAAGCGGAAATCCGGTTTCCTCTTCCCACAGATGAGCATGACCAACAAGCTTGGTTTTGGCCTCGGCGTTCCCTATTTCCAGGTCCTGTCCGATACATCGGATTTGACGGTCACACCGACCTACTACACGAAACAGGGCTTGCTTCTGCAGGCTGAGTTGCGCCAGCGTTTTGAGACGGGCATGCACACGCTGACGATTGCCGGCATCAGCCAGCAGTCGTCTGACACCTTCATCGCCGGAACAAGTGATGCGTTGAACGATCAGCGCGGCATGGTGGCAACCAAGGGTGATTTCAGCATCAACCCGCGCTGGGCCTTCGGCTGGGACGCCATGGTGCAGTCCGACAACAATTTCTCGCGTACCTACAACCTGAAGGGCTACAAGAACGACGTCCAGACCAACCAGATTTATCTGGCGGGCACTGGCGAACGTAACAGCTTCGATGCCCGCGGTTATTACTTCAACGTTCAGGACACGGACAATTCCGAGCTCAAGGAACGCAAGCAGGCGATCGTTCATCCGGTTGTGGACTATCGTTATTTCCTGCCGGATCCGATCTATGGCGGCGAACTCTCGCTGACCACGAACTTCACGAGCATCAGCCGTTCGACGCAGGATTCCTACGCGATGGGCGGTTTCCCGCGCTTCAATGGTCTGGAAGGGTCGTATACCCGCTGGACCACCGAAGCGGAATGGAAGCGCACCATCACGATGGATAGCGGCCTGCAGATCACGCCGATCCTCGCGGCGCGCGGCGACGCGTTGTGGACCGACATGACTGCGGCGAGCTTCACCTCCGGCGGGACGTCTTATGCCTATGAAGGCATGATCCATGACGATGCAGCTCTGCGTGGCATGGTCACCGGTGGCCTTGAAGTGCGTTATCCCTGGCTGTTCACGGCGCTCAACAGCAGCCATGTGATCGAGCCGATCGCGCAGATTTTCGTGCGGCCGAACGAGCAATATTCGGGACGTTTTCCGAACGAGGATGCGCAGGCCTTCGTATTCGACGCCACCAACCTGTTCGAGCGTGACAAGTTCTCCGGCTTCGACCGCATCGAAGGCGGCACGCGTGCCAATCTCGGCTTCCGTTATAATGGCACGTTCGACAATGGTTACGGTATTCGGGCGATTGCCGGTCAATCCTTCCATCTGGCAGGCGACAATTCCTTCGCCTCCTACGACCTCCTGAATGTGGGCGCCAATTCCGGCCTCGAATCCGATCGTTCGGATTATGTCGCCATGGCTGCCTTCGATGCACCGATCGGTCTCTCGCTGTCCTCGAGCCTGCGTCTCGACAAGGACAATTTCGAAATCAACCGGTCGGAAACGGGCATCAGCTATTCGGATCGCCGCATCAACGGCAAGCTCAGCTATACGCAGGTCAAGGCACAGCCGGAATACGGATATAACGAAAACCGCGATATCATCCAGGCTTCCGGCTCGCTGCGCATGGACGACAACTGGTCGCTGTTCGGCTCGATCAACTACGATCTGAACGGAAAATTTGCCGCGGAGCGTCGTATCGGCATTGCCTATCAGGACGAGTGCACGATCTTGACGGTCAGCTATTCCGACGAAGGCAATATCAATTCCAGCCGCCAGGCCGCCAATGACTGGTCGATCAATGCGCGCCTCGCCTTCCGCACGCTCGGCGACGTCAGCGTCGGTTCGGCCAATGAGGACTGGAACGACATGGATATCGGCTGGAAGCCAAACAATTACTGAGTTTGAAGGCAGGTCACGCAGCATCGTGACCTGCCTTTTTTCGTTTGGCCAGTAAAGTCACGGTTTCGCCGCAACAACACGCCAATGTCGACCGGGCATGAAACCTTGAAGGTTTTTCTTTCAACAAACCGACACATTGCCGTTTTGCGGATCGCAGTGATATATACGTGGCGAATTTGCGGTGCGGGTGCACAGGTGCAGGTCTGACATGACGGGATGCTGAGATTCCCGCTTCGGACGGAACAGAATGGCGGAAGAGGGCAAGGATCCTCTCCGACAAAAGGGAGAAACAGATGATGAATTTCGGAAAGTCGGCTTTGCGTGGCGCTGCTTTTGCCTTTGCGATTTTCGCCGTTCCCATGGCCATAGTGCCCTATGCCGGCCAGGCCTTCGCCGACAGCACCGTCAAGATCGTCGTCAACAAGACCCCCATTACCAATGACGATATCGCAAGACGTGTTGCCTTCCTCAAGCTGCAGCGCCAGTCCGGCAATCTCAACGAAAAAGCCCGCGAGCAGCTGGTCGACGAGGCGCTGAAGCGCGAAGAGATCGGCCGCGTGAAGATGTCGGTCAGTACCCAGGACGTCGATGCGGCCTTCGCGAGATTTGCCGGTAATAATAAAATGAAGCCCGAGCAGCTGACGAAAGTGCTCGCACAGGCGGGCGTCGGCGCCGACCATTTCAAGGCCTTCATCGCCGTTCAGATGAGCTGGCCGCGCCTCGTCAACGCCCGTTATGGCGCCCGCGGCAAGATGTCGAACCAGGATCTCGTCACCCGTCTGAAGGAACGCGGCGAAAAGCCCGTGACCACGGAATATTTCCTGCAGCAGGTTATCTTCGTCATCCCGGAGGCAAAGCGCAACGCCATTACCGGCAAGCGCAAGGCCGAGGCAGAAGCCTCGCGCAAGCGCTACCCCGGCTGCGACCAGGCCATGAGCTTCGCCGCAACCATGCGTGACGTGGCGATCAAGGACCTCGGACGCATTCTCGCGCCGGAGCTGCCCGAAGACTGGAAGGCGCTGGTGGAGAAGACCAAGGAAGGCGGCACCACGGGCACGCGTGTGACCGAGAAGGGCGTCGAATATCTGGCCATCTGCAAGCAGCGTCAGGTTTCCGATGATTACGCCGCGGAAATGGTCTTCAAATCCGAAGACCTGATGAAGGCCAAGGACGGCGAAAACCCGAACGAAAAGAAATACATGGATGAGCTGCGCAAGAAGGCGCAGATCGTCAACACCTGATATTGATCAAAGAGCCGGGCCCTTCCGTGACACATGCATCCCTGCCGCTTGCCCTGACCCAGGGAGACCCAGCCGGTATCGGCCCCGATATCGCTATTATCGCCTGGGCAAAGCGCCGGGAGAACGGTGTGCCGCCATTCATCTTCATCGGTGACCCCGATGTGGTGGCAAGCCGTGCGGCGCTGATTGGCGTGCCCGTCAACATCGAGACCTGCGATCCGGAAGACGCTGTCAGCCTGTTCGAGCGGGCTTTCCCCATTCTTCCCCTTCCTGTCGGTTTTGACGTGCAGGCGGGTCAGCCGCATGTCGGCGCGGCCCACGCCACGATCAAGGCCATCGAGATGGCCGTCTCTCTGACGGTCGAAGGCAAAGCTGCGGCTGTCGTCACCAATCCGATCGCAAAATCCGTGCTTTACGAGGCCGGTTTCGGCTTTCCCGGCCATACGGAATTCCTGGCCGATCTCGCCCTGCGCCAGACGGGCAAGCAGGTGACGCCGGTGATGATGATTGCCGGTCCCAAGGTTCGGGTCGTGCCGGTAACCATCCATATTCCGATAAAGGATGTGCCGGCTGCGCTTACGGAAGAGCTGATCGTCACGACATGCCGGATCATCGATACCGATCTGCGGGAAAAATTCGGCATAGTGGCGCCGCGTCTGGCCGTCGCCGGCCTTAACCCGCATGCGGGTGAAGATGGTGCGCTGGGCACGGAGGATCGCGATGTGGTTCATCCCGCGACCATGCGGTTGCGCAAGGACGGCATCGACGCCTTCGGTCCCCTGCCCGCCGACACCATGTTCCACGATGCCGCCCGCAAGCGTTATGACGTCGCGGTGTGCATGTATCACGATCAAGCACTCATTCCGGCCAAGGCGCTCGGCTTTGACGATTCGGTCAACGTCACGCTCGGATTGCCCTTCATCCGCACGTCACCCGACCATGGCACTGCCTTCGGCATTGCCGGCCAGGGCATTGCCAATGAGACGAGCCTGGTGGCGGCGCTGACGATGGCGGCGGAGATTTCCATCCGCAGCCGGGTTGGCACGTAATGGCCGCCATCGATGGACTGCCGCCGCTGCGCGATGTCATCCAGCGCCATGGGCTCGATGCGAAGAAATCGCTCGGGCAGAATTTCCTGTTCGACCTCAACCTGACCCAGAAGATCGCCCGCACCGCCGGGCCGCTCGATGGGGTGACGGTGATCGAGGTCGGCCCCGGTCCCGGCGGCCTCACCCGCGCCATTCTGTCGCTCGGCGCGAAAAAGGTCATCGCCGTCGAGCGCGACAGCCGCTGCCTGCCCGTTCTTGCGGAAATCGAAGCGCATTATCCCGGACGGCTCGAGATCATAGAGGGCGACGCCCTGAAGACGGATTTCGAAGCGCTGGTTCCCGCCGGCGAGCCTGTGCGCATCATCGCCAACCTGCCCTATAATGTCGGCACGCAATTGCTGGTCAACTGGCTGCTGCCGAAGGCATGGCCGCCCTTCTGGCTCTCCATGACGCTGATGTTCCAGAAGGAAGTGGGCCAGCGCATCGTGGCCGAAGAAGGCGACAATCACTACGGCCGCCTCGGCGTTCTTGCCGGCTGGCGCACCGTTTCCGAAATGGCCTTCGACGTTCCGCCCCAGGCCTTCAGCCCGCCGCCGAAGGTGACCTCGACGGTCGTGCACCTGCTGCCGAAGGACAAGCCATTGCCCTGCGACGTTGCGAAGCTTGAAAGGGTCACGGAAGCAGCCTTCGGCCAGCGCCGCAAGATGCTGCGCCAGAGCGTGAAAAGCCTTGGCGGGGAAACGCTGCTGGAACAAGCGGGTATCGATCCCACGCGCCGGGCGGAAACGCTCTCGGTGGAGGAATTCGTGACGTTGGCGAACTGCCTGTAAGGTCAGGCAGACGGTAACGGCGAAGGTTGCCTGCAACTCTGCGCTCTACTATTATGTCCATATATGGTCATTTTTGGAGGCAGACATGTCGAGCATGAGTGTTGCCGAAGCAAAAGCCGGTTTTGCCACACTGATCGATGAAGCAGCGAAGGGCGAGTTTGTGACGATCACACGTCACGGCAAACCGGCAGCGGTGCTCGTTTCCGTTGAGGCGGCAGAAGCAGCAAAAAAGGCGCTGAAGACACCGCCCGCCAATTTCGGTGATTTCCTGCTAACCTATCCGGGCGGCGTGGATTTGTCGCGCGATCCGTCGACCATGAGGGAAATCGATTTTGAGTAACGGCTTCCTGCTCGATACCAATATCATATCCCGTTTTGCTCCCGACAAGCCCATCCCATCCGAAGCGACCCGCACATGGTTCCATGTGCAGGGCGAGGCCGATACACTTTATCTGTCAACTATGACCGTTGCCGAAATCCAAAAGGGAATAGGATATCTTGTTCGCAAGGGCGCCATCGATCGCGCCAAACGTCTGAATGGCTGGTTGAGTTCTCTGACCGAAAACTTCGGGGATAGAATATTGCCAATGGATGTCGCGGTTGCCCGTGTAGCGGGCGCGATGGAGGATGTGGCAAACAGCAAAGGCCGCCATCCCGGCCTTGCTGACTTGATCATTGCCGCCACCGCTCAAGTCTATAATCTGACCGTAACAACCGAAAACCTGAAGCACTTCCTTCCGCTTGGCGTTTCTGCGGATTTGCCCGCGCCGCTCAGGTAGTAGCCCGCGCAAACCGCATAGTAATAATGGAGGCGGGCGAATGCCGGAATTCGCAGGATTTCACTTCAGGGTCGACACAACCTCGCCCGACGCCGATATGTCCGTCGTTTTATTGCATGGTTCTGGCCGAAAAGACGATGATCTCGTATCGTTCGGCTCGTCTGTTTTCCCAAACGCGTTCCTGTTCTCGCCAAGGGGGAGTCTGCCCTTCGAAAACGGCTTCGCCTTTTTCCGTCGGACACCAGACCGCCAGTTGGACTTCGACGATCTGGCAAGACGGGCGGAAAGCCTCTGCATATTTCTGGATTTCGTGGCCCGCGAAACCGGTCACACACCCGTTATTGCCGGGTATTCGAATGGCGCAATCATCGCAGCAGAGGCGATTTTGCAAAACCGGACGTTGTCCAAAGCCGCAATATTACTTCGCCCCCTTTCGCCCCGTCCAAATCGTGCTTTTCCCTCAATGGCGGGATATCCGGCGCTTCTGATTGCGACAGAGGACGATACCCGTCGCGATCCCTCAGACGCGCCATATTTGGCCGGGCAATTCGAAAAAGCCGACGCCGACGTTACATTAGAAGTATTCGCTGGCGGTCACGGCTGGGCTGAAGAAGACGCTGACATCCACACTTGCAAGACATGGCTGAGCAAATTGGATAGCCTCTAGCGAAGTCCAAGGTGTTACAGTACGCGAGACAGTTAAAGCTTCGGCTCTTCCTCGAGCAACGCCCTCACGAAGTCGAACATGCCGTGGCGGCGGTCACGGCGGACGCGTTCGGCCTTGACGATCGCTTCTATGCCCTCGAAGGCAGCCTGCAGGTCGTCGTTGAGGATGACATAATCATAGTCGCGCCAGTGTTCGATCTCTGCGCGGGAATTGAGGAGGCGGGTCTTGATGACCTCTTCGCTATCTTCAGCGCGGCGGTGCAGCCGTGACTGCAACTCGGTCATGGTCGGCGGCAGGATGAAGATCGAGACGACGTCGGCCTTCATCTTGTCCTGCAGCTGCTCGGCGCCCTGCCAGTCGATATCGAACAGCATGTCGCGGCCGGCGGCCATCGCCGCTTCGACCGGTTCGCGCGGCGTACCATAAAAATTGCCGTGGACTTCGGCCCATTCGAGCAGCTCGTCATTATCGCGCATGCGCTCGAAATCACGCTTGGAGATGAAGTGATAGTGGATGCCCTCGATCTCGCTCTGGCGGCGCGGACGTGTCGTGACGCTGACGGAAAGGCTGATATTCTTGTCTTTCTCAAGCAGATTGCGCGCAATCGTGGACTTGCCCGCGCCCGATGGCGAAGAAATCACCAGCATCAGCCCCCTGCGGGCAATCGTGACGGGAGAATTATTCACCGGGACCATGGGGTCTACTCCAGATTTTGAACCTGTTCGCGAAACTGGTCGATCACCACTTTCAACTCTATGCCCGCTGCGGTTACCGCACTGGCATTCGATTTGGAACAGATTGTATTCGACTCGCGGTTAAATTCCTGTGCAAGAAAATCGAGCTTGCGGCCGACAGGGCCGCCATTCTCCAACAGTTCGCGGGAAGCCTGAACATGGGCATGCAGCCGGTCGATCTCTTCACGCAGATCCGCCTTGGTGGCAATCAGCGCTGCCTCGGCATGCAGGCGGTCACGGTCGAGCCCGTGCATACCGTCACCGATGAGGGCGATCTGCTGGGCGAGCCGTGCCGCAATCTGCTCGGGCTGGCGGGATGGGTCATTCTCGATGATATCCACGAGCTGCTCGATGCGGTTGATGTGGCCGGAGAGGATGGCAAACAGCGACGCCCCTTCCCGCTCGCGCATGTCCTTCAGCCTCTCCACGGCAGCGGCAAAACCGGCAAGCACTTCACCATTGCGCGCCGCCTGCGCTTCGGCATCATCTTCCGCCTCACGAAAATCGACCAGCCCGCGTATCGTCAGCAACGTATCGAAGCTCAGCGGCTTGTCGTCCACGACATCAGCGAGCTCCTTCTTGAGCGCCAGAACGGCGGCCAGCGCGTCGCGGTTGATCACGGCCTCAAGCCGGTTTTCCGCAATCGCCAGCGTCAGGCCCGCCTGAATATTGCCGCGGGAAAGATGCTCGCTCGCGATTTCGCGCAGGCCGCTTTCCAGTGCTTCAAGACCGGTCGGCAGGCGCAGGCGCACATCGAGCCCCTTGCCGTTCACCGAACGCAACTCCCAGGCCCAGCGGTAACGGCCGGAGGTTCCTTCGCTGCGCGCAAAGCCGGTCATCGATTGCAATGTCATATCTGAAAGCCCCCCGGTCATGCCGCGCAAAACGGGCCCTGTGATGACAGGGCCCGGTTAAGATTATCAGTTATTGGCAGGTTTTTCCGCCTCGGCGCCGCCCGGTTGACCATCCACGATCACATCGGGATTGCCGCCGGAAGCAGCTTTTTCGGCCTCGATCTTGCGCCAGCGGCGGACGTTGGCGTTGTGCTCTTCAAGCGTCTTGGCGAAGACGTGGCCGCCAGTGCCATCGGCCACGAAGTAAATATCATCCGTGCGCCATGGATTGGCGACTGCCTCAAGCGCCGCCCGGCCCGGATTGGCGATGGGAGACGGCGGCAGGCCCTTGATGACATAGGTGTTGAACGGCGTCTGCTTCTGCAGGTCCGACTGATAGATCGGCCGGTCGGACGGTTTGCCGTCGCCGCCGAACAGACCGTAGATGATCGTCGGGTCGGATTGCAGGCGCATGCCCTTCTTCAGGCGGTTATAGAAGACGGAGGCGACGTGGGCGCGCTCGTCATCCTTGCCGGTTTCCTTCTCGACGATCGAGGCGAGCGTCACGAATTCTTCGACGGTCTTGATCGGCAGGTCGGGATCACGCCGCTCCCAGATCATGTCGATCAGCTTGTCCTGCGCCGCGCTCATCTGACTGATGATTTCTTCGCGTTTGGTGCCGCGGGTGAAGCGGTACGTATCAGGGCGCAGACTGCCCTCAGGTGGCAGCGTTGCGGGCAGTTCACCATCCAGCACCTCGTCTGCAGCAAGGCGTGCGAACATCTGCTTCACGGTCAGACCTTCCGGCAGCGACACGGAATAAAGGATCGATTTGCCGGATTCCAGGAGCAGCAGGATATCCTTCATCGATGCGCCGGCCTTGATCTCATATTCGCCGGTTTTCAGCGTCTGGTCCTTTTGCAGATAGCTGCCGGCCATCAGACGGAAAACGCGCGCGTTCGAGATGACGTCGTTGCGCTCGAGGTTATTGGCAATCTCGATGAGACCCGCGCCATTGCGGACGGTAAAATGTGTATTCGTTTCAAGCGGACCAGGCTCCTGGAACGCATTGATCATGTAATAGAAAGCGGCAATGGCGAGTACGCAGACCGCGACTGCGAGCGTCATCAGAAAGTTCAGGAAGATCACAAGCTGCCCGTGGGCCTTGCGCGAGCGCTTGGGTGGCGCCGGCACTTTTTCCGGCCGCAAGGCTTCCGTCGGGGATTTCGGAATGATCGGGCCGCGATTGCCTTCGCCCGCACCGTTCTGCCCGTATGGTCCCTGGCTGTTCTGATTCGTGTCGCTCACCGTCGGTCCTTTTCAGTTCGGCGTTGTCAGCGCTTTTTGCGCAGGTAATGCGGCAAAAACAGGTTCGGAATGCCGTCCCGCACCACATGGAGATATCGTGAAGCCCTGATATTGCGCTTCACGGCCATCGTTTAGGACAAAGCCCATGGAGAAAGCCGCCCGCAGCCGGAAATAACCCGACCCGGCAAACGTCTTCCATAAACGACTACAATATCGGCGCGAAAATCGGAATGGCTTTCGCAAGCCGTGATACGTTCTTCAAAGGAAAGAACATGCTTGTCGGCGTCCGGCAGGAGAACGCCGCAACCGCCATGGACGGCTTGCGGCGCGAATGCCATCGCGATGGCAAATCGCCGCCGCGATTATGCTTCGTAACGACGCAGCACGAGCGAGGCGTTGGTGCCGCCAAAACCGAAGGAGTTCGAGAGCGCCACATTGACCTGCCGCTTGCGCGCCTTGTGCGGCACGAGGTCGATCTTCGTCTCGACATCGGGATTGTCGAGATTGAGCGTCGGCGGAACAATGTTGTCGCGGATCGCAAGCGTCGCGAAAATTGCCTCGATAGCGCCGGCAGCGCCTAGAAGATGGCCGGTGGCCGACTTGGTGGAAGACATGGAAATCTTCGGAGCCGATTCGCCGACCAGACGTTCGACCGCGCCAAGCTCGATCGTGTCGGCCATGGTGGAGGTGCCGTGGGCGTTGATATAGTCGATATCGTCAGGCGTAAGGCCCGCACGCTTCAGCGCCATGGACATGCAGCGGTAGGCACCGTCGCCGTCCTCGGACGGCGCCGTGATATGGAAGGCATCACCGGAAAGGCCGTAACCGACGACTTCGGCGTAAATCTTCGCGCCGCGCGCCTTGGCATGCTCGAGCTCTTCGAGAACGACGATGCCAGCGCCCTCGCCCATGACGAAACCGTCGCGGTCGCGGTCGTAGGGACGCGAAGCCTTCTGCGGGTCGTCATTGTGCTGGGTGGAAAGCGCCTTGCAGGCGGCAAAACCGGCAAGCGCGATGCGGCAGACCGGCGATTCGGCACCACCGGCAACCATGACCTCGGCATCGCCAAGCGCGATCAGCCGGGCGGCGTCGCCGATAGCGTGTGCGCCGGTCGAGCAGGCCGTTACCACGGAATGATTCGGACCGCGCAGCTTGTGGCGAATGGAAACCTGGCCGGATACGAGGTTGATCAGACGGCCGGGAATGAAAAATGGAGAAATGCGGCGTGGGCCCTTGTCGCGCAGCGTGTAACCCGCCTCGACGATGCCTTCCAGACCGCCGATGCCGGAGCCAATCAGAACGCCGGTGGCGATCTGGTCGTCGTCCGTTTCCGGATGCCAGTTTGCGTCGGCAAGCGCCATGTCGGCGGCAGCCATGCCGTAGAGGATGAAAGGATCGACCTTGCGCTGTTCCTTGGGCTCCATCCAGTCATCGGCATTGAAGGTGCCGTTGGAGCCGTCGCCGACGGGAATGCGGCAGGCGATCTTTGCGGGCAGGTCTTCGACCTCGAATTCAGTCACGAGACGGGCGCCGTTCTGGCCGGCCAAAAGCCGCTCCCAGGTCACTTCCGTTCCACATCCAAGAGGAGATACCATGCCGGTACCGGTGATAACGACACGCCTCATCGCCAATGCTCCGCCCTTATCCAAATCATCGGTCTTTTCTGCAACACCGGGCACCATGGTATGGTACTCACGGCAGGCTGCAGTATGTCTAAATCTTTGCATGAAGGTTGCAGGCCGCGTTGTTGCGGCCCGTGACCCTTGCGACAGCAGGAAAGCGCGCCCTTCGAAGCACCTACCGTCTGCCTATAAAACATTGGCCCGGACAAGCCGGGCCAAGACGGGAAGATATGTCACCTTCCCGATGAAGGTCGATCAGGCCTGGGCCTTCTCGATGAACTTGACGGCGTCGCCGACGGTCAGGATCGAGTCAGCTGCGTCGTCGGGAATCTCAACGCCGAATTCTTCTTCGAAAGCCATGACCAGTTCAACGGTGTCGAGCGAATCAGCGCCCAGATCGTCAATGAAGCTGGCGCCTTCGACAACCTTGTCGGCGTCAACGCCAAGATGATCAATTACAATTTTCTTTACGCGTTCTGCGATATCGCTCATGTCGGTTTCCTCGACCTTTATTTTGAAAGGGAATGCCTTTCGGCACCCTGCCCTGTTAGAAGCCCTCATGCGCCGTTCAAATCCGGCACCGCTGGCAAACCCGTTCAACCCGGTCCAAGCTAGACATCGTCACGCAAAATCGCAACGGCTTCCTGTCTCTCCGGGACGACTGTTCACAGTCTTGGCCCGCTTAACATGGTTTCAATCGGTCGAAAAGCCTGAAAACGCGCTAAGCACAGCGTATGACAGGCAATTTCCCCGAAAACCAGCAAGCGGGGCCTTGCGGCGCCAGCTACCCAAGAAGGTGCTTAAACAGCGCCGCAATCCTTTTATGACGGCCGCAAGTGCCGTCAGATCATCGCCATGCCACCGTTGACGTGCAGGGTCTGGCCGGTCATGTAGGCGGCTTCATTGGAAGCCAGATACAGAACGGCAGACGCAACCTCGGCGCCGGTGCCCATGCGCTTCATGGGAATGGCGCCCATGATGGCGTCTTTCTGCTTGTCGTTCAGCTTGCCGGTCATCGCGCTTTCAATGAAGCCCGGCGCCACGCAGTTGACGGTGACGTTGCGGGTGGCGATTTCCTGCGCCAGCGACTTCGAAAAACCGATCATGCCGGCCTTGGAGGCGCAATAGTTCGCCTGGCCGGGATTGCCCGTAACACCGACGATGGAGGTGATGTTGATGATGCGGCCAAAACGGCGGCGCATCATCGGATGCGTCAGCTCGCGCGTCAGGCGGAACATCGCCGTCAGGTTCACTTCGATGACGTTGTCCCAGTCCTCGTCGCTCATGCGCACGAAGAGGCCGTCCTTGGTGATGCCGGCATTGTTGACGAGAATATCGACGCCTTCCAGCTCGGCTTCGGCCTTTTCGCCGAGCGCCTTGACCTCGGCGCGGTCGGCGAGGTTGGCCGGGAAAATCTTGACGCGGTCGCCAAGTTCCGCCGCCAGCGCCTCAAGTTTTTCAACGCGGGTGCCGTGCAGGCCGACTGTTGCGCCCTGTTTGTGCAGAAGGCGGGCGATTTCTTCGCCGATGCCGCCGGTCGCGCCGGTTACGAGAGCCTTGCGGCCTGTCAGATCTAACATGGTCCGTTCCTTCTTAATGGCAAGTCCGCAGGAAGTTTTGCGGCTCTGCGTCGGGAATTGTCAAAAATAAAAGCCGTTGCGGGGCGAAGCCCGTCTCAGCCGATAAGAGTGGCAAGAAGCTGGTCGATATCGGCTGCACCGTTGACGGCAACGCCGTTCACCGTCTTGTCGATACGGCGGGCAAGGCCCGTCAGCACCTTGCCGGAGCCGATCTCGTAAAGCTGCGTGATATTGTTGGCGGCAAACCACTCAACCGTTTCGCGCCAGCGCACCTGACCCGTCACCTGCTCGACCAGCAGGGCGGCGATCTCGTCGGCATCGGAAACCGGCGCGGCGCGTACATTGGCGATGACGGGCACGACGGGCGCCTTCTTTTCGACATTGGCCAGCGCCTCGCGCATCGCTTCCGCAGCCGGCGCCATCAGCGCCGAGTGGAAAGGCGCGGAAACCGGCAGCATGATGGCGCGCTTGGCACCTTTTTCGGAAGCGATCGCGGCGGCTTTCTCGACAGCGGCCTTGGAGCCGGAGATGACCAGCTGGCCGCCGCCATTATCATTGGCGATCTGGCAGACGCCGAGAATGCCGGCCTCCTCGCAGATTGCCGAAACCGCATCATGCTCCAGCCCGATGATCGCTGCCATGGCGCCTTCGCCGACCGGCACGGCGGCCTGCATGGCGTTGCCGCGGGTGCGCAGAAGCCGCGCGGTATCGGCAATCGAAAAGGTCCCGGCAGCACAGAGCGCCGAATATTCGCCAAGCGAATGGCCAGCCACATAAGACACCGTATCGGACAGCTTCAGGCCACGCGCTTCCAGAACGCGCATCACTGCCATAGAGACGGCCATGAGGGCCGGCTGGGCGTTAGCGGTCAGCGTCAGCGTTTCTTCCGGACCGTTCCACATGATGTCGGAAAGCTTCTGGTCGAGCGCCTCATCGACTTCCTGAAACACGGCGCGCGCTTCCGGATAGGTGTCCGCCAGCTCCTTGCCCATGCCGACGGCCTGGCTTCCCTGACCGGGAAATGTGAATGCAATACCCATGGGATGTCGTCCTTCTTTTCTGGCCTTGCCTTTATTCTTTCGGACTTCCATTCACATTCCGGCTAGCGAAGTCAAGGCTTGAAGCCCTATGGCAGGCGTTTGTCAGGGGTTTTGCCAACCTGTTTTCCCCTTTCTTTTCATCATATTTTTTCTTGCACTGCGGCAAATCCCCATTACTTTCACCCCACCTTCCAAACTATCTGGCCAAGCACCGGGACATTTCCATGAAACAGAGACTATTGGGCCGCACGGGTATTTCCGTGTCTGAAATCTGCCTCGGCACCATGACATGGGGCACGCAGAACACCGAAGCCGAAGCGCATGCGCAGATGGATTACGCCGTCGAAAACGGCGTCAATTTCTTCGATACGGCAGAGCTTTACCCCACCACGCCCGTTTCCGCCGAAACTCAGGGCCGGACGGAAGATTATATCGGCACATGGTTTGAAAAGACCGGAAAGCGCGATCAGGTCGTGCTCGCCACCAAGGTTGCCGGCTCAGGACGCGATTACATTCGTGGCGGTCGCGATATCGACGCTGCCGCGATCCGCGAGGCTGTCGATACCAGCCTCCAGCGCCTGAAAACCGACTATATCGATCTCTACCAAATCCACTGGCCGAATCGCGGCACCTATCATTTCCGTGGTGTATGGAGCTTTGACGCTTCCGGTCAGGATACCAAGCGCACGCTTGCCGAAATCACCGAAAAGCTGGAAACGCTCGGCGAATTGGTTAAGGCCGGAAAAATCCGCGCCATTGGCCTTTCCAACGAAAGCGCCTGGGGTACGCAGAAATATATCGATATTGCCGAGGCTAACGGCCTGCCGCGCGTCGCCACCATCCAGAACGAATATAACCTGCTCTATCGCAGCTTCGATCTGGACATGGCGGAAGTCGCCCATCACGAAGATGTCGGCCTGCTCGCCTATTCGCCACTGGCGGCAGGGCTGCTGACCGGCAAATACCAGAACGGCGCTCGTCCCGCCGGTTCACGCGGAACCATCAACAAGGATCTCGGTGGCCGTTTGCAGCCGCATCAGGAAGCGCCGGTCAAGGCCTATCTGGAGCTTGCTGCCGCTCATGGTATCGACCCCGCAAAACTCGCCATCGCCTTCTGCCTGACGCGCCCCTTCATGGCCTCCGTCATCATCGGCGCCACCACGATGGAGCAGCTGAAGGTTGATATTGCGGCCGCAGATATCACTCTTTCCGAAGACGTGCTGAAGGGCATCGCAGCCATCCACCGGCAATATCCAATGCCGATCTGATGATCAAACGGCGCGCTTTTTCACGGTCGCCCTTGCATTCCGGGCAAAAATCCGTATAAGCGCGCTGTTCACAACACCCGGTCCAATTGGCTGGTGGCTGAACGGAGGGCTGGTTCCGGTGACGGAACAGCAGGAACCATAAGGTTTTTCCGGCCTCCCGTGTCTCCGCTCTCGACCGTCTCGAACAACGCTTTTCTTGCTTTAAGGCTCACGCCTTTTCAGGAGCAGTCGTTGAGGCTTAGCGCCGTTGCCGGGTGAAGGACGAAACGCAAGAAAGGCAAAGCTTAAATGGCTCTTTACGAACACATCTTCCTTGCCCGGCAGGATATTTCTGCCCAGCAGGTCGACGCACTTGTCGAGCAGTACAAGGGCGTTATCGAATCGTTCGGCGGTAAAGTCGGACGCGTCGAGAACTGGGGTCTGAAGTCCCTCACCTACCGCATCAAGAAGAACCGCAAGGCTCACTACGCTCTCATGGACATCGACGCTCCGGCGGCCGCCATCCATGAAGTCGAGCGCCAGATGCGCATCAACGAAGACGTTCTTCGCTACATGACCATCGCCGTCGAAGCCCACGAAGAAGGCCCGTCCGCGATGATGCAGAAGCGCGATCGCGACGACCGTCCGCGCCGTGACGGCGACCGTCCGGACCGTGGCCCGCGTGAAGATCGTGGCCCGCGCGCACCGCGTGAAGGTGGCTTCGGCGACCGCGAAGACCGTCCGCGCCGTCCGCGCGAAGACCGTGCATAAGGAGAATTGACCAATGGCTGATACATCCTCTTCCCAGGCACGCCGCCCGTTCCACCGCCGTCGCAAGACGTGCCCCTTCTCCGGCGCAAACGCTCCGAAGATCGACTACAAGGACGTTCGTCTGCTGCAGCGCTACATTTCCGAGCGCGGCAAGATCGTTCCTTCCCGCATCACGGCCGTTTCCCAGAAGAAGCAGCGCGAACTCGCCCAGGCGATCAAGCGCGCCCGCTTCCTCGGCCTGCTGCCTTACGTGGTAGCGTAATGAATTGAAGCGAGGCTGCGTTTTGGCGCGGCCTCGTTTCTCCCAATCCTTCCGCGTTGGGCGCGGATCGATACTCTAAAAACCCATGTTGGGGATGAGGCTCTCTGGAGCGATCCTCTAACTGCTTAAGTTTCAGCAGGACAGCGAAGTGCAGAAGTTGAACCAGACAGTGCTGATTTCCGGCGTTCTCGCCGGCATATGCGCCGCGTTTTTAACGCTTGGCGCAACGGCACAGTCGTCGCTTTCTTTCCTGCTTTATGCCGGTTCCGCCATGCCGATCTTCATTGCAGGCATGGGCTGGGGCAACCGCGCCGCCATTATCGCGATCATCACCACCGCCATCATCGGCGCTTTGGTCATGTCGCCGCTTTTCGCGCTGACCATTGCCATATTCACGCTGATCCCGGCGGGCTGGCTTTCGCATCTCGCCAATCTGGCGCGCCCGGCCTCCGAACTCGGCGGTCCGGATGATCTGCTTGCCTGGTATCCGCTGTCCGGCATCGTGCTGCATCTGTGCATTCTGGTTTCCGTCGCCGTCGTCATTCTCGGCTGGATGATCGGTTACGGTCCCGATCTCGTCGCACGCATGGTCGATATCATGATGACCTCGGTGCAGAACCGCGAACCTTTATTCGAGCCCAATGCCGAAGCGCTGGCCCAGACAAAATCCCTTCTGGTGCTGATGCTGCCGATCGTCCAGGGCGGTCTTTGGGTCATTCTCCTGTTTGCGGCCTATTATTTCGCGACGCGACTGGTCGGTTCCTTCGGCAAGGGCCTGCGCCCGCGCGAGGACATCGCTTCCGCGCTGCGCATGCACCGCAACGCCATCTTCATTTTCCTCGCCGGCATTGTCGCCATGTTCCTCGGCGGCGTCGCGGCCATGGTCGGCGCGGTCATCTGCGGCACCTTTGGCGCGGGCTTCCTGATGGCGGGTTATGCCTCCCTGCATAAAAAAGCGCGCGGCAAGGACTGGCGTCTGCCGGTTCTCATTCTCGCATACCTCTCGGCGGTCTTTGTCTTTCCGCTGTTCATCATTCTCGTGTTCGGCCTCAGCGACGTGCGCAGCACGATCTCCCTGACGCCGGCGCGGAAAAACGACAATACGAACGAAACCAACAACTAGAAAGGATCAAGAAGATGGACGTTATTCTTCTCGAACGCATCAACAAGCTCGGCCAGATGGGCGAAACCGTCAAGGTTCGCGACGGCTATGCCCGTAACTTCCTGCTGCCGCAGGGCAAGGCGCTGCGCGCCAACGCTGCCAACAAGACCCGTTTCGAAACCGAGCGCGCAACGCTTGAAGCCCGTAACCTCGAGCGCAAGTCGGAAGCCCAGACGGTTGCCGAAGCACTCGAAGGCAAGTCCTTCATCGTCGTCCGTTCGGCTGGCGAAACCGGTCAGCTGTACGGTTCTGTTGCTGCCCGCGACGTCGTCGAAATCCTCGGCGCCGAAGGCTTCAACATCGGCCGCAACCAGGTTGAACTGAACACGCCGATCAAGACCATCGGCCTGCACAACGTTACCCTGCACCTGCACGCCGAAGTCGAGCTTCAGGTCGAGCTGAACGTTGCCCGTTCCGCCGAAGAAGCAGAACGCCAGGCCAAGGGCGAGAGCCTTACCTCCGCTGACGCCATCTACGGCGTTGACGAAGACGCACTGCGTCCGGAAGACTTCTTCGATCCGGAAGCTGATCGCGACGGCGACGACGAATAAGATTTGGCCCTTGCGGCCATAAGAAAACCCCGGATGGAGACATCCGGGGTTTTTGTGTTTGGGGCTTCGAGTTCGCGGAGGGTTTTACCCCCCTCTGCCCTGCCGGGCATCTCCCCCTCAAGGGGGGAGATCGACCCGCGGCGAGGTCGCGGCAATCTCGACATTTGAGAATGAAGCAACGGGAGAGCTTATTGTTGATCTCCCCCCTTGAGGGGGAGATGTCCGGCAGGACAGAGGGGGGTAAACCACACCCTCCAACCTTTACCGACTACCTCGCCGCCGTCTCCGCCCCATCAGGCGCCTTGCTCTTATCCACATGCACCACCACCGACATGCCCGGCGAAAGCTCCGCCGCGAGCGGCTGATCCGCATCGATCACGATCCGCACGCCGAGACGCTGGGCGATCTTCACGAAATTGCCGGTCGCATTGTCGGGCTTGATGACGGCGAATTCCGAACCCGTCGCGGGGGAGAACCGCTCCACATGGCCGGTGAGCTTGCGGCGATGCAACGCATCGACCGAAATCGTCACCGGTTGGCCCACCTGCATGCCGGCGAGCTGGGTTTCCTTGAAATTGGCGATAACCCAGACATCATGCGGCACGACGGCCATCAGTTGCGTGCCGGCGGTGACATATTGGCCGGTGCGCACGCCGACTTCGCCGAGCCTGCCATCCACGGGCGCGTGGATTTCGGTATTGGCAAGATCGATGCGGGCGAGCTCGACGGCGGCTTCGGCATTGGCGACGGCGGCCTGCAGCGAGCTGCGATTGACGATGATGGTCTGCAGATCCTGACGGGAAACCTCGAGCGCCGCTTTCGCCTGCGAGAGGGATGCCCGCGCCTTTTCAAGCGCGGCATGGGCTTCTTCTTGCAGGCTGGAGGTTCCGGCACCGCTCTTGATGAGATTATCCTGCCGGTCGGAGGCGAGCTGCGCCTGCTTCAGCGAGGCCTCGGCGCCGTCGACTGCCGCTTCGCTGGAGCGGATATTGGCATTGGCGGCATTTTCCTGCTGGCGGGAATTGTCGAGCGCTGCCTTGTGGGTATCGAGCGTGGCTTCCGCCTGCGCCTGTTTCTGGCGATAGATGCGGTCATCGATCTTGGCCAGCAGGGCGCCCTCCTTGACTTCCTGATAGTCCTTCACCGGGACATCCACGACATAACCGCTGACCTGCGGGCTCATGGTCGTCACATAACCACGCACGAAGGCGTTGTCGGTCATTTCGACGGTGGAAAGGAAAGGCGGCAGCCGCCAGGCGTAAAGCACGAGTGCCACACCGGCGATGCCACCGAGCAGTACGAGAATGGAAACGGGGGTAAAAAACTTCTTCAGCATAATGTCACTCTTGGAGGTTCAAGACTGTAGCGCCGGGGCGGCATCGACCTTGTCCCGGAAAAGGAACGGACGGATGCGCATCCAGGCAAGGTGGAGCAAAAGCGCGGCCAGTGCCAGCGCCGAAACGACTGAGATCAGCAGGAACGTGTCATTATAGGCAAGCACATAGGCTTCCTTGCTGACCTGCTGACCCAGCAGGGACAACCCTTCAGCCTTCAGGAGCGCCGGGTCGGTGATGACATGGCTGTAGGCGCCGGAAAGCTGAGATACGCGCTGGGCGACCACGGGGTTGGTGAGCAGGACATTTTCCACCAGAATATTGGAATGGAATTTTTCCCGCAGCGTCACGAAGCTGCCAAGCAGCCCGGTCATCAGCATCGAACCCGTGATCTGGGTGAACAGGAAGATGGCGATGAAATTCACGAGATAGGGCGCGCCTCTGCCAAGTGCTGCGGCAAAGCCCTTGGACATGACGGGCGGCAGGAACATGGCGGCGCCGAAGGCGATCATCATCTGGCTGAGATACATCTCACCCGGCCGTGTCAGATTGGTGGACTGGCTATCCATGAATGAACCGGCCGCAATCAGCGTCAGCGCAATCACATGGGCCGTATCAACATATTTCGTCAGCATCAGCCAGGCGCAGGCGGCACCGCCGAGGACAGTTGCCAGCAGCACCAGCGCATAAAGCGTCGTCGTCTGATCGTTTAACAGACCAAGCTGCTGGTAAAATCCGACCGCCGTTGAGGATTGCTCGGAGGAAACCGCACGATAAACGAGCAGGACTGCAATGACATGCAGGTTGGTTTTCGAGAAAATCCAGCGCAGGTCGAGCAGTGGGTTCTTGCGCGGCAATTCGATGAAGGCCATGAGGGTTAGAAGCGCGATCGACGTCGCCAGAAGCACGCCGAGCCACCAGGTTTCGAACCACCAGTAGAACCGGCCGAGAGTGAGCATCACCGCAAGACAGCCGAGACCGCCCGCAAACAACAGATAGCTCAGAATATCCATACGCTCGATGACCTTCGCACGCGGCGGCGGCGTGACTTTCAGCACATAGATCATGGCGAGCGAGATCAGCGCAAAACCCACCTCCATGGAATAGAGCGCGTTCCAGCCGCCGATTTCCAGCAGGGACGGCGAAACGATGCGCGCGATGGGTGCCGACAGCAACGTGCCGGTCAACGCGATGCTGAAACCGAGCGAGAATTTCCGGGCTGGCGGAAAAGCCTCGAGAATATAGAGGAATCCAAGCGATGAGATCGGGGCGGCGGCCATGCCGCTGACGAAACGGATCACGGTTGCCGAATGCAGGTCCGTCACGAACAGGTTGAGACAGGAAGCGACGACAAAGGCGATAATCGAGACTTCGGCAAAGGGTCGCAGGCCATATTGCGCCCTGACCTTGAAGAGCGCGATGGAGAAGGTGGCGTAGGGCGCCATATAGGCGGCGGAAAGCCAGGCCGCCTCGGCAACCGTGGCGGAAAACTCGCCCTGAAGCTGGTAGAGATTGGCCATGACGAGGTTCATGCCCAGCCCTTGCGTGATGAAGAACGACAGGCCGGCGAAGATGAAGCACAGCCGCAGCCATACCGGCCGCTCCATCGGTAGCGGCGCGGCGACAGCGGCGGCTTCCGCCACGGTCTCGTCAGTGCCGGCGGCACTTGGCGGTACAGTCGCTTCCTCTTCCGGAAGCTCGGCAGGTTTGGCGGTCACCTCGACATTTTGGGAAGCGGCCTCATCCGGGGTCTGCGGCAACACGCTGCTCACGATTGCACCCTCCCGGCTGCGAGGTTCTGCAGATTGGCCGAAAGACGGCGCATTACATCAAGCGCCATCGCCAGATCTTCAGACGAAATATCGGCGGTGATTTCCGAACGCAGCGACCTTGCCACCGCCTGCACCGTGCCGGAGGTCTTCTCACCTTCTTCCGTCATATGGATACGCTTGGCGCGGCGATCGTTTTCATCGGAGCGACGCTCGATGAGGTTCTGTTTCTCCATGCCGTCAAGTACCCGCACCAGTGTCGGGGTTTCGATTTCCATTTCCTCCGCAAGTTCCGTCTGCGTCAGCGGACCGCGCCGCGAGAGCGCAAAAAGCGCACGCGCACGGGCCAGAGTCAGCCCGCTTTCCCCCACCCGCGCATCAAAAAACGCGCGCAGTTTGCGGGTGAAAGCGGAGACCTCATCCAGAAGCTGCTCCTTGTCGGTCTCGCGGGACATGTCAGTAAGCCTTATAATTAGCACACTACTTATTTACTGCCTATTTATTCGCAAGCCTGACGATTTTCAAGTTTCTTTCGTGCCGGGTCTGCCATGCGGTAAACTCATGGCAGCGAATCACGTTGCCGGAAAATTCCAGCACCTTGTCCCCACCCCCTGTGGATTGCTGGGGACAACTGAAGATGTGATCCAGCTTTGCGGACCGGACACCAGCCTGCCGTATAGTGTTGCAACAATATCATTGACTGCCATGCCCCAGGAAGCCAAACCCGAGGTTTAAGGACAAAGGCAAAGGGAGATCGCGCAAACCATGAACGACGCTGTGAGAAAGATCACCCCCGCGCAACCGGCGGAACCGCATTACCGCGAGGCGCCGAACAACATCGAGGCCGAACAGGCGCTGCTTGGCGCCATCCTCGTCAACAACGACGCCTACTACCGCGTCTCGGATTTCTTGAAGCCCGTGCATCTCTACGAGCCGCTGCATCGCAAGATTTTCGAGGTGGCGGGCGATATCATCCGCATGGGCAAGACCGCCAATCCGGTGACGATCAAGACCTTCCTGCCGGCCGATGACAAGATCGGCGACCTGACGGTGGCGCAATATCTCGCACGTCTGGCGGCCGAAGCCGTATCGATCATCAACGCCGAAGACTACGGCCGGGCGATCTACGATCTGGCCCTGCGTCGCGCGCTGATCCAGATCGGCGAGGATGTCGTCAACATCGCCTATGATGCACCGCTTGACATGCCGCCGCAGGCGCAGATCGAAGACACCGAGCGCCGCCTGTTCGAACTGGCGGAAACCGGCCGTTACGACGGCGGTTTCCAGTCGTTCAACGATGCGGTGGCGCTGGCGATCGACATGGCGGGCGCCGCTTTCGAGCGCGATGGCAATCTCTCGGGCATTTCCACCGGCATTCATTCGCTCGACGGACGCATGGGCGGCCTGCAGCGTTCCGACCTTATCGTGCTGGCGGGTCGTCCGGGTATGGGCAAGACCTCGCTTGCGACCAACATCGCCTATAATATTGCCGCCTCCTATGAGCAGGAAGTGCAGCCGGATGGTTCGTTCAAGGCGAAGAATGGCGGCGTCGTCGGCTTCTATTCGCTCGAAATGTCGTCCGAACAGCTGGCCACGCGTATTATTTCCGAGCAGACGGAAGTCTCCTCCTCGAAAATCCGCCGTGGTGACATCACTGAATCCGATTTCGAAAAACTCGTCGCCTGCTCGCAGATGATGCAGAAGGTGCCCCTTTATATCGACCAGACCGGTGGTATTTCGATTGCCCAGCTTTCCGCCCGTGCCCGCCGCCTGAAGCGCCAGCGCGGCCTCGATGTCCTGGTCGTGGACTATATTCAGCTGATGACCGGCGCCGGCAAGAGCGGCGAAAACCGCGTGCAGGAAATCACCCAGATCACCACCGGCCTCAAGGCGCTAGGCAAGGAACTCAACGTTCCGATCATCGCACTATCCCAGCTCTCCCGTGCGGTGGAAAACCGTGAAGACAAGCGCCCGCAACTTTCCGACCTGCGTGAATCGGGCTCGATCGAGCAGGACGCCGACGTGGTGCTTTTCGTGTTCCGCGAGGAATATTACGTCAAGAACATGGAACCGCGCGATATTTCCGATCCCAAATATGCCGAGTGGGAAGCGCTGTTCGACAAGGTGAAAGGTACGGCGGACGTCATCATCGCCAAGCAGCGTCACGGACCGACCGGTACCGTGAAACTCGCCTTCCAGTCCGAATTCACGCGCTTCGCCGATCTGGCTGATCCGAGCTTCACCCAATACGAAGAGCACTAATCCAAAACACAGCGAGGGTGACGTATTTTCACCCTCGCTGCCCACTTCGCATTCCAGACGCTGAGTCCGGAGTCTTTTCAGGACTTTGGCGCGACTTTCTTACAATCCGATTCCGCGCAGCAACGCCACGGACACAACACCGAGGGCTGCTGCCGGCAGCAGGCTGAGGCGCAGCGCCGCGACGGCGGTTATTGCGCAGGCGATGGTTTCGGCCGGGCCAGTGGCGAGCGCCGTCGGCGTGACCACGGCCATTAGAACGGCGGGTGGTACCACGCCGAGCGCCTTCTTCAGACGCGGCGTCAGGCTGAAATGACTGACCAGCAGCAGGCCGCCAAGACGCGTGGCGACGGTCGCCGCCATCATGGCGAGAATCGTCAAAAACGTGTTCGGATCGAGCGTCATGCTGGCTGCTCCACCTGCTGCTCACGACTGAGGGCGGCGACGGCAAGCCCCGCCAGCGCGCCGGCGGCAATATACCAGGCGCCCGGGACCAGCGTGTGGGTGAGACAGGCGGCGGATGCACTTGCCAAAAGCACAAAGCCGGTTTCCCTGCCTTTCCAGAAGCCCATGAGCAGCACGATGAAGACGGCGGGAAAGGCGAAATCCAGACCGATGACCGACATGTCTCCCACCACCGCACCGAGCAGCGCGCCGGCGAGTGTGGCGAGGTTCCAGACGAGATAGATCGAGAGTGCGGCGCCGGCGAAGAAGGCCGCCGTGAGCCTGCCGGCAATAACCCGGAATTCCGCCAGGGCCCAGGATTCATCCGTCAGCACCAGCATCGCCGCATATTTTCGCCAGCCCCTGAAATCATCCAGCTTGCCGGCAAGGGAGGCGCTCATCAGCACATGGCGCAGATTGACGAGAAGCGCCGCAAATCCAAGCGCACTCCAGCTGGCCGGATGGGTCCAGAGATCCATTGCGACGAATTGCGAGCCGCCGGCAAAGATCAGCAGCGACATCAAAGACGCTTCCAGCGGCGACAGGCCCTTGCCGATGGCGACCGCGCCAAACACAACACCGATCGGCACCATGGCCACCAGCAATGGAGCGGCGGCCCTCAGCCCCGCGATAAGTTCCGCGCGTTTTTTCGATGTGGACATCGCATTCTCCCTTTCAGGCGGGAGGAATTACGCCGGAAAAGGCACCGTGGTCTTGAATGAAAGTGCTGCCGCGCGGTTTTATGGCAAACCGCTCCCCTCACCCAAGCCGAAATTGCCCCGGCGTGACACCGGTGCGCGCCTTGAAGTGGCGGGTGAAATGCGCCTGATCGGCAAAACCGCACAGGGCCGCCACCTCTGCCGGCATTTCTCCCGCGCGCAGAAGCCGGCGCGCCCTGCGGATGCGCACATCCGTCAGATAGGCATGGGGTGTGATGTGGAATTCCCTACGAAAAGCGCGGATGAGATGCGCCCGGCTGAGACCGGCAATGCAGGCCAGTTCCTCCAGGCCAATATCGCTATCGTAATTATCGGTGAGATAATCCCGGGCGGTATGAACCGCCGTTTTCTCGCGGGTCTCGACCGGCAGGATGATGGTGCTGCCATGCCTGCCGAACAGAGCTGCCAGAACCGAGAACATGCCCTCATCCGCCTCCAGCGCCCCGGTTTTCGCCTCCAGCCGCCGATGCGCCATCTGGAAGGCGGCCGCCATCTGCGGATCGCGTGGGAGGAATTTTGGAAAGGACGGCGTGCCGTGAAAGGCCCTGCCCGTGACATCCTCGATGATGTCGCGCAGCAGTTCCGCATCGGGATAGATCATCCGGTAGCGATAACCACCGCCGCCCGGCGCGCCGTCGTGAACCTCGTCGGGATTGATAAGATAAAGGTGCCCCGGCCCCGTCTGTTCGGTGGTGCCCTGAATGGTGGAAATCTGCGAGCCGCTTTCGATGGCGCCTATGGAAAACGTGTCATGCGCATGCGGCGAATATTCATGGGTGAGAAATGTCGCGCTGAGGCACTCCATGCCGCCAAAACGCCGGTCACGCCAGAAACGCGTGGTTTCCGTCGTGGCAACGGGCATGACATCCAAAGCCTGTTCCTGCGAAACATTGTGCATGAGCGAAGTTTAAAGCATTCGATCCTTACCGTCTTGAACAAAAGTGCTAGGGTCTGGCCGGTTCCAAATCAACCGGACGCAATGGCATGACAGACGACTTCGAAGACAGCTTTCCCGAAAACGAAACCGATGCTTTCGAGCAAGCCCCGTTGCGATTGACCGTCGATCTCGGCGCACTCGCCGACAATTGGCGGGACATGAAGAAGCGTTCCGGAAGCGCGCGGACGGCAGCCGTCGTCAAGGCCGATGCCTATGGTCTCGGCATCGAGGATTGTGGTGCTACACTTTACCACGCCGGCGCGCGGGACTTCTTCGTGGCGACGGTGGCCGAGGGCGCGACGCTGCGGTCCTATGCTCCGGAAGCGCGCATCTTCGTGCTCTCAGGCATCTGGCAGGGGCAGGAACGGCAGGTCTTCGACAATGATCTGGTGCCGGTGCTGGCCTCCGAGGAGCAGCTGTCCTTCTGGATGGCGACGGTGGCCGAGCGTGGCGACCACCCTTGCGCGCTACATGTGGACACCGGTTTCAATCGCCTCGGCCTGCCGCTTGATGACGCCCTGTTTCTGGCCGATGACGTGACACGGCCGGCGAGTTTCGATCCGGTTCTGGTGCTTTCGCATCTCGCCTGCGCCGACACGCCATCTTCGCCGATGAACAGGGTTCAGCTCGAATCATTCCGCAAGGTTAGCGCCGCTTTCGAAGGTATCGAATCAAGCCTTTCGGCTTCTGCCGGGATATTTCTCGGCCGTGACTATCACTTCGACCTCACCCGCCCTGGCATCGCGCTTTATGGTGGCGAAGCGGTCAACGGCGTAGCCAACCCGATGCGGCCTGTGGCGAAGGCCGAGGCGCGGATCATCCAGATACGCGAGGCGGGTGAAGGCCAGACCGTCAGCTATGGCGGCAGCTTCCTGCTGAAGCGCGCAAGCCGGCTCGCCATTGCTTCCGTCGGTTATGCGGATGGGTATCAGCGTTCGCTGTCCGGTTCCGGCATTCCGCTGCGCGAAATGGGCCATGGTGGTGCCTATGGCGTGGTCAATGGCCATAAAGTGCCCGTCGCCGGCCGCGTGACCATGGACCTCACCATTTTCGACGTCACGGATGTGCCTGTTAATGCCATTCGCAGCGGCGACTATATCGAGCTTTTTGGCCCCAACGTACCGGTCGACGATACCGCGCGGGCGGCCGGCACCATCGGCTACGAGATGCTGACAGGGCTTGGCCTGCGCTATGAGCGGCAATATCTGATGGCCGACGACTGAGAGCTGCCTTTAGCTCTTGGAAAGCCGATGTGACCTGTGCTAAAAGAGAACAAAAGGAGATCGAAATGCCCGAAATCCATTTGAGCGAGCAGGACGAGAAGTTCATCGAGGAGCAGGTGGCGGCGGGTGTCTTCAAGGATGCCGACGCGGTGATTTCCGCTGGTCTTCGTTTACTGGGCAGCGAGGAAGGCCGATTCGCGGAGCTTCAGCGGTTGATTCAGGAAGGCCTGGATGACGTGGACGCCGGCCGGGTGATGGAGTTCTCCAGTGCAGATGATTTCACAGCACACATTATGAAGCTGGCGGAGGAGCAGAATGAAGCGAAGGCGTCTGGTGGTCACCGCGCAGGCGCTGAACGATCTTCTCGTCGATCATAATTATATTGCGCAATTCAATCCCGTTGCTGCCAAGCGCTTTCTGGACGACATCAACGTCAAAATGATCTCGCTGGCGCGATACGGGATAACAGGCGTGCCTCGGAGCTTCGCGCCAAATTTGCGAGCTTTCCCCTATCGTGATCGATGCATCTATTTCATCGTCGATGACAAAAAGATGTATGTGCTGCGCGTGCTGCATGGCCATCAAGACATTTCCGCCGGCGATTTCAAACAAGAAGAAAACTGACAAAACATGGCCAAAGCCAAGACCCAATTTGTGTGCCAGAACTGCGGCACAGTTCATACCCGCTGGGCGGGAAAATGCGAAGGCTGCGGCGAATGGAATACCATCGTCGAGGAAGACCCGATGGGCGGCATCGGCTCCGGGCCGGGCAAGGTGCCGAAGAAGGGCAGACCTGTCACGCTCACCTCGCTTTCCGGCGAAATCGAGGAAGCGCCGCGCATTCCGACCGGCATTAGCGAACTGGACCGGGCGACCGGCGGCGGTTTCGTGCGCGGTTCGGCTGTGTTGATCGGCGGCGATCCCGGCATCGGCAAATCCACCCTTTTGATGCAGGCGGCGGCGGCCCTTTCCCGGCGCGGTCACCGCGTCATCTATGTCTCGGGCGAAGAGGCGGTGGCGCAGGTGCGCCTGCGCGCCCAGCGTCTGGGTGCTGCCGAAACCGATGTGCTGCTGGCGGCGGAAACCAATGTCGAGGATATTCTGGCCACGGTTTCCGAGGGCAAGCGGCCCGATCTCATCATCATCGATTCCATCCAGACGTTGTGGAGCGATACAGCCGATTCCGCCCCCGGCACGGTGACGCAGGTGCGCACCGGCGTGCAGGCGATGATCCGGTTTGCCAAGCAGACGGGCGCGACCATGGTGCTCGTCGGCCATGTGACCAAGGAAGGCCAGATCGCCGGTCCGCGCGTGGTCGAGCACATGGTCGACGCCGTGCTCTATTTCGAGGGTGACCGCGGCCACCATTACCGCATCCTGCGCACCGTCAAGAACCGCTTCGGACCGACGGATGAAATCGGCGTTTTTGAAATGTCGGATCGTGGCCTCAGGGAAGTCTCCAATCCCTCCGAACTGTTTCTGGGGGAGCGCAACGAAAAATCGCCCGGTGCAGCAGTTTTTGCCGGCATCGAAGGCACCCGCCCCGTACTCGTCGAAGTGCAGGCGCTGGTCGCGGCCACCTCGCTTGGCACGCCACGCCGCGCCGTGGTCGGCTGGGACAGTTCACGACTTGCCATGATCCTTGCCGTGTTGGAGGCCCATTGCGGCGTGAAGCTCGGCCAGCATGACGTTTATTTGAACGTGGCCGGCGGATACCGCATTTCCGAACCGGCGGCGGATATGGCGATTGCCTCGGCGCTGGTTTCCTCGCTTGCCGGTCTTGCCCTGCCCGCCGATTGCGTCTATTTCGGCGAAATCAGCCTGTCGGGTGCGGTACGTCCGGTGGCGCACACGGTGCAGCGATTGAAAGAAGCTGAAAAACTTGGTTTTTCCGCCGCACTTCTGCCGTCAGGTTCGGCTGAATTGCCGAAAGCGGGCAAGGGTCGCTGGACGGAAATTGAAAGCCTTCCGGACCTCGTGGCCCGCATCGCCGGCTCCGGCAACCGGTTCAAACAGGTTGAGGACGACGAATATTGATCCTTTCGCCAAGGGAAACAGTGGTGTAAGAGGATCGCAAAATTGGCAAGGCAGCGTCTGACAAGGCGTCGCACCTCCGGAGTTGGTATATGCCCATTACAATTTTCGACGGCATCGTCATCGCCGTTGTTCTTTTCTCCGCCCTTCTTGCGATGGTGCGCGGTTTTTCACGCGAGATTCTGTCGATTGCGAGCTGGGGCGGCTCGGTCGCCGCCGCCTATTATCTTTATCCGGTTCTGCTGCCCTATGCGCGCAACTATACCGATGACGACAAGATCGCCATTGCCGGTTCTGCGGGCGTGGTTTTCCTCGTCTCGCTGATCGTCATCTCCTTCATCACCTCGCGCATTGCCGATTTCATTATCGACAGCCGCATCGGCGCGCTGGATCGCACGCTCGGTTTCCTGTTCGGCGCGGCGCGCGGCATTCTGCTCTTGGTCGTCGCGGTCGCCTTCTGGAACTGGCTGGTGGATGTGAAGACGCAGCCGGAATGGGTGACGCAGGCCAAGTCCAAGCCCTTCCTTGATGGGCTGGTGGGCAAGCTGGAGGCGGTTCTGCCTGACGATATCGAGCCGCAGATTCGCGCCCGTATCCTTGGAAAACCGCAGGAACCGACGGCCGCGCAGGCCCCTGCGGAAGATGTGCCGGCAACAAATCCGCCAGCAACGAATAATTGACACGAGGGTGCGCCTTGCAATGCATGCAAGGCGCGCTATTTGTGCTAAATATCAAGCACGACACAGACAGGCCAACCGGGAGACACGCTCACCGGAGAGGTCTTTCTTTTTTCTCGGTAGAGAGCAAGGGCAAGCCGGATGATTGAGCCGCTTTCGTATTCCCCGTTTTCTGGGTCCACTTTCAAGGAAGAGATCGACGGCGATACGCTGCATGAAGAATGCGGCGTTTTCGGCATTCTCGGCCATGACGATGCCTCGGCGCTGACCGCTCTCGGCCTGCATGCGCTTCAGCATCGCGGCCAGGAAGCAGCCGGCATCGTCTCCTTTGATGGCAAACGCTTCCACCAGGAACGCCATATGGGCCTCGTCGGCGATCATTATACCGATCCGGCAACCCTTGCCCGCCTGCCCGGCTCCATCGCGATTGGCCACACCCGTTATTCCACGACAGGCGAAGTGGCGATGCGCAACGTGCAGCCGCTGTTTGCCGAGCTGGAAGAAGGCGGCATTTCCATTGCCCATAACGGCAACTTCACCAATGGGCTGACGCTGCGCCGCCAGATCATCGCCACCGGCGCCATCTGTCAGTCGACATCGGATACCGAAGTCGTGCTGCATCTCATCGCCCGCTCCCGCCACTCTTCCACCGCCGATCGCTTCATCGATGCCATCAGGCAGATGGAAGGCGGGTATTCGATGCTGGCGATGACCCGCACCAAGCTGATCGCCGCGCGCGACCCGATCGGCATCCGCCCGCTGGTCATGGGCGAGCTGGACGGCAAGCCGATCTTCTGCTCGGAAACATGTGCTCTCGATATCATCGGCGCGAAATTCGTGCGCGACGTTGAAAACGGCGAAGTCATCATCTGCGAAATCCAGCCTGACGGTTCGATTACCATCGATGCGCGCAAGCCGTCGAAGCCGCAGCCGGAGCGTCTCTGCCTGTTCGAATATGTCTATTTCGCCCGCCCCGATTCCGTCGTCGGCGGCCGCAACGTCTATACGACGCGCAAGAACATGGGCATGAACCTTGCCAAGGAAGCGCCGCTGGAAGCCGATGTCGTGGTGCCGGTTCCCGATGGCGGCACGCCGGCAGCGCTTGGTTTTGCGCAGGCAAGCGGCATTCCCTTCGAATACGGCATCATCCGCAACCATTATGTCGGCCGTACCTTCATCGAGCCAACGCAGCAGATCCGCGCTTTCGGCGTCAAGCTCAAGCATTCCGCAAACCGGGCAATGATCGAGGGCAAACGCGTGGTGCTGGTGGATGATTCCATCGTGCGCGGCACGACATCTGTGAAGATCGTGCAGATGATCCGCGAGGCGGGCGCCAAGGAAGTGCATATCCGTGTTGCCAGCCCGATGATCTTCCATCCGGATTTCTACGGCATCGACACACCCGACGCCGACAAGCTGCTCGCCAACCAATATGCCGATGTCGAGGCCATGGCGAAGTTCATTGGCGCTGATTCGCTGGCTTTCCTGTCGATCGACGGACTTTACCGTGCCGTTGGCGGCGAAAACCGCAACCATGCGCGTCCGCAGTTCACGGACCATTATTTCACCGGCGATTATCCGACGCGCCTTCTCGACCAGAACGGCGAGGCCATGGGCAGCAAGATTTCCATGCTGGCCAGCAACGGCTGATAGCCCGAAACATCAAGCGGCCACCGGTTTCCGGGGCCGCTTTTTTCTTGTCTTTTGTTCAGGCCGGCGCGTGCGACGATATGATCGCTTGCGAAAGGCCCACGGCGCTTCGTAGAAGGAAGCGCAATCATTTCGGGGGAGACCATGACTATCGATCTCAAGGGCCGCATCGCTCTCGTCACCGGCGCTTCGCGCGGCATCGGCTATTTCACGGCGCTGGAACTGGCCAAGGCCGGCGCACATGTCATCGCCTGCGCCCGCACGGTGGGCGGCCTTGAGGAGCTGGACGACGCCATCAAGGCCGTTGGCGGCACGGCGACGCTGGTTCCCTTCGATCTCTCCGACATGAAAGCCATTGATGCGCTGGGCGCCAATATCTACGAGCGCTGGGGCAAGCTCGATATTCTGGTCGCCAATGCCGGTGTTCTCGGCGTGATTTCCCCGGTCGGCCATATCGAGGCGAAGGTCTTCGAGAGGGTCATGAACATCAACGTCACCGCCACCTGGCGGCTGATCCGCTCGGTCGAGCCGCTGCTGTTGAAATCGGATGCCGGCCGCGCGCTCATCCTGTCCTCGGGTGCCGCCCATAGCTGTCGCCCCTTCTGGGGTGTCTACTCTGCCTCGAAAGCCGCCGTGGAAGCGCTCGCCCGCACCTGGGCGGCAGAGACGCAGAAGAGCGCGCTTCGTGTCAACAGCATCAATCCCGGCGCCACGCGCACGGCGATGCGTGCGCAGGCCATGCCGGGTGAAGATCCAGCCACCGTGCCGCATCCGTCCGAAGTCGCTGCCGCCATCCTCCCCCTCGCCTCGCCGTCATTGACCGAGACCGGCAAGCTCTTTGTCGTGCGGGAAAACCGTTTTGTGGACTACCGGCAGCCGGAATAGTTTTTCAGCGCCGAGGATCGACACGTCTCCACGGTTGCTCTTGACCGGACGATACCGCCGCGCCATAACGCAAGTCATGAAAACGACGATCTGCACCTGCTGCTGAAATAATTTTTGCTGGTTCGCCACCGGCCAGATCGTTTTCGTCTCCCGCAAGGTCCAACAGACAAACGGTCCGGTCAGGACAATTGACTGCCTTTAGGGAATTGCCGCATGTCCTTGCGCCTCAAACTCCACAACACCCTGACACGCGAAAAGGCGGAATTTGCGCCGATCGATCCTGACAATGTGCGCATGTATGTCTGCGGCCCGACGGTCTATGATTTCGCCCATATCGGCAATGCACGCCCGGTCATCGTCTTCGATGTTCTCTTCCGGCTGCTGCGCCACGTCTATGGCGAAAACCATGTGACCTATGCCCGCAACATCACGGACCTCGACGACAAGATCAATGCACGGGCGCTGAGGGACTATCCGCATCTGCCGCTCAACGACGCCATCCATGCGGTGACGAAAAAGACGGCTGACCAGTTCCATGATGACGTCGCCGCACTCGGCTGCCTTCAACCGACCGTGGAGCCGCGCGCCACCGACTATATTGCCGAGATGATCTACCTCATCGAGAGGCTCATCGAACGCGGCCACGCCTATACGGCGGGCGGCGAGGTTCTGTTCGACACTCGATCCATGGCAGACTACGGCCAGCTTTCCAAACGCCCGCTGGACGAACAGCAGGCCGGGGCGCGTGTTGCGGTGGAGGCCCACAAAAAGAACCCCGGCGATTTCGTGCTGTGGAAGCTCTCCTCCGAGAGCGAACCGGGCTGGGAGAGCCCATGGGGTCTCGGTCGCCCGGGCTGGCACATCGAGTGCTCGGCCATGGCCAGCCGCTATCTCGGCGAAGTCTTCGATATTCACGGCGGCGGGCTCGACCTCATCTTCCCGCACCACGAAAACGAAATCGCGCAATCCCGCTGCGCCCATGGCACACATGTCATGGCCAATGTGTGGATGCATAACGGTTTCGTGCAGGTGGAAGGCCGCAAGATGTCGAAGTCGGAGGGCAACTTCGTGACGATCTACGAATTGCTGCACACGGACAAGTTCGGTGGACGGCAATGGCCGGGCGAAGTGCTGCGCCTTGCGATGCTGATGACGCATTACCGCGAGCCGATCGATTTTTCGGTGAAGCGTCTGGAAGAGGCCGAACGCCTGCTCGCCAAATGGCCGGCAGCCGAGACCTCCGACGCCTTGCCGGATGACACCGTGCTGGATGCACTCGCCGACGACCTCAACACGGTTGCGGCCGTACAGGCTCTGCATGCGCTGGCGCATGCGGCAAATACCGATCCATCCATGCTGCCCGCCTTCGCCGCCAGCGCCGCCCTGCTGGGTGTCCTGCCGAAGAAAACGGAAATGGATGAGGCCATCGTTTCGGCGGTGGATGCGCTGGTGGAATTGCGCCTTGAAATGCTGAAGGCAAAGAACTTTGCGGAGGCCGACCGGTTGCGGGATGAGCTTTCCGAAAAGGGTATTCAGCTGAAGGATGGCAAGGACAAGGAGACCGGGGAGCGGACGACGACGTGGGAGTTGAAGCGGTAATTTGCCGTTGCGGCTCGCGGCTTACCCCCCTCTGCCCTGCCGGGCATCTCCCCCACAGGTGGGGAGATCAATCGCGGTGACCGCTCGTCCATCTTTGACACTGCGGATGGAGCGGGGAGTGTGCTTCTTGCCAATCTCCCCACCTGTGGGGGAGATGCCCGGCAGGGCAGAGGGGGGCCAGACGGCCAACACAATCCACTTGCGGTTTTGAGTTACCTCAACCAATCTGAGGCAAAGCAGCTAAACGGCGAGCCAAATCATGCCGCATGCAGACGTAGACCCGGTGCATCGCAAATATGCGAAGCAAATGCGTAAAGTAATGACGGATGCCGAGCTAAAGCTCTGGAATGCTATTCGAGCCCATCGCCTTGAACGGCTAAGTTTCCGCAGACAGATGCCGATAGCCGGCTTTATCGTTGATTTCGCCTGTTCGGATCATCGCCTCGTCGTCGAAGTCGACGGTTCTCAACATACATCTGAAGCAGCACTACGCTACGATCAGGAAAGAACGGCGCGGCTTGAAAAAGACGGCTGGACCGTCCTCCGTTTCTGGAACGATGATATCCTCAAAGACATCGACAACGTCTGTCTCCACATTATCCGAACGGTAAAGGAGAACCAACCATGACCACCCATACCGGCGGATGCCAATGCGGCGCGATCCGTTTTCGCGCAACTGGCGACCTGAAAGACAGTTCCATCTGCCATTGCCGCATGTGCCAAAAGGCCTTCGGTGCCTATTACGCGCCGCTGGTTTCGGTGCGCAACGTGGAATTCGAATGGACGCGCGGCGAGCCGAAACGGTTTCAATCCTCCAGCGTCGTCAAGCGCGGTTTCTGCCCGGAATGCGGCACGCCGCTGACCTATGAGGCGCCGGATGGCATGGCGGTTGCAGCCGGCGCGTTTGACGATCCCGCGGCACTGCCGCCGACGATGCAGTGGGGGGTGGAACGCAAGATCGATTTCGTCGACAGTCTTCACACCCTGCCCGCCGTTCCGACGGAAGATGACCTGACATCGGTGGACTATCTCACCAACCTCGTCTCCTATCAGCACCCCGACCATGACACGGCGCAATGGCCGCCGGAGAACAGACAATGAGCGAAAGCGGTTTTTCCGGCGGCTGCCAGTGCGGTTCCGTGCGGTTCCATGCGGGCAAGCTCGGCCGGGCCTCCATCTGCCATTGCCGCATGTGCCAGAAACATTTCGGCAATTTCTTCGGCGCGCTCGTCACCGCCGATCAGGCGCATCTGACCTGGACGCGCGGCCAGCCTGCCCTCTTCCGCTCGTCACAGAAAATCCATCGCGGCTTCTGCAACAAATGCGGCACGCCGCTCACCTATCATTATCCCGGGGGTGTGGAGATCGCCATCGGCGCCTTTGATCATCCGGAACAGATCGAACCGCAGGTGCAGGTCAATATCCACAAGCGCATGCCGTGGATCGAGCAGCTATTCTCCAAGCCGGCAATCGAGCAGAGCGTCGATGAGGCGGAGATCGCCTCCTACCAGCACCCGGATCACGACACGGCGGCATGGCCGCCCGAGGATGACCGCGGATGAGTGATATCCCAGTCTTCAGAGGCGGTTGCCAGTGCGGGGCGGTGCGTTACACGATCGATGGGGAATTGCGGTATCCGCATCTCTGCCATTGTCGCATGTGCCAGAAGGCGTCAGGCAATTATTTCATGCCCCTTGCCGCCAGCAGCCGGGCAAAATTTGAAATGACCCGTGGCGAGGCGTCGTGGTTCCAGTCATCGGATCATGTGCGCCGCGGCTTTTGTGGACGCTGCGGCACGCCACTTTTCTACGATATGCCGGGGGCCGATTTCATCAATATCACGCTCGGTTCGCTGGATGAGCCGGAAAGGATAAAGCCGGAGGCACAATCCAATCTCACCGGCAAAATGCACTGGTTCGGCGAACTCGACGGCTTGCCGGTCGAGCCGGAACCTGCAACGGATGATGAGCCAGCACCGGTGAACAACCGGCAGCACCCGGATCACGACACGGCCACATGGCCGCCCGAAGGAGCATAAGCATGACTGAAGAACTGCGCGGCTTTTACCCCGAGATCGAGCCTTTTGAAACCGGCATGCTGGATGTCGGCGACGGGCATGTGATCTATTGGGAACGGGTGGGCACGCGTGGTGCCAAACCGGCGGTTTTCCTGCATGGCGGCCCGGGTGGCGGGGTAAACCCTACGCATCGGCGCGTTTTCGATCCCGCGCTTTACGATGTCATCCTGTTCGATCAGCGCGGCTGCGGCCGCTCCACGCCACATGCGGAGCTTGAAGCCAATACCACCTGGCATCTGGTTGCCGATATCGAAAGGCTGCGGGAACTCTGCGGTTTCGAAAAATGGCTGGTGTTTGGCGGCTCCTGGGGTTCGACGCTGGCGCTCGCTTATGCCGAGACCCATCCCGAACATGTCAGCGAACTCGTCCTGCGCGGCATCTACACCGTCACCAGGCCGGAGCTGGACTGGTATTACCAGTTCGGCGTTTCCGAAATGTATCCCGACCACTGGGAAAAATTCATTGCGCCCATTCCGGAGGCGGAGCGCGGTGAGATGATGCAGGCCTATAATCGCTATCTTACCGGCGCCGACGAGGCGAAAAAGCTGGAATGTGCCAAGGCCTGGAGCCAGTGGGAGGGTGCGACCATTGCGCTCGTCACCGACCCCAGCCGTGTGGATGATTTCGGCGAGGATAAATACGCCATCGCCTTTGCACGCATCGAGAACCATTTCTTCGTCAATGACTGCTGGCTGGAGGACGAGCAATTGCTGCGGAACGCCGGCAGGCTGAAAGATATTCCCGGTGTCATCGTGCATGGGCGTTATGATATGCCCTGCCCGCTGAAATATGCCTGGCAGCTGGCCAAGGCCTGGCCGAAGGCGGATTTCCACATCATCGAGGCGGCCGGGCATGCGCTGAGCGAACCTGGCATTCTTGACCAGCTGATCCGTGCAAACGATCGCTTTGCCGGGAAATGAGATTCCTTTCAGATGCTTGAAGTGGCCTGATGAGACATTGATTCAAACGGGATTTGACGCAGGATTTCCTGTGGAGATCAACCGGCACGTTGCGACGTAAGCTCATTTCAAGGGCACGGCGCCTTTTATTCATGCAGTTTTTCTCATGAACGCTTCACGGAAATGAATTGGCCGCCACCGTGCCGATCCGGTATAAAATGCCATCCGAACAATTGGCGGTATTCCCCATGGCACTCGACAAAACGCTCCCGGCCCAAGAGGGCGGCGATAGCGCGCGCGGTTTTGCTTTCGCGCTCTCTGCATATCTGCTGTGGGGTTTCCTTCCCATTTACATGAAAGCGGTCGCGCATATTTCGCCGATCGAGGTCATCGTGCATCGCGTCATCTGGTCGGTTCCGATTGCGGCGGTCGTGCTGATCGCGCTCGGGCGCACGGCGGAAATCAGAACCGCGCTCAGAAACCCGAAAATGCTGGCCATGGCGAGCCTGACAGCCGCCCTCATCAGCATCAACTGGGGTGTTTATATCTGGGCGATCGGCACAGGCCGCGCGCTGGATGCAGCGCTTGGCTATTTCATCAATCCGCTGTTCAGCATCTTCCTCGGCGCCGTCCTCCTGAAGGAGAAACTCTATCCGGCGCAGATCGCCGCCATCTGCCTCGTGGGGCTGGCGGTCGCAATCCTCACCTGGCATGCGGGCAGCCTGCCGTGGGTATCCATCGCGCTCACCGTGTCCTGGGGTTTTTACGCCTTCTTCCGCAAGACATTGCCGATCGGTGCGACACAGGGCTTCCTGCTGGAGGTCATGCTGCTGTCCATCCCCGCCGTTCTGGTCATGATCTGGCTTGCCTTCAGTGGACAGGCTCATTTCATGGCCGGAAATTCCGCCGACACATGGCTTCTGGCGGCAAGCGGGGTGATTACCGCCGTTCCGCTCATTCTCTATGGCAATGGCGCGAAGCTGCTGCGGCTTTCGACCATCGGCATCATGCAATATATCGCGCCGACGATGATCTTCCTCATCGCCATCTTCATCTTCAAGGAACCCTTCGACATGGTGCGGATGGTAGCCTTTGCGATGATCTGGGTAGCGCTGGCGATCTATACCGGCTCCAGTCTGATGCGGCTCAAGAAGTAGTGTGGCCCCACCTCCCGTGCCTCATGGGGTGAGAGCTGCAAAGCATCAATAATCCACCAGCAGCTGCTGTGCGCCTTCGTCTCCAAAATGGGGTTTGACGCCGAGAAGCCCCGCCGTCTGCGCGATGATCTCACGCGTCATCGGGGCTGCGGTGGAGGCCGCCGTGCGCCCGCCGTTCACGCCGGTCTTCGGCGCGTCGATCATCGTCAGCACGACGTATTTCGGCTTGTGCATGGGAAAGCCGGCGACGAAGGCGTTGAAATTGATATCCTTGGCGTAACGACCGTTGATGACCTTGTCGGCCGTTCCGGTCTTGCCACCCACATGAAATCCCTCCACCTGCGCGCCACGGCCGGAACCCTTGATGCCGTTCCAGTTGAACAGGTAGCGCATATCCGCGCTCGTCCTCTGCTCGATGACGCTGCGTGAAATCGAGGCCGCATCCTCTTTCGAACGCGGCAGGAACGTCGGCGACATCAGGTTACCGCCATTGATGAGGGCTGCGGCCGCCACTGCCGTCTGCAGCGGCGTGGTGGCAACGCCATGGCCGAAGGAGATGGTGACGGAATTGATCTTCTTCCACACTCTCGGCTGGGTTGGCGTCGCGACTCCAGGCATTTCGGTTTCCATTTTCGTCAGCAGCCCGAGTTTCGTCAGGAACTGCTGGTGGCCTTCGACGCCCACCTTGTCGGCCACCGCCGCCGTGCCGATATTCGATGAATATTGAAACACTTCCGGGATCGATAGCGGGCGGTTCCGGCCCTTGAAATCCTTGATGGTGAAGCCGCCCATACGGATCGGCCGCGAGGCATCCACCACCGAATTGAGGGTGATCGCCCCGGCATCCAGCCCCATGGCCAGCGTGAAGCTCTTGAAGGTGGATCCCATTTCGAAGGTGGCGTTGCTCATGCGGTTGAACCAGCCCTTTTCATAGTCCCTGTCGATGCTGCCATCGGCAAGGGTGCGGGACGGTTCGTTGGGGTCGTAGTCCGGCACCGAGGCCATGGCCAGCACCTCGCCGGTCTCCACATCGAGGATGACCGAGCCCGCAGCTTCCGCCTCATAGGCGCTCTTCGCCTTCACGACGACCTCGCGGACGATGTTCTGCACCCGCATATCGATGGAAAGCTTCACCGGCTCCAGAGGCGCGCCGCTGGCAAGGCCGACGGCGCGCAGGTCGGCCAGCCCCTGCTGGTCGAGATATCGCTCCATGCCGGCAAGACCCTGATTGTCGACATTGACGTGGCCGATAATATGCGAAGCCGCCGGCCCGCCCGGGTAGAACCGCCGTTTTTCCGGCCGGAAGCCGATGCCTGGTATGCCGAGATTGAGAATATCCGCCTGTTGGCGCGGCGTCAGCTGGCGCCGCAGCCACTGGAAGCCGGTGTCCGAGCGCAACCGTCGATGCGTTTCGCGCCAGTCGAGATTGGGGATGACGCTCGCGAGCTTCTCCACCACCTCATCGGGATCGACCACCCGGCGCGGATCCGCATAAAGCGACACCATGTTGAGATCGGTCGCCAGAAGCATGCCGTTGCGGTCGACAATATCAGGCCGGGAGGCGACGGCATTGGCCCCGGTATTGATCCAGGCCGTCGCCACGGGTTCGGCGAGGCCATATTGGACGAGCCGTGCAGCGACGACGACATAGATGGCGGCGAAGACGGCGATCACGATACCGAGCCTCAGCCGTGCATCGACCCGGCGGCGGGCGGCGGAACCGAGGATCGCATCGCCAGTCTTGCCGGGATGTCTCTGGATAATAAAATGCGCCCGGCTCCTGAGCCGCATCACAAAAGCAATCATGTCTGATGCCACCCACTTCATGGCGGCAGAAGAAAATTCCGCAACACCAACGCCTCTGGAGAGGCTGGCACAGGATCAGTCGCGGGGCCATGAAAAGAGTGGGCTGAACGATGCCGCCGTTAAATCTGTATTAATATACATTTAAAATTGTAACGAGCCGCCGGGCGGCCGTTAACAATCGCCGCACCTGTCGTCTGTTTCCGAAGATATGCGGCGGTTTCGGGAGCGCGCGTCACATGAACAGGATGAGACGCGACGCGCTTTAAAGCCGGGAAATCACCGAAGGATCGCCTTCGGGGTTCTGCTGCGCCAGCGCCCGGTCGATGATGGCGGGCACGATGTCCTTCACCTCATCGACGATGAGCGGGTTCAGAAGATGGGCGCGGTGGATGAAGCCCTGGTCGCGCATGTGCTGCACCAGTTCCAGCATGGGGTTCCAGAAGCCGTTGATATTGGCGAAGACCATCGGCTTGGCGTGCCGGCCGAGCTGTGCCCAGGTCATGATCTCGACGATCTCTTCCAGAGTGCCTACGCCACCGGGCAGGGTCACGAAGGCGTCCGAGCGCTCGAACATCATATGTTTGCGCTCATGCATGTCCTTGGTGATGACAAGCTCGTTCAATTGTCCGAGAGAATGGCGTGTTGCCTCCATATCGACCAGAAATTCCGGTATGATGCCGGTCACTTCGCCGCCATTGGAGAGAACGCCGCTGGCAACCGCGCCCATGATGCCCTTGGTGCCGCCGCCGTAGACGAGGCGAATGCCATTTTCGGCAATGGATTTCCCAAGCGCGCGGCCTGCTTCCATATGAGCCGGGTCACGTCCGGGCTGGGAGCCGCAATAAACGCAGATGGATCGAATCGCTGTATTTTTGTCCGTCATGGAGGGAAGGAACAATGTGCGATGCGGCACGTCAAGAAAATTTGGGAAATCCCTTGCAAATATGGCCTTTTGGCCACTGGCCGCTTGTCTGGGGCAAGGTAAGACGCTAGCAATCTCAACTCGTGTGAAAAGCTTGAAATATCCGGAGATTCCAGGATGAAAAACAATAAGGCCGGTTTGCTGGCGCTGATCGTGCTGGGCATTGCGTCCCTGCTCATGATCTTTTTCGTCCTGCCGAGGATTTCCAATGACGGCAAACCGATCGGCGACGCCATCAACGAGGCGGGCAATGCCGTGAAGAACAGCGTTGAAATGGGAGCCGACAAGGCGGGCGACATCCTCTCCGACGCGGCCGAAGAGACGGCCAATATTGCCGACAAGGTCGGCCGCCGTGCGGCTTCCGCAACCCAGTCGATCAAGGACATGGCCTCGCTTTTCGCCGACAACAAGGTTCCGTCCGACACCGATTTCGCAGCCGCCCGCAAGAAGGTCGAGGCTTCGCTGAAGGAGCTGACCAATATCGACATTCCCGAGTCGCTGGACGAAACCACGTCGCGGCTCATCACCACGGCGCGTGCCGCTGCCGAACGCACTACCGCCTTCCTGCGCGGCCTGCCTGACAATGCGGCCGCCGCGGCAGCACAGGTCCGCCGTCTGGCAGGCGTATTCGCCGGCACCGACGACGGCGCGCCTGAAGCCGCAAAACCGGCCGCTGCGCCCGCCGATGCCGCCCAGTCCTCTTCCGGCACACCGACCTTCGACGTGTTGCGCGTCGAGCCCGATGGTTCAGCCGTAATTGCCGGCAAGGCACAGCCGGGTGCAAAGCTTGAAATACTGAGCAACGGCAAGGTGATCGCCCAGACGACCATCGACGGCACGGGCGATTTCGCCGCCGTTTTCGACAATCCCCTGCCGCCCGGCGATCATGAGCTGGTGTTGCGTTCAACCGATGCCAACGGCAAGGCGACGCAGTCCGAAGAAGTGGCAACCGTTTCCGTGCCGCAGAGCAAGTCGGGCGAGCTTCTGGCCATGGTTTCCAAACCCGGCAAGGCAAGCCGCGTGCTGGCCATGCCGGAGGCCGCACCTCCGGCGCTCCAGCCGCAGCAGGTCACGCCGCCACAACCGTCTGCCGCAACTTCCGAAACCACCGCCAACAACACGCCCGTACCCTCTTCCGGCACTGCCGCCCCCGCCGCTGCCGGATCGACTGCCGTTGCCCCGCTCACGTCGAGCGTTCAGGTCACCGCCGTCGAATTCGAGGGATCGAAGATTTTCGTCGCGGGTTCCGCGCCCGCCGGTTCGACCGTTCGCGCGCTTGTCGATGACAAGGAAATCGGCAAGAGCACGACCGAGGCCTCCGACCATTTTGTCATCGAAGGCGATGTCGATCTGGCCGTCGGCAGCCATATCATCACCGTCGAGGAACTGAATGCCGACGGCACGGCGAAGGTGCGCGTGCGCGTTCCCTTCGAGCGGCCGCAGACCGATCAGGCAACCGTCGCCATGCAGGCCCCGTCGACCTCATCTTCGGCCAACACGACCGCGGCACCGGCCGAAAACCAAAGCACGGCAAGCGACCGCGCCGCATTTGAAAAGCTGCGCACCGATGTCGCCAAGGCATTCGGCATCCTGTCCAATCTCTACAAGGATCAGGCGACGCCGGCGCTCGATCAGGCCATTGCCGGCCGCTCGGCGGTGGTGATCGCGCTTAAATCACTCTCCGAGTTCCGCACCGCCGCTGCCACGGAGCCTGACTTCACTGCTTTTGCCGGCGATATCACGGGCAAGGCGCGTCAGCTGCTTGCGACGGTCGAAGCCTGGCCGAACGATGTGGCAGCCATCGGCAAGGGCATCGCCTCGCTGGCAAGCCGCCTCGCCGAACTGCACATCATCGCTCCGCCTGCCCCCGCGCCGCAGGCTCCTGCCGGCCCGCAGACCTTCGAGCAGGCACCGCTTGCCGAAAGCCAGAACAGCGTCATCATCCGCCGCGGCGACACGCTGTGGCAGATTTCCCGGCGCGTTTACGGACAGGGCGTGCGTTACACCACGATCTACCTCGCGAATGAGGACCAGATCAGAAACCCTGATCTGATCGAGCCCGGCCAGATTTTCGGCGTGCCGAAAGAGGCACTGCCGAACGCGGAGGAACTCCACCGCAAGCGGCTGAAGAGCGGCTCCTGAGGATGTGAAGACGTTGCGGTGAACCCGCAACGTCCCTATCTGTGACACGCGCGGCGGCTTGACCAAAGCCGCCGTCCTGCTGTCGGCTTCCGGCAGTGACCGGAGAGAATGATGGCCACGAAGAAAAAAACCATTTCGGCGGATTCCAGCAATCCGACCCAGACCCTTGTCAATCTCTGGCCCTATATGTGGCCCGAGGGCCGCTGGGACCTGAAGATGCGGGTGATCTGGGCAACCGTTTTCCTCATCGTCGCCAAGCTGGTGCTGATCGCCGTTCCCTATTTCTTCAAATGGGCAACGGATGCGCTGAATGGCAAGCTCGACATGGCGGGTCTGGTTCCGGCCTTCCTGCTCGGCGCGGTGGCGCTGGTCATTGCCTATAATCTGACGCGGCTGATCCAGGTCGGGCTAAACCAGCTGCGCGATTCGCTGTTTGCCAGCGTCGGCCAGCATGCGGTGCGCCAGCTCGCCTATCGTACCTTCGTGCACATGCACCGGCTTTCGCTGCGTTTCCATCTGGAGCGCAAGACCGGCGGGCTTTCGCGGGTGATCGAGCGCGGCACCAAGGGCATCGAAACCATTGTCCGCTTCACCATTCTCAACACCGCACCAACCTTCATCGAATTCCTGCTGACGGCCATCATCTTCTGGGCGTCCTATGGTTTTTCCTATGTGCTGGTCACCGTCGTCACCGTCTGGGCCTATATCTGGTTCACGGTCAGGGCCAGCAACTGGCGTATCGGCATCCGCCGCGCCATGAATGACAGCGATACCGACGCGAATACCAAAGCGATCGATTCGCTGCTCAACTTCGAGACCGTCAAATATTTCGGCAATGAAGAGATGGAGGCGCGGCGTTTCGACGTCGCCATGGAGCGTTACGAAAAATCGGCGATCTCGATCTGGACCTCGCTCGGTTGGCTGAACTTCGGCCAAGGCGTGATCTTCGGCATCGGCTCCACGGTCATGATGGTGATGTCGGCACTGGCCGTGCAGCGCGGCGAGCAGACCATCGGCGATTTCGTGTTCGTCAATGCGCTGCTGCTGCAGCTTTCCGTGCCGCTCAATTTCATCGGCTTCGTCTATCGCGAAATCCGCCAGGGCCTGACCGATATCGAACAGATGTTCGATCTTCTCGAGGTAGAGGCCGAAGTCACCGACAGGCCGGATGCAAAGCCGCTTGCGGCCGGCCCTGGCGCGATCTCCTTTCGCGACGTGCATTTTGCCTATGATCCCGAACGACCGATCCTCAAGGGCGTTTCCTTCGATGTGCCGGCCGGCAAGACGGTGGCGATCGTCGGCCCTTCCGGTGCGGGAAAATCGACGATCTCGCGGCTGCTCTATCGTTTCTACGATATTCAGGAGGGTGCGGTTACCATCGACGGACAGGATATTCGCGACGTGACGCAAAAGAGCCTGCGCTCGGTGATCGGCATGGTGCCGCAGGATACGGTGCTGTTCAACGACACGCTGGCCTACAACATCCGTTACGGCCGCCCCTCCGCCACCGACGAGGAGCTGAAGGCAGCGGCGGATGCGGCGCAGATCAGCGCCTTCATCGGCAAGCTGCCGGACGGTTACGCCACCATGGTCGGCGAACGCGGTTTGAAACTGTCGGGTGGTGAAAAGCAGCGCGTGGCGATCGCCCGGACCATCCTCAAGGCACCGCCGATCCTGATCCTCGATGAGGCGACGTCGGCGCTCGATACGCATACCGAGCAGGAAATCCAGAGCGCCCTCGACATCGTCTCGAAAAACCGCACGACGCTGGTCATCGCCCACCGCCTTTCCACGGTCATCCACGCGGATGAGATCATCGTGCTGAAGGAAGGCCTGATCGCCGAACGGGGAACGCACGCCTCGCTGATGGCGCAAAACGGCCTCTACGCCTCGATGTGGAGCCGCCAGCGCGAGGCGATCCGCGCCGAAGAGATGCTGCGTCATGTTCGCGAAAGCGACGATCTCGGCGTGGTGGATCGCGGCGAACCGGCGCATTGACGGCATAAACTCGGCATAACTCCGGGGGAACCGGGGCGGGAGACCCGCCGGGCCATTGCCGGGCGGGACGTTTGGCTGTAACCAGCAAGGCGAAGTTTGTCGCATGCCCGTATGGATCGTGTCGTATGAAGACCACATATGAAGGCGCAGACAAAAACCGGAGCAAGGAACCCTATGAATCTGTTCGACACCATTCGCAACACCATCGTACCGATCCACAAGGAAGGTTATGTCTTCGTGGCGGCCTTCTTCGTCGCATCGCTGGTGCTCGGCTGGATCGCCGAACCGCTTTTCTGGGTTGGTCTCGTGCTGACGGCCTGGTGCGCCTATTTCTTCCGCGATCCCGAGCGTGTCACCCCGCAGGATGACGACCTCATCATCAGCCCTGCTGACGGCAAGGTTTCCGCCGTGCAGAGCGTCATTCCGCCGCTGGAACTGGAACTCGGCAAGGAACCGCTGGTGCGCATTTCGGTGTTCATGAACGTGTTCAACTGCCATGTGAACCGTGCGCCCGTGCGTGGCCGCATCGTCAATGTCGCTTACCGTCCCGGCCTCTTCCTCAATGCCGAAGTCGACAAGGCTTCCGAGGACAATGAGCGCAACGGCCTCGTCATCGAGACCGCGCATGGCAAGGTCGGCGTGGTGCAGATCGCCGGCATGGTTGCGCGGCGCATCGTCTGCTGGGTGAAGCCGAATGAACCTGTTGATGCCGGTGAGCGTTTCGGCCTTATCCGTTTCGGTTCGCGCCTCGATATCTTCCTTCCCGCTGGTTTCGAGCCGCGTGTATCGGTCGGCCAGACGGCGATTGCCGGTGAAACCGTGCTTGCCGAATTCGGCTCGGCCAAGGGTCCGGTCCTTAGCCGTCGCGGCTGAAGACAAACAGGAAGGGCATGCGCATGGAAACGCCGGCAGCAGAGTCACAGCAGAACGGAAAACATGAGGGCCGCGACGATAGCGGCCGTGGGCCACGCCTGAGGGAAATTCCCTTTCGCCTCGTCGTTCCCAATCTCATCACTGTTCTCGCTATCTGCGCTGGCCTGAGCGGCGTGCGCCTTGCCATTGAAGGCCGATTCGAACTGGCGGTCGGCATGGTGCTGCTCGCCGCCTTCCTCGACGGTATCGACGGGCGCATTGCCCGCATGATGAAGGCGACCTCCAAATTCGGCGAACAGATGGATTCGCTTGCCGATATCGTCAATTTCGGTGTCGCCCCTGCCCTCGTCGTTTATATCTATCTGCTCGATCAGGCACGTTCGATCGGCTGGATCGGCGCCCTCATCTATGTCATTGCCGCCGGCCTGCGCCTGGCGCGCTTCAACGTCATGATCGAGCGGCCGGTAAAAGCGCCCTGGCAGAATGAATTCTTCGTGGGCGTGCCGGCGCCGATGGGCGCCATGCTGGTGCTTCTGCCGGTTTATCTCGGTTTCCTCGGCGTGGAGCCGGACAAGCCCTTCGCTTACGTCGCCGCCGCCTATACGGTCCTGATCGGTTATCTTCTCATCAGCCGCCTGCCGGTCTGGTCGGGGAAATCAAGCACCCGCATCCGCCGTGATCTGGTGCTGCCGATGATCCTCGTCGTCGTGCTTTATGTGGCAATGCTGATGAGCTTCACCTGGGAAGTTCTGGTTCTGACGGTTGCCGCCTATCTCGTCTTCATTCCCATCAGCGCCCGCCTCTGGCACCGCCGCTACGGCACGCTGACGATCGAGGAAGACGCGCATGACGACGCCAATGGTGGCAACGGCCTCGATCGCGGCATTTAAAACCGCAGGTTTATTTTTTCGCCACACAAGCCGGCGCAGGATGTGACGCAAAATGTCGCAGCCTGAAACGCCGGCTTAGTCTTTTTCGCCTCGAATCCGTCAAGATTAGCCTCGAAAGAAGGGGCTCACACGCATCGCAAAGGCGATTGGCGTGAATTGTGGAGAGAGAGAAATGACGAACGAGACGAAGGCACAGCCGCAGGCCAAGCCCGACCTCAAGAGCCACTACCGCCCGCTCGGACTGAAGGCCGTTGCTGCCGCAGCCCTGATGCTGAAGCGCAAGCCGGCCGCCAAAACCGCCTGAAAACATTCAGTTTTTTGACATCAGCGGATATTGTGGATTTTCCGGAAGACGGAGAGATCCTGAAGGAAGATCAACAATCTCGCGGCGCCTTCTGCAGGCGCCGTTTTTGTTTTTTATGTTCCGCGATATTGCGGAGCGCAAACCATTCATAGAATTGGCAGAATTCTGTAACGAAGCCGCAACGAAACTGCAGTACAAAGCCCGGCTTCGACAAGAAGGCTATACGAGCGCCAACGTATAGATTAGTGAATACAAAAGAACTTTTCCATTCCGCATTTTTTTCCACAACAATGCATAAGCTGGCCTTCGAATTCGCGGATACGCGAATGACGAATATTCGGCGTTGAGGAAAGACTGGGGAGACGGGCCAGGGGGGCTTGGGACGGCCATGCAGGATAAAATCCTTCTGATTGAAGATTCCGTTGCTCTTTCCATGCTGCTGAAAACGCGGCTTTCGGAGGAAACGGAAGCCGAGGTCGTCCATTGCGCCAGCATGGCCGATGCCGATGCTCTGATGCAGGCCAATAATTTCACGCTGGCGCTGACGGGTCTCAACCTGCCCGATGCGCCGAAAGGTGAAATCCTGACACTTCTGTCAGAACACAAAGTGCCGGCCATCGTCTTCACCGCAACGGTGGATGAGGAAGCACGCAAGCGTTACGCCGAAAAGAAAATCATCGACTATATCGTCAAGGACGGTCATCGCACCGTCGATGCGGTGGTCAAGACGGTCGACCGGATTTTGACCAACAAGCGCTTTTCCGTTCTGGTGGTCGATGATGCGCGCACGGCGCGCTCCGGCCTCGTGGAGATTCTGGAGCGACAGAATTTCAAGGTCAGCGAAGCCCATTCCGGCAACCGGGCGCTGGAAATCCTGTCGCAGGATCGGTCGATCCAGCTCGTCATTACCGATTACCACATGCCTGACATGGATGGTTACGAACTCACACGGCGCATCCGTGACAGCCGGTCCTCCGAAGACCTGCGGGTGATCGGCATATCCTCCTCCACCGACCGCCTGCTTTCGGCAAGCTTCCTCAAGGCCGGCGCGTCGGATTTCGTCTACCGCCCCTTCGTGCCGGAAGAATTGCAGTGCCGCATCGACAACAATATCGAGACGCTGAAGCAGCTCAAGCGCCTGCGTGAACTGGCCGAGCGGGATCACCTCACCGGCCTGCCCAATCGCCGCTCCTTCTTCGAGCGTACGCGGGCGCTGATGGATGTCATCAATGACAATGACGAAAGCGGCGCCGTCGCCATTCTCGACATCGACCATTTCAAGAAGATCAACGACACGCTGGGGCACGATGCCGGCGACAGGGCGCTGAAGAAGCTGGCCGAACTGCTGCATGGCATGTGCGACGAGCAACGCCATATCCCCGCCCGCCTCGGCGGCGAGGAATTCGCCGTGTTCCTGCGCGGGCTGGACGCGCGGGCCGCCTATGCCTTCTGCGAGGAACTGCGCGAGCAGGTGGAAAAGAACGGCCGACAGCTGAGCGGCAGCAGCCTGGCGCTGACGATTTCACTCGGCGTCGTGGAGATCGAAAAGGGCGAGCCCTTCGACAACCAGCTGAATGCGGCGGATCAGTTGCTCTATCTCGCCAAGGCGAATGGCCGCAACCGCGTCTACTCCGACATCATGATCCAGGAAGGCCTGCAGAAGATCGGGCTGAACGGGTGATAGCTCCGGAGAGCTCGTTATCCGTGTGATCGAGCGGGAGCCGCTTGTTTCTTCTCCCCGCCGGGGAGAAGTCCGCGGCAGCGGGATGAGGGGGCAAGCTCTCCGCATATCGCTGGCGTTACCCCCTCATCTGACCCTTCGGGCCATCTTCTCCCCGGCGGGGAGAAGAAATACGCGGCGACCTTCAGCCCCAAAGATTAAACGCAAATGTGCAGGTTTCTCGTCAAAACAGCGACATCTGCCCGTCATCTTTCGCCGGCCTGATCTTCGCCAGTGGCGCGCTTTCCGGCACCGGATCAATGAGATCGGGGCCCACATTGGCGACCTTGTTGACCTTGTCCGAGACCGGAATCATCTCGAAAAAATCGTCCTGAACCGGCCGCATCAGGTCGGCGACCTCGCGTGGTTCCTGGGTCTTGCAGTCCAGCCAGCGGCTGAAATCCTCTGGCGCGATAATCACGGGCATACGGTCGTGGATGCGGCCGATCGCGGCATTGGCGGCGGTGGTGAGGATTGCGCCGGTATCGACTTCCGAGCCATCGGCAGATGACCAGGTTTCCATGAGACCTGCGAAAGCGACGATGCCACCGTTCTTCGGGCGGATGAAATAGGGCTGGGCTTTGCCGCCCTCCTCCTTCGGCGGGCGTCGCCATTCATAAAAGCCCGTTGCCGGGACGAGTACACGGCGATGGCGCATGGCGGCGCGGAAGGAAGCCTTGCCGATTGCGGTTTCGGAACGGGCATTGATGAGCAGCGGAAAGTCCTTCGGATCCTTAACCCAGCCCGGCATGAAACCCCAGCGCACCAGCACGGCCCGGCGGTTGGGCAGGTTGCTGCCACGCTCCTGCCGCTCGCCTTCCATGACGACCAGAATGGGTTGGGTCGGCGCGATGTTGAAACGGGCCGGAAAGTCCTCAAGGCCGATCAGATCGAGATAATCGGCGATCTCTTCCGGCGTCGCCTTCAGCACGAAACGTCCGCACATCGCCTTCTCCTCAACCCCTTGGTCCGAACAGGATGATGGCGGTGCCGGCAAGGCAGACGACGCCGCCGGCAATATCCCACCTGTCCGGCGCATGGCCTTCCACACCCCAGAGCCAGAACAGTGAAGCGGCAATATAGATCCCGCCATAGGCGGCATAGGCCCTGCCCGCAGCCTCGGTCGGGACCAGCGTCAAAAGCCACGCGAAAGCCGCCAGCGCCACCATGCCTGGCAGCAATATCCACCCGGTCTTGCCGAGTTTCAGCCAGGCCCAGAAGGAGAAACAGCCGGCGATTTCGGCGACGGCCGCCAGAACATAGATAAGATAGACCTTCATTCCACCGTCTTTAGCATGCACAATCACGCCCGTTCCGGACTATAACCATCGGCGCGGAAACCGGAATCGATTTTTCCGAGCGACGATACCACTATAGACAGGCCGCAAACGGCCGAAACAAGCGAAACCATTCATGACCCTTCGTATCAAGCCACGCGCCGCCTCCTCCGCGATCGTCAGGAATGGAGACCGGCTGCTTCTGGTGCGCCGTATCAATCCGCCCTCCAAGGATATGTTCGCCTTTCCGGGCGGACGAGCCGAAGAAGGGGAAACCCCGGACGAGACGGCATTGCGCGAGTTGCAAGAGGAAACCGGCATCGTCGCCCGCGGGCCACAGCTTTTCGCGACCTACGATCTTCCCACCCGTGACGCTGAGGGCGTGCTGACGAGCCACTATTTCCTGTCAGTCTTCACCGTGGAAACCGATGCCGATCCGCTGGTGACTATCGGTGACGATGCGGCGGATGCGGGCTGGTACACATTGGCGGAGATTCGCCTTCTGCCAGCGCCCGAAAGCGTCGTCGAATGCGCCGAGCGCCTGCTTGCATGATTGCCAGCCAGCCAGAATCGCTATTATCTACGACCCATCCGCCCGCCGGATGGTCACGAGCCAACAGTTCACGCGTATGTGTGGGGCAGAGTAGAATTTTGATACGACCAACCATCTTCCTGTCTCTTTTTCTGACAATGCTTGCCGTATCAGGGCAAGCAGGCATCGCTTATGCGCAGCCTTCAAAATCCGTTTCTACGGCGCGTCCTGCGGAGACAATGCCGCCCAAACCCGCTCCATATGATGACAAGCTGGCGCGGCTTTCGGAAATATTGGGCGCGGTGCAATATCTGAGAACATTGTGCCCCTCTTCCGGACCGGAGGACTGGCGCAAATCGATGAGCGACCTTCTGGCTGCGGACACCGCCAGCGAACCCGAACGACGCCAGCGCATGACGGCTGCATTCAACCGTGGATACCGCTCCTTTGCGGCCATCCACACCAGTTGCACACGCGCCGCCATCATGGCAGAAGAGAACTACCGTAACGAAGGGGCAACACTCGCGCAGGAAATCGCGTCCAGGTTCGGAAATTAAAGGTTTATTAACCTCTTTTCGCCGCAGCCCGTGCCGTTTTGATAAAAGGCTGCTAGTGTTGTTAACAGGGTGGTAAGGACTTGCCCGCCCTGTCGAGGATGAAAAATGCAGACAAGCCGTAACGAAATCGACGATATGATCGTGCATGAAAAGATGCAGGTCGCTCTGGAACACCAGAACGAGGCATGGGCTGACGGCATGGCCGACGGCATCGAGCCTGAGATCATCGCCGATGCCGCGATCGCTCTGGCCATGCGCGAAACCATCCGTATTCACGGCGAGGCCGGCGCGGAAGCAATGCTGGAATCGCTGCGCCAGCGTATGCTTCAGGGCGAATTTTCGCCGCAGCGGATTATACAGTAAAGCCGGAGTCTATCATGTCCTGCCTGAGCAAGGGGCTTTTGCGCTCTTCCGCCCTGCTGTCCATCCTGCTTGCGCTCGCCGCCGGCCCGATTGGCCTGCCGGATAAAGCCTTTGCCCTTTCCGAGCTGAAGCCGGCGCAGAAGAGCGAAAGCGAACCGCAGGCACAGAACGGCGAACAGCCGCAGCAGGCACAGCCGGCTGAACCTGACGAAGTCGAAGGCGATTCGGAAGGCATTCCCCTGCCCGACCCGCTGGTCGACCGTTCCGCCAGCCAGACAAACCAGCAATCTGCCAAGCCCGACACGACGCCGGAAATGTCCGTTGTGATCGAGCACGATATTTCCAAGGCGCCCGAGCCCGTGCGCAAGCTGCGCCAGCAGATCATCGATGCCGCCGCGTCAGGCGATATCGAGAAACTGCGGCCCTTCATCGTTGCCGGGCAGAATCAGTTCCGCATCGACGGCAGTGACAGCGAAGACCCGATCGCGGCGCTGAAAAGCTATTCCGGTGATCCTGATGGCCTGGAAGTGCTGGCGATCATCATCGACCTGCTCTCCACAGGTTATGCCCATATCGATGCCGGCACGCCGGACGAAGCCTATGTCTTCCCTTATTTCGCCGGGAAGCCGCTGAATACGCTGACTGCGCCGGAAAAGGTGGAGCTGCTGCGCATCATCACGGCGGGCGATCTGGCGGACATGCAGGAATATGGCAATTACAGCTTCTACCGCATCGGCATTTCGCCCGATGGCAAATGGAAGTTCTTCACCGCCGGCGATTGATCGCATCCCGGCGCTTGCCGTTCTTCTACAAAAATCCTAACTGTGCGGAATGAGCATTCCGGCAAAGTGCATCTGCATTTTGCCGGATATTGAATAGTCTCGACGAACCGAACGGTGACGCCATGTCTTCCGCCTTTCTTGCCGACCGCCGCCTGATCCGGGTTTCCGGCACCGGCGCCGAAGAGTTTCTGAATAATCTGATCACGGCCGATATCGAAAATCTGCCGGAAGGCGAAGCCCGCGCATCGGCGCTTCTCACGCCGCAGGGCAAGATCCTGTTCGATTTCCTGATCTGGCGTGACGGCGGGGATTTTCTTGTTGAAACGGGTGCAGCCGAGCAGGACGCGCTGCTGCGCCGCCTGACCATGTACAAACTGCGCGCGCCCGTCGATCTGAAGGCCGAGACCGTGGAAGGCGTCAGCGTTTTCTGGGGCGGCAGCGTGCCGGAGGCAGGCGTGCGGGACGGTCGTTTCGCCAAGGCGAGTGTCGATCTCCGGCGTGTGCCCGACACATCCGCCTCCGGCGACGCCGCAGCCTATGAGGCGCTGCGCGTCGAACACGGCATTGCCGAAGCCGGCCGGGATTATGCGCTACAGGATGCATTTCCCCATGATGTGCTGATGGATGTGAATGACGGCGTTTCCTTCAAGAAGGGCTGCTTCGTTGGCCAGGAAGTCGTTTCCCGCATGAAACACCGCGGCACGGCAAGACGGCGCGTCGTGACCGTTTCGGCCGATGGCACGCTCCCGGTCAGCGGGACGGAGATTATCGCCAATGGAAAACCCGTTGGTGCACTCGGAACCGTCCACGGCAACAAAGCGCTTGCCATCGTGCGGACCGACCGCATTGCCGATGCGCTTGCCGCCGGCACGTCGCTGCTCGCTGACAATGTCGCGGTGAGCGTGGCCCTTCCGGTCTGGACTGGCCTCTCCTTCCCGGCGGCCGATCCGGCGGCGCGGGCGGAGGACTGAGAGTGGCGCCTGCAAAAAGTCCGCGCGCCTGGCAGCGCATGCTGTCGGGACGGCGGCTCGATCTGCTCGACCCTTCGCCGCTTGATGTGGAAATCGCCGATATTGCCCATGGCCTTGCCCGCGTTGCCCGCTGGAATGGCCAGACGCGCGGCGACCACGCATTTTCCGTCGCCCAGCATTGCCTCATCGTCGAGACCATTTTCTGCCGCATGTGCACCGGTGCCACGCCTGATGAGATGCAGATGGCGCTTCTGCACGATGCACCGGAATATGTGATCGGCGACATGATCTCGCCGTTCAAATCCGTGGTCGGCGGCGGTTACAAGACGGTGGAAAAGCGGCTGGAAGCCGCCGTGCATCTGCGTTTCGGCCTGCCGCCGCATGCATCGCGCGACTTGAAGGACCGCATCAAGAAGGCCGACACGGTGGCCGCCTTTTTCGAAGCGACCGAGCTTGCCGGTTTTTCCACCGCCGAAGCCCAGAAATTCTTCGGCCTGCCGCGCGGCATCACCCGCGATATGTTCGATATCATCCCCCTTCCCTCGACGGAGGCGCAAAGACTGTTCATCGCCCGCTTCGAGGCAATCGAGACGCTGCGCGTGACCAGAACCGGGAGTGCGACATGACGGCCATCGTGGTATCGCCGCTGTCGCGGATCGCCGAAATGGCCGTTAAGCACAAGGCTCGAGAAATGGTGACGCTAATCGCCAAGGAGCAAAGCTTTCACCGCCCGGCCGTCATCGCCGCCGAGCGGCACCTGACGCTTGCCATGAACGATATCGCCTTCAAGGGCACCGGCGATCTCATTGCACCCGATGATGCGCATGTGCTGAAGCTGATCGATTTTACGCGCGAATGGGACCAGTCCGCGCCGCTGCTCATCCATTGCTGGATGGGGATTTCGCGCTCGCCGGCCGCCGCCGTCATCGCCGCACTCAGCCTTTATCCCGATCAGGATGATGACGAGCTTGCGCAACGCCTGCGCACCGTTTCACCCTATGCCACGCCCAATGCCCGCATTATCGCCATCGGCGACCGGCTGCTGGGGCGCGAGGGCCGGCTTATCAAGGCGATCAAGGCCATCGGCCGGGGGGCGGATACCGATGGCAACGTGCCTTTCGTGCTGCCGCTTGCCGGCTGAGGCCCGATTTTGGGCGGAACCGCTGCGGCATCCATTCGTTACCAAACCTGAACGGCAATAAAATCACGGGATAATTCATGGAACAACAGGCAACGGATATCATCGTCGCATCGCAGACGGCCGTACGGCAGGCGAGCGCGCTGGCGGTGCAATATTCCTTTTCGGTCATCGGTGCGCTGCTGCTGCTGATCATCGGCTGGCTGGCCGCCACCTTCCTGCAACGCTGGGCCTTTCAGGGCCTGTCGCGCATTCGCGGTTTCGATGCGACGCTCGCCGGTTTCTTCGCGGGTGGCATCCGTTATGTCGTGCTCATTCTGGTCATCGTCATGGTGCTTGGCCAGTTCGGTGTGCAAACGGCCTCCATTCTCGCCGCCCTCGGCGCTGCTGGCCTCGCCATCGGTCTTGCGCTGCAAGGCACGCTGCAGAACATCGCGGCCGGCATCATGCTGCTTGTGCTGCGCCCCTTCCGGGTCGGCGAATACATCGAGACCAGCACGGTCAACGGTACGATCATTGAAATCGGGCTGTTTGCCACCGAACTCAAAACGAGTGACGGGCTTTATCGGCTTGCGCCCAATTCCACGCTCTGGAATGTGCCGATCACCAATTACAGCCGCTTCCCGTCGCGCCGTCACGAACTGAGCCTGACCGTCAAGAACGACGAGGATCTGGCTGCCGCGCAGGACATGCTGATACGCGTGGTGCGCTCCGAAAGCCGGGTGCTGCTGGACCCTGCCCCCGTAACCTTCGTCGATTCCGTCAGCACCGACAGCGCCACCGTCAAGTTGCGTTATTGGGTGCGCAGCGACAGCTATTTCGCAACGACCCGCGATGTGACGAAAGCGATGAAACTCGCCTTTGACGAACGCAAGGCCGAGGTGAGCGCACAGCCCGCCTGAGGCGTGACGGCTCACCCTTCCCGCAGATTTTTGAAGCGCGGTGGCTGAACAGCCATCGCGCTTTTTCATGACGGCACATCAACACGTACCCTTGCATCCCGCCAAAGATGCTTCTATAGGTCGATATGTAATGTTATTACGTTACTTATTTTTGATCGTAGACTGAAGAGGGCCGAAACAATGCAGAAGACACTGACCCGCCTCACCGGCGCGCTCGCACTTGGTTCCATGCTGGTGGCGGCTGCCGCGGCAACGGCTGCCGGTGGCGACAAATCCGCTGCCCACAGCCATGACCATGGTCATGACCACCAGATGAGCGAGGCGGAAAAGCAGATTTACAAGGGTTATTTCGAGGATGCCCAGGTGAAACCGCGCGCGCTTTCCGACTGGGAAGGCGACTGGCAATCGGTTTATCCCTATCTGCTGAACGGCTCGCTCGACAGCGTCATGGCCGACAAGGCCGCACATGGCGACAAGACGGCGGCCGAATACCGCGCCTATTACGAGATTGGCTACAAGACAGACGTCAACCGCATCGTCATCAAGGCCGACAGCGTGGCATTCTACAAGGACGGCAAGCCGGCTGAAGGCACCTATGTCAGCGACGGCCATGAAATCCTGACCTACAAGAAGGGCAACCGCGGCGTACGCTATATCTTCAAGAAGACCGCCGGCGACGAGGCCGCACCGCAATTCATCCAGTTCAGCGACCACTCCATCGCTCCGGTCAAGGCCGGCCATTACCATCTTTATTGGGGCAATGATCGCAAGGCGCTGCTGGATGAAGTCACCAATTGGCCGACCTATTATCCTTTCCTGATGGACGGCGCCGACATCGTGAAGGAAATGGCGGCGCATTAAGCCGTCGTAGGTTCACGGCTTTCCGCAGCGTGAGGAATTCCGAGCGAGCACGTCTTTCGCCTTCTCCCCGCCGGGGAGAAGGTCGCGGCAGCGGGATGAGGGGGCACGGGTGCGGTCTATCGCTGACGTTGCCCCCTCATCCGACCCTTCGGGCCACCTTCTCCCCGGCGGGGAGAAGAAACCAGCGGCAACCGCTCACTGCCCCATGGTGGAGCGATGCGCCCAGCCGGTCATGCGCTTTTCCAGCCAGGCCATGACCGCATACATGGCGATACCTTCCACGGCGAGCATCAGCAGGCCTGCAAAGACCAGCGGCACGTTGAACTGGCTCTGCGCCGAACTCATCATGTTACCGAGGCCGTAATTGGAGGCGACGGTTTCCGAGACGACCGAGCCGACGAAGGCGAGCGTGATGGCGATTTTCAGCGAACCGAAGAAATAGGGCATGGACCGCGGAATGCCGACCTTCAGCATGATGTCCATCTTCTTTGCACCGAGTGCGCGCAGCACGTCTTCGGTCTCCGGCTCGATGGTGGCAAGGCCGGTGGCGACATTCACGACGATGGGAAAGAAGGAAATCAGGAAGGCGGTCAGAACGGCGGGTACCGTTCCGATGCCGAACCAGATGACGAGGATGGGCACCAGCGCCACCTTCGGAATGGCGTTAAAACCGATCATCAGCGGATAAAGGCCCGCATAGATGGTTTTCGACCAGCCGATGAACAGGCCGATGGCGAGACCGGCGGCGACGGCAATGGCGAAGCCCAGCGTCGTGGTATAAAGCGTCTGCAGCGAATTCTTCCAGATCGGCGACCAATATTGCACGATGGCCTGCCCGACCCTGATCGGCGACGGCAGAATTGTGGGCGGCATTTTCAACGCATAGACGAGCAGTTCCCACAGTGCGAAAAGCGCCAGCGTATAGAGCCATGGCGCGGCCTTCACCCAGTTGACCCGGTCAATCAGCGGCTTGCGCGGTTCGACCGCCGCGCTGCTTTCCATGATCGCGCTCATGCCGTCACCCTCGCCTGCGCGATTTCGCCATGCAGTTCCTGCACCATGTCGTTGAAACCCTTGTCATACATGATATCGAGCTGGCGCGGACGGGCGAAGGGAACACGATGTTCCGCCAGCACCCGGCCGGGCCTTGCGCTCATCACGAAAATCTTGTCGGCCAGAAAGGTCGCTTCGCGCAGATCATGGGTCACGAGAATGATGGTGACGCGTTGCGCGGCGTGCAGATCGCGGATGACGCACCACAACTCCTCACGGGTGAAGGCATCGAGTGCGCCGAAAGGCTCGTCCAGCATCAGCAATTCCGGTTCGTGGATCAGCGCACGGCAGAGATTGGCGCGCTGCTGCATACCGCCGGAAAGCTGCCAAGGGTATTTGGAGCCAAAGCCCTTCAGGCCGACGATTTCCAGCAGGCGCTCGGCCTTTGCGACATAGCTCGCCTTATGGGCGCGCAGGCGACGACGATGTTTCTCGACGATTTCGAGCGGCAGCAGGATGTTCTCGAGCGTGGTGCGCCAAGGCAGCATCGTCGGGTTCTGAAATGCCATGCCGACGATGGAGACCGGCTCCGTAACCTGCCGCCCGGCAACGACGACATTGCCCTTTTGCGGAATATGCAGGCCCGTCACCAGTTTCATCAGCGTGGACTTGCCGCAGCCGGACGGACCGACCACGGCGGCGAATTCACCCTTATCGACCGTCAAGTTCAGGCCGGATACGGCGAGCGTGCCGGCGGAACCGCCATAGCGCATGTCCACGCCGTCTATTTCCACGAGATGTGACATCGAGATCCCCATTTTTAGGCTGGAACGGGCGCCTATGGCCTTCGTTACTCCCGCCGCAATTCCAAGGCTGCCAGCTACACCCGGCATTGCCGCTTGTTTCTTCTCCCCGCCGGGGAGAAGGTGGCCCGAAGGGTCGGATGAGGGGGCAAGCGCAGAGATATACGGAGAGCTTGCCCCCTCATCCCGCTGACGCGGACTTCTCCCCGGCGGGGAGAAGAAACTCGCGGCACCCACTCGTCCATCTCAGGGAAGCATGCGCTCTTCCTTGGCCGGCAGGTAGGTCGCATCGAAGACCTGCTCCGCCTTGACGTTACCCTTGAGGCCAAGCGAAACCTTCAGCGTCTCGATGGAGGCCCCAAGCCGGGCCGGATCGACGCCGCCCATGCCGTTTTCCACCACATAGGGCGTCTTGATATTCATGCTGTTGGCCATGTTGAGGCGTTCAAGCTCGATGGCGCTATCGAGCGTCTCGTTGCGCTTCAACACCGCCGCCACCCCCTCTTCCGGGTTCTTGACGGAATCTACGAAGCCCTTGGCCAGTGCCTTCAGGAAACCTTTGACGGCTTCAGGATTTTTCTCAGCGAAATCAGTATTTACCAGCACCGCATTGCCATAGAGATTCAAGCCATGCTCGGCCATTAGGATGGTCGAGATATCGTCATCGGCAATGCCCTGTTTCTTGAGATTGAGGATGACCGAAAAGGCAAAACCGAAAACGGCATCGACGTCACCCTTGGCAAGCATCGGTTCACGCACCGGAAAACCGATCGATTCGATCTTGATCTTGCTGTCATCGAGGCCCGCCACCTGCTTGAAGGCAGGCCATTGCGCGAAGGCGCCATCCGGCGGCGGCGCGCCGAGCTTCTTGCCTTCCAGCGATTTCGGATCGCCGGTGACACCAAGCGACTTGCGGCCAACCACGGCAAATGTCGGGCGCTCATAGACCAAATAAACGGCCTTGATTTTCTGGCTAGGATCCTCGTCGAGGAACTTCATCACCGAGTTGATATCGCCAAAACCCATCTGATACGCGCCGGTCGCAACACGCGGGATGGCCTCGACCGAGCCGTTGCCGCTGTCGATGGTGACGTCGAGACCTTCCGCCTTGAAGTAGCCCTTGTCGAGCGCCAGCAGGAAACCGGCGGCTGGTCCCTCGAATTTCCAATCGAGCGTGAATTTCACCGGCGTTTCAGCATAAGCACCCGTCACCGGCAGCGAAAAGCCAGCGGCCGCACCGATGGCGGCAAGGGCCAGCGTTCTGGACAACAACCTGCGCGTTAAAATCATCTATTCCCCCTGATGGTTTTGCTGGATTGGTTGCATAAGACCCAATTCCAACCCTCAAGGCAAGATAAAATTGCATACAAAATAGCCGTTATTTTGTATGCTTATTTTATATGCATAAATGATCGATACACAGGCAAACAGCTGGCAATTCTGCCCATCCCGCGTGCAACGAAGGTGTGGAAATATCGTTCACACAGAGAACACATCGTTCTCATTTGCCGGGGTTGCGGATCAGGGGCAGCGTGAGACAAATAGGGCCACGAACAGCAGGCGAAACGGCGGGACGGCGACATGAATTCTGCACTTGGAATACACCACATCACCATGATCACCCGGAAGGTGCAGGCGAATGTGGATTTTTACGCCGGTTTCCTGGGGCTGCGGCTGGTCAAGCGCACGGCCGGCTTCGAGGACGCCATGCAGTTGCATCTGCTTTACGGCGACGATATCGGCTCTCCCGGCTCGTTACTGACCTTTCTGGTCTGGGAAGATGGCGGTCAGGGTCGCGTCGGATACGGGCAGACGCTGGAAATTTCCGTGGCGATCGATCCCGCGGCGATTGGATTCTGGCTGACACGGGCGCTAAAATTCGGCCTGCGCGCCGAGGGACCATCGGACGAATTCGGTGCGCCCGTCATCCGGCTGAAAGACCCTGATGGCCTGATCGTCAAGCTGGTCGGCACCCACGCCTTTGCTGATGCGACGCCGCATGTGACGGTCGATATCTCCACGGAAGATGCCATTCGCCGAATCTATGGTGCAACCATGCTGAGCGAGGTGCCGGAAGAAACCGTGGCGTTTCTGGAAAAACACTTCGGTTACCGGCAGGAAAGCCAGGCGGGCGCGATCCGCCGGCTCGTTTCCGACAGCGGCGACATTATTGACGTGCGTGATGCGACCGGCTTCTGGTCCAGCGCGCCCGGCACCGGCACGGTGGACCACATCGCTTTCCGTGCGAAGGACATGGATGAGCTGACCACGGTTCTAACCGGGTTGAAATCACTGAATTCCAGCACCACCAATGCCCATGACCGGAAATATTTCCACTCGCTCTACGTCCGGGAGCCGGGCGGCGTGCTGATTGAGATGGCAACGGATGCGCCCGGCATGACGGTGGACGAACCGCTGGCGACGCTTGGCGAAGAGCTGTTCATTCCGCCGCTCTTCATGAAGGATGAAGCGGATGTGCGTGTTGCCCTGCCGCAATTTGCAATGCCGGGGGAAGAGCGGATCGTCTATCGCGACCTGCCCTTCGTGCACCGTTTCTATACACCTGCGGAGCCTGACGGCAGCACCATCATCCTGCTGCACGGTTCCGGCGGCAGCGAAACGAGCCTGATGCCGCTGGCGCACAGGGCGGCACCCCGCGCCACCCTCCTCGGCGTGCGCGGCCGCAGCACGGAAGAAGATATCGCCCGCTGGTTTCGGCGCTTCCCCGATTTCAGCTTCGACCAGAATGATATCGCCTCGGAAGCGGAGGCCTTTGCCGCCTTTGTGGAAGGGGCAATCCGCGCCTATGGTCTCGATCGCTCGAAACTGCGGTTCATCGGCCATTCCAATGGCGCGAACTTCTATGCGGCCTTTGCAGCACTTTATCCGGAGCTTGCCGGCGACGCCCTGCTCTACCGCCCGATGCCGGTTCTTGAAACATGGCCGGAGAGCGATCTTTCCGGCCGCAATTTTCTGCTTGTTGCGGGAGAACGCGACAAATACCGCGACGGCGCGAGCGAGCTGCAAGGAAGGCTTGCGGCAAGCGGCGCAACGGTTGAGGTGGAAACGCTTGAGGACGGGCACGAACTCGGGCTCACCGATATCGACGTGGCGCGGCGCTGGCTGGTGGATGCTTCCTGATTCGAGCGGCGCATAGGACCGAGCGGCTGCGCCTTGCGTTCTTCTCCCCGCCGGGGAGAAGGTCGCGGCAGCGGGATGAGGGGGCGAGGTCAGCGATGGACCGAGAGCTTACCCCCTCATCTGTCCCTTCGGGACATCTTCTCCCCGGCGGGGAGAAGAAACAAGCGGCTCGCTTGTGCCCCAATCAACCGGGCCTTGCATAAATTCACCAAAAGGGCTTTAAAAACAGCTTCATAATTGGAGAGCCCGTTTGGACATCCCGCTGTTTATCCTCGCCCTCGTCGCGGCCTTCATCTACACGCTGGTCGCGAGCATCCGCAATTCAAGCCGAATCAAGTCTCTGGAACGGGAGGTTCACAGCCTCAAGCGGCTGATGGCTGCGGGGGTGGTCGCTCCGGCGATGACGCAGGCAGAGACCGCGGAAACAGCGGAAAAATCGGATTTCGCAGCGGAAACAGAAAGCGAAGCCGCACCGGAAGCAACAGCTTCCCAAGCTGCATACGCATCCGAGACCGACGAAGCCGCAGCCACGGCAGTACCGGAAGAACTCGCGCGCGAAGAGGCCCAGCCTGCGCCTGCTGTAGAGACTGCCGAAGCACCGGCAGCGAAGGAAAGCTTCGAAAGCCTGCTGGGCGCCCGCTGGGCCGTCTGGGCCGGCGGGCTGGCGCTGGCACTTGGCGGCATTTTCCTCGTGAAATACTCTATCGAATCGGGTCTCCTGAGCCCGGCGGTCAGGCTCGCGCTCGCCGCCATTTTCGGTCTTTTCCTCGGGCTTGCCGGCGAGGCGATCCGCCGCAAGGCGTTGCCGGGCATCGCCACCACCTATTCCAACGCCATGATACCGGGCGTGCTGACGGCAGCGGGCGCATTGACGCTGTTCGGCGTGGTCTATGCCGCCTATGGCATTTACGACTATATCGGCTCCGGCACGGCATTTGTCCTGCTCGGTGTTGTCGCCTTTGCCACCATCGGACTATCGCTTCTGCACGGACAGGCGCTGGCCGGTCTCGGCCTTCTCGGTTCGATGCTGACTCCGGCGCTGATTTCCAGCGAAACGCCAAATATCTGGGCGCTTTTCGTGTTCCTGACGATCTCGTGGCTGGCGACCGCCGCGGCCGCGCGCCGACAGGGCTGGACGGTGGTTCCATCGCTTGCCAATGTGGGACTTGGTCTATGGGCGCTCGGCTATATCGGTTTTTCCGAGACCGTCAGTGTCGAACCTGTCGTTATTTCCCTGCTGATCATGATTGCCGGAACAATCTGGCTTTGGCCGGGAGCGGCATTTGATAAAGCCAACCGCGATATATACGCGCCGGAAGAGGCAAAGGCCGAAACGACCGCGATGCGGCTGATACACCTATTTTCAAGGCCGTCCCTGGCGATTAGTCTCACCGTGTCTCTTGCCGTTGCGCTCCCAACGGTCGCCATCTTACTTGCCGATGGCGGGATAAGTATCCATCCTGCATTTGCGATGCTTGTACTCCTTGCCGCACTCGCTGCACTCGGTGCGAGCCGTCATTTCGCCGTCTGGCCGGCAATTTTCGCGGCGCTGACGGCACAGACCGGCGTCGCATTCCTAGGACAACGGTTCTTCGCTTTCGATCCGTTACTCGGTGGAGCCGCCGCGGTGACTTTGCCATCGGTCAGTAGCGGCACAGGCTCAAACGTCGCGGCGAGCCTCTCATTCGGCGCCATTCTGGTGCTGTGCGGATTTTCTTTCATCAAGCGAAAAGGGCCAGCAGACCAGAGCTTCGCCAAGCTGTGGGCGTTCCTGATTGCCCTTTTCCCGGTCTGGATAGGAACCACCAGCTTCGTCCTTTTCGGCAATCTCGGCCGAGACTGGCTGCATGCCGCCTACGGTCTCGGGCTTGGCTTCGTGCTGATTGCAGGTGCCGAATGGCTGCACCGGCAGAACAATGAGGCCTATCGCAAACCGCTCAACATTCTCGTGCTCGGTTCCTTTGCCGCCTTCGCGCTCAGCCTGCACACGCTGACGGAAGGGCTGGTGACAACCGTGCTGCTTTCCGTCATCGGTTTTGTCTATGTGCTGGCAAGCCGCAAGCGCAACTGGGAGGTGCTGCCCTGGGTGATGGCGGTGGCAAGCGTTGCCGTTCTCGGCCGTATCGCCTGGGAACCCACCCTCGTCGGGCCGCAGAACCTCGGCACCACGCCTGTTTTCAACGCGCTTCTGCCGGGCTATGGCATTCCCGCCCTGCTGGCCGTCGCCTCGGCCTGGCTGCTGCGCGACTGGCCGGGTGTCCGGGCCAAGAACTTCCTGCAGGCGATTGCCAGCGTGATGGGGCTTCTCGCCGTCGCCATCCTCATCCGCCACGCGATGAATGGCGGCACGCTTGACAACAGCGTACCGACACTTGGCGAACAGTCGATCTATACGCTGCTGACCATCGGTTTCTCAGGTGTCTTGATGACGCTCGATCTGAAGAGCCCGAGCCCCGTCTTCCGTTACGGTTCGATGATTGCCGGCGTGATCGCCGTCATCAATGTGCTGACGATGCATTTCTTCACGCTCAACCCCTACTTCACCGGCGAAAATACCGGCCGCATCCCGGTGCTCAACCTGCTGCTGATCGGTTACCTGTTGCCGGCGCTCGCCTATGGCGGCCTTGCCTATTATGCGCGGGGAAAACGTCCCCCGCTCTATGTCAGCATGCTGGCGGTGGCGGGTGCAGCACTCGGCTTCGCCTGGGCCACGCTTTCGGTGCGCCGTTTCTGGCAGGGCGAAAACATTGCCGACTGGAAGGGTTTCATGCAAGGCGAGACCTACAGCTATTCCGTGGTCTGGCTGCTGATCGGCGTGTTGCTGCTCGTGCTCGGCTCGCGCTTTAATGCCCGTAGCCTGCGTCTGGCATCGGCTGCCTTCGTGCTGATCTCGGTTGCCAAGGCCTTCCTGATCGACATGAGCAATCTTGAAGGTGTGCTGAGAGCCCTGTCCTTCATAGGGCTCGGCGCGGTGCTGATCGGCATCGGCCTGTTCTACCAGAAAATCCTCACCCGGAAGCCGAAGGCATGATCGCGGCCGAGGCTTTCGCGCCCTATGCGGCGCTCGCGCAGGACCTGATACCGCATGCCGCCGATACAGGCGACGGCTCGCATGATCTTGCCCATATTCACCGTGTCTTCCGCAACGCCATGCGCATCCATGCGGGCGAAGGCGGGGATGGCAATGTGCTGGCGGCAAGCGTGCTGTTGCATGATTGCGTGGCCGTGGAAAAGAATTCGCCCTTGCGGGTGCAGGCCTCGCGGCTGGCGGCGGAAAAAGCATCAGGCATTCTGGCCGGACTCGGCTGGCAGAAGCAGGATATCGACGCCGCGGCCCATGCCATCACCACCCATAGCTTTTCCGCCAATATCGAGCCGCAGACACTGGAGGCAAAAATCCTTCAGGATGCCGACCGGCTGGATGCCATCGGGATGATTGGTGCCGCGCGCTGCTTTTATATTGCCGGGCGCATGGGCTCAGCGCTTTACGACCCGGCCGATCCGCTGGCGAAGGAGCGACCGCTTGATGACCGCGCCTATGCCATCGACCATTTCGAAACCAAACTGTTCAAGCTGGCCGATGGCTTCCGCACCGAAACGGGGCGGCAGATGGCCAAAGCCCGCCATGAGCGGCTGAAACAGGTGCTAGACCTGTTTCTCGACGAGATTTGAGGATATCCAAGATGCGCGTGACCGAACTCAACATCTATCCGCTCAAAAGCGCGCGCGGCATTGCGCTTAAGGAAAGCGCCGTTTCGGCGGAAGGCCTGCCGGGTGACCGCCGCGCCATGCTGACCGACCCTTCCGGCCATTTCATCACCCAGCGCGAGTTGCCTGCCATCGCCACCGTGCTGGCACGACACGACGATGGCGGCATGGTGCTTTCGCGCGAGAAGAATGGCGAGATTTTCGCACGCCCCTCCGGGCAGCGCATGGATGTGGCGGTGTGGAAATCAGTCGTCAGCGCCAATATCGCCGCTGACGACACCAACGACACACTCTCGGCCTGGCTTGGGCGCGAGGTGAAGCTGGTATTCTTCGACGATGCCGCAAAGCGTATCGCAAGCCTTGAATGGACAGGCAATGAAACCCCCGTCACCTTTGCCGACGGCTACCAGATCCTGGTCACCACCACCGCCTCGCTTGCCGCACTCAACGACAATATGAGCGGAAATGGCGAGGACACTGTCGGCATGGAACGGTTCCGGCCGAATATCGTGCTGGAGACGGACGAGCCATGGGCGGAGGATCGCTGGGCGGCCATCGAGATCGGCGGCATTCGTTTTGATCTCGTCAAACCCTGCGCCCGCTGCATCATGACCACGCAGGACCAGATGACCGGCTCCCGCGATGTGCCCTCACCCATGAAAGCCATGGGCCGCATCCGGATGTCGAGTGATCGGCGCGTGCCCGGCCCGCTCTTCGGCTGGAACGTGACGCCGCGCGGTCAGGGCAGTCTGTCCGTTGGCGATGTGGCTAAGGTGGTCGAGGAACGGCCGGAGGGCTGGGCAATCAAGCGGCGGTAAGTCGGCGGCTTGGCTCTGTACGGGCACACCCTCCCGCCCTCATTCCTGTGCTTGTCACAGGAATCCTGCCGACGCGCGTCTGCGCGGCGAGAAGAATCTTTTCAGCCCAAGGACTTGGGCTGGCTGGATCCCTGTGACGAGCACAGGGATGAGGAGAGGAAGGAGCGTGATTACGGCTTCTTCGCCCCGACGATCAGAAAGATCGGACGGCGGTCCTCGTGCTTCAGTTCCGGGCGCTCGGCCATCAAAGCCGGATCGGGGCGCGGCTCCGCCAGCTGCGTCAGGGCAAAACCGGCGGACAGCAAGCCGTTGAGAATGCCTGATACGGTGCGGTGATATTTGACCACATCATCCGCCATCCAGTTGGAATGGCGCACGCCTTCGTTCTGATAGTTGTCGAGCGGCCAGTGCAGGATTTCACCATCCTCGCCATAAAACCAGTCCTGTTTTTCCAGCGCGGTGAACACCGGATGCTCGATGGAAAAGACGAAATCACCGCCGGCTTTCAGCACCGCGAAAATCTTCGCGAATGCCGCGTCGAGATCGCGGACGTAATGCAGGGCGAGAGAACTCAGCACCACATCGAAACTCTCCTGCGGAAAATCAATGTCTTCAATCGCTGCCCGGCGATAGTCGATGCCCGGGCCGCCATTGATTTCGGCAGCGCGGCGCAGCATGTTTTCCGAGAGATCGACGCCGACAATGTGCGCCGCCCCCTGTTCCGCCGCATAACGGCAATGCCAGCCGAAACCGCAGCCGAGATCGAGAAAAGACCTGTCTTTCAGGTCCGGCAGCATGGCGCGCAGCTCATGCCATTCGCCGGCCTGGCGCAAACCCTCGATGGAACGCGGCATGGCGCTATAACGCTCGAAAAAGCCTGCGTCGTCGTAGATATTCTGTTTCATCGTCGTCGCTCCGACCGTATTCCATCAATGGCATGAATAATGGCCGTCAAGAAAAGTCGCTAGTGGGACGGGCTGACAAAAGATAATATTCATCCGATCATAGAGGAATCCGCGGCAAGCCATGGCCCTTCTTTTTGGGCGCGCGCTGCGATGGGGGAATGTTCATGTCGCAAGCCACACGCCAGACCATGCCCTGGCTGATTATCGCAGCCGGGTCGCTGATTGCGGTCATGACCTTCGGACCCCGTTCGGCCATGGGTTTCTTCCAGTTGCCGATGCTTGCCGATACCGGCTGGGATCGTTCCACCTTCGGTCTTGCCATGGCTTTGCAGAACCTGTTCTGGGGCCTTGGCCAGCCTTTCTTCGGCGCGATGGCTGATAAATACGGCACGGGCCGCGTGCTCGTTCTGTCAGGCATTCTTTATGCCGCAGGTCTCGTCTGCATGTCCTTCGGCACCTCGCCTTTCTGGCTGCATTTTGGCGGCGGCGTGCTTGTCGGGCTTGGCATTGCCGCCGGTTCCTTCAGCGTCATTCTTTCCGCCTTCGCGCGCCACGTCACGCCGCAGCAGCGCTCGCTTGCCTTCGGCATCGGCACGGCGGCGGGTTCGGCCGGCATGTTCCTGTTTGCGCCCATCAGCCAGGGGCTGATTTCCGCCTATGGCTGGTCGGACAGCCTCGTCTGGCTGGCTGCCATGATGGTGCTCGTTCCGCTGCTGGCATGGCCGATGCGCGGCAATTCCTCCTCCGGCAGCCAGTCGCAGGCACAGTTCCAGCAGACGGCGGGCGAAGCGCTGAAGGAAGCGCTTGGCCACAAGAGCTATCTGCTTCTGACCACCGGTTTCTTCGTGTGCGGTTTTCAGGTGGCCTTCATAACAGCACATTTCCCGGCCTATCTCGGCGATATCGGCATCGAACCGCGTTACGCCGTCATCGCCATGGCGCTGATCGGCTTCTTCAACATCATCGGCTCGCTCGCCGCCGGGGTTATCGCCCAGCGTTATTCGAAACCCTATCTGCTGGCCTATATCTATATCGCCCGCTCGGTCGTGGTCACGGCCTTCCTGCTGCTGCCGCAATCGCCGCTTTCGGTCATTCTTTTCGCCTCGGTCATGGGTATTCTGTGGCTTTCCACCGTGCCGCCTACCAATGCGCTGGTGGCAATCATGTTCGGCACCCGCCATCTCGGCATGCTGGGCGGCGTGGTTTTCCTCACCCACCAGATCGGCTCGTTCCTCGGCGTGTGGCTGGGGGGCTTCCTTTATGACCGGTTCGGCACCTACGATATCGTCTGGTGGCTCGGCGTTGGCCTCGGGATTTTTGCGGCCATCGTGCACTGGCCCATTCAGGAGCGGCCGGCACCACGGCCTGCCATGGCATGAGACTGGAGCGCATTTCCTGACGGAAAACCGGGGTCCACTTTTCCTGGAAATGCTCTAGACCGCTTTATCGAGAGTGGGCGGCGCAGCCTTACGCTCCAGCGCCTTCAGCGCCGCCTGCACGAAACCGTCGCGGGCGGCGTTTTCATTCATGCCGCGCGGATCATAAACATGCCGGTGAAGGAAGTGGCCGGTCAGCCGAAACGCCGCCGCGAGGCTTTCGGGATCGGCCGCCTTCGACTGGCCTTCGCCGAGAAAGGCGGGAAGCGCAAGCATCCTTGCCGCATAGGGGGCGCCCGCCGTGCGGCAGACCGCCCTGCCCGTCTTCGGTGAGACATAGATGAGATCGCTGCGCAGCCCCGTCGCCGCACATTCTGTAAGATCAAGGCCGAAACCGAGATCATTCAGCACCGCCAGTTCGAAGCGCACGAACAATTCACCGGCATCGACCGGCTCATGGAGATTGTCGAGAATGACATCCAGCGCCTGGTAAAGATGCGGATGCGGATCGCGCTCCGGCAGAAGCCTGAGCAAAGCGCCCATGGCCTGCACACCGTAAACGGCCGTCGCCGTCTCCATCAACTGTGCTGCGCGCAATTGCAGCGGTTCGATACGGAATTCCCCGAGATGATCATGCAGCCGCGCTCGCCAGATGACATCCACCCGGTTTCCCGCCTGCAGCACCGGCTGCATAGTGCGAGACCGGCCGGAGCGCACCATGCCCAGATGGCGGCCGCGCGAAGGGGTCATCACCTCGGCGATGACACTTGTCTCGCCATGGCGTTTAAAGCCGAGAATGATCGCCTCATCCTGCCACTGCATGAAACCTGTCCGAATTTCGATTCAAGCCCGATCATAACCGATCTGGCGCCGAAACGTTATTCTTTTACAGCGTCGCTTGGCATGCCGACGAGTTTGAGAACAAAATCCATGATTTCATTCTCCCCGAAGGGCTTGCCGAGCAGAGGCGACTGCGAGAGATCATCGGGAAACCCCGTCGTATCGCCGTAACCGCTGACGAAACCGAAAGGAATGCCTACCTCGCGCAATCCGCGCGCGAAATCATAACTCTTGCCATCCGTCAGGCTGACATCGAGAAGAACGCAATCGGCGCCGTCCTGTTCGACGGCTTGCCTTGCCTGCCCAAGCGTCGTGGCGATCACGACCGTTTCCACCCCCATGGACTGGAGAACCGCTTCGACATCAAGCGCCACCAGATATTCATCCTCAACGATGATAACCCGTTGTGGCACCATATGTTTTCTTCTTCCTAAATAAACAGCCGAAAGGCTCGATGCCACGATCTGCGGCGTGATCTCAAGCGAGATATCACTACAGGAGTCGCAAATTACGGCTCCAGCGTCATTTAAAAAAGACATGTCGGAAGAAGATCAGATGAAGGGCCTTTGACGCTTCTCGTCGCTTTCCCAGCCGGCCACATGGGCCAGCCCGGCATTATCAAGCACCAGACAGCCCTTGTCCGTCCAGCGGATCAGGCCGCGATCGACCAGCTTTCTCAAGGTCTTGTTGGTGTGCACGATGGAAAGGCCGAGCGTATCCGCCACATGCTGCTGGGTGACAGGAATAGGCGTTTCGCCGCGCATGAGATCAACCGCCTTCGCCTTGCTGTAGAGGAATGCGATGAGATAGGCCGCGCGCTCCAGTGCGGTACGCCTCCCGATGCTGAGGAGATGGCTGTCGAGCATGCGTTCCTCACTTGCCGCGATCCAGGTCAGGTCATAGGCAAGGCTCGGATGATCGGTGAAGAGATTGTTGAGGCGCGACCGCTCGAAGACGCAGAGCGTCACCGGCGACAGCGCCTCCACCGAATGCTGCATTTCCCCCATCACCGTGCCCTGCAGACCAACGAGATCACCCGGCATGACATAGTTGAGGATCTGCCGCCGGCCGTCCTCCAGCGTCTTGTAACGAAAAGCCCAGCCATGCAGGACGGTATAGAGATGGGCGCTGTGCGAGCCTTCCATCAGGATGACGGAGCCGCTTTCCACCGCGAGCTCTCCCGTCTTGAAACGGGAGACGAAATCGAGTTCGGGGGAGGAAAAGTCCCGGAAGTGCGGCAGATCGCGCAGGGGACATTGCTGGCACGGGGTGGTGGAGATTCCGTTCGGTTTTTTTGGCGACATGAATATCCATCATCAAAAAAGGTTGCGCCCAATTGTTTTGGAACAACCCGCCCGAACGTATTCGGTTCCAGATGATAGCTGAAGATATTCAGTTCGTTATTTGTGCAGAGATCCCCTATGCCCGCTCCGTCCTCATTCCTGTGCTTGTCACAGGAATGAGGAACGAAACGGATACCAGTTAGCCCCGCGGGAATTCGAGACCCATTTCACGGAAACGCTCGGGGTCGTCGCCCCAGTTCTCGCGCACCTTGACGAACAGGAAAAGATGCACCGGCTGCTCGAGGATCTCAGACAGTTCCTTGCGCGAGGCGGTGGAGATCGCCTTGATCGCATCGCCGTTCTTGCCCAGCGCGATCTTCTTCTGGCTGTCGCGCTCGACATAGATCACCTGCTCGATGCGCACGGAGCCGTCCTTGCGTTCCTCCCACTTTTCCGTCTCGACATGCGAGGCGTAGGGCAATTCCTGATGCAGGCGCAGGAACAGTTTTTCGCGGGTGATTTCGGCCGCGAGCTGGCGCATCGGCAGATCGGAAATCTGGTCTTCCGGATAATACCACGGGCCTTCCGGCAGCGCCTCCACCAGGTAATCCATCAGGTCTTCGCAGCCCGAACCGTTGGTGGCGGAAATCATGAAGGTGCGGTCAAACGCGACCGTCTCATTGGCGGCGGCGGCGAGCTTCAGAAGGTCTTCCCGCTTCACCTGGTCGATCTTGTTGAGGCAGAGGATCTTCTTCTGCGGAACATCCTTCAGCCCTTCGAGAATGGCCTCGGCATCACCCTTCAGGCCGCGCTCGCTGTCGATCAAAAGCAGAATGAGATCCGCATCCTTCGCGCCGCCCCAGGCCGAAGTAACCATGGCGCGGTCGAGCCGGCGGCGCGGTTTGAAGATGCCGGGCGTGTCCATGAAAACGATCTGCGCATTTTTGTGAATGGCGATGCCGCGCATCACGGCCCGCGTCGTCTGCACCTTGTGGCTGACGATCGAAACCTTAGCGCCAACCAGCCTGTTCACCAGCGTCGACTTGCCGGCATTGGTCGGGCCGATAAGGGCCACAAAACCGGAACGGGTCGGAAGGTTGTTGTCTTCGCCTTCAATGGCGGGGTTTTCGTGATCGGTCATGTTATCCATCAAGGTCAGAGGTATTCAACATGCGGCCCGCGGGTCCGCCATGCGCTCGATTCTGGCACCCTAAGGTGGGTGCTCAGTTTTTGGTGGGGCTTTTCTGCCAGACGCCTTCGCGCTCCAGCAATCTGGTGGCCGCCACCTGTTCGGCCGCGCGCTTGGAGCGCTCGACGCCGGTTTCCGGCTTCACGCCGGGAATTTCCACCGTCACGGTGAAGCTGGGATCGTGATCCGGTCCGGAGCGATCGTCAACCCGGTAAGCGGGTGTCGCCGCAAATCGGGCATGCGCCCATTCCTGCAACTCGGTCTTGGCATCACGCCGGCCGGCATCCACGCTGGTCGCGCGGCCCTGCCAGTATTTCAGAATGAATTTGCGCGACGCTTCCAGCCCGCCATCCAGATAGATGGTGGCGATCAGGCTTTCGACAACATCAGCGCGCACGTTCAGCATCGCCTTGCCGGTCAGCTTCTTCACGTCCGATCCGGTGCGAATGAAATTATGCAGGCCCATCTCGTCGCCGATCGCGGCGCAGGATTCAGCGCTGACAAGCTGGTTCAGGCGAACGGAAAGCTCGCCTTCGCTGGCGTTGCGGAAAGTGGAAAACAGCAGTTCGGCAACACAGAGACCGAGAACGCGGTCGCCCAGAAATTCCAGCCGCTCGTAATTGCCGGCTGCGGCAGAACGGGCGCTGGCATGGGTCAAGGCCCGGTCTAGCCGGGCCTTTTCCTTGAATTCATATCCGATCAACGCTTCGAGACGGGAAATCTCCGCAATCGACAGCGGCTTGGTCTTGCTCATCCCACAACCTTGAACAGGCGGTCCCAACGCATGTTGGCCGGCCATTCCCAAATGCGGCTGAACGGCGTGTCGTTGCCCAGCGAGAAGAAGATGATGCTGGCGCGGCCAATCAGGTTTTCTTCCGGCACGAAACCGACGTCAAAACGGCTGTCGAGCGAATTGTCTCTGTTGTCGCCCATCATGAAATAATGGCCTTCCGGCACCACGAATTCGCGGGTGTTGTCGCCGCGCGAGTCTGGCGACTGGTCGAGCGTGTCGTAGGTGACGCCATTATCGAGTGTTTCGCGGAAGACCGGCACATTGGTGCCCGGATCGGCGCGGTAATCCGAGGTGAAGGTGCCGTCTGGCTGCTTCGGAACCGGCTGGCCGTTGATGAACAGCACGCCGTTCGTCACCTGCACACGGTCACCGGGTAAGCCGACCAGGCGCTTGATGTAATCCACTTCAGGATTGGGCGGCAGGCGGAAGACCACGACATCGCCGCGCTTCGGCTTGCTGAATTCGAGGATACGGCCGGAAAAGAGGTTCGGCGAAAAGGGCAGCGAATATTTCGAATAGCCGTAGGAGAACTTGTTGACGAACAGATAGTCGCCAACCAGAAGCGTCGGCATCATCGAGCCTGACGGGATCGTGAAGGGCTGAAACAGCACGGTGCGGATGACCATGGCCAGCAGCAGCGCCTGAATGATGACCTTGACGTTCTCCCAGAGGGCGTTCTGCTTCTTCTCAGCTTTTTCGGACACTTATAGACCTGCCTGATTGTTCCCCGGCTCCTTCGATCTCAGAAGCTCCCGGGCCGTTGCTTGTCGCGCCTGCGGCGGGTGATGCTGTTTCACGCAGCCGGCAACGCTTTCATATTTCTGCGACTTCTCTAGAACCTTTCCAGCCCGAAGGGAAGCGCTTCTGTGACACCTCTGCAAATAGAGCGCCTTTATGACGGCAGCACGCCTTACCCGTTCACGGGAACCGCTTCGATAATCACAAATGCCTGAGCATAGGGGAAGTCATCCGTGATCGTCAGATGGATATTGGCGCGATGACCGGGCGGCAGCATGCCCGCCAGCCTATCCCCTGCTCCGTTGGTCAGGATCATGGTCGGTTTGCCGCCCGGCAGATTGACGACGCCCATATCCTTCCAGAAAACGCCGTTCGCAAGTCCGGTTCCAAGCGCCTTGGAGCAGGCTTCCTTGGCAGCGAAACGCTTGGCGTAAGACGCGGCACGGTTTTTCCGGCCATCCGATTTCGCCCGTTCGATATCGGTGAAACAGCGATGGGTGAAACGTTCGCCGAAACGCTCGATCGATTTTTCGACGCGGCGGATGTCGATCAGGTCGCTGCCCAATCCAATGATCATTTCAACATCTCCAGAGAAGCATTCTTATTGGCGGCGCGGTGGGCGAGATTTTCCATCTTGCGCCGCTGGAAGCCGCTGATGAGGCTGTAGACGGCGATATAGGCAATGACAGCGCTGATGGCAGCGGGAAACAACGCACCGATGGTCATGGGTTCCAGCACCGGCGTCCATATCTGCCGGAATTCGAGATGGCTGAACAGCGCGACGAAATCCACATGCGCCGCACTTGCCGTCTTCTGCCGGCCGAGGATGAAATGCCCCAGCTCCCAGGTGGACGCCCAGATGAACGGAAATGTCAGCGGATTGCCGAAGGTGGTGCCGAGTGCTGCGGCCACGAGATTGACGCGCATGAGGAAACCGAGCGCCATGGCGATGATGATATGGATACCGAGAAAGGGTGTCCACGCCACGCCCACACCAATCGCAACACCGGCGGCAACCGAATGGGGAGAGGCGGAAAGCCTGAGAAGGCGCAGCTTCATATAGCGCAGCGAACGGGAAAACCCCGTGCGCGGCCAAAAGAGGTCGCGAATCTTTTCTGAAAAACCAACGGGTTCACGGCGGCGAAACGGCATGGGTGCAGTTTATTTCATCGCCCGGGCGGAGCCAAGAGGCTGGCGGACGACAAAGGTGTTTTGCCGGATATTCTTCTCACCGCCATTCCGGTGTTGAGCCGGAATGTTCCGGGGAACGGGAGTAAGAAGGATGCTCCCGTCGTGGATCCGCGCTTGTTGGTGCGCAGCCGCATTGTTTTTCTTGCAGAGCGCGAGACCGCGCCACAATGGCTGCGAAACTCGTGAACCACATACGCATGGCGAAGGGCTGCCATGCGCTGAGTGCATTACCGGCGGAACAGGCCGCGGTCGATTTCGCGCTGACGGAACTCGAGGTCGACATTCGATACCGAGCCGCTGAGATAATCGAATTCGCGTTCCTGGGTCGTCTTGCCACGAACGGCTCGGGCGATCTTGCGAAGCGGAGTAAACATGATTTCATGTCCTTTCAGTTTGGAAATGGCGTTTCTCATCGGTGTAGGACCACCGGCACGCCGCGTTTTCCGTTTTCAATTTCTGAAAGGAAGATAGTCGCAAACCACAGCAGCGACCAGAGACAGGAAAAGGCCGCTGCCATGCATTGAGCGCATAACAACGGCCTTTTGGTATTTGCAAAAGATCAAAAATGCCTCAATCGAAGGCACGCGTGACCGTCGACACGCAATCGAGATCCTTGAGCTGCGACAGCAACTGGTTCAGCTGCCTGAGATCCCAGACTTCGACATCCAGCGCCAGTTCGGAGAAGTCAGTGCCGATGCGGACCATGTTGAGCCCGCGGATGTTGACATCAAGCGTCGCGATCGATTGCGCGACGGAGGCGAGCGTGCCCGGCTCGTTCAGCGCATTGATCATCACCCGCGCCATGAAGCGCGACTTGTTCGCCTCATCGAGATCCCAACGGACATCGATCCAGCGTTCCGGTTCATCGTCGAAGCGCTGAAGCGCCGGCGCCTGAATGGGATAGATGGTGATGCCCTTGCCTTTTTCCATGATGCCGACGATGCGGTCGCCCGGAACGGCACCAGCCGCACCGAAATGCACATCAACATTGCCGGAAAGGCCACGGATCGGTAGCGGGTCCGGTCCGTCCAGCATCTCGGCCGCGCCGTCATCCTCCAGAACGGAGCGCGACTTGCCGGGGATCTTGAAGACCATGCCGGAGGCGCTGCGCATGTTGAACCAGCCGTCGTCGCCGGTCATCTTCACCGTCACGCGCTCGTCCTGATAATCCGGGAACACCGCACGCAGCACGTCGAGCGAGGAGACCTCACCGCGGCCAACGGCGGCGATGGCGTCTTCCACGTCCTTCTGCGCCAGACGATGCAGCACGGGCTTCAGCGCTTCACGAGAGAATGCCTTGCCGGCGCGCTCGAAGGTGCGCTCGAGAATACGATAACCGAGGCCGGAATATTGCTTGCGGATGGCCATGCGGGTGGCGCGGCGAATGGCCGAGCGGGCCTTGCCCGTCACCACAACCTCTTCCCAGGCGGCGGGCGGCACCTGCACGCCGGAACGGATGATCTCCACCTCGTCGCCATTGTTGAGCCGGGTGACGAGCGGCATGATCCGCCCGTTGATCTTGGCGCCGACCGTGGTGTCGCCGATATTGGTGTGCACCGCATAGGCGAAATCGATGGGGGTCGCGCCACGCGGCAGGGCAATCAGCTTGCCCTTGGGCGTGAAACAGAACACCTGATCCTGGAACAGCTCAAGCTTGGTATGCTCCAGGAATTCTTCCGGGCTGTCGCCTTCGGCCAGCGATTCGATGGTGTGGCGCAGCCAGGAATAGGCATTGCTTTCTTTCGAAAGCAGATCGCCCTCGCCGTTTTCGCCGTCCTTGTAGAGCGCATGGGCGGCGATGCCGAATTCGGCGATCTCATGCATGCGCTTGGTGCGGATCTGCAGCTCGATACGCTGGCGCGACGGGCCGACGATGGTGGTGTGGATGGAGCGATAATCGTTCTGCTTCGGGGTGGAGATATAGTCCTTGAAGCGGCCCGGCACCACGCGCCAGCGGGTGTGTACAATGCCCAGCGCCCGGTAGCAGCCGGGAATATCATCCACCAGAATGCGGAAACCGTAGACATCGGAAAGCTGCTCGAAGGAGAGCGACTTCGACTGCATCTTGCGGAATACCGAATAGGGCTTCTTCTGACGCCCCTTGACGTTCGTGCCGAGCAACCCGTTGGCCACCAGAAGTTCGCGCAACTCGTCCTCGATCTTCTTGATGAGGCCTTCATTGCGGGTTTCCAGTTCCTGCAGACGGTTGGTCACCGTCTCATAGGCTTCCGGATTGAGATAACGGAAGGACAGGTCCTCCAGCTCGTCGCGCATATCCTGCATGCCCATGCGGCCGGCGAGCGGCGCATAGATTTCCATGGTCTCCTCGGAAATGCGGCTGCGCTTGTCGGCCGGCATGTATTCCATGGTGCGCATATTGTGCAGGCGGTCGGCGAGCTTGACCAGGAGAACACGCACGTCATCGGAAATGGCAAGCAGCAGCTTGCGCAGGTTTTCGGCCTGCTTGGCCTTGCGGGTGACGAGATCGAGTTTCTTGAGCTTGGTGAGACCCTCCACCAGCCGGCCGATGTCTTCGCCGAAGAGTTCATCTATTTCAGCACGGGTGGCGGTGGTGTCCTCGATCGTATCGTGCAGCAACGCCACCGCGATGGTCGATTCGTCGAGATGCATTTCGGTGAGGATCGCGGCAACTTCCAGCGGATGCGAGATATAGGGGTCGCCATTGGCCCGCTTCTGCTGGCCATGTTTCTGCATCGCGTAAACATAGGCCTTGTTCAGCAGGGCCTCATTCGCATCCGGTTTATATTTTTGAACCCGCTCAACGAGTTCGTATTGCCGCATCATGCGATATTCCACAAAAAGAAAGCGCGCCAACCTTGGGGTCGGCGCACAATGCTGCATCAATAGGGATCAGATTATGACGGCAACTATTGACAGACGGTAACCACCGCCTGCCAAAGGCGTCATAAAACCGGATCAATAGTCGTCATTTTTTTCCGGCGGCACAAGGCCTTCGATACCGGCCAGCAGTTCTTCTTCCGACATCTGGTCGAAAGTGACGGTTTCCGGCTGGTCGTCCTCTTCGCCATCGGCAGCGGAGGCGGCGAGCGTGACCGGATCGGGCTCGGGCTCGTCAACTTCCACGTGCTTCTGCAGCGAATGGATGAGGTCTTCCTTCAGATCGTCGGGAGACAAGGTCTCGTCGGCGATTTCACGCAGCGCCACGACAGGGTTCTTGTCGTTATCGCGGTCAACCGTGATGGAGGACCCTTGAGAAATCTGGCGCGCACGATGGCTGGCGAGAAGCACCAGCTCGAAACGGTTGTCTACTTTATCAATGCAATCTTCAACTGTGACGCGGGCCATTGCCTGTCCTTTGCGGGTCGTAATGTCGTGGATCAGAGCGCCGTGCTTTCTTTGGGATGCACAAGGGTTGCTCTAACCTATTGAATCTGCGCTTCGTGCCTTGCGAAAAACGCTTGGGATTCCTCGCGACGAAGCCTTCCAGCTTCCGATACAGCCATTGGCCGCGGAATTCAAGTTTTTCCTGTCTTTGGCGTCTTTTGGCACCTTATTGCCGATGTTTGGCGTCTGATGAACAAAATGTCTAGAAGAATTGTCTTGGAATACGCAGGAAGGTAGCTTACTTAAAACGCAACGGCGGTATGCGAAGTTCGTTGATACGACATGCTTTTTTTAGCGTTATCGACCGGAAATAAAAGCCAGATAATGGCCTTTCCAAAAAAAGGAATGGGATGGAATGTTCGATCCACGGGAGAAAATTGCGCTCTTTATAGACGGAGCCAATCTTTATGCAGCATCGAAAAGCCTGGGATTCGATATCGACTACCGCAAGCTTCTGAAGGCGTTTCAGAAGCGTGGCTATCTGCTGCGCGCCTATTATTACACCGCGCTTATCGAAGATCAGGAATATTCCTCGATCCGCCCGCTGATCGACTGGCTGGATTATAACGGCTACAAGGTCGTGACGAAGCCGGCGAAGGAATTCACCGACGCGCTCGGCCGCCGCAAGATCAAGGGCAACATGGATATCGAACTCGCAGTCGATGCCATGGAACAGTCCGAGACGGTCGATCACCTGGTTCTGTTCTCCGGCGACGGCGACTTCACCACACTGGTGGACGCGCTGCAGCGCAAGGGCCGCAAGGTCTCTGTTGTTTCGACGATGGCCACACAGCCCGCCATGATTGCAGACGATCTGCGCCGCCAAGCCGACCACTTCATCGATCTGATGACGCTGAAGGCCGAAATCGGCCGCGACCCGAACGAGCGCCCTGTGCGTCACGCCGAAGGTCCCGAGACGGTCTGATCCGAGCTTGCTCCATCACATCGAGAAACGCGTCCGTCGAAAAAACGGGCGCGTTTTTGTTTGCGCAGGCGTTGCCCCGGGACCGGAAAATTGCCGCTTTAATTAACAAACGTCAAATCCAGCCAATCGAAATTATATCTTGGTTAATTTTAGACGTGTCTAAATCACGCACCGGCGCCAGAGACATGATTTGGGTGCCAAAGCAGGATGATCAGACATGCACGGCCAGGCTAAAAACGACCGACAACTCGATGAAAGACTGAATTTTCTGGGGCTTGGCCCCGGTGAGCGGCAAAATCTTTCAGGCATGAAGGGCGTCATTACCGGCTCTCTCGATGCGTCTCTCGATCGTTTTTACACGAAGGTTCGCGCCGTGCCGGAAACGGCAAAGTTCTTCTCCAGCGAGGCCCATATCCACCACGCCAAGAGCATGCAGCTCAAACATTGGTCAAGGATCGCCTCCGGTAAGTTCAATGAGGATTACACCAATGCCGTGACCGCCATCGGCCGCACCCATGCAAGGCTGGGGCTGGAGCCGAGATGGTATATCGGCGGTTATGCCCTGATGCTCGACGGCATCGTCAAGGCGGTGATCGAGTCGGAATTGAAGGGCCTTTTCATGGAAAAGAAGGCCAAAAAGGTGAAGGACGCCCTCTCCGCCACCATCAAGGCCGCCCTTCTCGACATGGATTATTCGATCTCCGTCTATCTCGACGTGCTTGCCAGCGAGCGGCAAAAGGTGGAGGCCGAGCAGGCGCAGATGAAGAAGGAGCAGGATCACGTTCTCGAACTGCTCAACAACGCCCTCGACCGGCTGGCCAATGGCGATCTCACCTCCAGCATCGGTGAAAAGACAGCGCCGCAATTCGAAGGGCTGATCGCCAATTTCAATGCTGCCGTCGGCAATCTCTCCGGCGCATTTGCGCAGATCGTCGAAGAGGCCAACAAAATTTCCGGCAATACGCGCGAACTGACGTCTGCGACCGACGACATGGCCCGCCGCACAGAGCAGCAGGCCGCCGCGCTGGAGGAAACCGCCGCCGCCGTCGAGGAAATCACCACCATTTCCAAACTCTCCGCCCAGCGCTCCGAAGAGGCCAAGGCCATCGTCGAAAGCTCGGCAATTGAGGCGGCGCGCTCGCGCGATGTGGTGACGGATGCGGTGAAGGCCATGGGCGCCATCGAGGAATCGTCGCAGAAGATCACCCAGATCATTTCCGTCATCGACGAGATTTCCTTCCAGACCAACCTTCTGGCGCTGAATGCCGGCGTGGAAGCCGCACGCGCCGGCGAGGCCGGCAAGGGTTTCGCCGTTGTCGCCCAGGAAGTGCGGGAACTCGCACAGCGCTCCGCCAACGCCGCCAAGGAAATCAAAACGCTGATCGCCAAGTCTTCCGAGGATGTGACGCAGGGCGTTTCGCTGGTCAACAAGACGGGAGAATCCTTAAATACGATCGGCAACAAGGTCGATCACATCAAGGATCACATCACCTCGCTGACCAAGGCGGCGCAGGAGCAGTCCGTCGGCATTCAGGAAATCAGTGCCGCGATCAACAGCATGGACAATCTGACCCAGAAGAATGCGGCGATGGTGGAAGAAACCAATGCCGCCACGCATAATCTGAGCGATGTCAGCGCCAATCTGGCGGCGCTGGTGAGCCGGTTCAGCGTTTCGGCAACGGGGGCGCATGTGGAGCGGACGTATCGGGCTGCTTGAAAGACAACAGAGGCGCATTTCCCTCGTCATTGCGGCCTTGAACCACTGCTGCCCGGTTTAATTTTTTGAACGTCGACATATCCACTCAACGTCATCCTCGGGCTTGTCCCGAGGATCTAACCACGTCAACAAAATCAAGGCGTTGCAGATCCTCGGGACAAGCCCGAGGATGACGTATGCGTGAGTGGCACGCTGGCAGTCCAAATCAAAAAACGCTGCATTTTTTGATGTCCAGTTCAAGCCCAACTCCTTGGGCCGAAGGGACTATGCAGGGAAAAACCGCAGTCCCCCTACCCGGCAGAACTCACTGCGAATTACCCTTCAGCAACCGCGACTTCTGCCGGTTCCAGTCGCGTTCCTTCTCGGTCTCGCGCTTGTCGTGCAGCTTCTTGCCCTTGGCCAGCGCCAGTTCCAGCTTCGCGCGGCCCTTGTCGTTGAAATAGACCTTCAGCGGCACCAGCGTCATGCCGTCGCGGTTGATGCCGGCGCGCAGGCGGTTGATCTCGCGCTTGTTCAGGAGCAGCTTGCGACGGCGGCGCGGCTCGTGGTTGAAGCGGTTGGCCTGCAGATATTCCGGCAGGTGAGAATTGATCAGCCAGATTTCATCGCCCTCATCCGAGGCATAGGATTCTGCTATGTTCGCCTTGCCTTCGCGCAGCGACTTGACCTCGGTGCCGGTCAACACCAGCCCCGCCTCATAGGTATCGATGATCTCGTAGTTGAAACGAGCCTTGCGGTTTTCCGCAACGATCTTGTTCACCACGCGCTGGCTGCCTTTGGGGGCCATGATATTTCAATCCCTTGTTTTTCTTATTGCGCCTTCGGCCTTGCTACCGAGAGCGGTTTTCAAACATCTATGTAATGTTGTCGCCGCAAAAAGAAAAGGCGCGCGGGACGGCTTCTGTTGCGAAGCTGCCCATGGCGCGCCTTATTGTTGTCAGGCGTATCTCAGTTCATCAGGCCGGCATGCTTCAGCGCCGCATCGATCGCCGCTTCCGTCGCCGGTTCCAGCGTGCTCATCAAGGGTGAACGGACCCGGCGATTGCCGCCGCGTGTCTTCGACAGCGCATATTTAGTGCCGCAGACGCCGGGCTCCATGAAGATTGCCCTGTGCAGCGGCATCAGGCGGTCCTGATAGTCCAGTGCCTTGGCATAATCACCGGCAAGCATTGCCGCCTGGAACTCCGAACAAAGGCGCGGCGCGACATTGGCGGTGACCGAAATGCAGCCGACACCGCCATGGGCGTTGAAGCCGAGTGCCGTACCATCCTCACCCGAAAGCTGGATGAAATCCTTGCCGCAGGAAATGCGCTGTTCGGAAACGCGGTCAAGCTTGCCCGTCGCATCCTTCACACCGACGATGTTCTTATGCGCCTTGACCAGCGCACCCATTGTCTCGGGCGACATATCCACGACCGAGCGCGGCGGGATGTTGTAGATGACGATCGGCAGCTTCACCGCTTCGGCGACAGCGGAAAAATGCGCGAACAGGCCCTTTTGCGTCGGCTTGTTGTAATAGGGGGTGACCACCAATAGCGCATCCGCACCGGCTTCCTGCGCGTGCAGCGCAAGCTCGATTGCTTCATCCGTATTGTTGGAGCCAGCACCCGCGATGACCGGAACCCGTTTCGCCGCAACCTCAATGCACAGTTCAACGACCCGTTTGTGCTCGTCGTGGGAAAGCGTCGGGGATTCCCCCGTCGTGCCCACGGGCACAAGGCCGTTGCTGCCTTCGGCGATCTGCCATTCCACATGGGCGGCGAAGGCCTGTTCGTCCACGGCGCCATTGTCCGTGAACGGGGTAATGAGGGCGGGAATAGATCCCTTGAACATGCAAAGCTCCTGGCGCCGAACCGGTTCATGCTTCGGCCGCATTCGATGGTTAAAACCGGCACACATTAGAGCCAGCCCTTGGCGCCGACAAGCGCAAAGGCAGCGTATTTTGTCCGAAATTGTCGGAAGTGTGACAGTCTCCGGGCCGGGATCGGCGAGCGCAAAAGGCAAGTGGCGAAAAGCTGCGCCGCTCGCAGGCCGGTGAATAAAAGTTGATCGAATTGCAGGGCGGAAATTAAGATTTCATTAGGCCTGAAATCTCAAGATTCCGGTGCGGGACTGAAAACCTTCTCGGCAATCCCGCTGCAATGAAGCGATATTACAAGAAAGTCGACAAATCCGTACACGATGAAGAGCGGCATGAAAAAGACAGTCTGGGGATTGATGGCGGCGGGGCTTGCCGCAACCGTTTGGAACGCACTGGCCGGGCCGCTCCCGGAAGGTGCGGCCCCCCTTCCCTATGTCAAGCCGAACGCACCGACCGTTCCGGCCTTCATGCCCGCCTCGCCCGAGATCACCGGCGCCATACCGCGCCTCAACCGTCCCGATGATACCGGCCAGTTGAAGGCCGGCCTCGACGCGCTTTCCAGCCGGGACGCGACCCGCGCAATTGCACTCAGAAACGCGATGCCGAGCGGCAGTCTCGACCGGCATATTCTTTCCTGGGCGATTGCCGTTTCCGGCCAGAAGGACGTACCATCAGCCGAAATCGCCACCGCCCAGCGCGAACTGGCCGGCTGGCCAGGTGCCGCCACCGTGCGCGCGAATTCCGAAAAGGCGCTTTACCGCGAGGATCCACCGGCCGCTCAGGTGCTTTCAGCCTTCGGCAGCAGCCGGCCGGAAACGGCAGAAGGCACGGTCGTGCTTGCCAAGGCGCTCGCCTCCTCCGGTAAAACAGACGAATCACAGTGCCTCATTCGCCAGCTCTGGATCAGCGAAGGCATGGACAAGGACATGGAAGACCGTGTGCTTGCTGAATTTCCTGCCTATCTGACGCCGGCCGATCACAAGGCGCGCATGGATTATCTGATGTATCGCAGCCGTATCGGCCAGGCGAAGCGTTTCGGCGATCTCGGCAAGGCCCAGTCGCTATATAATGCCTGGGCGGCGGTGCTGCAGCGATCCGCCAATGCCACGACGTTGCTGAGCAAGGTCGATGCCTCCTGGCGCAACGATCCGACCTATCTCTTCGCGCGCATCGAGAACCTGCGCAACCAGCAGAAGTATCCGGAAGCCGCCGTCCTGCTGCGGCAGGCGCCGAAGGACACAGGCAAGCTCGTCAATCCCGGCGAATGGTGGAATGAACGCCGCATCATCGCGCGCGGCGTCGCCGATCTCGGCGATTTTGCCGAGGCCTACCGCATCGTCGCCAATCATTCGGCCACCTCGTCCGTCGATATTGCCGATGCCGAATTCCATGCCGGCTGGTATGCGTTGAGGGCGCTGCGTGATCCGGCGACGGCGGCACGCCACTTCAATACGCTGCTACAGACCTCGAACCGGCCGCTTTCGGCCTCGCGCGCCTATTATTGGCTTGGGCGGACGGCGGAAGCCGGCGGGCCGGGCAATGCCCGTGATTTCTTCACCAAGGCAGCCGCCCATCCCGGCACCTTCTATGGCCAGCTTGCCGCCGCGCGGATAGGCACGAAGACCCTGAACGTTAGCTACCCCAACCCCAGCAACGGCGACCGGGAACGTTTTGCCGGCCGTGAGGCGGTGCGCGCCATCGACCGGCTGGAGGCAGCGGGTTACGGCTGGCGTGCCGACAGTCTTTATCGGTCGCTTGCCGAACAGCTCGACAGCCCCGGCGAACTTGCCATTCTGGCAGCGCGGGCGGAAGGCAACGGCAATCATCAGGTTTCGCTACAGATCGGCAAGACCGCCTTCAGCCGCGGCATCGATGCGGCAGCTCTCGCCTATCCGCTCGGCGTCATTCCGGCCAGCGCCAATATTGCCGGCTCCGGCAAGGCGCTCGCTTATGCCATCGCCCGGCAGGAAAGCGCCTTCAACCCGGCAGCCGTCTCCGCCGCCAATGCCCGCGGCCTGCTGCAACTGCTGCCCGGCACGGCCAAGGGCGTGGCCGGCCGCCACGGCCTGCCCTATACGCCAGCCATGTTAACCAGCGATGCCGGCTATAACGCCACGCTCGGCGCCCACTATCTAGGGGAGCAGATCGACAGCTTCGGCGGTTCCTACATCCTCACCTTCGTCGCTTATAATGCCGGGCCGAAGCGCGTGCCGGAATGGATCTCCCGATATGGCGACCCGCGCGGCAAGCCGATCGACGAGGTGGTGGACTGGATCGAGCGCATCCCCTTCCCCGAGACGCGCAATTATGTGCAGCGGGTGATGGAGAATTATCAAGTCTATAAGACCAGGCTCGGGCAACAGGCGGATATCGTCGATGATCTGCGCCACGGGCGGGCGGGATAAGAGCGGAAGCTTCCGCCAATCGTTGAACATTGCAGGAACATTCAAGCATCGGCTCGCCCGGTGCTTTTTTGTTTTTGCACGCCGGTAACGACCGGAAAAACTCAAAAGAAAAACCCCGGCATTTCTGCCGGGGTTTCCATCACTGACAATGTCAGATCAGATTAGAACGTGCGCTGAAGGCGAACGAAGCCGGTGACCTGATCGTCGGCGCCATCTTCGTCGTAGTAGTTGGCGGTGATCTTGGTGCTCAGACCTTCGGTGATCTTGTAGTCAACCGTCAGACCAGCCGTCCACGCGTCACGATCGCCAACGAAGTCGCCGTCAACAGGGTTGACATCGAGCTTGCTCAGGTATTCGAAGCCGGGGGTAATGGTCAGGCGGTCGGTAGCCTTAACCGCGTACTCAACAGCAACAGCCCATTCCGACTTTGCGTAGTAAGCATTGTCGCCCGAAGCCCATACACCAGCGAGGCCGAAGGTGCCCGGACCAACGTCAGCAAACAGCATAGCGCGGATCGCAACGTTTTCTGCGTCGAAGTCGTAGCTGGCGATCAAGTTGGCGGAAACTGCACCAAACTTGCCACCAATCATGCCACCGATACCAACGTTGTTGTCCGGATCGTAACGGAACTGACCGAACTGGCCTTCAAGCTCATCAACCGAGAGCGCTGCCTGGAAAGAACCAGCGTCGTAGGTGTACTTGATCGAGTTGAACAGAGTGTTGGTCGAAAGAATGTCGGTTTCACCAGAAAGATCGTCATCCCACCAGCTGTAGAACTTACCGACCTTCAGACCACCCAGTTCAATGAATGCCTGGTCAACAAAAACGCTCGAAGAAGAGGAAGAACCGTTATCAGCATTGCCGCGGAAACCGATGAAGCCACGAAGAGCGCCGAGTTCGGTGTCAGTGCGGGTGTCAACTTCGAACTGAGCGCGTGTGAACGAATCCCAGTCAGACGTACCACCAGCGGCTGTGCCTGCGCTTGAACCGTTACCACGGTTAAAGTCGGTCTGGAAACGAATGTAACCGCCGAACTTCAGGCAGGTTTCGGTACCGGGGATGTAGAAGAAGCCGGTGCCGAAAGCGTCGCAAACGCGAACGTATTCCAGGGGCTCAGGCTCAGCAGCGACGATAGCGTCGGCAGCGTGAGCGCCGGATACTGCTGCGAGAGCCGCAGCGGAGCCGATGAGAAGGCTCTTGATGTTCATGGTTGACCTCCAGTCAAACGCTTAATCTTCTAAGCAGCGGGTGGGAAAGCACTACAGAAATGCGTGCCGCTTATGGAGATGATTAGAGCCAAAACCGGCGGGCTGGGCAATCGTAATCATGACAAAAGGAAGACAGTAAGGTGTCCTTAGTTTTGAGATGTTGCGAAATAGCTACAATTCTAATCGACAAGTCCCCATTCCTTAAAGAAGCGTTAATAAGTTATCGTTTTCAAATACTTAATAGGTACGAAGGCTGGTTTACGCAGCAAAACCTGATCCTTTCCCCTAAATCCTGACACAACCGGGCCATGAGAAATTGTCCAAAAGACGATTACGGAGGTCTGGAATCGGACTTTCATCGACGGGCGAATCGAACCGTGAACGAATTTTGACGTATCCCCCTCCCGCGAACCTACGCCAGTTGCGAATCAAAAAGGAATACAGCAGCCGTTTTCGCAAAGGGACGGAATTCTGGTGCCAATGCGCCGCTCCACCCAAGGGCGATATGCGTGCTCAAAAGAAAAACCCCGGCATTTCTGCCGGGGTTTCCAATATTGACAAATGTCAGATCAGATTAGAACGAACGCTGAAGGCGAACGAAACCGGTCCACTGCTCATCGCGATTGTCGATGTCCTGGTAGTTTGCAGTGATCTTGGTGGAGAGGCCCTGGGTGATCTTGTAATCAACCGTCAGACCGCCCTTCCAGCCGTCGTCGTTCGAGAAGTCGTCGAACGATACGAGGCCGTAGTTGCCGTAGTACTGAACGCCGGGGGTGATCGTCAGCTTGTCAGTCGCCTTGATGGCGTATTCAGCTGCAACTGCCCACTCGGAGACGTTGTAGTAAGCGTTCGCGCCAGAAGCCCAAACACCAGCCAGACCGAGCGTACCCGGACCAACGTCAGCCGTTGCGATCAGACGTACCGAGCCGTTTTCACGGTCGGTGTCGTAGCCGCCGATGAGCTGAAGCGAAGCTGCGCCGAGCTTGGCGCCAACGCCGAGAGCGATACCAACGTTGTTGTCAGCTTCGTTGAAGCCCTGAACGTTGATGCCTTCGAGTTCGTCAACCGAAACGCCTGCCCAGAACGAGCCAGCGTCGTAGGTGTAACGAATAGAGTTGAAGAGAGCGTTGGAAGACAGCTCGTCCGTTTCGCCAGAGAGGCTATCGTCCCACCAGCTGTAGAACTTACCGACCTTCAGGCCACCGAGTTCGATGAATGCCTGGTCAACAAAAACGCCGGAAGAGCCGGAAGAGCCGTTGTCAGCGTTACCACGGAAGCCGATGAAGCCACGCAGAGCGCCGAGTTCGGTGTCGGTACGGGTGTCAACTTCGAACTGAGCGCGCGTGAAAGCGTCCCAATCAGAGGTGCCGCCGTTGTTGGTGCCAGCGCTCGTGCCGTTACCGTTCTTGAAGTCTACCTGGAAACGAACGTAGCCCTGGAACTTCAGGCAGGTTTCGGTGCCGGGGATGTAGAAGAAGCCAGTGCCGAAAGCGTCGCAAACGCGAACGTATTCCAGGGGCTCAGGCTCAGCAGCGACGATAGCGTCGGCAGCGTGAGCGCCGGATACTGCTGCGAGAGCCGCAGCGGAGCCGATGAGAAGGCTCTTGATGTTCATGGTTGACCTCCAGTCAAAGTTTTTAAGTGGGTCTGGGTACTTTCGCTGAAGGACAGCATTCCCTGCCCCATTCCCGTGTTCTTAGAAGCCAAACGATCCACCGCCTCGCTTCTGGTCGTGAAAATACAAAAGGTTTCGCCGCTTGCAATCGCCAACATCCGATAAATAGCATTTACGTATATGCTTCATTTCGGTTTGTTGCGGAAACAACACACCCTGCGCAACCGGCCACTGACTGCTTTTACAATGCGTTAAGATTTTTGTTGAAAATCCGTTAGTTAGCGAGGTTAACAAGGTCTTTCTAAACTATCGGACTTTCCAGCCATTCCTTGCTCTCAAGGAGCGCGAGATTGGGATTTTTTGCTTGGATAGATTTGGAATCAAAGCGCATCTGGAATGCACAGAGAGGCAAAAGCGGGAAAGACCGCTTGCCCGAGGCTGATTCACCAAGCAGCGATTCGACGGATGGATAGATATTCGGCCTAACTGGGCGATGTGCCTCGGGCATGTGCCGCATGCCACCAACGACGCCACTTTCCTATTGGGTGTAGCCGCTGGTGTCAGGACTTAGTTGCGATCCAGAGCCACATTGAGTGAATGCCGCTCGATTCGCTCCTGCAACGCAACCACGACGGCCAGCAAGAATTCCCGGCGTCGAGGTGCGGTGGTTTTCTCCAAAGTCGTGGTCAGCCGTGCGCGAATCTTCTCCATAAACCCCACATGATCAAAGCGGTGGGCGGATATGTTGATTTCAACCTCATCCATATAGTGTGCGAGGTGTGGACTCAGTTCCAGATTCGCGTCCGTCTGATAGTGAGACGCCATCTGCTCACCAAGCGTGGCCATCTGCGCGTATGGGCCGTATTCGTCGGTCATCAAATCTCCTTCGTGCGGGTGAAGATTTAGATAGGCGATCTTTTTCCAAGAACGAGATGCCTTGAAGGCTTACCCGCGTAAAAGATCGACTCGAATTTCTAAAATATCCGTGATCAATCCATAGCCTGTCGATTGGTTCTTCACCGCGAGTGCCGACGAACGCAGACAATTGATAAAGGTAGCAAGGCGAAACTCGGCTGTTCACAGGAGGAAACCGGTTGTCAGCGACCTGACCTGCCGTCACCGACGGCATTTCCTTATTCAAACAGCGAAGCTTTATATCGCGTTCGGCCTGCAGCCGGGGATAAATGCAGAAGAGAATATTAGTTTTGAAAGAAACTGATGGCGGAGAGGATGGGATTCGAACCCACGATACGCTTTTGACGTATACTCCCTTAGCAGGGGAGCGCCTTCGACCACTCGGCCACCTCTCCGGTGCGGCCTGATTATTGCGTAAAAAAAACGAATGCAAGGCTTTTTCGCCAAGAAGCCGAAAAACCTGTTGGGCAAACAGGACTTCGTGAAACTTTGCAGGCAATTCGGGAACTTCTTGCAGGCCGGCACGTTCTGGCTTCGGTAACAAAAGAGGTGTTCTCATGGCTCAGACCAAACTGAATGTTGTCGAAGATACGATCGAAAACCAGATTGCCGAGTTGCGTTCGCAGATCTCGTCTCTCTCCAAGTCCGTTTCCGCCCGTGCAGAAGGGGTGAGCGAGGATGCGTCCGAATTTCTGGATGAGGCACGCGGCCGCGTTCGCAAGGCCGCGCACAATGTGCGCGCACAGGGCCAGAACGTGGTTGAAGCAGTCAAGGAAAATCCGGGCACGGCAACCTCACTACTGACGATCGTCGGCGCGCTCGGTTTTGCGATCGGTTATGTGGTTGGCACAAGCACACAGCAGAGCTCGTCCAACAGCAGCCTGTATCGCTGGCGCTGATCGCCGTATAAATTGAAGTTGAGGCAAGGCGGGTCTCTCCTGCCTTGCCTTTAACTATTGGTATAAAGTGCCGTGAAAATGGGGGCGAACATGCGGTTCAGCGACGATCTTGAAGTAGCCTTGTCGGATTTTGCGAGGGATCATGCCATAGACAGGGATGAAGCCGTGCAGCGTATCATTCGCGCCGCTCTGATCAATGGCGGCTATCTCGCTTCCGGCGAAGAAGGCATTCCGCCGGAAAAGCTCAACGCCAGCAACGACGACTGATCAATAGCCCGATCTGGATGGCTGAGGTGCCGCTCCGCCCTTGTAGCGGGCGGAGAGCGCACGGAGCGTATTGGCGAATTCCGTCACATCTGCACCAACAGCCACAAAGGATGCGCCGAGTTCGAGATAACGGCGATTATAGGCCTCGTTGAAGGTCAAAATGCCGGCAGCCTTGCCCGCCGCGACGATCTTCACGATCGCTGTTTCGATCACGGCCTGCACTTCCGGCTCGTCGATCCGGCCGAGATAACCCATGTCGGCGGCGAGATCGGCCGGACCGATGAAGACGCCGTCCACACCTTCCACCGCAAGAATATTGTCGAGATCGTTGATCGCCGCCCGCGTTTCGGCCTGCACCAGCAGGCAGACGCCATCGGAGGCGCTGTCGGCATAATCGGCGATCGTGTTGAAGGCGGATGCACGGGCCACCGCCGCGCCCATGCCGCGAATGCCACGCGGCGGATAATGCATGGCGCTGACCAGATCCCTCGCCTGCTCCGCCGAATCGACCATCGGCACAAGGAGCGTGCGGGCGCCCGCATCCAGAAGCTGCTTGATCATCCAGCTTTCGCCGACGGGCACACGCACCACCGGCTCCGCAGGCGATGTGGCAAGCGCCCGCAGCTGGTCGATAATGCTGCGCAGATCATTCGGCCCATGCTCCCCATCGATCACCAGCCAGTCGAAACCCGCCGTGCCAGCGATTTCCGCCGCGATGGCCTCGCCCATATCGAGCCAGAGGCCAATCTGCGGTTTGCCCGCATGGATGGCGGTTTTGAAACGGTTTTCGGGAGCGGGCATGATATCCTCAGGAAAGCAATAATTTCAGATCGGCGGCAGCGTCCGCCAGGATGGCGCGATCCGGCTCCGCGCCGTTATCGAGCAGTTTCTTGCCGGCGACATAGGCCTTGGCATCGTTGACGGCATCAACAGCCACGAATCGACCGTCGCGGAAATACCAGACGGACCAGCTGCCTTCGCGCGCACCGGCCCTCAGCATCGTTTCGTCATAACCGAGATTGAAGCCGGCAATTTGCAGCTTCACCTCATATTGATCCGACCAGAACCAGGGTTTTGCCTCATAGGCGGCTTCGGTGCCGGCCAGCACGGCGGCGGTCGCCTCGGCCTGATCAACGGCATTCTGTACCGATTCGAGACGCACATGCTGGCCGCGCCACGGCAACTTGGCGCAATCACCCACCGCATGAATGTCCGCATCCGATGTGCGGGCATGGTCGTCAACCACGATACCGTTGCCGACATCAAGGCCCGATTCGCGGGCAAGCCGGTCATTCGGGGTCACGCCGATGCCAACGATGACAAAATCGACATCGAGCATCGAACCGTCGGAGAGTTCGGCAGCGGCCACCCGGCCATCCATGCCGACAAGGCGCACGAGCCCGGTTTTTTCGCGGATGGAGACGCCATGGGCCTGATGGATGCCGCGCATGATATCGGCGGTTTCCTTCGCCGCCACGCGCTGGAGAATACGGTCGGCCATCTCGATCAGCGTCACTTCAAGGCCGAGCTTGCGGGCAACCGCCGCCGCTTCGAGGCCGATATAACCGCCGCCGATCACCAGCAGCCTGCGGCCCGGCTTCATCTCCTCCACCAGCCGGTCGGCATCGCGCTTGTCGCGAACCGTCAACACGCCTTCGAGATCACCGCCAATGCTGGCGGGCAGCAGGCGGGGTGCGGCCCCGGTCGCCAGCACCAGCTTGTCATAGGCAAGCGTGCTGCCATCCTGCATGCGCACCGTTTTGGCCTTGCGGTCGATATCTTCCACCCATGTGGAAAGCCGGATATCGACATTGTTTTCCGCGTACCACTCCTCCGGGCGGAACATCAGCCGGTCAAAGCTCATCTCACCGAGAAGGTATTTTTTGGAGAGCGGCGGCCGCTGGTAGGGATAGGCATCCTCGGAGCCGATGATGGTGATGGGACGCTCGTCCTTCAGCGCCCGAAGCTTCGACGCCAGCGCGAAAGCGGCCTGCCCCGCCCCGACGATTACCAGCCTTCCCGTCACAGTCCACTCCCAGAACAACCACGAAGCGTCGATACTGCCGCACCCCGCGAAGCCATATTGCAGGATCAGGCGTAACGCCAAGTACGGCCCCAGTCAACCGCGCAGCAACACCAGCCCTGTGCAAGCGTGACACATTATCAGCATAGCCTGCGGCACCGCTGCAACCGGATGGGGCACAGCGCATTTTCATGAGTGGAAACATCGGCTTCCCCAGCGAAAGCTGGTCGAGATCGACACAGACTAGAGAGAATTGCGCAGATTTCCTTCACGCCCTGGCAAGGAAGCCGGGTTAAAATAGGCACCTAAAGAGGCAATCCGGGAGGTTGTCATGGCTCTACATATGGATATCAGTCAGAACGTTCCTCAGGACGAGAAGTACGAGAAATTTCCGATCGACCGGCCCGGCAAGATCACCTTCATCGGGCACCATCTCAGCGCCAAGGACACCATGCGCTGCCTGGTGCGCAGCATTTCCCTTTACGGTGCGGAACTGGATGTGAGCCCCGAACTGGAAATGCCGGCCAATTTCTATCTGGAGATTCTCGGCATTCGCGATGAGATCGGCTGTACGCTGATCCGCCGGGAGGAAGAAAAGGTCACCATCGGTTTCAACATGCTGATCGATGCGGAATTCCTGCACCATGTCCGCCGGCTGAGTTTCGAGACCAGCGCCTGAGTGAGTTGCGCCGGGCCTGCCGCATCTGGCCGGCAGGTCTTTCTCCCGTGACGCGGCAGCGGAAAAATCTGTTCCAAAACAGCCGCTCGGTCACCAGGCGCGTCTTGCGTCCGGTGTTTTTGCACCTATTGTGAGCCGGGTTTTCAAACACAGCTACCGGAACTTTCAGCCAATGTCCGCTTTCTCACGCCTCACGCCGCTTGCCGTCTCGCTTCCCTCAACCGTTCCTTTCGTTGGCCCGGAAGCCATCGAGCGCAGCCGCGGCCTGAAGGTAGAGGCGCGAATCGGCGCCAACGAAAGCGGCTTTGGCCCCGCCCCTTCAGTGCTTCTCGCCATGCGGGACGCGGCGGCTGAGACCTGGATGTACAGTGATCCGGAGAATTTCGAGCTGAAGGAAGCGCTTGCGATCCACTACGGCGTTGCACGCGGCAATATCGCCATCGGCAGTGGGGTCGATGGACTGCTGGGTGAAATCGCCAGGCTGATCGTCGAGCCGGGCACGCCTGTCGTCACCTCGTTTGGCGGCTATCCCACTTTCAATTACCATGTGAACGGTTTTGGCGGCAAACTCGTCACCACGCCCTATGTCGATGATCACGAAAATCTTGACGGGCTTCTCGATCTCGTCATCCGGGAAAATTCGCCGCTCGTCTATTTCGCCAACCCTGATAATCCGATGGGAAGCTGGTGGGAGGCGAGCGAAGTCGTCGCCTTTGCCCGCGCGCTGCCGGAAACCTGCCTGCTCATTCTGGACGAGGCCTATTGCGAAACCGGGCCCATCAGTGCCGTGCCGGCCATCGATGCTCTGATCGGCCAGCCGAATATCCTGCGCATGCGCACCTTCTCGAAAGCCTATGGGCTGGCTGGCGCGCGCGTGGGATATGCCATCGGCACGCTCGGCAATGTCGAAGCCTTCGACAAGATCCGCAATCATTTCGGCATGGCGCGCATTTCCGTCGCCGGCGCCCTGGCGGCACTGAAGGATCAGGCCTATCTGCATGAGGTGGTTGGCAAGATTTCCGATGCCCGCGATCGTATTTCCGCGATCGCCCGTAGTAACGGCCTTTCGCCGCTGCCGTCGGCCACCAATTTCGTCACCATCGATTGCCACCGCGACGGCACTTACGCCCGGGCCATCGTTGATGGGCTGATGGAGCATGGCGTGTTCATCCGCATGCCGGGCGTTGCCCCGCTCAACCGCTGCATTCGTGTGAGCGCCGGTACGACAGACAAGCTCGATCTTTTCGAGCAGGCGCTGCCGAAGGTTCTCAAGGCGATCGGGTGAATTCCTACGTCTCCTAATTCCTGTGCTTGTCACAGGAATCCAGCCAGACCAAGTCTTTGGGCTGAAAAGACTCTTCCCGCCGCGCAGACGCGCGTCGACTGGATTCCTGTGACAGGCACAGGAATGAGCGACTGTCTTTGATGTCAAGCGTTTTGCCATGGTTTGTTGTCTCTGATGATGGCGTTTAGGATTGTCAGGAGCTTTCGCATGGTTGCGACGACGGCGACTATTTTAGGCTTTCCTGCCTGAACGAGGCGATCACGAAAGATTTTGAGGGTCGGGTTATGCCTGATGGCGACGAGAGCTGCCATGAACAGCACCGCCCGCAC
>NZ_JAPYZZ010000008.1 GCF_027460065.1 Martinezella rhizogenes
GACAGATGGCCGCCTATGGCTGCGAGCGTTGGGCAAGGTTGCCGTTATGGCATGCGCCGGATGCCGATGGACAGATGGCCGCCTATGGCTGCGAGCGTTGGGCAAGGTTGCCGTTATGGCATGCGCCGGATGCCGATGAGATGGAATTGCAGGTGCTGGTGCGGCGCAGAGCCGATCTCGTGGCGCTCAGGGTTGCCGAGCACAACCGCTCTAAAGCCCCTGGCGCAAAGGCTATCGCAGCCTCGTTCAAGGCCATGCTCGGTGCCATCCAGCGCCAGATCGACGCCCTCGATGGCCAAATCGCAGCACTCGTCGAAAGAAGCGACAGGCTTGCCAGGCGCATCCGTATCTGCACCACGGTCAGCGGCGTCGGAACCCTGAGCGCTGCAAATCTGATCGCCCAGATGCCGGAACTCGGTTCCCTGCATCGACGTCAGGCCGCAGCCCTTGCCGGAACCGCTCCCCATCCCAGCGAAAGCGGAAACGCCAAAGGTCGACGGCGACAGCGCGGCGGAAGGCCCCAGGCCAAAACCGCATTGTTCATGCCCGCAATGTGTGCAGCACAGGGAAAGGGACAGTTCGCCCCCTTCTACAAACGCCTCATCCGAAACGGAAAACCGCCCATCGTCGCTATCGCCGCAACCATGCGAAAGATCGTCGTGACTATAAACGCAAGGCTCAGAGACGACTTGTTACAACAGAGTTGATGACGAAAGCAGGGCTTTGACACTTTGCCAGCGGTCTGATGGCCGGATCAAATCCGGCCAAGACTGTCGCCTGCGGCGATTTACTTCTTCTGATCCAGCGCATGACGCCCGAAGTCAGGCGTATCGACGTCCTGACCGGCCTCGACGATGGAGCGGCGGATGGAGCGTGTGCGGGAAAACAGTTCGAACAGCTTGTCGCCCTCCCCCCAGCGGATTGCCCTTTGCAGTGAGGCGAGGTCTTCCGAGAAGCGCGCCAACATCTCAAGGATGGCATCCTTGTTGTGCAGGCAGACATCCCGCCACATGGTGGGATCGGAGGCGGCCAGACGGGTGAAGTCACGAAAACCGGAAGCGGAATATTTGATGACTTCCGATTCGGTCACCGTCTCCAGATCATCAGCGGTGCCGACGATATTGTAGGCGATGATGTGCGGCAGATGCGAAACGATTGCCAGAACCTTGTCGTGGTGCTCGGCGTCCATTTCATCCACGCGCGACCCGAGCGCCCGCCAGAAATCCTTGAGCCTTTCCAGAGCCTCAGCGTCCGTGCCCGGTAGCGGCGTGAAGATGCACCAGCGATCACGGAAGAGGCCGGAAAAACCGGCATCCGGGCCGGATTTTTCCGTGCCTGCCAGCGGATGGCCGGGAATGAAATGCACATTGTCAGGCATATGCGGGGCCATCTGCGCGATGACCGAGGCCTTGGTGGAGCCGACATCGGTGACGATGGCACCCGGTTTCAGATGCGGGGCGATCTGCTGCGCCACGCTCTCGGAAGCACCGACCGGCACAGAAACGATGACGAGATCGGCATCATCAACCGCCTCCGCCGCCGAAACCGTGTAATCGGTGCCGAGCGCCAGCTCCTCCGCCCGTTTCAGCGTGTCTTCGCTGCGGGTGGAAATCACCACATGGCGGGCAAGCCCAAGCTCTTTGATATCGCGGGCAATCGACGAGCCGATCAGGCCGATGCCGACCAGCGCGATGCGTTCAAACATGATCTCACCCATCACGCCTGCCCCATGAACTCGGTGAGAACGGCGATGACGCCGAGATTGGCCTCTTCAGAGCCGACGGTCATTCTCAACGCATTCGGGAAACCATAACCCCGCACCGCACGCAGAATATAACCGCGGCGGCTCAGGAACTCATCCGCATCCGTCGCGCGTTTGCCGTCCTGATCCGGGAAATGGATGAGGATGAAGTTGGCAACGGATGGCGTGACGGTGAGGCCGAGACCGGTAAAGGTCGCGACCAGCTTTTCCATCCACAGGGCATTATGCGCCACAGCCTGCTGAACGAATGCCTGATCGCGGATCGCAGCGGCACCCGCCGCAATGGCCGGGGCGCTCATGTTGAACGGGCCGCGCACACGGTTCAGCGCATCGATAATATCCACCGGGGCATACATCCAGCCCACACGCAGTGCGGCCAGACCGTAAACCTTGGAGAAGGTGCGGGTCATCACTACGTTGCGGTTGCCGGAGACCAGCTCCAGACCGGCTTCGTAGTCATTCTTGCGCACATATTCGGCATAGGCGGCATCCAGCACCAGCACGACATGCTTCGGCAAACCGGCCTGCAGGCGGCGAATTTCCGCAACCGGAACATAAGTGCCGGTGGGGTTACCCGGATTGGCGACGAAAACCATCTTCGTCTTCGGCGTCACGGCGGCGAGGATTGCGTCCACGTCCACCGCACAATCCTTTTCCTTCACCGTCACCGGGGTCGCACCCGCGCCCATGATCTGGATCTTGTAGACGAGAAAACCGTGTTCGGTGATGATCGCCTCATCACCCGCGCCCAGATAGACATGGCACAGCAGGCCGAGAAGCTCATCCGAACCGTTGCCGCACAGGATGTTTGCGATATTGAGGCCGTGCACGTCGGCAATCGCCTGGCGCAGCGCGATCGCCTGACCGTCCGGATAGATTTCCAGATGGCTGGCAGCAGCACTGAAAGCCTCTATCGCCTTCGGGCTCGGCCCAAGCGGCGTTTCATTGGAGGAGAGCTTATAAACCTTCGCGACGCCGTCCACATGTTCCTTGCCGGGAACATAAGCGGCGATATCCAGAATACCCGGACGCGGAACAGGTTGGCTAAGCTCTGCACTCATTTGATCGACCTTTGGAAAAACGCCGGAGAACCCGGCAAAAGCAATGCCGGAGGCATTAGACCGGAATGGCCGCTTTGTCGAGGGTCAGCGCGGCTTTCCTTGGGTTGCGGCGGTGCGGGTGGTGGGCACACCCTGCGGCGCGAGCACGGGCACAAAAACCCGGCGCGAGGCACGCTGAGTGACCGGCAATCCCTGATAGAGGCGTTTTTGCGCTTCCACCACGATGACGCCGGAAAACAGCGGCCAGAGGCGACGGCCTGTATGTTCGAGATAACGGCGGAATTTCAGCACCGGCCGGCTGGTGGTGGGCGGAAAAAACAGCGCCTCGGCGGTGGCGCCCGGCGTGAAATTCGTTTCGCGCAGAAGCGCCGTCAGCTGCCCGCGAGAATAGGGCCGGCCGGAACCGAAGGGCGTATGTTCCATGCGCGCCCAGACCCCTCGCCGGTTCGGCACCACGATCACCAGACGGCCGCCGGGCGCCAGCACCCGCCACAGCTCCTTTAAACTCTCACGCGGATTTTCGGCAAATTCCAGCGCATGCACCATCAACACCCGGTCTATCGAGGAATCGGGCAGCGGCAATTCCTCATCGAACACCAGCGCGGTGGAGGAAAGCTCGCCCGCCGGCCAGTTCACCGCCCCCTGCCCCGCCGGCATGAAGGCGAAGGTGCGCTCCGTATCGTGACGGAACCGCTCCAGAAACGGCACGGCATAACCGAGGCCCACCAGCCGTTCTTCCGGCAAGGGCGGCCAAAGTGTCGAAAGCGCCATGGTGATCGCCTGCTCGGCCGAGCGGCCAAGCGGAGAATGATAGAATTCGCGCAGATCGACAATATCGGTATTCATGGGCGAGAATGTAGCATCAGGCGGTTGGACTTCAAGGCGTCTGCCCCTACATTGGAAGTCAGTTGGGAAAGTCAGGCGGGCGAATGCGCCGGTTTTGGCCGGCAAATGGAGAGGATACGATGAAACCTTTGGAAATAGACGTCTTTCTTTGCCGCAGCGATAATTTCGGGGTTCTTTTGCACGACCCCGAAAGCGGGGCGACGGCGGCCATCGACGCACCGGAAGAAGGGCCGATCCTGCGTGCCCTCGACGGCCACGGCTGGAAGCTCACGCATATCTTCACCACCCACCACCATCAGGACCATGTGGAAGCCAATCTGGCGCTGAAGGACAAGTTTCAGTGTGAAATTCACGGCCCCTATGACGAAGCTGTGGCCATACCGGGCCTCGACCGTTCGCAGGCCGATGGCGACGAATTCGAATTCGCCGGACGACGCGTTCAAGTTATCGCCACACCCGGCCACACGGCGGGTCACATCTGTTATTATCTACCGGATGACGGCCTGCTGTTTGCCGCCGATACGCTGTTTGCCATGGGTTGCGGCCGACTGTTCGAACGCCCGGCGGCGGATATGTGGCATTCCTTCCAGAAACTGATGGCCCTGCCTGACAACACAAGGGTCTATTTCGGCCACGAATATACGCTTTCGAATGCCCGTTTTGCGCTGACCGTCGATCCCGACAATGCAGTGCTGGCCGAGCGCGCTGCCCGCGTCGAGACCGCGCGGCAGGCCAATGAATTCACCATTCCCACCACCATCGGGCTCGAAAAGCAGACCAATCCCTATATGCGCGTGGCGGATGCCGGCATCCGCAGACATCTCGGCCTTGAAGGCGCTGCCGATGCCGACGTCTTCGCGGAAATCCGCACGCGCAAGGACAATTTCTGATGGCAATAGATATGTCGGCGCAGGCGATCATTCGCGAGCTTGGGCTGGAGCCGCATCCAGAGGGCGGGTTCTACCACCAGACGTTCCGCGACAAGGCCGGCGGCGAACGTGGCCATTCGACGGCGATTTATTATCTGCTGGAAAAGGGCGTGCGCTCGCACTGGCACCGGGTCACCGATGCGGTGGAGGTGTGGCACTATTATGCCGGCGCGCCGATCTCCCTGCATCTTTCGCAGGACGGCCGGGAGGTGCAGACCTTCACGCTTGGTCCCGCCATTCTGGAGGGAGAGCGCCCACAGGTGATCGTGCCGGCCAATTGCTGGCAATCGGCAGAAAGCCTCGGCGATTTCACCCTCGTCGGCTGCACCGTCTCACCGGGCTTTGCGTTTTCGAGCTTTGTGATGGCAGAACCTGGTTGGTCGCCGGGGGATGTGCCCTGAAGCTCAGAGCCGGTGAAGCGAGCGGGTGGCCCTTGTTTCTTCTCCCCGCCGGGGAGAAGTCCGCGGCAGCGGGATGAGGGAGCTGGCTCTCCGCATATCGCTGGCGTTGCCCCCTCATCCGACCCTTCGGGCCACCTTCCCCCCCTCGGGGAGAAGAAATGCGCCGCACCGCCGAGCATAACTTGCCCTGCTATAAATCCCGGTCAGCCACCGTATTTCGTAGCAGTAATATAGACCTGACCCACCCGCGTCGGAATGATCGCATAAACAGGCGCATAGACATCCATATTGTTCGACTTGGCGAACCAGATCTCCATCGAGATGGATTTCAGATATTCGATATCCTTGCGCCCCTGCCGGTAACCCGACTTCGGCACGTAACGCGCCTTGCAGACGATGGCGTCGCCACTGAAGCCGTTCGTCTTGAACGGCTTGGTGCCACTGGAACTCAAAACGAGGTCGAGTCTGGACTCACCGTCGTAGATCGGCAGGCGAGTCGGGCAGATGCGGCCGCCCGCGGGAATGATGAGGCCGGAAATCGGATCGAGAACCGAGCGCAGGTCGCGGTCCTTCACGTCAACCCAGTTGTCCGGCCGGGCCTTTGGTTCGGGTTTCACCGTCGTCGAGGTGACATTGCCGTTGCGGTAGACGACGTCGTAGGTGCGTACCCGCTTGCCGTCCTTGTAGACCAGTGAATATTCGTTTGCCTGCAGCCGGTGGCCACGCTTGGCGCCGGAAACCGTAGTCTTGCCGGAAATGTCCTTGAGGATGCTGGCAAGGCCGGCGGCACTGAAGGAACCGGAGATCGAATAATTCGGTCCATCCATGCGAGTCGAAAAACTTGCCCGTGCAATCGGTAAAATGCCCAGATTGATGCTGTATTCGCTTGTGTGGCGTGCTTCGGCGGCGAGCGAGGGGGAGACGCCCGCAAACGCCATTGTCACGGCCATGAAAATGCTTTTTCCTCTGGCAATCATTTCGATATCACCTTAAAAGAGGCGCGGAAGCGGCCTTATCGGGCGATCATATACGCTGACTTGTGGCAATAAAAAAGCGGACGACGGTTGAAAACGCCGGAATTTCCTTTGATTTGATCGTGAGCGGCTTGACTGTTAAGTCCCGTCTGACTATAGAACCGCAACTTTCCAATCATGGCCAGTTGGATTGCCACCCCGGTTTTGCCGGTGGCGAGCCAGTGGTGAAACAGACGAAACGAAATAGGTGTACCCATGTCCCGTGTATGCGAATTGACCGGCAAGGGCGTCCAGACGGGCAACAACGTCAGCCACGCCAACAACAAGACCAAGCGCCGGTTCCTTCCGAACCTCTGCCAGGTCACGTTGATCTCCGATGCTCTCGGCCAGCGCTTCCGCCTGCGTGTTTCCGCAGCCGCTCTGCGCTCCGTTGAACACCGTGGCGGCCTCGATGCTTTCCTTCTGAAGTCCGGCGAAAACGAACTGAGCATGCGCGCTCGTCTCCTGCGCCGCCAGATCGCCAAGAAGACTGCTGAAGCTGCTTAATAGCGGCTTCGACATCATCTGATATTCAGAAGGCTTGAATGGCTTTTCGCCGCTCAAGCCTTTTGTTTGTTTCAGATTTTAATTGCATCGGGTTTTGCGGAAATCGTTTCAGACGTTTCGCTCCGATGTTTGGCTCCAACTGGTGGCATCACCCAGGATAAAAAAATGCCCTATCTGCGCTTTACGATTATCTACGTTCTGCTGATGACGCTCGTCGTCGTCGCTTCCAATATTCTGGTGCAATATCCGCTGTCGGGCTCGCTGTTAGGCATCAACCTCGGTGATCTTCTGACCTGGGGCGCCTTCACCTATCCGGTCGCCTTCCTCGTCACCGACCTGACGAATCGCCAGTTCGGCCCCTCGGTCGCGCGCCGCGTGGTGCTTGCCGGCTTCATCGTCGGCGTCACGTTGTCCTTCTGGACATCGATCCCCCGCATCGCCGTCGCTTCCGGTACCGCCTATCTGATCGGCCAGCTGCTCGATATTTCGGTGTTCAACCGCCTGCGCCGCCAGCGCTGGTGGCATGCGCCGCTTGCCGGTTCCATGCTGGGTTCGGTGCTGGATACGGCGCTGTTCTTCTCCATCGCCTTTGCAGCGAGTTTCTCCTTTGTCGGCCCTAACGATGCCTTCGCCATCGAAAGCGCGCCGCTGCTCGGCGTCTTCGCTCTAGAAGCTCCCCGGTGGATTTCCTGGGCAATGGGTGATTTGTCGGTCAAGGTCCTCGTCGGCCTCGTCATGCTCCTTCCTTACGGCGCTCTGATGAACACGCTGAAGCCGATGCCAGGCACCGTCAAACCGAACTGATATTTTCAGTCAACCGGATTTGAGGCCGGGATACGTGATCAAATCGCGCTTGCAAACCCACAGTCGGCGTTGCAGTCTGCCGTCCGTGTCAAAGCGCGGAGGCAGACCAACATGCAGATCAAGGACGTTATCGACATTGTGGATGCGACGAGCGCCACGCTTTCGGGCTCCAGCTTCGATAACGTCAATCTGTCCGGGACGGTCTTCAACAATGTCAATCTGGCCGGCACACGCTTCAGCGACATCAACTTTTCCGGTGCGTCGTTTACGGACAGCAACATGTCCGGCTGGTCAATCGATGACGTCAATTTTACCGGACTGAAGCTGAGCAATTCAAACCTGTCCGGCGCGCAGATAACAGCGTGCCGAATGGTCGGCATGAAGATCGACGGCATTCCGGTCGAGGATCTGCTGGCTGCCTACAAGGCGGCACAGGAGCAGGCCTGATATTCACTCCACCAGCTTGAATTCCAGCATCAGGTTGCGCTGGAGAAACGAGTGGTTGTCATCGGACACGATGATGAGGCGCGTCGAGCCATCCGGCCCCTTCACCACATCCATGCCTTCCATATTGTCGATCTGGTAGGCCATGCCCGCTTCCATGAGGATTTCACCATCCACCACGGCACCCGGCTTGATGTCGCCCCCACGGATGCGCCGAATGCGCATGCCAACGCCTTCGGCGAAATTGAAGCGCCGCTCAAGAAGCAGCAGATCGCCGTTCGGCAGGAAAGCACCGTCAGTCACATCGAATGACGGATGATGGGTGACAGTGAAGGTGCCCTTCAGCGGACCTTCCAATATGGCTGCGAGAAGATTGCCATTCGTATCGATGCTTTTTTCAGCCACCACGACCAGAGCGCCGGCGAGCGGCGAATCGGCCGGCGACACCGCCAGGGCTTCCATGCCACCATTATGGCGCAGTTCATTATTGGGGATGAGATGTGGCAGGCGACTGAGTGGCTTTGCTGTTGCAAAGCCCGGATCCGGATAGATATCGATCCTGTGCCGCTGCTCGTAGCTGACGAACACCTGGCCGTCGCGCAGCGCCAGCCCTTCCGCATCCATTTCCATTTTGCGAGGCGGTTCGCGACCACCCGTGTCCAGCATGGGGGTAATGCGGACATCAGCAAGCCCGGACAGCGCGCCGGCAGCACCACGCGTGATCCTGCCCGTCAGCCAGTGGCCGGTATCCAGCACCGCGATAAATTCCTCACCATCGGGGCGGAAGCGGATGGAGGATATCGCCCCGAACAGCTTTTCCGGGGCGCTCATCACCATGCCGCCGATAAATTCCAGCTTGCCGAAACGTTTTGCGCTGGTGCCGACTTCGAAACCCGACAGCAGGCGAACGCTGACCGGCACATCGATGGTCGATGCGCCGATGGGAACGGGAAAAAGCGAAGCCGCCGCAAAAACGGCGGCCAGCGCAAAGGACTTGCAGGCGGAGGAAGCCCGACCCCGCTTATCCGGCACGGCGGATCCTGCGGGACGAACCGGAAGCACCGCTCGTATCCTCGAAGAGGGCAGCAAGCTGCTCGGTCATCGCGCCGGCCAGCTCATCCGCGTCCACGATGGTGACAGCACGGCGGTAATAACGGGTCACATCATGGCCGATACCGATTGCCAGCAATTCTACCGGCGAGCGCGTTTCGATCTGCTCGATGACGGCGCGCAGGTGCCGTTCCAGATAGTTGCCCGGATTAACCGACAGGGTGGAATCATCGACCGGCGCACCGTCCGAGATCATCATCATGATCTTGCGCTGCTCGGGGCGACTGATCAGGCGGTTGTGCGCCCACATCAGCGCCTCGCCGTCGATGTTTTCCTTCAGCAGGCCTTCGCGCATCATCAGACCGAGATTGCGCCGTGCGCGCCGCCACGGCGCATCCGCCGACTTGTAGATGATGTGGCGCAGATCATTAAGGCGGCCTGGCGAAGCGGGCTTGCTGTTCGCCAGCCACTGTTCGCGCGACTGCCCGCCCTTCCACGCCTTGGTGGTGAAACCGAGAATCTCCACCTTCACGCCCGAGCGTTCCAGCGTGCGGGCCAAAATATCGGCGCAGGTGGCTGCGACGGTGATCGGACGACCGCGCATCGAACCGGAATTGTCGATGACGAGCGAGACGACGGTATCGCGGAACTTGGTGTCGCGCTCCTTCTTGAAGGAGAGCGGCTGCATGGGATCGATGATGAGCCTGACGAGACGGGCCGGATCGAGATAACCCTCTTCCAGATCGAAATCCCAGGAGCGGTTCTGCTGCGCCATCAGGCGGCGCTGCAGCCGGTTCGCCAGGCGCCCGACCGCACCCTGAAGATGGGCGAGCTGCTTGTCGAGAAAGGCGCGCAGACGGTCCAGCTCGGCCTCGTCGCACAGTTCCTCGGCGCGAATTTCCTCGTCGAATTCCTCGGTAAAGATACGGTAGTCGACCTTTTCGTTGAAATCGTCGAAGGGGCTGTTCGGGCGGCGGGTTTCACCGGGCGTTTCGGAATCCTCGTCGAGATCGTCGGACATTTCTTCGTCCGACATCTCGGCGCCGTCCATCTCGCCTTCTTCCATCTCCTCCTGCGAGGCCTCGTTTTCATCGGCGGGCGTCGCATCGGAGCCGGCCTCTTCCTCGACCTGCTCTTCCTCGGTCTCGTTGGTGCGCGGCTGGTCCTCGTTGGATTCCGCTTCCTGGCTTTCCGGCTCGTTATCCTCGTCGCCGAAATCTTCCGCCATCTGCATGGAGGTCAACATCTTGCGCACCAGCCGCGAGAACGCCTTCTGGTCGGTAATGACGCGGGAAAGATCGTTGAGGTCGCCTGCGGCCTTGTCTTCGATGAAGTCACGCCAGAGGTCGAGAACCTTGCCGGCGCTCGCCGGTGGTTTTTCGCCGGTCAGTTTCTCACGCACCAGAAGCGCCACAGCCTCGGCGAGCGGTGCATCATCTTTATTGTTGATGCCGGAGAAATTGGCCTTTGCGTATTTTTCCGTATTCATGGCCTTGATATTGGAGGCCATGCCCGGCATGCGCAGCGCGCCGATGGATTCCACCCGCGCCTGTTCGACGGCATCGAAAACCAGCTGTGCCTCGGCGCCATGCGGCGACATCATCGCATGCGTGTCCGCATCGTGGCAGGCGAGACGCAGCGCCATGGAATCGCCGAGACCACGCGTGATGGCGATCTCCTGCGCCGTGGGTTTCTTGGAAATTTCCGGCAGGCGCATGCGCTCGCCGGCAAGGCCCGGCCGCTCATTGGCGAAAACGACCTCGACCTCGGCATCGCCGGCAACGGATCGCACACATCCGGCAATCGCCTGACGCAACGGCTCCGTATCGATCGCCGTACCCGGTTTCGCTCTGGAATTGTCGCCGCGCCCTGCCATTGTCTTTCCTGTCATTTGTCGGCGCCTGCGGCACGCCCATCCCTAGGATGCGCGGCCCGCCGGCGTCTTCAAGTCATCGGTGATCTTCTCCGGACGAGCCGGAGACGATCAGGCGCTGAGAACGATGTTCGCGGCGCTTTCCTTGAGCTCAACGCCAAAGGCACGCTGATATTGCTCGGCTACCAGGGTACGCTCAAGCTCGTCGCACTTGTTGAGGAAGGTCACACGGAAGGCAAAAGCGAGATCGCCGAAGATTTCCGCATTTTCCGCCCAGGTGATGACGGTACGCGGGCTCATGACCGTGGAAAGATCGCCATTGATGAAGGCCGAACGGGTGAGATCGGCCACGCGCACCATCTTGGAGACGGTTTCGCGGCCCTTCGGATTATCGAAGCTCTTCACTTTGGCGGCAATGATGTTCACTTCCTGCTCATGCGGCAGATAGTTCAGCGTGGTGACGATGGACCAGCGGTCCATCTGCGCCTGGTTGATCTGCTGCGTGCCGTGGTAAAGGCCCGTCGTATCACCAAGGCCAACCGTGTTGGCGGTCGCAAAGATGCGGAAGGCGGGGTGAGGACGGATGACGCGGCTCTGGTCGAGCAGGGTCAGGCGGCCGGACGATTCCAGCACGCGCTGGATAACGAACATCACGTCCGGGCGGCCGGCATCATATTCGTCGAAAACGAGCGCAACATTGTGCTGGTAGGCCCAGGGCAGGATGCCGTCCTTGAATTCGGTGACCTGCTTGCCGTCTTTGAGGACGATGGCGTCCTTACCGACGAGATCGATACGACTGACATGGCTGTCGAGGTTGACGCGAACGCAGGGCCAGTTCAGGCGGGCGGCGACCTGCTCGATATGGGTGGATTTACCCGTACCGTGGAAACCGGAAACCATGACGCGTCGGTTGTGAGCAAAACCGGCGAGGATCGCAAGCGTCGTATCGCGGTCGAAAAGATAGTCGGGATCGAGGTCCGGCACATAGGCGTCGCCCTGGGAATAGGCGGGAACCCGCAGATCCGTATCAATGCCGAAAACCTCCCGCACGGACACCGTCGTGTCGGGCAGGTTGGAAATATCAAGGTCGATTTTGCTCATCACGTCTCCAAGGCGGGCGGCAGCCACCCGGCCACATCATCAATCAGGCGGTAAACACGTAAGTTGGCTTAGCAGAAACCTGACTGCTTTAACAATTGATATGCTTGAACAACAGCCCGAAAACGTTCTTCCGAACCACGATCGCCACCATTAGCATCAGGATGGTGCTTTTTGACAAGCTCCTTATAGCGCCTTTTTATGTCTTCCTGCTTCGCATTGGAAGAAAGGCCGAGCGTATCGAAGGCTTTTGCCTCCAGCGTCTTCAGTTTACGGTCCTGTTGCATGCGGGTGCCGCCTGCCCTCGAGCCACCCGTAAAACCGCCGGCAAAGCCGAAGGGATCGCGTATGCGGGCATTGCCGCTCGCCGTGCCGGAGCGCAGGGTGGAATGCAGCGGGCTATCGCGGGCCGTCTTGTTGACGCCCACAGTCCAGGTGGGGCGATGGCCGGTGATCGCCTCCTTCTGGTAACGGGCGATCTCGCTGTCGGAGAGGCCGGAAAAATAATTGTAACCTTTGTTGTATTCCTTCACATGCTCAAAACAGAACAGGAAGAATTGCCCCTCGGCATTGCGGCCGACAGGTGCGCGGTGAACGCCCGGTTTATCGCATCCGTCCCACTGGCAGGTAGGAGCCTGAACCTCAGGTTCCCGCTCCCTTTTCCGGCGCGTGCGGATGCGATCGAAATATTTCGAATCCAGTTTCATGATGCCCTGATTATGGGGTGCGAAAAGCCGCACAACAAGAATTGACAAAGCGGAATGTTACAGGCTTTTAGGTAGCCCCTTTCAAAGACCAGCTAACAGGATTGGAGCCCTCTGCATGTCCCTGCGAGAACGCATAGAAACGAAGCTTCGGCAGAGCTTTTCGCCGGAACGCCTGAGGGTTGTCGATGAAAGCCAGATGCATGCGGGCCACCAGCCGGATATGACAGGCACGGGCGAGACGCATATGCGGGTTCAGATAGTGTCTGAGAGCTTTTCAGGCAAGTCTCGCATCGAGCGTCACCGGGCGATTAACGCCGTTTTGAAGCCGGAACTCGACGCCGGGCTGCATGCGCTGGCGATCGAGGCAGCGGCGCCGGGGGAAGTGGTACGGTTTTAGGCCAAGTTTATCATTAAAACCGAGAGCAAGCCCCCTCATCCGGCCCTTCGGGCCACCTCTCCCCGGCGGGGAGAAGAAACCGGGCGGCAACGCCTTGCTCAAAGCGCCAGCACCGTTCCCTCGTATAGCATTGCCAAAGCGGCTTGTTCTTCTCCCCGCCGGGGAGAAGTGCCGGAGCGGAGCGAGGCGATGAGGGGGCGCCCTCACCGTACTGCCCGGCGCCAGTTCACCCCGGATGCTTCTCCGACAGGAAGGACTGCACCTCGGACGCCGCGACATCATCAGCCACGAAGGACTGGCCAATGCCGTGGGTGAGGATGAAGGTGAGCTTGCCGCCCTTGACCTTCTTGTCCTGTGCGATCGCCGTCATCAGCGTCTCGACCGGCGGCAATTTACCAGGAATATCCTTCATCGCTGTCGGCAGTCCGACGGCCTTCAGGTGCGCTTCGACGCGCGCCGCATCATCGGGGCTTGCAAGGGTCATGCGGGCGGAGAACTGGTGCGCCAGCACCATGCCGATGGCGACACCTTCGCCGTGCACCAGCCGCTTGCTGTCGTAATTGGTTGCCGCCTCCAGCGCGTGGCCGAAAGTGTGGCCGAGGTTCAGAAGGGCGCGCACGCCGTTTTCCTTCTCGTCGGCCACCACCACATCGGCTTTGGCCTGGCAGCTCGTGGCGATCGCCTCGATGCGGGCCGGGCCGCCGGTGCGGATGTCATCCCAGTTCTTTTCCAGCCAGAAGAAGAAATCCGGCTTATCGATCAAACCGTATTTGACCACTTCGGCATAACCGGCGCGGAATTCCCGCGGGCTCAGCGTATCGAGCACCGCCGTATCGGCCAGCACCAGATCGGGCTGATGGAAAACGCCGATGAGGTTCTTGCCGTGGCGGCTGTTGATGCCGGTCTTGCCGCCAACGGAGGAATCAACCTGCGACAGAAGCGAAGTCGGTATCTGCACGAAGCGCACGCCGCGGCGCACGATGCCTGCGGCAAAACCGGCGAGATCGCCGATGACGCCACCGCCGAGTGCGATCACCGCATCGTTGCGCTCCACCCGTGCGGAGAGAACCGCATCGCAGACGGTGACGAGATGCTCGAAGCTCTTGGTCTTCTCTCCGGCCGGCAGCGTCAGCGAGACGGCCTCGATGCCATCCGTCTGCAGGCCGTCCATCAGGCCTTCGAGGTAAAGCGGCGCGACATGCTCGTCGGTGATGATCGCCGCACGTCTGCCCTTCAGCCGCGCTGAAATTTCGCCACCCGCCCTGCCGATCAGTCCCGGCCCGATCAGAATGTCATAGGCGCGCTCGCCGAGCGGCACATGGACAAGACGTTCATCGGCGTGGATTTCGGAAGGCGTCATGATGATCAGTCTTTCTGTTTAAGGCCGGCCAAGGCCGTCAGCACTTCGGTCGCGATGATCTCCTTGCGGACATCACGGGATTCGATGGTGACGTCCGCCTCCGCATAAATCGGATAACGTTTCTCCATCAGGGCAGCGAGCGTTGCCTTGGGGTTTTCAGTCTTGAGAAGCGGGCGGTGGTCGCGCTTGTTGACCCTCTCCCACAGAACCTCGAGATCGGCCTTCAGCCACAGCGAAATGCCGCCGCGTCTGATGTGCGCTCGGGTATTGTCGTTGATAAATGCGCCGCCGCCGGTGGAGACGACCTTGGGACCACCGCGCAACAGGCGCTTGATGACCCGCGTTTCCAGCGCCCGGAATTCCTCCTCGCCATAGGTGGCGAAAAGTTCCGCTATCGTCATGCGCGATACGCGCTCGATTTCGACATCCGTATCGATGAAAGGAACCTTGAGCTGCTGGGCCACCATGCGGCCGACCGCCGACTTTCCAGCCCCCATCAGCCCGACGAAGACGATGTTGCGCCGTCCGAGCTTTGCCCGCGCTTGCTCCCCGAGTGTGGCCGGGACGGATAAATTCGTTTCATTCATAAATTTGAAAGCCCGTTTGGCATGGATATCTGCAAATGTTTACGAAGCGTCAAGCCAAATTGCTGACTGAATGGTGGTGAATCACAATCAACGCCGCATGCGGCGCGGGGTGGAGCGGGCATTTTGATCTTGTCGCCGCTTTCGCCGCACCGCATATAGATTTCGACTGCCACCCCACGGAGCCGCCATGCCAACCCTCTTCCGCTTCACGATGATACTGGCGACCATCGCGGGGCTGATCTATGGCGGCATGGTACTGCTCGTCATGTTCGTTCAGCCACGCGACCGCGAAGTGACCGTGCGCATTCCCTCCGAGCGGCTGAACCCACCCGCTACCGAACCGGCAAGGCGCACCCCATGAGCGGACAACCGACGGCAGGGCGCGACGGCGCGCGGCTTGAAAGTTTTCTGGAAATGATGAGCGCCGAGCGGGGTGCTGCCGCCAACACGCTCTCTTCTTATGAGCACGACCTTGCCGACCTGCGCGAATTTCTCGGCCGTCGCGGCCAGTCCCTGACGGAGGCGCAGACGCCTGACCTTTCCGCTTATCTGACCGATCTTGCCGCTCAGGGTTTCGCCGCCACCTCGCAGGCGCGGCGCCTCTCCTCCATGCGGCAGTTTTACCGCTTTCTTTATTCGGAAGGGCTGCGCGGCGACGACCCGACCGGCATCATCGATGCGCCCAAGAAGGGCCTCGCCCTGCCGAAGACGATGAGCGTGGCCGATGTAAACCGGCTTCTCGGGCTCGCGGCGCAGGAAGCGGCAACCACTGGCCCGGGCCAGCTCGCCCGCATCCGCATGCATCTGCTGCTCGAACTGCTTTATGCCACCGGCATGCGGGTCAGCGAGTTGGTTTCCCTTCCCGCCAAGGTGCTGCGCCAGGAAGGCCGCTTCCTGATGATCCGTGGCAAGGGCAACAAGGACCGCATGGTGCTTCTGTCACGCGCCGCCATTGAGGCGATGGAAAAATACGACGCCGCCAGAAAGGCGCTCTCGCAGGAGAAAAGCAAGGCCGCCGCTCCCCAGAAAAAAACGGAGACAGCTGAGAGCCCGTGGTTGTTTCCGTCGAACAGTAAGGAAGGTCACCTGCCCCGCCAGGTCTTCGCCCGCGACCTCAAGGACATCGCCATTCGTGCGGGCCTAACCCCGTCCGCCGTATCGCCGCATGTGCTGCGCCACGCCTTCGCCAGCCACCTTCTGCAGAACGGCGCGGATTTGCGCGCGGTACAGGAACTGCTCGGCCATTCCGACATTTCCACGACACAAATCTATACACATGTGCTGGAAGAACGCTTGCAAGAGCTGGTACAAACACATCACCCCCTTGCCAAACAGGGCAAAAACCTTGATTAGAGCGACCGGAACCGCCGGATAATCCGGCTCAAACCTTGCGCAAAACGATCGGAAACGGATCTCATGCACAATTATCTCGACTTCGAAAAACCTATCTCGGACCTTGAAGGCAAGATCATCGAGCTGAAGAAGCTTGCCGATGAAGACGAGAGCATAGACACCTCGGAGGAGATCAACCGTCTGGAATCGCGCGTCAACGATGCGATGCAGGACATCTATTCCAAGCTGAACGCCTGGCAGAAAACGCAGGTCGCGCGTCATCCGCAGCGCCCGCATTTCGTCGATTATGCCAAGGCCCTGTTCACGGATTTCACGCCGCTGGCCGGCGATCGCAAATTTTCCGAAGACGCCGCCATTCAGGCTGGCCTTGCCCGCTTCAACGGCCAGCCCGTCGCCATCATCGGCCAGGAAAAGGGCAACGACACCAAAAGCCGCCTGAAGCATAATTTCGGCAGTGCGCGTCCGGAAGGTTACCGCAAGGCGATCCGCGTTCTGGAACTGGCCGACCGTTTCTCGCTGCCGGTCGTCACCCTCATCGATACCGCCGGTGCTTATCCCGGCGTCGGTGCGGAAGAGCGCGGCCAGGCCGAAGCCATCGCCCGCTCGACGGAAATGTGCCTGAACGTGAAGGTGCCGATCGTCTCCGTCGTCATCGGCGAAGGCGGCTCGGGCGGCGCGATCGCCATTGCCACCGGCAACCGCGTTTATATGCTCGAACATTCGATCTATTCGGTGATTTCGCCGGAAGGTGCCGCATCCATTCTCTGGCGCGATTCGACCCGTGCCAAGGAAGCCGCGACCAACATGAAGATCACCTCGGAAGATCTGAAATCGCTCGGTGTCATCGATGGCATCATTCCCGAGCCGATCGGCGGCGCACACCGCGCACCGGAAACCGTTATCAGCGCGACCGGCGACGTCATCGCCAAGGCGCTTACCGATCTTTCCCAGCGTTCCGGCACACAGCTGCGCGCTGAACGCCGCCAGAAGTTCCTGGATATTGGCCGGAACCTCTAGAGCATTTCCAGTAAAAGTGCGCAGCGGTTTTACGTCCGGAAAATGCGTTCAAAGAAAAAGTTATATCACTTGGCGGTTCGAAGAACGGCCAAGTGATATAACTCCGGCCTTATTTTCCTTTGACATCGCCCCAACTCGGCCATAGTCCGGTCACATCAACGGATGTATCGGCGGCCGCGGGGGCGGATCCGATTTGAGTTAAGAAGATGTAAACGGTTAATACCGTATTTAAATTGCACGCGGAACGGTATAGAACTGCCACCGTTTCGTGCCATCGTCTTTCGGATCAGATCATGCGTTTGACACATTTTGCCCTTCTCGCCTGCACCGCGCTTATTCTCACCGGCTGCAACGATACGCTTGAAACCGTCGAACGCGACGTTTCCCACGTCAAGAACAAGGTCGATTACCCCTTGTCGCCGTCCATTCTGGCCGAGATCGACAAAAAGGGCATGGATCGTACCTCGCCGATCATGATCCGCATCCTCAAGGAAGAAGGTGCGCTGGAAATCTGGAAGGCCAAGCGCGACAACCGCTTCGACAAGATCGCCGAATATCAGATCTGCGCCTGGTCCGGTAAACTCGGCCCCAAGGTGAAGGAAGGCGACCGGCAGGCGCCCGAAGGCTTCTACAACCTGACGCCCGCGCATCTGAACCCGAATTCCAAATATTATCTCGCCATCAATACCGGTTTCCCGAACCGTTACGATGCCGCCAATGGCCGCAATGGCACCAACCTGATGATCCATGGCGCCTGCTCATCGTCAGGCTGCTATTCGATGACGGATGCGCAGATTCTTGAAATCTACGGTTTTGCACGGGACGCCTTTAAGGGCGGCCAGAAAACCGTTCAGCTGCAGGCCTTCCCCTTCCGCATGTCGGCGGAAAACATGGCCCGCCATCGCCAGAGCGAACATCTCGAATTCTGGAAGATGCTGAAGGTCGGTTACGACAATTTCGAAGTCACCAAACGCCCGCCGGAAGTGAATGTCTGCGAGAAGAAATATGTCTTCAACCAGCAGACGGAAGGCGGCAGCTTCAACGCCGCTGGTCAATGCCCGCCGATGAGCACGCCTCCGGCGCTCGTCAGTGCGCTTTCGAGCTATGAAAAGACCTACGATCTCGCCTATGCAACGGCGATGAAGAAATATGACGGTATGGCTTGGTATGACCCGAGCGAGGCCGAGCGCAAAGCGCTGGTTGCCGAAAAGCGCAAGGGTCGCGAACCTGCCTATGCACCGACCGGCTCGGCGTTGAAGGCCGGCAAGCTGATGAAAGAAACGGAATATGCCGCGCTGATGGAAAAGAAGGCGCAGCAGGTTACGTCATCCTCGCCGGCGACGACCGCAACCGCCTCCGCCCTGCGCGGCCCGCGTCCTTCGGCGGCCCAGCCCGCCACGGCCCCGCAATCGAACCCGGCGCCCGCAGCCCCGACCATGGTTGCAACGGCAGCGCCCGCAGCAGCAGGCCAGACCGGCGCCGCCCAGGGTATTCCGGTCCCGACGATGAACCCGCTCGCCTATTCCCCTGCCCCGGCACCGGAAGCGCCGGAAAAGAAGCCCTTCTGGAAGTTCTGGGCCAAGGAATGAGCGACACGGCCGATATCGTTTATGATTTGAGGGGGCTTAAATGCCCCCTTCCGGTTTTGAGAAGTCGCAAGAAGCTCGCCACCCTCAAGGCCGGCGACATCCTGACCGTCGAGACGACCGATCCGCTCGCCGTCATCGACATTGCTCATATGTGCAACGAGGACGGGCATCGGTTGGTTGAAACCGTTGTGGTGGACAAGGGGCATCGGTTTCGGATTGTGAAGGGCGGGCAAGCCGACATTTGACGGTGTCGGGCGGGGGTTACCCCCCTCTGCCCTGCCGGGCATCTCCCCCTCAAGGGGGGAGATTAGCAAGATTCGCCGTCGTCACTACATTCGCAACGGTTAAGATGGGCGAGACCTAGCCGCAAGTCGATCTCCCCCCTTGAGGGGGAGATGTCCGGCAGGACAGAGGGGGGTGAACCCCGCCCACAGCGTCACCAAAGCTGGCGCAAACCTCAAAACCGCAACCCCGAAACCGCCAACGGATTATCCGTCATCGCCTGTCTGTCCGGCCGGTCGATACCCGGTGTGCCAGTGAAGGCAGCAAACAGGTCCTTCACGAAAGCTTCCGGCAAATCCTTGGTGATCAGCACCATGCGCGTGCGCTGATCCGCCGGGTCTGGCCAGGCCGCAAGGCGTTCGGGCGTGTGGAAAATGCTCTGCACCCCATGCAGCACCAGCGGCCGGCCCGGATTATCCGACAGCTTGACGATGGCCTTCATGCGCAAGAGCTTTTCGCCATGGGCCGAGCGCAGCAGATCCACGAACATATCGATCGCCATCGGCTCGATCGGCTTGTCATGAATGATCGAGAAGGAGCGGATCGAGGCGTCATGCCGGTTCACATCATGATGATGATCGTGGCCGCCATGATGGTGGTGATGGCCGTGCGCGTGATCATCCTCGTGGTCATGGTCATGACCGGACTCTTCGCCCAGCCAGCGGCCGACATCGGCATTTTTGCTGGAGACATCATAAAGGCCATTATCGAGAAGCCCGGCGGCACTCCAGTTGGTTTTGTCGCCATCCTCGATTATCGCACGCGGGTTCAGCGCCTCAAGGCGCACCGTCAGTGCGGCAATCGTGGCAGCATCGGCAAGTGCCCGTTTGGTCATCACCAGCCTGTCGGCCACCGCCGCCTGCTTCACCGCCTCCTCGTGATTGTCGAGCGTGGACAGGCCGTTCACGGCATCCACCACCGTGATCATGCCGTTAAGCACGAAATTCTGCGCGATGACAGGATTGCCCATGACCGACTGCATGACGGGGGCGGGATCGGCAAGACCGGTCGTCTCGATCACCACCCGTTTGACCGGCTTCAGCTTGCCCGTCTGGATACCATCCATCAGTTCCGCCAGCGTATCCACCAGCTCACCGCGCACGGTGCAGCAGAGGCAACCCTCGGCAAGCTCGATGATGCCTTCGCCGGCGCTTTCGACCAGCATATGATCAATGCTGACATCGCCGAATTCATTGATGATGATCGCGGCATCGCTCATCTCAGGGTCTTTGAGAAGACGGTTGAGCAGCGTCGATTTTCCGGCGCCGAGAAAACCGGTGATGATGGAAACCGGGATGCGATCGCGAGACATGTCTTGCCCTGATGGTGATGGCCGCCCCGGCATGTCACAACGTTAGACAAGACCCGGAGCCGCACGGAACGAAAAGAAATCGCCCGGGGCTGGAAGCCACGAGCGACATCGTAATATCATAACATGATCAGGCTGCGAATACATAAACCGCATCGCGGCACCGGCCTTGAGGCCCGTTTCCGCTGATCAGAATGTCGATCGATCAGAATGTCGGGCGCGGGATCGGGATTGGCACATTGGCCAGCTGGCCCTTGGCGGCCGCACCCTTCGGCGTGTTGACCGCCACCGTCTCGCTGCCGGGAATGAGGCCGGCGTAGGAATATTCCGGCGGGCGGGTCATTTCCGTGACATAGGGCGAATGAATGACCATGCGGCCGGTTTCGTCGCGGCTTTCGCTGCGCACCTTGGCGGCCTTCGGATTGCAGATATCAGCGCTGACGTCATTGACTTCGCCGGTATCGCCATAGGGCGCCAGCGAGGCAAGCGAAACGCCCTGCCCGGAAGGTGCAGTCAATCCCATCTGCAACAGATCGGCCGACTGGTCGGTTCGTCCGGCAAGACTATCCGCGCCCAGCACGACGGTGATGACCGAACGGCCATTGCGCACGGCGGACGACACCTGGTTGAAACCGGAAGCGCAGATGAAGCCCGTCTTCATGCCATCCGCGCCATCAAAGCGGCCGACGAGCATATTGAAGTTGGCATAGTTCTTCTTGCCGGTGGTGACACCTTCCAGCGAGAAATAATGGGCATATTCCGGGAATTCCCGCTTGATGATCAATGCCAGAAGCGCAAGGTCACGCGCCGTCGTATATTGACCCTTGCCGGGCAGGCCGTTGGCATTGATGTAGTGGGTGGAGCTCATGCCCAGCCGCTGCGCCTGCGCATTCATCTGCGCCACGAAATTGTCGCTGGTGCCGCCGATTGTTTCGGCGATGGCCACGGCAATGTCATTGGCGGATTTGATTAGCAGCAGCTTCAGCGCGCTGTCCATCGTCAGCTTCTGGCCGGGCTTGAAATACATTTTCGAGGCCGGCTGGTCGGCGGCCTTCTTGCTCATCACCACTTCCGTCTGCGGGCTGATCTTGCCGGCCTTCAGCTGCGAAAAGGCGATATAGGCGGTCATCAGCTTGGTCAGCGAAGCGGGATACCATTTGCGGAAGGCTTCCTGGTGGGAAATCACCTTGCCGGTTTTGACATCCACCACCATTTTCGGATTGGCATTGGCCACGGGCGCCGCGGCAACGACGCCTGCGGTGATAATGGCAATGGCTGCGGAAAGCCGGCGTGCGGCGTTGGGCGATTTCACTGTGTTTGGCAAGGCTAGTCCTCGAATTCCCGTCTTCAGTCGGGGAATGGCAATATTCACCATATATGTCCTAGCAATGGCAAAGTACATTGATTACGTCAATTATGCGGCGCACTATCCACCACGGAGGATGGCTTTTACCACATGCCGCGCCGATGAACCCAGGAATGAGCGAATGCCGATTTTGAACAGAGCCGCCGAACTTCAGCAGGAAGTCAGCGAATGGCGGCGTCACCTGCACGAAAATCCCGAGATTCTCTATGACGTCGACAACACCGCGGCCTTCGTTGCGGACAAGCTGAAATCTTTTGGCGTTGACGAAATCGTGACCGGCCTTGGCCGCACCGGCGTCGTCGGCATCATCAGGGGCAATCTTGCCGGTGAACGCACCATCGGCTTTCGCGCGGATATGGACGCCTTGCCCATTCTCGAGGAAACCGGCAAGCCCTGGGCATCGAAAACAGCCGGTGCAATGCATGCCTGCGGCCATGATGGCCACACCGCCATGCTGCTCGGCGCGGCCAGATATCTCACCGAGACCCGCAATTTCGCCGGCTCGATCGCCGTGATCTTCCAGCCCGCCGAGGAAGGTGGCGCTGGCGCGCTTGCGATGGTCGAGGATGGCCTGATGGAACGTTTCGACATCGACGAAGTCTACGGCATGCACAATATGCCGGGCATTCCGCTCGGCGCCTTCGCCATCCGCAAGGGCGGCATCATGGCGGCGCCTGACAAATTCTCCATCACGGTCAAGGGCCGTGGCGGCCATGCGGCACAGCCGCACCGCACCGTCGATCCGATCACCATCGGCGCGCAGATCGTCGGCAACCTGCAGATGATCGCCTCGCGCAATGCCGATCCGATCCGTTCGGTGGTGGTCTCCGTCACCCGCTTCCACGCCGGCTCCAGCCACAACATCATCCCCAACGAGGCGCTGATTGCCGGCACGGTGCGCAGTCTGGATGAAACGGTGCGTGATCTCGCGCAGGAGCGCATCAAGCAGATGGCGGAAGGCATAGCACTTGCCAATGGCGCAGAAGCCGAGGTCGTTTATGAGCGCTATTGCCCTGTCACCTTCAACCATTCGGCCGAGACCGACCACGCCATCCGCGTCGCCCGCGATGTGGCGGGTGAACCGAATGTCGATCCCGATGTCGATCCCTCCATGGCAGGCGAGGACTTCTCCTTCATGCTGAAGGAAAGGCCGGGCTGCTTCATCTTCATCGGCAATGGCGATTCGGCAGGGCTCCACAACCCCAGCTACGACTTCAACGACGAGGCCATCGCCTACGGCATTTCCTACTGGGTGAAGCTGGCCGAACAGCGCCTGGCGAACTGACCGCCTGATAACGTGCAGAAAGCCGAGGAAGAGATCGACCGCGACGAAGAACGCGGTTGATCCGCAGGCATCGTCAGGTTAAAGAGCAATTCAGTGTCCACGTAGCTCAGCAGGATAGAGCACAGGATTCCTAAGGTGAATTGGGGGTTGCGCCCGGAAACGACGCAATCGATCTGCTCAAAGTCGGGGAAAGCTTCGCTGGTCTTCCAGCATGCCAATCCCGAGCCAAGCTCCGGAGAAATCCGGTGAAGGTGTAGAGACTGGATGGGCAGCACCTAAAGGCCGCAAGGTCCATGGTGAAGGGACAGTCCAGACCACGAACGTTCTGCCCGCCAGCGGCGGAACGGCGGCGAAAGCCGAAGCGGTATGAATCCTGGGGTCGGAGGTTCGAATCCTCTCGTGGACACCATTTTCCTGAGAACATTTTCATTAAGTAGTGGCTCCCTTGAGGCTATCGCGATGCCCCACAGCTAGGTTCTCCACTGTCGCGAGGAGAATGGTCGCTATCGCGTCCTCGGTCACTTCGATGCCCGCACCCTGCTCGATGGCCAATGCAGCACGGTCAAAGGCTGCCGAAAGAAGATCGGCTACAGCAAAAACCTTCGCCGGTTCAGCCGCGGGCGCCGCCTCGGTTAGCCCGGCAACCAACGTACGACCACCGTTGAGCAGGTCGATTTCACGCATTTGCGCGGGTCCGAGAACAGCGGGGGCATCGACAAGGAGCAGTTGGCAGCGGCCGGATAGTCGCATGGCTTGCATATATCCCCTCGCGCCCGCGATCAGCCTGTCGAGCGCAGTGCCTGTAGACGGCGAGGAAGCATCCACCGCCTCCGCAACGGCCTCAGCTTCAGCCTCGATCACCGCCCGAAATAGGGCCTGCTTGTCTTCGAACTGATGATAAAGCGCCCCACGCGAGACGCCGGCTTCAGCCGCGACTTGCGGCGTCGAGGTCGCCGCATATCCCTGCGCGACCAAAAGACGTCGTGCGGCTCCGATTAACGACGATCGCGTTTCATCGCTCCTTTGACGATTTGTTCGACGATTTTGTTGCATTCAGACAGCCTGTATGTTTATAACAATCATACAGATTGTATGTTATTGGATGGAGAATTCAAATGAAAATCACCAGCTACTATCCGGTTATCATGACGGAGAATGTGGGACAGACCGCCAAATTTTGGCGCGAACGATTTGGGTTTCAAACCGTATTCGAAAGCGACTGGTACGTGCATCTTCAGCATACAGCCGGGGCCGATGTGAATATCGCTATCCTTCAGAGGGACCATGAAACGATACCGTCCCCCGCTCGGGGTAAAAGTGTCGCCGGCCTGCTGATCAATTTTGAGGTCGACGACCCTGATACGCTCTATGCGCAGATGCGATCGGGGGGACTGCCTATTCTTCTCGAGCTACGGGATGAGCCATTTGGACAAAGGCATTTCATAACTTCAGATCCAAACGGAATCCTTATCGATGTTATTAAGCCCATTCCTCCAACCGCAGAATTTGCCGACCAGTATGTGGGATAGGTTTCGATTGCCCCAATATGGTTGGACATGATCTTTCCTAAGCACATAGATGCTTACGGCCATGGCCCCGATTTCTGTCTACGTCACTGCCACGCCTCGATCGGGGGCCTGGCGATCTGCCCACCGTTTATGGACAATCTGGCTTAATATGACATCGCCCCCCGCAAGAGCACCCATCCGCCCAGGTATTGTAGTCGACATGCAGGTCGACATCGGCTCCGACATTTTGCGAAGTCAGGATGTCGGGCTGACCTTGCCTATTGCCGTTGCTTCCCTCACCGGTCCAGGTATCAATCGTTTCGCCATAGAGACGCTGACGGAGAATACCAACTTCCCCACGCCGCTGTCCGTCGCAATATTTTTATATGACAAAGTCCCAAAGGACAGATGCTGCTCGTCTAAACTACGAGAGGGAATTTGCACGTTCCGTTTCTCGGTGTGAGGAGAACATCTGATGTATCTGACCAGAGAATCTGAGATCGCAATCGGTATTCTGACCAACTTTGTCCATGAGGCGGAGGAAGCCCATACGACGGGGAAGCTCGCTCATCGGCTTGGGGTCACAAAAGATCATGCCGCGAGGGTGGTTGCCATTCTCGTCAGAAACGGTCTGCTGCAGAGCAGGCGGGGGCGGACCGGCGGGGTCGTTCTCAACGTCGACCCGGAAAGTCTTTCCGTGGGCATGATCCTGCGGGCAACGCAGCCGGTTCTCGTGCGGCGCCCGCGCACACGCAATGCCAACCCTTCCGGCACCACAGGCATTTTCCACATGCTGGCGGAAGCAACCTCCGACTATTTCATCGAACTTGCGGACGCCTGCAAGATTGCCGATGTCGTTCCGACAAAGATCGGCAATTCACAGTGTCGTAGCCGGCGATTGGTGCCACCAGTACCAATCCCCGGCAGAGACTAAGGCTGTCAGCCGGTCGAATGCGACAATTTGAAATCATGTTGAGGAGAGTCGCATTTGATACGCATCGTCAGAGCCAAGCTGCACGGCATCACCGTAACGGGAGCCGATCTCGATTATCACGGATCCATCACGCTCGATCCCGAGCATTGTGACCTCGCCGGGATCAGACCTCTGGAATTCGTCGATATCTGGAACAAGCAGAGCGGCGCCAGAATTTCGACCTATGTGATTTTCGGCGAAGCCGGATCGAAATGCTGCATCCTGAACGGCGCTGCGGCGCGCACCTGCCAGCGTGGCGATCAGGTCATCATATGCTCATCGTCTTACGTTGAGGAGACGGCGCTTTATGACACCGCGCCGATGGTGCTGACGTTCACGCCGAAAAACGATGTGAAAGACGTTCTGCGTTATCGCGTCAAGGAAACGGCGCGGCGCCCCTTCGACTTCTTCATCGAGACCCTGCCGCACGCAGAAAACTCCGATATGGAAGACGATAGCGTTGTGGATCGCGCCATCGCCTGAAAAACCCGTCGGCTTTCTGCTAGCTACGGGTGTTAGACCGCCAGGCGACCAGAGGTTCCGGCCGGACATCGCCCGTCAGGGAGACCGTGGCCTGTTGGCTTGAAGCCAGCAGGCCACAATCAAGACAGCTGACCCGCAGGTTGCTTTCAGGAGCGATCAGATCGGCAACCGTGAAGCGATCGAGAAGACGGGCAAAAAAAGACGAGGTCGTCGAGACGATACGGCCAAGGAATGCTTCGGTTTCCGATTGAGGCGATGAAAGGGCGTCTGCGCCCTCCCCAAGCAATTCGGGCTGTACCAGCCGCAACACCTCGGTCAGTTTCACTGATCGCGGCTCCCTTGCCAGTTTCAGGCCGCCGCCTGGGCCCCGCTCGCTCTGCAGCAGACCGTTTCGCGCGAGCAACGCGACAACCTGATAGGTATGGTCTTTCGTCGCACCGATTTCCTGCGCGACCTTTTGAACCGATACGATTTCGCTCTCCCGCCGCGCGCATACCGCAAGGATGCCAAAGGCGATTTCAGTCTGCCGTTTCAGATGCATTGCTTGTGAACGTCCTCATGGCGAGTGCAGGGATCGCCGACCCGTTGCTCAGACTATCGTGTTACATCGCGTCATTCAATTGTTGCATGCCGGCGATCCGGCATGATGGATGTATCAGCCGGCCTCTTGCCTGACCCCGCGTGAGAGCCAGCGGTACAGGAACAGACTGCCCTTTACGGTCTCCTCGATAATCAGCGACAACCATACGCCCATCACCCCGAGATTGAGGAACAGGCAGAAGAACCAGGCCGTGGAAAGGCCAAGACCCCACGTCACGGTCAGGCTGACGAAAACCGGCCAGCGGACATCGCCCACCGCCCGCAGCGATTGAAAGAGGATCGTATTGAATGCAAATCCAGGCTGAATGAATATCGTCAGAAACAGCAGACTGCCGCACAATTCTATAACCGCGGGATTGTCGGTGAACAACCTGACATACGGAACCGATGCGAGCCAGATCAATGTGGCGATGGACGTCGTCGCGACTGCCGCGAGGCTTGCGGACCGGAGCGCCTGGCTGGTCGCCGCCTCAAGCCGCCGTTCACCGAAACGGTAACCGATCAGAACCTCGTTACTCTGGCTGATTGCCATGACGACAACAATCAGAAATGCCATGGCCAGCATCGTATAGGTGCGGCCCAGGACGGCCTCAACGCCAAATCTGGCAACCAGCCCCAGAAGAATGATCTGGTAAAAACTATAGGCAATGTAATCGGTCACGCTCGGCAAGGCGATTGCGATCATCCGGCGGGCAGTCGCAAGGCGCGAGATCGTATCGGCAAATGAGAACCGCAACCCCAATTTCCACATGAGAACCGGCGTCAGAACGGCTGTCGTCAGCACGCGAATACTGAAGGTGCCAAGTGCGGCACCCTTCACGCCCATACCCGGCAAGGGTCCGACCCCAAGAATAAGAATCCATTCGGCAAGAAGGTAAAAGGCTGACACGCCCACCCCGAACGCCAGGATCAACCTGCTGTGGCCGAAGGCGCGCAGACAGGCGAGCCCGGCGGCTACGAAGCCGTTAAAGACCATGCCGACCGCGACGATGTTCAGGTATAGGCCGGCTTCATCATTCAGGGAGGTCGATCCGGCCAACTGTTCGAGCACAAATGGACCGGCAACGATCAATGACAGGCCAAGTGCCAGGCCGACAAGCGTGTTGGTCAGGAGTGCCACCGCCACCACCTGCCGTGCCGCCTCCACCTCTCCCCGGCCAAGATGCCGGGAGATGACGATGACCGCGCCGATGCCGATCAGCCCGGACAATTCGAAAGCGATCATCATCACCTGTTTGGCGACGGCAACGGCTGCCGCTGCTTCTGCCGAATAGGCGCTTATGATCGCCGTATCGGCCAGATTGACGAAGAAGCTCAGCAGCGAATGAAGCAGGAGCGGAAAGCTCAGCTGGAACAGGGTGAGCTTTCCATGCGCATTGAAGTCTTCTTTATCGGCGGTTGCGGCGCCCTGTTCCATGGCGGTGATCCTGACAGACTTTATAGGCAGGTCAGGCGAAATTGCCTGACCTGATGCGCCGCTGCAATTGCCGTTCACGCCCCTGCACTCTGGTGTCGCTTCGCCCCCGTCCACTCTCCGATGGCTCGGCTTTGCCGTACTGCAGATCGATTATATGGCCAGCCAGCGTTTGCAGGGTCGGGAAACGGAAGAAATCCGTGACTTCCAGCTCGATGCCAAGCGCATCGCGAACCCTCGCGGGCATGGCGACGATCAGCAGGGAATCCCCTCCCAGCTCGAAAAAATTGTCGCTGACGCCAATATCCTCGCGCTTCAGCATTTTCTGCCAGAGTGCGTGGAGGGCCCGTTCGACATTGTTTGCCGGAGAAGCGATTTCGGAAGTCGCACGTTCCGAGCGATCCGGCAGCGGCAGCCGCTTGCGATCCACTTTGCCATTCGCATTCATGGGAAACTCTTCCAGAAGAATGAAATGCGACGGCACCATGTAACGCGGCAACCGAGCAGAAAGCGCCCTGCTGAGCCGGATACCCATGGCACCCTTGTCGACCTTGCCGGAACGATCCTCAAGGAGAACATAGGCCAGAAGCTGCTCCCTGTTCGCATCGAGCAGAACCAGAACCTGATCGACGCCCTCTTCTTCCTGAAGCAGGCTCTCGATTTCTCCAACCTCGATGCGATAGCCGCGCAGCTTGATCTGGAAGTCGGTTCGTCCGACGAAGTCCAGATTGCCGTCCGGCCTGCGCACGACAAGGTCACCTGTTTTGTAAAGGCGGGAGCCTGGCGTCAATGTGCAATCATAGGGATCGGGAACGAATTTTTCGGCCGCAAGCGCCGGCCGGTCCCAATAGCCGCGGCTCAGGCTTATGCCACCAATGTGCAGCTCTCCGGGCACGCCTTCGGGAACGGGATCCATATAGGCATCGAGGACGAGGAACGAGGTGTTATCCAGACGGCCGCCGATCGGCACCTTGCCGCTTCTGGAATGCGCCTCCTCTACCAGCAATGCACCAGCCCAGATCGTCGTCTCGGTCGGGCCATAGACATTCCAGAGAGAACCGATCTTTTGAATGAGCCGGCCGGCAAGCTGGGCATCGAGAGCTTCGCCACCGCATAGTCCGGTGAGGGATTTTTTTCCTTCCCAGCCGCTGTCCAGCAGCATTCTCCATGTGGCGGGGGTCGCCTGAAAATGCGAAATATCATATTCGCCGATTGTCCTTCCCAGTTTCTCGGGTTGAAGCAAAAGGTCCGGTTCGCGCATGACGGCCGTGGCGCCGACGCTCAATGGCCAGAGCATTTCCAGAACGGAGATGTCGAATGCCGGCGTCGTCACCGAAAGCATCCGGTCTCCAGCCCTTATGCCGGGCTGACGCGCCATGGACTGGAACTGATTGAGCAGGCCCGTATGCGTAATCGGCACTCCCTTGGGTCGCCCCGTGCTGCCGCTTGTATAGAGAATATAGATGTCACTGTTATCAGGCATTGCCGGAAGCCGGGCATCCGGCTGATCCTCAAGATGATGAGCGGGATCAATGCAGGTAATGCCGGGGAAAAGCCCCGCATTATCAGTCAGCACCAGAACCGCTGCGGCATCCTCCAGCACGTAACCGATCCTGTCTGCCGGGTGGCGCGGATCGATCGGAACATAGACCGCACCGGCCTTTATGATCGCAAGGAAAGATATGATGCAGCTCGCCTGCCCCGGCAGCGAAACCGCCACGCGCATTCCCGGTTTCACTGGCCGGTCCAGTGTCAGAAGCGCTCTTGCGAGATTATTCGACGCCTCTTCGAGCTGACTATACGTCCAGCTCCTGTCCAGGCATTCAATGGCAATCTTTTCGGGATGGAGACGTGCCGCACCGCTTATCAGGTCGTGCACCCCCTTGACCGGGAGAGGCCGCGCCACAAGCGCACCCGCCGACAGAAGACCCTCACGCTCGCCGGCGGAGATATAGTCGAAGGTCGGTAAAAGCGCGTCGGGGGAAGCAACGACCGACCGCAGCAGGTTTTCAAAATGCTCCAGCTGCCGCTCCATTCGCACCGCCTCGAACCGGCCGGACCGGTACTCGACGGTGACGAGCGCGCCCGATGCGCGCTCCATGATCATCCAGCTCATGTCGAGCTTTGCTTCCGCGACCGGTATCGCTTCCTGCCTCACCCACAGGCTGGCATTGCCCAGATCGAAGCCCTGCGCATTCTGCTGCCTGTAGCCCTGGGTCTGGACCTGAAAGGAAATCTGGAATGGCGAATTTTCCACCCCTTCACGGTTGCTGCCCAGCACATCCATCAACTCCGCAAAGGGATAGTCCTGATGTTCCAGCGCGTTGGCGAAATCTTCCTGTATGCGTCTCGCCCAGTCCCGGAATGACATGGCGGGGCTGAGATCATTGCGCAACACGATCGTATTGGTGAACAGGCCGATCAATCCTGCCAAATCGGGATCGCTCCGACCGGCAACGGGGACACACACAGCAAGGTCACGCCGACCGGTATAGCGATGGTGCAAAAGCTGGAAAACGGCGGCGAACACCACAAAGGTCGTCGTGCCGAGCCTGGCGGCCAGACCTGACACTTCCGCCATCAGATCCGGCGAAATCCCCTTCACCAGCGTTTCGCAGGCCATATCAGCCGTTTCATGGCGGGGATAGTCGGCTGGAAACTCCTGCGGCTCGAGATTTTGCAGCCGGTTGACCCAATATTGTTTTTGCCGCTCGTAATCCTTCGTGCCGGACCATTTTTGCCTGGCGCGGACAAAGTCGCCATAGGATCGCGGTAAGGGATCGAGGACCGGTTCCTGACCATTGGCGACCGCGGCGTAACACAACGAAAATTCGCGCATCAGAATGCCGCGGGACCATCCGTCGGCAACCGTGTGATGAAAAACGAACACGAGAATATGCTCGTTTTGTCCAAGCTGCAGAAGATGCGTCCGCATCAGCGGCGCTTTGGACAGGTCGAAAGCTGTGCGGGCGATCCGGCCTATGGCCTCGTCGCAATCGGCAGCAGACATCTTACGGCAATCGGAAACGACCAGTTCGGGCGCCATACTGCCGTGAACCTGCTGCCACGGCCTTCCTTCTTCGAGCGGAAACGCCGTGCGCAACGGCTCGTGCCGCGCGACGAGAATTTGAAGCGTGCGGATGATGGCGTCGTGGTCCAGCGGGCCATCAATATGCCACCTGAACGGAATGACATAGGCCGAACTATCAGGGTAGATCTTCTGCTGCAGCCAGAAATGCATCTGCGATGACGTCAGCGGCAATCGCCCGGCAGCCCCGGCGTTGCCGTCGTCAGGCGCAACATCCTGCCAGGACATGCCACGTGCTTCAAGCTGCGAGCGCAGCCGTGCCCGCTGCTCCGGGTCAAGATTTGCGATGCGGTTACGCAATAGAGCAATCGTCTCGGCATTCGACATCATCGCAAATCCTTCAGACCGCTCGGGCAACACGAACCGGCGGGCGGTTTGCTTCCACGAGTTTCAGCAGGAATGGCAGGCTGCCCATGACGAGGTCGTAATCCTGCACGAAATCGATCAGGCAGGCGATTTCATCGACGCCCATCTCCGCCAATGTATCCACCGTCGACTGGCAGCTTTCCGGCGTGCCGATCAGCGACCTGCCTTTCATGAAACCCTCGATGCCGAATTCGATCAGGCTGTCGAGGTCGTCATCGCTGAAATTATCCAGCGTTATGTCGACACCCATGCTCCGCCCAAGGCCTTCAAGCAGGTGATAATGGGTACGGAGATAGTCCCCGAACGGCTTGGAAACATTGGATTTTACTTTCCGGGTATCGTCACCCAGGAAGGTGTGAACCATCATGCTGACGGTTCCCGCCGCCGGATCATGCCCATGTTTTTCCCGCGACTTGCGGTAGGCCTCGATCTTCGGCGCAAGCGACTCCGTCGTCTCACCAAGCAAGGCCGTCAGAACATTGAGGCCGCGGCGGCCTGCTTCGATGAAAGTCTCGGTCGATTGGCATGCAACCCAGAAGGGGATGCGCGACTGCACGGGCCGCGGCAGGGTTTTCGCATCGACGATGTTACCGTCAGCATCCTCGAATGCGACTGCTTCGCCGGCGAGAAGCCGGCTGATCTGTTCATAGGAGCGCCACATTGTACTGCGGCGGTTCCCGTGCGGTTCCTTCGAGAAGACGAATTCATCTTTGGTCCAGCCGGCCGCTATCGCAATGCCTGCCCTGCCGCCGGACAGATTATCGACAACCGCCCATTCCTCCGCCACCCGGGCAGGATGATGCAGGGCGGCAACGACGCTGCCGGCCCTCAGTTGTACCTTGCGCGTGACCATCGCCAATGCGGCACTGACGATCGAGGGATTGGGGTAGAGCCCACCAAATGCGTGGAAATGCCGTTCCGGCACCCACAGTGCCTCCAGGTCATTCGCATCCGCAAACTGTGCGCTGTCCATCAACAGGCGGTAATTTTCCTGACCCGGACGCGACCCGTCACCGTCAAAATAAAAAAGGCTGAATTTCATCAGAATGATCCCGATTGTGTGTGAGCGTTGTCGGCGTCTTCAACGACCGGCCTCGACGTCATCAAGCATCGAGGCGAGCATATCCGCCTCCTTGTTGCGGGCGTCGAGACCCTCCTGAATGACCCTGGCGAGGCCGGCGGCCGTCGGTGCGTCGAAAAGCAGGGCACGCATTGGAATTTCAACGTCAAAGCGTTTTCGAAGCCGCGCGACGACCTGGATGGCGAGCAACGAGTGACCGCCGAGTTCGAAGAAATTATCGGCAACGCCGATACCGTTTATCCCGAGAAGCTCCGCCATGATGGCGACGACGTCTTCTTCAAGCGGCCCCTGCGGCGCGGCATAGGCAGCCGATACCCCGTTTCGGGCTGATTTCTGGCCGTTCACCGTGGCGTCGTCGGAACCCTGGACGTCCGCTGCCGGACGGTTTTCGAGATCATAGGGCGTGACGACGATTGACGCCGGCGAAGCTTGCGAAAGCACCAGCGCCGTGATCTGCCAGACCTCCTCCGGGGTTATTTCCCGATGGGCGGCATGGCCGGCCTCCGTCGCGTGAACCGATGCGCAAGCATCCCAGTTGACGGATTTCCAGACCGGGCCGGACGCGTGCCGTTTTGCGGAGACGAAAGCATCCAGATAGGCATTTTCCGCAGCGTATCGGCCAAGGCCTTTGCCACCAACGATCGATGAGAGCGACGACTGGACAAGCACGAAAATGTCACCGCGCTGTCCAAGAACACGATCAAGGGCGTCAATGGTGCCGGATTTTACGGCCTGAAGGCTTTTGGTGTCGAAACTTTCATTGCCGAGCAGCCCGAAATACTGGTCCCCCATCGCGGCCGTGTGGAAAACACCCTTCACGGTGCCGAGGCTTTTTTCCCCCTCTTCCAGTAAGGAGCGAAGCCATTGCGCCTCACTCACATCCCCCGAAAAGAGAAGATAGTCCCTGCCGGGGGTTCCGAGCGATCTGAGCGTCTGGATGAAAAGGCTGACCGGATGACGGGGGCTGTGAGATGCAAGCCAGCGCTCCCAGTCCGGCACCAGCGGAATTCCCGCGCGACCCGCCAGAATGACTTTTGCTCCAGCTTTGATGAGCGCGCGGGCATAGACCAGCCCCAGCCCTCCCAGAAGTTCGCCTGTGACAAGATAGGTTTCACCGGGCTTTGCAAGGGAACCGGCTTCAACATCGCTGAGTTCGACCCGCTCATGGGAGAGCGCAAACAAAATACCGTCGCGAAGGGCATAAATCTGCTCCCCTTCGACCAGAGGCGAAGAGACAACATCCCGAAGGTATTTTGTGGCATTTACGTCCGGCACGCCCTGAACATCGATACTGCGGCACGATAGCCCCGGCAGTTCCTGGCTCAGCATCCGCGCCAGCCCGTTAATGCGGGCTTTGGCGGGCTGAACCTCATCGGCGGCAAAAATACCGTGCATGGACCTGCCGATGAATGTCACATCCGGACGCAGGGCACCACCGGCAAGCGTTCTGGCAAGAGCAAGCGCAAAATTCCACGCAGCGTCCGGCAGGTCCGTATCCGCCAAGCCGAAACCGCTGATGATCTGATCCGGCGTCCAGTTCTTTTTGGCGAGATCGTCGAACAGGGCAAGGAGATGCTCGGCGCTCGCCGGATCAATCGTATAGGCTTTCTCCGCAGCGCTGAATGTCGCTCCCTCACCCACAAGAACCGCATCGATCCCGTGCGGAATTTCCGGAAGAGCCGCACCGAAAACAAGCCAGCGGCCTTTGGCGGCTGCCGATACGCCGATTTTCAGCGGCCGCGTCTTCCACACCGGCTGATGGAACCATTCGGCCAACGGTCTGTGGGTTGCGGCAGCAGCCGTTTCCCGCCCTCCTGTGGGTGGCGCAATCCAGTATGATTGCCGCTCGAAATGATAACCCGGCAAACCCACACGGCGGCGCGGCGATCCGTCGTCAAGTGCCTCCCAGCTGATATCGATACCCGCCAGCCATAGCTGTCCGAACGCCAGCAACGCATGGTCGGCAGCGTCGACCGTTCCGGCCGCATCCGGCAGGGACGTTACGATGCGGCAATCTTCATTCGCCTGCTGGCGTACCAGCCTTGACAGCGTCGAGCCGGGCCCGACCTCCAGCAGAACGGGAGCGGAGAGTTCGAGAAGATGTTTCATCCCGCCGCTGAAATTTACTGCCCTGCGAAGATGTTCGGTCCAGTATGCCGGGTTGCAGGCCTCTTCGGGTCGCAGCCAGTTTCCGGAAAGATTGGACATCACATCGATTGCCGGTGCAGAGAGAGCGATGCCGTCGAACAGGCCCGCAAACTCCTCAAGGATCGGCTCCATCGCCGCACTGTGAAACGCATGCGATGTCCTGAGCAGCCGGCAGCCGGCCCCGTCCTTCTCCAGTCGTTCGGCAAACCGGTGCAGACCCTCCGTATCGCCAGCAACAACGCAGCTGCCCGGGCCATTCACGGCAGCTACTTCCAGCCCCTCATCCAGCCGGGCGCGCAGATCCGCCTCGGGCAGCATCACCGACAACATTCCGCCGGCGGCGCAACCCTGCATCAACCGTCCCCGTGCCAGCACGAGGAACATGGCATCCTTCAGGGAGAACACGCCGGCGAGGCAGGCGGCGACATATTCGCCAACGCTGTGGCCAATCATGGCCCGTGGCTGCAAACCCTTATGCATCCACATTCTGGCCAGCGCATATTCGATGGCAAATAGCGCAGGCTGGGCACGATCCGTGCGGTCCAGCCCGGTATCGGAGGCGTCCGGCCCTGCAAGAAGCAACGCCCGGATTTCAAGATCGTCCGGTATCAATGACAGGCATTCATCCAGCGCTGCCCGGAAGTGCTCTTCGCGCTCATAGAGTGACCGGGCCATTCCCACATGCTGGCTGCCCTGACCCGGGAACATGAATACCAGGCTTGGATCATGCTGCGGGATCTGGCCTGTGGCAAAACCGGGCCCGGAGGCGGCTCTCAATTTCTCGGCGGCGTCGGATAATGTCGTCGCAAGCGTGATGGAACGGTGGTTGAAGGTCTCTCGTCCCGTCTGCAGCGTATGGGCAACATCGGCAAGGGACACCCCCTGATGTTTTCCGGTTTTCAAAAGCGCATCCGAAAGGGAAGATTGCATTGCGGCGAGCGAGGCCGCCGAACGCGCCGAGAGCGGCAGCAGCAACGCGCCCGTCTCGCCTTCCACCGATTCCTGTCGTGCGGGTGCTTCCTCTATGATCACATGGGCATTGCTGCCCCCCATGCCAAATGCACTGATGGCGGCGCGGCGCGGCCTGTCGGCATCGGCTTTCCAGTCGGATTTGCCTGCCGCCACCCGGAAGGGGCCGCTTTCAAAATCGCAGGCGCTGCTGGGCGTCTTGAAGTTGCCGCTTGGCGGCAGGCATTCATGCCGAAGGGCAAGGACAGTCTTGATGAGCCCGCCAATGCCGGCCGCGGCATCCATATGCCCGACATTTCCCTTGAGCGAACCGATGAGGCAAGTCCGGCCTTCGGCGCGAAGCGACGGCCCGTAGATACGGTTCAGCGCGGTCAGTTCGATCGGATCGCCGATCGCGGTCGCGGTCGCGTGGGCCTCCACATAATCCACTGCCGAGGGAGCGATGCCCGCATTGGCCAGCGCCTTCTTGAGAACAGAGGCCTGGCCTTTGACGCTCGGAGCCGTCAATCCGACCTTGGAGCTGCCGTCGTTACCGATCGCCGACCCGGCAATAACGGCATAGACCGTATCGCCGGCCGCCTTCGCATCGCCAAGGCGCTTCAGGATCACGGCGCCAACACCGTTGGTGAATATGGTGCCGCTGGCAGCCGCATCGAAAGGCCGGCATTGGCCATCGGGAGCACCGATGCCCCCTGCCTCATAGAGATAACCGGCAGGCTTGGGCTGGCCAACGGAGACAGCACCTGCCACCGCCATCTCGCATTCGCCCGAAAGCAATGCCTGAACGGCGAGATGCACCGACACCAGACCGGTGGCGCAGGTTGCCTGAACGCCCACACTCGGCCCCTCAAGATCGAGGTGGTAAGCCACGCGCGATGCGATCATGCCGGAAACATTGCCGAGCCCCGCCTGCAGCGGTGCCACGCTGCCGCGCAGGGACGGGTCGGAATGAATGTGGGTGAAGTGATAATTCAGCGAACCGCCGGCATAAACACCCGTGCGGCCCCGGCTTTTCCCGCTTCCATAACCGGCATGTTCCAGCGCGTTCCAGGCGCATTCCAGAAATACCCGTTGCTGCGGATCAAGCAGCTGGGCTTCCCTTGGCGCATAGCCGAAAAACCCGGCATCAAAAGCGGTCGGATCGCTGAACCCACCCCAGACCCTGACATAGTCGGGCTGCCCCGACAGTTGTGGATCGATACCGGCGCTTTCGAGATCCGCATCCGTGACCGCCGTTAATCCTGAGCCGCCACCGGCAAGCAGCTGCCAGAAACCGTCAATATCATCGGCACCGGGAAAACGGCCTGCGAGGCCGATGATCGCGACGCGCTCATCATGGCGTTTCTGGAAAATCTCCAGACGCTCCCGCGCGTCGCGCAATATTCCGAGCAATGTCGCCTGATCGGGCTGACTGCCGGCCCCGGCCTGTTGTTTTACGTTCATCGGCGATGGCTCCGATCATCGATTGCATGAAAAGCGTGAGATTATTTTCGGCCTGTTCCAGCCTGCAGAAGGGATGACAGCGCAGCCAGTTCGGACGACAGGTCGCTTTCTTCCGCCGCCTCATCCGACCGGGAATTCCGCGCCGGCGTCTCCTGCACTTGCGCCGTTACCTCGGAGGCGAGGAGATCGCTGCATAGATGCTCCACCAGCGCATCGATCGTCGCGTGCTCGAAAAACAGCGTCGGTTGCGTTCTGATACCCAATTCACGCTCCAGCGTTCCGGCAAGACCAACAAGCGCCACTGAATCCAGCCCGAGATCAAAAAAACCGGCATTTGCAGCGGGCAGGGTTCCGGCAGGAAGACGGGAAAGCCATGAAACTTCCTCCCTGATCCACTGCCGAAGCAAAGCCGGATGCCGGGATCGGTCAACCCGAGACAATTGTTGCGCCCAGTCGACAACCGCACCCGGGTCGGCAACCGGCGTGAAACTCGCCTGCGGGGTGGCCTCCCAACGCTCGACCACCTTGAGATTGCCGTTCAGCAAATCCTGGCGGCAGGCAAAACGCCGGACCTTGCCGCTCGGCGTGCGCGGCAGGCTGCTGGGGCGGATGAGGACGATGGTGGCAAGCTTGAGCTTGTGAACACGGGAGATGGCCCCGCGAATGGCGTGCAGAACGGCTTCGGCATCCAGATTGCGCAGACCATCACGGGTAAGCTCGCAGACGAGACCGACCTGTTCCTCACCATCCACATCAAGCGCAAAAGCACCCGCCCGCCCCTGTGCGAGCGCGGCATGCGACGAGAAGGCGGTCTGCTCTATGTCCTCGGGGTGATGGTTCTGCCCCCTGATGATGATGAGATCCTTCAGGCGGCCGGTAATGAAATATTGCCCGTCATGGCGAAAGCCAAGATCGCCCGTGCGGCGCCAACCACCCTCGCCGGCAATTTTCTGGTCGAAACTTTCCGCGCTTGCTTTTGCCCTCGCCCAGTAACCGGGCGTGACATTCGGACCACGGATCCACAATTCGCCGACCTGCCCATCGTCGAGCAGCCGGTTTTCCTCGGGTTCCATGACAACGATCTCGATATCCGCCCCGGGACGGCCGCAGGCCGCAAGTTCGATTGCATCATGCTCATCTGCACCAGCGGGGAGCGGCAGCGCCGTTCCCTGCTTTGCCAGCGTTTCACGCTCGAAGCTCCGCAATTGCGGCGGATCGGACGGTGCATTTCCGGTCAAGAAAAGCGTGGCTTCGGCCTGGCCATAGCAGCAATAAAAGGCTTCGTGCCGAAAGCCATGGTCGGCAAACAGCGCGCTGAAGCGCCTCAGCGTGTGCGGGCGCACCGGCTCCGCACCATTATAGGCGATCCGGACCGTGGAGAGATCAAGCTGCGCCGCCGCTTCTTCACTGTAGCGGTCCGCACAATGCTCATAGGCGAAATTCGGTCCGCCGATAATGGTTGCCCGGTTTTGCGTCGCCAGTTCAAGGAACCGCAGCGGCCGTCGCAGAAAGCTCGCAGGCGCCATGATCGACACCGGAAATCCGTTGAAGATCGGTGACAGGATGCCGTCGATCAGCCCCATGTCGTGATAATGGGGCAACCACGTCGCGGACCGATCCTCCGGGCCATAATGAAACGCAAGGCTGATCTGCCGCAGGTTGGCCATCAGATTGGCATGCGTGACCATGACGCCTTTCGGATCACTGGTCGAACCGGACGTATATTGCAGAAATGCAATCCGGCTTCCGTCGAGAACCGCTGGAAGGCTCGAGGAAGGCGTAAGACCCTGCAGCGGAATATTGGGATCGGCACCTGAAGGCGCAAGGCAAAATCCATGGCCAACGGCCCTCTGAAGCGGTTCCAGCAGCTCCTTCAATTCGGCGGCGCACACTATTCCCGAGATGCCGGCGTCTTTCGCAATATGCAACCAACGGTGTATTCCTTCATTCCGCCGCGGCGCCGGGACAGGCACCGGAACGGCACCGGCATGCAGGCATCCGAGAAAGGCCGCGATGAAGGCGAGACCCGGCGGGTAAACGATGAGGACCCGGCCGCCCTGCCCGACAAGACCCGTTCTGGAAACCTCGTCAGAAACAATTTTAACGCGAGCGTTTAATTCTCCCCATGTCCAGCCATCACTGCGACTTTCGTCGATTGCGCCTGGATCGTCAGGATAAAACCGGAAGGCCTCATCTGCTGGACGGTCGGCGGCAATGTCATCAAGCCTATGTATTATCGTTATAAAATCTCTTTCCCCAGATGGCTTTCGAGCGAACATCGGTATGATCTGCATCTGAAAAAGCTCCTGACGTCGGGACATCAATATTCGCGACTAGCAACCATAGGATGCTCACCGTTCCAATTGCCCATACTTATTCGCCAGCGGCAGTCGTCGCTGCTCGCTGCGTCTCGATGACAACAATTACCTCTTGCATATAATTCTTGAATCGCCTAGTCAAGAATAAGAAATTGAAATTGACGACCGGTTTCAGGCAGCTGAATATGCAATTAATAGTTGTTTTAGCGATGTGGGCGACATTGCCCGAGACCGCGATGGAAGCACTCGCCATTCGTTCTACGGATCGCTTTAGGCCGATACAGCCAAGGGGTGGCTTATGAATTACATCGAGCCAGTCGAAACCCTCATAACCCGGCTTCATCAAAACAATATCCGTGTCTGGATCGACGCCGGCAGCCTGAAATGTTCGGACCCTGATGGTCGCCTGAACGATGCCGTGATGAGCGAAATCCGGACCAGAAAAAACGACATTCTGGCATTCCTCAACATGGCGCACGCGGAGGCCGGTGCACCCGGCCAGACCAATATTCCTGCCCGCCACGAGACCTGCCCGCCGCTTTCATTCGCCCAGGAAAGACTGTGGCTGATCGACCAGATCTATCCGGGCTCTGCATTGCATCACATCTGCATTGCGCTCGACGTTCAAGGCACCCTCGACCTCGATGCGCTGAGCGCGGCGCTTGCCGCTGTCATGAACCGCCACGCGGTGCTTCGCGCCCGCATATACAGCGACAAGGGCGTGCCCGGACAAACCATATCCGCTGATTGTGACACGCCTTTTTCCGTCGTCAGTATTTCACCTGCCGATGGGGCAATCGAAGATGTCATCCATGCGGAAACGAGCAGACCCTTCGATCTTGCCGCCGAACCGCCCATCCGCCTGCTCGTCGTCAAGTGCGACGATGGCCGCCATGTCCTCGTTTTTACGCTGCACCACATATGCGCCGACGGCTGGTCTACCGAGATCCTGCTGAAAGACCTCGGCGCGTTTTACAGCGCGCAGGTGTCTGGCAGCGCGACGCCGGAAGCTGCGTTGCCGATACAATATGGCGACTTTGCCGCATGGCAGCGCCAGCGTCTGGCGGCGGAAACGGCAGGACTACTCGAGGAATTCTGGAAACGGCACCTTTCGCAGCCTTTGCACACCACGCAGCTGGTAACGGACATGCCGCGCACTGCAGGCCATGGCCATGCAGGTGAACTTCATGACTTCTCGATCGACAAAGCGACGGCCGATGCGCTGCGCAAGATCGCCGCCGCGCATGGCACAACACTGTTCACGGCGCTTTTTACCGCCTTTAACCTGCTGATCCACCGCTATACCGGGCAGACCGATCTGGTGATCGGCACGCCCGTCGCCAGCCGCCCGCATGTGGAGACGGAAGATCTGGTCGGGCTGTTCGTCAATCCTCTCCCCGTCAGATCACGTGTCGATCCCTACAGCAATTTTGAAAAGACCCTGCGGCAAACACATGAGACCCTGCAGCAGGTCATCAGCCATCAGGACATGCCGTTCGAGCGCATTGTCGATATGGTCGGCGTGCAACGCGACCCCGACAGCCACCCGCTGTTCCAGATAAAATTTCAGCTCGACGCAGCACCACGCGAGCGCATCCGGCTTCCCGGGCTGGAAATGCGCCGGCTGGCACGCCAGGACAAGGTTTCGAGGCTCGACCTGTGCCTCGATCTACGCGAGACGGAAAGCGGGCTTTCCGGCACGGTCGAATACAAGACCGCGCTGTTCAAAGCCGAAACGATTAGCCTGTTCGCCAGCCATTTCCAGCAACTGCTCAAATCCATCGTCGCCACCCCCTCCCTGCCGATCGCAACGCTTGCGCTTTTGACACAGGAAGAGCAGCAGCAGCGCGTTTTCGACTTCAACGGCACGGCGCAGGAAAACGCTGGGCCGCGCTCCTTTCATGAACTGTTCGAGGCGCATGTGGCGCGCGCGCCGGACGCCGTGGCGCTCGTCATGCCGCGCGCGGATGCTGATGACATCCTGACATATGGCGAACTCAACGCGCGCGCAAACAGGCTGGCGTGCCTGCTGCGGCATAAGGGCGTTACCGCGGAAACGGTCGTCGCAATCTTGTTGCCGCGCGGTTTCGACATGATCGTCGCCTGGCTTGCGGTCTGGAAAGCAGGCGGCGCCTATCTGCCTCTCGATCCGGATTATCCTGCCGAGCGGATTGGCGCGATGCTGTCGGACGCGGGTGCCCGACTCGTCGTCAGCCACAGCTCGATCGATCTCCCAGCGACAGCCGACCGGCTCAATCTGGATGAGGATTTCCCCCACGACGAATGCACTGACAACCTTGCAACGGTCACGCATCCGTCGCACCTGGCCTATGTGATCTATACGTCAGGCTCGACTGGCAAGGCAAAAGGCGTCCTTATCGATCATAGCGGACTGATCAATCTGACGAGGGACAAGATCAGCGCCTGCGACGTCAGACCCGGCGATTGTGTGCTGCAGTTCTTCAGCTTCAGTTTTGACGCCTCCATTCCCGAGCTCGTGATGAGCCTTGGCGCCGGCGCCAGGCTTCTCCTTCTGCCCGGATATGCGACCCTTCCCGGCGCCGAACTGGCCGATATCCTGCACACGCGACATGTGACACACCTGACGATGACGCCATCGGCCCTGATTTCCCTGCCAGTCGACGACCTGCCGTCGCTGCGCACCGTTCTGGTCGGTGGAGAGGTTCCGATGCCGGAGCTCATCGAAAGATGGGGAAAGAACCGTCGTTTCATCAATGCCTACGGTCCCACCGAAACCACCGTCAATGCCAGCATGGTCGACATGGGAGGCGGGCGCGCCGGCCTGCCGGTGCTGAGGCCTGCGGCAAACAAGCAGCTCTATGTGCTGGATGATAATCTCGAGCTGTTGCCATTCGGCGTGCCGGGAGAACTTCATATCGGCGGCTGCGGCATTGCCCGCGGTTATCACGACCGGGCGGCCCTGACGGCCGAACGTTTCGTTCCCGATCCATTTGCCACGAACGGACGCGCGGGCGTGCTCTACCGCACCGGCGATCGGGCCGTGCTGCTTGCCGATGGCCGGGTCCACGTATCAGGGCGGCTGGACAGCCAGGTCAAGATCCGTGGATACCGCATTGAGCCCGGGGAAATAGAGGCTGGCCTGCTTGCCCACCCGTCCGTTGTTTCGGCGACGGTGACGGTGCGTGACGACGGACGCGGCGGCAAAAGGCTCGCCGCCTATGCGGTTCCTCAAACCGATCAGGACACGGCAACCAGACCCACGCCATCGGAGGTTCGCTCATGGCTGGCGAACCGCCTGCCGAAATTCCTTGTGCCCGATACGTTCGACTGGCTCGAGGCGCTGCCGCTTACTGTCAACGGCAAGATCGATCCCTTAAAGCTTCCCGCCCCCCGCGCCGAAACAAACTCCGATGGCCGGCAGCCTGAGGGCGAAATGGAAACCCGGATAGCCAGCGCATTCGGGCATGTTCTGAATATTGATCAGGTTGCCGCAACCGATGACTTCTTCGCGCTTGGCGGCCACTCGCTGCTGGCCACCCGTTTCTGCGCCGTCGCAAAGGAGAAGTTCAGCCTCGATATCGGCGTTCTCGATCTTTTCAGCGCCTCCACGGTGGAAGCGCTGGCGAACCGCCTGCAGACCAGAGACGCCGGCGATAGCGGCAGCGACGAAGAAACCCTGCTGCTGAAGCGCGATATAAAGCTGGATGACGCGATCCGCCCGAGTGCGACGGCAAGAGCGGAAAGCGGCACCGCCCACGTCTTCCTGACGGGCGCGACCGGCTTTCTCGGCACCTATTTGCTCCACGAGCTGCTTCGCGACCCGGCGAGAAAAGTCACCTGCCTGGTGCGTGGCGATGACGGAATGAACCGCCTGCGGCAGGCCTTCCGGCAATATGATCTGCCCCAATCCGTGCTGACGGAACGTGTGACGGCATTGTCGGGCGAGCTTTCCGAACCAAATCTCGGGCTAGCCGCGGCAGACTACGACCATATTGTCCGGAATGCCGATTGCATTTTCCACAATGGCGCGGAAGTGCACCATCTGCATCGGTATGAGCGGTTGCGCGAGACCAATGTTCTTGGAACCCGCGAAGTTCTCAAACTGGCCTGCGCCGGGGCGTGGCGGCATGTTCATTACATCTCGACACTCAGTGCCCTGACGCCGCGCCGTGGTTCCGGCAGCGATGCCCGGCCCGTTTGTGAACTGGAGAGCGTGGAAGAGTTTGCCCCACCCGCGGGCGGTTACAACCGGAGCAAATGGGTGGCGGAGCATCTCGTCCACGAAGCCGGAAAGCGGGGATTGCCGGTGACGATCTACCGGCCGGGAGCGATATCCGGCGACAGCCTTACCGGCGCCTTCAACGGCTCGGACATTTTGTGCCGCCTGGTGCAGGCCTATCTTTACACCGGGACAGCGCCGGAAGGCGAAAGGCTGCTCGATATGCTGCCGGTCGACCATGTGGCCCGGGCGATTGTCCATCTCTCCGGCAAACCGGCTTCCGCAGGACAGGTTTTCCACCTCATTCACTCCTCCCCCGTTTCAAGCGCCCGGCTCTTTGAGGCCTGCGAAATGGAAGGGATCGAGCTTAACCGCGTTTCGCAGCGGGAATGGCAGGACATGCTGGGCGATGTGGCGCGTGGAACGCCGGACCACCCGCTTTATCCATTGCTGGGACTGCTGCGCTCACCTTCAGCCGCCGGCAAGAGCGATGAAAAACAGACGCGTAACTTCGATTGCCGCCTCACACAGGCGGCAATGTCCGACGCACCATTCCGCGAACCGGCCCTGACATTCGAGCTTTTGCGAACATATCTGCGCGCATTTGCCAAGGCCAACTTTCTGAACGCGACGTTCGATGACGCGCGAAAGCAGGGTGAACGATGAGCACAGTCATATCAAGCGAAGCCGGCAATTACGACCACTGGGCCTGGCTCTACAACCACACGCTTGGCCCGCGCTATAGTGAGCAGAAGATCGAGCCCCTGGCACGGGCGGTTCTTTCGCAGCTGCCCGACGGCGCTGCAGTTCTCGATCTCTGCTGCGGAACGGGACATCTGGCAAAGCTGATGGCTGCGCGCGGATATGCCGTCACCGGGCTGGATGGCTCGCAGGACATGATAAACCATGCCCGCGGCAATGCGCCCGAACTTGAATTCGTTCTGGGGGACGCAAGGGATTTCACCTTCGAACGGCCTTTCGACGGCGTGGTCTGCACCAGCGCATCGTTGAACCACATCCAGAATACCGAAGACCTGCAGAAGGTTTTTTCAAGCGTTCGCCGCTGCCTGAAGGATGACGGAATTTTTGCTTTCGACATCAACCATCCCGGCCAGATGGTGCGCTATTGGCGTGATGTGCCGGCTGAGGGTGAACTGACCGACGATTATGCCTGGCTGATCACGCCTCGATATAATTCACGGTCGAACGAGGGGGCCTTCACGGTTGAAATCCATACGAGGTCAAAGGAGGCGGGCTTCTCCCCGGTGGAGGCGGCATACAGGCTGGCGGCCCGGCTGCTTTCCAATCGCCGGCGGCTCGCTCTTATCGCCCGCTTCGGCATTCCCGGGAAGAACTGGCAGCGCCACGCCGTGACCAACCCTGTTTGGGGGCACAATCTGGAAACCGTGACCGAGCTTCTCTGCACATCGGGCTTTTCGGTGACAATGCGAAGCACCGATGGCGGTCCGGTGACCGATGAGAGAGCGGTCTACTTCCTCTGCAAGAAGATTGCAGGGGACTACGCGCGGCAGGAAGCCACGCAGGAGGCCGTCGAATGAATATTCACAATAATATCGGCACGGCGACCGACCCTGTTGCCGCAATCGTTACCGACTTCAATCTCAAGACGCCGGGTTCGAAGCGCGCCGCCGCCTATAACCGGGATTTCCTTTCGGACAAAAGCTCGATCGGCCTTCCCTTCACCATGCAAACCAAAGAGGCGCTATATCCCATCGTCGCCACCCATGCGGAAGGCGCCTATTTGCAGGACATCGACAGCAATAGATATGTCGATATTCTCATGGGCCTCGGCACCAATCTCTTCGGCCATAATCCGTCCTTTGTCCGCACGGCAATCGAAGCGCAGCTGGCCAAGGGTTTCGCACTTGGTCCGCAATCGGATCTGGCCGGCGAGACCGCGGAACTGTTTTGCCGCATCACCGGAAAAGACCGCGTCACATTCAGCAATACCGGAACCGAAGCCGTGCAGACGGCCATGCGCATCGCCCGCGCCGCAACGGGGCGCGACAAGATTGTGCTGTTTACAGGCTCGTATCATGGCCATTCCGACCCTGCCCTGCATAAGGCGACCAAACTCGAATATATCCGCAGGGGCGCGTTGCTGCGATCTCGTCCGGCATGGCTGGTGGCGCTCAAGCCGCTCCTGAAACGTATTATGCTGACGAAAGCAGTTCCCGGCTTTTCGGGCGTGGCCCCTTCCTCCGCGCGCGATATAGTTCTGCTGGAATATGGCAATCCCCGTTCCATCGATTATATCAGGCGTCACGGCGAAAGCCTTGCCGGCGTGCTCGTCGAACCCGTTCAGAGCCGGAACCCGGAACTGCAACCACGCGAGTTTCTCCATGAATTGCGAAGCGTGACGGAAAAGACCGGAAGCGCGCTGATATTCGATGAGATGATCACCGGCTTTCGCGTCGCACCCGGCGGCGCACAGTCTCATTTCGGCATCGATGCCGACATCGCCACATACGGCAAAATCGCCGGCGGCGGGTTGCCGCTGTCGCTCATCGCCGGCAAGGGGCGGTTCATGGATTTCGTCGATGGCGGAGCATGGGCTTATGGCGACAGCTCCTTCCCGAAAGTGGCCCCGACATTTTTTGCCGGAACCTATTGCCGCCATCCGCTGGCGCTTGCTGCCGCCAAGGCCGTCGCGACACGATTGCTGGAAGACGGGCCGGCCCTGCAAGACAGCCTCAACGCCAGGACCCAGGCATTCGTGGAACGGCTGAACGGCACGCTCCGGGATGCGGGGTTGCCCGTTGCGTTCATGAGCTTCGGTTCGTTCTTTGCCATATCCGCTGCCCGCAGCCGCATCTCGCCGCAGGCTGTCACCATGCTCTCCTTCCTTCTCCTGACCTCCGGCGTTCACCTTCGTGCCGGAGACCGCGGCGGTTTTCTCTCAACCGCCCACAGCGATGACGACATTACCTTTGTTCACGACGCTGTTCTGCAAGGCCTGACGGCTCTGGCGGACCACCGTCTTCTCGACAGACATTGATCGGAGTGACCACCATGAGTTCCCAGACCCCGGCTGAAGACCTGCACTACAACGTCGTGATCAGCGACGAGGAGCGATATTCGATATGGCCGGTCTACAAGGCGGTCCCGACTGGTTGGCGACCGAGCGGCTTTTCCGGATCGAAGCAGGCGTGCCTCGATCATATCGAGGTGGAGTGGACCGACATGCGCCCCTTGAGTTTGCGGCGGCTGATGGACGGCGAGGCCGTAAACACAACCAGCGTGCAAGAATAGGACGTGACCCCATGGACGACCAACCATGGCCAAGCCCGGTGCCCCGCGAGGACGCCGGACCGGACAGGGACTGGCTTGCGCAGGATGCCGTTCTCGATCTGCTCCTGCCGGAGGCGCTGGCACCGGTAATGGTGCCGGAAGAACACGAAAGAGCCCGCCTGCAGCACATCATCTGCGAGGCACTCGAAGCGTTCACGCTGCATCATCCCGAATGCCGCGCGCGCATCGCCGCGCTTCTGGGCAACATGGAAAAGCCGATGTCCGACCCCGGCGTCGTGGATATCAGCGGCCTGCCGCTGACGTCCTTTCACGCCAATGACTATGACCGGTATTTCCGCGTGAACCGCATTACCACCGCCCAGCCCGCCCATGTTCTGCTGCGCAGCTTCCTGCAGGTCGCGCTGTCGGTTACCGATCTTTTCTGCCGGGCGCCACACCTGTCGGAAAAGGCCGCTAAAGCCCAGTTTGATGGTTTCGAGGTTCATGCAAGGCTTCTTGCAAGGTGCTTTGGCGTGGAGTGTGCAAGATGACCATTGCTTCCCCCTCGCCTTCCCGGATCTGGCGCGAATTCCACTGGGCGTTTTTCATGAACGTGCAGGGGCTGGTTCTGTGCCTTCGTCGTTTCAATATGCAGGTGCATGAGGGTAACCATGCCGACGCAGACAGGGAATTGCGGGCCGCCGCGGTGCTTCTGCGCACATCTGCCAGCTCCATGGACCTCGCCGCCAGCTTCAGCAAGGCGGATTACGAAAATACCATCCGCGTCTCCATGACGCCGCCTTCAGTGGAGTCAGATGATTTCAGCGGGCTGATGTCGTTCGATCATGCCGTCCTCATCCAGGTCTGGCGTGAAATGAAGGACGTTTTCGCCACCCTCCCGGTCGAACTCCATGACGCACACGCGGAATTCGTCGCAGCCTACAAATATCTGGCGGAAGGGCATGTCGGCGTCTGCTCACGTTTCGTCGGCTCCGACGCCGGAAGCCTGCGATACGGCGACCGGAAGGCAATCGATACGCTCCAGCGTTTCGAACGCGGCCGCCTCGGCATGATCGATCCCCCTAAAAAAGGCTGCCCGTTCCACAAGTAACGTGCGTGTTCAATTTCTAATCCAGCGAGAACTGCATATGTCCGACTATACCAGCGCTTCAAACCAGGATCGGAACGCCTTTCGGGTCGCCGTCATCGGTATGGCAGGCCGCTTTCCGGGAGCCTCCGACATTGAGAGCTTCTGGGATAATCTGGTTCACGGCCGGGAGTCGGTCAAAGAATGGACCGACGAGGAACTCAGCGCGCTGGGTGTGCCGCCCGAGCAGCTTGTCGATCCGGATTTCGTGCGGGCTTCAGCACCGCTGGAGGGCGCCGACCAGTTTGACGCCGATTTTTTCGGCTACAGCCCCAGCGAGGCGGAAATTCTCGATCCACAGCAGCGGCTGTTTCTCGAATGCGCCTGGGCGGCGCTGGAGCGCGCCGGATATCAGGGCGACACTTTCGACGGCTCCATCGGCGTCTATGCCTCGAGCGGCTTCAATACCTATCTTCTGAACCTGCACGCCAATGCCGCGGTGCGCCAATCGATCAGCCCCTTTGAACTGTTCGTCGCCAACGACAAGGACTTTCTGGCGACGCGCACGGCTTACAAGCTCAATCTGCGCGGACCGGCCATGACGGTGCAGACGGCCTGCTCTTCATCGCTTGTTTCCATCCATGTCGCGGCCCAGAGCCTCATTGCAGGCGAATGCGATATTGCGCTCGCGGGCGGCGTGACGGTTTCCCGTTCACATGGATATGTAGCGCGCGAAGGCGGAATATTGTCTCCGGACGGTCATTGCCGGGCGTTCGATGCGGATGCCGCCGGAACCGTTCCGGGCAGCGGCGTCGGCGTTGTCGTGCTCAAGCGGCTTGAAGATGCGCTTGCAGACGGCGATACGATCAACGCTGTCATCATCGGTTCGGCCATCAACAATGACGGCGCGCTGAAGGCGAGCTTTACCGCCCCGCAGGTGGACAGCCAGGCCATGGTCATAAGCGAGGCCCACGCCGCCGCAGGAATATCGGCCGATTCCATCGGTTATATCGAAGCGCATGGCACGGGAACATCGCTGGGCGACCCCATCGAGATCGCGGCGCTGACGCAGGCCTTTCGCAAGACGACGACGCGCACCGGATATTGCGCCATCGGCTCCGTGAAGACCAATATCGGCCACCTCGATACGGCCGCAGGCATTGCAGGCTTCATCAAGACCGTGCTTTGCCTCAAGCACGGCAGGATCCCCGCAAGCCTTCATTTCAAACAGGCAAACGCAAAGATCGACTTCCCGGCAAGCCCCTTTGCGGTCAATACGGCCCTGCGAGACTGGGATGCTGTGGAAAGCCCCCGGAGAGCCGGCATCAGTTCTCTCGGTATCGGCGGAACGAATGCGCATCTGGTGCTGGAACAGGCACCAACCGACGCAGGCGCGCGCGCCAGGACGCAACCGGCATCGCCGCAGCTTCTGGTATTTTCAGCGCGCAATGATGCAGCCCTCTCGGCACTGCTTTCGGCACAGGCGAAAGCGTTCGAGGCGAACCCGGAACTTGCGATCAACGACGTTGCCTTCACGCTGCGTCATGGTCGAAAGGCTTTCAGCCATCGCCAGTCGCTGGTTGCGGATGATCTGGCGTCAGCCGCAACGGAACTGCACCGTCTTGCTGCCCAAAAACCATCCATTGCCGGCAGCACGCCGTCCCCGGTCTTCCTGTTTCCCGGACAGGGAAGCCAATATGCCGGAATGGGCAAGGATCTCTACGAGCGGGTGGAGCTTTTCCGTGCGCCTTTCGATGCCTGCGCGGATCGTCTTTCCAAGATCATGCAACGCGATTTCCGCGCTGATCTCTTTGCCGGACATGAGGATATCCATAATACGGAATTTGCCCAGCCAGCGCTGTTTGCCGTGGAATATGCCCTTGCAAAGGCATGGATGGCGCAGGGTGTGATACCACAGGCGCTCCATGGCCACAGCATCGGCGAATATGTGGCGGCCTGCCTGGCGGGCGTCTTCGATCTGGATACGGCACTTTCGCTTGTGGTGGCGCGCGGACGGTTGATGCAACAGGCCGCCCCGGGCGCAATGCTTGCGATCGTTCATCCCGACGCGCCGATCGACCGCTGGCTTAACGCTGACATTGCCCTGGCGGCCAGCAATGCGCCGGGCCTCAGCGTCGTTTCAGGCAGCACGGACGCCATCGCAAGGCTCGAAACGGAACTCAAACAGGCGCGTTACGTGACGCGGCGGCTGAAGACCGGACATGCGTTCCATTCGCCGATGATGGCGCAGGCCGCAGCGCGCTATCTGGAGGAACTGCGAAATGTCAGGCTTTCCCCGCCATCCATTGCGATGATCTCCAATGTGACGGGAACCTGGCTGAGCGCCTCGCAGGCGACGGATCCGAATTACTGGGCCAGACATCTGGAAAAGACCGTGCGTTTCGACGAGGGGATGCGAACCCTTCTCGGCATAGACAATGCAGTCTTCATCGAGGCCGGATCCGGCTCGGCACTGTCGGGTCTCATCAGCGAACAGGCTATCGCGGAAGACCGGATCATACCGTGCCTTGGCCGTGCCAGACCGGAAAACGAGACGGGCCAGTACCTTGCCGCACTGGGACAATACTGGCGGACCGGGGGGCATCTCGACTGGCAGGCCGTATCGGCTGAAGGCAGCCGCGTGCCGCTCGCCACCTATCCGTTTCAGGGGCAGCGTTACTGGATTTCCGCCAAGACGGCGGAAAATCAGGCGCCCGTCTCCACCGCCATCGACAGCGCCAAAATCTATCGTCCGACATGGCAGCGCCTGCCGCCGGCAACCCCGGCAGATTGCAGAAACCGCCGTGTCCTGATCCTTGATGAAGGACGCATCGGCAAATCCCTCGCCGCACGGCTGGAAGGCGCCGGCGCTCAGGCTTATCGCGCCATTGAAGGCGACAGGTTCGACGAGTGCGATTTCCGCTGCTTCAGCCTTGCCGGACATTGCGCGGCGGATTTTGCCCGGCTGCTCGAAACTCTCGGCGAACGCGGGGCTCTGCCACAGGACATCCTATATCTCTGGCCGCTGAAGCCCGGCCGGCGGGACGAGGTTACGACCCTGCTCAATCTCGTGCGGGCGCTCACCGCACAGGGGCACAAAAGTAATCTGACGCTGGTGACCAATGGCGCAACGGATGTTACCGGCCTGGAAAATCTCGACGAGCTGCAGTCTCAGTTGTCGGGCATCCTGAAGGTTGCGGGCCAGGAATATGAAGACCTGACCTGCAGGCACATCGATATCATGGTGGCGCAGGACATGGCGGATCAGGCGGTTGCGGATCGCCTCCTGGCGGAATTCAACGGAACCGGTCCAGTGGTCGCCATAAGGGGCCCGCATCGCTGGTCGCATGGATTTGCGCCGCTCGACCTGCCTGAACCGCAGGCAGCCGCCCGCCTGAAGAAAAACGGCATTTATGTCGTGGTCGGCAATATCGCCGAAGGTGTCGGCACCGTCTGGCTGGATCATCTGGCGAAAATATCCGGCACACGCCTGTCCGTGCTGCACTCCATCAAGGATGAGGAGACCGCCATTCAGTTGGATGCAGCTCTCGATACGCGCCGGATCGACTGCAATGATCCCGTTGCCATCGGCGCGGCACTCGATGAGGTGGTGTCGAGGCATGGCCGGATCGACGGAATTTTTCTGAGCATGCCTCAGGCAAACCGGCAGGCGGCAGCGCCGCTCTCAATGATGGACGACACGCATCTCAGCTACAATGAAGCGGTTCGCATCGCGCCGCTGCGGGCGCTCATAAAGGCGATGGAGCAACGGCGGGCAGGTTTCTGCTGCATCCAGTCATCGCTCGCAACCGTCATCGGCGGTGTGGGCTTGGCCGCCTATACATCGGGATATCAGGCGGTGGAGCTGCTTGTGGCTGCCCAGTCGCGCAGCGCGAGAATGCCCTGGTTCGCCATTGGTTATCCGCTCATCGATGTGCTGGCCGCCGGCAAACGTTCATCGCTCGACACCAACGCCTATGCGGTTGCCTCTGATGATGCCTGGGACCTGACGAGAAGGATCATCGAGAACGGCATTACCGGCACAACGATGCTTTCGCGCAGCGACATCACCGTTGCCCCGACGGCGGTCAAGAAGGCGCAGCTGTCGAAGGCGGCTGTTTCGGGGCGTGCAAGGCCGGCGATGTCCACACCCTTCATCGCCCCGCGCACCCACACCGAAACCACGGTCGCGGGCATTTTCGAAGAACTGATCGGCGTGAGCGGGATCGGCGTCGATGACGGGTTTTATGAGCTGGGCGGCCACTCGCTTCTGGCCATCCGCGTTGTCGCCAAGCTCAGGGAAACATTCCCGGTCAAGATCGAAATGCGCGAACTCCTCTTCGAAAACCCGACGGTCGCCCGCGTGGCGAGCATGATTACCGCCCATATGCCTGATGAAGGCGACCTGGACGAGATGGCAGCGCTGTTGATGGAAATCGAAAGCCTTTCCGACAGTGAAGTCCAGAGCGCGCTTGGAGGAGCAGAAGCACGATGAACGAATTCTACGCCAAACTCGCGAACCTTTCGCCCGAGCGCCGTCGCCTCATAGAGCAACGTCTTGCCGAGCGGGGATATCAGTCGGCTCTCGATACCGTCATTCCGGGACGTGAGGAAGGCGATGGTGATCGGCCCCTGTCCTTTGCGCAGCAACGCCTGTGGTTCATGCAGCAGCTTGAACCTGACAACACGGCTTACAATATGCGCAGCATCCTGCGGTTTCGCGGGAAACTCGACAGGACGGCGCTGGAAGAGGCGCTGGCGAAGGTCGTACAACGGCATGAACCGCTGCGAACGCGCTTCATTCCCGGCGCCGACGGCTTTCCGGAGCAGGATATTCTGGCGGCCGGCGACGCGGAAAGCGAATTCCTCGACCTCGCGCAGGACACCGATGCGGAAGCCGCAGCCAAGCAGCACATCCTGCAACGGCTTTCCGAACCCTATGACCTGAGCCATCCGCAATTGCGCGCAATGCTGGTGCGCCTTTCGGCCGAAGATCATCTGCTGGCAGTCGGGCTGCATCACATCGCCGGCGACCGGTGGTCCATGACCGTGCTCGCCCGTGACCTCGCGGGCTTCTACAAGGAGACGACCGGCCAGTCACACCATCTGCCTGATATTCGCGTTCAATATGCCGACTGGGCGATCTGGCAGGGAAAGATGCTGCGCGGCCCGGTGCTTGAAAACCAGCTCGCATACTGGAAAAAGGCGCTCGGAACGGATCTGCCGGTGCTGGACCTGCCATTCGACCGTCCGCGACCGCCCATCGCCACTTTCCTCGGCGCACAATTTGCGGTTTCCGTCGACCCTGCACTTTCAGGACAGCTGAGGGCGCTGGCACGGGCACATAATGTCAGCCTCTACGTTCTGCTTCTCTCCGCTTTCAAACTGGTGCTGCATCTCTATTGCGACAGCGACGACATCGTCGTGGGCAGCGAAGTTGCAAACCGCGACCGGCCGGAAACCCAGGCGATGATCGGCCCTCTGGTCAACACGCTGGTGCTGCGCACCGATCTCGCGGGCAATCCGGATTTCTCCGGCCTGCTGCAACGCATCAGTGAGACTGTCCGCACCGGCCTGGCGAACCAGGACGTGCCTTATGAGCGGATCGTCGAGGCTCTCAATCCAAAACGCTCCCTGTCCGAGATGACGCCGCTGTTTCAGGCAAAATTCGATCTTCAGCACAATCTGGCAAGATTGCCTGAACTCGACGGTCTTGCCATCGAGACACTGCGCCTGCCCGATGGTGCTGCAAAAAACGAAATCCGCTTCAACCTTGAGGACAATGACCCCGACATCGGCGGCAAGATCGAATATGCAACCGATCTCTTCAATGAGGAGACGGTTGCCACGATCTGGCGGCGTTTCGAACATGTATTGCGCACGATCGCCGAGGACCCCGCCCGCCGTCTGTCGGAATTCTCCCTTCTTTGTGACGACGAGCAGCAGGAGCAGATCCGCCGGTCTGCCGGTCAGGCTCTGGCACCCAACGGGCTTTGCCTGCACGAGATGCTGACGGCGCAGGCGGCGCGCACACCGGAAAAATCCGCAGTGGCCAGCGAACATGGCGGCCTCACCTATCGGGAGCTCGATCAACGAAGCGACGCGATTGCCGCTGCGCTCGCCGCCGGCGGGTTTGGCCGCGGCTCCATCGTCGGGGTCTGCATGCAGCGCACGCCGGATCTCATCGCGGCCCTGTTCGGTGTGTTGAAAGCCGGCGCGGCCTATGTGCCACTTGACCCTGACTATCCGTCCGAGAGGCTTGCCTTCATTGCACGGGATGCGGCCATCAGGGTCGTCCTGACGGATAGCGATCGGCTGGCATTCGACGCCACGGATGAACTGACCCTCCTTGAGGTCGGCAAACTTCCCGATGCGGTCTTTTCTGCCGCTCACGCCTGCGATCCGGCCGATCTCGCCTATATCATCTATACATCAGGCTCGACGGGACGACCGAAGGGCGTGGCGATCACGCATGGCAATGCCGCCGCCCGCATGCAGTGGACCGGCAGCAATTTCACCGGTGACGAGCTGGCAGGTGTCCTGGCATCGACCTCAGTGTGCTTCGATCTCTCCATATTCGAGATTTTCGGCACGCTTTCCTGCGGCGGTCAGGTGGTTCTGGCCAACACGCTCTTCGATCTGCCGCGTTTGCAGCATGTCGCCGAGGTCAGCCTGATCAACACCGTTCCGAGTTTGCTGCGCGAATATCTGCGCCACGACACGCTTCCGACATCCGTGCGCACCATCAATCTCGCCGGGGAGCCGCTGCCGCCGGTCCTGCTTGAAGAACTGGCGAAGAAGGCGCCGCAGGCGCGCATACACAATCTCTACGGGCCTTCGGAAGATACGACTTACTCGACGGGGGCGATGGTTTGCGCCGTCAACGGGGAAAAAACGGTTTCCATCGGCGCACCCCTGCCCGGAACGGAAGCCTATGTCCTCGACCGGGCCGGACGTCTCCGGCCTGACGGTCTTGCGGGCGAACTTTATCTCGGCGGAGCCGGTGTCACCCGCGGATATCTGCGACGCCCGGGCCAGACGGCCGAGCGTTTCGTTCCCGACGCTTTTTCCGGCAGGTCGTGCGCCTATCTCTACCGCACCGGCGACCGGGTCAGGCGCCGCGCGGATGGCACGCTGGAATTCCACGGACGTCTCGATAATCAGGTCAAGATCAGGGGCCTGCGGATCGAGACCGGCGAGATCGAGCACTGGCTCGAGGATATCGATGGCGTCAACGAGGCAGTCATTGCAGTCATCGGTGATGAAGCAAGCCCGGAACGCCAGCTGGCCGCCTATATTTCACTCGATGCTGGGCGACAGCTGACGGTGGACGACATCCGCTCTGCACTGGCAAGGCAGCTGCCCTCCCACCTCGTCCCGGCCTTATGGACCATCCTGCCGGCCATGCCGCATCTGCCGAACGGCAAGATCGACCGGAGTGCCCTGCGCGCACTTGAAATAAAGACGCCAGAGGGAAGCGGTACCGCGCCGCGAAACCATGTTGAGGAACGGCTTGCAGCCATATGGCAGGACGTCCTTCAAACCAGCATGATCGATGTCGAGCGCAGCTTCTTCGAGATGGGCGGACATTCGCTGCTCGCCATCAGGATCATTGCCCGTATCAAGGCCGATTTCGGGGTTTCACTGCCGCTCAAGGCAATTTTCGAGACACCGACGATCGCCGGGCTGGCAAACCGGCTTGATAATGAGGCCGAGGAAGCCCTCAACGTCGACGGGCTTGCGGTGGTCCATAATCCTGGAGACCGCCATGAGCCGTTTCCGCTGACGGATATCCAGCATGCATACTGGATCGGCCGCAACCAGGGTTTCGAACTCGGCAGCGTCGGTTCCCACGGCTATCGGGAATTCGATATCGACAATCTCGATACCGGTGCGCTGGAAAACGCCATAAACAGTCTTGTCGCGCGACACGACATGCTGCGCGCGATCGTTGATGCCGACGGGCGGCAGCGCGTGTTGGCAGACGTTCCCCATTACGCGCTGCCGGTCGTGGACCTGCGTGATGCGGCCGATCGGGCCACGTGCCTGTTGGACATCAGAAACAGGCTGTCTCACAATATTTTCAAGGCGGACCGCTGGCCGCTGTTTCACATCGAAGCTGCCCGGCTGGATGAAAAAACGACGAGGCTGTTCGTCAGTTTCGATGTTCTCATCGGTGACGCCTGGTCGCTGAAATTGATGGGTACCGAGCTCGCGGCGCTCATGCAGAACCGCGCGCTTCCCGAAATCGGACTGACATTCCGGGATTATGTTCTGTTTGAGAAATCCGCGCATAACAGTGCAGCCTATGAGCGGGCGCGGGAGCACTGGTCTGCCCGGCTAGCCACCCTGCCAGCCTCACCGGATCTGCCACTGGCATGCAACCCATCACAGATCGAGCATCCGCGCTTCACGCGTCGCCGGGGCCGGCTTGCCGCGAAAGACTGGTCACGCTTCAAGGAACTGGCCCAGAGCGCCGGCCTCACCCCGACAGCCGCGATCATGACGATCTTTGCGGAGGTTCTGGCGCGCTGGAGCAGGCGTCAGGATTTCACCCTCAATCTCACCGTCTTCAATCGTGAGCCGGTTCATCAGGACGTGGAAAAGATCGTCGGCGACTTCACGGCGTCACTCCTGCTGGGGCTCGATTTTTCGGCCCGCGCCGACTTCACCACGCGTGCCCGTCAGGTTCAGTTGCGCCTGATGGAAGATCTGGAACACCGGCTTTTCAGCGGTGTTTCCGTGCTTCGCGAACTGGCGAAACAGAACGGGCGCTCCGGCGGTGCCCTGATGCCCGTGGTTTTCACCAGCGTTCTGGGCCAATCCTCGAGAGACGACAACGCTCCGCGTCTCGATACCCGACTGGTGGACAGCGTCAGCCAGACGCCGCAGGTCTATCTCGACCATCAGGTTTCCGAAGATCAGGGCGAGCTTGTCTATAACTGGGATGCGGTCGAGGAACTCTTTCCGCCTGCGATGCTGGACATGATGTTTGCCGCCTATGAGACACTTCTGCGGGCGCTGGCCAGCGACGACGCGGCATGGCAGACCGAGCCTGATATCGTTGATTGTCAGGCATTCGAAACGCTGAACAAAAGGGCGAAAATCGCGCTTCCCGACGACACGCAGCTCCTGCATGAGGCATTTTTCGAGAGAGCTGCGGAAAGCCCTGACAAGATCGCCGTCTGCGCAGGCGGCATCGAACTGACCTACGGACAGGTGGCCGAACGGGCGCTGGCGCTGGCGGCTGATCTGCAGAAGGCCGGAGTAGGTCCGAACGACCGGGTTGCCGTTTCTCTGCCGAAGGGCGCAGGTCAGGTGATCGCCTGCCTCGGTATTCTGGCAAGCGGCGCGGCCTATGTGCCTGTTGACCCCGACCTGCCTGCGCAGCGGCGTTTCGAGCTCGTGGAAGACACGGCGGCCGATCTCGTCATCGCCGAAGGAAGCGACTGGCCGCAGCGGGTAACCGTGATCGCGGTTCCCGAAGATGGCGGAGCCAGACCTTCACCCTCCGTGACCAAACCATCGGATCTTGCCTATATCATCTTCACCTCGGGTTCGACCGGCAAACCGAAAGGCGTGATGATCGACCATCGCGGTGCGCTGAATACGATCCTCGACATCAATCGCCGCTTTGGCGTTTCCACTGAGGACCGGGTTTTCGCGCTCTCGTCGCTGAGCTTCGATCTTTCTGTTTACGATATATTCGGCCCGCTTGCGGTTGGCGGCGCCATCGTCATTCCCGTGCGCGAGGAAGTGTCGGATAATGCCCGCTGGATGAAGCTTCTGCTGCAACATCGGGTGACGGTATGGAACTCGGTGCCGGCCCTTGCGCAATTGCTGCTGGCCGAGCTGCCGGCGCTCAATGAAAAGCCACCCCTGCGCCTGATCATGATGAGCGGAGACTGGATTCCCGTCAGCCTGCCTCCCTCCTTGAAAGCACAATTGCCAGATGCCGATCTCATCAGCCTCGGCGGGGCAACCGAAGCTTCCATCTGGTCGATTTTCCACCCGATCGAGGAAGCACTGCGGGACTGGACGAGCATCCCCTATGGCCAGCCGCTGGCAAACCAGCGCTGGTATGTCCTCGATGATCAGGGGCGGCCCTGCCCGCCATGGGTCACGGGCCGGCTGTTTATCGGCGGCATCGGTGTTGCGCGTGGTTACTGGGGGCGGCCGCAGCTGACCGCCGATCGCTTCATTCCCGACAGTTTCGCGGACGAAGAACAGGCTGAAAACGGCGCGCTGCTGCTTTACGAAACCGGCGATCTCGGGCGGCTGCGGCCGGAGGGACTGCTGGAGTTTCTGGGGCGCGAAGATTTCCAGGTGAAGGTCAACGGCTTCAGGATCGAGCTCGGGGAAATCGAGACCGCGCTGCTGCAAAATGAAAATGTCGCCGAAGCCGTGGTAACGACGACAGGCCAGCCACCTGCCCTCGTTGCCTATATCGTTCCAGATACCCAAGGCAGCCTCATCGGCAAACTGGAAGCGAAGGCCGGCCGGTCAGGCGATGGTAGATTGGGCGATGCCGGAAGAACCATCGACTTGGCCACGCCGGACGGCCTGTTCCACGAAGCGATCGCCCGGCAAAGTCATCGCCGGTTTTTGAGCGCTCCCGCCGAGCTTCAGAGCATCGGCCACCTGCTCGCCAGCATAAGGGCCTTCGATGTCCCCGGCGCACCGCTGAAAAAGGCGCTTTACCCGTCAGCGGGCGGACTTTATCCGGTTCAGACCCACATTCTGGTCCAGGACGGTCGGATCGACGGGCTGTCCGCCGGCTGGTATCGTCATCATCCCGCCGAACACCGGCTGGAATTTCTGGCGGCCGTTTCGCAGGAACAGATCGCGGCAATCGCCGGTAAAAGCGACGATATCGTCCGGCAAAGCGCTTTCCTCGTGGTTTTCACCGGCCTCAAGGCGGCCATGGCGCGCAGCTACGGGCAAAAGGCCAGAGACTTCTGCCTGCTGGAAGCCGGCCATATGGCGCAGGTGATGATGCTGCATGCACCGCGTCTCGATATCGGCCTGTGCGCGGCCGGCGGCGTCGATCTGACCGCCATCGCATCGGCTCTGGCAACGGACGAAGACGAGGAGCCGCTTTACGTGCTCGCCGGTGGGTCCATCGATCCCGCATGGAGCACACAGTGGCAGGCCTCCGCGCAAATGCGGGGTGAAACCCTGTCTGAGCGGCTGCGCGCCTTTCTTGCCGCAAAACTTCCCGCCTATATGGTCCCCCGCGAATTCGTGATCATGGAGCGGCTGCCTCTCAGCGCCAACGGCAAGGTTGACCGAAAGGCCCTGCCCGCACCGGGCGCGAGGGCACACCACAGCGTTGCTCCGGCAACCGAAAACGAGGCCGCATTGCTGGCGATCTGGCACGAGCTCCTGTCCGGTAACAGCGCCGGCGTGGAGGATAACTTCTTCGAAGCGGGCGGTGATTCCCTGACGATCATGCAGCTGCTGTCGCGCATAAGGCAGGAGTTTTCGGTGCACCTGACGCTCGCTCAGCTCTTCGGGGCCACCACCGTCAAAGCCCAGTCGGAATTGCTCGGCTCTCTTTCACCGTCCCTGCCGGGCGGCGTGGAAGCGGGAATTTCCCCGATCGCCGCGCAGACATCCGTAAGCGACCTTTCCGATGATGACGTGGATAAAATGCTGGAGCAGCTGCTCTCCGGCCAAAAGGACCAGTAGACGTGAACACGATGGATATTTCCCGACTGACCGCAGATGAAAAGCGCCAGCTTCTGCAGCGCATGATGGCCGGACAGAAGGCATCCGAAAAAAAGAGTTTCCGCCTAAGCCATGCTCAGGAACGTATCTGGTTCGTCGAGCAGATGCAGCCAGGCTCAGGCGCATATTCGATACCTCTGGCCATCAGGCTGAAAGGTCCGCTCGACCGCGACAGGCTGAAGACCTGCTTCGATATCGTCGTAGAGCGCCATGAAAGCCTGCGGACGGTTTTTAAGGTTATTGACGGAGAGCCGTTCCAGGTCATCTCCTCCCGATCAACGGCAGACTTCAGCTTTCACCAACCGGGCGATGACGAGACCGCACGCGATGCCGCCATAAGCCGCTTCGCGCGGGAGCCGTTCGAGCTCTCGCAAGGTCCGCTGTTTCGCGTTGGCCTGTTTTCCGTCGCACCTGACGAGCATATCCTCGTCATGGTCATCCATCACATCATTTCCGACTACGCCTCGTTGCAGATCCTCATCGACGAGGTCCACCGGCTCTATGGCGCGTCCGGATCTCCTGCCACCGGCCAGCTTCCGGCACTCGATATCCAGTATCGCGACTATGCCGAATGGCAGCGCAACGGCACTGCGGAGCTTTCCGGCCAGGTCGATTACTGGCGCGAACAGCTTCGTGACGCACCGCTGCTGCTTCAACTTCCGTTCGATTTCGCCCGGCCGGTGACGCAGGCGTTTCGCGGCGCCCGGCATAAATTCCACCTTGGGCCGGACCTGTCCGCCGCCATCAAGGATCTGGCGAAAAGCCGAAACCTGACGACATTCATGGTGCTGCTGGCGGCCTATCAAATTCTGCTCGCCCGCCTTTCGAGATCCGACGACATCTGCATCGGCACGACGGCATCGAACCGCAACAGGGCGCAGACCCGCAATCTCATCGGGCTGTTCGTCAACAATCTCGTCATGCGGACGCGCCTGCAACCGAATGACACTTTCGATGCGCTGCTCGAACGGGTTCGGGAAACGACGCTTGAAGCCCTGTCCAACCAGGATGTCCCCTTTGAGCAGGTGGTGGATGCGCTGAATGTCGAGCGTGACATCGGCCATAACGCCCTGTTCCAGTCGACTTTCGTGCTTCACAACGCCTCGGGTGCAACTTTCGACCTCGGCGATATCAAGGTCACGCCGATCGCGCTCGATTCAGGCGCCTCGCGTTTCGATCTCAGCCTCGACATGCACGAGAGACGAGGGAGCGAAGGTTTCAGCGGCATTTTCGAGTTCAATACCGAACTTTTCCTGCCTGAGACGGCGGCGCGCTTCTCCGGCTATTTCATGAGACTGCTCGGCAGGCTCGTGTCAAATCCCGGCGGTCGCATCGCCGAAATCGACCTGCTGGACGAAACAGAGCATGCGGCTATAGCGGTTGCGAACCGGACGACCACCGCCTTTCCATTAAAAGATGTCGCATCGCTGCTGGAAGAGACCGCCCAGACGCGCGGTTCGTTTGCGGCCGTGCGCTGCGGCGACCGGCAATATTCCCATAGTGATATCAATGATACCGCCAACCGCGTGGCGTCAGGGTTGCGTGATCGCATCGGCAAAGGCAAATCTCATCCCCGCATCGCCATTTGCCTGCCGCGTTCCGAAAACCTCGTCATCGCCATCCTCGCGGTGCTGAAACTCGGTGGCCATTATGTGCCTCTCGACCCCGGGCACCCGGCGGAACGGCGCTCACTCATTCTCGAGGACTGCAGGCCTGACATCATTCTCGTCAACGAGGCTGACGATGACGCTGCGAAAGCGGCATATCCTTCCGATTGCATGGCGATTGAACCTCTGCTGCGCGCAACCGGCTCCTTCAGCAATCCGCACCGTGAGACGTTGCCTGACGATCTGGCCTATATCATCTACACGTCAGGTTCGACGGGCAGGCCGAAAGGCGTGCCGATCCGACAGAAAAGCCTGGTCAATCTTCTGACCAGCATGGCGGGGCGGCCGGGCATGTCTGCTGAAGACCGGTTCCTCGCCGTCACCACGCCGGCCTTTGACATCGCCACCCTCGAGCTTTTGATGCCGCTCATGGTCGGCGGCCTGCTGATCATCGCCGAAGCCGATGATGTCTATGACGATATGGCCCTTTCGGAGCTTATCCGCAACCATGGCGCGACGATGATGCAGGCAACCCCCGCGACATGGCGGCTGATGGCAGATGCCGACTGGAAGGCTCCGGCGGGTTTCAGGATGCTTTGCGGCGGCGAAGCGCTCGAGCCGGGCCTTGCCCGCCGCCTGCTGGAGACGGGTGGCGAATTGTGGAATCTCTACGGCCCGACCGAAACGACGATCTGGTCCACCTGCACTCGCATAACCCCCGAACATCTGGAACTTCCTGCCCTGCCGATCGGCGAGCCGATCGCCAACACGCAGCTGCATTTGCTCGATGACGCGCTGATGCCGGTGCCCGCAGGCGTTGTCGGAGAATTGTATATCGGTGGCGAAGGTCTGAGCCTCGGCTATTTCAACCGGGACGATCTGACGTCGCGCGCATTCGTTCAAGGCCCAGCCGCAGGCTCGAACGGTCGGCCTGAAACATCAAGGCTATATCGAACCGGTGACCTGATGCGACGTTCCGCCGCCGGACACCTTCTTTATGTTGGCCGCGCCGATTTTCAGGTCAAGCTTCGCGGTTTCCGCATCGAACTCAGCGAGATCGAGGCGATCCTCGCCTCGCAGCCATCCATCGAACAGGCCGTCGTTACCCTTTGGCAGGATGAGGAAGGCTCAGGCACCCTCGTCGCCTATTGCCGCCGCGGGACTGGCGTGGTGGACGAGGAAGCGATCCGCACCGCGCTCGCGTCACTGCTTCCCTCCTACATGCTTCCCTCAGCCTATGTCTGGATGGACAGTTTTCCATTAAACGCCAATGGCAAGATCGATCGCAAGCGGCTTGAACGACCAAAACAGATAATCTCGTCAGCCGCCTATGCCGCTCCGCGCGATGGCACCGAGCAGATGGTTGCGGCCATATGGCGTGAATTGCTCGGCGCCGAAAAGATCGGCCGCGACGACAGTTTTTTCACGGTTGGCGGCCATTCCCTGCTGGCGACGCGGATGCTCGCGCGTTTGCGGACGTCCTTTACCATTGACCTGCCGCTGCGCACCATTTTTGAGAAACCCAGACTTGCGGAATTTGCCGGTGCCATCGATGCGCTGGTGGCCATCACCGGACGCGGATCGGAACCGGGTTCATCCGGACTGGCAAAGCGGAACCATACCGGCCGAACACCGCTATCGCATGCACAGAACAGGCAATGGGCGCTGGCGCAGCTTGAACCGGACAGCCCGCTTTATAATATTCCGTTTGCCCTGAAGATCAGGGGACCGCTCGATTTCGCAATCCTCTCGCATGCGCTGGAACTGACGGCGCAGAGACAGGATATCCTGCGCAGCCGGTTCGTCTCCGTCGATGGCAAGCCATTCGTCGAGACTGACCCCGAGATGACATTCCGGATCGTGCCGGAAGAGATCGGCGATAGGGAACTCGAGACTACCCTGCTCGATTGCGCGCGCCGGCCATTCGATCTTGCCGTTGCGCCGCTGCTGCGCATTCACGCCTTCCGCACCGGCCCGCAGGACCATGTTCTGCTTTTCATTTTGCACCACATCATCGGTGACGCCCTTTCAGCGGAAATTCTGCTCAACGACGTTGCTGAGTTTTACGGGTCCCTCTTAAAGAAAACCGCACCGCCAGACGGGGCGCTGCCGCTGCAATATGCGGATTTTGCAATCTGGCAGCGGGAACAGGACACGAAGGGCGAGGTCGATTATTGGCATAAAACACTTGCGGGCGCTCCGCCGCTGCTGGAGTTGCCGACGGATTTTGTGCGGCCCGCCATACAGGGCTTCTCGGGTGACAGCATCCGCTTTTCGCTCGATGCAGTTTTGCTCGCAGGATTGCGAAAACTCTGCGACCAGCGAGGCGCTACCCTCTTCATGGGAATGCTGACAGCATTCTCGACGCTGCTCCAGCGCGCCAGCGGCATGCGCGATATCGTCATCGGGACACCGATATCCGAGCGGTTCCACCCCGATCTGGAAAACATCATCGGGATGTTTGCCAATACGCTGGCGATCCGATTGCAGACCCAGGGCGGCGAGAGCTTCAACGAAGCACTGAAGGCAACCCGCGACACGGCATTAAGCGCTTTCGCCAACCAGGCCGCGCCGTTTGAGAAAGTGGTTGATGCGCTCTCACTACCCCGGACATGGAGCCACAACCCGCTGTTCCAGGCCATGCTCGTCTCGACCGTCGAAACCCGGCGCGAAGCCATTTCGCTTGCCGGCATGGATTGGGAAAGACTGGTGCTTCCCGATACGTCGTCGCGTGTGGACCTGACATTGTTCATCCATGAAACGGCGCACGAACTTTCGTGCCGTCTGGAATATCGCAGCGATCTTTTCCGCCGCTCAACCATGGAATCTCTTGGTGATGCGCTGGTCGCCCTGCTTGAAAAGATTGTCGAACATCCTGATGTGCCACTCGACAGGCTCTCCCTGCTGTCGGGCAGCCAGCAGAAAAGGCTGCGGCAGTGGAACGAGACGGAGGCGGCCTTTCAGCCGCAGCGGCGCTGCCTGCACGACTTCGTGAAAGCGAGTGCTGACGCCAATCCGCAGGCAATAGCAGTCACTGATCAGGACCGGAGCCTGTCCTATGCCGAACTTGACCGAAGAGCCGACCGGCTCGCCAGCGGGCTCACCGCAGCCGGCATAAGCAGTGGGAAACGCGTCGGCATTCGCCTTGAAAGAAGCGTGGGGCTGGTGGTCGCCATATTGGCCGTTCTTCGCACCGGCGCGGCCTATGTGCCGCTCGACCCGCGTTACCCCGCCGACCGCATAGAATTCATCGCCACGGACGCCGATCTGGCACTTATTCTGGTCACGACAGAGGATGATATTTCGACTGTCGGACAGAATTTCCGCTGCATGACGCCGGGTATGGTGGAAAGTCTGCCAGGCGGGGTCGTGCCGGTGCCGGCGACGTCAGGCTCCGATCTTGCCTATATCATCTACACATCAGGCTCGACCGGCAGGCCGAAGGGCGTGGCCATCGAACATCGCAACGCCGTTGCTTTCGTGCAATGGTGCCTGCACAGCTTCACCAGCGACCAGCTGTCCGGCGTGCTCGCCTCCACCTCGATCTGCTTTGATCTTTCGATCTTCGAAATATTTGCGACGCTTGCAGCAGGCGGGCGTATCTTCATGGTGGACGATCTCTTCGCCTTCCCGAGCGCACCGTTTTCAGGTGAAGTAACGCTGGTGAACACCGTTCCGACGCCGATGTCCGAATTGCTCAAACTCGGCCCCCTGCCGGAGAGCGTGAAAACGGTTTGCCTGGCGGGAGAGCCGCTGCCGCGTGAACTTGTCGCGCGGATTTACGCCAACGACCATGTCGAAGGCCTCTACAACCTGTACGGCCCCTCGGAAGACACAACGTATTCGACGGTGGCGCCGGTGCCCAAATCGGGAGAATGGTTCGGCATCGGCGTGCCGATTGCCAATACCCGCGCCTATGTGCTCGACGGCGAGTTAAACGAGGTGCCGGTTGGAGTTCCCGGTGAATTGTTCCTGTCCGGCAGCGGGCTGGCGCGTGGCTACTGGAACCGGCCCGGCCAGACCGCCGAGCGTTTTCTGCCCAACCCTTTTGCCGATTGCAGCGAACACCGCGTCATGTATCAGACCGGCGATATCGTGCGCAGACGTGATGATGGTGGCCTCGATTACATGGGGCGCGGCGACCGGCAGTTGAAGCTCAACGGCTTTCGTATCGAACCGGGTGAAATTGAGGCCGTATTGCTTCAGCAGGACGGTGTGCACGAGGCCGTTGCCGGGCTCTGGCGCGACGCCTCCAATCATCAGCGCCTGGCAATGTGGATTGCCGGCGATCCTGCCCTCGAAATCGCCAAACTTGTCGCAATTCTCCGGCAACGCCTGCCCGAGCATTTCATTCCCGTGCTTGCGACCAGGCTCGACGCACTTCCACGCCTGCCGAATGGCAAGCTGGATAGATCCGCGCTGCCGGACCCGGCAGCCCATGGCGAGCGCTCCGCTGAAATTGCAAGTCCGCTCAATGACCAGGAAGACGTGCTGGCGCAGATATGGCAAGGCTTGCTCGGTTGCGGAGACATCCGGCGAAACGACAATTTCTTCTCGCTCGGCGGCGATTCCATCCTTGCCATCCAGCTGGTTTCACAGGCCCGCCAGAAGGGGTTGAGGATGACCCCGCGCGACGTGTTCCTCCACCCCACGCTCGCATCGCTCGCAGAAGCGACATGCACGGAAAGCACTGCGACGGCCGAAAACGGTGATGCCGATGGCGACGCTACGCTCGGCGCTATTCAGCGCTGGCTGCTGGATCAGGACCTGCCACATCTCTCCCACTGGAACCAGGGACTGATCCTGAAACCCACCCGATCTCTCGATCTCGACCGGCTCGAAAAGGCGATCGCCAGAGTTCTCGATGAACATCAGTCGCTTCGCGCCAGATTTTTGCGTGAAAACGGGCAATGGCAACAGAAATTCGCCCCCATTTCGGCGATTCCCCTCATGCAACGACTGGCCGCCACGGATGAGAACGACGTCACGGATTTTGCCAGAAAGCTCCACGCCAGCTTCGACCTTGATGCCGGGCCTCTTTTCGGCGCGATTTTCGCGACATTGCCCGATGGTTCCGGACGCCTCATTCTCGCGGCCCACCACCTCATCGTCGATGGCGTGTCCTGGCGAATGATCGTCGCGGATGTCGAGCGGCATTATCTGGAAACGGGCACCATCCGCTCCGGCACGGTCGCGGCGGGCAGCTGGAACAGCCGGCTTTCGCGGTCGGTGCTTTTCGATGGAGAAGAAGCATATTGGCGCGGCATCTGCGAAGAAGACGTGCAGGCGCTGCCGCTCGACAACCAGAGTGGCAGCAATCCTCAATCGGATGCGGTGGCGTACCGGCAGACGATCGATGCCGAAACAACAAGGCAACTGCTTCGGGATGTGCCGGAATGCTTCAGCATCGCCTCGAACGAAGTTCTGGTTGCAGCCCTTTATCTGGCGCTGCGGCAATGGAGCGGAAAACCACGCCTGCGCCTTGAAATGGAAAGCCACGGCAGACCGCATCTGTTCGAAGACATCGACGTTTCCGAAACGGTGGGGTGGCTGACCGCGCTTTATCCCGTGTTGTTCGATACGCCCGATGACGCTACGCCAGACCGCCTGCTTCTCGACGTCAAGGACACCCTGCGGCGAATTCCCAATAATGGCGTGGGTTTCGGTGTTCTGAAATATCTTCGCAACAGGGGTGAGCATTTGGACTACGGCCAACCGCAGGTCCGCTTCAACTATCTCGGCCAGATGGATGCCATGTTCGGCGCCGACAGCCTGTTTGCTCCCTCCGGCATAACATCCGGTCCGATGTATGGCCCCGGCAACCCGCGCGATACGATCCTCGAGATCAATGCCATGGTGGTGCGCGGCGAATTGCAATTGCAATGGGTCTATGGCGCGCAGCTGCATTCCGGGGACACCATCAAGATGCTGGCCGGCCATTTTCGGGACAATCTTGAAACGCTGATCCAGCATTGCCTTGATGGTTCAGGTGCTGGTTACAGCATTTCTGATTTCCCGCTGATGGATCTCGGCCAGGACGAACTCGACAATCTGCTAAAGAGCTTGTGACACAATGGACAATCGCCCGCTTGAAAGCCGCCGTCGCCCGGCTATCGAAAACATCTATCCGCTGTCACCCATGCAGGAAGGATTGCTGTTCCACTCCATCGCCACGCCTGACGAAGGCGTCTACGTGCCGCAGATCGTCCTGCAACTGAAAGGCGCGGTCGATCCGCAAATCATGCATGACTGCTGGAGCGAGATGGTGTCACGCCATGCCGTTTTGCGCACTACATTTCACTGGGAAGAAAGAGACGAACCCTTTCAGGTGGTCCACAGCGATGCCAGCCTTGCCTGGTCGCAACTGGATTGGTCCGGTATTGGTGTAGAGGAGCAGCAAAGCCGCCTCGGCGCACTTCTGTCCACCAACCGGCACCAGGCTTTCGATCTGAAGACGGCACCGCTGATCCGCCTGCAATGGATCGATTACGGCGGCGAAAATTCGCGTCTCGTGCTTCAGTACCACCATATCACTCTCGACGGATGGTCGGCGGGCCGCATCGTCGAAGACGCCTTCAGGATTTATCAGAGACGGTGCGGCTCATCACGTCCGCCACTGCCCGCACCGCGGCCCTATGTGGACTACATTGCCTGGCTGAAAAGCAGGAAACGTGAGGCGACGCGAGCGTTCTGGACGGATTACACGGCGAAGATCGAGGTGCCGTGCAGAATGACCCGCAACGCTACCGGAGGCGAGGCGGATTTCTCCAGTCATCACTTCACCTGCGATCCCGCAGTTTCCGCGCAGGCGGCAAAACTGTGCAGGGAGATGGGGATTACCCCCAACACACTTTTGCAGGCCGCACTTGCCATCGTCATCGCCCGCAAGACCGGCGGCAGACACGTCGTCTTCGGTGCGACGACAGCCGGGCGACCTTCCGAACTACAGGGTGTGGAAAACATGGTCGGCCTGTTCATCAACACGCTGCCGGTCTGCATCGATGTTGAAAATGGCCCTCTTGCCCCGTGGCTGCAGACATTGCAGCAACGCCAGTCCGCCTGTGCGGAGCACGACTATCTTCCACTGCGTGAGATACAGGCCGGGCGAGGCGATCTTTTCGACTGCCTGCTGGTCTTTGAAAACTATCCCGTGCCGCGCGATATCTCGGCGGAGGCAACATTCGCCGTGACCGGCGTCGAGGTCGATGAATGGACCCACTACCCCCTCACCCTGTTTGCCGTTGCCGACGCCGCGAAAATTTCGGTTTCCGCCCGACACGACAGGCGGCGCATTGCCGAGCAGGAAGTAGAAGAATTTCTGCATGAGCTTGGCGCGACAATCGGCGAGATGGCCGGCGGCATTCCGACGGTTCCGCACGTATCCGCTACGGACACAAGGCCGGTCGATATCGCCAAGCCTTCGGTGGCGGAAACATACGGTGATCAGCCCCTTCCCTCTACCGCCTGGACGGAAACGGAAGAAAAGATTGCCCGGATCTGGTCAGAGGTTCTGAAAGTTGACGCCCAGCGCAACAGCGATAATTTCTTCGAACTCGGCGGCCACTCGCTTCTGGCGGCCAGGGTCGTCAACCGGGTGCGGAGAGAGTTTGCGATCAATTTTCCCGTAAAAGTCCTGTTCGACCGTCCTGTCCTTGCGGCGTTTGCGGCATTCATCGACGCGCTGAAGGCAACCGCTGCACCCGTGGATAAACACAATGCGATTGAAATTTGATGAGAGGAGCCCCGATGACAGTTCGTCCCCGGTTGATCTGCCTTCCGCCGGCCGGCGCCGGCCCGAGCATTTTCCGGTCATGGGTGCAGAATTCCGAGAGCGTCTTTGACGTTGTCCCGGTCGCCCTGCCAGGTCGCGAAGCGCATTTCACCAAGCCGCTGCCGCGAGACATCCAGAGCCTCGCCGACCACGTCGGCAGCGAAATCACCGGACTGCTGCAGGCTCCTTACGCCCTGTTCGGTTATTCCATGGGCGCAGTCGTGGCCTATGAGCTGCTACGGTACCTCTCTGTCCGGCACCTGCCGCTCCCCGACGCCTTTTACATTCTCGGTTCCAACGCGCCCGACCGCGTCCTTGAAGGGCGTGAGCCTATCCACAGCATGACGAGTGAGGATTTTCATCAATCGCTGGTCGAAATCGGCGGCACGCCGGACGCAATATTGCGCGACAGGGAGGCCATGGCGCTGTTCGAGCCGGTTCTGCGCAATGATTTTCGCATTTGCGAGACCTATCAATTCACCCCTCCGCATCTGCCGGTTACATTCCCGGTCCATGTCTTCGTTGCCGATGCCGACCATCTCGTCAGCTGGAAGGCGGCAGGTGCCTGGGAAAACTGTATCGGGCAAGACATCACGATGCATCGAATCGAAGGGTCGCATATGCTTGCGCCAGAAGCCTTCACACAGTTCATTGGAAAACTCAGCCAATTATGGCAAACCGATCAGGTGCAGGCTTGCACTGTTTCAACCAGAACGGCATGAGCCTGATTTGTGATGCCAAACTGATGGATGCGGCAGACAATGAGAGATCATGAGACAGCCGGCGTCTCCGCCGCCGACGATATTCTGACGGAAGCGACTACCCTCCAGCAGTCCATGTGGCCGGAGGTGCCCTGCAGTGCCGGCCCGATGCTTGCGGGCTGGAAAACGTCCGCCGAGCTGTTCTCCAGCCCCGCGGCACTGGAGGAATTCCTGGACTATGAGGGGTCGTTTGATCCCGGCGTCGATCTCAAAAGCCGCGCCGCATTCCTGATAAGCGACTATTGCTACATTTTCTTCATGGCCACGGTTCCGCTGCTGGTGGGTCGCGGCGTGGTGCCGGATATGTCGCCCGAAGCCGTTTCATTGCAGTTCTATACCCATCATGGCGAACATGACGGGGAACCGATGACGGTGCGGCGGGCACATGTCCGGCTGTTGTCGCCGCATATTTTTACAGATCGGGATGCCGGGCCTTTTTCGACGGTCACGGACCAGGCGGGCCTGTGCGAGCGGTTCCGCATGGGCGTCGAGCAACATTTCCATCCGCTGGTGGAAGCATTGGTAAAAAGGACCGGCTTTTCGAAAAACGCGCAATGGCGGCTGGTGGGAGACGCGATAGCCGGTAGATTTCTCGATGTCGGAAGACGGTTCGGCTGTCTATCCGAAGCGTTGGCCTCGGCCATGGCGATCGTCAAGGTACAGGGATCGCCGCTGAACAACCGCCAGCTTGGTTATTTCGACCTCACCCTGCATGACAGCGCCTTAAAAGAACCCTTCACCTACACGTTTCGCGCGCGCGGTGGATGCTGCCGGTACTATACCGTTCAAGGTGCGGAAAAGTGCCCTACCTGCGTCCTCAAGTCGAATGAAGAGCGCGACGACATTCTTCTCCAGGAAATGCGCGCCCATTTCTGCCTAAAATAAGATTATTATTTTCAATAATTTTTTTTACTCGGGAGTCCCATAGCGCCGCCTTTGATCGTCTTCAGCATGAGTGGGCGGATATTGCCGCCTTTTATCTGAAACGCTTATCAAGTGCGCGGGAGCGGGGGCTTCAATGGAATGCAAGGGAATTAACGGCAGAACGGCTGGAACCGGGCTGGCGGGATGGGTAGCGCTGCTGCTCACAACTTCGGTTTCTGCTCTGGCCTTGCATGTGCCGGCCGCAGCCCAGACCACCAGTCAGGCCAGCACCGCGCCACGACAGATTTCGATCGCCGCCGGGCCACTGACCTCAGCGCTCAATCAGCTTGCCACGCAGACCGGCCTGCAGATTCTCTTTGACGGGTCCGTTGCCAATGGCAAAACCTCTCGCGGTGCCAGCGGTAATCTCACACCCTCTCAGGCGCTCGCCGCAGTGCTTGCTGGGACGGGTGTGCAGTCGCGGTTTGCCGGCCAAAACCAGATCGCCCTCAGCCTTGCGGAGTCGCCTGCAAATGCCGCAGCCGTCGGTGCTGACGGTTCGACGCAACTGCAGGCCATCACGATTTACGGTTCGCGCAACGCCACGACGCTTGCCAGCACGTCCTCGAGCATCGGCATCGTCAACGCGGAACAGATCTCCGACGGCCAGATAAGGAGTTTCCGCGATAGCTTCCGCCGCATGGCGAACGTCATGGATGGCGACTGGGCCGATGCCGGTTTCATCATTCGCGGTGTCAGCTCCGAGGGTCTTGTTCCCGGTGGCGCGCCTCTTGCAACACTCTACATCGACGGCGTTCAGCAGACGGTGCGTGGTGCGCGCCGCGGGGCACGTGGGCTGTTTGACGTCGAGCAGGTCGAAGTCTATCGCGGGCCGCAGTCCACCCTGTCCGGGCGCGCTGCAATGGCGGGTGCCATTTACATCAAGACCAAGGATCCCACATTCGAAAAAGAGGCGGAACTTTCGACCACGATCGCCACCGGCAATCTCTACGGCACCGGCTTCATGTTCAATACGCCGCTGGTAGACGATCAGATCGCCATTCGCATGTCTGGCGAAATTCAGCGCAGCAAGAACGATATCAATTACCCGACCTTCGAGCGTTTTGAGAACTATAACGAGTTCACCCACGACTTTTATTACCAGGTCCGAGGCAAGGTGCTGTTTGAACCGGCGGAAATGCCGGAAACGCGCGCCCTTCTCAGCTACTCGTTTTCACATGACAACCCCGCCGTTCGCGATATCGGTGGCCCCAAAGGCTCCATCCCCTTCAGCTTCGATGAGAAACGCGGCGACTATCAGCTTCCGGTCTACATCGAATATCGCCCGACTGACGTCCATAACGTCGGACTGGAGGTAACGCATGACTTTTCAGACGAGCTGAAGCTGACGTCACTTTCGGCCTTCAGCTATTCCGATGCCGATCGCCTTTCGGTCAATTACGGTACCCCAGGTGAAATCAACACCTATCACGGCTACTACAAGGAATGGATAGGCTCCCAGGAAGTCCGCCTCAATTATGACGGCGACAAATGGGACTGGGTCGGCGGCGTCTATTTTTCTTATGAAGATGAGAAGAATTTCTACGATCGCACCATTCCGCTGACAGCCACCGTCAACCGCAACCAGGTCCAGCACAATACGCAGAAATCGTTCAATGCCGCCGTGTTCGGAGAGGCGACATACGAGTTCGTTCCGACATGGAAAATCACGCTCGGCGGCCGGCTGGACTACACGGATCAGGATATAACGCAACATCTGGTGCGGACCCAGCCTCTTGGCGGCGCGACGAGCGTTCTGACGGACTATGCTGCGTCCTTTAACGAGGTCAATTTCGTACCGAAAATCGGCCTTTCAAAAGAACTGACGGACACACAGACGGTCGGCATCACCTATTCCCAAGGTTTCCGGACAGGTGGCGCGAGCTACGATTCCTATCGTCGGACGGCCTATAGCTACGAACCGGAAACGGCATCGACCTACGAGATTTTCTACAAAGGCTCGTTCATGGATGACCGGCTGACTGTAAATTCAAACGTGTTCCTCACCAAATATTCGGACCAGCAGGTTCTGATGCAGCTCGATCCCACGGATCTGCTGAGCCGGCGCATCATCAACGCCGCGTCGTCGGAAGCCTGGGGCTTCGAGTTCGAGCCGTCGTTCAAGGTCACTGACAACCTCGAAACCTTCGCATCGCTCGGCTACGTTCATACCGAGTTCAAGAACTTCAACGATCTGACCTACGGTAATCTGTCCGGCCTGCCATTCCCGGAAGCGCCGGAGTGGTCGCTGGGTCTTGGCGCTCGCTACACCTTCGATAACGGCGTTTATGTCGGCGCGGACGCCAAATATACCTCGAGCTACCTGGCACGTCTTGGCAGCCTGCCGCACGATTATCTCGACAGCCGTTGGATCGTGAACCTGCAGGCGGGCTACAAGACAGAGCGGTGGGAAATCAACGCCTTCGCACAGAACCTGCTGGACGAGAAATATTTTGTCTACAACGACAATGATATTGCCGCCACGCTCGGCGAGCGCCGCAGCGTCGGTTTGAACATGAAGGTCAAATTCTGATCCATTTCCTGCGCGGCTCCACGCCGCGCAGGCTTCCACTTCTGGAGTAATGAATGATCCTGCGGTCGTTTCTCATCTTGCTGATGGGACTTTTTGCCTCCGGCGCCTCGGCGCAATGTTCGGGCCGTTCCCTCACGACAGGGGTTTATGGCGCACCGATCTGCGTACCGGACACGCCTCGCAGGATCGTTGTGCTCGATCCTTTCTACGATCTGGGAATGGCGCTTGAACTCGGCCTGCCTTTGGTCGGCGCGCCGCTTATGTCGGTTCAGGACCACGAACTGAAGGAAAAAGCCGACAAGGCGACGGTTTCCGATATTGGCGAGGCCCGGCAGCCCAGTCTCGAGCGTATCGTGGCCCTAAAGCCGGACCTGATCGTCGGGGACGCAGCCCTGCACGGCCAATCCTACCAGAGCTTCGCCAAGATTGCGCCGACCGCGCTCATCGACGCAAAGAACTGGAAAGACCATTTCCGCACATTGGCGCTCCTTTCGGGAAAAAGTGATGAGGCGGCAGGGATGCTGGCCGCTTACGAAAAACGTGTTGCCGCCATCAGGGATAAAACTGCTTCCCATAAGGTATCGGTATTGCGGGTGACACCAAGCGGTTTTCATGTCTATCTCGACGGTCCGGCCGCCTATGCGCCCTATGAGGTTCTTCGTGATGCCGGCGTAAAACGCAGCGCTTACGAAACGACTGAGGACAACACGGTCTTCAAACGGCCCGAATGGGAGGACCTCGCGCTCCTCGACGGAGACATCCTGCTTTACGTCGTTGCCGGCAGATACGATACGACCATGGACGACGCGCTCGCCGACCGCACGACCAGCAACCCCTTCTGGCAAATGTTGCCGGCAGTCGCATCCGGAAACGCCCACCGGGTTAAGCGTGAAACATGGATGAGCTTCAACGGCATCGGCTCCGCCAACAAAGTTCTCGATGACATCGAGCAATATCTGCTGGACAAGCCGTGACATCGTTTCGCGGATTATCGAAAGCGGAAAGACCGACACATCCTCGCAGGGCAGAATTTTTCTGCTCGGTCCTGCTTCTGCTCGCCATTGCTGGCCTGCTGGTTTCCGCCATGCTGGCAATAATGGCCGGCTCAGCGCCGCTTTCACCGTCGACGGTGTTCTCTGCAATCTTCCACTTTGACGGCTCGCGTGATCATCTCGTCGTGACGTTGCTACGCTTGCCACGCGTCGCGGCGGCCATGATCGCAGGAGCGGGTCTTGCCGTTTCAGGCGCAATCATGCAGGCGGTGACAAAAAACCCTCTGGCTTCGCCGGGTCTGCTCGGCATCAACGCCGGTGCGGCTTTTGCAGTCGTCGCCGGCCTGTCGATCATGGGCGTTTCGGGCGACGCGCTGGTCTGGTTTGCCTTCGGCGGCGCGGCATTTGCCGCGCTCTTCGTTTTCTTCATCGGTTCTATCGGCCGTGTTGGCGCGACACCGCTGATCATGGTGCTGGCGGGAGCGGTGGTCGCGACATTCCTCACCTCACTGACCACGGCAATTCTGATCTTCGACCAGACGACGCTCGATGCCGTGCGCTTATGGACCGTCGGTTCCTTAAGCGGCCGGACGATGGAGCACGTCTTCACTGTGGTGCCATATTGGCTTGCGGGACTGCTCGGCTCACTGCTGCTCGCCCGTCATCTAACGACACTCAGCCTTGGCACAGATGTCGCCACGGCGCTTGGTCAGAACCTCGCCCTTTGGCGCGGCCTGTCGGTCGTGATCGTCATTCTCCTCTCCGGCAGCGCCGTCGCACTGGTCGGCCCTGTCGGCTTCGTTGGCCTCGTCGTGCCGCACATCGTTCGCCTCGCCGTCAGCGTGGATTACCGGTGGGTCATTCCCTTCAGCGCCGTCATCGGTGCGATCATGGTTGTTATCGCCGATCTCGCCGGACGGATCATCCTCGCCAACCAGAGTTTTCCTGTCGGCGTCACGATGGCCCTGATCGGAGCGCCATTTTTCCTCTGGCTGGCGCGTTATCGCGCGGGGGCAGGCAGGCCGTGACACGCGCAATAACTGTTCTGATCATTCTCAACCTTCTGGCCGTCATTGCTGCCATGATCTGGGGAGACCAGTCGATTGCCTGGCGTGATGTCGCCAATGCCCTCATTGGCAATGCGCCGGCCGATCTGCACATGATCGTCATCGAATTCCGGCTTTCAAGAGCAATCCTCGCTCTGCTTGCCGGCACAGGCCTTGCCGTTGCGGGCACAATCTCGCAGACCGTCATGCGCAATCCCCTGGCAGAGCCCGGCGTTCTGGGGATCAATGCGGGGGCAGCGCTCGTCGCAAGCGTGGTTATCATCCTTTTTGCGAATGTTTCGCCAGCCGTTCTGCCCTGGGCGGGCTTTGCGGGAGCCGTCACAATGGCGGCGGCCGTCTACGCGCTTGCCTGGAAACGTGGTACGTCCTCTCTCCGGATCATCCTCGTCGGCATAGGCCTCAGCGCCATGGCCGGCGCGGGCACCAGCTTTCTGACCGCATTCGGCAATGTCATGGACGTGCAGCGGGCAATGATCTGGCTTTCGGGCAGCGTCTACGGCGCTGACTGGACCAAGGTCAAAAGCCTTCTGCTCTGGCTCTCAGTTCCGCTGGCCCTGACGTGGTTCTCCTGCCGGCAGCTGGACCTCATCCGTTTCGGCGACGATGTGGCGACCGGACTTGGACAGAAGGTCAACCTCGTGCGTGCATTCCTGATATTGCTCTGCACGCTGATATCGGGCGCCACCGTCGCGATGGTGGGGTTGGTGGGGTTTGTCGGCCTTATCGCCCCGCATGTTGCGAGGCGGATCGTTGGCCCGGCTCACCGGACCCTCATTCCGGTTGCGGCTCTGACGGGCAGTCTTTTGCTGTTGGTCGCCGATATTATCGGTCGCACGGTCATCGCACCGGCGCAGTTGCCGGCCGGTATCGTCACAGCCCTGCTGGGGGCTCCATTTTTTGCCTATCTTCTGAAGGGCCGCCGGCATGCATGAAGATCATCGCCTTGCGACACGCAATCTGTCCCTTGGATATAATGGCGCCGTCATTGTCGAAGACTTGAACCTGAAAATTCCGTCCGGGCATTTCACCGTTCTCGTCGGGAAAAACGGATGCGGCAAATCCACGATATTGCGTGCCCTCGCCGGACTTCTCAGCCCCATGAAAGGCGAGATATTTCTGGACGGTACATCGACGCGGAAAATTCCATCACGGGAACGCGCAAAACACATCGGCGTCCTCACGCAGGGGCCGCAGGCTCCGGAGGGATTGTCGGTCGCCGAACTGGTCCGGCAAGGACGTTATCCCCATCGCAGGCTTTTCGAGCGCTGGTCCAGCCGTGACGAGGACGCGTGTAGCCGTGCTCTCGACCTGACCGACATGACAGCGCTTTCCGGCCGTCCGGTAGAGGCTCTCTCCGGCGGCCAGCGGCAGCGCGCCTGGATCGCGATGACGCTCGCCCAGGAAACGGACATTCTTCTTCTGGATGAACCAACGACTTTCCTCGATCTCGCCCACCAGATCGAGATACTGGATCTCATCAGACAGCTTGTTCATGATCAGGGCCGCACCATCGTCGCGGTCCTCCATGATCTCAATCAGGCTGCCCGTTACGCCGACGAAATCGTTCTTGTCAGGGATGGCAGGGTATTCGACGCGGGCGCCCCAAGCGCCGTCATCACGGCGAGAAATGTCCTTGATGTCTTTGGCGTCAATGCCGTCATCATGCCGGATCCGATTTCGGGAACACCAATGTGCGTGCCCGTTCCATCACAGGCTGGAAGCCCGTGACCTGTGGCTGCCACGCAACATTCTCTGGGTTTTTCGTAAAAGACACTTCTGTCTCCCGCCTTGGTGCGCATTCGCCCGTAGGCCAAAAGATGTAATGAATCCAGACATAAACATGATAAAAATTGTCCTCTTTTAAGCGTCAAGAGGATTTTTTACGGATCCAACCTTAAATCATTGCACTTGCATCGCTTTTTACCCGTGACTAGAAATTCCTCAGCGGCAATGAAGGCCAAAACCTCGATGCCGGATGACGATCTGGTTCGGACAAACCCTACGGAGAGCACCCGGTTTACGCTCTGTGTCCGCCTTCAGTTGTCACACCTTGCAGATTGCGGAGGTTCAGGAAAGCAATGCGGACGTCGACGGCCAGCCTCAGTGAAAATGACGGAACCGACCTGTTGAACAGGGCGATCGTCGAGCATTACGGCGACATCATCAAGGCCGTGGGGGGACGCAACCGCTCAGACGGGGCCGCGCGGGAAATCGTGCACGATCTCTACGTCAAACTCGCCTTGCAGCCCGATGCGCTCTCCGGCAAACGATCCATAAAGGCGTTCCTGTGCCGCGCCGCTTCCAATATGCGGATCGACCGGATCAGGCGCGAGCAGTTCGAATCCAGGCTTTTTTCCGGTTCGGATGAAGATGCCAGGGCGGTGTTCGCGGCAGATAACGCGCCCGATCAGAGGTTGGCTGTCGAGGCGCGGCTGACGGTGCTGAAACAGGCCATCGCCGACCTTCCCGAAAAACGGCGCACGGCCTTCGTCCTGCACAGGCTGCATCATCTCTCGCCGGACCAGATCGCCTCAAAGCTCAAAATTTCACGCAATATGGTCGACCGGCACCTCCGGCGTGCGCTCAGCCATTGCCTCGACCGGCTTTTTGAAATGGAGTAGACATCCCAATCAACACAGCTCATTCGTCTACACATGGAAGAGCATAATTGGAGCGTTCCGTGCAACGTAGACGTCTGACGCGTGATCAGCGCAAACGAAACAGAGAAGCAGCCGACTGGGTGTTTCGCAACCGCGATCCGGACCAGCACGAAACCGAAGTGGCGGAATTTCGTCGCTGGATGGAGATGGATCCGGAAAACTGTCGGGCCTACACGGCGGCGAAGCGCATTCTCGGCGAAGCGAGAACGGCGATACGCTCTGACGCCGGGCTGCGTGAAGCGCCGGCCGCATCCTCATCGCGCACCCGCAACACGATCATCTCCTCGGTCGTCGCGATCATCGCGGCCGGAACATTGTTCGTTGCTCTGGATGGCCCCATGCGTCTGAGTGCCGATATCATGTCTGGCGCCGATGAGATGCCTGAAGTGACACTGGAAGATGGTTCCCGGGTACAATTAAACGCGTCGTCTGCAATCGCGCTCGATTTCACCAGCGAACGACGGACAGTCCGGCTCCTGCGAGGACAGGCCTTTTTTCAGGTCAGCCCGGACGCGAAGCGACCTTTCTCCGTCAGCACCGACGATACGCTGGTCACGGCTCTCGGCACGGCTTTCGATGTTCGCCAAAGCGCCACGGACACCCGCATTGCCGTTACGGAACATTCTGTGCGCGTCGATTTCAAGGAGCAGGGAAGTGTTCCGGTGAAAGTCGGAGAAGGCGAAGAAGTGCTTCACTTGAACGAGACAGGCAAAAGCACAATCCGGAAAACGGATGTCAGTACGGCGCTTGCCTGGCGCCGGGGCCAGCTCACCGTGGACAATGTGCCCCTCTCCTATGTGGTCGAGGAAATACAACGGCATTTTCATGGGCGCATTGTCATAGGAAACGAAGCGACGGCACGGCGTGTCGTCAGCGGCACGCTCTTCGTAACCGATACGGAGGCCGCACTGAACTTCCTACGCACCGCGCTCAACATCCAGACATATAAGGTTGGCCCCATCATCATTGTAACCTCCTGATCCCGGCAGGCTGTCTTCGCCGCTTGGACGGGGGAAGCACGATTTAACGGTCCAACGAATGAAATTACTCGACAAAAACCCGCACGCTCGAGGCGCGGCCATCGGCGTCAATCACCGTGAGCGTCGAAAACCCCTGCCCCTCCGGTCGCCATTCGCTGTTGCGGCGATGAGAGGCATCCGGCAAAGGCAAGCCGTTGGCGAGCCAGCGAAAGGGCGCGCGCCCGCCCTGCAGCTTCAGCACCAGCGGCGAAATGCCTGATTGGCTGGAGAGTTCCACCCGCGCGCCTTCCGGCGGATAGACGATGCGCGGCGCGCTTTCGCGTCTGGAGGCGGAAAGCAGGCCGTTTGCAGTCGTTGTGAAGCGCCGCTGGTTGGCGGGAAGGTCGCTGACGGCGACGCGCGCAATGCCGGAAGGTGCCGCAGGCATCGGCGTCACCGCCACGCCCGATTTCGCGAAAGCCTCGAACAGGATGGGAGCTGCCGTCGCATAACCGGCAATGCCTGGCACCGCACCATTATCGGCGCGGCCGACCCAGACGCCGATCACATGCCGCCCGTCATAGCCCACCGACCACGCGTCGCGATAACCATAGCTGGTGCCGGTCTTGTAGGCGATGCCGCGCTGTTTCATGCCAAGCGGCGGCAGCACGCCGGAGAGTATGTCGGTGACGTTCCAGATCGCGGCATCGGAAAACAGCCGGTCACCCTCCAGCCGTTCCGGGACGGCGCGGACACCGTCTCCGAGCCGCACGGGATCACCGCTGCCGGCAAGCCCGGCGTAAAGCTGCACCAGATCGACCAGAGAAATGCCGGCACCGCCGAGCGCAATGGCAAGCCCCGGCGCTTCATTGGCCGGAAGCACCAGTTTTACGCCCGCCCGCCGGAACCGCACCATCAGTGCCGAGGGGCTGACGGCATCAAGCAGCTTGACAGCCGGCACGTTGAGCGACAGTTGCAACGCCTGACGGATGCTGACATCGCCCTGATAATGCATGTCGAAATTGCGCGGCCGGTAGCCGGAAAAATCAGCCGGACGATCCTCGATGATGGTCTCCTGCCCGACAAGACCGTCTTCAAACGCAAGGCCGTAAATGAACGGCTTGAGGGTGGAGCCCGGCGAGCGCACGGCCCGGCTCATCTCCACGAAACCGCGCCTTGCCGTATCGAGATAATCCGCAGAACCGACCTCTGCCAGAATATCGCCGGTTTGAGCATCGGCCATGACTATGGCGACGGAAACCTTGTCGCCCAGCTTTTCCGCGGCATGGCGGGCAACGCCCTCCAGTTCCCGCTGGATCGGCAATCTCAGCGTCGAACGTGCCTCAGCGGCATTTTGGAATTTCGCGCGCGCCGCAACCGCCATATGTGGCGCATAGGACGGCAGGTCTCGCCGGTTGACCGGCACCACCGCCGATGCGGCCCGCTCCGCCTCTCCTTCACCCACCACACGCTCCACGGCAAGCCGTTGCAGCACCCGCTCGCGCGCCTGTTTCGCCGCCTCCGGAAAACGGTCCGGACGGCGTTTTTCCGGCAATTGCGGCAGCGCCACCAGAAGGGCGGCCTCGGCCGTGTCCAGCCGGCCCGGTTCCTTGCCGAACCAGGCAAAGCTTGCGGCTCTGACGCCTTCGAGATTGCCGCCATAGGGGGCAATATTGAGATAAAGATCGAGAATCTCGGCCTTATCCAGCCGTCTCTCTATCTGGAACGCGCGCGCAGCCTGCAGGAACTTGGCCGAAAAAGATCGGTCGGCGCGCGGCTCGATCAGCCGCGCCACCTGCATGGACAGCGTCGAGGCGCCGGAGACGATCCGGCCGTTGCTGGCCAATTGCCAGGCGGAGCGCAAAAGCGCCCAGGGGTCGACGCCGTGATGATCGTAAAAGCGCTGGTCTTCATAAGCGACCAGCATGCGCAGGAATTGCGGATCGACCTCCGCAGCCGTGGTCTTCAGCCGCCAGCGGCCATCCGGTGTTGCGAAGGCGCGCAACAGCTTTCCATCGCGGTCCAGCACCTCGAAGGATCGCTGCTGTGCAGCCTCCAGCGGTGGCGGATAGGCCTTGTCGAGCGCATCAAGACCAAAGGCCGCGCCGCCGATAAGCAGCGCGGCCGTAACGATGCCGACGATAACAGCCTTTTTCCGCCTCATGGGGTTGCCGAACGCACCTCCATGCGGCCGGTTGCCGTGCGGGCGGCAAATTGCGGCCGGTACATATCTTCAACCGAGGCTGCCGGATGATCATAGGTGCCCGGGGTGACGGCGCGAACCACATAAGCGAGCGCAATCTCCGAACTGTCACCGGCCGAGCGGTCGAAGGCCGCGACGAAACGGTCGTAGCGGAATTCGGTATGTGCCGCTTCCGTTTCCGGCAACCAGTCGAAATTCGACAGTTGCGCAGAATTGACGAGGCTCGGATTGTCGATTTCAAAGCCGGAGGGCAAGAGATCCGTCACCAGAATGCGCGACTGCCAGTTATTCTGCGGCACCACATTCAGCACCACCACATAACGCTCGTTCTGCGTGACCTCGCTCGGGTTCACTTCCTCGCCATCCATGGAATAATAGGTGCGGGTGATGGTGAAGCCCTCGCCACCGGCGGCAAGCGGCTGCGCCGGCGGCGCAACCGTGGTGACAACAGCCGTAACCGGATCGGCAGAGGCATTGGCGATCTTCAAGGGTGCGGCCAGCAACTCGTCACCGCTCATTCGCTTGCCAAAACCGCCGGTCTGCAAGTCACCGTTCACATCGAGGCGGATGGCCTTGTCCTCGCCTTTGACGGCGCGGGCGGCAAGCAGCATCCAGGCCTGTTCCTGCGTGCTGGTATAGGGCTTCTTTTCCCATTCCTTCGCCACGGCACCGGCAAGCTGCGGCACGACAGCCGGAACCGGGCGGCTTTCGGCCGCCAGCGCCAGCGTCGCCGCACCATCGCGCAGCGCAGAGCCATAATCTGCACGCGCGAGACTGACATTGGTGGCACGGCTTGCCATATCGAGCGAGGCGCCGAACACGCTCTTCGAACGGGCCTGATCGCCATAAAGCGAAAGGGCCGCGGCAACCTGCGCCTTGGCAAGCGGAGTCGGGAAATCGGCAAGCGCCGTATCCGCGTAATAACGCAGATCGTTGATCGCCGCCTTGCGGTTGCGCGCCAGCACGTAAAGCGAATAGGCGATCTCGTTGCCGCGATCCTTGACATTGCTGTCATAGGAAAGGCCGTTCTGCAGGTTGTTCAGCGCCTGCACCATGGCGGCTTCGGGAACATCGTAACTCTGCTCGCGGGCGCGGGTCAGGAAGTCGGTGATATAGGCATCGAGCCACAGATCGCCGTAACCCGGCGACCAGAGGCCGAAGCTGCCCGAACTCGACTGGAAGGACAGCACGCGGTAGATCGCCTCCTGCACCCGCTTGCGGGTATCCGGGTCCTCGGCCATGCCGCTATCCTTCGTTAGTTCCGAGACGTAGAGCAGCGGCAAAGCCCGGCTCGTGGTCTGTTCGGCGCAGCCGTAGGGGTATTTATCCAGCATCATCACCAGCGCCGGAATATCGAAGGCCGGCGAGCGCGTGACGTTGACCGCGACGGAAGACCCCAGCAGCATGCTGTCGGCCAACAGATCGCCATTGATCGTCAGGCTGCTATTGGGCGCAATCTTGATTTCACGCCGCGTCGTGACCGGCAGAACGGCCGGGCGTACCGGAACATTCAGGACCTGCTCCAGCGAGATACCTGATGCGTTGGAGACCTTGATGGTGATCGCTCCATTGCCGGGCTGTTCGCCCGTCAGCGGAACGGTCAGCGACGATTTACCGCCCTTTTGAAGCGCCAATGTCTGCGACATCTCGCCCTGATCAACCGTCAAGGCCGTGTTGCTTGTCACGTCCAGCCGGTAATCGCCGGCCTCGCCATCGGTATTGGCGATATCGAGGCGCAATTGCGAGACATCGCCGGGTGCGAGGAATTTCGGCGCGCTGGCGATGACCACGACGGGATCACGGATGATGGCATCGGAGACCGCATGGCCGACACCCGTCTTCGTCCAGGCCACAGCCATGATGCGGGCCGTGCCGTTGAACTGCGGAATATCGAAGCTGATCGTCGCCTTGCCGTCACCGTCGAGTTCGACCGGTCCGGCAAAGAAGGCCACCAGCTTTTCGGTGGGCGGGCTGCCCTGAAGGGCCGCTCCTGCGCCATCACCGCCGGTGCGCAACCGGCCGGTGGCGCCAAGCGAACCGTCGATCAGGCGGCCATAGAGGTCGCGGATTTCCAGCCCCAGCCGGCGCTGGCCGAAATACCATTCATCCGGCTTTGGCGGCTCGTAGCGGGTGAGGTTCAGAATGCCGACATCCACCGCCGCAACGATGGCATAGGCTTTTTCGCCGACGCCAGCACCCGCAACGGTGATCGGAATTTCAAGCGGTTGGCGCGGCAGCGTCTTCTGTGGCGCGCCGAGGGTGACGGCAAGCTTGCGCTCGGCCGGATCGACGGCAAGCCACTTGATGCCGATAGCGCGCATCGGCATGCGGCTTTCCTGCGCATCACCGGGACGGAACAACGTGGCCGTCACATAAGCGCCCGCACCCCATTCCTCGGTGACCGGAATGTCGATCTCGCCGCCATCCGCGCCGATCTCGGCATTCTGAACGGAAATCAGCTTCTCGGAACCTGACGTGATCATCAGTTCGCCGGCAAAACGGGAGGAAATCTTGAGTTTGGCCGTATCGCCGATCTCGTAGCTCTGTTTGTCCAGCGCGATTTCCAGCGCATCCGGCGTTTCCGTCGAGCTTGCCTCGACGTAGAAACCGGCATCAAATTCAACGCTGGAAACCGGCGCGCCATTGCCGGCGCCCTCCACTTCCAGCCGATAGCGGCCCCAGGTGACGGGAACGGAAATCTCGCCGCCATTGGCATCGACGGACAGGGTGCCGGTTTCCTGCTGCTTGGTATATTCCACCGGCTCGTAACGCCAGGAATTGCCCTGACGATACCATTGATAGTTTCGCTCGACCTTGATGAGCTTCCAGGTAAGACCGTTCATTGCCTGCTTCGCGCCATCGGCGCTGACGCCAATGATGTGGAAACGACCAACGGAATTTTGAGCGAGATCGCCGGAGAATTGCGGCTTGATGCCGATGACAGGTGCTTCCGCCTTGATGGGCAACGTCAGCGAGCGCTCGACGGCACGGCCGCCGGCCTCCTGCATGCGCACGGTGATGTTGGCCGAAAGAAGCTGGGTGGTGGAGGGCAGATCGGTCAGATCAACGTTGAAACTTGCTTTGCCCTCTTCGTCGAGAACAGGCAGATCGGCAAGCGTGGTGCGGTTTTCCTCTTCGCTTTCCTCATCCGCCAGACCGAAGAAATAACCCTCGAAATCGGCATTCGTGCGAGTCGGCTTGATCGCAATCTCGCCTTCCAGCGTCAGCCCGGCAGCGGGCGCGCCGTAGAGGTAACGGCCATCGACATCGATTGCCGTTTCCGCGCCCGGGTCGATCTGTTTTGCCTTGCTCGAAAGGTCGAACTCGGTGCGGTCAGGCACGAAATCGTCAACGAGGAAGCTCTTTTCGCTGATGGCAGCCGTCTTCGGATCGGTATGGATGCGCAGCGTCCAGGTGCCGCGCATGGCATTTGCCTGCAGCGGCAGATCGACCGCATGGCCGCCAAGCGCCTTGCCGTCGCTGACGAAGCGCCGGTCTTCCACGCCATCCGGACGCGAGAAGATGAAGGTGAGCGGTAGATCCTCGATTGCCTTGCCATCGACATCACGGGCAAGCGCTGCGGCATGCACGGTCTCGCCAGCGCGGTAGATGCCGCGTTCCGTCCAGCTGAACACGTCGATGGCACCGGGTGCTGCACGTCCCGTCACGCCACGGTCTGAGAGGTCGAAGCCGGCGCGGGTCATGTCGAGGAAGACGTAGTCCTTGTCGCCATTGCGCGCGGTCAGGATTGCCGGCGCCTGCGCAGCGGTGCCGCGCATTAGGCCAGCCGAGAACACCGCACGGCCATCCGCGTCGGTCTTTGCCGTGCCCAGCACCTCGTTATTCTTGGCAAGCAGCTGCAAATCCACATCCGCAAGCGGCTTGGCGCTGCCAAGGGCGCGGACGAAGACATTCAGGCCGTCGGTGCCGGCATAGGTCGTGATGCCGGTATCGGAGACCAGGAACCATTGCGTGGCGCGCGAATCCCATGTTTCCGGTGCCGTGCCCGGCGGAACGGCGGTCAGCACATAGATGCCGGGTTTGCGCTCCGGCAGGGCCTCATCCACCGGGAAGCTCGTCACCACATCCTTGTTGAGATCAGGCTTGATCTCGATCGAGCCCTGCCAGACAAGCTCACCGATCTCGTTTTCGATACGGTCGGCATTGTAGCCGTCCATCTGCGTCAGGAACTGCGAATTGGAAAGAAGCGAGGTGATGTTACGGTCGCCAACGCGATAGAGCTTCAGGTCGGCCTTGTCGGCATTAACCGAGACGATGGGGATGCCACGACGCGCGGTGCCCGGCAGCACGAAATTCTCACCCGTAAAGCGCACGGTCGCGGCGCGGTCGCGCACGTAAATATCCAGATTGACCTGCTTTTCCAGCGGCTCTTCCACCGAGGACGGCAGGCCGGCGCGAAACGCGATCTTGTAACGCTGGCCATGGGTCAGGCCTTCGACACATATCTCGCTGCCCTTCGCTTCGATGGCCTTGGGGGCCGCCCCATCCAGCGTGATGAAGGAGGAATAATCGACGCCATTCTTCACCAGCGGTTCAGAAAACTGCACGCAGGCGCGCGGGCTGACGCTATCCGTATCCACCGTGTTGTTGATGACACGGAAGCCCTGGCGGGTGCGTAGATCGGCATAGGCCGCTTTTGTCTGTGCATCGTCGGTGAGCGCGAGGCTCTCCTTATAGGCATTGAGTGCCGCGCGATAATTCTGGGTTCTCTCAAAAGACTTCGCCAGCCGGTTCAGGGCCTCGGTGCGGGCGCTGACCGTGCGGCTCAGCTGATAGGCATTGATGGCGGCAGACGCCGCCTGCCCTGCAATCGAATAATTATCAGTAACCTGCGCTGCTTTTTCCGATAGTTCCGCCCAGAGCGCACCATCATCAGGCGTGATTGCAAGGGCCGCCTTGTACGTCGCGACCGCATCAGGAATATTGCCGGAAGCCACTTGCTGCCGCGCCGTTTCGACCAGCGCTTCGACACCCTGCCCGGTCTCACCGTCAGTTGCCGCAAGGCCGGATTTCAGCCGGCGCGCTTCCTGCTGCAGACTGTCGGTGACGAAGGACAGGCGCTGCGGTGCGCCGATATCGGCCTCCGTCGCCACTTCCACGATCTTGCCGGCAACAGCGCCGGGGAAGGCGTTCAGCTGATTGAAATCGGATTTGAGGAAGCACCATTTCACCTTGGGATTGTAGGTGAAGGCCTTGCAGGCTGCGTCGCCCACGCAAATCTCGCCGCATTGCTCCAGCGAGACATTCTGCTCCGTCCGAAGATCGAAGCCGAAATAATCGCCGTTCTGGGTGGTTACCACCTTGCGCGAAGGTTCTGCTGCCGTGGCTGGAAGAAAAATGAAGGCGGCAGAGACCGCAACCAACGAGACCCGGACAAGAGCGCGCAACGACATCAGTATTCTCCCCGCAACAGACATGTCGGGCGGGACTCTGGTCAAATCCACGCATGGTTGTCAACGCATCTTCGTCAATTCGCGACATGACAATCTGTGGAGAGCGGAAGAAGGGGAGACTAGTCTTCTATTTTGCGCGCTTCCGAAATCAGCATGATCGGCACGCCGTCACGGATCGGATAGGCGAGCCTCGCGCTTTCGGAGATGAGCTCGTTGTGGGTCCGGTCATAAGAAAGACGGCCCTTCGTCAAAGGGCAGACCAAAAGCTCCAGCAGCTTCGGATCGACATTGCTCATCCTGTCGTCCATGGCGGCGATCCTATTGCAGCACGGTGCCGCCCTCGCCCGAACCCTGGGCAAGAACGATCTCGGTGATGGCGATCAATGTTTCGGCCCGCGTCTTCAGATCAGGCGCTTCCAGCAGCGCCTGTTTTTCGGCCGGTCCGAAAGGAGACATCATGGAAAGCGAATTGACGAGAACGCGATTGCCCGCCCTCTCGACACTTTCCCAATCCGCCTCCAGCTGATTGGCATCCAGAAACGATCGGAATACCCGCAGCAGATTCTCGCGGTCCACAGCCTCCTCGTCATATTCGCCGGTAAGATCGGCGATGAAAGGCGCGTGCCGGAAGCTGCGATAGGGTTCGCTGGCAGCGACCTCCTCCAGCAGGCGGAAGCGGCAGACACCGGTGAGCGAGATGATGTAACGGCCATCCCCCGTCTCGGAAAAGGAGGTGATGCGGCCGAGGCAACCGACTGCACTCAGAGGTCCGCCTTCAATCCCCGCCTCGATGACATGAAGGGCCGGCTGCACCATGCCGATGAGACGATGGCTCGCCAGTGCCGTGTCGATCATGGCGAGATAGCGCGGCTCGAAAATATTCAGCGGAAGATGGCCTTCCGGCAGAAGCAGCGCGCCCGGCAATGGAAAGACCGGCACGGTTTCCGGCAGATCGTCATTCTTCACATATCTCGCATTTCCGACATGCATGGGATCAAGCCCCCTGTTCACTGCTGCCCGGTCGGCGGCTCAGCCGCCACGGTCGGGATATGCCCGCATTACGAAAACAGTATCGCCGAAAGCTTCCTGCGACCGGCAACACTTGCCGGATCCTTGAAGCCCCAAGCCTCGAAAAATTCCAGAAGCTGGCGGCGGGCGCCATCGTCATCAAAGGTCCGGTCCTTGCGCATGACGTAAAGCAGATGGTCCGCCGCCTCGTCACGCCGCCCCTGTGCGTTCAGCACCTTGGCGAGTTTCACCCGTGCCTCGTGATGGTCAGGATTTTGCGCGAGATCCTGCTCAAGTGCGACAGGGTCACCTATTTTACGAGCTTCTTCATATTGCGCGATCTTCTTCGACACGAGCTGAATGCCCGCATCGTCATTGAGTTCGGCAGGAAGGGAGGAAAGCAATTCGCTGGCCCGCTCATATTGACCGGCGGCGATCATGCATTCGGCGATACCGGCAATCGCCGCGGGGTTTTCCGGATCGGCCTGCATGACGGCGCCGAAGAGCTGTGCCGCGCCATTAAAATCGCCATCGGCCAGAAGCTGCTTCGCCTCGGAGAGAGCCGCCTCGATCTCGGCTTTCGGATCACCGGCATCCGGGCCGGCGATCTTGTCGATGAACTGCCTGATCTGGCTTTCCGGCACAGCACCCATGAAACCATCCACCGGCCGGCCATCGGCAAAAGCGACGATGGCGGGAATGGACTGTATGCCGAGCTGGCCGGGAATGGACGGGTGATCGTCAATATTCAGCTTCACGAGCTTCACGCGGCCATTCGCCTCGTTGATGACCTTTTCGAGCACCGGCGTCAGCTGCTTGCACGGGCCGCACCAGGGCGCCCAGAAGTCCACCAGAACCGGCTGGCGGCGCGACTCTTCGAGAACGTCCTTGGAAAACCCCGCCGTCGTGGTGTCCTTGATGTGGCCGGAGGCCGCACCGTTCAGCTCGCCATTATGATGCGCGCTTGCGGTCATCTGCCCGCCATAAGAACCGCCGTAGGGGTTATTCGTGTCGCTCATGCCGGTCTCCCGTAATCTCTGTCGCATGTCTCAGTTGAAGCAAAGATCGTATCTCACTCGCTGACTTTCAAGACAAGCGGTGCATGTCCGGTTGCCTCGAGAAAGCGAATGAGATCCTTGGACGCGATCGTTGTCGTCTGGTCGTTGGAAAGCGGATGGCCATTGACCAGCTCGTTTTCCAGGAGATCGCTATCGAGCACGAAAGTGACCTGTCTGGCCGTGTCGTTGATGGCTCCGAACACGGTGACGGAGCCCGGCACGACGCCCAGATATTCCAGCATTTTTTCCGGCCTGCCGAAGGAGACGCGACTTGCTGCACCGATGGTCTTGTGGACGCTTTTGAGGTCCACGGTGGCATTTTCCTCGACGGTCAGAACAAAATACTGGTCCTTCTTGTCCTTCACAAAGAGGTTCTTTGTATGACCGCCAGGAATGAGATCGCGCAGCGACTGGGATTCTGCGACGGTGAACACCGGCTCGTGCTGTTTCGTGGTGTGCGAAATGCCGAGATCGTCGAGAAACTCGAACAGCTCCGTTGCCGTCTTCCGGGAATTTTCCGTCATATCCTGCCGCCTGCCTCCGCCGATTCCGTTATCGTTCTTTCCTGATTAAGGGGGCGACCGGCGCTTGGCAACGCAGGAAAAACCGGCGAAGTGAAAAATTATCAATCATTTCCGCCGCTTGTCGCATTTCCCAAAGAAATTTTCGCGTTTTTGTCATTTCCCTGTTGCATTCCAAAATCGATTGAGCGATATAGCGCCCGTCGCCGCTTGGCGGCCCACGGTTCAGCGAACTACCCCGGACCGGTGGATTTGAGCGGGTGTAGCTCAGGGGTAGAGCACAACCTTGCCAAGGTTGGGGTCGAGGGTTCAAATCCCTTCGCCCGCTCCAAATTTTCCCAGGAAAATCGATATTTAGACAGTATTCCGTCCAGATAACGGGATTTTTGTCGCCGTTTCGGCTTGCGATCGGCGCTCTCATTCCACGCTGCCGAAGACCGTGTCCTCACCCATCTCGATATCGACATATACGGCCTGTGTACAGCGCGGCACGGTTGACTGAACGTCCCGCAAGGCGGAGGTTGTTCCTTACGGAAATATGGACCTCGTATGGGAGACACAGGATGTCAAATATCGAAACAGTCCCTGCTTCTACGGAGATGACGGCGAACCCTACGATAACCGTTTTCGAGCGCTCTCCCGATGGCGGCCGTGGTCTCGCGCGCGATATGCCGGTGCGGTGGGCGCTGGAGGAAGTGGGCCAGCCCTATCATGTCCGGTGCCTGTCGTTCAAAGCGATGAAGGAAGCTTCGCACTTCGCTTACCAGCCTTTCGGCCAGATACCCTCCTATGAGCAGGGTGACCTCGTTCTGTTCGAGTCGGGCGCGATTGTACTCTACATCGCGCAACATCATAGCGGCCTGCTGCCGGAGGACCCGCTGCGACGAGCCCGGACCATTGCCTGGATGTTTGCTGCATTGAACACGATCGAACCACCCGTCCTCAATTTCTCCACCGTCTGGCTCTTCGAGCGCGATGAACCCTGGCACGAAGCCCGACTTGCCCGAGTGAAGGAACAACTCCTGAAACGCCTTGACGAGTTATCCGCATGGTTTGGCGACAGCGAATGGCTTGAGGGTTCTTTCAGTGCCGCAGATATTCTGATGATCTGCGTATTACGTCGGCTGGAATCATCACGCATATTGAAAGACTACCGGAACCTTTTGGCCTATGTTGACCGAGGCAAGGTCCGTCCGGCGTTCCAGCGGGCCTATGACGCCCAATTGGCAGTATTCACGGCGGCACCAAAGAACTGACCCCGGCGCGACCCTATTCCTGATCCAAAATCAGCCAAAGGCGGCAATGCATCACAAGAATATGTTCGCCATGATCTTGCCATATTTCATTTCATGTGCTTTTGTGCAGCCGCCCTTGTGGGAGGGGGTAAAGGTTGAGACCCGCTGGCTGTGTTTAACAGTAAGCGGGTTTCCCTTTTTTTGGACGGCACTCAGATAAAGCGCAGGAGATACACGTCAGCCATCGTTGCGCGATGGGATGTGCAAGCGTTAAGCTATCCGCAGATTTGATATGTAATTATGTGAGAAATGGTAGCGGGAGAGGGACTTGAACCCCCGACACGCGGATTATGATTCCGCTGCTCTAACCACCTGAGCTACCCCGCCACAGGGGAAACGTGACAGTCATGTGACTGGCTCGCTCCATCAGGATGAGCGGCTTATAAGGTGCCGCTCCCCAAAGTGTCAAGCGCAAGATGCGCAAAAAATTCGCTTTCCACCTCGCGGCAAAAAGCGAACTGTTTCAGGCCGCAACCGGCTTTTCCAGAAGTGCCTTCAGCAAAGTCTCGGCTTCCACCGAGCGTTCCGAACGTTCGATGAAACCACCACCGTAAACGCGGGCATCCGCGCCCGGCGCTGAATAGAGCACACAGGCCTGGCCCGGGGCGACGCCGGCTTCGCCGGTCATCAGATCCACATAGATGCCGTTTTCGTCGGCATGCAGCACCGCTTCGGTTGGTGGGCGCGTGGAGCGCACTTTGGCGAAGCAGGCAAAACCCCGCCCGGCGTCGACAGCCAGTTCGCCGTCACCCAGCCAGTTCATGTCACGAAGATAGACGCGGCGGGTTTCCAGCGCTTCACGCGGGCCGACAATGACACGGCGGCCACGCGCATCGAGATGCACGACGTAGAGAGGCTCCCCGGTGGCAACACCGATGCCACGACGCTGGCCGATCGTATAATGCACGATGCCAACGTGGCGGCCGAGCACACGGCCATCCAGATGGACGATATCGCCGGCCAGAGCCGCATTCGGCTTCAGCTTGTTGATGATATCGGTATATTTGCCCTGCGGCACGAAACAGATGTCCTGGCTGTCGGCCTTCTTGGCCACCACAAGCCCCATCTCTTCCGCCAGCGCCCGGGTTTCGGCCTTGGAGAGGCCGCCGAGCGGAAACCGCAGGTAATCGATCTGCTCCTGCGTGGTGGCAAACAGGAACCAGCTCTGGTCACGATCGCTGTCGATCGGGCGGTAAAGCGCACGCCGTCCCGGCTGACCGGAAGCGGGATTGGGGCGCGAGCGGATATAATGGCCGGTCGCCAGCGCATCGGCACCCAGTTCCTGCGCGGTGGCAAGCAGATCGGCAAATTTTACCGTCTGGTTGCAGGCGACACAGGGGATAGGCGTTTCGCCCATCGCGTAGGCTTCGGCAAAGGGATTGATGACGGTTTCTCGAAAACGCGCCTCGTAGTCGAGCACATAATGCGGAATGCCCAGCGTTTCGCAGACCCGGCGCGCATCATCGATATCCTGACCGGCGCAACAGGAGCCGGCGCGGTGAACGGCGGCGCCATGATCGTAAAGCTGAAGCGTAATGCCGAGGACATCATAGCCCTCGCGCTTGAGGATACCGGCCACCACCGAAGAATCGACGCCACCGGACATGGCGACAACGATCCGGGTATCTTCCGGCCTCTTGTCAAAATCGAGCGTATTCACGTTTTTTCCCATCGTCAGTCATAACGGGGGTAAAGGCCCCGCCGCCTGTCGGTCATCCGCTAAGGGGAAACTGGCCATCAATTGAGCCGTCTTGCCTCACTATCCTGCGGATTTAAGGGCTGCATATAGAAAGGAATGGCCGCGCACGCAAGTACGGGGCGGAAAACCGCCCCGTAAAGCCATCAGATTCCGATGACGGCAGGTATTTATGCGCCGGCGGTCTTCTGGCCACTGGTGCCAAACCACTTGTCACGCTCCCGCCACAGGGCGGGCAAGGCCAACAGTCCGATAGCCGTAAAGGCAATCAGCGTCTTGTTCAGCTGCGAAAGCTCCGCCGTGCGGCCATCCAGATAATAGACGCCGTAGACGATCGCCACGTGCCAGACATAGACCTGCAGCGAATGGCGGCCGAGCAACTGCAGGAACTTCAGCGACAGCACCCAGATCACACCTTCGGCAATGGAACGCACCAGCGGACGGTGGTGATATGGACCCGCAATCACCAGCCAGGTGAGGCCGACGCCCACAGCCAGGAAGTTGATGAGGTAGACCGGACCGAAATCGGCGCGGATTTCCATGGTGGAGAATTTGCCCATCATGAATTCCGGCATCAGGCCCCAGGCGGTGGCGATGCGCAGCGGCATGAAGAACAGGCAGATGAGAAGCGCCGCCTTCGGCAGCCACGTATGCTCCGGCGAGAAAATCTTCTTCCACGGAATGCGGTTCTGTGCTGTCATCGCGCCCATCACCAGCGCCGAATAGAACACAAGCTGCCAGCCAAGCAGGTTGAAGCTGACACGGATGCCCTGCTCGTCCGCACCCTTGACTAGTTCGTTGAGCGGCGTGGTGACGATCTGCTGAAGACCAAGCTGACCGGCCATCCAGACCAGCAGGGAGCCGGCCATGACATAAGCCCACTTGCCATCAAGGCAGAGCTTAACAAGAACAGGCGCAAACAGCATGTAGACGATATATTGCGGCAGAATATCCATGAAGGTCGGCTGGAAGAGGAATGTCGCAATGGCCGCCAGACGCAGCGGATCGTCAAAAGACGTCATGCCAAGCCAGTTGTACCAGATGTAAGGCGCATGCGGGATGACCATGCGGAAGAACAGCACGGCGATGACAAGGCCCATCGCATAACGATAGAGCTCCATCGCCCGGTTCCAGATCATCTGCTTGCCGGCATCGTATCCGTATTTCATCATCTTGCGCGCATAAACCATGCCAATCAGCAGACCGGACAGGAACACGAAGCCTTGCGCATCCTCTACAAATGCAAACTGCCGGTGATTGATTTCCACCAGCCAGAAGCCGCCGGCAAACACCAGATGGTTGATCAGCATGAAGACGAGGAAGTAACCACGCATCCCGTCGATCAGGTCAAAGCGTTTCATATCGATAGCTCTCCGTTCTCGCGGACCGTGCATTGCCCGGCCACCCAGCCCGGCCTGCGAGGCGCCGGGAATTGGATTGTCAACGCTGTTTTGCGGCTGAGGTTCCCTTTCCAGAGCGGTTTGGAACCGAAGCGAAAAGTCACATTGACGTGTACGATCCGTGGTTAGGACGCCTGGACTGAATGACAGATGAATGAAAAAAGGCGACTCCGTGGAACGAAGCAGCCATGCGCGGTTGATATGCCTCGGCTTTGAGGGTGTAAAGCCTTGCATAGCAATGCGAAGCAAAAAATTGCGGCAGACAGATGCCGAGATGTCGTCGGTAAAATTTTGCCGTCCTTTTTCGCCCATTCGAGACGGTAATCCGGGCGGAAATAAAAGAAGCCCGGAGCTATCAAGATCCGGGCCTTATATTTTTAAAAGGGCGACGACGATTTCTTAGGCGGCGGCCTGAATGGCGGCGACCTGCCAGTTGTCGTTGCCGGGGCGGCGCACGAAGGTCCACATTTCCACCGCTTCGGACGGATGCTGCTCGTCGCCCTCGATCACCTTGCCGGAGGTGCGGTCGCGCATCACGTCGATGGCGGAGTAGCGCATGGCCACCGTCGCATAATCCTGTCCCTCTTCGTGCCAGGCTTCGGCAACATCACCCTGCAGCAGCGTCACGTCGCGCACGTCGTTTTTCACGCCGCTGGTGGCATTGTCGCTCAGTTCTTCGGCCAGATAGGACATCGCTTCCGGCGTCGTCAGCTTGCGCAATGTGCCGTAATCCTCGGCACCATAAGCCGACTGAACGTCTTGCAGCATCTTCTGGAAGGTTTCGAGGTCACTCTGGGTAATGCCGATTTCATCGCCTTCCGACACGGCATTGGCATGCGGCACCGGTTTGGCGGTGGCGGCAGTCGCGGCGGCTGTACCGCCCGCGGCACCGGCAAGCGCACCGATTTTCGGAATCTTGAACGAGGATGCTGAAGGACCCGCCTGCGAACCGCCATTATAGGAGGAACCGGAATGATCCGTGCGCTGCGATCCACCAGCAGAACCATAGGCCGGCTGGCCCTGACGGCGCGAGGCGAAGAAACGCATGGCGAGCATGACCAGACCGCCGATAAGCAGTACCTGCAGCAGCATGCCGAAGAAACCGGCCATGCCGCCAAAACCACCGCCCATCAGCATACCGAACAGACCGCCCATCAACAGGCCGCCCATCAGACCACCCATCATGCCGCCGAACAGGCCGCGGCTCTGCTGCGGCGCCTGCGCGCCCGGGCGTGCGGGCTGGGCTGCACTCGGCGCTGCCTGATTGGTGTTCGGCGTCATGCTGCGGTTGATCGGGGCCGTCTGGCCGGGTGCCGTGCTGGTCGAAGGCGGAGCGGAATAGGTCCGCGTACCACGGCTGCCGAAACCGCCACTGGCGCGGCGCGCCTCTGCCATGTCAACCGCCACGAAAGACACCGCGATACCAAGCGCGGCGACTGCGAACAAACCCTTGAAGCGCCGAAAGGCAGCAAACATCACTATCTCCTGTTGGCCGCCCTCCCATGAGCAGCATCTCAGCAGGCCATATAGCAACTCATGATCATCATTTTTAGACCACCCGGCTTAAATTTTTTGTGATATGCAACCAAAACGCGAAGCAGACGCATATTGCCGGAAAAACGATGGCTGGAAAAACGAAAAACCCGGCACAGGGTTTCCCCTGCACCGGGCCTTATTGTCCCCTTGGGAGGAACGATAAGATCAGTCGACGTTGAACGTCAGCGGCTTGACCTGGCGGATTGCCGGGTTGGCGCGCAGCTTGTCCAGCACCTCTTCGGAAACCGGGCCATCGACGTAAAGCAGCGCAATCGCATCGCCGGCTTCCTTTTCACGGCCGAGTTGGAAGTTGGCGATGTTGACGCCAGCCTCGCCGAGCGTGGTGCCCATGAAACCGATCATGCCGGGAACGTCGGTATTGGTGATGTAGATCATATGCGATCCGACATCAGCATCCATGTTGATGTTCTTGATCTGGATGAAGCGCGGCTTGCCATCCGAGAACACCGTGCCGGCAACCGAACGAATCTGGTTTTCCGTCTTGACCGTCAGCTTGATGTAACCGTCATAAACGCCGGTCTTGTCGCGCTTGACTTCGGAGAGGATGATACCCTTTTCCTTGATCATGACAGGGGCCGAAACCATGTTCACATCCGCAACCTGGCTGCGGATGAGGCCGGCCAGCAATGCACTGGTCAATGCCTTCGTGTTCATGTTGGCGGTTGCGCCATCATAAAGGATTTCGATTTCCTTGGTGGCGCTTTCCTGCACCTGGCCGACAAAGGAGCCGAGGACATCCGCCAGACGGATGAAAGGCTTCAGGCGCGGCGCTTCTTCCGCGGTGATCGACGGCATGTTGATGGCGTTGGAAACGGCACCCTTGACGAGATAATCCGACATCTGTTCGGCAACCTGCAGGGCAACATTTTCCTGCGCTTCCGTAGTCGACGCGCCAAGATGCGGCGTGCAGACGACGTTGGGCAGGCCAAAGAGCGGGCTCTCGGTGGCGGGCTCGACCTCGAACACGTCGAAACCGGCGCCGGCGACATGGCCGGACTTGATGGCTTCGGCAAGGGCTGCTTCATCCACCAGACCGCCACGGGCGCAGTTGACGATACGCACGCCCTTCTTGGTCTTGGCAAGGTTTTCAGCGTTGAGAATGCCACGCGTCTTGTCGGTCATCGGCACGTGCAGGGTGATGAAATCGGCCTGCGCCAGAAGCTCGTCCAACTCAACCTTGGTTACGCCCATTTCCTGCGCGCGCTCCGGCGAGAGGAAGGGGTCATAAGCGAGAACATGCATCTTGAGGCCAAGAGCGCGCGAGCAGACGATGCCGCCGATGTTACCCGCACCGATGACGCCGAGCGTCTTGCCGGTGATTTCGACACCCATGAATTTCGATTTTTCCCACTTGCCGGCCTGCGTGGAGCTATCGGCGGCCGGAAGCTGGCGCGCGACGGCAAACATCAGCGCAATCGCATGTTCGGCCGTGGTGATGGAGTTGCCGAACGGCGTGTTCATGACGATGATACCGCGGCGCGAGGCTGCCGGAATATCGACATTGTCGACGCCGATGCCGGCGCGGCCGATGACCTTGAGGTTGGTCGCAGCCTCGATCAGCTTTTCGGTTGCCTTGGTGGCGGAGCGAATGGCCAGACCATCATAATTGCCGATGATTTCGGCAAGCTTGTCCTTGTCCTTGCCGAGCTTCGGCTGGAAATCGACTTCGACGCCACGATCACGAAAAATCTGGACGGCGGTTTCCGACAGTTCGTCGGATACGAGTACGCGAGGTGCCATGGTTCACGGGCTCCTTGGAGGAAACGATTGAAATGTGCGAATGGAGAATGTGCGGCCCTGCATCTGCGCAGGGCCGGTATCAAAATCAGGCGGCAGCCTTGGAAAGTGCTGCCTTCTGCGTCTGGTAAGCCCAGGCGAGCCAGGGCATAACGGCTTCCATATCGGCCGTCTCGATGGTGGCGCCGGCCCAGATGCGCAGACCGGACGGTGCGTCACGGTAGGCGCCGATATCGAGGGCGACATTTTCCTTTTCGAGCAGGGTGACGATGCCCTTGGCGAAATCGGCCTGCGCAGCCGCGTCCAGCGTCTGTACTTCGGGATCGACGATCTTCAGGCAGACGGAGGTGTTGGAGCGGGTTTCCGGCTTGACCGCCAGGTTGGCGATCCAGTTGTTCTTCTCGATGAAGTCGTAGATGACCTTGGCATTGGCGTCAGCACGGCCGATGAGAGCCTTCAGACCACCGAGGTTCTTCGCCCACAGCAACGCATCGATATAGTCTTCAACGCAGAGCATGGACGGCGTATTGATGGTTTCACCGGTGAAGATGCCTTCGATCAGCTTGCCGCCGGAGACCATACGGAAGATTTTCGGCAGAGGCCAGGCCGGCGAATAGCTCAGCAGGCGCTCGACGGCGCGCGGCGAAAGGATGATGACGCCATGGCCGCCCTCACCGCCCAGAACCTTCTGCCAAGAGAAAGTGACGACGTCGAGTTTCGTAAAGTCCATGTCCTGAGCGAAAGCCGCCGAGGTGGCGTCGCAGATGGTCAGGCCCTTACGGTCGGCAGGAATGAAATCGGCGTTGGCAACGCGAACGCCGGAGGTCGTGCCGTTCCAGGTGAAGACCACGTCACGGTCGAAATCGACTTCGGCAAGGTTCGGCAGCAGGCCATAATCGGCCTCGAACTTGCGCACATCCTTCAGCTTCAGCTGCTTGACAACGTCGGTAACCCAGCCTGCGCCGAAGCTTTCCCAGGCCAGCATATCGACGCCACGTTCACCGAGCAGCGACCAGAGCGCCATTTCAACAGCGCCGGTGTCGGATGCGGGAACGATGCCGATGCGATAGTCGGCGGGAACGTTTAGAATTTCACGGGTGAGATCGATGGCCTGCTTCAGCTTGGCTTTACCAACCTTGGCGCGATGCGAGCGACCGAGCGGTGCATCGGAGAGAGCATCTAGCGACCAACCGGGACGCTTCGAGCAGGGACCAGAGGAAAAATGCGTATTGCCCGGACGGAGGTCCGGCTTCACTATATCTGTCATTTGACTACCCTTTCAGATAGGCGCCTCTCGTTAGGGAGAGGTGTCCTGCCGTCGTTGCTATGCCTGTCATCGACCTCAGTCAAGCGGAATATGTCGCTACGCAGAAGAATTTTGGTCCATATGCGTCATGCGTCGCACCAGATGCCGTCAAACAAAACCGCCCGCACCCGGAGGATGCGGACGGTTTGAAACTAGCAGTCTGGCGTGACGTTTATTTATAAACGGCAGGCTGCAGCGGAATATCGGCAGGCGGCATGTATTGTGCCGTATCGCAGCCATTGAAGACATAACGGCCACCGACACGCACTTCATGCGAATAGAGGCCCTTGTCGCGGCCAGGACCGCCATTGTTCTCGTAACCGAACATGTCGCCCTTGTTGATATGGCGGAAACGATAGCCGACATCGGCCTTCAGGTTACAGGTGACATCAATGGAGGCACCGGCCATCAGGGCGTAGGCGAAGCGCCACTTGCCCTTGCCGCCGTGTTCCGTGGTCGGATCGCAGCCGAGGCCATTGGTGCTGCACGAGGTATTGCGCAGCTTGTCCCACTTGACGTAAGAGCCGCCGATACCACCACCGACATAAGGGGTGACGCGGCCATAGGTGCCGAGATCGACATAGGCGTTGGCCATCAGCGTATAGGCGCGGAGCGAGCTCAGGTCTGTCGAGACGCACCCACCCAAGGGCGAAACACCGCAACCGCCACTCGTCGAGCCGCGGAAGTCTGATTTACCCATGTAATCGAAGGTGACGTCGCTGCGGAAATAGTTGTTGAACTGATAACCGACACCTGCACCGATGACATAGCTGTCCTTGATCGTCGCCGTATCGAAATCGGCGAGATAACCACCCGGACCACCCTGATAATAATGGGCGCCGCGCAGCTTGTTGAAGGAATAACCGACGTCGCCGCGCAGGTACCAGCCACTCGCTTGGGTGACGGTCACTTCAGGTGCATCGACATAGGCGGGTGCTGGTTCGGCTTGGTAAAGGTCGGCGCCGACGGCGCTTGTGCCGGTCAGCAGAACGGCCAGAAATCCGGCCAGGGCGTTTTTCATGACTTCCACTCCAGAAGAGGCACGTGCGTTGCGGCAGCTGCCAGTGAACTGTTCAGTTCTGGAGAGTGGCGTAAAATGGTTAAGTCCCGATTAACCACGATCATTCACTATATTTATTAGCAAATACTCAAAGAAAAAGCCGACCTTGAGGCCGGCTTTTGTCTTTCGTTACTGTCGCGGCAACTCACGCGGCCGAGCGGGCACTGGAGATGACGCCGACGAGATCATTGACGATCTTTTCCACCTTTGCGCTATCATCGCCTTCGGCCATGACGCGGATCAGCGGCTCCGTGCCGGAAGGGCGGATGACGAGGCGGCCATTATTGGCCAGCGCACTTTCCGCATCGGCAATCGCCTGCAGCACGACCGGATTTTCCAGCGGCTTGCCGCCGGAAATACGCACATTCTTCAGAAGCTGCGGCACAGGCTCGAACTTGCGGCACACTTCGCTGACCGTGAGGCCGGAGCGCTTGACCTTGGCGAGAACCTGCAAGGCTGCGACAAGACCATCACCCGTCGTACCGTAATCCGAGAGCACAATATGACCGGACTGCTCGCCGCCGACGTTGAAATTGTGGTTGCGCATATGCTCGACGACATAACGGTCGCCAACCTTGGTGCGGGCAAGGGTGAGGCCCTTGTCTCCAAGAAAACGTTCCAGACCGAGATTGGACATGACGGTCGCAACGATGCCACCACCGCGCAACGTGTTGTCATCGGCCCAGCTATCGGCGATGACGGCCATCAACTGGTCGCCATCAACGATCTCGCCGCGCTCATCAACGATGATGACGCGGTCCGCATCGCCATCGAGCGCGATGCCGATATCAGCCCGTACCTCATGCACCTTTTTCTGTAGTGCTTCCGGGTGGGTGGAACCACATTCGAGATTGATGTTGATGCCGTTCGGCTCATTGCCGATGGTGACGACTTCAGCGCCCAGTTCCCAGAGTGCTGCCGGCGCTACCTTGTAAGCAGCACCATTGGCGCAGTCGATGGCGATCCGAAGCCCGCTCAGCGTCACATCGCGCGGCAGGGTGCGTTTGACGAATTCGATGTAGCGATAGATATCCCCATCCACGCGCTTGGCGCGACCGATTTCGGCCGGCTTGGCCAGCTGGGCATAGATATCCTTGTCGAGAAGATCCTCGATCTCCAGCTCCAGCTCATCGGAAAGCTTGTATCCGTCAGGCCCGAAAAGCTTGATGCCATTATCGGAAAAAGGGTTGTGCGAGGCGGAGATCATCACACCGATATCCGCACGCAACGATCGGGTGAGCATGGCAACGGCCGGTGTTGGGATAGGGCCAAGCAGGAAGACATCGAGACCGGCTGCGGTGAAACCGGCAACCAGCGCGTTTTCCAGCATATAACCGGAAAGGCGCGTATCCTTGCCGATCACGACACGATGGCGATGATGGCCACGGCGGAAAATCGTTCCGACGGCGATGCCAACACGCATCGCCAGGTCAGGTGTCATGGGAAAGACGTTCGATTGTCCGCGGATACCATCGGTTCCGAAATAACGGCGTGCCATTTGAACTCCAAATCTCTCGGGCATTCCGGCAAAGGATAAAATAGCCGGAAGCGTTTTTGGCTAGATGCCACAAACCACGATAAACAGCACGTAAATTACCGCAAAAATGGCTTATATCTTGTTACCAAAATGAAAAGGCCACCCGGAAACCCGGATGGCCTTTTACAATCATTCCTTCGCGCAGGCGATCAGTGCGGCTGCGGCTCCATGCCGCCTTCGGCCTCGCCATCGCCCTTGGCTTCACTCGGGCCGTCCTTCTTGGCGCCGGCTTTCGGCACAGCCGAACCACGACTGCCGGGAGAATCGTCACCCAGATCGCGAGCGGGCTTTTCGCCCCTCAGCAACGCCTTGATCTCTTCACCTGTCAGGGTCTCATATTCGAGAAGACCCTCGGCAATTGCGACAAAGCCATCGTGGTTGTCCGTGAGGATACGCCGTGCTTCGGTATAGGCCTCGTCGATCAGACGGCGGACTTCGGTGTCGATCGTCTGGGCCGTTGCCTCGGAGACGTTCTTCGACTGCGAGACGGAATGACCGAGGAACACTTCCTGCTGGTTCTCACCGTAAGCCACCTGACCGAGAGCATCCGAGAAGCCCCATTGCGTGACCATGGCGCGGGCAAGCTTGGTAGCCTGCTCAATGTCCGAGGAAGCACCCGAGGTGATATTCTCCTTGCCGAAAGTCAGTTCTTCGGCAACGCGTCCACCCATCATGATCACAAGGCGCGATACCATCCACTTGTAGCTCATGGAATAGCGGTCGCCTTCCGGCAACTGCATCACCATGCCGAGCGCGCGGCCACGCGGGATGATCGTCGCCTTGTGCAACGGATCGGCCACGGCAACCTTCAGCGCGGTAATCGCGTGACCGGCCTCATGATAGGCAGTCAACTTCTTTTCGGCCTCGGTCATGGCAGAGGAGCGGCGCTCCGCACCCATCATGATCTTGTCCTTGGCGTCCTCGAATTCCTGCATGGTGACCACACGCTTGTTGCGGCGGGCGGCCATGAGGGCTGCTTCGTTGACGAGGTTCATCAAATCCGCGCCGGAAAAGCCGGGTGTGCCACGGGCCAGAACCTTGAGATCGACATTCGGCGCCAGCGGCACGTTGCGGATATGCACCTTGAGAATGCGCTCGCGGCCGACAATGTCAGGGTTCGGCACAACGACCTGACGGTCGAAACGGCCTGGACGCAGAAGTGCGGGGTCAAGCACATCAGGACGGTTGGTGGCGGCGATGAGGATGATGCCTTCATTCGCCTCGAAACCGTCCATCTCGACCAGCAGCTGGTTCAGCGTCTGTTCGCGTTCGTCGTTACCGCCGCCGAGACCGGCGCCACGATGGCGGCCAACGGCGTCGATTTCGTCGATGAAGATGATGCAGGGTGCGTTCTTCTTGGCCTGCTCGAACATGTCGCGCACGCGGCTTGCGCCGACGCCCACGAACATTTCCACGAAGTCCGAACCGGAAATGGTGAAGAACGGCACATTGGCTTCGCCAGCAACGGAACGCGCCAGAAGCGTCTTACCGGTGCCCGGAGGGCCGACCAGCAGCACACCGCGCGGGATTTTACCGCCGAGGCGCTGGAACTTCTGCGGATCACGCAGGAATTCAACGATTTCCTCAAGGTCCTGCTTGGCTTCGTCCACGCCGGCAACATCGTCAAACGTCACGCGGCCATGGGCTTCCGTCAGCAACTTCGCCTTGGACTTGCCAAAGCCCATCGCGCCGCGCGAGCCGCCCTGCATCTGCCGCATGAAGAACAGCCAGACACCGAGGATGAGGAACATCGGCAGAAGCGTGCCGAGATAGCTCAGGAAACCCGAGGAGCCGTCGCTTTCCGGACGCGCCACAATGGTGACGTTCTTGCTCTGCAAGCGCTCCATTAGGCTGTCGTCAATGACGGGGGAATAGGTCTGAAAGGCCGTGCCATTTTCGGTATAGGTTCCAAGAACCCGGTTGCCGGTGACGGTCACGTCGCGAACTCGCCCGGAATCCACGTCACGAATAAACTGGGAATACGGAATCTCCCGTGAACCCGTTTGCGTCGGCGACGTCTGGAACATGCTGAACAGCGCGATCAGCAAGAGGGCGATCACGGCCCACAAGGCGAAATTTCTGAAATTTGGGTTCATCGAACTCCCCGAACTCACACGGACATATCTGCTGCCCGCCATTATGTGCCCCTAACATAAGGACGACATATGCCGTTGCCAAGGCAAAGCGCATTATCTGATGCGTTTTGGTGTAAAAACTATTCCATGGCAATTCACGAAAAAGAGGCCGGATTTAAACCGGGGGCTGTGGATAGGCGGCGCGCAGGAGGCGCATGGCAATCACATTGGCCAACTCAAGGTCGAAACGCGGAAGAAAAAGATCATAAGGCGCAAGCAGCGGGCGGATCGCCGCCACGCCGGACCCCGGAAATTCCAGATCGTGATTTTCGCGCACGAAGACCGGCATTGTCTGGCTGGAGCGTTTCAATATCCCCGGAGGAATGGCACCGGAAGGTTTGATCGGAATACCCATTGTGTCTCCGGCGCCAAAAGCGCGGACGACTATCTCTGCATCGGAACGGTTGAACACGTCAAAGCGCTCGTCCCAAACCATCCTCGCGCCCGGCGGCATTCGCAGTGATGGAATGTTTCTGTTTTCCCGCATCAGGTAGAGGGCATCCTTGCGGTAATCGAACACGACGCGGTGCGCCGTTATCCTTCCCGGTTCTTGATTCGCGACAAGCGCCATCACCCTGTCCATCGTGTCGGAGGCCATCGGATATCGTCGCCCGCCGATAACGCCGGATAGCGCCGATAAGGCGTACCGGATAACGGAGGGGTCTTCACCGAGGCTCTCAGCATTGATCCTGACTAAACTAAGGAGAAAAAAAACAGCGTTATGATGTATAAACCGGGCTGCGCGCGCAGATAATTCCGACCTTATGTCGGTCGTTCCATTCGAAAAAAGACGATTAGTATCATCCAGCGCCTGCCGCACCCTCACCCGCTCATATTTGCGGTTTTCGTTGCTGGGATCATCGATCCAGCCTTGCGCCTTTTCGAGAAGATAATCGCGAATGGCTTGGCGCTCGCAATACAGAAATGGCCGCATGACCCAGTGACGCCCACCATAAAGCACGGCGTCTGACATGCCAGACAAACCGAGATTATCGGCCCGATTGCTGCGGGCGGAACGCATCGCAATTGTTTCTTTTTGGTCGCCCTGTGTATGCCCCGTCACAATGACGTCCGCGCCGATCGTATCAGCGACATCAGCAATCAGGCGATAACGCGCCAGACGCGAAGCCTCGGAAAGGCCGGATGCCGGTTTGGCGCCATCCCATCGGCGTGTGGTGTGGGAAATTCCGAGTTCGGCGCAAAGCATGGCAACCTTGCGCGCTTCATCAGCGGATTCTGGTCTCAGCGCATGATCAACCGTGACGGCGGAAAGTCGAAAACCACCGTCATTAGCCGATTTCGATTCTTGTAATGCCAGCAACAAGCCGGTGGAGTCGCTGCCGCCTGAGATTGCAACGAGAATATGGGTGTGTTTGCGGAGGCTTTCGACAAAAGACCTCGCCGCCGCAAGCGGCGCAATTGTCTTTTCACTGGGAATGCGGGCATCAACCGGCATGGAACACCCGCGACGCAGGAAAAATCAGCAGCTCAACCGTTTCTGTTCGCTGGCAACCTTGCTCAGCACGGTCTTCGAGGCATTGGGATAACGCTTCGGCACCTCGCGCAGAGTGGCGCAGGCTGTTTCGGTATTGTCGAGAGCAGCAAGCGACATGCCGAGCTTCATCAGCATTTCCGGCGCCTTCGGAGATTTGCCATAGGTCTGATGACCGTTGAGGAAGGTCTTCGCCGCCTCGTTGAACTTGCCCTGGGAGTACTGCGCCTCACCCAGCCAGAAACTCGCATCCGCGGCTTTGGTGCCCTTGGGATAACCCTGCAGATACTGCTGGAAACCCTGTTCCGCCAGTTTGTAATCGCCGGAAAGCACATGGCCGTAAGCGGCCTGATAGATATCGCCCTCGCTGGTCAGCGCCGCCGTATTGACCGGATCGGTCTTGCGGGTGCCGTTACCGGTGGTGACGCCCGGAAGGTTGCCGGAGGAATTGTTGGCGCCCTGGTTCAGCGTGCCGCCGACAGGCATGCCCTTGGAATCGAGCTCGATGGAGCCAAGCGTCGTTTCTCCCGGCGCGGCTGTCGAAGCGCTGGAGGAAGCAGGCGGAGAAACGGAAGCGCCACCCTGGGGTGGCGTTTCGATGATCGTTGCAACGTCGTCGGTCGGCGGCGTGGCCGGATTGACCGGACTGGCTTCCGCCTTCTTTTTCGGTGCAGCGGTCGGGCTCGCACCCTTGCCGCCTGTGTTGCCGCCTTCCAGTTCCTGGAAGCGGAACTCGTTGTCTTCCTGCGCCTTGCGGATCGTTTCCTGCATCTGCAGAAGCTGGAAGCTCATTTCTTCGATACGGCCGTTGAGCTGCCGGATCTGTTCTTCAAGCTGCTGAACCTTATAGGCTTCATTAGCCTGAACCCTAACAATCGGGGGCTGCTGAGAGTTGATCGTGCCGAAGCTACCCCCCGCACCGAACAACGGACCCGAAACGGCTGTGCCGCTCAAGCCGGTGCAGGCTGCAAGCCCCAGCATTCCCGCCACGACAAGTTTCTTCATCTCATTCGTCCTGCCTTAACTGATTTGCACCGGAATGGCGCAAGCCGGATTTTTTCCATATCAACCGAAAAAGCAACTTAACTTCGGCCAAACTATGAAAAAAACGAAAGGCGGCCCGAAGACCGCCTTTCATTCTCGTTCACAATAACGTCAGGCAATTACATGCCCGCGCCACCGAGAACCGTCACAGCGCGGCGGTTCTGGGACCAGCAGGAAATGTCGTCGCAAACCGCGACCGGCTTTTCCTTGCCGTAGGAGATGGTCTTCATGCGGCTTGCCGGAACGCCCTGGGAAGCCAGGAAGTCACGGGTTGCAGCGGCACGACGGGCGCCGAGCGCCAGGTTGTATTCACGCGTACCGCGCTCGTCGGCATGGCCTTCGACGGTGATGGCGTAGTTCGGGTAACGGGCCAGCCACTGGGCCTGGCGCTGCAGGGTCTGCTGAGCGTCGGCGCGGATCGAGGTGGAGTCGGTGTCGAAGAAGATGCGATCACCGACATTAACCGTGAAGTCCTGCTGGGAGCCCGGCGTTGCGGAGCCTGCGCCACCAAGGCCGAGTTCACCGGCGCTGTTCGGCATGTTCTTCTTGTTCGCGCAGCCTGCAAGAGCAAGAGCGAGCGTCATGGCGATGACAGCCGGGTTACGGGCCAGTTTCTGCATGGGGCTGAGTGCCGAAATGTTTGTACGGCTCATCGCCGGTCTCTCCTTGGGATTTCAATAACGTTGCCAGACACTAACTGATCGCGGTTAATAGCCGGCAAACGCTTATGGTTAACAGAAAGGAAACGTCCCACTTTTTTGCTCCCTCACAACACTTTGCGGCAAGAAAGAGGCGGTTTCCCGTAGGCATGCGTAAAACATGACGGCGCCGGATGGGTCCGGCGCCGTCATGGCAGTCATATCAGTCCAGAAGCGGCGACCATGCCGGGTCCGAAGCGAAGGTCGGCGTCTTGATGAGCTGTTCGTTATAGCCCGTCAGGTCGATCGAATAGAGCTGCGGACCACCCGCGCCGGCATTCTGGCGGAAGAACATCAGCACGCGGCCGTTCGGCGCCCAGGTGGGGCCTTCATTGTGGAAACCGCTGGTCAGGATGCGTTCGCCCGAACCGTCGGTCTTCATCACGCCAATCGAGAACTTGCCACCCGACTGCTTGGTGAAGGCGATCAGATCGCCGCGCGGAGACCAGACGGGCGTGGAATAGGAACCATCACCGAAGGACACGCGCTGTTGGCCGGAGCCATCGGCATTCATGACGTAGATCTGCTGGCGGCCGCCACGGTCGCTTTCGAAGGCGACACGCTGACCATCAGGCGAATAGGAAGGCGCAGTATCGATCGCCGCCGTATTCGTCAGGCGCGTCGTCGTGCGCGAGCGCAGGTCCATGGTGTAGATATTGGCGTTACCATCCTGCTGCAGGCTCATGATGACCTTCTGTCCATCCGGTGAGAAGCGCGGCGAGAACGTCATGCCGGGGAAGTTGCCGACAACTTCACGCTGTCCGGTTTCCAGCTGCAACAGGTAAACGCGTGGCTGCTGGCCTTCGAAGGACATGTAGGTGACTTCCTGACGGTTCGGCGAGAAACGCGGCGTCAGAACGATGTCGTTCGAATTGGTAAGGTTGCGGACGTTGAAACCGTCCTGGTCCATGATCGACAGCTGACGCTTGCGCGCCGTCTTCGGGCCGCTTTCGGAGACGAAAACGACGCGGGTGTCGAAGTAGCCCTTTTCACCGGTGATGCGTTCGTAGATGGCGTCAGCGATGATATGGGCGACACGACGCCAGTTTTCCGGCTGAGTGAAGAACTGCTGGCCGGTCATCTGCTGGCCGGCGAAAGTATCCCACAAGCGGAACTCGGCGCGCAGACGGCCATCGCTTTCACGCGTGACACGGCCGGTCACAAGCGCCTGCGCATTGATGACCTTCCAGTCCTCGAAACGCGGCTGCTGATCCGGATTGCTGATTTTTTCGATGAAGGCGTTCTTGTTGACCGGCGCGAAGAGGCCGGAGCGCTGCAGGTCGGCGGCGATGACCGCCGAAACCTGTGCGCCAATGCCGTCGCTCGACATGAAGTCGGTGATGGCGATGGGCAGCGGCTCGACATTGCCCTTGTTGATGTTGATTTCCACCCGCGCAAAAGCCGGTGCGGAGAAAACCGACATGAGGGCCGCGACAGCGAGCACCAGCCGGATCGGCGAAAATATCTTCATGTTGCCAGGCCTTTCAGCATTCATAGCAATTCACTGGGATCGAAGTTCACGACGACTTCGTTCCATGCATCATATTTGTCGGCAGGAAGGTTCGTGAACGGAGCAGAACGCATGATGGCACGATAGGCTCCGCCGGAAAGCGCACGGCGTGTTCCCTCGGAACCACCCGTTGCTTCGATCTCGGGCCTGCCGATGATGGACCCATCACGGTCAAGCTTCATGGTAACCCGGACGCGAACGTCCGAGGCATCCGCCATACCGGGAATGATCTGCCAGTTCTTCTGGATTGCACCGCGTAGCGCATCCATTTCCGTCTGGCTAAGCGTCGAGCCGCCGGTCGATTTTTTGCCACCCAGGGCTGCCGTCTGCGTGGAGCGCTTCGCGCCGCCACCCGAAGGCGCCTGCTTGTTCAATAGCGCGGCGACGTCGTCGGCATTGAAATCGCTTTCCTTCGAGGAAGCGGATTTTGCCGTTTCCTGCTTCTTCTCGCCGGGCTTCTTGTCGGAAGGCTTGTCCGTGGACTTTGCCTGATCGGGCTTTTTCTCAGCCGGTTTTTCGGCCGGCTTCTGCTCGGCGGGCTTCGTCTCGGCCTGTTTCGGCTCTTCCGGCTTCGGCGGCTCGGGCCTGGAATTCGGACGTGGAACGTTCTGCGGCACGGGAATTTCGGCCGGCTCCTGCGTTGCCGGCGGCGGCTCTTCCGCCTTGGTTTCCTGCGGCGGTGGTTCCGTCTTCGGCTGCGGCGTTATTTCGGGTTTGGTCTGCGGCAAGGCGGCCATTTCCTGCGGCTTGGGAGCCGAGGTTTCTTCCTTGACGATTTCCTTCACCTCGTTCGCCTTGGTATCGACAACCGGCTGCGGCTTCTCCTGCTTGGGCGGGGCGGCAGCTGCGATATTGTCGTTGGGCTTGGTGGTCGGCGTCGGCGGCGCTTCGATATCGGCGGTGTTGTTGCCGATATTCTGCGCATTCTCGATGATATCAGGACGTGTCGTGGGAACAGGGGCGGACTTCTCGGCCTTCGGCGCCTTCTTGTCGCCCTGCTGTATCTGGGTCATTTCCTCGATCGGCACCAGCTCCACCGGCAGTGCCTCGGCCTGCGACACGTCGAGAGGCTCCGGCGAGCCCAGAGAAACAAGGGCGAAAGCCAGAAGCGACGCGTGCACGATCGCGGATGTGGTAAGGCTGCCCTTCATCGCTTTACGTCAATTGTCCTGTTTCTGCTGGGTCACAAGGCCGATATTCTTGAAGCCTGCCGCCTGGATACGCGCCATCACATCGGCAACGACGCCATAAGCGGCAACTGAATCCGCCCGCACGAAAATGCGTTCGTTATAGCCTGTCGTGGCAATCGCCTGCAGCTTGTCCGCCACTTCAGCCGCCTGGATTTCCGTTTCCTGCAAATGGATCTGGCCATTGGCGTTGACGGAAATGGTGATCGGCTGCGTGTCCGAGTTCAGCGCATTGGCGGATGTCTGCGGCAGATCGATCGGCACGCCGACCGTCATCATCGGCGCGGCCACCATGAAGATGATGAGCAGCACGAGCATGACGTCGACCAGCGGCGTGACGTTGATCTCGCTGATCGCGCCGCCTCTGCGTCGTCCGCCGCGCCCACCCCGGCGTCCACCGGAACCGCCGCCGCTGCCACCTGCTGACATACCCATATCATCTACTCCATTTTGCCTTGCGGCAAATCACTCAACGGCATTTCAGTCGTGGTCGCTTACTGGGCGGCCTGCCGTGTCTGAAGTTTTTCATCGATCTGGCGCGACAGGATCGCGGAGAACTCGTCGGCAAAACCTTCCATGCGGGCGGAAAGCTTGTGCGCATCGGCCGTGAACTTGTTGTAGGCGATAACCGCCGGAATAGCCGCGACGAGGCCGATAGCCGTTGCCAGAAGTGCTTCGGCGATACCCGGCGCCACAACGGCAAGGTTGGTGGACTTCGAACCGGCAATCGCCTGGAACGAGGTCATGATACCAACGACCGTACCAAAAAGGCCGATGAAGGGGCCGGCAGAGCCGATCGTCGCCAGCGAACCGAGACGCGCCTCGTATTGTTCGCCTTCGCGCGCGATCGTCACATCCATTGCCCGGTCGATACGCATCTGCAGACCGATGGGCGAACGCGCGCCGCGCTCAAAGGATTTTTTCCATTCCCGCATGGCGGAAACAAAAATCGCTGCAAGACCGCCATTCTGGCGTTCCGCCAGCGTGCGATAAAGCTCTTCAAGCGACTGGCCGGACCAGAACACCTGTTCGAACTGATCGAACTGGCGCTTTGCCTTGCCGAAGCTCACATATTTGTCGAAGACGATCGCCCACGTCCAGACCGAGGCGGCGATAAGCCCGATCATCACGAACTTCACGATCAAGCCCGCCTGCATAAACAGCGCCCAGAGACTTACATCGTGCGTCGCCGCTGCCAAACCTGCCTGTTCCATAAATATCCAATCCCCGAATCCAAACGCCCGGTACAGGACCGGGCGATTCAAACGCGTGTTAACGCTCGAAGCTATGCGGCCGCAGCCGTTAACCCCTTTGCCATACCCCGATACTTGCCAGTAAGCCTTACTTGCCAATAAATTTGGTGAAAGGAAGGCGTGCGCCGCACAAATGCCAGTTGCTAAAGTAAGACACCATTATGGTTAAAGGAGTGTTACAGCCGGGCCACGCCGGTTGGATTTACTGGATGGGCCCGTCAATTACTTCAGGAATTTTTCCGCCACCGTCTCCGGAAGGCGCCTTGGCCGACCATTAGCATTGATAACGGCGATGATCACCTTGGCGGCGACGAGCAGCGTTTCGCCGCGCCGGATTTCCTGATTGAGCACCATTTTCGCGCCGCCCGCCTTTTCGGTGACGGTGGTGATGGTCAAGACGTCATCCATCCGCGCAGGGCTTTTGAAATCGATTTCCATGCGGTGAACAACGAAGACCAGACCCTCCTCATCGGCGGTGAGAAGCGCGCTTTGTTCGCAGCCGAGGCAACGCAGGTAATCGGTGCGGCCGCGCTCGAGAAAATGCAGATAACGCGCATGATAAACGAGACCGGAAAAATCCGTGTCCTCATAATAGACCCGCTGGGTCAGGCGGTGGCCGTGTTCGATAAGCTCGCCTGAAAGCGAAACCACGAGTTCGCTCATATTGTCTCCTTGAGAATTTCGGCCGCAGGGGGACGGCCATCGCGAACGATCAGCGCCGCAACCCGCATGGTGAAAAGCTGCGGTTTCCGGTCCAGCCGGATCATGTGGCGTTCAGGCGCAGAGGTCATTTATCGTCCAGATCGCCGTCATGCCAGACGAGATGTCTTGTGGCCTTCGGCAGGTTCTCTATTTCGTCGGCGATGAAATAGGGCGGAATATCAAGCTCCGTCAATGCCTTCCGGGTTGCCGCGACCCAGCGGAACTCAAGCTCATTATCGCCGTCCTGAACGCGGTGGACGATGTCAGAGGGGTGAAATGCGAGTGTGTCCGGCAAATCCATCAGGTAATAAAAACCGAGTTCGTGCCAGTCCTTGCCTTCATAGTGGAAAAAATTCTCCACTGCCCAGAGTAGCCGCCCGACCTTGGCCTCGACGCCAAGTTCCTCGACCATTTCACGCGCCAGCGTCTCGTCGGAACGTTCGCCCATTTCGGCGCGGCCACCCGGAAAGGTCCAGAATTTTTCATGCGTTGCCCGGTGCACCAGCACATGGCCATCGCGAAACGCCAGCCCTGCAACACGCATCTGGAAGATGCGCTTCGGCTTGAATTTCATGCGGATGCGGGTGTCCTGCTTGCTATCATGCGTCATGGTACTGGCCTGCGGGCTGGAAACATCAAATCGTTTTCCGTCCACCCTAACGCATCCATGTCGTCTTTTCTCGCTTTTGCATCATCTCCCACAATGAATTCATCCAGCTGCGGCGGCTTAACAGGTGTTCCCGACAACATCGCATGCGCTTGCCCGCGATGGTGCGTCTGATGCTGGAAGAGATGGGAGAGGACATCGTCGCAGCGATCCTGCTGAATACGCGTGCCACGATGGATATCAACAATCTCAGCAAGACCGTCTTCATCGAGCCCATCGACAAAGTCGATCAACACCTCATCAAGCACCACCTGAGCCTCGTGCAGCTCCGCCATGGTAGCAAAGGGCTCTTCTTCGGCAAACGCGGCATAGCCAAGCGTGCCGCCCTTGAGGGCGTCGATATAGAACCGGTCAACGGTGTAGATATGATTGAGTGTCGCTCTCAGCGTCGGGAAAAAACTGACGCGGTGTGCGATGAAATCATCCTGCGAAAGCTGAAGACAGGCCTGATGCAGCCTGAAATTAGCCAGCCGGTTATTGCGAGCGAGTTTGCTGAAAACCCGCAACGGATCGTAAGGCATGGGCTACCCCTTTCAGCGACGCCAGATAAGGGCGCCTCTCAATCGGTGTGTTCAAGCTCGGATTTGCTTTTCAGAACCTTCGCACCATCGTCCTGCTCGATCAGATAGGCGGGTTCTTCCTTGCTTGCCTTGCGTTTTATCTTGGAACCGGAAATCGTTTTCTCGACATCTTCCGTGAAGGTCTCGATGATTTTTCCCTCCCCGGTTCCATTACCCCATTTCCAGCGAACCTTCGTACCCTTGCGATATGACGACATGGTCATCTCCATTTCAAAGACGATCAAAGCCGGCAAGTCTGCTTTGTTCCCTCAATCATCGTCCAGCGTGAGCCGGAACTGCGCCGCCTCGAGATCCTTCGGCGGTTGCATGCCGAGATGTTTCCAGGCTGTCGCGGTGAGGATACGCCCGCGCGGCGTGCGCTGGATGAAGCCCTGCTGGATCATATAGGGTTCGATGATGTCCTCGATGGCATCACGCGGCTCCGAAAGACCGGCGGCGATGGTTTCGATGCCGACGGGACCACCGCCGAAATTGACGGCGATCATGGTGAGATACCGCATATCCAGCTGGTCGAGGCCCATATTGTCGACCAAAAGCCGCGTCAAAGCCTCGTCGGCGATCTCGCGCGTGACGGCTTGCGCCCGTGCCACTTCGGCGAAATCCCGCACCCGGCGCAGAAGCCGCCCGGCAATGCGTGGCGTGCCGCGCGCGCGCCTCGCTACCTCGCGTGCGCCCTCATCCGTCATGTTGAGGCCCATGAGCCGCGCGCCGCGCCGTACGATCAGTTCAAGCTCATCGACGGTGTAGAACGAAAGGCGGACGGGGATGCCGAAGCGGTCGCGCAGCGGCGTGGTCAGCAGGCCGAGACGGGTGGTGGCAGCCACAAGCGTGAATTTGGAGAGATCGATCTTCACCGAACGCGCCGCCGGTCCCTCGCCGATGATCAGATCGAGCTGGAAATCCTCCATGGCCGGATAGAGGATCTCCTCCACCGCCGGGTTGAGCCGGTGGATTTCGTCAATGAAGAGCACGTCGCGCTCCTCGAGATTGGTGAGGAGGGCTGCGAGATCGCCCGCTTTGGCAATCACCGGCCCGGAGGTGGACTTGAAATTGACGCCAAGTTCCTTGGCCATGATCTGCGCCAGCGTCGTCTTGCCAAGGCCGGGCGGGCCGACGAACAGCACGTGATCCAGCGCCTCGCCGCGGTTCTTGGCCGCCTCGATGAAGACTTTGAGATTGGCGCGGGCTTCCGCCTGGCCGGTAAAATCATCCAGCGATTGCGGGCGCAGCGTGGTGTCGATGTCCTCACCGCGCTTTTCCGGAGTAATCAATCTGTCCGCATCGCTCATTCAGGGCATTCCATTGTTCTGGTCGAATTCATCAGGTGACCGCAGCCGCTATATCATGACTATCGCGACAACGCGCCTCACGAAATTCAGCATATGTATGGGCTCAACGTCCGATTGGCAGGCCGCCTTTACCGCGAAAGCTCCTTCAGCCCAAGCCGGATGAGCTTTGCGCTATCGCCGCCTTCCCCGCCGTTCTTCAAAGCGGCGGCAACTGCATTGGCGGCCTGGTCGCGCGAATAGCCGAGATTGGTAAGCGCTGAGACGGCATCCGCAACCGGCGCGGAGGCGACACCCTCCCCAAGTTCCTGCTTGAGCCCGATGGAGGCGGACGCGTCTCCTGCAAAGGCTGGCGCTTTGTTGCGCAACTCGGTCACGAGGCGAACGGCCACCTTGGGCCCAACACCCGGCGCGCGTGAGATCATGGTTTTGTCTTGCAGCGCTATCGCATTGGCAAGCTCTGAAGGCGACAGCGTGGAAAGAACGGCGAGCGCCACTTTCGAACCTACGCCCTGCACGCTCTGCAGCAGGTTGAACCATTCCCGCTCCAGCGCCGAGACAAAGCCGAACAGCTTCAACTGGTCCTCACGCACATAGGTTTCGATGAACAGCACGACCGCCTCCCCGACAGAGCCGATTTTCGACAAGGTGCGCGCCGAACAATGGGCGACGTAACAGACGCCATGCACATCCACCAGCACGTAATCCGCGCCGATTTCCTCGATGCTGCCTTTGAGTTTTCCGATCATGATGCCGCCCGCTCACTAAAAATGAAATTAACCAGCCGCCAGGAGCCGCCGCATCCTGTCACCGCCGCGATTATGGGCGTGGCAGATGGCGATGGCGAGCGCGTCCGCCGCATCGTTACCCTTGAATTCCGCCTTCGGCATCAGGATTTTCAGCATCATGTGAATTTGCTGCTTTTCGCCGTGCCCGACGCCGATGACGGCCTTTTTGACCGCATTCGGCGCATATTCGAAAACCGGCAATCCCGCCCTTGCCGGAACCAGCATGGCAATGCCGCGCGCCTGTCCGAGTTTCAGCGTGGCGACAGCATCCTTGTTCACGAAGGTCTGCTCCACGGCCGCTTCATCGGGCTGATGGCTGTGCACGATCTCCGCCAGCCCGTCATGCAGCTGGCAAAGCCGGGAGGCGAGGTCCATATCGCCATCCGACGTCACCGTGCCGGAGGCGACAAACCGCAGGCTGTTGCCTAGGGTGTCGATGACACCCCAGCCGGTGCGCCGCAATCCCGGATCGATGCCGATGATTCGAATCGTCTTTTGCATGAGCTACCTTATCTTTCCGGCTGCGACCCTGCCAGCGATAAGTGAACAAAACGACAACATTCATCAAATTTGCAGTGCAGCATTTACTTCTGTTTAAACCGCGTACCGCATTTTTCCCCACAAAATAAAAAATGGGGAGCTGCGGACATGATGATCCGCAGCACAATAGTTTCGCCATATCAGCCGTCCGATGGCGCCATTCATGCATGGCGTGGGAACTGATCCGGCATTGGGGGCTGCATCGGCCATGCTGAACCGTTTTCATTCCATATCCACCAAAGTACTCGTCATTTTCCTGGCGCTGATGGCGATCTCGACCGGGGCTCTCACGCTTCTCGGTTATCAGAGCAGCAGCGGCGTTCTCGAGGAACAGGCGTCGAAATCCATGGAGAGCATTCTCGTCTTCCGCGGCGACATGCTCCAGGAGCGTCTTGAGCAGCTGAAGACGCAGGCGGATTCCATTGCCAAGATCGAATCCCTGCAGATGGCGGTCGTCTCCATGCGCAGCGGCTGGACCACGGTGCAGAAGAACTCCGGTGACGCGAAGGCGGAATTGCAACGCGTCTTCATCAAGGAAAACCCCTTCGGTGACAGGGAAAAACTTATCAAGCCGGAAAGCCCCAGCGGCTTTTATTATTCCACCCATGAAAAGACCCAGACGGATATGGCCGGTTATCTCAAGGGAACGCCGTTCAGCGACGTGCTCTTCATCGATCCCGCCGGTGCGGTCTATTATTCCTATCTGAAAGGACCGGCTTTCGGAGAAACCATAACCTCTGGCGCCTGGACGGAAAGCGGCCTTGGCGCAGCCTTCGCGCGTGGCGCTGCGAATGCTGAAAAAGCGGTCAATGATGTGGCGCAGACCAGCTTCTCCGGGCTGCGGATCGATGCTGCGACAAAGGAGGCCGGGATTTATTTCGGCGTTCCGGTGGTCAAGTTTGGCGCGTTCAAGGGCATCGTTCTCTTCCGCGTCAAGGAAGACGTTTTCGGCCAGATACTTACGAAAGGCATTGCATCCGGCAGTTCGGAGCAATCAGCCATTATCGCGGCTGACGGCAAGGTTCTCGGCGTGGACGGCGAAAAGCTCGTCAGCCTCGACCCGGCCATTTACGGTTTCCATGGCGAAGCCCTGAACGCGACGGGCATGACCATTGCCAGGATCAACCGCGCGGATGGCGAAGCCAATGCCTATGCCCGCCCCTTTTCCTTCGCCGGTGAGAAATATCTCGCGGTGGAAAGCATGCTGCGCAGCGAGTTGAACGCAGGCTCCGTCTCGATCGCCGGCACGCTTGCCGTAATCGGCCTTTGTGTTCTTGCCGCCATGTGTGCAGCGACAGCATTTTTTGCACGGCGCCTGTTCGCCCCGCTGGAAAAACTTGCCGGACTGACCGGCGAAGTGGCCGCGGGCCGTCTTGATGCCGAAATCGGCAATCAGGACCGGAAAGACGAGATCGGGCGGATGGCGCGTGCGCTCGGCAGTTTCCGTGAAAAACTCATCCTGCAGCGGGAAATGGAAGAAACAGCATCGCGTACACGCGAGGAAGCCGAAACGGCGCGGCGCGCGCATCTTGCCGAGCGCGAAGCCGAGGCCGGCACGCTGCAGATGGTCGTGCAGTCTCTGGATACGGGGCTCGACCGACTGGCGAGCGGCAATCTCGCCTATCGCATAAAGACCGTTTTCCCCGATGATCTCGAAAGCCTCCGCCAGAACTTCAACACCGCACTTGCCCGGCTCAGCGAGACCATGGAAGCGATTGGCGGCAACTCCGCCGCCGTTCGTGGCGGCTCCGAGGAAATGCGGGTGGGGGCCGACCAGCTGGCGGAACGCACCGAGCGGCAGGCGGCTTCCATCACCGAAACGGCGAGCGCCATCAAGGCGATTACCGAGGCCGTCCGTGACCAGATCGAGCGCGCCGAACAGGCAACCCGGATCGCGCGCGACGCCAGCACGCAAGCAACTGAATCCAGCCGCGTCATGGAGCAGACCATCGCCGCCATGGAGGCGATCCAGACCTCCTCGCGCCAGATCAACCAGATCATCGGTGTCATCGATGAAATCGCCTTCCAAACCAACCTTCTCGCCTTGAATGCGGGTGTCGAAGCCGCACGCGCTGGCGATGCCGGCAGGGGTTTTGCCGTCGTGGCACAGGAAGTGCGCGAACTGGCTCAACGTTCGGCCGCAGCCGCAAAGGAAATTACCAGCCTTTTGAAACGCTCCACCGACGAGGTTTCCACCGGCGTGGTCCTGGTGGAAAAGGCCGGCGCTTCCCTGACCGGCATCGGCAAACATGTGCAGACCATCAGCGCGCGTATCGAGGAGATCATGGAATCCACCCGCGAGGAAGCGCATACGCTCTCGGAAATCAACAGCACCGTCACCAGCCTCGATACCATGACCCAACAGAATGCTGCCATGGTGGAAGAAACGACGGCGGCCATTCACAATCTCGCGTCGGAAGCAGGTGAAATGGATGGCAGGCTCGGAGAGTTCGTGCTGGCTTCGGAGAACGAAGCAATGCAGCATCGCGAGAACAGGCAATTGCGGCGGGCGGGCTGAGGTTGCCGGCTGACGAAAGGTAGGGGCCTCTCCGGAGGCCCCAATTTTTTTGAACCATCCATCAATTCTATGCGACTTCTCTGGTAAATCGGGACACGCGCCTTACATCGGCAGCAAAGATTTGAATTTCTGCAGGAGCGTCCGATGATCCCCTTTTCCATTCTCGACCTTTCGCCGATCGGCGAAGGCGAGAGCGTCAGCGCGGCGCTCGAAAATTCCCGCCGCATGGCCATCAAGGCCGAAGAACACGGTTATAACCGCATCTGGCTGGCGGAACATCACGGCATGCCCGGCATCGCAAGTGCTGCGACCTCCCTCGTCATCGCCCATGTGGGTGCCGCCACCAAACATATCCGTGTCGGTTCCGGCGGCATCATGCTGCCCAACCACTCTCCGCTCGTCATTGCCGAACAGTTCGGAACACTTGCTGCACTTCTGCCTGGTCGTGTCGATCTCGGTCTCGGCCGTGCGCCGGGAACAGATATGCGCACGGCGCGAGCCCTGCGCCGCAACCTGGATGCCGGCGCGGAAAATTTCCCGCACGATATCGTCGAACTCCAGCGTTACCTTGGCCCGCCGCAGCAGGATCAGGCGATCCTTGCCGTGCCCGGCATGAATTCCAACGTGCCGCTCTTGCTGCTCGGCTCCAGCACCTATAGCGCGCATCTCGCCGCAGCGCTCGGCCTGCCCTATTCCTTCGCCTCGCATTTTGCCCCCGATATGCTGATGGAGGCCATCCATATCTATCGCGAGCGCTTCCAGCCCTCAGAGGTGCTGGACAAGCCCTATGTGATGGTGGGTGTGATGGGTGTCGGCGCCGATACGGATGAGGAAGCGCAGCATCTCTTCACCTCGTCACAGCAGCAATTCGTCAATCTGCGCCGCAATGTCCGCACCCCGTTCCCGAAGCCGGTGCACAGTATGGACGATTACTGGAACGAAATGGAGCGCTTCTCGGTGGAACACACTTTGCGTTTCGCAGCAGTCGGCTCCCCCGAGACGATCGAGCGCCATCTCGGTGGTTTCCTTGCCGAAACGCAGGCAGACGAACTGATCGTATCGATGCCGATCCACGACATCGAAAAACGGCTGCGTTCCGTGGAAATTTTCGCCGATGTGCGGAGTTCCATCAGGAAGGCCGCCTGAATAAAAAAGCCCCGGAGCGACGTCGCTGCCGGGGCTTTTCTTTGAGAACATAAAACGTCAGGCGGAAAGCTTGGCGAGAATTTCTTCGGAAACCTCGAAGTTGGAATAGACGCTCTGCACGTCGTCATCGTCTTCGAGATTGTCGATGAGCTTCATCAGCGACTGCGCCTTTTCTTCATCCACCGGCACCGTGTTCTGTGGCTTCCAGATGGCCTTGACGCTTTCGGCTTCGCCAAGCACGCCTTCCAGCGCCTTGGAAACCTCGTTCATCGCTTCGAAACCGCAGATGATGGTGTGGCCGTCTTCGGAGGATTCGACATCGTCAGCACCCGCTTCGATGGCCGCTTCCATGACCTTGTCGGCATCGCCCACTTCCGCCTTGTAGGTGATTTCGCCAACGCGGTCGAAGGAGAAGGAGACCGAGCCGGTTTCACCGAGTGCGCCACCAGCCTTGGTGAAGATGGAGCGTACGTTGGAGGCGGTGCGGTTGCGGTTGTCGGTCAGGGCCTCGACGACGACGGCGACGCCACCCGGGCCGTAACCCTCGTAACGGACTTCATCGTAGTTTTCACTGTCAGCACCGGAAGCTTTCTTGATCGCGCGCTCGATATTGTCCTTCGGCATGGACTGAGCCTTGGCGTTCTGGATTGCAAGACGCAGGCGCGCGTTCATGTTCGGGTCGGGCATGCCCGCTTTTGCCGCAACGGTGATTTCACGCGCAAGCTTGGAAAACATTTTGGACCGTACGGAGTCCTGCTTGCCCTTGCGGTGCATGATGTTCTTGAACTGTGAATGACCAGCCATGGAAAACCTGATTGTCTTAATTTGGAGATTGCGGGCCTTATAAGTGCGATACGCCCGCCGTTCAACCCCGCAAGCGCTTTCTCTTCCGTGAACAATAGAAGGAACTGATTTATCCGCTTCTCGTTTTGCTCATGAACGCGGCACATGAGGGTATGGATTTCTCTCCGTCGCAGCAAAACAGACCGGAAGGAGAAAACATATGGTCAGCCTGACTGAAGCAAGAGAAGCCCCGGCCCGCCAGCTCTGGGACGAGATCAATTCCGTCCATGCCGGCATGCTCGGTTTGGAAGGCCTGCACAACCACATGCAGCCCATGGCGCCTCATGCTGACCCGAAAACCAACACCATCTGGTTTTTCTCCAAAAAAGACACCGATCTCGTAAAATCCCTGAAGTCAGGCTCGCGTGCGCATTTCTGCCTCGTTGGCAAGGACCATGATTATCACGCCTGCCTCTCCGGCATTCTGGAAGCGCGTGATGACAGGGCGAAGATCGACGAATACTGGAATTCAGTCACCGCCGCCTGGTACGAGCATGGCAAGAGCGACCCACAGCTGACGATGCTGGCGCTTCATGTCGATGATGCCGATATCTGGGCCTCAACGGACAGCACGCTGAAATTCGGCTGGGAAATCGCCAAGGCCAACATGTCCGAAGACAAGACGCCTGATGTCGGCGTCCGCCAGCACCTCACCTTCGCCTGATCGCCAGCTCCCCCGCCCTTCCTCACCTGCCGCCAGCTACATGCCTTTCGGCACCAGTATCTGCGGCTGGCGGGGAAGGTTTCTCATCGAGACCCGGATCACCGGATCCGTGGCATAAGCGATCTGGAAACTTTCGCCGAACATCGTCAGAAACTGTTCCAGCGGTGGACCGGTACGGTGCATCGGCAAGATCAGCGCGGATCGAAGGCGCTTCACCACCCGGCTCATGCTGTCAGCCCCCATGGTCAGGCCGCCATCCACCGGTACCATCAGCACGTCCAACCGGCCGATTTCGGCATAATGCGTGTCCGTCAGTTCATGATGCAGATGGCCGAGGTGACCGATGCACAGCCCGGCAACCTCGAAGATGAAGATGGAATTGCCGTTTTCCTGAAACGACTCATAGTCACCCCAGCGGTTGCGGATGTCGGTCGCGACATTGCGGATGTAGACGTCATCCACCAACACCTTGTGCTCGGCCTTTTCGCCGGGCGTATCACTCCAGCCATGCAGCACATATTGAATGGCCGGGTCCGGGCTGAGGGTGAAATGGGTGGAATGCGCCCGGTTCATCGTTACCACGGTCGGCGTGACGGGCGGACGGTAGACGCCGTTATAGTCGGTGGCGATCGTCACGCCATCAGGACTTTCGATGAGGTAGGTGGAATGGCCGATGAAGCTGATCTTCACCTCTTCCTTCTTCGCCGCCGCCTGCGCCAGCTGGACGCCTGGCGTATTCAAGCTCGCGAACATGACCCCAGGAATATTTCGGGCAATCGCCTGGCATTGGCTGACGGGAGGCCGGCTTGCCGTCTGGGAAAAGGCGGTTCCGGCGCAGGCGATCAGACCTGTCATTGCAAGCATTAGCACGCGCAGCATCATGCCACTCCCCTGAACTTGCGAAGGTTGAGAGGATGAGGCAGGTTTTGCGAGGCGTCCAGTTACAAGAAGGTCGGAAAGCTCAGACTCTCGTCATTGTGAACGCTCCCAGTAGACGTTCAGGCCCAGAAGGAGGGTAATGTTTCGGAAAGCCGCGGGCCGATGCGCAGCGGCGCGATCTTTTCGGCAAGTCCGGTGCGATCGGAGATTTCAACGCCAACGCCGCAGATCGTCGCCGGCCCGCTTGCGGCCTCGAAACGGCCCTTCGGCATTTTGGAAATGAAGCGGTTGATCGGCTCTTCCTTCTCCATGCCAAGCGAGCTGTCATAATCACCGCACATGCCGGCATCAGACATATAGGCTGTGCCACCATTCAATATCTGCGCGTCAGCCGTTGGAACATGGGTGTGGGTGCCGACGACGAAGCTCGCACGGCCATCGACGAAATGGCCGAAACACTGCTTTTCGCTAGTTGCCTCAGCATGGAAATCGAAGATGATGGCGTCTGCCTGTTCCTTCAACGGGCAGGCAGCCAGAATGCTCTCCGCCGACTTGAAGGGATCGTCCAGTTCCGGATGCATGAACACCCGGCCCATGATGTTGGCGACGAGGATACGCGCGCCATTGCGCGCATAAAACAACCCTGAACCCTTGCCCGGTGTGCCGTCAGGATAATTGGCCGGCCGCAGGAACTGGTCGTGGCGCTCGCAGAAAGAAACTGCTTCCTTCTGGTCCCAGACATGGTTGCCGGTGGTTACGACGTCGGCACCGGCATTGATGGTTTCAAGATAGATATCCTCGGTAATGCCGAAACCGCCGGCGGCATTTTCACCGTTGACGATGACGAAATCCAGCTTCAGATCGGAAATCAGCCCCGGCAATCGCTCCCAGACAGCCGTGCGTCCGGTCTTGCCAACCATATCTCCGAGAAAAAGAAGTCTCATTCACCGCCTCGTTTTGCGTATGTTCTTTGGATTGCGTCCCTCTAGCGGGTAATCCATGTTTTAAAAAGTGCTAAAGCGCCTTTTGCCCCGCATCGACCGTGGATAGCGGGGTGGAAAACCAGCGCAGCCCGCTTTCCGTCAGAATGGCGTGAAGCGGCACATCATGCGGCTCCGCCGGGACGGACGGCACTTCCTGACAATCAAAGGCGATGCCGATGAGAACAGGCTGACGGCCCTTGGCGTGCAATCTTGCAATGGCACGATCATAGTGCCCCGCGCCATAACCGACACGCTGACCCTGCCCATCGAATACGGAAAGGGGCACAAGCAGAATGTCCGGATCGAGAACCTTCGCATCCCCGCCCGGTCCGGTCGTGCCAAAACCTGTCTTCACCAGCGGCGTATCCGCTTCGAAGGCGCGAAAGACGATTGTTTCCCGGTCAAGCACCACGGGAAGGACGAGACGCCCGCCTCGTGCGCGCAACGCATCCATCAACGGCCGGGTATCAGCCTCGGAACGGATGGGCATGAAACCGGAAATGACGGTTTCGGGCGGAAAGGGAATGCCGGCGGCACCATGAACCGTCATCGACAGGCTCTTCTGCTGCCGCTCGGCTGGTGTCAACGCATCGCGCGCGGCGAGCCTTTCGACGCGCAACCTTGCCTTTTCCGCAGCATCGCCCTGCATCAGGCGGCCCGGCTCACAAGAACCTTGTCGATACGGTGACCATCGAGATCGATAACTTCGAAACGCCAGCCGTTGCGGGTGACATGTTCACCCAGCTCCGGCAGGCGGCGGAATTCATCGAGCACCAAACCGGCAACGGTCTCGAACTCGGCATCCTCATCGATCTGGAAGCCCATGCGATAGGCGAATTCATCGGCCGGCATCCAGCCGGCGACGAGGAACGAACCATCCTCGCGCTCGACCATGGCCGGTTCTTCGTCATTATCTTCCTGGAAGGCACCGGTAATCGCCTCCAGAACGTCGCCTGAACTGACGATACCTTCGAAATGGCCGTATTCGTCATAGACCAGCACCATGTGCACGGTGGAACGGCGCAGCGACTGGATGACATCCACCGCACTCGTCAGATCCGAGACGACAGGAACTTCGCGCAGAAGCTCACGCACATCCAGCTCCTTGCCTGAAGCCAGTGCATCGAAGGCATCCTTGGCGAAAAGCACGCCCAGAATTTCATCGGAAGCGCCGTTGCGCACCGGCAGGCGCGAACGCTGCGTCTGGCGAAGCTGCTCGCGGATTTCCTGGGCACTGTCTTCGATATCGACCACCTCGACATCGCGGCGCGGCGTCATCAGACCACGCGCATTGCGGTCGGCGAGGCGCATGACGCTGGTGATCATCGCCGATTCCTCGGTCTCGATCACGCCGGCGCTGTGAGCTTCGGCCAGAACCGTGCGGATTTCGTCGTCCGTCACCGAAGCGTTGGACTCACCGCTATGGCCGAGAATTGCCAGAACGACCTTGCCGGATTTATCCAGCAGCCACACCAGCGGCGCGCCGACCCGCGACAGCATCACCATGGTAGGTGCGACACGGGCGGCGATCTTTTCAGGGTCGCGCAGGGCAATCTGCTTCGGCACCAGCTCGCCGACGATCAACGACAGATAGGTGATGGCGACGACAACCGAGCCGACACCGATTGCATCCGCAGCACGATCGGGAACACCCTGCTCCAGAAGCCATCCGGTGAACCGGGCACCAAGCGTGGCACCGGAAAACGCACCGGACAGTACGCCAACCAGCGTGATGCCGATCTGAACCGTGGAAAGGAACCGTCCTGGATTTTCGGAAAGGCCGAGCGCCATGGTGGCGCCCCTGCTGCCTTGCGCGGCAAGCACCTTGAGCCTCGCCGGTCTGGAGGAGACAACGGCAAGCTCGGACATGGCAAGCACACCGTTCAATACGGTGAGCAGGACCACGATCATAATTTCAGTAAACAAGTTTAGCTCTTTGGGCTGTTGAACGGCACGTCGCGGTTTTGACCGCAGAACCCTCTAATATAAAAGGGCATGACAGACATACCAATCCGAATAATAGGCAATTGTTCCGCCATTGCAATGACGGCACTATAAAAAAGCCGTGCCCGGCAGTAGTGAAAAATAACTGTCGACGATAAAATAATCAGGTGAAGAACCGGGGTTGACCCGAAACTTCAAGCGCGATCCACGGCGACCGATGGAGATTTACGATCCTGGGTGCCTACAAAAGTAGGTGGGCACCGTGTGTCCAGCCCCACGGGACTGGCCAGGGACAGCTCCCTTTGGATCGAGTATGGCCCCAGGGATTGTGGTTCCTGTCGGGAAGCGCAGAACGCATCCCAGATATAGGACGAATTGGAGGAAACCGCCAGAGGGCGGATAGCGAATTTTACCGACGCGGAAAGTTCGCCCGATCAATGGGTCGCGGGTTTTGGCCGTGCGAGCAGTTTTTCGGTAATGCCGTTCAGCCGGTCGGCCAGATCGCCAATGGCAACCGCCACTATTTCATCCGATTTCGCCTTGTGCTCGGCCATGCCGTCGCGGTTGCGGGAAAGGGATGCGACCTCCCCTTCCAGCCTCTCGATCTTGCGGTTGAGTTCGGAAAGCTCGTCCATAACCATGATGCCGGCCATGACGGTCAGCCTCAGATCGCCGATTTCGCCGAACTGGCTCTTGAGATGCCCGACATAACGGTCGAAACGGGTTGCAAGATCGGTCAGGTGGTCTTCCTGCCCCGCCTCGCATGCCATGCGATAGGCCTTGCCATCGATCATAACAGTGACTTGCGCCATGAAACCGCTCCTATCGATCCAGCACCGCGCGGATCGTCTCCATGGCCGTTACCAGCCGGCGGGACACCTCGCGATTGACTTCTTCAAGACGGTTGGCGCGAAACTCGGCCTGATCAAGCTCATGTGCGAGCCTGGCGCGGTCGACATGGACCCGCTTGACCTCATTATCGATCTCGCCCGTCTCCCTTTGCCGCTCGATACGCATATCGATGGCATTTTCGAGATTTGTGATGGCAGCATTCAGCTCCGTCAGCGCAGATTGTACGGTCTTCTCAGCCGACATCGTTTTTTCCAACTCGCACGCTACCGGCCGAATCGTCCGGTTTCAGGCCTTCCCAACATCCAAGAGGTTATTACCCGATTTACCATCCCGTCAATCAAACCAGTGCATTGAGGCGTTTTGCTCTGTGGATGAACGAAGAAGCGCCGGGCCCCATCGCACGATTTTTGTCGAGACAGCCGATTTTCTAAACGATTTTTATCCTTGGGCGAACCGCAATTGCCCGTGGATTTATTGACTTGCCTGCCTCACCTGCTATGGATCAACCCGCTTTTTGGATAGTTGCGTAAAACTATCTCCTTTCACCCGGAACAGACGGAAAAGCCATGATTTCTCGCGACAAACACAACCGGATGGCCAATGCGATCCGCTTTCTTGCCATGGATGCAGTGGAGAAGGCCAATTCAGGCCATCCCGGACTGCCGATGGGCGCCGCCGATGTCGCCACCGTTCTCTTCACCCGTTACCTGAAATTCGATCCCAAGGCGCCGCTTTGGGCGGATCGTGACCGCTTCGTGCTGTCGGCGGGCCATGGTTCGATGCTTCTTTACTCGCTGCTCTATTTGACGGGCTACGAGGACATGACGATCGACGAGATCAAGCGCTTCCGTCAGTTCGGCTCCAAGACCGCCGGCCATCCCGAATACGGTCACGCCACCGGCATCGAAACCACCACCGGTCCGCTCGGCCAGGGCATTGCCAACGCCGTTGGCATGGCAATTGCCGAACGCAAGCTGGAAGAGGAGTTCGGCTCCGACCTGCAGAGCCACTTCACCTATGTGCTGTGCGGCGACGGCTGCCTCATGGAAGGCATCAGCCACGAAGCCATCGCGCTTGCCGGCCATCTGAAGCTCAACAAGCTCGTTCTGTTCTGGGACGACAACAACATCACCATCGACGGTGAAGTTGGCCTGTCCGACAGCACCGACCAGATCGCTCGCTTCCAGGCCGTGCACTGGAACACCATCCGTGTTGATGGCCATGATCCGGACGCGATTGCCGCCGCCATCGAGGCCGCGCAGAAATCTGACCGTCCGACCTTCATCGCGTGCAAGACCGTCATCGGTTTCGGCGCGCCCAACAAGCAGGGCACCCACAAGGTGCACGGCAACCCGCTCGGCGCCGAAGAAATCGCCGCTGCCCGCAAGAGCCTGAACTGGGAAGCCGAAGCCTTCGTCATTCCGGAAGATGTGCTCGATGCATGGCGTCTCGCCGGCCTGCGCTCCACCAAGACGCGTCAGGACTGGGAAGCCCGTCTCGAAGCCACCGAGACGACCAAGAAGGCCGAGTTCAAGCGCCGTTTCGCCGGTGACCTGACAGGCAACTTCGACAGCTCCATTGATGCCTTCAAGAAGAAGATCATCGAGAACAACCCAACCGTTGCGACCCGCAAGGCCTCGGAAGATTCGCTTGAAGTCATCAACGGCATCCTGCCGGAAATGATCGGTGGCTCTGCCGACCTGACGCCGTCCAACAACACCAAGACCAGCCAGATGAAGTCCATTACGCCGAGCGACTTCTCCGGCCGTTACCTGCATTACGGCATCCGCGAGCACGGCATGGCTGCGGCCATGAACGGTATCGCGCTGCATGGCGGCCTCATCCCCTATGCCGGCGGCTTCCTGATCTTCTCGGACTATTGCCGTCCGTCGATCCGCCTTGCCGCATTGATGGGCATCCGTGTCGTCCACGTTCTGACGCATGATTCCATCGGTGTCGGCGAAGATGGTCCGACTCACCAGCCGGTCGAGCAGATCGCCGCCCTTCGCGCCATTCCGAACCTGCTCGTCTTCCGCCCGGCGGATGAAACCGAGACGGCGGAATGCTGGCAGCTGGCTCTTGAGCAAAAGCACCGCCCCTCGGCGCTGGCGCTGACCCGCCAGAACCTGACGCCTTCGCGCAAGGAATATGAAGAGAAGAATCTCTCCGCTTACGGCGCTTACGAACTCGTCTCCGCCAGCGACGCCAAGGTTTCGATCTTCGCTTCCGGTTCGGAAGTGGAAGTGGCGCTGAAGGCCGCCGCAACGCTGAAGGACAAGGGCGTTTCCGCCCGCGTCGTCTCCGTTCCCTGCTTCGAGCTCTTCAAGGAACAGCCGGAAACCTACCGCAACGCCATTATCGGCAAGGCTCCGGTCAAGATCGCGGTGGAAGCCGCCATTCGCCAGGGCTGGGATTACTTCATCGGTAATGACGGCGCTTTCGTCGGCATGCACTCCTTTGGAGCCTCTGCGCCGGCGAAGGATCTCTTCAAGCACTTCGGTATCACGGCGGAAGCCGTCGTCGCAGCAGCCGAGGCAAAACTTGCGTGAGGGCTTTCCAGGCCCTCACCATTCAGCAAAGACCACGCCCATTCTTGTTCGGGAGACTGTAAATGACTGTAAAAGTTGCCATTAACGGCTTCGGCCGCATCGGCCGCAATGTTCTGCGCGCCATCGTCGAATCCGGCCGCACCGATATCGAAGTCGTTGCCATCAACGACCTCGGCCCGGTTGAAACCAACGCCCACCTGCTGCGCTACGATTCGATCCATGGCAAGTTCCCTGCCGAGGTAAAGGTCGAAGGCGACACGATCATCGTTGGCGGCGGCAAGCCGATCAAGGTCACGGCCGTTCGCGATCCGGCAACCCTGCCGCACAAGGAACTGGGCGTCGATATCGCTCTTGAGTGCACCGGCATCTTCACCGCCCGCGACAAGGCGGCGGCCCACCTGACGGCTGGCGCCAAGCGCGTCATCGTGTCCGCTCCCGCTGATGGCGCAGACCTGACCGTCGTCTTCGGCGTCAACGACGACCAGCTGACGAAGGACCATCTGGTCATTTCCAACGCTTCCTGCACCACCAACTGCCTCGTGCCGGTCGTGAAGGTTCTCGATGACGTCGTTGGCATCGATCATGGCTTCATGACCACGATCCACTCCTATACGGGCGACCAGCCGACGCTGGACACCATGCACAAGGATCTGTACCGCGCCCGCGCCGCGGCCCTCTCCATGATCCCGACATCGACGGGCGCTGCCAAGGCCGTTGGCCTCGTTCTGCCGCACCTCAAGGGTAAGCTGGACGGCACGTCGATCCGCGTTCCGACCCCGAACGTTTCGGTTGTCGACTTCAAGTTCATCGCCAAGCGCGCGACCACGGTTGCGGAAATCAACGAAGCGATCAAGTCGGCTGCCGACGGCAAGCTGAAGGGCATCCTCGGCTACACCGACGAGCCGCTGGTTTCCCGCGACTTCAACCACGACAGCCATTCGTCGATCTTTGCCAACGACCAGACCAAGGTCATGGAAGGCAATTTCGTGCGCGTTCTGTCCTGGTACGACAACGAATGGGGCTTCTCCAACCGCATGTCGGACACGGCCGTCGCATTCGCGAAGACCATCTAACGAAAACACATCGATTGATGCAGGTCCGGCGGGAGCAATCCCGCCGGATTTTTTATTCTCGATTTTCCTCACCTCTGCCGCCAAGTTTTTAATTTCCTGCCTTTGTCTGGTCCATTTTGAAACGGACAAGAAGAACAGGGATAACGGTCGTGCGCAATGCACTTCGGCCCTGCCGTATCTTTCGATACACCCCGCCTTGCGCCGCCTTTCAACGCCACCCGGACAGCGCTGACAGACCGCAACCCGTGGCGAATTGACTGCGGACGTGCAGAGCATTCATTGCGGCGGCCAGCGCGGTGTGAAGAGGCGGTGGACGTGGAATCATTTTATCTTCTGTTGCTGGTCGCAACTGTTCTGGTTCTCGTCGCGGCCTTTTCCAGCCTCATCGCCTTCCGCTTCGGCGCGCCGCTGCTGTTGCTCTTCCTTGTTATCGGCCTTGCGGCGGGTGTGGATGGCCTCGGCATCGAATTCACCAATAATCCGCTCGCCTATATGCTCGGCTCGCTCATACTCGCCGTCATCCTTTTCGATTCCGGCTTCGGCACGTCCCTGCAATCCTTCCGGCTTTCTGCGGCACCCGCCGTCGCGCTCGCCACCGTCGGCGTCATCCTCACATCCGTGTTCTTCGCAGGCGCAGCCGCCCTGCTGCTCGGGCTTTCCTGGCTGGAGGGGCTGCTACTCGGCGTCATCGTCGCCTCCACGGATGCGGCGGCGGTGTTCTTCCTGCTGCGCATCGGCGGCATCCATATCCGTGATCAGGTGCGCTCGACGCTGGAGGTGGAATCCGGCACCAACGATCCGATGGCCATATTTCTCACCGTTGCGCTGGTCGAGATCATCGCCAAGGGTCAGGGCCTCGCCGGCATCGACAGTGGCTTCCTGCTGCTCTTCATCGAGGAAATGGGCCTCGGCCTGATTTTCGGCCTGCTCGGTGGTCTCATGATCGCCACCGTCGTCAATCGCTTCGCCGCCGACCGTGGGCTTGCACCGATCTTCGTGCTGGCGCTGGCGCTGCTCGTTTTCTCCTTCACCGGTGCGATCGGCGGCAGCGGATTTCTCGCGGTCTATGTGGCCGGCATCGTTGCCGGCAACCGCAGGATCTTCGCCAAGGAAACCATCCACCGTTTCCATGAGGGGCTGACATGGCTTGCCCAGATCATCATGTTCTTGATGCTCGGCCTGCTCGCAACGCCGTCGCAATTTCCGGCAATTGCGATTCCCGCCGTGCTGCTCGCACTTTTCCTGATCTTCGTTGCCCGCCCGCTCGCGGTGTGGCTGAGCCTGATGCCGTTCAACTATACCCAGCAGGAAACCTCCTTTGTAGCCTGGGTCGGCCTGCGCGGTGCCGTTTCCATCCTGCTCGCCATCATGCCCATTCTCGGCGGGCTGGACGATGCGCAGATCTATTTCAACGCCGCCTTCATCATCGTTCTTGTATCGCTTCTCGTGCAGGGCTGGACCATCAAGCCGGTGGCGACGAGGCTCGGGCTGATCGTTCCGCCGCGCATGGGCGAGGTGGACAAGCTGGAAGTTGATCTTCCCGGCACCGCCAATCACGAGCTGATTTCCTACCGGGTCGCAAAAGGCAGCGCCATCATGCAGGGCGAGCGCATTCCCCGTTGGGCCATGCCGTCGCTGGTAGTGCGCGACGGCAAGTCGATCCGTTATCAATATGCCGGGCGCCTGCGTGAAAACGATCTCGTCTATCTGTTTATCGCACCCAGCTATATCAGGTTGATCGACCGATTATTTGCAAGCGCGCTACCGGTCGCGGATGACGACGCCGATTTCTTCGGCACCTTCGCAATCTCGCCCACCCGTCCTGCAGCGGAACTCGACGCTGCCTACGGTCCCGGCATCATTTCGCCGGCTGAAAACGCCATGAGCATCGCGGAACTCATTGAAACGCGTCTTTCAGGCAAGGCGGATTATGCCGATCGGGTGCGTCTCGGCTCCATCGTTCTCATCGTTCGGGCGCTGGACGAACATGAGACAATCACAGGCGTCGGCATCTCGCTCGAGCCTGTCGAACCGACCATCAGCCTGCCGATCTTCATCAGCTTTTCGGAAATCCTCCGCCGGGCGCGCACGCATCTGGCACAACGGCGTCAGTTGCGTTCCGCCGATGCCGATGAGAGCGTTTCCGCACCTGCGAAGACGGTGACAGAAAATGAGGCCTGACCCGCTTGCGTCGTCAATCAGGCATAGTATGGTCCCTCCCGAACTCGCAACAAATCAGGATCGACCCATGCCCGCTTTCAAGACCATCGACGACCTTAACGACATTGCCGGAAAGCGCGTTCTCGTCCGCGTTGATCTCAACGTGCCGGTCGCGGATGGCAAGGTGACGGACGCAACCCGTATCGAACGCGTTGCGCCGACCATTCTGGAACTCTCCGCAAAAGGCGCAAAAGTCATTCTGCTTGCCCATTTCGGCCGCCCGAAGGGTGAACCCGTTGCTGAGATGTCGCTTTCTCAGATCGTCCCCGCCGTCGAGGACGTGCTGGATCACGCCATTTCCTTCGCAACCGACTGCATCGGTGCGCCAGCGACTGATGCGGTTGCGAAGATGAATGATGGCGATATCCTGCTGCTGGAAAACACCCGCTTCCACAAGGGTGAGGAAAAGAACGATCCTGCCTTCGTCGAAGCCCTGGCAGCCAATGGCGATATCTATGTAAACGACGCCTTCTCCGCCGCACACCGTGCCCACGCCTCCACTGAGGGTCTGGCGCGGCATCTGCCCGCTTATGCCGGCCGCACCATGCAGGCCGAGTTAGAGGCGCTGGAAAAGGGTCTCGGCCAGCCCGTTCGCCCGGTGGTTGCCATCGTCGGCGGCGCCAAGGTTTCGAGCAAGATCGATCTCTTGATGAACCTCGTCAAGAAGGTCGATGCCCTCGTCATCGGCGGCGGCATGGCCAACACCTTCCTCGCCGCCCGCGGCACGAATGTCGGCAAGTCGCTCTGCGAGCACGATCTGGCAGAGACCGCAAAGCAGATCATGATCGAGGCGGCGACATCCGGTTGTGCCATCGTCCTGCCGGAAGACGGCGTCGTCGCCCGCGAATTCAAGGCAGGCGCGGCCAATGAAATTGTCGATATCAACGCCATTCCCGCCGATGCCATGGTTCTCGATGTCGGTCCGAAATCGGTCGAAAGCATCAAGGCGTGGATTTCACGGGCGGAAACGCTGGTCTGGAACGGCCCGCTCGGCGCGTTCGAAATCGAACCCTTCGATGCGGCAACCGTGGCTGCGGCAAAACACGCCGCCGAATGCACCAAGGCCGGCAAGCTCGTTTCCGTCGCCGGTGGCGGCGACACGGTGGCGGCACTCAACCACGCCGGTGTTTCGGACGATTTCACCTACATCTCAACGGCGGGCGGTGCCTTCCTCGAATGGATGGAAGGCAAGGAATTGCCGGGCGTTGCCATCCTGACCGCTGCCAAGTAAACTCATTTCACTTGCCTGACACAAGGCCGGACAAGCCCTGCTTGTCCGGCCTTGTTTTTTGGTAAGTGGCACCGGGAGGAAAAGTTTCAAACGATTGAAATCATTTCAATCGTTTCAATGAGTTAGCGTGCCATTTCCCTGCCCTGGAACTTCTGTTATCGGAAATTTATTGTGCCTTGGGAGAATAGCAAATGACCGAACGTCTCGAAGACATCGCCATCAAAATGGTTGCCGACGGCAAGGGCCTGCTCGCAGCCGACGAATCCACAGGAACGATCAAGAAGCGTTTCGACAGCATCAATCTCGAGTCCACCGAGACCGCTCGTCGCGACTATCGCGAAATGCTGTTCCGCTCCGACGACGCCATGAAGAAGTACATCTCCGGCGTCATCCTTTACGAAGAGACCCTGTTCCAGAAGGCGGCCGATGGCACGCCTTTCGTTGACATCATCAACGCGGCCGGCAGCCTGCCGGGCATCAAGGTGGATATCGGCGCCAAGCCGATGGCCTTCCACCCGAGTGAATTCATCACCGAAGGCCTAGACGGCCTTTACGAGCGCCTTCGCAAGTACCACGAGGCCGGCGCCCGCTTTGCCAAGTGGCGCGGTGTCATCACCATCGGTGAACAGCGTCCGAGCTGGGGTTCGATCAAGGCAAACTCCCAGTCGCTTGCCCGTTACGCAGCTCTCTGCCAGCAGGCGGATATCGTGCCGATCGTTGAGCCTGAAGTGCTGATGGACGGCGAGCCGGGCACGCATGACATCGACCGCTGTGCCGAAGTCACGCAATGGGTTCTCCAGACCGTGTTTGCGGATCTGTTCGATGCCCGCGTGAACCTCGAAGGCATGATCCTCAAGCCGAACATGATCATCGACGGCAAGAACGCTCGCAAGGCGTCCGTTGAAGAAGTGGCGGAAAAGACCGTCAAGGTTCTGAAAGCGACCGTACCGACTGCCGTTCCGGGCATTGCCTTCCTTTCCGGCGGCCAGTCCTCCGAAGAGGCGACGGCGCATCTCTCCGCCATGAATGCCGGTTACGACTTGCCCTGGTCGCTGACTTATTCCTACGGCCGCGCCCTTCAGGATACGGCTCTCAAGACCTGGGGCGGCAAATCGGAAAATGTCGCCGCCGGCCAGCGCGCCTTCACGCACCGCGCCGCCATGAACAGCCTTGCCGCCAAGGGCAACTGGAAGCAGGAACTCGAAAAGGCAGCCTGAGCCATCGCTCGCAGGCAAATTGCGCAACTGAAGCCGCCCCGATGGGCGGCTTTTTCTTTACGGCCGCAGAAGCAGCGTCGCCGACCAGATGACAAAGGCGGCAACCGCAATCTTCCAGCAATCGCCTCTTTTCTTGAGGCCCGGCAGGCCCAAAGGTCGGATGATCTGGACCACCATGGCCAGCAGTAAAAAAAGGCCGATCGCCTTTGTCATTTATTGAGCCTTTTCTTTATTTCTGCATCGTCACAGGCTGGACATTTTTACCGTTCACCAGAAGAGTGCAACTCATTCGGGTAACCCCGTTCATTGGCCTGTCCGACCGTCCGTCCGAACGCATGAGAGTGTCTTCATGAGCAGAAATCTTCTACCCGTATTCGCTCTTTTATCCAGCACTCTGTTTCTTTTTCTCGGCAACGGCCTTCAGGGCCTCATCCTGCCGATGCGCGGCTCGGCGGAAGGTTACTCCAACGAGATTCTGGGCTTCCTGGGTACCTCCTGGGCGGCAGGCTTTGTCATCGGCTGCTTCGTCGCCCCCGCCATCGTGCGCCGAGCGGGGCATGTGCGGGCATTTGGCTCCTTCGTCGCGCTGGTCTGCCTGACGGTGCTGATGACCGGCCTCGTTGTCGATGACGTCTGGTGGATCACGCTGCGCGCACTCACCGGCTTCTGCACGGCCGGCACATCCATGATCATTGAAAGCTGGCTGAACGAACGCGCGACCAATGAGAGCCGCGGCATGATCTTTTCCCTCTACATCGCCATCACGCTGCTTGGCGTCGTGGCGGGGCAGATGATCGTGCCTATGGGCGATGTCAGCAATACCTCACTGTTCATGATCTGCGGCATCATCTATTGCATCGCCATTCTGCCGGCCACGCTTTCCAAGGCTGCCAGTCCGCAACCCTTGCAGAAGGTCAAGCTGGATCTACCCGCTCTGTATCGGAACTCGCCGGTCTCCTTCTTCGGCATCCTGATGATCGGCATCGCCAACGGCGCTTACGGCACGCTCGGCGCCGTCTTTGGCGCAAGGGCGGGGCTCGACCCGACCATGATCGCCATTATGGTTTCCGTCACGATCTTCGTTGGCGCGCTTGCGCAATTTCCGGCCGGTCGCCTTTCGGACCGGATAGACCGCCGTTATGTGCTGGCCGGACTGGCGGGGTTAGGCGCGGTCGCGGGCCTCGCCGTTGCAGTTGTGCAGCCGCACAATGTCTATGTGCTCATCCCCATGATCGCCATTTACGGCGCCGCCGCCAACGCGCTTTATCCCATCGCCGTGGCCCATGCCAACGACTTTGCCGCATCGGAAGACTTCGTCAAGGTATCCGGCGGGTTGCTGCTGCTTTACGGCATCGGCACCATCATCGGCCCGACGCTTGGCGGCGCGGTGATGACCTATTCCGGTCCCTATGCGCTCTTCTTCGTGACGGCCGTCGCCCATGTGCTGATAACGGCCTATGCCATCGTCAGAAGCCGCCAACGTGCCGCCCTTTCGACCGCGGAAAAGGACAATTTCTCGACGATGATGCCAACGACGCCCTCGCCGCTGGTCACGCCGGAGAGTATTGCGCTTGATCCCCGCGCGCCGCAATATCCAGGCGACGACGGCGACTATGTGGAAAAAGGAGCAGGCATATGAGCCTCTTTGATGATGATCGTCCGCAGAAACCCCGCGGACATGAAATCGGCAGCGATCTTAGCCTTCTTTCGGTGGACGAGTTGAGCGATCGAATCGAACTTTTGCAGGCGGAAATTGCCAGGCTTGAGGACGAGAAAAAAAGGAAGTCCGCGGGCAGGCAGGCAGCGGAGAACCTGTTTCGCTCCTGAAGGGTGACCTTAAAAAACCTGCAGCAAGCCCCACAAGCGACAGACTTCGGGGAAAAAAGGCTAACCAGATTAAAGATTCTGGCGCAGTCTTTCGTTTACCATTAACCAAAAATTAAGCTTTCTGAGAGATTACTATACATGTCCAGTTCTTCTGGACCTCAGGCATCTTCTCCATACGGCGAATTGGTCTGATTTTTCTCCCTGTTTTACCTTGAGAGCCGCTTTCGCGGCTCTTTTTTTGCCGGTCGCCGCAATTCGTAAAACTGTGGGTATTAACCCTTCTTTAATAATTGCCTTGCGCATTTCAGGTAAAGATACGATCCTGAAAACACTAAAGGCCGGAACAAAATATCCCGGTCGTCGTTGCCTGACAGTGTGGTGCGTGAGCAGGGATTTAAAGAAATGTCAGAACAGGTTTTAAATACCATAAGCTTTGCGGGTCGCGCGGCTGCTTCCAACCAGTTCAAGACCCTCTATACCGAAGGCATGACTTTGGTCGAGGAAACGGCAAGCTATCTCGATGGCGCCGGCCGCACGGCTTCCAAGGTTCTTCCGCGCATGGCGTCTGTCCTTTACGCAGCGGAATCGATGCGCCTCACCACCCGTCTGATGCAGATGGCCTCCTGGCTGCTTTTGCAGCGCGCCGTCAACAATGGCGAAATGACGCGCGACCAGGTTCTGAGCGAAAAGAACAAGGTGCGGCTCGACAGCTTCAATGTCGACCGCAACGCGCCCGGCTGGAACGACCTGCCGGAATCCTTCCGCGACCTTATCGAGCGGTCGCTGCGCCTCCAGAACCGTGTCGCCCTGCTCGACCGCGAAATCTATCGCCCGGCCGAAGCGACCAAGGTACCAGACAACGAAAACAGCGTGCAGGCGCAGCTCAACCTGCTGCGTACGGCTTTCTCGATCAACTGAGAAAAGACGACTCTATCCGGACAATTTGAAAAGCAGGCTCACCGGCCTGCTTTTTTGTTTTGGCCGTTACAGTCACAAATACCGCCGCGAAAAGCGGGCAACAAAAAAGCCCGGGAAAACCGGGCTTTTTTTAAACGATCCGTCCGCAAGAGATCAGAGGCCGAGGCCGCCGAAACGCTTGTTGAACTTGGAAACGCGACCACCACGGTCCATAAGCTGCTGGTTGCCGCCCGTCCATGCCGGATGGGACTTGGGGTCGATTTCAAGGTTCATGACTGCGCCTTCCGAACCCCAGGTAGAGCGGGTTTCGTATTCGGTGCCATCGGTCATGACGACCTTGATCGTGTGATAAGCGGGATGGATATCAGCCTTCATGACAATCTTCCTGGTTAAGTGACGTGCGGTCCATTTGCCGCAATTGCGTCAACTGAGCCATTTCAATAAATGAAGCCATAGACCAGATGGGCTATGGCTTCCCAATTCGATGCGGAGCCTATACATGAAGGTCGCCCAGATAACAAGAGCCTGCTATCCCCTTGTGAAAGGAGATGGCCGCAGAGGCTGGAATTTTACCGGATGCCGGAAATTCACCTGCAAAAGGCCCAAAAAAGGCACTGAACGAGGAGCATAGAGGACGTGGCAGACATTGACGAGCAGAAAGCGGCGAAACAGAGAAGCCTGAAGCCGCTTCTTGGCCTGTTTCCCTATCTAAGGCGCTATCGCGGCCTGATGGCGGCAGCCCTTTTTGCGCTTGTGCTTTCCTCCGCCACCACGCTCGCCCTGCCGCTTGCCGTCCGCCGCATCATTGATCACGGTTTCCAGACGCCGGATGGCGGCATGATCAACAGCTATTTCGCCATGCTTCTGGCGATTGCCGTTATCCTCGCGCTCGCTAGCGCCATGCGCTATTATTACGTGATGACCATCGGCGAGAGGGTCGTTGCCGATCTGCGCCGCGATGTCTTCGCCCACCTCACCACGCTGTCACAGCAGTTTTTCGATAGCAATCGCTCCGGCGAGCTCACTTCGCGGCTGACCGCCGATACGGTGCAGATTCGTTCCGCCTTCGGCTCCTCTGCGTCGGTCGCGCTGCGCAACATCATCATGTGCTGTGGCGCTGTTGCGATGATGATCTATACCAGCCCCGGGCTTTCCGGCCTTGCGCTGCTTGCCATTCCCTTCATCGTTTTTCCGCTGATCGCCTTCGGGCGATCCGTTCGCGCCCGCTCCCGCACCACGCAGGATACATTGGCCAATTCCGCCGCCTATGCATCCGAAACGATCGGGGCGAGCCGCACCGTACAGTCCTTCAATGCTGAGGCACTGGCGAATGCCCGTTACGGCGCCTCCGTGGAAGCCGCCTACCAAGGCGCGCGCGCGGCGATCGGCGCCCGTTCCATCCTGACCGCTGTCGCCATCGCTCTCGTCTTCGGCAGCGTTGTCGGCATTCTCTGGTATGGTGCACAAAACGTTTTGTCGGGCAGCATGACCGCGGGTACGCTTGGCCAGTTCGTGCTTTATTCCGTGATCGCAGCCAGCGGCCTCGGCCAGCTCTCGGAAGTCTGGGGCGAACTCGCCCAGGCAGGCGGCGCGGCAGAGAGGCTTTCCGAGCTGCTGAATGAACGCTCACCCGTTGCAGAGCCCGCAGCCCCCGTCGCCATGCCGCAACCGCCGCGGGGCGAGGCGGAATTCGACAATGTCGATTTCGTCTATCCGCTCGCGACAGGGCGGCCGATTGTCTCCGGCCTCTCCTTGAAGGTTGCCGCCGGCGAAACCGTCGCCATCGTCGGCCCTTCCGGTGCGGGCAAAAGCACGGTCTTTTCGCTGCTGATGCGGTTTTACGATCCGCAGCAGGGCCGTATCACCATCGATGGCGTGGATATCCGCAACGTCAGCCTCACTGATCTGCGTGCGCGGCTCTCCATTGTGCCGCAGGACGTCGCGATCTTCGCCTCCTCCATCCACGACAATATCGCCTTTGGCCGGCCCGAAGCGACACGCGAGGAGGTGCGCGCCGCCGCCATCGCCGCACAGGCGGACAGCTTCATCGAACGTCTCGGCGATGGTTACGATACGCAGGTAGGCGAGCGCGGTGTGACGCTGTCCGGCGGCCAGCGCCAACGCATCGCCATCGCCCGCGCCATTCTGCGTAACGCACCGATCCTGCTGCTCGACGAAGCAACCTCGGCGCTCGATGCGGAAAGCGAAACGCTGGTGCAGAAGGCGCTTGATGAGCTGATGAAGACCCGCACCACCATCGTCATCGCCCATCGCCTCGCGACCGTGCTGAAGGCCGACCGCATTCTGGTGATGGATGAAGGCCGTATCATCGAGGAAGGCACGCACCAGAGCCTCATTCGCCAGAACGGCCTCTATGCCCGCCTCGCCCGACTGCAATTCCAGACCGGACCGGACGAATTGCGCGCCCAGGCCTGATCTGGAGCATTTCCAGCGAAACTATGCTCGGTTTTGCGTCCGGAAATGCGCGAAAACAAAGGGTTAGAGCAATGGAGGTGAACCGGTTTTCACCGGAATTGCTCTAGACCAGCACCCTGCGTCCCGCAACGCGGCCCGAAAACAGACAGCCGCCAAGGAATGTGCCTTCCAGCGCGTTGTAACCATGCATGCCGCCGCCGCCGAAACCGGCCACCTCACCGGCGGCATGAAGCCCCGGCACCGGTTGACCCGCGGCATCCAGCACCCGCGCCTCAAGGTCGGTATGCAGGCCTCCGAGCGTCTTGCGCGTCAACACATGCAGGCGCACGGCAATCAACGGCCCCATCGCCGGATCAAGCAGTCGGTGCGGTTTTGCCGTCCGCATCAGCCGGTCCCCGAGATAACGGCGCGCGCCATGGATTGCCGTTATCTGCGCATCCTTGCTGAAGCCGTTTTTAATTTCGCGGTCACGCGCTTCTATCTGCCGGCGGATGTGATCGATGTTGAGCCGATCACCGCCGATGGCATTCATTCCCGCCACCAGCTCCTCCAGCGTGTCGCGAACGACAAAGTCTTCGCCCCGCTCCATGAAAGCCCGCACCGGCCCCGGTGGCTCCTTGCCCAGCCGCTTCAGCAACAACCGCAGATCCTTGCCCGTCAGATCAGGATTTTGCTCCGAGCCTGAAAGCGCGAATTCCTTCTTGATGATCGCTTTGGTCAGAATAAACCAGCTGTGGCCGCTGCCGCGCTCGCCCAGCATCTTCAGCGTGCCGAGCGTATCGAAACCCGGCATGGCGGGAGCATCCAGCCGGTTGCCATCGGCATCGCACCAGAAGGAGGACGGGCCGGGAAGAATACGGATACCGTGGTTCGGCCAGATCGGATCGTGATTCTTCACGCCCTCGGTATAGTGCCACATGCGGTCCCGATTGATGACGGCTCCACCCGCCACCTCGGTAATGCCGATCATGCGGCCATCCACATGCGCTGGCACGCCACAGACCATATTTTCCGGCGGCCTGCCCAGCCGCTCCATAGGCCAGTTGCGCCGCACCAGTTCCTGATTGCCGCCGATCCCGCCGGAACTGACGACGATCGCGGAAGCCGAAAGGGCAAAATCACCCTGCTCCTCCCGGCTGCTTGATTGCCCACGCAACACGGGATCCGCAGCAAGAATAGCGCCGGAAATGCCGGTTACCCTGCCATCGGTGATATCCAGACGGTCAACCCGGTAGCGAAACCGGAAGACGAGTCGGCCGCTTGCCGCCATGTCCTGCGCTTTCTTGACGAAAGGCGCCAGCACTCCGGGACCGGTGCCCCATGTGACATGAAAGCGTGGAACGGAATTGCCATGACCATCCGCCAAAGAGCCGCCGCGCTCAGCCCAGCCAACCACGGGAAACCAGCGCATGCCCATGCGGTGCAGCCATTCGCGTTTCTCGCCGGCGGCGAAATCGAGATAGGCCTCCGCCCAGCGGCGCGGCCAATGATCTTCGGGGCGATCGAAACCGGCCGACCCAAACCAGTCCTGCCGGGCAAGATCGAGACTGTCGCGCACCCTCATCCGGCGTTGTTCGGGACTATCGACAAAAAATAGCCCGCCCAGCGACCAGAAGGCCTGGCCGCCGAGATTTTGCTCTCCCTCCTGATCCACAACACAGACGCTGAGACCCCGCTCAGCCGCTTCGGTGGCCGCCACCAGCCCCGCAAGTCCCGCGCCGACGACAATCACATCATAGCGTTCCATCAGCCCCTCCCAGATATGACGGAATTACTTTTACGCGAACGTAAATTTACTTTCGTCAGAAGGCAACGGCCATGATGCAGGCCGCAATTCAGCGCTCGGTCAGCTTGAGTTCGATGCGGCGGTTCTGCTGGCGCGCTTCCGGTGAGTCACCTTCGGCAATCGGCTGATATTCGCCGAAACCGGCGGCAACCAGCCGGTTTGCCGGTACGCCCTTGGAAATCAGGAATTTCACCACCGATGTCGCACGGGCGGAGGAAAGCTCCCAATTGTCGCGGTAGCGGCCGGAACCGGTTAGCTGGACATTATCCGTATGGCCATCCACGCGCAGTACCCAGTTGATCTCAGCCGGAATCTCCTTGGCGAGATCGAGCAACGCGGTCGCCAGCTTCGCCATTTCCGCCTGCCCTTCCGGGTTGAGGTCGTTTCCGCCTGATGGAAACAGCACCTCCGACTGGAAGACGAAACGGTCACCGACGATGCGAATGTTTTCCCGGTCGGAGAGGATTTCCCGCAGCCGCCCGAAGAAGTCCGAGCGATAACGGTTCAGTTCCTGTACGCGCTGCGCCAGCGCGACATTAAGGCGACGGCCGAGATCGGCGATCTTGACCTGGGACGAGGTATCCTTGGCCTCCGATGCTTGCAGGGCGGCTTCGACGGACGCGATCTGCGCCCTCAGCGCCGCGATCTGCTGGTTCAGCAATTCGATCTGTGCGGAAGCGCGGGAATTGGCCTGTTTCTGGTTATCCAATTCGCCGGTCAGACTGCCGATCCGGGCATTAGCGCTGGCATTGTTGCCCGAACCCGCATCGAGAAGTGCCTGCAGGCGCGAACGCTCGTTTTCCGATGACGCAAGTGTGGATTGCAGGCTCGCCAGCGCGTCCTCGATATCCTGCTTGTTGCCTTTTTCCATCGCCAGAAGTTCGGTCAGCTCGGCAATCTGGCTGTTGAGACGGGTCAGCACCTCGTCCTTGCCGGTAATTTCCCGCGACAGCACGAATTGCGCCAGCACGAAAACCGTCAGCAGAAACATGATGGCCATGAGCAGCGTCGACAGCGCATCGACGAAACCCGGCCAATAATCCACACCCCTGTCGCGGCGGCGGTTGCGCGCAAGCGCCATGGCTACTCGCTCCCGTTGTCGTGCCGGGTACGTCCGGGGGATTTCGTGTCACCGTCGATCCGCGCCGAAAGCCGATCGAGCGTGCGGCGGAGCGACTTCGATTCTTCCTGCTGCGCCTCGATCCAGTCACGCAGCATCTGCTGTTCGCTGCGCATGTTCTTGACGAGGCCCTGAATGCCCTCGGCAAGGCTGGTCATGGCCGCCAGCGAACGTTCGGTGCTGACCATGGCTCCCGGCTCCGCGGCCTTGAACTCTCTCGGACCCTCCGCGGAGGTATCCGTTACCGATGACAGCCAATTTTCGAGCTGGGTGTAAAAACGGTTCTGCGCACGGCCGGCCTGAAGATCGAGGAAACCGAGAATCAGCGAACCGGAAAGACCAAGCAGCGAGGAGGAGAACGCCGTTCCCATGCCCGCCAGCGGCGCGGTGAGACCGGCCTTGAGCGAGCTCAGAATATCGTTGCTGTCGCCCGCGCTCGGATCGAGCGACTGGATGACATTGCTGATAGCACCGATGGTGCCAATCAGGCCCCAGAAGGTGCCGAGCAGGCCGAGAAACACCAGCAGACCAACGAGATAACGCGATGTGTCACGCGATTCATCAAGGCGCGTCGCGATGGAATCGAGGATTGTGCGCTGTGTGACGGTGGACAGCCGGACTTCGCCGCGCTTGCCGATCAGCGTGCTCATTGGCGCCAGCAGTTTTGGCGCGCGGCCGACCTTTTCGGCGCTGCCTGCGGCGCGGAAGGCGTTGAACCAGCGGACTTCCGAACGCAGGCTCATGGTCTGCGTGAAAACAAGGATAATGCCGATGGCCAGCACGCCGAGAATGAAGCCGTTGAGCCCCGGATTGGTCATAAAGGCGGTGTGCGCCTGCCGATAGAGAATGGCCGCCAGAAAGCCGACGAGGATCAGAAACAGAACCATCGTCCAGAGAAAGGGTGTGGGGCTGGACAGCTTGTGGCTGTATTGCCGCGTGGTCACCGGTTTCTCGACACCAAGATCGAGCAGCTCCGAATCCGCCATAACGTTCGCATTCCCTCTGGTCACGTATCAAGCGGAAGCTATTTGAAAATTGCGACGATTTGAAGCGAAAAGCCGGTCTTTCGTCACAGGCATTTTAGGAAAATGGATGAGTACCCGGCAACGGAAAACGAAAACGCCCGGCGAGTATTCGCCGGGCGTCCGAAACTTGCTGAAAACGGCAGGTTATCTACCGAAAATGCATCACCGACCCGGCACCGGGCGGTTGGCGACCTCGACAAGTGCCTTGTGGATATATTCGTTACCGGCAGCAACGCTGCCGCTGCCGAAGATATCCGCGCCGCCCTTGGCGTCGGACGCGAAGCCACCGGCTTCACGAATCAGCACCAGACCAGCCGCCATGTCCCATGGCGAAAGGTCGGCTTCCCAGAAACCGTCGAGACGACCGGCAGCAACATAAGCGAGGTCGAGAGCCGCCGCGCCCATACGGCGAATGCCTGCGGCCTCACCCATGACGTGGCGAAGCTCGACGAGGAATTTGCCGTGATTGCCACGGCCAAGATGCGGCACGCCGCAGCCGATGACGCAATCGGTCAGTGCCTTGCGGGCGGCAACGCGGATACGGCGATCGTTGAGAAACGCGCCGCCGCCGCGCTCGGCGGTGTAGAGTTCGTCGGTGGCCGGGTTGAAGATCACGCCGGCAACAACTTCGCCGTTCCGCTCCAGCGCGATGGAGACCGCGAAATGCGGAATGCCGTGCAGGAAGTTGGTGGTGCCATCAAGCGGATCGACGATCCAGCGATGCGCGCCATCGGTGCCTTTTTCCTCGCCGCCTTCCTCGCCCAGGAAGTCATAGGTCGGGCGGGCTTTCATCAGCTCCTCGCGCACGATCTTTTCGGCCTTGAGGTCTGCCTGGGAGACGAAGTCGCTCGGTCCCTTGACCGAAACCTGAAGGTTCTGCACTTCACCGAAGTCACGCGACAAAGACTTACCCGCCTTGATGGCGGCCTGAACCATGACATTGAGAAGGGCTGAACGGGCCATCGAATTTGTTTCCTGGAAATCTCGCGAACCGCCCGCAAGCTTGCCGGGCAGGAACGTCATTATTTTCTTGAATTGAAAGTTTGCGGTTCAAGACCACAAAACGCGCGGAAATTCAAGGCAAAAAGCCCGAATGAGAATGTCGGCGGCGAAGGAAAGGCGGCAGCATCACGTCGGGCGGAAACGATTTGCCGCTTCGATCGCCTTTTTCTGCTGCTCGTCGGTGATGCCGAGATAGAAGTCCTCCAGCCTCGGATCCTTCAGACCTGCGCGGCGGGAAAGCACATACCATTTGGCCGCCTCCACCGGATCCGGCCGAGTGCCGAGCGCCTGAACGTAAAGATGCGCCACCTTGTTCTGCGCCACGACATTGCCCCGTTGCGCCGCACCGTAAAGCCAGCGGAAACCCTCATCCAGATTACGCTCACCGCCGAAACCATTGACCAACCAGACGCCGAGATCGACCTGCGCCGTATCATAACCAGCCTTTGCCGCCCGCATCAGCCAGTCCCGCGCCTTGGCCTTTTTCTCGGTCGGCACATCCTTGACCGACCAGTAGATCTGCGACACCGCATATTGCGCGTCGGCAATGCCCTGCTCGGCGGATTTTTCGTAAAACGGCAGGGCCATCAGAAGTCCCTTGGCACCGGGATTTTCCGAAACCAGAATCTGGCCCCAGTTGAACTGGGCAGAGGCATTTCCGGCTTCTGCCGCACGCCTCATGAAATCGTCAGCCTTCGCCTTGTCGCGGGTGACGAACTTGCCTTCCATGAGGATCAGCGCGAATTTGAACATGGCGACGGGATCGCCACCTTCAGCCGCCTGCTGATACCAGAAAGCGGCAGTCTTTTCGTCGCGGGCGATACCGAGGCCACGCGACATCATTTCCGCCACCAGCGTCTGCGCGGATGCATCGCCGTTCTGTGCGCGGTTTAGCGCCTTGTCGAGCGCCTGCACATATTCACCGCGCTGGAAATGGCCGTAAGCTTCGTCCACCCGGCCCTTGAATTCCTTTTCCGGCGGTAGGGCCGGCAGATCCGCCCCCATGCGCTGATAGACGTTGACGCCGGAAGACGGCTCGAGATCCTTCTGTTCTTCCGATTGCACCCTGCCCTGGCGGGTAGGCTGGGCCTCATTTTCCAGTTGGCGGGACAGCGCATTGCTTTCGCTCTGCGGTCCCGATTGGGCAAAGGCGACACCCGCAGGCGCGCCGAAAGCGAGCGCCACCAGCGAAACGGAAAAGCAGAGAGGAACCGAGCGCATGAACATCGCCTGTATCAACCGCCAAACCGTGGCGCTTTTTCGTCAAGCAAAGCGTTGATTTCGGAAACGGCCTGGGCAGCACCGGACGCATTGTCGAAAACACCGCTGCGCATTGCCACAAACTCCACGCCGGTTTCGGAAACGGCAACCACCGACGACAGATCCGTGCCGCCCATGACGATGGCCGGGATTTCGATCATCGACGCCCACCACTCGCCGAGCGCGAGATTTTTGGGATGCGCCTCCGGCTTGATGTCGCCTTCCAGCTTTCCAAAGAAAACATAGTCCGGATTGGATTCGCCAACTTCCAGCGCCTTGTGGCGATCATCGGCATTGCCACCGCCAACGATCAGCTTCGGCGTGAAGTTTTCCACGGCCTCGGCAAGCGCCTCGGCATTGCCCCCCACATGCAGGCCATCGGCCTTCACGCGGCTAGCCGTGCGGCTGTCGCCCGCGATGAGGGCGGCCGCGCCCGCCGCCTGGACGATCGGCACAATCAATTCGGCCCATTTCTGGAAAGCGGCGTCATCCAGACCGTATTGCGGAATAATGACCGAAGCGACATCGCCGCCCCGTAATGCGTCTTCCACCTCTGTCACCTGCTTTTGCGCATCGTCCCTTTGCGGAACGATCAGGACAAGGCGGCAACGGTCTTCAACAATGCTCATCGTTTCGTCCATTTCAGGCAGAGGACGCTTATGGCGCGATCTGCACTCGTTTTCATATGACAAATCCGATAAACCGGACCGGCGAAAGGATCAACCATACATCCATGCTGACCGATTTTCATTTTTATCTCGTCGCCATCCCCGCAGTCGTGCTTGTCGGCCTTTCCAAGGGGGGGCTTGGCGGCGCGCTGGCGCTGATGGGTGTGCCGCTGATGGCGCTTGCCGTTTCGCCCGTGCAGGCGGCGGCGATCTTCCTGCCGATCCTGATCGTCATGGATATCGTGGCACTTTATGCCTGGCGGGGGCATAATCACCGGGAAACGCTGCTCATCATGCTGCCCGGCGCAATTGCCGGCATCGCGCTCGGCTGGGCGACATCAAGCCTCATTTCCGCAAACGCCATGCGACTTGTCGTCGCCTCGGTCACGATCCTGTTCGTGCTGCGTTATTTTTACGAGAGCTTCAAAAGCCGGAGGGGCCAGGAAATCCCGGCCAAACCGCAAAGACCCGCGGCCGCAACGCTATGGTCGAGCCTCTCGGGTTATGCAAGCTTCGTCGCCCATGCGGGCGGTCCGCCTTTCCAGATCTACGTTCTGCCGCTGAAGCTCGACCCAAAGACCTACACCGGCATGAGCGTGCGTTTCTTCGCCATCATGAATGCGATCAAGCTCATTCCCTACTTCGCGCTCGGCGCGCTTGACGCCGCCAATCTCAAGACATCGGCCAGCCTGCTGCCGGTCGCCATGCTGGCAACGCTCGCCGGCGCAAGGGTTGTGAAATATCTCAAACCGGCCGTGTTTTACCCGCTGATGTATGCCATGGCCCTGATTGCGGCGCTGAAGCTCCTGTGGGACGGGCTGCCGTTCTGAACCCGGCAATAAAAAGCTCCGGCAGCGCGTTTCGCCGCCGGAGCTTAAAAGGCTCAGATCGCCGGTCCTTCATTTGTCGAGGGCCGGCGATCTGGCATAAATTAATGTCTTGTCGAGGCCTTGAGCCTCTGCAGTTCATCCTTCAGGCGCAGTTTTCGACGTTTAAGGTCCGCGATCTCTCTATCGTCAGACGACGGGGAAGCAAGAATACTTTCGAGCTCCTCCTCCAGAGCACCGTGTTTCTTTTCGAGCGATGCAATATGAGCCTGAATGGTCATGCGGCACGTCCTTCCTTTTTGAACCTACCTCCAGCTCTCCATCGCTGGAGTTTCAGGTTTACGACGGCAATGTGACACGGATCGCGTCGCTTGTCGAAGGCGAAATGAAGGCAATAAGTGGGCAATTTGGTCGCAAGGGATAACTTCCCGTTACCGCGATTTGATGATAGAGGCTCGTGAACGATCACATACGCGCCGGAGCCGATCCGGCGGCATAAAATGGGGATGACGAGATGCCCGATCAGGACCAGGCGGACATCAGGCTCACGCTGGCGCGATTGCGCCAGGAGCATGAGGATTATGACGCGGCGATCAACGCAATGATCCAGACCAGCTGCGATGCGCTGAGAATACAGCGCATGAAAAAGAAGAAGCTGGCCGTCAAGGACAAGATGACCCAGATCGAGGATCAGGTCATTCCCGATATCATCGCCTGAGCCGGAGAGATTACGTGACAGCAGAAACGCCCCCCGTCGCCATCATCATGGGCAGCCAGTCCGACTGGGAAACCATGAAGAACGCCGCCGATACGCTGGACGCGCTCGACGTGGAATATGAGGCCCGCATCATTTCAGCCCACCGCACCCCGGACCGGCTTTATGACTTTGCCAACGGCGCAAAGGACGAGGGTTTCAAGGTCATCATCGCCGGTGCGGGCGGTGCCGCCCATCTGCCCGGCATGACGGCCGCCATGACGCCGCTTCCGGTCTTCGGGGTTCCGGTGCAGTCGAAGACCATGTCCGGTCAGGACAGCCTCTATTCCATCGTGCAGATGCCCGCCGGCATTCCCGTCGGCACGCTCGCTATCGGCAAGGCTGGCGCCATCAATGCTGCCCTTCTGGCCGCGGCGGTTCTGGCGCTCAGCGATGATGATCTGGCCGACCGGCTGGATGCCTGGCGTGCGCGCCAGTCGGCAGCCGTCGCGGAATATCCTATGGACAGCGCCCAGTGACGAACAACGTGATGGCAAAGACGAATAATCTGACCATCGGCATCATCGGCGGCGGGCAGCTCGGCCGCATGCTGGCCATGGCCGCAGCCCGGCTTAACCACCGCACCATCGTGCTGGAGCCGCATGCCGATTGTCCGGCCGCACAGGTTTGCAACGACCAGATCGTCGCGGAATATGACGACGAAAAGGCGCTTGCGGAACTCGCAAGCCGCTGCGATGTCGTCACCTACGAATTCGAAAACGTGCCTGTCGCGGCCGCCGAAAAACTCAGTGCCTCCGTGCCGGTCTACCCGCCGGCACAGGCGCTCAGCGCATCGCAAGACCGGTTGACGGAAAAACGCTTCCTCAATGGTTGCGGCATTCCGACCGCCGATTTTCGCGCCGTGGACAGCCAGGATGAGCTGGAAGCCGCCTTGACCGCTTTCGGCGGCAAGGGTGTGCTGAAAACCCGCCGCATGGGTTATGACGGCAAGGGCCAGCGTCTCTTCCGCGGCGGCGAAGACCTCACGGGCGCTTTTGCAGCGCTCGGCGGCGTGCCGCTGATCCTCGAAAGCTTCGTCGCCTTCGAGCGGGAAATCTCGATTATTGCCGCCCGTTTCCACGACGGTACCGTTACCTGTTACGATCCGGCCGAAAACGTCCATCTGAACGGCATTCTGCACACATCGACGGTGCCTGCGGCACTTTCGGATGCCGCGAGGGCTGTTGCTGTGCAATCGGCGGAAAAGCTGCTGGCTGCGCTCAACTATGTCGGGGTCATCGGCATCGAATTCTTCGTCCTGCCGGATGGTTCGCTGGTTGCCAATGAAATGGCGCCGCGTGTCCACAATACTGGCCACTGGACGGAAGCGGCCTGCGTGATCTCGCAGTTCGAGCAGCATATTAGGGCCGTGTCGGGCCTTGCCCCCGGCAGCACGGATCGCCATTCCGATTGTGTCATGACCAACCTGATCGGTGACGACATCAACGACGTGCCGGCATGGCTGTCGAAAAAAGACTGCCTCGTGCATCTCTATGGCAAGACAGAAGCCCGGCCAGGCCGCAAGATGGGCCATGTGACCGAGCTTCTGCACACAGGAAAAGCCTAGTCTTTTAAGGCAAAGGCGCGGCCAAGTGTTGACAGGCAGGGCTCAAACAGGTATCTGCCTGCCAACCGAAAAGAGCGCGCCCCGTTGCGCGCTTTTGATTGTTTGAATAGCACGGCAAAAGCCATGCAAAACTGCGGACCAGTAAAATGAAAATCAAGAATTCGCTTAAAGCGCTTAAGGCCCGTCATCGCGATAACCGCCTGGTTCGCCGCAAGGGCCGCGTCTACATCATCAACAAGCAGAATCCGCGTTTCAAGGCTCGTCAGGGCTGATTGATCGCGACTGCGGTTCGCGATTGAACTTGCGGATCACTTTGTTGACAGTGCAGAAGTTTGCATTTGATATTGGGCGCAGTCGGGTTAAGCTTTAACCTATGCGCCCAAATCGTTTTTGCACGACTATTCTTCTTGCTCAGGGCTTCCTGTTTGCAGGCCTCCTGATTCCGGGAATGGCCGCCCTTGGTCATGCGGCGGACGAACAGCAGCCTGCTGCGGCAGAAGCCGCGCCTTCCCCCGCCAAAACCATCGACACTCTTTTCGCATCGCTGAAAAAAGAGCGCAACGCGGTCAAGGCGCGCAGCATCGCCAACCAGATCGCCGCCGAATGGAATGATTCCGGCAGTGCGACCGTCAATCTCCTGATGCAATGGGCAGGTGAAGCGGCGGATGAAAAGCGTAACGCGGCCGCCTATGATTTTCTCGATCAGGTGATTTTGCTCGACCCGAGCTATGTGCAGGCCCCCTATCGCCGCGCCATGGTGCATTTCGCCGATGGCGATACTCGCAAGGCGATGGCGGACATCAACCTGACCCTGGAGAAGGAACCGCGCTATTTTCCGGCGCTCGCAAGCCTTGCCAACATCCTCGAAGCCTCAGACCGCGACGATCTGGCACTGAAGGCCTGGGAACAATATCTGGCGGTCTACCCCGCAGACAAGGACGCCCGCAAGGAAGCCGTCGACCTCTCGGAAAAGCTGGCGGGTACGCGCGGCTGACGTGAATACTTTAGCATTTTTATTGATTGGATTTATTGTTGACAAATGATCGCAAAATTCAAGCTGCTGAAAAAACTTTAAAATTTATTGGCGACAACCCTTGCTTCGATATTATTGAGTTTATTGACAGAATATCGATAAACGAGGACTGGGCTAAAATCGTCGTTGCGCACATCTATCTAGATCACATCGTTACTGAAATATTAAGGGAAAAACTCGAGAACCCCGGAAAGTATCCTGAGAGTAGGGGCTTTTCCGAGAAATTAGCGCTATGCAAAGCATTCGGTTATTTCAATGACGAATTTGGGAGTGTGCTCTCAGCTATAAACAATTCTCGTAATAAATTCGCACACAAACTTGTATTCATCGTCTCCGATCAAGAAAAACGCGATCTTTTTCGCACCCTTACGAAAGAACGTCCTATTTCGGACGTAACACAACCGGGCGGATTTGAGGAATTTCTTATAACAGTGGTTATGCTTGCTGAGGTGGCGCGAGCCGGAGAAAAGCGAAGAGCGGACCTATTAAAAGAATATAACTATGTGAGTGAAAAAATAATGGAAATACTTATCGCAAACAAAAATATGTTGGGCACTAAAAGTTAGCTGCAGGGCACATAAACAACATCACCCTGCAGCAATTTGAGAGCCAGTGACTATTCCATGCCAAGCGCGGCCATATAAGTCTGAAGAATCGTTTCTTCCTCGATGCGCTCATTGGCATCCTTCTTGCGCAGACGGATGATGGTGCGGATCGCCTTGGTGTCGTAACCACGACCCTTCGCCTCGCCCATGACATCCTTGATATCGCCCTGAATGGCAGCCTTTTCTTCTTCCAGACGTTCAATCCGTTCAATAATCTGGCGCAGTTCCGCGGCCGCGACGGTTTCGGTGGTGCTGGTTTCGTCCATTATATCATCCTTTATTGGCGGCCCGCATCTGAGCCCTTTCATTATATCCGGGCGAAGTCCTCGCCGGTCGCTGCCAGCGGGCAGCAAAATTCCGGCCTGTGAACTGCCCACTGAAAGGCGTCCCGTCAAGTCGTTTCCGTCGATCGGCGTCTATTCCTTGGGTCGGTTCTGCTCAAAGGCGGTTTTCTGGGCATCACTTGCCTCCGCCTGATATTTCTCTTTCCAATCCTCATACGGCATGCCGTAGACGATTTCCCGCGATTGATCCTTGCTGAGCGGAACCCCGGCTTCGTCGGCTGCCTCCCGATACCAGTTAGAAAGACAATTGCGGCAAAAGCCCGCGAGATTCATCAGGTCGATGTTCTGCACATCGTGGCGCTCTCGAAGATGCTGGACGAGGCGACGGAAGGCGGCCGCCTCGAACTCGATCTGACTGTTGTCGGTGTCATTCGTCATGGCAAAACTCCAGGCTCAATAGGGACCGGTGCGAGAGGCGAACAGCTGATATTCATGCAGGACGGGATCGTCATTCATTGCGGCGAAAATGGGAGCGAGCCGGTCCGACCATTCGGCGATCCCCTTCTCATCCGCGATCAGATCCTGCCGAACCTCCAGAAGCGCATGCGGTATGCCCTTCATCATGCAATGCCGATACATGGTGTCGCCCTTGAGGGCGCCGTCATAGGGTTCGTTGTCGCCAACCAGAATGTCGCCCGTGGCGCGCAGATGTGCCAGAAGCGGATCGACTGCGCGGTGATCGGTGTCCCACAGAACCGCCGCATGCCATGGCCGCGGCGTTTCCTTCCAGAACGGCGTATAAGAATGCAGCGACAGGACGAGCGGCGCTTCTTCCGATGCTTCGGCAACGCCGGTCAGCACACGGTCCACAGCATTGTGATAGGGCCGATGGAAAACCTCGATCCGCTTTTGCCATTCCTCTTCCGAAATCGGATGGTTGCCGGGGACAATCGCACCGTCCGAAATCTTCATGATGAGGGTCGGATCGTCCTCGCCGCGATTCGGATCGATCAGCAGCCGTGAGAACCGCCCGAGCACGGCCGGCACGCCAAGCCGCGCTGCAAGCGAGCGCGTCAGCCCTTCTATGCCGATATCAAATGCGATATGGCGGTGAAAAGCGGTTTGCGGAAGGCCAAGATTGCCGTAGTGTGCCGGCAGGAGGTTCATGGCATGGTCCGCCAGAAGAACCATGCCTTTGTCATAATCGCCTTCTATGATTTCATAGGGTATGAAGTCGTTCATCGATGATTTTCTGGGGCAGGATTAAGGAGAGAAACTTGATGGCATGGCTTGAGGCCGGGCGCAAGTTCAGGCGGAAGAACAGCCATCTACCTTATCGCACTCACGATCCCACGAACAATATAATCGATTAAACTCGCGTTGACTTTCTTTGGCGGCCACGCCAAGAAGTGTGTTCATTATAACCATGGAATCCGGATGGAAGCTGTGACTCAGTCATCTCTCGCTCTTCCTCGCCACTTCAGGCATATCGCCCGTCTTTTCTCCGCAGCGGCATTGTTTCTGACCCCGTTCATATTCGTGGAGTCCGCGCATGCGGATTTCCGCGTGTGCAACAGCACGCAGAATCTCGTGGGGGTCGCAATCGGCTACCGCGCACAGGATGGCTGGGTCAGCGAAGGCTGGTGGCAGGTTCCCTCCTCGACCTGCGCAACGCTGATCGAGGGTGAACTGCAGTCACGTTATTATTATCTTTATGCCGAAGATGCCGCCCATGGCGGCCGCTGGACCGGTGACGTCAACATGTGCGTGGCGGAAAACGAGTTCAAGATCAACGGCGTGGACGATTGTTTTGCCCGCAGCTTCCAGAGAATGGGTTTCAAGGAATATGACACGGGCAGACAGGGCAGCTGGATGGTCCAGCTTTCCGATACGCCAGGCACACAGGGAAATCAAAACTGATGAAGCGTAACCGCAAAGTCAAAATTCTTGCAACTCTCGGCCCGGCCTCTTCCGAAGAGGCCATGATCGAAAAGCTGCATCTTGCTGGCGCCGATCTTTTCCGGATCAACATGAGCCATGCGAGCCACGACGTGATGCGGACGCTCATTCAGCGTATCCGCTCCGTCGAAAGCCGCAACGGTCGTCCCATCGGCATTCTGGCCGACCTGCAGGGTCCCAAGCTGCGCGTCGGAAAATTCGCCGAGACCAAGGTCGATCTGGTTCCGGGCCAGACCTTCACGCTTGATAACAACGACACCCCCGGCGACAACACCCGCGTTTTCCTGCCGCATCCTGAAATTCTCGAAGCGGTCAAGCCCGGCCACCGCCTGCTGATCGATGACGGCAAGCTGCACCTGCGCGCTGAAAAGAGCGACGGCAAGAGCATCGTCACCACGGTCATTTCCGGCACCCGGATTTCCGACCGTAAGGGCATCAGCCTGCCCGACACCCTGCTCGGCGTCGGCGTTCTGACCGACAAGGACCGCGTCGACCTCGATGCCGTTCTCGAGACCAACGAAGTGGACTGGGTCGCCCTTTCCTTCGTTCAGCGCCCTGAAGACCTGGCCGAAGTGCGCAAGATTTCCCGCGGCCGCGTTGGCCTGATGTCCAAGATCGAAAAGCCGCAGGCTGTCGAACGCATCGAGGAAATCATCGAGCTTTCCGATGCATTGATGGTTGCGCGCGGCGATCTTGGTGTGGAAATGCCGTTGGAAGCCGTCCCAGGCATCCAGAAGCAGCTGACCCGTGCCTGCCGGCGCGCCGGCAAACCCGTCGTCGTTGCCACCCAGATGCTGGAATCGATGATAACAGCTCCGGTTCCGACCCGCGCGGAAGTGTCGGACGTTGCAACCGCCGTCTTCGAAGGCGCCGACGCCATCATGCTCTCGGCTGAGTCCGCTTCCGGCGATTATCCGATCGAAGCCGTATCGACCATGGCGTCCATCGCCAGCACGGTGGAACAGGACCCCTATTATTCCAACATCATCTACGCGCAGCGTCCGCAGCCGGAAGCAACCGGTGCCGACGCCATTTCGCTTGCCGCCCGCCAGATTGCCGAAACACTGAAGCTTGCGGCGATCGTCACTTATACGTCCTCGGGCACGACCGGTCTGCGCGCCGCGCGCGAGCGGCCGCAGGTGCCGATCATTGCGCTGTCGCCGATCATCCAGACCGCGCGCCGCCTGTCGGTCGTCTGGGGCCTGCACTGCGTCGTCACCGGCGACGCCAGTGATCTCGACGACATGGTGAACCGCGCTTGTCGCATCGTTGTTTCCGAAGGTTTCGGCAAGCCCGGTGAACGCATCATCATTTCCGCCGGCGTGCCGCTCGGCACCCCCGGCGCAACCAATATGGTGCGCATCGCCTATATCGGCTCGGACGGCCAGAGCGGCGTCTGATAGATAAATACCAAGTAATAAAAAACCCGCCGTCACCGGCGGGTTTTTTATTGGCCTTTCGGCCGTCTGATAAAACAGGCTCAGTGCATCTTAACCGGCGTGCTGAAGCGGCTGGATTCGATGGCCACGGCACCCGGCTTGAAGCTCGCCGAGGTGGCCGAAGCCGACATCTCATTGCTGAGCATGCGGTTGGCGACAACGCGCGGCGCCTTCACGGAGCGTCCGGTCGTGCCCTTGTTCTGGTTGAGCGCCCAATCCGAAATAAGATCCTGCGTCAGGCGTCCACCGCCCACCATGGCCTGCTCGGAAACGACTGCATCCTGCTTGCTCGGGCGCGAACCCTTGGTTGGGAGGCCGGCGCTAAGGCCACCATTGATGGCGGGCTTCAGATCGAAAGCATCCCCAAAACCAGGCTGCGGAGCGGCCTTCGCCGTTTCGGCGGGCGCGACGGTAACCTTGTGGTTGACGGCAGCCGGGAACGGCGCCGCCGTCGGCATCGCAGCCGACTGGACCTGCGACCGCGCGGCCTGACCGCTCTGTTCAAGAGCCGCGACCACGGTCGGCGAAAGCGTATCCTGCTGCGCCGCGGCGAGATCGTCTTCGCCTTCCTGATCAGCGTTTGCTGCCGCCAGCAGGGCTTCCGCCACGGCCGGACGATTGGCCGGAACCGGGATAGAAGCGAGTTCACCGGTCGCAGCCGGTGTCGCACCATCGGCGGAAGCCGTCAGGATCGACCCTTCCGCATCACCCTTCATGCCACGCGGGCCAAGAAGCGTTGGTACAGGCACGGAAACTTCGGCCAGATCGGCAAATTGCTGGCGCTCGGCCGGAGCTGACGTCGGCGTCGGCATAGTCGCCGCCTGCAGGGCATCCTGCGCGGCATTGCGGGCCGGAGAATAAAGCGCGGTCGCAAGGCCGGCATTGGCAGGCGGCTGGTTGCCGAATGCGGGCCGGGCCGTCGGCAGCGGCGCATCGGTCACGCCGGGAAGGGCCTGTGCCGAAGCAACAGCAATGGTGGGTTCAGGTTCGGGAGCCGCCTGTTGCGGAGCCACCGGGCGAGCGACAGCCGGGCGTTCTGCGGGCTCCGGCGCTGCTGCGATGCTATCGGGATCTTCATCCTCGTCACCGCCGCCAAAGAGGGCCTGCAACAGGGTCTTGCGTTTGCCGCCACCACCGGAGGAAGCAGGGCCGGAACCCGCGCTGGAAGCGACCTGAATGGAGGAGGAGCTGACGCGCTTCTTGTAATCGGCGAGCGCCTGCTCATAACCGGGCAGCGGCTTGCCATCGGATGGAAGATGCAGCGTATTGCCCCTTGGGAAGATGCGAACGAGTTCCTGACGGCTCATGCGCGGCCAGGCGCGAACGCCACCGACATCCATGTGCACGAAGGGAGAACCGGAGGTCGGATAAAAGCCGACGCCGCCGATCTGCATCTGCATGCCGATTTCACGCAGGGTGGCGAGCTTTACGCCGGGGATGTAAAAATCCATGGCCTTGCCGAGCATGTGCTGGCTTTTTTCCGCGACACCCTTGGTGCGGGTACGCAGCAGGCCATTAGTCTCCGGCGAGCGAAAGGCCGAAACGACATTGATGTAATCGGTCGCACCACTGCGGCGATAGACTTCCCAGACGAGATCGAAAAGGCGCGGATCCATCCGCGTCGGCTGGTTGCGGCGCCAGTCACGCAGGAAACGGTTGAGTTCCTGCAGGCCCTTCTGGTCGTATTTTCCATTGCGCTTGAAGGTGATGACCGCCTTCTCGCGTGTATGGATATAATACAGTTTGAGGCTGCGCGTCTCGGCCGCGGCTTCCGTCGCCGAGACACCTACGAAAGGCATTGCGGCGAGCATCAGGCAGGCAAAGGTGACAGCGCGTGCCGACAGCTTCGTGCATATATCCTTGATCAAGCCGCGCGCAGCCTTAGTCGACTGCGCGATATTTCGATGCAGATATGGCAATTCGATCCCCGCCTGGAAGACAATTTCTGTCACATTGCCTCAAATGAACGTCAAATACGGTGACACGATGGCAAAATTGCCACACACATGCAACCTTCCTCTACATAGTGAATCAGCCACTAACAAGAGGTTTATAGACGGTAAGCGGATATCCTTGCTCAGAAGTTAACGAATTTCACGATCTGCCCGGGAATAAGCGGTTTGGACCCTCAGGCGGCATCTCGAAGTGGATCATCCGGATCGATGCCATAATCCTTCAGCTTGCGATAAAGCGTCGAGCGGCCGATGCCGAGCTTTCTCGCAACCTGGCTCATCTGACCGCGATAAAAACGCAGGGCGAAACGGATGAGTTCCTCTTCGATCTCGGCCAGTTTCCGGATATTGCCCGAATCGTCCATGCTGGAGATCAGGTTTCCGCCCCGATAAATGGTGGTGGAGATATCCGACGGCTCCTCGATGACGGCATGGTTTTCGGCAGCCGGCGACGGCGGCGGCGAATAGGCCGCAAGCTTCAACGACGATCCGGATGGCGAGTGGATGATATCGTCCCCGTCATCGCCATTCGCAAATTCAGGCAGCTGCAGCGCGATCTGCGGAAAATCGGAATCCGACAGTTCCTCACCCTGCGACAGAACCACGGCGCGGAAAACGGCGTTCTCCAGCTGGCGGATATTACCCGGCCAGTCATAGGCCGTCAGCAGCGCCAGCGCACTGGCATCTAGACCGACGGCATTGGGCAGTTTCTGTTCCGCCGAAAAGCGTTCGGCGAAAACCCGCGCCAGATGGGGAATATCTTCCTTGCGACGGCGCAGCGCCGGAATGGTGATCGGAAAGACATTAAGGCGATAATAGAGGTCCTCGCGGAAGCGGCCTTCCTTCACCTCTTCGATGAGGTTCTTGTTGGTGGCCGAAATCAGCCGCACATTGACCTTCTGCACCCGCGCGGAGCCGACCGTTTCGATTTCGCCCTGCTGGACGGCACGGAGCAGCTTCACCTGCACGTCCAGCGGCAGATCGCCGATTTCATCGAGGAACAGCGTGCCGCCATCCGCCTCCATGAACTTGCCGACGTGTTTTTCTGTCGCACCGGTGAACGCGCCCTTCTCGTGGCCGAAGAGGATGCTTTCCACGAGATTATGAGGGATGGCACCGCAATTGACTGTTATGAACGGCTTGTTCGCTCGGTCGCCGCTCGACTGGATGGCGCGGGCGACCATTTCCTTGCCGACGCCGGATTCGCCTTCCAGCACCACGGGAATGCTGGACTGGGCGGCGCGCTGCGCCAATTCGATAACCCTCAGCATTGCGGGGCTTGCGGAAACGATATCGGTAAAATTCACTGCGTTGCTCCGTCCGCGCCTGCCCGTGCGGGCCTTTGCCTCTCTCCTGTCGAGCTTGAGCGCATTGGAGATGGCGGCGCCGATCCTTTCCGGCGAAACCGGCTTCACGACGAAATCAAAAGCGCCGGCGCGCATGGCCTGCACAACGGTGTCGATGCCGCCCTGACCGGTTTGGACGATGACCGGAACATCCGTGCCGAGTTCGCCGACTGCCTTCAGAAAGGCGAGCCCGTCCATTTCAGGCATCATCAGATCGAGGACGATGACGTTGATCTCACCACTATATTGCTTGAGCAATTCCAGCCCCGCCTTGCCGTTTTCAGCAAGCAAGGCCAGATGCCCATAACGTTCCACCGCATTTTTGAGCAGGCGGCGCTGGACGGGATCATCGTCTATCACGAGAACATGCGCGGTCATTTTTAGCTCCGGTTTCCGGTTTATGGACCTGCTTCATGCGGTCCCTTATGCCGCACTCTGGCACGGGAGATTTGAACATCCAGTTTTGAGAATTGCTTGCATTTTATCCATTGCCGCGGGAAATAGGGTCCCCATATGCTTTGAAAGCATAACCAGAAGGATACGTCCGATGACCGTCGACCGCCCCGCTCCGCAACCCGTATTCTCGCTTGCCGAAACATCCGGCCCGGTGCTCGGCGATCTGCCCGGCTGGAAGCTCTCGGATCTCTATCCGTCGGGGGATTCACCGGAATATAAGGGCGATCTCGAAAAGGCGGCTTCGATGGCAGCGGCTTTCGAGGCAAAATGGAAGGGCAAGCTCGAATCCGCCGCGAAGGCCAAAGGCGAGAGCGGTATCGGCGCGGCGCTGAAGGACTATGAAGCGCTGGACGACCTTATTGGCCGCATCGGCTCCTTTGCCGGCCTTACCTATTTTTCCGATACGTCGAACCCGGCAAACGGCAAGCTTTACGGCGATGCCCAGGCGAAACTGACAGATATTTCCGCACATCTCCTGTTCTTCACGCTGGAGCTCAACCGCATCGACGATGCCGTGATGGATGCCTGCATGGCGAATGATTCCGCAGCGGGCCACTACCGTCCCTGGTTGGTAGACCTGCGCAAAGACAAGCCGCACCAGCTCGACGATCAGCTGGAGCAGCTTTTTCTTGAAAAATCGATGACCAGCGCGGCAGCCTTCAACCGCCTGTTCGACGAAACGATGGCCGATCTGCGTTTCGACATTGATGGCGCCAGCCTTTCTCTGGAAGTGACGCTCAACATGCTGCAGGAGCCGGAGCCGGAAACCCGCAGGAAGGCGGCGGAAGCATTGAGCGCCACCTTCAAGGACAATCTGCGGGTCTTCACCCTCATCACCAATACGCTTGCCAAGGACAAGGATATTTCCGACCGCTGGCGCAAGTTCGAGGATATTGCCGATAGCCGCCACCTCGCCAACCGTGTCGAGCGGGAGGTGGTCGATGCCTTGGCTGCCGCCGTCAAAAAGGCTTATCCGCGCCTTTCGCACCGTTATTACGCCATGAAGGCGAAGTGGCTTGGCATGGAGCAGATGAATTATTGGGACCGCAACGCGCCGCTTCCCGATACGTCGAATACGATCATCCCCTGGGATGAGGCGAAGGATACCGTGCTTTCCGCCTATGGCAATTTCGCCCCCGAGATGGCCGATATTGCCCGCCGTTTCTTCGATGAAGAGTGGATCGACGCCCCCGCCCGTCCCGGCAAGGCACCGGGCGCATTCGCCCATCCAACCGTGCCCTCAGCCCATCCTTACGTGCTCGTCAATTATCTCGGCAAACCGCGCGACGTGATGACGCTCGCCCATGAGCTTGGCCATGGCGTGCACCAGGTGCTGGCCGGCCAGCAGGGCGCGCTGATGTGCGCAACGCCGCTGACGCTTGCAGAAACAGCGTCCGTCTTTGGCGAAATGCTGACCTTCCGCAAGTTGCTCGACGACACGAAAGATATCCGGGAGCGCAAGGCCATGCTCGCCCGCAAGGTCGAAGATATGATCAATACGGTCGTGCGCCAGATCGCCTTTTACGAATTCGAACGCAAGCTGCACACCGCCCGCAAGGAGGGCGAGCTGACCTCGGAACAGATCGGCGAATTGTGGCTTTCCGTTCAGGCCGAAAGCCTCGGCCCGGCCATCCGGATTTCCGAAGGTTACGAGACATGGTGGACATATATCCCCCATTTCATCCACTCACCCTTCTATGTTTACGCCTATGCCTTCGGCGATTGCCTGGTGAACTCGCTCTATGCGGTTTACCAGAAGGCCGAAGCGGGCTTTCAAGAGAAATATTTCGAACTTCTCAAAGCCGGCGGCACCAAACACCATTCCGAGCTTCTGAAACCCTTTGGCCTCGATGCGACCGATCCTTCCTTCTGGGACAAGGGCCTTTCGATGATCGAAGGGCTGATCGACGAGTTGGAAGAATTGGACAGGAAGCAGGCTTAATCTCTTCCACCGGCAGAGAGATACCTGCAAACCATCCAGGCGACGAGCATAAGCCATGAAACGCAAACCCGCCGATCTGACCTTGAGGGAAACCCTGCGATGGGAGCCGCAGACGGGCTTTCAGCGCATCGACCAGCATATGCGCCGGCTATTGCGCTCCGCCGATGCGCTGGGTTTTCGCGCGCCCGTCAATGCGGTTAAGGCACTGGAAAAACAGGTGGGCGGTGAAAAGCCGCTCTGTGTCAGGCTGGTCATGAACTACAAGGGCGAGCTGGATATCGAAACGGCTGAATTCCGTCCATTGCCCGAAAACGCTGTCTGGCGTGTCCGCATTGCCAGACAGACCATACTCGATTCCGCCGACACCTTCTATCGCCACAAGTCGTCGCGCCGTGAACCCTATGACGCCGCCCGCGCCGAATTTTCGGCCGAGGAGGCAGACGAGGTATTGCTGCTCAACGAACGCGGCGAATTGTGCGAGGGATCGTCGACCAGTATTTTCGTCGAAATGCCTGAAGGGCCGATGCTGACGCCGCCGCTCGACAGCGGCATTCTGCCGGGTGTTTTGCGCGCCGATCTTATCCGCGAACGCCGGGCACGCGGACAGGCGTTGAGGCCGGAGGATATTGTCGGTCGAAAACTTTTCGTCGGCAATTCGCTGAATGGATTAGTTGCAGCGGAATTGATTTAGACCGTGACCGCCAGAAGCCGGTCGCGGCCTTTTTCCTTGGCCGCATAAAGCGCCTGATCGGCGCGCATGAAAACATCGTCTGCGCTTTCCAGCATCCGAAAGGCCGTCATGCCGGCCGAGCAGCTATAGGAAAAATCCGGGAATTCCGAGAGCGGTCTGGAAAGACGTACCTTCTGCAGCAGCCGTTCGACAATCTCCCGGCCTTCGGCAATTGAACTGCGCGGCAGGATGAGCATGAACTCCTCTCCGCCGATCCTGCCGAAACAATCCACCCGCCGGATGACGGAATGGGCGATGCCGACAAAATCGCGCAGCACCGCATCACCGCACTTGTGGCCAAAGCGATCGTTGATCTGCTTGAAAAAATCGATATCGAGCGTGCAGAGGCAAAAGGACGCTTCGAGCCCCTTGGAAACCTGTTCCACCTGCAAGGCGAGCTTGGCGAAAACGAAGCGACGGTTCGCCGTGCCCGTCAATTCATCCGTCTGCGAGGCCCGCACTGCCAGATCGCGGTCCTGCCGCAGCGTTCTGTAACCCTGACGCAATTCGGTAACGTCGCTTGCGACGCAAAGCATCCAGCCATCCTGCTGCACCGTCTCCGTCATCCAGAACCAGCGACCGTCATAAAGGTCCATCTCAAAGGCACGATAGGGCAGCTTGCCGCGCCGGGATTGCGCCGAGAGCAGCCATCCTTCGAAATCATCGTTGCGGATGACGACGCCGGTGCGCAGCCGATGGTTCAGCCGCATGATATCCGCCCAGCTCGGAAAATCACCATCGGAAAGCTGAAAGCTTTCCCGAAACGACGGATTGGCATGGCGCAGCCGGTCGCTGGAATCGTAAAGGGCGATAAGAACGGGGGTGGCACTCTGAAGAGCTGCAACACGCTCCAAAAGATCATTCAACAGGCAGCTCCCCTGCTATGGCTAAAAATTCCCTGTCGCGATACGGCCAAAGTCCCCAAGTCTTTGGACATATATACGAAAATCAGGACTTAATTATAAACGCACTCTCTAAAATGCGAAGAGGCAGAAATTGGTGGAAAGAATGTGTAGACCCATCGCGGCGTCATCACCGTCATATGTCCGTCATCCACCTGCCCTTTATTGTGGCACGCTTTTATGATCTAGCTTACTTATTGGCTGAAAAAGGAAAATTGACGAATGACGGACGCAAACTACCCGATTTACGGTGATATTGACGGCCCCATCATCATGATCGGCTTCGGCTCCATCGGGCGCGGCACTCTTCCGTTGATCGAGCGTCATTTCAATTTCGACAGAACCCGGCTCGTCGTCATCGATCCGCGCGAGGACATCGCTGCGTTTCTGGCGGAAAGAAATATCCGTCACGTCCAGACACATCTGACCAAGGAGAACTATAAGGAAGTTCTCAAGCCGCTTCTCAAAGGCGTGCAGGGTCAGGGCTTCTGCGTCAATCTTTCGGTCGATGCCGCCTCGGTCGATCTGATGCGGATCTGCCGCAAGCATGGCATGCTCTACATCGACACCGTCGTGGAACCATGGCCCGGCTTCTATTTCGACGCCGATGCCGACAATCGCGCCAGAACCAATTATTCGCTGCGCGAGACCATGCTGAAGGAAAGGGCGCGCAAGCCCGGCGGCACGACCGCGGTTTCCACCTGTGGCGCCAATCCCGGCATGGTGTCCTGGTTCGTGAAGCAGGCACTCGTCAATCTTGCAAAGGATACCGGCCTCGACATCGAGGAACCGCAGTCGCACGATCGGGAAGGCTGGGCAAAGCTGATGCAGCAGCTTGGCGTCAAGGGCGTGCATGTCGCCGAGCGCGACACCCAGCGGGCGAAAGAGCTGAAACCCTTCGGCGCTTTCTGGAACACCTGGTCCGTGGAGGGTTTTATCGCCGAAGGTTTTCAGCCAGCCGAACTCGGCTGGGGAACGCATGAAAACTGGATGCCGAAAAACGCCAAAAAGCAGAAGAAGGGAAGCAAGGCGGCGATCTATCTCGACCAGCCCGGCGCCAATACGCGGGTGCGCACATGGTGCCCGGGGCTCGGAGCCCAATATGGATTTCTCGTCACCCACAATGAAGCAATCTCGATCTCGGATTACTTCACCGTCCGCAACGATGATGGCGACGTGACCTATCGGCCGACGTGCCACTATGCCTACCACCCCTGCAACGACGCCATCCTCTCCCTGCACGAACTTTTCGGCAATGGCGGCAACCCGCAGCCGATCCAGCATGTGCTTGGCGAAGACGAACTCGTTGACGGTGCGGACGAATTAGGTGTTCTGCTCTATGGCCACGACAAGAACGCCTATTGGTACGGTTCGCGGCTGAGCCTCAAGGAGGCGCGTTCGCTTGCCCCCAGTCAGAATGCTACCGGATTGCAGGTCAGTTCGGCGGTGCTGGCCGGCATGGCCTGGGCGATCGAAAACCCCGAGGCCGGCATCGTCGAGGCGGATGAGATGGATTATCGCCGTTGCCTCGAGGTGCAGCGTCCCTATCTCGGCCCGGTCGAGGGTCATTATACCGACTGGACGCCGCTTGACGGCCGGCCGGGACTGTTCCCGGACAATATCGACATGTCCGATCCCTGGCAGTTCCGCAACATCCTGGTGCGCTGAGGGATCGGCGTCTCATATTTGCCACGCCGGGACTTTCCTCAACAACATGAGGAACCGGGGAGAGCGAACAACGTTGCCTTGAAATAAGCAACGCTTCACGGCATGGTCGAAGCATAGAAGGTTTCATCGAATCGCAGGAGAACAGGCTCATGAACTTCAAGACAAGCGCTGCATTGCTTAGTGCCGCCATCGCGGTGTCTTCATGCGTCGCACCGGGACCCTCGCAGCAGACCTCGATGGCGCCTTCGCTTTCCCGCGGACCGGCCGTCGATGGCCGCTGGATCGACCGCAACGGCATCATATCGACCTTCCAGAACGGCGCCTTCTCCACCCGTTCGACCGACACCAACACGCTTCTGGCCTCAGGCACCTATGTCACGATTTCGCCGACGCTTTACGAAATCAACATGACCTCGCTGGTGCGCAACACGCAGTCGCGCGTCAACTGCGCGCTCGTCTCCCCGTCACAATTGAACTGCACGACGGACACGAACAGCCAGTTCTCGCTGACGCGTCAGGGCTGATAACTTCGCCTTTTCAATGAGATGACCTTCTAAAACGCACGCCTTCGGCGTGCGTTTTTCTTTATTGCGCAACTGTCATATTTCGCTTGCGGCGACTGCCGCTAAATGGAAACATCCCGTTTTGAAAGACTGACATGATTTTGGATTAGAGAATGAGCACGGCCGGCGAATGATCAACCGGCCCGGGCTTCCGCTTTGAACAGGAGAGAGGGACCATGAAGAAAATATTGGGACTGGGCATGCTGAGCGTTTCGGCGATCACGCTTTCGGCCGGAGCGGCTCTTGCCGATTACGAGCTCAACATTCTTCACATCAACGATTTTCACTCCCGTATTGAATCGATCAACAAATTCGATTCGACCTGCTCGGCGGAAGAGGAAGGCAAAAACGAGTGCTTCGGCGGCGCCGCGCGCCTGCTGACCGCAATCAACCAGACGCGTGACGCACTGAAGGCAGGTGGGAAAAATGTTCTCCTGCTCAATGCCGGTGACAATTTCCAGGGCTCGCTGTTTTACACCACCTACAAGGGTACGGTGGAAGCGGAAGTGCTGAACGCCATGAAGTTCGACGCCATGACCGTCGGCAACCACGAGTTCGACGATAGCGAAGACGGCCTTGCCGGCTTCCTCGACAAGGTGCAGTTCCCCGTCGTGACCGCCAATGTGGTGGCCACCGCCGCCTCGAAAATCGGTGACCGCGTCAAGCCCTCCATCGTGCTTGAAGTCGGCGGCCAGAAAATCGGCATCGTCGGTGCTGTCGCCAACGACACGGCGGAACTGGCAACACCCGGCCCCAACATCACCATCGCGGAAGATGTCGCCAAGATCAGCGAACAGGTACAGAAGCTGAAGCAGGACGGCGTCAACAAGATCATCGCGCTCACCCATGTCGGTTATCCGCGTGACCTCGAATTCATTGCCAAAATCCCTGATATCGATGTCGTGGTCGGCGGCCACAGCCATACGCTGCTGTCCAACACCGACCAGAAGGCCGAAGGCCCCTACCCGACTCTCGTCGACAATCCCGGCGGTTACAAGGTTCCGGTGGTTCAGGCCGGTCAGTACAGCAAATATCTCGGTGACCTCAAAGTGGTCTTCGACGACAATGGCGTGGTCAAGGAAAGCAAGGGCGACCCCATCCTGATCGACTCCACCTTCAAACCCGACGAAGCCACGCTAAAGCGCATCGATGAGCTGAAGGCGCCGATCGAGGCGTTGAAATCCAAGGTCGTCGGCACCTCGGAAGGTCCGATCGAAGGCGACCGCAAGGTTTGCCGCGTGAAAGAATGCTCCATGGGCAATCTGGTGGCCGATGCGACGCTGGCGCGCGTCAAGGATCAGGGCGTCACCATCGCTTTTGCAAACAGCGGCGGCCTGCGCTCCTCCATCGACGGCGGCGATGTCTCGATGGGTGAAGTGCTGACGGTTCTACCGTTCCAGAACACCGTTGCGACCTTCCAGCTCAAGGGTGAGGATATTCGCGCCGCCCTCGAAAACGGTGTCAGCCAGATCGACGATGGCGCCGGCCGCTTCATGCAGGTTTCCGGCATGAAATATTCCTTTGACCGTTCCAAGCCGGCCGGCAGCCGCATTGTTTCGGTCGACGTCAAGGAAGGCGACGCCTTCGTGCCCCTCGATCCCGCCAAGACCTATACCGTCGCAGCCAATAATTACGTGCGCACCGGTGGTGATGGCTTCAAGATCTTTGCGACCAACGCCATCAACGCCTATGACTTCGGCCCCAATCTTGAAGACGCAGTTGCGGCCTATATCACCGCCAACAGCCCCTATAAGCCCTATACCGACGGCCGCATCAGCGAAGTGACGCCTGCAGGCTATGTCGCCCCGGCAAAGCCTGCGGCACCGGCGCCTGCTGCAACCGCACCTGCTCCGGCTCCTGCAGCGCCCGCCGCCACCGCACCGGCTGCAACGGCACCTGCATCCCCGGCACCGGCTGCGGCCGCTGCCGCCGTTAGCAAATATGTCGTCGAAAAGGGTGACTCGCTCTGGAAGATCGCCGCCGAGAAATATGGCGATGGCGCTCTCTGGCACAAAATTGCCAAGGCAAACACGCTGAAGCAGCCGAACCACATCGAGATCGGCGAAGAGCTGGAACTGCCGGCTCAATAAGCCGGACGGGAACGGACAGGGCAATTTGCCGCACACACGACGCCGGCTCCGAACAACGGGGCCGGCTTCTTATTTTTCCTATGAAAACAAATACCTACAGATCAAATTTTGGCAAAAGACAGCCTGCGGTCGCGCCGGCATCGGAAATAGCCTCCGCCGGTGGTTTAATCCTGAAAAATTTCGTCTAGAACACGTGAACAAAATGACGGCCCGAGCGTATAGCTCGGGCGTTTCCGGCCAAACCACGTCACGGTTTGTGTTTGGGCGCTAAACAGAAGATGGAGTGTTCAGGCCTTTCAGAGGCGAAACCGCTCCTCACATAACCAGTCCGAGTTTCAGGGTGTCATTCATGGCGACAGAACTATCCGCACTCCCCGCAAACCATCCCCGTGTAACCTTTGGCAAGGTCGGCGTCCTGCTCGTCAATCTCGGCACGCCTGACGGCACGGATTATTGGCCGATGCGCCGTTATCTGGCGGAGTTTCTGAGCGACAAGCGCGTGATCGAATGGTCCCGTCTCTACTGGTATCCGATCCTTTACGGCATCGTCCTCAACAAGCGCCCGCAGAAGGTCGGCAAGGCCTATGAGGAAATCTGGAACCACGAGCGCAATGAAAGCTATCTGCGCACCTACACCCGCAGCCAGGGCGAGCTGATGGCTGCGGCGCTGAAGGACTTGCCCAATGTCGTGGTCGACTGGGCGATGCGTTACGGACAGCCCTCCATCGCCTCCAAGATCGATGCGCTGAAGGAACAGGGTTGCGAAAAAATCCTGCTCTTCCCGCTTTATCCGCAATATGCCGCCTCGACCACGGCAACCGTGAACGACAAGGCTTTCGAGCATCTGATGAAGCTGCGCTGGCAGCCCGCCATCCGCACCGTTCCGCCTTATCATGACGATCCGGCCTATATCGAAGGGCTCGCAGCTTCCGTCAGAAACCATCTGGCGACGCTGGACTGGGAGCCGGAGATGCTGATCACCTCCTTCCACGGCATTCCGCAATCCTATTTCAAAAAGGGTGATCCCTATTATTGTCATTGCCAGAAAACCGCCCGTCTGCTGCGGGAGGCTCTGGGGCGGACGGAGAAGAACTTCATGATTACCTTCCAGTCCCGCTTCGGACCGGAAGAATGGCTGCAGCCCTATACCGACAAGACCGTGGAGAAGCTGGCCTCGGAGGGTATAAAGCGCATTGCCGTCATGAATCCCGGCTTCGTATCGGATTGTCTTGAGACACTGGAAGAAATTGCCGGTGAAGCCGGAGAGATTTTCCTGCATAATGGCGGAGAGAAATTCACCCATATCCCCTGCCTGAACGACAGCATCGAAGGCATGAACGTTCTCGAAAAGGTTGTAAGACGGGAGTTGCAAGGCTGGGTGTAATCTTGCCATAACGTTGTTGGGATAAATCCCGGACGTTCTGATCCTAGGAGGAAAGTGATGATTGCATTGGGCGGTTTCGACATCGTCGTCATAGCGGCGGTTGTTCTGGTTATTCTGGTGCTGTTTGCCGGCATCAAGACCGTGCCGCAGGGGCATCGTTACACCGTTGAACGGTTCGGGCGTTACACCCGCACGCTCGAACCCGGTCTGAACCTCATCGTGCCGTTCTTCGAAAGCATCGGCTCGAAAATGAATGTGATGGAGCAGGTGCTCCATATCCCCACGCAGGAAGTCATTACCCGCGACAACGCCAGCGTCTCGGCCGATGCCGTTACCTTTTATCAGGTATTGAACGCCGCGCAGGCTGCCTACCAGATATCCAATCTGCAAATGGCGATCGAAAACCTCACCATGACCAACATCCGTTCGGTGATGGGTTCGATGGACCTCGATGAGCTGCTGTCAAACCGCGACGCCATCAATGATCGCCTTCTGCGCGTGGTCGATGAGGCCGTGGGACCATGGGGCATCAAAGTCACCCGCATCGAGATCAAGGATATCGCACCGCCTAAAGACCTCGTCGATTCCATGGCGCGGCAGATGAAGGCGGAGCGTGAAAAACGCGCACAGGTGCTGGAGGCCGAGGGCGCCCGCAACGCCCAGATTCTGCGCGCGGAAGGTGCAAAACAATCCGCCATTCTGGAAGCCGAAGGCCAGCGCGAGGCGGCATTCCGCGATGCTGAAGCACGCGAACGTCTGGCCGAGGCCGAAGCCAACGCCACCCGCATGGTCTCGGAAGCCATTGCCGCCGGTAACGTCCACGCCATCAATTATTTCGTCGCCCAGAAATACACCGAAGCGCTTGCCGAGATCGGTACCGCCAAGAATTCCAAGATCGTGCTGATGCCGATGGAAGCCTCAGCGCTGATCGGCTCTCTCGGCGGCATCGGCACGATTGCGAGAGAAGTGTTCGGCGACAAGGGCGATGCTCCCAGCGCGCCTGCCCCCTCCACCTCATCCCGCTCCGTGCCGCCGACCCGGTCTTCCGGCCAGAGCATCAATGTTTCCATTCCGGGTAATCCCTTCGGCTCTTCATCGGAGAAGTAACGATGTTGCAACGGCTTGCCACTGAGCTGGGACCCTGGAGCTGGTGGATCGTCGGCTTCGTGCTGCTTGCCGCCGAACTCATCGCGCCCGGCGTTTTCCTGATCTGGATCGGGATTGCCGCGCTGGTCATTGGTGCGTTTTCGCTGTTTTTCTGGGAAACGGCATTCTGGGCCTGGCAATTGCAGCTGGTGCTGTTTGCCGCGCTTTCGGTGGTCTTCGCCCTGCTCGGCCGGAGATATTTCGGACGAAACCGCGCGGTAAGCGACGAACCCTTCCTGAACCAGCGCGAAGCAAGCCTTGTCGGCCGCACCGCAACCCTGCAGGAGCCGATCGTCGAAGGACGCGGCCGGATAAGGCTTGATGATACCTGGTGGCCGGTGAATGGCGAAGACCTGCCGGCCGGAACCCGTGTCAGGATTGCGTCGGCGCGCGGGCGCACGCTGACAATCGAGCCGATGGACCGATAAGCTCCAGGAACTGGCCGACAGCGTCGAGGCCGCTTTTCCAGACAGAAGATCGATGTCAACTTTCCGCGGAAGGGCTTAAGCGACGCCGATCCTCAGGAGATCGTGGAAATGCACCAGCCCGATCGGCCGGTTGTCGTCATCGACAACGATCAGCGCGCCGATGTGAAATTTCTCCAGCGTCGCCAGCGCACTAGTCGCCAGCACTGACTTTTTGACGGTTTTCGGGCTGCGGGTCATGATGTCGTCGACCACCAGCTCGGCGAGGTTGCGCGACAAGTTGCGCGCCATGTCGCCCTCGGTGACGATGCCGCACAGACGGCCATCCTCATCCAGAATGCCAACGCAGCCGAAATGCTTGCGCGAGAGAACGCCCACCGCCTCGGGCATGGCCGTTCCCTTGTTGACCAATGGCACACGATCGCCCGTATGCATGATATCACTGACCAGCGTCAGGCTCGCGCCCAGCTTGCCACCGGGGTGGAACACCTTGAAGTCGCCCGCTGTGAAATTACGCGCCTCCAGGAGCGCGACAGCAAGGGCATCGCCCAGCGCCAGCTGCATCAATGTGGAGGTGGTTGGTGCCAGGCCGAGCGGGCAGGCTTCCTGCTCGTTGGGCACCAGAAGCACGATATCGGAAGCCTGTGCCAGCGATGAATTTTCCGAACAGGTGAGTGCGATGAGCGGAATGGAGAAACGGCGGGAATAATTGATGATGCTGCGCAATTCCGCGCTTTCACCACCCTTGGAAATCGCCAGCACCACATCATCGCCGCCGATCATGCCCAGATCGCCGTGATTTGCCTCTGCCGCATGCACAAAAAAGGCAGGCGTTCCCGTGGAGGCGAAGGTAGCGGCAAGCTTTGCGCCTATGTGACCGCTTTTTCCAACGCCGGTAATGATGAGACGGCCATTCGACTGGCCGATGGTCTCGATTGCCTTGCAGAAGGGCTCGGAAAGGCCGTTTCTCAGGGCAGCCTCAAGGGCGGCAAGGCCAGCCCGCTCCATCGAAATCGTCCGCACGGCGGATTCGATGGCATTGTCTTCGACCAGTTTGACGGCGCGCGTAATCATGGCCGACTGTTACTCTTTCAGCCGGAATAAGTCCACTCTCTCCCGTTCAGTCCTGTTTTTAGTGACGCAGATCGGGCGGTGAGATCTCTTCCATCGTTCCAAGCCGCTTGAAGGGGATGTTTTCCTCATCGACCAGATATCGCCCAAGCGTCCTCACCCATAAGATGGAACCATCGCTACGGCGCACGGCATATTCCTGGTCGTAAAAGCTCGCGGCCTTCAGCGTCAACAGCGCCGTCTCGATCACCCGGTTTCGATGATCGAGATCCACTTTTTCAAGCATCTGAAAAATGCTGATGCCCTGCATCGCCTGTCTCAGCGAAATCCCGAAGAGTTCCGCGCATATTTCATCGAGATAGAAGCGGTCATTGGTAATATCCCAACAATAAAAACCGACTTGCCGGATGTTCAAAACGCGATTCATGAAACGATGCTGTCACATATAATAAAATTCAATACGATTTGTTGAACGATTTACGATCGCTCTGTGTAAGCATAGGACAATTCCGTGCCAAATTGAAACGTTTTAATCTTCGCATATTAGAAATATTTTGCTTTGACGGCAGTTCCGCCTGGCAATCCGGATCGCCGCGATCAGGCTGCCGCTTGGCACAGAAGACCTCGCTGATATTTCACCCGTGCCCAAACACCGAAATCACGCCGTTCTTTATCAACTGTTAACCATAAAAAACCTATTGTTAAAGCGATGTTAAAACTTGCGTCGCCTGTCTGGTCCCTGGTTTCTTCATGTCATTTCATCGGCCTGCCAATCATCGGGCCTGAAGAAATGCCTTGGTGGGCTTTCGATCCGGCATCGACCAAACTCGCCGGGTGAAAAGGAATGAGCGTGAAGGGCACCGCCACACGTCTGCCGACGTCGCGGAAAGCAGCGACCCTGCTGCTTGCCTGCACGATTTTTTACCCGCACGGAAGCGCCTTCGCACAAACCGCAGCGACAGCTACACCACTTGTGCCGGGCACTGCTTCCGCTGCCGACGGATCCGATTCAACCAGCCCGACGACGAACGGCACGGCAAACATAAGCACAGGCACAGTTCAGGCCACACCCGCGCCAGCGCCACAACTCTGGCGCCCGTCCAACAATCCCGGCGACCCGATCTACGAACAGCCGGACGAAGCGGGCCAACCTTCTACCGAGGCCGAGAACCCCTATGAGCCGACAATGGACGGCGGGGAAAATCCGCGTATAGCAACCGAACCCGGACAAACACCCGGTATCCGGCTCGGCACATTCTTGCTCAGGCCTTCGATCAGCCAGACAGTGAATACGGAAAAACAGACAAATACGGGCGGCCCCTCCCGGCGCAACTATTTGACGACGGGTATACGCGGCACGCTCACCAGCGACTGGTCCCGGCACGCGCTGACGGTGACGGGCGATGGCGCCTGGGAGAGAAACTTCGGCGGCAACAAGAATGGCGAAGAACCCCGGGCAAATATCGAAGCCAATCTGCGCCTTGATCTCAGTGCGGAAACGACCGCCAATCTCAAGGCGGGTTATGAATTCAGCCGTGAAGGCACCACGGACCCCAATGCCCTGACCGGCGCTGCCGTGCAGGGTGGGGAGCACCGCTTCACCGCCGGCGCATCGATAGAGCGGGACTTCGGCAAGCTGCGCGGGCTCGCAGCGCTCGATCTCTCACGCACCGTCTATACGGATGCAAAGGGCCTCGATGGCCGGCCGATCAGCCTCAGCGATCGCGACCAGAAGGGCGCGAACCTGCGCGGACGCATCGGCTATGAACTATCGCCTGCTTTGATCCCCTTCCTTGAACTGAATGTGGGGACGACCAAATATGACAATCGCCTCGACAATTCGGGCTATGCCCGTTCCTCCAATGCCTATGGGGCGAAGGTTGGCGCAGAAGTCGATCTCGGCGAAAAGACCCGCGGCGAGGCCGCCATCGGCTATCTGCGCAAGGAATATGACGACGATCGCCTGGCCGCGATCGGTGCATTGACGCTGGATGGCAAACTCAACTGGTCTCCCCAGCGCGGCACGAATGTCAATCTCGGACTGCGCACGACGATAGAGGACTTTGCCGGCGGGCCGCAGGGAGGCTGGATTTCCTATCGCCTGGATGCCGGCCTGACCCATGAATTGCGCAACAATCTGGTCGCGCGTCTGACCGGGCAGATCGTGCATCGCACGTTCCCCTCCTCCAGCACAGAGGACGCCGTGGAATATACGGCTGGCGCCGGCCTGACCTGGGGGCTGAACCGCTATCTCGACCTGACCGCAGACGTCAGCTATCAGTGGACCCCGGTTTATGACAGCAATGAACTGCGTATCGGCGCGGGGCTTGTCCTGAAGCGGTAACGAGCCCAAAAACAAAAATCCCGGCGCGAAGGCCGGGATTTCCTTGTGTGTTCCGGTCGATTATTTCAGACCCTCGATCAGAGCCTTGATCGGCTCCTCGATGGCCGGACGGATATCGCCGCGTTCCAGTGCGAAAGCGACGTTTGCCAGGATGAAACCATCCTTGGCGCCGCAATCGAAGGTCTGCCCACGGAAATGATAGCCGGAGAACTCTTGCGACTTGGCGAGAGTGAGCATGCCGTCCGTCAACTGGATTTCGTTACCGGCGCCGCGTTCCTGATTTTCGAGAATATCGAAAATTTCCGGCTGCAGGATATAACGACCGTTGATATAGAAATTAGACGGCGCCGTACCCTTGGCCGGCTTTTCGACCATTTCGGTAATCTTGAAGCCTTCGCCGACGGCATTTCCTACGCCGACAATGCCATATTTATGCGTCTGGTCGGGAGCGCATTCCTGCACCGCGATGACGTTGCCCTGGGTCTGGTCGTAAAGTTCGACCATACCCTTCAGGCAGCTTTTCTGCGAATGCATGATCATGTCGGGCAAAAGCACGGCAAAAGGCTCGTCGCCAACGATATCACGCGCGCACCAGACCGCATGGCCGAGACCAAGCGGCACCTGCTGGCGCGTGAAGCTTGCGGTGCCCGCCTTGGGCAGAAGGCCGGCCAGCAATGTCAGCTCGGCATTCTTGTTGCGCTCGCGCAGCATTTGTTCAAGTTCAAATTGAATATCAAAATAATCTTCGATCACTGCCTTGCCGCGGCCGGTGACAAATACAAAATGCTCGATGCCCGCTTCCGCCGCCTCATCGACGACGTATTGAATGACCGGCTTGTCGACGACGGTGAGCATTTCTTTCGGAACTGCCTTGGTGGCGGGCAGGAAACGTGTACCGAGACCTGCGACCGGAAATACGGCCTTCCGAATTTTCTTCTGTTCTACCACATATCCCTCCTGAGAGATAAAACTTAATCACAATCCCCGCACACTGTTGTTATTTCAAAAATAACAACGTTTTGTAAAGGGTGACGCTACCATCTATTAATGGTAAAGAATTTGTTGACATTCTTTTGTTATCCATGACGACGCCCGATGCGTTTTCGCAATCGAAATGATATTCGAGAGAACGAAAGACTGACGATGACAAAGACCCTTTCAAATGTCCGCAAATTCGGTTGCATGATGTTTGCTGGCCTGGCGATCTCGTTTTCCCCCGTCTCGGCCCGGGCCGATCAGGGGTTCAAGCAGTGGATCAACCAGTTCTACGCAACAGCCGCCAAAGAAGGCATTAGCAAGGCGACCTACCAGAAGGCCTTTGCCGGTGTCAGCGAGCCGGATCCGGACGCGCTGCGCAAGGCGACCTTCCAGCCGGAATTCACCACCCAGATCTGGGATTACGTCGATTCCCGCGTCAATCCGTATACGGTGCGGATCGGTCGCGAAATGAAGATGAAACATGCAACGACGCTCAACTGGATCGAGCGTAACTTCAACGTCGACAAACACATCATTCTTGCCATCTGGTCGATGGAATCCAATTACGGCGCGGTTCTTGAAAAGCCGGAGCGGCTGCACAACATTCCACAAGCGCTGGCGACACTCGCCTATTCCGATCCCAAACGCGCGAAATTCGCGCGCACGCAGCTGATCGCCGCGCTCAAGATTTTGCAGTCCGGCGATGTCACCCCCAAACAGCTGACGGGCTCCTGGGCGGGCGCCATGGGCCACACCCAGTTCATTCCCACGAGCTACCTGCTCTATGCGGTCGATGCTGACGGCAACGGCAAGCGCGACATCTGGCATTCCGTTCCGGACGCCCTGGCGACGGCCGCCAATCTTCTTGCCAAGAACGGCTGGGAACCCGGCCGGACCTGGGGTTACGAAACCGCCGTGCCGCGTGGCGGTGCCCGTTACGAAGGGCAGACGAAGTCCATCGCGGAATGGTCGAAGCTCGGCTTCACCCGCCCGAACGGCAAGACGTTCACCCGCGGAACCGATCGCGCCATGCTGAAATTGCAGGGCGGTCCAAACGGCCCCGGTTTCCTGATGATGAAGAACTTCTTCACCATCAAGAAATACAACGCCTCCGACAGCTATGCGCTGGCCGTTGGACTGCTTGCGGATGAAATCGCCGGTTATGGCGGCATGCAGCAGAAATGGCCGCGCCCGGACGGTACGCTGGATATTCGCGAAAAATTCGAGCTTCAGACGCGTATGAAGGAACTCGGTTATTACGATGGTGAGATCGACGGCAATTTCGGCTCCGGTTCGAAAGCCGCCATCAGCGCCATCCAGTCCCGCATGGGCATGCAGAATGACGGCGAGCCATCGCAGCGATTACTGAGAGCCCTGCGCAATTGATAATGTCCCGGCGAATTCGGCGGCGTCATGGACGCCGCCGATGCCTCCGGAAAGGTTGATGTCATGAGTAGGATACCTGCGGCAAGAAACGGAAAGACGGGTTGGCGTTTCTGCGCCATCATTCTTTCCGCTGTCTTCTGTGTGCCGCTGGTTCCTTCCGAGACCTTCGCACAGGAACAGCGGCGAACCCTTTTCGAAATGCTGTTCGGCAAGCCGGTGGGCCGCGATGGCGGCTCCGGCCGCGAATATCAGCCCCGCAGCCGCCGGGATTTTCCGGCTGCTCCGCGTGAAAGATCGGTCACCCGCCCACAGCCCACAAGAAAAGCCCCCTCGGTGGTTCAGATGCGAACCGCAAAACCGGAACCTGCCGCCAAGCTTGAAAATGCGAGACGCGTTCTGGTCATCGGCGATTTCCTGGCCGGCGGCATGGGGGAAGAGCTGGTCAATGCCTTTGCCAGCTCGCCGGCGATCACCGTCGATGTGCGTGCCAACGGCTCTTCCGGCCTCGTCCGCAAGGATTATTACGACTGGTCTACCAATCTGCCGCAATTCATAAGCGAGACCAACCCGGCCACCATCGTCATCATGATGGGGTCGAACGATCGCCAGCAGATGCAGATCGGTGATGTCAGAGAAAAATTCGGCACGGAAGTCTGGTTCAAGGAATATGAACGGCGCATCGACGAGCTTCTGACCCTTGCAGGCCGCCCGAAGGTGCCGGTGCTTTGGGTTGGCGTGCCCGCCTTCCAGTCGCCCTCGCTTTCGGCCGATCTCGTCGGCTTCAACCGGCTTTATCGCAGCCATGTCGAAAAATATGGCGGTGAATTTGTGGATGTATGGGACGGCTTCGTCGATGAGGCAGGGAAATTCGTCATTACCGGTTACGACATGAACGGCCAGCAGGCCCGCCTGCGTGAGGCTGACGGCATCGGCATGACGCAGGCTGGCAAACGCAAGCTCGCCTTTTACGTCGAAAAATTCGTGCGCAGGCACCTCGATAGCGCGGGACCCGATCTGGTCAAACTGGACGGCAGCAATCTGCCTGCACTCACCTCTTTGCCGGCGCTCGGCATCGATGCGGGTCAGGTACGCACCCAGCCGATCAGCCTGACCGATCCTAATCTCGATGGTGGCGACAAGCTTCTGGGCGATGCTCCCCTTGCGGCCGGACCCACACGCGTATCCGTGGTGGAATCTCCTCGCGAGAGGCTGACCAAACGAGGAGAAATGTCTGACGCGCCGGCAGGGCGTATCGATGACTATCGCCTGGTACCTGATACCGCGCAGGCAAAACAATAGGCGCTGTCCCCGCGTTTCAGTAGCAGCGCTGCGGGCGTAATGTTTATGCAATCCCGCCATGGCAGGTTGAGGACCGCTTTGCAGGAATGCGGGGATGGCCCCATCAGTCATCTCCGATCCCTCTCCTCGCAAGGCGACATTGATTTGACGGCGACGCGTCGCTTGCCTTGAGCGTCAACGGCGCCGTCTTTTTTTGACTTCCTGCGCGCCTCCTTCTCTCCGCGAGAAGACGCCGGATAATGCTGAGACGATTTCATGCGCCTGCTGCTTGTTGAAGACGAACGCGAAATGGCGGCTGCGCTGTCCGCCGCGCTCCACCGATTCGATATTATCGTGGATGCGGTCGGCACGCTCGATCTGGCCCGTCACGCCATCATGGACGGTGTTCACGACCTTGTCGTGCTTGACCGGCAATTGCCCGATGGCGACGGCCTCGACCTCATCGAGGATCTGCGTCTCCTGCCCGTTACCCCACCCGTCATCGTGCTGACGGCGCAAGGCGCGCTTGCGGACCGGATCAATGGCCTGAACCTCGGCGCGGACGATTATCTGGCCAAGCCCTTCGCCGTTGAGGAGCTGCTTGCCCGCATCCGCGCCCTGATGCGCCGACCGGCCGGCACCGTGACAATGACGGCGAAACTGGGCGGGCTGGAATTCTGCTTCGAAACCCGCGAAGTGCGCATCAAGGGCGAGTTTCTTCCACTGACGAGACGGGAACTACTGATCATCGAGGCCCTGTTGCGACGACAGGGCAGAACGGTGCTGCGCTCGATACTCGAGGAAGCCGTCTATAATTTCGATGATGAAATCCAGTCCAATGCACTCGATTCCCATATCTCCCGCTTACGCCGCAAACTGGCGGCGACGGATGCGGGTGTCGAGGTTCACGGCATCAGAGGCGTTGGATACCTTATGCGGGCCATCCCATGAAGCCCGCCAAAAAAAAATCACTCAAACGCCGTCTGACCATTCAACTACTGCTGTTCCAGATCGGCAGCATGGTCATCGTCACAGTCGCATTCTTCGTTTATTTGCTGTCCGATGGCACCGGAAGTGCCCTCCTCAGCTCTGAGGCGGCGCAAATAACAGCAAACGCTCTCATTCGCGGGCCAGATGGAAAAATCGTACTCAAGGAGACGCCTGAATACGCAAAATTGCGCAGGGAGACTCCGGATTTCTGGTTCGTTGCACTGACCGAAAATGACGATATTATCCAGGGTGGGCCGGTGCCAGAAGCTTTCAGCGACATGGGTCAAACGCTGAACGATGTTAGAATCTCCAATATACGCGACGCGGGAATGTCCTATTCTTATTTCGCCGTTTTGTACGTCGCGATCGTACGCCGCGTATCCGGGCCAGCTGGAGAATTTGCGATGATCGGCCAGGGCGAGCCGTTCAGTATGACCTTTCCTGTCCTCCTCTTCTCCAACATCCTGATCATGCCGTTTCTTATTCTCATGGCGGCCGTGACGATCGTGACCATTCCCTGGATCATCCGCAAAGAGTTTTTGGCTCTGTCCGCCATTGCCCGTACGGCGGAGACCATCGATATCGACAAACGGGGATATCGATTGCCGGATGGCAATATTCCAAGGGAGGTGCAGCCGCTCGTGCATGCCGTCAACGGCGCATTGCAGCGGCTGGACGATGGCTATGAAAGGCACAAGCGTTTCATTCTCGATGCCGCCCATGAATTGCGAACCCCCGTCGCCATTCTCCAGACCCGCGTTGAAACCCTACTGGAAGGCCCGGCCCGCAGCAGGATATTGGCGGATGCCAGCCGCATCGCCGTGCTGGCCGAACAATTGCTCGATCTGCAACGCCTTGGCGGGCAGAAGGCACCGCTTGTTCCGCTTGATATCGTCGTCCTGTGCAGGTCCGTCGTCGCGGATATGGCACCGCTTGCGATCTCACAAGGATATAATCTGTCCTTCGAGCCGGAAGAAGAACCGATCCTCGCCCTTGCCGATGACGCCTCGCTGCAGCGCGCTTTGATGAACATCGTGCAGAACGCCATCGAACATGGCGGCAATCGCGGAACCATCACTATAAGGGTGGCCTCAAACCGGGTGATCGAGATAGCCGATGAAGGCAACGGTATTCCCGAGGCGGAACGGGAACTCGTCTTCGATGCATTTCACCGGATGAGACCGAAGGATCACGGCACCGGACTTGGGCTCAACCTCGTGCAGGAGATCGTCCGGTATCACGGCGGCGAGATCAGCATCAGCGATTCCCCCACCGGCGGCGCCTCCTTCCGCATCGCGCTTCCCTATTGCTGAGAACGCAGCAGTCAAACAAAAAGGCCTGTCGCGTCTGCAACAGGCCTTTCCGCTTCCTATCGATTCCGCCTGCTCAGCGCGGCAGAACGGTGGCGCCCATCAGCGCCTCATCGATCGCCCGCGCAGCCTGGCGGCCTTCGCGGATCGCCCAGACCACCAGCGATTGACCACGGCGAACGTCGCCCGCCGTCCACAGCTTGTCGACCGAGGTTTTGTAGTCCGTTTCGTTGGCGACGACATTGGTAGAGCCGCGGCGATCGGTGTTGAGCGTCAGCTTGCCTTCCATTTCCTTCAGCACGCTATCGGTGAAGGGACCGGAGAAGCCGATGGCGATGAAGGCGAGATCGGCCTTGATGATGAATTCAGTACCAGCGATCGGCTTGCGGCGATCATCCACCTGACAGCATTTCACACCCGTCAACACGCCGTCTTCGCCGACGAATTCAAGCGTCGCCACCTGAAACTCGCGGATGGCGCCTTCGGCCTGCGAGGACGAGGTGCGCATCTTGGTTGCCCAGAAGGGCCAGACCGCGAGCTTGTCTTCCTTTTCAGGCGGCATCGGACGGATGTCGAGCTGCGTGACCTTCACCGCACCCTGACGGAACGCCGTGCCGACGCAGTCAGATGCGGTATCGCCGCCGCCAACGACGACGACATGCTTGCCGCCGGCGAGGATGGGATCGGCCGGCCAGCCGACGCTGTCGATGTTTTCGCGACCGACGCGGCGGTTCTGCTGCACGAGGTAAGGCATGGCATCGTAAACGCCATTAAAATCGGCACCACCGATACCGGCCGGGCGCGGGGTTTCCGAACCGCCGCAATAAAGAACGGCATCGTGGTCGGCGAGAAGCGCCTCGACCGTCACATCCACGCCGACATTGACGCCGCAATGGAAAGTAACGCCTTCGCCCTTGATCTGCTCGACGCGGCGGTCGATGAAGTTTTTCTCCATCTTGAAGTCCGGAATGCCATAACGCAGCAGGCCCCCAGCCTTCGATTCACGCTCATAAACGTGAACTTCGTGGCCGGCGCGGCCAAGCTGCTGCGCTGCCGCCATGCCCGAGGGGCCGGAACCGATGATGGCGACCTTCTTGCCGGTATGGATCGTTGCCGGCTTCGGCACGATGAAGCCCAGCTCATAGGCCTTGTCGGCGATCGCCTGCTCGACCGTCTTGATGGCGACCGGCGCATCCTCGAGGTTCAGCGTGCACGCTTCCTCGCAGGGCGCCGGACAGACGCGGCCGGTAAATTCCGGGAAGTTATTGGTGGAATGGAGGTTGCGGATCGCCTCTTCCCAATTGTTGTTATAGACCAGATCGTTCCAGTCGGGGATCTGGTTGTGCACGGGACAGCCCGTCGGGCCGTGACAATAGGGAATGCCGCAATCCATGCAGCGCGCCGACTGCTTCTGCACCTCGGCATCCGACATCGGAATGGTGAATTCGCGGAAATGGCGGATACGATCAGATGCGGGCTGATACTTGCCCACCTGACGGTCAATCTCCAGAAAACCTGTTACCTTGCCCACGTTTATGTCCTCACATCAAAGCGGAGCGCCTGTCGGGCCCCAGTACCAGTAAGCGAAACCCATAGCCGCCCCCAGCACGATGAACTCAAATCCGGTCTCGCCGCTCGTCCAGGTGACCGCCGTGGGAACGGCGGCCGCTGTTATCAGCGAGACCAGTTGGTGTAGTGTCCTCACGCGGCGGATTATTCCGCCGCCACGCCCATGCGCATGCGCTCCATTTCCTCAAGCGCACGACGGTATTCGACCGGCATGACCTTGCGGAACTTCGGACGGAACTCGCTCCAGCGGTCGAGTATATCCTTGGCGCGCGACGAATTCGTGTAGTGGAAGTGGTTCGAGATCAGCTGGTAAAGGCGCTCCTCGTCATGACGTGTCATGTCCTCGGAAACGTCCACACGTCCCTTGTGCATGAGGTCGCCACCGTGATGATGCAGCTTCTCCAGCATGTCGTCTTCTTCCGGAACCGGCTCCAGCTCGACCATGGCCATGTTGCAGCGGGTGGCGAAATCGCCCTTCTCGTCGAGAACATAAGCTACACCGCCGGACATGCCGGCCGCGAAGTTACGGCCCGTTTCGCCAAGAACGACGACGATGCCGCCCGTCATATATTCACAACCGTGATCGCCCACGCCTTCGACAACAGCAACAGCGCCGGAGTTACGCACCGCGAAACGCTCGCCCGCGACACCGCGGAAATAGCACTCGCCGGTGATCGCGCCGTAAAGCACGGTATTGCCGACGATGATCGAGTTTTCCGCGACGATGCGGGTGTTTTCCGGGGGGCGCACGATGATGCGACCACCCGAAAGACCCTTGCCGACATAGTCGTTACCGTCACCCACCAGATCGAAGGTGATGCCGCGGGCAAGGAAGGCACCGAAGGACTGCCCGGCCGTGCCGCGCAGCGTTACGTGGATCGTATCGTCCTTCAGGCCCTTGTGACCCCAACGCTTGGCAAGCGCACCCGAAAGCATGGCACCGGCGGAACGATCGACGTTCTTGATCGGCACTTCGAACACGACAGGCTCGCGGTTTTCGAGCGACGGCAGAGACTTCTCGATCAGCTTGCGGTCGAGAATGTCGTCTATCGGATGCTTCTGGCGTTCTGTCCAGAAGGTCGCTTCCTTGGGAGCCTCGACCTTGTGGAAGATGCGGCTGAAATCCAGCCCTTTGGCCTTCCAGTGTGCCAGCATCTCATCCTTCTCGAGCAGTTCGGAAGCGCCGATGATCTCGTCCAGCCGGGTAACGCCCAGCGAGGCAAGGATTTCGCGCACTTCTTCGGCGACGAAGAAGAAATAGTTGATGACGTGTTCCGGCGTACCCTTGAAGCGCTTGCGCAGAACCGGGTCCTGCGTGGCGACGCCCACCGGGCAGGTATTGAGGTGGCACTTGCGCATCATGATGCAGCCGGCCGCAATCAACGGCGCGGTGGCAAAGCCGAACTCATCCGCACCCAGAAGCGCGCCGATGATGACATCGCGGCCGGTCTTCAGACCGCCATCCACCTGCAGCGCAACGCGCGAGCGAAGGCCGTTCAACACCAGGGTCTGCTGGGTTTCGGCAAGGCCGATTTCCCAAGGGCTGCCCGCGTGCTTGAGCGAGGTGAGCGGCGAAGCACCCGTACCGCCATCGAAACCGGAAACAGTGATGTGGTCGGCGCGCGCCTTTGCAACGCCGGCGGCAACCGTGCCGACGCCGACTTCCGACACCAGTTTCACCGAAACATCGGCTTCCGGATTGACGTTCTTCAGGTCGTAGATCAGCTGCGCCAGATCTTCGATGGAGTAGATATCGTGGTGCGGCGGCGGCGAGATGAGGCCGACGCCCGGCGTGGAGTGACGGGTCTTGGCAACAGTCGCATCCACCTTGTGGCCGGGCAACTGCCCGCCTTCGCCGGGCTTGGCACCCTGCGCCACCTTGATCTGCAGCATATCGGCATTAACGAGATATTCCGTCGTCACGCCAAAACGACCGGACGCGATCTGCTTGATGGCCGAGCGTTCCGGGTTCGGCTTGCCATTGAGCAGCGGCAGATAACGGTCGGATTCTTCGCCACCCTCACCCGTATTGGATTTGCCACCGATCTGGTTCATGGCGATGGCAAGCGTGGTATGCGCCTCGCGGCTGATCGAGCCGAAGGACATGGCGCCTGTCGAAAAGCGCTTGACGATGTCTGCCGCGGGTTCGACTTCATCGATGGAAACCGGCTTGCGGCCGAGCGCTTCCGCAGACTTGATGTTGAACAGGCCGCGAATGGTGTTCATGCGCAGCGCCGTCTCATTCACCATCCCGGCGAATTCGCGGTAGCGGTCCTGGCTGTTACCGCGCACGGCATGTTGCAGCGAGGCGACGGCATCCGGCGTCCAGGCGTGGCTTTCGCCGCGCATGCGATACGCATATTCACCGCCGATATCGAGCGTATTGGCAAGGATCGGGTCCTTGCCGAAAGCCGCCGTATGGCGCGTTACGGTTTCTTCGGCGATTTCCGTCAGGGCCACACCTTCGATGGAGGTAGCGGTGCCGAAGAAATATTGCTCAACGAATTGCGAAGACAGGCCAACGGCGTCGAAAATCTGCGCGCCGCAATAGGACTGGTAGGTGGAAATGCCCATCTTGGACATGACCTTTAGGATGCCCTTACCGACCGCCTTGATATAGCGATAGACGACTTCATCGTCGGACACTTCCTTCGGGAAGGCGCCGTGCTTGTGCATGTCGAGAAGCGTGTCGAAGGCGAGATAGGGGTTGATCGCCTCCGCGCCATAACCGGCGAGCAGGCAGAAATGGTGGACTTCGCGCGGCTCACCGGTTTCCACGACGAGACCGACAGAGGTGCGCAGACCCTTGCGGATCAGGTGATGGTGTACCGCGGCCGTCGCCAGAAGTGCCGGGATCGCGATACGATCAGGGCCAAGCTGGCGGTCGGAAAGAACGATGATGTTGTAGCCGCCGCGAACGGCCGATTCCGCCCGCTCGCACAGGCGGTCGAGCATTTCGGGCATGCCTTCGGCACCGCGCTCCACATCATAGGTGAAGTCGAGCGTCTTGGTGTCGAAACGGTCTTCCGTGTGGCCGATGGAGCGGATCTTTTCCAGATCGCCATTGGTCAGGATCGGCTGGCGCACTTCCAGACGCTTGGCGCGGGCCGCCCCTTCGTGATCGAGAAGGTTCGGGCGCGGGCCGATGAACGAGACGAGGCTCATGACAAGTTCTTCGCGGATCGGGTCGATCGGCGGGTTGGTGACCTGCGCGAAGTTCTGCTTGAAATAGGTATAAAGCAGCTTCGACTTGTCCGACATGGCCGAAATCGGCGTATCGGTGCCCATCGAGCCGATGGCTTCCTGACCGGTCGTCGCCATCGGCGACATCAGGAGCTTAGTGTCTTCGCTGGTGTAGCCGAAGGCCTGCTGACGGTCGAGCAGGGACACGTCACGGCGTAGCGCGCGCGGCTCCACCGGCTTCAGATCCTCAAGGATGAGCTGGGTGCGGTCGAGCCAGGTGCGGTAAGGGTGCTTGGCGGCAAGCTCGTGCTTCACATCCTCGTCGGAAATGATCGCGCCCTTTTCCATATCGATCAGCAGCATCTTTCCCGGCTGCAAACGCCACTTCTTGATGATGCGCTCCTCCGGCACCGGCAGCGTGCCGGCTTCCGACGCCATGATGACGCGGTCATCATCGGTGACGAGATAACGCGCCGGACGCAGGCCGTTACGGTCAAGCGTCGCGCCGATCTGCTTGCCATCGGTAAAGGCAACGGCGGCGGGGCCGTCCCACGGCTCCATCAGCGCGGCATGATATTCGTAAAACGCCTTACGTTCCGCCGACATTGACAGGTTGCCCGACCAGGCTTCCGGGATCAGCATCATCACGGCATGCGCCATGGAATAACCGCCGCGCACGAGGAATTCTAGCGCGTTGTCGAAACAGGCGGTATCAGACTGGCCTTCATAGGAAATCGGCCAGAGCTTGGAAATGTCATCGCCGAACAGCGCCGACGACACCGACGCCTGACGCGCCGCCATCCAGTTGACGTTGCCGCGCAGCGTGTTGATTTCACCGTTATGGGCAACCATGCGGTAAGGATGCGCCAGCTTCCAGGACGGGAAGGTGTTGGTCGAGAAACGCTGATGCACCAGCGCAACGGCGGATTCGAAACGCGGGTCCGCCAGATCCTTGTAATAGGCGCCAACCTGATAGGCGAGGAACATGCCCTTGTAGACGATGGTCGAAGACGACAGCGAAACCGGGTAAAAATCCTGCGTTTCCTTGCCGCCGCCCTCATCATAGATGCGGTTGGAAAGAACCTTGCGGATCAGGAACAGCTTCCGCTCGAAGTCATGATTGGTCGCGGCATCACGGCCGGCGCCGATGAAGACCTGAACATGGTGCGGTTCGGTGGCGGCGATATCAGGCGCCTTCGACAGCGAGGAATTATCAACGGGCACGTCGCGGAAGCCGAGGAACTGTTGCCCCTCTTCGCCAATGACGTCGACGATGACCTTCTTGTAATGTTCGATGCGGGAAGGATCGCGCGGCATGAAGATGTGGCCAACAGCATATTCACCTGCCTTCGGCAGCGTCACGCCCTGCGTCGCCATTTCCTCGCGGAAGAAACGGTCGGGGATTTGCACGAGAATGCCCGCGCCATCACCCATCAGCGGATCAGCGCCAACCGCGCCACGATGCGTGAGGTTTTCGAGGATGAACAGGCCGTCACTGACGATCTGGTGCGACTTGACGCCCTTCATATGGGCAACGAAGCCGACGCCGCAGGCGTCATGTTCATTGGCGGGATCGTAAAGACCCTGCTTTTCCGGCAAGCCGCCCGCGAAACGCGCTTTCGCAGAAACGGGTGCGGCCGCAGCCGCGGTGGGACAGTCTGTGGTCAGGGTTGCGGCGGCGATATCCGCCTGCGGCTTGTTCATCATTTTTGTCCCTCCTGCAAAATTACTTGCACGGTTTCATGCGAAGATCCGGCTCGATACGGATTTCTGCTTCCCGCAAAATCCGCATTCATGCCGGCTGGATTAAATTTAGGACAGCAAGACTGTCTCAATTCCTGCTAATTTTGGCAGAAATGGCTGAATTTAGCAAGGGTCCGAATCCAATTAGTGAATGCCCCTGTTTGCAGCGAAGTTTCGATACTGACCTATTGTGCGAAACTTTCTTGTCGAAACAGCCGCTGGGACATTGCTTTCATTGCCCGATTTGCCAATCGCAATCTTAGGTCCTAGAACTTTGTCCGTCATAGCTTCACGCAGCCCAACACAGACCCTCAGCTATCGGAAAGCCATCAGAGATGTTTTTTGCTTCAGACAATTGGGCTGGCGCCCATCCGGCCGTCAATGAACGGCTGTCGCGGGAATCCACGCGTTTTGCCGCCGCTTACGGCACCAGCGAACTCGATCTCTCCATCGAAAAACGCTTCAACGAAATCTTTGAACGCGAAGTCGCGGTGTTTTTCGTCGCGACAGGAACGGCGGCAAATTCGCTTTCGCTCGCCAGCATTGCCCGTCCCGGCGGCCTGACTTTCTGCCATTCCGAAGCGCATGTGATCGAAGATGAATGCGGCGCCCCGGATTTCTTTTCCGGCATGCGCATGGTCGCCGTCGAAGGGCCTGATGGTAAGATGCTGCCGGAAAACCTGATCGAGCGCATTGCGCGTTATCCGCAGGATGCCGTGCACCACGGCCGCGCCGCTGCCATCACCATGACGCAGGCGACTGAAGCCGGCACCGTTTATACGCTTGATGAAATCGACGCCATCGCCAAAATCGCAAAAGACAACGGCCTGCCACTGCATATGGATGGCGCGCGGTTTGCCAATGCGCTTGCCGCACTCGGCACGACCCCGGCTGAAATGACCTGGAAACGCGGCGTCGACGTTCTGTCTTTCGGCGGCACGAAAAACGGCTGCTGGTGTGCCGAAGCGATCGTGTTTTTCGATCCTTCGCTTCCCCGGGACTTCTCCTTCCTGCGCAAGCGCACCGCCCAGCTTTTTTCGAAATCACGTTTCATCGCTGCGCAATTCGAAGCCTACCTGCAGGACGATCTGTGGCTCGGTCTCGCCGGCCATGCCAATGCCATGGCCAATCGGCTGCGCGCCGGTTTCGGCTCACTGAACAGCGCCCGTCTGGCATGGCCGACACAAGCCAACGAAGTTTTCGCCATTCTGCCCAAGGCAGCCGCCGAAGCGGCGACGCAAAAAGGCGCGAAATTCTATGACTGGCTGGAGCCGCGCGACATGCCGGAAAATGTCGGCAAGGACGAAGTGCTGATCCGCATGGTCACCAGCTTTGCGACGACCGAGGCCGATGTGGACGAATTCCTGTCGATCTGCGCCGCCGTCTGACACCGATCAGAGGGCGTCGCCTTGCGGCGCCCTCAAACCTCCTGCAACCGGTAACCGACCCCGGTTTCCGTCAGGATATAACGCGGTTGATCCGGGATTTTTTCGATCTTTTGGCGCAGCTGGCGCACGTAAACCCGCAGATATTGCACATCGGTCAATTCGTCCCAAGCATGCTCCAGCAAAAAACGGTGTGTCAGTACCTTGCCGGCATGCTGCACCAGAACACGCAGAATATCATATTCCTTGGGTGAGAGCTTCACCTCGCGATCCTCCACCTTGACGATGCGCCGGACAAGATCAACCGAGAGGTCACCGGTCTGGAAGACTGGCTTCTCACCCTGTGTTTGCAGGCGATGGCGCAGGGCCACACGGATGCGGGCGACAAGTTCGTTCATGCCGAAAGGCTTGCTGACATAATCATCCGCCCCCAGTTCCAGCGCCCTGACAATACCTGCCTCATCCGTGCGGCTGGAGAGGATGATGACCGGCAGCGCCAGACCTTCGCCGCGCCACTTCTCCAGAAGATCATGTCCGGACAAATCCGGCAGCCCGAGATCGAGCACGACAAGATCCGGCTTGTCTTCCCGGACCAGTTCCATCGCCACCTTCGCATTCATCGCCTCGCTCACCGCATATCCCTGGGTCGACAGACCCACCCGCAGCAGCTTGCGGATCGGCGGCTCGTCATCGACGATCAGAATACGAACGGCGGAATTGGTCATTCCCGATCTCCTTCAGCGGCACGGCGCAATGCGTAATCCTCTCTCGCCGGCAATAGCGCCTTAATCATGATCCAGCACCGGCGTATCGACCGCGACGGGCAAGCCTATGGAAAATTGCGCTCCGCCGCGATCCGATCTGTTTTCCGCCCGGATCGAGCCACCCATAGCCTCGATGAACCCCTTGCAGATGGAGAGACCCAGCCCCGTTCCCGCCTGCACATGGTCAACCTTGCGGACCCGGTAAAAACTGTCGAAAACCCGCTCAAGATCATCGGGCGGAATGCCCGGCCCCTCATCGGCGACCGACAGGAAGATATTTTTTCCCTGCCGCCAGCCGCGTATCGCAATGGTCGTGTGTTCGGGAGCGTATTTGGCCGCATTGTCGATGAGGTTGAACAGCACCTGTTCGAAAAGCACGGGATCAACCTTCAGCATCGGCAGGTCGGAGGGGATATCGAGAACGACCTCATGCCGGACAACGATCTTCGCCGCGCGCGACAGCGCCGTTCCGACCATGTCGCCAAGGAAATGCAGTCCGTAATTCGGCTCCATCGCACCTGATCCAATCCTCGTCATATCGAGAAGATTGGAGATGAAACGGTTCAGCCGTTCGGATTCCTCGACGATCGTCGACAGCAGTTCGGCACGCGCATCGGGCGGAATGTCATCGGCAAAATCCTTGAGCGTTCCGGCCGAACCCAAGATCGCTGCAAGCGGGGTTTTGAGGTCGTGGGAAATGGAGGTCAGAAGTGCTGTACGCAGGCGGTCGGTTTCAGCCGCCAGCCTTGCCCGGTCGACATCCGCGGCGAGCTGGATACGTTCAACCGCCAGCGCGGCCTGGTCGGCCAGCGCATCGAAAAGCCGCTGCTGTTCCGGCGTCAAAAGCGGTCCGCTTCGGTCGTCATCCAGACCCACCACACCCACCGCACCGCTGCCGGTGCGAAGCGGGAGATAAAGCCTTTTGGCACCCGGCAACGTATCCGCGCCACGACCTGCCGCCTTGTTATGTTCCCATGCCCATTGCGCGGCGGCGATATCGGCATCCACCAACGTATCGTCAGGCGGATAACCCGCCTTGACGGCAATGGCCCCGTTTTCCGGCATAAGCAGGACCACCCTCACCTTCAGCATCGACGCCATCTGATATGCAGCTGCCCACAACACATCATCAAGCGTTCCCGTGCCGGCCAGCTTTTTCGAAAACAGATAGAGATCTTCGGTCGTTCGCGCCCTCGAGCGTGCGGAGGCCGCCTGCCGCTGCACGGCAACCGTAAGATTGGAGGCAACAAGAGCCACGCCGAAATAAAACAAAAGGGCGACAAGGCTATCAGGAGAACTGACCGTCAGCGTATAACGCGGCTCCAGAAAGAAGAAGTTGAACGCGACCGCACCGAGCAGCGAGGCATAAAGCGCCGGTCCGAGACCGCCGCGCACGGCGGCAGCCAGAACGGCCATCAGGAAGACGAGCGCGAGATTTTGAACGTCGAGCGTCTGATCGAGCACGATGCCAACGATGATCGCCAGACCGACGAAAACGGTGCTGTTGAGATAGGACCGGAAAGACTGGCGGGATCGCGCCGGTGCGAGCTTCACGGCCTGCCCCGTCTTTTCCTCATTCTTATCGCCGGAAATGACGTGCACGCTTATGTCGCCGGCGTGGTCGATCAGATCATGCGTCAGCGAGCGCTGAAAAATCCGCTGCCACCAGGATTTTCGCGGGCGGCCGATGATGATGTGGGTGAAATTATTGGCATTGGCGTAAGCGATGATCTCGCGTGTGAGATCGAGTGCCGGCAGGGTTACCGTTTCGCCACCCAGCTGCTGGGCAAGCCGCATGGTGCCCGCCAGCCGATCCTTCTCCACCTCAGATAGTTGCTGCGAACGCGGCGTGTCGAGATGCAGCGCCGTCCACGGCGCACGCAGTCGGTCCGCCTGCCTGCGGGCATAACGCACCAGCCCCGGCCCGTTGCCGCCATGGTCGAGACAGACCAGAACCCGATCCCCCGCCGCCCACGGGCCGGAAATGGCATGGGACTGCATGTGGTTTAGCAATTGCTCGTCCACCCGCTGCGCCGTGCGGCGCAGTGCGAGTTCGCGCAGCGCCGTCAGATTGCCCCGGGAGAAATAATTCTCGATGGCGCGCCGGGCGGTACGCGGCAGGTAGACCTTGCCGTCCTGCAGCCGCTTGATCAGATCATCCGGGGTGATATCGATGATTTCCACATCGTCGGCCCGGTCGATGATGCTGTCCGGCACCGTTTCGCGCACGCGGATGCGGGTGATCTGCGCCACCACATCGTTCAGGCTTTCGACATGTTGGATATTGAGCGTAGTATAGACATCGATGCCCTGCGCGAGGATTTCCTGAACATCCATGTAGCGCTTGGGATGGCGGCTGCCGGCGGCATTCGTATGGGCAAGTTCATCGACCAGAACCAGAGCGGGGCGACGGGCGAGAATGGCGTCGATATCCATCTCCTCAAGCACCTGACCGCGATAATCAATGCGCTTGCGGGGGATAACATCCAATCCGTCGACCAGCGCCTCGGTTTCCCGGCGGCCATGGGTTTCTACGACGCCGATAAGGGTATCGACACCATCCGCAAGCTTGGCCCGGCCGGACATCAGCATCTCATAGGTCTTGCCGACGCCGGGTGCGGCCCCCAGAAAAATCTTCAGCCGGCCTCTTGCCTCGCGCTGGGCATTTTCCAGCAGCGCATCGGGCGACGGTCGGCTCGGCATATTGCTGATATCGTCGGGCATTTAACCACCAGTGGTCGAGGCTATGGCTTCCGGAGAAGCCATAGCCATTTCAGTTTATGAGCCGGCTGCGTCAAGTGCCATATTGAGTGCCAACACATTTACAACGGGCTCGCCCATGAAGCCGAGTTCGGGCGCTTCGACATGACGCTCGACGAGGGCGCGCAGCGCGGCTTCATCCATGCCCCTTGCCTTCGCAACACGCGGCACCTGGAAATAGGCGGCCTCAGGCGAGACATGCGGATCAAGGCCGCTGCCCGATGCCGTCACCAGATCGGCGGGAACTTCGGCCGTAGGGTTTTCTGCCTTTGCGGCTTCATAATCCGTCTTCACCCGGTCGATGAGCTTAGCGCTCGTCGGGCCGAGATTGGAACCGGACGATGAGGCCGCATTATATCCGTCGCCGGCGGCGGAGGGGCGCCCGTGAAAATAGGTCTCGCCAGTGAAGGCCTGACCGATCAATTGCGAGCCGACCACCTTGCCATCCTTCTCGATCAGGCTGCCATTGGCCTGAACAGGAAAGAGCGCCTGCGCGAGACCCGTCATGCCCAGCGGATAGGCAAGGCCGGTAATGGCCGTGGTGGCGAGGATCAGCACCAGTGCGGGACGAAGCTGTCTAAACATTGTCTTTACTCCTCAGGCGAGACCGAGCGCCGTGACGGCGAGGTCGATGAGCTTGATGCCGATGAAGGGAACGATGATGCCGCCGAGACCATAAATGACCAGATTGCGCGACAGGAGCGCTCCGGCACCGATAGGACGGTATTTGACACCCTTCAGCGACAGCGGGATGAGCGCGATGATGATGAGCGCGTTGAAGATGATCGCCGACAGGATCGCGCTCTGCGGCGTCGAAAGCCCCATCACGTTGAGGACGCCAAGCTGCGGATAGAGCGCCAGGAACATCGCCGGGATGATGGCGAAATATTTGGCGATGTCGTTGGCGATGGAGAAGGTCGTCAGCGCACCGCGCGTCATCAGCAACTGCTTGCCGATTTCGACGATCTCGATGAGCTTGGTCGGGTCGCTGTCGAGATCGACCATGTTGCCGGCCTCGCGCGCCGCCACCGTGCCGGTATTCATGGCAACACCGACATCAGCCTGCGCCAGCGCCGGCGCGTCATTGGTGCCGTCGCCGCACATGGCGACGAGCTTGCCCTTGGCCTGTTCCTCGCGGATAAGCTCCAGCTTGTTTTCCGGCGTCGCCTGGGCGAGGAAATCATCCACACCTGCTTCCGCTGCGATGGCGGCGGCGGTCATCGGATTGTCGCCGGTGATCATCACGGTGCGGATGCCCATGCGGCGAAGCTCCGCGAAACGTTCGCGAATGCCGCCCTTGACGATATCCTTCAGTTGCACGACGCCGAGCAGCTTGCCATCACGCACGACGGCAAGCGGTGTGCCGCCGGCCTTGGCGATGTCTTCCGCTATTGTGCGGATAGCCCGCGTAGCGTCCGTTTCGGTTTTGAGGGCAAGCGCCGCATTGCCATGTTGCAGAGCGCCGCCATCGACATAGGTAAGAACCGCATCAACCGCGCCCTTGCGAATGGAGGCGCCTTCAAAATCGACGCCGCTCATGCGGGTCTGGGCGGTGAAGGGTACGAAAGTGGCGTGCAGCTTCTGCATGTCCCGGGCGCGGATGCCGTATTTTTCCTTGGCCAGAACCACGATGGAGCGGCCTTCCGGCGTTTCGTCGGCGAGCGAGGCGAGTTGGGCGGCATCGGCAAGTTCCTGTTCGGAAACGCCGGGGATAGGGCGGAACTCGGTCGCCTGCCGGTTGCCAAGCGTGATGGTGCCGGTCTTGTCGAGCAGCAGCGTATCGACGTCACCCGCCGCCTCGACGGCGCGGCCGGACATGGCGAGAACGTTGAAACGTACCAGACGGTCCATGCCGGCAATGCCGATGGCAGACAGCAGCGCGCCGATGGTGGTGGGGATGAGCGTGACGAACAGCGCCACCAGCACGATGATCGGGATGGAACCGCCCGCATAGGCCGCAAAGCTCGGAATGGTCGCGGTGGCGAGAACGAAGATCAGCGTCATGCCCGCAAGCAAGATGTTGAGCGCGATCTCGTTTGGTGTCTTCTGGCGCTCGGCACCTTCGACCAGCGAAATCATCCGGTCGAGGAAGGTTGAGCCGGCAGCGGCGGTGATGCGAACGCGGATCCAGTCCGACAGAACCTGCGTGCCGCCGGTAACAGCCGAGCGGTCGCCGCCGGATTCGCGGATGACGGGGGCGGATTCGCCTGTGATCGCCGCCTCGTTGACGGAGGCGACACCCTCGATGACTTCACCGTCGGAGGGGATGATATCGCCTGCTTCGACGAGAACGACATCGTTCACCTTCAGGCTGTCGCCCGCAACCATTTTATACTGGCTGCGATCATCGCCGTTTAGAAGTTTCGCCTGGGTTTCCGTGCGGGTCTTGCGCAGGGAATCCGCCTGCGCCTTTCCGCGCCCTTCGGCGACGGCTTCAGCGAAATTGGCAAACAGCACGGTGAACCAGAGCCAGAGATTGATCTGGAAGGAAAAGGCGAGATTGGTGCCGCCAGTGATGAGATCGCGGATGAACAGCACCGTTGTCAGCACCGACACCGTCGCCACCACGAACATGACCGGGTTGCGCGCAAGCGTGCGCGGGTTGAGCTTTTTGAATGCGTCGGCGATGGCCGACACGAGAATGCGAGAATCGAGGATGCTCGCTTGTTTGGACTGGCTCATGAAGAGGCTCCAGCGTTTGAAACAGGGCGACCGAGGCGGTCGATCAGCCCGTGATAACTTCGAGAGCAACAACGGCGGCGAACAGAGCCGCCATCATCGCAAGAATGAGATTGGAGGCGCACCAGCCGCCGGGCGTGGCGCTCCCTTTGAAGGGAGCGCCTTTGCGGGCGGGAACGATGCGGTTACGTCGAGATACGTCATCATTCATGGCATCACCTCAGAAGAGCTGGCCTGCCGCCATGACCAGGTGTTCGGCAACTGGGCCGAGCGCGAGTGCCGGCAGGAAGGTGAGACCACCGACAATCAGGATCGTGCCGACAAGCAGGCCAACGAACAGCGGGCCATCTGTCGGAAAGGTGCCTGCCGAGGCGGGAACGGTCTTCTTGGTGACCAGCGAGCCGGCAATCGCGAGCGCCGGAATGATGACCAGAAAACGCCCCATCAGCATGCCGAAACCCAGGGTGATGTTGTACCAGGTGGTATTGCCGGTCAGACCGCCGAAAGCCGAGCCGTTATTGGCCGCTGCCGAGGTATAGGCATAGAGGATTTCGGAGAAGCCATGCGGCCCGGCCGTTCCGATCGACGCTACCGCCGAGGGTAGAACCGTGGCCGTTGCCGTAAACGCCAGCATGGCGAGCGGCAGGCAGAGAATGGCCAGAACCGCCATCTTCATTTCCTTGGCCTCGATCTTCTTGCCGAGATATTCCGGCGTGCGGCCGACCATCAGCCCCGCCACGAAGATGGCAATGACGATGAAGAGCAGAATGCCGTAGAAACCCGCGCCCACGCCACCGACGATCACTTCGCCCAGCTGCATATTGATAAGCGGGATAAGACCACCCAGCGCCGTGAAGCTGCCATGCATGGCATTGACCGCGCCACAGGATGCGGCCGTGGTGATCACCGCAAAGAGCGACGAGAGCGCCACGCCGAAGCGGACCTCCTTGCCCTCCATGTTACCACCAGCGAGACCAAAGCCGTGCATCAGCGGGTTTCCGGCCGCTTCCGCCCAATAGGTGACGGCGACGCCAGCGATGAACAGCACACCCATGGCGGCAAGGATCGCCCAGCCCTGGCGCTGGTTACCGACCATGCGGCCGAAGACATTGGTGAAGGCCGCGCCGATCGCGAAGATCGACACCATCTGGATCATGTTGGAGATGGCGTCCGGGTTCTCGAAGGGATGCGCGGAATTGGCATTGAAGAAACCGCCGCCATTGGTGCCAAGCATCTTGATCGCCAGCTGCGACGCCACGGGGCCGACGGCAATCGTCTGCTGCGCGCCTTCCAGCGTCTGCGCCGTGACATAGGGCCCAAGCGTTTGCGGCACGCCGAGCCACACATAAACGAGTGTGAGAATAATGCAGAGCGGCAGGAGCACGTAGAGCGTGGAGCGGACCATATCCACCCAGAAGTTGCCGATGGCCTTGCCGGAGGCACGCGAGAAAGCGCGGATGAGGCCGATGGCGATCGCCATGCCCGTGGCGGCCGAGACGAAATTCTGCACGGTGAGACCGGCCATCTGGGTCAGATAGGACAGGGTGCTTTCGCCGCCGTAATTCTGCCAGTTGGTATTGGTGACGAAGCTGACCGCCGTATTGAAGGACAATTCAGGCCCGACGGCCGGCATCCCCTGCGGGTTATAGGGCAACACGGCCTGAAAGCGCATCAGCGCATAAAGCAGGGCAAAACCAAGAAGGTTGAAAAGAAGCATGGAAAACGCATAGGTCGTCCAGTGCTGCTCCTCGCGCTCGCTGGTGCCGGCAAGGGCGTAGAGACCGCGCTCGACGGGTGCGAGAACCGGCGACAGCAGGGTGCGGTCACCATTAAAGACACGCGCCATGTAAAAGCCGAGCGGCTTCACTAGCGCAAAAACGATCCCGCAGAAAAGCAGGACCTGAAACCATCCATTGAGGGTCATGGTACTTTAACTTTCAATAGCCGTCGCTTCGGTCAAAAGCGTTCGGGGCGAATGAGAGCATAGGTGAGATAGGCGGCGATAAAGATCGTGACGGCGCCGCTCAGGATGTAATCGAAGGTCATAGCAGCCTCCGCCTAAAGCCGGTCGCAGGCGCGCGTATAGGCAAAGCAGAGGGCGAAAAATACCGTCGCTGCACCAATCAGAATAACGTCCATCATCGATGAGACTCCTTTTTCATCTGGGAGCCGGACAGGAAGAAAAGCGCCGCCATGTGGGACGCCGCTTTTCATTCTTTCTGGCTGAGAAGGGAACACCATCCCTTCCCGAACAGAAGAATGCACCCGAACCGCATAAAGGTTCGAGACGGCCGCAGATGGAATAAAATAGGAATCCTATAGGAATTTCGATACCCGCGGAGACGGGCATCCTTTCCACGTCCTAATCCGCTTCTTAGTGTGAGAGCGGCTCGCCAAAGGCAGACAGGATGGTTTCTGCCGGGCTGTTGTCGGCGAGCAGCGCTGCCAGCAGAATGCGGGCCTGCCCTGGCCGAAGCGTGGATGAATGCACCGCGCCCACAGCTACGAGATCATGTCCACCACCGCCGCCGCCATAACTTGCGACCAGCTGTCCTTCCGGCACACGGCTGGAAACCACGACCGGAACGCTGCGCTCTGCGCAGCGCTTCACCGCGTCAGCAATAAGCGGATTGGCATTGCCGGAACCGAGTGCGGCAAGCACGATACCTTTTGCACCAGCTTCAAGGCTCGCATCGATATGGGTCGCGTCGCAGCCGGGATGAATGGCGACGATATCGACCCTGATATCCGTGACGGGAGCAGCAAGCGTCAATGCTGCGGCCTGGACCAGCGGTCGCGCCGAACGGAAGGCATCCGCCGCATCCGCACTCAGCTTGTAAAGCCCCCAGGCCGGCAGACAGCGGCCACCGAAGGAAAGCAGCACACCCTTCTCAGCATTCCGCTGATCGAGCGCTGTTTCTATGGCCCGGGCCAGATTGGCCGGTCCGTCCGCTTGCTTGTGGTCCGCCGTAAATTGCGCGCCGGTGAAGACCACCGGTTTGGCAAGGGTGTGCTGCAGATGGACGAGCAGCGAGGATTCTTCCATCGCGTCGGTTCCATGCAGAACGACGATGCCCGCCACGGCGGGATCGCTGAGTTCGATGCCAACGGCATCGCTGATACGCTGCATGTCGGCCAATGTCAGGCTGGACGAATCCTTCGCCATCAGGTTGACAGGCTTCAGCCGGGCGTTGATTTGCGGCACCAGCGCCAGCAGGTCCTCGCCGGAAAGGGTCGGGGTGCTGGCGCCATCGGCGCCGCGCCGGCTGGCGATGGTGCCACCGGTGGCGATGACCGCCACCAGTGGGGATATGCCCTGCCCGCTCAATGCGACGCTCCCGATCCTGCCCGTTCAGCGGCCAGTCGATAGATGCGGTCGCGCAGCAGATACCAGCCGATGACCAGCGCCGGGATGATCACGATCAGCGAAGCGATCGTCCACGAGCCGACGGGATAGTCGAAGGCCATCAGCACCAGCACACCGAACAGGAAGATGAGCGTGAGGATGCCGGTATAGGGCGCGCCGAACATGCGGAAATCCGGACGCGCGATCTCACCGCGCTGCGAAAGCTGCCAGAGCTTCAGCTGGCAGAGCACGATGACGGCCCATGCGCAGATGATGCCGAGTGCCGAAAGGTTGAGCGCGATCTCGAAGGCAGAAGATGGAACGACCGCGTTCAAGGCAACGCCGAGAACCGTGACGACGGCGGTGACCGCAATGCCGCCATAGGGTACGCCGTTCTTGTTCATCTTTGCGAGCGCTGCCGGAGCCGAGCCGGAAACCGCCATGGAGTGCAGAATGCGGCCGGTGGAATAAAGACCGGCATTCAGCGAGGACAATACGGCTGTCAGAACCACGAGGTTCATGATCACGTCAGCGCCCTCTACACCGATGGAGCCGAAGAAGGTGACGAAGGGGCTCTCACCGGCCTTGTAGGCGGTGTAGGGCAGAAGCAGCGTGAACAGCAGCACCGAACCGACGTAAAACACCACAAGGCGTAGAACGACGGCGCGGATGGCGCGGGGCATGACCTTGCGCGGGTCTTCGGTTTCACCCGCCGCCGTGCCGATCAGCTCGATCGAGGCATAAGCGAAGACGACACCCTGTATGATCACGAAGGCCGGCAGAATGCCGTTCGGGAAAAAGCCGCCATTGTCCGTAATCAGGCTAAAGCCGGTGACGTGTCCTTCGATGGGCGTGCCGAAAATAACGAAGTAGACGCCAACGACGAGGAAAATGGCGAGCGCAAGAACCTTGATCAGGCTGAACCAGAACTCCAGTTCGCCGAAGACCTTGACCGACAGCATGTTCATCGCCAGCACGACGACGAGCGCGGTCATCGCAAACACCCACTGATCGATGCCTGCAAGCCAGGGCACGTATTGTTTAAAGAAATTCATATAGAGCGCGACGGCGGTCACGTCAGCCACCGAGGTCATGGCCCAGTTCAGCCAATACATCCAGCCGGCCGCAAAGGCCATTTTCTCGCCGTAGAATTCACGGGCATAGGAGACGAAGGAACCGGAGCTCGGGCGATGCATGATCAGCTCGCCGAGCGCGCGCAGCACCAGAAACGCGAAGAAACCGCAAAGCGCATAAACGAAAACCAGCGCCGGACCAGCCTGAGCGAGACGCCCACCGGCACCCAGAAAGAGCCCCGTGCCGATGGCGCCACCGATGGCGATCATCTGGATTTGGCGCGGCTTCAGGGCTTTATGGTAACCGAGATCCTCCTCGATGAAGACCTCACGTTCGGCGGGTGCCGTTTTTCCAGAATGCATGGATTTATCCTCCCGATAAAACGCTTGTAATCGGCAATAAGCCGGAAATCAAAGTGGAACTGGCGTCGTCCCCAGGGCTGGAAACATGGCCAGCGAATACATGCATGCTGTAAAGCTGCATGACAGATTTTTGCCCTCATAATGGCAGATAATGCCGTTCGTCAAGGGTATTCGATATGATTGACCTTCTCCTCCACCAAGATTAAGGTCGAAAAATCTGTAAGACAGCTTTACAGATATTACAACACTTAAAAGCCAGTGGAGGAAAAAGTGAGTGTGACGCGCAGGGAGCATGATTTGCTCGGGACGAAGGAAATTCCGGCTGATGTCTATTGGGGCGTGCACACGGCGCGTGCCGTGGAAAACTTCAAGATCACCGGGGTAACCATTGGCCACAACCCTTATCTCGTCAGGGGACTGGCCTATGTGAAGGAGGCGGCCGCACGCGCAAATCACGAACTCGGCCTGCTGGATAAGGAGCGCATGGAGGCGATCGCGGAAGCTTGCCGCGAAATCCGCGCCGGCGCGCTGCACGAGCAATTCGTGGTCGATGAAATCCAGGGCGGAGCCGGCACCTCCACCAACATGAACGCCAATGAGGTCATCGCCAACCGCGCTCTTGAATTGCTCGGTCACGAAAAAGGCGATTATGCCCGTCTTCATCCCAATGACCATGTCAATCTCAGCCAGTCGACCAACGACGCCTATCCGACGGCGATCAATGTCGGGCTGATCGAGGCGATCGACGATCTGGCGGCCTCCATGGGCTTGCTGAAAGACGCCTTCGACCGCAAAGCGCAGGAATTTGCCGGCTTCATCAAGATCGGTCGCACCCAGCTGCAGGACGCCGTACCGATGACACTCGGCCAGGAATTCCGCACTTTCGTGGTGATGCTCGGCGAAGATCAGGCCCGCCTGATCGAATCCGCCGCCCTGCTGCACGAGATCAATCTCGGCGCCACCGCCATCGGCACCGGGCTCAATGCGCCGCGCGGTTATGCCGAGCTTGCCTGCCAGCATCTGGCTGAGCTGACCGGACGGCCGCTGGTCACGGCCGCGGACCTGATCGAAGCCACACAGGATCCCGGCGCCTTCGTGCACCTTTCCGGCGTGCTGAAACGCGTTGCCGTCAAGCTGTCGAAGACCTGCAACGACCTTCGCCTGCTCTCCTCCGGCCCCCGCGCCGGCATCGGCGAGATCACCCTGCCCTCCGTCCAGGCGGGTTCCAGCATCATGCCGGGCAAGATCAACCCTGTTATTCCCGAAGTGGTCAACCAGGTTGCCTATGCGGTGATCGGCAACGACATCACCATCACCATGGCAGCCGAAGCCGGGCAACTGCAGTTGAACGCCTTCGAGCCGATCATCGTGCGGGCTTTGTCGCAGAGCATCAGCCAGCTCAGCGCCGCCTGCCGCACATTGGCGGAACGCTGCGTTGAGGGCATCGTCGCAAATCCCGGCATCATGGCGCAGCGCGTGGAAGAATCGATCGGTCTCGCCACCGCGCTCAATCCGCTGATCGGTTATTACGCAGCGACGGAAGTGGCGAAGGAAGCGCTTGCCAGCGGCCGCACCGTGCCGCAGGTGGTTCTGGAACGGGGTTATCTGACGGAAGCGCAATTGCAGCAGGCGCTGAGCCCGCGGCATCTTGCCAACCTTCCCGCCATTGCCGTTACGGCTGGCGAAGCCGATCTTCGCCGATGATCGTCGTCACCACCTGCTTCACCTGGCCGAGGTGAATCTCCATCGCCTCACGCGCCTCGGGTGCTGAATTCCGCCGGATCGCTTCGACGATCCGGCGGTGCTCGAAATTCGAGGCGACACGGCGGCCCGCCATCAGATTGACCATCTCGGACTGCTGGGAAAGCGCTTCACGGGCATCGGCCACCACCTTCGCGAATAGTCCATTGGCCGAAGCTTCCGCGATGGCGCAGTGAAATTGCCCGTCGAGCAACACCCAGGGATGCGGCCTCTCTTCGGCTTCCATCCGGTCGCAGAGGTGCAGCAGAGTTGCCAATTGCGCATCCGTGCGCCGCAGTGCCGCCCACCCGGCGGCCGGCACCTCGATGAAGGGCCGGGCCTCGATCAGATCGCGGGCGGAATAGGCGCCATAACTCAATTCGGAAGGCGGCGTCGGCGTCATCACATAAGTACCGCTGCCGGTGCGGGTCTGCGTCAGGCCCAGGGTCTGAAGCGAGCGCAGCGCCTCGCGGATGATCGGCCGGCTGACGCCATATCGCACCGCCAGGTGGGACTCGGCAGGCAGCCGGGTACCGACCGCAAGCTGCCCCGAGGTAATGGCGGAACGGATATCATCGAACACTGCTTCTGCGGCATTCTTGCGATTAATCGGCTGTGCCTCCGTTAGCCAATCCGACAACCCGCCCATCTTCAAGCCCTCCGACACCCCAATGTGATCCGCAATATCGGCGACATACGGATTCGATATGCAAGATCATGCGGCGTCCGAAAACAAAAGGACGGCCACCGCTCTCGCAGCTAAGCCGACCTTCCTAACATTATCCTGCCCATGGGAACAACGACGGCGGATATTTTTATGGGAGTGAGGGGTAACGCCCTCACTCCGTTTCCAGTATCAGGCCGTGACGTCGTGTCCTTCCGGCTTGTCATCCTCGCGCGGAATGCGGAACCATGCGACATAGAGCGCCGGCAGGAAAAGCAGCGTCAGCGCCGTGCCCACCACGATACCGCCCATCATGGCATAAGCCATCGGCCCCCAGAAAATCTCCCGGGAGATGGGGATGAGGGCAAGTGTGGCTGCCGCTGCCGTCAGCATGATCGGCCGCATGCGGTGCTCGGTCGCCTCGATGACGGCGCGCCAGGCCGAGACCCCTTCGCTCCTCAGATGCTCGATCTGCACCACGAGGATGACCGAGTTGCGGATCAGGATGCCGATCAACGCCAGCACGCCGAGAATGGCGACGAAGCCCATCGGCGCATTGGAGAAAAGCAGCGCCACCACCACGCCGATCAGGGCCGTTGGCGCCACGGCGAAGACCAGGAACAGCCGGCTGAAACTTTGTAGCTGAACCATGAGAATCGTTGCCATTGCAAACAGCATCAAGGGCACTACCGCGACGATCGGCGCTTGCGAATCCGCGCTGGATTCAACCGAGCCACCAACCTCCAACTTGTAGCCGACGGGAAGCGTCTTCTCGAAGGCCTCGAGTTTCGGCTTCAGCTGCTCCACAATCGTCGCAGGCTGCGTCGGGCCGATTATAGCGGCCTTGACGGTAACCGTCGGGATCCGGTCACGGCGCCAGATGGTCGGCTGTTCCAGCTCATAGCGGAAATTGGCAATGGCCGAGAGCGGTACGGCCTTGCCGTTCGTTGCCGGCAATTGCAGGTTCTGCAGGGTCTCGATGGAACCACGCTCCGCCAGCTGCGCCCGCGCCACCACATTGACGAGATAGATGTCGTCCCGAACCTGGGTAACGGTGGAGCCCTCGACAATGCTGTTCATGGCATTGGCGATATCTTCCGAGGAAACCCCGAGCTGGCGGGCCTTGTCCTGGAGAACGTCGACCTTGACCACACGCGTCGGCTCGTTCCAGTCCATGACCAGATTGGACAGCAGCCGGTGTTCGCCGACAATGCCCGACAATTGCTGCCCGAGCTCACGGACTTTCTGGATGTCGGGGCCGCTCAGGCGATATTGCACCGGTTTGCCGACCGGCGGGCCGATATCGAGCAATTTCACGAACGCGTCGGTGCCGATAAAAGTCTTGTTCAGATAGTCCTGCAACTCGGCGCGCACCTTGTCGCGAACATCCAGCCCCTTGGTGACGATGACCGTCTGGCCGAAGGTGACATCGGGCGTCTGCACGTCGAAGGACAGGATGAAACGCGGCGCGCCCTCACCCACATAGCTTGTCCAGTGATCGATATCCGGATTCTTGGCCAGCATATCCTGCTCGAACTTGGCCATCTGCCGGTTGGTTTCGGCAATCGAGCTGTTCTGCGGCAGGTTCCAGTCGACGATAAGCTCGACGCGGTCGGATGACGGGAAGAACTGTTGCTGCACCAGGCTCATGCCACCGATGGACAGGGCAAACAACGCGACCGTGGCGACAATCGTCACCCAGCGCCAGCGCAGCGCCCGGCCGAGAAGCCAGGAAAAGGCCGAGGCAAATCGCCCCTTCTTTTCATGATGAGATTTCATCGTCTTCGGCAGGATCGTCACCCCGAGCAATGGCGTGAACAAAACCGCGACGATCCATGACACGATCAGCGAAACGGCGATCACCACAAAAAGCGTGAAGGTGAATTCGCCGGCCGCACTGTTGTTGAGGCCAACGGGGATGAAGCCGGCGACGGTGACCAGCGTGCCGGTCAGCATCGGAAAGGCGGTGGAGGTATAGACATAGGTCGCCGCTTTCCTGAGATCGTCTCCCACCTCGAGCCGCGCCACCATCATTTCGACCGCGATCATCGCATCGTCGACGAGAAGTCCGAGCGCGATGATGAGCGCACCCAGCGAGATGCGTTGCAGCGAAATGCCTGAGTATTCCATGTAGACGAAAGTGATTGCCAGCACGAGCGGAATGGAGACGGCAACCACCATGCCGGCCCTGAGGCCAAGGCTGATGAAGCTGATGACGAGAACGATGGCGATGGCCTCGAAAAGCGCCGAGGTAAAGCCCGAGACCGCCTCATCGACCACGGCCGGCTGGTCGGACACCCGATGCACATCGACGCCAACAGGTAGATCCGCTACCACGCGCTTCATCTGCGCATCCAGCGCCTCGCCGAAATGCAGCAGGTTCGCACCGGTTTTCATGCCGATCGCAAGGCCGATGGCCGGCTGGCCGTTAAAACGGAACAGAGAGGATGGCGGATCGACATAACCACGCCTGATCGTCGCCACTTCCGTCAGCGGGAAGAAGCGGTTGTTGACGCGCAGATTGATGGACCGCAGGCTGTCTTCCGAGGTAAACTGGCCACTGACGCGCAGCGCCACGCGCTCCGGACCTGCATTGACGAAACCGGATTGCGTGACGGCGTTCTGCGATTGCAGCGTCTTGATGATCGACTGCTGGTCGATGCCGAGCGCCGCGATCTGGCGGGTGGAAAATTCCAGATAGATCGCCTCATCCTGCGCGCCGATGACATCGACCTTGCCGATATTGTCGACGGTCAGCACCTTGGCGCGGGCATCTTCCACTAGATCACGCAATTGCCGCTGGCTGAGACCGTCGCTGGTGAAGGCATAGATATTGCCATAGACGTCGCCGAAGCGGTCGTTGAAGAAGGGGCCGACGACACCGGAGGGAAACTCTCCCTTGATATCGCCGATCATGTTGCGCACCCGCACCCAGGTGGGTTCGACGTTGCGCGCCTTTGTTTCCGGCACCAGTTCCACGAAAATCGTCGTGCGGCCCGCTACCGTCTGGCTGCGCAGATGATCGAGATTGTCGAGTTCCTCGAGTTTCTTCTCGATCCTGTCGGTTACCTGGCGGGCCACTTCCTCGGCGGAAGCACCCGGCCATTGCGCGCTGATCACCATGGTCTTGATGGTGAAATTCGGATCTTCCTCGCGGCCGAGGTTGAGATAGGAGAAAACGCCGGCGAGAACGAAGACCAGCATGAAGTACCAGACGAGCGAACGGTGTTCGAGCGCCCAGTCGGAAAGATTGAATTTCTTCACTGACGGACCTCCTGATCGATCCTGATGGCTTGTCCATCCCTAAGCTTGTGCACACCGGCGCTGGCAACGCGCTCACCGGGCTTGACGCCGCCGGTAATGCGCACGCTGCCGCCCTCGGCGGGCTCGCCTTCTATCGTGACCGGGCGATAGGTCACCGTTGCCGTATCGGTATTAACGATCCAGACGCCCCAGCCAGTATCGGTTTTCAACAGTGCCGACGCGGGAAGCGTGATCTGCGGTTCGGAGGCGGCAAGCGCCAGAGCCGTGACAACGGAACCGAGCCGGAATGCCTGCGGCGCGTCCTGCAGGCTGATCTTCGTGCGGCGAGTTCGCGTCGCCGTTTCGGCTTCCGGAGCGATCTCGCGCACCACCCCGGTCATGTGGATTTTCGGATCGAGTTGAAGGGCAATCTCGAAGGTCGAGCCGATTTCCAGCTGCTGCGCCGCAAATTGCGGAACATCCACCACCACGTCGCGCACTTCTGGACGGGCGATGGTCACCACCGTCTGGCCGGCAGAAACGACCTGGCCGATTTCGCCCGACGTGGCAGTCACCACACCGTCAAATTCGGCGCGCAACTGCGCATAACCCAGCTGTTCCTCCGCCTTGTCAAGATTGGCGCGGGCCTTGGCGACGGAAGCATTGGCCGTGCGCGTGGCCTGTTCCGCCTCTTCCAGTGCCGCTTCCGTGCCGCTGCGGGCTTCGGCCAGCACACGCTGGCGTTGTTCGGTCGTCACCGCATTGGCGAGTTGCGCCTCGGCATTGGAAAGATCGGACTGTGCACTTTTCACCGACAGTTCCAGCGCCAGCGGATCGATCGAGGCCACCACGTCGCCTTTCTTGACCAGATCGGCCACATCGACATTGCGGGCGATGATGCGGCCGAGAACGCGGAAACCAAGATCGGTCTGAATGCGCGATTCCACCGTGCCCGTCAGCCGCAATGCATCGGCCGACTTTTCTTCAACGACAACGGAAAGCACCGGACGTGGCGCTTCAGCGGCCGCTTCCTGCTTTTCCTCGCAGGACGAGAGGGCGATTGCGGGGAGCAATAAAAACAAGCTTCTGTTTATCCTGAACATTATTGTGCCTGCCCCTTTTCATAGGCGACCTTTTCACCGGTGCGGAGAAATTTGGTCCCGACGGTGACGACGAGATCACCCGGATTGAGCCCTTCCGTGACGACGAATTGGCCGGTCTCGTAATCGGCGACCTGAACCGGTCGCATGGCGACTTCCGACGATCGCGGATCGACCAGCCAGACAGCGGGGACGCCGTCCTGCGAGGTCATTGCCGACCACGGAAGCTCGATCGCATCGACCTGCCTGAAGCGGAAATGGCCGGATACGGGCGCGCCAAGCGGCATGGTCATGTCGCCGTTCAGACCGACCTTGACCCGGATCGTTCCATTGTCGGGATCGATCGTCGGGGAAATCTCACGCACGGGCGCCGCGACGGTTTGCGCAGGATCCGACAGGAGGCCGACGTTGACGAGATTGTCGATGTCGCGTTCGAGGAAAAGGGATTCGTAGACGTCGAAGACCGCATCGCGCGGCCCGTCATGCGCCAGCGTGAAGACAAGCTGGGCGGCCTGCGCCACCTGGCCGACCTCAACATTGCGCGCCGTGATAACGCCATCCGCATCCGCCCTCAGCTCGGTATAGGACAGTGCATCGCGTGCCGTATCCAGTTGGGCCTGCGCCGATCGCACCGCCCCTTGCGTGGTGAGCAGGGTTTCCTGAGCCTTGTCGACCGCCGAACGCGAGGTCACCTGCGTCTTGAACAGGCTCTGCTGGCGGTCGAACGTCAGCTGCGCCTGTGTCTGCTGTGCTTCGGCGGATTGCAGGTTGGCCAAGGCAACATCAATGTCGGCCTTCTGCTCTTCGGGGTCGATACGAGCGAGCAATTGTCCGGTCTTCACCCGCGCACCCACATCCACCAGCCGTTCGATGATCTTGCCGCTGACCCGGAAAGACAAATCCGTCTGGACCCTTGCCCGCACCTCACCGGTTATGACGCTGCCGCGATCGACAGGCTTTTTCTCAGCCGCCACCACATCGACAGTGCGCAGCGGCTTTTCGGCAGGCGGTTCTTCATTACTGCAGGACGACAGGGCGAAAATGCCGCCAAGCGCCGCCGCGATAAGGATGGTTTTCATGGTGACCTCTTGATCTTCGCCTCATCCTATAATATTTGACTAACTGAATAGTCAATGAAATTCTTATGCCGCTGATCGGTGATCTGTCCGAGGTATCGGGCCAGTTCCCCGAATGATCATTCCGGGTTCGTCCGGCACATCCGTGCGGGCGCATCGGCAATGTTCCGGCATATGAAGCATGCGTGCGCCTTCACAAAAATCCGTTCCGGTTTTTGCGCCGGTGCTATAGGCAACCAACACTCATTTCCGCCATTCGCGACGGACAGAAGAGCACGCGCCAAAAATAAAGAAGGACCCGGGGGCCATGGCGAAAGCAAAACTGACACGCGCTGAACAGAAGATACAACGTCCGCTGCAAATTCTCGACGCCGCATTCGAGGAATTCACCAAAAGAGGTTTCACGGCGACGCGGGTGGAGGACATTGCGGAACGGGTGGGCGTTACGAAGGGCACGGTCTACGTCTATTTCGAGACCAAGGAGGCGCTGTTCGAGGCGATGGTCAGACATGCCTCCCTGCCGTTTCAGGAGGCCTTCAAGGCCTATACGCATAAATCAGAAGACCCCGTCGAGGAGCTTCGCTTGCTGCTCGAATTCCTGTTCGACGCCTTGGTCGACAACCGAAAAATGCGCGAACTATTTCGCCTGATCGTTGCGGAAGGCGCAAAATTTCCTGAACTCATCGACCAGCACCATGACACGCTGATGGCGCCGGTTTTCGCGCGCATCGATACGATCCTGAATGAGGGCGTGGCGAAGAAAAGATTCCGGGCCAATCCCCCTGAACTCGCCAAGGTGGTGATGTCGCCCATGGTCGGAACATTGGTATTTCGACTGATCTTCGATGATCGGCGCAGCCTGGACAAACAGGCCGTCCTGTCGATTCATCTCGATCTGATCATGCGCGGGCTGCTGGCTTGATCGTCAATCGGCCGCAGCATCGCAGAAGACCGGTGCTATTCCTGGCTTTCGAGCCGGTATCGCGAACCGGGATACAGTAACCGGACCGACGTCACCGCGCGACTCGACGACCAGGTTCGACGGCGCACGAGAAGGCAGGGCTCATTCCGGCTGATGGCCATCAGTTTGCATTCCCAGGGCTGGGGTGATGCGGCCTCGATAAATTGCTCCGCCCGGGAAATGGGTGCCGCCGCCGTCAGATAGGCATTGGGCGTGAGCGTCGTGAAATCCTGCATTAAATAATCCGGCGCGATCTCGGCATTCACGAAGCGATCCTCCAGTTGGATCGGCACGTCGTCCTCGTGGTGGACGATGATGGAATGAAAGACCTTCGCTCCTACACCAATCTCCAGCGCCGTTGCGAGATCCGGGCCGCAAACTTCCGTCTGGGCGAGTATCAGGCTCGGCCGATGCGTCGACCCGCGCTCCTTGATCTCGTCGGCAATGTTGCGCACACCCATCATGCCGGCGCTTCGCTTTTTCGGGGCGACGAAGGATCCACGCCCCTGAACACGAACAATCACCCCCTCGGTTGCCAGTTCCCGCAAAGCGCGGTTTGCCGTCATGCGGCTGACGCCCAGCATGTCGACCATCTCATTTTCCGAAGGTATCCTGTGGTTCGTCAACCACTCTCCGCTGGCGATCTTTTCCTTGATCTGTTCTTTCACGCGCTCGTACAGCGGCAGGGAGGAGCGATCGCCCGAGATAGGAAACTCGCTTTCGATGACGGGCAGCATTAAAACTCCTAAAAATCGGGCGGCTGCACAAAACGCAGCCAGAATCCGTAGAAGCACAAAATTATCACATCCTATCTTGCTTGTCTTTTGTAAATGTGTGAAGTTACATATACAACTTGAGGGAAAAATAATGGCGAGCGAAGACTCGATCTCTAGCAGCCACAAGTCAGCCGCCGACCGTCGGGGCAATAGCCGCGCGCCTGTCCGGCACCGTGGCAGGAGCGTTCCTTATAAAGCCGACGCTGCGTGGGAGGGTGAGCAGGGTCGCCGCGCGCCTAAAGAGAACTCCCTCAAGAGCCGGCCCACCGCGTGCGACGTAGATGCGACATTTGCAGAACACCAGCGCACCTCGAATACCACAAAGTTGTATAGTGAACTTCCAACAAACCGCTTCAATACAAGCATCGGATTGCACCTTGATTCGATGACGACCGCCCTGCGCGACCATCGTCTGATCGGAGCGTCCGGCTAAAACTCAAAAACGCATGCCAGCAATTTGCCAATCATCAAACCAAAAGGGGAATGCAATGCTGAATTCAAAACTGAAAATCGCGCTGGCCACGACCGCGCTCGTCATGGGAGCATATGCCGGCGCCGCCAGGGCGGAAGGCTATTGCAACGCCGGAAAGACCATCACCTTCGCCGGCATCGACTGGGAAAGCGGCGCTTTCATAACCGAGGTCATGAAGGAAATCCTGTCCAAGGGTTATGATTGCAAGGTCGATTCCATTCCCGGCAATTCCGTGACGCTGGAACAGGCGACCGCCAATAACGACGTGCAGATCTTCGCCGAAGAATGGATCGGCCGCTCCGATGTCTGGAACAAGGCCGCCGAAGCCGGTCAAGTGAAATCGGTCGGCAAGACCTTCGTCGGCGCCGCCGAAGGCTGGTTCGTGCCGGAATATCTGGTCAAGGGCGACCCCGCCAAAGGTATCGAAGCGAAGGCCCCTGATCTGAAGAGCGTCGACCAGCTTTCCGATCCGAAGATCGTCGAATTATTCAAGGACCCGGAAGAGCCGACCAAGGGCCGCTTCCTCAATTGCCCGTCGGGCTGGACCTGCGAAGGCGTCAACACCGCCAAGCTTCAGGCCTACAAGCTCGATGGCAACTATGTGAACTTCCGCCCCGGCACCGGCACCGCGCTTGATGCCGCAATTGCCGCCGGCTACCTCCAGGGCGAGCCGATGCTGTTCTATTACTGGAGCCCGACGGCGATCATGGGCAAATACAAGCTCATTCAGCTGCAGGAACCCGCCTATAGCGATGCCTGCTGGAAGGAGCTGACAAGCGCGGACGGAAAGCGCGATACCGGCTGCGCATTCCCCTCCGTCGAGGTGGCCTATGGCGTGAACAGCACCTTTGCGAAGGACGCGCCGGAAATCATGGCAATCCTTGAAAAGGCGACCTTCCCGCTGGCGGAAATCAACGCCAGCCTCGCCTATATGACGGACAGGCAGGTTGATGCGACCGCCGCCGCCAAGACCTTCCTGCAGACCAAGGCAGATATCTGGGGTGGCTGGGTTTCGGCCGACGCCAAGGCGCGTATCGAAGCCGCCGTCAAGTAAGGATGGCAGGCGCGCCGGGCTTTCGGCGCGCATTTTCCCGTCAGGACAGGGGCCAGCTCCCGGAACCGGGACCGGCATGCGCGAGGACTACACCGATGTTTCCTGAAGTTTTCCATATTTCCATCCGCGGCCCGATCAATGAAATCGTGCGCTCGCTGGTGGTGAACTACGGCTACGTTTTCAAGGCGATCTCGCAGACGATCCTGCAGGCGATCCTCTTCGTGGAATGGGCGCTGCGCGGGCTGCCCTGGTGGGCCATTTTTCTGGTCTTTCTGGTGCTCGCCTGGTTTGCCGCGAAAAAGATTTCGCTGGTCATCATGGTCGCCGTCATGCTGTTCATCGTCGGCGCGCTCGGTCTCTGGGACCTGACGATGCAGACACTGGCACTGATGCTGATTGCCAGCCTCATCTCCATCGTCATCGGCGTGCCCATGGGCATCCTGCTTGCGAAAAGCGAATGGGCGCGGCGCATCACCCTGCCGATCCTCGATGTCATGCAGACCATGCCGAGCTTCGTTTATCTCATCCCCGCCATCATGCTGTTCGGCCTCGGCAAGGTTCCGGCCGTGCTTGCCACCATCATCTATGCCGTGCCGCCGCTGATCCGCCTGACCGATCTCGGCATCCGGCAGGTGGACCGGGAAGTGGTGGAGGCGGCGACCGCCTTTGGCGGTAGCCCGAGACAGATCCTTTTCGGTGTAGAGTTACCGCTTGCCACACCGACCATCATGGCCGGCCTCAACCAGACGATCATGATGGCGCTCTCCATGGTCGTCGTGGCCTCGATGATCGGCGCGCGCGGCCTTGGCGAGCAGGTGCTGAACGGCATCCAGACGCTCGATGTCGGCAAGGGCCTCGAAGCAGGTCTCGGCATCGTTATTCTCGCAATCGTGCTCGATCGCATCACCCAGGGTTTTGGCCGATCCAGCCGGAAGGAAATGGGCAATGACTGATATCCATATCCGCAACGTGTCCAAGATATTCGGCGGCAACTGGAAAGCTGCGCTGGCCATGGCCCAGCAGGGCGCGGAAAAAAGCGCAATCCTGGCAAAGACGGGATGCAGTGTCGGCCTCGACAATGTCAGCCTCGACATCGAAGCCGGCCGTATTTTCGTAATCATGGGTCTTTCCGGCTCCGGCAAATCGACGCTGGTCCGTCACATCAACCGCCTGATCGAACCGACAAGCGGCGAGATTCTCGTCGGCGGAGACAATGTTCTCGCCCTCAAGGCGAAGGAGCTGCGGGATTTCCGCAATCGCCGCGTCAGCATGGTGTTCCAGAATTTCGGCCTGATGCCGCACCGCACCGTGTTGCAGAACGTCGTTTATGGCCAGCGCGTGCGCGGGCTGACCAAGGCGGATGCCAGGCCCATCGGCATGAAATGGATCGAAACCGTTGGACTTTCGGGCTATGAGGACAAGTTCCCGCACCAGCTTTCCGGCGGCATGAAACAGCGCGTCGGCCTCGCTCGGGCGCTCGCGGCCGATACCGATGTCATCCTGATGGACGAGGCCTTTTCGGCGCTCGACCCGTTGATCCGCGCCGACATGCAGGACCAGCTGCTGCAGCTTGAGAAGAACCTGCACAAGACCATCGTCTTCATTACCCACGATCTCGACGAGGCGCTTCGCATTGGCGCGCAGATCGCGATCCTGAAGGATGGCAAGCTGGTTCAGGTCGGAACTCCGGACCAGATTCTTAACAGCCCCGCAAACGACTATGTCGCCCGTTTCGTCGAACGCCGCGCGGGTGCGGCGGGAGAAAGCCAGCATGGCTGATACGATCACCATTGATCGCCCTCTCACCTGGCAGCAGATCGCCGCTGTCGCAAAGGGTGCGACGCTCTGCCTGTCGGATGATGTCTGGCAACGCATTGCCCGGGCGCGCGCCATTGTCGATGCGCTCGTCGAAAAACGTGTGCGCGGTTATGGCATCAATACCGGTGTGGGTGCGCTCTGCGATGTGATCGTGGATATTCCCCAGCAGCAGGCACTCTCGCGCAACATCCTGCTCAGCCATTCCTGCGGCATCGGCGAACCGCTGGGGCACGAAGAAACACGCGCCATTATGGCCGCACAGATCAACAATTTCGCGCGTGGTTATTCCGGCGTGCAGGTGGAGACGGTGAAAACGCTGCTGGCCCTGCTGAATGACGATATTCTTCCCGTCATTCCCTCGAAGGGTTCGGTGGGTTATCTCACCCATGCCGCGGCCATCGGCCTTGTGCTGATCGGCGAAGGCCGGGTCCGCCGCCGGGGCGAATTGATCAGCGGCCGGCAGGCGCTCGAAGCACTCGGCCTTGAACCCATGGTTCTGCGGGCGAAAGAAGGCCTCAGCCTCGTCAACGGCACACCCTGTGCCACCGGCCTTGCCAGCCTCGCGCTTTCCCGCACGACCCGCCTGCTTGACTGGGCCGATGCGGCAGCGGCCATGAGCTATGAAAACCTTGGCGCACAAGCAGATCCCTTCGCCGCCGGGCCGCTGGCGCTGCGCGTCTCGCCAGGCATCCAGACCGTTGGCGAAAACCTGCGTCGCCTTTTAGCGGCAAGCCCGCTTCTCACCCGCTCAGCCGGGTCACGCACGCAGGACCCACTCAGCCTGCGCGCCGTGCCGCAGGTGCATGGCGCCGTGCGCGACAGCGTGGCGCAGAGTGCTGATGTCTTGAACCGCGAACTCGCAAGCGTCACCGACAACCCGGTCGTCGCCGGGACCCCGCAGGCACCGGAGGTTCATTCCCAGGCCCATGCCGTCGGCGCGGCACTGGGGCTCGCCATGGATGGGCTGGCAACGGCTGCGGCCGAACTTGCAGCGATTTCCGAGCGTCGCATCGACCGCCTCGTTAATCCGCTTGTCAGCGGACTGCCCGCTTTTCTCGCCGACGGTAACGGCGTCTGCTCCGGTTTCATGATCATCCAGTATACGGCGGCAGCGCTTGTCGCGGAAAACCGCCGCCTCGCCGCCCCCGCCAGCCTCGATGGCGGCATTACCTCCGCATTGCAGGAGGATATACTGACGCACGCCACCGCCGCAGCCGACAAGACGCTGTCGATTATCGGCAATCTGGAAACCATTCTGGCAATCGAGATCATGTGTGCGGCACAGGCTTACGACATGCAGCCTGACCAGAGCGGCCGTGCGCCCGGCACCGATACGCTCTACCAGCATGTACGGACGACGGCACCGTTTTACCGCGACGACCGCCCACTCAACGATATGGTCGCAGCAGTGCAGGAAATGCTTCAAAGAGCGGATGCGATTAAAAGCTTTCCCTGAAGGCGACCACCGCATCCTCAATCTTTCGCTGAATATGACTATACCGGCACACCCCGAATTCCTCTCGAGGCTTCCCGACAACGGGCGTGCCATGGGAGTGTAACGGTCACTTTCCAAAACAGTCTTCACGCCGTGAAAGGCGCCTGATGTCCCCAACGAAAAATGTGCAGCGCACAAAATTCGGAGAAATAGGCATGAAATTCGGATTTTTAGATACATATCATCCAGATAAATTCGTCTAAAACTCTCCCAACTCAAGGAGAGACACCATGACGGACACAACATCACAGTTCGACGGGGCAGAAATCGCGCTGGAGGCCGCCGAGCAACCGGCATGGACCGCAGCGACATGGTTCGCGGTCCTTTCGATGGCGGCCACCAGCTTTGCACTCGTATCGGCGGAGTTCCTGCCGGCCGGACTTCTGACGCCCATGGCCCGCGATCTTGGAATTACCGAGGGGACAGCGGGGCAGGTCGTCACGGCTACTGCCTCGGTGGGCGCCGTGACGGCCCTGTTCAGCAACGTTCTCATCGGCAAACTGAACCGCAAGACCGTGCTTGTCGGTCTTAGCGCGCTGGCAATCGCCTCCAATATCCTTGCATCATTCGCGACCGATTTCTGGCTGTTGCTGGTGGGCCGGGCAGGACTTGGTATCGCGCTCAGCGGTTTCTGGGCGCTCTCGGTTGCCGTTGTGGCAAGGCTCGTCGGCGCGAACGCAACCGGGCGCGGCATGGCCATCGTCACACTCGGCGTCTCGCTCGCCACGATAGCGGCGCCTTCCATGGGGGCGTTAATCAGTGACTGGGTGGGATGGCGTGTCGCCATGTCGATGACGGCAGGACTTGCCGCCATTGCCATGCTCCTGCAGATCCTGAGCCTGCCGACGCTGCCGGCGAGCACAAGCAACAGTCTTGCCGATGTTTTCCGACTGACGCGGCGGCCGAGCGTTCAGCTTGGGATGCTTGCCATCCTGCTGTTGATGACGGGCCATTTCGCAGGCTCTGTCTATGTCCGTCCCTTCCTCGAACAGGTCACACATCTCGATACCAAGCCGATCGCACTCGCCCTGCTCGGGTTCGGCGTGGCCTCGGTGCTCGGCAATGTCGCTGGCGGCCGTATGGCCGACAACAGCATTCGCCTGGCACTTGCGACCACCGCTGCCCTGATGGGATTTGCGGCGCTTTTCCTGGTGTTCTGGGGCGCACATATGAGTGCCGCTTTTGCACTCGTCGCACTCTGGGGTTTTGCCTTCGGCATGGCGCCGGTGGTCCTGCCGACGAACCTGTCCCGCGGCGCGCCCGATGCTCTCGAAGCGGCTGGCAGCCTGATGGTAGTGTCTTTTCAGGTCGCCATCAGCATCGGTGCAGTCTTTGGTGGTTACATTGTTGACTATTATGGCGCCACCGCCCCGCTGTCTCTGACTGCGGTTCTGGCTGCAGCAACGCTTGCCCTCGTATTGGTGCAGCCGCGCCGCTGATCTCCCGGCGATGATCGCCGATGCATGAACGGTGTAGAACGCCTGCCCGTGATCACGGGCAGGCGAACGACATTCCATCGCCCAACCGCTGCTTTTTTCTCCCGCAAGGATGTCAAGGCGCTACTGCCGGCTTGAGATGGTGTCCGACAGAGGGTATCAGGTGCTCCGGTCCTGGCCGGACCTTCGGTAAGCAACAAGGTACATCCTGACATGACCCCCGACTTCCTCGTCACCCATTCCGGCGGCTTCCACGCCGACGAACTGCTGTCCAGCGTCGTGTTGACACGGCTTTTTCCGCAGGCCCGGCTTGTCCGCAGCAGAGCCCCCGAATGGATAACGCCTGGTGCAGACCGCATCATCTACGACGTGGGCGGCGCTTATGACGCGTCAAAGGGCATTTTCGATCACCATCAGCGTGGTGCGCCGCTGCGCGAGGACGGTCAACCCTATAGTTCTTTCGGCCTGATCTGGAAGCATTTCGGACGCGACTACCTTGCCGCATCAGGTATTCCTGAAGACCATATCGAAACTCTGCACGCCTCTTTTGATGCCGGATTTGTATTGCCGGTGGATCTGGTCGACAACGGCGCTCTCAGCCCCGCCATTGCCGGCCCACTTGCCGGGCTCACGCTGCCCGTCCTGCTGGAGACTTTGAAGCCTGTCTTTGACGAAACCGATCCGGAAGCGGACGATCGCAGTTTTATGGCAGCGCTCGCCGTTGCCCGCAGTTTCATCGAGGCGAAACTGGCCACAAGCGCGGCCAAACTGCGCGCCGAAGCGCTGGTGCAGAAGGCCATCGCCGATACTGGCGAAGGGCATATCCTTGAACTGCCGATGGGCATGCCATTTCGGTCCGCCATCGTAAAGGCTGGCGCCGACCACCTGCTCTTCGTTGCCCATCCACGAGACAACGACTGGTGCCTTACCGGGATCCGCCGCGCGGATGAAGGCTTTGAACTGCGCGCCGACCTGCCGGTAGCCTGGGCCGGCCTGACGGGCAAAGAGCTGGAAGCGGTTTGTGGCGTCGAAGGCGCGAGCTTCTGTCACAATGGCCGCTTTATCGCCGCCGCCAAAACCCGCGAGGCGATTCTGGCCATGGCGGAACTGGCCGTGAAAGAAGCCCTCTCCTCGGCGCAGATGACAACGGCGAAGCAATAACATTGCGCACAAGCTAAACGATTGCCATCCGGTTCTTTTCAGGCGGATGGCAACCGTCTCACACCGTCATCGCCGGCGCGCTAGAGCGCCCGCCGTCAGGACATGTCCAGAGCGAGGGTCAGGTCGGCGATAAGATCGTCGGGATGTTCGATGCCGATTGACAGGCGGATCGTGGAATCGAGCACACCAATGCGCTGGCGGACATCGGCGGGAACGCCCGAATGCGTCATCGTTGCGGGGTGAGACGCAAGGGATTCCGTGCCACCGAGGCTCACGGCGAGCTTGAATATGTTCAGCGCATTGAGGAACTTGAAAGACGCCGGCTGCCCGCCAACAATGTCGAACGAGAAGGTCGATCCCGCGCCGGAGCATTGAGCGGCAAATACCTTGCCGACTGCTGATGCCGGATCACTGAACGGCAGATAATGAATTTTTTCGACCTTCGGATGCGCTTTCAGGAATTCCGCAACGATTTTCGCGTTGCTATTTGCCCGCTCCATCCGGATTTGCAGCGTCTCGAGGGAACGCCCGAGCATCCAGCAGGAGTGCGGATCGAGCTGCGTGCCGATCGCTCCGCGCAGCGCCTTCACCTGCTTCATGACATCCTTGCGCCCGAGCGCCGCCCCGGCGATGAGGTCGGAATGCCCCCCGACGTATTTCGTCAGCGAATAAAGCGAAATATCGGCACCATGCTCGATGGGCTGCTGGAAAACCGGGCCGAGAAGGGTGTTGTCGCAGGCGATGATCGGCCTGTGGCCTTGCTTTTCGCCGATCACGTCAGCGACACGCCTCATCATCGCAACATCGACAATGCTGTTGGTCGGGTTGGCCGGCGTTTCGATCAGGATGACCGATACCCTGCCCTTCGCCATCGCGGTCTCTGCGGCGGCCATTACCGATGCCTCGCTGACACCGTCGGCAAAACCCACCGCCGAGACGCCAAAATTATGGAAGGTCTTTGCCAGCAGTGTCTCAGTGCCACCATACAGCGGCTGGGAATGGAGTACGGTGTCGCCGGGCCGGACGAAGGCGAAAAGCGTCGTGGAAATGGCGGACATGCCGGATGAGAAAAGCGCACAACTCTCCGTGCGTTCGTAAACGGCAAGGCGATCCTCGACGATCTCGCTGTTGGGATGGTTGAAACGGGAGTAGACGAGACCCGCACCCCTGCCCGCCGGCGGCTCCTTGCGGCCGGAAACGTAGTCGAAGAAGTCACGACCGTCCTCTGCCGATTTGAAGACGAAGGTCGACGTCAGGAACACCGGGGGCTTGACGGCACCCTCCGACAATTCCGGATCATACCCGTAATTGAGCATCTGGGTTTCAGGATGGAGGGCGTGGTTGCCGATATGGGTTTTGGACGGATGCGGCGCGGTCATTTCCGATGATCCCTCAGCTGGCGTTGAACTGGTTGCAGGTTACACGCGGTAGAACCAAAATATCTTGCATTCTGGAGCGTGGAAATGTCTCCTGAAGCAAGATATTGCGGAGAAAGAGGGTTTATGTCGCAGAAAATTGCAGATCAGATCGACAGGCGGATACTGAGGGAATTGTCAGCTGACGCGCGAATCACGAACAATGAACTCGCGGAGCGAGTGGGGCTGTCAGCATCGGCATGTTTGCGGCGGCTTCGGCGGCTGGAGGAACTGGGCGTTATCAAGGGTTATTCCGCCATCATCGATCCGGCGTTCGAGGGATGGACAATGACGGCTCTCGCATCCGTCCGCCTTAGCCGCCAGCACGATGACGAAATCCGGATGTTTGAGGCGGCCGTTCTTGACTGGGCGGAGGTCCTCGAATGTCATCTGGTCACGGGTTCGAGGGATTACATGCTCAAGATCATGTGCGGTGGGTTGGATGACTACGAGCGTTTCATCAAGGAAAAAATCGCAAAGCTGAAATGCGTCGATACCATCGAGACTAGCTTCGTGATGAACACGATCAAGGCGCGTCGCATCTGATGCCGATTTCCGGCGCTCCGCCTCGGCAAATGTGAAACGTATCACTGCGGCTGCTGAACCGATCCTTATTCTACCTTTCTTCCGCTTTTGACGAAATCAATGAAGGCGCGAAGAGGTGCTGGCACCAGGCGACGACCAGGGTAGTAGAGATAGGGCCCCGGAAAGCTCAGCCACCAGGGCTCCAGCAATGGCTCAAGTGCGCCGCTCGCCAGATGCGGTTCCAGCCAATCCTCGAAGAGATAGATGACACCCATGCCGGCAATGGCGGCGCTGACGCCGAGATCCGTGCCTCCGCCCGATTGCACGAGAAGCTGGCCCGGCGGATCGATGATCATCGTCTCGCCATCGCGCTCGAATTCCCACGGCGGGATGGCCCGGCCGGCGAAACGGCCCCGGATGCACGCGTGCTCAAGCAGTTCCCGCGGATGGGTGGGGCGCCCTCGCGTTGCAATGTAGCCCGGTGCTGCGGCAAGGGCGAAGCGCTGCGTGCGGGGACCAATCGGCACGGCAATCATGTCCTGCTCAAGCCGCTCATCATAGCGGATACCGGCGTCGCAGCCGGCGGAAATGATGTCGACAAAATTTTCGTCGGTGGCAATTTCCAGGCGAATATCCGGATAGGCTGCCAGAAAAGGCGGAACGATGTCAGGCAGAACCAGCCGGGCGGCACTGACGGGAACGTTGAGCTTCAGTGAGCCGGCCACCTGGTCCCGGTCGCCACTTATCTGGTCGAGCGCCGAGCGGATTTCGGCAAAGGCGGGATCCACCCGGCGAAGCAGTTCTGCGCCGGCTTCGGTTGGCAGAACGCTGCGGGTCGTGCGGTTGAGGAGGCGCACCCCGAGTTCGTTTTCAAGACGTTTAATTGCATCGCTCAGTGCCGACGAACTCATACCACTCGCACGCGCAGCCTGGCGGAAACCACTGGCGCGGGCGACCAGCAGGAATGCGCCGATATCGTTGAAGTCCGGCATGACTGTATCCCTCTGCGGCGTTTATATTGTCCGGAATGACGGACAGGCTGTTCTAACTATAGCGAATTGTGACTCCAATGATATCGCCTCTATAGTGGTGACAGGAACAGCGGAGAAACCTCAAATGTCGACACTCGACCAGTCTGGAACTTTTCACCTTGCAGGCCGCAATATCAGGCGGCTGGGCTATGGCGCGATGCAGTTAGCCGGTAAAGGCGTCTTCGGCCCTCCGAAAGATCGCGAGGAAGCGATCGCGGTACTGCGGGAAGCCGTGGATAGCGGCGTCAATCATATCGATACGAGCGATTTCTACGGCTCCCACATTACCAATCAGATTATTCGCGAGGCACTGCATCCCTATGCGGACGACCTTCTGATCGTCACAAAGGTCGGTGCGACCCGTGGTGACGATGCCTCCTGGAATGCCGCTTTCTCGAAGGAAGAGCTGACCCAGGCAGTTCACGATAATCTTCGCAACCTGGGTAAGGAGGTACTTGATGTCGTCAATCTCCGGGCCATGTTCGATGTTCACGGCCCTGCCGAGGGATCGATCGCGGCATCGCTTGAAGTTCTGGCAGATCTGCAACGGCAGGGGTTGATCCGGCATATCGGCGTCTCGAACGTGACGCCGCGGCAGATCACGGAAGCCGGTAAAATGGTGGAGATCGTCTGCGTGCAGAACCAATACAATCTGGCGCATCGACAGGACGATGCCCTGATAGATACGCTCGCAGCACAGGGCATCGCCTATGTTCCATTCTTTCCCCTTGGTGGTTTTTCTCCGTTGCAATCGACAGTGCTCTCAGACGTCGCTACGCAACTGAACGCCTCGCCGCTGCAGGTGGCACTCGCCTGGCTCCTGAAGCGATCCGACAATATTCTGGTTATTCCCGGAACCTCTTCGCGAGCGCATCTGCGTCAGAACCTTGCGGCCGCATCTCTTGATCTTCCGGACAGTGCCATGACCGCTCTTGCCGCGATCGGCGGATGAATTCTCTACAGTTTCGGGAGAAGAGCATCTGATCCTGCGGAGTTGGCCGAAAGGCCGTTGTTCTTGAAGACGTTTCACTCCGTTCACGTTTTAACTATCCACACCCCAAAGTTCCGGGGTCCGTTTAAAATACTCCGTCAGCATCTCGGTCAGCACCCGCACTTTGCGAGCGGGATGCTGGCTCGGCGGACGCACGACATAGACGGCCCCCGGAGGAACCGGATAGCGCGTCATGATCGGAACCAACGCGCCGGAGGCCAGATGTGCATGTGTGATGCAGTCGGGAAGCCAGGCGATGCCGAGACCTGCAGCCGCCGCTGCGGCAAGCGCCGTGGCACTGTCGGCCTTGAACTTGCCCTGCGGCTGAACCGTGACGATCCTGTCACCATCCATGAATTGCCAGGCTTCCGTTCCCTGCATCAAAGCCTGATGGTTGACGAGCTGCTCGACCATCTCAGGGGAACCATGCGCTTTGATGTAAGCGGGGCTGGCGACAAGCTTGCCATGGATCGGCCCAACGCGCTTCGCGATCAGGTTCGAGTCCTGAAGATAGGCACCCCGGATCGCGCAATCAAAACCCTCTGAGATGAGATCGACGAAACGATCGCTGTAGGAGGTATGGATGTGAAGCTGCGGGTGCTGGCGCGCCATTTCCGCGAGCACGGGGGCGAAGTGGGTGGGGCCGAAAGTAAGTGGCATTGCGACCCGCAGACGGCCGTGCAGCTCGCCGGCGGGGAGGATCGTTTCCCGGGCCGTATCGATCTCGGCGCTGGCCCGGGCGGCATGGTCCCTGAAGGTGATCCCCGCCTCCGTGAGGGCGGCACCGCGCGTTGTCCGCGCAAGAAGCTGGACGCCAAGCTCCGCCTCAATCCGAAAGAGCCGACGGCTGACGATTGACTTGGAGACGCCGAGCCGGCGCGCAGCGGCCGAGACGCCACCTGCATCGGCCACTGCGACGAATGTCCGTAGATCTTCGATGTCCATTCCGGCGTTCCTCATTTCGCGACACAGCTTGCCAGATTATGGCACTATCTCGCCGCCAAAAGGAACATCAAACTGCTTCCCGACAACGTCGCCCGCTGGCGCGTGTGTCTCTCTCTCAAACCCATCGCCGTCCATGGCGGCAGAGAAAGGAAGTCTTGATGACCCTTCGTAACGGCCTCGATTCTCTTCTTCGTCCCGAAGATTCGGTCCTCGTTCTGATCGACCATCAGCCCTACCAGCTCGCAAATCTCAACAGCCACGATCCGCACATGGTGGTCAACAATACGACCGCTTTGGCGAAGCTGGCAAAAGCCTTCAATGTTCCGACCATTCTCACCAGCGTGATCGCGGCGCGCGGTGGACTTCTCTTCAAGCACATCACCGACGTATTTCCGGATCAGGACGTCATCGATCGCACCTGGGTGAACACCTGGCAGGACGAGAATGTGGTGAACGCCGTCAAGGCGACCGGTCGCAAGCAGCTGATCATCGCCGGCCTGTGGACCGAGGTCTGCGTCGCAATGCCCGTGATCCAGGCCGTCGGCGAAGGCTGGGACGTGACCGTGATCACCGACGCGTCGGGTGGAATTTCGAAGGAATCCCATGAAGTTGCCATCCAGCGAATGATCACGGCCGGCGCGAATGTGATGACCGTCATGGCACTTGCCGGAGAATGGCAACGCGATTGGGCGCGTACCGAACATGTCGAGGCACTGACCGAGATTCTCATCCAGCACTTCGGTGGCAGCGGCATAGCCTATCTTTGGGAACAGCAGCTTCTCAACACACCAGTGGTTGGCTGATCCCAGCCCGTATGGCAAACATTTCGGTGAGGGCCGGAACCGTCATCTATCGGCCTTTACCACCTTAATGCCGCCCGCCCCCAGGCAAGGGGTGGTGCAGCAATGTAATCATGAGAGCGGCCGCTATGATTAACCGCCCCCCGGATGCCCTTCGTTCGCGGGTCTTTCGCGATCTATCCAAACTGGACGCAATATACCTTGCCCAGGTTCCTGCCGCAGCTTAACGCCTGGAAAGCAATCGAGCCATCGCATGATGCGGGGAAGGCTTGCCAGTTTCCGGTGCGTTATCTCTTTCCAGACGTGCGCGGATGTCCTCGATTTCCTCTTCGGTGAGATGCTCGATCCCGATGAAATCACTCCGCGCCTCCTCCACAGCTCGCAGCAATTCGTCCAGCTTTGCCTCCATCGCCGCGGAATCCCGGTTCTGTGAGTTCTGCACGAGAAAAATCATGAGAAAGGTGACGATGGTCGTTCCGGTATTGATGACCAGTTGCCAGACCTCCGAAAACCCAAATAACGGTCCACTGATCCCCCAGACGAGGACAGTACCAAGCGCCACGACGAAAGCGGTCGGAGAGCCGGAAAAGGACGCTATGCGGGTTGCGAAGCGGGTGAAGACCTTGTTCATGACACACCGTATCCCTCAAACCCAGATACCAATCAAAAGCCTGTTAGGGCGCTAAAGCACTAACAAAAAAAGAGAATGATGGTTCCGAAGCGCAACTCACGCCGCGTCGGAGACACCCGCGTGGCTCCAGACAGCGACCGCGGTCATTTCCACATCATGCCAGACAAACCCTCTCCGATCACCGGTCGCATGGCTGGTGAGCCGCGAAAACAGCTTCACCACCGCCTCGGTTTTCGACCTTTCCGGCGGCCGGACGACCTATTGAGGAGCCTTCGATGACACGCATGGGTTTTTGCCTCAACCTCAGGCCCGGTACGGTCGAGGAATATAAAAGGCTGCACGCCAATGTGTGGCCGCAGGTGCTCGAGGCCATCGCCCGCGCCAATATCACCAATTATTCGATTTTTCTCAAAGAACCGGAAAACCTGCTCTGACCTCAGGCCCGGTACGGTCGAGGAATATAAAAGGCTGCACGCCAATGTGTGGCCGCAGGTGCTCGAGGCCATCGCCCGCGCCAATATCACCAATTATTCGATTTTTCTCAAAGAACCGGAAAACCTGCTCTTTGGTTATTGGGAATATGCGGGCGATGATTTCTCCGCCGATATGGCGGAGATGGCCAGGAGCGAGCGGATGCGGCAATGGTGGGCAATCTGCGAACCCCTGCAATTACCCTTCCCGATGCGCCTGCCGGGAGAATGGTGGGCGCAGATGAGCGAAGTCTTCCATATGGAGTAATTGCGCCGATCGTCCTCTTCAATCGCGTTTCAGACGCCGGCAAATCCGCTGGCTTCAATACTGCCGAGCAGTTTCAGCGTATTGCTGAGCGACGTCTCCAGGTGCTCCTTAATCGCCCTTTCGGCCGCTTCCGGGTCATGCGCCTCCAGGGCGTCAACAATGGCGCTGTGCTGCTCGATCGTCGTTTCACCGGCTCCCGGCGAAGGCAGAGACAGAAGACGGCAGCGATCCATCTGCGCCTTGGTAATGTCCACCACGCGCCACAACATCGAATAACCATTGACCTCGGCAATGACCCTGTGAAAGGCGTCATCGTGATCGATCGCATCCTCGAAGCGGCTTCTTTTGACCGAAAGGGCGTGAAGATCGATGATGTCGCGCAGGCGCTGCACGCCATCCGCGCTGATCGTTTGCGCCGCATGGCGAACGCTTTCCCGCTCCAGCGCGATGCGGATGATATAGGCTTCCTGCACCTGCCTGCGGCTGATGCGGGTCACGAAGGTTCCGGCCTGGGCGCGGACGTCGATCAGCCCTTCATCTTCAACACGTTTGACGGCCTCGCGCACCGGCGTCCGCGACGTGCCGAGACGCTCGGCAATCTCTATTTCATTGACCGGCGAACCGGGCGCGAGCCTGCCGGTCACGATGGCGCGGCGAACGAGCTGGTAGATCTGGTCGCGAAGCGGCATATTCCGCGTGATCGTCACGCCACTGAGAAACCACCTGCCTGCGGCTGATGCGGGTCACGAAGGTTCCGGCCTGGGCGCGGACGTCGATCAGCCCTTCATCTTCAACACGTTTGACGGCCTCGCGCACCGGCGTCCGCGACGTGCCGAGACGCTCGGCAATCTCTATTTCATTGACCGGCGAACCGGGCGCGAGCCTGCCGGTCACGATGGCGCGGCGAACGAGCTGGTAGATCTGGTCGCGAAGCGGCATATTCCGCGTGATCGTCACGCCACTGAGAAAYGCCGTCAAATCGGATTTGTCCTGCGCGGAATGGCCGGCACTCGCCGCTTCTTTTGACACGTCCGTATTCTCCCATCAAAAACCGGACCGACCGGCAGAAATTTCTTTAGCCGGTTTCTTGTCCGCAACCAACCTCCCTCATCATTTCGAGACAAGCCGCTCGCCCGATGCGCCGAACAGATGAACCTTGCCCGCTTCCGGTTGCAGATGGATGATCGCCCCCGGCCCGAGATCCAGCCGCTCATGGAAGAGACAATGAACCTGCTGGTTGCCGATTTTCGCCGTTACCATCGTCTCGGAACCGGTCGGTTCGGTCACCACCACTTCGGCGGCAACACCGTTGGGATCGATGCGCAGATGCTCCGGCCGAACGCCATAATGAACGGCGAGCCGGCTCGACCGTAAAGGCAGGGGCAGCATATTGCCGTCGGCAAGCATGAAGCCGTCCTCCACCACCGTTCCGGACAGGAAATTCATAGCCGGCGACCCGATGAACCCCGCCACGAACATGTTGGCGGGATGGTCGTAAATCTCAAGCGGCGAGCCGATCTGCTCGATATGTCCGTCGCGCATCACGACGATCCGATCCGCCATCGTCATGGCCTCGACCTGGTCATGCGTCACATAAACCGTCGTTGTGCCCAACCGCTGGTGCAGTTCCTTGATTTCGGAACGCATCTGCACCCGGAGCTTGGCGTCGAGATTGGAGAGCGGCTCGTCGAACAGAAAGACCTGGGGATCGCGCACGATCGCGCGGCCCATCGCCACACGCTGCCGCTGGCCGCCGGAAAGCTGCTTCGGATAGCGGCCAGTCAATTGCTCAAGACCGAGGATCTGCGCCGCCCGGTGCACCCTGTCGGTGATTTCGGCGGCGGAAGCGCCTTTCAGCTTCAGGGAGAAAGCCATATTGTCGCGCACCGTCATATGCGGGTAGAGCGCATAGGACTGAAACACCATGGCGATATCGCGCTCTTTGGGTTCCAGTTCGTTGACGATGCGGCTGCCGATGGCGATCGTGCCGTCCGAAATATCCTCAAGACCGGCGATCATCCGCAGCAAGGTGGATTTGCCGCATCCCGAAGGGCCGACCAGAGCGACAAACTCCCCGTCGGCAATTGAGAAAGAAATATCCCTCAGGGCTTCAAACGCACCGTAACGCTTGACGATGCTCTCTATGTTCACACTGGCCAAGGCCGCCTCCTCCATATTTGCCTCTATTTCGATTGATCTCTCATGTTTCCATCAAAGCCGGCGTTGGTGCCAGCAGGCCCTTTTCCTGCAAGGCCTGCCACAATTCGTCCGGTATGTCCGTCTCGAACCATCCGACCGATTGCAGCAGCCTGTCCGGATGTTTGGCCCCGACCAGGACAGAAACGACGGCGGGATGGAACAGCGGGAATTGCACCGCCGCAGCCCCCAGCGGCACGTCAAAGGCGGCGCAGACCCGCGCCAACTCCTCCGTGCGCCGCACGATCTCGGCGGGCGCATCCTTGTAATTGAACTTGGCGTTAGAAGCCGTGCCCGTGGCGAGAATGCCGGAATTGAAGACGCCGCCAATGACGATGGCCGTGCCCTGCCGGTGGGCGCGATCAAGCAGCGGCACCGCATCCTGTTCCAGCAAGCTGTGCCGACCGGCCAGCAGGCAGCAATCGAGATGAACCTCGTCCATGGCAGCAGCGATCGCCTCTGCCTCGTTGACGCCGAGCCCAAAACCGGTGATCAGGCCGGCCTCACGCAATTCGCCGAGTGCCCTGAAGCCGCCCGACGTCAATTGCCGCCATAGCGCGGCATTTCTTTCACCATGGGTGAGGACGCCGATATCGTGGATAAAAAGAATATCCAGCCTGTTGGTGCCCATGCGCTGCTGACTGTCATCGAAGCTGCGCATGATGCCGTCATAGCTGTAATCAAAGGTTTCGCGAAACGGCAGCCCGTTCTGCCAGCCCGGATCCAACGGGTTTTTCGGCGGCTCCGGCGGCAGGCGATGACCGGGACGATCATTGGCGAAAAGCCTGCCGACCTTGGTGCTGACGACCGCCTCATCGCGCTGCGGTTCTTCGCGCAAAAATTGCCCGAGCAGATGCTCCGCCCGGGTAAGCCCGTACATCGGCGCCACATCGAAATAACGGATGCCGCACTCCCATGCCGCCTGAAGCGTCGCCAGCGCGTCAGTGGCGCTCACTGGCGCATAAAGCCCGCCAAGCGATGCACAACCCATGCTGAGCGYCGTTACCGAGAGATCAGTGCTTCCCAGACGTCGTTTATCCCCTGCCCGCATCGCAATCTCCTTTGCATTTGCCGATCATTACACTAATATAATGACGGATCAAGGTTCTTTGAGGAGCAAACGCATGGGTAAGATACGTATCGGTCTGGTCGGTACCGGGTTCATGGGCCGCACGCACAGCAACGCATTCCGGCAGGCGCCGGTGTTTTTCCCGGGAAAAACCGCCGTCGAACTCGCCTCAGTCTGCGCCCGCAACGAAGACAATACTGCGAAATTCGCCGCGCTCTGGGGGTATGACAGTTACGAAACCGATTGGCGGCGTCTGGTGGAGCGCGACGACATCGACCTGATCGATATCGCCACCCCCAATCACCTTCATGCCGAGATCGCGCTGGCCGCGGCCGCCAGCGGTAAGATGGTCTCCTGTGAAAAACCTCTAGGCATGTCGCTCGAACAGTCGCAGCAGATGGCGGATGCCGTCGCGGCGGCGGGTGTCGGCAGCATGGTCTGGTACAATTACCGGCGCATCCCGGCCGTAACCTTCGCCAAACGCATGATAGAGGACGGCAGGCTCGGGCGCATATTCCACTATCGCTCGAAATTCCTTCAGGACTGGACCATTTCCGCCGATCTGCAGCAGGGCGGCGCGGGCACATGGCGGCTGGATGAGGCGGCGGCGGGCAGCGGCGTCACGGGCGACCTTCTCGCCCATTGCATCGACACGGCGATGTGGCTGAACGGCCCAATCGCCGAAGTGTGCGGCATGACCGAAACCTTCATCAAGGAGCGCATCCATGCCGCAACCGGCACGCGCCGCCCCGTGACCATCGACGATGCCAGCGCCTTTCTCGCCCGTTTTTCGAACGGATCGCTCGCCACCTTCGAAGCGACGCGCTACGCGCGCGGCCACAAGGCGCAATTCACCTTCGAGATCAATGGCGAACACGGCTCGCTCGCCTGGGATCTGCACGATCTTCACCGCCTGAGCTATTTCGACCATGGCGGAGACGGCGCCACGCGCGGCTGGCGAACCATCCATGTCACGGATGGCGACCATCCCTATATGGAGGCTTGGTGGGTGCCGGGCCTGCAGATCGGCTACGAGCACAGCTTCATCCATCAATTCGCGGATTTTCTCAAAGGCCTGGAAACCGGGCAGCCACTGGTTCCCGATTTCCGGGCGGCGATGCAGACCGATGCCGTCACCGATGCGGTGATCGCATCCGCCCGCTCCGGCAACTGGCAGACGATAGACCGTCCGGATTGAACTTTTGCCGCGCCGGCGCGATTCCGCCCCAGCTGGAGATAACAGGCAGGAATTGCCCCGCCGAAAAATCATCGCGTCACGTGCTCGCCGCGCAAACGCTGCATCTCTTTGTTTTTACATGTTTCAAAAGAAAACCCGGCTTYCMTTTGCCWGAAATGCTCACACGGCAACCCTCTTCAAGTCCCTTGACGATGATACATTATACTAGTATTCCAATATACAGTAGACAACGCATTTCCGGCTTCCGCCTGTTTCACGCAGAGAAATCATGGCTCGCTACATCAAACTGACTGAAACCGATAACATCATCGTCGCCATCGAACCGATCGCGCCGGGTGAGGCCGTGGCAGAGATTGCTGCGCGCGAGCGCATTCCGCGCGGTCACAAAATGGCGCTTCAGGCGATCGCAAGCCGGATGCCCATCGTCAAATATGGCCAGATCATCGGCTTTTCCACGCAGGACATCGAACCGGGGCAATGGGTCCACGAACATAACGTAACGATGCAGAG
>NZ_JAPYZZ010000009.1 GCF_027460065.1 Martinezella rhizogenes
CCCCGTCAGGCGGGGTGATGTGATAGCCTTCTTGAAAAGCGCGGTCATCGCATCACTGATGCCCTGCGACGGGCTGACTTCGAAGAACAGCCCCGGCGAAGCGCAGGACTGCATGCGTGCACCGATTTCCGGCTGAAACGGCTTGATCCAGCTATTATACCAGTCGTTGGTCGGCAGCGGCAGGTAGGTGGTGTAGAGCACGGCGATGCGAAAACCCTTTTCCTTCAGCTTCGTGCAATATTTGAGGTCGATCGGTTCCTGACAACGGCCGCCCGTGGTTTTTTTGGTGCAGGTGGACGGCTTGTAGCTATCGCCGACGCCATCGGTCACGAAGAAGACGATCTTTTCCGGGCTCGCCGAACTCGCGCCCGTGCCCGAAGAGCCGATCTTGTCACCAATCTGGGTCAGCGCCCGGTCAAAATCCGTCTGCTGGTCGTTGTTGAACCCTTGCTTGGGGATCGACATCAGGTCGACTTCAGCGGCTTTCTTCTTCGCTGTCGCCAGATCCGATGTCAGCGGCACGACTTCAAGCAGCTTTGTATCTTCGGCTTTCTCTCCGAAGGAATAGACTGCCATACGATATTGATTGCTGCTTTTGCGCATGGACTTTGCCGTATCCATAAGGCTCGCTGTCGCCTTTGCGACCACATTGATGCGCGTGGTCACGCCGAGGCTTTTGGCCTTGTAATAATAGCTGTTCGTATCCACCACCCCGTCCTTCACGATGTGACAGGCGAAAGCGCATTTGTCGCTCGTATTCGCAACCATGGTGGCAACATCGGTCGGCGTCGCGCCGACACCCATCGACGGCGTGTTATCAAGAAGCACGTAAAAGTCGCTGAAGGTTTCCGTTTCATATTTGGCAGTGGCAGAGCCAGAAACAGTAAAGAGGTCTTTTCCCAGTATCTTGGAAAGCGTGGTATCGACAGAGGCCTTGAAGTTGACGGAAGACACGATCGCATTGCCGCTTTTTGTCACCTCTATATCGAGAGACAACAGCGAATAATCGGGATTGGCTCGCTCATTGCTTTTAAAAAATGCGGCGCCTTCGTCGCCGCCAATCGCAATGGCGCCGTCTGCGGACATCTCCTTGGCCTTGTGAACGCTCGCCGAGCTATCCGAGACCACCGCCAGAGCCGCCGCATCCGCCGCCCTCTGCAGATCGGATTTAACGGCCATGCTGTGAGTCACATCCAGCGCAACGCCGGCAGTACCGATGAGCGGCACCAAAAGCAAAGCAGTTAGAATTCCGAAATTCCCTGATCTATCCTGCCAGATGTTTTTCAAATTTGCCCCCATAGCGCTTTTGGAGACAGAACTTAGAAAAAGACTGTTGAAATGCAGTTTCAAAGGATAACTAATTTTCGATAAATCTAATTTCCTAAATAACTAAATGCCGATCCAATAAGCTTTCCGACATGCTGGTTATTAGCTGGTCAGGCGTGGCGAGCTGATCGCCTTCTTAAAAAGCGCCGACATGGCCTCGCTGATGCCCTGCGAAGGGCTGACCTCGAAAAACAGGCCCGGGGAGGCGCAGGCTTGCATGCGGGAGCCGATTTCCGACTGGAACGGGGCGATCCATTTATCGTAGTGCTGATTGCCGGGAAGGGGCAGGTAAGTGGTGTAAAGCACGGCGATGCGGAAACCTTGTTTCTTGAGGTCGTCGCACAGCTTGGTGTCCACGGGTTCCTGACACCGCCCATTCCAGATTATTGGCTTTGTACATTTCTTGGGCTTCTGGCTATCGGCCACACCATCCGACACGAAGAACACGATTTTCTCAGGGGTAGCAGAACTGGCGCCATTCCCCGATTCTCCCATTTTTGCTGTGATCTTCGTTAGCGCGCGATCAAAATTGGTGTGCTGATCGAGATTGTATCCATGGCCGGGAACTGACATCAGTTCAATTTCGCCGACCTTCTTCTTGGCCACCTGCAAATCCGACGTGCGCGACACGACCTCCTGGAGGTCTTTATCGGGAAAGGCATCGTTTGCCGTTTTTCCGAAAGTGTAGACAGCAATACGATACTGATCTCTTTTTTTACGCGTGTCCTCAGCCGTGTCCATCAAACTCGCGGTCGCCTTTGCGACCACGTCAATGCGCGTCGTCGCGTTGATGTAACCCTTGACCTTCAGGTCCTTATTTTTGAGCCGGAAGTAGGTGCTGTTGGGATCGGACGAACCGTCTGCCAATGAGAGATGGCAGGCGAAGGCGCATCCGATCGCCTTTTGCATCGTTGCCACATCGGCGGGCGTTGCGCCGACACCCATGGACGGCGAGTTATCGAGCAGCAGATAGAAATCGGTATAGGTTTCCGTCTCATATTTGGCAGTTGCACTGCCGGAGACAGTCAAGAAATCCTTTCCCAGTACTCTGGAAAGCGTTGTATTAAGGGAAGCCTTAAAATTCACTGACGATTCGATCACGGTGCCATTCTTCTTCACCTGTACATCGAGCCCCAACAGGCGATATTCCGGGTTCCCTCGCTGATTGCTGTGAAAAAAAGCTTCAGCCTCTTCCTTTCCGACCGAAATGACGCCATTGCTGGCCATTCGCCGTGCAGCCTCGGCACTGGCTGAACTTTCCGCAACCACGGCCAGAGCCGCAGAGTCCGCTGCCATCTGAAGATCGGATTTCACGCTCATGGCCCGAACGACATCCAGCGCAACGCCGGCGGATCCGATGATCGGTATGATCAACAAAGCACTCAGAATCGCAAAGTTTCCAGACTTGTCCCGCCAGATGTTTTTCAAGCTCATCTCCGAATTATCAGAATTCGGATGAGATTTACTTCTGTGTTGTTGCGATATAGTTTATCAATATAACTAATTACCAATAAATTCGACATTACTAATAACTATATTTAAGTAATATATAGAAGATCCATGACCTGTCAGCGGAAGCCGTTGACATTTTTAGATCATGTCCTAAAAAACAAGCTCTTCCGAGGGGAGCACCTGACGGTGCTGAGATGGCGATGAGCCGGACCCTTGAACCTGATCCGGGTCATGCCGGCGTAGGAACGGAACTGTCGCGCCTTCAAGGCGCTGCCCTTTCTCTTCTCCGCTATGCCTGATCTCCGTGATTGTCACATCTGGAGACGACCAATGATGCTGAAACCTTCCGTCCTTCGCACATGGTGCGTTAGCGTCTGAGGCCCGGCTCATGCGTGTCACCCATGCGCTGAACGGTGTCGGCCTTCTGCTCCTTCTCTGGCAGGCGGGGACATGGCTGTTTGCGCCGCCGCGCTATATCCTGCCGTCACCCGCCGATGTCGCAGGCGCCTTTTGGCGACAGCCCGGCTTCCTGTTCGGCCAGGCCATGGTGACGCTTAGTGAAATGGCGCTCGGTCTCGCGGCAGGCATTACCGCTGGCATTATCGTTGCCTTCACGATTGCCGCCACCCCGCGCTTCGGCCGCCTCGTCTGGCCCATGGTTCTGGTGCAGCAGGCCTTTCCGGTCTTCGTGCTCGCCCCCATCCTCGTCCTCTGGTTCGGCTTCGGCATGGCTTCGAAAGTCGTCATGACCGCAGTCATCATCTTCTTTCCCGTCGCTTCGGCCTTTACCGATGGTCTCAACCGCACGGATCGCGCCATCCTCGACGCCGCCTCGCTGACTGAGGCGAGCCACTGGCAGATCCTCACCCGGTTGCGCGTGCCGCTGGCGCTTCCCTCGCTGATTTCGGGCCTGAGGGTGGCGGCGCCGCTCGCCCCGCTCGGTGCGGTCATCGGCGAATGGGTGGGCGCATCCGCCGGGCTCGGTTTCGTGATGATCCAGTCCAATGCCCGTATGCAGACCGACACCATGTTCGCCGCCATGGCCATTCTGGCCGTCATGGCCGTGCTGCTCAGGCTGATCGTCGACCGGGCGACAGCCAATCTGGCCCCCTGGGCCAAAGAAACAGAACACACCATTCCTTTCAGAAATTTACGGAGACTTTCGGCACCATGAAACGAACACTTCTTTCCCTCGCCATCGTAGCGGCAAGCGTACTTGCGCCCATGCAATCTGAGGCCTCCGACAAACTGACCGTATTGCTCGAATGGTTCGTGAACCCCGACCATGCACCGATGGTGATCGCCAGGGAACGCGGCCTGTTCGCCGATGCAGGGCTGGACGTGGAGCTGGTACCGCCAGCCGACCCCTCCGCCGTACCGCGCCTCGTCTCGGCCAAACAGGCCGATATCGGCGTGCATTACCAGCCGAACCTCTATCTCGACCACGAAGCCGGCCTGCCGCTCGTCCGTTTCGGCACGCTGGTCGAAACGCCGCTCAACACCGTCACGGTTCTCGCGGATGGGCCGATCAAGAGCCTGAAGGATCTGAAAGGCAAGAAGGTCGGTTTTTCCGTTTCCGGTTTCGAGGATGCGATGCTGAAGCGCATGCTGGAAAAGGACGGTCTGACGAAAGACGATGTCGAACTCGTCAACGTCAATTTCTCCCTCTCGCCGTCGCTGATCGCCGGCAAGGTGGATGCGACGCTGGGCGGTTTCCGCAATTTCGAACTGACGCAGATGAAGCTTGAAGGCCATGAGGGCCGATCCTTCTTTCCCGAAGAACATGGCGTGCCGGCCTATGACGAGTTGATCTTCGTCACCCACACCGATCTCGTAAAGGACAGCCGCCTGCCGCGTTTCCTCTCCGCCGTGGAACAGGCCGCGATCTTCATCACCAACCATCCGCAGGACGCTTGGCAGCTTTTCATCAAGGCCTACCCGAACCTGAACGACACCCTGAACAAACAGGCCTTTTTCGACACGCTGCCACGTTTCGCCAAGCGCCCGGCAGCACTCGACCGCGCCCGTTACGCCCGTTTCGGCGCCTTCATGCAGGAGATGCAGCTGATCAAGCAGGCCCCCGCAGCGGACGATATTGCCGTGGAGCTGCAACAGCCATGACCGGCAATTTTCCGACTGCGGCAAAGGCCGCCGAAATTCTGGAGCGCGTGCGGCAGACACGTCCGCGCGTGCATTGCCTGATGAACACCGTGGTGCAGAAATTCACCGCCGATGGCATCACCGTCATCGGCGGCATTCCCTCGATGACGACGTCGCTGGAAGAAATCGAGAGCTTCGTCACCAAGGCGGATGCACTGACAGTCAATCTCGGTACGCTGGACGCCGAACGACGCAAGGTGATCCGGCTGGCGATCGAGATCGCCAACGCATCCGGCAAGCCGTGGATCGTTGACCCCGTACATGTCGACTACTCCCCCTCGCGGCTGGACTTTACCCGGGAACTTATCGCCCAATCGCCCACTATCGTCCGTGGCAACCGCGCGGAAATGGGCCTGATCGGCGATGTACCAGGCGCGGTGAGGATCGAGACCGGACCGGTGGATCATCTCCGCGATGCGACCCGTAACGTCGGCATTGTCAACGGGCATCCCTGGATGGCGAAGGTGACAGGCACGGGCTGCCTTTCGGGCGGTGTCATCGCCGCCTTCATGGCAGTGGAAAAAGACGCGCTGACGGCGGCGGCTTCCGCCCTTGCCGTGACAGGCGTTTCTGCCGAGCTCGCCGCGAAACAGGCCAAAGGCCCCGGCACATTTGAACCGTCATTTCTGGATGCGCTTTCCGAAATCTCCGGTGAAGACATCATCAATCATGCGAGGATCGAGCATGAACAAGGTTGATTACCGTCTCAACGCGCTGGTCGATGCCAGTCTTGCCGACGTCGCGCCGTTACCGGAGCTTGCTCTGGCGGCTGCGCTCAACGGCGCAACCATCCTACAATATCGCGACAAGCACGGCTCGACGCGGCAGATGATCGAAAACGCCCGCGCCATTCGCGAGACGATCGGCGGCACCGGCGTGCCGCTTGTCATCAACGACCGGGTGGACGTGGCGCTCGCTTCAGGGGCCGATGGGGTGCATCTCGGCGCCGATGATATGGATGCAAAGACGGCGAGACGCATTCTCGGCGAAAAGGCGATCATCGGCCTTACCGTCAAGAACAGCGCCGATGCCGAAAGGGCAGCTTCCATGCCCGCAGATTATACCTGTATCGGCGGTGTGTTCGAGACCATTTCCAAGGTCAACCCGGACAAGCCGGTCGGCATAGACGGTTTTACGGCACTGCGCGCCCTGCTGAAGGCGTGGCGGCCCGATATGCCGGTGGGCGCAATCGCCGGCATCGATCTTTCCCGTGTGCCTGCCGTCATCGCCGCGGGTGCAGACGGGGTCGCCGTCATTTCCGCGATCTTCCGCGCAGCCGATATCGCCAGCGCAACCAATGACTTCCGCTTCGCGATTGACGCGGCGCTGAAAGCGAGACAGCCATGACTTCAATTGCATTGACCATTGCCGGCTCCGACAGCGGCGGCGGCGCGGGTATTCAGGCCGATATCAAGACCTTCTCCGCACTTGGCGCCTATGCCGCGAGCGTCATCACCGCCATCACCGCCCAGAACACCCGGGGCGTGACTGCCGTTGAGGATATTTCGGTCGCTACCATCGTCGCGCAGATGGATGCGGTTTTTTCCGATCTCGCCGTCAATGCCGTGAAGATCGGCATGGTCTCGCGGATCGAAACCATCGCGGCCATCGCGGAGCGGCTTCGGCAGCAGTCGCAGCCGGTGGTGCTCGATCCCGTCATGGTGGCAACCTCGGGCGACAGGCTGCTGCATGAAGATGCCATCGAGACGTTGCGGCGCCATCTTCTGCCGCTCGCAGCCATCGTCACGCCGAACCTGCCGGAAGCGGCGCTGCTGACGGGAACCCAGATTGCGGAGACGGAGCAGAAGATTACCCGCCAGGCGGAGCTGATCCTGAAGGCCGGCGCGAAGGCCGTGCTCATCAAGGGTGGCCATGGGGACGGGCCTGAAAGCACGGATTATCTGTTTGCGGATGGCACCATGCAGGCGCTTTCTGCGCCGAGGGTGGACACAAAAAACGACCACGGCACCGGCTGCACGCTGGCGGCTGCGATTACAGCGCATCTTGCGATGGGACATGAATTGCGGGAGGCGGTCGGGCTTGCGAAGGACTATCTGAACGGGGCGCTCGACGCCGGGCGGGGGCTTGCCGTTGGGTCCGGGCGGGGGCCGGTGCATCATTTTTATCGGTGGTGGTGGTAGTGACGCGGGGGCAGAGTTTGGGGGTTTACCCCCTCTGTCCTGCCGGACATCTCCCCCTCAAGGGGGGAGATCGGATGAGGGTTCGGCCTCAGTTCCACGCACTCTTTTCAGCGTAGTATCCCTGCCTGTTGGATGGAGTGAGCAAGCCGCTTGTCGATCTCCCCCCTTGTGGGGAAGATGTCCGGCAGGACAGAGGGGGGTGAGCCGCACACTCCGCCCCATCACCGCGCCTTCGGCGTCGCCAGCACATTCCGGATCGCAAAACTCGAATGAATGCGCGAAACCCCCGGCAGTTTCGACAGGATTTCCTTGTGAATCCGCTCGAAATCCCCCGCACTTTCCGCCTCGCAGCGCAGGAAATAATCCGAGCCGCCGGTCATCAGATAACATTCGCGGATTTCGGGATACCGCCGCACCGCATTTTCGAAACGGTTGAGAAAATCCTCCGTCTGACGGTCGAGCGTGATCTGCACAATGACAGAGATCACCTCGCCGCCGGCAAGGCCGCTGGTCAGCGCCGTATAGCCGCGAATAATGCCTTCCCGCTCGAGAATATCGACACGGCGCAAACACGCCGACGGCGAAAGCCCGACCTCTGCGGCAAGCTTTGCGTTGCTGATGCGGGCATTCAGCCGAAGCAGGCGGATGATGTGGCGGTCGGTCGCGTCTAGGGACGACATAGAAAACTCCAATTGATCGACGAATATTGCGTGATTTCAAATTATATCGCATTTTCTTCGAACAATTGCCAAGAAATTCGACAATCGTTGCAATACCCTCAGAGAATAAAAATGAGGGTGAACGACCATGGATATGCAGATCAGCCGCCAGCAGACAGCCGGTGGTGCAAGTGGCCATCTGACCATCGATCTCGGCGCATTGCGCGATAATTATCTGACCCTTGCGGCGATGGCGCCAGCATCGCAAACGGCAGCGGTCGTGAAGGCCGATGCCTATGGTCTCGGCGCGGATATCGTCTCTCAGACCCTGTTCGAGGCGGGTTGCCGCAATTTCTTCGTCGCCCATATCGATGAGGCGCTGGCACTCAGGCTCCGGCTTTCGGCCGAAGCGCGGATTTTCGTCCTCAATGGTTTGCAGCCCGGCAACGAAACCTCCTGTGCCGCCATGGCCGTCACACCGGTTCTGAATTCGCTGCAACAGATCGCCCAATGGTCGGGTCACGCCAAAAAGCTCGGCAAGACGCTCACCGCCGCCGTGCAGATCGATACCGGCATGTGCCGCCTTGGGCTCTCCCCCGAAGAGCTTGAAATCCTCTCCGCCCAGCCGCAGCTGCTCGATGGAATTGATATAGCCTTCGTCATGAGTCATCTCGCCTGTGCCGACGAGCCGGATCATGTTTCCAATGGCGCGCAGCTCGCCGTGATGCGCAAGGCCGCCACCGCCTTTCCCGAGACGCCGGTCTGTTTTTCCAATTCGGGCGGTATTTTTCTCGGCAACGACTATCATAACGCTCTGCTGCGCCCCGGCATCGCGCTTTATGGCGGTGCGCCTTCCGCTGCTAATCCCAACCCGATGAAGCCGGTCGTCCGTCTCGATCTCGCCGTCATCCAGACCCGCACTGTTCCCGCTGGCTCGCTGGTCGGTTACGGCGGCTCTTTTACGGCGAGCGGTCCAACACGTCTCGCAACCATCGCTGCCGGTTATGCCGATGGCCTGCCGCGCTCGCTCAGCAATCGCGGTGCGGCGTGGTGCAATGGCGTGCGCCTGCCAATTGCCGGGCGCGTTTCTATGGACAGCATCATTCTCGACATATCCGCCCTGCCCGAGGGAGCATTGACCCAGGGCAGCCTTGTGCAGATGATCGGACCAGACCAGACGCTGGAGGAGATTGCCGAGGACGCGGGCACGATTGCCTATGAAATCCTGACCGGCCTCGGTCGCCGTTACCGCCGCAGCTATATTCAGCCGGGCATGAGCCCGGCAACCGCTTCAACATCAGTCAATCACAAGTGAGACGATCATGAACGTCACTATCCTCGGAGCCGGCGTCGTCGGCGTGACATCTGCCTGGTATCTGGCCAAAGCCGGACACAAGGTGACGGTGATCGACCGCCAGCCGGCCGCAGCGCTCGAAACCAGCTTTGCCAATGCCGGCGAGGTTTCCCCCGGTTATTCATCGCCCTGGGCTGCCCCCGGCATTCCGATGAAGGCGATGAAATGGCTGTTCATGAAACACGCGCCGCTGATCATTCGCCCGACCGCCGATCCGGCCGCATGGCGCTGGATGAGCCAGATGCTGCGCAACTGCACCTCGGCGCGTTATGCCATCAACAAGAGCCGCATGGTGCGCGTTGCCGAATATAGCCGCGATTGCCTGATGGCACTGCGCGAAGACACCGGCATCAACTACGACCAGCGCATGCAAGGCACCCTCGAAGTATTCCGCACCCAGAAGCAGTTCGATGCCATCGGCAAGGATGTGGACGTGCTGACGGCGGGCGGTGTGCCTTTCGAGATTCTCGATCGCGACGGCTGCGCCGCCATCGAACCGGGCCTTGCACCCGCCAAGGAGAAGATCGTCGGTGGCCTGCGACTGCCCGGCGACGAGACAGGCGACTGCTTCATGTTCACCACGGAGCTTGCCCGCATGGCGGAAGAGGCAGGCGTCACCTTCCTTTACGACACCGGTATCATGCGCCCCATCGTTGAGGGCGGTCGCATCAAGGCCGTGGAAACCACGCGCGGCCTGATGGAGGCCGATATTTTCGTGGCGGCGCTTGGCAGCTATTCGCCGCAATTCGTGCGGCAACTTGGGCTGACCCTGCCGGTCTATCCGGTGAAAGGCTACTCCATCACGGTTCCGATCGTGAAGGAGGAGCGCGCGCCCGTCTCCACGGTCATGGACGAGACATTCAAGGTGGCGATCACCCGTCTCGGTTCACGCATCCGCGCCGGCGGCATGGCTGAGATCGCCGGCTTCAGCAAGGATTTGCCGGCAGCCCGCCAGGAAACGCTCGCTCATTCGGTGGAAGACCTGTTCGGCGGCGCAGGTGATCAGAGCCAGGCGAAATTCTGGTGCGGTCTGCGGCCGATGACGCCAGATGGTACGCCTGTCATCGGCGCCACCCGCTACAGCAATCTTTATCTCAACACCGGTCACGGCACGCTCGGCTGGACCATGTCCTGCGGCTCGGCCCGGGTGCTTGCCGATATGATCAGCGGGAACAAGCCGGAGATCGACACGCACGATCTGGCCATCAGCCGTTACGCCGCCTGAGGCGGAGTAGAAAAGCCCCTTCCCGCCCGCCAGGCGGGATGGGCGGCAATCAAAGCGCAAGCGCGTCCTTGAGCGCCAGCCCTTCCTTCATGCGAAGGTCGAGATCGGCTTCGATGTGGTCGAGGTGCCGCAGCATCAGCGCGCGGGCTTTTGCCGCATCCTTCGCCTCCAGCGCATCCAGGAGGTCAGCGTGGTCATTATGGCCGCAGCTCGAAACACCAGAGCGACCGTAAAGCGCGATGACCAGCGACGAGCGGGCGACCAGCTCATCCATGAATTTTTCGAGAATGGCATTGCCGGCAAGAGAAGCGAGCATCAGGTGAAAATCGCCTGACGCCTTGATCTCCGCGCGTCTGGCGGTTGGACCGCGCTCTAGCTGATGGCGGCTTTCCTCGACCAGATGTTCCCTCAGCTTCTTCGCCGCCGCCGGCGTGATTTTATCAATCGCTGCATCCACCACACCGGGTTCGATCAGCCGGCGCGAGGCGAAAACCTGGCGCGCCTCATCCGGCGTCGGGTTGGAGACAAAAGCACCGCGATTGCGCTCGGCCTTGACCAGACCTTCATAGGCCAGCATCTGAAGGGCTGCCCGCACCACCGTGCGGCTGACCTCGAACAGGGTTCCCACTTCCGCTTCCGACAGTTTCGTCCCCGGTGCGAGCCGCCGATCGACAATGGCGTCACGCAGCGTATCGCGAATGGCCTGTGCACGGTCTTCATGCGAGGTATCGGGATTGACGGTTATGTGGGAAAGGCTCATCGGTGCGTCCTGTTTGCTCTTGAGTTCTAGCGCGAAGTACGGTTCGCGCAAACAGGAATTGCGGGCCGCCGCCGGTCCGCCACAATTCATTCAGCGCCCGTTCAGCAGCCGGGCTGTATTTCCTTAACCATCGAATTTGCAACTGGCAGCGCCCTGCCACTTGGATGGAAGAAAACACCATGTCGTCCTTCGCAGCTAAAACAGTTCTGACGATCGCTGTCGCCGCCGCCACGCTCGTTCCCCTCAGCAGCGCATCCGCCGGCGACTGGGATCGCCATGATCGTCGCGATGCCGCCATTCTGGGTGGCGTCCTCGGTCTTGCCGCCGGTGTCGCCGTTGGCTCGGCAATGTCGCGGCCCGGCCCGGTGGATGATGAGCGCGTCTATATCGACCCGCCCCGCCGTTACGAGCCGAGCTACGTTTATGAAGAGCCGGACTATCGCTATTATCAGCCGCAGCCACAGCCGGTTTATCGCCCCGCTCCGGTCTATCGTCCGGCACCGGTTTACCGCGCCCAGCCGGTCTATGACAGTAATCCCGGTTATTACCAGCCGCGCCGGACCTACCGCACCATCGAGCCCTGGACAAATGCCTGGTACGACTATTGCTCGCAGCGCTATCGCAGCTTCAACAGCCGCTCCGGCACCTATGTCGGTAACGATGGTCAGCGTCATTTCTGCGTAGCAGGTTGATCGGCAAGACCGCCAAGATAGACACAGCCGTTATTGTCAGGCCGCGGATGGAAACGTCCGCGGCTTTTCCATCTGCATCAGCGCGATCTCACGCCGTGCCGTTCTTCACATAATCCGCCCGGTTGATGCCATGGCGCTGCAGCTTGTCGTAAAAGGTCTTGCGGGCAATGCCGAGCGTTGCGATGGTTTCCGCAACGTCTCCGTTCGAGCGCTCCAGCGTTTCGCGGATGATATGCGCCTCGATCTCATCCATGCGCTCCGGCAGGGTGCCGGAGGCCGGAATGGCGGATTGCGAAGCGGGCGCAGCTGCCGGTTCTGCCTCCAGCCCCAGCACCACCCTTTCGGCAAAATGCCCGAGTTCTCGGACATTGCCGGGCCAATCATGCTCCTGAAGCCGTCGGGACGTGCCGGCGCTGATCTGCGGCACCGGCATATTAAAACGATTGGCTGCCTTGGTGACGAAATGGGAAAACAGGAGCGGAATATCCGCCTTGCGTTCGCGCAGCGGCGGAATGGACAGGGTCACCACGTTCAGCCGGTAATAAAGATCTTCGCGGAACGTGCCGCGCTCGGCCGGATCACCGAGATCCACCTTCGCCGCCGCCACGACGCGGATATCGACAGGCCTCTCCTCGTTTGAACCGAGCGGCGAGACTTCGCGCATTTCCAGCACACGCAACATCTTCACCTGAACCGCAAGCGGCATGCTTTCGATCTCATCCAGAAACAGCGTGCCGCCGCTGGAGTGTTCGATGCGGCCGACACGCTTTTTCTGCGCGCCGGTAAAAGCCCCCGGCTCATGGCCAAACAGCTCGCTCTCGATCACCGTTTCCGGCAACGCACCGCAATTCAGCGCCACGAAATTGCCCTTCGCGCGCTTCTTGCTCCAGCGATGCAACGCCGTTGCCACTACTTCCTTGCCGCTGCCCGTCTCGCCCGCCACCAGCACATCCACATCCGTATCGGCAATGTGGCGCAGCGTGGTGCGCAGGCGCTCCATGGCAGGCGTCTGACCGATCAATGGCAGATCGTCCTCCGCCTGCCCCGCAGCCCGGCGAAGCGCACGGTTTTCCAGCACGAGACGGCGCTTTTCCAGCGCCCGACGTGCGCTTTCCACCATGCGTTCGGCGGGAAAGGGTTTCGCGATGAAATCATAAGCCCCGTTGTGAAGCGCATCGACGGCCATCGGCACATCGCCATGGCCGGTAATGAGGATAACAGGCAGATCGGCATCGATCTTGCGGACATGGTCGAAGAATTCGAGGCCGGTCATGCCCGGCATGCGCACATCCGTGATGACGATGCCGTCGAAATCCTCGTTCAGCGCCGCAAGCGCCTGCTCGGCCCTTGAAAAGGAGGTGACCGGTAATCCGTCGAGTTCCAGCGTCTGCACCATCGCCTTGCGCAGCTGCGAGTCGTCATCCACCAGGAATATGGTTCCATCCACTATCATGTCATGCTCGCTTCAGATATACGGAAAAAGACGTGCCAGCCCCGCTGCTCGTTACCTCGATACGACCGCCATAATCGGAAGCGATATCGTTGGAGATGACGAGGCCAAGGCCGAGGCCGCTTTCCTTTGATGTGTTGAAGGGCGAAAAAAGCTGGGCGCGGATGGTTTCCGGAATGCCGCTACCATTATCACTGACCGAAATCACGACCATGTCGCCCTCCTCCCGCACGCGCACCTCGACACGCGCCGTCTCAATCGTTTCCGTGGCTTCCAGCGCGTTTTGCAGGAGATTGATGAGGATTTGCTCGAGCCGGATACGGCTGCCCAGCACCTTCAGGTCCTGATCCGGCAGGGCGATATCCAGCGCATCCATCTGCCCGGAAAAACGGCTACGCAACAGCACGACCGCGCCCTCGATGACCAGCCTGACGCTCACGGGTTCGGCGGCGGTGCGGCCCTTGCGCGCAAGTATCTTCAAGTCGGTGGTAATGGTGCCGATCCGCTCGGTGAGAGCGGCGATGTCTTCCAGATTTTCATTGGCTTCGGCCAGACGATCGCGTTTCAGCAAGGTGCGGGCGTTGTCGGCAAAGGCGCGGATGGTCGCCACTGGCTGATTGATTTCATGCGCCACGCCCGCCGCCACCTGGCCCAGAATGGAAAGGCGGTTGGCCTGCACCAGCTCGTGCTGCACATTGCGTAACTCGCCGGTGGTCTTTTCATGCAGGGTGATTTCGGCTTGCAGATGATCGCGCGTTTTCGTCAGGTCACGGGTTCGTTCCTGCACCTTCATTTCCAGTTCAGCGCGGGCGCGCTGTTCCTCTTCCTTTTCCCGGAGCGCCTTGTGCCTGCGCCACAGCCAGAATGCGGAAAGCGCCATCAGCGGCATCAGGGTCGCCAGCGCCACCACCCTGCCCTCGCGGATTGCTGCGTTGAGCGCCGGTGCGACGGGTTGCAGATAATGCAGTGTCCATGAAGTGGTCGGCACCGGCTCTTCCAGCTGCAGATAATCGCCACGCTCGCGCCCCGGCCCATCGACATGGATGAGTGGAACGCCATCGCCCGACGACCGGGCCGCCCGAAATGGCAGGGTTGCAAGCGTCTCATTGCCGAATTGCAGGCTCTCGGCAATGATCTTCCGCCGCGCCTCGTCGATGGGTGCCACGGTCTTGAAACGCCACTCCGGCACACTCGTCATCAGCACGACGCCGTTCCTGTCGACCACATAGACCGGTTTGCCGCCGATGTTCCAGTCCGACTCCAGACGGTTGAATTCCACCTTGGCAATGACGACGCCAAGTGGCCTCCCGTCGCCGGCATCGATGCGGCGGGAAATATAAAGACCCGGCCGGCGGCTGACATTGCCGAGCGCATAATGTTCGGACATGCCCGTCTTCATCGCCGCCTGAAAATATTCGCGGAAGGCGTAATTGGAGCCAACGAAGCTGTCGTCCTGCCGCCAGTTGCTGGAGGCAATGGTCAGCCCGGTCGGCCCGGTGACATAGATCACCGAGGACTGCGTGCCTTCGATCAGACCTTCCAGCTTGCGGTTTAGCCGGTCGAGGGCGGGAGGACCGCCGCCGTCAAGCGCAGCGGCGAGATCGGGATCGCCGGATAGCACCAGCGGAATGGCGCGCGGCCGCTCCAGCGCGACATTCAAAAGCGCAATCTTCAGTTCGGCATCCGTGGAGGCCTCGGAGGCGGCGGTACGTATCGCCTGGCGACGGGCGAACTCATCGGCCACCAGCAGCATGGCCAGGCTGACCAGAAGCCACAGGCCGGCCAGAGCCAGCCATTGCGCGCGCCGTTTCGCCTGGGAGTGAGGTGCCTGATCCTGATAGGTCATCGCACAATTGTGCGGATTTACACACGGATCGCAAGAGATTTTGTCCGGAATTCCGCACAAATGGCCGTGAGCCGGCGAAGCTTCAATAAAAACTACTTTTGAAATCAGCAAGTTACGGCAAATAAGCAAGTCTGGCATGCGTATTGCACATGACTCCGCAATCGGCGCGACGCCGTCAACGACACGGCGATCCCGGGAGGCCAATCAAGGCAGGGTGAGGCCGAGGAGGAAAAAACATGATCGATACGACAGCCGTGGCCGCAGGCCACGCCAAGCAGCCATTTTACAAGCACCTGTATTTCCAGGTTCTGGTGGCCATCATCGCCGGTATCGCACTCGGCCATTTCTATCCAGCCTTCGGTGAGCAGCTTAAGCCGCTCGGCGACGGCTTCATCCGCCTCGTCAAGATGATCATCGCTCCCGTCATCTTCCTCACCGTCGCAACCGGCATTGCCGGCATGAACGACATGAAGAAGGTTGGCCGCGTGGCCGGCAAGGCCATGATCTACTTCCTGGTGTTCTCCACCCTCGCGCTCGTTGTCGGCCTCATCGTCGCCAACACCGTGCAGCCGGGCGCCGGCATGAACATCGATCCTTCGACGCTGGATGCCAAGGCCGTCGCGACCTACGCCGACAAGGCCCATGAGCAGACCATCACCGGCTTCCTGATGAACATCATCCCGACCACCATCGTCGGCGCATTTGCCAGTGGTGACATTCTGCAGGTGCTGTTCTTCTCGGTTCTGTTCGGCATCGCGCTCGGCATCGTCGGCGAAAAGGGCAAGCCCGTCACCGATTTCATGCATGCCATGATGTACCCGATCTTCAAGCTGGTCGCGATCCTGATGAAGGCCGCCCCCATCGGTGCTTTCGGTGCCATGGCGTTCACCATCGGCAAATACGGCATCTCGTCCGTCACCAACCTCGCCATGCTGATCGGGACATTCTACATCACGTCCGCATTGTTCGTGTTCGTGGTTCTCGGCGCGGTCTGCCGCTACAACGGCTTCTCCATCGTCGCGCTCATCCGCTACATCAAGGAAGAGCTGCTTCTGGTTCTCGGCACCTCGTCTTCCGAAGCCGCCCTGCCGGGCCTGATGAGCAAGATGGAAAAGGCAGGCTGCAAGCGTTCCGTCGTCGGCCTCGTCATTCCCACCGGTTACTCCTTCAACCTTGACGGCACCAACATCTACATGACGCTCGCCGCCCTCTTCATCGCGCAGGCAACCGGCATCCACCTGTCCTTCGGTGAACAGATCCTGCTGCTTCTGGTCGCAATGCTGTCCTCCAAGGGCGCGGCCGGCATCACCGGCGCTGGTTTCATCACGCTGGCCGCAACGCTCTCGGTCGTGCCTTCGGTTCCGGTCGCCGGCATGGCGCTGATCCTCGGCATCGACCGCTTCATGTCGGAATGCCGCGCGCTTACCAACTTCGTCGGTAATGCGGTTGCCACCATCGTCGTCGCCCGCTGGGAAGGCGAACTGGATCAGGAGCAACTCGCGCGTGTCCTCAGCGGCAAGGAAGAATTCACCAGCATTGCCGATGTGGATTCTCTGCCGGCTTCGGTGCAGCCCGCCGAATAATACGACCTCCCAAGGTCCTGCCTGTTCCGGTCCGTCCGGACAGGCCTCGCATGAAGGCCGGCGTATCCTGTGGATGCGCCGGCCTTTCGCCCTTCCGGCCCTGAACGAAAACGGTTTTTATCGGCCCGGCGATGCTGTAGAGCCAGACAGGGCGCAATACGATGGACGGAGCAACCGCATGAAGAACCTGTTTCTCGCCTGGCAATTCTGGGCGCTTTTATCGGCGGCCTTCGCGGCACTGACCGCCATTTTCGCCAAGATCGGCATCGAAAACGTCAACTCCGATTTCGCCACCTTCATCCGCACCATCATCATTCTCGCCGCCGCGGGCCTGATGGTTTATGTCACCGGCAACTGGCAGCAACCCTCCAGCATTTCCGGGCGGACCTGGTTGTTCCTTGTGCTTTCGGGCCTGGCGACCGGCGCGTCGTGGATATGTTATTTCCGGGCGCTGAAGATCGGCGATGCCGCCCGTGTCGCGCCCATCGACAAGCTGAGCGTCGTCTTCGTCGCCATCTTTGCGGTGCTGTTTCTGGGAGAAAGACTGTCGCTGCCCAATTGGCTCGGCGTCGTGCTGATTGCCTGCGGCGCGGTGCTTGTGGCCTATCGCGGATAGAAGGCATCGGCCGGATACCGGCCGATGCGATTCCCAAGTCCTCAGCCCCTGGCCGCGAGCGCGTTGTCGAGACCGCGCTTGACGCCGGCAAACAGTTCATCCAGCTGCTCGGCCGTTATGATCAACGGCGGGCAGAAGCAGATGGATTCACCGATCGGCCGGGTAATGACGCCTTCGCTTTCGATCGCCGCGGCCAGCGCAAGCGTTGTATCGCCCGGTTTCGTGCCCTCCCATGGCTTCACCTCCAGCGCACCGAGAAGACCGATGCCACGCGAGGAATGGATGAGCGGATGATCGGCAAGCGCCTTCAGATGATCGAGGAATTTGCCCTCCAGCCGGGCGACATTTCCGACGAGATCGCGCTCCTGAATGATCTTCAGGTTTTCGAGGCCCACCGCCGTCGCGACCGGATGGCCGGAGGCGGTGTAACCATGACCAAAGGAGCCGATACGGTCTGATTCATCGGCAATCGGCTGGTAGAAACTGTCGTTCATGATGATCGCCGAAAGCGGCATGTAGGACGACGAAATCTGCTTGGAGACGACAAGGACGTCGGGCTTGATGTCATAGGTCTCGCAGGCAAACATCCTGCCGGTGCGGCCAAAACCGCAGATTACCTCATCCACGACAAGCAGGATGTCGTATTTCTTCAGGATGGCCTGCACGCCTTCCCAATAACCGACAGGCGGCAACAGAACCCCGCCAGCACCCATAACCGGCTCGCCCCAGAAGGCGGCGACGGTCTCGGGACCTTCGCGCAGGATCAGTTCTTCCAATTCCCCAAGGATACGCGCAGTAAACTCAGCCTCGCTCTCCCCGTCCTTTCCGAAATGCACATAAGACGGGCAGGCCGTGTGCAGCATACGATCGAGTGGCAGGTCGAAGCTCTCATGGTTGCGCGGCAGGCCGGTGATCGAGGCGGATGCAATCGTCACGCCATGATAACCCTTGATGCGGCCGATGATCTTTTTCTTGTCCTTCTTACCCAGTGCATTGGAGCGATACCAGACCATCTTGGCAACGAGGTCGTTAGCCTCGGAGCCGGACGAGGTAAAATGCACCTTGGACATCGGCACCGGCGAAAGCTCGATCAACAGTTCGGCCAGATCGACGGACGGGCCATGCGTCTTGTAGGAGAAGGTGTGGTAATAGGGCAGCTTCTGCATCTGCTTCGTTGCCGCTTCCACCAGCCGCTGTTCGCCGAAACCGAGCGCCACCGACCAAAGCCCCGCCATCGCCTCGATATAACGCTTGCCGCTGCTGTCGGTCACATAGATGCCTTCGCCGCTTTCGATCACCAGACCGCCGGTCTTTTCGAATTTGCGCAGGTTGACGTTCGGGTGCATCTGATAGGCGATATCGCGTGCCTCGACGGAATTGGGCAGGATGGTCATGGATAAGGGCTCCGTTTCGGTTAGATGAGCTTAAAGCGTCAGACGTGCTGGCCGCCATTGATGTGAATTTCCGCGCCGTTGATGTAGCTCGACTGCTCCGAGCACAGGAAATAGATGGTCTGCGCCACCTCGGCTGTGGTGCCAAGACGGCCGAGCGGCACCTGCGCATCCACCAGTTCAGCCGTTCCGGGCGACAGGATGGCGGTATTGATTTCACCCGGTGCAATGGCATTGGCGCGCACGCCACGCGGGCCGAATTCATGCGCAAGCTCGCGCGTTAGCGCCGCAAGGGCTGCCTTCGAAGTAGCATAGGCCACGCCAGCGAAAGGATGCACCCGCGAGCCGACGATGGAGGTGACATTGACGATGGAGCCTTTCGCCGCCTCCAGTTCCGGCAGAAGCGCGCGGGCGAGTAGCGCCGTGGAAACGAGATTGACGTTGAACACACGCGTCCAGACGTCGGCCGTGGTATCCGCCACGCCAAGTCGGCTGCCACCTTCACCCTTGGGCGAAATACCGGCATTGTTGACGAGGGCGGCAAGCTTGCCTTCCGGCAGGCGCGAGCGCACCTCGTCTGCCAGATCATCGATCCCCGACAGATCCTCAAGATCGGCCTGGATATGGCTCTCGCGTGCCGATGGCCACCGGCATTCCTCGGAAAAGGGCTGCCGCGAAACGGTGAGAATCCTCCAGCCCTTCTCCTGAAACAGCTTGACGGTGGCATGCCCTATTCCGCGGCTCGCGCCGGTCAGAAGCATGAAAGGAACAGCCATATGAGAACTCCCGTGCCATGCGAGCCGTTGAGCCGGACACGCATTCAGCGTCGCATGTTAGAGTGCTGCAACCGGCTGACAAGGTCTTTTTTGTCGCGGTGCGGCAATCGGCTAAGGGCAATGGGCTAATCCCATTTGATGCCGGGCTTTCACCCGAAGGGAATATTTGAAGCCAGCCGTTTACCCATAAAATGAAGCCTCCCGAATGTGTGATCAGTATTGGGAGGGGGCAAGAATGCGCATCGATATCATCGACACCGACGCCGGCTTCGAGGCGATCAGGCAAAACTGGGACTCGGTGTTCATGGCCGATCCCCACGCCCGGCATTTCCTTTCCTGGGGCTGGCTCAGGGATTACATGCCGCGCCGCAGGCGCTGGTTCATCCTGGCGCTCCGCGAACGCCCGGAAGGCTCGCCTTATGTGGCGTTTTTCCCGCTCCGCCTCGTCACCGAACCGGACAAGAAGACCGGCCGCTTTCACGACAGCATCGTCATGGCCGGCAACGCGGCGGCGGATTACACCGGCTTCATCTCCCTGCCGGACTATGAAAATCACGCCGTTGCCGGTTTTTGCTCCTTTATACGCCAGCAGAACTGGACCGAGCTGAAGCTCGACTACCTGTCCGGCCCGCCAGAAAGGCGCGATGCGATGATCCGCGCCCTTCAGGGTCCACTCGTCATGTTTCGCGACAACATGCCGACCAACTCCTACAACATCAACAATTGCATCTGCCCGGTGGTGAGCTTGCCGGAGACATTCGACGGCTATCTCGAAAGTCATATGAGCAGCCAGACCCGGCAGAAACTCAGGCGCTTCCTGCGAAAGGTGGAGGGCGGCGACGAATACCGTTTCACCTTCGCAACAAAGGACACAATCAAACGGGACATGGACATCCTGTTCGATTTCTGGCGCATTCGCTGGGCGCCGCACAAGGGCAAGGAGCGTACCGAACTCCTGATCGGCGCGACGCGGCAGATGCTGATGGACGTCTGGCTGCGCGGCGATCTGGAAGTGCCGGTGCTCTGGTTCGGCGACCAGCCGCTCGGCGCGCTCGCCAATATCATCGACCGGCAGAAAAAATCGGTCCTGTTCTACATTACCGGCCGCGACGAGAACTGGAAGACACCGTCCCCCGGCCTCGTGTTGCATGGGCACTGCATCCGCAGGGCCATCGAGCAGGGTTTCAAGACCTATGATTTCCTGCGTGGTAACGAACCCTACAAATATTTCTTCGGGCCGGAAGAGCACAAGCTGAGCTGTACGCTGTTCCGCACCCGCTCGGGCGACAATCTCGGCGGCACGCTCCACCCGCGCAGCGTCCGTTTTGTTTACGAACAGGCCCTGAAACTCTACAAGAGCGGCAAGAAGAGCGAGGCCAACATTGCCTTCGGTCAGGTTCTTTCCGCAGCGCCGGACCATCTCGGCGCGCAGTTTGGGCTCGCCAACCTCGCCTTCGACCGCGGTGAATTCCGGGAAGCCGAAATTGCCTTTCTCAGCCTTCTGGCAGCAGGCCAGGAACCCGTCGTCCTGTGGCTGCGCATCGGCGAAACGCGGCTGGCGCAACAGCATTATCACGAGGCATCCGAGGCCTTCCGCCAGGTGACCAATCGCGCCCCCTTCCACCGGGAAGCACTTTACAAATGCGCGGTGGCGCTGATTGCCGCCGAACGACAGATGGAAGCGGCGGAAATCCTGGAAAGGTTGCAGCATTACCATTCCGACGATACGGCCCATCTGGAATATGCCGAAAAAGCCCGCGCGGCCCTTGCGCGGCTGGAACAGGCAAAGACCACGGCTCCGCTGCCGCCCGATGTCGTCACGCTTGTCGCCAAACCGAAAACGACGGCCAAGCGCTGGCATCCGCCAAAGGTTTTGCATTAAAGGCATCGCCCTGTAAGTTGCGGCAGGAAAACCCGGCCCGCCGACTTGCAAGGATATCAGATGTTTCTGACCAACAAGGACATGCTCGATCTCGTCGAGCTTCGCCACGATCTGCACCGTCATCCGGAAGTTTCCGGGGAGGAGAAGGAAACCGCGCGGCGTATCCGCACTTTCCTTGCGCAGGCAAAACCCGACCGGCTTCTTGCCGATCTCGGCGGCCATGGCGTGGCGGCGGTTTATGACAGCGGTAAAAGCGGCCCGGCAATACTGATCCGCTCGGAACTCGATGCTCTGCCCATTCATGAAAAGAGCGAGGCCGATTACCGCTCCGGCACTGACGGCAAGGGCCATCTTTGCGGCCATGATGGTCACTCCACCATCCTGACGGCACTGGCACTCGGTCTCTCCAGGCAAAGGCCGCAAACCGGTCGCGTCATTCTTCTCTACCAGCCCGCGGAAGAAACCGGCGCAGGTGCCGCCGCCGTCCTCACTGACCCGCGTTTTAACGAAATAAAACCGGACTATTCATTTTCGCTGCATAATCTGCCCGGACTGCCGCTCGGCCATGTCAGTGTGCTGGAAGGGCCGGTCAATTGCGCATCGCGCGGCATCAAGATCCGCCTTTCCGGCAAGACGGCGCATGCCTCCTCACCGGAACACGGCGTTTCGCCCATGCGGGCGATATCCCTGATGATGCCAGCCTTGGCCGAACTTGGTTCCGGCTTCCCGCCCGAACCCGACTTTTCGATGGTGACGATCACCCACGCCATGATGGGCGAGGCCGCCTTCGGTATCTCCCCGGCCGATGCGGAAATCTGGGCGACGCTCAGAACCTTGACCGACGACCGGATGGAGAAGCTCTGCACAGCTGCGGAATCACTGGCGAAAAAGGTGGCAGGCGAGCACCAGCTGACACTCGACATCGCCTATGACGATATTTTCCTGCATTGCGAAAATACGCCTGAGGCGGTCGGGCACATAAGGCACGCGCTCGACGAGGAGAAAATTCTCCACAATTCGGAAGGTCTGCCCATGCGGGCCTCCGAGGATTTCGGCCGTTTCCGCACTGTCTCGTCGTCAGCAATGTTCTTTCTCGGCGCAGGCAGGGATTACCCCAACCTGCACAATCCCGATTATGACTTTCCTGATGCGTTGATCGGCATCGGCGCGCGCATCTTCATGCGCATCATCCGCAATCTGACGGACGAGAAATAGCGAAGACGAGCTGCGACCCGTCGTCAGCCACCACCCTGCGGGCCGTTGCTCGGCCGGGCCGCGCGCACGGCCGCCAGTCCCTTGATTCCGTCCTGATTCCCGATGGCTGTCAGGCTTTCGAAAATCTGCGCCGCTTCGCCATAGCGGCGCATGGCAAGGAAGGAATAACCACGCAACACCATCAGGTCCGTGCGCTCATCGGCCAAACGCGCCCGCTGATCGAGCAGCAGAAGCGTTTCCGAATAGCGTTTCGACTGGAAGGCGGAAACCGCCCGGTCGGCCAGGATCGAGACCTGCAATTCAGTCGCGCGCGGGCGATCCATGCGCGATTTCGTCGCCGAGACGGCGGCATGATCCGTCAGCCCCATGCGCAGATAGGCAAGGCTCTGGCCATAGGCCGCATCGCTTTTCACTGTCGACTGGCCACCCTCAATCGCGGATTCGAAGGCTTTCAGCGCCTCCGCCGGACGGTTGGTTTCCATCAGGCACCAACCGAGATCGAGCGCCTGCTGCGGCAGCAGACGCTGCGGATCGGGATAGGCCGCGCAGGACCGTGGACGGGAGGCGGCGCTCGCTTCCCTTTGCGCCTGGATCGGCCGGCGTGCCTGCTTGGGCGAAGGTTCGGGCTGCTGCTGGACGACAGGCTGGTCATAGACCACCGCCGTTCCGGCCTGCGGCGCATAGGTCGGCGCGGGTGCCGTTACCTGCTGAGCAACGGGCGACGTACTTACGGGGGCAACAATCTGCCCGGACTGGTCCACCATGCGCGCCGTCCCCACATCGGCGATACGTTGAGAGCGGCTCGCCCATTGCTGCTGTATGCCACGCAGACCGGCCAGATTGCGCAGATCGTGATAGCTGACGGCCATACCATAGGCTGAAGGCTCATCATCGGGTTTCCAGCCAAGCGCCGTGCTGAACCATTGCAAAGCAAGCGGCGTCTGCCGGAAAGCCAGCGAATACCAGCCGAATTGCTGCGCGGTAGCCGCATCCTTGCGCGCCACCGTTTCCCCGGCAATGCGTTGCAGCACATCAGGCGGCAGAACGACCGGCGGCTGCAAGGCCAGAAGATTGGCTGTCGCCGCAAGATAGGTCGCGAGAGCATCGTCGGAGGCCGTGCGCCATTTATACATGACGTCTTCGGCCTCACGCGGCTCGTTACGGTCGATCAGCGCCAGCGCCAAGCCCTGCGAGGCCGACGCGCTGTTTTCTTCCTCATGCGCCTTGCGGAACCACTTTTCCGCCTCCGTCATGTTCTTCTGGCGGATATTGTACCAGCCGAGCAGCAGGGCATCGCTTGCGAGCTTGTCAGTCTCGGCCAATCTCTCAAGCCGCATCAGATAGGCGGAAGGAACGGTAACACCCTCCTTTTCGCCCTCTTTCGGTTTCTCTCCAGCTTTGGCGACAAACTGGCGGGCGAGATCGTTTTTGACCGGCTCGAATTCCAGTTGACCGTCCGCGCCGGGTTTTTCCTTGGCGAGCAATTCGGCCATCATCTCGGCCGGCAAAAGCGCCGATGCCTTCTGCACCGTTGCAAGCCTGTCGCTGGCGGCCGTGCAATTGTTGAGGATGTAAAGATAAGCGTCGCGCGCCCGAGCGGCCCGATCAGTATTGGCGAAGGCATCGGCAACGCGCCACAGGACATCGACTTCGCCGCAGGTCAAGAGGCCGGGATTGTTTGCGGCCGTATCCACCACCGCCGAATATTGCTTGAGATCGGACGCATTGACGAGCCGCTGGCGGGCTTCGGCAAGGGTGAGCATGCCGATGAGATTATCGGGTGGCTGCCATCCGGGCTCTGCCTGCTGGCGGTCGGCGATCGACTTGCGCACCTCGGCATAACGGCCATCGGTGTAAAGCTGCCACATGGCGTCGAGCTTGGGATCGCCGTTTTCGGGAATGGCAAGAGGATCGGCCGGCGGCGTCCAGTTGGGATAAAGCGTGCGAAGACGCGCGATTTCGGCCTGAAGCCGCTGGGTATCACCGCGGGCTGCAAAATAGCGCAGCGCGCTGAGATCGACCTCGGGCATATCGGCCGAGGCGGGCTGGGGCGTGCGTGGGGCCTGCGCCGTTTGTGTTTGTGGCGCCTGTCCACCAGCCTGCGTCACCGGCAACGGATCACTCGCCGGAACGGTGACCGGCGGTGTCGTGACGGGCGTCGTTGCCTGCGCCATCTCGCGGTTTTTGACGAAAGCACTGATCTGCGCCGGATTGGCCGCCGGTGAAATACGCTGTACCGCCCGGTTATCGCCGACCGCCGATGTATGCACGTCCGACACCCGCCCGAGAATGCTGTCGCGCCAGTGGAAGGCCGCAAGCGCAATCAGAAGTAGGATGAGAGCCGAGGTCGACAGTGGCTTGTTCATCGGCATTCCCCGTTATTCCTTGCCAGAAACGACAATGCCAGAAGATGCAATGTGGAAGGATAATAAAGTGTTGGCTGGAAACTTTTAAGTTCGGCGGAAACGGCAGGACCACCGGCTATGCAGGCGGCCAGCGCCGGTATGATACGATAACCGGGATCGGACAGAACGTCCTTCACTGCGCCGCTCTTCAGATCGAAGGTGCCGGCAGCACCGCTTTCCAGCATCATGCCGTCTTTCAGCCGGGACAGCAGCTCCGGCGAGCCCATATTCGCGCGTGCAAGATAAAGCGGTATGCGCACCGCATTATATCCGAATTCCGGCGGAAAGCCCGATGCCGGCTGCGGTTTCGTCTTCACCGATATCCAGTCGGCGGGCAGTTTTCTGTCACTGAAGGCGAAGGCGCCGATCTGCGCCACGCCATCATCGGCCACCGCTTTCCACAGCGGCGACGGAGCGACGAGATTGAGCACCGGAAAGGCTTCGAAAATCAGATAGGACGGATTGACCACCGGACCATCGGCCCGATCGCCCTCGCCGAAACCGCTGGCGGCCGGCAGAAGCAACGTGCGCCCGCCCCGCTGCACCACGGTCTTTTTGAGGATGACGGAGGCGATGGCCGCCGATGCTTCGGCATAATCCTGCCGGTTCCACTGTCCTGCCGCCAGCGCCAGCGCATAGGCGATCAGGATGTCGCCATCGGTGGCATTGTTGATGTCGGTGACATGCGGCCTGGTGCGCGGATCCCATTTCCAGGCGGAAAGCCCGTCATCGCGGACCAGCAATTCGGTGCGGGTGAAACTCCAGATCAGCTCGAAATCCGACAGGTTGTCGGCAAGCACGGCGAGCCACATGCCATAGCCCTGCCCTTCGCTGTGGCTGATATTGCCGTTGCCGGTATCGATGATCCGGCCGCCGGGGTCGAGAAACGCGCCCTTATAGGCAGTCCATGCGTCCGGCGGGATCGAAGCCGCGCGGCTGACGGAGAGGCCGGCAAGCAGCATCATGGCCGACAGGCAGACAATACCAGCAATTTTCGAAATCCCGTTCGTCATCTATGCCGCCCCATCAGGCGCAGCATCACGAAGGTCGCGAGACCGAGCAGCGAAACAAAGCCAATGAATGCCAGAGAATAGGAAAGAACGTTGGACGACAGCCAGTTGGCGGCGATCAGCCTCCAGTTCGAGAGTGAAAATGGGCGGGTAGCATAAAGATTAGGCCGCTCCACTTCCACCGTTTCGATCTTTTCGGCTGCGGCATCATAAGCGGCGACACGCCCGGTGACATCGCGCCAGCGGTTTTCCCGCGTCATCGCCTGCATACCGTCAAGAAGCTCCGCCGAAGTCGGCGCGGTGGCAAGCGTCCACACGCCATCGCCCGAGGGGCTGAGACCCTGGGCCAGCATGAAGGAGACATTGCCGGGCGGCGCATAGGGCTGCTCCGGCGCCGGCAGGAAGCGCAGCGTATCCGAGCTCAAGTCGAAATTCCGCTTCATCCAGTCCTCGAAAGAGGACACCTGGCCCTCCCAGACACCGCCATCCACCCGTTCCCGCCAATCGTTAAACAGGGTTTCGCTGTTTTGGGCAGGAACCTGCACGCCGGCTCCCATTTTCCAGGATATCTGGCTGGAGGGAACGAGATTGAACTGGCTGATCAACGACTGTGGAAATTGCGAGATCGTTCCAACGAAAAGCGCATCGCGATCACCGATCACCAGCGGCGAGGCGACGGTCTCGATATCAATCGGATGTCCCGCCACGCTGGCAAGGCGGCTGACCAATGTGGCTGCCGCAGACATGGTGTCGGTGTCGAAACGGTCAAGCGACAATGCGACCGGCCCGCCGGTCCGATAGGGCTGGCCGGCACCCGCCATCGCGGCGAGATCCGGTTTGCGGCCGATCTGGGCGTAGTTAGGAATATGAATTTCCGAGGTGTCGAACAGGGCAAAACGCGGGGTGGTGCTGGCGGGTGCGCCAGGCGCACAGGCCTGATCCTGCGCCGTCATCAGCACAGCCTCAAGGGTCACCTTATTCGGCCCCGGCTTGAAATGACGCATCGTCACATTGATCGGCAGATGCCGGAAAATGCCGCCGCCATTGTTGGAAATCGGCACCGTCGAGGCGATCTGGTCATTGACGTAGATATCGACATGGCTGCCGGGCAAGACCTGCGAGGAATAGGCTGCATCGAGCAGAAGCGACGCCTCGCCATAGGCCGACGCATAAAAATCGGCGGGCATGCCGACATAAAATTCGTTGCGGAAACGCCGGCCGCTGAATTCGGTGCTCTGGAGACCAAGTTCGGAAAGCGCGATACGGCGGTCAGACATGACAAGCGGCACATCCGGCGCATGCCAGCTGCGGGTCGAAAACGTCGTTCTCTGGGCGCCGGGCGTACGCGATATCGAGGAAAACAGCGTCTCGATGGCCGACTGCACCGCCTGCGGCGTCGGGCCGCTGACAAAAAGTGGCGAGGAATTGCCGGGACGGGCAGCGCCAAAGCCGGCAAAGGCCCCCGCCGATGCCTCGGGCGGCAGCGCTCCAGCCATACCGGCAATCTCGCGGGCCGTGCCGACGAAAACCGTCAGCGTGCCCGCCTTGCTCTCGGTGGAAGGGGCGGTGACGAAACGGATCGTCTGGTTCGGCATCTGGGTTCTGAGCGCCAGCGCCTGTGAAAGACGCAGCAGAGAATCCGCAAATGCCGGATTGCCGAGTGCCGGCGCAACGATCTCGATCGACGTCATCGCCTTGCCATCGGGCCCGGTTGCCTGAATGTCATCGATATTGCCAAAGCTGCCGGCGACATCCGAATTAAAGCCGATATAGGTATTTGCGGGGTTCACATCGGTCCACAGATCGTAAGTGGACTGGATCGTGCAATCGGTTCTGTGACGTTGCTGCACCCCGAGCGTCACGACATTTGAGCCCACCTGCAAGACGCCGGGCGGTATTTTCAGCGAGACGTTGCCTTCGCTGTCAGGCGCTTCGATCCGCGCCGCATCCAGCGCGACATTGTTCAGACTCACCTGAAAATTTGAGCTTTCCGGCGCGACCACGATCGCATTCTGATAGCCGATATTCAGCGAAACGGCGGCGTTCGCCTGCTCCGGCGTCAGATAGATGCTCCATTGCCGGCGATCAATCTCGCCGGAAAGGCTGAGCTTTTCAAAAGGCAGGATATATCGGCGCCGGCTGTCCGCATTAAGCGACGAGGCCGCCGCCGGAACCGGTCTTGCACCTTCCTGGCGCGGAGAAACCAAAGCGGGCTGCGATGGCACAGCGGGCGGACGTTGCGGCGCGGGCTGGACCGCAAAAGGCGGCGGAGCCGATGGTTGGCCCGCCGCTGGAGCTGGCACCTGGACAGATGGTTGTTGCGGCGGCACGATAGGCGGAATGGCGGGCGACGTCTGCGCTGGCCTTTCGGGCGTCATATCGAAGGGCGAGGACTGCGCCAGTGCACCCGTGGCAACCGCGCATATCAACACTGTCAGAGAATCCCGGATGGGTTTGCGGCCGATCATTTCACGGCTCCGACAGGTTTGGCGCTTTTGGGAGCGGGCCGACCCGCGCGCAGGAGATAATAAAGTCCGCGCTGCGTCTGGAAGAGCGCGATCGCCAGGAAGATCGCCGTGCCACGGATGAGCCCCGGGTTCTTGCGACGCACGCGCTGGAATTCGGTCCATTGTTCGGAATTGGCGAAGATCAGGTCGGCGATCAGGCGATGATCCACCGCGCGCTGCGGCGAGAAGGTGCAGCCGATGGAAACAAAACCTTCGCCCCTCACCGTTCGCACCACGTTCAAAGGCATCGTTTCCGGCACGCCCTCGCTGTGCGGCTTGACCTTCACGATGGCCGTCGCGCCTTTTTCGATGTTTGTGGTGCTGTCGAAAATATTGATCAGCAACCCGTGCACCGATACGTTGTCGATGGAAGCCGGAATCCAGGCGTCGCTGCCCTCAAGCTGGACCTCGCAGCGCCGTTTGACCGTGATGCGCCGTGATGCCGACTTGTCGCCGCGCTCAGAGACGACACCCAGCGCGCAGCCCGCAAAGATGAGGTTGAGCAGGTTCCAGCCGCCGACCACCAGCGTGACATCCGCCTTGTAGGGTTCGCTGTAGATGCGCCATATGGCAAAGGCCATCGCCACCAACAGCAGTGCGAAAATGACGAAGAACGGCCGGCTGATTTCCGAAAGCCTCGCCTCGGCGATGGACTCATCCTTGGCCGTGACCTTGAAGGTGGGCTTGCCCGGATTGAAGATCACCGAAACCACGGCCGGCAGCAGGTGGACGGTCTGCACATATTCGTAAAGTTCCGAAATCCACGGCCAGCGGAAACTGCCGTAGAGATAGTTCTGCATCATCAGGTTCACGAGCATATAGGCCGCCGTATAGGCGAGGAACTCGCCGCCCGAAGCCACGAAAATCTGCAGGTCGAAGAACAGATAGAATAGCGGCGCGAACAGGAAGATGGTTCGCGGGAATGGAAAGAGCCAGAACAGCGTTGACGACATGTAGCAGAGACGCTGCGTAAACGAGAGGCCACGCTTGAACAGCGGCTGGCGGAAAATCAGGATTTGCATCATGCCCTGCGCCCAGCGGCTGCGCTGGCCGATGAAGCTTGCAAAGGTGGCCGGCTGCAAGCCGGCAATCAGCGGCTTGTCGACATAAATGCTGTTCCAGCCGCGCGAATGCAGCGCCAATGCCGTTTCACAATCCTCGGTGATGCTGACGCCGCTGAAACCATCGCTATCCTGAAGCGCCTCACGCCGCAGCACGGCGGCGGAACCGCAGAAGAACGCGCCGTTCCATTTGTCGAGACCACGCTGGATGATGCCGTAAAACATCTCGTTTTCGCTCGGCATCGTCTCGAAGGTACGCAGGTTGCGCTCAATCGGATCCGGATTGACGAAGAAATGCGGCGTCTGCACCAGAAAGAGCCGGGGGTCCTCTTCGAAATAACCCACCGTTTCCAGAAGGAAGTCACGGGCGGGTGCGTGATCGGCGTCGAACACGGTCACCAGCTCACCGGTGGAGTGGGCGAGACCGTTATTGAGATTGCCGGCCTTGGCGTGAACATTGCGCTCGCGCGTCAGATAGCGCACGTCGAGATCTTCACAGAGCTTCTTCAGCTCCTCATGGCGACGCTGCGCCGCCTGCGCTTCGACGATATTGGCGGCATTGCGCTTCTGCACCGAGCCGCCATCATCCAGCAGCCAGACGGTGAAACGGTCGGCTGGATAATCCATGTTCTTGGCCGCCGCCAACGTATTGGCGAGAAGTTCCGCATCTTCATTATAGCTCGGCACGAAGACATCGACCGTCGGCCGATAGTCGGGCGAGCCGGGCCGCGTCTTACGCGACGGCAGCGGCATGGACACGATGACGAGGCTGAGGCCAAGCATCACGACGCTGTACATTTCCGCCAGGTAAAGCAGAAAGCCGGGAATGAAGTTCTCGAGCTGGTTGACGGGCGGCAGCGTGCTTGTCGTGCGCCAGTAGACATAACGCAGAACAATGGCCGTGCCGAAACCCAGCGCCACCAGCCGCCAGGCCCCCTGCCCGTTGAAGCTCTTGATTGTCGCGAGCAGGATGAGGGAGATCGCGGTCGCCACCAGATGCGTCTGCAGGCTGACCGGCATCGTGACGATGGCCAGAACGCAAAGCGACACAAGCAACCAGACAATGACTGTAATGGCCTTGTTCATCCAGAAACTTTCCGTTCTCTACCCCATCCGGAATTTCTGCCCGGAAATTTTGTGATATGCGCCTCGGCGCTCCCTTCCCCGCTGGCTTCGCCGATCACCTGCATCCTGGCGCCGCTCCCGAACCGGACAGACAAGCTGGCGAGGGAATGGACACCTGCGGAACTTGCGATGTCTGCGGGACACTTCCCACCTGCCTAGCTCCCACCGAAGGTCGCGCAGGCTGGAGAGGCACACCCGCCGATGTGGGCGAGGGAATACTGACAGCAGCAACGGGCGGCAGCGGCTGCGGTTCCGGCTGCGCGGGCGCGGCGACCGTCACGCGACGGGCTGGCCGGGGCGGCACACTGGCCGTGACCTCGCCGCCCGGCCGCATCGGCACATCCTCCGCCTTCATGGGATAGACGGGGTTGCCGGGCCGGCCGAGATTCTGATCCACAGCCTGCGGCGTACCATAGGGGTTCCAGCTTGGCGAAGCGTATGTGCCGGTGATGGTGTAATTATACATGACCGCCAGCAGCCGCTCGACACTGGCGCCCGACTGGCAAAGCCGCAGCCGCACCTTGATGCGTCCGAGATTGCGATAATCCTGCCGCATGCTTTCCGGCGAACGTATGTCCTGCCAGCCATAGAGGCACATATCGTCGCCGCGCCCTTTGCCGGCCGCATATGAAAAGGCACCATAACCATTCTGCAGGTAATTTGCCGACATGGCGATGTTTTCACCCGGGAACTCGGCGCGGATTTCTCGGGCGACCGACGAGGCCCTGAAACCCGTGAAAGTCAGAGCGTCACGATCAGTATCGCCCGCCTGCTGCGGACCGAAAAACTCCGCCTTGAGATAATTCTGCCCGGGGGTGACGGCTTCGGAGCGCAAAATGACCTGCTGTGCCACGGCGTTGGAATAGGTGCGATTGACCACGGCGACGATTTCGGGACCACCGGGCGGCGGGAAAATCAGCGCTTCGGAAGGGGATGCCATCTGCGCGCCCCCGAACGACCGAACGCCCGCGGGAGTATTGCAGGCCGAAAGAACCGCAACTGAGAACAGCAATGAAGTATAGGCAGAAAATCTCACTGCCTTGCGCCCCTTTATTTCCCCAACACCGCCCAGGTTAAAAGGAAACCGAATCACTAATGACCAGATCATTGCTACGAAATACGTGAGGACTACGAATAAGCAATCTCAAATTTGCATTGTAATTTCTGACACTTTATGAATCGCGAATCGCTGTTGCGACCCGTGTCTGCACCAAAGAGCGGGGAACCAATGGCGCTGCGAAGGGTTGGCTTCCTGTCAGATCGATAATTTTACGGTTGCAGCGCAATATGTCCCATGGTCTACTTGCGTCTATTATGACGTATTTTTATTGGTCAATTTTTTTAATTTAACTGTAAAACCAGAGAGTTATCGTATGACAGTGCAATTTCCGAGCATTTCGCAGACGCTTGCCGAAGAGATCGGAACATTACGGAAATGGCTTGACGAGGACGCCCTGCCCCTGTGGTGGGAGGCGGGTTCGGCGCGTCCGGAGGGCGGTTTTTACGAGCGTCTCAGCCAGAATGCGAAGCCGATTTTTTCCGATGATCGTCGCGCCCGCGTGCAGCCGCGTCAGGCCTATTGTTTCGCCGCCGCCGGCCAGCATGGCTGGCAGGGACCGTGGAAAGACGCGCTCTCGCATGGCCTCTCCTGGTTCGAGAAAATCTATCGCCTCGAGAACGGCCTTTATGGCAACCTCGCCGACCAGACCGGTCGGCTGATCGATCCCTCCTTCGATCTCTATAATCAGGCTTTCGCGCTTTTCGCCGCTGCGCAGGCGGCCGCGAGCCTTCCCGAACGCAAGGACGAGATGCGCGTCAGGGCGCTTGATATCCTCGCAATCCTCGAGCGCGACTACAGACATCCCGTCGCCGGCTTCGAGGAAGAGAACCCGCCGCGCACCCCGCTCTGTTCCAATCCCCACATGCATCTTTTCGAGGCGATGCTGGCCTGGGAAGCGCAGGACCCGCAAGGCCCCTGGTCGGCGCTGGCCGATGAGATTGCCGATCTGGCGCTCACACGCTTCATCGATAGCGGCAATGGCGGCTTGCGGGAGTTCTTCGAGCATGACTGGACGCCTCATAAGAGCGACAAGGGCCGCATCATGGAGCCGGGCCACCAGTTTGAATGGGCTTGGCTTCTGGTGCGCTGGGGCAGCCTGCGCGGCAATGATGAAGCGATCATGAAGGCCAGGCGCCTGTTCGAGATCGGCGAAGAACACGGCATCTGCCCGCGCCGCAAGGTGGCGATCATGAGCCTTTACGACGATTTTTCGGTGCATGACGGGCTGGCGCGGCTGTGGCCGCAGACGGAGTGGCTGAAGGCTGCGGTGCGGCTTGCGAGCATCACGAGCGGAGAGGAACGGCAACGCTACCTCACCTCGGGCCTGCGCGCGATCGGCGCGCTGCAACCGTTCCTCGACACACCGGTCAAAGGACTTTGGTTCGACAAATGGCCGGCCGACAGGCCTATGCTCGACGAGCCGGCACCGGCAAGCACATTCTATCACATCGTCTGCGCCATCTATGAGGCGGAGGCGGTACTGGCGGCGGGGCAATAAACCTCGCCCACCGGGCGAGCGGCATCAGCCGCCCGCCGGTTTCAGAGATCAGTCAAGCCCTGGCCGGGCGCACGACGCGCCAGTCCGGTTTGCCGAGATTGTGCGGCCAGGAATGCACATCCTTGTCATTGAAATAGACGACCTCTTCCAGCTTCGGAAAATCTGCCTGTTTCAACGTCACGTCGTTCATCCATGGACGAACATAGGAATCGCCGCCTTCATAACCCAGCTCGGCAACCCAGACCGGCCTGTTGAAGGTTTCGACAAGTCCATAGCCCTTGCGCAGCAGATCCGTGAAGGTCTTCGGCCCGCCATATTCGATCTTGTCATAATCCTCGAGGCCGAAGACCGAGAGGCCGACCAGATCCGCGTAGTTGTCGCCAGGATAGTAAGCCCGCAGGCCATCCAGACCTTTGGGTGACCACATCACCTTGACGCCGGGAACCGCCTTGCGGGTCATGTCCACCATGCGTTTATAGGCTGTGATGTAATCACGCGGGTTCCAGCCCGACCACGAGAAGCGGCCGGACGTGTCTTCCATTTCCTGTCCCCAGCGCAGGATCAGCGGGCTCTTCATCGCCGACATGCGTGCGACGATCGCCTGCATGTTCTTGTCGTAATCGCCGCTCAGCACCTTGCGCCGCAACTCGTCGGACGAAAGCCGCCAGTTGACGTCCCAGGACCATGGCTCGACCGTGATCATCACGTTGCGTTTGCGTTCCAGGGCATAGGCATCCGCAAGCGCCAGACTGTCGAGATCCACGTCTTCCCAGGGCAGGAACAGATGCTCCGTCGCCACCCCGGTCTGTCCGGTGAAATCGCCGTGCGGATCATAGGCACCGAAACGAATGCCATCCGCATGCAATGTCGGACGTTTGTCGGCAAGTGTCTTCATGCCCGTCGAGGTCATGGGGGCGACCCCCTGTGCGTCGAGCTTGAGCACCGGATACATGCCGGCGGTAAAGGCTGCGGCGGCACCACTTGCGAACAGAAGTGTTCTTCTTGTTATCTGCATGACACCTTACTCCTTACCTTGTTGCCGTCATCGCCTTGTCGTAGGCGGCGATCTGCGGCGTGACATCGTCCTTGCGGACGAGCTTGAGGAATTCATCGCCAGGGCGTGGCGGGTTGTGCCGGAACACGTACCATTGTCCGCCCTGCTTGCGCTGGTAGAGCACCTTGCCGATGCGGCCGTGGTCGAAGCAGGTATCGGCCTTGCCGCTTCCCGCCTCGGCTTTCCAGGTGGCCCGCATGCACAATGTGCCGTTGGCATCGACGGTCCAGCGGCCTTCACCGACGGACTTCTTGCCTTTTTCTTCCGTTGCGGCGATGAATTTACGGCCGTCGGCGATGAAGCGTCCGCCGCCCGTATCCCATTTCCAGGTCTTGTCGAAGTACATCTCCACGACTTCACTGGTTCTGAGCGGTTTCGGCGTCTTCGTGCCGCCTGCAGCATGGACGGCGCTTGGCGCAACCATTGCAAGACACAGTACGAAAGCGGAGAATCCGCATTTGCTTATTGTTGTTTTCATCACAGCCTCCTCCTTCATTGTCCGACCCTATTGTCGGCCAGCATGATTTCTCCAGTTGCCACCGCCGGCGGCGGCACAACGATGGGTTCCGCCTGCATTTCCTGCGGTCCACGCCATACCGGCAGGACGATGCGCAGTTTCAGGCGTACCGATCTCGCGCCTTCCACGCCCGCACCGGCGACCGTGAACCGCGTTTCGGTAAAACTGACATAGGATTGCCCGTGCGACAGGGCTTCCAGCCCGCCGATCGCGTGGGAGCTGAGTTCGGCAGCACTTCCGGCCACTAGCAGCAGGGAACAGGCGGCGGCACTTGCTCCACCGCGCAGGGCCGGTAGCATCGGCAAACCGTTTTCCATTGCGTGGCGGATGAGCAGAAACACCGACAGGCCCGCATAGATCGCCACATTGAGGGCGGCGAAGATGAAGAAGCCCTCTGCGCCGTTTTCCCGCGGCGCCAGAACCATGGCAAGAAGGCTGAGCGCCGCCAGCACCATGTAAGGTGCTACAACCTGCAGCGGCAGCGGCGGCTTTGCCTGCGTACCCTTGGGCGTAATCCGGAAATCGACAAAATCCCCCCGGACCGTATCCCGTATCGCCGCCAGCACACCCATCAGCGACCAGGGCCAGCGAAGGAACAGGAACACCATGGCTTCCCAGCTGAAAAGCTTCGCATCATGCGGACGGAATGCGCCCGTGGCCCGCCAGAAGAAGGCAAATACGATCATGATCAACGAAACCGGCAGGAAATGCATCAGGAACGCCGGATAGGACGCGTTGACCAGCACATGACCTCGTACCAGTGCAACGACCGGAAGCACGAACATCAGGGCCATAAAGCCGGAGAACAACGGGTACCAGAGCTGTGAAAACAGGAACTGGAACTTCAGCCGCGGAGGTAGCTTCGGCACGTACTGCCGCGAATATTGCAGCAGAATGGTCATCAGACTGCGCGACCACTGGAATTCCTGCACGATGAGATCGGTAAAGGTCACCGGCCCGTCGCCATGAGCGATGGCGTTGACGGCATGGATACCGCGCCAGCCGCCGGCATTCATCAAAAGCGTGGTGGAATGATCTTCGGCAAGCTCCGGCCCAAGACCGCCAACCTCCCGCAGGGCCTTCGTGCGCACGGCATAATGCGAACCGATGCAAAGCGGCGCCCAGCCGTTGTTGTAGCCCAGCTGCAGCGCGCCATGCAGGCTCGCCTCCGCATATAGCCTGCCGCGTGCGGCCCAGCTCTGGTCGGCATTGGCATCGCAGATGCTCGGGGCCGAGACATATCCAACCGCTGGATCGGCAAAGGGACGGATGATCTCGCGCAGATAATCCGGTTCGGGCACATGATCGGCATCGAACTGGGCGACGAAATCATAACGTTCGTAACCATAATGATCGTAGAAATAGGCGAGATTGCCCTCCTTGCAGCGGGTGCGCCGCGGCCAGGTCTTGCGATGATAATCGGCGACGCCCTGCCGGGTGGAGACGAAAACGCCGTGCGCCCCGCACCATTTCAGTGTGTGCGCATCCGGGGCCTCATCGGCCAGCCAGACGTCGAATTCCAGCCCTTTCTGCTCCAGCATGGCCAGCAGCGTCTTTTCCAGCACGGCAAAGGGTTCAGAGGGCGCCTTGGTGGCAACCATCGCCACCCTGCCTCGCGGCAGCGGCGACTTCGGATCGACGATCTTCGCATTCAGGAAGATGAAGATGAAATAGGACGGCAGAAGCGTGATCCACGCGAGCGTTATCGTGACGACCGTATAATAGGGCCAGTCGATGACGCGATCGCGGTCGAGCCACCAGATCCAGAACCAGGCAAGGGTCACCAGCCAGCCACCGATGCCGAGACGATAGGCCATACGGTTCCAGCCGCTGAAAACCGGCTGCATCCGCAGATCCCCGGTCGCAGCGATCGCGCGGGCCGATGGCGCTGAGGGCGTCGAGTGCGTCTTCATGACCGTACCTCCAGTCCAAAACCGGGGCCGGCCGTGCGGATGATGGTGTCGATATCCGAACGCTTCGGGATGAAGCCCAGCGTCTCTTCCGCGCGTCTGATGTCAGCAAACAGCGCGGGCGGATCGCCGGCGCGCCTTGCGCCGAAATGTACCGGCACTTCCTGCCCGGTCACCCGGTGGATTGCCCGGATGATATCGCCGACCGATGTGCCGTGACCGGAGCCAAGATTGACACGCAGCGTCTCACCGCCATCGACAAGATAATTGACGGCGGCCAAATGGGCATCGGCGAGATCGCTGACATGGATATAGTCGCGAATGCAGGTGCCGTCGCTGGTGTCGTAGTCCGCGCCGAAGACATCGAGTTGCGGCAACCTTGCGGCGGCGGCCATCAGCGCCCGGGGGATCAGATGGGTCTCCGGTTCATGGCGTTCGTAAAGCTCGCCGTCCGGATCGGCGCCCGCCGCATTGAAATAGCGCAAGGCCACGAAACGCAGACCATAGGCGGCGGCATAATCCTCCAGCGCCATTTCGAAGATCAACTTGGTGCGCCCGTAAGGATTGACCGGCATCTGCGCCGTTTCCTCACGGATCGGCAATTGCTGCGGCACGCCATAGGTGGCGCAGCTGGAGGAAAACACCAGCCCGCCAATATTCTGGTCGAGACAGGCATCCAGCAGCGACAGGCTGCCGCCGACATTGTTACGGTAATATTTACGCGGATCCTCGACGGATTCACCGACATAGGCGTTGGCCGCGCAATGGATGACGAAGGCCGGCGAGAACTCGCGAAGCGTGGATTTCAGCAGGGCTCCATCGAGAATGTCGCCCTCAATGAACGGCCCCCAGCGAACGGAATCCGCGTGACCGGTCGAGAGATTATCATAAGCGATGGGCTTGAAGCCGGATTGTGCCAGCGCCTTGCAGATGTGGCTGCCTATGAATCCGGCCCCGCCCGTGACGAGGATTGTGCGGGGCATCTCATACGGCCTCCGCCACTTTCCTGCCGGCGAGCAGCGCATCGAAATAGACGATGGTTTTTTCCAGGCCGATTTCTAGCGGTACACGCGGCTGCCATCTCAGCAACTCGTTTGCCCGCGAAATATCGGGGCGACGCTGCTGCGGATCGTCGATCGCGGCGGGCAGATGGATGATACGCGACCGCGAACCCGTCATGCGGATGACGATATCGGCCAGCTGCCGCACCGGAATTTCTGCGGGATTGCCGAGATTGATCGGTCCGGTGCAATCTTTCGGTTTGGCCGAGAAGCGCAGGAAACCGTCGATCAGGTCATCGACATAGCAGAAGGAACGGGTCTGACTGCCGTCGCCATAGATGGTGATGTCGTCGCCCTTCAGCGCCTGGACGATGAAGTTCGAAACCACGCGTCCATCATCTGGACGCATGCGCGGCCCATAGGTGTTGAAGATGCGCCCCACCTTGATATCGACGTCGTAGCAGCGGTGATAGTCAAAAAACAGCGTTTCGGCGCTGCGTTTGCCCTCATCGTAACAAGCTCGCGGCCCGATTGTATTTACATTGCCGAAATAGGTTTCCGGCTGCGGATTGACGTGGGGATCGCCATAGACTTCCGATGTCGAGGACTGCACTACGGTTGCACCGCATCTGCGCGCCACCTCCAGCACATTGACCGCGCCGAGCACATTGGTGAGAAGCGTGCCGACGGGATCGCGCTGATAATCGGGCGGCGAAGCCGGCGAGGCAAAGTTGAAGATCAGTGAGACATCGATGTCATAGGGCTTGCGCACATCGTGCTCGACCAGCAGAAACCGCTTATTATCCCGTAAATGCTCCACATTTGCGGTGCGACCGGTCGACAGATTGTCGAGACAGATCACCTCGTGACCGCAACTCAGCAGGCGCTCACAGAGATGGGAACCGAGGAAACCGGCGCCACCATTAACGAGAACCCGTTGCCCGGGCCTCCATTCAGAGTAGATGGTGACACCATTGTCTTGATCGTTGGGAACGAAATTACGCATTACACACACCTCCCCATGAGGAATCAGCGCGGCTGATTCAACTAAGCTGGATCAAACTCCCGATTGTGCGATATCTTGAATATCATCCTCCGGTTTTTACTTCTTCTGGAGGTTTTAATATTTCGATTCGATAAATTTCAACTTTCATGATAGGCGCGACAAAAAACAGGTCAACTTCATTTTGTCGAAATATTACAATTGATTACCCAAAATTACTCAAAATAACCACCGCATTTAATACTTTTTAACTACGCCTCCATTATGCCTTTCTTATTGAGCATTAGCGCAAGCTTCGCTCAACCAGTCGGGGCTATCCTGGTTTTGTAAGGCTCGGTCCACCGGGTACAAAACCGCCCGGCGAGATGCGACAGACAGTCGATTTCAGGGGACACACATGACGAATGAAATGCCTTATTCCCATAGCGGCAAAGCAGCCCGCCATTGTCGCTTCGCGCTTGTTGCCGCAGCACTTGTGACTTTCACCTTCGCAGCGTCTTCATGCTCCGTTGTCGAAGACGCCGTTCTCATCAAGACCGCGTCTTCCGATGCCACCACGATCAAGAGCCGGGTTGCTCCGGCGAAGGCGTCCTACGGTTATCAAAAAACGGGCAACGCCGCCGTTACGCTTGTTGCCGATGCTTCGGATACGCCCGCCGTATCACGGCACGCCTATTCCGGTTCTTCTCCCTATATCTGCTCGCCGAGCGGATTCGGGCAGAAATCCCGCTGCTTCCTGAGGCCCTGAGCCTCAGGCAGAAATCTTGGAAGCAACTGGCGTCCGGTCGGCCGGAGCCGGCCTGACGCTCAGTTTTTCCAGCCGGAGAAGGCCGCGTCTTCATCCTTGTGGAAGAAGCGCGATGCCGCCTCCGTGCGGTTGCGCACGTTCATTTTCTTATAGATGTTGCGAACGTGAACCTTGACCGTGTTCTCGGACAGATGCAGCCGATCAGCGATGATCTTGTTCTGCGTGCCCTTGCACAAAAGGTCGAGGATCTGCACCTCGCGTGTCGTCAGCGCCGCCACTTCGCTCCTGCTTGCAGCAAGGGCATCGGCACGGTTGGCAATCACGGCGTTGTCTTGAACGCTCTTGCCGCTGACGGACGGCGAATAAGGCGTGAGCTTGCCGAGAAGAGCTGCGGGAAAATGCTCTCCCCCCTTCATCAGCAGATCGACGGCGGCCATGAAGACATCGAGCCGCAGATTGAGCGGCAGTACGCCATCAATGACGCGCATTCCCACCAGCCGCTTCAGCGGCTCCTCGAATTTATCGATGGTTTCGACGACAAGCGCGATCGGCGCATCGGGATGCTTTTCCCGAACTTCCGAGAGGACGGTGTGAAGCCGTTCACCCGACATCCGGTAAGGCAAGACCAGGCGGACACTGTTACCATAATCATCGTCGATCTCCGCCGACGACTTTATGCTGACCACCGCGAACGTGGGGAACTTTTTGCCCAACGCCTCCGTGAGGCACTCGGAAAACAGATCCGGGTCCGCTATAATCAATAAAGTTCCATTTATAGGAGCAACGGCATTTTTTTGTTTTGTTGAATAATCTGACGTTCCCATGAACATTGACGCCTCCCTAAAGCGCTTACGCATTACTTTCTTTTGGTTGTGCAGTCTGTCGTTCGCCGGGTTTCCCCCTGGATACCTGGGGGCTTCTCCAGCCTCAGGCCATGTCAACTATCATTAATTACCCGTTAATTAACGTAAGCTAATACGAAAAGCTGTGTAAATAAATGGCCCAAACGGGTTATTTTTTACAATTGACATACAAAACAGGTTACGAAGAGATAGAATCACTCATCGCGGAACCGCTGCAAAAACAAACACATCGGAAAAGCTTTCGTTGTGGTTTTGCAATCTGGTAAAATATAACTTTTAGTTGATATCCCTTTACATAGCTCGTCGGCGAACAAAGCCCGAAGCTGTTCCTTTTCGGGATAAGGGTGTTTTCCCGCCGACATAAACCATGTTTTCAGAAACAGCCGCCTTCCCTTGCCCAACGGGGGCTTTCTTTGCCTCCGACCGGGTGAACAGCCCCATCACTGCCCAGGCAACATATATATTTGGCGTAAGCGCCGATGTGTTTAGCCCGAATTGATATCTAGGAAGCGCAATTTTTCTGCGGCACAGTCTGACCGTCGCTCAACGGCGACCGATGAAAAGACATTGCCGGCTTTGACGTGTGTTTGAAAACGCCGGTCCCTTTTCAAGAAACATGCAAGCAAAAAAAGACGAAGCCACCGCGCTCCCCGTTGGAGCGAGGAACGGATTTGTGCGCCTTTTTACCGAGTAGCGCACAAGGGCTGAACGACGAGAGCCCGGTCACGGGCCGATACCGAGCCGCAGATGATGCGTACCGAGTGCATCTGCAAATCATCAATCCATATGTGCCACCGGAGCGAGCGCGAAAGAATCCCGTTTGAGATGAGAGGGATTTCGAAAGCTGCTCCGAGCTTTTTCGGAGGAAATCGAAATGGGTTACAATCCACAGCCAGCTGGCGACGACATCACCAAGATCGGCGCGCTTTCCGAGGGTTTTGCCAACACCTCGACCAATGATGCCAAGGTAGACGACAGCAATGTCGGCACCGCAAACGGCGAAAACCGCAACAACGACAACAGCGACAACAGCACCAACACGGATGTCGATATCGACGCCAAGGTGGACGTTGCGGTTGGCAATGGCGACAATCGCGACAACGACTATGACTGGAGCTATGACAGCAAGTCGTACAGCGACAACGACACCACGACCAAGACGAGCACTGAAACCAATACCGACATCAAGACCGACTACGACTGGAGCTACGAAAGCAAGTCGTACAGCGACAACGACACCAATGTGAAGACTGTCACGGATTCGGACAACAAAACCTTCACATATTCTGACAACGACACCTCCACCAAGACCACGACGACCTCCGACAGCTTCAATTCCGCTGACAGTTTCTACAAGTCGGATGACGACTTCGGCAACATCACCGGCGTCAAGGATGTCGGCAACCTCGGCATCGCCGGTGGGGATCTCACCTTCAACCTGGGTGACGACTTCTCCTTCACCCTCGACGTCGACAATATCCTCAACTCCTCGCTGAATGGCGATGGCAACGACACCGGCTTCAGCATGGTACAGGCCAACCACCTGGCGGATCAGGATGTGGCCTATGACATCAAGATGCAGAACGGTGGCGCTGAAAACCATCTGAGCGCCAATGCAGGCGACGCCTATGGCGCCGAAGGCATCGACGGCAAGGGATGGGACCTCAAGGCCGGCGACGACGCAGCAGGTACCAGCACTGCAGATGCATCGGCAATCCTTGCAAATTCCGGCTTCCATCTGGAACTGGTGCAGGGCGCCAACATGCTCTCCAATGCCGTTGACGTCACGATCACAGGCGGTAACTCGCATGTGTCCGATGTCGGTGAAGATCACTCCTGATAATCACCTCTCTACGAAAAGAGCTGCACCGGCACCCGCCGGTGCAGTTCGCGGTTAAAAGACCAGGCTTGGCGAAACGAAGCACCGCCTCTGAGATGTGTGCCCGCCACTCCAAGGTCCTGCCGCGATGATCAGGGAGGGACCTGCAATGTCTATCGACAGAATTTCAGACATGATCGCGCATTTCATCGGCCTGTTCGACACGGTGATCGAGGAAGCGCGCCTGAGAAGCAACTACAGCGAAGGCCCGGCGCATTCCAATCCGGACCGTCTGCCGGACGATGAAGCCGCCAAGCTTCTCGACAAGAACTACGATGTTCCGCTCGAGGATTACGATCCCGGCGTCAAATATCGCGCCGGCTATTATGATTTCGATTATCTGCAACCGCATTTCGCGCGCATGGTCGAACACGACATGCAGCAGCTTGCAAATGCGATACCCATCGATATTTCCGCCGCCAACTTCCGTTTTCCAGGTCGTCTCTCCTTCGAGGACCAGCGCGAACTGGTGATCCATACGGGCCCCGGCTCAGTGATCGCCCATGCCGCGCAAGTCAACATCCTTCAGGATGACGACTATCTGAACATGACGGATGGCCCCAATGTGGCCCGCGACACGAGCTTCGTGACCGAACGCACCGTCGAGTTCTACAATGAGGCGTCCGTCTTCACGCCTTTTTCCGGTTTCCAGCGCACCGACAGCTATGACGCCCTGCAGGCGCTCGCCAAATCCGCGCATGATTACATCGAGCATGCCCGTGAAAACGACGTCACCTCGCTCGGCACCGGTGCCGACCAGGATTTCGTTCTGGCGGGCAACGATATCAACGGCCTTTACATCAACGGCGTGGCAGCCGACGAAAAGCCTGTTCTTGACGACTACATGCCCGATCGCGGTATCGCCAAGCCACCGGAAGAACCGGAAAAGAGTGATGTTCCGCTGCATGAGGACAGCCCTGCCGGCAACAGCCTCGATGTAGCCGCAGGCGCCAATGTCGTCGCCAACATCGCCACGCTGGTCAATACCGGCGTCATGACCTCGGTGACCGCGGTCATGGGTGACTATCACCAGATCGACGCCATCACCCAAGCCTATATCTATAGCGACCGGGACGAAATTTCGTCCGTGTTCACCCGCTCCGAAAATCAGGCCGAGACAGCTGCCTATAACATCGCCAGCTTCCAGCGCAGCATCTATCCCGGCGCTGAAAATACCGCCGCCGACAGCCATGAGACCGGTGAACCGCCGATATTCCCAACGGCCTGGCGTGTCAGCGTGCTGGAGGGGGATGTCTCCTTCGTTCACTGGATCGAGCAATATCAGTTCGTCAGCGACAACGATACGATGACGATCACCACGTCAGGCGCAAGCGTCAGCCTGCTGACGGGGGGCAATGCCGCCCTCAACATCGCCAATTTCCTCGGCATCGGCATGCAATACGATCTGATCATCGTCGGCGGCAATGTGCTGGACATGAACCTCATCAGCCAGATCGCCGTGCTTTACGACAATGACTGGGCACGCGCCAGCTCCGGTGCCCCTGATGGCGCCACCATTCAATCCGGCAATAACCTGCTCTGGAACGATGCCAGCATTCACAATGTCGGTGGCAACGACCGGTTCGAGACCATGCCGGATTACATGCAACAGACGGTGAACGCGATCAACGAGCGCGACCCGAATATGCCCGATGCGCTGGCCCATGACGCCAACTTTGCCGGCTATCAGGGACTGAACGTCCTTTACATCACCGGCAACCTCTATGACGTCAGCATCATCAAACAGGTGAGTGTACTCGGCGATTCCGATGACGTGACCCAGGCGGCAGCCAAGGTTCTCGAAAACAACAACGATGCCACCGTTCATATCGATACCGGCAGCAATGCCGTGATCAATCTGGCGCAGATCATCGATTACGACAGTTTCGGCTCCACCACCTATGTCGCCGGCGGCGTTTATTCCGATGCGATACTGATACAGGGCGGCATCATCGAAAACGACACGTCGCAGCCCGCACAGCCAGGCCAGCTGGCCAATGAGGTCATCGCATTTCTGCACGACGACCCCGCAACCATCGAAAACGAATCCAATGGCGTCATCAATGCCGGTCACGACATGTCGTGGTCGAACGCCCATTCATCCGACGTCATGCAAGCGGTCACCGCATAGGCTTTGCCGCCAGCGAAACCGCAGATGCCGCAAGATCATCGAGGGGACCGATATAAATGGATCATATTTCAAGAAAAATCATTGCCGACGGACGCTCGCTCGACCTGCCGCTGGATCAGGAGGCAGAAGACAGCAAACTGACGGACGCCTGTATTTCAGCCATAAATGAAGCCGTTGAAAACTTGCGCCAATTGTCCGGCGCAGATGAAACATCAAAGGCAGCCGCGCCCATCGCCGCAACGACACCCCCACAGCCCGCCCAGGCAACCATTCAGCCCCCGCAAATGCGGGATGTTCCGCCGATAGAGCCAGAGGCCCGACCGGGCCGGCAACCCGAGCCAACCCCGGAACCGGCAGCAAAGACCGACAATTCGGAACTGAAAGCTGCACCCGATCTGCCTTTCGTCAAGACCATCGACAATAATGACGGGCCGATCCGCGAAAATGAGCGCAGGCCCGTTACCGGCGGTGGCGGCAATGGCAAGGATCCGGAAGATCATGGCGGCGGTGGTGGCGGCGGCGGTGGTAGCCATAGCGGCTTCCATAAGCGCAGCGAGCCGATCAATTTCGCCGCAAGCCTCGCCAAGGGTATCGCTGCGGTCAGACGAAACATGGTAGTGGTGATGTTGTTCACCATCGCCATCAACATTCTGCTGCTCGCTATCCCGCTTTATCTGTTCCAGATTTCCGACCGGGTTCTGACCAGCCGCTCCATGGACACACTTGTCATGCTGACGGTCGCCGTTCTCGGCGCGGTTCTGCTGCAGGCCTTCATGGATGCCATCCGCCGCTTCATCCTGATGCGCACCGCGGTCGAGCTCGAGGTGCAGCTGGGGGCGCCAATCCTCTCCGCCGCCGCCCGCGCCTCGCTCCACGGCAGCGGCAAGGATTACCAGACATTACAGGACCTTCAGCAGCTGCGTTCCTTCCTGACGTCGGGAACCCTGATCGCCTTTCTCGATGCGCCGCTGATGCCGCTCTTCATCGTGGTGGTCTATCTCGTCCACCCGCATCTCGGCATCATCATCATGGTCTGCTGCGCTGTGCTTTTCGGCATCGCCTGGCTCAACCAGCGCTTCACCGCACGGCAGTTCTCCGAAGCCTCTGGCTATCTGAGCCGCGCCAATTTCCACCTCGATTCCATGTCGCGCAATTCGCAGATCATCAATGCGCTCGCCATGATCCCTGAAGCCGTGAAGATGTGGGGTCGTGAAACCGCCGGTTCGCTGAAATCCCATGTGGCGGCGCAGGACCGCAACATCATGTTCTCGGGCGTTTCCAAGGCAGCGCGTATGGTCACCCAGATAGCGCTTCTGGGCTGGGGTGCGCATCTGTCGCTATCGGGCGAATTGACGGGCGGCATGGTCATCGCGGCCTCAATCATTTCCGGCCGTGCACTGGCCCCCATCGAAGGCGCAATCGAAGGCTGGCACCAGTTCAACAAATCCGCCGCCGCCTATGGCCGCATCAAGCAGCTTCTCATCAATTCGCCGCTCAACTTCCCCCGCCTGCGCCTGCCCAATCCGGAAGGACGTCTTGATGTAGAGCGCATCCTGTTCGTGCCGCCGCCGCAGAAGAAGGTGATTTTGAACGGCATTTCCTTTTCGCTGAAAAAGGGGGAATCGCTCGCCATCATCGGCAATTCCGGCTCCGGCAAGACGACGCTCGGCAAGATGCTGGTGGGTTCCATCCTTCCCACCTCAGGCAATGTCCGTCTTGATCTCATGGATCTGCGTAACTGGGACCAGCGGCAATTCGGTGAAAGCATCGGTTATCTGCCGCAGGACGTGCAGCTTTTCCCTGGTACCATCAAGGCCAATATCTGCCGTATGCGCGACGATGTCGAGGACCGGCAGATTTACGAAGCTGCGGTGCTGGCCGATGTGCACGAGCTGATCGCCGGTTTCCCGCAGGGTTATGAGACCGTCGTCGCCGCCGATGGTGCGCCGCTTTCCGGCGGCCAGAAGCAGCGCATCGCGCTTGCCCGCGCCTTCTTCGGCGATCCCAAATTCGTGGTGCTGGACGAGCCGAACTCCAACCTCGATACGCAGGGCGAACAGGCGTTGGCCAAGGCGCTGCTGCACGCCAAGAAACAGGGCATCACGACAGTCACCATCACTCAGCGGCCGGCGCTCCTGCAATGCGTCGATAAGATCATGGTGCTGAAGGACGGATCTGTCGCCATGTTCGGCGAAAGGATGGACGTGCTGAAGGCGCTTTCCGGCAATGGCCGCCCGGCCGCCCAGTCGCCGCAGATCGAGGGTTGAGGATCATCATGTTTACGAAGAAAAACGCTATCGCCGACGTCAAACCCCAGGGCCAGCTGGAATGGTATAGCGAAGTGCCGCGCTCGATACGGCTGCACAGCTCCATCGGTCTTGCGGTGCTGCTCGCCTCGTTCGGCGGCTTCGGATACTGGGCCGGCACCGCGCCGCTCTCCTCCGCCATCATCGCCCAGGGCAGCTTCGTTGCCACCGGCAACAACAAGGTGGTCCAGCATCTGGAAGGCGGCATCATCAAGGAAATGATGGTCAGCGAAGGCGACACGGTCAAGGTCGGCGACGTTCTTCTGACCCTCGACAAGACAACGGCGCTTGCCAATGAACGCATGTTTCAGTTGAGGCGCCTTCGCCTCGAAACCATCGTCACGCGTCTGCGCGCCGAAGCCCAGGGTGAAAAGAGCTTCAAGGTGCCCGAGATCGTGATGAAGGAATCAAGCGATCCAGATATCAAATCCATCATCCAGAGCCAGAACGTCGTGTTCCACAGCAAGCTCGTTAAGCTGGAAGAGCAGCTGAACCTGATCAACAAGAACATCAAGTCGCTGGAGTTCCGCTTTGCGGGCTATGAAGGACAGAAACAGTCCTTCGACCGGCAATTGGCGCTTTTGACCCAGGAACGGGATTCCAAGGAAAGGCTCGCCAAGGATGGCGTCATCCGCAAGACCGACATACTCGCGCTCGAACGCGCCATTGCCGATGCCATGGGCGATATCGCCCGGCTGACCGGGGAAATGAACCAGAGCGAAGCGGAGATCGCCAAATTCAAACAGGAAGCAGTCATTGCCGTCAACGCCAACAAGCAGGCGGCACTGGATGCGCTTGAAACCGCGGAATCCGATCTCGACAGCGTGCGTGAACAGGTGCGCGGTGCGGCCGAAGTGCTGGAACGCACCGTCATCCGCTCCCCGGTCAACGGCACCGTGGTGCGCGCCTATTACCACACGCCGGGCGGCGTCATCACGACAGGCAAGCCGATCATGGAAATCCTGCCGGCCCATGTTCCCCTGATTCTGGAAGCGCAGGTGCTCAGAACCTCCATAGACCAGCTGCATGAGGGCCAGACCGCCGCAATCCGCCTCTCCGCACTCAACCGCCGCACCACACCGGTTCTGAACGGTAAGGTGTTTTATGTTTCGGCCGACAGTATCGAGGAGAATGCCGGTCTGCAGGTGAAAGACGTCTATATCGTGCGCGTGCAGATCTCCGACGAGGAAATCGCCAAGGTGCATAATTTCCACCCCGTGCCCGGCATGCCGGCCGACGTTCTCATCCAGACTTCGGAGCGGACTTTCTTCGAATATCTGACCAAACCGATCGCCGACAGCATGTCGCGCGCCTTCAAGGAAAGATGAAGAAATAACAGCAGCGTATACTGTCATTCCCGGATAGGTCGACATATATAATATCTATCTATTTCGTCGGGGCGGGAGAAGCGACATGGCGGCGATGTCGGATGTATTGCTGCTGGTGGGCAGGCTGAACTACGTGTGGACCAACACGGAAAGCCTGATGATCTATCTCATCGTCCATCTCCTGAAAGTGGAGAAGGAAGCGGCCATCGTCGTGTTCCTGACGCTCAATACCACGCGGGCGCGCATGGATCTCATCGAGCGCCTGGCGAAGCTTCCCTCCACCGACACGAAGGACCGCAAGACCATCCTCTCCATCATGGCGCGGCTGAAGAAGGAAGCGAGGACGCGCAACAAATATAATCACTGCATCTATTCCTTCGATGAAAAAGGCGAGATCGCCAGCACGCAATTGATGCGGCTGGTGGAGGATGACAGTAAGGTGCGTTACGGCAAGGTCGAGCGCATGGACGAGGAGGAAATCGAGCACCTCGAAAAATCGATCGCCGATATCGTTGCGGTCAGCAAGGACATTTGGAGCTTCATCCACGCCAGCCCGCATGTTTCAGCGGATTATCTCTAGGCTCTCGTCTGCAACCGCATGCCGATAGCCGGGTGATTTTCAGTATCCTGCGCAGACCTCGCCGGCAGGCACAGTTTCCCGGCTGCAAAATAAAGCAGGAACGAGCCGATCTGGTAAGGGAAGATGATGTCGATCTCCACGAAGGAGCGGACGACGAACAGGGCACAGATCGCGAACAGGATGACGCCCTGCGGATCGCTCTTTCGCATCAGCACCGAGCGCAGATGCCCGAGCAGCGTTCCGTAAAGCACCATGGCAAGCAGGAACATGCCGACGAAGCCGTTTTCCACCACCGTCTCGATATAGGTGTTATGGAAATGGAAGCCGCTGCGACCGGTAATGAAGAAATCGTTCCACAGCCGTTCGGCATCGGCGAAACCCACCACCCAGAACCCCTGATAACCGACACCGAGGATGGGTGTCTGTTTTCCCGCCTCGATGCCCTGCTGCCAGAGATAAGTTCGCCCGGTCAGCGTCGAATCCTTGCCGAAAATGCCGAGAATGGCGTCGAGCAGGCCGAACTGCAGGGAGGCCACGGCCAGCAGCGCTCCGAGACCGCCGAGCGCAAAGAACGTCATCTTGCGATTTGCCGGCGAGAGCATGCCGATTGGAATGAAACCGATGATAAGGGCCACCACCGCCGCCGTGGTGATGGCGGATGTGGCCGATTGCGACGCAACGAGACTATAGGCCGATAACAGCCCGGTAACGCCGGCGATCGGCAGCCAGATGCCCCTTTGTTTCAGGACCAGCACCGAGGAGGCAGCGAAGATGACGCCAAGCGAGGCGTAAAAGCCGAGCTGGTTCTTGGACGAGAAAGCACCGACGAAACTATAGTTACCGTCAAGCGCATCGAAGAGATAGATGCCGAACAGCAGCGAATAGAGCAGAACAAGGGTGATGCCGATCAATGCGCCGCGTGTCAGCGTGCGGATGGAGATCACCCGCATGGCGATCAGTGCGCAGACGATATGCGTCATATATTGGATAGAGGCGCGCATGGTCACCGAAGCGGCTTCCGACCAGAAGCTGGACAGCACGGTCAAAATGCCGAAACCGAATATCCAGAGATAACGCGGATAATTGCCGAGCACGCGCCGGTAATCCACCACGACAAGCGGCAGCCACAAGCCATAATAGGCCAGAACCGAAACCATTCCGAAGCGCGACGAATAGGCGAAAACGAAGAATGACAGCGCGATGGCCGCCATTCCGTAAACCTCGTTGCGTTCAGGGTCGATCAGCGCCGATTTGGCGATCCGCATAAAAACCTCACTGCATCAGGATTTCAGACGAGACCTTGATGACATCGCCGGGCTGGAGCAGCGTGTTTTCATCCACCTTCTGCTCCTTCGGCTTGCCATTGTCCTCGCGCACCACGACATAGCCGATGGTCGCGGATTTGCCCGACGGATCGAAACGGATCGCCTCGGCCGATTGAGCCAACGCTTCCGACATCAGCTCGCGGCTGGTGGTCAGCTGCAGATTGAGCTTGTCGAGCTCCGCTTCGGTATCCTGCAATTCCTTGGAGCGCTGCGCCACCCAGTCGTTGCGCAGGTTGATCTCGTCCTGGGTCGCCTTGTTGATGTCCTGCTTGGCGCGCAGCGACTGCGTGTCGATATCGAGCAGAGTGGATTCCACCTCGGCCGCCCGTTCTTCCGCGGAAATACGCCGCTGCGACAATGCAAGCCCCTGCTCGTTCAACCGGTTGACGCGGTCGCGATCCTCATTGGCGAGCTGGAGCTGGCGGTTCTGCGTTTCCGATTTCTTCTTCAGCGATTCAACTTCGCTTTCCAGAAGTGCATGCAGGTCCGTCAGTGCCTTGAGCTGCAGCGTGTAACGCTCGGTGCGCGATTTCATCAGCGCGCTTTCGCTGGCCAGAAGCGTATCGATCTCGGAGATCTTTTCCATTTCAGCGGTCTTGGTGATGGCTTGATCACCCTTGACCTCGGCGATCAGCCGCGCCTGACGGGCGAGCAGCCTTGCCCGCTGGTTGTCGTAGACGGCAGCGTCACCGCGAGCATTGATGAAATCGCGGGCAAAACGCTGCCCGGCATCGGAACGGCGCAGACCTCCGGCAAGGCTGACGGCCTTCAACACGGTGAGATTGGCGGCATAGGGATATTCGCCCGGTGTCTGCACATCGCCGCTCAGGAAGATCGGCCGGAACTGGGCGATCTCGACGGAAGCCGACGGAAGGTTGCGAAGGGCGAACTTGCTCTGAAGCTGCGCGCCGATCTGATCGCTGACTTCGGAGGGCGTCTTGCCGGCAACCTCGAGCTGGCCGATGAAAGGCAAGGACAAGGTGCCCGAAGGACCGACGGAATAATCGCCGTTGATGACATCCCAGTTGCGGATGCTGCCATCGGCCGGCTGCCACTCGGCAACGCGGATGCGCAGCTTGTCTGCGGTGCCGAGCTTGTATTGTGCGCCTTCCGCAGCCAGTGCGGACAGAGGCGCGGCAAGAGCAACGGAAGCGGCAAGGACGAGAGCCACAAACGGGCGGTGGGCGGCAAAAAGGCCGTTCATCGGGAAACTCCCTGTTAGCGGATCGCCGCGCGGGCGATCAGGCCGTCGCGTAACCGGACAAGGCCGGTCGCGCAGCGCCGCAAAAAGCGGCCGGTATTGTTAGCACCAATGACGCACCCGAAGACCGGACTTGGGATCCCGGTCGGGTGCGTGTCGAAAAGAAGATCGATAAAGCCGAACTCAATATCGGTTTTCAGTAGCTTCCGCGTGACATGCACACGGCGGGAATGGTCTTGACGATGATGAACACATCCTGGCGCATCGACCAGTTCTGGACATATTGCGTGTCAAAAGCCACGCGGGTTTTATAGGAGACGTCGTTACGGCCGCTGATCTGCCACAGGCCGGTCAGGCCAGGACGGGTGCTGAGATAATAAGCGGCGTCATTTTCGTAATAGCTCAGCTCCTCGTCAACGACGGGGCGCGGGCCAACCACGCTCATTTCACCACGGATGATGTTGAGAAGCTGCGGCAACTCGTCGAGGGAGAGCTTGCGCAGCACGGCACCAACAGCGGTAACGCGCGGATCGTTCTTGAGCTTGCGGGTCGCGCGCCATTCCTCGGCGGCTTCCGGATTGGCGGCAAGATATTGCCGCAACATCTCATCGCCGTTCATCGCCATCGTCCTGAATTTCAGGCAATGGAAATAGCGGCCATTATGTCCCACACGCCGGTGACCATAAAAGATCGGACCGGGATCGGAAAGTTTCACCAGTACGGCGATCAGCAGGAATATCGGGCTGAAGATGAGCAGCGCAAGCGCAGCCGATGTCATATCGAAGCTGCGTTTTGCGATGCCCCCGATAGGGAAACTGACATCGAAATCTTCGGAACTGCTGAGTGTCTGTTCAGCCGATTGGGTCGCGGACTTCATAGAGAGAACTCCATTTATGTTTTGCGATTGGTCGGTGCCCGGAGGCGCGTCTTTCCGTCTAAAAGAGATAACAAGTCTGTGTTCGGAATTTGATGCTAATGGATTTTTTGTAAGGCACATTGCCCATAACCGTCTATGCGATTTCTTGCGCGAGCGGCCGATCAACGCCCGGGCAATATTAACGGTTGCATAAAAAAGCAACAAAGACGCCGATGGCCATGTGTGGAGAGCATGGGTGTCGCCGCATCATGTATTGGGTTTTGCACCGTCAGCAGTCTTTTCTTATGTGTTTCTTATGACTTGCGGAGATGAGACAGGAACGCGAAGAAGAGGCGTGTCCGTGACAGACTATTAAAGTTTTTTGCATCGCAGCAAGATTATGGCAATGCATATAAAATTTGACATATTGGACGGGATTTTTTTACCCGCCATTATCGCTACGCCAATAAAAAGCGATGGAAAAATCGCAACAAAGGCGCAAAGACGGCAAAAGAGTGGCGAGGAACCGCACTCCCCTCATGGCAGCCCCGCAAAAATGCCGTAGCTGACGGACGTTTTTCTCGGGCCAGCGGGATTTTGCCGTCTCTGGAGCGTAACGACGCGCCAAATACGGTGGGAATCAGAAGGTTGGTGGCGTGCAGGCGCTGATCACCTCGCAGGGCACGGGACCGACGCAGCGAAAGCGGTGCGGCCTGCGGCTTTCGAAATAATAGGCATCACCCGGGCCGAGCACCCGCCTCTCCTCGTCAACCGTCACTTCCAGACGGCCTGAGAGAATAATGCCCCCCTCCTCGCCATCGTGAACCAGCGGAACCTTGCCGGTGTCGGCGCCCGGCTGGTAACATTCCTTCAGGATTTGCAGGCTGCGGCCGAAAACATTCTCACCCACCTGCCGGAAGGAAATCGGCCCCTTGCCGATTTCAACCAGTTCATCCGCCCGGTAAAAGGCCTTGCGGCTGGTTTCCGGCTCGAAGGCGAAAAACTCGGCAAGGCCGATCGGTATGCCGTCAAGAATACGTTTCAGCGCGCCGACGGATGGATTGGAGGTGTTGCTCTCGATCAGCGAAATCGTCGAATTGGTAACGCCGGCGCGTCGTGCCAGCTCACGCTGGGAAATATTGTGACGCAGCCGCAAATGGCGCAAACGCCCGCCTATATCCACCGACATGCGTGACCCCCGTTACCCTTGTTCGAAATATCGAAAATATCCCTTCACGCCTATAGCATTTCCAATAACTTGGTCACAGAGAGAAAAGGGCTTGTTCAGTCGCAAAAATAGCTTTCAATCGGCGGCAACGAATAGGAGAACCGTTATGGACAACCCGAGCCGATCCAATTCCACCTCACTCGACAGCTACTGGATGCCATTTACCGCCAACCGTCAGTTCAAGGCCAATCCCCGCCTGCTGACGAGTGCCGAGGGCATGTATTACACCAGCAATGACGGCCGCCAGGTTCTCGACGGCACGGCAGGCCTGTGGTGCGTCAATGTCGGCCACGGGCGCCAGCAGATCGCCTCCGCCGTCAAGCACCAACTCTCGACCATGGATTACGCGCCGTCCTTCCAGATGGGCCATCCCGTCGCGTTTGAATTTGCCGAACGGCTGGCGGAAATCGCACCGGGACCGGAAGGCGGCAAGCTCGACCGCGTGTTCTACACCGGCTCCGGTTCGGAATCGGTCGATACGGCGCTGAAGATCGCCATCGCCTATCAGCGCGCTATCGGCCAGGGCACCCGCAGTCGCCTCATCGGTCGCGAGCGCGGTTATCACGGCGTCGGTTTCGGCGGCATCTCCGTCGGCGGCCTCGTCAACAACCGTCGGGTTTTCCCTCAAATCCCCGCCGATCACCTGCGCCACACGCATGATCTTTCGAAAAACAGCTTCGTGAAGGGTCAGCCGGAACACGGCGCAGAGCTCGCCGACGATCTGGAGCGGCTGGTCGCCCTGCACGGCGCGGAAACCATCGCCGCCTGCATCGTGGAACCCGTGGCCGGCTCCACCGGCGTGCTGGTGCCGCCGAAGGGTTATCTGGAGCGCCTGCGTGCGATCTGTGACAAGCATGGTATCCTGCTGATCTTCGATGAGGTCATCACCGGTTTCGGTCGCATGGGCTCTTCCTTCGCCAGCAACTATTTCGGCGTTACGCCTGACATCGTCACCACGGCCAAGGGCCTGACCAATGGCGCCATCCCCATGGGTGCCGTCTTCACCAATCGCAAGGTACATGATGCCTTGATGCACGGTCCGGAAAACCAGATCGAGCTGTTCCATGGCTACACCTATTCCGGCCACCCCGTCGCCTGTGCCGCCGGCATTGCGACCCTCGATATCTACCGCGATGAGGGTCTCTTCACCCGCGCGGCCGAATTGCAGGATGTCTGGCACGACGCCATTCATTCGCTGAGGGACGCGGCGAATGTCATCGACATCCGCACCATCGGTTTCATCGCCGGCATTGAGCTGCAGTCGCGTGAAGGTGCTGTTGGAGCACGCGCCTACGATGTCTTTGTGGATTGCTTCGAGCGCGGCCTGCTCATCCGCGTCACCGGCGATATCATCGCCCTTTCACCACCGCTGATCGCCGAAAAATCCCATTTCGACGATATCGTGTCGATCCTCGGCGATGCGCTCAAGCGCGCGCAATAAAGAGCATAAAGTACTAATAAAGAAAAGGCTGCAATACAAATTGCAGCCTTTTTTGCTTTTATCAAGTCCGAGCGAAAATAGATCATTTATTAAGCATGTTCTATTATCCTCCGAAAGTATAGCAATAGCGCGGGAACGCTCCGATGGCATCGATTCAAAAAAAGATAATATTAGCAAGCATTGCAATCTTTTCCATCACCGGCAGCGCTGCTGGCGTCGGGATATGGGCGACGGAAAAGCTCAATCGCAACAGCGAATATGTGGCGCTTTCGGCCGACGTGCTTCGCAACCACATGCAGGCGGACATGATGCATGACGCATTGCGGTCGGACGTGCTTGCCGCCATTCTTTCCGCAGATACCAGAATGGGGCTCGACCTCAAGATTGTTAAGGCCGATCTCGCCGAACACGAGGCCAGTTTTCGCGAGATGATCACGGCAAACAAGTCACTATCGGCCGGGACCAATGTCAAAACCGTCATAGACGGCGTCGAAAAGCCACTTCTCGCCTATATGGATGCTGCCAACGCAGTGGTCGGGCTTGCCGATTCCAGCCCGGAACAGGCCATCAAGCTGATGCCGGAATTTATGCGGCAATTCTCCGCGCTGGAAAAAGCGATGGAAGCCGCAGGTGACCAGATCCAGGCGCTCTCCGACGCTGCCTCGACGGAAAGCGAAAAGACCAAGGCGACGATTAATCTCATCTTGAGAGGAATTCTGGTTCTCGCAGCGCTTTTCTGCGCGGGGCTTTTCCTTCTCACCCGCAAATCGATCATCCGCCCCATCCTGCAATTGGCGGGCAATATGGAAGCTCTGGCGGGCGGCGATACTTCACAAACACCATCCGGCATCGACCGCAGGGACGAGATCGGCTCCATGTCCGGTGCCGTCGAGATTTTCCGGCAGGCTGCCATCACCAACCGTGCACTTGAGGAGCAGGCGGCAATGGCACGCCGGCAGGCTGAAGCCGATCAGGAAGAGACCCGCCGACAGGCCGAAGCGGAGGCATCCGAGAGGCTGCGCATCGCAACCTCCGGCCTCGCGGTCGGCCTAAAGCGGCTGGCCGCCGGCGATCTTGCCTTCCAGCTGGATGAAGCCTTCGCCCCGCAATTCGAGGCCCTGCGTCACGATTTCAACAGCTCGGTCCGGCAACTGGCCGAGACCCTCTTCGCTATTTCCGACGGTATCGGCACGATCGACGGTAGCAGCCGGGAAATCGCCGCCGGCGCCGGCGACCTTTCCCGCCGCACGGAAAATCAGGCGGCTTCCCTTGAAGAGACGGCGGCCGCACTCGATGAAATCACCGTCAACGTATCGAATGCCAACAAGCGTGCCGCCGAAGCGCGGCTAGCCGCCACCGATGCCAACCAGAGCGCACTGAAATCAGTCGAGGTGGTCGCGCATGCCGAAGAGGCCATGCGCCGCATCGAAGCCTCGTCACGACAGATCACCGGCATTATCGGCGTGATCGACGAGATCGCCTTCCAGACCAATTTGCTGGCGCTGAATGCCGGGGTGGAGGCCGCCCGTGCCGGCGAGGCAGGCAAGGGCTTTGCCGTTGTGGCACAGGAAGTGCGCGATCTCGCCCAGCGCGCTGCGAAGGCCGCAAGCGAAATCCGCGATCATATCCGCCAGTCCTCCGTGGAGGTGGAAAGCGGCGTGAAGCTGGTTCTCGATACCGGCACGGCGCTGAAGGATATCGGCGAACGTATCGCCGGCATCGACCGCCATATGAATGCCATCGCCACATCGTCCACCGAACAATCGACCGGTCTCGCCGAAGTCAACGCGGCGGTGAACGCCATGGATCAGGCCACCCAGCAAAATGCGGCCATGGTGGAGCAATCCACCGCCGCCTCCGCGACGCTTGCTGCCGAAACGGCAAGGCTGCGCGCACTCGTATCGCGCTTCCATCTGGATATGGACATTGCCGGCGGCCAGGAAGAGGCACGCCGGGTCGCGTGACGACATCGCGAAACGGGGAATTTCCACCAGAAAAAATGCCGGCTTGAAGCCGGCATTTCTCAATTCGTCTGCGCTTGAAACCAGCCTGTTGTTATCAATAGGCCTGTGCCGGTTGCGACAGGCCGTCGCCGATCACGCCATTGCCATATTGCGCCACCGGAACGCCCGCCTGCCCGATCGGCACGCCCTGCTGTGCCGGGCCTAGCGCCGTCACCACGATCGGAGTACCATCAGGCACGCGGCTATAGAGATCAACGATATCCTGGTTCAGCAGACGTACGCAGCCTGAGGATACCGATTTGCCGATTGTCCACCATTCCGGCGAGCCGTGCAGACGGTAGATCGTGTCCTTGCCATCCTTGAAGATATAGAGTGCACGCGCGCCGAGCGGGTTTTTCAGGCCCGGCTCCATGCCGCCATTGCGACCGCTATAGGGCTCCAGTTCCGGCTGGCGGGCGATCATCTCGTCGGGCGGTGTCCAGCGCGGCCATTGACGCTTGTACTGGATCACGCCACGGCCAGCCCATTCGAAACCGGCACGGCCGAGACCGACGCCGTAACGCATGGCCTGACCGTCTTCATAGGTAAGATAGAGGAAGTGATTGGCGGTATCGACCACGATGACGCCGGGACGTTCACCGGTCGGGTTCGCCACCATCTGCCGCAGGAACTGGCGCGGAATACGCTTATAGGGGATTTCCGGCAGCGGGAACTGCTCGTCCGGCTTGGGACCGTACATCAGCGCATACATCGGATCTTCGGCAGGTGCCGCGGGCATCGAGGCCTCACGCGCCGTGGTATTGCAGCCTGCAAGGCCGGCAAGCGCCAATCCACCTGCTCCAAGCAGGAAACCCCGCCGGGTCGTCGTCGTCTCGTTCAATTGAAAAACCTCATTTACATCATCTCACGCTGGCAAAGGGATCTGCCAACGCCGCCTCTGGGCGGCTGATAGGGTACTTCGTGCCGGAAACCTGCGATGCCATGACCTTGGCCCCGCTGGATTTCAGTATGGCCCGGAAGCTCGGATGCATGCCGCCGTCTACATACGCGCTGAGCGGGGCAGAAGTTCCCTCGCTCATCGCCGCGGCAAGTTTTTGTTGCTCTTCAGCCAGTTTCGACGCCACCTGCGTGTCCAGCTGGTTGATGGCCGGCGGGCAGGCCGCCAGCGGATCGGCGGGCTCGCCGCCGTCAAATTCACTGTTGAAGACATAACGGCGGCCGCAGACGGAAACCTTGGGCTGGCGGCGCGTCACCTCGAAATAATCGTAACCTTCCTTCAGCGTCTTCCAGAACGGCATGTTGGGATCGTCACGATGCGCGACCATGTTGCGGGCGCTCATGCGGAAGGGATAGGCCTGCACCTGAAAGCGGTCCTGGCCGCCCTGCAATGCCCGCGCGACAATGGCGTAAATTTCGCCTACCTGCTGGTCGGTCATGGCATAGCAGCCGGAAGACGAGCAGGCGCCATGCACCATCAGCGCCTCACCGGTGTAACCCAGCGCAGATTCCAGCCGGTTGGGATAACCGAGATTGAAGGAAACGTAATATTGCGAATTCGGGTTAAGCATGCCGGCCGAGACATGATAAAAACCTTCAGGTGCCTGCCGGTCACCCGTCTTCATCTTGGGACCGAGCTTTCCGGACCACCGGCACATGGGATAAGCCTTGAGCAGCGCGTAATTTCCTGTCTTATCGACCTTCCAGACCTCAAGCTCGCTTTCCTGCTTGAAAATACGAACGAGAACCGGGCTTTCGGGACGCATGCTCTTGGCAGACATCTGCGCCATCATCTTGGAGGACAGCTTCGGCGGGTCTTTCTTCACGCTGTCGAGGCCCATCGAGGTACACGCGGCAAGGGTGGCGCCGATCGCGACGACCGCAGCTATTCTTGCCCCTGTCCTAAGTTTTTGCCGCAACCCCGCAACCGCGAAATCCAGCAATGACTGCATGCCCATGGATCGTTCTACCCGCCTGATTTGCCCGCCTTTCCGGCAGACGCTTAACTACCGAAGGTGGCCACAACACGGCAACCTCGCCATGGACAAAGTCTCGTGAACAGACGTTACCCTTTCGTTAATCATAGGGACACAAGCCCGTGATGCCCACGGCGCCCCGCTCGGGGCCGATTATCGGAGAAGGCCCTGACCGCCGTCGATCCACACCGGCGTTCCGGTAATGTGACGTGATGCGTCCGAGGCGAGGAAACCGATCAACTCGGCAACATCCTCACTCGTCCCCGCAACACCGCCCGTTACCGGAATATCTCCTGCCGGGAACCGAACCGGCACCTCGGTTTTCTCGCGTCCGCGTATGTCGGTGTTTTCGTCGATTGCCGTTTCGATCTCGCCCGGACACACGGCATTGACGCGAATCCCGTGACGCCCGAGCTCCAGCGCCAGTTGCTGCGCCATGGCAAGCTGTCCGGCCTTGGTCACCGAATAGGCGGTGGCACCGGGTGAGGTGAAGGTGCGGGTGCCGTTGATCGAGGAGACGATCACGATGGAGCCGCCACCGGCCGCCTTCAGATGCGGGACGCTGGCATGTACGGTGAGATAGGTGCCGCGCAGGTTGATGCGGATCGTGTCGTCCCATTCCGAAGGCTTCAACTCATCGATGGGCGCCCAGACACCGTTGACGCCGGCATTGGCAACGACGACGTCCAGACGGCCGAAATCCTCGACAAGGGTTGCGACCGCATGACGCATGGCCGCCTCGTCCGAAACATCGGCGAGAAGAACTTTGGAAGAGCCGGATGCGGTCTTTATCTCCTCGGCCACCGCCTGCAATTCGGATTCGGTACGCCCGAGCAAGCCAACCAAAAAACCTGCCGCAGCCAGATGGAGGGCGGCGGCACGTCCGATGCCGGAACCTGCACCGGTGATGAGGGCAACTTTGCGATGAGCCAATGTCACACCCCGCCTTTTCTCGAGGCTATCGAGGTGACGGTGGCCGAAACCGGATCGCTGGCTGGAAAGCTGTCTTCCAGTCCCTCGTCCAATTCCTCTTCCAGAATATCGCGATCCTTCGCGGTGCGGGCGCTGGCCTGACCATGCGGACCATCATACTGCGCCGTTCCCAGCGCGGAAAACTGCGACGACGCATCAGCGCCATGACGGGTGCCGAAAGCCGTCAGTTGAACCATCACCGCACTGGCGCGCTTGATGGCCTCCGCATCATCGATCCCTTCCAGTCCATCTGCGAGACGGACGGAGACCTGGTCGCCGTCGCTGCCGACGAACTCGACGGATATGACGCCGTTATTGCGTTTTACATAGGTCGTGGAAAGTTGCATGACATGCCCTCCGATTTGAAAAGCATCGGCCTATCCATCCGATGCGGTAACACTGAAACCTGAATTCACAACGATGGCAGAGCGGAAGGGGTTCCAGATGAATCAGGCCTTTAGCCCGGAAATGCAGGCGAGTTTCTTCAAGCGTGACGCGCTGGATGTGGCCCGTGCGCTCATCGGCGTGGAATTTCGCGTCGGCAGTGCCGGCGGTATCATCGTGGAAACCGAAGCCTATCATCCCGACGACCCGGCATCCCACGCCTTCAACGGGCAGACCCCTCGCAACAGGGCGATGTTCGGCCCGGCCGGCCATCTCTATGTCTACCGGTCCTATGGCATTCACTGGTGCGCGAATTTCGTCTGCGCGCCGGGCTCTGCGGTGCTTCTGCGCGCCATCGAACCTCTGACCGGTCTGGACATGATGAAACTGCGGCGGGGAACCGACAAGCCGAAACTTCTGTGTTCCGGCCCCGGCAGGCTTTGTCAGGCCATGGCGATTACCGGCGACATGGACGGCATGCCGCTCGACGCCCCTCCCTTTTTTCTGCGTTTGCCACAGGAAGCCGCCGCAGTGACCAGCGGCAGGCGTATCGGCATCAGCCGCGCGGTGGATTATCCGTGGCGCTTCGGGCTTGCAGGCTCGGCTTTCATCAGTAAGAAGTTCGAAAATCCGGGAACGCAGGTTGTTTAAAGCACTTTCGGCGGCTGATCGTTTTCGTCGGGATTGGGGGTCGGAATTTCATCCGGCAGCCTGTCGGGTTCGGGCTCTTCCACCGGCGGAATATCCGGCTGCGGCGGCACCGGCACTGGCGGTTCGGGATAGGGTTCGACGGGAACAGTCGACATCGCGGCCTCCTGACATGAACGCGCTTGCCAATTGCGGCAACGCTCCAATCTCTCGGGACAACGCGCGTGCGCCGTCGCCATTCAGGCGGCGCAACACCCAATTCGCCCATCGGTCAAATGCCGATAAGGTCCCTTCGGTGCAAGTTGCGCCGCCCTGCGGGTCGTACAGGAAAACGCGGGGACGGCAGGTCCGTTCCGTTTTTTCAGGAAGGTTTTTGCGGTAGCTCAGGCGAAACCGAGCGCGCTGCGGGAAATATCGCGGTTTTCGCAATAGTCGCGGGAATGGGCTTCATGACCATGCTCGCGGGCGGTCGAACGGCTGAGTTCCGGGCTTGGAACGTTGAGAAGCGCATCGGCATAGGTGCCGGTCGCCTCGACGTCATCGATCACAGTCTGCTGTTGCGGCTTTAAAAATTCAAACATCCGTCATCCTCCTTTGACGCATCCCCTCAACGCGCCGGCACGGGCCCTGTTCCATACACCCGTGACTGTTCCGATTATACATGAGACTGGCTTAACGAATAGATGATGAAAGGCGAACGTTATCAACTAACGTTCACAAAATGGAGTGGAATCAGTGAGCTATGGTAACAGGCTCAGGCTGGGCCGACCGATTCCCGCAAGATCAGCTCGACCGGCCACAATTCCTGAACTTCGCGGACAGGACGGCCACCGACGATCTGCAAAAGCAGGTCCGTAACCCGCATGCCCGCCATGCGCATGGACGAGCGGGTGGTGGAAAGCGGCGGCATCATGCTTTCCGGGGTGAGATAGGGAAATACGTCATCATGGGCGATGACGGAGACATCCTTGCCGATCGTTAGCCCCATCTGCGTGGCGGCACGATAGACGCCCTGCGCCGTCATCATCGCACCCGCCACGAAGGCAGTCGGGCGCGGCGTCTGCTCCAGAAGCGAGCGGGCAAAGCGGAAGGCCGCCTCCTCGCTGAAGTGCTCACTCATCATGAAACGCGGATCGGGCGTGATGCCGTGGGTCGCCAGCGCATCGCGAAAACCCTGTTCACGATCCTGCACGAAGGTTCGGCCGACAGGACCGTTGATGAGGGCGATACGGCGATGGCCGCGCTCCAGGAAATGGATCGTCGGACGATAGGTCACATCGTGATTGTCGATATCGAGCCAGGCGTGTTCAAAAGCCGTCTTCGAACGGCCATGCACGATGAAAGGCACGCCCAGCCGGTTGAGCAGCGCGATACGCTCATCTTCGGGGCGCGGCGAATGCACGATGATGCCGTCCACCCGGCCGCTCGCCGCCAGCCGGCTGAAAATCGCCAGTTCCTCATCGAGATTATTATCGACGGTGACGCTGACGAGAATGTCAGTCTCTTCGCGCTCCAGCCGGGTCGCCATGCCACCCATGAATTCCGAAAAGAAATGTCCGCCGCCGGAGCGACCCATGACGACACCGATGGCGCCGGCCCTGCCCGTTGCCAGCCTGACGGCGTTGGCATTGGGCCGGTAGCCGTATTTGAGCGCAGCCTCCATCACCCGTTGCCGCGTTTCCTCGCGCACCTCGGGGTATCCGCCCAGCGCCCGGCTGACGGTGGTGGGCGAGAGCCCGACCTTTTCTGCGAATTCCTTGAGCTTCATGTTTTTTGCCAATTTGCCCCTGCATGCGTTGCCGCCGCGGATTTTTCAAGCCGACAAAATTGAAAACGATTTCAATTTTTCTCCACCTGAAACCTTACAGTTAATCATTCCGAAAGGCAAACACCGAAAAATTGCAAACGAAAACCGCCAATTTCTGGCGAGATAGAAAGAGTATTGACAGATTGCTCCGCTTTTGAGAGCCTCACATCAGTCAAAAGCGCTTTCAATTTTGAGGACAATCGAAAGCGTCAACGGAGGAGTTTGACAATGAATATTTCCATGAAGACTTTGTTCCTGTGCGGAGTGGTGTTTTCTGCCGCTGTTTCCGCGCAGGCGGCTGAACTTTCCATCGCCGCCAATTCGACCGGCAAGAACGTCGCGTTCTTCCGCGAACGCATCGCCGCCTTCGAGAAAGAAACCGGTCACAAGGTCAATCTCGTCACCATGCCTTCTTCATCAAGCGAACAGTTCAGCCAGTACCGGCTGTGGCTTGCCGCCGGCAACAAGGATGTCGATGTCTACCAGACAGACGTGATCTGGGCGCCGCAGCTGGCCGAGCAATTCGTGGATCTGACCGCAGCGACCAAGGATGTTATCGGCGATCATTTCCCCTCCATCGTCGCGTCGCAGACGGTTGACGGCAAGCTCGTCGCCATGCCGATGTTCACCGATGCGCCGGCGCTGTTTTACCGCAAGGACCTTCTGGAAAAATACGGCAAGCAGCCGCCGAAAACCTGGAAGGAACTGAGCGAGACCGCCAAGGAAATTCAGGACAAGGAACGCGCGGGCGGACAGAAGGACCTCTGGGGCTTCGTTTTCCAGGGCAGCGCCTATGAAGGCCTGACCTGCAACGCGCTGGAATGGATCGCATCCGCCGGCGGTGGCCATATCGTCGAAAGCAACGGCGATATCTCCATCAATAACGAGAAGGCTGCAGCCGCCATCGAAACAGCCAAGGGCTGGGTCGGCACCATCGCGCCGCAGGGCGTTCTCGCTTACAAGGAAGAGGAAGCGCGCGGCGTCTGGCAGACCGGCAATTCCGTCTTCATGCGCAACTGGCCTTATGCATATGCACTGGGTAATGGCGACGACAGCGCCATCAAGGGCAAGTTCGGCGTCACCCCGCTGCCGGCTGGCGCGGAAGGCGAAGCCCCTGCCTCGACACTCGGCGGCTGGAACCTCGCCGTTTCGAAATATTCCGACGATCAGGAAGCGGCCATTCAGCTGGTGAAATTCCTGGCATCGAAGGACACACAGAAGCTGCGCGCAATCCAGCTTTCCAACATGCCGACGATCGCTTCGCTTTACGATGACAAGGATGTCGCGGCGGCCCAGCCCTTCATGCCGACATGGAAACCGATCTTCCAGACCGCCGTTCCGCGTCCTTCCGCCTCGGCGAAGGTGAAATATAACGAGGTTTCCGCCAAGTTCTGGGGCGCCGTGCATAACACGCTCTCCGGCAACGGCACGGCGGCGGAAAATCTCGAACTTCTCGAGGTTGAACTGACCGATCTCAAAGGCAACGGCTGGTAATCCGGCCCGCGCGGGAGGCGGTCTCGCCTGATCGTTTCCCGCGCCCCAACCGCGAGATATCCCCATGAACGACATCGCCCTTCAAAGACCGGTCGCGGCAGCCGGCACCGGCTCCGATCTGCAGTCGGAACGTCTGAAATCCGCCTGGCTGTTTCTTGCCCCCACATTTCTGGTGCTGGCGCTGGTGGCCGGCTGGCCGCTGGTGCGCACCGTCTGGTTCAGCCTCACCGACGCTTCGCTCACCAATCTCGAGGGTGCGCAGTTTGTCGGCCTCAAGAACTACCTCACCTGGATCACGCTCAGCAGCGGCCGCACCATTTATCGCGGCCTGCTTGCCGATCCCGCGTGGTGGGGCGCGGTTCTCAATACGCTGAAATTCACCGTCGTCTCCGTCAGCCTCGAAACGGTACTCGGCCTCATCGTCGCGCTGGTGCTGAATGCCGAATTTAGGGGACGCGGCCTCGTGCGCGCCGCCATTCTCGTGCCCTGGGCCATTCCGACCATCGTCTCGGCGCAGATGTGGGCGTGGATGCTGAACGACCAGTTCGGCATCTTGAACGACCTGTTCCTCAATCTCGGGCTGATCTCCAGCAAGATCGCCTGGACCGCCAATCCTGAAACCGCGATGGTGGCCGTGCTGATCGTCGATATCTTGAAGACGACGCCATTCATGGCGCTGCTCATCCTTGCCGGCTTGCAGATGGTGCCGAAGGACATGTATGAGGCAGCCAAGGTGGATGGCATTCATCCGGTCAAGGTGTTCTTCCGCGTCACCCTGCCGATGATCCGACCCGCACTCATGGTCGCCGTCATCTTCCGCATGCTGGATGCGCTGCGCGTCTTCGACCTCATCTACATCCTGACGCCGAATAATGCCCAGACCCGCACCATGTCGGTGCTGGCACGCGAGAACCTGTTCGATTTCGACAAGTTCTCCTATGGCGCCGCCGCCTCCACCATGCTGTTCCTCATCATCGCCTCGATCACGGTCATCTACATGTGGCTCGGACGCGTCAACACCGATGGAGCCGCGCGATGACCCTGCCAAGCATCCTGAAAACCACCGCCTTCTATGCGCTGGTCGCCATCATCATGGTGATTTCGGTATTCCCGTTTTATTACGCGATCCTGACGAGCCTGAAATCCGGCTCGGCGCTGTTCCAGGTCAATTACTGGCCGCGTGACTTCTCGCTGACCAATTACAGCTTCGTCATCGGCAACGGCACATTCCTGCGCAATCTCGGCAATTCGCTGTTTGTCGCATCTTCCGTCGTCATTCTGTCGCTGTTCCTTGCGGTAACGGCGTCCTATGCTCTCGCCCGCGTCCGCTTCCGTGGCCGCGCGCTGCTGCTGCTCACCATCCTGTCGGTTTCGATGTTTCCGCAGATCGCCGTGCTCGCCGGCCTGTTCGAACTGATCCGCTGGGCGGGCATCTTCAACACGCCGCTGGCGCTGATCTTTTCCTACATGATCTTCACCCTGCCCTTCACGGTCTGGGTGCTGACAACCTTCATGCGCGACCTGCCGATCGAGATCGAGGAAGCGGCAATCGTCGATGGCGCAACGCCATGGGTCATCATCACGCAGGTGTTCATGCCGCTGATGTGGCCGGCGCTGGTTACAACAGGGCTTCTCGCCTTCATCGCGGCGTGGAACGAGTTCCTCTTCGCGCTCACCTTCACCTCATCGAACGAGCAGCGCACGGTGCCTGTCGCCATCGCGCTCCTGTCGGGCGGCTCGCAATTCGAAATCCCCTGGGGAACGATCATGGCGGCCTCCGTCATCGTCACCGCCCCGCTCGTCGTCCTCGTTCTGATCTTCCAGCGACGCATCATCTCCGGCCTCACCGCCGGCGGCGTCAAAGGCTAGGAGAAACATCATGACCACCATTCAACTGCGCGATCTTCGCAAATCCTTCGGCGCCTTCGACGTCATCAAGGGCATCGACATGGACATCCGCTCCGGCGAGTTCATGGTCTTCGTCGGCCCCTCCGGCTGCGGCAAGTCCACGCTTCTGCGCCTCATCTGCGGGCTGGAGGAAATTACCAGTGGTACGCTTTCCTTCGATGGCGAGACGGTGAACCGCCTGCCGCCCGCCAAGCGCGGCGTCGCCATGGTCTTCCAGTCCTATGCGCTTTATCCGCATATGACCGTGTTCGAGAACATGGCCTTCGGCATGAAACTCTCAGGCGCGGACAAGGAACAGCGCAAGAAGCGCGTCGAAGCGGCAGCCGAAATGCTGCAGCTCACGCCCTATCTGGAGCGCCTGCCAAAGCAGCTTTCCGGCGGCCAGCGCCAGCGTGTCGCCATCGGCCGCGCCATCGTGCGCGATCCCAAGGTGTTTCTGTTCGACGAGCCGCTTTCCAACCTCGATGCGGCATTGCGCGTTGCCACGCGTCTGGAAATCGCCAAGCTGCACCGCTCGATGCATGACACGACGATGATCTACGTCACCCACGACCAGGTCGAGGCCATGACGCTCGCCGACCGCATCTGCGTGCTGCGTGACGGCCGGGTCGAGCAGATCGGCACACCGCTGGAGCTCTACGAAAGTCCGGTCAACACCTTCGTGGCCGGCTTCATTGGCTCGCCGAAGATGAACTTCCTGTCAGGCAAATATGCCGAGACGGAAGGCGCAAAAACCATCGGCATCCGCCCGGAGCACATCACCATCACCACCGACGGCAGCGGCTGGAGCGGTGAGATCGTGCATTCGGAAATGCTCGGGTCGGACAGCTACATCTATGTCGAGATCGGCGCCGGTGAACCCGTCGTCGTTCGCGAAGAGGGCGTGACCGACCGCAAAGCGGGCGAGCGTATCGCCCTCGTGGCGGATGCGGCGCAAATCCATCGTTTTGATGCCGAAGGCCGGGCGCTTGCCCGTAACCCCGCCCGGGGCGCTGCCTGAATTTTTAACTTTCGCCGGGATCACCCAAGGTCCCGGCTTTCACCGAGGAGCATGAAAATGACCGTCAACACCGTTGTATGGGGCGAAAATATTCACGAACACATCAATGAGACGGTGCGTTCGATCTATCCAAACGGCATGCACAACACCATCGCCGATGCGCTGAACCAGAACCCCGAGATCAATGCCACCACCGCCACCCTTCAGGAACCGGAACATGGCCTGTCGCAGGAGCGCCTCGACAAGACCGACGTGCTGGTCTGGTGGGGTCACAAGGACCATGGCGCGGTGCAGGACGAGATCGTCGAGCGTGTCGCCAAACGCGTCTGGGAGGGCATGGGCCTCATCGTCCTGCATTCCGGCCACTTTTCCAAGCCTTTCAAGCGGCTGATGGGCACACCCTGCGCGCTGAAATGGCGTGAGGCGGGCGAACGCGAGCGTCTGTGGACCATCAATCCGCGCCACCCGATTGCAGCCGGTCTGCCCGAGCATTTCGAGCTGGAAAACGAGGAAATGTATGGCGAGCAGTTCTCCGTGCCGGAGCCGCTGGAAACCGTGTTCATCTCCTGGTTCCAGGGCGGCGAAGTCTTCCGTTCCGGTCTCACCTGGCGTCGTGGCGCCGGCAATATTTTCTATTTCCGCCCCGGGCACGAAACCTATCCGACCTATCACGATGCCAATGTTCAAAAGGTCATCAGCAATTCGGTGAAATGGGCCTATAATCCCGCCGGCGCGCTGAAAAGCATTCATGACGCCCCCAATGTTCCCGTGGACAAGGCGCTGGAGCCGATCGAAGAACGCGGCCCCAAGCTGCATCAGGCCGGCGAAGCAGGTTATAGGTAAGGGCTTGGAGATACTGGCATGAGACTTCTCATTCTCGGAACCGGCGGCATGGCCAACAACCATGCCACTTATTTCTCGCAAATCGCTGGCGTCGAACTGGTTGCGGCGGTGGATGTGGATGACGTGGTGGTGCGCGGCTTTGCGCTCCGCCACAACATCCCGCTCTCCTTCACCTCGCTGGATGACGCCATTGCCTGGGGTGAATTCGATGCGGCGGCGAATGTCACGCCGGATGCCATCCACCATCCCACCAGCCTGAAACTGCTGGCGGCCGGCAAGCATGTCTTCTGCGAAAAGCCGCTGGCGGAAAACTACGCCAAGGCCGCCGAAATGGCCGATGCCGCCGAAAAAGCCGGCCTCGTCGCCATGGTCAACCTCACCTATCGCAACGTCGCACCTCTGCAGGCGGCGCGCGAGATGGTCCTGGCAGGCAAGATCGGCAAAGTGCGCCATCTGGAAGCCTCCTATCTCCAGAGCTGGCTCGTTTCCAAGGCCTGGGGCGACTGGATGACGGAGAGCAAGTGGCTGTGGCGGCTTTCCACCAAGCATGGCTCTAACGGCGTGCTGGGCGATGTCGGCATCCACATTCTCGACTTCGCCTCCTATGGCGCGGGCAGCGATGTGGAACGCATCTTCACGCGGCTGAAGACCTTCGACAAACATGAAGGCAATAAAATTGGCGTCTACGACCTCGACGCCAATGACAGCTTCACCATGACCGCCGAACTGGAAAACGGCGCCATGGGCGTCATCCATGCCAGCCGCTGGGCGACGGGGCACTTGAACGAGCTCCGCCTGCGCATCCATGGCGACAAGGGTGCGCTCGAAGTCATCCACACGCCCGACTATTCCAGCCTGCGTGCCTGCATCGGCGAGGATGTGGAAAAGGCGATCTGGAAGACGATCGATGTGGAGCCGGTGGCGACGAACTACGAAAAATTCGCAAAGGCCGTCATGGAAGGCGGCCCCGCCGATCCAGACTTCCGCCACGCCGCCAATCTGCAGAAGGTGCTCGATCTATCGATCATCGCGGATCGGGAACGGCGTGAGGTGGCTGTTTCGGCTTGATGCAAAGGGGCGTTATGCGGCACAATGGTGCCGCATGTTTCTTCTCCCCGCCGGGGAGAAGATGGCCCGAAGGGTCAGATGAGGGGGCAACGTCAGCGATAAGCCGCACCCTTGCCCCTCATCCCGCTGCCGCGGACTTCTCCCCGGCGGGGAGAAGAAACAAGCGGCTTCCGCCCACTCAATACATTATGCGCTTCTTAAAGATGCAAACTACGGCGTGGAATTTTACGCGCGCGCAGCTTCACACCCCACGTTTGTTCCCCCACAGCAAAACATGCAGCTGCGGCAGGACGCGCGCTGAAAACCAGCGGTCTTCGCTGACCTTATCCACCAGCCACAACATCCGGTCCATCACCCCGTCTATATCCACACGCGCGTCGTCATCATCCGGCGGCGGTGGAGTGTGGTTGCCGGGCTGGAGATAGACGGGCAGATGCGGGAAGCGCGCGGATGCCGCCTTGGCATAGGCATAATCCGCATCGTCGAACACCACGATCTTCAGCGCCACCTGCGGCCCCTCGCCGGCGGCGGCAAGACAGTCCTCGAAAGCCCGCCAGTCCGTTTCCATACCGCTTGATGGCGGCTTGGGGCTTAAAACCAGATGGTCGAGATCGGCAAACCAATCTTTCGCGATGCTGCCCTGCGTTTCCAGCGCGAAGCGATACCCCTCGTCCTGCCCTCTGACAATCAAGGGCCCGAGCGGCTGGATAGCCGGATTGCCGCCTGAAAGTGACACAGTCAACGGCACACCACCCGAAAGCCGCCGTACCTCCTGCCAGATCGCCTCGACCGACAGCGGTTTCCACGTGTCGCGGTAGTCGCTGTCGACCGCATGCAGCGTATCGCACCAGGAACAGCGGTAATCGCAGCCGCCAGTACGCACGAAAACCGTTGGCAGACCAATCAGCAAACCCTCTCCCTGAATGGTCGGGCCGAAGATTTCGCTGATGCGGATTGTGGTTTCCTTTGCTGCAATCTTGTGTGCAGCCACCGTCATGGCCGGTATTCCGCCCAGGTCTTGGCGGTTTCGCTGACCCGCACGGCGCTGGTTTCCGGCAGGCGATCCTTGCACCATTCATAAAAATGCTTCGCCAGATATTCCGCCGTCACCCGGTCGTGGCCGAGAACGTCGTTCAGGTGGCGATGGTCGAAATGATCGTCGATATAACGCTTCAGCGGCGAAAGCTCGTGATAGTCGCGCACGAAACCGTGCTCGTTCAGGGCTTCGCCCGACAGTTCGACCTCAACGATGTAATTATGGCCATGCAGACGGTTGCACTGGTGATCGGACGGCAGGCTTTTCAGCTGATGCGAGGCGGAAAATTGAAATTCCTTGGTAATGCGGAACATCAGCGCACCTCCTGTGCCGCAAAGGCATGGGTGGCGGCGACCCAGAAGTCCGGGTCCTCGTAATCAGTCGGATCGGTAACACCGGCCAGATGAAAGGCCTCGCGCCGCTCCACGCAGGTGCCGCAACGACCGCAATGACGCAAGCCGCCCTTGTAACAGGACCATGTTTCGCCAAACGGCGTGCCGTATTTCACCGCATCGGTAACGATTGCCGCCTTGGAAACCGTGACATAAGGCGCAAACAGGGTGACATCGGCATAACCTTCCAGCGCATGCGCCTGCATGGCATTGAAGCTGTCGATGAAGCCCGGCCGGCAGTCGGGATAGATGAAATGGTCGCCGCCATGCACGGCGATCGCCACAGCATCCGCCTGCTGCGCGGCAGCCAGTCCGAAAGCGATGGTGAGCATGATGGCATTGCGGTTCGGCACCACGGTGGAGCGCATGGTCTCCTCCGCATAATGGCCATCAGGCACGTCGATATCGTCGGTAAGCGCCGAACCGGTGAGATGCGCCCCGATGGTTCTGATATCGATGATATGATGCGGCACGCCGAGCCGTTTGGCGCAATCGGCGGCAAAATCCAGTTCCTTCCTGTGGCGCTGGCCATAATCGAAGGAGACGAGAGCGAGAAGTTCATGTTCCGCCGCGATTTTATGCGCAAGCGAAACGGAGTCCAATCCGCCGGAGCAGATGACGATGGTTTTCATAAATTTGGATCCCTTGTTTTGACCGGGTGGGCTGCGACCGGATACGGCGCGGCTTTAAACCAAAGCGCGGGATTTGTGAAGGGCTGTGGCGAAAACACGAAAAGCGGCGAAGTCACCTTCGCCGCTTTCCGGATCATCCAAGCCTCAGCGTAGAAGCGCTTGTGCCTCCTCAATGCCGAGTGCGGCCGGCTGGGTGCAGGTGGTCGTCATCTCGATGAAGCGGCCCTCTTCGCCGGACTTCAGGATCGAGGTCATGACATCAATGCCGTGCAGGGAGCGATCCAGCGAGCAACGGGCGTCACGACCTTCAAGGATGGCAATTGCCATATCGGCAAGGCCGGCCGTGCGGTAATTGGCGCGCGGGCCGTTCGGGCTTTCCTGATTGGCGATGCCGAAGGGATGCGCCCAGTCTTCCAGCGGCTGGATGTTCTTGTCGCGGCCGCTGGCCTCCACCACCCCGCCGAAGAAGTTCGGATCCGGCACGTAGATCGAGCCTTCCGTGCCGTAAAGCTCCATATTGGCGTGGCGATGCGACCAGACATCCCAGCTGGCCGAAAGCGTGATCGTCGCGCCGTTCACGAATTCCAGAAGCGCGTGGATATTGGTCGGCGTTTCCACCGGAATGATCTCGCCATTCATCGGCTGGCTGGTCACCGTGCGGGTGGGGTTTGCCATCGTCGTCAGCGCACCGACACGTTTGACCGGGCCGATGAGGTTGATGAGATTGGCGATATAATAGGGGCCTAGATCGAGGATCGGCCCGCCGCCCTTCAGGAAGAAGAAGCCCGGATTGGGGTGCCACATTTCCATGCCAGGGCTCATCACATGGCAGGTGCCTGAGGTGATGCGGCCAACCTTGCCGTCATCGATATATTGCCGGGCAAGCTGATGCGCACCACCGAGGAAGGTATCCGGCGCGCAGCCGACGGAAAGTTTCTTTTCGCGGGCGATGCGCCGCAACTCCTCGCCCTCTTCGAGCGACAGCACCAAAGGCTTTTCCGAATAGACGTGTTTGCCCGCCTCAAGCGCTGCTTTCGACACCGGAAAATGCGCGGCGGGAATGGTGAGGTTCACCACCACGTCGATGTCCTTGTTGGCGAGCAGCTCCTCGATGGACTGAGCGACAACACCAAATTCTTCCGCCCTCAGCTCCGCCGCATTGCGGTTGAGGTCGGCGCAGGCGAGCACCTTGATGCCCTTGAAGAGCGGCGCCAGCGAGAAATAAGCAGACGAGATGTTGCCGCATCCGATGATGCCGACGCCAAGATCTCTGGCCATGATGAAACTCCGAAATGTGAGACTTAGTAGGTTTTGAACGAGGCGATCGAGCGGGTGATCAGCCGGTCAATGTCTTTTGGATTGTCGTGTTCGACCACGAAATGTTTCGTGGCGGATTTGGCCTTAAGCGCCGCGACAAGGCCCTTCCAGTCCACCGTGCCATGGCCGACATCCGCCCAGCCGTCCTCATCGGTGTTTTCCCCAGATGGTGCGATATCCTTTACGTGCACGGCGGTGATGCGCTTGCCGTAGCTTTCGATCCAGGCGAGCGGATCGGCATTGCCTCTGATAATCCAGGCGATATCCGCTTCCCATTTCAGGTCCGGTCCGCCGGCAAAGATCTGTTCCTGCGGGGTGGAGCCATCGGCAAGCGCCTTGAACTCGAAATCGTGGTTGTGCCAGCCGAAGGTCAGCCCGGCATCGACGAAGGGTTTGCCGGCTCCCTGCAGCCGCTTGCCGAAGGCGAACCAGCCTGCGGCATCCGCCGGGCGCTGGTCGGGCATCAGGTACGGGCAATAGATCGCCTCCACACCCAGAACCTTGGCAATATTGAGCGCCTTTTTCGGATCGCCTTCCAGAAGATCGAGGCCGAAATGGCCTGTTGGCATGGAAAGGCCATTGGCATCAAGTTCGGCGCGCAGGCCCTTCAAACCGGCATCATCCAGAGAGGCATACATGGCGCCATAACCTTCGACCTGTTTGTAACCCGCCGCCGAAAGCTTCTTCAGAATGTTGGAAAAAGGCTGGAAATTGCGGGCGCTGTAAAGCTGGAAACCGAGTTCTGTCATTGTCTCCTCCATAGAGATTTGGGTCTTGGGAAAGTGTGTGGGAATTGTCGCGCCTCTAAAGCCGCTCCTCGCTCTCAGCGTCGAACAACGAGGCCATGGTCAGGTCGAGGCCGAGGCGAACCTTTGTGCCGGGCGAAAACCGCCTGTGGCCACCGACGCGCACCGACATGGTGTGGCCGGCATGTTTCAGCCAGATCAGATTGTCGGCACCCATCGGCTCCTCGATATCGACGATCGCCTCATGCACCTCGCCACTGAGAATATCGGCATCGACACGCACATGTTCGGGACGAACGCCGAGAACCACGGCGCGGCCGGCAGTGAGCGGCATTTCCGACTGGTACCCATCCAGCGAGAAGGTGACGCCATTGGTGGTGAAGACCACTTTGCCGTCCTTCTCGATCAACTCACCGCGCAGAAAATTCATCGATGGCGAGCCGATGAAACCGGCGACGAAGAGGTTCCGCGGCTTGTTGTAAATGGTGACGGGATCGGCCAGCTGCTGGATGACGCCGCTTTTCATGATGGCGATACGGTCCGCGAGCGTCAGCGCCTCGATCTGGTCGTGCGTCACATAGATCATGGTATTCTTCAGCGACTGGTGCAGCCGCTTGATTTCCACGCGCAGTTCCGAGCGCAGCTTGGCGTCGAGGTTGGAAAGCGGTTCATCGAACAGGAACACGTCAACATCCCGCACCAGCGCCCGGCCGATCGCCACGCGCTGGCGCTGGCCACCCGAAAGCTCGGCCGGCTTGCGCTTCAGCAGCGGCTCGATCTGCAATATGCCCGCCGCTCTTTTGACGCGCCGCTCGATTTCCTCTTTCGGCACCTTGGCGACCTGCAGACCGAAGGACAGGTTTTTCTCCACTGTCATCTGCGGATAAAGCGCATAAGACTGGAACACCATGCCGATGCCGCGATCCTTCGGTTCCTCCCAGGTGACATTGCGGTCCTTGATGAAGATTTGCCCGTCGGTTGGCTCCAGAAGGCCGGCGATGCAATTAAGAAGGGTCGACTTGCCGCAGCCGGAAGAGCCGAGCAGCACGAGGAATTCGCCGTCGTAAATATCGAGATTGAGGTCTTTCAGCACGGTAACGGCACCGAAGGACAGGGATAGATCGCGGATGGAAACGCTTTTGTTCATATAGCTCAACCTTTTACTGCGCCTGCGGCAATGCCGCGGACGAAAAGCCTGCCGGAAACGAAATAAACGATCAGCGGCACGGCACCCGTCAGAAGGGTTGCGGCCATGTTGACGTTGTATTCCTTCACGCCCTGCACGGAGTTGACGATATTATTGAGCTGCACCGTCATCGGGTAATATTCCGGCCGCGTGAACACCACACCGAACAGGAAGTCGTTCCAGATGCCGGTCACCTGCAGGATCATCGCGACAACGAAGATCGGCAGCGACATGGGCAGCATGATGCGGAAATAAATCTGCCAGAAATTGGCGCCATCAATGCGCGCCGCCTTGAACAGTTCTTCCGGCAAAGAGGCGAAATAATTGCGGAACAGCAGCGTCAGGATCGGCATGCCGAAGATGGTGTGCACGATGACGAGACCGGTCAGCGTGCCATAAACACCCATTTCCCGCAGCACGATGACGATCGGATAGATCATCACCTGATAGGGAATGAAGGCGCCGATGATGAGGATCGAGAAGAACAGTTCCGATCCCTTGAACTTCCAGTTCGCCATGGCATAGCCGCTGACGGAGGCGACGATGATCGAGATCACCACCGAAGGCACGAGGATGCGCACCGAATTCCAGAAGCCGCGTGAAAGCCCGTCACAGTTCAGGCCCGTGCAGGCATTCGCCCAGGCTTTCACCCATGGCTCGAAAGTGATTTCCACCGGCGGTGCGAAAATATTGCCAAGCCGGATTTCCGGCATGCCCTTCAGCGAGGTGACGACCATCACGTAAAGCGGCAGCAGGTAATAGGCGGCAGCGACGAAAAGCGTGCCGTAAAGAATGATGTTGCGGCGGGAAAAGGTTTTCCTCGGCTTCCTGCCGCGCGGGCCGGAAAGGTCTTTGGCAGCCGCATCGGTGGCGGCCACGACCGTGTTTAATGTGCTGATATTAGCCACGCTTCTTGCCTCCGAATTCGAGGTAGGCCCATGGAATGACGATGATCGCGACAGTCAGAAGCATCATGGTCGAGGCGGCAAAGCCCTGCCCCAGGTTCTGCGCCTGAAACATGTAGTCATAGACATATTTCGCCGGCACTTCGGATGCGATGCCCGGCCCGCCGCTCGTCTGCGCCACCACCAGATCGTAAACCTTGACGATGCCGCTGGCGATGATGACGAGGGTGGTGATGAAGACCGGCCGCATCATGGGAATGATGATGAGGATATAGGTCTTCCACATGGGAATGCCGTCAACGCGCGTTGCCTTCCAGATATCCTCGTCTATGCCGCGAAGACCCGCCAGCATCAGGCACATGACGAGCCCGGTGCCCTGCCAGAGCGCCGCAATCAGGATGCCGTAGATGACGATCTGCGAATTATAGAGCGGATCGAAGGTGAAGCTTTCCCAGCCCATCGAGCGAACCACGGACTGGATGCCGAATTCCGGGTTCAACAGCCATTGCCAGACAAGGCCGGTAACGATGAAGGACAATGCAAAGGGATAAAGGAAAATGGTGCGGAAGGTGTTCTCGAACCGGATTTTCTGGTCCATCAGCGCCGCCAGCACGAAGCCGATGACGAGACTGAAGATCAAAGACAAAATGCCATAGATCGCCAGATTCTGGATGGAAACGATCCAGCGTGGTGCTGCCCAGAGCCGCTCATACTGATCAAAACCGATGAAGCTCGCCCGTGGCAGAAGCTTGGAATTGGTGAAGGAATAAATCACCGTCCAGACCGTGCCGCCGAGGAAGATCACCATGGCGGTCAAGATCATGGGAATGGAGGCAATCTTGGAATTGAGATTGCGAAAAAGCTGATTTGGACGCCTGGAGCGCGTTTGACCTGCCATGTTACCTCCTCCTGTAACGTTACAGTAAACGGTCAGGCAAAAACCTCACCGCATGAAACCCCTGCCCGTGCTGGTGAATATTGCACGGACCGGACGTTGGAATGGGGAACGGTAAACCGCTCCCCAACCCGGAGAGATCACAATCAGTCAGCGGAACCGATGAGGTCCGCGAAGCGCTTCTGGCCATCTGCCGCCGACATCGAGCCAGCGAAGAATTCGGCCATCAGATCCTCCTTCTGTTTCTGCGTATCGGCAGAAATCAGCTGGTCGGTGCTGGTCAGCGCATTGCCCTTGGCCAGAATTGCCAGACCCTTCTTCATGCAGTCATTGGCGGCGTTGAGATCGACGTCGCCACGGATCGGCAGCGAGCCTTTCTTCAGGTTGAAGGCGACCTGGGTTTTCGGATCGACGATGGTTTCAGCCAGCACGTCCTGCGCCTTGGTTTTCGCCTCGTCCTTCAGGACCGGGAAATAAAAGGCGTCACCACCGGTGGTGATGTAGTCATTGAGGCCAAGACCCGGCAGGCAGGAATAATCCGTCCCGGCCTTCTGATTGGCCAGCTGGAATTCGCCCTGCGCCCAGTCACCCATGATCTGGCCGCCAGCCTTGCCGGTGATGACCAGGTTGGTGGCCTGGTTCCAGTCCTGAACATTGGTGCCCTTGGCCATGTCGCGCGCCTCGACGGCCGCCGCGAAAATCTTCGCCATATCGGGACCGGCTGCCGCCTCGGCATCCTTGTCGCCATAGACCTTCTGATAGAGGTCCTTGCCGCCGATCGAAAGCGTCAGCGTGTCGAACAGACCGTTGGCCTGCCACGCCTGCCCGCCAAGCGCGAGCGGCTGGATGCCGGCCTTTTTCAGTGCCGGTGCGGCCGCCACAAATTCCGTCCAGTTCTTCGGAACTTCAACGCCAGCCTTCTTGAAGGCGGCGTTGGAAAGCCACAGCCATTGCCAGGAATGAATATTCACCGGCGCGCAGTAAATCTTGCCGTCGATGGTGCAGCTGTCGAGCAGGCTTGCCGGTTTGATGACCTCTTTCCAGTTGCCCTTGGTGGCAACGTCGGACAGATCGCGCATCAGGCCAGCCTGCACCAGTTCCTCCGCCTGCCGGCCATGGTTGAACTGGGTGGCGCCCATCGGGTCACCGCCGGTGATACGGCTGATCATGATCGGCCGGGCCGTGCCGCCCGAACCGGCAATCGCGCCATCCACCCATTTATTGCCGGTCGCATCGAAAGCTTTGGCAAGCTCGGCCACCGCTGCGGCTTCGCCGCCCGATGTCCACCAATGGGTCACCTCAAGATCGGTGGCCCCGGCGATACCCGCCGGAATCATGACACTGGCCAAAAAGGCCGCAGAAATAACACGCATTCGCATGAGTCTCCTCCCTCACTGAAACGTTACAGTTGGAACCTATGCGAAGATTTTTGATTAGGCAACCGCCTAAAATACGAATCTCGGCCCGCCTCCGAGAGGCATTTCAAACGGTCGGGAAATGCGCAAAACCGGTGCGATACAGGGGATAGCGCCGCGTAGCCCCGATACAATGCCAGTCGTTTTCGAGACGTATGATGAGGATGGCGAGGGCTGGAAGCGGCGATGTTTTCCCATGCCTTTGCCCATTGCGTGAACGCGCTCTTCTCATGAAACGGAAAAGGCGAGCCGGACCGTTATCCGCCTCGCCTTCATCATGCCGTTTCACCGGAGGTGGCAATATTATTGCCGTCTATAATCATCCTCGATGCGGATAACGTCATCCTCGCCAATATAGGCGCCGGTCTGGATTTCGATGAGTTCGAGCGGAATCTGGCCCTCATTTGCCAGCCGGTGCGGCTGGCCGATCGGGATATAGACCGACTGGTTTTCCGTCAGCAGCCGCGTCTCGTCCCCCATCGTCACGGTTGCCGTGCCCTTGACGACGATCCAGTGTTCCGAGCGGTGATAATGTTTCTGGAACGAGATGCGATGGCCAGGATCGACGGTGATGTGGCCGACCCGGTAACGCTCGTCCACATACATGTGTTCGATGAACCCCCAGGGCTGATAGACGCGCTTGTGGCTTTGCGTCTGCGGCGCGTGGTCGCTGGCTTTCAGCTTTTCCACCAGCCCCTTCACATCCTGCACCCGGTTTTTGGGCACCACCAGAACCGCGTCCTTGGTGGCCACCACCACCAGATCCTTGGCACCAACCACCGTCGTCAGCAATTGTGTGGAATGGATCAGGCAACCCTCGGAATCGATGAAGACGCCATCGCCCTCAAGCGCATTGTCATTGTCATGCTTGTCGGCAATTTCCCAGATCGCGTCCCAGCTGCCGATATCCGACCAGCGGAAATGGCCGTGCACGACAGCCATGCGTTTTGTCTTCTCGATCACCGCGTAATCGATGGAATTTTTGGGGGAAGCCTCGAAGCTTGCCTGATGCAGGCGTACAAAACCGAGGTCGCTTTCATATTGCTCTACCGCCTGCGTCACCGCCGCCAGAATTTCCGGAGCAAAAGCCTTCAGCTCGGCGATCATCACATCAGAGCGGAACAGGAAGTTACCGGAGTTCCATAGATAGCCTTTTTCCAGATAGGAGATCGCCGTCTTCACGTCAGGCTTTTCCACGAAGGCATCGACGGTGCTGAGATCGGCCTCACCGTCGATCGCCTCACCTGGCTTGATATAACCATAGGAAGTGCGCGGCTCGGTCGGCACCAGGCCGAAAACGACGATATTGCCCTGATCGGCGGCTTTTGCGCCGAGTTTCACGGCGTCGGAAAACTTGTCGGCATCCAGCACCACATGGTCGGCGGCAAGCGCCAGTACCAGACAGCCGGGCTCACGGCGCTCGGCCAGCACGGCGGCGGCGGCCATGGCGGCGGCGCTGTCGCGGCGGGCGGGCTCCAGCACCACGGTTGCCGGCAGGTCGATCTCTTCGGCCTGACGGCGGGCGAAGAAACGGAAATCCTCGTTGGTGATGACCAGCGGTTCCGAATAAAGTCCCTTGTCGCCGACCCGCTTCAAAGTCTGCTGATAGGTCGAAAGATTGCCGACCAGCGGCTGGAACTGCTTGGGCAACTGATCGCGAGACACCGGCCAAAGCCGCGAGCCGGCGCCGCCAGCAAGGAGAACCGGCGTGATCTTTCGAGATTGTTCGTTCACAACAAAACCTTTCCAACTCTAAAAAATTTCCCGGCGCGCCGGACAATATACATATTTCGAAATACCGCCATCATCGGTTCACGGGCGGACAAGTTCAAGCTCATAAATTCGCCTTGTGAAAGCTTGGTGAACGGCGCTGTGTTGCCGGCAGGCCTGTTTTCCTAACGCGAGGATGATTGTGAGGTTCCGCACGAAAATGCCGGTTATCCTGAAAGCAGACAAAGAAAAACCCCGGAATCATCTCCCGGGGTTTCTTTTTCAAACTGTTGAGCCACAAGGATCAGTCAGGCAACGCATAAGCGATGACGTAGTCGCCACGATCCGGAGACTGGCGGGCACCGCCGGCCGAGATGACGACATATTGCTTGCCGGTCTTTGGAGACTTGTAGCTCATCGGGCCGCCCTGGCTGCCGACCGGAAGGCGGGCCTTCCAGACTTCCTTGCCGGTCGCCGTATCGAAGGCGCGCAGATAGTAATCCTGCGTGCCGGCGATGAAGACGAGGCCGCCCTGGGTGGCGAGCGTGCCGCCGAGCGTCGGCATGCCGATCGGGATCGGCAGGCCCATCTTGATGCCGAGCGGACCCGTATCCTCGACGGTGCCGACCGGCACCTGCCACTTGATCTGCTGCGTCTTCATGTCGATCGCGGTCATGGTGCCATAGGGCGGAGCCTGGCATGGGATGCCGAGAGCCGACAGGAAGCGGTTCTTGTTCACCGCATAGGGCGTGCCCTTCATCGGAACGACGCCCATGCCGGTATTGACGCTTTCGCCACCGCTGGCAACGGCCTTGGTGGGGGCGGCTTCCTTCATCTCTATCCACAGACCAAGACGCATGTCATTGACGAAGATGGTGTTGGTGGTCGGGTCGGTCGAAAGACCGCCCCAGTTCATGCCGCCCAGCGAACCCGGGAAGGCGAGCGAGAGGTCGGTGCCGGGTGCCGTATACAGACCCTCATAACGCATGCCCTTGAAGGCGATACGGCACAAAAGCTGGTCGAACGGGGTCGCACCCCACATATCGGCTTCCGTCAGCGTCTGCGCACCGATCTGCGGCATGCCGACGGAACGCGGCTGCGTCGGTGAATAAGGCTCGTTGGGAATATTGGCAGCCTTGACGGGAACCTCTTCCACCTTGGTCAGCGGCTGGCCGGTCGCACGGTCGAGCACGTAGATCTGCCCCGCCTTGGTGCCAAAGGCGAGCGCCGGAACGGTGGTTCCGTCCGCCTTCGGGAAATCGATGAAGCTCGGCTGCATCGGCACGTCGAAATCCCAGAGGTCGTTATGAACCGTCTGGTATACCCACTTTTCGCGGCCAGTCGTGGCGTCGAGCGCCAGCATGGAGGCACCATATTTATGGTCGAGTGGTGTGCGTGTCGCGCCATAAAGATCGACCGAAGGGCTGCCGACGGGCATGAAGACCGTGTTCAGGTCCGGGTCGTAGGACATGGATGCCCAGACATTCGGTGTGGAACGTGTGTAAGTCTGGCCCGGAGGCGGCAGCTTGGTGATGTCAGGGTTGCCGGGGTCGAAAGCCCAGCGAAGCTCGCCGGTGACCACGTCGAAACCGCGCATCACGCCGCCGGGCATATCCACCTGCACGTTATCGGCGATACGGCCGCCGACAACGACGGTGGTGCCGGCAAGCGTGGGTGCCGAGGTCAGCACATATTGCGGGTCCGGCGCATCTCCCATGCCGATCTTCAGATCGACGCGGCCATTCGTGCCGAAGTCAGGGCAAAACGCGCCCGTGTCCGCATCAAGCGCGATAAGTTCCGCATTGATGGTGTTCATCAGAATACGGCGCTGGCAAAGTGCGCCTTCGGCCACCACGGCCGGCGTGACGGGCGTGGAGCCCGGAGCGGTCGGTTGCTGCAGCGGCGCTTTGGCATCGAAATAGGCAAGGCCACGGCAACGCATCCAGACGGAGGATTTCGAATTGATTTCCGCCTTCCACTTCTCGGTTCCGGTATCGGCATCGAGAGCGATGACATTGTTGTGCGGTGTGCACAGGAACACGGTGTCACCCACCTGTAGCGGCGTCTGCTGGTCTTCCGCGCCGTTGGCGCCGGGGCTGATCGGGGTGTCGCCGGTGTGGTAGGTCCAGGCGACTTCGAGGTTCTTGATGTTGTCTCGGGTGATTTCGTCAAGTGCCACGAAACGGCTGCCACCGGAAGTATTGCCGTAATGTTCCCAGTTCTTCTGCTCGGTTTCCGGGGTTACCGGCGTCAGCGCCGCCGGCTTGCCATTGAAGGCAACGGTCGGATGCGCCACGAACATGCCGGCAAAACCGGCACCGGAAGCGATGGCGAGAACAGCGGCTACCGCGAAAGAAGAGCCATATGCCGGCGTTTTGCCGGCTGCGCGGCGCAGCAGCGGGTAAGACAGGGCAACGACGGTTGCCCCCACGCCGATGGCCAGCAGGCGGGAAATCAGCGGCCAGAAGTGAAGGCCCGCTTCCCAAACTGACCAGACGCCGGTGAGGATGAAAACGAGACCGAAAAGAAGCGCGCCTGCAGGCTTGCGCAGCAGGATCAGCAGGCCCGAAACGATGAGCGAAAGACCTGCGGCGATGAAATAGGGGCTGCCACCGAGGGCGACGAGCTGCCAGCCGCCAATGGCGAAGAACAGGCCCGCGGCGATGATGACCGCGCCAAGCACCGACAGCCATAATCTGGCCGGGAGCGACAATGAAATTGCTGGATTACCCATGAATGAATGTCCGTTTAGAAGAGCCGCCCGAAAGGCTGAGGCCCGATGATCGTTCAGTGTCCGGCAAAGCGCGAACAGTTCGACGCCGATGCGGTCAAACGAAGATGCGCCGGTGGCGGCGCGGCTGAACGGGGAACGATGGTGGGGAAGACTTCGGTAGTGACCGTCATTTTTGACCCATTCACTGCAGGTTACCGCCGGCCGAATGGACGACGGGACGTATGCTTGAACAAATCCCCCCAGGTCCGGATCGCCCTCGCCTGCAAGGGCGGGAAAGACGTTCTGAACGCTGGCTGCGGTATAACGTCGCCCGCGACAAGATGACAATGCGCAAGACGGGTAATTTTGATAAGCTAGGCTTATATCACGCCGCGCCCGACAACACAAAGACCTCTTCACCAATGGATACACGCCAGCTCACCATATTCGTGGAAGCCGCAAGGGCCAGAAACTTTCGGGCCGCCGCCCTCCAGCTCGGCATCGCCCAGCCGGCCGTTACCCAGCGCATCCGGCAGTTGGAGGAGACCCTTGGCTTCAAACTCTTTCACCGCATCAATCGCGGTGTGGAACTCACCCCGGCGGGACAATCCATGCTCACCGAGGCGGAAGAAATCCTTGCCCGCACCAAAGGCGCGCTCGAAAAGGCGCAGCAGATCCGGCGCGGTGAGCTCGGCACGCTGCGCATCGGTTACGGCACCAGTGTCATGGCCGAGCGAAAGCTGCCGGCACTGATCACCCGCTATGGTGATGAGCACAGGGATGTGACGCTGGAACTTTTGCCCGGCATGACGATGGAACAGCTGATCGAGCAGGTGGAAACGCGCAAGACCGATGTCGCCTTCATCCGTGCACCCCTCCCCCGGCTGCCACAGACTCTGAGGGCGATGCCCTTCGACCGCTCGAAACTGTGCGTTGCCCTGTCGGAACGTCATCCGCTGGCCTCCAGTCCCAGACTTTCGGCTGGCGATATTTTGCGGGAAAAACTGCTGCTGCCGATCGACGAGATCGGCCTCGGTCTGAGCAGTAGCGCGCTCACGCTTTTTGAGGATGCCGGTTGCGAACCGCAAATTGGCATGCGTATCGCCAACATCAATACCATCCTCGCCCTGGTGGAAGCCGGTGCGGGCATTTCCATCCTGCCGGAAAGCACCGCGCGTTCCACACGCGGCATTGCCAGCGTGCCGCTCGACAGTGCAGACGCATGGTCCGACTGCGTGCTGGTTGTCAGGCGCGGCCCGCTTGCCCTCCATGTCGATGCCTTCGTGAATATGGCCCGCCAGGCTTATCAGCCAAGCCTTTGACAACGAACATGCGGACTTAATCGATTGAATCGGCCGTAAATTTCATCACGCTTAAATTTGCTGCACTGAACAACATTCAAGGCTTGGCAGGCGTGCAAAAAATACCATAACAACAGCGAATATTTTTATACTGATAACGACAGGAAAGCACGCTCAGCCCATGTCCGACACGACGAAACCCGCCAGCACAAGAACATCGGTTACGGATCAGGAAGCCCTGGATTTCCACGCGCAGGGCAGACCGGGCAAACTGGAAATCACCCCGACCAAGCCGATGGCAACGCAGCGGGATCTGTCGCTCGCCTATTCGCCCGGTGTTGCTGTGCCGGTGAAAGCCATCGCCGAAAATCCGGCGACTGCTTACGATTACACGACGCGCGGCAACATGGTGGCCGTCATCTCGAACGGCACCGCCATCCTCGGGCTCGGCAATCTCGGTGCGCTCGCCTCCAAGCCGGTCATGGAGGGCAAATCGGTCCTCTTCAAGCGTTTCGCCGATGTCGATTCCATCGATCTTGAGGTCGATACCGAAGACGCCGATGAGTTCATCAATTGCGTGCGTTATCTCGGCCCCTCCTTCGGCGGCATCAATCTCGAAGACATCAAGGCGCCGGAATGTTTCATCATCGAAAGCCGCCTGCGCGAGTTGATGGACATTCCCGTCTTCCATGACGACCAGCACGGCACCGCCATCATCGCCGCCGCCGGCCTTATCAACGCCATCGAACTGACCGGCCGCGACTTCAAGACCACGAAGCTGGTCTGCAATGGCGCGGGCGCTGCGGCCATCGCCTGCATGGATCTCATCAAGGCCATGGGTTTCAACCCGGAAAACATCACGCTCTGCGATACCAAGGGCGTGATCTATCAGGGCCGAACGGAAGGCATGAACCAGTGGAAATCCGCCCATGCGGTGAAGACCAATAACCGCACGCTGGTGGAAGCCATGAAGGGTGCGGATGTGGTGTTCGGCCTCTCGCAGAAGGGCGCTTTCACCGAAGAGATGATCCGCTCCATGGCGCCGAAGCCGATCATTTTCGCCATGGCAAATCCGGACCCGGAAATCACGCCGGAAGAAGTGTCACGTATCCGCGACGACGCCATCATGGCGACCGGACGTTCCGACTACCCGAACCAGGTCAATAACGTTCTGGGTTTCCCCTATATCTTCCGCGGCGCGCTCGATGTGCGTGCCCGCCAGATCAACGATGCGATGAAGATTGCCGCTGCACAGGCGCTGGCCGATCTTGCCCGTGAGGACGTACCCGACGATGTGGCCGCTGCCTATCAGGGCAACCGCCCACGTTTCGGGCCGCAATATATCATTCCGGTTCCGTTCGATCCGCGCCTGATCTCGGCCATCCCGGTGGCGGTCGCCAAAGCTGCCATTGACACCGGCGTCGCCCAGCGCGAAATACCCGATCTCGACGCCTATGCCCGCGAGCTTTCCGCTCGCCGCGACCCGATGGCCTCGACAACGCAGCGCCTTTACGAGCGCGTGCGCCGCTCGCCCAAGCGTGTCGTCTTTGCCGAGGCGGAAGAAGAACAGGTCATGCGCGCGGCGATTTCGTTCACCGCCCAAGGGCTTGGCACCGCCATCCTGCTCGGCCGCGACGACATCATCAAGGCCAATGCGGAACGCGCCGGCATCGATCTCGACCGCGCCAATATCGAAATCACCAATGCCCGTCTCTCCAGCCGCGTCGATGCCTATATCGATTATCTCTATGCTCGGTTGCAGCGCGGCGGCTTCCTGCTGCGCGACGTGCAGCGCCTGATCCACAATGACCGCAACCACTTCGCCGCCTGCATGGTGGCGATGGGCGATGCGGATGCCGTGGTGACCGGCGTGACCCGCAATTATTCGACGGCGCTGGAGGATATCCGCCGCTGCATCAACACCAAGCCCGGCCATCGTGTCATCGGTGTTTCGCTTGTTGTCTCCCGCAACCGCACCGTCTTCGTGGCCGATACCGCCGTGCACGACATGCCGACTGCGGAAGACCTTGCCGATATCGCGGAAGAGGCGGCCGGCCTCGCCCGCCGTTTCGGTTATGAGCCGCGCGTCGCCATGCTTGCCTATTCCACCTTCGGCCAGCCGGTTGGCGAACGCTCCGACAAGGTGCGCGAAGCGGTAAAAATCCTCGACAGGCGCAATGTCAATTTCGAGGTGGACGGCGAGATGTCGGCGGATGTGGCGCTCAACCATCAGCGCATGCAGAGCCAGTATCCATTCGCCCGCCTTTCCGGTGCGGCCAATGTGCTGGTCATGCCCGCCATCCATTCCGCCTCCATCTCCACCAAGATGCTGCAGGAACTGGGTGGTGCCACCGTCATCGGTCCGCTTCTGGTCGGCCTCGACAAATCGGTGCAGATCACCTCAATGGGTGCCAAGGACAGCGATATCGTCAACATGGCGGCGATTGCAGCCTATAACGCCGGACGGTGATGTCGCGGCGTGTTTCTTCTCCCCGCCGGGGAGAAGATGGCCCGAAGGGTCAGATGAGGGGGCAACGTTTCCGTATATTACTACCCTCGCCCCCTCATCCCGCTGCCGCGACCTTCTCCCCGACGGGGAGAAGAAACAAGCGGCAATCGATCGCCTCATATCTGGCGAACCGGTCAGTAAGCAGCGAAAACAAAGAACAGGATTCTACGATTTCCCTTTTGTAGGATATTTTTTCGCATCAGAAGCTTTATTGGAACGCAATTTTATTCATACTATTTTTCGCGCAATGCCAATTCTCGCTCTCGGCGGGTGCCTCATGTAGTTTCCACCCACACTCAAAAGGAAATACCCATGGCCCTCTCTTTTTCCAGATTTGCCGCAAAACTCATTGCCGGAACCGTCGTCATCGCTTCGATGGCCACCGCCGCCCACGCTGATGCAACGCTTGACCGCATCAAGGGTCGCGGCAAGCTCACCGTCGGCGTCATCCTTTCCGGCGCGCCTTTCGGCTTCATCGATCCGAAGACGCAGGAACAGAAGGGCCTCAACATCGATGTGGCCAAAGCGCTGGCCGCCGGTCTCGGCGTTGAATTGGTCACTGAAACCGTGACCCCGCCCAACCGCGTGCAGTTCCTGCAGCAGGGCAAGGTCGATATTCTCATCGCCAACATGCAATACACCGAAGAACGCGCCAAAACGCTTGATTACGTGCCGACCCCCTATGACCGTCAGGGTGGCGCCGCCATCGGTCGCAAGGACAGTGGCATCAAGGACTGGTCGGACTTGAAGGGCAAGATCGCCTGCGTTTCGCAGGGCTCCAACTACACGCAGCCGCTGATCGAGCAGTACGGCGCACAGGTGAAGGCGCTGCCGAGCCAGCCGGAATCGCTCTTGGCGCTGAAGGGCGGCAATTGTGATGTTTCGGTTCACGTCAACGGCACGCTGAGTCTGATGCTTCAGGATCGCGCCGACGAGTGGAAGGATTACGGCATCCTGATCCCAACCGATCTCATTCCTTCCGATTCTGTCATCTGGCTGCGCAAGGGTGAAGCCGACACGCAGGCCGCACTCGACAAGATAGTCAAGGAGCTGCACGCTTCCGGCAAAATGATCGAATTCGCCAAGGCCAACCGCCTTCCGAGCATCGGCTACATGGAAGAGCAGAAGAAGAAGCTTTCCGCCGCGCAATAAAGCGGCTGGGCAATCTGGCTCATCCCGTCACCTTAGCGTGATGGCGGGCGTCTGCCTCGAAGGCGTTTACGCCACCCCTCAAGAACGGCCGGTTTCGCCTGCCGTTCTTTTCTGCTTTATAGCAAGGCAGGCCATTCTGGCGCCGCCCGCCCGGCGGCACCCGCAATAAACAGCATGGATTTCCGATGCAGGATTCATTTACAGCGCGCTTTATTGAACTCGCCGCGCATCTCGGCCTCAACTATGATTTTCTGAACAGCGGTTACGAGGTTCAGATCTGGCTTGATGGCATGAAGATGACGCTCATCCTCGTCGCCGTTACCTTGCCGCTCAGCCTCGTATTCGGCTTCATTTTCGCGGCGATGCTGACATCAGGCAAGACCTGGCTCGCCGGCCCCGTGCGTGCCTATGTCGAACTGACACGCAACACGCCGACACTGGTGCAGCTGATGTGCGGTTTCCTCGTGCTCAACATGCTGATTTCCAACGTGCTGGGCGGCGCGCAAAACAACCCGCTGACGCCGTTCTTCTGGGTCGTTGCCATCACCGGGCTGCATATTGCCGCTTTCCATGCGGAAGCGTTGCGCGGCGGTATCGAAGCTGTGCCGGCCACCACCATCGAGGCGGCGCGCGCCATCGGCTTCAGTTCGCTGGAGATTTTGCGTTACGTCGAGTTTCCGCTGGCGATCCGTACTGCCCTGCCCTCGATCATCAACAATCTCGTCAATCTGGTGAAGCTCACCACCGTCGGCTCGGCGATTGCTGTGGGTGAAATCACCTATGCCTCGATCCTGATCTGGACCCAGCGCGACAATGTGGTCGAATTGATGCTCGTCATCCTCATCTTCTTCAGTGTCATCAATTTCATCGTCGCAAGGGCCGGTCTCTGGCTTGAACGACGCCTTGCGGTTCCGGGGTTCGGCCAATGAGCGCGGTTGTCTCTCAAACGCGGGCGGCAAAGAAGCTGCCTTTCGGCACCATTCTGCTGCTCGGCGTGGTGATTGCGGTTGTACTGTGGCTGATCCTCGATCCCTCGCTCGGTCAGGTGCTGCTGCAATGGCTGCCCTATCTGGCCAAGGGTTTTGCGATGAATGTGCTGATCAGCATTCTGGCAATCGCGATCGGCACCTTCATCGGCGTCCTGCTCGGCATCATGGAGCTCGCGCCTTACCGCCTCGTGCGGGCGCCGGCGCTCACCTATGTGCAAATCTTCCGCAACGCCCCGCATCTGGTGCTGATTTTCGCCGCGACCTACATCTTCCCTTTCGAGATCGTCGCCTTCGGCAATTACATTCCCTTCCCTGACTGGATCAAGGCCGTCGTCGGTCTAGCCATTCCGGCAAGTGCCCATATCGCCGAAATCACCCGCGGTGCCATCCAGTCCATCCCCACCGCCCAATGGGAAGCGGCGCAGGGTCTCGGCTTTTCCCGGAACCAGACGCTGCGCTGGATCATCCTGCCGCAATGCGTGAAACGTTCGCTGCCGCCATGGATGAATCTTTATGCCTCGATCACCATGGGCACGGCGCTTGCCTCGCTGGTTGGCGTGCATGAGCTTCTGCATGCCGCGACCGACGCCAGCACCGCCGTGCAACGCAACGATTTCACCGTCGTGGTCTATCTCACCGTTTTGATGGCGTTCTTCCTGTTCTGCTATCCCGTTTCCCGTTTCACGCAGCGCCTCGAGCGGCGCTTCGCTTCCCGCTGATTGGAACAAGCCATGTCCGCACCCGCACCACAAGCCGCCGCAAAAGCTCTGGTTGAACTGGAAGGCATACACCTGTCCTTCGGTGATAACCAGGTTCTGAAAGGCATAGATCTCATCGTCAACAAGGGCGACGCCGTCTCCATCATCGGGCCTTCCGGCTCGGGCAAATCCACGATCCTGCGCTGCATCAATGGCCTGCTCATTCCGCAATCCGGCAAGATCACCGTCGGCGGCACCCGGGTCGACCAGCTGAAAACCGAGGCTGAGCGCATCGCGCTGCGCAAGCGCATCGGCATCGTGTTCCAGCAGTTCAACCTCTTTCCGCATCTGACGGTCATGGAAAACATCACCATCGCACCGATCAAAATCCTCGGCACGCCGAAGGCGGAAGCCGAGCGCCATGCCCGGGAATTGCTGGAGAAGGTCCGTCTTTCCCAGAAGGTCGATGCCTATCCCGGCCAGCTTTCCGGTGGCCAGCAGCAGCGCGTGGCGATTGCCCGTGCGCTTGCCATGCGGCCGGAACTGGTGCTGTTCGATGAAGTCACATCCGCGCTCGACCCGGAAACCGTGGGCGAAGTGCTCGCCGTCATCCGTGATCTCGTCAATGACGGCATGACCAGCATTCTCGTGACCCACGAAATGCGCTTTGCCGAGGAAATCAGCGATAATATCGTCTTTACCGAAAACGGCCTGATCGTCGATCAGGGCACGCCCGAACACATCTTCTACAGGTCGACCAATCCGCGCATCAACGCTTTCGTCAAGGGTCTTGGCGGGCAGGTGGCGCGGGTGGCCGACGGTGAAGGGATCTGACGCCATGTCCGCAGAGGAAAAACTCACGCTTCATCTTGCCGAAGCCATCGCCGCTTCCGATCCGCTACGCGATGAAGAGGCGGTCACCATCGCCCGCACGGCGCTGATCGATTTTTTCGCCTGCGTGCTGGGCGGCGCTGCCGACAGAAGCACGAAAATCCTGATCGACACCTTCACGTCAGGCACGCAAGGCACGGCCGGCATCATCGGCCACGATCTGCGCACGGATGCCTTTACCGCCGCCCTCATCAACGGCCATGCCGGCCATGTGCTTGATTATGACGATGTCCATGGCAGCGTGCGCGGCCACCCCACCGTCGCCATCATTCCAGCCCTTCTGGCTGTTGCGGTCGAGGACGGTTCGACGGCGGATGCCTTCATCGCCGCCTATATCGTCGGGCTTGAAACCATGGCGCGGATTGGCCTGTCACTCGGCACCAAGCACTACGAAAACGGCTTCCATGCCACCGCCACACTCGGCCCCATTGGCGCTGCGGCGGCGATCGCCCATCTCCTGAAATTCGACCCGCAGACCACGGCCGTGGCACTCGGACTCGCGGCCACGCAATCGGCCGGGCTTCGCCTGCAATTCGGCTTCGATGCCAAGCCGCTGCACGCCGGGCTTGCCACACGCGCCGGCCTCACCGCTGCGCGGCTGGCACAATCAGGCTTTCAGGGCGCACCGGATTTTCTGGAAAACCCCATCGGCTTCTACTCCGCCTTCGCCTTCGGCGCCGAGCAGCCGAAACGGGTTCTCTCCGGCTGGGGCGCACCCTGGCAGATCGTCTCACCGGGGCTCACCCTCAAGGCATTTCCCTGCTGCACTGCCGCCCACCCCGTCGCCGTCGGCGCATTGGCGCTGCACAGCGCCGATGATCTGACACCGGACGAAATTGAAACGGTCGCCATCACCTTCCCGCCAGGTGGCGATGCTGCCCTCGTTGGCTCAGCCACACCCGCCACCGGCATCGATGCGCGTTTCAGCCCCGAATATGTCTTTGCTGCCGCGCTGACCGACGGAGCACTCGGCATCGGCCATTTCGACGAACGCCCGGCGCGTGCCGATCTGCTCGCACTTTCAGCAAAGGTCTCGCGCCGGCACGATGAGACCGCCCGCCGCCTCTCGCCCGATCCGACCACCCGTTTCGTGGTCATCGACGTGACGAAAAAGGACGGCACGATGCTGTCGCGCCGTATCGACGGCCTGCCGAGCATAGACGATCCGACGGAGAAATTCGCCGACGCGACCGGCGACGCTGAAAAATTCGCCGGAATTCCGGCACTGGTGCGGAGCATGAAGACCGCAGCCGACCTCAGGAAGCTCGAAACGCTTCTGATAACTGAAATATAACTCGACCGACATGAAGGCATGACCCCATGACCAATACGACCCGCAAAAGACAGATGCATCTCGGCCTTTTCCTGCAGGGCGCCGGGCACCACGTTTCGGGCTGGCGTCACCCCGATGCGGAGGCCGGCAGCGAGAATCTCGATCTGCTCACCCGCGTCACGAAAATGGCGGAAGCCGCAAAATTCGACATGGTCTTTCTCGCCGACGGCCTGACCAGCGGTGTCGACGCCCATCCCTCGATGATCGCCCGTTTCGAGCCGCTGACATTGCTGGCAGCGCTTGCCATGGTGACCGACAAGATCGGTCTCGCCGCCACCGCCTCCACCACCTATGGTGAGCCCTATCACACTGCCCGTGCCTTTGCGTCCATCGACCATCTGAGCCATGGCCGCGCGGCGTGGAATATCGTCACCACTTCCTATGCCCGCACGGCGGCGAATTTCTCCAAAAGCCATCCCGAGCATGACGAGCGTTATGCGGTGGCGGAAGAATATGTAAACGTGGTGCGCGGCCTGTGGGACAGCTGGGATGACGACGCGTTCATCAAGGACAAGCAGGCGGGCCGCTACGTCGATCCGGAAAAGGTCCATATCCTCGACCACGAAGGCAAATATTTCACGGTGAAGGGTCCGCTCAATATTCCGCGCTCGCCGCAGGGGCACCCCGTTCTCATTCAGGCAGGCTCTTCGGGACCGGGGCAGGATCTCGCCGCCCGTACCGCCGATATCGTCTTCACCGCCCAGCAGGCGATTTCCGAAGCGCAGGCCTTCTATACCAGCCTTAAAACCCGCGTGGCGAAATTCGGTCGCGATCCGGCAAGCGTCGCCGTCATGCCGGGTTTCATGCCGATCATCGGCCGGAGTTTCGAAGAAGCCGGTGAAAAGCTGAAAGAGCTGAACCGCTGGACCGACATCAAGAGCGCCATGCCGCTGCTTGAAGAACGCATTGGTCACAGCCTTGCCGATTACGATCTCGACGGTCCGCTGCCCGATCTGCCGATCTCCGACCAGCTGCGCAGCCGCGCCGAGCTTCTGACGGAACTGGCACGCCGCGAAAAGCTGACGATCCGGGAACTGGCGCTGCGCGTCGCGGCGGGCCGTGGCCACCACATTGTCATGGGAACGGCGAAAGAGGTGGCTGACCGGATGCAGGAATGGTTCGAAAACGGTGCGGCGGACGGCTTCAACGTCATGCCGCCCTTCTTCCCCGGCGGGCTGGAGGAATTCAACCGCGAGGTCGTTCCGCTTCTGCAGGAGCGCGGCCTGTTCCGCAAGGATTATGAGGGCTCGACGCTGCGTGACCATCTCGGTATCGCGCGACCGACCCTGCGGGGATAACGGCATGCGGATGCCCGATCAAGGGCATCCGCATCCACCAAATCCTGTTCATGAAAAGCGGACCGGCGCCCGCTTCTTTTATGCGGCCCTTGCGGAACTCTGGTCGCGCCGGGCGGTATTTGCAGTATCCGGCCGTATGGACGATCCGTCTTCGCGCTGAGTTGTGCGGCGGTTCAGCTTGAACAGGCTGACAAGCTGCGCCAACGCATCGGCGCCCTGTGCCAGCGTCGTGCTGATGACCGTCGTGCGGGCGCTCATCGCCGCATTTTCCTGCGTCATCCGGTCCAACCGGTTGACGGCCTTGTTGATCTCGCTGATGCCGGCGGCCTGCTCGTCCGCCGCCTTGGAAATCGTGTCGACATTGCCGTCAATGTGCCGGACCAGTGAATCGATCTGCTTCAGTGCCTCACCGGTCTCGCCGACCAGCTTCACGCCCTCCAGAACTTCAGTCCCGGAATTGTTGATCAACGCCTTGATTTCCTTGGCGGCCTTGGCCGAACGTTGTGCGAGTTCACGCACTTCCTGTGCCACCACAGCAAAGCCCTTGCCAGCTTCGCCCGCACGCGCGGCTTCCACGCCGGCATTCAGCGCCAGAAGGTTGGTCTGGAAGGCGATTTCATCGATCACGCCGATGATCTGGCTGATTTCCCGCGATGCCGTCTCGATACGCTGCATGGCATCGACCGTGCGCTCCACGACTTCGGTGGAAGCAACGGTGGAAGCCCGCGCGCTCTGCACGAGTTTGCGCGTCTCTTTCATGTTTTCCGTCGAGGAGCGAACGGTCGCGGTAATTTCTTCGAGTGCGGCCGAGGTTTCCTCAAGCGCCACCGCCTGCTCACGCGACCGTTCGGCGAGATTGACGGAGGCTTCGCTGACTTCCTGACTGCTGCGGGTCAGGTCACCCGTCTGACCGAGAACATTCTCCAGCGTCTTCTGGAATTCGGCGATGGATTTGTTGAAATCCTGCCGCAGCCTTTCGAATTCGCCGACGAAGGGTTTGTCCAGCGTGACGCGGATATTGCATTGAGACAGACGCTCCAGCGCAGCCCCAAGCTCCTCGACCGCATGCACCCTGTCCGTCACATCAAAAGCAAATTTCACTACCTTGAAGACACGACCCCGGTCATCGATGATGGGATTATAGGAAGCCTGAATGAAGACCCGCTTGTTATCTTTGCCAAGTCGCATGAACTGCCCGGTCGAGAAATGGCCCTTGCCAAGTTCCTTCCAGAAATCCCGGTAATCCTGGGATTGGGCATAGGCGGGCTCGCAGAAGATCGAATGATGTTTGCCGATGACTTCTTCCGCCGTGTAACCGAGCGTCGCGAGGAAATTTTCGTTGGCGCCGAGGATTTTTCCGTCCGGCGTAAATTCGATCATGGCCTGCGCCCGGGAGAGCGCGGCGAGTTTGCCATCATCTTCGGCGCTCTTGCGCTTGATCACGGTGATATCGGTTGCGATCTTGACCACCTTGTAAGGTTTACCGAAACGGAACACCGGATTGTAAGAGGCTTCGATCCAGATTTCATCGCCATTTTTGGCTTGGCGCCGGTACTGACCCTGATCATATTCGCCGCGCGACAGCTTTGCCCAGAACGACTTGTATTCCGGCGAGGCGGCATCTTCGGAAGACAGGAATATGCTGTGGGAGCGCCCAACGATTTCAGACGGCTGATAGCCGACAGCCTTGCAGAAATTATCGTTCGCTTTCAAAATCTTGCCGGTCAGGTCGAACTCGATGATGGCCTGTGAACGGCTGAGCGCGTCAAGCACCGCAGAAGCGTCCAGACCAAATTTGGAAAAGTGAGACATATGCTTGAACCCTCAACAGTAACCAATATGCGGACCGCTTCACCCGTGAAATATAAGGATGAAAAACGGTCAGTCCGCCTGCACGCGAAACTAGCCGGGCACGGTTAAATTGCGATTAATGATGACTTATAACTATTGCTCCACAACCTCGATCAACTGCCAACACGCTTTGCCGCAGAAATACTCGCCTTGTTTATTTCCGACCGCTTATTTGCCACAGTGCTCATATTTCTGCATCAACGACGCGATGCGGCCTTTCATCCAAACGGCATTCATTGTTATGGCGAGGTGAAAGACTAGTTTGCAGGAGCGCCGATGACCAAGACCCTGAAATGCGATGTGCTGGTGATCGGCACCGGCATTATCGGTTCCGTGGCGGCGCTTTATCTGCAGAATGCCGGACGCGACGTCGTGCTTCTGGAGCGTGGCGAAGTTGCGCGGGGGGCGAGTTCCGGCAATGCCGGCATTCTGGCCTTCCCTGAAATCATTCCCATCCCAGCGCCCGACATCATGAAAAAAGCACCCCGCTGGCTGTTCGATCCGCTGGGGCCTCTCAGCGTGCCGCCGGCCTATGCGCCCAAGATTGCGCCCTGGTTATGGCGTTTCTGGCGCGCCAGCGCGGAGCGGAACTTCCGTCACGGGCTGAAGGCGCTTACGGAAATAAACCGGCTGGCGGCCGTGGAAATGGCCCATGTTGCCGCCATGCCGGAACTCTCGCACCTCGTTTCAAAAACCGGAACGCTCGATCTTTACGACAGCGAGGCGAGTCTCAATGCCGCGCGCAGGGACTGGGATGAAAAGCAAAGCGCCGGTTTCACCTTTGAGCGTGTCGGCCGCAACGAGATCGATGCCTTGCAGCCGGGCCTCGCGCCGCAGTTCCGCCACGCCATATTCTCTCCCGATGGCCTGCAGGTCTCCGACCCCTATGATTTCACCCGCGCCATTTTCGATCTGGTGGTTGCCCGTGGCGCCAGCCTGCGCAAGGGGGAGGCCGAGCGCATCGATGCCGTCGGCGAAAGCACGATCGTGACGCTCGAAAACGGCGACAAGATCGACGCCGACAAAGTGGTGATCGCCTGCGGCGCGTGGTCGAGAAAGCTTGCTGCAACGCTGGGCAACATCGTGCCGCTGGAGACCGAACGCGGTTACAACACCACCCTGCCCGCTGGAGCCTTCAACCTGACGCGCCAGCTTTATTTCAATGATCATGGCTTCGTGGTCACCCCGCTGTCGACGGGCATCCGCGTCGGCGGCGCCGTCGAACTCGGTGGGCTCGAACTGAAACCGAATTTCCGCCGCGCCGAAGCAATGCTGAAGAAGGCCGGGCGTTTCCTACCCGGACTGAAGCTGGAGGGTGGGCAGCAATGGATGGGGTTTCGCCCGTCAATGCCGGACTGTCTTCCCGTCATCGGCACGGCCCGCGCCACGCCCTCCGTGATCTATGCCTTCGGCCATGGCCATCTGGGGCTGACACAATCGGCAGCCACGGCGCGTCTGGTGACGCAGTTGGTCAACGGCGAGGAGACGGCAATATCGGCCGACCCGTTCCGGCCAGGACGGTTTTCCTGAAGGAAGAGGCTTGGCCTATTTCACCTGCTGCATGGAATCGTCCGGAAACGTCACCTCGGCGAAGGACGGATAGACTTTGCGCAAGATGGTGACCTGCTGCTGGTCACTGACACGCAGAAGATACCATTCCGCACCATCCATCAGTGCCAGCGTATGGGATTTCGCCTCGATCGTTTGGCCACCGGTTTCCATGACCGTTTTCGTCGGAACAAGCGCATAGGGCGTTCCGTCAGGCGTTTGCGCGAGGCTGATCGCCTGCGTATCCATGCTGAATTCGGTTATCTTGACCGCCGCGAGCGCCATCTGCATCTGCGCCGTCAAGGCGCCGCGCAATTGCTCCACGGTGATACCGGCCTCGCTTGCGATGAATTCAAAGACTTTCGGCGGCACCGTCTTGCTGACAGTTCCAAAATCCTGCGCATTCAAAGCCGTGCTGAACCGCTCGATCTGCGTGCGAAGACCGTCCTGCTCGGCAGGCGAAAGATCGCGCGACCAGACAGGATGCGCAATCGCCACCAGCAGGAACAGGCAATATACCAGACGCTTCATGGCTTGGCCTTTCCGGTTATCCGGCATCGCCCCGGTTCCCCGACCGGGAACCGCTCATGAACGAAATTACTCAGCGCAGCAGAACGAAACCCGCAGCCGAAAGCGCAAGGAAGACGACCAGGCCGCCAAGGAAGCCCGCGGATGTGAAGAAACCTGCAACCATGGCCAGCATCAGCACGCACAGCAGCATGGTGCCATACTTCGTCATGGCCAGAAAACCGTTATAGGTCTTTTCGTGCTCGGCGTAATTCATCTCGGCGCCAACTTCGACCGGACCCGTGTGATGTTCGCTCATTCCGCTTCCCCTTTGCTCCATCCGCCATGCCTGTCCTGCGAGACGATTTACCCGCGGACGATCACAGGTCCATGCCGGATTCTCCGGAGCCAGACGTAACATGAAGTCGTCGAAAAGCGCAATGCGTTCTGCGCGAAAGAGCGGCGACGGCATGCACGATGACTGCGCCGCCGGGCAAAGTATGCCATAGGGCAACATTCTTTCGCAAACGGTTGAAAAGCGGGCTTCGCCGCGCCGTTTCATGGCGGTTTTGGTTGCTTTTCGAACCGCCTGACCATACACGGGATTCTGTGGGGAGGAACTCTGGAACCTGTGGCAACGGATGCGCGTGGAGGTGCGGCCGCCGTAGGGATACCGGACTTTGCTCTCCGCCATAAACCCGCAAAGGGCCCGCAAAAGGGAAGAGGGGAAAGTAATGAAATCGCTTTTAAAACTAAGCGCGCTGATAGACCTTGTGAGCGAAGCTCTGGGCAAGGTTGCCGGTTATCTCGTGCTCATCTGCTGCCTCGTCAGCGCCGGCAATGCCATGGTCCGTTACGCATTGAACTATAGTTCAAACGGCTGGCTGGAAATCCAGTGGTACATGTTCGCCTTCATCGTGCTGATCGGCGCGTCCTATACGCTGCGCATGAACGAACATGTGCGGGTCGACATCATCTATGGTGCCATCTCTCCGCGAAGCCGCCTGTGGGTGGACATCATCGGCATCGTGCTGTTTCTGATACCCGCCTGCTTTTACCTCGCCTGGCTGTCCTGGCCCATGTTCACGCTATCCTGGCATCAGGGTGAAATGTCCTCGAATGCCGGCGGTCTCATCCGCTGGCCCGTGAAACTCGTCATCTTCGCCGGTTTCGCCCTGCTGGTTCTTCAGGGGTTTTCCGAACTCATCAAGCGCGTCGGCGCCCTCAACGGGCTTTATGCGCTGGATACGAAGTACGAAAAGCCCCTGCAATGATCGCGCCGATCTGAACCTTCAGGATATTTCCCATGTTTGAATATGGTATTCTTCCACCACTGATGTTCCTCGGCATGATCATCTTCATGCTTTACGGATTCCCGGTTGCCTTCTCGCTTGCCACCGTCGGCCTCGTTTTCGGCGTCATCGGCATTTTCACCGAGCATTTTTCACCGGCCTTTCTTCAGGCCCTGCCGCTGCGCATCTTCGGCATCATCTCGAATGACCTGCTGCTCGCTATTCCCTTCTTCACCTTCATGGGCGCGATCCTTGAGCGATGTGGCCTTGCGGAGGACCTGCTTGAGGGAACCGGCAAGCTGTTCGGTGCCATTCCCGGCGGCCTTGCCTACGCCGTCATCATCGTCGGCGCGATCCTTGGCGCCATCACCGGCACGGTTGCGGCTTCCGTCATCACCATGGGCGTCATCTCGCTGCCGATCATGTTGAAATACGGTTATAATCCGCGGCTTGCCACCGGCGTCATCGCCGCATCGGGAACGATCACACAGGTCATCCCACCCTCCCTCGTCCTCATCGTTCTCGCCGACCAGCTCGGCAAATCCGTGGGCGACATGTATCTCGGCGCGATCGGCCCCTCGATCCTGCAGGTGGCGATCTTCATGCTGTTCATCCTGCTGATGTCGATCGTCAGGCCCAAGGACCTGCCGGCGCTGCCGCCGGAAGCCCGCGGTGAACTCAACCGGGCGCTGGTATTCCGCGTGCTGGCGGGCATGATCCCCTCCATCGTGCTGATCTTCCTGGTGCTCGGCACCATCTTCCTCGGCCTTGCAACACCCACAGAAGCGGGTGCGCTCGGTGTCGTCGGCGCCATGGCGCTGGCTGCGGCACACCGTCGTCTGAGCTGGGATCTCGTCAAGCAGGGCATGCATTCCACCATGCACATCACATCGATGGTGGTGTTCATTCTGGTCGGCGCCACCTGCTTCTCACTCGTCTTCCAGGGCATGGACGGTTCTCTGTGGATCGAGCACATGTTGTCGGGCATTCCGGGCGGCCCCATCGGCTTCCTGATCTTCGTCAACATCTTCATCTTCTTCCTCGCCTTCTTCCTCGATTTCTTCGAGATCGCCTTCATCGTCATTCCGATGCTGGCGCCGATCGCCCAGTCGCTCGGCATCGATCTCATCTGGTTCGGCGTGCTGATCTGCATCAACATGCAGACGAGCTTCATGCATCCGCCTTTTGGATTTGCACTATTCTACCTGCGCTCCATCGCGCCGCGCTCGGTCAAGACATCGGATATCTACATGGGCGCCATCCCGTGGCTCGGCATGCAGCTCATCCTCGTCGCCATCGTGATCTTCTGGCCGGAATCGGTCACCTATTGGCTCGACAAGGCGCCTGACGTCGATCTGAACTCCATCAAGATCGAGGTGCCCGCCTTCGGCAATCAGGGCGGCAACACCATGCCCAATTTCGGCCAGCCGGGCGGGTTGCCGGGCATGCCTAATCTCGGCGAACCGCCGAAGATCGGGCCTTGAGGTGTCTTGTAAGGGCTAGGCTAAACGCTTATAGTTGCGGAGTGGAAGACAGGGTTCCAGCCCTGCCTTCCGTTTGTTTATCGTTTGAAATGAAGCCGGACAGTCACTGACCAGCCTGCCCGGTTTTTCCTAATGACAAACGCAATGCTCAGTGGTTTCCACATCACATCACCTCCACAGTTGAGAGCAAGGCCTTTGCCGAGGTCGGCGTGGCCAATCCTCGCCGACACTCCGGCTGGCCACGGAGCCTGCTGCTTTTGCTCACAACAGACCCGATCGTAAATCATCCTTTGTTGTCGGATGCATGAAGGCATGCACGCACAACAAAAACCCCGGAGACCGAAATCTCCGAGGCTTTTGCCCGGTCCGCCGCCGTTACCGAATAATCAGAGCTTACCGTTACGCTGCTGGATCATCATGAACGTATCGAAAGTGTATTCCGCAAGCTGCATCCACAGATAGCCCTCGCGCTTGAAGGCGACCTGGTCCTCGTAAATCTTCTTGAAGTCCGGGTTGGATGCCGAGATGTTGGCGTAAACTTCCAGCGCAGCCTTGTAGCAGGCTTCGAGGATTTCCTGGCTGAAGGGCCGCAGCACCGCACCTTCCGACACCAGCTGCTTGATGGCAATCGGGTTCTTCGCGTCGTATTTCGCCATCATGCTGGTGTTGGCGAATGCACAGGCATCCTGCAGCACCATCTGATAATTCTTCGGCAGGCTGTTCCACTTGTCCAGATTGACGAAGGAATGGATGACCGGGCCGCCTTCCCAGAAGGCCGGATAATAATAATACTTCGCCACCTTCTGGAAGCCGAGCTTGTGGTCGTCATAAGGACCGACCCATTCCGCCGCATCGATGGTGCCTTTTTCCAGCGCCGGATAGATGTCGCCGCCGGCGATCTGCTGCGGCACGACACCAAGCTTTTCCACCACCTTGCCGGCGAGACCGGCAATGCGCATCTTCACGCCCTTGAAATCGTCGACAGTATTGATTTCCTTGCGGAACCAGCCGCCCATCTGGGCGCCGGTATTGCCTGAGATCATCCCGTAGAGATTATGCTTGGCGTAAAACTCGTTAAGCAGCTTGTTGCCGTTGCCTTCATAGAACCAGGAATTGGTCAGACGGGCATTGAGGCCGAAAGGTATCGCCGTACCGATGGCGAAGGTCGGGTCCTTGCCGACGTAATAATAAGAGCAGGTGTGGCACATTTCCACGGTGCCTGATGACACGGCATCGGCCGCCTGCAGGCCGGGGACGATTTCACCGGCGGCAAAGGGCTGGATGGTGAAATTACCGTCGGTCGCTGCCGCGACGTGCTTGGCAATATCCTCGGCGCCGCCATAGATCGTGTCGAGCGATTTCGGAAATGACGACGTCAGGCGCCAGTTGATCTTGGTATTCTGCTGTGCAATGGCAGGTGCGGCCAGAGCTGTGGCAGCTCCCGCAAGCGCACCTTTTTTCATAAAGGAACGGCGATCCATCTATATCCTCCCAGATATGAACCCTGCCCGCAGCTTTGAATTCCCCTCGTTGCTGTTCAGGCATCGTAGCGAAGTAAGCACGGTTCCAGCCCGGCTGACAAGCACCCGTTCCAAGAATTAATCGCGGAAAAACCGGCCGTTTCGGGAATTTTCAGGACTTCTCCTTCGTATTTTATTTGCAACTGAAATATCCGGGCGACACCTTATACTTTAGGCGCATATATGACCGATGGAACGTAAAACACATGCTTGACTTGGCCCACGGGCAGTCGCACAAATTTCGGAGATTCGTCCCGGAGCCACCATGCCAAAACCCATCATCGCCGTCCCCGCCGACATCAGGCATTTTGCCGGAGCCGACTGGCACGCCGCGCAGAACCAGTATGTTTCCGCCGCTTTGAAGGTGGCTGATGTCATGTCCTTCATCGTCCCGGCCTTCGAGGATGGTAACGAGGTGGACGCCATTCTCGACCGGGTGGATGGACTGCTCGTGTCCGGCTCCGCCACCAATGTGCATCCTTCCCTCTACGGCAAGGAGGCGCAGGAAAGCGACGGACCTTTCGACCCGGCCCGCGACGCTACCAGCCTGCCGCTCATCCGCCGCGCCATCGAGCGCGGTATTCCGATGCTGGCCATCTGCCGCGGTATTCAGGAGCTGAACGTGGCGCTTGGCGGCACGCTGGCTTCCGAAATTCAGGAACAACCCGGAACATGGGACCACCGCAAACCGGAACATGACGACCGTGACATCGCCTTCGCCATCCGCCAGCCGGTGCATGTGCGTGAAGGCTCCTGCATTGCGCAGCATCTCGGCATGGCTGGTGAAATCCAGATCAACTCCCTGCACCGGCAGGCGATTGCCGAAACCGCGCCGCGCCTGCAGGTGGAAGCGACGGCCGAGGATGGCACCATCGAGGCCGTCTCCGTCATCGACGCCAAGGGTTTTGCTGTCGGCGTGCAGTGGCATCCGGAATATTGGGCCGAGACGGATGCACCGTCCCGTGCGTTGTTCGAAGCCTTTGGCAAGGCTGTTCACGCGTACCGAAACAGCAAGGCCTGACAATCGGCACCTGCCCTCCAGCCCGGATCGCGTCCCTGTCGTCAGCGCATAAAAAAGGGGCAAGCCCTAAAAGCTTGCCCCAAGTCCGGGAGGAGGAGGATTTAACGCTTTGCGCGTTTCTTCTGGCGGTAAACGTCGGCGACAACGGCGGCGACGATGATCAGGCCCTTGACGATCTCCTGGTAATAGGCGTCGACCCTGAGGAACGTGAAGCCTGAAGTCATGACGCCAAGAATGATGGTGCCGATGACAGTTCCGGTGATGCGGCCAGCACCGCCAGCAAGCGAGGTGCCGCCGATAACGGCCGCGGCGATGGCATCAAGCTCATACATCACGCCCATGCCGGCCTGCGCCGTCTGTGCGCGGGCAGCGGTGACGACACCGGCGAGACCGGCCAGCAGACCGGCAATGGCATAGACCTTGATCAGATGCGCTTCGATGTTGATACCGGAAACGCGGGCCGCCTGCTGGTTGGCGCCGATGGCATAGGTGAACTTGCCGTAACGCGTATAACGCAGCGCCACATGGAAGATGACGGCGACGACGAGGAACACCACGACCGGCCAGATGCCCGTGCCGATGAAGTTGAACCCATCCGTCAGGCCGGAAATCGGCTGACCCTTTGTATACCACTTGGAGAGACCACGCGCCGTGACCATCATGCCGAGTGTTGCGATGAAGGGCGGAATTTTGGTGCGCGCGATGAGCTGCCCGTTGATGAAGCCAGCAAGGGCACCGGCCAACACGCCAACGGCCAGCGGGATGAAGAAGGGCAGATCGGTCAACCCCGGATAAAGGGCCCGCGGCCATGTGGATGATTGCCCGACGCTGGCGGACAACATCGCCGTCAGGCCGACGACGGAGCCGGAGGAAAGGTCGATACCGCCCGTGATGATGACCTGCGTCACACCGACGGCGATAATGCCGATCACCGACACCTGCAGGATCATGATCGTCAGGCGCTGCTGGTTCATCAAAAAGCTCTGGCCGATGAAAATCCAGCCGAGAATTTCATAAACCAGCGCGATGCCAATCAGTACGAAAAAGATATTGGCCTCTGGCGGGATGCGCCGGTGCGGCTTGCGTCCGGATTTTGCATCCAACTCCACGTTGGCGGCGTTCGTAGTCATAATCGTTCCTCCTCGAGAAATCCCGGCGCGCCTCACCGCGATGCGAGATCCATCACCTTCACCTGTGTGGCTTCACTTCTATCAAGGAAACCCGTCACCCGACCCTCATGCATGACCATGACACGATCGCTCATACCCAGAACCTCCGGCATTTCGGAGGAAATCATGATGACGGCGACGCCTTGACGCGCCATCTCGCAAACCAGCTTGTGAATTTCCGCCTTGGCGCCGACATCGATACCGCGCGTCGGCTCATCCAGAATAAGAATACGCGGCTTGGTCAGCATCCAGCGGCCGATCAGCACCTTTTGCTGGTTGCCGCCCGACAGGTTCTCGATGCGCTCATAAAGATGCGGCGTCTTGACCCGGAGCTTGCGGCACATTTCCTCGCAGGCATCCGATAGCGCGCTTTCCTGCACGAAACCATTGGCGACATATTTGTCCTGCAGGACGGCGATCTGCATATTCTCGAGAATATTGAGAATGAGCAGACACCCCGTATCCTTACGGTCCTCCGTCAGGAACGCCATGCGATGACGGATCGCCTCGGTCGGGCTGCCGATCGAAACCTGTTTGCCGTCGATTGCAACGGTGCCCGATGATGCGGGTGTGACGCCGAACACCGTCTCGGCGACATTGGAGCGTCCCGAACCGACAAGACCCGCGACACCGAGAATTTCACCGGCGCGGACATCGAATGACACATCATGGAACACGCCATTGAGCGTCAGATTCTTGACCGACAGCACGACGTCACCGATCGGAACCTCTTCCTTCGGAAACATCTGAGTGATTTCGCGGCCAACCATCATGCGGATGATGTCGTCACGCGTCACATCGGTGGAAGCGTGGGTGCCGATATATTTGCCGTCACGGAACACGGAAAACTCGTCAGCGATCTCGAACAGCTCGTTCATCTTGTGAGTGATGTAGACGATGCCGATACCGCGCTCCCTCAGATCGCGAATGATGCGGAAGAGATGCTCGACCTCGCGTTCCGTCAAAGCCGATGTCGGCTCATCCATGATCAGAACGTCGGAGTCGTAGGAAACCGCCTTGGCGATCTCGACCATCTGACGACTGGCGACGGAAAGTTCGCCGACACGCGTTTCCGGATCAAGATCGATGCCCAGTCGTTCCAGCAGGGTCTGGGTGCGGCGATACATTTCGCCATGATCGATGAAGCCCAGCCGGTTTTTCGGCTCCCGCCTGATCCAGATGTTTTCGGCTACCGTCATATAGGCCATCAGGTTCAGTTCCTGATGGATCATGGCGATGCCGTTTTCCAGAGCATCAAGCGGAGAATCGAGCCGGATCGGCGCGCCCTTCAGGCGGATTTCGCCTTGGTCCGGCTGGTAGATGCCGGCGAGAATCTTCATCAGCGTCGATTTGCCGGCGCCATTTTCGCCCATCAGCGCATGTACGGTGCCGCGCTTGAGGTGGAACTGCACATCATCGAGCGCCACGACGCCGGGAAATTCCTTGCGTATGCCATCCGCCGCGAGAAGAAACTCGGCATTCGGCACAGCTCCGCTGGCGCGCACGGCGGCCATTGTCGATGGACTGACGACCATCTCACCCTCCACAATAGTCAAAAAATACCGGTGACAGGCTTCGCCATAGGGCGCCTCGCCTCCGGGGAGGCCTACAGCGCCATGTCGGTCACGACCAAAGTACGCTGTAACAATTTGAATTCACTGAAATTCAATCCGGGTCCACACAGGCGCCGAAGCCATTACTCCAATGTCGTCGAAAACCGGCATCTGCTCGTCATATAGAAAACGGGCGCAGATGCCGGAACGCGGACGTTAGTTCTTGGCTACGTAGTCCTTGACGTTTTCAGGCGTGACGAGCTGGAAGGGAATGTAGACCTTCTTCTCGATCTTGTCGCCCTTGACGAGCTTCAGCGCGGCATCGAGCGCACCCTTGCCCTGCCCCGCGGCATCCTGGAAGACCGTGACGTCGAGATCGCCCGCCTGCATCGCGGCAAGCGCATCCTGCGTTGCGTCCACACCGGCGACGACATAGTCCTTCATGTCCTTACCGGCAGATTTCAGGGCCTGAATAGCGCCGATGGCCATTTCGTCGTTGTTGGCGATGACGGCATTGAACTCGACGCCGCTGGAAAGCCAGTTGGTGACGAGGTCCGAACCCTGGGTGCGCTGCCAGTTTGCGGTCTGTTCTTCCACGATCGAAATGCCCTTGCATTCATCGGTTTTCAGAACATCGTGAACGGCCTGCGTGCGCATGCGCGCGCCCTGATTGGACAATTCGCCCATCATGACGACGGCCTTGCCCTTGCCACCGAGAAGGCGGCAGACTTCCTTGGTTTCGAGCGTACCGGCGACCGTTTCTTCAGAAGCCACGAACGCCTGGCCGTCCGGCAGGCTGTCAACGTTCACCGGCTGGCGGTTGACATAAACCAGCGGGATTTTGGCCTCGGCAGCGAGCTTCGACATGGCCGCCGTCGCATCCGTATCAACCGGGTTGACGATGATCGCATCGACCTTGGAAGCGATAAAATTCTGGATCTGGCTCTGCTGCTTGGCGACGTCGTTCTGCGCGTCCTCGACCTGCAGGGTGACGCCCTTCAGTTCCTTGGAATAATCCTGCATGCCGTTGCGCAGCACGGTCAGGAAGTTGTCATCGAACAGCGCCATCGAGACACCGACCGTCTCCGCATGTGCCGCTGTGCCGAGAAGCACAGACATGGCTGCGCCAATGATAAATTTCTTCATTGCGTTTTCTCCTCCATGGCGTCCGGTGCCGCCTCTCCCAACCGGAGGCGAACCCGAAAGCCCGCCGCAACCTCCTCAGATTCAGAAAACGGAATAATGAAACCGATTTTCTGTCTGTTCGATATATTTATTCCATTTTTGGTTCGAACGTCAATGCTTTCTTCGCAGCCCCACGACAAAGCGGCACACAAGGCGGTGATAAAGGGAAATTCCTGAAGACACGCGTTCCGGACTGGGTTGCCAACGGCAATATCAAGACGCCATCAGCCTCATTCTCGCCCTTGAGGCGGAGAGCCATAAACCATTGAAATTGCGAACACCCGGTTCGAAACTCAGGATCAGGTCTACTATGATGGAAGATTTATTCCACACCGAAAACCGTCAGCCCTCTCTTCAGAGGGCCGCCGGAACATCCTGTCTCTTCATCTGGAACGTCTATGCGATACACCACGCTGCCCGTAAAAATCTGGCGGCAGATGGAGCGATTGACGAGCGGGCGTGATGGGCGCGTAGCGTCTTACAGGTGGGAACCGGGCATGACATCGGGGGGAATCGGGCAGACATATCTTCTGCCTTCGGTCTTTTCCTGCCACTCTTTTTTGGCATTGGCGAGTAGGTCCGGCGAGGTCATCAGCGCGAGGCCGGTGGAGGCAAGCGTTTTGGCGGCGTGCGCCATGGCCTTGTGGGCGGCGGGGCTTTTGCCCTGCGCCACCACCTGCCAGGTATGCGGATTGGTGCCGATTGCCCAGGCGGGCGTCCAGCATTGCGCCGTCGGCGTGATCCAGCTGACGTCGCCGACATCGGTGGAACCCGCCCGGAAATGCGACTCGCCCTCGAAATCGCGCAGGCCGAGATGCAGGGGCGTCGAGCCATCGATCTTACGGTTGGAAAAAACATCGCCCTTTATCTGGTAGAGCCGGATGCTGCTTTTGATCGCTTCTTCGGTAAAGGTATCCTGAATGCGTTTGGCGAAAGCGATATCCGCCTCATCGAAGGCGATAGGGCCAAGCGCCACCATGTTTTCATGCATCGCCGTTTCCAGCGTGATGTTAGGCAGAAGGTTGGTGGAGGCGGTATCGAAGACGATCTCAACCTCGGTCTCGGTCATCATCGCCGCGCCTTGCGCCACCTTGTCCACCCGTGCAGCAAGATCGAGCGCCTGGCGCATTTCCGGGGCGCGGATCAAGTAAAGCACTTCTGCCTTGGCCTGCACAACATTCGCCGCATTGCCGCCGGTATCGGTGATCGCATAATGCACCCGGCAATCCTGCGGCATATGTTCGCGCAGGAAATTGACGCCGACATTCATGAGTTCGACGGCATCAAGCGCCGAGCGGCCGAGATGGGCGGCGTTGGAAGCATGGGCCGCAACACCCTTGAAACGGTAGAAATATTCCAGCACGGCAAGATTGTTGGTGGAACGCACGCCGTTGAACGGGGCCGGATGCCAGGTCAGCGCCGCATCGACATCATCAAACAGGCCAGCCCGCACCATGAAGGTCTTGCCGGAACCGCCCTCCTCACCGGGGCAACCGTAATAACGTACGGTGCCGGGCAGATTATTGGCTTGCAGATGCCGGGCGAGCGCGATGGCCCCCATCAACGAGCCGACGCCGAGGAGGTTATGGCCGCAGCCATGGCCGGTGGCGTTCGCCTCGCGCGGCTGCACCTGCGCCAGATCGGCCACCTGGCTCATGCCGGCCAGCGCATCGAATTCGCCGAGGAAGGCAATGACCGGCTTGCCGCTGCCGAATTCGCCGATGAACGCCGTTTCCATGCCTGCCACGCCGCGGCGAACCGCAAAGCCGTTTTCCTCAAGCGCGGCGGCGAGAACGCCAGCGGATTGCCGTTCTTCAAATTTAAGCTCGGCAAAGTCCCAGATGCTGTCGCTTAGGGTGGTGAAGTCGGGCTTCATGGCCTCGACCTCGGCGGCAATCGACATCACGGCATCACGGTTCATGGCTTGTCCTCGCATTTTCGCCCTTTACGGGCACGCGCAAGCGCTTCGGCGGATGCACCGCCAAATCCTTGCACCCTATGATGGAAAGCCCGCGCCGGGGTCCGCCTCCGGCGCGGGCAACAGTGGATCAGTTGTCGACCGAGACTTCCCAGAGGCGGGCGTTCGACTGCCAGACCGGCTGGCCCTTGAGCTTCTTCGTGGCACCCCAGACATCGACCATGTCGTAGAGGAAGATGCCCGGCATTTCCTTCAGCATCAGCTCATGGAACTCATCGAAAATCTTCTGGCGTTTCGTCTGATCAGCCTCGACATAGGCCGCCTTCATCAGCTCTATCGCCTTCGGATCGTCCCACATCAGGGAGGCGTTCTTGTCCTTGTTGCCGACATAGAAGGCATACATCAGCGCCGGATCGAGACGCGGGGCGACCGACTGCGAGATCACCTGATAATTACCGGAGCGACGGCGATCGACCTGAGTGGCATAATCCAGCACCTCGATCTGCACGTTGAGACCCGCCTGCTGCATCATGGCCTGCGCCATGACGGCGGCCGGGAAGCTCGGCACGTTGCCACGCTTGTTGGCGATGATGGAGATCGGCTCGCCCTTGTAACCGGCGGCCTCCAGTTCCTTCTTCGCGGCCTCGATGTCATAGGCCGGACGCTTTTTCTGGGTCTCGCCGAAATAGACCGAGTCCTGCGAGACCATCGAACCGTTGGCTTCACCCGTGCCGTTCGATGCGGCAGCAACCAGTTCATCGAGATCGAGCGCCATCGCCATGGCGCGGCGCACGCCTGGATTGCTCAGAACCTTGTCGCGGGTCTGGATGTAGAACAGGTTCTTGCCGTTGTTGCGGGCAACGATGAGCTGCATCTTGTCATTGGTCTTGAATTCCGGAATGAGATCGGGAGAAATCTCGGCCGTGTCGAGCACGCCGGATTCAAGGCCGGCCTTCACCGTGGAGGCATCCGGAATGACCATGAACTTGATGCCATCAGCAAGCGGCCGCTTGGAGCCGACCATGCCATCAGGCTTGCCGTCATTTGCCGGCGAAACATAATCGGCGAATTTGGCGAGGCGGATATATTCGCCTTTCTTCCACTCGTCCCACTGGAACGGCCCGGTGCCGATCGGCTTGACGAAGCTGCCATCGGCAGCAACCGATTCCGGCGAGATCATGCCGGTATAACCGCATTCCGGCCGCGACATCAGGCCGAGGAAAACGGCGGAGGGCTTTTCAAGCGTGATCTGAACCGTCGATACATCCGTGGCCTTGACGCCGGTGACATGCGCTGCCCCGCCTTCCGCGAAATCGTTGAGGCAGGTCCATTTGGTTTCCGGCTTCAGATAACGTGTCCAGTTCCAGGCAACATCCTCTGCGGTGAGCGGCTTGCCATTGTGGAATTTCACGTCCTTGCGCAGCTTGAACGTATAGGTCAGGCCGTCAGCCGAAACATCGACGCTTTCGGCCAGAAGCGGCTTCACCTCTCCGGCATTGTTATAACCGACGAGGCCTTCGACGATGTGCAGGATAACCCCGTCCGTATTGCCGTCGCGGTTCACACCAGGATTGTTGCTGCGCAGATCCGAGCTTTGCGCAATGGTGATATCGCGGGCCGCCGCGATATTGGCCGTTACCAGCAGGGCAACGCCTGCGAGAAGAAGTTTTTTCACTGTTCTACCCTCTTTGTTGTCGTTGATTGTAATTGATTAAAAACCGTCCCAGCAGGCCTGTGCCAGCCGGCCGATCGTCTCAAGCGCGATGGTGTATCCCGGCGTGCCGTCAGGCATGGTTTGCGGAACCTCATCGGTATAGGTGGTGATGATGAAGGACGGCGCGCCGTTTCTGTAGACGATGCCGGCATCCATGCGCCCACGCTTGCCGCGGCCACTCTTGCTGGCCACCACGGCCTCGAAAGGCAGGCGGGAGCGAATTCCATAACGCAAAATCTGGTTCTTCAGCGTCTGCATGGCCCAATCGCACAATTGCGGGCTGCAACCGAGCTTTGCCTGCGCCTCCGGCGAAGATTGCGCATCGAGAATGGTCTGCAGTAGAAGCACCTGATCCGCCGCCGAGGTGGTCGTAACTGTCTTTAACGGATGGTCGGCCGCCAGCGCCAGCGGCGGGATGAGGAAACGGTGGTGGGTATTGGCCATGCCGAGCGATTTGCAATAGCCGTCCACCTCTTCCAGCGTCAGCCGTTCGAGCACCATCTTGGTGCAGACATTGTCGCTCAGCACCATCATGCCGGCGACGGCATCGCGTAGTGAGATGACGATGCCCGACGTCATGTAACGGAACATGCCGCTCGCGACCTCTTCCGCCAGCCGTTTTTCATAGGTAACGGGCTGGTCGAGATCGATCCGCCCTTCGCTGGCGGCCTTGAGCACGGCCATCATGATCGACGTCTTGCGGGTGCTGCCCGATGGCGTCTCCTCGTTTTCTCCCCGGCCGATCTCTTCGCCGGTCAGGAGATTGCGCACCATGAAGCGCGTCACGAAAGGCTGTGCATCACAGATCGCATTTAATTGGGCAGCCACAGTCATTGTCATCTTCCTGTTAAACTTCATCTTCCAGACGCCATTTCAGTGTCACGCCGCCCTTTTCATTCTGGTCGAGGGCGGGAATGGCCGAGAGCAGCCGGCGCGTATAGGCCTCCCTCGGACTGTCGAAAATCGTGTCGCGGTCACCCTCTTCGATGATGCGGCCGTCCTGCATGACGACGACACGGTCGGCCACCTGCTCCACCACGCCAAGATCGTGGCTGATGAACAGGCAGGAAAAGCCATAACGTTTCTGCAGATCGGAAAAGAGATCGAGCACCTGCGCCCGCACTGTCACGTCGAGTGCCGAGACCGGTTCGTCGGCGATCAGGAACCGCGGACGGCGGGCAATGGCGCGGGCAATCGCCACGCGCTGGCGCTGGCCGCCGGAAAGCTCGTGCGGGTAGCGGGCGGCAAAATCGGCGCCGAGCCCCACTTCCTCCAGCGTTTCCAGCGCCCGCTTGCGCTTGGCGGCCTGGTCGAGGTCAGACACGAGCCGCAGCGCCTCCTCCACCAGCGCCTGGATGGTCATGCGCGGATCGAGCGAGGAATAGGGATCCTGAAACACCATCTGGCAATTCAGGCGATAGTCCTGCCAGTCCTCGTTGCGCTCGCGGCCCTGAAAGCGGATATGCCCTTCGCTTTCCTGCACAAGCCCGGCGATGGTGCGGCCAAGCGTCGTTTTGCCGGAACCGGAACCACCGACGAGCGCCACGACCTCGCCCTCATGAATATCGATGCTGACGCCGTGCAGCGCCCGCTTCGGTTTGGCTTTTTTCAGCAGGGATTTGCGGCCGGCATAATCCACAACGATATCGCGGGCCGAAACCATTGGCGCCTTGGAGGTGTCGATGCTGCGCGGCTCACCACGGAATGGCAGGGAGGAAAGCAGCTTTTTCGTATAGGGGTGCTGCGGCGCGTCCAACAGGTCCTCGGTGCGGCCCTGTTCGACGATCGTGCCTTTTTCCATCACCACGATACGGCTGGTATAACGTGCCACCATCGGCAGATCGTGACTGATGAGGAGAACGGCAGTGCCTTCCGCCCGCGTCAGTTCCACCATCAGTTCCATGACATCGCGCTGGATGACCGCGTCAAGCGCCGTCGTCGGTTCGTCGGCAATCAGCAAAGCGGGTTTCAGCAGCATGACCGAGGCCAGCATGATACGCTGGCGCATGCCGCCGGAAAACTCGTGCGGATAGGCCGTCAGCGCACCTTCGGGATCGCGGATACCGACCCGGCGCAGCATGTCGAGAATTTTCTCGCGGCGCTCTTCAGGCGACAACTTCGTGTGAAGGATCAGCCCCTCTTCCAGCTGCCGGCCAATCGTCATCGATGGGTTGAGCGAGGTCATCGGCTCCTGAAATACCACGCCGATCTCCGCGCCGCGCAGACGCCGAAGATCCTTCACCGGCAGGGACATGACATCCTGCCCCTTGTAGATGATCGATCCGCCGGTGACGGCGATGGCCGGTGGCAGAAGCGAGATGAGCGCGCGGGTGGCCAGCGTCTTGCCCGATCCGCTTTCGCCGACGATGCCGAAGATTTCGCCCGCGGCAATATCGAAGGAGACATCCTTGACCACCCGGTGGCCGGTTCTGGCGACTTCGAGCGAAAGGCCGCGAACAGTGAGAAGTGTATTGTCTGTCATTTGAGACCTCTCATGCGCGGGTCAAGCCTGTCGCGAAGGGCATCGCCCAGAAGATTGATGCCAAGCAGCGTCAGCGCGATGCAGAGACCGGGGAAAAGCCCGAGCCACACGGCCTGCTGAATGAAGGGCCGCCCGGCGGCCAGCATGTTGCCCCAGGTGGGCGCCGGCGGCGGCACGCCGAGACCGAGGAAGGACAGCGCACTTTCCGACAGGATGGCCCAACCGAACATGGAGGTGGCAAGAACCGTGATCGGCGCGATGCAATTGGGCAGGATGTGGCGGAACATGGTGTAGATCTCGCCATTGCCCATCACCAGCGACGCCTCGATGAATTCCCGCTCGCGCAGAGAAAGCACGGCACCGCGCACCACGCGGGCCATGGATGGCGTATAGGCGATGCCGAGCGCGAAGATAATGCCATACTGGTTTGCGCCGAAAACCGCGAGCAGACCGAGCGCCAGCAGAATGCCCGGAAAGGCCAAGAGCGCATTGTTAATGGCCATGATGACACCATCCACCCAGCCGCGCGCATAACCGCTGACAAGGCCGATCAGCGTGCCGAAGATCGTCGCGAAGCTGACCGTCAGGAAGCCGATCCAGACGCTGGCCCGCGCGCCGACCATAAGCCGGCTCAAAACATCGCGCCCGAATTCGTCGGTGCCGAGAAGATGGCTGGCGCTTGGGCCGGCCAGACGCGAGGCAAAGCCGAGCTTCATCGGATCGTAAGGCGTCCAGAGCAGGCCGGTGATCGCGGTGATGAGCAGGACGGCGATGAGGAAGCCGCCGATAAGCCCGTTAAGTGTGAACTTTTTCATTCGGCAACCACACGCGGATCGAAGAGGGGATAAAGAAGGTCGACGAACAGGTTGACCAGCACATAGGACAGCGAAACGAACAGCAGGCAGCCCTGGATCACGGGGTAGTCGCGGGCAAAAATACTGTCGACCATCAGCCGTCCGAGCCCCGGAATGGTGAACACCGTCTCGATGACGGCGATGCCGCCGAGAAGATTGCCGAGAATGAGGCCGATCATCGTCCAGGTCGGGCCGAAGGCGTTCTTGAAGGCGTGCCGCCAGAGGACAGCACTTTCCGAGAGGCCCTTGGCACGGGCGTGGGTGATGTAATCCAGCCGCAGCACTTCCAGTGTCGAGGCGCGCGCCATGCGGATCAGAACGCCCATTTCGTGGATCACCAGCGTCATGACTGGCAGGACGAGATAAAGCATGCCGCCGACGAGATTGTCGCTGATCGACACGTATCCCAGCACCGGCAGCCAGCCGAGCTTGAGGCCGAAGAACAGCAGAAGCAAAAGACCGAGCCAGAATGTTGGGATGGAGAGGAGCAGGGTCGCCGTTCCCACGAGCGCGAGGTCGGTCAGGCTGTTCTGTTTCCAGGCGGCGATCACACCCGCCGGAACTGCAATCAGGCTGGCGAGCAGAACGGCGACCACGACGATCTCGGCGCTGACGAGAAAGCGCGAGACGACCAGCGGCAACACCGCTTCGTCATTAACAATGGAGCGGCCGAAATCGCCCTGCACCACATTGCCGGCCCAGATGACGAATTGTTGCGGCATGGACTTGTCCAGGCCGAGTTCGGTCCTCATGGCTTCGATCTGTTCCGGTTGCGCCATGTCGCCCAGCATCAGGGCAGCCGGATCACCCGGAATGAAGCGGATGAGCGCAAAGACCGTGATCGACACGAATGCGATCGTCGGCAGCGCCATCAAAAGACGGCTCAGTATGAATCTTATCATCGGTTCCCCACGATTGATGGCCGGGAATGACATCCCGCCTCTATCGGTTTCGTTGCTGGTGACTATGACGGATTGAGAAATATCACGCAATATTATGCGTAAATGTCATATGTCTATGCAGAATGGCGGCGCGTTTCATCCTGATGAGGACAATGAGATTTCCCGCCCAAAATCCCGTTTTCAGTCGATTTTTTGCGAAAGCTGGATTTCCCGCTTCAGGGCATCGCTGAGCGCCTGGGCGGCGATGGACAAGGGCGCGCCCGACGCGCGGGCAAGGCCGAATTCCTGCGTCGACTGCGGGACGAATGGTCGGGCGACAACGGGAAGATGCCGGTAGAGATTCGCATAAAAACTGCTGATGATCGTCACCCCCAGCCCGTGCGCCACATAGGCGCAGGCGGAACTGTTGGTGTGAGTCTCGATCTTCACCATCGGCTTCACACCCGCCTTCTTGAACACTTGATCAAGCGCCATGCGGTTTGGCCGCTGGCGGCCGATGAGGATCAGCGGAATATTGCGCAGGTCCTTGACGGTGATCTCTTGAAGGTCGGCCAGCGGATGATCCTCCCGGACCACGCAGACACTCTTGCCGGTCGCAACACGCTCTACATCGATGCCCGGTCCGATCTCGCCTTCCATCCGCAAAAAGCCGAGATCGATCACCCGCTCACCCACCAGCTTGTTGATGGCGGTGGTCGTCTCGAAGAAGGTTTCGATACGCACGCCGGGAAAATCCCGGACATAATCGATCAGCATGGCGGGCGCGAAATTTTCCCACATGCTGCTCGGCAGGCCGATGCGAACGATTTCCGGACCGGCGGCACCATTGCGCAGATCTTCTGCGTGGCCGGACATGCGATCGACTGCGAGCAGCACATTTTCCGCATCACGCGCAAGAAGTGCCGCCTCCGGCGTTGGGATCAACCGCCCCTTGTCACGGGCAAACAGCGTCAGCGACAGATCCGATTCGAGCTGCGCCAGAAGCCGGCTGACACCGGACTGGCTGAGACCCATCGCTTTTGCCGTGGCAATGGTCGAGCCGGTGGAAAGAAGCGTGCGCAGGACTTCGAGCTGCTTGATGTTCATAAGGCCAGCACCATGGGTGAAAAACGAGCCGGTAGCGGTTCAAACCTTTTGCCGCCGATAGTGCTTCATGTCACCGTTTTTTTATCCCGCGCTCAACAGCCGCCTACAATTTCACCTCATAGATCGTGTCGTGCGTCGCGACGCGTGCCTCGCCTGATGGAGCCACCGCCGCACGGCGATGACAACGTAGGACCGGCAAGAAGGCTGTTATTCCTCACGGAAGGCGCGGCTGATCTGGTCGGTGAGTGGTTTAGCGATATAGGACAGCGCCGTTCTTTCGCTGGTCTGGATGAAGGCCTCGGCGGGCATGCCCGGCATCAGCGGCGCATTGTTCAGCTTTTCCCGCTCGGTAACCGGCACGGAAATCCGCGCCAGATAATAGGAAAGACCGGTGCGCTGATCGGTGGTGATGTCAGCAGCAATACGGCTGACATGCCCCTCCAGTTCCGGCGTGACCCGCTGGTTGAAGGCGGTCATGCGTAGCATGGCCTTTTGCCCCACCTGAAGCTGGTCGATATCCTTCGGCACGATCTGCACCTCCAGCGCCAGCTCATCTCCGTCTGGCACGATCAGCATGATCGGATCGGCCGGCGTCACCACGCCGCCGACCGTATGCACGGCCATTTCATGCACCATGCCGGATTGCGGCGCGACGATATCGATGCGCTTCAACTCATCTTCTGCGGCAACCTTGCGCTCGACGAATTCGCCCATCTGGGCCTGTATCTCGCGTAATTCCCGGCCGACCTCGGTGCGCAATTCCTGATCGATCTGCAGGATCTGCAGCTTGGTTTCAGTGATACGCCCAGCCGTCTGCGCCTGATAGGCAATTTTTTCGCCGCGCTCGCCGCCGAAGGTCGCGGCCTGTGTCTGTAGACTGTTCAGCCGCTGCACGGATACGACGCCCTGTTCACGCAGGGATTTCTGCGAGGTGATTTCCGCTTCCAGTACCGCAAGGCCATTTTCATAAGCGACTTCCTGCGCCTTCAGCCCTTCGATTTCATGCTCGAACTGGGTGATGCGTTCGACAAGCTGCGCCTTGCGGCCCTCACGGTAGGATTTGCGGAATTCGAACAGCTTCGTTTCGCTGCGCATGGCGGAGGCGACATCGGGATCGTCGCTTCGCGTTATCAGAGCCCGCGGAAAGATGAGTTCCGAAAGGTCGTCGCGCTCCGCTTCCAGCCTTGCCATGCGCGCGCCAAGCTCATCCAGACGCTTGGTGACGATGGCGAGATTGGCGCGGGTCTGGGTCGCGTCAAGACGCATGACCACATCGCCCGCTTTCACCCTCTCTCCCTCATTCACCAGGATCTCGCCGACGACACCACCCTTCGGATGCTGCACCTTCTTCGTATAGGAATCCACCACCAGATGACCGGAAACGACCACCGCGCCGGCAAGATTGGTCGTCGCGGCCCAGCCGCCAACCCCGGCCAGCAGCGCTACGCCTGCGGCAAGACCGGCAAGAAGATGTTTGCGGATGGAGCGGGAGACATGGGTTCGCTGATCAATGTTTGGCATCCGCATCTCCTTGCTGACTCTCCTCATCCTGAACATCGCCCACCAGCGCGGGTTTGGGTTGGGCATTGGCCACGACACGCAGCGGCGAGACAGTCTGGGCGGATGCGGCAAATCCCTTGGTCGCCTTCGCCTGCGGAGCGCGCAGCACCTTCGACAGCACCTCGTCGCGTGGGCCGAAAGCCTTCATTCGCCCCTCTTCCATCATCAAAATGTAATCGACGGCGCCGATGGCACTCGGTCGGTGGGCGACGACGACGACAATACCGCCCCGCGCCTTGACCGATGTAATCGCCCTGACCACGGCGGCCTCGCCCTCGGCATCGAGATTGGCGTTCGGCTCGTCCAGCACCACGATAAAGGGATCGCCGTAAAGCGCCCGGGCAAGACCTATACGCTGGCGCTGGCCGGCCGAAAGTGCAGAACCCGCCTCGCCAATATCGCTGTCATAACCTTTTTCAAAACGCAGGATCAGCTCATGCGCACCGGCCGCTCTGGCCGCTGCAGTGATGGCCTCCGGATCGGGATTATCCTCGAAGCGCGAAATATTCTCGCCGATCGTGCCATCGAACAGCTCCACCCCCTGCGGCAGATAACCGATATGGCGACCGAGCGTTTCGCGATCCCATTGATCGAAGCTTGCGCCATCCAGCCGCACCTTGCCGGCGGCGGGCATCCAGGCGCCGGTGAGAATGCGCGCGAGCGTGGATTTGCCCGAGCCGGAAGGACCGATAACACCGAGCGCATTTCCGGCGGTTACGGCAAAACCAAGCCCGGTGACGGTGGGTTTTCTTTCTCCCGGCGGAACGATGGTGACATTTTCGACCCGCACTTCCTTTTCAGGCTTTGGCAGCGCCATGGCAGCGGCACTGGCCGGCATCTGCGCAAAAAGCTCTCTCAGCCGCGCCCAGCTCTGCCGGGCGGCGACGAAGGACTTCCAGTTGGAAATGGCGAGATCGACGGGCCCCAATGCCCGGCCCATCATGATCGAGCTTGCGATCATCACGCCGCCCGAGGCTTCCTGCCTGATGACCAGCCAGGCGCCAACCGCCAGAATGGCCGATTGCAGCACGACCCGCAGCGATTTTGCGAGATTGCCGAGACCACCGGCCACATCACCCGCCTTGCGGTTGGCGGCGAGGTAGGCCTCGTTGGAATTCTGCCAACGTTTGCCGAGCCGGCGGCCAAGCCCCATGGCCTGCACGACCTCGGCATTGCGGCGCGAGGCTTCCAGCTGCCGGTTGCGGGCCATGTTTTCCACCATGGTGTCGCGAATCGGCTTTTGTGAAAAGATATTCGTGAGGATCGTGAGCGACACCAGCAGCACGGCGCCGGCGAGCGCGGTCACGCCGATCCAGACATGAAACAGAAAACATATGCCGAGATAAAGCGGCATCCACGGCAGATCGAAAAAGGCCGTCGGCCCGGTGCCGGAGAGAAAACCGCGCACATTGTCGAGATCGCGCAGCGGCTGCAGCCCATCGCCCGGCATGCGGTTGACGAGCGGCAGGCGTACCACTGCGTCATGCACCTTGCCGGAATAACGCATGTCGAAATCTTCGCCGATGCGGATCAGGACACGTGCGCGAATGATATCAAGCAGGCACTGGAAACCGTAAAGGCCAAGCGCAAGCATTGCGAGCCCGACCAGTGTCGGCAGGCTGCCGCTGGCCAGCACCCGGTCATAGACCTGCAGCATGAACAGAGGCGACGTCAGCGCCAATATGTTGACCACGCCACTGACGAGCGCGACACCGAGAAACGTGCTTTTGAGGGGCGAAACAACCGCCGCAGTGAGGGACTGCGGCGGTGTCTGCTGGTGGTTTTGAAAGCCCACAGCCTGTTTTTCCTTTACGCGGCAAGCGCCGATGCGCTGGCGAAAATGAAGTCCGATGCGTCGAGTACATTTGCATCGACGCCATTCAGCGTGATGGAGACGGAAGCGTCTGTTGCGGAAAGGATAACGGCATTTCCGTTATCGTTATACCACAACAAATCGTCCACCGAAGTTGCGCCCCAGGCCGAGACATCAAGCGTATCCGTGCCGTCCTGATAGCCATAGGTTCCGGTCGGGCCAGCCGCTACGACGTCGTTGCCGCCCGAGAATACGAAGGTATCCGCACCGGCAAAACCGGTCAGGGTATTGGAGGCAGCTGTATCCTCGATCACCGTGCCGGTGGCCGCAAAATAATCATAAAAGCCGGCCAGCGAGCCGAAACGGGCAAGCTGGTAGACGGCGAGATCGAGAAGATCGCGCGCACCGGCCAGCGAATAGGCGCTGTCAGGGTCGATCAGCAGTTCCTGCTGGCTGACCGCGATGCCGCTGGTGGACTGGCTGTAGCCGGTGCCCAGAACGATGCTGTCGACCGAACCCGTCAGATTGCCCTGGGAGTACTGCAGAGCGCCGCTCATGACGATGCCCTTGCCGCCGGAGCTGCCATCGCCCCACGCCTCATAGGTCGTGTTCGGATCGATGGTGGTGGTGGCGAGAGAGCTGGTCTGAGCGTCGTAGAACGCACCATAGGTCGAACCAAAACCGCTCGTCCAACCGTTGAGGTAACCGATCAGGTTGGAGGAAGACTGCGTCAGTTGAATTGTGGTAGCCATAGGTGTACTCCTTTGCTGGCCAATAGAGGTACCTTCGTCCTGTAGCGAAGGCGTTTCATCTCCGGGACGGGCTGCAACCCAGCCCGGAGAATTCTTCGGCGTCTCAGAACTTCACGTTCATCGTCGCGATAAAGGTGCGGCCCGGTGCCGTGTAGGCGCTTGCCGCCGGGATATATTTGCGGTCCGTCAGGTTGTTGACGGCGAAACGAAGCGTAGCCTTGTCGTTGAAGGCATAGGAACCGTAGAGGTCTACCGTCGTATAGGGATCGGTCACCTCGCGCAGATTGCCCTCCGTATCCAGCGTGCGCGACTGTGTCGGCGTGACGTGGTTGAGCCGCGCACCCAGCGAGAATTTTTCATCGAAGAAACGCATGCCGCCATCGAGCGTCAGCTTCATCTTGGGCGCGACATCGCCGGGCCAGGCAACGATTTCACCTGACGTGGTGGTCGTGCTGTTGGAAAAAACCTGTGTCTTTTCAGGCCATTCCGTTTTCAGAACAGTTGCCGAGCCGCCGATCCAGAAGCTGCGGGCATCGTAATTGCCCTCAAATTCAAGCCCGCGCATATAGGTCGCGCCATCAAGATTGACGAAGCTGGTATAGGTACGGTCGAAGACCTGATCCGTCACGAGATAACCGAGAGCGATGTAGTCCTTCACCTCCCGGCGAAAGGCGGCCATTTTGATGCGCAGGGTATCATCGTCCAGCAGCACGCCGTCGAAACTCATATTCGCGCCAATTTCATAGGTCGTCGCTTTTTCGGCGCGCAGAGCCTGGTTCGGAGCGTATTCATATCCGGCGCTATCCCCCGGACGCGCACCGGCAAAAAATGCCTCGAGAATTGTCGGCGGACGCAGGCTCTGGGAATAGCTCACATAGGGGCGGAACCAGTCGACGGGTTTCAGTTCGATGGTGGCGGAGGGCAACCAGGCGCTGTAGGTGCGATCGATATCGACAGTGTGCTCGGGGTATTCGGTGACCGGTATCGGGTCACTGGTTGTTCCGGTTCCCGGCATGCAACCTGCCGAGGCGTTTGGCCAGGCACGCGCGAGATAAAGCGCGTAACGTGTCGCCCAGCTCGGATTGGCCGGAAGGAAAACCTGATTGAAATAGTCCAGCGGCGTATAGTGATTACGCACGGGATCGCACGCGACAGACGTGTCAATGAGGTAGCTGCGGGTGCTGTAATAAGTGGCCGACCCTTTCAGGCGCGACCAATCGTAACGTACACCACCGCTGAGCGTGATCCAATCCGCCGGCTCCAATTCCCCGTTTAAGAACAGGCTGGCGACGTCACGTCGCCCGGCAGGGCTGAAAGACGTGTAGCTGCTGGCAAAGGAGGGATTTTGCGCAATTGTGGCACTCGTCGCAACGGATGTCGCGATGTCCCGAAAGGCTTCGGCTCCGTAGTTCAAGCTGAGCGCACCAGCCGCCGTATCAAAGCGACTGGTATTTTCCAGACTGCCGCCGAAACTGCGCAGACCCATGTCGAGATTGGTTTCGGCCGCGTATCTCGTGCGCGCCGCCCGCAGTTCATGCGTCATATTATCGTTCAGCCACAGCGACGACTTGAAGTCGATGAGCTCGCTCTCCGGATCCCAGTCCAGCTTCGCGACGACACTGTCATTGCGCACGCTTTCCCGGTCGATGACAGTGGAAGCGCCCTGAACGAAATCATTCTCCTGATGCATCCACGAAAGCGAGGCATGCACATCGCCAAAATCGCCTTCACCCTTGAAAAACGTCGACCAGCCATCGCGACCCAGCAGGTCCTTCATCGTCAGCGCGGTGCTTCTGGCCTCGCCTTTTGTTCCGATCTTGTATTCATCCATGATCGTGCGGCTATAACCGGCGACAAAGGAAAGAGGACCATCCGGCTCGCGAACGGCACCGAGAACCGAGCCCTGAAAATCATAACCATTGGTGCCGCGGGAAACATTCACTTCCCCACCCTTGTTTTCGCCTGCGGCAATCAGATCATCGGCGCTGACGGTGCGGAATTCCACTTTGCCACCCAGCGAGCCCGCGTTACCCGAGCGTGCATTGGTTATTTTCTCGATTTCGACGGAACGGATAAAAGCGACATCGACATAACCCTGCCCGGCGCTTGCGGTGTAACTCGCAGTACCGCCAAAAGTCGCACCGCGCTGCGCATTCTGCCGCGCGCCATCGATGGAGACGACCACGCGCCCGCTTTCCTGCAAGCCGCGCACATTGGGTGAGACGGTGGGGAAGCTGCCATTGCCCTCGCCGGCATAAACCCCGGAGACCCGGTTGAAGACATCGCGCGTGTTGCGCACGCCGGCCGACTGAATCGCCTCGCGGCTGACCACGCTGACGCTGGCGGGCGTGTCGTAAACCCAGTCCGGCGTTCCCTGATAACCGGAGCCGGCGAGCGAGTTGCGCCCGGTTTTGCCAGTTACGGTGATGGTTTCGAGAACCGTTGTACCCGCCGCCCCGGAAAGATCGACAGTGGATTCCCCCGTGCCGATGATCACCGTTCTGCCATTTCCGGCAATGCGGAAATTGACCCCCGTGCCGGCCAGAAGTCGCGACAGGGCCTCCCGCACCGTGAAACTGCCGGTGACGGCATTGATGCGCACATTGCCGGCCGTCGGCGTGGCAAGCGTGACCTGAAGGCCGGATTGCCGACCGAAAGCACCCACGACTGACGACAGCGACTGGGCGGGAATATTGAATGGACGCGTCGCCCCCTGCTCGCGGCCCGGCTGCCTGGAATTTGCGGCATCCGCTGCGGTCTGGGCAAAAACGGGGGATGAAAATGAAAAGGCGATTGCCGTTGTCGCCAGTAACACCGCTCTGCGGGTCTGCCCTGCCGCTTTTTTCCCTGAACCGGTCCTGCATATCTGGAGGCGCATAATGCTTCTGTCTTCCTGTCTTTCGCTCCGGAAATATCTTGACCGGAATACTCAACAAAAAGACGATTGACGCGGCGATTTTTTTCAGGCTTTCGGCATGAATTTTATAAAGGTCTGAAAATAAATACGATTTTCTTTCTACGCGTTTCAGAAACGGGTGATGATGCGGGCTGATCCGCCAATCGCATGCACCTTGCCCCTATAGGGTTCCACAAGGGCTTCCAGCGCCCGGTCCGGGTCACGCAGATCGTAAAATCCCGTCACCTTCTGCTCGGCCAGCCGCTTGTCGGCCATGGTCAACCATGCGGGATGATAACGCTGGATCTGCTCCACCACCGAGCCTATCGTTGCGTCGACCACGTAAAGTTCGCCCTTGCGCCAGCCGCCAATATCTTCGACCGGGACATTCTCTTTGCGGATCGCACCGGCGGCGTCGACGACCAGCATCTCGCCCGGCACAAGCCGCGTTGGCGGCGCGTTGCGGAAGGAGGCTTCCACGGAACCATGGGCCAGTGCGACCTGCGTCACGCCATCCGTCAAGTCGACATCAAATGCCGTCCCCAGCACCTGAACGGTGACGTTCTTCGCCTCTACGACAAAGGGGCGGGCTTTATCCGGCACGACATCGAAGAACGCTTCGCCCTTCAGCACCTTTACCGTGCGGCGGCCATCCCTGAAATCCGTGGAAAGCGCGCTCGCAGCCGCAAGCTCCACCCTGCTGCCGTCTTCGAGGGTGATGGTGCGGCTTTCGGCCGTGCTGGTCTGATAATCCGCTTCAAAGCGAAGAGAAAATGTCGGGATGAACACCACCACAAGACAGAGCGATGCCGCCGCCACGCCGACACCGGCATAATGCCTAACGGACCAGCGCCGCCGTCGCGTTGGATTTATCGCCGCCTTGCCCGGTAGATGCGCTGCATCTTCCCAGAGGTTCTTGAATTCCGGTTCGACCAGGCCGAGGTTCCGCCAGATCTTGCATGTCCGTTCCCAGGCAAGGCGGTTTGCCTGCGAGGCCGCCAGCCATCGCTCGAATTCCGCCTTCAATCGCGGTTCCGTCGCGCTCCCCTGCAGCCGCAGCAGCCAGTCGGCCGCCTCTTCCGCCTTCCCGGTCGGCAATTCAATCTTCTTATCGGGATCAACAGTCATTGAACCGGGCCAGTTCCTTTGCGGGGCAGACGGGAAGCGTCGTCATTCTCAATTGCTATAAAGACGTTTGACGACGGGATTTTTTTCACAAGGCAGGACAATAAGGCTATTTTACTTCATTTCTCTGGTAATCGCGACAATGCTGCCCTTTATGAGGCGGTGGGCACTGGCCACCGACACGCCGAGATGACGCGCGATCTCCTCCATGTTGTAACCGCCGAATCTGTGCATTTCCAATGCCACCCGTGCCTGAACCGGCAGGCTGGCCAAAATAGTCTGCATCTGCCGGACTTCATCGCAAAAGAGCGCATGTTCCTCCGGCGTGCCATTATCCTGCGGCATGCCCCAGAAAGGCGTATCGTCCGGCCGTTCCCGAAGGTCCTGCCGGCTGCGCCGGCGATTATCAAGCGCAAGGTTGCGAACGATGCGGAAGAGATAGGATTTGAGATTGGTGGGATTGCCGGAGGCTTCCGGAACGAATTTCAGGAAGGCTTCCTGAACCACGTCCTCCGCATCCGCACGCGACCCCAGAATAAGGGTGGCGTATTTGATCAGGTCGACCCTATGCGCGACGTAAGCGTTATAACGCCTGTCATCTTCCCGTATGCCCATGTCTCAACCGAGAGAAATTCGAGGGATGGACGAAACCCGCCGGGGCCTGATTGGCCGCGCAGTTTTGCCGTCCATGGCTTTAGCATTCAAAAGCTGCATCGAACAGATATTTCATGACTATTATCATCAAGAATTTACGCCCGTAGCCGCATCACGCAGCAGCTTGTGCGTGAGGCCCGCAGCTGGCAAGCACCCGGCGACGGATGCGGCCGGGTCTTGCTCTCTCAGATAGCGCCATCAACGATAACCATCGGCCTGCCCTGCGAACAGGGCTCGATGCGGGCGTCAATGCGATAGATATCACGCAGCATGGCGGGCGTAATCACCGCCTCGGTATTGCCGCTCACCACCATTTCGCCACGCGCAATCACCATTGTGTTTTCGCAATAACGAAGCGCATGGTTGAGGTCATGCAGGGCGATCAACACGATCATGCCGGTTTTCTGCGCAAGATCGGAGACGAACCCCAAAACCTCGATCTGCCGATGAAGATCGAGTGCGGAGGTCGGCTCGTCCATCAGCAGCACTTCCGGCTTGCGGGCCAGCGCCTGCGCCAGCGACACGAGCTGCCGCTGACCGCCGGACAGTTCGCCGAGGCCGCGAAAGGCGAGGTCGTGAATTTTCAGCGCCTTGAGAATAGCGTCGATCTCGAAAAGCTCATCGTCATGAACGCGCCAGCCGCCGCCCTGCTTGGCGGAAAGAAGCACGGATTCGTAAACCGTCAACACGGCATTGGCGCCGGTATCCTGCGGCATATAGCAGATGGCGCGGTTGCCGCGGGCCGTGTCGGACAATTCAACCAGACCGGGGCCGGAAATGAGGCTTGCGATGCGCTTGAAAAGCGTCGACTTGCCGGCGGCGTTGGGGCCGATCACGGCCGTAACGCTGCCGCTTTGCAGTGTATCGATACCGACCTTGGAGAGAACAGTGGTGCGGCCATAGGAGGCACCAACGTCTTTCAGTGCGAGCGCTACCATGCGCGTCTCCTGTTACCGAAAATAAGCGCGAAGAAGAAAGGTACGCCAACGAGTGCCGTGATGACGCCGATCGGCAGAATCGCACCGGGAATGAGGATCTTGCTGATGACCGAGGTTGCCGACAGACGCAGCGCGCCGCAGATGATAGAGCCGGGCAGGAAGAAGCGCTGGTCTTCACCCACCACCATGCGGGCGATATGCGGCCCGACCAGACCGACAAAGCCGATGGTGCCGACAAAGGAAACCGGAATGGCGGCGAGAAGGCTGACCGTCAGCATGGTCGTCAGCCGCAGCCGGCGCACATTGATGCCCATGCTGGCCGCCTTGTCGTCGCCAAGCCTGAGTGCCGTCAGTGCCCAAGCTTGGCGCATGAACAGCGGTACGGTGACGACGAGAATGGCGGCGGTGATATAGACCTTGTCCCAGGTCGCCTTGGTCAGGCTGCCCATGGTCCAGAACACGACGGCGGCGAGCGCCTGTTCGGAAGCCAGATATTCGAGCAGCGACAGCGCCGCATTGAAGGTGAAAACCAGCGCGATGCCGAGGAGCACGATGGTTTCCACCGTCACGCCGCGCATCGTCGAGGCAAAATGGATGAAGAGCGCGGCAATCATCGCCATGATGAAGGCGTTGATCGGCACCATATAATGCACGGCCCCCGGAAAGATCGCCACGCCGCCGACCAGCGCCAGCGCCGCGCCGAAGCTTGCAGCGGCCGAAATACCGAGCGTGAAGGGGCTGGCAAGCGGGTTCGACAGAATGGTTTGCATCTGCGCGCCCGCAACCGAAAGCGACGCCCCAACGGTAACCGCCATCAGCGCGATCGGCATGCGAATATCCCAGATCACCACCCGAAGCTGGTTTCCGACGGCCGCCGGATCGGCAATGGTCGCCAGAACTTCCGACAGCGTATAACGCGCCGGGCCGAGTGCCATGTCTGCGGCCATGCTGAAACACAGGGCGAGGAAAAGCCCGACGAGGATGAGGATCCTACGCGCGGCAAGGGCGCGATATTGATCGCGCCCGCTGACGCCATCGGCGCTTTCATTCAGCGAAGTCATTGGTTCAAACCTTTTTCGAGCGAGGCGAAATAGCCCGGCTTATAGGTGACGGGGAGGAATTTCCGGTGGAATTCCTCAAAATTCTTTTCCGGATCGAGATCGGCGAAGAGATCGGGGTGGAACCACTTGGCAAATTGCTGGATCGGGAAGAACTCGTAAGGCGCGCCGTAGAACTGGTGCCAGACGGCGTGGACATTGCCACGCTTCACGGCATTCAGTTCCGGAAATGGCGTGCGCTTCATCAGATTGGCAAGCCTCTCTCGTGAAAGCGCCATATCGGCGCCGCGTCCGACGGGAACGAACTGGTTGATATCGGATTCGGCCGCCCAGTTGGAGCCAGTGACGATGACGTGATCAGGGTCGGCAATCACCAGCTGCTCGGGATTGAGATCACCGAAGGTCGTCTTGATGATGCCGTCGGCAATATTGTGGCCACCGGCGAGATCGACCATCGCGCCGAAATTGACCGGTCCGAAGGTGCGGCAGCAATTGTCCTCGCCGGAAATGCCGGGTGCACGCTCGATGAAGACCTTCGGGCGCTTCAGGTCCTTGACGCCGGCAAGGCGGTCGGTCACGCGGGCGATTTCAGCCCGTCGATAGGCGATGAATTCCTTGGCCCTCTCTTCGGCGCCGAAGAGCTTGCCGAGGATTTCGACGGAAGCTTCGCTGTTCTTTTCGGGATCGATGCGGAAATCGAGATAGATGACCTTGATGCCGGCAGCCGCGGCCTTGTCTTCGAAACCGCTTTCCTTCGCGGATTTTTCCGCTTCCAGATTGAGGGTAATCACATCAGGCGACAGGGTGATGGCCGTTTCCAGGCTGAAATCGCCCTGCGGCACATAACCGAAACGCGGTAGTTTTTCGATCTCAGGGAAACGCTCGACATAGGCGGCGTAGCTGTCCGGATCCTTCTTGAGGAGATCGTCACGCCAGCCGACGATGGTATCGAAGGTCTGATCGCCCCTGAGCGCGGCGATGACATGCACCTGGCGGGCTTCACCAACGATGACACGCTTGGCCGGCAGGTCCAACTCGACCTTGCGCCCGGTGACGTCGGTAATCTCCCCGGCCTGCACCGCCGTGGCGAGAAGGGAGAAGGCCAGCACCGCAAGATGCCTGAGAGCGTTGAGCCGCATGAGAAATCCTCACTGAGTTCCTAAACAAAACGATGAAGCCGCAGGCCTGCGGCTTCATCCATCGATCGGACGGCGCTCCCCCTCACCGTCCCTGTCTTATTTCGCGTCCTTCAGCGACACGAAGTAGCCGGACTTGTAGTCGAGCGGCAGGAAGCGGGCATGCAATTCCTTGAAGGTCGCCTCGGGGTCAAGGTCTTCGAACAGATCCGGGTGCAGCCACTTGGCAATTTCCTGAATGGCCACGAACTGATACGGGTTGTTGTAGAACTGGTGCCAGATGGCGTGGACATTGCCGTCCTTGACCGCCTGCACGCCGGTGAAAGCCGGACGCTTGGTCAGGTTTTCAAGCTTGCGATGGGCTTCCTTCAGATCCGCGCCATAACCAACACCGACCCAGTTGCCGCCGGGAACATAACCGTTCCAGTTGCCGCCCGTGATGATGATCTGTTCCGGGTTGGAAGCGATGATCTGTTCCGGATTGACGTTGCCAAACGTGCCGGGAATGATGTCCTTGGCCATGTTGATGCCGCCGGCGAGCTCGACCATCTTGCCGAAATTCTCGTTGCCGAAGGACATGCAGCAATCGTCGGAATAACCGCCGGCACGCTCCATGAACACGACAGGCTTCTTTGGATTGGCCTTTGCAAGTGTATCCGTAACCTTGGCGATGGAGTCGGCACGGAACTTGATGAAGTCCTCGGCGATCTTTTCCTTGCCCGTCAGCTGGCCCATGAGGCGCATGCTCGGTTCGGTATTTTCCATCGGCTTTTCACGGAAGTCGACATAAACAAGCGGAATGCCGACCTTGGCGAGCTTTTCGATATAGCCCGCTTCTTCGGTTGCCGTCTTGGCATCGATGTTCATCAGGATCACGTCGGGCTTCAGCGCAACCGCCTGCTCGATGTCGAAGGTGCCGTCCTTCATGCCGCCAAAAGTCGGCAGCTTGGCGACTTCAGGATATTTCGCGAGATAGGCTGCATAGGTTTCCGGGTCGGCTTTCGCCAGGTCATCGCGCCAGCCAACAACGTGCTGGAAAGGATTTTCCTTGTCGAGCGCCGCCAGGAAATAGATCTGACGTCCTTCGCCGAGGATCACATGCGAAACAGGCACATTGACTTCGACATCGCGGCCGGTCACATCCTTGACGGTGACTTTTTCGGCGAATGCCGGCCATGCGGCGGATACGAGAAGGCCAAGGGCAAGTGCCGCGGATTTGGCTGAGATGCGCATCGGATATTGCTCTCCAGTGTTGACTGGCGCGGCTGTATTATTTTCTGACTATACTAGTCAAGTTTTATGTTTTAGAGCCATTCTTAACTGACTGGTATGTGAGCTGAAGACCAATGATCGACACTATGCAATATGGCAAAAACGACAGCCTGAGAGACGAGATAAAGGCCTATTGGTCCGGCCGCGCCGCGACTTTCGACCTTTCACCCGGGCACGAAATTTTCTCAGAAGACGAGCGCGCGGCCTGGCACGCGCTTATCCTGAAACATCTGGGCCGCGGCGAGGGCCGCAAGGCGCTCGATCTCGCCAGCGGGACCGGCGTCATCTCGCACCTGATGGACGATCTCGGCTTCCAGGTGACGGGCATGGACTGGTCTGAGACGATGCTGGGGCTTGCCCGGGAAAAGGCCAAAAGCCGTGGGCGCAACATCCGCTTTTTTGTCGGCGATGCCGAAAATACGATGGAACCGGACGAAAGCGCCGACGTCATCATCACCCGCCATCTGGTCTGGACGCTGGTGGACCCTCAGGCAAGTTTTGCCGAATGGTTCCGTGTTCTGAAGCCCGGCGGACAACTGCTGATCGTTGATGGCGATTTCGTCAATACCGGCTGGCGCGAAAAGCTTGTGAAGAAACTGGCCGCCGGCCTGGAGAACATCGGCCTCGTCAAAGCCGACCAGCCGCACAAGCCGGCGGACCCCGAAAACACCTTCAACAGCATCCTCTCACGGGTCTATTTTTCGAAAGGTGCGAGAGCCGGCGATGTCGCGACGATGTTGCGTGCGACCGGTTTCGAGCCCGTCGCAATCGATCAGGAACTTCAGGCCATTCACCGCGCCCAGGCGAAAAACTTCAGCCTGCTGAAGGGCATCTTGCGCGGGTTGCAGCACCGTTATGCGGTCTGTGCGGTGAAGCCGGATACTTCTGGCAAGGGCTGAGGAAAGCCGCAGTCCCCTTCACTATCCGCATACACGACATCATCCTCGGACCTGTCCCGAGGATCCAATCACGTATCGCAAAATCAATGCGTTGCAGATGCTCGGGACAGGCCCGAGCATGACGGAAGCAACCTCCCGGACAATCCAGAACGCCAATCAAGACTTCCGCAGAATACTCATTTTCCCGCCTGCTCGAAAAGATCATCAAGCCGGGTCTTGGCACGACCGGGCACGTCGACTTCCCTGTAGCTTTGCGGCAGGGTCGCCTCGCCCACCTTGATCAACATGACCATGCCCATGCCGTAATGCGGCGAGCATTTGATGCCGTAAAAGCCCGGCTTTTCGAACCCGGTCTCGAACTCGTCATTGATCCGGCTTTTGAACCCTTCGACACCTTCGGGAACCATGCCGTCAATGGTCGCGGCATTGTGGCTCTTGTGGGTGGGCACGAAGCGCACACGGTCACCGGGGGCGATCTCCAGGAAATCGGGCTCGAATACCATCGGGCCTTTTTCGCCCCGGTTCATCATCTTCACCTCGAAGGTCTCGGCAGAAGCATGAAAGGGAAATCCTGTGGCCACCACGGCAATTGCGGCGGCGGCACAAAACCGTCTGGCCTTTGCAGCAGCGTCTGCGAGCGTCGTGAATGTCATCATCGTGCCAGTACTTTCCTTGCTGGATCAGCCCGCCCATGGGCCGGCAGAAAACGAATATGGGAAAAACCGCCCTCATCCGTGGTGACCGCACATTCCACCCCGAAGACGTCTGCGATCGTTGCCGCCGTCAGGACCTCGCGCGGCGGCCCGACCGCGATCATCTCGCCCCGATGCATGATGGCGACGCGATCGCAAAACATGGCGGCGTGATTGAGATCATGCAGTGCCGCCACGACCGTCAGCCGCTGCCGGCGCACCAGATCGAGCAGGCCGATCTGGTGGCCGATATCGAGATGATTTGTCGGTTCGTCCAGCAGCAGGATGTGCGGCTCCTGCGCCAGGGCTCGGGCAATATGCAGGCGCTGGCGTTCACCGCCGGAAAGGTGGTGCCAGCTGCGCTCCGCCTTGTCAGCCATATCGACATTGGCGAGCGCGGCATCAACGATGGCGCTGTCATTCTGCGACCAGGCGGAAAGCGGGCCGAGATAGGGCGTGCGTCCCAGCTCCACCGCCTGCCGCGCCGTAATTCGCTCGGTGGTTTCGGCCTGCTGCTCCACAAAGGCGAGCCGGCGGGCAAGGTCGCGCCGTCCCAATGAGCCAAGCGGCTCCTCGCCAAGAATAACGTGGCCCCGGCGTGGTTTGCGGATGCCGGCCAGCATGGACAGAAGCGTGCTCTTGCCGGACCCGTTCGGGCCGATGATGCCGAGAAATTCTCCCGAACCGACATCAAGCGAAACGCCGCGGACGATATCGATATTGCCAGCGTGGAAGCACAGGTCGTGGGCGGATAATTTCATGACCGCCCCCTTTTCTGCCCCAGGATGAAAGCGAAGGCGGGCGCACCGACCAGCGCGGTGATGACGCCAATCGGCAGCACCTGGCCCGGAATGACAATGCGCGAGAGAATATCCGCGATGATCATGAACACCGCGCCGGTCAGCGCCGTCACCGGCAGCAATATGCCGTGGCGGACACCAACGAAGATGCGCGCGGCATGCGGAATGACGAGCCCGACAAAACCGATGGAACCGACCAGCGACACCATCGCGGCCGTCATGATTGCGGAAACGGAGATCAGCACCGCATAGACCCAGCGCACCGGAATACCAAGCGAGGCTGCGGCCTGACCGCCAAAGGCGAAGGCATCGAGCGCCCGGGCATACCAGAGGCAGACGGCCAGGCCCGCAAGGCTGACCGGCAGCGCCAGCCAGACATCCGGCCAGCGCACGCCGGAAAGATTGCCGAGCAGCCAGAACATGATGCCGCGTGCCTGTTCGGCATTGGCGGATTTGGTGACGATGAAAGAGGTCATGGCGTTGAACAATTGCGAACCGGCAACACCCGCCAGAATGATGGCGCTGTTACCATGCCCCGCCCGCACGGCCAGAAGGCTGACCAGCGAAAAAGCCACGAATGCGCCAATGAGCGCACCGGCCGGCATCGTCAGAAACCCCGCGCCGAAACCCAGAAGTGCGACCGCGACGGCACCGGTGGAGGCACCGGCGGAGATACCGAGAATATAGGGATCGGCAAGGGGATTGCGCAAAAGCGATTGCAGCACCGCCCCGGCAAGCGCCAGCGACGCCCCACAGCAGGCGGCAACAACGGCGCGGCTGAGACGGTAACTCCAGACGATGCCCTCATCCAGCGGCTCAAGCGGATACCCCGCGTGGAAAACGCGGTTGGCGATGGTTTTCGCCACGACATCGAAAGGAATGGCGGTCTCACCGATGGCCGCCCCGGCCATCAGCGCGACGAGCAGCAGGGCGAGTGCTGCAAATGCCAGCCCCGCCCTGCCAAGATGGGTAGAGAAACGGTTCACTTGGCGAGGCCAGCGGCCGAAATCGCCTCGGCCAGCGTTTCAATTCCTTCAATGGTACGAATGGTCGGGTTCATCGCCTGCGCATCCATGTCGAACACATGGCCTTGCTTGACGGCGGGCATGATGCTGGCCACGGGATCGGTTTCCAGGAACTTGCGCTTGACGGCGATATCGTCAGCCGGGAAGCGGCGGCGATCCATCTTGCCTGCCACAATCACGGTCGGATTGGCCTTGGCGATGGTCTCCCAGCCGACTGTCGGCCATTCCTCATCACTTTCGATGAGATTCTTTAAGCCCAGCGCGGACATGATGTAACCGGGAGCGCCGTTGCGGCCGGCGACATAGGGATCGATATCCAGTTCGGCGCTGGAGAACCAGAAGACGGCGGAAAGCTTGCCATTCGCGGAGGCTATCTTGGCGCGGGCGGCTTCCTCGCGCTTCTTCAGGTCGGCAACCACTTCTTCACCGCGACCCTGCACGTTGAAAATCTTGGCGAGGTCGCGGATTTCCTGATAAATCAGCTCCATGGTGAAGCCGGTGTTGCGCACGCCATCACCGCCGCCGGAATTGTCCTTGCCGACGCAATCGGCAGGCGAGGTATAGACGGGAATACCGAGTTCGGCGAATTGCGCCGGCGTGCCAACAACACCCTCGGGGCCGATCTGCCACTGGAACTGTGTCGTGACGAGATCCGGCTTCTTGCCGACAACGGCCTCGAAGCTCGGATCATTGTCGGCCAGCCGTTCGACCTTGGCATTGGCCTCCTCATAACCTTTCAGAACCGGGCCGATCCACAGCGCCGTGCCGACGACCTTGTCGGCAACGCCCAGCAGGTAAAGAACCTCGGTCGTGCTCTGGCCCACGGAAACGGTACGGGCGGGAGCCTGCTTGAAGGTGATCTCCTGGCCGCAGCTGTTGATCGTCAGGGGATAGGTGGTTTCGGCAGCATTGGCTCCAACAACGGGCAAAGCCGAAAGCAAAGCGGCCAGAAAGCCGGCACGGACCGGCAGGCGTCTAGAATGAAACATGTGTTCTCCAGTCGAAAGTAAAACTTATTCCAGAGCAGCAGGCGTCAGAGCGCGCAGCAACAGCGGGACGTCTTGTACGGAGAACGGTTATAGGACGCAAACGAAATGTTATGAAATAACATTACAAAATCCTCCTCCGGGCTCCCCGCCCGTAACGATGGTTTCTATTTTGACGGCAGGTCTCCTGGCTCACGGATTTGCGTCACTCATCTGCCTTCCCGCATTCCGGAGAATACAGTGGCATGACGCCTTCAAGCGTCACTGGGATGAACGACAATCCGCTTACAGTTGCGGGGGCAGCCACGGCATTGGACGAAAAGATCGCCCGCACCATGTTCCCTATTAATCCCTTCACCTTTCGGCTGCAGGAACCGTCGCTTTCTCACATAAGGGGCAAGAGGCGGGGCGTCAATTGCGATCGTGTCGCAGCTCAGCACAAAGTCAGAACAGGGAAGGACCCGCCAGCGCGAAAATTCTCGCCGTGCCGGCCCCCATGGGCTGCGGCTCGTCTTTCGACATGGTCGTCAGCGTTTCGATCGCCACCAGGCCGGATTGCGCCAGAAAATCGGAAAAGGAGCCACTGTCGCGCACGGCATCGAGACGGACAAGCTGTTCTTCCAGCTCGGCAAAATGCCGCCTGACGAGCGCGATCGCATCCATTTCCTCCACGGCAACGACCGGACCGATGATATGGCCCCGCCCCGCCGTCCGGCGAAAGGCAAAAGCGACAAGCCGGCCGGCCTCGAACAGACCGTAACCCGTCTTTTCGCTGAGAAGGCGCGACAGGACGCTGCTGCGCGCAACGCCGAAAGCCGCCCGGTCCATGTCAGCCACATCGGCGAGATGGTCTTCGGACAGCGGCTCAATTTTCTGTTTTCTGCCAGTGGGCGGCATCTCTGCCGGGCATTGCGCCTTTCCCCGAAAGAGATGTACTTTTTCCGTCTCTCCGGCAAAATCCAGCCCGGCAAACAACCGCCTCGACTCATCCGTGGCGTTGAGTCGCAGACAAGCAGTAGGGAACTTCGCCAGAAGCCGCTTCACCAGCCATGGTGCCACGCCCTGCCCCTGCAGGCGCGGCGAAACGATGACCATGCCGAGTGTCGCGAAACGCTCATCATAGGGAAACAGCATCGCGGTTGCGACGACGCGATCAATCTCATCAAGTGCAGCGAAGCCGACGCCGCACTGCCTGAGAAAACACCATTCATTCGCGTGATATTGCCACCCCACCGCCATGGAAAGCGCGTGCAGATGATCGGCCTCGACATCGGCGATATCCACGGTCCGCAACTCGAAACTATCGACTTTGAGCAGCTCCATAGCAAACGGCTCTCATTTCCTCCGGCGCGGAACCTTGATCCCGGCAACCCAACCCACGACATCCGAAGATAACCAGCCTTGCCAGCACGAATTTTCCGAAAGCACTGGAAGGACACAACAATCTACCGAAATCACCCGCATTTCAGCAGATAAACGCCATCAGCCACTTTAAGCTTTCGACGTTGAAACGACGGGGGCAGCCATGAACGCAATCGAAATTCTGGAGCGTCTTGTCGGCTTCCCATCGGTCGTCGGAACCGCCAATGGCGATATCGCCGGATGGATCGCCGACTATCTGGAAAGTCATGGCGCGAAAGTATCGCTGCTTGCCGGCCCCGAAGGCGACCGCGCCAATCTCTTCGCAAGTTTCGGCCCGGCTGATGTCGCCGGATACATCCTCTCCGGCCATATGGACGTGGTGCCTGCCGGTGAGCCGGAATGGTCTTCCGATCCCTTCACGCTGAGAGCCGAAGGCGAGCGTCTTTACGGGCGCGGAACCACGGACATGAAGGGTTTTCTCGCCACTGTTCTCGCCGCTGCACCGGCATTTTCACGCATGGCGTTGAAGCGGCCCGTGCATATTGCCTTTTCCTATGACGAGGAGGCGGGTTGTCGCGGCGTGCCGCACATGATCGCCCGATTGCCGGAACTATGCGCAAAACCGGCGGGCGCGATCATCGGCGAGCCGAGCAATCTGCATGCCGTGCGCGCCCATAAGGGCAAGGCCGCCGCGCGCATCACCATTCGTGGCCGCTCCGGCCATTCGTCGCGGCCCGATCAGGGCGTCAACGCCATTCACCTGATGGCCGGCATCATGGCAAAGGCAGTCGAAACGGCGCAGGCACTGACGCAGGGCCCCTTCGAAACGACCTTCGAGCCGCCCTATTCCTCCCTGCAGATCGGCACGGTGAAGGGTGGACAGGCGCTCAACATCATCCCCGATCATTGCGCCATCGAACTGGAGGCGCGCGCGATTGCCGGCGTTTCGCCACTCGCGCTGCTTCAGCCGTTGCGCGATGGCGTGCAGGCGCTCGCCGCTGAGGGCATCGACATCGAATGGACGCCGATGAGCGACTATCCGGCACTATCCCTTGCCGGCGATGCGCCGCTCGCAAAGCTTCTGGAAGAGTTGACCGGCGCGCCCTGCATTCCCGCCGTCAGCTATGGCACGGAGGCCGGCCTTTTCCAGGCGGCCGGCGTCGACGCCATCATTTGCGGCCCGGGCGACATCGGCCGCGCCCACAAGCCGGATGAATATATCACCGCTGGCGAACTATCGGCCTGCCAGTCCATGCTGGAAACACTGGCAAACCGCTGCACGGTTTGACCTTTCGGAACACGGATTCAGATGACGTTTTTCTTCAATTCCGACGCCAAGCGCGGCGAAATTTTCCGGCAGGCTCTGGCCCGCGACCTGCCGGACCTGCCCTTTTCAATGGATGCCGCGAGCGTCGATCCGGATGCTGTTCGATACCTCATCAGCTGGACGGTGCCAGAGGATATAGGCCGCTACCGCAATCTCGAAATCCTGTTCTCGATCGGCGCCGGGGTCGACCAGTTTCACATCGATGCAATACCCTCCCATGTGAAGGTCGTGCGCATGGTGGATGAGGGCATCATCCGCATGATGCAGGAATATGTCAGCCTCGGCGTGCTGGCGCTTCACCGCTATTTGCCCGCCTATTTGGGCCAGCAGCGTCAAGGCCTGTGGAAGGCCCTGCCCCAGCGTCAGGCGCACGAATGTCGTGTGGGCGTTCTCGGCCTCGGCATGCTGGGCGTTGCGGCGTTGGAGCGGCTGAAACCCTTCGGTTTTCCGCTGTCCGGCTGGAGCCGCTCACCGCGCGAGATCGATGGCGTGACCTGCCATCATGGCGAGGCCGGATTGGCGACGATCCTCACGACAAGCGATATTCTCGTCTGCCTGCTGCCGCTGACGGAGGAGACCATGGGTCTTTTGAACAGCGAACGTCTGGGGATGCTTCCCGACGGCGCGGGGTTGGTCCACGCCGGACGCGGCAGGCAACTCGATCACGATGCCCTCATCGACGCGCTGGATAGCGGCAGGCTTTCCGGCGCGGTGCTCGACGTCACCGAGCCCGAACCGCTGCCGGAAGACCATCGTTTCTGGACACATCCGAGAATTCTCCTGACGCCGCATGTCGCCAGCGTTACCCAGCCGCATTCGGCAGCGCGCACCGTTGTCGAGAACATCAAACGATACCAGTCCGGTCTCGAGCCACTCGGCCTCGTCGATCGCAATCGCGGATACTAACCCACCCCGTTCCAGGAAAGGACACCCCATGTCGCTTCTCAAGACCATCGATACCAATCCCGCCTTCGAACCGAAGGCTTCCAAGGCACTGCCCGAACGCCTCATCTCCGGCGACCCGGCCTTCAAGACCTGGGCGCTGGACGAAGCCCGCAACGGCACGGTCCACACCGGCATCTGGGAAGCGACCCCCGGTGAAAGCCGGTCTATCAAGGGCGAGACCTTCGAATTCTGCCATATTCTCGAAGGCGTCATCGAAATCACGCCGGAGGGCGGCGCACCGTTGCGCTACACGGCGGGCGACAGCTTCGTCATGAAGCCGGGTTTCATCGGTGTGTGGAAGACCATCGAGACCGTGCGCAAGATCTACGTCACCGTGAACGGATGAGCTGAGATCCTGCATTTCGGCATCACCCGTGAAGGTGTGTGCCGGGAAAATGCCGGCGGACACACGCACCGAAGATTGCGCTGTCCGCCGGTGGCAAAAACGGGATTTTCGTTCACTACCCCCGCCGCAGTCGGTCGATGCTGCTTGCCATCAGGGACTAGATTTGAGGCATGTCCACAGAGGATTTCCCATGACGCTCAGCTTCGATCCAGATAGCCTATCCTTGCCGATCGGCCATTTCATCGGCGGCCGATTGATCCCGGCTCAAAACGGCATCGACATGCACCGCCCCTCTGATGGCATCGAATATGCCGGCTGCCCCAGGGCCGATGCCGCGCTGGTCGATGAAGCGGTGCAGACCGCCAAGGCCGCGTTGAAGACCAGCAACTGGGGCGGCGTGCGCCCGCGCGAACGCACGAAGGTCCTGCAGCGCTGGGCCGACCTGATCGAGCAGGAAGCCGAGACGCTGGCGAAAATCGAGGCCCTGTCCTCCACGCGGCCCGTCGGCCAGCTGATCGCCGGCGACATCGCCGTGACCGCCGAACAAATCCGCTTCTTCGCCGAATTCGCCGACAAGGAAGGCGGCGATCTGGTGCCGACCGACGATGCGAGCCTCGGCATGATCATGACCGAGCCCTATGGCGTAGTCGGCGCGATTACACCGTGGAATTTCCCCGTCTCGATGGCTGGCTGGAAACTCGGCCCGGCGCTCGCGGCCGGCAATGCTGTGGTGCTGAAACCATCGGAAATGACGCCTTTTTCCAGCATTTTCATGGCCGAGCTGGCCATCAAGGCCGGCCTGCCCGCCGGCCTCATCAACATCGTGCTGGGCGACGGACCCGTGACGGGCAACGCCATAACTGGCCATCCCGAGATTTCCAAGGTCAGCTTCACCGGCTCGACCGCCGCCGGTTCCGCTATCATGGCCAATGTCGCCCGCACCGGCATCAAACCCATGACGCTGGAACTCGGCGGCAAAAGCCCGCAGCTGGTCTTTGCCGATGCCGATATCGAAAAGGCGGCAGCGGCGATTGCCGGTAATATTCTCTCAAATGCGGGTCAGGCCTGTGTCGCCGGCTCGCGCATCATCGTTGAGGAAAATGCGGCCGACGCCCTTTCCGCCGCGATCATCGCCCGCATGAAGATGGTAAAGCCCGGCCCGACCTGGGACGAGGCCACCCAATATTCGCCGATCATTTCCGACGTACAGCGCAAACGTATCGACACCATCGTGCAGGCGGCCGTGGCACATGGCGGTGAATGCCTGACCGGCGGAGCAAACATGGACGGCCCCGGCTATTTCTACCAGCCGACGCTGATCGCCAATGTCGACCAGACCTCGCCCGCCGTCACCGAGGAAATCTTCGGGCCGGTGCTGACGCTGCAGACCTTCCGCACGGAAGAAGAGGCTCTGGCGCTTTCCGATCATCCGACCTACGGTCTGGCGGCGGGTCTTTTCAGCCGCGACATCTCGCGTGTCCTGCGCCTGTCGCGCGCCATCCAGGCCGGAACGATCTGGGTCAATCGTTACGGACGTTCGCGCGACCACATATTGTCGACGGGCGGTTACAAGCGTTCCGGCATCGGCAAGGATCTTGGACGCGAGGCCTATCTCGCCAACCGCAAAAGCAAAAGCGTCCTCATCGGACTGTAACAGGAGAATTCTCTTGAAAACGCATCGCATCGCACTCATTCCCGGGGACGGCATCGGCCAAAGCGTGACGGACGCCGCGTGGCAGGTTCTCAATGCCGTCGCCAAAACCTCCGGTTTTGCGCTTGAAGGAACGGAATTCCCCTGGTCCTGCGCCTTCTACAAGGAAACCGGGGCGATGATGCCAAAGGACGGCATCGAAACATTGCGCGGCTTCGACGCCATTCTGCTCGGCGCGGTCGGCTGGCCGGCGGAAGTGCCTGACTCGGTGTCGCTGCATGGCCTGCTGCTGCCGATCCGCAAGGCTTTCGTGCAATATGCCAATATCCGCCCGCACCGGCTGCTGCCCGGCGTGCAAGGGCCCTTGAAGGCTGACGGCTTCGACATTCTCTGCATCCGCGAAAACACGGAAGGCGAATATTCCGGCGCCGGCGGCCGCGTGCATCAGGGCACGGAGGACGAAGTTGCCGTCGAAACCTCGATCTTCACCCGCAAGGGCGTGGAGCGGATCTTGCGCTTCGGTTTCGAACAGGCGCAAAAACGTCGCGGCAAGCTCGCTTCCGTCACCAAGTCCAATGCCCAGAAATATTCGATGGTGTTCTGGGACGAGGTGACCCATAAGCTCGCGGCGGAATATCCTGACGTCGAGGTCTCAAGCTATCACATCGACGCCATGGCGGCACGCATGGTAATGGCGCCGGAAAGCCTCGATGTCGTCGTCGCTTCCAACCTCTTCGGCGACATTCTGACCGATCTCGGCGCCGCCATTCAGGGCGGCCTCGGTTTTGCCGCTTCCGCCAATATCAATCCCGACCGCAGCGCGCCCTCGATGTTCGAGCCGGTGCATGGTTCAGCCCCCGACATCGCCCATCTCGGCATCGCCAACCCCATCGCTGCCATCTGGTCCGGCGCGATGATGCTCGAGCACTTGGGCGAAAAGGATGCCGCCGCAAAGATCATAGCGGCGCTGGAAACGGCGACCGGCCGGGGCATCGGCACGGTGCCGGGCAAGGATAAGACGGACACCATCACCGCCGCGGTTCTCGCGGCACTCGCCTGATTTCGGAGAATTATGATGCAGGGCTTGAAGGACAAGGAACTCTTTCGCCAGACGGGTTTGATCGGCGGCGCATGGAAGGCGGCAGCATCGGGCAAGGTGGTGGATGTCACCGATCCGGCGACGCAGGCGGTCATCGGCACCGTGCCGGACATGGGCAGCGCGGAAACCCGTGCGGCAATCGAGGCCGCCAACGCCGCCTTCGGACCATGGAAGAAAAAGACCCATGCCGAACGCGCCGCCCTTCTTGAAAAATGGTTCGCGCTGATGATCGAGAATATCGACGATCTCGGCCTGATCCTGACCGTCGAACAGGGCAAGCCGCTTGACGAAGCCAAGGGCGAAATCCGCTACGGCGCGTCCTTCGTCAAATGGTTTGCCGAAGAGGCCCGGCGCATTGGCGGCGGCACCATCCCTTCACCGACACCCGACCGGCGCATCGTGGTGCTGAAGGAGCCGGTCGGCGTCTGCGGCATCATCACGCCATGGAATTTCCCGAATGCGATGATCACCCGCAAGGTCGCGCCGGCACTCGCCACCGGCTGCACCGTCGTCATCAAGCCTTCGGAATTCACGCCCTATTCGGCGCTGGCCCTTGGTGTGCTCGCCGAACGGGCGGGCATTCCCGCAGGCGTCATCAACATCGTCACCGGCATGCCGACTGAAATCGGCAATGAAATCATGGCCAACGAGACGGTGCGGAAAATTTCCTTCACCGGCTCCACCCGCGTCGGCTCGCTTCTGATGCGGGGTGCTGCCGACAGCGTCAAGCGGCTGTCGCTGGAACTCGGCGGCAATGCGCCCTTCATCGTGTTTGATGATGCCGATCTCGATCTTGCCATCGAAGGCGCGCTCGTTTCGAAGTTCCGCAATGGCGGCCAGACCTGCGTCTGCGCCAACCGTATTCTCGTGCAGTCGAGCGTTTACGACGCCTTCGCGAAAAAACTGGCGGATCGCGTCGACGCCATGCGGGTCGGCCCTGGAACGGAAGCGGGCGTCTCCATCGGCCCGATGATCAACGAACCGGCCATTGCGAAAATCCGCGCCCATATCGATGACGCCGTGGCCAAGGGTGCAACGATCATCACCAGGCCGCGCGATTTGCCGGAAGGCCCGCAATATACCGCACCCGTGGTGTTGACGGGCGCAACAACGGCAATGCAGCTGGCAAGCGAAGAGACCTTCGGACCTGTCGCGCCGCTCTTCCGCTTCGAGACTGAAGAAGAAGCGCTCGCCATTGCTAATGGAACACCCTTCGGCCTTGCCGCTTATTTTTACACCGAGAGCCTCAAGCGCGCATGGCGGGTAGGTGAAGCGCTGGAATTCGGCATGGTCGGCCTCAATACCGGTGCGATCTCCACGGAGGTCGCCCCCTTCGGCGGCGTCAAGCAATCCGGCCTAGGCCGCGAAGGCGCGCAGGTCGGCATCGAGGAATATCTGGAAACGAAGACGTTCCACATCGGCGGACTTGCCTGACGCCTGTTTCTTTCTCCCCGCCTAAAGGGCCGCTCTGCGGCCCTTCTTTTTGTGCCGATGCAACAAAAAACGGCCCGGAGGCCGCTTTGAATTACTGAAACTTGTCGAGCATCTTGTAATAAAGGCCCACCAGAGGCAGGAACCAGGGCTTGCCGAAATGGCCCGGCACTGCCGGCCAGTCCAGCCCCTTCAGAGGGTTGGTATCCGGACGTCCCATGATGGTGTCGGCCATGATCATGCCGAGATGGGTGGAAAGCTGCGCGCCATGGCCGGAATAGCCCATCGCATACCACACGCCGTCATGAAAACCGGCGCGCGGATATCGGTCCTTGGTCATATCGACCAGACCACCCCAGCAATAATCGATCGGCACATGGACAAGCTGCGGGAAGATGCGATGAAGGCTTTCCGTCAGGATCGCGCCGCTCTTGGCGTCGGAACGCTGGTCCGAGGTCGCGGAAAAACGGGCACGGCCGCCGAAGATCAAGCGATTATCCGGCGCCAGACGGAAATAATTGCCTATGTTCATGGAGTTGACATAGGTGCGGTTGCCCGGAACCGAAGCCTTGATCTCGGCATCGGTCAGCGGCCGCGTGGCGATGATGAAACTGCCGACCGCGATGATACGGCGGCGGAAATAACCAAAGCCGGAGGGCGTATAGGCGCCGGTCGCGACCAGAACATTGTCGGCTGTCACCTTGCCGCGCGGGGTTTCCAGTTCATGGAGCTTGCCGTTCTGGATGTGTTTCGTCACGGCGGCGTTTTCGAAGATCACCGCGCCATGACGGCTGGCAGCTTCGGCAAGGCCGGCGACATAACGGCCCATATGCATCATGGCGCTCTTCTTCGAGAGCATCGCACCGTAAAAGGGCGAGCCGATTTCCGCCTTCAGATCCGCAAGGGACAAAAGCGCCGTATCGGGATCGACCTCGGCATGAAGTGCCTCGAAATTTTTTGCCAGACCTTCGAAATGCTGGGGCTTGGAAGCAAGTTTCAGCTTGCCGGAACGGCGGAAATTGCAATTGATCCCTTCTTCGGCAATCAATGCCTCCAGCGTGTCGATTGAATCATCCAGCGCCTTGTAGAGGGCTATGGCGCGTTCCTTGCCGAGTTCCGCCTTGGCGGAAAGATAGGAATGGGCAAGGCCGTTGTTGAGGTGCCCGCCATTGCGGCCGGAGGCACCCCAGCCGACCCGCTGCCCTTCAAGGACAACCACGCGCGCGCCAGCTTTAGCGAGCTGGCGCGCCGCACCTAGACCGGTGAAACCGCCGCCGACGACGGCCACATCATAGTGGCCTTCCACAGGTCCCTCCGCCGCTCCCGAAAACAGGGGAGCGGTGTCGTGCCAGTAGGAGACGAGCTTCATGGTCATGATCCTTTCCTTACAGTCCGACGACACCCGCAAGACCGGAAATATCTGATATTTCCACATAACCATAATAGGGGTTTGCGGGCTCGTGACCGCGATTGACCCAGACCTTGTTCTTGATGCCGAGATCATGGGCCGACATCAGGTCGTAGCGGAAGGAGGAAGAAACATGCAGCATGTCCTCCGGCCCGCAGCCCAGCATATCGAACATATATTCGAACGCCTTGAAGCGCGGCTTGTAGGCCTGCGCCTGCTGGGCGGTGTAAACAGCGTGGAACGGCGCGCCGAGCTTTTCGACATTCGACATGATCTGTGAATTCATGGCGTTTGACAGGATGACGAGGGGAATTTCCTTCGCCACCTTGGCAAGGCCGGCTGGAACGTCGGCATGCGGCCCCCAGGTCGGCACGCGCTCGTAAACGAAGGTGGCGTCTTCATCCTTGAAGGCAACGCCGTTGCGCTTGCAGCTACGCGACAGGGAATTATAGACCACCTGGGCATAGGGTTGCCAGGCACCCATGATCTCATCCAGACGGTAGGCCGCGAAATTCTTGATGAACTGCTGCATCTGCGCTTCGTCCAGGCGATCGCCATAGAGATCGCGGGCGGCTTCGGCCATCTGGAAATTGATCAGCGTGCCGTAGCAATCAAAGGAGATGTATTTCGGGCGGAAGATGGTCATGTCGTCGTCATCCTTGCTTGGGGATCGGCCGTGCCGGAATAAACTGATCATAGAAAGCCTTTGACCGGTCGGCGCACCGCAATTGCTGGTCACGGAAGCAGATTGTTGCGTATGCAGCCGCCAGTTTGGCAGAGAGTTGCGTTGAGGCAAACCCAAAGCCGTGGCATGCCCCGGGTTCACCGCCCGATACAGACAAGATGCGGCATAAGATGCGGCGGCGGATAAAAGCTACAGCGAAACATATCGAACCTTCCCATTTGTCGGGACAATCTTCTTCCGGCATCAGTCTATCAATGAATAGTGAGAACAAACGGAGTTCCGGCATGCAAGCGAGCCTGATCGATATCCAAACGTTTCAACCGGACCATCTCGATGCGGCCGTTGAACTTTCCCGTCAGGCCGGATGGCCGCACCGGAAGGAAGACTGGGCGCTAGTCCTTTCCTTAAGCAAAGGTTTCGTCGCGCTGGAAAACGGGCGTGTGGTCGGAACCGCCATGGCGACGCTTCTCGGTGAAACCTGCGCTACCGTCAATATGGTGATCGTGGACGAGAGCATGCGCGGCCGCGGCCTCGGGCGTCAGCTGATGCAGGCGGCGCTGGACGCGGCAGAAAATCGCGAATGCCGTCTTGTCGCCACGGCCGATGGCCTGCCGCTTTACGAAAAGCTTGGCTTTGCCGCCTTTGGTGAGGTGTGCCAGCACCAGGGCATTCCGTCCGCGACCGACAGGCCTGCCGGTGTGGCCTGGGTGGATAGTATCGAACCGGCCGAGCTTGCGGCGCTGGATGCACAGGCTTTCGGCGCGGATCGCACGGCGCTCTTTACAGTACTCGCCAGCCGGGCACGTTTCGCACTTGTGCGCAAACACGGCGTCATCAAGGGTTTCGCCGCCCTGCGCGCCTTCGGACGTGGTGAAGTCATCGGCCCGGTAGTAGCAGAAGATGTTGAAATCGCGAAAGATTTGATTGCTTTCATAGTGTCCGAACGCGCCGGCGAATTCCTGCGCGTGGATACCACGGTGGATGCAGGCCTCGCCCCCTGGCTTGCCGAACGCGGCCTTGCTCATGTCGGCGGCGGCATCGCCATGCGCCGGCCGAAAGCCGAGATCGCAGCCGACACAAAACTCAAGACATTCGCATTGACCAGCCAGGCACTCGGCTGAATCCGGAGAGACCCATGTTAAGCAATTCACTGATCGAACTGGACCGCGCCCATCTGGTGCACCCCGTCTCCTCCTTCCGCGGCCATGAAAAGCTCGGCGTGCGGGTGCTGAAATCGGCAAGCGGCGCCACCGTTACCGACATCACCGGCCATCAGTTGATCGACGGTTTTGCCGGCCTCTGGTGCGTCAATGCCGGTTACGGGCACGACAGCATCGTCGAAGCCGCGGCAAAGCAGATGCGTGAATTGCCCTATGCCACCGCCTATTTCGACATTGGCAGCGAACCGGCGATCCGGCTGGCTTCGGAACTTGCCGACCGCGCGCCGGGTGATCTCAACCACGTCTATTTCACGCTTGGCGGTTCCGATGCGGTGGACAGCACCATCCGGTTTATCCGGTATTACTGGCATGCGAAAGGCCAGCCGCAGCGCGACCAGTTCATTTCCATCGAACAGGGCTATCACGGCTCCACCACGGCCGGCTCGGGCCTCACCGCTCTACCCGCTTTCCATGCGGGTTTCGGCGTGCCCTATGACTGGCAGCACAAAATTCCGTCGCATTATGCCTATCGCAATCCTGTCGGCAGTGATCCGGCCGCCATCATTGCATCCTCCCTGCAAATTCTGAAGGACAAGATCGAGGCCATCGGACCGGACCGCGTCGCCGCCTTTTATGCCGAACCCATTCAGGGCTCGGGCGGCGTTCTGGTGCCACCGCCGGGCTGGATCAAGGCCATGCGCGAGCTCTGCCGTTCCTACGGCGTCCTGTTCGTCGCCGATGAAGTCATCACCGGCTTCGGCCGCACGGGACCACTCTTTGCCTGTGCCGACGAGGACATCGTGCCTGATTTCATCACGGCCGCAAAAGGCCTCACCTCAGGCTATGTGCCGATGGGCGCCGTCTTCATGGCCGACCATGTTTATGATACAATAGCTGACTTCGCAGGCGAGGCCGCCATCGGTCACGGATATACCTATTCCGCCCACCCCGTCAGCGCCGCCGTCGGTCTCGAAGTGCTGAAACTTTATGAAGGCGGACTGCTGGAGAACGGCCGCCGTGCCGGTCAACGGCTGATGGCCGGCCTTGAAGGATTGAGAAGCCACCCGCTGGTTGGCGATGTACGCGGCAGGGGCATGCTTGCCGCCATCGAACTCGTGACCGACAAGGACAAGAAGACGCCCCTGCCGGCCGCAGCAGCCCCCGCACGCAAGGTTTTCGACCGCGCCTGGGAGAACGGCCTCATCGTACGCGCCTTCGCGAATGGCATCCTCGGCTATGCACCACCGCTCTGCTGCACCGATAGCGAAATCGATGCAATCGTCGAGCGGACGCTGAAGACGCTCGATCAGACGCTTGAAGACCCCGCAGTGCGGGCAGCGATGGCCTGAGAGGAAAAGCGGGCGGCGTTGCGGCACCCTCTCGAAATGTCGCAACACACCGCATATTCGCAATATTCTGCCGAACAGCCGATCCATTTCGGCGTATCCAGCGTGCTGGAAGTGCCAAACTATCAATGCAAACGGTACTAAACGCCATAAAAAAGGGCGTAATCACAAATGGGAACGGGGCAAGGATCCCGTCCGGGAACAGAATAATCTGCCGCAGGCTCCCCCAAGAGGCCAAGGCGGCGAAGCGGAGACCGACATTGCCCAAAAAATTGAGCGACTTCAAATATATGAGCTTCGACGTCGTGGGAACACTCATCGATTTCGAAGGTGGTCTGAAAGCGACGCTTGCTGAGATCGGCACGGAACACGGCGTTGACGTCGATGGTGAAAAGGCGCTCGCTCTCTACCGCGCGGCCCGCTATTCCGATGCGACCGATCTGTTTCCGGACGATCTCGTCCGCGTTTACCTGATCATCGCTCCTGAACTTGGCCTGCCGGCGGAACGCGCGCTCGGCGAACGCCTGCGTGACGCGGCAAAAAGCTGGAAAGGCTTTGCGGACAGCCGCGCGGCCATGGCCGAACTTGCAAAGACGCATCGCCTGATCGCCATGACCAACGCTCAGCGTTGGGCCTTCGAATATTTCTCGAAGGAACTCGGTAGTCCCTTTCATGCCGCCTTCACCGCCGATGATACCGGCACGGAAAAACCGGACCCGGCCTTCTTCGAAAAGGTGTTTGCCTTCGTGGAAAGCGAGGGTGCATCGAAGGACGACATTCTGCATGTCGCGCAAAGCCAGTACCACGATATCGGCGTTTCCCGGCAGCTCGGAATGACCAATTGCTGGATCGAACGCCGCCACGCCCAGAAGGGATATGGCGGCACGATCGAGCCGGAAAACTTCACCGAACCGGATTTCCACTTCACCTCGATGGCCGACCTTGCCGGGGCCGTGAGGCAAACGGGCGGCTGAACCGCTCCTCCCATGGTGTGCCGCGAACTGGGATGCGGCGTGCCGGACATTTTTGCTGACGCATTTCAACAAATCATACAAAAGGGGAAGACCATGAGTGACAGAATTACAAACTGGACCCGCTCCGACGATGCCGCCGTTGAACAGGCGATCCGCCGCGGTGCGACGCGGCGTGAACTGCTTCACATGATGCTGGCCGGTGGCGTCGCCCTTTCCGCAGGCTCGGCCATTCTCGGCCGCGCCTCAAAGGCCGCGGCCGCAACGCCGGTATCGGGCGGCACGCTGAAGGCGGCCGGCTGGTCCTCCTCCACCGCCGATACTCTCGACCCGGCAAAGGCCTCGCTTTCCACGGACTACGTCCGTTGCTGCGCGCTTTTTAACCGGCTGAGCTTCCTCGAGGCTTCTGGCACGCCGCAGATGGAGCTGGCCGAATCCATCGAATCCAAGGACGCCAAGACCTGGACGGTCAAGCTGCGTTCCGGCGTGACCTTCCATGATGGCAAGGCATTGACCGCCGACGACGTTGTCTTTTCGCTGAAGCGCCATCTCGACCCCGCCGTCGGCTCCAAGGTCGCCAAGATCGCCGCCCAGATGACCGGCTTCAAGGCAGTCGACAAGAGCACGGTCGAGATCACGCTCGCCAGCGCCAATGCCGACCTGCCGACGATCCTTGCCATGCACCATTTCATGATCGTCGCCGACGGCACGACCGATTTTTCCAAGGGCAACGGCACCGGCGCCTTCAAGCTCGAAAAATTCGAGCCGGGCGTGCGCTCGATCATGTCGAAAAACACCAATTACTGGAAATCGGGTGGACCGCATGTCGACAGCTTCGAGTTCTTCGCGATCTCGGACGACAATGCCCGCGTCAACGCCCTTCTTTCCGGCGATATCCAGCTCGCGGCCGCCATCAACCCGCGCGCACTCCGTCTGCTCGACAAGCAGGAAGGTGTGGTCCTGTCGAAGGGAACCTCCGGCAACTACACCAATCTCAACATGCGTCTCGACCAGGCGCCTGGCAACAAGGCTGATTTCATTGCCGGCATGAAGTCGATCGTCAATCGCGAGCAGATCGTCAAGGCTGCTCTTCGTGGTCTCGGCGAAGTGGGCAACGACCAGCCGATCCCGCCGATGAGCCCCTACCATAATCCCGACCTCAAGCCGAAGGCCTTCGATCCGGACAAGGCGAAGTTCCACTTCGAAAAGGCTGGTCTCATCGGTCAATCCATTCCGGTCATCACCTCGGATGCGGCGAATTCGGCCATCGACATGGCGATGATCATCCAGGCATCGGCTGCGGAAATCGGCATGAAGCTGGACGTCCAGCGTGTTCCTGCCGATGGCTACTGGAGCAATTACTGGCTGAAGGCGCCGATCCATTTCGGCAACATCAACCCGCGGCCAACACCGGATATCTTGTTCTCGTTGCTTTATGCGTCCGATGCGCCGTGGAACGAAAGCCAGTACAAGTCGCCGAAATTCGACAAGCTGATGCTTGAAGCGCGCGGTTTGCTTGATCTCGAAAAGCGCAAGCAGATCTATTTCGAAATGCAGACGATGATCGCCGACGAAGCCGGCACCATCATTCCCGCCTACCTTACCAATGTGGATGCCATCAGTTCCAAACTGAAGGGACTGGAGGCCAATCCGCTCGGTGGCATGATGGGTTACGCCTTTGCCGAATACGTCTGGCTCGAAGCCTGATAGACCATGGAGCCGGGCGCAAAACAGCGCCCGGCGAGCTTTCCGCAGGATGCGGGACGCCTCCACCATCAGGCATGTCGCAGGAGCATGTGAATGAACAGCCGCATATTATCCCTTGTCGCCAGGCGGCTGGTCGTCATGCTGACGACGCTGCTGATCGTGTCGTTTATCGTCTTTTCCGCCACCAGCCTGCTGCCCGGCGACACGGCGACGATCCTTCTCGGCCAGGCGGCGACACCGGAGGCCGTGGCCGGCCTGCGCACCGCCATGCATCTCGATGATCCCGCACTTCTGCGCTTCGTGCGCTGGCTTTTCGGCCTGCTGCACGGCGAACTCGGAACCTCCTATGCCAACAACATGGCGATTGCCGATCTCATCGGTCCGCGTTTCGTCAACTCCATGAAGCTTGCCGGCATCACCACCATCATCGCCGTGCCCCTGGCGCTCACACTCGGCATCAGCTCCGCCATGCTGCGCGGAACGCTTTATGACCGGGCCGTCACCATCCTGACCATCGGCGTCATCTCGGTGCCGGAATTCATGATCGCCACGCTGGCCGTTCTGCTTTTCGCCGTTTACCTGAAATGGCTGCCGGCCCTGTCGCTGGTCAGCGAAATCCACTCGGTCTTCGATGTGCTGCGTATTTACGCCATGCCGGTCATCACGCTCACCTTCGTCGTCTCGGCGCAGATGATCCGCATGAGCCGCGCCGCCGTCATCGAAACGCTTGATACGCCCTATGTCGAAATGGCGCTCTTGAAGGGCGCGCCGCGCATGCGCATCGTGCTGCGCCATGCGCTGCCCAATGCGCTCGGCCCCATCGTCAATGCGGTGGCACTGTCGCTCTCTTACCTTGTCGGCGGCGTCATCATCGTCGAGACGATCTTCAATTATCCCGGTATCGCCAAGCTGATGGTCGATGGCGTCGCGACCCGCGACCTGCCGCTGATCCAGACCTGCGCGATGATCTTCTGCGTCGGTTATCTCCTCCTCATCACGACAGCTGACATCATCGCCATCATGTCCAATCCGAGGCTGCGCTGATGACCGATCATATCAAGACATATCAGGGAACTTCGCGTTTGGGTTACAAGATCAACGCAGTCGGCGTTTTCGGCTTTCTCGTCATTTTCCTCTGGGCGATGGTTGCGATTTTCGCACCCTATCTCATTCCGCATCCGGTGGGTGAAATCGTCGATCTCGATTATTTCGGCCCCATGACATCAGATTTATGGCTCGGCTCCGATTATCTCGGCCGCGATGTTTTTTCCCGCATCCTCATGGGTGCACGTTTCACGGTCGGCATTTCGCTGGCGGCCGTCACCATCGCCTGCGTATCCGGAGTTGTGCTCGGCATGTGCGCGGCCGTCATCGGCGGCTGGTTCGACGCCGCGCTCAGCCGGTTTCTCGACGCGGTTAATTCGATACCCAGCAAGCTGTTCGGCCTTGTGGTCGTTGCGGCGGTCGGATCTTCCATTCCGGTACTGATCATCACGCTTTCGGTCATCTATACGCCGGGTGCCTATCGTTTCGCCCGGGCACTGGCGGTAAATGTCAACACCATGGATTTCGTCACCGTTGCCCGCGTACGCGGCGAAAGCCTGCTGTACCTCATCGGCTCGGAAATCCTGCCAAACATCATCCGTCCGGTGCTTGCCGATCTCGGTGTGCGTTTTGTCTTCATCGTGTTGCTTTTATCGGGCCTCTCCTTCCTCGGCCTTGGCTTGCAGCCGCCAGATGCAGACTGGGGCGCGCTGGTGCGTGAAAATATCGGCGGCCTGCCGTTTGCGGCACCGGCCGTCATCTTCCCGTCGCTGGCCATTGCCAGCCTGACGATCAGCGTCAACCTGCTGATCGACAATCTGCCGCAGAAAATCAGCGACAGGAGCGAAGCATGAACAATCTCGTTGAAATCCGCGGACTGAAAGTTGAAGCGACCACTGACAGCGGCCGCCGCATCGATATCATCAAGGGTGTCGATATCGACATCGCCGATGGCGAAATCGTCGCGCTGATCGGCGAAAGCGGCTCCGGCAAGACAACGATCGCGCTGACGCTGATGGGCTATGCCCGCCCCGGCTGCCGCATTTCCGGTGGCAGCGTCAAGATTGCCGGTCGCGACATGGTCCAGCTTTCGGAAGCCGAGCGCGCCAGGGTGCGCGGCACGAAAGTGACCTATGTGCCGCAAAGTGCGGCCGCCGCCTTCAACCCGGCGCAGAAGATCATCGATCAGGTCATCGAAGTCACGCGCATCCACCATCTGATGCCGCCGCAGGAAGCACGCGCCCGGGCGGTGGAACTTTTCAAGGCGCTCTCTTTGCCCAACCCGGAGACCATCGGCGAGCGTTATCCGCACCAGGTCTCCGGTGGCCAGTTGCAGCGCCTTTCCGCCGCCATGGCGCTGATCGGCGACCCGAAGCTGGTGATCTTCGACGAACCGACCACCGCCCTTGATGTGACGACCCAGATAGAGGTTCTGCGCGCCTTCAAATCGGCCATGCGCAAGGGCGGCATCAGCGGCGTTTATGTATCGCACGACCTCGCCGTCGTCGCCCAGATCGCCGACCGCATCGTCGTGCTGAAAGGCGGCGAGGTGCAGGAAACCGGCACCACCAAGGATATTCTCGAAAATGCACAACATCCTTATACGAAGGAATTGCTGACCGCGTTTCATGACAAGGTCCGCGTGGTCACACCCGCCAAGCAGGAACGGGCAACGCCGCTGCTGGATATTGAAAATCTGATCGCCGGTTACGGCACCAAGGGCGACGACAAGATGCCGCTGGTGCGGGCGGTGGATTCCGTCAACCTTGCGGTCTACCCCGGTCGCAATCTCGGCATCATCGGCGAATCCGGCTGCGGGAAATCGACGCTGGCGCGCGCGATTGCCGGTATCCTGCCGGCGGCAAGCGGCCATGTGATCTTCGAAGGCAAGCAACTGAATGCCGATGCCCGACGTCGGACCAGCGACCAGCTGCGCCGCATGCAGATCGTTTTCCAATATGCCGATACAGCGCTCAACCCGTCAAAAACCATCGAGGATATTCTAGGGCGGCCGCTGACCTTTTATCACGGCATGAAGGGCAAGGCGCGCGATGCGCGGATCGACCAGCTTCTCGATATGGTGAAGCTGCCGCGCTCCGTGCGCCATCGCCACCCCTCCGGCCTTTCCGGCGGACAGAAACAGCGCGTCAATTTCGCCCGGGCACTTGCGGCCGAACCGTCGCTCATCATCTGCGATGAAATCACCTCGGCGCTCGATACCGTGGTCGCGTCCGCAATCATCGATCTTCTGGGAGAACTCCAGCGGGAGCTTGGCCTCTCCTATATCTTCATCAGCCACGATCTTTCCGTGGTGGAGACCATCTGCGACGAAATTGTCGTGATGTATGGCGGACAGAAGGTGGAGCATCTGGAAACGGACGCGATCAAATCGCCCACCCATCCCTATTCAAAGCTGCTCTTCTCCTCGGTGCCGAAACTGGATCCGACATGGCTTGACAATCTCCAGCAGGATGCAGAGCTGGTGCGGGCGTTTTCCAAGAGGTGAGAAACTCTCCTCCGTCATGCCGATCTTGAGCCGGCATCCAGCCACGACGCGTCTGCGCCGTGAAAAGACTCTTTTGCGATCAAGGACTTGACCGCACTGGACCCAGGATCAGATGACGGCGTGTGAATGCAACGCCTTTCCAAAACCATCAATTTTGTGGGCGCTTGAGGCACCCTCTCCGCCTCAAAGCGGAAACAGGCTGGTCAGCGGCATATGCGATTTGATGATCGGCGATTTCAGCACCACGAAGCTGAAATATTTGTCGATGCCGACATCCATATCCGTCAGCCGCTCCATGATCGACTGATATTCCACGATGCCCGACGTCACGAATTTCAGCAGATAATCATACCCGCCGGAAACAAGATGGCACTCCACCACCTGGTCGATCTTTTCAACCACGCCCAGGAAGCGGGCGAAATCGATCTGGCGGTGGTTCTTGAGCGTGATCTCCGTGAAGACCGTCAGCGTCTGGCCGAGCTTGTTGATGTTGATCTGCGCCGAATAACCTTCGATATAACCTTCTGCCTGCAGCTTCTTCACCCGCATCAGGCAGGGGCTGGGCGACAGGTTGACGAGCTCCGCCAGTTCGACATTGGTGATGCGACCGTTTTTCTGCAGCTCGTAAAGGATCTTGATGTCGATCCGATCAAGTTTCATCATCTGCGGAACCCCTTTTTTGTTTTTGTAAGCGCAGCATAAAATTCTGGCGCGTTGACGGAAATCTTATCACATGGGCGAGCCCTGTCGACGTAGGGATATTTTTTTGATGCAGCATAAAGAGTTGCAGAAGCATCACCGAACAGCAGGAGATTCCGGCAAGTGGCCCAGTCTGGCAGCGTTTACACGTTGGCTGAGGTAAATTAGGACGAATATAAGGAGTCCGACCATGCCCGCCCCGCTGCAACAGATCACGACATCGCCGGAACTGCCGAAATCCGCGGACGCCGTCATTATCGGCGGCGGCATTGTCGGTGTCTTTACCGCCTATTACCTCGCCCGGCGCGGCCTGAAAGTGGCGCTGGTCGAAAAGGGCCTTGTTGGCGCGGAGCAATCCAGCCGAAACTGGGGTTGGTGCCGCCAGCAGAACCGCGATGCCCGCGAATTGCCGATCTCTACCCAAAGCCTCGCACTCTGGGAGCAATTCGCCACTGAGAGCGGCGAAGACACCGGTTTTCGCCGCTGCGGGCTGTTTTACCTGAGCGACAATGAGGCGGAGCTCGCCGGCTGGGCGCGCTGGCGTGATTTTGCCATCACGGCAGGGGTGACAACGCACATGCTGAGCGCCGATGAGGCCAGCGAACGCGGCCGGGCAACCGGAAGACACTGGAAGGGCGGCGTCTTTTCACCCACCGACGGCACGGCCGATCCTTCCATGGCGGCACCCGCGGTCGCGCGCGCCATCATCAAACTGGGCGGCACCGTACACCAGAATTGCGCCGCGCGGGGACTGGAAACGGAAGGCGGCCGGGTCAGCGCCGTCGTCACCGAAAAAGGCACCATTCGCACCAAAACCGCCATCATGTCCGGCGGAGCCTGGGCCTCCTCCTTCTGCCGCCAGCTCGGCATTCGTTTTCCGCAGGCTTCCGTCCGCTCTTCCATTCTTTCCGTCACGCCGGGCGCGGAAGGCCTGCCGGATGCGCTGCACACAGCCGCCGTTTCGGTAACGAAGCGACACAATGGCGGCTACACCCTCGCCATCAGCGGGCTGGGGCGCATTGACCCGACGGCACAGCAGATGCGGTTTTCCCGCGAATTCGTGCCGATGTTCCTTAAACGCTGGCGCAGCCTGCGCCCAGGCGGGCTGGAGGGCGTTCGCAGCGGCCACGAGACGCTGAAACGCTGGCGCCTCGATGCGCCGACGCCGATGGAGCGGGTGCGCATTCTTGACCCGAAACCCAACGCCGCCGCCATCCAGGAAACCCACAAGAGGGCGCTCGAACTTCTGCCGGCGCTGAACAAAACGCGGATCGCCGCCACCTGGGCCGGTTTCATCGACAGCACGCCGGATGGGGTTCCCGCCATCGGCGAGACCAGCGAATTGCCGGGGTTTATTCTCGCCGCCGGTTTCAGCGGCCATGGTTTCGGTATCGGGCCGGGTGCCGGCCATCTGATCGCCGATATCGTGACGGGCTCAAACCCGATCGTCGACCCCGCTCCCTATCATCCCAGCCGTTTCCAGGGCTCGGCCTGGGGCAAAGTCGCGGATTTCTAAGGCTGCCGACGAAACAATATCCGCAGGCCGGAACCCGCGGATATTGCCGTCCACCGCATTTATTCAAGCAATCAGCTTTTTGGCAGGCCGGGCGGGTTGGTGCGTGACTCCGGCAGAGCCTCTTCCGAAAGCTGCCAGCGATCCAGAATTTTCGCGTAAGCGCCACTCTTGATCAGATCATTGGTCGCAAGCGTCAGGGCATCGGCCAGTCCCGACCCCTTGCGCGTGGTGATGGCGACATCCGATCGTTCCGGCCAGCCGGCGGAGAGCGTTCCGACACGCTTGATGGTCTTGTCGCGCGCCGCGATGAAAACCAGCTGCGCATGCGGCTGAACGATGACATCCGCCCGCCCTGCCGAAAGCGCGACAAACCGGGTGGCCTCGTCGTCATAATATTGCAGCTCGATGGGCTTCAATCCGGCGGCGACGTTCTCATCGCTCCATTTCAGCAGGATACGCTCCTGATTGGTGCCGGCGCCGACGATGATCCTCAGCCCCGCCGCGTCCTTCGGCTCCTTGATTTCGGTGATGCCGCTGTCCGACTTGACGAAAAAGCCGTGCAGGCCCTGGCGATAGGTCGAAAAATCGAACTTTTCCTTACGCTGTTCGGTCACGCCGACATTGGAGATGACGGCATCGTATTTTCCCGAAGCAAGCCCGAGCGGCCAGTCCGCCCATGCCACCGCCACCAGTTCCAGTTCAAGACCAAGGCTATCGGCCACCGCAAGCGCATAGTCGGGGTCGGCGCCGACCACCGTCTTTGCATCCGTTGCATAGGTGGCGAGCGGCGGGCCGCCGGGAGAAACGGCAACGGTCAATTTGCCCGGCGTGACGAACTTGAAACCCTTCGGCACGGCGGCAATCGCGCCGGGGTCTTTTTCGACCCTGATGCGGCCGGGCTGATCCGGCGACAGATCGAAGACATCATTGGCGGAAGCGGATCCAAAACCGGCAATGGACAGGAACGCGCCAAGCGTAACCGTAGCGAAACGAGAGATGAAGGTCATTGTGGTTTCCCGATTAGGATTGCGGGACGGAAGTAGCGCGGGCGGGAGGATGCCCGCGCCACCGGCTGAGTGATGTCCCACCTTCAACTCAGCATTTGGCAACTCAGCATTTGGCAGTTCAGCTTGTGGGCACTTCGCGCTCAGCTCTTCGGCAGGCCGGGCGGGTTGGTGCGGGATTGCGTGATGGCTTCCGAGCCGAGGTTCCAGCGGGCGAGAACCTTGCCGTAATTGCCGTTCTTGATCTGGGCATTCAACGCCGCCGTGATGGCTTGCGCAATGCCGGCATCCTTTTTGGAGGCAACGGCGATTTCCGCCGCTTCCGGCCAGCCGCCAGAGAAGGTGCCGACGAGCTTTGTCTTCTTCTGGCTTGCCGCCTGGAAGGCCGAAGTGGCGTTGGGGCCGAGATAGGCGTCCGCGCGGCCAGATTGCAGGGCAACATCAAGCACGGCCTGATCGTCGTAATATTGCACCTCGGTATCGGCCAGTCCCTTCGCCTTGTTCTCCTTGATCCATTTCAACAGGATCTGCTCCTGATTGGTGGCGGCGCCGACGATAACCTTCAGCCCGGCAACGTCCTCGGGCTTGCCGATTGAGGTGACCTTGCTGTTATTGCCCACGTAAAAACCGAGCAAGTCGTTGCGATAGCTGGAAAAATCGAACTTCTGCTTGCGCTCTTCCGTCACGGTGATGTTGGAGGTAACGGCATCATATTTGCCGGAAGACAGGCCAAGCGGCCAGTCCGCCCAGGCAATCGGTACAAGCTGCAATTCCAGCCCAAGACTGTCGGCGACCAGCTGCGCAATATCCGGCTCTACGCCGATCGCTGTCTTAGTGTCGCTCGCATAATCCACCAACGGCAGGCGGAAGGGTACAGTCGCGACCGTCAGTTTCCCATCGGCAATGAATTTATGGCCGGCGGGCAGAAGCTTGATCGCCTCCTCCACCTTTTCGGTGCGCACCCGGCCCTTCTGCTCGGGTGACAGGTCCACCTCCTGCGCATGCGCGGCCGGCACAAGGGAAGCGGTGGCGGTGAAAAGACCGGCGGCGAGCAGGGACAATAATTTCGATGAAAATGCCATGTGAGTGTTTCCTTTGTTTTTGATTAGAGAACTTTTGCGAGGAATTCGGCGGTGCGGGGATGATCCGGGCTGTTGAACAGCTTTTCCGGCGTGCCCGTTTCGAGAATGCGGCCCTGCTCCATGAAGACGACCCTGTCCGAGACTTCGCGGGCAAAACCGATTTCATGGGTGACGATGATGAGGGTGACGCCGGAGCGGGACAGTTCCTTGATGACATCAAGCACCTCATTGACCAGTTCGGGGTCAAGCGCCGATGTCGGTTCGTCGAAGAGCAGCACCTTCGGCCGCAGGGCCAAGGCGCGGGCAATCGCCACGCGCTGCTGCTGCCCGCCGGAAAGCTGGCGGGGATAGGCCCCGGCCTTATCGGCAAGCCCGACACGGGCCAGAAGATCACGCGCTTCGGCCTCAGCCTGTTCTTTCGAGATGCCGCGAACCGCGACCGGTGCTTCGATAATGTTTTCAAGCGCGGTCAGATGCGGGAAGAGATTGAAGCTCTGGAATACCATGCCGACTTCGGCGCGGCGCTTGAGGATTTCCCGCTCCTTCAATTCGTAAAGCGTGTCGCCCTTCTGGCGATAACCGACCAGCTCGCCGTCGATGGCGATGAAACCGTCATCGACGCGTTCCAGATGATTGATGGAGCGCAGCAATGTCGACTTGCCCGAGCCCGACTGGCCGAGAATGGTGGTGACACTACCCGCCGGAATGGAAAGGCTGATATCGTCAAGCACCTTCAGCGATCCGAAGGATTTCGAAACACCGTGGATATTGACCGAACCACCGCGATTACCGAGCTGGAAGCTCGCGGCGCGCGCAGGCGCTGCACGCTCGGGCCTGGCGGCCACGCTTGTCACCGCCTCCGCCCTGTCAGGGGTGGATTTGCGCGGCAGAAAGGTGCGGAAAATGGTGGCAAACAACGAGGGCGGCGGATTGCGCAGCGCGCCGCGCGAGAAGTGTCGCTCGATATGATACTGGACGATAGAGAGCGCAGTCAGGATCACCAGATACCAGACGGTCGCGACCATCAGCAGTGGGATCACTTCGAGGTTGCGCCGATAGATGATCTGGATCGTGTAGAACAGTTCCGGCAGCGCGAGGATATAGACCTGCGACGTGCCCTTGGCGAGGCCGATAATATCGTTGAAGGCGGTCGGCAGGATCGAGCGCATCGCCTGCGGCAGAATGATACGGGAGGCCTGCCGCCGGCGTGGCAGGCCGAGGGCGGCGGCGGCTTCTAGCTGGCCCTGATCGACCGAGAGAATACCACCGCGCACGATTTCGGATGCAAAGGCGGCCTGATTGAGTGTCAGCCCCAGAATGGCGGCCGCAAAGGGCGTCATCAGCTGGGTGGTGTTCCAGCTGAAGAAATTGATGCCGGTATAGGGCACGCCGATCGTCACGGTCTCATAGAGATAACCGAGATTGTTGAGGATCAGCAGAAGCACGATCAGCGGGATCGACCGGAAAATCCAGATATAGGTCCAGGAGACGGCGACCAGCAATGGCGAACGGGAAACGCGGGCAAGCGCCAACAGTGTTCCGAGCACGAAACCGAAAAGGGCGCCGAGCGCGGTGAGCAGCAGCGTTCGCCCAAGGCCGACCAGCACCGGTTCGGCGAAGAACCATTCAGCAAACACGTCCCAGCCCCAGCGTGGATTGCCGAAAATGGAATGCAGGACGGCCGCGATGACGAGAACGGAGAAAACCGTGCCTACCGTCCGCAGCGGATACCGGGCCGGGACGATGCGGAAATGGGAGTAACCGCCTTTGGCCAGCCCGCTCTCGACTGCAGCGGCCTTCGGTTCGTTCAATGCAACATGCGGAAAATCAGAGGCTATTGTCATCGGAACGGGCCTTTCAGGGGTGGGCCGGGGAAGGTTGCGGCCGGGCCGCCGGTATCGGCGCGCCGTCCAGAACCGTATCGGAAAGCCATTTTTCGAAGGGCAGCGACCTGATCGTCTCGGGGTCGGCCGCCGTATCGAAGAGCGCGCGGTAACCATTGGTGAGATAAAGGCCGACCGCCTCCGGCTGGCGGAAACCCGTGGTCAGATAGACGCGGGCATAACCCTGCCGGACCGCCTGCTCTTCCAGTTCGCGCAGCACGATTTTTGCGAGCCCCTGCCGGCGATGAGCGGAATGGGTCCAGACCCGCTTGAACTCGGCGGTCTCATCGTCGTGGCGCATGAAGGCACCACCGGCGATCGGCTTGCCGTCCCGCAGCAGCAGCAGGAAATTGCCCGAAGGCGGACTGAAGGCCTCCGGTGGATATTTGTTCAGTTCCGCCTTGGCGCCTTCCGCGTTGAAAAAGGTGCCGTAACGGCTGTCATATTCGAACAGCAACTCCTCCAGAAGCGGGGTTGCGAGCGGATCCTGGACCGATGTGTAGAAAAAACTGTCGTTCATGTCCTTGTCCTCAATTTTGCGTCAGGAGAGGTAGGCTTCGGCCAGGCGCACCCAGAAGCGCGCTGCCGGAGCGATGATCGCGTCGTTGAAATCATAGTGCGGGCTGTGCAGCGGCGCGCTTTCGCCATTGCCGACGAAGAGATAGGTGCCGGGCCGCTCCTGCAGCATGAAGGCAAAATCCTCACTCGCCGTCCGTGGCTGAAAGGCGTCGGCGATCTGTGCAGCAGGAAAATGCCGTCTGGCGACATCGCGGGCGAAAACCGTCTCCTGTGCGTGATTGATGACCGGCGGGAAACCACGGGAATAGGAGACATCCGCCTTTGCGCCGAAACTTTCCGCCTGCGCTCTGGCCAGCGCCGGAAGCCGCTCCTCCAGCCTGTCGCGCACGGCAGGCGAGAAGGCGCGCGCGGTGATTTGCAGTTCCACGCTTTCGGGAATGACATTGGAGGCGGTTCCGCCATGAATGGAGCCGACAGTCAGCACCGCCATCTCGCGTGGATCGATATTGCGCGAGACGATGCTTTGCAGGGCGGTGACGAAGCTGGCCGAGGCGAGAACCGGATCGACGGTCTCATGTGGTGCTGCGCCGTGTCCGCCCCTGCCGATTATACGCACCCTCGCCTTGTCGACGGAGGCCATGGCCGGGCCTTCGACGAAGCCGAACTGGCCGGTTTCCACACCCGGCCAATTGTGCAGACCAAAGACGGCATCGACGGGAAAGCGTTCGAACAGCCGGTCCTTTATCATCGCTCTCGCACCGGCGCCGATTTCCTCCGCAGGCTGGAAGATCAACGTCAGCGTGCCGGAAAAATTCGAGGTTTCGGCGAGATACCGGGCGGCGGCAAGCAGGATCGTCGTGTGGCCATCGTGACCGCAGGCATGCATGATGCCCGGTGTTTCGCTGGCATAAGCAAGGCCCGTCTCTTCATGGATTGGCAGCGCATCGATATCGGCGCGGATGCCGAGACGTTTCTCGCCGTGGCCGCGTTTCAGCGTGGCGACAACGCCGTTACCGCCAACACCTTCCGTCACCTCATATCCGAATGACAGGAGATAACGGGCGATGAGCGCCGCCGTGCGCGTCTCCTTGAGCGATAGCTCTGGGTGCCGGTGAAGATCGTGCCGGATGGCGATGCTTTCCTCGATGAAGGCAAAGATTCCCCGTTCGGCGTCGTCCTGCGGACGCGCGCCGTCAATGTGGATATTCATGGTTCTGTCTCCTGCGCAGCGCGTTTTCGCCCCGCGTCTTGAAATCTGTGCCGGGCTGCAATCATCGCCGCCCGGCCGCAATCTTATGCGATGGCCTTGTCCGCGCTGCTTTCGCCGCCGGAATAGACACTTTCCTTGAAAGGCAGGCCGAGATGGTCGCGCAAAGTCGCGCCTTCCAGATGCGGATCGAAATAACCGCGCCGCTGTAGCACCGGAATGACGAGACGGATAAAATCATCCAACCCTTCGGCAATCACCGGGAAGCCGAGAATGAAGCCGTCGGCCGCATCATGCTCCACCCAGCGGATGATCTCGTCCGCCACCTTGTCCGGCGTGCCGATGAAACCTTCGCGCGGTGTTGCGGCCTCCAGCGCCGCTTCCCTGAGCGTCTGGTTCTTTTCCTTCGCCCGCCGCTTGATGCGGTCGGTCGTCGAGCGGAAGCTGTTCTTGCCGATCTCGCCGAGCTCGGGGAAAGGCTCATCCAGCGGATAGACACTGAAATCGTGGTGATCGAAGAAGCGTCCGAGATAGGCGAGCGCATCTTCGATGGTGATGAGGTTGCGGATGACGTCGTATTTCGCCTCCGCCTCCTCCTGCGTCTCCCCGACGATGGGCCCGATGCCGGGGAAAATCTTGACGTCCGCCGCCGATCTGCCCTGCGCGACCGCACTCTGTTTCACCCGCTTCAGGAAGGTCTGGTTTTCCTCCAGCGAGGCGGAATTAGTGAAGACAGCATCTGCATGTTTGCCGGCAAGGCCGATGCCGGCATCGGAGGAACCGGCCTGGAACACCACCGGCTGCCCCTGCGACGAACGCTGGATGTTGAGCGGGCCTTCCACCTGGAAGAAACGGCCCTTGTGGCCGAGCGTGTGAAGTTTGTCTCGATCGAAGAATTGCCCCGTCTCGCGGTTGCGCACGAAGGCACCGTCGTCCCAGCTATCCCACAGGCCCTTGATGACCTCTAGATATTCGTCGGCGATTTCGTAACGCAGTGCATGTTCGGGGTGGTTGCGGCTGTAGTTCTTCGCCGTGCCTTCAAGCGGCGTCGTCACCGCGTTCCACCCCGCGCGGCCGCCGCTCAGAAGGTCGAGCGAGGCGAATTGTCGGGCAATCGTGAAGGGATCGCTGTAGGAGGTGGAGACCGTACCCGCGAGACCGATCTTCGAGGTGACAGCAGCGAGCGCCGAAAGGACGGTCAGCGGCTCGAACCGGTTGAGGAAATGCGGAATGGACTTGTCGTTGATATAGAGGCCATCCGCCACAAAGGCGAAAGCGATGCCGGCCGCTTCGGCTTTCAGCGCGGTCTTCCTGAAGAAGTCGAAATTGACGCTGGCATCGACCGGGCTCTTGGGATGTCGCCAGGCGTTCATATGCCCGCCGGGACCCTGAAGCATGATGCCGAAACGGATTTTCTTTTTCGTCATGTCATTTTCTCCTGAGAACAAAATCACGCCGCCCGGGACAGGCGATGCGTGGCCAAGAGTTCGATCGAGGCAAGTCGTTGATCGGCCCCGACATGCGGCGGCTCAATGATGAATTCCTCGATGCCATGCTCTTCGGAAAGCGCGCGCAGCGCCCGGTGAATATCGTCGGGCCCGCCATACAGGACGTTGGGTTTACGCTCTTCGATGCGATAATCGCTGTCGCCGGACTGGCGGGCGAATTCTTCCGCCTGTTCGCGGCGGCCGAGATTGAAGGCCCTGCCATCGCTCAGAAATACGCGGTAGATGCGCTGGCCTTCGACCTGTCTTGCCGCATGGGCGGGATCGCTTGCGGCGAAAGCCGAAAGAGCAAGGATAGGCGCACTTCCGCCGCTCTCCGTGCGAAAAGCCGAGAGGCTGCGGCGCAGAACCTCCGGATCGCCATTGAGATGGCCGGCAAAAACGAAATTCCATCCTTTCGACGCCGCAAGCCTTGCGCTTTCCGGGCTGGCGCCGAGCAGGAACCGCTCCGCCGCAACCGGCGGCACGGGCGTCGCCTGCAGCCCGGCCTGCACATGGTCCGCCGGTGCGCTGCCGGAGAGAAATGTCGTGAGCTCGCCAAAAGCCGTCTCGAAATCCGGCTTGCGGGCGGGATCATAGGCCTGCTGCAAAGCGGAGGTCGCCAATGGCAGGCCGCCCGGCGTCTTGCCGATACCGAGATCGACCCGGCCGGGCGCCAGCGACGAGAGGACATTGAAGACCTCGGCAACCTTGTAAGGACTGTAATGCTGCAGCATGACGCCACCCGAACCGACGCGGATATGCGATGTCTTCGCCAATATCCACGCCACCAGCGCCTCGGGTGCGGAGCCGGCAACCTCCGGCGAATTGTGATGTTCTGCCACCCAGAACCGGCGATACCCCAGTTCCTCGGCGCGCCTGGCGAGATTGATCGTGTCGCGGAACGCGCTTGCCGCGTCCTCACCCGTTGGCACCGGGCTTTTATCGAGCAAACTGAGCGTATACATCGTCACCTCGTGTGTCTTTGACGCATAGTTTGTCTACCGATTTTATATTCTAATAAAGGATGTTTGTTCCATGCTGCGAGGGGATCAGAGAAAATATTGTTTTCAATCAGATTTCGAATGCTGCCCTGATCAAAGCGCTCGAAAATGCTGAAAACCTTGCCCCAAAAGGCTTCAACAAGCCGCTTTCACTGGAGATCTTACGGAAACAGGCTTGCACCGGAATTCGCTAAAAACTACTAAGTAAGTTAGGAATAATATGATCCGGCATTGTGACTGTGCCGGTTCTCTTTTCGGATCAGGCGATGTTGACCAAAAAAGGCAAATACGGATTAAAGGCGCTTGTCGATCTGGCGCGTCTGCCGCAGGGCGAGACCGCTTTCGTGACCGAGATCGCGACCCGTAACAACATCCCGAAAAAATTCCTGGACACCATTCTTCTGGAACTGCGCAACAGCGGCATTCTGCGCTCCAAGAAGGGCCCGAATGGCGGTTATTCGCTTTCGAAAATGCCGTCCGAAATCATGATCGGACAGGTCATCCGCACGCTTGATGGCCCGCTTGCGCCTATTCGCTGCGCAAGCCGCACGGCCTTTGAAGCCTGCGATGACTGCGATGATCCCGAGACCTGTCAAGTCAGGGTTTCGATGACGGACGTGCGTGATGCCATCGCAACCATTCTGGACAATATGACGCTCGCGCAATTCGTCGCAAAGGATGGGCAGGACCAGCGGTCCATCCCAGCCGGCGAATAGGATTTCGCAGAAACCGTAGTATCCTCTTTATTGCCGGCGCAGATCATCCACCAGTGATGCCATGAGTCCGGATTCGCTGACGCCCTCGACAAGACCGAGGCGCGCCATCAGGATTTCAAGCGTGATGGCATTGTTGCGGACCGAACGACAGGTGACGTTTTCCGCTCCCACCTGCGCCGCATCGATATGGGTCGCAAGACTTGATATCTGTGCCTTCAGTAGTTCGATGGCGAGAAATATCTCACCAATGACTGGTCTCGCCGCGCCATCATCGGCCAACCTGTCGATCAGCAGCACTGAAAGCTCACGCTGCTTTTGCCCCAGAGCCACCGCAGCCTTTAACAGGGTGGAAACGGAGATGGCGAGATTGCCCGCACCCTGGGCAAGAAACACCATCTGATCGGCGCGCAGCAGGCCCTCCCATGAGCTATTCGGCCGGTTACGCAAAACGACAAGCAGGGGCTGCCCGGACGTATTGACGGCCGGCACGACGATCCAGTCCGCATTGGCCCTCGCCGATCTCGCAATGTTGTCGGGAAGCCGCAGGGCATAGTCGTCGGCCGTTACCGGGATTGCCTGATCTAACCCGCCATCGGATGTCGCCAGCGCAAAGGTCTCACCGAGATCGAGGCGGGCGAAGAGGGCCTTGCGCTGGTCTTCGCTACCCGCATTGCGGATGAATTCAAGCGCGGTGAAATGCTCGACGAGATCGTGTGCCGCCTCTGCATTGGCTGCGGAAATGATCGAAAGCGCCTGCGAGAGAACATCATTGGTTATATCCGCCCCGCCGAGTTCCGTGGGAACCGAGAGAGCGAGAAGGCCGGAGCGGGCAATCCGGGCATGGATTTGCCCCGGATTTTCAATGGCGCATTTTTCGGCGATCGTCCGGGCGACGGTCAGCACATCGATATCCGCGCCGAGGCGTGGAGGAACGAAACGAAGTCTTTCGCCAAGAGGCGTGACGGATCCCATGCTCAACTCCCTCAAACAATGACAAAATGAAAGCGCCGAAATGAAAGCGTCGAACGGGCGACGCTCAGTCCAGTGAATGATACCGGCCGTTCTGGTAGAGCAGCGAATGGCCGGAGCCGACACGGATCGCCTCCACCTTGCCGATGACGATGACGTGGCTATGGCGCTCGATCGCCTCTTCGATGGTGCAATCGATCGCGGCCACGGCATCTTCGAGAATGGGGGCGCCACTCGCCAGCCTTGTCCACTCCGCACCGCGATACCGGTCGGGGCCCTTGAGGCCGCCGATGCCGGCAAACTGGTTGGCGACAAACTGATGGTTCGCACCGATGATGTTGACGGCGAAATGACCGAAACTCTGCACCACCGGCCATGTGGACGAGGAGCGGTTGAGCGCGACAAGGATTCGCGGCGGATCGACCGACAAAGCGGTGGCCGAGGTCACGGTCGCGCCCGTTCGCTCATTCCCTTCGCCTGCGGTAATAACGCTGACGCCACCGCCGAGCGTCCTCAGCGCCGCCTTGAGGCTGTCGGCATCCGCCGCCCTGCCGGCGACCGGGTCGCGCAGATTGATGAATTGTTGATCCTTGGCCGCATATTGCAATGTCATCGCGTGACTCCTGAAACAGCTGAATTGTTCAATAGCTAGCAGCGGCGGCGGGGGCTGAAATAGACATCGTTTTCCATAATCGTAATATTCTATAGAAATAATGTTTTATATGCCGCCGTCGCGTTGGTATCGCTGCAAGCCTCCGTGGATGGATCAGGATCCGGACACCAGCTTGACGTTACCGCCATGGCCGCCACCGCCGAAAACCTGTTTTGCGCCGAACGATGAACGGATCTGGTTTCGTGGCCCGTCGAGGCCGATTTCCGGAAACAGCAGCTCGGACAGGCGATAGGCTTCTTCGAGATGTGGATAACCGGAAGCAATGACGGTATCGATGCCAAGCGCCTGATATTCCCTGAGACGCGCCGCCACCGTCTTCGGCGAACCCACGAGTGCCGTGCCTGCGCCAGAGCGCACGAGACCTATGCCCGCCCATAGATTGGGAGAGACTTCCAGCTTGTCGCGCCGGCCATTGTGCAGCGCCTGCATTCTGGACTGCCCGACGGAGTCCGACGCCTTGGAGAAGACTTCCTGGGCAGAGGCAATGGTCTCATCGGAAAGCTTTGAAATCAGCTTCTCCGCATCGGCCCATGCTTCCTCATCGGTTTCGCGCACGATGAAGTGCAGGCGAATGCCGAAGGTAACCTCCCGCCCCTTTTTGGCGGCGGCGGCGCGCACCTTGCCTATCTTCTCCGCCACCTGTGCCGGTGGCTCGCCCCAGGTCAGATATTTGTCGGTGATGCCAGCTGAAAACTCGATGCCGGCATCGGAGGAGCCGCCGAAATAAAGCGGCGGGCGCGGTTCCTGCACCGGTGGCAGGCCGAGCCGGGCACCCTGCGCCTTGATGTATTTGCCGTCGAGATCTCCCTTGCCGGTTTCGATCAGGGAATTGAACACCTGAAAGAATTCGTCGGCATGGTCGTAACGCTCGTCATGCGGCAGGAAGATACCGTCACCGGCCAGTTCCTGCGCGCTGCCGCCAACCACGATGTTGAGCAGCAGACGGCCATGGGACACACGATCGAGCGTGGAGGCCAGACGCGCATAATAAGCGGGTGAAGCAACGCCCGGACGAATGGCGACAAGGAATTTCAGCTTTTCGGTATAGGCGGCAAGATTGGCCGCGAGAATGAAGGATTCCTCGCAGGCGACGCCGGTGGGAATGAGCACGCCGGAGTAACCGAGCCTGTCCGCCGCCTGCGCTATTTCACGGAAATATCCGGGATCGGCGGGACGCGACAGATCGTCCGAACCGAGATAGCTGCCATCGCCGGAAGTGGGTATGAACCACAGGAAATCGAGTGGTTTATCGTGCTTGCTCATCGGCAGGTCCTTTACAATCCGCCCCTCGGGCGATGCGGCGTCATGATGAAAGGGTAACCAGTTCCCCGGCGCGTTTAAGAAATTTTGTTCCAATTTCCATCCATCGCGGAGAGTTTCTCTCTCGGATGAATGGCGCTCCCAAAGGGAAAGGAACGCTTGTGCTCAGAAGACCGGGTAAAGGCCCAGCATCGCGAAGTTCATTTCGCATATCTCTTCCCGCTCGAGTTCGAGATCGCTTTTCCCCTGCCGGATGCGCCCGGAGTGATCCAGCGGGTGAAGATGAAGCTGCTCGTCTTCACGGGGCTGACGCCGGGTCAGGCCGAACAGATCGAAAGTAAACGCATGAAGTCCCTGCGGCATGTGCGCCTCCTTTGCTCAATTCCCCTATCCTCCGGCGACTGGCAAAAATCGTCAATATTTTCCATAAAATTACTATTCTATAATTGAGGCATCACCGGCAAAGGTCGACCAAGGATATGGCAGCGGGAAAAATTCCGTTTCAGAGCACGCCAGCGTCGCCCCGAAGATGCGCACCATGTTTCGTCGGCAATCCGTGCAGTCTCGATCCGGTCGCAGTCTTTTCGGCGGTGGATTTCAGACGGTCGAAAAGCGCATAACCTCCGGGCCACCTACCAAAACCTGCGGCAATGTTGATATGCCCGACGGGGCCGAGATTGACGAGGTCGCTTCCCCAGTTCGCGGCGGTGTGCGCCAGCTCTTCAGGATTCATGTAGGGGTCGTTCATGCTGCCCACGACGAGACTGGGAAAAGCAAGCGGCTGCTGCGGAAAAGCGCCGAACCGGACGATACAGGGATGCATCGCCTCCACCCGATCGAGATAGGCGGGGGCGACCAGAAGTGCGCCCCTGATTTTGGCAGCCGAAGGTCGCGACGCCATATTCGCCACGAGCGGACAACCGAGGCTGTGGGCAACAATATAGGCGCTTTCAACCGCGGACAGCGCTGCCTCAAGACTTTCGATCCAATCTTCGAGAACCGGGCATTGCCAATTGTCCTGATCGACCAGTTGAGCCTGAGGATCATCCAGCAACCAGTGCCGCTGCCAATGCCCCTCATCCGAACCGTTCAGACCGGGCACAATCAAGGTGGTACACATGCCTACTCCGTGGTTTGCGGGCGGTGTGTCTCAAGAATGGAGAAACTTGCGATTCCCGTCGAATATTGCCTTGCTCACCTTTTCAAGCCTGGGGAAAAATCAAACCACTCAATGACAGCCACGTAGAAAATGGGTTCCCTTGGGCTTTATGATCATCCGAAAAGAGGAATCTTTTATCTCAATTTTTTACATGGAAAATATGTGCAATATCGGCGAAGTCTGCGCAAAGCTTTTCCGCCGCCGGATACCAAAAGAAACGCCCCTGCTTGGCCGTGCCGACGCAGCTTTGCCATTCTCTTGTCGGCGGCGGGTCCCTCCTCCGCGCGATAAACCGACAATTGAGGCGGATGATGTGAGCAGCACGAGCGAATTTCTCTGGTACATTCCCAATGACGTCAAACCCGGTCATCGCGGCGATGCCGTCAGCGACAATCATAACAGCCTCGATACATTGACCAGCCATGCGAAGGCGCTTGAAGTCCACGGCTGGAAGGGCGCGCTGCTTGGCACCGGCTGGGGCCGGCCCGACACCTTCACGGTCGCGGCGGCCCTTGCGGCACGGACCACCACATTCGAGCCGCTGATCGCCATTCGCCCCGGTTACTGGAAACCGGCCAACCTTGCCTCGGCCGCCGCCACGCTTGATCAGCTTTCCGGTGGCCGCGTGCGGATCAACGTCGTCTCGGGCCGGGACGAGCTTGCAGCCTATGGCGACGAGGAAGGTGATCAGGCGCAGCGTTATGCGCGCACGAAAGAGTTCATGCGGCTGGTGCGCCGGCTCTGGACGGAAGAAAACGTCACCTTTGACGGTGAGCATTTCCGGGTGAAGAATTCCACTGTCCTGCCGCGGATCGCCGCACGCGCCGACCGGCCACATCCCAGGCTTTATTTCGGCGGCGCTTCCGAAGCGGCCGAGCAGGTCGCCGCAACCGAGGCCGATGTGCAATTGTTCTGGGGTGAACCGCTTGCCGACGTGCAAGAACGGATAGAAAGGCTCAAACACTTCAGTAAGACGCTCAACCGCGACCTGCCGCCGCTGCAATTCGGCCTGCGGATCACCACGCTGGTGCGCGAGACGACAGCACAAGCATGGCACGACGCCGAAGCGAAGGTCGCCGAAATGGCCGCCAATAATGGCGTGCGATGGAACGATCATCTGCAAGGCGTAGCGGTCGGACAGCGGCGGCTGCTGGATTTGCACCATCGAAGCGATGTGCTGGACGACAATCTTTATACCGCGCCCGGCAAATTCGGCGGAGGCGGTGCCGCAACCACATGGCTGGTGGGTTCGGCCGAGGATGTCGCCGCCTCGCTGCGCAAATACCGCGCGCTTGGCATCACCCATTTCATCCTTTCCGACACGCCTTATCTGAAGGAAATCGAACGGCAGGGCGACAGGCTGCTGCCGCTGCTGCGGGATTGAGACGGAAACGATGCCGGGCGATCTTGTCGAAGCGAGGCCGCCCGGTGCTTCCGCCAATCAGCCGCCCGCCGCCTTGATGCTCTGACGGCCGAGAATCGTGCGGATCATGTGACTTTGCGGCGCATGCGCCCTTGCCGTGATCGCATCGCGGTGATGGCGTTCGAGATTGTAGTCCCGCCGCAGGCCGCGATTGCCGCCAAGGTCCAGCGCCAGATCGGTCACCGCCACCGCATTGTCGATCACCACATGGCGAACGGCCAGCGCATCCGTACCCACCCGCTCTCCCGCATCGATATCACGGGCGACGGAAAGAAGCAGGCGCCGGCTTGCCGCAAGAAGCACCTCGATCTGGCCGAGACCTTCCTGAATGCGGGGAATGGAGGAGAGCGGCGCACCAAGGCTTGCCGGGACATGGCCATTCAGATGGCGCAAGAGATCGTCACGTGCTGAAAGCGCAACACCGTGATAGACGGAAGCCAGCAGCGCGAAGAAATTATAGCCGTCTGCCTCATCGCGCCGCAACGGCTCATCCGCCGGCTGTTCGGCAACGATATCGGCAAGCGCCACCCTTACCTCCTTCAGCACCAGGTCATGGCTTGCGGTGGCATACATGCCGGTCGCCTCCCATGCCTTTTCCTGGGTGATGCCCGGCGCATCGAGCGGTACCAGAAGCTGGATCAGGCGCGGCGCCTCTTCCGTCGTCGCGGCGAGCACGATCGCCCATTTCAGACCCGGCAGGCCGGTGACGAAACTTTTGCGGCCATTGACAACCCAGACATCGCCCTCGATCCGCGCCGTCGTTTCCGGCAGGCCGCCATGGGCCGGCGAACCGACCCCCGGTTCCGCCTGCGCATTGTTCAAAAGCGCCGGCTCCCTGCTATTGGCGGCCAGCACCCTTGAAGCAAGTGCCACCGGCCACTTGCCGCGCCGTATCGCGGCATGAACGCTGTAATGCATGGCGAGAATGAGGGCGGTGGACGGATCGCCCCTGGCAATGGCCGCGATGACGGCATGTGCCGTTTCCATGCCCTCGCCCCAGCCGCCATCCTTTTCAGCCGTGACGAGACCCAGCAGGCCGGACTTGAAAAGCGCTTCGAAATTGCCGGCGGCGAATTCGCCGCTTTTGTCATGGTCCGCCGCCGTCAGGCTGAAATCGTCGGCCAGCGCAGTTGCAACCGCAACGGGGCTGGACTGCTGCTCCGGCGGGCGCGGAACGGCGGATAACGCACCACTCATGCCACCGCCCTTTCACTCGCCGTCACGAAACGATCGTCAATCCATTCGCCGAGATCGAAGTCGTTTTCAAGGAAACCCCATTGATGCAGGAAATCCTTGTAGTGACCGACAGCGGCGACAAGGTCCGCATCAAGGCCAAGGCCGAGATGGCGGTGGACCTCCGGCCCGTTGGCGGCCAGAACCTGCTCCTCCGTCGCGCCGGCCTCACGGGCAATAAAACGACGGGTTTCTTCCGGATGCTGCTCCGCCCAGAGCGAGGCTTTGCCGATAGCACCAACCAGCCGCTCCACCAGATCGGGACGCTCATCGGCAAGCCGCCCATCAACCGTCAGCACCCGGGGCGAACCGGAATTGATGCGTATTTTCGGATCGGGATGAAAACCGAATTCCACCACCTGCACCGCACCGATCAGATTGGCGGCAGCAATACCCGCCGTTCCCTTGACGAAGATCGCGTCGACCTCACCCCGCAGCAGCGCGATGATCTCCTCACCGAAAGACTGTCGGCGCTTCAGCCCGAAAAGCAACGGTCCTTCCTGCGAGGCCAGCACCGAATCCGTGATGACGATATCCTTCAGTTCGACATCCTCTACCGTCAGCCCTTCCAGCGAAAGCGCCGAGACGATCCCCTTCAGCGCCGTCGCCCGCATGAAATCGACAATGCCTTCCGGCCTGCGCGGCACGCCGAAACGGCGACCGACAAGATCGGCAACTGAGCGAATACCGGTCTCCGGCAGGGTGATGATTGCCTGAAACTCATCCGTCCAGGTAATGCCGACAAGGCGCGTATTGCGCCCTTCCGAACGGGCGCGGATGGGCGGCACATTGCCGCCGTGACGGAAGGACCATTCCAGCGTGTGGTTGAAATGGCTCTGACGAACGGAGCGGTCAGGCGAATCGATGATGGATTTCAGCGATATGCCGACCTCCTCGAAGGTCTGCCCGAGATAACCGAGCTGCGCCGCCAGTCCCACGGGCGTGGGCACCGGGCAGCGTGTGTACCAGATTTCAGAAAGTGACGTGCTCATGGCTTTGTCCTCGATGAAAGGGAAAAGTCCCGGCCCGCAGCAAAGGGGCCGGGTCTGGTGAAACGATCAGGATGCGGCGATATGCGCGAAGGCGAGGCTTCCCGCCACACCTTCGGCACCGATGGTGTGATCGGCGATACGCTTGTTGAAGATGGTAATTTCTGGTGCTGCTACGATATCGATGGCCGGCACATCCTCTACGAGGATCTGCTGGATTTCCTTCCATTGCGCAACGCGCTTGTCCGGATCGATCTCGATGGCGGCGGCTTCGAGAAGCGCATCCACCTTCGGATTACTGTAGGCCGCACCATTGGAGAAAGGCACGCCCTTCTTGAAGTTCTTCGACCAGTAAAGCCGCTGCACGCCGACGGTGGGATCGAAGAGATTGCTCATGCCCTCATAGGCAAAATCGAAATCGCGATCCGTGTAGATACGCTTGGTATAGGTGGCGAAATCCTGCGTGCGCACCGTCACGTCGACGCCGACTTTCGCCAGCGCCTGGCGAATATAATCCGCGCCGCGCGGATAGGCTTCGGTGCTGGGCACATAATCCAGATTGAGCTTGAAACGGATGCCATCCGCGCCGCGCTTGTATCCGGCCTCATCGAGAAGCGCTTCGGCGGCCTTCAGATCGATCGGATAGGTTTTCAGATCATCAACGAACCATTTCGTCAGCTTGGGATTGATCGGCCCGGTAATGGTCGCGCCGTAACCGTAATTAACGGTGTTGAATATGACGTTGCGGTCGATCACATGCGCGAAGGCGCGACGGACGCGCACATCCTTGAACACATCCTTTTCCAGGTTGAATTCCACGCGGCTGATTGAATTGGTATATTGATAGCCATTGGTCTCGAAGCCGAGGCTCGGAAGCTCTTTCAGGCGGTCGAGATCGCTATAGGCGACCGGCGTGCTGGGGGCGAGATCGATCTCACCGGTTTCAATGGCAATCGCGCGGGCGGAAGCGTCAGGAATGAAGCGCACGATCAGCTTGTCGAGATAGGGGCGCGGCGCATCCCAATAATCGGCATTGCGCTCAAAAACGATATGGCTGCCGCGCACCCACTCCTTGAACTTGAACGGGCCGGTGCCGATGGGGGCGAGATTGACCGGGTTTTTCGTGACTTTCGTGCCTTCATAGAGATGTTTCGGCACGATGGGCGTTTCGGCGGCGGCGAGCGCCGTTATCAGGTATGGCGCTGGTTTGGAAAGAACCAGAACCGCCGTCAACTCATCAGGCGTCTCTACGCTGGTAAGGTTCAGGAATGTATTACGGCCGCGCGGATGCACTTCCTTGATTGTATTGATGGAGAAAGCCACATCGGCGGATGTAAACGGCTTGCCGTCATGCCACTTCACGCCAGGCCTCAGTTTAAAGGTGTAACGCAGGCCATCCGCGCTCACATCCCATGATTTGGCCAGCAGCGGCTTGGGATTGAGATCGAAATCATAGGTCAGCAGACCTTCGGTCACCTTTGGCGATATATAGACGGAATTATAGGCCGTATGCGCGATCGTCGTCAGCACCGGCGGTTCCGATGAGATGAGCAGGGTGGCCGTGCCGCCACTTGCCGGCTCCGCCGCGAGGAGCTTCAGCCCTGGCAAAGACACCACGCCAAGCGCCACCGACGCCAGTAGAAACCCTCGCCGCGTCGTCTGGTTGAAAATAGTCATGCGATACCCTCTCCTTGATTGAACCGGCGAAAAACCCGCAAACTGAACGGTCGCGCTTAGGAAGAAGTTTGTTCCGCAGAGGAGAGTGAGTTTGGCATGAAGAACCAACCATTCTCGTAACTGGGAATTATCTTTTCTTTATGGCGCATATTTCCGTAAATTTCAGAAAATAATTCTATTACTCTTTGACAAATTCCATAAAATTAGTCAACTAATAGCCGCGCCTTTAGAGGCTGATTTTATGTTTCCCACGCTTACGGACTGGAGCCGATGTCGAATTCGAAACGGATTTTATCGCAGGCAAGACGGGTGGCCATTCAGGCCATTCCGACGGTTCTCGGTATCGTCATCCTGAACTTCTTCCTGCTGCAGCTGGCGCCCGGCGATGCCGCCGATGTGCTGGCGGCGGAAGCGGGTTCGGCAACCGTCGAGACCATGGCGGAAATACGCTCCCGCTTTGGACTGGATTTGCCGGTTCTGCATCAGCTGATGAACTATCTCGGCAATCTGGCCCAGTTCAGCCTTGGTTTTTCGCCGCGATACGGCATGCCGGTGGCAGACCTTATCGGCCAGCGCCTGCCCGGCACGCTTGCGCTGATGGGCGCAGCCCTTGGTATCGCGATCTTCGTCGGCGTGTTCCTCGGCTCCATCATGGCGCTCTTCTCCGGCAAGCTGCCGGACCGGATCATTTCGATTGGCTCACTGATCTTTTATTCCGTACCGGGTTTCTGGATCGGCCTGATGCTGATCCTGACCTTTTCGGTCAAGCTCGGCTGGCTTCCGTCCGGCGGTGACAGCACCATCGGCAGCAGCCTTACCGGCTTTTCAGCCTTTCTCGACAGGCTGCGTTACATCGTGCTCCCTGCCCTGTCGCTGGCGCTCTATTTTCTGGCCATTTATGCCCGCCTCACCCGCGCGGCGATGCTGGAGGTGAAATCCCAAGACTATGTGCGCACGGCGCGTGCCAAAGGCGTTTCGCCGATCAGGCTCACCACACGCCATATCCTGCGCAACGCGCTCATACCCATCACCACCATGGCCGGCATGCATATTGGCGGCCTGCTCGGCGGCGCCGTCGTGGTTGAAACCGTCTTCAGCTGGCCGGGCCTTGGCCGCCTCGCTTTCGAAGCCGTCATGGCGCGCGATTTCAGCGTGCTGCTCGGCATTCTGCTTCTCTCCTCCCTCGTCGTCATCATCGTCAATGCGGCCGTGGACCTGTTGCAGGCATGGCTTGACCCCCGCATCGGAGAAAGCCGATGAATTCTTCCCACACGACAGCGGTTCTCAACACGGCGGAACTTGGCGCTGAAGAGACCAATCCCAAACCGAAAAAGCCGGAAGAAAAGGCATGGCCTTATATCCATGCCCCGGATGCGCTTTCGGCCCGCTCCGTCTCCGTGCCGCGACGTGGACTGCGGCGCGAACTGAAAATCTTCCTCACCAATCCCAATGCCATCGTCGGGCTCTTGTTTCTCGCCACTGTCATCGTCACCGCACTGATCGCCCCGTTGATCTATCCCGGCGATCCCCTGGAAATGGTGGCCCGCCCGTTCCTGTGGCCGGGCCAGAACGCGGCCTATCCGCTCGGCACTGATTCCATGGGCCGGGATGTTCTGGCCGGCATCGTGCATGGCGCACGCATTTCCCTCACCGTCGGTGTCGTGGCAACGCTGATCGGGCTCACCATCGGCATCGCCGTTGGCGCCTTCGCCGGTTATTTCGGCGGCGTCATCGACGATATCCTCGTCAAGCTCATCGAAATCTTCCAGACCTTGCCGAATTTCGTGCTCTTGGTAGTGCTGGTCGCCATCGCCCAGCCGTCTGTCACCACGGTCACGTCGGCCATCGGCATCATCACCTGGCCGCTCGTTGCGCGTCTTACCCGTGCGGAATTCCGCGCCATCCGCGAAAAGGATTATGTGCTCGCCGCTCGTAGCCTCGGTTATGGCCATGCCCGCATCGTCTTTCAGGAAATCCTGCCCAATGCGCTGCCGCCGATCATCGTCACCTCCTCGGTCATGGTGGCGGGGGCGATCCTCATGGAAGCAGCGCTGTCCTTCATGGGGCTTGGCGATCCCAACCGTGTCTCCTGGGGTTCGATGATCGGTTCCGGCCGTGATGTCATCCGCACGGCCTGGTATCTGACCGCCCTTCCCGGTCTTGCCATCGTCTTCACTGTCATTTCGCTGAACCTCATCAGCGATGGCCTCAACGATGCGCTCAACCCCCGTTTTTCGGAGGAACGCCGATGAACAAACTGATCGAAGTCCATGATCTCTCCGTCAGCTTCGGCTCTGCCCAGCCGGTCAAAGGCGTCAGTTTCGATGTCAGTCCCGGCGAAATGCTGGCGATCGTCGGCGAAAGCGGCTCCGGCAAATCCCTGACGGCGCTTGGCCTGATCGGCCTCCTGCCCTCCCACGCCAAGACCGGCGGCCGGGTTCTGCTCGAGGGCCGCGATCTGCTGCCGCTTTCCGAGCGGCAATGGCGCGGCATTCGCGGCCGGGATATAGGGATGATCTTTCAGGAGCCGATGACCTCGCTCAACCCCGTGCTGACGGTCGGCGAACAGATCATCGAGGTGCTGCGCATCCATGAGAAGATCGACCGGCATCAGGCGCGCAAACGCGCCATCGAACTGCTGGACCTCGTCAACATCCCCGATGCGGGCCGCCGGGTGGATGATTATCCGCACCAGCTTTCCGGCGGCATGCGCCAGCGTGTGATGATCGCCATCGGCGTTGCCTGCAATCCGAAACTCTTGATCGCCGACGAGGCGACGACGGCACTTGACGTGACGATACAGGCGCAGATCCTGCAGCTGCTCGACAATCTGCGCCGCGATCTCAACATGGCGGTCATCCTCATCACCCATGATCTCGGCATCGTGGCACAATGGGCAGACCGGGTGATGGTCATGTATGCCGGCCGCAAGGTGGAGGAGGGATTGCCGGAACCGGTTTTCTCCAACCCCTACCATCCCTATACGCGCGGCCTGCTTGCCGCCTCGCCGCGCGCGGAAGACGGCCAGCATTATCGCGACGGGCCGCTCATCGAGATTCCGGGCTCCATCGTTTCCGCCACGGGGGAACGCGGTTGCGCCTTCCGGCCACGCTGTCCGAGCGCCCGTGGTTTCTGCGGGCAGTTCGTGCCGCCGCTGAGGCCGATTTCGGAAGGCCGCTACGCCGCCTGCCCCTTCGTTGCTCCCACATCCCAGGAGGTGTCCGATGACGCTCTTGTCAGTGCATAGTCTTTCCACCCACTATACGGGCGGACGCGGCACCGTGCGCGCCGTCGATGACGTCTCGCTTGATATCGAGGCGGGCGAAACCGTGGCACTGGTGGGCGAATCCGGCTGCGGCAAATCCTCGCTCGGCAAGTCGCTGATGCGTCTGGTCGAGCCGTCTTCCGGCAGGATCACCTTCAAGGGCGCTGATGTGACGGCAATGACGCCTTCGCAGCTGCGCGGCATACGCCGCCGCATCCAGATGATCTTTCAGGATCCCTTCGCCTCCCTCAATCCGCGACAGACGGTGCGCACCATCCTTACCGGGCCGCTGAAAGTGCACGGCATCGGCGACCGGGCGCGCCAGCGGGAGATTGTTGAAGCCATCGTCGCGCAGGTTGGCCTGCCCACGGATTCGCTCGACCGTTATCCGCATGAATTTTCCGGCGGTCAGCGCCAGCGCATCGGCATTGCCCGCGCCCTGGTTTTGGAACCGGAACTGGTGGTCTGCGACGAGCCGGTCTCGGCGCTCGATCTTTCGATACAGGCGCAGATCCTCAATCTTCTGGTGGAGATGAAAAAGCGGCTTTCGCTGTCCTATCTCTTCGTCTCACATGATCTGTCCGTGGTGCGTTATTTTTCCGACCGCGTGCTGGTCATGTATCTCGGCAAGATCGTCGAAAGCGCACCGACATCGGAACTCTGGGCTTCTCCGAAGCACCCTTATACTCGCGCCCTTCTCGCTGCCGTTCCGGATCCCGCCCGCCGCAAGCAGGCCGCGCCCATTTCCGGCGATCTGCCGAGCCCGCACGATCCGCCATCCGGCTGCCGGTTTCACACACGCTGCCCGCTCGCCACCGATCTCTGTCGCGAAAAAGCGCCGGATTACACCCTTTTCGGCAAGAACCACGCCGTGGCCTGCCACCATGCCCAATAACTTAAAGGAGTAACCATAATGGTCGACTATCGCTATCTCGGACGCAGCGCGCTGAAAGTTTCACCGCTGAGCCTTGGCACGATGATGTTCGGAGGCCCGACACCGGATGACGTGGCCTTCCGCATCATCGACAAGGCGCGCGAACAGGGCATCAACTTCATCGACACCGCCGATGTCTATCACGACGGCAAGTCGGAAGAGGTCGTTGGCCGCGGCATCAAGTCCACGCGCGATCACTGGGTTCTGGCGACGAAATTCGTCAATTCCCATACCAAGGGCCCGAACCTTGGCGGCCATTCGCGCAAATGGGTGATCGAAACCGTCGAAAATTCGCTGCGCCGCCTCAACACCGACTATATCGACATCCTCTATTTCCACCGCGCCGTCTTCGATGCGCCGCTGGAAGAGCCGGTGCGCGCCATCGCCGATCTCATCCGCGCCGGCAAGCTGCGCTATTTCGGCGTTTCGAACTTCCGGGGCTGGCGCATCGGTGAAATTTCGCATCTGGCCGACCAGCTCGGCATCGACCGGCCGGTTGCCAGCCAGCCGCTCTACAACATCGTCAACCGCACGGCCGAAGCCGAGCAGCTGCCGGCGGCCAATCACTATGGCCTTGGTGTCGTGTCCTATTCGCCACTCGCACGCGGCGTACTGACAGGCAAATATCAGCCGGGCGAACAGCCGGGCGCCGATACCCGCGTCGGCCGGGGCGACAAGCGCGTTCTGGAAACGGAATGGCGTCCGGAATCGGTTGAAATCGCCCAGAAGATCGCGGCCCATGCCGTTTCGAAGGGCGTTTCGGCGGCGGATTTCGCGCTGGCCTGGGTACTGAACAACAAGTTCGTCACCGCGGCCATCACCGGCCCGCGCACCGAAGAGCACTGGAACGGCTATATCCGCGCCCTCGATGTGAAAATCGATGCCGAAGATGAAGCACTGGTCGACAGCCTTGTGACAACAGGCCATCCCTCGACACCCGGTTTCAACGATCCGAGCCATCCCGTCGAAGGCCGCGTGCCGCGCAATCTCGAAGCCGCACACCGCCCGGCGCTCAAGCCGCGTGCGGTCGCCTGATCGTCCAGACGAACATGCCTGCGGCGCGCCGTGCCGCAGGCCCTCACATCCGCTCAGGGAAAGCTGCAATGTCCAATCCGAAACTGCAAACAACCACCACCGACAATTCCGGCGTGCCGAGCCGTGACGAGATCCTGGCCCGAGCAAAGGACATTGCGGCTATCGCGGCCCGGGATGCCGCCCGTCGCGAGCGCCAGCGGGAACTGCCCTTCGATATCTTCGCCCTCATCAAGGAGGCAAAGATCGGCACACTGCGTGTCCCCGAAGCCAAGGGCGGACCGGGCGGCTCGATTGCCGACTATATCGAAGTGCTGATGATCCTCGGCGAAGCCGACAGCAATATTCCGCACGCGCTGCGCAGCCATTTCAATTTCACCGAAAATCTTGCCCTTGCCCCCATCGAGCTGGAGGACCGGCGGCATCTTGAACATGTCCTCGCCGGCAAGCTCTTCGCGGGCGCCAGCACCGAACAGGGCACCAAACGCCCCGGCGAAATCACCACGCGACTGAGTGCCGATGGCGACCGCTACCGGCTGAACGGCCGCAAATGGTATGCGACCGGCACCGCCTTTGCCGATTTCGGCACCTTCAGCGCCATTGGCGATGACGAGCAGCCGATCGGCGTGCTCATTCCGCTTGATCGCACTGGCATCACCATCCTCGACGACTGGGACAGCATGGGCCAGCGTATGACCGCAAGCGGCGGCGTGCTGCTTGAAAATGTCGAGGTGCTGCCTCATGAGCTGACAACCCGCAAGCTCGGCACCCAGATCGGCCGCCACAGCTCGGCCATGCGGCAGCTGCACCTTGCTGCGTCTGCTGCCGGCGCCGTTCAGGGCGCGCTTAATGACGGTGTGGAATATGTTTTGCGCCAGGCGCGCACCACGCTTCACAGCGCTGCGGAAACCGCCAATCAGGACCCCTTCGTGCAGAAGATGCTGGGTGAAATCAGCGCCGGCGCTTTCGCCGTCAAGACACTCATCCGCGAAGCGGCCAGAACGCTCGACCGAACGGCTGCCGCCTTCGCGAATGGTGACGAAGAGGCCATTGAGGCAGCCCTGATGGAAGGCTCGCTTGCCACCGCCCGCACCCAGATCATCGCCTCGCAGCTTTCGCTGACCGTCGCCACCAACCTCTATGAGCTCGGCGGCGGCTCGGCGACCTCGAGCGGGCGCAATTTCGACCGCCACTGGCGCAACATCCGCACTGTCTACAATCACAATCCGCTTGCCCACAAAGCGCGGGTGATTGGTGACTATTACCTCAATGGCACCACGACGCATCTCAGGGAAGGCCGGGTGTTCTGACCATGCGGAAGATGCAGGCGGCAAAGGAGGAACAGCAATGAGAACGGAGTTTGTCGCCCCCGCCGCGAGCCGGGCAGCTTTTCGCCTGCCCACACTTTCCAGGCTGCCGCCGCTGACCGCCTTGCGCGCCTTTGTCGTGGCCGCCCGCCATGCGAGCTTCTCGCGGGCGGCGGAGGAACTGCATGTCTCCACCGCCGCCATCGGCCAGCAGGTCCGCATTCTCGAAACCCATCTCGGCCAGCCGCTTTTCAGCCGCCAGCGCGGTGAATTGCTGCTGACAGATGCCGGCAGCGCGCTTTATCCCGGCCTTGCCGATGCTTTCGAGACCATGATCGGCAGTCTTTCCGACCTGATTGTTTCGAATGCCCGACCGCAGTTGAAGGTTCTGGCGGAGGGTTGCTTTGCCGCCCGCTGGCTGGCGCCGCGGCTGGGCAGCATCGTTCCCGCCCTCGGAGACGTCGAGCTTTCGATCGAATCCATCGAGGGTGAAACCGTCGATCTCACCCATTTTGATGCCGATTGCGCCATCGTCGCCACCCACGCGCAAATTCCGGGCTTTCTTCACGAGCCGCTTTTCGCCGATACCGTTAGCGCTGTCTGCACTCCGCAGTTCGCAACCCGCCATGGGCTTGCAGGCGAGCCCGCCCAATTGCGGGGTCTCGGCTTTGCGATGTTGCGCGGCAATGGCCTGGACGCCGCCTTCGAATGGGCGAACTGGCTGCGCGCGTGCCGCATTCCGCTCCGGCTTTCGGCGACAGGCCCACGGTTTTCGCGCCAGACGGCGCTGATAGAAGCAATCTTATCCGGCCATGGCATCGGCCTCGCGCGCCACTCGCTGATTTCGGAGGAACTAAAAAACGGCCGTCTTATCGCCCCCTTCGGCTCACCGCAGCCGACTGCCAGCCGTTATCACCTGCTGACCAGTCCTGACAGGCGGCGGCTGCCGGAGGTCACATCTCTACTCGCTCTGTTGCGCGAGGATATACGCTCCCTCGAAGCCGCCGCCTGAACACGCCCGTCCCACCTCAGGCGCGTTCCCTTTGCAACTCTCTGGCCGCGTAGATATTATCCGGCCGTGGCAGGCCATAATGGTCGCGCAGCGTATCGCCTTCGTAATCCTCACGGAACAGGCCTCGCCGTTTCAGGATCGGCACCACCTCATCCACGAAGATATCGAACCCGCCATTCAGCCATGGCGGCATGATGTTGAAACCATCGGCTGCGCCTTCGCGGAACCAGGTCTCTATCCAGTCCGCCACCTGTTCCGGTGTGCCTGATATCACCTTGTGGCCGCGCCCGCCGGCGAGCCGGTGCAGCAATTGCCGGATCGTCGGGTTTTCCCGGTCGATGACATCAAGAACCAGCTGATGGCGGCTGCTATCCGCCTGCGCGCGTGTCGCCTCGACGGCCTCTATTGGCAGCGGCTGGTCAAGATCGGCCGATGACAGGTCTATGCCGGTGATGCGCTGCAATTGCCCGAGCGAAAAGGCCGGCTGGATGAGATCGTTGAAGGAGGCCTCAAGTTTGCGTGCCTCCTCCTCGGTTGGTGCAATAAAGGGGCTGATACCAGGCAGGATTTTCACATGGGCGGGGTTGCGCCCCGTGGCCGCCACGCGCCGCTTGATGTCAGAATAAAAAGACCGCGCACTCTCCAGAGTCTGATGCGCGGTAAAGATTGCCTCAGCATAGTGCGCCGCAAAACCACGGCCCTCCTCCGAGGAGCCTGCCTGCACATAGACCGGCCGGCCCTGTGGTGAACGCGGCACGTTGAGCGCGCCCCGCACCCGATAAAATTCGCCATCGTGATTGGCGGGGTGGATGCGGTCCGTCTCGGCAAACAGACCGCTTTCCTTGTCGGCGACGATGGCATCGTCTTCCCAGCTGTCCCAGAGCTTCGTCACCACATCGACGAACTCGATGGCCTGGCGGTAACGGTCGGCATGCGGCGGATGCCTCTGGAGATTGAAGTTGCCGGCCGCAGCATCCGCCGAGGTCGTGACGATGTTCCAGCCAACCCGGCCGCCGCTGATATGATCGACGGACGCAAACAGCCGCGCGAGATTGTAGGGCTCGTAATAGGTGGTGGAGGCCGTGGCAATAAAACCGATCTTTTCGGTGACGGCGGCGAGGGCCGAAAGCATGGTGATTGGCTCCAGCCGGTGACGGGCGGCATAGCGAATATTGGCATCCAGCACCGGCGCATCGGCAAAGAAGATGGCATCCAGCTTCGCCGCCTCGGCCTTGCGGGCGATATCCTGATAGAGCTTTATATCGGTGACGCGATGGGGCTCCGAATCCGGATGCCGCCATGCAGCCTCATGATGTCCGCCCGGATAGATGAAGGCATTGAGAACCAGCTTTTCGGATTTTCTGCTCATGGAAATGACCTCTTATTCGCTCTGACGCGGCTTGAAACCGAAGGAGGCTCACGCCTCCTTCGTCACCCAGGCTTTGGCGAGATTGCCGCTCAGCCCCTCTGCTCCTGTCGCATAATCCTTGATGCGCACGCTGCCGACGACCGGCTGGATGGGAGAGACGAGATTGATGACGGGAAGGTCCCTGGCGACAACGGCCTGAAATTCCTTGAAGAAAGCCGCGCGCTTTTCGATGTCCGGCTCCACTGCCGCCGCTTCCAGCAGCCGGTCCACTTCCGGATTGGAATAATGGCTGGCATTCGAGAACGGCAGACCGATCTTGAAGTTCTTGCTCCAATAGACGCGCTGCACACCGGCCGTCGGATCGAAGGTGTTGGAGAGGGATTCCACCGAAAGATCCCAAGCACGGTCGGTATAGACGACCTTCACATAGGTGCCGAAATCGAATTTCTGGATATCCGCTTCGATGCCGATCTTCGATAGCGCCTGCGCGATGAAATCCGAATAGGTCTGCGGATTGAACGGGTTGGTGGTGACCCTGAGCTTGAAGCGCTTGCCACCGTCCTTGCGCGGGAAGCCCGCCTCATCCAGCAGTTTTTCCGCCTGCGCGACGTCGAACTTGGCAAAACCGATATCCGCATTGTGGAACTTCGCAAGGCCGGGGCTGATCGGCGTCGGCGACGGCACCGCATAACCGTAAAGCACGGTATCGATGAGCGCCGGAACGTCGATGGCATGGGCGATGGCCTGCCTCACCTTCAACTCCTTGAGATATTCGTTCTCAAGGTTGATGACGAGCTGGTTCTGCTGGCCGGCATAGGCATAGATGCGGTCATCCACCTTCAGCGTTGGAATGGATTTCAGCCGTTCCAGATCGGCAAGCGCGACCGGGTTGGGGCCAATATCCCCTTCGCCGGTTTCCAGTGCGGCAGCACGGGCGCCCGCATCGTTGATGAGGCGGATGATGACGCGGTGGAGATGGGGGCGCGGCGCGTCCCAATAATTGGCGTTTTTCTCCAGCAGGATATGACTGCCCGGCACCCACTCCTTTAGCACGAACGGGCCGCTGCCGATGATCTGGGCGGGTTTCGGATTATCTGTCGGCTTGAAGGTCTCGAAAATATGCTTCGGCACGATTGGCGATTCCGACGAGGCAAGCGCAGTGATCAGGCCCGGCGCCGGCTTGGAAAGCTTCACCTTCGCAATGAGCGGATCTGATATATCGACGCTTTCAACGTTCGAGAACGTCGCCCGGCCGCGCGGATGCGCCTCTTTCAGCCGCAGGATGGAAAATTCCACATCCGCCGATGTCACCGGTTTGCCGTCATGGAACTTCGCATTCGGCTGCAGATGGAAGACATATTCCAGCCCGTCGGCCGAAACGCTCCATTCCTTCGCAAGACTTGGCTGGGGTGACAGCTCGTAGTCATAGGTCAAAAGCCCGTCATAAATCTTTGAGCCGATGAACTGCGGGCCGCCCGCGCTGGTGTTGATGGCCACGAGCTGGGTCGGCTCGGGAAAATAAACGATCTTCAGCGTGCCGCCCGAAACGGGCTCTTCGGCAGCGGCGAAAGAGCCGCCCGGAAGCGCCACGAATGCGCCGGCGGCAAGTGCGATCTTATGAAACTGGCGTCTGGAAATGCTCATGTCTGTCTCCGAAAAAAATCCGATGTGCGGGTGCGGCAGCTCAATGCAACTGCGGGAACCCGTGGCGCTCGGCGAGAATTTGCAAAATGCGTTTGGTGTCCTGAATGAAGTGCGTATCGCCCTTTGCCGCGGCGTCAGCGGGCGCCTCGCCGGCAAAGACGAACAGCGGTAGCGACTGGTTTTCTTCACCCACGGCGGCGATGACCGCCTCACGCGGGCGCTGAAAACCGACACGGCGGATATCGATCTGCCCAGCAAGGTCTGGAAAGGCGGCAAGCAGACCCTCGATCTGGTTACAATGCGGGCAGACGAAGCGGACACCCGGGTGCTTGGGGTCTTCAAAACCGGGGGAGATCAGAAAAAGCGTGTCCTTGGCCATGGCATCCATCATGTGAGGGTGAGATTTCCAGTTCACAGTGCAGGCAGCCAAAGCGTGGGTCCAGAAAGCAATTCTTGCTTTGAAACGAAGAATTGCTTTGCGTTAAATTATTGATGAAATTGATTTTTTTGAAATTTCAAATGCCGGCATCGCTGTTCCCGCCGGCCTGTTCCAAAAGCAATGTTTTTCCCGAAAATACCGCTATCACGCGACAGCGAAAAAAGGCCGGACAGCAATTTTCAGCAATAAAAAACCCGACAGAATTGCCGGGCTAGAGTTGATGAGGAAGATCGTAGACCGCTCTACCGTCTTGCCGGGCTTGATCCGGCATCCAGCCACGGCGCGTCTGCGCGGCGCGGGATGGCCTTTCAGCCCAAGGACTTGGGCTGGCTGGCAACTGTATTGATCCGTGTTGTTTCAAGTTGTTCTGAAGGTGGTTTTGTCTCTGAGAATGGCGTTTGCGATAACGAGCAGTTTGCGGGCGATGGCGATGATCATGACCTTGAACGGTTTGCCTTTGGCCTGCATGGTTTGAATGAGGCATGCGAATGGCGATCTCATTCTATAAGCGACAAGGGCTGCCATGTAGAGGGCATCGCGCACACGCTTTCGA